>CAVWBH010000001.1:0-1737084 GCA_963753195.1 uncultured Actinomycetes bacterium
AATTATCCCCGTAACTTTGGGAGAAGGGGAGCCGTGTCCGGTGATGGGATTTACTCCCTGAGCTGGGTGCGGTCGCAGATACCAGGGAGAAGCGACTGTTTACTAAAAACACAGGTCCGTGCTAAGTCGCAAGACGACGTATACGGACTGACGCCTGCCCGGTGCCGGAACGTTAAGGGGACGGGTTAGTAGCCTTCGGGTTGCGAAGCTCAGAACTTAAGCGCCGGTAAACGGCGGTGGTAACTATAACCATCCTAAGGTAGCGAAATTCCTTGTCGGGTAAGTTCCGACCTGCACGAATGGCGTAACGACTTCTCCACTGTCTCAACCACGGACCCGGCGAAATTGCACTACGAGTAAAGATGCTCGTTACGCGCAGCAGGACGGAAAGACCCCGGGACCTTCACTGCAGCTTGACATTGGTGTTTGGGACGTCTTGTGTAGGATAGGTGGGAGACTATGAAGCAGGGACGCTAGTTCTTGTGGAGTCATCGGTGAAATACCACTCTGGTCGTTCTGGATGTCTAACCTAGGTCCGTGATCCGGATCAGGGACAGTGTCTGGTGGGTAGTTTAACTGGGGCGGTTGCCTCCCAAAAGGTAACGGAGGCGCCCAAAGGTACCCTCAGCCTGGTCGGCAACCAGGTGTCGAGTGTAAGTGCACAAGGGTGCTTGACTGTGAGACAGACATGTCGAGCAGGAGCGAAAGCTGGGACTAGTGATCCGGCGGTGGCATGTGGAAGCGCCGTCGCTTAACGGCTAAAAGGTACCCCGGGGATAACAGGCTGATCTTCCCCAAGAGTCCATATCGACGGGATGGTTTGGCACCTCGATGTCGGCTCGTCGCATCCTGGGGCTGGAGCAGGTCCCAAGGGTTGGGCTGTTCGCCCATTAAAGCGGTACGCGAGCTGGGTTTAGAACGTCGTGAGACAGTTCGGTCCCTATCCGCTGCGCGCGCAGGAGACTTGAGAGGGGCTGTCCCTAGTACGAGAGGACCGGGACGGACGAACCTCTGGTGTGCCAGTTGTTCTGCCAAGAGCACGGCTGGTTTGCTACGTTCGGAAGGGATAACCGCTGAAAGCATCTAAGCGGGAAGCTCGCCTCAAGATTAGGTCTCCCTCTGGGTTAACCAGGTAAGGCCCCCAGCTAGACGACTGGGTTGATAGGCCGGAGGTGGAAGCACGGCAACGTGTGCAGCTGACCGGTACTAATAGGCCGAGTGGCTTGGCTTCTACTCTTTTTGATGTTTCGCGTCCACTATGCGGTTCCCGAGATACGGTCGCCAGGCAGGTTCCCCTTGCGAGAGGGGCGCCGGTGACATCTCAATAGAGTTTCGGCGGTTATAGCGAAGGGGAAACACCCGGTCCCATCCCGAACCCGGAAGTTAAGCCCTTCAGCGCCGATGGTACTGCGCGGGGGACCGCGTGGGAGAGTAGGACACCGCCGGACATGCTTGAAGAGGGTCGCTCCCGATGAGGTTGAGCGGCCCTCTTCGCTTGTCTGGATACTGTGGTAGGCAGATGCTGGAGGTTGGTTGGCGTGGCTGAGGGACCCGAAATGCCCAAGGCCACCGGCGTGGGCACCGGTGGCCGTAAGAGCGGCACCCGGACTGGCGGCGGCACACCGAAGAAGGGCCGCCCGGCCTCCCGCGCGGCGAAGGCTCCGCGGTGGAGCCCACGGCCAGCCGGAAGCAGCGGGTCGGCGGCCTCTGGCCGCGGCCGGCCTGCCCCCAAGTGGGACAGGCCAGAACCGCGAACCAGCCGAGACGGGCAGGATTCGCGTCCGGGCCGCGGCGCTGCGCCTCGTGCTGGTGCGGGCCGTGATGGTGCGGCGAGTGATAGCTCGCAACGCGCCTCGCGGCCCCCGGCCACCGATAGGCCGCGCCGGTCATCGGCGCCAGATCGCGGCCGCGATTCTGCCCCACGTGGCACGGGAGAGTACCGCCGAGCAGCACGTCCCCCCGCGGCTGACAGAAGCTCCAGTACCGGCCGGCCCTCGGCTGGCGATGGAGATCGCCGAGGCTCGCGTCCCCCCGCAGGGGACTGGAAGCCCCGTACCGCACGTCCGTCGACCGGTGACGGTCCCCGCCGTACCGGACGTCCCCCTGCAGCCGACGGGACCCGCCATACCGGCCGGTCCTCGGCTGGCGATGCAGACCGCCCAGGCTCGCGTCCCCCCGCAGGGGACTGGAAGCCCCGCACCGCACGTCCGTCGACCGGTGACGGTCCCCGCCGTACCGGGCGTCCTTCAGCGCCCGATGACCAGCGTCGTACCGGCCGGCCGTCTGATGCTGGCTCCGGCGCGGGCCCGGGCGCCCGGACCTTCCGCGGGGATAGGCCGCAGCGCACCAGCGAGCGGCCAGCCGGGGCAGGGGCCAGCTTCGATCGAGGGACGCGGCCGCGTCCCGCAGAGGGCCGAGAGCGGCGAGGCCCCGCCAGCGGCGGACGCCGGTCCTGGGATGAGACTCCGGGCCGTCCGGCGCGCCCGGATCGCGCACGAGGCGGCAACCGGTCGCCGGAACGCCGGCCGGGCAACTCGTCCCGGCCCGGGGCTGACCAGGTCCCAGGCCGAGGTCCCCGGTTCCCGCGCGCCGACGGAGAAGGCGCCCCGCGCCGGCCGCAGGACGGCGGTCGTCTCCGCCTCCCGGACACCATCACCCCGCAGCAACTCGATCCTGACGCACGTGCCCAGCTGAATAGCCTGCCGAACGACCTGGCCGACACCGTGGCCCGTTACCTGGTTGCCGCGGGCATGGCCGAGGATCCCGAGCGGGGCTATGAGTATGCCCAGGCCGCCCGGCGCCTCGCCGCTCGTGTCGGCGTGGTCAGGGAGGTATCTGGGATCGCCGCGTACCAGACCAGCCGATGGGCCGAGGCGCTGTCGGAGCTCCGCGCTGCGCGCCGCCTGACCGGCCGCGAGGATTACCTGCCCGTGATGGCCGACTCCGAGCGCGCACTCGGCCGGCTGGACCGGGCGCTGGCCCTGATCCGCGAGGCTGACATCAGCATGCTCGAGCGGGGCGCCCAGATCGAGCTTCGTATCGTCGAGTCCGGCATCCGCCGGGACCAGGGGCTCGCGGAAGCAGCGGTGATTGCGCTGCAGGTACCCGAGCTGACCAGCGGCCGGCTGCGGCCCTGGTCCGCCCGGCTGTTCTACGCGTATGCCGATGCGCTGCTCGCGGCCGGCCGTACCGAGGAGGCCAGGGACGCGTTCGCCCGGGCCGCTGCGGCCGACCCCGACGGGGAGACCGACGCGGCCGACCGGCTGGATGAGCTTGACGGCATCGAATTCGAGGACCTGGCCGAGGACGATGACGACGACGACGAGGACCTTGCCGAAGCCGGGGACCAGGACGAGACCAAACACGACCCCGTCTGAGGGCCGCCGGCCGTCCTCCGGCTGGCTGGTGCCAACCCGGAAGACGCCATGACCGTCACAACCGACGACCTCGACACCGCATATCCGCTGTCGTTTCCTCGCTGTGCCCCGCTGCCGACCGGGACTGGTCGGTGCAGGCCGGCACCCTTGAATGGGATTGCTGGCACACCGCCGAACACATCGGCGATGGCCTGCTGTCCTCCTCTGCCCAGACTCGCCCGCAGATGCTGGGCTACCAGGCGAGTTTGTCCTCGTTCTCCTGGAAGGTGCCGGTGGGGCCGTCTTTGCCGATGGTGGCCATGCGCACGATGACCTCTGCGCCCTTCTCGACCGGCTGGCCAGCCCCGCTGATGGGAGTGAGTTCAGTGGCGGTGAAGCCAGGCTCTACCGCATTGAACTTGATATGCGGCTGGGCCTTCGCGTACTGGACGGTGAGCATCGAGACGGCGGCTTTGCTCGCACCGTAGATGATCGAGGGGTAGTGGAACTGGCGCCGCTCAGGATTGGTTACGGCCCAGAACGACCCGAGGGCGCTGGAGACGTTGACCACGACCGGGTTGTCGGACTTTTCCAGCAGCGGTAGCGCGGCCTGGGTGACACGGATGACACCGATCGCGTTGGTGTCGAACACCCGGAGCGCTTCCGGTCCGTCGACCGCGGCGGCGGAGCTGACCCCGGCGTTGTTGACGAGCACGTCCAGGTGGCCCTCGCGTTCGGCGATGACACCGAGAGCGGCCGTGACCGACGCGTCGTCGGTCACGTCGAGCTTCACGAAACGGCTGCCGAGCTCGGACGCTGCCGCCTCTCCTCGGCCGACGTCACGCGCCCCCAGATAGACGGTGTGTCCGTGCTTGATCAGCTGGCGGGCAGTTTCGTAGCCGAGGCCCTTGTTGGCTCCGGTGATGAGGGTCACCGTCATGCGCGGTACTCCTTTGTTGCTGACCGTGGCGGCATAGCGCCGAGAACTGGCTCTCCTGGCCTCGCTGGCCAGCTCCACTGAAGCGGACGCCGCCGACGCCGTGCACCAGGGCTGACGCTCCCATCGCAGTGGTCAGGGCGCGGCTGGGCCGAACGTCCGCAGGACCAGCCCGGTACGCGGCTTGGGGCCAAACGACGTGGACTTGCGCGGTACCCGCTCGCCCTGCGCCGCGATCTGGATGACGGACTCGAACGAGGGCGCGTTGCAGATGACGGCGGTCGCCCCTGTGCCTGCCGCCGCGCTCACCGCATCAGCGGCGTCATGATTGACCAATACATCGCGCTCGCTGTCGGCGATGCCCCATAGGCGGCCGATCAGCAGCTGCTGCATCACCGACGCGTCCAGGCGCCGCCACGGCTCGGAGGATCCGGCCGGCATCGACGCCGCGACCTGCACCGGATCCGGCTGGCTGAGCAGCCAGAATCCGGGCGCTGCCGCGGAACCTCCGGCGAGCAGGAACGCGGTTCCGTCCTGCCCGGCCGCGGCGAGGTCCTCCTGCGCACGAGCAAGGCCGCAGCCGGCGGGCAGCTCCTGGACGGTGAACGCGGCCTTGGCCAGCTCGGCCGCGCGCTCGGGCGCCAGGCCCGGCAGCACCCGGTGGATCGCGCCCAGCCGCGGCGGGTAGGCGTCGGAGTCGACCAGGAACGCCATCCCGTAGTCCCACGGCCCGGCGCCGAGGGCGGCGGCCCGCATCTCGGCCTGCAGATCCAGGTAAGCGGCGTACCGGTGGTGGCCGTCAGCGATCAGGGCGCGTCGCCCGGCCAGGTCGGCGGCGATGGCCGCCTGCTCACCGGGATCGTCCAGCCGCCACAGCCGGTGGGTCACCCCGTCCTCGGTTGAGATCGACACCAGCGGGGCGCGTTCGGCTGCCGCTGAATCGACGGTCTCGGTCGCGGCGCCGGCGCGCTTGCCGTCGTAGATGAGGAAGATCGGCTCGAGGTTGGCTTGCGTCGCCGCCATCAGCTCCCGCCGGCCGGCGACCGGGCCGGGCATGACGTTCTCGTGCGGAAGGATGCCCGCCGTCTCGGGCGAACCCAGCCGGACCAGGCTGATGATGCCGCGCTGCAGCCACGACGAGGCCTCGCCGGCCTGCTCGTACAGGTACAGCGCCGGCCTCCGGTCCCTGATCAGCACGCCCGCCGACAGCCACTCGCGCAGCAGGCGGGCGGCGGCCTGGCTCGCCCCGGCGTCATCACCTGGCAGGATGAGACGGACAATGTTGTGCGGGTCCGCCGCTCGCAGATGCTCCAGGATGCCGCCGGTGATGACGTCGTACGGTGGGGAGGTGACGTTCGCGATGCCGCTCACCCGGTCACCGGCATAGCGGACGCCGCGGAAGGGTGCCAGCACAAGGCCGGAACCAGGGTCGGACGGAAGGGTCTGCACACCATGTCTGAAGGATCGACAGCGGGCGGTGATTCCCGTCAGGAACAAAACTTCCCTGGCCAGGCCGTTCCTGACGATGATGTGCACGCTTGGTACCAGCGCGGTATGGAGCTTCTCGGCCGCGGCAGCCCCGCGGCCGCGGCCCAGGTACTGCAGCGCGCCTCGGCGGCCGAGCCCGCGTCCCGCAGCGTCCGTGAGGCGCTGGCCCGGGCCCAGTTCGATGCGGGCCGGTACGCGGAGGCAGCTGACAACTTCCGGATAATCGTGGAGGCAAGCCCGTCGGACGACTACGCGCACTTCGGCCTCGGGCTCGCGCTGGCCAGGACGGGCGATCCCGCTGCCGCCGCCGAATACCTGGCCCTCGCCGCCGCGATGCGGCCCGACGCGGCGCACTATACCGAGGCCCTGCGTTCGGTCCGCGCCACGCTGCGCGCGCAGAGCGGCCGCGACCAAGGCACCGCGCCGGACGGGACGGAGAGCACCCGATGACGAACGCCCCGACGATCAGCGCGCCGCGCGGCAGCGCCGATCCCCTCGACACCGTCTACGACGTCGCCCTCCTGGACCTGGACGGGACTGTCTACCTGGGTGGTACCGCGATCCCCGGTGCGGCCGCGGCGCTCCACAACGCCGGCCAGGCGGGCATGCGGCTGGCCTACGTGACGAACAACGCCTTCCGGACGCCTGCCGCCATCGCCGAGCTGCTGACCAGCATGGGCGTCCCCGCTACCCGGGACGACATAGTGACCTCGGCGCAGGCCGCCGCGCACATGCTCGCGGACCGACTGCCCGCGGGCGCCCCGGTCCTGGTGGTCGGCGGCAGCGGCCTGCGGATGGCGCTGCGGGAGCGCGGCCTGCGCCCGGTGACCACCGCCGCCGACCGGCCGCTTGCGGTGGTGGAGGGCTTCTCGCCCGACACCAATTACTCGATCCTGGCCGAGGGAGGTCTCGCCGTCGCCGCGGGTGCCCTGTTCGTCGCGTCCAACATCGACCGCACGCTGCCGAGCCGTCGCGGAAACCAGCCAGGGAACGGTTCACTCGCCCAGGTGATCGCCTATGCGACCGGCGTCAAGCCGCTGGTCGCCGGGAAGCCCGAGCCGCCGCTGCACCACGAGTCGGTGCTGCGGACCGGCGCACAGCACCCGCTGGTGGTCGGGGACCGGCTGGACACCGACATCGAAGCCGCGCAGCGCGTGGGCGCGGAGAGCCTGCTCGTGCTGACCGGGGTCACCAGCCCGGCGGATGCGGTCCTCGCGCCGCCCGCTCAGCGTCCCACGTACCTGGCCGAGGATCTCGCCGGGCTGCACCAGCCGCACCCCGACGTGCCGAGCCAGGACGGTGCGTTCAGCTGCGGCGGGTGGACCGCGCGCTGGGACGGGCAGCGGCTGGAGCTGGCTGGCGGGGGGGAGCGCATCGACGGCCTGCGCGCGCTGTGCGCGGCGGCGTGGGCCGCCGACGGGGTCACCGCGGACGCGGCACGCGACGCCGTCCAGCACCTGGACGGCGCCCGCTGAGCCCCCGCCGCACCTGACACCGCCCCGCCAGACAACAGCCGCACCTGACACCACCGCACCGAACACCGGCACCAGCGGTCACCCGCCGTGTATGCTTGGGCGCATGCCAGGCCGCGCAGCCCGCCTCCACGGTGACCGCTCAGGTGTCGCCGCCCTGATGCTGCGCGTGTCCTGTCCTTCGTGTTGTCGCTGACAACGACTTCTAGCTGACCGTTGTCGTCCCCGGGGCCGCCTCCGCCCGCCCCGATGAAGCCCGCGAAGGATGTTCCCGTTGACCGCAGACATGTCTGTCGCCCCGGAGCTGGCCCGGCTCGCCGAGCCCGTCCTGCTCGTGCCCGCACAGCAGCCGGCCGCTCGGCCCGCGGGGGAGCCCGCGAGCGACGATGACCGCGAGCCGGAAGGCGGCCCAGCCCAGCTGACGCTCGGTACCCTGGCGCGCCGGCTGCGGATCCTCGCCGCCACCCCGGAGCGCTGGTGGAGCCTGGTCCGCTTCGAGCCGGACCGTTCGGTGGAGATAGCCGTCGAGCAAGGCGCGGGCTACCGCGCCTGGCTCGTCGTCCTGCCGCCGGATGACGCCGGCCAAGGCTGCGACTGCGATGTGGCCACGTTGATCGCCGGCGAGGCGACCGAGGGAACGGCGGCCAGCGCGGTGCTGCGCCCGGGCCCGATGCGGGTGCACAGCGAGCGGCATGTGCTGCGCGGCCAGGGCGCGGGCTATTCGATCAGCCTGCACGTCCAGGCTGACCGGCCCGCTAGGACGTGACCGGCCTGATCACGGCCAGCTGCCGGGACTGGGCGACCAGGGTGCCAGCCGAGTCCCAGACCTCGAAGTCTTCCTCGTGGTAGCCGCCGCTGACGAAGCGGGCGGCGGACCGGCAGGCCAGCCAGCCAGGCGCGGGATGGGCCCGCAGATAGACGGTCAGCTCGATGGTGGTGGACGCGACGCCGAGCTCGAGCACTGATGGCGCGGTCGAGTCGACCAGCAGCGGCATCGACAGCAGGTCGGCGTCCCGGCCGTCCGCGAACCGCATCCAGAACTCGCTGGCCGGGCGCCCGGTCGGCTGGCCCAGGAACCACCCGGGCAGGGCCTGCGAGCGCCACTGGATGCGCTCGGCGATGCTTGCCAGGCCGAACGACCCGACCGGCACGCCCACGCACTCCTCCGGCGGCGGCAGCCGGGGCGGCCCGTCCGCCGCGTACGTCATCGGCCCGTCCAGGCCGAGCTTGGCGAAGGCGGCCGAGATCCGGACGGCTTCCTTCCCGCCCTGCTCCAGCGCCGCGTCGCCGAACGCCGTCGTGCGCCCGCTGCGTGCCACTGACGTGCGCACCGTCGCCGGCCCGACCGCCCCGGGCCGCAGGAAGAACGCGGAGATCACGAGCGGGTCGGGGAACGGCACCACCGCCTGGAGCGCCCGCGCGCAGATCGCCACCATGTACCCGCCGTTGATCGCGCCGCCGGTCCCGTTCCAGCGTCCGGTCAGCTCGGCGGCGAACACGCCGCCGTCCGGAGAGCCGGACGGCCCGGACGCGGTGATGCTGGTGTCTGCGTCGAACGCGTACTCATCCACGGCAGGCCCGCTGACTAGGGCAGGGTCAGGATCTCGTAGCCATCCTCGGTGACCAGGATGGTGTGCTCGAACTGGGCCGTGCGCCGGCGGTCCTTGGTGACCGCCGTCCAGCCGTCCGGCCAGACGTCGTAGTCGATCGTGCCCAGCGTGAGCATGGGCTCGATGGTGAACGTCATCCCCGGTTCCATGATCACGTCGTTGTTCGGGTCGTCGTAGTGCGGCACGATCAGGCCTGAATGGAACGTCCGGCCGATCCCGTGCCCGGTGAAGTCCCGCACCACCCCGTACCCGAACCGCCGGGCGTACGACTCGATGACCCGGCCCACGGCGTTCAGCGGCCGCCCCGGCGCGACGGCCCGGATGCCGCGCATCATCGCCTCGTGCGTGCGCTCGACCAGCAGCCGCGATTCTTCGTCAACGTCGCCGGCCAGGAAGGTCGCGTTGGTGTCCCCGTGCACGCCGCCGATGTACCCGGTGATGTCGACGTTGACGATGTCGCCGTCGTTGATCACCGTGTCGTCCGGGATGCCATGGCAGATCACCTCGTTCAGCGAGGTGCACAGCGACTTCGGGTAACCCCGGTAGCCGAGCGTGCTGGGGTAGGCGCCGTGGCTGACCAGGAAGTCGTGGCCCACCTGGTCCAGGTAGTCGGTGGTCACGCCCGGCGCGACGTGCGCGCCGACTTCGGCCAGGGCGCGGGCGGCCAGCTTGCCCGCCACCCGCATCCGCTCGATGATCTCGGGCGTCTTGACGTCCGCCTCCCCGGTCCGGGGGTGCTTGCGGCCCACGTACTCGGGCCGCTGGATGTCCGCCGGAACCTGGCGGGTGGGTGAAAGCCGGCCCGGGTGAAGCACTGTCGCCATGCTTTGCGAGTCTAATGTGCATGGACGACGAGAAGCGATGGTGGTACAGCCTTACCCGCCACACGGTGGAAGACGACGACGGACCCACCCCGGGCAAGGACCGGCTGGGCCCCTTCCCCACCCCGGAGGCCGCGGCCCGCGCGCTGGAGACGGTCCAGCGCAGGAACGAGGAATGGGACTCCCAGGACTAGGCTAGGGGGGTGAGCGAACAGCTGCCTCCAGCAGCCGAGGCGCGGATGCAGGAAATCCGGCGCAGCGGCACGTGGGGCTCGTCGCTGACCTCGGATGAGTTCGCCGCGATCCGCAGCGTCGGTTTCGAGCCGGTCGGCCAGGTGCTCGGCGCCGCTGTGTACAACATCGGCTACACCGGCGGATACAACTGCCCTGGTGCCTGGGGATCGTGGGGCTACGGGACCCCGGCCCGCACGGTGACCCAGGTTTCGAGCAAGGGCGGCTTCGGGTCGTTCGCCCCGCTCGTCCAGGCGATGTACCAGGCCCGGCACAAGGCCCTCGACCGGATGACCACCGAGTGCAGCGAGCTGGGCGGGCACGGGGTGGTGGGCGTCCGGCTGACCATCGGGCCGTTCCCGGCTGGCGGCCTGGAGTTCAAGGCCATCGGCACCGCCGTCCGCGCGCCCGGGGTGCCGCCCATGGCCAACTGGCATAAGGACCGGTCCGGCCGTCTCCGGGAGCCGTTCACTTCCGACCTGTCGGGCCAGGATTTCGCCAAGCTGACCATGAAGGGCTGGGTGCCGGCCGGCCTGGCCCTCGGCATCTCCATCGGGTCCCGGCATGACGATTGGATGACCGTCGGCCAGACCCGCTGGGGATCGGGCAACGCCGAGGTCACCGGCTGGACCGAGCTGGTCAACGAGGCCCGGCACGACTCACGGCAGGAACTGGAACGCGACGTCAGGCGGCTCGGCGGCGAGGGCGTCGTGATCGCCGACATGGACATGCGGATACGGGAACGGGAGTGCCCGGCCGCGGAGGGCCGCCGTGACCACATCGTGGAAGCCACCACTATCGGCACCGCTATTGTCCGGTTCGCACGGTCCGAAGGCCGCGATCAAGGCCAGCGGACGCTGGCCATCATGTCGCTCGACCCGCAGCGCCGCCAGGCGGCCCGCATCCGGATATAGGAGAAGCCATGACCGAGCAGGGGAACAGCGCCGAGGGCCCGGAGGGGCTCGGGAGGGACTCCTCCGGGGCCAGCATCGCCACTGAGCTGGATGCCGCGGGGGTCCCGCAGGATGCCATGCGCCGCCTGGCCGAGCTGCAGCCGGGCCGGGCCGGCTCCATCTTCACCTCCGACCTGTCGGTCAACGAGTTCCTGCTGGTCCGGGAGGTCGGCTTCCGGCCGCTGGGCCTGGTGCTCGGCAGCTCGATCTACCACGTCGGGCTGCAGGTCGGCCGGTGGGGGCGCAACCAGGAGCTCGACGTGCTGTCCCAGGCCATGTACCACGCGCGCGAGCTGGCCATGACCCGGATGGAGGCCGAGGCCGACGCGCTGCGCGCCGACGGCATCGTCGGCGTCCGGCTCGACGTGGAGATGAAGGAGTTCGGCGCCGACATCGCCGAATTCATCGCGGTCGGCACCGCGGTCAAGGCCGAGGAGGGCGCCGGCGGCGGGGGAGTGGACAACTGGCGCAACAACAAGAACCAGCCGTTCACCTCGGACCTGTCCGGCCAGGACTTCTGGACCCTGATCCGGGCCGGCTACGCGCCGCTCGGCATGGTCATGGGGTCGTGCGTGTACCACATCGCACACCAGCGGCTGGGGACCAAGATGGGCAACATCGGCCGGAATGTAGAGATCGAGCAGTTCACCCAGGCCCTCTACGACGCCCGCGAGCTGGCCATGAGCCGGATGCAGGCGGAAGCGGAGGCACTGCACGCGGAGGGCATCGTCGGCGTCCAGCTGCGGCAGCACAGCCACGCCTGGGGCTCGCACACCACCGAGTTCTTCGCCATCGGCACTGCCGTGCGTCCGCTGCGCCCCGATCACATCATCGAGCGTCCCACCATGGTCCTGAGCCTGGACGCCTGACCCGCGCCCCGTCTAACGGGGTCGGGCCGCTCACCACATCCAGCAGGTGCGCCACGCGGTCCCGCAGCCCCCGCACCCCCGGCCGGTACCGCTGGTAGCCGGGCGTGCCCGGCCGGGCGACGGATCCGTCCCGGCCCAGCTCGCCGCAGGCCGCGCTGATCAGGTGCTGGGCGGCCCCGAACGACATCATGCCGGGCCCGCCGGGCTCCGGCGCGATCGTCATCGACTCGTGGGCCAGCGCGCCAAGCTCCGGATCACCCTGGTCCAGCGCGAAGATCGTGGCCCCGTCCCGACGCGCGTCGCTGACCCGCTCGAGCAGCGGGACCGGCGCGGTGGTCGGCGTCACCACGAAGACCGTCTCGCCCCGCCGGGCCGCCTCCAGCCGTTCCAGGCCAACCCGCAGGTGCGACGGCGCTGCATCCGGGACTTCCCAGCGAACCAGCGTGGGCATCAGCTCCGGAATCCCGGCCAGCCGGCTTTCCTCGTCCAGGTGCGCGGTGAGGTGCCAGGGCTCTTCAGCTGGCGTGCCGACCAGCAGCAGGCCTCCCGGTGTCCGGGTCGCCTTGCGCAGCCCGCGCGCGAAGGCGCGGGTCCGGTCGAGCCACCCGGTGGGGGCAAGTAGCGCACGGAGGGTGGCCACCTGGTTCGCGTCCACATATCTATGGTGCCCCTTGAAGGTACGTGTGCGCAGCCATATCGGCACAGGCAGTTGTTATCCGAACGAACCCGCAGGTACCGCGCGCCTGCGGCACGGCCCGCGCGCAGGGAAGGACAGCAGGTCTGGCAGGATCGAACCATGACTGAGCGCGAAGCCCCGTCCATCGACGGCCTGGTCGTCGGCATCCTCGGCGGCACGGGTGACCAGGGCCGCGGCCTGGCCTTCAGGTTCGCCCGGGTCGGGCATCCGGTGATCATCGGCTCCCGCACGCAGGAGCGGGCGCAGAGCATAGCCGAGCTGGTCGGGCACCAGGTCCAGGGTATGGCCAACCGGGACGCGGCCCTGGCCGCCGACGTGGTGATCGCCGCGGTGCCCTTCGAGGGCCACCGTGACCTGCTCGCCTCCCTCGCGTCCGAACTAGCCGGCAAGATCGTGATCGACTGCGTGAACCCGCTCGGCTTCGACGAGCGCGGCGCCTATCCGCTGCCCGTCCCCGAGGGCAGCGCGGCCGAGCAGGCCGCCGCCCTGCTCCCTGGCAGCCGGGTAGTCGCGGCATTCCACCACGTCTCGGCCGTGCTGCTGCTGGATCCCGAGGTAGACAGCATCGACCTGGACGTGCTGGTCCTCGGCGATGACCGCGCCGCCACCGACCTGGTGCAGGCCCTGGCCGACCGGATTTCCGGGATGCGCGGCGTCTACGCGGGCCGCCTGCGCAACTGCGGTCAGGTCGAGGCCCTCACCGCCAACCTGGTCTCCATTAACCGCCGCTACAAGGCCCATGCGGGGCTGCGGATCACCGATATCTGAACCCTTATGACCGAACGGGCCATCCTTCCCGCTCCCGGACACAACGTACGGCCCTTGCCGAAGCCGATAAAATGGACGCGGCCAGCCGGTGGTGTTCACCCAGCCATCCCGTGGTCTTCACCAATACATCACCTGCACGCAACGGGCTATCCGGCTTCCGGTCGGCCTGAGCGGCAACGATGAGGCCAGCCGGGGAGGGAAGAGATGCCGCCGACGAAGAAGAACAAGAAGAGCAGCCGCCGCGCCAGCCCCGCGCCCCGGACCGCCCAGCCCCGGACCGCCCAGCCCCGGACCCCTCAACCTAAGACGGCCCAACCTAAGACGGCCCAGCCTAAGACGAGCCAGCCCAGGACCGCCCAGCCGCTGGCGGGCGAGCCACTGACGGGCGCCCCGCTGACGGGCCAGGACCTGCCGCCGGGCCTGGTCCGCACGCCCGCTCGCCCCGCTCCAGCGCAGTCGGCCACCCCCGCCCGGCCGGCCAGCCCAGCCCCGGCGCGGTCGGGGGATACCGCGGAGGCCGAGCGGACGGCGGCCGCCGAGCCAGAGACGCCAGCCGGCCGCCCCGCGGATGACGTACCCAGGTGGGCCGCGAAGGCGGTCGAGGAGCTGCTCACGCCGACCTACTGGCTCGACCCCGGCGAGGCTGGCGAGCCGTTCAGCGCCACGATCCGCTTCTCGGGCCGCCGGACCGACGTGACCGGCAAGCCCCAGGCCCGCGACTCCTTCTGGCAAGAAGAGACCGTCGACGGGATCGTGCCGGGCAGCGGCCCGGTGGCCATCACCACCGAGGTCCGCGGCATCAATCCCGGCGAGTGGACGGTGACCGCGCGCTCGGCCGCCCGGGCCGGCGGCCGAGCGTACCGGTCCTACCCGCCGCCCGGGCATGACCCGGACGGCCACTACCACGTGCCCTGGCCCCGCCGGGTGAAAATCCCGGCGGAGCCCGCGGCCGCGATCCACACGTCGTCGCTGCTGCGGAGCAAGGTGCCCGGGATCATCCGGTTCGCTTACGCCACCCTGGTCAGCCTGGGCGTCCTGGCCGGGCTGGGCCTGGAGGCCCTGCTCCTGTCGCACGGGCATTACTCCCTGTTCCGCCCGATGCTGTTCTCGGTGATCGCGATCGTGGCCGGCGTGATCGGCGGGAAAGGCTGGTACGTCGCGGTGCACCGCGGCAAGAAGTTCGACGGCTGGTGCATCCAGGGCTTCGTGGCCGGCGCGGCGGTGGTGGTCGCCGCCGCGGCGCTGGCCGGCCCGGGCATCCCGGCCGGCGCCTTCCTGGCCGCGGCCGCCCCGGCGCTGCTCATCGGCATGGCCATCGGCCGCCTGGGATGCTTCTGGGCCGGCTGCTGTACCGGCCGGCCGACTGCGGCCCGCTGGGGGGTCTGGTCTTCCGACCGCCGGCTTGGCTGCCGCCGCGCGCCCGCCCAGCTGCTGGAGGCCCTGGCCGCGCTGATCAGCGGGGCAGCGGTCCTGGCCGTCGTGCTGGCCGCCGGGCTCGCCAAGTCCGGGCCGGCTGCTGTCGTCGGGCTGGCCGTTTACACGTTGGGCCGGCAGTTCATTCTCGGCCTGCGGACCGAGCCGCGGGCCTGGCGGTACGGCCGCCCGGTCACCGGCGCGATCGCGGTCCTCGCGCTCATCACCGGCATCATCCTGCTCGTGCGCTAGGCCTGCCCTGACCTGGTCGTACCGGCGCGGCGAGCGGGAGCCGGAGGGCGGCGTGCAACAGGACGAGGCCGGAGTGATTGGATGGAAGCCTGTCTATCCGAGAGCCGACCACAGCGACCCCACGGAGGTGCGGCGTGGACATCGGA
This sequence comes from uncultured Actinomycetes bacterium, assembly GCA_963753195.1. GTDB lineage: Bacteria > Actinomycetota > Actinomycetes > Streptosporangiales > Streptosporangiaceae > Palsa-504. The sequence continues at coordinate 15,014 of CAVWBH010000001.1, forward strand.
ATCGGCCTGCCTAACACGATTCCCGGCACCGACGGCCGGACCCTGATCGAGTGGGCCAGGAACGCCGAGGAAGCCGGGTTCAGCACGCTCGGCACGATCGGCCGCCTCGTGTACCCGAACTACGAGGAACTCATCGCGCTCAGCGCCGCCGCCGCGGTCACCAGCCGGATCAGGCTGACCACCGGCGTGCTGCTCGCGCCGCTCTACACGAACTCCGCGCTGCTGGCCAAGCAGGCGGCCTCGCTGGACCGGCTGTCCGGCGGGCGCCTGGTGCTCGGCCTCGGGCTGGGCGGCCGGGAGGACGATTTCGCCGCCAGCGGGGTGAATCCCGAGGGCCGCGGGCGCCGGCTGGAAGAGCAGGTGGCCATGATGAAGCGGGTCTGGTCCGGTGAGGAGTTCGGCTACGCCGGGGGGATCGGGCCCGAGCCCGCCCGGCCCGGGGGCCCGGAGGTCATCCTGGGCGGTGCCGCCGAGGCCAGCTTCCGCCGCGTCGCCCGGATCGGGGACGGCTGGATCATGGGCGGCGGTACCCCCGACATGTTCGCCCAGGGCGCCGCGGAAGTGGATAAAGCCTGGCAGGAGGCGGGGCGCCCGGGCCGGCCGCGGAAGATCACGCTGGCGTACTTCGGGCTCGGACCCGAGGCCCGCAGCCAGGCCGAGGGCTACCTCCTGCACTACTACGGCTGGCTCGGCGAGGTGGCCGGCCAGATCGCGGCGGGCGCGGCGATCAGCGCCGAGATGGTCAAGTCCTACGTCGCGGCGTTCGAAGCCAGCGGCTGCGACGAGATCATCTTCGTCCCCAGCGCCGCCCGGCTCGACCAGATTTCGCTGCTCGCCGAGGCGGTCGGCTGACCGTAGGCGGCGTAGGCTGCGAAATATGGGCTTTGAGCACATCCTGGTCGAGCGGGCCGGCGAATTCGCCACCATCACGATGAACCGCCCTCAGCGGCGTAACGCCCTGTCGCTGGAGCACATGCGCGAGCTGATCGCCGCGTTCGGTGACGTCGGGAGCAGCGACGCCCTGGGCATCGTGCTGGCCGGAAACGGGCCGGTGTTCAGCGCCGGGCACGACTTCGCCGACGTGGTCGACGCGGACCTGCTCGAAGTACGGTCGCTGCTGAGCACCTGCACCGAGCTGATGACACTGATCCAGCAGGTGCCCCAGCCGGTGGTGGCGCGGGTGCACGGGCTGGCCACGGCGGCCGGCTGCCAGCTCGTGGCCACCGCTGACCTGGCCGTGGCCAGCGAAGACGCGGGATTCGCCGCGCCCGGGGGCAAGGGCGGCTGGTTCTGTCACACCCCGATGGTGGCGATCGCCAGGAACATCGGGCGCAAGCGGGCCGCGGAGATGGCCATGTCGGGCGACGTCATCGACGCGCGTACCGCGCTGGACTGGGGACTGGTCAACCAGGTCGTCCCCGCGGCTCAGCTCGACAGCGCGGTCCAGGACCTGCTGGAGCGCGTCACCCGCGGGTCAGCAGACAGCAAGGGCATCGGCAAGCAGGCTCTCTACGCTCAGATCGACCTGGACCAGCCCAAGGCCTACGCCTACGCGGTCGAGGTGATGGCCGCCGCCAGCCAGCTCCCTGATGCCCGCGAAGGGATGCGGGCCTTCCTGGGCAAGCGCAAGCCGCGCTGGAGCCGCGGCCGCGATTAGCAGCCCGTAAGTAATCGTGGTCCCGCGGGGCGGGCCCTCGTCGAGGCGCTATGTACGGCGGGCATCACAGCAGCCTGGCCAGCCGGGATTTTTTAGCGTTCTCGCGGGCGATCCAGGCCACGTCAGCGTCGTCATACGCGGCCAGGGTCTCGAAACGACGCAATCCGGTATCCGGGTCGGCCGCCACGGCCACGCTCCAGCAGTAGCCGAGGGCCTGGCGCAGCGTGCGAACTGCGTCGTTCTTGCGTTCGCCTGAAGGCCGGGCCGCCAGTTCCCGGGTCACCCGCTCGCATATGCCGATGGCCCGGGCCGCCGCGTCGGGTCTCCGCAGCAGCCGCGGCTCGCAAATACCTGCCACCGCGGCGCGCTGGACCAGGGGGTCAGGGTCACCAGCCCAGGTGGTGACCAGGCTGAGCAGCCGGGGGAGGTCTGCGTCACCCAGGCGCTGCAGGCCCATGGCCACGCCCTCCCGCACCCGCCAGCGCGCGTCCTTGGCGTAGCCTCGCAGGCGCTCGCCGGTGCCCTCCGCGCCCGCGGCCATCAGCCGCCCGCGGCCGATGGTGCCGCACAACACGAGGTACTCCTCGTCCGTGGCCAAGAGCTCGTCGAGCCGTTCCGGGCTGGCCTCCTCGGCGGCGGCGAAGGCTAGCTCCAGGTTGGCCCGGGGCCCCGGAAGCCCGGAATGCGCACGCAGGTAGGGCGCCCAGTCCACATCCCGCAGCGCCCGCAGCTCGCTGCGGTACTGCTCGCGACATCCCGCCGTGGCTTGCACTATCCACCCCCCCTTGCGCACGATACTTTCCCCGCCTCGAAGCTAGGGACGGCCGGAGCCAGGAGCCAGAGGCGAAGGTCACATCCGCCTGCCGGCACACAGATGATCCTGGCTGCCGTGCTTCTACAGGTTCCCTGATTTCTTACCGCCGCCCGGCCCCGGGAGTTGCCCCGGCGATCTGTGGACAAGCTGTTAGTTAATTCGTGGATAACCATTTCTAGCTTGCGGAAAACACGTCGCGATCTGTGGAGATAATGTGGATAGTGAAAAGCCTGGAAAATAGGTCGCGGAAAGGTCTTGCGCGCCACTCGCGGAAGCGATAGAAATAGCTCACCGTCGGAAACGGGCACCATCCGGAGGTAACTCCGGGAGGCGCGCAGACCGGGAGACCGGCCCGCGTGCCGGTGCCTGGCCCTGGCGGGCCGGCCAGGCCCCCTCCATCTCATACATGGAGGGGGCCTCGTCATTTTCTCGTGGTCATCCTGGCCCGGCAGTGAGGTCGTCGGAGCGGCCGGCCGCCAGCCGCGGCCACCGGGCGATGGGGCGCCCGCCCGGCCACTCCGGCCACTCCCGCAACGGCGGCCAGCTGGGCGGTCCGCCGCTGGTCCGCGTGATGGAGCACTGCTGCGGCCAGCCCGGCGGAGAGTCCTCCCACGGCTCCTGGCGCCCGTACACGGTCAGGTCCATGAGCGCGTAGCTGTAGTCCATGGCCTCGACGCCGCGCAGGGTGGTCCAGTAGGTTTCAAACACCTGCTGGCCGTCTCGCAGGTAGCACACGATCTGCATCCTGTTGTTCTCGCGCCCGGCGAGGAGGCGGCCCAGCGATGGCTCGGCTGAATACCAGGGCACATCCCAGCCCATGAAGTCGCGGTAGGCGGCGCTTTCGTCGTAGGGGCCCTGGCAGAAGACCGCGTAGGTGATGTCCCGGGAATGCAGGTAGGACAGCTCGGTGACCTGGGTGGTGACCCAGGTGCAGCCTTCGCACTGCTCAGCCGCGGGGTGCCCGGGGTGCCACATGAAGTAGTAGGCGATGAGCTGGCGGCGCCCCTCGAACGCGTCGAGCAGGGTGAGCGGCCCGCGGGGCCCGGTCAGGGTGAGACCGGCGTCGACCTCGACCATGGGCAGGCGCCGCCGGGCCGAGGCGATCGCGTCGCCCTCGCGGGTGTGCGCCTTTTCCCGGGCTCGCAGCTCGGCCAGCTCGGCCTGGAAAGGTGGCCCGGTCGACGGCCACGGGCCGGGCCGGTGCCCTCGCGGCGGCGGCCGCCGGGTTTGTTGTTTCATCCGTCATGTCGGTTCCTCTCCTTGTGCTGCGCGTGCGCGGCTTCGGCGAGCCGTTTGATGGCGTCCAGGCGCCGGTCCCACTGCGCGGCCAGCTCCGCCATGGCCCGGGCGGCCTGGTCGAGGCGGTCGGCCTCGACCTGGTAGAGGACTTCCCGGCCCTGTTTACGGCGGCTGATCAGCCCGGCCCGTTCGAGCACGACCAGGTGCTTGGAGACGGCCTGGCGGGAGAACGGCACCCGTCCGGCCAGCCAGCTCGCGCTCACCTCGCCGTTGCTGACCAGCAGGTCAAGGACGTGGCGGCGAGATGGCTCGGCGATGGCCGACCACAGCTCATCGTCGGTCTGCGCCGTCATCCCGCTCGGCGTTCCGCGTGCCGCGTGGCGAGGCGGTCCAGGTACTCGACCCAGCCTTCCTGGTGCTCGCCGGCGTAACGCTGTTTCTCCGCGTCGGGCCAGGCGAGCAGCTCATGGCCGCTTTCGGTCACCCGGAGACGGGTCCGCTCGTCCCCTTCGGGGGTCAGCGTGAACTCGACCAGCATCGAGTTGCCGGCCACCGGCTCCTCCCCGCGGGGGGAGTTCCAGCGGAACGAGAAGCGGGTGGGCGGATCGACCGTCACCACGACGACCGGGCCGCCCTGGTCCCCGAACTCCAGGTAGCCATGGGCGCCCGGTTCGACCTCGAGCTCCACCCGGTCAGCGAACCACTGACCGACCTGATCGGGCTCGGTGATGGTGCGCCATACGACCTCCATCGGTGCCTCGATCACAACCTCCCGAGCGATCGCCAGTCCTGGCATCAGGATCTCCTCCTTCGCCCCGATATCTGCAACCAACGGTAGCATGTCATGCCAGAATATGCAACTAAAGGTTGCATATAGGCTATGGATCGCAGCCGGCGTCCGCACCCGTCCGGCATGACCGGTGATGCCGTCGCACGTCACCCGGTGATCTGTGGACAAGCTGTTAGTTATTTAGTGGATAACCAGGTAAAGCTGCGGAAAACGCCCCGCGATCTGTGGAGATAATGTGGACAGTAAAAAGCCTGGAAATAGGTCGCGAAAGACTCTTGCGCGCCACTCGCGGACACGATAGAAATACTCCACCGTCGGAAACGGGCACCATCTGGGGGTAACTCCGGGAGGCGCGCAGACTGGGAGACCGGCCTTTCGTGCGGTGCCTGGCCCCGGCGGGCGGCCCTGAGGATCAGCGAGGTCAGGTGACTGGTCGGCCTGGTCTGACGGGACGGCGAGGCCCCCTCCATCTCATACATGGAGGGGGCCTTCGTCGTTATCCTTCCCGGCCGGCCCGCTGCGCTAAACCGGGCCGGGTCAGCCCATCGGGTACCGGTGAAACGCCACGGCGTACTCGCACCCGGCACCCAGGCCGGTGTAGCCTGCCATGTTCCGCAGGAACTCATCCGGGTCGAATTCCCGGCCCAGGCCCTCGATGTAGGCCCGGTGCTCGCGCAGCGACGCGACGCCCGCGTCGATGCTGGCGGTGACATCGACGAAGTGCGTCGGCGCGGTCATCGTGGCCACGTACGCGGCCTTGATGCCAGGCCACGCCGGGCCGGCCTCGGGGAAGACCCACTCGTTCGCCGCGTCCCGGCAGGCGTCCAGGGTGGCCAGCCCGACCGCGCGATGGTCGGCGTGGTTGACCGGGCCCTCATCGCCCCAGGTGAGATCGAAGCTCATGGTGATGACCACCTCCGGCCGCAGCCGGCGGAACGCGGCGGCCAGGTCGCGCCGCAGCGGTATCCCGTATTCCACCAGCCCGTCGGCGTGGTCCAGGAACACGACCTCGGTCACGCCCACCACGGCGGCGCTGCGCCTCTCCTCGTCCACCCGCAGCGGCCCGACCCGGTCCGGCGCCATCCCCGCGATTCCTGCCTCGCCCCTGGTGGCGAGCAGGTAGCTGACCTGCTTGCCCTGCCCAGTCCACCGGGCCACGGCTGAGGCCGCCCCGTACTCGAGATCGTCCGGGTGGGCGACCACCGCGACCGCCCGGTCCCAGTCTTCCGCCATCGGCTCCATCTGCTGCTCCTTCTTCCTTCGCCACTGCCGCAAGTGTGCCCTACGCGTGAGAGGGTGAAGCGGTGACCGCAGCTTCCGACATTTCCTGGAGCGGGCCGCCCGGGACGTTCAACCTGCGGGTCGCGGCCGTGATCACCCGCGGCGACCACATCCTGCTGTGCACCGTCGACGGCCTGGGCTACTGGTTCCTGCCCGGCGGCCGGGTCCGCTTCGGCGAGCCGAGCGATGCGGCCCTGACCCGTGAGCTGGCCGAGGAACTGGGCCACGCCCTGCCGGGCGGGACGCTGGCGCTCGTCGTGGAGAACATCTTCCGCGACAGGTCACTCGAGCACGAGATCGGCTTGTACTACCGGCTCACCTGGCCTGCCGAGCTGGCTCCCGAGGACCTGCACGGCGGCACCGAGGCGGGCCACCACTTCCGGTGGGTGCCAGCCCGCGAGCTCGGCTCAGTCGGTTTCCAGCCCGCCGGGCTGATCCCCATCCTGCCTGAGGCGGCCGGCGCCCTCCGGCACGTCGTGCTGGCCGCCTCCTGACCCCTAGCGGTAGGAGCGCTCCTCGTCCGGGAAGGCGCCCGACGTGACCTCCTCGGCGAACGCCGTCGCGGCCTCGCCGAGGACGGCGGCCAGGTCGGCGTACTTCTTGACGAACTTCGCCACCCGCGGGGACAGGCCCGCCATGTCCTGCCAGACCAGCACCTGCGCGTCGCAGGAAGGGCCGGCCCCGATCCCGATGGTCGGGATGGACAGGGCCTCGGTCACCTGTGCGGCCAGCGACGCCGGCACGCACTCCAGCACTACGGCGAACGCGCCGGCCGCCTCCAGCACCTTGGCGTCCTGCAGCAGGCGCTGCCCGTCCTCGCCGCGGCCCTGGACCCGGTAGCCGCCGAGGGCGTTGACTGACTGGGGGGTCAGGCCGAGGTGCGCCATGACCGGGATTCCGGCCGCGACGAGATCTTCGACCTGGTGCGCGACCCGCTGGCCGCCTTCGAGCTTGACCGCGTGCGCGCCGGTCTCCTTCAGGAAGCGGACCGCGGCGGACAGCGCCGCGTCCGGCGAGGCCTGATAGGAGCCGAACGGCAGGTCGGCCACGACCAGCGCCCGGCTGGTTCCGCGCACTACGGCGGCGGTCAGCGGGATCAGCTCGTCAACCGTCACCGGGATCGTGCTCTCGTGGCCGTAGACGACCATGGCCGCCGAATCCCCGACCAGCAGCACCGGGATCCCGGCCCGGTCGAAGATGCCGGCCGACAGAGCGTCGTACGCGGTGAGCATGGGCCACTTCTCGCCGCGGGCCTTCGCGGCGGCGATATCGCGGACGGTGATCCGGCGCCCGGTGCCGGCCCCTCCGTACAAGGGCTCGGGGGTGGTCCGCTGCCCCGTCGCGGCCACAGGTGAAGCATAGTCTTGTGACATCGCTGTAACCTCCAAGTCTCGTGTCGCCCTCGCGGCGTACCCGGACTGTTAAATAATGTCACGCGGGCCGGGCCGAGCGGTATAGCCGGCCGGTTCTGAAAGACTTGAGAGATGATCGATTTCGCGGATGTGGACAAGCTGGCGGCGGCCTATCAGCAGCGCGGCGGGCAGCCGGGTCTGGCCTACGGGATCGTGCTGGATGGAGAGCTGGTGCACGCCGCCGGGCTCGGCGAGCGGCACCTCGGCGGCCCGCCGCCGGACGCTGGCACGGTCTTCCGTATCGCGTCGATGTCCAAGAGCTTCACCGCGTCCGCGGTCCTGGCGCTGCGCGACGACGGGATGCTCAAGCTCGACGACCCGGCCGAGGAGTACGTCCCCGAGCTGCGCGGCTGGCCGCCGGTGACGCCGGACGCGGCCCGCGTGTCGGTCCGGCACCTGCTCACGATGACGGCCGGCTTCCCGACCGACGATCCCTGGGGGGACCGGCAGCAGGGCCTGCCGCTGGAGGAGTTCGGCCGCTTCCTGTCCGGCGGCGTGCGGTTCAACTGGGCGCCGGGCACCCAATTCGAATACTCCAATCTCGGCTACGCGATCCTGGGTCGGGTCATCGCCGCTGTGACGGGCCAGAGGTACCCGGACTACGTCCGCCACGTCCTGCTGCGCCCGCTCGGCATGACGCGCACGGGGTTCGAGGCCGAGGAGTTCGAGGCACCCGGCCCGCCCGGCGCCGCAGCCGGGGGCCTGGCCCAGGGTTACCGGCGGCTGGCCAAGGGGGACGGCGAGGCGGGCCCGCTATCGGCGGAGTGGTCAGAGGTGGCCTTTGACGTGCTCGGCGCGTTCGCCCCGATGGGCGGGATCTTCAGCTGCGTGCGGGATCTCACCCGGTGGGTGGCCGGCTTCGCCGCCGCGTTCCCGCCCGGCGGTCCGCAGAACGGTGGCGCGCATCCGCTGCGGCGCGCCACCCGGCGTGAAATGCAGCTCCCGCAGGTGTCGACCGGATGGGACCGGCCAGCTGGGTTCCCCGGGGATACGGCGGCCGGGCTGCCGGCCTACGGCTTCGGCCTGTTCGTGCAGGAGCATCCCGCCTTCGGCCGGATAGTCAGCCATAGCGGCGGCTACCCGGGCTTCGGCAGCAACATGCGCTGGCATCCGGCCTCGGGCACCGGCGTGATCGCGCTCGGCAACGGCACCTATGCTCCGACGACGACGCTGGCCGCCAGGCTGCTGGACGCCGTGCTGCGGCACCGCGAGCGGCCCCTGACCGGCTACGGCGTGGCGCTGGCCCCGGCCGCGCCCGCCGGGGCCGGGCCGTGGCCGGAGACGCTGGCCGCGCGGGAGGCGGTCAGCGGCCTGCTGCGGTCCTGGGACGACGCGCGGGCCGCCCGGCTGTTCTCGCCCAATGTGGCCCAGGACGCCCCGTTCGACGAACGGCAGCAGGCCATCGCGGCGATCCGGCAGCGCATCGGGGACTTCCATGACGACGAAGGCCGCCGTCCGGAGTTCGACACGCCGGCGCACTGCCGGTGGTGGCTGGCGGGGGAGCGCGGCGTGGTCCAGGCGCAGATCCAGCTCAATCCCGAACGCCCGCCGCGCGTGCAGTCCCTCACGCTCGCCGTGCCGCCCGCGCCGGGCTCGGCTCTGGCCGGGACACTGGAAGCGGTCCTGGGCTGGCTGAACGGCACGGACCGCGACTGGCCCGAGGCAGTGCCGGTCGCCCCGAGCGTGGATACCGGCCTGCTGGCCCGCCGCCTGCGGATGGCCGCGGTCTGGGCTGGCCGGTGCCGTCTCGGCGCCTACCGGGCCGGCGATGGCGCCGTGTCGGTCGTGGTGGAACTGCCCGGAGAGCACGCCAGCCTCACCCTGACCCTGGTCGTCGACCCGTCCTCCGGCGCGCTGCGCCAGGCCGACATCGTGCCGTAGCACGCGCTCCGTTCGGTCCCAAGGAAGCGAGCATCCGGGCGGCCCGCGGCGGGTGAACGGCCCGCCCGCGAATGTGACCTGGATCACCTGCGGCCCGCGGAAATAGATTCCGATACGAGACCGTTCCGTATCGATAGTTGCGGTGCCGGGGAGATCCCGATGGGGGCAACAAGCCGACCGTCCCGTGTCTTCCCGGTTCCGCCCGCATACTCCCGGGGCCCATGAGCTCTGGGTTACCACACCAAGTGATCCGGAAGGGACACATGGACACGCAGACGATTTACCGTCGTCGCTGGGTCATCCTCAGCGTCCTGATCGTCAGCCTGCTCGCCATCGTCATCGACAACACGGTGCTCAACGTGGCGCTCAAGACTATCGCCGAGCCGCGCGGGGGCCTCGGCGCGAGCCAGAGCCAGCTCGAGTGGGCGATCAACTCCTACACCCTCGTCTTCGCGGGCCTGCTGTTCACGTTCGGCGTGCTCGGCGACAAGATCGGCCGCAAGCGCATGCTCATCTTCGGGCTGGTGCTGTTCGGCGTCGCCTCGCTGCTGTCCGCCTACTCACGGACGCCCGACCAGCTGATCCTGGCGCGGGCCGCGATGGGCCTGGGCGGCGCGGCGGTCATGCCGCAGACGCTCTCCATCATCTCCAACGTCTTCGAGCCCGCCGAGCGGCCGCGGGCCATCGGCCTGTGGGCCATGGCGGTCGGCATCGGCTTCGCTATCGGCCCGGTGCTCGGCGGCGTGCTGCTCGACCACTTCTGGTGGGGCTCGGTCTTCCTCATCAACGTCCCGGTGACCGCGCTCGGCGCCCTGGCCGCCGTCATCCTGGTGCCCGAATCGCGCAACCACGAAGCCGGCGGCATCGACTACGTCGGCGTGCTGCTGTCCATCGCGGGCCTGGTGCTCCTGGTGTACGGCATCGTCCAGGGCGGCGACATCGGCTCCTGGATCCACCCGGGGGTGCTCGGCCCGATCATCGGCGGCCTGGTCATCCTCGCGGTGTTCGGCTGGTGGGAGACGCGGGTCGCGCACCCGTCGCTGGACGTGCGGCTGTTCCGCGACCCGCGGCTGTCGGCCTCGGTGGGATCGATCGCGCTGGTGTTCTTCGGCGTGGGCGGCGTGTACTTCTTCACCAGCTTCTACCTGCAGAACGTCCGCGGTTACAGCCCGCTGGTAACCGGCCTGCTGACCGTGCCGTTCGCGGTCGGGCAGCTGCTGCTCTCGCCGCGCAGCGCTCGCCTGGTCCGGCGGTACGGCGCGAAGGCCGTGGGCGCGACGGGCCTGTTCGTCATGGCCGCGGCCATCGCGGGCTACGCCACCCTCGGCACGGACTCGCCGATCTGGATCATCGGTGTGCTGTTCGCCATCCAGGGCGCCGCCATCGGGATCGTGATGCCGGCCGCCACCGCCTCGGTTATGGACGTGGTGCCGCGCGAGCGGGCCGGCGCGGGCTCCTCGCTGACCAACGTCTCGCGCCAGGTCGCGGTCGCGCTCAGCGTGGCCATCCTGGGCTCGATCCTGGCCCAGTTCTACCGGACCGCGCTCAGCCCGTCGCTGACCGGCCTGCCCGCCTCGGCGCGGTCGGCGGCGTCCTCGTCGATCACCGCCACCCAGGCGGTGGCCCAGCAGCTCGGCGCGGCCGGGCAGTCTCTGCTCGGCCCGGCGAACGACGCGTTCGTCCATTCCATGCGCATCACCTCGCTGGTCGCCGCGCTGGTCGCGATGGCCGGCGGGTTCGTGGTGCTGCGCTGGATGCCCGGCCGTCCGCGCCCGGCCGCCGAAATCGCCGCGGCCAGCGAGGACGCCTACGCGGCGGAGCTGGGCATAATGGAGCAATACATGCTCAACACCTCCGACCGAGAGGGATGACCAGCGATGGAGCCCGTGATCCTGGATCAGTGGTCGTGCACTGAGACCCTGGACACTGGCGGCCTGGACACTGGCGGCCTGGACGTCGGCGCCCCGGACACGGGTGCGGAAGCCGGGCCGGCGCGGGTAACCCCGCGCCGGCCCGGCCGGCCGCGTAGCGAGCAGGCCGAGCAGGCCATCATCGAGGCCACCCTCGACCTGTTCGCCGAGCAGGGCTTCGAGGGCGTCTGCGTCGAGGCCGTCGCCGCCCGCGCCGGGGTCGGCAAGGCCACCATCTACCGCCGCTGGCCGAACAAGGAGGAGCTGCTGCTCGCCGCGTTCGGCTCGCTGAAGTCGCCGTTCCCCGAGGCCCGCGGCGTCTCGGTCCGCGACGACCTGCTCGCCATGGTGAAGGTGATGTGCGCGGACCGCAGCGACCCGCGCAAGGCCCGCCGGTATGCGCTGCTGCTCGGCGAGGGGGACAAGTACCCGCGGCTGATGGCCCGGTACAAGGAAACCGTGGTGGAGCCGCGCCGCGAGGCCATGCGCGCGGTCATCCGCCGCGGCACGCAGACCGGCGAGCTGCGCCCCGACACCGACGTCGAGATCGCCATGCTCACGCTGACCGGGGCGTGCATGGCCCAGGACCAGTCCGTGCACGGGACGCTTGACGACGAGTTCGCCACCCGCCTGGTCGACGGCCTGCTGCTGGGCCTGTCCGCCCGCAGCTGACGCGATGGACCTCGCGGCGGTGGATCTCGCGGCGCAGTGGCGAGGCCGGCTGAACGCCGCGGCGGATGGCTACGCCCGGCTGGCGCTGGAGAACATCACCCGGGAATACCCGACGCTGGTCTCCGCGCTGATGACCGGCCCGGGGCAGTTCCCGCGCCAGCCGCGGGACCGGACGCCGGTGTTCTACGGCAGCTACGACTGGCACTCCTGCGTGGAGATGCACTGGGTCCTGGTGCGGCTGCTCAAGGCGGTTCCCGGCGCGGTGCCCGCGGCCGGGATGAGGTCCGCGCTCGACGCCCAGTTCACCCCGGACGGGCTGGCCGCGGAGGCCGAGTACGCCCGCCTCAGCGGGACCGGCCTGCGGCATTACGGCTGGGGCTGGGCGCTGAGGCTCAGCTACGAGCTGGCCAGCTGGACCGACGACGGCGACGCCCGGCGCTGGGCGGCGGCCATGGAGCCGCTGGCCGAGGCGCTGGCGGCGAACTTCCTCCGCTGGCTGCCCAAGGCGACCTACCCGACCCGCGTCGGGAACCATCCCAACAGCTCGTTCGCGCTGTCCCTGGCCATGCCTTACGCGCGGATGGCGGACCGCCGCGGGCGGCCGGAGCTGTCGCGGGCCATCCAGGATGCCGCCCGCCGCTGGTACGCCGCCGACGCCGGCTACCCGGGCGGCTGGGAGCCCTCCGGGCACGACTTCCTGTCGCCCGCGCTGACCGAGGCCGAGCTGATGGCCCGGCTGCTGCCGCCCGGGGAGTTCAGCGCCTGGCTCGCGGCGTTCCTGCCTGGCCTCGAGCAGCACGAGCCGGCCGCGCTGTTCACCCCCGCCGTGATCTCGGACTCCAGCGACGGCCAGATCGCGCACCTGCACGGCCTCAACCTCAGCCGTGCCTGGTGCTTCCGGCGGCTGGCCGAGTCGCTTCCCCCCGGCGACCCGCGCGTCGCGGCCTGCGCCGCCGCCATGCGCACGCACGCCGAGGCGTCCCTGCCGCACGTCGTGGGCGACCACTACATGGTCACCCACTGGCTCGCCGCCTACGCTGTGCTTCTTTTCTCCAGCGACCCTGGCCTTCTTGCCCCCGCTGATCCCGCCCGTTAGTCGGCGGCGCGCAGGTGCTCCCGCCACCGGCTGGTGATGGGCAGCCGCCGGTCCCGGCCGAAGTTCTTCTGGCTGATCTTCGGCCCGGGCGGGTACTGCCGCCGCTTGTACTCGGCCGTGTCGACCAGCCGGATGACCCGCTCGACCAGCGCCGGGTCATGCCCGGCCGCGATCAGCTCGGCGCTGCCCATGTCCCGCTCCACGTAGTCGTCCAGCAGCGCGTCGAGCACCTCGTACGGCGGGAGCGAGTCGGTGTCGAGCTGTCCGGGCGCCAGCTCGGCGCTCGGCGGCTTGGTGATGGAGTTCTCCGGGATCGGGGGAGTGGCCCCCAGCCGGGCCGCCTCGGCGTTGCGCCACCGGGACAGCTCCCAGACCATCGTCTTGAACACGTCCTTGATCGGGCCGAACCCGCCGGCCGAGTCCCCGTACAGCGTCGAGTAGCCCGTGGCCAGCTCGCTCTTGTTGCCCGTGGTCAGCACGAGGTGCCCGGCTGCGTTGGACAGCCCCATCAGCACCACACCGCGCACCCGGGCCTGCAGGTTCTCCGGGGGCAGCCCGGTCGCGGGGAACCCGGCCGGGGTGAGCTCCTCGATGAACGCGTCGACCATCGAGGCGATCGGTATCGTCATCGCGTGCACGCCCTGGCGCTTGACCAGCTCTTCGGCGTCGGTGATCGAGTGGTCCGAGGAGTACCGGCTGGGCATCAGCACGACGTGCACGGCGTCAGGCCCGACCGCATCCGTGGCGATCGTCGCGGTCAGCGCGGAGTCGATCCCGCCGGACAGCGCCAGGATGACCGAACGGAACCCGTTCTTGAGCGCGTAGTCCCGGACCCCGGTCACCAGCGCGGCGTATACCTCGGCCGGATCGGACAGCCGCGGCCAGAATGCCTCTCCGGGGTCCCCGGCTCCCGGGTCCAGGCCGGCCTCCGGCAGCGTGACCCGCTTGATCGTGATCACCGTGCCGTCCTGCGCGTCAACCGGCTCCTCGCCCGGCACGTCCGCGGCCGGGGCGGCCGGCAGATCCAGGTCCGCGACGACCAGAGCCTCGTCGAACTGCGGCCCCCGGGCCAGCAGCGTGCCGTCCGCGGCCACCAGGATGGAGTCACCGTCGAAGACCAGCTCGTCCTGGCCGCCGACCATGTTGGCGTAGGCCAGCGCGGCCCCCGCCTCACGGGCCCGCCGGACCACCAGGTCCAGCCGCACGTCATCCTTGCCGCGCTCATACGGCGAGGCGTTCGGCACCAGCAGCAGGGCCGCGCCCGCTTGCCGGCACGCCGACACCGGGCCGCCTTCCTGCCACAGGTCCTCGCAGATGGCGATCGCGGCGTCCACGCTCTCGCCGTTCCCGGCCGGGATCCGGAACACCGGCAGCGTGTTGCCCGGCACGAAGTACCGGAACTCGTCGAACACCCCGTAGTTCGGCAGGTGGTGCTTGGCCGAGGTGATGACTACCTGGCCCCCGTGCAGCAGCGCTGCCGCGTCCTGCGGCGCGCCGGCGGGCAGCCCGGTGCGCGCGGCCAGGTCGGCCCGCCGGTCCAGGTAGCCGGTCACCACCGCCATGCCGCCCAGTCCCTCGGCCGCCAGCCGGGCCGCCACTTCGCCCACGGCGGCGATGGACGCCTCGACGAACGACGCGCGCAGCGCGAGATCCTCCACCGGGTATCCGGTGAGCATCATCTCGGGGAACACCACCACCTGGGCGCCGCGCACCGCGGCCCGGCGCGTCCACTCCACAATCAGCTCGGCGTTCCCGTCCAGGTCCCCGACCGTGGCGTTGACCTGGGCTAGCGCGATCCTCAGCTTCGTCACCATTCCAGCGTAGGCGCTCGGCCTGACGGACCACCCACCACCTTGCACCCCTACGGCCACCGGTCGCTCTCCCGTAACCGTGCGGAAACAACAGCCAGGCAAACTCACACCGGGGGACGGGCAGGCCGCAGGGAGCGCCTAAGGTGATAACCGTGGACAGGCAGGAAGAGTTCGTGCTGCGCACGCTGGAAGAACGTGACATCCGGTTCGTCCGGCTCTGGTTCACCGACGTGCTGGGCAGCCTTAAGTCCGTGGCGGTCGCGCCGGCCGAGCTGGAGGGCGCCTTCGCCGACGGGATCGGCTTCGACGGCTCAGCGATCGAGGGCTTCGCCCGCGTCTACGAGGCGGACATGATCCTCCGCCCCGACCCGGGCACGTTCCAGCTGCTGCCCTGGCGCGGCGAGTACCCGGGCGTGGCCCGGATGTTCTGCGACATCCTGCTGCCCGACGGATCACCGTCGTACGCGGACCCGCGCTGGGTGCTCAAGCGCAACCTGGCCCGCGCCTCCGAGCTCGGCTTCACCTTCTACGCGCACCCGGAGATCGAGTTCTTCCTGCTCCGGGAGCGGCCCGAACCGGGGGACAAGCCGCGGCCGATCGACTCCGGCGGCTACTACGACCACACCCCGCACAGCATCGCGCACGACTTCCGCCGGACCGCGATCACCATGCTGGAGTCCATGGGCATATCGGTGGAGTACAGCCACCACGAGGGCGCGCCCGGGCAGCAGGAGATCGACCTGCGCTACGCCGACGCGCTGACCACCGCCGACAACATCATGTCGTTCCGGCTGGTGATGAAGGAGGTGGCGATGGAGCAGGGCGTGTACGCCACGTTCATGCCCAAGCCCTTCACCGACCATCCCGGCTCCGGGATGCACACCCACGTGTCCCTGTTCGAGGGGGACAAGAACGCGTTCTACGAGGCGGGCGCGGAGTTCCAGCTGTCCAAGACGGCCCGGGCCTTCATCGCCGGGCTGCTGCGGCACGCGCCGGAGATCACCGCGGTCTGTAACCAGTGGGTGAACTCCTACAAGCGGCTGTGGGGCGCCGAGGACCGGATCGCCGGGGCGGGCGGGGAAGCGCCGGCCTACGTGTGCTGGGGGCACAACAACCGCTCGGCGCTGGTCCGGGTGCCGATGTACAAGCCGCAGAAGGGCAATTCGACCCGGGTGGAGTTCCGCTCCCTCGACGCCGCCTGCAACCCGTACCTGGCCTACGCCGTGATCCTGGGCGCCGGCCTGAAGGGCATCGAGAACGATTACGAGCTGCCGCCCGGCGCCGAGGACGACGTGTGGGCGCTGACCTCCGCCGAGCGGCGCGCGCTCGGCATCCGGCCGCTGCCGCAGAACCTGGACCAGGCCATCAACGCCATGCAGGACAGCGAGCTGGTCGCCGAGACCCTCGGCGAGCACGTCTTCGACTTCTTCCTGCGCAACAAGCGCGCGGAATGGCACGAGTACCGCCGCCAGGTCACCGAGTACGAGCTGAGCCGCTACCTGCCCATGCTGTGACCGGGCACCGGCCGTCCGCTGTGACCGGGCACCGGCCGTCCCCGGGGGGGCCCCGCCTCACTCCTCGAAGCGGCCGCCCAGGTACTTGGCCAGGAAACGCTCGGCCGCCGCGTAGAACTTCAGCCGGTTCTCCGGCTTGGCGAAGCCGTGGCCCTCGTCGGGGAACAGCATGTACTCGTAGTCGATCCCGGCCTCGGCCAGCGCGGCCACGATCTGCTCCGACTCGGCCTGTTTGACCCGCGGGTCGTTGGCGCCCTGGGCAATCAGCAGCGGGATGCGGATATCGCGGGCCCGGGACAGCGGCGACCGGGACCACAGGAACTCCTGGTCGGTTTCCGGGTTCCCCACCCGCTTGTACAGGTCCGCCTTCATCGGCGCCCAGTACGGCGGGATCGACTCCAGCAGCGTCTTCAGGTTCGAGGGGCCGACGATGTCCACCGCACAGCGGAACACGTCCGGGGTGAACGCCGCGCCGACCAGCGCCGCGTAGCCGCCGTAGGAGCCGCCGTAGATCGCGGTCCGGTCCGGGTCGGCCCAGCCCTGCGCGGCCACGTACCGGACCGCGTCGATCAGGTCGTCGTGCATCTTGCCGCCCCACTCGCGGTCGCCGGCGTTGACGAACGCCTTGCCGTAGCCGGTCGAGCCGCGGTAGTTCACCTGGATGCACAGATAGCCCCGGTTGGCCAGCCACTGGGCCTCGGGGTTCCAGCCCCAATCGTCGCGGACCGTCGGGCCGCCGTGCACGTCGAGCACCGCAGGCAGGCCGGACCGGCCGCCTCCGGGCGGGAAGGTGACGTACCCGTGCACCCTCAGCCCGTCCCGTGCGGTGAACGCGAACGGCTCCATCGTGGCCAGCTGGTAGCGCAGCATCTCGGGGCGGCTGTCGAACAGCACGCTGGCGGTCCGGCTGGCCCGGTCGTAGGCGTAGTAGCGTACCGGGGTGGCGTCGTTGTCGAAGGCGATCAGCCAGGTCGCGTCGGCCTCGTCCCGGCCGACCAGGCTCGGGTCACCGGCGTGCAGCGCCCGGACCGCGTCCAGGTCGGCCTGCACCGCCGGGTCGAGCACGTGGTACTCGGCCCGGTCCTTAACGACGACCGCGACCTGCGGTTCCCGGGTGTCGGGGTGCAGCATCGCGCCGGTCACGTCCGCCTCGGGGTCCTCGAAGACCACCCGCTCCTCGCCGGTGGCCAAGTCGATCCGCACCAGCCGGCCGGTGTTCGCACCGACCGAGCTGATGGCCACCAGTGACTTCCCGTCGCCGGTGAAGGCCAGCGGGCCGCTGACGGCGGTATCGTCGGCCGGGATGCGCAGCAGCGTCCGCCAGTCGCTCTGGGCGTCGTCGCGGACCAGCATGTCGTAGCCGCCGTCGGGCAGCGGGGCGATCGCGCCCCGGACCACCATGTCCTCGTCGGCCAGCCAGTCCGCGTACCCCGGGTTGTCGATCAGCTTGGTCAGCTCCCCGGTCGGCAAATCCAGGCGGTAGACGTCGTGCAGCTGCGGGTTGTCCTTGTTGATCCCGACCAGCACCTCGTCGCGGTGGATCTTGCTGGTGGCGATGATCCTGGCCTGGACGCCATCGAACGGGGTCAGGTCGCGCCGGGCCAATGTCTGCATGTCGACGTCGTACAGCCGCCAGTTCTCGTCGCCGCCGGTGTCCTGCTGGTAGAGCAGGTGCCGGCCGTCGCGGGCCCACCCGTAGGACCGGATACCCCGGTCGGTGTCGTCCGTCACCACCGCCGCGGCGTCCCAGTCGACGCCGGCCGACCCGACCGGGGCGGCCCACACGTTGAGGACCCCGTCCCGCGGCGCGATCCAGGCCAGCTTGGTGCCGTCGGGGGACAGTTGCGGGCTGACGCGCTCCGGGTTGCCGAACAGCACGTCGCGGGGGATGAGATCGACCATGGCCCATGCCTACCACACCGCCCGCAGCGCCCCGTCCGGGCCCGCGCCCGGTTCGCCGGCAGCGTACGAAGCGCTGAATGGGACCATCCTGCTTGTTTGCCGCAGGTCGTCCCGGATGCGATGCGGCGCGGGTCAAGTCACCCATATACCGTTACTGACGTGAGCGGTTTGCGGACGACCATGGCGGGGCGGCTGGCCCGGCTGGGTTTCGCGGACGCAGCCCGGGCCGAGCGCCTGCTGCTCACCGACCTCGGCGGTATCGACGCGGACGACGCCGACGGCGATCCGGGCAGCGACCCGCTGCTGACCGCGCTGTCCGCCGCGGCCGATCCCGACTTGGCCCTGATCGGGCTGGCCCGGGTGTTCGGCGCCGCGCAAGACCCGGCCGCCCTGCGCCAGGCGCTTCGCGACGAGCCGGATTTCCGTGACCGGCTGACCGCCGTCCTCGGCGTCAGCGCCGGCCTGGCCGACCACCTGACCCGGCACCCCGGGGACTGCGAGCTGCTCCGCGGCCTCATGAGCCGCCCCGGCCCGGCCGAGCTGCGTGAGCAGATGCTGCAGGCGGTCGGCGCGAACCCGCGGCTGGCCGAGCCGGTGGGCCGCCGGGAGCCGCACGAGCCGGTGGCGGCACTGGCCGCCGCGTACCGGCGGCGGCTGCTGCACCTGGCCGCGCGCGACATGACCGCGGCCGCCTCCATGGAAGAGGTGGCCGAGGAACTGGCCGACATCGCCGCCGCGGTCCTCGAGGCGGCGCTCGCGGTGGCCCGGTCTGAGCTGCCCGCCGGATCCGCGCCGTGCCGGATCGCCGTGGTGGCCATGGGCAAGTGCGGTGCCCGCGAGCTGAACTACGCCAGCGACGTCGACGTGATCTTCGTCGCCGAGCCGGCCATGAACGCAACCGGGGCCCCCGCCGCGGATGAAAACGAGGCACTGGCCGCCGCCAGCCGCCTGGCTGCGGGCCTGATCGGCGTCTGCGGCCGGTCCAGCCCGGAAGGCAGCATCTTCCCCGTCGACCCGAACCTCCGGCCCGAAGGCCGCCACGGCCCGCTGGTCCGCACCCTGGCCAGCCATCGCGCCTACTACGAGCGCTGGGCCAAGACCTGGGAGTTCCAGGCCCTGCTCAAGGCGCGGCCGGTAGCGGGTGACATGGCGCTCGGCCAGGCCTACGCGGACACGTTCGCCCCGCTGGTCTGGCAGGCAGCGCGCCGCGAGCGTTTCGTCGAGGACACCCAGGCCATGCGCCGCCGGGTGGAGCAGTCGCTGCCGCCCCGCCAGGCCGGGCGCGAGCTCAAGCTCGGCCCCGGCGGCCTGCGCGACATCGAGTTCGCCGTGCAGCTGCTGCAGCTGGTGCACGGCCGCACCGACGAGACGCTGCGTGCGCCCGCGACGCTGCCCGCGCTGGCCGCGCTGGCCGCGGGCGGGTACGTCGGCCGCGCCGACGCCGAGGAGCTCGCTGACGCCTACCGGTTCCTGCGGCGCACCGAGCACCTGCTGCAGCTGTACCGGCTGAGCCGCACCCACACCCTGCCCGAGGATCCCGCCGTTCTTCGCAGGCTGGGCCGGGCGATGAGGTCCTTTGATCTGCCGAACGGCCCGTGGTTCCAGCTCCCGGTCACCGCGAACCGCGCCGACCCGGCGGCCGAGTTCGACGCCATGTGGCGCATGCACGCCCGCCTGGTCCGGCGGTTGCACGAGAAGCTGTTCTACCGGCCGCTGCTGGACGCGGTGGCCCGCCTCCCGACGGACGCCGCCCGGCTCACCCCGGCCGAGGCGCGGGAACGGCTCGAGGCGCTGGGCTATGCCGACCCGGCCGGCGCGCTGCGCCATATCGACGCGCTGACCTCGGGTGTCTCGCGGCGGGCGGCGATCCAGCGGACGCTGCTGCCGGTCCTGCTCGGCTGGTTCGCCGACGCGGCCGAGCCCGACGCGGGCCTGCTGGCGTTCCGTCAGGTCAGCGAGGCGCTGGGGGAGAGCCCGTGGTACCTGAGGCTGCTGCGGGACGATACCAAGGTGGCCGAGCGGATGGCGCACGTGCTGGCCTCCAGCCGCTACGCCACCGGCCTGCTGCTGCGCGCGCCCGATGCGGTCGCGTTGTTCGGCGACGAGGCCGAGCTCGCGCCGCGCGGACAGGGTGCGCTCCGGGCGGAGATGATGGCGGCGGCCCAGCGCTACGAGGACGAGGCGGAGGCCGCGGTGTCCGCCGTCCGTTCGGTCCGCCGCCGCGAGCTGCTCCGCATCGCCGCGGCCGACCTGCTGAACGTCACCGACGGCCTGGATGCCACGGCCGAGGCGCTGACCAGCGTGACCCGGGCGACGATACAGGCGGCGCTGGCCGTGGCGGTCAATAAGGTCTCGGCCGAGCTGCGGCGGCCGCTGCCGACCCGGTTCGCGGTGATCGCGATGGGCCGGTTCGGCGGTCACGAGTGCGGTTACGGCAGCGACGCGGACGTGCTGTTCGTCCACGATCCAGTGCCCGGCCAGGAGGAACGGGACGCGTCGGACGCCGCGCACTCGGTGGCCGTCGAGCTGCGCCGGCTGCTCGCCCTCCCGGTGCCGGACCCGGCCCTGGCGGTGGACGCGGACCTGCGGCCGGACGGCCGGCAGGGCCCGCTGGTCCGCACGCTGGCCGCCTACCGCAGCTACTACCGCGGGCGGTCCGCGCCGTGGGAGGCGCAGGCCCTGCTGCGCGCTGAGGCGGCGGCCGGGGACGAGGATCTGGGGGCCAGCTTCGTCCGGATGATCGCCGAGTTCCGCTACCCGCTGGGCGGGCTCGATCCGGCCGCCGTCCGCGAGATCCGCCGTATCAAGGCCCGGGTGGAGGCCGAGCGGATCCCGCGCGGCGCGGACCGGGCGCTGCACGTCAAGCTGGGTCCCGGCGGCCTGTCCGACGTGGAGTGGACGATCCAGCTGCTGCAGCTGCAGCACGCCCATGCGGTGCCCGCGCTGCGCACCACCCGGACCACCGAGGCGATGGCGGCGGCGGTGCGGGACGGCCTGCTGCCCGCAGGCGACGCGGCCGCGCTCATGGACGCCTGGCAGCTGGCCGGCCGGATCAGGAACGCGATCGTCCTGGTCCGCGGCCGGCCCGAAGACACGCTGCCGACCAGGACCGGCGAGCTGACCACGGTGGCCCGCCTGCTCGGTTACCCGCCAGGCGACGCCGCGCAGGCGCTCGAGCAGGCCTGGCGCCGGGCCGGCCGCCGCGCCCGCACGATCATGGAGCCCCTCTTCTACGGCTGATGCCAGCCCGCGGGGCTCCGGCGCGCCCTGTCCGCCGCGGACACGCTGTGGGTGGGGGTGCATGGCCCGCTGCCCGTCGCCGAGCAGCGGGAACGAGAACGCGGAGACCGTACCGTCGGCACCATGCGCGGCCAGCACGCCGTGGTGCACGCGCATCGGACCTACGACCTGAACGTAGACACCTCGGCGGCCACCCCCCGGCAATGCGCCGAGGCGATCCTGGCCGCCTGGAATCACCCACCTCAGATCATCGTGGATCGTTACTGCCCGCCGGCGGGCAGTAACGATCCACGATCATGATTCCTGGCCCGTACGGACGGGCGGGAGCAGGTAGCCGTTGGCGCGCAGCACGCGCAGGGCGTCGACGGTGAGGAAGCCGCGCCACTCCCGTTCGGCGGCCGGCGACCAGGCCAGCCAGTTGAACGTCCAGCCGCCGTCATCACGCTGCGCCTGGGCGAGATGGTCCAGGTTGGCCTTGATCGTGGCCTCGTCGAACACCGCGCGGGCCAGCGAGCCGGGCTCGGGCGCGAAGTCCAGCGGGAAGTGCACCTCGCCCGGGGTTTCCGGGTCGAGCGCCACCAGGCCCTGGTCGATGATCAGCGGCCCGACCCGGCCGAACGCCGCCTGGGCCCGGTCCCGGTCCGGCACGTGCTGCAGGAACCTGAGCACGCCGAGCATTTCGTATGCGCCGCCCGGGCCGCCGGACAGCTCGGCGGCGTCGCGGGCCAGCCGGCCGATCCCGGCCCACATCATCTCGGTGGCCCTCTCCAGCCAGGGATGGCTGACGTCGCGGGCGTGCAGCGTGCCCGCGATCAGGCCGGTGGCGATGACCGAAGCTGGATGGCCCTCCTCGGGCACCCACCACGGCGCGTGCGGCCAGCCGGCTATGTCTGGCTCCGCGCCGGCCGCGCCGCCCTCGGCGGGTGCGACCACGGCCAGCCAGTCGCACGCGCCGCAGGCCAGCGCGGCGTCCCACGCGTCGGCCTCGTCCATGATCCGCAGGGCCATCTCGACGGCGAGAGCCTGGCTGCCCGGGGCCCGGCAGTCGGGTTCCAGGGCATGCCCGAACCCGCCGTCATCATTGCGGTAGGCGGCCACCGCGTCCCGCACCGGCCGGGCGGCTCCGCCGCCGAACATCCGCTCGAACCGGCGCCGGTCGACGACCCTGGCGTTCGCGGCGATGAAGGCGGCAGCTGCATCGAAGTCAGGAGCATTCATGGGCCCATCACAGCATGGCCGGGCCACCCCGTATTGAACGAAACGGCCGCCGGGCATGGCAAGCTGGGAATATGGACGACCAGCCGGCCAGGGTCCGCGACCTGCCGCCGGGGTACACCGAATGGCAGGCCCCGCCGGCCCTGCGGCACGCCCTGGCGTGCGTGTGGGCTCAGGTCATCCCGGGCGGCGCCGGGGAGCGGACCGGCCTGGTGCTTCCCGACGCGTGCACCGACCTGATCTGGGAGCAGGACCGGGGCGCGTTCGTGGCCGGCCCGGACACCGGCCCGGTGCCCGCCGTGCTGAAGGGCGGCTCGGTCCTGGTCGGCGTCCGCTTCCGGACCCCGGCCGGCGGCCCGGCGCTCGGCGTGCCGCTGAGCGAACTCCGCGACCAGCGCGTTGACCTCGCGGACCTGCGCCCGAGCGAAGCCCGGCGGCTGCCCGGCACGCTCGATCCCGATACCGCCGCGGCCCGCGTGGTCGACCTGGCGGCCGCCCTGGTGGCGGACGGCGGCCCCGACCCGGCCGCGGCCCGCGTCGCGGCCTTGCTGGCCGATCCCCGGGCCCGCGCCGAGGACGTCGCGGCGGAGGTCGGGCTGAGCATGCGGCAGCTGCGCCGCCGCTGCCACGCCGTCGTGGGCTACGGGCCCAAGACCCTGCAGCGGGTGCTGCGCTTCCGCCGGTTCGTGTCCCGGATCGACGCCGGCCTGCCCGCCGGCCAGGACCGGCACGACCTGGCCGCTCTCGCGGTGCAGGCCGGCTACGCCGATCAGGCGCACCTGACCCGCGAATGCCAGGCCCTGGCCGGCCTGACCCCGGCCGCGCTGGCCCGGCAGCGGGGCCGGGCCACGGCCGACCCGAATCCGGGCACAGAGGTCCGCGCCAGCGGAACGCCCTGACGGGTGCGCGCCAGCCAGACGCCCTGACGGGCGCGCGGTCAGGCCAGGCCGTCCCAGACGATGGCCGCCAGCTGGCTGATCGTGTCGATGCCGTACTGCTCGCTCGGGTTACCGGTGCTCAGCACGGCCATCAGGTAGTCCCGCCCGCGGCCCGAGATCCAGCCCACGCTGTTGATCTGCCAGTCGCGGCCGGTGCTGTCCAGCGGCAGCCAGCCGTTCTTGAGCGCCACGGTGGCCTGCGCCGGGACGCCGCCGGAGACGCCCCAGCGCTGGTCTGGCGTCACGTTCTCCATCAGCGACAGCGCGTAGCTGCGCTCGGCGCCGGTGAGCAGTGAATTCGGCTGGACCAGCGCACGCAGCAGGGCGAGCTGGTCGCTGGGCGTCGTAGTGGACAGGCCCCAGCCGGGCCACGGGAATCCCGGGCAGTTCACGCACGACGACGGCGCGGTGTCGGCCAGGCCAGCGGTGGCGTTGAAGGACCGGATGCCGCTGGCCCCGCCAGCCTGGTACCACAGGCTGGTCGCCGCGTCGTTGTCGCTGTCCTCGATCATCTCTCCGGCCAGCTCCTGGTCGGCGGCGGGCAGCCCGCTGCTGCCCCGCTCGGCCAGCAGCGTCTCGAGCACGTCCAGCTTGACCACGCTGGCCTCGGCCTGCGGCTGCCCCCGGCCCAGCGTCCACGTCTGGCCCGTTCGCAGGTCGAAGACGGCGGCCAGGACGACGCCCGCCCGAGTGGCTACGTACGAGGCCGCCGCCGGCCCGAGCGGATCGCCATGCCCGCCCGGGGCGGCGGATCTCGCCGGTGCGGAGGCCGGCCGTCGGCCCGCCGCCGAGACGGCCGGAGTGGCCGAGGCGGACGAGGAGGACGAGGCAGCTGGGGCAAGCGAGCCCGCCGAGGCGGCCGGGGCAGCCGAGCCAGCCGGAGCGGCCGGGGTGACCGTCGCGGCCGATGCGGCCCGGCCGGCGTCCGCCTTACCGGGCCGGGACCCGCCGACGGTGATCGCCGCCACGATGCCCGCGGCCACGAGCAGCACGACGCCGGCCACGGCGAGCACCACCGCGGCCCGTGCCGGCCCTCGCGGTGAATGCCTGCCTGGAATCCCGATGATGACGTCCCGCGCGCGACGGGGCTACCCCGCGGGGCAGACCTGGTGGTATGGCTGGCTCCCAGCGTAGTCAGCCCACTGCTGGCGGGTGAGCGGTTCATCCGCGATGCCGCAGGCCGCCTGCGGGAGATCGGCCGGGAAGGCCACGTCCCAGGTGCGGATCCTGCCGTCGCCGCCTGCGGTGGCCAGCGTGGCGCCGTCGGGGCTGAACGCCGCTGCGTAGACCGGCTGGGCGTCGGCGGTCATGGGGGAGCCGATCTGCTGCCGGGTGGCCAGGTCCCACAGCCGGACGCTGCCGTCGCCGCCCGCGGTGGCCAGCGTGGCGCCGTCGGGGCTGAACGCCGCTGCGTAGACCGGCTGGGCGTCGGCGGTCATGGGGGAGCCGATCTGCTGCCGGCTGGCCAGGTCCCACAGCCGGACGCTGCCGTCGCCGCCCGCGGTCGCGAGCATCCTGCCGTCCGGGCTGAACGCCGCCACGGTCACGGCCGGGCCGGCCGCCATGGGCGTCCCGATCTGCCGCTGGGTGGCCACGCTCCACAGCTGGGCCTGGCCCCCGGCGGTCACGGTGGCCAGCGTCTTGCCGTCGGGGCTGAACGTCACGACCCCGGCGAGCGTGCCCGGCCGGCCGGCCGCCATCGGCCCGCCGACCTCCCGCTGGGTCGCCACGTTCCACATCCGCGCCGTGCCGCTCGCGCCGAAGGTGGCCAGCAGCGTGCCGTCCGGGCTGAACGCGACGGCCTGGCCGCTCCCGTCACCGGCCGCTGGCAGCCCGGCGCCGCTCCGCTGGCCGGTCGCCGTCTGCCACAGCTGCACGCTGTTTCCCGCGACGGCCAGGGTCTTGCCGTCCGGGCTGAGGGCCAGCCCGGTCACGGGGCCGGAGCCGGGCACCGGGCCGCCGACCGGCCGCCTGGACGCGATGTCCCACACCCGGACGACCCCGTGCCCGTCGCTGGTGGCGAGCAGGCCGCCCCCGGCGCTGAACGTGGCGGCCGGGCTGACCGTCCCGACGGCCAGCGGGAGGGAAGGCTGGTGGAAGGCTGCCGCGTTCCACAGCTGGATGTTGCCGTTGCCGTTCCCGGTGGCCAGGGCGTCCGTGCCCGGGCTGAAGGCCAGCGCGCTGGCCCCGGCTGAGCCGGCGACGGCCAGCGGGGCCCCGGTCTGGGCCTGGGTGACGGCGTCCCACAGCTCGGTGGCGCCATCGTTTTCCGCCATGGCCAGCGTGGTCCCGCCGGCGCCGAACGTCAGGGCCCTCACCGCGTTGCCGGTCACCATGACCGCGCCGGCCTGGCCGCCCGACCCGACGCTCCACAGCCGGGCGGTGCCGTCCTGGCCGCCGGTGGCCAGCAGCTTCCCGTCCGGGCTGAACGCCAGTGCGTCAACGTCCGGCCCGTTGGGGATCAGGGCCGATCCTGTTACCTGCTGGCCGGCCGTGCTCCACAACTGGACGTTCCCGTCCGCGCTGGCCGAGGCGACCAGGGCGCCGTCGGGGCTGAAGGCCACCGCGTCGACCGGACTGGCGTCAGAACTCATCGGCGCCCCGGCCTCTTGCCCGGTGGCCGTGTTCCACAGCCGGACGTTCCCGTCGGCGCCGCCCGTGGCGACGGTCGCGCCGTCCGGGCTGATCGCCACCGCGCGGCCCTGCGCCGGGCTGGACAATGGCCGCGCGGTGATCCCGGCCTGGGCGGCCAGGTTCCACGTGCCGACGGCGCCGGCGGCCGCGGCCTCGAGCAGCTTTCCCCCGCCGGCGAAGGCCAGGGCGAGCGGGGCTGCGCCGAAGGTGGTGACCCGGATTGTGCGGTGCGAAGCCAGATCCCACAGCCGGATCGTGCCGCCGGAGTACCCGGCCGCCAGCGTGCCGCCGTCCGGGCTGTAAGCCAGCGCGGTCACCACGCCGGACGAGGCGGTCAGGATGCCGCGGATGGGCTGCGCCACCGACTGGAGCAGGCTGTATCGGGCCTGCGCCGTAGGGTCCAGCCGCCAGGCGGCCCCGGCCAGGAGGGCGGCGGTGGCCGGGTCGGTGGCGTCGAGGGCCGTGCTCTGCGCGGCCAGGCCCTGCGCGGTGTTCGCGGCGTCCTGCCGGGCCGCGCTGGTCCTCGCGTCCTTGACCGCCACTCCCGCGCCCGCGAGCGCGGCGACGACCACCACCGTGGCCAGCCCGGCCAGGGCCTTCCGGCGCCGCCGGCCGCGAGCCGCGGCCCGGCCGCTGGCCCGCAGGAACTCCGCCTCGCCGGTGCCCAGCGGGGGGTACCGGCCCGGGTCCCCGGCCCAGACGCGCGCGGCCTGCCCGGCGGCGGCCAGCTGGACGTCGCGGTACAGCAGCGCGCGGTCGCCGCCGCTGGCCCGCCACCGCGCGGTGTCCTCGGCGAGCTGGCCGTACAGGATCATGCTGGTCTCGTCTTCGGCCAGCCACCCCCGCAGCCGCGGCCAGGCCCGGAGCAGGACGTCGTGCGCGATCTCGGCGCGTTCGGAGTCCAGCGCGACCAGGCGGTGCCGGGCGAACGCCTCCAGGACCGCGCTGATCTGGGGCCATGGCGCCGCGGGCGCCCCGGAGCGCAGGTCGCTGGTGCTGACCGCCCGGCGGACCGGCCGGCGGTCCGGCCCGGTGCCGGTCAGCCGGCGGAAGACCTCCCGGGCGATGGCCTGCTGGTCCTCGGTCAGGCCGCGGTAGGCCGTCTCGGCGCTGACCTCCACGGCCCGGGCTATCCTCGCCCCGGCCCCGGCCCCGGCCCCGGCGTCCAGGTACGCCTGCCTGGTCAGCTCGTTGCCCTGGCGGTGCTCCCAGGTCGCGGTCATGGCCTGGGACAGCAGCGGCAGGACCGCCGCGCCCGGCGTCTGCTCCCCGGCCGAGCGCAGGTCGGCCAGGATGGCATCGGCCAGGCCCGGCTCGACGGCCAGCCCGCTCGCCTCGGCCGGGCCGGTGATCACGCGGCGCAGCTCAGCTTCGGTCATCGGCCCGGCGATGATCTGGTCGC
The DNA here is from genome assembly GCA_963753195.1 of uncultured Actinomycetes bacterium. Classification (GTDB taxonomy): domain Bacteria; phylum Actinomycetota; class Actinomycetes; order Streptosporangiales; family Streptosporangiaceae; genus Palsa-504. The sequence continues at coordinate 42,422 of CAVWBH010000001.1, forward strand.
GTTCCATGAACGGGATGAGCTGGGGGTAGGCCGCGCACCGGTCCCAGTAGTCGCCGCGTACCGCGATGACCGCGAGCAGCGGGGGCTCTGCGCGCGAGGAGGCCGGCCGGGTCGCGGCCGCGCGCACGGCGTCGACGAACGCGGCCCGCTCAAGGCCGGCTTCGTCGTCCCCGGCCGCGAAGACCTGCTCGAACTGGTCGATGATCAAGACCAGCCGGGACGCCCCGGCGGCGTGCGCGATCTCGCTGAGCAGCAGGTGCGCATCCCCCGGCGCGGCGGCCAGGCCGTCGCGGACCACCACCGGATCGCGGCCGCCCAGCTGCCCCAGCTGGGCGGCCAGCTCGGTCAGCGGGCGGGTGCCCGGGGTCATGCTGATCCGCGGCCACGAGGCTGATCCCGGCACCTGCACCCCGCGGGCCAGCGCCGGCACCAGGCCCGCCCCCAGCAGTGAGGTCTTACCCGCCCCCGACGGGCCGGTCAGCATGACGAGGCCGGATTGCACGAGCGAGCCGGCCAGCGCGGCGGTGAGCTGCTCGCGGCCGAAGAACACCGCCTCGTGGGCCCCGCCGTAGGGCAGCAGCCCGCGGTAGGGACAGCCGCTAGTCCATCGCGGGCCGTCAGGCCCCGGCCCCCCGGAGCCGGGCATCCAAGGCCGGCCGCGCTGCTCCATGGCCGCCAGTTCCTCACGGATGACCCGCACATCGGCGGACTGCCGCGCGACCTGCTCGGTGGCCACTCGCAGCTCGGCACCCTGGCCGCCGAGGCTGTCCTGTATTTCCCCGGCCGCCCGCGCCAGGTCGGCGAGCAGGAACTCCATCTCGCCGAACTCGGCGCTCACCGTCTCGGCTGCGCTGAGCACCTCGTGCTCCAGTTCCTCGTCCCCGGCCTCGATCGCGGCCCGGAAGGCGGTGCCGCCCGCGTCGATCTCGCGCAGCACCATGGCGATGTCCGATCGCACCTCGTCGGCGTATCCATCGCCGGCCGACAGGATCTCCCGCAGGCTCCGGCTGATCTCCCGCTGCAGGTCACTGCGGGACGGGCTGGCGGAGGGATGCGCCGACCGCACGCGGTCCACGGCTGCGGCCACCGCGTCAGCCAGGGCGCTGGCCCCCACCGAGGGCAGGACCCTGATCCTGGCTACGGCCGCGGCGCCGTCCAGCCCCGCGGCCTCGGCGAGGGCCGGCCCGAGCGCCGCCGCGCACAGCAACGGCAGCACCGCCGGAGCCGGGAGGCCGCGCAGCTCGTGGCGGCCGTGCCGGGCCGCGCGCAGCAGCCACTCCCGGATTCCGGCCTGGAGCCGCAGGACCTCCTCGAAGTCACCCAAGCCCTCCACCCCCAACCGCGCATAGCACCCCAAAGACGGGCGCAGCCTAGCAGGCGGCATTGCTCCCGAGCGGAGAGTTTTGCGTAAGGTGACCGGTTCAGAACTTGCTGATGGCGGGGATGACTTGTTCGGCCATTAGCTCCAGCGGACGTAGCGAGCCGACCCCGACGACGGCGCCGTGCGCGACCTGGACGCCTAGCTCGGACAGTTCGTGCAGCTGCTCGATGACCTTCTGCACGTTCTCGCCGTTCTCGCCGAGGTCGAACCGGGCCCCGGAGGTCTTCTCGATCTCGGCGTAGTCGCGGCCCTCGGCATCGCAGTGCTCACGCAGCACCTCGAGCTTGTGGGGCAGCTCCGGGCCGCCGAAAATGTTGCACGCGTCTGCGTACCTGGCGACCAGCCGCAGCGTCTTGCGCTCCCCGGAGCCGCCGATCAGGATGGGCGGGCGCGGGCGGCTCAGTGGCTGCGGCGAGTTCAGCGTGCGGCCCAGGTGGTAGTACTTCCCGTCGAACGGGCCCTCGTCGTCGCTCCACATCTGGCCGAAGATGCGCAGCGCCTCCTCCAGCCGCTCGAACCGTTCCGCGGTCGGCGGGAAGAGCAGGCCCAGCCCCCGCGCCTCATCCTCGTTCCAGGCCGCCCCGATGCCCAGCATCGCGCGCCCGCCGGACAGGACGTCCAGGGTGGTGACCGCCTTGACCAGCAGCCCCGGGTCCCGGTAGACCACCGCGGTGACCAGGGTGAGCAGCTTGACCCGCTCGGTCTTGGCGGCCAGGTAGCCGAGCGTGGTGTACGCCTCGAGCATCTCGTGCTCGGGCGGCCCGACGTTGCGGATCTGCCACACGTGATCCATCACGCTGATCCGGTCGAAACCCGCCTGCTCGGCCAGCTGGGCTATCTCGCCCAGGCGGACCCGCAGTTCAGGCGGGCCACCCTGCCAGGTGAAATCCGGGATGTGAAGGCCCGCCTTCATCGACCCACGCTCCTCACGCTCGGCCGGCCACGTCCGGCCACAAGCCAATGTGCCTAGCGTCTCACTACGCGGCCGGGGCGTGTGCAGCGGGTGGGTGCCGCGTGTTATGCCGGTTCGTCCCCGCGGATGGCCGCCTGGACCTCCGGGTCGAGCACCGCCAGCAGCGGCGCCGAGGCGGCCCGGAGCTGTCGCACTGCGCCGTCGAGCCGGGCGCCCGCCGGTCCCGCGCCGGCCGGCCTGGCCGTCGCGCCCAGCGCCACGGCCATCAGGCCGGCCACGGTCTGGGCCTGCTCCAGGAAATTCCTCGATACCGTCGCGTCGATCAGGACCGGCGTGCCGATCATCAGCATCAGCATGTACGTCCGCAGCTCGTCGGCGGCGGCGTCTCGGTCACCCTCGTCCGCGCCCTGGGCCGCCCCTTTGGTTACCGATCGTGACGCGTGGACCGCCTGAGCCATGATGATGGCCGCCTGCGCCGCGACGGCGCGGGCCCGGTCATTGATCTGCCGGAGCCGGACCACCTGGTCGACGACCAGCAGCGTGATCAGCAGTACGAGCAGGCCAGACACCGTGTCGGTAATGAGCGCGTAACTGGTCCACCACCGGCGCATCGCCCCGTCGGTGATATCGCCGATGATCAGCACGCCGGTGAGCAGCGTGGCGATCAGCGCGGCTATTCCGCCCTGCCATCGTGACAGCACGTAACGACCCTAGCGGGGGCTCCTCATTCCGGGCCACTCGGCTAACGGGCCACTCGGCTAACGGGCCATTCGGCTAACGGGCTGGCTCGGCTAACGGGCCGGCTCGGCGATCATGGCCGTGCCGATCGCGCGGAACCCGATCCGGGCGTAGACGCGGGCCACGATGTGGTCGGTGGCGGACAGGAAGATGGTCAGCACATCACGGGCGGCGGCGTCGGCGGCCAGCAGCGCGGTCACCGCCGCGCCGAGGCCCTGCCGGCGATGCGAGGGCAGGACGCCGATGCCAGTGATCTCGGCGACGCCGTCGACCGCCTGATAGCTGCCCGCCGCAAGGGGGCCATCCGGGCCGAACGCGGCGGCCAGCACCGATTGCCCGGACCGCAGCCGCTCGCGCAGCATCGCGATCGTGCCGCCGTCGTGGTCGGCCGCGATCTTGTCCCGCTCGCCTGCGCCCGCCTCGCCGACGGCCGTTCCCGGATGGCTGAACGCCACGGCCGGGACCGCCCAGATCCGGTCAAGCTCGGCGTCTTCAGGTGCGACGATCCGCACCGTGATCCCCGGCGGGAGCGGCGGCACCTGCGCTGGAGCGGCGAGCACCATGAGCGGATGCCGGCGGATCTCCAGGCCCGCCTCCGCGGCGGCCGCTGCCATCTCGGGCGCGGATTCCTCGATCCACTCGAAGGACTCAGGGATGATCAGCTCGCGCTGCCGGGCGCGGACCGCTCGGATGTGGGCCGCGGTGACCGGCGGCCGTGAGCCTTGCCTCGGCCGCGCGTAGTACGGCCAGCTCATGCCGACGGGGACGAAGACTTCCAGCGGGCCGTGCTCCTCAGCTCGGGCCCGGCGGCGCGGGACCGCGTCGCAGAATGCGTCGATCCGCTCAATGACCCCGTTATCTTTCACAACGCTACTCACCTTAAGCCGCCCGCCACAGGCGGTGAAACCAGTTTGCCGTCACCTGGCCGGATCGAGGCGCCAGGCAGGCTGATCGGTACCGTAGCCAGTGAGCGGTGACGGCCAGGCCAGCTCCCGCCCGTCCAGCTGCCCCGGCGGCCGGATCACGGTGACCGGTCCGTCCGCGCCGGCCACCGTCGTCAGCCACGCCGCCGGGTCGCTGGCTGTCGCTGGCGCCGCGGCTGCGGCCCGCGGCTGGCCGAGCAGCCAGTACCCGGTCCGGGCCAGGCTGAGCTCGCGGAACAGGGTGCCGCCCCGGGTGGCCTGCGCGGCCAGGGCGCGGAGCACGGCGGCCGCGCACAGGTAACCAGTGCCGTGATCGAGAAGCTGGCAGGGCAGCGCGCCCGGGCGCTCGCCATCGGGGGACTCGGTGACCGCGATCCCGGACGCGGCCTGGACGATGCTGTCGAATCCGCGCCGCTCTCCCCACGGGCCGCTCCTGCCCCAGGCCGACAGGCTCACCACGACCAGCCCGGGATGCCGTTCCGCGAGAGCCTGCGGCGCCAGCCCGAACCGGTCGAGCGCATGCGGCCGGTATCCGTGCACCAGCACGTCGGCCCCGGCCAGCAGCTCGTGCAGCCGGGCGGACCCGCCGGGCGCACCGAAGTCGAGCAGCGCGCTGCGCTTGCCCAGCAGCTGGTCGTAGGCCTGGCTTCGCAGCTCCGGGTGCTCCGGCGGATCCAGCCTGAGCACGTCGGCGCCTAGCGCGGCCAGGTAACGGGTAGCCACCGGCCCGGCGATGACCCGGGTGAGGTCGAGCACCCTGATCCCCGACGCGGGCAACGTCCCGGCCGGCCGGCGCCGCGGCGCCGCGCCGCCGATGCTGTACACCCCGTCCCACTCGGCGTCCCGGGCCAGGCATCCCTCGACCAGCCGGGCGGCGGCCACCGCCTGCCCGGCCGGCGACGCCTGCCAGTCCGCCTCGGTCCGCACCGCGGCCGCCACCCCGCCCGCCCGGGTCACCAGGTCCTCGACCTCGACCGCGCCCAGGCCGGCGATGGCCGCCGCCACCGCCTCGGGATCCTCGCCGCAGCGCAGCGCGCGCAGCAGCGCCTCGCGGTGCCACGGGTAATTGGCGTGGGTGCGTACCCAGCCGCCGGCCGCCGGCCAGAACCGGGATAGCGGTGCGAACCCGGCCCCGGCGGGCTCGCCGTTCACCCGCACCCAGGCCTCGCTCCTGACCGCCGCCGCCACGTGCCGGCGATCCAGCCGCAGCTCCCGCCACTCTTCGCCGCCGCGCCCGGCGTGCAGGGTCGCGGCGGCGAGCAGCGCGGCCCCGACGCACGCGATGGCCACGTCCTCGACCGGCAGGCGGGAGGGCAGCTGGCCCGGCTCGCCGGTCACCTCGAGGCCGCCGGTCCAGGCCGCCCCGTCCGCCGCCTCCCGGTTCAGCTCAGCCCGGTTCAGCTCAGCCCGGTCCAGCTCAGCCCGGTCCAGCCCAGCCCGGTCCAGCCCAGCCCACGCTTCGCCCAGCAGCCGCCGCCACAGTTCCTCAGCCATCCCTCACCCCAGTTCCCGTCGCCGGGCGATCACGTGCAGCAGGGCGGCCACGCCGCGGTAGGGATCGGTGCGCCCGGCCTGCTCCTCACAGGCCAGCATGGCCTCGGCGTCCGGCGGCGGCTCGGCGTCGCCCGGGGCCGTGTCGGTAAACACCCGCACGCCGTACCAGGCGGTGACGTCCAGCCCATGGCCCGCCAGCCGGGCGGTCAGGTCGCCCAGCCGGTCGGCCCGGGCGGTGATCCCGATCCGGTTCGCGTACGTGACCGACCCGAAGGCCGCCGCACACGCCGCCCAGTCGCCGCGCAGCCCCGGCCGCATGGCCAGCGCGTCGCCGTTGCGGACCAACAGTGACACCATGCCGCCCGGCGCGGTCAGCCCCGCGATGGCGCGCAGGACCGGCTCGGGATCCGCCTCGTACATCAGCACCCCGTGGCACAGCACGGCTGCGGCGGGTGAAACGTGGGGCCGTTCGGGCCAATCCTGGATCAGGCCGTGCTCGACCCGCACCCTGGCGCGGACCTCGGCCGGCTCGGCGGCCAGGTCGCGTTCGAAGCGGGCCAGCAGGTCAGCCGACGCGTCCACCCCGGTCACCTCGTAGCCGCGCCGGGCCAGGCGCAGGGTCTGCGTCCCCTGACCGCAGCCAAGATCGATGACCAGAACGGGCGGTGGTGCGAGCTCCTCGGCCAGCTGGCGGGCCACCACCTCCTGGCGCACCACGTCCCTCAGCTTTCCCAGCCGGGCCTGCCAGCGCCCCTCGTGCCCGCTGAACGCGCTGCTCACTGTGCCGGGCCCAGTTCCCGCTGCATCAGCACCGTGTCGATCCACCTCCCGTGCTTGCGCCCGACCTGGCGCAACCGGCCCGCGGGCTCGAACCCGAGCCGGCGGTGCAGCGCGACCGACGCATCCTCCCCGGTGTCGGCGATCACCGCGATGACCTGCCGGACGCCAGCCTGCTCGCACCCGTCGAGCAGCGCGGTGAGCAGCGCGCGGCCCAGGCCGCGGCCGGTCTGCCCGGGGGAGATGTACACACTGTCCTCGACGGTGTGGCGGTAGGCCGGCCTGGGCCGCCACGGGCTGGCGTAGGCGTACCCGAGGACGGCGCCGTCCTGCTCGGCCACCAGGAAAGGCAGGTTCCGGCCGGCCAGATCATCCAGCCTCCGCCGCCAGTCCGCGGCCGCCGGCGGGACCTCCTCGAACGTCACCACGGTGTCCGTCACATAGTGCGCGTAGATGGCGGTGACCGGCTCGATGTCCGCCTGGACCGCCGCGCGGACCATGACGCCGCCCGGGCCGGCGCTGCTCCGGTCAGGTCGCGGCATGACACGACCATACTCATGCCCAGCCGAAATGGTCCCGGAACGATCGCTCGCGGTCTTCCCGGCCGGCCGCGACGTACACCGCCGTAACCTTGGCCGAGTGTGGCGCGCGGGTGACTTTCGGTTTGCTGATACCGTGACGGCAGGCGCGAGAGGGCGCCTCCGGATCCGCGGGCAGGACGCAGTCCACCTCTGTGTGCCAGGTAGCAGCTCACGGCGATCTCCCTGGTCGGCCCGCCGCGCGGATCGCAGGCCGTGAAGGAGACGTCATGGCCGATCTTCCGGCCCGTCCCAGCTTGGACTACCTGCGCCGCGAGGCCCGCGACCTGCTGCGCGCCGCGCAGGCGGGCGACCCTGCGGCCGCGGGCCGCATCCGGGCGGTTTCCGCCGCGCCGACCCTGGCCAGCGCGCAGCTGGCCCTGGCCCGCGAATACCGCTTCGCGAGCTGGGCCCGGCTCAAGGCCGAGGTCGAGGCCCGCACCATGGACCTGGCCCGGCAGGCCGAGGTGTTCTGCGAGGCCAGCATCGGCGATGGGACAGGTCGCGCGGCCCGGATGCTGGCCGCCCGCCCGGAACTGGCCGGTTACAACCTCGCCACCGCGGTGATCCTCGGCGACGCAGCCCGGGTCCGCGCCGAGCTCGCCCGGGACCCCGGCCTGGCCACCCGCGTCGACGCCCGCTCCGGCTGGACGCCGCTGCATGCGGCCTGCGCCTCGCGGTGGCATGCCTTCGACCCGGCCCGGGCCGGCGGCCTACTGGCCGTGGCGCGGCTGCTGCTGGACGCAGGAGCCGACCCGGGCGGCCGCGCCCCCGGACGGCCCGGCCGCGGCGGCGGCTGGACGCCGCTGCGCTGCGCGGTGGCGGGCGCGGCCAACCCGCAGATCGTCGGGCTGCTGGTGGAGCGCGGCGCCGTCCCGGATGACCACGACCTGTACTTGGCCGGGTTCGGCGGCGACGACCACCAGAGCCTCCGGCTGCTGCTGCGCCACGCCGTCGACGTCGCTGGCCTGGCCGAGCAGGCGCTCGCCGCGCCGGTCAGCCTCGGCGACACCGAAGGGGTGCGGCTGCTGCTGGACGCCGGGGCCGATCCCCGCCGCTACGCCACCGACGACGCCGAGCCAGCCTCCGCCGCCTACGAAGCCGTCCGGTCCGGCGGCCCGGACGAACTGCTCGAGCTGTTGCTGTCCCACGGCGCCGACCCGGGCCGCCCCGGCCGCGACGGGCGCTCGCCGTACGCCCTGGCCATCGCCATGGGCCGCGCAGACCTCGCCGAGGTGCTGCGCCGTCACGGCGCCGCCGACGACGCCACCGACGCCGACCGGTTCCTGGCCGCCTGCCAGCGCGCCGACCGGGCCGCCGCGGCGGACGAGCTGGCCCGTGACCCCGGCCTGCCCGGCCGGCTGGGCGAGGACCAGCAGGCCGCGGCAATGATCCGGGCCGCCGGGTCGGGCCATGCGGCGGCCCTGACCATGATGCTTGACCTGGGCTTCCCCATCGACGCCCGCGCCGGGGACGACGGCGGGACGGCCCTGCACGCCGCCGCCTACGCGGGCAGCGCGGAGGCCGTCCGGCTGCTGCTGGCCCGCGGTGCTGACCTGGAGGCCCGCGACACGACCTGGCATAGCACCCCGCTGGACTGGGCCTGCGTCGGCAGCGGAGAACGGCCCACCGATAACCCCCATCCCGACTGGCTCGCCACCGTGGCCGCCCTGCTCGAGGCAGGGGCCTCCACCAAAGCCATCACGCTCGAGCCCGATGACCCCAAGCCTCCCAGTCCCGACGTCGCGGCCCTGCTGCGCGCCGTCACGGCCCGGTGAATGCCGTCACGGCCCGAGAAATGCCGTCACGGCCCAGTGAATGCCGTTACCGCCCGGTGAGCCATGCCTGCGCGCGTTCGCGCCCGGCCGCCCGGCTCGCATCCGGATGTGGTGATAATGGCTCATGACTGCCGAGACGATCCGCGATCTGCTCGAGCCGCTGGTTGGTAGGTCTGGGTCGATCTTCCTGGTCGTGGCCAGGACCGGCCCGATCGGGTTTGCCACGGGCGAGAACAAGAAACTGACCGGCGTCGAGATCCGCTCGGACGGCCTGATCCGCCTCGAACGCGAGCGCGGCTGGGCGGTGATCGATCCCAGCGAGGTCATGGCCGTGGTGTGGAACGGTGAGGCGGAAAGCTCGCCCGGCCAGTTCCTGTAAGACGGCTGCCGTCCCGCCGGGTTGCGGGGCGGTCAACCCCGGCACGTTAGCGTGACTAAAGTTATCCGTTGTCAGGATTTGGCGGACGGCGGAAGGCAGAGCCAATGGCGGCACTGGACGGGAAGGTAGCCATCGTCACCGGCGCGAGCCGGGGCATCGGGGAGTACATCGCGCGGGCGCTGGCGGGCGCCGGGGCGGCGGTGGTGGTCGCGGCGCGCAGCACCGAAGTAACCGACAAGCGGCTGCCCGGCACCATCTACACCGTGGCCGAGCACATCCGGGAGCGAGGCGGGCGTGCGCTGCCGATACGGCTCGACGTCCGGGACGCTGCCAGCATCACCGACTGCGTCCAGCAGACCGTGGCCGAGTTCGGGCGGATCGACATCGTGGTCAACAACGCCGCGATCCTCATCCCGGGCACGATCGAGACCGTCCAGCCCCGGCACCTGGATCTCATCTGGCAGATCGACCTGCGCGGGCCGCTGCTGCTCATCCGCGAGGCCCTGCCGCACCTGCGGGCGGCCGGCTCCGGCCACATCATCAATGTCTCCTCCGGCGCAGCGATCTTCCCCGGGCCGGGCCCGTACCAGGAGGTCGGCACGGGCGGGGCGTTCTACGGCATGGTCAAGGCCGGCCTGGAGCATTACACGCAGAGCCTGGCCATGGAACTGCAGGACGCGAATATCGCGGTGAACGTGCTGTCGGTGCAGGAAGTCGTCCACACGCCAGGCAACATCTGGGCCCAGAACGACCCCGAGAACCCGAACCTGGACTTCCAGCCCGGCCACCTAGCCGCGATCGCCCTGTGGATGTGCGAGCAGCCGCCCGCCAAGTTCACCGGCAACATCGTGGCCGCCGAGAACCTGTTCCGCGAAATGGGACTGGAGCCGCGCATCGACTAACCAGCCGGGGCCTGCCAGCCGGGCCGCGGATGGTCGCCGCATGCTCAGGAATGTCGTGCCTCGCTGGTAGCTTGCCCGGCATGACCAACGCGCATGAAGTGGTCGCGGCTTACTGGGCCGCAGCCGAGGCCCGGGACTGGCAGGCGTTCGGCGCACTGCTCGCCGACGCCGTTATCTACCGCGGCCCCCAGACCAGGGAGCAGGTTCGCGGCCGGGAAGCCTACGTCCGGTTCAATGTGGAGGGCTTCGCCTACGACTGGCACCTCACGGTGCAGCAGATCGTCGGCGAAGGCCAGCACGCCGCCAGTTGGGTCGAGTTCACCGGGCCAGAGGGAACCCAGCCTGGCCTGTGCTTCTTCGATCTTGAAGCCAACGGTCAGATCACCCGGATCACCGACTTCTGGCCCGACCCTTACGAGCTCCCCGCCACCCGTGCGCATCTGGTCGAGCGCTACTAGCACTCGACCAGATGATCCGCCGCGGGCCACGACGGGATCTCCTTATTTCCGGAGCTCATCCGCGGGCCGGTGGGTCTAGGCGAGGTATTGCGTGGGTGTAGTGCGGTAGGTGCGGCCGGCTGGGGTGTGCCAGATCAGGACGCCTGGTTCGGGCTGTTCTAGCCGCCATCCTTGGGCTTGCTTATTCCGATGATGGTGCCGGCACAGCGGGGCGAGGCCGCATTCGCAGGTCAGCCCCCCGTGCTCCCAGGCGGTGGTGTGGTCCAGGTCGCAGCGGGCGGCGGGCCCGCCGCAGCCGGGTGCGGTGCACCGGGCGTTGCGGGCGCGGACAATGTGGCGGAGTTTGCGGCTGGGCCGGTAGCCGGCCTCCGCGTGGTGGTGCTCGCAGCTACCGCGGGTGATCGGGGTCATCGTGATGCGCATGCGAGTGATCCAGTCTTGCGGCCGGGTGCCGGGCGGCGGGGGGTGGCGGCCGGGTGCGCAGCCGTGGGCGGCGGCGGTGCCGTCGGGGTGCAGTGCGGTGACACACCACCGGGTGCGGGGGTCGCGGGCCGCCGCGGCGGCCAGGTCGCGAGCGTCGGCCGCGTCGACGGTGCCGTACCCGCCGACCTCGGCTGGGGCAGCGGACTGGCCGGTCAGCGCGGACCACGGCACAGTGATGTTGACCAGCGCGGCCAGGCTGGGCCCGGCATCCGCGCCGGGCTGGTCGCCGTGGCCGCTGCCGCCCGGGCCGGTGGCGGGATCGCGGCCTTGACCGCTTCCCCCCGGGCCGCCCGCAGCACCGCTGCCGCCCGCGCCGCCGCCGTTTCCTTCCGGGCCGATGTCCTGCGGGCCGGCTGTGGCCGACGTCCCGGCCGAGCCTGGGACGGCCGCGAGGCAGGTGCGCCGCTCTTGAAGCAGATCCAGGTAGGCCCGGACGCGGAGCTCTTCCAGGGTGCCGGGGATCCCGGCGGCGCGCAGGTCCAGCGCCCGCTGCTCCACATGCTGCCAGGAGGCGAGCACCTCATCGCAGGGCAGTTCCCGGGCGATCATCCCGGCGTTCCCGGACGGCTCCCGGAACGTCTGCACGTACGCGTTCCGCCGCCCGGCCTCCTTCTGCCGGGCCGCCGCCTCAGGGTCCAGTTTCAGGACCATGCCGGTGCGCCGCGGAGCGCAGTTTCCCGAACGTCAGCGCCCCCGCCGTCCCGGCCAGCGCCGCGTCCGCCGTGGCCGCGTCGGCGGCGGACAGGATCTGGGTTTCCTCTTCGATGATCCGCAGGTGCACCGGGTGCAGCGAGCCGGCGTACAGCGCGGCCAGGCACCGCGGCAGCCGCGCGGCCACCGAGGTCGCGTAGTCCAGCTGCACCGCGGCGGACCGGGATGTCAGGTGCAGTTCGCAGGCCAGCTGGTCGGCGGCGAACTCGGCCCCGGCGACCTCGGCGCCCCACCGGGCGGCGAACTGCGCGACCGCGGTCAGCGCGTACCACGCGACCCGGGATTCCAGCCGCCGGACGGCGGCGATGACCCCGATCAGCTGGTCATCGGACAGGGTGCCCGCCCCCGGTCCGTCCGGGCCGGTGACCGCGTCGATGATGGTGGCCAGCAGCGGATCCGGCGGCATCTCCGCCGCCGGCCCGGACTGCGCGAACCGGTCCGCGTCAAACGACCCGGCCGGGACGGACAAGAACAAGCCCTGCGACCCGGCATCCGGATACACGGCCCCGGGCTGGCCGATGCCGGGCAGGTCGGGCTCGGGCCATTCCGGCGGCGGGTAGCCGCCGGGTTCCTGGCTGTCGCCAGGGTCGCCGCTGTCGTCGGCTGGGTTGGTGGATGGGTCCGGGAGCATCCGCCACGCTCCGTTCAGAAGGAAAGAGCTGGAATCACCCCGTCGGCATCATTGTATCAATAACATGCAGTATAAAGCACTATTTAGGATCTATTTTTGAGTACTTTCTGCCTAGCGCCGAGAGTGTGGGGCAGTGCGCATGACACTCGGCGCGGGAGCTGTACCTGTCTGCGCGCATGGGTCGGGTGACATCTGCGCAGGGTGTTCACCAAACGCGGCATTCGCTCCGCTAAGGAGTTCCACGAGGCGCTGCGTCAAGGCACGGCGACTCAGGCCGTCCAGCCGGACCGCTACCTGCAGACCGGAGCGGCACACTCCAGCCGTCTGATCGGGTGAGATTGGTCAGCCGGTTGAGCGCAACCTGTCCCCGCAAAGGAGCCGAAGGTTGGCCGGCTTGAGGCGCAACTCACTCCCGGCCCTGGATCCGCCCTGACCGGTCAGCGCGGATCTCCCGGCAGCAGCACGATTGCCGACCCGTGGCTACCGTGCCGCGCGTGCTCCAGCGCTGTTGCGGCCTGCTCGAGGGGATACCGCTCCGCGACAGAGACCGCGATCGTGCCCTGGCCGGCCAGCGCGGTGAGCCGGCGAAGCCGCGCACCGTCCGGAGCGACCACAACCCCCGACACCGCGATGCCCCGCTCGCCGTCTGGCGGGTCGCCGGTGATGGTCGCCAGCCTGCCGCCGTCCCTTACCGCGCTGAAGGCCTCCCGCGCCCCCGCCGGAGCGGCGTTCACGGCCGAGTCGGCACCACCGCCGGTCAGCGAGATCACCCGCTGCGGCCAGGCGGCCTGGTGATAGTCCAGGACGATGTCCGCGCCCAGGGCTGATATGCGGTCGGCATCGCCGGGGCTCGCCGTGGCCAGCACCCTGGCCCCCCAGTGGGCCGCAAGCTGGATAAGCATGCCTCCGGTGACGCCGCCCGCGCCGTGCACCAGGACCGTCTGACCGGGCCGGAGGTCGATCCCATCGGTGAGGGCCTGGTCGGCGGTGAGCGCCGGGACGGGGAGTGCCGCGGCGGCGTCGACCGGGACGCTCGGTGGGATCAGGGCAACGTTCCCGGCGGCCGCGATGAATTTCTCCGCCCAGCAGCCCTGCTCGCGCAGCGGCAGCGAATGTGTGGTCACCAGGTCGCCGACGCTGACCCTTTCGACCGAGTTCCCGACCGCGATGACCATCCCGGCCGCCTCCACCCCGAGCGCCATAGGCGGATGGGCGCCGATGTCCCAGCCTCCGGTGCGGACGAATTCGTCCCAATTACCCGCCCCGCACGCCTGGACGTCGATCAGCACCTCATCGGCCCGCACCGCACGGGGAGGGGGCAGCCGAAGCAGTTCGACCGGGCCCCCAATCTGGCGAATGCCCGCTGCGCGCATCCTGACCACTTCTTTCTCTTTCGAACTGCGTGTTCACGAACCGCGTGGCCTTCGGCGTCAAGCCGCATTAGATCCGGTGCTCGACGATCACCACGCGGCGCGCTTTATGCGCCATCGCTGGCGGCGGTTCCTTTGGCTAAGTCTGGTTGGTCGCTTCCGGCACAGGTACCGGGGGAGGGTATGGATCCGGACCAGGGTGTTCACGGGTGCGACCGGACGTGCCCGCGCGCGACGGTGGATACCTGTCCCGCCCGAACCAATCCAAATTCTTCCCGAACGGCCGGTGGTACCAGCTCAATGCCTTGCGGATATTCCGGTCGGCCGGAACCGAAGTGTCACCATGCCGAATTAGCAGTAGGTTATGGAATCCTCGTTCCCGCCCGTGCAGGCCGGCGGGTCAGAAGCGCTGATGCCGCTGTCGGCGACGGCGGCGCTGGCGTACCCCGAAGGCTCGGATCAGGGAGGCGGGCAGGAGCGCTCCGGGGATCGTGATCAGCAAGATCCAGCCGAGCGGTGCCGCCGCGGTGAAGACCGCTCCGCAGAGCAGGAGACCGCCCCAGGCACCGAGGCGGCCCGTGCCCCCGGTCCAGCCGGTGCCCAGGCCGCGCATCACTACCCCCGGGCATGACGCCCGAATCGACTCCGGCGGGACCCTCACGCCCGATCCAGCCGGGTGGTTCGCCACCGTGACCAAGCTGTCCCGCGCGGTCTTCGCGGATGAGCGCACGAAAGTAAGGCCAGGACCATTGAGGCCGTGCTCACCGCCCGGACGGAACAGGGGCGGAACAGGGCACTCGGCCCATGATTCCGCCCCTGCTCAGCGACCGTTAACCGGTCAGACGTCGTAGTACAGCTCGAACTCGTGCGGGTGCGGGCGCAGGCGGAGCTCGTCGAGCTCGACGGTCCGCTTGTAGTCCAGCCACGTCTCGATGAGATCGTCGGTGAACACGCCGCCCTCGGTGAGGAACGCGTGATCCGCCTCCAGGTTGTCGAGCACAGCCTCGAGAGACCCGGGGACCTGCGGGATGGCGGATGCCTCGTCCGGCGGCAGCTCGTACAGGTCCTTGTCCACCGGCTCCGGCGGCTCGATCTTGTTCTTGATCCCGTCCAGGCCGGCCATCAGCATCGCGGCGAACGCGAGATAGGGGTTGCAGGACGGGTCGGGCACGCGGAACTCGACGCGCTTGGCCTTCGGGTTGGTGCCGGTGATCGGGATCCGGATGCAAGCCGAACGGTTGCGCTGCGAGTAGACCAGGTTGACCGGGGCCTCGAAGCCAGGCACCAGGCGGTGGTAGGAGTTCGCGGTCGGGTTGGTGAACGCGAGCAGCGAGGGCGCGTGCCTGAGCAAGCCGCCGATGTAGTAACGGCCCAGGTCGGACAGGCCGGCGTAGCCGACCTCGTCGTAGAACAGCGGCGAGCCGTCCTTCCAGATCGACTGGTGGCAGTGCATCCCGTTGCCGTTGTCGCCGAAGAGCGGCTTGGGCATGAACGTCACCGTCTTGCCCGCCGCCGTGGCGGTGGACTTGATGATGTACTTGAACTGCATGAGCTTGTCGGCTTCCTGCAGCAGGGAGCCGAACCGCATGTTGATCTCGGACTGGCCTGCCGTGCCGACCTCATGGTGCTGCATCTCGACCTGGATGCCGGCCGCGAGGAGGTTGGTCGTCATTTCCGCGCGCAGGTCCGCGAAATGGTCCATCGGCGGAACCGGGAAGTAGCCGCCCTTGTACCTGGGCTTGTAGGCCAGGTTGCCGCCGGCTTCCTCCAGGCCGGAGTTCCACGCGCCTTCCACCGAGTCGATGTGGTAGTAGGCCTCGTTCGCCGAGGTCGAGAACCGGGCTGAGTCGAAGATGTAGAACTCCGCCTCCGGGCCGAAGTACGCGGTGTCGCCGATGCCGGTGCCCCGCAGGTAGTCCTCGGCCTTCCTGGCGACGTTGCGAGGGTCCCTGGTGTAGGGCGCGCCGGTCAGCGGGTCGTGCACGAAGAAAGTGAGGTTCAGCGTCTTGTACGTGCGGAACGAGTCGAGCCCTGCAGTGCTCGGGTCGGGCAGCAACTGCATGTCGGACTCATGGATCGCCTGGAACCCGCGGATCGACGAGCCGTCGAACATGAGGCCATCGGTGAAGACGTCCTCGCTGAACGCCGACGCTGGCACGGTGAAATGCTGCATCGTCCCCGGCAGGTCGCAGAATCTGACGTCGATGAACTCCACGTTCTCCTCCGCGATAAAACGGAGGACTTCCTCGGCACTGCTAAACATCAACCCTCCAGGGCTCAGGGCGATCGTATGATTCGCAAAGGCGCGCGACTAAGGATGCTAGCCGCCAGCAATTTCCGCGCCGTATCTTGTGTGTTTCACTAATGTTACGGCTGGCTGACCTGGCCCGAAGCATACCGCATGGCCTTCGCGGGGGCCCTCCGGTGGGCGGTCGTGACCAGGTCAATCGGGTGCTGGCCGGTCCGTGTCTCGGCCCGCTGCTCGCCTTCCGCTGCCGAACGGATACCGTGGTGAGGTGGCCTCGAAGTCCCGTAACCGCGCTGGAGCACGTTCCGCCCGAGCCGCTGCCGGCCGCGCTGTTCCAGCCCAGACCGCGGCGACGGGCGCCAGGCCGCTGACCGGGGCCGCGGTTACCGAAGCGGAAGCGCCTACCGCGAAGTCTTATCCCGGCCAGCAGTTCGGCCTGCCTGAGCGGGGCCCGGGCTCGGTGTCCAGCATGCCGCGCCGGATTCTGGCGCTGGTCATCGACTGGCTGCTCAGCATGGTTATCGCGTACTGGCTGACGCATTCGCAGTTCTGGACGATCGCCGTGTTCGCGCTCGAGACTTTCGTGCTCACCGCGCTGACCGGCAGCACGGTAGGCAAGCGCCTCCTCGGCATCCGCGTGATGCGGATCGGCGGCGGTCCGGTGGGCTTCGGCTGGGCGCTGGTCCGGACCGCCATCCTGCTTACGGTCGTCCCCCCGCTGCTGACCGACCGTGACCTGCGCGGGATGCACGACCGCGCGGCCAACACGATCGTCGTGCGGATCTAGCCGCCGGGCGAGGCTAGCGGGTCTTCGGCCGGGGCATCCTCGGCTGCCTGATGTTCTTCGGGATCGGCCCCTTGGGTGCCTGCAGGGTCGGCTGCAGGGCCCGCAGCCGGTGGTTGAGGTCGTTGACCGCGCCCGCCTTGAGGGTGCGCGGCAGCCGCATGACCTTGCGCTGCAGCTTGCCCAGCGGGACCTGCCCGTCCTCGTTCCCGGCCTGGAACTCGAAGATCGGCACCTCGTACGCGACCCGGGCGACGCGCTTCTTCTCGGCGGCCATCAGGCCGGCCAGGCGGGTTGGGGAGCCCTCGCCGACCAGGATGACGCCCGGCCTGCCTACCACCCGGTGCACCACGTCCATGTTCCTGTTGGCCGCGATGGCCGGAGTGGTGGTCCAGTTGCCTCGCATATTCTCCAGCACCGCGGCCGCCGCGCCCGGCTGTCCTTCGATGGTCGCGAACTGAGCCGCCTGCGCGAACCTGCCGAACAGGATCGTCGCGACCAGCAAGCCGAGCAGCACGCCCAGCGGGATGAGCAGCCATGGCAGGTTGAGGACCAGCCCCAGGACCACGAAGACGGCAATGACGCCGAGCGCGCTGCCGGCGATGATCGGCAGTGCCTTCGGGTTCTGGCGGCGTACCAGGCCTGCGACCATGCGCATCTGCTTTAGCCGCCCGGCGTTGGCCATCTCCGTGGCAGCCTCCATGGTGGCCGCTTGGTCAGCGGACCCGGACTTTCTCGACATGCGTGCCATGCTCCGCAGCATACGGTTTCCAGCGGCCCGGACAGAACCACCATGCCGCCCGCAGTCCCCGATCAGCGAGCCAGCGAGCCGGCCCGCTGCTCGATGGCCTGCGCGTACAGCCGCCCGGCCCGGTAGGAGGACCGCACCAGCGGACCGGACATGACCCCGGCGAAGCCGAGGCCCAGCGCCTCATCGCGCAGCTCGACGAACTCCTCGGGCTTCACCCATCGCTCCACCGGGTGGTGCCGAGGCGTCGGGCGCAGGTACTGCGTGATGGTCAGCAGGTCACAGCCGGCGTCGCGCAGGTCACGCATGGCCCCGGTGATCTCATGCCGTTCCTCGCCCAGCCCCAGGATCAGGTTCGACTTCGTGACCAGCCCCGCCTCGCGGCCCGCCCGCAGCACCTCCAGCGAGCGCGAGTACCGGAATCCCGGCCTGATCCGGCGGAAGATCCGGGGCACGGTCTCGATGTTGTGCGCGAGAACCTCCGGCTCGGCCGAGAAGACCTCCGCGAGCCGAACGGTCTCGGCGTTGAAGTCGGGGATGAGCAGTTCCACGCCGCAGCCGGGGACGGTGGCGTGGATCTCGCGGCCGGTCTGCGCGTACAGCCACGCCCCGCCGTCGGGCAAGTCGTCGCGGGCGACGCCGGTGACGGTCGCGTACTTCAGGCCCATCGCGGCGACCGACTCGGCCACCCGCCGCGGCTCATCCACGTCGAGCGGGCCGGGCTTGCCCGTGTCGATCTGGCAGAAGTCGCAACGCCGGGTGCACTGGTCACCGCCGATGAGGAAGGTCGCCTCGCGATCCTCCCAGCACTCGAAGATGTTCGGGCAGGCGGCCTCCTCGCACACCGTGTGCAGGCCCTCGCTGCGGACCAGGGACTTCAGCTCGGTGTATGACGGCCCGGTGCGCAGCCGGGTCTTGATCCACGGCGGCTTGCGCTCGATCGGGACCTCGGCGTTGCGGGCCTCCAGGCGCAGCATGCGCCGGCCCTCAGGTGCAAGTACCACGCCTCCAGGGTATGTTGCTGCCGGTCGGGCCTGGTAAAGGGGGAACGGCATCGGCTAGCGGGACGCGACCACGGGTCGGCCGGCCTGGCCGATGAGTGATTCCGGGTCGGGACTGCGCCGCCAGGTCTGGTAGCCCAGGGCGTCGGCCAGGTGCCGTTCCAGGACTGGCGCGGCTGAGGCGACGGTGATCGGGCGCCCGGTTTCGGCCGACAGTGTGGTCACTGCGGCATCGGAAATGCCGCACGGGACGATGCGGTCATACCAGGACAGGTCGCAGTCGCAGTTCAGCGCCAGCCCGTGCATGGTCACGCCCCGGGCGACCCGTGCGCCGATCGCCCCGATCTTGCGGTCGGGCGCGCCCTGGACCCAGGCGCCGCTGCGGCCCGGCACCCGGGTCGCGGTCACCCCGAAATCAGCGCAGGTCCGGATCATGGCCTCTTCCAGCGCCCGTACGTATGCGACCACGTCGACCGGCTCGCGGAGCTTCACGATCGGGTAGCCGGTCAGCTGGCCGGGCCCGTGCCAGGTGATCTTGCCGCCACGGTCCACCTCGATGACCGGCGCACCGGGATCCCCGGACGGCCGGTCAGAGGCGGCCGTCCGCTTGCCCGCCGTGTACACAGGCTGGTGCTCGAGCAGCAGGCAGCTGTCCGGAACCTCGTCGGCCACCCGCCGCGCATGGATACGCCGCTGCAGATCCCAGCCCTCCATGTAGTCCACCGGGGCAGGACCCAAGGCCAGGTACACAAGCTCGCTCACTTTTCCCAGCTTACGCGTGGCCGGATCCGGGACAGCCAGCTCGGCTTTCCCGGCAAAAACGCCTGGCGGGGACTGCCGTACGATCATTTCCGGGCCGGAAGCACAATGAGAATGTGATAAATGAGGCTGAGCTACGCCAGATGAGCGCAGACGAACGACGTCAGCTGGCGCGGATTCTCGCCGAACTCGACGGCCCCGACCCCGGCGGCCCGCCCGAGGACCCGGAGACGCTGGCCAACCCGTACCTCTCCCACCCGAAGCTGCGCCGTCAGCGCCGGCTGGCGCTGCTCGTCTCGGCCGCCTGCTGCGTGATCCTGGCGGGCTGGATCGTCGTGCTCGCCGCTACCTTGCCGCGGCACTTCGACGCGCACCACTGGCGCGCGGTCTGGGTCAACTTCGACGTCTTCCTGTTCGCCGCGTTCCTGGCCACCGCCTGGGCGACCTGGCGGGAACGGCAGGTCCTGATCCTGCTGCTGGCGGTCATCGGCACCATGCTGTGCTGCGATGCGTGGTTTGACGTCGGCACGTCGCTGGCTACCACCGGCGTGTGGATCAGCCTCCTGACCGCGGTCTTCGCCGAGCTGCCGCTGGCCTTCCTGGCCTTCGTCGGGGCGCGCCGCCTGCTCCGGGCCACGGTCGACGCGAGCCTGCGGATCCCGCCCCCGGGTGAGGCCCGGGTACTGGAGATGGCCTCGGCCGGCACCCGCGGCCCGGCCGACGAGATGCCGTCCTCGCTGCGCCGCACGCCGCTGTCCGGCCACGGCCTGGACGAGGCCCTCCCGCGCGGCCGCGCGCACCGGGCCGCCGAACGGGGCGCTTAGCAAGACGAGCCGCGGCCGCACCGCCCACCTGGCCTCAGACCGGCACGGCGCAGAATGAAAAGGTGATCGACGAGGCTGAACTACGCCGGATGACACAAGATGAGCGGCGTGCGCTGGCCCGTGCCCTGGCCGCCCTCGACCTGCCGCACCCGCTGCTCGACCCGCGCCTGCGGCGACGCCGCACGCTCGCCCTGCTGATCACGATGGCCTGCTGCGTCGCGCTGGCCGGCTGGATCGCGATCCTCATCCTGACCCTTCCCGGGCGCTATACCTCCAGCGACTGGCGGGCGGTGTGGGTCGGGCTGGACATCGCCGAGCTCCTCGGGTTCGCCGCGACCGCGTGGGCGGCCTGGAACCAGCGTCAGGTCGTCATCTTCTTCATGATCATGACTGGGACGCTGCTGCTCTGCGACGCCTGGTTCGACCTGGCGCTGAATTACGGTTCGAGCGGCTTCACCGCGAGCCTCCTGTCCGCGCTGCTGGCCGAGGTCCCGCTGGCGTTCGTGATGTTCGCCGCGGCCCGGCGGCTGGTCCGGGTCACCGTCCAGACCCTCATGCAGCTGTCCGGCGCCAGCGGCCCGGTGCCGTCGCTGTGGCGCGTGCCGCTGTTCGCCGACGGCCTGGAGGAATGCCTCCCGGCCCGGCTGAGGCCCGGGCTCGGCGATATCCGGTCCGAGGATGTCACAGCCGGCCGCCGCCCCTCGTCTTAGAGGGCGGAACCAGGAAGGACGCACCAAGAGGAGTCATCATGCGAGTCTTCGTCGCCGGAGCCACCGGAGTGGTCGGCAAGCCGTTCGTCTCCGCCCTGATCGCCGCCGGCCATGAGGTCACCGGCACCACCCGGTCGCCCGGCAAGGCCAGCGGACTGCACGACCTGGGCGCGACACCCGTCATCGTCGACGGCCTGGACCGGCAGGCGGTGCTCGACGCGGTCAAAACCGCTCAGCCAGAGGTGATCGTGCACCAGATGACCGCGCTGTACGGCCTGCGCAGCATGCGCAACTTCGACAAGCAATTCGCGGTCACCAACGAGCTGCGCACCAAGAGCACCGACTACCTGCTGGAAGCTGCCCGCCAGGCCGGCACCCGCCGGTTCATCGCGCAGAGCTACATCGCCTGGAACAACCTGAGGAGCAGCCGCCAGGTCACGGCCGAATCCGATCCGGTCGACCCGGCCCCGCTCCCGTCGACCGCGCAGACCCTGGCCGCGATCAGGCACCTCGAGCAGGCCGTGCCCGGCGCCGTACCCGAGGGACTGGTGCTGCGGTACGGCCCGTTCTACGGCCACGGCGCCTCGGACTCCATGCTTGACGCCGTGAAGAAGCGGCAGATGCCGGTCATCGGCGGGGGCACGGGCGTCTTCTCCTTCTGCGAGGTCACCGACGCCGCCGCGGCGGCCGTGGCGGCCGTCACCCGCGGCGCGCCCGGCCTCTACAACGTCGTCGACGACGACCCGGCCCCGGTCCGGGAGTGGCTGCCCTACCTGTCCGAGTGCCTGGGCCGCAAGCCGCCCATGCGGGCCCCGGCCTGGCTGGGCCGGCTGCTGGCCGGCCAGGCGGCCGTGGCCATGATGACGGAGGGCTGCGGCGCGGCGAACGAGAAGGCCAAGCGCGAACTCGGCTGGGCCCCCCGGTACGCGAGCTGGCGGGATGGCTTCCCGGTCTGGGCTAAGGCCTACCTGGCGGGACAGGATCAGCATGCCGCCGCCTGAGATGCCGCCGCAGGCGCAGTCCGCCGCGGACTACGACGAGTACCGGCCGCTGATGTTCTCGATCGCCTACCGGATGACCGGGAGCGTCGGCGACGCCGAGGACATCGTTCAGGACGCCTTCGTCCGGCTGACCCGCGCGCTGCGCGACGGCGCCCGCATCGACTCGCCCAAGGCCTACCTGGCCACGGTCACCACCCGGCTGGCCATCAGCCACCTGCGCTCAGCCCGGGTCCGGCGGGAAGCCTACGTGGGCGCCTGGCTGCCCGAGCCGCTCGTCGCGACCGAGCGAGGCCCGTACGACGATCCCGCGGAGCGCGCCGAGATGTCCGATTCCCTGTCGATGGCGTTCCTCGTCCTGCTGGAAAGCCTCTCGCCGACCGAACGCGCCGTGTTTCTCCTGCACGAGGTCTTCGGCTACGACTACGCCGAGATCGCCGAGATCATCGGCAAGTCCGAGGCGAACTGCCGCCAGATCTCCAGCCGCGCCCGGCGCCACATCGACGCGGGCAAAACCCGGTTCGACGCTTCCCGCGAGCAGCGCGACGAGGTCGCCCGCCGTTTCTTCGACGCTGTGGGCGGCGGGGACCTGGGCGCGCTGCTGACCCTGCTCGCCCCGGACGTGGTCACGATCGGCGACGGCGGCGGCAAGGGGCAGGCCCTGCGCGAGCCGCTGCACGGGCCGGAACGGGTCGCCCGGTTCATGGTCGGGCTGTTCCGGCGGGCGCAGAAGGAGGGCACCTACGCCGTGCCGGCCTCGGTCAACGGCCAGCCCGGCGCGGTGGCCTACGACGCCGAAGGGCGGGTGGTGGGCGTGTTCGTGCTCGACATCGCCGACGGCCTGGTGCAGGCGTTCCGCGCCGTGATCAACCCGGACAAGCTCACCCATCTCGGCCCGACCTCCGACCTGTACCTGCGGCCGGGCCGGGACTTACCCTGACGGTTATGGCCACCGGTTTCACTGAGGACAACGCCGCCGACGCGGTCGTCGAGAGCTTCGCCGCCACCCCCGACCCACGGCTGCGCGAGCTGCTGAGCAGTCTGGTCAGGCACCTGCACGCCTTCGTGCGGGAGACCGAGCCGACGATCGCGGAGTGGGACCAGGCCATCGAGTTCCTCACCGCCACCGGCCAGAAAAGCGACCGTGAACGGCAGGAGTTCATCTTGCTTTCCGACGTGCTCGGCATCTCCATGCTGGTCGAGACGATCAACAGCCGCAAGTCGGCCGGTACCGCCACCGAGTCGACCGTGCTCGGCCCGTTCCACATGGTGCTCTCCCCGCGCCGGGCGCTGGGCGAGAGCATCGACCTGGTCGGGACCGGCCCGCAGGCACTGCTCGAGGGCCAGGTCCGTTCGGCCGACGGTACGCCGCTACCCGGCGCCGAACTCGACGTCTGGCAGGCCAACGATCACGGGTTCTACGATGTCCAGCAGCCGGAACTCCAGCCGGTCGGCAACGGGCGCGGCCTGTTCACCGCCGACTCCAGCGGCGCCTACTGGTTCCGCACCATCGTGCCCGTCCACTACCCGATCCCGACCGACGGCCCCGTCGGCGCGCTGCTTGAGGCAACCAAGCGCCACCCGTACCGCCCGGCGCACATCCATTTCCTCGTCACCGCCCCCGGGCACCGCCCGCTGACCACGCACATCTTCGTGGCCGGCAGCCCCTACCTCGAATCCGACGCCGTGTTCGCGGTAAAGGACAGCCTGATCACCGAGTTCACCCTCGTCGACGATCCGGACCTGGCCGCCCGCTACGGCCTCACGGGCCCGTTCCGGCTGGCCTCTTTCGACATCGTCCTGCAGCCGGAGAGCTGAATACCGGCCGGCCGCTCCCCTCATCCCTTTTTGGGCCGAACGGCCTGTGGCGCGTGGCGCCGCTCCCGTCCCAGCTGGGTGCCGAGCGCATCGCGCCGTCCCGGCCCGGCCTTCCCGGTTAGGACGCGCCTGCCATCGCGGGGACGGGCTCATCGGGCGTGGCCCGTGCCGGGGAGAGCTCCGTGGACTGGACGCGGGACTTCGCCGCCGGGTTGAGGTCACGGTTGACCGCCCGGGCGATCGCCTCGACGGTGCCGATCCCGTAGGCCATCGTCGGGTTGTCCCGGGTCAGGACCACGATGCGGTAACTGCCGCCGCGGCCGGTGAAGCAGCCGATGCTGTTGATGCGCCAGCCGTGGGTGGCCAGCGGCAGCCAGCCGTCCTTGACGTGCACGGTCAGGCTGGTGGGCGCGCCGGCCGGGACACCCCAGCGCTGGGACGGGATGACCTCCGTCATCAAGCGCAGCACCAGCTCACGCGAGCTGGCGTCGAGCACCGGATTCTTCGCCAGCAGCAGTCCCAGCAATCTCACCTGGTCAGCCGCGGTGATCTGGGTCAGGCCCCAGTACGGGCCCGGGCCCAGGCGGGTATCGGTCATGTGCGCGAGGTTCAGGAAGTGCTGCAGGTAGTACCGCCCCGTATCGGCCCACAGGGCCGACGCGGCATCGT
The DNA here is from genome assembly GCA_963753195.1 of uncultured Actinomycetes bacterium. Lineage (GTDB taxonomy): Bacteria > Actinomycetota > Actinomycetes > Streptosporangiales > Streptosporangiaceae > Palsa-504. Next base: position 66,497 of record CAVWBH010000001.1, read on the forward strand.
TGTCTGACCTGGTGATCATCGCCTCGGCCAGCTTGGCCTCAGCCCGGGTCAGCCGCCGGTGCCGCTGCTGCGCCTTGCGGAGCAGCGCGCTGAGGATGGTTACCTTCACCACGCTGGCCGAGTCGAAGTGCGCCGAGCCGTTAAGCCAGCATTGCACTCCCCGGCCATCGACCCCGACCGCTACGGCGGACACGCGGCCGTGCCGCGCCCGGTTGATGTCCCGGGCCAGCCTGGCCGCGAGCGCCGGATGAGCACTGGACCGGCAGCTGGCCGAAGACGCCCCGGCGCTGGCTGAAGATGCCCTCGCGCTGGCCGACGTGGTCCTCGCGCTGGCCGAAGTGGTCCTGGCGCTGGCCGGCGAGGCCAGCAGCGAGACCGGGACCGAGCCGAGCAGGATTACCGCGGCCACCGTGGTTAATCCGCGCCAGCCTGCCATGGCCATCCCTCCCCGGCGGCAAGAGCATCTTGCAGGGCAGGGTAGCGGAACTGGTAGCCCCCGGCCGCCAGCCGCGCGGGGATCACCCGGGTACTGCTCAGCAGCTCCACAGAGGCCTCGCCCAGGCTCAGGCGCAGCACCGGGCTGGGGACTCGCAGCCAGGGCAGGTCCCGGCGGCCCGCAGCGGCGTTGAGCGCGGCGGTGAAGGCCGAGTTGGTCACCGGCTCCGGGGCGGTGAGGTTGACCGGGCCGCTGATGTCCTTCCGGTCCAGCAGGAACCTGATCGCGCCGATCTCGTCGGGCAGCGAGATCCAGCTCATCGCCTGCGTCCCCGGGCCGAACCTCGGGCATACGCCCAGCCGGGCCAAGGGAAGCAGCCTGGCTAGCAGGCCGCCGGCCGGGGTGAGGACCAGGCCGCTGCGCAGATGGACCACCCGGATGCCGGCCTCGACGGCCGGGTCGGCGGCCGCCTCCCAGTCCCGGACCAGCCGGGCGAGGAAGGTCTTCCCGGCCGGGGCGGACTCGTCCACCTCACGCTCGCCGGTCTCGCCGTACCAGCCGATCGCTGAGGCGGCCACCAGGGTCCCGGGCGGCGAGCCGAGCCTGGCCAGGGCACCGGCCAGCGCGCGGGTGCCGAGGACCCGGCTGGCCCGGATCTCGGCCTTGTACCGGCTCGTCCAGCGCCTGCTGGCCACCCCGGCACCGGCCAGGTGCACACAGGCGCCGATACCCTCCAGGGCCCCGGGGACAGAGGGGCGGGCCGGGACCAGCCCTCCATCGGCCGCCCGCGGGTCCCAGCGCACCTCGTCATCCGACCTGGCCGGCCGCCGGACAAGCCGGATGACCTGGTGGCCGTCCGCGCGCAGGCTGGCCACCAGGGCGGTACCTATCAGACCGGACGAGCCGGTGACGGCGATCTTCATCCAGGCCGGTTACAGCCCGAGTTCGGTCTCGAAGGCCCCTTCTTCCAGCCGGGCCTTGACCGTGATCAGGTACCGGGCCGCGTCAGCGCCGTCGACCAGCCGGTGATCGTAGGTCAGCGCGAGGTAGACCATCGAGCGCACCGCGATCACCTCGCCGAGAGCGGAGTCCTCCACCACGACCGGGCGCGGGACCACGGTGCCGGTGCCGAGGATCGCAACCTGCGGCTGGTTGATGATCGGCGTATCGAACAGGGCGCCGCGGCTGCCCGTGTTGGTCAGGGTGAACGTGCCGCCCGACAGCTCGTCCGGGCCGACCTGCCCGGACCGCGTGCGCTGGGCGATTTCCCCGATCTTGCGGGCCAGCCCGCCGATGTTCAGGTCGCCTGCGTTGTGGACGACCGGCACCATGAGGCCGCGCTCGGTGTCGACTGCGATGCCGAGGTGCTCCGCGTCATGGTAGATGATCTGGTCTCCGTCGATCACCGCGTTGAGCTTCGGGTGAACCTTCAGCGCCTCGACAGCGGCGAGCGCGAAGAACGGCAGGAAGGTCAGCTTCACGCCCTCCCGCGCCTCGAAGTCGGCCTTGGCCCGGTCACGCAGCCGCGCGATGGCCGTCACGTCGACCTCGACCACGGTGGTGAGCTGGGCCGACACCCGCAGCGACTCCACCATCCGCTGTGCGATCACCTGGCGGGGCCGGGACATCCGCTGGGTCGTGCCGCGCAGCGAGGACGGCACCACGGCCGGGCGCTGCGCCGCCTGGGCGGCAGGCTGGCCGGCCTGCGAGGGCGAGCCTCCGGCGGCCGGCTGGGATCCGGCGGCCGCTGGCGCATTCTGCGGCGCCTGCGGCACCTGGGCGGGCGCCTGCGCGCGGGCGGCCTCGATGACGTCCTGCTTGCGGATCCGGCCGCCGACGCCGGTCCCGCTGACGGCTTCCAGGTTCACCCCATGCTCGGCGGCGAGCTTGCGGACCAGCGGGGTGACGTAGGGCGCCTCGCCGACCCCCGGCAGCGGTGTCGGCGGCGGGTACGATCCGTCCGCGGCGGATGGGGCCTCGGCCGGCTCCTCAGCCTGTGCCGGGGATGCCTGCGCGGCGGGCTGGGCGTACGGCTGCGCGGGTTCCTGGGCGGCGGGCGGCGCGTAAGGCTGCGACTGGGCTGCGGGCCGGGCGTAGGCGGGAGGCTCGGTGTAGGACGGCGGCTGCCCGTATGCGGGCGGCGGAGCATAGCCCGGGGTCTGCGCGGCCTCGGACGGCGCGGGGTAGCTGGGCGGCGGGCTCCAGCCGTTGGTACCGGCCGGGACCGGCTCCGGCTGCGAAGGTTCGGCGGCAGCTGCCGCATCCTGTGGTGCCGAGGTGTCATCCTGGGCTGGGGGCCCGGACGGCGCGGGCGCGGAGCCGCTGCTCTCGCTGTCCTCGATGACGGCGAGCTGGGCGCCCACCGCGACCGTCTCGTCCTCGTCGACCGCGATGGCGCGCAGGATCCCGGACGCAGGCGAGGGGATCTCTGTGTCCACCTTGTCCGTTGACACCTCGAGGAGCGGCTCATCCACCTCCACGCGCTCGCCTTCCTTCTTCAGCCAGCGCGTGACGGTGCCCTCGGTGACACTCTCACCGAGCTGCGGCATGGATACCGAGACCGACATTCTGGTGACTCCTAGATGGGCGTGTTGAGGAACTTTAGGCGTGGAAGTGCAGGGGCTTGCCGGCCAGCGCGAGGTGCGCCTCGCCGATGATCTCGGACTGGGTCGGGTGCGGGTGAATCAGCTGGGCGACATCGGACGGCTCGGCGTCCCAGTTGTAGATCAGCTGGCCTTCGGCGATCAGCTCGCCTACCCGGCTGCCGACGAGGTGTATGCCGAGCACGCGTCCCGGTCCGGACCCGTCCGAGCCGGCCTCGGCTATGACCTTAGCCGCTCCCTGGGTCTGCAGGATGACGCTTCGGCCGTTCGCGCCGAGCGGATAGTTGACCTCGACGACCTCGAGCCGGCGCTCGGCGACCTGGGCCGAGGTCAGGCCGACCGATGCGACCTCCGGGTCGCTGTAGGTGATCCGGGGCACGCCGTCGTAGTCGATGGGGGTGACGTCCAGCCCGGCCACCCGCTCGGCGACCATGATGCCCTCGGCGAAGCCGACGTGGGCCAGCTGCGGCGTGTTGATGAGGTCGCCCACCGCCGAGATCGTCGGGACGCTGGTCCGGCAGAACGGATCCACCTTGACGTATCCCCGCTCGATCCCCACGCCCATTTCGGCGTAGCCGAGGTCGCGGGAGACCGGGCCTCGGCCGACCGCCACCAGCAGCAGGTCCGCGTCGAGCGTCTTGCCGCCTTCCAGGGTGGCGACGACGCCGGTGTCGGTGTGCTTGACCGATTCGAAGACGCTGCCCAGCTCGAAGCGGATGCCGCGGCGCCGGAAGGCGCGCTGCAGCACCTGCGCGCTGGTCTCGTCCTCCAGCGGCAGCAGCTGGGGGAGCATCTCCACGATCGTCACCTCGGCGCCGAAGGACCGCCACACGCTGGCGAACTCGACCCCGATCACCCCGCCGCCCAGGATGACCACCGACCCGGGCACCCGGTCCAGCTTGAGTGCGTCGTCGGAGGTGATGACCCGGGTGCCGTCTATCTCCAGGCCCGGGAGGCTGCGGGGCACCGACCCGGTGGCCAGCACGACGTGCTCGGCTTCGTAGACGGCGTCGCCGACCCTGACCGAGGTGGGCGATTCGAGCCGGCCCGAGCCCTCGATGGTGTCGATCTTCCTGCTCGCGATGGTGGACTGCAGCCCCTTCCAGAGCCGGTCCACGACCGAGTCCTTGTAACGCTGCACGGACGGCACGTCGATGCCCTCGAAGGTCGTCTTGACGCCGAACTTCGCGCTCTCCCTGGACTGGTCCGCGATCTCGGCCGCGTGCAGCAGAGCCTTGGTCGGGATGCAGCCGCGATGCAGGCACGTCCCGCCGACCTTGTCCTTCTCGATCAGCGCCACGCGCTGGCCGAGCTCGGCCGCGCGCAGCGCGCAGGCGTACCCTCCGCTGCCGCCGCCGAGGATGACGATGTCGTAGCTGCCGGCGCCCTCTGCCACCGCTGTGCCTCCTTACTGGACTTGCCCAGTGCTCATCATTTCACTTGCTCCGCCGCGGCACGGACGCCTATCCGGCCAGCGTGCCGTCCGCCACGTCCTGGGCGAGCTGCACCAACGTCCGGACGGCCGCCCCGGTGCCGCCCTTGGGGGTGTACCCGTAAGCGCCGCCGTCATTGAACGCCGGCCCGGCAATATCCAGGTGAGCCCAGCGGACGCCGTCCGGTACGAACTCGCGCAGGAACAGCCCGCCCACCAGCATGCCACCGCCGCGGTCCCCGGACACGTTGGCGAGGTCCGCGACGTTGGAGTCCAGGCCCTTGCGGAGTTCCTCGGGTAGCGGCATCGGCCACATCGCCTCGCCGGCCCGCCGCGCCGAGTCGGCGACCTGCGCGGCCAGGGCGTCGTCGCTGGCCATCACCCCGGCCGTGCGCGTGCCCAGGGCCACCGTCTGCGCCCCGGTCAAGGTGGCCACGTCGACCAGCAGGGCCGGCGCGTCGGCACCGGACCGGGCCACCGCGTCGGCCAGCACCAGCCGCCCCTCGGCGTCGGTGTTGAGGACCTCCACGGTCTTGCCGCCGTAGATGGTGATGACGTCCGAGGGCCGTTGCGCGCCGCCCCCGGGCATGTTCTCCGCGATCGACATATAGCCGACCACGTTGACGGCCGGGCCGAGCGCGGCGATGGCCTGGAGCGCGCCCAGCACGGCCGCGGCGCCGCTCATATCGGCCTTCATGGTCTCCATGCCCTTCGGTGTCTTCAGCGACAGCCCGCCGGAGTCGAAAGTGATTCCCTTGCCCACGAAGACCACCGTGCTGGTGGCCTCCGGGCTGGTGTACTCCAGCCGGACCAGCCGGGGCGGGTGAACCGAGCCCATGCCGACCGCCAGGATGCCGCCGTACCCGTCCTTGGCCAGCTCGTTCTCGTCCAGGACCTGCAGGCCCAGGCCGCTCGCGCTGGCCGCCTGCTCGGCCGCCGCGGCCAGGTCGGCCGGCACCATGTCCGCGGGCGGGGTGTTCACCAGGTCGCGGACCAGCGTCATCGCCTCGGCCAGGATCCTGGCCCGGCGCACGGCGTCGTCCTGCCGCGTGTGCACGGTCAGCTCGAAGTCGCCGGGGGCGGTGCCGGTCGTGCGGTACTTGCGGAACGCGTAGCTGCCCAGCAGTGCGCCGAGCGCCACCGCCTCGGCCTCGTCCGGTTCCCCGGCGGGCAGGGCGATGGCGATCCGCCGTGACCGGCCCGAGGTGAGGTCGCGGGCCGAGGTTCCGGCCGCGCGCCGCAGCCGGCCCAGGTAGGCCAGCCGCTCGGCCTGGTCCTGGCCGGTGCCGGGGGCAGCGCCGAGGCCTACGGCCACGACGAGCGGGGCCGCCAGGCGCCCGGCCGTGGGAATCTTGGTGATCTCCTCGGGCTTGCCCGGCCGCGCCGAGCGCGGTCAAGGCGGCCATGAGATCGATGTCATCGATATCCAGGGCGGGGACCGGGCCGTCCGCCCCCTGGAACACTCCGATCACGAGGGCGTCGGCATCGGTCGCCGTCGGCGTCGACTGGCTGGTAAGCAGTGTGACCGTCATCCTGCTGATCGTAGGGCATGTGCCGGATCGAGCCGTCACGATGACCGCGACCCACTACCATCGGCAAGCAGTCTGCTGCGGGTAAGCGAATCGTGCCTGCGGCTGGTCGGTAAGGTGGCATGTGGGCGCGGGGCCCTGCCCGGGTGGGGGAGAGGCGCGGAAAGGCGGGTTAGGCGTGGGAATGCCGCCTGCGACCGGTACAGCCGGTACCCGCCCCGTCGGTGTGCGCCCGGCCGCCGTCGCGGCCTGGCCGCTGCGACCCGGCGCGGTCATCGCGGCGGCCGCCTTGCTCGGCCTCGGCCTGCGGGTCTTCCAGCTGACCCGGCCGGGTTACCTGACCGGATTCACCCAGTACGACGACGGGGTGTACATCGGCAACGCCCTGCGCCTGGTCGGCGGGGTGATCCCGTACCGGGACTTCGCGATGGTCCAGCCGCCGGGCTCCATGCTGCTGATGGTGCCCGCCGCGCTCGGCGGCAAGATCTTCGGCAGCGCGTGGGCCCTGGCCGCGGCCAGGGTGCTCACCGTAGGCGCGGACACGGCCAACGTGGTCCTGGCCGGGCTGCTCGTCCGGCACCGGGGCCCGCTGGCCGCCGGGCTGGCCAGCGGCCTCTACGCCGTCTACCCGGCCGCGGCGACCGCGTCGTCCTCGCTGTTCCTCGAACCGTGGCTGAACCTGTTCTGCCTGCTGGGAGCGGTACTCCTGTTCGACGGCGGCCGGATCCGCGGCCAGGACGGCGGGGCCCGCTGGGGCGCGTTCTGGGCCGCCGCCTGTTTCGGTTTCGCCGCTGCGATCAAGATCTGGGCCGTCGTCCCGGCCCTGGTGGCGTGGGCCCTGTGCCTCCTGGCCCGGCGCGGCCGGGTGTGGTTTGCCGGCGGGTTCGCGGCCGGGATCGCGGTGCCGTGCCTGCCGTTCCTGGCGCTGGCCCCGAGCGGCTTCGGGCGGACCGTGTTCTTCTCAGAGCTGGTCCAGGCGACGCACGGGCGGGTGGGGGCCAATCCCCGGATCGCGGACATCACCGGCATCACCGGCTTGTCCAGCGTCGGCGTGGACCCGCACCTCTGGGCTGGCCTCATCGCCGCCGGCGCCCTGGTCCTGCTCGTCGCCGCGGCCTGGCTGCGGGACCGTAAGGGCGGCTCCGCGCTGGACTGGTACGCGCTGGTCACCACCATCACCGTGACCGGGATGCTGTTCTCCCCGTCGGAATGGTACGAGCACTACGCGGCCTTCGCCGCCCCGTTCCTCGTCGTCCTGGTGGCCTTGTCTGCCGCCCGCCTGCTCGCTCCCGGCCAGGCCAGGAAGAGCCCTCCCGGCCACGCCGGGAAGAGCGCTCCGGACCGGGCCAGGAGCGGCCGCTGGGTGCGGGCGGCCGCCGTCGTCGTCGCGGTGCTCGCGGTGGCGGCCATGGGAGCGGCCGACGGATACACCGTGACCAAGCTGTACCCGGCCAGGGACCTGTCGGCGGCCAGCGCGCTCATCCCGCCCGGCGCCTGCGTCCTCACCGACACGGCCTCGGTCACGATCGTCATCGACCGGTTCACCGCCAGCACGCCCGGCTGCCCGGCCCTGGTCGACGCCGTGGGCACGCTGATCGCCACGACCGAAGGCCGGGATTTCGTGACCGGGCCTGCGGGCCTGGCCGCCGACACCCGCGCCTGGCAGGTCGCCTTCTCCCACGCCGAGTACGTCTGGCTGATCGGCAACAACGGCTACACCGGAGCGCGGATCGCGTGGACGCCCGCCCTGCACGCGTACTTCACGAGCCACTTCAGGCTTATCAGCCTGCCCGGCTCCTTCCGCGGGCTCGACAACGTCCCGGGCGGCGGCCTGTACGTCAGGACCTCAACTAACCGGGGTTAGTATCATAAGCTAACAGCGGTTGCAATCAGTTCGCGGGAGGAGAGACGTGCCGTCGCCACGCGCCCGGAGGATGAGCGCATGCGTGCGCGCCGTGTCGCACCGGAGGTCAGCGGCTCTCCGCTTCCTCGGCGTACACCCGGGCGGCATAGGCCTCCAGCGACTGCTCGCATGTGTCCAGGGCCTTCTCCGCCGGTTGCCGCCCCTCCGCGCCGAAGGCGTCGCGCTCGCGCACCTTGGCGAACCAGCTGCGCAGCTTGACCAGGTCGACCTCGTTCTCCTCGAGTTCGGCGTAGGTGAAGTGGTTGGCCGTGTACTCCTTCTGCACCTGCTGCAGGAAGTCCTCGCAGCGGTCGACGATCTCCTCGTACTCGTCGTTCCTGGCCGCCTGGAACGCGCTGCGCACGTCGGGCTCCCCGGCCAGGACGTCGCACGACAGCAGGATGGCCGTCCCGGACATGTCGAGGATCTCCCGGCGGAGCTTGCGCAGGGCGCGCTCGGTAGCCGCGCTGGCGGGCAGCGCAGCGGCCGAGTTCTGCAGGTAAATGGCGCCCAGGCTCTTGATCCTGCGCCACACCGTAGAACGCAGCCGGGTTGGCTCGGGCGGGACGCGGTAGATGAGCACCAGCCAGCCCGTGCCCTCGGGTTCGTCGGCCGTCGTGTCGGTCACACCACCATTGTCGCCTGTGTGGCGGAGGCCCCGTGCTGAAGGAGACCCGATGACCGCCGCGCTGCCCCTCGTGCTGACCGTCTTTGTCGCCTGCGCGGTGGAGGCCACCGAGGCGCTCACCATCGTGCTGGCCTCGGGCCTGACCCGGGAGTGGCGGTCCACCTTCCAGGGAATGGCGGTGGCGCTGCTGGTGCTCGCCGCCGTCGTGGCCGTGCTCGGGCCGACCATCACGCTGCTGCCGCTGACCGCGCTGCGGCTCATCGTCGGCGCGCTGCTGGCCATCTTCGGGCTGCAGTGGCTGCGCAAGGCCATCCTGCGGGCCGCCGGGTACAAGGCGCTGCACGACGAGGCCAGCGCGTTCCTGCGCGAGGTCGCCGCGGCGAAGGCCGCGCCCGAGGTGCGGAAGCGGGGCGTCAACGACTGGTACGCCTTCACCCTCTCGTTCAAGGGCGTGCTGCTGGAGGGGCTCGAGGTCGTGTTCATCGTGATCACGTTCGGCGGCAACCAGCGCAACCTCGGTGCTGCGGTCCTGGGTGCCGCGATCGCCGTGGTGGTCGTGACCGTGACCGGGATCCTGGTCCGGGCCCCGCTGGCCAAGCTGCCGGAGAACGCGCTGAAGTTCGCGGTGGGAATCATGCTGACGTCGTTCGGCACGTTCTGGGGCGCGGAGGGAGCCGGGGTGACGTGGCCGGGCGGCGACGCCGCGCTGCTGGTGCTGGTTCCGGTGGTGGCCGCGGTCTCGCTCGGCTGCGCGGCCTGGCTGCGCCGCGCGCGCCGGCTCAGCGCGGCCGCCGGCGGAGCCGGGCCGCAGGCGGCGCGGCCGGAGACCGAAGGGGTGACAGGCTGATGATCCGGGCGCTGAAGTCGTTCGGGGCGTTCTGGTACGACTTCGTGATCGGCGACGACTGGTACGTCGCGGCCATCGTGGTGACCGCGCTCGGCCTCACCGCGCTGCTCACGCACGCGGCCGGGGTCAACGCCTGGTGGCTGCTCCCGGTGGCCGCCTTCGCCGCGCTGGCCTGGTCCCTGCGCCGCGCGACGGGCGGTAAGCCTTAGCAGACAGGCGGCTTAATCCCGCGTCACCAGGTCGTGGTCGAACGCGAACACCACCGCCGCGGCCCGGTCCCGCAGCTGCAGCTTGGTGAACAGGTGGTTGACGTGAGTCTTGACCGTGCCCTCGCTGACGAACAGCTCGGCGGCGATCTCGCCGTTGGTCCGGCCGCGGCCGATCAGCGTCAGCACCTCTCGCTCCCGGCTGGTCAGGGCATTCAGGCCGTCCCGGTCGGCGGTGCTCGCGGGCGGCGCCGCCGACCGGTAGATGACCAGGACCCGGCTGGTAACCGCCGGGTCGAGCCAGGCGCCGCCGCCGGCCACCGCGCGGACCGCGCGCTGCAGGTCCTCGGCGGGCACGCCCTTGAGGACGAACCCGGCCGCGCCGGCCCGCAGCATGCCGGCCAGCGCTTCGTCATCGTCGAACGTGGTCAGCGCCAGCACGGGCGGGCTGCCGTCCCGCTGGCGCAGCTCGCGGGTGGCCTGCACGCCGTCCACGAAAGGCATCCGCACATCCATCAGGATCACGTCCGGCTCAAGGGCCGCCACCGCGGCCGGGACCTCGCCGCCGTCGGCGCACTCGCCCACGACCTGGAAGCCGAACGGCTCGCGCAGGATGCCCCGCAGCCCGGTCCGCACCAGCTCCTGGTCGTCAACCAGCAAGACGCGAATCCCGCCCCCGCCCGCAGCCGCCCCGCCCGCGGCCGCCCCGCCCGCGGCCGCCCCGCCGGTCATCGCCGGGCCCCGAGCGGCAGCGTGGCCCGGACCAGCCAGCCCTGCCCGCCCGGGCCTGCCTCGCAGGTCCCGCCGAGCGATTCGGCGCGCTCGCGCATGCTGGCCACGCCCAGCCCGGTACCCCGCTTGGCCAGGCTCCCCGGCCTGGCCCGGCTGTCGGCGGTCAGCGTCACGTCCGCGGCGCCCACCGTCAGCCGCACCGCGGTCGGCGCGCCGGGCGCGTGCTTGGCCGCGTTGGTCAGTGCTTCCTGCGCGATCCGGTACACGGCCAGCCCGGTGGTGGCGGGCAGCGCGCTGGCATTGCCCTCGACGGTGAGCGTGACGTCCGCGCCCGCGGACCGGAAGCGCTCCACCAGCCCGGGCAGCCCGCCGGCGCCCGGCAGCGGGGCCATGCCGCGGCCGCCGTCGCCGGGCAGGATGCGCTCGTCGTCGCGCAGCATCCCGGCCGTCATGCGCACCTCGGCCAGGCACTCCTGGCCCAGCCGTTCGGCCTCGGCCAGGGCCCGCGCGGCGTCGGCCGGGTCGTGCTCCACGGCCAGCCGCGCGCTCTGCACATGCAGCAAGGAGACCACCAGCGTGTGCCCGATGACGTCGTGCAGCTCGCGGGCGATGCGGTTGCGCTCGGCCGTCCTGGCCTGCTCGGCCAGCCCGGCCTGGGCCGCCCGCAGCTGGGCGACCAGGTCGATCTGGTGGCGGATCAGCAGCGCGCACACCACGGTGAGGGTGCTGCCCGCCAGCCACGCGGCCCAGCCGGGATCGGGCTTGACCCACAGCCACTCGGCCCCGAACAGGATGACCAGAGCGGCCCAGCAGATCAGGCCGTCGCGCTGGCTCACCACGATCACGCACCAGCCGGCCAGCAGGCACGCCGCGAACCACCCGATGTCGCTGGCCAGGCCGCTGCCCTCAACCGCTATCGCGGCGATGGCCACCGCCGCGGCCAGCAGCGGCAGCCGCCGGGAGTAGACAGCCGCCGCGGCCCCGGCGGCCGCGACCACGGCCGCGGCCGCTGCGGCGGGGACGCTCGGGTTCCCCCGCAGCGCGCCGACCGAGACGATCACCGTGACCGCGGCCACGGCGAGCGGCTTGATCCGGCCCGGCACGAGCTCTGTGCTCGGGCGCCGGGCCGGATCGCCGTTCATGTCGCAGATCCTACGTGCGGGCCGGCTGGCGTCACAGGACCGTGCGCCGGGCGGCGAGCGCGGTGCAGACTACCGCCGCCGCGGCCAGGCCGGCCAGCGACCAGGTGGCCGGGCCCAGGCCCAGCCAGGGCGAACGGACCGCGTTGGTCAGCATGGTCAGCGGCAGCGGGCCCGCGATGTGCCGGACGGCAGATCCCATCACGCTGGGCGGCGGGCCGCCCGCGCCGAGCAGGAAGGACGGGAAGAACAGCAGCAGCCCGACAGCCTGGGCCGACCGGGCGGACGGCAGCAGCGTGCCGAGCAGCACACCCAGGCTCACGAAGCCCACGGCGCCGACGGCCAGCGCCACGGCGACCCGCCCGCCGTCGTGCAGCGGGGGCAGGCCGTAGACCGGGGCGGCCACCGCCAGCAGCAGCGCGCACGCCACCGCGGTGGTGATCAGCCCGACCACGAGCTGAGCGACCGCGAACGACCAGCGCGGAAAGCCCGCCGCCGCGAACCGCCGTAGCACCCCGCGTTCGCGGTAGGACGCCAGGTGCACCGGCAGCATCACCAGGCCCGCGGCACCGATGACGACGGTCAGGTACGACGCCACGTACCAGTGCGCCGGGTTGGTGTTGTCGAATCCCGGAGTCGGCTTGGTCCCGAACGCCCCGCCGATGATCAGCATGGTCACTACCGGGAACGCGAACACGAACGTCAGCCACGAGCGGATCGCGCGTCATCAGTTTCAGCTCGGCCCGGATGAGCCGTCCCGCACTCGTCATCATCGGTGTCCTCCCACCAGTTCTGCTTGCTTGCGGTTGGCTGCCTCCGGCTCGGCCTGCTCACCGGCCCCGTCGGTGAGCAGGCCGAGCAGGGCGTCCTCGAGGCTCGGCATGTGCACGCTCAGATCCGCGGGCACTGGTCCCCACTGCACCAGGGCCGCGCCGACGTGCGCGATGACGGGCCGGGCACCGCGCACGGTGACCCGGGCCCCGGCCTGCTCGACCTCGAGAACGTCCTCCAGCCGGCGGACCTGGTCGAGCAGCGCCGCGGGCGGATCCGGCATGCTGAAGCGGATCGTCGCCGTTCCGGCATGCCGGTCCACCAGGTCCGCCGGCGCCCCCGCGTCGAGCACGCGCCCCGCACGCATCACGACGACCTGGCCGCACAGCGCCTCGGCCTCATCCATCTCATGGGTCACGAGCAGCACCGTGATGCCCTCGTCGTGCAGCTGGCGTACGGCGGCCCACACGTCGCGCCGTCCGGCCGGATCCAGGTTCTGAGTCAACTCGTCGAGGATCACCAGCCGGGGCCGGTTGAGCAGGGCGAGCACCAGGAACAGCCGCTGCCGTTCCCCGCCGCTCAGCGCGCCGAACGCCGACCGGCGCCGACCGGCCAGCCCGAACTGCTCAAGCAGCTCGCCGCCGTCACGGGCGCGGCGGGTGCTGAACAGCTCCACCGCCTCGGCCACCCGCAGCCGGTCCGGCAGCGCCGAGTCCTGCAGCTGGCTGCCCACCATCGGCCGCAGCGCCTCGGCCTGCGTGGCCGGGTCGTAGCCGAGCACCCGGATGGTCCCGGCGTCTGGCTTGCGCAGTCCCTGGATGCATTCGACCGTCGTGGTCTTGCCCGCCCCGTTGGCGCCGATCAGCCCGACGATCTCGCCCGCCGGGACGTCGAGGTCCAGCCCGTCCACCACCACGGTGTTGCCGTACGCCTTGCGCAGACCTCGCGCGGTCACTACCTGCGGTTTGTCCATGCACTGATCGTGCCGCCCGCGCCTACGCTCGCGCGTCAGCCCCCGGCTAGAACCCCGCCTCTACCCCAGGGTGGACAACCCCAGCTGCGTCAGGTCTCGCTGCGCGTAGCGGTTGTGCCAGAACTCTTCTTCAAAGATGGTGTAGATGCACTCTTGCAGCGGGTTCGTGCCGTTCTCCAGCACGTCGATCGGTCGTTTGAAGTCGGTCGCCGCAACCGATGCGAGATAGTCGCGAAAACGCGTGGCGCGATCCGCGCGCACGGCGAGAGCTTCCGAGGCAGACGGAGCCAGGTCGTGATCGAGGCCGGGCCACGGGAAGTCGGCGGAGCCGGTGTTCGGCAGCCCGATCGGGTGGAAGCGTCCTGCGAGGATTGGCGCCGTGAACCACTTGTCCATCGTGAAGACGAGATGTCGCAGCGTCTGAACGAAGGACCACTCGTCGTTGACCGACTCGTGCAGCGCGCCTTCTGGGAGAGCATTCGCCCGGGTGATCGTCTTCGCCCATTCGTCTTCGAGCGCCGCCCACGTGGCACGCATGCCCTCCGGGTTCGATGGCCGGAGCATCGCCCGCAACGGGAACCACGGGTCGCGCTCGTTCACGTATGCCGTGACATCGACGCCGTTGATAACAATGTTGTCGACCAGCGCGTCGATGTCGACGTTGACGAGCCAGGCATGGCTGATCTTCGCGTCGGTGAAGTTGACGTCGCGGAAGCGGGCGCCGCTGAGATCGGCGCCCCGGAACACGGCTCCGGCAAGATCCCCCGCGAACTCTTCCGGCATGCCGCTTCCCATCGCGTCGCTACCTCTCAACGTACTTCCCTCGAGTCTGCCGGAACGGCACCGTCCTATACCGCTGGTATAGTCGTATACCGATGGTATATAGAGATGCCCGGCGCGCGCTCATCGACGCGGCCGTGGAAGTCATCGCGCGTGGCGGAGTCGAGGCCGCGACCACTCGGGAGATCTATCTGCGGGCCGGCGTCACGGCGCCCACCTTGTACCACCATTTCGGTGACAAGCAGGGGCTGCTGGACGCCGTGGTCACCGACGCGTTCGAGCGTTACCTGGCCCGCAAGCGGGCGCTGCGCCCCACGGGTGATCCGGCCACGGACATCCGCCGCGGCTGGGACGCGCACGTCGAGTTCGCGCGCGCCAATCCCGCGCTCTACCGGCTCATGTGGCCTGCCGGGCGCACCGCCCTGCCACCGGCCGCGGCCGAGAGCGCCCGGGATCTGCGGGACGGCTTCGCCAGGCTCGAAAGCCAGGGCGCCTTGGCGCCCGGCATCACGCCCCGGCATGCCGCCCGCGTCCTCGGGGCCGCGCTCAGCGGAGTCACCTCGGCGATCACCCGTGATCCAGAAGATCCCGGCAACGACAGCCTCTCAGCCGTCGTAAGGGATGCCGTGATCGGAGCCCTGACCCGGTCTCGGGCGGGCGCAGGCCGGTCGACCTCGATGACCTCACGTTCGCCCATCCCGAGCGCCTGGGTGAGCCCGCCGAGCTGCGGCCGTTCTTTGCCTACGGCCGCACCAAGACCATGAACGCGATGTTCGTCTTCGAACTCGCCCGCCGCCTGACCGGGACTGCGATCACTGTCAACTGCGTGCACCCGGGCATCATCGGCGGCACCGGGCTCAGCGGTGAGGTGCCCGGGCTCGGCGCGCTCGTCCGGCAGGCCTTCCAGGGCGGCGTCCTCCCGCCGCCCGGCCCGCAGCCCGGCGGATGGGGAGCGGCGCGGTTCACCGGCACGGCGGAAGGCCCGGGCCCGGACGTCGGTGCCGACACCCCCGCCTGGCTCGCCACTGCCGCTGAGGCCGAAGGCATGACCGGCCGGTTCTTCGTTGACCGCGAACCGGCGCAAACCGCCCCGCACACCACCGACCCGGCGCGCTGCGGGCGCCTGTGGATGGAAAGCGCGCGTCTTACCGGGCTTCCCGCCTAGGCCGCAAGGCCCGGAGCGCATGCCGCGCCGGCCGACGCGCACGTGCTTGAGGCCGGCCACGTGCCGGGCGTCGGGAACCGGCGCCGCTTGCGGGCAACGAGCGCGATGGTGAACCAGATGCGACAGCGCTACCCGGGCCTGGCCATCCTGCCGGCTCATGATCCGGGAGCGGCGGACCGGCTGGCCCGGGCCACCGGCCGGACCGCGGAACGGGCAGCTACGGCATGGGCGCGGAATCGTCGTCGAGGAAGCGGGTCTTCAGCGGCGTCTCGGTGACGCCTGAGGCCGCGGATTTCACGACGCGGTACGCGACCGACGTCGGCCGGTCGGCGATCACCTCGGTCAGGGTGTCGTCGATGAAGTGCGCCGCCGCCCCGTCATCGCACGCGATGCCGCCGGGCAGGGTCCCGTCCTCGACCAGCTGGTGGTACAGCGGCCGCCTTCTGGACTCGGAGTTGTAGTGCGGGCAGAAACTCCCGGGCAGCAGCCCGAGCCCTTCGGTGAAGGGCCGCAGCTCGCGGCCGAACGAGTCGGTGGTTCCTCCCTCGAACCAGCAGATCCCCCCGGCGCTCGACCCGGCCAGCACGATGCCCGCCTGCCACGCCTTGCGCATGATCACGTCCAGCGCGTGCACTCGCCACACGGCCACCATGTTCGCTACGCTGCCGCCGCCGACGAAGATCACGTCGGCCGATAGCAGCAGGTCCTCGGGGTCTCGGACGTTCGGCATCGGGAACAGCGACAGGTGGCTGACCCGGGCCGGCTGCCCGGCGAAGCGGTCGTACATGCCCAGCGTCCACCGCGGGTCGTCGCCGGCCGCCGTGTTCAGCACGCACAGCCGGGGCTCGCGCTTGCTGGTCAGCCGGAGTGCGTTGGCCATGTGCACCGGCACCTGGCCTTCCGGTGCGCGCATGCCGCCGCCGACCGCGATGATGTGCCGCCGCCCGTCCGCTGCCATGCCTGGCACGCTAGCCCGGTTACAGCACGCAAGCAAACTTCACACAGCCCGGACTATTGATCACCGAAAGTAGTCATTCAAGCCTAGATAGTGATCGCGCGCCCCGGCTTGCTCATCGTGCCGGGCGGGCAGTACCAGGTCATGATCTCGACTGCCAGCCGCCCGGCGCGCACCGCGGGGTCGGCCTCCGCCAGCTGGCGTGCTTCCGCCAGGGACCCGGTCCGGTAGAAGGCCAGTCCCCGCAGCGTCACGTCGGCCTGGTCGCGGACCGGGCCGTTGGTCACCACCAGGCCGGACTCGCGCAGCCGGTCGTGATGGGCCAGGTGCTCGGCCTGGATGCGTGCCGCTTCGGCCTCGTCGTAGGCCGGCGCGCCGTCCGCGGCCCGCAGCAATACCAGCTCAAACGCTTCAAGGTCCACACGTCATTGTGGCACTGCGGTCACGTGTTGCGGGAGAGCCGGGCCAGGGACAGGACGAAGATCGAGGACAGCCCCCAGCCGAGCAGGGTCGCGAGGTTGAGCCACAGCAGTACCGCCTCACCGCCAGGCGCGTGCGGGTCCGGGTACCAGGTCGAGCGCTGGTCCAGTGAGATCAGCGGGACCACGGTGTCAATCGCGTACAGCACCGGGCTGAAGCACCGGACCTCGCCGTCGCCGCAGACGTCGGCATGCGCACCCGGAGCCGGGGACGGCTGCCCGGAGAGCATGACCTGGCCGTTGACGCCGTAGACGACTCCGCTGCCGTTCGTGGCGCGCAGCGTGGCCTGGGTGGCCGGCAGCTCAAGGGTGACCAGCACGGCCAAGAGCAGGAGGGCCAGGGCCCAGAGCACCCGGGTCGGCCGGTAGCCGTAGCCGATGAGAGCATAGACGGCGTCCAGGAGGCGGCGGGGCGACAGCGGGTTCGGCCGGTCGACCCGCCCGGCGTGCCGGCGCTGAGCCATGAGGATCTCCTCGGCCTCGCTTACGCGCCCGTGCTGCCGGAACACCCGGGCCGCCTGCTCATAGGCGCCCGCGTCGAAGTCGGTCTGGCGGCCCAGCCAGTCGCCCCGTTCCCGCTGGTCCCAGATCTCTCGTGGCCGCCCGCCAAAGGGCCGCTCGAAGCGCTCGTAGCTCAGCCCGGAAATGGTGAAGTGCAGTGGCCAGGTCGCCGGATCATCGGCCATGAAGGTGGTGGTCACGTCGGTGAAGTCCACGCTCGGCCAGACTGTTCGCCAGCCCAGGTCCATGCCGCCGTGGACGGTCGCCGAGGTTGCCTCGATGGCGTGTCCGTGCAGGTTGTGCTCCGGCACCGGCTGTGGGCAGGTGAATGAGCCGCCGCTGAACTGCAGCATCCCTTCGATGGTGCTGCGGCTGAGCACGACCAGGCCAATCGAGGTGAAGCCGTCAGTCAGCTGGACCGATCCCTTGACCGTGGCCTCCTTGAGACTGATCGAGTAGTCGCCCGGGTTGTCCAGCTGCGCCCCGTCGGCCACCACCCCGGCCATCGTGGCGCCGCGGAAGTTGATCCGTCCGCCGTCGGTATGCAGGCCGTCCAGGTAGACCGCGCCGTCGACGGTCAGCGCGCTGCCGCCGACCAGGGAGCGGTGCTCTGGCTTGCTCATCTGCCCGTTCAGCGCGAGCATCCCGTGGATGGCCGCGCCTTCCAGCCGAATGGTGCCTTCGACGGTCGCATCATGCTCGAGCCGCACGTGGGCACGGATCTCGCTGTTGGTCAGGTCCAGCGCGGTACTGTACGGGGCGCGCAGCACGCAGCCCGCACCGATGGTCACGCTGCTCATCTCGCCCATCGTCATGTCCATGCTGCCCGTCACCTCGCAGCCGCCCAGGAAGGCCACGTCGGCGGCGACCGAGAGCTGAGTGGCGTCCAGCGCGATACCGGCCGTCGCCGACCTGGCGTAGATGCTTTCCCGCTGGCGGTCCGCGTGAGCCTCGATAGTGGCGTTGCGGACCTCCATCCGCCCGGCGATGTGGGTGCTGCCCATGCCGATCCGGCCGCGGATCTCGGGGCGGCGGCCGCCGGGATCCTCGATCACGAACATGCTGCCCTCGATGACCGCGTCCTCGAGCTCGATGGCCGGCCCGTTCACCGCGCTCAGGTGCGCTCCGGTGATGTCGAGCGAGCCGTTGATGCGGGCCCCTATCAGCCTGATCTCGCCCCGCGAGGTGAAGTCGTGAAGCAGCCGGACGGCACCGCCGACGCGGATCCGGTCGGCCTGGATGGCCCGGTCGCCCTGCCCGTCGATGACGGTGTCGACGCACAGCAGCCGGCCGCCGATTTCCGACTCGCACAGCCACACCGCGGATCGCTTCGACGTGCTTCCGCTGGTCCAGTGCGCCCCGGCGATCTGCGACCCGGACAGGTCCAGGTCCCGGCGCAGCCGCAGGCCGTTACCGAGCAGCCCGGGCAGGCGGGGCGAACCGGTGAGGGACAGCTCGAACAGCTGCGCTCCCTCCACCACGGGCGGGGCGTCGAACTCACAACCGTCGAACCGGAGGGGGAAGGGCACCACCAGTCCGGTGAGGTCCAGGTCCCCGGTCACGATGGTGTTGCTGAGCCGCAGCCCGCGCGGATCAATCCGGTCCTTGAGCCCATAGCAGCAGTCGCGCAGCAGGTCCGCATGCACGATGCATCTGCGGCCGCCGGCCGTCCCGTCGACGACCGCGCCGCGCTGCCACGCGTCGGCTAGCTCGGCCGCCCCGATCTCGTCCATGACCCCAGACTGTGCCAAGGTCTGCGTGCCCGTGTCCAACCGGCACGTCGCTGCGGCCCCGCCACGGGAGCGTGGTCGCGCGGCACGCGCCACGGGCCGTTCGGGAAATTTAAGAAAGCCACCCTGAACCCGACGCCATGGCCGGTCCGTGCACCGGAGTATGGACGAGCGCTGCTGGAGGTGGCCCATGGCGGACAGGTTCGCGGCGGCCCGGGGCGCGCCCGGGCGGGGCTGCGCGCTGCGGATGTCCTGGCTGGCCGCTCACTGCGGGAAGCCGTTGACGACCCGCCCCGCGGCGCCTGGCCGCTGCTGCCGGGCCGCCGTCGCTTGCCGCTGCTGCCGGGATGTCCGCAGGCACCGTGGCTGGCCTGACCGGTGAGCGACCGGTTCACCGACCTCCCGGACGAGGCGCTGCCGCGCCTGGACCGGGCCGCTGATGCGCAGCGGCGCTGGTCGCCGTCGCGGCCGGACGCTGCGGACGTGGCCCGGTCGCCGTCGCGGCCGGACGCCCCGGACGCGGCCCGGTCGGCACCGCGGCCGGACGCCCCGGACGCCCCGGACGCGGCGCGGTCCCCGGCGGTGGACGCGGCCAGGGGGCCGGATCTGCGGTCCGAGGTCCTTGACCGGGCGCGGTGGATACCGGACGCCGCCGGGGATCCGGCCGTGGCCGCGCGGTCAGCGTCGGACATCCCGCAGGCCGGGGACCCGGTCGACGTGGCGACCGGGGATGTCGTGCTCTTCCAGGACGACGTGTCGCTGCCCGGGGTGATGCCCCTGGTTATCAGCCGGGCTTACCGGTCCTCGTGGCGGGCGGGCCGGTGGTTCGGGGCGTCGTGGGCGTCCAGCTTCGATGAGCAGCTGCAGGTCATGCCGGACCGGATTGTGGGCGTGTTCGCGGATGGGCGCGTCCTGACGTGGCTGCGCGACCCGGCCGAGGACGGGCCCGGGCCGCTGACCGGGCTGCCGGTCACCGGGCCGAGGTGGCGGCTGGCGCGGGCTGGCGACGGCGCGTTCACGGTCACCGACCCGCAGGCCGGGCTGGTGCGGCGGTTCGAGGGCCGGGGCCGGGATCTGCCGCTGGTCTCGGTGACCGACCGGGCCGGGCGCCAGGTCTGCTTCAGCTATACCTCGCTGGGGGAGCCGGCCTGGATCACGCATTCCGGGGGCTACCGTATCCGGGCCGAGATGGCCGGCGGCCGGATCGCGGGACTGCGGCTGGCGGGTGCCGACGGCTCGGAGATCCCGCTGACCGGATACCGGTACGACGAGGCGGGAAATCTGGCCCGGGTGGTCGACGGCTCGGGCCAGGCGCTGCGGTTCAGCTATGACTCCGACGGGCGGCTGGCCGGCTGGCGGGACCGCAACGGGATCTCTTACCGGTATTCCTATGACAAGTTGGGCAGGTGCGTGGCGGGCTGGGGGCCCGGCGGGGCCATGTCGGGCCGCTTCGCCTACGGCGACCGGGTGACCTGGTGGACGGACGCAGGCGGCGCGGTGACCATTTACCAGCTGGATTCCTCGTCCCGGGTGACGGCTGTGACCAGCCCGCTGGGCCATGTGACCCATGTCTGGTACGACGAGTACGGCCGCGTGACCGCACGCGCCGACCCGCTGGGCCGGCTGACCCGGTACGGCTACGACGAGCGCGGCGACCTCACCTGCATCACGCGGCCGGACGGCAGCCAGGCCCGGGCCAGCTACACCGAGTCGGGCCTGCCGGTCGCACTGGATGCGGGCGGGTCCAGCTGGCGGCAAGAGTACGACAGGCGCGGCAACCTGGTGCGGCGTATTGCGCCGGACCAGGCCGTCACGTCGTATGGCTACGACGGGCGCGGGAACCTGGCCTCGGTCACCGGCCCGCTCGGAGAAACCACGACGGTGGAGTGCGACCCGGCCGGCCTGCCGGTGGCGGTGACGGGCCCCGGAGGGGGATGTGTCCGGTACACCCGGGACGTGGCCGGCCGGCTGACCTCCATCACCGCGCCTGACGGGCCGGTCACCGAGCTCACCTGGACGGCTGGCGGGCAGCTGGCGGCCCAGGTGTTCCCGGACGGCACCAGCGAACAGCGGGAATACGACGCCGAGGGCAACCTGGTCAGCTATCTCAGCCCGTCCGGCCAGCGGACCAGGTATGAGTACGGGCCGTTTGATCAGCTCACCGCCGTGACCGGTCCCGACGGCACCCGCACCGAGTTCCGCTACGACCATGCGGTGCGCTTGACCGCCGTCTCCCGGGCCGGCCTGACCTGGCGGTACGAGTACGACGCGGCCGGTCAGGTGGTGACGGAGACCGACTTCAACGGCGCCGTCACCCGGTACGCCTATGATCCGGCCGGGCAGCTGACCGGGCGGGTCAATGCGGTTGGCCAGGAGGTCAGCTACCGCTACGACGAGCTCGGCCGGCTGGTCCGGCGCGAGGCCGGGGCTGCGGTCACCAGCTTCGGCTACGATCCGGCTGGCCGGCTGGTGCGTGCGCGCAACCCCGACGCCGAGATCACGCTCAGCCGTGATCCGTTCGGCCGAGTCACCGCCGAGACCTGCAACGACCGCACCGTGCTGTCCTCTTTCGACCGGGCGGGGCATCGCCTCCGCCGCGTCACTCCCGGCGGCGTGCAGCAGCGCTGGCGCTACGACGGTGCCGGGCAACCGGTGCTGCTCGAGGTCGCGGGGCACACGCTCAGGTTCGGCTATGACCAGGCGGGCCGTGAGACCCGCCGAGACCTGCCCGGCGGGGTGGCGCTCACCCAGGAGTGGGACACGGTGGGCCAGCTCGCGCTCCAGCTGCTGGCCCCGGCCGACCACCTGGCTGCTGTCCCGCCCGACGGCCTGGCTGCTGTCCCGCCCGGCGGCCTGGCCCGTCGCGCCTACGCTTACCAGGCCGACGGGTGCCTGGTCGGCGTCGATGACCTGCTGGCCGGCTCGCGCCGGTTCACCCTTGACGGCGGAGGCCGGGTCGCCGAGGTCAGCGGCCCCCAGTGGGCCGAGCAGTACCGTTACGACCCGGCGGGCAACGTCGCCTCGGCCAGGTGGAGTTCCCCGCCGCCCGAGACCGCCGGCCGCTGGCTATCGGCTGACCTGCAGGGCCCGCGCGACCGCGCTGGCACGCTGATCACCAGCGCCGGGACCGTCCGTTACCGCCATGACCGGCAGGGACGCGTTATCCGGCGGCAGCGGTCGCGCATCTCACGCAAGCCCGATGTCTGGTCCTATGAGTGGGACCCGGATGACCGGCTGTCCGCGGTCGCCACTCCGGACGGCAGCACCTGGCGGTACCGGTACGACCCCCTCGGCAGGCGAATCTCCAAGCAGCACTTCGACCGGTCTGGCACGCTGGCCGAGCAGACCACGTTCACCTGGGACGGCGCCGTCCTGGCCGAGGAATCCTCCGGCCTGCCGGAGGCCGTCCGCCGCCGCGTGACCTGGGACTACCGGCCCGGCACGTTCACTCCGCTCACCCAGTCCGAGAGCGTGCCCACCGGCGACGCGGCGGCGGAAGGCGCTGGCGAGCGGTTCTACGCCATCGTCACCGACCAGGTGGGCACGCCCGCCGAGCTGGTCGCCGCCGACGGGACGGTCGCCGGTTACCAGCAGCACACGCTGTGGGGCGGCACCCTGTGGCACCCCGCTGGCCCGGCCACCCCGCTGCGGTTCCCCGGCCAGTATTACGACGCCGAGACCGGCCTGCACTACAACCAGCAGCGCTACTACGACCCCGTGACCGGCAGCTACCTCACGCCGGACCCGCTCGGCCTCGCCCCCGCGCCGAATCCCCACGCCTACGTCCCCAACCCCCTTCTGCAGTCCGACCCCCTCGGCCTGATGTCGTGCCGTCCGGACGGAAGCCAAGATGATGCCTCGGCAAGGGACGCGGATACGGCTTGCGGGCCGAGCTTCATTGCCAGGTCGAGCGGAGAGGTTGTCCGCATCCCGGACGGGGCGATCGGGCCCATTCCGGTCCGGGGCGGAAACGGATTCCAGTTCACCGACGGCAGCGGCGGAGGCCCGCTTGACTCCAAGGTGGCAGGGATCCGGGTGATGGACCCAGTGACCTCGGGCAAGTATCAATATCCCCATGGTTATGTGTCCTACTTCAATGAACTTGGCCAGGCGGTGAGTCCGTTCACTGGCCGGACGATCGCACCGTCCGACCCGCTTTGGCACTGGGCATGGAGGTCGTGATGAGACTGCGGGACCTGCTCGACCGGGATGTCGTCGGTGCTCTATTGGGCAGTCCAGAGATGGACCCGCTCACCGAGAAGGACGCTCTCCAGGAGGCACGGCTCAATGAAGTGACCTTCGATGCCGTGCGCGGGCGCCTCGGCTTGCTCTTCGACCTCCGTGGTGCGCTGCAGTTGCGAATGGCGTATACCGGGCTGCTCGTCCTGGACGGCGTGGAAAAATTTAGCTGGAGCAGTGAACAGCGTCACACGACCCGCACGGCATGGAATGTCGTCGCCTCGCTGCCTGTGAACGAGGACGGGGTGATCAACCTAAGGCTCTTCTTCCACCCAGGCGCTGAGCTGACGGTCGTTGCCCGGAGTGCCGCCTTTTTCGCTGGCGATGTCCCTGGCCTCCCGGACACGCCGCCGGACTTCGCTGGGAGCGACGAGGAGGTCGCCCCCAGCATGGCGTCGATGGATTCGCCATTCGAGCCGACACAGGGGACCTTTGTCACGGCGCTTTTCTTACCGGAGTGTTGCGCAGTACGAAGCGCTCGTATCCCTACGTGCGCGGCGCATACTGGGGCGTGGGCGCTGAGACGCGATTCGTGGTGCAGCTGCATGACGCGACGACGCTGCACTTCGACTTCCGGCTGCAGTCGGGTGATGTATTGCGCTCGTGGGCGGTACCTAAGGGACCGTCCCTCGACCCGGGAGTGCGGAGGCTAGCGGTCCCGGTCGAGGACCATTCCTTGTCAGCCGGCGAGTTCGAGGGCGTGCATGAGGGCCAGCGGCGCGGGACCGGCGCGGTGATCATCTGGGATGAGGGGACCGCCGATGTCATCCGGGACGAGCCGGGCCACGTCTCCTTTGTCCTGCACGGCCGCAAGCTGTCCGGTGGCTTCGCGCTGACGCGGACCGGCCCGAAGCGCTGGATCATGGTCAAGGTCCGGGACGAAGGCGCCCGCCCGGGCTCGGACATCGTCGCGGAAGAGCCGGCCAGCGTCCGGAGCGGCAAGACCTGGATGCAATTGCGTGAGCAATGAACAAATCATCGCTGTGCCGGGACTCTCCGGTTATGCGCCGGCACAGTGACGCTCGGTAGCTCACGGATGGCCTGTCTGGAATACCTGCTAAAGACCGCGATAGCGCCGCCGGGCCGGCCCCAAAAGCGGCCGTGCGCCCCATAGGGCCGAGGCGCGGACGACGAGCGACTCCTGTCCTGTTCGCCCCATCTGACTCCAGCAGCAGGGCCCGTTCTCATATAGCGGTAGCCTGCGAATGGGCCGAGTGTGCGCGCATTTAGGGCCGGGCCGTCGGCGATGATGACGTGTGGCTGCGCGTGCGCCGCCGTCTGCGGCGCTCACGGGTTGTCGTCAGGCCGACGCGACGAGGCGCGGCGGGTTAACGCCGGTGTACGGCTAAAGCACTCTTAATGAGCCGGTGTCCGGATCGGTGCGAGGTCGGCAACGCGGGTAACGGTCATGCGGGCTCGCCTCGGTGCAGGGAATGCGCCGTCCGCTCGGCGTCGGCCGGTTCGGTTTGCGGCTTGCCCGGCTAACGGCTTGAGGTATGCAGCCGCATACCGATGGTTACTTCGGCCTATCGGCTGCGCCCGCCGAGATGACCGTCGTCGTCTTCAGCGCAGGGCGCGTATTCTCAACGCGGGGGGCCGATGTGCTTATCGGCAGACTATCAACTAATGTAGTGCACAATTCAACGAGAGAAACAGGAGCACACGTGGCCCAGAAGATTCAGACGCTGTTCATCGATGACATCGATGGCACGGAGGCTGAGGGCACCGTCCGCTTTGGGCTGGATGGTGCCGAGTACGAGATCGACCTGAACGCAAAGCACGCCGACGCACTGCGGAAGGCTTTGGCCAAGTACATTGACGCTGCCCGGCGCAGCACGGGGACGGCGCGGCGGCCGGCCCGCACCGGACGCAGGGCGTCGGCCAGCGGGGTGAATACGACGGAAGTCCGCGAGTGGGCCAAGGCCCAGGGCATCGAGGTCAAGGACCGCGGGCGGGTGCCAGCCGAATTGGTGGTCAGGTTCCGGGCGGCAACGGGCAGCTAGGCCTGCCCACGGTGCTATTTCGCGGCCTGCAGTCGGACGCCGACCCGTGTGAGCCCGTGTGCGCCGAACACCCGGCAGGTCCGGCTGGATTAACCGCTTCAGTACCGTGACGCTTTTCGTGGATCCTGTGCCCTCCGGCGATCGATAGGTCGCCGGAGGGCACAGATCTCTGCAGGCGCGGCTGAGCCGTGCCTGGCCGAGCGTTCTCCGCTAGGTCTGGGCCCCGCGAGCCAGGCCAGGGATTGCTGCGGTCAGGGCTCTGGAGGCGGCAAACAATGGTTTCGCAGGGGCCGCCCGGGCAAGAATTCCTCGACTGTCCCGTGATACCCCGGCCTGCGGGCTGGCAGCACTATTTTCGCGGCGACACGGTCTCGGCCTCAAAACGGGTGAAGCGCCGCTCATGTCATGCTCGCGGCCCCCATAGCGGCTACCGCCAGCGCGCGGTGAGTGGATTTGCGCACTAATCCTGGGTCGTAGGGTGGCCTGGTGTCCTCGTATGTGAGGACGGCGCGGACCGGCCGAGTGCCATGTTGGCCCGGGCAGGTTATGAGCCCACAGTGTCGTTATGAGCCCACAGTGTCAGGGAGCTTGCCCGTCGCCCCGAGCTTGTAGGCGATGATCATGTCCCGCTGCGTAGGGGGCAATGCGGCGCCGGCGCCGGCGATGACGTAGTCGCCGTCGACGGCGACGGGCGCGTTGCTCCCGGCGGACATCGGCGTCTTGAACAAGATGGCGCCGGTGGCCGCGTCCAGCGCGTACAGGTCGCCGTGGAAGGTGGTGGTGAGCACGACGCCGTTGGTCACCGTTGCAGCGCCGTACGGCGAGGACGGAAGCGGGGTGTCCCACGCGACGGTGCCCGTGTCCTGGTTGACCGCGACCAACTCGCCGGCGGCCTTCTCGATGTCCTCGAATATGGCGACCTCCGACAGGGTGTAGCCGCCCGGGGTCGTCGGTAGGGAAAGGTCATTGACGGCGGCGAAGGTGGTGGAACCGTTGCTGGCCAGCTGGGTCACGATGCCGCCGTAAGTGCTTGGCTCGAGGCAGTAGCGCGCCTGCAGGACGCCGCCCGAGGTGGGCGTGGCGTGCTCGGTGAGCAGCCCGTCGTTCTCGTGCCCGTCGTGCCCGCCCACCGGGCGCTGCCATAGCAGCTTGCCGGTCTGGGCGTCCAGTTCGATGAGGATGCCGGCCTTGCCACCGTCGATCACCACCGGCCGCCCGTGCGCGGTGCTGAGTACCGGCGGGTCCTGCAGATCCCAGTCGTACAGGTCGTGCGGGGTGAGCTGGTAGTACCACAGCAGCTTCCCGGCCGGGCTCAGCTTGACCACTGAGTCGGTATACAGGTCAGGGCCGGGCCGGCTGCTGCCCAGCGGGTATTTCTTGGTGCCGAAGATCGGGGCGGGGTTGCCGATGCCGAGGTAGATGTTGCCCTGGGCGTCGAACGACGGCGGGTACCACAGCCCGCCGCCGGAGTTGACGCCCGGGTTGCCCCACAGGTCCTGGACCGGGGCGGTCCCGGTGACCGCCGTGCCGTGCTCAGACGGGCACGCCAGGGTGCTCGGGCTGCTACTGCTGCTGCTTCCCGAGCAGCCAGCGATCAGGCCTGCCGCGACCATGAGCGCCGCGCCCGCCACCGCGGGCTGGCGGCCGCCGACCGTACCGGATTCCCTGCTCACCGCTCGCGCTCCCGTATTCCCGTCATTGAACAACTCAGCCATAGCCCGGCCTGCCTAACCGGCTAACGCCGCGACCAAATCACCTACTTCAAGTACCAGCCGAACGGCGCGACCGGCGTCTGCCGGACCTCCTCAGGCAGCCCGACTTCCGAGTCGGCCCGTCGCCTACTACGACGGCGGAGGCGCTCGGAACTCATCGCGGGAACGCGGCCGGCGGGACGAGATAGTGCGGCCCGTATCCTCCACGCCGTCAACCGCCCCAGTGGCTTGCGCATTTATGTGGCCGAAGTCAGGTCAAAACGGGCGAAGCGCCGGACCGTGTCATGCTCGCGGCCCCATAGCGGCTACCGCCAGGGCGGCGGTGGTCGCTACCTCTATGATCGCGCCCAGCACATCCCCGGTGACGCCGCCCAGGCGGCGCACCGCATGGCGCTGCAGGACGAAGCCGGCCACCAGGCCCGCCGCGATGGCCGCCGGGAGCGACCAGCCGAGCGGCTCGCCGATGACGGCCGCGGAGACCGCCACCGCCCCGGCCGCGGCCGCGAGCACCGTCAGGGTGATCGCCGCCGGGATCACCGGCCGGACCGTCCCGGCCACGAGCGCGCCGAGGCCCTCCCGCCGGGCGGCCCGGACCCCCCGGCGGCAGGCCCAGGTGAGCGCCAGCCTCCCGGTCACCACCGCGACGATCAGGGCGGCGGGCCCGCGGCCGTCCCCTTCGGCCTCGGCGTGCGCCAGCGCTGCCACCTGCGTGAGCAGGACCAGCACGAGCGTCACCGTGCCGAACGGCCCGATGTCCGAGCGCCGCATGATGTCCAGCGCGGTCGCCGCGGGCTGGCCGCTGCCCAGGCCGTCGGCCAGATCGGCCAGGCCGTCAAGGTGCAGTCCCCGGGTGAGCAGCGCCAGCGCGGCCACCGAGAGAACCGCCCCGGTGAGCGGGCCGGCGCCGAGCGGATGATCAATGAGGACCAGTACCGCCGCCGCGATGATCCCCAGCAGCAGTCCTACCGCGGGTGCCCATGTCATCGCCGCGGCCACCGTGGCCCGGTCAATGGGCTGGACCGGCGGCTCCGCCGGCGCAGCGTCCGACGGCCGACGGGCAGCATCACGCCAGGGGATGACGGTCAGCAGCGTCACCGACAGCCTCAGCCCGCTCCATCTCATGCCGACGGAGCCTATCGGCAGTGCGCCCAAAGACGTAATATCTCAATATGGCCTGAACATAACTGGGCCTGACTGACCAGGATGGCGGTGGATAAGCGTGTCCGAGTGGTGGTCAATCGAGGTCTTCGATGCCCAGCAGCTGCCCGCCCGCCGCTGGAAGGATTCCTACCAGGACGAGCTCGTCGAGGCCGCGCTGACGAACGGCGCGGCCTACTGGGAATGGCACGAGCATCGCTACGGCGTGATGTTCGAGGTGCTCTTTGATTCCGACGCGCAGTGGGAGGCGTTCCGCGCGCTGCCCGTGGTCCGGGCGGCCCTGGACGGGGTTCCCGATCGGGTGAACGGACTGATCATCTACCGGGGCCGCGGCGGCGGATCCGGGTCGCGGCAGCCGCGCAGGCCCAGGCCCGCTCCGGGCTCGAGCGCGATGGCCCGGCCCGAGCCGCAGGAGCAGCGGCCGCTGGACCTGGCCGAGAGCAGCCCGCCGGGGGAGCCGGATGCCGTCCTTCCCGCCTGAGCGGGCCCGGGGCGCCGCAGATACGGCTCCCGGGGGCGAAGCACCTGGCGGGACGGTGCAGGATGGGGTAATGAGGGAAACTCGAGTCATGACTGACGGCCTGCGGGCCGCTATCGAGCACAGCGGCTATTATCCGGGCCTGGTGTCCGACGCGGTGGCCTCGGCGCTCGGGTCAGAACCCGTCACGGCTTACGTCGTCCACCACGACGCGATCTTCGATCCCGGCATGGAAGTGCGCCGTCACATGACGGTGCTGGCGCTCACCCCGACCCGGCTGGTGTACTCCCACACCGACGAGCATCCGGCCGACGATCCCGACGGCCGGATGCGTGCCGAGACCAGCACCGAGGCCATCCGGTTCAGCCGGATCTCGTCCGTGGCCCTGACCCGCGTCGTCCCCGACCCGGCCGCCTACGTGCCGGGCGTCACCATCCCGTCGGAGGTCATGCTGACGATCGGCTGGAACGTGGTCTCTCACCTGGAACTCGAGCCGGCCCACTGCGGCGATGAGAACTGCGAAGCCGATCACGGCTACCTCGGCACCATCACGGCCGACGATTTCTCGCTGCGCGTCAGCCAGGACGCCGACGGCGATGAAGCCGTTCAGGAGCTGCTCAGTTTCGCGCGAGTGCTGTCCGACGCCACGGCGGCCGCCCAGTAGCTGTGCTACGGCTGCCGGATTCCTGAGGGTTTGGCCATTGTTTTGCCGCTGACAGCCGGCCAGTGGCACGATGTTCCGGGCAGACGGGCAGTGGCACCGACGAGTAGCAGATGAGGATTCCCGCATGACGCTCGAGCCGAGACATTCGCCGATCATGCCGGCCTACGGGACTGCGAGCCTGGCCGATTTGTCGTCGTCGATTCTCGCGTCCCTCGATCCTGGCGCGCCGCCCGAGCAGAACGTCCTCGGCCTGGTGCCCGCCCGGCGCGCGTGCCTGCTGATCGTGGACGGGCTCGGCTGGGATCTGCTCCGCGATCACCCCGCCGTTGCGCCGTTCCTGTCCGAGCTCGCGCGCAACTCCAAGCCGATCACGGCGGGGTTCCCCGCCACTACTGTCACCAGCCTCGGCTCGCTGTGTACCGGCAGGCCGCCGGGCCAGCACGGGATCCTCGGATACAAGGTCCTGGTGCCCGGCGAGGATATCCTGCTCAACGCCCTGCGCTGGGATTCGCGGATCGATCCGCGCCAGTGGCAGCCGCTGCCCACCATTTACGAGCGGGCGGCGGCCGCCGGCATCGCGGCGGTCCACGTGGCCCAGGGCGCGTTCCGCGGCACCGGGCTGACCGTGGCGACGATGCGGGGCGCGACCTACCGCCCGGCCGACAGCATGGGTGCCCTGGCGGCCCAGGGGGCGGCGGCGATCAACGAGAATGCGCGCGCGCTCGTGACCGTGTACCACGGCGACCTCGACAACACCGGGCACATGTTCGGGGTCGGCTCGGATGCCTGGTACAACCAGCTGGCGCACGTGGACAAGCTGGCCGAGCAGCTGGCCAGCGCGATGCCCTCGCAGGCCTGGCTGTACGTGACGGCCGATCACGGCATGGTGGACGTGGGTCCGGAGGACCGGATCGACGTGGACGAGATGCCCGACCTGCGGTCCGGCGTGGCCGTGCTGGCCGGCGAGGCGCGGGCCCGGCACGTCTACGCCGAGCCGGGTGCGGCCGGGGACGTCCTGGCCACCTGGCGGGAGGTGCTGGGTGACCGGGCCTGGGTGATGTCCAGGGACGAGGCGATCAAGGACGGCTGGTTCGGGCCGGTGGACCCGGCCATGGCCGAACGGATCGGCGACGTCGTGGCCGCCCCGGTCGGACCGCTGGCCATCGTCGCCACCAGGACCGAACCCCGGGAATCTGCCCTGTTCGGCATGCACGGCTCGCTCACCTCCGCCGACCAGCTCGTTCCCGCGCTCAGCTCGAGCGTCATTTGACGAGCCTGCGATGAGCGGTCAGGACGGCCTGCTCGTCTCTCCCGGGGACCTCGCCGGCCAGCTGGCCGGCCCGGAGGCGCCGGTCCTGCTGGACGTCCGGTGGCGGCTTGGCGGTCCGCCGGGCATCGACAGCTACCACCAGGGGCACCTGCCGGGGGCGGTCTTTGTCGACCTCGACCGTGACCTGGCCGGACGGCCCGGCGCCGGCGGGCGGCATCCGCTGCCCGATCCGGCGGCCTTCCAGGCGGCGATGCGGGCGGCCGGGGTGCGCCAGGACCAGGCCGTGGTCGTGTGTGACGAGCGGGACGCCACCGCCGCGGCCCGCGGCTGGTGGCTGCTGCGTTATTTCGGCCACCAGCACGTGCGGGTACTCGACGGCGGCTACCAGGCCTGGCTGGCCGCCGGGCTCCCAGTCAGCACGGCTGATCCGGCCGGGGCGCCGGGCGACTTCACCGCCCGCCCGGGCCACCTGCCGGTGCTGGATGCGGCGGGCGCCTCGGCCGTGGCCCGGGCCGGCCTGCTGCTCGACGCGCGGGCGGGGGAGCGGTACCGGGGAGAGCAGGAGCCCGTCGACCCGGTGGCCGGCCACATCCCCGGCGCGGTCAGCGCCCCGACCGCGGACAACATGAACCCGGACGGCACCTTCCGGGGCGCTGCGGATCTCGCCGCCCGCTTCGCCGCTCTGGGGGCCAGCGGCCCGGCCGCCACGGTGGGAGCCTACTGCGGCTCCGGCGTCACCGCGGCGCACGAGATCCTCGCCCTGGCCCTGGCCGGCATCCCAGCCGCACTCTACGTCGGCTCCTGGTCCGATTGGATCACCGACCCGGCGCGTCCCGTCGCCACGAGCGGCTGAGCGCGGCCCGCCCCCAGGCGCGGGCCGCCTGCGCGCGGAGGGGCCGCACGGCCAGCCGGTCATATCGATGGTTAAACCCGGGGAAAGGTTAACGCTTGCTGATCAGCTGGTTAAAGTCGTTTAACTGTTTGTGTTAGCTCTCGACAGGGGACGCCCCGGTAGAGAGCCTATTGGCGTGCATAACACAGTGATCCTCGTGTTTGTCGTCCTTACCGCTCTAGCCTTCGACTTCACGAACGGCTCGCTTTCCTGTCCCTGGCCGTCGCGGCCACCATCGCCAACGGGCTGGTCGACACCGGAGACGTGACCTTGACCGTGGTGGCCGCCGGCCTGGCCGGCGGGATCATCTGGAACCTGCTCACCTGGCTGCTCGGCATCCCGTCGAGCTCGTCGCATGCGCTCATCGGCGGCGTGATCGGCTCGACGATAGCCGCCGCCGGCGGCTCTGCGGTCAAGTGGCACGGCCTGGTCTCGAAGGTCATCATCCCGGCCGGCCTCTCGCCGATTATCGCCGCCGGGGTCGCGGCGACCGGGACCTGGCTGCTCTACCGGATCAGCCGCAATCTCAGCCAGGGAGCCCGCGGCCACGGCTTCCGGATCGGGCAGATCGGGTCGGCCTGCATGGTGTCCCTGGCGCACGGCACGAACGACGCGCAGAAGACCATGGGGGTCATCACGCTGGCCCTGATCGCGAACGGCACACTGACCTCGGGCTCGAGCGCGCCGTTCTGGGTGATCCTGTCCTGCGCCGTGGCCATCAGCCTTGGCACCTACATCGGGGGCTGGCGGGTGATCCGGACCCTGGGCAAGGGGCTGGTGGAGATCGAGTCGCCGCAGGGCATGGCGGCCGAGTCCGCGTCCGCGGCGGTCATCCCGCTGTCCAGCGGCGTCGGCTACTCGCTGTCCACCACCCACGTGGCCACCGGCTCGATCATCGGGACCGGGCTCGGCAAGAGGGCCGGCGAGGTCCGCTGGAGCGTGGCCGGGCGGATGGCGACGGCCTGGCTGTTCACCCTGCCGATGGCCGGGCTGGTGGGCGCCGGAGCTTACGCCGTGGCCGATGCGGTCCATGGCACCCCGGGCGTGATCGTCATCCTCATCATCCTGGCCGCGATCGCGGCCGCGATCTACTGGAAGTCCCGTGGCAACAAGGTGGACCACAACAACGTGAACGGGGAATGGACCGGATCGGTCGCCCCGGCAGAACCCGCGCGCGCCGCGGCCTGAGCAGGGGAGCACGCGATGTCTTGGATCAACCTGAGCGCACTGTGGAAGATCGTGGTCTACGGTTTCCTCCTCGGGGCCGGCTTGCCCGCGCTGTTCGCCGTCGGGCTGCGGGCCCTGGCTCTGCCTGGCGGCGGTCGTGTGCAGACCGCGGGCGCGGGCGCCGACTCCGACCCCGACTCCGGCCAGCTGGTCGGCGGTAATGTGCTGGGAATGATCATCGCCGCGGTCATTTTCCTGATCATCCTGGCCGCCGTGGCGTGGGGCATCTACGAGATCTACAAGCTCGGTCACGCCGCCGCGCCCGCACCCGCCAAGAAATAGCCCCCGCCGGACCGCCTGCGGCTACCCCACCGAGAGGGTTGGAGAACATGGCGCTGCCCCCCGTACTGAGCAAGATCGTCGACTGGCTGCGCGCCGGCTATCCCGAGGGCGTGCCCGAAGTCGACTACATCCCGCTGTTCGCGCTGCTCGGCAGCCAGCTGACCAACGACCAGGTCGGTGCCATCGCGGACGAGCTGGCCAGCGAGAGCAAGCCGGAATCAGCGGATGCGATCCGCAAGGCCATCACGGGGGTCACCGACCACCAGGCGACCGACGCCGACGTCAACCGGGTCCGGGCCAGGCTGGCCGCCGGCGGCTGGCCCCTGGCCGACCCCAGGCAGGTTGGCTAGAGATCTTCTGCCGAACGGCCCGTGGTGCGTGCGTCGGCAACGCCAGATCAGCTGACCGGGAGCAAGTCCTCCACCTGCTTCTTGGTGATGTTGAGCCGGATCCCGCTGTTGACCCCGGTGACGGCGCTGATCGGGATGGCCACTTCCTTGTGCCCCCACAGATGCCCTTCCTGGAGCAGCACGTGGGTCAGATGCGCCTCCGGGTCGACCAGGAAGCCCTGTACCTGCCCGATCTCACCATCCAGGGCATGAACGTGCTCACCGCCCTGCAGGTCCGTTTCACCCAGCGGGACGACGTGGTTGACCACCACCGGCCTGCGGTGTCCCGTGCTCATGGCGATTCCCATACCGGCGACAGAGGCGCCGACTCCCATGGCACCGACGCCGCCGTAGCCCTTGACCGCCTCGGCCAGGCCGAAGCCGCCTCCGTAGTCGACCCCCTCGACCAGGTCGGTCTCCTCGGCGTGATCGAGCTCGTCGAACTCCGTGCTGCTGCAGCGCAGCCTGAGGTGGCCGGCCGTGGTGTCGATGAGACGGACGGGAACGAGCCGGCCGGACTGTGGCCGATGCCGGTGTCCGATGACCAGGTGAGTGACCGTTCGGGCGACTGGGTCGATGACCAGGCGGCTCACCGTGCCGCAGAAGCCATCCGGGCAGCTCGCCCTGACCCCGATCGTGAACCTCGCCGCCTCTGCCATGGCTGCCGTCTCCTCCGTGATGTGCTCTTAACACATAACGTAGTCGATTCATCACGCAGAGGTACAATCCGGCCTGGGCGGCAGCGTCGGCGTTACAGGTGGTTGAACCCGGTGGACTCTTCCTTCGACATCGGCACCGTGACCGGATGCTTGGCGAAATGCGCCACGGCGTCCCGGAAGTCGTCCAGGAGCAGGGACGCCATGTCCTGGCTGACCCCCAGCCGGACCAGAATGCGCTGCACGGGAATGTCGGAGGCCGTGCCGGTGAGGGTGTAGGCGGGCACCTGCCAGCCTCGTAGGCGCAGCCGGTCGGCCAGGTCGAACAGCGTGTAGCCAGGGTCTTCGCCTTCGCGGATCCGCCAGGTGACCGTCGGGATGCCCGTGGCCGGGTCGCTGTCACACAGGAGCTCGAACGGGCCGAGCTTGACGATCTCGCCGGCCAGGTACTGGCCGACTGCGTAGGACGCGTCCTGGATCCGCTTGTAACCTTCGAAGCCGAGACGGATGAAGTTGTAGTACTGGGCGACAATCTGGCCGGCCGGGCGGGAGAAATTGATCTGGAAGACCGGCATGTCGCCGCCCAGGTAGTTCACGTGGAAGATCAGGTCGTCAGGGAGCTCCTGCCGGTCCCGCCACAGGACCCAGCCGACACCCAGCGGAGCCAGGCCGAACTTATGCCCCGAGGCGCTGATCGACTTGACGCGGGGGAGACGGAAGTCAAAGGGCAGGTCGGGCGCGCAGAACGGGGCGAGGAAGGCGCCGCTGGCCCCGTCCACGTGGATCGGGATGTCCAGGCCGGTGTCGGCCTGCAGCTGGTCCAGGGCGGCCGCCAGGGCCTCCACCGGCTCATAGGCGCCGGTGTAGGTCACGCCGAGGGTGGGGACGACCATGATCGTGTTCTCGTCCACGCGTTCCAGCATGGAGGCCGGATCCATCATGTAATGGCCAGGGGACATCGGCACCTCGCGCATTTCGATGTCCCAGTATTTCGCGAATTTGTGCCACACCACCTGGACCGGGCCGCACACCATGTTCGGCTTGTCCGTCGGCTTGCCTTCGGCCTGCTGCTTGGCCCGCCACCGCCACTTGGCCGCCATGCCCGCGAGCATGCAGGCTTCCGAAGACCCGATGGCCGAGGCGCCCACGGTGTTCGCCGCCTCGGGCGCATGCCAGAGGTCGGCCAGCATGTGCACGCAGCGCTGTTCGATCTCGGCCGTCTGCGGGTACTCGTCCTTGTCGATCATGTTCTTGTCGATCGACAGCGCCATCAGGGCCATGACCTCGGGCTCGACCCAGGTCTGGCAGAACGTGGCCAGGTTCTGGCGGGAGTTGCCGTCGAGCATCAGCTCGTCGGACACCACCTGGAACGCCTCCTTCGGAGCCGTCTCGTCTTTAGGGAACCGGTACTTCGGGACAGGCGCGGTCAGGTCGCGACCGACGAACACGCAGTCCTCCAGCTGCTGACGGACGGTGTCACGCTCGTGCAAGGGCATGGTGGACTCTCCATCGATCGGGCGACACGTTTCCCTCATGCTCGGGGCAGATGTCCGCCGGCGTCATCATCCACAACGGGTGACCTACTGCTGGCGCCCGGACGCGGGCACCGGGGCGCTGATTTCCTCGGTGCGCTCGGGCAAGAGCAGGAGCGCCCCGGCGAAGAAGCAGACCGCGCCGATCAGGGTGCCGAGGTTTGACCGCTCGGCGTTGTGCAGCTGGCCGGTCGCCGGGCTGATGTAACCGGCCACAGCGGACACGCCGAAGGCGACCGACCCGGCCAGGTTGACCAGAGTGATCCACCATGACCACGAGCGGGGGCGCCACGCGGTCCAGCCGTGGCAGACCTCGAACCAGGCCAGCCCGCTGGCGACCAGGAAGCAGACCGAGCCGATGGCATCGGGGCGCCATACATGCTGATTCGCGGCTTTGGCGGTGAGGTCCACCCGCACCGCATTGCCGGTGCTGATGTTGAAGAACAGGGTCCCGGCTAGTTGTACGGCCGTGGCCCACCAGTCGATCCTGCGGGGCTGGAAGACAAAGAAGCGCCGTCGGCCGGCCCCGGGCGCTTGCGGCCCGGCGTCCACGGCTTCCCGGTACGTCAGGAACCCCGCTGCGGTGAAGAACAGCGAGCCGACAAAGAAGGTCACGGCGTCCCAGCGCGCCCCGACGGCGCTCGCGTAGCCGGGGACCGCGCCGAGCGCGAACAATAGCGATCCCACGGCGAACAGGATGGCGATCCACCAGCCCCGCGACCGGGGGGCCCACCATGTCGACCCGGCGGCGGGGGCACCGGGCGGGTGCTTGCGGTGGCGGCGGGATTCCCACCGGGCTACCGTGCCGTCCGGTCGGACACGGTCGACGAAGGTCGCGAAGGGACCCACGTCGCGGCCCGTTAGGTTCAGCCAACTCACTCCCCGATTGTCAGCAGACGGCAGGCCAGCGCAACCACCCTCCGCGGACGACTGGCGCGCCGCGTCTCAGCTACCGGGGGCCGGGGCCCGGGCCCGCTGGCCGGACCGGCCGCGGCGGCTGTAATACGTTCCAGGCGATTGCTTCACTGCGCTGCCCATATAGTCTCGAAAGCATGGTAACTTACGATTCGCATGCCGCGTATTATGACGCCGTAACGGTGATCGGCCACTGAGGCCACCCTCATCGAGGAATTATCAAACATGCTTGCGGCCTGGGCTGTGACGCTGCTTTAGCTTGCCTGCGGAGCTGGCGGTATTATTGCTCGCCCGGGCCAGGTGCCAGGTGAGCGTCCTGGATATTTCGCCGGGCATGCTGGTCGTGCCGTGAGAAACTCAGGCACCATTAGCGTTCACCCCTCGAGCTGCTGGCTGGATCCGGCAGACGGCGCCGAAGTTCGGTGATACTTATCTGTAAGTAAAGGTGAGGCCGGGCGGCGGGGCGCCTTCCAGCTGGAAAATCGACGCCTGCGAGCTGCGGTCAAGTGGCAGGTACATGCTGCTCAGAGAGGTCATCAGGGCCGCGTGGCGGCCGGGTAACGGGATACGAAAAGCGCTTACATGAGGATTTTCCCGAAATGATCGTTCCGACAGTGATGGTAGCGTTGCCAACGACGACAACGAGAATCGGACTTGGTTTGTATTCACAATATCCGAGCGCCGCAATCCGGGAGTGATCCTTGCGATCGCGCAGCTTCGCCCGGCGTTTTCCGGCCAGCGCCCGCGCCTTAG
The DNA here is from genome assembly GCA_963753195.1 of uncultured Actinomycetes bacterium. GTDB lineage: Bacteria > Actinomycetota > Actinomycetes > Streptosporangiales > Streptosporangiaceae > Palsa-504. The sequence goes on from CAVWBH010000001.1 coordinate 103,476, forward strand.
CGCTAGCACCGCCGGGATCACACGCTCGCAGGTTAAGCGGTCCATGCTATGCACGCCGCCGCGGTCACTACCATCACCGCCAGGATCACCTTCCGCCGCCGCTTAGTCGCGGCGGTTTACGCGCCATCACTCAGCTGAAGTCCCTTGGCCATGTGGTCGAGCTGGCGGCGCCGTCGGTGAAGTAATGCACCTGGCACCGCGCTGGCTTCGTGCTGCCCAGCCACGAGCTCGCCGTGAGGAATCAGGGGGAAATCCCGCATCACCCCTCAGGAATGATGGGCAGACAAATGCGCAGGGGTACCATTTTCGCCTGCCAGCGGCGTCGCGTGTCCGCGGCCGCGAGCCGGACGGGCGCGGCCGCGTTTCCCGCGGCAGGCATCAATCGCCAGGCTGATGGTGCTCGGCGAGCGGATCCGGGTCAGGCGGAGCCGGGTCATGGAGCCGGCGTACCTCCAGGACCTGCACGCCGAAGGTCTGAAGCCTGGCCAAGAGCCCGTGCAGGGCGGCCTGGTCCTGCAGGGGGCCGTGCAGGACCGTTTCGACCGGCTCCACCGTGGCGTTGAGCCGCTCGAAGTCCAGCAAGGCTTCGGGCGGGAGGACGCCGATGACGCGGATCTCATAGTAGGACGGCGGCAACGCGGCCCCCAGCTTGTTACGACGGGCAATGGCCAATACTCCACCCTTACGTGCCTGAGCCTGCGGCGCCCCATGCACCACGGGTGAATCCGGTACCCGGATGAGCGGCGATTAAGCTGTCCGGCTGACTACCTCAAGATGTTCACCGCACGCGAGACCACGAGCACCGCGACCACGAGCGAAATCGCCTCTTCCGACATCATCATGAGCTTCGCCCAGGGCCTGATCGCCGAGACGTCGGTAGGGCTGAAGGCCGTGGCCGTCGTGAACGACAGGTGCAGGTAGTCCATGAACTTCGGATACCAGTCAGCCCCTACGTACTCAGCGTGGGCCATTTCAGGGAAAACGAAGGCGACCTGATGGCGTTGCCCGCGGGCCCGGGCCGCCGCTCCGCCCCGGTCGAGATCCCAGTACCACAAGCCGAAGGCGAGCACGTTGGTGAGCCAGATCGCGCCGCCGCTGGCGAGCAGGATGTTCGCATTGTTACTGAACTTGGCGCCGTCGATGATCCCGGCCACCAGGCGAACCGCGGCGGAGGCATTCACGACAGAGATCACCCCGATCAGCGTCCCGGTCAGGGCCCGCAGCCATCGGGAGTCACGGTCGATGCGCCCGGGGTCACCGACGATGAGTATCGCGAGCAGGGCGACGAGGACGACCACGAAGGCCCAGCGGGCATCTCCGGCCCTGAGCGCAGGTGGCAGCACCGCGCGCAGTCCTCCGGCGGTCAGGACCGCCAGCGCCATCGGCCACCGGCTCTCGCCCTTCCTCGGCGCCACGTGTGGACCGGCTGACGCGGGCGCACTGCCGTTCGTCATCGTCAGCTGGCCCTCAGGTCAGTTACCACGCCGCCTCCTGGGCCTGGGTGGGCTGGACGTCACAGACCGGGCTCGGCCGACCGCTCCGCCACGGCATGCGCCAGGCGGCGGTCAGCCTGCTCCACCGTCACGATCCCGCGCCGGCTGGCTGGCCTGCCTCATCCCGGCGGGATGATCCGGCGCCTGATACGCGAAGACCCTGGTCCAGGTCTTTCCGGCGATGTGGATCTAGGCCGCCGCGGGTCATCCTCGCCGGGTGATGCGGCGCCGCCGATCCAGCCAGATGCTGCCCTAAGCAGGGGCTGCCACAATCTGGAGGAATGAAATGTTCGGAGCACGCAGAGTAGCCCGTCGCACGGGACGGCGCACCGCGAGGCGCGTTTCCCGCCGCAGGTGACCGTCCGGCAGGAGCCCGGCGGGGCACCTGCCGGCCAGGAGCAGCGTCAGCCGGCCAGATCATGAGCGCCTCCGATCTGGCCATCGTGACGGCGCTGATCTTCTCGTGGGGAATGCTGTCGGCGCGGCTGGAGCGGTTTGACGTGACCGCGCCGATCCTGTTCGTCGTGGCCGGCGTGCTGCTGACGCACGGGCCGCTGGCGACGCTGGGGTTCGTCCCGTCAACTGGGCTGGTTAAGTCACTGGCGGAGCTCACGCTGGTCCTGGTGTTGTTCTCTGATGCCTCTCGGGTCGGGCTGCGGGACTTGCACTCGGACATGGGCCTGTGCCTGCGGCTGCTCGGAATCGGGCTGCCATTGACCATCGGCCTGGGCACGTTGCTGGCGTTTGCCCTGTTCAAAGGCATCGGTATCTGGCTGGCCCTGCTGGTGGGCGCTGCTCTTGCCCCCACGGACGCTGCGCTTGGCGCGGGGATGATGGTCAACCCCGCGGTCCCGGCCCGGATCCGGCGGCTCATCAACGTCGAGAGCGGGCTCAATGACGGGATTGCCACCCCGGTCGTGCTGGTCGCGGTGGCGGGAGCGGCGACCGCTGAGCACGCCGCCAGCGCCGGCCCACTTGAAGCCGTCGGTGAACTGGCGCTGGGCGTGCTGATCGGCGCGGTGGTGGGCGGGGCGGGCGGCCTTCTGGTGCGGACCGCGCGGCGCCGTGGCTGGGCCGAGGGGGCGTTCGCGGGCTCGGCGGTATTGGCCCTGGCGGTATGCGCCTATGCCTGCGCGCTGGCGTTGCACGGTAATGGCTTCATTGCCGCCTTCGTGGGCGGGCTGGCCTTCGGTGCCATCGGCGGGCAGCGCGGCGAGCGGCTGATGCCGTTTGTGGAGGAGACGGGCGCGCTGGTCTCATTGCTGGTCTGGTTGTCGTTCGGCGTCGTCGCGGTTGTCCCGGCCATAACGTACCTGACCTGGCAGGTGGTGATCTATGCCGTGCTCAGCCTGACCGTGATCAGGATGGCGCCGGTCGCGGTCGCGCTGGCCGGCGCACGGTTCGGCCGCGCGGCCGTTGCGTTCGTCGGCTGGTTTGGTCCTCGCGGCCTGGCGTCGGTGGTATTTGCCCTGCTCGCGCTCGAGGACCTCGGCGAACGTAATGCCGGGCCGGCGGTCGCGGTCATCACCTTCACCGTTCTGGTCAGCGTGATCGCCCACGGTGCGACTGCTGATCCGCTGGCCCGCTGGTACGGGCGGCGATTCAACGCGGCGGAAGGCAGTGCTGATGATGCGGCGATGCCGTCGCTGCCCGAGCGCAGGCTTATCCGCGCTTCCTGACCCGGGCCACGCTAAGTTGCTAGCTGAGGAGGCTGAATGCGGGGCAGGAGCACGTGATCGCCGCGGCGGCGGCCGCGGGCGAGGCGCACACTGAGACGTTCACCGCGCTGATGGATCACGTGGCCCAGGGTTTCGAGGTACTGGGTGCCGCGATCCTGGTCGTCGGCGTGGTCTGGTCGTTCGTGCTCGCGGCGGTGACCGCGCGTCGCTCCGGGTGGTCGGCGAAGGTTTATCTCGTCCTGCGTCAGGCCTTCGGCGGGACCCTGCTGCTCGGGCTGGAGGTCCTGGTCGCCGCCGACCTGCTTCGCACCATCGCGGTCTCGCCCACCATCGACAATCTCCTCGGGCTCGGGCTGATCGTGGTCATCAGGACGTTCCTGAGCTTCTCGCTGGAAACCGAGATCGAGGGCGTTGCGCCGTGGCGCCGGGCCCTGCTGGGTGGCGCGGGGACCATCCGCCGGGCCTCGGCCACCGCGCTGGAGTCCGAGCCTCCGCCTACCTGATCGTGCCGTCCGGGACGGTCAGCATCGGCGCCTGTCCCTACTCGCGGGCCAGCATGGCCACGGCTTCGCGCTCGAGGTCAATGTACGGATCGCCGCTGACGTCGACGGCGACCCGCTTGATGGTGCCGCCGGTGAAGGTGTGCGGCGATTCGTGCGGGTAGTCGCTGGTCACCGCCTCGCCGCTGTCCCGTCCGACGCACAGGCCCTCGCCCGCGAGCGAGAACAGCCCGGGCTGGGTCTTGATGCGGCTTTCGCCGACCTTCTTGTCCCCGTGGTAAAGGGACAGGATCCCGGTCGCGACGCCGGGGGGATCCTCGCCATCCTTGTCGAAGGAGGCAGACAGGATGAGGTTCTCGCCCACGGGCAGGTCTTCGGTCCCGTCGATCTTCTGCTCGAACAGGCCGACGAAGTTGTAGACGTAGTGCAGCCGGTTGTCCTTCACGTACAGGGCATGCCCGCCGAACCGCGACCCGTGCGCGAACAGCACGCCCTGCGCGCCGGGAGCGGGCAGGTCCACCAGCGCCCCAATCGAGTAGGACCGGTTGCGGACGTTGACCGCCTGCTGCTCGGGTACCTCCGCGGTGTCGGGGAAGTAGACGTAGCGGGTCTGGGGCGCGGCCAGCTGCGGCCGCGGCGTGGTGATGATCTCCAGCGCGGACCGGTCATCGAGCGGGAACACCCCGTTCTGGCCGGCCTCGGCGAACCACAGGTTGACCAGCTCGCGCAGCTTGTCCGGGTGCTCGGCGGCCAGGTCGTGCAGCTCGGCCCGGTCGGTGTCGGTGTGGTACAGCTCCCAGGTGTCGTCGTTGAAGTGGCTCCAGCCGCTGAGGGTGGGATGGGTGGTGATGGCTTTCCACCCTTCATGCCAGATCCCCCGCGACCCGAGCATCGAATAGAACTGCGTCGGGCGGGCGGAGGGCGCCGAGGCCATCTCCGCGGTGTAGCGCATGCTCACCCCGTCGAAGCGGCTCTGCACATGCCCCTTGATCGTCTCCGGGGCCTGCACCCCGAGGACATCCAGGATGGTCGGCACGATATCGATCGCATGATGGTATTGGTGCCGCAGCTCGCCCCGGCCGGCCTCGCTGGTGGCCGTGGGCCAGGAGATGATGCACGGGTCAGCGGTGCCGCCGTTGAACTCATACCGCTTCCACATCTTGAACGGCGTGTTGAACGCCATCGCCCACCCGTTGGGGTAATGGTTGTAGGTCTTCGTCCCGCCCAGCTCGTCGAGCATGGCCAGGTTCGTCTTCATGTCATCGGGGATGCCGTTGGCGAACAGCATCTCGTTTACCGACCCGTTCGGGCCGCCTTCGCCGCTGGCGCCGTTGTCGGACACCACGATGACCAGGGTGTTCTCCCGCTGGCCGGATTCCTCCAGGTAGTCCAGCAGCCGGCCGATGTGATAGTCGGCGTGGGCCAGGAACCCGGCGTACACCTCGGCCATCCGGGCGAATAGCCGCTTCTCCTCCGCGGTCAGGGAGTCCCACGGCCGCGTGTAGTCCAGCGGCGGGAACGGCTGACCGTCAGGTCCCTGGCGGGTCTCCGGGGTGCCGATCGGGTTGATGGGCGGCAGGGCGGTGTCGGCCGGGACGATGCCCATGTCCTTCTGCCGGGCCAGGGTCTGCTCACGGAGCACCTCATAGCCCATGTCGAACCGGCCGCGGAACTTGTCGGCCCATTCCTTGGCGACGTGGTGCGGGGCGTGGGCGGCGCCGGGCGCGTAGTACAGGAAGAACGGCTTGTCCGGCGCGACGGTCTTGGCGTCCTTGATGAACTCCAGCGCCTTGTCGGTCAGGTCCGTGGTCAGGTGGTAGCCCTGCTCAGGAAGCTTCGGCTGGTCGACCGGGTGGTTGTCGTAGACCAGGTCCGGGTACCACTGGTTGGTCTCGGCGCCCAGGAACCCGTAGAACCGCTCGAACCCGCGGCCGCTCGGCCAGTTCCGCCGCGTCGAGGCGATGTTCATCTCCACCGTCGGGCACAGGTGCCACTTCCCCACGATGTAGGTATTCCAGCCCTGCTCGCCCAGGATCTCCGAGACCATGCCGTTCTCCGGCGGGATGGTCCCGCTCGCGTTCGGGAACCCGATCGCCGCCTCGGTAATGCACGCCATCGAGTTACGCGTGTGGTTGCGGCCGGTCAGCAGGCACGACCGGGTCGGCGAGCACAGCGCCGTCGTGTGCCACTGCGTGTAGCGGATCCCGTCGGCTGCGATCCGGTCGATGTTCGGCGTCTCGATCGGGCCCCCGTAAGACGACATGGCGGAGAAGCCCACGTCATCGAGCACGATATAGACGACACTGGGCGCGCCGTCGGGCGCCCTAGGCGGCTCGAACGGCGCCCAGTCAGGAACCGAATCGCGGATGTCGGTCTTGATCGTGCCCTTGAAAGGCTGGCCCATTTCACTAACTCCTTGCCCCGATGGTGATACATGACAGGTCACCTGGACATGACCCTTCCGGGTGCCCTCGCCTTCAAGCCATGGCCCGCCCCACGATGCTGGCAGGGTCCAGGCCGCCGGGCATCACCCGTTGTGGATGAGCGGCCAGGTGAGCGGCAGCACCGCGCGCCACGCACTACGGGTGATCCGTCACCCTGGTGAGATTTCTCGCGGGGTGATGACAGGTCACCCATATCCGGGTGAACGTGTGTTACAAGATGGGCGCGGTGAGGACCCACCGACCTATCGGGCACGGCTTTGCGGTAGTAGACCTAGCTTGTCCGAACGGCAATCGAGCCGGCCGGATCGGGGGGATCTAAGTGACATCCGGCATGAGCGCCCGCGCGGCCGCCCGCTCGAGGGGACTGGTGGCGGTCGCGGACGATCCTGTCTTGACCTCCAAGATCACCGTGCCCGGTATGCCTTCCTGGGCGGTCCGCCGCCCGCACATCGACAAGCTCATCGCGGCGGGCGCGCGTGGTCCGCTGACCACGGTCACCGGTCCTGCGGGCTCCGGCAAGACGATGACGATCGCCTCGTGGGCCGCCGCCCGCTCCGATCCCGCTACGTTGGTCTGGGTCACCCTTGACGACTACGACAACCGGCCCAAGGTTTTCTGGTCGTACGTCGTGGCGGCCTTGCGGCAGGCTGGCCTCGCCGTCCCGCCGGTTTCGTCGGCCGCGGGCCACGGGCCGGCCGACCATGTCTTCCTGCTGCGGCTGGCCTCCATGCTGGCGGCACAGGATCCGCCGGTGGTGGTAGTCCTCGACGACCTGCATCTGGTGACCGAACAGGACACGCTGGACGGGCTGGCCTACCTGCTGAGGAACGCGGCGCCGGGCCTGCGTCTGGTGGTGTCATCTCGGATGGACCCGCTGCTGCCCCTGCACCGGTACCGGCTCACCGGGGAGCTGACCGAGATCCGCGCGGACGACCTCGCCTTCAGCGTGGCCGAATCGGCCTTGCTCATGGCCCGGCAGGGCATCACGCTATCCGCTGACGGGCTCGAACGGATCGTCGGGAAGACTGAGGGCTGGGCGGCGGGTGTCCGCCTGGCCGCGATCTCGCTGGAGGGCCATCCCGACCCTGAGCAATTCGCTAAGGAATTCGATTCCGAGGACAGTGCCGTCACTAGTTACCTGGTGGACGAGGTACTGAACGCCCAGCCCCCCTCCACCAGGGACTTTCTCCTGCGGACGAGCATCCTGAACCAGGTAAACGCAGATATAGCTCGTGAGCTGAACGATGACGAACCTGCGGCAGACCTGCTCCCGGCCCTCGCGCAGGCGAACGCGTTCGTCCGGCCGGTCGGGCACGGTTGGTATCGCTATCATTCGCTGTTCGCCGCGGTGTTGCGGCTGAAGCTCCGGCGGGAGTGCCCGGGCCAGGTGCCCGAGCTCAATCGGCGGGCTGCTCTTTGGTATCAGCAGAACGGCTCGGTCAGCGAAGCCGTGCGATACGCGGGGGAGTCGGGCGACTGGCCGTTCGCGGCCCGGATAGCCGTGGATGAGCTCGCGATCAGCCAGCTCGTCGAACCGCGAGGCCGCCGGTTGCTCGCCGAGGGTTTCCAGCGCATGCTCGCGGAGTCGCCCTGGACTGGGGCGGCCCCCTTGCTGGTGGAAGCCGCGCTCGAGCTGTCCGGCCCTGACGCCGTTCCGGACGGTGCCACGCTGGCCGCGGCGGAAGGCCTGCTTGAGAGCCTTCCCGTTACCCGCGAAATCCCGGCCCGGCTGGCCGCTGCGCAGGTCAGGCTGGCCGTATCCCGCCGCATCGGCGACCTGGACGCGGCCCGGGCCGCGGTCGTCAAGGCCGAGACCTTGCTCGGGGAGATCACCGGAAGCCAGCTCGCCCGGCATCCAGAGATTCACGCGCAGGTGCTCCTCGGCCGCGGAGCGGTCGAACTCTCCTCAGGCGACCTCGATCAGGCCGCCGCCACCCTTCGTTCGGCCATCGCCGCCGCGTCCACTCCCGGAGCGAGGTATGAGCGCGGTGACGGCCTGGGGCATCTCGCTCTGGTGGAGGCCTTGCGCGGGCGGCTGAGCCAGGCCGTTAAGCTAGCCGACCAAGCGGCGGGAGCGGCCGAGAACCGCGCCGATGGGCTGGCCGAGTTCGTCAGCCCGGCCGCGACCGTCGCCCTCGCCTACGTGCACCTTGAACGCAACGAACTGCGGCAGGCCCATGGCCAGCTGAAACTGGCGGACGGGGCCCTGCGGATCGCTCCGGACAAGCTGCTAGCCGCCATCGCCTGCCTGGTCGCGGCGCGCTGCCAGCTCGCCGAAGGCACGACCAAGGCCGCGTCGGAAACGCTCAGTCGCGCCTATCAGGGCTGGTCGCCCCCGCGCTGGCTGGAACACAGGCTGATGCTTATCCAGTCCCGGGTCTGGGCTGCGGCCGGGGACGTCAAGTCCGCCGTTGAGACGGCCGGGCGGGCCGAGCCGGCCTCCGTGCTCGATGCGGCCGTCGCGCTCGCGCAGGCCTGGCTGGCTGCTGGTGATACGGGGGGCGCGCAGCGTGCCCTGGCCGCCGGAGTGGCCGGCCTGGATGATCCGCCGGACCAGGTCCGCCTGGAGGGATGGCTGGTCGATGCCCGGCTCAGCTACGGTGCCGGCGACGGCGTGCGGGGCCGCCGGTCACTCGAGCGTGCGCTGCGGCTGGGCCAACCCGAGCGGCTCCGGCTGGCCTTCGCCATGGAGCGCGCCTGGATCCACCCGGTGCTCCGGCGCGATCCCGAGCTGGCCCATGCCTACCAGGACTTGCTGGACCACCCGCAGATGACTACCAGCAGGGCCACCGCCCCATCGCCCGATCCGGATCACACCGCGCCGATAATCGTCGAGCCGCTCAGCGACCGCGAGCGCGAGGTGCTCCGGCTCTTGTCGGGCATGCTCAGCACCGCCGAGATCGGCGCCGAGATGTATATCTCGGTGAACACGGTCAAAACCCACCTCAGAAGCATCTACCGCAAGCTGTCAGCGGCTCGCCGCGGCGAGGCGGTCCGGCGCGCCCGGGAGCTCAACCTGATCTGAACTCACCGAACGCCGGTCTCGCGGCCCTTCGCTACGGCGGCGTGCCGGGTGGAAACGCCGAGCTTACGGTAGATCGCCTGGACGTGGGTCTTGACCGTGTTCTGCGACAGGTGCATCTCCTGCCCGATCTCGCGGAGCGAGAGCGTCCCCGCGAGCAGACGGAGCACCGCCACCTCGCGTTCGGTCAGCTGAGCCGAAGGTGAGACGACCCGCGACTGCTTGGTGGTGATCCGCTGCTCAAGCCGTTCCAGCTGGGCCAGCTGAGCGTGCGCGCCGTCAGGCAGCGAGGTCAGTATGTTCCTGGCCTCGTCGAGAAGCGCGACCGCTTCAGCGCGGTCGCCGGTGTCGAGCAGCAGCGAGGCGAGCCTGAGCAGGTTTTCCAGGGTGGGCCACGGGCTGAGCCCGGGCCGCAGCCTGCGTGACCGCAGCGAGCGCTCGAACTCGGTGCGAGCCTCCGCAAGCCGCCCGGCCAGCGCGTGAACCGCGCCGGCGGCCGTGTGGGCGAGGGAATTGTGCGGCGTCTGGCTGAGATCGCCGTCCTCCGCGACGCGCAGGGCGGCGCTCGCGAGCTCCCCCGCTTGCGCGATCCTGCCCTCCTTGGTCGCCACCAGCGACGCGGCGGAAAGGGCCATTATGCGCACCAGCGGAACCGGCGCCTCGCTCATTATCGCCTTCCTGAGCGGCTCCGCTGCCCCGGGTTCTCCGGAAAGGTACAGGCTGAAGCCGAGCGCGGTTTGCGCCAGCGGGTACCAGGGCGACATGGGGTCGGGTTCCAGCTCGGCGGCCCTGGCGGCCGATTCTTGCATGGCCCGGAGGCCCCCGAATCCGAAGGTGCCGCCGAGCGCTGCGGCCGAGAACTCCAGCGACCGCATGCCGTCAGGAAGAGGACCATCATGCTCTCCGAACATGATGTCTGGAAGCCAGCGCCGCACGGACTCCCGCTCGCCGGACAAGGCGGCGACCCATGCTGCGCTGTGCGCGGCCAATGGATGGGCGGCAATCTGGTCGTCACCGAGAGAGCGCAGCCAACCGCGAACCGTCTCTGTCCGCCCCGAGTTGACGTAGCCTAGCCAATGGCGCGCAATGAGGTCGACGGCCCCGCTATTATCGTCGGCGGCGAGCGCGTAACCGATTGCCTGGTCCGTTGATCCGCACCGCCGATGCCATGCGCTGGCGTGCTCGTACAAGGTCTGCTCGAGGCCCGGCTCGGTCCTGGCCAGCTGGCCGCGAAGCACTTGCGCGAACAGATGGTGATAGCGGTACCACTGGCGGTTGTCGTCAAGAGGCACGACGAAGAGGTTCTCGCGCTCGAGGGCGTCAATGACCTCCGCCGCGTTAGCGGACCCGGTAACTGCGTCGCAGAGGGGCGCGCAGAATCGGTCGAGAACGGCCGTCCGCGCGAGGAACTGGCGGATGTCGCGCGGCTGGCGGGCCAGCACTTCCTCAGCGAGGAAGTCGACGATGAACCGGTTGTCGCCGGTGAACTGGCGGATGAAGGCGCTTGGCGACGGGTGACCGCGCAGGGAAAGCGCGGCGAGATACAGTCCGGCGGGCCACCCTTCGGTACGCTCAAGCAGATCGGCCAGATCGGGCTCGGCCAGCTCGAGGCCGGAGACGTTCTGCACCAGCGCCGCCCCCTCTGCGGGCTCGAGCCGCAGTTCGGGCATCCGGATCTCGACCATCTCACCGGCGGCGCGCAGCCGGGCCAGCGGGAGCGGCGGACCGGTGCGCGTGACGAGCGCGATCTGCGCGGATGGCGGCAGATGGAGCAGCAGGAAAGCGGTCTGCTCGTGGTTGCTCGGTTCCTTGATCAGCTGATAGTCATCAAGAACGAGGACAACCGGCGCGTGAAACGCGGCCAGCTCAGCCACCAGGAGGGGTATCACCGAGCCGGTGATGTCAGGGACCGGGGCCCGGAGCGCCCGGAGCACCTCATCGACGTCGAGACCAGGGCAGGCTCGCTGCAGCGCGTGCACGATATGCCACCACAGCCTCCCAGGGTCATCGTCGCCGCGATCGATACAGACCCAAGCGAACCGTCGCTTCTCGGACATGCTGGCCCGCCACTGCGCGGCGAGAGTGGTCTTGCCGAAGCCCGCCGGAGCCTCAATGAGGACGAGCTTGGCGGTCGTGGCGGCCAGCACGGCCAGGAGTGACCGCCGCTCCACCAGCTCCCGGCGCAAGCTGGGAGCGTGGAGCTTGGTCTCCATCGGCATATCAGGAAGCGTGCGGGAGGTGGGCCGGGGCACCGCGCGCAGACCGCGCCTGGCTGGCATGCTTGCGTCGCTCATCGGTACCCAGGGTTCCGCAAGGTGTTTGGCCGTACAAGGGACTAAAGTCCGTAAATCAATTGACTATTTCCCGTCGCAAGCGACGAAAGTGTCCTGGCGTGGCCGGAAAACAGGCGATTCTGTCCATTCAAGGCGGCGCCCCCGCGCGAATTTTACGGGGCTGGGCTCGGATTACCCTCGCGGTGATCACGGGGATGCTAAGAGTAACTGTCACGTGCATATCCGTCATCACATGGTGGGGCGGGGGCGACTGGGGGGTTGCGGCGATGAATGAAGCGGCCATGCGTCCGCTGCGGGCCGGGAGCCCGCTGCGGACGCCCCGTGCGGCCGCGGTCGCCGGGATCATCTTCTCGGTGCTCCTGACCGCTGCGCTGGTGCTGCTGCGAGTCTCTGTCCCCGCTCATCCCGCGGTCCCGGGATCGTGGTTGACCAATTCGCACCGCCGGGCCGCGGTGGCGATCGCGCTGAATCTCGTCCCATTCGCCGGGATCGCGTTCCTGTGGTTCGTCGGGGTGCTCAGGGACCGGATCGGGGAGCGCGAGGACCGCTTCTTCGCGACCGTGTTCCTGGGCAGCGGCCTGCTGTTCGTCGCCATGATCTTCGTCGCCGCCGCGATCACCGGCGCCGTGATCGCGGCGGCGACCTCCAGCCCGCCCGACGCGGGAACCCTGGCGGTGGGGCGCATCGTCACCGGGATCTTGCTGAACGTCTATGCGATGCGGATGGCGGCGGTCTTCACGCTGACCACCGTGACCATCGCGCGCCGCACTGAGATCGTTTCCAGGTGGCTCACCCTGGCCGGGTTCGTGACCGCGCTCGTGCTGCTGATCGGCGTCGGCTTCTCACCCTGGGTGGAGCTGCTGTTCCCAGCATGGATCCTGGCCTTGAGCATCGATATCCTGGCGACCGGCCTGAGGTCCCCGGTGAGCGCCGTGGCCCCGGCCGACCAGGGATGATCGGCCGGGGCGGGTCAGCTGAGCCGTTGGAGCAGGTGGTCGCCGACCCGGACGGCGTTGGCCATCGCGGTCAGGGCGGGGTTCACCGCGCTGATGCTCGGGAAGAAGCTGGTGTCGACGACGTAGAGGTTGTCGAGTTCGTGGGCCCGGCAGTCGGCGTTGAGCACCGATGTGGCCGGGTCCGAGCCGAACCGGACCGTCCCGGCCTGGTGCGCGCAGCCGGCCACCGGGATGTCGGTCTTCAGGTACGCGAACCGGTGAGCCAGGTGGCCGGGATGCATGTGCAGCGAGCCGAGCATCGAGTGGAGCTGCTGGTACAGCCGCTTGGCCGCGGTGGGGTTGCTCGGCGTGTAGGCCAGGTGGATGCCGCCGTCCGGGCCGAGGGTGACCCGGTTGTCGGGCTGCGGCAGGTCCTCGGTGGACAGCCAGAAATCCACGGCGTGCTCGGCGACGTCGCGCAGCGCCCAGTTCGGCGCGAACCTGGTCTCAAGGGGCTTCTCGCCGCGGAACATGGCCGCCTGTGATTTGCCGATCATCTGGATGTTGCCCATCGGGTAGTCGAAGTCCGGGCCGCTGAAGTAGAAGTCATTGAAGGCGAGGGTCTTCTGGAACACGGTCGGGTTCGGGTCCTGGGACAGGGCCAGAACGGCCTGGCTATCGTGGTACATGAAGTTGCGGCCGACCTGATCGGAGCCGTTGGCCAGCCCGTTCGGGTGCTTGTCGTTGGCCGAGGCCAGCAGCAGCTTGGCGGAGTTGGCCGCACCGCAGGAGACGACCACGATGTCACCCTGATACCGCTCGGTCTGGCCGTCGCGCTCGACCACGACCTGGGTGACCGCGGTCCCGGCCGAGTTGGTCTCCAGCTTGGTCACCAGTGCGTTCCGGACCAGGGTGACGTTGGCGTGCTCGAGGGCAGGCCGGACGCCGGACACCTCGGCGTCAGACTTGGCGTGCAGCGGGCACGGGAAGCCGTCGCAGGCATTGCATTTCACGCAGATGCTGTAGGGCAGGTCCGCCTCGTTGAGCCTGACGCCGCACGGCGCGTGGAACGGGTGATAGCCGGCCGCGGCCAGGTCGTCGGAGAGCTGCTGGATCCGGGGCTCGTGGGAGACCGCCGGGTACGGGTAGGGCGCGCTGGCCGGCGGCTCGGTCGGATCCTCGCCCCGCGCGCCGTGCACCTCGTACATCGACTCGGCTGCGGTGTAGTAAGGCTCCATGTCCGCATACGAGATGGGCCAGGCGGGCGACAGCCCGTCGTGGTGGCGCAGTTCGCCGAAGTCCTCGGCGCGCATCCGGTACAGCGCGGCTCCGTACAGCTTGGTGGCGCCCCCCACGAAGTAGTGCACCTGCGGCTGGTAGAACGACTTGGCCTTCGGGTCATACCAGCTGTCCTGGGAGATGTAGCGGCCGTCGACGAATACGTCCACGGTGGACCAGTTCTCCGGCTCACGGGGCAGCCAGTCGCCGCGCTCGAGCAGCAGGATGCGCTTACCCGAGGGAGCCAGGTGCCGGGCCAGCGTGCCGCCGCCCGCCCCGGTGCCGATGATGATCACGTCGTACTGACCGTCCATGCTGTGCTCCTTCCCAGGCCGGGGCCGGCCTGCGGGTTCAGAAAATGGCGAGCGGGTTGACGGGCGAGCCGGTCGCGGCGCGGAGCCGCAGCGGGGCGACGACACAGAGGAACGACCAGCGGTTCAGCTCATCGCACACTGCGACGAGGTCGTCGAGTTGCAGCCAGTCCAGCAGGTGCAGGCCCATCGCGTTGACGGCGAGCACGTGCACCGGAAAGTCGACATCCTCGGTCGTACTGGGCGCCGTGTCGTTGTTGCCGTCGCTGCCCAGGGCCGCGATCCGCCGTTCCGCGAGGAGTTCCATGGCCGCTGGATGCAACCCGGCGCGCGCATGCGCGGCGTCCCACGGCCCGAGCGTCCTGCGCCGGCTGCGGTGGCCGACCCGGACGAAGAGCAGATCGCCCGGCTCGATGCGGACCGCCTGCGCCGCCTGCGCCGCGATCAGGTCTTCGGTGGTCACGTGATCACCCGGCTCGAGCCACGGCACTCCCCGCAACCGCGGAATGTCGAGCAGCAGGCCACGGCCGACGATCCCGCCGGCCGCCGCCTCGATGGACAGCTCGGTCGCCCCCCCGGCCGTGACGGCGCCCGGGCTCAGGCCGTTGTAGAGGGTCCCGTCGAAGATCACGTGGGACAGGGCGTCGATGTGGCTGTCGGCGTTGCCGTGGATGTTCATGGCCACCCGGTCCAGGGCGAATGAGAGCCCGGAAGCGGCACCCGGACCGGTCCCGGTCGCCGTCATCTGATGTACGGCGGGATCGGGGTTGTCGGGCGTCACCTCGCTCTCCACCGGCGCCTCCAGCGACACCGCGCGGCCGCGCCGGACATCACCAGCCGCCGCCACCACCTGCGCAGGTGAGATGTTGTTCAGCGCCCCCAGCCGGTCGGCTGGCCCGCGCCGGGACATGCGCTGCACCCGGTCGTAAAGGGCCCGGAACTCGCCGGCGCTCAGCTCGAAGTCGCTCATCTCGCCCGGACTTATCCCGTCCGGCCGGAGGGCTCGCTGGGAGCCGGAGACCGGGGTCCCGGCTCCGGCGCCGGCCCGGCTGACAGGGCGGGCGGGAGAAATTCCTGCCGGCTGACGCGGCGCCGGAACACGTAGTAGGTCCAGGTCTGGTAGGCCAGGACCAGCGGCAGGAAGATGATGACGACGACGGTCATGGCCTTGAGCGAGTACGCGTTGGACGCGGTGTTGTGCACGGTGAGGTTGTAGGCGGGGCTGGTGGAGGAGACCATCACGTTGGGGTAAAGGTCGACGAAGATCGACAGGATGCAGGAGGCGATGGTGACCGTGGTCGCGGCGAAGGCGAAGCCCCCGCGGCGGGCGTAGACCAGCCAGACGGCGGCGATGACGGCGAGCACGGCGAGCAGCTCGATCACGTTGAGGAAGAAGGTCGTGCTGGCGGTCACGTGGGTCCAGATGATGAAGCCGATGACGGCGGCGCCGGTGAAGGGGGCCACGCGGCGGGCCACCAGCCAGGACCGCTCCTCCATGTCGCCGGTGGTCTTCAGGGACAAGAACGTCGCGCCGTGCAGCAGGCAGACCAGGACCAGGGTGATGCCGGTGAACAGGGCGTAGGGCTGGAGCAGGTCCCAGAAGGAGCCGGTGAAATTCTGGTCCGAGTTGATGGGCAGTCCGTGCAGCAGCCCGGCCAGGGCCACGCCGATCAGGAGCGGGGCCAGCAGGCTGCCCCCGGTCAGCAGGCCATCCCAGGTGCGGCGCCAGCGGGCCGCGTCCCGCTTGCCGCGGTACTCAAAGGCCACGCCGCGGAGGATCAAACTGGCCAGCAGCAGGACCAGCGCGAGGTTGTAGGCCGAGAACATGGTGGCGTACCAGCCCGGGAACGCGGCGAACATCCCCGCCCCGGCCACGATCAGCCAGACCTCGTTGCCGTCCCACAGCGGCCCGATCGTGTTGATGGCCGCCCGGCGGCCCGCCTCGTCGGTGCCGATCAGCCCGTGCAGCATGCCGACGCCGAAGTCGAACCCCTCCAGGATGAAGAAGCCGGTCCACAGCACGGCGATGACGATGTACCAGAACGGGACGAGACTGCTCATCGTGACCCCTTTAGTACTGGACGGCCGGCACCGGCGCGTCCACGTCGGCCTCCGTGCGCGGAGGCGGGAGCTGCTGGCGGGAGTACTTCAGCATCAGCAGCAGGTCGACGGTGCCGAGCACGCCGTACAGCAGGACGAAGGCCACCAGGCTGATCCACAGCCAGGTGACGCTGACGGTCGGCGAGATCCCGTTCTTGGTCAGCATGATGCCCTGCACGATCCACGGCTGCCGGCCGCTTTCGGTCAGGAACCAGCCCGCGGTATTCATGCCGAACGGCAGCACCGCCCCCCACACCGCCACCAAGAGGAACACCCGGGATGTCGCGAGCTTTTTCCGCCGGATCAGCCACAGCCCCCAGACCGATATGCCCAGGACCAGGACTCCCAGGTAGGCCATGACCCGCATCGACCAGTACTGGATGAACACGTTCGGCACGTAGTTACCCGGACCGTACTGCTGGGTGTACTGCTGCTGCAGCGGGTTCAGCCCGACCACCTTGCCGTTCCAGTGGTTGGTGGCCAGCAGCGAGAGCAGGTGCGGGATCTCGATGATCTGGGTCGGGGTCTGGTCGTTGTTGCCGCCGCCGATCTGGAACAGCGAGAACGAGCACGGCTGGCACGTGTTCCACTGCGCTTCGGCCGCCGCGATCTTCATCGGCTGGTACGTGGCCTCGATCACCCCGAGTTCATCGCCCACCAGCATGGTGAACAGGATCGCCGGGACCAGGAGGATCAGCGACAGCCGCGCTGAGCGGGTGAATACTTCACGCTCGCCGCCGTGCCGCAACTGCCACGCCGAGACCGCCAGCATGACCATGGTGCCGGTGACCAGCGAGACGAACAGGACCTTCGCGTATCCCCACACGAACACCGGGTTGGTGAACAGGGCCCAGATGTCGTTCAGCTGCGGCTTGCCGCCGACCATGGTGTAGCCGACCGGGTGCTGCATCCAGGAATTGGCCGCCAGGATGAACGCCGCCGACAGCGCGGAGCCGAACGAGACGGCCCAGATCGTCGCCAGGTGGATCCGGCGCGGTAGCTTGTCCCAGCCGAACAGCCACAGGCCCAGGAACGTCGACTCCAGGAAGAACGCGGCCAGTCCCTCCATCGCCAGCGGCGCGCCGAAGACGTTGCCGACCAGCCGGGAGTACGCGCCCCAGTTCATCCCGAACTGGAACTCTTGCACAATCCCGGTCACCACGCCGATCGCCACGTTGATGACCAGCAGCGTGCCGAAGAACCGGGTCAGCCGCAGGTACTCATCGCGCTTGCTGCGATACCACGCCGTCTGCAGCAACGCGGTCAGGAAGGCCAGGCCGATCGTGATCGGGACGAAGAAGAAATGATTGATCGACACAAAGGCGAACTGCACCCGCGCCAAGTCGACGTTAGTCATCTACACCCCTTGGTCAGGACGGCTGCCGCAGACATGAGACCCGTCCTTGCCGCTAGTGACTGGTCCTGACTTTCACCTACTCAACGCCGGCCGGGCATCACCCATCAGGGGTGATTACTCCGCCTGCGGCAGTACCTTAAGCAAAGTCAGGAGCACCTACCTGATATATGGCTGATCCTTTTATTCGGGGATGGCCGGGAACGTTTATTCGGGGACGGCTCTGTCCGCACATATGTTCTGGCCGGAAATGTCGCTGAGCTATGCCGAAACGGCGCGGTCAGTCCCGGCGCGGGCCAGACAGCACCACGATGGACCGGGGGCCGACGGTCACCTGGTCGCCGGCCTGGCGTTGGCCCGCTCCGGCGGGGGCGGCGGGGTCGTAGCTGTCGATCTCGGCCTGCCATTGCGCGCCGGGGCGAACCGGAGGCAGGGCGAAGTTGAGCGGCTCCCACCAGGAGTTGACCAGGACCAGGAAGTCGTCGTCAAGCAGGGGGGTGCCGTCTTCGGCCCGGTCGGGGTCATCGGACCCGTCGAGGTAGATGGCCAGCGCCCGGGCGCCCGGGTCGGCCCAGTCGGCGCTGTTCATGGGCGTGCCCGCGGGGGTGAACCATTGCAGCTCGGCGGCCTCGGCTCCGGCCAGGAAACGCCGGCGGCGGAAGACCGGGTGAGCGCGCCGGAAGGCGATCAGGTTCCTGGTGTAGTCCAGCAACGCGGTGTCGGCGCTGGCCCAGTCGAACCAGGTCGTCTCGTTGTCCTGGCAGTAGGCGTTGTTGTTCCCGTCCTGGGTGCGGCCCATCTCATCGCCCCCCAGCAGCATCGGGACGCCGAAGGACAGCATCAGCGTGGTGAGCATGGCCCGGGACTGCCGGGCGCGCAGCGCGAGGATACCGGGGTCGTCGGTGGGGCCCTCGGCGCCGCAGTTCCAGGAATTGTTGTCGCTGGTCCCGTCGCGGTTGTTCTCGCCGTTGGCCTCGTTGTGCTTGTCGTCGTAGGAGACCAGATCCCGCAGGGTGAAGCCGTCGTGGACGGTGATGAGGTTGACCGAGGCGGTGGGGCGGCGGCCGACCGTCGCGTACAGGTCAGCCGAGCCGGCGAAGCGGTCGGCGAACTCGCCGATGCCGACCGGGTGGCTGCGCCAGAAGTCGCGCATGGTGTCCCGGTACTTGCCGTTCCACTCCCGCCACAGCGGCGGGAAGCGGCCCAGGTCGTAGCTGTCCATCTGGCCGACGTCCCACGGCTCGGCGACCAGCTTGGCCTGCGATACGACCGGGTCCTGGGAGCACATGTCCAGGAAGGCCGATACCTTGTCAAAGGCGCCGTCCTGGCGGGCCAGGGTGGGCGCAAGGTCGAACCGGAATCCGTCGGCGTGCATCTCGGTCAGCCAGTAGCGCAGCGAGTCCATCATCAGCTGCAGCGTGATCGGGTCGCCGGCGTTCAGGGAGTTGCCGCAGCCGGTGGTGTCGTAGTAGACGCCGGGATCACCGGGCTCGGTCCGGTAGTAGGCCAGGTTGTCCAGGCCGCGGAAGCACAGCGTGGGGCCCTGCGGCCCGGCTTCGGCGGTGTGGTTGAAGACCACGTCGAGGATGACTTCCAGGCCGGCCCGGTGCAGCGCGTCCACCATCGCCTTGAACTCGGCGACCTGGCCGCCCTCCCGGCCGGCCCGGACGGCGGCGGAGTACCCGTTGTGCGGCGCGAGGAAGCCGATCGTGTTGTAGCCCCAGTAGTTGGTCAGCCCCCGGCCGGCCAGGAACGCCTCGGGCACGTTCTGGTGCACGGGCAGCAGCTCGACGGTGGTGACGCCGAGGTCACGCAGGTGCCCGATGGCGGCCTGGTGGCCCAGGCCGGCGTAGGTCCCGCGCAGCTCCGGCGGGATGTCCGGGTGGCGCATGGTGAAGCCCTTGACGTGGACCTCGTACACCACCGTGTCCGCGTAGCGGTGCCAGGGCCGGTCATCGTCCTGCCAGTCGAACGCCGGGTCGGTGACCAGGCTGCGGGGCACATACCCGGCGGAGTCCAGGGTGCTCGGCTGGCCGGGGTCGGCGGCGTCCTGGCCGAGCACCTCCGGCCCGAAGGTGACCGTCCCGGCCACCGCCTTGGCGTACGGGTCGAGCAGCAGCTTGGCCGGGTTGCACCGCAGGCCGCGGGCCGGGTCCCACGGGCCGGCGACCCGGTACCCGTAGGCCTGCCCCGGGCCGATTCCCGGCACGAAGGCGTGCCAGACATCGGCGTCGTTGTCCGTGATCGGGATCTGGGTTTCGGTGCCTGCCGCATCGAACAAGCACAACGTGACGCTAGTGGCGACGGTGGAGGCGATCGCGAAGTTGGTGCCCGCGATGCCCAGGTGCTCGCCGGGCATGGCACCCAGCGGGAACTGCCTTCCGGGCAGCGCGACGGTGCCGCTGGCATCCGGGGCCACGCGGGCGGCCGGGACGGCCCCGGCCTCGGTGGTGGTCGTGGTGGCAGCGCCTGCTTGGCTGCTGGTCATTGCTGGGCCCTTCCTGCTAGGTCGCGCAGGACGTCTCCGAACGCCCGGACCGCACCATGCCGGCGCAGGATCACATCAGCGATCAGGCCAGTCCATCCGGTCTGGTGGAAGGCGCCGATCGCGGCGCCGTTGTCGCCGTGGAAGTACTCGCTGAAGATCAGGTTGTCCTTCCAGGCCGGATCGTTCTGCATCCTCTCGGTCCCGCCGAAGCAGGCCCGGCGCCCGTTCTCATCCCTGGTGAACAAAGAGATCAGCCGGTCCTGCAGGTCGGCGACGATCAGGTCCAGGGTGAGCCGCTTCCCCGACCCGGTCGGGTACTCGATCTCGAAGTCAGCACCGTAGAACCGGTGGTAGCGCTCCAGCGACTCGACCACCAGGTAGTTGACCGGCATCCAGATCGGGCCGCGCCAGTTGGAGTTGCCGCCGAACATCGACGTGGTCGACTCGGCCGGCTCGTAGTCGATGGAGGACTGGTAGCCCTGGGCATCGAACTGGTAGGGATGATCGCGGTGGTAGGCCGACAGCGCGCGCAGGCCGTGCGGGGACAAGAACTCGCTCTCATCGAACAGCTTGGCGAACAGCCGCTCCAGCTGGGCGGGCCGGGCCACCGACAGCAGCATCCGCTGCTGGCCCCCCTCGCCGCGCAGCTGCGGGGTCTCGGCCAGCTTCTCGTAGTCCCCGACGCCCTCGTGCTGCAGGAACCGCTTGAACAGCTTGTTCATGGTCAGCGCGTTGTTCAGCATGTTGCCGTCGATGACCCCGGCGGCCAGCGCCGGGATGATCCCCACCATGGAGTGCACCTTGACCGGGACGCTGTAGCCCGCGGGGGTGACCAGCCGGTCGTAGAACAGCCCGTCGCCGTCGTCCCACAGGCCCTGCTGGTCCAGCGCGGTGCGGATGCCCGCGAAATGCTCCAGGAACTTCAGCACCAGATCCTGGGCCTTACGCTCGCCGGTCCAGTTCAGGATGGCGGCCATGGTGCCCAGCGCCAGCGCGTAAGAGCCCATCCAGCCGGTGGCGTCGGACTGCTCCAGGGTGTAGCCCGCGGGCAGGTGGGACCGGTCGATCGGGCCGATATTGTCCAGGCCGAGGAAGCCGCCCTCGAAGACGTTGTTGCCGTTGGCGTCCTCGCGGTTGACCCACCAGGTGAAGTTGACCAGGAGCTTGTCGAAGACCCGGGACAGGAAGTCGAGGTCGGTGCCGCCGTCGATGGCGAAGACCTGCAGCGCGGCCCAGGCGTGCACCGGCGGGTTGACGTCGCCGAAGTCCCATTCGTACGCCGGCAGTGCGCCTTGGGGATGCTGGAACCACTCCCGGCAGATCAAGATCAGCTGGTACTTGGCGAAGGCCGGGTCCAGGTGGGCCAGGGTGACCGTGTGGAAGGCCAGGTCCCAGGCGGCGAACCAGGGATACTCCCACTTGTCCGGCATGGAGATGATGTCGAACCCGTCGAAGTTGCGCCACTTGGAGTTCCGGCCGCTCTTGCGCACCTCGGGCGGCTTGGGCTGGGTCGGGTCCCCGTCCAGCCACCGGGCCACGTCGTAGTAGAACAGCTGCTTGCTCCACAGCATGCCCGCGGAGGCCTGCCGCAGCACCAGTGCCTCGTCCGCGCTGGCGCTGGCCGGGGTGAGCTCGGTGTAGAACTCATCGGCTTCGGCCCGGCGCTCGGCCATCACCTGGTCGAAGTCGTGGCCGAGCGCGGCGGTCGCGCTGAGCGCGGCCTGGCCCGGCCCGTTACCGGCCGGCCGCAGCCGCAGCCGCAGCTCGGCGGTCTGGCCGGCCGGGACGGTGACCTGGTACCAGAACGCGCATTTGGTCCCGGTGTCGGCGGGGTTGACGGTGGGCGCGCCGTGGATCACGTGGTCGTTGATGCCATCCTTGGGATAGGCCGTGACCGGCTGCGCGCCGTACAACCGGGCGTCATTGGTCTCGTTCTCGCAGAACAGCAGCTGCGGCTCAGCCCCCCCGGGGCCAGCCGCGGCAATGAGCTCCAGGGTGCCCAGGAACGGGTGGTCAATGAGGACCGACTGGTCACCGGAGGCCCGCAGGCTCGGCCGGGGCTCGCTGTCACCCCAGGACCACGTGTTGCGGAACCAGGCGGTGGGCAGCACGTGGATGGTTTCTGCCTCCGGCCCCGCGTTGGTGATCTCGATGGCCATCAGCAGGTCGTCCGGGCTGGCCTTGGCGTAGTGGACCTCGGTGATCCAGTACCGGTCATCGTTGAACGCGCCGGTGTCGAGCAGCTCGTACTCGGGCTCGTACCGGCTCCGGTGCGCATTGGTGTCGACCAGGTCCTGATAGGGGAACGCGCCCTGCGGGTAGTGGTAGCGCCACCGGTTCCAGGCGTGGCTGGGCACGGCGTCCAGGTACCACCAGTACTCCTTGACGTCCTCGCCGTGGTTGCCCTGCGGGCCGGTCAGCCCGAACGCGCGCTCTTTGAGGATCGGGTCCCGCCCGTTCCATAGCGCCAGGCTCAGGCACAGCCGCTGCTCGATGTCGCAGAACCCGGCCAGCCCGTCCTCGCCCCACCGGTAGGCCCGGGACCGGGCGTGATCATGCGGCAGGTAATCCCACGCGTTGCCCTCGGCGCTGTAGTCTTCCCGCACCGTGCCCCACTGCCGCTCGCTGACATACGGCCCCCAGCGATACCACTCCCCGCCCTGGCGCAGCCCGTCCTCCAGGTGGCCGAAGCCAGCCACTCGATCCCGTTCAGCTCCCACTGCCCGACCCCTGTCGCGTTTCGATGTACCGCACTGTCCATGTGTCGTGCCGACCTTTGCCCGACGTGACCGCGGTGCTGGCTGATATACGGCCGGCCTCCAATCCCTTTCTACGCAGTCGGCAGGCCCGGGTTCATCACCCGATGCGGGTGATGATTACCGCGCCGGCTGCGTTCACCTTTGAAGGTGACAAATGGCCCAAGATGGAGAATGCAAAACCAGTAAATGAACGGTTGGCAAACTAACTACGGGCTCTGCGGTATCGGAGGCTGGCTCGCGGGTGCGCCGGGGACCTGCCTGAGTTGGGGCGACGATGACCTTTCACGTGCGCCTGGTCAGCGCGCCTGACCGGACCGGGGAGCTCGTCGAGGCACTCGCCGCCGACGCCGGCGTCTCGAACCTGCTCGTGCTCCCGGGCGCCGCCCACGGGCCAGCCGGCGACGCGGTCCAGTCCGACGTGCGGTCCCGGTCCGCCAACGCCGTGTTCCGGCACCTGCAGGCCGCCGGGCACGATCGCAGCGGCACTGTCGCCGTGGAGTACGTGGACGCCACTCTCGGGGAGAGGGCTCCAGCCTCGGAGCACTTTCTGGTGCAGCGTGACGTCATACCCGTATGGGAAGTCATCGAGGCCCGGATCCGCTCTGATGCGGTTTACGCGCCCAGCTTCTACGCCCTCCTCGCCATCGCCGGGCTGATCGGCGCGGTCGGCATCCTCACCAATTCTCAGATCCTTATTGTGGGCGCCATGGTCGTGGGGCCGGAATACAACGCGATCATGGGTATTGCCCTCGGCATCGACAAGCGAACCATGCGGCCGGTAATCCGTGGTGTCCTCGCCCTGCTCGCCGGATTCTCCGCCGCCGTGATCCTCACGTTGCTCTTCGGCCTGGCGATACGCTGGTCCGGGCGTACCCCCGAGCTGTACTCGCTCGGCGTGCGGCCAGTATCCAGTCTGATCGACAACCCGAACCTGTTCTCGATTCTTGTCGCGGTCCTGGCTGGGATCGTCGGCGTCGTCTCGCTGACCGAAGCGCGGGCCGGCGCTCTGATCGGCGTGTTCATCTCGGTGACCACCATTCCGGCCGCCGCTGACGTAGGCCTGGCCGTGGCGTACGAAAGCTGGAGCGAGGCTCGAGGGGCGGCCTTCCAGCTGCTTCTCAACGTGGCCGTCCTGATCGCCATCGGTGCCCTGGGGCTGCGCGCCCAGCGGATCATCTGGGGCTCTCGCGAACGGGCGGAAGCTCGCGCGATACGCCGGGGACCGCCTTAGCCGCCCGTCCCGTCGGCGATGTTCAGGCGCTGGATGATCGAAGCGACGAGTTCCTCTGGCGTGCCGTCGGCGGCCATGACGAGAGCGTTCTCCGGCGCGCGGGGCAGTTCCAGATCATCGAACTGGCTGCCCAGGAGGCCCGGGGGGAAGAAATGCCCGTGCCTGGCGGTGAGCCGGGTCGCGTCTGCGTCACGACCGACATCCAGGAACACCAGCCGCGCAGCGGGCCGCCCGTCCAGGAGCGCATCCCGGTAGGCGCGCTTGAGGGCCGAGCACGCCACGACACCGGACTGGCCCGCGGCGGTGCGCTCGTCCATCCACGCGGCGATAGCGCCCAGCCAGGGCCACCGGTCGTCGTCGGTCAGCGGTATCCCGGCGGCCATCTTGGTGATGCTGGCGGCGGGATGAAAGTAATCGCCATCGGCGAAGGCCCAGCCCAGCCGGCCTGCCAGCAATGCGCCCACCGTCGACTTGCCGCTGCCCGACACCCCGGCCATCACGACGATCATCGGGTCACCCCGCGTTCTCAACCACCGGGATGGACACTAGCCCAGTCGGCGGCCATGTCGATCACGGTCCATTTCTGGTCGGCTGCCGCGGCCAGGATCTGGTCCGTGCCGCTGCCCAGTATGGGGTCGCGATCGTAGGCGTACTCACGCTCGGCGTCAGTGTGATGGACGACCAGTTGCAGTGTCCGCCCCGGGCTGGCCGCGGTCCACTGGAGCATGGCCAGGTCGCCGTCGGTGTTCCCGGCGGCCACAATCGGCCGCTGCCCGATGTGGCGGTGGATTGAGCTCGGCTTCTGCGGCCCGTCGTTGACGACCTGGACGGTGGGGCTCTTGACGAGTTCGGGCCCGCTGGCGCCGACCCGGAACTCGGTTTCCCCGACACTGCCGATCACCCGGTGCGGTGGCAGGCCGTAGACGTCAGCCGCCCACGCCCGCATGAAGTCCGTGCCGCCGCCGGAGAAGATCCAGCAGGAGAAGCCGTGACGGTCCAGCAGCCCCAGTAGCTCGAGCATCGGCTGATACACCGTCTCCGGGTAGGACCGCCCGAAGCGCGGGTGCCGGGCCGAGGCCAGCCAGCTCCGGCACAGCGCGTCGAACTCGTCGGTGGTGATGCCCGCGTGAGTGAGCGCCAGCAGCTCGACCAGGGCGGCCATCCCGCCGGCCTGCAGCTTCTCCAGGCTGGTGGGATGGCCCAGCTCGGCCGCCCGGTCCATCGCGAAGACCAGCTGAGCGTACACGGGCTTCTCGGTCCACAGTGTGCCGTCATTGTCGAACACCGCGACCCGGTCCCGTTCCGGCACGAAGTCCGGCCCGTCAGGATCGGTCACGGCGGTGACGAACTCCACGATGGCCTGCTTCGCGGATGTCGCTCGCCAGCTCGGCAGCTGATCCGCACTAGCCGTCATCGCGGTCCTCCCGAGGGCGGGTATTGGTGTTATCACCAGGCTCGGCCAGGTCCCCAGCGCAGGCATCACCCCCACCGGATGACCCCGCGGCCGTCGTGAGCGTGAATACTCGCCCGCATGGGCGTCAGTGGCGGGGCCGGCCGCGGGGCGGTTGATCGTCGGCTGTTCCGCTATGCCGGGGCCGCGCGGGCCCACCTGGCGGTGACCGTCGCGCTCGGGCTGGCCGGAACGGGACTGATCCTGGCCCAGGCCGCCCTGCTCGCCCGCGTCCTGGCCGTTGCCGCCCGCGGCGACGTGGCGGCCGCGCTGTCGGGCACGCTGGCGGCGCTGCTGGTCGTGGTGGCGGCCCGCGCGGCGGTGAGCTATGGCGGGGAGGTGGCCGCGCTGCGAGCGGCCGCGACCGTGAAATCGCAGTTGCGCCGGGCGCTCACCGTCCGCTCGCTGCAGCTCGGCCCGGTATGGCTGGGTGGTCAGCGGGCAGGCGAGATCACCACCTTGAGCACCAGGGGCCTGGACGGGCTGGATTCCTATTTCGCCCGTTACCTGCCGCAGCTCGTGCTGGCGGTGTTGGTGCCCATCGCGGTGCTGGCCAGGGTGGCGGTGGCGGACTGGGTCTCCGCGGTGGTCATCGCCGTCACGCTGCCGCTGATACCAGTGTTCGCGGTGCTGGTCGGCTGGCACACCCAGGCGCAGACCCGGCGGCAATGGCGGCTGCTGGCCACCCTCGGCGGCCACTTCCTCGACGTGGTGGAAGGCCTGCCCACCCTCAAGGTGTTCGGCCGCGCCAAGGTGCAGGAAGATGTGATCGCCAAGGTCACCGAGGACTACCGGGCGGTCACCATGTCCACCCTGCGGGTGGCCTTCTTGTCCGCGCTCGTGCTGGAGCTGTCCGCCGCGGTAGCCACCGCCCTCGTCGCGGTCGAGGTCGGGCTCCGGCTCCTGTCCGGCCACCTGGGCTACGAGACGGCGCTGCTGGTTCTGCTCCTGACCCCGGAGGCCTTCTTGCCGCTGCGCGCGGTCGGCGCGCAGTTCCACGCGAGCATGGAAGGCGTCGCCGCGGCCGGGCGCGTCTTCGAGATCCTGGACGCCGTGCCACCGGGCGAGCCCGAGGCCGGCCCCGCGGCCACGGCCCGGCGCGGCGGCAGCCCCCGGGTCGATCTGCGGACGCAGTACATCAGGCTGAACAACGTCACCGCGGCTTATCCCGGCCGGCCTCACCCGGCTCTGGACGCGGTGAGCCTGACGATCGCGCCCGGGGACCGGATTGTCCTCACCGGCCCGAGCGGCGCGGGGAAGAGCACGCTGCTCGCCCTGCTGCTGCGCTTCATCGCACCGGCCGCGGGGACCATCGAGCTGGCCGGAGGCGGGGCGCGCGGTGACCTGGCGGCCATAGACGTCCGGCAGTGGCGCAGCCAGATCGCCTGGGTGCCCCAGCAGCCCTACCTG
The DNA here is from genome assembly GCA_963753195.1 of uncultured Actinomycetes bacterium. GTDB lineage: Bacteria > Actinomycetota > Actinomycetes > Streptosporangiales > Streptosporangiaceae > Palsa-504. The sequence continues at coordinate 130,224 of CAVWBH010000001.1, forward strand.
TTCACCGGCACCGCGGCGGACAATATAGCCCTCGGCCAGGCCGGCGCGAGCCGCGAAGCCATCCGCCGGGCCGCCCGGCTGGCCGGGGCCGCCGACTTCATCGAGGAACTGCCGGCCGGATACGATACGCCGCTCGGCGAGCGCGGCTTGCGGCTGTCGGCGGGCCAGCGGCAGCGGATCGCGCTGGCCCGTGCGTTCCTGCGCGACGCGCCCCTGCTTCTCCTGGACGAGCCCGCCGCTCACCTGGATCCGGTCAGTGCCCAGATCATCCGGGCCGCCATCGACACGGCTCTGTCCGATCGCACCGTCATCCTGGTCAGTCACCGGGGGGGCTGGGCAGGCGGGGGCGGCCGGGTCATCCGCCTGGAGAAAGGCAAGCGGCTGTCGTCGGTCGGTGCCACCCGGATGGCGGCGATGCTCTCATGAGCGGCCCGCCCGCGGGCATGACAGCCGGGCGCCGGCCGCTGCTCCGGCTGCTCTGGCTGGCCCGGCCGCTGCGCGGCCGGCTGGTGCTGTCCGTCCTGGCCGGCGCGGCCGCCACCGGCTGCGGCGTCGCGCTGCTGGCCACCTCGGGGTTCCTGCTGGCCCGCGCCTCGCAGCATCCGAGCATCCTGGCCATCTCGGCGGCGGTCGTAGCCGTCCGCGCGTTCAGTATCGGCCGCGGCGTATCGCGCTATCTGGAGCGGCTGACGTCCCACGACGTCGCGTTCCGGGTGCTGTCTGACATCCGGGTGGCGATCTACCGCCGGCTGGAACGGCTCGCGCCAGCCGGGCTGGCCGCCTTCCGGTCCGGTGACCTGCTGGCCGCGCTGATCAGTGACGTGGACGCCACGCAGGACCTGTTCATCCGCGGCATCGGGCCGCCGCTGGCCGCGGCCCTGGTCGGCGCGGGCGCGGTGACCGTCTGCCTGCTGATCCTCATGCCGGCCGGCGGTGTGCTGGCTCTCGGCCTGCTCGCCGCCGGGGCCGTGGTGCCGCTGCTGGCCGTCGCGGCCTCCCGCCGGGCGGCCCGGGCGACCGCGGCGGCCCGCAGCGAGCTCAGCGCCGCAGTCGCCGACCTGCTGTCAGGCGCAGCCGACCTGCATGCGTTCGGCGCGCAGGACGCTGCGCTCGCCGTGGCGGCCGAGGCCGATAGGAAGCAGACCGTTCAGGCCAGGCGCCTGGCGGCCGCCACCGGTCTGGGCAGCGGACTGATCAGCGCCCTGACCGGGCTGACGGTGTGGGGCGTGCTCGTCCTCGGGGTGGCGGCGGTCGGGCACGGCACGCTCAGCAGGGTGCCGCTGGCGGTACTGACCCTCACGGCCCTGGCTTCCTTCGAGGCGGTCACGCTCATGCCCGCCGCCGCGCTTCAGCTCGGATCGGCGCGCGCATCGGCCCGCCGGATCGGCGCCATCCTGGACACCCCGGATCCGGTCGCCGACCCTTCGGCTCCGCGGCCGCTGCCCGCCGCGCCCGTGCACGTCCAGCTGTCGGGGGTGCAGGTCCGGTACGAGCCGGGCGGGCCGCTCGCGCTGGACGGGCTGGACCTCGACCTGCCGCCGGGTCGGCGTGTCGCCCTCATCGGCCCGAGCGGCGCGGGCAAATCCACGGTGGCTGCCGTGCTGCTGCGCTTCCGCGATCCGGTCGGCGGCCGCGTCACCCTGAACGGGGCCGACCTGGCCAGTTACGGCGCCGACGCGGTCCGGACCATCATCGGCGGGTGCCCCCAGGATCCGTACATCTTCGATACCAGCATCCGTGACAACCTGCGGCTGGCCCGGCCCGGTGCCACCGACGACGAGCTGGCCGCCGCCGCCGCGCGGGCCCGGCTGTTGCCCTGGATTGATTCGCTGCCCCTGGGCTGGGCCACTCCGGTCGGCACGCACGGCGCGGCTATGTCCGGCGGCGAACGGCAGCGGCTCGCCCTGGCCCGGGCGCTGCTCGCCGATCCGGCCGTGCTGATCCTCGACGAGCCGACCGCGCACCTTGATCCCGAGGCTCGCGTGGCCCTGACCGCCGACCTGCTCGCTCTCACCGCGGGCCGCGCCACCCTGCTCATCACGCACGAGCTGGAGGGTCTCGACCAGGTCGACGAGATCGTCGTCCTTGACCGCGGCCAGGTGGCCCAGCGCGGCACGCATGAACAGCTCATCCGGGTCGCCGGGCCGTACCGGCAGCTCCACGAGGTGCCCTCGTTCGGGGCGCGGGCCGTCACCCGGATGGGGTGATGCGCGGGGCCACGGCGGAAGGTCCCGCCGTCACAGGCGCCGGGACCAGTTCTGCCCGGTCAGGTCCTGGCCGAAGCTGTGATGTCGGCTCTCGTTGTCCAAAGTGAAACCGGCCCGCTGGTAGATGCGCCTAGCGTCGGTCAGCACGTCGTTGGTCCACAACGTGATAGAGGAGTACCCGGCTTGGCGGGCGAACCGGAGCACCTCCTCGACCAGCCGGGCGCCGATCCCGAGCCCCCTGGCCCAGGGCTCGACCAGCAGCAGGCGCAGCCGCGCGGTCGTGGCGTTCTCCCGCACGCAGAACACGCACCCGGCCCGCGTCCCGTCCACCTCCGCGATCCAGGCCGCCTCGCACCCGGGGTCGCGGTGATCGACGTAGTCCGCGACGATCCTGGCCACGAGGGCCTCGTAGGTGGCGTCCCAGCCGAACTCCGCGGCGTACACCGCTCCGTTCCGCTGCACCACCCAGCCCATGTCGCCCGCCTCGGGCGCCCGCAGCAGGTACCCGCGCGGCCGCGGCGACCCGGATAGCACGTCGGTGATGACCCGCATGGCGTCCAGCAGCCTGCGCCGGTCCTCGTCAGGGACCGCGGCCAGCATGTCCCGGGTCTGGGCTGCGGAGCGAGCGTCAAGGCCCGCCACCACGTGGCGCCCGGCTTCGGTCAGCCGGATCACCTGCCGCCGCCCGTCGGCGGCGGATCGCTGCCGTGAGATGAGGCCGTCCGACTCGAACCTGGTCAAGATGCGGCTCAGGTAGCCCGTGTCGATGTCGACCGTGCGCCGCAGGTCCGCGGCCTCGCTGGCGTCGCGCTGAGCCAGCTCGAACAAGATCCTCGCTTCGGTCAGCGAGTACGCCGTGTCCAGGTACTTGCCGCGCAGCAGCCCGATCGTGTTCGTGTAGAACCGGTTGAACGCCCGCACCGCCGTCACCGTCACGGCCCCCGCCGTGCCGTCGCCCGGGGTAGCTTCGGCACTGGTGATCGCCGGGCCGCTCGTCGCCAGTTCGCTCATGGCCTCTCCTGGTAATCGATTGCCTAAGCCAACGATATATCTGCTCTTGGCAACCAAAAAGGCCTAAGCGGACGCCGTCATCGGCAAGATCGCGGCCGGTGCCGGGCCTCCTGGCTCCCGGCGGAGCTGATAAGCCCGCCGAGCCGCGCCGATGGCGCGCTATTCGAAACGGATGAACAGTGACACGGTCGTGCTGTCCGGGCCGGAGGTGATGCTCAGCTCATCGGCCAGCTGGGCCGCAAGCCACAGGCCCCGTCCCGTCTCCGTGCCGACCGGCGCACGCGGCTCGTCCGGGTCCAGCGCGGCGACCTCTTCGGGCGACCACCTGTCCCATGGGTTCCCCAGGACTTCGGGAGACCGGGCGGAGGCCGCCCGTGCCCGCGGCACCCGCCCGGCCGGGTCGGGGTCCTGGTGGTCGGCGATCAGGCAGCGCAGCCCGTTGGCCGCCCGCTGCAGAGTCAGCCGGCCGCCCGTGCCCGCGTGCACGATCGCGTTGGCCGCGATCTCGTGAACGGCCAGGACGAAGTCGTCCAGCCGGGACCCGATCAGCCCGGCCGCGGCGCACTGGCCCGCCACCAGCCGCCGCAGCCTGGTGCAGTCGGGCCAGTCGAAGACGATATCCAGCAGGTCGCCATCGCGGCCGGCCATGTCGTCGGGCCACCGTCTGTCCAGGGCGACCACGCAGGCCTCACTGGTCACCTCAGCCATGTCCGCGCCATCCCCACCCCACCCTTGGCTACACCTGGTAAATGGTATGCTACAAGGCGTCGCCCCGCCTGTCCGGGTTTCCGCGCCTAGCAGCCGTCATGGTGGCGGCGGCGAGGGAAATGGTGCCAGCGCACCGCCCGGGACTTGCGGGCGCGCTGGATCCATCGGGATTGACGATAGGCGGCCTAGCCGCAACCCTGGTGGCGTGACCGAGGAACGGGCGCAGGCCGAACGGTTCGCCGAGGTCTTCCGGGCCGTCTACCTGACCTTTCATCGCCGCGACGGGCCGCGCAGCCAGCTGTCGGGCGCGTCCCGGGCCGTCCTTGAGCACCTGGCGATGGCCGGCCCGCTGACCGTCGGCGAGGCGGCAAAGCACCTGGCTAGGGCCCAGTCGGTCATCAGCGAGATCGTGACGCACCTGGAACGCCAGGGCCTGCTGGAGCGCGAGGACGACCCGGCCGACCGGCGCCGCACGCTGATCTGGCTGACCCCGGGCGGTCACGAGGCGCTACGCCGCGACCGTGAGGTGCACAGCGTCGAGGGCCTGGCTCGCGCCATGGCCCGGCTGCCGCACGCCCAGGCCGACGACCTCGTCGCCGGGCTCCGCGCCCTGGTCGGCCTGGCCGCTCCGGCGCCCCACGAAGGATCGGGAGAGGACTGACATGACCACGACGCAACCTGCGAGAGCTGCGGGATGCCCATTGAGACCGGCCGCTACTGCGCCTATTGCACCGACGAGACCGGCGCGCTGCAGTCCTTTGACGAGCGCTTCGAGCGGATGGCCGGCTGGCAGGCGCGGCGCCAACCGGATGCGAGCAGGCGGGAAATCGAGCGGCAGACCCTCGACTATATGGCGACCATGCCCGCCTGGCGCGATCACCCGCGGGTCACGGCCGGCCGCTCCGCACCGGAGAGCTGACCAGCAGCATCTGGGCCGTCCGGTAGTCCCACTGTGACCAGCGACGATTCCGGTTACTGGGGTGTAGTTTCGCGGTGTAGCTCAACGCGGTGCAGCTCAACGAAGCCAGAAAGAGAGTAACTAGTGAAGGTCGACCTGACGGTCAACGGCAAGCAGATCACGGCGGACATCGAGGACCGCATGCTGCTCGTGCACTTCGTGCGCGACGTAGCCGACCTCACCGCGACGAACATCGGCTGCGACACCACCTCGTGCGGGGCCTGCACCGTGCTGCTCGACGGCGAGTCGGTGAAGTCGTGCACCGTGCTGGCCGCCCAGGCCAGCGGCCACGAGATCACGACCACGGAGGGCCTGCCCAGCGACGGGATCATGCACCCGGTCCAGCGTGCCTTCCAGGAGCAGCACGGGCTGCAGTGCGGCTTCTGCACCCCGGGCATGGTGATGGCCATCGTGTCGATGCTGAAGGAGAACCCGCATCCCACCGAGGAGCAGGTGCGGTCGGGGCTGGAAGGCAACCTGTGCCGGTGCACCGGCTACCACAACATCGTCAGGGCCGCGCTCGCAGCCGCCGAGACCATGGAGGTTTCCGCGTGATCCCGCCTCCGTTCACCTACCTGCGCGCCGGTTCCGCCGAAGAAGCCTGCGACCTGGCCGCCGAGCACGGCGAGGACGCGAAGTACCTGGCCGGAGGGCATTCGCTGCTGCCGCTGATGAAGCTGCGGCTGGCCGCTCCCGAGGCGCTCATCGACCTGGGCGGCCTGCGTGAGCTTTCCTACGTCACCGACCAGGGTTCTCACGTCGCCATCGGCGCGCTGACCCGGCATCACGATGTCCATAACTCGGAGCTGCTGGCCCGCGAGGTACCGCTGCTGGCGTACGCGGCCGGCCAGGTCGGCGACCCGCAGATCCGGCATCGCGGCACGATCGGCGGTTCCGTCGCGCATGCCGACCCCGCCTCGGACCTGCCCGCCGTGCTGCTCGCGATGGACGCCACGCTGGTGGCCCGCGGTACCGATGGCTCGCGGGAGATCCCGATCGGGGAGTTCTTCCAGGGGCTGTTTGAGACCGAGCTCGAGCCGGGCGAGCTGCTCACCGAGATCCGGGTGCCGAAGCCGGGCGGCGCGGGCTGGTCGTTTCAGAAGTTCACTCAGCGTGCGATCGACTGGGCCATCGTCGGCGTAGCCGTCCAGGGCGGCAATGTCGCGCTGGTCAATATGGCCGGGACGCCCCTGCGTGCCGCCGGGGTCGAGGAGGCACTGGACGGCGGGGCCTCGCCCGCCGAGGCCGCCGCGCGCGCCGCCGAGGGCACCAGTGCCGCCTCGGACATCCGGGCCAGCCGTGAATACCGCGAGCATCTGGCCCGCATCCTGGTTTCCCGCGCGCTCACCGAGGCCGCCTACCGCAGCTAGCCAGGATCAGGACGTCGCCGAGTCACCATGATTGAGGCTGTCGTGTTCGACCTGGACGGGGTGCTGGTCGACTCCGAGCCGGTCTGGGAACAGGTCCGCCGGGGCCTGGTGGCCGAACGGGACGGGCACACCCGATGGTCGCCCGCTTACACCGAGCACGTGCCGCCCATGCCCGCAGCCGTGGACGCGGTGCACCGGCTCGCCGCCCGCTGGCCGCTCGGCCTGGCCAGCTCCTCGCCGCCGCGGCTGATCGAGGCGGTGCTCGAGCCGGCTGGCCTGCGCGCCTGCTTCCAGGCGGTGCTGTCAACCGAGCAGGTGGCCCGCGGCAAGCCGGCCCCGGATATCTACCTGGCCGTGACCGCCGCGCTGGGTTTCCCGCCGGCGGCCTGCGCGGCGGTGGAGGACTCCTCGAACGGGCTCCGTTCGGCCGCCGCTGCGGGCCTGCGGGTCATCGCGATCCCGCAGCCCCGCTACCCGCCCGACCCGGACGCCCTGGCCCGGGCCAGCCTGGTGCTGCCGAACCTGGCCGAGCTGAGCACGGATGCCGTGGCGGCGCTGGCCACCCGATAGCCGCGAGGGCGTATTTTCTGAAGTGGACGCGGCCGCGGGCGCCGCCAGCCTCGGATAAAGGACAGTCATGAGCGAGTTGACGTACGGCTCCGCCGGAGCGGCGACCCGGGACCGTACCCATACCCTGTTCAGCCAGACGATGGGGTACGTCGCGGTCACCACCGGCTTTTTCGCGCTGGGTGCCTACCTGGGACGCAACCTGTCGCACGGCTGGGCCTTCGTCTGGTACATCGTTGCCTTCGGCTGCCTTATCGCCATGAACTTCACGGTCAAGCGATCCTCGGCGACCTCCACGGTGCTGCTGCTGATCGTCGGGCTGGGGCTCGGCCTGGCGCTCGCGCCGACCCTGGCCTACTACGCGAGCATGAACCCGCAAGCGCTCTGGCAGGCCGGCGGCGCTACCGCCTTGTTCATCGCGGGCTTCGGGGCGGCCGGTTACGCCACCCGCCGAGACCTGTCCGGGCTCGCCCGGCTGTGCTTCTGGGCCCTGCTCGCCCTCATCGTGTTCGGCATCGTGGCGATCTTCGTCCGGATCCCGCACAGCGAGCTGATCTACTCCGTGCTCGGGTTGGTGATCTTCGCGGGCCTGACCATGTTCGACTTCCAGCGGCTGCGCCGGTCCACCGATCTTGACTCCGCCCCGCTGCTCGCCGCGTCGATCTTCCTCGACGCGCTGAACGTGTTCCTGTTCTTCCTGCGCATCTTCTCCCGCAGCAACTGAATACCCTCGGTGTCGCGGTGAGCCGGCCGGACAGCCGACAATAGGAGAGTGGGGCTGCGCAGCGCGCTGGTGAAGCCGGTCAGGTGGATTTGGTCAGCCCGCGGAGCGATGCTGCTGTGCGGCGCGCTGCTGGTGCTCACCTTCCCCGCCGTCAACTTGGGGTACCTGGCCTGGTTCGGGCTGGTCCCGGGGCTGGTGCTCATCGCCAGGTCGCCGACCGCGCGCGAGGGCGGGATCCGCGCCTGGTGGCTGGGGACCGGCTACCTGATCGCGGCCCTGTACTGGATGGCCCCGGAGATCGGGCCCGCTGTGCTGCTGGTCGCGGCGGTGTTCGGGGTGCTGTGGATACCGTTCGGGGCAGCCGCGCAGCAGCTGCTGCGGCCCCCGCTGTCCTGGCCGCGCGCGCTGGCCGCCCTGGTGGTGGTGCCCAGCTGCTGGCTGCTCACCGAATGGCTGCGCTCCTGGCAGGCACTCGGCGGCCCGTGGGCCGTGTTCGGCGTCAGCCAGTGGCAGCATCCCGCCACGCTCGCGCTCGCCTCCGTCGGCGGGGTCTGGCTCGTCAGCTTCGCGCTCGTGCTCGCCAACGTGGCCATCGTCCTCGCGCTGGCGTCGCTGCCGCGGGTCGGCGCCGCCGTCCTGCCCGGGGCTCCGCAGCGAGCCGGCCTGGCCGTCCTCGGCGTGGCCGCCGCCCTGGCCAGCATCGGCGCCGGGCCGCTGGCCTTTGCGCTCACCCCGCCCAGCGCCGCCGCCAGGCAGGTCACCATCGCCATGGTGCAGCCCGGCGTGATCAGCGACGCGATCCTGCGCGCGGACGCCTCGGAGGCGCTGACCGGCCAGCTGAGCCAGGGCGGCACCCTGGGCGGAGTCCGGCCGGACCTGATCGTCTGGGGCGAGAGCAGCATCGCGGTCGACCTCACCCTGCCCACCTCGGCCGCCGCGCTGCGCCAGATCGAGGCCCTGTCTGCGGCCGACGGCGCTGACGTCCTGGTCAGCCAGGACACCACGGTCCCCGGCAAGGGCCATGAGAAGTGGTCGGTCCTGGTCGGCCCGTCCGGGATCAAGGGCATCTACGTCAAGACGCGGCTGGTGCCGTTCGGTGAGTACATCCCGTTCCGGCAGCAGCTCGGCTGGCTCACCAAGATCAGCAAGGCGGCCTCGTCGAACATGGTGCCCGGCACCGGCGCGCACCTGCTGTACGCGACGGACCGGCAGGGCAGCCCGCTGCCGATCGGCGTGCTGGTCTGCTTCGAGTCCGCGTTCCCCGACATGTCCCGGGTGGATACCGACACCGGCGCCCAGCTGATCGTGTACCAGTCCTCGACCCCCACGTTCCAGGGCACCTGGGGACCTGACCAGCACGCCTCGCTCGGGGCGGTGCGCGCAGCCGAGACCGGCCGCCCGGTGGTCCAGGCCGCGCTGACCGGCGACACGGTGGCCTACGACGCCCGGGGGCGCCTGCTGGCCTGGATGGACCAGTCTGGCCACGGCGTGGTCACGGTCCGGCTGGGCCTGCCCGCGGCGTCGGCCCGGACCATCTACGACCGGCTCGGCGACTACGTCCCGTGGGCGGCGATGGCCATCGCCGTGATCGCCGCGCTGGTCATGTTTGCGAATTCTCGCGGGCTTCCTGGCCGGAGAGCTGGTATCGGCCGCGGTCATGAGGCACAATATGTAGGGCAGTCCGTGCCACGCTGACGAGGCCGCTGGGGAAGGCGAATCTCGTCTTAGGAGGCACGGTGTCCGCACATGGTGTTCTGTACGTTCATTCCGCGCCCCCGGCGCTCTGCTCGCACATCGAGTGGGCGGTCGCGCGGATAGTGGGGGTGCCCGTTAGCATGCCCTGGGTCAGCCAGCCGGCTTCCCCGGGATCGCTGCGGGCCGAGCTCGACTGGCAGGCGCGGCCAGGCACGGCGGGAGCGATCGCGTCCGAGCTGGCCGGCTGGAACCGGCTCAGGTTCGAGGTCACCGAGGACGGCACGCCCGACTGTGACGGCGTGCGCTACTGCTACACGCCCGACCTCGGCACCTTCACCGCGATCACGGCGGCCAACGGCGACATCATGGTGCCGGAGAACCGGCTCCGCGCCGCCATGACGCTGGCTTCGCAGGCCGGCGTCGCGTCGCTGGAGGACGAGCTGGCCCGGCTGCTCGGCACGGCATGGGACAACGAGCTCGAGCCGTTCCGCCGCGCCGCCGATGGCGCCCCGGTCCGCTGGCTCAGCGCGATATAGCCCCAGGGGGGACGACCCCCCTGGAACCCCCCGCAGGCCCGCTGCGGTTCCCGCCGTAGTATCGCGGGGTCGGGGGGCCGTCGGCGCCCGCGAGCCGCGCGATGTGACCGCACCTGGCGCGGTCACCAGATCGTGGGCTTCCCGGTCACGGCTTGGGGGGCTGGGCGGTTACCAGCTGGTGGGGACGGGCAGGCCTTCGCTGTAACCGGAGGCGCTCTGCACGCCCACTACCGCGCGGTCGGCGAACTCGGCCAGGTTCCGGGCGCCGGCGTAGGTGCAGGAGGAGCGCAGCCCGGCCACGATCATGTCGATCAGGTCCTCCACGCCGGGCCGCATCGGATCCAGGTACATGCGCGCCGAGGAGATGCCCTCCTCGAACAGCTCCTTGCGGGCCCGCTCGAACGAGGAGTCGCTGGCCGAGCGCAGCCGCACCGCCCGCGCCGAGGCCATCCCGAAGCTCTCCTTGTACAGCTGCCCGTCCGGCGACCGGAACGCGTCGCCGGGGGACTCGTAGGTGCCCGCGAACCAGGATCCGATCATGACGCTCGACGCGCCCGCGGCCAGCGCCAGGGCCACGTCCCGCGGATGCCGGACCCCGCCGTCGGCCCAGATGAACGCGCCGAGGCGCCGGGCCTCCCCGGCGCACTCCAGCACCGCGGAGAACTGCGGCCGCCCTACCCCGGTCATCATCCGCGTCGTGCACATCGCGCCCGGCCCCACGCCGACCTTCACGATGTCCGCGCCCGCGGCCACCAGGTCGGCGACCCCGCCCGCGGTGACCACGTTGCCCGCCACCACCGGGACCGCGGGCGCCAGGTCACGCACCGCCTTCAGGGCATACATCATCTTCTCCTGGTGCCCGTGCGCGGTGTCGACGACCAGCACGTCGGCGCCCGCATCGAGCAGCAGCCTGGCCTTGGCCGCCACGTCGCCGTTAACGCCGAGGGCGGCGCCGACCCGCAGCCGTCCGGAGGCATCGGCGGCGGGGGAGTAGAGCGTCGCCCGCAGCGCCCCGGTCCGGGTCATGACGCCCAGGCAGCGGCCCGAGCCGTCGACCACCGGCGCCAGCCGGTGCCGTCCGTCGTGCAGCATCGAGAACGCCTGCTCGGGCGGCGTCCCGGCGGGCAGCGTGAACGGGTCGGCTGACATGACCTGGCGCAGCTGGGTGAACCGGTCTACGCCCATGCAGTCGGCCTCGGTGACCACCCCGATCGGCCGCCCGTCCTCGACCACCACCACCGCGTTGTGCGCCCGCTTGGGCAGCAGGCTCAGCGCATCCCCCGCGGTATCGGTCGGCGCCAGCGTCAGCGCGGTCTCCATGACCAGATCCCGGGACTTGACCCAGGTGATCACGTCCGCGACCACGTCCGCCGGGATGTCCTGGGGGATGATGGCCAGGCCGCCCCGCCGGGCGATGGTCTCCGCCATCCGCCGCCCGGAGACCGCGGTCATGTTGGCCGTCACGATCGGGATGGTGGCGCCGCTGCCGTCCGTGGTGGCCAGGTCCACGTCCAGCCGCGAGCCCACCCCCGACCGGCTGGGCACCATGAAGACGTCGCTGTAGGTCAGGTCATACTCGGGTGTCGCCTCGTTCAGGAATCGCACACACCGATTCTTCCCGAACGCTGCCGGTGCTATAGCCTCCGTCGGTGTGGGATATTCCCGCCCGGCCGGGCCGCAGCGGACGCTGCGGCTAGGTACCCGGGAGTGGCACCCCGGTTCGTTCGGCATCATGGCCGTGATCAACCGGACGCCCGATTCGTTCTTCGACCGCGGCAGCACCCGGGAGTTCGGCGCCGCGCTCGAGGCGGCCAGCCGGGCGGTGGCCGACGGGGCTGACATCCTCGACATCGGCGGGGTGCGGGCCGGCCCGGGCGAGGAAGTAAGCCCCGCGGCGGAGATCGACCGGGTCGCGGGCCTGGTCGCCGCCCTCCGCGAGCGCCATCCAGACGTCGTGATCAGCGTCGACACCTGGCGTGCCGAGGTGGGCGAGGTCGTCGCCCAGGCCGGCGCGGACCTGCTCAACGACGCCTGGGGCGGTGCCGACCCCGCGCTGGCCGAGGTGGCGGCCCGGCACGGCACCGGACTGGTCTGCTCCCACGCCGGCGGCCTGGCGCCCCGCACCCGCCCGCACCGGCCGGCCTACGGCGATGTCATGGGCGAGGTGATCACCTACGTCACGAATGATGCCGAACGGGCCGTGGCCGCGGGGGTCCGCCCGTGCGCCATCCTGGTGGATCCCGCTCACGACTTCGGCAAGAACACGTGGCAATCACTCCAGCTCACCCGGCGCCTGGGTGAGCTGGCCGACACCGGCTGGCCGGTCCTGGTCGCGGTCGCGGACAAGGATTTCATCGGCGAGACCCTCGCCCTGCCGGTCGACCAGCGCGCCGAGGGGACGATCGCCACCCTGGCCATATGCGCCTGGCTCGGTGCCCGCGTCTTCCGCGTCCACAACGTCCCCGCCGCCCGCGAGGCCCTCGCCGCCGTCGGTGCCCTGCAGCCGCCAGCGAGCTAACCGCTCTCCCCGCGCCTCGCCGCTCACAACCGCACCAGCCGCCCCGCACGCCGCTCTGCTGTGCGCCTCACCCGTCACAGCGGCAACGCGCACCATGATCATGGGCCATTCTGGGCGCTGGGCGCCCGTTTGGGGCCCATGATCATGAAACGGACAGGCCGAAGGCAGCGAAGATGATGTCTGCGATCCGGTCGGCCATCTCGTCTTCCGGGAGCTGGACCTCGGCGCTGATCAGGTAGTTGACCCGCTCGAGCATCATCAGGCAGGCCACCGCGGTGAGCTCGGCGCGCTCCTGGTGCCGACCGGCCGCCTCGGCGGCCGCGGTCATGCCCGTGGTCATGGACTCCGCGATGGAAAAGAACAGCTGCAGCCCGTCGCCGAACACCGCCTCCGGCACCAGGTCGGCCTGGCTGAGGATGCGGATCACGGTGGCGTGCGCCCCGTAGGCCTGGAAGAACTTCCTGACCCACTGGCGCAGCACGGACAGCCCGGTCTCGTCGCTGGTCACCACTGGGAAGTCGCCTGCGACGATTTCCATGTCGTGCAGTGCGTCCTTCAGCAGGGCCTTGAACAGGTCTTCCTTGTTGGAGAAATACAGATAGAAGGTCCCGTGAGAGATCCCGGCCCGGCGCACCACGTCATCGACGCGCACGCCGTGGAACCCGCGGTTCTCGAACTCGATCATGCCTGCCTCGAGCAGGCGGCGGACGGTCTCCCGCCCCTGCGCGCGCAGCTCGCGGTCCTGGGCGGGAGCGCCCCCTCCCAGCGACGGTCTGGCGGGCTGTTTTCTCGCCGGCCGTCCGGACCCGCGTGGCCCGGCGCTGGCGGGACCGCGGCTTGCCTCCTGGCTCATAGCAAGAGAGTAGCCGTCCTGGTCATCCCCGCTCGCCTTTCGGTGAAGGCCGCGCCACCTTCCGGCCCGGATCCATGGCCGTTGACGCTGCTACAGTTCGAGCGGTGAGCGGTGCGGCGGTGCTGAGCCGGCGGGCGCTCAACCGCGCGCTGCTCGGCCGGCAGCTGCTGCTCGGGCGGCCCGAACTGCCATCCGGACCAGACGGCCGGCGGGCCGCGGTGATCCGGGCCGTCGAGCAGCTGATCGGCCTGCAAGCTCAGGCGCCATTCCCGCCCTATTACGGCCTGTGGTCACGGCTGGGCGGCTTCGGGCCCGCGGACCTGGCCACGCTGATCACCGACCGCAGCGTGGTCAGGATCGCGCTGATGCGCGGGACCATCCACCTGGTGTCGGCCCGGGACTGCCTGCCGCTGCGCCGGCTGCTCCAGCCGGTACTCGACCGCGGCCTGCGGGGCACATTCGGCAAGCAGCTGGCCGGGGTGGACGCCGTGGCCGTGGCCGCGGCCGGGCGCGAGCTGGTGGACGCCGAGCCGATGACGTTCAGCCAGCTCGGCCAGGCCCTGGCTGGGCGCTGGCCGGATCATCCGCCTGCCGCGCTGGCGCAGGCGGTACGGGCACACGTCCCGCTTGTGCAGGTGCCGCCCCGCGCCGTCTGGGGGCGGGCCGGGCCGTCGCGGCATACATCCGCCGAGCGCTGGCTGGGTCACTCGGACGACGCCGCGGCGGGGCCCGCACTGACGCTGGCCGGGCTGGTGACGCGGTACCTGGGCGCGTTCGGTCCGGCGTCGGGGCGCGACGTGGCGGCGTGGTCCGGCCTGACCGGCCTGGGCCCGGTGCTGGAACGTCTCCGGCCGTCCCTGGTCACCTTCCGCGACGAGCAGGGAACGGAGCTGTTCGACCTGCCGTCAGCGCCGCGTCCGGGCGACGACGAGCCTGCGCCGGTCCGGCTCACCGCCGAGTTCGACAACCTCCTGCTCTCCCACGCCGACCGGTCCCGGGTGATCCACCCCGAGTACATGAGGCGGTTCTACACCATCAACGGAATCTTCCCCGGATCGGTCCTGATCGACGGGTTCGTAGCGGGAATGTGGCGGCTGGCGCGGGCCAAGGGCACCGCCACGCTCACCATCGAGCTGTTCACGTCCGCCCGGGAGCGGGATGAGGTCGCCGAGGAAGCCGGGCGCATGCTTGCCTTCTGCGCGCCGGAGAGCAGTCACGAGGTCCGTTTCGCTCCTATTGCGTGATCTTCTCCCTGGTCCCGGCGGTACTGGTGGCGCTTTAGCAAAGCTGAAGATCTCGGTAAGAAGTCCCGCCGAGCCTTTCTGCTGGCGTACCGGGCCTTATATTGTCGAATACATTGTGCTGTCAATTCCCCTGCATCGAGCGGCCCTGGCCGTGATCGTCACGGCCGGGACCTGTCTTGGCCTAGGCGGATCCGCAGTTCAGGCGGCTTATGCGGCCGTGGAAGCCCCGGCCGGGGGCCTGCCGTCCTCGCACGTCTCGTCGGCGCTGGTGCCCGGCCCGGCGGCGAGCGCGGGACCATCCGCGTCCGGCGGGCCCGCAGGTGGGACCGGCTCCCGGCAGCAACTGGTGCCGGACCTCATCGCCGGAGTCCGGGGCGGGATCACCGCCGCGCAGGTGGCCAGGATCAGCAAACTGGGGGGCGTGGCGGCGGTGCTGCCCGTTGACGGCGGCAAGGTAATGGTCAACGGCCGCAGCGCGGATGTGCTCGGTGTCTCGCCGCAGGCCTTCAGGCCCTGGACGCCGCTGGCCACGGCCGCCTCGGCGGCGGTCTGGTCGGGCTTGACCAAGGGCGAGCTCATCAGCACCCGCGCCGTGGCCAGCAAGCTCAAGCTGGCCCAGGGGAAGGCGTATCCGGTCTCGGCGGCGGTCCGCGAGCAGGTCCTGTTCGGCGGGGCGACCGCGCTCAGCGTGCCCGGCGCTGACGCGATCGTGAACCTCACCCGGTCCGCACAGCTCGGGCTGGCCAAGAACTTCGCCGTCTTGATCAACGCGCCGACGGCCAACCTCAAGACGCTGATCGGCCAGGTCCAGTCGGTCATCGGCAAGCACGGCCAGGTCGTGAACCTGGTGGACTACTCCCTGGTCACCGAAGGCCAGCAGCCGGTCGAGGTCAATGCCCCGGCGGGCGTGCCCGCGAACTGGGTCGACCTGTTCAAGGAGTCGGCCGCGAAGTACTGCCCGGGCCTGCCGTGGACCGTGCTGGCCGCGATCGGGGAGATCGAGAGCGGTGACGGCGCCAACGACGGCCCGTCGAGCGCCGGAGCGGAAGGCCCGATGCAGTTCATCCCGTCCACCTGGGCGATCTGGGGCACCGACGGGTTCGGCCCGCCGGGCGCGCCGGACATCATGAACCCGCTGGACGCCGTGCCGTCGGCCGCGCGGCTGCTGTGCGCCTCCGGCGGCGGAAGCAGCGCCACACTGCCCGGGGCCATCTTCGCCTACAACCACGCGACCTGGTACGTCAGCGAGGTGCTGGCCCTGGCCAGCGAGTACGCCCGCAACAACGCCTAACGCGCCGTCTGGCGGGCCGGATCGGCGGCCGCCCGCAGGCGGCGCAGGCCGGCCAGGCAGGTCATCACGCTGGCCACGCCGCAGGCGGCGGCGAACGCGTATCCCACCCGTGGGCCGTGCGCATCGACGATGAAACCGACCACGGACGCGCCCGCGGCCACGCCTACGGAGATGCCGCTGCTGAGCCAGGACATGGCCTCAGTGCGCCGGCCCGGCCTGGCCTGCGCCTCGAGCAGGCTGAACCCGGCGATCAGCGTCGGCGCGATGGCCAGCCCGCTGAGGTAGATCCCGCAGGTCAGGGTGATCAGATTCGGCTGGGCCCAGAACGTGGCCACGCCGAGGGCGGTCAGAATCAGGGTCAGGGTGAACCGGTTCTCGGTCGGCGCCTGCCACTGCCTGGACCCGTACCACAGGCCGCCGGTCGCGCTGCCGAGAGCGTACGTGCCGAGGATGATCCCGGCCAGCGGCTTGTGCCCGAAGTGCTGGGCGAACGAGATCGTGCTCAGGTCGATCGACACGAACATCGCGCCCAGCAGCAGGTACACCGGAACCAGCACCACCAGGCCCGGTGCGGCCACGGCCCGGCGCGCCCGCGGGGCACGCCCGGCCGGCCCGGCCGGCCGGGCCGGGCGCCGGTCGGCTCGCACCGCAGCTGGCTCGGTCCGGCGCTGGGCCGCCAACCACAAGGTCCCCGCCAGGCACAGCAGTACCGCGACGCCGACGCCGGCAGCGGGGAACACCGCGGTCGCCAGCAGCGTCACCGCGGCGGGTCCGATCACGAAGCACACCTCGTCGGCGACCGACTCAAAGGAGAATGCGGTATGCAGCCGCGGGGAGCCCGCGAGCAGCGCGCTCCACCGGGCCCGGACCATGGTGCCCAGCGACGGCATGGCCGCGCCTGCGATCGCGCCGGGCGCGAACCAGGCCCAGGCGGGCAGGCCCGCCTCCACCGCCGCGACCAGCGCCGCGGTCGCGGCGGTGAACACCGCCAGCAGTGGCAGCAGCACGCGCCGCTGGCCGCGCGCGTCGACCAGCCGCCCGATCTGCGGCGAGGTGACCGCGTAGCCGACCGCGCCGGCCGCCGACACTGCGCCGGCTACGCCGTACCTGCCGGTGGCCGCCGAGATCAGCAGGACGGTGCCGAGCCCGAACATCGACATCGGCATCCGCCCGATGACGCCCGCCGCCGAGAAACGCCAGGCACCGGGGATCCGGAAGATGTCCGCGTACGGCTGCAGCGGCCGCGGCCGCCTTCCCGCGGGGGATGAGCCGATCGCGGCACCTGGGCCGTCAATGCCCGTCATCGGCCTGCATGCCCCACGACCATCACGATAACGGAGCACCCCAACCGGTTTTCCGCGGCGCCGATCCTCCTGCGACGGCCGGCCGCGGCCCGGCGGCATAGCAACCCGGCACGCCTGGTTGGATGGAGGCATGCCGCCCTACGACGCGTTCCTGCTGGTCTCGTTCGGCGGTCCGGAAGGCCCCGACGACGTGATGCCGTTCCTGGCCAACGTCACCCGCGGCCGGAACATCCCACCGGAACGGCTGGCCAGTGTGGCCGAGCACTACCTGGCGGTCGGCGGGGTGAGCCCGATCAACCAGCAGTGCCGTGACCTGCTCGCCGCGGTGCAGGCCGATTTCGCGGCGAGCGGCCTGCCGCTTCCCCTCTACTGGGGGAACCGGAACTGGGCGCCCTACCTGGCCGACACCGTGCGGGCCATGGCCGAGGCCGGCGTGCGGCGGGCACTCGCGTTCGTGACCTCCGCCTACAGCTCCTACTCGAGCTGCAGGCAGTACCTGGACGACATCGAGCAGGCCCGTGCCGCGGTCGGCCCTGGCGCGCCGCCGATCGACAAGATCAGGCGCTTCTTCAACCATCCGGGCTTCATCGAGCCCTTCGCCGACAACGCGAGCGCAGCGCTCGCCACGCTTCCGGCCGAGCTGCGCGGCGATGCCCACCTGGTGTTCACCGCCCACAGCGTCCCGCTCGCGATGGCCGAGGACAGCGGGCCGGCCGGGGCAGGCGGGCGGTACGTGGCCGAGCTGGCCGAGGCCTCCCGCCTCATTGCCGAACGGACCGGGGCCGGAGCTCATCCATGGTCGCTGGCCTATCAGAGCAGGAGCGGGCCGCCGTCGCAGCCCTGGCTGGAACCTGACGTGAATGACCACCTCGGCGAGCTGGCCAAGTCAGGCACGCGGGCCGTCGCGGCGATCCCGGTCGGCTTCGTGTCAGACCACATGGAGGTCCGGCACGACCTGGACGTGGAGGCGGCCGAGACCGCTGATTCCCTCGGCCTCGCGTTCGCGCGTGCGGCTACCCCCGGAACCAGCCCGCGTTTCGCGTCGATGATCACCCAGCTGGTCCGGGAACGCATGGCAGAACCGGGCCACCTGGCATCGGATAGTCCGGTTTCGGATAATACGGGACCGGGCTGCGCGGGCCTGCTGACCGCGCTGGGGGACATGGGCGTGCCCAGCCAGATCTGCCCGGCAGGCTGCTGCGGCGGGACCAGGTGACCGATCCCGAGGGGCTGCTGCGCATCGCGGTGGACGCGGCCGCCGAGGCGGGCCGGCTGCTGGCCTCGTGGCGGGGAGACGAGCGGCCCGAAGTCATCCACACCAAGTCGAGCCCGACCGACGTGGTGACGCAGATGGACCGCAGATCCGAAGCGCTGATCACCGAGCGGATCCGCGCGGTGCGTCCCGGCGACACGGTTCTCGGCGAGGAAGGCGGCCAGACCCTGGGCGGCCCGGACGGCCGGGGCACCACGGGACCGGCCCCGGTGCGCTGGGTGGTGGATCCCCTCGACGGGACCGTCAACTATCTCTACGGCCTGCCCGACTGGGCCGTCTCGATCGCCGCCGAGGTGGGCGGGAAGATCCTGGCCGGGGTGGTAGAGGTGCCCCGGCTGGGGGAGAGGTTCACCGCCGTGGCGGGCCACGGGGCCTGGCTGCACCGGGACGGGACGGCTGTCGCGCTGCGCTGCAACTCCGGCGTGTCGCTCGGCCAGGCGCTGGTCGGGACCGGTTTCGGCTATGATCCCGCGCGCCGCCGGATACAGGGCGAGGTAGTGGCCGCCCTGCTGCCGTTCGTGCGGGACATCCGCCGCGGGGGATCCGCCGCGGTCGACCTGTGCTCGGTAGCCGCAGGCCGGGTGGACGCGTACTATGAGCGCGGCCTGAACTACTGGGACTACGCGGCCGGCGGCCTGATCGCGCGCGAGGCCGGCGCGGTGGTCGGCGGCATGTCCGGTCGGCCGGAGAGCACCTCTATGACCATAGCCGCAGGCCCCGGCCTGTTCCGGGACCTGAATGAGTTCCTGAGCAGGCTGGAACCGGAACGGGATGCGCCGCCCGGCGCGTGAGAGCGAGGTCTGGCCCGGCCGCAGGAGATCACGGCAGCAGTTTTCGGCGTGCCGCGTGTGCGCCGGGCGCGAACGTGGCAGAATTCGCCGCCGGAATCGGGCACAACTAAGGCCTTGAAAGCGTTACACCCGCGCAGCGATAGCGCACTACGGATGAAGGGGGATGGAGTACTCAGATGGCTACCGATTACGACAGCCCGCGGAAGACGGACGACGACCTGACAGAGGACAGCCTCCAGGAGCTTCAGGCGCGCCGGATGGACAAGTCATCGAGCACGATCGACCTTGACCCCGACGACGTTGCCGAGTCACTGGAGTTGCCGGGAGCGGACCTATCGAACGAGGAACTCTCGTTCAGGGTGATCCCCCGCCAGGCCGATGAGTTCACCTGTTCGCGGTGTTTCCTTGTGCACCACCGGAGCCAGCTTGCCGAAGACCGCAACGGCCAGCTGGTCTGCCGGGAGTGCGCGGCTTAGCCCCGTGCGGTGCTGGCGGGCTCATCGTCCGCGCTGGCCAGGGCCTTACGGGACACCGCCCGGATGGCGAGTACCCTGACCGTCGCGACGGTGATGCCGACCAGCACGGACCAGCTGAGCGCCTCGGCTAGGGCCACCCGCGGGTCCTCAGGATTCGTGGGCGGCTTCTTGCCGGTGGCTTTGGTCCACGCGGCCGTGAGCACCTTACGGGCCACGAACGCGGCCGCCATGGTTGCCACCCCGTTCATGACCTTGGTGCCGATGTCCTCTTTGTCCTTGTCAGCCATCCCATTGCCTCCTCTTCGGCCCGCCCGACCCGTCCGCTACCCTCGCCCGCGCCATCATGCCACTGGCTCTGGCCCTTCTCGAACCCGGCGCCGTTCGATGATCGCGGCCAGCTCCGCGGGGTGCCTGGTGCCGACCAGCCAGTAGGGGACTCCGTTGACCCCAGGGCGATCCGGAGCCTGCTGCGAGTCGTCGCCGAGCGCCAGGTACACCGACTCCTTGAGATAGGGTCGGGAGTAGAGAACTGCCGCCGGGTCGCCCCGCGGGCCGCGCATGCGCGTGGACTGCTTTTCGTCGAGGGTGACCACCTCGCTGACCGCCGCCAGCGGCAGCACGGCCTTCCCGGCCCGCAGCAGTCCGTCGCTGACCTCGATCGTGGCCTGGCCGAGGGCGATGAGCGGCACTGCGAAGCCGACGGTAAGGCCGGCGAAGATGATGACCGGCCAGGGCCAGGGCAGGCCGGCGTACAGTGTGCCGCCGAGGATGAGGATGGTGGGGATGGCGAGCAGCCACCAGACGAGCGGCACATAAAGCCGTTCGCGATAATCGCGCATGCACTCGAGGGTAGTTGGTCCGGATGGAATCGTGGCGGTGGAAGTACCCGGGCGGCGCAGGAGTAACTCGCCCGCAGAACGGTAGCCGTAGGTCATGAACCACGACGCGGCTGCGGGCGGGGGCGCACCGCAAGGCGGTGCCGAGAACGGGACGCCAGTTGACCGGCCCGCCCGGGGCCAGGCTGGCGACGGCGCCACGGACGAAGAACAGCGGATCGCTCGCGGTACGGGCGTCAAGGAGCAGATCGCCCGCGGCGCGGCCGTACGCGAGCTCAATCGCGCGAGCGAGGCGCGCGGCAAGCGGCCCCAGGATCCGGCGCCCCGGCCCGCATCCGTGCCGGAGCAGAGCCGCGTGCCGAGTTGGCTCGCCACGGCCGCCGCGTGGTCCTGGCGGCTGCTGCTGCTGGCCGTCGGCCTCTACCTGATCGCGCGAGTCCTGGGCATTATCTACATCGTCGTCGTGCCATGCATCGCGGCGCTGCTGCTCACCGCCCTGTTGCAGCCGATGAAGTCCCGGCTCCAGCGGGCCGGGCTGCCCAACATGGCCGCGACCTGGGTCACCTTGCTCATCACGGCCGTCGTCCTGGGCGGCCTGGGCACGCTGGTCGCCAACCGGGTAAGCGCCGACTACCCGACCTTGCTCGCTGAGGCCAAGCACACCACCGCGCAGGTCCAGTCGTGGCTGGCCGGAGCGCCCTTTCACCTCAAGAACACCAACGTCCAGAAGTACCTGAACAACATTCCCGGCTACCTCAGCAAACACCGGACCCTGGTCGAGGGCACGGTCGTCACCGGCGGCAAGATCGCGTCGGAGTTCTTCGGCGGTCTGGTCCTCATGCTCTTTGTCACGTTCTTCCTCCTCAAGGACGGGGAGCGGATCTGGAGCTGGCTCCTGGGCGCCATGCGGGCCCCGACCGCCCGCCGGATGGACCGGGCTGGTCACGCCTCGTGGCTGGTGCTGGTGTACTACATGCGCGGAACGGTCGCGGTGGCCGCGATCCATGCGATCGTCATCGGCCTGACCCTGTGGATCCTGGGCGTCCCGCTGGCCGTGCCGCTGGCCGTGCTGGTGTTCGTGGCCGCGTTCGTGCCGCTCGTGGGGCTGCTGGTGGCGGGCACGCTGGCGATCGTCGTGACGCTGGCCACCAAGGGCTGGGTGGACGCGGTGATCCTGCTGGGGATCCTGATTATCGAGGACCAGCTGGAAGCTCACCTGCTCCAGCCTCAGGTGGTCGGGAAGATGATCCGGCTCCACCCGCTGGCGGTTATCCTGTCGCTCGCGGTCGGCGGCGTCCTGGCCGGCATCGCCGGTGCCGTGGTCGCGGTGCCAATCGTGGCCGTGATCACGCGTGCGCTGCCCGAGCTGCGCCGAGATGAACCCGAGGATCTTGGTCCTGCGGACCAATAGGATGGGCCCCAGCGCCGGGTGTGGCGCTATCCTCACCCTGCGTGCCAGCCTGTATCCCCCGAGCCCACCCTCTTTCTTCCCCGAGCCCACCTTCTTTCTCCCCCGAGCCCACCTTCTTTCTCCCCCGAGCCCACCCAAGGAGTGTCCGTTGGCGCATCCCGAACCGGACGTGCTGATCAGGCGGCTTGATCCCGGTGTCCCGCTGCCGTCGTATGCCCATGCCGGGGATGCGGGCGCGGATCTTGCCGCCGCCGAGGACGTCGAGCTCGCCCCGGGTGAGCGGGCGCTGGTGCGGACCGGGCTGGCCATAGCGCTGCCCGCCGGGTATGCGGCGTTCGTGCACCCCCGCTCCGGACTGGCCGCGAAGCACGGGGTGACGCTGGTGAACGCGCCGGGCACGGTGGACGCGGGCTACCGGGGCGAGATCAAGGTGACGCTGCTGAACACCGACCGTGACCAGCCGGTCAGCTTCAAGCGGGGAGACCGGATCGCGCAGCTGGTCATCCAACGGGTCGAGCGCGCCACCTTCCACGAGGTGCAGGTGCTACCGGGATCGGTGCGCGGCGACGGCGGCTTCGGCTCCACCGGCGGGCACGAGGGCCCGCGCGGCGAGCTGGTGTCCTGAGCGAGAAACAAGGGAGCGTGTGCAGTGTTCCGTCGGCGTCGTTCAGCGGACGTTGGCCGTGACTGGCCTGAGGATGATCCTCAGCGCATGGCTGACGATGAACTCGATGACGAGGCTTACGACGAGCTGGCCGAGGAGGAGCCGGCCGCGGGGCCTCCGGGGGAACCGCGAGCCGAGGGCGGCCCGTGGGACGCCGGGGAGCCGATCCCGGCCCGGGAGCGGGTAGATCTCGGCAGCCTGCAGGTGCCGGTCGGCCCGGAGCACGAGATCCAGCTCGTCATGGCCGAGCAGCACGGGGCCTGGGTAACGGTGCGGCATGGCGCCAGCGAGATGCAGATCCAGGCGTTCGCCGCGGCCCGGCGCAGCGCGCTGTGGGATGAAGTCCGGGCCGACATCCTCCGGGAAGTCGCCGAGGCGGGCGGCCAGGCCCAGGAGGCCGAAGGGCTGTTCGGCACCGAGATCGTCGCCCAGGTGCCCGTCGAGCCTGGAAAGCCCGCCGGCGGAATGCAGCTCGTCCGGTTTATCGGCGCCGACGGGCCCCGCTGGTTCCTGCGCGGCCTGTTCACCGGGCCGGCCGCGGGCGGCGGGGAACCGGCCAGCCTGCTCGAGGAGGTCTTCAGGGACGTCGTGGTGGTGCGCGGCGAGCACCCGGTGCCGCCGCGTGACATCCTTGAGCTCCGGCTGCCTCCGGAGGCGCAGAAGGCGTTCGAGGATCAGGTGGCCGCGGCCGAAGAGAACGACGACGGCAACGAGGACGAGAACAGGTTCCGGACCAGCCTGGACCCGTTCGAGCGCGGGCCGGAGTTCACCGAGACTCGTTAGCGCTCAGCAGGCGCGCGAGTTCCTCCTCGACGTCCTCGCTGGTCACGAAGAACAGCTCGTCGCCGGCCTGGAGCGGATCATCGGAGTGCGGGACCAGGACCCGGCCCTCGCGCAGGATCGCCACCAGCGAGGTGTCCGCGGGCCATTCGATGCCGCCGACGCGCTGCCCGACGAGCGGTGCCTCGGCCGGCATGGTCAGCTCGACCAGGCTGGCCTCGCTCTGCCCGAACGTCATCAGCCGCACCAGGTCGCCGACGCTGACCGCCTCCTCGACCAGGGCGGACAGCAGCCGCGGCGTGGACACCGCCACGTCGACGCCCCAGGATTCGTTGTACAGCCACTCGTTGGCCGGGTCGTTCACCCGCGCCACGACCCGGGGCACGCCGTACTCGGTCTTGGCCAGCAGGGCCACGACCAGGTTCGCCTTGTCGTCGCCGGTGGCCGCGATGACCACGTTGCACCGGTACAGCTGCGCGTCGTCCAGTGAGCTGATCTCGCACGCGTCGGCGAGCAGCCACTCGGCGCGCGGGACGGCATCCACGGCGATGGCCTTGGGGTCCTCGTCGATGAGCAGCACCTCGTGCCCGTTTTCCAGCAACTCGGTGGCGATCGAGCGCCCGACCGCGCCGGCTCCGGCGATCGCGACCCGCATCAGTGTCCTCCTGCCTGGGCCGCGAAGGCCGCGGCGATACGGTCCATCTCGTCTTCCCTGGCCAAGACGTGAATCACGTCACCCTCCTGCAGGACCGTGCCGCCATCCGGCACGAAGGCCTGGCCGAGACGGTCGACGAACGCGATCCGCGTCATCGTGTTGGCCTCGACCGACTTCACCTGCTCGCCGATCCAGTGCGGCGAGAAGGCCACCTCGGCCAGCACGATCTTCCCGGTGGGATCGCGCCACAGCGGCTCGCTTCCCTCGGGGAGCAGCTTGCGCAGCATCTGGTCGGCGGTCCAGCGCACCGTGGCCACGGTGGGAATGCCGAGGCGCTCGTAAACCTCGGCTCGCCGCGGGTCGTAGATCCGGGCCGCGACCCGCTGGACGCCGAACACCTCGCGGGCCACCCGGGCGGAGATGATGTTGGAGTTGTCGCCGCTGCTCACCGCGGCGAAGGCGTCCGCGCGGTCGGTGCCTGCCTGATTCAGCACGGCCCGGTCGAAGCCGATGCCGGTGATTTTCTCACCCTTGAACGACGACCGGAGCTTGCGGAACGCCTCGGGGCTCCGGTCGATGACCGCGACGCTGCTGCCCCGGTCCTCCAGGATATGAGCGAGCGTCGACCCGACCCGTCCGCAGCCCATGATCACGATGTGCACGACCGTTCCTCCATGGTGAACCGGCCCCCCGATCCGGGTTGCCTCGCTCAAGGTATGCCCTTACTTGCCTTCCTCCCCACCAGGGAGGGGATTCCACCGGGGTATCGGCAAGTCATCGCGCCCGAGGCGGTGTGGACCGGGCGGTGCGCGCCAGGCGGTAGCGTGAGCCACGCATCACTCGACGATCACCGGCATTACGGAGGAGGCTGTGAGTTACCTCCCCGGTCAGCTCGTGGAGCTGACCACCGCGGACGTGGCCCACGGCGGCTGGTGCGTCGCCCGGCCGGCCTCGGGTCCGGTCGTGTTCGTACGGCATGCGCTGCCCGGCGAGCGGGTCCTGGCCCGCATCACCGACGTGACCTCCCACCTCGCGCGGGCCGAAGCGGTGGAAATCCTGGCCGCGTCCCCCGACCGGGTTACCCCGCCCTGCCCGCACGCAGGCCCCGGCGGCTGCGGCGGTTGTGACTGGCAGCACGCCGCGCTGCCCGCCCAGCGCTCACTGAAGGCCGCCGTGGTGCGCCAGCAGCTCAAGAGGCTGGCGGGGATCGACCGCGAAGTCGAGGTCGAGGCCCTGCCGGGCGATCAGGGCGCCGCGGATGCCGATGGCGAGGACGGCGTGACCGGGGACGCCTCCCCGGACGGCCACGCCGCGGGCCTGGGCTGGCGTACCAGGGTGGAATTCGCGGTGCGCGAGGACGGGGTGGCGGGGCTGCGCGCCCACCGGTCGCACGAGGTCATCGAGATCGCGGAGTGCCTGATCGCCCACCAGGCGATCACCGGCCTGGCCATCACGGGCCGCCGGTGGCCGGGCGTGGCCTCGGTCGAGGCCCTGGTCGCCCCGGCCTCGGGCGAGCGGGCCGTGATCGTCTCGGCGGCGCGGGACGCGGGAACCAAGGTCCGTTCGGAATCCATCGAACAGATCGCGGCGGAGTCGGTGCTGCGCAGCACGGGACCGCGCCACCGGCGCCTGACCCCGGTCCGCGGCCGCGGATACCTCGGCCAGCATGCGGCAGGCCGGGACTGGCGGGTCAGCGCCGGGGCGTTCTGGCAGGTCCATCCGGCCGCAGCGGACGTGCTGACAGGCGCCGTCCTGGCCGGGCTGCAGCCGCGGCCAGGGGACGTGGCGCTCGACCTGTACTGCGGCGTGGGCTTGTTCGCAGGCGCACTGGCCCCGGCGGTCGGCCCCGGCGGGACGGTCATCGGCGTGGAGGCCAGCGAGGCGGCGGTCCGCGACGCCCGCCATAACCTGCGCGAATGGCCGTGGGTCCGGGTGCACCGGGGTGACGTGGCGGCGGTGCTGCGCCGCGGCGGACTGCCGCCCGCCCGGCTGGCGGTGGCCGATCCGCCCAGGTCGGGGCTGGCCCGGGAGGTCATCGAGTACCTGAGCTCGGCCGGGAACGGGGCCGGCCGCCTGGCCTATGTGTCCTGCGACCCGGCCACCCTGGCCCGCGATATCGGGCTGCTGGCCGCCCGCGGCTGGACGCTGGGCGGCCTGCGAGCGTTCGACGCGTTCCCGATGACCCACCACGTCGAGTGCGTGGCGATCTTGTCGGCCGGCGGTGAGGTCACCGAGGCAGACGGGCCTCGATCTCGGCGGTGATGGCGTCCGGAGGCTGGTTCCCGTCGACTTCCAGCAGGATCCCCCGCTCCCGGTAGTAGGCGACGAGCGGGCTGGTCGTCGCGGCGTACACCTCGAGGCGGTGCCTGACCACCTCGGCCGTGTCGTCCGAGCGAGCCCGGCCCATCAGCCGCTCCATCAGCACCGGTTCTGGCACGTTCAGGTGGATCGCGGCGTCGAGGGTAAAGTCCCCCTGCCGGGCGATGTCGAAGGCCTTGACGGCCTGCGACAGGGTCCGCGGGAATCCGTCCAGGAGGTAGCCGCCGCGGGCGGCTGCGGCGGCCATGATGGGGATGACCAGGTCGAAGACGATCTGGTCGGGAACCAGGTCGCCGCGGCGCTGGTAGTCGGCTACCTCGCGACCGAGCGGCGTGTCCGCCTTGGCTTCGGCCCGCAGCACGTCCCCGGAGGAGATGTGCTCGACGTGGTAGAACTCGGCCAGTCGCTCGCCCTGCGTTCCCTTGCCGCCACCGGGCGCGGCGAGCAGCAGTAGCCTCAACGTTCCTCCAGACAGCGGGTCGGGGCGCGGCTAGGCCGGGGCCTGGGTCCCCGCCGTCCCTTTAACGTAGTAGCCGAGCCCCGGAATGCGGACTAGCAGTCCTTCATCTTCCAGCACCCGCAGCGCCTTAGCGCACGTCTGCCGAGCATGACCATACTGCTGGCTCAAGGTGGTGATGGACGGGGTCGGCATGCCGGGCGCGAGGGTTCCCTCCGCGATCTGCCGACGGAGCAATGCGGCCAAGCGCACATAGGCTCTTGGGTCCGATTCGTCACTTATCGACACTCTCGTACCGTACTCGATTGGCAATATTGCCAATCGCAACGCTTCGACACTAGTCGAGATTAGACGAGAGGTCAATAGTGCGTTAGCGTCTGAAATCGTCAGGGCGGCCACGGGCCCCTCAAATCGCGCGGAGCCAGAATCCGGGGCAGGTCATGATCTTGGTCTTCTACTCGTGGACGGCGTTCAGCGGCGCCGCCGGATCATCAGTCGCCATGGGCATCACCGACGACCGCGGCCGGGCCATGCGGGCCGGCGAGGAGAGCCTCGGCTCGGGCCAGGCGCTTCTGGTCGTCATCGAGGCGGTGCGGCCCGCGATGGCGCCCAGCACGCTGGCCCCGTGCTACGTACGCACCGGGGTCGGCTGGCGGGGCCAGCGCACCGGATCGGGCGAGGTGACCTGGCACCGGGTTTTCACGGGGGGCGATCTGGATGACCGGCCTGGGCCTGGGAAGATCGAGGCATGAAACTCCGGATCTTCACTGAGCCGCAGCAAGGCGCCAGCTACCAGACGTTGCGGAGCGTGGCGCTGACCGCGGAGGAGCTCGGGTTCGATGCGTTCTTCCGGTCCGACCACTACCTGAAAATGGGCAGCGTCTCCGGGCTGCCGGGCCCGACCGAGGCCTGGGCCACGCTGGCCGCCCTGGCCGTCGAGACCAGCCGGATCAGGCTCGGCACGCTGGTCACCCCGGCGACGTTCCGCCTGCCCGGCCCGCTGGCGATCACGGTGGCGCAGGTCGACCAGATGAGCGGCGGCCGGATCGAGCTCGGCCTCGGCGCCGGCTGGTACGAGGCCGAGCACACCGCCTACGGCGTTCCCTTCCCGGCGCTGGGGGAGCGCTTTGACATCCTCACCGAGCAGCTCGAGATCATCACCGGGCTGTGGGATACGGCGGACGGCGAGACGTTCTCCTTCTCCGGAACGCACTACCAGCTGTCGGACTCGCCCGCGCTGCCGAAGCCCGCGCAGCGGCCGCGCCCGCCCGTGATCCTGGGCGGCGCGGGCGCGCGCCGCACGCCCCGGCTGGCGGCCAGGTTCGCGGCCGAGTTCAACCTGGGATTCCGCTCAGTGCAGGATTCGGCGGCCGCGTTCACGCGCGTCCGCGAGGCCTGCGAGGCCGCGGGCCGCCGTCCCGCATCCATGACCTACTCGGTCGCGCAAACGGTCTGCTGCGGAAAGGACGAAGGCGAGTTCCGCCGCCGCGCCGCCGCGATCGGCCGGGAACCCGCAGAGCTCCGCGAGCGCGGCCTGGGCGGCACTCCCGGGGAGATCGCGGACAAGATCGCGTCGTTCGCCGAGGTCGGCGCCGAGCGCGTCTACCTGCAGGTATATGACCTGGGTGACTTGGACCACCTGGCCCTGATCGCCTCTGACGTCCTCCCGCAGGTCTAGGGTCAGCCGAAGGCGCGGCCGGCCGCCTCCCGGCCGAAAGCGCTGGCCGCCAGGTAGCCGTAGGTTCCCTGGTCACGCAGTTCGGTGGCCGCCGCGACCAGGGCGCCCACCGCCGCGTACGCGAACGAGCCGCCAACCGAGATCCGGCTCACTCCCGCCTCGGCCAGCTCGGCCACGGCGGGCGCGCCTGCGATGGCCAGCACGTTGACCGGGCGGTCGACCTCGCGGATCACCTGGCGGATGTCGGCGATGTCCGTCAGGCCGGGGGCGTACAGGACATCGGCCCCGGCCTCCTGGTAGGCCTGCAGCCGGGCGATCGTGTCGAACAGGTCAGGCCGCCCGTGCAGGTGGTTCTCGGCGCGGGCGGTGAGGACGATGCGGACCTGGCCCGCGTGCGCCGCCTCGGCCGCCGCGACGATCCGCTCGGCCGCGGCCGGCAGGCTGTAGATGGGATCGTCCTCGCGGCCGGTGAAGTCTTCTACCGAGGCGCCCGCCAGGCCGACCTCGGCGGCGAGCCGGATGGTTTCCGCGACGCCGGACGGCGGGTCGGCGTAGGCGTTCTCCAGATCGGCGGAGACGGGCAGGTCGGTGGCCGCGACGATGACCGCGGCGTGCACCAGGGCTTCGTCCCTGCTCACCGCGCCGTCGTTGCGGCCGAGGCTGGCCGCGAACCCGGAACTCGTCGTGGCCAGGGCCTGGAATCCGAGCGACGCGAGCAGCCTCGCCGAGCCGAGATCCCAGGGGTTCGGCAGCAGGAGGGGCTCGCCCTTCTGGTGCAGGGACAGAAACCGGTGCGCCTTGTCGGCCTGAGTGACCATCCGACCAACCTAATTGGTGCGGCAGCTGAGCTCCGCACAGGCCGGGGTTTCCATGATCCCGCGGTGCCCGGCGGCCTGGTGCCCTGGTGCCCCGGCGGCTCGGTGCCGAACGCAGTGCCGGGTGGATCGGCGAGCGCGCGGTGACCGGGCAAAAGCAAGCCGTAATGGACGGACCCACCGGTATGGCTTGCGGGGCGCAAGCCCCGATGCGATTGTTGAGCGGTGCGCTCCGATACCGCTACGACCGGGAGAGTGCGGCTCGTTGTCGCTTTGTCGGTACTGAGCGCGCTGATGATCATAGCGGGCGCGGCTGCCGTGCTCGCCAGCACCGCTACGCACCTGCTGGACGGCCGCCTCGGCGGCCATGGCAAGAGCCTGGGCGCGGCTCTGGCCGCCGCGGGCCTCGCGCTCGGGCTGGCGACCTTGCTGCCCTTCGCCTTCACCCGGCCCGGCCGGCCCAGAGGCCAAGACCGGCGCGGCGCGGCCAGCCACCGGCACGGCGCGGCGAAATCTCAGCCACCGGGCCGTGAGCAGGCCCCGGGCGGCGCTCCGCCGCGCGGTAGCCGCCAGCCCGCCCGCGACGGCGGGGGCCGGCGCCGCGATCAGGTGGTGAACCCGGCGACCGTCTACTCAGCGGGCGGTCTGCTCGACGGTCCCACGGACGCACCAGCGCCGGGGTCCGCCGGCCCGGCCGGCTCCCGTGGCTCCTTCGGCGCGGCATCGGGCCGGGTGGCCTACGGAACGGGCCGGGCACCTGGTGGCCCGCGCGGCATGGACCAGCCGGCGGACAACACCGCACCGCCGCCCGGATACCAGCGGGGAACGTCTCGCTCGCCGGGGCCTGCTCAGGGCGCGGGTCCTGGCTGGAGATCTCCTGGACCGTCCGGTCCTCCGCCCCAGCCGCCCGGATTTCCCGGGCGGACCCAGCCAGGTGAGGCCTTCCCGCCGAGGTACGCCAATCCGGCTCACAGCGCGGGTCCACCGCGCGAGCCCATGCGTCCAGGCACCCGGGTACCGCCCTTCGACCCCGTCCGTCCCCGCTCCGCACCGCCAGGACCGTCCGCGCCGCCAGGACCGTCCGCGCCGCCAGGACTGTCCGCGCTGCCGCCACACGGGCTGCCGCCACAGGGGCCACCGCGGTCCGGGGGAGGGCCGTCCGGGCCGCCACCGGGTAGCGGGCGCGGTCGCCCGCCGGGCAGTCCCGGCTACGGGATGCCCACCGGGCGACCGGCACCTCCGCGGACGGCAGGGCCGGGAGCACCGGGCCAGCCAAGAGCCCAGGCCGCCCAGGGATTCCTCCGCTCCCCGAGCGCGCCGAACCCCACGCGGACCCCGAATGCGCCGCGGACCCCGAACAACCCGCGGACCCCGAACAACCCGCGAACCCCCGGCGCTCCGGGAACGCCCAGCGGCCCGCACACTCCGGCCGCTCAGGCTTCGCCGACGCCTCCTCCACCATCTTCGATGGCGGCTACGCGCCAGTTATCCATCCAGCCGATGACCCGGCCACGGTCGCCGGCCCGCGCCACCGGGCGAAACCCGGCCGTCCGCCGGGCCCGTCCCGGCCGGGCGATCCGGCGTGGCCCGTCTACCCGGCCCTCGCCGCGGACGTCTACATCTACCGCGACGACAGCGATCCGGAACCGGGGCTGTCGACGCGGGCCCGGCCCGAAAATGATGCCGCCTACTGGTACGACTTGCTGGCGGAAGACCCCGTCCCGGCGCACCACGAGACTCGCGGGCCGTTCGAGCCGCTGGTGTCCTCCAGCGGGCCGCCCAGCACCGCAAACGGGCCGGCCGCCGGGACCGGGCCGGCCTCCGGGACCTGGCCTGCGCCGGGACCGGCCGCCGATGAGAGCACCGAAGCACAGGAAAACGCGCGGGCGCGCAAGCTTGAGCAGCTCAGGGACTTGTACCTGACCGCGGAAGCGATCGGCGAGCAGAACCTGGACAAGCACTTCAACCAGCTCATGGCCCAGCAACGCCAGCTGATCAGCGAGTACTTCGGCGAGTCCGGAGCGGCCCGGCCGGCCGTGGCCAGCGACGGCCAGGCGGACCCACAGCCGGCGGCCAGCCAGGCGGAGGACCGGCAGCCCGGCCGTGACGTCACTCCGCCGGAAGGCGTGGCCGTCCGGGCCGAGCCACCTCGTACCTGGTAAGGACCGGTCAGGGGCAAAGGTGAGCAGCTGTGACCGTCGTGTCGTTCGTGATTAGCGGGCTGCTCCTCGGCGCGATGATCGGGATGTCGTGGTACGGGGCTCGTACCCTCCCGCGCGACGCCCGCATACCGCTGCACTTCGGGATCGGTGCCTACAACAACTTCGCCTCCAAGACCACGGGCCTCATCGTGTGGCCTGCCGCCGGGGTCGTGATATTCGCCCTGATGGCCGCGGTGTCCGCCGGCGCGATCAAGGCGAACCACGGCGGCTCACCGAGGGCGGTGCTCATCATCCTGCCGGTCGTGCTCGCCGTCACTGCCGTCGCCCAGTGGGGCGCTATCTCGCTCGCGAGACGGAACGCCACGTCCGGTCCGGGCCAATAAATTGCTCGCCCGGTCCCATGATTGAAAAGTAGCTTGATATCGAGATACTGTAGGCTGGATCCCGGGATCCGGGCCACGTCCGGACACCAGCTGGGACGAGCGAGGAGGCTCAGACGATGACCGCGAACAGCTTCGGCAGCCGGGCGGCGCTTGACGTCGCAGGCAAGCAGTACGAGATCTACCGGCTGGACGCGGCGGAAGGATCTGACAGCCTCCCGTACAGCCTGAAGGTCCTGCTGGAGAACCTGCTCCGCAACGAGGACGGCGCCAACATCACCGCCGACCACATCCGGGCCCTGGCCCAGTGGGACCCGGCCAAGGAGCCCGATACCGAGATCCAGTTCACCCCGGCCCGGGTCATCCTGCAGGACCTCACCGGCGTGCCGGCCGTCGTGGACCTGGCCGCCATGCGCGAGGCCATGCGGGCCCTGGGCGGCGACGCCGCCAAGATCAACCCGCTCATCCCCGCCGAGCTGGTCATCGACCACTCGGTGGTAGCCGACGTGTTCGGCAGTCCGGACGCGTTCAGCAGGAACGTGGAGATCGAGTTCGACCGCAACCGGGAGCGGTTCGGCTTCCTGCGCTGGGGCCAGCAGGCGTTCAGCCAGTTCAAGGTGGTGCCGCCCGGCACCGGCATCGTGCACCAGGTGAACATCGAGTACCTGGCCCGGGTGGTGATGAGCCGCGACGGAACGGCCTATCCCGACACCTGCGTGGGCACCGACTCCCACACCACCATGCAGAACGGCCTCGGCGTGCTCGGCTGGGGCGTCGGCGGCATCGAGGCAGAGGCGGCCATGCTCGGCCAGCCCATCTCCATGCTGATCCCCAAGGTGGTCGGGTTCCGCCTGACCGGCGAACTGCCCAGCGGCACCACCGCCACCGACCTGGTCCTCACCATCACCGAGCTGCTGCGCCGCCGCGGCGTGGTCGGCAAGTTCGTCGAGTTCCACGGTGACGGCGTAGCCGCGGTCCCCGTGGCCAACCGGGCCACGATCGGCAACATGTCCCCGGAGTTCGGCTCGACCTGCGCGATCTTCCCCATCGACCAGCTCACCCTGGACTACCTGACTCTCACCGGGCGCCCGCGCGAGCAGCTCGACCTGGTCGAGGCCTACGCCAAGGAGCAGGGCCTGTGGCACGATCCGGCCCGGGAGACCCGGTACTCCGAGGAGCTCAGCCTCGACCTGTCCACCGTGGTGCCCTCGATCGCCGGCCCCAGGCGCCCGCAGGACCGGATCGCGCTGGCCGACGCCAAGACCGCCTTCCGCGACGCGCTGCCCAATTACGTGCCGGAGACCAACCTGGACAACGGCCTGGCCGACACCTTCCCGGCCTCGGACCCGGTCGCGGCGGGTGACGGGACGCGGGCCTCGAACCCGATCCAGGTCACCCTCGAGGATGGCACGATAACCAGCGTCGACCACGGGGCCGTGGTGATCGCGGCCATCACCTCCTGCACGAACACGTCCAACCCCTCGGTCATGGTCGGTGCCGCGCTGCTGGCCAAGAAGGCGGTGGAGCGGGGCCTGAGCCGCAAGCCCTGGGTGAAGACCACGCTCGCGCCCGGGTCGAAGGTGGTCATGGACTACTACGAGCGCGCGGGGCTGGTGCCCTACCTGGACAAGCTCGGCTTCAACCTGGTCGGCTACGGCTGCACCACCTGCATCGGCAACTCCGGGCCACTGCCGCCTGCCATCAGCCAGGCGGTCAACGACAACGACCTGGCCGTGACGGCCGTGCTGTCCGGCAACCGGAACTTCGAGGGCCGGATCAACTCGGACGTGAAGATGAACTACCTCGCCTCGCCGCCGCTGGTGGTGGCGTACGCGCTGGCCGGCACGATGGACATCGACCTGGACCGCGAGCCGCTCGGGTCGGACACCGAGGGCAAGCCGGTCTACCTGGCCGACATCTGGCCGTCCCCGGAGGAGGTCGCCGAGGTGGTGCTGCACGCGGTGGCCCAGGAGATGTTCACCCGGGACTACGCCGACGTCTTCACCGGCGATGACAACTGGCGCGCACTGAAGGTCCCGGCCGGCGACACGTTCGCCTGGGAGGAGAGCTCCACCTACGTGCGCCGCCCGCCGTACTTCGACGGGATGCCGGAGCAGCCGGAGCCGGTCACCGACATCACCGGCGCGAAGGTGCTGGCCATGCTGGGTGACTCGGTGACCACCGACCACATCTCCCCGGCCGGCGCGTTCCGGACCGACAGCCCGGCCGGGAAGTACCTCACCGAGCACGGCGTCGAGCGGAAGGACTTCAACTCCTACGGCTCGCGGCGCGGCAACCACGAGGTCATGATCCGCGGCACGTTCGCCAACATCCGGCTGCGCAATCAACTCGCCCCCGGCACCGAAGGCGGCGTCACCGTGAAGGACGGCGAGCAGATGACGATCTACGACGCCTCCCGCCAGTACATCGAAGAGGGCACCCCGCTGATCGTGCTGGGCGGCAAGGAGTACGGGTCGGGCTCGTCCCGCGACTGGGCGGCCAAGGGCACCCGGCTGCTCGGCGTGCGCGCGGTCCTGGTCGAGTCCTTCGAGCGCATCCACCGGTCGAACCTGATCGGCATGGGCGTCCTGCCGCTGCAGTACCGCCCGGGGGAGTCGGCCGCGTCGCTCGGCCTGACCGGCCGCGAGACGTTCGGCATCCGCGGCATCGAGGAAATGAATTCAGGCACTATGCCGAACGAGGTCGTGGTCTCAGCCGACGGCAAGGAATTCCGTGCCGTCGTGCGGATCGACACTCCGGGTGAGGCGGACTACTACCGGCACGGCGGCATCATGCAGTACGTGCTGCGCTCCCTGATTGCCGCCGGGTAACGGCCGCTTGGCAGACGACCACTGATGCGGACGCTGATCTACTCGATGAGCGTGTCGCTCGACGGCTTCATCGCGGGCCCGGACGGCGACATCAGCTGGACGGCGCCGGACGCCGAGCTGATGGCCTTCCACAACGAGCAGACGCGCCAGATCAGCGCGCACCTGCTCGGCCGGGGCCTGTATGAGGACATGCTGCCCTGGGAGACCGCTGAGGAGACCCGCTCCGACCCGGCCGACCTGGAGTTCGCCCCGACGTGGCGGAGCATCCCGAAGGTGGTGTTCTCCACCACACTCCAGCAGGTCCGCGGCCACGCCACGCTGGCCACCGGCGACGTGGCCGGCGAGGTCGCCCGGCTGAAGGCGCAGCCGGGCGAGGGCGTGGTGTCCGTCGGCGGCGCGGGCCTGGCGTCCACATTGATCAAGCTGGACCTCATTGATGAGTACCGGCTGTTCGTCAACCCTGTCGTGGTGGGCGGCGGGACACCGTATTTCCCGCCGCTTGACCGGGCGATCGAGCTGGAGCTGCTGGAGACCAGGACGTTCGACTCCCGCGTCCTCTACCTCCGCTACCGGCGTGGATGAGGCGCTCGCCGTGGCCCGGCTCCGGGCCGCGGGCTGCGTCTTCGCCGAGGAGGAAGCCAGGCTGATCCTGGCCGCGGCCCGGACCCCTGATGAGCTTGACGCCATGGTCGAGCGGCGGGCGGGCGGCCTGCCTCTGGAGCAGGTCATCGGCTGGGCCGAGTTCTGCGGGCTGCGGATCGCCGTGGATCCCGGGGTCTTCGTGCCGCGCCTGCGCACAGAGTTCCTGGTCCGCCAGGCTGTCCTGCTGCTCCGGGACCCCCCCGAGGCACTCGCACGGCCCGAAGCCATCGTCGTCGACCTGTGCTGCGGCACGGGCGCGATCGGCGCCGCGATCGCCGCAGCCTTGGATCGGGCCGAGGTGCACGCCGCCGATATCGACCCGGCCGCCGTGCGCTGCGCCCGGCGGAACGTTCCCGGGGCCGTCTACCAGGGCGACCTGTACGCCCCGCTGCCGGCCCGGCTGCGGGGCCAGGTCGCCGTCCTGGCCGCCAACGTGCCCTACGTGCCCACCACCGAGATCGGCTTCCTCCCGCCGGAGGCCCGGGCCCATGAACCGCTGGCCGCGCTGGACGGCGGCCCGGACGGCCTCGACCTGCTGCGCCGCGTCGCGGCCGACGCGCCCGCTTGGCTGGCGCCCGGCGGTCACCTGCTGATCGAGACCAGCGACCGCCAGGCCGCGCTGGCCGCAGAGGCCTTCGCGGACGCCGGCCTGGTCCCGCGAGTGGCCAGCGACGACGACCTGGACGCCACGGTGCTGATCGGGACTCTCGGCGCCCGTCCCGTCTGAGGTGCGTGTGCCCCTGGCCCCGTCTACCGGGCCGGGATGCCGCGAGGTTCATTGGGGAGTAAGCGACGATCACGTTTGTGCAGGCAGGACCGTGACCGCGACGCGCAGCGCCCGCAACCGTGGCGCGGCGCGCTGTGCGGCCAGTGTGCTGCATCTAGCCGGGCAGATACTTCCCCTGAGCACACATTGGCCGGATGGTGTTGGCATTGCCTGGCCAGGCTACGTATAGGAACGGCGCCTCCCCGATTTCAGTCAGCCTGCCGTCAGGATCTTAGAACGTCGCCTAGGACGTTGAGAGCAAGATGGCCCGCAACTCGGGCACCACACTCGGCCCGAATTCCATGCGTCCAAGGAACTCCTCACGCGTCTGGGGTGGATGGCCTGCTCGGCGAGCGCTGCCAGGTGCGCAGGTACGACATCGAAACGCTCTCCCGCCAGCCCATCACGCCCAGTTAGCCCCTTTCGCCGGCATAACGTCGCGTCTTCTAGCCGCCTCGACCGGTCGGGGAGACCCGCCGCCACCCGCAGCCGGGCGAACTCGGTGGCGAGCGCCCGGGGAGGATAGTGCGCGTTGAGTCCACTCGGATTGGGCAGTATCCAGAGCCTCGTCGACCCGATCGTGTCCTCCTGGAGACCCACTGCCGCGTCCGGCCGGCCGAAGGCGGCGCGGTACGCCGTGACTCCCAGCACCGCCAGCCATCGGGGACGCCGGGCCAGCACCCGCCTGCGCAGCAGCCGACCACCCTCGACAAATTCCGCCTGGGCCAGCTCGGCGACGCCGACGGTCGGGCGGCGGACGAGGCTGGTCAGGCCAAGTCCCAGAGTCAGCAGCTCGTGCGCTTCGTGCGGGGCCAGACGGCGAGGCGTGAACCCCGACTCATACAGCGCCGGCCACCAGCGATCGCTCGGCGTCGCGAACGGCGCGCGGGCCGCAGCGGACGAAAGCCCGGGGTTGGCGCCGCAGAACAGCACCACCAGATCGTCGGCGATCACATCCGCGAGGCGCACCCGCCGAGCGGCTTCCAGCTCCGCCGGGGAGAACCGCTTACCACGGGTCGCTACCGGCTTGCCCGGCATCATCCGCACCTCCCGCCGGAATATAGCCTGTGCCAGCACTGTCCAACAAACGCTCCGAAGGCCACGCTTCTTAGAGTGCAGGGTTGGATAGCCCATTTCTGGTCACGATCATGGAACAGCCCTCTGGTCACGCTGATGGCCCCGTCCGTCCGGCACCGCTCCGCTTACACTCCACCGCGGCCTCAATGGGCGGGATGCCCTCGATGCGGTGCGCGTGTCCCGGGCCCCGTGATCGGGGTCTGTGTGCCACGAGTCCCAAAGGCGGCCACGGGGCGCCGCGAAGCATATGCTGGTCCGCTTTGTCGGTTATGCGGGCCGGTTATCTAGTTGATGCGCTGCGCCGGCTGCAAGCGGGTGTTAGCGGTGCGCGAAGCGGCGGGACTTGCTGCTGCGCCCGGTGAGCAGGTGGCTGGCTAGCAGCAGGACGGCCGATCCGGCGATGGCGGTGAGCCAGGTGGACAGGTTGAAGAACCCGTGCAGGGTGTGGACGTGGAACAGTTCGGTGGCCACCCAGCCGCCGCCGAGCGCGCCGGCGATGCCGATAAGACAGGTGACGATGAGGCCTTGAGCTCTCTTGCCAGGGATCAGCACGTTAGCGAGCAGGCCGGCAGCGAGGCCGAGAACAATCCAGGCGATGATACTCATAACCGAGTCCTTAGTCAGTGACGTTAGGTGAGTGGTAAGCGGTAGCCGGTGTTGCTGGGCCGCCTGTGCGGCGGGGATGCAGTCGGTGCTCCGGCTCGCGTGCAAGCGGTGCGGGGCGGGATCTCCGGGCTGCTTAGCCAGCTTCGGGGTTACGACGGTTACGTCGCATGATCCGGCGCAGCTGGGTGATCCGGGCGGTTCCGGCGGCGGCCATCGCCAGGGCGCCCGCGATGGCGGCTAGGAGCAGTGCCACGGCTAGCGATAGGTGCAGGTGCGCGCCTAGGAAGCTGATGTTCACGGCATGGGCGTTCTGGATGATGAAGATAATCACCACGATCAGGGCGACAACACCCGTGATCAGGCCGGTGCGCAGGCCGCTGATCCGGGTACGTGCCGGCCGTTCCGGGGGCGCTTGGGGCGCAGGCGGGAGTGGCGGGGCGGAGCCGTTGGCGGAGGGAGGCGGCAGCGTGCTGGTGGGGCCTTGTGATTCGGGTGTTGTGGTCATTGCACTGCTTCTTCCAGAGTCGGAGCGGGCCGCTGAGACGCTGGCCGGCTCCGTTGCGGACTCGGGTTGCCGAGCAGCCTTCGGCCGCTACTCCCTGTCCGCTTTAAGGCTATATCGGAAGACTAAAACTAGCAATATATTTCCGGAAAATGCGATCGATATTGTTTTCTGAGCGGGAGGCTGCGGCTTCCTGCCTCCATGCGGCGGGTGGCTGCAGGGCCAGGGATGCCCACAGCGACACAACGATGGAGTTAGGTTTGCCGTATCCGGTGTTACCGCCGACCGGGTCAGGGTTGGATCGTCGCTTCGATGGTGAGCCGACGGGCCGCGCGACGTTGGCAGACTTGGCGCATTCCCCTTACCGGCCCTGTGTGCCACGCGGCCGCCTATGGCCGCCCCGGCGGGCCGGGACGGAACGGCCAGCGTGGAAAGGCGGGCTCAGAAGCCGGGGAAGAGCCCGCGTAGCTCGTCGAGGCCGGGGCTGTCGGCGGCGACCGGGGTATGGTCCGGATCCAGGCGGCCGTAGACCAGGCGGACGAGCGTCTCGGCGGGGAGGCGGAGCTCGGGCAGGCCCTCGTCGTCGGCGGACTCCTTCAGACTGATCGCGTCGCCGGTTTCCAGGACGAACTGCCGCTCGGGGTCGCTGGTCACTACCCGCAGCCGACGCTGCTTGCCGTCCGGCTTGCCGGTCCGGGCTGCGAGCGGGCCGATCGTGTCGATGAGCAGGCTGACCGCGTCGGGCGCGACGGTCGCGGACGGGTCGAGCGCCACCGCGACGTCCCAGGTGTGGATGGCGTGCTCGCCGAGCCGCATCCGGGCGACTCCGGCCAGGTCCATCTCCATCCCGAAGGCGCGCAGCCGCAGCTGCGCCCGCTGGCCGGCGTCGAGGGACTCGAACCGCTCCAGCGTCGCCGCGTCGGCCGCCAGTGCGTCCGCGGCCTGGGCCTGCGGGTCCTTCGAATTCCACACGTCCCAGATCGGGACGAACTCCTCCCGCCCAGGCGGATCCTGGCCGGTCAGGCCAGCGTTCAGGAACAGGCCAAAGATCTCGGCCTGCGAGCCGAGGTGAGACAGCACCTGGGCTATCGTCCACTCGCTGTCGTAGGAGCCTTCCTCCAGCTGGCCCCGGTCCAGGGGCCCGGCCAGGGCTAGCAACCGGTCATGGGAGTTCCGCAGCGCCGCAATCCACGGCTCCGGCCTGGTTTCCATCCGCGTCTCCGATGCTGGCTGGTTCGCAACTGGCTTGGTGAGGACGTGCCATCCTCCCGGCGAAGCATACTCGCGGCCGGGCGAGGTCCGGAGGCTGCCCTCCACATCGCTTACCATGAACCTCATGACCGCCGCTCACCAGCCCGAACAAGGCAGCAGCCGCGCGGCACGCGCGCTGGCCGGGTGCGGGCCGGATGAGCCGCGGCTGCGGGCCGATGCCGCGCGCAACCGGGCCGCCATCGTCGCGGTAGCCCGGGAGGTGTTCGCCGAGCGCGGGCTGGAAGCGCCGCTCGAGACGATCGCCGCCCGGGCCGGCGTGGGCATCGCCACGCTGTATCGGCGGTTTCCCACCCGGGAGAAGCTGGTCGCCGCCGCGCTGGTGGACAAGGTCGCCGAATACGCTGAGGCCGCCCGGCAGGCGCTAGCCGTGCCTGACCCATGGGCCGGGTTCGCGGGGTTTGTCGAGCGGATCTGCGAACTGCAAGCCGGGGACCGCGGCCTGGCCGATCTGCTGTCCATGACGCTGTCCGCTGACGAGCAGGTCGAGCAGCTCCGCCGGACGGCCAACGAGCTGCTCGGCACGGTGATCGACCGGGCCAAGACGGTCGGCGCGCTACGCGAGGATTTCGTCGCCGAGGATCTCGTGCTGCTGCTGATCGCCACCTCCGCGGTCATGCAGGCCACCCGTACCGACGCGCCCGGCTCCTGGCGGCGGTTCGTGGCCATGGCCCTGGATGCCTTCCGGCGCGGCGGCTCGCCGGCGTTGCCCGCGCCACCGTCGGCCGCCCAGATGACCCGTGTCATGACCCGGCTTGCCCGCGAACGCGGCTGCGGTCGACGTGCCTGACGCCGGCGCTCGGGCCGGCTGACCACCTCATGATCGGAGGATCTCATGCGCAACGCGGCTCTACTCGCCAGCAGGCTCGTGATCGGCGGTTACCTGGCCGTTCACGGCGCTCAGAAGCTGTTCGGCGCCTTCGGCGGCGGCGGCCTGGACCGGACCGCGGCGGGCTTCCACCGGATCGGCCTGCGGCCGGGCCCCCAGATGGCTGCGGCCGCCGGGATGACCGAGCTCAGCGGCGGCCTGCTGACCGCGGCGGGGATCGCCGACCCGGCAGGCCCGCTGGCCATCATGGGAACCATGGCCGTCGCCGCGACCACGCACCGCGCCAAGGGCCCGCTGAGCGCGCGGGGCGGGTTCGAACTTCCGCTCACCAACCTGGCCGCGGCCGCCGCGCTCGCGGCGGCGGGACCCGGCCGATTCCGCCTCGGCCCCGCACTGCCGCGGCCGCTGGCCGCAGGCGCCACTGCCGGCGGCGCGTTGCTGGCGGCGGGGCTGGTGGCCAGGATGCTCACCGCCAAGCCGCCCGCCCCGGCGAGCCCCGCCCCGGCGAGCCCCGCCCCGGCGGATCAGGGGAGTGTGGACCAGGGGAGTGCGGACCAGGGGAGTGCGGACCAGGGCAGCCAGGCCGGATCCGCCGCCCAGCCCGGCCCGCAGTCCGCCGCGCCGGGACAGGGACCAAGCATCTGAATGCGCGCGTAGCGTCGTAACGGACTTCGGCCGCCGGACCCGACGGCGAGGGGCTTGCGGTAGCTAACGGCGGTGACCTGGCCGACAAGACCCACACGTTCTCCCCGCCGACCCTTTCGACCTGCTCGACGCGCCGAACTGATCTCCCGGCGCAGCCTGGCCGACGGCTCGGGTAGCTTATCGCCAGCTGGGCGCGCCCTTTACGCCCTCTTAGCGTTTGCTCCCTATAGTGGGGGGCAACTTCCATTCTGGTCGACGGGGGACCAGGTGACGATGGACATGGACGAGGACCACGCGGTGACGGCCAGCGGAGCGCGCACGGTCATGCTGGCCAGCTCCCTGGCGACACGCGCGCCCGGCAGCACGGCTCGTGAGGTCGCGGCGGACAGCGGCGGACGGGCCGTCGGCGCGACCCCGCGGTGGCTTGACCGCCGGCACCTCATCATCGCCTACGCGGCGTTCGCGGGGTACGCGGCCATCGACGCAGGCCTCTCTGCGGGCCGCGATCAGATCTGGGCCATCTGGGCGGCCTGCGGCTACGTCGCGGCCCTGGTCATCCTGTGGCGCTGGGGCTCGCGGACCGTGGCGGTCCTGGTGTCGGTGGCCCTGGCCGTGCTCGCCCCGCTGCTCTGGCTGTCGGTCGCGTACCCGCTCGAGGACGGGATGAGGGTCATCGACCGGTCGGCGGCGCTGCTGCTGCATCACGGCTCGCCGTACCTGACCGCCGGCCAGGTCACGAATTGGCTGTCCTACAACCCGTACCTGCCCGTGATGACCCTGTTCGGCCTGCCCGCCGCGGCCGGCCTCGGCGGCCTGGCCGGCAACCCCGGGCTCTGGCTGGCCCTGGGCACCGTGGCGGTGCTCGCTGCGGCATTCTGGATCGCGCTGCCACCCGGGCCGGACGAGGCGCCTGCGCCCGCCGGAGCGCCTGCGCCCGCCGGAGCGCCTGCGCCGGCCGGAACGCCCGCGGCCGCCCCCCGCCGGGCGTGGCGCCGCGACGCGCTGCTGGCCACGGCGATCGCGGTCGCCTCGCCCGTGATCGGCCTCAACCTGGCCGTGATCACCACCGACCCGCCGGTGCTCGCGTTCATGCTGCTGTCGCTGGCGCTGGTCACCGTCCCCCCGGGAGCCAAAGCCAGCGCGGCGCGGACCGTGAGCTCCGGGATCGCCCTGGCCGTTGCCTGCGACCTGAAGTCCACGGCCTGGCTCGCGGTGCCGGTCATGGCCGCCATGCTGGCCTGCCGGGACGGCGCCCGGGCCATGTGGCGGTTCCTGGCCGCCATGGTCCTCGCCGCCCTCGCCCTGATCGTCGTGCTCGCCCCGGCCGTGCTGGTCAAGCCCGGCGCGGCCGCCGCCCTGGTGCAGAACAGCGTGCTGTTCCCGCTCGGCCTGACCCATGACAAGACCCCGGCCGAGAGCCTGCTGCCCGGGCACGTGCTCAGCTCCCTCGGCCCGGCCGGGCACGTCGTGTCGGTCGGCCTGCTGCTTACGGCCGGCCTGGCCGTGGCGGTCTCGCTGCTGATCCGGCCTCCGCGTGACGTCCGCGCCGCGATCTGGCGGCTGGCGGTCGGCCTGGCGCTGATGTTCGCGCTCGGACCGGATGTCCGCTTCGGGTACTTCATCTACCCGATCGGCCTGCTCGGCTGGCTGGTCCTGACCTGGGTGCCCGCGCCGCCCACTGCCGCCGGGATTCCGGCTTTCCCGCGTCCTCGCCGCCGTTCCTGACCGGAGGATAATTCCTCAGGTGGAA
Organism: uncultured Actinomycetes bacterium; assembly: GCA_963753195.1. GTDB lineage: Bacteria > Actinomycetota > Actinomycetes > Streptosporangiales > Streptosporangiaceae > Palsa-504. The sequence goes on from CAVWBH010000001.1 coordinate 172,824, forward strand.
CAGGTGGAAAGAGAGAGCGCGAGCATGCGCGTCATCGAGATCGAGCACCGGGGCGGGCCGGAGGCACTGGCCCTGGCGCGGCGCCCGGCTCCGCAGCCCGGGCCGGGCCAGGTCGTCGCCCGGGTCGCCGCGGCAGGCGTGAACTACTTGGATATCTACCAGCGCGAAGGTGTCGGCGGCTACGCTCGGCCGGTGCCGTTCGTGACCGGCGGCGAGGGCGCCGGGACCGTTACTGCCGTGGGGGCGGGGGTCACCGGGCTGGCCGTCGGCGACCTGGTGGCCTGGCTGGCCCCGGGCAGCTACGCCGAGCAGGTCGCGCTGCCCGCCGACCGGGTGATCCCGGTGCCGGCCGGGATCACCGCGGAGGTCGCCGCGGCGGCGATCTTGCAGGGCATGACCGCGCACTACCTGGCCGGCAGTACCTACCCGGTGCGGGCCGGGGACGTCACCGTGGTGCATGCCGCGGCCGGCGGGGTCGGGCTGCTGCTCACACAGATGGTCAAGCACCGCGGCGGGGTCGTGGTCGCCACCTGCTCGGGTGGCGAGGACGGGGAGAAATACCAGCTGGCGCGCGCGGCGGGCGCGGACCGCGTCACCGGCTACGACCGGTTCCGCGCCGTGGTGGGCGAGGTCACCGACGGCGCGGGCGCGCACGTAGTCTACGACGGCGTCGGCCAGGCCACCTTCGATGACAGCCTGGCCGCGCTGCGGCCCCGCGGCATGCTGGTCGTCTACGGAGCCGCCAGCGGCCAGGTGCCGCCGTTCGACATCCAGCGGCTCAACAGCGGCGGGTCGCTGTTCGTGACCAGGCCTACCCTCGCGCACTACACCGCCGACGTGGAGGAACTGCGGTGGCGGGCCGGGGAGGTCTTCGACTGGATCGCCAGCGGCCAGCTCGACGTGCGGATCGGCGGCCGGTACCCGCTGGCCGAGGCGGCCCGGGCCCAGCAGGACCTGGCCGCCCGCCGGACGACCGGGAAACTGCTGCTCATCCCGTAGCGGCGGGCCGCGAGGGCGGGAGCATGCCCCGGGGCGCATGCGTCACGATTGGTTAGGGACCGGGACGCACGCACCACGATTCGTTAGGGGAATGTCCATCAGATAGCTTTATTTGCTGATGGCCCAACTGCCGGCGCGCCGGTCCTGGCCGACCGTGCTCCTCATCGTCGCGGTGGCCGCGGCCGGGCTGAATCTGCGGACCGCGATCACCAGCGTCCCGCCGCTGTTCCCCGACCTGGCGTCTACGCTGCACCTGTCGCCGGCCGCGCTGTCGCTGCTCGCCGCCACGCCGGTTCTCTGCTTTGGCGTGGTCTCGGCCTTCGCGGCCTGGATCAGCCGCCGTTTCGGCGAGGAGCTCGTCCTGCTGATCGCGCTGGCCGTGCTGGCCGCCGGGCTGGCCCTGCGCGGCCTCGCGCCGTCGGCCATGCTGTTCCCCGGCACCGTGCTGGCCGCCAGTTCGATCGCGATCCTGAACGTGCTGCTATCCAGCCTGGTCAAGCGGCGCTGGCCGCAGCGAGCCGGATTGCTGATCGGCATCTACCTGACTGCACTGTCCGTGGGCGCGATTCTGGCCGCCCTGCTCAGCGTGCCGCTCTACCGCAGTTCGGGCAACTCGGTGGGGCTGGCCCTCGGTGTCTGGGCGGTCCCGGCGGCCCTGGCCGCGGTGCTGTGGCTGCCGCAGCTGCGCTACCGGGTCGCCCCCTCGCCACGCCGGGACTCGGCCGTCAGGTCCGCCTGCCGCCGCATCCAGGTGTACCGGTACGCGCTGACCTGGCAGGTCACCGCGTTCATGGGGCTGCAGAGCCTGCTGTACTACGCGGCGCTGTCCTGGCTGCCGACCATCTTCCAGGACCGCGGCGCCACGCCGGTCACCGCGGGCAACCTGCTGGCCCTGATGGGCGTGGGCACCCTGGTCACCTCGATGCCGGTGCCCCTGCTCGCCCATCGGACGCCCGGCCAGCGCGCCCTCATCCTGCCTAGCGTGATCGGGACCGCGGCCGGCCTGGCCGGGTGCCTGTGGGCCCCGCTGGGCGCGGCCCCGCTGTGGGTCCTCGTGCTCGGGGTCAGCCAGGGATCCTGCCTCGGCCTGGCCATCTTCTTCATGATGGCGCGGGCCCCGGACGCCGGGACGGCGGCCTCGCTGTCCGCTTTCGCGCAATCGGTCGGCTACCTGGCCGCCAGCGCCGGGCCGCTGGAGGTCGGCCTGCTGCACACGGCCACGGGCAGCTGGGCCGTACCGGTGATCGTGCTGCTCATCCTGGCCGCGGTCGAGCTCGTCGTCGGCCTCCTCGCGGCGCGCCCGCTCACCCTGCCCGCGCCGCGAACTGCGACGCGCGTGTCGGAGACTGGACCCGCGCCGCGAGCTATCTGAGGGGCGCGGCCGTAGACTCGGCTCATTCGCGGTCCGGGCCAGGCCCGCGCAGCACACGAGGAGCAGCCGACGTGACCATGCTGGAGAGCATTAGCGGCCCTGAGGACCTGAAGGAACTCAGCCAGGACCAGCTGACCCGGCTGGCCGCGGAGATCCGTGACGTGCTGATCGATACCGTGATCAGGAACAGCGGTCACCTCGGGCCGAACCTCGGCGTGGTTGAGCTGACCATTGCGCTGCACCGGGTGTTCGACTCGCCCAAGGACAGGATCATCTTCGACACCGGGCACCAGGCCTACGTGCACAAACTGCTGACCGGTCGGGCTGCGCGGTTCGGGACGCTCCGCCAGCGCGGCGGGCTGACTGGCTACCCGAGCCGGGCCGAGTCCGAACATGACCTGGTGGAGAACTCGCACGCCTCCACCAGTCTGTCCTACGCCGACGGCCTGGCCAAGGCGTACAAGCTGCGCGGCGAGCGGGACCGGACCGTGGTCGCCTTGATCGGCGACGGCGCGCTCACCGGGGGCATGGCCTGGGAGGCGCTCAATAACATCTCCGCGGCCAAGGACTCCCGGCTGGTCATGATCGTCAACGACAACGGCTGGTCCTACCAGCGGACCATCGGCGGCCTGGCCGAGCATCTGGCGGCCATCCGGGTCAACCCGCGCTACGAGGGCGTGCTGGACTACATCAAGACCACGCTGTCCCGAACGCCGCTGGTCGGCGCGCCGATCTACGGCACGCTGCACGGCATCAAGAAGGGCATCAAGGACGTCCTGCAGCCGCAGGTGATGTTCGAGGACCTGGGCATCAAGTACGTCGGCCCCATCGACGGCCACGATGAGCGGCTGCTGGAAACCGCGCTCCGGCACGCCAGGGATTTCGGCGGCCCGGTGATCGTGCACGTGATCACCAAGAAGGGGTTCGGCTACCCGGACGCCGAGCAGAACGAGATCGACTGCCTGCACCAGGTGCCCGCGGCCGGCGCCGAGCCGGGGACGTGGAGCCGGGTGTTCGGCGACGAGCTGGTGGCCATCGGCGCGCGGCGTCCCGACGTCGTCGCGATCACCGCCGCCATGCTGCACCCGACCGGCCTGGTCCAGTTCGCCGCGGCCTACCCGGACCGGGTCTATGACGTGGGCATCGCCGAGCAGCACGCCGTGACCAGCGCCGCGGGCCTGGCCATGGGCGGGCTGCACCCGGTGGTGGCCATCTACTCGACGTTCATGAACCGGGCCTTCGACCAGACGCTGATGGACGTGGCCCTGCACCGGCTGCCGGTGACGTTCGTGCTGGACCGGGCCGGGGTGACCGGATTGGACGGGGCCAGCCACCACGGCATGTGGGACGGGTCGATCATGCAGCTCATCCCGGGCATGCGGATCGCCGCGCCGCGGGACGCGGCGCGGGTCACTGAATTGCTCAACGAGGCGGTCGCGATCAGCGACGGGCCGACCGTGGTCCGGTTCCCCAAGGGCAAGGTGGGCGGCGAGGTCGAGGCCATCGCCAAGCTCGGCGGCATGGACCTGCTCCGCGTCCCGGCCGAAGGCCTCGGCCGGGATGTCCTGCTCGTCGGGGCGGGCCCGATGGCGCTGACCGGGCTCGAGATCGCGGACCGGCTGGCCGGGCACGGCATCGGCGTCACCGTGGTCGACCCGCGCTGGACCAAGCCGGTCGACGAAGCCCTGATCGATGCCGCCCGCCAGCACCGGCTCGTGGCCGCCATCGAGGACAACGGGCGGGTCGGCGGCTTTGGCGACGCGGTGGCCAGGCTGCTGCGCGACCACGACGTGGACGTGCCGGTCAAAACCTTCGGCCTGCCGCAGGAGTTCCTCGCGCACGGGACGCGCGAGGAGATACTCGATGAGGCAGGCCTGACCTCACAGCAGCTGGCCCGGCAGATCACCGAAGCGGTGGCCCGCCGCTCGCCGGCCGACGCGGCGGGCGAGCCGGTACCGCGCCCGGTGAAGTAGCGTAAGTTCATGCTGAACGTAGCTGTCATCGGCTCTGGGCCGGCTGGCCTGTACGCCGCCGAGGCGCTGGTCAAGCAGGCCGCCGCGCTGCCCGCGCCGGTGCCCGTGCGGGTCGACGTGATCGACCGGCTGCCCACCCCGTACGGCCTGGTCCGCTACGGCGTGGCGCCTGACCACAAGTCGATAAAGTCGATCGCGCAGTACCTGCGCAAGGTGCTGGAGAGTCCGGGCGTCCGCTTCCTGGGCGGCGTGCACCTCGGTGAGGACGTGACCCGCGACGAGCTGGTCGCCGCCTACGACGCGGTCATCTACGCCACCGGCGCCATGCGCGACCGCCGGCTCGGCATCCCCGGCGAGGACCTGCCCGGGAGCTACGCGGCCACCGACTTCGTGAACTGGTACTGCGGCCATCCCGACGTGGACGCGGGCGCGTTCACCCTGGACGCCGAGTCGATCGCGGTCATCGGCGTGGGCAACGTCGCCGTCGACGTGGCCCGGATCCTGGCCCGGGACCCGGCCGAGCTGCACGCGACCGACGTGCCGCAGCCGGTCCTGGACGCCCTGTACGCCAGCAAGGTGCGCGAGGTCCACATGATCGGCCGGCGCGGGCCCGCCTTCGCCAAGTTCACCACCAAGGAGCTGCGCGAGCTCGGCGAGCTGCCCGGCGTCGAAATCGTCGTGCACGCCGACGAGGCCGATCTGGCCGGGTTCGATGCCTCCGGCGAGAGCACCGCCCTGGCCGAGGCCGACCGGCGTGTCCGCGGGAACCTGGTGGCCATCACCAGGTGGGCGCAGGGCCAGGCGGCCGAGCCGGCTGCCTCCGGGCACGCACGCCGGCTGATCGTCCGGTTCTGGCTGAAGCCGGTGGAGATCCTCGGGACCGAACGGGTCCGTGGTCTCACGCTGGAGCGAACGGCGATCGACGCCGATGGGGCCTTCGGCGGCACCGGGCAGCTCGAGACGCTCGACACGCAGATGGTGCTGCGTTCGGTCGGATACCAGAGCGTCCCGCTGCCGGGCGTGCCGTTCGATTCCCGGGCCTCCGTCGTGCCGAACGACCGGGGCCGCGTCCTCGGCCCGGACGGCGCCCCGCTGCCCGGGGAGTACGTGGCCGGCTGGCTCAAGCGAGGCCCGACCGGCGTGATCGGCACCAACAAGTCCGACGCCGCCGAGACCATCCGCTGCCTCCTTGAGGACCTGGCCGGCGGGCCGGGCGACGATGACACACCGCTGCCCAGGGCCGGCCTGCTCCGCTTGCCGGATCCAGGCGGCACCGGGCCCGTGGCCGGAGCCGACGCTTCCGCGGCTGGCGCGGACGCGGCGGAGTGGCCGATCGGGGCCGTGCTGGCCGGACGCGGCATCGCCCCGGTGTCCTACGCCGAATGGCTGCGCATCGAGGGCGCCGAAGCCCAGCTGGCCCAGGACCTCGGCCGCGGCGAGCGCGTCAAGCTGCACAACCGTGCCGCCATCTGGTCCGCCTGCCGCCCCGAGGACCTATAGCGCCCAGGTCAGGTGCTGAGGTCGCATATCAGCGCCCACCAGTCCCCGCCCGCCACCCACAACGAGCCCCTTGACCGCGCATCAACCCTTGACCGCGTCTCGCGTCGCCCCGGACCATCATCGTGGATCGTTACTGCCCGCCCGCGGGCAGTAACGATCCACGATCCGCGAAAGGCGGGTCTGGTCCCCAGCCAGCGTTCAGTCGTGAGCGGCCCGGTGACTCCTGCTGGGCGGGAATGTCACTGGCTGTCTGCATTATGGGTCTCGAAGGCGGGACAGCCAGTGCGGATGGTGGAAGAGACAACATGAGTGACCACGATGGCGTCCTGATGATGCAGAGGTTGCTGCTGGCCGGGACGCTCGGCCTGGCCGTGGCGCGGAAGGCGGCGGCGATCCTCGACGGCGAGCCGGCCTCTCCAGACCCGCTGATGCCGGTCCCGATGGTGCTGGACGACCAGCAGGCTCCAGATCCCCGGAGCCATGACGGCGCCGTGCTGCGGGCCATCCTGGACGCGGCCAACGACTGCCTCGGGAATTTCGATGACCGGCCGCCGGGGGAGCGGTGGTGCGACGCCCTGCTGCACCTGCTCGACCTGGCCGCCTTCGCCGGCGACCTGGGCTCGTCGGCCTGACCCGGCCGCGCCCGCCCGGTCAGCCGGCGGCCGGGCCGGCTGCCGCGGCGCTCGCCGGTCAGCCGGTGGCCGTGGCGCCGGCCGGTCCTGAGGCGCCCGGGGGTGCGGCGGCCCGCGTCGCGGATCGGCGCGAGCGCGGTCGCCGCGACGGCTGTGGCCGCCATCCCGCCGGCGGCCACGCTCATCGCGGCGGACGGCGCCACGGCCTGCAGCAGGATCTCGGCCAGGAGCGATCCGGCCGCCCGCTGGGCCAGGCCGAAGAACACGCTCGCCGAGCCCTCGACGAACGCCGCCACCAGCACCCCGGCGTAGGTGATGTGCGCCGCCCAGCCGGCCACGGCGATGCTGCCCACCGCGGCCAGCCTGATCACGTCGCAGCCGATCATGATCTTCTTCCGGTCGAGGCGGTCGGCCAGGCCGCCGGCCACCAGCGGGAACAGCAGGTAGCCGAGCATGGCGGCAAAGCCCGCGACGCCGGCCTTGACCGGCGAGCCGGTCATGGCCAGGACCAGCAGCGGGTAGGCGATCTTCGAGGTCTGCGAGCCGAGCAGCGAGATCGCCTGGCCGCCCCACAGCAGCTGGAAGTCCCTGTTCCGCCGGAGCGGAACGGGCGGGTCCGCGGCCGGGGCGCCCGCTGTACCGCTCATCTGGCCACGGTAGCCGGGAAATCCCGGAACTTGCCGGCCGCGCGCCGCCGCTGAGGCCGGCCCGGGCCGGCCCCGCCCGCCAGGCGGTAAGAAGCTGCAGCTTAAATGGCCTGAGGGTGGGCTGCGGCAAATGGTCGTTAGGGAAATGGTGTTTTAACGGGTTATAAAGGGCGTGGGGCGTTTCTCGTTGCCGGTGGGGCGGGCAGAATGGATGCCATGGGTATGAGCCAGACGAATGTCTTCCCGGCCGAAGGGCCGTACGAACCGTCGTTCGGGGAAGCCAACGATGGCCCGTTCCAGCGCCCGCGCGACGCGGCGCAGCTGACCGAGGGCCACGAGGCCGATGAGAACGCCGCGCCCCGGGACGACGGCGGCTTGCCCGAAGGGCGCTACCTGGACCGCGAGGAGAGCTGGCTGCGGTTCAACGAGCGCGTGCTCGAGCTCGCCGAAGACGAATCCGTGCCGCTGCTCGAGCGGGTGCGGTTCCTGGCTATCTTCGCGACCAACCTGGACGAGTTCTTCATGGTCCGGGTGGCCAGCCTGGTGCGCCGGATGGTGGCCGGCTTCCCGGTCGAGGGCGCCGGGGTCCGGCTGCCCCGCCAGGTCCTGGAGAACACCCTTGAGCTGGCCGGCGAGCTCACCGTCAGGCACGCGCGGACGTTCAGCGAGCGGGTCAACCCCGAGCTGGCCGAGCGCGGGATCGAGATCCTGCGCTGGAAGGAACTGTCCGCAACCGAACGCGACGGCCTCAGCGAGCTGTTCCGCCAGCGGATCTACCCGGTGCTCACCCCGCTGGTGGTGGATCCGGCCCACCCGTTCCCGTTCATCTCCGGCCTGTCGCTCAACCTGGCCGTCATGATCGCCGATCCGAGGACGGACGCGACCGTATTCGCCCGGGTCAAGGTCCCGCCGCTGCTGCCCAGGTTCCTGGCCGTGGCGCAGAACCGGTTCGTGCCCATCGAGGACGTCATCGCGGCGCACCTGACCGACCTGTTCGGCGACGTGGAGGTGCTCGAGCATCACGTGTTCCGGGTCACCCGGATCAGGGATCTCGAGGTGGACGAGGATCTCGCCGAGAACCTGCTGCAGGCCATGGAGCGGGAGCTGGTACGGCGCAGGTTCGAGCCCGCGGTGCGGCTCGAGGTCGAGGAAACGATGTCGGCCGACGTGCTGGACCGGCTGGTCACCGAGCTCGACATCGATATCCGCGCCGTGTACCGGGTGCCGGGACCGCTCGACCTGAGCGGGCTGTTCGCCATCGCCGACCTGAACATCGGCGAACTGCGCTATCCGGCGTTCGTCCCGGCCAGCCTGGAGATCCCGCAGGACGCCGGCATCTTCAGCGCCATCGCCGAACGCGACATCCTCGTCCAGCATCCCTATGACTCGTTCGCCGCGTCGGTCGAGCGGCTCATCGAGGAGGCCGCGGAGGACCCGCGGGTGCTCGCTATCAAGCACACGCTGTACCGGACCAGCGGCAAGTCGCCGATCGCGGACGCGCTCATCGAGGCGGCCGAGGCGGGCAAGCAGGTCGTCGTGGTGGTGGAGATCAAGGCCCGGTTCGACGAGCGCGCCAACATCGCCTGGGCCCGCAAGCTGGAGCAGGCGGGCTGCCACGTCGTGTACGGGATCGTCGGCCTGAAGACCCACGCCAAGATGGCGCTCATCGTCCGCGAGGAAGCCGACGGGACGCTTCGCCGGTACTGCCACCTGGGTACCGGCAACTACCATCCGACGACGGCGCGGGTGTATGAGGACTTCGGCGTGCTCACCGCCGATCCCGCGGTCGGCGAGGACGTCACCGCGCTGTTCAACCACCTCACCGGCTACAGCCGCCTCGGCTCGTACCGCAGGCTGCTGGTCGCGCCGGAAAACCTGCGGGCCGGCATCGTGAGCCGGATCGACCGGCAGGCCGAACGCCAGCGGGCGGGCCTGCCCGCCAGGATCGCCTTCAAGTGCAACGCGCTGGTCGACGAGGTGGTCATGGACGCCCTGTACCGGGCCTCGCAGGCCGGGGTGCCCATCGACCTGTGGGTGCGGAGCATCTGCTCGCTGCGGCCGGGCATCCCCGGGCTATCGGAGAACATCAAGGTCCGCAGCGTGGTAGGCAGGTTCCTCGAGCACTCTCGCATCTACGCGTTCGGCACCGGGGAGGACGAGGACAGCGAGGTCTGGATCGGCAGCGCCGACATGATGCACCGGAACCTGGACCGCCGGGTGGAGCTGCTCGTGCTGGTGACCGACCCCAGCCACCGGCGCCGGCTGCGCAGCCTGCTCGATCTCGGCATGGACGACGGCATCTCGTCGTGGTGGCTCAAGCCGGACGGGTACTGGACGCGGCACAGCCGGGACGACTTCGGCCGTCCGCTGCGTGACCTCCAGGACACCCTGATCCGGGAACGGCGAGGCCGTCCGGCCGATGAGCCGGTCTGACCGCCCCGGGCGCGAGCGAGGCCGGGGGACCCGCCTGATCGGCGGCCGCCGGTGACTGAGGCGATCCTGTCGGCGGGCGCCGTGGTGTGGCGCCCCGCTTCGGACGAGGCTGACGACGCTGACGTCCTCCTGGTGCACCGGCCCAAGTACGACGACTGGTCGCTGCCCAAGGGCAAGCGCGAGCCGGGTGAGCACGTGCTGCTCACCGCGGTCCGCGAGGTTCTCGAGGAGACCAGCGTGCGCCCGGTGCTCGGCCCCCGGCTGCCCACGACGGAATACCTCGTCCACGGCCGGCCCAAGAAGGTCAAATACTGGTCCGCGACCGCCGCAGGCGCCGAAGCCGCGCCTAGTCACGAGATCGACGCGGTGGCCTGGCTGCCGGTGCCCCGCGCGGCGGACGGGCTCAGCTACGCCCACGACGTCGAGGTGATCGCGAGCCTGCGGCCGCGTGCCACGGTGCCGCTGATCCTGGTCAGGCACGCCTCAGCGGGCGACAAAGATGACTGGCCGGGTGAGGACCTGCAGCGGCCGCTGGACACCGAGGGCGCCGCCGACGCGCTGCTGCTGGCCGACCTGCTGGCCTGCTTCGCCCCTCGCGCCCGGGTGATCAGCTCACCCGCCGTGCGCTGCGTGGAGAGCATGCGCCCGTACGCCCTGGCCTTCGGCGGGTCGGTCGAGGCCGAGGCCATCTTGACCGCACCGGTCCCAGGCCCTGATTCCCCGGACCGAACGGACCAGGCTGGCTCTTTCCTGCCCCTTTTCCGCGACCTCGTGGCGGCCGGGCAGCCCGCGGTCGTCTGCCTGCACCGCGAGAACCTGCCGGTGGCCCTGGCCGCCGCCTGCTCGGCGCTCGGCGCTCCGCCGGCGACGGTGGAACCATCGCTGCTCAAGGGCGGCTTCCTGGTCCTGCACATAGCGGCGGGGAAACTCGCCGCCCTCGAGCGCTACGAGCTCTGAGTCTTCGCATTCCGCGGAATCTCCGCGCTGTCCTGGGGCCCCGCGCTGTCCTGAGGGCCCGCGCTGTCCTGAGGGCCCGCGCTGTCCCGGGGGCCCGCGCTATCGTGCGCCGCTACCCCGTCCGGCGTATCCGCGTGGTCCCGGGTTCGCTCATCTTCCTGGGTCCCGCCGTCCTCACCGGGCTCAGATACGTCATGAACCTCAGAGCTATCCGATCGTCCGGGCTCATGTTCGGGCTCGCGGTCTGCCTGCTGGGCGGCCCGGCGGCGACGGCGCAGGACATGCCGGATGATCAACGCCGCGAGCACTACCGCCACCGCGATGAGCGCGTACAGCGAGTACTGCGTGATGTAGTGGTAGATCGTCTCGATATGGCTGCCGGCCAGGTAGCCGACGCTCACCCAGGTCCCGACCCACAGGGCGGCGCCGAGTGCGTTGAATACGAGGAAACGCAGCCAGCGCATGCCGCTGATCCCGGCGATGATGCCATTCGCCTGGCGCAGGCCCTCGATGAACCGCGCGACCACGATGATCTTGCCGCCGTGATGATCGAAGAAGACCTCGGCTTTGTCCAGCCGCTCCTCGGTGAGGAAGACGTACTTGCCCCATCTCAGGGCGAGCGCGCGGCCGCCGAAATGCCCGATGGCGAAGCCGATATTGTCCCCGATGACGGCCGCGATGAAGCCGATGAGGCCGACGGCCACGATATTGAGCTGCTGATGGCCGGCGTAGAGGGCGGCGGCGATGAGGATGGTCTCGCCCGGCACGGGTATGCCGAAGTCCTCGAGCATGACGAGCGCGAAGACGGCCAGGTACCCGTAATGATTCAGCGGCCCGGACAGTGCGTTGAGGAAACCCGGCATCGGCGGGGGCCCGGCGAGGTACGGCAATGATCAGCCTTCCGCGGCGGTCAGCGCTCCGGCGACAGGGCCTGCGGTGAGCTCGATCTGCCAGGGCCGCGCGCCATATCCAGCTAGTACCTCAGCCACGGTACCAGGGCCGCTGGGCTGCGGCGGATCCCAGCTGAGCCTGCGCAGGGCGTCGGGAGCGAGCAGGTTCTCCACCGGGAGCCGATTGGCCTCGGCCACGGCCGTCACCGCCGCGCGCGCCGCAGCCAGGCGGGCCGCAGCGGCGGGATCGCGTTCGGCCCAGCGATGTGCGGGCGGCGGTCCGGCCGGTACCAGCCCGGCGGTGGCATCGGGCAGCGCGCTGTCGGCGCTGGTCCGCGCCCTGTCGATGGCTGCCAGCCACTCCTTTTCGTGCCGCCGGGACTGGCGGCCGGTGAAGCCGGTGATCCGCGCCAGCTGGGCCCAGCTGACCGGAACTGACCTGGCCGCCTCGATGATCGCGGTATCGGGCAGCACTCGCCGGGGCGACAGATCCGCGTCCTGGGCGATCCGGTCCCTGACCGTCCATAGCTCGCGCACCACGGCCAGGCCGCGGCGGGACTGGACCCGGTGGATGCCCGACGTGCGGCGCCAGGGGTCCGCCCGCGGCGCGGGCGGCCTGGCGGCGAGCACCGCCGCGAACTCCTGGCGGGCCCACTCGGCCTTGCCCTGGTCGGCGAGTTCCGCCGCGAGCGCGTCGCGCAGCTCGACCAGCACCTCGACGTCCAGCGCCGCATAGCGCAGCAGTTCCTCCCGCAGCGGGCGCACCGACCAGTCCGCAGCGGAATGACCCTTTTCCAGGTGGAAGCCGAGGACCTCTTCGACCAGGATGCCGAGGGCCACTCTCGGGTAGCCGAGCAGCCGCCCGGCCAGTTCGGTATCGAACAGCTGCCGCGGCCGGAAGCCGACCTCGGCCAGGCAGGGCAGGTCCTGCGACGCCGCGTGCAGGATGGCTTCGGTGTCCGCGACCGCGGCGTCCACGCCGGACAGATCCGGGCAGGCGATGGGGTCGATGAGCACCGTGCCCGCCCCGGCGCGGCGGAGCTGGACCAGGTAGGCGCGCTGCCCGTACCGGTAGCCGGAGGCCCGTTCGGCATCAACCGCGAGCGGCCCGTAACCGTGCGCCAGCCTGCCGGTGGCCTCGGCCAGGGCCGCCTCGGTCTCGACGACCGGTGGCATGCCGTCACGAGGTTCGAGCAGCGGGATGGCCTCGCCAGACCGGCCGGCCTCGTCCCCAGCGCTCACCCTTGCCCCGGTGGCCGCAGAGCCCGTGTGCCGGGCGGTTCCAGGCCCGCCGTAGCAGACAGGCAGTCGCACCAGGCCGAGATGTGCGCGGGCAGGTCAAGGACATCCAGGTCGGCGCCGCTCGCGCTGCTGTTGCCCGGTCCCGCCGGGGACCAGGAGGCCCGCAGCTCGAAGCCCGTGAGGGGAAGCTCGTCGCTCTTGGCTCCGAAGCCTTCGGTGATCACCCTGGTCACTGTGCCGCTCGGGAGTGCATAGCCCGGCACCTGCGTGTCCAGCGCCTCGGACAGCCAACTCCAGCCGACCTCGCCGAGCAGCGGATCAGCCGCGATCTCTGGCTCCACTTCGGCCCGGATGTATGCCACCAGCCGGAACACGCCGCCCCAGCCTTCCTGGCCGTCCGGGTCGTAGAGCAGCACCAGCCGGCCCCACGCGACGTCCGCGCCGTCCCGCTGGACGGTGGCGGCGACGGCCGTGGCGTACGGGGCCAGGCGCTTCGGCGCGGGCACATCCTCGAAGAGGAAGTCGCGGCCGGTCTGAGCCTCGCTGCCCCGGCGGAAGGCGGCCGCGGCGGCCGCGAACGTGTCTTCCGCCGGGCTCCCGGCCCCGTCGGCAGGCGGCTTCGCGTCCCCCGTCGGCCCGCGTTTGGTCGGCGAGGGCGCTGCCGTCAGGCTGGGCGCGGTACCCGATCCCCGTCCCGCCCCTGATCGCGCCGCGCGCCGCTTAGATGGCTCGTCAGCCGGTCTCATGACCCGAGCGTACGTGTCGCTCATCTGATTCTCACGCGGCGTAGCGTAGTTTCATGCCGAAACACCATGTTTCATGCGAAGTGACCGGTTCGGCTACAGCCTAGAACCGCTAGGAATTCGGATAGTCCGATTACGCGGCTTTGGCCGCGCTACTGCTGAAATGCTCGCGCACCGGAAGGCCGATGAACACGGCCTCCCCGCACACCGAACAACCCCACTCAGGGCATTCCCCGTCCGGGACATCCGGGCAGCTGGCCGACTCCGCGTGCAGCTGCTCGAACGGCTGGTCCTCGCTGCATCCGGCGCAGTACCTGGTCAGCTGGGTCATCGGCGACCTCCTCGAAGCGGCGCGACACAGACGGGCAGGAGATTAAATAGGGTTGCTGCCGATAGTGGCATGGCTGTGGGCCGATCCGTTGGATCTCCGGCGGCGTGTCTGCGGCGGTATCAGGGTCCCGCGGCGCTGGTATGAAACGATCCCTGGCGTGCAACTATGTGAGACGATCCGAGACGTGACCGTGCACCACGGAAAGTCTCCCTTCATCCAGGCCTGCCGGCGAGAGCCGGTTCCCTATACGCCGGTCTGGTACATGCGGCAGGCCGGCCGTTCGCTGCCTGAGTACCGCAGGGTGCGCGAGGGCGTCTCGATGCTCGATTCGTGTACCCGGCCCGACCTGATCACCGAGATCACCCTGCAGCCGCTGCGCCGGTACGACGTAGACGCGGCCATCCTGTTCAGCGACATCGTGGTGCCGCTGCGCGCAGTGGGCATCGACGTGGATATCAAGGCCGGTGTCGGGCCAGTGGTGGGCACCCCGGTGCGGAGCCCGGCCGACCTGGGCCGGCTGCGCCCGCTCGAGCCCGGCGACGTTCCCTACGTCACCGAAGCAGTACGGATGCTCGTCGCCGAGCTGGGTGACCGTCCGCTGGTCGGCTTCGCGGGCGGCCCGTTCACGCTGGCGTCCTACCTGGTCGAAGGCGGCCCGTCGAAGAATCACGACAAGACCAAGGCGCTGATGTACGGCAGCCCGAAGCTCTGGCACGCCCTGCTCGGCCGACTCGCTGACATCACCATCTCATTCCTCCAGATCCAGGTCGCGGCGGGTGCCTCGGCGATCCAGCTCTTCGATTCCTGGGTCGGCGCGGTCGGGCCGGACGACTACCGGCACGCGATCCTGCCGCACACCAGCCGGATCTTCAGCGCGCTGGCCGCCGCCGGCGTGCCGCGCATCCACTTCGGTGTCGGCACTGGCGAGCTGCTCGGGCTGATGGGCGAGGCCGGCGCTGACGTGGTCGGCGTCGACTGGCGCATCCCGCTGGACGAGGCCGTCCGGCGGGTGGAACCGGGCAAGGCCCTGCAGGGAAACCTGGATCCCGCGGTCCTGCTCGCGCCCTGGGAGGTGGTCGAGGAGCGGGCCAGGGACATCCTCGGGCGCGGGCGTACCGCGGAAGGGCATGTGTTCAACCTGGGGCATGGCGTCCTGCCGGAGACCAATCCCGACGTCCTGGCCAGGCTCGCCGACCTGGTGCACGCCGAGTCGATCCGGCCGGACGCTTAGCGGGACCCTCACGGCCCAGCTGATCTGCCAGTGGACCCACAAGCTCCGGGAGTCCTGCCGCGACACCGCCGATGAGATCCTGGTCGCCGTGGCCCGCAGGGGCGAGACCCGCTTCCCAGGCCGCGAAGGGCTTCGGGACTTCCAGAACGACCTGACCGTCAGGCGACGGTGCTGAAGAACTGGCGGATGTCGGCGGCGAACAGGTCGGGGACCTCCATGGCCGCGAAGTGGCCGCCGCGGGGCAGCTCGGCCCAGTGCGTGATGTTGTAGCGCTGCTCCGCCCAGTCCCGCGGCGTGCGGGTGATCTCGCCGGGATACTGGGCGACGCCGGTCGGCACGGTGATCGGGGCGGCTGGTACGGCGGCCCGGCCCGCCTGGCGCATCTCGTAATAGAGGCGCGCCGACGAGGTGGCGGTGGCGGTCACCCAGTACAGGGTGATGTTGGTGAGCAGCTGGTCCTTGGTGAAGCTGCGCTCGATATCGCCGCCGCAGTCGCTCCACGCGCGGAATTTCTCGACGATCCAGGCCGCCAGCCCGGCCGGTGAGTCCTCCAGCGCGTACCCGATCGTCTGCGGCCGGGTGCCCTGGATGGCGGAGTAGCCCGTCTCCGCGTCCTGCCACCGCCGCATGGCCTGGATCCGGGCCTGGTCCTCGGGTGTGAGCGACGCCGTCCGCAGGCCCTCGGGCCGGGGCGCGGCAAGGAAGTTCAGGTGCAGCCCGGCGACCCGGTCGGGCGCCAGGTCAGCCATGTTGGCGGTCACGATCGAGCCCCAGTCGCCGCCCTGCACGCCGTACCGCTCGACGCCGAGCCGCCGGAGCAGCTCGGTGAAGGCTGCCGCGATGCGGCGCGGGTGCCAGCCCGGCTCGGTGGTCGGCCCGGAAAAGCCATAGCCGGGCAGTGAGGGGATGATCAGGTCGAACGGCAGCTCCCCGGCACCCGGCGCGGTGAGCGGCCCGACGACGTCGAGGAACTCGACGATCGAGCCAGGCCAGCCGTGGGCCAGCAGCACGGGGAGAGCGCCGGGCTGCCCAGAGCGCTGGTAAACGAAATGGATGCGTTGGCCGTCGATGTCCTCGGTGAAGTGGTCGAGCTGGTTCAGGCGCTCCTCCTGGCGCCGCCAGCTGAACTCCTCGCGCCAGTACGCCAGCAACTCCCGCAGGTAATCGAGCGAGGTCCCCTGATCCCAGCCGGCTCCCGCGATCGCCCCCGGCAGCCGCGCGGCGCCCAGACGATCGTGCAGGTCCGCCAGCACGGCGTCCGGCACGGATACGCGAAATGGTTCGGGCATGGCGACTCCCTGGCTCGGGGGCGACCGGCTCGCACGCCCCGCCCATCTCGGCGGACTTTACCCCGAGCCGGGTCCCAGGTACAGCGCGTCGCCGAGCACCGGCCTCAGCCGACGGAGCCCCGCTTCTGGCCGAGTTCCTCACGGCCAGGTGACGGTTGGTGACCACTTCCGCCGCCCTGTCCGCCCGGTTTCACCCGCGCCACGAGATCACCTCATTGTCAGGGCCTGCGGTCCGGGCACCGGATGGTGTCTGCCAGGCTGGGAGGCATGAACCCTACGAGTGCGCAGCCGCACGTGGTGATCGTGGGCGGCGGGATCGCCGGGCTGGCCGCAGCGCTCTTCCTGCGAGACGAGCCGGTCCGGGTGACGGTGCTCGAGGGGTCGCCGCGGCTGGGCGGCAAGCTGTCCGTATCCGAGGTGGCCGGGGTCGCGGTCGACGAAGGGGCCGAGGCGCTCCTCATCACCCGCCCCGAGGGCACCGGCCTCATCGCCGAGATGGGGCTGGCCGGCGAGCGGGTGGCACCAGGAACCACCTCCTCGGCGATCTGGACGCTTGGCGCGCTGCGGCCGCTGCCCCGCCGGCAGTTCATGGGCGTGCCTTCCGACCTGGACGAGCTGGCCCGGACCGGCGTGGTGTCCGATGCCGGAGTCGCCCGCGCCGCGCGCGACCTCGAGCTGCCGCCGACGGCCCGGGACGGCGACGTGCCGGTCGCGCAGTACGTCGGAGCGAGGCTCGGCGCGGAGGTCGTCGACCGGCTGGTCGACCCGCTGCTCGGCGGCGTCTACGCCGGACGTTCGGCGGAGTTGTCCTTCGACGCGACCATGCCGGCCCTGTCGGCTGCCTCGCGGCGGCACCGGTCACTCGCGGAGGCGGTCGGCTCGCTGCTCCCGCCGCCGGCCCGGCTCCGGCCGGGGACCAGGACCCGGTGCCGGCCGGCACGCGGTCCGGCGGATCGGTGTTCACCGCCCTCGCCGGGGGACTGGGCCTGCTGCCCGCCTACCTGGCCAAGGCCTCCGGGGCCGAGGTCCGGACGGGCTCGATGGCGCGGGTCCTGTCCCCGGCGGTCGCTCCGGCGCCGGCCCGGGCTGGCGGCTGACGGTCGGATCCGCGGCGGCGGAGGAGCAGATTGACGCCGACGCGGTGATCCTTGCCCTGCCCGCGCGGCCGGCCGGACGCCTCCTCGCGCTGGTGCCCGGCGCGTCGGCCGCGGTCACGGCGCTGGCCGAGATCAGCTACGCCAGCATGGCGATCGTCACGCTGGCCTACCCCCGCACGGCGTTTCCCGGGGCCGGGCTCACCGCGCTAGGCTTGAGCGGCTACCTGGTCCCGGCCGTGGACGGACGGGCCGTCAAGGCGGTCACCTTCTCCACGGTCAAGTGGCCGCACCTGGCCGTCGCGACGGCAGGCGGTGCCGAGCCGCTGGAGATCATCCGGTGCTCGGTCGGCCGCATCGGCGAGGAAGCGCTGCTGCAACGGACCGATGAGGATCTCGCCGCGCTGGCCGCGGCCGAGTTCGCGGCGGCGACGGGTGTACGCGGCGCGCCTGTCGCGCACCGGATCACCCGCTGGGGCGGTGGGCTGCCCCAGTACACGGTCGGGCACCTGGACCGGGTGGCGAAGATCCGGGCGGCCCTCGCGACCCAGCCGGGCCTGGCCGTCTGCGGTGCGGCCTACGACGGCATCGGCATACCGGCCTGCATCGCGACGGCCCGAGCGGCAGCCGGCCAGGTGCTGGATGCTCTCACCGCCGGCCGTGGCCGACAATAGTGACATGGCTGACGAACAAGGGATGACCGAACCGGGCGGGACGAGCCCGCAGCCCGCGGAGGCGGCGGCCGGCAAGCCGAAGGCGCGCGAGCTCAACGAGCTGATCCGCTACACCATGTGGTCGGTGTTCAAGGTGAGCGACCGGGCCGGGCTGGAATCCGGTGGCCACCAGGCCGCCGCCGCCGAGGTGGCCGACCTGCTCGACCAGGCCGCGGGCAAGGGCATCGTCACCCGCGGCTGCTACGACCTGCAAGCGTTCCGGGCCGACGCGGATTTCATGTTCTGGTGGACCGCCCCGACCTCCGACGACCTCCAGGACACCTACGTCCGGTTCCGCCGGACCAGGCTGGGCCGCTGCAGCGAACCGGTCTGGTCGGTGATGGCCCTGCACCGCCCGGCCGAGTTCAACAAGGGCCACATCCCGGCGTTCCTGGCCGAGGAGGAGCCGCGCGCGTATGTGAGCGTGTACCCGTTCGTCCGCTCCTACGAGTGGTATCTGCTCGATCCCGCCGAGCGCCGCAAGATGCTGGCTGAGCACGGCGTGATGGCACGCGAGTACCCGGACGTTCGGGCCAATACCGTCGCGTGCTTCGCGCTCAACGACTACGAGTGGATACTCGCCTTCGAAGCCGACGAGCTGCACCGGATCGTCGACTTGATGCGCCACCTGCGCGGCGCCCAGGCCCGGCTGCACACCCGCGCCGAGATCCCGTTCTACACCGGCCGCCGCAAGCCGGTGCACGGGCTGGTCGCCGACCTCGCCTGACGGGGAGGCTAACGTCGAGGAATGCCTGACGATCTCCGGGTGAACAAATGGCTGATGATACCGGCCGGCGAGCTGCATGAGCGGTTTTCCCACTCATCCGGGCCCGGCGGGCAGTCGGTCAACACCGCCGACAGCCGGGTCGAGCTTTCGTTCGACGTCGAGCAGTCGCCCGCGCTGCCGGAGTGGGCCCGGGCCAGGGCGCTCGAGCGGCTCGCCGGACGGCTGGCCGGCGGCGTGCTCACCGTGGCCGCGTCCGAGCAGCGCAGCCAGCTGGCGAACCGGCAGGCGGCCCGGGCCCGGCTGGCCGGCCTGCTCCGGGACGCGGTCGCCCCGCCGCGGCGGCCGCGCATCCCGACCAGGCCCGGCCGGGCCGCGAACGAGCGCCGCCTGCAGGCCAAGCGCGGCCGCGCCGCGGTCAAGCGCACCCGGCGGTATAACGACCGTGATCCCGAGTAGCCGCTGCCGGGGGTCATGACGACGGTGCTACTGGTCCACGGCGGCCGGCGCGAAGAAGGCCAGCCACCGGCCGGAAGCAGCCGGGCCTCAGATCCGTGCCGCGCTGGCCGCCACCGTGGCGTACCCCATCGTGAAGCTGCCCCCGAGCGCGTCGACCGCGGCGCCGACGTCCGCCAGCAGTTCCTGCCGCGCGGCCGCGGGCAGCTGACCGATGCCGCCGAACGTCGGCACCTGATCCAGCCACTCGTCGCGGCTGTAGGACCGCGCCCAGTCGATGCGCCACTGCTCCGGCTCGCCGAACGCCCCCGCCTGGCGCATCCCGGCGGCCGCTTTCGCGCACAGCGCCGAGTAGCCGTCCGGGCCGGGCAGCCCGCGGTGTACGGCCGGCGTATCCGGCGCGATCCGGCGGAAGACCGCGCCCATCGCCTCGTTCAGCTCGCGCGGGGGCAGGGACGAGTTCCAGAACACGGCCAGCCGCCCGCCCGGGCGCAGCGCCTGCGCCGCCTTGGCCGCGCCCGCCACCGGGTCCACCCAGTGCCAGGCCTGCCCGGCGATGACCGCGTCGAACCGGCGGGCCGCTGGATCCCAGGTCTCGATCGTGGCCACCTCGACGTCGATCCCGCTGCGCCGGGCCACGTCGGCCATCCGCTCATCGGGGTCAACCCCGAGCACCTGGCAGCCGGCCGCCTGGAACTGCCGGGCGACGATCCCGGTCCCGCAGCCGACGTCCAGTATGTCCCGGCCGGGGCTGACGGTGAGGATCTTGTTCACCAGGGCGTCCGGGTAGCTGGGCCGGGCCCGGTCGTAGCGCGCGGCATCCGAGCCGAACGACTCCGCCACTTCCCGGTACTGATGAGGCTCACGAGGCCCAGGCATAGATGGAGGCCCTGGCTCTGACGGTACAGTGGGCATACGCCCACTCTAAGTGGGCATGCGCCCATTCGACAGCCAGTTTCGCCTGCAGCGGAGGAAGGACGGCCGGTGCCGACCGGGATAGCCCTGCGGGACGCACGGCAGCAGCTGTTCGACGCCGCCGAGCGCGTCCTGCTCCGGGACGGGCCGAGCGCCCTGACCAGCCGCGCGGTCACTACCGAGGCCGGAGTGGCCAAGGGCGTATTGCACCGGCACTTCGATGACCTCGATGCGTTCCTCGCCGAGCTCGTCGAAGACCGCATCGCCGGGTTCGGCCGCCAGTGCAGCGCCCTACGTGCCTGCGCCGGGACCGGAACCGTCGTCGGCAACCTGACCAGCGCGCTGACGGACCTGTTCGGTTCGGTCGCCGTGGCGATCGTCCCGCTCATCATCTTCCGCGATGAGCTGCGCATCCGGCTGCGCCGGGGCCGGCCGGGCGGCGGTGTCCCCATCCTGGCCGAGGCCGCGGCCATGATCGCCTGCTACCTCGCCGCCGAGCGGGACGCGGGCCGCATCGCGGCCGATGCCGACGTCGGCACGCTCGCTCCCGCTCTCATCGGGGCCGGGCACCTGCTGTACGCCGACCGGGCCGGCGCCCCGCCGGAAGCCGAGGCCGTGCGCAAGATGGTGAGCACGGTCATCGCGAGCGTCGCGGGTGAACCGCGCCCGTAGGGGTGTGCGCAAGTCGCATGGGCCGCTGCGGAGCAGGCTGCCCGCCGGCCCGGCGGCGGGGCCGGGGCGCGGCGGAACCTCTCGGCCGCCTCCCCATGTCTCACCCCAGGATCACCGGTACCAGGACCGGGGGAGATCCGGGCTCCGTGGAGTATCCGGTGCACCCGGATGCACTCGATCTACCACGTAGCCCGGATCTACCACGAAAATGGTGCAGTGGGGGCGGGTGGGGCCGTGCGGGCACGCAGGCATCGCCCGCGGGCAGGACGGCCGCGGCAGACCCGCACGGGGCACTGCCCGGCACGGGGCACTGCCCGCACGGGGCACTGCCCGCACGGGGCACGGCCCGGAAGCCAGGGCCTGCCGCCGGAGATCACCGGAATGCCGCCATCCGAACGCCGGTTAGCCGGGCATGAGCGCATTCACTGACAAGGAACTCGACTACATCGGCGGCCAGCGGCTGGGCCGCATCGCCACCGTCGGCGCGGACGGGCAGCCGCACGTGGTGCCGACCTCGTTCCGCTACAACGCGGAGCATGACGCGATCGACGTGGGCGGCCTGCGGATGGGCCAGACCAAGAAGGTCCGCGACGTCCAGCTCACGGGCCGGGCGACCATCGTGATCGACGACGTGCTCCCGCCCTGGCAGCCACGCATGATCGAAATCCGCGGCACCGCCGAAGTGTTCCCGTCGGGGGGCAAGGCCCTCGGCGAACGGATGGACGACACCTTCGTCCGCATCCAGCCGACGCGCATCATCTCCCTCGGCATCGACCCCGGCGAGACCCGCGCCCGATCGGTGCATCCCGATGGGGCCTGAGGAGTTCCGGGCCGCTGGTCACGAGCTGATCGACTGGATCGCCGATTACCGTGGCCGGATCCCGCAGCTGCCGGTCCAGGCGCAGGTGGCGCCGGGGGAGGTGGCGGGCAAGCTGCCGAGCCACGCACCGGAGGAGGCCGAGCCGTTCAGCCAGGTACTGGCCGACCTCGACGGCATCATCGTCCCGGGCGTGACCCAGGTTCAGCATCCGCGCCACTTCGGCTGGTTCCCGTCCAACGCATCCCTCGCTTCGGTGCTGGGTGACCTGGCCGCCTCCGGGCTGGGGTCGCTCGGGATCACCTGGCAGTCCGCTCCCGCGCTGACCGAGGTCGAGGAAGTCATGGCCGAGTGGCTGCGCGAGCTGACTGCGCTCCCGGCGTCCTGGAAGGGCGTCATCTCCGACAGCGCCTCCAGCGCATGCCTCGTTGCCATGCTGGCCGCGCGCGAGCGGGCGACGGATTACTCCAAGGCGCGCGGCGGCCTGCAGGCCGAGAGCGCGCCGCTCACGGTTTACACCACAGCGCACGCGCATTCGTCGGTTCCGAAGGCAGTTGCCCTGGCCGGGTACGGGCTGGGCAACCTCAGGTTCATCGACGTCGACCCGGTCACCTACGCCATGCGCCCCGAGGCGCTCGCCGCGGCCCTGGAGGCAGACGTAGCCGCCGGCCTGCGCCCGGCCGCCGTCGTGGCCAGCGTCGGCACGACCGGCACCACGGCCGTGGACCCGCTCGCCCGGATCGTCCCGCTCGCCCGCCGGCACGGAGCCTGGCTCCATGTCGACGCGGCCATGGCGGGCTCGGCGCTCATCCTGCCGGAGATGCGCTGGCTCGTCGACGGCGTCGAGGGCGCGGACTCGCTGGCCTGGAACCCGCACAAGTGGCTGGGCACGGTCCTGGACTGCTCCCTGCTGTACGTCGCCGACCCCGATCACCTGATCCGGGTCATGTCGACCAGCCCGTCCTACCTTCGCTCGGCCGTCGACGGCGAGGTCACCCAGTACAAGGACTGGGGCATCCCGCTAGGCCGCCGGTTCCGCGCGCTCAAGCTGTGGTTCCACCTCCGGCTGGACGGGGCCGACGCCATCCGGGCCCGGCTCCGGCGGGATCTCGACAACGCCCGCTGGCTGGCTGAGCAGGTTTCATCGACCGCCGGCTGGCGCGTGCTCGCCCCGGTCAACCTGCAGACCGTCGTGCTGAGGCACGAGCCCCCCGGCGCCGTCTCCGGCACCGGCGCTGTGCTGGACGCCGACGCGCTGAACGCGCACACCCTGGGCTGGGCCGACTGGGTCAACGCGTCAGGCGCCGCCCTGGTCACGCCGTCCCTGCTGGACGGCACATGGTCGGTGCGGGTCTCGGTCGGCGCCGAGCCCACCGAGCGGCACGACGTCGAGGCGCTGTGGCGCCTGCTGAAGGAGGCCGTCGAGAGCCTCCCAGGGCGCGCCCGGTAATGGTGGCTGCGAAAAGGCCACGGTGACCTGCTAGCAATTTTCGAACTCTCGTACTATGATGACCGCATCGATTGGATGGCAGACGAAAGCAGATCAGATGAAATCTATGCCCGTGAGGATCACCATGCACCTGCGGCCTGCGGTCAGGCGGCTGACCGTCGCGTGGATCGCGACCGTCGTCATCGTCGCGACGATGAGCGTCGGCATGGCCTATAACGCCCGCATGATGGTCGGTGTCGGCTGGCTGGCGGTGGTCGCGCTGGGCGCATACGGGCTGAGCATCCTGAAGCGCCTGCGGCAGTAAGCGGGAGCGGCCCGGGCTTTCTCAGCGGCGGTCCCGCCGTCGCGCGGTACTCAGCTCGCAGGCTGTTCGGCTTGCTCGATGAGGTCCAGGATCCGGTCCGGGGACAGCGGCTGGTCGGTGACCGAGACCCCGAGCGGGGCCAGCGCGTCCCGGACCGCGTTCATCAGCGCGGCCGGGGCGGCGATCGCGCCGCCCTCGCCGAGGCCCTTGTGCCCCCCCGGCGTGGTACCCCCGGTGACGACGTGGCCGTATTCCAGGTCCGGCACCTCGGCCGCGGTGGGCAGCAGGTAGTCCATGAACGTGGTGGTGGTCGGGTTCCCGGCATCGTCGTAGCGGAAGTGCTCGTAGAACACCCCGCCGATGCCCTGCACCACGCCGCCGGCGATCTGGCCCTCCACCACGTTCGGGTTGATCATCTGCCCGCAGTCCTCGGAGATCACGTAGCGCAAGATCTCCACCATGCCGGTCTCCCGGTCGATCTCGACCGTCACCGCATGGCAGGCGTTGGAGAACATGAAAGGCGGTGACTGGTACCGCTTGGATATTTCCAGGCCGAGCTCAGCGCCCGGCGGCAGCGCGCCGGGGTTGAGCAGGTAGGCGGCCGCGGCGATCTCGGCCAGCGTCACGCCCTTGCTGTCCGGGTCGCCCTTGACCCGGGCCACGCTGCCGGTCATGTCCAGGTCGCCGGGGTCGATCTCCAGCATGAGCCCGGCGATGCCGAGGATCCTCTCGCGCATCGTCGCGGCGGCTTCGTGCGCCGCCCCGCCCGCTATGCCGGCCGTCCGGCTGCCGCCCGTGCCGTGACCGTAGGGGGTGGAGTCCGTGTCGCCCTGGATGAAGTGCACGTCATCGATGCTGACGCCCATCTCGTCCGCGACGATCTGGGTCATGGTGGTCTCGATGCTCTGCCCGTGGCTGCCGGTGCCCATGTACACGTTGACCTTGCCGCTGGGCTCGATCCGGATCGTGGCCGCGTCCGAGCCCAGGTCGCCGCCGCCGGGCTGCGGCTCGATGTACAGGGACAGCCCGATGCCGAGCAGGCGGCCGCCGGCCCGGGCTTCTTCCTGCTCCTTGCGGAACTGCTCGTAGCCGATCAGCTCGGCCGCCTGCTCCAGGCACTCGGCCGGGCTGACGCCCTCGTACACCATCGACATGGGGTTGGTGTAGGGCAGCTCGGACCGGGCGATCACGTTGCGGCGGCGGAACTCCAGCGGGTCGATGCCGAGCTGGTGCGCGATGACGTCGACCATCTGCTCCCGGCCCGTGGTCTCCATCATCCACGGCCCCCGGTAGGCGCACAGCCCGCACGTGTTCGTAAAGGCCGCCTGCGCCGAGTAACCCACCGAGCCGGGGCCGGACCAGTGGTAGGGCCCGGGGAAGATCACCGATGAGAACCCGGCCATCTGGCCGTTGCCCACACTCGGGTAGGCGCCGGCGTTCTCGAGGTGGTAGGCGCGGGCGGCCAGCAGCACGCCGTTCTCGTCGGTCGCGGCGGTGATCTTCAGCGACTCCTCGCGGGCGTGCCCGCCGCTGATCAGGTTCTCCGCCCGGTCCTCGATCCACTTCACCGGCCGGTCACCGAGGATCATGGCCGCCACCACCGTGGCCTGCTCCTCCCTCGTCGGGAACGCCTTTTGCCCGAACGACCCGCCGACATCGCCCATGATCACCCGGATGTCGTCCTCGGCCAGGCCCAGCATCCGGGAGTAGAACAGCCGCGGCGCGTGCACCCCCTGCCCGGCGATGAACAGCTCCAGCTGCTCGGCCCACGGATCCCACTGGGCCAGCATGCCGCGGGTCTCCATCGGCACGCACACGTAGCGGTGCTGGCCGAACGTCTCGGTGAACACGTGCGCCGCACTGGCCAGCAGCTTGTCCACCTCGGGCAGGTCCGCGGCCGGGATCACGCCGGCCAGGTTGTCGGGCAGCTCCGGATGCACCCTCGGGCTGCCCTCGGCCAGCGCCTGGGCCGCGGTGATCACCGGATCGCCCGGCTCGATGTCGAGGCTGATCAGCTCGGCGGCGTCCTCGGCCAGGTACCGGGACTCGGCCACCACCATGGCGACCGGGTCACCCACGTACCGCACGTCGCCGTCAGCCAGCACGCGCCGGGGAGTGCGGTCGGTCGGCCCCCGTCCGGACATGTGCGTGCGCGAGTTGATCTCCGCCGCGGTCAGCACCGCGAGCACGCCCGGCGCCCGGCGCGCCTGGCTGACGTCCAGGCCGGCGATCCGGCCCCGGGCTACCGTGCTGCGCACGAACGCCGCGTGCGCCATCCCGGTCCTGTGCAGGTCATCGAGGTAGCGCCCGTGCCCGGTGATCATCCGCTGATCTTCCAGGCGCGGCATCCGCTGCCCGACCCACCGGGCCGCCGTCTCGGTTCCGGAAAGCGCGCCTGGACGTATCGTCGTGGGGTCCGTACTCACTGTTGGCTCCCTTGCGCGTGCGCGGTCCTGACCGCATCTTCGCGCATAATCAGGGGGCCGTACAGGTCACAGCGACGGTACGCCGACCACGATTGCTTCCTGGGTGGACCGGGCGATCACCACGACCGCCTCGGTGTCGGGCGACGGGTTCTCCTCCCGGTGCGGGACGTGCGGCGGAACCCAGACGTAGTCACCTGGTGAGGTCTCCAGCCGGACCAGCGATCCGCTGTCCGGGTCCCGGAACACGAACACGGGGTGACCGGAGACCACGTAGATGCCCGTCTCGGACTCCCCGTGGTGGTGATCGCCGGAGATCGTCCCGGGCAGCACCACCGTCCGGCCCATCCACAACGCCTGTGCCCCGGTCTGCTCGCCGGAGATGGCCTCTGTCCGGATCATCCCGCTGGTCTGCGCGGTGCCCGATGACAGGCAGTCTGACTGTATGAGCTGCAGGCCCGCGCTCATGACGACGCCGGCTCCAGGTTCAGGGACACCGAGTTGATGCACCAGCGCTCGTCGGTGGGGACGTCGTAGCCCTCCCCGGTGAACACGTGGCCCAGGTGCGAGTCGCACTGGGCGCAGCGCACCTCGGTGCGGGTCGTCCCGAACGAGTTGTCCTCGATCAGCACCACGGCGTCCGATTCGGTCGGCTGGTAAAACGACGGCCAGCCGCAGTGCGACTCGAACTTGGCGTCTGACCGGAACAGCTCCGCGCCGCAGGCCCGGCAGCGGTACACGCCCTCGGTCTTGGTGTCGGTGTACTTGCCGGTGAACGGCTGCTCGGTGGCCGCCTGGCGAAGCACGGCGTACTCGTCGGGGCTCAGCTGCTCGCGCCACTCGGCGTCCGTCTTGGTGACCTTTTCCATGTAACGAAGTATCTCCCCGGCTCGCGGTCTACAGCCAGGAGCTTAACCAATCGGAATTGTCGGCCCTCAATGGGATACTCGTGCACGTGGGCCTACAGATGTCAACCGGGCGGATGGTCGGGCGAGACGGCGAGCTCGGCCGCCTGCTCACGCTGCTCGACGATGCCGAGGCGGGCCGCTCGGTGGCCGCGCTGGTCAGCGGCGACGCGGGAGTGGGCAAGACCCGCCTGATCGCCGAGGTCACCCGGCTGGCTGCCGGGCGGGGCTTCACCGTGCTGTCCGGTCAGTGCGCCGAGCTGGGCGACAGCGTGCCCTACCTGCCGCTGGCCGACGCGCTGCGCGGGGCGGGCGAGTCCACCGGGGTCCGCGACGCGCTCAGCTCGCGCCCGGCCCTGGGCAGGCTGCTGCCCGAGGGCGGGGAAGGGCCGATCGCGGACTCGGACCGGTCGGGCCTGGCCCGGCAGCAGATGCTCGGCGGCGTCCTCGGCCTGCTCGCCGAGCTGGCCGCGGCCGCACCCGTCCTGCTCGTGCTGGAGGACCTGCACTGGGCCGATGCTTCGACCAGGGACCTGGTCACCTTCCTGTCCCGGATGCTGCACCGGGAACGGGTCGCCCTGATCGGCAGCTACCGGACCGACGACCTGCAGCGGCGTCATCCGCTCCGGCCGGTGGTGGCTGAGCTGCTGCGGCTGCCCAGTGTCACCGCGGTCGACCTTGCTCCGCTGGATCCCTCGGCCCTGGCCGAGCATCTGGGCGCCGCGGCCCGCGGCCGCATCGACGCCACCGAGCTGAATGACATCGTCGCCCGCGCCGAGGGCAACGCCTACTACGCCGAGGAACTGCTCGCCGCCTCGGTCAGCGGTGATTCCGCGCAGCACAGCACCCTCCCGGCGGGCCTCGCGGCCCTGCTGCTCAACCGGGTCGAGCAGCTGTCTGACGCCGCGCAGCAGGTGCTCCGCGCCGCCGCGGTGGCCGGCCGCAAGGCTGATGACGAGCTGGTCCGCGCCGCGTCGGGCCTGGCCGCCGCCGACTACGAGGCGGCCGTCCGGGAGGCGGTCACCCACCAGCTGCTGGTGGCCGACGGCTCAGAGGGCTACGTCTTCCGGCACGCCCTGCTCCGCGAAGCCGTCTATGCGGACCTGCTGCCGGGGGAGCGGACCAGGCTGCACGCCACGATGAGCTCGCTGCTCGCCGACGAGCAGCGGCTCACGCTGCCCGGGACAGCCGCGGAGCTGGCCCAGCACTGCCTGGCCAGCCACGACATTCCCGGCGCGTTCGCCGCATCGATCCAGGCCGGGGAGGAAGCGGAGCGGCTAGGCGCGCCGGCTGAGGCGCACCGCCACTACGACCAGGCGCTGGCCTTGTGGGACCGGGTGACCGAGCCGGACCGGGTGGCGGGCATGGCCCGCGCCGAGCTCGGCCTGCGGTCCGCGACCAACGCGGCTGACAGCGGCGACGTGGAGCGCGCGGTCCACCTGCTGCGCCGGCTGCGGCACTTGCTCGATACCCGCCGCAGCCAGGACGGCGACCCGGGCGACGTCATGCTGGCCAGCCGGGTCGGCGAGCGGCTGGCGTTCTACCTGCTGCTGCTCGAAGATCCCAAGGCCGACGCCGAGGCGGTCGAGATGGCCCGGGCCACGGTCGAGGCCACGCCCGCGGTCCCGCCGACCTGGCAGTACGCGCGGGCCCTCACCACCTGCGCCAACGCCTTGCTGAGCGAGGGCGATTACGCCGTGGCCCGGGACTGGGCCGAGCGCGGCATCGCCGCCGCCCGCGACGGCGACGCGCCCTGGGTTGAGGCCGACGCGCTCGTGAGCCTGGGTTTCATGGCCAATCGCGAGGGCCGCAATGACGAGGCCATCGAGCTGCTGACCGCGGCGCACACGCAGGCCCGGGCGGCCACGGTCCTCGGCGTGGAACTTCGGGCCGCCTACCACCTGGCCCGGGCTCACCTGGAGCTGGGTGAGCTGGACACCGGGGCGGCCGTAGCCCATGAGGGCACCAACCGGGCCATCCAGACCGGGCTCAACCTGGCCCCGTACGGGATGGACCTGCAGCACCTGCACTTCCAGTGCCACTTCGCGGACGGCAAGTGGAATCACGCGCAGGAGATCGCCGACGGCTTCCCGGTCCGGGTCACCAGCCCGCCCGAGGCCTACCTGTCCTCGATGGCCTTGTTCATCGACGTGGCGCGCGGCAACCCGGCGGCCGAGGAACGGCGCGCCTGGATCGAGCCGTTCTGGTCGGCCCGCGGTTTCGACCCGTTCATCGCGCGCGGCCTGCTCGCCGAGCATGACCTGTGGCAGGGTGATACGGAGCAGGCGCTGGCCGAGGCGCAGAGCGCGATCGACTACGACTACGTCCCGCCGTGGGGCTTCTCACCGTCGGTGATCAGGCCGGCCGCAGTCGCCCTGAGCGCCCGAGCCGACCGGGCCGCGGAAGCCCGGGCTACTGGCGATGACCAGCTCGCCCGCGAGGAGCTGGCCGCGGCGGGAGAACTGCTGCGCATCGCCCGGGAGGGGGCGGCGTTCCCCAAGCGGCCCAAGTTCATCCTGGGCCCCGAGGGCCGCGGCTGGCTGGCGCGCGCCGAGGCGGAATACCAGCGGGCCGCTGGCGGCAACGACCCGCGGGCCTGGCAGGCGGTCCTGGACGCGTTCGGTCCCGCCTACGTCTATGAGATAGCCCGCACCCAGTGGCGGCTGGCCGAGGCGCTGGCCGAGGCGGGCCGCCGGGACGAGGCAGAACAGCAGTGGCGGCTGGCCGCCCAGACGGCGGACCGCCTGCGGGCCAGGCCGCTGCGCCGGGCGCTGGCGGACCTGGGCCGCCGGGCGAGGATCGGCACGGCGCCCGACGACCCGCCGGACGGCGCGCGGCTCACGTCGCTGACCAGCCGCGAACGCGAGGTGCTCCGGCTCATCGCCGCAGGCCGCAGCAACCGGGAGATCGCCTCCGTGCTGTTCATCGCGCCGAAGACGGCCAGCGTGCACGTGTCCAACATCCTCGGCAAGCTCGGCGCGGCCAGCCGTACCGAGGCCGCCGCCATCGCCCACCGCGAGGGCCTGGCCGTCCCGGCCTCACGGAACTGACGCCGCGCCGGGAGCGAGCTCGCCGAGGATCGCCTCGGCCCGGGCCGCCGCCGACTGCGGCTCGGCCGAGGGCGAGCCGACCTGCGGATCCCAGTTCAGGTCGTAGAACAGCTCGGTCACCCCCTGCTCGCCGAGCCACGCGGCATCCTCGCGGATCTGCGCGTAGCTGCCCGACAGGAGCCGCCGCCCGCCGTCCGGGCCCTCGGCCTCCTGGCCGGCCAGCACCACGCCCCGGCAGACGATGCGCAGGGCGTCCGGGTCCCGGCCCGCGGCCGACGACGCTTCTCGGATCACCGCCACCGCATCCGCGATCTTGGACAGGTCGGCCCGGCTCGAGGTGATCCAGCCGTCCGCGATGCGCCCGGCCCGCTCCATGGCCGGACGTGACATGCCGCCCAGCAGCACGGGCGGCCCGGGCTTGCGTACCGGCCGCGGGTCCTGGCGCCCGGCCGGGATCGTGTAGAACTCGCCGCTGAACGAGCTGACCTCATCGGCCCACAAGGTGCGCAGCACGGCCAGGAATTCCTCGGCTCGCGCGCCGCGCCGGGCCGTGGACGCGCCGGCCGCGGCGAACTCCTCGGGCATCCACCCGATGCCCAGGCCCAGGTCGAACCGGCCGCCGGACAGCACGTCCACGGTGGCCGCCTGCTTGGCCAGCAGCACGGGCGAGACGAACGGCAGGTTGATCACTGCCACCCCGAGCCTGATCCGCGAGGTGCTGGCGGCCGCGTACCCGAGGGCGACCATCGGGTCCAGCACGCTGCGGTACACCGGTTCCATCCCGGACCCCTCGGGCACCAGCAGCCGCTGGAAGCTCCACAGCGAGGCGTACCCCGCCTCTTCCGCCCGCCGGGCGAACGCCGTGAGGTAACCGGGGGTGGCCCACGCCCCGGCCACCGGGGCGCCAAATCCGATCCGCATGCCCATAACCCTAAAGAGAAACGCGCTGACCCGGCCAACATCCGCCCTGTCTGGGTCCCAGGCCGCCGGCTCGGTGCACTCGGCTACAAGGGTCACCCTCGAACCGGCCGCCTGTGCCCCGCCCCCGCCCCGCCCGCAAGGACATCTAGTCGTCGCGGCGACCATGTCGTGGTACAGGCGGGCCGCACAATTCGGAATTCGGAATCCGAGGGTGAGTGTGGAGCGATGATGCGGCCGGAGCGGACTGAATCGGCCGCTGGCCATTCTCAGCCGGATATCGGTTGTCCGGGGGCAATTGCCTTAGAGCAATTGCCTAGGCGCATTTGCCGGGAAGCAATTGCCTAGAGGCTATCCTTTAGGGAAAATTTCCCGGAGGTAAATCGTTGACATTCTGGCTGAAGAATCTAACAATCCCATTAACACAGGTTGCAGCCCAGCGAATCTGGCCGCTACCAGGGGTCATGTTCCTGGGATTTCATACAGCTTCGCCGTCACCCCGCCACGGCAGGGGCAAGGGCAACGGCATCGACGCTATCCCTATGTTTTCGCCTGCACCAAAACCGTCGACGGCCATCGCTTGATGATCAGCATTGCCAGCTGCGACCCGGGCACCCTCGACATCAGCAGCAAAGGCGCCATAATTCCCCGCTTTACCCCGCCATCCCCTGAAACTAGATGGCAGCAAGGAGAACCGTAATGGCACAAGATACTTCGGGAGCCGCCGCCGGCGGCACGATGGTCATACCTGGCGAGATGGCAGCCCGGGTTGACCGGCTGCCCATGAGCGCCATGGCCTGGGAGATATGCCTGATCGTGCAGGTCGGCTGGGCGTGCGCGGCCTCCACCGACGGGATCGCCGCCCGGCTGTACCCGTACGTCTGGCTGCCGGCCAAGGTCATCAACCACTCTCAGTACGACGTCCTGTACGCCCTGCAGGCCGGGATCAGCATCCTGATCGGCGGGTACTTCCTCGGCTGGCTCGCCGACAAGATCGGCCGGCGCCCGACCCTGATCCTGTCCGCGGCGCTGGCCGGGGCGTTCATCTGGCCGTTCGCCTACGTGACGAACTATTCGGCGCTGTTCATCCTCTCCATCGCCGACACCCTCGGCTTCGCCGGGTTCCTGGCCATCAACGTCGTGTACATGAGCGAGATCATGGGCCCGAAGATCCGGCCCCGGATCATGATGCCCTGCCAGGCCGTCTGCATCTTCCTGCTCCTGGTCGTGCTGTCCGGGATCATCCCGCACTACTGGTTCCCCCTGCAGTACCGGCAATACCTGTGGCTGCTGGCCGGGCTGAACATCGTGATCGCGGTGCTGCTGTACTTCCGGATGCCGGAGTCGCCGCGGTGGCTGGAGGCCCGGGAGCGCCGGGACCAGGCGCGCAAGGTGGTGGAGCGGATGGAGTCGCGGGCCAGCAAGGGCGGCCGCATCGCGCTGGCCGAGCCGGACCTGGCGCCGCACCAGGTGGTGGCCGAGGAGAAGACCAGCTGGCTGGCCGTGTTCGGCAAGAACTACCTGTTCGCCACCATCTTGCTGCTAGTGGTCATGGTGCTCGGCTACGGCGGCATCATTTACGGCGCCGCAAGCCAGTCGTTCTTGTTCCTGTCCTTCAGCCGCCACTACAGCGCCGGCTTCGTGTTCGCCCTGACGGCCTGGTCCGGGGTGGTCTCCACCGCCGTGTACCTGATCAATGCGCTCTTCGGGGAGCGGTTCGAGCGCCGGTGGGTTCAGCTGTTCGGCGCCATCTTGTTCGCCGGCGGCTGGTGGGGCGTCTACGAGGTGCACAACACCACGGCCCTGGTCATCTTGTTCCTGATCGCGGGCGCCGGCGGCATCTTGTGGCTGTGGAGCATGTACGTGTACATCCCCAACAACTACCCGACCCGGATGCGCGCGCTGGGTACCGGCTGGACCGACGGTGTCGGCCACCTCGGCGCCTGGGGCGGCGTCCTGATCGCCGGGCAGCTGTTCGTCATCCTCGACCCGCGGAACTGGATCGTCTTCATCACGATCCCGTGCGCGCTCGTCCCCGGCGTCCTGCTCGCGATCTTCGGGAAGAGCCAGAGCCGCCGCGCGCTCGAAGAGATGACCCGATAGACGCTGGGCCGCCGGCCGGGCTGTTAGCCGCCGGCTCTTTCCCGAGGTGTCTCCGGCGGCACAAGCAGGGTGTCACCGGCGGCCCAGCCCACACCGGATCCGGCCTCCCGCCCATGCCGAACTTGACGGGAGGCCGGCTGCACCGGGCCAGCGTTGCGCGGTGACTTCGGGAGAATCAGCCGCCGGCGCGTCTCCCCAGCAATCAGCCACTATGCGAACCCGGCCGCCGGGCAGGAAGGAAAGCCGATGAGTGACAGCCAGACCGTCACCATCCCTGCCGCGCAACACGCAGCAGCAGAAACCCGGCCCGTGCGGCTCCTGCGAGCACTGGCGCAGAACCCGGAACCACTGTCCGCCCCCGCCCTGGCCGGCCTCCTGGCCGAAACAGGCCGGCGCCGGAAACTGCTGTCCGCCTACGACCACACGCTGCATCGGCACGAGCAAGCCGGCCATGTCGAACGAGCAGGCCGCGAGCGTAATGGACGCGGCCGGCCCGCCATTATCTGGCGCATCACCACCGCAGGCCGGGGCTGGCTCGACGACCACGACAAGGCACCAGACCTCGCCGCGGCCGCCACCGCAGAAGCACAACGCAAAACCGAGCAGGCACGACGCGCGGCTGCCGAACGGGATCAGGCCCTGGACGAAGCCCGCGCCACCTTCGACCTTCAGACTCCGCGGATCAGCCGCAAGCGCGCCGCTCACCGGCTCAGAGAACTCGGCTGCACCCTCGAACAGATCGGCGCGGTCTTCCACGTCAGCAAAGAGAGGATCCGCCAGGACCTCCTCTGGGACCCGGCGGCACGCAAACCCCGGAGAAAGCCCAAGCCGCGCACGCGCCTTAGCCCCGGGCAAACCCAACTCCTCCTGGGCCTGTCACTATCAGGGTCCGCCCTGAAAGCGTGGACACTTTGATTTGGCTGATCTTGCCTGTCCGTGCTTACCCGTGGCGATGACGAGCCGGGCGGCGATGTCGCGCAGGCTCAGCTCCTGCCCGCGCAGCGCCCCGGCGCGCGGTCAGCCCAGCTCGGGGATGACGCCTGCCGCGAGCCGTTCCATCTGCCCGGCGGGGTCGAACAGCGGCGTGAACAGGATCAGCTCCGCGCCCGCGTCGGCGACCTGGCGCAGCTCGCGGACGCAACCGGCGGCCGTGCCGGCCACCGTGGCGGCTTCGATGGCCGGCACCCGGCGCCCGTACGTGCCTTCCAGGGCCGCGTTCATCCGGGCCCGGGCCCGCCCGCCGTCCTCGTCGACCGCGATGTAGACGCGCTTGGCGATGGGAAAGTCCCCGGCGGGCCGGCCCGCTTCGGCCAGGATCTTCCGTGTCACCTGGACCAGCTCGGCGAACCTCGCCGTGGTCGTCGATCCCGCGCCGAAGTAGCCGTAGCCGATGCGCACGGCACGGCGAAGCGCGGGCTCGCTGGCCGCGCCGAACCACAGCGGCGGGTACGGCTTCTGGAACGGCTTTGGCTCCATCGGGGCGTTCTCCAGCTGCCAGAACTGGCCGCGGAAGGTGACCTCCGGCTCGGTCCACAGCGCCTTCATCAGCTCGACGCCCTCGGTGAACCGCGCCGCATACCGGGCCGGGTCCACGCCGAACGCGGCGAACGGGCGGCCCGGGCCGCCGGTGCCCACGCCGACCTCGATCCGGCCGCGGCTGAGCTGGTCCAGCGAGGCGATGCCCTTGGCCAGGTGCACCGGGCTGTGCAGGGTGGACACGAACACCGAGCAGCCCAGCCGGATCCGCTCGGTGCAGGCGGCCGCGTAGCCCATCGCCTCCAGCGGGCTGAGCTGCGGGCTCATGCCGAGCGTCGACTCCTGCGTCCAGGCGCTCTCGAAGCCCAGCTCCTCGGCGCGCCGGAAGTAGGCGCGGAACGCCCTGGGATCGAATTCCCCGTCCGGGTAGACCTGCGGGATGGCGATCGCGAACCTCATGAGCCACAGCGTATCGGCGGCGCCGGTGGGACAATCGCTGGGTGGACCACCAGGGAGCTGACCTCGCCGGCCGGCTGCGCGCGATCTGCCTGGCCCTGCCCGAGGTCACCGAGCGGCCCAGCCACGGCGCGCCCACCTGGTTCGTCCGGGGCAAGAGCGCGTTCGTGACCTTGTGGGCCGACGGCCATCATGACCACCAGTTCCCGCACCTGTGGTGCGCCGCGCCGCCCGGAGCGCAGGCCGAGCTCACCGCGGCGGCGCCCGCCCGTTTCTTCCGGCCGCCGTACGTCGGCGGCCGCGGCTGGATCGGCGTCCGGCTCGACGGCGAAGCCGACTGGGCCGAGATCGCCGAGCTGTGCCACGACGCCTACCGG
The DNA here is from genome assembly GCA_963753195.1 of uncultured Actinomycetes bacterium. Classification (GTDB taxonomy): domain Bacteria; phylum Actinomycetota; class Actinomycetes; order Streptosporangiales; family Streptosporangiaceae; genus Palsa-504. The sequence goes on from CAVWBH010000001.1 coordinate 207,916, forward strand.
GCCATTGCCCCCGCCGGCCTGGCCGCGCTCCTCGATACCTAGCTGGTCAATTCGACACCTAGCTGGTCACCGCGGCGGTGATCACCGCCGCGCAGCCCCAGGACAAGGACACGCCGGCGCCGCCGTGCCCGTAGTTGTGCCATAGCACGCCGTCCCCCAGCGGCTCGGGCTCCAGCCGCACCGCGGGCCGGTACGGGCGCAGGCCGACACGATGCCCGAGGATCTCGGCGTCGCGCAGGCGAGGATCGATCGCGGCGCATCCGGCCACGATCCGTTCGGCTATGGCCGGATCCGGCTTCTCGTCCCACCCGCCTTCCTCGTTCGTGCCACCGAGCAGGACCGTATCGCCGTGCGGGAACATGTACACGATCCACGGCGGCTGATCATCCCGGCTGATGAAGAATTCCTCGATGCCGGGGTTGGCGGCGATCACCACCTGGCCGCGGACCGGCCCGATCGAGGGGTCAGGCACCAGGTCGCGGGCCCGGACGCCGGAGCAGTTCACCACGACCGGGGCGACCCCGGCCAGCTCGGCCAGGGACCGTACCGGTGCCACCTCGAGGCGGCCGCCGGCCCGCGCGAACCGGGTCCGCAGGTACTCCAGGTACACCGGCATGGTGGCGAGCGGGGCGGTGTAGTGCCAGCCGTGAGTGAAGCCGTCGGGCAGCTCGGCGGCACCGCACAGCTGCAGGCTGGGCAGCAGCTCGGTCCAGTAGTAGGGCTCCAGCGGGGCGCGGCTGGCCTCCGTGCCGCTGACCATGCGCACTCCGGTGTCCTGCTCCGCGGCGAGCTTGGACAAGACCTCAAGCCCGGTCCGGCCCCAGTCCAGGACCCGTTCCGGCGGGCCGACCCGGACCAGCCCCCAGACGGCGCCGGCTGCTACCGAGGTGGTCCGCTCCGGCGGCGCGGCCGTCCTGATCGTCACGCTGAGCCCGGCCTCGGCCAGGCTGATCCCCGTCGTGAGGCCGCACACCCCGGCCCCGATCACCAGTGCATCCATGCTCCGACGGTATCGGTTGCCCGGGACGATCCGCCCGCGCCCGGTTCACCCGCGCCTGGTTCAGGAGCGTCGGCGGATCAGGGTGAAGGTCTCGAACTCGGTGTAGTCGGGGGTCGGCGCGCCCTTGGCGCCGGTGGCCGGGTTGACCGGGTCCGCGCCGGGCGCGTGGTACTGCGTGACGGTGATGCCTGTGTGCCCGGCGAAGTCCTCCGGGTCGGGGTTGACGTCGAACACCGCGATCCCGTAGCCGGTTGAGGCGTCGCGTCTGGCCGACCAGGTCGCGTCTTCCACCGCGTCCGCCCCCGCCCGGTCGTAGACGCCTGGCGCCGAGGTCAGGGCCGGGCGGTTGGCCCGGGTGAACACCTTGGCCTGGCGCTGCCCGTCGGCGGTGTCGGCCCCGTAGTCGTCCAGGTTGGCGTCGGTGCCGCCGCAGCCCAGGATGAGGTGGACGGTGCCCTGGCTGGTGTCGAACACGCCGTTGTCGGTGGTCGTCACCGGGTGCGGGCGCAAGGTGTCGATCACGGCGCCAGTGGGCACCTCGCGGCCGGCGCCGGCGTCGGTGCCGCGCACCGGGAAGGACCGCTCGTAACCGTGGTCGTGCCCGCTTACGACCAGGTCCACCTGGTACCGGTCGAACAGCGGCAGCCACTGCTGGCGGATGCCCAGGTCCGAGCCGTTCCCGGTGGCCGAGGAGGAGCAGGCGCACTGGTGCATCTGCACGATGATCCAGTCCACCGAGCGATCGCGGCGGCCGGCCGCCAGCGTCCGCTCCAGCCACGCGGTCTGAGCGCCGCCCGAATAGCCCCTGAGGTAGAACGACGTGCCGGGCGGGATCGCCGGGTGGCCGGTACCGGCCGCCGGGGTCAGCGCCGCCGGGCCGGCCACGAACGCGCCCGCGTCCTGGTAGACCACGTCGTCGGCGTCGAGGGATACGAACAGGACCGAGCCGATCCGGAAGCTGTACCAGCGCCCGCTGAAGCCGGGCACGTCGTTGTCCGGCAGCGTGTACCGGGTCAGGTACGAGGTGAACCCCTGCGGCCCGTTGCCGAACTCCACCTCGTGGTTGCCCGGGCACGGCATCCAGGGCCGGTTGGCTGCCGAGGCCTGGTTGTTGTTACCGAAGTCGCGCCACACCTCGGGCGCCGCAGCGGGGTTGAGGTTCGCGTAGCACAGGTCGCCATTCAGCAGGTGGAACAGCGGCTGGAATGACTCGACCGAGTCGACCGCGTAGGCGCTCTGGCCGTAGGAGAGCACCCACGCGGTGTTCGGCGTGGCCAGGTCGCCGAAGCTGGTGAAGCGGAATGCCGCCCGGCCGTTCGGCGCGGTGCGGAAGACGGCGCTGAACGGGTCGGCGGCGTTGCCGTCGTTGTCGGCGGTCACCAGGTACGCGTAGCTGGCGCCGGGCCGCAGCCCGCCGACCCGCGCATGGTAGGTCCATACCGTCTCGCCGTTGAGCCCGTCGGTGTACTGTCGGGGCTCGGCCGCGATGACCCGCTGCCCGATCCGCACCCGGGGCCGGGTCGCCGGGCCGGCCGACGCCCAGGAGACCACGACGCTGGTCGCTGGATTCTCGCCCCAGGTGAGATGAATCTGCTCCGGGGTGCCGTCGGTCCCCGGCGTGCGGGTCTTGCGGGTCCGCGCCCCGGCTTTGCTGGCCGTCGCGGTCGCCGCGAGCAGGCCCGTTCCGCCCGCCGTGAGCACCTGGCGGCGTGACACGCCCAGCGGGGAGCGGGGCGGCGGGCGGCCTCGGCGTGATCGGGGGGTTCCGCTGGGTCCTCCCCCCGAGTCAACGCTGTCGGCCGGCATAACGGAAAGGTAAAGGAGCCGAGTAAACGCCAGATGGCGGCGCGGAACGGCCCGGCCCGACGTTCCGATGAACAGTCCCGCTCCCGAGCTGACCCCCGGGGGCGGCCCCCCGGACCGGCCCGGGCTAGAAGCGCGCCCAGGCCTCGGTCAGGACGGCGCGGAGGACCTGCTCCATCTCCTCGAAGTGCTGCGGCCCGCAGATGAGCGGCGGGGCCAGCTGGACCACCGGGCTGCCGCGGTCATCGGCGCGGCACACCAGCCCGGCGTCGAACAGCGCATGCGACAGGAACCCGCGCACCAGCCGCTGCGACTCGTCGCGGTCGAACGTCTCACGGGTGGCCCGGTCCTTGACCAGCTCGATGGCGTAGAAGTAGCCGTCGCCCCGGACGTCCCCGACGATCGGCAGGTCACAGAGCTTGTCCAGGGTGGCGCGGAACGCGGGCTCGCCCGCGCGCACGTTCCCCAGCAGGTCCTCGGACTCGAAGATATCCAGGTTGGCCAGCGCCACCGCGGTGGACACGGGATGGCCGGCGAACGTGATGCCGTGCATGAACGTGGCCGGGCCTGAGCTGAACGGCTCCGCCAGCGCGTCGCTGACGAGCATCCCGCCCAGCGGCGCATAGCCGGAGGTGACGCCCTTGGCGAAGGTGATGATATCCGGCTGGTAGGAGTACCGCTGGGCGCCGAAGTAGTAGCCCAGGCGGCCGAACGCGCAGATCACCTCGTCGGAGACGAGCAGCACGCCGTAGCGGTCGCAGATCTCCCTGACCCGCCGGAAGTAACCGGGGGGCGGCACGAAGCAGCCGCCGGAGTTCTGCACCGGCTCCAGGAAGACCGCGGCGACGGACGTCGGCCCCTCGCGCAGGATCGCCCGCTCGATCTCATCCGCGGCCCACCCGCCGAAGGCCTCCAGGTCGTCGCGCACGAACGCGGGCGCCCGGTAGAAGTCGGTGTTCGGCACCCGGACCCCGCCCGGGGTCATCGGCTCGAACGGGTACTTCATGTCGGCCAGGCCGGTGATGGCGAGCGCGCCCATGGACGTCCCGTGGTAGGCGAGCTGGCGGCTGATCACCTTGTACCGCTCGGGCTGGCCGGTCAGCTTGAAGTACTGCTTGGCGAGCTTCCAGGCCGACTCGACGGCCTCCGAGCCGCTGGTGGTGAAGAACACCCGGTTCAGGTCGCCCGGGGCCAGCCCGGCCAGGCGCTGCGCCAGCTCGATGGCCTTGGGATGGGCGTAGGACCACAGCGGGAAGTAAGCCAGCTCCGCCGCCTGCCGCGCGCCCGCCTCGGCGATCTCCTGGCGGCCGTGGCCCACCTGGACCGTGAACAGGCCCGACAGCCCGTCCAGGTACCTTCGGCCGCGCTGGTCGAAGACATACGCCCCCGAGCCGCGCACGATCACCGGGACGTCGCTGTCGGCGAAGCTGGACATCTGGGTGAAGTGCAGCCACAGGTTCCGCTTGGCCGCTTCCTGGGCGCCGGCGAGGGCGTCAGCGTCAGAGTCAGGCGAGGATGTCATCTCGTTCCCTGCGTACGGGGTCTGCTGGCGCGGGGTCAGGCCGACGGGTGCCGGCGTGCCCGCCATCTCGGCACGCGGCCGTCGACCCGCCACTTCGAGCCCGGTCGGCCAGGCAGCAGCAGCGAGATCAGCAGCCCCAGGGCTGACAGCAGCAGGCCCAGGGTCAGGCCCAGCCGCTCGCCGTAGCCCTTGCGTTCCGATAGCCACGACCCGGCCGCGGCCGAGATGAGCCAGATGAACAGCAGGTAGAGCGCCTTGGCGCCGATGGTGCCGATATCGATCACGCTCCGTATTCAGTCATGTGCCCAGGTACGCCCGCTGGACCTCGGGGTCGCTGCGCAGGCTGGCCGAATCGCTGGCCAGGACGACCCGCCCGGTCTCGAGCACGTAACCGCGGGAGGCGGCGTCGAGCGCGTAATTGGCGTTCTGCTCGACCAGCAGGATGGTGACCCCGGAGCCGTTGATCTCGCCGATGGTCTGGTAGATCCGCTGGACCAGGAGCGGGGCGATGCCGAGGGATGGCTCGTCGAGCATCAGCAGCTTGGGCCGGGCCATCAGGGCGCGCCCGATGGCCAGCATCTGCTGCTCGCCGCCGGACATCGTGCCGGCCTTCTGCCGCTCACGCTCCTTGAGCACCGGGAACAGCTCGTAGACCCGGGCGTAGTCCTCGGCGATTCCGGAGCCGCGCCGCCGGTGGGCGCCCAGCTCGAGGTTCTCGCGCACCGTCATCCGGGGAAAACAGTGCCGGCCCTCGGGCGAGAGCGCGATTCCGTGGCCGACGATCTCGTGGGCCGGCACGCGGGTGATGTCCACTCCGGCGAAGGTGATCGTTCCCTGGCTGGCCGGGGTCAGGCCCGAAATCGAGCGGAGGGTGGTCGACTTCCCGGCCCCGTTGGAGCCGATCAGCGTCACCACCTCGCCTTCGTCAACGGTCAGCGAGACTCCCTTCAGCGCCTCGATCGAGCCGTAGCGGGTGTGGATGCCGGAGACCTCGAGCAGCGCCATCAGTCCTGCTTTCCGAGGTAGGCCTCGATCACCTGCGGGTCCGTCCGGACCTCAGCCGGCGGCCCCTCGGCGATCTTCCGGCCGTGGTCGAGCACGGTGACGCGCTCGGACACCCCCATCACGACCTTCATGTCGTGCTCGATGAGCAGGATGGTCAGCTTCAGCTCATCGCGCAGCTTGCGCATGAAGTCCGTCAGCGCCGCCGATTCGCTGGGGTTCATGCCCGCGGTCGGCTCATCGAGCAGCAGCACGCGCGGCTCGGCCGCCAGCGCCCGGGCGAGTTCCACCCGCCGCTGGTCGCCGTATGACAGCTGCGCTGCGATCCGGTCGAAGACGGACGGCGGCAGCCCGACATACGTCAGGAGCTCACCGGCATGCTCCCGCGTCGTCTGTTCCTCACGGCGAACCCAGGGCGGGCGGATAATCGACCCGAACAATCCCGCCCGCATCCGCGCATGATGCCCGATCATCACGTTCTCGACGGCGGTCATCGCGCCGAACAGGCGGATGTTCTGAAAGGTGCGCGCGACGCCGTGCGCGGTGATCACGTCCGGCCGCGCACGCGTGATGTCGCGGTCGCCGAGGAGGATCCGTCCCTGGGTCGGCCGGTACAGCCCGGTCAGCATGTTGAAGAAGGTCGTCTTCCCGGCGCCGTTCGGCCCGATCAGCGACACGATCGAATGCTCCGGGATGTCGAGGGAGACATCCCCGACGGCGACCAGCCCGCCGAACTCCTTCGTGATGTGCTCGGCGCGCAGCACCGCCGCGACGGGCGGAGCGGGTGCCTCGGGGCTGCTCACGTGGTACTCCCGGCACTTCCTGGCGCCTCCGCGAGCTGTGCGTCCTCCGCGGCGATCTCGGCCGTGAGCTCCAGCTGGCGCCGCCGCTCGGGGATCAGGCCCTGCGGTCTCAGGAGCATCATGATCACCAGCAGGAAGCCGAAGATCCCGAACTCCACCTGGGTCAGCTGGAAGTGCAGACCGAACTTGCTCGGCAGGTCGTTCAGCACGTCGGGGATCAGGTAATTGTTGATGTAGCCGAGGGCCAGCCCGCCGACGACTGCTCCCCAGATCGAGCCGAGCCCGCCGATGATGACCATCGCGAGGATGAAGATCGAGAACCCGAACGCGAACTGGCTGGCGTTGACCTCGGTGTAGTAGGCGCCGAAGAAGGCACCCGACATGCCGCCGAACGCGGCACCCACCGAGTAGGCGAGCAGCTTGGTCTTCACCAGCGGGATGCCCATCGACACCGCTGCGACCTCGTCCTCGCGCAACGCGATCCAGGCCCGGCCGAGCCGCGAGTCGCGCAGCCGCAGGTTGACGAACAGGACGACGAGCAGGATGGCCAGGATCAGCCAGTACCAGGGCCTGAGGTCAAGCAGGCCGAACGACCCGATGCCCGGGAAGTACGGCGCGTCGACGGCGCTGATGCCGAGGTTGCCAGCCGTCAAGGTCATGCCGCCGCCCACCGGGACGCTCTGGCCGTTGATTGCGACCACGCCGATGATCTCGCCGAAGGCGAGCGTGACGATCGCGATGTAGTCGCCGCGCAGGCGCAATGTCGGCAGCCCGATCAGCATTCCCGCCAGCGCGCAGATGGCCGCGGCTGCGATCAGGATCAGCAGGAAGTTCAGGTGCACGCCCGCCAGCGTGCTGGTAAGCGGGGAGACCAGCACATGGACACGTGCCTTGAAGAAGAAGCCCGAGCCGAACCACCCGAGCGAGTACGCGCCGAGCGCGTAGAAGGCGACGTACCCGAGGTCGAGGAGCCCGGCGAAGCCCACCACGATGTTCAGGCCCAGGGACATCACCGCGTAGGCGATGGCGATGATCGTCGCGTTCATGAAGCCGGCCGACGGCGGGAAGAAGAACGGCAGGATGATCCCGATCACGATGAACAGCCCGGCCAGCGCGCGGTTCCACCACGACGGGAGCCCCCTGGATCCGGCCCCCTGCCACCCCCGCAGCCGGGCGCGAAGTCCGTCCGTCATCCGGCCTCCCTCGTCTCCTCGCCCAGCAGCCCGCGCGGCCGCAGGATCATTATCGCGATCAGGTACCCGAACACCACCGCCTCGGTCCACTGCGGGCCCAGCCGGGAATCGGACAGCGCCTGGATGACGCCGATGATGAGCCCGCCGAGCACGGCGCCGCGGACGTTGCCGATGCCGCCCATGACCGCCGCGGTGAACGCGATCAGGCCGGCCTCGAAACCCTGGAAGTACCAGACGTTGGTCTCGTAGAGCGCGTACACCAGGCCTGCCGCGCCGGCCAGCATGCCGCCGAGCAGGAAGGTCAGCGAGATAGTTTGGTTGACGTTTATGCCCATCAGGCGGGCGGCCTCCGGGTCCTGTGCGGTGGCCCGCATCGCCCGGCCGGACCGGGTGGAGCTGATGAACCAGCTCAGCGCGAACACGAGCGGGACCATTACGGCGAAGGCGAGAATGTAGCCGCGCTGGATGGCCACGCCGCCGATGGTGAATACCGTTTGCGCTTCGCCGATCAGGTCGGGCACGCTCTGCGGCGAGCCGCCGCGCCAGAGCAGGCCGACGTTCTGCAAGATGAAGGAGAAGCCGACCGCCGTGATCAGCGGCGCGAGCTTGGGCGCATTGCGCAGCGGTCGGTAGCCGACCCGCTCGATAAGGACATTCAGGGATCCCGTCACCATCATCGTGAGGACCAAGGTAAGCAGCAGCCCGCCGACCAGCCAGGCGGTGCCCGTGCTCGACGTCAGGCCGAACACGGTATAGAAGCCCACGGCCGTGAAGGAGCCGATCATGAACACGTCGCCGTGCGCGAAGTTGATCAGCTCGATGATCCCGTAGACGAGCGTGTACCCGATGGCGATCAGCGCCCAGATGGCGCCGTTGGACAGGCCCACGGCGAAGTTGAAGCCCAGCAGCGACAGATCGTGGTGGATCACGGGATGGCCTGCCACCGTGACCTGGTAGCCGTACACCAGGTCGTGAATGCCGTAATAGACCGGCAGCGCGGCCAGCGCCGCGATCAGGCCCCAGCGGCCGGCGACGCGGCGAACGGCCGCCAGGGAGCGCATCCGCGCCGCGGGCGGCCGGCTCGGCGAGATGGTCGTGGTATCCATGGCTCCATGCGGAGTGTCGGCGGGCGGTGTGCGGATGCCTGCCTGAGCAGGATCACGCCGGACAGGAGGTGGTGGGAGACCCGGGGTGGCCTCCCACCACCTCATTGTGGGTCCTAGCTGACCGTCTTAGTCGGCGTCAGCGTCTGGAAGAAGACGGGATCGCCGCTGGAGTTGACCTTGTACAGGCCGTATGACTTCAGCGTCGTGTCGCCGTTGGCGTCGAATCCGAACGTGCCCAGTACTGACGAAGTCGCCTTCGTCGCGAACAGGGCGGCCAGTACGGAGGCCTTGTTGTTGCCCTGGGCGCCCAGACCCTTGATCGTGTTGAGCCCGAGCTGCATCGCCTCATAGCCGTAGATCGCGTACGGGTCGGGGTTCGAGACGCCGTACGCGGCCTTGTACGCGGCCAGGAAATCCTTGCCGCCCGGGTACGCGGCCAGGTCCTGGGTCGCGACCGTGCACTGGATCAGCGGGTCGATCGCGGCCGGGACGCCGCCCTGGGACGCGTTGGTGTACGAGCTCGTGCACACCCCGTCAGGGCCGAAGATCTTGGCGGCGGGGATGGCCGAGTGGACGTCCTTGGTGAGCTGGACGGCTCCGTTGGAGACGATGCCGGAGAAGAAGAAGCAGTCGGCGCCCTGACCCTGGATCGTCGAGGCGTAGGAGCGGAAGTTGGGCGAGGTCGGGTCGATCCCCGTGTTGCTCGTGACCGTGACGCCGTATTCGCTCTTTTCCAGTTCGAGCAGGGTGGCCAGCCCGGCTCCGTAGGCCTCCTTGTCGTTGGCGACGGCCACCTTGGTGCAGCCCGCGTTCTTCATCGCGATCAGGTCCGCGGCGGCCTGGATCGAGTCGATCGGCACGATGCGCAGGTAGGTGCGCTTCCCGGTCGGGTAATACTTCTGCGGCTCGCCGGGGGCGCTGCCCGGCAGGTTGGTCGTCAGGCCGACGTACGTGTTCGCCGGGCTCACCTGCGGGATTCCCGCCTCGTTGAGGATCGGGATCGACACCTCGCTGGCGCCGGAGTTGAATTCGCCGATGTAGTAGACGGCCTTGGAGTCCGAGGCTACCTTCCGCGCGTTCGCCGCCGTCTGGCCCGGGTCCCACTTCCCGGCCGCCGCGGTGGAGTCGTCGAGGGACTGGTAGCTCACCGTGAACGAACCGGCCTTGTTGCCTGCCTGGGAGAGCGCGAGCTTGATCCCGTTGACCAGCGGTATCGTCTGCGCGCTCGAGGCGCCCTGCAGCGGGAGGCTCGAGTAGATGTCGACCGTGTTGCTGCCGCTGGACGAAGTGCTGGTGCTGCTAGTGCTGCTAGACGAGCTGCTACTGCAGGCGGCAGCCGCCAGGGCGATCGCGGCCATGGCCGCGATCGCAGTGGTACGTCTCATATCCTCTTCCTCTCGATTGATCTGGGCCGGCCAGGCGCTGAAGGTAGCGGCTGGCCAGTAGCGGGCTTCATCGCCGCCGTCAGCCCGGATGGACTTCTCCGGCCAGGCCCGTATGCGGGCGGCTGAATCGGCCTGGTCGCGTTACGGCGGCATCCCGGGCCGGTTTCTCGAGGTGTCAGCACCTGCTGGTCCGAGGCCGCCGCCGGCGGCCGGTGTCGCCACGCCCAGGCGCCCGACGATGCGATAGCCGCGGCCGGCTTCCGTCGTGCCGCGAGCGAAATCGCTCCTATCTGGGCTTCCTGCCATCCGAAAATGATGCCAGAGTCCTGATGTCGCGCATACGGTCCACGTGTAACGAACAAATAAGGACTGCTCGTCGCGCAAATCTCGATCCAGCTGCGGAGTGATCCCCGCGAGCGCCGTTAGGGGATGAATCCCGGCGCGGTGGCGCGGCAGAATGACCGATTATGACGACAGCCGACCCGTATGATCTGCGGCGATTCGTCGACGCCCAGGACGCCGACGGCACGTATCGCCGCGCCGCCGCTGAGCTGTGCAACGGCCGTAAGGACAGCCACTGGATGTGGTTCATCTTCCCGCAGGTCGCCGGCTTGGGCTACAGCCACGCGTCGCGGATCTACGCGATCTCCTCGCTGGCCGAGGCCCGGGCCTACCTGGCTCATCCGGTTCTCGGCCCGCGGCTGCTCAAATGTGCCGCCATCCTCACTGGCGTGGCGGGCCGCACGGCGGAGCAGGTCTTCGGCGAGGTCGACGCGGTCAAGCTGCGCTCGTCGATGACGCTGTTCCTGCGCGCCGCTCCCGGCGAGCCGGTGTTCGGCCAGGTCCTGGACCAGTATTTCGACGGCGTCCCCGACCCCGCGACCGAGCAGCGGCTCTGATTTGCGCCGGCCCGTGGATCGTGGTCACGGTGCGTTATGACCGGGATGCTACGCTGTCAGTTTGATCCTCCCGCCTGGAGGCAGCGTGACGCTTGGGCCTGAAGACCGAGGGCCGTCGGCGGCGGCCCGCGGCCACCTGCGAGCGTCGGACGCCGATCGCGAGCAGATGGTCGACACGCTCAAGGCCGCGTTCGCGGCGGGCCGGCTGGCCAAGGACGACTTCGACGCCCGGATCGGCCAGGCGTTTGCCTCCCGGACGTACGCGGAACTGGCCGCGGTCACCGTCGGCATCCCGGCCGGGCCGGCCGTGGGGCCGCCGCCGGCGCGCAAGCCGTCCCGGCGGGTGAGCGACGCAGTCCGGTGGGGCGCATCCGGGTTCGTTACGCCAGCCATTCTTGCTATCGCTTTCGCGCTGAATTCCCTGCCCGGAAACCGGGCCCTCGGGCCGGTCACATTCGTGATCGCGTTCGTCTATTTCGTATTCTGGATGTCGGTCGGGGCCGATATGCTCTGGCAGTGGTTTTGCTTGTCCTTGCCGACGGCGAGAATGTGCGCCAGGTGCGCGCATACTGCCGCCTCTCACCGCGCGCCGACGTCCTGCTCTGTACGGCTTGGCTCGCTCAGGTTGTTCAGCCGCTGCTCGTGTGCGGGTTATGTCCCGCCGGGGGTTTCGCCGAAGACCGCGGATCTGCGCATCCTGTCGACTCGAGTATGAGGCCGGGTTGCACCGGTTAGACGCGTGAGATGCCCGGATCGAACTTCTCGTCACGACGGCGAACCGCTTCCTTCAGGCCGCGGGCCGCCAGCACGTCGCCGAACTGAGCGGAGCCAGACTCCGCCGGGTGCTCGGGTGGCGGGCCATAGCGGCTGAGCACCGCGGACAGCGCATTCAGGCCAAGGAGCTCCACCGATCTCCTGATCTTTTCCTTGCTGTGCGCGAAGGCCCCAGCCGGGATCTGCGCCGCCTGGTGAGCCCACCGCAGCGCCTCGTCTACCACCTCATCCGGCGGCAGCACGCGCTGCACGAACTGGAACTGGAGGGCTTGCTCGGCGTCCATCCAGCCGCCCATGAGCCACAGTTTCTCGATAACGCGCATCGGCAGCTGCAGGTACAGCGGCAGCCACCCGACGTCCGGATAGCTGCCGCGGAACACTTCGCAGCTGAACCGGGTGTGCTCAGCCGCGATGTTGAAGTCGCAGCATGCGACCAGGGCGATCGCGTAGGGGCCCACGTAACTGTGGACGGCCCCGATGAGCGGTTTCCTGAAGTACCACGCCCTGGGCAGCCCGGGCGAGATCGAGGGGGAGGCGAAGGGGAACGTCAGCTCCGGGAAGCTCATGCCGCCCATCTGCTCTTTAAGGTCATGCCCGGCCGAGAAAATCGCTCCTTCTCCGCGGAGAACCACCGCCTTGACCTCGGGGTCGATCTCGGCTTCGTCGAGTGCGACGTCAATCTCGGCCTGCATCTGATGCGAGATGGCGTTTCTCGCCTCCGGCCGGTTCAGGACTATCTGCGCGACACCGTCGTCCTGCGCAATGGCCAGAGTCCTGAAGTCTGACTTCATCCCTACCCACTCTCATCGGTTGTGACGGGCTTCAAAAAACCAAATGACCAGCGGTTTACGGCTGCGTTACCAAGGCATGGCGGTGCCGCCGTTTGGCCGCACGATCTGCCCGGTGATGAAACGGGACGCATCCGATACGCCGTTCACGTCCGCGCACACCACGAGGGCGCCCGCGGCCGCGAGCACCTGGGAGATTCCCAGGCCGATGCCGCTCCCGGCCCCGGTCACGATGGCCACCCGGCCGGTCAGGTCAAATGCGTTGGGTACCGTCACAGCGTCCACGGACCTGTCCATTCTGCCCGGCAGGCGAACCTTATGCCCGTGACGCTACCGCGGTCCCGCTTCCCCTTCCAGGGTGGCGGTTACCTGCGGTCACGGCGCAGCGGATGATCGGCGGGGATCTCGACCAGGACGATAGGGATGCCATCCGGGTCCTCGATCCACATCTCGATCAGTCCCCAGGGCTCGGTGACAGGCTCCCGGATGACCAGGACACCCGCCGCAGCCAGCCTGGCATGCTCCGCCCGGACGTCACGCACCTGAATCCAGATCATCACCGAGCCCCCGGGCGGGACGGCCGCATGCCCGGAGACTTCGAGCAGTCCCTGGCCGAGGAAGAACACCACGCCGGGGTTGTCCGCCGGGCCGAACTCCCGGTAGATGGCCAGGCCCAGGGTGTCCCGGTAGAAGCGACGGCTCCGGTCCAGGTCGGTGGGACGGATAAGGACCCGGCTGCTCAGAATGTCCACGCCACCATTGTTCCTGACGGGCGTGTTCCTGACGGGCGGGTCCAGTCGCTCGGTGCGGGCGAGCTCGCGGAAGCCGGCGGCAGGTCCGCCTATGTCACCAAATTCTTACGCAGGACGGTTATTTCGATCCGTGTCCGTATACGTCTCGTTCCACAGGGTAGGAACAAACCGATCGGATGATCGGTCCCGGTGCCCGGCGGAACCCTGCGCCGCCGGGCACCTTCATGTCTCACCGCGTCAACCGCGCTCATGCGACCCTGACGGTCCAGTCGCTTACCTTGGCGTCACCCCAGGTTGAGCAGCAGGATGCCGGCCACCACGATCACCGCGGCCACGATCCGGGTCCGGCCGAACGGCTCGCGGAAGGCCAGCGTGCCGATGATCGCGCCGAAGATGACGCTCGTCTCGCGCAGCGCGGCGATCGGCGCCAGCGCTCCCCGGGTCTGCGCCCAGAGCACCAGGCCGTAGGCCAGCACGCTCAGGGCGCCCGCGGCCAGGCCGGACAACAGGATCCGCGGCGGCTGCTCCAGCAGCACGCCACGGCGCCGGATCAGGGCGAACATCGGGATGCACAGGCTCTGCATCAGCATCAGCCAGCCGATGTAGCCGAACGAGGTACCCGACAGCCGGACCCCGACGCCATCCACGGTGGTGTAGGCCGCGATGGTGAGCCCGGTGCCGACGGCGGCCAGGAACGCCCCGCGGCCCGGCCGGCGCCCGCCGAAGACACCGAAGGCCAGCCCGGCTGACACGACGACCACCCCGGCCAGCTGGGGCAACGCTAGCTGCTCGTGGACGAAGACCACCGCCAGGAGCGTCACGACGGGCGGGGAGATGCCGCGGGCCAGCGGGTAGACCTGGCTGAACTCGCCCAGCCGGTAGCACTGCATCAGCAGCAGGTTGTAGAACAGGTGTATCCCGACCGACGCCAGCAGGTAGGGCCAGCTGGCCGGCCGGGGCAGGGCGGACAGGATGATAAGCGGGATCGCCACTCCGATCGTGCCCGCGCCGATCAGCGCGAATGCGAGCGTCTGGTCCTTGATGCCGTGCGCGATCGCGTTCCATACGGCATGGGTGATGGCGGCGGCCAGCACCGCGAGCGTGACGGTGAGCGGGAGGGTGGTCGACGGGTCCAACGGGGCTCCTCAGGCAGGCTGAACAGGAGCCCTCAGGGCTTCTATCCCGTCAGGTGTTCCCCGGGCCACCAGGCCACAGGCCAGCCTGCCGCGAGGCCGCGAAGGCCGGCAAACCCGCAGCACCCGGGTCGCGGCGCCGCTCGGTCCAGTCCCGGCCGTCCTGATTGTGGTTTGCCAGGCAGACGGCCGGCGGAACCCTAGGCGCAACCACGTGCTGGCCCAAGCTTAACGCGGCGGAGCTTAATGCGACGGCGCCGGGATCTCCTGCTGGGTCCGCAGCAGCAAGGTGACCCAGGTCCGGAACGGCCGCCAGGTCTCGCTGATCTCGGTCAGCTGCGCAGGCGTGGCCGGCTCGGGCAGCCCGTATGCGTCCGCCACGGCCAGGGCCAGCCGCGGTTCGTGGTACGCCACGGCGTCGGGGTCGCCCGCGCCCCGGAGCAAGATCAGCCCGGCCGAGAAATCTCCGATGCCCGGCAGGGTCTTCAGGTCTTTCAGCGCGGTCTCGCGGGGCAGCCCGCGCAGCCGGGCCGCGTCGAGCTGGCCATCCAGGGCGGCCCGCGCCACCGACCTGAGCCACTCCGGCTTGCGCCCGGCCAGTCCCGGGAACTCCTCGAGCGACGCCAGCCGGTCAGGGGAGGGGAACGCGTGCACCACCCGGTCCCCGAAGGTCACCGGGTCCCCGAGCTGCGCGGCCATCCTGGCCTTGATCGCCGCGGCCTGCCTGATCCGGATCCGGTGCCCGATGATGGTCCAGGCCGCGGCCTCGTACGGCGACCAGAACCCGATCGGGCGCAGCCCGGGGTAGCGCTGTTGCAGCCGGCCCACCACCGGGTCACGCTCGCCGACCGCGGGGAATCCCGAGCCGTCCACGTCGAGGCAGACAATGCGCTCGACCTGGGCACGCACGGCCGTCATCAGCTCCGGGTCCGGCGATTCCGGGCTCACCACGCCCGCGGTCACCGCCTCGCCGTCCTGGCGCACCCGGACGCCCACCGTCTGCCAGCTGCCTTCCGCCGGGAACGCCAGCTCCAGAGCGGCGTCCTGCGGCCCGCTGTACGCCGCGGGCGTAAAGCCCTCCAGGAAGCGGATGCTGGACGCGAGCGAGAACGGCCCGCGCGGGACCAGGGTGAACGTCTGCATGAACACCATCTGACCACCGGCTACTGACATTTCCGTCCGCGCGGATCCACGTTGACCCCCGCGACGGTCAAGCGTAGGGTCCGCCGCACCGGCAGAACCCAGGTACCACCCCGACCAGGAGAACCACGGATGAGCCTCACCCCGGCCGAAGCCGACACCCTGCGCCAGTCCCTCGCCACGGCGGTCGTCGTCCCCGTCACCCTCTTCCAGGCCGGCGGCGACCCGGACTGGGACACCTACGCGGCCTTGATAACCAGGCTGATCGCCAATGGCATCACGGTCATCACCCGAACGGCAACACCGGCGAGTTCTACGCCCTCAGCCCGGCCGAGGCCCGGCAGGCGCTCGAGACCGCGGCCAAGGCCGCGGACGGCCGCGTGCAGCTCCTGGCGGGCGTCGGCCACGACATCGCCACCGCGACCGAGGCGGCACGGCACGCCCGGGAGCACGGCGCCCGCATGATCCTCATCCATCAGCCGGTGCACCCCTACGTGTCGGCCGAAGGCTGGATCGACTACCACGCTGCCATTGCCGATGCCGTCCCGACCTCGGCGTCGTCCTGTACCTATGAAATGAGCGCATCACCGGCCAGCACATCGCCACGCTCGCCCGCCGGTCGCCGAACGTCCTCGGCGTCAAGTACGCCGTCCGCGACGCGACCAGGTTCGCCGCTGTGGCCCGGGACGGCGGGCTCGACCAGCTGACCTGGCTGGCCGGGGCGGCCGAGCTGACCGCGCCGGCCTTCTGGGCCGTCGGCGCGCGCGGCTTCACCTCCGGCCTGGCCAACGTCAACCCCGGCCTGGCCCTCCACCTGCTCCACGCCCTGCAGGCCAATGACTTCACCGGCGCGATGAAGACCTGGGCCGCAGCCCGCCGGTTCGAGGAGCTCCGGCTGGCCGACGCCAGCGCCGACAACGTGGCCGTGGTCAAGGAGGCCCTGGCCCAGCTGGGCCAGGGCCGCGCCGACGTCCGCCCGCCCAGCCGCCGCCTGCCGCAGCCCATCAAGGACGAGATCACCGGCATCCTCAAGGCCTGGGACCTGGCATGAACAACCCCGAGGAGCTGCGCAGCTTCCGCTGGTTCGGCGGCGAGCGGACCTCCGGGCTGCGGGCGTTCAGCCACCGCTCCCGGATGCGCCAGCTGGGAGTGGAAGGTGACGAGCACCTCGGCAAGCCGCTCATCGCCATCCTGAACACCTGGTCGGAGCTGAACCCCTGCCACATGCACCTGCGCCAGCGGGCCGAGCAGGTCAAGCGCGGCGTGATCGAGGCCGGCGGCTTCCCGGTCGAGATGCCGGTCGCCACCCTCAGCGAGACCTTCCAGAAGCCGACCCCGATGATGTACCGCAACCTGCTGGCCATGGAGACCGAGGAGCTGCTGCGCTCCTACCCGGCCGACGGCGCGGTGCTGATGGGCGGCTGCGACAAGACCACTCCCGCGCTGCTCATGGGCGCGGCCAGCGCCAACATCCCGGCTATCTACCTGACCGCGGGCCCGATGCTGCGCGGCAACTACCGCGGCCAGGCCGTGGGCAGCGGCACTGACATGTGGAAGTTCTGGGACGACGCGCGGGCCGGGCTGGTCGGCGAGTGCGAGCTGGCCGACCTGGAGTGCGGCATCGCCCGCTCCCCGGGCCACTGCATGACCATGGGCACCGCCTCGACCATGACCTCGGCCGCTGAGGCCCTCGGCATGACGCTGACCGGGATGGCCTCCATCCCTGCGGTCGACTCCGCGCACTACCGGATGGCGGCGGCCACCGGCCGGCGCATCGTGGGCATGGTGTGGGAGGGCCTGACCCCGGACAAGATCCTGACCCGCGAAGCGTTCGAGGACGCGGCGGCCACCGTGCTGGCCCTGGGCGGCTCCACCAACGCGCTGATCCACCTGATCGCCATGGCCGGCCGGGCCGGCGTCGAGCTGACCCTGGACGACTTCGACGCGATCTCCCGCCGGGTGCCGTGGCTGGCCAACATCCGGCCCAGCGGGACGTACCTGATGGAGGACTTCTACTACGCGGGCGGGCTGCCGGCCCTGCTCGGCCAGCTGGCCAAGGTCCCCGGGGCGCTGCATCCGGACCGGGTCACGGTGAACGACGGGCCGTTCGGTGAAAAAATCATCAACGCGCCGGTCTACAACGATGACGTCATCCGGGCCCCGGATACCGCGCTGGCCGCTGAGGGCGGGGTCGCGGTGCTGCGCGGGAACCTGGCGCCCGACGGCGCGGTCATCAAGCACATCGCGGCCGAGCCGCGCCTGCTCAAGCACACCGGCCCTGCCGTGGTCTTCGACTCCTACGCCGAAATGCAGCAGCGCATCAACGACCCGGCCCTGCACATCACCCCCGACACCGTCCTGGTGCTGCGCAACGCCGGCCCGAAGGGCGGCCCGGGCATGCCTGAGTACGGCCAGCTGCCCATCCCGGACTACCTGCTGGCCCAGGGCGTCGCGACATGGTCCGGATCTCCGACGCGCGGATGAGCGGCACCAGCTACGGGGCATGCGTGCTGCATGTGGCTCCTGAGTCGTTCGTCGGGGGCCCGCTGGCCCTGGTCCAGGCGGGCGACCTCATTACCCTGGACGTCGCCGCCCGCGAGCTGTCCCTGAATGTGGCCGAACGGACCCTGGCGGGGCGACGCGAGCAATGGCAGCCCCCGGCACCGAAGTTCGAGCGCGGCTACGGCGCCCTGTTCAGCGAGCACATCACCCAGGCCGATCAGGGCTGCGACTTCGGCTTCCTGGCCAGGCGCGGCCGCAACCCCGAGCCCGACCCCCGGTAAGGTGGCGAAATGATCCAGGGGTTTGACCCGCGCACCGGCCTGGCGGTGGGGGAGCCGGTCGCCGAGACGACCGACGCCGAGGTGGACGCGATCGTGACGGCGGCGGCCGAGGCCACCGCGGCCTGGGGCGCCGGGACCGCGCCGGCCCGGCGGGCGGCGGCGCTGGAGGCCGTGGCCGGCGCACTGGACGAGCGGGCCGGCGAGCTGGCCGTGATCGCCGACACCGAGACCGCCCTGGGCGGCGAGCGGCTCACCGGCGAGGTGGCCCGGACCACGCTCCAGCTGCGCATGTTCGCGGAGGAGCTACGCGACGGCAGGTACCT
Source organism: uncultured Actinomycetes bacterium (assembly GCA_963753195.1). Taxonomy (GTDB): domain Bacteria; phylum Actinomycetota; class Actinomycetes; order Streptosporangiales; family Streptosporangiaceae; genus Palsa-504. Next base: position 226,322 of record CAVWBH010000001.1, read on the forward strand.
CGACGCGGTGGCCAGCCCGGCCGAGGGTGTGCGGCCGGATGTGCGGCGGGTCAACCGGCCGGTCGGGCCGGTGGCCGTGTTCGCGGCGTCCAATTTCCCGTTCGCGTTCTCGGTCGCGGGCGGCGACACCGCCTCGGCGCTGGCCGCGGGCTGCCCGGTCGTGGTCAAGGCCCACGAGGGTCATCCGGTCACCTCCGACCTGACCGCCGAGGCGGTGATCGCGGCGCTGGCCTCGGCCGGGGCGCCCCCGGGTACGTTCGCCGTGGTGCACGGCGTGGAAGCCGGCCTGCGCTTGCTCCGTCACCCGGACATCGCCGCGGCCGGGTTCACCGGGTCCACGGCCGGCGGCCTGGCCCTGGCCCGGATCTGCGCGGAGCGGCCGGTGCCGATCCCGTTCTACGGGGAGCTGGGCTCGGTCAACCCGTGCGTGGTGCTGCCCGGCGCCGCGTTCTCCCGCCCGGCCGCCATCGCCACCGGGTACGCCGGGTCGCTGACCCTCGGCGCCGGCCAGTTCTGCACCAACCCGGGCCTGCTGTTCGTCCCCGAGGACGTGGGGCTGATGTCCGCGATCGCCGAGGCCGTGACCGCCTCGGCCGGGGCGCCGATGCTGTCCGGCCGGATCTTCGCCGGCTATGAGGACGCGGTGGCCGAGGCCCAAGCTCACCCCGGGGTCAGCGAGCTGGCCGCAGGACAGCCGGGACCGGGGCCGTGGGGCGCCACGCCGCGGGTCTTCCAGCTCACCCTGAAGGAGTTCACCGCCGACCTCGCCGTGCTGTCCCGCGAGCGGTTCGGCCCGGCCGGGCTGGTGATCACCTATTCGTCGGTCGCGGACCTGCTGCCGGTGCTGGCGGCGCTGTCCGGCAACCTGGTCGGTGCGGTGCACGCCGACCCCGGATCCCCGGACGAGGAGGACCTGGCCCGCCAGGTGGCCGCGGTGCTGGAGCACGTGGCCGGGCGGATTGTCTTCAACGGCTGGCCGACCGGCGTGGCCGTAGTCGCCGCCCAGCACCACGGCGGCCCCTGGCCGGCCACCACCGCGCCCGGCTTCACCTCGGTCGGCACGGCCGCCATCCGCCGCTGGCTGGTCCCCGTGGCCTACCAGGACTTCCCGCCGGAGCTCCGGCCCGCCGCCCTTCGCTGAGCCAGGCCTCCGCACCGCGGCCCGGTCGCCCAGCGAGAATCACCCCGGGCGGGTGACTCATCCGGCGGCGCGGTCTGCCACGTTGATATTGAGAGCCAGAACGCAAGGCGTATATGCGCATTGTCATAGTGTCACCGGAAGCCCCGGTTGGGAGCACGATGAGAACGAGTGCTGGGTCAGGGAGATCACCAATCCGTACCGGCGGCACCTGGGCCCGGGTGCTTATGGCCCTTGTCGTCGCGGCCGGGGTAGTTGCGCTGGCCAGCTGCAGCAGCAGCAAGCCCGCTTACTGCGCGGACCGGACCAGCCTCCAGAACTCCATCAAGGGGCTGACCAGCTTGAACACCAGCAGCGGGGTCAGCGGCTTGAAAACGCAGGTCGCGGCGATCCAAAGCGACGCCACCGCACTCGTCAGCTCGGCCAAGAGCGACTTCCCGGACCAGACCAGCGCCATTACCTCCTCGGTTAACGCGCTGAAGAGCGCTGTCGCCGCCCTGTCATCGAGTCCTTCGGTGGCGCAGATCGCCGCGGTGACCAGCGACGCGTCCAGCGTAGTGAGCTCGGTTAAGAACTTCACGGACGCGACCAGTTCGCAGTGCGGCTGACCGTCAGGCTGCTCACCGGCCGTCGTCGCGAGGATCGACGCCGCCCCCCACCTAGCCTGCCGATCGGCCCAGCGGGACCGATCGGCAGGGCGCTGCTTACCCTAGGGCGTGCAGCAGTGCGATAGCGCCGAGGCCGAGCAGGGTCAGTACAGCGACCCCGATTGCTATCAGGGCAATCCGCCACCAGAGGATGACCACGAGGGCCAGCAGCACAATGAGTACGAGGATTGAACTCGGGTGTTGAGCCAGCCCTTGAGCAGACAACATAGATTTCCCTCCTCTCGCGGGTTGTCACCGTCGAGAGGGGACCGGCGATCGGCTTGTGCGGCCCTACCGATGGCCCATTGACTTCATTGTCGGGATGGGTAGGATCAGCGCTAACGCCGGTCCCCTGCCACATGCGACTTGGTTCCGGTGACAGCACGGCCGGTGGCTCAAACACCGGCCGTGCTTGCGTTTCGGGTCACTGGCGGGGTTTGGATCACCGGCGTCCTAAGCCCGCCTCGCCGGATGTGCTGCCCTGGCCGGCCCCTCCCATCCGCCGCCGGAGGTATGTCCCTTTGTGGGTATGCCTGAGGCTTCTTTATCACAATCTCATGGTCTGAGGCATTTGCCAAGGGCAAATTCCGGGCCGCGGCCGGCTCGGCCGCTTTGCTCGAAACTGTCTGTAACAATTAGCAGGTCAGCACCCATGTCTGAGTTGCGCTCCTGGTCTGCGGGCTATACCATCGCCTGGTGTCAAGTGCCACGGGCGAAGGCCGCGGTCGGCCGTCGCGCAGGCGCCGGGCGGCACAGGGCGCCAGCCCGACCCTGCGCCAGCGTGAGCTGGGCCTGCGGCTGCGAGAGCTCAGGCAGGCCCGTAACTTGACGATCGAGGAAGTGGCCGAGCAGCTGGAGTGCTCGGCCACCAAGATCAGCCGGCTGGAAACGGCCGGCCGCCGGGCCATCCCGCGCGACGTCCGGGACCTGTGCGGCATCTACGGCGTGACCGACCAGGCCGAGGTGGATGCACTGATGGACCTTGCCCGGCAGGGACGGGAGCTGGGCTGGTGGGCTCCGTACAGCGATCTGGGCGAGCTCGTTGGGCCATTTATCGGCCTCGAGCAGGAGGCCGTCGCCATCACCTCGTTCTCGATGTACTACGTCCCGGGCCTGCTCCAGACCGCGGATTACGCCCGGTCGCTCATCCGGGGCATCGAGCAGAAAATGGATCCCGAAATACTTGACGAGCGGGTAGAGGCGCGGATGCGGCGTCAGCAACTGCTGGAACGCGAAAGCAGGCCACGTTACCGCGCTCTGCTGGACGAAGCCGTGCTGCGTCGGCTGGTGGGCGGCCCGGCCGTCATGATGGCCCAGCTCGACAAGATCCTGACCGACCAAGCAGACGGAAAAGCCGTGGTCCAGGTCATTCCGTTCAGCATCGGGGCGCATGCGGCGTCGGACAGCAACTTTGACTTCTTGGAGTTCAAGGAAACATCCCTCCAGGGCCCGGTCATTCACGTCGAAGGGCTCACGAGCAACAGCTACCAGGAGCGTCCCGGCGAGGTTAAGCGGTATCGCGAGTCGATCGACCAGCTGCGGGACGCGGCCCTGAGCGTCCGGGACTCGACGGCGTTGATCGCCCAGGTCCGGGATGCGCTCACAGGCCAGCCTCACAAGCAACACGGCTGAGGCTGATTCCCAAGATATGACAACAATAAGGAGGGATAATGCAAAGGTACATGCGGCCAGCACTTAGAAGGCGCACCAGACTGAAGCCGCCGACCATGGAAGAGCTCAACTGGCTTGTCGCACAGAAATGCAATGGCGGCTCGTGCGTTCGAGTCGCCTCGCACGGGGAACAGGTAGTAATCGGGGACTCAAAGAATCCCGGCGGGCCCATCCTGACGTACACCCGGTCCGAATGGGCCGCTTTTGTCGACGGGATCCGCGAGGGAGATTTTGACCGCATATAGCTGGGACGGCTGCTGCCATACACCCGCTTTCACTGGTCATCCTCAGGTCTCACCATGAGCCGTTCCGTCAATCTGCGGTGGAACCGGCGCCAAGGACCCATCATTTCGAGACCCCAGCCGTACGCCTTTGCCGGTACCTCCGCAAAGGCTTGCCGGGCCCACGAGGCCGCTGGCGTGGGATGACTTGGACTCACATCAGGCAGCCGCAGCATGATCCCGGGGGCCGGCCCCGTGTTGCAGCCGGGCCGGCCCCCGCGGTTCTTATTCGCCGACGAAAGAGATGCCGGTCGCCGGGTCGTGACCGCTGGGGGGTGTCAGCGCAGTAACGACTCGATCAGGGGAACGAAGGCTGCCTGGTCCTGGAACAAGAAGGCGTGGCCGGCGTCGGGGTAGAGCGTGAGCTTGGCACCCGGGGTCAGGCTGGCGAGGATGCGGCTGTTGGCCAGCGGGATGAGCCGGGTCCTGCGTGCCGTCGGCGATCAGCGCGGGGACAGCGATCTTGGCGGCCACGCCGCGGTGGAGCTGGCTGGCCGTTACTCCCGGTCGGATGGTCTACCAGCAATGAGCGGTCAGCGGCCGCGCGGCCAGCACCAGCACCGCGACGTCGTCGCGCGGTGGCCCGGGAGCGAAATCGTGGACGGCGGCCCGGATCCGGTCGGCGATGGCACCGGCGGGCAGCCCCGCCCACCCGGTGATCAACCGGGCCAGTCCGTCGTCGTCATCGAGCTGCCGGGCGCCGTCGGTGCGCTCGGTGACTCCGTCGGTGACGCAGATCAGCACGTCGCCCGGGGCCAGCTCGGCCACGTCGACGTGATAACCGGGATCCGGCATGACGCCTAGGAGCAACTGCGGCTCGCCCACCTGCTCGACCTGGCCGGTCGCGCGCAGCAGCAACGGCAGCGGGTGACCCGCGGAGGCCAGGCGAAGCCGCGCCCCGCCGCGGTCGAGCGGAACGATCTCGACGCAGAGCATGCTGAGGAACCGATCCGGCGCGTAGTCATCGGCCACCGCCCGGTTGAGCCGGTCCAGGACCGCGTTCACGCCGTCCCCGTCGCGGGCGAGCACGCGGGCCACATGGCGGGCCAGGCCGGTGACGGCGGCGGCTTCCGGACCGTTGCCGCAGACATCACCGAGCACCAGGCACCACCGGTCCGGTCCGGACTGGAAGAGGTCGTAGAAATCGCCGCCCGCCGCGCAGTCGGTGAGCGCGGGTTCGTAGACGACGCTCGACTCGAACCCGGGGACGTCGCCTATCTTGCCCGGCCGGAGAGACTGCTGCAGGACCCGGCTGGTCGCTGCCGCCCGCCGGTGGCCGCGGGCTCGATCCAGAGCGAACGCCATCCGGCGGCTCAGGTTATCGAGCAGCGCGGCCAGGTTCGGCTCGGCCAGCACCCTCTCCTGGTCCAGGAGCATCGTGCCGAGCCGCTGCGTGCCGTAGATCAGCGGAAACTCGGCTGCGCTGAGCCGGTATCCGGTCGGTTCGGGGCGGAGCCCGGCCGACGTCGGTTCTCCCTCCAGTTCGGCGCGCAGCGGCCCGAGCATGCGCTCATCGGAATGCCAGACGTGCGCGAGCCGGGCCGATCCCTGGTCATCGACCAGGTAAAACGCGCACCATTCAGCGATCCGGGGGACCACAAGCATCGCGCCGAGCATCGTGATGTCCTCGACGTCGGTGGCTCCGGCCAGCAGGCTGTTCACCTCGGCGAGGAACGCCGCCGAAGGCTCCCGGTCTCCGGCCCGCTCAGCCAGCCACAGCCGCTCCACCACGACGGCTATCTCGTCCGCGGCCCGGCGCAGGGACCGCGTGGTCTGCTGGCTGAACCGCTCGGGTTCCCGGGCTGCGACCACGAGCAGCCCGATGACGAAACCGCTGGCGATAAGCGGCATCGTCGCCAGCGAGCGCAACGGGTAACCGAGCACGGCGGTGACCGGATCCTGCTCACCGTTCATGTCGCCGTGCACCGCGGGCGTCCGGGCCGGGTCGAGGGGGCCGACCGCCGGCACCAGTGTGACCCGGGGCTGGTGCAGGTCCCCGGCTCCGGCCACCACCGCCAGGCGGAGCGGGTCGTCGCAGGCCCGCAGGATGCAGGCGGTGTCGGCGCCGGTGGAGGCCCTGATCAGCTCAAGCGCCCGGTCCAGGAAGCCGCCGCTCAGCGCGGAGTTCGCGAGGATCCGGGCCAGGTCTCGCTGGCCCTGCCGTCCGGTATCCGCGGTCACGGGACGCTCCCGAAGAGCCGCCTGGCCGACCTCAGCGGACGCGGGCTCAGGCGGAAACGTCATTCGTACGCTGCGCAGCACTGTTCCTCCCCCAAACACCTCGAGATTGTTACATGAAGACCGGCCCAGAGGTGACAGAATGACTACATTCACCTACAACCAGTTGCCGAACGGGTTGCTGCTGGCCGATCCGCCCGAGAGCATGCTGGGCATGACCTTCAGGACGATGGCCTTGCTGTGGCCGGCCGGATTCCTCTCCACCGCAACCGCTTGACGACATCATTGGTGACTAATACCGGGTCACGCTGTGACACGGCGTGATACTGTCGGGTTGCCGCTCTGGACCTCGGTGGCTGATGGCGCATGCTGACTGCGGCGCCGCCGAGATGCTCGGAGCTTTCGATGCTGGGATCGGGAAAGACCCGCGCGGTTCATATCCTTGTCACGGCCTTCTGGTCCGCGGTAACGCGCAGGACGGCATTCTCGCCGGCCGCTGTTGCCGGGGACGGCAGCCAGGTAAGAACTTCTGCTGCAGGCGGGTCGTGAGCACGGCGGGGCGGCCGAGGAGGCCCTGGCCCCGGCTGGCCCCGGTTTCCCCGGGCACACAGCTACCGTCGGCGCCGGCCGAGGCCGACCGGGATCACGAGACTCTCGCACGGTTGCGCGCGCAGCCGGCCTGCCGCCTGCTGGAGGGCACTACGGTCCTCGTGGTCGACGGCGACATCGGTAACGTGTTCGCGCTGGCCCAGCTCCTCGGCGAGCTGGGCATGCGGGTCAGGTACGCCGAGAACGGCCGTGAAGGAATCGTGCAGGCCGAGCGTGACCCGGATACGGCGATGGTCCTGATGGACGTGACGGTGCCGGATACCGGCGGCTACTGGGCCATCGAGGCCATCCGGGCCACGCCAGGTTGCGAGGACCTGCCGATCATCGCCTTGACCGCCCCGGGAGCGCCCGGGGCAACCGAGGACCCGGTCAGCCGCGGAGCCTCGGCCTGCGTCCCCATGCCGGTAGACGTGGACGACCTGCTCGAGGTGATGTCGGCTGCTGGACCGGGCATGGGCCCAGGCGGCGTGAACATGATCCCGGTCCGCCCGCGGATCCTGCTTGTGGACGACATGGACGACAACCTCTCCGCGCTGGAGGCGATCCTGCGGCCGCTGGACCTGGCCCTGGTCGTCGCCAGCTCCGGTCAGGAAGCCATGAAGGCACTGTTGCGGGAGGACTTCGCGCTCATCCTGATGGACGTGGTCATGCCGGGCATGGACGGCTACGAGACCGCGGCCCGGATCAAGCGCCTCCACCAGATCAGAGACGTGCCGATCATTTTCCTCAGCGCCTATGACCGCACCCCCGATTACGTCTTCCGCAGCCCTTCGGTCGGCGCCGCTGACTACCTCAACAAGCCGTTTGACCCTTGGGTGCTGCGCGCGAAGGTGGAGGCGTTCGTCGGCCTGAGCCAGCGGCTCGACGGCACCTGCCCCGCTACCGTCCCCCGGCGGCCCGCCCTCGCCGGGATCCAGGACGACCTCGGGACCTGCGTCAGCCGCCTCGAGACCACGGTTCCCCGGCTGGAAGGCGGCCTGGCCGGGGCCTCCCGGGCCGAGCTCGCCCAGATCATCACCGAGCTCGCCGGCCAGGTCCGCGACCTGCGGACCGCGGCCGACGCCCTGACGGGCGCGTATCAGGCCAGCGATGACCTCAGCCTGGCCGCGCCTTCTGGAGACCCTTGCACCCGGTGATGCCGATGGCCGCCTGAGCCCGGCCGGCCGGGTCGGCTCCTGACGGGCCTGGAATCAGCCGCAGCTACCTCGCCAGTCCCGCCTATGGGCAGGCCGTAATTAACGCGGTGGATCCGGCTTCTAAGGAGCATCCGGGCAACTGGAGGCCCAGCCCAGATCCACCGCGGAGCCGACGTTTGGGGCGTGGCACATAGGCCCCGCTACGGGGCCAAGGGCACACGCGCCCCGCCCAAGAGGAGCGGCCCGGTGGGGCTCACAGGCGCATTGGCCCCGCTAGAGGGGACCAGGGCAACACGCACCCCAGCCGGAGGGTGCCTCGGGAATGGGGCGCCGGTGGACCATCGAGGCCAAGGTGCTCCTCACCGCACGAAGGCAGTAGTAGAAAACTAGCAATATATTTCTAGAATTCGTGGTAGTGTTTGCGTCGTGGGTGGCGAAGCTTCTTAACCGGAATACCCGCAGCTGCGTGCCGGGCACCGAGGCATCAGGCCGCCCGCCGGCGCTCCCGCGCAGCGCCTCCCGGCGATCCCGCGCGGTGACGGGACATGCGCCGCACAACTCGCCGCGCCATCGTTTGCGTATGTCCGCAGGACCACGATCAGCATCGCCGCTGACGTGACGGCAACTGGGTTCGGAGGCATCTCCGCATGACGACAATCGCGCACCCCGAGCTTGAGGGGCTGGGACGGTACAAGTTCGGCTGGGCCGATTCGGACGTGGCGGGCCAGGCCGCGCGCCGGGGCCTGTCCGAGGAGGTCGTCCGGGACATCTCGGCACTGAAGGACGAACCGCAGTGGATGCTGGACCTGCGGCTGAAGGGCCTGAAGCTGTTCCGGCGCAAGCCGATGCCCGGCTGGGGCGCGGATCTGAGCGGCATCGATTTCGAGAACATCAAGTATTTCGTCCGCTCGACCGAGAAGCAGGCGGCCAGCTGGGACGACCTGCCCGCGGACATCAAGAGCACCTACGACAAGCTGGGCATCCCCGAGGCGGAGAGAAAGCGCCTCATAGCCGGCGTCGCCGCGCAGTATGAAAGCGAAGTCGTCTACCACACGATCCGCGAGGACCTGGCGGATAAGGGTGTCATCTTCCTGGACACCGACACCGCGCTCAAGGAGCATCCGGACCTGTTCCAGGAGTACTTCGCCTCGGTCATCCCGGTGGGCGACAACAAGTTCGCCGCGCTGAACACCGCGGTCTGGTCCGGCGGCAGCTTCATCTACGTGCCGGACGGCGTGCACGTGGACATCCCGCTGCAGGCCTATTTCCGGATCAACACCGAGAACATGGGACAGTTCGAGCGGACCCTGATCATCGTCGGCGAGGGCGCCAGCGTGCACTACGTCGAGGGCTGCACCGCGCCGGTCTACTCCTCCGACTCGCTGCACTCCGCGGTCGTCGAGATCATCGTGAAGGCCGGCGGTCGCTGCCGCTACACCACGATCCAGAACTGGTCGAACAACGTCTACAACCTGGTCACCAAGCGGGCCGTGGCACAGGCCGCGGCGAGCATGGAGTGGGTGGACGGGAACATCGGCTCGAAGGTGACGATGAAGTACCCGGCCGTCTACCTGATGGGCGAGCACGCCAGGGGAGAGACCCTGTCCGTCGCGTTCGCCGGCGAAGGCCAGCACCAGGACGCCGGCGCCAAGATGGTGCACTGCGCGCCGCACACCTCCTCCCAGATCATCTCCAAATCCGTGGCCAGAGCCGGCGGCCGCACGTCCTACCGGGGTCTGGTCCAGGTGCAGGAGGGCGCGGCGCACTCCAAGTCCACGGTCAGGTGCGACGCGCTGCTGGTGGACACGGTCAGCCGGTCCGACACCTACCCCTACGTGGACATCCGCGAGGACGACGTGGAGATGGGCCACGAAGCCAGCGTCTCCAGGATCTCCGAGGACCAGCTGTTCTACCTCATGAGCCGCGGCATGACCGAGGACGAGGCCGCGGCCACCATCGTGCGCGGCTTCGTCGAGCCCATCGCCCGCGAACTGCCGATGGAATACGCGCTCGAGCTCAACCGGCTGATCGAGCTGCAGATGGCCGGCGCGGTCGGCTAATGACGGTCCTCCCGGGGCCCCTCCAGCCCGGCGTCCCCCCGCCGGGGCTGCACGAGGCCAGGCCATCTGACGTCCTGGCGCGGCCGCTGCGGGACTTGCGGATCTCGGTCACCGACCGCTGCCAGTTCCGCTGCACCTACTGCATGCCCCGCGAGGTGTTCGGCCGGGACTTCGTCTTCCTGCCCCGCGAGGACCTGCTCACCTTCGAGGAACTGACGCGGCTCGCCCGGGTCTTCGCGGGCCTGGGCGTGCGCAAGCTGCGGCTGACCGGCGGAGAGCCGCTGCTGCGCCGTGATCTGCAGCGCCTGATCGCCATGCTGGCCGCCATCGGCGGCATCCAGGACATCGCCCTGACGACCAACGGCGCGCTGCTCGCCCGCAACGCCCGGACGCTCGCGGATGCGGGACTGCGCCGCGTCACCGTCAGCCTGGACTCCCTCGACGACGCAGTCTTCATGGCGCTCAACGACGCCGGCTTCCCGGTCGCGCAGGTGCTGGACGGAATCGCGGCGGCTGCCGCTGCGGGGCTGGGACCGGTCAAGGTCAACATGGTGGTCAAGCGAGGCTGCAACGATCGGTCGATCCTCCCCATGGCGGCCCACTTCCGGGGCAGCGGGCACGTGCTGCGCTTCATCGAGTACATGGACGTCGGCACCACCAACGGGTGGCGGCTCGACGACGTCATCCCGGCCGCCGAGATCATCGCGCTGATCGGCGGCCAATGGCCCCTCGAGCCGCTCCCGGCCAGCTATCCCGGCGAGGTCGCCACCCGGTACCGCTACCAGGACGGCGGAGGCGAGATCGGTATCGTCGCCTCGGTCAGCCAGCCGTTCTGCCGCAGCTGCACGCGCGCCCGGCTCTCCGCCGAGGGCAAGCTTTACACCTGCCTGTTCGCGGGATCAGGACATGACCTGCGCGCCACGCTGCGCAGCGGTGCCAGCGACCAGGCGCTGCGCGAGCAGATCACCGCCATCTGGACCATGCGCACCGACCGCTACTCCGACCAGCGCACCCGCGCGACCAGGCGCACGCAGAAAGTGGAGATGTCAAACATCGGCGGCTAGCAAGCCGCCAGAGCCCCTGCCTAAAGCAGTGGGCCGGTGGGAGGGCAGCTTCGCTGCCGGGGAGGGTCAGGTCGGCGCGGGTGGTCCGGGAGACCTTGCGGTCGTGCTACCAGATTTGGCTGTCCCGGCCAGTAGGCAGGTCTCGCCAGGACGTGGTAGCTGGGATGACCGAAAGCACAGATGCGATGAGGGGGGCGCCTTTGTCGCTGCTCGTCATTACGGCCGCCGCATTCCGGCCGGCCACTGTCCCGATCAGTGCGCACTGGTAGCCGTAGTTTCCGCCGCCGTGGCTGAAGCGCTGGGCCGGGCCGTCGGCCGATAGCATCAGGCCCAGCCCAAAGCCGCCCACGTACGGCGTCACCATTTCCGCCGCGAGCTTCCTCGGCAATAGCGCCTCGTCATCTCCTGCGATCGCGGCCTGAATCGCTTGCGCCAGGCGCACGAGATCCACGGGAGTACACCAAAGGCCTGCCGCGGCCAGTTCCGGGTAGACGCGCCAATCCACCTTCCGGCCATCTACGTGCGCGGCGGCGGCATCCGAAGGCTCGGGCTGGTCGTAGGTTGCCGTTGTCATCCGCGCCGGGCGGAAAATGAGCTCGGCGGCGAGGTCCGCAAAACGCTCCCCGGTAACATCCTCAAGAAGTTGCTGCAGGACCACGTAGCCGCCGCCGGAATAGCGCCACTCCAGGCCCGGAGGCCCATCTCGGCGCACGGCTGGCGTGTTCGATGGTGGCAGTCCGTCGAGAATCTCGGTCAGGCTTGGCCGGGGTGCGCCTTGCGCGTAGCCGGGAAATCCGGAAACTGTCAGCGCACCGGCGTGGCACAGCAAATGACGAATCGTCACTGGCGCCTGTCCCGCTCCGTTCGGCAGCTGCCACGATCTCAGGTATTCATTAACGTCGGCGTCCAGGCGCAACTTGTCCCGAGCGGCCAGCCTTAGCGTCATCAGGGCGGCCACTGGCTTGCTGATCGACGCCGCCTGGAACAGCGTGCCTTTATCGGCACCCCACGCCGCCACTACCTCGTCGTGGCCTACCAGCACGGCAGCCGAGGCGGCGGGAACTGCGGCCGGGGCTTCCCGGCCAGCGAACGCCGCTGACAGCCTGTCGGCCAGGCTCATGGCACCAGCCTAGTCCGGCCAGATGACCCGATACCGGGGCTCAACTTCAGGCCTTCAGCCGCACTTCAGGCTTCAGCCGCACTTCAGGCTTCAGCCGCACTTCAGGCCTTCAGCCGCGCAGCGTGGGACTTGGGCCGGATCGCGTACGGCTGGGACGGACCGCTACGTTTGGGCGCGTGCCACATTGCCCCCGATAGAGGGATCACACCAAGTGTGTAAATAACCAGCCGGCGCGTCGGTTTACCAACGAAGCGATGATCCAGCTTTTGACCCAGGCGAAACGGTAGCACCGTTCCCGGCGCTAGCATCGGAATCCGCTGTGGCCCCCGGCCGCATCCGTGAGGCGTCGCCTACTCGCCGGTAAACCGGAATTCTGCCTGCCATGGACCGTCCACGTGGACAACCTCCCAGTAGCGTTCGGCGATGCGCTCCGGGTCAAAGGAAGTACCTGCAACTATCTGCCCTGCGATCGTCAGTGTGGCCACACGGATGCCGTCCGGTTCCAGGTCAGCGCCGAGCATTGTCGCGGCCGACCGGAGAGCCGCCTTGCCGAGGGAAACGGTCGCAAGGGCCGGGATCGGGTGATCGGCGAACCCGCCCCCGGTGACGAGGATGGTCCCGAAGCCGGCGGCCCGCATGGCCGGAGCGGCCACCTGCGCGACGACGATGGCGCTGATGACGTCTACTGAATACGCCGACTGGAGGTGGGAGACACTTGAGCTCAGCAGCTGGTCTGGAGCTGCCATGACGGCGTTATAGACGATGACGCCCGGTGCGCCATTTCCGAGATAGAGCTCCCTCATTCGGGCGCCCAGGCCATCGGGATCGCCGGCATCGGCCGCGACGGTGTTGATGTTGGCGCCGGTATCGGCCAAGGTGCCCGCGAGGTCGCCGAGGCGGTCCGTGCTACGCGCCACCAAGGTCACCCGGTAGCCGCCCACAGCGAAGCGACGTGCCACGGCCATTCCAAGGCCAGGCCCCGCGCCGACCAGTAGAAGGTGACGGCCGTCGACTGAGCCGGGACCCGCGGCCTCGGCGAGGTCAGCGATCGCACTTCCTCCGTGGCCCGGGTCGCCTACTCGCTCGTAAGGCATGGGTGCCGTTCCTTTCGCGTCGACCGCCTTGGAGAGCGGCTCGGGCTGGTCATGCCGTCGAGCCCCCGACCTCGCGGAATCCTTCAGGTCGGCAGACAAGGCTGCGGCCGGGGTCAGCCAAGCCCGGCGACGCATCTCCTCCGGACACAGCTGTGCGGTGGTTCTCCGCTGTCTGATCGAGTCTCACCGGATCCGCAGCCGGGCGGACTGACCGACTTATCCGCAGATGCTACATCTCCGTCGCGGACTGCTACTTGTAGTTATCCGACCAGCCCGGCAAGGCAAGATCGTGGATCGTTACTGTCCGCCCGCGGGCAGTAACGATCCACGATAACGAGGACCCGCCCGGAGCCGGGGCTGCACCCGCAGCCCGGGCCACCCGGGCACCCGGGCACCCGGGCACCCGGGCACTATGGTTCCGGAGGCGGGCCTGGGGCCCGCATGCCCTTGTGGCAGGCCCGGACGTTCGGGGCGCGTGGCACACAAGCCCCGATACACGGGGCCGGGGGCACTCGCGCCCCGCCCGAAGCGAGCGGCCTAGCGGGGCTTGTGGCACCCTGGCCCTGGTAGACGGGCCTGGGGGCACACGCACCCCAGCTGAGGCGAGCAGGCCAGTGGGGCCCGTGGCACATTGCCCCCGCAAGTCCGGCCAGGGGCGCACGAACCCCAGGCCCTGGTGCTCAGCGGAGCTGGAAGCTGGCCGCGGCCGGCCGGCCGCTACCCTGTAAATCCTGGTCCCGTCTGCGTGGTCCCGGAAGAGCGTGCCTTGCCTGACTATTTCGACCTCGGCTCCTACTCGCGTGATGTGACGACCTCGTCGGCGGACGCGCGGACCTGGTTCAACCGCGGGCTGGTGTGGGCCTATGGGTTCAATCACGAGGAATCGGCGGCGTGCTTCGAGCAGGCGATCGCAGCCGACCCGCAGTGCGCACTGGCCCACTGGGGCCTGGCCTACGCGCTGGGCCCGAACTACAACAAGCCCTGGGAGGCCTTCGACCCGGTCGATAAGGCGACATCGGTGTCCCGGGCACACGCGGCCGCGGCGGCCGCGCTGAGCCGTGCGGACGGGGCGACGCCCGTCGAGCGCGCGCTCACGCGGGCGCTGACCGCCCGGTACCCGTCCGCCGAGCTGACCGGGGACGGCTCGGCGTGGAACCAGGCGTACGCGGCCGCCATGCGCGAGGCCTACCGGGTGCACCCCAGCGATCTCGACGTCGTGGCGCTGTTCGCGGACGCCCTCCTGAACCTGACCCCCTGGGCGCTGTGGGACCTAGTGACGGGCGAGGCAGCCCCCGGGTCGGCCGCCGCCGAGGCGAAGGCGGTGCTCGAGCGGGCGCTGGCCGGCGGCGGCCGGTCGCATCCCGGCGTCCTGCACATGTACATCCACCTGATGGAGATGTCCGCCCGGCCGGAGGACGCGCTGCCGGCCGGCGACCTCCTCCGGGACCTGGTACCGGACGCCGGGCACCTGCGGCACATGCCGACGCACATCGACGTGCTGTGCGGCGACTACCGGCAGGTGGTGTCGGGCAACACGGCCGCGATCGCGGCCGACGAGAAGTACCTCGCCCGGCGGGGCGCGATGAACTTCTACACCCTGTACCGGGCGCACGACTATCACTTCAAGATCTACGGCGCGATGTTCGCGGGCCAGTCGGCCACGGCCCTGGAGGCCGCCGGGCAGCTCGCGGCCGCCGTTCCCGAGGAGCTGCTCCGGGTCGAGGTCCCGCCCATGGCGGACTGGCTCGAAGGATTCGTCGCGATGAGGATGCATGTCCTGGTCCGGTTCGGCCGCTGGCAGGACATCATCGACACGCCGCTGGCCGCCGATCAGGACCTGTACTGCGTGACCACCGCGATGACGCACTATGCCAAGGGCATCGCGTACGCGGTGACCGGGCAGGTCGGCGAGGCCGAGGAGCAGCAGCGCGAGTACGCCGCCGCGGCCGCGCGGGTACCGCCGTCGCGCACCGTGTTCAACAACACGTGCGAGGACGTCCTGCAGGTCGCCGGAGCGATGCTGGCCGGCGAGCTGGAGTACCGGCGGGGCAACTACGACGCCGCCTTCGCGCATCTGCGCCGTTCGGTCGAGCTGGATGACGGGCTGCCCTATGACGAGCCGTGGGGCTGGATGCAGCCCGCCCGGCACGCCTACGGCGCCTTGCTCCTGGAACAGGGCCTGGTGTCCGAAGCCGAGGCCGTCTACCGTGCGGACCTGGGGCTGGACCGCACCCTGCCCCGGGCCTGCCAGCACCCCCGCAACGTCTGGAGCCTGGTCGGCTATCACGAGTGCCTGGTCCGCCTGGGTAAGCATGAGCAGGCCGGGATCATCGAGCAGCAGCTCACGATCGCCGCCGCGTACGCCGACGTGCCGATCGAATCGTCCTGCTTCTGCCGGATGGGCGGCTAAGGCATGAGTGCCTTCTCGAACCAGTGGTGGGCATACGGCTCGTCGTTGAACGCCACGACCTCGCGGTAGCCTGCCGTCCGGTACAAACTGATCGCCTCGTCCAGGGTGCGGTTGGTTTCCAGCCGAACGGTACGGGCACCGTGCGCCGCGGCCCGGGCCTCGAGCTCGGCCAGCAGCCGTCGGCCCAGCCCCAGCCCGCGGACCCCGGACGCGACCCACATCCGCTTGATCTCCGCCGGGGCACCGCGGTGGAACTTGAGCGCACCGCACCCGACCGGCTCGC
Organism: uncultured Actinomycetes bacterium; assembly: GCA_963753195.1. GTDB lineage: Bacteria > Actinomycetota > Actinomycetes > Streptosporangiales > Streptosporangiaceae > Palsa-504. The sequence continues at coordinate 242,013 of CAVWBH010000001.1, forward strand.
CGTGCAGCGTGGCCATCAGGAACAATCCCGAGGGCGGGGACATCTCGTCCTCGGTGGCGGAGATGCTCCTGGCCGGATCGAAACCGCCCTGGAAGCGGCCCACCAGCTCGGTGACGTAGGCCTGGATGGCCCGGCGGGCGTCAGGGTGCCGCGGGTCGCGCACGGCGACCTGGACGGCTGAGGCCGTCAGGAGCCGCTCGGCCTCGGCCATGGCAGCGATCAGCCGGTCCCGCTGCCGGGGGCCCAGGGGGTCGAGCAGGGCGACCGCGGCCTCGTCGGAGAGCCGGTCCAGTTCGGCTCGCTCGGCCTGCCCGTCCTCGGTCAGCCGGGCCGTCCGCACCCGGCCATCCGCGCCGTTCGGCTCGACCACGACCAGCCCGTCGCTCTCCAGCGAACGCAGCAGCCGGCTCAGGTAACCGGAGTCCAGGTCCAGCTGGGCCCGCAATTCCTTGATGTCGCGGCCCTCCGGGCCGATCTCCCACAGCACACGCGCCTGCCCGAGCGGCCTCCCGCGGGACAAGAACGCATCCTCCAGCGCTCCGGCCCGCTGAGTGACGGTCCGGTTGAACCGCCGGACCTGGTCGATCATCCCTCGGTCCATTTCTCTGACTTTAGTCAGAGAAATGCGGGCCGGTCAATGCTCAGGGCTGGAACTGGACGAATCCGTACCGGGGCAGGCCGGTGGTGCTGGCCATGACCCGGCTGCTCGCGTCGAGCCAGCTCAGCCGGGCCAGATGCAGCGGTGAGCGGACCAGGAACGCCGCGTATGTCCGCCCTTCCACCACGCAGAACGCCGCCTGCTCCGATGAGCCGTCGGACAGGGTGGCCTTGAGCTGGGCGGTACCCGGGCTTACCTGGACGGCGTATCCGGTGCCGCGGCCGGCGCCCGGGAGCGGGAAGCCGACGGCAGCGCCATGATGGTCTCCGGGCCGGATGGCGTGCTGACCGGGCCGCAGCTGCCCATCTGGTTGCTGCCCACGGAACTCGGCGCGTCGAGCTCGTAGCAGTCCCCGCCCGTCCCGAACTGGAGCTTGATCACCCACTCCTGGCCGTCCGGAAGGCTGTCCCAGGCCAGGGTGCCGGATGCGGCCGGGCCCCGTGCCGACCCCGAGTTGAGCCACAGGCCCGCGGTGGCCGTGCTGGGCGACTGGGCGCTGACCACCGGCATGGTGAACGCGGCTGGCCAGTCAGCGGGCCGGTTCGCCACGGTCACCTGCAGCGGCTCGTCCAGCGGAAAGCCGAACCCGGCGACGTGGTAGCGGAACCCGCAGGCGGCTACCGTGACCGCCGCGACGTCCTGCTTCCCGTTGACGACAATGCTGCTGACGTCGGCGGGCAGCTGGACGAACGCGAAGCCGGTCCCCGGGAAGGGCGCGTTCAGGGCCACGGCGCCGCCGGTCACCGGGTCCGGGTACACGGGGTCGGCGTCGGTGCTGTTCAGGGTGATCGCGGGCACGCACGCGTAGCCCGGGTCGGCGATGTCCTGAACGGCGAGCCGCCACGGCTTCCCGTTCACGGCGCCGTGGGCGATAACCGCGGCCGGCCCGGGGGCGCCGCCGTCCGGCGCCAGCGCGGCCACGGAGATGACCGCGGCCAGGGCCAGGCCGCCTGCGGCGCCGCCCGTGCGCCGCAGACGGCGGCGCTTTCCCAGCCGGATGATCGCCTCGAGCGGCGCGGGCGGCGCGGGCGGCGCGGGCACGGACTGGAGCGTGTCCTGTACGGCCCGTCGCAGTTCCCGGTCCCCGGTCGCGGTCATTCCTCACCGCCCTCTGCGAGCCCCGGGTTCTCCCGCAGCTTGCTCAGGGCACGGGACAGCTGGCTGCGCACCGTGCCCGGTGAGCAGCCCAGGGCCGCGGCGATCTGCGTGTCGGCCAGGTCCGCCCAGTACCGCAGCACGACCACCGCCCGCTGCCGGGACGGCAGCAGGCGCAGCGCCGCGAGCAGGGCGGGCCGCTCGCCCACCAGGTCGGCGGACCCTCGACCGGCGTCTCGGGCGGGTCGCCGGGCTGTTCGGCCACCCGCCGCCGGCGGAACCGGCGATTGGCGGCGTTGATCAGGATGCGGCGCAGGTAAGCATCCGGGTCATCGGCCCGGCTGACCCGCCGCCAGGCCACCTAGGTCCGGGCCAGGGCGGTCTGGGCGAGGTCCTCGGCCGTCCACCGGTCCCCGGTCAGGCCGTAGGCCAGCCGGACCAGCCCCGGCCAGCGGGAGGTCGCGAACGCGCTGAAAGCCTCACCGCCGCCGGAGTCGATGACGTCAGCGGCGGCGGCTAGCTCGTCGCGGGGCTCTGTCACCACCGGCTCCACACCACCTAAGAGCACGGTAGACCGCCGGATCGTTGCATGACCATCTTCAGCCGGCCATCCCCGGCGTGACACGATGGAGGGCAGGACCCTGGCGACGAGGGCGGTTATGGACGAACGCGAGAATCTGAGCTGGCAGGGGTTCGGCGACGCGTCCCGCGAGCTGGCCACGGCCATCGCGGCCGACGGATTCGAGCCCGACCTGATCCTGTCCATCGCCCGCGGTGGCCTGTTCCTGGCCGCTTCTTTGGGTTACGCGCTCGGGGTCAAGAACCTGCACGTGATGAACGTCGAGTTCTACGACGGGGTAGGGACCACGCTCGACATGCCGGTGATGCTGCCGCCGGTGCCCAGCGCGGTGGACTTCTCCGCGAAGAAGGTGCTCATCGCCGACGACGTGGCCGACTCCGGCCGGACCATCGAGCTCGTCTACACCTTCATCAAGGACCAGGTGGAGGACGCGCGGTCGGCGGTGATCTACGAGAAGCCGCGGTCGCTGATCAAGTGCGACTACGTGTGGAAGCGCACCGGCCTGTGGATCAACTTCCCCTGGAGCCGCGAGGGTCCCGTCGTGCCGCGGGCCGGCCAGGTCCTCGACGCCTAGTCGCTGGGCCGCACCACGGTGGCGGTCACCACGATGGCGATGGCGAGCAGGGCGTCCCCGATCCAGAAGGCCAGGTGGTAACCGCCGGTGAGCGCGGCGGCGGTGCTTTCCCCGCGGGCGGCCAGGGCGCTGGTCCGGCCCGCCGACACCGTGGCCAGCACGGCCAGCCCGAGTGCCCCGCCCACCTGGGCGGTGGTGTTCACCAGCCCGGACGCCAGGCCCGCGTCGTCCTCGTCGGTCCCGGCCATGGCTACCGTCATCAGCACCGGGAAGGCCAGCCCGGCCCCGGCGCCCATCAGCAGCATGACCGGGAAGACGTGCACGAGGTACCCGCCGTGGACCGGCGCCACGGCGAACAGGGAGAGCGCCCCGGCCATCAGCGCCAGCCCGGCCACCAGGACGCTCCGCGCGCCGAACCGCGCGGACAGCCGGTCGGTGAACCGGACCGACAGCGTGCCCATCACCGTCGCGACGGGCAGGAAGGCCAGCCCGATCCGCAGCGGGCTGTAGCCCAGGACCAGGCGCAGGTACAGCGCGCCCAGGAAGAACATGCCGAACATGCCCGCCACGATGAGCACCTGGATCAGGTTCGCCACCGCGATCTTGCGGTCAGCCAGGATACGCAGCGGCATGAGCGGGTTCCGCGCGGTCATCTGGCGGACGATGAATCCGGCCAGCAGCGCCACCGACACCGCGCCGAAGGCCAGCGTCCGCCCGGCCAGCCACCCGTCTTCCGCGGCCGGCTTGACGATGGTGAACACGCCCAGCATCATCGCGCTGGTGATGAGCACGGCGCCCGGCACGTCGGCGCCCTGGCGCAGCCCGGTGCCCTGGTCCCGGGGCACCACCCGGAGCGCGAGTACGGCGGTGGCGATGCCGATCGGCAGGTTCACGAAGAAGATCCAGTGCCAGTTGATGGCCTGGGTCAAGATGCCGCCGGCCAGTAGCCCGACCGCGCCGCCCGCTGACGCGACGAACGCGTAGACGCCGATGGCCCGGGCCATCTCCCGCGGGTCGGGGAACATCGTCACGATCACGCCGAGGATCACGGCCGAGGTCATCGCCCCGCCGATGCCCTGTACGAACCGGGCGCCCACCAGCATCCCCTGCGACTGGGCCAGCCCGCACGCCATCGAGGCCGCGGTGAAGACAGCCAGGCCGGCCAGGAAGACGTTGCGGCGCCCGGCCAGGTCGCCGAGCCGCCCGGCCAGCAGCAGCAGGCCGCCGAACGAGATCAGGTAGGCGTTGACCACCCAGGCCAGCCCGGTCGCGGAGAAGCCTAGCTCTTGCTGGATGGACGGGAGCGCGACGTTCACGATCGTCACGTCCAGGACGATCATCAGCATTCCCGCGCACAGCACCACCAGGGCGGTCCACCGGGCCCGGTCCGCCGCCAGGTCCAGCTCGCGGTCGGCCAGTCGGGGAAGCTCGCTCATGTCCTGCATTGTCGTTCTCCTTAGCCGACTTATCTACCGGGCGACGGTCCTCGCCGCCGATATTCATCCGCTGGCCGGGGACAGCGAGCGCCGCAAGAGCCTGGCTGAGCTCACCGCCCAGGCCAGCCAATCCCGGCCGGTCAAATGCTCGGCCGGAGCTTGCGCTGAAGATAATATGCGCGCATACTAAATGCATGATCGAGCTAGCATCTGCGTATGAGGCGTCGGCTGCGGCGCCCGAGGTGTTCTTCGAGCGCTGGGTGGATCACGCGACGTGGAGCGAGTGGTCTCCGGATACCGAGTGGGCCCGCGTCGAGGGCCCGGTCCGGGCGGGAGCGCGCGGGGTCCTCAAGCCCAGGGGCGGCCCGAAGACGAAGTTCGTGGTATCCGAGTGCGAGCCGGGGCGGCTCTACACCGACGTGAGCCGGTTCCCTGGCGCCCGGCTGACGTTCCGGCACACCGCGGAACCGGCTGACTCAGGCCCGGGTTCGGAGCTGACCGTGCGGGTGTGGCTGGACGGCCCGATGTCGTGGTTCTGGGCCCGGACCGCGTGCCGCGGATTCGCCCGCTCCGTGCCCGCAGACCTGACCCGGCTGATCGCGGTCGCGGAGCAGGATGACGCCGCGAGGAATCAAAGCCGCGAGAAGTCAAAGCCACGGTAAGAAAGCCGCGGTGAGGGAGCCGTGAGCAACCCGCTCAGCAGCCGGTACGACTCGGACCGGGACAGTCCCGGGTTCATGCTGTGGCGCGTCACGAACCGCTGGCAGGCGGTCATCCGGGCCGCGCTCCGCCCGTTCGGGCTCACCCACGTCCAGTTCGTACTGCTCGCCGCGCTCACCTGGGCCATGGGCGAGCTCACCCAGATCGAGCTCGCCCACCGTACCCGCACCGACCCCATGATGACCTCGCAGGTACTGCGGGCCCTGGAGCGCAAGGGCCTGATCGAGCGGCGCGAGCACCCGACCGACGGCCGGGCCAGGCTGCTGAACGTCACCCCGGCCGGCGCGGAGCTGGCCCGGCGGGCGAACACCGCGGTGGAGGCAGCCGACCAAGCATTCTTCGGCGCGGAGTCCGAGCAGCGACGCTCGCTCGGCGAGCACCTTGCCCTGCTCGACGAACGGAGCTCGACGAACGGAATGCCCCGCGCTGACCGCTAGTGAGCTGTTATGACGGTGGTGATCTGGTCCAGCCCGGCGATCCTGAGCATGGTGGTGATCGGTCCGGTCTGGGGGACGATGAGGGTGAGGCGGCGCTGCCTGGCCGCGGTGAACAGGGCATGGATGGCAGCACTGTCGCAGTAGGTGACCGCGGTCATGTCCGCGGTGATCTCACTGGAGGTAGCGGCCGCCTCGGTGAGCGCGGCCTGGAACTCCGCGACGCTGACCAGGTCGATGTCGCCGGCCGCGCGCACGGTCGCGGGCTGCTGGCCGGTGCCGGGCACGACATCGAAACGTGCCTGCGCGGCGCCGTCTGCCATGCTGTCGCCGGGGGCGGTGTGCTCTGCCATGGCTATAGTTCCTTGGTCATGGTCACGGTAGTCCCGTGCTCGGTGGTGCTGACAGCGACCTCGTCCATCAAGGCGTGCATGAAGAGGATCCCGTGGCCGCGGGTGTCGGGCCCCTCGTGCGGGGGGCGCCAGGTGCCGGTGTCGGTGACCGTTACCTCGACGGCGGTGCGTGCCGCCCGGACGGTGATGGTGATCTGCACCGGCTCGTGCCCGTCACCGAGCCCGGCCGGCGCGTGCTCGAAGGCGTTGGCGGACGCCTCGCCGACCGCGATCAGGATGTCGGTGCCGTCCTGGGCGCCGACGCCTGCCGCCGGGAGCCACTCGCGTAGCCGGGCGCGGATCTCGGCCAGGCAGGACGGATCCTGCGCGGTCACGTGCACGCGCAGCGGCTCCGGCGGGTGCCGGTAGATCAGCACGGCCACGTCGTCCTCAAAGCCCGCTGCGGGCGCCATGCCCGACATGATGCGGTCGGCGAGCGCGTCCGGATGCTCCGCGCGCCCTCCGGCGAGCAGGTCCGCGGCGGCCTTGATCCCGGCGTCCAGGGGGATATTCCGCCGTTCGACCAGCCCGTCGGTGTACAGCATGAGCGTCGCGCCGGCGGGCAGCTCGGCCGACGCCTGCTGACGCCGCGAGCCGGCGGGCAGCAGCGCCAGCGGGAGGGATTGCGCTTGGTCAAGTAGGGTCCAGGCGCCGCCGGGGGTGACCAGGATGGGCGGGGGATGCCCGGCGCTGCTGTAGGTCACGGTGGCGGCGGCCGGGTCGATGATGGCGCAGAAGACCGAGGTGCACTCGGCGGCCGGGATCCGGCTGGCGAAGGTGTCCAGGTCGGTCAGGGCCTCGGCCGGGCCGGAGGCACGCAGCAGTACCGCCTGGCTGGCCGAGCGGAGCTGGCCCATAACCGCGGCGGCCGGCAGCCCGCGGCCGACGCAGTCGCCGACCAGGACGCCGATCCGCTGGCCGGGCACCGGGACCACGTCGTACCAGTCCCCGCCGACCTCCAGCGGCGCTACCGCCGGGGCGTACCGCACGGCGAACCCGTGCGGCAGCTGGGTCGGGCCGAGGATGGCCTGCTGCAGCGTCAGCGCGACCGCGCGGGCCTGCGCGTAGTCCCGGGCCTTGGCCAGCACCTGCGCCAGGTGACTGGTCAGGACCGCGAACAGGTCCCGTTCTTCGGCCCGCACGGCGCGCGTGGCCGGGAAGCCGGTCACCACCGCTGAGGTGCCCGTCCCGTCCAGCGGGGCAGCCAGCAGGCGGGCTCCGTCGTCGCCGGGCAGGACGGCGACCAGGGCGGCCGGCTGATGCCGGGCGGCGGCCAGCGCGCCGGCCGCCGCCGGGGAGAGCGGGGGCTCCGGCGGCCAGCTGGTCATGGCCGGGGTGCCGCTGCTTGACCACAGGGCGATGGTGGCCTGGCTGGCGTGCAGCGCGGCGGCGATCTGGCGTGCCGCGGTGGTCAGCATGTCCGATATCTCACCCGTGGCGGCCAGCGCGGCGGCGAACCCGGCCAGGGTAGCTTCCCGCTGCGCGGCGAGCCGTTCAGAGGTCACGTCGCGCGCGGTGCCGACGAACAGCCGGGCATGGCCGTCGCGGTCCGGCAGGCTGGCCGAGCTGCACGCGAGCCAGACGGCGTGCCCGTCCCGGTGCCGGACCGGCACGGTGTACTGGCCGCCGCCGTCCCGCTGGTAGCTGGCGAAGGCCTCATCCAGCAGCGCGCGCGCCTCGGGGTCGGCCTGGGGGTCCGGCACCCACGGATGCGGCCAGCGGAACGGCAGGCCGCTGGGGTCGTAGCCGACCAGGGCCAGGAACGCCTGGTTGGCCTCCAGTATGGTGCCCTCGTCGTCGGTGATGAAGAACCCTTCCTGGAGGGAATCGATCAGGGCACGCCGGAACCGGGACTCCCGGTTCCGGAACCGGGCCATTTCCAGGTTCGAGCGCACCCGCGCCAGCAGTTCCACCGCGGAGAACGGCTTGGGCAGGTAATCGTCCGCGCCGGCCTCCAGGCCCGCGGCCGCCGCCTCTTCCCCGGCCCGGGCGGACAGGAACACCACCGGGACCGGGGCGGTGCGCGGGTCGGCGCGCAGGGCGGCCACCAGGCCCAGGCCGTCCAGGCGGGGCATCATCACGTCGGTCAGCACCAGGTCCGGGAGACCGGCGCGGGCCGCGTCGAGGCCGGCCTGCCCGTCGGCCACCGCGGTGACCTGGTAGCCGGCGGTGCGCAGCAGCCGGGTCAGGTACTCCCGCATGTCGGCGTTGTCGTCCGCGACCAGGACCCGCGCGTCCAGGGCGCGGCCCGTCTGCGCCGAGGGGTCTGCGGCGCGGCCTGGCGTCATATCCTCACCCGCGGGCCACGCCCCCGCGCCGTCGTTACCGTCCCGCGCGGCTGCGGGCAGCCAGCGCAGGGCTTCCTCGACGAACGGGTCGGCGGTGGCCGAGACCGTCGCCGCGTGGCCGGCCGGGACCAGGGCGCCGGCCGGCAGGTGGGCATGACCGAAGGGCAGGCGGACGGTGAACGTGGTGCCTTCGCCCTCGACGCTGGCTGCGCTGATCGTGCCGCCGTGCAGCTGGATGAGTTCCTGCACCAGGGCCAGGCCGATGCCGCTGCCCTCGTTTGAGCGGGCGCGGGCGTTCTCGATGCGGTGAAACCGCTCGAACAACCGGGGTATCTCCGGCCGGGGGACGCCGATCCCGGTGTCGGCGATCGTGACCACCGCCTGGCCTCCCTCGGCGCGCACGGCGATGCGGATGGAACCGTCGAAGGTGAACTTGAGCGCGTTGCTGAGCAGGTTCAGCACCACCTTCTCCCACATGCCGCGGTCGAGGTAGACCGGCTCGGGCAGCGGCGGGCAGTCGACCTCGAAGGTCAGGCCGGCCCGGTCCACGGCGGAGCGGAAGAGGCTGGCCAGCTCGGCGGTCACCTGCGCGAGGTCGGCCGGTTCGTAGCTCGCCTGCATGCGCCCGGCCTCGAGGCGGGAGAAGTCCAGCAGCGTGTTGACCAGCCGGCCCAGCCGCAGCCCGTTGCGGCTGATGACCGCCAGCTCCTCGAGCACCTGCGGGTCGGCGCCGGCCAGCCGGCGCTGCAGCTCCTGCACCGGTCCCATGATCAGGGTCAGCGGGGTGCGGAACTCGTGGCTGATGTTGGAGAAGAACGTGGTCTTGGCCCGGTCAAGCTCGGCGAGCTCCTCGGCCCGGCGCTGCTGGCCGGCGTAGCTGCGGGCGCTCGCGATTCCCGCCGCGAGGTGCCTGGCCACGAGGCTGATGAAGCCGCGATAGCCCTCGTCCAGGGGCCGGTACCGGTTCAGGGCGGCCACCAGGAACCCGTACGGGGCGGCCCCCTGCCGGGCCAGCGGCGCGATCAGGGCCTGCGCCGGTGCCTCGCTCCAGGCGCCGGCCGGCAGGCCGGTGAACGGGGCACGGTCGAGGTTCACCAGCGCAGGCTCGTCCCGCAGCAGCCTCGCGACGGGCCACACCGAGTCCGGATCGGCGGCCGCGAGCACAGGCGGGGCAGCCGGGTGCCCGGCCGCGATGCCGGTGCTCCCGGCCAGCCGGGCGGTGGCCCCGTCGTCATCGAAGAGGTAGGTCAGGGTGAACGGCAGGTCCTGCCGGTTGCGGTAGAGCTGCCGTCCGGCGAAGTCGAGCGTCTCGGCATCGGTGCGCACCACGCTCGGGTCAGAGCCCAGATCACGCAAGGTCGCCATCCGGCGTTCACCGATGACGCGTTCGGTCTCCTCGCTGACCACGCACAGCATGCCGACCACGGTGCCGGCGTCGTCCCGCAGCGGACTGTAGGAAAAGGTGTGGTAAGTCTCCTCCGGGTAGCCGGATCGCTCCAGGAACAGCAGCAAGGCCTGGTCCCAGGTCGCCTTCCCCGTGGCCAGCACGGTGCCGATACGCGGGCCGATGTCGTCCCAGATCTCCGCCCACACGTCCCGGGCCCGGCCAAGGGCCCACGGGTACTTGCGGCCCAGGGTGTCGCGCCGGTAGGCGGCGTTGCAGAAGAACGTCAGCTGCGGTCCCCAGGCCATCCACATCGAGAAGCGGGACGACAGCAGGATGTCCACCGCCGTCTGCAGGCTCTGCGGCCAGGACCCGGGCGCCCCGAGCGGGGTGGCCGCCCAGTCCACCGCGTCCAGGTCGCGGCCGACCTCGTCATCGGCGGCGAACATCCGGGCCGGCCCCGGCCCCGGCTCGGTGCCTGCTGCACGCGACACTGGCTGTCCTCCCCTCCGCACCCGGCACCTCACTTACCCAGGCTGCCGCTGGTCGGAGCCGGTGAAGCGTATTCGTACCATAATCCACCAGGTCCGGCGTCGGCGCGGGAGGCGGTCAGCGCGAGCAGCGCAACGTGCAGGGAGGTCCGCGACTCGGCCGAGCGCAGATCGGTGCCGAGGATCCGTTCGATCCGGCCGAGCCGGTCGTAGAAGGTCGGCCGGGCCAGGTTCGCGGCCTTGGCCGCTGCCGCCTTATTGCCGCCGGCGGCCAGGTAGGCGGCCAGCACGTCGATGAGGCCGCGGCCGTCGGCGGCGAGCAGCGCGCCGAGTTCGCGCTCCACGAAGGTCTGCAGCCGCGGGTCGTCGCGCAGCAGGTGCAGCAGCCCGCGCAGGCGCAGGTCATCCAGGCGGTAGAAGGGCGGCTCCGCGGCGCGATCGCGGCCCGCGGGGCGGGCCGCGATCGCGTCGGCGACCTGGCCGGCCTCCAGGAACGAGCGGCGGACGTCCCTGATCGATCCGACCGCGGTGCCCACCCCGATCACCACGGCGCCGGCCCGGTCGGTGACCTGGGCCGCCAGCCGGGCCAGCACGTCATCGGGCTCGGCCCGGGGGCCGAGCGAGAGCATGACCCCGGCGCGGGCGTCATCCAGCGTCCCGACCAGCGAGAGGATCCGCTCGGCCCCGCACGCGGCGGCGGCCGCGTCGGCCAGGCCCGCCGCGCGCGCGTGAGCCGATATCCCGAGCGGCCCCGTCTCCGGATTGCGGAACCTGAGCACCAGGGCGATGAGCTGGCGCCCGTCCACCGGCACCCCGAGCGCCCGGGCCCGTACCGCGGCCTCGGCCGGATCGGCGTGCGCCTGGGAGATGATCCCGCTGATCAGCGTCCGGTGCGCCTGCCGCTCCAGGCTCTCCCGGTGCCGTGCGAGCAGCCGGCCCAGCGCCAGCGTGGTCGCCGCCCGCTCGATCAGCACGCTGTCGGCCGACGACGGCGGCTGGTCACAGACCAGGATGACCCGGCCCCAGTCCTCGCCCCGCGCGCCGACCGCGGTCATCAGCCAGCCCGATGCCTCGTCGTAGACGGTCCGGCCGCCCATGGCCACGGAACGGCTCCGCCCGGCGAAGCCGCTCAGCAGCCGGCCCGGGTCGGCCCCGGCCGGCTCGCAGGCCAGCACCCGGTGCGACAGGTCGGCCAGGATCACCGGCCGCCCGGCCAGTGCCGCGACCTGCCGGACGATCTCCTCCGCCGAGGCCCCCGCGACCGAAAGCTCGGTGAACATCTCATGCAGGCGCTCAGAGATCCGCAGCTCTTCCAGCTGGGCGTCGATGATCCTGGCGTGCACCGCCTCGGTGATCTCGATGAACGCCACCTCGCGCCCGAACGCGATCAGCGGCAGGCCGGCCTGCCGGGCCGCGGCGACCAGCGCGTCCGGCAGCGACCCGGTGTAGCGCCGGCCGAGCTCGACGGCCAGCCCGGCTACCCCGATGCCGGCCAGCTCGGCGATGTACGCGGCCAGCAGCCGCTCGTCGTCGGGCAGCGCGATTCCGGTGCTGAGCACCAGCTCGCCGCCCCGCAGCAGGCGGGCCACATCGGTGAGCTCTATCGCGTGCACCCAGCGGACCGGCGTGTCCAGCCGGTCGGTGCCGGCCACCACCATGGGCCGGGCGCGGCGGCAGACGTCCAGCGCCAGCACGTCACCGAGCGAGGGCAGCATTTACACAGTGTATGGACAGCGGGCTTACCGGATACATGGTGTCACTTCCGCCGCGGGCAGCCGGCGAGGAGACTGGGTGCCATGTCTGAGCTCCTCGCCCGCCACCGCGCGGTCATCCCCAGCTGGGTCGGGCTTTACTACGACGAGCCGATCGAGATCGTCAGCGGCAAGGGCTGCCGGGTCACCGACAGCCAGGGCCGCAGCTACCTCGACTTCTTCGCCGGCATCCTGACGAACATGCTCGGCTACGACGTCCCCGAAGTCCGCGAGGCAGTCGAGCGGCAGATCGCCAGCGGCGTGGTGCACACCTCGACGCTGTACCTGATCCGCAACCAGGTCGAGCTGGCCGAGAAGATCGCCCGGCTCTCCGGGATCGAGGGCGCGAAGGTCTTCTTCACCAACTCCGGGACCGAGGCCAACGAGACCGCGCTGCTGGCCGCCCTCACCGCGCGGAAGGCCAATCATGTCCTGGCCATGCGGGGGAGCTATCACGGCCGCTCGTTCGGCGCCGTGTCGGTCACGGGCAACGCGGCCTGGAAGATGTCGAGCCACGACCCGTTCGGCACGGCCTACCTGCACGGGACCGACCGGCACCTGGCCCCGTACGGGAACCTGTCCGACGCCGACTACATCAAGGCCTGCGCCGAGGACCTGCGGGCCCTGCTGGCCGGCGGGATCCATCCCGCCGACGTCGGCTGCCTGCTGGCCGAGCCGGTGCAGGGAGTGGGCGGGTTCACCATGCCGCCCGACGGGCTGCTCGGCGCCTACAAAGAGGTCCTGGACGAGCACGGCATCCTGCTCATCTCGGACGAGGTGCAGACCGGCTGGGGCCGCACCGGCGCGCACTTCTGGGGCATCTCCGCGCACGGGATCGTCCCGGACGCGATGACCTTCGCCAAGGGCCTGGGCAACGGCTTCGCCATCGGCGGCGTGGTGGCCCGCGGCGACCTGCTCGACGGCATCCGCGGCAACGGCATCTCCACCTTCGGCGGCAATCCCGTCGCCACCGCCGCGGGCAACGCCACCCTGGACTACCTGCTGTCCCACGACCTGCAGCGCAACGCCGCCGTGACCGGCGAGGCGATCATCAGCGGGCTCCGGCAGGCGGCTGCCGGCCTGGCCATCGTGGGGGAGGTGCGCGGCCGGGGCCTCATGTTCGCCGTGGACCTCATCGAGCCCCAGGGCCCGGGCGCCGGCCAGCCCAGCCCGCCGCTGGCCGCCCGCATGCTCGAGGCCACCAAGGAGCGGGGGCTGCTGATCGGCAAGGGCGGCCTGTACGGGCACACGCTGCGGATGGCCCCCCCGCTGACCCTCAGCGAAGCCGAGGCCAAGGAGGGCCTGGCCCTGCTCACCGACGCCCTGACGGAGATCAACGCAGAGGCGGTGCGGCAGTGAGCAAGCACCTCAGCCACTGGATCGCCGGCCAGGGATGGACCGGCGAGGCCGAACGGCACGGCGATGTCTACGACCCGGCCACCGGGCAGGTCACCGGCCGCGTCGACTTCGGTGACGATGCCGTGGTCGACCTGGCCGTGACGGCGGCCGGGGACGCGCTGCGGAGCTGGCGCCGCGTCTCGCTGGCCCGGCGCGCCACCGTCATGTTCGCGTTCCGCGAGCTGGTCCGCGAGCATGCCACCGAGCTGGCCAAGCTGATCACGCAGGAGCACGGCAAGGTGGCCGCCGACGCCGCGGGCGAGGTCGCCCGCGGCCTGGAGGTCGTCGAGTTCGCCTGCGGTATCCCGCACCTGCTCAAGGGCGGCTACTCGGAGAACGTCTCCACCAACATCGACTCGTACTCGCTCCGGCAGCCGGTGGGCGTGGTCGCGGGCATCACGCCGTTCAACTTCCCGGCCATGGTGCCGATGTGGATGTTCCCGCTCGCCATCGCCTGCGGCAACACGTTCGTGCTCAAGCCCTCGGAAAAGGACCCGTCCGCGTCGCTGCTGCTCGCGTCGCTGCTGTCCGAGGCCGGGCTGCCCGACGGCGTGTTCAACGTGGTGCAGGGCGACAAGGCGGCCGTCGACGCCATCCTCGCGCACCCCGGCATCGGCGCGGTCAGCTTCGTCGGCTCCACGCCGGTCGCCCGCTACGTGTACGAGACCGGCACCAGGGCAGGCAAGCGCGTCCAGGCCCTCGGGGGCGCCAAGAACCACATGGTCGTGCTGCCCGACGCCGACCTCGACCTGGCCGCCGACGCGGCGGTGTCGGCCGGGTTCGGCTCGGCCGGGGAGCGCTGCATGGCGATCTCCGCGGTGGTGGCCGTCGACCCGGCCGGCGACGAGCTGGTGTCCCGCATCGCCGAGCGCGTCGCCGACCTGCGGGTCGGCCCGGGCTCCGACGAACGGTCCGAGATGGGCCCCCTGGTCACCGCCCCGCACCGGGACCGGGTCGCCTCCTACCTGGACAGCGGCGTCCGGGAGGGCGCCACGCTGGCCGTGGACGGGCGCGTCCACCCGGTCATCGGGGCCGTGCCGGGTAATGGGGAGGCGGGCGGGGGGTTCTGGCTCGGCCCGAGCGTCCTGGACCATGTGGACCCGGCGATGAGCTGCTACACCGACGAGATCTTCGGCCCGGTGCTCAGCGTGCTGCGCGTCTCCTCCTACGCCGAGGCCGTCGAGCTGGTCAACTCCAGCCGCTACGGCAACGGCGCGGCCATCTTCACCTGCGACGGGGGAGCGGCGCGCCGGTTCGTGTCCGAGGCCGAGGCGGGCATGGTCGGGGTGAACGTGCCCATCCCGGTGCCGATGGCGTACTACTCGTTCGGCGGCTGGAAGGCTTCGCTGTTCGGCGACACGCACGTGCACGGGGCCGAAGGCGTCCACTTCTACACCCGGGGCAAGGTGGTCACCTCCCGCTGGCCGGACCCGAGCCACGGCGGCGTGAACCTCGGCTTCCCGGTCAATACCTAAGGAACGTCTGGCCGAACGGACCGGGCTGCGTGCCGCCGGCCACGGCGCGAGCCGGGTGGGGTTAGCCTCACCTCCAGCCGGGGGGCTCGGCTGATGGCTGACCGGCTGGCCATGGCATAGCGTCAGTGCCATGTTCCTCGTCCGCGACCTGGTGTCGGCCCGCACCTGGCTGGCCATGACCCAGCACCTGGCGGGCCTGCTGCTCGGCTTCGCGGCCATCTTCATCGTCGGCTTCGGGCTCGCGTTCGGCGTCGGCGGGCTGTTCTTCGCGCTGGTGGGGCTGCCGCTGCTGGGGTTGACGCTGCGCCTGGCCTACTGGTTCGCCCGGGAGGAACGGGCCAGGTTCGCGTTCCTGCTCGGCACGCGGATCCCGGCCTGGCCCGCTCCCGGCACGCCGGGCCGGATCGGATTCCGGTGGGGCATCATCCCGCGCTGGCGGATGTGGAGCGAGCAGGCGACGTGGGCCGAGCTCGGCTACGCACTGCTGCGGCTGCCGGTCAGCGCGGTGGCCGCGGCGATCAGCATCGCGGCCTGGGCGGCAGGGCTGATCCTGCTGACCCTGCCGGCTTACGGCCCGGCCATGCCCAGCGGCGGTCCCACCTTCGGCGACACGGTGCTGCACACCCGCGCCGAGCTGACCCTGTCCGCGGTCATCGGCGTGCTGCTGGTACTGGCCGCGCCGCAGCTGACCCGCGGCCTGGCCCTCGCGGACGGCGCGCTGGCCCGCCGGCTGCTCGGCCCGCGCCGGGACCTGGCCGCCCGGGTCACCGAGCTGGAGATCAGCCGGGAGCGGGTGGTCGACGCGGCCGAGGCGGAGCGGCGGCGGATCGAGCGTGACCTGCACGACGGCGCGCAGCAGCGGCTGGTCGCGCTGGCCATGGAGCTCGGCCGGGCCAAGGCCAGGTTCGCCGACGACCTCGACGCCGCCCGGGAGCTGGTCGACCAGGCCCACACCCAGGCCAAGGAGGCGCTCACCGAGCTGCGCAACCTGGTCCGCGGCGTGCACCCGCCGGTGCTGACCGACCGCGGCCTCGACGCGGCCCTGTCCGGCGTGGCCGCGCTGTGCCCGGTGCCGGTCGACGTGCACGTGGATGTGCCGGTGCGGCCCAAGCCCGCGGTGGAGGCGGTCGCCTACTTCATGGTGGCTGAGGCGCTGACCAACGTGGCCAAGCATTCCCGGGCCAGCCACGCCAAGGTCGTGGTGGAAGGCCACGGCTACCCGGGCACGCTCACCGTCATGGTCAGCGACGACGGGATCGGCGGCGCCGACATAACCGGCCCCGGGCTGGCCGGGCTGGCCGACCGGGTCTCCGGCGTGGACGGCCGGCTATCGGTCGAGTCCCCGTCCGGCGGCCCGACCATCATCGCGGCGGAACTGCCATGCGGGTAGTCATCGCGGAGGATTCGGTCCTGCTGCGCGAGGGCCTGACCCGGCTGCTCACCGAGGCCGGCCATGAAGTCGCGGCCGTCGCGGGCGACGCGGAGGGATTCCTGCGGGCCGTGGCCGAGCACTCCCCCGAAGCGGTGGTGGTCGACGTGCGCATGCCGCCCACCTTCACCGACGAGGGCCTGCGCGCGGCCCTGGTGGTACGGGACCGCTGGCCCAAGGTCGGCGTGCTGGTGCTGTCCCAGTGGGTGGAGGAGCGGTACGCCACCGAGCTGATCGCCGGCCGCCCGCACGGCGTCGGCTACCTGCTCAAGGACCGGGTCGCCGACGTGGCCGAGTTCCTGGACGCGCTGGCCCGGGTGGCCGACGGCGGCAGCGCGCTGGACCCCGAGGTCGTGGCGCAGCTGCTGGCCCGCAGCCGTCATCCGCTCGGCCAGCTCACCCCGCGCGAGCGCGAGGTGCTGGCCCTCATGGCCGAAGGCCGGTCCAACGCCGCGATCGCCGACACGCTGGTGGTCGGCGGCGGCGCGGTCGAGAAGCACATCAACAACATCTTCACCAAGCTGGGGCTGGCGCCCGGCGACCGCGACCATCGCCGGGTCCTCGCCGTGCTGCGCTACCTCGGTACCGGATGAACGGGGAGACACCATGACCGTCACGTCCCCGGCCGGCCTTTCGGGACCAGCGGGCCCGCTGCGCATGACGCCCGGCCGCTGGGCGGCCCTCGCGGTCGCGGTCCCGGTGGCCCTGGCCCTGATCGGCTTGACCGGCTTCAGCCTGGTCTCCTCAGTGGCCAGGGGAAGCTACCCGTTCAGCTACACCGTGCCGGTGCAGGAAGGCCGGGTGGCGCTGAGCGTCAACGCCGACGGCGGCAGCAACGCCGGCCTCGTCACGCTGCGCCGGGCCTCGGCCGGCAGCGCCGCGCGGCTGACGGGCACCGTCCAGTACGGCCTCTTCCGCCCTGATGTCAGCGAGTGGACCGGCCCTGATATCAGCGAGGGGATCGGCCCTGATATCGGCCCGGGGAGCACCCCGGTCGGCGTCGCTGTCGGCGTGAACTGCCCTGGTGTGGGCTCCGGCGACTGCGGGATGAACGCCAGCCTCGACGTCCCGGCCCGGACCGCGGTCACGCTGTGGAGCAACGGCGGCGACATCGCGGCGTCCGCCTTGTCCAGCGGCGTGGCGCTGTCGGCGGCCGGCGGCAACATCACCGCTACCAACCTGGCCGGAGACGTGCAGCTTGACACCGGCGGCGGGAACCTGACCGCCGACGCGCTGACCGGCACCCTGCTGATCAACGCCGAAGGCGGTAACGTCAGCGCCGGCAACTGGGCCACCACCGGCACCATGCGGGTGGACACCGGCGGCGGCGACTTCACGGCCAATGGCCTCACCGGTGACCTGCTGCTGGCCGCCGAGGGCGGCGAAATCCAGGCCAACGGCGTGGCCTGCGCAGCAGCCAGCATCTCCTCCGGCGGCGGCGACGTCACCCTGGCCTTCAGCCAGGCCCCGCAGAGCCTGCAGATCACCGCGGAAGGCGGCAACGTCACGGTGGTCCTCCCGCCGGGGAACACCACGTACGACATCTCCGCTCCCGACACCCAGGGCGGCAACGTCAGTTACCCGTCGTCGCTGGCCAGCTCGGCCTCGCACCGGGCCATCATCATCGACAGCGGCGGCGGCGACATCACCATCAGCAGGGGCTAGGCCTGGGCTAGGTCCCGCCGCCGGCGCCCGCCAGCCGGAGCGAATCAATCAGGGCCGTGATCGTCCCGCGGCCCAGGTTGCCGGGCACAGACGCGTAGAACAGCGCCGGCGCCCGGCCCGCGCCGCGGTCCACGACCACCACGGCGCCCTCCTCGCTGGTCCAGGCCAGGCCCTCGCTCGCCGCGTCGGGGTAGGTCATCCCGAACGTGACCAGCCAGGCCGGGTGCCCGCTGACCTGCATCGCCGAGCTGCTCTGCAGGGTGCGGTCGTGGGTCAGCCCGGAGTAGTAGGCGGGGTCGGTCGCCGCCGCGACGGCGGCCGTGACGGGGGCCAGGTCGGCGGGACCTGAATACGCGAAGTCCGGCTGGAGCAGGCCCGAGCAGGCGTTGCCGTGCCAGTTGATCACCGTCCCGCCGATGTCGGCGGGCCCGGCCACGGCGTGCTCGCCCGCGGTCCAGCTGAACACGGGCGTGTCCAGGACGCCCGGGCAGCCTCGCTGCCAGGGGCGGGACAGCAGCCGGTAGGACAGCCCGGAGGACCCGTCGGTGACCTGCCGGGCCGCCGCGGGAGCCGATGGCGACGGACTAGGCCGGGGCGACGGGGAGGGGCTGGCGGTGTGCGCGGTCGCGGTGAGCGCCGCCGACCGGGCCTGTGCCGGCGTCCTGGAGATCTCTTTGACGAACCCGGCGATGACCAGCAGCGCCAGCACCGTCAGGGCGGCCATGAAGCCCATCGCCCACTGCTGACGGCGCCGGCGCCGCCAGCGGCGCCGGGCCGCGACGGCACCGCGTTCAGCGGCCCGCGGGCTTCGCAAGCTCCGCGGATCGTCTCGTACCGGGCCTGGCGGGCCGGTCGCCGACATCCCCATATGATCAGGGTAAACGGCGCATACCCGGCAAAAAAGCACTCAGCCGGACAGGATTATCCGGCTATCCGCGCCCGGTCAGGCGTACTTCCGCCGTCAGCCGTCCCACAGCGAGCCGAGCGCGGCGTCCACCCGGACGCTGATCGGGCCGGTCATGGGCAGGGCCGGAGCGGGCGCCGCCGCGGTGGCATTGTCGCAGGCGGCCAGCGCGTCGCGGTGCAGGAAGCGGGTGAGCTGGCCGAAGCCGTGCCGGTCGTCGCGGCCGCGGCGGTGGAGGTGCAGCCGCAGCGGCGCGTACAGGTACAGCTGATCGCGGGCCCGGGTGAGGGCGACGTAAAACAAGCGGTGTTCTTCGGCCAGCCCGGCCGGGTCACCCAGGGCCATGTCGCTGGGCAGCGCGCCGTCGACGAGGTGGGGTACGTGCACGACCGGCCACTCCAGGCCCTTGGCGGCGTGGATGGTGGAGATGGTCAGGTAGTCCTCGTCCAGCCGGGGCGGGCCGGCCAGGTCCGAGCCGGAGACCGGCGGGTCCAGGGTCAGCTCGGCCAGCGCGTCGTGCAGCGACGGCTGGGCGGCGGCCGCGTCGGCGACGCGCCGGAGGTCGGCGAGCCGGGCTTCGGCGTCCGGGTAACGGGCGCGGATCAGCGGGTCCAGGATCCTCACGAGCGCCTCGGCCTGGGCCGGGCCCGGAGCGCCCGCGGCCGCGGCTAGCTGGTCCAGCGTGGCGGTCACCGCGCGCCTGGACCGGGCGGGCGCGGCCTGCGCCGCGGCCGACCACTGTCCCGGCTCCAGATCCGTGCCGGGGGACACGATGGCCAGCACGCGGCGGGCGTGGCCCGGGCCGATGCCGTCGTGCAGGCGCAGCAGCCGGAACCAGGCCAGCTCGTCGGCGGGGTTGGCCAGGATCCGCGCGGCGGCCAGGAAGTCCTTGACGTGCGCGGTGTCGGTGAACTTCAGGCCGCCGAATTTCACGTACGGGATCTTGCGCGCGGATAGCTCGATTTCCAGGATGTCGCTGTGATGGCCGGCGCGGACCAGCACGGCCTGCTCCCGCAGCGCCGTGCCGTCCTGCGTTACCTCCAGGATCCGGGCGCAGATCTCCCGGGCCTGCGTGGCCTCGTCGTGGCAGCGGACCAGCAGCGGCGGGGATCCGGGGCCGCGGTCGCCGGTCAGGGTCAGGTCCAGGCCCGGCGCCGACGGCCGGATGAGGTTGGCCAGGTCCAGCACGCCCTGCCGGGAACGGTAGTTGCGGTGCAGGCGGATGATATCCAGGCCGGGGTAGTCGGCGGTCAGCTGGCGCAGGTGCGCGGGGTCGGCGCCGCGGAAGCCGTAGATGGCCTGCGCGTCGTCGCCCACGCAGGTCAGCTGCTTCCCGTCGGGCTGCAGCAGCCGGACGATGCTGGCCTGGACCGCGTTGACGTCCTGGTACTCGTCGACCAGGACCGCATCGAACATGCCGCGCAGCACCGGCCCGGCCGCCGGGTCGGCCAGTGCCGCCTGCCACAGCAGCAGCAGGTCGTCGAAGTCGACCAGGTGGCGGGCGCGCTTGCGGGCCGTGTAGGCGCGGAACAGCTCGGCCAGCTGGCCGGTGAACGGGACGCACCACGGGAAGCTGCCCGTGACCACCTCGCTGACCGGCCGCCCGGTATTCACGCAGCGGCTGTAGATGTCGGCGCAGGTGGCCGCCCGCGGCGCCCGCTGGCCGGGGTCGGCCAGGCCGTGGTCGGGGCGCAGCACGTCCATCAGGTCAGCGGCATCGGCCTGGTCGAGGATGGTGAACTGCGGCGGCAGCGAGAACGACTCCGCATGCTGGCGGATGATCTTGTGGGCGATGGCGTGAAACGTCCCGCCGCAGATCCGCTCGGCCGAGCCGGCCCCGGCCGACGCGGCCCGGGCGAGCATGTCGCTGGCGGCCCGGCGGGTGAAGGTCAGCAGCAGGATCCGGCTGGCCGGCAGTCCGTGGCTGTCCCGCAGCCAGGCCGCCCGGGCCACCAGCGTCCGCGTCTTGCCGGTCCCCGCCCCGGCCAGGACCAGCAGCGGGCCGCCCTCATGCGTGGCCGCCCGGCGCTGCTGTTCGTTCAGCCCGTCCAGAATGTCGCCAGCCTCGAACATGCTTATGAACATAACCAGGCCGGGCGCCAGATCCGCTGCGCCGCGCCGGCATGAAACCAGGCCGTACGGGCCATTGGCCAGTGACCTTGGTCCTTAGCTTCGTAGGGCCATACTGCCTAGAGTTGAGGGTATACAGCCCGTCCGGTGTGACCACGGGGCGGCACGCGCGGAAATTGGGAGTTACGGTGACAGATCCGGTGGGCGGTCCGGCAGCGGGCGGCGAGGCCAAGAAGCCGATCGCGGTGTTCCTCATGGACGACCACGAGGTCGTCCGCCGCGGCGTCCGCGACCTGCTTGAAGCCGAGCCGGACATCACGGTGGTCGGCGAGGCCGGCACCGCGTCCTCGGCGCTGGCCCGCATCCCGGCCCTCAAGCCGGACGTGGCCGTGCTGGACGTGCGGCTGCCGGACGGGGACGGCGTCTCGGTGTGCCGGGAGATCCGGTCCCGGATGCCTGAGGTCGCCTGCCTGATGCTCACCTCGTTCGGCGACGATGAGGCGCTGTTCGACGCGATCATGGCCGGGGCGGCGGGTTACGTGCTCAAGCAGATCCGCGGCACCGATCTGGTCGGCGCGGTGCGCACGGTGGCCTCCGGCCAGTCGATGCTGGACCCCCGGGCGGCCAGCCAGCTGATGGCCCGGCTGCGGGACCAGTCGACCCGGCGCGATCCGCTGGCCGGCCTGTCCGCTCAGGAGCGCAAGATCCTCGAGCTGATCGGGGAGGGGCTCACCAACCGGCAGATCGGCGAGCGGATGTTCCTGGCCGAGAAGACGGTGAAGAACTACGTGTCCGCTTTGTTCGCCAAGCTCGGCATGGAACGCCGGACCCAGGCCGCCGCCTACGCCGTCCGCGTCTTCAGCGACCAGCACGACCGGAGTCCCGACGAATAGGGACCTAGTGCCCTTGGGTCCCCCGCCTCGCGGCGGGCATCCTACGGACATGTACTCCGACGGCTCGGCTCTCAAGCAACTGACCAGGGATGAATGCTTCCGCCTGATGGCCTCGGCGCCCGTGGGCCGCATCATCTACACCCGGCAGGCGCTGCCCGCGGTCGAGCTGGTCAACTTCGCGCTCGATCACGGCGACATCGTCATCCGGACGGATCACAGCGGCAAGCTGGCCGCCGCGACCGCCGGGTCCGTCGTCGCGTTCGAAGCCGACAGCGTGGACCCGGCCTGCCGGGTCGGCTGGAGCGTGACCGCCATCGGCCAGGCGCAGGAGGTCACCGACCCGGCCGAGATCGCGCGGCTGGAGCAGCTGGACCTCAGCTCATGGGCCCCCGGGCAGCGGGCGCACTTCATCCGGATCACACCCGGGATCCTCAACGGCCGCGGGCTGACCGCTCGCGGGACGGCGGCCGGGACCAACGGCCTCGGCGTTGGTGACCTGCAGCCCTGCGGAGCGCCGCAGGCTGCCGCGCATCCCTGATAAGCCCCGGACCGGAACGCGCCATATCAGCCTGGTCCCGGGTGCGGGCGCACCTGGATCGGCCGGGCCGAGCTGGAGATCTCCGCCGAGCTTCTCCGCGCGGCTGGCCATGTTACCCAGGCCGCTGCGCCTGCCGTCGGCCGGAATGCCGATCCCGTTGTCGGTGACCTGGACGCTGAGCATCCCGCCCGCATCGAGGTCGACGGTCACTTCGACGACGGTGGCGGCCGCATGCCGGGCCGCGTTGGACAGTGCCTCGCGCAGCGCCGCGAGCGCCTGCTCGCCCACCTCCGGCTTGATCTGGCCGGCCAGGCCCGCGCCCAGCCGCAGCGACGGAGCGAACCCGAGCAGCGGCGTCATCTCCTCGACCAGGTCGACGATGTCGCTGCGCAGATCCGCCCGGTCGGCCGTGTCCCTGGCCTGCAGCGCGAAGATGGCGCCCCGGATTTCCTTGATCGTCTCGTCCATCGCGTCGACCGCGTTGGTGATCCGGCTGGCCACCTCGGGCCTGGTGATCATCGACATGGTGCCTTCCAGTGACATGCCAGTGGCATAGAGCCGCTGGATGACCAGGTCGTGCAGGTCGCGGGCGATCCGGTCCCGGTCCTCGTACAGCGACAGCCGCTCCGCCTCGGCCCGGCTGGCGGCCAGCTCGAGCGCGATTCCGGCCTGGGCGGCGAACGAGGCCACCACGTCCGCCTGCGCCTGGGGAAACGGCGGCGCGCCGTGCAGGCGCCCGATGGTGAGCACGCCCCTGACGTTGCCCGGCGCACCGAGCGGGAACACGATGGCGGGCCCGATCTGGCTCATCGCCCCGCGAGCGGCCGCCGCGGCGCGCTCGTCGGCGGCGAAGTCGGCCGACGTCACCGGCTCGCCCGTGGCCAGCACCCGCCCGGACATCGACTCGCCTGCCGGAAGCACCAGGCCGCGCACGGCGTCCGCGCCGTCGCCCTCGGCGTAGCTGACGGTCAGCCGGCGTCGCTCCTCATCGGGCAGCGCGAGCATGGCCAGGTCGGCACCGGACAGGCTCAGCGCCTGCAGGCTGACGTCGGCGAGCACGTCCGCGGGGTCCGAGCCGGACAGCAGCCGGGTGGTGACCTCGGCGCTGGCCTGGATCCAGCGCTGCTGGCGGCGGGCCGCCTCGTAAAGCCGGGCGTTCTCGATCGCCACGCCGGCCGCGGCGCCCAGCGCGAGCAGCACCGCCTCATCATCCTCGGTGAACTCACCGCCGCTGCGCTTGTTGGTCAGGTACAGGTTGCCGAACACCTCGTCGCGCACCCGTACCGGGACGCCGAGGAAGCTGCCCATCGGCGGATGACCATGCGGGAAACCCGACGATGCCGGGTGGCTGGCGATGTTGGCCAGCCGCAGCGGCCGGGAATCCTCGATGAGCAGGCCCAGCAGGCCCCGGCCCTCGGGCCAGTGGTGAATGCGCTCGATCTCCTCCGCGCTCAGGCCGACCGGGATGAACTCGGCCAGCCGTTTGTCCTCGCCGATCACGCCCAGCGCCCCGTAGGAGGCATCCACCAGCCCGACCGCGGTCTCCACGATCCGCCGCAGGGTGGACTCCAGGTCCAGGCCCGAGCCGATGGCCACGACGGCCTCCAGCAGGCCGCGCATCCGGTCCCTGGTGGCCAGCACGGCCTGCAGCCGCGTCTGCAGCTCGGCGAGCAGCTCGTCCAGCTGCAGGGACGGGAGCAGTTCCGGGCGGCCCGCACTAGGTTCCACCAGCAGAATCCCTCCCGGCGACGTTGCACCGCCAGGATAGCTGGCGCCCGTAGCCGCGGCTAGTTCGGCCTGCCGCGGCTACTGATGCCCAAGGCGCGGGGCCGGTATCAGACCCGCTCGAAGATCGCCGCGATGCCCTGCCCGCCGCCGATGCACATGGTGACCAGGGCGTACCGGCCGCCGGTTCGCTTGAGCTCGTACAGGGCCTTGACGGTGAGGATGGTGCCGGTGGCGCCGACCGGGTGACCCAGCGAGATCCCGCTGCCGTTCGGGTTGGTCCGCTCGGGCGGCAGGTCGAGTTCCCTGACCACCGCGAGGGCCTGGGCCGCGAAGGCCTCGTTCACCTCGAACACGTCGATCTCGTCGACCTTGACCCCGGTGCGGTCCAGGACCCGGTTCGTGGCCGGCACCGGGCCCATGCCCATGATCCGCGGCTCGACCCCGGCGTGGGCGTACCCGACCAGCTTGCCGAGCGGGGTCAGGCCGCTCCTGGCCACGAAGGATTCCGACGCGAGCACCACGGCCGCGGCGGCGTCGTTGATACCGGACGCGTTGCCCGCGGTCACCGTGCCGTCGGGCGCGAAGGCGGGACGGAGCTTGGCCATATCGTCCAGGCTCACGCTGGGCCGGACGTGCTCGTCACCCTCGACCAGAGCGGCCTTCCGGCCCGGCGGCTGGATGGGCAGGATCTGCTCGGCGAAGTAGCCGGCCGCGGCTGCGGCCGCGGCCCGGCGGTGGCTCTCGGCCGCCAGGGCGTCCTGGTCCTCCCGCGACACGCCGAAGTCGGTGGCCACGTTCTCCGCCGTCACCCCCATGTGACAGGCCTCGAACGGGTCGGTGAGCGCGCCGACCATGGGGTCGAGCGCGACCCCGTCATTCATCCGCTGGCCCCATCGCATCCCGGGCAGCCAGTACGGCGCACGGCTCATCGACTCGGCCCCGCCGGCCACCGCCACCTCGCAGTCGCCCAGCATGATGGACTGCGACGCCGACACGATGGCCTGCAGCCCGCTGCCGCACAGCCGGTTCAGGGTGAGCGCGGGTATCCCGGTGGGCAGGCCGCCGTTCAGCGCCGCGACCCGGGCCAGGTACATGTCCCTGGGCTCGGTGTGGATCACGTTGCCGAAGACGGCGTGGCCGACCTGGTCCGGTTCCACGCCGGACCGGCTGACCGCCTCGCGCACCACCGACGCGGCCAGGTCGCCCAGCGACACGGAGGCCAGGCCGCCGCCGTACTTGCCGATCGGCGTCCGGACGGCGGACAGCACAAATACGTCTTCCATACCTCTCCTCTTATCATCATTTCCCGCGTCGGGGCCACCCCTAGCCGCACCCCTAGCCTCAGCTCCAGCCGCTGGAGGACGGCTCGCAGCTGTGGCTGGCGAGCCCGCAGGACTCGTGACCGGGCTCAGCCCAGCAGCTCGCAGACGGGGTTGACCATGGCTGGATGGCCGTCGTCGCCGATGCCGACCATGCCCTGCAGGCGGATCCGGCGGCCCGGTTCGACGCCGGTGATGTGCGTGCGGCCGTAGAACAGGGCGGTCAGCTCGCCGGTCGAGTCGGCCACCTCACAGGCCAGCACGTTGTTGTCCTGGACGGGCCGGACCTGGGCCGCGCGCAGGCGCCCCTGCACGGTGGCCGGGCCGGGCTGCCGCAGGGAGCCGATCGGGTCCGTGCCCGACGGCGGCACCGGCCACTCGTATTCGCTGAGACCGTCGGCCCGGGCCCGCCTGGCCTTCAGGGTCTCGATCTTGTGCTGCACGTCGAAGGGGATGATGGTGGCCGCCGCGGACGGGACGCGGCTGACCACCCGGGCGATCCGGTCCGCGGTGTGGTCGTGCAGCAGCCGGCTGGCCAGCACCGGGTAGCTGCGCCGCGGCAGCACTACGGTGACGTGCGTGCCGGGGATGGCCGCCTCGGCGGCGGCGAGCCGGGCCGCGGCGTGGGCCAGCCGCCGGTCGGGGCAGTCGGCGAGCTCCAGCCCCGTCCCGGTGTCAGCCTCGAGCCAGAGCCGCCGCAGCTTGTCGGCCCGGGCGCTGTCCAGGCTGAAATGCACCGCCCGCAGCGTGGTCGGGCGCAGGCTCTTGGCGTACTTCAGCGCGGCGATGGTGGCCAGGTCGTAGCTGTCGACCAGGACCAGGACCGAGCGCCGGGAGAAGTTCGGCGGACTCGGCCGCAGCTCGCGCCCGGTCAGGTCGTCCAGGATCTCGGCCTCGTGCCGGTACTCCCGGTTGAGCCGGATGAGCAGGTACACCAGGCCCGGGAACAGGATCACGATGAGCCACGCGCCCTCGGTGAACTTCACCACCGCGAACAGCACCACCACCAGCCCCGTGTAGATCCCGCCCGCGGTGTTGATCACCAGCTTGCGCCGCCAGCCCGGCTCCCGGGTCCGGCGGTGGTAGCGGGCCATGCCGAACCCGGCCATGGCGAACCCGGTGAACACGCCGATGGCGTAGAACGGGATGAGCGCGTCGACGGTGGCGCCGGCCACCAGCATCAGCCCCAGCGACAGCACGGTGAGCAGCACGATGCCGTTGGAGAACACCAGCCGGTGGCCGCGCCGGGTCAGCCACCGGGGCAGGAAGGAATCCTCCGCGACGAAGCTGGCCAGGAACGGGAAGCCGGTGAAGCTGGTGTTGCCGCCGGTGAACAAGATGGCGGCGGTCGCGGCCTGGAGCACGAGGAACATGGCCTGCCCGGCCGGGGAGGGCCCGAACACCTGCCTGGCTTCCTGCGCTAGCACGGTCGGGAACCCGGCCGTATAGGGGGTGGCGTGGGTGACGTGCGCGAGCCAGGAGATCCCCGCGATCAGGAACGCCACGGTCACGCCCTGCATGGCCAGGATCTGCCGCGCGTTGCGCCCTTCCGGCGGGCGCAGCGCGCTGACCGCGTTGGAGACCGCCTCGATCCCGGTGAGCGATGAGCCTCCGTTGGCGAACGCCTTGGCCATGATGTAGAGGGCGCCGATGGCGATCAGGCCCGAATGCGATCCGATGCTGACCGTCCCGGGACCAGTCTGGACGTGCTGCAGCCCGCCGCCGATCAGCTCCCGGGCCACGCCGGTGACGATCATCGCGATCACGCCGGCCGCGAACAGGTAGGTCGGCAGCGCGAAGATCCGGCCGGCCTCCCGGATGCCGCGCAGGTTTCCCAGGCACATGAGGCCGATGGCCAGGACCGAGATGAGCAGCAGGATCTTGGGGCCGATGACCGGGATCCGGGACAGCGCCGGAAACGCGGACACGATCGCCGCGCTGCCCGCGGCGGTCTGCACCGCGACGGTGACCACGTAGTCGATCAGCAGGGCGACCGCGGCGACCTGGGCCACCCGCGGCCCGAAGTTCTCCCGGGCCACGACGTACGAGCCGCCCGCCCGGGTGTAGACCGAGACCACCTCGCGGTAGGACAGCACGACCAGCATCACGCCGAACAGGACCAGCATGGTCAGCGGCAGCACCAGCGTGAACGCGGCCAGGCCGAAGAACGGCAGCAGCGCGTAGAGGATCTCCTCGGTTCCGTACGCGGCCGACGAGAGCCCGTCGCACGACAGCACCCCGAGCGCGAGCGGCTTGGACAGCCGCTGGCTGCTCAGCTGCTCGGTCACCAGCGGCGGGCCGAGCAGCCGGCGCTTGGCCGCGTACCACCAGCCGTCCGGCAGCTCGGGCACATGATGCTCCGGGACGATCACCTGCGCGGCGGCCACCATCTGGTCCTCCAGCTCCTGGCCGCTGTTCCCGCGGCGTGTTCCGGGCGAGCCGGATACTTCGATGAAACCGCCGCACCGCGGGCCACGGCCAGGGTCCAAGGTGAGGGACCTTTGGCATCTCCTGTCGTGAGCTTGGTCTCTGCCGGGCCGCCCGGGGCCGGGCCAGGCTGATGGCATGAGCAAGCGATACCCGTACCGGTCAGCCAGGAAGAACGACAATGTGGCCGAGCCGCCGCTTGATGACGTCATCCCGTCACGCGAGACGCGGCCCGGCCTGGCCGAGCGGGCCTGCTGCTGCCCGGCCCGGGCTATGGTGCTGGTCATCATGCCGCCCAGCGCAGCCCGGCCCCACCAGACCGAGTTGCTGCTATGCGGTCATCATTCCCGGGTCTCGCGCCAGGCGCTGGCCGCGGCGGGTGCCCGCATCCGCGACCTGCCCGGCAGGTCCTAGTCCTCGAAGGAGGATCAATCAGCCATGTCAGCCAAGCCCATCGTGGCCGCCACAGACGGCTCAGCGGAATCACTGCGGGCGGTCGACTGGGCCGTCCGGGAGGCGGCGCTGCGCGGCGCTCCGCTGCGGATCGTCTCCGCCGCGGCACTGCTGCCCCGGATGATCGGCGGCCACGCCATGTCCGGCCACGACGCGGAGGCTGATGCCCGGCGCATCAAGCGTGACCAGGCTCTGGCCGCGGCGGCCGAGCGCGCGGCCAAGTCGGCCCCCGGACTGCTGATCGACGCCGACGCTGTGGACGGACCGCCCGGCGAGGCGGTCACCAACAGCGGGAACGGCGCACTGATGCTGGTGGTGGGCTCGCGCGGTACCGGGGAGTTCGCGGCGATGATACTCGGGTCGGTCAGCCGGCACGCGGCCACGCACGCGTCCTGCCCTGTCGTCGTGGTCCGGGTGGCGGCCGAGCCTGAACCCCCGCTGGTCGGCATCGGCATCGACGAGGAGGAGAACCCCGCCGCGCTCGCCTTCGCGTTCGAGGAGGCGGCATTGCGCCAGGCCAGCCTCATCGCGATCCACTCCTGGCACATCCCGGACGCGGACCTCTCGCGAGCCGGGCCGATCTTCTCCGAAGAGCCGATCCGCCACGCGGCCGAGACGGAGGCGGCCAGCCGCCTGGGGGCGCTGCTGGACAAGTGGCGGGCTAGGTACCCCGGCGTCACGGTCAGCCAGGACGTCGTTCACGGGCACCCGGGCCGGGCGCTGGTCGGCCTGTCCGCCCGCGCCGACCTGGTCGTGCTGGGCAGGCGCTCCGGGCACCACGGTCCCGCTTCGGTCACGCACGCCGTCCTGAGCCACACTCACGGCCCGGTCGTAACCGTCCCGTCCGCGGGCTGATCGCGGCCACGATCCTCAGTCGGCGTCACCCGCGGTGGCGACCATGACCGCCTTGATGGTGTGCAGCCGGTTCTCGGCCTGGTCGAACACGATCGAGGCGGGCGATTCGAAGACCTCCTCGGTCACTTCCAGGGCCTGCAGGCCGCGCCGGCGCTGCAGGCGCAGCCCGATCGCGGTCGCCCGGTTGTGCACCGCGGGCAGGCCGTGCATGAACTTGACCGCCGGGTTCCCGGCGGCCGTCAGCATGCCCCCGTTCACCTGGTAGGGGAGCAGCAGGTCGATCCGCTCGTCCCAGTCATCGGCCGGCTCGCCCGCCGGCAGCCAGGCGCCGGCGTACAGGTAGTCCGCGCCCGCGACCGCCGCGGCGATGTCCGCGGTGACCGCGACCCGGGCACCGGAGCCGGCCGCGAGCTTGGCCGCGATGTCCTGCACCTGGGCCGAGGGCGGCCACGGCTCCGGAGCGCAGATCCGCACGTCCATCCCGAGCATGGCCCCGGTCACAGCAGCGAGCTGGCCGCGCTGGTCCGGCCGTCGCCGAGGTAGCAGTAGGTGACCTCGCTGAGGGGCCGGGCGGTGTGATCGCACATGGTGAGGATGTCGGCCAGCATCTGGGTGGGATGCCAGTCATCGGTCTGCCCGTTCCACACCGGGACTCCGGCGTAGGCGCCGAGCGTCTCCGCCGTCTCCTGGGGCGATCCGCGGAACTCTATGCCGCGAACATCCGGCCCAGCACCCGGGCGGTGTCCTTCATCGACTCCCTGACGCCGAGCTGTGATTCCCCTGGGCCAAGGTAGGTGACGTGGGCGCCCTCATCGTGCGCCGCGACCTCGAAGGCGGACCTGGTCCAGGCCGAGGTCTCCTCGAACACCGGCGCGATATTGCGCCCGGCCAGCCGGCTGCGCCGCTGGCCGATGTGCTTTTCCAGCCGCAGGCGCTCACCCAGGTTGACCAGCTGGAGGAATTCCTCGGCGGTGAGGTCGATCTCCTTGAGCAGGCTCCGTCCGTGCAGGTTCATGCCGGGTCCCTTTCGGTCGGGCGGGTCATGCACCCGGGGCCGCCAGGTGGTGACATCGGAGCCTCCTCCGGAGTCCCGGCCAGGCACGCCCATGCTCCGGCCGGCTCGTTGCCCTATCACCGTGCCTGCCGGGCCCGGAGCGCGGTAAGGGACGGAAGTCCTCGATCATCAGCCGAAGGGCATCTGGCCTGCCGGTAGGGGCGGCCTAACGCGCTGCCCGCGGGTGAACGACGGCGACCGGGCACGGCGAATGGTGCAGCAGCGCCCCGGCGACCGAGCCCAGCCGCATGCCCTCGACGCCGCCCAGGCCGCGTGAGCCCAGCACCAGCAGCTGGGCCTCGGCCGCGGCGGTCAGCAGCGCCGCCCGCGGCGAGCCGAACGACACCTGCCGCAGCACCGTGACTTCCGGGTGCTCCTTCTCAAGCGAGGTCATCAGGTGGCCGAAGCCGTCCTCCATATGCCGCATGCCGCCGAGCATGCCCGGATTATCGGCCAGGGCGCACAGCGCGATGACGGGCACGTCCCGGAGCTGCGCCTCCTCGAAGGCGAATATCACCGCCTCCCGCGATGGCGGCGATCCGTCCACTCCGGCCACCACCAGGCCGGGGGCCTGGTTAACCGGCCGCCACTGCCCGCGGACGACCACGATCCGTCCCTGCCCGTGGCTGGCTACCTGCCAGGAGACCGAGCCCAGCAGCGAGCCGGACAGCCCGCCCTGGCCGCAGGAACCGATCACGACCATCTCGGCCGTGCCGCTGCGCTCGCAAAGCAGCCGGGCGGGGGACCCTTCGGCTACCACCGTCCTGATCTCAGCCAGGTCCGGGACCGTCCCCGCGAGCCGCACCCCCCGGGCGAGGATCTCCTCGCTCCGCTGCCGGGCATGCTCCTGGATCGACCCGTTGCCGAGCTGCGTGAGCTCAGCTGACGGCCAGGCCAGGCAGAGGGTCAGCACGGTCCCTCGGGCCCAAGCTTCCCTGGCGGCCCAGCGCAGTGCCTCATCGCTGCCCGGCGACCCGTCGTATCCGATTACGATCCCGTCGGTCATCGCAGTCATGGCGACCTCCTTGCCCACTGGACGTGAGCCCGGTTGGCTTATCACCTTCACCCTCGGTGGCACCCAGCCGCCGAGACAGGGCAAAAGGTCCCGAGTGCGCATGCCGGTCGGCACGGGTCAATTAGCGACTTAGGGCCACGGGACGGTGACGAGGGGCAGCGGGCAGGTGGTCGCGCACCGCTACCACGCCTTGGACGTGACGAATCCGGGCGAGAACCTCGCGGGCGCCCGGGACGGTCTCCGGGGTGCCTTCGACGGTCACGATGCCGTTCTTGACCCTGACCGAGTACCAGCTCGGCTCCGATACGAGGGGGATCACCTCGTTGATAATCTCCTCGCGGATCTCCTCATCGCTGCGGTCGAAGACGGACAGCACATCGAGCTGGCTGA
Source organism: uncultured Actinomycetes bacterium (assembly GCA_963753195.1). Classification (GTDB taxonomy): domain Bacteria; phylum Actinomycetota; class Actinomycetes; order Streptosporangiales; family Streptosporangiaceae; genus Palsa-504. The sequence continues at coordinate 273,429 of CAVWBH010000001.1, forward strand.
TGATCCCGGCCAGCCGCCCGGCCGCGTCCATCACCGGCAGCCGCTTGAGCCCGCGGGCGTACATCAGCGCGGCGGCGTGCTCGACCGTGTCACGTTCCGCGACGGTCACCGCCGGACTGGTCATCAGGTCGCCCGCGGTCACGCCGGCCGCCTTACGGCGCTCCGTACGGTGGGCGATGGGGACGACTATCCCCCGCCAGGCGTGGTATCCGTCTTGCCGGGCTTCTTTGGCCAGCATGTCGGCCTCGGAAACCACCCCGATGACCCTGCCGTCGCCGTCCACGACGGGGAACCCGCTCACCGCGGACTCGAACATCCTGGCGGCCAGCTCCTTGAACGGCGAGTCCCTGGTTACCGAAATCGGATGAGCGGACATGACATCCTTGACGACGGCTCTCATGACTAGCCTCTTTGCGCAGTCTTCGCGGCGGCGCTGCCCGCCGCTGGTGCCGGTGCGGCCACGACGACAGGGCCTTCGTCGCAGCGCTCCCACCAAGCCCAAGTCCAGTATCGGTCGGCCTGACCCGGGACATCGAGAGCCGAAGGTCCTCGTTTCCGCGCAGTTGGTCACCTTAGGTGCGGGCCAGCGGGCCCGCGTCCTGCCTGCGGCGGACGAGCATGCGGCGGATCTCGTCGGCGCCCCAGACGATAAAGGGGTAAGGGGCCACGATGGCGAGCTGGCCCGGTGAAAGAGGGGCGGTGCCGAAGAAGCCGTTCATGGCGGGCAGATAGATCACCAGGGCGGCGAAGGCCAGGGCGACGGCGATCCCGGCCAGCAGGAGCTTGTTGGTGAACACGCCGACCTGGCGCAGCGATGCGTGATCGGTGCGGACCGCGAAGGCGGTGCCGACCTGACAGGCCACGATGCCCAGCCAGGCGACCGTAGTGGCCTGGCGGTAGGCGAGGTTCAGCGGGGTGCCGGGGCCGGTGTCGGCACCCGCGTGCCAGCCCGCGTGACGCAAGGTGAAGAAGAAGCCGGCCATGACCAGGGTGGCGGAGATGAGGCCGAGGAATCCCCAGGCGCGGGCCAGCATGGCGCCGCTGATCACGCCTTGCCTGGGTGATCGCGGCGGGCGGTCCATCAGCCCGGGCTCGGCGGGCTCCCGGCTGAGCGCCAGAGCGGGCAGCGTATCGGTGCCCAGATCGATGGCGAGGATCTCCATCACGGTCAGCGGCAGCGGCACCGTCCCGCCGGCCAGCGCGAAGATCAGGAACGGCAGCACCTCGGGGACGGCGTGGGCGAAGATATAGCAGATGAACTTGCGGACGTTGTCGTAGACGCGTCGGCCTGCCTCCACGGCCGCGACGATGGTGGCGAAGTTGTCGTCGGTGAGCACCATGGTGGCCGCCTCACGGGCCACGTCGGTGCCCGAACGGCCCATGGCCACGCCGATATCGGCCCGGCGGAGCGCTGGCGCGTCGTTGACCCCGTCACCCGTCATCGCCACGACCTGACCCATGGCCCGCAGCGCGTCGGCGATGCGCAGCTTGGCTTCCGGCGAGCTGCGCGCGAACACCACCTCGGCTCCGGAGCCGAGCAGCGAATCGAGGTCCTTCTCGGTCATCGCGTCCAGCTCGGTCCCGCTGACCACCCGCATCCCGCCGTCGCCGGTCCCGATGCCGGTGCGGCGGGCGATCGCGGCTGCGGTCAGCCCGTTGTCGCCGGTGACCACGTGGACGCGGATGCCGGCGTGATGCACCAGCCGGATCGCGGCGGCCACTTCGGGCCGCGGCGGGTCAAGCATCGCTATCAGCCCGACCAGGCACAGGTCCCGCTCCGCGGCATCGCGCTGATCGGGGACGGCGCTTCCCGGCGCCAGTAGGCGCCGGGCGACGGCGAGCACGCGCAGGCCCTGCCCGGCGTATCCGGTCATGACCTGGGTCACGGCGGCACGATCCCCGGCCGTGAACGGAACCTCGGCCGTGCCGCGGCGGATCCTGGTCGCCCGGGCCAGGACCTCCTCCGGGGCGCCCTTGGTGTTCACCGCCAGGCCGTGGTCCTCTTGGTCGACGGTGGTCATGAGCTTGATCCGCGGATCAAAGCGGAACAGCCGCCGGCGCGCGGCCGCGCGGCGGTCCGCCGACACATCCAGTCCGCACTGCGCGGCGAACTGGAGCAGGGCCACCTCGGTTGGATCACCCGTCGGGCCGCCGGTCCCGCCCAGGCCGGCCCGCTCAGGCCGGTCCTGCTGAGCTCGGTCCCGCTGAGGTCGGCGCTGTTGCAAGCCGATACGACGCGGGCGAGCAGGGCGGTATCGGCCCCGGCGGGCGGCGCGGGATCCGGCGCCTCAAGGTCTGCCTCGCCGGCCGTGGTCCAGGTCCTGGTCACGTGCATCTTGTTCAGGGTGAGGGTGCCGGTCTTGTCGGTGCAGATGACCGACGTGGAGCCCAGGGTCTCGACCGCGGACAGCCGTTTGACCAGGGCGCCGCGGCGGGCCATCTCCCGGACGCCGACCGCCAGCGCGAGCGTGATCGTCGGGAGCAGCCCTTCGGGGACGTTGGCCACCAGCAGCCCGATGGCGAAACTCGCCGCGGCGGCCAGGGTGAGCCCGGCGGCCAGGCCGATGGGCAAGAACGCCAGTCCCGCGCCGACTGCCACCAGCGCGATCAGCCGGGCCACCCGCTTGACCTGATGCTCAAGCGGGCTCTCGTCGCGCCCCACCCGCTGGCTCAGCGCGGCGATGCGGCCCAGCTCGGTGGCCATGCCGGTGGCGGTGACCACAGCGCGGGCCTCCCCGCCGGTGCATTCGCTCCCGCTGAACACCAGCTCGCCGGCCTGCAGGAGCGGGACCTGGCCATCCGCGGCGTCGGCCGACCGGATGACCGGGACCGACTCGCCGGTGAGGGTGGACATGTCGACCTCCACGGTGCCGGCTATCAGCCGCGCGTCGGCGCAGATCCTTTCCCCCTCGTCGATCAGCATGACGTCACCGGGCACCAGCAGCCGCGCCTCGATTTCTTGCCGGGAGCCGTCCCGCAGGACCTGGGCTCGTTCCGGCAGGAACGCGGCCAGCGCCTCGACCGCTCGTTCGGCCTGGAGCTCCTGGACGAAGGAGAAGCTGGCGTTGAGCAGGATCACCCCGGCGATCGCGATGGCCAGCTTCGGTGAGCCGCTGGCCCAGGCGAGCGCCGCGGCCGCGGCCAGCAGCAGCGCGAGCGGGTGGGTCAGCTGGCGGCCCAGCTCACCGGGCCAGCGCCGTCCGCCGCGGCGGACCAGCTCGTTCGGGCCTGATACTTCCAGCCGCCGTGCCGCCTCCCGGCTCGAGAAGCCGCCCGGGGAGGCGCGCAGGTCCCGGAACAGCTCCTCCACGGGTTCGAGCGGATCGGCCGGCACCAGGTTCGGGTCCGGCCGGGCCGTGGCAGCCGCGCCGTTTCCGACCGCCAGCTTTTCCTTTGTCTCCTGGGTCTTCATCCCGGCCAGATCCCTACTTCTCGCCCGACTGCGACGGCCGCGCCACATGGGGGTGCCGGCCTGCTCGGTGGTCGTAGCGGACTTCACGCTCGCCTCGGGCAGGCCGCGATGGCAGAGCCGTACCTCCCGGAAACCGCGGCCCAAGGTCCCGCACCGCCACCACCCGCCTTGGCCCAGACGAGATCAGGGACGCTTGCGGCCGGGGGAGCAGACCGAGCCGCGGGCGGCGTGGCCTGCGGAAGAGGGGACCTTTGTCCCTAGGCGCACGGCCGGCTGCTGCCTTGAAATGAGATCCGTTGTACTTAGGAAGGGGCTCCCGGTTGTCATGGCCGTCACCGACGAGATTCGGGATCACCAGGCCCGCTGCGCAGTGCCTCTGAACAGCCTGCGGATGCTGGCCCATGACGACGTGGGGGCGCCCGTGCCGCGCCGGGTCGTGGTCGAGATCGCCCAGGCCACCCGCGCCGTGCTGGCTGAGGCCGAGGCCGCGGGCCGCGTCGTGGTCGCCGCCGCCGACGCCTGGAGCGGTCATCCTGGCGGCCGGGCCTTCCTCCGGGCACGGCTGGACCGGCTGGCGGCCGCGGCCGACGATGCGATCACCGCGGCCCGGGCGGGGGACTTCGCCGAGATGAGCCGGGACCTGCGCCGGTTCGACGCCCTGACCGCAGCCATCTGGACGGTTCAGGACGCCATGCGCGGGCCGGGGCGTGTCACTGCGGAGGCCTAGGCCGGGGATCGGCGCCTACGCCGCCGGATGGCGCTGCCTCCCGGGCCTTCTGGCCAGGCTGTTCGTCTGCCCGGTTAGGGAAGACAGACCCTACCGGGCCCGGGCTACGAGTGATGACCTGGGCGCGAGAATCCCGAAGGAGGCGTCATGCATCATCACACGGTCCGCGACGTCATGACGGCGGACGCGGCCACGGTCACGCCGGCCACCCCGCTGAAGTACGTGGCCGACCTGCTGGTCAGGCAGAAGGTCAGCGCCGTTCCGGTGGTGAGCCCCCAACGCAAGATTCTCGGCGTCATCACCGAGACCGACCTGCTCCGCAAGGAAGAACTCCAGCGGGATCCGGAGGCCCGGCACTCGATAAACCTGAACTACCGGGCGCGACGGGACATCGCCATGGCCGAGACCGCTGGCGAGATCATGAGCAGGGTCCCGGTGACGGTGCGCCCCGGCGCCACCGTGGCCGAGGCGGCCCGGCTGATGGACCGGCACGAGATCACCTGCCTGCTGGTCACCGGCGAGACCGGGGAGCTGCTCGGCGTGGTCGGCCCTCGCAATCTGCTCCAGATCTTCCTGCGGCCGGACAGCGAGATCCAGGCCGAGATCATAACGGACGTCCTGGCCGGTTACCTGGGCACCAACCCGGCCCTGGTGCACGTGGAGGTGACCGACGGAGTGGTGAGGCTGGCCGGGGAAGTCGAGCGCAAGAGCATGCTGGGCCTCATCAGCGAGGCGGTCGGCACCATCGACGGGGTCATCGGTGTCGAGGGCGAGCTCGGCTACGCGTTCGACGACACCACGCCGCTTCCGGTACCGGAACGTGAGGAACCGCCCGGGACCTATCCGCCGGTGGCGTCGCGCCGGCTCATTTGAGAGCCGCGCCGGTTCCTGTGCGCGCCCTGGGGCCGCTGGTCCCCGGCGGGCGGGACCATTGGCCCTAGCCCGGAGACACGCCGGCGCATGGCATGGAACCAGCGAGAAGGACCCGTAGCGAAGACGCGGAGATAGCGGATCGGGTAGACGGCACGACGGCTCGGTTGCCCGCCCGGCCCGCGCACCGCGCAATCAGGATCCGCGAGAAGCGGATGGGTCCTTCCCGCCATGAGCCGTGATCGGAACTGGAGGCACTCGCAGAGAAAGGCAGATCAGATGAGCACTGTGATGCACCGGGACCCAAGGACCATCTTCCCGGACCTGATGGAATGGCTGGAGGAGCCATTCTTCACGCTTCGCCCCTCCCGGGGCCAGCCGATGAGGATCGAGGAGTACACCGAGGGTGACCACTACGTGATCCGGGCGGAGCTGGCCGGGATCGACCCCGAGAAGGACGTCGAGGTCACGGTCGAAGCCGGATACCTGACCATCCGCGCGGAGCGGACGGAGAAGACCGAGGGCAAGCACCGGTCGGAGTTCCGCTACGGCTCGTTCAGCCGTACCCTCCCGCTGCCGGCCAGCGCCGACGAGGACGCGGTGACGGCCAGCTACCGCGACGGCATCCTCACCGTCTCGGTCGGGCAGAAGGCCGAGCAGAAGGTATCCGCTAAGAGGATCGAGGTCACCACCGCCAGGTAGCGCGGCCGGGCCCGGAACGGCCCAGCGCACCCATTGGCCGCGTCCTGCCGGGCGCGGCCAATCCCGTACCGGCCCTTCCGGGCCTTTTGGTCCGGGCCTTTGGTCCGGGCCTTTCGTCCGTCCGGCCAGGGGACCGCGACCCTAACGGGGACCAGCCGCGCATGCTTCCCTGAGAGGAACGATCAGGGCACCGAGAGGCTCAGGGCGATGGCCGAATCACTTCCGGCAGAGCGCGGGCATAGCCGCGGGAAGCTGCGCCTTTACCTCGGCGCGGCACCCGGGGTGGGAAAGACCTACGCGATGCTCGCCGAGGGCCACCGCCGTCTCGCCCGCGGCACGGACGTGGTCGGCGCGCTGATCGAGGCCCACGGCAGGCAGCTGACCGCGGCGCAGGCCGAAGGCCTGGAGATCGTGCCGCGGCGCACGATGACCTACCGCGGCGCGGCCATCACCGAGATGGATCTCGACGCCGTCCTGGCCCGGCGCCCGGAGATCGCCCTGGTGGACGAGCTCGCCCACACCAACGTGCCCGGCAGCCGGAACGCCAAGCGCTGGCAGGACGTCGAGGAGCTGCTCGACGCGGGCATCGACGTGATCACCACCTTGAACATCCAGCACCTGGAATCGCTCAGCACCGTGGCCAGGCAGGTCACCGGCGTGGAGCAGCACGAGACGCTGCCCGACGACGTCGCGCGCCGCGCCGACCAGATCGAGCTGGTCGACATGACTCCCGAGGCGCTGCGGCGCCGGATGGTGCACGGCAACGTCTACCCGCCCAACCGGATCGAGGCCGCGCTGACCCACTACTTCCGGCCGGGGAACCTCACCGCGCTGCGCGAGCTGGCCCTGCTGTGGGTGGCCGACCGGGTCGAGGAAGGCATGCAGCGGTACCGGGCCGAGCATGGCATCGCCGCCCCGTGGGAGACCAGGGAGCGGATCGTGGTCGGCATCGCCGGCGAGAAGGGCGACGAGGCCGTGATCAGGCGGGCCGCCCGGATCGCGGCCCGGACCCCGGGAAGCGACCTGCTCGCGCTCCACGTCGACCGGGACGACGGCCTGGCCGCCGGGCTGGATGGAGTGCTCGGCACGCAGCGGGCCCTGGTGGCCGCGGTAGGCGGCAGCTTCCAGGAGATACCGGGGGATGACGTCCCTGAAACGCTGCTGCGGTTCGCCCGGGCCGAGAACGCGAGCCAGATCGTGCTCGGCGCGAGCCGGCGCGGCCGGGTCCTCACCCTCCTGTCGGGAAAGAGCATCCCGACCAGGGTGGCCCGCCGGGCCGGGCACATGGACGTGCACCTGGTCAGCCGCGACGCAGCGGCCGCGGGCCGGCGGTCCTTCGTCCGGTCGCTGACCGCAGTCCGGTCCCGCTGGGCCCACACCAGGCGAGCCGAGAGCAGGCGGGCCAGCGCGGAGGCGGCGGCCCTGACCCGGCTCGCCGCCGCCGCGCTGCGCGGGCACGGCGACCCGCCCGCCCTGCTCGAGGAGATCCGCCAGATGTACGGCCTGGCCGCCGTCAGCCTGCTGGAACGGCGCCCGGACGGCGCCGACTGCGACGTCGTGGCCAGCGCGGGCGATCGGCCGCCGGAAGGCTGCGGAGCCGACCTGGAGGTGCCGGTCGACGAGACCATGACGCTGGCCGGCCGGGGGCGCCGTCTCGGCCGGGAGGACGTGCGCGTGCTCCGGTCGTGTGCGACCCAGATCGTGGCCGGCATCGGGTCCCGGCGCCGGGAAGAGCAGGACGCCGAGGCCGCCTGGCATACGGCCGACTTCCGCGGCCGGGCCGCGCTGCTCGCCGCGACCGGCGAGCACGCCCGCGAGCAGCTCACCACCGCCCGGACCGCGCTTGATGCGCTGGCGGCCGCCGGGGACCGGCGCACCGCGCTCGAGCCGGGTGACCGGGCCGGGCTGCTCGCCCAGGCGGCCCGCGCCGTGGACCAGCTCAGCAGGCTGCTGGACGACCTGCGGGACCTCAGCCGGCTGCACACCGGAGCCATCGAGACCTATCTCGGGCCGGTCGATCTGGACGAGGTGCTGGGCGCCTCCCTCGACGACCTGGGGCCGGGCCGGCAGGCGGTCACCGTCAGCCTGGCCGAGGACCTGCCCGACGTGATCGCCGACGCCACGCTCCTGACCCGGATCCTGGCCAGCCTGCTGGCCGATGCCTCCTACCGCTGCCCGGGCGGCCCGCCGCCGGTGCTCACCGCGGCCAGCCTGGACGGCCGGGTCGAGGTCCGCATCACCGACCAGGGCCCGGACGGCTCCGGCGGCCCGCCCAGCGTCCCGCTCAGGCTGGCTACCGACCTCGCCGAGGCGATCAACGTCCCGCTGCGCTGCGAGGGCACCCCGTCCGGTGGCCGGGTCGTCATCATCAGCCTGCCCGCCGCGGCGCACGTCCTCGACCTGACCGCGCAAAGATCATGATTCACTCCGAACGGACGGTGGTTCCCGTGCCAGGTCCTAGCCGACAGCCGCTCGGGGTGACCGGCGCCGGCCACGAGTTCCGCGGCGAGGCCGATGCCATGGTTCTGGTGCTCAACTCGGGCAGCTCGTCGGTGAAGTTCGCCCTCCTGCACCCCGGCAGCGGCCAGCGGACGCTATCTGGGCTGGCCGAGAAGGTCGGCACGGCGGAGGCGGTGCTGCACCTCCGCCGCGACCAGGGCGATCCGGTCACCGAGCCGCTGGATGACGGCGGCGCCAAGGCTGTCATCTCCCGGATCCTGGACTACCTGCCCGTAGCCGGAACCGGAGCCGGACCCGGGCCGGCCGGGTGCGCTGGGGCGGCCCTGGCCGGCGTCGGCCATCGGGTGGTGCACGGCGGCGCGCGGTTCACCGCCTCGGTGCTCGTGGACGACGAGGTGATGGCCGCCATCGGGTCGGTCAGCCCGCTGGCGCCGCTGCACAACCCGGCCAATCTGGCCGGGATCGAGGCGGTCCGGGCGGTGCGGCCGGACCTGCCGCAGGTGGCAGTGTTCGACACGGCGTTCCACCAGAGCATGCCGCCGCAGGCGTACCGGTACGCGATACCGGAGGAGTGGTACGCCCAGTACGGGGTGCGCCGGTATGGGTTCCACGGCACCAGCCACCGGTTCGTCAGCGAGCGGGCGACCGAACTGCTGGGCCGGCCACCGGGCGAGCTGTGCCTGGTGACCGCGCACCTGGGCAACGGCTGCAGCCTGGCCGCGGTGCGCGGCGGCGTGTCGGTGGACACCACCATGGGATTGACCCCGCTGGAGGGCCTGGTCATGGGCACCCGTTCGGGGGACGTGGATCCCGGGGTGTTCGGCTACCTGGCCGAAGCGGCCGGGCTGACCACGGGCCAGGTCACCGATGCGCTGAACACGACCAGCGGGCTGGCCGGCCTGTCCGGCGTGGGCAATGACATGCGCACGGTCGTGGCCGCGGCGGCGGGCGGGGACGAGCGGGCCGGGCTGGCCCTGGAGGTCTTCGTGCACCGGCTGGCCAAGGCGGTGGCCGGGATGGTCGTGGGGCTGGGCCGGCTGGATGCGCTGGTCTTCACCGGCGGGATCGGGGAGCACAGCGCCGAGGTGCGCGGCCGGGTACTGGCCCGGCTCGGGTTCCTGGGCCTGGCCGAGGACCCCTCGGCCAACGCCGAGCACGGCCGCGCGACTGGCGGGCGCATCAGCCTGGACGGCCCGGCAGCGGCCCTGGTCGTGCCGACCGACGAGGAACTGATGATCGCCCGCGACGCCGCCCGGCTCATCGCGGCCGGCCGAAGCGGACCCGGACGCACCGGACCCAGACGCTAGGAGAAGCAGATGGCTCAGAGCTTGCTCGTTGTCCCCGCGGGCGAGGACGCCCGCCTGGCCCGGACCTGCCTGGGGCTGCTGCGCGCCCTGGACCGGCGGGGCATCAAGGTCGCATTCGTCAAGCCGGTGGCCCAGCCCAGGGCCGACGGCGGCCCGGACCGCTCGGCCGCGCTGGTCGCGGTGATCAGCGCGGTGCGGCCCCCGGAGCCGCTGAGCACGTCTGAGCTTGAACAGCAGCTGGGCGAGGGCGGCCTCGATGTCGTGCTGGAGAAGATCGTGGCCGCCTGCGAGCCGGTCTACGCCGGATCCGATGTGGTCGTGGTCGAGGGACTCAGCTCGGGGCCGTCGAAGCTGTACGCCAGTTCGCTGAACCAGGCCCTGGCCCGGACGCTGGATGCCGACGTGATGCTGGTCGGCCTCTGGCCCGCCAGCGGCGACGCGGACGGCCTGGCCGAGCAGTTCGCCATCGCGGCGCGCGGATACGTCTCAGGCGAGCAGGCGCGGGTCGTCGGCTGCGTGGTCCACGGCGTGCCCGAGGCCGATCCCGCCGCGACCGCCGGGCTGCGAGCCGCCCTGGCCAGGCGCCAGCTCCGCCTCCTGGCCGGCGTCACGTACCGGCCGGAGCTGACGTGGCTGCGGGTCAGCGACCTGGTCCGCGAGCTACATCCCCAGGTGCTGCACGAAGGTGACCTGTCCCGGCGCATCAAGGACGTAGCGGTGTTCGCGCAGGGCATCCCGGGCGGGATCCGGGTCCTGGACGCCGGCCGGCTGGTCGTGGTCCCCGGCGACCGGCACGAGGTGATCATGGCCGCCTACCTGACCGAGCTGAGCGGAACCCACCTGGCCGCCCTGCTGCTGAGCACCGGGACCCCGCCCGATCCGCGGGTCACCCAGCTCACCCAGGCCACGGCGGCCGTCGGCCTGCCCGTCCTGCTGGTCGATCTCGACAGCTACCACACCGCCGCCCGGGTGCGCGACCTCGACCCGGGCCTGCCCGCGGACGACACCGAACGGATCGAGGGCGTGACGAGCACCATCGCCGACGCGCTCGACCCGTCCTGGCTCCAGGCGCTGACCAGGACGTCCCGGCCCCGGCGGACCAGTCCTGCCGCGTTCCGCTACCAGCTGGTCGAGCGGGCCCGGGCCGCCGACGCGCTCATCGTCATGCCTGAGGGCACCGAACCGCGCACCATGCAGGCCGCCGTCGCGTGCGCCGAACGCGGCATCGCCCGCTGCCTGCTTCTGGGCGCGGCCGATGAGGTGACCGCGCAGGCCAGGCGCCTCGGGCTGCGGCTGCCCGCCGGCGTCACCACCGTAGACCCGAGGGATATCGCCGAGCGCTACGTCGCCCCGCTGGCTGAGCTGCGGCGGCACAAGGGCTGGACCGAGGACGTCGCCCGCGAGCACCTCGGCGACCCGGTCACGGTCGGCACCATGATGCTCAAGCAGGGCGAGGTCGACGGCCTGGTCTCCGGTGCCTTGCATACCACTGCGGCCACCGTCCGTCCCGCCCTGCAGATCCTGGGCACCAGGCCCGGCTGCCAGCTAGTGTCCTCGATCTTCTTCATGTGCCTGCCCGACCAGGTGGTCATCTACGGGGACTGCGCCATCAACCCCCAGCCCGATGCCGCGGACCTGGCCGACATCGCCATCCAGAGCGCCGCCTCGGCGCGGGCGTTCGGCATCGAGCCCCGGGTCGCGATGATCAGCTTCAGCACCGGGACCTCCGCCGCCGGCGCCGACGTGGACAAGGTCGCCGAGGCCACCCAGATCGTGCGCCAGCGCGAACCCGGCCTCGCCATCGACGGCCCGCTGCAGTACGACGCCGCCGCCATCGCCTCGGTCGGCCAGGCCAAGCGGCCCGGCAGCCCGGTCGCCGGCCAGGCCACCGTGTTCATCTTTCCCGACCTGGACACCGGCAACACGACGTACAAGGCCGTCCAGCGCAGCGCTCAGGTCATCAGCATCGGCCCGGTCCTGCAGGGCCTGGCCAAGCCGGTGAACGACCTCAGCCGCGGCGCGCTGGTCGAGGACATCATCTACACGGTGGCCATGACCGCGATCCAGTCCCGCGCCACCTGACCAGCCTGGCCGGCCTCCCAGGCCCGTAGCGCGCCGTTGCCCGGCGCGCTGCCTGGTGCCAGGGCCTTCACGCGGCCTTCGACGGCTGCCGCGACACCTCCGGGCGGAGCGCTCGCGATGCGGCGCTTTGGGATGCGCCGCGGAGCGGGAAGCCGGACATGGTGGATGTGCCGTTGTACAAGTAAGAACTGGCAGAATGGCCCATCCACCAGGTGACCAGGGTCGCGATGCTGGCGTCGCAGCTGCGTTTGCTGCGCTCCTGCGGCTACCGCCGTCCCGGCGAGGGCGGCCGGCGACTGGCCGTCAGCCGACGCGGGCGCCGGTGACGGCGAACCGCTCCACTGACGCGACGTGCCCGCCGGTAGCGGCCGCGATCGTGATCACCTGCCCGGGTGCGGCGAGGAATGTCATGCTGGCCGACCACGGGCTGCGGGTACCGCCAGCCGGCCGGCAGCAATACGCGCCCACCGGCAGCTGCGCCGACATGGTGTGCACACTGACCCGGATGTTCTCATCGACCCCGGTTATCGTGCCGCCGACGGTTACTGGCGACGGTGTCGTGCTGCCGTACGCCGGCCGGTCTACGGTGAACGTGCGATCGTCGGTGCCGACGACCTCCCAGGGCGCGTACTTGCCAGAGCCGAAGAGAACGAGGTGGATGATGGCGGCCGTGCTTATGGTGCCGTCCGGCAGCTTGATGCCGACCGCGACGTGCGCGTCGCCGCCGCTGACCGCGCTGCTGGCGACCTGGGTCACGTCGGTGTAGCCGAGGAACGCGGCGAACGCGGTAGCCGTGAGGTCGGGGCTGCGGTGCCAGGGCTGATGACCGCCGGAGTCATAGCTCGCCTGCCAGGCGCGCACGTCGGCGAGGCTGGAGAACGGGTACAGCGGCAGGTACCCGGCGGGCAGGCCAGTCGTCTGCGCAGGTGTGCCGCGCGTAGTCGGCGGCGACGTCGTAGTAGGCGCCGAGGAGGGCGATCCGCCGGAAGATGCCGCGCTGGTGCCAGTGGCCGTCGGCGCCGGGACGCCGGTGCTGCCGCAGCCAGAGATCATCAGGCTGACAATCGTCGCAACGGTGAACATGACCGTGTTGCGGAGGTGAATCATGCCAGTCTCCGGGAAAAAGAGCCGGCGCCATCCGACGCCAGACGTAGTGTTGCCCGGGACCCGTAAGGCGTGGCAGAGGCAAAGGTCCCGCCGAGTCTGCCAGTAGTCACCTTGCTGGGTAAGGGCTGGCCAACTGCCGGGCGGACTTGCGGGCGCCAGGCACCATGCGGATCCGATAGGAGAGTCCGGGACGATGAAGTCCGAATCCCCCGACACCTCGTATTTGTCGCTCCCCGACGGGACGGGGCCCTTTCCTGGCGTAGTAGTTGTCCATGAGGCCTCCGGGCTTAACGACAACATCCGCGACATCTGCGCCCGGTTCGCCCGGGAGGGCTACGCCGCGCTCGGGGCGGACTTGTTCGGGGGCAGGAACCGGGCGGCGTGCATGGCGCGCATGTTCGCCGGCGCGATGGCCGGGAACCTCGACCACTACGGCGTTCCGGCGCTGAAGGCCGCGCTCGGGCGGCTGGCCAGCCATGCCGAGGTCGACGCCGCCCGGATCGGCGCAATCGGCTTCTGCCTGGGCGGATCCATCGTGCTGACCTGGGCCTGCACCGACGATCGGCTCACTGCGATCGCCCCGTTCTATGGGGCAGCGCCTAGGCCGCGGGAGGCGATCCGCCGCCTGTGCCCGGTCGTCGGGTCATGGCCGGGCAAGGACTTCACGACCAAGGCTGCCGGGGTGCTGGAAACCGAGCTGACGGCCGCTGGCATCCCGCACGACCTCAAGGTCTACCCGGGAGCCAAGCACTCCTTTTTCAATGACCAGTGGCGGAACTACGACCCCACTGCCGCCGCCGACTCCTGGCGGCGGGTGCTGACGTTCTTCGCCGACCACGTCCGGAACCGCCCGCCGGCCTTGGGCTGATCCGCGTGCCTCGCTACGGGGCTGCCGCGGTATTCCTTGGGCCCCGGTCACGATGTGTTCCTGGTCCAGGTCATCGACCCACCACAGCGCTTCCAGGGGCATGACCCTGGGTGCGTGGCCGGGCTGCTTCTTCAGCAGGAAATGGGCACCGTAGCTCACCGAGTACAGCGCCTGCAGCGCCTCGGTGTACTCGCCGCCGCCCGGGCCGCCGCTTCCGGTCACCGCGGCGAACCCTAACTCTGGGACGTCCACGAAGTCCACCGCGCCCCTGCGGACCTTCAACAGGGACTCCAAGCTGATCGTCGTTTCGGTCATGAAACGGAGTCCACCTGGCGTTACCTGGCTGTGAGAGGGCCGAAGGTCCGTAAGGCGGGGACCTTAGGCCGTCCCGCGTCCCGCTAGGCGCGATGCTGGCGGGAATGTCTGAGACACAGGTACCGGCAACCCAGGTCGAACGTCACTTCTCGTTCCGGCCAGGTTCCTCAGCCGGGGGTGCTTGGTTCGCGCCCCGGCCCGAGGCCCGCGGCCAGCTTGGTTCCCCACTCGCGCGCCCGGGCGGACTCGCCCGCGACGAGCTGGTTCTGCTTGGTCACCAGGAAGCTCTCGGTCTGTATGGCCGCACTGAAGCCGTGCGCGCGCAGCAACCGGGCGACCCGCTTGGACGCCTGGCCGGTGAACGCCACAGGCCCGTCATACCTGGTATCGAAGGCGGCCGCCTTGACCGGGACGCGGCCGAGCGAGCTGAACCACTCACGTAGCCCCGGGCCTTGCGCATCCGGCTCCGCCTTCAGTCCACTGCCCGGCTTGTCGGCCGCCTGGACAGCCGCCTTGCGGGTGGATGCCCGACTCATGCCGTGAACATGGGTCGGACCGCCGACGACCATCAGGTCGGCACCGGCGAGAACCGGTGGGGCAGCCTGCGACACCGGGACGACGGTGACGTCGAAGGCTGTCCCGAGCCCAGCTCCGATCGCGTCGGCAACCAGGTGCGTGTTTCCGTACATCGATTCATAGACGACCACTGCTCGCATGGTCATCACCCCCAAGGGTTTCTCGCTTCCGATTAATCTTCGACCCGGCGCCCGGGCCCTGACAGGGCCGAAGGTCACCAGCCCGACCGACTGAAGTCGGCCGCACGCGGTCGTCGAGTAATCAGGTCGTGACCCTGCTCCCACGACCAGCAGGTCGGTGCGAAGGGCCCACAACCGGGCCTTCCGGCCCGAATTATCCTGTTGTTCGAAGGCCCGCCGCCGGCCAGCCGCACCCGTCGCCGGCTCGGTCGCCTTGTACCTGCGGTCAATGAGACGGGACGATGGCGATTGTGCCGCGGGCGTCATGCAGTAGGGCGTGCCGGGCGAAGCCAGGGCCTTGCAGGCCAGAGTGGCTGGGGTGCCTGCCGATGACTATCAGGTCGGCGCGCGCCGAGAGGTCGGCGAGCGCCCGGCCCGGGTGACCGTGCACGATCTCCTCGCTCACCGGGACCTCGGGGTACTTCTCCCGCCAGATGTCCATTAGCACTGTCAGCCGCCGGGCCGCGTCCGCGGCCGCGGCGTGCAAGCCCGGGGGAGGGAACCTGGCCCCGGCCCAGAAGGTGCCGTCCTGTGGCACGTGCCAGGCATGGATTGCTTTCAGGCTGGCCCTGCGCAGGGCCGCCTCGTCGAACGCGAACGCGAGGGCGTCGTCGCAGTCGTCCAGGTCGCCGACGCCGACGCCGACAAGCCGGTGCACCGCTGCGGTCTTACCGCGGACCACCACTACCGGGCAGGACGCGTGATCAGCGGCGTACCGGGCGACCGACCCCAGCACCAGCGCCGCGAATGCGCCGATTCCGCGGAAGCCGACAACCAGCATCAACGCGTCTGACGCGCTTTCCGTGACCGCTGGAGCAGCCTGGCCTTCGATCGGATCGGTGCCGATCAGCAGGCCAGGAGCCATCTCGGCGCCCCTGGCCGCCGCAGCCGCCAGGGCGCGGTCACGGTGGTCGCGGACGAAACCGAGGGCGGCGTCGCGCTCTGGCTGGAGCTGGAGCATGGCCATCTTGGGCAGCGCCGCGGCCGATACGATCCGCAGCGGGACGCCGCGCAACGCGGCCTCCCTGGCGGCCCACTCCACCGCACGCAGGGATTCCCCAGAACCGTCCGTAGCGGCCACGACGGCCTTGGCGCTCACCGCTGGTCCTCCTCACCCGAATCAGGTACGGGATGCCCGCTCCTAGCCGCATGGGACGTCTGTGCGATTTGGATGAGCTCCTTGATCGCCACGGTGAACCCGATGACCGAGACCACCAGTCCGGCAAGGCTGATCCAGTCTCCCGCCCTCATCTCCACCGGCTCCTCGACCCTGATCATCGACAGGGGGAGGGCAATGTTCACTTTGTTCCTCGGCGACACAACCCTGGGCGCCGAATGTGATCGTCGGGCCAGTGCGTAACCCCTATCGGGCATCACGATCTCCTATCAGCCAGACGGACGTACAGGCCTCTCCACCTGCTGAGCTGCCTGCGTATAGGTTCACGGACGCCCCTCAGGCGAGGTAGGTGCTAAAGTCCCCTCTCCACGTGACCAACAGATCCCGCGCCATGACCGGAACCACCCGACGCCCGCCAGGACGCCGCCCTGTTAGCGGCTAAGTTTGCGGTAATCTCGCTCCTTCGATCAAAACCTCACACACGGAAGACCGGGCGACAGGCGGCGTGGGCGCTAGGCGGGTCCCTCCCCGACACGGTCGGCGCGCGGAGTCGGCTGGTCGGACCGCGGCGCCTGCTGGTGCCCGAGCGCGACGGCGCTGGCCACCAGGCACGCGAACGCAGCGACCTGCAGGACGGCGCGCATCCCGTGCGGCAGCGTCTCGCCGAACAGCACGAACCCGGCCGCGATCGGGACCGCATTCGTCGCCATCGTCGCCATGCCAGCTGCCGTCAGCGCGTCCCCCCGCTGGTATGCCCACTGGAGGAGGCTCGTCCCGACCGCGTAGGCGACGATGAGCGTGACCAGCGCAACCAGCCACCACCCGCCGTAGCCGACCAGCTTGGCCGAGATGTCGCCGTCGGCGAACAGCAAGCCAGCTGCCAGGCCGAGTGACGCCGCCCTGGCGAAGCGCATCGGCGCGGCGATGAGCAGCGCCGCGCCGGCGCCGCAGGCCGCAAGCCAGATGATGATGCCGATGACCGGCGGATGCTGATCCGACTCCGCCGTCCCGACCAGCGAGAGCGCCAGCAGGACCAGTCCGGTCAGCGCCAGGACCACGGCGGCCTGCTCGCGCCGCGCGAGCTGGGAGGGATGCCCGCGGGCGGTGGCGAACGCCAGGACGGCGACCCCAGACGCGGCTACTGCCTGCACCAGCGCAAGCGGCGCCAGCCGAAGCGCGGCCACGTACATCAGCCAGCCCGTGGTCTCGGCCGCGAACGCGGTGAGCCAGCGCCGGTCTCCGAGCAGCAGCTTCGCCGACCAGAAGGGGCGGCGGGGCGACAGCGGCGGCAGCGCGGCCGCCGCGTCGTGCTCGAGCGAGTAAGCGGTGTTCGTGACCAGCGCTGAGGTGAACGCGACCGTAAGCCCGATCCATACCGGCGGCATCATGCTTGCGGCGGGGTTTCGATGATGTCAGCGGTGCCGGGAAGCCCGGCAAGCTGCTGCCCCGCCGCCCGGGCCGAGTCGAAGCAGCGCGCGTCCTCCAGCAGGCTCCCGTCCGAGCCGGTTACCAGCTCGGACGGCAGCGACACGAAAACGATCCGCAAGTTTCCCCTTACTCCCCTATACATACCCAGCCTTCCGTTCCGTTTCGGATCGCCGGCGCTGAGATACGTTTAACCCCCGGGCATACCTATGACAAGCGACTCCGGCCCGCCTGCGCGGAGACCTGCCCGGCTGGGCCAGCGATCAAGCATTGGCCATCGAGCCGTCATCGAAGTACCTTCTGCCTTGACGCCAGCCGGGTATCAGGTGCCCAGCACCAGGCTGGCTCGTCAGGCTGGGTCTTTCCGTAAGCTGGCCGTCGCGCTGGGCCGGTCGCGGCCAGCCGCTGGCCAGTGCGGCCCCTCGGCTCCCGCCGCATTCCACCAGACCGGCTCGGCGTTCCCGCGGCTGAGCCATCCGGGCCAGACCGTAAGGGTTGGCGCCCCGGGATGGCGGGGATCTGATTGCCGAACGGGCCGTGGCGCATGCTCCTGGTTCCGGTCATCGGCCCGGGTGGTGAGTCACTACTGCTCATAGGCCGTTGGCGGAGAAGTGCATGTAGTCCTTCAGTGAGTGCCAGTCGCCGCCCCACGTCCAGCCGATGGCGCGGAAGGCGCGCCATGCGGCATCTTCGTCCCGGATCATCGCCGGGCTGGAGCGCGACCGGTCGGCCCAGGCCGCGGCGGCGGGTGGGTCGGCTTTACCGTTCTGGATTTCCGGGTTCTCGAACGGGTTGATGTCGACCGCCAGGCCGTAGGCGTGCTGTGCCCAGACGGTGGTGCCGGGTACGAGCCGGCAGTTGAAGGCCGAGGTGTTGTCGGCCAGCATGGAGCGCTCGTCGTCGCCGCCGAAGTCATCGACGGCCCGCATCAGCCGGATCGGGAACCCTCCGGCGAACAGCAGCCGGAACGCCTGGGTCAGGCTCGCCGCGGCGGATGCGTTCACGATCAGCTCGCCCTGGTGCACAGCATGGTCGAACCCCCAATAGCTCAGCCGCAGCGATCGCAGCTCGCCCAGCCCCACCGGGCAGCCGGGATGCCAGGACACGCCGGTCATCCGGGTCCGCGTCGCTGCGGTCAGCGGCATGGTACTGGCCTGGAACACCGGCCCGGACGGAACGGCATGGCTGGGAGCCTGGGGTGCCGTAGCTGCCGGGCCGGTGCCTGGCGTGGCGGTAGTGCCCTCTGCGTGCGGGCTAGCGGAGGTCACCCCCGGTGAGGGACCCGGGACGTGCGTGGCCGGACGCGAGGTGCCGCTGCCGCACCCAGTGCCGACCAGGCTAAGCAGCACCACGCTGATTACTGCGGTGACCGCTCGCCAAGCCATCATGGCTGACCTTCACCGCAAGCCAGACTGCCGACCATCACCTTTCACCCCAGTCACGACTCACCGTGTACCTGTCGCGGCAGCGGCACTACTCAACGTATGGACGCCCGCTGCAGCGAAACCACGATCAGCAGGGCGCCGCCGACCAGGCAGATAACGCCGCCGACCAGCAGGCCGGCCGCGATCCACGGCAGCGCGGGCAGCGTGGCGGCCACGTTGACCTGCAGGCTCACCGGCCGCGAGCCGTCGGCGTTCATGGCGACCACCATCCAGTCGCCGCCGCGGACCGCCCAGGTGAGGATCTGGGTGCCCGGGCCGGCCGCATGCGCGGTCCAGATGGCGGCCTGTCCCGGCGGGACCGCAGGCGCGGACCCGGCATGCTCGGTGTAGGTGCCGTGGTGACGAGTCGCGCCGCGGACGGTCGCGTAGTCCACGCCCGTCAGGTAGCGGGCTGCCGCGGCCGCCGGGGCGATGCCGACAAAGGCCGGGGCGGTTCCGTTGGCCTGGGCGACTTGGATACGAACCGTCCCCACCAGGTCTGACACGGTGCCGGTGGCTAGGTGCAGCCCGATCGTGTCGCTGGCGATCGCGTAGCCGGGAACGCTGTAACTAGCGGTGCCGAGATCGGCGTAGCCGCCGTGCCGGTTGGCCTGCGCCCACAGCGCGACGCCGCTCCCCCCGAGCAGCCCGACCGAGCAGAGCATGAGCACCGCGCCTGCGACGGCGGCGAGGATCCGGCCGCCTGTCCATCCGCCCGGCCCTGGCGGGGGTGCCTGCCGCAGGTCCGCCGCATCAGGCACGTCCTGGGGGGCCGATCCGTGCGGCGGCAGGGTCAGCGTGCCGGGATCGTGGCCGCCCATGTCCAGCCGGAACGGCGGGTACTCATCCGTCATCAGCCCGGCGTAGCCGACCACTCGCAGCACCCACCGGTTCAGGCCGAGCACGAAGTCGTAGATCTGCTCCGGGTACCGGCCAGTCACCAGCAGCACTACCGCGGCGACGACGGCCAGGATGCCGATCAGCCCGAAACCGCCCCAGCCGCTGTCGTGAGCGCCGAGCCGCCCCGCGGCCCACAACCCCGACCCCGTGAACAGGCCAACGATGATGTACTGCGGGATAGCCAGCAGCCACCATTTCACCAGCGCCAGCCCGCGGGACAGCCGCTCCGGATACTCGATCTCCAGATGAGCCGGGTAGGAGGGATCATCCGCCAGCGTGAACGGCGGATACCGATCGGTGCCGAACGCGCCAATGGCGTAGTACTGCACTCGCCAGGTCCACCGGAGCACGCCCACGTTGAACTCGAAGATCGTCCGCGGGTAGCGGCCGGTGAACACGATCGCCACCATGGCCGCCATGCTCAGCACGATGAAGGCGACCCACAGGAAGGCCAGCACGATGTAGTGCGGAATCACCAGCACCCATTTGATGAGCCACAGCCAGCGCGACAACGGCGCATCCAGTGATGCGTCTACCCGGACTGGGAATGCGTGAGCGGAAGCCATCGTGACCACCTCTTTATTTCCCTATACCGCATGCGCCACCAGGCTCCGCGCTTGCCTGCAGCCGAAGCAGGGCCCGACGTCCTGTCGGGCTCGGCGAAGGTCCCTGGCGTCGGTCAGGGGCTCAGATGCCAGCACCGTGCCGCCGCGTGGCGCAGGCGTATACGGCGCGCTGCCCGCGGGCGCCGGGGGAGGGGAGCGACCCGGGGCAGCGGCCGCCGGGCCTTAGGCCCGGTCATCGAGGAACGCCATGACCTGGACTCCCCTCGTTCAGCGCTGGGCCGAACCTGACGGTGCCCGCGCCGCGGAGACGGCCCAGGACTCTGGGCGCCGCTGCTGACCGCGGGCCGCTCTCCCCGCGCGGGCCGGAGCTCCCGGGCTGTTGCTCGCGGACGCGGGCACCGCCTATATAAAGGGGGCACACATCGTCCGGGCGGTGCCCCTGTTGCTTCCCCAGCACAGTCCGGCGGCGTGCAGCCGGGGTGGAGACGGGATGTGCGCGATATGAAGCAGGCCGACGGAGCGGGTTCTACGCGGCGACACCAGCATCTTCGACTGGGGCGGGGTATTGAGTGCCCTGATCGGAACGGCCATCGTCTTGCTGATCGCGACGCTGGTTCTCCACATGATCTCCACACGTCGGTCGGCTGGTCTCCAGGTGATCTTGGTGGCCTGTAGTCACGGCCGTCCCTGGCGCAGCACCCAGCGAGCGCACTGGCCCGTGCCGGCAGAGGAGGAGTAATGGACACTCAGGCCGCACCGCAACTGGCTGGCATTCACCACCTGAAGCTGCCGGTGACCGATCTTGCCCGATCCCGGGAGTGGTATCGGATCCGGCTGGGCTACCGAGTCCAGGCCGAGTTCGTCGAGCACGGCCAGCTGATGGGCTACGGCCTAACGCATCCCGACGGGGGACCGCCGTTCGCCCTGCGCCTCGACTCGGAACGAGCCAGGGCGGCCGCGGGCTTTGACTGCCCAACCTGCACGACCCCGACGGCCACGAGATCCGCTTCTACACCCTCCAGCACCACACAGACCTTGACCCGGATGCGGTCGCCGCGATCAACGATCCGCGGGAAACCGCCGAATGGCGCGAGCAGGCTGCCATATGGTCGGCCCAGGGAATGAGATGACATGATGCCGCCGACAGGACCGGCACCAACGCGAGCAGCCCGGAACCGTGTCACCGCGGACGACCCGAAGGCAATGTGCATCCGCAGCCTTGACACTAAGGCCGACCGCGATCTCACATGCCCGGTGCAGTGGACAGGCCAGCAGGCGGTAGTCACGTTTCCTCAGCACATCGACATCTCCAACGTCGGCCAGATCCGTGAACAGCTGCTGTGGATCATCAACCGCGGCGCCGCCGTGCTGATCGCCGATCTGACCGGGACCGTCTCGTGCGATTGCTCTGGCGCGGACGCCCTGGCCCGCGCCCAGCACCGTGCCGTGGCGAACGGCACCGAGTTGCGGCTGGCAGTCACCGCCAAATGCAGTCCGCCGCGTGCTGACCCTCAACGGCTTTGGCCGGCTAGTCGCGATCTACCCGAACCTGGACGCAGCCGCCGCAGGAACCGGGCGAGCAGAGAACACGGAACGCAGATGACCCGGCCCGCACCGAGGAGTTGCTGGACGGCGCGGTGGCTGGACTCTTCACCGTCGGATTGGTCCTTCAGGGAGCTTTCGACCTGCCCCGGGACGTCACCCCGCAGCGCATTTACCGAGGCCCTGCGCCGGCTCGATGAGATTGTCCGGGAAATCCGTAATCACGTGTTCGCTGGACGCGGCCAGAGTACCGAGCCTGGTCTGGCCTGGATTCCTCCCCACATGTCCTGGAGCATTCAGCGTTGGCCGGAAACCGCCCGGAGTTGCTGCAAAGGCGCGGGGTGCAAACGGCGAATGCAGTGCCGTCCGCCGCGGCCGGCATCGGGGCGCTATTGGAGCGGCACGCTGTTCTTCTGCGCGGCGCCGGCGGCCACGGCCTAACCACGTTCACCGCCAGCGAGGTCGTGGTGGACGCCGACGTGCCCGAGATCCCGGTCGGCATCGACGGTGAGATGATCATGATGCCGACACCGGTCCGCTGCACCATCCAGCCGAATGCGCTGCGGGTCCGGGTTCCCAGGAACCGGCCCGGGATCCGGCCGCCCAAGCCTGAGCTTGACTGGTCGGCGCTGCGGCGGCTGGCCTCTTGGCGTCCCGGTCCCTGGAACCAGGGGCACTTCGGCAGCGGCGTGCCATCTTCCTAATCGGTGTTCAGGATCTTGTGGTGCCAGGCCCATGCGAGCAGGACTTCCAGGGCGCCCATGCCCGCGATGACCGGCTGCAGGAAGAAGTAGCGCTGCAGCACCAGCAGCTGGAGGAGGATCCAGGCTAGTAGGGCCAGGCCCGCCAGGTAGCTGGCGGCGAGGGCCCACCGGTTCGACGTCATGATGAGCGCCAGCACAGCCAGCTGGGGCATCGCGACCCCGATCAGCAAGGCGAGCCCGGGCAGAGCCCACCCAGTGAACGGCGTATTGCTTAGCCAGCTCAGCGGCATGCCGAAACCGTTTCGCAGCAGCTGTATCCCGCCGAAGACCGCGGCCGCGCCTGCCGTCAGGGCGACTACGGCCAGGGCCCAAGCAGGCCAGGTGCGACCGGCCGCGGCCGGAACCGCGAACCTTCCGGCGGTCCCTGGCGGGCTGGCGAAACCGTTCAGCAGATAGTAGATGGGCATCAGCCCGGCCACGGCGAGGACCGCGAAGGCCGGGACGAGGGCCGCGGATGCCACCTGCGACCCAGGATCTGCCGCATGCCCGTACCACTGGTCGACGGCGATGCTGACGCTCTCGATCACCCACATGACCAGCCCGGCGCCTGCGATCAGGTAACCCCACGGGCGGCGCCGCCAGAGCCAGGCCGCGGCGACCGCCATCAGCGGCAGCCACAAGGCAAGGTCCTGGATGTACACCACGTTCGTGGTGAGGCCGGTGCCGCGCAAGAAGGCCGGCGTCCCGCTGTCAGCGAGCGCCGGCACGATCCTGGCTAGCCACGCGGCTGCGTTCAGCGTCACCACGACCCATACGTAGGCGGCGATTCCACGCACCGGCACTCGCGGCGAGAAGCGGTTGGCCAGCGCGCGGACATCGGCCTGCCGCAACACCGTGGCAATGGACCAGGCCGACAGCGAGAGCATCGCCAGGTACAGCAAGAACAGCCGGTTGACGGGGATCGCGAACACGAACATCAGCGAGTTGTAGAGCAAGAAAGCCGCCGCGCCCAGCCAGGTCAGCACCGCGCGGGCCGATCCGCGCGACGCCGCCAGCATTGAGCCGGCCAGGAGGGGCACGCCGATCAGCAATACCACCAGCGAGGTCCCGCGCGCTGAGCCGTTCATGACCGCAGTCCCGCGCAAGACACCGGCGATCAGGAAGGTCGCCAGCGAGCTTCCCGCCGCGGCCAAGGCCAATGCGCCCGACAACCAGTACGCGATCCCGCCCCGCCGGATAACCCGCCCGGCGTAATCGCCTGCCCGGCTCTCCGGGACCTGTGATGCGGTCATTGCGGCCATTGCCATCACCTCAGATGGGTTAGATGCAGCCGCTTATCCAGCGGCATGCGCCAGCACCCTCACGCTGGCACCTGCCTGGGACAGCTGACCAGAGCACATCGTCCCGCGGCCGTAGTGCGTTCGGCCTCAACCACTTCGGCGTCCCGACCTTTCAGGCCGCACGGGATGGCCTCGTGAGACCTTTCAGCGGCCCGGGATGACGAGCACTGGGCGGTGCGCGTGCACGACGACGGCCGATGACACGCTGCCCAGGAACGCTGACTGGACACGCGACAGGCCACGGGCACCGACCACGATCGGCTCGGCGTCAAGCTTCTCGGCCTCGTCGCAGATCGCTCGCCACAGCTTGCCCTCCGCGACACTGCCCAAAGCCTCAAATCCTGCTGCACGCGCGAGGGCTGCCCCTCGGTCTGACGTCTCACGGGCCATCTGGCTGGCGAGCTCATCGAGGCCGAGTTCCTTCGAAGCCAGCTTTGACACCAGGGCGTTGAGAATCGTGGCTGGGTCATACGGCGCCCACAGCGCCACCGGCTCCCATACGGTGAGTACCACTGCGGTGCGCGGACCCAGTAGCTCGCCCGCCTTCGCGATCGCGTTAGCAGCATCATCGGACCCGTCGAAGCACAAGAGCACCGGGTGCGTGTCTTTCGCTCGGTTCTCGTCCTCGGTCATCGCCCCATCATCCCGTAACGCATCCCCGCACACGGAACCGATGCGTCAAGCAGGCGCGGAAGCGTCCGCGCCGAACTGCGTGCCCAGCGTAACCGTGCCGGGCGGCAGAAGTACGGGACCTGGCGCAGTTCTGGCCGTCACTGCCGGACCGCCGGAGGCGGTCCGTGGCCACCCCGGCGGGACAGGATCCAGAAGCCCGTGAGCGCGGCAGCGCCGAGGGTTGCGACGGCCAGCGTGGTCGCGAGCCCGCTGGTCGGCAGCTGCAGTTCGTAGAAACGGCGTATCGCTGGTATGGGGAATAGCAGTACGAAGCCGGCCAGCATGGCACCGACCAGCATGATGCGGCGCCAGGTCAGCGGGCTGGCGAGCAGGACCAGAACGCACAGGCTGAGGATGAGGGTGACCAGCGTTGCGGCGGTGCGCTGCTGGATCAGCGGGAGACCGGCCGCCCGAGCCAGGGCGTAGGCGGCGAATGCCGCCGCCGCGATGAGGGTGCCGGCCGGGATGGCGAAGCGCAGCACCCGGCCAGTGAATCCGGGTAGGTAGCGCCGGGTGTTCGGCGCGAGCGCGAGGAAGAAGGACGGAACGCCGATGGCCAGGGTGTCGATGATTGTCAGGTGGCGGGGCAGGAACGGGTAGGGCAGCAGCGTGACGCCCACGGCGACGGCCAGGAGCGTCGCCCAGACCGTCTTGGTGATGAACAGGTTGGCGACGCGTTCGATGTTGGCGGTGACCCGGCGGCCTTCGGCGACGACGCCGGGCAGGGTGGCGAATCGGCTGTCGAGCAGCACCAGCTCGGCGACCGCCCTGGTCGCCGCCGCGCCCGAGCCCATGGCGATGCCGATGTCGGCGAGCTTGAGGGCCAGCACGTCGTTGACGCCGTCGCCGGTCATCGCTACCGTGTGGCCGCGGGCCTGCAGGGCGGTGACCATCGCCTGTTTCTGCTGCGGACTCACCCGGCCGAAGACTGAGCGTTCCTCCAGCAGGCGGCCGAGCGCGCCGGGGTCCTCCGGCAGATCCCGCGCATCGGTCGGCCGGTCGGCGTGCGGCAGCCCGGCCCGGGCCGCGACCGCGCCGACGGTGAGCGGGCTGTCCCCGGAGATCACCTTCAGCGCCACGCCCTGTGCCGCGAAGTAGGCGATGGTCTCCGCGGCGTCGGATCTGAGCTGCTCGGCGAGCAGGACGAAGGCCACCGCCTGCAGGCCCTGCGGGAGCAAGTCGCCGTCCAGCGGGCCCGCGCCGCGGGCCAGCACCAGGACGCGCCGGCCGCTGGCGGCCAGCTCGGCGGCCTGCGACAGCTGTTCCTGCTGGCTGCCCGGCAGCACCATCTCCGGCGCCCCGAGCACCCACGTGCCGTGGCCGGCGAAGCTGGCCGCGCTCCACTTGCGCGCCGAGGAGAACGGCACGGCAGCCTGCCGCGGCCACCCCTCCGGCGGCGGGAACGCCTGCCCGATGGCGGCCAGCGTCGTGTTGCGGTTCTGATCGTCGGCCATCGCCCCGAGTGCGGCCTCGGCCGGCGCCTGGCCGTCGAGCCGGATGAGGCTGTCGAAGGCAATGGTCCCGTCGGTCAGGGTGCCGGTCTTATCCAGGCACACCACGTCCACCCGGGCCAGGCCCTCGACCGCGGGCAGTTGCTGCACCAGGACCCGGCGCCGGGCCAGCGTGACTGCGGCCACGCCGAAGGCGACGCTGGTCAGCAGGACCAGGCCCTGTGGGACCATGCCGACCAGTGCCGCGACCGTCCCGCTGGCGACCTGCCGTACGCTCCCGTGGGCGTGCCACCCGCTGATCACCAGCAGCAGGGCCACCGGCCCGATCGCCCAGGTGACGTAGCGCAGGATCTGGTTGATGCCCTCCATCAGCTCCGAGCGCACCAGTGCGAAACGCCGCGCCTGGGCGGCGAGCTTGCGGGCGTACGCGTCCGCGCCCACCGCGGTGGCCTGGTAGCCACCTGACCCGGCGACCACGAAGCTGCCCGACAGCAGCCGGTCACCCGCCCGCTTGCCCACCGGCTCGGACTCTCCGGTCAGCAGCGACTCATCAGCCTCCAGGCTCGTGCTGGCCCGCACCACCCCGTCCGCCACCAGCTGATCCCCGGCGCGCAGGTCGACCAGGTCACCGGTGACGAGATCCGTGACAGCGATGTCCCGCGGCGCGCCGTCGCGGATCACCCGGACCCGCGGGGCGCTGAGCACCGCGAGCCGGTCCAGCGTCCGCTTGGCGCGCAGCTCCTGCGCGATGCCGATCAACGCGTTGGTCACCAGCACGATGCCGAACAGGGCGTCCTGCGGCTGACCGGCAACCAGGATCACAGCCAGCAAGACACCGAGGATGAAATTGAACCGGGTCAAGATGTTCGCTCGCAAGATCTCAGCGACCGACCGGCTGGTGCGCTCCCCGCCCGCGTTCGTCAAGCCGCGCAAGCGCTGCTCGGCCACCTGCGCGCTGGTCAGTCCGGCCGACGGCGTCTCCACGATCGGCGCGGCCGATGCCGAGGACAATGAGGCAGCCGCATCAGCCATGCCGGGTCACCACGCCGCGGTCAACGACCAGCGGAACGCGCGGCCAGGCCCCGGCCGGGTACCGGCGGTATCGAAGCGCCCCATGCGCGCGCGCCGCGAGTCATGCTGCCCCAGACCCCATCGGTACACGTTAGACCCCCATCGGTACACGTTACGTCAGCCCCGATCCTGGGCGGCCTCGTCTTTGCCGCAGTCATCCTCCTGCTTTCCTTGGAGATTAGGCCGGCCCGGCCAGCTCTGCGCTCCGGCGCTTAACCGATCATGGCGAAGACCTTCCTCCGACAGCTACCTCAAGGTGTACGCCTACCGGGTGCGGCGGAAGATGGGCGACGAGGGCGGCCAGTTCCTGCAGAGCGACCCCTCCGTGGGCTACCGGCTGATGCCGCCCGGCGACACTGGCCCGACCTCGTAATGTCGCGTTCGTGCCGGTAACTCGGGTCCGAGCTTCAGGCTCAGGGGTGATGGCCGTTAGGTTAACCTTGATCAGGGTCTGTGCTCTTGTACGCGCCAGAGCCGCCTGAGCGGGGGCTGAGGATGTGTGCGTATGACTTCAATGCCTGAGCGTTCCATGCTGTCGGGCACCGACGACCCTGATCAGCCACCCGGGTACCCGTTCCGGGGGCCGGGCCTCCTGGTGCGGGTGGCGCCGTTCGCCGCGATCGCGGTGCTCGCTGAAGCGAGCCTGGCCCTGCCGCCGCGCCCGCAGTCCGGCACTTCAGTAGCGGTAAGCCTGGTCCTGCTGCTAGCCGTAGCAGCGGCATTCGCGCTGCCCTGGCCACGGCTGCCGGCCTTCCTGGCCGTGCTGGTCCCGCTGGCCTATTGCGGTTCAGTGCTCGCGCTGATCCTGGCCGCGGGGGCCACATCCGGGATCGGGCTGGTCATCTTGGTCCCGCTGATCTGGACGGCTCTCTATCAGCGGCGGTGGGAGTCTGCGTGCGTACTGGTGGCGATCGTCACCGTAGAACTGATCATCTCGCTGACTCCGGTGACCGCCCCGGGCGAGGTGATCGCCCGCCGGGTGATCCTGTGGACCGCGCTGGGCACGGTGATCGCCTTCGCCGCCCACGAGCTGCGGGACCGCAGCCACCGAGCCCGCCAGGAAGCAGCCCGGCTGCAGGCCGGTCTCACCGAGCTCACCGTGCTGAAGGACCGGGACCGGATCGCAGCTGACCTGCAGGACAAGGTCATTCAGCAGGTTTTCGCGGTCGGGCTGGACCTGCAGGGCACGGCCCTGCGCGCCAATCAGCCCGAAGTGCGGGAACGCATCCTGGCCTCGGCTGATGACCTGGACCAGGTGATCCGTCTGATCCGCAACACTATTTTCGGGCTGGACGAGCTACCGCAAGGCCGCGGGCTACACGCTGAACTGCGGGACCTGCTTTCCCAGCTGTCCGCAGCCACCGAGATCAGCTTTACCGGGCCAGTCGACGGCGCACTTGACCCGGTCCGCGCCACCCGGCTGGTGCAGACGCTGAAGGACGGCCTAGAGGTCATCAGCTCCCACTCGATGCCCGCCCGCGTCGCCATCACCTCCAGCGACATCGCCTACGTAACCGAGATCGAGACCACCTCCGCGGTCCTGGGCGCCGACGATGAAGTCCCGCCCTGGGTCACCGGGCTTACCCGCAGCACTTCGCAGGCAGGAATCAGCCTGAGCGTCACGCCAGCATCTGACCGGACGCGATTCGCCTGGTCGATTCTCCTCGCCGAGCCCGCCGAGCCCGCCGAGCCCGCCGAGCCCGCCGAGCCCGCCGAGCCGGTCGGCCAGTCGGCCCAGCCGGAATAGACCCGGAGTCAGTTCCGCCTGGGGCGGGCCTGAGCGTCCGCTTCGGTCATGGCTGAGGAGAATCTGGGCTGGCCAGGCCCTCCGGTGGTGGCTGCCGGGACGGTTGTGACACCTTCGTGCCCATCTGCGTCGCCGGCGGCACGTCGCCCTTTGCTGGGATAGCGGCATATCCCAGCCGTCCACCGCACGATCATCTGCGGCAGATCCGGGTACCGCCACCGCCATGGCCACCGGCGGGCCTCGCGGCCAGAGCCGTTCGCTCCTGTTTCGCGGGATATTCGTCAGTCCCGGCCAGCCGGCGGGTAGGCCAGGCGGTCACGCACAGCCACCACGCCCGGGACATGCCAGACCCGCTGCACGAGGTCGCGACCGAGTTCAGCGGTCCCGGCCACCCCGGACAGGGTCACCGCGCCGTCCTTGATGGTCACCTTGAATTCCTTCGGGTCGACGAGGAACTCATTCCTCATCACGTCGGTAATCTCCTTGCGGAGGTCAAGATCGGAGCGGTCGAAGACAGCGAGAACGTCGGCCCGGCTGATGATGCCGATCAGGCGGCCGTTCGCGTCGACCACGGGAAGCCGCTTGACCTTGTGCTGAGACATCAGCCGGGCGGCGTGCGCCACCGAGTCGCCGGGCGCGGCGGTCACGGGGGAGGGTGTCATCAGGTCGGCTGCGGTTACCCCGCGAGCCTTCTCCTGCTCCCGGTGATGAAGCATGCCGGAAATGAACCCGGGCTCGCCGTCGAGGGCCGCCTCCTTGGCCAGCAGGTCGGCTTCGGAGACGACACCGACCAGCCTGCCCGCCTCATCGAGGACGGGAAACGCGCTGACCCGCTGCGCGCGGAGGGCGGCGGCCAGCTCCTTGAACGACGCGTCCTCCCTGACCCAGATCACGCGAGTGGTCATGACGTCCTTGACCACCGAGATCCCCGGCGGTGGGGCGTTCACCTCTTGGCCTTTCCCTGCGGCCGCCCGGCGGCGCTGATGGCGGGAGCCAGAGCCAGCCACAGGGCAATGGTCACCACCATCGAGGTGAGGTACCCGAACGGCCGGATCCCGACTTCCGCGCTGACGATGCCGGCGAAGACCATCAAGAGCCATGCGCTGACGAAGAACAGCGGTCCAGCGGCGATGAGCTTGAAGAACGCGTCCATGATCGGTACCTCCGTGCTGCAGCCATCATCTCGAGCTTCGTCGGCGGATCGCGGGCCGGGAAGTGCCGATCGGCCCATGAGGCCGGGACCACTGGCCCTTCGCGCAGCCTGAATGACGAGATCTGCTGGAAACGACCGCTAAAGGAAGGGGCCGTGATGCCCAAGATCTTGGTCAGGACCATCACCGGCGCGGCTCTGGCCGCCGGGGCCGGGGCGATGGTGTACCCGGTTTTCTTCCGGCGCCGGTGCCTTTCGTGGGGCGCCACGGCGGAGGAGGTGTCCCGGAAGCTTCCGGGCGATGAACTGCTGACCGACCCTGACATCGTGTCGACCCGGGCCGTCACGATCGACGCTCCTGCGGGTGCCGTCTGGCCCTGGCTCGTGCAGATGGGCAGCGGGCGCGGCGGCGCCTATACCTATGACTGGATAGAGAACCTGGTCGGCCTGGGCATGCACAGCGCCGATGAGATCCTGCCGCAGTTCCAGGACCTCAAGGTCGGGGATGAGCTCCCGCTCGGCCCGAACCGGCCGGTGATGCGCGTCGAGGTCTGCGACCCCGAGCGGACGCTCACCATCCGGTTCGCCGACGGCAACTGGGTGTGGATCTTCGCGCTCGCCGCGGCGGACGGCCGCACCAGGCTGATCAGCCGGAACCGGATCGCCGCCCCGGGCGCCCCGCCGCCGGTCCGCCTGTTCAACCTGCTGGTCATGGAGCCCGGCAGCTTGATCATGGAACGCAAGATGCTGCTGGGCATCAAGCAACGCGCCGAACGCCTCGAACAAGGACCACCCGAACGGAGTGCGAAATGCTAAAGCATCCGACCGATCACGCAGGCCTCGAGATCCTGTCATTCGACAGGTGCCTGGAGTTGCTGGCGACGGTTCCTGTCGGGCGAGTCAGTTTCTTCGCGGACGGCGAGATCGTGGTCTTGCCGGTCAACTTCGCCATGGACCGCCAGGCCCCGGTCTTCCGCACCGCCCGCGGGTCGAAGTTGTCCGCGGCGCAAGGCCAGGACGTGGTGGCCTTCGAGGCCGACGAATATGACCCGCGAACCCAGTCCGGATGGAGCGTCCTGGTCAACGGCCGCGCTTATGCCGTGTACGAGGACGACGAAATCGGGCGCCTGGGCCAGCTTGGCGTGAGCCCGTGGGTCAGCGCCGAGGACCGCTCGTTCTGGATCCGGATCCGGCCCAACTCGATAAGCGGGCGGCAAACGCCAGGGCGAAGCTAACCTGGCTCGTCCTACCCTCGGCTGATTACGGGCGTATCGCTGGAGGATGGGCGCCGCCTGCCCGGCGGGGAACTCCCGGGCGGCATACTCACGGGTGTCGCCACGGCGGGCCAGGCTCACCCGCCCGTTGGCACGGGCGTTACCTACCCACGAGACGGGCCCCTACGGCGCGACCAGCCAGCGTCGCTGTCCGGGTCGGGTACTACCAGCGGAAGTGCCGGACGGCCCGCCTGCCAGGTCATAGGTCCCGGGTGTTCCGGTCCCGGCGAGCACGCCGGAGGACGGGACTAACGGCCCTTTGCGAGTGATGCGCAAGGCAGGAAAAATGAACAGAGCACCGGCTGGTCACGGAGCACGGCGCCACGTCCGGGAAGCGGGCCGCGACGAGGCCGGCCCGCCCGAGTGACGCCGCGCGCCCGAGTGACGCCGCGCGCCCGGGGACTTTCGTCCCTGCATCCTCGGGCGTTCGGCTCTGCCTTTCCGGCTGTTGTCTGGGTGACGTGGGATAAAAGGCCGCAAGGTACGGCCGGGACGAACGGAGTGCGCCATGAGCGTCACAACTGCGTCACGGGCACGGGTCTACCAGGCACCCGGGCATGTCGACAGCCCGGTAGAGGTCAAGCCCCGCTACGAGAACTTCATCGGCGGGCACTGGGTGGCACCGGTGCAGGGACAGTACATGAAGGACCTGTCACCCGCGAACGCCCGGCAGTTTACTGAGGTACCGCGATCGACCAAGGAAGATGTCGAGCTCGCCCTCGACGCCGCCCACGCGGCTAAGGACGCATGGGGCGAGACGTCGCTCACCGAGCGCGCCAGGATCCTCAACCGGATCGCGGACGTCATCGAAGAGCACACCGAGATGCTGGCCGTCGCTGAGAGCTGGGACAACGGCAAGCCCGTCCGGGAGACGCTGGCCGCGGACATCCCGCTGGCCGCCGATCACTTCCGTTACTTCGCCGGGGAGACCCGCGCGCTGACCGGCACGAGCACGGAGATCGACAAGGACACCATGGCCTACCACTTCCACGAGCCGCTCGGCGTGGTCGGCCAGATCATCCCGTTCAACTTCCCGCTGCTGATGGCCGCGTGGAAGCTGGCGCCCGCCCTGGCCGGCGGCAACTGCACCGTGATCAAGCCGGCCTCGTCGACGCCTTGGTCGATCCTCAAGCTGGCCGAGCTGCTCGGTGACGTCGTGCCGCCGGGCGTGCTCAACATCGTGACCGGGCCGGGCGCCGAGATCGGCAAGGCGCTGGCCACCAGCAAGCGGATCGCAAAGATCGCGTTCACCGGTGAGACGGTGACCGGCCGGCTGATCATGCAGTACGCGGCGGAGAACCTGATCCCGTCCACCGTCGAGCTGGGCGGCAAGTCGCCGAACGTGTTCTTCGCGGACGTCATGGACGCCGACGACGCGTTCCTGAACAAGGCGGTCGAGGGACTGGTGCTCTACGCCTTCAACAAGGGCGAGGTGTGCACCTGCCCGTCCCGGGCGCTGATCCAGGAATCGATCTATGACGAGTTCATGGACCTCTGCCTGAAGCGGATCGGCGAGATCAGGCAGGGCAACCCGCTCGACCTCAGCACCCAGATGGGCCCGCAGAACTCCAAGCAGCAGCTCGACAAGATCATGTCCTACGTCGACATCGGCCTGGCCGAAGGCGCCGAGCTGCTGATCGGCGGCAAGCAGCCTGAGCTCAGCGGCGAGCTGGCGGACGGCTACTTCTTCGAGCCGACCGTGCTCAAGGGCCACAACAAGATGCGGGTCTTCCAGGAAGAGATCTTCGGTCCGGTGCTGGCCGTGACCACGTTCCGGGACGAGGCCGAGGCACTCGATATCGCCAACGACAGCCCGTACGGGCTGGGCGCGGGCGTGTGGACCCGCAACGGCAACCTGGCCTACCGGATGGGCCGGGCCATCAAGGCCGGCCGGGTGTGGACCAACTGCTACCACCAGTACCCGGCAGGCGCGGCCTTCGGCGGGTACAAGATGTCCGGCGTGGGCCGGGAACTGTACCGTGAGACTCTCACCGAGCACTACTCGCAGACCAAGAGCCTGCTGGTCAGCTACAGCGATCAGGCTATGGGCCTGTTCTAGGCTCGCCGCGCTGCGGATCACCGCAGCCAGGGAAGGAGAAATGACATGACCACGACAGCAACGGCCTGGCGGGGCCGGCGTGCCGGCTGACGAGGTCGCAATGGCGCCCGCCGAGCAGGTCCTCGACGAGGCCGGCCTGGACGGCCTGATCTCCGCCCTCGCGGCGCAGGGTTATCAGGTGATCGGGCCGACCGTCCGGGACAACGCGATCGTCCTGGCCGAGCTGAACTCGGCGGCCGACCTGCCGGCGGGCTACGGGGTGGACGTCGGCCCGGGGCACTACCGGCTGCGCCGCCGTGACGACCGGTCGATGTTCGCCCACTCCGCCGGGCCGCAGTCCTGGAAGCAGTTCCTGCATCCGGCCCGGCGGCGGCTGTGGTCCGCCCCGGCGGACGGGCCGTTCGAACCGGATATCGAGGAGGCGCCGCGGTACGCCTTCATCGGGGTGCGCGGCTGCGACCTGGCCGCCATCCAGACCCTGGGCCGGGTACTCGGCGGCGGGGCCAGCCCCGACGGCTCATTCCAGCGCCGCCGCCAGCACCTGTTCATCGTCGCGGTGAACTGCACCGAGCCGGGCGGGGTCTGCTTCTGCGCCTCGATGGGCACCGGCCCCGGGGCTGGCCCCGGGTACGACCTGGCCCTCACCGAGCGCGCCGAGGACGGCCGGCACATCTTCGTCGTCGACGTGGGCAGCGCCGAGGGCGCGCAGGTACTCGCCCGGGTGCCGCACGGCCCGGCTGACCCGGCCGCGGTGAGCGAAGCGCGCCAGGTCGTGGCCGACGCGGCCGGCCGCATGGGCCGTGAGATGCCCGCCACCGACCTGCGCGACCTGCTGCGCGCCTCACGCGACTCCGACCAGTGGGAAGAAGTCGCCCAGCGCTGCCTGACCTGCGGGAACTGCACCATGGCCTGCCCGACGTGCTTCTGCACCAGCACCGAGGACGTGACCGACCTGACCGGCGATCATGCCGAGCGGTGGCAGCACTGGGCGTCCTGCTTCGAGCTCGATTTCTCCTACCTGCACGGCGGCAGCGTGCGCCAGTCCGGGGCCAGCCGGTACCGGCAGTGGATCACCCACAAGCTGGGCACCTGGCATGATCAGTTCGGCACGTCCGGATGTGTCGGCTGCGGGAGGTGCATCGCCTGGTGCCCGGTCGGCATCGACATCACCGAGGAGATGACCGCCCTGGCGCGCGACGCCGGCCAGGCCGGGACGGGGGAGTGACGATGACCGGTGCGGACCTCAGGACCCTGCCGCTGCTGGAGAGGCTGTCGCCTGGCGAGCGCGACCAGGTGCTCAGCACGGCGAGCGAGGTCACCTACCGGGCCGGCCAGCGGCTGTTCCTGGCCGATCAGCCTGCACAGGGGTGCTGGATCATTCGCTCCGGGCACGTGGCCCTCGACCTGCCGGTTCCCGGCCGCGGCGAGGTGGTGGTCCAGACCGTCGGCGCCGACGACGTGGTGGGATGGTCCTGGCTCATCCCGCCCTGCCAATGGCAGTTCGGCGCCCGGGCCGTCGACGACGTCACCGCCGTCCGGCTCGACACCGCCCGGCTGAAGGCCATGGCCGACCAGGATCCCGCGCTCGGGTACGCGCTGGTCCTGACCCTGTTCCAGGCGGTCACCCACCGGCTGCAGGCCACCCGGGCGCGGCTGCTCAACCTGTACGACAACCCGGGCGCCACCCGCGGGGAGGGGCGATGAGCACGGCGGCCATGCCGCAGGCCGGCCGGTCGCAGGCGGCCTACGAGCCGATGGTCCCCGAGGCCTACGAGGTCGCCGCGCGGGTGCCGGAGACCGACGACTGCGCCACGCTGCGGCTGCGGCCGCTCGCCGCGCCGCTGCCAGGACCGCGCCCGGGCCAGTTCATGATGCTGTACGCCTTCGGCGTGGGGGAGGTGGCGATATCGCTCAGCGGCCTGCCGGAGCGCGGCGACGGCGTGCTGGTGCACACGATCCGCGACGTCGGCGCGGTCAGCGGCGCGCTGCACCGGGCCGGGCCCGGCACCGTGCTCGGGGTGCGCGGCCCGTTCGGCACCGGCTGGGAGCTTGAATCGGCGGCCGGCCATGACGTGGTGATCGTGGCCGGCGGTGTCGGCCTGGCCCCGCTACGCCCGGTCATCGTGGCCGCCCTGGCGCAGCGTTCCCGCTACCGGCGGGTGGTGGTGATCTCCGGCGCACGTTCCCCGGCCGATTTCCTGTTCGGGCGCGAGCAGCAGGAGTGGGCCGGGCTGGAGGCGATCGAGCTGCACCGCACGATCGACGTTGTCGCTTCTGGCTGGGGCAATGAGGTCGGCTTCGTCACCGAGCCGCTGGCCAGGATGCGGTTGGACCCGGCCCGCACCCACGCTTTCATTTGCGGGCCGGAGGTGATGATGCGCTTCTGCGCCCAGACTCTGATCCGTAAGGGGGTACCGCCCAGCGCGATCCGGGTGTCGCTGGAACGGGACATGAAATGCGGCATCGGCCTGTGCGGGCACTGCCAACTCGGCGAGCTGCTGGTCTGCCGGGACGGCCCGGTCGTCGGTTACGACGTGGCCGAACCGCTGCTGAGCGTACGGGAGCTATGACATGACGGCCCAGCCCACCCTCGCGGTATGGAAGTTCGCGTCCTGCGACGGCTGCCAGCTCACCCTGCTCGACTGCGAGGACGAGCTGCTGGCCCTGGCCGGCCAGGTGAAAATCGCCCACTTCCTGGAGGCGTCCAGCGCGGCCGCCGAGGGCCCGTACGACGTGTCGATCGTCGAGGGATCCATCACGACCGCCCGGGACGCCGAGCGCATCCGCCAGATCAGGGAGCAGTCCCGGATCCTGGTCGCCATCGGGGCCTGCGCCGTAGCGGGCGGCATCCAGGCCCTGCGCAACTTCGCGGACGTCACGGAATTCACCTCGGTGGTGTACGCCAGCCCCGAGTACATCTCCACTCTGGCCACCTCGACCCCGGCGTCCGCGCACGTGAAGGTCGACTTCGAGCTGCGCGGCTGCCCGATCGACCGCGGCCAGCTGCTGGACACGATCACCGCCCTGCTGGTCGGCCGGGCGCCGGCCCTGCCGAACGCCAGCGTCTGCACCGAGTGCAAGCGCCGCGGCACCACCTGCGTGATGGTGGCCGAGGGTACGCCCTGCCTGGGCCCGGTGACCCAGGCAGGCTGCGGCGCGATCTGCCCGGCGCATCACCGCGGCTGCTACGGCTGCTTCGGCCCGATGGGCTCGCCGAACGTCCCGGCGCTGATCCCGTTCCTGCGGCGCGGCGGCATGTCCGACGGCGAGGTCGGCCGCGCGTTCGCCACCTTCAACGTGGCGGCGCCCGGCTTCGCGGCGGGCCTCAACGTGGCGCAGGACGGGAACGACGCCGCGGCAGACGGCGGGGCGGAAGACGGGGGAGAGCCGCGATGAGCCACCGCACCAGGCAGCTCACGGTCAGCGCGCTGGCCAGGGTCGAGGGCGAGGGCGCGCTGCGCGTCACGCTCAGGGACGGCGAGGTCGAGCGCGCCGAGCTGAACATCTACGAGCCGCCCCGCTTCTTCGAGGCCCTGCTGCGCGGCCGCGCGGGCACCGAGCCGCCCGACATCACCGCCCGGATCTGCGGGATCTGCCCGGTCGCCTACCAGACCAGCGCGTGCAACGCGCTGGAGGCGCTGGCTGGCGTGCAGCTCGAACCCGAGGTAGCCGCGCTGCGCCGGCTGCTGTTCTGCGGTGAGTGGATGTCCAGCCATCCGCTGCACATCTTCCTGCTGCACGCGCCGGACTTCCTCGGCTATCCGGACGCCATCAGCTTCGCCCAGGATCATCCGGGGCCCATCGAGCGGGGTCTGGCGCTGAAGAAGACCGGCAACGCCGTGCTGGAGCTGATCGGCGGCCGGGCGATCCACCCCGTCAACGTCCGGGTCGGGGGCTTCTACTCGGCGCCCACCAGGGCCGAGCTGGAGCCGCTGGCGGAGCAGCTGCGCCGGGCGCTCGACCTGGCGCTCGACACGGTGCGGTGGGTGGCCGGCTTCGACTTCCCCGACGTGGAGCTCGATCACGAGCTGCTGGCGCTGCACGACGGCGAGCGCTACCCGATCGAGCGGGGTGAGGTAGTGCGCACCAGCGGCTCGCCGTTCCCCGCCAGCCAGTTCAGCGAGCATGTGATCGAACGCCAGGTGCCGTACTCCACCGCCCTGCACGCGAGCCTGGACGGGGGGACCTACCTGACCGGGCCGCTGGCCCGCTACACGCTGAATTCTGGCCGGCTGTCACCGATCGCCCGCCAGGCGGCGGCCGACGCGGGCCTGGGCGCCGAGTGCCGCAACCCGTTCCGCAGCATCATCGTCCGGGCCGTGGAGACGGTCTACGCGGTCGAGGAGGCGCTGCGGCTGATCGGTGCTTATCAGCGCCCGGCCCGCCCGTACGCCGACGTGCCGGTGCGCGCCGGCGTGGGCCACGGGGTCTGCGAGGCGCCGCGAGGCGTGCTCTACCAGCGCTATGAGCTCGATGAGGCGGGCCTGATCCTGTCGTCGGACATCGTCCCGCCGACCTCGCAGAACCAGGCCGCCATCGAGGATGCGCTGCGCCAGGTCATCGCGGCCAACCTCGATCTCGACGACGCCGCGCTGACCGACCTCTGCGAGCGCACGATCCGCAACTACGACCCGTGCATCTCCTGCTCGGCCCACTTCCTCGAGCTGACCGTGGAGCGCAGCTGATGGGCCGCAAGCCCGCGGTGATCATCGGCATCGGCAATCCGTACCGGTGTGACGACGGCATCGGGCCGGCCGCCGTGGCCGCGCTGGAAGAGCTGGGGCCGCCGGGCGTCGAAGTGATCGCCGCCGACGGCGAGCCCGCCGCGCTGATCGAGGCGTGGAGCGGCCGAGATCTGGCCGTGATCGTCGACGCCGTGCGCTGCGAGCCGTCCACCCCCGGGCGGATCTGGCGCTCCACTGACGCTGACCTGGGCGGGGGCGCCTCGGTAGCCAGCTCGCATGCGCTCGGCATCCCGGACGCGCTGCGGCTCGGACAGGTGCTGGGCCGGGTCCCGGGGCGGCTGGTGGTGTTCGCCGTCGAGGCCGCCCGCCTCGACCTGGGCGCGGGCCTGTCGCCAGAGGTGTCGGCCGCCCTGCCCCGCGTCGTGCAGGCGGTGCTCGGGGAGCTGGCCGGCCCGGGCTAGCCGACCAGGGCCAGCCAACCGGGCCAGCCGACCGGGGCCAGCCCACCGGGGCTAGCTGAGGCTGATCACGCGCCGAGCACGCCGGCCAGGTAGGGCTCGACGCGGGCCGCCGCGCCATGGCCCGGATGCCACGTGCACGCGATGCCCACCGCGGCGACCCGGCCCGTGCCGAGCAGGGCCTGCAAGACGTGCGCGACGTCAGCCGGCCCCGGGCCGCCGGGCGCGGGATAGCGCAGGCCGGGCAGCTGACCCGAGTCGATGACATCCAGGTCCACGTGCACGTACAGCGGCCCAGTGGGCAACTCGGCGGCGTCCAGCCCGGCCACCTCGGCGCGGCGGACCGGCGCGCCGGCCAGATAGGCCACCTCGGGCGGGTCGAGGTCCCGGGCGCCGGCGAGCAGGACCTGCTGCTCGGCCACGGGCCGCAGGCCAAGCGTGGCCGTGATCAGCTCGGGCCGGTACCCCATGAGCAGCCGCAGCGGCAGGCCGCCCAGGTAGCCGGAGGCGGTCGTCTCCAGGGTCTGCACGTCGCCGTGCGCATCGAGCCAGACGATCCCGACGTCAAGTCCCGCGCGCTGCAGCCCGGCCACCGTCCCCAGCGACGTGGTGCAATCGCCCGACACGATCACCGGGCGGGCCGCGCGCCCGGCTGCGTCCGCCACCGCACCGGCGACCGCGGAATACAGGACGGCGAGCCGTTCCCACGAGTCAGCGCGGGGCAGGTCCGCAGTGATCTCCTGATCAGCCTGCAACGGCAGATCAAGATCGGGCAGGTACTCGTCGATGTGGTAGGGCACCCGCACAGTTGTCACAGTTTGTAGCCGAGGGTGCGAAGCAGGGCGCGCCGTTCGGCTATGTCGGCATCCTGCTCGATGCCGGCCGGCGGTGAACCGTCGATCACCCCGATGATCCCGCGGCCGCGGCCGGTCACCGCCACCAGCACGTCCACCTGGTTGGCCGTCGCGCAGAAGATCGTGCAGACCTCGGGCACGGCCTTGAGCGGGTTCAGCACGTTGACCGGGAAGCCCTCCCTCAGCAGGATGACGAACGAGTGGCCGGCGCCGATGGCCAGCGCGTTCGCCGCCGCCAGGCCGGTGAGCTCCTCATCGTTGCCGGACCGGCGTACCAGCCGGGCCGAGGAGGCCTCGCAGAACGCGATGCCGAAGCGCAGGTGCGGGCTCACTCCGGCCAGCGCCTCGTGCAGGTCGTCGACGGTCTTGATGAAATGGGCCTGGCCGATGATGACGTTCATGTCGGCAGGTTTGTCGACCGGTACCACTTCGAGAGACACCTGAGCTGCTTCCACGGGTCAGTGATATCAGCCAGGCCGCGGCCGCGCCAGGATGATCAAGCGGGCGCCTTGACCATAGTCCGTTCAGGTCATGACCGACGACCCTGCCGCCCGGCCAAGACCGGAGTATGGACAAGAATGAGGAGAGGAGGAGGTCATGACCGTAATGACGCATGAGTCCTTCGCCGATACGCCCATCCGCCAGGGCATCGCGCCCCGGCTTCTGGTGCCCGGATTCTGGCCTGCAGTAGGCATTGTCACGATGTGGCTCGCGGTGCTGGTCGACGGAATCTTCGGCGGCAATATGACCTTTACCAACTCGTCAGGGCAAATCACGGTGATGCCGTCGGCGGTAGCCATAGCGCTCTTCGCGGCGATCGCCACGTGGGCCGTCGCCAAGCGCGGCTTCGCCCGCAAGGACGACTAGGCCCAGGAACTCCTGCCACGGCCCGTTCGGTATTTTTCGGGATACGAACCGAACGGTCCGTGGCTCCTGCGCCGCGGAACCGCTTTCCCGGGTGAGCCTTGTTCTTCCCGTGCAGCCGCCGGCCCGCCCGGACGGCCACCGCGGCGCCCGCGCGGCGGGCGGAACGGCCTTAGCCGGGTGTGGTGTGGGAGATGCTATGAGGATGGGGAATAGGCTCGGTGGCGGTCCACGGGCGGCCGGTGCACAGCTGGCGCGCGCCATGCAGATCGCCACCATCTTGTCCGAGAGCGGCTTTGACTGGCTGGTCCATGCGCTCGGCGCGAGCGCGTGGGTACCGCCCCGCCTGATCCGCGTGTTCCGGCCGGAAGCGAAAGGACCGCTTCGTGCGGGGGTAGACGTGCCGCTGCCCGAGCGGCTCAGGCTGACGCTTGAGCGGCTAGGGCCGACGTTCGTCAAAGCCGGCCAGATGCTCGCGCTGCGCCCGGACTATATCCCGCTGGAATATGCCGAGGCGCTGCGCGGCCTGCACAGCCAAGCCACGCCGTTCCCGGGCACGCAGGCCGTGGCCATCATCGAGGCCGAGCTCGGCGCGCCGCTCGGCGCGCTCTACGACGAATTTGACACCAAGCCATTCGCCGCGGCGTCGCTGGCCCAGGTGCACCGGGCCCGGCTGTTCGATGGCCGCCAGGTGGCGGTGAAGGTGCAGCGCCCTGACGTCGAGGCGCAAGTCGAAGAGGACCTGGCGCTGCTCGCCACGCTGGCCCGCCGCTTTGAGCGGCACCAGCCGGTGTCGTTTGCCTTCAAGCCCTCACAAGCGGTAGCCGAGCTGGCCCAGTTCACCCGGCGCGAGCTCGACTTCCGGCGTGAGGCGCGTACCGCCGAGCGCCTCCGGGAACTGCTCGCCGGGGATGACCGGATCGTAATCCCGGCCGTGATCACGGACCGGAGCTCGCGGCGCGTGCTGACGACAGACTTCCTGACCGGCTTGCCGCCCGCGCCCGCAGCCGAACTGCGGCTGGTCGGCCTCGACCCGGAAGCGGTGCTGCGCGCGGGCGCCGCGGCCATGCTCCGCATGGTTTTCCAGTTCGGGCTCTTCCACGCCGACCCCCACCCCGGCAACGTGCTGTTCCTACCTGGTGACCGGGTGGGCTTCATCGATTTCGGCCTGGTCGGGCGGCTTGACCCCAGCGAGCGGCGGCGGATGGCTCTGATGCTCTGGGCGCTTGTTGATGGCGACTACGACGCGGTGAGCGGCCAGCTCCTGCGGATGTCAGAATTCGAGCCCGGCGCCGATCCATCCGGCTTCCGCGCCGACGTCGCTGACACCGTCGAGGAGTGGTTCGGCGGGAGCTCCGCTGACTTCTCGATCGCCCGCCTCCTGCTGGCCGAACTCGCGCTGGGAGCGCGTCACGGGATCATTTTCCCGCGTGAGCTGATGCTGCTCGCACGCTGCCTGGTCAACCTGGAAGCGACCGCGATGATCGTGGACCCGCAGCTCAACCTCGCCGAGCTGGCCCGCCCGCTGCTGCCTGAGCTGCGGCACATCCTCCGTCCCGGCCCGGAGGCGCTGCAGGAGCACTGGAATCGTTACCGCTTCGAATACCTCGACCTCGCCGCCGAACTCCCGGCTCTGCTGCCGGAAGCGATCGCCCGCCTGCGCGAGCAGCCAGCTCCGCCGCCTCCAGCCGCGTCGCCGGGCTTCGACCGCTGGCTTCCGCTGGCCGGTGCGTTCGCCGCCGGCGCCGGGCTGGCCGCGCTCGCCCGCAAACGCCGGCCCGCATAACGCCGGGAGCAGACTGCCGGACTGCCACGCGCGGACCCCCGCGGCCGGGATCAGGGCCGGCTGTCCTGCTGCCCGCGGATGACGAGCACCGGGCACGGTGAATGCTGGGCGCAGTGCTGGCTGACCGATCCGAGCAGCGACCCGGCGAACCCGCCGTGCCCGCGGCTGCCCACCACGAGCAGGTCGGCGCCATCTGCCGCGTCGAGCAGCACGCGGGCCGGATGCCCTGGCACGACGCGCTGCCGCACGGTGACGCCGCTTCCCGCCGTGACGGCGCTGTCCACGGTCTCGCTCAGCGTCTTGGCGGCGTCTTCCGCATAGCTGGTGTCGGCGACCAGCCATCCGTAGCCGCCGTAGCTTGACGGGTCGTGCCAGGCGATAACGGCATCCACCACCGAGCCGGTGAGCGCAGCTTGCCGCACCGCCCAGCGCAGCGCCTCCCGGGACGACGGCGACCCGTCGACCCCGGCCACGATCCTGTGCTCCCCGGGTTCCTGATCAATGGGCATGTCCTGCTCCTCGATTACCGTCCGGTCCGGCTGTTCGCCCTGGGCTTTAGCCTCAGGGCAAGGCCAGCTCGGATACCCGCCGGGCGAAGCTGCCTGCTATGGCACGGGCCATGGCACCGGTGGCGGCCAGCGTCCACTGCGACAGCCGGAAATGATGGTCGCACATCAGCGGTTCGACCAGCTGGGGCTGGCCGCCATAGCGCCACTTCCAGCTGGGGCTGGCCGTGAGCCACACCTTACGGCGCGGTCTCCTGCTCCGTGACGGGATACACAAGGGCCTCGGGGGAGCTGGCGTCGATGGGGAGCCCCCAACGCAGCAGGTCGTATTACTGCTGAGCCTGCTGGCGCTGCCGCGGCCGTGTGTTGTCGGGCGGACCGAGCGGGCCGAAGAGCTCGGTTCGCGGCTTTTGCTCCTGGTACGCATCGACGCTGGCGATCATTGCCGTGTGCATCTTCTTTGACTGCCAGGAGATGCACTCCCAGCTAGCGACGTGAAGATCCTCTAGGTCGGTAATGTCCATCTTTGGTACGTCAATGACAATCTTCATCTCATACCCCCAATGCCTCCTGAGTGCAGGATCACTCATGTCGGGCGAAGCCGTAGGGGGCTAAGGTCATCGAGACCCACAGTCCAACGTCCCGCTCCTCCTGGTTTAACCAGCGCACCCGGCTAAACCGAGACATTTCCCCGGTCCGCATGCGGGCAGTCGTCCTCAACGCGCGCTCTTGTGGGTCACAAAAACGGCCTGCGGGGCGATCTCCCTTCGTCGGCATTGCCCGGGTCAGTCCCTATTTCAAGCGCGGCCGCCGGAGCGCGCGAAGGGCGGAATTCCTAGAACTGCTGACAGAATTACCCTGGGAATTGTGTTGGCCATGCTCCGAGGCCCGACAGGACGAGGTCAGCTCCCTCGACGGCGGGCCGGAGCGGCCGGGTCCGCGGACGCTAGGTCGGCGGTCACGTCACGGCCGGCGGTCACGTCACGGCCGGCGGCGAGAGTCTGCTCGGGCAGCTGTCGCCCGATGCCGCAGGCAGGTGGGAGCAGACGTAACCCGGTCGCTCGGGCCGGGAAATCGTGATCGTGGATCATTACTGCCCGCCGGCGGGCAGTAATGATCCACGATGATGCGAGCGGGCCCTCACAGCGGAGCAACTGGGCCGGGACAGGTGCGAGCGGGCCCTCACGCGATGCAAAGAGATGCGCAGCCAGGTTCGCCCTGACTCACTCGAAACGGGCCGTATCGCCTCCGCCGCGGCGTATGATCTCGGGTTCCTTCTGGGAGAAGTCGATCACCGTCGTGGGCTCGGTGCCGCAGTCGCCTGAGTCGATCACGGCGTCCACGGCGTGGTCAAGCTGCTCAGTGATCTCCCACCCATCGGTCATAGGCTCGTCCCGGCCGGGCAGTAGCAAGGTAGTCGAGACGAGCGGCTCGCCAAGTTCGGCGAGCAGCGCCCGGGCGACCGTGTGGTGTGGGATCCGCACCCCGACGGTCTTCTTCCGCGGGTGCTGCAATATTCGCG
Organism: uncultured Actinomycetes bacterium; assembly: GCA_963753195.1. Lineage (GTDB taxonomy): Bacteria > Actinomycetota > Actinomycetes > Streptosporangiales > Streptosporangiaceae > Palsa-504. The sequence continues at coordinate 317,151 of CAVWBH010000001.1, forward strand.
GCACCTCCTTGGTCGCGGGCAGGATGAACGTGTAACTGCCGGGGGTCGCCGCCTTGATGGCCCGGAACACCGGATTGGCAACGTACACGAACTGGCCTAGCTGGGCGAAGTCCTGGCATACCAGCGTGAGATGGTGCCGATCGTCGAGGTGCCGGATCGACCTGATCCTCGCGATGCCGTCCCGGTTGCCGAGCTGGCATCCCAGCGCATAACAGGAATCCGTCGGGTAGGCGATCACGCCGCCCGCGCGTACGATGTCGGCGACTTGGACGATCGCGCGCCGCTGCGGGTTGGCCGGATGGATGTCGAAGTACCTGGCCATGCGATGAGCTTAGATCACCACCCCCGTCGGCCCCTGCTGGCTGGGCGGGCCGCCGCCGGTACCGCCGCCTGTCACGCCGTCGACGTCAGCCCGCGCCAGCGCGTAATTAAAGGCCCCAACGAGCGGGACCGGGGGACCAACGCCCCTAATAAACACCCGCGAGGGTAGGCAGCGTGAGCACCAGAGGAGGTCGGCCATGAGCTACCCATTGGCGCTTCCGCGGATCGTGGTGGGCGTGGACGGCTCCGCGGCCTCGGCCGCAGCCGTGCGCTGGGCGGTGCGGGAGGCACGGCTGCGCCATGCCACTGTCCACCTCGTCTGTGCGTATCACTGCGATGTCAGGCTGCGCGCGCCGTACGCCTCGTCGTCATGGACCGAACGCATTCATCTGCGCCGTGCCGCAGCCAGGACGGTGCTCGATCTCGCCACAGAAGCGGCCAGCCGCCGCCTCCCGCCGGAACGGCTGATATCCGAGCTTGCCCACGAGCCGCCGGCCCGGGCGCTCGCCAACCGCGCGGCAGATGCCGAGATGCTGGTCCTGGGAACGACCCGGCCGGAGGGCCAGGCGGGGCAGGCGCCCCAGGCCATGGGTCCGGTGACGCGGGCCTGCCTGCGCCTGGTGCGCTGCCCGGTCGTGGTCGTCGCCCCGGATGAGCCGCCGAAGGGGCAGGGCGCCGGACTACGGCGCGGGATCCTGGCGCCCAGGGGTCAGCGGCCTTCGGCCCTGCCCGCCAGCGTGTCTGGCCCGGATTCACGGTACTGAGCGGAGCCGTGGCGCAAGGGCCTGGCGGCGATCGGCCCCCATGGCCCGGAGCATGTCTGGCGGCCCTCCCGGCCGTACATGCTTGCAGGCGATCGTCACGACGCTGCACGTGCTCCGCGCCGCGGCACCCAGCGATACCAGTGGCCGCGGGAGGAGTCTGCCGCCCAAGGCGCCGAAAGTGTCTGCGGCGACGGTTCGGGCACGATGACGACCGGACACGCCGTTCGCCGCGCGCAGGCTCGCGCTACCGATCCGGGCGCGAGCCGGCGCAGCCATCCGCGGTGTCGGCATCCGAGCACCAGCAGGTCGCCGCCGCGGACAAGTTTGGCAAGCTCCGCGGCGGCCCGTCCGCAGACCACCTGCTGCCTGGCCGGCACGTCGTCGGGCATCCGCCCAACGGCCTGGTCGATGGCGGTCCGGATCAGTGCATGACCGTATGCCATCTCGTCGGCGAACGGATCCCGGGGCGGCCCGGAGGGGTCCTGGTCGATGTTGGCCACGGGCACGGCCGATGGACGAACGACGGTGACCAGAAGCAGCCTCATCCCGCGCCGACGGGACTCCCCGACCGCCCACGCCAGCGCCCACCAGCTCGCTCGGGAGCGGCTGATGCCCACGACCAGGCGCGGGACCTGGCCGGCCCGGTCATCCACGGCGCTTCTCCTCCCGCGAGCCATCACGCAGCGTCATAGCTTCACGAAACGGTAGCCGTGGTCGCGGAAGAACCGGATGATCGTCGGCAGGGCGCTGACCGTGGCAGGGTTCCCGATCGGCTGGTTGTGCATCAGCACGATCGGGTGCCGCAGGGCGCCGCCCTCCTGCTCGGCGAGCCGGATGATGCGCTGGACCCAGTACGAGGACCCCGAGCCATCCGCCATCCAGTCCTGCGTGTCGACCGACCAGAGCCACACGCTCATCCGGCGCTGCTGGCCGAGCCTGAGCGTGATGGAGTCGTAGTCACCGTAAGGGGGCCGGAACGCGCACGGCACGGTCCCGGTGATGGACCGCTGCTCGGCGCTGGCCTCGTTCATTTCGGCGGCCTGCCCAGCAGCGCTCAGCAGGTCCATGTCCGGGTGATTCCATGTGTGGTTGCCCATCGCGTAGCCGTCCCTGACCTCCGTCCGCACCAGCGGCCGGCGGCCGGCCATGTTCTCGCCGATGTTGAAGAACGTCGCGGGCACCCGGTACCGCGCCAGGATCGCGAGGACGGCCGCGGTGGTCCTGCCCGGCCCGTCATCGAAGGTCAGCGCCACGGTCTTGCCGGCGCCCGGGGCATAGAAGCGGGCCCCGTAGGACACGGCCGGGCAACCGGCCCGGGCGGCCGTGCTAGCTGGGCCGGTCACCTTGGCCGGGGCGGTCACCTTGGCCGAGGCGGCCGTGCTAGCCGAGGCGGCCCCGCCGGCCAGCGGCGTAACACTCAGGCCAGCAGTTAGGACCACCGCACATGCAGCCGCCTTGACGAGCCGTGAGATCGCGAACATGTCCCAGCTCCAGACGTTTCAGCCGTTGACAGCCATCGCATCGAGATCTTGGGCGAAGTGGCGAGTAAGCCAGTGCCGGGCCAGCTGGGCCACCTGCCGCATCGCGCCCGGCTCCTCGAACAGATGTGTCGCGCCGGGAATGACCTCAAGCCGGTTCTCGCACGTCAGCGCCGCCTGTGCCTGCCGGTTGAGGTCGAGGACCAGCTGGTCCGCGCCGCCGACGATGAGCAGGGTTGGCGCCTGCACCCGGGCCAGGCGCGGGCCTGCCAGGTCCGGGCGGCCGCCGCGGGACACGATGGCGCTGACCGGCAGCGGGGGACTGGCCGCGGCGGCCCACAAGGCGGCCGCGGCGCCGGTGCTCGCGCCGAAGTAGCCGAGTGGGATGGCGGCGGTGGCGGGCTCGCTGCGCAGCCAGCCGGTGATCCCTGCCAGCCGGGCGGCGAGCAGGGGGACGTTGAATACGTACGCGTGGCTGAGCTCCTCATCCGCGGTGAGCAGGTCGACCAGCAGCGTGCCCAGCCCGGCGCGGTTCAGCGCGGCGGCCACGAACTGATTGCGGGGGCTGTGCCGGCTGCTGCCACTGCCGTGGGCGAAGACCACCACTCCAGCGGCCCGCTCCGGGAGGGCCAGCGACGCGGGCAGCCGCGCGCCAGCGATGTTGAGCGTGACCTCGGCGGGGTCCGGGTCCGCGCTGCCGGGCCCGACCAGGGACGCCGCCGCCTTGCCGAGCAGGATGGTCACTTCCTCGTCGCTCACTTGGGAGAAATCGCCGTACCACTCGCCGATCGCGAAGAAGTGCGCCGGGGTGTGCAGGCATACCACCTCGTCGGCATCCTGGCGGAGCGCCGCGATGGCCTGCACCGGGCCCACCGGGGCGGCGAGTATGACCCGGCTCGCGCCCCGCGCCCTGGCTACCAGGCAGGCGGCTCGGGCCGTCGACCCGGTGGCGATCCCGTCGTCGACGATGATCACCGTACGGCCCGCCAGCGGTACCGGCGGATGATCGCCGCGCAGCTGCCTCACCCGGCGCTCCAGCAGGGCACGCTCGCGGGCCTCCACCTCGGCTATCAGTGGCTCAGTCAGCCTGGTCTGCCGTACCACGTAGTCGTCGATGATCCGGGCACCGCCCTCACCGATCGCCCCGAAGCCGTATTCCGGCTGAAACGGAACGCCGAGCTTTCGTACCACGATCACGTCCAGCGGGGCGTGGAGTTCCTCGGCTACCTCGAACGCCGCCGGCACGCCGCCGCGCGGCAGGCCAAGTACGACCGCGTCGGTAGCGTGCAGGTGCCGTAGCCGCTGCGCCAGGTGCCGGCCAGCGTCGGTGCGGTCAATGAAGAGCATCTCGCTACCTCCAAGCGTCCTCATTCTGATGACAGCCTGCGGTGGCGGCCAGCGCTAGGGCCGATGGTCACAAGAACCGGCTGACCAGGGACCTTGCAGTCCCCCGATTTCGGGACGAACGTCTCTGGCGGCACGTATCGGCGGCCGGGAGCCTGGCCATATGGAAGCGGCTGAAGTTACGAGCGGGCAGCTGGGGGATGACGGGTCTGCCGTTCCGGTACGGCGCTTCGTGGTCATCGTCGGCGAGGCCGCCGACGGCGGCTCTGCCTGCCGGATCGAAGACCCGGCCCGGCTGCTGCGCCTCTGGTTGCTGCTGCAGGCGACGCTCGACGAGCTGGAAGGCACCGCCCTGCCGCCGGAGGGGATGCCCGGATTGCAGCGGCAGCTCCAGGTGATCCGCCGCGAGCTTGACCGGGCCGTGTCCCCGCCGCTGGCGGCCGAGCTTCGCCGGATCCTGCCACCGCAGGATGCGGAGCCGAGCGCCAGCATGGTCCGGATCGAGTGCGCGGCGCTGGCGACCTGGGTCAGCGGCCTGGTCCTGCAGATGCTCGCCGTGTCCGTCGCCGAGCGCGAGCGGGCGCAACAGGCCAGCGCGGGTCGCGGCCAAGCCTGAGGATCTGCCGGCGCGGGGCCCGGGCGCGGAGCCCTGCTGGGGGGCCCGGCGTGGGGCCCGGCCGGGGGGCCCAGGCGCGGGCCCAGGCGCGGGCCCAGGCGCGGGCCCGGCCGGGGGACCTTTGCCCCTGGCGCGGCGTAGGCCGCCGCCATGATGCTGAGGTTGCGTGCGGCGCAGCAGGCGAGGGCGGAAGCTCACGCCGCGGGATGGCGGCAAACGGACTCGGGTGCGCTGACGTGGTGGGACGGGAGGGCTGAGGTGTGAGCTGGCAAGATAGGGCTGCCTGCGTGGGCAAGGACGCGGAGCTGTTCTTCGGCCCGGACGATGAAAGACCCCAGGACCGGGAGATACGGGAAGCGAAGGCCGCCGCGGTATGCACGCGGTGCCCGGTGCGTGCCCAGTGCCTGGAGTACGCTCTGGCGAACTCGATCAAGCACGGCATCTGGGGCGGGCTCACCAGAGAGGGACGATCACGGGAGCGCCGCCGCCGCGTGCGCAGGCCGTATGCCGCATAACAGCCGATGTTCTTCCGCTCCCGGCGTCCGTGACCGGCCAGATCAGGGAGCCGTGGTCCCGGCTAGACAGGCCGGCCGTCACGAGCAGGAGCCTGCTCAGGCGTAAAGGGCGTCGACGTCGGCTGCGTAGGCAGCCAGCACGGAGGCCCGGCGCACCTTGTGGGTAGGCGTCAGCTCGGCTCCGACGGTGAAGGAAGCGGGCAGGATGCCGAACCGCTTGATGCTCTCGGCCCTGGATACGGCGCTGTTCGCGCGGTCCACGGCCTCCTGGACGGCCAGCCGCAGGTCCTGGTCGCCGCACAGGTCACCGACGGTAGCGCCTGACGGCTTGCCTGCCCGCCGCTTCCACCGGGCGAAGGCATCGGGGTCCAGGGTGACGAGCGCGGCGATGTAGGGACGCTGATCGCCGGTGACGACGCAGTCGCAGATGAGCCAGTGCTCGCACATCTTGTCCTCTAGGACCGCGGGCACGACATTCTGTCCCGTAGCCGTGATGATCAGGTCCTTCTTCCTGCTAGTGAGGTATACGAAACCGTCGCCGTCGATCCGCCCGCAATCGCCGGTGCGGAACCAGCCGCCATCGAACGTGTCGCGGGTCGCTTCCGGGTTGAGCCAGTACCCGCGGAACAGCGCCGGTCCGCTGACCAGGAGCTCGCCGTCGGCCGCGGCGCGCACGCCGCAGCCGGGCAGCGGCAGGCCCACCGAGCCGATCCGCTCCGCGCCGGGCAGGTTCATGGTCACCGGGCCGGCCGTCTCGGTCAGGCCCCAGCCTTCCAGGATGGTGATTCCGGCGCCGCGGAAGAAGTGCGCGAGCTCCTGGCTCAGCGGCGCTCCGCCGCTGATCGCCCAGGCCACCTGGCCTCCGATGGCCGCGCGCAGCCGCGGATAGACCAGGCGCCCGAAGACCGCGTGCCGCAGCCGCAGCAGCGGGCCCGCCTTGCGTCCCGCCCGGCTCCACGTGACGGCGGTGGCCTCGGCCGCGGCGAACAGGCGCGGGTGGCCGGCCGTCTCGGCCTGCTGGCGGGCCTGACCGAGGACCTTCTCGAAGACGCGCGGCACCGCGAGCAGGATAGTCGGGCGGAACGCCGTCAGTGCGGCGGGCAGTTTGCCGAGCTCGCCGAGGTACCCGATCCGCCGGCCGGCCTGGATCACCGACAGCGCCACTATCCGGGCCAGGATGTGCGACAGCGGCAGGAACAGCAGGATGGAGGCGTCCGGGGTCAGCACCTGCTCCCGGATCCCCGGCGCCCCGGTGATGGCGCGGACCGCCTCGGTCAGGTTGCCGTGGCTGAGCACGCACCCCTTCGGGCGGCCGGTGGTGCCCGAGGTATAGACGATCGTGGCCGGGGTCGCTGCGGTTGCCGCGTGACGCCGCTCCGTCACCTCCTTGGCCCGGATCTGCTCTCCGGCCCGGGCCAGCTGGTCAAGGCCGCCGGCCTCCAGGATCCAGACCGCCTCGATCGTCGGTACCTGCGCCTGCCGTATCATCGCGGCGCGCTGCGCGTTCTCGGCGAATACCGCGACCGCTCCGGAATCGGACAGCACCCAGCGGGCCTGCTCCGCTGATGAAGTCTCGTAAACCGGTACCGTCACCGCGCCGGCGGTCCAGATGGCGAAGTCGCACACGGCCCAGTCCAAGCTGGCCGACGACATCACGCCGACCCGGTCACCGGCCCGGATCCCGGCCGCGACAAGCCCGGCGGCGACTGCCGCAACCCGGACGGCGAACTCGCCCGCGGTGACGGGCAGCCATCTGCCGTCGGCCTCGCGGCTGAACATGGCGCGCTCGGGGTCACGGTCGGCCCAGTCGAAGACGTCCTGGGCCGCGCTGGCCCTGGTCGTCTGCTCCCGCCCTGTGGCCGGCCTCCGCTCACCCTGGCCGGGACCGTGGTCAGTGCTAGCGCTCATCCTCGTACTCGAACGAGACCTGCAGCCTGGTCCGGAAGATGATGGCCCCGCTCTCGTCCAGGTGGATATCCTGCTTGGTCACCTCGGCCATCCGGAGGTCGCGGAGGGTGTCGCCCGCGGTCTTCAGCGCATGCGCGGCCGCGTCCTCCCATGACGTGCTGCTCGTCCCGATGATGTCGATCACCTTGTAGGTGCTCATGACGGTCCTCCTCGTGATGTCGTCTTCCAGGCCACATCATCGGCGGGATGGCGCGGCCCGGGTAAGGCCGAACGTCCCGGCCGCGCGGGGAAGCAAAGGGTCACTGGTCCTTGCCGGGAGCTGCGGCACCGAGCCTGGCGCGCAGCTGGCCGCGGCCGCGATGCAGGGACGATTTCACCGTCCCGACCGAGACGCCGGTCAGCTCCGTGATCTGCCGGTAGCCGAGGCCCTTCACGTCGGCCAGGTACACCATGAGGCGGTATCCGGGAGGCAGCGTCCGGATCGCCGCCAGTATCTCGGCCTGGATGACGCCCTGAATGACGTGCTCCTCGGCCGACCGGCCGTCAGCTGACTCCCGCGACCACGCCAGGTCCGCCTCCCGGCTGGCCAGGTCCGCCGCCAGCAGCGGCTCTGGGCGCCTCCTGCGGTAGCCGTCGGCGAAGGTGTTGAACATGATCCGGTACAGCCACCCGCCGAGGTTGCCCGGCTGGAGCCGGCCAGAGGCCGCGAAGGCCTTCGCGAACGTCTCCTGGACCAGATCCTCCGCGTCCGTGGCGTTGCGGGTCAACCCGAGGGCCGACCGGTACAGGCGGGTCGCATGATGCCGGATCGCGTCATCAGTCCACACCGGATCGGCGCGGGTTAGCGCCCCGGTCATGGCCTACCTCCGCACGCTGCCGACCCGCTCACCTCGGGCCCTCCCGCCAGCCAAGTCATCCGCCCCGGGGGACGGCGACGCCGGCACCCCGGTGCTTGACGACCGTCATCCGCTGGTCATGCAGTGCCGGCGGTCGGCCCCGTCGTGGCTTCGGCATGATCGCGGTGCTCGCTGCCGAGCAGTGCCGCCTCCGCGGCGTCGGCTCGGCCGGGCAGATACTCGATGCGGGCCTGCACGGCCGCCAGGGCCGGGCGGGAGACGCGGTAATGATGGCCGCACAGCAGCAGGTCCACTGAATGCGGCCGCTTCGGGGTCGGCGGCATGATCACCCGGACCACGGGCTGCGCGGGGCAGCAGCACGCCCGGTCGTCACGGCAGGCCGGCGAGCCCGGCAGCACGTCGTCCTGCGGCGGCCTGCCGAATCCCGGCGCGCTCGTGTCGGTGCCCGTGTCTGGCGGTCTCGGCTTCATGGTTCAAGCATCTGCGGGCGGCCTGCCTGCCTGTAGAGACCGAATGCCCGGAGATCCGGGCCGAAAGGCCCCTAGCGGGATCGGCCACCAGCCAGGACCACGGATTACGGAGCGCCGGGGAACGTTCGGGCGAACTGCACCCCGGTGCTCGCCCTCCTGGACGGCACCGAAGCGGAACGCGGGCGCATCATCACAAAGGCCCGGCGCGATGCCGAGGGGATCGTGGCCGACGCGCGGTCCGCCGCGGACGCGATCACCGCCGGGGCCGCGCGGCGCGCCCGGGCGATTCGCGAGCAGGCCGCACGACGGGTGATGACCGCCGCCCGGGAGCAGGGGGCCCGGGGCCGTCGAGGATGCCGGGAGGCAAGCCGCGCAGACCCGCGAGCTGGCCCGGCAGCGCGTGCCTGCACCCCGCCTGCTGGCCTCGCCCGGCCGCCCGGCTACGCCTGGCCGTCACCCAGAAACGGCGCCGTGGGCCGAGGTGAGCTCACTGGCGGAGACGTCGATGACCCCGTCCACGTCCCAGATCAGCCGGATCGCCGCCGGGATGAGCTCCCGGTCCTCAGGTGCCCGGGGGCTGCCGGTCAGGCTGACCACGCCGTCGCGGACGGTCGCCGTGACGCTGGCCGGATCCTCGGGCAGCAGGTCATCGAGGAGCGCGCGGACGCGTTCGGCGACTTCCTCGTCTGAGTGCAGGAAGACGCGCAGCAGGTCACTGCCGGTGACGATGCCGACCAGATGGCCGTCCTCGCCGACGACCGGCAAGCGGCGGATGTGGTGGCTGGTCATGACCTGAGCCGCCGTGGGAATCGTCGCATCCGGGTAGATCGTCACGGCCGGCGTGGTCATCAGCGCACCGGCGGTGAGCCCCCAGTGCGCTTTGCGCAACGTCCGGGGCCACCGGCCAGTGGCCTGCGAGTGCATCCGCGCCTCACGGACCTGCTCGTCTTCCAGTGCCAGCAAGTCAGCCTCGGACACCATTCCAGCCACGCGGCGGCCCATCATGAGCACGGGCACGCCGCTGATCCTGCGCTCGGTGAGCAGGCGGACGATCTCGCCGAACGGCGTAAGGCGATCAATCGTGACAACTTTTTTCGTCATCACGTCCCTGACCCGGTGGATATGCCGGACCCCAGGCGACCCCTGGCCGTCCTGCCGTCTCCAGCGGACCCCCACTGGGGCCGTGGCCCCGGCCGGCGCGAGTCTCTGCTGGGTCTTGAACTGCTCCTCGACCGCCTCAAGCGCCCGGGTCACATCGGGGCGTGCCGCCCTGCCGTGCAGGGAATCGTAATAGGCTGCGCCCAGGTGCCGGAGCGTGGCATCAAGGTGAACATCAGTGCGGGCCATGATAGGTAACTCCTGTCAACTAAGCCGACAGCTCAAGCATTTCTCCGGTCCCTGGCAGGCGTTAGCGCCGGACGTCCCTCGCGAGAGGACCTTTGTCACCCATCTTCAGGCGGCCGCGCGGTGCGTGATCCCGGCCCGATGGCGTCCCTTGACCGTGAGCTCGTCGCCAACCTGCGCGCGCATGGTCGGCCTCCCCCGTCATCCGCGTGGTACCGAGCGTCAAACGGCGCAGCCGCGCCGAGTAGGGCCGAAAGGCCCGCAGGGGGGCCGCTCTAGGGACCTTGGTCCCGGACCAGCCGGCCGGGCGTCCCTACCGCCGCCCGGCCGGTCCGTGCTTTTCTGAGGCGGTCCGGAAGGAGCACACGATGCGCCGCCACGAGGAACCGCGCCTGGCGCGCTGCGCCCGTCGGCTCGGCGTCGGCCGTAACCCGCTGCGCCGCCGGACGGACCGGATCGAGGCCGCGATAATCCTGGCCACGCTGATCCTGCTGCTGGTGGCCGTGCCCCTGGCTGCGATCGTGATCGGCCGGCAGGCCGATGACCTGGCGCTGCGCCAGGTCCACGCCAGGCAGGCGGCAGAGCACGCGGTCACCGCCGTCCTGCTCCAGCAGGCGCCCCCGACCGGAGCCCCCGATCCGTACACCTCGGTCCAGTGGACCACCGTGCTGGCCCGCTGGCAGCCCCCGGGCCAGCGGCCCCGGTCGGGCGAGGTCCCGGCGCCGGCCGGGACTCGCGCCGGCCGCACCGTGACCGTCTGGACCGACGCTTCAGGCGCGATAACCAGCCCGCCGCCCGATCACCGCGTGATTGCCGGGGACGTCTGCCTCGCGGCCGTCGCGACCTGGCTCATCATGAGCTTTCTGGTGCTGGCCTCCAGTGCGCTGGCCCGGCGCGCCCTTGACCGCCGGCGGCTGCGCGCCTGGGACGCGGAATGGCAAGCGGTCGGCCCGTCGTGGAGTGGTGACCGCAGCTGAGGCGCGGAGATCATCCAGACCTCACGGCAGCCGGACGTAGCCGTTACGGCTCTTCCACAGGTAGTACTTCTCGAAGGCGACCTTCATGGCGTGCACCTGGGGGCCAGGGATCATCACGCCGCCCTTCCGCGGCGGGAGCATATGGTCGGCTAGGATCAGCACGCCGTTGTCGCCGGCGTCCATCATGCAGACCGCCGCCATCTCGGCGAACTCCTTGTGGCTGTTCAGCGGCTCGCCTCTGATCGCCGCGGCAATGTTCCGTGCGGCGACCTTGGCCATCGACTCGACCGGGAACCCGGTCTTAGGGATCCCGATCGGCACCGCCGTCTGCCAGGGGACGGGCACCTGCGCGGCGATCCCGACCGCGTAGATCTCCGGGTACGCCTTGGACTGGTAGGTGTCCTCGACCTGGACGTAGCCGTTGGCATCGGCCAGCCCCAGGGTGGCCAGCACGACCTCCTGGCCGACGAAGGGCGGCACCATCATGGCGTACCGGAACGGCAGCCGGGTCCCGTCGGCCAGCTTGACCTGGTCGCCGGTGACCTCGTCCACCGCAGCGCCGGTGATGGCGGTGATGCCCTCCTTGCGCAGGAACATGGTCAGCAGCTTCTCGCCGCCCGGCAGGCCGCCCATGCCGAAGTGGCCGAGGAACGGCTCGGCGGTCACGAACGTCAGCGGTACCCGGCCCAGCTTCGCCATGCGCAGCTGGTAGGAGGTGTTGAACAGGAACTCGTACGCCGCGCCGAAGCAGCTCGCACCCTGGGTCGCGCCGATTACCACCGGGCCCGGGTCATCCAGGAACTTGGTCCAGGCGACGGCGCCCCGCTCGGCGTCGGCCAGCGTCGTGATCGTCTGCGTGTGGCCGTCCGGGCCGAGGCCGGGCACCGCGTCGAAGTTGTTCCGGTATCCGGTGGCGATCACCAGGTAGTCGTAGTAGTAGCGGCCGCTGGTGGTGGTCACCGTCCGGGCCGCCGGGTCGATGGCGGTCGCTTCGGCGTGCACGAAGGCGATGCCGTGCGCATCAAAGACCGGCCGCAGCGGGAAGGTGATATCGCCCGCGCTGCGCTTGCCGAACGGCAGCCAGATCAGCGACGGGCTGAACACGAAACGGTCAGCGGCCGACACGACGAGGACGTCCACGTCGCCGCCCAGCTCGGCCTTCACGTCCAGAGCCGCGGTGAGGCCGCCGAAGTTCGCTCCGATCACCACCACCACATAGCCACCGTCCGTTCGGCATAGCTGCTTTCCAGCACCCAGCGTCGGTCAGCCTGGCTGGCCGCCGTCATGGGCCATGGTTGGTTGTTGGGGGGCCCTTGGTCACTTGCGCGCGCTGCGCCGTGGTGCTGCCGGTGGCGGGCTGTCCACGCCGACCTCCGCGTCGTGCGCGGCCCGGGAGGGCAGCACGATCAAGGCGATGAGGCACCCGGCTGCGGCCACGCCCGCTCCGGTGGCCAGGCCCAGGTCCATGCCGCTGACGAACGCGGAGCGGGCCAGGTGCGCGAGTTCGGCGCCGAGAACGCCGCCGAGGTGTCCGGCCACGATGAGCGCGCCGCCGAGCGAGCCGAGAATCACCTGCAATACGTCGTGCGGAATGTGATATGGCGCGAGCTCGCTGGTCATCTTGCCCTGGTAACGGGTGTTCAGCAGGCTTCCGATGATGGCCACCCCGAGCGCGCCGCCGACTTGCAGGAAGGCGCCGTTAGTCGCAGATCCCACGCCCGTATCCCCGCTGGGCAGCGAGCCCATGACCGACTCGGTGGCCGATGGGATGGTCAGCCCGGCGCCCGCGCCGAGCAGGATCATGCCTGCCACGATTCCGGTGTAGGTCGTTGCGGTCGAGGCCGTCGATATCTGCCACAGGCCCCCGGCGATGACCAGCAATCCGGCCGCCACAGTGAGCCTGGTCCCGATCGCCCGGACGGCAACGGTGGACAAGGGCGCGACGATCGCGATGGCCCCGGCCGCGGGCATGACCCGGATCCCCGCCTCCAGCGGCGTGTAGCCGAGGCCGAACTGCAGGTACTGGGTCAGCACGAACAGGGCGCCGAACAGCCCGAACATGACCATCCCCACCGAGCAGACCGCGCCAGAGAAGCTCCTGTTGTGAAAGAACCTGATATTCAGCATCGGGTGCGAGCTGTTCCGCTCCCAGGCGGCGAAGACGGCCAGGATGGCCAGGCCGCCGAGGCCTGCGCCGATCACGACGGGTGAAGACCAGCCGCGCTGCGGCGCCTCGATAAGTGACCAGAGCACGAGCCCGAGACCCGCGATGGACATCAACGCGCCCGCCAGATCCGGCGGCAGCGCAGCCGGATTCTTGGACTCAGGGACGAACCGCAGCCCGAGCGCAAGGCCCAGCGCGGCGATGGGCACGTTGATCAGGAACACCGACCCCCACCAGAAGCGGGCCAGCAGCAGGCCGCCGACGATCGGGCCCAGCGCGATGCCCAGCCCGGTGGTCGCGGCCCACAGGCCGATCGCCAAAGCGCACTTGTTCGCGCGAACGTGTGCCAGGTGACGGCTTAAATCACACGGGTTCGCTGGTCTAGGCGGCCTTCGTCGACGTGGTCGGCGAGGTAGATGGTGACGCCCTCGGGTCGCATTCCGAACGCGGCCGAGACGAGCTTGGGGTCCAGGGTGTTGACGAGCTCGGCGAGGCGGGTGCCGCGGAGCAGCTTGGGCCGGACGCCTGCGGGGTCGAGGATGTGGCTGAGGTAGTAGGCCGACGCCGGCTCGCGTGTGCTCTTGGTCTGCCGGGTGACCAGGACGTGCTGGTTGGCGGTGCCGAGCTGGGCATGGTGGTCCAGGCACCTTTGCAGGGCGGTCCAGCTGGCTGGGTCCAGGGGCGTGGGTGCTGGCCGGCGGCCGAGCCGGACCGCCTGCGCCGCCGTGTCGATATCGGTGATGACCAGGCCGCGCAGTTCGGCGCAGCTGGCGCCGTGGAGCAGGGCGAGCAGGCCGGTCAGGGACTCGTGCGGGTGGGCGGTCTTTCCGGCGGTCCAGCGGCGGAACAGCTCCCGTTGCAGGGACAGCGCAGCTGTGGGGCCGCGGAAGCCGCGGGGCTCGCGGGCGGTGAGCCCGCGGGTGGGGTCGGCCAGGACAAGCTTGCCGGTCCGGGCCCAGGCGAAGAACTGCCGCAGGGCGGTGAGCCGGCTCTTGCGGTTAGCGGGCCGGGTGGCCAGGAACGTTTCGATGTCGCGCACGTCCGCGGTGGCCCAGTCGCGTTTGCCGCGCCCGGTTGCCAGGAAGACGGCGAAGTCCCGGACGGCGGACAGCCGGTCCTCGATCGTGCTGTCCGCGCGGGGCCGGGTGCCGGCCCGGCGGGCACGCTCCCTGTCTTTCAGGCATGTGCCGGCGAACGCCGCCACGGCGGGGCGGAGCGGATCGGGAACGGCGTCGATCCGGCGCTGCCGGCGGGCGGCTGCGAGCCGTTCGGCCTGGCCTGTGGGCATGGTCAGGCCGCGGGTTGCGAAGAACGTTTCCAGGGTCCGCGCCAAGGTGCCCGGTGACCAGCCGCGGCCCAGCAGCCGTGATCGGTCCAGCAGAGCCTGCGGGTGCCGCGATCCGCCGTCTTCCAGCAGCCGTCCGAGCTGGCTGATCAGGCCCGCTGCCCGGGAGGGAGCGAACCCGGCGGCGGCGCAGCCGGCGAAGTCGCCGAGCCAGGACGGCGGGTCATTAAGCCGTGCGGCCAGGGTGCTGGCCGCGACGAAAGGCCGCTGCGGGTTCTTCTGCCAGCAGCGGCCGCACAGGCCCGACCCGCAATGGCGGCGGAGCTCGCCGCACCCGGCGCAGATGCGGGGCGGGTCTTTCGGCGGCCCGGACCGCGAGCAGCTGCCGCACCAGCCGGTCTGCTCGCGCAGGTATCCGGGCTTGCCGCAACGCGGGCACGCCCGCGCGGCCTGCTCCCGCTGCCACCGGTGATGACAGCGGGTGCAGCGGTCCCGGTCCCGCAACCGGACCGGGGCGCCGCAGTCGGCGCACGCCCGCGAGCAGGTCCTGCACCGGCCCGTCCCGGCCAGCAGCACGCGGGCCAGGCCGCAGGCCGGGCAGCAGCTCCTAACTGCCTCCGCCTGCTGCCGCCTCCAGCACCGGCAGCAGCAGTCACGGCCGATGATGCCCACCGCCGCGCCGCACCTGGCGCAATCCCGCTGCCTCTTCATCCCCGGCCGTCCCGTCACATCGGCGGCATCGAGCGGCCGCTGGAGGCGGCCTTCGGCACCGGGATCGCGGGCGGCGCGGCGGGCAGCTCGGCTGGCGTGGTATCCACTTCGAACAGGTCATCGGGGGTGCACTGCAGTGCGGCGCACAAGGCCGCCAGCGTGGACAGCTTCACCTGCGCGGGCTGCCCGCTGAACAGCGCTGACACCGACGCTGAGGACAGTTCCAGCCCGGCCCGCTCCGCTAGCAGCCGCCGTAGCTGGGCGCCGGTCCAGATCTCCCGCTGAGCGGCGGCCATCCGCAGCCTCCACCTAATCCGCATCCTCACCCCCGTCCTCGGCCAGGCTGGCAAGGGTGGCTGAGACCGCCCGCCGGTAGGCATCTTCGATGAAGGTTTCCGAAGGCCGGACATACCGCATCGTGGACCCGACCGTCCAGTGACCAAGCATCTGCTGGATCGCCACCAGGTCCACACCCCGCTCGTAGTTATGAGTAGCGCAGGCCCGCCGCAGCGCGTGCGGGCTGAACCGGTCGGCGGGCGCGGCGCCTTCCATCTCGAGCAGATGCCGCAGCCGGTTGCGGATCGTGCCGCGGTGCAGCCGCCCGCCGGACTCATCAGCGAACAGCACCGGCGAGTCGGGGAACCGCGGCCGGACATCACGCTCGAACCACTGCAGCAGCACATCCAGGCCATCGAGCATCGGCACCCACCGCGGCCGGGGCCCTGAGGTCCGGGCGCCCTTCCCGAACCGCACGTGCACCTTGCCGAACGGGCCGCGGCCGAAATGCAGGTCGGCCTGGTCGAGCATCGAGACCTCATCAGCGCGCAGCCCGGCGTGATACAAGGTCCGGAACAACGCATAGTCCCGGGCGGCCGGCCCGTACTTGCGGGCAGTGGCGATCCGCCCCCTCAAGAACGAGAAGAATCCTTCCACCCGGGCCGGGGACGGCGGCGGCAGCTGAGCCGGAGAATCGTCCCCGACATGACGGGAGGCGTTGAACTCATCGACCGGGCACTCGATCCGGATCCCGAACACCGCCTCGATCTCGGCAGCCTTACGGGCCGTCAGGAAACGGTGAAACCCCTTGAACGCCTGCACATAGCCGCGCCGGGTCGAGGCAGCCAGCCCGCCAGCGGCCAGCGACCCGATCACCCGGTCGATGTCATCCGCCGTCGCCTCCCACGCCGGGCAGCCCAGCAGGGCAAGCATCCGTTCCAGCACCCCAGTGTCATTCTCGATCGTCACCGGGCTGAACCCGCGGGCCACCCACGACGCCAGGTACGCCTCGACGCACTCCTCCTGGAACCGCTGCGGATCCGCCGTCACCGGCTCCCTGGCAGCGGCCAGGCTCCCCTCAATTAACCGCAACCCCGGCCTTTCCACCCCGCACACCTTCCTCACGACTGAGAAAACAAGGTGACGCCTAGCAAACCGGGACCACACCTCGAAGATCAAGCGGACACGCCGGAGACCGAAACCAGCAGTTCAAAGGGAAGAAGCCCGCTCAGGAACCTGAGCCAGTTCCAGTTCGCTGGCGCTCCTTCGGGTCGCGGAACATGGTGGTGATGATGGAGAGCGTCGCGGGCATGAGCATGGCCCCGCCGATGCCCATGCTGGCCCGGGCGGCGATCAGCATGTCCACCGAGCCGGAGAACGCCGCCCAGATCGAGCCCGCGGCGAAGGCGACCAGGCCGGCCAGGAAGACCCTTTTTCGGCCGATACGGTCAGCTAGGCTGCCGCTGACCAGGAGCAGGCCGGCGAAGACCATGCTGTAGGCGTCGACGATCCACTGGAGCTCAGTGGTGGTGGCGTGCAAGTCCGTCACGATAAGCGGCAGCGCTACGTTGAGTACCGTCGTGTCGAGCGAGACGATCAGCAGCGAGACGCACAGCACGGCCAGCGCCAGCCACCTGGCCCGGGTCGGCGCGCCCCCTTCCGGCTGGGCCGGTGCGATAGCGGAAATCCGAGTACTCATGGCCCCACCCGATCTGGCCGCGGCCGGGACGGGCAGAGCCGAAAGGCCGGACAAAGGTCCCGCTGGCCCCTGACCCGTCGCGGCGATGCGCTCGGCCTAGCCGAACGTCCTGCCGGAGGCGGACCTTCGCACCTGCCCTCGTGCGACGCCCTGCGCTGGGCTAGCAGTACGACGGTGAGGTGAGTGCGTGGGAACCGAGATCGCCAGGGACGAGTTCGGGACGGGCGATTACGCCCTGTTCCGGCAGCGGCTTGAGCAGAACCTGTCCGAGCTCGGGCTGCTGCTGAACCGGCCTGGCTTCGGGACCGGCCCGCCGACGATCGGCGCCGAGCTCGAGCTGTTCCTCGTCGACCGCGAGGCCCAGCCGCTGCCGCTGAATCAGGCCGTCTGCGCCGAGGCCGCCGATCCCCGGATCACCGTCGAGCTGGACCGTTTCAACCTGGAGCTGAACTCCTCGCCGGTGCCGCTGGCGGGCCACCCGTTCGCCGAGCTCGCCGGCGAGCTCGGCGCGCTGCTCGCGCGGACGGGTAAGGCCTGCCGGGCCTACCAGGGCCAGATAGCACTCATCGGGGTGCTGCCCACCCTCAGCCTGGCGCATCTCGATGTCGGCTCCGTGACCGACACCAACCGGTACCGCGCCCTGGGCCGCGGCCTGGCGCGCCTGCGCCGAGGACCGATCCGCATCCGGATCGCGGGCGAGGAACCGCTCGAGCTGACCAGCGACCAGATCGCCCTGGAGGGCGCGAATAGCTCCTTCCAGGTCCATCTGCGGGTCGCCCCCAACGACTTCATGCGGGTCTACAACGCAGCCCAGCTGGCCACGGCACCGGTGCTCGCGGTGGCGGGGAACTCGCCCACGTTCCTGGGCCACCGGCTTTGGGAAGAGACGAGGATCGCGCTGTTCAAGCAGTCGGTCGAAGATCGCGACAGCCGCGGGCCGCGGCGACGGCCCGCGCGCGCCACGATGGGCACGGGCTGGCTGCGAGACGGGGCTCTGGAAATATTCGCCGAGAGCGTCCGCCGGTACGATCCGCTGCTGCCCTGCGTCGGCGGGGCGCCTGCCTGGGCCGAGGAACAGCAGCACGGCGTACCTCGCCTGGACGAGCTGAGGCTCCACCAAAGCACGGTCTGGCGCTGGAACCGGGCCATCTACGACCCCGCGGCGGGCGGCCATCTGCGGATCGAGATGCGCGCCCTGCCCGCCGGGCCGACTGTGACGGACATGCTGGCCAACGCCGCTTTCCTGATCGGGCTGACCCTGTGGCTGGCCGAGCGGGACCCGCGGTGGACCTCTGCGCTGCCGTTCGAGCGGGCTGATCACAATTTCTACCGGGCCGCCCAGCACGGCCTGAGCGCCAAGCTGAGCTGGCCGTCCAGCCGCGGCGATCACGTCAGGACGGTCCTCGCGGCCGACCTGCTGACCGAGTTGCTGCCCGGCGCGCGGCAGGGCCTCATCGGTGCGGGCGTAGCCGCGGTGGAGACGGACGGCCTGCTCGGGGTCATCGCGGCCCGCGCGGCCACCGGGCAGACCGGCGCGGCGTGGCAGCGCGGTGCGCTGGCCGCCGCCGGGGCGGACCTGACCAGGGAGCAGGCTATGGCGGCCATGCTCGGTTCGTACCTGTCCCGTGCGGCCAGCGGCCAGCCGGTCCACACCTGGCGCCCCGGCCTGGGCTAGGTTGCGGACTAAACTCGCCCGGCAGACGGGGCGCAGACGCCACAATAGAGCAAGAGCACCCGGGCATCTCTTCACAGGAGTACGGAGACAGCGGTGGACGGCGGCGAGGGCGGGAAGCTCGAGCAGCGGCTGGTCGTGGAGTACGGTGTCACGCTGGACGACGTCTGGCTGCCGCTGGCCATGCTGCGGCGGCTGCGCACGCACGGGCCGTGGGATGCGCCGTTCACCGAGGCGAACACCGACCAGGAGCGGGTGCTGCTAGCTCACGCTCTGGCCGAGCGGCACAACCGGGCCGGGCTGCACCGCGGGATCGGCCTGTCGGGCTACCTCGACGCCGTACCATTTGAGCCGACCGTCCCGTTCGACAAGCTGTCCGACGACTAGGGTGCTGCGCCCGGTCGGCCTCCGGGCGCCGGGTAGGCTGATTTTCCGGGCCCATGGCGGCTGGAGCTGCGCTTAGGCCCGCCGAAAGCGTCCTTATCGGAAATGGCGGGAAACTCTCGGGAACCTCGGATTGGGTTTACTGATGCCTGGTCCCGGCGGTCCGCCCGCTTTCCGAGCTTTCCCTGGAGGTACCGTAATGCGCACCCCCGAGGCCCGCCGGCCGGGACCGCGCTTGGCGCGTTGCGCTCGCTGGCTCGGCCTTGACCGTGACCCGCTGCGCCGCCGGACGGACCGGATCGAGGCCGCGATGCGGCTGGCCACGGTGATCCTGCTCCTGGTGGCGGTGCCCCTGCTCTGCATCGCGGTCGGCCAGCTGGCCGCTCACCTCGCGCAGCGGCAGGCTCACGCCCAGGCGGCCACAGAGCGCCAGGTCACCGCGGTCCTGCTCCAGGGAGTGCGGCCGGGCCACACCGCGGATCCGTACTCCTCAGTCCAGATGAGCATGGCGCGGGCCCGGTGGCAGCCCCCCGGCCAGCCGTCTCGGTCCGGGCAGATCCTGGCCCCGGTCGGCGCCCGCGCGGGAAGCATCGTGACGATCTGGGTCGATGCCGCCGGCGCGGTTACCGGGCCGCCGGATACCGGCGTGATCGACGCCGCGGTCGCCGTCGCCGTGGTCAATACCTGCCTGGCCGCGGGCCTGATCCTGCTGGTATCCAACTGGCTGGCCCGGCGTGCCCTCGAGCGCAGGCGGCTGAGCGAATGGGACGCCGAGTGGCGGGCGATCGGCCCGCGATGGACCGGCCGCCGTATCTGAGGCCCGCCCGCGAAATGGTGGGCGCAGTACTGGCCGACCGACCCGAGCAGTGCCTCGGGTCGGTCCGCCCTCACCGTCCGGCGCCGGCCGGCGTCGGACGTCCCTGGTCCGTCCATGACGGCGATGCCGTCGCGCGGGCCGCGCGCGGATCGAGGTACTGGCCGCCCAGCGCATCCGGGCGCAGGTCAGCTCCGAGCTGGTAGACCAGCGGGATGCCGGTGGCGATCTCCAGCCCGGCGATCTGCTCGTCGGGTATGGACTCGATGTGCTTGACCAGCGCCCGCAGCGTGTTGTTGTGCGAGACGACGAGCACGCACCGGCCGGCGCGCAGATCCGGGACGATCGCGTCGTACCAGTAGGGCAGCAGCCGGGCCGAGACGTCCGCGAGAGATTCGGCGCGCGGCAGCGCGCCGGGCGGTATGGTCCGATACCGCGGATCGGCGGCCGCCGCCGCCGCGGCGGCGGCATCAATCGGCGGCGGCGCCACGGCGTAAGACCGCCGCCAGGCCATGACCTGCTGCTCGCCGTACTGCTCAATCGCCTCGGCCTTGCGCCGGCCCTGCAGCGTCCCGTAATGGCGCCCGTTGAGCCGCCAGGACCGGCGCACCGGTACCCAGTCGCGGTCCTCGGCGGCCAGCGCAAGCTCGGCTGTCTGGATGGTGCGGCGCAGGAGGGACGTGTGCACGCAGTCGGGGAGCACGCCATGCTCGGCGAGCAGCACCCCGGCGCGCGCCGCCTCAAGTTCGCCCTGCGCGGTCAGATAGGCGTTCTCCCAGCCGGTGAATACCCCGGCCGCGTTCCACTCGCTCTGCCCGTGCCGCAGCACGATCAGGCGATACGGAAAGCCGTCCTCTCTCATGGCTGTTCCACAGCGGTCAGGCCGGGCAGCGTCTTGCCCCGGATGAATTCCAGGCTGGCGCCGCCGCCGGTGGAGACGTATCCGAACGCGCCGTCGCGGAAGCCCACAGCGCGGATGGCCGCGCCGGTATCCCCGCCGCCGACCACGGTGAAC
This sequence comes from uncultured Actinomycetes bacterium, assembly GCA_963753195.1. Taxonomy (GTDB): domain Bacteria; phylum Actinomycetota; class Actinomycetes; order Streptosporangiales; family Streptosporangiaceae; genus Palsa-504. Next base: position 337,765 of record CAVWBH010000001.1, read on the forward strand.
GCCTCGCAGCCGGCCAGCGCCGAGGCGACGGCCCGGGTTCCGCTGGCGTACGGGGCCAGCTCGAAGACGCCCATCGGGCCGTTCCAGAACACCGTCCGGGCGCCGCGGATGCTGGCGGTGAACAGCCTGGCCGTCTGCGGGCCGATGTCCACGCCCATCTGGTCGGGCGGGATCGTGTCGGCCGCGGTGATCTCGTGCGGCGCGCCGACGTCACGCTGGGCCGCCACTACGACGTCGGATGGCAGGAGGATCTTCGTGCCTCCCCGGGCCGCCAGGTCCAGGTAGCCGCCGGCCAGGTCGACCTGGCCGGGATCCAGCAGGGACGTCCCGACCTTGTAGCCCTGGGCGGCGAGGAAGGGGAAGGCCATGGCCCCGCCGATCAGGATGCGGTCGGCCACGCCGATCAGGTCGCCTATCGCCTCGAACTTGTCTTCCACCTTCGCGCCGCCGAGCACGACCACATAGGGCCGCCGGATGTCCGCCGTCAGCCGCCGGAGCGCGGCCACCTCGGCCCGGACCAGGTATCCGGCCGCGTGCGGGAGGCGCATGGCGATGTCGTAGACACTGGCCTGCTTACGGTGCAGGACGCCGAACCCGTCCGAGACGTAAAGATCGGCGAGCGTGGCGAGCTCATCAGCGAGCTGGCCCCGCTCCGTGTCATCCTTGCTGGTCTCCCTGGCGTCGAACCGCAGGTTCTCCAGCATGACCAGGCCGCCTGGCGCCAGGGCGGCGGCAGCGGCCCGTGCGGACGGGCCCGTGACGTCCGCCGCGAGCGTCACCGGGCTGCCGAGCAGATCGGCGAGGCGGGCCGCGACGGGCGCCAGCGAGTACTTCGGGTCCGGCTGGCCCGCCGGGCGGCCCAGATGAGCGCAGACGATCACCTTGGCGTCGCGCTCGAGCAGGGCGATCAGGGTCGGCAGCGCCGCCCGGATCCGGCCGTCGTCCGCGACACGGCCGCCGTCGAGCGGCACGTTGAGGTCATCGCGCACCAGTACCCGCTGGCCTACGACGTGGAAGTCATCGATTGTCTTCATGACGAGATCTCCTTCGACCCGACGCTGAAGAGCCGGCTCCGGAAGCGTGTCCGGACTTTCCTTCCCAGCCTGAGGCGCCCGGGGGCCCGCGGTCAGAGCCGTTAGCCGTCGCGGCGGGGGACCTTCGTCGGTATCGCGGTGAGCCACGAGCGCGAGATCGGCCGCCGATCCGGCCTGTCAGCCGCGGCCGGAGGCAACGACGGCCACCGGGCCGCGGGCGTGGTTGAGCAGCGCATGCCGGATCGAGCCGATGCTCGGACCGCCGTGCCTGCCGATCACCACCAGGTCGGCACGGGATGAATAGTCAGCCAGGACGCGGGCGGGATGGCCGTGAGCGACGTCCTGGCGGACCTGTACGCCGGGATACTTCTGCCGCCATGCCTCCAATGTGGCCGACAGGCGGCGGGCGGCCTCGGCGGACACCTGCTCGGTGTATGCCGAGGACTGCTTCGCGCTCTCGGGGTCAGCCTGGCCGCCCAGCGGGGGCACGAACCAGGACCAGGCGTGGACCACGACCAGGCCGGCGTGACGCGCAGCGGCTTCCTCGAACGCGAATGTCAGCGCTCCGCTGGCATTCTCCGGATCGCGGATGCCGACGGCGACCTGCTGGTGGACGGCCATGCTGGCCTGCCGGACCACGATCACCGGGCATGTCCCGCGGTCAGCGACGTACCTGCTCACCGAGCCGAGGAGCATGGCCGCGAACCCGCCTGACCCGCGGGCCCCGACCACCAGCATGGCCGCGTCCGAGCCGCTGCCCGCCACGGCCAGGGACGGCACCCCGGGCAGCAGGTCGACGGCGATTTCCAGGCCCGGGGCCACTTCCTCGGCCCGCGCGGACGCGATCCCGAGGGCCCGGGCGGACACATCGCGCAGCACGCCGATGGCCGTCTCCGGGGAGCCATGGTAGGAGTGCATCGGCGGCGCTATCCCCGGCGCCGACACGATCCGCAGCCCCAGCCCGCGCCGTCCTGCCTCCATCGCGGCCCATTCCGCGGCCAGCAGCGACTGCTGAGAACCGTCCACTCCCACCACGACTGGCTTGGCTGCCATGGCCGGGCCTCCTTCCGTCATCCCTCAGCGCACCGCCGCTGGGTAGCCGGCGCGGGTAATCAGCCTGATCCGGGTCGCCTGCAGCCGCTGGGCCAGCACCCTGGTGATCCGCCGGTTGACCTCGTAGCCGAGTCCGGGGTCGGCCTCGCAGCGCTCACGCACGGTCCGCGCATCGAACTCGAAGGCTTCCATCTCGGTCACGGCCACGGCGCCGAACCCCCACTTGTACGGCGGGAACAGCCACGACCAGCCGAGCAGTTCGCCCATGCCGATGGTCTCGATGACCACGGGGCCCTCGCCCGGGACGTTCAGGTCCAGCCATACGTGACCGGACTTGATCAGCCAGAAGTGGGTGGCGTAGCCGCCATCTTCGAAAAGCCGGTACCTGGCCGGGAAGCTGACGTCACGGGCGCCCTCGGCGAGCACGGCCAGCTGGTCAGGGGACATGCCGTGCAGGAACGGGTGAGCAGCCAGGGCTGCCGCATTGACTTCGATCATGGGATAGCACCGCCCGGATGGTCGTCTTGATCCTCCCAGCCTGCCGATGCCGCCGGCGCGCAGCCAGAGCCGAAAGTCCCTCGCCGGGCTGACCATGGGCCGAGGGCGGCACGGCGCAGCACGGGTCGCCCGATGGACCAACGTCCCGCCCGGACATGCCGGAGGACACTCGCCCTCACGCTTGGTTCCGCTGAGGCTGACGGTATGCGGGGTGGCAGCCCTACATGACGAAGAGAGAACCGAGGAGGTGAAGCGGCGTCCGCCGGCACAGGGCCCGGTCAGCGGCGCCGTGAACCCGATGAGCGTGAGCTACATACGCAGGCAGCAACCCGGGCGGCCGCTGGAAGCAGCAGGAGACGACGCAACGCCGCAGAGCGAATGGACGTGGCCGTCGCCGCCCGATCCGGGTGATTTGAGCAAGCGCGTCGCACGGCGGCGGGCTGAACTGCACCTGAGCAAGGCACAGGTGGCCGCCCGGGCCGGGATGAGCTTGCGGTACCTGGAATACCTGGAGAGGTATCCGGCCCGCCCCGACGCGGCCGCGCTGCGCCGGCTGGCCGCCGCGCTGCAGACCACGCCGGCCGCCCTGCTAGGCGCGCGGTCCCAGGTGCCGCCCCGATTCGGGCACCTGGACGGCCCGCCTGTCGTCACCAAGCTCATGCCGGCCGAGTGCCATCAGCTGATCGCGGCAGGCGGCATCGGGCGGGTCGCGTTCGGCACGACCACCGGTCCGGTGGTACTCCCGGTCAACTTCGCCGTAATGGCGGGCACCGTCGTGATCAGGACCGCCCTGGGCAGCCTGGTCGAAGGTCACGCCGATCAGCAGGTCGCGTTCGAGGTCGATCACCTCGACGAGGCGCTCAGCCAGGGCTGGAGCGTCCTGGTGCGCGGCATGGCTCACCATGTCGCGCATCCGGCTGAGCTTCGCAACGTCCAGCGCGATGCCTCGATCTGGCCGTGGCCCGGAGATGAACGTGACGTCTACGTGCGGATCATCCCGGACACCATCAGCGGCCGCCGGATCGAGCGCCGCTGACCCGGACACGCTAGCGGGGCCGCCCCGGCCGGGGCGGCCCCGCTGTCTGTGGTGACCGTTATATGCCGTTACAGCTGCCCGCCGACCAGAGCGGCCAGGTCGGCCAGCCGGCAGGTGTAACCCCATTCGTTGTCGTACCAGCCGAACACCTTGGCCAGCCGCCCGGACGCCTGGGTCAGCGCCGAGTCGAACACGCACGACGCGGAGTCGCCGATGATGTCACGGGAGACGAGGGGATCGGTGCTGTACCGCAGGACACCGTTGCCCAGCGAGCTCCTCGGGTCGAACGCCGCGGCGGCGAACGCCCGGTTCACCTCATCGGCGGTGACGTCCTGGCTGAGCACGACCGCGAGGTCGGTCAGCGAGCCGTCCTCCACCGGGACGCGGAGGGACACGCCGTCCAGCTTGCCGGCCATGGCCGGGATGACCTCGCTGGTGGCCCGGGCTGCGCCGGTCGTGGTCGGGATGATGCTCAGCGCCGCCGACCGGGCGCGGCGCAGGTCCTTGTGCGGCCCGTCCAGGAGCATCTGGTCCCCGGTGTAGGCGTGCACCGTGGTCATGTACCCCTGCACCACGCCGAACGCGTCGTTCAGGACTTTGACCATCGGCGCCACGCAATTGGTGGTGCAGGACGCGTTGGAGATCACGTCATGTCGGGCCGGGTCGTAGTCACCCTCGTTGACCCCGATCACGACGGTCAGGTCGACCTCCTTGCCGGGCGCCGAGATCAGGACTTTCCGCGCGCCGCCCTTGAGGTGCAGGGCCGCGCCGTCCCGGGTGCGGAACTTGCCGGTGGACTCGATGACGATGTCCGCGCCCAGCTTGGCCCAGTCGATCCCCGCCGGATCCCGCTCGGACAGGACCGAAATGGCCTTCCCGGCGACGATCAGGGAGTCGTCCGTGTGCTCCACCGTCTGGCCGAGCCTGCCGAAGGTGGAGTCGAAGGCCAGCAGGTGCGCCATGGTCCTGGCGTCGGTAATGTCGTTGACCGCCACTACTTCCAGGTCGGAGCGTTCCAGCGCCAGGCGCGTGAACGCGCGCCCGATGCGGCCGAAGCCGTTGATTCCTACTCTGACAGTCATGTGAGCTTCCTCCTCGTTGGTGCTTCAACCGCCAGCCTGGAGCAGGCCGGCCGGTCCCCGGTACCGCCAATGGGCACCTGAGGCCGGGACCATCGGCCCTTCGGCCGCCGGCAAAAGGGAAGAAGGTCCCTAATGAGCCGGGAGATAGGCCCTGGCTGCTCCGCGCGGCGGCGCGGACGGTAGAAAAGCGCACCGCGGCGATCATGTGAGGTGAGATCGATGCGAGCAGGGCTACGCCCCAGTAACCGGAACGGCCCCGGGAGCACGTGGCTCGGCAGGCTGCTGCGCGGCCTGCGGCCAGACCGCAACCCGGTGCGGCGCTGGTCGGACCGGGCCGAGACCGCCCTGCTGGGCGCGCTGCTGGCCATCTTCCTGGCCGGAGCCCCGTTCGCGGCGCACGCCACGGGAAGCTGGACCTACGCCACGTTCGCCCGGGAGGCGCAGGCCCAGCAGGCCGCCTCCCGCCAGGTCCAGGCGACGCTGCTGCAGGCGGCCGCGCCATGGAGCGCCGAGGGGTACGGATCCGAAGTCAAGGCCCGCTGGAAGGCCCCGGACGGGCGGGTTGTCACCGGCGAGGTGCTCACCGCCTACGGCTCTGCGGCAGGCAGCACGGTCACCATCTGGGTCAACCAGACGGGACAGATCGCCGCTGTTCCGCTGCAGCGCAGCCAGGTTGAGGGCCGTACTCAGCTGGCCGAAGCGCTCGCCGTGGCGCTCCTCGCGGTCGCCGCGATCGTCCTCGGCCTGGCCGGCCGGTGGGCGCTGGACCGCCGCAGGCTGGCCGAATGGGACGCGGAGTGGCTGGCCGCCGGGACCAGATGGAGCCCCGGCGGTAAGACCCCGGCCAGCGGTGACTGAAGTCCCCTCGTACTGGTGACGTCTGGCCGTGCCGGTGGTCGGGGGCTGGGCGGCAGACTCGTGGTGAAGGTCAAGAACGGCGGCCCGGGAGGTCCCGGGACCGTAGCCTCGAGGAGGCATTTTCGATGCGCCGCAGCTCTCATTTCACCCTCGCTATCGCGGGTTTCGCCGCCGCGGTGCTGCTGGCTGTGGCCGGCGGGCTGCTGCTGTGGGGGTCCACTTACGTGCACAACACGGTCACCAATCAGCTGACCGCGCAGCAGATCTACTTCCCGCCCCAGGCCGCGTTCGCGCACGCCAAGGCGGGCTCCGAGATCACCCCGAACATGATCCCGTCGGTGTCGCAGTACGCGGGCCAGCAGCTGGTGACCGGGCAGCAGGCTGAGGCCTACGCTGACCACTTCATCGCCCAGCACATCACCGACATGTCCGGTGGCAAGACCTACAGCCAGCTGTCGACCGCGTCGCTGGCCCAGCCGACCAACACTCAGCTGGCCGGCCTGGTCAACACCGTGTTCAAGGGCGAGGCGCTGCGCAGCATGCTGCTGAACGCCTACGGCTGGTGGAAGGTCTCCCAGATCACCTACATCGCCGCCCTGGTCAGCTTCGGCCTCGCGGGCCTGGCCCTGATCGGCTCGGTCGTCGCCCTGGCCACCGGCCGCCGCGCGGCCCCTGCCGCGCACGTCCAGCGGCACACCGGCGAGCATGCCCTCCCCAAGGCCGCATGACCCCGGCCATCGTTATGAAGTGAAGTGAGGAAGTGGTCAGGATGACACGCACCGACACCTATCTGGATGCGATGCTCCGTCACCTCGGCGCCGCGTACTACGAGTCCCTGCACGGCAGGGCCAGCCGCTCTGACGTAGCCCGCGCGCTCGACACAGTGGAAGAGCACCTGAGCGAGCAGTCGCCGCCGTCCGCCCCGGCCCGGCCGCCTAAGCGGGAGCGGCGGCCCGCCACGGCGACGAAGTGCGGCAACGCCGGTGGGCCCGGCGGGTCGGCGACGTGATGACGGGCACGGTGGTGACGGTCGACCGGATCACCCCGTACCAGGAAATCGACCGGCTGCTCAGCGAGCACCGGATCAGCGGGATGCCGGTACTGAAGATGGGCCGGGAGGTAGTCGGTGTGGTGAGCGAAGCAGACCTGCTCGCCGCGGAGGACGAGACGAGCCGCCAGGCCCGCATGAGCAGCTCGCTCGGCCGGCGCCGGTTCCTGCACAAGGATCCTCCCGCGAGCCTGACCGCCGGGACGCTGATGACCGCCCCGGCCGTCACCATCGGTCCCGACGCGACGATCCCGGCCGCGGCCCGGCTGATGAACACGCACCACGTCAGGAGGCTGCCGGTGGTCGACGAAGACGGCACGCTGGTCGGCATCGTCAGCCGCCGCGACCTGCTGAGTGTCTTCCTGCGCCCGGATGCCGACATCATCCGCGACGTCGGGCAGGTCCTAGGGGAGATCGCGGGCACCGACCCCAAGGACGTCATCGTGACGGTACACCACGGAGTGGTCACCCTCACCGGGACCGTGCGTCTCGAGCCGGGTGACCGGCATGACCTCGTCCCGCTCGCGGTCCGCCTGGTCTGGGATATCGACGGCGTGGTCGACGTCGTGAACCGGCTCACCGAGACGAAAGCGGAACAGCAGGTCGGCACCGCCTGACGGCACAGCACCAGAAAGGGCCGCGCTTTGCGCGGCCCTTTCTTTGCGTCCCGCCGTCTTCAGTCCCGCCGTCTTCAGTCCCGCCGTCTTCAGTCCCCCGCCCTCCCGAACCGGGGACGGAGGTCCTTTTGTGCTGGTGACGTCTGGCCGTGACGGTGGTCGGGGGCTGGGCGGCAGACTCGTGGTGAAGGTCAAGAACGGCGGCCCGGGAGGTCCCGGGTCCGCACTTTCGAGGAGGCATTTTCGATGCGCCGCAGCTCTCATTTCACCCTCGCTATCGCGGGTTTCGCCGCCGCGGTGCTGCTGGCTGTGGCCGGCGGGCTGCTGCTGTGGGGGTCCACTTACGTGCACAACACGGTCACCAATCAGCTGACCGCGCAGCAGATCTACTTCCCGCCCCAGGCCGCGTTCGCGCACGCCAAGGCGGGCTCCGAGATCACCCCGAACATGATCCCGTCGGTGTCGCAGTACGCGGGCCAGCAGCTGGTGACCGGGCAGCAGGCTGAGGCCTACGCTGACCACTTCATCGCCCAGCACATCACCGACATGTCCGGTGGCAAGACCTACAGCCAGCTGTCGACCGCGTCGCTGGCCCAGCCGACCAACACTCAGCTGGCCGGCCTGGTCAACACCGTGTTCAAGGGCGAGGCGCTGCGCAGCATGCTGCTGAACGCCTACGGCTGGTGGAAGGTCTCCCAGATCACCTACATCGCCGCCCTGGTCAGCTTCGGCCTCGCGGGCCTGGCCTTCCTGGCCTCGCTGGCCACCTTGACCCTGGGCCACCGCCCTGAGATCACCCACGAGGCGATCCCGGCCACCGGCGACCAGCCCGAGCCCAAGGTCGCATGACCCAGGGCCTGGGTAACCACCCAGACAACAGCACGACTGCAATCCCGCTCCGGCCTAGCGCCCCGCACTCGGGGCCGGGCCGGAGCACCGGCCAGAGACCTGAACTACAGGACAGGACGCGGACAATGTTCCAGGTACGGTTCCACGGGCGCGGCGGCCAGGGCGTGGTCACGGCGGCCGAGCTGCTGGCCGAGGCCGCGTTCATCGAAGGCCGGCACGCGCAGGCGTTCCCGAGCTTCGGCTCGGAGCGGATGGGCGCGCCGGTGATGTCGTTCTGCCGGATCGACGACAAGCCGATCCGCACCCACGAGCCGGTCACCGAGCCGGACGCGCTGATCATCCAGGACCCGACGCTGCTGCACCAGGCAGACCTGTTCGATGGCCTCGGCCGCGACGCCTACCTGCTGGTCAACTCCACCCAGAGTTTCGGCGACCTCGGCCTGGATGAGTTCGTCGCCGGCTTCCGCCACGACCGGTTGCTGGTCGTGCCTGCTTACGCGCTGGCCATGACCCACCTGGGCCGCCCGCTGCCCGGTGCGCCGATGCTCGGCGGGTTCGCCGCGCTGGCCGCGTGGCCGCGTGGTCGGCCTGGACTCGGTGCTGGCCGCCATCGGCGGCAAGTTCGCCGGGCCGGTCGCCAAGGCGAACGCCGCCGCGGCCCGGGCCGCGTTCGATTTCGTCACCGACGAGCGGAAGGCGCTCAGCCATGCTTAAGCAGATCGAAGGGTCCCAGGCGGTGGCCGCGGCGGTGGCCATGTGCCGCCCGGAGGTCATCTGCGCCTATCCGATCACCCCGCAGACGCACATCGTCGAGGCGCTCAGCGCCATGGTCAAGCGAGGCGACCTGACCGCCGAGTTCCTCAACGTGGAGTCCGAGTTCGCCGCCCTGTCGGTGGCCATCGGGGCGTCCGCGACCGGTGCCCGCGCTTACACCGCCACCGCCAGCCAGGGCCTGCTCTACATGAGCGAAGCAGTGTACAACGCGGCCGGGCTCGGGCTGCCGATCGTGATGACGGTGGCCAACCGCGCCATCGGCGCGCCGATCAACATCTGGAACGACCACAGCGACGCGATGTCCCAGCGCGACGCCGGCTGGCTGCAGCTCTACGCCGAGACCAATCAGGAAGCCCTGGACCTGCACATCCAAGCGTTCAGGATCGCTGAACGCCTGTCGGTACCGGTCATGGTGTGCATGGACGGCTTCCTGCTCACCCACGCCAGCGAGCGGGTCGACATGCCGGCCCCGGCCCAGGTGGACGCGTTCCTGCCGCGGTATGACCCGCGCCAGGTGCTCGACCCGGCCGAGCCGGTCTCGATCGGCGCCATGGTCGGCCCCGAGGCGTTCACCGAGGTCCGCTACCTGGCCTACGAGCGGATGCAGCAGGCCCTGGCCGTCATCCCCGCGGTCGCCGCCGAGTTCGCCGCCGAGTTCGGCCGGACCTCCGGCGGCCTGGTCCGGCCCTACCTCACCGAGGACGCCGATATCGTCATGGTCGCCCTCGGCTCGGTGCTCGGCACCGCCAAGGATGTGGTCGACGAACTGCGCGCCGACGGGATGAAGGTCGGCGTGCTCGGCATCACCAGCTACCGGCCGTTCCCCCTGGACGCCGTCCGCGAAACGCTCACCAGAGCCAACCGGCACCTGATCGTGCTGGAGCGGGCCCTCGCCCCGGGAACGGGCGGCATGGTGACCGCCGACCTGCAGCTGGCCCTGGCCGGGGAACTCCCGCGGCGGATCTCGACCGTGGTGGCCGGCCTCGGCGGCCGCGCGATCACCAGCAGGTCGCTGCGCGGCCTGTTGGGCCGGGCGGCCGCCGGCGAGCTCGGGCCGTTCAGCTTCCTCGACCTGGACACCGGGCTCGTGGAACGGGAACTGGCCCGGATGCGCGCCGCGCGCCGGTCCGGCCCGAGCCCGGAGAACATCCTGCGCGACCTGAGTACTTCCGCCGCACGGATCGGATAACACCATGCCTTACCAGCGGATCAAGTTCTACCAGACCGGGAGCCTGGCGGTCGGCAACCGGCTGCTGGACGAAGAGCAGCGCGCCGTCCAGTCCGAGGCCCAGCGCTCCAACGCGCTGACCTGCGGGCACCGGGCCTGCCAGGGCTGCGGCGAGGCGCTCGGCGCCCGGTATGCGCTCGACGCGGTGATGCGCGCGACCAAGGGCCAGATGATCGCGGTCAACGCGACCGGCTGCCTGGAGGTGTTCTCCACCCCGTTCCCCCAGACGTCGTGGCAGATCCCGTGGCTGCACTCGCTGTTCGGGAACGCGGCCGCGGTCGCCTCTGGCGTCGCCGCGGCCCTGAAGGCCCAGGGCCGGACCGACATCCGGGTGGTGGCCCAGGGCGGTGACGGCGGCACCGTCGATATCGGCATGGCCTGCCTGTCTGGGATGTTCGAGCGCGCGGACGACGTACTGTACATCTGCTACGACAACCAGGCGTACATGAATACCGGCGTGCAGCGCTCCGGTGCCACCCCGCCGGCCGCGCGGACGGCCACGACGCAGGCGGTCGGGCCCGAGCCGGGGAACCGGTTCGGCCAGGGCAAGAGCGTGCCGCTGATCGCGATGGCGCACGAGATCGGGTATGTGGCCACCGCCACGGTGGCCGACCTGCGCGACCTGGAGTACAAGGCCACCCGGGCCATGGACTTCCACGGCGCCCGCTACCTGCACATCCTGGTGCCCTGCCCGCTCGGCTGGGGCAGTTCCCCGGCGGACACGATCAAGGTCGCCCGGCTGGCCACGGAAAGCGGCCTGTTCCCGGTGTTCGAGGCCGAGACCGGGGCCGTGGTGAGCTCCACCCCGATCCGCCACCAGGTGCCGGTCACGGACTACCTGCGGATCCAGGCCCGCTACGCGCACCTGTTCAGCCCGGCGGAACGGACCGAGGTCATCGCCCGCATCCAGGCGGGCGCCGACCGCAATATCGCGCGGTTCGGGCTGCGGCCAGATATCACTTCTACCGAACGGCCCGGGGTGCGTGCCGCCGCCCCCGCAGGAGCGTGAGGACGATGCGCAAGCCATTCGCGATCACCCTGGACGTCGGCTCGAGCCGGGCCAACCACACCGGCGCCTGGCGCACCGAGCGGCCCGTCTACGTGCATAACCTGCCGCCCTGCAACAACGCCTGCCCGGCTGGGGAGAACATCCAGCAGTGGCTGTACGACGCCGAGGAAGGCACCCCCGAGCAGTACGAGGCCGCCTGGCGGCAGATCATGCTGGACAACCCCTTCCCGGCCGTTATGGGCCGGGTCTGTTACCGGCCGTGCGAGACCGCCTGCAACCGGGCCCAGCTGGACTCGGCCGTGGGCATCAACTCGGTGGAGCGCTTCCTGGGCGACGAAGCACTCCGGCGCGGCTGGAAAGCGCCCGTCGACGCGGCGCCGACGGGTAAGCGGGTGCTGGTGGTAGGGGCGGGGCCGTCCGGCCTGTCGGCCGCCTACCACCTCACCCGCCTGGGTCACTCGGTGACCATCAAGGACGCGGGCGCCGCACCCGGCGGCATGATGCGCTACGGCATCCCGAAGTACCGGCTGCCTCGCGACATCCTGGACGCCGAGGTGAACCGCATCGTGGACATGGGCGTCACGCTGGAGCTCAACGCCAAGGTGACCGACATCCTCGGCGAGCTCAACGAAGCCGTCGGCGGTCGCCATGGGGCGGAAGGCCGCTTCGATGCCGCCTTCGTGGCCGTCGGCGCCCACATCGGCCGCCGCGCCTACATCCCGGCTGGCGACTCGGCCCGGATCCTGGACGCGGTGTCGCTGCTGCATGGCATGGAAGACGGCTCTGCGCCCTTGCTCGGCCGCCGGGTCGCGGTCTACGGCGGCGGGAACACCGCCATGGACGCGGCGCGCACCGCGCGACGGCTCGGCGCGGCCGAGGCAATCGTGGTCTACCGCCGGACCCGGGACCGGATGCCCGCGCACGACACGGAGGTCACCGAGGCCCTGGACGAAGGCGTCACGATGCGCTGGCTGTCCACCATCTCCCGTGCCGACGAGGGCAAGCTGCTGATCGAGAAGATGCAGCTGGACGAGACCGGGTTCCCGCAGCCGACCGGCGAGTTCGAAGAGCTCGAGGCGGACTGCCTGGTGCTGGCCCTGGGCCAGAATGCCGACTTGTCCGTGCTGGAGCACGTGCCCGGGGTGACCTTCTGCGACAACGTCACCGACGTGGGGCCGGACCTGATGACCGGCCATCCCGGCATCTTCGCCGGCGGGGATATGGTGCCCTCCGAGCGCACCGTGACGGTCGCCATCGGCCACGGCCAGAAGGCCGCGCGCAACATCGACGCCTGGCTGCGCAGCGGCCGTGACATCCCCGCGGCCCAGCACCAGCTTGCCGCGTTCGGCGGCCTCAACACCTGGTACTACGCCGACGCCCCGGCCACCGTGCGGCCGACGCTGGAGGCCGCCCGGCGGGTCACCACCTTCGACGAGGTGGTGACCGGCCTGGATGAGTCGACCGCGCTGTTCGAGGCGCGGCGCTGCATGTCCTGCGGGAACTGCTTCGGCTGCGACAACTGCTACGGCGTCTGCCCCGACAACGCCATCGTCAAGCTGGCCGACGGCCAGTACGAGATCGACTACGACTACTGCAAGGGCTGCGGCCTGTGCGCCGCCGAATGCCCCTGCGGCGCCATCGAGATGGAACCCGAGCCGGCGTAGCGTACTGGTCACGGCACAGGAGAAGTGACCATGCGGGCGGTATGGATCACGAGGTCAGGAGGGCCGGAGGCCCTGGAGGTCCGGGACACGGCCGACCCCGAGCCCGGCCCGGGCCAGGTCCGGATCCGGGTCCGCGCGGCTGGCCTGGGTTTCGCCGAGGTGATGGCGGCGCAGGGACTGTATCCCGATGCCCCCAAGCCGCCCTGCGTGGTGGGTTATGAGGTGTCCGGGGTGGTCGACGCGCTCGGCCCGGGCGGCGGTGAACTTGCTCCGGGCCAGCGCGTGCTGGCCATGACCCATTTCGGCGGCCACGCCGATGTGGTCTGCGTGCCCGCCGAGCAGGTCCTGCCGATCCCGGACGCGATGAGCTTCGAGGTCGCTGCGGCCCTGCCCGTCACCTATCTCACCGCCTATCACCTGCTGTTCCGGGTGGCGGTCGTCCGCCCGGGCGAGCGAGTGCTGGTGCATATGGCGGCCGGGGGAGTCGGCCTGGCCGTCCTGCAGCTGTGCCGCACGGTGGAGAATCTGGAGATATTCGGGACGGCCTCGGCGGCCAAGCATGACGTTCTGCGCGCCGAGGGCTGTGCCCACCCGATCGACTATCACGCCACTGACTACGCCGCCGAGGTCCGCCGCCTGACCGGCGACGAAGGCGTAGACATAGTTCTCGACCCGCTCGGCGGCCCCGACTGGCGCAAGGGACTGAAACTACTGCGCCCGGGCGGCCGCCTGGTCGCGTTCGGCTTCGCCAACCTGGCCCACGGCCCGCGGCGCCGGCCCGCCAGGCTCGCGGCGCAGGTGCTGGGCATCCCGCTGCTGACCCCCCTGCAGCTGATGAACCATAACCAGACCGTCAGCGGCGTCAACATCGGCCACCTCTGGGGGCAGATCGCCCTGTTGCGCGAAGAACTCCAGGCCGTCCTGGCGCTGTGGGATCAGGGCAAGATAAATCCGCACATCGACAGGTCCTATCCCTTCGCCGAAGCAGCTGCAGCTCACCGCCGCATCCTGGAGCGCCAGAACATCGGCAAGATTCTGCTCTTGCCTTGACCTGGCTCGTCCTTGCCTTGACCTGGCTCGTCTTGGATTCGACCCGTCCGAACGGGCCGGGCCCGGCCGTCGGCGCGTACCGCTCTGCCGCCAGGCGGAATCCCCGGAGTAGAGCCCGGTGCGGAGGTAGGCCCAGGTGAGCCGCTGGACCACGGCCACTCGCTCGGGGCTCTCTCCGTGATCTTGGCGGGGTCCTTGTCCCGCGCCGTACCCGCTGGGCCGGCTGCCCCTCGGCTCGGGGGTGGAACCTCCCGCCCCGCCTCATGTCTCACCCCAGAACCACCAGCACCATGACCCGGGAAGATCCGGGCTACGTGGTAGATCGGGTGTGCCCAAGGCACTCGATCTACCACGTAGCCCGGATCCACCACGCAAATGGTGCAGCGGGCACGGATGAGGCTGCGCGGGCACCTGGGCATCACCCGCGGGCAGGACCGCCGTGGCAGACCCGGACGGGCCACCGCGCAGGCCGGGGCAGACCGGGTGTCACGGCCGTCGCGGCCGCGGCGCACGCTGACGAATGCGGCAACCTACCCTAAAGACGGCTGCCGCTGACCCGAAAAACGGGCTGCCGCGCTTCCGCAACCGCCCGTCCATGGTCGAGTAGAAACAGCAATTCTCGTCTGCGGACGCGCGGAGCGCATCGCTACCTCGGCCGGGCGCGGCAAGCAGCACGCCTGTCCTGATCCGGGCTCCGCACCGCCTTCTCCACCTGCGCCTTCTCTGCCTTCTCCGCCGAGGGACTTACGTCCCGTACGGAAGAGCCGTTTGCCGATTACCCGGCGCGCCGACCGTAGGTGGACTGTGCTCAGGCAATCGTGAGGAGACACATCATGTACCCGAACTCGGACCTTTCCGCGGGGACGCTGGCCATCATCGCGGTCGTGGCCGTGGCATGCCTGGTGTTCTGGATCGGCGGCGTGTTCATCGCCGCCCGCCCGCGCCGCGACCGCGCCGCCGCCACGACATCGCTTCCGCAGCGCCCGGCGGTCACGGAAGCGTCCGAGCAGAAGCAGGCCGCCTGACCGCAGGACGGCCGCGGCTCAGCACCGCCGGACCGCCGCGGCGCAGCGCCGGCTGACCGCAGGACGGCCCTACTGGAGGACTGGCCGGCCGCTGCCGCGGCTGCTAGGACGGCTTGATGCGGCGGCCGGTGACGCGGTGCGGCAGGATCCGCACGAACAGCTCCCGCTCACCGGCCGCCCAGGGCTGCACGCCCGCCTCCGCGGCGGCGGCGCGCTCGACCGGGGATTCCACGTGGTGCGCGGGTCCCTGGATCAGCACGCTCCAGCCCTGCCGCCCGGGGACATCTATCTCGTCGATCTCGAACGCCACGACGTAGTCCCCGCCGGCGATCCCGGTCTGCAGGTCCTCGTCCAGCGCGCTGTGCCGGGCGGTCCGGAACACGATCGCGTCGTTGTGCCATTGGTAGTTCACCGGCAGCACGACCGGGCCGAACCGGCCCTCGTACGCGATGCGGCCGATCCCGCCGCCCGATATCAGCCGCAGGCTCTCGGCCTCGTCCAGCTCCTCGATAACGCGATCGGCCATGCCTGATCCTCCCGGTGCGGCTCTACGCCGACCTTAGTGCACCCGCGCCCGGTGATGACCTTCAACCCAGCCGCAACGGACCTTCGGCCCTGCCGTCCGCCGCCCCCGCGCAAGAAGCTGGTAATGCACACCGATGAGCCTTGGAGGCAGCTATGCGAGCCGTCGTCTACCGCGGTCCCGGGCAGAAGGCCTGGGAAGAGGTACCGGATCCCGAGATCATCGGCGCTGGGGACGCCATCGTGAGGGTTGACGCGGTCACCATCTGCGGCACCGACCTGCACATCCTCAAGGGCGACGTGCCCGCGGTGCACAAGGGCCGGATCCTGGGCCATGAGGCCGTCGGGACCGTCGTGAAGGTCGGCGAGAGCGTGCACACGCTGGCCCCGGGCCGCCGGGTGCTGGTCTCCTGCATCACCGCGTGCGGCACCTGTCGGTTCTGCCGCGAGGGTCGCTACGGGCAGTGCCTGGGCAGCGGCGGCTGGATTCTCGGTCACAAGATCGACGGTACGCAGGCCGACTACGTCCGCGTGCCGTTCGCCGACACCTCCACCTACCCGGTTCCCGACAGCGCCAGCGACGAGGAGATCCTCATGCTGGCCGACATCCTGCCCACCGGTTACGAGGTCGGCGTGCTCAACGGGAACGTCCGCCCCGGCGATGTCGTCGCGGTGGTCGGCGCTGGCCCGGTCGGCCTGGCCGCGATCACCGGCGCGCACCTGTTCAGCCCGAGCCACATTGTCGCCATCGACCTGTCCGATGCCCGGCTGGAAGCGGCCAAGCACTTCGGCGCCGACGTGACCGTGAACAACTCCCGCGAGGACCCGCTGGGCGTGATCAGGGAACTGACCGGACGGCTCGGCGCGGACGTGTCCATCGAGGCCGTCGGCATCCCGGCCACCTTCGAGCTGGCCGTCAAGCTGGTCCGCCCGGGCGGGCGCATCGCGAACGTCGGCGTGCACGGCGCCCCGGTCACGCTGGACCTGCAAGACCAGTGGATCAGGGACATCACCATCACCACCGGCCTGGTCGACACCTACTCCACCCCCACCTTGCTGCGGCTGGTCACCAGCGGCCAGATCAACGCCAAGCGGTTCATCACCCACCACTTCGGGCTGGATGAATTCGACGAGGCCTACGACGTCTTCAGCCGGGCGGCGGACACCGGCGCGCTCAAGGTCGTGCTCAGCCGCTAAGGCCGGCGAAGGAAAGGAAGGCGCTGACGATGGAGTCAACCGTCAAGGACGTGATGACCACCCGCGTTGTCTCGGTCAGGAAGGACGCGTCGTTCCGGGCCATGGCCAGAGCCCTGCGCGCGCAGCGGGTCAGCGCTTTCCCGGTCCTGAACGACAGCGGGAAGGTGATCGGCGTCGTGTCCGAGGCCGACCTGCTGGCCAAGCAGGCCCTGGACTCCGAGCCCGACGGCATGCCAGGCATGATCACCGGCCTGCTGCGCCGCAGGGAGCATGAGAAGGCTCGCGGGGTCACCGCGGGCGACCTCATGACCAGCCCTCCCGTGACGGTCACCCGGGACGACACGCTCGAGCGGGCCGCCCGGCTGATGTACACCCACAAGGTCAAGCGGCTGCCCGTGGTCGGCACCGACGGTCACCTGGTCGGCATCGTGAGCCGGGCCGACCTGCTGGCCGTCTTCGACCGCTCGGACGCGGACATCGGCTGGGAGATCCTGGACCAGGTGATCCGCTGCGACCTCCTGGCCGACCCGGCGGCCTTCACGGTCACCGTCAAGGACGGGATCGTGACCCTCGAGGGCGACGTCAAGTCCGCCGAATTCGGCCGCGAGATGGTGCAGCGGGTCCGGCACGTGCACGGCGTAGTGGCCGTGCGTGACCGCCTGGACTACCGGGCAGCCGAGCCTCCCGGCGGCGAGTTCGACGTTCTGGCCAGCTTCCCGGCCGACTGAGGCCAGTGCAGCATGAGAAAGGAATGACCAAAATGAGCGCAACGGTCGCAGAGGTCAAGGACGTAATGACTAACGAGGTAGTGGCGGTGCGGCGGGACGCCTCCTTCAAGGAGATGGCCGCGCGGCTGCGCCAGTACCGCGTGAGCGCGTTCCCCGTCATCGACGAGAACCGCAGGGTGATCGGCGTCGTGTCCGAAGCCGACCTGCTGGCCAAGGAGGCGCTGGCTGACGAGCACGGCATCCCGGCCGCGGTCACCGGCATCTTGCATCACAAGGAGCACCAGAAGTCCGAGGGGCTGACCGCGGGCGACCTGATGACGCACCCGGCGGTCACGGTCCGGCGCGAAGACTCGGTCGAGCACGCCGCACGGCTGATGTACACCCTCCAGGTCAAGCGGCTTCCGGTGGTCGATGCGGGCGGCTTCCTGGTCGGCATCGTCAGCCGAGCCGACCTGCTGACCGTGTTCGACCGCTCGGACGATGAGATCCACGCTGAGATCGTCAACGACGTCATCCTGCGCGACTTCCTGGTCGACCCGGCCAGGTTCACCGTGGCGGTGACCGACGGCGTCGTGACCATCCAGGGCACGCCGGAAAGCGCGGAGCTGGGCCACAACCTGGTGACCAAGATCCGGCACGTGATAGGGGTGGTGGCGGTCCGCGACGAGCTGACCTACCCGCCGCCCGAGCGGTCCATCGCCGGCCTGTACTTCTGAGCGGGGAAAGATCATGAGCATGGCCCAGGCTGCCGGTCACGCGTACGCGCTACTGGCCGACGGCAGCACGGTGGAGATCCGGCCCGCCGGGCCGGCCGACTTCGGCGCGGTCAAGGCCATGCACGAGGCGATGTCCCCGGATAACACCTACATGCGGTTCTTCAGCCTCAGCAAGCTGGCGGCCGAGACCGAGGCGCGGCGGATCTGCCGGGACCCCCAGCCCGGCCATGCGGCGCTGCTGGCGGCCTCGGCCGGGGAGGTAGTGGGCTGCGCCAGCTACGAGGCGCTCGGCGGACCAGCGGGCCCGGGGAGCGTGGCCGAGATCGCGTTCACGGTGGCCGACCACATGCATCACCGCGGCATCGCCACCCTGCTGCTCGAGCATCTGGTCTCGCTGGCCCGCGGCTACCAGATCACCGTGTTTACTGCGCAGACCCTCTCCGAGAACACCACGATGCTCAAGGTGTTCGCCGATGCCGGCCTGCCGGTCCAGCGTCATTATGAGGACGGGGTCATGAACATCACTATTCCCCTGCCCACCCAGCGCGATGGAACCGCCCTGGACAGTTACCTGGAAGCCGTGGGCGAGCGGGAGCGCCTGGCGGATACCGCCAGCCTCCGGCACGTGCTGGCTCCCGAGTCAGTCGTGGTCATCGGCGCGAGCCGGCGGCGGGGCACGGTAGGCCGCGCGATCCTGGACAACATCCGCACTGGCGGGTACACCGGCCGGCTGTATGTGGTCAACCCGCGCGCCCGGCAGATCAGCGGCGAGCACTGCCTGTCCTCGGTGGCCGACCTGCCCGAGCCGGCCGACCTGGCCCTGATCGCGGTCCCGGCCGCGGCGGTGCTGGGCGTGGCCGAGCAGTGTGGCCAGCGCGGCGTACGGTCCCTGGTGGTGATAACGGCCGGCCTCGACGCCGCCGCCTGCGCCGACCTGCTCGCAGTGTGCCGCCGGCACGGCATGCGGCTGGTCGGCCCGAACTGCTTCGGCGTGGCCGTGCCCGCCATCGGCCTCGATGCCACGCTCGCCGCCCAGCACCCGCAGCCCGGCGTGGCCGGGCTGATCCTGCAGTCCGGCGGCCTGGGCTTCGGCATGGCCGACCAGCTGTCCCGGCTCGGCATCGGCATCTCCTCGTTCGCGTCGGTCGGTGACAAGCTCGACGTGTCGAGCAACGACATGCTGATGTGGTGGGAACACGACGGGATCACCAAGCTCGCCGTGCTGTACATCGAGTCGTTCGGCAACCCGCGCAAGTTTGCCCGGATCGCCCGCCGGGTCAGCGCCAGCATCCCCATCCTGGCCGTGGAAACCGGCCGGGCCGGGGCCGCCCAGTGGTCAGCGGCCCCGCACGCCGCGGCGCCGGCCACTTCGGTGATCAGCCGGGACGCCTTGTTCGAGCAGGCCGGCGTCATCACCACGCCCGGCGCCGGGTCGCTGGTCGAGACCGCGGCGCTGCTCGCCGCCCAGCCGGTCCCGGCGGGTAGCACGGTCGCCATCATTTCCAACGCCGGCGGTGCCGGGGCGCTCGCGGCCGACGCCTGCACCGACCTCGGCCTGACCGTCCACCGCCCGCACGGGCTGACCAGCCGGCGGCTGCGCGCGCTCGTGCCGGCCGTGGGCACGGTCGGCGGCCCGGTTGACACCACGACCGCGATCCCGGCCGAGAACTTCCGGCGGTGCCTGGAGCTGCTCGCGGCGGACGACGAGGTGGACGCGCTGATCGCGGTGGTGCTGCCGACTGCCGCCACCGGCGACCTGACCGCGGCCATCCAGCAGACCGAAGCCCGTGTCCCGATGGCCGCTGTCATCCTCGGCCAGAGCGAGCCGGTCCGCCTGATCCCGCGCGCCGACGGTGACGGCCAGATCCCCGCCTACGCCGACCCGGAGGCGGCGGCCGCGGCCATGGCCCGCGCGGCCAGGTACGGGGCGTGGCGCACCGAGCCGCGCGGCCAGGTGCCCAGCTTCCCGGACGTCGCCGCCGAGGGCGCCCGCGCTGCGGTGCGGGGGTTCCTCCACGCCACGCTCGGCGGGGGCTGGATGCCGCCGGAGCGGACCGCCGAATTGCTGCGCTGCTACGGCATCCCGCTGGCCGAGCTCACCCCGGCCCGGAGCGAGGACGAGGCGGTCCGCGCGTTCGAGGCGGCGGGCGGCGCGGTGGTGCTCAAGGCCGACGTGCCCGGGCTCCTGCACAAGTCCGACGCGGGCGCGGTTGAGCTCGACCTGCGCTCCGAGGCCGACGTGCGGGACGCCTACCGCACCCTGGCCGGCCGGTTCGGCGAGCGGCAGGCCCAGGTCCTGGTCCAGCCGATGATCGCGGGCGGCATCGAAGTGATCGTCGGAGTAGCTGACGATCACGTGTTCGGGCCCCTGGTGGTATTCGGCGCGGGCGGCGTGGCCGCCGACGTGCCCGGCGACTACGCCGCCCGGCTCACGCCGCTGACCGACACCGACGCGGACCGGCTCATCGGCTCGATCCGCTCGGCGCCGCTGCTGCGCGGTCATCGCGGCAGTGCTCGCCCCGGGGGCCAGCCCGCCGACCTCGAAGCGCTGCGCGACCTGCTGCTCCGCGTGTCGCGGCTCGCCGACGACCTGCCCGAGGTCACCGAGCTCGCCCTCAACCCGGTCATCGCCCGGCCGGACGGGGCGTTCGTGGTGGACGCGCGGATCAAGGTGACGCCCTACCAGGCGCAGGACCCGTTCCTGCGGCAGCTGCGCTGACCCGTCTCCCGGTCCGCGGAGACGGGTACCACGGCCCGTTCGGGGAAAAGGATCTCCAGGGCGGGACCTTGGTCCCGGAACCGGGTGACTGACCTCACTACAGGCGCCTTCGGCGGGCCGTCAAGCTTGGTCCATCAACTCGCTCGTGCCAGCCTGGAGGCCCCCTTTGACCGCCATAGCGTTGGTGGGACACGCTCCCGCAGCCATCGATCTGAATCAGCCGGGTTCGTACCTGAACTGGAATATTTTCACCATCTCAGTGGCGAACCTGGTGCTGATCGGGGTCATGGTCGTCATCTTCGGCGTCGCCCTACTGCTGCCGTTCCCCGGACGTCACCGTCCCTACCTGCCGCCGGAGGAGGTAGCCGAACCGCAGCAGACCCCCGGCTACAACGCCGAGCCCGGGGATGAGCGGATGTGGACGGCGCGGGCCCGCCGCTGGGCGATCCGCCTGCTCCCGCCGGGGAAGCTGCTGCCCGACCGCCAGCCCGCCTACGTGGCCTCCTGGGTGTACATATTCGGCGTCGCGTCCCTGGCCGCGCTGGGCGTGGTGCTGGCCAGCGGCGGTGCGCTCGCGCTGGGCGGCCCCGACTGGTGGCACACCAACCCGGTCGGGCACTTCTTCAACAGCCTGCACATGTGGAGCGTCGAGCTGTTCATGGCGATGCTGGTCATTCACCTGTGGGGCAAATTCTGGATGGCCGCCTGGCGTGGCCGCCGGGCCGCGACCTGGATCACCGGCGTGGTCGCCTTCGTGGCCTCGGTCCTGGTGTGCTTCACCGGCTACCTGTCCCAGCAGAACTTCGACTCCCAGTGGATCGCCACCAACGGCAAGGACGCGTTCAACGCGGTCGGGATCGGCGCGTTCTTCAACCTGATGAACTTCGGCCAGATGCTGATGTGGCACATCGTGATCCTGCCGATCGTGCTGGTCGCGCTGATCGGCGCGCATGTGCTGATGGTTCGGCACCGCGGCGTCAGCCACCCGCTGCCCGCCACCCGGCCGACCTGGCGTGAGCGCCGCGCCGACCGCGCCGCGGACCGGGCGCCGTGGCGCGGCCCGACCAAGCGCTACGACATCCTGAAGGAAGGCACCATCGCCGTCGTGATCGCGCTGGCGCTGACCTTCACCCTGGCCGGGCTGCTGTCCTCCCCTGACCTGCCAGCGGTCTCCGTGCGCAGCTGGGTACAGGTCGACCCGGGCGGCTTCCTCGCCACCGCAGCCAGCGAACTGAACGGTACCAGCGGGACCGCTACCCTCGGCCTGCCGTACAACACCAACGGCACCCCGCAGAGCGAGGGGTTCGCCCCGTCGAACTGGACCGGGCTCCGGCAGCCGATCGACACGGCGCAGGACTTCGTGCTGGGCCCGCTGACCACCCTGGCGCCCACCAACCCGGCGCTGGCCGCCGCGCTCGAGACCTATCACGCCGCCTCCGCCGACCAGCAGAACAAGTGGGTGACCAACTATTTCAACGCGGCCCCCAAGGTGAAGTTCGTCAACGGGGTGCCCGTGCTCCCGGCCGGTGACTACGGCCCGGTTCCGGTCATGCTGGCCTCCGCACTCAACCTGGCTCGCAGCGGCGCGATCGACACTGACCTCCTCGCCCAGCGCCAGTTCTACGGCACCGACTTCACCAAGCCGTTGCTGTTCCTTGCCGACGGCGACTACTACAACAGCCTGGCGGCCGCCCAGAACCTGACCGGCGACCAGTGGGGCGTGATGAACGAGACCGGCAGCTACCCTGGCCAGCCCTGGCTGTGGCTGTTCCAGATGTGGTATCACGTGCACGGCTGGAGCAACTCCGACAACATCGACCTCATCGCCATCTACATGACCGGCCTGGCCACCCTGCTGCTGCTGTTCATCCCGTTCATCCCGGGCCTGCGTGATATCCCGAGGTGGATCCCGGTGCACCGGCTCATCTGGCGGGACTGGAACCAGCAGTCGGCCGGGCCTGCCGGCCAGCCGCAGCCGGGCCCCAAGCCTCAGCCGGAGACGGGCCCCCCGCCTCAGCCGGAGACGGGTCCCCAGCCCGAGCCGGCCGGGCAGAAATGATCCCGGACGGGGCTAGCTGGGCGGCCGGCCGAGCGGGGGGCGGATGGGCGAGATCTGCGGCGTCGGGTGCTTGCGCGGGCCGGACCACTTGGCCGGCACCGCGTGGACGGCCGCGGCTATCGCGTAGGCGGCCCGCTCGTAGTTGACCCGCCACCCGATGAAGTCCGTCCAGGCCTGCGCGGGCTCGCGCTCGATCGGGAAGTCGACCTCGCGCATCCGGGTGACCGCCTCGAGGAACTCGCCGTAGGTGAGGCTGACCGCCGTCTCCGGGTCAGCCTCCTCGGGAATGTCGATGCCCATGGCCCGGGCGATCCGGTTGAAGCACAAGAACCCGCTACGCAGGCACAGCCGCGCCGGGACTTCCGGCGCCGCCTTGGGGGACAGCGCCAGGAACAGCGCGGCGGAGTCCAGCACGGCCAGCAGCGCGGTCACCCAGGACGACATCGGCTGCGGGGAGCGGAACCGGACCAGCGGCAGGTAGGTGGTGTGGCTCTCCGCGACGTCGGCGGCCCAGCGCTCCCACTGGGCGTACAGCTCCGGCATGGTGTCCAGGGTCGACGTGTCGGTGCCCAGCGCGTAATGGGTGCGCGCCAGCAGCTCCGGGCCCCAGGACGGGACGCCGGCCCGGGAGTTCAGCAGGGCCACCTCGGTCTCCCGGCGGTTGAACGCCGCGTACAGGGTGGGCAGGTAGGCGATCTGCAGGGTGAGGATGACCAGGCCGACGGCCGCGGCCAGGAACACGATCACCGCCGGCGCGGCCCCGCTCGGCACGGCGAAGCCCAGGGTGAACAGCGACGACCCGGCGTCGATGAAGGCGGAGATCACGCCGCGGGTGGCGAACGGCCACAGCAGCAAGGCGAACCCGACGTATGCGACGACCAGCCAGGTGGCCAGCTGGGCGATCAAGACCGCCGCCGCCTGGGTGGCCAGCAGCCGGTCGCGCCGCCGGAAATCGTCGGACCGGATGGCCAGATCGTAGGCGCGGACGACCGCCCAGTCGACCCACCGGGTCAGGCGGCTGCTGAACGAGCGGGAGACGATCAGCGTGCCGGTGACGCTGGCCGCCGCCGTGAGCACGAGCAGGGCGCCGATCACCGCGGCCACGATGCGGACCGCCAGCGGCATCACCACGGGTTCTCCTCCACTTCGCCGGACCTGCCCGGGGCCAGGTTGAGCGCGCGGGAGCGGGCCGATAGCCTGCCAGCCATGGTCTCAGCATGGCCGGCGGTGTCGTATGGCGACTGGAGCGCGACCTGCGACACGCTGCACGCGCACACCCAGGTCCTCGGCAAGCTGGCGGTGAACCTCGCGCCAGCCGAACCCGAGCTGCAGCATGCGGCCCTGCGGCTGACCGCGCGCGGCTGGGAAACGGCGCCGCTGCCCGCACCGAACGGCTCCGGCGCGCTGGTCGCCGCGCTGGACCTGCACCGGCACGAGGCGGTGGTCGAGCACAGCGCCGGGCCGTCGCAGCGCATCGCGCTGACCCCGCACCGGCCCGTCGGGGAGGTGACGCGGCAGGTGCTCGCCGCGGTCAGCGCCCTGGGCGGGCCGGTCACGATCGACCCCACGCCGCAGGAAGTCCCGTGGAGCGTGCCGCTCGACCAGGACGAGGAGCACGCGCATTACGACCCGGATGAGGTCGCCCGCTACCTCGCCGCGGCGACCCAGGCCGCGCTGGTCCTGGCCGCCTACCGGGCGCCCTACCGAGGCCGGTCCACGCCGGTCCACGCCTGGTGGGGATCGTTCGACCTGGCGGTGAGCCTGTTCTCGGGGCTGTCGGCCGATCCTCCATCCCAGGATTTCATCATGCGCAACGCAATGGACGCCCAGGAGGTCGCCGTCGGCTGGTGGCCGGGCGATGCCCGCTATCCCAAGGCGGCGTTCTACGCGTATGCCCACCCGGCCCCGGCCGGTTTCGCGGGAGCGTCCCTCTCGCCGCCCGCCGCGCGCTGGGACCCTGGCCTGGGGGAGTACCTCCTGGACTGGGACGACGTCCGCGCGGCCGCAGACCCGCGGGCGGCGGCGCTGGAGTTCGCCCGGTCGGCCTTCCAGCATGCCTGCGTGGTCTGCGGCTGGGACACGGATCTGGCCGCCAGCGCGGAGGGCACGCCTCCTCCGATCAGGTGAGGGAATTATGGCTTCTGCCGATGAGCCGGTCATGACGGTGTACGGGGCCGCGTGGTGCCCGCACTGCAGGCGGGTCAAGAAGTTCCTGGCCGCCCACCGGGTCCGCTACGCCAACGTCGACGTCGACGCCGACCCGCAGGCCATCGAGCGGGTCAAGGAGCTGCAGGGCGGCGGGCAGACCATCCCGACCGTGGTCTACCCGGACGGGACGCACGAGGTGAACCCGAGCAACGAGGCGCTGGCCCGCCGCATCGGCCTCACCCTCAAGGCCGACCGGTCCGCCTACGACCTGGTCATCGTCGGAGGCGGACCCGCCGGGCTGGCGGCCGCGGTCTACGCCGCCCGGGAAGGCATCGACGCCGTGGTGGTGGACGCCAGCGCGCTCGGCGGCCAGGCCGCGATCAGCGACCGGATCGACAACTACCCCGGTTTCCCTGACGGCATCTCCGGCGGCGAGCTGGCCGACCGGTTCGTGGCCCAGGTCCGCCGGTACGGGGTCCAGCTGCTGTCGGCGGTGTCGGTCAGCGGCCTGGCGCGTGACGGCGATGACCTGGTTACCTCGCTGTCCTCCGGGCAGCAGCTCACCTCCCACGCGGCGATCGTGGCCACCGGTTCGACCTACCGGCGCCTGAACGTGCCCGGTGAGGACGAACTCATTGGCGCCGGGGTCCACTTCTGCGCCACGTGCGACGCCCCCTTCTACAAAGGGGCCGAGGAAGTCATCGTGATCGGCGGCGGCAACTCGGCCCTGGAGGAGGGAATGCACCTGTCGGAGTTCGCCAAGCGGGTGCGGGTGCTGGCCCGCTCCGGCCTGTCCGCATCGCCCGTGCTCACCGAGCGGGTACGGTCCGACCCGCAGTTCGTCATCCGGACCGGCGTGGACATCGTCGGGCTCGAAGGCGAGCGGGGCCGGTTTACCGCCGTCCTGGCCCGCGACCCCGACAGCCAGGAGCTCCTCCGGTTCCCGGCCGCCGCGGCCTTCGTGTTTATCGGGATGAAGCCGTACAGCGCCTTCCTGGGCGAGTCCGTGGAACGCGACGCCGGCGGGTTCCTCGTCACCAGCCCGACGATGCAGACGTCCCGGCCAGGAGTCTTCGCGGCGGGCGACGTGCGCTCGGGGTCGACCAAACAGCTCGGCTCGGCGGTCGGGGACGGGATCGCCGCCCTCCTCATGGCGCGCCGCTACCTCGAGGAGCATCACCACAAGGCGGTCCCGCTCGCTCCCGCGTGGGGGTGACGCCGGGGAAGGTGACTTGGCTCATCCCCCTAGGCGGCGGGACTGCTGGTCCACGCCCAGCTCACCGTAGGGGTAGTCGACCGGGCGCGGATCGCTGGCGGCGTCCAGCGCGGTCGTCTCCGCCGTGGACAGGTGCAGCCCAGCCGAACGCAGGTTGGCCTCGAGCTGGTCCAGCGTGCGGGCGCCCAGGATGGTCGAGCTGACCGCGGGCCGGTCATTCACCCAGGCCAGGGCGACTTCGGCCATGGAAATCCCGCGGTCCTCGGCGATCTTCTGTACCGCATCGATGACCTGCCAGGTGCGGTCGGTGCCGCGCCGGTCCCAGGCTTCCATGCCGCGGCCGGGGTCCTCGCCGAGCCGGGTCGCACCGGCCGGGCGCTGGTCACGCCGGTACTTGCCGGACAGCCAGCCGCCGCCGAGCGGGCTCCAGGGCAGCAGGCCCAGGCCGGCGTCGATCACGGCCGGCACGATCTCCCACTCGATCTCCCGGGCCAGCAGGCTGTACTGCGGCTGCAGGGTCACCGGCCCGGCCAGGTTCAGGGCGCGGGCCAGGTGCACGGCCTTAGTCAGCTGCCACCCGGTGAAGTTGGACAGCCCGTAATAGCGGATCTTGCCTGCCCGGACGAACTGGTCGAGCGTCCGCAGCGTCTCCTCCATCGGCGTCAGCGCGTCATAGGCGTGGACCTGGTACAGGTCGACCGTGTCCCGGCCGAGCCGCCGCAGCGAGGCGTCCAGGGCACGGGTCAGGTGCCGCGCGGACAGCCCGGACCCGTTCGGCGAGGAGTCCCCGCCGACCAGAAAGCGGCCCTTGGTGGCCAGCACCACCGGCTCGGTGACGTCGGCCTGCCGGCGGGCGAACCAGCGGCCGATGATCTCCTCGGACCGCCCGGCGCCGTACGTGTCCGCCGTGTCCACCATCGTGCCGCCCGCCTCGATGAAGCGGTCGAGCTGCTCATGCGCGGTGGCCTCGTCGGCTTCGACGCCGAACGTCATCGTGCCCAGGCACAGGCTCGATACCGCGCAGCCGCTATGTCCCAGTGTCCGGTAGTCCATGGGGCCAGGCTACCGAGCGCGCGCGGATGTAAACGCGCGCTGGACCGCGCGATCACGCCGATTCCGCGGCCTTCTTGATCGCGGCGAGGGTGGCGGGAATGCCTGATCGCGCGGCCTCGGCGTGATCAGCGATCTGGGCGGGCGCATCGCTGCCGAACCGGTTGCGGAACCTCGCGACGCCGTCCGGAAGGAACTCCCAGGACTCGGTGAGCTGCGTTCCCACGTCTACGGCGGCGAAG
Organism: uncultured Actinomycetes bacterium; assembly: GCA_963753195.1. Taxonomy (GTDB): domain Bacteria; phylum Actinomycetota; class Actinomycetes; order Streptosporangiales; family Streptosporangiaceae; genus Palsa-504. The sequence continues at coordinate 365,187 of CAVWBH010000001.1, forward strand.
GTGTAGCCCCAGCGCACCCACGAGCCGCCGACCACGAAGGCGAACTCCCGGCCACGGTCGGCCGCCACGACCACCGAGCGGGTCTCCCAGGTCCGTCCCGGCAGCTCGTTGCGCCCGGTGAACCAGGCGCCGGTCCGCGAGCCGCCGTCGTCCTCCCACCAGCAGGCCTTGCAGACCGGGCTCCACTCGCCCATCCGGGTCACGTCGGAGACCATGTCGTACAGGTCCTCCGGTGAGCGGGTCACCACGATGGACTCGGAGTAATTCAGATCGTTCATCCCAGCAGTATTCCAAAGCTCTCAGCCCAGTCTGGCGCTGTCGATCTGGTCGAAGTCGGCGCTGCCCGGCGCGAACGAGGCGTTGGCGGACCACTGCCACATCAGGGCGTACCTGCTGTTGGAGGTCTGGCCGCCGAAGAACTGGGCGCACCCGCCAGAGGTCAGGCACCAGCCACGCGGGGCGTGAGAAAGCTTGGCCGTCTGCGGCGCAAATGTCCACTCGTAGGTGTTCGGGATCCGGGAAGCAACCCCGGTCCCGAAGATCGAGGTCCAGGTCGCGGGCGAGGAATACACGCCGGCCTTGTAGTGGGAGTGCGTGGTGATGTAGTTCGCGAACCCATTGAATTCGGCCCGGTCCATAGTCACGGGGACGAACCTCTGCTTCACCGTGCCGCTGCATGGCGAGGTATAGACGCTGTTCCAGCCGTTGTCCAGGGCGGGCTTGATGCCGGGCAGCTCGATATCCGCCCAGACGACCGGATAATTGATGCCGTTGCCGTTCGCGATGTCCTGCAGCGCCCGGGCCGCCTGGCTGGCACCCCACTGGCCGGCTTCTGCCGCCGTCCCGTTGTAATGCGGATCGACGCCGGGGCCGCCCATGAACCAGTAGGCGCCGTAGCCGACACCTTTGTGGTATTTGACGTAGTTAATGCGTGCCTGCGCGGCATTGGCCGCCGAATAGGCGAGGAAGCTGCCCTTGCAGCCCAGCCAATAGGCCCAGTTCCCGGTCATGCCGATGTAGCCGCCATAGGCGCCACCCAGATAAGGCATGCTGTACGGCGGGTTGCCGGTCACTTTGACCGGCCAGCTGTCTGTTCCCCACCAGAAGCCGGCCGGGCCGTCGCCGGCCGGCCGCATCGCGGTGGTGGTAGCAGCCAGGCTAGCCCCGGCGGTCACCGTGGCGGTGACCGCGCCGCTCGCCAATACCGCCGCCACAGCGGCAGCAAGAGCCAGCCGTGAACGTCTCATGACTCCTCCGTGTTAATCCTCGTGACAGGCCTGGAGGAAAATGTACGGTCGGCCGGCTCTTCGGCCTATTAGGCGCGCCGTTAATTTTTGTTGGGTGTGACGAGAATTCGCAGGGCTTTCGGCGGGAGCGGGAATTATGACGGTCGTATCACTGCCACATTTACGCCCGGCGAAGACTGGTGCGCGCGCGGCGCCTGAACCACGAGAACAACAGCACCAGTGGCACTACCAGCCCGCCGATCCCGTAGGCGATGAAGTCGGCGCGGCCGGAGATGTGCCCGACCAGCCAGCTGAAATTCTGGCCGAAGAAGCCGGTGACGAAGGTCAGCGGCAGGAAGATGGTGGCCAGGATGGTGAGCTGCTCGATGGTGGAGTTCTGCTGGACGCTGATCTTGGTCTGCTCGACCGAGAGCACCGCCATATTGGCCTCCAGTATGGTGCCGAGCAGGTCACGCTGGGCGGCTACCTCCTCCTCGACCAAGAGCACGTGGTCCCGGACATCGCGCAGGTAGTGCCGCAGCTTCTTGTCGACTACGCGCTCGACCGTGCCGGTCACCCCGAGCAGCGGGTGGACGGCGCGGTAGAACCCGGTGGCCTCGCGGCGCAGCGAGTAGATCCGTTCGGTCGGCGCGGCGGCGCCGGAGAACACGGTTGCCTCGATCTGGTCGATGTCGCGTTCGAGCTCGGCGACGACCGGTGCGTACCCGTCCACGACGTCGTCCATGACCGCCCACAGCACCGAGGCGCTGCCCACGGCCAGCAGCTCGGGCCGCTGCTCCAGCCGCTGCCTGGTGCCCCGCAGCTCGCTGGCCACCCCTTGCCGCACCGTGATCACGAACGTCGGCGCGAGGAAGACGCTGATCTCGCCGAACTCGACTTCCTCGGTGTGGTCGTCATAGCGCGCGGTGCGCAGGATGACCAGATGCACGTCCTGGTCGTACCTCTCGATCTTCGGCCGCTGGTGAACGTTCAGTGCGTCCTCGACCGCCAGCTCGTGCAGGCCGAAGGTGTCACGGACCTGGGCCAGCTCCGCTTCCCCGGGCTCGAACAAGCCCAGCCACACGAAGCCGCCCTCCTTGCACCGGGCCGCGGCCTCCTCCAGCGGCACCGGGCCCTCCTCGCGCCTGCGGCCATCCTGGTAGTGAGCACAATCGATGATCATGTCCGGGTCTCTCCTTGCTGACTGCCGGGACGGCTCTCCAGGAGACAGCATGGCGGAATCCGGTGAACAGGCAATGACTGCGCCGGCCCGGATCGCGATGCCCGCGGGTGGCGTCATGGGTGCGTGAGCTCTCGGGGAGGATGGGGGCATGGCCCGTCCCGCTCCACGCCATGACCGCGACGCCGGCGGCCCGGCTGAGATCCTGGCCGCGAAGGCCGCCTTGCGGCAGGAGATCTGGTCCGCCATGAGCGCGGCGAAAGTCGCCCGGTTCCCCGGCGCCGCCGGGCGGATCCCGAACTTTACCGGCGCTGAAGCGGCCGCCGAGCGGCTCCGCGCCACGCCGGAGTGGCAGGCCTCCGGCACGCTGAAGGCCAATCCGGACTCCCCGCAGCTGCCGGTGCGCCAGCGGGCGCTGGAGGACGGCAAGACCGTGTACATGGCCGTGCCCCGGCTGGCCGGCCCCGAGCCGTTCTTCGCGCTTGATCCCGGCCGCCTCAGCGAGCCGCCCCGTAAGGCCGCCTCGATCAGCGGCGCGGCCCGGTCTGCCCGGCGGGTCCGGCTGGCCGACCTGTCCGCCGTCGAACTGGTGGTGATGGGCAGCGTCGCCGCGGGAGAGGACGGCGCGCGGCTCGGCAAGGGCGGCGGCTTCGCTGACCTGGAGTTCGCGCTGGCCAGCATGGCTGGCCTGATCGGGCCGGACACCATCTGCGTGACGACCGTGCACGAGCTCCAAGTGGTCCCGGCCGGAGCGATCCCGCTCACCAGCCATGACGTGCCGGTTGACCTCATCGTCACACCCGACCGGATCATCGACTGCCGTCGCCGTCGCGGGCCGCGGACGACCGCCGGCATCTGCTGGGACGACCTGACCGAGGAGAAGATCGCGGCCATACCGCTGCTGGCCGCGCAGCGGCCGGGCCGCCCCGAGGTCACCCGAAGCTGACCCGCTCCAGCCAGAAGTCCAGCAGCGCGGCGTCGCCGAAGACCTCGATGCCGCCGCCGCGGGCCGGGCGCCGCTTGTAGATGACCAGCAGCAGGTCGGTCAGCGGGCCGCGGACGGCCACAGCGGCCCGCTCGTGCGCGCGGCGCCAGGCGATGGCCTCGCCGGTGAGGTCGACCAGCCACTCCGCGGCCGCCTCCGGCGGGGTGTCAGTGGCATGCAAGTGCAGGGTGCGGCCCGGGCCGAGCAGCTCCCGTATCCGCGGCGGGAGCTGGGTCTGCGCCGGCGCCGAGCCGAGCTCCATCCATTCGTCGATGGCGTCCAGCGCCACGTCCCGGTCCAGGTCGTACCCCGCGCCGATGGCCAGGGCCGCGTCGGCCCGGTGGACGGCCGTCTCGTGCGTGAAACGGCGTGCGTAGAAGTCCGTGGTCCCGCCGGGCACCGGAGTCCACACCGGCGTGCCGGGCCCGGCTTCCTGCAGTGCCTGGCCCAGCGCGGCCGCGCCCTCGGCCAGCCACGCGCCGAGCACCGCGGGATCGTCGCCGGCGCCGGACGGCAGGTCGACGGAATGCTCCACGGGCCGGGGCCCCGTCGCCCGGGCGCGTACCGTGGCCCCGGCCCAGCGCTGCAGGTCGCCGACGTGGCGCAGCAATCGGCCCGCGGTCCAGCCGGGACAGGACGGCACCGCCACCATCAGGTCCGCGTCCCTGACGATGCCGGTCAGCAGGCTGGTCTGCCTGATGATCTCGTCACAGTAACGGTCGTAGCTCAGCCGGGTCATCAGCTCACGGTAGCGGCACGGGCTCCAGGCACAAGCGGGTGTGCGGGGTTGGCCTGTCGGCCCGTGGGCAGATACCAGCCAAGCCCCCAGGGAGACAATTGATGAAGCAGATCCGGGTCGAACGGCCGAAGCGTCACAGCGGCCGGCCCGATGGTGAGGTCCTTCCGGAGGATCCTCGGGATCCGGATATCGTCCGGGCCAAGGCACTAGGCCGCGCCGAGCGCAGGGCCGCCGCGAAGCCCGCCCGCTAGCGGGTACCTGGCGGGGGCCGGGCCACCACGGAGGCGTTCGGCCTAACCGCAGACGGAGGCGAAGGCGTCCGCCAGGATGGACAGGCCCTCGTCGAGCAGGTCATCCCCGATCACCAGGGGCGGCAGGAACCGGATCACGTTCCCGAAGGTGCCGCAGGTCAGCGTGACCAGGCCGGCCTGGTGGCAGGCCCTGGACACGGCCGAGGTGACGGCCGGATCCGGGTCCAACGTGCCCGGCCTGGTCATCTCGATGGCCACCATCGCGCCGCGGCCGCGCACCTCCGCGATCACCGGGTAGGTCTCGGCCAGCTCGCGCAGCCGGGGCAGCATGACCCCGCCGATCCGGCGGGCCTGCCCGGCCAGGTCCTCGGCGGCCATGGTCTCGATGGCGCCGAGCGCCGCGGCGCAGGCCACCGGGTTGCCGCCGTAGGTCCCGCCCAGGCCGCCGACGTGCACCGAGTCCATGATCTCTGCGCGGCCGGTCACCCCGGCCAGCGGCAAGCCGCCGGCGATGCCCTTCGCCGTGGTGATGAGGTCGGGCACCACGCCCTCGTGCTCGCAGGCGAACCAGTCGCCGGTACGGCAGAACCCGGTCTGGATCTCGTCCGCGATGAACACGACCCCGTTCTCCCGGCAGAACGCGGCCAGCCCGGGCAGGAACCCGTCCGGCGGGACCACGAACCCGCCCTCGCCCTGGATCGGCTCGATGATCACCGCGGCCACGTTGTCGTCGCCGACCTGGGTGTGGATCAGGCTCTTGACCGCGGACAGGGCCTCGGCCCGGCAGGCCTCCGGGCCACCCGGCCAGCGCAGCGGGTAGGCCATCGGCATCCGGTAGATCTCGCCCGCGAACGGCCCGAACTTGTCCCTGTACGGCATGTTCTTCGCGGTGAGCGCCATGGTCAGGTTGGTGCGCCCGTGGTAGGCGTGGTCGAAGGCGATGACCGCCTGCCGCCCGGTGGCGTGCCGCGCGATCTTCACCGCGTTCTCGACCGCCTCCGCGCCGGAGTTGAACAGTGCGGAGCGCTTGTCGTGCGTTCCCGGCGTGCGCCGGGCCAGCTCCTCGCACACTTCGACGTAACCCTCGTACGGGGTCACCATGAAGCAGGTGTGGGTGAAGCGGGCCGCCTGCTCGGCCACCCGTGCGGACACCCGGGGGGCGGCGTTGCCGACCGATACCACCGCGATCCCGGCGCCGAAGTCGATCAGGGAGTTGCCGTCGGCGTCCACGATGACGCCGCCGCCGGCCTCGGTGACGAACACCGGCAGCACCGTGCTGACCCCGCGGGCCACCGCGCGCTCACGCCTGGCCAGCAGCTCACGGGAAGCTGGACCGGGAATCTCGGTCACGAGGTGGCGGCGCTGCGGGACACGGTCAGCGGTCATGATCCGACCATAGGTCATCCAGGCAGGCACGGTAAGCAGCCAATTTTCATTACCCGGGCGGTGCATCAGCCGATCCTGAGGGCCTGCTTCAGGGGTGGGTCTATCGTGGTGAGCCGAAGACAGGAGAGGACTCAATCCGGACATGGCCGACCATGAGAAGCCAACCGCGAAGGGGCTGTTCGGCGGGGTCTTCGATCGCGGCGGCGCCGATACCAGCGACACCGCGTGGCTGCAGGCCATGCTGGATGCCGAGGCGGGGCTGGCCCGGGCGCTCGAGCGGGCCGGGCTAGCGCCCGCTGGTTCCGGCGTGGCGGTCACCGAGGCGGCCCAGGCCGGGAACTTCGACGTCAGCGAGCTCGGCACGCTCGCGGCGCTGACCGGCAACCCGGTGCCCGCGCTGGCCCGGGCCCTGGCCCGGGCGGTCCCGCAGACGGCGGCGGGTGCCGTGCACCGGGGAGCGACCAGCCAGGACATCGTGGACACGGCCGCGATGCTGCTGGCCCAGCGGGCCTGCGGTGCCGTGCTGGCCGACCTGGCCCAGGCCGCTGCCGCCGCGGCCGGGCTCGCCGACGCGCACCGGTCCACGATCATGATCGGCCGGACGCTGCTCCAGCAGGCTGTTCCCGTCACCTTCGGCCTGGTGGCAGCGGGCTGGCTGACCAGCCTGGACGAAGCCCGGGAAGGGCTGGCCCTGGTCAGCTCGAAGCGGCTGGCCGTGCAGTTCGGCGGCGCGGCGGGCACGCTCGCGCCGCTCGGCGACGACGGCCCCCGGGTCGTGGCACTGCTGGCTGAGGAACTGGGCCTGGCCCGGCCCGTGCTGCCCTGGCATACCGACCGGCTGCGGATCATCGACCTGGCCGCCGCCCTGGCCCGGGTCACGGCCTCGGTTGGCAAGATCGCCCGGGATGTCACGCTGCTGGCGCAGTCTGAGATAGGCGAGGTCCGCGAGGGCGGCGGCGACCCGGGCCCCCGAGATGGCTCCTCGCCGCGCCGGGGCGGCTCCTCCGCGATGCCGCACAAGCGCAATCCGGTTGCGGCGATCGCCATCCTCGGCTGCACCAGGCAGGTGCCTGGCCTGCTGGCCAGCCTCGTCGCCTGCGCCGAGCAGGAGCTGCAGCGCGCCGCCGGGGCATGGCACGCCGAATGGGAGCCGCTGACCGAGCTGCTGCGGCTGGCCGGGTCGGCCGCCAGCTGGACGGCCGAGCTGCTATCCGGGCTCACCGTGGAGGCCGCGCGGATGGCCGCCAACCTCGCGGCGACCGAGGGGCTGCCCCTCGCCGAGCACGTTACGTCGCTGCTGGCCGGGGTGCTCGGCGGCGCCCAGGCTCACGACCTGGTGGCCGAGGCGGGCCAGCGGGCGGTCAGCGCGGGGCTGCCGCTGCGCGACGTGCTGCTGTCCGTGCCCAAGCTCGAGGGCCGGCTGGCCTCGGCCGGCATCACGCCGGAGCAGATCGAGGCGGCGCTCGAGCCGCCGGCTACCTCGGTGCCGCCGGCGCCTTCGTGACCTCTGCCCTGCAGGCCCACCAAGCGCTCGAGGCCCAGCTGGCGCGAGCGGGGCGGTCCGAGGCCCAACGATCCGGAGGGGATGATCATGGATGATGCCGAGCGGGGCCGGCAGGGTATGGCGATCCGGCGGGAGGTGGCGGGAGACGCGTACGTCGATCGCGCGACAGCAGCGGCTACCGCGTTCACCGAGCCGTTCCAGGACTTCATCACCCGCTACGCCTGGGGCGAGATCTGGTCCCGGCCCGGCCTGTCGCGGGCCGAGCGGAGCATCGTCACGCTGGCCGTGCTGGCTGCCCTGGCACACGAAGACGAGCTCGCCCTGCACGTCAGGGCCGCGTTGCGCAACGGCCTGAGCCAGGAGCAGATCCGGGAGGTCCTGCTTCAGGTGGCCGTGTACGCGGGCGTCCCGGCCGCCAATCACGCGTTCAGGGTGGCCGCGCGGACGCTCGCCGAGGCTGCTGAGGACCCGCCAGGCGGGTGAGCATGTCCGGCGCGTGACCCTGCCCGGCGGGTGAGCATGTCCCGCGAGTGAACGTCTGTTCTTATGGCTATCGCTGCGGCGGTATCGTTTTGTGCTAACCGGGCTGCGCAACCTGCACGGGAGAGAGCTATGACCGCTGAGGTTTCGACGACCGTGTGGACCGGCAGCGGCGAGCTCGCCTGGCCGGCGTACGAGCGTCCCTCCGGCGTGCACCCGCCGCTGGACTTCGCCGGGTACCGCTCGACCGCGTTGCGGCACCCCAAGCGCCCGCTGGCCCTGCTGCCGCACCTGCTCACCGAGGTGACCGGGCCGCTGCTCGGCGACGACCTGATCACCTCCACTGATGCCGACCTGACCAGGCAGCACGACGGCGAGCCGCAGGGACAGCGGATCATCGTGGCCGGGCGGGTACTGGATTCCGACGGGCGGCCGGTGCCTGACACGCTGATCGAGATCTGGCAGGCCAATGCGGCCGGGCGATACCGCCACTCGCGCGAGCACCACCCGGCGCCGCTCGACCCGAACTTCGACGGGATCGGGCGGTGTATCACCGACTCAGGGGGAAGATACCGGTTCGTCACGATTGCGCCGGGTGCCTACCCGTGGGGAAACCACCGCAACGCCTGGCGCCCGGCCCACATCCATTTCTCGCTGTTCGGCCGGGCGTTCACCCAGCGGCTGGTCACCCAGATGTACTTCCAGGGCGACCCGCTGCTGCCCCTCGACCCGATATACAACTCGGTGCCCGATGAGAACGCCAGGCAGCGGATGATCGCCGGCCTGGATATGGACCTGACCCAGCCGGAGTGGGCGCTCGGCTACACCTGGGATATCGTGCTGCGCGGCCGGTCCGCGACCGCGTTCGAATGAGCGGGGAGCTAGACGTGCCGGGGATAACCCCATCGCAGACCGTCGGGCCCTACTTCGCGATGCGCCTGCCGTGGCCCGAAGGCCCGTACGTGGTGCCTGAGGGCACTCCTGGCGCTATCACGATCACCGGCCGGATGTACGACGGCGTCGGGCACGTGGTGCCCGACGGGCTGGTCGAGACCTGGCAGGCCGACCCGGACGGGCGGTTCGCGCACCCGGATGACCCGCGCGGCGCCGTCCCCGGCGGCTACCGGGCCTTCCGCGGCTTCGGCCGGTGCCCGACCGCCCCGGACGGGTCGTACCGCATCGTCACGCTCAAGCCCGGCCCGCTGCCGGCTCCCGGCGGTGACATCGAGGCGCCGCACCTGGACGTCTCGGTGTTCGCGCGCGGCCTGCTCGACCGGGTGGTGACCAGGATGTACTTCCCGGACGAGTCGACCGCCAACGCAGCCGACCCGGTACTGGCCGCCATCCGGGAGCCGGCCCGGCGGGCCACGCTGATCGCCGTGCCCGAACCCGGAGGCGACCTCCGGTTCGACATCTGGCTGCAAGGCGAGCGCGAGACGGTGTTCTTCGACCTCTGAGCCCGGCCGACCAAGCTCTTCCCCTTAGGCCCAGCCGTCCCTTTCCCCGTAGGCTGGGGCATCCGTTTCCGGAGAAAGGAGCGCCGTGCTGCCCTGGTCCGCCGACCTCGTCGGCCGTATGGACGAGCGCGTCATCAGCAGCGAGCTGCTACGCGGGAACCCGCTCGATGACCCGCATGAGCGGCCGTTGCTCGTCTACCTGCCGCCAGGCTACGACGATGACCCGGACCGCAGGTACCCCGCCGTGTACGTGATCCAGGGCTACTCCGGGAACGTGGCCATGTGGCGTAACCGGTCGGCCTTCCGGGTGCCCTTCCCCGAAGCGGCCGACGCGGTGTTCGCCGGCGGGCAGGCGCCGCCGGCCATCGTGGTGTTCGTCGACGCGTGGACCCGGTACGGCGGCAGCCAGTTCGTGGACTCGCCGGGCACCGGCCGCTATCACTCCTACCTGTGCGATGAGATCGTGCCGTGGGTGGACGCGCAGTACCGGTCGCTCCCGGACGCGGCCCACCGGGCCATCATGGGCAAGTCGAGCGGCGGGTTCGGCGCGATGATCACCCCGATGCTCCGGCCCGACCTGTTTGGCGCCCTGGCCACCCACGCCGGCGATGCGCTGTACGAATACAGCTACCTGTCGGAGTTCGCGGCCGCTGTCCGGCACCTGCGCCGTTACGACGGAGACATCTGGCGCTGGTGGCGTGAGTTCACCTCCCGGGTGGCCTTCACCAGGGAGGAGGACATTTCCCTGCTCATGGTGCTCGGCGTGGCGGCGTGTTTCTCCGCTCACCCCGGCGGTACGGTCGACCTGCCGTTCGACCCGGTGACCGGGGTGCTGCGCCCGGCCGTCTGGCAGCGATGGCTGGACTGGGACCCGGTCCGGATGGTGCGCGCGCATGCGGAGGCGTTGCAGGGGCTGCGCGCAATCTGGATCGACGCCGGGGTGAGAGACGAGTATCAGCTCGACCTCGGCGCCGAGGCATTCCGGGCTGCGCTGCGGGACGTCGGCGTCCGCGATGAACTGGTGCACTTCGAGCTCTTCGATGCCGGGCACATGGGGATCGATTATCGTTACCCGATGTCGCTGGCCTGGCTTTGCGAGCAGATGGCTAAGTAGATTCTAGGCGCGTTTCCGCTGGTAGAAAGCCGGAGTGGCACGGCCGGGGCCGGTTTGTCGACGGCGGCCGGGCTGCTGTGGGGGACCCCGGATGGACGCGGGGGACTGCCTCACCCGTGCCCCCGCCATCGCCACCGGCTGCTCGTACCCGAGGTGGATTCAGCTGGATTCAGGGGCTTGTCCAGGACCCGGGGTATGTGTGCTTATGCTGGCTTATCGTCATAATTGGCTATCCCTCCCGCAGCTTTAAAGGGCCATTTACCATCGCAGGATAGGACCTTCTTCTCTGATACCCGTTGATAGCCTCGCCCATTATCAAGGTAGAACAAATGGGGCGGGTGTAGTCGCTTATGCCCGATCATATGCCCGCTGGTCTTTGATCACAGGGTAGGACCCAGGCCTGAGCGGCCCCGCCGGGTCTGAGGGATAGATCAACATGAGCATTAAGACGATTTGCACCGGAATCGGCGCGCCCTGGCCCTGCTCGGCGGCCTTGCTGCCAGCGGTACCGCCGCGACGGCCAGGCACCAGCGGGCCGCTGCTGCTGGCCGGCCCTGGCTCGACCGCTGGTCAACTTCACAGCCTTAACTGGGCCGGATACGCGGCCCTGGGCGGCGGCACTTCTGCCTCTGCCAACTGGGTGGTCCCGTCCGTGCACGGGTCCTACGGCTACTCGGCAGGAACTGGGAGTACGCGCAGACATGGGTTGACCCGTCCGGCACGAACTCCTCGGCAGAAGTGATCGCAGAAGCTCCGAGCCTCGCCAGCACCGGGAACCTCCTGCCGCTGGCCAACTTCGGAAGCGAGCACTTCACCAGCGTGCATATCTTCGCCCAGGGCGCTCCTGCCCATGCCATAAGAAAAGCACCCTCCGCTCGGGCGGTTTCCATGATAATGGCCAGGAATGGCCGAATGCGGTCCAAGACTGGCCATGATCATGGTCGACGCCCGTTATGCCTCAATGTTAAGTTGAAGCATAACGGGACATAATCGGCGTCGCAGTTAAGCAGCAGGCAGCGGCGGGCGGCTATGCCACGCCAGGCCGCCCTCCGCCCTCCGCGCTGCCGCGTCCTGGCGTCCGTCCCGCCCCTCATCGCCTCATCGGCCTGGCCAGTGGCCGCTGACGGCGCCGCTTGAACTGCGGGCCAACCCAACCTGCCACGGCACTAGTTTTCCGGGGCGGCTACGAACCTGACGTTCGCGGCATCAGTCCCTGTCCGACCCGACGTACGGCCCTGGCCTGCGCAGCACCCACTGCCAGAACGTCCTGTGCGGCGACCGTACCACCAGGTGGCCGCCACGGGCCGTGCCTGACACCTCGATCTTCAGGCTTACGGGTTCCTTCCAGCCGTGTTCCGGCCGCACCTTGACCCGTCCGCCACGCACCGCCACGTCATCGGCGTCAACCTCGATGCCCGGCCTCGTCACCAGGACGAGCCGCCCGCCCCGGACCTCTGCCTGGATATGCAGCGTCGGACTGGTGATCACGGCGTCGGTGAAGTCGAGCTTCACGGTCCCGCCGACAGCGCGTATCTCCATCCGCTGCGGGACTATCCACCGGCCGCGCCGCGTGGCATTCCCGCCCTCGTAGTCGAGCCGGACGACGTCTTTAGCCTGGGCTGCGATCCCGCCCGCCTCGGGCAGGTCAGCCGTCAGCGCCGCCAGTTCTCCGCCCGTGCGGGCCGTCAGGGCCGCGCTCAGACGCTCGTCAAGCTCGGCCGCAGTCAGCCGCCCGTCGCCAGCCGCAACACGGAGCCTCTCCACCGCCCGGTCCCGGTCATCATCGGAGGCCCGCAGCTCAGGCTTACCGCCAGCACCGGGACCAGCGGCCGCAGGAAGACCATCGCCCGTCATGGGCACATCCTTCAAGACATCACATGGACCCGCAACCGTCGGACAGGGCCGATCCCTCGACCAGATGAGGGCCCGGCGCGGGATCGAAGGCGCCGGCCTGCCGCTGGTGCCCCTCGCGGTCCCGGTACAGTCCGAGCCATCTTCGGTCCCGTTGCCTGGCGCTAGCCAGTAAAGCCCCTCGTAACTTGCCGACCGTTCCGCCTCCTTCACCTGCGCTTGTCAACGACAACCGGGTAACTTTGGGCGCTGGGGCTGGTCAGAAGTCACTGTGACCAGGGCCTGCCGGTGCTGCGTGTTGACCGGTCAAGTAGCGGCTAAGTAGCCGCCGGGCAGCCCGGCGGTCTGGTACGTTTCCGGCGTATCGGAACGGGTCAGGCCTATTGCCACTGTTGATTGGAGAGACGTTATGCGCAAGAGCGGCTGGGCGGTAGCTGCCGGGCTGGGAACGCTGGCACTGCTGCTGACCGCCTGCGGGGGGTCCTCGTCGTCGTCGTCGTCCTCGTCGCCGGCTAGCTCGAGTTCGACCCCGAAGGCTGGCGGCCAGCCGTCGGCCGCGGTGGGCCTTCCTTCGCCCGGCACGCAGGTCCTGATCGTGCAGCGGTCCAACCTTGGCTGGGTGCTGGCCAAGGCTGACGGCACGGTGGTGTACACCTACGGGAACGACTCCAAGGGCGGCACGCCGACCTGCACCGGCTCCTGCGCGGCGGTCTGGCCCGCGGTGACCGGCCTGCCCATGGTGGGCCCGGCCGATACCCTTCCCAGCCCTCTCGGCACGGTCACCATGGCCAACGGCGCCAAGCAGATCACCTATAACGGCTACCCCCTGTACACCTTGAAGGGCGCCGGAGCGTTGAGCACCAAGGGCAACGGTCTCGAGGGGAAGTGGCACGTGATCAAGCTCTCGGCGAGCAACGTCTCGACCACCGGCTGACCATTCCGGCCGAACCCTTCTCGGCCCGGTGCCGGGCCGCTTTTAGGAGAGAGGCGTATGCGTAACAGCGGGTGGGCGGTAGCGGGCGGGGTCGGCTCGCTACTACTGCTGCTAGCCGGGTGCGGGTCGTCCAGTTCGAGCTCGGCCGCCGACAGCGCAGTGCAGAGTACGGCCTCATCGTCGGCCTCCGTTTCCGGGCCGTCCACGTCCGCCTCGTCATCCTCGGCCCGCTCGACGGCCAGCGCCAAGCCGAAGTCCTCGGGCTCGTCGGCCAAGCAGACCGCCCAGGCCCGGCCCAGCAGCAACGCGGATGTGACGTTCCCGCCGATCGGCACGACCGTGCTCATCGTCCAGCGCTCCGCCATCGGGTGGGTGATGGCCAGGGCCGACGGCTACGTCGTCTACACCTACGCCAGGGACACCAAGGGCGGGCCGCCGACCTGCACCGGATCCTGCGCCTCGGCGTGGGCTCCGGTCACCGGCATGCCCAAGGCCGGCCCCGCCGACACCTTCCCCGGCACGTTCGCCGTGGTCACGGGGACCGGCGGGGCGAAAGTGATCACCTACGATGGCTACCCGCTGTACACCTCCGTCGGCGCGCCGCCGCTGAGCACCAAAGGCAACGGCGCCGGCGGGCAGTGGCATGTGATCAAGCTCTCCGCGGGCGACATCTCCTAGATCCGCGGTACTAAGGAGTCCCTGGCCGACCCGGCTTGCGCGCCACCACGACGCAGTAGTACGACTCGGCCGCGTTGGCCGGCACCTCGTCGCCGGGATCCGGCCGCCACAGCGGGGGCCAGGTCAACCCGGGCTCCACCACCTCCAGGCCCGATACCAGCTGCAGGATCGCGGCGCGGGTGCGGACGTGGGCGTGTTCGGTTGTCTCGTCGAAGACCCGCTCCACGTCACGGACCTGCGGGACCTCATCGGGGGTGGCGTGCGAGATCGCGACGTGACTGCCGCCCGGGAACCGGGCCAGGAGCCGGGTGATGAGCCCGGCCGGATCCTCATCGTCGGACACGAAGTGCATGATGGACAGGAGCAAGAACGCCGTCGGCTGGCTGAAGTCGATCAGGCTCCGCAGCAACGGGTCGGCCAGGATCTCATCCGGCTTGAGCAGGTCCTGATCGATGATCGCGGTATTAGGCACGTTATGCAGCATGTCCCGCGCGTGCACCAGGACTATCGGGTCGTGATCGACGTAGACCACCCGGGCCGCAGCGCTGGCCTCCAGGGCGACTTCATGGGTATTGCCTGCCGTGGGCAGCCCGGCACCGATGTCGACGATCTGCCGGATCCCGGCCTCGAGGATCAGGTAGCGGACGACCCGGCGCAGGAAGGCCCGGTTCCACCGCACCGCGAGCCGGGCGTTCGGCAGCTGCGCGATCATCGACTCGGCGGCCGCCCGGTCCGCCGGGTAGTTGTCCTTGCCGCCGAGCAGGTAGTCGTAGATTCGTGCCGCGCTGGGAATGTCGGGCCTGAAGGTGGTCCGCCAGACACCGTCGTCAGTCACTCAGGCCCCCTTGGCCATCGGCTGCCCGCTCGCGATCGGCCAATCCTATCGCTGGTCTGCCGGGCGGCTCGTGGCCAGCGCGGCACCGACCTGGTCGGCCAGCGCGACCCCGAGCAGCCGCTGCTCGAGGGTGGGACGCGCGCCGTCGTCCGGGCTCATCAGGAACCGCCCCTGGAGCAAGCCGCCGCTTTCGACCAGCAGTTCCACGTTCATGCCGGGGGGAAACCCCCTCGCATCCACATCCCAGATCCGCTGCTCCACGGCGACCGAACCGTCATGCCCCAGCCTGGCCTGCCGGCCGAGCCCGGCGACGCCGTACTGAAACTCGCACGACCGCAGCGCCAGCAGCGCGGTGAGCTGGCCGGTCACCTGCTCCATCAGCACGGACGGCGAGCGGCCCGCGGCCACGGCCCGCGCGGCACTGCTGATTCCGTCGAGGTAGCCGGCGCGCCTGCTCGCGGCGGCGTGCTGGCGGCGTGCCCAGACGGCGAGCTCGGTGACCGCCACTCCGATGACCAGCAGCAGGACGGTGGTCTCGATGTCATTCCGGCTGGTGATGCTGAACCGCTCATAGGGCTGGGTAAGGAAGAAATCGAACCACACCGCGGCTGAAACCGCGGCCAGCACCCCGGCCAGCCGGTCCCCGTTCGCGGCCACCGCCACCACCACCACGATCATGGCCAGCGCCGCGTCGGTGTTGGGGAAGCCGGAACGGAACGGCACCAGGATGGCCGCCAGGGCCAGCGGTGCCGCGATGGCGGCCAGCACCGCCAGCCGGTCCCGGTTCAGATAGCGAGACATCATTAGAGACCTCCGCCCCCGGGTCGGTCCGTTGTCGCGCCGACCAGGCTTCCCGGCTCACCTGATCCCGAGCATAGACCGCCCCTGACAGCCCGCCAAGCAACGACCACGCTGCGCAGTCACGGGTCCGTGGGGCTGCCGCCACGGTCCGTTCGGCATAGAACTCGTGGTCCTGCGGCGGCGGCGCGGGACGCGAGCGGCCCGCAGCACGCCCAGGCGCGGAAATGGATAGCACGGGATGGACCGCCGATGGCATGATTTCCGGTAAGGACTGAGGCTCGCCGGCGCCAGGGTGCACGCCGGCGTCCGCTGCTGCGACCGGCCCGGATGGGAGGCGGCATGCGGCTTTCCGAGGTTGCGATGGTGGACGTGCGCGGGGCGCTGACGGCCCAGCGGGACCGGCTGCTCAGCCTGCTGACCTCGCTGACCGAGGCGCAGTGGGGCGCGGCGACCGTGGCGCCAGCATGGTCGGTGAAGGACATCGCCCTGCACCTGCTCGATGTGGACCTGAGCTGGCTCGCCCGTGACCGCGACGGGGACCGGGCCGGGATGATTCCGGTGCCACCTGGTCATCGGGAGTTCGTCGCGGCCCTGGCCCGGCGTAACCAGCGGTGGGTGGAGGGCGCCCGGAGCCTGAGCCCGCCGCTGATCATTGGCCTGCTCGGCTGGTCCGGGGAGCACCTCGACGCCTATCTCGCGCAGGTCGACCTGGGCCGTCCCAGTTCGGTGTACTGGGCCGGCCAGGCCCCGCTGTGGTTTGACCTCGCCCGCGAGTTCACCGAGCGGTGGGTGCATTTCCGTCAGATCCGGGAGGCAGCCCGCCCGGACGGGCACGACGAGCCGCAGGATGAATACCTGCCCCTCGTACTGCGGACGTTCGTCTGGGGGTTCCCCCAGCAGTACCGCGTCCCGGCCCCAGCTGGCACTGCGATCGCCATAGAGATCCCTGGCATCGGCGGGTGGATGCTGACCAGGACCGCCGTCGGTTGGTCCCTGGAGGAAGGGGGAGCGGCCGGGCCGGCCGCGAGCCTGTGCATGAGCGCCGAGGCGGCGTGGCGGCTGCTCACCGGCGCGCCTTACGACCCGGGCCAGGTCCAGCTCGCCGGGGAGCGGGCCCTGGCCGAGCCGCTGCTCCAGGTCCGCGGCATCATCGTCTGAGCCCGGCGATCCCGGCCACCGGAGGCGGCGGGCTGTTCAAGGCGAAACTTGAGGTTTAACGTGAATTTGTCCCGAGTGTGCGCTGCGACACAATTACGGATGCGCCGATGATGACGACCGGACAATCGATGCGGGTGCCGATGCTGACCGCACCTGCCACCTTCGAGCTCGTGCAGGCGCCGCATCCCGGTGCCGTGCTGCGGCCGGGCGAGGCCCTGGTACGGGTGCTGGCCGGCGGCATATGCGGCAGCGACGCCCCGTACTTCCGGTCGGCACTAGCGCTGGACGGCCGGTCCCCGGCGATCCCCGGCGCTCCCTTGCACGAGATCGTCGGCGAGGTGGTGCTCGCCTCCTCCGACGATCTCAAACCCGGCGACCGGGTGGTCGGCTGGGCGACCCGGTTCGACGGCCTCGCCGACTACATCATCACCGAGGCGAGCAGCCTGCACGTCTACCAGATCGCCCTTCCGCCGGAGGAGGCCGTGGCGATGCAGCCGCTGGCCTGCGTCCTGTACGCGGTGGAGCGGGTCGGATCCGTGGCCGGGCTGACCTGCGCCGTGCTGGGGCTCGGGCCCATCGGCCTGCTGTTCTGCCACGTCCTCAAGGAGCGCGGTGCCGCCCGAGTCTTCGGGGTCGACCGGGTGGACCGCTCGGCCATCGCGCCGCGGTTCGGCGTCGACGATGTCGTCTGGGCCTCGAGCCAGCACTACGCGGCCCACGTGGCGGCCCAGGCGCGGCCCGACGTGATCATCGAGGCGGTCGGTCACCAGGTCACCACTCTTCAAGACGCGGTCAGCTCCGTCGCCGACGGCGGCCGCATCTTCTACTTCGGTGTCCCCGACGACGAGATCTACCCCATCAACATGCAGCGGCTGCTCCGGGGCAACCTCACCCTGACGTCCGGCACGACCCTGGAGCGCCAGCGCGTGCTCGCGGAGGCGGAGCAGTACCTGGGGAAGTTCCCGGAAATGGTCAGCGCGCTGATCACCCACCGGTTCAGCCGCGCCGACGTCCAGCGCGCGTTCGAGGTGGCGGTGACGGCGTCCTCCGGCCGGCTGAAGGTGGTCCTGCGGTTCGATGACACGCCCGCCGGTGCGTGATCCCGCCTGGGCTCCGAAGAGACGCTACGAGCGCAGGTAGGAGGCGCCGTTCAGGTCGAGGATGGCGCCGCTGGCCCATTCGCCCTGGTCAGAAGCGAGGTAGATGACCGCGGCGGCGATCTCCTCGGGCCGCGCGACCCGGTTGAACGGGCTCTGCGCGCGGATCTCACCGCCCCGCGCCGAGTCCAGGTCGGCGGCCGCCATCTCGGTTTCGACGTACCCGGGCGCCACGGTGGCGACCGAGATGCCGAACGGCGCCAGTGCGCGGGCCATTGACTGGCCGAACGCATTCAGGCCCGCCTTGCTGGCGCCGTAGGCCGGGTGCCGGGGCTCACCCCGGAAGGCGCCGCGTGAGGTCACGTTGACGATCCGGCCGCCCGTCTCCTTCATGTGCTGAACGGCGCACCAGGTCGCGTTCGCGGCCCCGGTCAGGTTGACGGCCAGGGTGTCGCGCCATGCCTCCTGCCACTCCTCATAGGACACTTCGGTGACCGGGTGCCACACGTAGATCCCGGCGTTGTTGACCAGGACGTCCAGCCCGCCCAGGCCGGCGGCGGCCTGATCCACCATCTGCCGGACGGCCGCGGCGTCGGCCAGGTCGGCGCGCACCACCGTGTGGCCGCCGCCCGGCAGTCCGGCCAGCACCTCCTGCGCGAGCGCAGGGGAGTCGCGGTGATGGACCGCCACCCGGTCGCCCTGGGCGGCGAAGGCCTGCGCCACCGCCCGGCCGATGCCCCGGGACGCCCCGGTGACCAGGACCGCGCGGCCCGCGGGCCCGGGGCGGCTCACTTCTCGTCGCTCAGGGACAGCAGCTTGGTGGCCGTGGCCCAGTTCCTGGCCGTCGCGGCGACGCCCTTCTTGCCCGGCGTGCCGATGATGCGGAACAGCACCTGGGCCAGTTCGCTGGTGCCGTAGCCGTCCGGGGTATGCACGTACAGCGCCGGCCCGGTCGCGGTGACGGTGTCGCGGCTGCCCTTGGCCGCGCTGGCCTGCTCCGCGGCCTTGACGCGCTCGAGCAGGTCAGGCGGCAGCTCGGCGTTCAGGAACACCACGTGGACGAGTTTGTGATTCGGCTCGTCCTGATACGGATTCCGCTCGAGGATCCGGGCCAGCTCGTCCCGGGACACGACCACGACCGAAGCCTGCAGGCCGAACGCGCCGGTGATGGCGGCCTCGAGGGCCGACGCCAGCTTGGCCGTGTCGCTTTCCGGCGTGGTGAACAGCACGTTACCGCTCTGGATGTAGGTGCTCACCCCGGTGTGCCCGAGTCCGCTCACTACCTCGCGCAGCTCAGCCATCGGGACCTTGTTCCGGCCGCCGACGTTGATGCCGCGCAGTAGTGCGATGTGTGAAGCCATGGGGTCATTGTGCCGCCCGCGGCCGAGCCGGCCGCCCCGGGCCGGCTGGCTGCGTTCCCACATGCGCCGTGGCCAGCCCGGCGGGCCGCGTTCCTGCATGCGCCGTGGCCTGGCCGGCCATAATGGGCCAGTGACCATGTCCAGCTGGGATGACTCCTACGCCGGGAACGTCCCTCCGCCATGGGACATCGGCAGGCCCCAGCCGGCCTTCCTGCGGCTGGCCAGGCAGGGCCTGCTGGCCGGGCACGTGCTGGATGCCGGCTGCGGCACCGGAGAGCACACCCTGCTGGCCGCCTCGTCGGGCGCCGACGCCCTGGGCATCGACGGCTCTTCGCTGGCCATCGAGCGGGCCCGTGGCAAGGCGGCGGAGCGCGGGATCAAGGCCCGCTTCGAGGTGGCCGACGTGCTGAGCCTCGCGGATCTGGGCCTGAGCTTCGAAGTGGTAATCGACAGCGGGCTGTTCCACGTCTTCGACGACGACAACCGCGCCAGGTACGTGACCAGCCTGGCGTCGGTACTGCGCCCGGGCGGCCGGCTGTACCTGATGTGCTTCAGCGACCGGCAGCCGGGGGAGCTCGGCCCGCGCCGGGTCAGCCAGGACGAGCTGCGCGCGGCCTTCGCGGCTGGATGGGCGATCAGCACCATCGAGGCCGATACCTTCGACCTCAACCCCGGCGTCTTCGACAGCACCGTGGCCCAGGCCTGGCTGGCCACCATCAGCCGGGCCGCTGTGGCCTGAGCGGTCGCTGTGGCCTGAGCGGTCGCTGTGGCCTGAGCGGTCGCTGTGGCCTGAGCGGTCGCTGTGGCCTGAGCGGCCGCAGTGGCCTGACCGGTGTAATTCCGCAATCGCGCGGCTAGCGTGCCCGCGGTCGGCTAGAACGGAGCGGGTGCAGGATAAGGACGCCGGCGGCGGCAGGCGCGGCGGCGGCAAGCGCCGCTGGCCTTCGCGGCTGCTGCCGGCGGTAGCTACGGCGCTAAGCCTGGCCTGCGCGGGGTGCGGCCTCGTGGCCAGCAGCACGCCCCCGCACGCCGCGGGAAGCGTCGTGACCCATGGACCGGCCCGCACCCCGTCTTCGGGGGCGTCCGCGTCGCGAGCCGCGTCCGCGGCGGCTACGGCCTCCGCGCCGGCCTCCTGCCCGGATCAGGTTTTCTCCCGGATGAGCGAGGCCCAGCGGGTCGGCCAGCTGTTCCTGGTCGGCATGGCCGGGGCCCCCGCCGCCGAAGTGGCCCAGGCGGTCGGCACCTACCACTTCGGCTCCCTTCTGTTCGAGGGGACCAGCGATGCGGGCCTGGCCGCGGACCGGCAGGTGACCGAGGCTATCCAGTCGCTGGCGTCCTCGGCGGCCACATCCCGGGTCCGGTTCTTCGTCGCCGCCAACCAGGAAGGCGGCCAGGTGCAGGAACTCCAGGGGCCGGGCTTCTCGGTGGTTCCGTCCGCGCTGGCCCAGGGCCAGCTGTCCACCGCCGAGCTCCGACGGCAGGCCGCCGCCTGGGGCCGCCAGCTGCGGTCGGCTGGCGTCAACCTCGATCTGGCCCCGGTGATGGACGTGGTGCCCAGCGCGACCGCCAGCCAGAACCAGCCGATCGGCGCGCTGCAGCGGGAGTTCGGCTATACGCCGCAGATCACCGGCACCCACGGCGTGGCCTTCATCCAGGGGATGCAGGAGGCGGGCGTGGCCACCACCGCCAAGCACTTCCCGGGGCTGGGCCGCGTGGCCGGCAACACGGACTTCACCTCCGGGGTGGTCGACCGCACGACCGGTCCTGACGACCCGTACCTGAAGTCCTTCGGCTCCGCCATCAAGGCCGGGGTGCCGTTCGTCATGGTGGCCCTGGCCACCTACACCCGCATCGACCCGGATCACCTGGCCGCGTTCTCCTCGCGCATCATCCGGGGACTGCTGCGCCAGCAGCTGCACTTCCAGGGCGTGATCGTCTCCGACGACCTGGGCGCGGCGGCCGCGGTGGCCGACTTGACGCCGGCCACTCGCGGTCTTGACTTCCTCGCCGCCGGAGGCGACCTGATCACCTCGCAGAGCCTGCCCGCCGCCATCACCATGGAGCAGGCCATCCTGGCCCAGATCGCCCGCCATCCCGCCTTCGGGGCCACCGTGGACTCCGCGGTCAGGCGTGTCCTGGCCGCGAAGCAGGCCTACCATCTCATGCCGTGCCGCTGAGCGGCTGGGTCAGGTCGTAGACGGTCTGGCCGCCGACGGTCTCCTTCTTGAAGTGCGCGGCTACCCAGGACGTGATGGCCGAGGATCCTCGCCCGCCACCGAAGCTCTGGCTGCCCTGGCCCACGTAGTAGTGGATCTCGTGGTTGGCTACCAGTTCCTTGAAGACGGCCAGCGTGGGCCAGGGATCGGTGCCGTTGAACCCGCCGATGGCCATCACCGCGTCCCCGGTCGCGAGCTCGAGCGGCGCTGCACCCTCGGACCCCTCGGTTGCGGCCACCCACTTGTAGGAACCCGCGTCCTGCTCCAGCAGCTTCACCAGTGCGCTGCTGACCTGCGTGTTCCCGGCCAGGCCGCCCGGGCCGCCCGCGCCGCCCGCGCCTGCCGTTCTGCCTGCGCCTGCCGTCCCGCCGGCCTGCGCGCTTCCTGATCCTCCGGTGCCGCTGCCGGCCTGGGTCCCGCCGGTGCCGCCGGCTTGACCGCCCGGCCCGCCCGGGGACCCGTTACCCGCGGTCCCGCCAGGAGGCGTGCCTCCGAAACCGGTGCCTCCGGTCGCGCCCGTGCCCGTGGTCCCGCCCGGACGCGTGCCCCCGAAGCCCGTGCCTCCGGTCCCGCCTGGGCGCGCACCCCCGAACCCACCGGGGCCGCCGCCGGAGCCGGCCGTGGCTGGTCCCGCGGTCGGGAGCGAGCCGGTGTGCGCGGTGCTCACCGTGTCCAGCGCGTACGCGGCCGGCCCGGCCAGCCCCGCGATCATGGCCAGCCCCGTCGAGAGCAGCACCAGCCGCCGGAACGACATCAGCCGGGCCAGCCACGGGCCGGCCAGCACCGCTGCCGCCCCGAGCACGCCGGCGATCAGGATCACCCAGCGCAGCCAGGGCAGCCAGTCCGGCGTCCGGTCCAGCAGTATGTATGACCAGACGGCCGTGACCAGCACCGCAGCGGCCGTCACCGCCCGCCCGGCCCAGCTGAGCTGCGCCTTCCACAGCGCCGTCGCGCCGATGCCGACCAGCGCGCCGATCCCCGGCGCCAGCGCCACCATGTAGTACGGGTGGATGATGCCGCTCATGTAGCTGAACACCAGCCCGGTGACGATCACCCAGCCGCCCCACAGCAGCGCCGCGGCCCTCATCCGGTCGGTCCGCGTGGCCCGCCGCGACACCCACAGCATCGCGGCCAGCGAGATCAGCGCCGCCGGCAGCAGCCAGCTGATCTCGCTGCCGAACTCCGTGTGGAACAGCCGCAGCAACCCGGTCGCGCCGCCGAACGCGCTGCCGCCGCCGCCCCCGCCGCCGACGGACCCGGTCTCATCGCCGGTGATCCGCCCCAGGCCGTTGTAGCCGATGGCCAGCTGCAGGATGTTGTTGTTGGTCGAGCCGCCGAAGTAGGGCCGGTCCGCCGCGGGCGTCAGCTCCGCGATCAGCACCCACCAGCCGGCTCCCGCGATGATCCCGGCGCCCATCACCACCGTCTGCCACGCGCGCCGCAGCAGGCTGCGCGGTGCCCCGGCCCACAGATAGGCGATGGCGAAGCCCGGCACGACCAGGAACGCCTGCAGCATCTTGGCCAGGAATGCGAACCCGAGCAGGACCCCGCAGAACACCAGCCACCGCGTCCGCCCGTTCTCGACCGCGCGCACCAGCGCGTACGCCGCCGCCGTCATCAGCAGGACCAGCAGCGCGTCCGGGTTGTTGAACCTGAACATCAGGGCTGCTACCGGCGTCAGCGCCAGGACCAGCCCGGCGACCAGCCCGGCCGCAGGCCCGAACCAGCGGCGCACCGCGGCGTACAGGAGCGCGACCGAGGCCACGCCCTCCAGGGCCTGCGGCACCAGCATCGACCACTGGTTGAAGCCGAACACCCGGCCGGACAGCTCCATGACCCACAGCGAGGCCGGCGTCTTGTCGACAGTGATGAAGTTGGAGGAGTCAAACGAGCCGAAGAAGAAGGCCTTCCAGCTCTTGGTGCCCGCCTGGACGGCCGCCGCGTAGAAATCGTTGGCCCAGCCGTTCCTGGTCAGGTCCCACAGGTAGAGCAGCGCTGTGAGCGCCACCAGCCCGAGCAGCGCCGGGCGGGCCCAGCGCGGATCGGTCTCAGGACCGCGCAGCAGGCGCCGGACCGGGTTCCGGGGTGGTCGCGGGCCGGTGCGAATCGAATCCCTCGTCACAGAGGTGGTCGCGCTCAATTGGGTTTCTCCCGTTAGGTGTGGACTGGTCAGAGTTAGGTCGAGCGCCGCCGAAGACCCAGGTCCGGTACAGCACGAACCTGATGACGGTGGCGACCAGGTTCGCGGCGACGAGAACCGAGACCTCGAGGCCGCGGCTGGATGTATGCAGGGCGGCCAGCGCCCCGGAGGTGAGGGCCAGCCCGATGCCGAACGCGATCAGGCCCTTGAGCTGGTGCCGGGCCGCGTGCAGCCGCCCGCTGATGCCGAACGTCAGCCGCCGGTTGGCGGCGGTGTTGGCCACCGCGGTGACCAGGAGGCTGAGCACGTTGGCCGCCTGTGCCGACATGGCGTTGCGGAACAGCAGGTAGAGCAGCACGTACGCGATCGTCGAAGCGATGCCCACCAGCGCGAAGCTCACCACTTGCAGCAGCAGCTCACCCGAGGCGCCACGCTGGGCCCCGCGGTGCCCGCCTGCGGGACCGGCCAGCGCCGTCACCCGCAGCTGCGGGACCTTGATCGACCCGCGCGCGAACCCGCGGCCGAGCCGCATCATGCCGCGTAGGTCGGCCAGCGCGGTGGCCGTGATGTCGACCCGCGAGTCGGCGTCGTCGACCCAGTCCACCGGGATCTCGTGAATGCGCAGCCCGGCCCGTTCGGCCAGGACGAGCAGCTCGGTGTCGAAGAACCAGCCCGTGTCCTGGGTGAGCGGCAGCAGCGCACGGGCCGGCTCGCGCCGGATCGCCTTGAAGCCGCACTGCGCGTCCGAGAACCGGGCTCCCATGCAGGCGTGCAGGAGCATGTTGTAGCAGCGGGAGATGAGCTCGCGCTTGGGCCCCCGGATGACCCGTGACCCCCGCGCCAGCCGGGTGCCGATGGCCAGGTCGCTGTGCCCGGATACCAGCGGCGCCACCAGCGGCAGCAGCGCGTTCAGGTCAGTCGACAAATCGACATCCATATAGGCCAGGACCTCCGCGTCGCTCTGCGACCAGATGGCCCGCAAGGCCCGCCCGCGTCCCGGCTCCGCCATGCGTACCGCCCGGACCTCGTCGTACTCACGGGCCAGCCGGTCAGCGATCGCCCACGTGCCGTCGGTGCTGCCGTTATCCGCGATCGTGACCCGCGCCGTGAACGGGAATCCCGCCCGCAGATAGCCGACCAGCCGCCGCACGCTCGGTGCGAGATCACGTTCCTCATTGCGCACTGGCACCACAATGTCCACCTGCAGAACACTCATGGTCCTCAGGTTCGGCGATCACTCTCGGCCGCTGCTGAAGCAACCGTATGCGCGCGCTATGAGCCAACCGCGGCACCGGAAAAGGCTATGCCGCTGCGGCGTGTCACCGCTATAAAAGAAGGTTTTTCGCTATCATGTTTGATACCTAGATCATTTTATCCGAACGGACCGTGGCTCATGAGCGAAGCACCGGCACCCCAGGACCCCGGGCGGGACAAGAACCCTCCCGGCACGCCCGCGGATTACCCCACGTTCGGCTCCCCGGACTGGCAGCTGGTCCCGCCCAGCCCGAAGTGGCCGGAGTGGATGGATGAGCCGGGCTACCTGGCGGCCCAGGCCGAAGATGATCCCGGTGAATTCAAGGAGGAGTACGAGGACCCGGACAATGCCCCGCCGCCCGGCCTGGATGATGGCCAGCTAGCGGCCCTGATCGCGGAGGCCCGGGAGATCACCGCCGGGCAGGAGGCCGTGGCCGCGCAGATGGCCCAGGCTGGTCACACCGGGGTGATGGCCGCGGTCGCTTCGGTCGTCAGCGGCCGCCGCGGCCCGGGGATGCCCGGCTCCGCGCAGACGTTCCCCGGCGAGTACACCAGCCGGGCCTCCGGGTTCGCCTCGGGTAAGCCGCTAGACGTCGCGCCGGGCGGCCCCGTGCTGGCCCAGTTCGCCGACGACGCCGCGGGGGAGGGCGACCGCTATCCGGGTGCGTCCGATGATGAGCTGCTCGGCGTGATCTGCGCTTTGGACCGGGTTGAAGCTAACGCCAGCGCCCGTAAGCACGCGGCGGTGGCGGAGCTGCTCCGCCGCCGTCCCGCCCCCGGCGCCCGGGTCGACGGCGCGTCCGGACTGCCGGAGGAGTGGGATGAGTTCGCCTCTCGGGAGCTGGGTGCGGCGCTGGCCCTGTCAGCCGGGGACGCCGATGAAGTGCTGGCCCTGGCCGCGGCGCTGGAGGTCAGCTTGCCCGGGACCCGGGCGGCGTTCCGGTCCGGTGTGCTGACCCTGAGCAAGGCGCAGATCATCGCGTCGGCCACCATGCTGCTGGACCCCGCCGAGGCCCGCGCCGCCGAGGCCATAATCCTGGACCGGGCCGGTTCCTTGACCCCGGCCGGGCTGCGGTCGGCGATCAGCCGCGCCGTCATGGAGGTCAACCCGGAGAAGGCAAAGAAACGCCGGGAGCATTCGGCCAAGCAGGCGCGGGTGCAGCGGTGGGCGGAGCCGTCCGGGAACGCTGGCCTGACCGGCCGCGAGCTGCCCCCGGCCGAGGTGCTGGCCGCCGACCAGCGGATCACCTGGTGGGCCCGCCAGCTGAAGAAGGCCGGCCTGGACGGCGGCATGGACCTGCTCCGGGCTCGCGCCTTCCTGGACATCCTCCTGGGCATCGACTCCCGCCCCCCAGGTACGCACACCAGCAACGACCCCAGTCACGACAGCAAGTCCCACCAGGGCAGCGGCCCTGGCCACGACGCCAAGCCCGGCCATGACGGCGCCCCCGGCCATGACGGCGCCCCCGGCCATGACGGCGGCCCCGGCGGCGGGTCAGGCCAGGATGGCGGCCCCGGTCACGGCGGCGGGTCCGGCCCGGATGACGGGCCTGGTCCGCGGGGGCCCCGGATGCCGGCTCCGGCCGGGCCGCTGGCCGGGGTGATCCCGCCCGGGTTCGCCGGCCGGGCCAACCTCACCATCCCCCTGGCCACCCTGCTCCACCTCGCGGACCGGCCCGGCGAGATGACCGGCATCGGCCCCCTGGACCCCGATCTGGCCCGCGATCTGGCCGCCGCGGCGGCCCGCACCGCCCGGTCCACCTGGTGCGTCACCGTGACCGACCAGGACGGCCACGCTATCGGCCATGGCTGCGCCCGCCCCGCATCCGCCCGCAGCCGGGCAAACACCGCGAAACGCCATAAATCCGACACCGCAAATGGGCCTGATCCACCGCCTGGCGACCCGTCGTTCAGCTTCACCTCGACGGACCAGCCCGGGCCGCCAGGCGGGTACGGCATCTGGAGGTTCTCCTCTGGAACTCAGGGACAGCGGGACCTGCTCATCGCCCTCGAGCCGATCCCCTCCGGGAACTGTGACCACCGGCATGAGGCCAAGGGTCACGATCCCGGGGTCCTGCTCCGGCACCTGGCCCAGGTCCGGCACGCCACGTGCACCGGGCCAGGCTGCCGGCGCCCATCGACGAACTGCGACTTCGAGCACAACATCCCATATGAAGCGGGCGGCCGGACCTGTTTGTGCAACGGCAACCCGACCTGCCGTCACGACCACCGGGCCAAACAGGACCCCCGCTGGAACGCCGAACAGCTCCCCACCGGCTACATCCGCTGGACCACCCCATCCGGACGGCAATACCTCACCGAACCCACCCGCTACCCCATCTGACCGGGGGAGTACCCGGGCCCGATCACACGGACCCGGCCTGGCGCAGCGCGGCGATCTCTGCGCCAGTGAGCCCAAGCTCGGCCAGGATGGCATCGGTATGCTCGCCGACCGCCGGGATCGGGCCGAGGACGGGCGCCGCGCCGCCGGTGCTGATCGGCGGGGGCAGGGCCCGGATCGGGCCGGCCGGTGATCCGACCTCGGCCCAGCGATGCGCGAGCTGCGGGTGGGCCAGCAGGTCACCGATGGTGTTGAGCTGGGCGTTCGCGATCTGTGCCGCATCCAGAATGGCGACTACCTCGGCTGCGGAGTGGCCGCTCATCGCGGCCTCGATCTCCCGGTCCAGCTCGGCTCGGGCCACCACACGGGCCTCGTTGGTCGCGAACCGGGGATCGTCGGCGAGTTCAGGACGCCCCAGCACCTGCTCGCACAGCCGGTGCCATTCACGGTCGTTCTGTATCGACAGCTGCACCCGGCCGCCGTCGCCGGTGCGGAACGCCCCGTAGGGTGCGATGGTCGCGTGGCTGGTGCCGGTCCGGGCCGGGGGAACGCCCGTGTACATCGCGTAATACATGGGCTGGGCCATCCACTCGGTCAGCGACTCGAACAGCGACACCGCCAGGGCGGCGCCGGAGCCGGTGCGCTCCCGGGCGTACAGCGCGGTGAGGATTGAGCTGAACGCGTACATGCCGCCCGCGATGTCGGCGACCGAGATGCCCGCCTTGGCCGGCGCGTCCTGCGTACCGGTCACCGACAGCAGACCGGTCTCGCACTGAATCAGGAGGTCATAGGCCCTCCGGTCGCCGAACGGCCCGTCCGGGGCGTACCCGGACACGTCGCACGTGATGAGCCGGTCATGGCCAGCCCGCAGGGTCTCAGCGGACAGGCCCAGCCGGGCCGCCGCGCCCGGGGCCAGGTTCTGGATGAACACGTCTGCGCGGCCGATGAGGCTGGCCAGTACCGAACGGCCCGCGGCACTCTTGATATCCAGGCTCAGTGACTGCTTGCCTCGGTTGAGCCAGACGAAATAGCTGGCCAGCCCGTGGACCGTCGCGTCGTAGTCCCGGGCGAAGTCGCCCGTGCCCGGCCGCTCGACCTTGATTACCCGCGCGCCCAGGTCGGCCAGCTGGCGGGTGGCGAACGGCGCGGCCACCGCCTGCTCTACCGAGATCACCGTGATGCCGGCCAGCGGGAGCTCAGCCGCGAGCGGATGTTGCCGTGGAGCAGGGATCGCGTCGTCGTCCAGCACCGTAATAGGGTCGCACGGCGAGCCTGCGGCCGCACCTCCGCCTGCGGCCGCACCTCCGCCCGGCTGCCCGGCGGCTGTTCCCGCCGACGCTAAGGTCGCTCCCGTCGACCCGGCCGGGCTGGCCCGGGTGCAGGCCTCGGTCCAGCCCGGCCCGGCGGCAGCCTACGGGCGTACCTCGTAGACCAGGTTGAACGGTGTCTGGGTGACGCGCCGGAACCTGGTGAAGCCGGCCTCGGTCACCACCTGCCTGATGGCGGCCTCGCCGGCCTGGGCGCCGAGCGAATAGCCGCCGGGCTGTGACATCGCGTTCGGCACGCAGAGCAGGGTGGAGAAGTTGTAGTACACGCGCCCCACCGGGTTCATATTGCCCGCGGCGTCATCGGCCGAGAACGGCTCGACGACCAGCCAGGTGCCGTCCGGCTTGAGGGCCTGCCGGACATGCCGGGCGGCGGCGAGCGGGTCACCCATGTCGTGCAGGCAGTCGAACGTGGCTGCGAGGTCGTAATCTGACCCGGAGAACTGCGCGGCCGAGGCGACCTCGAAGCTCACCCGGTCGGCGACCCCCGCGTCGCCCGCCCGCTTGCGGGCCAGCTCGATCGACCCGATGTCGGCCACCTTGGCCCCGGCGCGCAGCTTGTCCGGCACATCGTCCAGCGCCGGGATCCAGGACGGGACCAGGTTGGCGATATAGCCGGGACGGAAGAACTGCTCGCACCGATGAATACGTCCTCGTCATGCTCGTGCCAGCCCAGCCCGGTACCGGAGCGGAACGCCTCAGTGATCCGCGGCACCGCCCGCAGCGTGCCCAGAGCCAGCACGAATGCGCCCGGCGCGTAGACGGCGCCATCGGGGTTGGCCAGGGCGAAGGCCTGTTCTTCGGTCATCGAGTAGGTGTCTGCGGCCGGGTCGTGCTCGACGTAGCCGCCTGCCGCCTGGCCGCGTAGCCATTCGGTGATGTACCGCGGGTTGGTGTGCGTACGCTCGGCGAGATCCTGGGCGGTGGCTGGTCCGGCGGCCAGCGCCTGGTAAAGGCCGAGCTGGTGCCCGATCACCACGTTGCCGGCCGCCACCGTGGCCCCGAGATCGGTGACGAACCGGCCGAGGAACTCGTTCAGCTTTTCTTCGTTGATGGCCATGATGTGCCCTCCCGTCTGGGTTGTCGCGTGCCTGTGTCCAGGCTGCGCGGCGGCGTTGCACCGGCATTGCAACAGCGCTGCAATGGGCAGCTATAGAACAGGGGAAACGCTGATTTCCCGTGGGAGGCGGCCATGCGGGCAAGGTATCCCGACGCCGAGGGCTTCATCGAGCGCGATGGCGTCAAGGTCGGATATGAGGTGTTCGGCGACGGCCAGCTGGCCGTGGTGTTCCCCCCATCGACGGGATCGTGAACTCCCGTTGCTGGAAGGCTCAGGTGCCGTACCTGGCCCGGTCGTTCAAGGTGGTCACGATCGACCCGCGGGGGAACGGCCGGTCTGACCGGCCGGGGACAGCCGCCGCCTACGCCGACACGGAGTGGGTCGCCGACACCATCGAGGTCATGGACGCGACGGACACCGACCGGGCGGTCCTGGTCGGCCTGTGCACCAGCGGCTGGCGCGCGCTGCTGACCGCGGGCCAGTATCCCGAACGGGTGCTGGGCGTGGTGGCGATGAGCCCGTGGGCCCCGTTCCTGACCCCGGCGCTGCCGCACCGCGTGGCCTATGACTTCGACGCGGTTCTCGACACCGGGGAGGGCTGGGCCAAGGACAACCGGCACTACTGGCTGCAGGACTGGCGCGGGTACGCCGAGTTCTTCTTCGGCGAGCTGCTGTGCGAGCCGCATTCGACCAAGCAGCAGGAGGACTGCGTCGGCTGGGCCATGGAGATCGGCGCGGAGACGATGCTGCTGCACAACGACGGGCCGCTGATGTCGTCCTCCCGCGAGGAGACCGAGGCGCTCATCCGCCAGGTGAGCTGCCCGGTCCTGGTCATCCACGGGACCGGCGACCGCTGTCAGCCGTTCGCGCGCGGCAAGCGGATCGCCGAGCTCACCGGCGGTGAGCTGCTGGCGCTGGAAGGCGCCGGGCACATCCCGATGGCCAGGGAGCCCGTCGTGGTCAACCACGTGATCCGGGACTTCGCGGGCCGCTTCGAGCCTGCGCGGACCGCGGCCCCGGCCCGCCGGACCTGGACCAGGCCGCTGAACCGGCCGAAACGAGCGCTCTTCATGTCCTCCTCGATCGGGCTCGGCCACGCCCGGCGTCACCTGGCGATCGCCGACGAGCTGCGCCGGCTCGAGCCGGGCCTGCAGGTGCACTGGCTGGCCCAGCATCCGGTCACCGAGCTGCTCAAGCGGCGCGCCGAGCTGATCCATCCCGCGTCGGCGTTCCTGGCCAGCGAGTCGGCGCACATCGAGGGCGAGGCCGCCGAGCACGACCTGCACGCGTTCCAGGCGATCCGCACCATGGACGAGATCCTGGTCAGCAACTTCATGGTGTTCGACGACCTGGTGCGGGACGAGCCGTACGACCTGTGGATCGGCGATGAGGCCTGGGATGTCGACTATTTCCTGCATGAGAACCCCGAGCTGAAGCGGACGCCGTACGCCTGGCTGACCGACTTCGTGGGCTGGCTGCCGATGCCGGACGGCGGGCACCGGGAGCGGGCGCTGACCGCCGACTACAACGCCGAGATGATCGAGCAGATCGCGCGCTTCCCGCACCTGCGGGACCGGTCCGTGTTCGTCGGCAACGCCGCCGACGTGGTCCCGGATTCATTCGGGGACGGGCTGCCGCTGATCCGCGACTGGGTCCAGGAGAACTACCAGTTCTCGGGCTACATCTCCGGCCTGCCGCCTGCGGACGTCGCCGACCGTGCCGCCCTCCGCGCGGAGCTGGGCTACCGGGCTGACGAGAAGGTCTGCGTGGTCACCGTCGGCGGCTCGGGCGTGGGCAGCCATTTGCTGCGCCGGGTGACCGCGGCCTTCCCGCAGGCCAGCCGGCTTATCCCCGGGCTGCGCATGATCGTGGTGACCGGGCCGCGGATCGACCCTGGCTCCCTGGAGCCCCATGATGGCCTGGAGGTGCACGGGTACGTTCACGACCTGCCCCGGCACCTCGCGGCCTGCGATCTCGCGGTCGTCCAGGGCGGCCTGACCACGACCATGGAGCTCACCGCGGCCGGGCGGCCGTTCATCTACGTGCCGGTGCGCCATCACTTCGAGCAGAACGTCCACGTCCCGCACCGGCTGGCTCAGTACGGCGCGGGCCGGTGCCTGCCGTATGAGCAGACGGCGCCCGATGCGCTGGCCCGCGCGATGGCCGAGGAGATCGCGCGGCCGGTCAGCTACCGGCCCGTCGAAACCGACGGCGCGGCCCGTGCCGCGGCCTGCCTGGCTGATCTCATCTGACCCAGCCCGCGGCTCAGCTCAGGCAAGCCCGCGGCTCAGCTCAGGCCGGATCGTGCTTCCCGCAGCACATGGGGCAGCCCGTGCTCCAGGGCCAGCTGCTCGGCCCGGATCAGCTGCCCCTTGGCCTGGCCGTCCTGCCCCAGCTGGCGCAGCACGTGCCCGTTGACGGCGAGCGTGGCGGCCAGGGTCGCGAGCCATGGCACCCGCTCGGCCACGGCCAGCAGCGGGGCCAGCACCGCGCGGGCGCGCTCCGGTTCGCCGCATCCGAGCCAGGCCCGCGCCAGCGACAGGCAGGCCTCGTCGCCGAGCAACCACGCGCCGCCGGCCGGGATGCTGGCCTGCCGGAGCAGCCGGTCCGCGTCGGCCAGGACCGTCGGCGAGCCGGTGGCGCTGGCCAACGGGGCCGCGCAGCGCAGTAGGTACGCCTCCGCGCCTGCCACCTCGGCCGCGGCCAGACCGCGCTCGAACATCTCGATGGCCTCAGCTTGGTTCCCGGCCAGCAGCAGAGTGGTGCCGAAGATGGCCCGCGTCGCGGACTTCCACCAGGGATGCTCGAGCTCCTCGGCCAGACTGAGGGACCGGCGGCCGAACGCCATGGCTTCGTCGTCACGGCCGCGAAGCCGGGCCAGCCAGCCGAGGTGCGCGGTGTACCAGGCGGCGCAGGCGGGGTAGCCGCCGCGGCGGTTGACCTCGATGGCGGTCTGCATCGCGGCCGCCGCCTGGTCCCAGTCGGCCGCGGCAATGAACAAGAACGCGGATTCGAACTCCGCCCACTGCAGCCGGAACAGGTCACCCTGCCGGTGCAGCAGCGGCGTGAGCTCGGCCAGCACGGTGGCCAGGCCCTGAGCGTCCCCGATATTGAGGCAGGCGATCTTGAGCCCGTCAAGCCCGACAGCCAGAGCCTGCTCGTCCGCGGAGGCCCGCCCGGCGGTCACCGCACGCCGGCCGTACTCAATGGCCGCGTCGAAACGGAGCCGGTTCGCGGCGATGATGGCCAGCCGGGCCAGCATGTCGGCCTCGCGGGCCCGGTCGCCGAGCGCGAGGGCAATCCGCAGCCCGTTCTCGATGCTGGACGTGTAGGTATCGATCGGCACGCCGCGCGACGCGGCGAGGTCACCGCCGAGCTCGCGCAGGGCCGACATCTCCAGCCGGCGGTCCCCGACGGCACGTGCGCCGGCCAGGCCCCTGGCCAGGTCGGCCAGGGCGGCGGCGCTGGCGCCCGCGGCCTCCTGCGCAGATCGGCGGCCCGGCGGTGATAGGCCAGCCTGGTCGGCTCGGGCGTGGTGGCGTACATGACCTCCTGGATGAGGTCGTTGGCGAACTCGTAGTCCCGCCCGCTGACGGCCAGCAGCCTGCTGTGCAGCGCCTGCTCGCACCGCTCGAGCGCGGCCGCCGGGGAAAGGTCCAGCAATGCGCCCAGGGCCAGCGGGTCGATCGCGGCGCCCAGCACCGAGGCCGCCCTCAGCAGGGACTCGATGGCCGGGCCCGCCTGCCTGACCCGCGCCTGAACCGCGCTGAGCAGCGATTCGGGCATTCCGGTGTCCCCGCCGGCCAGGGCCCGCAGCACTTCCACGACGAACAGCGTGTGCCCCCGCGTCCGCTGCAAGATCGGCCCGGCCAGCGCGTCCTGCCCGGCCTGGCGGGCGAGCTGCTCGACCGCGGCCGGGCTGAGCGATCCCACCTCGATCCGGGTGGCCACAGCGCCGAGCGCGGCGCCGAGCTGCGGGTCATGCTCAGCCCGGACGGTCACCAGCACGAGCAGGCGGGCGCCGGAGGCGTGGCGGCCGAGGTAGTGGATGAACTCGGCGGTCGATTGGCCCGCGTACTGCAGGTCATCCACGACGAGCAGGACCGGCGCGCGTTCGGCTAGGCCGGCCAGGAACGCGGCCGCCGCCTGGAACGACCGGCGCCGTTCCATGTCCGGGCTGCCCCGCCAGGGCGGGGCGGGCCCGAGCAGCGCGGCCACCTCGGGCAGCAGGGCGGCGGCCGCCGGCTCGTGCTCGCCGAGCAGCTGCCGCAGCGTGGTCACCGTCATCCGGGTCACGACCGGCGCTACCGCTTCCACGATGGGCTGCAAGAAGAGCGAGCGCTCGGCCTCGTAGCAGCGTGTGCGCAGCACGGTCGCGCCGGTCGCGGCCGCCTCCGCTGCGAGCTCCTCAGCGAGGGCCGTCTTACCGATCCCCGCCTCGCCGATGACCATCACTACGCCCCCGTCCCCGGCTACGGCGCGGGCCCAGGCCTGGCGCAGGGCTGCGGTCTCTGCCGCCCGCCCCGGCAGGGCTGGCCGGGACGCCTGGGTCTGGTGATGTGAACGGGAGGAGGAGGGTGAATGAGATGTTTGAGTAGAGCGGGGTGACTGGGACGAACGGGATTGCAGTACGGCCAGATAGAGCTCCTGGGTCTGCGGCGCCGGGCCCGTGCCGAGCTCCTCGGCGAGCCGCTCGCGTAGCGCCGCGTACGCCACCAGCGCCTTGGCCGGGTCGCCGGCCGCGGCGCAGGCCGACATGTACCAGCGGTGGGCCGGCTCATCCAGCGGGTCGGCCGTCATGGCCGCTTCGGCGTGCCGGGCCGCCGTGCGAGCGTCATCGGCGCCCAGCGCCGCTTCCGCCGCGGCCAGGCGAGCTCGGCGCAGGAGGGTCCGCAGCTCGCCGCGGGCCGGGTCCACCCAGGAGGAATAGGGCTCGTCAGCCAGTGCGGTGCCCGCGGATAGCAGCACGGTGGCCTGTTCGGCGGCGGTCAGGGCGATCGCGGGCGAGGCAGCCAGTTTCCGCTCCGCCTGCTCGCAGTACCGGGCGGCCGCATCGAGGTCGACGCTGACCGCGGGGGGGCCGCCCAGCCGGTAACCCGGCCGGCCGCCCTGGATGACGCCGGGCCCCAGCACGCCGCGCAGCCTGCTCACCAGTGAGGCAACGTTCTGCTCGGCGGCCGCCGGCGGCTCGCCGTCCCACAGCACCTCGACGATCCGGTCCAGCGGGACCAGGCCGGGCCGTTCCACCGCGAGCAGCTTGAGCAGGGTCCGGGACTTGCGGCTGCCCACCTCGCCCTCGGGCAGCTCGATGCCGTCGCGGACCACGCCGAACGGGCCCGCCACGCGCAGCTCTACCCGCGAGAGGCCATCCCTCCGCATATCACTTCTTACCGCTGGCCAGCGGCCCGGGCAAGAGCCCGGGCTAGGCTTGCTCGCGCGAGCACCACCAGGTGGAGCGCCCGCCGACCGTGCCGTGCACCATCTCGGCGCCGCAGCGCGGGCAGCGCCCGCCGGGGCGCCGGGCCGCGATGACCTCGCCGGTGTGGGCCCCGCCGCCCTCGGCCGTCGCGGCGTCCAGCACCGACCGCACCGCGCGGTACAGGCGGTCGATGTCCCGGCGCCGCAGGCGGCTGACCGAGGTGGTGGGCGAGATCTTGGCCTGCCACAGGATCTCGTCGGCCAGCAGGTTCCCGATCCCGGCGATCTTGGACTGATCCAGCAGCCGGGCCTTGACCGCGATGGTCCCGTTGCTGATCAAGCCGCGGAACTCGGCCGCCGTGACCTCCACGGCGTCCGGGCCGAGCCGGTCGAGATCGGGGTTGAGCAAGATGCGCCCGAGGCGGCGTTTGTCGAACAACGCCAGCCGTCCGCCGTCGGCGAACTCCAGCGTGAACCGGTCCCACTCCGCCTTCCGCGGCTGCGCGTCCCGCCCGGGACGGTCACCGCCTTCGGCCACCCAGCCATCTTCGGCGGTGACCACGATGCGCCCGGCCATGCCGAGGTGGATGCCCAGATCCGGGCCGGGCCCGGCCGAGCCATCCGGGCCCGATGTCGCGCACCAGATCAGCTTGCCGCGCCGGTGCGCCGCGGTGAAGGTCCGGCCGGTCAGCGCGGCGCGCAGCTCACCGGGGGAGTGCGGCCGGCAGACGAACGTGTCGGCGTCGTCAACGCCGGTGATGCGCCGGTCCAGCGCGAGGTCGGCGATCAGGCTGCGGGCCGTCTCGACCTCAGGCAGCTCAGGCATAACAACAGCTCCGGCATGACACCAGCTCCGGCGTGGGTAGAATGCGGCCTCTAGTCCGTGTCCCCGCGCAGGGCGGCGAACCGGTCGGCGGCCCGGTCGAGCTGGGCCAAGATGCGCTCCTTGGCCGCGGCGTCCAGCGGGGTGTCCGGCCGGGCGATGAGATCGGCCAGGACCGG
The DNA here is from genome assembly GCA_963753195.1 of uncultured Actinomycetes bacterium. Lineage (GTDB taxonomy): Bacteria > Actinomycetota > Actinomycetes > Streptosporangiales > Streptosporangiaceae > Palsa-504. The sequence goes on from CAVWBH010000001.1 coordinate 400,980, forward strand.
GACCAGCGGCGCGTACTTGCCCGCGAGCCGGTGCAGCCGGGGCCCGGTCGTGTGCATGAGACCGGCGCCGTTATCGGTGAAGTCGGAGGCCTTGATGACGCGGGCCCACGGGTTGCCGCGCAGGCTGTCGGCCACGTGCTCTCGGTACTGCTCGTCCTGGTCGCGATCTGGCGCGTAGACCGGGTTGGTCACCGCGCCGACCAGTTCGGCCACCCGCGGGCCGAACTCGGCCGCGAGCCGGTCGAGCGCGGCGTCTGGATCAGCCACCCCGCCGGCCAGCTCGGCCGGGTGGTCTTCCACGGCGTCGTGCAGCAGCGCCGCGCAGACCACGTCGGCGTCGCGCACGCCGTAATAGGTCATGATCCGGATCGCCACCCGGAGGAGGTGGTTGACGTAGGGCTCCCGGTCCCGGCGGTCGCCGGCGTGCAGCCGGGCGGCTAGGTCCAGCGCCCGCTCCATCCGGCGCCGGTCCGCTTCGGGCCAGGACGCGATCTCGGCCTCGAACCGGTCCCGCAGTCCCGCCTCACCGTAGGTCGAGGTGATCGCGTGCAACGGCATCGTGGCCAGCAGCCGCCGCTGATCGCTGTCCATGACCTACAAGTAGCACACCGTCAGCCGGTTACGCCTGCCATGTCCGCAGGCTCGGGCAGCAGGGGAAGGTAGATGGCGAACTGGGTCCGGCCGGGCCGGCTGGTCACCGTGATGCTGCCGCCGTGCGCGGCCACGACCGCGTCCACGATGGCCAGGCCCAGCCCGGTGCTCTTGCCCGCGGCATCGAGGTCACGCGCCCGCGACGTGTCGGCCCGGGTGAAGCGCTCGAATAGGTCAGGCAGCAGCTCGGGCGGGATGCCCGGGCCGTCGTCGGTGATGCTGAGCTCCGCCCGCGGCCAGGCCGGCCGCACCCCTCGCTCCAGCACCCCGGAACCCTCCGGCACCGGTGCATCCGGACCAGACCCCTCGACGCGGAGCGCCACGCTCACCGTCGAGCCTGCCGGGGTGTGCTTGCCTGCGTTGCTCATCAGGTTGGCCAGCACCTGATGCAGCCGGTGCTCGTCGCCGCGGACCATGACCGGGTCGCTGGGCAGGTCAAGCCGCCAGTGATGCTCCTGGCGGGCCACCCGTGCGTCGCTCGTCACGTCGATGGCCAGCCGGGACAGGTCGACCGGCTCACGTTCCAGCGGGCGGCCGGCGTCCAGCCGGGCCAGCAGCAGCAGGTCGTCGACCAGGACGCTCATCCGGGCCGACTCCGACTGGACACGTGTCAGTGCGTGGATCACGTCCTCGGGCACCGGGCCACGGTGACGCAGGGCGAACTCGGCGTAGCCGCGGATCGCCGACAGCGGAGTGCGCAGCTCGTGCGACGCGTCGGCGGCGAACCGGCGCAGCCTGGCCTCGCTGGCCGCCCGGCGGCCCAGAGCCCGCTCGACGTGCAGGAGCATGCGGTTGAACGCCGCGCCGACCTGGCCGACCTCGGTCCGCGGATCGGTGTCGGGGACACCGGCCGGCAGCGTCACCTCACCCGAGTCAAGCGGCAGTTCGGTCACCATGGTCGCCGTGGCGGCAACCCGGCGCAGCGGCCGCAGGGACAGCCGCACCAGTGCCGTGCCCAGCACGCCGGCCAGCAGCAGCACGCTGAGGAAGACGATCAGCTCGGCGAGCGCCACCTGGCCCAGCACGTGCTCCACGCTGCTCAGCGGCAGCCCGGTGATCAGGACGTCGCCGTCTTGTCCGGTCACAGCGGTCAGCCGGTAATCCCCGTCGAGCGAGGTGAGGCTCGCGCTCGACTTTGTGCTCGACCAGGGCGGCCGCTGCTGCGCCGACTGCTCGTAGACAGGCAGCGCCATGAGGGCCTTCGTGTCCGCCGCTGACAAGTGGCATGTCTCGTTGTCCATGCCGTTCACGACGCCGCAGTTGGTGATCGCGCCGTCCTTGATCCGCACGCCCAGCATCCCCTGCGGCTGTCCCTGGCTGCACGAGCTGGCGTTGGGCGGCGGCGGGTTGTCGTCAGAATCGCCGCCGGGCTGGCCGCCCTGCGCTCCGGTGGGGGCCTGGTGATCGGATTCGATGCAGATGGCATAGGTGGCGCTCGTGCTGCGCAGCTGCTGGTCGACGGAGGAGACCATCGAACCCCGGACGGTCAGGTAGGTGCCCACGCCGATGACGGCGCACGCGCCGAGCAGCAGCAGCAGCACGCCGGCGATCAGCCGCGCTCCGAGCGTCCGGCCCGCCAGCCACCTCGGCCCCGCGGGGACCCGGTCCGCCCGGCGCCCATCGGACATCAGCTGGCTGGCTTCAGCACGTATCCGACGCCGCGGACGGTGTGAATGAGCGGCGTGCGCCCGGCGTCGATCTTCTTCCGCAGGTAGCTGATGTACAGCTCGACGACGTGCGCCTGGCCGCCGAAGTCGTAATTCCACACCCGGTCCAGGATCTGCGCCTTGGACAGCACCCGCCTGGGGTTGCGCATCAGAAACCGCAGCAGCTCGAATTCCGTCGCGGTCAGCTCGACGAGCTCGCCATCCCGGCGGACCTCGCGGGCGTCCTCGTCCATGGTCAGGTCGCCGACCACGACCAGCCCCTCGGCGTGGGCGCGGGTCAGGTTGGCCCGGCGCAGCAGCCCGCGCAGCCGGGCCAGCACCTCCTCGAGGCTGAACGGCTTGGTCACGTAGTCGTCGCCTCCGGCGGTGATGCCCGCCACCCGGTCCTCCACCGCGTCCCGCGCGGTCAGGAACAGCACGCACACCTGCGGTATCTCAGCCCGGAGCCTGCGCATCACCTCCAGGCCGCTGATGTCGGGAAGCATGATGTCAAGCACGACAGCGTCGGGCCGGAATTCGCGCGCGGTCCGGACGGCGTCCGCGCCGTTCCCGGCCGTCTGTACCGTCCAGCCCTCGTAGCGCAGCACGCTGGCCAGCAGCTCAGCCAGGCTCGGCTCGTCGTCGACGACGAGAACCCGCGCCGGCGTCCCGTCCGCGTGCTGGAGGCCGTCATCCTGGCCGCTGGCCGGTCCGGGTGCTGGGCTGTAGTTCCCCATGGTCCTACTCACTGTCATGATCACGTACGTGCTTAGTATGCCTGCGGGTGCCGGGTTCTCTGTCCGGGATCCTCACTTAGCGTGATGCCCGCGATCCCATTTCACCCGAGTAATGCGCGCGGCAGGTCAGCATCAGCTCTGAGTACCCTCTGAAACCCCCGCGAACCCCGCGACGCCCGGAGGGCCAGGCCCTCAGCCGTCGCCGAGCAGCCGCCCGAGCTTGGACCCGGACGACGACCGTGTCGCCCCCGCCTCGCGCAGCGCCCGGCCGACCGCCTCCAGCACCCGCGGCGCATCGGCGCTGTTCTCGGCCGCCTCGACCTCAATCTCGCGCCACCGCACCGGCTCGGCGCCGGGCTCGTCGAGCCGGGTCGCGGTCACGAGGTCGTCGGCGACTTCGGCCAGCGGCTGCCCCGCCTGGCTGGCCAGTGTCACCACTGTCCGTTCGGTATCAAGAATGGCCACCGGGTGCAGGGGCCGGCCTGCGATGACGTCCGCCACCTGGGCGGCCAGCTCGGCCGGCACGGCGGCGGTGTCACCGTCGCCGAGGGCCGCGCGGATTTCCTGCCTGGTGTCCTGGCGCACCGGCAGCTTGAGGTGCCAGCCCTCGTCGGCGCCGCCGACGCGCCGCCGCAGCGTGATCTTGTTCCTGAGGAGGTCGAGTTCCTCGGTGTCGAAGTAGGTGGCGCTCAGGTAGATCCGGTGCCGCCCGGCCGGCTTCGCCCGCCCCTCCAGGCCGCTGAGGTCGGGCACGGTGAAGTCAGCGTCGGCGTCCCACTTCTGCTCCGTTTCGAGGTGCCGGCCCGTGCTATCGCTCACGCTTCAAGGCTAGTCATGGTAGACAGCGAACCGCGTGGCGGGTCGCTCCATGACCAGAGCGCCCGCGCCCGGGTCCGGGGCGCCCGCCGGGGTCCTGGGGTAGGCGTCGACGTGCAGGCCCGCGAGGCCTGGCCGGCCTGGTCCCAGGCCCGGACCTGCGCCGCGAGGTCTGCGGCGAGCTGGCCGCCCCGCGGGCCGAAACCGGCCGCCCGCAAGGCGAACAGCCCGGCTCCCTCCCCGGCTGGGTGGTCGGCTCCCTCCCCGGCTGGGTGGTCGGCTCCCTCCCCGGCTGGGTGGTCGGCGGTGAGGAGGGCGATGCCGCCGCCGTCGGCGATCCCTACGGTGGTCTGCAGACCCGGTCCGGGTAGCGCGGCCGCGGCGAGCAGGCTATCGGGGCCTTCCACGTTCAGCAGGAACGACCGGGGCTCACGGGTCGCCAGCCACAGGCCCAGCTCCCAGAACACCCGCGCCGGCCTGGCTCGTACTCCGGTCGGCTCCGGCCCGGACGGCGCGGTCAGCAGGGCGGCCAGCGCCCCGCTGTCCGCCGGGCCCGGCTCGCCGGCGACGGTCCCGTCGGGCAGCAGCACGGACAGACCGGGCGCGAGGATCACGACGCGTTCGGGCCCGGCCAGGGACCCGCGCATCCGCATGAAACCGCACGGTGCGAGCGACCGGCTGGTCCACGGCCCGATGGGGCCGTCCCGCTCGAAAGCGACCGACAGCTGGGTTCCGCGGACGTCCAGCGGCACGACGATCCGCGCCTGCGGGGCCGCCTGCTCCAGCCACGCCGGGGCCAGGTCGGCCACGCCGACGGTGGCGATGACCCGGTCGTAGGGCGCCCGCTCCGGATAGCCCACGGCCCCGTCCGAGCAGACCACCGTCACGGCCCCGGAACCCGCGCTGGCCAGGTGCTCGCGGGCCAGGCCCACCAGCTCGGAGTCGATGTCGACGCTGGTCACCTGCCCTTCCTCGCCCACGATGTGGCTGATCAGGGCGGCGTTGTAGCCGGTCCCGGCGCCGATCTCCAGCACCCGCTGGCCCGGGGCCAGGCTCAGCTGGTCGAGCATGATGGCCATGATGGCGGGCTGGGAGGACGAGCTGATCGGATGACCGTCGGCGTCACGTTTGGTCACTATGGCCGCGTCGCGGTAGGCCTCTTCCGGCGGCAGGTCGGGCAGGAACAGATGGCGTGGCACGGCATGCAGCGCGGCGGCGACCCGCTCGCTGCCGATCCGGCTGGCCTCCACGACCTGCGCGGCCAGCCGTTCCCGCATGCGTGCGAGCTCACCGGCCAAGCCGGTGCCTCACGCGGAAGGCGGATACGCACAAGGCGGCCAGCCCGGCCAGCCCGGCCAGTACCAAGATGTTGCCCGCCAGCAGCTGCAGGCCGTGCCAGTGGAACTCGTGGTACCACGGCTGGTCGCCGGTGGCGAAGTAGGTCGCGGGCCCGTACCAGAACAGCCCGGCCGGGGTCAGCCCGGCCTGGGACAGATCCCAGAACTGCGGCCACGCGCCGAACACCAGCACCAGCCCGCCTCCCGCCGACCACCACGCGGCGCGGACGGCGCCGCGCGCCCGGGCGCCCAGGTGAGCCAGCAGCGCGATGGCCGGCGCGACCCAGACCCAGTGGTGATCCCAGGTCAGCGGGGACACCAGCAAGCCGGTCAGCGCACAGGCCAGCATGCCCGCCACCGGGTACCCGGCGCGGTACAGCACCGCCGCGGCCACCAGCCCGGCCGCCACGACCAGGATGGCCGCCACGACCCACGGAACGGTCCCGGACGTCACGCTGCCGGCCAGCCGGGTCGCGACGCCACGCAGCGACTGATTGCCCCGGGTGCCGAGGAACACGATCCGGTTGGCGTTCAGGAACAGCCGATGCCACCAGTAGGTCCCGGAGTCCCTGGGCAGGATCGCGTAGCCGAGCGCCACCGTCGCGGCGAACGTCCCCGCGGCCGTGGCGGCCTGCCGGTACCGGCGGACGAGCAGCAGGTACGGGATGAAGATCAGCGGGGTCAGCTTCACCCCGGCGGCCACGCCGATCCCGATGCCGTGCCACCAGCGCGTGCGCCCGGCCAGCACCGATGGGGTCAGGAGGTCGGCGACGACCAGCAGCATGAGCAGCAGGTTGGCCTGGCCGAGGCCCAGCGTCTCCTGGACCGGCTCGGTGAGCAGCGCGAGCGCGGCCGCGCCGAAGGTGGCGCCCAGCCTGATCCGGGGCCGGGCCGCATAGCCCAGCGCGCCGAACACCAGCCACAGCGACAGCCCGAGGGCAGCCAGGCTGGCCAGGGTCATCGCCCAGCGCATCGCCGTCCAGGACAGCACCGACGCGACCGCGAACACCACTGCGGCGAACGGGGGATAGGTGAACTGGACGCCGTTGCTCCCGGCCCAGTCATACAGCGGCGAGGCCCGGCGGCCGTCGTAGGCGGGCGCGACGTGGCGGGTGATCAGCCCGCCGTTGCGGTACACCACCAGGTCCCGCATGGCGGCCATCGAGGACAAGTGGGTCGCCAGGTCGGCCACGTAAAGGCCGAGGACCGCCACCAGCAGGGCAGCCCCGGCCGGGAGCAGCCAGCGCGCGCCGTCCCCGGGCGTCGCGGCGGCCGCCGCTGCCTCCGGCCCGGTGGCCGCCGCCGCTGGCTCTGCCCGCACCGCCACGTCCCTTCCTCGGGTCTGAGAAAGGATAGTGGCTCGGGCTAGCCGATGGTCTGCGTATCCTCGGCGGGCGCCACTCGGCGCGGGAGAGCCTCGGTCGCGGTGGTCTGCGCCGGGACGGTCTCGGTCGGGGCCGTCTCAGTGGGGACCCTCTCAGTCGTGACCGTTTGGGCGGGCACCGTCTCAGCGGGCGGAACGGCCTCGACCTCCCTGATCCCGGACGGCACGGACAGGATCCGGCCCAGCGCAGCGCCCGCGATGAACACGATCACCACGCCCAGCGCGGAGAAGAAGCCGAGCTGTTCCATGATCCGGGTGAAGAGGCGGGAGCCAACTGGCGTACCGCCCATGGTCACGTTGTTGTTCCACAGCGGGCTGAGGGTGGTGCCCAGGACGAACCATGCGCCGGCCGCCGCGGCCAGCAGCGCGCCGAACAGCGCGACATGCCTGCCGGTGGCGATCATGAGCAAGATGCCGCCCAGGAACACTGCCGCGCCGGGCAGGATCTCCAGCCACAGCCGTGCCGTGTCGTAGTGCCAGGCCACGTCCGGCGTGTAGGCGTAGTGGAAATACGGTCCGACGAGGGGGACCAGTGCGCCCCAGAGCCCGAGCAGGACCAGCAGGAACCCGCTGAACGCCCCGCGGCTGCGCCGCATCTGCAGCATCCCAGCCATGCTCATCACTCCCCGAGTGAGTAACCGTTAAATTGTTTAGCTAACCTGTCGGCCACGCCTCTACCCCGGGTGACGCGTGGTATTCCAGCCCGGGGGTATCGTTCGCGGCGTGGAAACCGTGCCGCCCCCGGGGGAGCGTCCGGCCGGCCCCGCGCACAGGCGCCTGGTGCCGCGTACCGACGTGCTGCTGGCCGACCCCCGCCTGGCGGCGGCGGAGCGCTCGCTGGGCCGGGCCCTGGTCAAAGCGGCGGTCGGCCGGGCGCAGCAGCAGGCCAGGGACGGCCAGATCGCCCCGGAAGAGGTGGCAGAGGCGGCGGTCGCCGAGCTGCCCGCCCGGGCCAGCGCGCTGACCCCGGTCATCAACGCGACCGGCGTGCTGGTGCACACTAACCTGGGCCGCGCCCCGCTGTCAGCCGCCGCGGTGGACGCCATAGCCGCGGCGGCGGGCTACTGCGACGTCGAGTTCGACCTGGCCGCTGGCGCCCGCGCGCGTCGCGGCACGGGGGCGCTCGACGCCCTGTGCCGGGCTGTCCCGGCCGCCGAGGCGGTGGCTGTGGTCAACAACAACGCCGCCGCCCTGGTGCTTGCCGCGACCGCGCTGGCCCGCCCGGAGGCGCCGGAGATTGTGATCAGCCGGGGCGAGCTGATCGAGATCGGCGACCGGTTCCGCCTGCCCGACCTGCTCGCTTGCACCGGCGCCACGCTGCATGAAGTCGGCACGACCAACCGGACCACGGCCGCGGACTACGCCGAGGCGACCGGGCCGCGGACCGCGTTCATCTTGAAGGTGCACCCGTCGAACTTCCGCATCGAGGGCTTTACCGCCGCCGCCGGGGTCCCCGCCCTGGCCGAGGTGGGCGCCGGCCACGGCGTCCCGGTCGTGTTCGACATCGGGTCAGGGCTGCTCGCCCCGCACCCGATGCTGCCCGCCGAGCCCAGCGCGGCGGCCGCGCTGCGCGATGGCGCCGCCCTGGTCACCGCGAGCGGCGACAAGCTCCTCGGCGGCCCGCAGGCCGGCCTGCTGCTCGGCCGCGCCGACCTGGTGCGCCGCCTCACCCGGCACCCGCTGGCCCGCGCCCTGCGGGTGGACAAGCTGACCCTCGCCGCCCTGGAGGCGACCCTCACCGGGCCGCTACCTCCGCTCGCCGCCGCGCTGGCCGCTGACCCGGCTTCCCTCTTTGATCGGGCCGAACGGGCCGTGGTGCCCCTGACCGAGGCCGGCCTCGACGCCCGCGTGGTTCCGGCGCAAGCGGCTGTCGGCGGCGGGGGTGCGCCGGGCGTGGAGTTGCCGAGCGCGGCGCTGAGCCTGCCCGAGTCACTGGCCGTGCCGCTGCGCAGTTCCCCGCGCGTCTCGCGCGGGGAACTGCCCGCCGTAGTGGGCCGCCTGGAGGCCGGCCGCTTGGTGCTCGACCTGCGCTGCGTGCCGCCGCAGGAGGATTCGCTCCTCGTGGCGGCCATCCTGGCGGCCGCGCTTAGTTGATCGTCGAGTCGACCACGACCGGCGCGACGTTGCGGCCGTCGACGTGGTCGTAGATGCCGGGGGCGGTGTGGAACACTCCGCTGGGGTTGTCGTGCAGCGTGGAGTGCTCGATCTTCAGGGTTCCGCCGCCGGCGTTCACCACGAAGAAGATAGCTCCGCCTCCCTCGCGTGCGCTGTTATTGCGCATGACCGTGCCGTCGACGAGCAGGTTGTAGTGGTTGCCGTCGGCGTAGATGGCACCGCCGCTGCCGCCTCCAGGTGTGCCGCGATGCGCGGGGTTCGCGCCCCAGCCGATTGCCTTATTGCCCGTAAACAGGCTGTTGGTGACGTCGAAATTCGCGTCGAGGCCGCTCAGCGCGGCGCCGTTGGAGCAGGTATTGCCGGTGAAGCTGTCGTGGGTGATGTAGACGGGGCTGCCCGTGTACACGCCGTAGGCGCGGATCGCCGCGCCGCCGAGGTCGGGACCGTACTGGTAGCACCGGTTGTCGAGGAACGCGGAGTTGACGACCGAGAGCTGGCCTCCCTCAGCGAAGATGGCGCCGCCGCCGTAGCTCGCCGTGCGGCTCTGCTGCACGGCCGAGTAAGCGTCCTTGAACGTCAGGTTCTGCACGACGAGCTGCGGCCATTGCTGTTCCCAGCAGGTCCTCGTGATGTATTTCTGCTTGGGGTCGCAAGTATTCATGTACAGGATGCGGATCTTGCCGCCGCCGCTCAGCGTCACCTTGCCGCCGCCGTTAAGCACCACCTGATGGCTGGTGTTCACGACCTTGGCCGTGGCGGTCATCGTGATCGTGACCGGCTTGGCGCCGCAGTTGAAGGTGATAGCGCCGCCCTCGGCGACCGCTTTGACCACCGCGGCGGACGTGCAGCTGGCGGGCTTTCCGGTGCCGACGACGTGCTTGGGCAGGCTGCTCGAATAGGCGGCCAGGGTATGTGGTGCCGGCCCGATGGACGCTGGGCACGACGTCACGGCGACCGCGATCATAGCGGCCAGGCCGCCCACGCCGGCCAGTCTGCCGAGGCCGCGCTTGGACCGCATGGCGCCCCATGCTGGTCCCGGCGCCCCGCCCGTCATCCCAGTCCCGCAGCGTCTCGGCCAGCCGGACGGCGATCGGGTCGCCGGCCTGCCCTAGGTTTCATGGCCTGCAGTCCGGCCCCGGTAATCTGAAGATCTGCATACGAATCATTCACGATAATGTCCCATCAGCGATAGCAGGCCGATGAAAAGATTATGACGATTACGGATATCCGGGGCAGTCTAAAACGACCGAAATAATTCAGGCCCGCGGAATCTCGGCTTTCCCGAAGCATTAGCCCCGCGAACACTTCGCATGGTTTCCTGAAACCGAGACTGTAGCACGCGGCCGGTCGTCCAGGTCGTCACTATGGCACATATATATTTCACGCCCCGGGAATTTCTATCCCTTTCAGGAGGTATTCCTGGATAAAGCCGTTGGCGTTCTGGTGCGTGCCGCGCTCCCGCTGGGGAGGGCGCGTGGGCGAAATAGATGGGAAGGTGCGCACAGGTACCGGCTGGCCCGCCTGCGCTGGCCCGGGGGCGGCCGTTAGCCTGGGCACGTGGTCAGAGCGCCCATGCAGGTGATCGCGACGGCAGGGCACGTGGATCACGGAAAGTCCGCGCTGGTGCGGGCGCTCACCGGGATGGAGCCGGACCGGTGGGCTGAGGAACAGCGCCGCGGGCTGACCATCGACCTCGGGTTCGCCTGGATGACGCTGCCCGGCGGCGAGCGGCTGGCCTTCGTCGATGTGCCCGGCCACGAGCGGTTCGTCCCGAACATGCTGGCCGGCGTGGGCCCGGTCCCCGCCGTGCTGCTCGTGGTGGCCGCAGACGGCGGCTGGATGCCGCAGTCCGCGGAGCATCTGGCCGCCATCGACGCGATCGGCATCCGGCACGGCCTGCTCGCGGTGACCCGCTGCGATCTGGCCGATCCCGGCCCGGCCACCCGGCAGGCGCTGGAGCATATCTCCGGGACCAGCCTGGGCCAGGTGGAAGCCGTCCCGGTGAGCGCGGTGACCGGCGCCGGGCTGCCGGACCTGCGGGCCGCGCTAGCCCGCCTGGCCGCCGCGCTGCCCGTGCCCGACACCGCCGCGCCGGTCCGGCTGTGGGTGGACCGGTCGTTCAGCATCAGGGGCAGCGGCACGGTGGTGACCGGGACGCTGCCCGCCGGGACCATCCAGACCGGCCAGGAACTGCTGCTCACCCCGTCCATGCGGCTGGCCAGGATCCGGGGCCTCGAGTCGGCGAACGAGCCGGCCGACCAGGTCAGCGGAGTGGCACGGGTAGCGCTGAACCTGCGCGGCATCCCGGCCGGTCTTCCCGCCCGGGGCATGGCCCTGGTCGAGGCGGGCCGATGGACGATGACCAGCCTGGCCGACGTCCGGCTCTCGCCCCCGGTGCCGCCGCGCCTGCCCCCCGACATGACCGTGCACATCGGCTCGGCCCGGACCCCCGCACATATCCGCCTGCTGTATCGCCCCGGGGGAAACGATGGCCCGGCTTGCATCGCGCGGCTCACGCTGCGCGAGCCGCTGCCGCTGCACGTCGGCGACCGCCTCCTGCTGCGCGACCCGGGCAGCGCGGGCAAGGTCATCCTCGGCGCGGTCGTGCTTGACGTCGCGCCTCCCGCGCTCGCGCGGCGCGGGGCCGCCGCCGCGGCCGGGCGCGAACTCGCCGCCTGGCCGGACGCCCCGGCGCCCGGCGACCTGCTGCGCCGTCACGGGCTGCTGCGGGCCAGCGCGGTGGCGGGCATGGGCGTGACCGGGCCCCTCCCGGTGCCCGTCACGGGCAACGGCTGGCTCGCCGATCCCGTCCGGTGGGGCGAGCTTCGGCACCAGCTCGCCGAGGTGGTTGCCGCGCACGCCCGCCGGGACCCGCTCGCGGCCGGCCTGCCGCCGGAGGCGGCCCGGGCCGCCCTCGGTCTGCCCGACCGGGCGCTGGTCGAGGCCCTAGCCCGGCTGCCCGCGCCGGAGGGCACCGGGGCGCGGGTCCGGCTCGATGGCGGATACCTTCGCCTCGGGGAACCATCTCAATCGCCGGCAGGCGAGCCTGCGCTCCCCCCGCGCGTGCTGGCCGGCGTGCGGGCGGTGCTGGCGGATCTGGCCGGCGCCCCGTTCGCGGCGCCGGAGGCCGGGCGGCTGCGCGAGCTCGGCCTGGACGGGCGGGCGATCGGCGCGGCCGCGCGGGCGGGCCTGCTGCTGCGCGTGACCGAGCAGATCGTGCTGGCTCCGGGCGCCCAGGCCGAGGCGGCCCGGGCTCTGGCCGCGCTGCCCCAGCCGTTCACCGCCGCCGCGGCCCGGCAGGCCCTGGGCACGACCCGGCGGGTGGCGATCCCGCTGCTGGAGTACCTGGACCGGGCCGGGATCACCCAGCGGCTGCCCGACGACCGTCGCCGGGTGCGATTAGCTCCGATCCTCGCCGCTGCGATCGTCGCCGCTGCGATCGTCGCCGAAAAAGTCCGGCGATGGGAGTATTTGGAGCCTTTGCCTGCTCTCCGCACCTACAAGAGATCGGACGCTGGTCGCAGCCGTCTGAGGGAGCCTGGGGAGTGGTCACCTCATCTGCGACAGCTGAGGGGGGCCGAGCTGCCGCCGACCGGGTCACCGGCCGGCGGCAGCTCGCTGTCCGGTGACTAACAGGCTGCGGAACCCGGGGGAGCGGCGCAGCACATCGGCGACCTGGGCGGTCAGGCGGACAGCCACACCGCGGTACCGGGCGGCAGGTTCCCGTCGGCGTCCAGCAGATCAGGCGCGCTGCCCAGCAGGATCTCCTCATGCGGCGGGAGGGGGACAGCGGCCGTGCCGAGATTCGCGGCGACGATCAAGCCCGGTTCCCTGGCGAAGCAGAGCAGGCCCGGCGCGTCGGGGGCCGGATCGAGCCAGCGCATCGTGCCGCGGCCCAGGGCCGGATGCTCCCGGCGCAACCGCAGGGCGGCCCGGTACAAACTGAGGAACGAGTCCGGGTCGCCGAGCTGTGCCTCGACGCTGTAGCCGCCCCACTCCGGCGGCTGGGGCAGCCAGGGGGGCGCCGGCGACGCGGTCGCGGAGAAGCCGAAATCCGCGCCGTCCCGGGTCCACGGCAAGGGGACGCGGCATCCGTCGCGCCCGGGTGAACTGCCGCCGGTACGGCGGAACCTCGGGTCCTGGCGCGCCGCCGCGGGCAGGTCGGTGACCTCGGGCAGGCCCAGCTCCTCGCCCTGGTAGATGTAGGCCGATCCGGGCAGGGCGAGCAGCAGCAAGGCCGCGGCCCGCGCGCGGCGGACGCCGGTCTCGGCGCGCGCATGACCGAGGGCGATCAGCCGGTTGATCGTCTGCGGCCCGTAGCCCTCCTCCAGCTGATAGCGGCTCACCGGCCGGGGCACATCGTGGTTGCCGATGACCCACGGCGCCCGCGAGCCGCCGGCCAGCACCAGCACCCCCTCGATCGCGTCCCGGAACCCGGCCAGGCTCCAGCCGGCCAGGATCAGCTGGAAGTTGAAGACCTGGGGCAGGCCGTCATGCGCGAGATAGGGCAGCAAGGTGCCCGGGACGTCGTACCAGACCTCGCCGATCGCGGTCCGCGCGCCGGGGAACCCGTGCGCCGGGTAGGAGTCCAGGATCGCCCGCCAGGACCGGTAGAGTTCCTGCAGCTCCGGCCGGTGGTGGTAGGCCGACGGCGCGTTGAGCGGCTGGACCACGTGGTCGGGATCGGGCTCGTCGGGCAGGGCCGGGTCCTTATAGATCCCGTGTGCCACATCCACCCGCAGGCCGGCCACGCCCCGGTCGAGCCAGAACCTGATGTCCTGCTCGAAGAAGGCGGTCACCTCGTCATTCCGCCAGTTCCAGTCGGGCTGCCCCGTGTCGAACAGGTGCAGGTACCACTGGCCAGGCCGGCCGTCCGCCTCGGTCACCCGGGTCCAGGCGCCGCCGCCGAACATCGATTTCCAGTTGTTCGGCGGCAGCTCGCCGTCGGGGCCGCGGCCTTCGCGGAAGATGAACAGGTCGCGCTCCCGGCTCCCGGGCGGGGCCGCCAGCGCGGCCTGGAACAGCGGGTGGGCGCTGGAGCAGTGGTTGGGCACCAGGTCGACGATGACCCGGATCTGGTGCGCCTCGGCGTCCTTGACCAGCGCGTCGAAGTCCGCCATGGTCCCGAGCAGCGGGTCGACAGCGCAGTAGTCGCTCACGTCGTAACCGCCATCGGCCAGCGGGGAGGGGTAGAAGGGCGTCAGCCAGATGGCGTCGACGCCGAGATCGGCTAGATAGGGCAGCCGGGACCGTAGTCCGGGCAGGTCACCCACGCCGTTGCCGTCCGCGTCGGCGAAGCTGCGCGGGTACACCTGATACACGACCGCGTCTTCCCACCACGCATGCCCGTTCCCGCTCACGCCCCGACCTTTCTCCCGCAGCCCTCACCGCATCCTACGAGGGCCCGGCTCGTGGGCCGGACCGCGGCGGGCCAGTAAAGTCGACGCGGAGGCGTCTGGGTGCCTGGTGGTCCCCCCGGTCTTCAAAACTGGTGGACGGCGCGCCGCGCCGTCGGCGGGTTCGATTCCCGTCCGCCTCCGCGACGCCGTTACCTACGGGTGACGCCTCTGCAAGGCAGCTCGCTGCCGTCCGGCACGTACCAGCTGACGGTATTCCTGCTGGTCTGCCATGCTTGACCGAACCATTTGACACGGTATGTCGCATGGCTTCTCTCTCATTGCATAAGGTGACGGCGTGAGGCCGAGAGGTTGATTTCCACGAATGCGGGGGCTGAATCCGATGCGAAGGGCAGCGGATACCCGATGACCGGTACCGGGGACCTGGCCGAACGCGCCAGCGCTGAGCGCAGCGACCCGAGCCGGGACGTCGCACGGGCCGGGGGACAGCCCTTCGACGCGATGTCCGACTGGGCTATGCGCGTGCCGTGGCTGTGGCCGGCGCTGTTGACCGCCATCTTGGGCCGGTATCAGCTTGGCCGACCCGAGCTGTGGCGCGATGAGCTGGCCAGCTGGGCGGTTGCGACCCGGCCGGTGCCGGACGTGATCACGACGGCGCGGCATGCGGACGCCAATCATCTGGTCTATTACCTGCTGCTGCATTACTGGATTGCGGCGTTCGGCGACTCGGCCGTCGCCATGCGCTCGCTGTCCGTGCTGGCCATGGCGGGGGCGGCGGCATGCGTGACGCTGGCCGGCCGCAAGCTGGCTGGCACCCGGGCCGGGCTGCTGGCCGGGCTGGTATTCGCGCTGGTGCCCAGCGTGTCCCGGTTCGCCCAGGAGATGCGGTCATACGCCTTCGAGGTGCTGGTCGCCACGCTGGCCACGCTGCTGCTGCTGCGCGCCCTGGACCGCCCGGCCGTGCAACGCTGGGCGGCGTACGGCGCGTGCCTGGCCGCGCTCGGCTACCTCGACCCTGTGGCGCTGGCCGCGGTCACCGGTCACGCCGCCGTGGTGGCCATGCGCTGGTGGCGGGACCGGGATGGCCGCCTGTTCTGGTTCGTGCCGGCCGCGCTGGCCGGGCTCGCGGCCTGGCTGCCGTTGGCCGTCATCAGCTGGCATGAGGAGAGCGGTCAGGTCGGGTGGATCCTGCGGCCCGGATTCGACCTGACGGTGTTCTCCTTCTTCGCCAGGAACCTGTTCTTCTCGACCTCCGTGGCGACGGCGTTCATCCTGCTCGCCATCCTGGCCTGGGCGATGGACCGGCGGCCCGCCGCGTTTGCGACGGCCCTCGCGGTCGTGCCGGTGGTCGCGGTCTGGCTGGTATCGCAAGGCCCGCACTCGTTCTTCTTTCCCCGGTACCTGCTCCCGACCGTGGGAGCGTGGGCGATGCTGGCCGGGATCGGGCTGGCCCGGGTCGACCGGCGGGCCGCTGCGGCCGTCGTCCTCGCCGTCGCCCTTTTCGGCGCAGGCGACCAGCAGGTGATCCGGTCGCCGGGCGCCCACAACTGGACGTACTACCCGGTCGGTTCCGGCATTACCTACCCCGACTTCGCGCGCGCGGCGGCGGTCATCGCGCGAGAAGCGAGGGCCGGTGACGGCATTGTCTACCCGTCCGGCGGCCAAGGCTGGCAGATGATCAACCTTGGAGTTCAGTACTACCTGGAACGTGATCTCGGGCACGGCGCCGGGCCGCACGAGCTGTTCCTCGCCGGGGCGGCCGTCCAGTTCCAGCACCTGTACCCGGTCTTCTGCACGGATCCCGCCGCATGCCTGGGCCACGCACCTCGGACCTGGGTCGTTGTCAGCGGCGACACCAGCGATCCCTATGGGGAGCTGACCTCGGCCCAGGCAGCGGTCTTGCGGTCCAACTACCGGCTCAGCTATCGGCAGCACGTGCCGAGCCTGACGGTGTTCCTCCTCGTAAGAGCCTGACCAGCTGGCCAGGCGGCACGCACCACCGCGGCTGACGGTCTCGGCGGCACCCGACGCGGACACGCAGGCGAGCTCAGCGGCTTGGGCTCCGTCCACCGTCATTCTTCGCTAAGGTTCCGGAATCGGTCCATTACCGCCAGCCGGCGCCCGTAGCCGGGTGCCGGGAGCCAGTACGCTGCCTATCGCGGAGTTGCATATGTCGGGAATCACCGGAGACCAGTGCGTGCAGTCCGAGGTCCTGGAGGGCCTCGCCACCGCCGTGAACCACCGCCGGTGGTTCGTCGAGCTGGCCATCCCGTTCCTCGGCGAGGACCCGATTGAGATCGGCAGCGGCCTGGGCGACTACGCGCTGGAATGGGCCCCGCACTTCACCCGGTTCACCGCGACCGAAGCCGATCCCGGCCGCCTGGTGGCCCTCAAAGAACGGCTCAGCGGGCACGGCAAGGTGACGATCCGGGAGATGCTGCTGCCCACCGATGAGGTGAACACCTACTCCGGCGCGGTGTCCTACAACGTGCTCGAGCACATCGAGGACCACGTCGCGGCGCTGCGCAGCGTGGCCCGGCTGGTGCGGCCCGGCGGCCGGATCGTGCTGATCGTGCCCGCGTTCCCGTTCGCGATGAGCCCGGTGGACATCGCGACCGGGCACGTGCGCCGCTACACCAAGAAGAGCATGCGCCAGGCCCTGACCGACGCCGGGCTCGCCGTCGAGCAGCTGCGGTACGTCAACGCGCTCGGCCTGATCGGCTACTACCTGGCCACCAGCGTGTTCCGGCTGACACCCAAGGAAGGGCCGATGGTCAAGCTGTACGACCGGCTCGTCCTGCCCGCCACCCGCACCGCCGAACGGCTGGTCCGCCCCCCCTTCGGCCAGTCCGTATTCACCGTCGCACGCGTCCCGAAATAAACTGACCGTTTCAGCTATCTCAACTTGATCGCGGCGTAAGCCCTGGGGCGCAGGGGACGTTCCGGGGCGCTAGCCGGCCAGCTCGAGGGTCAAGCCGAGCCGCCTGGCCGCCGCGGTCGCCCGTTCCCGGTCGCTGACGCTGAAGGCGCCCTCCGCGCGGGCAAAGCGGACGTGATGAAGCGCTCCGCCGCGGGGCAGGCCGTCCTCGCGGACCAGCCTGATCCTGCCGCCGCCGGGCCAGGTCAGCTCGGCGGCCTCATCGTCGGCCGTCTCGAGCTGGCCGTCCAGGACCTCCCGGAACAGCCGTATCGCGCCCGCCAGATCGCTGACGTGGTGCTCGATCAGCTCGAAGCGGGTGGGCGGACCGGGCTCCGGCAGCTCCCGCGGCGCAGGCCCGCGCGGCGAACCGGCCTCCTGGGCGATCTGGATGACGATGCCGTGGGCGCTGCGCGGATGCAGGAACGCCTCCTTATGGCCCGGGTCATCCAGGCTGACCCCGACGGGCTCGATGCCGAGCGCCCGGATCCGCGCCAGCGCGTCCTCGATGTCGTCGACGGCGAAGTTGAGGTGATGCGGCCCGGCGCCGTGAGCAGCCAGGAAGCGCTCCAGGAAGGCCCCATCGGGGCCGCCGGTCGGCGTCAGCAGCTCGACTTTCGGCCCCGCGGCGAAGCTCAGCTGGCCCCACCAGTAGCCGCGGGCATCGCCGCCGTACGCCCAGGTTCCGCCGAGCGCGCCGCCGAACAGGTCCCAGCCGTCGGTCAGCGTCTGCGTGCCGATGGCGAAGTGATCGAGGACGGTGATCATGGGGCCTCACTTAACTGCCGGGAGGGGCCTGGGGGGCCGGATGCCAGTGGATTACGCTACCGGCCCGGACCGTCAGGTAGCGTGCGGGGCATGGCCATGGGCGGTCTGGACCCGGGGCGCAGCGCCGCGGAGAATTACCGGGCCTTCAGCCGCGAAGCCCGCGGCCGCTCCCCGGCCTACGAGTCGCTGGCCGCGTCGGTCGCCGACGACGATCTGATCCTGGGTTTCCTCGCCGCGCTGCCGCCGTCCAAGCGCCAGCCCAATCTGCTCTTCGCCGCGGCCAGGTACCTGCTGGACGCCCCGCCTGGCCTCGCCGCGCTGCGGGCCCTGATCCGGCAGCACGAGGCCGAGCTGGCCGAGGTGATGCTGACCCGGCGCACCCAGACCAACGAGCCTGCCCGCTGCGCCACGCTGCTGCCCGCCCTCGCCGGGCTGCCTGCCCCGCTGGCGCTGATCGAGGTCGGTGCCAGCGCCGGGCTCACCCTGCTGTTCGACCGCTACTCCTACGACTACGGCGGCCATTTGATCGCCGGCCGCGACCCGGACGCGCCGACGCTGCACTGCGCCGTGCGCGGTCCCGCGCCGCTGCCCGCCCGGCTGCCCGCGATCGCCTGGCGGGCCGGGCTCGACCTCAGTCCACTGGACGTGACCCGCGACGACGATGTCCGCTGGCTGTCCTGCCTGGTCTGGCCCGGGGAAAGCGACCGCCAGGCCCGGCTCGCCGCCGCGGTCGCGTCCGCTCGCCGCGATCCGCCGCCCGTATACCGCGGCGACCTGCGCACCGACCTGCCCGCGGTGGCCGCCCGGGCGCCGGCCGACGCCACCCTCGTCATTTACCATTCCGCGGTACTGGCCTATGTCGCGCCCGCGGACCGGGAGCGGTTTGCCCGCGACGTCCGGAGCCTGCGCGCCGTGTGGCTGTCCAACGAGGCCCCCGGCGTGGTGCCTGGCCTGCCGCTCACCGGCGCCCGGGAGGGGACGTTCGTGCTCGGCCGCGACGGGCGGACACCGCTGGCCCTCGCCGACGGTCATGGGGCGTGGCTTCGCTGGCTGCATAACCCGGGCACCTAGCCTGCCCAGCAGATGCCGCCGCTCGCTGCCTTCCCGGCCCCTCGGCGGCCCTCGCCGCCGGCTGAAGTGGTCCTCTCAGTCGGCGATGCTCTCGATCATCTGGATGAGCTCGGCGCGTCCGTAGCCCTGCTTGCGGGCGTACCGGAGGAGTTCACGAGCGCGGGCCAGTACCGTGCCCTGCCCGGCGGAGCCGGCCACCGTGACGCCGCGGCCGCGCCGGAACTCCAGCAGTCCCTCGTCTCGCAGCAGCCGCAGCGCGCGCAGCACGGTGTTGGTGTTCACCTGCAGCACCGCGGCCAGGTCGCGGGCGGGCGGGAGCCGTTCGCCAGGCCCGATCTCGCCGTCGCCGATGGCGCGACGGATCTCGGCGCAGACCTGGTCGTAAAGCGGCAGAGGGTCGCGCCGGTCTAGTTTGACATCCAGCATGGTGCTACTAATACTAGCACCATGGGCGTTATCGCGTCACCGCAATCCACGCGCGCTCAGCCCGATGCCCAGGCCCTCATCGCCGAGGCCCGCGCGCACGCGCGCCGCCGGCGGCTGAAGGTCGCCGCGGTGCTGGTCGCCGCGGCGATCCTGGCCGCGGCCGGGGTGCTGATCAGCCGCGCGGTCACCAGCTCCCATGCTGCGGCACGGTCGGATCAGCGCCCGGCTGGGCCCGCGGCGGCCACCGGAATCGTCACCGGGCACCTGGCCGCCTGCTTCGGCATCGCGCCGACGACGAAGCCAGGCCCCGTTACCCCAGGCACGGTCGTCGCCCTGCGGGGCAGGATCACCTGGAAGCCGGACGGGCCGGGCGCGTGGCACGTCGTGTTCCCGAACGGCCCCGCCGTGGCCACCGAGCACATCAGCGACAACTACGATCAGACGTTCCGCTTCGCGCTGCCGCCGGGACACTATGTGCTCGCGGGCCGGTACGGCCCGCCGGCGGGGTCCGAGTACGCCACGTTCCGCGATATAGCGATCACCGCCGGCGCGACAATCCGGGCGGACCTGCCAGACATGTGTCGGTAGCCGCAGTCACGCCGCACAGTCCCCGGTCACGCCGCGGTCCGCGGTCAGCACCGCAGCCGCCCCGGCCAGGGCTGCTCCGCCGGCTGACGCGGCGACCAGCCACCGGGTGACCCGCGGAAGTTCCCGCCACGCCAGCAGGCTGGCCACCACGTCCAGCGCGTCGGACAGCGCCCCGGCGGCGACCCAGGTGCGGGCCGGCCCGGCATCGGCCGCCGGGCCCTGCAGGGCGGCCAGCGCGCCGAGCCCCAGGGCGAGGTCACGGGCCCCGAGCGCGCGGCCGAACACCCGGGCCGCCACGTCATCGGCCGCCCCGCCCACCCATGGGCGGGCTGGGAGCGACGGCCGGACCAGGGCGGTCACGCCGAGCGCCACCCGTCCGGCTGCGATCACCATGGCACCGCGACGCACCAGCGCGGCGATAGGAGTTGATGTCACCTGCGCTCCCCCTTTCAAGACGCGGGTCATCTCAGTATCCCGTGCCCGGCGCGATTCATGGCCATCCCCCTGGTCGCCGCTATCGGGTTAGGGCGCGTGGCACACAGGCCCTGATAGAGGGGACCACGGCAACTGTGCCCGCCGCCTGACCATCGAAGCCGCGATCAACCTGTGATCGCCCGCGGCCGGTGGGTTTACAGCTTCCCTACACCGCTGGTGAGGGTCAAGGGCGTTCGGAGCGATTCCTTTTCCGCTCTCGCCGGGTCTTCCTGAATAGAGGTAGGTCCCTGATGGGAGGATTGCACGTGAGTGAATGTCCGCTGAACCAGGCTCTCCAGAGCACCCTGGCCGTCTTGACGAAGGTCCGGTCTGACGACCTGTCCGCGCCGACGCCCTGTGTGTCGTGGGATGTCCGCGCGTTGATCAGCCATTTCGTCGGCACCGCACGCTGGTGGGCCGCCGCTATCGCCGGCCAGGACGCGGCCGCCGACGCTGAGTACGCGGCCGGGGATTTCGTTGCCGCATATGAGGAGAGCATCCGGATAGCCGTCGCAGCATTCGCTGCCGAGGGCGCGCTGGACAAGAGGGTCCGGCTGCCATTCGGTGAGTTCCGGGGGTTGTCTTGCGGGACCTGGCGGCAATGGAGCAGTTCACCCATGGCTGGGACCTGGCACGTGCCATCGGGTACTGTGCCGACCTGGATCCGGAACTCGCTGCCGGGCTGCTCAGCCAGGCCAGGCTCGCGATCACTGATTCGTACCGCGGTCCGGATGGCGAGGCTCTGTTCGGGCCTGCTGTCGAGGCTCCGGCCGACGCGGGACCGGCTGATCAGCTTGCTGCCTTTCTGGGGAGGCGTGTGTGATCTGTGCCTGACAGCGAGACATTCGTCCAGGGCACCGAACCGTTCCGGCGTGAGCTGCTCGCGCTCTGCTATCGCATGCTCGGCTCGGTCCCTGACGCCGAAGACCTGGTCCAGGAGACCTACCTGCGTGCCTGGCGCGCTTATGGCGGGTTCGAGGGCCGGTCGTCGGTGCGCACCTGGCTCTATCAGATCGCCACAAATGCCTGCCTGACCGCGCTGGCCAAGCAGAGACGGCGAATGCTCCCATCCGGGATCTACGATTCCGAATCGGACCCTGGGGCGGTCCCGGAGGAGGCAGGTCCGGAGGCCGTCTGGCTGGAACCGATTCCGGACGCGCTGGTGGCCCCGGACTCCGCTGATCCGGCCGTCATCGTCGCGACACGCGAAGGGCTGCGGCTGGCGCTCATCGCTAGCCTGCAGTACCTGCCGCCCAGGCAGCGCGCGGTGCTGGTCCTGCGCGATGTGCTGGAGTTTCCCGCCGCCGAAGTCGCGGTCATGCTCGGCACCACGACGGCGGCGGTCAAGAGCGCCCTGCAGCGCCCGCGCCCGGCTGGAGGAGCTGGCCCCGGCCGCCGACCGGATCACCGAGCCAGCCGCGCCGCAAGCCAGGGCTCTCCTCGACCAGTACATCGCGGCGTTCGAGAACGCCGACGCTGCTGCCCTGGAACGGCTGCTGGTGCACGACGCCACCTTGGAGGCGACGCCGTTGCGGACCTGGTTCTCCGGCCACAAGACCTGCGTGTCCTTCTTGCGCAACTACATCCTGGGATCACCCGGTGACTGGCGCATGCTGGCCACCAGCGCCAACGGGCAGCCCGCCGCGGCGGCCTGCACGCGCGACCAGCATGGGGACTACCAGCCGTACGGAATCGTCGTGCTCACCGTCACCAGCGCAGGTATACACCGGGTTTCATCCTTCGGCGACCCCGGACTGGTCACCATGTTCGGGTTCCGGCCAGACCTTTCCTAGCTCGGACGAGGGACACCGAACCGGCTCCTCCTGGTACCCGAGCCCTAGCGGATCACCTGCGTCCTTGTGGGCACAGAAATGCCGATTCCGATGCCCGGCTGACCGGTACATTCGTCGCCTTCCCGCCTGCTACGCGGCCAGGAGCGGTCTTTCAGTCGGTCAAGTCAGAGGCGGATCGCCCCTTCGAGCACTCATCTGAGGCCAGCCGTCTAGTGGGGCTCGTGGCACACCAGCCCCACAAGACGGGGTCAGGGGCACACGCACCCCATCCGAGGGCACCCACCCAGCGAGGCCCGCAGCACACAAGTCCCCGTAAGAGGGGAGCACCCATCCTCCCTGCCAACTCTGGCCGCCCGCCTGACCACCGAAGCCGTGGCCGCGGACTGCGATCTACCAGGGGACGGGCCCGGCAAGGCAAGATCCACGATAACGAGCACCCGGGCTTTCTCTGGTTCCGGAGGCGGGCCTGGGGCCCGCATGCCCTTGCGGCAGGCCCGGACGTTCGGGGCGCGTGGCACCCGATAGAGGGGGGGTCTGGCCGGGCAAGTCGTTCATCCGGGTGGCTGCCGCGCTCCCGTGTGGCTGCCGCGCTCCTGGGGGCCTGCGGACCGATGAGTCTTGGCTGCGCGAGCGGTCTACTCAGCATCGTGTAAGCGAACCGGAGGTGTTGAGCGTGCGCAAGGTCGTGGTGTACGAACTGTTGTCTCTCGACGGCGTCGCTGAGGATCCCGAGTCCTTCTTCACCGAATGGGACGACGTGATGGAGGCCAACCTCGCTTCTGTCATCGCTGCGCAGGACGCGGTCATCCTCGGTCATCGCAGCTACGGCCAGTGGGCTGAGTTCTGGCCGGGCAGCGATATCCAGCCCTTCGCGACGTTCATCAACGAGGTCCCGAAGTTCGTCGCGGCATCTGCACCGCTCCAGCAGGAGTGGGCCAATGCGACTGTGGTCGACGGCGGGCTGGTCGAATTCGTCCGTGACCTGAAAGCCCGGCCTGGAGGCGACATCGGAGTCCACGCCAGTATCTCGGTAGCCCAGGCTCTGCTTGCCGCGGACACCGTCGACGAGCTCCGGCTCGTGATCGCACCGAGGATCGCTGGCAGCGGACGAAGGCTGCTTTACGGGTTGCCGTCGATTCAGCTCGAATCGATCCGAAGCTCCACCTCACCGAATGGCTATCTGCTTGTCGACTACCGCGTCATCCGGTAGCTGCCGTTGCTCGCGACGACAACCGGCCGGAGAACCTCGAGCTGTGAGCGCGTCCCGCGCAGCGCAGATCGTCCTGCTATGTTCTCGGGCAGGATCATCGGTAAGCACGGCGGATAAGCCACGCGATCTGGCCCGCTCCGTCGTTGTCGCAGGTGCCAAGGCCCCGGGGAGCGGCAGCCGGGTCAAGGATCGGCATAGCCGACCCCAAGGCGGCCGCCATGCGGCTCTAACGCGGCAGCCGCGAGCGGGACACTCAAAAGCGACATCGACCGTCGGCCCGGCCCGGCGCTCGCAAGCGCCGGGCCACCTGACGGCCCCGTGCGGACCCAGGCGCGCTGGAACATCGCCAGGGCGGGCGTTGTTGACGGGGAATGGTCGAGGACGGGTTTGCCGAGTTGCTTGGCGCGCAGCACCGGGGCGTGCTGGTCACCCTCAGGAAGGACGGGTGGCCCCAGCTGTCCAACGTGACCTACGGGTGGGACACTGATACGCAGACCATCCGGATCTCTACCACCGACGACCGGGCCAAGACCGCCAACCTGCGCCGTGACCCGCGGGCCAGTTTCCACGTCACCACCGGCGACTTCTGGTCCTACGTTGTGGTCGACGGCCACGCCGAACTGTCTGCGGTAGCCCGCAACCCGCACGACGCCGCGGTCGAGGAGCTGGCCGAGCTGTACCGCTTCGTGCAGGGAGAGCACCCCGACTGGGACGACTTCCGGGCCGCCATGGTCCGTGATCGTCGCCTCGTGGTCAGGATCCGGGCCGAGCGCGCCTACGGGATGGTCCGGCGGTGACGGTCCATCCTGGGCCAAAACGGGAGAATAGGCTAGGAAACATGCTCTCTGATTCCTTCGGCCGGATTGCTACCGACCTGCGTGTGTCGCTCACCGACAGGTGCAATCTGCGCTGTGCGTACTGCATGCCGCCCGAGGGACTTGACTGGCTGCCCAAGCCAGAGGTGCTCACCGACGATGAGGTGGTGCGGCTGGTCAAGGTGGCGGTGGAGCTGCTTGGCGTCCGCGAGGTCAGGTTCACCGGCGGCGAGCCGCTGCTGCGCCGGGGTCTGGCCGGCATTATCGCGCGGACCGCCCAGCTGCGCCCGCGCCCGGAGATCTCGCTCACCACCAACGGCATCGGTCTGGCCCGCACCGCAACGGGATTGCACGCGGCCGGGCTGGACCGGGTCAACGTGTCGCTGGACACCCTGCGGCCGGAGGTCTTCCGCAAGCTGGCCCGCCGGGATCGGCTGCCCGATGTGCTGGACGGCCTCGCCGCCGCCGCCGAGGTCGGCCTGGCGCCGGTCAAGGTCAACGCGGTGCTGATGCGTGACCTCAACGACGACGAGGCTGTCCCGCTGCTGCGGTTCTGCCTCGACCACTCCTACGAGCTGCGCTTCATCGAGCAGATGCCGCTGGATGCGCAGCACGGCTGGAACCGCGCCGAGATGGTGACCGCTGATGAGATCCTGGCTTCCCTCGGCCGTGAGTTCAGCCTCACTCCCGACGACCCGAACCAGCGCGGCTCGGCGCCCGCCGAGGCGTTCCTGGTGGACGGCGGCCCGGCCCGGGTCGGCGTGATCGCGTCGGTGACCCGGCCATTCTGCGGGAACTGCGACCGGGTTCGGCTGACCGCGGACGGGCAGGTCAGGAACTGCCTGTTCGCCCGGACCGAGAGCGACCTGCGCGGCGCGATGCGATCCGGGGCGAGCGACGCCGAGCTGGCGGACCGGTGGGTGCGGGCGGTGGCGGTCAAGCTACCAGGCCATGGCATCAACGACCCGTCGTTCCTGCAGCCCGACCGGCCCATGTCCGCGATCGGCGGCTGACGCGCGAGCAACTGACCGCGGGCGCGCGATGCCACCCGGGGCTGGAACGGGAGACGACCGCGGGCGGCCAGGTCCGTTCGGGATAATCGTGCTGGCCGGCGGCCGGGGAGCAAGGCTCGGCGGGCGGGACAAGCCCGGCCTGGTGGTGGGAGGCCGGACGCTGCTCGCCGCGGTAGTGGCGGCCGGAGCCGAGGCCGGGGCCCGGCAGGTCATCGTGGTCGGCCCGTCGCGGGCGGGGCTGGACGGGGTGTCGTTCGTGACCGAGCAGCCGCCGGGGGCCGGGCCGGTGGCCGCGCTACGCCGCGGCCTGGCCGAGGCGTGGCCGGAGTGGGTGGCGGTGCTGGCCGCCGACCTGCCGTTCCTGCGGCCTGCCGATCTCGGCGTGCTGCTTCAGGCGGCGGCCGGGCACCACGGCGCGGTCCTGGCTGACGATGCGGGCCGGGCGCAGTGGCTGGCCGGCTGCTGGCGGACCGGTAGCCTGCGGCGCGCGGCGGCCGGCTACGAGGGGGCGTCGCTGGGCGGCCTGCTCGGCCCGCTTGCCCCGGTCCTGGTCCGCGCGGCCCCACCGCCCGGCGAGCCGCCGCCGTGGCTCGACTGCGACACCCCTGAGGACCTGCGAGCCGCGCGAGCCTGGAAACCGGCGACGCGCTAGGCGTCGCCGGGGCGGTAGGCCGGGCCGTGCGCGTCGTCGCAGTGCAGGTCGGCTGCGCTCCCGTCGGCCACCTCGGGAGCTGAGCCGTCCGGGTGGGCCGCCGACGGCGCATGGTCGACCTGCAATGTCGCGTGGTTGATTCCGTACTCGCGCGACAGGAACGCCTCGAGGTCGGCCCGGATCGCGTGGCAGTCCGAGCCCGGCGCGACCAGGACGTGCGCCGAAGTGGCGGCCAGGCCCGAGGTGATCTCCCAGATATGCAGGTCGTGAACCTCGCTGACCTGCGGGCGGGCCGCCATCGCGGCCCCCACGGCGGCGGGGGACAGGCCCGCGGGCGCGGCCTCGAGGAAGATCCGCCCGGAATCCCTGATCAGCCCGGCCCCGGCGTGCAGCATCAGCGCCACCACGACCAGCGTGGCGATCGCGTCGGCTCGGCCGAAACCGGTGGCCAGGATGATCAGCCCGGCCACCGCGGTGGCGATGAACGCGTACAGGTCGGTGACCACGTGCTTGAAGGCGCCGGCGAGGTTCAGGCTCCGCGGTGCGCCTCGCGCGCCGCTGGCGCGGGCGATGAGCAGGGCCGCGGTGACGTTCACCGCTATCCCGGCCATCGCCACGCCGAATACCGTCCCGCCTGCCACCTGCGGTGGCGTCACCAGCCGCCGGATCGCCGCGTAGCCGAGCCAGATCGCGAGCAGGACCAGGGTGATCCCGTTGGCCTGGGCGGACATGATCTCGGTGCGCTTGAGCCCGTAGGTGTACCCGCCCGCCGGCGGGCGCGCGGCCAGCCGCGCCGTGACCAGGACCAGCGCGATGGCCGCGGCGTCGGTCAGCATGTGCGCGGCGTCGGAGATCAGCGCGAGGGAGTGCGCGGCCAGGCCCGCTACGATCTCGCCCGCCATGAAGGCCAGGATCAGCGCGAGCGCGCCCGACAGCCAGCGCGCGTCCGCTCCGGACGCCACGCCGTGCTCGTGCCGATCGGTGCGGCTCACAATCTGACGATATCCGGGCCATAGGCTGAGGAGCTATGAGCACCCTCGAGGACTGGACGGCTGCTGTCCGCGCCGACCTCGGATTCGACCCGGAGCCGCTGAGCACCACGGAGACCCGGGCCGTGCTGGATATGGCGCGTGACGTGGCGCATGCGGTGGACCGGCCGGCCGCCCCGCAGGCCGGAGGATCCTTACGGCCGCCTTACGGGACCGGCCGTCGCCGGGCGTGATCGCGTCGCCGTCCGCCAGAGTGAGTAACCGGACGTTTTCACTGGCGAGAAGGATGGCCGATGACTGCCCGATCCCGGCAGGACGAAGCCCAGCCGGGCCCGCACCCGACCAGGCGCGGGCTGCTGCTCGGCGCGGTGGGCCTGGCGGCCCTGAGCGGAACGCTGTCCGGCTGCAGCACCGCGGCCGTTCCGTACGATGCCGACGAGGCCGGGGCGCCGGAGCATGCCGGGCCGCCTGTCGCCGCCATGGCCATGGGACCGCCTGCCTCGTCATCGGCCGCGCCGGCACCGGCCGGTGTCATGGGCAGCGGCGGCACGCAGGGGAACAAGTCCGCGGTCGGCACGCAGGGGAACAAGTCCGCGGTCGGCACGCAGGGGAACAAGTCCGCGGTCGGCACGCGGGAGAACAAGCCCGCGGCCCGGGGCGTGGTGCTGGGCGCCGCCCGGGACATCCCCGTGGGCGGCGGGACGGTCTTCAGCGCGGCCCGGGTCGTCGTGACCCAGCCGGTCCGGGGCCAGTACCGCGCGTTCAGCGCAATATGCACGCACGTGGGCTGCGTCGTTAACCGGGTGGTCGGCGGCACCATCGACTGCCCCTGCCACGGCAGCCGGTTCGCGATCACGACCGGAGCGGTGGTCGCGGGCCCGGCGCCCAGCCCGCTGCCCCGCAAGCAGATCAAGGTCGCCGGCGGCGAGGTCACGCTGCTGGCCTGAAGCGGCGCGACCGGCATGACAATATGGCGGGCATGGGTTCGCTCATGCTGCTTGATACGGCGTCGCTGTACTTCCGCGCGTTCTACGGGGTCCCAGACACAGTCCAGGCGCCGGACGGCGCGCCGGTCAATGCCGTACGCGGGCTCCTCGACATGATCACCAGGCTGGTCCGGGCCCGGCATCCGAGCCGGCTGGTGGCCTGCTGGGACGCGGACTGGCGGCCGGCCTTCAGGGTCGCGGCCGTCCCCTCGTACAAGGCGCACCGCCTGGCCGCCGACGGCGGCGAGGACGTCCCGCCCGCGCTCGCCGCGCAGGTCCCGCTGATCGACGAGGTGCTGCATGCGGCCGGGCTGGCCGTGGCGGGGCAGCCCGGATACGAGGCCGACGACGTGATCGGCACGCTCGCCGCCCGCTCGCCGGATCCGGTCGACGTGGTGACCGGAGACCGGGACCTGTTCCAGCTGGTGGACGACTCCCGCGGCATCCGGGTTATCTACACCGTGCGCGGCCTGCTCAACCTGGATGTGATCGACGAGGCGGCGGTGAACGCCAAGTACGGTATCCCGGGCCGCGCCTACGCCGACTTCGCGGCGCTGCGTGGCGACCCGAGCGACGGGCTGCCCGGCGTGCCGGGCGTGGGGGAGAAGACCGCCGCCGCGCTGATCCGGGCGTTCGGCAGCATCGAGGACATCACTGCTGCGCTGGACGCCGGGCACGGCGGGTTCCCGCGCGGCAGCCGGGAGAAGCTGGAGAAAGCCCGGGGCTACCTGGACATCGCCATGTCCGTCGTCCGGGTCGCCGACGACGCCCCGCTGCCGCCGGTGGAGGGGAAGCTGCCGGCCGTGCCGCCGGACGCCGGCCGGCTGAAAGACCTCGGCGAGCGGTGGGGACTGGGCTCGTCGCTGAGCCGGTTCGTCAGCGCCGTGTCACAGGCTTAGGGTTGGTCCGTGGCGACTGCGAGCGAACTGTACCCCGCGGCCCGGCTGGAGCTGGTGCGCGATGCTGTCCGCGCGGCCGGGCTGGACGCCGTGCTGCTGACCCCTGGTCCTGACCTGCGCTACGTGAGCGGCTACGACGCCAAGCAGCTGGAGCGGCTGACCTGCCTGGTGGTCCCGGCGCAGGGTGACCCGGCGCTGTTCGTGCCCCGGCTGGAGCTGCGCGCCGCGCAGGCCTCGCCGGCCGGCCCGCTCGGCCTGGACATCGTGGCCTGGGAGGAGACAGCCGACCCGTTCCGCCTGGTCGCGGACAAGCTCGGCCGCGTCTCGGAGATCGGCCTGTCCGACCGGATGTGGGCGCTGTTCGTGCTCAGGTTCCGCGAAGCGCTGCCTGCCGCGCGGCAGGTGCTGGCCAGCGGGGCGCTGCGCACGCTGCGGATGCGCAAGAGCGCCGCCGAGGTAGCGGCGCTGCGCGAGGCCGGGGAGGCCATCGACCGCGTGCATGCTCGTGTTCCCGGCTGGCTGCGGCCCGGGCGCACCGAGCGCGAAGTGGGCCTGCAGATCGCCGACGCTATCCGGGCCGAGGGGCACGATACGGTCGATTTCGTGATCGTCGGCTCGGGACCGAACGCGGCCAGCCCCCACCACGAGGTGTCGGACCGGGTCTTCCAGGCCGGCGACGCGGTGGTGGTGGACATCGGCGGCACGATGCCGTCGGGATACTGCTCGGACTGCACCAGGACCTACGCGATCGGCGAGCCGCCCGCCGAGTTCACCGCCTACTACAAGGTGCTGCAGGACGCTCAGGAGGCCGCGTGCGCCGCGGTGCGGCCGGGAGTGACGGCGGAGTCGGTCGACGCGGCCGCGCGCGAGCCGATCACCGCGGCCGGCTACGGCGCCTCGTTCATCCACCGCACCGGGCACGGGATCGGGCTGGAGGGGCACGAGGACCCCTACATCGTGGCCGGGAACAGCGAGGCACTCGAGCCAGGCATGGCGTTCTCGGTCGAGCCCGGGATCTACCCCGGGCCGCACGGCGCGCGGATCGAGGACATCGTGGTCTGCACCGCCGACGGCTACCAGCGGCTCAACCACGCTCCGCGAGAGCTGGTCGTCGTCGGCTAAGCCGCCGAGGGCGTTCGGTCGTCCCGTCAGCTGTCCGGGCCGTCGGTGGAACGCGGTCCGGGGGGATCGATGCGCCCTTGGTTCTCAGCCAGGAACCGCTCGAACTGGGCCGCGAGCTCGTCGGCGGTCGGCATGGACTCGCCCTCGCCCAGGAGGCCGGGACCGGCGTGCCGGTTTCCCTCCGCTTCCACCAGGGCGTCGTACTGCTGCTCCAGCGTCCGGACCAGCTCGGCGACCTCGGCCGACGCGGCGACCTGCTGGTCGATCGCCTCATCGGTCCGGACTGAGGCCTCGCGGAGCTCGGCGTCAGGCAGGTCGAGCCCGGTGGCGGTGCCCACGGAGCCCAGCAGGGTCAGCGCGGCCGGCGGATAGACGGCCTGGGCCAGGTAATGCGGCACCTGCACGGCGAAGCCCACCGCATCCCGGCCCGCCTCGCCGAGCCGCAGCTCAACCAGGCCCCTCGCGCTGCCGGGCACCTGGATGCGGTTCGCCATCCGCTGGTGCGCGATGAGCAGCTCGTCGCTGGTGCCGTGCGCGATCACGCCGAGTGGCCGGGTGTGCGGCATCCCGGCCGGGATCCCGAGGAAGCTGACCGCGAGCCCGGCGCCGAGCCGGCTGGTCAGGTCCAGGACAGCCTCGGTGAACAGCTTCCACTCGTGATCGGGCTCGGGCCCGTTCAGCAGGAGGAAGGGCTTCCCCTGCTGGTCCCGCAGCAGATGAAGCACCAGCTCGGGAGCGTCGTAATTCTCCCAGCTGCTGTTGTTGTAGATCATCAGCGGGCGTCGCGACCGGTAGTCGATGAGCCGGTCGATGTCGAACCGCGCTACCGTCTCGTGAGCGAAACTGCTCAGCAAGTGCTCGGTCAGCAGGCGGCCGGCGCCTCCCGCATCGATGAAGCCATCCAGATAGTGCAAGAACGGCGCGTCCGCGATATCGGGCGTGGCGGGACCGAGTTCGTAGAGTTCTTCCGGGTTCCGCTGCATCCTTATAGTCTCGCACGGGCCGCCCGCTGCTGCCGCCAGGCGATACACGGTAGCGGGGCTGGGGTTACATTGGCGAACATGCCGTGATCATTCCGTTACGTCGTTATGTCTCCATGGTACGACCATGGCGCTAACGTGACCACGTGGAGGAGATCGATCGCAAGATCGTGTCGTTGCTGGCACGCAACGGGCGGATGAGCTTTACCGAGCTGGGCCGGCAAGCCGGGCTCTCGGTGTCGGCCGTGCACCAGCGGGTGCGCCGGCTCGAGCAGGAGGGCGTAATCAAGGGCTACGCTGCGGTGTTCAACCCGGAAGACGTCGGGCTGCCGCTGACCGCTTTCGTGTCGGTCAAGCCGTTCAACGCCGCCGCCCCTGATGACCTGCCACAACGGCTGGAACATCTCACGGCGATCGAAGCGTGCCACAGCGTCGCCGGAGACGAGAACTACATCCTCAAGGTGCGGGTCCCGTCCCCGGTCGCGCTGGAGGATCTGCTGTACCAGATCCGCACCCTGGGCGGCGTCTCCACCCGGACCACCGTAGTCCTCAGTACCGCCTACGAGAACCGCCCGCCGGACTTCTGAGACCGCGGTCAGCTCCGTTCAGCGGTCACGCCGGTCGCCGGACAGCTTCCCGGCCTTCCGCTTCCGCGCGATGCCTCGGCCAGCCGGTCCTGGACATATGCCTGGCCGGGTCTTGCGGTCCGGTCGTCACCGGCACCCCCACTCGCGCAATACGGCCCAAGCGTAGCGCGGCGGCTGCCTGGCGGTCATTTGCAGCCGGGCCCGGTGCGCCGGGCTGCGCTGGGAGCGCCTAATCAGGGGCGGGGCGGCGCGCTCGCCGAGGGTGAAGACCCGGCCCGCGGGCAGGCCTGGGACGTGCGTCCCGCGGGGGTGATCGCGGCCGTCGCCTGGTAGGCGCGCACCACGGCCGGGACCTGCGCCAGCGGGGCCGCCACGATGGTGGCGCCAGCCGCGAGGGCCTCGTCGAGCAGCGAGGTATACGTATCGGCATCGCCGCAGGGCGGGACCGCCACGACCACATCCCGGCGGTTCAGCTCGCCGAGCCCGGCCGGATCCAGGACTGCTTGCGTCCCGGCCCGGCGCGCGTAGTCCTGGGCGCCGCCCGGCCGGCCGGTGTGCAGCAGGGAGCTGAACGGCGTGGTTTCCTCCGCCTCGCCGAACGCGAACACCTGCCGCACCCAGCAGCGCTCCGCGGCCTGCACGGCCAGCCCGGCCAGCGCCGCCGAGGTGATCAGCACCCGGGCCCGGCACGGCTTGAGCTGGGCGGCGATGTCCGCCGCGGTCTGCTCCGGGCGCACCGGGACGGCGATGGCCCCGGCCGCCCGCACGGCGTGCACCGCCACCGCGTGGCTAACCGCGTCGGCGACGAAGATCCCCGCCGTGTCGCCCTCCCGCAGGCCCCGCCGTGACAGGCCACGTGCCGCCGCGCGGACCATGCATGCGAACTGAGGCCACGTGATCACGCAGGCCTGCCCGGGCCAGGGCCCGGAGGCCGCGGCGTCAATGAGCGCGGCTCCGTTTCCGGCCCGGTCGGCCAGGGCCAGGATGTGCTCGGTCACCGCTCGCTGTGCCGCCTGGGCCCGCTGTGGCTTCTCGGCCCGCTGTGCCGCCTCGGCCCGCTGCGCCTCGATGCCTGCTCCGGCGCCGATCCCCATGTTCACCAGATCCTCCCGCTGGTCTCGCAACGGGCGGATCCCGGCCTGGAGCCGGGACCCGCCCGGTCGCTGCGGCGGGGTTTATCACCGGTTCCCGCCCCCCCGCCGGGAACCAGCGCGGCGCCGGGTTTCAGACCCGCCGTCACCGTGCTTTAGCGACAAGGGAAACGTTATGCCCCGCGGATCCCGGGCACATGCGCCGAAATATGCATTCCTATGTGCATCTTGGCCTCTCCGGCCGGGCTGGATCCAGGTCCGCGCCGTGCACATATATGCACGTGCTGATCAGCCGGGCGGCGCGTGCCGCGCGGCCCATGACGCAATCTGTGTACGCTTCGTGAAGCCCAGCTTGGACAGGATGTTCGCCACATGACGTGCCGCGGTGGCCGGGCTGATCACGAGCTCGTCGGCGATCTGCCGGTTGGACAGGCCCTGGGCGATGAGGACCACGATCTCGTGCTCACGGGCGGTGAGCGGCGAGGCCGCCCTGGCCGACGGCATGCGCGCCGGATCGGCCCAGGCTGTCTCGCCGGGCCGGCCCAGGTCCGGAGCGCCCGGGTGGCCGAGAGCCCCCGCAGCCCCCGTGCCCTCCGCGACCCCGGGAAGGCCCGCGACCCCGGGAAGGCCCGGGATCCCGGGGAGCCCGCCGGTCGTCTCGAGGTGCGAGCCGAGGGCATATCCGGCCGCGTCGTCGGCCGGCATCTCGCGTCCCTCGGCGAACAGGGCGGCGGCGGCCGCCGCGCCGAGGCGGTCGCGGGCCAGGTCGAGCACTCCCTCAACTCGGGAGCCGACGCCGGTCGGCTGGCCCAGGGACTCGCGCAGCTGGCACGCGGCTCCGGCCAGCCGGGCGGCCTGCTCGGGCTGCTGCCGGGCCGCGGCCAGGGCCGCGAACGCCTCCAGCCCGCGGGCGATGCCGAGCCGCTGGCCGCATGCCTGGCTGATCCCCAGGCTCTCAGCCAGCCGGTCCCGGGCCAGGTCGAGGTCACCCTGGGCCAGCGCGACCCAGCCGACCCCGGCCAGGCAGCGGGCGATCTCGACCCAGGCGTCCAGCTCGCGGAAAGTCTCGGTGGCCTCTTCGAAGTGCCGCAGCGCCATCTCGGCATCATCCCGGGCCCGGGCCAGCGTGCCCAGCCCGTACTGGATCTGAGCGATTCCCCAGCGGTTGTTGTCGCTCAATATCTCCAGCGCGGCCTCGTAGGCCCGTTGCGCTGACTTCAGCTTGTTCTGCCGCAGCGCGATGGCAGCGCTCGCGGCGAGCGCGAGGCCCGCCTCCCAGTCGTTGCCCGCCGCCCCGGCGGCCTCGATCGCCTCGTCGATGAGCCCGGCGGCGTCGCTGAGCCGACCCGCTCGCAGGGCGGCCTGGCCGAGCGTCCGCAGCGCGGTCGGCACGGTGAACCCATCGCCGCAGGCGCGGCTGATCTCCAGGCTCTGCTGGGCGCTGCGCAGCAGCGTGTCGTAGTCTTCCAGGTCGAAGGCGATGTCAGCCCGGCCGGCCAGGGCCTGCCCGCGGATCGGCGGCGGGACATCGCCGCCCTCCTGAACCAGGAACCGGTCGAACCAGGTAGCCGCCTCCCGCTGGTCACCCTGCGGGACCCAGATGTTCCGCAGCCCGGTGCACAGGCGCAGGCCCTCGGCGGTGTGCCCGTGGCTGAGCGACGTGGCGAGCGCGATCCGGAAGTTGCCGAGCTCGGCGAGGCCGCGGCGGAATATCGCCCGGCGCACCGGCCAGGGCGGGTCGCCGCGGCGGAACATCCGGTTGGCCGTGTCCTCGACCAGCGACAGGATGCAGTCCCGGTGCCGCAGGAACAGCCGGGACTCCTCGCCCGAGGCGACCAGCCGCTCGATGGCGTACTCCCTGATCGTGTCGAGCAGCCGGTACCTGGCGTCCCCGGCGGCCTCGGCGTCGAGCACCACCAGCGACTTGTCGATAAGCGAGATGAGCAGGTCGAGCACCGCATCGGCCGGGATGGCGTCGTCCGAGCAGACCTGCTCGGCCATGTCCAGGTTCCAGCCGGAGAACACGGCCAGGCGGCGCAGCAGCGTCTGCTCGGCCTCATCCAGCAGCTCGTAGCTCCAGTCCACGGCGGCGCGCAGCGTCTGCTGCCGTGGCGGTGCCGTCCGGTCGCCCGATCCGAGCAGCTGGAACCGGTCCCGCAGACGGTCGGCGATCTGCTCGACCGACAGCGCCCGGACCCGGGCGGCGGACAGCTCGATGCCGAGCGGTATGCCGTCCAGCGTCCGGCACAGCCGGGCCACCGAGGCCGCGTTCTCCGCGGTCAGGGTGAAGCCGGGCCGGGCGCCGGCCGCCCGCGCCGCGAACAGCCGGACGGCTTCGTGGGCGAGCAGCTCGTCGCCGGCCGCATCGTCGGGCGGCAGGTCCAGCGGCTGCACCCGCCAGACGGTCTCGCCGCGCACCCGGAGCGGCTCGCGGCTGGTCGCGACGATCCGCAGCCACGGGCAGCGGGCCAGCAGCAGCTGGACCAGCGTGGCGCACTCGCCGACCTGATGCTCGCAGGTGTCCAGCACGAGCAGCATGTGCCGGGAACGCAGCGCCTCCGCCAGCGTGTGCGGCAGCGGGACGCCCGGTTCCTCGCGCACCCCGATGGTGGCGGCGACCCGCTGGGCGGTAGGGCCTTCCCAGTCGGCCAGCTCGACCAGCCAGGCCTCGTTGAGGTCAGCCGCTCCCAGCGCCTCACCTGCGTCCGCGCCGTCGGCCGAGCCGGTGATCACGTCTCGGGCCAGCCGTACCGCGAGACGTGTCTTGCCGATGCCGCCGGGACCGCTCAGGGTCAGCGCGCGCACCTCAGTGAGCAGCTTGGCCAGCTCTGCGAGATCACGCTCGCGGCCGATGAAGCTGTTCGGCTCCGCCGGCAGGTTGCCGGCCAGCAGGAGGGTGGCGGACTGCATGGGTCCTCTGGACTTCGCGCGCTATAGATGGATGAACAAGCCGAGTCTCCTACCGTACATTGTTCGCCCGCAGCGTAGGGGTTTCTAGCCGGCCTCGATGCTGACCGGTACGGCTTGGCTGTACCGGACCCGGCCGAAGTACATCACCTTGGCCAGCGCCCACCACCGGCTGCCGGGCCGGGCCGTGGCTGGCGCGGTAACCCCGAAGCGCAGCTCCGCGGGCTGGCCCGGCGTGACAGAGAAGCCCTGGGTCGGCGGCGACAGCATCTCCCAGCTGCCGAACGGCGACACCAGCTGAACCTCGCCGTGCACCGCCGAGGCCACCCCGCTGGTCACTCGGAGCAGGACCTCGGCGTGTCCGCCCGGCACAATGCGCAACTCCGGGGTCAGCACGGCCAGCTCCAGCTCGGCGGCGGCGGCGCTGAAGTCCGCCTGCATCAGCTCCAGGGCATCCTCCGGAGGCAGTTCCGGGTCGGGCCACCGGCGCTCGCCGACCGCGACCATGACCGTGTCTTCGATGACCTGGCCATGATCGTCGCGGATCCGGGCCGCCACGAAATAGCGCCCGGGGCCGGTCTCCGGCGCCGCCCGTATGGTCAGGTCCCAGGCCGCGTACTCGCCGGTTCCGTGGTCATAGGTGAGCTCCCGCGGCGAGGTGACCGTTATCCCGTCGGGCACGGCGAGCTCAACCTCTCCGTGGGCGGGAGCGCCGCCGCAGCTCACCGTCAGCGTGGCCGAGGCGCTCTGACCCGGATCGGGAAGGGCCACCCGGACTGGGTTGAAGTGGACCGCTACCGGGAGGTTACCGGCTGGCGCCGGGCCCTTCCCGTGCAGCCAGTAGCGCGCGTATACCGGCTGGACCGGCTCGACCGGGGCCAAAGCCGCGGCCAAAACCGGAGCCGGGGCTTCGCGGCTGAACGGGCCCACGCGCACGGCCAGGGTCACCGTGCCGAAAGCCGGCATGTCGACAGCGATGGCACCGTCCACGACGGGCAGGGGCTCGCCGTCGTCGGTGCCCTCGAGCAGGTCGCCGCGCCACGCCTCGCGGACCGACCCGGTCCCGAGGGCAAGCCGGACCCGCGCTGCAGTGGCCCGTCCGGCGGTTTCCCGCAGCCGCACGGTGACCAGGGCGGCGCCCGAGCTATCCGGGCCGTCGCCTGCCAGGCTCCGCCCTGCGGCCAGCGGGTTGCCGCGCGGTTTCACCGCGCTGAGCGTGACGTTGGCCGGCTCCACCGACAGCAGGCCCGGCCCGGCGGCCGGCGCGCCCGCGTCCGCCGCCGTCTGGGCGGCCGGGTCCGCCGCGGGATCGGCCAGCACGGTGATCAGGTCGTGGTTGTAGGCCTCGGCGCTGGCCGCGAAGCCCGCCGCCCGCCAGTCGCCCGGGCCTGCGGCCAGCGCGTACTCGAACGTGTGGCTCCAGTGCTGCCAGGCGAAGCTGCTGCCGTCCGGCGCGGTACGGGGCTCCCCGTCGATCCATATCCTGGATGGCCACGCGCTGCACGAGCGCATCAGCGACATGTGCAGGGTGCCGTCGGGGGTGACGACGCCGCCGGGCGTGCCCCGGTTCAGCAGCGCCACCGACCGGTCCGCCAGCGGCACCGGGCGGCGGCGCTCGCCGCCGTCGCCGGTGTCCTCGACCCCCTCCACCAGGGCGTCGGCCAGGTCCCCGGCCAGGTCGGCCACGGCCGCGGTCAGCTCGTCCGGGCCGCCGGCCGCCACGATCAGCACCGGCAGGTCAGCGACCCCGCGCACGTCGGCGTTAGGCCCGAAGGCGTCCGCCCGGCTGCGCGCCGCGGGCACCCACACCCGGGCCTGCTCCCCGGCGGTGACCGCCTTCGCGTACCGGGGCCCGACCCCCGACAAGACCTCGGCGGTGAACGTGTTCACGTCCGGGCCGCCGACTGCGATCCTGACGTCGGGCAGGTTGGAGTCCGCGTCGAGCCCGCCGTACCTCGGCCCGTCGGCCTGGCTGCAGGTGGCGGTCACCCCGGCGCCGGCCAGCGCCACCATCAGGTCCCGGATCACCTCCTGCAGCCCGGCGCCCGGTCCGCCGTCGGGGCAGATGACCTCGGCCACCCCGATGGCCTGGACCGGCCCGTCGGCGCCCCCGGCGCGGACCCGTGCCGCCGAGCCGAGCCCGAACCAGTCGTAGGCCGGGCTGTCCAGCGTGTACCAGGTATCCTCCGAGTCCACATCGACCGCCCCGAACGACCGGCCGATCACCGCCGTCGCGGTCTGGTACACCGGCAGCCCGCCGGGCACGTCGGCCGGGAAGCGGACCCGCAGCAGCCGGTCGTGCCCGGTATAGCCGTCGACGTGCGTGCGGAACTCGACCCGCTCCGCGTTCTGCCAGAGCACCGTCTCCTGCGTCACCTCGAGCCCGTCGAGCATGAACCTGGCCACCAGCCGGCTTCCCGCCGGGCACCGCTCCGCCCGGACCGCGGCCAGGACCGACGCCGAGCCGGTGCCCGGGCCCTTGGGCGACAGATGCCACGGGCCCTCGCCGTGCCGGGGATGCTGCGCGTACTCATCCTGGATGACCAGTTCGTTGCCCGGGCCGGCCAGCACGCTGGCCCGGGTGCGCTTGTCGGTGACGCTGACCGTCCCGCCCTGCGCCGGATCCGCGGTGACCACGTACCGGCCGTTCTCGATGACGTGCGGCGCCTCGCTGACCTCCCGCCACGCCGCGGCCGCCGCCGAGTCGCCCTCCTCGGCCGGCACCACCTGGTAGGTCCGGTATCCGAGGGCCGGCACGTCGCGGGCCAGGAAGGTGAGCGTGACCTCGGCCAGCGACCCGTCGTCCCGCCGCCGGGCGCCCTCGGCCAGGGCCGGCACCGCCTTTCCCGCCTCGTCGCGCAGCTCGACCCACCGGGTCCCGTCCGCCGGTACCGGTACCGTGACCGTGGCTATCTGCTCCCGTGCCCGCGCCAGCCCGTTGAACACCCGGACGGGCTGCCCGGCCGGCGCTGCGCTCCCGGCCCGGCGGGACAGGTAGGCCACCGCGTCGCGGCGCGCGCCCGCGCTCAGTTCCCAGGCCTCCCGCCAGCCGCCGAGCAGGTCCAGGTAGACCTGGTCGGACTCAACCCCGGTGATGCCGTCGTGGTGCGCGCCGTAGGCCAGCAGCCGCCACGCCTTGTCCAGCGCCGCGTGCGGGAACGGCGCCCCGTCCAGCCAGGCCGCGGTGGCGAACCGCTCGGCCTCGGCCACCGCGGTCTCGATGGCGCGCTGCGCCTGCTTGGTGTCGATGTAGGAGACGTCCTTGCCGGTGTACACCGGGTTCATGTCCCTGGTCTGCGGGGTGATCCACGCGCCGGTGCGGGCCGCGGAACTCCCGGCGCCCGCCTCGGCCCGGACCGCATCGAAGAAATCGCGCGGCACGGCCGTGGTGAACCGCGGCCAGACGTACCGCTGGTTCCAGTCCCGGTGGATGTCGGTCACCCAGCGGGCCGGGATGACATGGTCCGATCCGACCGGCAGCATGACGTTCCGGGTGGCTGCCACCCGGGCCAGCGCGCGGAACTGGCCGTAGGCCTCGGCCTCGGCCGTGTGCAGGTCCGGCAGCGTGTGCAGCGCCCAGCCGGCCCCGTAGTGATGGGCCATGTACGCGGTGAGCAGCCCGCGGCCGTCGGGCGAGAGCCATTCGAACTCGCTGGGGAACTGCATCCGGCCGATCCCGCCCTCGGCCCCCGCCGGGCCCCACTGATGGAACGGCCCGCGCGCCCACGCCGACGAGGTCAGGCCGGCCGCCGCCATCAGCCCCGGGTACCCCGGGTCGTGCCCGAACACGTCGAGCATCCACGCGGACCGCGGGTCGCCGCCGAACACGTCCCGCTGGAACCCGATCCCGTACACGGCGTTGCGGATGATGGCTTCGGCGCTGATCAGGTTGGTGCTGGGCTCGTTGTAGTTGCCGCCGACGATCTCCAGCCGCCCTTCGGCCAGCAGCGCGCGCAGATCCTGCCGGTCGCCCGGGTAGAGGTCGAAATACGGTTTCAGGTAGTCGATCTCGGCCAGCACGAACTTGTAGTCAGGGTCCGTCCTGGCTTTGTCCAGGTGGGCCCTGACCAGCTCGAATGCGGCCCTGACGTCGGGCAGCTGGCCGTCCTCGTCCGGCAGCGTGAGCCGCGCCTCGGCGAACTGCCCCTGGGTGTTCCACCACACCGGGTCGTAGTGGAAATGGCTCACCATCCACATCGTCCAGCCGGGCTCGGCCACGGTGATGTCCGCCTCAGCCTGCGTGCGCCCGGCCGCGGTCTGGACCGTCACCGTGACGCGGCGCGTGCTGCCCGGCTGGTAGGGCGCCGGGATCTCGACCGGGATCTCAAAGGCTCTCAGCTCGCCCAGCCCGAGATCGGTAATTCCGAACGGTCCAGGGTTCCTCACCCCTGGCCCCTCCACGTACACCGTGGCTGCCGTGTCCGAGGCCTCGCCCGGCCCGTCGTTCTCCAGTGTCACCCGGACCACCTGCAGCGGGCGCTGCGCGGTCCCCACGAACAAGTCTGTCGATTCCACCCCGGCGATCCGCATGGTTTCATCGTGGCATGCCCCGGTGACTGAACCGGACCCGCCGCGCTCGCCCGGCCGGGCGCCCTGCCCGCGGCCGGGCTACCGGACGATCTCGGCCAGCAGGACCCAGGCGGCGGCCGCCGCGCCGCGGGACACTAGCCCGCTGCCGCCAGCCGGCCTGCGAAGGCCCGCGCCGCCGCGGCCGGATCGTCGGCTTCCGTGATGGCCCGGACGACCACCACCCGGGTCGCCCCCGCCGCGAGCACCTCCTCGAGCCGGTCCAGGCTTATCCCGCCGATCGCGAACCAGGGCCGCCCGGGGGCCGACCGGGCCACGTGACCCAGCAGGCTGAGGCCCGCCGCCGGGCGGCCCGGCTTGGTCGGCGTCGTCCAGACCGGCCCGGCGCAGAAGTAGTCCACGCCGGGCTCAGCGGCGGCCGCGTCCGCCTGAGCCGGGCTGTGGCTGCTCCGCCCGATCAGCGGCCCGGGCCCCAGGATGTGCCGCGCGGTGGGTACCGGCAGGTCGTCCTGGCCCAGGTGCAGGACGTCGGCACCCGCCGCGAGAGCGACGTCCGCCCGGTCGTTCACCGCTAGCAGCCGGCCATGCCGCCGACAGGCGTCGGCGAACACCTCAAGCAGCCCGAGCTCCTCGCGCGCCTCCAGGCCCTTCTCCCGCAGCTGGACGATGTCCACCCCGGCGCCGAGCACGGCGTCCAGGAACGGCACCAGGTCACCGCGAGAGCGCCGGGCGTCGGTACACAGGTAGAGCCGTGCGGCGGCCAGCCGCTTGCGCAGGTCAGTACTCACGGTGCCATGGTGCCATGGCGTGCGCCGGGCGCCGAACATGCACGTCCGCCAGGTGTTATAGGCTGAAACAGCCGGGAAACAACCTGGCCACGGGAGCCCAGCCGGGCTGAGAGGGAGGCTCCGCCTCCGACCGTCGAACCTGATCCGGGTAATGCCGGCGAAGGGAGTGCTCTTGGCCGAGATCGCCGACGTCGTCGTCGCGGGCGGCGGCGTCATCGGAACCGCGATCGCGTGGCGGGCCGCGGCGGCCGGGCTTGATGTCGTGGTCGTCGATCCCGAGCAGCGGGATGCGGCGTCGCTGGTGGCCGCCGGCATGCTCGCGCCCGCCTCGGAGGCCCTGTTCGGCGAGGGCGCGCTGCTCCGGCTCAATCTGCTCGCGGTCGGCGGCTTCGGCTCGTTCGCGGCCGAACTGGAGGCGGCTTCCGGCCGCCAGGTCGGGCTGCGCCGCGAAGGGACGCTCGCCGTGGCCTACGACCCCGGAGACTACGCGGCGCTGCTCCGGCTGACCGCCTTCCGGAGGTCAGTAGGCCTGGACGCCGAGGAACTGGACAGCCGGGCGTGCCGCGACATGGAGCCCTTCCTCGCCCCCGACGTGCACGGCGGCGTGCTCTTCGCGGGCGACTGGTCCGTCGACAACCGCCGCTACGTCGCCGCCCTGCGGGAAGCGGCCCGCCTGGCGAAGGTCCGCTTCGTGCGGGATCGCGTGCTGGCGGTCCGGGCCAGCGACGGGCGCGTCGGCGGTGTCCGGCTCGCGGGTGGCGAGGACATCGAGTCGGCCCAGGTCGTGATGGCCGCCGGCTGCTGGTCCGGCGAGATCAGCGGGCTGCCGGACCCGCTGCGGACCGTGGTCCGGCCCGTCAAGGGCCAGCTGCTGCGGCTGCGCCACCCGGCCGGCCTGACGCCCGTGCTCAGCCACACGATCCGGTCCATCGTCCGTGGCACGGACGTCTACCTGGTCCCGCGAGCCGACGGGGAGCTGATCGTGGGCGCCACTTCGGAGGAACGCGGGGCAGACCGGACGGTGACCGCGGGTGCCGTGCACGACCTGCTGCACGACGCGATGAGCGTACTGCCGGTGACCAGCGAGCTGATCCTGGCTGAGACCTGCGCCGGCCTGCGGCCGGGCACGCCGGACAACGGCCCGGTCGTGGGCCGCTGCGACCCGGACGGACTGCTGCTGGCCAGCGGGCATTACCGCAACGGGATCCTGATGTCGCCGGTGACCGCGGACGCGGTCACAGCTCTCCTGGCCGGCCAGCCGCCCGCCCCGGAATGGGCGCCGTTCACGCCCCAGCGGTTCACCGGCGAGGATCGGTCACCGTGAGCGTCCAGGTCAGGCTGAACGGCGAACCACGCGAGCTGCCCGACGGCGCGACCCTGGCCGAGGCCGTCGCTGAGCTGACCAATCTGGCCCGCGGCGTCGCCGCCGCGGTCAACGGCGACGTACTGGCGCGTGGTTCCTGGGCCGCCACGCCGCTGCGCGACGGCGACCAGGTCGAGGTCGTCACGGCCGTGCAAGGAGGGTGAGATGAAAGATCCCGACGTGCTGAGCCAGGCGGCCCCGTGGGCCCCGGCCGAACCGTGGACGCTGGCCGGCCGGGAGCTGGCCTCGCGGCTCATTCTCGGCACCGGGGGAGTGCCGAGCCTGGACGTGCTGCGCCGGGTGCTCGATGCCTCCGGCACCGCCCTGACCACCGTCGCGATGCGGCGCATCGGGCCGGCTGGGAACGGAGCGGGCACCCTGCTCGGCACGCTGCAGCAGTCCGGGGTGGCCATCCTGCCGAACACCGCCGGCTGCCACACGGCCAGCGAGGCGATGCTCGTGGCCCGGCTCGGGCGGGAGGCGCTGGGCACCGACTGGGTCAAACTCGAGGTCGTGGCCGATGATCACACCCTGCTTCCTGACCCGGTCGAGCTGCTCGACGCGGCCCGGATGCTCGTCGCCGACGGGTTCGTGGTGCTCCCGTACACGAATGACGACCCGGTCCTGGCCCGGCACCTGGAGCGGGCCGGATGCGCGGCCGTCATGCCGCTCGGCTCGCCGATCGGCTCCGGCCTGGGGATACGCAACCCGCACAACATCGCGATGATCGTGGAGCAGGCCGGCGTCCCGGTCGTCCTCGACGCCGGGATCGGGACAGCCAGCGACGCGGCTTTCGCGATGGAGCTCGGCTGCGACGCCGTCCTCATCGCCTCGGCCATCACCCGCGCCGCCGAGCCCGAGCGGATGGCCACCGCCATGCGGCTGGCGGTGGCGGCCGGTTATGCGGCCCGCACCGCCGGGCGCATTCCCCGCCGGTGGCACGCCCAGGCCTCCAGCCCCGTAGCCGGGCGGCCGGAGCTCCCGGAATGACCCGTATCCCGCGGGTGCTGACCATCGCCTCGTCCGATTCGGGCGGCGGCGCCGGCATCCAGGCGGACCTCAAGGCATTCGCCCGCTGCGGAGCGCACGGCATGTCGGCGATCGTCGCGCTTACTGCGCAGAACACCGTCGGCGTCACCGCCATCCAGGAGCTGCCGCCCGCCTTCGTGCGAGCGCAGATCGACGCTGTCCTCGACGACATCGGGGCCGACGCGGCCAAGACCGGCATGCTGTTCTCCGCGCCGCTGATCCAGGCCGTGGCCGATGCGCTGGCGTCGCGGGACCTGCCGCTGGTGGTGGATCCGGTGATGGTGGCCAGCTCGGGCGCCCGGCTGCTGCTGCCCGATGCGGTGGACACCCTGATCAAGCGCTTGTTCCCGCTGGCCACCGTGGTGACGCCTAATCTTCCCGAGGCCCAGGCGCTCACCGGGATGGCCACCGAGGACCGCATGGCGCTCGCCGAAGGCCTGGTCAAGATGGGCGCGCCGGCCGCGCTGGTCACCGGGGGCCACGGCGCCGAGCCCGTTGATCACCTCTTCGACGGCACCCGGCATCTGGCCATCCCGGTCGCCCGGTGCCCGGTCGCCGCGACCCACGGCGCCGGGTGCACGCACTCCGCGGCGCTCGCGGCCGGGCTGGCGGCGGGCCTGGCCCTGGCCGACGCGGCCCGGCAAGCCGCCGCGGTGGCCAG
Source organism: uncultured Actinomycetes bacterium (assembly GCA_963753195.1). Classification (GTDB taxonomy): domain Bacteria; phylum Actinomycetota; class Actinomycetes; order Streptosporangiales; family Streptosporangiaceae; genus Palsa-504. The sequence goes on from CAVWBH010000001.1 coordinate 444,679, forward strand.
CGACGCGGTGGCCCACGGCCTGTCCGAACTGGGCGGCGGCGACGGCCCGGTGCACGTCCTGCACGACCTCCCCGCCATCGGCTGAACCGTTCCCACCGCACCGCTCTCCGGCAACCCTCGTGCCAGCGGCCCCTGGCACCGCCCGGCTTAGCGCCCCTGGCACTGCTCGGCTCAGCGGCCCTGACGAGCCCCGCCTAGTCTCGGAAGAAATGTTTCGAGCGACTTGTCAAAACAATCCTTTCGAGGGTAATCTTTCGAAACATGGCTTCCGAAGAACCATCTGCGGCTGGGACAGCCCCAAAGCGGCCGGCAGGGGAGACGGACAACGTGGACGAGCGGGCAGCCGTCCATCGCGGTGACCTGCACGGGGACGGCGAACGGCTCAACCTGACCGACCCGAAAGCGATCCGGGCCCTGGCTCACCCGCTGAGATGGACGCTGCTCGAGGCACTGAGCCAGGCTGGAACCCTGACCGCGACTCAGGCCAGCGAGATGCTGGGGGAGTCTCCGGCGAACTGCGCCTTCCATCTGCGGACCCTGGCCAAGTACGGGTTCGTGCAGGAAGCCGGCGGCGGCCGGGGTCGGGAGCGCCCGTGGCGCCGGTCTTACGACAGCATGAGCTGGCACACCCAGAATGACGACTCCCCGGCCTCCCAGGCCGCGGCGGCCCTCGACCAGGTATGGCTGGACAGGTCACTGGCCCGGGCTCGCCGCGGGCTGACCTCGACGGCCCGGTGGCCCGAAGGGCTCGAGGAGGTTCTCGGCGGATCGACCAGCACGCTGTATCTCACGCCGGCGGAAACCGAGGAGCTCTTCACCGAGCTCAGGAACACCTTCGACCGTCTGTTCGGGCCCGGCCGGTACAAGGAGCGGAGGGATCCGAAACGGCGCCCTGCCGGTGCCATCCCGTTCGAGTTCGTCCTGTTCGGTTATCCGGTCGTGGACCTGCCTCCGCTGCCCAGCGACGTCATCGCCGACGGTGAGACCGACGATGAAGCAGACCCCGAAGGCGACGCCTCGCCGGATTGAAGTCCCTCCCGAGCCGCCTGAAACGTCACCACCCCGAGCCGCGCGAGCAGTGCCCTGGAGGCGCGAGCACCAGATAGATCCCGGCGACGCGCCGACCGCCCTGGCCCGCACGTCCGCATAACTCAAGATATATCTTGATAATCACGAATCGAGATATATCTTGTCTGCTTAAACCTGCACCACTGATGGCGAAAGGAGCCGTCATCATGCATCCCGAGATCGCGAAGACCCTGACCGAGCAGCGACGCGGAGAACTGACCGAGTACGCGGCCGGAAGCAGGCGAAGCGTGCCCGCCGGGCCCGGCTGGCTGAGCCGTCATCGGCTGCGCTGGCACGTCAGCTGGTCTAGGACCGTCCTGTCGGCCGCCACCGAGCGGGCCGTCGCCACCGAGCGGGCCGTCGCCACCGAGCGGGCCGTCGCCACCGAGCGGGCCGTCGCCACCGAGCGGGCCGTCGCCGGAGGCGGCTACCCGGACCGTCCGGGTCGGCGCGGATCGTCGCTGGTCATCATCTCGGCGTACCGCTGAACGCCGCGCGGCAGGTGCCGGCGTCGCCCGGGCTCGCTGCCCTCCGCCGCCGGGCTGGGGAACCGATGCCGGGGTAGTCTCAGCGGCCGGTCACGGGGATAGTGTGGTAATACGTCCGAAGTGCGAAGACCCGGGGCGGATGCCCCAGCGGCGGGGTGGGGGAGCGAGATGTGTTATGCCTGACCGTCCGGCCACCCTGCGCGACGTGGCGGCGGCGGCTCGGGTCCACCCGGCTACCGCGTCCCGTGCGCTCAACCCGGAAACCCGGATCCTGGTCAGCGAGGACACCGCGCGCCGGGTGAGCGCTGCCGCCGCCGAACTCGGCTACCGGCCCAATCCCGTCGCGCGCAGCCTGCGGACCCGCCGCTCCTATACGGTCGGCGTGCTGATCCCGGACCTGAACAACCCGCTGTTCCCGCCGATCGTCCGCGGCCTGGAAGACAGGCTCGCCGCGGCGGGTTACGTGGCCTTGCTCGGCAACACCGACTCTGACGCCACCCGGGAGCGGCTGATCTTCGAGCAGATGCGGGCGCGCCACGTCGACGGCTTCGTGCTCGCGACCGCCACCTTGCATGACCGCCTGCTCGCCGAGGCGGCCGCGGCCGACCTGCCCGTGGTGCTGATGAACCGGCTCTCACCGGACTACAGCTTTTCCTCGGTCTCGGTGGACAACGAGCAAGGGGCCAGGATGGCCGTCAGCCACCTGGCCAAGCTCGGCCACACCCGTATCGCCCACATCGCCGGGCCGCAGGAGGCATCCACCGGCGTGAGCCGTCTGCGCGGCTTCCGGGACGGCATGGCCGCGCACGGGCTGGGGGTCAGCGAGGAGCTGATCGCCTACGCCGGCCGGTACACGGTCGAGGAAGGCATCCGCTGTGCCCGCGAGCTGCTGGCCAGGCCAGGCGGCTTCACCGCGGTCGCAGCGGCCAATGACATGCTGGCCGTGGGCTGCTATGCCGCGCTCGAAGAAGCCGGCCTGCAGTGCCCCGATGACATCTCGGTGACCGGCTTCAACGACATGCCGTTCATTGACCGCGTGCGGCCGCCGCTCACCACCGTGCGCTTCCCGCACTACCAGCTGGGCACCGAAGCGGCGCAGCTGCTGCTCGAGCGGCTCGGCAAGCGCGAAGTGCCGGTGAAGATCCTTTACCTCGCGCCGGAACTGGTGGTCCGGGGATCCGCTACGGCGCCCGGTCGGCCTGCCGCAGGGGCGGGCGGCGAAGACGCGGGCGGCACGCCCCGCCTGATGCCGGTGCCGCTCAGCCGTGCCGCGTCCCGCCGGGCGGCTGAGGCGTCCCCGGGGTAGACCGCGGCAGGCGGCATCGCCGGTCGCCCGGGCGCGGGTTACCCCGGGGCAATCGATTGCCGTGTCAGCCTGCGAAGGGGCCGGATGGGCGAGATCTGCGCCGGATGACAGGCCCTTTGCGGCTGGTAACGGTTGGCCATCCCGCATTGACAATAGGCGCGGTGCGAGGCCAGTCTCAGGCGCAAACGATTGTGACCAGTGACGGGGAGGGATCTGGTGACATGGTCGGAAACGAGAACACGCACCGGCTCGGCTGGCTGGGAACCGGGCGCATGGGCACCGAGATGGCCAGGCGGCTGCTCCTGGCCGGCTGCGATCTCGCCGTCTATAACCGCTCGCCGGCCAAGGCCGAGCCGCTGGTGCGGCTGGGTGCCCGGCCTGCGGGTACCGCCGCCGAGCTCGCCGCCGCGGACATCGTGTTCGTCACCGTCGGGTCGTCGGATGACCTGATCGCCGCGGTGCTCGGCCGAAACGGGCTGATGTCCGAGGCCCGAGGGGCCGCGCCCCGCGTGCTGGTCGACTGCTCCACAGTGTCGGCCGAGGCCTCAGCCCGGGTCCGGGCGGAGATCGTCGACCGGGGCACCGCGCTGCTGGCGGCGCCGGTGATGGGCAACCCCAGGGTGGTCCGGGCCGGGAAGATGACGGCGGCCGTCTCCGGGCCGCGGGACGCGTTCGCCCTGGCCCAGCCGTACCTGGTCATGCTCGGCCGCGGCGTGACCTACGTCGGCGAGGGCGAGGCGGCCAGGACGGTGAAGCTCTGCCATAACCTCTTCCTCGGCGTGGTGGCCCAGTCGCTGGCCGAGATCACCGTCCTGGCGGAGAAAAGCGGCATCAGCAGGCAGGCCTTCCTCGCCTGCCTGAACCAGAGCGTGATGGGCTCCCTGTTCACCGGATACAAGGCGCCTGCGTTCGTGAACCTGGACTTCGAGCCCACCTTCACTGCCGCGCTGCTGCGGAAGGACTTCGATCTCGGCCTGGCGGCCGCGCGCGAACACGAGGTGCCGATGCCGGTAGCCGCGACTGTGCATCAGCTCATCCAGAGCCTGGTGGGACACGGCCACGGCGACGCCGACTTCGCCGCGCTCCTCCAGCAGCAGGCCGAGTCGGCCGGGCTGGTGCTGCGCAGCGAGCAAGCAGATGTGCCCGACGGGCTCGACGACGAGTAGCGCCGCTGTACCCGACGGGCTCGACGCTGAATAGTGCCCGTCAATAGTTAAGAAGATACTTGACTGTTGGCTTGGCGGAGGTAATACTTAAGAATGTGCTTAACCAAGGTGCGGGCCTGGACCGGGCCTTTCACGCGCTGGCGGACCCGTCCCGCAGGCTGATCGTCGAGCGGCTGGCCCGCGGGCCGGCGTCGGTGAGCGAACTGGCTCAGCCTCTCGCCATGTCCCTGCCGGCGGTGATGCAGCACCTGCAGGTCCTGGAAGCCTGCTCGCTCGTCGCCTCGGAGAAGGCCGGCCGGGTCCGCACCTGCCGCATCGAGCCGGAGACGCTCCGGGAGGTGGAGCGCTGGGCCGCCCGCCAGCGGACCACCTGGGAGCGGCGGCTTGACCGGCTCGGCGGCTACCTGTCCGAAGATCCTCTAGGAGAGACCAGCGATGAGTGAGCACTCCGTGGCGCATGCCACCTTCAGCCTCGAACGCACCTACACCGCGGCGCCGTCCCGCGTGTTCGCCGCGTGGGCCGAGCCCGCGGCGAAGGCTCAATGGTTCGCGGGCCCGGACTCGGAGCACCAGCTCGATTTCCGGGTCGGCGGCCATGAGGTCGCCCGCGGAGCGGGCGGCGGCGGCGAGGTTCTGACGTTCGAGTCGACCTACCACGACATCGTTCCCTCAGCCCGGATCGTCTTCAGCTCCACGCTGTCGGTTGGCGACAAGGTCGCCACCGTGTCGCTCACCACCGTGGAGATCTCTCCGGCCGGTGACGGTACCCGGCTTCTCCTGACCGAGCAGGGCGCCTACCTCGACGGCCTGGAGGACCCGGGCTGGCGCGAGCAGGGAACCGGCCAGCAGCTCGATGCCCTGGGCGCCGAGCTGACGGAAAGCGGGACACGCCGATGAGCGCGCCGGAAAGCCGGCCCGGGGCTGAGATCCGCTCCCTCATCGAGGCCTGGACCGAGGCGCTGCGGGGCAGGGACGTAACCGGGCGCACCGCGCACTACGCCGATGACGTCCTGATCTTCGATGCCGTCACCCCGCTGCAGCATGCGGGCCTGGACGCGCTCAGGCACAGGCTGGTCCAGTGGTTCTCAACCTTCGATGGCCCGATCGACTGCGACGTACGCGACCTGCAGACCACCGCGGACCAGCACGTCGCGTTCTGCCGCTCTGTGCAGCGCTTCCGCGGCCCGCTGGCCGGCGGCGGGACGCTGGACATGGTGGTCCGCTACACCACCTGCCTGCGCCGGACCGGCCAGGGCTGGACGGTCATCCACGAGCACGCATCCGTCCCCTTCGATCCCGAGACCGGCCTGGCGTCGGTAGCGGCGGCCAGCTAGCCCGGGGCCGGGCGGCGGCCGCTCGGTGCGGGGCAGGCGGCCGGACGCCGGGCGGGGCTATTTCTTGCGGGCCAGGGTGAGCCCGTCGCCGAGGGGGACCATGACCACGTCGACGCGGTCGTCGGCGGCGGCGTGGTCGTTGAGGTCCCTGATGGCGATCACGACGGGATTGTCGTTGCCCGCGTCGAGCACCCGGCCGTGCGAGAACGTGTTGTCCACCATGATCAGCCCGCCCGGGCGGATCCGCGGCACGACCTGGCGCCAGTAGTCGAGGTAGCTTTCCTTGTCGGCGTCGATGAAGGCCAGGTCGAACAGCTCCTCGTCGGGCAGCGACAAGAGCGTCTGGATGGCCGGGGCGAGCCGCAGCTCGATCCGATCGGCCAGGCCCGCTTTTTCCCAGTACTTCCGGGCCACCGACGTCCACTGCTCGCTGACGTCGCAGCACAGCAGGGTCCCGCCGGGCGCGAGGCCGCGGGTGATGCAGATCGAGGAGTAGCCGGTGAAGGTGCCGATCTCGATCGCCGAACGGGCCCCGGTCAGCTGGGTGATCAGCGTCATGAAGGTGCCCTGCTCGGGAGCGATCTGCAGGCCGGCCTCGTTCGGGAACAGGTCAGCGGTCTCATTGGCCAGCTCCCGCAGCACGGCATCCGGCGGGCTGGTGTGAGCGGCCAGGTACGCGTTGAGGTGAAGGCTGATCTGTTCGCTGCGTCGCGCCATAGGCCAACGCTATAGCGACGGGCGCAGGTTCGCGAGATCGTCGCGTGCTTTGGCTATTTTCCCGGCCGTTTTGCTCGTTATTAGGTTGCGCTGGTCCGCTCAGTCCAGGCGGGCCGGCTGGTGCCGCAGCGCGCGGGCGAAGTCGGACGCGAACGAGGCGGCGTCGGCCGCCTCCAGGGCGGCGAAGGAGATCCTGACCCCGGGCGGCGCGGCGATGCGGAACCGCTGCCCGGGCGCGACCGCCCAGCCGTCGGCGGCCAGCGCCGCCGCCACCCCGTCCTCGTCGGCGGCGGGCACCCAGCAGGTGAACCCGGACCGGCCGCTGGCGGTGATCCCCTGACCGCGCAGCGCCGAGCGCAGCGCCTCGCCCCGGCGGGCGTAGACCTCGGCCGCGTGCGCCAGCCCGCGCGCCACTGACGGATCGGCCCACAGATCCGCGACCAGCTCCTGGAGCTGGTAGCTCACCCAGCCGGTGCCCAGCGCCTGGCGGCCCGCGACCCGGGCCACGGTCACCTCGTCCCCGGCCAGCACCGCCAGCCGCAGGTCCGGGCCGAGCGACTTGGACACCGAGCGAATCGTGACCCAGCGCTCGCGGCCGGGCAGCCCGCTGCACACCGAGAAGGCCGGCACGCCCGCGACGGGCCCGGCATGGTCGTCCTCGATCACCCCGACGGACGGGTGGCGGGCCAGCACCGCACCGAGCACGGCGGCCCGGCCGGCGTCCCAGGCGGCGCCGGTGGCGGCCTGCGCCCGCGGGGTCATGATGACCGCACCCGCGCCCCGGTCCAGCGCGGCGGCCAGCTCGGCGGGCCGCAGGCCCAGGTCATCCACCGGCACCGGCAGCGGGGTATATCCCATGGCCGCGATCAGGTCGAAGGTCACCGCATGGCCGGGGTCCTCGACGATCACCCGGTCCGAGGGGGTGAGCCAGGCGGACAGGACCCGCTCGATGCCGTCCAGCGCGCCGCCGGTGACCATGAGGCTGGAGGTGTCGATGCCGTCGGCGGCCAGCTGCTCGGCGGCCAGCCGGCGCAGCCGCGGCGAGACCGGGGCCGCGCCGTACAGCCGCGTCGCCGGCCTGGCCGACCGGGGCGGCAGGTCGGGCAGCAGGGCCGGGTCGGGGCCGCCAGTGATCAGGTCGCGGGTGCCCGCCGGGACGGGCAGGTAGCCGCGGCGGCTGACCGGGGGAGCGCCGCGGATCCGGGTGCCGGCGCGGCCCGCGCCGGCGGTGATGCCCCGGCGGCGCAGGTCGCCGTAGGCCGCCGCCACCGTGGTCGGGCTGATGCCGAGCTGGTCGGCCAGCTCGCGGACCGCCGGAAGCCGGTCGCCCGGGTTCAGCTGCCCGCGGCGGACGCCCGCCTCCACGCTGGCCGATATCTCCTTGGCGGTGCCGCCGGAAAGGCGATATCGTACCGGTATGTTCACGATATGTACTGTAACATTCTTGGCGACCACCCGGGAAGGTTCATGACCGAGAGCTTCTCCGCCGAGGCCAGGCTGATTCACGCCGGCACCGACCGGGCGGCGGGCCGCCCGGCCACCCCGCCGCTGGTCCCGGCCAGCATCTACGTATCGGACGGCGTGCCGCAGCCCGGCCGGGGCTACGGCCGGGAGAGCAACCCGGGCTGGGAGGCGCTCGAGGAGGCGCTGGGCGGCCTGGAGGACGCGCAGGCGGTGGCCTTCGCCTCGGGCCAGGCGGCCTCGATGGCGCTCATGCTCGCACTGGCCGAGGGGCGCGAGCGCATCGTGCTGGCCGCCGACGGCTATTACGGCACGCGGGTGCTGGCCGGGCTCAGGCCGCACGGTGCCGTACCGGTCCCCGTCGATCTGTGCGACCTGGCCGCGGTGGAACGCGAGCTGAAGGCGGCGCCCTCGGTGCTATGGGCCGAGACGCCGACCAACCCGCTGCTGCGGGTGGCCGACCTGGCCGGGCTGGCCCAGGCCGCGGCCGCAGCGGGCGCGCCCATGATCGTGGACAACACCGCCGTCACCGGGTTGCTGCAGCGGCCGCTGGACTGGGGTGCGGCCGCCTCGCTGTACTCGCTGACCAAGGCGATCTCCGGGCACTCCGACGTGATCGCCGGCGCGGTGGTCAGCCGGGACGAGAAGCTCATCGCCGACCTGCGCGCCTGGCGGACCAGCGGCGGCGGCATCCCCGGACCGTTCGAGGCGTGGCTGGCGCTGCGCGGACTGAAGACGCTGCCGCTGCGCATCGCCCGCCAGTCGGCCAGCGCGCTGGCCGTCACCCGGCACCTGGTCTCCCATCAGCGCGTGCACGCCGTGCATTACCCGGGCACCGACCCGGCGGCGATCGAGATCGCCAGGCGGCAGATGCCGGACGGCTCCGGGCCGCTGCTGTCCTTCGAAGTGGGCTCGGCGGAGGCCGCCGACCGGGTGGTGGCCAGCTCGCGCCTGATCCTGCCCGCCACCAGCTTCGGCGGCGTGGAATCTACCTGGGAGCGGCGGGGCCGGTGGGCGGGCGAGACGGCGCCGGCCGGCCTGATCAGGCTGTCGGTCGGCGTGGAGCCGGCCGCGGACCTGATCGCCGATATCGACCACGCCCTGGACACGCTGGAGGTGCCGTGATGCGGATGACCGCGGGCGCTTACGAGCTCGACGACGACCCGGGCCGGATCGACCCCGGGGCCGCGGTGGCGTTCCTGACCACCGAGGCCTACTGGGCCCGGTGGCGCAGCGCCGAGGACATCAAGCGCCAGATCACCGGGGCCTGGCGCGTGGTGGGCGTCTACGACCGGGCCGGGGCCATGGTCGGGTTCGCCCGGGCCTTCGCGGACGCCGCAAACGCCTACCTGGGCGACGTGTACGTGCTGCCCGAACACCGCGGCGCCGGGCTGGGCAAGGCGATCATGCAGCTGATGATCGAGGACGGCCCCGGCGCCAGGTGGCGCTGGATGCTGCACACCGCCGACGCGCACGGCCTGTACCGCCAGTTCGGCTTCGCCGCGCCCAGCAGCCGTTACCTGGAACGGCCGCAGCGCATCGACGCTGCCGCACCCGAGCCGGCCGCCAGTGCCACGGGGACGCTGGCCGGCCAGGTCGTCCGGCTCGAGCCCTTGGGCCAGCAGCACGTGCCCGGGCTGGCCGCCGCGAGCGCCGGCGGCGCGGAGCTGTACCGCTGGTCCGCGGTGCCGCAGGACGAAGACCAGGTCCGCCGGTACGTCGAGACGGCGCTCGCGGCCCGCGACGCCGGGACCGCGGTGCCGTTCGCGGTCGTGCGGACCAGCGACGACACGGTCATCGGGTCGACGCGGTTCTTCGACCTGGAGTACTGGGGGTGGCCGGATGGCCAGGCCCGCAGCGGTCCGGACACCTGCGAGATCGGTTTCACCTGGCTCAGCCCGAAGGCCGTCAGGACCGGGGCGAACACCGAGATGAAGCGGCTCATGCTGAGCCACGCCTTCGGGACCTGGCAGGTGCAGTCGGTGTCCCTGCACACCGACGCGCGGAACCAGCGCTCCCGGCAGGCCATGGAACGGATCGGCGCGCGCTTCGAGGGCATCCTGCGCGCGCACCGGCTCGGCACGGACGGCAAGCCGCGCGACTCGGCCCGCTACAGCGTCACGGCACCCGAATGGCCGGCGGTCAGGCAGCACCTCGACGAGCTGGCCGCCCGCCGCGGCAGCCATGACGCGGGCACCCGCGCCCCAGGGCGCGAGTTCTGACCTCGCGCTCGCGAGGCAGCACCTAGCGCCCTTGGGGTAGGAGCCGGGATCGGTCCTGGCCGGGCAGAAGGAGTCATGGCATGAGCATGATGCAGGAGGCCACGGGAGCGCAGGGGAGCGGGGTCCCGGACGCCGAGGACACCGGCGCGGCGGTCGAGGAACAGATGGGCAAGATCGTGACCGAGCTGGGTGCGGCGCTGGGTGTGCTGCTCACGTCGCTCGGTACCCGCAGCGGGCTCTGGGCGGCGCTCGCCGGAGCCGGGCCGCTGACCACCGCCGAGGTCGCGGCGAAGGTCAGCGTGGACCCGGCCCTGGTGCGGGAGTGGCTGCGGGCTCAGGCGGCCGGCGGGTACCTGGACTATGATCCGGTCACCGGGACGTTCACGCTGCCTGATGCCGTCGCCGCAGCCATCTGTTACGGCCCGGGCGGAGCGCTCGTCGATGCGTGCGCCACCATGATGTCCTCGATGGGCGAGGGTTACGCCGCGTTCAGCGAGGCCTTCAGCACCGGCCGGGGGTTCGGGTGGCATCAGCGCACCGAGGACTACTGGCACGGCGTGGACGAGTTCACCAGGCTCATGCTGCCCGCCGAGCTCATCGAGGCCGCGGTCGGCGCGACGGCCGGCGTGGCACCGGCCCTCGCCGCCGGCGGCTCGGTGGCCGACGTCGGCTGCGGGTACGGCGCACCGACCCTGGCCCTCGCCGGGCTTTACCCCGCGGCGCGGGTCCTCGGCCTCGACTACCATGACGCCTCGATCGCCCACGCCCGCGCCGAGGCGGCCCGCAGCGCCGCCCCGAACGTAAGGTTCGAGGTGGCGGCGGCCGCTGACCTGCCCGGCCGGGGTTATGACCTGGTCACTTTCTTCGACTCGCTGCACGACATGGGTGACCCTCTCGGCGCGCTGACGCGGGCCAGGGAAGCCATCGCACCGTCCGGGGTGGTGCTGTTGTTCGAGCCGCTCGGCGCCGATCACATCGAGGGCAATTTTCATCCGAGCGGGCGCATGTTCTACGCCGTCTCGGCCCTCGTGTGCACGCCGAACGCGGTGTCCCAGAAGACGGCCGCGTCGGGCGAGCCGCTGGGCGCGCAGGCCGGGGAGAAGCGGCTGCGGGACCTGGCGGCCGAAGCAGGATTCGGCCGGGTACGCAGGCTTGACGTTCCGGCCCCGCTCAACTTGGTCTTGGAGCTGCGGCCCTAACTGGCCATGATGGTGCCATGAGTGGAGCCGACCGGCTCGTCGGGCGCGAGCAGGTTCTGGCCGCCGCCAGCTCGGTGCTCAGCAATGCCTGGGTCGGCGGCGGGCAGTTCCTGCTGATCAGCGGCGAGGCTGGCATCGGCAAGACGGCCGTGCTGGCCGCGCTCATCACGCAGGCCGGGCCGGGGTCGCGGGTGCTGCGCGGGTCCTGCTGGGAGGGCGACGGGGTGCCGCCCTACTGGCCCTGGTCACAGGTCCTGCGGGCCAGCGGCCTGCCGACGGCCGAGCTCGGCGAGGCGGGCTGGCTGCTGCAGCCTGCGTCCGGGCCGGCCGACTCGATGAGCGCCGCCGCGGCGGCGGACGCCCAGTTCCGGCTGTTCGAAGCGGTATCGCGGTGCCTGGGCCTCCTGGCCGCCGACGGGCCCGTGCTCGTGGTGCTCGATGACCTGCACTGGGCGGATGAGCCGTCGCTGCGGCTGCTGAGGTTCCTGGCCCGGGCCCTGACGGCCAGGGTGGTGCTGCTCGGTGCCTACCGCGACACCGAGGCACCCCCGGAACTGCGCGAGCTCGCTGGCGAGGCTCAGCAACTCGCGCTGGCCGGCCTGGCCCTGGGCGAGGTCGGGACGCTAGCCCGGGAGCTGGTCGGTGAGGAGGTGCCGGACCAGGTCACCGCCGAGCTGTGGCGGCGCAGCGGCGGCAACCCGTTCTTCATCCGTGAGCTGACCCGGCTCCTCCTCGCGCAGGGCTCGTGGAGCCAGCCGGCCCAGATCCCGGCCAGTGTCGCGGAGACGCTGCGCCGGAGGCTGGCCCGGCTGCCCACCGAATGCGTGCGGCTGCTGGAATGGGCGGCCGTCGCGGGCCGCGATATTGACCTCAGCCTGCTGGTGCAGGACGCTGTCCCGGCCGGTGAGGCGGCGGCCGGGAGCCTTCTGGACGAGGCCCGCCGGGCGGGTGTCATCACCGGGAGCTCGTTCAGCCACGACCTGTACCGCGAGACCATCCTCGACGGACTCAGCCAGGCTGACCGGGCCGTACTCAACTTGTCGGTCGGGAAAGCGCTGCAGGGACGACCGGGCCCGGCGGCCCGGATCGCCGGGCACCTGGTGGCTGCGGGAGCACAGGCCCGCCCCGACGCTCTCCGGTATTCGCTGCTGGCCGCCCGGGAGGCGACCGCGCGTCTCGGGCACGAGGACGCCTGTGCGCATTACCTCCGGGCTCTGCAGATCACCGAGGAACTCGGCCCGGTCGGCCAGCGCACCGAGATCCTGCTCCAGCTTGCCGAGTCATATGACCGGGCCGGGAAGCCCGGCCTGGCCGTGCAGCGCTTGCAGCAGGTCATCCAGGCCAGCCGGGCGGCCTCCGATGCCGCCGGGCTCGCGGCGGCGGCGCTCGGCATGCAGATGCTCGGGCACAGATCTGGCGCGCTGAACGCCGAGCTGCTCGTCCTGCTGCGCGAGGCTGCGCAGCAGCTGGAGGACGGCGGGGGGCCGCCGGCCCTGCGGTCCCGGGTGCTGGCGGCGCTGGCCCGCACGCAGCGACACGGGCTGGACCGGCTGCCCGGGCCGGCGGAGATCCGGACCGCGCAACAAGCCGTGGAGCTGGCTGCCGCCGCGAACGACGCCAGCGCCCTGGCCACGGCCAAGCTCGCCGTCCACGACGCGATGTGGGCTCCTGGCACCGCGGCCAGCCGGCTGCCGGTCATCGCCGAGATGCTCGAGGCAGCGCAGAGCTGTGGTGACGCCGATCTCGTGGCCGAAGCACACCTCCTGCGCGCCGCGGGGCTGCTGGAGCTCGGCGACCCGGACGGCCGGGGTGAGCTGCTCGACTACGTGGAGCTGGCCGAGAACCTGGGCCACGCGCGGGGCCGCTGGGCCGCACTGACCCGCCGGGCCACCTTCGCCCAGCTGGCCGGCCGGCCCCAGGAATCGGCTCTGCTCGGCGAGCAGGCGCTGGAGCTGGGCTTGGCCATCGGCGAGCAGGACGCCATCGGCTGTTACTGCACCTCCCGCTACGCGCTGGTGGCTCTCGGCGTGCGCGAGCCGCCGACCGGGATGGACCCTTCCGACCCGCTCTGGTCGGCGTTCCCGCTCCTGCAGGCCTGGCCTCACGCCGCCCGCGGAGACGCGGCCGAGGCCGCCGCCGTCCTGGGCGACTTCAGTGTGCTCGACATCCCGGTATGGACGGGTCTCGAAGGACTCGCCGCGGCGGCCGTGGTCTTCTCCGTGGCGGGCTCCGACACCCAGCGGAGGTGGGTCTACGAGCGGCTTCTCCCGCACGCCGGGACCCACGTTGTCGTGGGCGGCTGCGCGTCCTACCACGCCGCGGTCGACCACCACCTCGGCGCCCTGGCCGCCTCGCTCGGGGAAACCGCTGCCGCCGAGGAGCACTTCCGCGCGGCCCTAGCCCTGCACGAGCGGCTCGGGGCCGCCGGCTGGGCCCGGCTGTCCGAGCAGGCCCTCAGCAGGCTCCGGGGCTCTCCGGCCGCTGCTGAAGCCAACGAGTTCCGGCTGGTGAACGGCGTCCGGCTGCTCTGCTTCGGAGGCCAGCACGCTCAGCTTCCCGATACCAAGGGCCTCGCCGACGTCGCGGTTCTGATCGGCGCCCGCGGCGCGGACGTGCACGTCCTCACCCTGGTCGGGTCCGAGCTGCCGCGTACCGGTGCCGACCCCGTGCTGGACGAGCAGGCCAAAGCCGCATACAAGCTGCGCCTGGACCGGCTGGCCGGGGAGATCGACGCGGCCGACGCCGCGGGCCGCGCCGAGCGGGCCGAGGAGCTGCACGCCGAGCGCGCTGCGCTGATCCGCGAGCTGGCCGCGGCCGCCGGCCTGGGCGGCCGGGACCGCAGGCTCGGCGATGAGACCGAGCGAGCCAGGAAGACGGTCAGCGCCCGGGTGCGTGACGCGCTGTCCAAGCTCGACCGCGTGCATCCTGAGCTGGCCGCCCACCTGCGCGGCGCGCTGCGGATGGGAACTGCGTGCTGCTACGCGCCGACCGAGCCGATCACCTGGAACATCCGCTAGACGGCGCCGGCGGCGTCGGCCAGGCTGACGATCGCGGCGCCGGCCCGCGGCCGCGCCGCCACCGAACGCCACCAGGCCTGGCCCGCTTCGGGGAGCAGATAGATCGGGTCGTAGTAGGGGTGCTCGCGGCTGAGCGCCAGCTCGTCGTCGGTCTCGATGGCGGTGTGGTAGTTCTTCGTCCAGTAGGAGATGCCGCGCTCGGTGTCGTACCTGGCCACCTGGTGCACCCAGCGCTTGCCGACGTAGGGCACGTCGCAGACCACCCGCGGGGTGGCGAACCCGGGCAGGTAGCCCATGATGGCGTGCTGCAGCGCCTGGGCTTCGGCCAGCGACAGCCGCCAGTGCTCGCTGCCGGGGATCATGTCGCACATATAGAAGTAGTAGGGCGTGATCGAGGCCCCGTCGAGCAGGGCGAAGCACAGGTCCAGCAGCGCGCCGGCGCTGTCGTTCACCCCCCGCAGCAGCACGCCCTGGTTGCGCACGTCCCGGACGCCGGCCTCGAGCATGGCCGCGGCGGCCCGCCCGACCAGCGGGGTCACCGACTGGGCGGCGTTCACGTGGGTGTGGATGGCGATGTTCACCCCGCGCGCGCGGGCCGTGCCGGACAGCCGGGCCATGCCCGCGCGCACCTCGTCGGACAGCCAGTGCTGCGGCAGGCCCATGAGGGCCTTGCTGGCCAGCCTGATGTCCCGGATCGAGTCGATCTGCAGCAGCGCGGACACGAAGCCCTCCAGGCGCGGCCAGGGCAGGTTAGCCACGTCCCCGCCGGAGACCACCACGTCGCGCACGCCGGGCGTGCGGCGCAGGTAATCCAGCATCGCGCCGAGCCGGTCGTCGCGGGCCATGGCGAACTTGTGCTTGCCGGCCTGGGCCGTCGGATTGCCGACCAGGTCCATCCGGGTGCAGTGGCCGCAGTACTGGGGGCAGGTCGGCAGCAGCTCGGCCAGCACCTTGGTCGGGTAGCGGTGGGTCAGGCCCTCCACCGCCCACATCTCGGCCTCGTGCAGCGAGTCGCGCTGCGCGTACGGGTGCGACGGCCAGTCGGGCCGCCGGTCGCTGAACGCCGGGATCATGTACCGCCGCACCGGATCGGCGTAGAACGCCTCGGTGAAGCCGGGCTGGTCCGGCGACCCGGACGGCACCATGGTGTTGAGCATCTGCGGCGGGATCAGCATCGACATGGTCGCCCGCTCGCGCTGGTCGCGCTCCAGATCCTCGAAGAACCCCTCGTCCAGCCCCGCCCCGGTGACCTGCCTGAGCTGCCGCGCGTTCTTGACGCAATGGGCGCGCTGCCACTGCGCGGACTCCCAGTCGGCGGCGGGCACCGACGCCCAGCCGGGGAACCGGCGCCAGTCGGGCTCGGCCAGCTCCTGCCGCCGGTACACATAGGGCTGAGAGACCATGAACGAAGTCCTCCAATCCGGGGATAGTACCGAAGGATCTGCGGTACAAAACCTAACGTGGCGTAGATCTTCCAGTACGACCCGACGCCGCCCGGCGGTAGACACCTCGCGACGGTAGGATTTACCATTAATCTACATATATGCCGAAAAATCTATAGCAAATAATCCGTTCAACAGGAGATTATACTGAACGGATCGTAGTTTCACCTACCTCGCCTGTGCACGTCGAGGCGGGCAGGCCGCCGACCCGGCCTGGACGCAGCCGACGTGCGGGAAGGACCCTGCCCATGACGACCTCGCCTTCCGCCCCGGCCCCGGCCCAGGCCTCCAGCCAAGTTGCAGCCGCCCAGGCCCGGCCGGCCGCGGCCCGGCTGGCCTCGCCGCTCGGCGTGCACCGGGTGCTGGACCCGCCCGGCGTGCTGCCGCAGGCGGCGTGGCGGCTGGACCCGGATCCGGCGATCGCGCCGGATGAGGTCCGGGTCCGCGTCGACCGGCTGAACCTGGACGCCGCCTCCTACCGGCAGCTGCGCGAGGCCTACGCCGGCGACCCGGACAAGATCAGGGCCGCGGTGGCCGAGATCATCGCCACCCGGGGCAAGATGCAGAATCCGGTCACCGGGTCGGGCGGCATGCTGACCGGCACGGTCGAGGCGGCAGGCCCGCGGTCCCCGCTCGGCCTGCAGCCGGGCCAGCGCATCGCCACCCTGGTCTCGCTCACCCTGACCCCGCTGGACATCACCGATGGCCTGGCCGGCTGGGACGGCCTGTCCGAGCAGGTGCCGTGCGAGGGGCACGCCATCTTGTTCGCCCGGTCCATCGCCGCCGTCCTGCCCGAAGACCTCCCGGTGCCGCTGTCGCTCGCGGTCCTGGACGTGTGCGGCGCCCCCGCCCTGACCAGCCGTGTGGTGAAGGAAGGCGCAGTGGTGGTGATAATCGGCGCCGCCGGGAAGAGCGGCTCCCTGTCCGCCGCGGCCGCCCGCCGGTCAGGCGCGAGCAAGGTCATCGGCATCGTCCCCGACGAGGCCGAAGCCGCCCTGCTTCGCGATCACGCCGCTACGCAGGAGTCCCCCCTGGCCGACGAGATCGTGATCGCGGACGCCCGGGACCCGGTGGGCCTCGCGGAAAAGGTGCAGGCCGCCGGCGGCCCGGCGGACGTGACCGTGGTGTGCGTGGACGTGGCCGGCTGCGAGGGCGGCGCCATCTTGTCCACCGCCCAGGGCGGCACGGTGATCTTCTTCTCGATGGCGACATCGTTCAGCGCCGCGGCGCTCGGCGCGGAGGGCCTGGCCGCCGACGTGAGGATGCTGGTCGGGAACGGCTATGTGCCCGGGCACGCGGACCTCGCCCTCGGCCTGGTCCGGGAGAACCCGCGCGTGCGCGCGCTGTTCGAACGGAGGCTGCGGCCATGACCGGCAAGCTTGACCTCGATCCCGCGCTGGTCCGCCGGGCCCGCGAGCTGGCCCGGCGGGCCGGCGAGCCCGTCACCGAGCTGGCCCGCACGCACACCACGGTGTCGGTGGAACGGGCCGTGCTGCGGCTGGCCGGGCTGGACGGCGCCGACTCCGACGGGATGCCGTGGGTGAACCGGCTCGCCGACGCGGTCCGCGAGGCCGCCGGGCTCGAGCACGGCATCGCCCTGCCGGTCTGGGATGCGATGCTGGCCGGCGGCTACCCGGACCTGCGCACGCTGGCCGCTGACGCGGCCGCGGGCCAGGTGAAGTTCCGCCTTCCCGGGGGGCACGAGGGGGACGCGGCCCGGGAAGCCGCGCTTCGTTCGGTCAAAAATGGCATCGCCCGGATCGACGCCCAGCGGGCCGAGCGGGACCGGATGCTGGCCGTCACCGCCGACCCGCCGATGCCGTGGATCTACCTGATCGTCGCCACCGGGGACATCTACGAGGACATCCCGCAGGCCCAGGCGGCGGCGCGGGAGGGTGCGGACGTCATCGCGGTGATCCGGTCCACCGGGCAGTCGCTGCTGGACTACGTGCCCGACGGCGCGACGCGGGAGGGATACGCGGGCACGTACGCCACCCGGGAGAACTTCCGCCTGATGCGGGTCGCGCTGGACGACGTGTCGCGGGAGCTGGGACGCTACGTCCGGCTGACCAACTACGCCTCCGGGCTGTGCATGCCGGAGATCGCGGCGCTGGCCGGGCTGGAACGGCTGGACATGATGCTGAACGACTGCATGTACGGCATCATCTTCCGCGACATCAACCCGGTGCGGACGTTCATCGACCAGCGGTTCTCCCGCCAGGTGCACGCGCGGGCGGGCATCGTCATCAACACCGGCGAGGATAACTACCTGACCACCGCCGATGCGGTGGACGCCGCGCACACGGTGGTGGTCTCGCAGCTGCTGAACGAGTACTTCGGCCGCGAGGCCGGGCTGGCCGACGCCCAGCTCGGCCTGGGGCACGCGTTCGAGATCAACCCCGACGTGCCGGACTCGTTCCTGCTCGAGCTGGCTCACGCCCTGCTGATCAGGGAGCTGTTCCCGGACGCGCCGCTGAAGTACATGCCGCCGACCAAGCACATGACCGGCAATGTGTTCGCCGGGTACCTGCTGGACGCGTTCTTCAACCTGTGCGGGGTGATGACCGATCAGTCCATCCTGCTGGTCGGGATGATGACCGAGGGCATCCATACCCCGTTCTTGTCCGACCGCGACCTGGCCCTGGAGAACGTCCGGTACGTGCGCCGGGCCGCGGGCCGGCTGGGCGAGTCGTTCCGGCCCGAGCCGGACGGGTTCGTGGCCCGCCGGGCCCGGCAGGTGCTCGGCGAGGCCGTCGACCTGCTGGGCAAGATCGGCTCGCAGGGGCTGCTGACCGCCATCGCCGAGGGGACGTTCGGGGTGACCAGGCGCCCGCCCGACGGCGGCCGCGGCCTGGAGGGGGTAGTGGAACGCGCCGAGGGCTACTACAACCCGGCGTCCGAGCTGCTGGAGGTGACGCAGTGAGCGCGGCCGGGATCGTCCGTCCGTACGGGGACACCACCGGGGACGGGCGGGTGCAGGTGTCGTTCACGCTGCCCGTGCCGTTCGGCGACGAGACGCAGCGGGCCCGGGCCGAGGGCGCCGCCCTGCAGCTGGCGGCCAAGATGGGCCTGGATCCCGCGATGGTCGTGCACGCCAAGGGGATCGGGCCGGACTTCACCTTCTTCATCGTGTACGGGCGGGTCAGCCACGTTGTCGACTTGTCGGCGGTGACCGTAGCCGAGCGGGAGTTCCCGGTCCTGCCGGCGGCGGAGGTGAACCTGCGGATCCGTTCGGCGCTGGGCCGCAAGCTGGTCGTGGTGGGCGCGTGCATCGGCACCGACGCGCACACGGTCGGCATCGACGCCATCCTCAACGTCAAGGGGCACGCGGGGGAGAAGGGCCTGGAGTACTACCGGGAGATCCGGGTGGTGAACATGGGCGCCCAGGTCGGCGTAGCCGACCTGGTGGCCCGGGCCGCCGCGGAGCACGCCGACGCGGTCCTGGTCAGCCAGGTCGTGACCCAGCGCGACGCCCACCTGTCGAACACCCGGGAGATGTCGGCCGCGTTCGGCGCCGGGTTCGGCTCGCACCGGCCGCTGCTGGTGGCGGGCGGACCCCGGTTCGACCCGGGCGCGGCAGCCGATCTCGGCGTGGACAAGATCTTCGGCCGCGGCACCACGCCCGGCGAGGTGGCCAGCTACCTGGTTCACGCTCTGGCCCCGCTGCGGGAGGCCGCGTGAGTGGCCACGTGGGCCTGACCGTGACCCAGCGCAGGTACGTCAGATACGGGGACGCCCACTACGGCGGAAGCCTGGTGGACGGCGCATACGTGCTCGGGCTGTTCGGCGACGTGGCGACCGAGGCGTGTATCCGGATGGACGGCGACGAGGGCCTGTTCGCGTCCTACTCCGACGTGCAGTTCCGCGCGCCGGTGCGGGCCGGTGACGTCATCGAGGCCACGGCCACGGTCACCGCCGTCGGCCGGCGCAGCAGGCAGCTCGCCTTCGAGGCCCGCGTGGTGTGCCGGGCCGACCCGGCGCGCGGGCCGTCGGCCGCCTCGGTGCTCACCGATCCGGTCGTCGTCGTCACCGCGGCCGGCACCGTCGTGGTGCCGGCTACGGCCGCTGGCTAAGCTGCGGCCTGATCATCGAAGCCACGCTGAATGTGTGATTCCCGTGACGAGCGTTGCTGCCGGTGCGAGCCCAGCGGCCCGCGGACTGCGGCCCAGCAAGGGCCAAGCCCGGTACGGCAGGATCGTGGATCGCTACTGCCCGCCCGGCGGCTGCACCGGCACGATCATCGTCCGGATGGACTCGGCCTACTACAACGCCGCGGTCATCGGCGCGGTCCGCGGCCAGGGCGCACGGTTCTCCGTCACCGTCCCGATGAACACCAGCATCCGCGCCGCCATCGCCGCCATCGGCGACGATGCCTGGACTGCGATCCGGTACGCGCACGCGGTCTGGGACGACCAGCTGGACTGCTGGATCTCTGACGCCGAGGTCGCCGAGACCCAGTACACGGCCTTTGCGTCGAAGAAGGGCCAGGCCGTCACCGCGCGGCTGATCGTCCGCCGGGTCCGGGACCTGAACACCAAGGCCGGCGCCGGCCAAGACGAGCTGTTCCCTGTCTGGCGTTACCACGCGGTCTTCACCGACTCGCCGTTCGAACTGGTCCAGGCCGAGGGGCAGCACCGCGACCACGCCGTCGTCGAGCAGGTCTTCGCCGACGTCACCAGCGGGCCGCTCGCTCACATGCCCTCCGGGGTTTTCGCCGCGAACGCCGCGTGGCTGTCGATCGCGGCCATGGCGCACAACCTGGTCCGCGCGGCCGGCGCGCTGGCCAGCCTGCCCTTCGCGAAGGCCCGGGCCGCAACCATCCGCCGCGACCTGATCGCGGTCGCCGGCCGCACCGCCCGCCACGGCAGGGGCCACATCACCGTGCACCTGCCCCAAGGCTGGCACCGCGAACAGGAATGGCTGAACCTGTGGGACGCGGCCTGCGGGCCGCCCGCCGCAGCGGCCTGACCAGCCCCGAACCGGTCCGCACCCCCGACGGCCCCCGCGGCCACCCGCAACCCCGTCCCCCAAACCAGAAACCCAGGACAAGCCGCACAGCAGGCGAGCGGCGGGACACCCGCACCCAAAGTCACCTCGCAAAATTCCCCGTGCAGGAATCAAGCCCGAAACGAGCTACCGGAATGGGCCGGTGGATCGAGGCTTAGTCGCGGCTGAAGGTAACGGCATAACGCAATCATCAGGTTCGCGATTAAACGTCGCGATAAGCCCGATAGTGCATCTGCCAGGATGTCGCCGCCGATCCGTCCGTGCTGCTATTCTGTGCCGGTCTCGGGCCAGATTTAATGGCGATAAAAACCAGCGAGGGGGATAAATGCGGAAAATAGGTGCATTCGTGATGACCGGGCTGCTGGGGCTGGCCATGGCGTTCGGCCTCACGATGGCCTCTGGCTCGGCGGCGCAGGCCGCGACGTACCGGATGCAGCTTTACGAGATCTGGTATAACTCACCAGGCCCGGACCACGGCGGCGACGCGAGCCTGAACCACGAGTGGGTGGAACTGCACAACACGTCGGGCGCCAGCATTAACCTGAGCCGCTGGACGCTCCGTGACAAAGCCGGGCACGTATTCGTGTTCGGTTCCTACACCATCAAGCCGCATGGGTACGTGACCATCCACACCGGCCACGGTACCCGTACGCAGACCGACCGGTACTGGAACCATTCCTGGTACATCTGGAACAACACCGAGGATACGGCGATCCTGCGGAACCAAAACGGCACCACGATCGACTCGTGCACCTACCAAGGCACCAGCCGAGGCTACGTTTACTGCTGAACCCGCGGTGCCCCGCGCGGCCGCTGGATGAGGCCGAGCGTCACCAGGCAGGCCCCGGCGAGCAACGAGTACGGAACCAGGTCTGAGGTGGCCTGCGCCAGGGCCCCGCTGCCCGCGGCGGAGATGGCCTGGCCGGCCGCCCAGGCCAGGTTCCCTACCCCGAACGCCAGGCCCTGGTCGATCTTCAGCCGGCTGGCGCCCTCGCTGAGCAGGGTCATGGCCGGGGTGAACAGGACGCCGAAGGCCGGCATGCCGACGATCAGCACCAGCACCAGCAGCCAGCTGATGCTCAGCGTCGGCGCCAGCAGGGCCACGGCCGTCGCGCCGATCAGGGAGACCTTGATCGGCGCAAGGGGGCCGCGGCGGTCGGCCTGCCGGCCCGCCAGTGGGGCCAGCCCGGCCTCCAGTCCCGCGGACGCCAGGAACGTGGCCGCGATGACCAGCGTGCTCAGGCCCAGGCTGGCCAGCCGCAGCGGGGCCAGCAGGTCGATCATGCCGAACGCGATGCCGGCCAGCATGGTCAGCCACAGCCCCAGTTCCACCCGCCGGTCCCGGAGCGCGGGCAGGATGACCCGCCAGGCCTGGGGCGCAGACGCCTCCGGGGCGGGCATTGCGAGCGTCACCGCCATGAGGACGCCGCCGAGGACCGCAGCGGTGGAGAACGCGGGCCCGGTGCCCACCCAGCCGGCCAGCGCCCCGACCACCGGGCCGAACAGCGCACCGCCCACAGCCGCTCCCATGGCCGTGCCCAGCAGCTGGCCGCGTCGCTCGGGCGGGGCCTTGGTGGCCAGCCAGGCCAGCCCGGCGGCCCAGGTGCACGCCCCGGCCAGGCCCTGGACGAACCGGGCGCCGTCGAGCGCAGCGGCCGTGTCCACCCAGCCGAAGACCAGGGTGGACACGCTCATCAGGGCCAGGCCGAGCAGCGTCACGGTCCGGTAGCCCAGCCGGCTCGCCAGCACCCCGGCGGGCAGCGCCCCGATCAGGGTGCCCAGCGGGTAGCTGGCCACCAGCAGGCCCGCGCCCGACTTGGTCAGGTGAGCTGCGTGGGTGTAGTGCGGCAGCAGCGGGGTCAGCGCGGTGAAGAACATCGTGTCCACCAGCACCAGCAGGCACACGAACGCGACCAGCGCCCGCACCGGAGGTGGCAGCCGGGCTTGCGCCACCGCGCGGCCCGCGGCGACGTCACCGGAGGAAGACGGCACCCCAGCAGTCTGCCATCCGGATGGCGAGACGGCCGACCGGGTTTTGCGCCTGCCTCCGCCCGCCCGGAGACTATGGATCATGCTCACCAGGCCAGGACGCGTCCGGCCGGACCGCGACCTGGACCGGCGCATCGCCGCGCTGGCCCTGCCGGCGCTCGGCGCGATCGCCGCGGAACCTGCCTACAGCCTGGCCGACACCGCGATCGTCGGCCACCTGGGCGCTGCCCCGCTCGGGTCGCTGGCCATCGCCTCGACCGCGCTGAACGCGACCGCCTGGCTCGCCATTTTCCTGACCATGGCCACCACCTCAGCGGTGGCCGGCCTGGCCGCGGGCCGCGCCGCCGACCGGGCGGCCCGGACCGCCGGGTCGGCCTACCTGGTGGCGGCCGGGGGCGGGATCGTGATCGCGCTGGCCCTGCTGGCCGCGGCGACCCCGGTCGCCACCGTGCTGGGCGGCGGGCACGGGCCCGTCGTGTCCGGCGCGGCGGACTACCTGCGGGTGTCCGCGGTCGGCCTGCCGTTCCTGTACGTGTCGTTCGCCGGGAACGGGCACCTGATCGGCCTGGCCGATACCCGCACGCCGCTGCGCATCGCGGTCACCGCCAACGTGGCCAACGTGCTGCTGGAACTGGCCCTGGTCTACGGCCTGCACCTGGGCCTGCTCGGCTCGGCCTGGGGTACGGTCATCGCCCAGGTCATCGCGGCCGGCCTGTACGCCGCCGCCTCCTGGCGCCGGGCCCGGATCCGGCCGGCCCGCCCCGGCCGCGACGAGGTGACCGCCCTGCTGCGGGACGGCCACCGGCTCTCGGTCCGGACGATAGCCCTCGGCGTGGTCCCGCTGACCACGACTGCGATCGCGGCCCGGCTGGGACCGGTGCCGCTCGGCGGCCAGCAGATTGCCATGCGCGTCTGGTACCTGCTCGCGCTGCTGCTGGACGCGCTGGCCGTCCCGGCCCAGGTGTTCGTCAGCTCCCGCCTCGGGTCGGGCGACAAGCCGGGCGCGCATCAGGTCGGGCGGCGCACGCTCCGGCTCGGCCTTCTGGCCGGGATCGCGATGGGCGTGGTGACCGCCGCGCTGGCGTTCGGCATCCCCTACCTGTTCACCCAGGACGCGGCGATCCGGCACGCCGCCACCACGGCCCTCCTGGTGGCGGCCGTCACCCAGCCCGTGACCGCGCTGGCCTTCGTCCTGGACGGCCTGATCCTCGGCCTCGCGGACTACGTGGCCATGCTCCGCGCCATGGTGCTGGCCGTATTCGCCTACCTCCCGCTGGCCGCGCTCGTCCTGGCCTTCCCCCGCCTCGGCCTGCCCGGCATCTGGGCCGCGCTCGGCGTGTGGCTGGCGGCCCGGGCCGCCCTCCTCGGCCGCCGCTGGCACGCCGAGTTCACCGCCTAACCGGGTCCGGGAGTCCGGTTCCCGGTGCGCGAGCCACGGGCCGTTCGGCCCGATGATCTTGTATAAAGGTGATAGCGAAAAAACCATCGAAATGGACATGGATATATTACGGTCAGCAGTGATTAAGTTCGAGGAGAGGGGGAGGCCTTGGCGCTGGGTGCTCAGCGGCAGATGCCGAGGCGTCGCAGCGGGCACACCGTGGCCGTGACCATCGGCGCGGAACGGTTCTACCTCACCGCCAACCAGCGTCACGACGGGAGCCTCGGCGAGGTCTTCATCCACTGGGGCAAGCACGGCACCAGCAGCGCGGGCCTGGTGAGCACCTACGCGATCGCGCTGTCCGTGGGCCTGCGGCACCGGGTTCCGCTCGCCGAGCTGATCCGCCCCGGTCTTGGCCAGGATTTCATGCCCAACGGGCCGACCGACGATCCGGAGATCCCCAGGGTCTGTTCCGCGGTCGACTACATCGCCCGCCGCCTGGCTCTGGACTGGCTCCCGTACCGCGACCGTGCTGTGCTCGGCGTCTACACCTTGGCCGAGCGGAGGGACGAGCGGGGACCGGCGGCCCCCGGGCCGGGCGTTAGGAGCTGCTGAACGTGAACATCCTCGCCGCGACGATGCGGGCGCCGATCGAGTCGGTCTCGTCCAGCCAGGTCTCGAACTGCGGGCCCTGCAAGGGCAGGTAGTGCTCCAGCATGGCCCGGCGCAGCTCGCGGCCCTCGGGGGCGCTCAGGTCGAACAGCTCGGCCCGGCCGTGCACGGTCACGGCAAGCTCCGCGCCCGGCAGGTAGCTGGCGCTGACCGCGGGACGGGCGGCCAGATGGCGCATGCGCACCGAGTCCCGGCCCGAGCTGAAGCAGAAGGAGCCGTGCAGGAAGTAGCCGTCCACCGGGCCGGCCAGCGGGCGCCCGTCGGCGGTGACGGTGGCCGCCACCAGCAGCCGCATCCCCTGCAGGAGCCCGCACACCGCAGCGGCGGACAGGCGGCGCTCGTCGGTGATGATGTCCCGCAGGTGGGTCCCGGCGCCGGCGGCGCTGCGGTCCAGCAGGTCCTCCAGCCGGCCGATCTCCTCCGGGGTCTCCAGCATGCGCCGGCTACTCCACCGGGCGGGTGATCCTGGCCGCGGCCAGGTCACGCAGGCTGACCACGCCGAGTACCGTCCGCCCCTCCATGATGGGGAGATGACGGAAGCCGTTGCGTAGCATCATCCGTGCGGCGTCCTCGACCGTGGTATCCGGCTCGGCTGACCGCGGATCCTTGGTCATCCAGGCCGAGACCCGGACCGTGGTGAGATTGGCCGCGGCCGCTGCGGCGCGCAGGATATCGCGCTCGGTGAGGATGCCGGCCAGGAATGAGCCTTCCAGGACCAGGGCCGAGCCCACCCGCTCCCGGACCATCTCGGCGGCGG
Source organism: uncultured Actinomycetes bacterium (assembly GCA_963753195.1). Lineage (GTDB taxonomy): Bacteria > Actinomycetota > Actinomycetes > Streptosporangiales > Streptosporangiaceae > Palsa-504. The sequence continues at coordinate 469,902 of CAVWBH010000001.1, forward strand.
CCTCCGACATGGGACTGTCGGGAGTGGTGAATACCACCCGGGTGTGCATCATCTCGCCGACCGTATGAGCCCGGACGCGCCGGGCGTCGCCGCTACTATCCATTCGCATCACCTCGGACGGAGAGTGCGGCGTCAGCCGCGGGAGCCCGGGGCGTCACCTGACCCGGTGCGGACCGGGCCGGTGACGCCAAGTGGGGTGAGGCATACCCGGAAAGCGCGGCACGCAAAGAGGGTAACGGCCGCAAATTTCTCGTCCCTCACCCGCGACACAATGTAGTCGAATCTTACTCCGAGTGAAATCGGCCGCTTGACCCTGCGGTTGACATCGCCAGGATCAGCGGTATGTTGCTGGGCAGTCCAGCACCGGGCACGCTAGCCGGACCGACAGGCTCGTCCCGAGGCCGACGTGGGATGCAAGGGGCTGAGGGGGGCCTGCGGCACAGATCCGGCTGGACAGGGGGTTGGGCGTGGAAGGGGCCCGGGCACCCAGTAGACAACGGAGGCTGAGCCCGTGGCCAGCGGGACAGGCTCCGGTCCGAAGGCGCTGCCCGGGTCCTTTTCCTTCACGATGTGCCCTCAATCCGTCCGCGGCCGGCCGGGCCGGCACGTCTGGACGGCCCGGTTCGTTGTCCCGGAGGGGCCATGGGCACGGTTCGGCGCCGGCCCGGGGAACGAAACTACGGGGATATCATGGCGTGCACCGTTCGTGACAGCTCCTGTTAACCGACGCTGGGATAGGCAAAGGTCGTGACGCAGCCACATCCATCCGCTGATACGCCGGTCGGCCAGACCGTGATCATCATGCCCACCTACAACGAGCGGCAGAACCTGGAATCCATTGTCGGCCGGGTCAGGGCGGCGCTGCCCGAGGGTGACGTGCTGGTCGTGGACGACAACAGCCCGGACGGCACCGGCGACATCGCCGACAAGCTGGCCGAGGCGGATCCGCACGTGCAGGTCATGCACCGGGACGAGAAGGCTGGCCTGGGCAAGGCGTACATCGCCGGGTTCGGCTGGGCGCTCGAGCGCGGCTACGGCGTGATCGTGGAGATGGACGCGGACGGCTCCCACCTGCCCGAGCACCTGCCGGTGCTGGTCGGGGCGCTGGCCCACGCCGACCTGGCCATCGGGTCCCGGTGGATGGCCGGCGGGCGGGTGGTCAACTGGCCTAAGTCCCGCGAGGTGCTGTCCCGCGGGGCCAACGTCTACACCAGGCTCATGCTGGGCGTGAACGTCCGCGACGCGACCGCAGGATTCCGTGCCTACCGCGCGTCGACGCTGCGCACCATCAGCCTGGACCAGGTCGAGTCGGCCGGGTACTGCTTCCAGATCGACCTGACTAACCGGGTCGCGCAGGCCGGGCTGAAGATCGTCGAGGTGCCGATCACGTTCGTGGAACGGGAACACGGCGCCAGCAAGATGAGCAACACCATCATCCTGGAGGCGTTCTGGCGCGTGGCGCAGTGGGGCGTCGCGAAGCGGCTACACGGGCTGGGCTCACGCCGGGCGAGCCGGTAGACGCTCGTGTGCTGCGGGGGCTAGGCGGGTGCCCGGGGGACTAGACGCTCCGGCCCGGGACTAGGCCGCTCCGGAGCGGGACTAGGCGCTCCGGCGCTCTGGCCGGCTGCCCCGGCTCTCGACGGTCCCGGTGATGCGGCGCTCCCGGATGACCTGGAGCCGCTCGGCCAGGACCGCTTCGAGGTCCTCCACCGTGCGGCGCTCCATGAGCATGTCCCAGTGACTGCGCGGCGGCTTGGCCTTCTTCGGCGACGGAGACTCGCCGGTGGCGGCCAGGGCGATCGAACCGCACACGCGACACTCCCAGGTCGCGGGAAGTTCCGCCTCGGCGGCGAAAGGCACGCTAAAATGGTGCCCGTTCGGGCAATCGAAAGCGACATCCTGCCTGGGGGCCAGGTCAGTGTTCCTGTCGTTTTCATAGCTCGTCGCGCCGAGCCGGGTGCCACGGAGTGCGCGTTCGGCCATGCTAGCTGCCTCCCAGGCGGTCAACGGTATTACTTGGCAACACTGGATACCCGGACAAGATTCCCGCTCGGGCCGTTACCCAACCGTGTTTTCTGCGAAAGATCGCAGCTATCGGCCCTCAGCAGGCCATCGGCCGGTCATCGGCAGGCCACCGCGAAGCCATCGGGAAGCCGCCCGCCGGGGCCCTCAGGGCGTGCCGGAACCTACCCGCGGATGCCACTGACCGCGCTCGATGAGCACGTCACGCAGCGCCTGGATGTCATCGGTCATGATGCCGTCGGCGCCGAGATCCAGGAAGCGGGTCATCTCGGCCCGGTCGTTGACGGTCCACACGTGAACGTCGAGGCCCAGTGCGTGAGCCCGTCGCACGAACGCCGCGGTCGCCACCCTTCCCGGCACCTGAGCGCAGCACACGCAGGCCCGCGACAGGGAGTCGGCGAACATCCGGATCTGCGGCCAGCGCGCGGAAGAGCCGATGTTGCAGCAGACGCCGGCGATGGCGGTCGGCGAGGTCGCCATGCAGACCGGCCGGTCGAGCAGGCCGCGGGCGGTCCGGAGCCGCCGGCCGGAGAACGAGGTCACGCAGATCCGGTCCCAGGCGCCGGTGCGGCGCAGCACGTCGGGCAGCAGGGAGATCCCGGGCACGTCCTTCAGGTCGATGTTGAAGCGCACGTCGGGCCAGGCGCCGAGCAGGTCCTCGATGAGCGGTATCGGCTCGGTGCCCGAGATGCGCATCGCGGCAACCTCGCGGTAGGGGCGCGCGTTGATCAGGCCGGTCGCGTCGGTCATCCGGTCGAGGGTGCGGTCGTGGAAGGCTACGAGCTTCCCGTCCGAGGTGGCGCGGGCGTCGGTCTCGAGGTACGCGTAGCCGAGCTTGATCGCGTGCTCGAACGCGGCCCAGGAGTTCTCCGGGGCGTGCGCGGCGCCGCCGCGGTGAGCGAACGCGACGGGCCGGGGGTGATCGAGGAACGGTACTCGCACGACCGCCAGTATGCCCGCACCCAGCACCAGCCCCGTGAACTGCGGGTGTCGGGCGCGCATCGCGCCCCTAAGCGTTCGGGGAGGATCCCCCGAGGGCCCAGGCCCGGCGGCGCGCTTCGGCCATCGCCACCGCAGCCGCCGCGGCGACGTTGAGCGACCCGACCCGGCCCGGCTGCGGGATGTAGGCGACCGCGTCCGCCACCGCCAGCAGGGCGGCCGAGCAGCCGTGGTCCTCGTTGCCGAACGCCAGGCAGACGTCGCCGTCCAGCGGCGCCTCGTGCAGCGGGACCGCGCCTGCGGCCAGCTCGATGGCGACCACCCGCAGTCCCGCGTCCGCCGCCGCCTTGGCCCCCGCGACCGGGCTCGGCTCGGTGGTCGCCGTCACGAGCCGCTGGGTGCCAAGCGCTGTCTTGCCCACGCCCGGGTGCGACAGCGGCGCCGTGCTCCCGCACAGCCACATGTGCTCGGCGCCGAAGGCCGCGGCCGAGCGGATGATCGAGCCGACGTTGAAGGGCTGGCCGACCGAGTCCAGCAGCAGCGCCAGCCGCGCGCTGGTGGCCCGGCGCCACTCCCGGTTCAGCCGCTTGACCTCGACCGGGCGGAGCTGGCGCGGCGCGGCGCCGGAAGCGGAACCGGAAGCGCCAGGCGGCACGGGCGAGGTCACGGGGGAGTCACCACGGCCCGTTCGGCGGAAAATTCCACCTGGAGCAGGCGGTAGCCGCTGCGCGCGGCCCGGCGCGTCACCGGCCAGCCCTGCCCGGCCAGCCAGCGGTGCAGCGAGTCGGCCCCGAGGTTACGCCCGGCCACCAGGTACGCCTGGCCGCCGGGAGCCAGCCGCGCGAGCCAGGCCGACAGCAGCTCGTGCAGGGCCGCCTTGCCGATGCGGACCGGCGGGTTGGACCAGATCCCGGCGAACCGCGGTGGGATCGACGGATCATCCGGGGCCGCGCAGCGCACGTTGGCCAGCCCGGCCGCGGCCGCGTTCCGCGCGCACAGCCCGAGGGCCCGCTCGTTGACGTCGACCGCCCAGACGGTGGCGCCGGGGGACCGCTTGGCCAGCACGCACGCGACCGGCCCGTACCCGCAGCCGAGGTCGAGCAGCTCGCCCGCGGACGGCGGGGCGGGTGCCTCCTCGAGCAGCAGGCGGGTGCCGGGGTCGAGCCGGGCGGGGGAGAACACCCCGGCGTCGGTGGCCAGCTCCAGGTAGACGTCCGGCAGCACCACCCGGACCAGGCCGGGCCGGTGCGGGGCGCCCGGCCGCGGCGAGAAGTAGTGGTCGGTCACCGGCTCACGGGCTGGGCCTGATCGGGGTGGCCGGCCAGCGCGGGGTTGATGTACCGGCGGGTCACCCAGCGCTCGACGATGAAGGTCATGATCGGGACGGTCCCGGCCAGCAGCATGAGCACGGTCGGCTTGGTCGCCAGCGCCAGCTTCCTGGACAAGATCCACGCGCAGACCAGGTAGATGATGTACAGGATGCCGTGCAGCACGCCGACGTCGTTGGCCACCGCCGGGTAGCCGGCCACCTGCAGCGGGATGCCGACGAAAACCAAGACCATCAGCACCACACCGGTCACGTACGCCATCACCCGGTACCGGAGCACCGCTGCCCTCACAGGCCGCCTCCTTCGATCGGTTAGCTCCGCCATCCATGCCACTTGCCGTGGTGGCTGACCTCTGCGTTCAGCCGGGCCAGGTAGGCGTTGTACAAGCTGAGCTCCGGGTCCTCGGGCTCCTCGGCCGCAGTTGCCGCCGAAGCGGCCTGGGCGGCCAGGGCGGCCCGGGCGCTCAGCGGGAGATCCTGGTCGGCGAGACCTGCGGCCAGGGCCGAGCCCGGTACCGCCTCGCCCCGCTTGATCCGGAACTCGTCCTTGATCGTCTTGGCCCAGAACACCACGGCGAAACCGGCGAACAGCGGCCACTCGAACGTGTAGGCCCAGCTCAGCCCGTTGCCGGCCAGCGCGCGGTGCAGCTGCCAGTCGCCGAGCCACAGCATGCCCCAGAAGCACACCACCATGAGCACGTGCCAGCCCAGCCAGCGGGGCGTGATGAGGAACCGCCACACCGGCCCGGCGCTCGAAGACCGGGCCGCTCCGCCTTCGGGCGCCGCGCTCTCGGGCGCGTCACTGCCTTCCGGCGCCGCGCTCTGGGGCGCGTCACGGTCGGCGCGGGCGGCGTGCTTCATGCCAATGAGCGTAGCGCTGCGGCGAAAGTGCGCGGCGATGTGGTGAACTCCAGGTCGCGCCGGGCGGCTGTTCACCGCTAATTTTCTCCTATGAGCCTGTTCACTGGCTGGTCGCCTCAGGCCGCGCGGCTGCCTGACCGGCTCGATGACTTGCACGGGCCCTGGCGGGGAATCGTCGTGCTGCCGGTCCACCTGAGCTGGCACGGACTGCGCGAGTTCGACGTCGCCCTGGAAAAGCCCAGGCTGGCCCTGTACAGCATCGTGCTCAGTCAAGGTAGGCCGAACGACCTGGCCCGCTTCGTCAACCCGCGGCGGCTGAAGGACGACTGGCCGCAGCTGCGGATGCTGGTCAGCGGCCCGATCCGGCGGGCGTGCGAGCGCAAGCTGGGCCTCCCGGCCCCCGTCAGGCACCGGGCCTAGAGAGAATCATGCTGACCGATATGCCAGGGTGTTGACATGAATAAGTACCTGATGATGGGCGTGCAGGGCAGCGGGAAGAGCACGCACAGCCATATGCTGGCCGCTGACCTGGACATCGTGCACATCAGCATGGGTGACATCTTCCGCTGGCACGTGCAGAACCACACGAAGACCGGCGCCCACATCCGGCGGGTCATGGCCGCAGGCGAGCTGCTTTCAGACGAGATCGTTCAGTCGGTGATCGAGACCAGGCTGACCGAGCACGACTGGAATTACGGGTTTGTCATCGACGGGTTCCCGCGGAACCGGCCCCAGGCCGAGTTTTTCCTGCAGAACTACGACATTGACGGCGTGATCGTTCTCCACGTGCCGGACGGCGAGGTCCGCCGGCGGGTGCTCAATCGCCGGCAGTGCGCGGACTGCGGCAGCAGCTACCATCTGATGGACAGCCGCCCCGCGGTGCCCGGCAAGTGCGACGAGTGCGGCGGGCAGCTGGTCACCCGGGAGGATGACACCGAGGAGGCGCTGGCGGTCCGGCTGCGGACCTACCACGAGGAGACCAACCCGATCCTCGAGCTGTTCCGGCGCAAGGAATACGTCATCACCGTGGATGCGCGGCCCGCGACCGAGACCGTCCAGGCGGAGATCATGGCCAAGCTCGGCCTCCCGAAGGCCAAGCCGCACAACGCCCACGACCTGATGAGGGACCCCCAGGAGAGCGGGAGTGCGTGAAATCGTCGTGTTCGGCGGCAGCGCCCACCGGGCCCTGACCGCTGAGATCTGCGCGTTCCTGGGCGTGCCGCAGCAGCCCGTCATGCTGGAGCGGTTCGCGAACGACTGCCTGGAGATCCAGCTCCAGGCCAACTGCCGGGAACGGGACGTGTTCCTCATCCAGCCGCTGGTCCAGCCGGTCCAGGAGAACCTGGTGGAGCTGCTGCTGATGGCCGACGCCGCGCGCGGCGCGTCCGCCGCCCGGGTGACCGCGGTGATACCCCACTACGCGTACGCGCGGTCGGACAAGAAAGACAAGCCGAGGATCTCCATCGGCGCGCGCCTGGTCGCCGACCTGCTGGTCACCGCGGGCGTGAACCGGGTGCTCACCTTGACCCTGCACTCCCCGCAGGTGCACGGGTTCTTCTCCGTGCCGGTGGACCACCTGCACGCGCTGCGCGAGCTGGCCGCCTATTTCCGCGGCCGGGACCTGTCCAACACGGTGGTCGTCGCGCCGGACCTCGGCTACGCCAAGAGCGCCGCGGAGTTCGCCCGCAGGCTAGGCGTGCCGGTCGCCGCGGGCTCGAAGGAGCGGATCAGCGACACCAAGGTCCGCATCAACGCCATCATCGGCGAGGTGGATGACCGCGACGTGATCGTCATCGACGACGAGATCTCCCGCGGCACCACCGTGTTCGAGCTGCTCGACCGGCTGCGCGAGCACAAGGTGCGTTCGGTCGCCGTGGCCTGCACGCACGGCCTGTTCGCCGATAACGCGCTGGACAAGCTGGCCGCCGAGGTGAGTGAGGTGGTCTGCACCAACTCCGCGCCGATCCCGGACGACAACCCCAAGCTGCACGTGCTGTCGGTCGCCCCGGCCCTGGCCGACGCCATCAGCCGCATCCACGACGGCGAGTCGGTCAGCGCCCTCTTCCAGCAGTAGCCGCCGCGCCCGTGGCCGTCTGGATGATCCAGGCCAGGATCAGGGCCTCCTCGAGCCACGCGTCGTAACGGCCGCTGCGGCCGCCGTGGCCCGCCTCCATCTCGATCTTGAGCAGGAACGGGCCGCCCTGGCCCGCGGCCCGCAGGCGGGCGATCCACTTGGCGGGCTCGTGGTAGGTCACCCGGGTGTCGTTCAGGCCGCCGAGGGCGAAGATCGGCGGGTAGGCCTGCCCAGTGACGTTCTCGTACGGCGTGTACGACTTCATGTACGCGTAGGCCGCCGGGTCGTGCAGCGGGTCGCCCCACTCCTCCCACTCGGTCACGGTCAGCGGCAGCGACGGGTCCAGGATCGTGTTCAGCGCGTCGACGAACGGCACCTGGGCCACGATCCCGGCGAAGTCCTGCGGCGCCAGGTTGGCGACCGCGCCCATCAGCAGCCCGCCCGCCGAGCCGCCGCGGGCCACCAGCCGGGACGCGGACGTCCAGCCGGACCGGGCCAGGTGCTCAGCGCAGGCGATGAAGTCGGTGAAGGTGTTCTTCTTGCGCAGCAGCTTGCCGTCGTCGTACCAGGCCCGGCCCATCTCACCGCCGCCCCGGACGTGCGCGATCGCGTACACGAAGCCCCGGTCGAGCAGCGACAGGACCGGAATCGAGAAGCCCGGGTCACGGGAGATCTCGTAGCTGCCGTAGCCGTTCAGCAGACACGGGGCGGAGCCGTCGCGTGGCGTGCCCCGGCGGCAGACCAGCGAGACGGGGATCCGCGTGCCGTCCGAAGCGACCGCCCACTCCCGGTGCTGCTCGTAGTCTTCGCTCCGGTACGGCTCGCCCGACGGGGACGGCAGCACCGGCTGGCGCTTGAGCAGGGTCAGCTCGCCGGTGGCCATGTCGCAGTCGTAGACCGAGCCGGGCGTGACCAGCGAGGTGTAGGCCAGCCGGAAGCGGGCCGAGTCGAACTCGGGGTTCGCCCCGGGCGAGACCCGGTAGACCGGCTCGCCGAACGCGATCTCCCGCTCGCCGCCGCCATCGGACCGCAGGATCCGCAGCCCGGTCAGCCCCTCGCGGCGGAACCAGATCACGATGAAGCCCGCGAACGCGGCCATGCTCAGCAGCCGGGTGTCGGCCCGGTGCGGCACCAGCGGGGTCCAGGCCGCCGGGTCGGACAGCGGCGCGGTGGCGAGCTCGAAGTTCTCCGCGCCCTCGTTGTGCAGGATGAGCAGCCGGTCCCCGGCGTCGTCGACGTCGTAGTCCACGCCGTGCCGGCGCGGAACCACCACGGTGGCTTCACCGCCGGGCGCGGCCGCGTCGATCAGCCGCACCTCGCTGGTCAGTTTGCTCGCGGTCCTGATCACCACGTACCGGTCGCTGCGGGTCCGGCCGACGTCGACGTGGAACCGCTCGTCGGCCTCCTCGAACACGATGACGTCCTGGCCGGCCGGGGTGCCGACCAGATGCCGCCACACGCGGTAGGGGCGCCACGCGTCGTCGACCGTGACGTAGAACAGGACGGAGCCGTCCAGCGACCACGCGCAGCCGTAATAGGTGCCGGGGATCTCATCGGGCGCCAGCGCGCCGCTGGCCAGGTCCTTGATCCTGATCGTGAACCGCTCGTCGCCGGTGAAGTCGGTGGAGTAGGCCAGCCAGCGCCAGTCCGGGCTGGGCTGGTAGGCGCCGAGGGCGAAGAACCCCGCCCCGGCGGCCAGGTCGTTGCCGTCCAGCAGCACTTCCTCCCCGTCCAGCGGCTGGCCGGCGGCCGCTTCGGGCGGGAGGACCTCGCCCGCCCGGACCGCGCGGCGGCAGTGCACGGCGTACTGCTGGCCTTCCACCGTCCGCGCGTACTGCCACCAGCCGCCCTTGCGCACCGGGACGGACAGGTCGCTCTCCTGGGTCCGCGCCTTGATCTCGGCGAAGATCTGATCCCGCAGCGGGGCGAGCCCGGCGGTGGCCGCCTCGGCGTAGGCGTTCTCGGCCGCCAGGTAGGCGATGGTGTCCGGGTCGTCCTTGTCAGCCAGCCAGGCGTACTCATCGATGACAGTGTCGCCGTGGTAGGTGCGCTCGCGGCTGACCTGCTTGGCGGACGGCGGCTCGATGCTCATGTCGGCTCAGTCTAACGATGCGCCGCACCCCGGTTCCGGCGCTCTGCAGCCGTGCCCGGACACTGCGGCCCCAGGTACCGAACGGGCCGTGGCGCGTCCCGCCTGCCCACCTCACACATCTCCTGGGAGACCAGTCATCCTGCTGATAGCGGCCGGGACGGCAACCGTTACTCTGTCCGGTGAGATGCTTGATGCCGGCGGAGAGGGAAGGACAGTCCCGTGACGGAGTGGTCACGCGTTCCTCCGGATCTTGCCCCGGCGGATCTTGCCCCGGCCCCCGAGCCGCAGCCCGTGCTGACCCCGCTCACCGCCAACGCGATCTTCCTGGTGCTGACGATCGACCCGGGCGGGCAGGACGCGGTCCGCGACCTGCTCAGCGACTGGACCAGCGTGGCGCGGTCAGTCGGTTTCCGTGCCCCCGAGGGGCCGATGGCCGCGATTGCCGCGATCGGCTCACGCGCCTGGGACCGGTTGTTCTCCGGTCCGCGCCCGGCCGAGCTGCATCCGTTCGGTGAGCTCGCCGGGCCCGTGCACCAGGCCCCGGCCACCGCCGGCGACCTGCTGTTCCACCTCCGGCATGAGCGGATGGACGTCTGTTTCGAGTTCGCGGCCCACGCCCTTAACCGCCTGGCCGGGGCGGCCACCGTGGTGGATGAGGTGCACGGCTTCCGGTACTTCGACGAGCGGGACCTGCTCGGCTTCGTCGACGGCACCGAGAACCCCGCCGGGCGCGCGGCTGGGGCCGCGGCCCTGGTCGGCGAGGCCGACCCCGCGTTCGCCGGCGGCAGTTACGTCATCGTCCAGAAATACCTGCACGACCTGGCGGCCTGGAACGCGCTGAGCACGGAGGACCAGGAGAAGGCGATCGGCCGCTACAAGCTGTCCGACATCGAGATGCCTGATGACGTCAAGCCGGCCGACTCGCACGTCGCGCTGAACACCATCGAGGAGCCCGACGGCACGCAGCGGCAGATCCTGCGGGCCAACATGCCGTTCGGTGAGGTGGGGCGCGGGGAATTCGGCACGTACTACATCGCCTACGCGGCCACGCCGTCGGTGACCGAGCTGATGCTCAGCCACATGTTCATCGGCGACCCGCCGGGCAACACCGACCGGATCCTCGATTTCTCCACCGCCGTCACCGGCGGGCTGTTCTTCGCGCCGCCGGCTGACTTCCTTGACGATCTTCCCGGCCCGCCCGGCGACCCCGGGGATCCCGGCCCGCCCGGCGACCCCGGGGATCCCGGCCCGCCGGGCGACCCCGCTGATTCCGCGCCGGACGCCGGGGCAGGGGATGGTTCCCTCGGCATTGGCAGCTTGAGGAGGAGCACGTCATGAACAACCTGCACCGCGAGCTCGCGCCGGTTTCCGATGCAGCCTGGGCGAGCATCGAGGCCGAAGCCCGCCGGACATTCGAGCAGAACGTAGCCGGGCGCCGGGTCGCGGACGTCACCGGGCCCGGCGGCCCCAGCCTGGCCAGCGTGGGCACCGGCCACCTGGCCGAGATAGCGCCGCCCGGGCCCGACCCCGCCGGGCTCCTGGCCTGGCTGCGCACCGCGCAGCAGCTCGTCCAGCTCCGGGTGCCGTTCACCGTGAGCAGGCTGGATGTGGACAACGTGGAGCGCGGCGCGCAGGACTCGGACTGGGAGCCGGTCAAGGAAGCGGCCCGGCAGATCGCCTTCGCCGAGGACCGGGCCGTCTTCGACGGCTACCCGGCCGCCGGGATCACCGGGGTCAGGCCGAGCACGTCCAACCGGGTCCTCTCGCTGCCTGCTGAGGCGCGCGAGTACCCGGTCGTGGTCAGCCAGGCGGTCAGCGCGCTCCGGCTGGCCGGCGTGGGCGGCCCGTTCTCGCTGCTGCTGTCGGCGCCCGCCTACACGCTGGTGAGCGAGACCACCGAGCACGGCTACCCGATCCGCGAGCACCTGGCCCGCGTGGTGGACGGCGACATCATCTGGGCGCCGGCTATCGACGGGGCGGTCCTGGTGTCCACCCGCGGCGGCGACTACGAGCTGCGCATCGGGCAGGACCTGTCGATCGGCTACCTGTCCCATGACTCGGAGTTCGTGGAGCTGTACTTCCAGGAGTCGCTGACGTTCCTGGCCTACACCGCCGAAGCCAGCGTGGTGCTCAACGCGCCCTGATCCGGCGTCCCGCGGTTCTCCAGCCCGCCGCCGGGTCCCCGGTGTCCTGGCGTCTCAGTCCTGGTACCGGGTGGGCGGGAACGGATGTTCCTCGTCGATGGGGCGAAGCTCGCCCTCTTCGGACTCCCGGCTGACCTCGGCGCGTTCTTCCTGGTAGGCCTCGGTCTGCCGGACGTCCTGGGTCAGCGGCGGCGTGTCCGTGGCGGGCGGCACCTCGTCCGGGTCGTAGGCGTCGACACCGGCCGCGACGCGCTCCTCCTCGGTGAGGCGGGCCAGCTGATCTTCGTTGAGGCGGTCGATCTCGCCGCCGTGCTGCCTGCGGTCCCGATGGAACCGCTCGGGAAACTGATCGACAAACTCGGCTGGCGCGTCCGGATCCTGCTCAGACATCGCACCTCCTGACCAAATCGCATCTCCTGGGCTTGGGACCAACGGGACCCAAGTGTAGACCGCGGCCACTTCGCCCTTCAGCGGGCGTTCCAGCACACCGACAGGTGGGCCGGCTTGCGGAAAACCAGCCCGGACGGCGCGCTGGGGGAGCGCGGGTCCAGGTGCAGGCCGGGCAGCTGCTCCAGCATCGCCTGCACGGCTATCCGCGCCTCCAGGCGGGCCAGGTGGACACCGAGGCAGAAATGCGGGCCATGGGCGAAGGCCAGCTGCCGGCCCGGGTCAGGGCGGCGGGTGTCGAAGACGTCGGGATGACCGAAGACCGCCGGGTCCCGGTTCGCCCCGGCGATGGACACTGTCACCTGGTCACCGGCCAGGATACGGGCCGGGCCGAGCCGGGTATCGCGGGTCGCGTACCGGTCGACGACCGCCGCCGCGGGCTCCAGCCGCAGCGATTCCTCGACCGCCGCGGGGATCAGGCCGTGGTCGGCGAGCACCATTTCCAGCTCGGCGGGGGAGGACAGCAGCTGCAGCATGGCGTTGGTGATCATTCCCTCGGTGGTCTCGATCCCGCCGAACAGCAAGACCGCCGCATTGGAGATGGCCTCCGCCTCGGTCAGCGGCCCGGCCGCCTCAGCCAGCACCGAGCCGGCCGCCCCGGCGGCGATGACCTGTCCGAGCCTGGCGGCCAGTGCGGCGAAGGCGGCGGTCCCGGCGGCCGCCGTGCTACCGGGCTGATCGGGGCCGGCCTCGGGGGTGGGCCGCTGTCCCGCCGCGCGGCCCGCGGCGGCGGCTTCGGCCTGCACGGCCGCAACGATCCCGTCGTACCAGCCCAGGACCGTAGCCGGATCGGTCTGCCCCAGCCCGAGGGCCTCCGCCATGACCGCCGCGGCCAGCGGCCCGGCCACGGCGCGGCGCAGCTCGGCCTCGCCTCGCGGCCGGATGGCGGCGACCAGCCGGCTGGCCTCGCTGCGGATGAACGATTCGAGCCGGGCGTGGACCTCGTCGGCCCGGAACGGGCGCGTGAACGGAGCCCGGTGGCGGGCATGCTGCGCGCCGTCCAGCGAGAGCATGCTCGGCCCGACCACCTTAGCCGTGGAGAACCGAGGGTCGTCGACCGTGAACGCCCGGGCGTCGCGGAGCACGTCGACGGCCAGCTGGTAGCCGGTGACCAGCCAGGCGCCCAGGACCGGGACCCAGCAGACCGGCGCCGCGTCGCGGAGCCGGGCCAGCACCGGATGCGGATCGGTTTCCAGGTCCGCCACCGTGATCGCCTCGGCCGGCCCGCTCGGCGTGCGCACGCTAGCCCGCCGCCACTGGGGATTGCTCACCGGAGTCGGGAGATTGCCTACCGGAACCGGGGGATTGCTTGCCGGAACTGGGGGAGTCGGCCTCCGGTCCGATCCGTCCGCGGGCGAGCAGGGCCATCAAGAACCACCCGCCGATGAGGATCAGCCAGAAATTGACTAGGCGGTAGGCCAGCACGGCCGCCAGCGCCGACGAGCGGGGCAGCCCGGCCGCCGTCAGCGCCGCCGTCAGTGCCAGCTCCACGAGGGCGAATCCCCCGGGTGTAATTCCGGTGCTGCCGACCGCGGCCCCGGCCCCGTAGACCAGCAGCAGGCTATGCCAGGGAACAGGCTCGCCGGTGGCCCTTATCGCGCAGGCCAGTGCCCCGCAGTCGGCCACCCAGTTCGCCACGGCCAGCCCGAACACCTCCGCGTACCTTGGCCAGGGCAGCCGCAGGCTCGCCACCTGGTCCAGGAACTCGTCCAGGCCGTCAACGCCATGCGCGGGAACGCCGAGGACGCGCTGGGACAGGCTGGCCAGCCCGGCGATGACCTGGTGCAGGAGCCTGCGGATGCGCTCGAAGCGCAGCGCGAGCAGCACCGCGGCGCCGGGCACGATGAACACCAAAGCCCCCAGGAATCCCGCTGCGCTGGCCAGTGACGCCGACCCGGCCAGCGCCCCGATCGCCAGCAGGAGGGCCAGCGCGGACGTGGAGAAGATCGCCGATACGGCCAGTGTCCAGCCCGTGGTGGCGGCGTCCACCCCGTGCCTGCGGAACTGGCGGTAGGAGAAGACCACGGCCAGCTCGGCACCCGCGAACGGCACCGAGATCGACAGCGCGTTCGCCGCGTAGGTAATCGCCATCACCATGCTGAATCTGGGCGGCCGGCCGCTGACCCGCATCAGCTCCCTGCGGCTGAGCCCGAAACTCGACAGCGAGACCATTTCCGAGGCCAGGGCGAGCAGGAACCAGCCCCAGTTCAGGTGGGCCAGCACGTGCAGCGATTCGGCCAGCGTGCGGCGCTCGATGATGATGATGATGCTGACCAGGACCGCGACGGCCAGGGCGGCGAGCACGCCGTGCCGGTAGGTGTACCGGCGGGGAGCCCGCGCTGGTTCCGGATGCGCCATCATGGGCCAAAATACCCGGATCTGCGTCACTACAGAAGACCAGGCCGTGATGCCGGGCTGGCCGCGCTGACTATGCCACCCTTGGACCATGCAGACGGTGTACGAGGCGGCCGGGGGGACCGACGGCCTGCTGCGCCTGGCCCGCGCGTGGCACGCCAGGGTCATGGCGGACGAGGTAGTGAGCCACGCCTTCAGCCACGGCTACCAACCGGACCATGCCGAACGGCTCGCCGCCTACTGGGCGCAGGCACTCGGCGGCCCGGCGGCGTACACGGACGCCTATGGTGACGAGACCTCCGTAGTGCGGATCCACAGCGGCAACGGCGCGCACGAGGAGATGGACCGGCGCGCGATCGCCTGTTTCGACCTGGCGCTGGCCGATGCCGGCCTCAGCGGCGACGGCCGGCTCCGGCAGGTGCTGCACGACTACTTCGCGTGGGCCACCACCACCACGATGGCCCGCTATCACCAGTCCGCCGCTGACGTGCCGGACGGCCTGCCCATCCCGCTGTGGTCGTGGGACGGGCTAGTCAGCGGCACCGGTTCAATATCCGTCAGCTGACCGATGTCTTGCACTGCAAGTTGCAGCAGTATTTTCCTCGCAACGAGCATCGAGTAAGACGAGGAACGGGTCAACGCGATGGTACCCACCCGCCCGGCCGACCTGCGTCAGCGGCGCATCCGGCTGACCAGGGGGCCGCTTGCCGCAAGGCATGCCCGCAGCCAGGTGCGCGCGGCCGTCCGGTCCTGGGCTATCCCGGTCGATCCCGACATCGCCATGCTGCTCACCAGCGACCTGGTGACCGACGCCATCACCTACGGGACAGGCCAGACGGTAACGCTGGCCATCAGATGCTCGCGCGCTGCGCTGCACGTGGACGTCTATCACGCGTCCCGGCCCCGGCCGGCGGGCGCGGACGAGCCAGCGGGCACCGGCCCCGGGCTGGTGCTGGTCGCTGCCCTGGCCACTGACTGGGGAGCATTCCGCACCCCGGCGGGTACGGTCACCTACTTCACTCTCGGGTTCGAGCCTGATCTTCGCCACGGGGTCACAAACGTGGGGACGGTGAGCCGTATACCCCGTCCGGCTCGCCGTCCCCACTAATACACATGAGAAAAGAACCAGTCAGCTAAGGGGCAACGTGGCCACAACGCTCGGGGGCCCGCATCAGCGGCCGAGTCCAGTGGGTGGATGGATCAAGAGCTCTCATAGTTACGCCAACGGCGACTGCGTCGAGGTGGCGAGCCTGGTCGGCGGCCGGATCGCCGTCCGCGACAGCAGAGACCGCACCGGAAAAGCTCTCCGCTTCACCCCAGTCGAGTGGCGCGCGTTTCTCGAAGCCATCCGAGACCGGGGATCCGGCGCTGGCAAGCAGTTAGCCACCGCCCGCGCTCCGTCCTGACCTCTGGTCGGGCCGCCGCCGCGGCGTGCCCGCGATCGAGCACGAATCGAGAAGCGCCCGCCCGCAGGCAGCAACTAGCCTGCTCCTAACGAGGCACATCGGCGTCCTCGGGCTGCTTCAGGACCGGTAAGCGCCAGGGGAGACACGATGAGCAGGGCCACGAGGACGGACACGGCGCCGGCCGCGCCGCGCACGGCCGACAGTCACGAACTGATCCGCGTGCACGGCGCCCGCGAGAACAACCTCAAGGACGTCAGCATCGAGATCCCGAAGCGCCGGCTGACGGTGTTCACCGGCGTCTCCGGCTCGGGCAAGAGCTCGCTGGTGTTCGGCACGATCGCCGCGGAGTCACAGCGGCTGATCAACGAAACCTACAGCACCTTCGTGCAGGGCTTCATGCCGACGCTGGCGCGGCCCGAGGTCGACGTGCTCGAAGGGTTGACGACCGCGATCATCGTCGACCAGCAGCGGATGGGTGCCGACCCGCGGTCCACGGTCGGCACCGCCACCGACGCCAGTGCGCTGCTGCGCGTCCTGTTCAGCCGGCTGGCCGGCCGCACATCGGCTCGCCCCAGGCCTTCTCCTTCAACGTCGCCTCGATCAGCGGGGCGGGGGCGGTCACCCTGGAGCGGGCCGGACGGACCGTGAAGGAGCGCCGCAGCTTCAGCATCACCGGCGGGATGTGCCCGCGCTGCGAGGGCCGGGGCTCGGTTTCCGATCTGGACCTGAGCCAGCTTCTCGACGAGTCCAGGTCACTCGCCGAGGGCGCGATCACCGTGCCCGGCTACACGGGGGGCGGCTGGAATACCCGGCTCTACCGGGAGTCTGGTTTCTTCGACCCGGATAAGCCGGTCCGCAAATACACCAAGAAGGAGCTGCACGACCTGCTCCATCACGAGCCGGTCAGGATGAAGATCGCGGGCATCAACATGACCTACGAGGGGCTGATCCCGCGGATCCGCAAGTCGATGCTCGCCAAGGACCCCGAGGCGATGCAGCCGCATATCCGGGAGTTCGTGGACCGGGCGGTCACCTTCACCACGTGCCCCGAGTGCGGCGGCACCCGGCTCAGCGCGGCGGCGCGATCGTCGAAGATCAAGGGGACCAGCATCGCCGACGCCTGCGCGATGCAGATCAGCGACCTCGCCGAGTGGGTCGGCGGCCTGGACGAACCGTCCGTCGCACCCCTGCTGGCGACGCTGCAGGCCACCCTGGAATCGTTCGGGGAGATCGGGCTGGGTTACCTCTCGCTCGACCGGCCCGCTGGCACGCTGTCGGGCGGCGAGGCGCAGCGCGTCAAGATGATCCGCCAGCTCGGGTCGTCTCTCACCGATGTCACCTACGTCTTCGACGAGCCGACGATCGGCCTGCACCCCCACGACATCCAGCGGATGAACGGCCTGTTGCTGCAGCTGCGGGACAAGGGCAACACGGTGCTCGTGGTGGAGCACAAGCCGGAGACGATCGCCATCGCCGACCACGCCGTCGACCTCGGCCCCGGGGCCGGCGCGGCCGGCGGCGCCATCTGCTTCGAGGGCACCGTCGAGGACCTGCGGGCCAGCGACACCACCACCGGCCGCCATCTCGGCTACCGGGCCGCCCTCAAGGGCGCCGTGCGCCGGGCCGCCGGCAGGCTGGAGATCCGCGGCGCGGCGACGCACAACCTGCGCAACGTCGATGTCGACATCCCGCTCGGGGTGCTGGTCGTCGTCACGGGCGTGGCCGGCTCCGGTAAGAGCTCGCTCGTGCACGGGTCGATTCCGGCCGGCGCGGATGTGGTATCGGTCGGCCAGGGCGCGATCCGCGGCTCGCGCCGGAGCAACCCGGCGACCTACACCGGGCTGCTCGACCCGATCCGCGCCGCGTTCGCGAAGGCCAACGGCGTGAAGCCCGCGATGTTCAGCCCCAACTCCGAGGGTGCCTGCCCTACCTGCAACGGTGCCGGGGTCGTCTACACCGACCTGGCGATGATGGCCGGAGTCGCCATCACGTGCGAGGAATGCGAGGGGAAGCGGTTCGATCCGTCGGTGCTGGGCTATCACCTCGGCGGCCGGGACATCAGCGAGGTGCTCGCGATGCCGGTGATCGAGGCCCAGGAGTTCTTCGCCGGCGGTGCGGCGCGTACCCCGGCCGCGCACGCCATCCTCGGCCGGCTCGCTGACGTGGGACTCGGCTATCTCACCATCGGCCAGCCGCTCACCACGCTGTCCGGCGGTGAGCGGCAGCGGCTCAAGCTGGCCACCCACATGGCCGCCAACGGCGGCATTTACGTCCTGGACGAGCCGACGGCCGGCCTGCACCTCGCCGATGTCGAGCAGCTGCTCGGCCTGCTGGACCGGCTCGTCGAGGACGGCAAGTCGGTCATCGTGGTCGAGCACCACCAGGCGGTCATGGCGCACGCCGACTGGATCATCGACCTCGGCCCCGGCGCCGGCCACGACGGCGGCCGGATCGTCTTCCAGGGCACACCCGCCGAGCTGGTCGCCGCCCGCTCCACCCTCACCGGCGAGCACCTCGCGGCCTACATCGGCTCCTGACTGCTGCGGCGGCGGTGCCGGCCGAGCGCGAGCTGGTGGCTACACGTAGTTCGTGACGTCGGCGACGGTGAACCCCTGCGCCTGGATGTGCTTGTAGAGGCGGGTCATCATGCGCACCATGGTCTCGCCGTCGAGCTGAGCGGGGCCGCGGAAGTGGCACAGGATGATGTCCCCCGGGTTGATCCTGTGCGCAGAGGTCTGGTACTCCATGTCCGAGATCTGCATGGCCTCCTTCCAGAGCATCAAGCCCCGGAGGCCTGCCTTCCTGACCGAGTCGATCGTCGTGGTGTTGTAGTTGCCGCCCGGCGGCCGGAAGATGTACGGCCTGACCCCGTACTCCTTATGGAGCTTCTCCTGCTGGCCGGAGATCTCGTCGAGCTGGCGTGAGGCCGCCAGGCTCGGCATGTCCAGCGGGTGGGTGACCGTGTGGTTCTGGATCGAGATATACCCAGTTTCGTACAGTTTTTCGAAGTATGCGTAGTCGTCCCTGATCAGCACGTCCGCGAGGCTGATGGTGATGGGAATCTGGAAGTCCTTCACCATCTGGATGAACTTGGGGTCCTTCTCGATGCCGTCATCGATCGTGACGAACACGACCTTGTCGGGGATCATCGGCACGAGCGAGAACACCTTCGGGTCGGAGGCGCTCAGCGTGATCGGCTTGACGGCCGGGGGCGCCGGCGCCGGCGCGAACGGCTTCAGGCCGTACCGCTTCCTGATCAGCTCGGCGTCGACGCCGGAGGTGCTCGCGGGGGATCCGGGGGAGGGTGTCGTGCCACCTGCCGCTGAGGTCGGCTTACCCGACGTGGGGGCGCTCGCGGGTTGATCCGCGCCGCCGCTGCACGCAGTCGCGAACGACCCGAGCGCAGCCACACCTGCCACGCCACCCAGGAAGCGCCGGCGTGACCAGTGCTGGGTGGTGGTATCTGTCACGATCTTGGGAACGTCTACGGACGGCAATTTACCTGATCGGCCGCCTGCAGGCCGCGATCTGGCGGCTCAGCCGTCAGCACGGCGAGTTGCTCGCCCTATCCGGCCGCCCCCCGCCTGCCGGATAAATGATTGTGGATCGCTACATCCCCTATGGGGGATGTAGCGATCCACAATGATGGGCTGGGCACCGAGACACGGGGACAGCCCGCACGTTCGTACTGGCCGCGGTTTCCTCAAGTCCTTTCGGAGCTCAGTCGCGTCGGGCTTGGCGGGGAGCGACCTCAGCCCTGCGCCGCCAGTGGCTGGCTCAGCCGAAGGTGGTTACCGCTGGGGTCCCGGACGGCAGCGTCACGGACACCGTAGGGCTGGTCCACGGGCTCCTGGAGGATCTCCGCCCCGCCCGCACGAAGGGACTCGAAGGTCTTATCCAAGTCATCAACCTGAATGAAGACCGCCAGGTCGCCCTTGGCGACGATCTCGCGCATCGACTGCCGGTCAGCTGGCGGGATGTGGTGGTCCACAGACGCCAGCAGCAGGTCGTGAGGGTCACCGGGGGCATGGACGGTGAGCCAGCGCATCTCCGGCCCCATCGGGACGTCGTCGCGGACCTCGAAGCCGAGCCGCTGGGTGTAGAAGGCGAGCGCCTCATCCAGATCAGTGCAGTACACGGGCGTGTGCGTAATGGAAAGTGCCATGTCAGCGACCCTACGCGCGGTCGGTCAGGAACGCTTCTCCGATCCTGCATGGCTGAGCGATCCACCCCGGGCACGCCCAGGCGCGTGTCACGCACGGCGGGACGGATGCGAGCCGCGAGTGGTCACGCGCTTTGTAGGCGGACGGCGGCTCGCCTACAAGGCGCGTGAACGTCGAGCTGAACGAGCCGAGCGAGGTGAATCCCACGGCCACGCACACGTCAGTCACGGACATGTGGCCGCTGCGCAATAGCGCCACCGCTCGTTCGACGCGCCTGGCCTGCAAGTAGCCGTAAGGCGTATCGCCGTAAGCCTCGCGGAACCGGCGGGAAAACAGTGACAGAGACATCAGCGCGGCGCGCGCCATCACCGAGACGTCCAACGGCCGAGCGTACTCACGATCCAGCAAGTCCCGGGCCCGGCGCAGATGCGCCAGCTCAGCGACCTCCATATGAGGACCGTACACCGTGGCGACATGATGGCCGCGCTACGACATGTCCCTGAGACGGGACCGGCCGACTCGCTCCGGGAGACTCCGGAGCCCTGGCTCGACGCCGGTCCGAGGGAGCATGCAAGTCCCTTGCACGGGCGCTTACACTCGCCTACATTGTCATACATGGTAGCTACTCCTGGTCCCTCGTCGGTCCGGTTCGAACCGCGCGTGTTCGAGCGACTCTCCGCGTTCGTTGCCGCGCACCGGGATCTGACCCTGTCCAGCGCCACTAGCAAGCTCGTCGATGAGGCGCTCCGGATCCGTGAGCACCCGCTCATCACGTTCAGGGATGGCCCGGCCGGGCGCAGGGCCAGGCTGGTCGGCGGTCCGGACGTGTGGGAGGTCATAGGCGCCATCCGGTCGGTCCGCGAAGCTGAGCCTGCACTGGCGGGTGATGAGGTTCTCGAGGTCGCCGGCGAGACGTCAGGGACGCCCGTACCGTTCATACGCGCGGCTCTGGCGTACTGGAGCGACTATCCGGAGGAGGTCGACGACTTCCTGGACAGGGCACGCGCCGAGGCGGTACAGGCACGGGCGGCGTGGGAACGGCAGCAGGAACTGCTGGGACTGTGAACGGCGTACCCGCTAACGTGCCCGACGCGTTGCTCCTCGACGAGATGTTCTCACCTGCGATCGCGACCGATCTCGCTGTCCGCGGCATCGACTGCCGTACGGTCGTTGCGGATCCTGTCCTGCGCGCTCTGTCGGACCTGGAGATCTTCCAGGCGGCACGGGCCGAGGGCCGGGTCCTCGTGACGAACAACGTCCCGGACTTCGAGAGCCTCCGACGGGCACACGAGGCGGCCGGAAACGAGGTTCCTGGCCTCATCTGCACGTCCGACCTCACGTTCCCGCGGACGAAAGCGTATATGTCCCGGCTTGCGGCGGCACTCGCCGCCGCCGCGGCCCACCGTGAGACAGCCCGCTGCGGCGGCGTGCTCTGGCTGCGCCCGCCCGCGTGACCAGATTGCCAAACGCCGATAATGCACATTATGTAAAGTAGTTCTTCTGGGCGCCCCTGCCCTCCGCCGTGCGGGCTCGGACCCGCCGGCTTGAGGTGCTTGAGGTGCTCGAGGTGCTTGACGTGGTGAGGTCCGCCAGATCGTCCGGCGAAGGTATATGCGCGTTCAACGATAGGCAGATCACCGCGACGGGGTTTGCCGGTATGGCGAGAACGCTTAATGCCCGAGGATGCCAGAATGGCGGAATTCTTGGTAGAGTAGTGACTTTCCGTCAACGCAGGAAAGGACAACCTACTCTTGTCCCAATTTCAGAATAGCACGCTACGGGAAAGTGCGTCAAACATCGAGGCCGAACTGGCACAAGAGCAGGCGTACCTGACGATGCTGTACGAGCGGCTGGACGCGCTAAAGGCCACTGCGAAGCAACGGCTCGCCGAGGTGCGGCTTGGTCCGACGGCGGAGAATGACCAGGGATGGTCAGAGCGCGAGTCGTTTGCTCAGCAGTATCAGGACCGTGCCGCGGAGCTCGACGCCGCGGAGCGGAACCTGTGCTTCGGCCGCCTGGACTTCGACGACGATGACCGCTTCTACATCGGCCGGCTTGGCCTGCGCAGCGACGATCACGATCGGCTGCTGGTCGACTGGCGGGCCCGCGCGGCGGAGCCGTTCTACCGCGCCACCCCGCGGGAGCGGTACGGTGTGACTCGCCGCCGCTACCTGCACACGGCCGCCCGGCGAGTCGTGAGCCTGGACGACGACGTGCTCGACCTGGATGCCGTCGACGAGAACCACCTGGCGGGCGAGGCCGCCTTGCTGGCCTCGCTGCGCCGCGGGCGGACGGGGCGGATGAGCGACATCGTCGCCACCATCCAGGCCGACCAGGACCGCATCATTCGCGCGGACCCGGGCGGAATTCTCATCGTCGAGGGCGGGCCGGGAACTGGGAAAACCGTTGTCGCGCTGCACCGGGCCGCTTACCTTCTCTATACGCACCGAAAGCGATTCGCGCGGCGAGGAATTCTGGTCATCGGCCCGAACGCCACATTCCTGCGTTATATCGATCAGGTGCTGCCCTCGCTCGGCGAGAATGACGTCGTGCTGGCCACGATCGGCTCCCTGTTCCCTGGTGTGGAGATCCGAGGCCCGGAATCACCGCAGGCCGCCAAGGTCAAAGGCGACACCAAGATAGCGGGCGTCCTGGCCCAGGCCGTCGCCGATCGGCGCCAGGTACCGGCCGCCCCTATCGACATCAAGATCGACGGCACCGCCTACCGGCTCACCCCCCGCATCTGCGGCGACGCCCGTGCCGAGGCGGAGCAGCGCCTCGATCCCGACAGCGGCGCGCCCCTGCCGCACAACACGGCCCGGCGCGCGTTCATCAACGCGGTCGTGCGGAAGCTGGCCCGGCAGGGTGCACGGGACCTGGGCGGCCGGCGGATCCGGCCGTCCGGTGACGAGGACGACCTGCGCGCCGAACTGGCGGCCGCGCCCGCTCTCCGCGGCGTGCTCGACGTCTTGTGGCCCGAGCTCACGCCGCAGCAGCTGCTCACGCAGCTCTACCAGCAACCCGACCGGCTTGACCTCACCGACGACGAACGCGCCGCCGTCGCCCGCGACGCGCCAGGTCCGTGGACGCCCGCCGACGTGCCTCTGCTCGACGAATTGGCCGAGCTCCTCGGCCCCCTGGCCGCCACCGAGATAGCGGCCAGGCGCCGACGTGCCGAAGCTGAGGCCGAGCGTGCCGAGGAGGTCCAGTACGCGGCGGAGCTCGTGGCGCAGCTCGCCGCGGACGAGGCCATCGTCCTGCCGCCGCTTGAGACCGACACGTTCGTGACCTGGATCGCCGGCCGGAACGCCGAATCCGGGTCCAGCGGCATGCTCGCCGAGCGGGCCCTGCAGGACAGGACCTGGGCCTACGGGCACGTGATCGTCGACGAGGCGCAGGAGCTGTCCGCGATGGCCTGGCGGATGGTGCTGCGCCGCTGCCCAGCCCGTTCCATGACCGTCGTCGGAGACCTTGCGCAGACCAGCACGCCCGGTGGCGCCGACTCGTGGGCGCAGGTCCTGGACCCGGTCGCGGCCGGACGTTGGCGCACCGAGCGTCTGATCGTGAACTACCGCACCCCCGCGCCCGTCATGGCGCTGGCCGCCGCCCTGCTGCCACCGGCCGCCGAGCCGCCGGTATCGGTGCGGGACTCCGACGAGAGCCCGTGGCGCGCCGGCGCCGAGGACCTCGCTGAGCGGGTACGGCGTGAGACGGAGCTGATCGGTACCGGGCGCGTGGCCGTGATCGCGCCACCGGCCCGCGTCGCCGAGACCGCCGCGGCCCTCGACCTCATCCCCGGGCCGGACCTCGAAGCCCCGGTGGCCGTCCTCACCTCCGAGCAGGCCAAAGGACTCGAGTTCGACTCGGTCATCATCGTCGACCCGGCGGCGATCGAGCAGGCCTCCCCGCGCGGCCGGGCGGACCTGTACGTCGCGCTCACCCGAACCACCCGGCGGCTCGGGCTCATCAGTCCCGGCGGGAACGGCCGTCATGCCCGGCTTTTGTCACCTGAGCGCGCACCGTTCTGGCCCTTTGATGAGGGCGAGGGCGGCCGGTGATGATGGACGGCATGGGACCTTCCGCAGGCGCCGGGGACGTGCCGGCCGGATGCAGCCCCACGCCGTGCCTGCCTGTGCCGACCGGTCCGTACCCGGTCGGCACCGCGTCGGTGTGGCTGACGGACACCTCCCGTCCCGATCCGTGGGTCTCGGGGGTCAACGCACGGGAGCTGATGGTCTCCGTGTGGTATCCGGCGGTGCCGTCGGACGGGCGGCGAGCCCGGTACATGACGCTGGCGGAGTCCGAGCTCCAGCTCACGAGCAGGGGCATCACCGGCGTCCCGCCGGGCGGGCTGAGCACGGTTGAGACCAACGCGGTCAGCGGTGCCCGGCCGGCCGGGCGCCAGCGCAGCCTGCCCCTCGTCGTGCTCTCGCCGGGCTTCACCAACTCCCGCAGCACGCTCACCGGCCTGGCCGAGGACCTGGCCAGCCACGGCTACGTGGCGGCCGGGATTGACCATACGTACGAGAGTTACGCCACGGCCTTTCCCGACGGGCGGGTCACCACCTGCCTGGCCCGCGCGGCACCCCGGCGGGACAGGAAGGAGGAGGTGGCGGCAGGCCGGGCTGCGGACGTCTGCTTTGTGCTGGACGAGCTGACCGGTGCCGACCCGGCCTGGCCGGGCGCCGGGCTGATCGACCCGTCCCGGATGGCGATGGCCGGCCACTCCGCCGGCGGCGCCGCCACCATCGCCGCCATGCTGGCCGACCCCCGCATCCGCGCGGGCATCGACATGGACGGCTCCACTGCCGCCCCGATCCCGGCCATGGGCCTGGCCCGGCCGTTCCTGTTCCTGGGTAAGCAATCCAGCTACACCCCGGGAAACGGCGCCGACGTCACCACCCCGCGGGACTGAAGCTCCGCAGAGCCGCCGTGATCACCTGGGAGCGGGACTGGGAACTCCTGACCGGCTGGAAGCGGTGGCTCGTGGTGGCCGGCGCGGTGCACGCCTCCTTCACCGACCTGGCGCTGCTGGCCGGTCAGGTTGGCATCGACATCGGCACCGGGCTCACCGGAGCCCGGTCCCTGGACATCACCCGCGCCTACGTCCGGGCCTTCTTCGACCAGCACCTGCGCGGCAGGCCGCAAGCCCTGCTGGACCAGCCGTCACCACGCTATCCCGAGGTCACGTTCTGCTCCCCGTGAGCTAACCTGCGGGAGGCCGGCCCGCACGAGGGAAAACGGCAGACCAGTGAGAAACGGCCAGGACCCGCGGGTCAAGACGGCCAGAGGCGACGAAACAGGTCACAGGTAGCCGATGAGCCGGGCGGTGAGCTCGGCCGGGCGCGACAGCGCGACCAGGTGGCCGCCGGGCACGACGTCAACCTCGGCGGCGAGCCGCTGCCGGGCCACCCGCCGCTGGAAGTCCAGCGGGAAGAACCGGTCGTCACGGCCGGCGAGCACCCGGGTCGGCACGTCCGGCCAGCGGTCGATGGCGCACGGCTGGCCGAACGCGAGGCCGGCCTCGGGGTAGTTGCGCGACTCCCCCGCCGCCACGATGTCCGCGGGCACGTCATGC
Source organism: uncultured Actinomycetes bacterium (assembly GCA_963753195.1). GTDB lineage: Bacteria > Actinomycetota > Actinomycetes > Streptosporangiales > Streptosporangiaceae > Palsa-504. The sequence goes on from CAVWBH010000001.1 coordinate 495,310, forward strand.
AGGAAGTAGGTGGCCAGCTCGAATTCCGCCGGATAACCGCCTGCCTCGGCTGCCGCGATGCGGGCCGCCTCCCAGCCCGTATTGCCCCACCACTCCCCCGGAGTCTCGCGTGGCAGCGGGATCATCGGGTTGACCAGGACCAGCAGGCGCACCCGTGCGCGCGCACAGGCCACCGGCGCGGTGAAGCCGCCGAGCGATTGCCCGACCACCACGACGTCGCGGCGGCCCCCGATGGCAGCGAGCACCGCCTCGGCGTATTCCGGCAGCCCGGAGGACTCATCGGGGCCCGGCAGGCCGACCGCGACCGCCTCGTGGCCGCGAGCCTCCAGTTCCCGGACTACCCGATGCCAGTACCACGCGGCACCGCCCGCTCCCGGAACCAGTACGAACGCGCTCATCTGTTCCTCCGTTGTGTCGGTGTCCTGGTACTGACCGGCGGCACGGGCCGGAACCATCGGTCTGCTCCTGGCAGACTGCGTCAATGACGATCAACCTGATCCGCAGCGACAGCCTGTACGCCGGTGCTCCCTACGCCTACGCAGCCATCGCTCCGCCGGGCTCGCTGATCTTCACCGCCGGAGCCTGCCCGCTGGACGGCAGCGGCCAGGTCGTCGGCGTCGGCGACATCCAGGCCCAGGCCAGCGTGGCCATGGCCAACCTCGGTACCGCCCTGGCCGCGTCCCGCGCCACCCTCCGCGACGTGCTCAAGACCACTGTCTTCGTCGCTTCCGCCCGCCGGGCGGACCTCGTGGCCGCGTGGGAGATCGTCAGCGCGGCGTTCGGCGACCACGACGCGCCGAGCACGCTCCTCGGCGTATCCGTGCTCGGCTACCCGGACCAGCTGGTCGAGATCGAAGCGGTGGCGGCGATCACGGTCTAAGCCAGGTCCCTTACTTCCTGCCTGGTGATGCTAAGCTGGACCCCGGCATCGAAACCGGACACCCGGCTGATCGGGATTACGAGCTCCGCATGCCCCCACGGATGCCTCTTGAGCAGCACGTGGAGCACCTCCCCGCTGGCCGGGTCGACCCGCAGCCCGTGGAGCCGGCCAACATCGCCGTCAGTCGCGCGGACATGGTCGGCCCGGCTTTCCTCGACCTCGGGTGTCCCCGCCTCGGTCTCCGGGATCAGCGGGATGGTTTCCATCTCCCTGATCTGCGGGATCGTCTCGCCGTCCGCGACCGGGCCGTCCGCCCCGCGCCACCCTTCGCCGGGCGGCAGCAGCTGGACGGGCGCCCCGTAGCCGGGGACGAACTCGGCTAGGGTCTCCTCGGCCGGGCTCAGGTCCTTGAACTCCGCCTCGGTGCAGGCCAGCCTGATCGGCTCGGCTGAGGCGTCGGCATAGTGAAGCGGAACGAGCCGGGCCAGCCCCAGCCCCGCGCCGTGCTCGCGTTCCGGCTCGACCACCAGGTGCGTGACCGCCCGGCTGGCGGGGTCCACCACCAGGGACTTCAGTTCCCCGCGGAATCCGTCGCCGCACACGGCGGCGGCGCCGATCGCGAGCGTTACCTCTGCCATGGCTACCCTCTCGCCTCGTTCCGGTCCTCGACGGGAATCCTAGACCGATGTCTTCCTGGCCTGGGTCGCGGCCGCCCTGGCCGCGTCGAACGGGGCCCGGTCGAAGATGAACCGGCTGTAGGTGATCTTGCCGTCGGTCACGGTCAGGCACTCCGCGCCCGGAGCGCTCGGCACGGGCACGGTCCGCGTCTCGTACATGATCATCGCGGTCTGGTCGTCGCCGAAGGCGGCGATCAGCGTCGATTCCCGGAGGATCTGCACGAACGGGCCCAGGAAGGCCCGGTAGGCGTCGGCTCCCTCCAGGCGGCCCGCCGGAGCATCACAGACGATCTCGTCCGCGACGTAGCTCATGGCCCGGTCCAGATCGTGACTGGTCCAGGCCTGGTAGTAGGCCAGGGCGGTGCGCAGCGCGGGGCTGCTGCTGGTGGTCTGGGTCATGACGATGCCTTTCGGTCCGGGGAATCTGTGCCTGTGCAGACACCGCGGCAGCCAGGAACGGAACGCGGCGGCGGAAGTGGCATCCTGGGGTGGTGGAGCAGGCCATGCTGCAGCGCGCCCGCGCCGGGGATGAGCAGGCGTTCCGGGAGCTCACCGATCCGTACCGGCGTGAGCTGCAGGTGCACTGCTACCGGATGCTCGGCTCGCTGACCGAGGCCGAGGACATGCTGCAGGAGACGCTGCTGTCGGCCTGGCGCGGGCTGCCCGGGTTCGCCGAGCGCGCGTCGGTGCGGTCGTGGCTGTACCGGATTGCCACCAACCAGTGCCTTAACGCCCGGCGCGCGGCCGGCCGCCGGGTCCCGGCCGAGCCCGTTCCCCCGTTCCAGCCGCCCGAGCCGACCAGCCGCGGCGAGATTACCTGGCTGCAGCCTTATCCGGACTCCCTGCTGGACGGCATCGGCGATGCGGCGCCGGGGCCGGAAGCCCGCTACCAGGCCGTCGAGGCGATCGAACTGGCCTTCATCGCCAGCCTGCAGCGCATGCCGCCCCGGCAGGCGGCTGCTCTCCTGCTCCGCGACGTGCTCGGCTTCGCCGCGGCCGAGGTGGCGAGCCTGCTCGACACTACGCCGGTCGCCGTCAAGGGCAGCTTGCAGCGGGCCCGCGCGGCGGTGCGCCAAGGCCAGGATCAGGTGCCGCGGCCGGGATCAGCGGCCGAGCGTGCCCTGGCCCGGCGGTTCGCCGATGCGTACGTGGCCGGGGATATCGGCGGCGTGGTCGCGCTGCTCACCGACGACGCATGGCTGTCCATGCCGCCAGCGCCCCACCAGTATCAGGGCCCCGCCGCCATCGGGTCTTTCCTGCAGGCCAGCTTCGGTTACCGCGGCGGGCGCCGGGTGTCGTTGGTGCCCACCTCGGCTAACACGCAGCCCGCCCTGGCCAGCTACCTTAGCGGCCCGGACGAAGAAGCCCGGCCGGGTGCTTCCCCGGCCGGGCTGTTCGTGCTCACCATGGCGGGCCCGCGGATCCGGGCCATCACCCGGTTCCATTGCGACGCGCTCTACCCGCGGTTCGGCCTGGCCCTAGGCCGGCCTGGGACGGCCCGTGCTCAGTAGCGGCGGCGGCGGCCCGGCTCCAGGTGGGTGAGCCGGAGCAGGAGCAGCAGCACGATGGCGCCGATGACGGACCCGATGAGGCCCACGGTGTGGAAGCTGTGCACGTTCAGCGTGTGGTACTTCCACAGGTTGTCGAGGAAACCGCCGATGAAGGAGCCGACGATGCCGACCACGATGGTGCCGATGACGCCGATGGGGTCGCGGCCTGGGAGAAGAAGGCGGGCCAGAGCGCCCGCGATCAGCCCGATGATGACGATCCAGATTATGAAAGTAATCACGCTCCTGAGGTTCCCCCGCTGAGCGTTTTATGCCTGCAAGGCTTTGCGGCTTTTAGGGCTGGCCGGCCAGTTCCCGTTCCAGCGGCGTGCGGAACCGGGGCTTAAGCCGCGAGCCCGGCCCGATCCACGCGCCGAGCCGCTCGGCCTCGGCTGCTATGGCCGCGGCGGCCTCGGCCCCGGTGTCCTCGAGCAGCCTGACCGCGATCTCTCCGTTCTCGCGCTGGGCCCAGCCACCGACGATCCGGCCGTCCCACCAGGCCGTCGGGCCGATGTTCCCGGACCGGTCGAACAACGCCGCGGCGTGCTCGCCCACGTACCAGCCGCGCTCGCGCCAGCCCATGGCGGTGGGGTCCAGGGCGGGCAGCAGCGCCGCCCATGGCCGCGGTGCGGGCGCATCCAGGCTGGGCAGGTCGGCGGCGAGCATGATCCCTGGCGCGCCGTGCAGGTCGACCTCGGCCAGCTCGAGCTGGGCCAGCGCCTGCCTGACCTGCCCGCCAGGCAGGCCGGTCCACCACTGCAGGTCGGTCACGAGAGCCGGGCCGAAGGCGGACAGCCAGCGGCGGGCCAGCTCGGCGCGGGCTGCCGCAGCGGCCGGCCGGGCCAGCTCCGGAGCCGCGGACCAGGTGAACTGGCTGGAGGTCCACCCGCCGCGCGGGCGGCCGCGCACCATCAGCCCTTCGGCAGACAGCAACGTGAGCAGGCGCGTCGTGACGTTGACCGGGCCGCCGTAGGCTTTGGTCTCGTCATAGATGATCTGCGCCCGCAGCCGCGGCTCGTCCCGGGCGAGTTCCGCGCCGGTCGCGACGCCACGCGCGGCCAGCGCCTGCACCGTGGCCTCCTCCGCTTCCTTGAGCCAGCTCGCCCCGTCGGCGGCGATGCCCGACGCTTCCACCTGCTGGGCGAGCCGCCGCCGCAAGCGCTCCGCGATCTGGTCGGTGCAGGCGGCCTGGATCACCGGCACCAGATCGGCCGGGACGACGAACACGGTGCGGCGCATGCCGAGCATCCGCACCAGGGAGCGCTCCTCGTAGAGCGCGTGCTCAATTGCCGATTTGTCGACTTCCCGGGTGCGGGCCCAGGCAGCTAGGTAGACCGACGCCGGGTCGCTGCCGTGCAAGCCGACGATGTCCGCCACCGCGGCCGGGGCCGTCACGGCCCGCTCCCCCGCAGCTAGGTGATGCCGTGCGGCCAGCCGCCTGCGCCGCTCGGCCACGCTGACCGTCCGGATGCCATGGCCCATGGCGCCGACCCTACCCGCGTCTGGCCGGTACGGTCGGACCGTGATGACCTACCGCCAGCCCGGCACCGTGGTGACCGACCGCCTCTTCGCTGTCCCGCTGGATCACGGCCGCCCGGACGGGCCGCAGATTGAGGTTTTCGCCCGCGAGGTGGCCGCCGCCGGCAAGGCCGACGCCGACCTGCCATGGCTGCTGTTCCTGCAGGGCGGACCGGGATTGGGGGCCCAGCGGCCGCAGGGCCGGGAGGGCTGGCTGGACCGCGCGCTGGAGGATTACCGGGTGCTGCTGCTCGACCAGCGCGGCACCGGCCGCTCCACCCCCGCCACCCGGCAGACCATGGCCGGCCTGGGCTCGGCCCAGGCTCAGGCCGACTACCTGGCCCACTTCCGCGCCGACAGCATCGTGCTCGACGCCGAGCTGATCAGGCGCGAGCTGGCCGGCGGCGCGCCGTGGAGCGTGCTCGGGCAGAGCTTCGGCGGGTTCTGCACCGTCACCTACCTGTCCTTCGCCCCGCATGGCATCCGCGAGGCGTTCATCACCGGCGGCCTGCCGGGTCTGTCGGCGACCGCCGACGACGTCTACCGGCGGACCTACGCCACGGTGGCCGGCAAGAACGCCGCGCACTACCAGCGCTACCCCGGGGACATGGCGCAGGCGGCCCTGGTCGCCCAGCACCTGGCCGGTCATGACGTCCGGCTGCCGGACGGCACGCCGCTGTCGGTGCGGGCGTTCCAGTCGCTGGGGATGATGCTCGGCCGCAGCACCGGCAGCCACGAGCTGCACTACCTGCTGGAGGACCCGTTCGCCGGCGGCGAGCTGTCCGATGCGTTCCGGTACGCGGTGGCGGCCAAGCTCAGCTTCGCCGGCGGCCCGCTGTACGCGCTGCTGCACGAGCCGTGCTACGCCCAGGGGGCCGCGACCCGCTGGTCCGCGCAGCGGATCCGGGCCGAGTTCGCCGGGTTCGATCCCGGGCCGGTTCTCGGCGCGGACCCGGGGACCGTCCCCCTGCTGTTCACCGGCGAGATGATCTACCCGTGGATGATCGATACCGATCCGGTGCTCGCGCCGCTGCGCGAGGCGGCTGACCTGCTGGCCGAGCGCGACGACTGGCCGCCGCTGTACGACCCGTCGCGGCTGGCGGCCACCGAGGTGCCGGTGGCCGCCGCCGTTTACTACGACGACATGTACGTGGACCGCGAGCTCTCGATCGGGACGGCCAGCGCGATCCGCGGGCTGCGCACATGGGTGACGAGCGAATACGAGCATGACGGCCTGCGGGTGAGCGCCGGGGCCGTGCTGGACCGCCTGATCGGGATGTGCCGGGGGACGAGCTGAGTCACAGGTAGCCGCGCCGGTCCCATTCCCGGGCCAGGAGCTGGCAGGAGCGGACCCGGTCGGCGTGGTCATGAGTGATGGTGGTGACGATCAGCTCGTCGGCGTCCGTCGCGTCGCGGAGCTGCTCGAGCTGGTCGGCCACCTGGCCCGGCGAGCCGACGAACTGGGTGTCGACCCGGTCGGCGACCAGGGCGCGATCGGCGTCGGTCCACGCGTGCTCCCGGGCCTGCGCGGGGGTCGGGAAATGGATCGCGCCCTCGCCGGAGCGGATGCTGCGGACCCACGGGCCGTAGCCCGCGGCGAGCTCGCGGGCCGCCGCCTCGTCCCCGGCCACCACGACGTCGGCGGAGACGCTGACGTAGGGGCGGTCCAGGTCGGCGGACGGCCGGAACGCGGCCCGGTAGCCCTCGACGGCCTCGATCACCGTGGCCGGGCTGACGTGATAATTAGCGGCGAACCGCAGGCCGTTGGCCCCGGCCACCTCGGCACTCTCGCCGCCGCTGCTGCCGAGGATCCACACCTGCACCTCGGCGCCCTCGCCCGGGACGACGTGCGCCTCGGCGCCCTCGGCCGACTTGTAGGTGCCGGCGAGCAGGGCCAGGACGTCGCCGACCTGCTCGGTGTAGTCCTGCGATTGGGCCCCGGGCAGCTGCAGGAGGGTCCGCTGCATCTGGAAGCGCGGCGAGCCCAGCAGGTGCGCGGGGGAATACCGGGGCGGGATCAGCAGGCCGCTGGGCAGCGTGATGTTCTCGCGCGGGCCGGCCGCCGGCTGCGCGCCCCGGGGCCGCCCGCCGGACCGGCCCAGGCCGAGATCGAGCCGGCCCGGGTACAGCGCATCGACCGGGCCGAACTCCTCCACGGTGGCCAGCGCCGTGCGGTGCCCCATCTGGACCGCGCCTGAGCCGATCCGGATCGCCGACGTCGCCGCGGCGGTGAGGGCCAGGACGACGGCCGGGGACGTGCCGGCCACGCCGGGATTGAGGTGATGCTCGGCGAACCAGTACCGCGCGTAGCCGGCCCGCTCCGCGACCTGGGCCAGGTCGATGCTGTTGCGCAGCGCCTGCGCGGCGGTCGAGCCGGAGCTGATCGGCACCAGGTCGAGCACGGCGAGCGGGACGGCGGTCATGAGCGGGCCTTCAGCGGTTCCAGGCCTAGGTGATCGCGCAGCGTAGTGCCCTCGTACTCGCTCCGGAACACGCCCCGTTCCTGCAGCAGCGGCACTACGGTGTCGGCGAACTGATCCAGCCCGCCGGGCGTGATGTACGGCACCAGGATGAACCCGTCGCTGGCGTCCGCCTGCACCAGGTCGTTGATCTGCCCGGCCATGGTGACGGGCGACCCGACGAACGTCTGCCGGCCGGTGACCTGGATGATCAGGTCGCGGATCGACAGCTTGCCCGCCTCCGCCTGGGCCCGCCACTGCGCTGCGGTGGCCAGCGGGTCCCGGTACATCCGCACGCTGGCCCGGCCGCGGGCCGTGGTGTTCTCGCCCGGGTCCGGGTCGATGTCCGGCAGCGGGCCGTCCGGATCGTAGCCGGACAGGTCCCGGTTCCACAGCTGCTCGAGGAACGCGATCGCGGTCGGCCCGCTGACCTGCTGGCGGCGCACCTCGCGGGCCACTTCGGCCGCCTCGGCGTCGGTGTCGCCGAGCACGAAGGTCGCGGCGGGCAGGACGAGCAGCTGGTCCGGCGTGCGGCCGTACTTGGCCAGGCGCCCCTTCACGTCGGCGTAGAACGCCTGGCCCTCGGCCAGCGTGCCGTGCCGGCTGAAGATGGCGTCCGCGCTGGACGCGGCGAACTCGCGGCCGTCGTCGGAGTCCCCGGCCTGGAAGATCACCGGCCGTCCCTGCGGGCTGCGGGGCACGTTGAACCGCCCGCTGATGTCGAAGAACCGGTCAGAGTGGGCGAACTGGCCGGCCTTGGGGTCGGCCAGGAAGACGCCGGACTCCTTGTCGGCGATGATCTCGTCGCCGGGCCAGGAGTCGAACAGGTCCCAGGCGGTCTGCAGGAAGGTCCGGGCCCGCTCGTACCTGTCTTCCTGGGCCAGGAAGCCGCCGCGCCGGAAGTTCTCGCCGGTGAACGCGTCCCACGAGGTCACCACGTTCCACGCGGCGCGGCCGCCGGACAGGTGGTCGAGGCTGGCGAACTGCCGCGCCACCTCGTACGGCTCGTTGAAGGTCGAGTTGATCGTCCCGGCCAGGCCGAGCCGGTCGGTCACCGCGGCCAGCGCGGCCAGGACGGTAAAGGTGTCCGGGCGCCCCACCACGTCGAGGTCGTAGATCCGGCCTTTCTGCTCGCGCAGCCGCAGTCCCTCGGCCAGGAAGAAGAAGTCGAACTTGGCGCGCTCGGCGGTGCGGGCCAGGTGCTCGAACGAGCTGAACTCGAGGTGGCTGCCGGACCGCGGGTCGCTCCAGACCGTGGTGTTGTTCACGCCGGGGAAGTGCGCGGCGAGGTGGATCTGCTTGGTCATGGTCAGTTGCTCCTGGCGGTGGCGTACCGGTTAGCGGGGCGGGTGAGGCCGAGCAGCCCGCGCAGCGTGCCGGCCTCGTATCCGGTCCGGAACGCGCCGCGGCACTGCAGCTCGGGCACCACCGCCCGGGTGATCGCCTCGAGATCGTCGGGGATGACGCCCGGGCGCAGCCGGAAACCCGACAGGCCCGCCCGCTGCCAGTCCAGCAGCAGGCCGGCCAGCTGCGCGGGCGTGCCGGTGAAGGTGGTCGCGTCACTGGTGAAGGCGTGGCCCGCCCGCTCATCCAGCCGGGCCTGGCGGCTGGCGGCCTCCTCGGCGGTGGCGCCGAGGAACACCACCAGGTCGGCGAAGACGTGCACCTGGTCGCCCCCGGCCTCGCGGATCTCGGCCACGATCGCCGCGGCCTGCGCCGCGTCACCTGGCGTCACGAAGCCGACGTCCGCCGACTTCGCGATCAGCGGGTACACCGTGCTCCCGTGCCCGAGGGCGGACACGACCGGCTGGCCCTGCGGCGGCCGGGGGGTGATCGAGGGGCCCTTGACGCTGAAATGCTCGCTGGTGAAATCGATGTAGTGCAGCTTGCCGCGGTCGATGAACAGCCCGGCCGCGGCGTCGCGGATCTCCGCGTCATCCTCCCAGCTGTCCCACAGCCGCCGGATCGCCTCGACGTAATCGGCCGCCTCGGCCAGCAGCTCGCCCGCGGGCAGCAGGCGCTCCCGCCGGCCGATTTGCGCGATCTCGTCCGTGCTGCGCGAGACGCGGACCCGGACGCCGGCCCGGCCCTTGCTGGCGTAGTCGAGGGTCGCGATGGCCTTGGAGATGTGGAACGGCTCGGTGTGGGTGACGATGACGGTCGGCACCAGGCCGATGCCGCGCGTCAGCGGCGCCACCCTGGCCGCGATCAGCACCGCGTCCAGGCGCCCGGTTATCTCGTCGGTCCGGGACGACTGGACCGAGAAGCCGTCCTCGATGGTGACGAAGTCGAGCAGCCCGCGCTGCGCCTCGGCGACGACGTCGGTCCAGTACCGGGCGGTGAGCAGCTCCCCCGGCCGGGCCCGCGGCTCGCGCCACGCGGCGGGATGCCAGCCCGCACCATCCAGGGCGACCGCCAGGTGCATGGGTGTCTCCGTTCCGCGAGGGCCGGACCACGGCCCGGACGACGGCTTGACGCCCCCGGCCGCGGCGGCCCGGGCCGCATCCCCGTTTTGACTACTATAACGGTAGGATAAATAGGCTAGCATGTGACGAAGCTATCCGGGAGACCGCGCAGGCCGGCGGCCCAGGATTCACCCGGAGGGAGCCGGGCGGGCCGCCAGGCGCTGGCGCCGGCCGGAGCTGACCAGGAGGTCTGACGAGTGAGCCGATCTGAGGTACTGGTAGATGCCGACTGGGTGCAGGCCCACTCCGGCGACGACGGCGTTGCCCTGGTCGAGGCCGGTAGGAGAGCAGGAGCACGATGACTATCGCAGAGCAGCAAGTTCCGCTCCTGACCTGGACCGAGCCGGACGGCATCGCCGTCCGCGGCACGCTGGTCGTCATCCCCGGCCGCGGCGAGCAGCCCGCGCACTATGAGCGGTTCGGCCGGCGCATCTCCGCCGACGGGTACCGCGTGCACGCCGTGACGGACCCCACGGTAGACGCCGGGCGCACCGTGGCCCAGGTAACTGATCAGCTCGCCGGGCCGGCGCCCCGGGTCCTGGTCGGATCCGACACCGGCGCCCTGTTCGCGGCCGGGCTGGCCGCCTCGGGCCAGGCCCCCGGGCTGGATGCGATCGTGCTGGCCGGGCTGCCGGCCGCGCACGCCGGCCTGGCGGCCGCCCCGGCCGGCCCCGCGGCCGGCTCGTGGGACGGGGAACTCGAGAGCCGGACCGCATGCCCCACCCACCGCGCGCGCCTGTCGGCGCCGGGCCTTCGCCGCGGCGCGCTGTACGAGCCGATCCCCGACGGCTGGACGGAGCGGGCTGACCTGGGCGCGGTGACTGTGCCGGTCCTGGGTCTGCACGGCACCGACGATCCGGTCAGCCCGCTCGCCGCCGTCCGGGCCAGGTACGCCACCGCCGCGTCCGTCGAGCTGATCAGCATCATCGGCGGTCGGCATGACGCGCTGAACGACCTCACGCACCGGACGGTGGCGGCCATGGTCGTGATCTTCCTCGAGCGGCTGCGGCTGGGGCGCGGACTGCCCCGCATCGCGGTCAGCGAGAAGCCCGAGGTGGACTGGGCGATGGTCCTGCCCTGACGAGGCCTACCGGGCCACGAGCGGACGCAGAGCGTCGCTGTGACCCAGATCACATCTGGGTCTGGCGGGAATACCCGGAATACCCGGCTCCGGGCGGCGGTTGCCGCCAGCGTGACAGCGCAGACAGAGCCGCAAGAAGACGTTCAATTCTGGTTCGATCCACTGTGCCCCTGGGCCTGGATCACCTCCCGCTGGATGACGGAGGTGGAGAAGGTCCGGCCGGTGCATACCGACTGGCGGATCATGTCGCTGGCCTACCTCAACCTGGAGCAGCACAAGGGCGAGGGCCTGACCCCGGAGTACCTGGAGCGGATGAGCAAGGCGTGGGTGTTCGTGCGCGTGTGCGCCGCCGCCGCCGAGCACAGCGGCCCCGGCATCTACGGGCCGCTGTACACCGCGCTCGGCACGCGGATCCACAACGAGGCCCGCCGGGGCGACCCGAACGTGATCCCCGAGGCCCTGGCCGAGGTCGGGCTGCCCGCCGAGCTGGCCAAGGCCGCGGACAGCACCGAGTACGACCAGCGGATCAAGGACTCTCACGACGAGGCGTTCGACGAGGTCGGCCTGGATGTGGGCACCCCGGTGGTGCGCATCCGCGGCCGGGCCATCTTCGGGCCGGTCATCACGCCCATCCCGCGCGGCGAGGCCGCCGGGCGGCTGTTTGACGGCGTGGCGCTGGTGACCGAGGCGGACGGCTTCTTCGAGCTCAAGCGCACCCGGGACCGCAAGCCCACGTTCGAGTGAGCCGCGCCGCGTTACTGGCGAGCTGAGCGGGACCGCAGCTCGGCCGAGGTCTTCCCGGCCTCGGCCAGCGCGGCCGCCAGCATGTCCGCGGCCTGCCCGGCCGCGGCGAGGGCCTCGACCGCCTCGCCCAGCCAGAAGTCGGGATCCTGGCCAGGGCCGGCCGCGACCTGCCGGTCCTCGCGCTCGACGACGAGGATCCGGGCGAGCTGCTCGCACAGGCGCGGCAGGTCCCGGGTCATCCGCTGGAGGCTGGCGATGACCTCGCGGGCATCGTCCAGGTTGGCGACGTCGGCGCCGGCCGAGGTCAGGTCGTTGAGCTCCTGCACGGCCTGCGCCGCCTGGCGGGCGACATCGCGCGCCGTCATCGTGCTGCCCAGCTCGCGGCCGTCCTCCGCTGCGTATCCCGGCCTGCTCCGGGCCAGGCCGGCGGACTCGGCGTCAACGGCGGAGCCGTAGGGCTGCACCCGTCTGGGCATCTCTCTCCAGGGTCTTCCTCGGGGTCACCGGCTGCCGCGGCATGGTGCCCAGGCTATCCGACGCCCGGCTCGTCAGGCCGCGCGCTGGCGTCCCATCAGCCGGGTCAGCGCGGCCACCACTACGAGCAGGGCCCCCATCTGCAGCACGCTGCGCTGGAAGGCCACCCCGTAGCCGTGCCCGAGCGCGCCGAAGAACAGCACGCCGGTGACGGCGACGCCGACCGAGTTGCCGACCTGCTGGGCCGTGGACAGCGCTCCGGCCACCGATCCGGCCGTGACCGGGTCGGCGTGGCTGAGCACCGTAGTGGTCAGCGGGGTGATGCACAGTCCCTGCCCCGCGCCGAGCAGCAGCAGCCCGGGGAACAGCCAGGCGACCGACCCGCCGGTCCCGGTGTGCGCGGTGGCCAGCCACAGGGCGCCGTCACCGGCGGCGGCGACCAGCGCCCCGGCGGCGATCACCGCGCGGCCGAAACGCATGGTCAGCGCCGGGGCCCGGAACGACGTGGCCAGGTAACCGGCGGCCAGGACGGTGAACACCGCGCCGGCCGACAAGGGCGACAGGCCTCGGCCCTGCTGCAGGTACAGGCCGAGCACCAGGTACCCGGCCGCCTGCTGGCACCAGAACACGGTCTGGGTGAGCAGGCCGGCGCGCAGCGGCCAGGCGGCGAAGATCCGCGGGTTGAGCAGGGGGGCCCCGCCGCGGCCGGCCTTGCGCCGCTGTTGGACGGCGAACGCGACGGCGAGCGGCACGGCGGCGCCGAGCGCCGCCCAGGACCAGGCCGGCCAGCCCGCCTGCCGGCCCTCGACCAGCGGCAGCACCACTGCGATCAGGCAGGCGGTGATCAGGGCCACGCCGGCCAGGTCCAGGCGGGCACCCTGCCCGTCACGTGATTCGGGGACCAGGCGCCGGGCCGCGGCCATGGCGGCCAGGCCGAGCGGCACGTTGATCCAGAAGATGGCCCGCCAGCCGAGCCCGGCCACGTCGGCGCGGATCAGGATCCCGCCGAGGAGCTGGCCGGACGTAGCAGCCAGCCCCATCACCATGCCGAGGACGCTGATGGCCCGCACCCGCGCCGGGCCGGTGTAGATCACGCCGAGGATGGACAGGATGTTCGGCGACATCAGCGCCGCCCCGGTCCCCTGGATGATCCGCGCTGCGACCAGCGCGCCCGGATCCGGGGCCAGCGCGCACGCCACCGAGGAGACGACGAAGATGGCCATCCCGAGGGTGAACATCCGCCGGCGGCCGAACCGGTCACCCAGGCGCCCGCCGGTGACGAGCAGCACGGCGGTGGAGATCGCGTAGCCGGCCACGATCCACTCGGTCGCGCCCTCCCCGGCCCGCAGGCCCTGCTGGATGGACGGCAGCGCGACATTCAGGATGAAGAAGTCCAGCACGAACATGAACGTGCCGGTCATGAGCACGGCCAGCGGCGCCCAGGACGGGCCGGCCGGGGCCCGGACGGAGCCCGGGAGAGTCTCTGTAGCGGTCATGCTCCCGAGCCTGGGTTCTCCCGTAACGGGAGAGTCAAGCCGTCTGGAACACCGGCCAGCAGATCTCGGTGCGGTGCTGGTCCGGGTCGGGCTCGGTGAACGGGACCGGGTAGTACTCGCGGATCGGGCCCTGCACCCCGATGGCCCGTTCGGCCACGACGGTGCCCAGCATGCCGTAGGTCTGGTCGATGTCCCCGACCGGCCCGGAGTGGAGCATCACCGCCGCTTCCGCGCCCGGGATGACCGCCGGCCGAACCCGCCCGCCGGCCGGGGCCGGGCCGCCGACGGGAACGAAGGCGGTCAGCTCGGCCCGCTCCAGCTCGAAGAAGCCCGCCGGGAACAGCGCCCCGCCCGGGCCCGCCGGCGACAGGCCGGCCTGCTCGATCCGGCCGTACAGCTCCTCGAACGCGCCGGTCCCCCAGGCCCAGGCCTGCTCGGCGGTCACCGTCTCGGAGATGGCGACGACCTGCGCCGCCGGGATCGACCGGAACTCGACCACCGGGCGGACCGGCGGGCCCTCCAGGAGGGCGCGCAGGCTGGCCACGCTCATCTGCATCTCCGCCAGCTTGGCTTCCATCGCGGTGAGGTGAGCGATGATCTCCCTGGTGCGGGCCTCCACGTCCGGCGCCTGGAGCACGGCCTTCACCTGGTCCAGCGGCATGCCCAGGTCACGGAACCGGCGGATCACCTGGGCCACCGGGACCTGGCCCGGCTGGTAGAAGCGGTAGCCGGAGGCCGGGTCGATCCGGGCCGGCTCGAGCAGCCCCTGATCGTGGTAGAAGCGCAGCGCCTTGACGCTCAGGTGCGTCATCCGGGAGAAATCGCCGATCGATACCAGCACGCTCATGGGACGGGCTCACCTCTCCGCCGGGACCTGTTCGCCGTGATCCTCGGCTCTCCCCTAACGGGAGAGTCAACCGGGACCGGCAGCGGCCGCGGCGGGACCGGCGCCGAGTGCACGATCGAGGTGGTGGTGCGGCCGTGCGGGGTGAACAGGTCCAGGACCGGTTCCAGGTCCTCGATGCTGTGCAGCCAGACCTTGAGGAAGTAGCAGTCCTCGCCGGTGATCCGGTAGCACTCGGTGACGTTCGGCACCTCACGGGCGATCCCGGGGATCAGCCGCAGACCGCCGCAGGCCGGGCTGATCCTGACGATGGCGCAGATCGTGTAGCCGAGAGCGCGCGGGCTGATCTCCGCCCGGTAGGACACCGCTCCGCTTTCCTCGAGCCGGCGCAGCCGCTCGGCCGCCGCCGGGCCGGACAGCCCGATCCGCCGGGCGAGCTCCGCGACCCGCAGCCGCGGCGCGGCCTGGAGCTCCGCGACGATCCGCCGGTCCGTCGCGTCCAGCGACGTCTCCGGCATTTCAAAGGCCTGGCGGATGAAAACCCGTTGTTTCGATGGCAGATTCACGGCTTCTCCCGCATGAATGCTCTTCAATCCGGCGTCATCGGTTTCATATGATGCGCCCGTGTCAGACGGGCCGCAAGCGGGGCAGGCACCAGCCGGATGGCTCCAGCGGGTACCGCCGCAATCATTCTTCCTGGTCAGTGCCGTCTTCCACTATCTCGGGCCGTCGCTGGCGGTGCTGCTGTTTCGCCCGGGTGGCCGTCCTCGGGGTGGCGTGGCTGCGGATCGCCAGCGCGGCGGTGGTCTTCGCCCTGTGGCGGCGGCCGCCGTGGCGGTGGCTCGGCCAGCTCAGCCGCGGCGAGCGGTGGACCCTGGTGGCGCTGGGCGCGGTGCTGGCCGTGATGAACTCGGTGTTCTACCTCGCGGTGGACCGGCTGCCGCTGTCGACGGTGGGGGCCATCGAGTTCCTCGGCACCGTGATCCTGGCCGCGGCGGGCGTGCGGACCTGGCGCAACGCCGGGGCGCTGGCGCTCACCACGGCCGGCGTGGCCACCATCACCACGTTCAGCGTCTCCGCCGCGCCGCTCGGTTTCGCCTTCGCGTTCGCCAACTGCGCGCTGTTCATGCTGTACATCGTGCTCGGCCACCGGCTGGCCAACGCGGGCCCCGGCCGCCCGTCGGGCATCGACCGCCTCGCGGCGGCCATGGCGGTCGCGGCGGTAGCGGCCACGCCGTGGGGCCTGGGCGCGGCCCTGCCCGCGTTCCGGCAGCCGTACCTGCTGCTGGCCGGGGTAGGGGTGGGGGTGTGCTCCTCGGTGATCCCGTACGTGATGGACCAGCTGGCCATGGCCCGGCTGTCGCGCGCCACGTTCTCCCTCATGCTGGCCCTGCTGCCGGTGTTCGCCACGCTCATCGGCGCGGTCGTGCTGGGCCAGATCCCGACCGTCCAGGATGCGGCCGGTATCGGCCTGGTCGTGGCCGGCGTGGCGGTGCACCAGGCGGCCGCGGACCGCGGGCCGGGCGTAGCCGCCGGGAAGCCGCAGCGAGCCGGCTAGCTCAGCGGGACCGCAGGCCGCGGTCGACGAAGCGGATCAGCCATCCGAAGCTCTCGTCGGGATCGGCGTCCCACTGGAACCCGCCGGAGGCCTCCAGGATCGCGAATCCGTGCAGTGTGCTGCGGATGGCGCGCAGGGCGTGGTCCATTTCCTCCGCGCCGATGCCGTAGCCGCGCAGCACGGCCGCGATCGATCCGATCACGCGGTCGCTCGCGGCGGCCAGGGGGTCGCCCGGCCCGGTCGGCTCGACGCCGGTCGTGGCCAGGTAGCGGCCGGGGTGCGCGGTGACGTACCCGCGTACCGCGGTCATCAGCGCGGCCAGCGCGTCGGTCCCGGCTTTGCCCTGCACGGCGTCGCGGATCACTTCGGCCAGCTCGGCCAGGGCCAGCGTGGCCAGCCGGTGCTGCACGTCGGCCAGGCCGCCGACGTGCTTGTACAGGGATGGCGGGCGGACGCCGAGCCGGTCGGCGAGCAGGCCCATGGTGACGCCCTGGAACCCGATCTCGTCGGCCAGCCCGGCCGCCGTGGCGATCACGCCGTCGCCGGTCAGCCCGGCCCTAGGCACCAGCGTGCTCCTTGAGGAAGCCGGTCACGAGCGCGGCTACCTCGTCCGGGCACTGCGCGTGGGGATAGTGCCCGGCGCCTTCGATCATCGCCACCGTGCCCAGCCCGGCCGGCATGGCCGCGACAACCGCCTCGGCCTCGGCCCGCGGGTCGGCGAAGTCGGGGTCCAGCGTGCCCATGATGACCAGGGCCGGGCAGGCGACGTTGGGCAGCTGGGCGGCGGCGTCGGCGGGCGTGGACTTGCCGGTCTTCATGAACTCCGCCATCCGGCCCGGCTCACGCAGCTTGGCCTCCAGTGCCGCCCTGTATTCCGCGTAGTCAGCGGGCTTGGTCGGGTAGGCCACGTCCAGGTAGCGCAGCCATAGGGGCAGGCTGTGGAGCAGCTGCATGCCCATCAGCCGGGACATGCCCTGGCGATAGCGGCGGATCCGCACCAGGCCGCCCAGGCTGATCTTCTGGGTCTTGGTGAACGGGCCGATCTCGACGATGCCGCTGACCAGGTCCGGCTGCTCGGCCGCCGCGATGGTGGCCGCCCCGCCGGAGATCGAGTGCCCGACGATGACCGCCGGGCCGCCCAGATGGCGGATCAGGGCGAGCAGGTCGTGCGCGATGTCGGTCCGGGTGATGGCCTCCTTGCCGGTGACGGAGGTCCAGCCCATGCTGGACTCCCCGTGCCCGCGCAGGTCCGCGCTGACGACCCGGTAGCCGGCCTGGGCCAGCACGGGGGCCAGGAACCGGTAGGCCTGCCGGCGGTCGCCGATGCCGTGCGACAGCACCACCAGCGGGCCGGCGCCGGTCTCCTCGTAGGCGATCCGCCCGCCGTCAACGTCCAGGTACTCAGTCATGCCGGGCTCCTTAGCTAATCTATGTAGCCTTAAAGCTAATATGATTAGCCACGGTTGTCAACAGCACCTGTCGCCCCGCCACGGGACCGGCTGGGAAGGCCGCAGCCGCGAAGTCACCTGGCGTGGCGCGCATCTGCGCGTTGCCTTATGGTTTGGGCATGGCGGACCCGCAATCCAGCACCGGCGGCCAGAGCGATCTGCCTGCCGCCGTCGCGGGCGAGGAACTCCGCGCATCACACGCGGACCGCGATCAGGTGGTGGAGGTGCTGCGGGTAGCCGCCGGGGACGGCCGGATCACCGCGGAAGAACTGGACGACCGGCTGGAACGCGCGCTGACCGCCAGGACCTACGCCGAGCTCGCGGCGCTGACGGCCGACCTGCCGGCCACGCCGGGTGCCGCCGCCCTGGTGCCGCCCGGCGCGGGCGCGGCGAGCGTTACGGCCAAGGATCTGGCCCGGATCGACGTCCGCGGCAGCAGCGTCCGCCGGGACGGCCGCTGGGTCGTGCCGAAGGAACTGGACGTCAAGGTGAGGGGCGGCGGCGTGACGCTGGACTTCACCGAGGCGGTGATCACGCAGCCGCTGCTGCGCATCACCGCCGAGGTGAGAGGCGGGGGGCTCAGGCTGATCACCAGGCCGGGCATCGTGGTGGACGCCGATGACATATCAGTGCGCGGCGGGAGCATCACGCTGCCCGAGCCGCCTGGCCCGGGCGACCCCGTCCTGCTGCGCGTCGAGATCGCAGGCTCGGTCCACGGCGCAGGCATCACCGCCGGGCCGCCCCCGCCGCCCCGCCCGCCGCGACGCACGTTCTGGCAGTGGCTGCGCCGCGCCCCGCGTCCCCCCGCCATCGCCGCCTAGCGCGATACCGGAGGGCCTGTCAGCCGCGGCCGGCTCAGCGGCCGGTGACGGTTCCGCCGTCCACGCTGTAGAGCTGCCCCGTGATCCAGGAGCCCTGGTCCGAGCAGAGGTAGACGGTCATCCAGGCGATGTCCTCGCCCGCGCCGGCCCGTCCCAGCGGCACCCTGCTCGCCACCATGTCGTCCCACACCTGGCCGCGCGGGACGTCGTCCATCCGGAACGTGTCGATGATGCCGGGGCAGATCGCGTTGACGCGCACGCGGGAACGGCCGAGCTCGGAGGCCATGGCGCAGGTCAGGGCGTGGATGCCGGCCTTGGACGACGAGTACGCGGCCGCGTTGGCCGCCATGATCTTCCCGGCCACCGACGAGATGTTGACGATGCTCCCGCCCTCGCCCTGTTCGACGATGGCCCGCCCGAAGGCCCGGCTCATGTAGAAGGTGCCGTTGAGGTTCGTGTCGATGACGGTCCGCCACAGGTCGATGTCGAGGTCGATGACCGGCACCCGGTCCGCGCCGCGCGCCGCGCCCGCGTTGTTCACGATGATGTCGACGCGCCCGAAGGTGCCGAGCACCTGCCCGAGCAGGCGGTCGACCGCCTCGGGGTCCGATACGTCGCTGACCACCGGGAGCGCGCGCTGGCCGAGCGCCCGCACCTCCTCGGCGACCGAGTCGATGTCGTGCCAGCCGGCTTCCTTCTCGTCGTCCGGATACCGCTCCGGAGCGCGCCCGGTGCCGGTGAGCACCACGTCGCAGCCGGCCCGGGCCAGCTCCACGGCGATCGGCCGCCCGATCGAGCGCATCCGGCCGGCGCCCGTAACCACGGCGACCTTGCCTTCTAGTCCGGTGAGCGTGAGTCCCGTCATGGTCGCGTGCCTCGCATTTCGCCGGCCTGGAATGTAACGCAATCGTAGCGTAAGAGGAGGTTCGCGGAAATGTTAGTGGGGCGGAGCAAGCCTTCCGGGCCGTCACCATCCGGCTCTGCGGCTCCGGGTCCGGGAGCTCGCTAGGCCGGGGTGCCCAGGTACCGCAGGACGGCGAGGACGCGGCGGTTGTCGCTCTCGTCCGGGGGCAGGCCGAGCTTGGCGAAGATGCTGGCCACGTGCTTCTCGACCGCCCCGGCGGAGACGACGAGATCGGCCGCGATCGCGGAGTTCGACCGGCCTTCGGCCATCAGCGCGAGCACCTGGCGCTCCCGCGGGGTCAGCGTGGCCAGCCCGCCGCGCTGCCGGCTGGCCCGGAAGAGCTGGCTGACCACCTCGGGATCCAGCGCGGTGCCGCCGGCCGCCACCCGCTCCAGCGCGGCGGCGAATTCGGCCACGTTGGCCACCCGGTCCTTGAGCAGGTAGCCCACGCCGGCGGCCCCGCCCTCGAGCAGCTGCGCGCTGTAGGACGTCTCGATGTACTGGGAGAACATCAGCACGCCGGTCCCGGGGAACGTCTGGCGCAGGGCCAGCGCGGCGCGCAGGCCCTCGTCGGTATGAGTGGGCGGCATCCGGATATCCACCACCACGACGTCCGGCTCATGCTCGGCCACCGCGGCCAGCAGCGCGTCGCCGTCGGTCACCGCGGCGACCACCGGATGGCCGCGGTCCTCGAGCAGCCGGGTCAGCCCCTCGCGCAGCAGCGCGGCGTCCTCGGCGATCACTACCCGCATCCCGGTACCCTTTCATGCTTTCAGCGGCAGCTTGACCGTCATGGTGGTCGGGCCGCCTGGCGGACTGGACACCTCCAGGTGCCCGTCCACGGTGGACACCCGCTGGGCCAGGCCGGCCAGGCCGCTGCCGCGGGCGGCGTCCGCCCCGCCGATGCCGTCGTCGGTGACCTCGAGGCGGAGCACGCCGGTCCGTTCGGTAGAAAGGTTGATCGTGATTTCGTTGGCGTAACTGTGCTTGGTCGCGTTGGCCATCAGCTCCGCCGCGCAGAAGTAGGCGATGGTCTCGATGGCCGGCGCGGGGCGGGCGGCGATCTCGGCGCTGACCGACGCGGGGATCGCGCTACTGGCGGCCAGGGTGGCCAGCGCGCTGGGCAGGCCGTTGTCCAGCGCGGGCGGGTGGATGCCGCGGGCCAGGTCGCGCAGGTCGGCGAGCGCGTCCATCGCGTTGCGCTGCGCGGCGTCGATCAGCTCCCGCACCGTAGCGGTGTCGTCGGCCGCGGCGGCCTGCCCGTCCTGGCCGCCCAGCTTCTCCCGCGCCATGCCGAGGTTCATGGCCAGCGCGGCCAGCCGCATCTGCGCGCCGTCGTGCAGGTCCCGCTCGACCCGGCGCAGCGCGGCGGCGGCGTCCTCGACCGCCAGCGTCCTGGTCCGCTCCAGCTCGCTGACCCGGCTCGGGCCCAGCAGGCCGCGGATCAGCCGCCGGTCGCCCGCGTTGACCGCCCGGGCCAGCCATGACGCCCCGATCACGGTGGCGGCGCCGAGGATGGCCACCAGGAAGGTGCCCGGCCAGCTGCTGATGCTCAGAATTCCGCCGAACGCCAGGGGCGAGAGCGCCTTCATGGGCGGCAGCGAGCCCCCGGCGTGGTTGCGGAACAGCAGCCAGTCGACTGGGTAGGTGACGTCGATCAGGCCGGTGACCGTGGCGAACACGGTATAGAGCTGGACGGCTGCGACCGGCAGCTTGACCAGGCTGTAGGAGATCCCCCGCCAGGCCGCCCGGTCCCGCAGCCGCTGGTCGAGCCGGGCGAGGATGCCGGTGCCCGGCTGGAACTTCTGCGGCGCCTCGACCCGGTAGTGCAGCAGCCAGCCGGCCAGGCGGCGGTGCAGCGCGCCGAGCCGCCGGCCGAGCCTCATGGCCAGGGTCAGCAGCAGGAGCCCGATCACGGTGCCGACGACCGACACGGAGATGGTCAGGCCGAGGGCGAGCATCACGACCGTGACGTAGAACCCGGCCACCCCGGCCAGCCCGCCCAGCCCGCAGTACAGCAGCTCGCGGACGGTCCGGCGGGTGAACGGGACACGCACTATGGTGTCCGTCACCCGCCGGATGTCCTCGCCCATGGACCTTATTGTTCCCGTTACGCGTCGCGGCGGGCCAGCGCCCAGCCGCCTGCGGCCAGCGCGGCCACCGCGTACAGGCCTAGCAGGCCGAACGCGACGCCGGGCGAGAGGCTGTGCGGCACCGGCTTGACCGCGGTCAGCGAGTTCTCCGCCATCAGCATCGGCATGTACTGCCCGGCCGAGTTCTGGATGGCGGTCCCGAACGGGATCAGGATCAGCGGCAGCGCGAACAGCACCCCGGCCACCGCGCAGATCGCGCCCGCCGTGTGCCGGATCAGGGCGCCCAGGCCGAGGCCGAACAGCGCGATCAGGGCCGGATAGGCGCCGCCCATCAGCACCGCGCGCAGCACGCCCGGCTGGGCCAGGGTCGCGTGCGGGGCCGGGGACCTCAGCACCGCCTCGCCGACGCCGAACGCGACGAAGGCCAGGATCTCCCCGGCCACCAGCGTGACCGCGCCCACGACGGCCGCCTTGGCTGCCAGCACCAGGGGGCGCCGCGGTGCGACGGCGAACGTGGCCCGGATCATGCCGGAGGAGAATTCGCCGGTGATGGCCAGCACGCCGAGGACGCCGAGGGCGAGCTGGCCGATGGCCAGCCCGGGAAAGCTGTCGTTGGTCGGGTCGAAGGAGGCCCGGTCCGCGGCCGACATGGTCGCCCAGTGCAGGTGAATCAGGATCGGGATGGCCAGGCCGATCATGGCGGCCGTGAAGACGAGCAGGGTCCACCAGGTGGAGCGGACGCTGCGCAGCTTGAGCCACTCCATCCGGGCGACGTCGCGGAAGCCGTAGTGCCCGCCGGCCTGCCGGGCGGCGGCCCGGGTCAGGGTCGCGGTGGTCATGACACGCTCCTCAGGGGGTAGTTGATCCCGTAGGCCGGCTCGTAGCTGGCGGAATAGTCGGTGCTGCCTTCGGTGAGCCGGAAGAAGGCCTCCTCCAGCGAGCTGCTGCCGGCGGACAGCTCGGCCACGGTGGTCTGGGCCAGCAGCCGGCCCTGGCCGACGACGATGAGGTCGTCGGCGGTCTGCGCGACCTCACTGATCAGGTGGCTGGAGATGAGCACGGTGCGGCCCTGCGCGGCCAGGTTCCTCAGCAGGTTGCGGATCCAGCGGATGCCTTCCGGGTCCAGGCCGTTGACCGGCTCGTCCAGCAGCAGCACCCCCGGGTCGCCGAGCAGCGCCGCGGCGATGCCCAGCCGCTGGGCCATGCCCAGGGAGAACTTGCCCGCACGGCGGTCCGCGGCCGGACCCATGCCGGTGATCTCCAGCACGTCGCAGACGCGCCGCCGCGGGATGCCGTTGCCCGCCGCCAGCGCGGTCAGGTGGGCCCGCGCCGCGCGCCCGGGGTGGAACGCCTTCGCCTCGAGCAGCGCGCCGACCTCCCGCAGCGGCCAGCGCAGCTCGTGGTAGTTCTTGCCGTTGATCCTGGCCGTCCCGGCGTCCGGCCGGTCCAGGCCGAGGATCATCCGCATCGTGGTGGACTTGCCGGCGCCGTTCGGGCCGAGGAAGCCCGTCACCGTGCCAGGCCGGACGTCGAAGCTGAGGTGATCCACGGCGGTCGTGGAGCCGTAGCGCTTGACCAGGCCGCGTGCCTCGATCATGAGAAATCCTCCCTCGTGGTGGCAGAGCGTGCCCGGCCCCCGTTGGGCAGGCACGCTCGCGTGCATCTGACGTTCACGCTAGGGATCTGGCGTCCCGCCCGGTACGCGGCTGCCACCCGTCTTGGGGGTGGGGTTTGCCCCCGTGCCGTCCCCCGGGTGAGGGTGAACCGGTGCGGGAGCTGGATCCTCCTTGGCGGGTGAAGCGCGGCCCGGGCGGCCGGGTCATCCTGGCCGCATGGAGCGAGAAACGACTGGGTGGCCGGGCTGCCCGGTGATTTACGAGATCAACACCGCGGTCTGGCTCGGCGAGCTGTCGCGGCAGGCCGGCCGCCGGGTGACGCTGGCCGACGTGACGTCGGCGGACTGGGACGCGGTCACCCCGGACGGCATCGACGCCATCTGGCTGATGGGCGTATGGGAACGCAGCCCGGCCGGCCTGGCTCTGGCCGACGCCAACGCGGAACTGCAGTCATCGTTCCGGGACGCGCTCCCGGACCTGCAGCCCGAGGACGTGATCGGATCACCGTACTGCGTGCGTCAGTACGTGGTGGACCCGGTCTTCGGCGGGCCCGCGGCCCTGGCCGCCGCGCGGGCCGCGCTGGCTGCCCGCGGCATCCGGCTGCTGCTGGACTACGTGCCCAATCACGTGGCGCCGGACCACCCGTGGGTCACCAGCAGGCCCGACCTGTTCGTCAACGGGACCGAGCACGACATCCGGGCCGAGCCGGCCTCCTGGCTGGCGGCGGGCGGACGCATCCTGGCCCACGGCCGCGACCCTTACTTCCCGCCCTGGCCCGACGTGGTGCAGCTCAACGCGTTCTCCCCGGCGCTGCGCGCCGAGGCCGCGCGCACGCTGGCCAGTATCGCCAGCCAGTGCGACGGGATCCGCTGTGACATGGCCATGCTGATGACCAACGAGGTCTTCGCCCGGACCTGGGGCGGCCGGTCCGGGCCCGAGCCGGCCGAGGAGTTCTGGCCCGCGGTCATCGGGGAGCTGCGCACCGGGCATCCGCAGACCGTGCTGATCGCCGAGGCCTACTGGGACATGGAGTGGACGCTCCAGCAGCAGGGCTTCGACTTCTGCTACGACAAGCGCCTCTATGACCGGATCATCGGCGGCGAGGTGGATGGCGTCCGTGGTCACCTGCACGCCGACGTGGGCTATCAGTCGAGGCTGGTGCGGTTCGGTGAGAACCACGACGAGCCGCGGATCGCGGACCGCCTGCCCCGTGCGGCCAGCCAGGCCGCGGCGGTGGCCGTCGGCACGCTCCCCGGCGCCACCTTGTGGCACGAAGGGCAGTTCGAGGGGCGCCGGGTACGCCCGCCGGTCTTCCTGGCCCGGCGCCCGGACGAGCCGCTCGACGCCGAACTGGCCGCCTGGTATGGCCGGCTGGTCGCCGTGCTCGCCCGGCACCGCGTGCGCACCGGGACCTGGCAGCTGCTGGAGGCCACCGGCTGGCCCGACAACCAGTCCTGCCGCAACCTGGTCACCTGGTCCTGGACCGCCGAGGACGGCGGTGGCCGGCATGTGGCGATCGTCAACTTGTCGCCGCGGCCGGCCCAGGCGCGGATCCCCCTGGACTGGAAGGACCTGCCCGGCCGCGGCTGGCGGCTCACCGACCTCCTCGACGAGCGGGTCTTCGACCGCGACGGCGACGAGCTGGCCCTTCCGGGGCTGTTCGTGGCCCTGGAGCCGTGGCAGTTCCACCTGCTCGAGGCCGAGGAGCGCAGGACGTGACGTAACGGGCGGCGGCGGGCGCGTCCCCGGGCGGCCCGGGCCGCATCATGGCCGGACCGCGCGCAGCAGCAGGTAGTCGATGATCCCGCGCCGCCAGAGCAGGTCAACCTGCCGGGCCAGCAGGCGGGCCGCGGCCCGCTGGCCGGCCTGCGCGGTCCCGGTGGCCGCCAGCCGGGCGGCGGTGAGCCGCAGCGCCGGGCCGATCACCTTGTCGCCGCACCTGGTGACCTCGACCTCACTGAGCCCGGCCGCGGATGCGGCCGCCGCGATCTGGGGTGCCGTCACGGCCATGCTGGGATGCATCCCGAAGAGCCGCAGCTGGGTCAGGCCCGAGATCGCCTCGGCGGGCGTGACCGGCCATCGCTGGACCGAGATATCGGACATGCTCAGCACCCCACCCGGCCGCAGCACGCGGTAACACTCCTCGAAGAATGCCTTCCGGCTGCGGAAATGGAACGCCGCCTCGACGCTGAGGATCCCGTCCACGGCCGCACCGGCGACCGGCAGCCGGACCGCGTCGCCCACCACGGGGGCGGCCGCGGCCTCCCGCAGCCGGTCCCGGCCCGCGGCCAGCTGCCACTCGGTGATGTTCACCGCGACCAGCCGGCGCGGGTGCAGCGACTGGGCGATCAGCGGGTCCTGGGTGCCGAGCCCGTTGCCCACATCCACCACCACTCCCCCGGCGGGCAGGGCCGCGGCCAGCGTCCCGACCAGCCGCCGGCAGGCGTCTTCGGCCTCCTCTTCCGAGCCTGCCCCTTCCCACAGCCCCAGGTTCAGCCAGCCGGGCGCCATAGCCAGGAAGAAATCCGGGCCGATGCTCTCGTAGACCCGCGCGGCCGGGTTCCGGCCCTGCTTGAGCATCTCGGCGGCGTGCCTGAGGTGCGGGCCGGGCAGGCGCACTCGGCCGCTGGCCATGGCTCAGGGCCGCCGGGTGAACAGCAGCGGCCGGATCACGCGGCCGAGCCGGTCCATGAGCCACGGGCCCGCCGGGACGCGGTCCAGCTCGGGGCGGTACTGCACGAACGTGTAACCAAGCCGCCAGGCCAGGACGCCGTCGGTGGCGACCTGGTCGCCGATCACGACCCCGGGCCGCGGGAACTCCTGGTAGGGCCCCGTGCGCAGCGGCTTGCCGGCCCCCGAGATCCAGACCATCCGCACCCCTTCGGCGTCGGGCATCTCCGGCCGGCCGCGCAGCGAATTCGTGGCCAGGCATACCACCTGAACGCCAGGCACCGCCGCTACCTGAGGCACCACCGACGCGACACCCTGGTCAAGGGCGTCCTGGCCGCCGTGCCAGTTGGCGAGCAGTGGCTCGATATCGAGGATGACCGTCCGCGCCGACAGCTCCCGCACCCGGCGCAGCGTCTCGTCCCAGGCCGCCGGCCGTTCGTACCTGGCCCGGTGGCGATGCTCGCGGTCTGGGCTGCCGTCGCCGGATCCGGCGGGCGGGCGGCCCTGGTGGGCTGGCGGATGCGTCATGATGGCGAAGGCTTCTTCCCTGCCGCGTGGCTGTTACCCGCTAGGGGGGATGGGCTCGGGACCGGCCGGCTGGATGGCCCCGGCGTGCTTGCCCGGTCTGCGCGGCGCAGCTATATGCCGGAGCCTGGCCCAGTTCAGCGGCGACTTGGGCCGGGGGACCCCCGGGCGGTTCCTGGGTACCCGGACGCGCAGGGCCGCCGGCCGGATCGCGCACTCCACCGGGGTCGGCACCAAGACCGCCTCCCCGTCGATGCCGACCGGGATCTGCTCGGTGTCGGCGGTGATCTCCACCCGTTCGGCGTTCAGCACGCTCAGCCCGTCGGCGTGCTCGCCGCGCAGCAGGCCCACTGCCTGCCGCGCGCTGCCCACCGTCACCCCGACCACCCCGAGCACGCCGCGGTCCAGCCGGGCGCGGCGGCCCAGGCCTGCGGCATCTCCGGTCCCGTACGGGTTGTTGGCGACCAGCAGCGCCTGCGGAGCCCGGATTTCCGTGCTGCCCACCCGGGCGGTGAACGGTGACCCGCGCTGGCCTTGCAGCAGGTCAGGGAGCAGGTTCAGGGTCGTGTGCAGCTTGTCATCGCGGTAGGCCGGGGTTTCGACGATCTCGGCGTAAGCCCCGAAGGACACGTTGTTGACGAACGTCTGGCCACCGATCACGCCGAGGTCGACACGCAGGTCGACGCCGTCGGACAGCGCGTCCAGGCAGGCCGCGGGGTCGTCACGGTCCAGCCCCAGGTCGAGGGCGAAGTGATTGCGCGTGCCCGCGGGGATCACCACGAACGGGATGCCGTGTTCGGTGGCGACGCCGGCGACCAGGGCCTGGGTCCCGTCACCCCCGGCGGCGCCGAGCAGGTCGGCGCCGCCGGCAATAGCGTTCCGGGCCACCTCAGCGATATCCACTCGCGTGGGCCCGCCGATTATGAACACCTCCGCGCCGAGCGCTTCGGCCTTGCGCTGCAGGTCGAACTTCCCCACCTTCCCGCCGCCGGACTTCGGGTTCATGATCAGGTAGGGGTGCAAGGCGGACGGCTGGGAAGGGTATTCGGGCATACGCCAGTCCGTGCCGTCGTAGGTCAGCGCCGAGCGCGCGGCCACGCCCGCCAGCAGCCAGGCGGCGGCCGACGCGGCCGCCACCCACAGCAGGCTCGCGAACACGTAAACGACGATCACGGCGATCGGCGCGATGACGAATACCGCCAGTGACAGCCAGCGCCACACGCCACGCCGGGACAGGAAGAAGTACGCTGCCGCGACGGTCACCACCGCGGCGACCAGGCCGACGGCCAGCATCGCCAGGCTCTTCAGCCCGGCGAAAGCGACCAGGATGGCGACCGCCAGCCCGGCCAGTACGAAGCTCAGGCGCGCGAGCCAGCGTCGACCGCGGGTTATCTGCGGGCCTGGATCGGCCATCGTGGACACAGGACCATCCTTACCCGGATGACGGCCCGGCGTATCACCCGCACCGGGTTACCGCCACGTGCGCGGGCGCATCACCAGTGATGAGTAGTCGCGTACGAGTGACTGGTGATCGCGTCCGTGTTCCCGGGCGGGGCGTAGATGGACTGCACCGCGACCCGGCCGGGGCCGAACAGCCTGGCCCAGATACTGCGGTAGCTCCACCGGTTGTGCCAGAAGGCGAAGCCCATGTTCCGCGGGTACTCCAGGTGCAGCGCGACCCGGACCGTCACGTCCCGGTACAGCAGCGCGCTCGGCTGGATCAGCAGGCTCTCGCCGGGCTGCAGGTCGCGGATGAACGTGTTGCCCGGCGCGTGCAAGAGCAGGAGCCCCGGTCCGCCGGTCGCGCTGAACACGTCGCCGGACTGGCCCATCGGGTAGTGGGTCTCCTGGTCGTCCCCGCTGCCGGTGGTGTACCAGACCCCGGTGGGGTGCCAGTCGTAGCGGATGTTCCCGGTCGCGGTGACGAAGCGGTGCTCACGGACCCAGATCTGCTGGTTGTGCTGCAGCGGCAGGGCCACGACCTCGCCCGCGTGATTGTCGGACAGCGCGACGTGCCCGGGACCGCGGGCCTCCACCATGATCAGCGGCAGCCCGGCCAGCTTGCGGTTCCACGCGCCGCGCATCGGCATGGTGGTCAGCCGGGTCTGCGGCTCGGTCCACAGCAGGACGTGGTGGGAGAAGTAGATCCAGTCGTCCGGCGCGAGGTTGAACTCCGCGACCGGGACGGTGGTGCCCGCGATCTGGAGGTGGGACCGGCCGAGCTGGAGCCGGGCCATGTCCTTGATCGGCGGCTGCTCGACCCATCCCGAGTCGCTGACCACGGCTCGGATGTCCACCGGTGCCCCGCACAGGGGGCACGTCGGCGAGCCCGGGTCGCTCGGCTGCCGGCAGTACCGGCATACGTAGGTGTCCATCTCGCGTGGTCAGTCGGCCTGGTGGTGGACGTACATCGACTGGATGCCGATCCGGCCCGGCCCGGTCATCTCGGCCAGGTACATGCCGTGCCGCATCAGCCCGGTCTTGAGCGGCATCTGCGCGGCCTGCATCTGCACGCTGGAGTCCTTGTACAGGAAGCCGCCCGGCTCGACCAGGATCTTCTCGCCCGGCTTCAGGGTCCGCTCCAGCACGTTGCCGTTGCCGTGCAGCAGCAGCATGCCGGGGTAGCCGGCCGTGACAAAGCGGTCCAGGTACATGCCGTTCCCGCCGTGCAGCAGGTTGACCAGGCCCTTGATCCGCACGAACGAGTACTGGACGCTGTGCGAGGCGACCAGGAAGGCGTGCTCGCGGACGTCGAGTTCCATGCCGGGGTGCAGCGGCAGCACCACCAGCTCGCCGGGCGCGTCCCGGGAGAACGCGATCCGCCCGGGGCCGCCGGCCACTGTCACGATGTGCGGCATGCCGCCGACTGTCCGCTTCAGCCCGCCGCCGGTGTTCAGCGACGACAGCGGCACCGACTCGTCCTTCCACAGCAGCACGTGATGCTCGAAGTACACGCCGTCCTGCGGGTGGAGGCTGATCTCCGCCACCGGCACGAGCTCGCCCTCGATCTGGCAGGTGCTGCCGGAGAACCGGAACTCGGTCATGTCACGCAGCCGGGGCGCCTCCCGCCAGCCGGAGTCGCTGACCTTGTCCCGTTCGTTCAGCGGCGCGCCGCAGGTCTGGCAGCTGGCGGCACCAGGCTGGTTCTGGGCCTGGCACCACTGGCATTGGATCAGTTCCACGCAGGGAAGATAGCAGCCCAGGATGCTGCGACAGTCCCATATGCGCGAACACCGAGCGGGTATCGTTCTGCCATGGCACTGCTCGGGCGGGAGTTCATCGCCGTACCTGACAACCGCAAAGGCCAGATCGTCTTCAAATGGCCGGACATCACGATCCGCCGCTACACGCGCGCGATCGTCAACGCGGATGAGATGGCGATGTTCGTCCACACCGGCCAGGTCGTGCAGACCCTGGGGCCGGGCCGGCATCAGATCGACGCCAACGAGCTGCCCGGGCTCGGCGCGGTCATCGATCACGTCACGGGCGGGAACGCCTACCGCGCCGAGCTCTACTTCGTCGGCACCCGCGAGTACACCGGCTTCAAGTTCGGCGGCCGGGTCGACGACGTGCAGGACCCGCGGACCGGCCTGGTCGTGACCCTGCGGGTGTTCGGGGATTACGCGCTGCGGGTGGCTGACCCGGTGCGGCTGGTGACCAACCTGACCGCCACGGTGGACGTCACCGATAACGAGCGCATCGCCGGGTGGGTCAGCGACCAGCTGCTCAAGGTGCTGCGGACCCATGTCACCACCCAGATCCTCCGCAACGGCTGGCCCATCCTGGGCCTGATGGCGTACTCGGCGGAGATCGAGCAGAACACCATTGACGCGGGCAACGGCCAGCTCGCGCCGTACGGGGTCCAGCTGACCCGGATGGGCAACTTCGACATCAACCTCTCCCCCGAGGACGAGCAGCAGCTCAAGCAGCTGGCCAAGGACACCAGCTACGCCCAGCTGGCCGGCGGGTTCCAGAACTACGCGGCGGGCGAGATGGCGCTCGGCGCCGGGCAGGGCATGGCCCAGGGCGGCGCCGGCACCGAGGGTGCGTTCCTCGGCGCCGGGTTCGGGCTGGCCAGCGCGTTCGGCGCACAGCAGGCTCAAGCCATGCAGGCGGCGCAGCAGGATGCCGCGCGCTGGGCGGCCCCCCAGCACGGCGTGCCGCACGGCCCGCAGCAGGGCCCGCCGCAGGGCGAGGCGCCAGTGCAGCAGCCGTATGGCCAGCAGGGTCCCGGGGCCGCGCCCGCGTCGGCGGCCGCAGCCTCGCAGGCCGTGGCCGGGGCGGTCTGCACGTCCTGCCAGGCCGCGAACCCGGCCGGCGCGAAGTTCTGCATGAACTGCGGCCAGGGCCTCGCGCCCGCGGTCGCGCACTGCACGGAGTGCGGCACCGAGCTGCCGGCCGGCGCCCGGTTCTGCGGGAACTGCGGGACGCGGGCCGGCTGAGCGCTCACCAGGCCCGGTCGCGCTGGCCGATCAAACCGCCTCCGGCGCCGACGAGTTGACCCCGAACCTCAGCTCGAACCCCAGCCGCGTCACCCCCCGCCCCGCCCCGCCCCCACCCCTCATCCGCGCCCCCCGCACCCGCGCACCCGCCCCCGCACCCGCCCAGACATGATCCACGATCATCAAGCCGGCCAGAAAAGAGCAGCTACCCGACCGGGATTTCCTCGTTGATCAGGCCGAGGCCGATGCCCGGCAGCTAGGCGCTGCTCGCCCGCCGTGTCGAGCGCTGCTGAGCTAGCCGCCCGGCGGCAGCCGGGTTTCCGGCCGCCGCCGGCGGAATTCATCGCGGCGCGACACCTTTATCCATCCGACGGCAGTAGCGGTGAACGCGACGGGAGAGGTGACGCGGATGGCGGCTGAGCCGGGGCCGGGACCCGCAGGTGCCAGGCCTGACGGGAACGGTGCTGACGGGAACGGTGCTGAGGGGAACGGTGCTGAGGGGAACGGCGGTGAGGGGAACGGTACTGACGGGAACGGCGGCGGTGACGCCGGCGCGCTGACCGGCCGTGCCTGGCTCACGGCGCTGCCTGACGAACTCGCCGCGCAGCGGCGCGTCATGGCCGGGCTGGTCGACCGGTGCGAGGCCTGGCCACTGGCGAGATCGCTGGTGGTCGGCTGCTCGCTAGGCCGCGGCGCCGCCGACGCGCTGTCGGACATCGACGCCGCGCTCGGTGTCGACGCCGAGCGCGGCCCGGCCGGCGCCGAGGCGGTGGGGACCGCGGAGGCGATGGTCGTGGCGGCGTTGCCGGATCTGGGCGCGCTGGTCGACGTGCTACGGCACCAGATCGGAGCCGCTGACCCATGGGCCCGGCGGATCTTCGCCCAGTTCGCCGACGGCACCCAGCTCGACCTGGTGGTCACGGCCGACGCCGGCATCCAGACGCGCCGCCGCGCCGGCGGCGCCCCGGACTTCATCACGCTCTACCAGGCATCCACCCCGCCGGACTACCCGGCGCCTGATACCCGCACACCGGTCGGCGGCGCCCAGCCCGGAGGCGGCAAGCCGCCAGCCGCGTACGCGGTGACCGGCGATCAGGTCCGGGAGTGGGCGTTCCTCGGCTGGTGCGCCCTGATCGACGCCGGCAAGTACCTGCGCCGGGGCTCGCTGTGGGAGGCCCACAACCGGCTGCATGAGGCGCGCCATCACATCTGGGCGCTGTGGGCCGCGGCGAATGGCGCGCTGTACCCATGGCACGGCCTGTCCCAGGTGCTCGACCACGACCCGGAGCATCTCCCGCCGGGCATCGAGTCCACCGTCGCCGGCCTGGACGCCGCAGACCTGTCGCGGGCCGCGCGGGCCAGCGCCGAGGTACTCACTGCGGCCAGCGCGGCCGCTGCCCGGCGGCACCCGGCCGACCTTCCCACGGCGATGGCCGCCTACGTCACCCGCGTGCTCTCGCAAGACCGATGAAGACTCGGCAGCTGCGAAGGCCCGGTCTGTTACCGGTGCCGGCGGCTCGAAGCCACGGCCCGTTCGGCCGGAATAATCCTGGCTCAGGCGGTGGCCGGACCGCGGGCGGGGTCGGGCGGATCAGCCGCCGGAGGCGAGCATCATGATGGCGCGGTTGATCGAGGCGGGCGAGCAGTCCTTCACCGTCACCGTCACCGTGGCGTGCGCCCCGGTCGGCCAAGTGGGGGGCTGGAAGATCCCGATGGCCGACAGCGTCCCGCCCGGCCCGGCGTAGCCGATGGCGATGGTGCTGCCGCCCGCCTGCAACTGGCCCGGGCGGGCACGGAAGAGGGTGACGTCCGTGTGACCCGAGGTGGTGACGGGAACCCGAGTGCCGGCGGGCGTGACGACGGTGAAGCCGCCGCTGCTCGCGTCCGATACCGTTCCCTGGATTTCGGCGACGCCCGGCAGCGCCGCCAGCGAGGCTCCGCTGCCGAGGACGACGAAATCGGCCGCGATCGTCCCGCCGGAGCTGGGGCCCGCCACGAGCACCGCCGCCCCGTCCGTGATGTCTGCGACCAGCGCTCCGGACGCGTTCATCCTCGTGGCCGCCGTCGTGGTGACGGTCACCGGCCGGCCGCTGGCCGTCCTGATGATCAGGCTGCTGCCGTTCACCTGCTCGAGCGTCCCGGTGGCCTGCTCGAGCTGGGCGCACCCGGTGACGGCGGTGAGGGCCGTCCCGGTGCCGCTCCCGGCGGTGCCGGGCGCGTGCCGCCATTCAGCGGCGCCCACCCCGTAGCCGGCGCCGATCAGGACGAGCGCGGCGGCTGCGCTGGCCAGCACGGTGCGCCGCCTGGGACCCGCCAGGACGCGCCGCACGGTGCGCCGCGGCCGGACAGGCTGAGCTGCCTGCGGCTCCGCATCGGCCAGGCCGCGGACCCCTTCGGCCACGAGGTTCCACCGGTTCGCCTCGAGCTGGCAGTGCTCGCAGCCAGCGAGATGCTGCCGGGCCCGGTCGCCCACCGGCTGGCCGGCGGCCTCGGCGATCAGATCCCCGAGGTCCAGGTGGAGGGAGCTGGTCTCTGCGTTCATCGGCTCTGGCCCTTCTAAGTCAAGGATCCGGCTCAGTGCGGTGCGCGCCGCGGTCAGGCGGCTCTTCACCGTCCCGACGGGAATCTCCAGCACGCCGGCGACCTCAGGGAGGCTGAGCCCGGCGCCGAAGGCCAGGCCCAGCACCTCACGGTGGGCCGATGCGAGCTCCCGGATCGCGCCCCTCACCTCGGCCAGCTCCGCCCGGTCCAGGGCCGTCACTTCCGGCCCCGGGCCCGAACCCGGCTGATCATCCAGGACGGCGTCGTCCACCACCCGCATCCGCTGGCCTCGCAGCCGGTCCCGGGTCTGCCGCCGGGCGATGGCGATCACCCAGGACCGCACCGACGACTCGCCCCGGAAGGAGCCCGCGCCGCGCCAGATAGCGAGCATCGTGTCCTGCATGATCTCCTCGGCGAGCACGCGTTCGCCGGTCACCAGGAGAACCTGCGCGAGCACGATCCGGTTGTGCTCGCGGTAGAACACGGCCATCGCGTCCTCGTCGCCCTGGCTTATCCGGCGCAGCAGCTCAGCGTCATCATGGGCCGGGTCATCGCGGGCAGCGTCATCGCGGGCAGCGTTGTCGCGGGCCGGGTTGTCGCGGGCCGGGTGGCGACTGGCGGTGAAGGTCGCTGCGCCAGCGTGCCGGTGCGGATCGTTCACCTGTCGCCTCCCCGGAAGCCTTCGCTTGCAGAGTAGGTAGCAACAAGTATCGGCGCGGTTCGGCTCAACGCCTGCGTCCTCGCTATCCGGGGCCGCGCGGGCGGAATGAAAAGCCGCCCGGGCGGGCTGTTGGGGGCATGAGCATCCAACTGGGCAGGATCGGATTCTGGCGGCACCCCTCAGCGCTCACCCCCGAGGTGGTAGCCGAAGTCGAGGCCCTCGGCTACGGGGCCATCTGGCTGGGCGGCTCCCCCGGCGGCGACCTGAAGGTGGTCGATGACCTCCTGGACAGCACGGACCATATCGCCGTGGCCACCGGGATCGTCAACGTGTGGAAGGACGACGCTGCGACGATGGCCGCCGACTACCACCGGATCGCCGCCAGGCACCCGGGCCGCTTCCTGCTCGGCCTGGGCATCGGGCATCCCGAGGCGGTCAACGAGTACCAGAAGCCGTACGCCACGCTGGTCAGCTACCTCGACCAGCTGGACGAGCTCAAGGTCCCGGTGGAAGGACGCGCGCTGGCCGCCCTCGGCCCGCGGGTCCTCAAGCTCGCCGCTGAGCGGACCGCGGGCGCGCACCCGTACCTGGTCACGCCGGAGCACACCCGGCAGGCCCGGCAGATCATGGGGCCGGGACCGCTGCTCGCGCCCGAGCAGAAGGTGGTGCTCGAGACCGACCCCGAGCGGGCCCGCGCCATCGGCCGCCCGCGCGTGGCGGACCCCTACCTGGGGCTGACCAACTACGTCAGCAACCTGCGCCGGCTCGGCTGGACGGACGCCGACCTGGCCGACGGCGGCAGCGACGCGCTGATCGACATGCTGGCCGTGCACGGCGACGGCGACGCGCTGGCCCGCGGGATAACCGCGCACCTGGACGCGGGCGCGGACCACGTGGCCGTCCAGGTCCTGGCCAGCGACCCGCTGCCCGCCCTGCGGGCCCTGGCCGGCTCGCTGCAGCTCGCGTCATCCTGACCGCCAGGCTCCCCCAGCAAGCGGGATTACCAGGCGCCCAGTCAGCGCTTTTATGCGCTCGGCGCGGGCTCGGCGCCGACGGGGCGGCGCGTGTGGTCACCGCTGATCAAGCGGACCGCGGTGTTGAGCGCCGCCACGCCGAGCATTACGACGATCAGCAGGCAGAACAGCCAGACCGGCCAGCGGTGGTGCTCGATGATCTGCCACGTCTCCCCGGCGGCCAGCAGGGTGAGCGCCAGCGCCGCCACGGTGAACCACCCGGCGGCCTTGTTCCGGAAGCTGGTGAGCTGCCCGCGCTGAGTCTCGGTGAGCTGCGGAATATGGCGTGCTGGAACGCTCTGGCCCAGCGGCGGTACCTGGGCTGCGGACCTGACGCTCGCTGAGTTCTTTCTGGCCGAACGGCCATGGCGCTTGTCCCCGGCCCGCCCGCCACCAGGCCGGGGGTGTTAGTTATGAGTTATGACTGTTGACAGCAGACTTCGCAGCACCCAGTGGTTCGGCGCGACCGGGCGGACCGGGATGACCCACCGCTCCTGGATGCGTGCCGAGGGGTACACCCCGGAGGTCTTCGACGGCCGCCCGGTGATCGGCATCGCCACCACCTGGTCCGAGCTGGCTCCGTGCAACCTCCACCTGCAGCGGGTGGCCGAATCGGTCAAGCGCGGGGTGTGGCAGGCGGGCGGGTTCCCGCTGGAGTTCCCGGCCATGGCGCTGGGTGAGACGCTGCTGCGGCCCACGGCCATGCTGTACCGCAACCTGCTGGCCATGGAGGCCGAGGAGCTGATGCGGGCCAACCCGCTGGACGGCGTGGTGCTGCTGTCCGGGTGCGACAAGACCACGCCCG
Source organism: uncultured Actinomycetes bacterium (assembly GCA_963753195.1). Lineage (GTDB taxonomy): Bacteria > Actinomycetota > Actinomycetes > Streptosporangiales > Streptosporangiaceae > Palsa-504. The sequence goes on from CAVWBH010000001.1 coordinate 530,592, forward strand.
GGCTGCTGATGGCCGCGGCCAGCGTGGACCTGCCCGCGGTGATGGTCACCGGTGGCCCGATGCTCAACGGCAAGTACCGGGGCACCGACGTCGGCTCCGGGACCGAGGTGTGGCGATTGGAGGAAGACCTCGTGACCGGGCGGATCACGCAGGAGGAATGCGAGTTCGCCGAGGGCTGCATGGCCCGGTCCAACGGGCACTGCATGACGATGGGGACCGCGTCCACCATGGCGTCGATGGCTGAGGCCCTCGGCATGCAGCTGCCGTACTCGGCGACCTGGCCCGCGGTGGATGCCCGCCGGTATGAGACCGCGCAGCGCGCCGGGCAGGTGATCGTTGACCTGGTCCGGCGGGACCTGCGGCCGTCGGCCATCATGACCAGGGCGGCGTTCGAGAACGCGATCCGGGTGAACGCAGCCATCGGCGGGTCGACCAACGCGGTCATCCACCTGCTGGCCATCGCCGGGCGGCTGGGCGTGCCGCTGGCGCTCGATGACTTCGACGTGCTGGCCCGCGATGTCCCGACGCTGGTCAACCTGCAGCCGAACGGCGAGTACCTGATGGAGGACTTCTGCTACGCCGGCGGCCTGCCCGCGGTGATGCGGGAACTGGCCGAGGCTGGCCTGCTGAACGCCGAGGCGATCACCGTGACCGGGGCCGGGATCGGCGCTAACGTGGCCGGCGCCGAATGCTGGAACCGCGACGTGATAAAGACCATGGCCGAGCCGCTCCAGGCCGCCGGGACCGGGACGGCGGTGCTGCGCGGCAACCTCGCCCCGGACGGGGCGGTGATCAAGCAGTCGGCGTCCTCCCCGCACCTGCTCAAGCATCGGGGCCGGGCTCTGGTCTTCGACTCCCCCGCGGATTACTACGCGGTGTCGAACAACGCCGACCTGGACGTCGACGAGGACACCGTGCTGGTCATCCGGTACTGCGGCCCGCGCGGCTATCCCGGCATGCCGGAAGTGGCCAATGTGGCGCTGCCCAGGAAGCTGCTGCTGCGCGGCGTGCGTGACATGGTGCGGATCTGCGACGGACGGATGTCAGGCACCGCCTACGGGACGGTCGTGCTGCACGCCGCCCCGGAGGCCGCGGCCGGCGGCCCGCTGGCCCTGGTCCGGACCGGCGACTGGATCGCCCTGGACGTCCCGGCCCGTACCCTGACCCTTGAGGTGAGCGACGCCGAGCTGGCCGAACGGCGCGCCGCCTGGCAGCCGCCCGCACCGCACGCCAGCCGGGGCTGGACGCGGCTGTACTGCGAGCACGTGCTGCAGGCCGGCGACGGCGCCGACCTGGACTTCCTGGTCGGCGCCAGCGGCCACGAGGTCCCGCGAGAGTCGCACTGACCGCGCCACCGGCCGCCGGCCGGTAATCTTCACCCTGGTCCATTTCCGACCATCAGGCAGGGAGCACGTGGAGCACGTCGTCCTTCTGGATGAGGCCGGGTCCGCCCGCGGCAGCGCGGCCAAGGCCACCGTCCACCACGCCCAGACGCCGCTGCACCTGGCCTTCTCGGCCTACCTGTTCAACGCGGCCGGCCAGTTCCTGCTGACCAGGCGGGCCGAGTCCAAGCACACCTGGCCGGGCGTGTGGACCAACACGTGCTGCGGGCATCCCCTGCCGGGCGAGCCGATCCCCCGCAGTGTCCGGCGCAGGCTGCAGGAGGAGCTGGGGATCGGCGCGGCGCAGCTCGTCCTGGTGCTGCCCGGCTTCCGGTACCAGGCCCGGATGGCCAACGGCGTGCTGGAAAACGAGATCTGCCCGGTCTACGCGGCCTACTCCGACGAGGCGCCGGCACCCGACCCGGCCGAGGTCGCCGAGGCCAGGTGGGTGGACTGGGCCCAGTTCTGCGCCGCGGCCCGCGCCGGGCGGCAGCCCGTCTCGCCGTGGTGCGCGATGCAGCTGCCCGAGCTCACCGCGCTCGGGCCGGACCCGCTGGCCTGGGCGCCCGCCGACGCGGCGGCCCTCCCTCCGGCCGCCACCCCGGCCGCCTGACGGCGGCGGCAGCCGCGCGAAGCTCTCCAGGATCCCGCCGGGAAGCTGGCTGTGAACGGCACCGTCTTGCCGCAGGCGTGAGCAGCTCGGCCCGGACCGGGAAGGCCCGCCGGTCGATCGCCTGTCCTCCGGCGCCAGACCCACTGGCCTGGGCGCCCGCCGACGCGGGCGGCCCGGCCTCCGGCCCGTTCCGTCAAGCAGTGCGAATTTGGCCATTCGCGCTGCTTGAGTCAGTATGGGCTGGGTGGGGGGAATCCACGCTGAAGACGTTGCGTTCGTGCGCGTGCTGGGATCGGTACAGATCGTCACCGCGTCCGGACGTTCATTCGACCTGCCCAGCGTGAGCCAGCGTCGGCTGCTGGCCCGCCTGGCCGTGGACGCCCCGCGGGCGCTGCGGGTGGATCTGCTGTGTGACGTGCTCGATGTCTCGCCCGGCGCGCTGCGGACGGTCGTGTCGCGACTGCGCAAAGGCTTCGGGGACACCGCCGTCATCGCGTCCCAAGGCCGCTATCGCCTCGGGGTCCCTGTCGACGCCGTCTTGTTCACCACCATGCTGTCCGAGCTCGGGACCGGTGAGGGTCGGATCGGGACGCTGGAACGGGCCCTGGCGCTATGGAGGGGCCCGGCGTTCGAGGAGTTCTCGGCCGAGGACTGGGCCGCACCCGAGGCGGCCCGGCTCGCCGAGCTGCACGCGGCGGCGGCTGAGGACCACGCCGCCGAGCTGATCCTCGCGCGGCACTGGCCGGAGGCGATCGCCGAGCTCCAGTCGCATATCTTGGTGCATCCCCTGCGGGACAGGCCGCGGGGCCTGCTGATCCAGGCGCTCGGCGGCGCCGGGCGCCAGGCCGATGCCCTGGCCGCGTTCCGCGAGTACCGGGCCTACCTCGCCGAATCGGTCGGCACCGAGCCGTCTGCCGAGGTTTGCCGTATGCAGCAGCGGATCGCGGCCGGGTGGGACGGGACCGAGCTGACGCCGCCATCCTGGCGCGGCAACGGCTGGCTGCCACTGCAGGCCGAGCTGGCGCGGGGGCCCGCCGTGGTCGGCCGGGCCCGCGAGCTCGAGTTGCTGGCGGCCGAGGCGGCGCTGACCGCCGGGTCTGGCTCGCGGACGGTCATCATCGAGGGTGAGGCGGGAATCGGCAAGACGACCGTGCTTGGCGCGTTCGCCCGCGCGGTACAAGATGAAGGCTCGACGGCCGTGCTCTACGGGCGGTGCCAGGACGGACCCGCCGTGCCGCTCGAGCCCTTCCGGTCGCTGATCGGGCATGTGGTCGAGCACGCGCCAGCGGAAGTGCTGCGGGCCCACGTCACGCGCTGCGCGGGGCACCTGGTCCGCCTCGCGCCCCAGCTGGCCAGCCGTGCCGAACTGGCCGCCACCCCAATCAGCGACGACGCCACCGAGCGGCATCTCCTGTTCGAGGCGGTCAGCGACCTGCTGCGGCGGCTGGCCGCGGTCAGCCCGCTCGTGGTAGTGCTTGACGACGTTCAGTGGGCAGAGCCGACCGCGGTGCAGCTGCTCCGCTTCCTGAGCCGTGCGCTGGCCGATGCCCCGGTGCTGCTGGTCCTGGCGGTCCGTGACACCGACGAGCGGCGCCCTCGCGAACTGAGGGCCGTGCTGGCCGAGCTCGAACGCCGTCCCGGGCGCCGTATCTGCCTGGGCGGCTTCGGCGACGCCGAGCTGGCCGGGCTGACGGCTTCGCTCCTCGCGGTCGACGCCGGTGCGGTGACGGCGGCGGTCTGCGCCCGGCTGCAGGAGCAGAGCGCGGGAAACCCGCTTTATGCCATCCAGCTGATACGCCATTGGACCGAATCAGGGCAGCTGGCCGTGGCCGCAGCCGAAGTGGACTTCGCGGGCGGCGGGGCAGCCGACGACGTGCCCGCTAGCCTGCGGAACCTCGTGTGGAGCCGGGTGAGCTCGCTCGGCGACGAGGTGCTCGAGGTGCTCTCGGCCGCCGCCGTGCTCGGCACGCAGTTCGCTGCGGATGCGGTGATCGAAATGGCCGGGATCTCCGAGAGCGACGCGATGGACGCCCTCGACGTGGCCGAATCCGCCGGGTTGCTGGCTGAAGTCCAGGCGCGAGCCGGGACGCTCCGGTTCGTGCACGTCCTGGTCGCCCGCGCCGTGTACGCGGGTCTGCCGTCGGGTCGGCGCAGGCGGCTGCACGTGCGGGCGGCCCAGGCGCTCGCCCCGAGGGCCGGCCCGCCCGCGACCCACCTGGCGGCTCAGGTCGCGCGGCAGTACGCCCTGGGCGCGAGGCCCGCTGAAGCCCGTCGCTGGGCGATAACGGCCGGTGATTACGCGGCCGCGCAGCTGTCCCCCGCCGAGGCGGCTCGATGGTACCTGGAGGCACTCGGCCACGGCCCGGCCCTGGATGTCCCCGGCGCCGAACGCGCCGATCTGCTCGTCCGGCTGGGCCACGCCCAGCAGCAGGCCGACGACCCCGGCGCCCTGGCGACGCTGAGCGAGGCGGCGGCGGTGGCCCGCGGCTGCGGGGCGACCGCGGTCCTGGGCCGGGCCGCCCTGGCCACCGACCGCGGGTTCCTGCGGCCCGGTCCGGCCACCCCGGCGCAGGCCGCGATCATCGAGTCCGCCCTTGAGGTGGCCGACGCCGATCCGGCCACACGCGCCAGGCTCCTCGCGCTGCGGGCCGAGGGCCTCGCCCCCGGGGCTCGGCGCATTGAGCTGGCCCGCGAGGCGATCGCGCTGGCCGATGCCAGCCGCGCTCCGGCGCTGCTGGCTCGCATCTGCTCATCCGTGCTCTACGCGCTATGGGGCCCGGACCGGGCCGCGACGCGGCTACGGGCTGACGTCGCCTGGCGGGCGATAGCCGCCGCCGAGGAGGCCGGTGATCCGCACCTGGAGTTCGCGGTCCACACCGCGGCCTACACGGTCGCGATCCAGCTGGCCGACCCGGCCCGGGCCGCGAGCAGCCTGCGGCGGCTGAAGGCCATCGCCGGGCAGATCGGCGCCCCTTACATGCTCTGGACGGTCGGGTTCTACGACACATTCGTCGCGACGATGCAGGCCCGCTTCGCCGACGCCGGGCAACTGGCCCGGGCGACCATGGAAACAGGCGTCGCGATAGGCGCCGCCGACGTCATGACCACCTTTGCCGGGCAGGTCGCCGAGCTGGCCGCCATCGCCGGTTACCGCTCCGAACTGCGGCCCAGCCCGGTCGAGCCCACCAGCCGCCTGGCCCAGGCCATAGTCAGCGTCGCGGACGGCCGGGAAGAAGACGCCCGCGAGCTCCTCGACGAAGCCGTCTCCGCCGGGTTCAGGGACGTCCGGCCGGACCTGATGTGGGTAACGTCCATGCTCGGTTACGCCACCCTGGCCATCGAGCTCGAGGATCTCGGCGCCGCCGAGGAGCTTCTCGCGATCATCGAGCCCTACGCCACCGAGATCGCCACGAACCTGGGACCGGTCGCCGCCTACGCGGGGCGGCTGGCGTCGCTGCTCGACCGCCACGATGCCGCCGAGCAGCATCTGACGGAGGCATTCAGGATCGCCGACGCCTTCGACTGGGACTACCACCGGGCCGCGATCCTGATCGCCCGGGCCGCTGCCCGCCGCCGCTCTACCCGCAAGCCCGGAGCGTCCGGCGAGCCCGCAGCGCCTGGCGAGCCCGGAGCGCCTGGCGAGCCCGGCCAGCTCGACGTGGAGGCGCAGGCCTGGCTCGCCACGGCCGAGCGCATCTGCGCCGCCCGCGGACTGCCTCGCATGCTCGCCGCCATCGAGGCGATCCGCGGGTGATGCGCCGGTGATGCGCCGGTGAGATGGCACAGGATCACTATTGGCCCTGTCGCCGCGATGGCGGCGCCTACGGACGAGAGGACCACTAGATGCCCAACGTAATCGGTTACCACGACGTCGCAGATGTCGACCACTGGCTGAGCTCAGATGTGCGCGAGAAGAAGTTCGGGGCGCTGGGCATCACGAACATCCGCACCTACGTCGACCCGACCAACTCCAAGCGCGTCGCCATCAGCGCGGACGTACCCGACGTCGATGCTTTCGTGGCCTTCCTGCAGTCCGAGGATGGCGCCGCGGCTGCCGCGAGCGACGGCGTGGCCCTGGAGACCGTCGTCCTGCTGGTGGAGGCCTAGTCCGATGAGCTACGCCATAATCCACCAGTTCAAGGGCGGCACCAAGCAGCAGTACGAGGCCACGGTCGCGGCGGTGCACCCGAGTGACGGCACGCTGCCGGCCGGCCAGACCTACCACGTCGCCGGGCCGTCCGCCGACGGGTGGACTATCTTCGCCGTGCACGACTCGAAGGCCGGCTGGGAGGACTTCCGCGACTCGATCCTGATCCCTCGCATGCAGCGGGGCATCGAGGGCGGCTTCACCGGACCACCGGAGGAGACGGGCTTCGAGATCGCCACGGAAACCAACTCCTGACCAGTTTGGCAGCATCGACCAGTACGCCATGGACGCTCACGACGCCGCACCAGGCCTGTCAGCACGCGGCGTGACGTTCGCGGCGCACACCTTCGCCGGGTGGACCCACACCGGTCCCGAGGCCGTCTGGACGGCCCTCACCGACCCGGGCGCGACCCCCGCGTTCCTGTATGGCCTGGCGGCGCACTCGACCTGGATCCCCGGCGACCCCGTCTGCTTCAGCTACGACGGGCTCCAGGTGACTGGGCGCGTCCTGTGCGCCGAGCGCAACCAGCGCCTGTCCTACGTGCTGCAGTCCGGCCCGCAAGACCCGCCCGTATACCTGACCTGGCTGATCCGGCCGGGACCAGGAGGGTGCACGATCGGCCTGCACGTCGACGAGATCGACACCGCCGACTCCCGTGAAGACGCGGAAGATGTCTGGCTGCCCGTCCTGGCTGCCCTGCAACGACTGCTGACGGCGGGCTCGTAGGCAGCGTTCACCGGTTGTGTACACGGCGCCGGCTGCGTGGCCAAGCCAGGACAGGGCCCGGGCGTCAGTCGTCGGGGTATTGCCGGCCGGGCCGGACGTAGCCGAAGAACGCGCGGCTCTTGACCAGGTCACAGACGGCCTCGGGGACCATAGCCTCCCAGGAGTCGTCCTGCGCGGCGATCCGGCGCAGCACGTCGCGGCTGAAGATCGGCAGGTACTCGGGCCGGTAGTTGTCCAGGTGGACGAAGCTTCCCCGCCCGTAGAGGTAGTCGTACAGCGGCTGCAGCTCGTCCTGGACCTTGATGTCGTACACCGTCCTGAGCTCGTCGTCCGCCGTCGGCCGGTAGGGGTAGACGTACAGCTTCAGGCCGTTCTTGAATAGCCGCCCGAAGCTCTCCAGGATCCCGCCGGGCAGCTGGCTGTGGTTCTTCTCGTCGAACAGGTCGAACAGGCTCGGCACGCCCATCACGATGCCGATCCGCTCGGCGGTCCGCTCCCCGATGTAGGCGGCCAGCCGGTAGTAGTCGAAGTAGTCGGTGATCAGCACGGTCTTGCCGCAGGCGGCGAGCAGCTCGGCCCGGGCCAGGAAGTCCCGCCGGTCGATCTCCTGCCCTCCGGCCAGCAGGTTCCGCATGGTGATCTCGGTGAGCTGCAGGATCGGCTTGCCGACCACGGCCGGGTCCTGCTCGAACTTGGCCTGGGCCGTGTCGAGCATGTCCAGGTTCACGTGCGTCGGCGGCCGGAAGCTGCCCCGCTCGAGCAGGATCGCCTTCTTGCGCAGCACTTCGCTCGGCTGCAGGACCGCCCGGTCGGGGCCGAACATGGCCACCCCGCTCAGGCCGACCTGGACGAGCTTGAGCGCCATCAGCCGGTTGTCCACGCCGCGGAACTCGATGCCGCGGAACTGGATCATGTCGATCTCGATGCGACCGGTGGTCAGCCCGTCCAGCAGGCTCTCGATCAGCCGCTCCGGCTCGTGATTCTCGAAGAACGCCCCGTACAGCATGTTCACCCCGACGATGCCGAGTGCCTCCTGCTGCAGCCAGGCCTCCACGTCCAGCATCCGGACGTGCATGACGATCTGGCTCGGCTCGTCGTGGGGCTGGGACTGGAACTTCACGCCCATCCAGCCGTGGCATTCGTTGCCGCCCTGGTAGCTGCGCGCGACCACGGTGTCGGCGAAGGCGAAGAAGCAGTTCGTGTCGCCGCGCTCGTCGCCGAGCCGTTCGACGTTGAGCTGGAATTCCTTGTCGAGCATGCCCTGCAGCCGGCCCATGGAGACGTACCGCTCGGCCTTGCCGTAGACGGCGTCGCTGACCGCCATGTCGTAGGCGGAGATCGACTTGGCTACCGTCCCGGCGGCGCCGCCGACCCGGAAGAACCAGCGGACGACCTCCTGGCCGGCCCCGATCTCGGCGACCGTCCCGTACCAGCGCGGATCCAGGTTGATGCGGAGGGCCTTCTGGTCGGTGTCGGTCTGATGTACGCCTACGAGCTCGGTCATCAGTCTTCCCCTGCCTGCTTGTCCCGCCCGCCGGGTAGCAGGCCGGCGCCACTACCGATCGGTGTGATTGTACTAATTACGCCCGGCCGGCTGCTAGCCACGCGCAGGTAAACAGCGGGTTTCGGGCCTGCGGTAACGTTTCCGGAACGCTCGGCGCATAGGGTGCGGTTTCATGAGCGCACGCCTGGGTCCTGCGAGGGCCTGGAGGATCGTGCTCGCCCTCGTGGCCCTGCTGTCCTTCGCCGCCGCCGCGCCGCTGACCGTGCTGTCGGGCCAGCTGGGTGACGCGGTGATCGCGGCGGTGATCGGCGTGCCCTGCGCGGCGGTCGGGTGGGCGGTGGCCCGACGGCATCCGGGCAACCCCATCGGCTGGCTGTTCCTCGCCATCAGCGTCTTCATGTTCCTCGGCACGGCGGGCGGAGACTACGGGTATCTGGTCTACAAGCGGGGGCACCACCTCCCGCTCGCCCCCGCCGGGCTGGCCCTGGCCGCGTTCTGGGGTCTCAGCCTGACCCTGTTCGGGGTCGCGGTCCTGCTGTTCCCCGACGGCACGCTGCCGTCCCGGTTCTGGCGCGGGGCCCTGCGGCTGTACTGCGCGCTGTTCGCGGCCGCGTTCCTGGCCACGTGCGCCGCGATCGCGGGTGCGCTGTCCGCCCACCCGGTGCGCGTCGACTCCACCGCCGGCCTGACCGCTATCGATCATCCCGCCGGCTGGTACGGCGCCATCCAGGGGCCACTGGTCCTGGGGGTCACCGGGCTGTCGCTGGTCTTCATCGCCCGGCAGGCGCTGACCTGGCGGCGCGCCACCGGGGACCGGCGTCAGCAGCTGAAATGGCTGGCCAGCGGGGCCGCCATCAGCATCGTGTGCCTTGTCCTGGCCACGGCGTACAGCACGCCGGGCCGGGCCACGACCCTGCTCGGCGCGATCGGCAGCGCGGCCTGGTTCGGCGTCGCGGCCCTGCCGGTGTCGATCGGGGTGGCCATCGGAAAGTACCGGCTGTACGACATCGACCGGATCGTCTCCCGCACGCTGGCCTACGCGATCGTGACCGGCCTGCTCGTCGGGGTGTACGCCGGGCTGGTGCTGCTGGCGCAGGAGGTGCTGCGGTTTTCCTCGCCCGTGGCGGTGGCCGCGTCCACCCTGGTCGCGGCGGCGCTGTTCAACCCGGTCCGGCGGCGGGTGCAGCGCGCGGTGGACCGGCGGTTCAACCGGGCCCGCTACGACGCCGACCTGACCGTGACGGCCTTCGCCGCCCGGCTGCAGGACGCGGTGGACCCCGATGCCGTCCGCGCCGACCTGGCCGGCGTGGTCCACGCCGCGCTCGAGCCGGCCCACGTGTCGGTGTGGCTCCGGCCCTGACGGGCGGGCCTACCGCGCGGCCCGGAATAACCGGGGCCTGGCCCAGCTTCTCGCTGCCATGAGGGCTATCGGTGTAACGGAATTCGGCGGGCCTGAAGCGCTGCGCGTGGTGGAGCTGCCAGACCCGCAAGCGGGGCCCGGCGAGGTGCGCATCCGGGTCCATGCGGCCGCGGTCAACCCGACCGATACCGGGCTGCGCAGCGGCGCCCGGGCGGCACAGCTCAAGGACGTCCCGCCGCCGTACGTGCCGGGCATGGACGTTGCGGGCGTGGTGGACCAGATCGGGCCGCAGACCGCGACGGACCTGCGGCCCGGCGAGCATGTGATGGCGATCGTGCTGCCGCACGCCTCGCACGGCGGGTACAGCGAGCTGATCGTGCTGCCCGCCGAATCGGTGGTCAGGGTGCCCGCCGGGGCGAGCGACGCCGAGGCGGCGACGCTGCCGATGAACGGGCTGACCACCGTGCAGGCGCTCGACCTGCTCAACCTGGAACCGGGCCAGGTCCTCGCCGTCACCGGCGCGGCCGGGGCGGTCGGCGGCGACGCCGTGCAGCTGGGCCGGGCGGCTGGCCTGCGGGTCATTGCCGACGCCTCGCAGCAGGACGAGCAGCTGGTCAAGGACCTGGGTGCCGACCTCGTAGTGCGCCGCGGGCCGGAGTTCGCCGACCGGGTCCGCGCGGCGGTTCCCGAGGGTGCGGACGGGCTGGTCGATGCGGCCCTGCTGAACGAGCTGGCCGCGCCGGCCGTGCGGGACGGCGGCCGCATCGCCACCGTGCGCGGTTTCCGCGGGGCCGACGAGCGCGGCATCACGTACTATCCGGTGGCGGTCCGGAACTACGCACGCGAGCAGGCCAAGCTGGACCGGCTGCGGCTGCAGGTCGAGGCCGGCCAGGTGAGCTTGCGCGTGGCCCGGATTCTGCCGGCCGAGCGCGCCGCCGAGGCCCATCGCCTCCTGGAGGCGGGCGGCACGCGCGGCCGGCTCATCCTGGAGTTCTGAATCCTGGAGATCCGGCCCGCCGCCGTCTGACCAGCCGCAGCCACACCCGCCGCCGGAACGGCATGCTCGGCACGTGGATGCACGCGCCGGTATCGCCGGGCAGCAGGCACTCGCCGTCGCAGTTACCCCAGCAGTGCCTGCAGTGGCGGTAGGCGGGCATGTCCGGTCAGGCGGGCCTGGCCGCGGCTTCGATCACCACGTCGGCCGTGCGGCCGACCATGCCCTTCTTCCTGGTGACGCCGAAGCTCGCGCGGTCGAGCCGGGCGGCCGCACGGAACCGGACCAGGCCGTCGTCCGCCCCGGTTTCGGTGACCCGGAGCTCGGCGGGCACCGTGGTGCCGTGCGCCGTGACCGAGCCGCTGACCAGCCAGCCCGGGCCGTCCTGGCGAGCCCCGGTCCCGTCGAAGCTGATCTCCGGGTAGGCCTTGGCGTCCAGCAGGCTGGCCGAGACGACGTCGGCGTCCCTGGTCTGGTTGCCCGAGGCGAAACTGCCCGCGTCGATGACCGCCCGGACGCGGGAAGCGGCCGGGTCGGCGGCGATGGTGACCTGCCCGTCCTTGAGGCGGAAGGTCCCGTGCACGGTCACCAGCCCGAACATGGCCTTGACGTCAGTGCGGATGGTGGTCAGGTCCGGGTCGAGCGTGTAGGTGCCCGGCTGCGGTACAGGCTGGCTCATGGTGGTTCCTCCTCCGTTGCGGCCAGCACCCCCTGCAATTCAGCCTAGTTCGCGGCGGACCGCCGGCCCGGACCGGGTAACCGCCAGATACGCTCGGTTTCCATGGCAGCAGACCAGGGGGTGTCCCGTTCGCCTTCGCTTTACCGCAAGGTGGCCGAGGACATTAAGGCCGCCATCGCGGCCGGCGGGTATGCGGCAGGTACCCGGCTGCCGTCGGAGAGCGAGCTGGCCGAGCGTTACCTGGTGTCCCGCGGCACGATCCGCCAGGCGTTCGCGGCACTGCGCGCGGACGGGGTGATCGCCTCCCGGCGCGGCGCGCGCCGGATGGTCATCGGCGGCCCGAGGGTGCAGAGCTTCGGCGAGCTGCTGTCGTTCTCCCGCTGGGCCCGGGCCGTGGGCGAGGCGCCGGGCGGCCGGGTGGTGACGCTGCAGCGCGGGCCGTCCAAGCCGGCGGAAGCCGAGCGCCTGGCCATCCCGCCCGGCGAGCCGATCTACCGGCTGGTCAGGGTCCGGCTGCTGTCCGGCCGGCCGGTGATGGTCGAGCGCGGCGCCTACCCGGACCGGGTGGGCGAGCTGGTCGCCGGGATGGACCTGGAGACGGGCTCGATCACCGAGCGCCTGGAGGAGCTGGGCATCGTGTTCGCCGACGCGGAGCACGTGATCGACGCCGTGCCGGCCTCGGCGGAGGACGCCCGGCTGCTCGGCGTGAGCCCGCGGGTGCCCATGCTGCGCGAGCGCCGCCTCACCACGGACCCGGCCGGGACGCCGGTCGAGTGGTCCGACGACCGTTACCTGGGCAGCGCCGTGGCGTTCAGCGTGCACAACTCGACCGCGGTCAACGCGCTGTCCCGGACGCCCGCGGGCTAAGCCGCCGGCCAGCACCGCGAGAAGCGGCGCGAAGTGCGCGAACGGCGGCGGGGCGGCGGCCTGGTCCTTGGCCTGATCGTCCCAGCGGCGTACCGCCACCGCGTCGCTGGAGTACGGGAGCGCCTCGAACGCCGCCGCCTCGGCCGCGGTCATCGGGCCGCCTTGCAGTGACAGGGTGCGCACCGATTCGGCCGACAGCACCCCGAGGTAACCCGCATCGACGGCACACAGATACCGTTTGGCCGCCACGTGCAGCCGCACCGGCTCGGTCACCGCCTCGCCGAACCACTGGCTCAGCCACCCCGCGCCCGCCTCGCCGTGCCTCGCTTCGGTTCTCACCGGCGGGGATGATCCCCCCGCAGGCCCGTTCTCCTGCTCGCCGAGCAGGTGCCCGACGTCATGCAGCAGGGCCGCGGCCACCAGCGCGGGCTGCGCCCCGGCCATCTGGGCCAGCACCCCGGCCTGCCGCATGTGCTCGCCGATGGTCACCGGCTCGCCGAGGTAGTCACGCGCCCCCGGCCCGGCGAACAGCTCCCCGATAGCTTCCACGGCAGTCACGGCGTCTCCTCTCATCGCTGGCGTCCTCGGCGCAGGTGACCGTCTGCTTGAAGTTCGAGAACTGTGCCATACACCCTGTTCAAGAGGCTTCTCCAGCCTCGCGAAGCATTCCGCTGACCGAAAAGTTGGCTATACATGTTCGGGAATTGACTATACTGGCAGGCATGCGGATCGCGCAACGGATCGTGGTGGTCGGCGGGGGCGTGCTCGGCACGATGCACGCGGTGGCGGCCCGGCGCCGCGGTTACCAGGTCGTGCACCTGGAGCGCGAAGGCGAGGCCCGGGGCGCGAGCGTCCGGAACTTCGGCCTGGTCTGGGTCAGCGGCAGGCGGGCCGGCGGGGAACTCGCCTTGGCGCTGCGCGCCCGCGAGCTGTGGGCCGAGCTGGGCGCCGCCGTGCCGGGCCTGCATTTCCGGGCTGCGGGCTCGCTCACCGTGGCTACCGACGAGGCCGAGCTCGGCGTGCTGAAAGAAGCAGCCGCCAGGCCCGACGCCGTCCGGCGCGGCTTCGAGCTGCTCGACCCGGCCGCCGTCCGGGAGGTCAACCCGGCCCTGCGCGGCGAGGTCGCCGGCGGCCTGCTGTGCCGGGCCGACGCGATCGTCGAGCCCCGGCTGGCGCTGCCCGCGCTGCGCTCCTACCTGGCCGGCCCGGGCTATGACTGGCGCCCCGGACGTGAGGCGACGGATATCGCACCGGGCGCCGTGCGCGATCACACCGGCGCCTGGCATCACGGCGACCTGGTGATCGTCTGCCCGGGCAGCGTGTTCACCGGTGTGGTCGGCCGCTACCTCGGCCATCTCGCGCGCGACGGGGTGCGCCGGGTGCGGCTGCAGATGATGCAGACCGCCCCGATGGCCGCGGCTGACCACGGCGGTCGCCGACGGCGACTCGCTGCGCTACTACCCCGCCTACGACCTGCCGGGACGCAGCCAGCTGCCGCCTCAGGCGCCAGCCGCCGCCCGGGCCCGCGCGCAGCTGCTGATGGTCCAGCGGGCCGACGGCGGCCTCACCATCGGCGACACGCACGACTACGACGAGCCGTTCGCGTTCGACGTGGATTCCGGCGCCTACGACCACCTGCAGGCCCGCGCCGAGGCGCTGCTCGGCGGGGCCATCCCGCGCGTCCAGCGCCGCTGGGCCGGGGTCTACAGCGAGGTCGGCGCCGGCTCCGCGCTTTACCACCGGTCCGAGCCCGAGCCCGGCGTCGTGCTGGTCACCGGTCCGGGCGGCCGGGGCATGACCTGTTCCCCGGCGATCGCAGAGGAGACGTTCTCGTGACCCGAATCACGGTGGCCTGCCTGGACATGGCCGGCACCACGGTGCTCGACGACGGCACGGTGATCGATGCCTTCACTTCGGCCATCGCGGAGCAGGACCTGCCCGTGGCCGCCTACAACCAGGCCTTGACGGACGTCCGGTCGACCATGGGCCAGTCCAAGATCGAGGTGTTCCGGCGGATCCTCGGCGACGAGCACGCGGCGCAGCAAGCCAACGCGGCGTTCGAGGGCCACTATGCGGCCGCGGTCCGCGGGGGCCGCGTAGCAGCCCTGCCCGGCGCGACGGACGTGTTCAAGACCTGCCGCGACGCCGGCGTCCGCGTCTGCCTGGCCACCGGCTTCTCCCCCGCGACCCGGGACGCCATCATCGCCGAGCTCGGCTGGGGTGAGCTGATCGACCTGGCGCTGTCCCCGGCCGACGCCGGCCGTGGCCGGCCGTGGCCGGACCTGCCGCTGACCGCGCTGCTGCGCCTGGGCGGCGGGGCGGTCAGCGAGCTCGCGGTGGCCGGCGACACCGCCAGCGACGTCGAGTCCGGGCTGCGGGCCGGGGCCGGGGTGGTGGCGGGCGTGCTGAGCGGCGCCAGCTCGCGCGGGGACCTGGAGAAAGCCGGCGCCCCGCTCATCCTGGACACGATCGCGGGCCTGCTGCCCTACGTTGCCGGGTTAGCCGTCCGGGGCGCGACGATCACCCGCTGCGGCGGCAACGACACGGCGACCGACGCCCCCGGGGCCAGTCCGGCCGCTTCGGCGCTCGGCTGATCTATCTTCACGGCGACGTCGCCGGACAGCAGGACGCCGACTCTGGTCACCGAGCCGAGGAACGTCTTGGTGGTCACGATGCCGTTGCCGTTCTCCGCGGCCTGCAGCCTCAGCCCTTCTGGCCGCACCAGCAGGTCCACCGGGCGGTCGCCGTCCAGCTCGCTGACGCTCTCCTCGACCGGCACGGTAGCACCGAGGGCGGCCACGGTGCCGCTGCCGGTCAGCTCCCCGGGGATCCGGTTCATGACCCCGACGAACTCGGCCACGAACGCGGTGGCCGGGCGGTCATACAGCTCAGCCGGCACAGCGATCTGCTCGAGCTTGCCTTGGCGCATCACCCCCACCCGGTCGGCCATCGACAGGGCCTCCTCCTGGTCGTGGGTGACGAACAGCGTCGTCGTGCCGAGCTGCTGCTGCAGCGTGCGGATCTGCTCGCGCAGCTGCAGCCGGACCTTGGCGTCCAGCGCGGACAGCGGCTCGTCCAGCAGCAGCACCCGCGGCTGGATGGCCAGCGCGCGGGCCAGCGCGACCCGCTGCTGCTGGCCGCCGGACAGCTGATGCGGGTACTGCCTGGCCTGCTCGGCCAGCCCGACCATGTCCAGCAGCTCGCTGGCCCGCTTGCGCCGCTGGCCGGAGCCCTGCTTGCGCATCCGGAGCCCGAACGCCACATTGTCCAGCGTGTTCATGTTCGGGAACAGGCTGTAGCTCTGGAACACCATGCCCATGTCCCGCCGGGCGGCCGACACCGACGAGATGTCCTTACCGTCGACCAGGACCGATCCGGTGTCCGCCGACTCGAAGCCGGCCACGATACGCAGGGCCGTGGTCTTGCCGCAGCCCGACGGGCCGAGCAGCGCGACGAGCTCGCCGGGCGCGATCTCCAGCGATAGCCCGTCCAGGGCCCGGGTCGGCCCGAACGACCGGCTCAGGTCCTGCAGGACCAGGCTGGTCCCGCCGGTTCCGCGCTCGTGCACGGTGCCGGCGGCCGCCGCGGCGTTGCGGGCTGTGTTCGTCGTCATTCCGGCTCTCCCGCGGTGGGCAAGTTTTCCTGAGGGGCGACGCTGAACAGGGCCACCTGGGCACGGCCGCGCTTGCGCGCGCCCCGGCCGCCGACGATCACGATGAGCATCAGCAGGAGCCAGGTGACGAACAGGGCGAGCAGGGACGCGGCCACCGATACCGGTCCGCTGCTCTGCTCGAACTGCACGATCCACACCGGGAAGGTCACGAACAGGGCCAGGCTGGCCATGGTGAACTCACCGAGGACCAGCGCGACCGTCAGGACGGTGGCAGAGAGCATCGCGGTCCGGATGTTGGGCAGCACCACCCGCCACAGCGTGGCCGGCCAGCCGGCGCCGAGCGAGTTCGACGCCTCGACTAGGGTCTTCAGGTCGATGGAGCGCAGGCCCGCGTCGAGGGAGCGGTACGCGAACGGCATGGCCAGGACGACGTACACCAGCGCGAGCAGATACGGCGTGCTCAGCAGCGCGCTCGGCGCGATCTTCAGCACGCCGATGATCAGCACGATGGGCGGGATGACGATCGGCAGGATCGTGATCCCCTCCATGGTGCGCCGCACCTCCGGCAGCCGCAGGTGCACGTAGATGGTGGTGGGCACCATGAGCACCAGGGTCAGGATGGTGGTGACGATGGCCAGGCGCAGCGACAGCTGGATCGCATCGGAGAACCCGGCCTGCTTGAAGATGTCAGGGAAGGCCTTCAGCCCGGCGAAGCGCAGCGCGGCGTACAGCGGGATCAGGAAGTACACGGCCGCCAGCAGCAAGATCACCCAGCGCCAGACCGGGAAGCTGCGCCTGCGCGCCGGGCGGGCGGCCGGCGCCGGAGTCTGCGCCCCCGCCTTGACGCTCACTACCGCAGCCACTGCGCCGCCCTCCGCTGGATGACCACGTAGATGATCATGACAACCGCGATGATGGCGACCATGATGACGCCCAGCGCATAGCCGAGGTTCTCCTGGCCGGCCACGACGTTGCCGTTCAGCAGCGCCCCGATCTGGATCGGCGTCAGCGCGATCGTGCCGCCGGTCAGCGCCTCGGCGGTGGCGTAGGCGGAGAACGCGCTGCCGAACAGCAGCAGCAGGCAGCCGAGGAACGACGGCAGCAGCACCGGGCCGCCCACGTAGCGCCAGTAATGCCAGGTGCTCGCGCCCATGTTCTCCGCCGCCTCGCGCCAGGCGGGCCGCAGGCCTTCCAGGGCAGGCAAGATGACCAGGATCATGAGCGGGATCTGGAAATACATATAGACCAGGAACACGCCGTAGGTGTTGTACAGCGTGAAGCCGTGGTCCCAGATGGCGGCGCCGGTGATGTCCTTGATCCATCCGGTGACGATGCCGGTGGTGCTGAGCGTCGCGATGAACAGGAAGGCCAGCGGCACTCCGCCGAAGTTGGCGAATACGCCGGACGCCGTGATCACGACCTGGCGGAGCACGTTGCCCCGCTTGGCCGTGAAGATCGCGTAGGCGATAAGCAGCCCGAATACCCCCGGCACGATCGCGGTGGTGATCGACAGGATCAGGGAGGTCTTCA
Source organism: uncultured Actinomycetes bacterium (assembly GCA_963753195.1). Classification (GTDB taxonomy): domain Bacteria; phylum Actinomycetota; class Actinomycetes; order Streptosporangiales; family Streptosporangiaceae; genus Palsa-504. The sequence goes on from CAVWBH010000001.1 coordinate 548,008, forward strand.
GGCCGAGCAGGTAAGTGCCGTGCAGCGCGGTGCTGAAGTTGCTCAGCGTGAAGGCGCCGGTGGTTGAGTCCCGGAAGGCCGCGAACGCGATCGCGATCGTCGGTGCGATCAGGCCCAGGGCGACGTACACCCCGAAGGGCAGGACGCCCAGCCACCGCAGCGCTCCGCGGCGCGACCGTGCGGCCCGGCTGGGCCGGGCCCCGGAGGTCGGTGCCTCCGGGGCCACGGCCTGGGCGGTGCTTTCCGCCATCAGCCACCGACTTGCGTCGGCCAGTTTTTGGTGACGACGGTCTCAGCGGTAGCTGACTGTGCTGAGCTGGGGAACGTCAGCGACCCGGCCGGGGCGGGCGGCAGCGCGGCCTCCGCGGCCTTGTTCACGGTCCCGGCGGCGACCAGCGTGGACAGCTCGATCGGGCGGGTGAAGCCCTGGAGCCACAGGTTCTGGCCGGTCGTGGAGTACAGGTACTCCTCCCACAGCCGGGCGGCGGCCGGGTCCGGTGCGGTGGCGCTGATGGCCTGGTCGTAGTAGGACGCGTAGGACGCATCCGACGGGATCACGATCTTGAAGCCGGGAACGACCGGCTTGACCTCGGACTCCAGCAGGTAGTCCCACCAGATGAGGATCGGCGTGGTGCCGTTCTGCACCGTGGTCGGCCCGCCGATGGCGGTCGGGACGAAGTTGCCGATCTGCTTCAGGTGCGCGAAGTACTGGACGCCCGGCTCGATGTTGCTGAACGAGCCGCCGTTCGCGAGCGCCGCCGCGTAGACCGCGGCGAAGGCCGCGCCGGCCGTGGTCGGGCTGTTGTTCAGGCCGATCATGTTCTTGTAGGCCGGGTTGGTCAGGCTGGCGAACGAGGTCGGCGCCACCTTCACCTTGGCCGGGTCATAGCCGATGGCCACGTAGCCGCCGTAGTCGGCGTACCAGTCGCCGTTGGGGTCCTTGGCGTTGGCCGGGATGCTGCTCCAGGTCGCCACCTGGTACGGAGCCCACAGGTGGGAGGTGGCGCCTTCGACGGCGAACGACGGGCCGACGTCGACGACGTCGGGCGCGCGGCTCTGGCCCTTGAGCTGCTCCACGGCGGTGATCTCCTGCCCGCTGGAGCCCTCGGGATTGGCGTCGGTGATCTTGATCCCGTACTTGGCGGTGAAGTCTTTCATGATCGCGCCGTAGTTGGCCCAGTCGGACGGCAGCGTGATGACGTTGAGCTGGCCTTCCTTCTCGGCCGCCGCGACGAGGGCGGTCATCCCGCCGCCCGCCGCGGCGGAGGTGGCAGTGGCCCAGTTGGTGGTACTAGCGGTGCTGCTGCTGGTGCTGCTGGTGCTGCTGCTACTGGAGCTCGACGAGCTGCAGGCGGCGGTGAGCACCACGCCGCTGGCAATCGCGGCAGTCGCCGCAAGCAGATGCCTTGCGCGCACTATTTCCCTCCCAAGCACGGTCCCCGGGAACCCGGGAAACAAACAGGCCAAATCTTGGCTAGACAAGTCGAGATGATGGCGAGCCAAGACAAACGGGAGGTATCCAGCTCATGGCGGCCGGGAAGCCGTTCCTGGTCAGGTTGGTAACGCCCCTGACCTGCGCTAGCGGCGCAGCTTATCGCGCAGCAGGCTCAGTTCACCGGCGGTGAGGCCGTGGTCGGTGAGCCACTGCGTGGCCCCGCCGTAGCGGGTATCGACCTCCCGGAGGAAGGCCTGCATGGTCTCGGGCCGGGCCCGGTGGGCATCGGCGGGCACGTTGTCGATGTCCCGGGCGTACGTCGGTGACTGGCGCAGGCGGTCCAGGATGGCCTCGATGCGCTGCGAAGTCGCGGCATAGTCGGAAACGACGGCTTCGGGGCGGACGCCGGCTGCGGTGAGGGCCAGCGCCACCACCACGCCCGTCCGGTCCTTGCCTGCCGCGCAGTGGACCAGCGCCGTGCCCTCATCCCGCGCGATGCTGCGTACCGCGCCTACCACCTGGTCCGGGCGGTCTTCCAGGTAGCCCAGGTAATGCCCGCAGGTGGGATCGTCGGGGAAGCGGGACTTCGCCTGATCCCTCCGCAGCAGCAGCGCCTCCGCCACCGCATCGGTGGCCGATCCGAGCTCGGGCATCACCGGGTGATGAACGTGCCGGACGCCGGGGACGTCATCCAGCGGCGCCGGTCCCTCGGCGGCCACCTCGGCGGAGCTGCGCAGATCGATGACAGTGGTCAGGCCCAGATCGCGGACCAGCAGCGTGACGTCGGCGGGTGATAGCTGCTGCAGGTTGTCGGCGCGCAGCAGCAGGCCGGCCACCGTCTCGCCGCCGTCGCCGGCCGGCAGGCCGCCCACGTCGCGCACGTTGACGGCACCTTCGAGTTCAATCCACGGCATGAGCACAGCCTCGCAGACCGGGCCGCCGGGCCCGGGAGCCGGCTCATGGGCGTCGCGGCCGGCCAGGTGAGGCATACTGGAGCCATCATGATGCCGCCCAGAATCTCGCGGCCCGCTGCCAGGTCGGCCCTGGCCCCGCGTCTTCCCGGATAAACCCCGGGAAGGGGCCCTCTGACAGGAGCCGACTCGAGCCCAGGCCGGTGCCGAGTTGGGGTTGTCATGACATCGCTCCATTTTCCCGATCCGCCAGCTCGCTGCCCGGCCGGTTCACCAGGGATACAGGTGGTGATCGAGGTGGATGCGAGGCAGAATACGGCGGTAATGGTGGTCACCGGGGACCTGGACCTGATCACCAGGCCGGTCCTGGCCGAGCGCCTGTCCGAGGCGCTGGGCACCAGGCCGCGCCGGCTCGTGCTGGACCTGGCGGGGGCCGGCTTCATGGACTGTGGCTCGGCCCGGGTGGTCGCCAACGCGGGCCGGTTCCTGTCGGCGGGCGGGCGGCTGATCATCCGGCGCCCGAGCCCGGTAGTCCGGCGGGTCCTCGAGCTGACCGGGTACGATGCCGGCTGTGAGTTCGAGGAATGACCTCAGGGAGTGAGCATGACGGTCACGCCGCAGGATGTGCGCCAGGCCCTGGATGACCTCGGCCACCTGCGCTTCGGGGAGATGCGGGTCGAGGAGGCGATGCACCAGATCGTCCACACGACGCACACCATCTTCTCGGTGGACGGGGCCGCACTGATGCTGGCTGACGCCGAGCATCACCTGCGTAACGCCGCGGTCTCCGACGATCGGGTCCGGCACCTGGAGGAGCTGCAGGTCCGGTATCAGGAGGGCCCGTGCATCACGGCGTTCGAGGACAAGGTGCTCGTCGGCGCCCAGGATCTGGTCACGGACCCGCGCTGGCCCTCCTTCAACCGGGCTGCGGTCGACCGGGGGGTGCGCGCCGTGCTAGCCAGCCCCATCCCGTACAACCAGGATGCCGTGGGCGTGGTGGCGGTGCTGTCGCAGCAGGAGCACCCCTGGTCGGCGGAGGCAGAACTGGCCCTGCTGGCTTTCACCGATCTGGCCGCCTTGCTCATCGCGAGCATGATGATGAGCGAGCAGCAGACCGAGCTGGCCCAGCAGCTGCAAGGCGCGCTGAATTCGCGGGCCGTGATCGAGCAGGCCAAGGGGGTGCTCATCGGGCGGCGCGGCCTTTCTGCGCAGGCCGCGTACGAGCAGATCCGCGCTCAGGCCCGGGCCGAGCGCCGGAAGATCGCGGTCGTCGCGGCTGAGCTCGTCGGCCGGGCGGTCCGCGACGACTGAGCTGCGGCCGCGCATCTGACCGGAGTACGCCCGGGCCTGCCGGTCAGCCCCAGATGTCGCGGGCCACGCTGACCACGAGGCGGAGCTTGGCCACCTGCTCGTCGTAGGTCAGCGCGTTGCCCTCCACCGTGGAGGAGAAGCCGCACTGGCCGGACAGGCACAGCTGATCGAGCGGGACGAACCTGGCCGCCGCCTCGATGCGCCGCTTCAGGTCGTCGGCGGATTCCAGCTCCGGGCGCTTGGTGGTGACCAGGCCGAGCACCACCATCTTGCCCGGCGGGACGAACCGCAGCGGCTCGAAGCCGCCCGAGCGCTCGTCGTCGTACTCCAGGAAGAACCCGTCCACGTCCAGCTCGGAGAACAGCGCCTCGGCCACGAAGTCGTAACCGCCGGAAGCGGCCCAGCTGGAGCGGAAGTTGCCCCGGCACAGGTGCGTGGTGACGGCCATCCCGGCTGGCTTGTCCTTGACCGCGGCGTTGATCTGCGTGATGTAGCGCAGGTGCAGGCGTTCGGCGTCCTCGCCGCGCGCGGCGATCTCGGCCCGCTGGGCAGGGTCGTTGAGGTAGGCCAGGCTGGTGTCGTCGAACTGCAGGTAGGTGCAGCCCAGCTCGCCCAGCCGCCGCACCTCATCGGCGTAGGCGGCGGCCAGGTCGGCCCAGAACGCCTCCAGGTCCGGGTACACCGCAGGGTCCAGGGAGGCGGGGCCGCCGCGGTAGTGCACCATGTTGGGCGACGGGATGGTCTGCTTGGGCACGGCCGTGGTCACGTGCTCCCGCAGGAAGGCGAAGTCCTCGCCGAAGATCGTGTGCGCCAGGTGCACCTTGCTGCCGACGCGCAGCGCGGCCGGCGTCCATTCGACGGTGCCGGACGGGTTGGTGAACTTGACCGCGAGCTGGCCGGGCGCCGTGGAGATCCCGCCCAGCTGGTAGATGAAGTCCATGTGCCAGGTGGCGCGGCGGAACTCCCCGTCGGTGGCGGACTGCAGGCCGACCTCCTCCTGCATCCGCACGGCCTTGATGATCTCCTCGTCCTCAACCTCCCGCAGCTGCGCGGGCGTGATCCGGCCCGCCGCGAAGTCCTCGCGCGCCCGGTGCAGGCGCTGCGGGCGCAGCAGGCTGCCGACGTGGTCGGCGCGGAACGGCGGGCTGGTCCGGCGGGACGTAGACGGCATAACCTGACCTTCCTTCCTCGCGGTATATCCGGAGATTCTCCGTCGTCGGCGCCCGCGCCGAGCAGCGCGCGGGTCAGCGCGTGATGCTCACTGTTCATCTCGTCGAGCACCTGGGCGAATCCAGCGCCGCGCAGCACCGGCGGACGGTCCCCGGCGCGCAGTGAGACCAGCACGGTCCGCCTGATCAGCTCCTTGATGAACGATGCTGTCACCCCTTCGCTGCCTGCGGCTACCTCGTCCAGATCGGCGTCCACGGCCAGGTCACGCGCATAGACCTGGAGCAGCCGCCGGCGGCACTGCGCGTCGGGGCGGGGGATCTCGATGGCCAGGTCAACTCGTCCCGGGCGGTCGGCCAGGGCGGTCTCGAGGATGCCGGCCCGGTTAGTGGTCAGCGCGAAGGTGACGTCGGCGTCCGCGCCGATCCCATCCATGGCGTCGAGCAGGGAGAACAGCAGCGGGTTCCCGTCTTGGGCGAGGTCTCGGTCGGTGGCCACGAGATCGACATCCTCCAGCACCACCATCGACGGCTGCAGGCGGCGGGCGAGCGCCGCGGCCTGGTCTATGAAGCGGATCGACCGCCCGGTCAGCAAGATGATCGTGCTGGCGGTCAGGCGCCCGGTCAGGTACCGGATGGTGTGCGTCTTGCCGGTTCCCGGCGGGCCGTGCAGGAGCAGCCCGCGCTTGAGATGCTGGCCGGCGTCGAGCAGGTCCCGCGACCACTCGGCGATGCCGACGATGTGCCGCTCGATGTTGTCCAGCACGCCCTCGGGCAGGACTACGTCCTGCGCCGCGATCGCGGGCCGTGGCAGGAACGTGACGAGCCCGTTCCCATGGTGCTCGCTGGGCGCGAAGCTGAGCACCTGGCCACGGAACACGTCGTGCACGCGCATCAGCCGCTCGATCTCGTCACGGGCCGCGATGGCCGCGGCCTGGCCGGCCGCGAGGACCTCCAGGTTGCAGAAGGGCGGCCCGAACCGGCTCTCGTCGCGGATGCCGATCACAACCGGGTCCCCGCCTGGCGCGGTCGACGTCACCAGCCCGAGCGTCACCACTTCGGTGTTCTCCTCCGGCCCCACAGGGGCGGTGCCGTAGCTGGCGGCGCCGGTGCGGGACCCGGCCATGGGGCCGGCGCGCGGGCCGCGGGGCGTCATGACCCGGACCGAGCCCGCATGCGCCGGCATGCTGATCATCGACAGCATGTCCTCGTGCGGACGGCGGCCGGCGCCTCCCCCGCCGAACCAGTCCAGATCGCTGTTCCGCGCGGCCAGGTACGCGTCGACGCCCCGCTGCACGTTCACGTTCTCCCAGGTCGGGAACCGCTCGGTGACCTGGACCACCTCGTCCAGCTCGCAGCCGAGGTGCGCGGTGACCCGCTGGGCGAGCTCGGACGGCCCTGCGCCCTCAGCCAGGTTCCGGGCTCCGATCTCGACCAGCCGGCTCAGGCCGCGAGCCAGCCCGCGCAGGTCGTCGAGGTCCGGCGCAGGGTGAGGATCAGAGGTGTTCACCGGACCCACAATGCCGTGCCGGCAGCGGCACTGCCAAGGGGCTTCGTACCGCGCTCAAAAACCGCCGGCGCCGGCCGCGAGTTCACCGTGACACTTATCGGCCCGCCGTTTTCAGCGCTACCGGGACGCCTGTGGCGCCTGCGCCGGCGGCGGGCCCGCCCGCAGCTGGCGGGCCAGATCGGTGATGGACGTGGCGGCCAGGTCCCAGTCCTGCCCCGGCGCGATGTCGATGGCCTGCCCCGGGCCGTATTCGGCCGGGCGCGCGATGAACCCGGTGGCGAGCCCGGTCCTCCTGGCTGCGGCCAGGTCACCGTGGTGTGCCGCGGCCAGCATGACTTCGCCCGGGTCGAGGCCGAGCAGGGCCGCGGGCGTCCGGTAGGCCTCCGGGCTCGGCTTGTAGGCGCGGCTGATGTCCGAGCCGAGGATCACGTCCCAGGGCAGCCCGGCGGCCTTGGCCATGTGCACCAGGAGGGCGGTATGCCCGTTGGACAGCGGGCCGACGATGAAGTCCCGGCTGATCTCGCGGATCCCGGCCACGCTGTCCGGCCAGGGCGGAAGGTAGTGCCAGGCGGTGTTGAGCGAGTCCAGCTCGGCCGGGTCGAGCTCACCGGGGTCGATGCCGCGGCTGCGCAGCACGGTCTCCAGGTTCTCGCGGTGCAGCGTGTCAAGGGAGGCGAAGGGCCGCTCGCCGGAGCGCACGCGTTCCATGGCGGGCCCGTACTGCGCCCGCCACGCGTCGGCGAACTCTTCCGGGTCCAGGTCAAGCGCATGGCCGGCCGCGAAGGCGCGGACGGCGGCCGAGACGCCGGACCGCCAGTCGACGACGGTGCCGAAGGTGTCGAACAGCACGGCTTGCACGGCCCGGCCGGTCGAGGGGGACGTATAAGGGCTCACGCGATACCTCCGGTCCCGCGGCGGCGATCTCGTCGAGGAAGCCGAGCGCGGCCGCCGCGGTGGCCCGGCGCCAGGCCAGCAGGATGGCGTCGAAGCCGTCCAGCTCGGCGCCGGGAGCCTGGGTGGCCCGGGCGATCGGCTCGAGGGCGGCGCGCTGGCGCCGGAGCAGGTCGGCCGGATCGCGGCCGGCCCGGTACAGCAGGGCGAGCTTGATCAGCAGCTGGGAGCGGATGTCCCGGACGTGCTCCACCGGGGTGCCGAGCCAGCGCTCCGCCTCCTGGCGGCCCTGCGGGGTCACCGCGAAGATGGTCCGCTGCGGGCCGAGGCCCGGCTCCACCGTCTCGGGGGTGATGAGCCCGGCGTCGAGGAGCCTGCCGATGGCCCGGTAGACGACGGGCCGGGGAATGCGCCAGATCCGGCCGAGCTCGCCGTCCGGTGCGGTGAGCTGCGACACCGCGAAGCCGTGCGCGGGCCGCTGGCTGAGCAGCACGAGCACCGTCCACTCGGCCAACGCCATCGGCACATCCATGAGCCGAGAGTAGCGAACTTGCGCGCGAACCCATGAACGCCTCGGGGTCAGGCTGCCGGACGTCGCCGGGAAGGCTCAGTCACCGGGAAGGCTCAGTCACCGGGAAGGCTTAAGGGAGCGTGCCGCGGCGCAGGTCGCGGTGCACGGCGCGGCCGAGCCGGCGCGTCTCGCGGCTGTTGAGGAACGCGCCGATGGCGGCGCCGGTGAGCAGCGGCGCCAGCGAAACCGCGCTCCGGCCGGCCCGGGCGGTCAGCCGCCTGCGCAGCTGCCGGGCCAGCGGGGACCCGGTGGCCAGGGCCAGCCCGCCGGGGATCATGAACACCCCGCTGCGGTGCGCCCACGCGGCCACGTAGGCGCTCATCCGCTCCGGCGTTTTCCCCGGGGCGGGGATGCCGTAGGCCTCGTGCAGTTCCGCGATGAGCTTGATCTCGATGCCCACCACGACCAGGGTTTCCGCCGCCACCTCGACCGGGAAGGCGGGCAGCGTCGGAAGCGCGGCCGATACGCCGGCGGCCCCGCCGGCCGCGGCCGAGGCGCGGGCGGCCCGGTCGATCAGCACGTCAGCGATCTGGTCGGCGGAACGGCCGGGGAACCTCCGCCGCAGCGCGGCCTGGTCGCGAACGCGCAGGCGCGGCGCCATCGCGGTCACCTGCCCGGTCAGCCAGCTCGAACCCGAGCCGGCCCCGCGGCGGGCCGAAGTTATCCGGCGCCATGCCGCGCGCGTGCCGACCCCTGCCGCCCGCGCGCCTGAGCTGACGGCCTTGGTGAAGGCGGCGGCGATCCGCTGCCGGTCCTGGGGCTGCTCGGCCTCGGTGACGTCGGCGGCGGCCTGGGCCGCGCGGGCCGAGAGCTCGTCCCGTTCGGTTTGCGGTTCAGCCATGCGATGAAACTACCCGCGCAATCGTCCGACCCACCTGATGACCGGCCCCAGGTCGGCTCAGCTCGGCCAGTTTCAGCTCGGCCCGCTCAGTTCGGCCCGCTCAGTTCGGGCTGTACGGCGAGTACCGCAGGTCCGGGGCGGGCCGCGACGTGGTCGCCCGCAGCACGGCGGTTTCCCGTGACAGTAGGGCACGCTCGGCGGCCAGCCGGCGGATGGTGTCAGGCTCGCCGAGCAGGGCCTGATGCTCCGGCAGGTCGACCACCATGGCCGCGGCGACCACGTAGGACAGCAGCACGCGCTCGGCGGGCAGGTCCTCGACCTGGACCGTGGCACCGCCCCGTTCGGTGAGCGCGTCGAGGTACGCGCGGAACGCGGCGTGGACCGTGTGCACCAGGGGCGCCGCGGCCGCCTCGTCGGCCGCGTCCGCGCCGAGCGGCTCGATCTCGCCTTGCAGGTAGGGCAGCGTCTGGTCCAGGGCGTTCAGCCTGAACCGCTCGGTACCCACGGTGACCAGGTCGAAGCGGCCGTCTTCCAGCCGCTCGACCCGGCGCAGGGCGGCGATGCAGCCGATGGGGTACAGCGAATGCACTCCGTCGATCCCGGTCTCGCGGCCCTTGCGGATGGCGATCACGCCGAACTGCCGGGGCTCCGGCTGCTCGAGAAGATCCCGGACGAGCTGACGGTAACGCTCCTCGAAGATGTGCAGCGGCAAGAGCATGCCGGGATACAGCACCGTGCCGAGAGGGAACAGCGGCAGCAGCACGCCCACCCACCTCCACCTTTCCCTTGCCCTGCGACCTTACGCCCGCGCCGCTGGTTACGGCAGGAGGACGATTTTGCCGAGCGTGTGGCCGGACGCGAGCTCGCCGTAGGCGTCCTGGACCCGCTCCAGCGGGAAGGCGGCGGCGATCGGCACCTCCAGCTGGCCGGCCGCGATCAGGCCCGCCAGCTCGGCCAGCACGCTGGCGCTGGCGCCGGCCGCGTTGCCCTCGGCCTTGACCCCGAACTTCGCGACGGCCTCGAAGTTGGCGATGGTGTCGACGCGGGACGGCTCGACGCCCAGCTCGAGGGCCAGCTCGACGTATCCCGCGCCGAACGTGTCGATGAATGCGTCGACCTGGCCGGCCGCCTGCCGGATCCGGCCGGCCACCCCGTCGCCGTAGGCCACCGGGGTGACCCCGTGCCCGGCCAGCCACGAATGGTGGGTCTCGCTGGCCAGCCCGATCACGGTCGCGTCGGCCCGGCGGGCCAGCTGGACGGCGAGCACGCCAACCCCGCCGGCCGCCCCGGCCACCACCACCGTGTCGCCCTCGGTCAGGCTGACCGCCCGGACCGCGGCGTAGGCGGTGGCGCCGGCCACGAACAGCGCCCCGGCGGCCTCCCAGGACACCCCGGCCGGCTTGGCCGTCAGGTGCTGCTCCTCGACCACGACGTACTCGGCCTGGCTGGCCCGGTTGTCGGTCCAGCCGATGACCTCATCGCCGGCCGAGACGCCGGTCACGCCCGCGCCGGTCTCGGCCACGATCCCGGCCAGGTCACTGCCCTGCCCGGACGGGAAGGTGGCGGGCCACCTGGCGTGCAGCAGGCCGTCTCGGATCTTGGCCTCGCCCGGGTTGATCCCGGCCGCCTTGATCTGGACCAGCACCTGGCCCGCGCCGGGCACCGGCTGCGGCACGTCCACGACCTTCAGGACGTCGATCCCGCCGTACTGATCGAAGCGCACTGCCTTCACGTCGGCCTCCTGATCCCGCGGGACTCACCCAACGGCTCTTCCGGCTAGTTGCCAACCGACTCCCGTCCGGCTTTATGCCAGCCGGCGCGCATAAGGTGCCCGTGTGGCCGAACGCTGGGATCGCGACACCGAGCATCGCGACACCATGGATCGCGGCGCTCCGGATCGCGGCGCTCGGGATCGCGACCGCAAAGACCCCAAGCCGCTGGCCGATCCGGCGGCCGCACGACGCCGGGCCGAGCAGCGGGAGGCCCGGGTAGCGGCCGGGATCATGGAGCTTGACTCGTGGCTGCGCGATCAGGTCCGCCAGGGCCTGGCGGCCAGCCAGCGCGCCGGCTACCTGCACTGGGACGACATCGCCGCCCGCATGGTCGACGCGCAGGCGCCCGGCCTGGCCGAACGTCTCCGAGCGCTGGCCGCGGTCCCGCACTCCGGCCCCGGCTGGGATGGCCGGCTGCTGGAGGAGTACGCGCTGCTCCGGCTGCTCGCCGCCGCCTGCCGTGATCAGGGCCGGTTGCCGCAGCCGCTCCGGGACACGGTGCGGTCGCGGGTCGGCTTCACCGTCCGCCAGGCCGAGGTGCTGGCCAGCGCCGCGCCGGTACGGGACCGGTGGCAAGTCCTGGCCCGCAGGGACCTGGAGTCCGACCGGATCCGGACCCGCCGGACCTGGCTGCGCGGCGGGCGCACCGGCCGCGCCGCGCTGGTGCTCAGCTTCGCCGCGGCCGGCCAGCCGCTCGACGACTCGCTGGCGGTCGGGACCGAGATAGACGCCGACCTGGCTTTCTATCCAGGGGCGGTCGAGCTGCGCGCCCTGGTCGCGGTCCGGCGCGACTCGGACCCCGGCGACACGGGACCGGTCGGCCCGTCGGCCGGGACCACCGCCGCCGGGTTGCTGGCCGGATATGCCGCGGCGCTCGCCGAGGACCCCTGGCTGGACACCTGGCCCGCCGTGCTGGACGCGACCCCGGCCCGGGTTCCGCGGCCCGCCCTGCGCGACGCGGCCGGGGGCGCCCTGCCGCTGCACCCCGGCGCGGGCGACTGCTGGCCGCTGTTCGCGCTGTCCGGCGGACGCCCGCTGACCGTGGCCGGCGAGTGGACGCCGCGCGGCCTGTGGCCGCTGACCGCGTGGGACGAGAGCGGGAGGCCGGTACCGCTATGACGGCATGGCATGACCTGGTCACCGCGAGCCTCATCGGTACCGAACGGACCGTGGTCCCCGCGGTGCGCATCCCCGGCCTGCCCCGCTGGGAAGACGACACGGGAGATCCCGCGGCTGTCCTGCTCGACCGGGCCGCCCTGGTGACCGCGGCCCGCCGCGCGGGCCGCCGGCCGGACCAGGCCCAGCCGCTTCCCGAGTGCGAGAACGACCCGAGGCCCGCGGTAAGCCCGGCCGCCGCGGACCGCCTGGCGCGGATGCTCACCGGCGAGTATTCGGGCTTGCTGGCCGAATGGCTGACGGTGGCCGTGGCCCGGGGCCTGCGGCCGCCGGCCCAGTTCCTGCCCGCGCTCCTCGACCGGGCGCGCCGCGACGGGCGGGCCGGCTCCGGGCTGATGCACCTGGTGACCGAGGCAGGCGGCCCGCGGGCCAGGTGGCTGGCCGGCCTCAACCCGGACTGGGCGTTCGTCACAGCCCAGGCTCAGGCCGGGCCGGACACATGGCGGCTCGGCGACACGGGCCAGCGGCGCGGCTACCTGACCTGGATGCTGTCCGCCGACGCGGATGCGGCCCGGGAGCTGATCAGGACCGGCTGGGATACCGCGGCAGCCGGCGAGCGGACCATGTTCCTGTCCGTCCTGGCCGGCCAGCTCGGCCCGGCTGACGAGCCACTGCTTGACGCCGCCCTGGACGACCGGTCGCAGGACGTGCGGGCCTGGGCCGCCTACCTGCTGCCCACGGTGACCGGCTCGGCGCTGGGCCACCGGATGGCCCAGCGTGCGCTGAGCTACGTGCGGATCGAGCCGGGCGCCTGCGGCCCGCGCCTGGCCATCACGCTGCCGGCCGAGCGCGATGATTCAATGCGGCGCGACGGGGTCCCGCCGGCGCCGGCGGCCGCGGGCGCACCGCTGCCCGACCGGAGCCGCCTCTTGCTCGAGATCGTGGCCCGGACCCCGCTGCGCACCTGGACCGGCGCGTTCGGCCTGGCCGCGGCGCAGCTCGTCGCCATGCCCGCGGGTGACTGGGCGCCGCTGCTGTTCACCGGCTGGGCCCGGGCCGCGATGGCGCAGCGGGACCGCGACTGGACGGCCGCCCTGATTACCCATGCCGTCGCCGGCCAGCCCCGGCCCACCGCCGCCCAGCTGCAGGCGCTGCGGGAGCTGGCCCGGCAGGCCGAGCCCGGGCTCGGCGCGCCCGGTACGCTGCCCGAACCCGGCCCGGACACGCCGCCGGTGATCAGGTCCGTCCTGGTTGCGCTGCGGTTTCGCTGGGACATGCTGGAAGAGCTGGGACCTGCTGGAGGAGCTGGGACATGACGACAGCGGCGACTGAGGGCGTCATCCTGCGCCCGCATGCCGAGCATGAGCATCAGGCCGAGCTGGCCGCCCTGGCCGCCGCCGACGACCGGCCGCGCCCGCCGGGCTGGCAGCTGTCCCCGTGGGCGGTGACCACCTACCTGCTGGGCGGAGAGGCCGGGGGTACCGAGATCACGCCGAAGTATGTCGGCTCCCGCCGCCTGGTCGAGGTGGCCGTCGCCACCCTGGCCACCGACCGGGCCCTGCTCCTGCTCGGCGTGCCAGGCACGGCCAAGACCTGGCTGTCGGAGCACCTGGCCGCGGCCATCTCCGGCGATTCCGCGCTGATGGTGCAGGGAACCGCCGGAACCCCGGAGGAAGCGGTCAGGTACGGCTGGAACTACGCCCGGCTGATCGCCGAGGGGCCGTCACGAGAGGCCATGGTGCCGGGCCCGGTGATGCGGGCGATGGGCGCCGGGAAGATCGCGCGGGTGGAGGAGCTGACCCGGATGCCTTCGGACGTGCAGGATGCGCTGATCACCATCTTGTCCGAGAAGACGCTGCCGATCCCGGAACTGGGCGGCGAGCTGCAGGCGGTCAGGGGCTTCAACGTCATCGCCACCGCGAACGACCGGGACCGAGGGGTGAACGACCTGTCCAGCGCGCTGCGCAGGCGGTTCAACACCGTCGTGCTGCCGGTTCCGTCCTCGGCCGAGGACGAGGTCCAGATCGTCACCCGGCGGGTCACCCAGCTGGGCCGCTCGATCGGGCTGCCGCATACCCTGGCCGGCGCGGAGGAGATCCGGCGGGTGGTGACCGTGTTCCGCGAGCTGCGCCAGGGCGTCACCGAAGACGGCCAGTCCAAGGTCAAGTCACCCAGCAGCACGCTGTCCCCGGCCGAGGCGATCTCCGTCATCACCAGCGGCCTCGCGCTGGCCGCGCACTTCGGCGACGGCGTGCTCCGCCCGGCCGACGTGGCTGGCGGCATCACCGGCGCGGTCGTCCAGGATCCGGTGTCGGACGGCGTGGTGTGGCAGGAGTACCTGGAGACCGTGATCCGGGAGCGAGACGACTGGAGCGACTTCTACCGCGCCTGCCGCGAGGTGGCCGGCTGGTGAACGTCCCCACGCTGTACGGGGTCCGGCATCACGGGCCAGGCTCGGCCCGGTCCCTGCGGCAGGCGCTGACCGAGCTCGAGCCGGACGTGGTGCTGATCGAGGGACCGCCGGAAGCGGACAGCCTGGTCAAGCTGGCGAGCGAGGCGGACATGCGCCCGCCGGTGGCACTGCTGGGATACGTGCCCGGGAAGCCGGAAACAGCGGCGTTCTGGCCGTTCGCGGTGTTCTCCCCGGAGTGGCAGGCCATCAGCTACGCGCTCGGCACGGGCGTGCCGGTCAGGTTCTGCGACCTGCCGGCCGCGCACCAGCTGGCCATGACCGGGCGTGCCCCCCGGCCGCGGACCGATCCGGTCAGCGAGCTGGCCACGGCCGCCGGCTACGACGACCCGGAGCGGTGGTGGGAAGACGTCGTGGAGCACGTCCCGGGAACCGCCATCTTCGGCGCCCTGGCCGAGGCCATCGCGGTGCTGCGCGCGGAAGACCCCGAGCCCGACCCGCATGACGCGGTACGCGAGGCGTACATGCGGAAGGTGCTCCGCCGGACGGTCAGGGACGGCTACCAGCGGATCGCGGTCGTCTGCGGCGCCTGGCACGTCCCGGCCCTCACCGATCTCCCGCCCGCGGCGGCCGACGACCGGCTGCTGCGCGGCCTGCCCAAGGTCAAGGCAGTCCTCACCTGGATCCCGTGGACCTACGGCCGCCTCGCCTACGCCTCGGGCTACGGGGCCGGCATCCGCTCGCCCGGCTGGTACGACCATCTGTTCGCCTCGGCCGGACAGCCAGTCGAGCGCTGGCTGGCCAAGGCCGCCGCGGTGCTGCGCGACGAGGGCGTCCCGGCATCATCCGCGCACGTGATCGAGTCGGTCCGGCTCGCTGAGGCACTGGCCGCGCTGCGCGGGCGGCCGCTGGCCGGGTTCGAGGAAGTTACCGAGGCGGCCCGTGCCGTGCTGTGCGAGGGCAGCGACCTGCTCACCGGGCTCATCCAGCGGCGCCTGGTCATCGGCGACCAGCTCGGCGCAGTGCCCGCCGCCACGCCCGCGGTGCCGCTGCAGCGGGATACCCGCGATCAGCAGCGCAGCCTGCGGCTGCGCCCGGAGGCTGCACCCCGCGATCTGGACCTGGACCTTCGCAAACCCACCGACCTGGCCCGCAGCCGGCTGCTGCACCGGCTCGCGCTGCTGGCGGTGCGGTGGGGAACGCCGCAGCCGGGCCGGACGGCGAACATCGGGACGTTCCGGGAGAGCTGGCAGCTGACCTGGCGCCCGGAGCTCGACCTGGCCCTGATCGAGGCGAGCATCTGGGGCAGCACGGTCGCCGCTGCCGCCACGCAGCGAGCCGGCGCGCTGGCCACCGAGGCCACGGTGGAGGACCTGACCGCGCTGGCCGAGCAGTGCCTGCTCGCCGACCTGGGCGATGCCCTGTCCGAGGTGCTCGCGGCCGTCCGGGCCCGCGCTGCCCTCGACGGCGACGTGACCCATCTGATGGCGGCGCTGCCCGCCCTGGTCCGGGCCGCCCGGTACGGCGACGTGCGCGGCACCGACCCGGGCCGGCTGGCCGAGGTCGCGACCGACATGATCACCCGGATCTGCGCGGGCCTGCCCGCCGCCCTGGTGTCGCTGGACGAGGACGCCGGACGGGCCATGCGGGATCGCATTGACGCCGTCCACTCGGCGACCGGACTGCTCGCCGACGCCGGGAGCCGGGCCCGCTGGCTGGACACCCTGGCCCGGGTAGCGGCCTCCTCTCCCCCGCTGATCTATGGGCGGCTGACCAGGCTGCTGCTCGACGCGGGCGCGCTGTCAGCGGATGACGCGGCGGCGCGGATGTCACGGGAGCTGTCGGCCGCCGCTCCGGCCGCGGCCGCGGCCGGCTGGGCCGAGGGATTCCTGGCCGGCAGCGGCCTGCTCCTGCTGCACGACGACAGGCTGCTCAGCCTGGCCGACGGCTGGCTGGCCGGGCTGAGCGCCGACGCGTTCGCCGCGGCGCTGCCCGCGCTGCGGCGAACCTTCGGCGAGTTCGCCCCGGCCGAGCGACGGGCCATCGGTGGCAAGGCGGCCCGGCTGGACGGAAGCGGCCGGCCGCTTCCGCCGGCCCCATCTGCGGAGGATGACCTGGATGAGGCTCGGGCGGCGGGGGCCGTGCGGACCGTGGCCGCCATCCTGGGCGCGGCCCCGGGAGCGGCGTTATGAGTGACGGTCAAGACGAGCGGATGCGGCGGTGGCGGCTGGCCCTCGGCAGCGCCGACGGCACCGGGATACAGCTGAGCGGAGATGACGCGGAGATCGACGCCGCGCTCGGCGTTCTGTATGACACCGGCGCCGGTGACGGCACCGGCTCGGGCGACGGTGATGGTCCCGGCGACGGGCCCGGTGAGGGCGACAGACCTGGTGACGGAGACGGTGACGGGCCTAGTGACGCAGACGGGCCGCGGCAGGCCGGGCTCGGCGCATCGGCTCCGCAGGTCGCCCGCTGGCTGAGCGACATCAGGACGTTCTTCCCGGTCAGCGTGGTGCACGTGATGCAGAAGGACGCGATCGAGCGGCTCGGCCTGAACCGGCTGCTGCTCGAGCCTGAGCTGCTGGAGGCGGTCGAGCCGGACGTGCACCTGGTCGGCACCCTGCTGTCGCTTAGCCGGGTACTGCCCGAGAAGGCCCGGGAGTCAGCCCGCGCGGTGATCGCCGCGGTGACCCGTGACCTGGAACGGCGGCTGGCGCAGCGGACCCGTTCGGCGGTCACCGGCGCGCTGAACCGAGCGAGCCGCACCAACAGGCCCCGGCGCCCGGCCGACATCGACTGGGACCGGACCATCCGGGCCAACCTGCGCCACTACCTGCCGCGGGAGCGGACCGTAGTGCCGGAGCGGCTGGTCGGCTACGCCAGGAAGCGCCAGGCGGTGGAGCGTGACGTCATCGTATGCCTGGACCAGAGCGGCTCGATGGCTTCCTCCGTGGTGTACGCCGGAGTGTTCGGCGCCGTGCTGGCCTCGGTCCGGTCGCTGCGCACGTCCGTGGTCGCCTTCGATACTGCGGTCGTCGACCTGACCGAGCAGCTCAGCGACCCGGTCGAGGTGCTGTTCGGCATTCAGCTCGGCGGCGGCACCGACATCAACCGGGCCCTGGCCTATTGCCAGCAGCTCATCACCCGCCCGGCCAGCACGATCCTCATCCTGGTCAGCGACCTGTTCGAGGGCGGCGACCGGGAGGCCATGCTGCGCCGCGTCGCAGACCTGACCGCCGCGGGCACCCAGGTGATCGCCCTGCTGGCGCTGTCCGACGACGGCGCGCCTGGCTATGACCACGAGGTGGCGGCGGCCATGGCCGAGCTGGGTGTGCCCGCGTTCGCATGCACCCCGGACTCGTTCGGTGACTTGATGGCCGCCGCCATCGAGCGGCGTGACCTGGCCGAGTGGGCGCACCGCCAGCAGGAACCGTCCTAGCGGTCCTGGCTCAGCCGTTCGATGATCTCGGCGGCGGGCTGGTCGGTCGCCGACCGGTAGCCCTGCCCGGCCCACAGCGACATCCGCTCGGTGTCGCCAGCGGCGGCGGCCGCGGCCCGCAGCGGGCGCGTCGCGTTGTTGATCTCCGGATAGGCCGCGGGCGCGCCGGGGTGGTCGCGGATGAACTGGTTGACCAGCCCGCGGGCCAGCCGCCCGCTGAACGCCCGGGTCAGCGTGGTCGCGGTGTACCGCGGGTCAGCCAGCGCCGCCTTGTAGCGGGGGTGCGCGCCGCTCTCGGGACAGCGCAGGAAGGCCGTGCCGCACTGCGCGGCCACCGCCCCGGCCGCGATCACCGCCCGGACCTGGCGCGGGCCCATGATCCCGCCGGCCGCGATCTGCGGCAGGGCGGTGACCGCCGCCACCTCGCCGATCAGCGTCAGCAGTCCGTAGTCGCGCCCGGGCGCGTCGTCGTTCGCGAACGTCCCCCGGTGGGCGCCGGCCTCGTATCCCTGCACGCACAGCCCGTCGGCGCCGGCCGCGGCGGCCAGGACGGCCTCACCGGGGCTGGTCACGGTGACCACGACCGTGCTGCCCGCGAACTGCAGGGCGCTGATCACCTCGGCGGGCGGGCAGCCGAAGGTGAAGCTGGTGACCGGGGGCGGGTCGGCCAGCAGCGCCGCGACCTTGCCGTCGAAGCCGTCATCATCCCAGCTGGCCTCGCCGAGGGGGCCCGCGGTGCGCACGGCGCTCAGGTACCGGCCCAGCGCGCCGGTGTCCGCGCACCGCGTGCCGGGGACGAAGACGTTCACCCCGAAGGGCTCCGGGGTGCCGGCCCGCACCGCCGAGATGTCGGCGGCCATCGCCTCCGGCGTCTTGTACCCGGCGGCCAGGAAGCCCAGCGCCCCGGCGCTCGCCGCGGCGATCACCAGGCCGGGGGTAGACGGGCCGCCCGCCATGGGGGCCACCACGACCGGGCACCGCAGCAGCTCGGCGAATCCGGGCCGGGCCATCACCGGCACCCGGCGGCCGCAGCCCGTGTCATCGCTAGCCGGGTCAGCTGTGTCATCGAGCACGAGCCTACTGGCCGGCGCTCGTCCGGCGAGCCTGGATCGCGCACGGACATGATGGCGGATACTACGGCCGGTCAGGGCCCGTTATCATTACAGCACCGAGTGCCAAAATAGCGTCTCGGGAGAGGCTGGCCGGCGAAGGAGGCCGATGGCGAGCACGCGCGAATGGTTCGAGACGGTCGAGGAGGCACGCCGCCGCGCCCGGCGCCACCTGCCCCGGTCGGTGTACCTGTCGCTGGTGGCCGGCACGGAGAAGGGCCTGACTCTGCGGGACAACGTGGCCGCGTTCAGCGAGCTGCGGTTCGCGCCGGCGCGCATCGCGGACCTGCCCCCGGCCCGCCAGCAGGCCACCTCGGTGCTCGGGCAGGAGATCTCGCTGCCGGTGATCGCGTCGCCCACCGGGGTACAGGCCGTGCATCCCGAGGGAGAGGTCGCCGTGGCGCGCGGCACCGCCGAGGCGGGCACGGCGATGGGCCTGAGCTCCTTCGCCAGCATGCCGGTGGAGGACGTCGCGGCGGCCAACCCGAAGCTGTTCTTCCAGGTCTACTGGTCCGGCAGCAAGGACGCGATGGTGCAGCGGATCGAGCGGGCCCGCGCGGCCGGCGCCCGGGCCCTGATCGTCACCCTGGACTGGTCGTTCTCCAACGGCCGGGACTGGGGCAGCCCGGCCATCCCGGAGAAGGTGGACCTGCGGGCCATGCTGCGGCTGGCTCCGGAGGGCCTGACCCGGCCCGGGTACGTCAGCCAGTGGCTGCGCTCGGGCGGGCTGCCCGACCTGACCGTGCCGAATATGGCCGCCCCCGGCCAGCCGGCCCCGACGTTCTTCGGCGTGTACGGCGAGTGGATGGCGACCCCGCCGCCCAGCTGGGCCGATCTGGCCTGGCTGCGCGAGCAGTGGGGCGGGCCGTTCATGGTCAAGGGCGTCATGCGGGCCGATGACGCCCGCCGCTGCGTCGACCTCGGCGCCAGCGCCGTCTCAGTGTCCAACCACGGCGGCAACAACCTGGACGGCACTCCGGCCTCGATCCGGGCGCTGCCCGCAGTGGCCGGCGCCGTCGGCGGCCAGGTCGAGGTCCTGCTGGACGGCGGGATCCGCCGCGGCAGCGACGTGGTCAAGGCGCTGGCCCTGGGCGCCCGCGCGGTCATGATCGGCCGAGCCTACCTATGGGGCCTGGCCGCGGGCGGCTCCGCCGGGGTCAAGAACGTCTTCGACGTGCTCCGCGGCGGCATCGACTCCACCCTGCTCGCGCTGGGCCGGCCCTCCGTGCACGACCTGTCCCCCGACGACATCGTGGTACCGGCGGACTTCACCGCGGGCCTGTCCAGGTAGCCGCGGGCGCCGGGTCCCGGCGCCCCGGTCGGCTCGATAGACCAGCAGACCGGTTATGGCCGGCCCGATGGACCGTCGTGCCGGTTGGCCGGGAGTGCGATGACCGGCAGCAGCGGCCGGATGGTCCGCTGCCGGGCGCAGCCCAGCCAGACGCCGAGGCTGTAGGCCGCATCGTCGAGCAGCCGCGCGGCGACGTAACGCGCGGGATCGAGAGGCGGCCGCCGGTCCAGCCAGTCGAGCAGCGGCGGCGCGAGGACCAGCGCGGCCAGCGGGTACCGCATCCGGCGCACGGCCAGCGCGGCCAGCAGCGCCACCGGCCACCAGGTCCTGGAGATGGCGCTGCCCAGCGGCCTGCCTGCCGCGATAGTCCCGCCGCCGGCCAGGCGCCCCGCCAGCTGCCACGCGGTCCGGGCCCGCGGCCAGGGCCACTGCTCGCCGGTGACCGGCGCGAGACGCCGGGCGAGCAGGGCGACGCTAGCGCCGGTAAGGGCGGCGCCGGCGGCCGGGTGGCCGGCCGTGGCGGCCAGCCAGGCCAGGGCAGTCCAGGCGGATATCTGCAGCGGGCGCACCGTCCCGGGGTGGCGCAGCTCCAGGCTCGCGGCCGAGGTGCCGTAGTCCTTGCGGCGGGCGAACCACGCGCGCAGGCGTACCCGGTGCTGATGCCGCATGGTGGCGGCCGGCTCATAGCGCACCCGCCAGCCCGCTGCGGCCAGCCGCCAGACGAAGTCAACGTCCTCCCCGACCCGCATGGCCTCATCGAAGCCCGCCCCGGCTGCGGCCCGCCGGACCACCAGGGCCGCGCCGGGCACGTAGGGGACGGACGAGCCCGGCCGCACGATGCTCGGCCGGGCGCCCATGTCCAGGGTGGAACTGGCTCCCTCGTACCGCGCCAGCCAGGTTCGCCCCGGCTCATCAGGGACGATCCGCGGCGCGACCGCGCCCACCGCCGGATCGGCGAAGTGCGGCAGCAGCGCGTCAAGCCAGCCGGGACCGGGCACGCAGTCCGAGTCGAGGAACGCCACCAGCGGCGTGTCCGCCGCGGCCAGGCCGGTGTTCCTGGCCGCTCCCGGCCCGCCGTTCACCGGCCGGCGCAGGACCCTGGCCCCCGATCCGGCCGCGGCCCGCGCTATCGCCGCCGGGTCGGCTGAGCCGTCATCGACCACGATGACCCGCGGCATGTCCGCCAGCTCCGCGAGGCACCGGGCCAGCTCGCCCTGCCGGTCGCGGACCGGGATCACCACCGTGACGTCAGCCGGCCCGGGGCCGGGGCCTGGTGCGGTCCCGTCCGGTACGGTCCGGTCTGGTACGGTCCGGTCTGGTACGGCGCAGTCCGGTGCTCCGCGGCCCGGCACGGGGTGCGCGATGCCGGTGTCGAGCAGCCGCCGGGCCAGCGCGCGGGCCCTCGTATTGTCCGGTACCGGCGTCCCGGACAGCCAGCCGGTCACGTGCCGGGTGCCGGCCGGGGTCAGCCGCAGCACCCGGACCGGCGAGCCGCCGGCCAGCACGGCTCCCCCGGCCAGCAGGCGCGTGCCCGGATCCGGGCGCAGGCACAGCCCCGCCGGGGCCAGCTCGTCGTCCGGCCCGGGCGGGGCCGGGACCACCGGGCCGCCTGCGTACTGCACGGCCGGAGCGTACCCGCTCGCTGCGATCGCCACCAGCCAGCGGGGAAGCAAGTTCACGAGACTATTTTCCTAGAGAATACTCTCGGAGTAGTCTTCCGGTTATGAGTGTTCCCCTGACGCTTCTTGGCTTGCTCGAGCGGGGGCCAAGCCATGGATACGACCTGAAACGGGACTACGACGCGTACTTCGGCAAGGGCAGGCCGCTGCGCTACAGCCAGGTGTACGCGACCCTGTCCCGGCTGGCCAGGGACGGAAAAGCGGTAGCCGGGCCCGTCGAGCAGGGGGCTGGGCCCGAACGCCGGCGGTACGTCATCACTGAGGAGGGCATCTCCGATGTGGAGCGGTGGCTGGCCGAGCCGGTCTCGCCGGAGCCGGACCTGCAGAGCGAGCTGTTCGCCAAGGTGGTGCTGGCCCTGATGCTCGACCGTTCGGCCGATCACTACCTGGACGCCCAGCGGGCCGCGCACCTGCAGCGGATGCGCGAGCTCACCGAACTCAAACGCGGCGAGGATCTTCTCGGCGTGCTCCTGGCTGACCATGCGCTCTACCGACTGGAGGCTGACCTGCGATGGATCGACCACACCGCGGCCCGGCTGGACCAGCTCGCGCGGACGGTGCGCCCATGACCACGGACCTGCCCGCCGGCGCAGAAACCCCAGGCACCACGACCATCATCCGGGCGCGGAACCTGGTCCTTTCGTTCGGCGAGACGCCGGCGCTGCGCGACGCCTCGCTGACCGTCGAGCGGGGCGAGATCGTCGCGGTCATGGGGCCGAGCGGGTCGGGCAAGTCCACCTTGCTGCACTGCCTGGCGGGCATCCTGGTCCCCGACCAGGGTGAGGTCTGGTTCGGCGGGCAGCGGCTGGACACCCTGAGCGACGAGCGGCGCAGCGCGCTGCGCCGGGACCGGTTCGGGTTCGTGTTCCAGTCCGGCCAGCTCGTCCCCGAACTGGCCGCGGAAGAGAACATCGCCCTGCCCCTGCTGCTGTCCGGCACCCGCCGCGGCCCGGCGATATCGGCAGCCAGGAAGTGGTTCGGCACACTCGGCCTGGACGGCCTCGAGCGCCGCAGGTCCGGTGAACTGTCCGGCGGGCAGGCCCAGCGCGTCGCGCTGGCCCGCGGCCTGGTCGCCGGGCCGGAGGTGCTGTTCGCCGACGAGCCGACCGGGTCGCTGGACTCGGTCTCCGGGGAACTGGTGATGGAGCTGCTCACCGCCGCGGTCCGGGAGCAGGGCACGACGGTCATCCTGGTCACGCACGACGCCCGGGTCGCCGCCTACGCCGACCGTGAGGTCGTCGTCAGGGACGGCAAGGTCAGCACGCTCACCGGGGCCAAGCCGTGATCGGGCTCGGGTTGCGTCTGGCGATCAGCGGCGGCCGTGAGGCCGTCATCCGGCTGCTCGTGCTGGCCGCCGCGGTCGGCCTCGGCGTCGGCCTGCTGCTGACTTCGGTGGCCGCGACCAATGCCGTCACCGCCTGGAACGATAGCCACGCGTGGATGTGGACCGGTTCCACGTCCGTACCCGCTGGCCCGGCTGCGGGCATCGCCCCGCTGTGGTGGCACCCCAGCAGTGACATCTTCGACGGCCAGACGATCGACCGTTTCGACGTGGCCGCCACTGGCACCTCGTCACCGGCGCCGCCGGGCCTCAGCCATGACCCGGGTCCCGGCCAGTACTACGCCTCGCCCGCGCTCGCGGCACTGCTGCGCAGCACACCGGCGGACCAGCTGGCCGACCGTTACCCGGGCCGCCTGGTCGGCACGATCGGCGACGCCGCGCTGTCGTCACCGAACTCCCTGGACATCATCATCGGACGCACCCCCGCGCAGCTCGCGGGCACACCAGGCAGCGTGCCGGCGACATCGATCGCCGCAACGGTGCCCAGCCGCTTCGATGCGCGGGTGAACCCCGAGGGCCTGTCATACCAGCCGGCCGACGCGGGAATCGAGTCCAGCGGCATCGACCTCATCCTGTCCGTCGCAGCACTGGCCATGCTGGCCCCGGTGCTGATCTTCATCGCCACCGCGACCCGGTTGTCGGCCGCCCGCCGCGAGCAGCGGTTCGCGGCGATGCGCCTGGTGGGCGCGACCCGCAAGCAGGTCTCCCTGCTCGCCGCCACCGAGTCGACGGCCGCCGCTCTCCTAGGAGTGACGGTCGGGTTTGGGATGTTCTTCCTGCTGCGCGCCCCGATCGCGGGCATCCCGTTCCTCGGTGAGCCGTTCTTCCCCGCTGACCTGTCGCTCAGCCTGCCGGACATCCTCGCGGTCGCGATCGGCGTGCCGGTGGCCGCCGCCGTCGCAGCCCGGCTGGCGCTGCGCCGCGTTCACATCTCCCCCCTGGGCGTCGCCCGCCGGGCCACGCCGAGCCCGCCGCGGGCCTGGCGGGTCCTGCCGCTGCTGGCCGGCCTCGCCGAGCTTGGCGTCTTCGTCGTGCACGGCACGCCGGCCTCCCCGAGCGGTGAGCTCTGGGCGCTCCTGCCCGGCTTCCTGCTCATCATCGTCGGCCTGATCATCGCGGGCCCGTGGCTCACCATGGCCGCGGCACGGTTCATGGCCCGGCGGACTAGCCGCCCCGGCGGGCTGATCGCCGCCCGCCGCATCGCCGACGACCCGAGAGCTGCCTTCCGCGCCGTCAGCGGCCTGGTGCTCGCCCTGTTCATCACCACTGTCGCCGTGGTGGGCATCACCACGCAAGACGCCAAGGACTTCACGCGCTTTGCCAGCCCCGCGGCCGCTGCCGTAGTGACGGATCAGCTGGCGGCGTCGGGTTCCTTCACGTCCCCAGCAGAGCCCGCCGCGGCAGGCCCGGGGCCGGCCGCGCCCGCCGCGCCGCTCGCGGCACAGCTGCGCGGCCTTCCCGGCGTCCAGGGGGTAGTCGTGGTCCGTGCGGCCCAGAAACTGACCATCCCGGGGGCGTACCAGGCCGGCGGCGATCCGGCGGGCGTGGTCTCATGCGCGCAGCTCGCAACCGTTCCCGCCCTCGGCCGCTGCCCGGCCGGCGCGACAGCGGCGGCGTTCCCGGAAGACGGGTGGGACGGCCCCCTGTCCGGGTTGACGTCGGCCGGGATCACCTGGCCGGCCGTGAACGTGCCGGTCTCGCGGCTGGACAGCCTCGGCGTGGACTCCATCAACGTGGCGACGAACGGATCCGTGGCCGCGATCGAACAGGCCAGGACGGTGCTCGAGAACGCACCGGCGTATTCCGCTGCCGCCGTGCCGTCCACCATCGGCGACCTGATCGCGCAGGATAATTCCGCCAACAACGCCTACCAGCAGCTCGCGAACACGGTGATCCTGGTCAGCCTGCCGATCGCCGGCTGCACGCTCGCCGCGGCCATCGCGGCCGGGCTTGCCGACCGCAAACGGCCGTTCAGCCTGCTGCGGCTCACCGGCGCCCGGCTGGCCACGCTGCGCCGGGTCGTCTCGCTGGAAAGCGCCGTCCCGCTGCTCGCCGTCGCCGCTGTCGCGATTGGCACCGGTTTCGGCGCCGCCGCGGAGTACGCCTCCGTGGCGCAGCACTACCCGATGGTGGCGCCCGGTGCCGTGTACTACCTCCTCACCGCGGGCGGGATCCTGGTCTCCCTCGGCATCATCGCGGCCACCTTCCCGCTGCTGAAACGGATCACCGGACCTGAGGTCGCGCGGAACGAATGACCGCTTGAGTCCTCAGGAAGCGAACCCCGGCCCCTGAGTCCTCAGGGGGCGAACCCGGCCAGCGGGCTCTCGTCGCAGTCCCGCTGCGGCGGGCGGCGGCCGATCGTCACCGGTACCCGGCGGTGGGAATGGTCGGCCGCCGGGCGGGGCGGTCCCGCGCCGTCGCCCGGCAGGCCAGCGGCGGCCAGCGCGGCCTCGCCGTGGCCGTGCACGCATTCCGGGTCGGGGCCGTCCAGCGGCAGCCCGGTGAAGAACTTGGCCGCCATGCACCCGCCCCGGCATGAGTCAAACGAGCCGCAGGAGCGGCACGCTCCCCCGGCCTGCGGCCGGCGCAGGTCGGCGAACAGCGGGGCCTCGCGCCACACGGCCTCGAACCCGCCCGGCTGCCGGACGCTGCCGGCCAGGAAGTTCTCGTGGATGGCGAAGGGACAGGCGTACACGTCACCGACCGGGTCGATGAGGCAGACCACCCGGCCCGCCCCGCACATGTTCAGCCCGGCCAGCGGCGGGCCGTACGGCGAGAGGTGGAAGAAGGAGTCGCCGGTGAGGACCTGGCCGTCGCGGGCGGCCAGCCAGTCATACAGCTCCCGCTGCTGCTCCGCGGTCGGATGCAGCTGCGGCCACACGTCGGCGCCGCGCCCGGACGGGCGCAGCCTGGTCAGCCGCAGCTGCGCGCCGTGGTCAGCGGCGATCTGGGCCAGCGCGTCGAGCTGCGAGATGTTGTGCCTGGTCACTACCACGGAGACCTTGAAGCCGCGGAATCCGGCGCGGGCCAGGTTGGCCATGGCCCGGATGGCGGTGTCATACGAGCCAGCGCCGCGTACCGCGTCGTTGACGCCGGGCGTGGCGCCGTCCAGCGAGATCTGCACGTCGACGTAGTCGCTGCCCGCCAGCCTGCGCGCGGCCGCGGCGTCGAGCTTGATCCCGTTGGTGGAGAACTTGACGCCCACCTGGTGGGCGGTGGCGTAATCCAGGAGCTCCCAGAAATCCGGGCGGACCGTCGGCTCGCCGCCGCCGATGTTCACGTAGAACACCTGCATGCGCTGCAGCGTGTCGATGACGGCCCGGCACTCGGCCGTGGTCAGCTCCCGCGGGTCGCGGCGCCCCGAACTGGACAGGCAGTGCACGCAGGCCAGGTTGCAGGCGTAGGTGAGTTCCCAGGTCAGGCAGATCGGCGAGGTCAGGCCCAGTTCGAACAGGTCGGTCAGGCGCCCGGCGGGCCGCGCTGGAGCGGGACCGCTCGCGGTGCCTTGCGCTGAACCGGGCGGGCTCCCGGCCGTCGCCGCGGCCGGCGCGGGCCGGCCGGGCACCTGCCGCGGCGCGGGGAGGCCGGCGGGGACGATCATGCCCGAGCCGGCCAGGGTGGCCAGCGCACGCGCGTAGCTCGGCAGGTCAGGCTCCGGCACGCCTGCGGCGGCGCACGCGGCCCGGGCCGTGGGCTGGCCCGCCAGGTTCTCCAGGACCGCGAGCAGCGTGGTGCTCTTGAGGAAAGAAAGGTTCCGGGTCCCGAAGTGATAGAGCATAGCCCCGAACGGCTCCGGCCGGACCGCCGCGCGGTCATCGAGGCGCCACGGGCGGTCCAGGTCGAAGGCCGGGGTGACCTGGGACGCCGCCAGGGTGCCCGGCCCGGACGGCATCATGTCGGGAGCCGGGCGCTGGGCGGCTAGCTCAGTAGACACCGCACATGCCGTCGATCGAGACCTCCTCGACCAGGAGTTCCTCGGCGGCAAGCGGCTCGCCCTCGTCCTGGTCGGCGGCCGGCCCGGTAACGATACGTTCGCTCATGAGCACCTCCTGCTTCGTGGCACCGGGTGCCATAGTATCGGCGCCGCGGGCCGGCGATCAAGGCTCAGGTCCCGGCCGCAGCCACGGGAACCGCCCGCCGCGGGCCGTAAGATGGCCACCGGACAGGCGGCCGTGATCAGCGGGGCGGTGGTGGACGATGTCAGCGGCGGCACCGGGCGCCTCACCGTGGCAGCGGCCGGACGGAAGCGGGCAGCCGGGACGGCGGCGCGCGACGTCGCAGGCCGAGCTGGAGCAGGTGGCTTTCGGGCTGTTCGAGGCGAACGGATTCGAGCAGACCACGGTGGAGGACATCGCGGCGGCCGCGGGCATCGGGCGGCGGACGTTCTTCCGTTACTTTCCCTCCAAGAACGACGTCCCGTGGGGCATGTTCGAGCTGGAGCTTGAGCGCATGCGCGCCCGCCTCAAGGCCTGCCCACGGGATGTCCGGCTGATGGACGCCATCCGGGTGGCGCTGGTCGACTTCAACCAGGTCGAGCCGGCCCAGATCCCGCGGCACCGGCGGCGGATGGAGCTCATCCTCCGGGTGCCGGCCCTGCTGGCTCATTCCACCCTGCGGTTCGCCGCCTGGCGCGCGGTGATCGCCGAGTTCGTCGCCGAGCGCACCGGCCAGCGGCCGGACGCGCTTGCACCGCAGGCCATCTCGCATGCCGTCCTCGGCGTCGCCGTCGCGGCCTACGAGCAGTGGCTGGACGACGAGAACGCCGAGCTCGGCGTCCTGCTCGACGCCGCGATGCGCGAGCTCGGCGCGGCCTTCATCACCGCCGGCTGCTCCCCGGCCGCCCGGTGAGCCCGGGCGCGCCGGGCGGCGGGCCACCGGTGTTCGAACTGGCCGGGACGCAGTGGCCGGCGGTCGAGGACGGCGTGCGGCGGCTGCTCGTGGTGCCGGTCGGGTCCCTGGAGCAGCACGGCCCGCATCTGCCGCTCGACACCGACACCCGGATCGCGGTGGCCGTGGCCCGGCGCGCGTGCGCAGGACGTCCCGGCGTGGCGCTGGCGCCCGCGCTGCCGGTCGGCGCGAGCGGCGAGCACGCAGCCTTCCCCGGCACGCTGTCCATCGGCTCCGAGGCCCTGACCGCGTGCCTGATCGAGCTGGGCAGGCACGCCAGCGCGCACTGGCCCGCGCTGATGCTGGTCAACGGGCACGGCGGGAACGTCGCCGCGGTCGAGGCGGCGGCCGGGCGGCTCCGGTACGAGGGCCGTGCCTGCCTGGCCTGGCACGCCGCCCTGCCCGAGGGGGACGCGCACGCCGGCCGGTCGGAGACCTCGGTCATGCTCGCGCTGGCCCCCGGCGCGGTGCGGCTGGACGCGGCCCAGCGGGGTGACACCCGCCCGCTCGGGCAGATCCTCCCGCTGCTGCGCGAGCGGGGCGTGCGCGCGGTGAGCCCGAACGGGGTGCTCGGTGACCCGGACGGCGCATCGGCGGCCGAGGGTGAGCGGCTGCTCGCGCGCCTGGCGGACAGCCTGAACGCGGCACTGGATGGCTTCGGCGAAGGCAGGCCCGCATGATGGAGCGGCTGGCGGTGGTGACGGGGGCGGCCCGCGGGATCGGGGCGGCGACGGCCGCCAAGCTGGCCGCCGACGGCTGGTCTTTGCTGCTGGTGGACGCGTGCGCGCCGCAGCCGCCCGCGGGCTACCCGATGCCCACCCCCGATGACCTGGCCGTGGCGGCCCGGCAGTGCCGTGCGGCCGGCGCGAGCGGCGTCGAGGAGCTCATCGCCGACGTCGGCGACGGGTCGGTGCGGGACAAGCTGCGTGACCTGCTGGCCGGGCGGATCCCGTCAGCCGTCGTCACCGCGGCGGGCGTGATCAGGGGCGATGCGGCCTGGGCGGTACCCGACGACGCGTTCGAGCTGATGCTGCGGGTGAACCTGTTCGGCGTCCGGTACCTGGCCGACGTGTGCGTGCCGCCGATGATCGAGGCCGGGGCCGGCCGCTTCGTCGCGGTCGCCTCGGCGGCCGCGCTGCGGGCCATGCCCCAGCTGGCCGCGTATTCCGCGGCCAAGGGCGCAGTGGTCAGCTACGTCCGCGCCCTCGCGGCCGACCTGGCCGGCACCGGGGTCACGGCGAACGTGGTGTGCCCCGGCTCGACCCGCGGGCCCATGCTGGCCGCCAGCGCCGCCGTCTACGACCTGCCCGGCCAGGAGTCCTTCGCCGCCCAGGCCCTGCTCCGCCGGCTGCTCGAGCCCGGCGAGGTCGCGGCCGCGGTGGCCTGGCTGTGCGGCCCGGACTCCGGCGCCCTCACCGGCGCGGTCATCCCCGTCGACGCCGGCCTGACCGCTTGAGCGGGGCATGATCATGGGCCGTTTTGGGCACCATGCGCCATGCGGCCATTTCGACCCATGATCATGGTCCGCCCGGATGGGCCCGAGGTGCCCGGATGGCGGGGCTGGGGTGGCGAGCCGGCTGCTGCAGGCTGGCCGGCTACTGGAGGTCGGCCGGGTTGCCGACCGGGTCGCCGGCGTGCTCGTGCATGGCGTCCAGGTTGTCGCGAGCCGGGTACTTGGCCGCGGCGGGCCCGTCGGCGAACGCGCGGAGCAGGTTGGTCGTCACCTGCTTGACGAAGGCGGGGGTGCGGCCGCCGATGCCGTGCGGCTGGTCGCCGTAGATGGCCTCCACCCAGCGCATGGTGCCCGAGTTGAACACCCCGGCCCCGCCGGCGTGGGTGTAGTAGGCCGAGTCGCCGAAGCTGGACGCGCCCTGGCACACCAGCGGGGAATGCGACAGCACCTGGATCGGCCGCGGCACCGGGTAGGCAGGATTGACCCGGTCGTACTCGATGCCGACCAGGTTCGCGAAGCGGGCCCCCTCCCTCACCCCGGTCCGGGCGAACAGCCAGCTGTCCGGGGCGGCCACCTGATAGGCCGCGGTCGCCGGGTAGCCCTCGTAGATGGTGCCGATCAGCGAGGACTCCGGGTCGGGCACCGGCGGCTCGCGCCAGTCGCTGGTCACCAGCGCGTTGTCCTTCCCGTACTGGGGGTCATCGGTGTAGCTGGTCTTGTAGCAGATAACCGTTCGGCCGCCCGCGTCCAGCCGGATCCGCCGGAACATCGCGTTGGCCCCGAGGAAGGCCAGGTTGACGCCCGCGTCCCGGGCCGCGGTCACATGGGCGCGTTCGGCCGGGGTCCAGTACTCGTCGTGCCCGGGCGAGATCAGCGCGGCGGCCCCATCCAGCAGATGCGGGTCCGCCGAGAGGTCAGATCCGGTCGCGTAGGCCAGCGGGAGGCCCAGCGACTCGGCCAGCTTGACCACGTTCCGCTCGTAGGTGAGGAACATGTCCGCGCCGTTCATGTCATACGGGCGGTCCAGGCTGACGGCCAGCGACCGGCGCGAGTATGACTCACCCGGCCCCTTGTAGAGGTCGTAGCCGCCCCAGGTGTTGTAGGCCTGCCAGGTCGCGACGGCGGCCTTGAGCACGATCTTGCCCGCGGTGCTGGCCGATCGGACCGTCACCGGCACGTACCGCTGCGCCCCGGAGTCCGCGTCCAGCCGGAGCAGGTAGGCGCCCGCGGGCCAGTCGTCGGTCGGCACCTCGATGACCGGATCCCAGTCGGTCTGCACGGTGTTGGTCGAGCCCTCCAGGCCAGCCGCATTCTGGCGGCGGCCGCGCAGCGACCCGGACTGCCAGACCTGGCGGGCGCCGTCCCCGCCGTACCAGCCCAGCCGGAACGCCCGCACCCGGAAGCCCCGCTCGGTAGTGGAGACGAACAGCGGGAACGACTGCCCGGTGAGCACGCTGGCCGCCCCCGCGTAGCCCATGATCGCGTTGGCCGCGCCCGGCTGGCGGATCGCCCAGCGCGGGTCGCCGGGCAGCGAGTTCTCGGCCACCGCCCGTCGCCTCGCCGGCGCGGTCGTCGCCGCCCCGCCGGCGGGCGGCCCGGGGCTGTCGCTGCTGCACCCGGACGCGGCGGCCAGGACGCCGAGCGCGCCGAAGCCGAGGAATGCCCGCCTGCTGGTCCCGCCAGGACCGGTGCCGTCCCGGGTCATGGCCGACAGGATGCCTCCCCCCGCGCCCGTTTCGCAAGCGATACACGATCTCAGGCCGGTGATGCCAGGGTCCGTTCGGCCTGAACAATGAGGTGCGGAAGGAACGCGACGCATGCGTCGGACACCGGCAAAAGCGCTACCTTGTGCCAGTCCCATCTTTGCTGGTCGGGAAGGACACCGATGACCGAGACAATTTCGGCACCTGACACGCAAGCCGCCGCATCCCCGCAGTTGCCGCGCCCGCGCACCGACGCGGACGCGCTGCGGGCCATCGAGGATGCCGCCGAGCACGTCCGGGAGCGCGCCCTAAAGATCAGGGCCAGCCACGACATGCCAGGCCGCCAGGCCCACATCCAGGACTGCGTCGAGGAGATCCTGGCCAAGCTCGACGCCGCGTCCGCGGCGGGCTGAGAAAGCCAGCGGCGGGTGGACCGGTCCAGGCTGGAGGCGTTCAGCGACGGCGTGTTCGCGGTCGCGATCACGCTGCTCGCGCTCAGCATCGCCGTCGCGGGGCCCGGGCACGGCCCGCTGATCGACCAGCTCGGGTCGCGCTGGCCGGCATTCGTCGCCTACCTGATCAGCTTCTTCACCATCGGCATCATCTGGGTCAACCATCACACGCTGCTCAGGTCGGTCAAGTATGTGGACCGGACCCTTCTATTCGTCAACTTGGTGCTGCTGCTGTTCGTCGTGCTGATCCCGTTCACCACCGCGACGGCGGCGGAGTACCTGACTAAGGACGACTGGGACGCACGGGTCGCGATGGCGGTGTACGCCGGGGTGTTCGTCGGCATGTCGGCCGGCTTCGGCGCGATTTTCGAGTGGACGCTGCACGGCGATCGCGTGTACCAGCCAGTGCCGCCCGAGCGGCGCTGGGCGGCGCGGCTCCGGTTCGTCGGGGGAGCCGGCGTCTACGTCGCGGCTGTCGTGCTTGCCCTGTTCAACGCGTACGCCGCCTTCGTCCTGACCGGCCTCATCGGGGTGTACTACATCGCCGAGCGCACGCCTGCCTCCCCAGGCGGCGGCGGCCCAGACGTCCCCGACGGCGGCGGGCCCCTATGAGCTTGCTCACGATAGATAGTTGCCATCAAGCAAGTGTCTCAATGTAGACTGGCCCAACATGCAGCGACGCCTGGATTTGGGGCAGATGAACGCGACATCGGAAAGTAAACGGTCACGCCGGTATCCGTGGATCGCGTTGTCGAACACCACGCTGAGCGTGAGCATGGCCACGATCGACGCGACGATCGTGATCATCGCGATGCCGGCCATCTTCCGCGGCATCGACCTGAACCCGCTCGCCCCGGGCAACGTGACCTACCTGCTGTGGCTGATCCTAGGCTACCTGCTGGTGCAGTCGATCGTGGTGGTGACGCTGGGCCGACTCGGCGACATCTACGGCCGGGTGCGCATCTACAACCTGGGCTTCGTCGTCTTCACGGTGGCCTCGGTCGCGCTGTCCCTCGATCCGTACAAGGGCCCCGCGGGCGCGCTGTGGCTGATCTTGTGGCGGTTGGTGCAGGCCTTCGGCGGGGCCATGCTGATGGCGAACTCGGCCGCCATCCTGACCGACGCGTTCCCGGCCAACAAGCGCGGCATGGCCCTGGGCATCAACCAGATCGCCGCGGTCTCCGGGCAGTTCATCGGGCTGCTGCTGGGCGGGGTCCTGGCCGCGTGGGACTGGCGCCTGGTGTTCTGGGTGAACGTGCCGATCGGGGTCTTCGGGACGATCTGGTCCTACAAGAGCCTGCACGAGATCGCCTCGACCAAGAAGGCCAGGATCGACTGGATCGGGAACGTCCTGTTCGCCGTCGGCCTCGGCGCGATGCTGATCGCCATCACCAGCGGCATCCGGCCTTACGGGACCCACTCGACCGGGTGGACCAACCCGCTGATCATCGCCGGGCTGGTCGGCGGCGCGGCGCTGCTGGTCGTGTTCGGCATCTTCGAGACGAAGATCGCCGAGCCGATGTTCAACATGAGCCTGTTCAAGATCAGGGCGTTCACGTTCGGCAACATCGCCAGCCTGCTCGGCTCGATCGCCCGCGGCGGCCTGCAGTTCATGCTGGTCATCTGGCTGGCGGGCATCTGGCTGCCGCTGCATGGCTATAACTTCGCGGACACCCCGATCTGGGCCGGGATTTACATGCTGCCGCTCACCGCGGGCTTCATGATCGCCGGGCCGATCTCGGGCATCCTGTCCGACCGGTACGGCCAGCGGATGTTCGCCACCGCGGGCCTCATGCTGGCCGCCCTCTGTTTCATCGGCCTGATGCTGCTCCCGGTCGTCTTCCCGCTGTGGGCGTTCTCGCTGCTGATCTTCGGCAACGGCGTCGGGTCCGGGCTGTTCACCTCGCCGAACACCTCAGCGATCATGAGTGCCGTGCCGGCCGATCAGCGCGGCCAGGCCTCTGGCATGCGGGCCACGTTCCAGAACTCCGGCATGGCCCTGTCCATCGGCATCTTCTTCTCGCTGATGGTGGCCGGGCTGGCCGCCAGCCTGCCCAAGACGCTGACCAGCGGGCTCACCGCCCAGGGGGTGCCGTACTCGATCGCCACGCAGGTCGGTCACCTGCCGCCGGTCAGCACGATGTTCGCCGCCCTGCTCGGCTATAACCCGGTGCAGAGCCTGCTGACCCCCTACGGGATTCTGGGCAAGCTGCCCCCGCAGAACGTCGCGGTGCTCACCGGCAAGCACTTCTTCCCGAACCTGATCTCGGCGCCGTTCCACCACGGCCTGATCATCGTCTTCAGCGCCGCCGCCATAATGTCGCTCATCGCCGGCGTAGTGTCGATGACCCGCGGCAAGCAGTACTACTACCAGGACGAGGAGATCGTGCCGACGGTCACGGTCGAGCCCGTGCCGGTGACCGAGGCCGTGAGCCCGAACGGTTCGTCGTCGCTGGGCTCCGTGAACGGTCACTCCGCGCCGCTGGCAGGCCCGGCCGAGACTCCTCGCCGCGCGGCCGGCAGATAAGCGCGGGCCGCAGCCGGAGAAGCGCGGGTGAGGACGGGTAAGATGAGCTCGTGCCACGCTACGAATACCGGTGCCGCGCCTGCGGCGACACGTTTGAGCTGAGCCGCCCGATGACTGAGTCGTCGGCGCCGTGCACCTGCCCGCAGGGTCATGACGACACGGTGAAGCTGCTGTCCACGGTCTCGGTGGCGGGCCTGGCGGCCGGCCGTGACCAGTCCGCGGGACCGGCCGGATTCGGCGGGGGATGCTGCGGCGGGGCCTGCGGCTGCCATTAGCCGTTCGGGGTCAGCTGGCCGTTCGGGGGTCAGCCGAGGCGTGCCGCGGTGGCCCTGGCCCACTGCGTGGTGCTGAGCACTCCGAGCAGGAGCACGGCGTACCCGCAGCCCGCCAGGATCCACCAGCCGGCGTGGGCGGCCTGCACGAAGCCGGACCGCATGGGCCCGCGGATGCTGGCCGCCAGCACCGAGCCGACGATGGCCACGCCCAGCGACTGGCCCAGCTGCCGGCTGGAGGAGTTCATTCCGGAGGCCATGCCGGCCTGGGCTTTCGGGACCCCGGACATGAAAGCGTTGGTGATCGGCGAGCTCACCATTCCGGCCCCGATCCCGAACAGGGCGTAGGTGACGATCAGGTACGCGTGCTGGGTCTCGCCGGTCAGCCGGGACAGGGCCGCGCTGCTCAAGGTGAGCGCCACGCCCGCGATGACGAGCGGGACCCGCGGGCCGCGCTTGGCCACCATGCGGCCCGCCAGCGGTGCGCACAGCGCCATTACCACCGGCATCGGCAAGATGGTCAGGCCGGCCTGAAGGGCGGACAAGTCCCGCACGTCCTGCAGGTACAGCGTGGACAGGAAGAGGAATCCGGCCATGGCGGCGATGGCGCAGACGGCGGTGAGGTTGGCGCCGGCGAACGGCACGCTGCGGAAGAATCGGAAGTCGAGCATCGGCTCCTCACGGCGCGGCTCGTAGGCGAGCAGCACGGCCAGCGCGGCCGCAGCGAGCCCGAAGAAACCGGCGATCTGCGGCGAGTGCCAGCCGGCGGCGGGGCCCTCGATGATCGCGTAGGCCAGCGACCCGAGCATGACGATGACGAGGAACTGGCCCACCGGGTCGGCGCGCCGGCCGCGCGGTGCCTTCGACTCCGGCACGAACAGCGCGGTCAGCGAGACGGCCGCCAGGCCGACCGGGATGTTGGCCCAGAAGATCCCGCGCCAGCCGGCCGCTGCGACCAGTACGCCGCCCAGCACCGGCCCGAGCGCCATAGACAGGCCGAACACGCCGTCCCACACCCCGATGGCCCGGGCCCGCTCGGCGCGGCCGGTGAACGTGTTGGTGATGATGCCGAGGGCGGCCGGGTTGAGCATCGAGCCGCCGGCGCCCTGCAGGACCCGGAAGCCGATCAGCCAGTCCAGGCTGGGCGCCAGGCTGCACAGCCACGAGCCGAGGATGAACAGGGACAGCCCGACCTGGAAGACCGTCCGGCGCCCGATCCGGTCCGCGAGCGCGCCGGAGAACATCAGCAGGGCAGCCAGCGTGATGGTGTAGGCCGCGACCGTCCACTGCAGGCCCGAGACGCCGGCGTGCAGGTCGCGCCCGATGGACGGCAGCCCGACGTTGACGATCGTGTTATCCAGCCCGACCATGAACAGGCTCAGGCAGCACACGGCGAGGATCAGGATGCGGCGCCCGTGCACCGCACCGCCGGTGACGGGGCCCGGATCAGGCTCTGCGCCGGCGGCGAGCCGGAGGCTCAGCACGGCCGTATTCGCACGTGAGGGTAGCTGAGCAGGTACGATGAGTGACCGCCAGTCGCCGCCTCGTACTGGTGCCTGCATCAGGCCAAATCCCTCGGATACGGACCGCTTATGTCACGTCTGGCTCAGGGTCGCGGCCGGTGAGGCCCGGACACAAGGCTCATAACAGATATGACGGTACACCTACGCTCTAAGTAGTCAAGTGGCTACTTAGAGCATTTCAGAACGCGTTTAGGCCTCACGAGGTGAGTCTGCGGTCTAGATTTGCTAGCCAAGCAGTCCGATATGTAAAGGTATCAACGTGCCGAGGGGGAAGCCATGAGCCGCAGGCTTCTTCAGCTGGTGATCCCGGTGACGCCGGAACGGAGAATGTTCCGGCTGCACGACCCGGCCGTGGATCCCGAGGCTCCAGGCGGGCCGCTGCCCCCCGTCGGCGCGCTCATCAGCACGAACCGCGAGCAGCTGTGGGTCGGGAGCCTGCAGGAGGACATCGACGTCCGGCTGGTCCTGGAGGAATGGGACGGGGCTCCCCCGCCGTGCGGCGATGTCTGGGACGAGGAAGCCAAGGGGAGCATCTACCTGCGCGGTCAGCTGAGCGTCAGCATGGGCCTGGCCGGCACCGCGGTGCACGGGCTGCGCCTGGCCAGCGGCGTCGGCGATTACTCCGTCCACGTCTACGCCAGTAACCGCGACGTGGTGACCCGCCGCTATACGGCGCTGTTCGACGGGCAGCGCAATCCGCTCAGCGACGAGTTCCAGCAGGAGAAGCGGACGCTCGAGGGGCTCGAGCGGTACCTGGTCCAGCTCTGGCGGGAATCCTGAGCCAGCCTTCCGGCGGATTAGCCGGCCTTCTTACGGATTAGTGGTCGGCAGCATCGCGGTGCTGGTCGG
Source organism: uncultured Actinomycetes bacterium (assembly GCA_963753195.1). GTDB lineage: Bacteria > Actinomycetota > Actinomycetes > Streptosporangiales > Streptosporangiaceae > Palsa-504. The sequence goes on from CAVWBH010000001.1 coordinate 584,468, forward strand.
CTTGACCTGGCCCTGCTGCTTGCTGGTCGCTGCGGCCGCGGCAGAGCGGTTCGGGCTGACCTGGCTGGCGCTGGACCCGCTGGCGCTGGACCCGCTGGCCGTAGACCCGCTGGCGCTGGACCCGCTGGCACTGGCGAGGCTGGCCGAGGATTGCTGGGTGGCAGACGGCTGGCTGCTGGTCGCGGCCGAGTAGGAGGTGGTCGACGACGTGGCGGCCGGGGTCGCCTCCGGTGGCTTGGGCAGGTGGGCCCGGAACGGGATCATCGCGTAGACCGTCAGCGACACCATGGCCACCAGCAGGACCGCGAACAGCGAGCCGATAATGCGCACCCGGGGCGAGCGCCGCAGCATCTTGGCCGGTCCCGGCCGCCGGAACGCCGTCATAGATGAGGCGAGGCCCGGATCATCGTTGGCCAGCCGCCGCTCGATTTCCGCGAGTATGCGCTGCTCGTCCTGTGACAGCGCCATACCGCCACCCCCTTCCGCCTCGCGACCGCGCCGATACCCTCTCACTATCTCTCAGGAGGGGTCTTTTATCCAATTGTTCCGGCTTCGTAGCCAGTCTGTTTTCCGGATGGTGGGATCACTCCCGGCTGGGCCGGATCTTACCCAGCAACAGCCTAAATAATCGTGGCGAGGAGCCGCGTGTCACGCTTGTAGTTCTCGAAAAATCGTTCTACTGTAATCGGCATGCGGTGGGACAATCTGCGCCTGGGCGATCAGCAGTCCGTCGACGGGGAAACCCTGTTCCCCGCCGGGCGCCGGGACGCTACCCTCCCGCTCATCGAGCGCGGGGCGGTGGCCCGGACCTTCGATACCCCGGGCTTCCGGGGCATGACCTTCTACGAGGTCCAGGCCAAGTCCGTCGTCAACCGCGTGCCTGAATCATCGAGGATGTCATTCCGCTGGACGATCAACCCGTATCGGGGCTGCCAGCATTCGTGCGTTTACTGCTTCGCCAGGAATACGCACACCTACCTGGACCTGGATGCGGGCGCGGACTTCGACACCAAGGTGGTGGTCAAGGTCAACGCGCCCGAGCTGGTGCGCAAGAAGCTGGCCTCGCCTTCGTGGGCGGGCGAGCACATCGCCATGGGCACCAACGTGGACTGCTATCAGCGGGCCGAGGGCCGGTACCGGCTCATGCCGGGCATCATCGGCGCGCTCAAGGACGCTGGCAACCCGTTCTCCATCCTGACCAAGGGCACGCTGATCCTGCGGGACATCGACCTGCTCGCCGAGGCGGCCGAGGTCACCGACGTGGGGCTGAACATCTCGGCCGGATTTGTCGATAAAGAGCTGTGGCGATCAGTCGAGCCCGGCACGCCTGACCCGGCGCGCCGGCTCGAGGCCTGCGCCGCGCTGAACGACCGGAGGCTGCGCTGCGGCGTGCTGATGGGGCCGGTGATCCCATTCCTGTCGGACTCCCCCGCCCAGCTCGACGCGGCCGTCCGCCAGATCGCGGCGGCGGGCGCCACGCACGTGACGCCGATCGTGCTGCACCTGCGCCCGGGCACCCGGGAGTGGTTCCTGCGCTGGCTGGGCGCTCATCACCCCGGGCTGGTCGGCCGGTATCTCGACCTCTACGGCCGCAGCGCCTACGCGCCGAAGTCCTATCAGGCCAGGATCACCGGCCAGGTCCGCGAGCTCGCGGCCAAGTACGGCGTCGGCGCCCCCAGGCCCATGTCCGGCCGGGGCCGGGGGCCCGGGCCGGAGCAGCCCGGTCCGGGGGCCATCCCCGGCCCGCGGGCCATCCCCGGCCCGGGGGCGGTATCCCCGCCCGCGGCAGGACCTGCGGCGGCGGGCGATCCCGCGGCCCGCTCCCCCGGCCGGGCCGAGCAGCTCACCTTGCTGTGACGCGTCCGCAGGCGCGAAGCCGAGCCCGGCCAGGACGCTTGGCCGGACACGAGCGCAAAATTCGCTTGGCGGCAGCACTGATCCCATTTAACCTAGCCGGGCGGGATCCACTGACCCTGCATCTGCGCCACGCCCGTCTCGGTCACGTCGAGGGTGATCGCCCTCAGCGAAATCATGCGCTTCCGCATATCACTTGACAGCAGAACGGAACGCGATACATCGTAATTCCTAAGCAAAACTTCAGAATCGTCAGGAGGACGACGTGGCACGCGGGTCCGCGGGGGCGCCCCGTAACAATCACGCACAAGACGTGCAGGCGAACGGCATGGCCGGACGGGGTGCGGCACAGACCCAGCCGGGCGGCCCGAACCGCCTGATCGCCTTCATCTGCGGCAGGCGATCCAAATGGGTCATCGTGGTGTTCTGGCTAGTGGTCGTGGCGCTCCTGGGCGGCCTGGCCGGGAAGCTACAGGGCGCCGAGAAGAACGACGCCTCGTCCTACCTGCCCGGGTCGGCTGAGTCGACGCAGGAGCTCAACGAGCAGTCTGTCTTCCAGTCCAAGAACTACAACCCGGCCCTGGTCATCTACGTCCGCGACAGCGGGATCACCGCCGCTGACCTGGCCAAGGCGCATGCGGACGCGCGCTACTTCGCGTCGCTGCCGGTCGTGGGCGGGCGGGTGGCGCCGCCGGTGGTATCCAAGGACGGCAAGGCCATCCAGACCGTGGTCGGCTCTGACCTGGGCTACAACGCCGACATCAGCGGCTTCATCAACTCCGTCCAGACCACCGCGACCAAGAATGCCGACGGGCTCAGCGTCTACATCGGCGGCCCGGCCGCCAGCGCGAACGATCAGCTCAAGATCTTCAAGGGCATCGACTCCACCCTGCTGTACTCCGCCCTCGGCGTCGTCATCGTGCTGCTGCTGCTGACCTACCGAAGTCCGGTGCTGTGGCTGCTGCCGATCATCTCGGCAGGCGTGGCGCTGACTGCCTCAGAGGCCATCATCTACCTGCTCACCCAGCACGCGAACCTGACCGTCAACGGGCAGAGCGGCGGGATCCTGGTCGTCCTGGTCATCGGCGCGAGCACCGACTACGCGCTGCTCCTGGTGGCCAGGTACCGGGAGGAACTGCGCAGGCACGAAGACCGGCACCAGGCCATGGCGGTCGCCCTGCGCCGGGCCGGCCCGGCCATCATCGCCAGCGGCCTGACCGTGGTCACCGGCATGCTCTGCCTGCTGGCCGCCGAATCTAACGACATCTCCGGCCTGGGCCCGGTGGCGGCCGTCGGCGTCGCCATCGGCCTGACCGCCATGATCACCCTGCTGCCCGCCCTGCTCGTCGTGGTCGGCCGGTGGATCTTCTGGCCGGTCAAGCCGAGGTACGGCTCGGCCGAGCCGACCAGCCGAGGCATATGGGCGCGGGTCGGCAAGGCCATCAGCCGCAGGCCGCGTGCCGTGTGGCTGGTGACGGCCATCCTGCTCGGCGTGTGCTCCCTGGGCTTGATCGGCTTCAAGATCGGCACGCTGACCACCGCCCAGTCCTTCCGCGGCGCCCCGGCCTCCGTCACCGCCGAGAACGTGGTGTCCAAGTACTTTGCGGCTGGCTCGGGCGAGCCCGTTCAGATCATCTCCACCGCTGCCAGCGGCGACGCGGTGCGGGCCGCGCTGGCCGATACGCCCGGCATCGCGTCCGTCACCGCGCCGGTGACCAAGGACGGCCTGGCCTTCTTGCAGGCGACGATGATCCCCGCGCCGGACAGCCCGGCCGCTTATGCGCTGGTGGACAAGATACGGACCACCGTGCACGCCATCCCCGGCGCGGAGGCGAAGGTGGGCGGCGCCACGGCGGTGAACAAGGACGTCGGGACGGCCGCGGCCCGGGACCGGAACCTGCTCATCCCGCTGATCCTCGGCGTGGTGCTGCTCATCCTCGGCCTGCTGCTGCGGGCCATCGTGGCCCCGCTCCTGCTGATCGCCACCGTGGTGCTGTCCTTCGGCGCGGCACTTGGCCTATCCGCGCTGGTCTTCCGGCACGTGTTCGGGTTCGCCGGGGGCGATACCTCGCTGCCGCTGTTCGTCTTCGTGTTCCTGGTGGCCCTCGGTATCGACTACAACATCTTCCTGATGACGCGGGTGCGCGAAGAGTCGATCCAGTCCGGCACCTGGCGCGGCGCGCTGAACGGCCTGGCCGCCACCGGCGGTGTCATCACCTCGGCGGGGCTGGTGCTGGCCGGCACGTTCGCGGTGCTGGGCACGCTGCCGCTGGTGGAGTTCACCGAGATCGGGTTCGCGGTCGCGCTGGGCGTGCTGCTGGACACCATCGTGGTCAGGTCGGTGCTCGTAACCGCGCTGACCCTGGACATCGGGCGGCACATGTGGTGGCCCAGCGCGCTGGCGCGCCAGGACGCCGGGGCCGTGACGGACGGCACAGCCGTCCCGGACCCCTCGCAGGCCGGCGCGGCGATCGACGGGACCTAGAATATGGATTCGTGGCGAGCGACGAGGTAACGCGTACGGCAGCGTGGCGGTGCTGAACCGCCCGGACACCGAGCGGCTGTTCGTCCGCTCGGTCGCCATCCCCGATCCCGGAGATCTCCTCGGACGCCTTCCCCAGCCGGATGCGGTCGCCTGGGTCCACCACGGCGCCGGGCTGGCTGGCTGGGGCGAGGCGGCCCGGGCCACGCTGCCCGCCGGCGAGGACAGGTTCGCCGCCGGGGAGAAGTGGCTCCCCTCGCTGTTTGATGCCGCCGACGTCGACGACCAGGTGCGGGTGCGCGGGTCCGGGCCTGTCGCGTTCGGCAGCTTCACCTTCGACGCGTCATCCGAAGGATCGGTACTGATCGTCCCGCGCATCCTGGTCGGCCGCGACGGTCACGGCCGGGCCTGGCTCACCACCGTCACCTCGGAACGCGAGCCGGACCTCCAGGCCCTCGGGTGGCCGGCCGCGCCGGAGTCGCTGCTGGCGCCGCCGCCGGCCGCGGTGCGCTGGGAGGACGGAAGCCTGCCGGGACCGCAGTGGCAGCAGGCGGTCGCCGAGGCGGTGGCGGCGATCAAGGCGGGCCACCTGCGCAAGGTGGTGCTGGCCCAGGACTTGTTCGCGACCGCCCCCGAGACCATCGACGTGCGCGCCGTGGCGCGCCGGCTGGCCAGCCGGTACCCCGACTGCTTCACCTTCGCCTGCGACGGCATGGTCGGCGCCACTCCGGAATTGCTGATCCGCCAGTCCGGCCGCCAGGTCAGCGCTCTGGTCCTGGCGGGCACGACGCCGCGGGGCGACGACCCGGCGCAAGACGAGGCGCTCGGCGCCGCATTGCTGGCGTCGGCGAAGAACACCGAGGAACACGCCTATGCCGTCGCCTCGATGCGCGAGACGCTGGGGCCGCTGTGCGACGAGCTCGACAGCCAGCCGCGGCCGGGCCTGATCAAGCTGCCGAACCTGCAGCACCTGGGCACCTGGGTCCGCGGCACGCTGGCCGCCGACGGCACGCCGAAGTCGGCGCTAGGCCTGGCGGCCGCGGTCCATCCCACCGCCGCGGTGGCCGGCACCCCGACCGGGGCCGCGCTGGAGCTCATCCGCGAGCTCGAGCACATGGACCGGGAACGGTACGCCGGCCCAGTCGGCTGGGTGGACGCGGACGGCAACGGCGAGTGGGGCATCGCGCTGCGCTGCGCGCAGCTGTCCGGCCGTACCGCCCGCCTGTTCGCCGGCTGCGGCATCGTCGCGGGCTCGGATCCCGCCGCCGAGCTCGCGGAGGCCCAGGTCAAGTTCCGTCCCATGCGCGGCGCCCTGGACGGCTAGGCCTACTTGGGCGGCAGGGTCGCGACATAGTCGCGGCACCGGCCGATCCACCGGTCCAGCTCGCCGTCGGCCAGGCTCTGGCTGGCCACCAGGACCCAGCCCCGCATCTGGCGGCCGCCCATGTCGAAGGGGCGGGCATCAGGCTCGGCGGCCAGCACACTGTCCAGTGTCCCCGGCTCGATCCTGGCCATGAGGCCATCCCCGTAGACCCCGACGGTCATGTTTCCCCAGGTGAGGAACGCAATGCCGCCGAACATCTTCTTCTCGCTCACCCCGGCTACGGCTACCATCCGGTCTCGTACCCGCCCGGCCAGGTCAGCGTCGTAAGCCATGTCCGCATACTAAATCAGGACGACGACCATACCGCCGAGGCAAGCCGGGCCAGTCGGCCGTCATCGACCTGCGGGCCGGTACGACATCGAGCAGCTCACCCCCGATGATCCCGGACCCGCGCCGGCGCTAGGCCAGCGCCGACCGGACAGCCTCGGCCGCCGCCTCGCGCAACCGGCCGCGCAGCGCGGCGCCGGCCGCGCGGTCGGTCTGCGCCTCCACGATCCGCAGGCCGGTGCCCGGCAGCGCCTTAGCCAGGTCCTCGTGCTGGTCCAGGCGCTGATAGGGCAGGCCGAACGCCGCGGCCAGGTGATCCAGGTCGGCCCCGTGCGGTGTGCCGAAGAGCCGCTCGAACGAACCGGTGAACGCGGCCTGCTCCAGGGTCGAGAAGATTCCGCCGCCGTCGTTGTTGACCACGATCAGGCACAGATCGGGCCTCGGCTCGGCCGGCCCGAGGGCCAGCCCGGGCGCGTCGTGCAGGAAGGCCAGGTCTCCGACCAGCGCGAACGCCGGGCCGCCGTGGGCCAGGGCGGCCCCGATGGCCGCGGACACGGTACCGTCAATGCCGCTGGCCCCCCGGTTGGCCAGGATGCGGACGTCGCCGCGGGGAATGGCCTGAAAATCGAGATCCCGAACGGGCAGGCTGCTTGCCGCCCACAGTAGTGCGTCCGCCGGAAGGGCTTGGACCAGGTCCCGGGCCAGCCTGGGCTCGGTCAGCTGATCGCCGGAGTCCAGGACGGCGTCCACCGCACGGCGCGCCGCGTCGTCGGCCCGGCGCCAGGCGCCTAGCCACGGCGTGGCGGCGGCCGGCGTGCCGCGCAGCCGAAGGCCGGCCGCGACGTCGGTGGCGGCCCGCTGCGGGTCGGCCCAGCGTCCCGGGCCCTGGCCGATGACCACGTGACGTCCGGCGCAGGCGGCCAGCAAGGCCGACTGGGGGCGGGAGAGTCCCGGGCGGCCGGCCGACACCAGCACGTCGGGACGGTGGGCGGCCGCGAACTCCGGGGTGGCGAGCAGGTACTGGTAGGCGGGCAGCGCGTTCGGCCCCCGCCTGGCCCCGGACGACGGCTCGGCGAGCACCGGCCAGCCGGCCTGCTCGGCCATCCGGACGAGCGCCGCCGCGTCGTAGTCGCCGTCGCCGCAGACTACGACGCCGCGTTCGGTCCAGGGCAGCTCAAGCTGGCTGGGCGCCGGGCCCGGCGCCTCGAAGCGGGTCCACGGCTGCCCGCCGGGGCGGCCGTCCAGGGACTCGGGCCACTCCCGCGCGGCGGGGGTCCCGGGGAGCTCGGGGGTGAGGGGATCCCGGAAGGGGAGGTTGAGATGGACCGGGCCCGGCAGGCCGCCCGCGCCGCCCGAGGCATGCGCCCAGGCCTGGCAGGCCAGCGAGCGCCAGTAGGCGGTCATCCCCGGCCGCTGCTCGGGCAGGCCGGCCTGGCCGGACCAGCGCACCGCGCTGCCGTACAGCTTGACCTGGTCGATCGCCTGGTTGGCGCCGGTGCTGGTGAGCTCGGGCGGCCGGTCGGCGGTCAGCACCAGCAGCGGGACCGCTGACTCGTCGGCCTCGATCACGGCCGGGTGGAAGTTGGCCGCCGCCGTCCCGGAGGTGCACAGCACGGCCACCGGCCGCCGGCTCGCCTTGGCCAGGCCGAGCGCGGTGAAGGACGCGGACCGCTCGTCGATCCGGACGTGCAACCGCAGCCTGCCGCGGCGCTCCAGCTCAGCCAGGGCCATGGCCAGCGGGGTGCTGCGCGATCCCGGGGCGAGGACGGCCTCGCGCAGCCCGCACCGGACGAGCTCGTCACACAGGGCCAGGCCGAACGCGGTAGACGGGTTCACGAGCGCGGCTTGCTGGCCAGCGGATCGGCCGGCCCGGCCGAGGGGCTCACCTCACCGAGGAACTGGGCCGCCGCCGCCGCCCGGTCCCGCCACGGCGCCGGGTCGGCCTCGAAGCGGGCCAGCTGGTCCGGGTCGACCGCGGGCCGCCGGACCGGCAGCTCGCCCTGGTCGGGCGTCAGCGGGTCGGCGGTGACGTCGCCGGCCAGCAGCGACATGGTGCCCAGGCCGCAGGCGTACGGCAGCTCGGGCAGCGCGGCGGCCAGCGCCACGCCGGCGGCCAGCCCGACCGAGGTGTCGACCGCGCTGGAGACCACCACCGGCAGGCCGCAGGCCTCGGCCACCCGCAGCGCGGCCCGCACGCCGCCGAGCGGCTGGACCTTCAGCACCACGATGTCGGCCGCGCCCGCCGCCCGGACCCGCAGCGGATCCTCGGCCCGCCGGATGGATTCGTCCGCCGCGACCGGGACGTCGACGGCCCGGCGCACCTCGGCGAGCTCGTCCAGGCTGGCGCAGGGCTGCTCGGCGTACTCGAGCCCGAACGCGGCCAGCCGCCGCAGCATGCGCACGGCCTGCCCGGCCTGCCAGCCGCCATTGGCGTCGACCCGGATCCGGCCCGATGGCCCGAGCGCTTCGCGGACCGCCTCGACCCGCTCGATGTCATCAGCCTCCGCCTGCCCCCGTTCGGCCACCTTGACCTTCGCCGTCCGGCAGCCCGACGCGGTGACGATCTGCATCGCCTGCTGCGGCCCGATCGCGGGCACGGTCACGTTCACCGGGATCTTGTCCCTGACCGGCGCGGGCCAGGACCCGGCCGCCGATTCCAGCGCGCTGGCCAGCCACCGCGCGCACTCCCGCGGGCCGTATTCGGCGAACGGGGAGAACTCCCCCCACCCCGCGGGGCCCTCGATCAGCGCGCCTTCGCGCACCGTCACCCCCCGGAACTTCACCGGCATCGGGATGGCGAACGCCCGCAGCCCGGCCAGCATGCCCGGGTTCACAGGCTTTTTCCCTGATCGTGGATCGTTACTGCCCCCAGGGGGGCAGCAGTGATCCACGTTGAGCGGGGAGACCCGGTTCCGGGCGGCAGGGGGATGCCCGCTGCTGATTCCGGGGCGGTCTGGTGCCAGTCGACCACTCGTAACCTCCTCAGGGTCCGGGATTTAACCTTAACGATCGTGACGAACCGACCTTTGCATGCGGTCCTGGTCGAGCGCGCCGGGCCGCGGCTGCTCGAGCTGCTGGCCGCGGCGCTTGACGGCAGCGGCCCGGCTATCGCCCCGGTCGACGCCGCGCTCCCGCCAGCCCGGCTGGCCGAACAGCTGGAGGCGCTCGCCCCGGGCAGCGTGGAGGATACGGACGGGGCGATCACATCGCTGCGTCCGGTCCGGGAAGAGGGGGTAGCCGAAGGGACGGCGGTCATCGTCGCCACGTCGGGGTCCACCGGCGCGCCGAAAGGGGCCGAGCTCAGCGCCGCTGCGCTGCTGCACTCGGCCCGGGCGTCCCTGGCCAGGATCGGGGCCCGGCCGGGCGAGCGCTGGCTGTGCTGCCTGCCGGCCTCGCACATCGCCGGGATCCAGGTGCTGGTGCGCTCGCTGGTCAGCGGCACCGACCCGGTACTGGCCGACCGGGCCGACGCGCAGACCGTGGCCGGCTGCGGCTGCGCGCACGTGTCGCTGGTGCCGACCCAGCTCCTGCGCCTGCTGGACACCCCGGAGGTGCTGGCCGGCTTCTCCTCGGTGCTGCTCGGCGGGGCGGCCGCGGCAGCCGGCCTGCTGGACGCCGCCCGGGCGGCGCAGGTGCCCGTGGTGACGACCTACGGCATGACCGAGACCTGCGGCGGCTGCGTCTACGACGGGGTCCCGCTGGACGGGGTGCGGCTGCGGATCGGCGACGACGAGCGCATCTGGATCGGCGGCCCGGTGCTGTTCTCCGGTTACCTGGGCGGGCCTCCGGCGCCTGCCGACCAGTGGTTCCGGACCGGCGACCTGGGCCGGCTGGATCCGTCGGGCCGGCTGGTCGTGCGCGGCCGCGCGGATGACGTGATCAATACCGGCGGTCACAAGGTCGTCCCCGGTGAGGTGGCGGCGGCCCTGCAGGCCTGCCCGGGCGTCCGGGATGCGGCGGTCCTGGGCCTGCCCGACGGCGAATGGGGCGAAATGGTCGTAGCGGTCGTGGTGCCGCAGGACCCGGCCGACCCGCCGGCCGCCGAATTGCTCCGTCTGCATGTGCGGCAGCGGCTGCCGCGTTACGCTGCTCCCGGCAGGGTCGTGATGGTAGATGCCGTTCCCATGCTGGCTAGCGGGAAGCATGACCTTGCCCGGCTCAGGCGGGAACTGCTCCGGCGGGAACAATCTGAGCCGGACAGCGTTACTAAATAGTGCCCGGACAATGTGCCCCGCTGAGGACTGCGCGGGGAAACGAGGGGTACTTGGTGGGAGCCCGTGAACTACGTGTGGATTGCGTACGTGTTTAGGAGGGAGGTGTCTCATGCCGCGGATCGCCATGGCGACCTCACCGGTCGCCGAAACGGATGAAGAGGCGAGCACGACCCGTGTGGATGATCTGATCCAGCGGGGGCGGAGCCAGGGTCACCTGTCTCTTGCGGAGCTGAGGAACGCCTTTGACCTGGCTGGCCTGACGCCTGCCGAGGGACGGTCCATCCTGCGTGAGCTCGCCGAGTCCGGCGTGCGCCTGGCCAACGAGCTCAGCGAGAGCGGCGGCAAGGGCCGGTCGGTCCGCTCGGCCGCCGCCCCGGCACGAGCCGGCAAGGGCGCGGACGACGCTGACGCCGAGCCCGGCGACGACGCCGATGTCGACCTGGCCGACGCCGAGGTGGTGAACCTGGAGGCTGAGGCAGCCGCGCTGGCCGACACCGACCGGCTGGCCGAAGTCGACCTGGATGACCAGACGCCCGCCATGGGCGACTCGGTGCACACTTACCTGAAGTCGATCGGCCGGACCAGCCTGCTCACCGCCGAGCAGGAAGTGGACCTGGCCAAGCGCATCGAGGCGGGCCTGTTCGCCGAGCACAAGCTGGAAGCCGCGACGGGCCTGTCCGAGGATTACCGGCGTGACCTGGAGCTGATCGCCGAGGACGGGCGGCGCGCGAAGGCGCACATGCTCGAGGCCAACCTGCGGCTGGTCGTCTCGGTGGCCAAGAAGTACAGCGACCGGGGCCTTTCCCTGCTGGACGTGGTGCAGGAAGGCAACCTGGGCCTGATCCGGGCCGTGGAGAAGTTCGACTACACCAAGGGCTACAAGTTCTCCACGTACGCCATGTGGTGGATCCGGCAGGCCATCCAGCGCGGCTTCGCCGACTCGGCGCGGACCATCCGGCTCCCGGTGCACGTGCTCGAGATGCTCAGCAAGCTGAGCCGGGTCGAGCGTGACATGCACCAGCGCCTGGGCCGCGAGCCGACCCCGGAGGAGCTGGCCGTCGAGCTGGACCGGACCCCGGACCAGATCGAGGAGCTGCTGCGCACGTCGCGCCAGCCGATTTCGCTGGACTCGACGATCGGCGAGGACGGCGAGACCTCGATCGGTGACCTGATCGAGGACGTCGACGCCCCGGAGGCCTCGGAGCTCGTCGACCGCCAGCTGATGGCCGAGCAGCTGCGCTCGGCGCTGGATGCGCTGACGCCGCGCGAGGCCACCATCATGGCCATGCGGTTCGGCCTGTACGACGGCAACCCGCACACCCTGGACGAGATCGGGCGGGCGCTCGGCCTGACTCGCGAGCGGATCAGGCAGCTTGAGAAGCAGTCGCTGTCCAAGCTGCGACACCCGAGCCGCGCGCAGCCGCTGCTCGACTTCGCCAGCTGACCGTACCTGCAGCTTGCCTCCCGACCATGTGCCGGGCCCGACCTCCCGCCGGGCCCGGCATTCGGCTGTCCGGGGCGGTCCAGGGCTCAGCCGGGGAGGTCCAGGGCACGGCCAGGGCGGTTCAGGGCTCGGCCGGAGCGCCTGAGCCGTTTTCCAGCCGGGACTTGAGCAGCTGACAGCTCTGCGGGACCTCATTACGAGCCTCCCGGACGACCATCGGCATGATGAGCTTGCCCATCCCGTACCCGCGGAAGTCCACCTGGATGGTGACGTGCGCCTGCGTGCCGTCCTGACGGGGGTCGACCGCCACCATCACGTCGGCCCGGACCGGTCCGTCGATCCCGCGGAGCACCCACTTACGCGGCGGGCTGATCTCCGTGACCTCCGATGTCGAGGTCCGGTCCGAACCCCCGATCCGGCGGGTCATGACGCACCGGGATCCCACCGCCTGCGGGCCGTCCGGATCGATACGCGCGCTGACCACGCCCGACTGCCATTCCCCGAAGCGCGAGGCGTCGATGACGTAGCGGAAGACTTCCTCCGGCGGCCGGGCGACGTCGACCTCGGACACTATGGGCGCCATTTGTCCCTCCGTTCATGGGCCGCAGCGTCTTTGCCGGGCGGGACCCAGCGTAGCCTCGGGTTCATGAGCGCTACGACGACGGCCAGGCGGCGGGTGCTGCGGGTCCCGGTGAACGGTGCCGCGGAGCACCGGGCTGACCTCCTCGCGGTCGAGGAGCCGCTGGAGATCCGGGTGGACGGCGAGCCGCTCACGGTGACGATGCGCACCCCGGGTCACGACATCGACCTGGCCGCCGGCTTCCTGTTCACCGAGGGGCTGCTGGGCCGCCTCGATGAGGTGCAGGAGATCCGCATGTGCGACGCCAACGTGGCGGCCGTGACGGTCCGGCCGGGCGCCACGCTCCGCTACCAGGCCGCGGACCCGCCCGGCGCGGCCAGGAAGTTCCTCACCACCAGTGCCTGCGGGGTGTGCGGCAAGGACAGCATCGAGGCGATCCGGGTCCGGTCGGCGTTCGACGTGGCGGCTGATCCGGTCCGGGTCTCCCCGGCCGTGCTCGCCGCCCTGCCCCAGACCCTGAGGGACGCGCAGCGGGTGTTCAGCCGGACCGGCGGGCTGCATGCGGCCGGGCTATTCCGGCCGGACGGCACGCTGCTGGCCCTGCGCGAGGATGTGGGCAGGCACAACGCGGTGGACAAGGTGGCCGGCTGGGCGCTGCGTTCCGGCCTGCTGCCGCTGGCCGGTCATATCCTGCTGGTCAGCGGGCGGGCCTCGTTCGAGCTGGCCCAGAAAGCGATCATGATCGGCGTGCCGGTGCTGGCCGCGGTGTCCGCGCCGTCCTCGCTGGCCGCGTCGCTGGCCGAGGAGGGCGGCCTGACCCTGGTCGGGTTCCTGCGCGGCACCACGATGAACGTCTACACCGGCGCCCAGCGGATCAGCGCCTAGGCCGGCACGGCGCCTTCGTAGAAGTCGACGCCGTCATCAGAGGTCTTGCAGGTCAGCTCGCCGCGGAGGGTCAGTACCTTCAGGTGCGCGCCGGTCTCGTTCACGGCCAGGAACTGGCTGTGCACGTCCAGCTCGCTGAACAGGCGCAGGGACCGGGTCCACTTGATGGCCTGGGCCACCTCGTAGGCGGTGGCGCGGCCGGTCAGCACGGCCTGGTGCATCTCGGCCAGGCGCAGGTCATGGTGGGCCAGCAGCTCGTTCACCCGCTCATGGGTGCTGCCGGTGACCGGGCCGTGGGCCGGGAGCAGGCGGGCGTCGGGCAGCCCCAGCGTGCGCCGCAGCGAGTTGAGGTAGTCGGCCAGCGGCAGCGGGTTCGGGGCCGACTCGAACCCGATCGACGGGGTGATGTGCGGCAGCACGTGGTCGCCCGCGAATATGATCGCGGCCGCGGGGTCGTGGAAGATGACGTGCCCGCGGGTGTGGCCGGGCGTGTGGTAGGCCGTCAGCGTCCGCGACCGCAGGTCGAGCTCGGCCTGGTCGGCCAGCCAGCGGTCGGGGTCCTCCCAGGAGCTGAAGCCGTGGCCCGCGGGGTGGGCCGTCCGGGCCAGGGTCGGGGACAGTTCCGCCGCGCCGAGCCGGTGCAGGTCGCCGCCGAAGCCGTGGCCGATCTGGGTGCGCACCTCACGCAGGGCCACCAGGTTGGCGCGTTCCTCTGCGCCGAGGGTGACCACGTTGTGCAGCGTCTTGCGCAGCTCGACGGCCAGCGAGTAGTGATCGATGTGCACATGAGTGACGAAGAAGTTCCTGATGTCGCCGAGCTCGCGGCCGATCTGCCGCAGCCCGCGGACGAGCTCCTCCCGGGCTTCGACTATCGCCATGCCGCCGTCGATCAGGTCGACTCCCTCGGCGTCGGTGATCGCGTAGACGTTGACCGCCCGCAGCGCATCCATCCCCAGCGGCAGCGGGATCCGGTACACGCCCCCGCCCAGATCCTCGACCCCGGGCTCCGCCCACGCGTGCCGGTCCGAAGGCGAATGGCTCATCGTGTCGCTAACCCTTTCCTCGGACCCAAGACCCGGTGAGCCCTGAGCGGCCGTCAGGTGACATCGCGGCGCGGCACGCCGGAAGGGCCTCTGCCCGCCAGCTCGTCCTGGCGGCTGGGGCCCTCCGCCACGAACAGCAGCAGCAGGCACCCCTTCTATTCCGGGCTCCGGGGACGGCCCGCGCGCCGGGTGCGGGCGCGGGACAGGGTCAGCGGCGGATGCCGGGCAGGTCTCGCAGCGCGAGCCGGTGCCGTACCCCGGCGGCGCGTACGCGGCGGCGGAGCGAATTGAGCCCGGCCAGGACGGCCAGCGAGAGCACGGTGATCGCGACCGGCCGCGAGAGCCCGAGAATCATGATGGCCAGCTGGATCATGGCCGCGCCGACGGCGCAGATCATTATCGCCGCCGCCGCGCGGGCCAGCGCTCGCTGAAGCATCCCGCACCCCCTTGTGCGTCCTGGGTATGACGCCGAGGCTAGAGGCCGACCGCTACGGCATCGTTACGGGGATCGCGGGCGCGAGGCAGCACGAGCGATCCCCTCATGCCGCGATCCAGGCCCCGGTCAGGGCGGCGGGCCCAGCCCGGGCAGCCGGTCGGAGGCCGCCACCGCGGCGACCACGCCTGCCGCGCACGCGGCCAGGCCCAGCTCGGGGGTCGCCGTCGCCGCCAGGCCCAGCAGCGCGAGCACGGCGATGCCGGCCACCCGGGGCCAGGACACATAACGCCATACGACCAGCTTGAACGCGGCGTGCCCGGCCAGGAACAGGGCCGGGCCGCCCAGGATCATCCACGCGGCCGCGGCGCTCGCGGTCGCGCCCGGACCGGACAGGACCGTCTGGTCGGCGGCCGCCGAGACGATGATGCCCGCCACCATCACCGGATGGATCAAATGGTAGGCCGAACGGCCCAGCCGGCCGGGGTCATCCGAGCTGGCGATCTTCTCGGCGGCCGCCTCGGCGCTCTGGTCGAAGTACAGCCACCACAGCGCGACCGATCCGGCGAACGCGACTACGAAGGCGGTCACGTTGGCCGCCGCGACCGGCTTCTCGGTCAGGGTCGACCCGATGATGACGATCGACTCGCCCAGCGCGATCAGGATGAAGCCCTGGCAGCGCTCGGCGAAGTGGCCGCCCTCGATGGTCCAGTCCGAGGTGCGGGACCGGCCGAGCCCCGGGGTGTAGAAGCCGACCACTCCGCCGAGCAGGTCGATGCCGACCGAGCCGAGCCATAGCAGGGCCCGGGCGTTGCCGTGGGCCACGCCGCCCGCGACGGCGAACGCGCTGCTGACGATGCACCAGGCCAGGATCCGCTGGAAGTTGGCCTCCAGCGGATGCCCGCGAAGCGCGACGAGCATGAATATGGTCCGGCCGATCTGCTGGACCGCGTAAGCCACGCCGACCCACAGGCCGAGGTCTCCGAACGCCCGCGGCAGTGACACCGACATGGCCAGGCTGGCCAGCATCAGCGCCACGAGCAGCAGGCGCACGGCCATCAGGTCCGGGTCAAGCCAGTTGGTGACCCAGGTCGTGTACGCCCAGACCAGCCAGACCATCGCGAGCAGCAGGCCTGCCTGCAGCGCGCCGCGTACGTCAGCGTGACTGAGCAGGTAGTGCGACAGCTGGGTGACGGCGAACACGTACACCAGGTCGAAGAACAGCTCGATGTTCGTGACCCGCTGCAGGCGGGACCGGTCGCGCAGCAGCGAGGGACCGGTCCGGCCGGCCTCCGCGGTGCCGAGCAGTCTCACCAGGCGTAGTGCTCCGGCGCGGGGCGGTAGCCGGGAAACAGCTCGTCGAGCCGCTTGAGCACGTCGTCATCCAGGGCGAGGACCGCGGCGCGCTGCGCGTCATCGAGCTGGGCGACGGTGCGCGGCCCGACGATCGGCCCGGTCACGCCGTCGCGGTGCAGCAGCCAGGCCAGCGCCACCTCGGCCGGTTCCTGACCGAGCTCGTCGCACAGGTCCTCATAGGCCGCGATCTGCTCGCGGTGATCCTCGAGGGTCCGGCGGGCCCGTCCCGCCAGGCGGCGGCGCCCGTCCCGTTCCTTTTTCAGCACGCCGCCGAGCAGGCCGCCGTGCAGCGGAGACCACGGGATGACGCCGACGCCGTACTCGATCGCCGCAGGCAGCACCTCGAGCTCGATCTGCCTGGTCAGCAGGTTGTAGATGGACTGCTCGCTGACCAGGCCGGAAAAGCCGCGCGCCGCCGCGGCGTCGTTGGCCTGGGCGATGTTCCAGGCCGCGAAGTTGGACGAGCCGACGTAGATGATCTTCCCCTGCGCGACGAGGACCTCCATCGCCTGCCAGATCTCGTCCCACGGGGTGCCGCGGTCGACGTGGTGCATCTGGTACAGGTCGATGTAGTCGGTGCGCAGCCGGCGCAGTGAGGCGTCGCAGGCGCGGCGGATGTTCAGCGCAGACAGCTTGCCCTCGTTGGGCCAGTCCCCCATGGCCCCGTACAGCTTGGTGGCCAGCACGGTACGCTCCCGCCGCCCGCCGCCGCCCGCGAACCACTCCCCGATGATCTCCTCGGTCCAGCCGGCGTGGGCCTCGGGGTCCTGGCCGACCCGCCCGGGCGGGCCGTCGGACCGGCCGTAACGGTTGGCGGTATCGAAGAAGTTGATGCCGATCTCATGTGCGTGAGCCATGATCGCGTGCGCCTCGGCGGGCGGGGTCAGCGGCCCGAAGTTCATCGTGCCGAGGCACAGGCGGCTGACGGACAGGCCCGAACGGCCCAGGTGTACGTAGTCCATGAGCACTTACCCTTTCATGCGGTCCCGGCGGCCCGGGCCGCCGGCGCAGTGCCAGCCGCAGCTTGCTAGCGTGGCGAGGTGATCACCCACTTCATATGCCGGGGGAACGCGTTCAGGAGCATCATTGCGGAAGCCTATCTGAACTCGCTAGAGATTATTGGCTCACATGTCCTGTCAAGCGGCACGGTTGCCGCCTTGGAGAAATCCGGGAACCTGGCCTACTACACGATGACGCTGGAGCTACTCGAGAAGCACGGCATCCGAGAATTCGCCAAAGCTGGCTATGGAGATCAGCTGAGCCAGTCGCGTCTGGATGAAGCTGATATTACCGTCTGCATGAATCAGCGAGTCTACGACGAGTGCCTGCGGTTCGTGACCTTTCCCGCCAGCCCGTATATCTGGTCAGTAGCCGACGTCGGGGAACCAGGCAGGATTTCCGATGTCAAATCGGAACGGGAGCTTTATAGGGACGATGCCTATCAGGAAATTGTCGAAAATGTTGATCGGCTGATGCTGGATATCTGCCCATGAGCGGTCGGGGGCTTACGGCCCGCGCCGATCATGGCGGGCCAGGCCGACTTGCTCCGCGCTTGGGCGGGCACGAGCGGCTTCGCGGTGGGCGGCTACCCGCTCGCGGGTGCCGCAGGCGGGCGAGCAATAGCGCCGGGCGGTCCCCCGGCCCACGTTGACGAACGGCCGGCCGCAGGACGGTGAGGCGCAGATCCCGCCGGGCGGGGCGGGGTCAGCCGGATGCCCAGGTGCTGGCCAGCACGCTGGTGATCGGGGTGAGCATGGTGGCGGCGGCGGTTGCGCCGGGCTGGCTCGTCGTGGCGGCCGCCGCACTGACCGGGGCGCAGCTGACTGCGTTGTTCGCGGTGCGGTACCGGGAGGCCCCCGGGCCTATGCGCGGCCAGGTGTTCACCACCGCGGCGAGCCTGAAGATCGGCGGCCTGGCGGCCGGGACGGCCCTGGCGGGACCGCTGGCCGGGCGATCGGTGACCGCGTGCCTGCTGATCGCGGCCGGGCTCGAGCTGTGCGCGGCAGCCGCCTACGTCGTGGCCGGAGGGCCGGGGGCGAAGCCGGAAACGTGCACCACGGACCGTTCGGGAGAAACCTTGTTACAATGACCCGGTGCGATGCGCATCGGGTGCCCAGTGGTGGCCGGCCGGTTAGGGCGGCCCACTGTTACCCATGTTCGAGGCCGTCCGGTTGGGCGGCCTTTTTCGTGCTCTCGCAGGCCCCCGCCCGGACCTGAATGGAGAGGACGATGACCATGAGTACTGGGCTCGCGGCGGGGCGCTCGGCTGAGCTCGAGGAGCTGATCGGACGGGACGCCTCCCGGTTCCGGATCCTGACCGGGGACCGGCCGACCGGGCCGCTGCACCTGGGCCATTACTTCGGCACGCTGCAGAACCGGGTCCGGCTGCAGGACCTCGGCGCGGAGGTCTTCGTGCTGATCGCCGACTACCAGGTGCTGACCGACCGCGACAACGCCGAGCACCTGGAGGAGTATGTCACCGGCCTGGTGCTGGACTACCTGGCCATCGGGCTGGACCCGGCGCGCGCGGTGATCTTCACGCACAGCGCGGTGCCGGCCCTCAATCAGCTGCTGCTGCCGTTCCTGAGCCTGGTCTCGGTCCCGGAGCTGCAGCGCAACCCCACGGTCAAGGACGAGATCGCGCACTCGCGCCAGGCGGCAGTCAGCGGCCTGATGCTCAGCTACCCGGTGCACCAGGCGGCGGACATCTTGTTCTGCAAGGCGAATCTGGTGCCGGTCGGGCAGGACCAGCTGCCGCACCTGGAGCTCACCCGGGTCATCGCGCGCCGCTTCAACCGCCGGTACCGCGCCGAGGTGTTCCCGGTGCCGGACGCGCTGCTGTCGGAGGCGCCGCTGCTGCTCGGCGTGGACGGCACCAAGATGAGCAAGAGCCGCGGTAACGCCATCGCGCTGGCCGCCAGCGCCGACGAGACCACCCGGCTCATCCGCGGCGCCAAGACCGACGCCGAGCGGCACGTCAGCTACGAGCCGGAACGCCGGCCGGAGGTCTCCAACCTGGTGCTGCTGGCCGCCCTCGCTCTCGGCCGCAGCCCGGGGGACGTGGCCGCCAGCATCGGGACCGGCGGCGCGGCGGTGCTCAAGGACACCGTCGCGGCAGCGGTCAACGAGCTGCTGGCCCCGGTCCGGGCCCGCCGCGCCGAGTACGCGCGCGATCTGGGCTACGTCCGCCAGGTGCTACGGGAGGGCAACGAGCGCGCCGGGGCCATCGCCGCCGCCACCTTGGACGAGGTGCGCGCGGTTATGCGCATGCGCTACTGACCACCGGCGGGCCGGCGCGGCGGCATTTCAGTCCCGGCCGCGCGCCTGCCAGTCGATTCATCAGTTCGCCCAGCCGGACCTTAAATTAACGCTACTCCGCATATCAAGACGCTCACCGGGCATCCCCTGGGCCGCGTTTGTGGCGCGGATTCCCAGCATTCGAGTATTATCACCGGAAAAAAGGTGCCTAACACGCTGTAAATGAGCGCGCCGAGTCCTGCCGTTGGACCGTTGCGCCCGCACGACGACATGAGGTCTAATAATCGATATGACTAATCAATACATCATGGTCAGCGCGGTCGCCTGGAACGTCATGGACATCAAAACGCCAGTCTCGCCAGGATCGTTGCTGCAGGCTATCAGAAACAAGTACGAGGTCAACGAGTACTGGTCATTCCGGCCGATCTCACCGGACTCCGCGCACTTCTATATCACCAGCGCATACCATGGCCTTGCCGTTGATATCAAAGACCCCGCTCAGCCTGGCGCGGCCCTCCAGGCCCTTGTCATGAAGCCGGCGCTGAGCGAGCACAGCCAGCATTGGTTCATGGTGCCGGTCACCGACGCCGGCCAGGGCGACGTCGGTTCCCTATCGTATGCGGCCGGCTGGTTCGCCATCCAGAACGCGCACAGCGGATTGAATATCCAGGTTAGCCCGGACGGGAGCCTGTCCGTGGCGGAGCCGTTCCCGTTCGGCCACCCTGGTGACGCGCTAGCAGGCGATCCCGGGCCGATCCCGGCGAGCCAGGGCGGTCACCAGCTCTGGGCGATCGGGCCGGGCCCGTCCGCGCCGGTCCTTTTCCCGAAGGTGCAAATTGCTGGCCAGCCTGCCATCGAGCCGCCGGGCCATGCTGATTGCGGAATAATCACCATAACTATAAGGGCTACCGGTTTCCTTCCGGGCCAGGGCCTGGCTGTAAAGTACAGTTACTGTCCATTCGGCGAAGGAAACATGACCAATAATTTTGGTTGTCCGCCCGTTTTCACGGCCGACTTCGGCGGGAATCTGACGGCCAGTTTCCAGCAGAACCTCGGCGGCGCAGGATCGTGGCGGATCACGGTAGTCGGAGTGAGCGAGCCGTATAGCGCGTCGCTGACCACGAACCTCGATGCGGCCGGCTTCTTCTATGACACCACGCAAGGCTGACGTGTTACTCGCGGCGCTCATCGCGGCAGGAGCCAGCACGGCGATGCCCGGGCTGCTGGCGCTGCTTGCTGACCGGGCCGCCTGTCCGTGGCAGGGTTGGATCCGTGACGGGTGCATCGGTCCCAGGGCCGCCTGCGGGTGAGGATCTGGTGACGTCGTTGCGCCGGGCCGGCGTGGCCCGCGGCGACCTGGTGGGGCTGGCCGCCTCCCCCGCTCTCGGGCTCGGCGTGGCCACCGTCGAACGCGCCTGGACCGTACCGGCTGAGGACCGCACCTCGCCGCGGCCCGGCGGCGTGCTGGCCGCCGGGCTGGCTGCGGAGATCGGGCGAGCGGATCAGGTCCTGCGGCCGAGGTGGGCGGTGTGGTCGTCCCAGACGGCGGCGCAGCTCGTGGGCGCCGGCCTTCGGCTGGCCACCTGCTGGGACATCGTGGCGGCGCACCGGCTGCTGTTCGGCGGGTGGCGGGCCGATCCCGGCTGGGCCTGGGCCCGGGCGCGCGGGCTGGCCACCGAGGCCCTGCCGTCCGGCGGCCCGCTCGACCTGTTCGGGATGTCCGGCCCGGATGACGACGACGACGACCCGGTAGCGCCGGACGGTCACCTGCGGCCGGAATGGGTCAGCGGCGGATGGTCGGACGGCGCCGACCGGCTGGCCCGGTGGGCGGAGGCGGCGCGGGCCCTGGCCGAGCTGCAGCAGGCCGCGCTCGGCGCGCTGGACGACCGCCCTATGGCGGTCCCCACGGCACGGTCGGAGTCCACGGCCGAGCTGCTGTGTGCCGAGCTGTCCGCGGACGGCCTGCCGATGGACCGCGCGGTCGCCGAGCAGGTCCTGGCCGGCTTCATCGGGTCCCGCCCGGGCAGCGCCGCCGAGGCCGCCGCGGCCCGGGCCGCGCGCGACGCGCAGGTGCTCCGGCACGCGCCCGCCGGGACCGTGACCGACCTGCGCAGCCCGGCCCAGGTCCGGTCGCTGCTGGCCCGGATCGGGGTCGACGTCCCAGACACCCGGGCCTGGCGGCTGCGGGAGCTGCGCGACGCCCATCCCCTGATCGCCGCCCTGCTGGAGTGGCGCAAAGCGGAGCGGATCGCCACCACCTACGGGTATGCGTGGCTGGATGAGAACCTGGGGACCGACGGCCGGCTGCGCGGCGCCTGGACCGGGTCCGACGGGGCCGCTGGCCGGATGACCGCCTCGGCCGGCTTGCACAACATGCCGGCCGCGCTGCGGCAGGCGGTGGTGGCCGGGGAAGGGCACGTCTTCGTCCGGGCCGACCTGGGCCAGATCGAGCCGCGGGTGCTGGCCGCGGTATCGGCGGATCAGGCGCTGGCCGCGGCGGCGCGGGCCGACGACCTGTACGCGCCGGTGGCCCAGCAGCTCGGCCTGGACCGGCCGACGGCCAAGGTAGCGGTACTCGGCGCCATGTACGGGCAGACCACCGGTCACGGGGCCCAGGCGCTGCGCCGCCTGAACGCGGCGTACCCGGTGGCGATGGCCTACCTGGACGCGGCCGACCGCGCCGGGCGGGCCGGGCGCGACCTGCGGACCTACGGCGGCCGCCGGATCATACTGGCTCCCTCGGAGCCCCGGACCGCCAGCCGGGCGGCCGCTTACGGCCGGTACGCGCGCAACGCGATGGTCCAGGGCGCGGCGGCTGAGCTGTTCAAGATGTGGGCGGTGACGGTCCGCGCCCGGTGCGCGCACCTGGGGGCCCGCGTCGTGCTGTGCCTGCACGACGAGCTGCTCGTGCACTGCCCCGGCGAGCGCGGCGAGGATGTGTCACGGGTCGTCGAGGACGGGCTGCTCGAGGCCGCACGGCGCTGGGCCCCCGGTTCCGGGGTCCGGTTCATCTCCGACACCACGATCGTCCGCAGCTGGTCCGACGCTAAGGGGCCGAAGGCCCCGGCTGTTCCCCCGCCCTGACCGGTCAGCGGGAGCGCTTGCCGTCGTGCAGGGACTGGACGGTCTTGGCGATGCGGCCGGCCCGGGTTTCGGCCTTCTTGGCCTCTTCCACCCATCGCACCCACTCCTTGCGGTGGGTGAACGACAGGCGATCGAAGGCCGCGCGGGCCGTCTCGTCCCGTGCGAGGGCCGCCGCGAGATCGGGAGGCGTTTGCACCTCGCGCGGCTCGGCATCGGCTTCGAGATCGACCTCGACCTGCTGGCCGGCCGCCACGCCGGCCGCGGTCCGGTTCTCCGCGCTCAGCGGGATGAGGAACCGGCCGTGCATCCGGGCGACCGTCGTGCGGTAGGAGTGGCCGCCGATGCTCACCCGTACCGGCGGGCGCTGGCCCCCTCCCAGTCCCGCGACCACCTCCTCCGGGACCTCGATCCCGGTCGCCGTCTTGCCGTTCAGTTCCACCGTCGCGCGGAATCGCATGAGGCCGATTATGGCACCGCGGGCCGGCCGAGAGCCGCGGCGTAGATGACCGCGTCGCGCCCGCCATGCACCGTGGCCCGCTTCTCCGGCCGCAGCCCGATCTTCTCCGCGACCCGCCGGGAGGCTCTGTTGTCCGGGTGGATGATCGCGATCAGCCGTCTCGCGCCGAGCACCGTGCGGGCGAAGTCACGCGAGGCGGCTGCCGCCTCGGTGGCGTACCCGCGGCCCTGGAACGCGGGCACGACGTGGTAGCCCACCTCCAGCTCGGTCACGCCGTCCACCGGCTGCGGCGTCAGGCCGCAGTCGCCGACGAACCTCCCGTCCGAGGTGGTCAGCAGCCACAGGCCGTGACCGCGGGTGCGGTACAGGCCGCGGTTCCACTCGATCCAGTAGGCGGCTTCGTCCCGGGTCTTCGGCCGCGGGTAGTAGGTCATGACCTCCGGGTCGCCGAGCAGGGCGGCCATGTCGTCCAGGTCATCGGGCGTCATCTCGCGGAACGTCAGCCGGGCGGATTGCGGGGGCACCTACCCGAGATTACCGAGCGCGGCCTGGCGCTGACCCCAGCGCGCTGCCCAGGGATCGCGCCGCTCAGGCGTTGGTCAGCCCCCAGCGACGGCGGATGGCCCGGTCGGCCATGCCGAACAGCGCGTGCACGATGATGCCCAGGATCAAGATCACGATGATGATCGCGGTGGCGCTTTCCATATCGGCCTGGTCCTGATCCGTCGACAGCAGCACGCCCAGGGACGGCTGGCCCGCGATGGTGACCAGCAGTTCGCCGGCCATCAGGCTGCGCCACGCGAAGGCCCAGCCCTGCCGCAGCCCGGCCACGAACGCGGGCAGCGAGGCCGGCAGGATCAGGTGCCGGTACAGCGAGAGCCTGCGCAATCCCATCATCTTGCCCGCCCGCAGCAGCGTCGGCGGGGTGTAGTCCACGCCGGCGATAAGGCCGTTGGCGATCGACGGGGCGGCGCCCAGGATGATGACGAACAAGATGGTGGTGGTGCTGATGCCGAACAGGATGATCGCGAACGGGAACCAGGCGATCGACGGCAAGGTCTGCAGCCCGGTGATCAGCGAGCCGACGCCCGCCCGCAGCGGCGGGATCCGCGAGACCAGCGCGCCGACGACCGAGCCGATGACCACCGCGAGGCCGAATCCGATGATGGCGCGCATGCCGGTGACGGCGATGGCGTGCCAGAGCTCGGCCGTCCCCAGCTGGTCCCACAGGTTGGCCAGGGTCGGGCCCGGCGCAGGGAAGATGAGCTTCTTCCAGCCGCTGAGGTGGATCAGCTCCCACCCGCCCAGCACGATGGCGATCGCGAGGACAATAGGCCACAGGGCCTTCCAGCCGCGGGAGAGCAGACGGTGCCCGCGCTGCTCGCCCGGGGCCTCTGCTTCGAGCGACTCGAGCCAGGCCAGCCGTTCGGCGTAGGCCGGCACCGATGTCTGGTCGTCACCGGGCGCCATGGCTCATCTCCTCTCGCAGCCGGTCGGTGATCTGCGCGGCCAGTTCCGCGACCGGTGCCGAGTCGATCCTCCGGGGATGCTCGAGCGGCACGGCGAACTCGTCGACTACCCGGCCTGGGCGGCTGCTCAGCACCACGACCCGGTTGCCCAGCCGGACCGCCTCCTGCACGTTGTGGGTCACGAACAAGATGGTCAGCTGGCGCCCCGCGCAGATCCGGTCGAGCTCGTCATGCAGCAGGTCCCTGGTCATGGCGTCCAGGGCGCCGAAGGGCTCGTCCATCAGCAGCACGTCGGCGTCCTGGGCCAGGGCCCGGGCCAGCGCGACCCGCTGCCGCATGCCACCGGACAGCTCATGCGGCCGTTTCCCGCCGAACCCGCTCAGGTTCACGGTCTCCAGCAGCTCCGTGACCCGCTGCTTTCGCTCGGCCCGTTTAGCGCCGCGGGCCCGCAGGGCGAGGTCGATGTTGCCGGCCGCGGTGAGCCACGGGAACAGGGCCGGCTCCTGGAACATGAACGCCACCCGGCCGGAGGCCGACACCTGGCCGGATGTCGGCTGCTCCAGCCCGGCCACCAGGTTGAGCAGCGTGGACTTGCCGCAGCCCGACGCCCCGATCAGGCAGGTGAACTCGCCCGGTGCGACCTCCAGTGAGATGTGATCCAGGGCGCGGACGGCCGAGGTGCCGCGCCCGAACACCTTGGACACATCCGCCAGCCGGACGGCCGCCGTTAGGTCCCCGGCCGCCGGGCGCTGGCCGGTGACCGTGAGAGAGCTCTCCTGCCTGACCATGGGGTTCACCGCCTATGAGCTGATCTGCGGCTGGCCCGATGCGGCCAGCGCCTGGTTGAGCAGCGTGAGATCGAAGATGCCGTTCAGGTCGACCGGCTTGAGCAGGCCGAGCGAGACGGCCTGCGACGCGTCAGCGGTCAGCGACGACTCGTCGGGGTCATTGGTGAAGGTGGTCTCCTTGAACGAGGCCGCGACGAGGCTCGAGGCAAGAGACTTGCCGGTGTAAACGGCCAGTTCCGCGTTTACGTCGGCCTGCGCGGCCGACGGGTTGGACTTGATGAAGGAGTTCGCCTGGATCTGGGCCTTGAGCAGGTCCGAGACGATCGCGGGATGGGCGGACAGGAAGCTCTGCGTCACGACCAGGAGGGTGGTGACGCCGGGCTCGCTGAGCAGCACCGTGCCGCCGTCGTTGACCATCTGGATGTCGTAGGGGACGGGCTCGGAGCCGCCGGCGATCTGGCCGGACTTGAACTCCAGGACGGCGGACGAGTTCGGGGTCGTCGGCTTGACGAACGCGTCTCCCCCGCCGGTCGTGGTGGTCGCGATCCCGT
The DNA here is from genome assembly GCA_963753195.1 of uncultured Actinomycetes bacterium. GTDB lineage: Bacteria > Actinomycetota > Actinomycetes > Streptosporangiales > Streptosporangiaceae > Palsa-504. Next base: position 610,017 of record CAVWBH010000001.1, read on the forward strand.
TCTGCTTCAGCCAGTAGCGCAGCGCGACGTCCTGGGTGTTACCGAGCGACGGCGTGGCCAGCGTCTTGCCCTTCAGCTGAGCCGCCGAGCCGATTCCCTTCGAGGCCACTACCGAGGCGCCGCCGGTCGCGGCGCCGGAGACGATCTTGATCGCGGTGCCGTTGGACTTCTGCCACGCGTTGATGGCCGGGTTCGGCCCGACGTAGGCGGCGTCCAGCTGGCCGGCCAGGAGCGCGGTCGTCTCCTGCGTCCCGCTGCTGAAGGCGGTCGGCTTCACCGTCCCGGCCGAGTCGAGAGCCTGGGTGAAGAAGCCCTCCTTCAGGCTGACCAGCGCGGAGGCATGCGTGATGTTCTCAAGAAAACCCAGCCGGACCGTCACCGGCGCCGCAGCGGCGGCACTCGCCGTGGAACTTGTCGCACTCGAGGTCGAGGAAGAAGACGAAGAGGAACAGCCCGCCGCCGCCAGAGCGGCGGCGGCGATTATTGCGGCGACCGTGGTACGTCGCATCTCACACTCCTAAACCGTTATTCTCAATCGTTTACATAGGAAACCAGCGCATCGGTTAACTATACATAAAGCCGGCATGATAGGGAATCGGCCTGTCAGTGCGTCTTCACAGCCGCGCGGCAGCGCAGAAGACGCAGCTAGACGGCTCAGCTAGACGGCAGGCGGGCGTGACCTCAGTTGCCCTCGTCGCTGGAGTCCTGCAGGGTGACGCCGGCCACCGAGGGGTACTTGTCCAGGCACGTCTCCAGCATCGCCACCTCGGCGTTACTGGCCTTGTTGATCTGGTAGGTCACCTGCGGGAGCTCGTACGCGGACTTCAGGTTGCTTGGCAACGGCTGGGGGCTCACGTTCGGCGCCTTGGCGCAGGCCGTGCGCACGGCCATCCGCTGAGCCAGGGTCGCGTTATTAGTGAAGGTCACGACGGCCTGGCGCTGACCGAGCGCGGAGTCGAACTGGGCGCAGCCCGCCAGGGCGGCCACGGCCACCGCCGCGGTCCCGGCGGCGAGCAGCAGCCGCACCCGGCGCCGCGGCCGGCCGGCGACTACATCGGGTAGTACCCGCATGATGCCAGCCTAAGGGCTCCGGAGGCCTAGTACGGTTGCGGGGAGGGGGCACCCGCCCAGGAGGAACCGTGGCAGGCAGGATCGAGGACTACGCCGTCGTCGGTGACATGCAATCGGCCGCGCTGGTCAGCACGGCGGGATCAGTTGACTGGCTGTGCCTGCCGCGCTTTGATTCCGAGGCCTGCTTCGCGGCTCTCCTCGGCAGCGAGGATCACGGCAGCTGGCGAATCGCGCCCCGGGACGAGCTCGAGGGGCCCGGCCGCGCGTCAGCGAGCAGGCAGTACGCCGGCGACACGCTGATCCTCCGGACCCGGTGGGAAACGGCAGGCGGCATCGCCGAGGTGACCGATTTCATGCCGCCGCGGGAAGACGGCGAACCGCCGGTGCTGATCCGGCTGGTGGAGGGCGTGAGCGGGACCGTCGACATGGGCCTGTGGCTGACGGTTCGCTTCGGCTACGGGTCCATCGTGCCGTGGGTGACCAAGACCGACGGCGGTATCAAGGTCACCGCCGGGCCGGACTCGGTGTGGCTGCGCACGCCGGCGGACCTGACCGCCCAGGGCATGGCGCATACGGCGGAGTTCACCGTCTCCGCGGGCCAGGCCGTCCCCTTCGTGCTCACCTACGTGCCATCCCACTACGGCGAGCCCGCACGCCTGGATGCCACGGCTTCCCTGGCGGAGACCAGGAAGTTCTGGCAGGACTGGGTGTCGCGCTGCACCTACCAGGGGGCCTACCGTGACGCCGTCGTCCGGTCGCTGATCACTCTGAAGGCTCTCACCTACCGGCCGACCGGCGGCATCGTCGCCGCCGCCACCACCTCGCTGCCCGAGGACATCGGCGGCGTGCGCAACTGGGACTACCGCTACTGCTGGCTCCGCGACGCCACCATCACCCTGGAGGCACTGCTGCGGACCGGCTACCTCGAGGAGGCAAAGGCCTGGCGTCTGTGGCTGGGCCGCGCGATCGCCGGGGATCCGGAAGACATCCAGATCATGTACGGGGTGGCCGGGGAACGCCGGCTGGCGGAGTGGGAGGCGACCTGGCTGCCCGGTTACGAGAACTCGGCACCGGTGCGCATCGGCAATGCCGCGTCGGGCCAACTCCAGCTGGATGTGTACGGGGAGGTCATCGACGCCCTGGAGCTCAGCTTCAGGGCGGGGCTGCACGACGACCGGCATACCTGGTCCCTGCAACGGGCGCTGCTCGGCTACCTGGAACAGCACTGGGCCCAGCCCGACGAGGGGCTGTGGGAGGTCCGCGGCCCCCGGCGTCACTTCGTGCACTCCAAGGTGATGGCCTGGGTGGCCTTTGACCGCGCGTCCAGGTACGCCGGCCAGGCAGGCGAGAAGGAGCTGGCCGCCAAGTGGCGGAAGATCTCCGACGAGATCAACCGGGAGGTGTGCGAGAAGGGCTACGACGCCGCCCGCGGGGCGTTTGTGCAGTACTACGGGGCGAGCGAGCTCGACGCCGCCGTGCTGCTCATCTCGGACGTGGGTTTCCTGCCCGCCGACGATCCGAGGGTCATGTCCACCATGGAGGCCCTGCAGCGGGATCTGATGCAAGGCGGCTTCCTGCGCAGGTACGAGCTGCCGGCGGGCGGCAGGTCGGAGGTGGACGGGCTGGCGGGCTCGGAGGGAGCCTTCCTGGCGTGCAGCTTCTGGCTGCCGAACGCGCTGGAGCTGAGCGGCCGGCACGATGAGGCGGCCGGGCTGTTCGAACGGCTGCTCGCCCTGCGTAACGACGTCGGACTGCTCAGTGAAGAGTATGATCCTCGCTACGGCAGGCTTGTCGGCAACATGCCGCAGGCGTTCAGCCACGTCCCGCTCGTGCAGACAGCCCTTAACCTCGAGGGCCACGCCGAGGAGCACCGGCGCGGGCCACGGGATGAGCGCCGGAGTGTGCCCGGCTGAGAACCACCCGCCCCCTAGAGCACCCAGGCTTGCCAGGCAATACATGCGCCCTGCCCGTCACATCCTTGTCGTCAATTCCCGAAGCGTTTATCAGCCGGTGTTCGTGGTCGGCGCGCCGCACTCCGGAGCGGACCTCGTCGGCCGCGCGCTGAAGGCGTCCCCGGCTTTTCACGTCACCATGGGGCAGCCCAGCGTGCTGCGGGTGGTTTACGCGTTCGCCCGGCGCCCGTCCATGCACCAGGGCCGGACCCAGGCCGCCGCCACGGTCATCAGGGACGCCTTCGCGCAGGGCTGGCGGGTAACCCCGCACAGCTGCCTGGGATGCAGCCGCGAGTGCCGGGCGGCAGGCGGCCTGGCCGCCGATGCCGTGGGGCCGTGCGCTGAGGTCCGGGGGCTGGAGAGGTTCGGCGACGCGAGCCCGGACCTGATCTACTGCGCGGAGGCCCTCAGCTACGCGTTCCGCGGCGCGCGGATCGTCCAGGTCATCAGGGACGGGCGGGACGTAGTGGCCAGCATGCTGGCCGACCCGGTGGTCATGGCCTGGTTCCGGCCGAGCTTCGTGAACGTGGACACCGAGTTTCCCAACCCGTTCTTCGGCATCGAGTCGGAGGACGACCGGAAGATCTGGCCCGACCTGTCGCCCGCCGCCCGCTGCGCGCTGCGGTGGCGCTGGTCTGTCCGCCTGGCCGCGAGATTGCATCAGAGCCTGCCGGCCGGCCAGCTGAAGACCATCAGGTACGAGGACCTGCTGAGCAAGCCGGATGAGGCCGTGGCCGAGCTTGCCCGGTTCACCGGGGCCGCGGTTCCGACAGCCGAGATCCGCGATGTGGCCCGCACCTCCCGGCAGCGCGGGCGCCTGCGCAAGCCGGCCGCGCCGCTGCTCAATGAGGAGGATACGGCCCAGATAGACAGGCTGGCCGGCAAGGAACTCCGCCGCCTCGGCTACGCCCTCCCGGGCTGACCGCGCCCGTCCCGGGTGAGACTACGGGCGCAGGCCGCGCAGCACGACGGACAGGGCGAGGCGGCCGAGCGGCGTCGAGCCCGGCGGCCGGCCGATGGCCGCGCCGCGGCGGCCCCCGAACAGCACGGCGTACAGGAGGATGACGGCCAGCGACTCCGCAGGCTCATCATCCCTGATCTCCCCGCGCAACCGGCCCTCGGCGGGGTGCAGCCAAGATACGGCGGAAACCGGCAGTAGTATGATCTTGATGGATGAAGGCGTCTGATCAGGGCCTTTGCTGGGTCTGCGGGCCTGTCCGTAATCGGACGATTCCGGACGACCGGAAGCAGCTACGGAGTCACTCGGCATTACGATGCGTAACCGGAACCTCTCCGGAGAGACGCGCATTGAGTTTGGATTCCTGAGCGGGGCAGACCAAGTTAACCGGAAAGGGGCAATGGGCTGGTCAGTGGGCGAAGAAGCGGAGATACGCTCGATGACGGCGGCGTTCTCGGTTGATCCCGAGTGGCGTCGGCCCTCGCAGTGGCGGCCCACCGCAACCGCATCGAGGCTCATGCGGCACTGGTCCGGCGATATGGTTGCCCGTCAGCGCATGCCAGTCCTGTTCCATGCCTGCCATCAGCACATCGAGGTCCGGGAAGGCGGTCGCGTCGGCCGTCACCACCAGGGAGATCTGGCCTGCGTACGAGAAGGCACACAGAGTCAGCCCGACGTTGCCGAACAGCCGGGTGATTGGCAGGATGTCAAGGATGCGGGCTCCCAGTATGTACACCGGGCGGGACGGCCCGATCACGTTGGTGTCTTTCACGTTGACGGTGTGCTGATGCATCGGGTAGGCCTTCCCGATCCACGGTGCCGCGGTCGCGGCGGCCAGGAAGCCCGCCATCGCGGCCGGCTGCTGCTCTGATTTGGCCTTGTGGGTGGTGCGGGCGATCAGGTCGAGCCGATGCTGGACGTCAGGCTCCCAGACCGGCAGCGGCAGTGCCAGGAACCCGACCCGGTTATCGATGGTTGGGGCGCCGCTCGCCGGCCGCGGGGAGACGGGCTCATTCGTAATCAGCTCAACTCCTGAGGTGGGCTCTGCGCGGGACAGCAGCAGCTGACGCAGTCCCCCCGACCACAGGTCGAGTACCACGTCGTTGACCTTGGCCTCGTGAGCGTGAGCCGCCGCCTTCACCGCCGCAAGGTCCAGGCGAAGAGAGCGGATTCGCCGCCCGGGCCGGACCACCTGATTGAGCGAGGTGCGTGGCGCGCTACTTTGTCCGAGGGCCTGCCGGGCCACCCGAATACGGATGCGGGCCCCCCTGACGACCCGCGGCGGATGAGCCAGCATCGCGGCCGCGTGCCCAGCGGCCCGGATCTTGCCGGAGAAGTTGCCGGCGAGCAGCGACCACCCTGCCGGGAACGGTTCCGGTGCCCATTGCTCGGGAACGGGCTCCGGGGCGTCAGCCTCGAAGTCGAACAGCGAGCCCATGATCATCACGGCGGCCATCCCGTCGGCCACCGAATGGTGCAGCTTCAGCAGCACGCCGACGCGGCCGTCGGCCAGGCCGGTCAGGAACCAGAGCTCCCAGAGCGGATGCCCACGGTCCAGCAACTTTCCGTAAAGGGTAGCGGCGGCGTCCAGGAGCTGGAATTCGCCCCCTGGCGGTTCAACGGCGGTCTCGTGAACGTGATGCTGAATGTCGAACTGATGGTCATCGACCCACAGCGCCTTACCCCCCAGCGGACCCGGAAAGCGAAGACGTCGCCGCAGCTGCGGAACGCGCGCCAGACGGCGATTCACGCGCTCCCGGATCTCTTGCAGCCGCAGCTGCCCCGCGGCGTCCAGCAGCGGCCTGCCTTCGACCAGAGCCAGGCCACCGACGTGGCCCGGCCAGGCGGGATTCTCCAGGCGGAGGAACATGAGGTCCAGGGAGCTCAGGCGCGCGACGGGGGTTCTCCGCCGGTGATCGGTGCGGCTTGCGCTTGCGGTCCCGATGCTCATCGGCCCTGCCCCTTCTGGTGCTGGCCTTCCCGCGATGAGGCCGCCGGCCCGCGCCTCGTCTGGCCGCCGCTTCCTGCCGCTGGCAGGACTTCTGCTTCAACCTCCGCGATGGCAGCGCCCAGCACGTCAACGGTTCGCTCCGCCTGGGCCTTGGTGAAGATCAGCGGGGGGGCTAGGGCGAGGGTGGTGCCACCCAGCGGCCGCGGGCCGAACAGTCCCATGCGCATCGCCGCCGAAGCGATCCGGTCGGCCATTGCCATGCCGGACGCGGAGTCCTGGGCACGGGCAGGGTCGCGCAGTTCGACTGCCATGAAGAGCCCCAGCCCGCGGACGTCCGCGACGGCGGGGTGGGCGCGGAGCCCTTGGAGGAGCTCGAGCATGTACGTCCCGACGGTGGCGGCGTTGCTGACGAGGCCTTCCCGCTCGATGATGGCGATGTTGGCGAGCGCGGCCGCAGCGGAGACCGGGTGCCCTCCCGTGGTGTGGATGTCGAAGAAGATCGGGATCTTCTCTGCGATCTCGCGCCTGGCGATGGCGGCCCCCATCGGTGCGTATCCGCTGGTGAGTCCCTTGGCAACCACCATGATGTCGGGAACCACGCCGAAATGGTTCACACCGAACCACTGTCCCGTCCGCCCGAACCCGCACGCCACCTCGTCGCAGATCAGCAGGACCCCGTGGCGATCGCAGATCTCGCGGACCCTGGCCAGGTAGCCGGGGGGCGGGATGATGACCCCGGCGGTCCCCATGACCGGCTCGAGGATGACGCAGGACACCAGGCCCGGGTCGCTGCCGAGGATCGCCTGCTCGATCGTGGTGGCGCAGGCGAGCCCGCACGAGGGATGGGTCAGCCCGAGCTCGCACCGGTGGCAGTAGGGGGGCATGGCGTTCGTGAAGCCGGCGACGGGAACGCCCGGATCGGCCGCGCGGCGGAATTGCTGGAAGTGGGGGCTCCAGCCGGTTGCCGACAGGGCTCCCATCGTCGCGCCGTGGTATGCGCGGCGCAGGGACACGACCTTGTAGCGCTGGCTTTCGCCGTTGGCCTGGTGGTACTGGCGGGCGAGCTTGATCGACGCCTCGACGGCTTCCGAGCCGCTGTTGCAGAAGAACGAGGCCGACAGGTCGCCCGGCGTGAGCTCGGCCAGCTTGCGCGCCAGCTCGATCGTGGCCACGCTCGTCGCGGCGCCCGGGCTGGTGTAGCTCAGCCTTAGAGCCTGGTCGTACATCGCTCGCGCGATCTCCTCTCGCCCGTAGCCGGCCAGCACCGCGAAGAGCCCTCCGGACATGGCATCGAGATACTCGCGGCCGTCAGCGTCGTAGAGCAGGGCTCCCTCGCCGCGCTCCAGCACCCAGGCACCGGATGTGCGCAGCCACTGCTTCGGCGTCATGTGGAAGATGATGTTGTCGAGCGCGTCCTGCTTGAGTTGAGCCAGACCTGCGGTCTGCATCGTCGTCGCCTTCCCTGTCGGTCCGCTTCCTGGTGCCGTATCCGTCCCGTCGCTAGCCGTGGCAGTACGCTGTCGCGCGGCGCCGCCGTGCGGCGCCCGCTGCGGCGACGGCAGCGAGCGCACCAGGCGCGCCGGTGATCCACCGCCGCGGGTTCTGGCTGGCGGGCTGCTTCCGAAGCGAGAGCGGAACCATGTCGGTATGGATTCGCGTCGTCCCCGCTCCGGGCTCGCAACTGAACACGATCCTCGCGGTGCCGAGGCCAAACTGGGACAGGTCGATCCGGAAGACGCGGGGATCCTTGTCGTCGTCGGGGTGGAGGGGAAAGCCCCGGTACACCGCGGGCACCGGGCTCCAGGCCCGGAGCGTCAGCTGACCGCGCCGCACGAAGACCTCGGCGCCGAGGCCGGCGAAGCCCCGCGCCTGGGTATCGGTCAGCTGGGCGGAAACCGGGTACCAGCCGCAGAGGTCCCCCCAGATCTCAGGATGGTGCGGAACATCGGTGCGGATCACCTCATCAGGGACGCCGAGCAGCTGCCTGAGCAGCCCGGCGACTTCAGCCATCAGCCAGATCATCGCCCCGCTGGCCCCGTTGGTGAAGGCCATCACCCCGGCCCCGTCGCCGGGTGCCACCCAGATCTGCGAGTTGAAGCCGGGAAGGACGCCCTGGTGCTCGACAGCGAGATGCGCGCCGAAATAGCTCCGCATGAATGCCAGTCCGATGCCCGGCACCCGGAGGTCGGTCTGGTAGTGGGGCTGGAACATGGTGGCCAGCGTCGCCGGATCGAGTACTCGGCCGTGTTCGTTGGCGCCGCCGCCGGCAAGAGCTGCGACGTAGCGGGCCATATCCCTCGGGGTGGAGTAGACGGAGCTCGCTCCCGGGGTCACCCACTGGCGGTCGGTCACAGCAGTCACGCCGTGGGCGTGCAGCTTGTATCCGGTGGCCAGGCGCGCCTTCACCCGCTCCGATCGGAGGAGGTCGGTGTCTGCCATGCCGAGGGGCTCGAAGATGTGCTCGCGAAGATAGCGGTCAAGCGTCTTGCCGCTCACGTCCTCGACGATCTGGCCGAGCGTGGCGAACCCGTGGTCGCCATAGGTGAACCGGGTGCCCGGCTCGGCCGCCAGGCGGAGGCCGCCACCATAGTACTCGGCGAGGGTGGGCAGCGGCTGTCCGAGGTCATAGCTCTCCCCGCCCTCCGTCAGTGCCGAACCCGCGAACAGTGTCATGAGCGCCCGGGCAGGGTGCGGCATCTGAGGAACTCCGGCCGTGTGGGTCAGCAAATCTCGCACCGTCGCGGGCCGGAAGCTCGCCCTCGCCGGGATCAGCTGGTAGGCGCGCAGGTAGTCGCTGGCGGGCGCGTCGAGGTCGATCCGCCCTTGCTCCCGCAACTGCATCACGGCGACCGCAGTGAACGTCTTGGTGATGGACGCGATCCGGAAGACGGTGTCCTCAGTGACGGGCGTGTTCGACGCGAGGTCCGCGACCCCGTGCGCGTCGAAGAATGGATCGCCCCGGCTTCTTTGGAGGCCAAAGCTTGCCGAATACGATTAACTTACCATTCTTTCCTGCTGCGCGTAGTAGTTTTCCTCATATTCTTTCGGCGGAATGTACTTGCAGGCGGAGTGCAGGCGCTCGGTGTTATACCAGTCAACCCATTCCAGGGTCGCGAGCATGACGTCATCGGTCCCGCGCCACGGCCCTTCCCTCTCGATGAGCTCTTTCTTGTAAAGGCTGTTGAGCGACTCGGCTGCCGCATTATCATAAGAATCGCCCTTGCGCCCGACCGACCTAACCGCGCCGATCTCGCCGAGCCGCTCGGTATAGCGGATCGCGGTATACTGAACGCCGCGATCCGAATGATGGACAATCTGGCCGTCCATCCGGTCGCCGCGAGACCAAACGGCCATTTCGAGCGCGTCGAGCGCAAGCTCGGCCCGGAGCGTATCGGACACCTGCCAGCCGACAATCATCCGGGAAAACAGGTCAAGGATGAACGCCGCATAAACAAAGCCGACAGAAGTCTCTATGTAAGTAATGTCAGCTACCCAGCGGCGGTTCGGCGCCGACGCAGTGAAGTCGCGTTCCAGCAGGTCCGAAGGCCTCTCCTGGCCAGCCGGGCCAGGAACAGTGGTCCGCGGCCTCTTCTTCCTGGCCCGCAGGCCCTCCAGGCCCATCTCACGCATCAGCCGCTCGACCGTGCACCGCGCGACCTCGATCCCGTCACGATTCAGCTCACGCCACATCTTCTTAGCACCGTAAAGCTTCCGCCCTTTCTTTTCCCTTGCCCGCGTGATTGCCTTCTTCAGCTCCTCGTCGCGCTCGCCCCGCGCGGACGGACTCTCCTCTCTCCTCTTCGCCGCGTAATAGGTGGACGGCGATATCTCCAGGACCGCGCAGGCCGGCTCCACTCCGAACCGGCCCTTGTGCGAATCGATGAACTCGACTAGCGCGGAAGTCGGGGGTCGAGTTCCCGGGCGAAATAAGCGCTCGCCGCCTTCAGGATCTCATTAGCCCGCCGCAGCTCGCGGACTTCCTTCTCCAGCTCGGCAATCCGCTTCTTGTCGTCGCTTGTGGTACCGGGCCGCTGCCCGCTGTCGATTTCCGCTTTCTCGACCCAGTTGCGGAGAGTCTCAGGATTGACGCCCAGCTTCTGGCCGACGCTTGCCAGCGTGCCACGCGAGCTGCCCGACGCGGCACGCAGCTCGAAGACCATTGCCACCGCACGTTCCCGCAGCTCAGGAGGGTGCTGTTTCCGTGATGCCATAAGTCCCAACCTTCCCAGAGGCCACAGCCTCCAAGAAACTCGGGGCGGTCCAGAACTCAAGGGATCCGTTGCGGACCACTCCCACAGCCAGGCCGACCGCAGCGTGGCGGTTGAGGATCTCGGCCACCCTGGCCTTCATTGCGATCTCATTGGTCTCGGGCATAGCTCCCCCTCTCACCTAGCTGTGGAGTCCTACCGCTTTTGTAGACACTTCTATTATGCTACTAGCGCCATTCCTGCGTCAACTCCAAGCTCAAATTCGGATGGCGACAGATAACCCAGTCCCTTCTGAATCCGCTTACGGTTATAGTACACTTCCACATATTCGAACGTCGCCTGCTTCACGTGCGCGACGTTCTTCCAGGCGTGCAGGTGGATGAGCTCTTTCTTGAACGTCGCGTTCCATGACTCAGCTGCCGCGTTGTCGAAGCATATCCCGGTGTGACCGACTGACGGTATGATTCCATTGGAAAGGCAGGCGTCGCGGAACGCCCGTCCCGTATACTGGCTGCCGCGATCGGAATGGAATACCACTTCGCCGATCCCCGGATTACGGCTGGCCAGCGCCATGGCCAGCGCGCCGGTAACCAGTTCCTCGCGCATATGGTCAGCGACAGCCCAGCCGACCACCTTGCGTGAATACCCGTCGATTACCGTGGCCAGGTACGCCCATCCGGTCATCGTGAAAATGTAAGTAATATCTCCGTACCACAGCTGGTTCCTTGCTCCGGGCACGAAGTCGCGGCCGACGAGGTCGACCAGGCCGTCCTGGTTGGCCGTGTCCTGCACGGTGGTCACCTTGTACGGCCGCGGATGCACGCAGGCCAGGCCAGCGGCCCGCGCCAGCCGCCGCACCCGCCGCGGCCCGGCCCGGTGCCCGCGCCGGGCCAGCTCCCGGTGGATACGGTCAATACCGTACCTGCCCTCATTCTCGTCGTGGATTTCCACGATGAGCGCGGTCAGCTTCTCATCCCCGGCCACCCGCGCCGACGGGACGCGTTTCTTCCACGCATAATAACCTTGCCGGGTTACCTCCAGCATTCCGCACATGAATGTGACCGGGAACCTTTCCTCGCGTGGCTTGCGACCGTTCTCCTCCGCCATCCTGTCGATGAAGGCGAACTTTACTGATTCTCCTTCGCAAACCACGCCGCAGCTTTTTTTAGGAAATCTCTTTCCATCCGCAGCCGGCGGTTCTCGTCCTCGAGCTCCTTCAGCCGCGCCCGCTCATCAATATCGAGAGGCTTATCCTTCACCTTCCCCGATGCTTTAGCCCTGCTCACCCAGCTCCCCAGCGTTCCCTCGTTTATACCCAGATCCCGGGCAATTTCCGCTATCGGACGGCCGGAGCTTATCACCAGCTCTACAGCCTCGTCCTTATATTCCTGGGTGTACTTCCTGCGCGCCTGTCCCACTTCCGGTTCTCTCCTCGTAGACCATCGTGCCACTTCGGACTGTGTCTACGAAACCGGTCGGGGTCCACTGGTCGGACTCCCGGGCCGGATCCCGACGGGGAGGACCCAAAACCGGCGATGGCCCTGACCTCACACTGCCCGGTTCCAGGCAGGAAGGAAGAGGCGAATGGCTCCTGCCGGGAGGACGGAAGTCCTCCCGGCAGGAGCCAGGACGGTGCCTGACGCTGGCCGGGGGCGGGTCGCCACTCCCGGCGGCGCTGAAATCTTGCCGATCACCAAGTTGACCCGTGGGACCGTCACAGATGACGGCTGGCTGCAGCTAGCTTACTGACGTAACTGCGGCTCGGGCTCTTCCGCCGGCGTCCGCTGCTCCCGGCGGCCACATTGCAGATCGGGCGCTTGGAGGGGACTTTCGGCACTGGCCGGAGGGACCCGCCAGGATCAGGCTTGGACGGTGGTAGGGAAACCGCTGACATTGCCAGGCCGACTAAGCGGCAGCTTGCCGCTGAACTGGGTCATGTCGTGCGCGATCTCCCGGCCTTTGCGGCCGCGCCGCTGTGCCGCGGATGGCACCTGCGCTGGGGCGCCACTCCGGCCGAGGTCGCTGCGGTGATGCCAGGGGACGCGCTTTTCCCGCACGCCGGGTACCGGTCGACCAGGGCGATCACGATCGGCGCCCCGCCGGACCTGGTCTGGCCGTGGCTGGTGCAGGCCGGCTGCCTGCGGGCCGGGTTCTACAGTAATGACCTCCTCGATAACCTCGGCCACCCCAGCGCCACGACGATCCTGCCCGAACTGCAGCACCTGCAGGCCGGCCAGTGGGTGCCGATGTCTCCCGCGGCCACGCCCACCGAGCGCACGGCCTTCAAGGTGCACTCGTTCCAGGCGGGCGAGTGGCTGCTGTGGGCCAAGCCCGACAGCACGTGGGCGTGGCGGCTGACGCCCGCCGGCGACGGCGGGACCCGCCTGGTCACCCGCATCCACGCCGTGTACGACTGGCGCCACCCCCTGACGGCGCTGCTGGGCGTCCTTTTGATGGAGTTCGGCGACTTCGCCATGCTCCGCAGAATGCTCCGCCGGATCAAGGCACGAGCCGAGTCGCTCGCCCGGGAAGCCAACCCGGCTGAATAGCCGCCTGGACCCGATCGGGAGGTAACCATGAACAACAGGGAGCCTGGCCTGGCCCCGCCCGGCATCCCGGATGCGGGCGGCGGGGGCTACATCGGGCCGGGCGGGCTGCGGAGGAGCGCCATGCAGTCGATGAGGGCCGTGGCGGCCAGCCGCCGGATAAGCCGCTGGGGAGCAACCAGCGAGGAGGTTGACCGGTCGCTGCCGGGTGACGGCGAGGTGCGCACCCGCAGGTTGCCTCGACCAGGGCCATCTCCATCCATGCCCCGGCTCGCGCCGTCTGGCCGTGGCTGGCCCAGATGGGCTGGAGGAGGGCCGGGTGGTACAGCTACGACCTGATCGATAACGACCGCGTCCGGAGTGCTGAGCGGATCGTTCCCGAATTCCAGGGCCTGCAGGTCGGGGATCTGGTACCCGAGGGCGCGGACGTCGGCTGGACGGTCAGTGCACTCGAGCCAGATCGCATGCTGCTCCTCATTGCTCATGCGCCGATGAAGGGGGTCGACTGGGTCGAGCGGCGCGACAGCAGCTGGCTGTTCCTGCTCGATGAGCTCGGTCCGGAGCACACGCGGCTGGTCGAACGGGCCAGGACGACGGTCACGGTGAATCCGACGGCACTCATCGGCAGGATTCTCGCCGCGAGGTGGTCGCGGACGCTGTTGCTTGCACCCGGGGATTTCGTGATGGCACGTCGCCAGATGCTCGGCATTAAGCGGCGAGCCGAGCGCGTTTGGCGGGAGGACCAGCACCAAGGCCGCGAGGCTCGAGGGTGACCAACAAGGCCGTCCGTCGGCCTTGAGGGCGGAGGGGCACCGACCGGCAGGCTGAAGGCGAGTTCTTCCGCGCCCGCGTCGCAAACGCCCAGTTGAGCTTGCCCCCCACTTTCCCGGACTCCGTGAACGGGAGTTCACAGTTCGGCTAATGCCAGGAGCTTGCCGAGGCGGGCCGACCGCGGCCACAGCTACCACAATCGGTCAGTTGAGAGTCAAGAGGCGCGATGCAAGCCCTCTTGGCCCGTACTTTGCGACCCATGCTCCGCGTCTGGGCCGAGCGCAGGCACCATCGCGCCGGAGGGCAGTCCTCCTTGCCGGAATGCCTTGCTGAGCGGGACACAAACGATCGGCCAGACGATCGCGTAGCCGATGATCCCGATTTGGCGGAGGGCAATGTGATCGACGGCTGGGCCGATGATGCCCACCAAGCACATCGCGCCAGCGATCAGCAGCCCGTTGCGTACGGCCACATGTCCCGCGGCGTGGAACACGGGAGCGGCGAAGAGGAGAGCCAGGCCGAAGAAGATGTCCCATGCGACAATGTCGACGCCGTAGAGCACCGATGGCCAATGCCAGTTGAAGAGGTACTGGAAGCCTTGAATCGCACTCGGGTCGATTCGGCGGACGACTGTGAGCTGCACCAGATGCACGGTCATCGTGAAGCCTGCCAACAGCAGCATCCAACCCAGAGCAGTCATGCTGTAGGTCTTGGTGTCCTCGGGCGCGCAGGCATGGATAACCACGGCCAGCAGCACCAGCACCGGCGCCATGACGAGGATCAGGACCTCCATGATGGCCAGGTAGGGGTCTTCGAGTGGCCTACTAAGGTTCCCCATTGCGGCAAAGCCGGTCACCATGGTCACGACATAGGCGACCCCGAAGGCGGCGAGCACCCGTGCCGACCACATGCCGATCCAGCGATCAGTCTTGGTGCCTGCCAAGCCGACGGCGGTTCCGATGTCCGGAGATCCGTCCTGTCCCGGCCCCCCTGGCCTGTGCTCGAGAATCCTCATGTGGCCACCTCCCATGCAAACGCAGCCATCAGCGATCATCGGCACGGCTTCGTTATGCGCCCAACGTTTGACACGCGGCCGATGAACCATTGACGCACAAGCGGCCAGCCGCAGGTAGAGCCGAACGACCCCCTGACCGGGCCTTCCGGGCCGATGCCCTGCCGTGGCGATGCTGACGACATAGTTGGGGGTCAGTACGCTGGAAAGCGGCAGTGGGCTGGTCAGAGGGTGGCCCGGGGAACTAGGCCAGGCCGGGCATCTGGAGGAAGTCAGGGCGGATCCACCCGGCGATCCACTACTCGAAGTCGACGTGGCCGAGCCTGCCCATGTCGAGCAGCCAGTAGGTGAGCCAGTCCCGGGCCAGAGCGTCCAGGTCCTCGATGCCGCCGGGCGCGCACTCCCGCAGGTGCACGCCATCGCCAAGAACCGCCTCACCCAGTACATGGGGCCGTCCTCCGCCTACGCGGCCGTGCTGAAGTCGATCGACCAGGACGTCTCGAAGCTCCTCAGGTCCAACAGCGAAATCTTCACCTTCGCCAAGATCGGGCAGGGCGTGGTGGACATCCGTGATTTCCAGACCACGGGAGTCGTGGCCTTCGCCCGCCGCTGCCCCTTCTACATGCTGGCTTCCGGCAAGCTGGAGGTGATGGGGAAGCGCATCCAGGTCAACGAGCCGCAGCGGCAGCTTGCCGTCGACGCGATCGACCAGCTAGTGGCGCTCTTCTGAGCACCGGGACTTCGGTTGCACCAGGCGGTGGCCTCCTCGGGGGCCACCGCCTGGTGCACGGCGACGCCTCCGGGCGGAGGTACCTGAATCGCTGTGCGGGCACCTAGTGCAGCGCGGAGACGACTAGGCTCGCAACGCCGATTGCGGCAAAGCCCGCCGGCGGCGGTGAACGCGGCCGCTCCGGTGCCGACTGCCTATTCGGCCAGCCCGGTCACGATACGGGTTCCAGGGTGAGGTCGATGCCGGGCAGGTGCGCGTCGTACTCCTCGGGCATAATGCTGATCTCGTCGGTGGCGTAGACGCCGAACCGGTTGATCCTCATCGTCAGGTACGGCGACAGCACGGCCAGGTCCTCGGGCTTGGTCTCCCAGCCTTCGGCGGCGAGCTGCCGCAGGACCGTCATCATGTCCAGGGTTGTGTGGAAGATGACCGCGTTGGTCAGCAGGGTGGAGAACTTGACTTGCTTCTCCTGCTCGGCGGGGTCGTTGTCGCGGACGCGGCCCTCGTTGCCGAAGCGGCACCAGGCGGAGAAGTTGTTGTAGGACTCGACCTTGTTCGTCGCCGCGGTGGTCCGCCGACGCAGCTGCGGATCCGACAGGTACCGGAGCAGCTGGATGGTCCTGATGACCCTCCCGACCTCGCGGAACGCCTTGTAAAAGTTGTTGCGCCGCGAGTACGTCGACAGCCGGCGCAGCAGCGTCACCGAGGAGATCTTCCCGGCCGCGACCGACAGCACGACCCGCATCAGGTCATCGAAGTGGCGCTCGATGAGGTCCCAGTCGATGACGTTGCGGCCGGGCTCGCCGAACAGGGCGTCGATGTGCCGGAAGCGGGTGTCTGCGGCCGGGCGGTAGAAGTTCAGGTCCTTCCAGTTCCGCACCCGGGGCATCAGCTCGAACCCGAACAGGTGCGCGAGCGCGTACACCGGCAGGGCCTGGCCCTGGGTGTCCGCGTGGATCGTGTCCGGCTTCATCCTGGACTGCTGGTCCAGCAGCCCCTGAATGATGTGCACGGCCTCCCACACCCCGACCGGGATGAACTTGGAGAACAGCGCGATGTAAGTGTCGGAGATGTAGTGGTACGCGATCCCGCCCGTGCCCCCGTACCTGATCGACGTCTCAGCCAGCAGGTTGTCGATGAACGTCTCCACCTGGGTGCCGTCCGCGGCCACGACCGACCCGTCGCCCCAGGCCTTGATCAGGTCCAGTTCGGTGAACGCGTCCACGATGTCGGCGATCGCCTTGTTCAGCTTATCGATCGTGACGTGCCGGGCCGACGTGACCGACAGCTCGTGGGCGGTGACGTCGGCGATGTGCCGGGCGGCCTGCGCCGGGCCGAGGTTCGTGCCGTACGTGAACGTGGTCAGGATGTAGCGCGCGAACGGGTCCCTCAGCTTCGGGTCCGAGCCCGACGCCGGGGAGAACCGGCGCCACCACTCCAGCCAGTGCCCGGTCCGGGCCAGGATGCCCAGCAGGGTCCGCTCGGGCATCCTGGCCCGCAGCGCCAGGGCCAGGGCCTGCCCGGACGCGGTGGGCGGTGCCGCCCGGTATTGCTTGAGCGACGGCCGCCCGTCATCGTCGATCGCGAAGTCGGCCAGGTCCGGGTACATCGCGTCAGTCGCCCGGCACCGGCTGCTGAGCCGGTCCTGCAGGTCGGCCCAGAAGGCGGTAGCTGTGCCCGGTATCCCGACCCCGGCGCAGAACGCCGGCAGCCGCTCGGCCATCTCGGCCGGGGTGAGGATCTGGTCAGCCCAGTCCGCGTACGCCGCGGCGCCGACCACCGCGATGTCGCCCGTGCGCAGCTCCTCGGCGAGGTAGGTCAGCACGCACGCCTCCAGGTGCCGGCGCACGAACATGCCCGGGTGCCCGCGGTCGCGAATAGCCCTGTTCCAGTTCACCGACGCGAACGACGTGTCGAACGTCCGGGCCCGCTTCTCGCCGGTCTGCTCGTCCACGACCGTGACCTGGTCGGGGATGTGGTCGCGGGTCATCATCGCGTGCTCGCGCACGTAGTCCAGCAGCCGCAGCACGCTGTCATCTGCGCTGGTCGCCTTCAGGTCCAGCACCGCGACCATCGCGAGCATCGCCGACCGGTCCTTGCGGAAGTGCCTGGCCACCAGCGGCACGTGGTTGTCGCCGTGGGTCGCGCGGACCCCGTCGATGCGGGAGAGCTCCTCGTCGAACCCTCCCGCGTCCTGGACTGTCTTGCGCGCCATCTCCAGCGCCGCGGCCTGCTTCTCGGCGGCGGCGGGCCCCTGCGGGTCCAGGTGCTCGAGCACCTGCCGGTAGTTGCCGATCAGCGCCTCGGCGACCTTCTCCTGCGCTTCTTCAGCTCCTCAAGCTCCGCCCATGCCCGCTTCGTCAGCGTTGCCACCCGCCGGCAGAACATCTCCGCCGTATCATCGCGGGCCTTCTCCTGCGCGGCGTGCACCATCGCCGCCAGCACTGCGGTGCGCTTGGCGGCCCCGTAGTCTCCGAGCACCGCGGCGTCACCCGAGGCGCCCTCGCCGGCGAAGTCGGTGATCTTCGACAAGGCCACGCCATGCCACCACGCACGGGAGTCGCCGAAGGAGTCGACCCAGCGCACCTGGTCGACCTGCTGGCGGAAGTTCGTCCACGACGGCCGCGGCGCGGTCTTCTTGAGTCGGTTGAACGCGCTCTTCGTCCCCGGCCCGCCCGTCTGGAGCGTCTCGTCCAGCCGGGCCGTGCCCGCCGGCCCTATCCGGCCGGCGACCATCGCGAAGATCGAGGAGTTGACCTCCTCCCGGATCCGCGCGGCCATTTCGTCCAGCGTGGAATACCCGGGCAGCTCGAACGAGCCCTCGACCAGCTTCTCCAGCGCCACGTTGATCAGGTCGGCCGGGTCGTTCTTGCGCCGGGCGGCCTCCCCGATCGCCGCGGCGGCCACCGCCCGCGCCGCCGGCATGTCCGACACGACCTCGCTCCGCCGGCGGATCAGCGTCCGGTGCGAGCCCCGGGTCCGGTCGGAGTCGTACACCGCGCCCACGTCCTCGCCCAGGCCCAGGTCGCGCCGGATGTGCCCGACCACCACGTCCGGGACGTCCTCCAGCCGCGGGAAGTACCCCAGCCGGCCGAAGCACTTCGCCTGCACCATCAAGGCCAGCAGGTGCTCATCCGAGCGTGCATGCCCCCGCGCCCACGCGATCTCCTCCGGCTGCGGCGTGTAGAACACGTGCAGCTCCCGGGCCGACATGAACCGCCTGAACCGGGGATACGCGGTCCGCTCGATCGACGTCACGCCGCAACCGCCCCCAGATCCGTAAAGATCAGCCCATACGGACCCAAGAACGTACCAGCAGCCACAGCCCAGGCAACGACCAGCCCCAATTCCGCCACGACCGCCCCGTCGACCTGCGGTAACTCACATCGAGATCGCCCTATTGCCGGTTTCCGGCGTATCTTGGCTGTCCCCCTCGGCCAGCACCGCCGCGGTGGCCGGAACGGGCGGCGATACATCCTCGCCGAGGAACTCGGTCAGGCGGCCCGGGTGGCCGAGCAGGTAGAGCATCATCCTGCCCCGGAGCGTGGCCGACGCCGTGACCTCGACGGCCGCGCGGAACAGCGCGGTGAACGCCGCGTCGAGGACCATCCCCGTCTCCTGGCCCGCCGCCAGGCCCGCCGCCGTCGCGGCCGCATAAGCCCAGCAGACCTCGGCGGCCGCGTCGAGCAGCACGTCTTCCTTGGCCGGGAAGTAATGGAAGAAGGTGCCCCAGCTGACTCCCGCGGCGGCCACGATGTCCCGACCCGTGCCACGTCCAGTCCCACCTTGGCGTATTCGGCCATGGCCGCCTCGTAGAGCGAGGCGGCGCACGGGACCCAGGAGGCGGACGGGACGGGGGTAGGGACGATCACCGTGCTGGTCTCGCACCGGTTCGGCAGCGTGCACATAGCGGACCAGATCATCGTGATGGACGGCGGCCGCGTCGCGGAGTCCGGCGATCACTAGCAGCTGATCGACCGCGGCGGCATCTACGCCGAGCTGTTCGCCCTGCAGGCCGCGGGCTACCGCCGATAGCATCCTGACTGCCCCGAGCCCCGTGCGACAGATGCCGTGTCTTGCCGGTCCGGAGTGCCCCCAATATTGCGTCACATCCGGCGGGCTCCTGCGTTTCCGGTCCTTGCGTCCCGCTCCATGGGCTGATCAGGGTATGGGGGCCAGGTGCTGGCTGAGGCGGTTGCCGCTTGTCGTGAAGACGCCGCCGCATGCGTCGCGGACCGAGCAGGAGCGGCAGATGTCCAGGTAGTCGTTCTTCCAGTCACTGATTGAGCGGACCGCGTATCGCCACAGGCGCCGGTCCAGGACGCAGAGCTGATGGTTGTAGATCCGCGTCGTGATCCCCGCTGTCGCGAGTATGTCGACCGCTCTGGCCAGCTCGTGCTGGTAATCGGCGGGGTCGGCCCACACTAGCGGCGCGTTCGGCCGGGCCAGGCCGGTCATTTCCAGTCCCATCAGCGCGACCTGGGCGACGAACGGCAGGTTCCGAACGATGAATGCCGCCAGGCCGGCGAGGACCGGGACCGTGTGCCGCTGGACTACCACCCGGATCTCCACCGGCTGGCCGAGTGAGGCCAGGTTGAGGATGCCGTGCACTGTTTCGTCGAACGCGCCGGTGGCCTGGACAATGAAGTCGTGCAGGCCCGGCTCGGGTGCGTAAACCGGGATGCCGGCCATGATGTCGGAAATTCCGACCGCCGCGTAGCGGCGGGTGAACTCGGAGTCGGCGAAACGGCGGCCGTTGGTCAGTAGGTGTACCGAGAGCCCGGGTGCTACCCGCTGGCAGTGCTCTAGGAGGTCGATGAGGGCGTCTACGCGCAGCGTAGGTTCGCCGCCGGTAAGGCTGAGAGCCTGAGTGCCTGGCGGGAGCAGGCTGATTACCTTCTTTGCCCGGTCAAATAGCCAGGCGTCGTCGCGGTCCTTCGGCGGTTGTGAGCACATGAGGCAGTAGTTGTCGCATTGCTCGGTGAGCAGCAGGGCGTTGTGCCTGGCGGAGTTCTTCCACAGCACGGTGACCCGGCGGCCGTCGCCGGGGACGTGGATGATGTCTCCCGTGTCCAGGTGCGCCAGCTCGGGCCCGAGCCTGAGCACCGGGCCGGGCCTCCGGGATATCTCGGGGCCGCGCGCCTCAGTGATCCGGGGCGTCCCGGGCCTCATCCCGGGGGCGTGGTTAGCAATGAGGTAGAGGCCGTACCCGGGTGGTGCGGCCTTCTCGTCCCGCAGTAGGCATGCGATGGACGGGCCGGGGACCTCGCCGTCGGCGCGGCTGCGTTCGCTGTCTGCCTCGTCAGGCAGGCAGATCCGCCATACATCGTCGGCCATCGGCCCGGCCAGCCCGCTTGCGTCGGCCCGGCCCAGCAGCCTCAGCATGACCGTCCCGGCCTTGCTGACTCTTCCGGGGCGTACCGCCATGGCGAGCTACCGTGTGGCGGTCTCACTGCGCCCACCGCCACAGCAAGTCGCGGAAATAAGGGTCGTCACGCATCTTCCGCAGCAGCAAGGTGAATACGCCCATGTTGCGCCGGCAGAACGCCGACAGCGCCTTATGCCCGGTGAAGTCTCCCATGGTCGTGTGGTGGAACACCGGGTCGGCCCCGCAGTACGGCTCGAACGCGCACGTGGTGCACATCGGCGCGCTCAGCGTGATCGATTCAGTGAGCGGGTTCAGCAGGGCATCGGTGAGCATGATGTCCGCGTAGGAAGAGTCGTGCACGGCGCCGAGCCTGAAGGTGCGGTCGCCCATTTCGGCAAGCATCCGGCCCTCGTCGCTCGCGTAGATGTCGCCATCGTAGTTATAGACGAGCGCGCCGATCCCGATCCCGGCTGGAGAGGTCAAGTCGACGTAGCCGGGGTCGGCGTTGGTGAGCATCTTCTTCGCGATGATCGACGCGTATATCTCCACCATCGGGACGCCCTGCCGGTTCAGGTCAACGATCCGGTCTAGGCCTGCCGTGTAGAACTCAAGCCACCGGTCGACGTCGTAATTCGCGCCGCCGCGGCGTCGCAGCGCGAAGCCATACGGCGAGACCGGGCGCAGGAATACCCCGCGCAACCCGAGTTCGGCGTAGGCGTCGATGATCTCGGCCGCCCGGCCAAGGCTCGCCTCCGTGGTAGTCATCAGCGCGCTGACCCTGTCGGTGCCGAGCCGTTCCTGCACTCGCCTGATGCCCGCCACTGCTTGCTGCCAGCTGTCGCCGCCGGGCCGGCGGCGGTTTCCGTTGTGCAGATCCTGCGGGCCGTCAAAGGACGTCGAGATATGGATCTGTTCTTCGGCGCAGAAGTCGAGGATTTCCTCGTCAAGCAGCGCCAGGTTCGTCGCGATCACGAACGTCAGGTCCTTGCCGTGCTCCTTATTCATCCGGTTAGCCTCGGCCGTCACCCAGCGGACGAGCGGGAAATTAAGCAGCGGCTCGCCGCCCTGGAACTCGATCTTCAATTGCGGTGACGGCGACCTGAAGGCGAGCTCAAGCGCCCGGCGCGCGGTCTCCTCCGTCATGTCGAACTCGTTCTTCGCCGCCGACTGCCGAGACACCTGGCAGTAACGGCACGTGTGCTCGCAGCGCAGCGTGACAACAAAAATGTGCAGCCCGGTCGAATCCGGTAGCCGCCGCATCCGGGTGCGCAGCTTAATGGCCAGCAGCTCGGCAGGCAGTGTCTCGCCGGGCACCTGGATGAGGTGCGCAGCCCGCAGCCGCGCAAGCAGTTCCTGATCTGCGCAGGTCCCGTCCGCGATGGAACTCAGCTCGTCCGGCGTCACGAACACGTGCTCCCCCACCAGGTTGGTGAGGACCACCGAGTCCGTGTCGATCCGGTGAAACCGCAGCGGCAGCAACTGCCAGCCGTGCCGGGGCAGCGCCGTCGCCGCCCGCTCCAGTTTGATCACGCCGGGTCCTCGGCTTCGGCAAGGCCGGTCTGTGAGAACGCCAGCGCGAAGACCAGGTTCCGTAGCGGCTCGGTCTCCTTCGCGATCCGCACCCGCAGGGTCTGGTCGTTCACTTCCATGCGGAACCGGTGCTTCAGCTCGTCGCCGGTGGTGTCCCGCCTGCGCGGGAACAAGGTGCAGACATAGTCCGCGCCGCAGACGCGGATGTCGACGGTCATCTCGGCGGCTACCGCATAGGCGCTCCGCTGCAACGCGTCCAGGTCCACCGTGGTCTGGTCAAAAGCCAGTGTCATCTCCGCGGCACCGGTCGCGCCAGCACCAGTTGCCTCAGCACCGCTGTTGGGTGTGCCCGCCGGGCTCATCGCGTCCTCCCTCGGCGGGCGAGCCGCCTGATCCAGCCCATAAGGGCACTGAACGGCGCGACAATGACAAATGCGCAGCCCCCGCCTTTGCTCGCGGCCGGGCTGCCGCTTCCCAGATCCACTGAGCTGCTCGCCAAGCTGCCCGAGGCCGGCGCGGCAGAAGGTGACCCCCCCAAGTTCGCGCTGGCGGCAGGTGACCCGCCCAAGTTCGCGCTGGCAACCGGGCCCGGGCTCGCTGGCGGGGGCTGCTGGGGCGCGACTGGCGCCGCGCTCGTTGGCGCCGGGACAGGGACCGACGAGACATGCGAAGAGTGCGAGACATGGGAGGCATGGCCTCCTGAGCCCGACACATGGGATGAATGGCTGACGTGAACCCCGGCGCTCGCTGGCGCCTGGCCCTTTACCGCGAGAAGCGGAAACGCCACGACGTTAGGCCCATCGCGCTTTCCCGCCAAAAGCGGCGCTGCCTGGGCAGGGGTTGCGCCGAGAGCTACTGCAGTTACCGCGACGGCGAGCGGGAGAATCGGTGACTTCCGCACGACTGGACCATACCAGCGGAACCCCGGACGGATGCCGCAACAAAGAAATCGGCTGGGACAGCGATTCCGCCGCGGCATCATATTGATTGACCCTTTCCAGGGAACGGGTCACTGGCCGAGCCGCGGACGACCCATCGGGCAGCTCGGATCGCCCGGATGTGCACGGCCCCCGCAGCTAGTTATGGCACATCGGCCTCACTACGGAACTAAGCAGACAATTCGCACTAAACGGCGGATCAGGTGCGGCCCGCGAATCACACGCGGGGTTCCCCGGAAAACGTGGACACTTTGACTTGGCTGATCTTGCCTATCCGCGCTTTCCAATAGCTGCCATGTTCCGCCGGAGCGCAGGCCCGTCCAGGGAGGAACGACCTAATGGGGTTGTAGGCAGGTCATTGCTTGGAACGACCCGGGCGGATCAGCCCTCGGTCAAGACTGCGGGACCTGTCTTCGGCCGGCACCGGGAACCCGTCGCTGGACCCCGGGGCTATGACCCCTGCTGTGAGACCCGGGTCCCGCTGCCGGCCCCCGGGCGACACGCGGGCTGGTTCCGTGACCTGGGCGGTTCGCGTCGGTATGAGTGGTCGTGGCCTGAGCCACCCGAAGGAACGACCCCTTAACGGAGCCGGGAGCCTCCGAGCCCTGGCCGGGACCGGGGCCTGCGGGCGGCCGGGGTCGCGAACGGCTAATCGGATGGCGGGCCCCAGAGCCCTTCCATTAGGGAGCGCGCGTGCCCCTGCACGGCTCAGACCAGCGCGAACAATGCCCTGGACAAGAGGAAGAGGGAGAGGGAGCAGTTGGACGCATTTTGCGGGATCGACTGGGCGAAGACCACCACGACATCGCCCTCGTGGACTCCGGCGGCGGGCTGCTGGCCCGCGCGAGGATCAGCGACGACACGGCCGGGCTGACAGCATTGCTGGAACTGCTCGCCGCTCACGGCGACAGCGGCGGGGACCCGGTCCCGGTCGCGATCGAGACACCTCGCGGGCTGCTGGTCGCCTGCCTGCGGGCCACGGGCCGGCCGGTTTACCCGGTCAACCCGATGGCGGTGGCCCGCTACCGGGACCGGCACTCGGTCTCCGGCGGCAAGTCCGACCACCGCGACGCGGTCGTGCTCGCCAGCATCCTGCGCACGGACCGGCACGCGCACCGGCCCCTGCCGGCCGACAGCGAGCTCGCACAGGCCGTCGCGGTGCTGGCCCGCGCCCAGCAGGACGCGGTCTGGGACCGGATCCAGGCCCATAACAAGCTCCGCTCTCACCTGCGCGAGTACTACCCAGGGTTCCTGGCCGCGTTCGCCGCCGCCAAGGGCGGCATCATGCGCCCCGAGGCCCGCGTCCTCCCGGCCGCCGCCCCCACCCCGGCCACCGGGGCCCGGCTCACCTTGGCCCAGCTGAAAGCCCTGCTGCGCAAGGCCGGGCGCAGCCGCGGCATCGACGCCGAAGCCCAGCGCCTGCGCGACGCACTCCGCGAAGAGCAGATGCGCCAGCTCCCGCTCGTCGAAGACGCCATGGGCCGCCAGTCCCTCGCCCTGCTGCGCCAGCTCGACGCTGCCTGCGACAGCGCAGCCGACCTCGAGGCAGCAGCCGCCGAGTCTTTTAACCAGCACCCGGACGCCGGAATCATCACCAGCTTCCCAGGCATCGGCGCGCTCACCGGCGCCCGGGTGCTCGCCGAGATCGGAGACGACCGGTCCCGCTTCCAGCATGCCAAAAGACTCAAGGCCTACGCAGGAGCCGCCCCGGTTACCAGAGCAAGCGGCAAGAACAGGTCCGTGACCTGCCGCAGGATCAAGAACAGCAGGCTCGCCGCAGCCGGCTACATCTGGGCCTTCGCCGCCCTCACCTCCTCACCCGGCGCCCGAGCCCACTACGACCGCCGCCGCGACACCGGCGACCGGCACACCGCCGCCCTCCGCAACCTCTACAGCCGGCTCCTCGGCTGCCTGCACCACTGCCTCGCCACCCGCCAGCACTACGACGAGACCACCGCATTCCCCAGCAGCAACAGCAAACTCCCCGAGGCAGCTTGACACCTAAACAGCATCGGATGTCTTGACAGGGGCCGGGCACCGGCCGATCCTGGACGGCGGAGAAGCTGGGCATCAGGCCATCTTCCCGGTCTGCAATGCGAGCTCATAGCCGATCGGGGACATCATGCCCAGCGCGGAACTCAGGCCACTACGGCCGCTTGAAACGGGCCGCGTGCTGAACGCCATCGACGACGATGCCGGCGTACCCGCCGATCACGTTGTTGTTCGGGGTGATCCGCAAGCCCTGGAACAAGAACAGCTGCTGGTCGGCTCGGCATCTCGTCGAACGGCGTCAACATCGCCGGTGACTCCCTTGTTGATCGGCGAGCGCGGTCATCGTTCCCCCAGCGACGATCCCGAGATTCCGCGGGCGCGGGCCGCTTCCATAATCTCGGGATGCCCGAGGCGCCAGGTGACGTTGAGGTTGACCCGGACCAGCTTCCAACTGCCGCGCTCGCGCACGAGCCGGTTCCGGTAGTAGCCGCCGACCGTGTAGTAGGATTCCGGATCCTCGGGATCGAGCACGTGGTGGGCGCGCACGTACATTGTGATCTGCGCGCTGTCGCCGTACAGTTCCACCAGCGGATTCGACATCATGTGCTGCGTCGCGGCGAGGCCCCCGAACAACGGCTTCATCCCGGCAACCCAGTCATCAGCCGCCACCGTCACCGGCGGCAGCCCTGGGTCATAGCTCGAGAAGTCGATTTCGACCTCGTCGGCGAACAACGAGCGGTACATCACCCAGTCACGAGTGTCGACTCCGGTGGCATACCGATACACGCACTCGGCGACGGCTATCTTGTCCTCTGCGCTCACGCGAACGCATCCTCTCGCACTTCTCGGTCGTCACCGCTTAGTCCTCACCGATTGGCCCCAATCAGACTCTAGCCCGCAGGATGTCAGGAGCGGTGGGCCAGTACCGGGGCGGGCTGGAGTACCTGAAGTTACCTGCCGCTGGGCTGGTGTCGGGGAACTCCAGCTACCGTGAGACGGCGGACGGGACGCAGGCGGTGGACGGATCGGGCGTAGGGACGATCACCGTGCTGGTCTCGCACCGGTTCGGCACCGTGCACATTCGGCACCGTGCACATGGCGGACCAGATCATCGTGATGGACGGCGGCCGCGTCGCGGAGTCCGGCGATCACCAGCAGCTGATCGACCGCGGCGGCATCTACGCCGAGTTGTTCGCCCTGCAGGCCGCGGGCTACCGCCGATAGCATCCTGGCCACCCGGAGGCCCTGACGATCTCCGCGACCGGGCGCGATTTACCCACCCCGGTTCGCCGCCGATGAAGATCAGCTCACGCGGGCCGGAACGGACAGCGGCCCAGCCGTGCTCGGCCGCTGCCGTCTCCGTCTGGTCATGACCGGCTGGACTCCGGGTCCTACCGTCAGATGTATCCCGGCAGGCGGCGCGCGCTGCAGCCTGGGTCCCCACACGGAGGACACCATGACAAGACATCGATGACCTCGTTGCTCGACCACGTGACCGGCCCGGCCGACACCCCCGGCTACGAGGAGGCCAGATGGGGTACGTCAACTTCGCGTCGCCAGATGCCAGCGGCAAGTGCGGGAGAGCTACGGCACTGGGTACGACCGGCTCGCGCAGATCAAGCGACACTACGACCCGGCCAACCTCTTCCACCTCAACCAGAACGTCAGCCCGCAGCGGGGATGAGCAGATCGGACGGGCAATGGACAAGGAATTTGACGTGGTCGTGGTGGGCGGACGCTGTGCCGGCTCGCCGCTGGCGACGCTATTGGCACGCGCAGGCCTATCGGTCGCGCTAGTCGAGCAGGCGACGTTCCCCCGAGACACGCTGTCGACGCACATCTTCGAGACGGCCGCGCTCGCCTTCCTGGACCGGCTTGGCGTATCGAGCGAGCTGCGGGCTACCGGGGCACCGATCGTCAACCACGTCGACCTCCGGCAGGAGGGGTTCCGGGCGCGAATGCCGCTACCGCGGCAGCCCGGAGATACCGGCGGCGTGATGTCGATACGCCGGCTGCTGCTGGACCCCATCCTGATGGAGGCGGCCGCGGCGGCGGGCGCCGAGGTCCGGATGAGGACCAAGGTGACCGCGCTGGTCAGGGACCGCGGCCGGGTAACGGGCGTGCGCGTCGCCCATGACGGGTCAGAGCACGCGCTGTCGGCCAGGCTCGTGGTGAGCGCCGACGGCGGCAACTCGACGGTGGCCAGGCTCGCGGGGGCGCGTAAGTACAACGTGACTGCGAACGAGCGGTTCCCTTACTGGTCGTACTTCGAGGGTGCAGATCCGGGGCCTGAGCCGACCGTGGTCTTCCATCGCTGGTCAGGCACCTTCGTGACCGCGATACCAACGGACAGCGGGCTGTATCAGGTGCTCGCGCTCCCCGAGCTCAGCGAGCTGCCGCGCTTCCGGCAGAGCCTCGGGGAAAGCTACCTGGAGTACATCCGGCGCTGCGGCCCGGTGGCTGACGCACTTTCGGGTGCTGGACGCTCGTTCGGGGCGAAGGCTTCCGGACAACGCCTTGAGCGGGCCGGGGGTCAGGCGGCCTGATCAGCGAACTGGGTGTGGTACAAGTCGGCGTACAGGCCGCCGGAGGCGAGCAGCTCGGAGTGCGTGCCCCGCTCGGCGATCCGGCCCTCGCTGACGACCAGGATCTGGTCGGCTTCCCTGATCGTGGACAGCCGGTGCGCGATCACCAGCGAGGTCCGCCCGGCGAGCGCGCTCTTCAGCGCGTGCTGCACGGCCACCTCCGACTCGGAGTCCAGGTGGGCGGTCGCCTCGTCCAGGACGACCACGGAGGGCGCCTTCAGCAGCAGCCTGGCCAGTGCCACGCGTTGCTTCTCGCCGCCGGACAGGCGGTAGCCGCGGTCGCCGACCACGGTGTCCAGCCCGTCCGGCAGGCTGGCGACCAGGTCCCAGATCTGGGCCGCCTCGCACGCCTCGATGAGCTCGAGCTCGGTGGCCTCGGGCCGAGCGTAGGTCAGGTTGGCCCGGATCGTGTCGTGGAACAGGTGCGAGTCCTGGGTCACCACGCCCACGACGTCGTGCAGCGATTCCAGCGTGACCTCCCTGATGTCATCGCCGCCGACCCGCACCGCGCCCTCGTCCGGGTCATACAGCCGCGCCGCCAGCGCGGTGATCGTGGTCTTGCCCGCGCCCGACGGGCCGACCAGGGCGGTGAGCTGGCCGGACGGCGCGCGGAAGCTCACGTCGTGCAGGACCCCGGCCGCACTGCTCGAGCGTTCGGGCACCGTCCGCGCGATCGACTCCAGCGAGGCCAGCGAGACCTCGGACGCCGACGGATAGCGGAACGACACGTGGTCGAACTGGATCTCCGGCGCAGCCTGCTCCCCGCCGGCGCCGGGCACCAGGGCGGGCAGCGCCGTGGCGTCGGGACGGTCGGCGACCAGCGGCTTGAGGTCCAGCACCTCGAAGACCCGGTCAAAGCTGACCAGCGCGGTCATCACGTTGATCTGCACGTTGGACAGCGACGCGATCGGGCCGTAGACCCGGCCGAGCAGCTGGGTCAGCGCCACGAGCGTGCCGATCTGCAGGACGCCGTCGATGACCAGGGTGCCGCCCAGCCCGTAGACCACGGCGGTCACCAGTGAGGTCAGCATGGTGAGCGAGACGAAGAACACCTGCCCGTACATGGACTGGACGACGCCGATGTCACGGACCCGCGCGGCCCGCTGGGAGAACAGCGCCGTCTCGTCCCGGGGGCGGCCGAACAGCTTGACCAGCATGGCGCCCGCCACGTTGAAGCGCTCGGTCATGGTCGAGCCCATCTCGGCGTTGAGCTGCATCGACTCGCGGGTGAGGCGCTGGAGCCTGCGCCCGACCAGCCGGGCGGGCAGGAGGAACAGCGGGATCAGGGCCAGCGCGATGACGCTGACCATCCAGGACAGGTAGAACAGCGCGACCAGGATGGCGACCAGGGACAGGACGTTGGACAGCACCCCGGACAGGGTGGAGGTAATGGCCTGCTGGGCGCCGACCACGTCCCCGTCCAGGCGGCTGACCAGCGACCCGGTCTGGGCCCGGGTGAAGAACGCGATCGGCTGCCGCTGCACGTGATCGAACACTTCGGTCCGCAGGTCGTAGATGAGGCCCTCGCCGATCCGGGCGGAGAACCAGCGGATCACGAAGCTGAGCCCGGCGTCGAGGAGGGCGACCGCGGCGACGGCGATCGCGAGCCCGATCACGATCGCGTCATCGTGGCCCAGGATGCCGCGGTCGATGATCGCTCGCAGCAGCAACGGGTTGACGACGGTGATCACCGCGTCGACCGAGGTGGCTAGCAGGAAGATGATGAGGTGGAGCCGGTACGGCCGGGCGTAGCGGGCGATCCGGCGGACCGTGCCGGGCTTGAGCTTCTGCTTGGTGACGCTGGGATCCATCCGGAATCCGCGTCCCATCACGGGATGGCCGTACATGACCAGGGAAACCCCCCTGAGGTCGCAGTTCGTTCCCGTGCCGGGCACGAACGCTATCAGCTAGCAGCGAACCGGGGTGCGGAAGGGCCAGTGGCGGCCCGGGCCGGGTCCCGGCGGTGAGCCAGCCGGCGCCACCTGGCGCGGCTGCAGCGCTATGCCCTCAGTCCCATCCGCTCAGCGCTGTGACTTGCTCTTGGCGCTGCGGGTTGCGCCGCCTCGCCCGCGCAAGGTCACTCCGGTCTCGGTGAGAATCCGGTGGACGAACCCGTAGGAGCGTCCGGTCGAGGCGGCCAGGTCACGGATGCTCTCGCCATTTTCGTACCTCTTGCCGAGAAGCGCCGCCAGCTTGCTGCGGTCCACACCGGTCACCCGCGTGCCTTTCCTAAGACTCGTATCGGTCACTTGCACCTCCTTGTCCGCGATAGTGAGCACAGGGTTACTGATCTCCCTCCGCAATGATCATGCATGACCGGAGGATTGACCAGCCGGATGGGCGCAAATGATCACTAATTTTTATCTGGCCCGGTTACGAACGCAGGCTTTGTCGGCCAGGGCGCTAGACAAAGAGGTATTTACGCAAGTGCCACGAGATCTGCGAAATCCTCGCTCCATGCGTCTTCGATGCCGTCCGGCAGTACGATAACGCGTTCTGGTGAAAGCGCTTCAACCGCACCTTCATCATGAGTCACAAGGACTATCGCGCCCCGGAAGCCCCGCAGTGCGGTCAGTACCTCTTCCCGGCTCGCCGGATCGAGGTTGTTGGTCGGCTCGTCAAGCAGCAGGACGTTGGCGCCGGATACGACGAGAAGAGCGAGGGCGAGCCTCGTCTTCTCACCGCCGGAAAGCACCCCCGCCGGTTTTTCCACGTCATCGCCGGAGAACAGGAATGACCCGAGAACCTTGCGCTGCTCCGATTCGGTAAGGCCCGGCGCGGCCGTTTGCATGTGCGCCAGGACAGTACGCTCAGTTTCCAGTGTCTCGTGCTCTTGAGCGTAATATCCGAGGCTGAGCCCGTGCCCGGGGATGACTTTTCCGGTATCCGGGGTTTCCAGGCCGGCCAGCAGCCGGAGCAAGGTTGTCTTTCCCGCGCCATTGAGGCCGAGAACCACCACCCGGCTCCCCCGGTCGACGGCAACGTCCACGGCGGTGAACACCTCGGTCGACCCGTACGACTTGGATAGGTCGGTCGCGGTCAGCGGGGTTTTGCCGCACGGGGCGGGCACCGGGAAGCGGAGCCGGGCCACCCGGTCCGCGGCCCGCTCAGCTTCCACCCCGGCCAGCAGCCGCTCGGCCCGGCGCTGCATGTTCTGCGCCGCCCTGGCCTTGGTGGCCTTGGCCCGCATCTTGTCCGCCTGGGCCATCAGCGCGCTGGCCTGCCGGCCCGCGTTGGCCCGCTCCCGCTGCCGGCGCCGCTCGTCGGTCTCGCGCTGCTGCAGGTAGGCGTGCCAGCCCAGGTTGTACATGTCCAGGCCGGATCGCTGCGCGTCGAGGTAGAACACCTTGTTCACCACGTCGGCCAGCAGCGCCACGTCGTGGCTGATCATCACCAGTCCGCCGCGGTAGCTCTTGAGGTGATCGCGGAGCCAGATCACCGAGTCGGCATCCAGGTGGTTGGTCGGCTCGTCCAGCAGCATGGTCCCGGAGTCCGAGAACAGGATCCGGGCCAGCTCCACCCGGCGCCGCTGGCCGCCGGACAGGGTGTGCAGCGGCTGGTGGAGCACCCGGTCGGGCAGGCCCAGGCTGGCGGTAATAGAGGCGGCCTGCGATTCCGCTGCGTACCCGCCCAGGATCGCGAGTCGCTCCTCCAGCCGCCCGTAGCGGCGGATCGCCTCGCCGGCGGCGCCGGGATCGGGGTCGGCCATCTGGGCCTCGGCCGCGCGCAGGTCGGCCCGGATCTGGTCGAGCCCGCGAGCCGACAGCACCCGGTCCATGGCCAGCGTGTCCAGGTCCCCGGTGCGGGGATCCTGCGGCAGGTAGCCGACCGTGCCCGAACGGCGGACCGAGCCTGCCGTCGGCAAGGCCTCCCCGGCCAGCACCTTGGCCAGCGTGGTCTTGCCTGCTCCGTTCCGGCCCACCAGGCCGATCCGGTCCCCGGCGGCCACCTGGAACGACGCGCCTTCCAGCAGCAGGCGCGCGCCAGCCCGCAGTTCGATGCCGGTTGCCACGATCATGATGACGCTGCTCCTACTGGACGGACGGTAACGGACAGACCTCTCCCCTTGAGGGTCTCCTTAGTCCGTCGTCGGCAGCACGGCATCCATTATACGCGACCGGCTCACGGCGGCATATCGGATTTCGGCTCGGTCAGGCGGATGCGGATGGCCCCGAAGGCGGCCGGCATCTCCTTCAGCACGGCCAGCCGCGGGTCGGGAACGGTGAGGAACCGGTCGGCCGCGTGAGCCAGGTACGGCGCCAGCCGCGGATCGCCGCGCAGTCCCGCCGCCGACCGCTTGTCCCCGCCCAGGACCAGGGCATCCAGGTCGTAAGGAGCGAAGGTCCGGGCCGCGGCGTCCGCGGCGGCCCGTATCGCGGTCGCGGCCTGGTTCTCCCGCCGGCGCGCGAAGCGGTGCTGAGACCAGCCGCCCGCGGCGCTGCGGCCGTGCACCGGCCGGCGGCCCACCGTTGAGCTCACCAGCCGCGGCGGTGAGCCGGCGAAGACGCCGGCCGCGTAGCCGCCCAGCCGGACCAGCAGCACGCCGACCGTCCGGTCCGCCATGGCGTGCGCCGCCACCGCCTCCGCGGCCGCCACCGCGGCTGCCTCTGCCACCGCGGCTGCCTCTGCCGCCGCCGCCGCCGGCCCCGCGGCGGCCGTCGGCGCCGGATCGGGCTGGGCCGCCAGCGACAGCGGCGGGAACGGAGGATGGCACTCGGCGACGGCCCCGTCCGCGGCCGTGAACGTCACGGACGTGCCGCTCTCATCGCGCCATACGGACCCGGAACCATGACGCTGAGTGAACGTGATGACCCATGGCACCAGGCGTTCTGGCGAAACATCCACCCAGCGGCCACCGCCAGCTGCGGGATTCTTCACTACGCACCGCCCTAACCTGGCTACTATCCGTTCTATTGGTTGCCTCATCAGGCCCCGGTAGTTGACGACAGGAACATGTAAATGGAATCGACGACTCCGGCCCATCCGGCCGCTGCCATGTCACACGGCGGCACGTTCATGCGGCCTGGGGCTGTCGGCTGGGGAGGCCAGCCGGGCGCGCACGAGCCGGGCATGCTCCAGCCGGAGCTCGCCCCCGCCGCGATCGAGCACGCCCTGGCCGCTGCGGCCAAGGACCCGGACCGGGTCACTGACCTGCTCGACGAGCTTAGCCGAGGGCGGCTCTGGCTTCCGCTGCCCGAGGACGAACGTCCCGTCACCGACGGATCGGCCGTGCTGCTGCCGACGGTCATCTACCTGGGCGCGGAGTTCGTGCCGGCCTTCACCTCTGCGCGCCAGCTGGCCGCGTGGCACGGCCGTAGCCGGCTGGCCGGGCAGGCATCCGCAGCCGCCCCGCAGCTACCGGACGACCCCGCTGAGCCGCAGTCACCCGACGGCCCGTTCGCGGCCATGCCGCACATCGTGGTCCCGGCCGCCGAGCTGGCCCGGCTACTGCCGGGCGGGATAGGCATCGCGCTCAATCCGGGAGCCGATGCCAGCGTCCCCATCTACCCCGAGGGCGTCGGCGACCTGGCTGCCGCCTGGGGTAACGCCGACGGCGCCCAGGTCCGGGTGGGACGGCCGCCGGCCGACCCGGTCACGCTGCTGGCCGAGATCCGCCTCACGCTGGGCGCCATACCCGAGGTCCAGCAGGCCTCCCGGGCCTGGCTGTCGGTACCCGGAGAAGGCGAGGGCCTGGTCATCTCGGTCATGCTGCACGATCCGGGCTCCGAAGCCACGCACCGTCAGGTCATCAGCGCGATCGAGCGGGCCGTCAGCGCGGTGCCCGAACAGGGGTTTCCCATCGACGTCACGTTCCCCGGCGAGGGCGAGCCGGACGAGCTCGACGAGTGGATCGCCGCGCAGGCCGAGCCCTTCTACATCCGCGCCTGAGAATCAGCCGCGCAGCGGCCTAGATGTTGAAGCCGAGGGCGCGCAGCTGCTCGCGGCCGTCGTCGGTGATGCTCTCCGGGCCCCACGGCGGCATCCACACCCAGTTGATGCGGAAGTCGGTCACGAGGCCGTCCAGGGCGTCCCGGGCCTGATCCTCGATGACGTCCGTAAGCGGGCACGCCGCGCTGGTCAGGGTCATGTCGATGGTCGCCACCCGGTCGGCGTCGATGTCAAGGCCGTAAACCAGGCCGAGGTCCACCACGTTGATCCCGAGCTCGGGGTCGACCACGTCGCGCAGGGCCTCGAGCACATCCTCCTGCTCGGGGGTCAGATCGGTGAGCGCCTGCGGCCCAGTGTCCTGGGCGCCGGTGTCCTGGGCGGCGGTGTCCTGGGCCGCGCTGTCCGGGGTCGCTGTGTCCTGGGTGGTCGCGTTCTCTGTCATCGTCCTACCTCGCCTTTTTCTTCGAGGGCCCTGGCGGTCGCGTCCTTCCACGCCATCCAGCCGAGCAGCGCGCATTTGATCCTGGAGGGGTACTTGGATACGCCCGCGAACGCCACCGCGTCCTCGAGCAGGCCCTCGTCCGGCGTGCCCTGGCCCTTGGACTGCATGAGCCCGAGGAACTCCTGGCTGATGGCCATGGCCTCGGCGACCGGCTTGCCGATGACCAGGTCGCTCATGACCGACGCGCTGGCCTGGCTGATCGAGCAGCCGAGCGAGTCGTACGAGATGTCCGCCACTACCGGCTCGCCGTCGACGTCCTTGAGCGCGACGCGCAGCGTCACCTCGTCGCCGCAGAGCGGGTTGACGTGGTGCACTTCGGCGTCGAACGGCTCCCGCAGGCCCTTGTGATGAGGGTTACGGTAGTGATCCAGGATGATTTCCTGGTACATCGACTCGATCTGCATCTCGTCCTCACGGGTTCCGGGGAACCTCCCCGGACTAGCTTGGATAACACCGGAAGGCGGCCGGCTATTGCCGGGCGCCGAAGAAGCGCTGGGCGTACCGGATGCCGTCCGCCAGGGCGTCTACCTCGGCGTGCGTGTTGTACACGTAGAACGTCGCCCGGGTGCTGGCCTGCACGCCGAGGGCCCGGTGCAGCGGCCATGCGCAGTGGTGGCCGGTGCGCACGGCGATGCCCAGCTCATCGAGGACCTGGCCGACGTCGTGCGGGTGGACGTCCGCGACCTCGAAGGCCACCGCGCCGCCCCGGTCCTTGGTGGTGTCCGGGCCCAGGACGCGCACGCCGTTGATCTCGCGCAGCGCGTCGAGCGCGTGCGCGGTGAGCGATTCCTCGTGCGCCGCCACGTTCTCCATGCCGAGCGCGGTCAGGTAGTCGACGGCGGCCGCCAGGCCGGCGGCCTGCGGGGCCGGCGGCACGCCCGGCTCGAACCGGGCCGGCGGCGGCTGGAACGTGGAGCCTTCCATCCGCACGACCTCGATCATGTCCCCGCCGGCCAGGAACGGCGGGAGGGCCGCGAGCCGCGCCGCCTTGCCGTACAGCACGCCGAGCCCGAGCGGGCCGAGCATCTTGTGCCCGGAGAACGCGAGGAAGTCCACATCCAGGGCGGTCACGTCCACTGGATGATGCGGCACGAGCTGCGCGCCATCCGCGAGCACCGGCGCGCCGACCTCGTGCGCGAGAGCGGCGATCTCGGCCACCGGGGGGATCACGCCGGTCACGTTCGACTGCCCGGTCACGGCGACGATCTTCGTCCGCTCGGTGATCAGCGCCGGGTCCAGGTCGAGCCGACCCTCGGGCAGGACCTTGAACCAGCGCAGCGTCGCGCCGGTGCGCTCGGCGAGCAGCTGCCAGGGCACCAGGTTCGCGTGGTGCTCCATCTCGGTGATGAGGATCTCGTCACCGGGCTTGATCGACGAGGTGAGCGTGTAGGCCACCAGGTTGATCGCCTCGGTGGCGCTCTTGGTGAACACGATCTCGCCCGGATCCGCGCCGAGGAACGCGGCGACCTTCGCCCGCGCGCCCTCGTAGATCTCGGTGCCCTCCTCGCTGAGCAGGTGGGCGCCGCGGTGCGCGGCGCCGTTGTGCAGCTCGTAGAAGGAGCGCTCGGCGTCGAGGACCGCCGCCGGCTTCTGCGAGGTCGCGCCGGAGTCCAGGTAGATCAGCGGGTTGCCGTTGCGCACCGTCCTGGTCAGCACCGGGAAATCGGCCCGGATCGCCTCGACGTCGAGGTGCTCGGGGAGAGCGGTCATGCCGGGACCCCGAGGAACTTCTCGTAACCCTCGTTCTCCAGGCGTTCGGCCAGCTCGGGGCCGCCTTCCTCGACGACGCGGCCAGCCACGAACACGTGCACGAAGTCCGGCTTCACGTACCGCAGGATGCGGTTGTAGTGCGTGATGAGCAGCACCCCGTGCCCGGGCTCGGCCCGGTAACGGTTGATGCCCTCTGAGACGACCTTGAGTGCGTCGACGTCCAGGCCCGAGTCGGTCTCGTCCAGGATGGCGATCCTGGGCTGGAGCAGCTCGAGCTGGAGGATCTCCTGCCGCTTCTTCTCCCCGCCGGAGAACCCCTCGTTCAGGTTCCGCTCGGCGAAGGCCGGGTCGATGGACAGCGCGGACATCGTGGTGCGCAGCTCCTTGACGAAGTCGCGCAGCTTGGGCGCCTCGCCCCGGACCGCGGTGACCGCGGTGCGCAGGAAGTTAGACACCGACACGCCGGGGATCTCGACCGGGTACTGCATGGCCAGGAACAGCCCGGCCCGCGCCCGGGAGTCCACGGTCATGGCCAGCACGTCCTCACCGTCCAGGGTGACGCTGCCTTTGGTGACCAGGTACTTCGGGTGGCCGGCGATCGCATAGGCCAGGGTGGACTTGCCGGAGCCGTTCGGCCCCATGATGGCGTGGGTCTCCCCCTCGGCGATGGTCAGGTCCACGCCGCGCAGGATCTCCCGGTGCACTCCGGGGCTCTCCTCCACGCTGGCGTGCAGGTCGCGGATCTCGAGCGTGGCCACTATGACTCCTTTACGGCGACGTAGACGTCGTCGCCTTCGATCTTGACGGGATAGACGGGCACGGGCACGGTGGCCGGCGGCCCGGTCGGCTGGCCGGTGCGCAGGTCGAAGCAGGACCCGTGCAGCCAGCACTCGACCGTGTGGTCGTAGACCTCGCCCTCGCTCAGCGGCACCTCGGCGTGCGAGCACACGTCGCGCACCGCGAAGACCTCGCCGGCGACCCGCGCCACGGCGACCGGCTCGCCGCCGACCTCGACCCCGATCACGCCCTCGACGGGCAGGTCCGACAGGGCGCAGGCCCTGGTGAACAGGGGAGCCTCGGTCATCGCGGCACCCCAGTGCTAGCCCGGAGGGACGACGACTCTTGCCCGGAGGGACCCATCCCCCCGGCCCCTCCTTGGACATGCCCCGGGGTCGCCGGCAGCGACCTCGTAAGCTCGCCCTCGATCGCCTCGGCGATCCGCTCGCGCAGCTCCGGCACCTCGATGGTGTCGATCAGCTGGCCGAAGAACCCGCGGATGACCAGCTTGCGGGCCTCCTCGAACGGGATGCCGCGGGCCATCAGGTAGAACAGGTGGTGGTCTTCGAGCCGTCCGCTGGCGCTGGCGTGGCCGGCCCCGACGATCTCCCCGGTGAGGATCTCCAGGTTCGGCACCGAGTCCACCCGGGTGCCGTCGGACAGCACCAGGTTCCGGTTGTACTCGTACGTGTCCGTCCCGGTCGCCTCCGGCCGGATCAGCACGTCGCCGATCCAGACCGCGTGCGCGCCCGCGCCCTGCAGCGCGCCCTTGTAGGTGACGCGGCTGCGGCAGCGCGGCACGTCGTGGTCGACGAACAGCCGGTGCTCCAGGTGCTGATCCGCGTCGGCGAAGTACAGCCCGGTCAGCTCGGCGTCCCCGCCCGGGCCGCCGTAGCGCACCTCGATGCCCAGCCGGACCACTGACCCGCCCAGGCTGACCGCGGCGTGCCGGAGCCGGGCGTCCCGGCCCAGGGTGGCGTAGTGGTGCGAGACGTGAACCGCGTCGTCGTCCCAGGCCGTCACGCTGACCACCGAGAGCGACGCGCCGTCGCCCACCACGAGCTCGACGTTGTCCGCGTAGGTGCCGCTGCCGCGGTAGTCGACCACGACCACAGCCCGGGAGAATGGCTCGGCCTGCACCAGCAGGTGGCCGTACCCGGCGCCGCCCCGGCCGGTCACGGTGACGACCGTGGGCTGGGACGTGTCGGCCTCGGCCGGCACGATGACCACCGTGGCCTCGTCAGACAGCGCGTAGGCCTGGGCGCTGATCCGGTCGGACGGGATGAAGGTAGCGCCAGCGTGAGCCACGGACCGTTCGGCCGAAAAGGTCTTGACCTCGGGGGCCGGGTCGACTTCGGTGGTGACCGTCGCGGACGGTTCCGGCGGGGAATCGGTGTGCAGGCCGCGCAGCCGGCGCAGCGGGGTGAACCGCCACTCCTCCTCGCGGCCGTCGGGCACGCCGAAGTCCGCCGGGTCGTAGGACCTGCGCTCGTGCAGCCTGGTAACGGGAGCGGATTCGATCGCCCCCTGCAGCCCAGCCGACATCAGCCGACCGCCCCCTCCATCTGGAGCTCGATCAGCCGGTTCAGCTCGAGCGCGTACTCCATCGGCAGCTCGCGGGCGATCGGCTCGACGAACCCGCGCACGATGGTGGCCATCGCCTCGTCCTCGGTCATGCCCCGGCTCATCAGGTAGAACAGCTGTTCCTCGGAGATCTTGGACACGCTGGCCTCGTGGCCCATCTCCACGTCGTCCTCGCGGACGTCCACGTACGGGTAGGTGTCGCTGCGGCTGACCGTGTCGACCAGCAGCGCGTCGCACTTGACCGTGGACTTGGAGTGCTCGGCGCCCTCCTGCACGTTGACCAGGCCGCGGTAAGAGGTGCGGCCGCCGGCCCGGGCCACCGACTTGGACACGATGGTCGAGGAGGTGTTCGGCGCGCAGTGCACCATCTTGGCCCCGGCGTCCTGGTGCTGGCCCGCGCCCGCGAAGGCGACCGACAGCGTCTCGCCGTGGGCGTGCTCGCCCATCAGGTAGACCGCCGGGTACTTCATCGTCACCTTGGAGCCGATGTTGCCGTCAATCCACTCCATCGTCGCGCCCTGCTCGGCGATGGCCCGCTTGGTCACCAGGTTGTACACGTTGTTCGACCAGTTCTGGATCGTGGTGTACCGGCAGCGCGCGTCCTTCTTCACGATGATCTCGACCACCGCGGAGTGCAGCGAGTCGGACTTGTAGATGGGCGCGGTGCAGCCTTCCACGTAATGCACGTAGGCGCCTTCGTCCACGATGATCAGGGTCCGCTCGAACTGGCCCATGTTCTCGGTGTTGATCCGGAAATAGGCCTGCAGCGGGATTTCCACCTTGACGTTCTTAGGCACGTAGATGAACGACCCGCCGGACCAGACCGCGGTGTTCAGCGCGGCGAACTTGTTGTCACCCGGCGGGATCACGGTGCCGAAGTATTCCTTGAACAGGTCAGGCTGCTCCTTGAGCGCCGTGTCGGTGTCCAGGAAAATGACACCCTTCTGCTCCAGGTCTTCCCTGATCTTGTGGTAGACGACCTCGGACTCGTACTGGGCGGCGACGCCCGCGATGAGCCGCTGCTTTTCCGCTTCGGGGATGCCGAGCCTGTCGTAGGTGCTCTTGATGTCCGCGGGCAGCTCGTCCCAGCTCGCGGCCTGCTTCTCGGTGGAGCGGACGAAGTACTTGATGTTGTCGAAGTCGATATCCGACAGGTCGGCGCCCCAGGTGGGCAGCGGCTTGCGGCCGTAGTACTTCAGGCCCTTCAGCCGCATGTCGAGCATCCATTCCGGCTCGTTCTTGCGCGCCGAGATGTCACGGACCACCTCTTCGGACAGGCCGCGGCGCGCAGACGCGCCCGCCGCGTCCGAGTCGGACCAGCCGAATCGGTACGTGCCCAGCCCTTCAAGCTGTTCTTGCGTGGTGGTGGTCATGTAAAGAGCCCTCCGGACTCTGCGGTGATTTTGGTTGATTCGCCGTGCTGTACAACAGATTTTGCTGTGCTGGCCTTCCCGGCGCCCGTGACGTGGGTGACGTCCGTGACGTGCGTGGTGCAGATGCCATCGCCGTGGGCGATCGTAGCGAGCCGCTGCACCGGCGTGCCGAGCAGCCTGCCGAACGCTTCGGTCTCCGCCTCGCACAGCTCCGGGAACTCGGCCGCCACGTGCGCGACCGGGCAGTGATGCTGGCAGAGCTGCTCACCGGATGCGCCCGCCATCGCCGGCGCGGGCCCGGCCGAGGCCGCGTAGCCGTCGGCGGACAGCGCCACGGCGAGGGCCTGGACCCGGGCGGCGAGATCGCCCTGGCCCACCGCCGGAGCGTACCGGCGCTCCAGGTCGGCCAGCTGCCGTCGGGCGAACCGGGCCACCGCCTCCGGGCCGGCCGTCTCGGCCAGGAACCGCAGCGCGCCGGCGGCCAGGTCATCGTAGGCGTGCTCGAACGCGCTGCGGCCGGCGTCGGTGATGACGAATACCTTGGCCGGCCTGCCCCGCCCCCGGTTGCCGTAGGCCCGGGCCGTCCTGGTCTCGATGAGGCCCTCGGCCAGCAGGTTGTCCAGGTGGCGCCGGATGGCCGCCGGGGTGAGCCCGAGCCGGCCGCCCAGCGTCGCCGCGGTCGACGGCCCGAGTTCCAGGATCAGCCGCGCGACCTGGCCCTTGGTGGGCCCGTCGCCCCTGGCGGGACCGGCTGATCGCACGTTTTTCACAACATCATTGTGCCGTAAATAGGCGCCCCAGCGCAAACTTTACACAACACCGGCGTGACGAAAATCACGCCGGTGGGCACAGGCTCATTGACCTGCGGGATGCCGGCTACGCCCGTGACAGGTGAGGCAGATCTTGGCGGCAGATCGCCGCGGCGGGCTTTCCGTGCGCGGCGCCCGTACACGGCACGTGCCGGCTACCGCGATCCGAAGCGCTGCGCGTTTCGTCCCCTTTTACGGCTCATACGAAGACATTTAGATGGTAGATCGAAGCTTCATGGTAGATCCGGTGGCTGGTAATCCCCCGGATCTACCAGCGAACCCGGATCTACCACGGTAAACGGAGGCTCATCCGGATAGGTCGCGGCGGTAGTGACGGCGGCGCCGCGGCGGGCGGGCCTGGAGCGGGGCCCGCGGCGGGCGGGGCCTGGAGCGGGGCGCCACGGCTCCGCTCACAGCACGATGCCGACGGCGATCCCGGGCACGCCGCTCGGGTGCTCGGCCGGACCGCGGACTACCGCGTCGGCCCGGGCCGCGACCCGGAGCGGCTCGGCGATCTGATCGAGCAGCGCCCGGGCCGCCTCGTCGTGCGCCTGCACGACCAGCTGGCTGAGCCGGGCTGAGTTGCCCAGCCGCAGCCCGCTGCGCAGCACGCGGGTCGCGTCCAGGATCACCGCCAGCTGGTCGACTGCCGAACGGTCGGACGCCAACCGGGGGTCGGCGGCCGGCCACGCGGTCAGGTGCAGCGAGACCGCGTCCTCATGGGCGCGGTAGAACCGCTGGTACAGATGCTCGGTGAGGAACGGCGCGAATGGCGCGAACAGCCCGAGCAGCACCCGGAAGGACTCCCACAGCGTCCACCGCGCGCTCTCCCGACCCGGATATTCCGGATCCGTACTATCCGGGCTCGCGCCGTCACCGCCCGCCCCGCCCGCGCCGTCACCGCTATCACCGCTCGCGCTGTCGCCCAGCCGGTCCTTGATCATCTCGATGTACCGGTCGCAGTAGACGGACCAGAACATCCGGGAGGCGGCCTGGTGCGCCTGCATGTAGTCATGGGCCTCGAACGCCGCCGCGACCTCGGCGATGGTGTCGGCCAGGTGCGACAGTACCCACCGGTCCACGATGTCCCGCTCCCCTAGCGGCGGGGCGGGAGCGGATGGGTCGAAGTCGCCGAGGTTCATGGATATGAACCGGGCCACGTTCCACAGCTTGACGGTGAATTTCCGGCCGGTCCGCACGTCCTTCTCGGTATACCGCAGGTCGGTGCCGATGCGGCCGCGGGTGGCCCACAGCCGCAGCGCGTCCGCTCCGTACTTGGCCATCACGTCATCCGGCACGTACCGGTTGTAGCCATCCGGCCCGGCCGACCGGTCCAGGTCGCGCTTGGACAGCTTCTTGCCCTGCTCGCTCAGGCCCCAGCCGGAGATCAGCGCGGTGCGCCACGGCACCCGGCCGAACAGCAGCTCGGACTGCACCACGGAGTAGAACAGCCAGGTCCGGATGATCTCGAACGCCTGCACCCGCATGGACATCGGGGCCAGCGCCGGATCGGTGCCGCCGGTCGCCCAGCCGTCGTTGATCTGCGGCGACAGCGAGGAGGTCATCCAGGTGTCCATCACGTCCGGGTCCCCGGCGAACTCAGCCGCGCCGCAGGACGGGCAGGCCGCCGCGGGCGGGGTGTCCGTCAGCGGATCCACCGGCAGGTCCTCGGCCCGGGCCAGCACCGGCGCGTCGCAGGAGGCGCAGAACCAGACCGGGAACGGTACCCCGTACCGGCGCTGCCGGGTGATGTTCCAGTCCCACTTCAGCCCGTCGATCCAGTCCTCGAGCCGGCGCCGCATGAACGGGGGGATCCACTCCAGCTCGGCTGCGCGGGCCCGGAACCGGTCGGCGTTCTCCCGCACCGCGATGAACCACTGCGGCCTGATCTGGAACTCCACCGGGGTCTGGCACCGCTCGTGCACCCCGACCACCTGCCGCACCGGGACGCTGCCCGCCAGCAGCCCCGCCTCGTCCAGGGCCCTGACCACGGCCGAACGCCCCTGGGTCACGCTCAGCCCGGCAAACGGCCCGGCCAGCTCGCCGAGGCGCCCGTCCGGCCCCATGACCAGCCGCAGGGCCAGGTGGTCGCGCCGCCAGCGCAGCACGTCCTCGCTGTCGCCGAACGTGCACACCATCATCAGCCCGGTCCCGTATTCCGGGTCCACGTCCTCGTCGGCCAGCACCGGCACCTCGTGGCCGAACAACGGCACGCGCGCGGCGGTGAGCCCGGCGTACCGGGGATCGGCGGGGTGGTGGTAAAGCGCCACGCAGGCCGGCAGCAGCTCGGGCCGGGTGGTGGCGATCTGCAGCCCGGCGCCGAAGGCGATGGTGTGCAGCCTACTGCTCCGCACCAGGTCTTCGGTGTCCGCCTGGGCCAGCGAGGTCTGGTCCAGCGGGCACCACAGGATCGGGTCCTGCGCCCGCCGCAGGTAGCCGGCCTCGTACAGGGCGACGAAGCTGGCCTGGGCGGTCCGCTGGCACCGGGCGTCGATGGTCGAGTAGCGCAGCGACCAGTCCACCGACAGGCCCAGCCGCCGCCACAGGTCCTCGTACCGCCCCGCCGTGCGCTGGGTCTCGGCCAGGCACAGCGCGACGAACTCGGCGCGCGGCATGTCGGCCGCCCGGACCCCGTAGGCTTGCTCCACGTACCGTTCGGTGGGCAGCCCGTTGTCGTCGAACCCGATCGGGTAGAACACCCGCTCGCCCCGCATCCGCCGGTAGCGCACGATGAAGTCCGGCTGCGAGTAGCTCATCGCGTGGCCCACATGCAGGTGCGCCGCCGACACGTACGGCGGCGGGGTATCGACGCTGAAAACCGGCCCGTGTCCGTCACGGTCATAGCGGTAGACATCATGCGCCTCCCACAGCGCACGGGTTGCCGCCTCGATCGCCTGGTGGTCGTACTCACCGGGT
The DNA here is from genome assembly GCA_963753195.1 of uncultured Actinomycetes bacterium. Taxonomy (GTDB): domain Bacteria; phylum Actinomycetota; class Actinomycetes; order Streptosporangiales; family Streptosporangiaceae; genus Palsa-504. The sequence goes on from CAVWBH010000001.1 coordinate 653,189, forward strand.
TCCATAGTTAGGGAAGGTATCCGCCGCGCCGCGCCGTGGAAATTCTTTTTAGGCCGAACGACCCGTGCTGCACGCGCCCTTGACCCGTCCGCCGAAACCTCGGCGCGGCCCGCCGCGTCTAAATAGGCAGACGGCGCCGTGAATTCTCCGCGTCATCGCATGCCGCGGCTACGTGCCGGGGAGAGAACATGGTACGAACGAACCAGACCGGCCCGAACCAGGAAAGCCCAGGAAGACATGCGCTTTGATGCCCGCTCCGCGACCTGACATCGCTGACCTGCTCGAGGTCGACGTCCCGCCCGGCGGGAAGGTGATCACGGTGAGTGACCTGCACCTGCCTCCGGCCCGGACGGACGTCTCGGGTCGGTCCTGCGAGACGCTGGTGCGGCACCTGGCGGCGGAGCAGGCCGCGCTCACCGTCGTGCTGGCCGGGGACCTGATCGAGCTGCTCGGCTTTCCCGGGTCGACGGTCACCGACATCCTGCGCCCGCACGAGGACCTGTGCGCAGCGCTGCTGGGGGTGACCGCGCGGGGCGGGCAGGTCATCTACGCCATCGGCAACCACGACGGCGACCTGGCCTGGGACGTCAAGGCCGCGGACGCGGTCCGGGAGATGACCGGCGCCCGGCTGTGCCTGGCCGCCGACCTGATCCTGGCCGACGGCCGGAAAATCCGGGTGGAGCACGGCCACCAGCTCGACCAGTACAACTGCTTCTGCGACGCGCGAAACCCGCTGGACACCCCGCTGGGCCACCACATCGTCCGGCAGGTCCTGCCGCGGATCGAGTGGCTCGGCCGGGGCTGGGTCGACGGGGCGCACGAGATGGCGGACCCGGCCGACTTCCCGTCGTTCATCGGCTCCCGCCTCGTCTACCGCAAGCTCGGCCGCCACCTGTGGTGGCTCATCGCCATCCCGCTGGTGATCCTGCTCGGGGTCCGGATCGGGGTGGTCGCCGCCTTCACGTCCCGGTACCCCGACACGGACGCCTGGGTGCACCGGGGTGCGATCCTCGGCTACGGCGCGGTCGCGGACCTGGTCGTGATCGGGGCGCTGGTCGCCTTCATAGCGCGCCGCGCCTGGGTCTCGATCAGCGCGCTGGCCCTGGACAACCGGGGCTACCAGCAGAACCAGGCCGCCCGCCAGCGCGCCGCCGACCTGGTCGCCGACGGCTACCACGGGTTCGTCTCGGCGCATACCCATCATCCGGAGCTGGCCGCCTCCGGGACGGGCTTCTACGCCAACTCCGGGTCATGCACTTCGGTGGTGGAGGGGATCGGCGGGAAGTTCGGCCTGCCCCCGGCCTACGTGCGCTACCAGCAGATCTGCTGGCTGGAAATCAACGCAGGCGGGGCGGAGCTGATGTCGGCCCGGGTCGAGCTGCCCGGCGCGACCAAGATGGAGCGGTTCGTCGCGCACGGCCGTAACCCGCACTCCGACAGCCCGGCGCGGGTGGCCTGCTGGCCGGGCGGCCCGGACTGGCCGCCCGCGGACAAGAAAGCCGCGGACAAGAAAGCCGAGAGCAATAAGGCCATGGACATGAAGCCCGCGCACAAGAGGGCCGAGGACGAGAAGGCCGAGGACGAGAAGGCCGCAGCGGACACCTTGCCGCCGCCGCCCGAGCGATAGCGGTCAGGCGCGCTCGGCGGCGCGGGCTTCCTCGACGGTGAGCTCGGCGGCGGGGTCGGCTTCCAGGCGCTCGTCCGGGATCGGCTGGCCGCTGCGGACCGAGCGCCCGTACGTGCCGTCGTCCAGCCGGTGCAGCGCGCGCTCGATGACGTCCAGCCGGGCGCGCAGGCTCTCGGTGATGGCGTCGTCCTCGCCTTCCTCGGTCAGGGCCAGCGCGGCATCGCCGTTGTCTTCCGCCTCGGTCTCCACTTCCGCCTCGCGGTCGTCCTGGCCGGCGGCCTCCGTCTTATGCAGCAGCCTGAGCACATCGTCGCGCTCGGCGGTGAGCAGGCTCCGGGCCCGGTCCTGGTCCATCCGGCCGTCCTCCTAGTCCGTGTGGGGTGCGGGCGGGTGGGATGCGTGCGCATGCCCGTGGTCGTGCCCGTGGTGGTCGTGGCCGTCAGGTGACCCGCCCATCATCCGCAGCATAGCGACCCCGCCGGTGCGGGCGAACCTGATGATCAGCGCGGCGGCGAGGATGAGGAAGACGATGTTCAGCCAGGTGGTGTAGTTCCAGGACACGCCCTGATCGGGGATCTTGGCCTGGGCCCGGTCCGGGATCAGGCCCAGGGCGCCGAAGACCAGCTCGACCACGTACCCGGCCGTCACCATCGTCGCGTAGAACGTGCCGAGCAGGAACAAGGCCATCCGGGCGCCGTAGTACTTCCGGTAGATGTTAAGGATCGGCGCGATGATGAGGTCGGCGAAGATGAAGGCGACCACGCCGCCGAAGCTGATCCCACCCTTCCACAGCACCACGGCCAGCGGGACGTTCCCGATCGAGCAGACGAACGAGACGATGGCCACCACAGGCCCGATGAGCGGCCCCCAGATCTTCGCCGCGAGCGGGTGGCCGCTGATGAAGAACGCCTGCCAGAAGCTGTCGGGCACCCACGCGGCGATCGCGCCTGCGGCGAGCAGGCCGATGATCAGGTCCCTGATGATCGCCGCCCACTCCATGACGAACACGTGCGCCACCGCGGTGTAGCCGTCAGGAGAGAACAGCCGGCTGGCGAACGAGCCGGGCCGCTGAACGGACATGTCCATCGCGGCGTGGCCTTCCATGGAGCCGGCGATCCCGCGCTCGGCCTGGTCCCGGGCCTGGCTCAGCAGCCGTTCCCTCAGCATCAGCCGGAACGCCACGGCGATCATCACGATCATGACCGGGCCGCCGGTGAACTCGGCCAGGGTGAACTGCCAGCCCATGAGCAGGGCCAGGATCACGCCGAGCTCGATGACCAGGTTGGTCGAGGCGATCTCGAACGCCATGGCCGCGGTAAAGCTGGCGCCCTTGCGGAACAGCGACCGCGCCAGCGCGACCGCGGCGTACGAGCACGACGATGACGCCGCCCCCAGGCCGGTCGCCACCGCGAGCGTGCGCGGCCGGTCGTCGCCCATGAGCCGGACGATGGTGGACTTCCTGACCAGCGCCTGGACCATCGCCGAGAGCCCGAAACCCAGGATCAGCGCCCAGGTGATCGCCCACGTCATCGAGCCCGTGATGGCCAGGGCATGCGCGACGGCGTGGAGCAGGCTCATGCCGGCATGGTACCCGGCAGGGGTATCGGCCACGGCGTCCCCGCGCAACCCGCGGGGACGCCGCCGTAGACTCGCCTGCGTGAGCACCGGCAGCGGCCCTGGCGATCCGGCGGCGCCTGCCGTTGAGCTTGCCGGGCTGGTCAAGCGCTACGGCCAGATAACGGCCGTGGACAGGCTCTCGCTGACCGCGGCGCGCGGCGCGGTGACCGGCATCCTCGGCCCCAACGGCGCGGGCAAGACCACCACGATCGAGATCTGCGAAGGCTACCGGCGCCCCGACCAGGGCACGGTGCGGGTGCTCGGGCTGGACCCGGTCCGGGATACACGCGCGCTCCGTCCGCGGGTGGGCGTGATGCTCCAGTCCGGCGGCATTCCCCCGGCGGTACCCGCGGCCGACTACCTGAACCTGCTGAGCCGCTTCCACACCAGCCCCATCCCGCCGGCCCAGCTGCTGGACCTGGTGGGGCTCACCGCGGTGGCGCGCACACCCTACAAGCGCCTGTCCGGCGGCCAGCAGCAGCGGCTGTCCCTGGCCGCGGCCATCATCGGCCGCCCGGAGCTGGTCTTCCTCGACGAGCCCACGGCCGGCCTGGACCCGCAGGCCCGGCACGCCACCTGGGAGCTGATCGGGCAGCTGCGCCAGGCGGGCGTGAGCGTCATCCTGACCACGCACTTCATGGAAGAGGCCGAACGCCTCTGCGACTTCGTGGCCATCATCGATCACGGCCAGCTGGTGGCCGCCGACACGCCCGGGCAGCTGACCGGCACCGTCGGCCAGCTCAGGTTCCGCGCGGAGCCGGGGCTGGACATCGACAGCCTGCTGACCGTGCTGCCGGCGGCCAGCGCGGTGAAGGAATCCCCGGCCGGCCACTACGTGATCGAGGTGCACGGGGCGGTGGATCCGCTGCTGCTCGCCGCCGTGACCGCCTGGTGCGCGGAGCGGGGCGTGCTCGCCAACAGCCTGCGCATCGAGAGCCGCACGCTGGAGGACGTGTTCCTCGAGCTCACCGGGAAGGAACTGCGCTGATGAGCGAGGCGGCCCTGAGCAAGACGGCGCTGAGCAAGACGTCGCTGGGCGAGACGGCCCCGGGCGCGGCGGCAGAGCTGTTCACGCCCGCGCCCGGGGCGGCGCCGCCGGCCCGGATGATCGCCGCGCAGGCCGCGCTGGAGACCCGGACCCTGCTGCGTAACGGCGAACAGCTCCTGCTCACCCTCATCATCCCGCTGCTCCTGCTCACCGCGTTCAGCCTGGAGCCGCTGATCAACTTCGGGGCCGGGCTGAGCCGGATCGACTTCCTGACGCCCGGGATCATCGCGCTGGCCGTGATGTCGACCGCCTTCACCAGCCAGGCGATCGCCACCGGGTTCGAGCGCCGCTACGGCGTGCTGAAACGGCTGGGAGCCACGCCGCTGTCGCGTGGTGGCCTGATCGCGGCCAAGACCGTGACGGTGATCGGGGTGGAGCTGCTGCAGGCCGTGCTCATCCTGGCCATCGCCGCGGCCATCGGCTGGCGGCCGTACGCCAGCCCGGCCGCGGTGCTGACCGTGCCGCTGCTGATCCTGCTCGGCACGGCGGCGTTCAGCGGGCTCGCCCTGCTGATGGCGGGCACGCTGCGGGCCGAGGCCACCCTGGCCGCGGCCAACCTGGTCTACATCCTGATGCTCGGCCTGGGCGGCGTGGTGTTCCCGCTGACCAGGTTCCCCGCGGGGGCGCGGCCCGTGCTCGAGCTGCTGCCCACCGGCGCGCTGTCCACCGGCCTGCGCAGCGTCCTGCAGTACGGCGTGGCGTTCCCGGTCGGCAACACGGTCACGCTGGCGGTCTGGGCCGTGGCGGCGATCGCCCTGGCGGCGCGGACCTTCCGCTGGGAGTGACCGACCCAGGCCACGACGAAGCCCCGGCGGCAGGACGCCCGGAGGCCGGCCCAGGTTCCGCCGGGGGCCGGGGGCAGCTGGCGCTGCCGGCGGCGATGGTGGTGTGCGGGATCATCTCGGTGCAGGCCGGGGCGGGCATCGCCGACAAGCTATTCCACGAGATCGCGCCGACTGCGGTCACCGGGCTGCGGCTGTGGTCCTCCGCGGTGGCGATGGCCGCCATTTCCTGGCGCGGGCTGGCCCGGGCGCTCGGTGAGTTGCGGCAGCGCAGAGCATTGCACGGCGGCTGGATCGCCGTGTCGTTCGGTATCGCGCTCTTGATCATGAACTTCTCGATATACCAGGCGTTTTCCAGGATTCCGCTGGGTGTCGCGGTCACCATCGAGTTCCTCGGCCCGCTGGCCGTGGCGGTCGCCGGGTCACGGCACCTGCGCGACGTCGGCTGGGTGGTGCTGGCGGCGGCCGGCGTGGTCCTGCTGACCCGGGGCGGGCACGGCCCCCTGGATCTGACCGGGGTGGTGTTCGCCGTGGTGGCCGGGGCCAGCTGGGCGGCCTACATCGTGCTCAGCTCGGCGACCGGTCGGCGCTTCCCCGGATCGGCGGGCCTGGCCATCGCGATGATTGTCGCGGGGATCCTGATCACGCCGCCCGCGGTCGTGGCCGGCGGCACCGCGATGTTCCGGCCCGCCGTGCTGGCCACCGGGGCGGCCATCGGCATCCTCTCGTCGGTCATCCCCTACGGGCTGGAACTGGAGGCGCTGCGGCGGATGCCCATGCGGCTGTTCGGCGTGTGGATGAGCCTGGAGCCCGCGGTGGCCGCGCTGGTCGGACTGGTCCTGCTCGGCCAGCAGCTCAGCCCGGTGGAGTGGCTGGCGATCGGCTGCGTGATGATCGCGTGTGCCGGCGCGGCGGCCAGCCCTCTACCATGAGGGCGTGCCTGCCGATCTTCTCCGCACCTGGGCCTCTCGTCTGGAGAGCTCAAGGTTCGTCCGGCCCGTGCTGTTCCCGACGGTGCGGTCGATGCGGCGGATCGCGCTGGCCGGGGTCATCGCCGACGCCGCGATCATGTCCACCGGCGCGGCGGTCCGGCTGAGCTCGTCCGGCCTGGGCTGCCCAGACTGGCCCCGGTGCAGCGCGGCAGACGTCGTGGCCAGCAAGAACGCCGGGCAGACGCTGCTCAACACCTGGATCGAGTTCGCCAACAGACTGCTTAACTTCCCGCTGGTCATCATCGCCGCCCTCGTCTTCATCGCGGCCTGGCGGTTCCGGCCGCAGGGAACCAGGCGGCGGGACCTGGTCTGGCTGGCGGCGGTCCAGCCGGCCGGGGTGATCGCACAGGCGGTGATCGGCGGGATCGTCGTGCTGACCAAGCTCAGCCCGGCCGCGGTCTCGGTGCATTTCCTGGTGTCCGCGGCGATCGTGGCCGCGGCCGTCGTCCTGCACGTCAAGTGCTCCGAGGGAGACGATCCGCCGGCCACGGTGGTCCGGAGGGACCTGCGCGTGCTGTCCGCCCTGCTGGTCGCCGTCACCGCCGTGATGCTCGCGGCGGGCACGGTGGTGACGGGGACGGGCCCGCTGGCCGGCCACGCGGACACGCCCCGGTACAACCTGCCGCTGGAAGGCGTCACGCAGCTGCACGCCGACATCGGCTGGCTGCTGGCCGGCCTGGCCGTCGCGCTCGTCCTGGGGCTGCGGATGTCCGGGGCCCCGCCCCGGACGAGGCGGGCCAGCTGGGTCATGCTCGCGGCGCTGGGCGCGCAGGGCGTGATCGGCTATACCCAGTACTTCACCCACCTGCCGGCCGGGCTGGTCTGGGTCCATGTCACCGGGTCGGTACTGGTGTGGATCGCGGTGCTGCGGCTGTTCCTGTTCATGCGCGACCGCGGCCCGCTGAGCAGGCCGGACCCGGAACCGGCCCAGGCCGCCCCCTACCGGCAGCCGGAGCCGCTGGACCGATAGGCTCCTAGGCGTGAGCAATCAGTCGAAGCTCGAGTGGACGGCGACTGACGCGCGCGCCGTCGATCTGATCCGGGTGCTGGCCATGGACTCGGTGCAGAAGGCAGGCTCAGGACACCCGGGCACGGCGATGAGCCTGGCCCCGGCGGCCTACCTGCTCTACCAGCGCCTGCTCAGGCACGACCCGGCCGATCCCAACTGGCCGGGCCGAGACCGTTTCGTCCTGTCCTGCGGGCATTCCAGCCTCACCTTGTACATCCAGCTCTACCTGTCCGGGTACGGGCTGACGCTCGATGACCTGAAGGGCTACCGCACCTGGGGCAGCATCACGCCCGGGCATCCCGAGCACCGGCTCACGCCCGGCGTGGAGACCACCACCGGGCCGCTCGGCCAGGGCCTCGGCAACGCCGTCGGCATGGCCATGGGCGCGCGCCGCGAGCACGGCCTGCTCGACCCGGACGCCGACCTGGGGGCCAGCCTGTTCGACCACTATGTCTACTGCTTCGTCTCTGACGGGGATATCGAGGAGGGCATCAGTCACGAGGCGTCCTCGCTCGCGGGTCATCAGAAGCTCGGGAACCTCATCGTGCTGTACGACGACAACACGATCTCGATCGAGGATGACACGAACATCGCCAAGTCCGAGGACGTCTGCGCGCGGTACGAGGCCTACGGCTGGCACGTGCAGCGGCTGACCTGGCGCACGCCCGAGGGCGGGTACCACGAGGACGTCGAAGCGCTCTACCGGGCCTTCCTGGCCGCCCGGGAGCACACCGAGGCGCCGTCCCTCATCGCGCTGCGGACGATCATCGGCTGGCCGGCCCCGCACAAGCAGAACACGGGCGCGGCGCACGGCTCCGCGCTGGGCGTCGACGAGGTGCGGGCGACCAAGGAGGTCCTGCACTTCGATCCGGACGTCGACTTCCCGGTCGAGGACGAGGCGGTGGCCCGCGCGCGCCAGGTCGCCGAGCGCGGCAAGACCGCGCGCGCGGAGTGGGAGGGAGACTTCGCCGAGTGGGCCGCTGCCGACCCTGAGCGCAAGCAGCTGTTCGACCGCCTGGCCGCTCGCCGTCTGCCCGACGGGTGGGCCGCGGCGCTGCCCACTTTCCCGCCTGACGCCAAGGGCATCGCCACCCGGAAGGCTTCCGGCGAGGTCCTCAACGCGCTGGCCCCGGTGCTGCCCGAGCTGTGGGGCGGCTCGGCGGACCTGGCCGAGAGCAACCTCACCACCATGGACGGCGAGCCCTCGTTCATTCCCACCGAGCACCAGACCCGCCTGTTCCCCGGCAACCCGTACGGGCGGGTGCTGCACTTCGGCATCCGGGAGCACGGCATGGGGGCCCTGCTGAACGGGATCGCGCTGAGCGGCGGCACCCGCCCCTACGGCGGGACGTTCCTGGTGTTCAGCGACTACATGCGAGGGTCGGTGCGGCTGTCGGCGCTGATGGAGCTGCCGGTCACCTACGTGTGGACGCACGACTCGATCGGCCTCGGCGAAGACGGCCCTACCCACCAGCCGATCGAGCATCTGTGGGCGCTGCGGGCCATCCCGCACCTGGAGGTGATCCGGCCCGCGGACGCCAACGAGACGGTGGTGGCCTGGCGGACCGTCCTGGAGCGGGCACGGCCCGCGGCGCTGTGCCTGACCAGGCAGAACCTTCCGGTGCTCGACCGCTCAGGAGAGCTGGAGAGCGCGGAGAAGGTCACCCGGGGCGGCTACGTGCTGGCGGGCGGCAGCGACGTCATCCTGATCGGCACCGGCAGCGAGGTGCCCATCGCGCTGCAGGCCCGTGAGCAGCTGGCCGCGGACGGCATCTCGGCCCGGGTGGTGTCCATGCCGTGCGTGGAATGGTTCAACGATCAGGACGAGTCCTACCGGCGCGAAGTGCTGCCACCGACCATCCGCGCGCGGGTGTCGGTGGAAGCGGGCATTACCGCACCCTGGAAGTTGTTTGTGGGAGACGCGGGGGCTTCAATTGGAGTAGACCACTTTGGCGCCTCGGCCGCATATCAGAAGCTCTACGAAGAGTTTGGCCTCACCGCGGAGCGGGTAGCCGCTGCCGCACGCGACAGTCGGGCCCGGGTCACGGACTGAACGCCCGGCCCTCGGCCCACAGGGAAGGGAAGCGACCGTGTCAGCAGACACTCTCGGACAACTATCGGCAGCCGGAGTGTCGGTATGGCTGGATGACATCAGCCGCGACCGGCTGCGCACCGGCAACCTGAAGGAGCTGATCGACGGCCAGCACGTGGTCGGCGTGACCTCTAACCCGACGATCTTCGCGCACGCGCTGGACCACGGGAACGCGTACGACGGGCAGCTCGAGGACCTGAAGACCCGCGGCGTGACGGTGGAAGAGGCGTCCCGGCTGATCACCACCTACGACATCCGCTGGGCCTGCGACGTGCTGCGCCCGGTGTACGACGCGACGGGCGGCCTGGACGGCCGGGTGTCGCTCGAGGTCGATCCGAGGCTGGCCCGCAACACGGCCGCGACCATCGCCGAGGCGCGCTCGCTGTGGTGGATGGTGGACCGCCCCAACCTGCTCATCAAGATCCCGGCCACCCCCGAGGGGCTGCCCGCGATCACGGCGAGCATCGCCGAAGGGATCAGCGTCAACGTCACGCTGATCTTCTCGCTGCAGCGCTACGGCGAGGTGATCGACGCGTACGTGGCGGGCCTCGAGCAGGCTGCCGCCGCCGGGCATGACCTGTCCCAGATCCGCTCGGTGGCGTCCTTCTTCGTCAGCCGGATGGACACCGAAGTCGACTCCAGGCTGGACAAGCTGGGCACCCCGGAGGCGGAGGCGCTGCGCGGCCAGGCGGCCATCGCGAACGCCCGGCTGGCGTACGAGCTGTTCGAGCAGCGGATCGCCACGGCGCGCTGGCGGGCCCTGAAGGACAAGGGAGCTCAGGTCCAGCGGCCGCTGTGGGCTTCGACCTCCACCAAGGACCCCGCCTTCCCCGACACCAGGTACGTGGTCGACCTCGTGGTGGCCGACACCGTGAACACGATGCCCGAGGGCACCATCAAGGCCATGGCCGATCACGGCGAGCTGCACGGCGACACGGTGCACGGTACCTACGACGCGTCCCGTCAGGTACTGGCCGACCTGGAGAAGCTCGGCATCGGCTATGACGATGTGGTGCAGGTCCTGGAGGACGAGGGCGTCGCGAAGTTCGAGGCGTCGTGGACTGAGCTGCTCGAGTCGATCAAGAAGAACTTGGGGCGCTGAGCCGGGGATGATCACAGGGGCTGGCCGTGGTTCGAGCGTGACCGGAGGTTGGGCATGACCGCCGAACCGGGAATCCCCGAGGGCCTGGCCCCGGGCAACCCCGCCGTCATCGCCGGGCTCAAGGAGGTCTGCGGGCCGGTCAATCCGCTGCGCGATCCGCGGGACCGGCGTATCCCGCGGGTCGCCGAGCCGTGCGTCCTGGTGATGTTCGGCGTCACCGGCGACCTGGCTCGCAAGAAGCTGATGCCGGCCATTTACGACCTGGCCAACCGGGGGCTGCTGCCGCCGGGCTTCTCGTTTGTCGGCTTCGCCCGCCGGGACTGGGAGGACGAGGATTTCGCCCAGGTCACCTACCAGGCGGTGAAAGAATACGCCCGCACTCCGTTCCGCGACGCGGTGTGGGAGCAGCTCAGTGAGGGCGTGCGGTTCGTGTCCGGCTCGTTCGATGACGACGCGGCCTTCGACGAGCTGGCTGAGACAGTGCGGGTGCTGGATGGCGAACGCAGCACCGGGGGGAACTACGCGTTCTATCTCTCGATCCCGCCGGGCCAGTTCCCCACGGTAGTCGAGCAGCTCAAGCGCAGCGGCCTGTCCGACTCCCGGGGCCGCGGCTGGCGGCGGGTGGTAATAGAGAAGCCGTTCGGCCACGACCTGGCCAGCGCGCGGGAGCTGAACGCCATCCTGGAGTCGGTGTTCCCGCCGGACGCGGTGTTCCGCATCGACCACTACCTGGGCAAGGAGACGGTACAGAACATCCTGGCGCTGCGGTTCGCCAACGAGATGTACGAGCCCATCTGGAACCGCGGTTATGTCGATCACGTGCAGATCACCATGGCCGAGGACATCGGGATCGGCGGCCGGGCCGGCTACTACGACGGCATCGGCGCCGCGCGCGACGTGATGCAGAACCACCTGCTGCAGCTCCTGGCGCTGACCGCGATGGAGGAGCCGGTGGCGTTCGACGCGCAATCGCTGCGGATGGAGAAGGAGAAGGTGCTGTCCGCGGTCCGGCTGCCCGCCGACCTCGCCGCCGGCACCGCGCGCGGGCAGTACGCCGCGGGCTGGCAGGGCGGCCGGCAGGTGATCGGCTTCCTGGAGGAGGACGGCATCCCGCCGGATTCCCGCACGGAGACGTACGCCGCGCTGCGGCTCGGCGTCGATACCAGGCGGTGGGCCGGAGTGCCGTTCTACCTGCGGGCGGGTAAACGGCTGCCGCGCCGGATGACGGAGGTCGCGCTGATCTTCCAGCGCGCGCCGCACCTGCCGTTCTCCGCCACCGATACCGAGGAGCTCGGCCAGAACATGCTGGTGATCAGGATCCAGCCGGACGAGGGCATCACCGTGCGGTTCGGTTCCAAGGTGCCGGGGACCGCTATGGAGGTCAGGGACGTGAACATGGACTTTGCCTACGGCGAGTCCTTCACCGAATCCAGCCCCGAAGCCTACGAGCGGCTGCTGCTCGACGTCCTGGTCGGCGACCCGCCGCTGTTCCCCCGGCAGGCCGAAGTGGAGCTCGGCTGGCGGATCCTCGACCCAGTCGAGGATTTCTGGGCCTCCTACACCAAGCCGGAGCAGTACACGGCGGGCTCGGCGGGCCCGCCGAGCGCCGAGGCGCTGATGGCCAGGGACGGCCGCGCCTGGCGGCGCCTGTGAGCGCACGCGCGGTCCAGGCGGATGATGTACGAGGGAGGCCGCGATGACCATCGACCTGACCGACACCAACACCGGCGCGATCCACGACGCGCTCACTCAGGCGCGCCGCGCGATGGGCGGGCCGGCCTCGGGGATGGTGCTGACGCTGATCGTCGTCACCGGCGAGGCCGAGCAGTACGACGCCGTCCGCGCGGCCAGCCACGCGGGCCGGGAGCACCCCAGCCGCATCCTCGCGGTCATCACGCGCAGACCCAAGTCCGAATCCCGGCTGGACGCCGAGATCCGGGTGGGCGAGACCGGACCAGGCGAGACGATCCTGCTCCGCATGTACGGCCTGCTCGGGCAGCACGCTGACTCCGTGGTGGCGCCGCTGCTCGCGCCGGACGTCCCCGTCGTCACCTGGTGGCCAGACGACGCGCCGCCCGCGCCATCGGCTGATCCGCTCGGCAGCGTGGCCCAGCGCCGGGTGACGGACGCGGCGGCGAGCGACGAGCCCAGGGAGATGCTGCTGGCCCTGGCCAAGACCTACAAGCCGGGCGACACTGACCTGAGCTGGACCCGGTCCACCGGGTGGCGCACCTTGCTCGCCGCCGTCATGGACCAGGACCCCGAGCTGCTCAGCGGCGAGGTCCTGGCTGAGCCGGCCAACCCGACCGCGGACCTGATCGCCGCCTGGCTCGCCCTGCGGCTGGACATCGAGATGCTGCGCGGCGAGTCCGAAGGACCCGGGATCACCGAGGTCAGCTTCAACACCCCGGACGGGAAGCTCGCTATCTCGCGGCCGGACGGCCGGAACGCCACCTTGGCCTGGCCCGGCCGGCCCGAACGCCGGGTCGCGCTGCACCGCCGCGATACCGACGACCTGATCGCCGAGGAGCTGCGCAGGCTCGAGCCGGACGAGGTGTACGCGGAAACACTGCGGGCCCTGGCCGCGGGCCCGGCCCGTTGAGCGGGGGGACATCGTGACCACGCCCGAGGTGATCGTGCACCGGGACGCACCGCTGCTGGCCAAGGCGGTCGCGGCGCGCCTGGTCACCAGGCTGGTCGATTCGATGGCGGCGCGGGGCACGGCCTCGGTGGTGCTGACCGGAGGCGGCATCGGGACCGCGGTGCTGGCCGAGCTGGCGGCCGCCCCGGCCCGCGATGCCATCGACTGGCCGCACCTGGACATCTGGTGGGGCGACGAGCGGTTCGTGCCCGCCGGCGACCCGGAGCGGAACGAGACCGGAGCGCGCGGCGCCCTGCTCGATCACGTGGACGCCGATCCGGCCCGGGTGCACCCGATGCCGGGACCGGACGGGCCGGACGGCGACGATCCGGAGGCGTCGGCGGCCAGGTACGCGTCGTGGCTGGAGGCCGCGACGAACCCCGAGGATCACGGCCCGGTCCCGGAGTTCGACGTGCTGATGCTGGGCATCGGCCCCGAGGCCCACGTCGCGTCGTTGTTCCCCGGTATGCCCGCGCTCTATGATGAGCGGCCGGTGGTGGCGGTCCGGGGATCGCCGAAGCCGCCACCGACCCGGCTGTCCCTCACGCTGCCGTCGATCCAGGCGGCCCGGGAGGTCTGGATCCTGGCCTCGGGCGCGGAGAAAGCCGACGCGATCGCGCTGGCCCTGTCCAACGCCGGCCCGGTGCAGGTTCCCGCCGCGGGCGCCCGCGGCCGGCAGCGGACGCTATTCTTGATCGACAGCGCCGCCGCGGCCAAGGTTCCGCCGCAGATCGGCCGCCAGGGCGCGCACTGACCTACCGCCCGGCGCCCGGGTGAAGGCCAGCCCGGCGGCCAGGCAGGCCACCGGAGCGGCCGCCAGCACGTACCGGTAGCTGAAGCCGGCGGTCATCGGCGGGAGCACGATCAGCAGCACCCCGACCAGCCAGGGCAGCAAGCCGATGCCGCCCCAGCGGCGCCAGCGGGCCAGCACCCCGGCCGCGCCGATGAGCACGATAAGGCCGAGCAGGGTCCCGCGCAGGAAGATGTACCGCTGGTAGACCTCGAGTATGTGTTCCCACGGCTGGACCGCCGTGGTCCATCCGAAGCCCTGACCCTGGCCGTCGGCGAAGTCCCGCTCCGCCGTCATGATCACGGTCGCCTGATTGTCGTTCAGCTGGCAGTTCGCATTACACCAGGTGAGGCTGGAACTGTCCGGCTGATGCAGGGGCGTGCCCGGGATGTGATCGGGGGTGGCATACCAGGGGATCTGCAGGTTCATCTCTTGGGTGCTGACGAACTGGAAGTTCGGGCCATTGCCGGCGTAGTCCTTCGGGTCAGGCTGCCGGTTCCAGCCGAAGGTGTGCAGCACGTCGTCGATTACCGCCCGCGCGTAAGCCACCGGCTGGGCTTCGATGGCACGCTCAGCGAACTGCTGAGTCTGGGCGCTGATCTCCGGACCGAACCGCTGCGAGGTATCGCTGCCGAGGGCCAGGTACAGCGGCGTGTTGACCTTCTGATAGGGCTTCAGCTCGTTGTCCGCCCAGATGTACTCCCCCGCCACCGGGCGGTATTGCAGCTTGGTCGGGTCGCAGAGGTAGGCCAGGAGAGCGGGCACGTTCATCTTCGAGCACTCGGCGAACGTGCTGACCCGGCTGTACAGGAAGCTGCCCTGCGACTCGCTCAGCGCGTACTTGCCGGTGCCCTGGTGAAACCAGACCATGTACAAGCCGATCGGCAAGATGCCCGCCACCGCGAAGGCCAGGAGCCGGCGCCAGCCGACCCGCCGGGCGAGCATGCCGACGATGACCAAGATGAGCAGCGGCTCCCCCACCGACCGCACCAGCGTCGCGTACCCGATGAGCAGCCCGGCGCCCGCCATGGTCAGCACCGAGGGCCGGTTGCTCCAGCACAGGATGACCACGGCGAGGGTGGCCAGGAAGATGAACAGCGGGTCAGCGGTGATCATGTGCTCGAGGTGCAGCTCGTAGGCGTCGAACATCACCGGCACGGCGGCTAGCGTTGCGCCCCACCAGGGCAGGCCGCGGTGGCGCAGCAGGGCATAGATGGCCACGCCGACGATGACGCCCATGGCCGCCTGGAGCAGCCCGATCGCGTAGTCGCTGTGCAGCGGGAGCAGGAGATCGAGGAAGAACGGGTAACCGTTCGGCCGGACCTGATCCGGGGTGTGCGTGACCGCATCGAGAATGTAGTTATAGGAGTCGCTGAACCAGAAGATCGGCGGATAGCCGAGGACCACCACGATGCGCATTACGATGGCGGCGAGAACGACCAGGGCAAACGGCCAGTGGGTCACGACCGGGCGGACGAGCCTGGCCAGCTGCGGGCTGCGTGGGCCGGGCGGCTCCTGACCGGGAACGAGCCGCTCGCTACCGGTGGTCGCGTTCGTCAACGACCGCCTCCCGACTCCTTGAGCCTGCCGGGCGCATTCCCGGCCTGTTCGCTGATCCCGCAGGCCCCGGTGATCTAGCACGTCCGCGCGTCTGCCTTCGCGCCGGCTGACCCATAGTAGCCGTCACCTCGCACCGAAATGCGGGTAAACGCTGAACGACCCCGTCAGCGTGTCAGCGGTCACTCGCGGTTACCAGCGGCCCCCGTAGCCGATCCGGCACGCCAGCAGGCAGATGAATACGAAGGACAGCGCGGCGGCCAGACTCGGCGCCCCGGCCGCGGCCGCGATCAGGATCCAGATGACCAAGACCGGCAGCAGCCGGTCGTACGGACGGCGGTGCCTGGACTGCTGCGCCCGGGCTGCGGCCGTCCCCGGTGGTGCCGGACGCGCGTGCGGCCCGCGGCTCAGGTCAGCGCCGAGCGGCGGCTGAACCGGGAGATCACTGGTCAGGTCCCCTAGCTGGTCCCGGGTCTTCGCGGCGTAGGCGGCCGCCGTCCGCTCCTCAAGCTCGTCGGCGGTCAACCGTCCCTCGGTGAACGCATCGCGCAGGACATCGACGATGCTCTCCCGCTCCTGGTCGGACGCACGGATCGGCCGGTCGGTCATCGGCGGACACCCCTAGCACGATCTATAGGCTTTTCCCCCGATCTTACCCGGCCTTTTTGCCGTGTTCCTGACCCCGGAACTCACCGAGGCCGTCCGGTTCATCGGCCGCCGGACAGCTCTGGTTCCCCGCCGGGCCGCCGCTGATCCACTGATCAGCCGCTGGGCGCGCTTGCACCGGTCATCCCGCGGCGCCGCCCTCCTGCCCGATAGCGTTAGGCGGGTATCCACGGGAGGAGGAGCGGCGAGGTGCAGGAGCCGCAGACCGACCTGTCGGCGCGGATGGCGCGCGTCCGGCATAGGGCCCGCCCGTGGCGGTCAATCGCCGCCCTGGTGCTCGCGATCGCCGCTGCGGTCATCTCCCGGCAGGCCCGGCCTGAGGCGCAGACGTTCTCGCCGAACCACCTGACCAGCCACATCATCCAGTACTGCGCCGCCGCGGCGTTCGGCGTATTCGGGTCGATGGCCACCTTCGGCCTGGCCGGGCAGGCGCGCGGGCTGCTCGAGCCGCGGCTGGGCACGGCGCACGCGGCCGTGGCCAGGTATGCCGTCCTGATCGTCGGCGGTTTCACCACCTTGGTGATCACCCTTGACCTGCTCGGCTTGCCGGTCACCCAGCTCGTCCTGGGCGGGGCGCTCACCACCGTCTTCGTCGGAATCGCCGCGCAGCAGGCGCTGGGCAACGTGTTCGCCGGCCTGGTGCTGCAGTTCGCCCGCCCGTTTCGCGCGGGCGACGCGATCCGGCTCCGGGCCGGAGCCCTGGGCGGCACCCTGGACGGGACGGTGGTGGAGATCGGGATCACCTATGTCCGGCTGAAAGCCGCAGCCGGCGTGATGGCCATCCCGAACTCGCAGGTGCTGAACGCGGTGATCGGCCCCATACCGCCAGCTGAGGAAGACACCCCGGCCGTCGTAGACGGCGCCGGCGCTCCGGGCGGCCCGGAGAAAACGCAGCCAGCACCGTCCGGGTCGGCCTGAATACAGCAAAGAGCCGGCCGGGCATAAAACCCGGCCGGCCCTTTGTCACGCTAACCGGTGCGGAGGTCGCCTCTCGGCGAAAGGCACAACGCGGCTCCAGCCAAACGGTATTCCGCGAAGGCAATAGGTGCGGCCCGGGGACACAGCCGCACCGGCCGTTTGAGTCTAACGCCGCCGGCGGCGTCTGTGTTCCCGATCCGGCGGCGGACCGCCGTCATAAGGAAACGACGACACCGGCTGGCTCGGGGTAACGACCGTATCCTCGTACGGCGCGCGGTCCCGCGAGTCGCTGCCCGCATGCCCCGGCTGGTATCCGCCCGGCTGGCCGGGACCGTCGCCGCCGTAACCGGCTCCGGAGTAGGCGGCACCGCCGTCGCCGTAACCATTCCCGGCGTACCCCGGGCTACCGTCACCGTAGCCCGCACCGTCATGGCTCGTCCCGCTGTCGTAACCGGCACTCTCGTAGCTGACGCTGTCGTAGCCGGTGCCGTTGTCGTAGCCGGTGCCGTTGTCGTAGCCGGTGCCGTTGTAACCGGCACCGTTGTAACCGGCGCTGTCGTAACCGCCGGCGTTGTAGCTGGCGCTGTCGTAACCGGCGCCGTTGTAGGCGTCGCCAGGGTGGCTATCGCGGCGGTTCCCGCCTGGCTCCGGGCCAGTACGGTCATAGCCGGGCTGGGCATAGCTGGAGTGCTCATAGGCCGCCTGGTGGCTGGCGTGCTGGCCGACGGGGTATTCCTCCTCCGGGTAACCCTCGGCCGGGCCCGCATGGCGCCGGTCCGAGTAGCCCTGCTCCGCGTACCCGTAGCCTTGGTCGGGCGCGGACTGGGTGGCATCCGGCTGATAGCGCTGCTGACCGTACCCGCGTTCGTGGTGCCCCTGCGCGGCATGGGCGCCGGCTCCCCCGAAACCACCTGGCTCCCCGGCCGACGGAAACCCGCCGGAATCCGTCGGGCCGGGGAGGCCTTGCTGGCCACGGTAGCTCCCGGGGGCCTCGAAGGGCTGGTCATGGTTCCCGCGCTCGTTGTACCCATAGCCGGCGAATCCCTGGGCCGGGTCCGCGTACTGGCCTGGGTCCGCGTACTGGGCCGGGTCCGCGTACTGGGCCGGGTAGGCCTGGCCCGGGTATCCCTGCTGGTAGCCCTGATGCTCGAAACCCTGACTGGCATAAGCTCCGCTGCCGTTCCCCAGCGGGATGAGCCCCGGAGGCGTCGGCTCGCCGTACCCGTATCCCGGGTAGCCCGGCTCGGCCGAGCCCGGATACCCGCCGTCGTCGTAACGCTGGCCTGCCCGTGACGCCTGCGCCCCGTAGGCTCCCTGAGCTGCGAATTGCTCCTGGTAGCCCTGGTCGGCGTACTCCGGCCCGGAGTACGCCGGGTCCGGGTACTGGGCCTGCGCGGGATAGGGGGCCTGGCCTGGGTACTGGGCTGGGTCTGCGTACTGGGCTGGGTCTGCGTACTGGGCTGGGTCTGCGTACTGGGCTGGGTCTGCGTACTGGGCCGGGTCTGCGTACTGGGCCGGGTCTGCGTACTGGGCTGGATCCCCATACCCCGGCTCGGGGTATGGGGGCTGCTCAGGGTACCGGGCGTGCTGGGCGTACCCGAGCTCGCGGTACTGGGAAGGGTCTGCGTAGCGGGCTGGATCGCGATACCCCGGCTCCGCATACCGCCCCTGCTCGTCGTAGCGGGGCTGGTCAGCGTAGCCGCCACCCGGCGGGAGCGCCCGGGGGGAAGCACCGCCGAGCACCATCGGGCCGACCGGCTCGTCGGGGCGCAGAGCGCGAAAATCACCGGTCACGGGACCGGTGAAATCAGCCTCTCGGCCGAGATCCCGGCCGCCAGCGTAACCGGGCAGTGCGGTGAGCCTCGGATCGGTCGGAGCACCGGACAGCTGGCGCGCGAAACCGCCCGTGCCGCGGGGGTCCCGCGGGTCCTGATGCATTCCGCGCTGCAAGGCGTCCATCAGCCTGGCCAGCTCCTCCTGGGGCAGCCTGAACGTGCCGGTGCAGGTGCCGCCCTGCCAGATGCTGAATACTGAGATCCCGGTGTCGGCGTACCAGCTCAGGCGCATGCTGCGGGAACTGCCACGCACGTCGAAGAAGACCTCGCCGAGCCGGGGTAGGGGCGCTGCGTCCGACGCTGACATGCCGCTCATGGTGGCGTGCTCCCATCCCTTTGTCCAGTTCGTCACGAACATTGACAGGCAGGCTAGCCGCCCGCCGCGGGACGCCCGAGAAAGAAACCGGAAATCACGCGGTGAATTTCACCACCCTGCGTGCAAGGTGACATAGAGGATGGCATCATTATCCGCGGGCATGCTGCGGCCCGCGTGGTTGTTTAGCAAGGATGAGTGAACCGCCGCGCAAGCGTCAGCCGTTCGGTTAAGTGACCGTTTGCTTACGCGATCGCCTGACCTGCGTACGGGAACACCTCGTCGCCGAGACGCGTTCTATCTTGCGACGGAGGTACTCGGACAGGCCGGCTCGCGTGCGCGTGTCCACGAGCCTGACGCTCCGAACGCATGATTGATACTGTAACGCACGATTTGATGCATCTTGGTTGAGGTGATTGTTCCATGTCGCAGGTACGTCGGCAGTCGGCCGTGCTCCCCCGCCCTAACTGGGGTTGGCAAGATGCCGCTGAGTGCCGGGGTGAGGATCTCTTGCTCTTTTTCGGCCCGGATGGCGAGCGCCAGCCGGAACGGGAGATCAGGGAGCGCAAGGCCAAGGAGATCTGCATGGCCTGCCCCGTACGGCTCGAGTGCTTGAACTACGCGGTGTCGCGGCCGGAGAAGTACGGCACCTGGGGCGGCCTCAACGAGGAGGAGCGGGCAGCGGAGCGGCGTCGTCGCATGCGCCGGGCCAACGCGGCCTGAGCCGCCAGCAGTCCGCAGATCGCCGAGAGCACCCCGTAAAGCCCGAAGTCCCGCGCTCTTCAGCCCAGCAGCGCCATGACGTCCGCGTCGGTCAGCTGGCCGAAGGCCGTGTACCACTCCCCTACGGACGAGAACCCGCCGGGCGCGGCCAGGATGACGACCTGGTCGGCCTCCGCGCGCATGGATTCGGCCGCGGACGGTGGCGCGACCGGTACCGCGAGGACGAGGTGCGCCGCCTGCGCGGCCCGCAGTGAGCGCAGGGCGGCGCGCGCGGTACTGCCGGTCGCCAGCCCGTCGTCCACCACGATCACGCACCGGCCCGCTATCGGTGGCAGCGGCTTGCCGTCTCGATAGATTCGCACCCGTCGCTCCAGCTCGGCCTCCTCCGCCGCCACCACCTCGGACAGGTCAGCAGGCGCCAGCGCCAGCCGACCGAGCAGCGTGGCATCGTAAACGGGCTGCGGCAGGCCCTCGGCGATGGCGCCGAGGCCGAGCTCGGGCTGGGGCGGGTAGCCGATCTTGCGCGTCACGATCACGTCCATCGGCACGCCCAGGACCTCGGCGACTTCGCGGGCCACGGCCACGCCACCTCTGGGCAGGGCGAGCACCACGGTCCGTTCGGCCCATTGATCCAGGTCCACGACATCGGCCAGCCGTTCCGCGAGCAGGCGGCCAGCGCTCCGCCGGTCCGGGAAGGGGAGCACGTAGCTTCCGGGCTCGGAGGTCATGCCTCCCGGTGTACCCTCGCCGGCGCGAGGCAGCCACACCGGTCCCGGCCGGGCCGCACAATAGGGACATGATCTGCGTACCGTGCCGGAAGCGGCAGCACGAGGACTGCCCCGGCGGCACGTGGTGCGACTGCCAGCACCGGCCGCCGGCGCAGTCGGCGGCATCGGGATCCGAGCCGCCGCTCAGCTGGATCCGCCAGGGCTGACCGGCACCGCCCGGGAATATCACGCGCAGCGGCCCGGTTGCCACGCGTATGGTGCCCACGAGGACTGTCCACATGCCGGACTTGTCCTGGACAGCCGGGTCCGTTACATGTGATCCTGTTGTAATGAGTGTTACGGACCCGTTGCTCGTCGTGCGTCGGCACGTCGACTTCCTGCGCGTCCGCAGCGCCATCTGTCTCGGCACCCGATAATCGCCGCCGCCAATTTATGGACCAGGCGCGCGATGCCGGGTGCCTTCCTGCTGTTACACCCGCTTGTAACGCCTCGGGCTGAGGCTGACGCCGAAGCCTGGCGGGCGCGGCCCGTCGCGCCGGGCGGGCAGCGGCCGGCAGGACCAGGTTCTCGCGGTGCGCGCCCCGAACCTGAAGGAACGTTTCCGATGCCAGTCGGCACCACGACCGGGACCAAGACACGACGAAAGCGCGGCGAGGGCCAGTGGGCCCTCGGCTACCGCGAGCCGCTGAACAAGAACGAGGAAAGCAAGAAGAACGACGACGGGCTCAACGTCCGCCAGCGGATCCTCGACGTCTATTCCAAGCAAGGCTTCGATTCCATCGACCCCGCCGACCTGCGCGGCCGCTTCCGCTGGTACGGGCTCTACACCCAGCGCCGGCCGGGCATTGACGGCGGCAAGACCGCGGTCCTGGAACCCGAGGAACTCGACGACCGCTACTTCATGCTGCGCATCCGGATCGACGGCGGTCAGCTCGATAACGACCAGCTCCGCGTCATCGCCTACATTTCGCGCCGGTACGCGCGCGGTACAGCGGACGTGACCGACCGGCAAAACATCCAGCTGCACTGGGTCGAGATCGAGGACGTCCCCGATATCTGGGACGCGCTGGAAGCCGTCGGCCTGTCCACCACCGAGGCCTGCGGCGACACGCCGCGGGTCATCCTGGGCTGCCCGCTGGCCGGGCTGGACGCCGAGGAGATCATCGACGCCACGCCGGAGATCGCCGCGATCACCGACACGTACATCGGCGACGCCGCGTTCTCTAACCTGCCGCGCAAATTCAAGTCCTCGATCAGCGGATGCACGGCCCAGTGCGCCATCCACGAGATCAACGACATCGCGTTCGTGGGGGTCGTCAACGCGGCCGGAGAGACCGGGTATGACCTGTGGGTCGGCGGCGGCCTGTCCACCAACCCGATGATCGGCCGGCGGCTGGGCGCGTTCGTCCGGCCCGGCCAGGTGCCCGAGGTGTGGGCCGGGGTGGCCGGGCTGTTCCGCGACTACGGCTACCGCAGGCTGCGCCACCGGGCCAGGATCAAGTTCCTGGTCGCGGACTGGGGCCCGGAGAAGTTCCGTGAGGTGCTGGAGAAGGAATACCTCGGGTACGCGCTGCCGGACGGCCCTCCGCCGGGAGCGCCCCGCGGCGGCGTCCGCGACCACGTGGGCGTGCACCAGCAGCGGGACGGGAACTGCTACGTGGGTTTCGCGCCGACGGTGGGCCGGGTGTCGGCCGACGCGCTCGACGTCGTCGCCGACCTGGCCGCCCGGTACGGCAGCGGCCGGGTGCGCACCACGACCGAGCAGAAGATGGTCATCCTCGACGTGCCGCCCGAGCGCACCGAGGACCTGGTCGCCGAGCTCGACGCGGCCGGGCTGCCCGCCCGGCCCAGCGCCTTCCGCCGGAACACCATGGCGTGCACCGGCATCGAGTTCTGCAAGCTCGCCATCGTGGAGACCAAGGCCCGGGCCGCGGATCTGATCGGCGAGCTCGAGCGGCGCCTGCCCGGCTTCGACACGCCGGTCACGATCAACGTCAACGGCTGCCCCAACTCCTGCGCCCGGATCCAGACGGCCGACATCGGGCTGAAGGGATCGCTGGTCACCGGCCCGGACGGAACTCAGGTCGAGGGCTTCCAGGTGCACCTGGGCGGCAGCCTGAACGGCGGCGACGGCGCCGGCTCGGGGTTCGGCCGCAAGCTGCGCGGGCTCAAGACCACCGCCGAGGAATTGCCAGACTACGTGGAGCGTGTCCTGAGGCGGTTCCAGGCGGGCCGGGCAGATGGAGAGACATTCGCCGCCTGGACCGCGCGGGCGGCCGAGGAGGACCTCACGTGACCACCCGGGCTGTCCCGTTTTACTGCCCTTACTGCGGCGAGGAAGACCTCGAACCGCAAGGCGCGACTGACGGCGAATGGCATTGCCGCAGTTGCACCAGGAGTTTCCAGCTACGCTTTGCCGGAATAGGAGTGACCCTGTGACCTCCCTCGTACCCTGCGGCCTGGAGCAGACCAGCCTGGAGGAGCCCGAGTACATGCGAACCCTCGCCGAACAGGCCGCTGAGGCACTTGCCGACGCGCCCGCCGAGGAGGTCATCCGCTGGGCCACCGATACCTTCGGTGACCGGATCTGTATCACCTCCTCGATGACCGACGCCGTGATCGTCCACCTGGCCTCCGCGGTCCGGCCCGGCATCGACGTGCTCTTCCTCGACACCGGCTACCACTTCGCCGAGACGGTGGGCACCCGGGACGCCGTGTCGGCCGTGTACCCGATCCGCCTGGTCAACGTCACCCCGTCGCGCACGGTCGCCGAGCAGGACGCCGAACTCGGCCCGCGGCTCTACGGGCGCAATCCCGACCTGTGCTGCTACCTGCGCAAGGTCGAGCCGCTGGAGCGGGCGCTGACCAACTACGACGCGTGGATCACCGGCGTGCGCCGCGACGAGACCAGCGAGCGCCGCCAGGCCCAGGCGGTCGAATGGGACGACAAGCGGGAGATGATCAAGGTCAACCCGATCGTCAGCTGGAGCCAGAAGCAGGTCGACGACTACATCACCGTCAACAACGTGCTGGTCAATCCCCTGGTCTACGACGGCTACCCCTCCATCGGCTGCGCGACCTGCACCATCAAGGTCGAGACGGGCGCCGACCCGCGCAGCGGTCGCTGGGCCGGGACCGGCAAGACCGAGTGCGGGATTCATGCCTGAACCTGGCCTGGCCCCCCGGACGTCGGCCGATCCTGACCGGGCCCTGGTGGCTGTCGCGCACGGGAGCAAGGACCCGCGCGCGGCGGCCGCCATCGGCGAGCTGATGGCGCTGGTGTCGGCCAGGGCGGCGGAGCGCGGCCTGCGCGTGCCGGACCCGCGGGCCGCTTACCTGGGTCACGCGGCGCCGTCCGTGCCGCAGGTCATGCGGGCGCTGCGGCCCGGCACGCCGGTCACCGTGCTGCCGCTGCTGCTCACCGCGGCGTACCACAGCAAGACCGACATCCCCCGGATGCTGGCCCG
This sequence comes from uncultured Actinomycetes bacterium, assembly GCA_963753195.1. Lineage (GTDB taxonomy): Bacteria > Actinomycetota > Actinomycetes > Streptosporangiales > Streptosporangiaceae > Palsa-504. The sequence continues at coordinate 677,096 of CAVWBH010000001.1, forward strand.
GGCGCTGCCCCGGGCCCGGGTGACGTACGGCGAGCCGCTCGGGCCGCACCCGCTGCTGCTCCGCGCCCTGGAACGGCGCCTGCCCGAGGCGGCGCTGCAGAACCCGGCCGAGGTCGCGGTGGTCCTCGCCGCCGCCGGGTCGAGCGATCCGGAGGCGAACGCCGCCATCGCGCGCCTCGCCGCGCAGTGGCAGGCCAAGACGGGCTGGTACGCGGTGCGCCCGGCCTACGCGTCGGCCGCCGGCCCCGACCCGGCGACGGCCGTGGCCCGGCTCCTGCGGGCCGGTGCCCGCCGGGTGGTGGTGGCCAGCTACCTGCTCGCGCCGGGCGTATTCGCCGACCGGATCCGGGACACGTCGCTGGCCGCGGGGGCGGCCGCGGTCTCGGCGGCGCTGGGCGCGTCGGCGGATGTGGCCGACGTGATCCTCGATCGTTACCAGGAGGCGGAAACCCGGGAGCGGGCAGCAGCGTAAAACTGGGTAAAACCTCCTATAGCCCCCGGAACGCCGGGGATCCCGGATCCGCAGATCACGATCCGGTCTCTCGAACGTCCCGCCGGGCATGCGCGTACCAGGTAGAGTCGGCGGCTGACGAGGCGGCCTGACTCGCCGGATCACCCTGGAGAAGGGGGCGAATGCATACCTGGCCAGGAACGCCCTATCCGCTCGGCGCGACCTGGGACGGCTGGGGGACGAACTTTACCTTGTTCTCGGAGGTCGCCGACCGCGTCGAGCTGTGCCTGTTCGCCGACCCCGAAGAGGGTGACCAGGGGCCCGCGATCGAGGAACGGGTCGAGCTGACCGAGGTCGACGGCTTCGTCTGGCATGTATACCTGCCCGGCTCCGCGCCGGGCCAGCGCTACGGCTACCGCGTGCACGGTCCCTGGGACCCCGCGCGGGGGCTGCGCTGCGAAGGCTCCAAGCTGCTGCTGGACCCGTACGGCAAGGCGGTCGAGGGCGATATCCGCTGGGACAGGTCGCTGTTCGACTACCAGCTCGGCAACCCGCGGAGGCGGAACACCACCGACAGCGCCCCGCACATGCCGAAGAACGTAGTGATCAACCCGTTCTTCGACTGGGGCCACGACCGCGCGCCGCAGATCCCCTACCACGAGACGGTCATCTACGAGGCGCACGTACGCGGGCTGACCCTGCGCCATCCCGAGGTCCCGCCGGACCAGCGGGGCACCTACGCCGGCCTGGCGCACCCCGCCGTGATCGCGCACCTGCAGCGGCTGGGCGTCACGGCCGTCGAGCTCATGCCGGTGCATCAGTTCGTGGCCGAGCAGTCCCTGGCCGAGCGCGGCCTGAGCAACTACTGGGGCTACAACACGATCGGGTTCCTGGCCCCGCACAACAGGTACTCCTCGGCCGGGCAGCGCGGCGAGCAGGTCAGCGAGTTCAAGGCGATGGTCAAGACCCTGCACGAGGCGGGCATCGAGGTCATCCTCGATGTGGTCTACAACCACACCGCAGAGGGCGACCACCGGGGACCGACCCTGTCCTTCCGCGGCATTGACAACAGCGCCTACTACCGGCTGGACGGCTCGGAGCCGTGGCGGTACCTGGACTACACCGGCTGCGGGAACAGCCTGAACGCGCGGCACCCGCACGCGCTGCAGCTGGTCATGGACTCGTTGCGGTACTGGGTCCTGGAGATGCACGTCGACGGGTTCCGGTTCGACCTGGCCTCGGCGCTGGCCAGGGAACTGCACGACGTGGACCGGCTGTCCACGTTCTTCGACCTGGTTCAGCAGGACCCGGTGGTGTCCCAGGTGAAGCTGATCGCCGAGCCGTGGGACGTGGGCGAGGGCGGCTACCAGGTCGGCAACTTCCCGCCGTTGTGGACCGAATGGAACGGGAAGTACCGCGACTCGGTCCGGGACTTCTGGCGGGGCCGCCCGGAGATGACTGGCGAGTTCGCCTCACGGCTGACCGGCTCCAGCGACCTCTACGCGACCAGCGGGCGCAGGCCGGTCGCGTCGATCAACTTCGTCACCTGCCACGACGGGTTCACCCTCAACGACCTGGTCAGCTACAACCACAAGCACAACGAGGCCAACGGCGAGGGCAACCGGGACGGCACGGACGATAACCGGTCGTGGAACTGCGGCGCGGAGGGCCCGGCCGACGACCCGGCCGTCAACGAGCTGCGCGCCAGGCAGAAGCGGAACTTCCTGGTCACCTTGTTCCTGTCCCAGGGGGTCCCGATGCTGCTGGCCGGGGATGAGATGGGCCGGTCGCAGCGGGGCAACAACAACGCCTACTGCCAGGACAACGAGATCTCCTGGCTGGACTGGAGCTTGGCGGACGCCGAGCGGGACCTGCTGCGGTTCACCGAGGTCCTGGCCGGGCTGCGCCGCGACCACCCGGTGTTCCGGCGGCGCCGGTTCTTCCGCGGCCGGCAGGACCCGGACGACGAGATCAGCGACATCATCTGGCTGACCCCGGCGGGGCAGGAAATGACCCAGGAGGACTGGCAGGCCGACTACGCCCAGTCGCTGGCGGCCTTCCTGAACGGCGAGGCGATCAGCGAACCGGATCCGCGGGGTGGCAGGATTATGGACGCCAAGTTTCTCCTGCTGTTCAATACGCACCGCGATCCGATCACGTTCACCCTGCCCGAGGCGAGCCTGGCGACCGGCTGGGAGGTCGTGATCGATACCGGCACAGCGGAGGCCAGCGACGAGGAGGACGGAGTGATCCTGATGCCGAAGAGCGAACTCGACGTCGGCGCCCGGGCCACCGTCGTGCTGCGGTCCGCGGACTGATCATGCGCCAGATCTTCGCCGCCGCTCCCCTCGGCGACGCCGACTGGGCGGCGCTGTACGCCTACCCCTCCGGGCCGTGGCTGCGCGCCAACATGGTCTCGAGCGTCGACGGCGCGGCCAGCCTCGACGGCGTCACCCAGGGCCTGTCCTCAAAGGCCGACCGGCGCCTGTTCGCGCTGATGCGCACGCTGGCGGACGTGATCGTGGTGGGCGCGGCGACGGTGCGCGCCGAGAACTACGCCGCGGTGCGCCAGCACGAGCTCTGGCCGGACCTGCGGCCGGGCCGGCCCCCGACCCCGCCGATCGCGGTGATCACCGCCCGGCTGGACCTCGACCCGTCCAGCCGCCTCATCGCCACGGCCCCGGCCTGGGCCCGCACGATCATCATCACGACCGCGCAGGCCCCCGCCGACCGCCGGGCCGCCCTGGAAGGGCTGACCGATGTCATCGTGGCCGGCCAGGACACCGTGGACCTCAAGGCGGCCATCGCCGCGCTGGCCGAGCGCGGCCACCGGCGGATGCTCGCCGAGGGCGGCCCGCACCTGCTGGCCCAGATCGCCGAGGCCGGCCTGCTGGACGAGCTGTGCCTGACCGTCAGCCCGGTGCTGGCGGGCCCGACCGGGAACCGCATCCTGGCCGGCGCGCTGCCCGCGAGCTCGCCGCAGCCCCTCGCCCTGGCTCACGTCCTGGAAGACGACGGCTACCTGTTCTGCCGTTACACCAGGAAAGACTCGTTATGCCGAACGGCCCCGGCCGCTTACCCGGAGCCCCTTCCCCGCCGCCAGCCTCCCCTGCGTCGCCCCTCTACCCCCTCTAGCCCCAATCTGGCGCGAGCCGTCAGGGGCGGGGCAGCAGGCCGCGCTGGAAGCCGGTGGCTACGGCGGCGGCCCGGTCGTTGACGCCGAGCTTGGCGTAGATGTGCAGCACGTGGGTCTTGACCGTGGCCTCGCTGATGAACAGCCGGGCGGCGGCTTCCCGGTTCGAGCAGCCGCGGGCGATCAGGCCGAGGATGTCAAGCTCGCGCTGGCTGAGCGGTTCCCGGGCCGGCGCCCTGACCTGGCCGAGCAGCCGGGTCGCGACGGACGGCGAGAGGACGGCTTCGCCGCGCGCCGCGGCGCGGACGCCGCGCAGCAGCTCCTCCGGCGGGGAGTCCTTGAGCAGGTAGCCAGTGGCTCCGGCCTCGATCGCAGGCACCACGTCGGTGTCGGTGTCGAAGGTGGTGAGGACCAGCACCCGGCTGCCGACGCCGCGCTGGGCGAGCATCCTGATCGCGCTGACCCCGTCCAGCTCCGGCATGCGCAGGTCCATCAGCACCACGTCGGGCCGCAGCGCCGCTGCGCGGTCGACCGCCTCCCGGCCGCTGGCGGCCTCGCCGACCACCTCGAACTCGCTGCTGGCCTCGAAAATGCCGCGCAGCCCGTCGCGTACGACCGGGTGGTCGTCGGCGATCAGCAGCCGGATGATGCCGGTCACGATGACTCCTCGGCCATGGCTGCGTGCGCGGCCACGGGTGCGGGCGCAGCCACGGGTGCGGGCGCGGCTATGGCTGCGTGGGGCGGCGGGTCCAGCGGGATGGCGGGCAGGCTGGCCGACACCGCGGTGCCGGCCCCGGGCTCTGACTCGATCTCCAGCTGGCCGGCCAGCCGGCTGACCCGCTGGCGCATGGCGATCAGCCCGAAACCGCCGCTGGCCTGGCTCGTGCCGTCGGCGCGGCTCGCGCCCGCGGCCTGGCTCGGCGCCGCGCCGAAGCCGGCGCCGTCGTCCCGGACGTCGAGGGTCACCACGTCCTCCATGTAGGACAGTGTGACCCAGGCGTGCGAGGCGCCGGCGTGCTTGGCCACGTTGGCCAGGGCCTCCTGCGCCACCCGCAGCAGCGTCACCTCCACCTCGGGGTGCAGCGGCCGCGGGTCACCGGTCGCGGCGACTTCGGCGGCCACGCCGCTGGTCGCCGTCCAGCGGGCCGCTTCGGCGGCCAGCGCGTCGGGCAGCTTGCTGTCTTCCAGCGCCTGCGGCCGCAGCGCCTGGACCGAGCGGCGGGCCTCGGCCAGGCTGTCTCGGGCCAGCCGGGTGGCGTTGCCGATCCGCCGGTCGCGTTCGGCCTCGATGCCGGTTTGCTGGGCGGCCTCGAGCTGGGTGATGATCCCGGTCAGGCCCTGGGCGAGCGTGTCGTGGATCTCCCGGGCCATCCGCTGCCGTTCGTCCCCCGCGCCGGCCTCCCGGGCCTGGGTAAGCAGCTGGGCCTGCAGCCCGGTGTTCTCCGCGACCATCTCCTCCAGCCGCTGGTTGGCCTCGGCCAGCTCGACGATCATCTGCTTCCGGGCCAGGTTCTGCTCCTCGGTCTTGGCCCCCAGCCGGACGAACGCCCCGATGAGCACGAGATCGACGCAGCCCAGGACGGCCCAGATCGCCACCGCCACCACCGTCGGGCGGTGAAATCCCCCGCCCTGCGCCATGCCGAAGAAGACGGCCACCATCGCGGAGAACACCCACCGCCACGCCCCGGCCAGGAGCATGAACGCCTGCAGGAAGCCGATCCAGGTGAAGAAGGCGAACCAGGGGCTGCGGATGGTGAGCACCGCGATGAAGACCAGCAGGCCGGTGAAGTAGATCCGCATCGCCCACTGGCGCTGCGCCCAGCCGGGATGCAGGACGATCATCCAGGTGATCCAGGCTGCCGCGGCCGCCGCGACGCCGACGGTGATGCCGAACGCCCCGGCCGTCGGATGCTGGGACAGCACGTACGGGAGGAGCGGGAAGGCGAGGAGCAGGTAGGGCACCACCCGCGCGAGCCGGTCGGCCTGATGCTCAACCGCCTCGAAGCCGCTGTCCGGCGTGCGAACCGTCACCGCTCCTCCTTCCCTATGCCTGTGACCAGCGGAAGAAGCGGACCGCCAGGCTCCCGGCGATCAGGGCCCATGCCGCCATTATGCCCAGGTACTCCGGCCGGGGATCCAGGCCCATCCAGCTGTCCCGCACCGCGTGCAGGGCCGAGCCGAGCGGGGTGAAGTTGCCGATCTGGCGCATTGTGGCGGACATCTCCTCGGTCGGGAAGTACACCCCGGCCAGGAACATGTTCGGGAAGAACAGCAGGTAGCCGAGACCGGCCGCGCTCCTGGCCGTCGGCGCTACGGCCGCCGCGAGCAAGCCGACCGCGAACAGCGCCGCGATGCCGAGCAGCACGGACAGGATGAACCAGCCCGCCGCGGCCGGGGCCGGCACGTGGAAGGCGATCCGCACCACGGCGACGACCAGCGCCACGGACAGCACCGCGGCGGCTGCCCACACGGTCAGGTCGGCCAGCAGCAGGGCCAGCGGGCGCACCGGCGTGACGGCCAGGCGCCGCAGGACCCCGCGCTCACGGTACTGGCCGATGACCATCGGCACCCCGGTCAGGCCCAGGATGGCCAGCACGATCGCGACGCCGAGCGCGGCGATGTACTCGGTGCCGCTCTGCCCGGACAGGGTCTTCTGCGGATCGCTGAACCCGGGGATGAGGCCGAAGCCGATGACCAGGGCCACCGGCAGCCCGAACACCGCCAGCACGCCGGCTCGTTCCCGCAGGAACAGCCGTGCCTCGACGGCGGCCAGCCTGCTGAATCCGTCCATTGCCCAACGCCTTTCTCACGTGTCCATGCTCCGGCCGGTCAGCGCGACGTAGGCGCTGTCCAGGCTGCGTCCCTCGATCCGCAGGTCCGCGACGATGACCTGCCTGCGGGCCAGCTCCGCGGTGACCGCCGAGGCGAAGTCCCCGGTCCCGGTGATCGTGACCTGCGCCCCGTGGCGGCTGACCGACCTCACGCCGGGCAGCGCAGCCAGCGCCTGCTCATCCAGCCCCGGCTCGTGCGGGCGGAACCGCAGCCGGTACTCGCCTCCGGCCGAGTCCACCAGCCCCGCCGGGGTATCCAGGGCCGCGATCCGCCCCTGTTCGAGGATCGCGACCCGGTCGCACAGCTCTTCCACCTCGTCCATGAAGTGGCTGACCAGCACCACGGTGACGCCACTGTCCCGCACCTGCCCGATCAGGTCCCAGGTGGCGCGCCTGGCCCCCGGGTCCAGGCCCGAGGTGAGCTCGTCCAGGAACACCACCTCCGGATTCCCGACCAGGGCCAGCGCGATGAACAGGCGCTGCTTCTGCCCGCCGGACAGCTTGCTGAACCGGGTGTCGCGCTTGCTGGCCAGTCCCCAGCGGTCCAGCAGCTCGCGCCAGTCGGCCGGATCGGGGTAGAGCGAGGCGTACAGGCGCAGGGCTTCGCGGACCGTGAGCTTGTCCTGCAGCTGGGTTTCCTGGAGCTGGACGCCGATCCGCTGGTGCAGCCGGTGGCCGTCGCTCTGCGGGTCGAGCCCGAGGATCCGGACCTGGCCGGCGTCGCGCCGGCGCAGCCCTTCCAGGCATTCCACTGTGGTGGTCTTGCCGGCGCCGTTCGGGCCGAGGATACCGAAGATCTCGCCCCGCTCGACGCCGAAGGAGATCCCGTCCACCACGGCCTGGCCCCCGTACCGCTTGGTGAGCCCTGTCACCTCGATGACCGGCGTCATCTGTGCCTCCTTAGCTCCGGCCTGGCTTCCAGCATGGCCGGGACGCTGCCTCCGCCGGATCGCCCGCGAGGTCATGATCTGGGCACCGCGCAGGTGGCGGGCGGGCCGGCCGCCTGTCCGCGCCGGCATCCACCGTTCGGCTGACCCCGGCGCGTGGTGCCAGGGGTTAGCCGCGCTCCCTTGTGCGGGCGGCGGCCGGCGGGCGCGTTAGCCTGGCCCGTGGAAGGGCTCAGTCACCGCCTTCCCGGAGCCAGCCAGGAGACTGCCATGCCGCTGCACACCAAGGTGGACGAGTCCGACCGGGACGCCGAACTGGAGATCAACCCTGTCTACTACCGCGAGAAGAGCTGTGAGATCCCCCGGTACATGCTGGCGGAGCACGGCGTGCTGCCGCGCACCGCGCTGCAGATCGTCCGCGACGAGCTCATCCTGGACGGCAACGCCCGGCTCAACCTGGCCACGTTCGTCACGACGTGGATGGAGCCGGAAGCCGAGCTGCTGATCGCCGAGTGCTCCGCCAAGAACATGATCGACAAGGACGAGTACCCGCAGACCGCCGAGCTGGAGCGGCGCTGCGTGAACATCATCAGCCACCTGTGGAACGTCCCGGCCGGCAGCCAGGCGACAGGATGCTCCACGACCGGATCGAGCGAGGCCTGCATGCTCGGCGGAATGGCGCTGCTGTGGCGCTGGCGCGCCCGGCGGCAGGCGGCCGGGCAGGACGCATCCCGGCCGAACCTGGTCATGGGCTCCAACGTCCAGGTGTGCTGGGAGAAATTCTGCCGCTACTGGCAGGTCGAGCCCCGCTACGTGCCGATGGTGCCCGGGCGGCTGCACCTGGGCCCGGCCGAGGCCGCGGCCAAGTGCGACGAGAACACCATCGGCGTGGTCGCCATCCTGGGCTCGACGATGGACGGCAGCTACGAGCCGGTGCTGGAAATCAGCCAGGCGCTGGACCGGCTGCAAGCCGAACGGGGCTGGGACATCGCGATCCACGTTGACGGCGCGTCGGGCGGGTTCGTCGCCCCGTTCCTGCACCAGGACCTGGAATGGGACTTCCGGGTGCCGCGGGTGGCCTCGATCAATGCCTCGGGGCACAAGTACGGCCTGGTCTACCCGGGGGTGGGCTGGGTCATCTGGCGGGATCCGGCCGACCTGCCCGAGGACCTGATCTTCAAGGTCAACTACCTGGGCGGCGAGATGCCCACCTTCGCGCTCAACTTCTCCCGGCCCGGCGCGCAGGTCGCGGCGCAGTATTACAACTTCATCCGGCTCGGCTGGGAGGGCTACCGGCATGTCCAGCAGACCTGCCAGGACATCGCGCTCTACCTGTCCGGCGAGATCGCCAAGCTCGGCCCGTTCGAGCTGCTCACCGACGGCAGCGAGCTGCCGGTGTTCGCGTTCAAGCTGCGCGGCGACGTGACAAGTTACTCGGTCTTCGACCTGTCCGAGCGGCTGCGCCAGCGCGGCTGGCAGGTTCCGGCGTACACCTTCCCCGAGGACATGACGGACACCGCGGTGATGCGGATCGTGATCCGGAACGGCTTCAGCATGGACCTGGCCAACCTGCTGCTGGCTGACATTAAGACGCACGTGCAGATCCTGGAGCATCACCCGCAGACCCAGCCGCCGCCCGAGATCCAGGCTAAGCGCCAGTCCTTCAGGCACTGAGCCTGCACCGCGGCGCAGGCTCAGGCGGAAGTCAGCCAGGACAGGAAGGATCTGGCTTTGCGGGCCCGCGTGGTCCGCCATGCGTGGCGCTCTTCGTAGGTCCACGCATAGACGGGAAAGCCGTCCCGGATGAGATCGGCTATCCGGGGCTCATCCAGATCCGCTGCGGCAAAGTCGTACAGGGCCTGCAGCCTGGGCAGGATCACGCCGTAGTCGACGAGACGGCCCGCGTGGTTCTCCGCCGCGAGGATCTCGCCGATGCTCCTGCCGGTCAGCGGATACCGGACGGGCAGGATGTTGTGCAAAGAGAGGAACAGGTCCGCGCCCCGCCACCGGGGATCACCCAGCAGGCGGGCGCCCGCGCGCATCCGGCCGAGCGCCAGCCGAGGGTTGACGACCAGTGCCTGCGCGTAGAACACCCGGATCAGGGCGACGTCCATGAAGAAGCGCTCGACCGGGAGTTCCGCCGTGCTCAGCGGCCGGTGCTCGAGATAACCGGCGACGACGCTGGAGTTGTGGGCCCGGTACCAGGCCTGGGCCGAAGGCTGGCGCAGGAACTGCACCCAGCGCGAGACCGCCGGCCTGCTGGCCGGCCCGGGCTGCCCGGCCATGAGGCGGTCCGCTTCCCACGCGTCGCGCAGCAGCCCTTCGTTGACCGAGCGCCACCACTGGCTGCCGGGTCGCTCAGCGCCGGGCGGCGCGAGCACGCCCCGGCTCACCTGCCAGTGCATGAAGGCCACCTCGGCCCTCCGGTAAGCCTGGATCCTGGGAGCGCCCGGGCGGTCGTCGTAGAACCTGGCCGCGAGCTTCATGCGCTGTGCGGGATCGTCCCGGACCGCAGCCACCATGCCGAGTGCCGCTACGGCCGCATCACCAGCCACTGGAGTCTCTGCCACCACCGCCCCGACCGCTTCGACCGCTGCTCAACGGCGCTCTTTGGCCGCCTGCACGGCCTGGGGCAGTTCCGGGAGCACCTGACCGCCGTCGATGACGAGCGTCTGGCCGGTGATGTAGCCCGCTTCCTCACTGGCCAGGAACAAGGTGGCGTACCCGACGTCGTCGACGGTGCCCAGGTGGCCGAGCGGTATGAAAGCCGCCATCTTCGTCTCGAAGTCCGGGCCGAGCTCGGCCACGTTTTCGGTGACGATGTTGCCCGGGAGCACGGCGTTGACCGTGATGTTGCTGGGCGCCAGCTCGATGGCCGCGGTGCGCATGAAGCCCAGCTGGCCCGCCTTGCTCGCGCCGTAGCCGGTCCAGCCCGGGTAGCCGGTGATGGGCCCGGTGATCGAGGAGATGAGGACGACGCGGCCCCGGCCCGACCGGGCCAGGGCGGGCAGGCAGGCCTGGACCGAGAACACCGTGCCCTTGAGGTTAGTGCCGAGCACCTGGTCGAGAGTCTCCTCGGTGATGTCCGCCAGCGTGGCGTCGGGGAAGATCCCGGCGTTGGCGCACAGCACGTCGATGCCGCCCAGCCGCTCCTGCGCGATGGCCGCCATCCGCCGGCAGTCCTCCCGGCTGGATACGTCGGCCATCACGAACGAGACCTCGCCGGGCTTCTCGGCCAGGGCGTCGAGCTCCGCCGCGGCGCTCCGGGCCGTGTCCGAGTCCCGGCCGGTGATCAGGACCCGGGCGCCGTTGCGGGCGAACACGCTGGCGATCCCCTTGCCGATGCCCCGGGTGCCGCCGGTTACCACCACGGCGCGGCCGGCGATCGATGTGAACATGTCAGCTCCTCCTCCAGTGCGTGTTCAGGTATGACTCGGCCAGGTCGCAGCTGTCCTGCGTGTATCCCGCGCCGAGCTCGGCGGCGAGGTCGGCCCCCCGGTGCGAGCCGAGCCATGCGACCAGGAGCAGCCGCCGGAACAAGATGAACGTCCAGATCTCGGCCTCGTCCCCGGCGGACAGCTGGCCGCCGCGCCGGTACCCGGTCAGCCAGCTGTCCACCAGGCCCGGCACGTCGGGCGAATGCTCGAAGAAACTCACCGCGGCAGCCAGATCGTACAGGTACCAGCCGAAACCGCAGTCGTCGAAGTCGATCACGGCGACGGATCCGCCGTGCACGAGCAGGTTGGCCAGCCGGGTGTCGGCGTGCACCAGGCCATAGCGCTCCGGGCCCTGGCCGAACGTGGTCAGCCGGCGGCGGAGCGCGCCGTCGAGGCGGCCGAGCACCTGGCGTTCGGCCGGGCCGACGCCGATGCCGTCCTGCCAGCGTCCCCACCGGGCCTGCTCCCCGAATGCGGCCGGCCAGTCCCAGTGAAACCGGGTGAACCAAGGCGGCCGCGGCCACGTCCGGGCGTGGCGGTGCATGCGCGCGGTGATCTCGCCCAGCTCCTCGAAGTGCCGGCCGGTCAGCCGGCCGCCGGGGTCGCCGCCGGGGTCGCCGCCCGGCTCGGTACCGGGCAGGAACTCGAACCGCACGCAGTGCCTCGGGGTGGCGTCCTGGCCTACCGTGACCACCCGCCGTCCGTCAGCGGCGGGAAGTACCCGCGGCGTGCGCACTCCCGCCTCGGCGCGCAGCGCGTCCATCCAGGCCAGTTCGGATTCGATCTCCCGCTCGGTGTGGTATCCGAGCCGATGCACGCGCAGCACCGAGGGCCCGGCGCCCGGGTCGGACACCAGGAAGGTGGCGTTCTCCGAGACGGTGAGCAGCTCGGCCGACGCGCCGGGGTGGCAGCCGTGCAGGCGCAGCGCCGACCTGGCGCACGCCGCCACCTGGTCCATGACGTCCCCGCCGGCCGACAGGTCGTGCCCGCCGGGCCGCGGTCCGAGGTCTCCGTGACCGTCCACCGCTACTGCTCCCGCGGGGCAGCCGCCGCAGCCGGCGGCCATCGGAGTTTCCCGAACGGATCCCGTTCGGCTGAGACCAAACAGGTATCCAACCAGCCGCTTACTGTCAAGAGGCCGCGGGCGGCGCCGACCTGGGACCCGGGTCTGCGGGGCTGGTGGGCCACGAGCCCCGGACGGCCGGGGGGCTACTTACCAGACTGCGAGGCCTGCCCGGGGCCGGGACTCACCCGTGATCGCGGCGGCGGATAAGGAGGATAAGGCGGAAGCGCCGCGCAGGCGGGCCAGGGCCTCGGCCAGGATCGCCTCGCCGTCGGAGTCGCTGCGGCGCTCCTTCACGTACGCGAGGTGCGTCTTGTAGGGCTCGACCCGCGGCGGGGCCGGCGGCTCCTGCTCGTTCTGGCCGGCCGGGTTACCGCACCGGGGGCACTCCCAGGTCTCGGGTATCGCGGCGTCGGTGGCGAAACTCGGCCGTGTCTCGTGCCTGTTCGCACACCAGAACGACACCCAGACACGCGGCGCGGACTCGCCGCGCTCGGCCTCTCCCATGGGTCCCGCGCCGACCCTGCTGCCGCGTATGGCATTACCGCTACTCACAGATCACCCCTTGAAGACCACAGAGCCATAGAACCCAGAACTTCGGTGCGGGAAGACGTACGCGCTAGCGATTGACCAGCAAGTTGAGAGCGATGATGCAGATGAACCAGAGGACTCCGAAGAAGATGGTGATCCGGTCCAGGTTCCGCTCGACGACGGAAGAGGAGCCAAGGGTAGAGGACACCCCGCCGCCGAACAGATCCGACAAGCCGCCGCCCTTGCCCTTGTGCAGCAGGACGAGCAGGATCATCACAAGGCTCGTGATGATCAGGATAACGGAAACCCCGATAATCATCTCTGCTATCCAGCTCCTGCCGAGAAAGATTTACCCTGCCAGTTCACGGTACCGGCAGATCTGAGCGAACTGCCCGGCGTCGAGGCTGGCGCCGCCGACGAGGGCGCCGTCGATGTCCGGCTGCGCCATGATCGGCGCGATGTTCCCGGGCTTAACGGACCCGCCATACAGGATACGCACACCGGCAGCCGTCTCGGTGTCATGAATCTGCGAAATCCGCGACCTTATCGCCGCGCTCATCTCCTGGGCGTCGGCCGGGCTGGCCACTTCCCCGGTGCCGATGGCCCAGACGGGCTCGTACGCGATCACCAGGCCGGCTACCGCGTCCGCGGGAATCCCCTTGAGCCCTATCTCGAGCTGGGCCATGCAGTGCCCGACGTGTTCGCCCGACTGGCGGATGCCCAGCGCCTCCCCCACGCACAGGATCGGGGTCAGCTCCGACCGCAGCGCCGCCTGCACCTTGGCGTTGACCAGCTCGTCCGTCTCGCCGTGGTACTGGCGCCGTTCGGAATGCCCGGCCAGCACGTAGTCGCAGCCCAGCTTGGCCAGCATCGGCCCGGAGATCTCACCGGTATACGCGCCGCCGTCGTATTGCGAGAGGTCCTGTGCGCCGTAGGACAGGCGCAGCTTGTCCCCCTCGATCAGGGTCTGCACGCTGCGCAGCGCGGTGAACGGCGGCAGGACCGCCACCTCGACGGCGTCGTAATCCCGCCCGGTCAGCGTGAACGCGAGCTTCTGCACGAGCGCGATCGCCTCGAGGTGGTTCTCGTGCATCTTCCAGTTGCCCGCCATCAGCGGGAACCGGTCCCCCGCCGCGCGGGGCCTGGGCGTCACGAACCGTCCTCGAGCGCCGTCAGCCCGGGCAGGGTCTTGCCTTCGAGGTACTCCAGGCTCGCGCCGCCGCCGGTCGAGATGTGGCCGAACGAGCTCTCGTCCAGGCCGAGGGCACGGACCGCAGCGGCCGAGTCGCCGCCGCCCACCACGGTCAGCCCGTGCACGCGGCTGACCGCTTCCGCCACGGCGCGGGTACCGCCGGAGAAGGCGGGAAACTCAAACACCCCGACCGGGCCGTTCCAGAACACCGTCTTGGCGTCGGCCAGCTTCTCCGCGAACAGCGCCCGGGTCTGCGGGCCGGCGTCCACCCCTTCCCGGTCGGCCGGGAAGGCGGTCACCGGCACCACGGAATACTCGGCGTCGGGGGCGAAGTGCGTCGCCGCGAGCAGGTCGACGGGCAGCACCAGCTCCACGCCGCGCCGCTCCGCCTCCGCCATCACCGCCCTGACCGCGGGGATCTGGTCGGCTTCCAGCACGGAGTTCCCGACCTCGTAGCCCTTCGCGGCGAGGAAGGTGTATCCCATGCCGCCGCCGATGAGAATCCGGTCGGCCAGGCCGAGCAGGTTCCCGATCACGGCGAGCTTGTCCGAGGGCTTCTTGCCGCCGAGCACCACCACGAACGGCCGTGCCGGGTCATTGGTGAGCTGGCGCAGCACCGAGACCTCGTCCCGCACCAGGTCCCCGGCCGCGTGCGGCAGCAGCGCAGGCAGATCGTAGACGGAGGCGTGCTTGCGGTGCACGGCGCCGAACGCGTCGTCCACGTACAGCTCGCCGAAGCGGGCCAGCCGCTGCGCGAACGCGGCCCGCTCCGCGTCGTCCTTGCTGGTCTCGGCCGGCTCGAAGCGCACGTTCTCCAGGACCGCGACGTCCTCGTCACCCAGCCTGAACGCAGTCTTCTCCGCCGACTCGCCAGCCACGTCAGTGGCGAACGCCACCGGGCGTCCCAGCAGCTCACCCAGCCGCTCGGCCACCGGCCGCAGCGACGGGCCGCCCGCCGCGGCCTCCTCAAAGGAAGCGCCCTTGGGCAGGCCGAGGTGGGCGATGATGATCACCCGCGCGCCCCGGTCCGACAGCTTGCTGATCACCGGCAGGCTGGCCCGGATCCGGCCGTCGTCGGTGATCTCACCGGTGCCGGTCAGGTCGAGCGGGACGTTCAGGTCAGACCGCAGCAGCACGCGGCGGCCGAGGACCTCCAGGTCATCGACAGTCCGCATTACCGAAGCCGGGAGGCGACGAGAGCGGTCAGGTCGACGAGCCGGTTGGAGTAGCCCCACTCGTTGTCGTACCAGCCGAAGACCTTCACCTGGTTGCCGTACGCCATCGTGATCGACGCGTCGAACGTGCAGGACGCCGGCGTGCCGACGATGTCGGAGGAGACGATCGGGTCCTCGGTGTAGTAGACGATGCCCTTGAGCGATCCCTCGGCGGCGGCCTTGAACGCGGCGTTGACCTCGTCCTTGGTGACATCGCGGCCCAGCTCCACGACCAGGTCCGTGATCGAGCCGTCCGGCACGGGGACGCGCAGCGAGTAGCCGTCGAGCTTGCCCTTGAGCTCGGGGATCACCAGGCTCGTCGCCTTCGCGGCGCCGGTCGAGGTCGGCACGATGTTGATCGCGGCGGCGCGGGCGCGGCGCAGGTCCTTGTGCGGGCCGTCCTGGAGGTTCTGGTCCTGGGTGTAGGCGTGCACCGTCGTCATCAGGCCCTTGACGATGCCGAAGTTGTCGAGCAGCACCTTGGCCATCGGCGCCACGCAGTTGGTGGTGCAGGAGGCGTTGGAGATGATCGCATGGGCGGCGGCGTCGTAGGAATCGTCGTTGACGCCCATCACGATCGTGATGTCTTCGTCCTTGGCCGGGGCGGAGATGATGACCTTCTTCGCACCCGCCTCCAGGTGCGCCCGCGCGGCGGGACCGCTGGTGAACCGGCCGGTGGACTCGATCACGATGTCCACGCCGAGGTCGCGCCAGGGCAGGTTGGCCGGCTCACGCTCGGCCAGGATCTTGATCGACTTGTCGCCGACCCGGATGACGTCGCCCGATGCCGACACGTCGGCCGGCAGGGTGCCCATCACGGTGTCGTACTTGAGCAGGTGCGCCATGGTGGCGATGTCACCGAGATCGTTGGCCGCGACGATCTCGAAGCCCCGGTCGCCGTCCGCGGCGTTGACGGCCCGCCAGAAGTTACGGCCGATCCGGCCGAACCCGTTGATTCCCACGCGAATGGTCACAGTACAAAGTCTCCTCGTCGATCCCCGTGATCGCCAGCGCTCTGAAGACTATCGGACGCCGTCCCCGCGATCAGCCGGAAAGCGGAGCGAGATCACGTGTCGGGAGCGTGTCTGGGGCACCTATGCCGGGCAGGCATGCTCATACTTCTCAGGTCTAGACCATATCAAGAGATGGAATTCTCCTGCCGAACGGGCCCGTGGTTCAGGGCCCCGGGCTGTGCCCGATTCCGGCTCCGGGTCCGATTCCGGCTCCCGGGCTGTGCCCGATTCCGGCTCCCGGGCTGTGCCCGATTCCGGCTCCGGGGCCGTGTCGATTCCGGCTCCCGGCGTTCGTGTAGGAGGTGGGACGCTGGCATCGGTACAGCGCCAACGCCAAGGAGGCTCGGAATGAAGCAGTACCTGCTCAGCGTGTACCACCCCGAAGGCGACCTCCCGGCCCCCGAGGTCATGGAGAAGATCACGCGAGACCTCACGGCGCTGCACGCCGAACTCCAGGCGGCCGGCGCGTGGGTCTTCGCCGGCGGGCTGTACCCGTCGAGCACCGCCACCGTGGTCCGGGCTGACGGCGACGAGGCGCTGATCACCGATGGCCCGTTCGCCGAGGGCAAGGAGCACATCGGCGGCATCCTGGTCATCAGGGCGCCTGACCTGGACGCCGCGCTGGAATGGGGCCGCAGGGCCGCCCGTGCCTGCACGGTGCCGATCGAGGTGCGGCCCTTCCGGGACGGGGCGCCGGGCTGACCGGGCCTGGGCCCGGGCCCGCCGGCATCGAGCATGTCTTCCGCCAGGAGTACGGCCGGGCCGTGGCCGTCCTGACTCGGGTCTTCGGTGACATCGACGCCGCCGAGGACGCGGTGCAGGACGCGTTCGCCGAGGCGGCCCGCCGGTGGCCCCAGGCCGGGGTGCCGCCGAGCCCGGCCGGATGGATCATCACCACCGCGCGCAACCGGGCCATCGACCGCCTGCGGCGTGAGGCGGCGCGCGCGGACAAGCACGCCCAGGCCGCGCTGCTGACGGCCCGGGAGCAGCCGGCGCAGGAGGGTCCCGTGCACGATGACCGGCTGCGGCTCATGTTCACCTGCTGCCACCCGGCGCTCGGCCGCGCGGCCCAGGTCGCGCTCACGCTCCGGCTGCTCGGCGGGCTCAGCACGGCGGAGATCGCGCGTGCGTTCCTGCTGCCGGAGCCGACCATGGCCCAGCGCCTGGTCCGGGCCAAGGGCAAGATCCGGGACGCGGGCATCCCGTACCGCGTCCCGGCCGAGGCGGACCTGCCCCGGCGCCTCGCTGCGGTGCTCGCCGTGGTCTACCTGATCTTCAACGAGGGGTACGCGGCGACCTCGGGAGACCGGCTGGATCGCGCCGACCTGAGCGCCGAGGCGATCCGGCTCGGGCGGCTGCTCGTGGAGCTCATGCCGGATGAGCCCGAGGCGATGGGCCTGCTGGCCCTGATGCTGCTCAGTGAATCCCGCCGGGCGGCGCGGACCGCCCCGGACGGGGCCCTGGTCCTGCTGGCCGACCAGGACCGGACCCGCTGGGATCGCGGGCTGATCGGCGAAGGGCAGGGTCTGGTCCGGCGCTGCCTGCGGCGCGGCCAGCCAGGCCCGTACCAGATCCAGGCGGCCATCAACGCGGTGCACAGCGACGCCCCCGCGGCCGCCGACACCGACTGGAACCAGATCGTCCAGCTGTATGACCAGCTCATGACCGTGGCGCCCGGCCCGGTGGTGGCGCTCAACCGCGCCGTGGCGGTGGCCGAGGTGCAAGGCCCGGCCGCGGCGCTCACCCTGGTTGATGACCTTGACCTGGACAGGTACTACCTGTTCCACGCCATCCGCGCCGACCTGCTGCGCCGGCTCGGCCGCGCGCCCGAGGCCGAGGAGGCCTACCAGGCCGCCATCGGCGGCACCCAGAACGCGGCCGAGCGCGAGTTCCTCACCCGGGCGCGGGACCGGCTGCGGCCGGGACCGCTCAGCGGGCCCTGACATGGCGCGCCCACCCGCGCATCAGGCGCCGCAGCGCGGGCCGGGCCCGGACCCCGTAGCCGGCCGCGGCCGCGGCCGCGATCGCCGCACCGCTCAAATAGGCGCCCGGACCTTCCGTAACCTGGAAACCGGTGAGCTGGCTGAGGGCCAGCCCGAGGGCGCCCGCGCCGAAGACGCAGGCCGCCACGACCGGGAAGTAGCCGGCCAGCAGGACGGCCGGCCCGCGGCCGCGCCGCCGCTGCAGGTAGCGGACCATGGCGTACGCCCCGACCAGGCCGGCCCCCGCGATCCCGGCGGCGACCCGCAGGACCACGCCGTCGCTGCTCGCCTCCAGCATGTGAGCCGCCGCGCAGGTGCGCGCCCCGGGCCACAGGCTCATCCAGTACGCGCAGTCGCCCTTCGAGAACCTCGTCCCGGCCGGGGCCTGGCCGGTGAAGGGCCGGCCGAGCGCGGTGTTCATGAGCGCGACCAGCAGGCCGCTGGCGCCGACCGCGATCAGCCCGACGCCGGCCAGTTTCCAGGCGGCCAGGACCAGGTCGCCGAGCACCGCCGCGGCGGTCCGGCCCTTCACCAGGTGCCCGGGCTCGGCCTGGTGCGCCCGGACGACGGCCCGCACCGACCCGAACGCCGAGATCGCCGCCTCCTGGGCCTCGAGCTCGGTCATTCCGGCGGCCACCCCGGCCGCGGCGGTCTCGCGCAGGTGATCCTCGGCCTCGGCCACGATGAGCTCGGCCTCCCCCGGCGCGACGCGCAGGCTGGCCCGCAGCCCGGCCAGGTACTCCTCGATCGGGTGGCGCTGGCTCCGGCCGCCGTCCGCCGCGCTCACGCCGCCGCTCCCGGTACCGGGCGGGCGCGGCCGATCATGGCCGGTGCGGGCCAGCCGAGCACCGCATGCATGCCGCCGGCGAACTTCCGCCACTCCGTCTGCTCGGCGGCCAGCGCCGCGGCGCCCTCGTCGGTCAGCGCGTAGATGCGCCGCCGCCGCCCGCCGCCCTCGGCCCATGAGCTGGCCAGCAGGCCCACGCCCTCGAGCCGGTGCAGCGCCGGGTAGATGGTGCCCTCCGGCAGATCGAACGTGCCTTCGCTGCGGTCGCGCAGGGCCGAGATGATCGCGTACCCGTGCGCGGGGCCGGCCGACAGCACGGACAGCAACAATAGGTCCAGATTCCCCTTGAGCCGCTCCCTGTTCATGCCTAGTAATCCTAGGCCTAGATTAACTAGGGGTCAAGGACGTCTGGCCGCGCCGTATATTTGGGTGGCCCCGCGGTGCCGCGGGTTACAGCCACCCGAGGGCGGCCCGCCGCGGGCACGATCACGAGCACCCGGCGCACCGGCGACCCTCGGCTCAGGTGCCGAAGCTGGGGTCTGTCTGGTTCTCTATTGGGCTTCGGTGTCGAATCCGGCCTGGCCGTTCGTGGACATGATGAGCGGTGCACGGGGCACCGCCGCCAACTGACCCGAGACCGACCGCTGTCAAAAAAGGAGCGATCAACATGCCGCAGTACCTGATCTCCGTGTGGCACGACGAAACATTCGAGGTCGACTTCTCCACGCCCGACGCGCAGCGCCGTGTCGCCCAGGTGGACGCGTTCAACAACGAACTGCAACAGGAAAGCGCCTGGGTATTCGCCGCCGGCCTGCACCCCGCATCTTCGGCCACGGTCGTGCGATCCGCCGGAGGCGAGGTATCGATGACCGACGGGCCCTACGCCGAAACCAAGGAGCAGATGGGCGGCTTCTGGGTCATCGACGCCACCGATCTCGACGCCGCCCTCGAATGGGCCGGCAAAGCCGCTGCGGCCTGCGAGGGACCGGTTGAGGTCCGGCCCGCACAAGGATGACCGACACGCTGGAGGAGGTCTTCCGGCGCGAAGCCGGCCGCTGCACCGCCACCCTGATCCGCGTCCTCGGCGACATCGACCTCGCCGAGGACGCGGTGGCGGAGGCGTTCGCCATCGCCGCCGAGCGGTGGCCGAAGACGGGGATACCGCCCAACCCGGGCGGCTGGATCACGACGACCGCCCGCAACCGCGCCATCGACCGGCTTCGACGCGAATCAACCCGCGGCGAGCGTCATCTCGAGGCCCATCGACTCCACACCGACAGCATGGATCCTGACCACGATCCCGAACTCGACCGGCTCGACGACTTCGTCGATGTCGTTCCTGACGACCAGCTCCGGCTCATGTTCCTGTGCGCGCACCCCGCTCTCGCCGCCGATGCGCAGGTCGCTCTCATCCTGCGGCTTCTCGCCAGCCTCGAGACCAAGGAGATCGCCAAGGCGTTTGTCGTGCCTGAGGCGACAATGGCGCAACGGATCGTGAGGGCCAAGCGCAAACTGCACGACAATCACGCCTCCTACCGCATACCCCGCGCCGCGGAGCTCCCGGGCCGGCTCGACGCCGTCCTCACCGCCATCTATCTGATCTACACCGAAGGTCACACCGCCACGTCGGGACAGAGCCTGACGAGAACCGATCTTTCGACCGAAGCGCTCCGGCTCGGGCGAACCCTCATCGAGCTGATGCCCGACGAACCGGAGGCCACCGGCCTAGTCGCCCTGATGCTGCTCACCGAGTCCCGCCGGCCGGCCCGCAGCGACGACGGCGGGACGATGGTGCGCCTGGCCGACCAGGACCGCTCTGCATGGGACCCCAGACTGATCGACGAAGGCCACGAGCTCGTGCGTGCGTGCCTTCGCCGCAACCAGCCCGGACCGTTCCAGATCCAGGCCGCGATAGCCGCGGTGCACGCCGCCGCCCCCACCGCCGAAGCCACTGACTGGTCCCAGATAATCGCCCTGTACGACCAGCTCTACGCCCTGCGCCCCCACCCTGTCGTGGCCCTGAACCGATCGGTGGCCATCGCGGCGCTCCAGGGCCCGACCGAGGGGCTCGCCGCGCTGGCCGAGATCGACGCCGCCACGCTCGGCGAGTACCAGCCATACCATGCCGCCCGCGCCGACCTTCTCGCCCGAGCGGGTCGCCGCGACGAGGCACTCGGCGCGTACGACCGGGCCATCGAGCTCACCACGAACGCGGTCGAACGCGACTTCCTCGTGCGCCAACGGGCCGCCCTCTGAGTAGACAGCTGCAGCTCGGAATTTTTCGGCGCTTCGGTGTCGATAGGGAACTCCCCGTTCGTGGAGAAAGTGAGTGGCGAGCAGGTCGCCGCCGATACGGAGAGGAGCACTAATAATGGGAACGATCAGAGTGCACGAGTTCATGAGCCTCGATGGCGTAATCGACGCTCCAACCTGGACCTTCGGCTACGGCTTCGACCCCGCTATGGGGCAGGACATCGGCAATCTCATGTCCAGCTGCGAAGCCATCCTGCTGGGACGCAACACCTACGAGATGTTCGAGCCGGCCTGGTCGGCCCGGACCGCTGCGGAGGACCCCGGTGCTCCGTTTATGAATGATTCCAAAAAGTATGTCGTCTCCTCCACCCTGGAGGTAGGAACCTGGCAGAACTCCGAGATCCTCGGCCCCTACAGTGCCGACGGTATCCGCCGGGTCAAAGGTGAAGTCGATGGCGGCATCTACGTCAGCGGCAGCGGGAAGCTCGTGCGGTCCCTGATCGCTGACGGTCTTATCGACGAGCTGCATCTGTTCGTCTACCCCCTCACCCGAGGTGGAGGACCTCACCCCTTCCACGACGACCCGCCGACGAAATGGTCGCTGACCCGAAGCGTGACTTACGACAACGGAGTGCTCTACCTCGTCTACGAGGCGGCCGCTTGATAACACCCAACCGGCTGGCTGGCTGGCCCGCGGCCGCGCTCACCGGTCCAGCAGGCCCAGCTCCCGGGCCCTGGCGACCGCCTGGCCGCGCGTGGCCGCGCCGAGCTTGCGGTAGATGGACGCCGCTTGTGACTTGACGGTGCTCGGGGACCGGCCCATCTCGGCGCCGATCTCGGGGAACGACAGGTGAGCGGACAGCAGCGGCAGGACGCGCAGCTCGGCGGCGGTCAGGGCCGACGGCCCGGCCGTCCGGGCACCGCGTTCGGCAGCCAGCTGGGCCCGGAGAGCCTGGGCCTCCCCCGCCAGGGTGCCCAGATCCGGCCGGTGCCCGAGCAGCTCATCGATCTCCCGCATCAGCGTCCTGGCTCCCGCCAGGTCGGCCAGCTCGAGGTAGGTACGAAGGAGTTCGATGCGGACACCGGCCGCCTGGCAGGGCGCCGCGTAGCTCAGCAGGTGCCGCCGCCGCTGGGCGCTGACGAGGGCCCGCCGCGCCCCGTCGACGTCGTGCCGGTGCAGGGCCATGCGGGCCTGCAGGGCGAAGAGCAGCGGCGCGGCGAAGCTGTCCTCGATCCCAGCCTCCCGCAGCGCCAGCCCGGCCTGCTCGGCCAGGGCCTGGCCCTCACCCCAGTCACCCCGGGCTAGCGCCAGCAAAGATCGTTCGCACAGGGCCATCACGAGGACCGGGCGCGCGCCCGCATCCTTCGCGGCACTGACCGCCTGCTCCAGGTACGCCTCGCCGCCTCCGGGGTCACCGCCCACGACCCGCGCGATTCCCTGCAGGTACATGGCCGCCGGCGTGGCGATGCCCGCCGCCGCGAGCGTCCGCGCGGCCTCGTCGGCGTCGGCGCGCATCTGCCCGACGCCGTGGCGGCACATAGCCGCCCGCAGGACGGCGGCCCAGGCGCCGGCGATCTCAGCGCCGGCAGCGTCAGTGCCAGCGTCCTCAGTACCAGCGGTGCCGGTCCCAGTACCAGCGGCCTCACTACCAGCGGCGTCAGTACCAGCGTCCTCAGTACCAGCGGCGTCAGTACCAGCGTCCTCAGTACCAGCGGCGTCAGTACCGGCGTCCTCAGTACCAGCGGCGTCAGTACCGGCGGCTGGGACACCGGGCCGGGACGGATCGCGGGGCCAGCGATCGGCCACGGCGGCCCATCGTTCGGCCTCGGCCGGCCGTCCCGTTTCCAGGGCCAGGAACGCCGCCCACACGGCGGCCATCGGGTGCCGCTCGATCCCGCCGTGCTCATCCAGCCACCGGTACCAGCGCTGGAGCATCGTGAGCCGTTCTTCCCGGTCGCCCGGCCGCGAGAGTTCCGCCACCAGGCGGGCCGCCTCATCGACGTCCCCGGCGGCCATGGCGTACTCCAGCGCCTCCTCGGGCAGTCCGTTGTCCTGGCCCCAGCCGGCCGCCCGCCGCCGCAGCACCGAAGCCATGCCGGGCTCGGCGCGGTCCAGCTCGGTGAGGAGCATGTCACGGAACAAGGGGTGGTAGCGGTACCACCGGCCCAGGCGGTCCAGCGGGACCAGCAGCAAGTTCGATCCCGCCAGGTCGGCCAGCGCGGCGGCCGCGCCGGGCTGCCCGAGTACCGCCTCGCACAGCGGCCCGCAGATCCGGTCCAGCACCGCGGTCCGGATCAGGAACTTCCGCTCACGCGGGGAGATCCGGGACAGGTATTCCGATTTCAGGTACTCGCCCACGGGCCGGTCGCTGTCGCTGAACTCGGTTCCCAGCGGGCCGCCTGCCCTGATGGCCAGCGCGGCGAGATACAGCCCGGCCGGCCATCCCCCGGTGCGCCGGTACAACTCAGCCAGCTCGTCCTCGCTCGGCGCCACGTCGGCGGCCCGCAGCAGCCCGGCCGCCTCCTCCCGGCTCAGCGACAGCTCAGCCGGGCCGATCTGGAGGATCCGGCCCTCGGCCCGCAGCCGCGCCACCCGCACCGGCGGCTCGTCCCGCCCGGCGAGCACCAGCCGCGACCCCTTGGGCACGTGATCGGCCAGCGCCGACACCGCGGCCCGGCACTCCGCGTCACGCAGCAGGTGCACGTCATCGAGGATCAGCAGCACCGGCGTGCTCATCGACGCCAGCGCCGAGCCCAGCCGCGGCACCGCCGACCCGTGCACCGAGCTCGTCGGCGAGGCCAGCGCGTCGAACACTCGGCCGCCGACCGGCTCTATCGCATCGAGCGCCTTCGCGACGTAGGTGAGCAGGAGCTTCGGGTCATTGTCCTGCTCGTCGACCGAGACCCACGCGATCGCCTTGCTGCTGATGTTTCCGGCCCACTGGGCCAGCAGCGTGGACTTCCCGTAACCAGCCGGCGCCTGCACCGAGACGATCGGACCGGAGCTATCCAGGTCCAGCTTCTCGAGCAGCGCGGCGCGCCGGATAATCCCGGGCCGCGCCAGGGGGCGGCGCAGTTTTGACCAGACCAGATCGAACATGGGCTTGCTCCCGCCATGCGACAGCCGCGACCGCCCGCGCTCCTGTATGCCGACCATGACCCGGACAGTCCCTGCCCTCCTACCGGCCTGCTATCACATGCTGGTATGAAGACCCGATCAGGTCAAGCACGCCGCGGGCGAGATGGTGGCCGCCGGTCATCGGCGGCGCACCCACCGCCCGGCCCTCAGGGCAGGATGTCGGCCCTCAGGGCAGCATGTCGGCCGTGAGGCAGGCTTCGGTGGTGGGAATGCCCTGATCGGCGGCGCGGCGGTCGGCCATGGCCAGCAGGCGGCGGATGCGCCCGGCGATGGCGTCCTTGGTCAGCGGCGGGTCGGCGAGCTGGCCCAGTTCCTCCAGGCTGGCCTGGCGGTGGGCTATCCGCAGCCAGGCCATGGTCAGGTGCTGCGGCGCGTCCGGGCCGAGGATTTCCAGAGCACGCTCCACCCGCGCGCCGGCCGCCACCGCGGCCCGCGCGCTGCGGCGCAGGTTAGCGTCGTCGAAGTTAGCCAGCCGGTTGGCGGTGGCCCGGACCTCGCGGCGCATCCGGCGCTCCTCCCAGGCCAGGACGGCCTGGTGGGCCCCGAGCCGGGTCAGCATGGCGGCGATCGCCTCGCCGTCCCTGATCACCACGCGGTCCACGCCGCGCACGTCACGCGCCTTGGCGTGCACCTTGAGCCGCCGGGCCGCGCCGACCAGGGCCAGCGCCGCCTCGGAGCCGGGGCAGGTGATCTCCAGAGCCATCGACCGGCCGGGCTCGGTCAGCGAGCCGTG
Source organism: uncultured Actinomycetes bacterium (assembly GCA_963753195.1). Lineage (GTDB taxonomy): Bacteria > Actinomycetota > Actinomycetes > Streptosporangiales > Streptosporangiaceae > Palsa-504. Next base: position 701,742 of record CAVWBH010000001.1, read on the forward strand.
CGCCAGGAACGCGCCGCGCCAGGCGGCCTCGCAGTCGCAGATAGCCCCGGATACCACCTGCCGGGGCAGGCCGCGGACCGGGCGGCCGAAGGCGTCGATCAGCCCGGCCTGGCGGGCCAGCGTCTCGCCGGCCTGGCCCTTGTCCACCCGGACCAGGTACCGGCTGCCCTTGCGCAGGCCGCTCGGCGCCAGCACCAGGAATTCGGCCGGGTGCCCGAACACCTCGGTGATGGCCGCCCGCAGCCGCCTGGCCGCCGCGCCGGTGTCGAGTTCCGCCTCGATCACCACCCGGCCCTCGGCCAGGTGCAGGCCGCCGGCGAATCTGAGCAGCGTGGATACCTCCGCCTTGCGGCAGCACGGCTTGATCACCGGCACCCGGCTGAGCTCGTCCTTCACCACGCTGGTCATCGCCATCGGCGTCACTCCCCCCGTCGGTGCTGCTGAGCAGCGAAAATCTGAGCGTAGGCCCCCGCCAGGAGCTCGGGGTCATGGCGGGGCGCGCCGTCATGGGCCGCCACGTCCGCCGTCACCAGCCGGGCTCCGAGCATCCTCGCTGCCTTCTCCAGGTCGGCCAGGTTACCTGTCCCCGCGGCCTTGGTGTCCGCGAGGACTACATCCACAGTAAGGGCCGGCGCGTGCCCGGCGAGAACTTCCAGGTGCTTGTGCGGCGAAAAGCCGGCGGTCTCCCCCGGCTGCGGGGCGAGGTTGAGGACCACCAGCCGTCTCGCGCCCGTGGCGTGCAGCGCGGCGGCAAGCTCGGGAACCAGCAGATGTGGCAGCACGCTGGTGAACCACGAGCCCGGGCCGAACACCACCCAGTCGGCGTCCAGGACGGCCCGCACCGCCTCCGGCACGGCGGGCGGGTCGGGCGGCAGCAGCGTGATCGACCGGACCTGGCCCGGGGTGGTGGCGCATTCCACCTGCCCGCGAACTATGGTGACCTCCGCGGGCCGGGCCAGGTCCGCCCCCACCACCTCGGCCACGATATCCAGCGGGACCGCCGCCATCGGCAGCACCCGGCCGCCCGTGCCGAGCAGCCTGGCGACCCAGTCAAGGCCGGCCACGGTGTCACCGAGCAGGTCCCACAGCGCGACGATGAGCAGGTTTCCGACGGCGTGGCCGGCGAGCTCGCGGTCGCCGCCGAACCGGTGCTGCACCACCTGGCTCCAGGTATTGCCCCATTCGTCGTCCCGGCACAGCGCGGCCAGCGCCATCCGCAGATCCCCCGGCGGCAGGACGCCGTAGTCCCGGCGCAGCCTGCCGCTCGACCCGCCGTCGTCGGCCACCGTCACGATCGCGGTGAGCTCGTGGGTGACCCGGCGCAGAGCCCCCAGCGATGCCGCCAGCCCGTGGCCGCCGCCAAGCGCTACCGTGCGCACGCCTGTCACCCGCGGCTCACTCTCGGCCCAGATCCCGGTGCACGACCTGGACGTCCGTTCCGGCCATGCGCGCCGCCAGCTCGCCGGCGATGGCCACGGAGCGGTGCATTCCGCCGGTGCAGCCCACCGCGAAGGTCACAAACCGTTTCCCCTCGCGCTCATAGCCGGGCAGCACCACGCCCAGCAGCTCGGTGTAGTGCCGGAGGAACTCCTCGGCTCCGGGCTGGGACAGCACGTAGTCCCGCACCGCCGCGTCCTGCCCGGTCATGGGGGCCAGCTCGGGGATCCAGTGCGGGTTGGGCAGGAAGCGGCAGTCCGCCACGATATCGGCGTCTACCGGCAGGCCGTACTTGTAGCCGAACGAGATCAGGGACAGGCGCGGGCCAGCCGCGGTCCCGCCGCCGAAGAAGTCCCTGATCCGGGCGCGCAGCTGGTGGACATTGAGCCGCGAGGTATCGAGCACGAGGTCGGCGTCCCCGCGGATCCCGCGCAGCGACTCCCGCTCGGCGGCGATGCCGTCGGTCACCCGGCCGGTGCCCTGCAGCGGGTGCGGCCGCCGCTCGCTGTCGAAACGGCGCACCAGCGTGTCCTCCGACGCCTCCAGGAACACGATGCGGGCCGCCGCGCCGCGCGCAGCCAGCTCGCTGATCGCCGATTTCAGGTCGGTGCTGAACGCGCGGCTGCGGACGTCGACCACCGCGGCCATCCGTGACACCGCCCCGTTGGTCCGCGCGGCCAGGTCGGCCATCGTGGGCAGCAGGCTCGGCGGCAGGTTATCTACCACGTACCAGCCCAGGTCCTCCAGCGCCTTGGCCGCGCTGGAGCGTCCCGCCCCGGACAGCCCGGTGATGATCACGACGTCGGTCTGGTCCTCACCCGTCCGCATGCTGATCTCCCCCGAAATCCGGTCCCAACGCGACGGTGATGGTGGCCGCGAGCTTCGGGCCGATGCCGGGCACCGCGGCGATCTCCTCGATGCTCGCGGTCCGGAGCTTGCGTACCGAGCCGAAGTGCTTGAGCAGCGCGGCGCGCCGGGCCGGGCCGAGCCCGGGCACGTCGTCGAGCACGCTCGCGGTGGCTGCCTTGCCGCGCTTCTGCCGGTGATAGGTGATGGCGAACCGGTGCGCCTCGTCCCGGACCCGCTGCAGCAGGTACAGTCCCTCGCTGCTGCGCGGGAGGATGACCGGGTACTCCTCGCCTGGGAGCCATACCTCCTCCAGGCGCTTGGCCAGCCCGCACACAGCCACGTCGTCGATGCCGAGCTCGGCCAGGGCCCGGGCCGCCGCGGCGGCCTGCAGCGGGCCCCCGTCGACCACCACCAGGTTGGGCGGATAGGCAAATTTTTTCTGCCCGCCCAACCCGCCCTCCGGCCCGCCCAACCCGCCCTCCGCCCCGCCCAATCCCGCCGGCTCGCCCGCCTCGGGATCGCCCAGCGTGTCGAGCTCGCCGGTCCTCTCCCGTTCGGCCAGGTACCGCCGGAACCGGCGGAGGATCACCTCGTGGATGGCGGCGATGTCATCGGTACCATCCAGGCCCTTGATGGCGAACCTGCGGTACTCGCTCTTGCGGGCCAGCCCGTCCTCGAACACGACCATCGACGCCACCACGTGGGTGCCTTGCAGGTTGGACACGTCGTAGCATTCGATCCGCAGCGGCGCCTCGTCCAGCCCGAGCCCGTCGGCGATCTCGTTGAGCGCCTTGCTCCGGGTGGTCAGGTCGCTGGCCCGGCGGGTCTTGTGCAGGGCCAGCGTCTCCCCGGCGTTGCGGGCCACGGTGTCCATCAGCGCCTTCTTGTCGCCGCGCTGCGGAACCCGCAGGCTGACCGGGCCGCCGCGGCGCCCGGCCAGCCACTGGGTCATCGTGGCCGGATCCGGCGGCAGCTCGGGCACCAGGATCTCGCGGGGGATGCCCGCGTTGACCGCCTCGGCGTCGGCCGGGCTGTCGCCGTAGACCTGGCCGAGGAAATTCTCCACCAGGCCCGCCGTGGTCACTTCCTCGACCTTGTCCAGCACCCAGCCGCGCTGGCCGCGGACCCGCCCGCCGCGCACGTAGAACACCTGGACCGCCGCCTCGAGCTGATCCTGGACGAGTGCGATCACGTCGCAGTCGGTGCCGTCACCGAGCACCACGGCCTGCTTCTCGATCGCGCGCTCGAGTGCCCGCAGGTCGTCGCGGAGCCGGGCCGCGCGCTCGAACTCCTCCGCCGCCGAAGCCTGCTTCATCTCGCTCTCGAGACGGCTGGCGAACCGGCTGGTCTGCCCGGCCATGAAGTCGCAGAAGTCCTCGGCCAGGGCGCGGTGGTCGTCCGCGCTGACCCGGCCGACGCACGGCGCGGAGCACTTGCCGATGTACCCGAGCAGGCACGGCCGGCCGATCTGGCCTGAGCGCTTGAACACTCCCGCCGAGCAGGTCCGCACCGGGAACACGCGTAGCAGCGTGTCCACCGTGTCCCGGATGGCCCAGGCGTGACTGTACGGGCCGAAATACCTGGTGCCCTTCCGCTTGGCGCCGCGCATCACCATGACCCGCGGGTACTCCTCGCTCATGGTGACGGCCAGGTAGGGGTAGCTCTTGTCGTCCCGGTACCTGATGTTGAACCGCGGGTCGAACTCCTTGATCCAGGAGTACTCGAGCTGGAACGCCTCGACCTCGGTGCCGACCACGGTCCAGTCCACGCCCGCCGCGGTGTTCAGCATGGCCTGGGTGCGCGGGTGCAGGCCGGCGAAGTCGGCGAAGTAGGAATTCAGCCGCTGGCGGAGGGATTTCGCCTTGCCGACGTAGATCACCCGGCCGTGCTGGTCACGGAACCGGTAGACGCCGGGCGAGTCCGGAATCGCGCCCGGCGCCGGGCGGTAGCCGTGCCGATCTGTCACGAAGCAACTTTACGCTGCGGCCGGTCTAACATATTCCGCTTCGGAACCGTAGAATGCGCGCCACGATGGGCTCCGCAGGTACGTTCTTCGCTGTAGCCGGGCGGCTGGCCGTCCGCTTCCGCTGGGTGATCGCGGCGGCCTGGCTGGCCGGCGTGGCCGCGGCGATGATCGGCCTGCCGTCGCTGTCAGCGGTGACGCAAAGCGACAACACCTCGTTCCTGCCGGCCAGCGCCCCCAGCGAGCAGGCCGCCCAGCTGGCCTCGCCGCTGCAGGACGCCTCGCTGACCGCGGTCACCGTGGTGGCCGCCCGTCCCGCCGGGACGCTCACCGCCGCCGACCAGGCGGCCATCGCGCGGCTGGCCCGGGCCATGGCGGGAGCGGCCAGGGTGACCTCGGTCCGGGACGCCGGGCAGTCTGCTGACGGCCGGGCCGGGCAGCTCACCGTGCTGGCCGCCCTGGCCCAGTCCGGCGGCCTGGCCACCTCGCAGCAGGCCAGCCTGGTGGCCGGCCTGCGCGGCGCCATCCTGGCCACGCCGCTGCCGCCCGGGCTGGACGTGCACACCGCGGGCCCGGTCGCGACCCGGGTGGACAACAACGCGACTTCGGGCAAGACCGGCGGCGAGGTCCAGTGGTTCTCGATCATCTTCGTGATCGCGCTGCTCATGGCCGTGTTCCGGTCGGCGCTGGCGCCGCTGATCGCCGTGCTGCCCGCCCTGGTCGTGGTGCTGGTCGCCGAGCGGCTCGCCGCCGAGGCCGCCGTGCACGGGCTCGGCGTGTCGCAGATCGCCTCGCTGCTGCTGATCGTGCTCGTGCTCGGCGCCGGCACCGACTACGCGCTGTTCCTGATGTTCCGGGTACGGGAGGAGATGCGGGCCGGGCTCGCCTGCCATGAGGCGATCGTGCTGTCGGTGGCGCGGGTCGGGGAGACGATCACCTTCTCCGCGGGCATCCTCATCGCCGCGCTGCTGTCCCTGGCCACCGCGTCCTTCAGTCTCTACTCGGGCCTGGCCGCCCCGCTGGCCATCGCCATCGCGCTGATGCTCATCGCCGGGCTGACCCTGCTGCCCGCGCTGCTGGCCATTATCGGCCCGGTCGCGTTCTGGCCGTCCTCGGTCCGGCCGGGCACGGGACGGGCCGGATGGTGGGGACCGGCGTGCGCCCGGATCGTGCGCCGGCCCGTCGCGACCCTGGTGGCCGGGCTGATCGTGTTCGGCGCGCTCGCAGTGGCCGGGGCCAGCTATGTGGCGGCCGGGTTCGGCGGGGCGGCGACCGCGCCCGCAGACAGCGACTCCGCGCTAGGCAACGCGCTGCTGACCGCGCACTTTCCGCAGACCGCAGCGAACCCGACGGTCATCGTGCTGCGGCTGCGTCAGCCGGCCTGGACGGACCCCGGCCCGGTAGCCGCGGCCGGACGGCAGCTGGCCGCCGGCCCGGAGTTCACCGGGGTCTCCGGCCCGCTCGACGCCAACGGCACGGCGCTGTCCCCGGCTCAGTACGCCGCGCTGGCCGCCGCCTACGGGCCGCCCCGCGGGCTGGCCGCGGCGGCCGCCGCGCACGTCCCGCCGGAGCAGCGGGCCGCCTACCAGGCCTACCGGGCCAGCGGATCGTTCGTGAGCGCGGACGGCAAGACGATCTCGTTCGCAACCTCGCTGGCGGCGGGCAACCCGGCCAGCACGGCGGCGGAGGAGGCGGTGCCGGGCATCCGCGCGGCGGCCGCCCGCGCCGCCGCCGCGGCCGGGGCCCCGGCCTACGGCGTCACCGGGCAGGCCGCGTTCACCTACGATGTCGCCCAGCTGTCCGACAACGACCTGCGTACCGTGATCCCGATTGCCGTTGCGGTCATCGCGGTGCTGCTCGCGCTGGTCATGCGCAGCCTGATCGCGCCGCTGTACCTGATCGCCTCGGTGGTGCTGTCCTACTTCTCGGCCCTGGGATTGACCGTGCTGGTGTTCATGAAGGCGGCCGGCCAGCCCGGGCTGACCTTCATCCTGCCGTTCCTGCTGTTCATGTTCCTGCTGGCACTGGGCGAGGACTACAACATCCTGGTCATGACCCGGATCCGGGAAGAGGCGCACCGGCTGCCGCTGCGCGAGGCGGTCAGCCGGGCACTCAAGGTCACCGGCACCACCGTGACCTCGGCTGGGCTGGTCCTGGCCGGGACGTTCGGGGTGCTGGCCGTGGTGGGCTCGGGCAGCGCCGGGCAGCAGAACGTCCGGACCATCGTGGATGTCGGCGTCGGCCTCGCGCTCGGCGTGCTGATGGACACTTTCCTGGTCCGCACGCTGCTGGTGCCATCGGCGGTGGTGCTGATCGGGCGGTGGAACTGGTGGCCGTCCCGGCTGGCGCGGCGGCACCCGGACCCCGGGCCGGCCGATCCCGATCCTTCCTTTACAACGTATAAGTTATTACTTAAGCTGGGGCTGCTGGGGGATCCCGCCGGATCGAGCTAGGGGCAAGCCGTGACTCACGCGGATACCGACGTCGAGCGCCTCGGCGCAGAGTACTTCTCCGATCCTTACGCCGTGCACGCGCGGCTGCGGGCCCGGCACCCGGTCGCGCCGGTCATCATGCCGGGCGGCATGCCCGCGTGGCTGGTCACCGGGTACGCGCAGGCGCGCGCCGCGCTGGCCGATCCCCGGCTGCTCAAGATGCCCCGGGGCTGGCAGCCGGCACCGGACTCCCTGTTCGCCGCGCTCGATCACCACATGCTCAACAGCGACCCGCCGGATCACCAGCGCCTGCGCAAGCTGGTCAACAAGGCGTTCACGGCCCGCCGGGTCGAGCAGCTCAGGCCGCGGATCACCACCATCACCGCGGGCCTGCTGGCTGACATGTCGACTCAGCGCGAGGTCGACCTGCTCACCGCGTTCGCGTTCCCGCTGCCCGTCACGGTCATCTGCGAGCTGCTGGGCGTGCCGACGGCCGACCGGGACCAGTTCCGGGCCTGGTCGGCGAGCATCGTCTCGGACACGGTGGCGCCCGAGGTGTTCCAGGCGCACGCCACCGCGATGATCGCCTACTTCCGGGACCTGCTGGCGGCCAGGCGGCGCGAATCCGCCGATGACCTGCTGTCCGCGCTGATCTCGGCGCGTGGCGAGGGAGACTCGCTGAGCGAGAACGAGCTGCTGTCGATGGCCTGGCTGCTGCTGGTGGCCGGGCATGAGACCACCGTCAACCTGATCGCGGGCGGCATGCTCGCGCTGCTGCTCAACCCCGGGGAACTGGCCCGGCTGCGGGCCGATCCGGCCCTGCTGGGCAGCGCAGTGGAGGAGCTGCTCCGGTACGTGAGCCCGGTGAACGACGCGACGTTCCGGTTCACCGGCGAGCCCGTGGAGCTCGGCGGCGTGCCCATCGGCCCGGGCGAGGTGGTGCTGGTCGCGCTGAGCGGGGCGAACCGGGATGCGTCCCGTTACGCCGATCCCGAGCGGCTGGATGTCGGCCGGGACGCCGGGGGGCACCTGGCGTTCGGTCACGGCATCCATTACTGCCTGGGCGCTCCGCTGGCCAGGCTCGAGGCCGAGATCGCGTTCGGCGGGCTGCTGGAGCGGTATGGCGAGATGACGCTGGCCGTGTCCCCGGACCTGCTGCGCTGGCGGCCCAGCTCACTCATCCATGGCCTGGAAGCCCTGCCCGTGCGGCTGGTCCCGTAGCCGCGCCCGCAGCCGCGGGCCCCCGGCCTGGACCGCCGCACGGACCAGGGCCCGTTCGGTAAGAAAGATCTCATCAGCCCGGCCGGTCAGTCAGTCCCGGCTGGCGGGTTCGTCCTCGGCTTCTTCCTCGCCGCCGGGGTCCGCGTGGCTCAGCTCATCGGCGGGGATGCCGGTCGTGGGGTAGGCGTCGGCCTGCGCGACGTGCCAGGTCGGGAACTCAGCGCCGGGGTCGTCACCGGTTCGGGCCCCGGTCCCGGCGCCGGCCAGGCCGGCCGCCTCCTGCGGGGTGAACAGCATCCAGGCGAACGAGACGATCAGCGCGACCACGAGCACGCAGTAGATCCAGAACGCGGGGGTCAGGCCGGCGCTGACCGTCAGCCCGAGCTGGGAGGCCTGCGCGGGAGTAAAGCCGAACTGCGTCGGCGACACCGGCTCGCCGATCTGGACGAGCGCGGAGATGGCCTGAGCCACCATCGGGATGAGGCCTCCGGCGAGGAGCACGGCGCCGTGGCGGGCAGGGCGCCACAGGGCGGCGGCGATGACCACCACAGCCAGGGCCACCATCACGGCCACGTTTCCGGCGATGACCGGGCCCGGGTCGGCGAAGGCGTTGCCTGCCGTCAGCGTCTGCGTCTGCCCGGCCGCCGCCCGCAGGGTGAAGCTGTCCCAGGCGGGCGCGAACGCGGCGGCGGCGCCGAGCCCGGCCAGGATGAGCAGCACGGCGGGCCCGAGGGCGGCGCCGCGCGGCCGGCCCAGCGGGATCCGCCGCCCGGCCGCCTCGGTGCCGGTTCCGGCGACGGCACCGGCGCTGCGGGCGGGCGGGATCCAGAGGGCCACCGCGGAGCCCGCGGCGCAGGCGAGCCAGCCGAGGAGGCTGAGCACCAGGCCCGTGCCGGCCAGGTGCGCTCCCCTGGCGATCGGCGTGCCCGCGTCGGCGAGGAAAAATCCGAACGTCACGATGCTCTGCCCAGTGGCCAGCAGCGCGCCGATCCGCAGCCGGGTGCCGCCGAGTGCGATGAGCACGGCACTCACGGCCCAGACGGCCAGGTAAATCGCGTGGGCGACGAGGTTGTCGGTCTGCCCGGCCACGCTCGTCCCGCCCAGGTAGTCCGGGAACAGCCCGGCGATCCCCAGCGCCACGCCGAGGCCGAGCAGCAGGGCCGCCACCAGGCCGCGGCGGCCGTCGCGGCCGGGGTCGGCCGCCGGGGCGAACCGCTCGCCGGCGGTGCCGTGCTCGGCGGGCCAGGCGGCATCGCGGCCCGCCGGGGTGATCGTGTCAGGCGCCTCGAGGGCAGTAAAGCGCGCCCACGCGGCGGACCAGCCCTCCTGGGTCTCCGGCCACCATTCCATCGGCTGCGACCGGGGCGCGTCCGCGGTCCAGAGCCCGAAGTAGTCGCGTCCGCGTCCTATCTCATACGTTGCGCCACGGTACGCGATGGTCACCTTGTCCAACACGGTCTGAGCCCTTTCCTGGTCCTGCGTCAGCGCAGTCCATCACGCTGCCTGCCCCAGAATCTACGAAGCTGGCCTGGAAGTCCGCTGAACGGCCTCTCAAGTATTCCTGACTCTTGATCCAGGAGCGGCCGCCGCGTCGTCGTGGTGGACTAGCGGGCATGGAGTTTCTCATCCTCGGCGGCACGGCGTGGCTGGGCCGCGAGCTGGCCGGGCAGGCGTCGGGCCGCGGCCATGCGGTGACCTGCCTGGCCCGCGGCCAGAGCGGCCCGGCCGCCGCCGGTGCCGTCCTGGTGACCGGGGACCGGCGTGAGGACGGCGCCTACGACCGGGTCCGGGACCGGGACTGGGACGCGGTAATCGAGGTGTCGTGGCAGCCCGGGCTGGTCCGCGGCGCGCTGGCCGCGCTCAGCGAGCGGGCGGCACACTGGACTTACGTATCGTCCGGCAGCGTTTACGCCTCGCACGCGGTCCCGGGCGCGGACGAGACCACGCCGCTGCTGCCCCCGACCGGCCGGGACGAGGCCGACCTCGAGCAGTACGGCGAGGCCAAGGTGGCGTGCGAGCACGCCGCGGCGTCAGCGGCCGGCGGCCGGCTGCTCATCGCGCGGGCCGGCCTGATCGGGGGGCCGGGCGACGACAGCGGCCGGTCCGGGTACTGGGTGGCGCGGGCCGCCCGGGACCCGCTCGGGCCCATGCTCGTGCCGGCCACGCCGGACGCGCCGACCCAGGTGATCGACGTGCGTGACCTGGCCACGTGGCTCCTGGACGCCGCCGAGGCCAGGATCACGGGAACGTATGACACGGTGGGCCCGGTCGTGGCGTTCGGCGACTGGATCGAGCAGGCCAGGGCGGTGGGCGGGCACACCGGGCCGGTGATCGCGGCCGACCCGGCCTGGCTGGCCGGCCACGGCGTCGCGGAGTGGATGGGACCGGAGTCCCTGCCCATGTGGCTGTCCGAGCCGGGCTGGGAGGGCTTCGCGGCCCGCAGCGGCGCGGCCGCGCACGCCGCCGGGCTGCGGCACCGCCCGCGCCGTGAGCTGCTGGCCGACGTGCTGGCGTGGGAACGCGCTCGCGGCCTGGACCGGCCGCGGCGGGCCGGGCTGACCGCCGGACGGGAGCGCGAGCTGCTGGCCGCCCTCGCCGCGCGGTAGCCCGCGGCTACCGGCTGGCGCCGCGGAACGTGACGATCACCGCGGCCATCAGGATGGCCGCGCCGGCCATCCCGGCCGCGCTCAGCCGCTGGCCCAGGACGACCGCGGCCAGGATGGCGGCGGTCAGCGGCTCCAGCAGGGTCAGCAGCGCGGCGGTGCTGGCGGCGGCGGTGCGCAGGCCCCGGAAGTAGAGCGTGTAGGCAACAGCGGTCGGGCCGACGCCGAGCGCGACGAGCAACCCGACGGCCTGCGCCCCGGGCCTGAAGCCCGGCCCGCCGAGCGCCGCCGCCACGGGCACCAGGATCAGCCCGCCGAGGGTGAAGCCGAAGCCGGTCACGGTCAGCTCATCCAGGCCGGGAACAGGCCGGGCCCCGGCCAGGGTGACCGCGGCGAAGCCGCCCGCGGCGAGCACCGCCAGGCCGGCACTGGCCAGGACCGCGGACTCGGCGAAGCCCGACGGCAGGCCGACCAGCAGGCCCAGGCCGGCCAGCGACAGGCCGGCCGCGACGGGGGCGAGCCGGCCGGTCCGGTGTCCGGTGACCCGGTACACGCCGAGCACGATGACGGGGGCGGTGCCGATGGTGACCAGCGTGGCCAGGGCCACCGAGGTCAGCGCCACCGCGGCGAAGTAGCAGCTCTGGTACAGCGCGGCCAGCCCGCCGATCACCGCGATGCGGGTCCAGGCGGCCCGCCCTGCGGGCGGGCGGCGCCCGGTCGCGGCGAGCAGGGCCAGGATCGCCACGCCGCCGACGGTGAGCCGGCTGGCGGCCACCGCCATCGGGGACAGGCCGGCCACGCGGCCCAGCAGGCTGCCGGTCAGGCCGCCGGTGCCCCACAGCATCCCGGAGGCCACGAGGAAAGGAAGGCCCGTGCCGGGCCGGCGGCGCGCACGCGGCGCCGCCATAGATGAACGCATGGGAATCGCTCCTGCGACGGGGAGGGAAAGGGTCGCGGAAGCGGGGCGCAGCACGCTCAGATCCGGATGCCGCGCATCAGCGCGTCAGGCCCACCTGCCTGAGGGCGCGCGCGGCCTGCTCGGCCGGGCGCAGCCGGATTCCACCGGGAAACCGCCCCGCTAGGAGCGGGGCGGCGGGGTGATGGGGAAGCAGCGGTGCACGGTCGGCAGCCTAACCCGGTCAGCCCCGGCGGGCCAACCGGATTTCCGCCCGGCCACGGTGGCGGTTCCGCCGGAGATTCCCGGGCATGGCGTCAGGCCCGGCGGGCAGGATAAAGCGGGAACAGCCGGTTCAAGCGCCGGCTCTGAACATTCCGGAGGCTGGTAAGTGCTGCTGACGTTCGGGCACGGGACCGCATCAGCCCAGCAGATGATCAGCCTGCTGCGGGGTGCGGACGTCTCGGTCCTGGTTGATATCAGGACGGCCCCGGGCAGCCGCCGTCATCCGCACGTGGCCCGGGCCGAACTCCAGCGCTGGCTGCCCGAGGCGGGCATCGACTACCGCTGGGACAAGCGGCTCGGCGGCCTGCGCACGCCCGAGCCGGACTCGCCGGACGTGGCGTTCGAGATCGACTCCCTCCGCGGCTACGCCGGCCACATGCGCAGCCCGTCCTTCCTGGCCGCGGTGGACCAGCTGCTCGGCCTGGCCGAGGTGCAAGGCACGGCCATGATGTGCGCCGAGAGCCTGTGGTGGCGCTGCCACCGGCGGATGCTGGCCGACTTCGTGACCGCCGCGCGCGGCGCGGGAGTCCGCCACCTCAGGCACGACGGCCGGCTCGAGGAGCACCGCCTCTCCCCCGGCCTGCGGCTGCGCGACGACGGCCTGCTCGTGTACGACGGGGGCCAGCCGACCCTGCTGTGACCGGCGATGCGTCGCCAGTCCGGTCACAGGCCGTGGTCCAGGGCGCTCTGCAAGGAGGAGATGTAGCCCGCGCTGGTGTAGCTGGCCCCGGACACAGCGTCGATCTTCGCGTCCTGCGCGGCCAGCGTCTCGCTGATCAGGCGCGGGAAAGCGAACTCGCCGATCTGGATGTCGTGGATGGTGTTGGTCGGCTGCTGCAGGACCGCGACCTTGACGATCTTGTCGCTCTTCACGACCAGCTGGACCTGCACCGGGCCGTACGCGGTGTTCGCCACGTGACCGGTGACGGCGGTCTCTCCCGCGGGCAGGCTCCCGGCCGCGCTCCCGGTCGGATACTCCCCGGGTATCGAGGAGGACGACGAGGACGATGGGGAGGACCCGCCGGCCGTTCCGCTGGTCGAGGCCACCGGGAGAACCGGGGAGTGCGACTTGAACGACAGCAGGGCCACCAGGCCGGCGATAGTGCCGACCACAGCCAGGATCACGCGGCGCATGACCGATCGTCTCCCTCAGAACTCGAACGACTCGACGTGGATCTGCCGCCGCGGCACCCCGGCGGAACGCAGCGCCTGGACCGCGGCCGAGATCATGCCGGCCGGCCCGCACACGTAGGCCTCCTGGCGCTCCAGGCCGGGCACCAGCGAGTTCAGCATCCTGGCGGACAGCGGATCGCCGCCGATCTCGGCCCGCGACCCGACCACGTAGTACACCTTGGCCCCGCGGGCGGCGGCGATGGCGTCCAGCTCATCCCGGAACACGATGTCCTGCTCGCTGCTCGCGCGGTAGACCAGCGTGACCGGTCCCGGCAGCGTGGAGAACATGGCCCGCAGCGGGGTGATGCCCACCCCGCCGGCCAGCAGCACCGCGCCGCGGCCGGTGCGCCCGGCGGTGAACGCCCCGTACGGGCCCTCGGCGATGACCCGGGTACCCGGCCGCAGGCGGGACAAGGCCTGGCTGTGGTCGCCGGTGTCCTTCACCGTGATCCGCAGGAGGTCTGCTCCCGGCGCGGCGGACAGCGAGTACGGGTGCGACGACCACCACAGCGACCTGGTCAGGAACCGCCAGCGGAAGAACTGCCCGGGCTCCGCGGCGAGCTCGTCCAGGTGCGCGCCGCCGATGTAGACCGAAGTCACGCCAGGTCCCTCGGGCTTGACCCCGATCACCTTGAACTCGTGCCGGGAGGACGCGCGCAGCGGAACCGCGACCCGGTACCACAGCACCGCCACCGCGACCGTGAGGTACATCGCCGACCACCAGAACCGGGCGGCCAGGTCGTTGGTGAACGACACGCCGACGGCGAACTGGTGGCTGAAGGCCAGGGCGATCGCCAGGTAGGTGTACAGGTGCAGGTAGTACCACGTCTCGTAGCGCACCCGCCGCCGTGCCGCGCGCATCGAGACGAGGCCGACGCCGAGCAGCAGGAACCCGGCCACGGTGGCCATCAGCACGTCCGGGTACTGGGTGAGCAGCGTGGCCGTCTCGCTGGTCAGGCTGGCGTGCGCCTCGACCGCGTAGCCCCACAGGATGAGCAGGCCGTGCGCGACGACCAGGCTCACGATGTACCGGCCGCCCATCGCGTGCCAGCGGGCCAGCCGGTCACTGCCGATGCCGTGTTCCAGCGGCGGGAGCCGGGCCATCAGCGCGACCAGGATCACCACCCCGTACCCGGCGAGCAGCCCGAGGATCTCGCCCGCGCCGGTCAGCCAGCCGCCGAGCCCGCGCACACCGGGTGTGCTGTGCCACCACAGCGCGACCACGGCGGCCGCGCCGAGCCCGATGACGGCCAGGACGGTGCGTGCGCTCACCCGTTCGTGCCCTTTTTCATCCCTAACGGACCGTGGTACCACTCGTCCCCGATGTGACGAGCTTAGCCCCGGTGCGCCCGGGGCGGTGCGGGCGGCGGGACGCGTCGGGACGGCCATATCGCGCGGGTCGCGCCGGTCCGGCCATGGCCCGGGGTACGGCTCAGCGGCCTGGCCGGCCGGGACGAACCCCTTGGTCGGGCTGGTCACCATACCTCCCGTTACACACGGCGCCCGCGGCAAGCCGGGCCTAGCTGGATCGTATGCTCGACCGGCACAGGCCGGCCCTCTCCCCACTAGTAACGGGTACGGCGCGCGGTCTCGCACGGTTCGGCCGCCCCGTAAGCGCTTTGTAAGCGCGCCGATCCGCCCGGGTCGCCCAGCCCGCCGCACGCCGCCGCCGCCCGCCGTCGTCAACTGAAGTTGACATCACGCCTTGTGTCAACATAAATTGACGACATGGACAATGCACCCGCCCTGGCCGCCGCGGCCGACAGCTCAGACCCCGGTACCGGGCTGCGGGCCGTCGCAGCGCTGCGCCGGCTTCTGGAGCAGCTCGAGGCACTCCAGGTCGACAACGCACGAGCGCACGGCTGGTCGTGGCAGGAGATCGCGGCGCTCCTCGGCGTGTCCCGGCAGGCCGTCCACAAGAAGCACGCGCGCCGGGCCGACGGCAGCCTCGCCGCCCGCAGCCGCGTCCGCTGACCCGAGGGGATACCGCGATGTTCGAGCGATTTACCGACAGCGCCAGGAAAGTCGTCATCCTGGCCAAGACCAAGGCCACCGACCGGGCGGACGGCCAGATCGGTCCGGTGCACATGCTGTACGGGCTGGCCGCCGCCGACGGCGTGGCCACCCGGGCGCTGGCCGGCCTGGGCGTGAACGCCGCCGCGGTCGAGCGCGAGATCGGCCGCGCGAGTTCTGCGAGCGGAGCTTCGCCCGGCCCGCTGCGCCCGGCCGATGAGAAGGCCGGCGACGCCGAGGCCCTAGCGGCGATCGGCATCGATCTGGACGAGATCCGGCGGAGGATCGAGGAGAGCTTCGGCCCGGGAGCGCTTGATCGCGTCCCGCTCACCCCGCGGGGCCCGCTCAACTGGACCGGCCGGCTGCCGATGAACGACCAGGCCAAGATGTCACTGGCTCTCGCCCTGAAGGAGGCGCGGGGACTGCATCACAACTACATCGGTACCGAGCACCTGCTGCTGGGCCTGCTGCGGGTGGCCGAGCGGAACCCGCGCGGCCAGTTCGCGGCGGTCACGCTCTCCGCACTGGGCCTGGACCCGGCGCGCACCCGCGCGCGGGTGCTGGATGAGCTGCGGCAGCTGCAAGCATGACGGGGCGGGCTCAGCCGGCGAACAGCTCGCCGAGGGCGGGCGCGACATCGCGGTAGCTGCGGATCGGCCTGACCCGGCCGCGGCCCAGGCGGGCCAGGTCGTGGGCCAGGTCGGCATCCTGCTCGCCGGAGGCGTCGAACAGGACGTCCAGCCTCGGTAGCCGCGCGGCCAGCGGGCGGGGGTCGGGACCGGCGTTGTGAACGCAGTCGGACAGCAGCAGGACCCGGGCGTCCCGGGCGGGCACGCGGGCCAGCTCGCGCCGTGCGACCTGGAGCGGGAACGCGATGTTGGTCAGGCCCCTGGCCGGGATGCGCAGCATCGCGTCGAGCAGCCGGCCCGGCGGCACCCGGCGCCCGAGGTGGGCGAGGACGGCGGCGTCGGACCAGAAGGCCACCACCGCCAGGTCGTCGCGGGCCAGCTCGCCGGCCAGGGCGCCCACCGTGGCCGCGGCGGTGCGGACCCGCTCGCCTCGCATGGACCCGGAGACGTCCGCCAGCAGCACGACCGAGCGGCGAGTCCGGACCTGCTCCCGCACGATGATGTCCTCATCCTCAGGAACCGGGTGCTCGGCCAGTTGCTCGACCGTCCGGTCGAGGTCGATGTCGTCCGAGCCACCCCGGTAGGGGAGGCTGACGAGCTCGCCCGCGCCGCGGCGGGCGGCCAGGTCCCGGCGCGGCCGCGGCACCGCCAGCCGGGCCGCGATCTCCCGGGCCTGCCGCAGGGCCTCCGGGTCACCGGCGGCGTCTACGGGGGCGCCGCCGGCCAGCGCGCCCTGCTCGTCCGTCATCCCGGGTGTGCTCGCCCCCGGGGGGCGGCCCCCCGGTGACCCCCCGCCTGGGGGAACCCAGCCCCCCGAGCCCCCCTGGGAAGGGGCTCCGCCCCTCGAGGCCGAGGCCTCGAACAGGACCGGCTCCTCGGTGAGGACCTTCGGGACCCGCCGCAGCGGCCGCATCCCGGCCGATGCACCGCCCGCCTCGCGGCGCACCGGCGAGTCGGCCGGGACGGCTCTTCAACCGGGGTCGGCGGCGGCCGGGCCGAGCAGGAAGTGGTCCTCCCAGACCTGGCGCAAGACCTGCTCCGGGGTCGAGTCCGCGGTCTCGTCCAGGAAGATCCGGCCGGACAGCGCGATGATCATCGCGTCGAACACGACATCGCGGTAGCGCTCTTCGTCTCCGGGGCTGACGTCGCCTAGGCCGAGCAGCTGACCTGCGATGAGCGTGAGGTCGATGGCGCCGCGGACGCTGCTGCCCTGCCGGATGTCGCGATGGTCCCGGGTGGCCCGGGTCACCGCCACCGCATCGGCGACCAGCCGTTCGGCCCGGGCTGGCTTGACCTCGGGCAGCAGCGCGCGCAACGCGACGATGCCGCGCTCGGACTGCGCGTCCTGGTAGCCGATCGCCAGCCGGCACAGGCGGTCGTGCACCGACGTGGACAGCCGGGTGGTGCCGACGTTGTCGTAGGGGTTCATGGACGCGATCACCCGGAACGTCGGCGCGGCGGTCACCGAGCCGGCCCGCGGCACGGCGATCTGCCGCTCGGCCATCGCGGTCAGCAGCGTGTTGAGCGTGTCCTCGGGCGCCCGGTTGAACTCCTCGACGTACAGGAAGCCGCCCGCGCGCATCGCCTCCAGCAGCGGCCCGTCGACGAAGTTGCCGGGGCTGTAGTCCTCGCGCAGCACCCGGGCAGGGTTGTGATGCCCGACCAGCTTGGCCGGGGTCAAATCGGCGTTGCCCTCGACGAACACCAGCGGGATGCCCCATTCGGCGGTGATAGCCCGCAGCAGCGTCGACTTGCTGGTCCCGGGCGGTCCCTCCAGCAGCAGGTCACGGCCGGCCGCCACCGCCGCCAGCATCAAGTCGAGCTCCCGCTCGCGGCCCACCACGCGGGCCCGGACCCGGTCGCGCACGCGCCGTACCTGCTCGTGTCGCGGAGTACTGAGGTCTGCCATCACCTGCTCCGGTCCCGGAGTACTGAGGTCTGCCATCACCTGCTCCGGTCCCGGAGTACTGAGGTCTGCCATCAGCGGATCGTGTTGCCGGCGTCGACGGTGAACTCCAGGCCGGTCACGTAGCGCGACTCGTCGGAGGCCAGGAACAGCACAGCGTTGCTGATGTCGCGGGCGTCCACCGACTGGACCGGCAAGGTGTTCATGAATATGGGCCCGAGGTTCTGGTCGGTCCCGATCAGCGGCTCGAGGCCGCCCAGCCCGGCACCCATCGGGGTGTCCACGCCCGTGGGGTGGACCGTGTTGACCCGGATATGGTGCCGGGCGAGCTCGTTGGCCATGGTCCTGGCGATGCCGACGACGCCGTGCTTGGCCGCCACATAGGGCGCCAGGAACGGCAGGCCCTTGATCCCGGCCGTGGAACTGGTGGCGATGATCGATCCGCCGCCCGCCGCGATGAGGTGCGGCGCGGCGGCGACCATGGTGTTCCATACCCCGGTCAGGTTGGTGTCGAGCGTGTCCTGCCACACGGCGGGCGTGACCTCGTCCCACGCCTGGATGGTGCAGATGCCGGCGTTGGCGCAGACCACGTCCAGCCGGCCCAGCTGCGCGACACCTTCGTTGACGGCCGCGGTGAGCGCGCCGAGGTCGCGGACGTCGGCCTGCGCGGCGACGATCCGGCGGTCCAGCGCCTCTACCGCCTTGACGGTCTCGGCCAGGTCGGCCGCTGTGGCCAGTGGGTAGCCGACCGTCGGGTAGTCGCGGCAGATGTCCACGGCGATGATGTCCGCGCCCTCCTCAGCCAGCCTGACCGCATGGCTGCGCCCCTGCCCGCGGGCCGCCCCGGTGATGAACGCGACCTTCCCCTCGACTCGCCCTGGCATGGTCAATCCTCCTTCTCGGTCCGGCCCGGCCCGTTCACTTCTTGTTGGTGTAGCCGGCGTCCACGGGCAGGATCACGCCGGTGACGTAGCGGGCGTCATCGGAGACCAGCCACAGGATCGCGTTGGAGATGTCGACCGGCTCCACCATGTCGACCGGCAGCGCGTTAGCCATCCCGTTGCTGAAGGTGGGGTCGGCCGCCAGGAACTCCTGCATCACGTCGTTGACCACCATGGGGGTGCGCACGCCGGTCGGGTGCACCGAGTTGACCCGGATGCGGTGCCGCGCCAGGTTGTTGGCGTACGAGCGCATCAGCCCCACCACGCCGTGCTTGGCGGCCGTGTAGCCGAGGCCGCCGGGGCTCCGCCCGCCGATGCCGTTGATGCCGGCCGTCGAGCTGGTCAGCACAATCGCGCCGCCTTGGCCCCGCTCGATCATGGACGGGATGGCGATTTCGACGGTGTTGAACACCCCGGTCAGGTTGACGTCGATCACGTCCTGCCACGCCCCGGGGTTCTCGTGCCGCGACATCGGGGCGATGCCCGCGTTCGCGAGCACGATGTCGACCGGGCCGATGCTGGCCACCCCGGCCTCGAACGCGGCCCGCAGCCCTGCCTCGTCCCGCACGTCGGCTTCGGCCGCGTGGATCCGCCGGTCGAGCGCCTCCACCTCCTTCACCGTCTCGGTCAGGTCCGCGGGCGTGGCCATCGGGTAGGACACGGTGTCGATCTGCCGGCAGATGTCCACCGCGATGATGTCGGCACCCTCCTGCGCCAGCCTGATCGCGTGGCTGCGGCCCTGACCGCGCGCTGCCCCGGTGATGAAAGCCACCTTGCCGTCAAGCTTTCCCATGACCTGTTCCCTCTCCGCCGGACACGCATCCGTGCCCCGGTCAGGGTGCTCGCCGACCAGGCCACCACAGCACCTCCGGGACATTACGCCAGTTGATGACGCAATGTCCGTCACGTTAATGTCATTGGGTGACATAATCAATAGCCGATGTACCGGCGGCGTAATCCTCGGTTTCTCAGGCGGTGCGCGTGACCCTGCCCGGCACGGTAGAGGCGGATAGCCCCCGGCGGGGCCGTCCGCCCCGGACGAGCGCCCGCGAGCTGGAGCTGATCGCGCTGCGGCTGTTCACCGAGTACGGGTTCGACGCCACCACGATCGAGCAGATTGCCACCGAGGCCGGCGTGAGCGAGCGGACGTTCTTCCGTTACTTCGCCTCGAAGGCCAGCGTGCTGTGGAGCGAGTTCGACACCGAGGTAGACACCATCCGGGACGCGCTGGCGCGCACTCCCCCCGACGTGCCGATGATGGAGGCCATCCGCCGGGCCGTGATCTCGGCTAACCACTACCGGGCAGAGGATGTCCCCGAGCTGCGCATACGGATGAACCTGATCAGCACCGCGCCGGCCCTGCAGTCGAGCGCCGCCACGCACTACGACGCCTGGGAACGGGCCATCAGCGAGTTCGCCGCGGCCAGGCTGGCCCAGCCCGCCGACTCGCTGTACCCGCTCGCGATCGGCCGGACGGCCCTCGCCGCGTGCCGCGCCGCCTACGACCGCTGGGCGGCCCGTGCGGACGACGACCTCACCGTCTACCTCGACGCCACGCTGACCGCGCTGGCCGCGGGCTTCGCCCCTGACGCGCTACGGCGGCCCGCCCTGACCGGGGGCTGACCCGTCCGGCTGCCCTGCCCGGGGGGCTGACCCCGTCCGGCTGCCCGGACGGGGGCCTGACCCCGTCCGGCCGTTCCCGGTGATGCCCTGGCTCAGGGCGAGGGCACCAGAAGGCACTGGCCACCGTGTTACTCCTTGGGTAGATCGACCTAACCTCCGAGATAGACGATATTATCTACACGGAGAGTATCTATATGATTACACACCGCCATAACCTGCCATTGGGAGACATCACGGATAGGATATGATCAAATGCTCAGAGTAACCGAAATGTCAAAGAGGGCACTACATCCCCCAGCGATGGCCATCGACGCTCCCGGTGATGTCATCATCATCCGCGCGGGCGGAAGCTACGACGGCAAGCAAGGGATGAGCCTGGCCACCGGCGTGAGCAGCCGATCCGCGGGCTCAAGGGCCCTGTGCCTGCACCTGGTGACGATACCGCCCGGCACTCGCGGCGTCCCCCACGTCCACAACGGGCACGAGTCCGCCATTTACACCGTCAGCGGCGAGACCGAGGTGTGGCACGGCGAAGGCCTGCGCCACCGCTCGGTGGTGAAGGCCGGCGACTTCATGTACGTCCCGCCGGGCACCCCGCACCTGCCGGTAAACCGCAGTGACGTTATGACCGTGGCCGTCGTGGCCCGTACCGACCCTCAGGAGCAGGAGAGCGTCGTCCCCATGACCCTGCCCCCGCACCTGTCCGACCTGAACGCCTTCCCCGTCGCCAGCCAGTAGCCACCTGCCCTGAGCCGCTAACGCGGTGGCCGCCGCTGTACCCTGCCGCTTCCTGCCAGCCCGGCCGCCGCTCCGCACCGCCCGCCCTGCCCCCGCGCCTGCGCGTCCCGCACCTCCTCCCCAGCGTCCCAACCGGGGACGCAAGGCGGTGCGCGCAGGAGGGGCGGGCGTCGTGCGTTCCGCCCTGCCCCGAGGCCCCCGCGCCCGCGCCCGCCGAGGCTGCCGCGACCCCGGTGCTCCCCGGCCGGAGACGTTACCGTGGATCGTTACGTCCCGTATAGGGGCCGTAACGATCCACGATAATGCTGACGGGGTTCAGGAGTGGGACAGCTGAGGCGGCTGAGGCGGGGTGGGCTCGGGCGTGAGCGGGCTGGGGCCCGGGCGTGAGCGAGTGGGGCTCGGGCGTGAACGGGCTGCGCGCTGGTGGACGGGCGCGGGGCTAGCTGGCGAAGGCCTCGGGGGGCGGGCAGGCGCAGATGAGGTTGCGGTCGCCGTAGGCCTGGTCGATCCGGCGCACCGGCGGCCAGTACTTGGCGCGGCGGTCCACTCCGGGCGGGTACGCCGCCTCCTCCTGCGGGTAGGCGTGCTTCCACTCCCCCGCGATGAGCATCTCTGCGGTATGCGGGGCGTTCTTCAGCGGGTTGTCCTCCGGGTCATACGTGCCGTCGGCCACCCGCGCGATCTCGGCCCTGATCGCGATCATGGCGTCGCAGAACCGGTCGAGCTCGGCGAGGCTCTCGCTCTCGGTGGGCTCGATCATGAACGTGCCGGCCACCGGGAACGACATGGTGGGCGCGTGGAAGCCGTAGTCGATCAGCCGCTTGGCCACGTCGTCCACGGTGACGCCCACATCCCTGGTCAGCGGGCGCAGGTCGATGACGCACTCGTGCGCGACCAGGCCGCCCCGGCCGGTGTACAGCACCGGGTAGTGCGGGGCCAGCCGCCAGGCGACATAGTTGGCCGACAGCACCGCGACGCCGGTAGCCCGGCGGAGCCCGGCCGCGCCCATCATCGCGATGTACGCCCAGGAGATGGGCAGGATGCCGGCGGAGCCGTAGGGTGCCGCCGCGACCGGGCCGACGTCACCGCGCCCGGGGAGGAACTCGGCCAGGTGCGCGCGGACGGCCACCGGGCCCACGCCCGGGCCGCCGCCGCCGTGCGGGATGCAGAACGTCTTGTGCAGGTTCAGGTGTGACACGTCGGCGCCGAATGAGGCCAGCGTGGCCACCCCGACCAGCGCGTTGAGGTTCGCGCCGTCGATGTAGACCTGGCCGCCCGCCTCGTGTACCGCCGCGCATACGGCGGTCACGTTCTGCTCGTAGACCCCCGCGGTGGACGGGTAGGTCAGCATGATCGCGGCCACCCGCCCATCGTGCTCGTCCAGCCGGGCGCGCAGGTCACCAGCGTCGATAGCGCCGTCCGAGCCGCACTTGACCACCGTCACCCGGAGCCCGGCCAGCACCGCGCTGGCCGCGTTGGTGCCGTGCGCCGACTCCGGAATCAGGCAGACGTCGCGGTGCTCCTCGCCGCGGGAGGCGTGGTAGGCGCGGATCGCGAGCAGGCCGGCCAGTTCCCCCTGGGAGCCGGCGTTCGGCTGGACCGATACCGCGTCGTAGCCGGTGAGCGCGGCCAGCCGGTCCTCAAGAGACTCGATCAGCTCCAGGTATCCGCCGGCCTGGGTGGCGGGGACGAGCGGGTGCAGCCCGGCGAACTCCGGCCAGCTGATCGGCTCCATCTCGGCCGCCGCGTTCAGCTTCATCGTGCACGAGCCGAGCGGGATCATCGAGCGGTCCAGGGCGATGTCGAAGTCGGCCAGCCGCCGCAGGTAGCGCAGCATCGCGGTCTCGCTGCGGTGGGCGCTGAAGACCGGGTGAGTGAGGAACTCCGAGGTGCGCCGCAGCCCGGCCGGCAGCACGTCGGGCCGGGCCTGCGACAGCTCCACGTCCGCGGCCCGCTCCACCTGGCAGATGGCCGCGACGAGCTCACGCAGCTGCTCGTCGGTGGTGGTCTCGTCGCAGCTGGCCTGCAGCACGCCATCGGGCGCCAGGTACAGGTTGTAGCCCGCCTCACGGGCCCGGTCCAGGGCGCGTGAGGCCTCGTCGCGCCCGCCCCGGAAGACGATCCGGATGGTGTCGAAGAAGTCACCACCGTCCGTTCGGCAGCCGAAGTCGCCCAGGGTGGCGGCCAGGACCGCGGCGCTACGGTGCGTGGCCCGGGCGATGCCGGCCAGCCCGTCGGGCCCGTGGTAGGCCGCGTACATGGCGGCGGTCACGGCCAGCAGCACCTGGGCCGTGCAGATGTTGCTGGTCGCCTTCTCCCGGCGGATGTGCTGCTCGCGGGCCTGCAGGGCCAGCCGGTAGGCGGGCCGGCCGTCGGCGTCCACCGAGACCCCGACCAGCCGGCCGGGCAGCTGGCGCTTGAGCGGATCGCTGACCGCCATGTAACCCGCGTGCGGGCCGCCGAACCACAGCGGCACGCCGAAGCGCTGGCTCGAGCCGACCGCGATGTCCGCGCCCATCTCGCCGGGCGGCGTCAGCACCGTCAGCGCCAGCAGGTCGGCGGCCACCGCGGCCAGCGCGCCGCGGGCGTGTGCCGCCTCGACCAGCGGGGTGAGGTCGCGGACGGCACCGGAGGCGCCGGGGAACTGGAGCAGCACGCCGAACAGGCCGTCCTGCCGGGCGATCGCCTCGGCCGTCACCGGCTCGACGACCAGGTGGATGCCGAGCGGCTCGGCGCGGGTGCGCAGCACGGCCAGGGTCTGCGGCAGGCAGTCGGCGTCGGCCAGGAAGACGTGGCCCTTCTTGGCGGCGCGCCGGGCCAGGGTCATCGCCTCAGCCGCCGCCGTGGCCTCGTCCAGCAGCGACGCGCCGGCCCAGGGCAGCGCGGTGAGATCGGCGATCATCGTCTGGAAGTTCAGCAGCGCCTCGAGCCGTCCCTGCGAGATCTCCGGCTGGTACGGGGTGTACGCGGTGTACCAGGCGGGGTCCTCCAGCACGTTGCGGCGGATGACGGCCGGGGTGACCGTGTCGTAGTAGCCCAGGCCGATCATGGAGGTCAGCACGTGATTGCGGCCGGCCATCCGGCGCAGCTCGGCGAGCGCCTGGGGCTCGGTGAGCGGGGCGGGCAGGTCGAGCCGCGGCGTTTGCGTCCCGTCGGGCAGCGCGGCCCTGGTGAGCTCGTCGAGCGAGGAGTAGCCGAGGCTGGCCAGCATGTGCTGCTGGGCGGCCTCGTCCGGCCCGATGTGGCGTGCGGCGAAATCTGTCATACGGGAGCCTCCCGGGGCGAGCGCGGTCGCTGGCTCCCCGTCTGTCGCGGGATACGGCCCCGGGGTTGCCCCCGTGGCCCGCAGGGCCCGCTCCAGAGATGCCTGTCCCGGCCGGTTCGTTTGCCTGAGAGGTTCCGGGGATGTTGCCCCTTCGGCGCCCGCCGCTTACGCGCAGGATCTCTCCCGGCCGGTGTCATCAGCAGAGGTAATTCTACCAGCAGCACCAGAGGGCAGGAGGGGTGTCGCTTACCTGCCCGGCCGACTCGCTCAGCGTCTGCATCCCGCGCTGGCGAGCGCCGGTCGGGACCTCGTTGGGGGCTCAGGCTTCCCCGGCCTCGGTCAGGTAGCTACTGGCGACGGTGCGAGTCATACTGGAGCCCGTATTCGCCGCCCAGGCGGATCTGGGTGCCCGCCATCAGCGGGAGCCGCACCCCGGGCTGCAGGCTGGTGGGATTCCGGTCGCCCGGCAGCAGGACCTCGGTGCCGTTCGCGGACTTGAGGTCGGTGATGAAGACCTGCCAGCCGTCGAGCTCGACCCGGGCATGGATCCGGGACACGACCCCCGAGGTGTCGTTGACCCGAAGCGCCCGGGCACGACCCTCGGCGACCGCGCTGTCCAGGGTGGGCTCGCGGCCAATCACGTAATCGGCGTCGAGCTGGCACACGGAGCCGTCGCCGAGGAGAAGCACCCCGAGCGGCGGGCGCGGGCCCTGCTGCCGCACCTTGGCCAGCGGGCCGATGCTGATATCGCAGACGGCACAGGAGCGCGCATCCGGGTCATTGAAGTGCCCGTTCTTGCAGTAGACGCCCTCGACCATCTCGGACCCCTCGGCCAGGCCGAGATCGCCTGGAGGTTCGGCACCGAGCGGCAGCGGGGCGTGGTCGGTCACCTCGCCGCCCGGCTCGCCTGGGGCCAGCGGGACCGACATGAGGTCCGGCCGCGCAGCGCCTCCGTCAGCCGGATCGGGAACCGGCTGGGGCGCATAGGGATCGGGAATCTGCTGGGCCTCGGGCGCGTACGGATCCGGGGCCGGCGGCTGGGCCTCGGGCGCGTACGGATCCGGGGCCGGCGGCTGGGCCTCGGGCGCGTAAGGCGCGGATGCGACCGGTTCAACCTGTGTGGCGTAGTACTCGGGTTCGGGCTGCTGGACCGCTGCCTCCGGCTCTGGCTCTGGCTCTGGGGGCGGTGCGGGCGCGGCCTGCGGAACCTCCTCGCGGGCCGCCTCCTGCGCCACGGGACCGGCAGCCTGCGGCCCGCCAACAGCGAGCCCGTCGGCGGCTAGCCCGGCCACGGCGAGCCCGGCCACCGCGCCCGGTGCGTCGTCGTGGTCAGGAACCGCGTGCCGGGCGCCGGCCGCATCGGCCTGGGTCTCCGCAGGAGCGTAAACCAGGGCGACCGCCCGGACGACACCGTCGGCCAGGCGCAGATAGGGGTCGGTCTCGCTGCCCGGGGCCACCGGCTGCACTCCCGCGCTGACCATGGTCAGCGCGGACGGCAAGACGCAACGAAGCCGGCCGTACGGCTCGCCGGTCGTCAGCCGCTGCGCTCCGTAGGCGGTAGTAACTTCCGCCCACCCGGTGCCGTATACGGCAACGGCCGTCCCGCCGCCGACGGGGCCAAATGCGACCACGGCCGGGCCAGGGCGGTCACCGGCGGCAGCCGCGTCGGTGTCGAACTCCGCCGAGACCAGCTCGGTGAACCGCAGGCCATCCTGCCCGGCTCGGGCCGAATCGGCCAGCAGGCCGAGCAGCCGGTCGGTGAAGGGGCCGCCCGCGGGATGGATCAGCAGCACCAGATCTCCCTGCCGGGCTAGCACTCCGTCCCCTTGGATCGGCCACAAGCCCGGCAAGACACCGTGCTCAGTCATGCCCGCCTCCCGACGTGGAACCCCTTGATGAACGGAACGCGCGCCGGCTCACTGGCGGCCAGCCCGCTTCCCGGGATGGCCCCGGCACTCAACAAGATCCAGATCAGCATGCCTTCCGGTACCCCTCCGACTAGGGCGAACAGCGTGGGCCAGTCTTTCTCCCGTCGCCGCCGCACCACGAAGTAGTTCACAAGCTCCCTCAGCACTCCGACGACAATAACGCCGAGGGGGGCCATGAAGCCATCCCGGTCCTCCTCGCTGGGCGATCTCCGCGCTGGCCTGGCCTGCCGGGACACCGGCGGGAGGCGGCCCCGCGGCAGGCGCGTCCTGCTTCGGGACTCTACTGGTCAGGGGCCCTGCTGGTCAGGGGCAGTCGGTTTCCGGGGCTCTGTATACGCATCCATGACCATCGAGTCGCCCCGGAACAGCGGCGTCCGGCGGACCTGGCGCTCGATCGAGGAAGCCGACATCGTGTACCCGATGAACAGCAGCAGCGAAACGGCCTGGATGAGGATTCCCGGCCAGTACGAGTTAGATATGGACAAGCTCCAGTCGTTGAGCCCGTGCAGCACCGCCACGATGGAGACCCCGAGCATGATGAGCTGCCAGCGTCGCCGCGGGTAATTTATCGCGATCCCGACGAAGAATGCGGACACGCCCGCCCAGACGGCGTGCTCGAAGCCATCGACGAAGACACGGAAGGCGAAATCAAGGACGCCCGCATCGGCGACCGAGACGGCGTTGGCGCTCGCCACTTGCGCGATGGCTATCTCGGTGTACAGCCTCTCCTCCAGGATGCCGAAGGTGAGGCCCGAGATGGTGCCGAGGAACATCCACATCCGGACGCTCAGCTTGATGCCGCGGAATCTGAGGAGTACAAGCGCGGCCAGCAAAATCGGCAGCGCCTTCGTAATCTCCTCGTTGTAACCCACGGCCAGTGCGGCCAGGAAATTACCGCTGCGCACCGCGTGCACCAGCTGATCATTGATAGTGACGGTGACGGTATACAGCCATAGCGTCACCCAGATGATGATCCCGGTCCCGACGTAGACCTCCAGCGCGGCTATCGGGCCGGGGCGCACCAGGAGCCAGAAGGCGATGACCCACAGCGGCGCGACATACAGGCTGTAGGCGAAGCCCGGCACGGCCAGGCTGGAGGAGGACGAAAAGAGCGCGAGGAACACCAGAGGGAGCAGCGCATATGCGATGACAAGCAGGCGCAGGCCCTGGCGCCAGCCGGAGTCCCGCAGCCAGGTCTTGACCGGGACCAGGATCTCGAACGCCAGCGCGACCTCGTCGGCCACGCCGGCGACCTCGCCGGCCACGGCGGCGTGGTGGCCCGCATGGTGTCCGGCCCTCGGCCCGGCTCCCGGGGGGCTCAGTGCGCCCGGCGGCGGCCCGGACCCCCCAGGCAGGCCGAAGCCGGGCGGGGGTGCGGGCGGCTGGGGCGCGGGCGGCGGTGGCGCGGGCGGCGGGGGACCGAGCGGGTCCGCCTGCGGGCTGGCTGGCCTGCTAGGCGGCGATCCGGTCGCCTCGAGGGGCTGGAGCCGCAGAACGGGTCCGCGCGGGGAGGCCAGCGAGAGTTCGATCGGCTCGCGCACGATGAACGGTCCGACCTCCTGGCCCTGCTGGAAGGCGCGTGCCTGGCCCAGGTTCTGGTACCGCCAGCCCCCCGGGCCCCAGGTCAGCTGGGCGTGCCTGCGCGAGACAGTCAGGTCGCCGACGACGATGCTGTTGTCCGGCGAGCGACCGATGAGGACCGTCTGACCGGGCTGGAAGGTATAGCTCCGTCCGCCGAAGGTCACCTGCAGCTCGTTCATGCCTGCGCATCCCACGGGGTGGTGGTCACTTGTCCCCCTCCAGTCGCAGGCCCCTCCACGCGGAGTACGCGACAGCAGTCAGACCTCCGCCGGCGGGCGCGAGCCCCTGGGCGGGCGCGCCAATCAGCGATGGGAGCATTTAAACAGACCTGGCCGCCGACAAAAAGAGCGCAGGCGCACCGGACGAGATACCGGCTGGGCTAACTCCGCGGCTCGATCATCAGCCGCTCAGCTGGTGCGGCGGAGGCGGCGCTTGGCCAGATCGTCCTGACCGGCCGTCGACCCAGGGCCGTAGGGGCTGGCGGGGTCAACGGCGACGAAACCGTCCTCAGCACGGACGGCGGGCAGCACCGCCAGGTCACCCTCGACCTCGCGCCAGACACGCCCGAGCGCGATGCCGAATACCCCCTGACCGCCCTGGAGCAGGTCCACGACCTCATCCGCTGAGGTGCATTCGTAGACGCTGACCCCGTCACTCATCAGCGTGACCTGGGCCAGGTCCTCAGTCCCGCGATCGCGAAGGTGCTGTACCGCGGCACGGATCTGCTGGAGGGAGATCCCGGTGTCCAGCAGCCGCTTGACGACCTTCAGCACCAGGATGTCGCGGAAGCCGTACAGGCGCTGGGAGCCGGATCCGTGGGCGGCCTGCACGCTCGGCTCGACCAGGCCCGTGCGCGCCCAGTAGTCAAGCTGACGGTAGGTGATCCCGGCCGCCGAGCACGCGGTCGGCCCTCGGTAACCGATATCGCCCGACTCAGCGTCGGAGCCGCGGGAGATCCCGAGCGCCTCCCCGGTCTCAAAGAGGACACCCTGAGAGCCATGTGAGTCGCCAGCGGACGTCCCGCCGTCGCTGTCATCCCTGGTTACCGCCACGCTTACCTCCACGGGAGCTGACTACCCACGGCATTCGCACCGTAAGCCGGCCCGGGTAGCGGCGTCAACGACCCCATGCGGCGCGGCGTGACATTCCCGGCTGGAAGGGCTCTCATCGGCTGCACCGAGGCATACCCGGACGCAGGAGGAGGCATACCCGGACGCAAGAAGCCGACGGCGTCCTGGTGGTCCGCCGTGGCGTGCGCGTTCACGTAGCCCGGCCGAAGTCCTCAGGGGAGATGGTGTCGAGGAACTCCCGGAACTTCTCCACTTCGTCTTCCTGCTCGTCCGGGATGGGCACGCCCGCCTCGTCCAGGATCTCTTCGCTGGCGAAGATCTGCGCGCCGGTGCGCAGCGCCAGCGCGATGGAGTCCGACGGCCTCGCGCTGACTTCGGCGCCGTTGGAAAACACCAGGTCCGCGTAGAAGATCCCGTCCCGCAGCTCAGTGATGTTCACCGTGCGCAGCTGGACGTTCAGCGTCTCGAGCACGTCCTTGAACAGATCATGCGTGAGCGGCCGGACGGACACCATGCCCTGCTGGGCGAAGGCGATTGCCGTTGCCTCGACCGCCCCGATCCAGATGGGCAGGTACCGGTTGCCCTGCGCCTCCTTGAGCAAGACGATGGGGCTGTTCGACGGCATCTCGACCCGGACGCCGATGACCTCCATCTGCCGCACTGCAGCTCCGTCCTCACGTGCGTGGCGAACCTCTGCTGGCTACCTCTCCCCTTGCCAAGGTACACCCGTAATCGCCCGGAAGCTGACCTCAGGCCCCCCGCTGCGTCGTCCGCTGACCCGGTGATCTGGTCCGACATACCTGATCCCGGCTCGTATCGGGCCGGGCGGGCGGGCGCGGCAGCCAGCCCGGCCTCACCCAGCGCCGATTCGACCAGCGTCGCGTGCAGCCGCAGGGTGAGATCCGCGATCTGCCAGGCCGTCCGGGCGGCCGCGTCCCTGGCCCCGGGGTCGCGCTGGCGCAGCTGGGGCGCCACCACCTGCTCGACCAGGTTGGCTTCCCGGTCGGCTGCGGCCTTGACCGCTCGCAGGTGCCGGGCCTGCACGCCGTACTGGCGCAGCGCGGCCACGGCCCGGGCGACGGCCAGGGCATCCGGCCCGTACTGCCGGCCGACCCGGCGGATCAGGCCGTAATCCTCGAGCTCGATCAGCTCCTCGTCGTCGATTCCCGCCGCCTCCAGCAGCTGGCGCCGGGACATATCGGCCGGCACCCGGCCGGTCCCGTCGCGGCCGACGGCGGCCAGGCCGCCCAAACTGCCCGGGCCGCTGGGCGCCGCGGCGCCATCGGCGGCACCGTCAGCGAGCCGTTCCCTGATCACCTGCAGCGGGAGGTAGGTATCCCGCTGCACGGTGAGGATGTAGCGCAGCCGCTGGATGTCTGCTCCCGAGAACCGGCGGTAGCCCGATCGCGACCTGGCCGGCTCGATCAGCCCCTTGTCCTCCAGGAAGCGGATCTTGGACGCGCTGATGTCGGGAAATTCCGGGCGCAACTGCGCCAGCACCTCGCCGATACCGAACTGGCCGCGCGCGGGTTGGTCGCTCATGCTCGGCCTCTCACGCGTAGTCCTGCGCGCCCCTGCCGCGAGGATCGGCCGAGGATGGATTGGGGCCGATGTTCTGGCTGGTGAGGAACAGCAGCCGGAACTTGCCGATCTGGACCTCGTCCCCTCCGGTCAGCTGGGCTTCCTCGATGCGCTCCCGGTTGACGTAGGTGCCGTTGAGGCTGCCCACGTCGCGGACGTGGAAGAAAGCGCCCTGGCGCTCGAATTCCGCGTGCCGCCGGGAGACCGTCACGTCGTCGAGGAAGATGTCACTTTCGGGGTGCCCGGCCGGCCGTGGTCAGCCCGCCATCCAGCCGGAACCTGCTGCCCGCGTTCG
This sequence comes from uncultured Actinomycetes bacterium, assembly GCA_963753195.1. Classification (GTDB taxonomy): domain Bacteria; phylum Actinomycetota; class Actinomycetes; order Streptosporangiales; family Streptosporangiaceae; genus Palsa-504. The sequence goes on from CAVWBH010000001.1 coordinate 732,170, forward strand.
GGCCCCGCATGACCAGCAGCAGCGCGCTCCCCTCGGGCAGCGCACCCAGCGAGGCGGAGTCCGGGAAGAGGTCATCGCCGAAATCGGCATCCTCTGACCGGTTCAGCGACAGCGTCGATGTGGTCTCGCCCGGGCGGGCGCCGAGCCCGGGAACGGCGGCCATGGTCCCCGTCTCGGCCAGCTGGGTCCCGCAATTCGAGCAGAACCGGGCGCTGTCGGAATTCGGCCGACCGCAACGGGCGCAATAGATAGATGGCATGCCTCCGGTCGGCCTCCCCTCGGCGAGCTGATCAGGTGATCCAGCCCAAGGTACCTGGACGGGGGGTTGGCGGTCCATGCGCCACGCGAACAGCCCGCGCCTGCCGTGTTTTATCTTGTCCTCGCGACGCTTCCGCCACACCGCCATCTCACCTCCGCCGTGCATCACACGTGCATCCGCCGCTCCTGGCGGGCCAGACCGCCGGGCGGAAATCCGATCGCGCCGCAGCGGGCGCGATTGTCCCATATTTGCGATTAATTGCGAATTTCGCCTAGTTCTAGGCTATTCGCATCGTCGCGTAAGAGATACAGCTTACCCGGCGCACCGCAGCTGGATCCGGGGATTAGCGGCCCGCCTGCTCGACCACTTCGGCCCACTCCTCCATGAGCAGCTGGGCGTCGTCGGCGTCGTTGCCTTCCGCCCACAGGTTAGTGACCGCTTCAGCCGGATCCGGCAGCGCGAGCACCCAGCCGCGATCCGGCACCACGACCCGCACCCCGTCCGTGGTATCGATCTCGTGGCTGCCCGCGGCCTCGATCACCGTGCGCATCACGCTGCCCTTGGCGGCCCACGGGGTCGGGATCGACCGCTTGAGCATATGGGCCACCGGGATCCTGGCGTCGATCTGGCTGAGCGTCAGCTTCGTCCGCGCGACCAGGCCGAGCAGCCGGACGAAGGCCGCGATGCCGTCAACGGTCCGGGTGCATTCCGGCACGACGAACCCGCCGCGCCCGTCGGCCGCAAAGATCACGTCCTCGCCGGCCGCCTCCGCGGTCAGCGCGGCCATCGAGGTCGGCGTCCAGGTCACCTGGACCCCGTGGAAGCGGCAGACCTGCTCGGCCACCCGGGTGGCGGTGACGGGCAGGGCCACCCGGCCGGACTTGCGCTCGGCCGCCACCAGGTCGAGCACGGCCAGCAGGGCCCGGTCCTCGTTGACCAGTTCGCCCTTCTCGTCGACGAGCTGGATCCGCTCCCCGACTGGGTCGAACCTGACGCCGAACGCGGCCCGGGAGGACGACACCATCTCGGCCAGGCGCTGCAGGCCGGCCCGCTGCTGCGCGACGCTCTCAGTCGGCGATACCTCATCCAGCCTGTTGTTGAGCGTGAGCACGTCCACCCCGATCGTGCCGAGCAGGCTGGGCAGGACCAGTGACGTGGTGCCGCCCGCGCAGTCCGCGACCACCTTCAGGTTGGCTTCGCGCACGCCGGTCATGTCCACGCACGTGAGCAGCTCGCGGGTATACGACTCGACCACCCTGGGCGCGTAGCTGAGCTCGGCGATCTCGCCGGGGAAGGCCCGCCGGAATTCCTGCCGGGAGAAGACGCGCTCCAGCTTGCGCTGGTCCGCCGGGGACAGCTCGGCGCCACGCTCGTCGAGGAAGATGATGTCGGCGGACTGCGGGTCACCAGGGGTGGTGCGCAGCGCGACCCCGCCGCTGTAGTGATCCCGGGCCGTCTCGAACCGGGCCACCGGAAGCGGCTGGGCTTCGAGGTCCACCACGTTGATCGCGCTGGCGTTCAGCGCTCCCTGCACGGCACGCTTCAGCGTCCGCGCGGCCCGGGACGCGTCCCGGGAGGTGGTGACCGTGGACCCCTTGCGGAGCAAGGTGGCGTAGGCGCTGGCCAGGCGGACCGCCAGCTCAGGGGTGACCTCCACGTTGATCAGCCCGGACACGCCCCGCGGGCCGAACAGGGTGCGCTGGCCGCGGGATTCCCAGATCACGCTGTTGTTCACCACCGCGCCGGCCTCGATAGTCTTGAACGGGTAGACCTTAACCTTGGCCGACAGGTAGGCCTCGGGCTCGATGACGCACTCGTCCCCGACGATCGCACCCTCCTCAATCCTGGCCAGCCGCATGACATCGGTGTTCTTGCCGATCACGCAGCCGCGGAGGGTGACGCCCTGGCCCACGTAGACGTTGTTGTGCACCACCGCGCGGTGCAGGAAGGCGCCCTCCTTGACCACGACGTTGCTGCCGATCACGGTGTACTCGCGCAAATGGGCGCCGGCTTCGATCTTGGCGTAGTCACCGATGCACAGCGGGCCGGTGAGGACCGCGTCTGGGTCGACCTCCGCGCCCTCGGCGACCCAGACGCCCGGCGAGATCTCGAACCCGGCGATGTCGGTCTGCACCCGGCGGTCCAGCACGTCGGCCTGGGCCTTCATGTAACTCTCGTGCGTCCCGACGTCCTCCCAGTAGCGGTCGGAGATATAGCCGAACAGCGGGGCGCCGCGCTTGAGCAGCTCCGGGAAGATATCCCCCGACCAGTCGACCAGCTCACCGGGCGGGACCTCGGCGAGCACCTCCGGCTCCATCACGTACACGCCGGTGTTGACCGTGTCCGAGAACACCTGACCCCAGCTGGGCTTCTCGAGGAACCGCTGGATCTGGTCGTCCTCATCGGTGATCACGATGCCGAACTCCAGCGGGTTGGGCACGCGCGCCAGGCCCACCGTCACCAGCGCGCCCTTCTCCCTGTGGAAGTTGACCATCGCGGTCAGGTCCAGGTCGGTCAGCGCGTCGCCCGAGATGACCAGGAAGGGCTCGTCGCGCAGCGCGTCCTCGGCGTTCCTGACGCTGCCCGCGGTGCCCAGCGGCATTTCCTCCGTGGCGTACTGCAGGCTCATCCCGAACTCCTCGCCGTCCCCGAAGTAGTTCCGGACGAGCGCGGCGAGGAACTGGACGGTCACGATGGTCTCGTCGAACCCGTGCCGCTTGAGCAGTCGCAGCACGTGTTCCATGATCGGCCGGTTGCACACCGGGAGCATGGGCTTGGGCTGGTTGGCAGTCATCGGGCGCAGCCGCGTCCCTTCACCACCTGCCATGACGACGGCCTTCAATGGCTTCGCCGCTCCTTCCCGTTCGCCCCTAATTGTCTACCCCACCGCTACCGGCCAAGCTTCTCACCTGGATGAGGTAAAGCATCGCGGCCCACCAGTACAGGGCCGTCCCCCAGATCGCGAAGGCCCAGCCTAGGACTCGGGCCAGCGTCCCTCCCCAGCCCGGGTGATCGCCGAGGAACAGCAGCGGGAAGGCATACAGCAGGCACAAGGTGGCGGCCTTGCCGACCAGGCTGACCTGCAGCGCGCCGAGGCCGGTCCGGCGCTTCAGCACCGCCAGCGCCCCGCCCACGACCAGTTCCCGGGCGGCGAGGATGGCCACCAGCCACCATGGGATGATCCCCCGCACCGCGAGCGCGACGATGGTCGCCACGATGTACAGCCGGTCGGCGGCCGGGTCGAGCAGCTGGCCGAGCCGGCTGCTCTGGTTGAACGCCCGGGCGATCTTGCCGTCCAGCCAGTCGGACAGGCCAGCCACGATGAGCAGGGCGACCGCCCAGTAGTCAGCGGCCGCGGTCTGGGGCCCGAGCACCAGCCACAGGAACACTGGGACTCCGGCTAGCCGGGCGGCGCTGATTGCGTTCGGGATCGTCAGGACGCGGTCCACGGACCCAGTATCCTCACGTAAGTGACAATGGCGGATACGGGGGCGTCTCCGCGGGCCGCCGGCTCCAGGGCGCCCGAGGGCAGGGCGCCCGGATCGAGGATCACGGCCGAGGCGGCCAGGCGCCGGGCGTTCGCGGTGATCAGCCACCCGGATGCCGGCAAGTCGACCCTGACCGAGGCCCTGGCGCTGCACGCGTCGGCGATCACGCACGCGGGCGCGGTGCACGGCAAGGCGGGCCGGCGCGGCGTGACCTCGGACTGGATGGCGATGGAACGCGCGCGGGGCATCTCGATCACGTCGGCCGCGCTCCGGTTCGACTACCAGGACATGGTGCTCAACCTGCTGGACACCCCCGGGCACGCGGACTTCTCCGAGGACACCTACCGGGTCCTGTCCGCCGTGGACGGCGCGATCATGCTGCTCGACTCGGCCAAAGGCCTCGAGCCGCAGACACTGAAGCTGTTCGACGTCTGCCGGAGCAGGGCCGTCCCGGTGATCACGTTCGTCAACAAGTGGGACCGGCCGGGCCGGGAGCCGCTGGAGCTGCTGGATGAGATCGAGCAGCGGATCGGCCTGCGCCCGGCCCCGGTGAACTGGCCGGTCGGGGTGGCCGGCGACTTCCGCGGGCTGATCGAGCGGGCCACCGGTGACTACGCCACGTTCACCAGGACCCCGGGCGGGGCCGATCGCGCGCTGGAGACGAGGCTCGACCCGGTGGCGGCGGCCGCCCGGGACGGCGAGGCCTACGCGGCGGCGCAGGAGGAACTGGCGCTGCTCGATGAGATCTACGGCCTGGGTGTCGACATAGCGTCATTCCTGGCCGGGACGTCGAGCCCGGTGCTGTTCGGCGCGGCGCTGCCGAACTTCGGCGTCCGCCGCCTGCTCGACGCGGTGACCGAGCTCGCCCCGCCGCCCGCCGCGCGGGACGACGCCAAGGGCGAGCCGCGCGGCCTGGACACCCCGTTCTCCGGCCTGGTGTTCAAGGTGCAGGCCAACATGGACCCGGCGCACCGGGACCGGATGGCCTTCGTGCGGGTGTGCTCGGGCCGGTTCGAGCGCGGCATGGTGCTCACCCACGCGGCCACCAGCCGCCCGTTCGCGACCAAGTACGCCCAGTCGATGTTCGGCCAGGACCGGGAAACCGTCGAGGAGGCCTTCCCCGGAGACGTGATCGGCCTGGTCAACGCGACTGCGCTGCGCCCGGGCGATACGCTGTACGCCGGTGAGCCCCCCGTCGCCTTCCCGCCCATCCCGAGCTTCGCGCCCGAGCACTTCGCGGTGGTGCGCGGCAAGGATGCGGGCAAGGCCAAGCAGTTCCGGCGCGGGATCGAGCAGCTCGACACCGAGGGCGTCATCCAGGTCCTCTCCTCCGACGTGCGCGGTGACCAGGCCCCCGTGCTGGCCGCCGTCGGCCCGCTGCAGTTCGACGTGGTGCTGGACCGGCTCGAGCATGAGTTCGGGTCCCGCGCGGAACTCGATCACCTGGACTACACGCTGGCCAGGCGGACCGACGCCGACGGCGCCCGCGTCCTGGCCGGCCAGCGCGCCACCGAGGTGCTGACCCGCCGCCACGACGGCGCCCTGCTCGCGCTGTTCAGCGACCGGTGGCGGCTCGGCCAGGTGCAGCGGGATCACCCGGACATCCTGCTCGAGTCACTGATCGCCGGCGAAGGCTGACCCGCCGCGCCGGTTGAATCCTTAGGCCGAACGGTCCGTGGCGCCCGCTATCCCAGCCGGCTCGAGTCGATCTGGTCGAGGTCGCCGTTGAAGCCGCCGATGCCGTTGGTGACCCCGCCGCCGCCGGACCACTGCCACATGAGCGCATGGCTGCTGGCGCTGGTCTGGCCGCCGAAGAACTGCGCGCACGGGCCGGACCCGTGGTTCAGGCACCAGCCGTACGGGTACGCGGTGGCGTACTTGATGGTCTCCGGCTCGTAGGTCCACTCGTAGGTGTTCGGGATGAGCGAGTCGGTCCCGGTGCCGAAGATCGAGGTCCACACGCTCGCCGTGGAGTAGACGCCCACCTTGTAGGAGGAGTGGGCGGTGACGTAGTTGGCGAACCCGTTGAAGTCGGCCCGGTCCAGGCTGGTCGGCACGTAGCCCTGCTTGACCACCCCGCTGCACGACGAGGTGTACACGGAGTTCCAGCCGTTGTCGGCCGCGGGCTTGATGCCCGGCAGTTCGACGTCCATCCAGACCACCTTGTAGTCAAAGGGGCCGTTCTTGATGTCAGACAGCGCCCGGGCGGCCTGCGCCGCGCCCCACGCGGAGGCCTCCGCCGTGGTCCCGTTGTAGTGCGGGTCGACGCCGGGGCCGCCCATGAACCAGTACGAGCCGTCGCCGACGCCCAGGTGGTGCTGGGTGAAGTTGACGTGCGCCTGGGCCGCGTTGGCCGCCGAGAAGGCGATGAAGCCGCCCTTGCAGCCCTGCCAGTAGGCCCAGTTCCCGGTCATCCCGATGTACCCGCCGTAAGCGCCGCCCAGGTACGGCATCTTGTATGGCGCGCTGCCGGGCACCGGGACAGAGAAGCTGTCCGTGCCCCACCAGAACCCTGGCGGCGCATCGCCGCCGGCGCCGCCTGCGCCCCGGTGACGGCCGGCGCGGCGATGGCCGCGGTCGCCGGAGCGAGCAGGAGCGCCGCCAGGCAGGCCGCGAGCGTTCCGCGGGTCAGCCACGACCGTTTCATAGCGCCTCCGTGAGATCTCTTCGTCCTGGGTTCTCTACCATGAGACGGCCCAGCCCGGCTGATGGTTGGCCGCCAGGCCTACAGGTCATGCGGCGACCGGCGCGGCACGGGCAGGCCGAGGTCGGGCAGGGCGAGCGGGTTGTGCAGGATCGCCGCGCCCAGCTCGTTGACCCGGACCGCGGCCAGGCCGTCGTAGCGGGACAGGCAGCTGAGCTGGGCGGCTCCCCACAGGGCCTGGTAATCGCGGCGTGCGCCGCGCGGCCCGGTGTAGGCGACGTCGATGAGGCCGAGCGTCGCCGCGTACTCGAAGAGCACGCACAGCGCATACCGGCCTTCCACGACGTCCCAGGCCCGCGGGCCGGCGTAGCCGAGCGAGCCGTGGTACGGGTCGGTGACGTAGAGCCGCCACAGGGCCCGCAGGCTCCTGGTCGCGACCAGCGGCGGCTGCTGCGCCCGGAGGAGGGCGAGCACCTTGCCCACGCCGGTCCACGCGCCGGGCGTCAGCGCGGCCAGGCCCTCAGCTACGGCGCCGCGCCTGGTGACGGCCGAGGTCAGCGTACCGGGCTTGCGCTGGCCCTTGATGGCGTCGATCCGGGCCAGCTCGTCGTTCGACACGCTCCCCAGCCACCGGTGCCACAGGGCCGCGAGCGCCTCGTAAGACGGGCTGGCCAGCGTCGCGCGACCGCGCGCGGAGAGCTCGAGCCGCGGGCCGGCCAGCCGGGCCAGCCCGCCGAGCTGGATGAGCAGCGGCCACGCGAACGCCGCGATGGGCTCGCCGGTGTCGTAGAAATCCCCCGCGACCAGGACGTCTTCGACCAGTTTCACGGTCGCCGCGGACGGGCGCCTGCTGGCCGCGTACCTTACCTGTCCGTCGGCGGTCAGTTCCAGGACGCAGACCAGGTTGGACAGCGCGTCCGGCGCCGTGCACCGGATCAGGACCGGACCGGTGTCAACCGCCCGGCCTTCGAGGAGGCTGGCTCTGCCCTCGGCCACCACCAAACCCTAACTGCTCGGTGTCCGTTGAGGCAGCAAGCCGCGCCGGACAGGACCGGAAAAACCAGGGCAACACGCCCGCGCATAGCGGCGCAGCCCGGGCGCGGCGGTCGAGGCGGCCCGTCAGCTGGCCCGCTTCCCGGATATGACAGGGGTGTGCGACCGTAGCGGCATGCGGGTGGCGGGTGTGGACGCGGCGCGTCCCGGCTGGGTGGTGGTATCGCTGGCGGCGGCCGGGCCCGCGGTCAGGGTCCGGACGGGGCCGTTGCTGGGCCCGCTGCTCGCGCCGGACCTGGACCCCGCGGGCACCACGATCGTCGGGATCGACATGCCGCTCGGGCTGCTGGAGACGGGCTGGCGCGAGGCGGACCGGGCCGCCCGCGGCCTGCTCGGCCCCCGCCGCAGCTCCGTCTTCGCCATCCCGCCCCGCGCGGTCTGGGCGGAGCCCAGCTATCAGGCCGCCAACCTGCGCTGCCGCGAGCTGACCGGGAAGGGTTTCAGCGCGCAGGCCTGGGGCCTGCGCGCCAAATTGCTCGAGGCCGCCGAGTACCGCGAGGAGTGCGGGCACCCGCTGTACGAGGTGCACCCGGAACTGGCGTTCGGGGCCATGGCCGGAGCGCCGCTGGCGGCCAGCAAGCACACCGCCGCCGGGCGTGATACGCGGCGCGCCCTGCTGGCCCGGGCCGGCCTCGAGATCCCCGCGCAGGTCCCGGCCGCGATCCTGGGGGACATCCTGGACGCGGCCGCCGTGGCGTGGAGCGCCCGGCGCATCGCCACTGGCCAGGCGGTGATCATCCCGGCCGAGCCGCAGCTCGATGACCGCGGCCGCGAGATCACGATCCGCTACTGACTGGACTGAGCGGATGCGGGGCCGGGTGGGCTCTAGGGCACCGGAAGCACGCGGCCAAGGGCGCGGCGCACGATATCGCCCAGCTCATCGCGGCTCGGGCCCGGAGCCGGACGCGGGCGCCAGCCGTTGGCGTAGACCGCGCGGGCGCGGGATTCTGCCGCCCTCAAGGATGCGGGCAGCTCGGTCATGCTCAGGTAGCCGCCGATGACAGCGCGGATACTGGGGTCCGCCTCGGCGGCGGCCAGGATGAGGTCGGACGGCAGGGGCTGAGCCAGATCGACGTCCTCGCCTGCCCACCGCCGCTGGATGGCGTCGTCCATCTGGACGTGGTCGTCGACCCAGGGCTTTATCTGCGCGGCGGACCAGGCATCGAAGCCGAGCCCGACCGAGTCGGCGTCGTGACCGTGCTCGTCAACGAGCCGCAGCAGGTGCTGGCCCTGCAGCAGGGCGGTCGCCACGCCGCGGCCGAAGGTCGGGGTGGTCGTGGCCACGGCGTCGCCGACGAAGACCAGTCCCGGCAGGGCGAGCCGCCCGTCAGGCCCAGTCTGGCCACGGTAGGCGTTGAGCAGCGGGCCGCCCGGCAGGACAGGCGTGATTGGCCGGGCCCGGCCGGGGTCGGTCCACTCGGCCAGGCCCGGGATGGCCTGGCACACCGCGGTGAAGGCCGCCTCGTGACGGAGCTCCGGCAGGACCGGATCAGCAGTGGACCGCGCAATCACGACGGAGAAGGTGCCGTGTTCGTGCACGAAGAGGAGAACCTGGTAGCCGTCGAGATCGGCTTGCCACACGATGGGGTTCACCAGCGGGCCGGGCCCGGCGCCCGGAAGCAGCTGGTACTGCCGGTCCACATAGGCGATACCGCAGGGTCCCCCGCTGGTCACCGCGGGGCGCAGCGACCGGGTCGCTCGCCCGGCCCGGCCCGACGCGTCGATCACTAGGTCGGCTGGCACATTGGCACCCCCGACTCGGACGCCGGCGGCGCGACCGCCCTGGCTTGTCACGGCCTCGGCACGCCCGCAGCGCAGTTGCACACCGGGCACGGTCAGGGCCGCCGCACGCAGCGCGCGCTCGAACGTCGTCCGGCGGGACCGCATTCCCACGAGCACCTCATGGCCGCCGGGCAGCGGCAACCGGGCCGGTTCCGCCCCGGCGGCCCGCCAGCGGTCCAAGGCGTCGGGCAGTTCCTGCTCGAGCGCCTGCACGACCTGGGGCCGGAACGCGTGCGCGTGGTGGAACTGCATGACACCTCGCCGCGGCCAGCTGCCGCTCGCGGCGGGCTCCGGGTCGCGCTCGACCATGATCACCTGGTGCCCCCGGCGGCCTAGGCCGGCCCCCACGAACAGGCCGGCCGGGCCAGCGCCGATGATGGCAATGCGCATGACGGGCTCCGTTGGTATACTGATGATGTGATTATTACACCTATGGTGCATCCAACTTCCGCCAAGGTCAAGGCCTCGGCCGGCCCGACGGTCCGGACGGGCGACCGCTGATGTCCGGGCCGCAGGCCGCGGCGCGCCAGCCGCCCAGGAGGTACGCCTCCGAGGTGCGCGACGATCAGGCCCGGCGGACGCGGCGGGCGATCGTCGCCGCGGCTCATGACCTGTTCCTGGCCCAGGGCTATGCCACCACCACGATCGACGCGATCGCCCAGGCCGCGCACGTCAGCCGGCGGACCGTCTTCAACTCCGTAGGCGGCAAGGCGGCTCTGCTCAAGCTGGCCTTGGACTGGGCCATTGTCGGCGATGACGAGCCAGTCGCCATGGCCGATCGCCCGTCCGTCCACGCCATCCAGGCCGAGCCCGACCCGCGGCGGGCTCTCATGCTCTGGGTGCGGACCGTGATCGAGGTCGCGGCCCGCGTCGCCCCGATCAGCGAGGTGCTCACGGCCGCGGCCGACGTCGACCCGGCGGCCGCGGACCTGCTGGCGGAGGCGGCCCGCGGCCGACTGTCCGGCGCCACGATGTTCATCCGCTACCTGGCCTCCCTTGGCGGGCTGCGCGCGGGACTCACCGAGCAGCAGGCCGCGGAGCTGTGCTGGGCGCTCATGGACGGCCATCTCTACCAGCTGCTGGTCGTTCAGCGCGGCTGGGGCACGGCCGACTTCACCCAGTGGCTCTTCGACACGCTGGCGGCGGCGCTGCTGCCGGCCTTAGCGGTGCGTCAGCGCTGGCTGACGCCGGCCAGCGCGTCGGCTAGGCCGGCCAGGCCGATCGGGCCCAGGCTCAGCGCGGCGGTGTGCCACCGTTTCAGGTCGAACCCGGGGCGTCGCATCGCGTCGGCCCGGGCCGCCAGCCAGGCCCGCTCCCCCAGCTTGTAGGAGATGGCCTGGGCCGGCCAGCCGAAGTAGCGGACCACCTCGGCGTGAATCCGGTGCGGCTCGCCGTGGCCCGCCGTGGCCAGCACCTCGCAGGCTTTCTCGAAGCTCCACCGGGAGCCGTCCGGCAGCGGCAGGTCCAGGTGGACGCCGATGTCGATGACCACCCGCGCGGCCCGGAACGCCGAGCCGCCGAGCATGCCCAGGCGGGTGCCGGGCTCGGTGAACCAGCCGAGCTCGTCGGCGAGCCGCTCAGCGTACAAGGCCCAGCCTTCGCCGTGGCCGCTCACGAAGGCGGACTTCGCGAACCGCGAGAGCTTGTCCCCGGCGGTCTTGGCCGCGCCGACCTGGAGGTGATGACCGGGTACGCCCTCGTGAAAGACGGTGGACAGCTCGGGCCAGGTCTCGAACGGGCCCTCGGGGTCCCGGCTGCCGAGCGGCCACCAGGTGCGCCCGGGCCTGGTCAGGTCTTCGCTGGGCCCGGTGTAGTAGGCGGCCCCGGAGCTCGAGCCCCGGGCCAGCACGACCTGGATCGTGCGCAGCGGGGCGGGAATGTCGAAGTGCATGCCGTCAAGCTGCTCCAGGGCCCGGTCATGCCGGTCCTGCAGCCAGGCCAGGTACGCGTCTGCCCCGGTCACGTAGGCGGATTCGTTGAGCAGGGCGGTCGCCTCGGCCACGCTGGCGCCGGGCCTGACCCTATCCGCCTCGGCCGTCATCTCGGCCTCGATCCGGCGCAGCTCGGCCCAGCCCCACTGGTAGGCCTCCGTGAGGTCGAGGTCCGCGCCGAGGCTGAGCCGGGCGGCGACGGCGTACCGCTCGGCCCCGACGGCGTCGGCTTCGGCGGCCCGCGGCGCGTAGTCCGCGCGGAGGTAACGGGCGATCTCGGCGTATCCCTGGTCGGCCCGCGCGGCGGCCGCGGCCAGCTCGGCCCCGGCCGGCCCGCCGCCGTAGGAGGCCACCAGGGCATCGTGACTGCCCACGCAACGATCGGCTCCAGCGGCCGCCTCGACCGCCTGCCTGCGGGCCGCGGGCAGGTCCCGGGCCAGGCCCAGCTCCAGGCTGGCCCGCCAGCCGTCGAACATGGCCGGGATGGCGGACAGGCGGGCGGCGATGTCGCGCCAGTCGTCGTCGCTGCCGCGGGGCAGCAGGTCGACGCTGTCGCGCAGCGAGCTGATCAGGCCGAGCGGAGCCCGCACCAGCCGGAGCGGCTCCTCCAGCTGATGCCAGGCCAGCTGGGCCTCCAGCCGCTCCCGCAGGAACCCGGCGGCGAGCCGGTCGGCATCCGAGATGACCGCCATCGGGGCCAGCGCGGCCAGCGTCTGGGCGATGAGCTCAGCCCGGGCCGCGTGACCGTCCGGGCTGTAGTCAGTAGCCGCGCCGAAGAAGCCGGTGATCCCCTGCATCCCCGCCGCGACCGGGTCCAGCGCCGCCCACCGTGTCATGTAGTGATCGCAGAGCCCGAACACCGGTGTCATTCCGCCACCCTAAGGCACCGGCGCAGCGCCCCCCGAAGCGGATTACAGGCGGAACCGGGTGCCGGTGACCTTCTCCGCGATGCCACTGCGGTCCAGGACGGGGTGATCCCGCCCAGGTGGAACGGCCAGCCGGCGCCCAGGATCAGGCACAGGTCGATATCCTCCGGGGCGGCGACCACGGCCTCGTCGAGGATCAGCCGGATCTCCTCGGCCAGCGCCTCCAGGGCGCGCTCCCGCACCTGATCGGGGTCGACGGGCGGTCCCCGCCGGCCAGGATGGCCGCCACGTCGGCGTCGACCGACAGATCGTGCCGGTAGACCCCTGCGCGGCCCGACCCGGCCAGCGCGCGGAGCTTGGGTGACACGCCGAAGCGGTCCGGGAAGGCCTGGTGCAGCGTCTCGGCGACGTGCCGTGACCGGGCGTACCGGCGCCGCGTCAGCGGGCAGCGGGGTTGCGGCCGAGATAGGCGACCAGCCGGGCTCCCGGGGGAGCGCCGGGCGGCACCGCGACAGGCGGGGCGAACAGGCCGTCGCGGGATGCCACGAGCAGCGGGCACAGGCCGAGCATGCGGACCGCGAGGCCAGGCGGGATCTCCTCGGCGGGACCGCGGGCTGCCGACACGTCCCAGCCGTGCACCGCGATCTCCACGGCCGCGGCGGCCGCCACGATCCCGGCGGCCAGGGGTACGCCGGCCAGTTGGACGAAACGGTTCCGGCCCTGGTGGGCGTAGCAGGTGATCAGCAGGTTCGCGGCCTGGTCACGCAGCACCTCCACGGGGTCGCCGGGCCGGCCGACCCCCGGCGCCGGCCGGCCGGGCGCCGGTGAGGCCGGGCCGGGATCGCCAGCCCACGGGTCAGCCGATCCGGTACGCAGGGCCGATTCCAGGTCGGCCATCGAGGTGGCCAGGTGCGCGAGCAGCGCCGCGAGGTCCCAGTCCGCGCACGGCGTGGGCCGCGTCATTTCCGTCGGCATGACCTGCGCGCAGGCGCCCAGCGCGTACCTGATCGCGCCGCCCAGCAGCGCGATCGCACCCGGCGGCACCTGATCCGGGCCGCACTGGCCTGCCATGTGTCCTCCCGCGGCCAGCCGGCCGCCTGAGGTGTAGACCGGCCGGCGCTCCGTTTCTCACCGGTGACCGGCCGGCGCTCCGTTTCTCACCGGTGACCGGCTACCCGGCGGTCCAGGGCGGTTCAGCGGCCCTTGCGCAGGAAGGCGCGGAGCCGGTCCAGCGGCCAGGTGTTGATCACGTCGTCAGCGGTGAGCCAGCCGCGCTGCGCGGTGCCGACGCCGTAGGGCATGTTGCCCAGGTCGCCGACGGAGTGCGCGTCGCTGTCGATGGCGAACACCACGCCGGCGTCCCGGGCCGCGCGGATGTGGTCGGATGGCAGGTCGAGCCGCTGCGGCGAGGCGTTGATCTCCAGCGCGGTCCCAGTGCGGGCGCAGGCCCGGAACAGCTCGCCGAAGTCCACGTCGACCGGCGGGCGCCGCCCGATCCGCCGGGTAAGGGGGTGCCCGATAATGTTGACGTGCGGGTTCTCGCACGCGGTGACGAAACGGCGGGTCATCTCGGCGCGCGGCTGGTCGAAGTGAGAGTGCACCGAGGCGACGCACAGGTCGAACCCGGATAGGCCCTGGCCGCCCAGGCCGGTCTCGTCCCAGTCCACCGACCCGTCCGGGGCAATGTTCAGCTCGGTGCCGTGCAGCAGTTCCAGCGGCGCGTCCAGCGCCCGCACCCGGTCCCGCTGGGCCAGCATCTTCTCGTCGGTCATCCGCTGGAAGAACAGGTTGGGCGCATGATCGGTGATCGCGTAGTACTCATACCCCCGGCGGGCCGCCGCGGCCACCATGTCCTCCAGGCTGGCCACCCCGTCGGTCAGGTCGGTATGCGTGTGCAGGTCGCCGCGGAGATCTTCGACCCGAACGAGCCGTGGTATCTCGCCGCGGGCCGCCGCCTCGACCTCCCCGTGGTCCTCGCGCATCGCGGGCGGAATCCAGGCCAGACCGAGCCGGTGGTAGACCTCCTCCTCGGTCCGCGAGACGATCAGCTCCCCCGTCCCGGTATCGAATAGTCCGTATTCGGACAATCTGAGCTTCTTGCGGACGGCGATCTGCCGGACGGCGACATTGTGCGCCTGGGAGCCGGTGAAGTACTGCAGCGCCGCGCCCCAGGCGTCCAGCGGTACGACCCGCAGGTCGGCCTGCAGGCCGGCCGAGGTGCGGATGGAGGTCTTGGCCGGGCCGCTGACGATCACTCTGGCCACGTCAGGCCCGGTGCTGAAGGCCGCCATCAACGGGGCCGAGTCCTGCGCCGCGGCCAGGATGTCCACGTCCCCGATCGTCTCCCGCCAGCGCCGCAGCGAGCCGGCGTAGGCGCAGCGCTGGCAGCCCGGGACCGCGGACAGCGCGGCCACCATGGCCGTCGCCGTGCGCATGGCCACGTCGAGCAGGACCCGCTCGCGGCCCTGGCGGTAGACCTCGATTCCGTCCGCCAGCCGCTCCTCGCTGCGCGCCCCGAACCCGGCCAGCCCTTCGAGCCGGCCCGCCTTGATCGCCGCGGCGAGCTCGTCCACCGACGAGACGCCCAGGTCGTGGTGAAGGGCGACGGCGCGCTTCGGCCCGAGGCCGGGGACCCGGGTCAGCTCCAGCACCCCGGCCGGGATCCTGGCCCGCAGCTCATCCAGTGCGGCGATCCGCCCGGTCGCGGCGTACTCGGCGATCTTGGCCGCGATCGAGGTGCCCACCCCGGGGATGGCCCGCAGGCCCTTGGCGTCGAGCTGGCCTATATCCTCGCCCCAGCCGCGGACGGACCGAGCGGCCTTCTCGTAGTTCCTGGCCCGGAACACGTCGCCGCCGGTGATCTGGATCAGCTCGGCATACTCGCGCAGCAGCCCCGCGACTTCCTCGTTGAGCCAGGCCACGGTCTTACTTTAGGTGAGCGCCGGCGGCGGGGGCGCCGCGCCAGTGTGGTGGGGATCCGGCCGGGCCCGTTCGGGAAATGTTCAGGCCGCGGGCAGGCGCTGCTGCCCGCGCTGGCCAGCCGGATCTCGCCCGGGCTCGTCGTCGTGACCTTTCCCGGCCGCGGGCAGCAGCAGCGAGACGGCCAGCAGCACCCCGAAGAGGCCCAGCCCGGCCAGGATGTAGGCGTTGCCCCAGAGCAGAGCCCACCCGTGCCAGTGGTACTCGGGAAACCAGCGCTGATCTCCGTACCACTGGAACCAGACGGGGTTGGTGTTCTTCGGGATCCACGGCAGGCCGAGTGAGTCCAGGCCGAGGTTGGGCGGTGTGACGTGGAAGAATTTGGTCGGCCAGGCGCCGAACCAGGCCAGGATGGCCACGCCCAGCAGCCCGCATGCCGCCGCGGTCTTCCTGGCGCCCCGGTGCCATGCCGCCGCCGCGTAGTGCCCGGCGACGACCACGCCCGGCACGATCCACACCCAGTGGTGATCCCAGCTGATGGGCGAGATCAGCAGCCCGGTCAGCGCCGCCATGAGCAGGCCGAGCATGGGCTGGCCCTTGCGGTCGAGCAGGCCGGCGCATATCACCCCGGCCGCGCCGAACACCACGACCGCCGCGATCCACGCCGGGCGGCCGCCGCTGATGCTGCCGGCCAGCCTGGTCGTGAGGCCGTCGAGGGACTGGTCACCCGCCCAGCCGGGGAACCCGGTCCGGTTGCTCTGCGCGAACAGCCCGTCGAACCACCACTTGGCGGAGTCGGCGGGCAGGAACACGAACCCGGCCAGCACGGTGAACACGAAGCCCGCCAGGGTCATCGCCGCCTGGCGGAACTTCCTGGCCACCAGCAGATACGGGATGAAGATCAGCGGGACGAGCTTGATGCCGGCCGCGATGCCCGTGCCGAAGCCCTTCCACCAGCGGCTCTTGCTGGTGTCGGGCTGGCACAGATCCCACATGATCAGGGCCAGCAGGACCAGGTTGACCTGGCCGAGGTAAATGGTCCGCAGCACCGGCTCGGTCCATAGGACCGCCCCCGCGGCCAGCAGCGTCGCGCCGGCCCGGACCGTGAGCCGGCGGTAGCCGAGGCCGCCGAGGGTGAACCACACCGCCGCCAGCAGCGCCACCAGGTCCACGGCCACGGACAGCTTGAGGGACAGCTGGTACGGGACGAACGAGATGAGCGCGAACGCGACAGCCGAGAACGGCGGGTAGGTGAACGGCAGGTGGAGATTGCCGTACCCGGCCCAGTCGTACAGCGGCGCCGCCAGGTGCGGGTCATAGTACGGCCGGATGTGCCGGACGATGAGCCCGCCGGACCGGTACACGGCCAGGTCGACCGGATCCATGGTGTAGGCCTTCGCGTGGCCGACCATATAGATCACGTAGCCGCCGAGCGCTACGCCGAACACCGCCAGGCCGGCCAGCAGCAGCCAGCGGCCGGGCGCGTTATCGTGCCTGGCCGATGACTGCGGGCGGGTGAGGACCGATCTCACCCGGCCAACCATAGCCGCTTGCGTCCCGTTGTCGCTCGCGTCCCGTTGTGATGCGGCGCTGGCCAGCTGGCCGGGGTCTTGGCCTCTCTGCTTTTCTGGTGTACTTGGGGCGTCAGGATTTCAGCGCCGGGGAGGTACGGGGATGTCGGGGACCCATTCTGCTGCCGCTGCCACGCGGACGGCCGGGCCGGATCAGGCGGCCCGGCTAGTCCGGCTGCGGATGTCGAGCCTGGGCGCCGTGGCCATGCTGATCATCCAGTTCATCCTGGGGATTATCTACAACCTGTACGGGACGGCGCCGACGTCGACCAAGTCGGTCGGACTATTCTCCAGCCCGGACCTGGCCCTGCACGTGATCCTGGGTATCCTGCTGGTCATCGCCGCCGTGGGTCAGCTGATCCGCGCCATCGGCATCCGGCATGCGCTGTCCGTCTGGATGTCGGCCGTGGGGCTGGTGTCGATTCTCGCCGCGGGCTTCGCCGGGCTCGGGTTCACCGGTAATGGCGCCAGCGGCGCGTCGCTGGGCATGTCGCTGGCCTTTGCGGTCGCGCTGGCCTGCTACGTGGTCCTGGTCTTCGCGCTGCCCTCGTCGGCGTCCCGGGCTTCGACTACGTGATGTAGTACCTCTTGTCGACCGGCTCTGGGTGGCGTGGCATAGTGGGCACATGAGCGGAGCGGTCCAGCTGGTCACCTCCGGCCCGCTTATCCTGGCGCTGCCGGTAGCGGCCGCGGCCGGAGCCGTGACCTTCCTGTCGCCGTGCTGCCTGCCGCTAGTGCCCGGTTACCTGTCCTTCGTCACCGGCATGACGGGCGCCGCAGGCGCGGCGCAGGTCCCGGTGGCCAGCCCGTCGGCGCTCCCCGCGCCCGGCCCCGACACAGCGGCGGTGGCGGTCGCCGCTCGCCCGGTCGCTGCCACCGCGGTCGCTGCCACCGCGGTTGCCGCGCCCGCGCCCGCACCCCGGGCCCGGGTCGTCGCCGGCACATTGCTGTTCGTGCTCGGGTTCTCGGTGGTGTTCGTCGCCTACGGGGCGGCGCTCGGCGGCCTCGGCCACCTGCTGACCGGCCACGCGCGCCTGCTGACGCGGATCCTCGGCGGCCTGACCATCCTGCTCGGCCTGCTGTTCGCCGGGGTCTTCGACCGCTTCGCCTTCGCGGGCCGGATCGTGCGCCCGGCCGCGCGCCCGAAGGCCGGTCTGGCGGGCGCGCCGCTGCTCGGCGTGATGTTCGGGCTCGGCTGGACGCCCTGCATCGGGCCAACGCTCACCGCCGTGCTGGCCCTGTCCGCCTCCAGCGGGACCGTGGCCCGGGGCGCCCTGCTGGCCTTCGCCTACGCGCTGGGCCTGGGCATCCCGTTCCTGCTGGTGTCGTTCGGCTTCCAGCTCTCGATGCGGGCGTTCGCCTTCGCCCGCCGCCGGGCCCGCCTGATCACCAGGATCGGCGGGGCCATGCTGGTCTGCGTCGGCCTGCTGGAGGTAACGGGCGCCTGGTCCACCTTCATGGCCTGGCTCCAGGTTCACTGGGTCAGCAACTACCAGCCCCCGCTGTAGCCGAGGTCCCTTCCGCCAGCCGCCGCCGTTGCCCCTTCGGCTCGCTCCTGCCCTTTCGGCTCGCGCCTGCCCAGGCCGACCCAGTCCAGATTCCCCCGGCACCCGGGCGCCGCGCTGCCTCCGGAGCGGCCGGGAGATTATCGTGGATCATTACTGCCCGCGGGCGGGATGTAACGATCCACGATAATAAAATCCGCCGCTAAGTCCGGGTTATCCACAGGATTAAGATTGCCCTGGCGGTAGCCAGCGGGCGCGGCTCAGCCTGGATGGCGTGGAAGACGAACGCAGTTTGCGCTGGCGCAGCCAGCTCCAATCCCAGTCCGGGGTCATCTCCCGGCAACAGGCCGGCGACGCTGGCTTCACCGCGAAAGCCATTCACTGGCGGCTTCGCTCGGGCACGTGGAGACGCGTGCATCGCAGTGCCTACGCGGCATTTACCGGAGATACTTCAAGGGAGGGCAGGCTCTGGGCGGCTGTGTTGCGCGCCGGGCCCGGTGCCGTGCTCAGCCACGAGACCGCCGCCGAGATACACGGGCTCGCCGACAATCCGAGTAGCCGGATCCACATCAGCGTTCCGGCAGAGCGCCGCCCCGGCCAGCGCCGGAACATACCGGGCGTGGTCATCCACCGGTCCCGGGGCCTGGCGCCGCAGTGGCAGCCGCCCTGGCAGTTGCCGCGGACCACTGTTGAGGACACTGTCCTTGACCTGGTCGCGGGCGCGCGGACCTTTGACGACGCCTACGGCTGGATTTCCCGCGCCGTGGGGCGCCGCCTGGCCTCGCCTACGTCGCTGGGCAAGGCACTCGCGGGCCGCTCGCGGATACGCTGGCGAACCTGGATCACCGCTGCCCTGCAGGATGCGGCCGATGGCGTCCACTCACCGCTGGAGCGCAACTACGTGCACGGCGTGGAGCGCGCGCATGGCTTGCCGACGGCGCGGCGGCAAGCCAAGCGCAGGCACGGCAGCGGCGCCCGGTACCTGGACAACGCGTACGAGGCCTACGGCCTGTGCGTCGAGCTCGACGGGCTTGCCGCGCATCCGGCGGAAGGTCGCTGGCGCGACACCCACCGGGACAACGAGAATCTCGTCCAAGGGACGGTCACCCTCAGGTACGGCTGGCCGGACGCGACCGAGCGCCGCTGCCGGACAGCGGCCGAGATCGCTGCGGTCCTGCGCCGCCGCGGCTGGCCCGGAATGCTGCGCCCATGCGGTCCCGGCTGCCGGGCCGCCGGGCCGGACCCCGACACTTCGCCGGACACGGGCCGTTCACCAGACCCCGACCCCTCGCCGGACGCGGGCCCCCCGCCGGACGCGGGCCCCCCGCCGGGCGCGGGCCGTTCGCCGGACACACGCCGGTCGCCGGACACGAGGCCGCAGTGAACCAGAAACGGGTCAGGAACGCGCGGCGTGCCGTTTCGCGGCTCGCTTCGAGCGGGTTGTCACCTCGGTAGCCGACGGCGGGGCGGGCGCGGTCTTGGCCGCCGCCACCAGCGCCTCGAAGACCCGGGCGTCGTCGCTCTCCTCCGGGTGCCACTGCACGCCGATGCCGAACTTGTGGCCCTGCAGCTCCACGGCTTCCACCACCTGGTCCGGCGTCCAGGCCACGGTGAGGAGCCCCGTGCCGAGCCGGTCGATCCCCTGGTGATGGGCGGCGGGGACCTGGGCCGTCGCGCCGAGCACCCGTCCCAGCTTGCTGGCCGCGCTGATCTCCAGGTTGTGGATGGTCAGCTTTACCGGGTCCGGTTTGTGGCTCTCGCTGCCGAGCCGGTCGGGGAGATGCTGGATGAGCGTGCCGCCGCGAGCCACGTTGAGGATGTGCATACCCCGGCAGATAGCCAGGAAGGGCAGGTCGGCCTCGACCGCCGCGCGGGCCATGAGGAGCTCGAACCGGTCCCGCCGGTGGTCGGGCACGTCGGTCTGCTCGTGCGCGGGCTCGTCGTAGAGCGCTGGGTCGACATCTCGGCCGCCGGCGATGACAAGGCCGTCAATCTTGTCGATCAGGCTGGCCACGGAGCTGGAGGGAACGGGCGGAAGCACGACCGGCGACCCGCCTGCTCGCTCGACGGCTCTGGTGTAGCTCACCGGCGATAGGACGGCTTCGCGAATCCAATCACGCCAGCGAGCTGCCTCCAGCTCGCCAGTGATGCCGATGATCGGGCGGCCCATTCCGCGGTCCTCCTGCCTAAAGTTGCACTGCCCATAATGGTCCATCACGCCCGCGGCGGCCCCGCTCAACGGGAAAATCGCCTGCGGCGGTTGATCCCGAGTCGCCGGAAATTGATCGTAGCGTTCCGCTCTTGATGCGACACTGAGGGTGTGACAACGTCGGCAGGCGGTGAACCACCGTATCGTCGCGAAATGTCACCGGTGCTTAACCGTACCGGTCATGTCGCCCGCAATCCTGCCCAGGTCTCACTATTCCTGCTCGAGCCGACCGCCGATGCGGCCATGACCTATTTCTACGGGCAGCTATTCGCCATGGATTCCGAGATCAGGGCGATGTTCCCGCCCGCCATGGGCGTGCAGCGGGGACGGTTCTTCCGTGCCCTCGTCCGCATCGCGGCCGGCCAGGACGACCCGGCCGCGCTCGAGCCTTACCTGGAGCATCTGGGGCGCGCTCACCGCAAGTTCGGGGTCCGTGATGAGCACTACGGCATGTTCCGCCGCGCGCTGCTGGCCACGCTGCACCGGTTCGCCGCGCAAGGGTGGGACGAGGCGGCGCAGCACGCCTGGGAACGCGCGTTCGATCACGCCATGGACATCATGATCGACGCCGCCACGCGCGATGCCGACCACTCCCCGGCCTGGTGGGTCGCCACTGTCACCGATATTGAACCGCGCGGGCCCGACGTCGCGATCCTCACCGTCGCGCCCGAGCAGCCGCTGCCCTATCGCGCCGGTCAGTACGTCAGCGTGCAGACACTGCATTGGCCCAGGCTGTGGCGCAGGTACTCCATCGCGAACGCCCCGAGGCAGGACGGAACGCTGCGGCTGCACGTCCGCGCCGTTCGCGGCGGCCTGGTCAGCCCCGCCCTCGTGCATTACCTCCGCGCCGGGGACCCGCTGGTGCTCGGCGCGGCCGACGGCGTGATGACCGCGGACACGGACTCGCCGCGGGACGTCCTGTGCCTGGCGGGCGGCACCGGGCTGGCCCCGGTCAAGGCGATCATCGAGGCGATCACCCGGACGCCCGTGCCGGGACGCCGGCGCGAGATCGTGCTTTACTTCGGGGCGCGCCGTCATCAGGACCTCTACGACGTGGCTGACCTGCAGGAGATGGAACGGGCCTACCCGTGGCTGCAGGTCATCCCGGCGGTATCCGACGAGCCGGCCCGCGATGACGTCATGTTCGGCACCGTGGCCGAGCTGGCCGCCAAGGCGACGTGGGCCGACCGCGACATCTACGTCAGCGGGCCGGACGAGATGATCGTCAGGACCGTGCAGATGCTGAGGGAGCGCGGCGCTCCGGGTCACCTGATCCGCTACGACCTGGGCGGCCAGGCCGACTTACGCCGGGTGGCCGGGACCGCCAGGTATCCGGAGGCGGAAGCGGCGGTCACATCGGGCACCGCTGGAACCTGCTCAGACTTTGCGCCAGCCGGGGGTCCACGTCCCGTCGGTCACCGTGTAGTCCCCGAACAGGGCCGGTGCCTCGGCCAGCATGATCTCGCCGATCTTGCCGAACACCAGGCGGATCTCCTCTTCGGCGCCCTGGTCGGTCCGCGCCTCGATGGTGTGCCGCAGCGTCCGGATGTTGGCCGTCCAGACCAGCCCGGTGGCCACGCCTTCGGGAGCGAACCGGCGCATGAACGACGTCTTGTGCTTCTTCTCGTGCATCTTGGTGTCGTCTTCGTCCAGCCCGAAGTGCCCGGCCATCCACTGCTGGAACTGCTCGAGCTCGCCGAGCAGGGCGGTAGCCCGCTTCATCAGCTCCGCGTCCTCGTGGGCCCATTCGGGGAACCAGAACGGCAGCGCGTCGAGCCGGACGTAACGCAGGGACTCCTGCGACACCGCCGTCCCGGGCCGGTGGCGCACGATCTCATGAGTGAACACCCGCGAGACGTTGTGCAGGACGAAGGTGAAGCTGACGTGCTCGAGCACCGAGCCGTGCGCCTGCTTCAGGATGTTCTGCAGGTAGGCCGCCTGGTCGTCGCGGACCCGGCGGACGTTGGGGTTCAGGCCCGGCTCCCAGGAGCGGTAGCACATCTTTCCGGCGAACTCCGCGAGGTCCTGGGCGTCGTTGCCGAGCTGGTCGCGGTCCAGCCGCTCCAGCCAGCGCTCTCCGCCGACTTCCCGCAGGTAAGCGGCCATCGCGTCGTAGTCGACCTCGGGCCGGGCGACCAGGAAGATCTCGGGCTCCACGCTCCTCATGGCACAGCACACTACAGCCACGGGGCCGCTCCCGGCCGGTGGCGCGGCCAACAGCCAGGCGCTGCGAGGGCCCGGGCCACGGCGCGTCACGGCCCGTTCAGCCTTCGCTACCCGGCGGGCCAGGGCAGGCCGACGGATGTCACCTCGCAGATCGGCTGGAGCGGCGTGACGGAGGCGTACCCGGCGGCGAGGAGGGCCGAGTCGGTCCCGGGCGCGGGCGGCACGCCGGTCTCGGCCAGGGTGACCTGGATGGAACCCGCCATCACCTGGCCGATGCTCAGCTCCACCGCCCCGCCGGCGGCGAGGCGGGCCTGCCGGATGCCGTTGATCCGGTCCTTCGGGATGTTGGGGACGTTGACGTTCAGGACGATGCCGGGCTTGGTGTCGCGCAGCGCCGACAGGATCTGCGCGGCGACATCCGCGGCCGAATCCCACTCGACGGCGACGGCGTCACCCTCGGCGTCCAGCGAGAAGGCCGCCGCCCGGACCCCGTGATTGGCCGCGGTCATCGCGGCCCCCACGGTCCCGGAGTGCAGCACCACCTGGCCGGTGTTCGGCCCGAGGTTGACCCCGGACAGCAGGTAATCCGGGCGCGCCCCGAACGCTCCGCGCACCGCCGTGAAGGCGATGAACGCCGGGGTGCCCTGGACGGCATAGGCCGGTACCGTCTCCAGGCCTGGCAGCGTGTGACGTTCGGCGATGACCCGTCCGCCGGACTGCACCATGGTCATGGCGGCCCCGCTGCCCGACGCCTGGCGCTCCGGCGCGGCGACCACCACGTCCCATCCGGCCTGGACCGCGGCGCGGGCCAGGACCCGGAGCCCCTCGCTGCCGATCCCGTCGTCGTTGGTGACGACCGCGTGCACGCTTCGCGCTGTGGTCACTGTGCCCCCTGGTGTGCCCCGTGTCTCCCGGCCCGGCTGCCCGTCCCGCTACCGGGCAGACCGGTCAGGAGACGGCGCCGGCCCGGGCCCGGCACAGGTCCAGGACGTTGGCGATGACCTGGTGACCCGCCCGGCCGGACGCGGTCAGGATCGACTCGGGGTGGAACTGCACCGCCCACCGGCCGGCCTGCTCGTCCTCGATCGCCATCACCACGCCGTCGGGCGTGGCGGCGGTGACCGTGAAATTACCCCGGACCTCCCCGGCGGGCGCGTACAGGCTGTGATAGCGGCCGGCGGTGAACTCGGCGGGCAGCCCGGCCAGCAGCGTTCCCCCGGCCACCCGGACCAGCCCGGGCTTGCCGTGCACGGGCTCAGGCAGCAGCGACAGCACGCCGCCGGCGTGCTCCACCATGGCCTGCAGGCCCAGGCACACGCCGAACGTCGGCAGGCCCCGCGCGTACACCTCGTCGAGCAGCGCCGCGCAGCCGAAGTCCGTCGGCCGTCCCGGCCCGGGCGAGAGCACGACCAGGTCCGGCGCGTAGGAGTCCAGCAGCGCCGGGGAGAAGCCGGACCGCAGCGTGGTCACCTCGGCCCCGTGCTGGCGGAAGTAGTCACCCAGCGTGTGGACGAAGGAGTCCTGATGATCGACGAGCAGGACCCGCAGGCTGCGGCCGCCGGCGGCCGGCTCGGCGGGCGGCCCGGCCGCCGAAGCGGAGAACGGAGCCGGCGCCGGGCTGGCCTCGCCCCGGGCGAGCCGGTCGGCCTCGGCCAGCGTCTCCAGCAGCGCCCGGGCCTTGATGTGGGTCTCAGCCTCTTCGGCCTCGGGGATCGAGTCGTACAGCAGCGTCGCGCCCGCGCGCACGGCGGCGATCCCGCCGGTGATGTGCGCGGTCCGCAGCGTCAGCCCGGTGTTCATCGACCCGTCGAAGCCGATCTTGCCCACCGCCCCGCCGTACCAGCGGCGCGGTGCCTGCTCGTGATCCTCGATGAACTGCATGGCCCAGGTCTTCGGCGCACCGGTCACGGTGACCGCCCACATGTGGGTGAGGAACGCGTCGAACGCGTCGAAGCCGGGCCGCAGCCGGCCCTCGATGTGGTCCACGGTGTGAATCAGGCGGCTGTACATCTCGATCTGCCGCCGCCCGATGACCCGGACCGTGCCGGGCACGCAGACCCGGGCCTTGTCGTTGCGGTCCACGTCGGTGCACATGGTCAGCTCGGACTCCTCTTTAGCGGAGCCGAGCAGGGTGGCGATGTTCGCGGCGTCCTGCAGGGTGTCCTCGCCACGCGCAATGGTGCCGGCGATCGGGCAGGTCTCCACCCGGTCCCCGGTGACCCGCACGTACATCTCGGGCGACGCGCCGACCAGGTACTCCCCCTCCCCCAGGTTGAACAGGAACTCGTACGGCGCCGGGTTACGCTGCCGCAGCAGCTCGTAGAACGCAGCCGGCGAGCCGCACCGCCCGTGGAAGGTGTGGCTCGGCACCACCTCGAACAGGTCGCCGCAGGCGAACCGCTCCCGCGCCTCCTCGACGACCCGCGCATAGCGCCCCGGCTCCGGGGGCGGGGGAAGATCCTTGGGCCGAACGGACCGGGGTTCGTCCTGCGGGCCGGTGCGTGCGGTCAGGCGCTCGAGCCCGGCCGTCGACTGGCCGTTCACCTCGAACTCGTAGGCGTACCTGACCGCCTCCTCGCGCTTGCGGTCCAGGACCCAGATCTCATCGGGCAGGTGCAGGACCAGGTCCCGCTGCCCGGCCGGGCGCTCGCGGCGCAGCCGCACCGGCTCGAACTGGAAGGCCAGGTCATAGCCGAACGCCCCGTACAGGCCCAGATGCGGGTCCTCGCTGCCGAACGCCGCCGCGATCTCCCGCAGCGCGCTGAACACCGTGGGCCTGCGGCTGCGCTCTTCCTCGGTGTAGTCCCGGTCGGGCTCCGGGACGAGCACCGTGCCGGAGCCCACCGCGTCTCCCACTCGCGCCATGGCGGCGTGGATCACCGGCAGGAGCACCCGGCCCCGGTCGTTCAGCGCCTGCGCGGTGATTTGCCGGCCGGCGGCGGTGATCTCCAGGCACGGGTCGGCGTAGGCCATGTGCCAGCGGCTGTACCGTCCGGGGTACTCCATGCCCGAGCTCATCACGCCGCCGCGGCGCTCATCCACGATCGCGGCGACCCGGCCGAGCTCACCCGGGTCGAACGGGGTGGCGGTGCGGGTGACCCGCACGCCGCCGCGAGTCGTCAGTTCCGTACGGTGGGCATCCACGTGGCCTCTCCGGGGTTCGGGCCCGGCAGGCGGCCGGAGAAACGAGAAAGCGGCCGCCGTTTGCCGGGCGGTCGCTTCTGTGCCTGAGCGCGAGTCAGCGGGCCGCCTACCGGCGGCGCCACCACTGAAGCTGAGCTGCTCGCGTCACGAAGATCAGCGTAGCGGATCGCCGACCGTCCCGCCAGCCGGGCCACGGCCGGGCCTGGCCAGCTCAGCCCGGGCATTCCGGCCGCAGCTCCGGCATCCGCCAGGCCGCGGCCGCGGCGGAGATGAGCTGGGCCGTGGTGCGCAGATCCCGCTGGGCGGCGACGTCCGCACCCGCCGTCCCGCCGGACAGGAACGCCTCGACCAGCTGCCGGGCCGAGGGGTTCCCGAGCAGCCCGCCGTGGAAGCCGTCGACGAAGAACACGTTCCGCGGCCACGGGCACGCGGGCAGGGTCACCGCGTCGGCGAGCGGGATGACCGCCAGCCAGGGCAGCGACAGCTCGCGGCTGACCTGCTCGAAGTAGCGGGCGCCGAACTGGCTCACCGAGTCGATCAGCGCGTCGGCGCCCGAGCTGCCGTACGGCGACATGCCGCCGACCAGGTTGTTCAGGGTGGTCAGCGCAGCGCCGGGCACGGTGCCTTCGGCCTGGCCCAGCTGATCCGGCTCGACGATGGGGCTGAGGAGCGTCACCGACCGCACCGGGACGTGCGGGTGGCGGGCCAGCATCGCGTACAGGCCGAGGGTGCCCTCGCTCTCCGCCACCACGTCCACCGGCGACCCGGCCTGGCGGTACAGGTCTTCGACCTGGGTGGCCATCCGGTCGCCGAGCACCTGGATGGGCAGGTTCCCGGCCGCCGGGCCGTACCGGACCGGCTGGCCGGCGGCGGTCAGGCCCAGATAGGAGAACTGACGCACGAGCAGGTCCGGCTCGGCCGCGCGCAGTGTGTCGGCGGCGTTGCAGCAGCTCGACCCGAAGCCCTCGACCACGAGCACCGCGCCCTGGGGTCTGACAGCCGCCGCGGTGTCGGCCCCGGCCGGCCGGAGCGGGGCCACCGCGGTGCCGGGGCTGCTCTGGCCGGGGCTGCTCTGGCCGGGTCCGCTGCCTGGGCCGCCCGCGCCGGTGCTGACGGTATGGCCGACCGCGCTGAGCCCGGCACCTTCGGCAGCGCTGGCGACCACGGGGCCGGGATCGAAGCGGACGGCGCCGGTGAACGCCAGCCGGGTCAGGCCGGCGACGAGGGCGATAACCATCACCGCGGCCAGCGGTGCCACGGGCACCCAGGCCGTCCGGTCGAGCAGCGACCGCCGGAACCGCTGCAGCGTGGCGCGCCAGGCCCACGGGTGCAGTGGCCTTTCCACCGAGCGCCGGACCGCGGCGGCGGTGAGCGCGTACCAGGCGCGCGCGTCGACCACCCCGGCGAGCCCGGCTACGGCCACGATTCCCGCCGTGTCCAGATGCGCCATCAGCGCCGAGGCCAGGGACAAGACAAGGAAAGTCGCGATCAGCCAGGCCGCGGTGCGGACCGGCGGCAGCCGCCGCCACCAGGCCGCGCCGACCCCGCCTTGGCTCAGCGCCACGGCGGTGCCCAGCAGGATCGGCACCGCGGCGAGGTAGGGCCAGGAGAACGGGAGCAGGGCCACCCCGAACATCAGCGTGACCACCGGGGACATGAGCAGCCCGACGAGGATGGTCAGCACGGCGCACGACACGACCGAGCTCCCGAAAGGCGGCCTGGGCAGGCCCGGAGCGCCGGGGTCAGCCTGGCTCGGCCAGGCCAGCTGGAGCAGGATCGCGTCCACTGCCGCCCGGGCCAGCACCAGCATCATGAGCACGGCGGTAAAGCCGAGCCAGGTCTGGTTGAAGGCGAACAGCCAGCGCAAATCGTGGTAGGCAGAAAGCGGTGGCAGCGCCGTGACCTGGGGCGCGAGCGGCCGGGCCGACGGCGCGAGGAATGAGAGCACGGCCGCCTCGGCCATCGCGCCCCCGGCGGAAAACGCGATGAGCCCCCGGTGCCGGAAGAACGCCCCGGGCAAGCCCGCCTCCCGTGTGCCTTAGCCCCCGCTTCGGCTACAGCCAGCCTAACGCGCGCAAATGCGGCGTATTGCTATCGGGTGGAACCGGCGGCCACGCAGGCTTATGCCCGTCCTCCCGGGCTCAGAACTCGAATCCGCCGGGACGGCCGTTACGGTCGGCCACCAGCCCGGCCAGGGCCGAGATGGCGATCTCCGCCGGCGTCTTCGAGCCGATGTTGAGCCCGATCGGCCGGTGCACGCGGGCGATGTCCTCCGGCGGGACCCCGAGCTCGGAGAGCATCTCCACATGCGGCCCGACCTGATGCCGGTTGCCCAGCACCCCGATCCACCGCGCCTTGGTGGCCAGCATGTCGCGCAGCACGACGCCGAGTTCATCACGGTGATGGTCAGTCACTATCACGTCCGCCGAGTCGGTCAGGTCCTCCGGCGGGACGCTGATGAGCGGGAACCCGAGCGCGGCCGCTCCGGCGGCGCGGCCCTCGTCCGGCTCGACCAGGAACCCGCGGTATCCCAGGTCCGCGCCGTATCTCAGCAGGAAACCGGAAACCGGCGAGGCGAAGACGGCCACCAGAATGCGCTCTCCCGGAACCGATGACACAACCGGGGCGGGCACGGCGCCGTGGGCTACTGCGCAGGCAGAATCGAGGTCGCCTTGGTCGTGAGTGTGCTCAGTCATACCAACTAGTCTCCCTCCAAAGGGCCCGGAACGGTACAGCGACTGGGGCCCAGAACGGTACAGCCACTGGGCCCGGAACGGTACGGCGACGGCTAGCGCTCCGGGGATACCCTGCAAAGGTGATCTCTCGCGACGATATCCGGCGGTGCTATGACACGATCCGGCCGTACATCCGCCGGACGCCGGTGATCGATGTCGACCTCAGCGAGCTGGACGGATCGGCCGGAGCCCTGCCGGAGGCCACGCTGAAGCTGGAGCAGCTGCAATGCGCGGGGTCGTTCAAGGCCCGGGGCGCGTTCGCGAACCTGCTGCTGCGGGACGTACCGCCGGCTGGCGTGGTCGCGGCGTCCGGCGGCAACCACGGCGTGGCCGTCGCGTACGCCGCGCACCGGCGCGGCGTACCGGCCAAGATCTTCGTCCCGACGGTGTCGGCGCCCGCCAAAATAGAGCGGATCCGCCAGCTCGGTGCCGACCTGGTGGTCACCGGCGAGCGCTACGCCGATGCCCTGGCCGCCGCCGAGGACTTCCAGCGGAACTCGGGCGCCATGAGCGTGCACGCCTACGACCAGCACGAGACCATCCTCGGCCAGGCCACCCTGGGCCTGGAGCTGGCCGGGCAGGCCGACGGCCTGGACACGGTGCTGGTGCCGGTAGGCGGCGGCGGCCTGATCGCCGGGGTCGCCTCCTGGTTCGCGGGCCGGGCCCGGGTGGTGGGGGTGGAGCCTGAGGGCGCTCCCACGCTCAGCTACGCGCGGGCCGCCGGCCGGCCCGCGTCCGCCCCGGCCGGCAGCGTCGCGGCGGACGCCCTGGCCCCGCGGCAGGTCGGCGAGCTGGTGTTCCCGATCACCCAGGCTTACGTTGACGATGTGCTGCTTGTCGATGACGCATCGATCCTGGCCGCGCAGCGGGCGCTCTGGCAGGCGTTCCGGGTGGCCGCCGAGCCCGCCGCCTCAGTGGGGATCGCGGCCCTGCTGGCCGGTACGTACAAGCCCGCTGCGGGCGAGCATGTCGCCGTGGTGATCAGCGGCGCCAACATGTCACCGGCCCAGCTCGGCTGAGGAGGCTCGCCGGAGCGGCCGATATTGCTGGAGAGGAGCCCACGTGCGGTTCGTTTTCACTCCCCCCGCCGATCACGCGGCGGGCCTGCTGACCCTGCCGTGGCCGGCCCCGCTGGCCGAGTGGCAGGACGAGCGGCTGGTGGAGATCCGGCAGCGCGGCATCTCGCGGCACGTGGTCCGGTTCGTGTACGACGACGGCACGCTGTACGCGCTGAAGGAGCTGAGCGAGCGGCTGGCCCGGCGGGAGTACCACCTGCTGCGGGCGATGGCTGACCTCAACGTCCCGGCCGTCGAGGCGGTCGGGATCGCGGTCGACCGGGACCCGGCGAACCCGGACGCCGACGCCGTCCTGGTCACCAGGTTCCTCACCTACGCCACGACGTACCGGGCGGTGTTCTCCCATCCGCGGGGCATCCAGCCGATCGACGGGCTGCTGGACGCGCTGGTGGAACTGCTGGTCCGGCTGCACCTGTCCGGGTTCTTCTGGGGGGACTGCTCGCTGTCCAACACGCTGTTCCGGCATGACGCCGGCACGCTGGAGGCCTACCTGGTCGACGCCGAGACCAGCGAGCAGCATCCGGCCCTATCCGACGGGCAGCGTGACTACGACATCGACCTGGCTATCGAGCGGGTGGCCGGCGAGCTGCTCGACCTGCAGGCGGCCAGCCGGCTGCACGACGACGTCGACCCGCTGGAGATCGCCGACGAGCTGGGCCGACGGTATGCGTCGCTGTGGCGGGAGCTGACCCGCGAGGAGGTCCTGCGCCCCGGGGATCAGCGGCGGCGGATCGCCGAGCGGCTGCAGCGGCTGAACACGCTGGGCTTCGACGCCAACGAAGTGGAGCTGATCCCCACCCCGGAGGGGAACAAGCTGCGGCTGCGGACCCGGGTCTCGGAGTCCGGGCACTTCGCCCGGCAGCTGTTCCTGCGCACCGGGATCGACGCCGGGGAGAACCAGGCCCGCCGGCTGCTCAACGACATCGCCGGCTACCGCGCCTGGCTGGAGCGCAAGGAAGGGCGCCCGGTCTCGGAGATCGTAGCGGTCAACCGGTGGCTGGAGGAGATCTACGACCCGGTGATCGCCGCGATCCCCGAAGAGCTGCGCGGCCGGATGCCGCCGGCCGAGATCTTCCACGAGATCCTGGAGCACCGCTGGTACATGTCCGAGGCGGCGGGGCGCGACGTCGGTACCGCCGCCGCCACCAGGGACTACCTCAAGCACGTGCTGCCCGCGGCGCCGCAGCCGCTGGACGAGACGCTGGGCGAGGTGACCGGGCCGCTCGAGGCGCTGACCGGGCCGTTCGACGAGCCGACCGCCGCGCGCGGCGAGCGGGCCTAGACGGATCCTCCGGCGCATCTGGTACTTGCGCAACGCAAGACAAATTGCCATCATTGCCTGCGTATAAGGCCGCGCCTGGCCCGCCCGGCCGAACGCGAGCAGTGCCCCAAGCGCGAACAGCGCCCCCAAACGCGAACAGTGCCCCCAACGGAGGTTCATGTGGCTCGACGGCGAGCTCGGCTATCGATGATCGTGGCCGCGGCGGCGTGTGTCGCCGGCCTGGCCAGCATGTCCGTCCCAGCCTTCGCCAGCGAGGCCCACGGCGCCGGCCCGGTGCTGTCGGTGGGCGGCGAGGTGACGACGCCGACGGCGTACACGGCAGCGGCGCTGGCGAAGCTCCCGCAGACTACGGCCACCGTCACGGTCGGCTCCCGTCACGTCACGGTCACCGGGGTGCTGCTGGAGACGCTGGTCACCGACGCGGGGCCGGCCTACCCGGCCAGCCTGCTGAACACGAAGAACGAGCTGCTGAGAGTCACGGCGACGGTCCGCGGCGACGGTCATCGCCAGGTCACCTTCGCGGTGGGCGAGCTCGACCCGGGCTTCGGCAACCATCCGGCGCTGCTGGCCCTGACCCTGAATGGGCGGCCCGTCGCGGGCGGCCCCAAGCTGGTCGTTCCCGGTGACAGTGCTCCGCTCCGGTATGTGTTCGGGGTTTCCCAGGTGACGGTCGGGATCGCGACCGCGCCCGCGACCAACACGAATCCCTCGGCGGGCAGCCCCGTCCAGGTCATCTACGGCCACCACGTCGTGACGCTCAGCGCGGCCCTGCTGGCCAGGCTGCCCAGCGAGACGCTCAAGGTCTCGTTCCAGGGACCCGGTGGCACGCAGGCGCACACCGAGATCGGCCCGTCCCTGCCCGTCGTGCTGGCCGCCGCGGGGATCTTCCCGACCCTCAACACCTGGGTGGCGGCCACCGGGGACGACAATTACGTGGCCACGGTCACGGCGGCTGAGCAGTTCGTCGGCGGCCGCCCGCTGCAGCTGTCGCTGAACGAAGACGGCGTGACGCTCGCCCAGCCGCGCTTGGTCGCCGACGGCGATGTCAAGGGCGGCCGCTACGTCTCGGACATCGTTGACCTATACGTCGGCACCGGGCCGGCTTCCTGACCGATCTGGGAGAAGGATCCGGCTAGCGGCTTACGGCCAGGCCGGGTTCACGGCGTCGGGCTCGTCGCCGTGAACCCGGCCTGCGCGGTTCGATCCTGGGGCTTCGATGCCCGCTGACGGAGACCGGTCAGCTTGCGGTTCATGCCCCGGCGGCCAGCTCGGCGTAGAGGGCGGCGGTCTGGGCCGCGATGGCAGGCCAGCCGAACTCGGCGACCACCCGCTTGCGGCCCGCCTGGCCCATCGCCGTGGCCCGGTCGGGCTCGCGGATCAGCGCGTTCAGCGCTTCGGCCAGCGGCTCCGGCTCACCCGGCGGTACCAGCAGGCCGGTCTGGCCGTCCGCGACCACCTCCGGGATCCCGCCGGTGCGCGAGGCTACGACCGCGGTCCCGCACGCCATGGCCTCCAGGTTCACGATGCCGAGCGGCTCGTAGACCGACGGGCAGGCGAACACCGTGGCGTGCGTGAGCAGCTGGATCACCTCGTGCTTGGGCAGCATCTCCGGGATCCACACCACGCCGGACCGGCTCGCATGCAGGCCGGCCACCAGCTCCGTCACCTCGGCTTCCAGCTCCGGCGTGTCGGCCTGCCCCGCGCACAGCACCAGCTGCGCCTGCGGGACCAGCATTGACGCTGCGCGGAGCAGCACCGGCACGCCCTTCTGCCGGGTGATCCGGCCGACGAAGATCACGTAGGGGCGGCTGGTGTCGATGCCGTGCCGCTCGAGCACGCCGGTGCCCGGGTCCGGGCGGTACTCGGCGGTGTCTATCCCGTTGCGGATAACCCGGATCCGTTCGGCCGGAATCTCGGGGTAGGCGGCGGTGATGTCGGCGCGCATGCCGTCCGACACGGCCACCACCGCGGCCGCCGAGGCCGCGGAGACCCGCTCGCACCAGGTGGAGAGCTGGTACCCACCGCCGAGCTGCTCGGCTTTCCACGGGCGCAGCGCCTCGAGCGAGTGCATGGTCATGACGTGCGGGATGCCGTAGAGCATGGCCGCGAGATGCCCGCCCAGGTTGGCGTACCAGGTGTGCGAGTGGACGAGCTGCGCGGTGCCGCGAGGGCCGGACAGGGCGGCGGTCATGGACAGGTCGGTGGATATCACCTGGAGGGCCTGGTTGGCGTCGGCCAGCAGCTCCCAGGGCCGGTGCGCGACCGCGCCCGGCCGGTCGGCGCCCTGGCAGTGCACGGTCAGATCGACCAGCGGGGCCAGCTCGCGGGCCAGGTAGGTGACGTGCACGCCGGCCCCGCCGTACACGTCGGGCGGGTATTCCCGGGTCAGCATCGCCACCCGCAGCTCGCCCGTCACGGGATGACCTCCTGGCCCTTGCCCACCACGGTGATGCCGCCGGCCGAGACGATGAAGCCCCGGGCCCGGTCGTGCTCCTTGTCCACCCCGACCTGCGCCCATTCGGGCACCGTGACGTTCTTGTCGATGATCGCGTCCCTGATCAGGGCGTGGCGGCCGACCTTGGTGTTGTGCAGCAGCACGGACCGCTCCACCGTCGCCCAGCTGTTCACCCGCACCCCGGGAGAGAGCACCGACCGGCGGACCAGGCCGCCGGAGATGATGACGCCGGGGCTGACCAGGCTGTCGATCGCGCGCCCGACCCGGTCGCCCGCGTCGTGCACGAACTTGGACGGCGGCAGTGACGGCAGGTGGGTGAAGATCGGCCACTGGTCGTTGTACAGGTTGAACACCGGCTCGACGGCGCACAGGTCCATATGCGCCTCGAAGTAGGACTCCAGCGTGCCGACGTCGCGCCAATAGCCGGCGTCCCGGCCGGACGCGCCCGGGACCTTGTTGGTCAGGAAGTCGTAGGCCTGCGCGCAGCCGTCCCGGACCAGCATGGGGATGATGTTGCCGCCCATGTCATGCCGGCTGGAGTCGTCGGCGGCGTCCTTGCGGAGCGCGTCGACCAGCACGTCGGTGTCGAACACGTAGTTGCCCATCGACGCGTAGGACTGGTCCGGGCGGTCGGGCAGCGGCGGCGGGTCGGCGGGCTTCTCGAGGAACTCCTCGATGGTCCGGCCGTCCCGGCCGACCCCGACGATGCCGAACGCGGAGGCCTCGTGCCGCGGCACGGGAATGGCCGCCACTGTCACCCCGGCCCCGTACCGCCGGTGGTGCTCGATCATCTGCGCCGGGTCCATCCGGTACACGTGGTCGGCACCGATGACGATCACGATGTCCGGCTTCTCGTCGTTGATCAGGTTCATCGACTGGTAGATGGCGTCCGCCGAGCCGGTGTACCAGTACGGGCCGAGCCGCTGCTGAGCCGGGACGGGTGTCACGTAGTTGCCGAGCAGGGCGCTCATCCGCCATGTGGTCGAGATGTGCCGGTCCAGGCTGTGGCTCTTGTACTGGGTCAGCACGCAGATCTTCAGGATCCCGGCGTTGGCCAGGTTGGACAGCGCGAAATCGATCAGCCGGTATAGGCCGCCGAACGGCACCGCCGGCTTGGCCCGGTCCGCAGTCAGCGGGCTGAGGCGGGTCCCCGCGCCGCCGGCCAGCACAATTCCGAGCACTGACGCCTCCGGCATGGCGGCCCTCCTGGAGTTAGCAGTTAACTGTCATGCTCCCGCACGTCCTGCGGAACGGGGAAGAGGTCTTCTTGCGCCTTGGGCGCACTGGCCCGCCAGGCCTCGCGGACCAGCACCTGCAGCGCGCCCGCCACCGGGATGGCCAGCAGCGCCGCGACGAAGCCGCCGAACAGGCCACCGACCAGGCTGCCGAGGGAGGCACCGATCAGCACGGCCATCAGCACCAGCAGCGGGCTGATCCGCACCGTCCGGCTCATGATTACCGGGTTCAGGATGTGATTCTCGATCTGGGTATAGACCAGGAAGACGACCAGGGTGACGATGCCCGCGGTGATGCCCTTGGTGAACGCGAACAAGACGGTGGGGATGCCGGCCAGGGCCCCGCCGACCATGGGCAGGAAGTCCACCAGGGCGACCCACAGGCCCCACAGCAACGGGTACGGCACGCCCACGAGCAGCAGCGTCACGAACACGACCACCCCGGCGATGATCGACGTCAGGAAGTTGCCCAGCATGTACCCGATGACGGCCTTGTTCACCTCCCCGGCCACCCGCTTGACGCTGTCCGCGCGCTGCTGCGGCAGCTGGCCCAGGATCCAGCGCCGCATCTTCGGCGCCTCGATCAGCAGCAGCAGGACCAGGACGAAGATGACGAACAGCTCGATGACCAGCGAGAACGCGGCCGTGCCGATGCTCAGGGCCGGCTTGCTCAGCGACTGCGCGTAGCTGACCAGCTTGGGCGTGTTGCGCTGCACCCAGGTCAGGACG
The DNA here is from genome assembly GCA_963753195.1 of uncultured Actinomycetes bacterium. GTDB lineage: Bacteria > Actinomycetota > Actinomycetes > Streptosporangiales > Streptosporangiaceae > Palsa-504. The sequence continues at coordinate 767,219 of CAVWBH010000001.1, forward strand.
TGGTACTTGCGGGCGATGTGGCCGATCCAGCCCGTGCCCTGCTCCGCGTTGGCCACATAGGTGGGCAGCTTGTCGGCCAGGTGGGTGATCGCGCCCACCAGCGGGTACCCGAAGACCAGGGCCAGGCCGAGGAAGGCCAGCGCGGCCAGGATGGTGACGATGGTGACCGCGTAGCCCCGGCGCAGGCTCAGCCTGCGCTCCAGCACGGCCACGATCGGGTTGAGCAGCACGGCGACGAACCCGGCCACCAGGATGATCAGGACGATTTCCCGCAGCCGGTAGATCAGCTTGCCGGCCAGGTAGGTGCCAGCCACCACGGCCACCGTGACCACGATGGTCCGCAGTGGCACGTGCCGGGCGTCGGCGTACCGGTACAGCCGGGCCAGGCGGCCCTGCGGCGGCGGCTGTTCGGTCACGTGATCAGCATGCCAGGTCATGCGCGCGCCGCAAGTACCGCCGCGGACGGCTGGGCGGCCGGGCCGCGTACCGCCGCCGGACGGGCTGGCCGGCCGGGCCGCGTAGCGCCGCCCGGCATGGTGGCATAAGTTGCTGAGGTGAACGCGGACCTGTGGCTTCGGTTCCTGTCCGGGCCGGACATCGACTCGCTCGGCCTGGAGAAGGCCGAGATCCTCGCCGCGGTCACCGACGCCGTGCGCGCGCACGGTGACGGGCGCGCCGTGACCGAGCCCAGGGTGCACCTCATCCCGGACAACAACGGCGCCGGGCACTTCAACGTGCTCCGCGGGGCCCTGTCCGCGCCCGGCCTCGGCGGCCCGAGCGGGGTGGCAAGGGTGGCCGGCGTTAAGGTGGTCGGCGACTTCGTGGCCAACTACGCGGCCGGCCTGCCCAGCGAGCTCGGGCTGCTGACACTGTACGACCCGCAGACGGGGATCCCGCTGTCGATCATGGACGCCACGATGATCACCGCCTGCCGGACCGGGGCGATGACCGCGGTCGGTGCCCGCTACCTGGCCCGGCCGGACGCCCGCGTGCTCGGCCACGTCGGCGCCCGCGGCACCGCGTTCTGGAATGTCGTGCTGCTGGACGAGATGTTCGACCTGGATGAGATCCGGGTCACCAGCCGCCGGCCCGAGTCCCGCGAGGCCTTCGCCCGGCAGCTGGCTGAGGTCACTGCTACCCCGGTCCGCGTCGCCGCCTCCCCCGAGGAGGTCTTCGACGGCGCTGACATCCTGGTCGAGGCGTCGCGGCTCACCGAGCCCGAGCCGCTGCTGCGCACCGCCTGGGTCAAGCCCGGCGCCTTCGTCGTCCCCTACGGCACGATCAGCGCCGTGGAGCTCGACCTGCTCGACGTCATGGACAAGGTGGTGGTGGACGACTGGCGCGAGGCGCAGGCGGGACAGTTCGGCGCGCTGCGCCGGCATATCGACACGGGGCGGCTGTCGGCTCAGTCGCTGCACGCCGAGCTCGGCCAGATCGTCACCGGCCGCAGGCCCGGCCGTGAGCGGGACGACGAGCGGATCCTGTTCTGGCACCGCGGCCTGGCCATCCTGGACATCGCCGTCGGCCTGGCCATCCTGCGCCGGGCTGAGCAGCAGGACGCCGGGACAATGCTGCGGTACCGGTAGCGATGCCGACGATCGAGATCACCGGGGCCGGTGACGCGGGTCCCGGGCTGATCCGGGACGTGGCCGCCGGCCAGCCGGTCAGCATCGGGCCGGGCACGCTGGCCGCGGTCGGGCGGCACCGGGCCGGGGCCATGCGGGCGCTGGCCGACGGGCGGCTGGTGTACGGGGTGAACACGGGCATGGGGGCGCTGTCGTCGGTCCGGCTCACCGAGCAGCAGCAGCGCTCGCATCAGCGCAACCTGATGCTGGCCCGGGCGACGGGCGGCCCGCCGTGGCTGGGCCCGGCCGAGGCCCGGGCGGTCATCACCGCCCGGCTGGTGACGTTCCTGTCCGGCGACGCCGCCGTATCGGCCGAGCTGTGCCTGCGGCTGGCTGACGTCCTCAACCTCGCCATCGTGCCCGCGGTGCCGCGCGGCGGCGCGGGCGCGGCCGGGGAGATCATGCAGCTGGCGCACGCGTTCGGCCCGCTGGTCGGCATCGGGCGGGTGCTGCGGCCGGACGGGGCCCTGGTCCCGGCGGGCCAGGCGCTGCGCGAGGCCGGGCTCGGCGAGTTCACGCTGGGCCCCAAGGAGGGCATCGCGCTGATCCAGGGCGTGCCCGGGGCCACGGGCCTGTGCGCGCTGCGGCTGGGCGAGGCGGCCGCGCTGGCCTCCCTCATGGAGGCATCGGCGGCGCTGTCCATCCTGGCCGTCCGGGCGCCGCGCGATCCGTACCGCGCCGCCTGCGCTCGCGGCGACGACGTGCTCGCCGCGGTGCTCGGACGGCTCCGCGCGGCCGCCGGCGATGAGCCGTCGCCGCGCTCGCTGCAAGCGCCGGTGTCGTTCCGGGTGGCTGGCCCGGTGCTGGCCCAGGCCGGCCGGGCCGCCGGGCTGCTGGAGGCGGCGGTCGGCCGGGCCCTGGCCGGGGTCACCGACTCCCCCGCCTACCTCGACGGCCAGTTCACCGGCAGCGCCGGGTTCCACGGGATTGACCTGGCCGCGCACTGCGACCTGGTCACCGCGGCGTTCTGCCACGCGGCCGAGGTGTCGGCGGCGCGCGTCCACCGGCTGCTGGACCCCTCGGTCACCGGGCTGCCCGCGCAGCTGGCCCGCGAGCCGGGCCCGCAGGCCGGCCTGACGCCCGTGCATAAGCGGGCGGCCGGTGAGGTCCACGCCATGCGGCCGCTGGCCGCCGCGACCGCGGTCGGCCTGATCGAGACCTCCGGCGGCCAGGAGGACGTCCAGTCGTTCGCCTGGGAAGCCGCCGAGAAGCTGGCCGCCGCCCTGCGCCACGCGCGTGCGGTCACAGCCTGCGAGCTGCTGGCGGGCTACCAGGCGGCGGTGCTGTCCGGGCTTCCGGGGCGCGCGCCGACGGCCCGGTCCCGGGCCCTGCTGGACTGGCTGTCCGGGATCATCGCCCCGATTGACGGCGACCGGCCGTTCGGCGAGGACCTCGAGCGCCTGATCAGTGCTTCCTCGACCAGTGTGTCCTGGCCGCCGGCCTGACCGGCGACGTCACTCGGCCGGGCCGTTCGCCTGACCTCTAGATCACGCGGCCGGGCCTGGCGCGGGCGGGCCGCGCCGTCGTCGCAACCGGTTCTTGATGGGCTCTTCACAGATCCTTAACCCGCCTCCTGCTTCGATCGCGGCTCATGGATCACTCATATGAGCCTCCGACCGTACCGGTTCCGGTGCAGGAGCATCGGGGCGTGGCGCGCTCGGCCGGGCTGCGGCGCCTGTCCCAGCTGACCTGGCGGGTCACGCAGCTAAGTGCGGTCACCGCGGTAGGCTTCGCGACCCTGTTCGCGCGCACCGCTCCGGCCCCGCCGGCCAGCCAGTCCGTCTCGGCCAGCGGCACCGAGCCGTCCGCCGCGGCATCGTCGACCGGAACGCCGGCTCCTACGGCCGGCCAGCGGCATCGCAAGCTGGCGCCGATGGCCGCCGCCCAAGGGCAGCCCTCGGCGCGGCCGGGCCAGCCCGCCACGTCCTCCGGCGGCCCGGGTGCTTCAAGCCCGGGAAGCGGACCGCGTTCGTCGGGCCCGCCGAGCGGGCCGGGTTCGCGGAGCTCGTCCGCCGCGCCCACGCTGACGCCGCCCAGCTCGGCTCCGGCCCCAGCTCCGTCGACCAGCTCCGCATCTGCGCCGGCCCCGACCGTCTCCAGCACGTCGCACGCGGGGGGCTGATGCCGGCGGCGGCGATGGCGATCGGCACGCGCACGTTCCGGGCGCTCGGGACGTTCGCGACACTGCTCGTCACCAACCCGGACGCCCTGGTCCCGGCCCACGACCTGCTCGCCGCGGAACTGGCGGCGATGGACGCGGCCTGCTCCCGGTTCCGGGCCAGCTCCGAGCTGTGGCAGGTTAACCACGCTCGGGGCCGTCCCGTCCCGGTCAGCCCGCTGTTCGCGGACGCGCTGCGGGTGGCCCTTGCGGCCGCGGCGCTCACCGACGGGGACGTGGATCCCACCTGCGGGCTGTCCTTGATCCGGCTCGGCTACGACCGGGACTTCGCTCGGGCCCGGCGGTACGCGGGCCGCCTGCGTCGGCCGCCGGTGCCAGCGGGCGGCTGGCGCCGGGTGGAACTGGACCTGGACCAGCGGGCGGTCACGGTCCCGGCCGACGTCATGCTCGACCTGGGAGCCACGGCCAAGGCACTGGCCGCGGACCGGGCGGCGGAAGCCATCGTGGCGGCGCTCGGCGGCGGTGTCCTGGTCAACCTGGGCGGCGACATCCGGGTGGCCGGTGCCCCGCCCGACGGCGGCTGGCCGGTCGGCATCGCCGACGACGTCGGCTTCGACACCAGCACCGCCAGTATTCAGGCCCGCCAAGTGGTCACGATCTGCGACGGCGGCCTGGCCACGTCGAGCCCACTGGGCCGCGCCTGGCAGCGCGGTGGGGTGGACCTGCACCACATCATCGTCCCGGCCACCGGCCTGCCCGCCGATTCCTGCTGGCGGGCGGCGAGCGTCGCCGCCGCGAGCTGCGTCGACGCGAACATCGCCAGTACCGCCGCGATCCTGCGCGGCGGGGAGGCACCCGAGTGGCTGGCCGGGCTGGGACTGCCCGCCCGGCTGGTGCGCCACGACGGCTCGACGGTGACCGTCGGCGGGTGGCCCGCTCGGGACGAGAGCGGGGAACACCACACATGAGCATCAGCCTGCAGGGACCGGGCCTGTGGTACGCCACCCGGGCGACCGGCCTGGTGGCCCTGCTGCTGCTGACGTTCAGCGTGCTGCTCGGCCTCCTCACCGCGGGCCGGTTCTCCGCCCGGCGGTGGCCGCGGTTCCTCTCCCAGGGCCTGCACCGCAACACCTCGCTCCTGGTGCTGGTGTTCCTGGCCCTGCACGTGGGCACGACGGTGATCGATACCTACACGTCCATCCCGCTGATGGCGGCGTTCATCCCGTTCGCCTCCTCGTACAAGGCGGCCTGGCTGAGCCTCGGCGCAATAGCGCTTGACATCCTCCTCGCCCTGGTCGCCACCAGCCTGCTCAGGGCACGGCTCGGGCACCGGGCCTGGCGCCGGGTGCACTGGGGAGCCTACGCATGCTGGCCGGTCGCCGTCGCGCACGGCGCGGGAATCGGCACCGACCGGAACGCCACCTGGGTCATCGTGTTGACCATTACTTGTGCCGCCTGCGTGCTGGCCGTGGGGACCTGGCGGCTCGTCGCCGGAGCCCGACTGGAGGTCCGGTGACCACGCTGGCCCTGCCCCCGTCTCGGCGGCCGGCGCCCGCGGTGCGGCTGCCCCGCCTGCTCGCGGGCATCGGCGGCCAGCCCACGAGCCTGCGCGGGCACGAGCGGCAGCACGGGCCGATGCCAGTGCTGCGCCGGCCGGAGCGCCTCATCGACATTGTGGAGGCCTCGGGCGTGACCGGCCGGGGCGGGGCAGGCTTCCCGGCCGGGCGCAAGATGCGGTCGGTCGCGGCCGGGCCGGGAAGCAAGGTGCTGGTCGCTAACGGCGCCGAGGGCGAGCCCGCCAGCGGCAAGGACCGGCTGCTGTTGAGCAGGCTCCCGCACCTGGTGCTGGACGGGATGACGCTCGCCGCGCAGGCGGTCGGCGCGAGCGAGGCGCACCTGTGCGTGCACCGGGCCGAGGACGGCCTCCTGGACCTCCTGGGATACGCGATTCAGGAGCGGCTGGCGGCCGGTCTGGACCCGGTGCCGATCCAGGTGACCGGCATCCCGGGCCGGTACGTGTCCAGCGAGCAGTCCTCGATCGTCCAGTACCTGAACGGCGGACCGGGCAAGCCGACCTTCGCCCCCCCGCGCCCGCACGAGCGCGGCGTCCGGGGAAACCCGACGCTGGTGCACAACGTCGAGACGCTGGCTCACATGGCCTTGATCGCCCGTTACGGCGACCGCTGGTTCCGCAGCGCCGGATCGCCGTCGGCTCCCGGTTCGATGCTCGTGACGGTGGGCGGCGCAGTGGGCCGGCCAGGCGTCTACGAGATCGAGATGGGCACCGCCCTCGGGCGGGCGGTGACGCTGGCCGGCGGTCCCGCCGAGCCGCTGCAGGCGCTGTTGGTCGGCGGGTACTTCGGGGCCTGGCTGCCGGTTCAAGCGGCCTGGCCCGTACCGATGACCCACGCCGCCTTGAGGACGGCGGGCGGAACGCTCGGGGCGGGCATCGTGATCGCCGTGCCGGTTTCGGCCTGCCCGATCGCGGAGACCGCCCGCGTGATCCGTTACCTGGCCGAAGAGACCGCGGGTCAGTGCGGCCCGTGCGTGTTCGGGCTGCCCGCTGTGGCTGACGTGCTCGGCGACCTGGCTTACTGCGGTGGCCGGGACGGAGCTCTCGACCAGGTGGCGGAGCTGCTCCCGCTCATCGAGCGCCGCGGCGCGTGCCGGCATCCGGACGGGGCCACCCAGCTGGTGCGCAGCCTGTTCCGGGCGTTCCCGGACGACGCGCGCAGGCACGAGCGGACGGGATCCTGCGACGGCGTGAGCCGGTCCCCGCTGCTTCCGCTGCCCGGCGACGAGGACCGGGAGCGGGGCTTCCGGTGAGCGTCACCCTCCAGGTCAACCCGATCGCCTGCGCCGGCCATGGCATGTGCGCCGAGCTGCTGCCCGAGATCATCCAGCTGGACCGGTGGGGGTACCCGATCGTGTCCTCCCCGACGGTGCCCCGTGCGCTGGTGGATCACGCGAGGCGCGCAGCCCAGGCCTGCCCCACCCTGGCCCTGCTGATCGACGAGGCGGCGGGGAAGCACCGGTAACCGGCCCGCGCGCCGGGACGCGCTCTCCGCATCTTTCGTCGCGTCGTTAGTCATCGCCGCCTCTGCCGTCATCATCGCCTCCGCTCCAGGGACCGCCGATCGTGCTAGTGGCGGCCGGGACCCCGGTTGAGCAGGACACCAGCATGGTCACCGAGTTCGCGGCGGAGTTGAACGTCACCCGCGCGGTAGCGGCCGGCCCGCGGACCACAGTGCCGGCCTCATAGCCCGGGACTGGGCTCCACGACACCAGGTAGGCGCCGCCCGGGCCGCAGTCGGCCACGACGGTGCCGCCCAGTGAGCTGAGCACCGCCGAGGCGGGCGCCGCGGTGGCCGCCGCCTGCCCGCTGGGCGAGGATGCGGGCCGGGATCCGCCAGCGCGGGCCGACGGCGAGATCCCGCTTTCCGCCAGGCCCTGGGACGGCCGCGCCTGGCGTGCCCGCGTAACGGACGGCCTAGGGCTGGGCGAACTGGCCGACGCCGGGGCGGGCCCATGCGTCTCGGCGGCCTCGGCAGCGAGCGCCCGGCTCACGGTGGCCGCGGTCAGCTGCTGGCTGGTACTGGTGGCAATGCCCTGGCCGAGCAAAGATACGGCCAGCAAGCTGCCCGCGGTCGCGGCACCCACCCCGAGCAGCCAGGCGCCCACTCCAGCCAAGATCCGCATGCGCACCTGGCCGAGAGTGGCGCAGGTCCGGTTAAGGGCAGGTAAAGCGGTCGCTAAGGACGTGGCGCGGACCGGGACAGGCTGGCCCATATGGGGCCTGCCTGCAGGTAAAGCTCGGTACCTTCATCTCGTGGCACAGCTGCTGCTGGTTGAGGACGACGCGGCCATCCGCGGTGCGCTGATCCGCGCGCTCACCGAGCGCGGGCATGCGGTGACGAGCCAGCCCAGCGCCATGACCGCCCTGCAGCACGTGCTGGACTCACCGCCGGACTTGATCCTGCTCGACCTCGGCCTGCCCGATCTAGGCGGGTACGAGGTGCTGCGGATGATGCGGGCGGTCACATCCGTCCCGGTCGTCGTGGTCACCGCGCGCGACGACGAGGCCGAGATCATCCGGGTGCTCGACGCGGGGGCGGACGATTATGTGATCAAGCCGTTCGGCGCGGGCCAGATCGACGCCCGGATCCGCGCGGTGCTGCGCCGGCTGGGCAGCGCTGGCCCGGGTCCGGCCGGCCCCCTCGACGTGGGCGGCCTGAGGCTGGACCCGGACGCGCATGAGGCCACCCTCGACGCCGCGCCGCTGGACCTGAGCAGGCGCGAATTCGAGCTCCTCCACTACCTGGCACTGCACGCCGGCCAGGTAGTGACCCGGCGCGATCTGCTCACCCACGTCTGGCGGATGCCGTACGGCGGCGCGGATAAGACCGTCGATGTGCACGTGTCATGGCTGCGCCGCAAGCTCGGCGAGACCGCTCAGCAGCCCCGCTACCTGCATACCGTCCGCGGGGTCGGGATCAAGCTAAGCCCGCCCCCATGAGGCTGCGCGTCATCCTGCTCGTGGTGGCGACCAGTTCCCTGGTGCTGGTCTCCTTCCTGATTCCGCTCGCCCTGGTGCTGCGCACGCTCGCCGCCGACCGGGCGGTAAGCACCGCCACCGACCAGGCGCAGTCCATGGCCCCGCTGGTGACGACCCTGCCGACCGATAGCCTGCGGCTGGCGATCGACCAGATCAACGCGCAGGCCCGCACCGGGGTAACCGTCTTCCTGCCCTCGGGCACCGAGCTCGGCCAGCAGGCGCCCTGGTCGGCGGCCATCCGGCTGGCCCGCAACGGCCGCAGCTTCACCGCCGAGGCCGCAGGCGGGGAACAGGTACTGGTGGCCGTGGAGGGACTGCCCGGCGGGCCCGCGGTGATCAGCATCTTCGTACCCGGCTCGGTGCTCCGCCACGGGGTAACCCGGGCCTGGCTGCTGCTCGGAGGCGTAGGCCTCCTGCTGCTCGTGCTCAGCGTCGCGGTCGCCGACCAGCTGGCCCGCTCGGTGGTCCGCCCGATCAAGGCTCTCGCGCTCGCTTCTGACCGCCTGGCGGCCGGCGATTTGTCAGCCCGGGCGACGCTCGCCGGGCCGCCGGAGGTGCGCCGGGCGGGCGCCGGGCTGAACCGGCTGGCGGTTCGCATCGGCGAGCTGCTCGCCCACGAGCGGGAGACGGTCGCCGACCTGTCCCACCGGCTGCGGACCCCGCTGACCGCGCTGCGCATCGATGCCGAGTCACTGCGGGACGGCGCTGAGATGGAACGGCTGCTGGCCGACGTCAGCGCGGTGGAACGCACGGTCAGCGGTATCATCCGCGAGGCACGGCGGCCGAGCGGTGAGAGCATCCGGGCCTCGTGCGACGCCGCCGAGGTCATCGGCGAGCGCGCGGCATTCTGGTGGCCGCTGGCCGAGGACCAGGACCGCTGGATGACCGTCGACCTGGCTCCGGGACCGATCCCGGTCCGCGTCTCGCGGGACGACCTGGCCGCATGTGCGGACATCCTGCTGGAAAACGTGTTCGCCCACACTCCGGAAGGCGCCGCTCTGGCCATCCGGCTCAGCCCGCGGGCCGGGGGCGGCGCGTGGCTGGTGGTCACGGACGACGGGCCCGGCTTCGGCGACGCCGATCCCACGGAGCGGGGCTTGTCCCGCGGCGGCTCGACCGGTCTCGGCCTGGACATCGCCCGGCGGATCGCCGAGGCGTCCGGCGGGACGCTGGCCGTGGGCCGGTCAGGCTCGGCCGGCGGCGCGGTCCGCCTGGGCCTGGGACCGCCCGCAGGGCGGCCGGAGACGGGCCGTAAGCACAGCCGTAACCGGCTCAGGCTCTGGGCCTGACCGCCGATCGTGAGGACGGGCGAGGCGGTCCCTCGCGCAACCTTCGATTCCCTCGCCGCCCTCGCTGCAGGCACCGGTGTCATTCCGGGTGGCCGGCCCCGATGCTGACGAGGATCGCGCGGCTGAGGTCGTCCGGCCGGGTGAACTGGGGCCAGTGGCCGGTGGGCAGGTCGACGTACTCGACGTCGCGGATCTTGGCCAGCTCCCGGACGCGCGGATGTCCTTCCTCGATCCACTTCCGGAGCAGCTCGCTGGGGAACTCGCACGCGATGATCGTGACGGGCACGTCGTAGCGGCGCTCGTCGGTCAGGTGCAGCGGGTCCCGGGCCACGTGCACGGGGGTCGGGATCGCCCGGGCACGGAACGCCGCGCGCAGCTCGTCGTCGAGGTCGACCAGGTCCGCGTCCTCGAACACCGACCAGTCCGGCAGCGGCACCTCGCCGCCGTCGGCCGGAAGCTCGTCGTTGATGACCCCGCCTTCCCCGACGGGCCCGCTGTCGACGTAGATCATGCGGGCCACCCGGCTGGGGCTCGCATCGACCACGGCGTGCCCGGTCGTCCCGCCGCCGGAGTGCCCGACGAGCACGACCTTGCGGCCGTCCGGCTCGAGGGAGTCGATGACGCCGGCCACCGCGTTGACGTGATCGCGCAGGGTGATCTCGGAGCGGTCGGCGTCCCTGGACTCCATGCCGGGCAGCGTGAGGGCGTGCGTGCGGTGCCCGGCCCGCTCCAGGGCCGGGACGACCTCATCCCACGACGAGCCGTCGAGCCAGAAACCGGGAATCAGGATGATGTCCATGGCCCGAGGCTAGGCCAGGCCCCTGACAATCCGGGGAGCGCGGAGATTATCCGTGGCGCTGCGCTGGGCCGTTTGTGATTGTCTGTTAATAGTCGACTACCTTCGATACACATCGTGTACGATCCCGGACATGACGGTAGCCCCCCAGCCAGACCCGCGGGCCTACATGCGGCTTGCGGCGCTCATCCGGGAGCAGATCGCCAGCGGGAAACTCGCTCCGGGCGGCCCGCTCCCGTCGATCGCGATCCTGCGCCGCGAGCACGGCCACTCCCGCCAGACGGTCGGCAAGGCCATGCGCATCCTCGAGGGCGACGGCTTAATCTACCCGGTGCCGGGCCTCGGGTACTTCGTCAGCCAGGCACCGGCCGACGTGCCGCGGCGCTGAACGGCCGGATGACCGAGCGGCCGGGGGCTAGTCGTCCCCGTACCGGTCGAGGAACTCGAAGATGTCAGCGTCATCGACGCCGGGGAAGCTCCCGGCCGGCAGCGCGGACAGGATGTGCGAGTGCGCGCGGGCCGAGGGCCACGCGCTGCCCTCCCACCGTTCGGCCAGCGCGGCGGGCGGCCTGCTGCAGCAGCCGCCGTCCGGGCAGGCCGAGTGCTTCCGGATCGTCGCCTCACGGCCGCGGAACCAGCGGGAATGCTCGAACGGCACGCCGAAGGTGATGGCGAACCCCTGGTCGGCCCGCGGATCGACCTGGGCGATGCAGAAATAGCTGCCGGACGGGGTGTCGGAGTACTGGTAGTACGGCGAATACCGGTCGCCGGCGGCGAACACCTGGCGCCCCGCCCATTCGCGGCACATCCGCTGTCCCTCGATGGCGCCCGACGGGTCGGCCGGGAACACCACCCCGTCGTTCTCGTACGCCTTGTAGATGACGCCGCTCGCGTCGTTCTTGACGAAGTGGCACGGCAGGCCCAGGTGATGGGTGGCCAGGTTGGTGAACCGGTGCGCGGCCATCTCGTAGGAGACCGAGAACAGGTCCACCAGGTCCTCGATCGCGAGATCCCGGTCCTGTTTCGCCCGCTGAAGAACCGGCACGACCGCGGTCTCGGGCATCAGCACCGCGGCGGCGAAGTAATTAGCCTCGACCCGCTGCCGCAGGAAGTCGGCGAAATCCCGCGGCACCTTGTGGCCGAGCAGGAAGTGACCGAGGGCCTGCAGGACCACGGCCCTCGGCGAATGCGTTCCTACCGATTCCTGCTTGACGTAGATCCGCCGGTTGCGCAGATCGGTCAGCGACCGCACCGACCGGGGCAGGTCCTGGACGTAGCGGATGGCGAAGCCGTGGCGGCTCACCACCGAGACCAGCATGCCCTGTGACAGCGCGCCGCCTGAGTACCCGCCGGCGCTCAGCGCGGCGGCCGCCTCGCGCTCGATGACCTCGAAGTAGTTGTCCCGCTCGCGCATGGCGTCCCGCAGGGCCGCGTTGGCGGCCCGCGCTTCCTCCGGGCTGGCCGTCGGCTTGGACTGCTGGGCCCGCAGTTCCGCGGCCACCGCGACCAGGTGCTCGAGCACGTCGGTGGGCACCCGCGCGCTGACCTTCAGCTGCGGAAGGCCGAGGCGACGGTAGGAGGGGTCCTGCTGGGCGTCGGCGAGCGCGATCTCCAGCTGGGCCCGGCGGCTCGGGGGCTGCCTGCTGAGCAGGTCAGACACCGGGACCGACAAGGCCTTGGACAGCTGCTCGATCAGCGAGAGCTTCGGCTCCCGGCGCCCGTTCTCCAGCAGGGACAGGGCCGAGGGAGCACGGCCCACCCGCTGGCCCAGCTCGGTGAGGGTCAGGCCGCGCGCCCGGCGCAGGTGCCGCAGCTGCTGACCGAAGGTCACAAGGTCTATACCATCAGACTGAGCCAAATTCCGTTGATCTTTCATCGTGAAGCTCATTGTATATTATCTGTTTGGAAAATTTCTAGGATTTTTAGGACGTTGGCCCCTATACCGGAGCCCGCCGAGCGGACAGGCTGTAGTAAAGGTCCCGCCCGGAACCGGGATCCCGGCATTTGCGAGGAAGGCATCACAGTGGACAGCATCAGCCAGCAGGCGGCCAAGCTAAGCGAAGAGTGGGCAACCGACGCCCGGTGGAAGGACACCTCCCGGACGTACTCGGCCGAGGAAGTCATCCGGCTGCGTGGCTCGGTTCAGGAGGAGTACACCCTGGCCCGGCTCGGCGCCGAGCGCCTGCGCAAGCTGCTAGCCGAGGAAGATGCGGTCACGGCCCTGGGCGCGATCACCGGCAACCAGGCGGTCCAGCAGGTCAAGGCCGGGCTCAAGGCCATCTACCTGTCCGGCTGGCAGGTGGCGGCGGACGGGAACCTGGCCGGGCAGACCTACCCGGACCAGAGCCTGTACCCGGTCAACTCGGTGCCGCAGATGGTCCGCAGGATCAACAACGCGCTGCTGCGGGCCGACCAGATCGGCTGGTCGGAATCCGAAGACGGCGACGTGAGCGATTCTCCGTACTGGCTGGCCCCGATCGTCGCTGACGCCGAAGCCGGATTCGGCGGCGTACTGAACGCGTTTGAGCTGATGAAGTCCATGATCGCCGCGGGCGCGGCCGGGGTGCACTATGAGGATCAGCTGTCCTCGGAGAAGAAGTGCGGCCACCTGGGCGGGAAGGTCCTCATCCCGACCAGCCAGCACATCAAGGTGCTGAACGCCGCCCGGCTGGCTGCGGACGTATGCAACGTGCCGTCGCTGGTGGTGGCGCGGACCGACGCCGAGGCGGCCACGCTGATGACCTCGGACGTGGATGAGCGGGACCGGCCGTTCGTCACCGGGGAGCGCACTGCGGAGGGCTTCTACCGCGTGCGCAACGGGATCGAGCCGTGCATCGCCCGCGCTCTGGCCTACGCCCCGTACTCCGACCTGATCTGGATGGAGACCTCGACCCCGGACCTCGACATCGCTCGCCAGTTCGCCGAGACGGTCCGGAAGGAGCACCCGGACCAGCTGCTCGCCTACAACTGCTCGCCGTCGTTCAACTGGAGCGCGAACCTGGACGCCTCGACGATCGCGAAGTTCCGCAAGGAGCTCGCGGCCATGGGCTACCGGTTCCAGTTCATCACGCTGGCTGGCTTCCACGCGCTCAACCACTCCATGTTCGAGCTGGCCAGCGGCTTCGCCACGGAGGGCATGCCGGCCTTCGTCAGGCTGCAGGAGGCGGAGTTCGCGGCGGAGAAGAACGGCTACACCGCCACCCGGCACCAGCGCGAGGCAGGCACCGGCTACTTCGACCTGATCACGCAGGCGATCTCGCCGGACGCCGAGACGGTGGCCCTGGCTGGCTCGACCGAAGCCGCGCAGTTCCACGGCTGAGCAGCGCCCCGCACTGAGCAGCAGCGCCCCGCACCGGGCCGTCCGCGGGCAGTCCAGTACCGGGCCGAGCTGAGTGCAGTGAGCCCCCGGCTTCACCACGTTCCGGCGAGGTGAAGCCGGGGGCTCACTACGTTCCGGTGTATCCCGGCCCGGCGACGCTGGAGCCCGCGCACCTGTCCGTGTGGCTGCGCAAGCGCGGGTGAATCCCGGTCGCGGTCAGCTGTAGCCGGGCGGCGCTGGATAGCTCCCAGGTTCCGCCGGACCCCAGGGCGCCGTCGTCTGGCTGGGATCCAGCCGCGGCTCCGACGCGGTCGCGGCCCAGTTCTCCAGCATCCTGCCGCCCACCGCGGTCTGGGCAGCCCCCAGATCGGGATAGGCGTCCGGGACGGCCTGATAGGGCGAGGGGGCAGCGGCGGCCCGCAGCCGCCACCTGGATGGCACGAACAGCGGGATGATCATGACCAGCCCCGCCAGGGCCAGCACGCCATCGAACAGCAAGGCCTCGAACCCGGCGCCGTAGACTCGCGACTTCAGCGGGACGTAATAGACCGCACGCTGCGCGCTGGCCAGGTACAGCCCGGTCCAGGCCAGCAGGGCGAGGCCGGGCAGCCCGGCCGCGAGCGGGGAGATCCTCGGCCCGACGATCAAGATCCCGGCCAGCAGGCCCACGACGAGCAGCGCGGCAAACCCCTCGACGACCGCGTGGTCGTGCAGGACAGAACCCCCGGCGGCCGGCAGGACCCCGCTCCTGGCCGGGCTGGCGAGCAGTTTCAGGTAGCCCCACGAGCCCGCGACGAACAGCACGACGGCCATTGCGACCGCTAGGGCCAAACCCGTCACATGACGCATAACCACACCCCCCTTAGTGGTACACAGCCGAAAGCTTACGGCCGGGAACGCCGCACGTCATGGACCTGCCAGCGCGCGGCGCGCAGCGTTTCCCTGCCGGTCTCTTGGCCTGGTCTCAGCGGGCACCCAATATGCTGACCCGGTGCGCATTCACGCCATCTTCGGGGGCATCGGCGAATTTGCCGTCAAATTCCGCTGGCTCGTCATCGTGGTCTGGGTCGTCGCGGCGGTCGCCGTGCCGAAATTCCTGCCGTCACTGGCCAGCGTGACGCAGGGCAACAACAGCGCGTTCCTGCCCGCCAACGCGCCGAGCCAGCATGCGGCGGACCTGGCCGCGCCGTTCGGCATAAGCACCGCCGACTCGCCGGTGCCGGTCGTGGCCGGGGTCAGCCAGGGCACGCTGACCCCGGCCGGCCAGGCGTGGCTCAGCTCCCTGCAGCACAAGCTGAGTACGGTGCCGACCGTGGTGAGCGTGCGTGACCTCGGCCGCTCCGCCGACGGCCAGGCCGAGCAGCTGCAGGTGCTGTCGGATGTCGCGCAGAGCAACAACGATGCCGTGACGGCCCTGATCGATAACCTGCGTACGCAGATCGCCCGGGCGGGACCGCCCGCCGGGCTGCAGGTGCACCTGGCGGGGCAGGTCGCGATCCAGGTGGACCAGCAGAAACAGTCCGGCAGCACGGGCAACAGCGTGCAGGATGTCGCGCTGATCTTTATCTTGATCCTGCTGCTGCTGATCTTCCGGTCGCTGCTCGCGCCGCTGATCACGGTCATCCCGGCCCTGCTGGCCGTGACGATCTCCGGGCCGCTGGTCGGCGCGGCCGCGCATGCCGGCCTGAAGGTCTCCCAGCTCTCGCAGCTGATGCTGATCGTGCTGGTGCTCGGCGCGGGGACCGACTACGGCCTTTTCCTGGTCTTCCGCGTCCGCGAGAACCTGCGCGGCGGCGCCGAGCCCAAGGACGCAGTGCGCGCAGCGGTGACGAGGGTCGGGGAGACCATCACCTTCTCCGCCCTGACCGTGATCGCCGCGCTGCTGTCGCTGCTCGCCGCCACGTTCCAGATCTACTCCCAGCTCGGCATCCCGCTGGCCATCGGGATCGGCACGATGCTGCTGGCGGGCCTCACCCTGCTGCCCGCGCTGCTCGCCGTGTTCGGCCGGGCCGCGTTCTGGCCGAGCAAGGTACGGGCCGGAACCGGGAAGGCAGGCGCGTGGGGCCGGATCGCGGCCCGGGTCGTACGCCGGCCCGCAGTGACCCTCACGATCGGAGTAATCGGGCTGGGCATCCTGGCCCTCTTCGTACCCCAATACAAGCCAGCCGGGTTCGGCGGGAGCATCAGCGCGCCGGCCGGCTCGGACTCGGCGGCCGGGCAGGCCCTGCTGGCCAAGCACTTCCCGCAGAGCTCGGCGAACCCGACCAACCTGATCTACAAGCTGCCGCAGCCGGTGTGGCAGAACCCGCAGCCCATCGAGGCAGCAGAACGCCAGCTCGCCGCCAGCGGGCTGTTCACCGGCATCACCGGGCCGCTGAACCCGGTCGGCATCACCCTCACGCCGGCGCAGTTCACCGAACTTCACGCCGCGCTTGGGAACGCGGCCGCGTTGCCGCCCCAGCCGTCCGGTCAGACCTCGGTGCCGCCCCAGGATTACCAGGCCTACCGGGCCACCGCGCAATACGTCAGCCCCGACGGGCGGACAATCCAGTTCGAGACCGGCCTGAAGGCGGGTGATCCCTCCACCACCGAGGCGATGAACACCGTGCCCGCGATCCGGTCCGCGGCGGCCGCGGCAGCCAAGACCCTCGGTGCCACGGACTGGGGCGTCGGCGGCGAGGCACCGGCCTTCTACGACATCAGCCAGATCTCCGACACTGACCTGCTGCACGTGGTGCCGATCGCGATCGTGGTGATCGGGCTGCTGCTCATCATCGTCATGCGCTCGCTGGTGGCCCCGGTGTACCTCATCCTGTCGGTGGCCCTGTCCTACTTCGCCGCGCTCGGGCTGTCGGTGATCGTGTTCATGAAGATCGGCGGGGCCAGCGGGCTCACCTTCATCCTGCCGTTCCTGATGTTCATATTCCTGCTCGCCCTCGGCGAGGACTACAACATCCTGGTCATGTCGCGGATCCGGGAGGAAGCCCACGTGCTGCCGATCCGCGACGCGGTCGCGCAGGCGCTGAACGCCACCGGGACGACGGTGACCTCAGCGGGCCTGGTGCTGGCCGGGACGTTCGCGGTGTTCGCGGTGGTCGGCGGCCGCGGGTCGGGCGGAAGTCAGATCCGCGACGTCGGCATCGGCCTCGCGCTCGGCGTGCTGATGGACACCTTCGTCGTGCGGACCATCCTGGTCCCGTGCACGGCGGTCCTGCTCGGCCACTGGAACTGGTGGCCGTCGAGCCTGAGCCGGACGGCCCCGCGGGACCTGGATGAGACGACGGAACCGGAGGCCGCCGCGGACGCCGGCCCGGATTCTCGGACCCCGGTACGCGAACCTTAGTCGGCCTGGGCGTCGATGGACGAGGTCAGCTCGCGCAGCGCGGGGGCGGCGTCGCGCAGCGCGGCCTGGTCGTGCTCCGACAGCGCGGCCAGCGCGGCCCGGATGATCTCCTCGTTGACCCGGTGCCAGCGGACCACCGCCGCCGCGCCCGGGTCTGACAGATCCAGGCTGACGGTCCGCCGGTCCCCGGCGACGTCGGCTCCGGGAGTCCGGGTCAGGTAACCGGCCGACTGCAGGCCGCCCAGCAACGTCGCCACGGAACTCGGCGCGAGCCGAAGCATCCTGGCCAGCTGGCTCGGCCGGATCCCGGGGTGCTCGGCCATGCACGACAGCAGCTCCAGCTGGGCCACCGAAAGCCCGAGGCCAGGGTCGGCCGCACGCGCTGCCCGGCGCATGGCCCGGCGCAGGCGGGACACGATGTCAGCCAGCTCGGGGCCGATCTGCTCCGGCCCGAGGCGTTCCCGGGTGCCGTCTCCCTCAGCGATCTGCACCTGACAGATCCACCTCCCTGGCATGCCTGGCTCGCTCCCCGCCTGTGCCCGGCTGGCCGACGCGGGCGCGACGGCCGCGCGCACACCACCGCGAGGACGATGAGCGCGGGCCGCGCCTGCGTCGACCCAGCGTACCTGTGGTCGGCGCCATAACGCAGGGCCAGCGACACGAGGCAGAGGCCGAGCGCCGTGCCCGTCTCCCCAGGCCATGCTCGCCCAAGTTACTTTTGTAACCGAACGTCTCTGGCGACGTTACCGAGGACCGTTCTGTCAACGAATATCTCGGCCGGAGTGGCGAGGATTAACTTCGGACATGCCGGGCGGGGTGCTGGCCATGACCGACCAGACCCGACACACTCGTGGAGGTGGAGCAGTCCACCGTCTCCGCACTGGCTGCTGGGCTAGAGTACGCCGGGAAAGGCCAGCAACGGACGGCGGCGGGACCGACCCGTCAGAGCCGCGGGGGGGCTTTCACGGGTCGGAACGGAAGGGACGGCGATGCAGGAACTGCGCTTCGTCGCGGTGAGCGAGGACGGCCGTTACGCTGTCCTGGCCGTGCCCGGGCGGAGCGCACGCTTCGTGCTGCCGATAGACGAACGGCTCAGGGCCGTCGCCCTGGGCCAGACCTCCCGGCTCGCGCAGTACGAGATCGAAGTGGAGAGCCCGTTGCGACCCAAGGAGATCCAGGCACGAATCCGCGCCGGGGAAACGGTCGAGGAAATCGCGGACGCGGCCGGCATCGCGGTCGAACGCGTGCGCTGGTTCGAGGCCCCAGTGCTGGCCGAACGTGCCTATGTGGCCGACCAGGCACAGAGCGCGTCGGTGCGCCGCCACGGCGATTCGACACCAGGCCCGCGGCTGGGCGAGGTCGTGGCCGAGCGGCTGAGCGCGATCGGGGCCGACCCGGACGGCGCGCAGTGGGACGCGAAGAAACGCGGCGACGGCACCTGGCAGGTCCAGCTCACGTTCACCTCTGGCGGCGACCCGCTCGTGGCCGAGTGGGTCTTCGATCCTCGCCGCAGGCACGTGCTGCCCGCCGACGACAACGCCGCCCGCATGTCGCTGCCGGGCGCTGAGCCGCCCCGGCCTGCCGCACCGCTGCCGGGCGAGGCGACAGTAACCCGGCTGGCCCCCCGGCTCAGCACTACCTCTGGTCACGGGGCCATCGCAGGACATGGCCAGGGCAACCGAGTCAGGATCGAGCGGTCAGCCGGCTCCGGCACCGCGCCGTCCGCTTCCGCGCCATCCGCTTCCGCTTCCGCGCCATCCGCATCCGCATCCGCGCCATCCGGATCCGCATCCGCGCCGTCCTCCCCCGCGCCGGTCGTGCCCTCGGTGCCCGTGCCCTCGCTCACCGTGCCACCCTCCTCGGCCTCCCGCAGAGCCGCCGACACCGCGCGGGAGAACCGTCCCGCGGATGCCCGGCCCGTCGAGACTGCGGCTGAGTCACCGGCGGTGCCGGACGACGCCGCGGCACAGGCCCAGGCTGGTGGCGAACCAGCCGGACGCCCGGGCCGGAAGACCGCTCGGGGCAAGCGCTCCTCGGTCCCGTCCTGGGACGAGATCATGTTCGGAAGCTCCCGCCAGAGCGACTGAGCCAGGCGCACAGCGACTGAGCAGTGCCTGTCACCGCGAGCTAGCGGCTGACGCTCGGCTGTGCGCGTTCTGACGGTCGGCAGGGCTCAGTCTGACAGCGGCAGGGCTCAGGATGAGTCCATGCGACATGACGTGACGAATGCGATCCAGGCCGCCGGACGGCGCGGGCCTCGAAGGCCAGGTGGCGGCCGCCGACATGGGCGGCGCGCCCCGCGCCGTCCGCGAGCTGAAGCGGCCAAGCAGCCCGATACGCAGCGAGTCCGGCATCCGCTATCTCCGGCGATCGGTATCCGGGCGCGGGCATGCAACCCATTTTGTCTCGGTCATTCACCATGTCGTCTCGCCCGTACGCTTCCTGGCAGGTTCTAATATCAACCGTCGGCAGAAAGGAGGGAGGGTGAGGTCGAGCCCAGACCTGATTCGCCGTGGCCTGCGCCGCCCGCGGCGGCAGCCGCAGCCAGCCGGGCGGCGGCTATTCCGGCACGCGGCCTCAGCGGTGGCGGCGGCCCTCATCCTGGCCGGCTGCGGGCAGGCGGGCCAGGGCGCGCCGGTTCCGCCGCGGCTGATGTCGGTCAGCAGCCAGGCCTTCATCCAGAACGTCCTGCCTCAGCGCTATACCTGCCACGGCGGCGGGATGAATCCCCCGCTCGAGTGGTCCGGCGCGCCGGCCGATACCAAGAGCCTCGCCCTCGTGGTCGACGATTCTTCAGCGCCGATCACGCCCTATATCTACTGGCTGGTGTTCGACATCCAGCCGGGCACCACGGACATCCAGGAAAACGCGCTGCCGACCGGAGCCCGCGAGGCACTGAACAGCGCGGGCCACACGGCCTACGACGCGCCGTGTCCGGACGGCCATCCGCACATGTACCGTTTCACGGTCTATGCGCTGAACCGCGTGCTGACGATGGCCAACGGAGCTCCCCTGCTCCAGGTCTGGAACGCGATCGCGGCGGCCACCATCGGACGCGGCCGGATTGTGGTAACCGGGTACCCGTAAGGGCCTGGAGCCTTGGTGATCCGCTCGATACCGAAGTTCGGCAATCATGTGACATGCTCCCCGGCGGTGAGACACAATCGGTGATGATCAAGCGGGTCCCGGGGCGCTCGCGATAACGAGGGGGGCAAGGCGCGCGTCACCGGCCGCGTGTGCCTGGCTAGCGTCCCGACTCCCCTTACCGGCCCGGCATTCTGGATGGAGACCATGATCCTGGTCGCGGGACTCGCCATTGTGGGACTTGTCGGCATAGCGGCAGCCTTCTACTTCAGCATGCGCCCGGGCAGTCCCCGGGACGAGGCCCTCCCGGGCAGTCCCCGGGACGAGGGCGTCCCGGGACGGAGTGGCGATAGCCGCGGACCCGGTGAATCCGGCGCGCCCCGGGGAGCCAGGCCTGGCCGGGTGGCCGCGAGCCGGCCGCCGGCCAGCCGGAGCAAGACCTCGCCGCCCCCATCGGGCGGCCCTGCCCGGCCCGCGAGCCCGGCGCGGTCGGCCCGACCTGGCCGGTCTGCGCGCGGCGCGCCCGTCTCGGGCGGCACCGGTCCCAGTACCGTGATCGACTTCACCGACCCGCGAATGGGGCTGGAGGATTCCGGACCTCTAGTCACCGGGCACCGGGCCCGGCACGGTGGCCGCCAGGACGATGCGCCGGACGTGGCGGCGGCACAGCGCATGGCGGCGCGGGGCTCGCACCAGGCCGATCCGGATAACACGGACATGACGGCCAGGTCGCGGCGGCGCGTGGGCTGGCGTAAAGGAACCGGCGTCGATGAGGAGCTGTGGCCGGCTGAGGAGTTCGGCGGAGTTTCCGACGAGCAGTTCTGGAATGACCTGGCGGCCGACAGGCCCTTGGCCACGACCGCCCGCACCGCCCAGCCGGACACCGCGGCCAGGCGGCTGCCGCCGGATGCCGGCCGGCGGCCGGACCCGCAGCCCGGCGGCGGCCGGATCCCGGACCTGCAGCCCGGTGACCCGGCCCGCCAGGCCGCCGGGCGAGTAGCGGGCGACGGCGCGGGAACGCATCCGCAGCCCCGTCTCGGCCCGGATGACCGGACGGCGGTACAGCCGGCCGTGGCGGCCATGCCGCCGTCACCGGGACCGGCCCGTCCGGTCCGAGCCGCTTACCAGGCCGCCCCCGTGCCGTCGCCCGCCGCTACCGGCGCGCAGGAGGATCCGCTGACCAGCCCGGCGTACGCGCTGCGGCCCAAGGGAGCTGTTGACGGCCGTTCCCCCCAATCGTCGCGCCACTCCATGGACGCGAACGGGGGGATACGGGCCGGCGGCCCGGGGCGAGCTGGGCTGGCCCGCTCCCGTCGGACAGGTCCCGGCGGGGTCCTTCGGCGTCCGGCGGCACCGTCGCGAGCCCGGCCTACCGGCCGGTACCGGCGGACGGCTACCGTGGCAGCACGGCCTACCTGTACCAGCAGCAGCCTTCCGGGGAGCCGCTTCCTTCGAGCACCCCGCCGTACAGCCAGAGGTTCGGATACCCGGACCCGGCCGGGCAGGCCGGCCCGGCCGGCGCCCCCGGGGATGCGAACGGCGGCTGGCACCCCGGCCAGGAGGGCGGCCACGGCGACGCGGGCCGGGGTCGTCCGGCCTACCCGCCCGCCAGCGGCTACCGCGCGCCTTACGAGCCGGGGGGCTACGACCGCTGGTAACCAGTCTGGGCCGGCCTCACGTGCACCGTGGGCGTCATGCGGGCGGGCCGGCCGATGCGAGGCTGCGGCGAGATCCCGGGGCGGGCTTTTTGCATAACGTGAGCTCGCGCATTAGACACGCCTTATGCCCGAGGGAGACGTGGTGTGGCACACCGCCCGCCGCCTGCACCAGGCGCTGGCGGGACGGCCCCTGACCCGCAGCGACTTCCGCGTCCCGCAGTTGGCCACCGCCGATCTCACCGGTGACGTCGTGACCGAGACGGTCTCGCGTGGCAAGCACCTGCTGACCCGCACCAGCGGCGGCCTGACCGTCCACACCCATCTGCGCATGGACGGATCCTGGCGGGTCCGGCCCGTGGCGGAGCCGATGCGGGACAGTCACCGGATCAGGCTGGTGCTCGCCAACGCCGACTGGCAGGCGGTCGGGTATCAGCTTGGCGTGGTCGAACTGCTCCGCACTAGCGAAGAGCAGCAGGCCACCGGGCATCTGGGCCCGGATCTCCTCGGTCCGGACTGGGACCCGGCCAAGGCGGTGCGGCGGCTGTCCGGTGACCCCGGCCGCCCCATCGGCGAGGCCCTTCTCGACCAGCGCAACCTGGCCGGAATCGGCAACGTGTACAAGGCCGAAGTGCTGTTCCTGCGCGGTGTCAACCCGTGGCAGCCGGTCGGCGACGTCGCGGATCTGGACGCCATGGCCGTCCTCGCCCACCGGCTGCTGGAGGCCAATAAGGACCGGACAGGCCACATCACCACCGGCAACTGGCGGCGGGGCGAAGAAAACTGGGTGTACGGGCGGCGCGGCCGCCCGTGCCGCCGCTGCGGCACGCCCATCCGCTCCGACGGGCAGCAGGACCGGGTCACGTTCTGGTGCCCGTCGTGCCAGCCGCCGGGCGGCTAGTTACCCTCGTGATCGAGGTCGACAATGCAGAACCGGTTGCCTTCGGGGTCGGCCAGGACGACGAAGTCAGGATCGTCCGGGTAGCTGTCCCAGCTGACGCGGCTGGCCCCGAGCAACACCAGGCGCGCCGCCTCGGCCTCCTGCTCACCCACCCCGTTCACGTGCAGGTCGAAGTGCAGGCGAGGGTGATCCTGGGGGGCCGTCCGGCTCGTCTGCAGTGCGATCACCGGACCGGTGTGGCCCGGCGGCGGGGTCAGCACCCTGGGCCAGCCGCCGAACGGTCCGCCCGACACCTGGTAGCCGATCGCCGCGCACCAGAACGCCTCGGCTCGCTGCCGGTCACTGACGCCGAGCACCACCAGGCCGAACGTCAGCATCGACACTCCCTTCCGACCAGGACTGGCCGGCGACCACCTCGGCTCGCCTCGCAGGGACCAGACTAGACAATTCCGGCCAGCATATGGTCCGCGACATGCGGCCTGACCTGCGGCTATTGTTTTATGTCCGGCATCCGGCAGCAGACTAATACGCATCGAGTGCAGATTGAATCACAAGGAGTAATACTACCGAAACCTTTCCGTGATACTTCTGTGAAACCTGGCACTCGTCGGAGCTTATGCCCGTTTAAATGCGCCATAACTTGGGACAATTCCCGGAATTGCTGGACTTCTCGACTGTCATTCGCTCATGCTATTGCCAGCGCCGGCATTTTATCGTAGCGTAAATGAGCACAAGCCCTGCGTAACACCGGGCTGGTAATGCCGTCGCGGCGGCCGTGATCCGTGCTCGCCCGCACCGGCTACAGTACCTCGGCGCATTCGTCAACTCCGGGAACCCTAAGGGAGGCAAGACGGTGGCAATCCGATATAAGGTAGGCACCATCGCCGGAACGATGGCAGTAACTCTGGCGTTTTTCTCGGGAACGGCCAACGCTCAAACTATGTCGTTCAACCAACAGACCTCTACATACGTGCAGACGTTCATCGGCCGGGTCCCGTACACCTACGGTGGCAGTTCTCCCAGCTCAGGATTTGACTGCAGCGGTCTCACCGAGTACGTGTACCAGCACTTCGGCCAGTCGATCCCGCGGACCGCGGACGAACAGTTCCGGAGCTTCCGCCGCGAAAGCGAGCGCGCGGCATGGGGCGGCGATCTCGTCTTCTTCCATGTGAATTCGGACCCTAACAGCTACGTCTATCACGTCGCCATTTATGAGGGCGGCAATCAGATCGTCTCGGCGGTCGACCCATCGCAAGGGATTGCCTGGCAGGAAATCTGGGCCTCCGATGTGACATTCGGCACGATCACTCATTGAGCATCGCATCCCTGATCGGCTGATTCTCGAACGCCTGCGCCGGCGGCCGGCTAGCGGTAGCGGTAGCGGTAGCTCGCGCGGCGAGAGTGCCCGGGCTCGCTCCGGCCCGGGCCGGCCGAACGGTGAGCCTGGGCGCCAGAAGGGCGCCGGACGCGGGGTCGCTTAGCTGGCCACGTCCTGGCCACGTCTGCGCAGGCGTGCCGCAGCCGTCAGCGTGACCAGGCGCTCGGCCTGGATCCGGTCGTCGCCGACGGGCGCCACGGTGAAGACAAACCCGCCCTGTCCCAGGCGGATCGTCTTGACCAGGACCGCGCTGCTGGTACCGGGCAGCACGACCACATCACCGGCATTTACGTCGCCAGCAAAGACCAGATCCTCCACGGTTAGCGACAATACAGTCTGCGGCGGCGGGTTTCGTCGGGATCCCTAACGCAGGATGTATCGATCATGTACAGCCGGCAAAATGAGCGGTCTGGTCACGGCTTATCCTGGTCAGCCAGAACACCCTCCTGGCCACGTGCCCGGCCGGCCGGATGTCGGGCCGCAGCAGCCCGGCTAGGCGGCGTCGGAGAACTGACCGCGGTGCTCTCGTGGGCGTCCGTCCCTGGCTCGCTGGAGCGCCATTCCGGCTCCGCCTCCAGGGTATTCAGCGACGGAGAGTAACCCCGCGGGTAGGGCACGAGCAGCGCAATGCCCGCGCCGAGGGCGGCCGCGATGGCGCAGAGGGCGAACAGGATCTGGTAAGCCGCCAGCGACGGGAAGGCCACGCCGCCGACTACGACGACCGAGGAGGCCAGGAGGGTCCCGCCGACCGCGCTGGCCAACGAGCTGCCGGAGGCGCGGGACAGCGAGTTCAGGCCGTTGGCGGCGGCGAGCTCGGAGTGCGGCGCGCCCAGCGCGATGAGCGCCGGCATGGCGGCGAAGGCGATGCCGACGCCCGCGCCGGCCACTGTCGTGCCGACGACGATCTCCCACAGGTGAGCGGTCAGCACGATGCGGCTCGCGAATCCGGCGGCCACCACGATAGCTCCGGTGCACAGCGTGATCTTCGGGCCGAACCGGCGGGATATCACCGCCGAGACCGGCGACAAGGCTAGCTGGGCGAGCCCGCTGGGCAGCATGCACAGGCCGCTGACCACGATGGATGTGCCGAAGCCGTAGCCTGTGGCCCGCGGCGCCTGCACGTAGGCGGCCGTGCCGATGAAACTGGCGAACATCGCGAACCCGACGCACACCGAGGCGACGTTGGTCCGCAGCAGCGCCGGCTTGGCGTTGGCCGCGATGTCGACCAGCGGCGACCGTGTCCTGCGCTCCATCAGCACGAAGGAGGCAAGCAGGACGGCCGCGACGGCCAGCAGACCCAGCGTCCGCGCTGATCCCCATCCCCACACGGCGGCCTCGCTCAGCGGCAGCAGCAGGCAGAGCAGCGCCACGGCGAGCAGGATCGCGCCAGGGAGGTCGAACCGGCCTCCCCGGCTCTGGGCCGGCTCGGTGAGGAACAACCAGCTGCCCAGCAGGGACACGACGCCGCCGGCCAGGAGGATCCAGAACAGCAGGTGGTAATCGGCGTGCTCGCCGACGAGCCCAGCAAGCGGCAGGCCGAGCGCCCCGCCGATGCCGAGCGTCGCACTGACCAGCGCGACGCCGAACAATGCGCGGCGGGCGGGCATGGTCACGGTGATCAGGCTGATGCCGAGCGGAACGGCGGCCAGGGACAGCCCCGTAACGCCGCGTCCGATGATCAGCGGAACCAAGCTCCGGCTCAGGCCGCAGATGAGCGAGCCGACGGTCAGGAAGCCGGCGCACATCATGAGCATCAAGCGCTTGCCGTGCAGATCGCCCAGCCGCCCGACGATCGGGACGGCCACGCCCGCAGCCAGCAACGTCGAGGTCAGCAGCCACTCAGTGCTGGTCGTCGAGCTGTGCAGGTCCTCTGCTACCTGCGGCAGCACCGGGATAAGGACCGACATGGTGAGGGACACCATCAAGCCGGCGAGACAGACGACCGCGACTGCGGCGACCTGGCTGGGCAGCCAGCCGCCCGTATCCGGCTCGGCGCCCCGGCCTGAAAGGGTGCCTTCCCCCAGCGAGCCCGCAGACGTCTCCTCGATCATGTACCGCCCTTCGGCCTGGTGCTGCACGGCGCACCAGGTTGGGCGCAGTGTGGCGCGACCACATGACACGGCGCGCCGTCATGGCATATCGTGCCATCAGCGACTCGCTTCGGGCAAGGCCGAATCCGGGCCCGCCGCCTGAAACCAGCATCAGCCCCACGTCCGCCGCGGAGGCGCACCATCGCGGACCTCAGAGAACGTAACCGTGTCGACAATCGTGCCGCAACCGTCGACGCGGCGTTCACCCTGTTCGCCGAGCGCGGGTACTGCAACGTCACCGTGGCCGACATCTGCGACGCGGCTGGCATCGGCCGCCGCACCTTCTTCCGGTACTTCGCGGCCAAGGACGATGTCCTGACTGAGCCCGCCCGCGAGATGACCGCCCGCGTCGCCGCCGCCATCACCGTCGCCCCCGCGGACCTGCCCGACTCCGTCGTCCTGCGCGCCGCCCTGACCGAGATGGCCGCCTACGCCCTCAGCCACCGCACCAGGCTGCGCCAGCTCGCCGAGGTCCGCCAGACATCAGCCGATATCCGTTCCTCACCGCTGACCCGGCTGTCGGAGCAGGAACAGCACCTGGCCCAGCAGCTTGCCGCCCGCCGCTCAGCCGACGCGGTGCCCGGCTGGCGCACCCGCCTCCTGGTCGCCCGGGCCGTAGCGGGCCTGCGCATCTGGCTCGATGACCTGGTGGCTGGCGAGTGCACCGATCCCTGGCTGCACCTGCAGCAGATCTTCGACTCCGAGCCCCTGCTTGCTGATCCCGGCGGGAGCGCCGGCCCGATCGGCTGAGTCCTGGCCTACTCCACGCCCGGCACGGCGATCATGTGAAAGGACGCGGCGCCGACCCGGAACTTCTTTGCTTCCTGGTACGCCTCCGACTCATACCATCGCTTCGCGGCCGCGAGGTCTTCGAACTCGAGCACCACCACGCGGGACGGCTGCCAGTCACCCTCAAGGACGATGACTTCGCCGCCTCGGGCGAGAAAGCGGCCGCCGCCAGCCGCGACCGCGGCCGGCGTCGCGGCCTTGTACTGCTCGTAGCGCTCCGGATCGGTGACGTCGGAATCGACGATGACATATGCAGGCATGGCGGGACTCTACGCCCCGCCCCCGAGGTGGTAAAGCACGGCCAGGCGTTCAGCAGGCTCGCCAAGTCTGGCGTCGCGACAAGTTCAGGAAAGATCGCCCGGCAGGCAATTCCGGTAATCGGGTTCCGGGAGAACATGGAACTGCCGTGCCTTGATAGTCAAATGTCCGTCCAGCATCCGGCGCGCAATACGGTGCATTCCGTCCATCACCCGCCCGTCCGGACCAAGAATCACCGGATACGAGCTGTCCACCGCGCTGATCAGACGAGCGTGCTCAACCACCTTCCGAACGGTCGGCTGCTCGTTCTTTCCGTCGAACCAATAAACGCTGTCGATTTCGGCTATGGAGGCCAGGGGGACTTCGATCACGGGCAGCCCGGCACTAAGCCGTATCAGCCGATCTACGTCCCAAGCGTCGGAACCCTGGCCCCCAGGCCAGAAGTGATATTGCTTCCGCACTCCAGCGTTCTACCAGTGCACAGCGCTCATGACCAGGATTGTCAGACGACCGCCGAAGGGCGCGCAGGTCGCGGCTTTAGACTCCCCGGCGACCCCGCTCGCTTACCCGCGAGCCATCACCACGGCCCGTTCGCGTCAGTTTCGCTTAATCCGTGTGATCCTGGCCGTTCCCGTCGTTCCGCTCACACCGTCGCGAATGGGTCAGGCGGCCACTGCCGTACGCTTGCTCAAGGCCAGGACAGCACGCGGCGATCAGCTAAGGACACCTCACATCTGGAGGCACCATGAGCATGGCCAGACCAGCGCGGGCACGCGTTGACCCTGATCCCGGCGTTCTCGCCGAGAACCGCGGCCGGCCCACGGCCAACGTCATGGGGACGCTCGGCCTGAACCCCGAGCTGAGCCAGGCCTTCGGAACGCTGGGCGGCTTCATCGTCAACGAGGCATCGACACCACGCCGGCAGCGTGAGCTGGTGATCTTGCGGATGGGCTGGAACTGCGGCGCGCAGTACGAGTTCGGGCAGCACACCCTGTTCGGCCGCGAAGCAGGGATCACCGAAGCCGAGATCGTCGCGCTGACCAGGCCCCTGACCACCTTCGGGTGGGCCGAGGACGACCGGATCCTGCTCCAGATGGCCGACGAGCTCTACACCGACTCCTGTGTCACCGACCCGACCTGGGCCAAGCTGGCCGCGCGCTGGTCCCCCAGGGAAATCCTCGAATTCCTCATGGCGGCCGGCTTCTACTTCATGGTCTCCGGGATCCTCAACAGCTTCGGCGTCGAGCTCGACGAAGGAGTCCCCGGCTGGCCGGACGTGTCCCCGGCCTAAAAGCCATCATCCTACTTACAAGATAGTTTTTATTGACAAGATGACAGGCCGTTATAGGCTGATTCATAGGCCTGAGGACGCCACGCTGAGGAGCGGGGAGACCGAATCCTCACACGATTGAGGAGAACGCCCGTGCCTGAACTTGACCAGTTCGCCCATGAGCAGAGTGACTCTGTTCAGAAGAATCTGGACGCCCTTCAAACTCAGCGAGACGTTGACTGGGCGCCGGACCATCTCGCCCGGCATCTGGCCTACCGGCAGCGGCTGCAGGAAGAAACTGACTGGTCAGGAGTAGTTCAGGCCGGCGACGTGCTGGCCCCGTTCGTCCTGGACGAGGTCGACGGCGGCTCTGTCGCCCTGGCCGATCTGGTTCGCACTGGCCCGGCCGTGCTGATCTTCTTCCGCTTCGAGAACTGCCCGGCCTGCAATGCGGCGATGCCCGCGTACCGAGATGCGCTGGCGCCCGAACTGGCCAGGCTCGGCGCCCACCTGGTGGCGATCAGCCCGCAGGTCCCTGAGCGCCTCGTCGCGATCAAGCGGAGGCTCGACCTGCCCTTCCCCGTCGCTTCCGACCCTGACGCGAGCCTGATCCGGTCGCTGGGAATCGCCTTCGCGCCCGCTCCCGACGAGCAGGAGGAACGCCTGCGGCTCGGCGAGGACATGCCGGCGCTGCTCGGCAACGGACGCTGGGATCTCCCCTATCCGACCGTCGTGGTCATCGACCAGGACTATGTCGTTCGGTTTGCCGATGTCCATCCCGACTGGATGGTGCGTACCGAGGTCGATACGATCCTGGACGTCGTGCGGTCGCTGCCTTAGCACGACGGCGCTCCTGATGTGCGCCGCGTCCCTGCGCCGCAAGGGTGCTGCTCGAAATGTCCCGGCTCGGGTCAAGACCCTATCCGCAGCACGATCCGGCCCACGGTATGCCGGGCACTGACGTGCTGCATCGCCTCACGCGCACGCTCTAGGGGGAACTCCGTCTCGATCGGCATCCGCAGCGCGCCGTCGGAAGCGAGCCTGGCGATCACCTCCAGCCACCCGGTGGTGGTCGTGGCGCCGAAGTGGGAGCGCCCCAGGCTGACGTAACTTGACCCGCATCAGGTGGGTCGCGAGTCTGGTTGTTCCTGCGCTAAAAGACGCCGGGCACCAAGACGCTGAGGACGATGGCGACTTCATCGGTCTCGTTGTGGACCCAGTGAATCTGCTGGTAGTCGCCCGAATAGCTGTCGCCAGGGCCGGCCACGATCTTCAGGTCGCCGATCAGGGCGGTCACTTCACCGGACAGTACGTGCGACCAGATCATGCCCTGGAAGTACCGCGGGTCGGAAAAGGCCCTGTCTCGGAAGTGCGGGGGGATTCGGCCCAGCATGGCGGTGAACTCGCGCTGGCCTGGCACGCTGAGCAGTTCCCACGACATGCCTTCTTTCGGCCAGGTGATATGACGGCGTTCGCTGGCCCGGACGACGAACGAGGACTCGGGCTTGTTTCCGTCCCCGCCCGTGAGCAGCGCCGCCACCGGGATGTCAAGCGCGTGCGCCACCCGCAGCAGGGTCTGGAACGACGGATTGCCGATGCCGCGCTCGATCTGGCTCAGCAGGCCGGCGCTGACGCCCGAGCGGGCGGCTAGCGCGTCCAGGCTGTACCGCTCGCCCCGGGCCAGGCGGATGAGCCGCCCGAGGCGCTGGACCTCGTCCCGGAGAACATTGTCGGCGAGCTGCGCGTCCGCCGCAGCGCCGTCGCGCTCACCTGCGGGCCGTGTCACTCGGCCATCCGGACCTGGCAGTGTGCTTCCACCCGGGCATGATATTCCGCCCGTGCGGCTCTCTGGCCAGCACGGACTGCCTCGTCCGCACGCGGCCCGCTGACCTCATGGCATTCAATATATACGAGGCCCTTTGAGCTGAGCCTGGTGACAGTTTCCCGATCGCAGGCCATGAGCTGTCCGCCAGAATCAATGAACAGGGCGCATAACTTGCCTTCGGACCCTCTTGACGGCTCCCTGGGCCGGCCGTAGCTTGGCCTCAATAAATTGAACGAACGGTACGCGCGGAGCAGCCAAACCTGTGGAGGCATGGCGATGGACTTCGAACTCGACAAGGATCAGCGGGCTTGGCGGGACGAGGTCCGGGCCTTCCTGCGTGAGAACGTCACCCCGGAACTCCTTGACGCCGTGGCGGAGCGCGGCTCTGAGCAGACCGGCGGCCCGGTGGCAGCCTTCCGGCAGAAGGTCGCCGAGAAGGGCTGGTGGGGGCTGAACTGGCCGAAGGAATACGGCGGCATCGGCTTGGGACCGGTCTACCAGCACATCCTGGTCCATGAGTTCGGCGTGTGGGGCGTGCCCGGCCCGGACCTGACCGTGACCTCCGTAGGCCCGATGATCATGCGGTACGGCACCCAGCAGAACAAGGAGGAGTTCCTGCCGCTGATCGCGAGGGGCGAGATGTTCGCAGTCGGGTATTCCGAGCCGGATTCCGGAACCGACCTGGCCAGCTTGAAGACCCGGGCCGACCTCGATGGCGATGAATGGGTCATCAACGGGCAGAAGATCTGGAACAGCAACGCGCACATCGCCACCCACGAGTGGCTGTGCGTACGGACCAACCACGACGTGCCCAAGCACCGCGGGATCTCGGTCATCATGGTGCCGATCAATTCCCCCGGTATCGAGGTCCGCCCCCTGATCACGTGGGGTGGCTTCCGCACGAACCACACCTTCTTCACCGACGTCCGGGTGCCGAAGACCAACCTCGTCGGCGAAAAAGACCGCGGCTGGCAGTACATCACCGGGGCCCTGGACATGGAGCGGGGCGCGATCACCCACGCGGGCGACCTGCGCCGGGCCGTCGATGACGTGATCGCCGCGGCGCGGGTGACACTCAGCGATGGCTCACGGCCCATCGACAACCCCGATGTCCGCCGGAAGATCGCCCAGCTCGACGCCGACGTCGAGGTGTGCATCCTGATGGGCCTGGAAACCGTCTCCATGCTCGAAAGCGGCCAGATCCCGACGGTCGGCCTGACGGAGGAGAAGATCCTCGCCAGCGAGCTGCGGCAGCGGATCGCTGACGTCGGCACGCAGATGCTGGGCATGCAGGGGCTGGTGACCCGAGGGGACGCGGCCGCGGTCAGCGGCGGCGAGTTCGAAAGCCAGTACCGCGGCTCACCGCTGCTGCGGTTCGGCGGCGGCACCAACGAGGTCATGCGGGACGTCATCGCCCAGCGGGGACATGGCATGCCGTCCTACGGCCGCAGCCGCTGATCAGCGGCTAGACCAACCACCCGGGCACCGGCCGCAACGAACAGAAGGGCATCCGATGAAGCTGGTCCTTACCTCCGAGCAGAGCGAGTTCGTCTCCTCTCTGCGCGACCTGTTCGCCGATGTCTGCCCGCCGACGCTGGTGCGGCAGATGAAGGAACCGGACTCCGACGGCTTCCCCCCTAAGCTCTGGGAGGCGCTCGTCGGGGTGGGGGCGTTCGGTCTCACTCTCGGTCCGGACCACGGCGGCTCCGGGGCCAGCGTCTATGAGCTGGGCCTGCTGTTCGGCGAGGCCGGCCGGGTGTTGTGCCCGACCATCGTGTACAGCACGCTGATCTTCGGCGTCGCGGCACAGCGGCTGGCCGACGCGGAACAGGCAAAACGGCTTCTTCCGGCCTTGGCCCGCGGCGACATCATGGCCACGACCGCGATGTGGAACCCGGCCGACGCAACTGACATCAGGCCGGCGTTCATGGCCGAACGCGCCGAAGGCGGATGGTCGCTGAGCGGTGAGCAGGCCTTCGTGCCGAACGCCCAGCTGGCGAACATGGTGCTGGTGACCGCGCGGACCGAGACGCTCGGCGAGCCGAGCCGCATCTTCGGCTTCTTCGCCGAGCCGGGCGCGCCCGGCTGGTCGGCCGTGCCGATGCGGACCATGGCGGGCGACAAGCAGGCCCGGCTCGTGCTCGAGAATTTCTTCGTCCCCGACGCCCAGACCATCACCGGGCCTGACGGCACCGGGATCGCCCCCGCTGACCTGGCCTGGATAGCCAGCACCGCGGTCGCCTTGCAGTGCATGGAGATGGTCGGCGGTGCCACCGCGGTGCTGGAGCGGACCGTGGACTACCTGAAGGTGCGGGAGCAGTTCAACCGGCCGCTGGCCAGCTTCCAGGCCGCCCAGCACCTTATCGCCGACATGCGGATGGCCATCGACGGCGCACGGCTCACCGCGAACCAGGCCATCTGGTGGCTCAGCCGCGGGCAGTCCGCGCCCCGCGCGGTCGCGATCGCCAAGATGCACTGCAGCGAGGCCTACAAGCGGGCCACCCTGGACGGCCACCAGTTGCACGGCGGCATGGGATTCGTCCGGGAAACCGACCTGCACCTGTGGTCAGAACGAGCCAAGGCCACGGAGATCCAGGGCGGCACCGCGGACGTGGCCGCGGGCTGGCTGCAGCGCGAACTCGACCTGACCAGCTGAGCAGGCCTAGCTCTGGCGCCAAGAGGATCAAAGGAGCGTACGCATGGCTGAGGACGGGTCCCTCATACCCGAGGAGGCCAGAGCCCGGATCGGCAGCGAGATCGGACGTGCCCAGGGCCGGGTGGCAAGACAAGAGTTCCAGCGCTGGGCGGCGGCGGTCAAAGACCGCAATCCGCTGTACTTCGACGCCGACTTCGCCCGCGCCCACGGTTACCGGGATGTCGTGATGCCGCCCATGTACATCGGCAGCGTCACGGCGGGCGTCGCCGACCTGGACGAGCTCCGCCCGGACGGCATCCCCGGCCGCGGCCCGGGCGACGTGTCCCTGCCGAAATGCCCGCGGATCATGGGCGGCGGGGAAAGCATCAAGTTCCACGAGCCTGTCTACGACGGCGACATGCTGACCTCGGTCCGGGTCATCGAGAACATCGAGGAGAAGCACGGCCGGTCCGGTCCCTTCGTGCTGGTGACCACCCGCACGACGTACATCCGTCAAGACGGCACGACCGTCGCCGAAGCGGTGACCTCCACCATCGCCAGGCCCTGACCGGGGACAGCCAAGACGAGGAACGAGATGGCAGATCAGACGTACTTTGAGGACGTGAACGTCGGTGACCCGATTCCGGTCCTGGCGGTCACCGTTGATGAGACACAGATGTTCTTCTATAGCGCGGCGACGTACAACGGGCACCGGATCCACTACGACAAGGCATGGGCCACCGAGGTAGAGGGCTACCCGGACGTCCTCGTGCACGGACCTTTGCAGGCCTCGCTCCTGGCCCGCGCGGTCACCGACTGGGCCGGGCCTGACGGCCGCTTGGTCAGCTTTTCTTTCCAGAACCGCGCCAGTGCCTTTGCCGGTGACGAACTGAGGTTCACGGGCACGGTCACCGGTATGCACGACGACGGCGACCGCGGCCTGGTCGACCTGGCGATCCGGGAGGAGAACGCCGAGGCGCAGGTGTTGATGCCCGGCACCGCCACAGTCAGCCTGCCCAGGCGCCGCTGAGCACGTCAGGCTTCAGCGTCGGGCGGACCCTGACCGGAGCGGTCAGGCGCCGCGGAAGACGGGTGGCCTTCTCTCCATCCACGCCAGGACGGCTTCCTTGCTGTCGGCGAGTTCTGCCAGCTGGTTCCGTATCTCTTGCTCCCTCGCCTGGGTGTCCGGCCCAGGGCGCCCGCGCGTAGCAAGCATCAGCGCCTTGGTGGCCCGGACATGCCGCGGGGGCAGGCGGACGAACTTCTCGGCCCACCGCCGGGCTTCGTCCATCAGCTCAGGCCCGGGGACCACCGCGTTCAGCACGCCGCAGGCCAGCAGGCGCTCGGCACTGACTTGCTCCCCGAGCAGAGCGAACTCGGCCGCGATCGGCCACGGCAGCATCTCGACGCTGGCCAGCCAGTAAGGCCCCACTACTCCGGTCGGCACCTCGGCCATCGCGAACCGTGCGCCGGCCGCGGCGACGCGGATGTCGCAGCCGACGGTCATGTACCAGCCCAGGCCGATGGCAAAGCCGTTGACCGCCGCGATGAGCGGCTTGTCCGTGTCGGACAAGCCGAACATGTTCCTCTCGCTCGTGTACTCCCGGCCGAGCATCTTGCCGCCGTCGCTGGCAAAGCCTTCGGCCTGGGCCTTCATGTCCCGGCCGGCGCAGAAGGCATGGCCCGCACCGGTCAGGATTCCCACCCAGGCGGCTTCGTCGGCGTTAAACCGGCGGAACGCCTCGACCAGCTCGTCACTCATCGGGGGCGACATCGCATTGAGCCGCTCCGGCCGGTTCAGCCGGATCACCGCGATGTGATCTTCCAGCGAATACTCCACCAGGCTCACGCGCGTACTCCTGTGTCACAGTCTGGAACCGGTCACGTGCGACCAGCTCACCCGAGCCGTTCAGGGAACGATAAGCCGCCAATGTGCCGGAATCAACCAAGGACGGCGTTGGCTCATGAGGTACCATCCGGCCGAGTAAACGGACACACCTTGGCGAGTTCGGGAGTACGTCATGCCCTACACCGTGGATTTCAGCACCGTCTCGACCGTTGGCCTGGAATCGTCGCCGGTTGCAGCCGCGCTCGCTGGCCTGCGGGCTAATGAGGCCCGCTACTTCAAGAACAAGTATGACCACGTCTTCACGGTGGAGCCCGCGGGCGACGCCCAGGAGACCATCGACTGGGTGCACCGGATTCTTGCGGAAGAACGCGACATCATCATCTCGTCTCCCCCTCTGGAGGCGACGGCCTTCCAGGTCGAGGGCATCCGGATGGCCTACATCTTCTACCAGAGCGGTCTGTCCATCAACGTGATGTACACCGTCGATGACCCCAAGAAGCGGGCGGTCGGGTTCAAGCTGTCCGAGGGGATGGAAGTCCCCGCGGAACTCGCCTCGCGGTTCAAGTTCGCGAGGCAGAGGTCGAAGCTGGCCGGAACCATTCGCGGTTCCTTCTTCACCATCAAGAACGAGTACTGACCCCGGCCGGCTCCGATCGCGCTAGGCCGTTGCCGCGGCGCGCTCTCCGGTCAGGAACACCTTGCGCCCGGGGTAGTCCGGGCGGGGCAGGCCCAGGTCGTGCTGGGCGACGATGGTCCGGAACACCTCGACCGTGCCGCCGGGGACCGCGGAGTGCTGGGCCACCCGGTGGCCGTACTCGATGATGCCGTCGCCCAGGGCGCCCTCCGCGCCGTGGGGGATGGTCGCGGCCGGCCCGACCAGGTCGATGAGCTGCTCGAAGCCCAGCCGGACCGTGTCCGAGCCCTTGATCTTGCCCATCGCTGTCGGGGTGCAGGCGCTGCCTTCCATCTCGGTCAGCAGGCGGCCGATCCCGGCCAGGAAGGCCTTGTCGTCGATCATCGGCCCGTTACCGTCCGGGGCATCCTTGGCCCAGTCCAGAGCCACGTCGACCGACTCTGCCAGGTGACGAACGATGCCCGCGCCGGGGCCGATCTCCTCGAGCTTGCTGGCCGGGCCGTCGAGGTGGTGCTCGGCGTCCAGCGGGCCGTGCAGGGTGGACCAGCCGTTGTTGACCTCGCCGATGCGGTACCGGTCGGGCAGGCGGATGTCGCTGTAGAAGCTGACGTTGGTGGTCTCGTCGCCGATGGTGGGCAGCGGCTGCCGCTCGAAGCCGGGTGAGCTGGTCGGCACCAGGAACATGGTCATGCCCTTGTGCTTGGGCAGCGTCGGGTCAGTCCGCGTGATGAGGAAGATGTGCGTGGCGTACTGGGCGTTGGAGGTGAAGATCTTCTGCCCGTTGATGACCCATTCATCCCCGTCACGGACCGCCCGGGTCTTGGCGTTGGCGATGTCGGACCCGCCGTCCGGCTCGGTGTAGCCCTGCGCGATCCGGACCGTGCCATTGGCCACGCCGGGCTTCAGCTCGTCGCGCAGCGACGGGGCCCCCTCCTTCTCGACGGCCGGCCAGCACAGGGAAGTCGTCCCGAGCATGACGTTCGTCGGCAGTGCGGATTCGAGGATCTTGACACGCACATCGTCCAGCTCGGCGCCGCCGTCCTCCTTCCGCCAGCGCGGCCACAGCCAGCCCTTGGCGCCCAGCGCGAGGTAGAACCCCTCGTCGTAGGTCGAGGACCGCTCGCGCATGCCCTCTTTCACCTCGTCAGTCAGGTGCTCATCCAGGAACGCGCGCACCTCCTTGGCGAACGCCTGCTGATCTTCGGTGAGGGCAACGACTGAGAAATCCATCCTCTGGCCTTCCTAACGGCTGAACTCTGTGAGACATCGCCGCCGCAGGTCCACGGCCGGAACGCGGCGGCGCGGCGCTGATGTGGCATGTCATTATCAACCATTGTGCGCCATTGGTCGGGATGGGCCGCCGGCGGCATCCCTTCGGGCCGCCGGAGGCCGATGTCTGGCGGATGCCGACCCGCGGCTGCCCTCAGGCCCGCAAGAGGCGGTGCATCGCCTCGAGCGAGTCCCTGGACATGCGCTGGGAGACGGCCGCGGTGGTGATCCGCGAGGAGCCGTGGAACGTCCCCGGGTACAGGTGCAGCTCGACGGGGACACCCGCCTGGACGAGCCGCTGGGCGTACTCGATGCCCTCGTCACGCAGCGGGTCGAATTCGCACACGGCGACGTATGACGGCGGCAGCCCGGTCAGGTCCGCTGCGCGCGCGGGTGCCGCGTATGCGGTGGCCTGCTGCCCGGCAAGGTAGTGCTGCCAGGTGAGGATCACATTCGCCCGGTTGGCCACCGGCGTGTCGGTGTAGGCCCGCATGGAAGGGGTTTCCAGCCGGTCGTCGAGCTCGGGGATGCTGAGGTACTGCAGGCACAGCTCCGGGCCGCCCTGGTCCCGTGCCATCAGCGCGGTCGCGGCGGCCAGGCCGCCGCCGGCGCTGTTGCCCGCCACGCCGATATGCCGCGGGTCAACGCCCAGTTCCGCGGCGTTCTTGGCCAGGTAAGTCAGCGCGGCGAAGCAATCACGCAGTCCCGCCGGGAATGGCTGCTCGGGAGCGAGCCGGTACTCCACCGACACCACCACGGCCTCCACGATGCCGGCGATCTCCCGCGTCCTGGCATCATCCCCGTCCACGCTGCCGATGACAAACCCGCCGCCGTGGATGTACAGCAGCCCGGGCAGGACCTCGCTGTGCCCGGCGGGTGCGTAAACCCGCACCGCGACATCTGGATCGTCCGCCAGGCCCGGCACCAGCCGATCAGCAACGGCCAGCGGGATGGGCGACTCGTAGGCGGGAGCCGCGCCGCGCCGCCGCGCGCTCGCGGCACGCGCGCGGGCAGGATCGGACAGGTCTTCCGCAGGCATCGCCGCGAGCCAGGGGACCAGTTCAGGGTCAAAACGGTACGTCATCGGACGGCTCCTTGAAATCCTGCCCATCCCAGGCATCGCTGATCTGACTACCAGTGTGGATCTCAGTAGAAGCCTCGTCGACGGTCAGGACCCTTAGCGGGGGGTGGACGTGCCCCGAAAGTGCCCCGTCGCCAGCCCCTGCCAGGCGACCAAGGCGAAGTGTCGTTAACCACGTCACTTCCGCGTTTTGGCAGCGCTGGTCGGCGTAGGCTGGCTGTTAGTGCCTGATAGCAGCGACATGGGAGGTCCTTGTCCCCGATGCGGTCGTACTGCTGCTTTCGCGTTGGCCGCGTCGCCCGTGAACCTCACGTCAAATGCTGAGGAACGCACCGTCGTGTTGACGTGTATGGGTGCCAGGATGCCATGGTTGTAGTCGAGCGCTCGATCGAGGACCCAACTCGGGAAAGACCTGGTGTCTACTACGCTCCCTCCGGTTACTGGCCACTCACCACCACCGCCTGGAAGGAACCAGCGTGAAAATCGGCCTCATCTCCGACACCCACATCCCCTCCATGGGCCCCGAACCACCCGCCGAAGTCAAAACCGCCTTCCAGGGCGTCGACCTCATCATCCACGCCGGCGACGTCTACACCGAAGACTGCATCCACTGGCTCGAGCAGATCGCCCCCGTCGAAGCCACCACCAACAGCTTCCACCACGTCGGCGAAGGCGCCCCCCGCATCAGCAAGCCCATCACCGTCGAGGTCGAAGGCCACACCATCGGCGTCATCCACAAACTCGACCTCCGCTACTACCCCGACGACATCTACCCCCACAGCCTCGATCGCTACCCCGAGACCAAAAGCCTCAAAGCCGAGCTCCTCGAGGTCTTCGGCAAACCCGTCGACATCGTCGTCCTCGGCTACACCCACGAAGTCATGGTCGAAACTCACGACGACGTCCTCTTCGTCAACCCCGGCAGCCCCACCATGATCGGCAACAGCAGGAAAATGGGACACGTCGCCACCATGGAACTCAACGGCGACGACGTCGACGTCGAACTCATCCCTCTCGCCGACGTGAACTCCTGAGCCAAAGCCACCTCCGAGGAACCTCCCCCCTCCCGAAGCGGCATAATGCCCGCCCGACCCCCTTCGAGGTTCTTCCCCTCCCCCCATGCGGGCCAGGGGGGTCCGAAGGTCCCGAGGGTCCGGCAGCCCGGCAGCCCGGCTGGCCGCTATCGCGGCAATTCGGCACGAGGCGGCAGGCGTTCTACTGCCGACTCCGCGACGACGCCGACCGTGCTGAACGCATAGAAGACCGTGCAAGTTCCCCCGAGAGGACGCGGAAGTAGGCGGTTCCCAGAGGCCCGTGGTGCTGCACGGCCTTGTCCCGGTCACGTCCACCGCCTCGAGGCCCATTCGCCAGCTTCGCCATGTCGGCGAGTTCGTTGCCGTCGGCGTCCGAGAAGATGTCGGTGTAGACGAGGTGCCCAGCCGATCGGCAGCGTCAGAACCGAAAGCGTGTTAGGCCACCTGGTTCCGCCCCCAAGGTCACGATCGCCGAGCGTGGCTCAATGCGATACACGTTCCACGGTGGCGGTCCTTGCGAGGGTGCGTTGAACGGGGCAGTAATACCCTGCCCGCTTTCGTCAGGCTCGGCAGGCCAGCCCTGGGCCGCCCACGCCTTCGCGATACGCGCCAGTGCGCCCGGCTCGGTCACTCGCACAGCGTCGCCCTCCATCACGACGTCCGCGTCGCGGATCGACACCGCGACCGAACACCGTGGATCGCGCATGACATTGCGCCCCTTCCGCGTGCCTGCGCCCGTCTGGAACCAGAACGTGCCGTCCATCCACAAGGCACCGACGGCAGTCACATGCGGGCTGCCGTCCTCGTTGACGGTGGACAGCCAGGTCGTACGGGAGTTCCGCGCGTCCGGAGCTGGCACCGACCCCGCGTCGAGCTTCTCCACAACGGCGGCCCAATCCACCGGCGGCAGCCCATCCGCCTGACCCAGATTGGTGATCTCCATAAGGCACCCCTTCCCAGCGGCCATCCTGGCTAACAGCATCTGGTCGATACGACGCGCGGCGACCGCGATAGTCATCGCGTAACGCGGGTCACGAGCCATCCGAGCGCGCACAAAGCCTTCGGCTGACGCGCATGTGCCCCCAATGTGCCCCGCTGCGCCGCATGCTTCGCTACATTGCAGGTCAGGGCCCTATGAGGGGGGTGAGCCGGCCTGTAGGCCGGGTTCTGTGCGCCCGCTTGCGGCGGGGCGGCGGTCATCCATCTAGGGCTGCCGTTGCCGACAGCCTCGTGCGGTCTACCCGCGAGCATCGGGCGGGCCGCCCTCGATCGCTCGCGCAGAGAACCGTGGTTCCCCTCTTGACCTTGCTCCGGGTGGGGTTTACCGAGCCGCCGCAGTCACCTGCAGCGCTGGTGGTCTCTTACACCGCCGTTTCACCCTTACCCCGCGTCAAGACGCGGGGCGGTCTGTTTTCTGTGGCACTATCCCGCGGGTCACCCCGGGTCGGCGTTACCGACCACCCTGCCCTGTGGAGCCCGGACCTTCCTCGCCGGGCTTGCGCCCGGCGCGACCGCCCGGCCGACTCACCCGGATCTAGGATACCGCCAGGAGGTTCGGCTCAGCTGACCCGGCCGGGGACGTTGGGGGTCAGGTCGTCCCGCTGCTCGCCGTCTGGCCGCGGCGCGGGCGGCTGCGGCGCGGGCCGGACCCGGGCCGGGGCGAACGCCAGGCCCGCGGCCAGGCAGGCGAAGGGAAGAACGGGAAGCAGATACCGGTAGTCGAAGTCGGCGACCGCGATCGGACCCACCAGCAGCACGACGCCGATAACCCAGGGCAGCATGCTGCCGGCCCGCCGCGACCAGGCCAGCCGGGGCCGCCGTTCCCGGAAGCCGGTGATCCGCACGATCCCGCCGAGCCCCATCAGCATGATGAGCCCGAACAGCGGGCCCCAGGTGTAGACGATCTTCTGGTACAGCACGATAGGGGCCGCGGCCGGCTCGACGAACCTGCTCGGCTCGGCGTGGCCGTAACTGACCGCGTCCTGGTAGGCGGTGCCGCCAAGAATCCACGTGTGGTTGTCGGGGATCATCTGCGTCTTGAGCTGGAAGTTGTAGTAGGACACCGTGCCGGGGTCGGGGTATTTGTGCCGCGGCCATTCAACGGCCAGCGCCAGGCCCTTCAGTACCGCCTTGACGTACGAGAACGGCTGGGCCTCGATCGCGCGGATGGCGAAATCGCGGAGCAGCTTGTTGTTGGCGATGGTCACCGGGCCGCCCGGGATCTTGTGCACCTGCGGCGCGTGCCAGATGTAGTCACCCGGCGCCGTGCGGTTGCGCGGGGAACCTGACGGGCAGATGGCCAGCTCGTCTGCGGGCGGCTTGATGACCGAGCACTCGGCGAACGACGACACCCGGCCCCACAGGTAGAAGCCTTCGGATCTGGTCAGTGAGTACGTGCCGTTGTAGTGGTGAAACCACGTCGCGTAGGCGGCCACCGGCGCCACGCAGCCCGCGGCGAGGGCCACCGCGGCCAGCCAGTGGCGCCAGGCCTTCCAGCCCAGCCGGACCGCGCGATAGGCCAGGAAAGCCGGCAGCAGGATCAGCAGGGGCAGGCCCTCGCTGCGCACGTCGACCGCGTAACCGACCAGCAGGCCGGCGATCAGCGCGAACGGCCACGGCGCCCGGTACCGCCACAGGATGAGGAGCAAGGCCAGCATGACGAGGAACGTGAACAGGGTCTCGGCCATGATCATGTGCTCGTCTTCGATCTCGAAGCCGTCGAGCAGCACCGGGAGCGTGGCTGCTGTCGCCCATCGCTTCGACACCCCGGCGCGCCGGGCCAGCGCGTACACCATGACCGCGATGGCCAGCCCCATCAGGTGCTGAAGGCCGGTGACGAGCGTGAAGCTGTGCAGCGGCAGCAGGGCCCGGAGGAAAAACGAGTAGCCCGTGGTCTTGGACAGGTCCGGCTGGGGCCGCAGCGCGGCCCCGACATAGACGTAGGAGTCGCCAGAAAACCACAGCGTGCCCGGGTAGGCCACCATGGTCAGCAGCCGCAGGGCTGCGCCCACCGCCAGCGCCCCGGCGAACAGCTGATTGCGCGCGATCAGCTCACGAAGCCGCCGCGCCAGCGGAGCGCGCGAAATGCCTGCGAGCACGCCGAATCCCTTCTCCGCGCCCCCTCCTCCGCGCCGGGGACACGCAACAATAGCACGCGCCCGGCCAGGGGCTATGACGTCTTGGCCCAGGCTTCCAGCTGGGCCACGAAGGCCTGCGCGTCGGCGGGCCAGCCGAGTGAGCTCCGGGCGGCCTCGTGCCCGCTGCGGCCCATCTTGGCCCGCAGCGAGGAATCCCCGGCCAGCGTGAGGACCGCATCGGCGGCGGCGCGCGGGTCGCCGAACGGCACCACGAACCCGCATTCGTAGCGGGTGGCGAGCTCGGCGGCGGCGGGCAGCGGCGTGGTCACCACGGGCACGCCGCGGGCCATGTACT
This sequence comes from uncultured Actinomycetes bacterium, assembly GCA_963753195.1. Taxonomy (GTDB): domain Bacteria; phylum Actinomycetota; class Actinomycetes; order Streptosporangiales; family Streptosporangiaceae; genus Palsa-504. The sequence continues at coordinate 809,449 of CAVWBH010000001.1, forward strand.
CCACCACCTTGGTGGGCAGCGAGTGCCGGAAGTTGGGCTCGTCCTGGAGCAGCGAAAGGCCGGCCAGGGCGCCGTCGAGCATGGGCATGGCCTGGTCGTTCGGGACGAAGCCGGGCCAGCTGAGCAGGCCCTGGGCCTGCGCGGGCTCGATCATGGCCCGGGCGCGCGCGTCAGCCGGCCCGATCAGCTCCACCGTGATGCCGTGCGGGCGCAGCAGGGCGGCCACTTCGATCATCTCGGCCACACCGCGGTCCGGGGACAGATGACCGACGTAGATCGCCCGCTGAGCAGCGCCGGGCGGGTCCGGCGGGGCGACGGTCTCGGGGACGTAGGTGGTGTTCGGCACCACGGGATGCACCCGGCTGAACCGCGGCACGTAGCCCTGCTCGGCCAGGATGAGATGCAGGCCCCGCTCGGCGAGCCGCTCGGCGGCATGCACCGCGGCGGCGACGGGAGGCCGCAACGGGCCGGGCAGCCAGGCCTTGGTGGTCAGCGCGGCCGCGGTGTCCTCGTGCACGTCCCAGACCGTGGGCGGCCGGGTCCGCCGCGGCGGCAGGGCCAGGAGCAGCTCGGGATCGTGGATCAGCAGCAGGTCGGCTCCGGGCGCGTGCCGGGCCAGCTCGCGCCGGGCAGCGCGCAAGGCGGCGAACCTGCTGCGTCCCACAGCGCGCGGAACGGGGATGAGGAGGAGGTGAGGGCTGGTCCGTTCGGCCGAAAAATTCTCTTCCCCGGCCGGGGCGATGTAGGTGACCCGGTGGCCCGCCTCGAGCAGGGCCCTGATCTGGCGGTGGTAGATGCGCGCGTCGGCGGGATGGTGGACGATCGTGCAGACCACCACCCGCATCCGGGTCACAGCGCCTCGACGTGCGGCCCGGCCGGGATGATGCCGCGGGTGTCGAGCAGCAGGCGGGCCGCGCCGCCCAGCTGAGCCGGCTCGTAGTCCCGGTGGGCCTGCAGCAAGATGACCAGGTCGGCGTCGGCCAGGGCGGCGTCCAGGTCGCTGGCGCGGGGGATGGACTGCCCGTCGACCTGCCAGTCCGGCACGTGCGGGTCGTGGTAGCTGACCTTGGCCCCGCGGGCCAGCAGCTTGCGGGCCAGCGGCCGGGCCGGCGATTCCCGCTGGTCGGCGATGTCCCGCTTGTAGGTCACGCCGAGCAGCAGGACCTTGGCCCCGTTGACCGCCTTGGCATGCCGGTTGAGTAGCTCGGCGGCGCGGTCGGTGACGTAGCCGGGCATCCGGCCGTTGATCTCCTGGGCCAGCTCGACGAACCGGAACGGGTAGCCCAGCGTGCGGACCTTGTAGGACAGGTAGTTGGGGTCGATGGGGATGCAGTGGCCGCCGACGCCCGGGCCGGGGTAGAACGGCTGGAACCCGAACGGCTTGGTGGCCGCGCACCGGATCGCGTCCCACAGGTCCACGTCCAGCTCGCGGCAGAAGATGGCCATCTCGTTGACCAGGGCAATGTTCACGTGCCGGTAGGTGTTCTCCAGCAGTTTGGCCATCTCCGCCTCGCGGGCGGACTTGGCCCGGATCACCTGGTCGCAGATCTGGGCGTAGAAGGCCTCGGCCGCGTCGGTGCAGGACGGGGTCAGGCCGCCCACGATCTTGGGCGTGTTGGCGAAGCCGTAGACCAGGTTGCCCGGGTCGATCCGCTCCGGCGAGAAGGCCAGGAAGAACCCGATCCCGGCGGTCAGCCCGGACGCCTTCTCCAGCAGCGGGCGGACTATCTCCTCGGTGGTGCCCGGGTAGGTGGTGGACTCCAGCGACACCAGCGTGCCCGCCTTCACCAGCCGGCCCGCGGTCGCCGTCGCGGCCCGCACCGCGGACAGGTCCGGCCCGTCGGCCTCGGACAGCGGCGTCGGCACGCAGAGCACGATGACATCCGCCGGCTCGACCTGCGTCTCGTCCGCGGTGGCCCGGAACCCGGCGGCCAGGATCTCAGCGATCTCGGCGTCGGCGACGTCGTCCACGTGCGAGCGCCCGGCCATCAGCCCGGTCACGATCTTCTCGTTCGTGTCCAGGCCGGTGACCCGGAACCCGGACCGCACGGCCTGGATGGCCAGCGGCAGGCCGACATAGCCGAGCCCGATCACCACTACGTCTTGCGCCGGCATGAAGCCCCCTTCGCTTTGTTTGACTACGCGGCTAGATCGCGCCCAGCCGGGCGTACGCATCCTTGTACCTGACGGCGTTGTGCGCCCAGGTCCGGTCGGCCGCCACCCATTCGCGGGCGCCCTCGCCGAGTTTTCTTCTCATGTCCGGGCTGCAAACCAGGAGTTCAAGACTATCGGCTAGGGCCACTGGATCTTGCGGTATTGTTAGCGCCCCCGTCACGCCGGGTTTGATGATTTCGGCCAGGGCCCGCACGTCGCTGGCGAGCACGCACAACCCGCTGGCCATCGCCTCCACCGGCTTCAGCGGAGTAACCAGCTGGCATACCCGGTCTGGGGTGCGGGGGACGACGAAAACATCGAGGAGCGCGTGGAATTCACGTACCTTCGCCGCAGGCACGCGGCCGGTGAAAATGGCCGCCTCGCCCAGGGCGAGATCCTCCGCCTGACGCTGCAGGACGGGGCGTTCGGGCCCGTCGCCGACGATCAGGGCCCGCACCTTCTGGCCCCGCTTGCGCAGCAGCGCCGTCGCCTCGAGCAGGGTGCCGACGCCTTCGTGCGGGACCAGGCTCGAGACCTCGCCGACCACGTGCTCGCCGGGCTCGATGCCCAGCTGTCTGCGCAGTGCACCGGCGTCGGGCAGGGGTTGGAGGAACTCCTCGCTCACGGCGTTCGGCACGATGAGCACCTTGGCGGCCGGGACGCCGCGAGCCACGATCTCCTCCCGCATGGCCTCGCCCAGCGTCACCACCAGGTCGGCGGCCAGCATGCACTGGGTCTCCAGGGCGCGGCTGCGCCGGTACAGCTCGCTGCCGGCCCGTTCCTCGCTGTCGGCGTACCGGGACAGCCAGGTGTCCTCCCAGAACCCGCGTACCTCGTAGACGACCGGCAGGTTTTGGCTGTGCCCGATGGCCAGTGCGGTTACCGCATTGGTGTAGTTGCTCGCGGCGTGCAGGAGGCTCGGTTTGATCTGGTCGGCGAGCCGGGCGGCGCGGTCCAGGCCCGCTTCCGCGGCTTTGTCGGCGCGGGCGGGCAGGCGCCAGGGCAGCAGGCGGTGGTACGGGATGCCGTCCAGGGTGACCAGTCTCCGGCCATCCAGCGCGCCCTGGGTGACGGGGAAGCCGATCCTGGTCACCACGTGCGGGTCGAGGCCGGCGTGCTGTTGGGCCAGGACGATCTCGTGGGTCCTGATCGTGTAGCCGGCGCTCGCGGTGGGCAGCGCGTCGTTGACCAGGTGCAGGATGCGGCCTTTGGTCCCGCTCGTTGCGGCGGGCGGCCCGGCTGGGGTTCTGGCGGGCGGCCCGGCTGGGGTTCGGGCAGTTGCATGATCATGGGTCAAAGTGGGCGCCATCTGACCGGAACGGCCCACGATCATGGAATCGGCCCCGTCGAAGGGGGCCAGGACGGCCTGCTCGGCGGTGAGGCTGGTGCGCAGGCGGCGGGCGCGGCGGCCCCTGGCGTGGGCGAGCGTTTCGACGGCGTCGGTGAGGCGGCCCTGGCGCCAGGCCAGGCGGGCGGCCAGCACCGGGCGGGCGCGATCGGTCGCGCGCAGCCGTCGCAGGGCGGCGGCGGCGGCCTCCGGCTGGTCCACGGCCAGGCTGAACGCGGCCAGCCGATGGGGCGAGGCGTCCAGCGCGGCCAGCGCCCCATCCCGGTCCCCCGCTCCCCACGCCGTCGCCGCCCGGCCGTAAGGCCCGGCGAGCCGGAGGCAGCCGCGCAGCGGCGGTGGCAGTACTCTCTGGGCCAGGACCACGGCACGGACCGGGTCCGCGGCCACGTGCCGCCAGGCAATCGAGGCCGCGAGCATGAGGGCGCGGGGCGACACGTGCGTGTCGTGTAGGCGGGTGCCCGGCCGGCGCGGGGCGGACGTCATCACGGCAGATGATATCGGTTCGGTGAACGGAAAGGACGCGATGCGCGGACCTATCACCCACGTGCTGGGCGCGAGGCCAAACTTCATGAAGGCCGCGCCGGTGATCGCGGCCCTGGCGGCGCAGGGCCACGACCAGCGGATCGTGCATACCGGGCAGCATTATGACGAACGCATGTCCGAGGTGTTCTTCGTCCAGCTGGGCCTGCCGCGGCCCGACTTGAACCTGGGCGTGGGCTCGGGGAGCCACGCGCGGCAGACCGCCGAGATCATGACCGGGATGGAGCGGGAGTTCACCGAGCACTCCCCCGCGCTGGCCGTGGTCTACGGGGACGTCAACTCCACCCTGGGCGCGGCCGTGGCCGGGGCCAAGCTGGGCGTGCCGCTGGCCCATGTGGAGGCCGGGCTGCGCAGCTTCGATGACTCGATGCCGGAGGAGATCAACCGGCGGCTCACCGACCAGCTGTGCGCGCTGCTGTTCGCGACCTCGCCGGAGGCCATCGGGTACCTGGCCCGCGAGGGCCGCCCGGTCAGCGCGGTGCACCTGGTGGGCAACCCGATGATCGACACGCTGCTGGCCCATCTGGACCGGTTCGACGTGGCCGCGGCCCGGGCCGCGGCCGGGCTGCCGGAGCGGTACGTGGTGGCCACCTTGCACCGGCCGTCCAATGTCGATGACCCGCAGGCCGCGGCCGCCCTGGTGCGCGCCCTGCACGAGGTAGCCGACGAGCTGGACCTGATCATCCCGGTGCACCCGCGGGGCCGGGCTGCGCTGGAAGCCGCGGGCCTGGGCACGCATCCCGGCCTGCACATCTGCGACCCGCTCGGCTACCTGGAGTTCATGGCCCTGGTCAAGGGGGCCGCGGCGGTGATCACCGACTCCGGCGGGGTACAGGAGGAAACCACCCTGCTGCGGGTCCCGTGCCTGACCCTGCGGCCGAACACCGAGCGGCCCATCACCATCACCAGCGGCAGCAACCGCCTGGTGACCGACGCCGAGCTGGCCGCCGCGGTGCGCAAGGCCGGCCAGGACGGGCCGTACGCCGGGGAGCTGCCGCCGCTGTGGGACGGGCAGGCCGGCCCGCGCATCGCCCGGATCATCACCGCCTGGCTGGATCGGGAGGGCCGCCCATGAGCACGATCCCCGGGGACGACACCGGGCTTGACGTCGAAGCCAGCGGCGGGGATCCGGGGCTGGCGCTCGGCGGTGATCCGGGGCTGGCGGCGGAACGTGACCGGCTGGCCCGCACGTTGCGCGACACCAGGCTGCAGTTGGCCATGACGCAGCGGCGGCTGGCCGCGCTCGAGGACTCCGCGACGCTGACCCTCGGCCGGACCCTGGTCCGCGCCGCGCGGCGCCCGTGGTCACGCGGCGTCCAGCTGCCGCTGGACCTGGTCCGGCTGTGGCGGGAACGCGGGAGCCTGAGCGGGCCGGGGGCGGCGACCCTGGCGCTGGCGTCGGCTCAGCTAGCTGACCTGGCTGGCGGCGGGGAACGGTTCTTGTCCGCGCTGACCGCGCCGGGCCTGGGCGCGCCGGGAATCGGGCTGAACGCGCCCGGGCTGGTCATCACCGGTGTCCTGACCGCGGAATCGTGCGCCGCCCTGGCCCCCGACGCCGCCGTGTACCCGCTGGTGCCGCACGACGTGGACGTGATCCTGGAGAGCGTGGGCGCGGACCTCGTGCTGATCGAAGCCGCGGCCATGCTGGCCGGCTCGGCTTGGGCCTACGCCAGCGACCCGGCCGCGACCGACCGCGGCCGCCGGCTCGGGCGCCTGATCGCGGCGGCGCGCGCGCTCGGCAAGCCCGTGATCTTCATCCGTAACGTCCCCCCGCACCTGGCGCCCGGCCTGGACTGGGTGGCAGCCAGCTGCGACGCGGTATCCGGTGACGGCTTCGGCGTGCAGCTGGGCCGGTTCAACCCGGTCGAGCTGGCCGCCCAGCGCCCGTCCGACCCGGTCTTCGCCGGCCCGCGGGACCCCCGCGAGCCGCCCGCGGTGCGTGCCCTGCTGGACACGCTCACCGCGCCGGCCGGGCCGGTGACGGTGACCGGCGAGATCGCGTGGCGGCGGCGTCCCGCGCTGTACCGGGGAAACGCCCTGTTCGTCACCGTTTCTCCTGACCAGGCACGGGAGCAGCTGGCCTGCGGCGCGCGCGTGATCATGGTCAGCGGCGAGCAGTCCTCGATGCGGGAGCAGATCGCGGCGGCTTCGGCCGAGCGGGCTCTCACCGCGGCGGAGGCGTTCGGCCGGCTGCGGGAGATCTTCACTGAGCACGCCACCCCGGTGCGGCTGGCCGGGCTGGCCCGCCTGTCCGGGCTGCCCGGTCATCTGATCACCGGGCGGCAGATCGCGGTGCTGGCCCGGGTCCCCGACGCGGCCGGGGCCGCCGCCCTGGCCGCCGGCCTGCGCACGCAGCGGATCGCGCCCGCCGAGCTCATCGTGGCGGTCGCCGCCCGGCCCGGGGAGTCCGCCGAGGTCTCGGGCCACGCGGTTACCGCGGCGCTGGGCGACCTGGCCGGGCAGGGCACGGCGATCACGGCGATTCCCGCGCCGTCGTCGGCCGCCGACGGCGGCTGGCTCTCGCTCGCGGCCAGGACCGCGCGGTCGCCGTGGGTGGCACCATGGCAGTCGGACCGCGAATACGATCCGTCCTACCTGCTCGACCTGGCCTGCGCGCGGGAGTGCGCGCAGGCCGACGCGGTCGGTTACGCCGGGTCCAGCTACGCGTACGTGACCTCGCTCGACCCGGCGCTGGCCCGGCGGGAGTTCTTCAGCCCGGACAGCTCCGGCCACGGCCTACGGCTCTTCTCTGTCAGCTAAGGAGTTGTCCGCGTTGACCACGCGCGCGCTTGTCTACGGTGACATCGACCTGAACTTGATCGACGGGTCGGCCATCTGGCTGCAATCCGTCACCCAGGCGCTGGCCGCCGCAGGCTGTGAGGTGACCCTGGTGCTCAAGGCGCCGGTCCGCACCAGCCGCCTGATCGCGCCGCTGCTGGCCGAGCCCGGGGTGACCGTCCGCAGGCCGTTCGAGGAGCACCTGCTCGAGGGGCCCGGCCCGGTCCCGGCCGCGGCGGCCCCGGACCTGCTGGCCCGGCTGGACGCGGAGGCACCCCACGACCTGGTCGTGCTGCGCGGCCGGGCGGTTACCGCCGCGGCGGCGAAGAGCGGCGCGTTCACCGGGCGGCTGTGGCCGTACCTGACCGATGTCCCGCAGTCGGTCCCCGGTCTCACGTCCGCCGCGGCCGAGGAACTCGGCATGATCGCCTCGGCCTCGCGGTACGTGCTGTGCCAGACCGAGGAACTCCGCTGCTTCCTGGAGGGCAGCATCCCCGCGGCGTGCGGCAAGTGCGTGCTGCTGCCGCCGATCCTGACCGAGATCCCCACCTCACGAGATGCATCCGCGGCCGGGTCTCCGCTGCGGCTGGTCTACTCCGGCAAGTTCGCGCCACGCTGGAACACACTGGAGATGACCGAGCTGCCGGGCCTGCTGGCCGCCCGGGACGTGGCCGCGCAACTGCACATGATCGGGGACAAGATTCACAACTCCCCCGGCGACTACCAGCAGCGGATGCGGGCCGCGCTCGATACCACGGGGGTGGTTTGGCACGGCGGGCACTCGCGGGAGGACGCGCTGCGGATCGCGGCGACCTGCGACATCGGGCTGGGCTGGCGGCACCCCGAGCTGGACGCGAGCCTGGAACTGTCGACAAAGGTACTGGAGTACGGCGCCATCGGGCTGCCGGTGATCCTCAACCGCACCCCCATGCACGAGGAGTTGCTCGGCGCCGATTACCCGCTGTTCGCGGCGAGCCTGGCCGACGTGGTGGAGGTGGCGGCCGCGGCGGCGGCTGACCCGCAGCTGTACCGGCGGGCGGCCGATGCCACCGGCCGGGCAGCGGAGCAGTTCACGCTGGACCAGGCGGCCGAACGGCTCCGCGGTTACCTCGCCCGGGCGCTGCCCAAGCCCAGCCCCGGCGGGAGCGACGCAGCCGGCGCGCCCCGGCTGCGGGTCGTGGTGGCCGGGCACGACCTGAAGTTCTTCACTCCGCTGCTGGACTACCTGAGGCTGCAGCCGGACCTGGAGGTGCGGCTGGACAGGTGGGCCGCGCTCGGCAAGCACGACCCGGACGCCAGCCGGGAGCTGGCCAGCTGGGCCGACGTCGTGATCTGCGAATGGTGCGGGCCGAACGCCGTCTGGTACAGCAGGCACAAACGACGCGGGTCACGGCTGCTGATACGGCTGCACCGGTTCGAGCTGACCTCTGCCTACCCGGCCCAGGTCAGGATCGGGGCGGTCAGCCAGGTGGCGTGCGTGAGCAGGCACTACGCGCGGCTGACCCGGGAGCAGACCGGCTGGCCGGAGGCGAAGGTGGTGACCGTGCCGAACCTGATCGACGTCGCGCAGCTGGACCGGCCCAAGCTGGACGGCGCCCGGTTCCACCTCGGCCTGGTCGGCATCGTCCCGTCCCGCAAGCGCCTGGACCTGGCGCTGGACGTCCTGGAGGAACTGCGCCGCGAGGATGACAGGTACCTGCTGTTCATCAAGTCGGGGATGCCGTGGGAGCACTGGTGGGTGTGGCAGAACCCGGCCGAGCGCGAGCATTACGCCAGCGCGCTGCGCCGGGTGCAGCGCGCCCCGCTGCTGCGCGGGGCGGTGGTGTTCGACGACGCGGGACCGGACGTCGCGGCGTGGCTGCGGCGGGTCGGCTTCATGCTGTCCACCAGCGACGACGAGAGCTTCCATGTCGCGCCCGTCGAGGGGATGGCGTCCCGCGCGGTGCCGGTGGTGCGGCACTGGCCTGGCGCGGAGACCATCTACGACAGGCGCTGGATCCACCGGGATCCAGCGCAGATGGCCGCCGCGATCGCGGCGCTCAGCGACGAGGCCGACTGGCGGCAGGCCGGCGATGAGGCGCACGCCCAGGCCGCGGCGGCGTTCAACCTGGAACGTGTCTGCGAGGCCTGGTACAGGTTGCTCACCACCGACATCGACCCGGCCGTCCCTGACCCCGCGCTCGAGCTGCTCGGTTCCGGCTGAGCAGGCATGTACTTCACGCTCGCGGTCAGCGCCTCCACCCGCGCGAGGTGCGCGGAGCTGGTCAGCGCGGCGACCGGCACCGACCCGCGGGTAATGCCGATCCCCGGGCCGCCGGCCGTGGCCTGGCGGGCCCCGTCCGAGCTGGCGGCCGTGGTGCACTGGCCAGCCAGCCAGGAGCGGGAACCCCGGTCGCACGCGGGCACCATCTGGGCCGACCAGGCGGAGTTGCATGCGCGCACGGGGCTGACCCGTGTCGACCCCGTTTACCTGGTGGAGGTGCCGGGAGCCGTAGTGGTCAGCGACCGAGCCTCCTGGGCGGCGGCCGTCGCCGGCCGGCTGGGCGACCCTGACCCGGTGATGGTGGCCGCGTTCCTCGCCTTGGGCTACCCGGTCGGTGGCGCCACCCCATTCCGCGGCGTCCGCGCGCTGGGCAACGGGCAGCAGCTGACCGTGACCAGCGGCCGGCTGGCCGCCGGTACCGCCCGCGGCCAGCTGGCCGCGGGTACCGCCCCTGGCGCGCAGCCGGCCTCGCAGGCGGGTGCGGCCTCGCAGGCGGGTGCGGCCGGGTCCGGCAACGTCGCGGCCGCCCTGGTCGAGGCGGTCAGGCCGCTGGGCGAGCTAGGCGTGCCGGTCGAGCTGTCCCTGACCGGCGGCAAGGACAGCCGACTCATCGCCGCCGCGCTGACCGCGGCCAAGGTGCCGTTCCGGGCCCGAACGCACGGCTTCGCCAGCCACCCGGACGTGATCGTAGCGGGCATGATCGCCAGCAAACTCGGCGTCGAGCATGTGGTCACCGAGCCGCGGCCGGCCGCACCCGAGCAGGCGCCCGACGAAGCCGAACTGCTGGCCAGGCTCCGGTCGGCCGTGCTGGTCTGCGACGGCATGCTGTCGGCGTTCGAGAACCTGGGCCGCCCGGACCCGCAGCTGGTCACGGAGCCGGTGCAGACCGGCGGTCACGGCGGTGAGCTGCTGCGCGGCGGCTATGCGCCCGCGGCCTGGAGCGAGCGCAGGCCAGCCCGGGCCTGGAGCGAAGCGCGGGGCGCCGAGCTGTTCCGCCGCATGATCACCCGCCGCCTGGGCCTGCTGCGCCCGGCCGCCGCCGGAGCGTACCTGGCCAGCCTGGCCCCGTTCGCCGCCGAGCTCCCCCGCGGGCCGCTGCGCACCCTTGATGAGTTCTACCTGGTGAACCGGGCCGGGCGGTGGTCGGCTGCGGCCCGGCAGGCCTACCTGATCCGCTCCCCGCTGGTCCAGCCCCTCTTCGGCGACCAGGTCGTCCTGGCCGCCCGCGCGGTCCCGCTGCGGGACCGGATCACCGACCGGCTGCACCGCGGCGTGCTATCCGCGCTGAGCCCAGAGCTGCTCGAGCTGCCCCTGGCGGGCAGCTCATGGAAGTCCGGGCCGCGGATCGCGCCCGTCCGGGCCGCGGCAGGGACGGGAGCCGGGGCGGCGACGCGAACGGCGACGGGGACGGCCGGCGCGGCCGACTGGCGGCGGGCCTACGGGGACCAGATGGCCCGGCTGCTGCGCGACTACGCTCTCGACCTCGGGGCCGCGGGCGGGATGTTCGATCTCGTCCGGCGGGCGGCGGCGGAGCGCGCGCTGCGGCCGCCCCAGCGGGACACGCACGCGGTCTGGGCCCTGGCCACCCTGGCCGCGCTGCTCTCGGGCGACTGGCTGAACGCCCGCAGCCCGGCCGGCCAGGCACCCGCCGTCACGGGATGAGGCTGCCCGAGCCGCCGAAGCTGCCCGCCAGGTGATAGGTGGCCAGCGCCAGCCCCAGGCCGGCCGCCAGCGAACCGCACAGCAGCAGCCAGCGCGTGGCCCGGGCGGCCAGCAGGTGGCGGGCGCCCTCCGCCCGGCCGGACAGCAACCTGGGCAGCTTCGGGAGGTACGAGCCCAGGTGGATGATGATGATCAGCGCCCAGATAAAAAACGACAGGTGATGCAGCCGACCCCAGTCCCCATTGCCCGGGCCCTCGACAACCAGCATGACCCCGGTGCCCAGGACCGCCACGGTGGTCAAGATGACGAACGGCCCGGTCACCCGCTGCAGCGGACCGGGCGGGCCTTTCCGCACGTAGGCCGCCGAGCCGGTGTAGTACCTGGTGAAACGCCACAGCGTGGAGCCGATCTTCAGGCTGACCGGGCCCAGCAGCAGCATCCCGAGGAAGACGTGCAGCGTGAGCAGGTTGCCTATGTTCAGCAGGGTCAGGCACTCGGCGATGAACAGCACGAGCAGCACTGCCCCGGTCATCGCGGTCAGCCGCTCGTTGCCCGCCGGGTAGCTGCGGCCGACCGGTTCCTCACGGACCTGGGGTTCCCGCGTGGTCACGGCCTCATAATGGCACCGCCCGCTTGCGGCCGACATGAGGCTGGCCCCCGTCTTTGGGGGGGCGCTAGGTCCATCCCCGGAGCAGGATGGCCTGGCAGGTGAGCTGGCCTGAGCTCAGCAGCTTGCCGATCCGGTCGCTCTGCTCGTCGGCCGCTGTCAGCTCCGGCAGGTGCCCGTACCGGCGGTGCAGTTCGCGCTCCACGGCCTCGACCCGGGCCGTCCAGTCCGGGGGCGGCCGGGTGATGTCGCTGAAGTCGGCCACGTCGACCGCCTCCAGGCCGGCCTGGCCGAACAGGTCGTGCAGCTGGCCGCTGGACGGGAAGTGGTTGCCCTGGGGCGGGTCATCCAGCTGGTCAGCGACGGCCAGGTAGACCAGCAGGCCGATCCGGCCGCCGGGACGCACGACGCGGCGGAGCTGGCTGAGCATGGCCCGCTGGGTTCTGCTGCCGGGTGCCGTGCACAGCACGCCCAGACACCAGGCCAGGTCAGCGGTTGCGTCACCGAAGGGCAGGGCGGTCGCGTCGGCCTGGACGACCGGGGCCCGGAAGAGCCGGACCGCCGCGCGGCACGCGTCCGGCTCGGGTTCGGCCAGGATGGGCTGCACGCCGGTCCGGCGGGCGGCGTAGGCGGCAGGCCCGCCCATACCCGCGCCGACGTCGATCATCACCTCGCCGGGCTGCGGGCCGAGACGCTCCAGCAGCCAGTCCAGGACCTCGGGCTGGCCGCTCCCGCGGCACGCGGCCGGGATGTAGTACTCGGGGCCGAGGTCCGCGGCCACCCGGGAGGTCCACTCGGCCACGGTGTCGAACTCGGCCCCCATCGGGCTGTCGATGTCATAGGTCACGCCGCGCTCCCTTCCCGGATCCGTTCGGCCAGTTCAGCCTTGATCCGCGCCGCGAACTCATACCCGCGGGCCGAGGCCAGCCCGGAGATGTTCACCCCGGCCACGCCCGGGATGGCCAGCAGGGCCCGGGCCTGCCGGGCCGCGGCCGCGATGCCCGCCGCGACCGGGTCAGGGTCGTCCAGCACCCCGCGCACCACGACCGGATCCAGCTCCAGGCCGGGCAGGCGGGCCAGGGCCGAGACGGAGACGGGATCGGTGAAGATGGCGACCGCGGCAATGACCGGGATGGTGACCCCGGCCCGCGCGGCGGCGGTCATGAAGCTGGCTACCGACGCCACGGTGTCGTGGTTGAGCACGGCGACCGCCGCCCCGGCGCGCTGCTTCTGGGCCAGCCGGAAGGGCCGCTGGCGCCGGGGCGGCGCGGCAGGTGCCTCCGGGACGGCGGCCGGCAGCCCGGTCGAGGCGGCCAGCGCGGCCAGCCGCGGCCCGTCCAGGTCGAAGACCTGCGTCACGTCCGGCCGGACGTCGTAGGCGCGGGCATCGCCGGTCACGCACAGCACCGCGTCCACCCCGAGCTGGCGCAGGCCGCGCAGTTCCTGCTCCAGCACCACCCGGTTCCGGTCCCGGCATGACAGGGTCATCCACGGCCGCGCCCCGGCCTCCTGCAAGATGGAGGCCAGCTGCGCGGGCGGGAAATCGGGCCGGTCCTGGTGCTCGCCGACCAGGACGGCGTCGCTGACCGGAGCCAGGATGCCCGCCACCGCGGCATGGGCCGGCACCGAATAAGGCTCGGAGCTGAAGTCGGTCAGGATCAGCGGCACCGCGTCCAGCGGCACCGGCGGCACCGGCTCAGGCCAGGCCATCGGGGCCGGGAAGACGCACGGGTACGGCCGGACCTCGCAGTCGCCGTCGGGCCGCACTCCGCCGCAGGGGCCCATGATCATGTGCTTGGGGCAGACCTGGCCCGCGAGCGGGCCAGGCGGCCCCGGATCAGCGGCCAAACGTCCGCTCGACGCCCCGGCTCGCCTTCCTCAGCTCGCTCCTGACGTCCTCGCCGAACTGCCGCGTGCTGCCGCCGACCCGGTCGGCCAGCCCCTCAGCCTGCAGCCTGCGGTTCCCGGTGGCGCGGCCGATCCGCTGCTTGGCCCGGCCGCGGCTGATCCGGGAGCGGTTCCTGATCCTGTTCAGAAGGTTCATGGCCTCGCTTCTGCCCAGCCGATCATGCCTCATGCCGGCGGGCGGCCCGGCGAACAAGCAGGGGCACGATCAGCCGCGGCCGTAGCGGGTCTCGGCCTGCCAGAAGAACACCACGCCCGCGGCCAGCGTGACGACGGCCCAGCCGATCCCGGCCAGCCACAGCTCAGTGGTTGTGGTGGTCGGATGGCAGTAGGCCTGCAGCGCGGGGATCTTCTTCGCGTTGAACACGGCGCACGCGGCGGCGTTGTACGGCTTCGCGCCCGGCGCGTAGGCGCGCTGGGTGTACATGAGCGCGTTCCTGGCCAGCGTGATATAGACCGCCGCCGGGTTCATGGAGATGACGGTTTTCGCCCACTCCGGCAGCGTGGCGTAGGAAGGGAGCGAGGTGATGCTGTACATGACCCCGCAGAAGTACCGCCAGACCCTGGTCAGGAACGGGATCAGCTGGCTGAAATCCTGGGCTCCGGCGCCGAGCCGCGCCATGAGCAGCGCGGCGCCCATGTTGAACATCCCCTGCAGCAGCAGGGTCGGTATCAGCAGCAGCCAGTACGGGGTGAGCGGTTCCCCGGTGCCCAGCACGATGCCGAACACCACCAGCAGGGACAGCGCCAGCTGCTGGAATTCGACCATCACGTAGGCCAGCGGCAGGCAGGCACGCGGGAAGTACAGCGCGCGGATCAGCCCGATGTTCGCCCGCATCACGGTGGAGCCGACCACGACCGACCGTTCGGTGAAGGCGAAGATGAACACCCCGACGACCAGGTACGCGGTGTAGTGGCTGATGCCGCGACTGGCCTGGAAGATGACCCCGAAGATCAGGTAGTAGACGGCCGAGTTGAGCAGCGGCGTCAGCACCTGCCACAGCTGGCCGAGCCGGGCCTCGGTGTACATGGACACGTTGCGGGCCGTGGCGTAGGCGGTGATGAAGTGCCGCCGCTCCCACACCATACGGACGTAGGTGGGCAGGTGGGGCCGGGCGGAACTGGGGCGCAGGCCGTACTGGGCGGCCAGCGCGGCCAGCTCCCCGCTTTGGGCGGCGAGCTGGGCAGCCTGCTCCTCGGGGGCGAGTTCCACCCCGTTCAGCAGGCTGCCTGGAGCGGTCAGCCGCCCGCGGTCTTCCATGACAGTGGATTCTATTGATCAGGACAGGTAGCTGGTGGCATTGAACGACCGGAGCACGGCCGATCCGCCGGCGTACCAGTCGATCTCGGATAGCGCGGCGAGGTCCAGGTGCATCCGGTACAGGGCGGATGGCGGGGCGAGCAGCGCCGCCGCGACCAGCGTCTTGATCGGCGTGACATGACTCACTATCAGCACCCGCTGGCCCTCCCGTTCGGCCAGCACGCGGTGCAGCGCCTCGGTCACCCGGGCGCTGACGTCGGTGAAGCTCTCCCCGCCGGGGGGTGCGACCTGCGGATCGGCCATCCAGTCCGCCATCTCGTCCGGCCACTGCTCCCGCACCTCGGCGAACGTCAGGCCTTCCCACGCGCCGAAGTCGGTCTCCCGGAACCCGTCGTCGGTGACCACCGGGGCGCCGATGACGGTGGCCACCTCCTGCGCCGTCTGTACCGTGCGCAGCAGCGGGGACGTGATGATCACGCCGATGTCCGCCCCGGCCAGGTACTTGCCCGCGTCGGCCGCCTGCTGAAGGCCGGCCGCGGTGAGCGGCGCGTCGGACCGTCCTGAGTACCGCCTCTCGACGGACATCAGCGTCTGGCCGTGCCGCAGCAGCAAGGTGCCGGTCGGCTCGCCCCGGGCGGGCCCCCAGCTGGTCCCGGGCGGCACGTTACAGACCCGATTCCGCGGTGCGGACGAGGATCCGGCGGCATTCCTCGCACCTGACCACCTCGTCGGGCGCCGACGCCCTGATCTGGTTCACGTCCGCGGAGTTGAGGTTCAGATGACAGCCCTCGCAGCGGCCGGCGCGCAGCATGGCCGCGCCGACGCCGCGCGCGTCGCGGATCTGCTCGTAGAGCTTGAGCAGGTCGGCGGGCACGTCCGCGACGACGGTGGCGCGCTGCTCAGACGCGTGGCCCGCCTGCTCGTCGATCTCCTTGAACGCCGCGTCGCGGCGCGCCGTCAGCTCGGCCGTCTCGGTGCCGAGGCTGTCGCGCTCGGCGGCCAGCTCGTCCCGCCGGCTGACCAGGCCCTCCCTGCGCTCCATCAGCTCGAGCACGACCTCTTCGAGATCACCCTGCCTGCGGCGCAGCGATTCGATCTCGGATTGGAGGTTGGCCAGCTCGCGGGCGGCGGACACCTGCCCGGCGTCCAGCCGGGCGCGGTCCCGGTCGATCCTGGTCCGGACCTGCTCGACGTCTCGTTCGGCCCGGCCCTGCTCCCGCTCCAGGTCGCTGAGGTCGGTCTCGGTCACGACGATCTCGTCTTTGAGCTCGCTGGCCCGGGCCTCCAGGCGGGCGAGCTCGGCGACTTCGGGCAGGCTGCGCCGGCGGTGCGTCAGCCGGCCGAGCTCGGCGTCCAGGTCGGCCAGTTCGAGCAGGCGGAGCTGGCTCTGCGGTGATGCCTTCACGGCTCCCAACGTTAGTCCAATCAGGCCGCCAAGGAACCACGCCGGGTTCACCGAAGCGCGGTAAGCAAGACGCAACATTTACGCGGCTGACGCGAGCGGCCCGGCGGGTAGCGTGGAGGCAGCATCTACCTGCGACTCCTGCCATGACACCATTGCCCTCCGCCGACCGGCCGCCGCAGCCGAGCTCACTCGCCGGGGCGGCCGCCGGGATACTCTCGGCGGCGGTCGCGATGGGCATCGGCCAGCTCGCGGCCGGCCTCACCGTGCCGCAGAGCTCGCCGGTGGTCGCGGTCGGACAGGCGGCCATCGACCTGACGCCGCAGCCGGTCAAGGACTTCGCCATCTCGACGTTCGGCGCCAACGACAAGAACGCGCTGCTGACCGGCATCCTGGTGATCCTCGCCGCGTTCGCGGCGGTGATCGGCATCCTGGCCGTCCGGCGGCTCGCTCTCGGCGTGGCGGGCCTGGCCGTCTTCGCGTGCATCGGCCTGGCGGCCGCGCTGACCAGGCCTGCCGCGACGGCGGAATACGCGATCCCGACGCTGGTCGGCGCCGCCGCCGGGGCCTTCGCGCTGACCCGGCTGGTCCGCTCGGCCCGCGGGCTCACCGTCCGGCCGCGGAGCGCCGGCGCCGGGCTCGCCGTCCGGCCGGGCAGCGCCGGCGCCGGGCTCAGCGCACCGCCGGGAAGCCCGGGCTCCGGATCCGGCGTCCCCGTCAGGCTCGGGCCGCCCGACTTGCCTGCTCCGGGCTCGGGATCCTCCTTCACCTTCTTGCCCAACCCGGAGGATCCCGGTCCCTCCCGGTGGCCGGAGCGGCGGCGGTTCCTGGCCGCCAGCGGGCTGGCCGTGGTGACCGCGGGGGCGGGCGCGCTGGTCGGGCGCGAGCTGATCACCCGGCACAACGTCGGCGCGGCGCGGACCGCGCTGCGCTTGCCCAGGCCAACGGTAGCCGCTCCCCCGCTCCCGCCCGGCAGCGACCTGAACATCCCCGGCCTCAGCCCGTTCATCACCCCGGACGGCAGCTTCTACCGGGTCGACACCGCGCTGCTGCTGCCCGAGGTGGACCCGGCGACCTGGCAGCTGCGGATCCACGGCATGGTGCAGCGCGAGGTGACGCTGACCTTCGGCGAGCTGCTGCGCCAGCCGCTGATCGAGGACTACGTGACCCTCACCTGCGTGTCCGACCCGGTCGGCGGACCCTATGCAGGCAACGCGCGGTGGCTCGGCGCGCGCCTGGCCGACCTGATCCGGCAGGCCCGGCCGCGGGCCGGGGCTGACCAGCTGCTGTGCACCTCGGTGGACGGGTTCACCTCCGGCACGCCGCTGCAGGTCGTGCTCGACGGCCGCGACGCCCTCCTCGCGGTGGCGATGAACGGGCAGCCGCTGCCGGTCGCGCACGGCTTCCCGGCGCGGATGGTGGTGCCCGGGCTGTACGGATATGTGTCCGCGACCAAGTGGGTCACCGACATCGAGGTCACCACCTTCGCGGCGGCCAGGGCGTACTGGGTGCAGCGCGGCTGGTCACAGCAGGCCCCGATCAAGACCGAGTCGAGGATCGACGTGCCCGCCGCCAACTCAACCATCGCCCCGGGGCGCACCCCGGTGGCCGGCGTGGCCTGGGCGCAGCACAAGGGCATCGCGGCCGTCGAGGTCCGGGTGGACCGGGGCCCGTGGCACGAAGCGCAGCTGGCCGCGGTGCCCGATATCGACACCTGGCGGCAATGGGTCTGGATGTGGGATGCGGTCCCCGGTAACCACCTGCTCGAGGCCCGGGCCACCGATGCCACCGGCTACACCCAGACCGCCGTGACCGCCGCGCCCACGCCGAACGGCGCCAGCGGCTACCCCTCCACGGGCGTCACGGTGCGTGCCTCGTTACGGTTAGGCAGGGATGCGAGGAGGCGTGATGGACAGCGAGGCTGACCGGGAGTTCGCGACGCTGGCCGGGGAGTATCTCGACGACCGGGCGGAACGCCATCCGAGCGTGGCCACCAGCCTGGGCGACCACCGGTTCGACGACCGGCTGCCCGACCTGTCCGCGGCCGCGCTGGCCGACGAGCGGCGTGCCCTGGATGGCTGGGCCGCCCGGCTGGAGGCTTTGGACGCCGCCAGGCTGTCGGCCGAGCACCGGGTCGACGCGGCGATGATGGCCGACAGCATGGCACGGCGGGTGTTCGAGCTCGACGAACTGCCCGAACACACCTGGGACCCGCTCCTGGCCAACCCGGGGCGGGCCATCTACCACCTGCTGGCCCGGGATTTCGCCCCGCTGCCCGACCGGCTTGCCTCGGTCGCGGGCCGGCTCTCCGCGGTTCCCGGCGTCCTGGCCGAGGCCCGGCGGCAGCTCGGGCCGATGCCCAGGGTCCACATCGAAACCGCCATCGGGCAGTTCGACGGCACGATCACGCTGGTCAGCAGCCAGCTCGACGCCGCGCTCGAGGCCGCTCCCTCCTCCACGGCGCGGCTGGCCGGGGTGCAGCTGGCCGAGGTGCGCCCGGCCGCGCTGGAGGCGCTGGCCGAGCACCGGGCCTGGCTGGCCGCTCGCCTCGCCGACGCGGCGCCGGGACCGGACGGCGACCGGGACCCGCGGATCGGCCCCGAGCGGTTCGCCCGCAAGCTCTCCCTCGCCCTGAGCGCGGCCGCGGACGCGGACACCGTGCTGGCCCGGGCGGAGGACGACCTGGACCGGGTCAGCGAGCAGATCGCCGAGCTCGCCGCCCAGATGGCCGGGCCCGGCGCGCCACGGGGTCCCGAGGTGGTGCAGCAGGTGCTCGACCGCCTGGCGGCCGATGTGCCCGACGACGCGTCCATCCTCGGTTTCGGCCGGGACGCCCTGGCCGCCCTGACCGCGTTCGTGACCGACCGGCAGCTGGTCACGGTCCATCACGACCCGGTCGAGGTGATCCCGATGCCGGAGATCGACCGGGGCCTGGCCGTCGCCTACTGCGATTCGCCGGGGCCGCTCGAGCCGGCGCCGCTGCCCACCTTCATCGCCGTCTCCCCCACGCCGCCCAGCTGGACGCCGCAGCGGGTCGCCTCGTTCTACCGCGAGTACAACCGGCACATGGTGCACGACCTGATGGTGCACGAGGCGATGCCCGGCCACTACCTGCAGCTGCAGCATTCGCGGCGGTTCACCGGCTCGCGGACCGCGATCCGGGCCGCGCTGTCGTCGGGGTCGTTCGTCGAGGGATGGGCGGTGTACGCCGAGCGCCTCATGGCCGAGCATGGCTACCCGGGCGACGGGGATCCCCGCGCGGTCCGCATGCAACAGCTCAAGATGCAGCTGCGCACCATCATCAACGCCATCCTGGACGCGCGGGTCCACGGTCACGGTATGACCGAGGCCGAGGCGATGGCCCTGATGACCGGCCGCGGGCACCAGGAAGAGGGCGAGGCCGCGGGCAAGTGGCGCCGCGCGCAGCTCACCTCGGCCCAGCTGTCGACCTACTACGTCGGCTACACCGAGGTCAGCGACCTGGCCGCCACGCTGCAGGCCGCCGAGCCGGGGCTGACCGAACGCGAGGTGCATGACCGCATGCTGGCGCACGGATCACCGCCGGCCCGGCTGCTGCGCACCCTGATCGTGTCGTTACGGCGCTGTCCGCCTCCCTCACCGGCACCACTGGTCACAATCTACGGCCCGGTCCAGCTGTCCTCTAATCCCTCCGCCAACGGCGTGTCATACGGTGTCCGGGGTCCTTTTTTCGATATCATGTTTGATGCATAGATCATTTTTCCGAACGGGTCGTGGCTCATGAGCGAGGCACCGGTTTCCCCGGACCCCGGGCCAGGAGAGAACCCCAGCTCGGATCCGTCCTGGCCGGAGTGGATGGATGACCCGGCCTATCTGGCCGCGCTGGCCGAGGACGCGGATCTCGGCGACCCGGACCTCGACGAGGACCCGGACTGCTCTCCCCCGCCCGGGCTGGACGACGACCAGCTCGCCGCGCTGATCGCGGAAGCCCGCGAGGCGGCCGCAGACCAGGAGCGCGCAGCTGAGCTGGCGGCACGGCTGGGCCATACCGCCGCGATGGGCGCGGTGGGCGCGGCGTTGACCGGCCGGCGGGGCCCGGGGATGCCGGGGTCCGCGCGCTCCTTCCCCGGCGAGTACTTCAGCCCGGCGGCCGGGTTCGCGTCCGGCAAGCCGCTGGATGTCGCGCGGGGCTGCGCCACGCTGGCGTCGTTCCTGGAGGACACCGCCGGGGACGACGACGCCTACGAGGGTGCCTCCGACGACGAGCTGCTCGGGGTGATCAGCGCCTGGGATCGCGTCGAGGCGGCCATGGCCGCCCGCAAGCACGCCGCGGTCGCGGCGCTGATCCGCCGCCGTCCCGCGCCCGGCTGCGTGCCCGCGGGCGAGGCGGGGATGCCTGAGTGGTGGCATGAGTTCACCGGCCGCGAGCTGGGCCCGGTGCTGGGCGTGTCGCCGGGAGACGCAGAGGAGATGCTGGGGCTGGCGCGCGACCTGGAGGTCTACCTGCCCGGCACCAAGGCGGCGTTCCGGACCGGGATCGTGAACCAGGAGAAGGCCCGGATCATTGCGAGCGCCACCGCGGTCCTGGACCCGGCCGAAGGCGGGCGGCAGAGATGATGGTGCTGGACCGAGCCGGGTCGCTGACGCCGGGCGGCCTTCGGTCGGCGATTCAGCGTGCGGCGATCGAGGTCGCGCCGGAGAAGGCGAAGAAGCGGCGCGAGCACGGGGCGAGGCAGGCTCGGGTGGAGCGGTGGCCGGAGGCGTCCGGCAACGCCGGGCTCGCCGGGCGGGAGCTGCCGCCGGCCGAGGTGCTGGCCGCCGACCAGCGGGTGACCTGGTGGGCCAGGCAGCTGAAGAAGGCCGGCCTGGAGGGCGGCATGGATCAGCTGCGGGCCCGGGCCTTCCTGGATATCTTGCTCGGCGTCGATTCCCGGTCCCTGGCCAGCGGCCCAAGCTGTCCACCCGGGAACCGCACCCCGGCGCCGGATGGCGCGACCGGGAACCAGACCCAGGCGCCGGCCGGGCCGCTGGCCGGGGTGATCCCGCCCGGGTTCGCAGGCCGGGTGACCTTGACCATCCCCGCGGGGACGTTGCTGGACCTGGCCGACCGGCCAAGGGAGCTGGGCGGGATCGGGCCGGTCGACCCGGACCTGGCGCGCGACCTGGCCCGGGCCGCGGCTCGCAGCCCCCGGTCGACGTGGTGCGTGACGGTGACCGATCGCCTGGGGCATGCCGCCGGCCACGGTTGCGCCCGGCCCGCGCCCGCCGCCGGCCGGGCGCAGCGGCACCCGCCCGGCGGCCTTGACCCGCCCGGCGGACCGCGGTTCACGTTCACGCCTGCCGATCACCGCGGGCCGCCGGGCGGGTACGGGACCTGGAGGTTCTCCACCGGGATCCCCGGGCAGCGGGACCTGCTCATCGAGATCGGGCCTCTCCCGGTGGAAGGATGCGATCACCGGCACGAGGCCAGCGGCCACGATCCCGGGGTCATGCTCCGGCACCTGGCCCAGGTCCGGAATGCGACCTGCACCGGGCCGGGCTGCCGTCGGCCGTCGCCACGCTGCGATTTCGAGCACAGCACCCCGTACGAGGCGGGAGGCCGGACCTGTCTGTGCAACGGGAACCCGAAGTGCCGCTTCGACCACCGCCTTAAGCAGGATCCGCGGTGGAGCGCCGAGCAGCTCGAGAGCGGCGAGGTCCGGTGGACCACCCCATCCGGCCGGCAGTTCGTGACCGAGCCGACCCGGTACCCGATCTGAGGAACAGCGGGTCACACCCGGTCGCGACCGGCCACCGCCACCGCCGGCGGCCTCGGCGCCGCGCCGGAGATGCGCCCGGTCTTCCAGAAGAAGGCACGTTCGGCCAGCGCCCAGCCGGTCGAGGCGAGCAGGTAGATCCCGGCGGCCAGCGGTATGAACGCCGCGATCACCACGGTCAGGAACGGCAGGATCCGGACGAGCGCGCCCGGCGCGCCAGCCCCGGCCGCGTTGGCTCGGGTCCCGGCACCGGCTGCGGAAGCTCCGGCCGCAACCGGAGCGGCCGGGGTCATCAGCTTGCTCAGCCGGACCGAGAGCCAGCACAAAACGGCCAGCACGGCGAAGACCCCGAGGAACACCAGGCCGTGCGCGCTGGCCGGGCCGGCGCCGGCCAGCCAGTGACTGCCCAGCGGCACGCCGAACAGGTCACGGCTCAGCAGCGCGTTCGGCTTCCCGCCGACCTGGGCCGAGCGGAACAGCAGGTACATGACGGACAGCAGCGGCCACTGGAGCAGGAGCGGCGTGAGCCCAGCGAACATGCTCGTGCCTTCCCGCTTGTACAGCGCAGTCATCTCGCGCTGCAGCCGCTCCGGCTGCTTGGCGTGCTGCTGGCGCAGGGCCTGCAGTTGCGGCGCGAGCCGGGCCACGGCGGCCTGCCCGCGGAGCCCGCGCAGGCTGAGCGGCATCAGCAGGGCCCGGATAACCATGGTGAACACGATGATCGCGGCGACCGCGGCCGCGCCGCCCAGGGCCGGGGTGAGGAAACTGGTGAATCCGAAGACGAGGTGGTACGCGGCGTCCACGGGGACGCCAAAAATGCTGCTCATGGGGAAACGGCCTTCCAGCTATGGCGGATGAGGTGCTGGAAGCGGCCGCGGAGTTCCGCGGGTTAGCGGGAAGTTGCGGCCGCTAGGGCCGCCGACGGTGCTCTGGGCCTGGCCCGGCCCGCCGCGTCAGGGTCGCACTGCCGCAGGAACGCCGCCCGCCACGACTTCTCCCGCAGCGCCCGGGCGCGGCGGATCAGCGGCAGGGCGACGGTGCCGGAGACCACCGAGGTGAGCAGGGCCAGCCCGGCCGCGAGCACGGCCCCGGCCAGGACGGTCGCGGCCAGGGCGGTCATGGCGGTCGTCGCGGTCGCGCCGGTCAGGGCCGAGGGGCTCACCGCGAGCTGGGTCAGGTCGTGCAGCAGCCCGGCCAGCACGGCCAGCAGGCTGCCGAACGCCGTCATCGCATCGACCTCAGCTTTCCCGTCCTGCGGACGGATCTGTTTTCAGCCTACGCCGCCGGGAGCGAGCTCGGCGAGGGCGGCCAGCAGCCGGTCGACGTCGGCCTCGTCGTTGTAGTGCACGAGCCCGGCGCGGACGCCGCCGCCGCTCTCCCGCAGGCCGAACGCGCCGGCCAGCTCCCACGCGTAGTTGTCGCCATGCCACACGTTGACCTGGCGGGCGGCCACGGCCGATGCGACCTGCAGGGGCGTGGCCCCGGCCACGGTGAAGAACGCCGTCGGCGCCCGCCGCGCGGCCTTCCCGTACAGCGTCACGTGCCGCATGGCGGCCAGGCCGCCGAGCAGGCGCCCGAACAGCTGCCCCTCGTATTGCTCCACGGCGGCCATGGACGCCAGCAGCCGCTCCCTCCGGCGGCCCGCGGCGGTGGCGTCCAGCCCGGCGAGGTGATCGACGGCCGCGATCACCCCGGCCAGGTCGGCGTACGCTGGGGTGCCCCGCTCGAACCGGCCGGGCACGCCGGACGGGGCGGGCACGAGCCTGTCCGGGTGCAGGGTCTCCAGCAGCGCGGGGTCGGCCACGACGGTGCCGATGTGGGGCCCGGACCACTTGTAGGCGCTGGTGGCGTAGAAGTCGGCGCCGAGCGCCCGCACGTCGACCGGAATGTGCGGGGTGGCGTGCACGCCGTCCACGTAGCACAGCGCACCGACCGCGTGCGCGGCAGCGGCGATGGCAGGCACGTCCGGCCTGGTGCCCACCAGGTTGCTCGCCGCGGTGACCGCGACCAGCCGGGTCCGCTCGGACAGCAGTGTGCCGTACTGGGCGGCCGGCAGCTCGGCCGTCGATATATCGACTTCGGCCCAGCGGATCGTGGCACCGCGGCGCTCGGCGGCCTGGACCCAGGGCCTGATGTTGGCGTCGTGATCCAGCCGGGAAACGACCACCTCGTCGCCTGGGCCCCACGGCCGGGACAGCGTGTCCGCGAGCCGGTAGGTGAGGGTGGTCATGTTCGGCCCGAGGATCACGCCATCGGGCTCGGCGCCGGTCAGGTCGGCCAGGGCGCGGCGGCACTCGGCGACGATGCGGCCGGCGCGCCCGCTGGCCGGGAACGCGCCGCCCGCGTTGGAGAGGCCGGACCGGTAGGTATCCGCGATGGCGTCAATGACCGCCGAGGGCACCTGGGTACCGGCCGCACCGTCAAGGTAGGCGTAGCCGTCGTCCAGGGCCGGGTACGCCGCCCGTACGCGCCTGACATCAAAGCTCACGGACTGCGACTCTACTGCCTCTGCTGCGCCTCACCAGGTCCCGCCTCGGGGCCGCGGGCCGCTGCGGCGTAAAGATCACTTACCCGGCCGGACAGTGCGGCGAACAAGCCGGCCAGGCCCCCCGCGACCACGACAGCGCCGACGGCCACGTCCATCCAGGCCGCGCCGGTCCACGGCGCGCCGGCGGGCTGATACCGCACCACGAACGGCGCCGCGACCAGCCACGCTCCGGTGGCCGCCATGACCAGCAGGCCGCCAAGCGCGATCTTGCTCACCACGTCTCCTCGTCCTCGTAGCCCGGCATCAGCGGCTCGGCTCCGGCGAGCCTCGATTCGATGACCGCGATGCCGTTGGCGGGTTCCGTGCCGTTCCTGGGCTCCGGGATGACGGATCCGGCTGACGCGGCGGCTGGGGCGGAGCCAACGGCTCCGGCTGGCGCGGCGGCGGCCGAGGCGGACCCAACGGCTTCGGCAGACTGGGCGAGCAGCGCGCGCAGCGCGGTCAGCACCTGGTCCGGCTGGGGCGCGGGGCTCGCGGCGCCGTCGCGGGCCTGCCGGTCCCGCGCCCGCGGCGGGTCGCCCGGCGGGCCGGTCAGCACCCCGTCGGCCTGCAGCGCGCGCCGCCAGGCGGCGTCCCAGGCCACCAGGGTGACCAGGCAGACCGCGGCCAGCACGCTGCCCGTGGCCAGGTCGGTTGGCGTCGCGCCGTGCGACGTGCCCCGGTAACCGAACGCGAACGGAGTCAGCACCAGCCAGCCCGCCGCGCACAATCCCAGCCCCGCCGCGCAGAGCCCGGACAGATACCGCCCCGCAGGATTCGCGTGCCGTGGCAACCCCCCACCGCCCATCGACACCCCCCGTGTCCATATGGCTACTTTCCGGGTTGACGGCGCACCACTCTAACATCGCGGCGCGGAAAATGAGGTGACAGTCTCCCGTCCGGCGGTTAGCGTCAGGCCAATGCCCCCCATAACACTCTCACGGGTGACGCGCGCCTCCGCCCGGGGACGGCCGGCCGGGGCCCTGTGGCGGCTTCGTGGCTACCTGAAGCCGTTCCGCGTCCAGATGGTCGTCATGCTGGCCGCGGCGCTCGGCGCGGTCGCCGCCGAGATCGCCATCCCGCTGCTGACCAAGACCGTCGTGGACGGGGCGATCGGGCACGGGGACAAGCAGCTGCTGATCCCGCTCGCCCTGGCGGCGATCGGCTTGGGCGTCGCGATAGCGCTGCTGAACCTGATCCGCCGGTGGATCCAGGCCGATGCGGTCGCGTCGATGGAGAAGACCATCAGGGACGACCTGTACGCCCACCTGCAGCGGCTGCAGCCGTCCTTTCACGACAGCTGGCAGTCGGGCCAGCTACTGTCACGGGCCACCACCGACCTGTCGGCCATCCGCAGGTTCGCCGGGTTCGGCCTCATCTTCCTGATCACGAACATCGTGACGTTCATCGCGGTGGTCGCCCTGCTGATCCACCTGAACTGGTGGCTCGGACTGGTCACCGGCGTGGTGTTCGCGCCCGTGGTGCCGGTCTGCCTCAGGTTCGAGAAGCGCTACCGGGTCCTGTCGCGGCAGGTCCAGGACCAGCAGGGTGACTTGGCCACGCTGATCGAGGAAGCGGCGACGGGCATCCGGGTGCTGAAGGCGCTCGGCCGCGGCCAGCATGCTGCCGCCCGGCACGGCGCCCAGGCCACCAAGGTCTACCGGACGCAGGTCGAGAAGGCCAGCCTGCTCGGCTCCTTCTGGGCGCTGCTGGACCTGATCCCGAACGCCGTCATCGGCATCATCGTCGTGCTCGGCGCGGTCGCGGTCAGCCGGGGATCGCTGACCCTGGGCGGCCTGGTGGCCTTCATCACCCTGGCGCTGGAGCTCGTCTGGCCGGTCGAGTCTCTCGGCTACATCATCGCGGCCGGCCAGGAGGCGGCCACCGCGGGGCAGCGCGTCCTGGAGATCTTCGACGCCCAGCCCGAGATCACCGACAAGGCCCGCCCTCAAGGCCTTGCGGCCGAACGGGCTGTGCCGCGTGCCCGGCCGCCGTCCGATACCCTCGCCGGCGGCAAGCGCGGTCACCTGGTCTTCGACCAGGTGACCTTCCGGTACCCGGGCGCGGCGGAGCCGGTACTCCGGGACATCGTGCTCGACCTGCCGCCCGGCCAGACGATGGTGCTCACCGGGGCCACCGGCTCGGGGAAGTCCACCCTCCTGCAGCTCGTGCCCCGGCTGGCCGACCCGACGTCGGGAACGGTCCAGCTGGACGGGACGGACATCCGAGACATCCCGCTGGCCGGGCTGCGCGCGGCGGTCGGATGCGCGTTCGAGGAGGCCACCCTGTTCTCGGCCAGCGTGCGGGAGAACGTCACGTTCGGCGCGCCGGACGCGGACGATGCGGCGGTCGAGGCCGCGCTGACGGCCGCGCAGGCCCGGTTCGCCTACGACCTGCCATGGGGCCTGGACACCAGGATCGGCGAGCAGGGCATCGCCTTGTCCGGCGGCCAGCGGCAGCGGATCGCACTGGCCAGGGCCATCCTGGCCAGGCCGGACGTGCTGATCCTGGACGACCCGCTCTCCGCGCTCGATGTGCACACCGAGGAGCGGGTGACCAAGGCCCTGCGCGAGATCCTGGCCGGCGCGACGGCCCTGGTCGTGGCGCACCGGCCGTCGACGGTCGCGCTGGCCGACAGGGTAGCGCTGCTGTCCGGCGGCGTCATCGCGGCCACCGGCAGCCACCGGCAGCTGCTGGCCGCCAACGCCGAGTACGCGGACCTGATGGACATGGCAGAACTGGAGGAGAGCGCGTGAGCACCGACGCCAACGCCTGGCGCGGCGTCGCGGCGGAGAACGCCGACGAGATGACGGCCGGCCTCGCCGCGCTGCTGCGCGAGCGCAGCAGGCGGCTGCTCGGGGACCTGCTGCGGCCGCACCGGCGCGCGGTGATCGTCACGATCTCGCTGATCGTGGTCGAGAGCCTGGCCGCGCTGGCCGGCCCATGGCTGGTCGGCCTGGCCATCGACAACGGCCTGCCGCCGCTGCTGCACGCCCACGACGCGGCGCCGCTGCTCGTCATCGCCGCCGCGTTCGGCTGCGCGGTGGCGGTCCAGGCCGTCACCACGCGCATGTTCGTCAGCATGACCGGCCGGGTGGGCCAGCGGATCGTGCTGGAGCTGCGCAGCCGCCTGTTCGCGCACGGCCAGGCCCTGGACGTGGCGTTTCACGAGAGCTACACCTCGGGCCGGGTCATCTCCCGGCAGACTTCCGACATCGACTCGATCTCCGACCTGTTCGAGGAGGGGCTCGATTCGCTCATCGCGGCGATCTTGACCCTGCTCCTGGTCGGCACCGGGATGATGCTGCTGGACTGGCAGCTCGGCCTGGTCGTGCTGGTCGGCTTTTTCCCGCTGGCCTGGCTGACGGCGTGGTACCGGCGCGAGTCCTCCCGGGCCTACCGGCGCACCAGGGAATCCATCGCACTGGTCATCGTGCAGTTCGTCGAGACGTTCGGCGGGATCCGGGCGGTCCAGGCCTTCCGCCGGGAGCCGCGGAACTCCGCGATCTTCTCCGCGCAAGGCCAGGAGTACTCCGAAGCGAGCAGGCATGCCGCCCGGCTGTATGCGATATTCGGCCCGAGCGTGTCGCTGGTCGGCAACGTCATCACCGGCGTGATCCTCGGTTACGGCGGGCTGCTGGTCATCGACGGCGACATCAAGGTGGGCGTGCTCGCCACCTTCCTGCTCTACCTCCAGCGCTTCTTCGACCCGCTGGAGGACGTGGCCGAGTTCTACAACACGTTCCAGTCGGCGGCCTCCGGCCTGGAGAAGATCTCCGGCGTACTGGAACAGGAACCCGCGGTGCCCGAACCCGCGTCCCCGGCCCTGCCGCCGGTGCGCGGCGGAGCCCATGAGGGAACGCAGTCGGGGCGGCGGGTGCGGTTCGAGGCGGTCACCTTCGGCTACCGCGACAACGTCGTGCTGCCGGGCCTGGATCTGGACATCCCGGCCGGCCAGACGGTCGCGCTGGTCGGCGAGACCGGCGCGGGGAAGACGACGATCGCGCGGCTGCTCGGCCGGTTCTACGACCCGCGCTCGGGCCGGGTCACGCTGGACGGGATCGACCTGCGGGAGCTGCCCGATGCGGCCTTGCGCGCCGAGGTGATCGTGATCACCCAGGAGAACTTCCTGTTCGGCGGGTCGGTCGCGGACAACATCAGGCTCGGCCGGCCGGATGCGTCGGACGCAGACGTGCGGACGGCGGCCACGATGATCGGAGCGCACGACTTCATCGACGCGCTGCCCGAGGGCTATGCCACCTCGGTCGGCAAACGCGGCGGGCGGCTGTCGGCCGGGCAGCGCCAGCTCATCTCGTTCGCGCGGGCGTTCCTGGCCGCCCCGGCCGTCCTGGTCCTGGACGAGGCCACCTCGCTGCTGGACATCCCGAGCGAGCGGCTGGTGCAGGCCGCGCTGCGCACTGTGCTGGCCGGACGGACGGCGGTCATCATCGCCCACCGGCTGTCTACGGTGGCGATCGCGGACCGGGTGCTGGTTCTGGAACAGGGCCGGATCGCCGAGGACGGCCCGCCCTCCGAGCTGATGGCGAGCGGCGGCGGGTACGCCGCACTGCACTCGAGCTGGGCCGCCAGCCTGGCCTGAGCCTGGCCGTCGTCAGACGTAGCGGACCTCGGCGCTGTCCGGCTCGCCGTCCACCAGATGATCGCAGGTCGGGCAGTACCAGCGCGCCTCGACCGGGGTCCCGCACGCCGGGTGCACGGGCGCCTGAGCCGGATCGGCGTGACCGGCGCCCCAGGCCGCCAGCAGGCGGAGCGCACCCGCGAGCTCCCTGCCGTCGGCGGTCAGCTGGTAGGCGGCCCGGGGCGGGCGCTCGGAGTAGGGCCGGGCCAGCAGCAGCCCGTCCCGCTCGAGCCGCTTGAGGCGCTCGGACAGGATGCTCGCCGCGATACCGGGAAGCTGATCCAGCAGGTCGTTGAACCGGCGCGGCCCGCTCAGCAGCGCCTCCACGATCAGCAGGGTCCACCGGTCGCCGACCCTGGCCAGCGCCTCCGCGAGCGGCGAAGAGGCGACATCTTGCTGAGCGGAAGAGGCGGTGCCCTCCTGGGCCGAAGAGGCGGTGCCCTGCTGAGCGGAAGAGGGGGTGCCCTGCTGGGCCGAAGAGGCGCGCATGTCCTGCTGAGCCATGAGCGAAATCCTAGCCTCCCGCGTTGACACTCCCCTAGTCGGTAGTAACTTGCAAGTTACTACTAACCGAAAGGGAGTGACCAGGATGACGGTCCTCGACGAGATCTCAGCCAGCATCGCGCGGCTGGCGGAAGACGCCGGCGCCTCCGTGGTCGGCATCGGGCAGCGGTGGGGCGTCGGCTCGGGCATCGTGCTGGGCGAAGGCCGCGTGCTGACTAACGCGCACAACGTCCGCGGCAGTCAGGTGACGGTCACCTTCGCCGATGGGCGCACCGCCGAAGGGACTGTGGCAGGCCATGACATCGACGGCGATCTCGCCGTCATCGATACCGACACCGGCGCGGCGGCCGCGCTGGCGTGGGCCACCGATGCGCCGGCCATCGGGGCACCTGTCTTCGCGCTGTCCAACCCGGGCGGGCGCGGACTGCGGGTCACGTTCGGGTTCGTCTCCGGCATCGACCGCTCCTTCCGCGGGCCCCGCGGGATGCGCATCACCGGCAGCCTGGAGCACACCGCGCCGCTGCTGCCCGGATCGTCGGGCGGCCCGGTCCTGAACGCCAGCGGACAGCTCCTCGGGATCAACACGAACCGCCTCGGCGAGGGCTTCTATCTGGCCATTCCGGCCGACGAGGCGCTG
Organism: uncultured Actinomycetes bacterium; assembly: GCA_963753195.1. Classification (GTDB taxonomy): domain Bacteria; phylum Actinomycetota; class Actinomycetes; order Streptosporangiales; family Streptosporangiaceae; genus Palsa-504. The sequence goes on from CAVWBH010000001.1 coordinate 839,411, forward strand.
CGCGGCCGGGTCGACGCGCTGGGCCGCGGGGAGTCGGTCCGGCCGCCGCAGCTCGGCATCGCCATCGCCCCCGGTCACGTAGCCAGGCGGATGCGCCGCGCCGTCGGCTTGCCCGAAGCCGAGGGCCTGCTCATCCACAAGGTGGCCGAGGACAGCCCGGCAGCAGGCGCCGGACTCGCCTCCGGCGACATGATCACGGCCGCCTCGGGCCAGCCCGTCCGCTCCGTCGACGACCTGTCGGGCGCGCTGCGGGCCGCGGCGTCCGCAGGCAGTATCGAGCTGACCGTCCTGCGCGGCACCGAGGAGCGCTCCGTCCGGGTGGCCTTCGGCCAGGACGGGCCGCCGGCCGCGCAAGTGTAGGCGGACCCGGGCCTGTCGGCCGCAGCGCCATGGACCCCGGGTTCCACCTGGCTAAGAGCGAGGTGGAACCCGGGGTTCGCCCGGCTCGGGAGGCCGGCCGCGATCGCGGCCGCTCGCCCGAGGTGCGCGGCCAGGGCCCTAGGCCTGACCCTCGCTCGTCGGCGGCCGGTGACCCGGCTAACCTATGGGCCATGAGATCCGGGGTGACGGGACGGCATAAGCCGAGCAGCGAAGCGGAGCAGCGGTACAAGGCCGACGTGGCGCTGGCGGGCCGCCGGGACGAGCTCCTCGCTGCGGCGGCCGAGGCCGAGAGCCGTTTCCGGCAGGCCGAGGCCGGGAATGCCCCCAGCGGCGACGTCCGCCGCTTCGCGCTGGACCTGGACGCCGCGCTGACCGCGGCGGTGCACGCCGCTTACGCGGCGCAACGCGTGGAGATCGGCCCGCGGGGCTTCGACGACCGCATCTTCCGCCGTAAGGCCATGGCCACGCCGAAAGTGCACGCCCTGACCGCCGAAGCTGAGCGCCTGCTCACGCTGCGTGAAACGCACCGGCTCAACAGCATCCCGCCCGAGGTGTTCGAGCCGAGCCCGCTGGCGGCTCCGCTCAGCGAGCCATAACACCGGCCCGCTTCCGGCGTTTTCTTTCGTTCCCGGCCGAGGTGAACCTGCCGGGGGGTCGCGACGTCTCCAGTTAAAGGGATCAGCCTGGCCACGGCCCGGCCCAGACATTTCGGGACGGGCGCGAGCCGCAAGTGATAAAGCGTGTCACTTGCGCCTACTATTGGGTAGGAGCACAGTTGGTCTAGGCCACTTGGCCAGCAGGGCCCGAGCACCAGCACGACGGACAGTAGAACAAAGTAGTTACAACTAGTAGTTAATACGTGCCAGGCAGGAACTAGCGGCATGCCACAGATGGCGAGCGGTAAAACGATTCTCGTGAGCCATATGCCGACCGTCAAGCCTGCGGCAAACTAACAACGGTTCGAGAACGAGAATGAAAACCCAACCAGGAGGCACTCATATGTGCCCACACTCGCCGCCGTGTCCGGACGCGTCCGCGCCGGATCGTGAGGCGGCGCACACTATCGCCAGCCACCCCGAGCAGGGCTGGAGCCTGCTCTGCAATGGCATCGTAATCTTCGAGGACACGGGCGAACTCCTGCCCGACGGCGAGTTGATCGCCCCGCACAGACCCACCGACCTGGGCTTCGATCGTCCGGCCCGGATCGTACCGCAGCACGGCGGGCAGGCACCGGCCGCCTTATCCGGCACCGGCGGTACCTGAGCGGGGTCCCTTATCTGGCCATCCCGCGAAACCTCCTCAGCTGAAGCCGCTCTCAGCTCAGCACCCCTGGCAGCCAGTCGGCCACAGCCCCGGCGATAAACGCGCGGTGACCCTTCAGCGAATGGGTCTCCGCGGGCACAACGACGACACGATCTGCGTCCGCGGCCGCGGGAATCCCGAACGGGTCACGCTCGCCGCTCACCACCAGTACCGTGGCCCCGTTGGCCCGCGCCGCCTGCAGTTCGGCCACCCTGCCGGGTCCCGCCGTGCCCGGCGGCCGCAGCGGGAACGCCAGCGCGATCACGGCCCGGGCGCCCACGGCGGCCGCGGTGCGGCACGCTACCCGCGCTCCGTTACTGCGCCCGCCCTGGACGAGCGGGACGCCGGGGGCCAGGGCGGTCAGTGCGGTGACGATCTCGATCCAGGCGGCGTCCTGGCGCACCGCCGAGCCTGGCGCCCGGGCACCCTTGACCCGGTACGGCTGGGTGACGCGGGCGACCAGCCCGCCGACTCCCAGCGCGGCGTCACGGGCGGCGAGCAGGTCTGGTGATCCGACGCTGCCACCTGCGCCGTGCGTCAGCACCAGCAGGAACCGGGCCGCACCGGGCTCCGCCGCACCGCGCTCCGCCGCACCTGGCTCCGCCACACCGAGCTCCGCCGAGCCCTGCTGCCCTTGCCCGTCGAGCCCAGGCCCGTCCTGCCCTGCCCCGTCCTGCCCTGCCCCGTCCTGCCTCTGCCTCTGCCTCTGCCTCTGCCCGTCCAGCTCGGCCCGGGCGGCCCCGCTGCCGGTCATGATCTCCACCACGCGCTCCCTGCTGACATCCGGCTCCGCGCATCGCCCCGCTACCGAGTCCCCAACCTGCGGACTCCTGCAGCGTATAGTCACCGAGCGGGCCGCTCCCGGTGCCGCACGGACAGCCGCCGGCAAGCCGGTCACGAAATACCGGAGCGCGGATGTCCGGGCTGAGTCGGCGGCCTCGACGTCTCTGCTGAAGCGCACGTGCGCGTTAACCGAGAGGAGCGATCATGAAGTACATGATCCTGGTGTACGGCTCGCAGCAGGACTATGACTCGATGGCCGGCCAGGCTGCCGGAGGCACGCCGGCCTGGTCCGGCGAGGATTTCGCCGCGATGGGGGCCTTCATGGAGTCGTTCGCCAAGGACCTGGCCGAATCGGGGGAACTGGTCGAGACGCGGGGGCTGGCCGCGCCGGTGCATACCAGGAGGATCCGGCTGCGCAACGACATCCCGGTCGTGACGGACGGCCCGTACGCCGAGACCGAGGAGGTCCTGGCCGGCTACTGGATCGTGGAGTGCGACAGCTTCGACCGGGCGACCGAGATCGCCGCCCGGCTGACCAGGATCCCCGGTCCGGAGCATCTCCGGGAGCGCGCGGAGGCGATCGACGTCCGGCCGATCGCGGATTCGCGGGCCGAGCTCGACGGCTGAGCCGGGGACCTGACCGGGCATGCCCGAGGACGGAGCCGGGGTCGAGGACCTGCTGCGCCAGCTGGCGCCGCAGGTCCTCGGCGCGCTGGTCCGGCGTTACGGGCACTTCGACACTGCCGAGGACGCCACCCAGGAGGCGCTGATCGCGGCGGCCAGGCAGTGGCCGGACGAGGGCATCCCGGACAGCCCGCGCGGCTGGCTGATCACGGTCGCCTCCCGGCGGCTGACCGATCTGCTGCGCGCGGAGGCGGCGCGCCAGCGCCGCGAGGACACGGTCGCCCGGTGGGTGCTGCCCGAGCAGTGGCGGGCACCCGCGGCCGACACGGCACCCGGGGACCGTGACGACACGCTGATCCTGCTGTTCATGTGCTGCCATCCGGCGCTGACCCCGGCCTCGCAGATCGCGCTGACCCTCCGCGCGGTCGGCGGCCTGACCACAGCGGAAATCGGCCGGGCCTTCCTGGTCCCGGAAGCGACCATGACGCGGCGGATCAGCCGGGCCAAGCAGCAGGTCAAAGACAGCACCGTGCCCTTCCGGATGCCTGCGCCGGGCGAGCGCGCCGCGCGGCTAGCGGCGGTGCTGCATGTGCTGTACCTGATCTTCACCGAGGGCTACGCCAGCACGTCCGGGCCGAGCCTGCACCGCGCGGAGCTGGCCGCCGAGGCGATCCGGCTGACCCGTCTGATACGGCGCCTGCTTCCCGAGGACGGCGAGGTCACCGGCCTGCTCGCTCTCATGCTGCTCACCGACGCGCGCCGGGCGGCCCGCACCGGGCCGGGCGGCGAGCTGATCCCGATGGCCGAGCAGGAGCGGGGACGGTGGGACGCCGCCCAGATCGCCGAGGGGGTAGACCTCATCAGCGGTGCCCTGGCCCGCGGGCCTGGCCCCTATCAGCTGCAGGCGGCCATCGCTGCCCTTCACGACGAGGCGCCGAGCGCCGAGGCGACCGACTGGCCGCAGATTATGGCGCTGTACGAGCTGCTGCTGCAGCTGTCCGACAACCCGGTGGTGCGGCTGAACCACGCCGTCGCGGTGGCCATGGCCCGGGGCCCGCGGGCCGCGCTCGAGCTCCTCGCCGGACTGGGGGCAGACGCCCGGATGACCGCAGACCACCGGCTGCCAGCGGTCACCGCGCACCTGCTGGAGATGGCGGGTGAGTGCGCGGCCGCGCATGATGCCTATCTGGCGGCCGCCGCGCGGACGAGCAACCTGCCGCAGCAGCGCTACCTGAACGCCCGGGCCGCCCGGCTGGCCGACAAGCGGTAAGTGAGTCGCCCCCCGTTCGGGGTAGGCGATGGGCACACCCACGTACGGAAGGATTACCGGTGGCAGACAACATCTATTCGGTCAGCGAGATCGTCGGCTCCTCGACCGAGAGCATCGACGATGCGATTAAGGGAGCCGTCAGCCGCGCCTCCCAGACCCTGCGCAACCTGGACTGGTTCGAGGTCAGCGGGATCCGGGGCAGCATCACGGAAGACGGCGGCTGCAACTTCCAGGTCACCCTGAAGGTCGGCTTCCGGCTCGAAGAGCGGCCCGCCTGACGCCACTGCGCCGTCGCGGCGGCTGCCGCAGTCAGGCGTCGCGGTCAAGCGTGGCGGTCAAGCGTCGCGGTCAGGCGTTGAGCAGCTTCTTGTCGAGCAGCTTCTTGAGGAATTGCCCGGTGTAGCTCTCCTCGACGGCCGCGACCTTCTCCGGCGGCCCGGCGGCGACCACCAGGCCGCCGCCCGCGCCGCCCTCGGGCCCGAGGTCGATGACCCAGTCGGCGGTCTTGATGACGTCCAGGTTGTGCTCGATCACGATCACCGTGTTGCCCGTCTCGACCAGCCGGGTCAGCACGCCGAGCAGCTTGCGGATGTCCTCGAAGTGCAGTCCGGTGGTGGGCTCGTCCAGCACGTAGATGGTGCGGCCGGTGGCCCGGCGCTGCAGTTCGGAGGCAAGCTTGACCCGCTGCGCCTCGCCGCCGGACAAGGTGGGGGCGGGCTGGCCGAGCCGGACATAGCCGAGGCCGACGTCGACCAGCGTCTTCAGGTGCCGGTGGATGGCGGGCACCGCCTCGAAGAACTCGGCCCCCTCCTCGATCGGCATGTCCAGGACCTCGGCGATCGTCTTGCCCTTGTAGTGCACCTGCAGGGTGTCGGTGTTGTACCGGGCGCCGTGGCAGACCTCGCACGGCACGTAGACGTCGGGCAGGAACTGCATCTCGATCTTGATCGTGCCGTCCCCGGCGCAGGCCTCGCACCGGCCGCCCTTGACGTTGAACGAGAACCGGCCCGGCTGGTAACCGCGGATCTTCGCCTCGGTAGTCGCCGCGAACAGCTTCCGCACGTGGTCGAACACGCCGGTGTACGTGGCCGGGTTGGACCGGGGCGTGCGCCCGATCGGGCCCTGATCAACGTGGACCACCTTGTCCAGGTGCTGCATCCCGGTGACCCTGACGTGCTTGCCGGGCACCGTGCGGGCGCCGTTCAGCTCCCGGGCCAGCGCCTTGTACAGGATGTCGTTGACCAGGGTCGACTTGCCCGATCCTGACACCCCGGTGACCGCCACCAGGCAGCCGAGCGGGAACGTCACGTCCACGCCGCGCAGGTTGTGCTCGGACGCGCCCTTGACCGTCACCTCCCGGCTCCTGTCCCGCTTCCTGCGCGTGGCGGGCACCGGGATTGACAGCCGTCCCGCCAGGTAGGCGCCGGTCAGCGAGTCGGGGCTGGCCAGCAGGTCGGCGACGGTCCCGGCCACCACGATATGGCCGCCGTGCTCCCCCGCCCGCGGCCCGATGTCCACCACCCAGTCCGCGGCCCTGATCGTGTCCTCGTCGTGCTCGACGACGATCAGCGTGTTGCCCAGGTCACGCAGCCGGAGCAACGTCTCGAGCAGACGGTGGTTGTCCCGCTGGTGCAGCCCGATCGACGGTTCGTCCAGCACGTAGAGCACCCCGACCAGGCCGGAGCCGATCTGGGTGGCCAGCCTGATCCGCTGGGCCTCGCCGCCCGCCAGGGTGGCCGACGCACGGTCCAGGCTCAGGTAGTCCAGGCCCACGTCGAGCAGGAAGCCCATCCTGGCGTTGACCTCCTTGATGATCCGGCCGGCGATCTGCTGGTCGCGGCCGGACAGCTCCAGCGTGAGCAGCTGCTTGGCCAGGTCGCCAACGGGCATCGCGCACAGCTCGGAGATCGACCGGCCGTCCACGGTCACGGCCAGCGACACCGGCTTCAGCCGGGCACCGCCGCAGGACGGGCACGGGACCTCGCGCATGTAACCGGCAAACTTCTCCCGGCTGGAGTCCGATTCCGCCTCGGCGTGCCGCCGCTCGACCCAGCGGATCACGCCCTCGAACGTCGTGTAGTACGCGCGCTCCCGGCCGTACCGGTTCCGGTAGCGGACGTGGATCTGCCCGTCGTAACCGCGCAGCAGAGCTTGGCGGGCGCGGGCGGGCAGCTTGGCCCACGGCGTGTCCGTCCGGAACCCGATCGTCTCGCCGAGGGCCTCGATCAGGCGGATGAAGTAGTCGCTGAGATGGCCGCTGCTCCACGGCGCGAGGGCGCCGTCGGCCAGCGACGCGCTCTCGTCCGGCACGATCAGCTCCGGGTCGACCTCAAGCTTGGTACCCAGCCCGGTGCAGTCCGAGCAGGCACCCCACGGCGAGTTGAACGAGAATGACCGCGGCTCGAGCTCGTCGAATGAAAGGTCGTCGTAGAGGCAGGCCAGGTGCTCGGAGTACATCCGCTCCCGGTGCTGGTCCTCCGCCGGCAGGTCGACCAGGTCGAGGATGACCACCCCGCCGGACAGGCCGAGAGCGGTTTCCACCGAGTCGGTCAGCCTGCGCCGGGCCGTGTCCTTGACCGAGAGCCGGTCGACGATCACCTCGATGTCGTGCTTCTCGTACTTCTTCAGCGTGGGCAGCTGGCTAGCCAGGGCCTCGTCCAGCCGGACGATGGTGCCGTCCACCCGCGCCCGGGAGTAGCCCTTGGTCTGCAGCTCGCGCAGCAGCTCCCCGTACTCGCCTTTGCGCCCGCGGACCACCGGGGCCAGGACCTGGAACCTGGTCTCGTCCTCCAGTTCCATCACCCGGTCCACGATCTGCTGCGGGGTCTGCCGCGCGATCGGCCGCCCGCAGATGGGGCAATGGGGCTTGCCGATCCTGGCGTACAGCAGCCGCAGGTAGTCGTAGACCTCGGTGATCGTTCCCACGGTGGAGCGCGGGTTCCGGCTCGCGGACTTCTGGTCGATCGAGACCGCGGGAGACAACCCGTCGATGAAGTCGACGTCGGGCTTGTCCATCTGGCCGAGGAACTGCCGGGCATAGGCGGAAAGCGACTCGACGTACCGGCGCTGGCCTTCGGCGAAGATGGTGTCGAAGGCCAGGCTGGACTTCCCCGAACCGGACAGCCCGGTGAACACGATCATGGCGTCCCGCGGCAGGTCCAGCGACACGTCCTTCAGGTTGTGCTCGCGGGCGCCGCGAACGACAAGCCGGTCAGCCACTGCGCCTCTCTCTTGAAGCTCTCGGGAACGGGTAGACGGATCGCTTGGCGATGGTAGCCGGGGGGTCTGACATTTCGGGGGCTCCGGGGGTCGCCCCCCGGGTTAACACTGTGGGGGCTCCGGGGGTCACCCCCCGACTAACATTGCAGAGGCTCCGGGGGTCGCCCCCCAGGGTCAGCACTGTGGTCGCCGCGCCCGGGCTCCACCCCGTTTCCATTAGAAGCATCAGATCGACCGCCGTTATGCCCGCCCCCGGCTCTCTCCAAGATAGCGAAGGACGCCCGCGGCCGTCGCGGCTCTTTTCGCATCCGCCACCCTGGCTGAGCACACGACGCGGTTGCGGCAACACGTCTTCTGGTGCGCGTCGCGGGGCGTTAGATGCGAGAGCACGGCAGATGCGGGGAGGAACATGCCAACCGTGCTAGCACCTCTCCTGGCCGTCAGCTGATCGCCGAGGCGACGGTGGGCCGGTGAGCGGGACAGCACCGGCGGGCGGTCGATCATGCGGCCGGGGGGCGAGATGCGGAAGCGAACTTGCGGCGCCGTGACGCGCCCAGGGTCCCCGGGCGTGTGGCACACCGGCCCCGGCAGAGGAGCACGCCAGCTCTGGCTGCCGCCTCATCATCGAAGCCACGCCTGACTTGTGATTCCCGTGACGAGCGTTGCTGCCGGTACCAGCCCAGCGGGCCGCGGACTGCGATCCAGCAGGGGACGAGCCCGGTTCGGCAGGATCGTGGATCGTTACTGCCCGCCCGCGGGCAGTAACGATCCACAATGATGAGGATCCGTCCGGGATCCGGGGCTGCACCCGCAGCCGGGGCGCCAAGGCGCACGGGCGCCAAGGCGCACGGGCACCCTGGTTCCGGAGGCTGGGCTTGGGGCCCACATGCCCCATGTGGCAGGCCCGGACGTTCGGAGTTGTGGCCCACCAGCCCGCAAGCCGGGAGCCTGGCGGATTAGAAGTCAGCCGTGGTGCCGGCGCCCTGGCGGAGGGCCTTCTGGTAAAGGTAGCTGGCGGCGGCCAGGTCTTCGGCGGCCAGACCGAGGGACTCGAACAGGGTGATCTCGTCGTCACTGGCCCGGCCCGGCGCGGTGCCGAGGAGCAGCTCGCCGAGCTCGGCCCGGACCTGCTGGCCGGCTCCTTCGGCGGCGGCCAGCAGGTAGTCCCCGGACTCGGTCAGGACGGACTCGCGGCGGTCGGCGAACACGGCCGCCTCAGCCATGGTCGCGGTGTCGATCTCGCGGTCGCCCGGCACGCACGCGCCGACCGCGTTGACGTGGGCCCCGGCCGCCAGCCACTCGCGGCGCACCACCGGCGTGGCGGACGAGGTGGCGGTCACCACGATGTCGGCTCCCTCGACGGCGTCGGCCACCGCAGCGCACGCGGTGACCGGGACGTTGAGCTCCCCGGCCAGCTCAGCGGCCACCGCACGGGCCCGGGCCGGGTCTCGTCCGGCCAGCCGGATCCCGGCGAGCGGCCGGGTGGCGGCCAGCGCGTGCGCGTGCGCCCGGCCCTGGACGCCGGTGCCGATGATGGCCAGCTGGGCTGCGCCCGGCCGGGCCAGCAGGCTGGTGGCGACGGCGGAGACCGCCGCGGTCCGGATCTGGGTGATCGCCGACGCGTTCACCAGCGCCAGCGGCTCTCCCGTGCCCGCCGCGAACAGCAGCACCGCGCCCTGGTGCGCGTCCTTCCCGGCGGCCGGGTTGCGCGGCGTGATGCAGAGCGCCTTCAGCCCGTAGCCGGTGGCGGGCGAGTAGGCCGGCATCAGGGCCATGAAGCCCGCCGCGTCCCGCGGCCGGACGATGGTCCGCAGCGGCTGCTGGATCTGGCCGCGGGCCAGCTCGGCCAGGGCCTGGCGCATCACGTCCGCGCACTCGCGGTAGCCGAGCAGCTCATGCACGTCAGAGGCGGCCAGGATGGTGATCTTCACGCGGCTCTCCAGCTCGGCTCGGCGTGACCGCGGGCGGCGAGAGCCGGCGCGGGGGCGGGCGGCCTGGTCCGTTCGGTATAGGTTCTTCACTGTGACGTACTCGGGAGAGGTTCATGTGGGCGGCCCGCCCGACACCCGTGAAATCGACGGCCTGACCGTGACCAAGATAGCTGTGGGCCCGATGGACAACAACGCCTACCTGCTGCGCTGCACCAGCACGGGCGAGGGCCTGCTGATCGACGCGGCCAACGAGGCGGGACGGCTGATCGAGCTGATCGGCGACACGCCAGTCGCCGCCATCGTGACCACGCACCGACACGGGGATCACTGGCAGGCGCTGGCGGAGGTGCAGGCGCGCACCGGCGCCGTGGTGGTGGCGCACCCGGCCGACGCGGACGAGCTTCCGGTCCAGGTCGGCCGGCGGGCTGAGGACGGTGAGGTGCTCGCGTTCGGCGACTGTGCGGTATCCCTCATCAACCTGCGCGGGCATACGCCGGGCAGCCTCGCGGTGCTGTACGACGCGGGCGGCAGCCTGGCCGGCTCGCCGCACCTTTTCACCGGGGACTCGCTGTTCCCGGGCGGAGTGGGCGCGACCGGCTCGCCCGCGGACTTCACCTCGCTGATCAACGACGTGACCGAGCGCCTGTTCGACCGGCTCCCGGACGGGACGTGGGTGTATCCCGGCCACGGCAACGACACCACCCTGGGGGCCGAGCGCCCGCACCTGGGCGAGTGGCGCGAACGCGGCTGGTGAGCACCGCGGCTTAACTGCCGCCCGCGATGCCCCTGGGGTCGAAGGCCACCCTGATCCGGGTGATCTTGCCGTCCCGGACCAGCATCCAGTTCGCCACCGGCACCGGGTCGGCCACCGAGGTGGACATGTCGTACCAGGTCAGCACGTCGGGCCCGGCCGTGAAGACCTTGCGGATCTGCAGGCCGGTGATGATCTTCGCCAGCCCTTCCAGGCCGCGAAGGCATTCGTCACCGCCCTGGACCTGCCCCATCGGGCCGGCGAAATCGACGTCGTCGTCTAGCACCGAGCGCAGCCGGGCAAAGTCCCCGGCCTGCCAGGCGTCGAAGTAGGTGGCGGCCGCCTGGGCCGCGTCGTTGTCGTTGGGCATGCTTGGCTTCCTCCCTCATTCCTTACTTCCGCCCTGCGGCGCGGCCAACGTGTCCGTTGGATCCAGGGCGCGCCGGTAGCGGATCTCGGTGACGCCGCCGAGGTTATCCAGGGCGTGCCGGGCGCCGTCGACCGCGAACCCGGCCCGCTGGTAGAAGCGCCGCGCGCGGACGTTGACCTCGAGCACCCAGAGCGTGATGCCCGCGTACCCGGCGGCCTGGACGGTCGCCAGGACGTGGTTCATCAGCGCCCGCCCGGCGCCGGTTGACCACCAGCCCGGGTGGACGTACAGCGCGTAGAGCTCGGCCACCTCGCCCGCCGAGCCCGCCGCGGTGGGCGGGTGCGGCCAGGGCTTGCCTAGCACGTCCAGCTCCGGCCCGAACGTCGCGTAGCCCACGATGCCGCTCCCGGGCACCCCGGGTGCCTCCGGAGGATTCCGCGGCTGGTCGGCGAGCGCGGCGATCATGCGCTGCCAGGGACGGATCCGGAACGACTGGCGGATCCGCGCGCCGCCGTCCGGCGATGTGGCCCGGTCGATGAGCGCGGGCTCGATGAGCCCGTCGTACGCCGCGAACCAACTGTCCCGCATCACCGCCGCGATCTGCGCCGCGTCCGCGGCCGAAGCCGCCCGGATCACCACCACCTGGTCAAAGGTAGTGAATCCGCAGCGCGAGGAAGAAATCCACCTGGTCGCCGAGCGATGACAGGTCCCGGCCGGTCAGCTCCTCGATCCGCCTGATCCGGTAGCGCACCGTGTTGACGTGAACGTACATGGCGGTAGCGCAGGCGTTCCACGAGCCCGAGCAGGCCAGGAACTCGCGCAAGGTGGGAAGCAGCTGGGCCCGGTGCCGCTCGTCGTAGGCGACCAGCGGGCCGAGCAGGCGTTCGGTGAAGGAACGCAGCACGCTGCCCGGTACCCCGGCCAGCAGGAGCTCATGCGAGGCCACCTCGTCGCTGGCGACCACCGAGACGGCCGACAGAGCGCGTAGCTCGGCCACGCGGCGCGCGCTCTGCGCCTCGTGCAGCGCGCCGGGCAGGGTGGCCACGCCCGGCGCGGGTGCGCTGATGCCGACGATGAGCCTGATCCGGGACCGGTCGCACTCCATGACCGGCTGGGCACCGCGCAGCGCAGCGGCGAACGCGTGCGCGGCGGAACCCTGTCCGGCTCGCGCGCCGTCCTGGGGAGCCCTCTGGTCGCCGGGTCCCGGCCCCGGCCCGGGCGGCAGCGGGACGAGCATCACGACCTGTTCCCCGAGCGGGGCGGCGACGGCGCCTTCGGCGTAGGGCACGGCCAGTTCCTCGGCCAAGTCGCAGCGCCAGCGGTGGGCGTTCGGGGTGGCCATCCGGTCGGCGTTCGGGGCGGCCACCCGGTCGGCCTCCGCGGTCATCGCCGCCACCAGGTAGGGTCCCTCGGGCGGCAGCCCGGCGGTGCGCATCAGCGAGGCGATCTCGGCCCGGGCGGGGCCCTCGCCTGCCTGGGACGCGAGCATGGTGACGATCGCCTCCGCCAGCTTGCGGTCACCGGCCCGCCCGGCCTCCAGCCGGGCCCGTTCCAGCGCCGCGTCCGCGGCCAGCTCGGCGACGGATTCACGCAGCTCATGGGCCGCTGCACCCCAGTCCTGCTCATGCCCGGCACAGGCCACGAACCAGCTGGTGATCCTGGGCTCGCCGCCCACGCCGAACAGCGAGTACTTCCCGTCGCCGGCCGCCGGGATCTGCGGCCCGCCCACCCGCACCGCGGCGGGCAGCCAGTCGGCCTTGAGGTACTCCCCGGCCAGGCGGACCCCGAGCGGCCCGGGCATCCACGGCCCGGTCCCGCCGACGACCCGGCCCGTGGCGGTGAGCAGCCAGCAATCGGTCCCGGTCTCGCGGCCCATCAGCCGGAACATGGCGTCCAGGCCGGCCCCCTCGGCCACCGCGGACAGCAGGAGCCTGCGCCGCCCGAGCACCTTGGTCATGGCCGCCACCCGGTCCCCGTTCAGGCGACGGCCCACCTCCTCGGTGACGGCGGCGAAGGAAGTCTCGGCCGGCACCGCGAGCACGGCGATGCCGCGCTGGCCGCACGCCCGGATGACCTCGGGCTTCACCTCGCCGAGAGCCTCGCCGGCGCCGAGCACACCGGCCCCCGCCTGGGCCAGGGCCCGGGCGAACCGGTCGGCGTCCCCCGGCTCCCGGCACCAGATCATGCCGGTCAGCACCAGGTCGCCCGGCGTCAGGTAGCGGCTGGGATCAGGCAGGTCGGTCGTGTACACATGGCGGATCGCGCGATCCGCGCCGGATACATCCGTCAGCAGCCTGAGCCCGAGACCAGGCACGTCGAGCAGATCCCGCACCCGCAGAGGCAACGGGCTCACCTCCCGGCGCCGAACCTCTTTCCCGCAGGGTAGCCCCGAGTTGTTTGGTGAAAGCTACAAAACGGCTGCGGCCAGGTTACCGGCGATTGATTCGATAGGCGCCTATTACCTGCGTGGGACCGGCTGATTGGATGTTGGAATGGTAAGCCAGGCGCCGCAGGCCGCCACGCTGGCGGCGTTCAACGCGGCCTCCGGGGAGGCCGCCCAGCGGGATCTGCTGGCCTGCTGCGCGTCGGCTTCGTTCGCCCGCGCGATCGCCGGCGGGCGCCCGTATCCCGGCCCGGCGGCCGTGCGGGACGCGGTGGACGCCGAATTCACGGTACTGAGCTGGGACGATATCGTCGAGAGCATGAGCGCGCACCCCCGGATCGGGGACCGGGTACCCGGCGGCGGATGGTCGGCGGCCGAGCAGTCGGGCGCCGCGTCGGCCAGCGCGGGCGTGCGGCGGGCTCTGGCCGACGGGAACGCCGCCTACGAGCAGCGGTTCGGCCACGTGTTCCTGATCTGCGCCAGCGGCCTGTCCGGCCAGGACATGCTGGATCAGCTGCGGGCCAGGCTCGGCCACGACCCGGACGCCGAACGGGCCGTGGTGCGCGAGGAGCTGCGGAAGATAACCCAGCTTCGGCTGACCAAGCTGCTGGGCCTGTGACGGCGGGGCCGGCGCCGGGCCGGGCTGCCCCGGAAGGGTCCGTGACGCTTTCTACCCATGTCCTGGACGCGACCGCCGGGCGGCCCGCAGCGGGCGTCCCGGTACGGCTGGAGCACCTCGGCCCGGACGGGTGGAGGGCGGCGGGCCAGGGCCGCACCGGCGCGGACGGGAGGCTGGGGCTGCCCCGCGGCGCGGACGGCGACGGCTCCGGCCAGGGGTCCGGCCACGGCTCCGGCCAGGGGTCCGGCCAGGGGTTCGAGCCCGGCGTGTACCGGATCACGTTCGGCAGCGGGGCCTACTTCGAGGCGCTCGGCACGGCATCGTTCTACCCGGAGGTCACGGTCACCTTCGAGATGACCAGCCGCGGCGAGCACTACCACGTGCCGCTGCTGCTGAGCCCCTTTGCCTATTCCACCTACCGCGGGAGCTGAGCCATGGCCATCGTGCTGGGCGCCAACCAGTACGGCAAGGCGGAAGTCCGCCTGCTGCATGTCAGCCGCGACGGTGCCGGCCAGGACGGTGCCAGCCAGGACGGGGGGACGCACGAGATCACCGACCTGAACGTCAGCGTCGCGCTGTCCGGCGACCTGGCCGAGGCCCACCTGACCGGTGACAACTCGGCGGTGCTGACGACCGACGCGCAGAAGAACACGGTGTTCGCGTTCGCCAGGGAGCACGGCGTCGGCCAGATCGAGGATTTCGCGCTGCTGCTGGCCAGGCACTTCGTGGCGTCGCAGGAAGCGATCTCGTTCGCGCGGGTGACCGTGGAGCAGTATCCGTGGGAGCGGCTCGGCGGTCATTCCTTCCGCCGGTCGGGGCGAGAGGTGAGGACCGCGACGGTCAGCCATGACGGCCGCGATTCGTGGGTCGTCTCCGGGCTGCACGACCTGGTCGTGCTGAACTCGGCCGGCTCTGAGTTCTGGGGTTTCGCCCGGGACCGGTACACCACCCTGGCCGAGACGACGGACCGGATCCTGGCCACCGCGGTGGACGCACGGTGGCGGCACGCCAGCGCCTCGGCGCCGGACTGGGCCGGGTCGTATGCCGGGGCCCGGGACCTGCTGCTGGCGGCGTTCGCCGACACGCACAGCTATTCGCTGCAGCAGACGCTGTACGCCATGGGACGCCGGGTGCTCGAGGGCCGGCCGGAAATCGCCGAGATCCGCCTGTCGCTGCCGAACAAGCACCACTTCGAAGTAGACATGTCGCCTTTCGGGATCGCGAACGGCGGGGAGGTGTTCTATGCCGCCGACCGGCCGTACGGGCTCATCGAGGGAACGGTGACCCGGGATGACGCGCCCCTGCCGGGGAAGGCGTGGTAGCGGATGGAATTCCTGCAGCCCGGGTCGCTCGCCGAGGCGATCGCGGCCAAGGCCGAGCATCCCGCCGCGGTGCCGATCGCGGGCGGGACTGACGTCATGGTCGAGATCAACTTCGACGTGCGGCGGCCGGCGGCCCTGCTTGACCTGAACCGGGTCAGCGAGCTAACCGCCTGGCAGCGCGGCGACGGCCAGGTGCGGCTCGGGGCCGGGGTGACCTACACCCGGATCATCACCGAGCTGGGCGCCCTGCTGCCGGGGCTGGCTATGGCGGCCCGCACCGTCGGGTCGCCGCAGATCCGCAACCGCGGCACGGTCGGCGGCAACCTGGGGGCCGCCTCACCGGCCGGGGACTGCCACCCGGTGCTGCTGGCCGCGGGGGCATCGGTCGAGGCGACGTCGGCTCGCGGCTCGCGGCTGATCCCGGTGGCCGAATTCTTCACCGGCCCCAAGCGGAACGTCCTGGCCCCGGACGAGCTGATCACCGCGGTGCTGATCCCGGTCGCGCCTGGCCCCCAGCAGTTCGCCAAGATCGGCACCAGGAACGCGATGGTCATCGCCGTCTGCGCGTTCGCGCTGGAGCTGCGCCCCCCGGGCGCGAGCGCAGCGCCGGGCATCGGCACCGGTATCGGCTCGGCCGGCCCCACGCCGCTGCGGGCCGGCCCGGCGGAGGAGTTCCTGGCCGGCGCGCTGGCCGAGGCGGGACTGTGGGAATCGGCGGCGCCCCTGCCGGACCCGGTCGCCCGGCGGTTCGGCGAGCTGGTCGCGGCCGCGGCGCGGCCCATCGACGACGTGCGCGGATCGGCGGCCTACCGCCGGCACGCGCTGGGCGTGCTGGCCCGGCGGACCCTGACCTGGGCCTGGCAGTCGTACCGAGGGGAAGGCGGGAAACCGGGATGCGGGTGAGATTGACGGTCAACGGCGAGCTGGCCACCGCCGACGACGTGTGGGAGGGCGAGAGCCTGCTGTTCGTGCTCCGCGAGCGGCTCGCGCTGCCGGGCTCGAAGAACGCCTGCGAGCAGGGCGAATGCGGATCGTGCACGGTGCTGCTGGACGACGTGCCGGTGTGCGCGTGCCTGGTCGCGGCCGGCCAGGCGGCGGGCCGCGAGGTGGTCACGGTCGAGGGCCTGGCCGGGACGCCGGCCCCGGACCTGGAGCTGCACCCGGTCCAGCAGGCGTTCATCGACGCCGGCGCGGTGCAGTGCGGCTTCTGCACGCCGGGGCTGATCGTGGCGGCCTACGACCTGCTCCGGCGCAGCACGGGCGGGCCGGCCGATCCGGACATCCGCGAGGCGCTGGCCGGCAACCTGTGCCGGTGCACCGGGTACGAGAAGATCCTGGATGCCGTGCGGCTGGCCGCGGCCCGGATGGCCGGGGACGCCGCGTGAGCGCCGGGACCGCCGCCGGGGCTGCGGCAGCGGACCGCGCGGCCGGCTCGGTCGTGATCGAGAACTGCGCGATCGCGGCCATGGACGGCACCCGACACGACGACAGCGGCGCCGAGCACCCCAGCGGCCACATCGTGATGAGCGGCGGGCGGATCACCGCGGTGGGGGCGGGCCCGGCTCCGGCGGCCGCGCGGGACGGGGCGCGCCGGATCGACGGCACCGGCTGCCTGGCCACCCCGGGCCTGGTCAATACCCACCACCACCTGTACCAGTGGCTCACCCAGGGCCGTGCACAGCAGTCCGTCCTGTTCGACTGGCTCACCGAGCTGTACCCGGTCTGGGCCCGGATCGAGCCCGCGCACGTCCGCGCGGCGGCCACGGCCGGACTGGGCTGGCTGGCCCTGTCCGGGTGCAGCACCAGCACCGATCACCACTACATCTTCCCGCCGGGCGGCAGATCCGGGACGCGGTCCGCGGCCGGGGACGGCGGCCGGGATGCGCTCGAGGCCGAGATCGCCGGCGCCGCGGCGGTCGGGCTGCGGTTTCATCCGTGCCGGGGCTCGATGGATCTCGGCCGTTCGGCAGGCGGGCTGCCGCCGGACGAGATCGTCGAGGACCCGGACGACGCGCTGGCCGCGACGGCCGAGGCGGTCCGCCGGTTCCACGACCCCTCGCCCGGCGCCATGGTGCGGGTGGCGGTGGCGCCGTGCTCCCCGTTCACCGTCAGCCAGCAGCTCATGCGCGAGATGGCCGAGCTGGCCCGCGGGCTGGGCGTCCGGATGCACACCCACCTGGCCGAGACCCGGGAGGAGGACGCGTACTGCCGGCAGACGCTCGGCCGGACCCCGGCCGAGTTCGCCGACGATCTCGGCTGGCTCGGCGAGGATGTCTGGCTGGCGCACTGCGTGCACCTGGACGAGTCGGCCGTCAAGCGGCTCGCCGTGACCGGCACGTCGGTGGCGCACTGCCCCACCTCAAACGCGCGGCTGGGCGCGGGCATCGCCCCGGTCCGCCAGCTGCTGCGGGCCGGGGCCGCGGTGGGCCTCGGCGTCGACGGCCCGGCCTCCAGCGAGGGCACCACGGTGGCCGCCGAGCTGCATCAGGCCCTGCTCGCCGCGCGGCTGCGGGACGAGCAGGGCCCGGCGGCGCTGACCGCGCGGCAGGCCCTGTGGCTCGGCACCCGCGGCGGCGCAAGCTGCCTGGGCCGGGCGGATGAGATCGGCGCGCTGCGGCCGGGCATGCTGGCCGACATCGCGCTGTGGCGGCTCGACACGGTCGCCCACCGGGCCATCGCGGACGCGCCCGGGGGTGACCCGGTGGCCGCGCTCGTCTTCGGCCCGCCCGCCCCGGTGGAACTGCTCCTGGTCGGCGGGGCCCCGGTGGTCGAGCGCGGCGAGCTGCGCACCGCCGACATGACCGCGGCTGCCCGTGATGTCCGGGCCGCGCAGCGGGAGCTGGGGACGGCCAGATGACGACCGCCCCCGGCCCGGTCACCACGACCCGCGCCGAGCGCGGCCTGCCGGGCGGAGTGGGCGACAGCCCGGCCCGGCCGGACGGCAGGCAGAAGGTGACCGGCGAGTTCGCGTACTCCTCCGACCTGTGGCTGGACGGCATGCTGTGGGGCGCCACGGTGCGCAGCCCGCATCCGCGGGCCCGGCTCATCAGGCTGGACATCAGCGGCGCCCTGACCGTCCCCGGGGTCGCCGCCGTCCTCACCCACGAGGACGTACCCGGCGCCAGGACGTACGGGCTGGAGCACAAGGACCAGCCGGTGCTCGCCTGGGACCAGGTCAGGTACCAGGGAGAGCCGGTGGCGCTGGTCGCGGCCGACCATCCGGAGACGGCCCGCCGGGCGGCGGCCAGGATCGGCGCCGACTACGAGGTGCTGCCGCCGGTGACCGGCGCGCGCGCGGCCCTGGCCCTGGACGCCCCGGCCTTGCACGAGGGCGGCAACCTGGTCCGGCACGTCCGGATCCGCAAGGGTCACCCGGATACCCCCGCCGACGTGGTGGTCCGCGGCGAGTACCAGGTCGGCATGCAGGACCAGGCGTTCCTCGGCCCGGAGTCGGGCCTGGCCGTGCCCGCCGCGGACGGCGGCGTCGACCTGTTCGTGGCCACCCAGTGGCTGCACGTGGACCGGGACCAGATCGCGGCCAGCCTCGGCCTGCCCGGCGACAAGGTGCGCATCACCCTGTCCGGTGTCGGCGGGGCGTTCGGGGCCCGCGAGGACCTGTCCATGCAGATCCACGCCTGCCTGCTCGCGCTGCGCACCGGCAAGCCGGTCAAGATGGTGTACTCCCGCGAGGAGTCCTTCTTCGGGCACGTGCACCGGCACCCGGCCTCGCTGCGCTACGAGCACGGCAGCACGGCGGACGGGCGGCTGGTCTACGTCAAGGCGGACATCGTCCTGGACGGCGGCGCGTACGCGTCGAGCTCGCCCGCCGTCGCGGCCAACGCGGCGACCCTCGGCGTCGGCCCGTACGAGGTGCCGCATGTGGCGATGGACTGCTACGCGGTCTACACGAACAACCCGCCGTGCGGCGCGATGCGCGGATTCGGGGCCGTGCAGGCCTGCTTCGCGTACGAGACCCAGATGGACAAGCTGGCCGCCGCGCTGGGCATGGACCCGGTGGAGCTCCGGATCCGCAACGCGATGCGGGAGGGATCGGTGATGCCGACCGGGCAGGTGGTGGACTCGGCCGCCCCGGTGGCCGAGATCTTGAAGCTGGTGGCGTCCCGCCCGCTGCCGCCCGCCTCGGGTGGGTCCGGGGCCGTGGACCTGCGCACGATGCCGGGAGGAGTGTCCAACACCACCCACGGCGAAGGCATCGTCCGCGGCGTCGGCTACGCGGTCGGCATCAAGAACGTCGGCTTCTCCGAAGGCTTCGACGACTACTCCACGGCCAGGGTGCGCCTCGAGCTGGCCGGCGGCGAGCCGGTCGCGCAGGTGCACACGGCCGCCGCCGAGGTCGGGCAGGGCCTGGTCACCGTGCTGACCCAGATCGCCCGGACCGAGCTCGGCGTGCAGCGCGTGGTCATCCTGCCCGCCGACACCTCGATCGGCAGCGCCGGCTCCACCTCGGCGTCCCGGCAGACCTATGTGACCGGCGGCGCGGTGCGGGCCGCGTGCCGCGCGGTGCGGGCGCAGCTGGACCGCCGCGCGCAGGAGCGCTTCGCCGGCCTGGCCGGCCAGGCCGACCTAGCCGGCCTGGCCGGCCTGGCCGAGCTGCTCGACGAGCCGGCCGAGCAGACGGTGACCTGGCGGCACCGGCCCACCCATCCGCTGGACCCGGAGACCGGCCAGGGCCAGGCCCACCTGCAGTACGCGTTCGCCGCCCACCGGGCGGTGGTCGACGTGGACACCGAGCTCGGCCTGGTGAAGGTGGTGGAGATCGCCACCGCGCAGGATGTGGGCAAGGCGCTGAACCCGCAGGCCGTCGAGGGCCAGATCCAGGGCGGCATCGCCCAGGGCCTCGGCCTGGCCGTGATGGAGGAGATCCAGGTGACAGACGGCCTGGTGCGCAACCCGTCCTTCACCGACTACCTGATTCCCACCATCCTGGACATGCCCCCGATCCGGCTGGACGTGCTCGAGCTCGCCGACCCCAACGCCCCGTACGGCCTGCGGGGGGTGGGCGAGCCGCCGGCGATCTCCTCGACCCCCGCGGTGGTGGCGGCCATCCGCGCCGCCACCGGCCGGGAGCTGAGCCGTGTCCCGGTCCGCCCCGAGCACATCACCGGGACGTGATGGGATGCCGTTCCTGAGATCCCGGGACCGGCGGCGCGTCAGTACGCGACGAAGATCATGCCCTGCGGGTGGAGGGCCGCGCCGCGCACCGGCACCGGGGTGATGTGGCCGGTGTACATGTTCAGCTGGCCGAGGTAGTTGTCGGGGAACCCGGGCCCCGGGCAGGTGGCAGGCGCATTGCCCGCGTCGCACGGTGTCACGGACACGAACGCGGTGCCCGGCCAGAACGAGCCGTTGATCACGTCAACCGTGTCGTCCCCGGTGCTGGTGGCATAGAACGCGCCGTGCCAGCTCGTCGACCACGCCGTGTCGTCGACCGACTGGGACAGGTCAAGGACCCACAGATGCTGGCGCTTCGTCCCGGGGGCGCTCACGTAGATCTGCTGCTTGTCGCCCTGGCTGGTCAGCATGAAGTCGCTGGCGAAGCGGGGCTCGAAGGACGGCACCACCTCGTTGGAGTCCGGGTCGGTCAGGCCGAGCTTGACCGGGTGGCCGGAGTGCGCGCCGTTCGCCGCGGTCGCGTGCGCCTCGTCGTAGAACAGCGGGCTGAAGTAGGCCAGGTGCCTGGGCCTGCTCAGGGTCACCACGTACGCGGCCGGGTACGCCGGATTCGGCGCCGCCGCGCCGGTGGTGCCGGGCGCCGACGCGCTGATCAGCATCAGGCCGTGGTCGAAGGAAATGGCATCGGTGCCGCCGTGGTGCGGCAGCGGCTTGGCGTAGGAGTAGTGCACGACCAGGCCGATGGACGGGCGGATGGTGTACAGGCTGGAGTTCGCGTCCTCGTTGACCGTGGCCACCAGCAGCCCGGTCCGCGGGTTGGCGGTCAGGCCGTCGGACTTGCCCCGGATGTCCCACTGGTGCACGACCCGGCCGGACAAGGTGAACTGGACGACCGTGCTGTCGCGGTTCCCGTCGGCGCTGGCCTGGCCCTGCGGGCCCACGCCGTTCTGGAACGCGGTGAACAGGTAGCCGTCCATCTTGGTGATGTCGTCCGGCGAGCTCAGCGCCTCGGAGTGCTGCACCTTGGATCCGGCCTTGGTGTACGAGTGGTGCAAGCTCTTGCCCGACAGGATCGTCCGCACGCTGTAGGTGGGGGCGGCCGTGCGCTGCTGCTCAGCCCCGGCGGGGAGCGCGAACGCGGTCATGCCGGCCAGAACCGCGGCCGTCGCGCCCACGGCAGCGAGCGGTTTAGCGATGCGCCGGGCGATACCAGGCCTATCGAGCACATGCATCGTCCTCGACCTTTCTGTGCCGTGTCTTCGTGCAGAGTCTTCGTGCAGCGTCGTTAGCTCTAGCCGGGCGCAATGGCATTTATCGGACCAAGGCCTTGCACACAAATGAACGAACGAGCCAATGATCTTGCATTTCGCCCCGTTCTACCAGGCGACACGCTCATCGCGGCCGTTCGGAAAAAGCGCACGGAGCGGTATAAGGCCGCCGCGGATGAGAGACTTTCCGCTGTGCGCACGTGCGACCTGCGGTTTGATGTCAACTGTTCCATTTTGTTCACCGAGCGGCCGCTGCTGGAGCGCCCGGCGGCCGCGCGGGCGGCCGGGTTCGACGCGGTGGAGTTCTGGTGGCCGTTCGCGGCGCCGGTACCGGCGGATCGTGAGGTGGACGCCTTCGTCGGGGCACTGGACGACGCCGGCGTGCGGCTGGTCGCGCTGAACTTCGCCGCGGGCGACCTGGCCGCCGGCGACCGGGGCCTGCTGTCGCTGCCCGCGGGGTCGGCCGCGTTCCGGGACAACATCGATGCCTGCGTGGGCATCGCCGCGCGGACCGGCTGCGGCGTCCTCAACGCGCTGTACGGGAACCGGGCCGACGGCCTGCCCGAACGGGAGCAGGACGAGCTGGCCACCGAGAACCTCTCCCTCGCCGCCGGCGCCGCCGCCCGGGCCGGGGCCACCGTCGTGGTCGAGGCGCTGAATTCCCTCGATACCCCGCGGGCCGCGATCGTGTCCAGCCAGCGCGCGCTCGCGCTCATCCGCGCCGTGCGCGCCACGGGGGCGGCCAACATCGCCTTCCTGGCCGATCTGTACCACCTGAGCCGGATGGGTGAGGACCTGACCGCCACGCTGGCCCGATACGCTGGCGACATCGCGCACGTCCAGGTCGCCGACGTCCCCGGCCGCGGCGCCCCGGGTACCGGCCAGCTGGACTACGAGGTGCTGTTCCGCCAGCTCGCCGGCCAGGGCTACCAGGGCTGGATCGGCTGCGAGTACCAGCCGTCGGATCCGGCGGACAGCTCCACGAGCTTCGGCTGGAGGGCAGCGTGCCATGTCGAGGGATCAGATGAGATATGACCTGGTGGTCCGGTCCCGCCGGGCGGTGCTGCCGGACGGCACGCGTCCCGCGGCCGTCGCGGTCAGCGGGCCGGCCGTCGCGGCCATTACCAGCTACGACGCGGCCCTGGACAGCGCCCGCGACGTCGACCTGGTCGACCTGGCCCTGCTGCCCGGCCTGGTCGACACCCACGTGCACGTCAACGAACCCGGCCGGACCGAGTGGGAGGGGTTCGCGACAGCTACCCGCGCGGCCGCGGCCGGCGGGGTCACCACCATCTGCGACATGCCGCTGAACTCGCTGCCGCCCACCGTGTCGGTTGCCGCGCTGGCGGAAAAGCGGGCGGCCGCGGCCGGCCAGTGCTGGGTCGACGTGGCGTTCTGGGGCGGCGCCATTCCGGGTAACGCCGACGCGCTGGGGGCCCTGCATGAGGCCGGGGTGGTCGGCTTCAAGTGCTTCCTGATCGACTCCGGGGTCCCCGAGTTCCCGCCGCTCGAGGTGGCTGACCTGAGGGCCGTGCTCGGCTCGCTGGCCGCCCTCGGCGCGCAGCTGATCGTGCACGCGGAGAATCCGGCTGAGATCAAGCCCGCGTCCGGGCGCGACTTCGGCGCGTTTGTCGCGTCCCGCCCGCCGGTCGCCGAACGGCGGGCCATCGAGAAGGTGATCGCGGCCGCGGCCGCGACCGGCGGGCGCGCTCATATCGTGCACCTGTCCGCGGCCGAATGCGTAGCCATGATCGCCGGCGCGAAGGCCGCGGGCATCCAGCTGACCGCCGAGACCTGCCCGCACTACCTGTACTTCGCGGCCGAGCAGGTACCGGACGGCGCCACCGAGTTCAAGTGCTGCCCGCCGATCCGGGATTCGGTCAACCGGGAGGCGCTGTGGCGCGGCCTGGAGGCAGGCGTGATCGACTGCGTGGTGTCCGACCATTCGCCGTGCCCGCCCGAGCTGAAGGCCGCCGCCACGGGGGACTTCGGCGAGGCGTGGGGGGGCATCGCGTCGCTCCAGCTCGGCCTGCCGGCGGTATGGACGGTGGCCCGGCGGCGCGGCCGGACGCTTGACGACGTGGTCCGGTGGATGGCGGCCGCCCCGGCCGCGCTGGCCGGCCTGGCCGCCAAGGGGCGCCTGGCCGTCGGCGGCGACGCCGACCTGGTGGCCTTCGACCCGGATGAGTCCTTCGTGGTGGAGCCGGGCCGCCTGCTGCACCGGCACCCGCTGACGCCGTACGCGGGCCGGACCCTGACCGGGCGGGTCCGGCAGGCGTGGCTGCGCGGCTCAGCCCTGCTCGACCCGCGCACCGGCACGCCAGCTGGTGAACCAGGTGGCAAGTTGCTTAATCGGGGCTGATGGGGAACAAATTGTCCATGGACGAACAGCTGCTTCCCGACCTGCTCCGGCTCCGCGGATCGGTGGTGGCGGCCAGTGACGAGTTCTTCGCCGCCAAGGAGAACCTGATCAAGCCGACCGCGCCGGTGTTTGTGCCCGAGACCTACGACGCCAAAGGGCAGGTCTACGACGGCTGGGAAACCAGGCGGAAACGCGGGCCGGGCGGGACGATGCCCGACCCCAAGGCGCGGGACTGGGTGATCGTCCGGCTCGGCGCGGCCGGGCTGGTCCGCTCCATCGTGGTCGACACGGCGCACTTCACCGGCAACTACCCGCAGGCCTGCTCGGTGGACGCGTGCTCGGCCAGCGGTTACTCCGCACCGGAGGAACTGACCGCCGAGGCCGACTCCGGCCGGTGGCGGGAGATCGTGCCGCGCGGCCTGCTGACCGGCGACGCCCGGCACGCGTTCGGGGTGAGCTCCGCCCGCAGGTTCACTCACGTCCGGCTGAACATCTTCCCCGACGGCGGCGTGGCCCGGCTGCACGTTCACGGCGAGGTGGTGCCCGATCCGGCCCTGCTGGAGGGCCTCACGGTCGACCTGGCCGCGCTGGAGAACGGCGCTGACATCGTGGCCCGCAGCGACCAGTTCTACTCCTCGCCCCGCAACCTCATCTCCCCCGGGCTGTCCCGGGTCATGGGCGAGGGCTGGGAAACCCGCAGGCGGCGCAAGCCGGGTTATGAGTGGCTGGTGGTCCGGCTGGCCGGACGGAGCGTCATCCGCCTCGCCGAGATCGACACGTCCTGGTTCCGGGGCAACCAGCCTGAATCCGCCTCGCTGCAGATCCTGGACGCCCCCGGGTCGGCGTCGGCCGTGTCGCTGGCCGATGAGAAGGCGTGGCGTGATCTGCTGCCCCGGGTCAGGCTGCTGCCGGATACCCCGCACCGGTTCCGGGTCGAGGGCGAGCCGGCCACGCACATCCGGCTGAACATCTACCCGGACGGGGGCGTTGCGCGGCTGCGCCTGCACGGCGCCCTGACCGACGACGGCCTGGCCGCCGTCCGGCGGCGGTGGGACGAGACCGCCTGACAGGCCGCCGGTGAGCCACGTGGTCCTCGCCCCGGACAAGTTCAAGGGCACGCTGACCGCGGCGCAGGCCGCGGCGCATCTGGCCACCGGGCTGGAGCGGGCTCGTCCCGGGCTGCGGGTCATCCGGCTGCCGGTGGCGGACGGCGGGGACGGCACCGTGGACGCGGCGGTGGCGGCCGGGTACCAGCGGGCCGAGGCCGAGGTCCAGGGCCCGACGGGCGAGCTGGTCAGGGCGGCGTTCGCGGTCGGCGACGGGACCGTCATCATCGAGTCGGCGCAGGCGGCCGGGCTGGGCAGGCTGCCGGGGAGCGTTCCGGCGCCGCTGACGGCCTCGAGCGGCGGTGTCGGCGAGCTCATCCTCGCGGCGGCCGCCCTGGGCGCGAGGCGGATCGTGCTCGGCCTCGGCGGCGTCGCGTCCACCGACGGCGGGGCGGGCATGGTCGCGGCCCTGGGCGCCCGGCTGCTGGACCGGTCGGGAGCCGAGCTCCCGCCGGGCGGGGCGGCCCTGGCCCGGCTGGCCCGGATCGACCTGTCCGGGCTGCGGGATCTGTCCGGCATCGGCGTGGTCGCGGCCACCGACGTGGACAATCCCCTGCTCGGCGAGCGCGGTGCCGCCGCGGTCTACGCGCCGCAGAAGGGCGCGTCGGCGCCCGACGTGACGTGCCTGGAGCGCGGCCTGGCCCGGTGGGCCGACGTGGCCGAACGGGCCCTGCGCCGGGTGAGCAGGCACGACCCGGGCGCGGGCGCGGCCGGCGGCCTCGGCTTCGCGGCCCTGGCCTTCCTCGGCGCCACGATGCGGCCCGGCATCGAGGTGATGCTCGGCCTGCACTCATTCGCGGGCCGGCTGGCCGAGGCCGGGCTGGTCATCACCGGCGAGGGCGCGCTCGATGCCCAGACCCTGCACGGCAAGGTCCCGGTCGGGGTAGCCAGGGCGGCCGCAGCGTACGCCCCGGGAGTGCCGGTGGTCGCCGTCGCCGGGACGTGCTCATTGAGCCCCGGCCAGCTCCGTTCGGCCGGCATCGCGCGCGCCTACGCGCTCGCCGACATCGAGCCGGACCCCGCCCGCTGCCGCGAGCAGGCCGGCCCGCTGCTCGAGGAGCTCGCCGGGCGCGTGGCCCGCGACTGGATCAACTGGGGTGGCACGGATGCCCTGGAGCCTGCTGACTGAGGTCAGAGGTCCCGCTGCCGGGTCACCAGAAGGTACTCGGCGAGCGCCGCGGCAACGGCCTCGTCCTCGCCCGGCAGCGCCCGGCCGCGGTCCGCGGCGGCCTGGCGCAGCCGGGCGGCCAGGGCGGGATCGCCGAGCACCGCGCGCACCGCGTCGGCGAGCTGCTGCGGGTCGCCCGGCGGGACGAGCAGCGCGGCGTCCTCGCCGGTCAGCCCGGCGTTCCCGCCGACGCGAGTGGCCACGACGGGCACCCCGGCCCGTAGTGCCTCCTGCAGGATGAGGGACTGGCCTTCCCAGGTGCTGGGCAGGACGAAAACGTCGGCGGCGGCCAGCAGCGACGGGACGTCCGAGCGGTGGCCGGCGAACCTCACGGCCAGGCCGAGCGACGCCGCCCGGGACCGGAGCCCGGCCGCCAGCGGGCCCTCGCCGGCGATGACCAGCAGCGGCCCGGGCCGGATGTCGCCCCAGCGGGCGGCCGCGTCGAGCAGCAGGCCGAACCCCTTCTGCGGGGCCAGCCGGCCGGCGCCCAGCACGATGGGCTGGCCCTGGGCCGCCCCGAATTCGGCGCGGATCCTCGCGCGCGGATCCGCGGGAGCGTCTCCCGCGGACGTGGCGCGGGCGGCGGGGGGAACGTCTCCTGCGGACGGCAGGCGGGCGGCGGGGACCACGGCGCGGCCGACCCGGCGCGCGCCCGCGGCGCGCATCCGCTGCTCGGTGTCCGCGGAGACACACAACACCGAGTCGGCGCTGCGCGCGACGATCAGCTCGAGCACGCGGTAGATGGCGCCGGTCACGCCGCCGCCGGGGGGCGCGTTGTGGACGGTGACGACCAGCGCGGGCCTAATGTCGTGAGCGGTCGGCCGGATGACGGCCACCGCTATCGCGGTGAGTGCCCCGGCCCGCAGGCCGTGGGCATGGACCACGTCGGGCCGCCAGGCGCGGAGCAGGCGGCGCAGCCGCGTGATCGTCCGCAGGTCACCTGGCACGCGCGGGCGCTCGCCGATGCTGACCGGGGTGAATCCGACGCCGCCCGGGGCAACCGCGGCGAAGCCGAAGTCACGGTCGGCCTGCGGCGGGCCGAACACCTCGGCCCGCACGCCGCGGGCCGCGCATCCGGCCGCGAGCATCGTGACGTGCCGTCCGGTGCCGCCGGCACTGGTGCCTAGTACGAACGCGACTTTCACGCACTGACCCGCGGCGGGCGGTGGGACGGACGGCCCAGCACGCTGGCCCCGCGGCGCAGGACGGCGCGCAGGTCGCCCCCGTCGGCCATGGCCACGACGATTCCGAAGGCCGCGAGCACGGCGGCGCAGGCCAGCAGGGTGACGGCGACGTTGGGCAGGAAGCCGCTCACCGGCATGCCCAGCGCCACGCCCAGCCCGGCGGCTGTCCCGGCCAGCGCGCCAGCCAGGCCGGCGGCCGCGGCCCGGGCCCAGCCGCGCAGCGCGCCGGGCCCGCGGTACCGGCGGACCAGCAGCAGCAGCGTCAGGCCCGACCCGGTGAGGCCGATGGTAGTCGCGGCACCGAGCCACGGCACGACCTGCGAGCGGGGCACGAACGGCACGATCAGCAGGTCGGCGATGACCACCAGGAGCCAGCCCCCGCTGACCGCCGCGGCTGACGCGCGGCTCCGCCCGTCCGCGTACAGCACCCGTGACAGGTTGGCGGTCACGCCGTACCCGACGAGCCCCGGCGCGAACGCAGCCAGCGCGATGGCCAGCTGCCTGGCGTCGGCCGCCTCGGCCACCTGGGACTGGAAGACCCGGGCCAGCGGCACGCACGTGCCGGCGATCGCGGCCACTCCCAGCCAGGAGGCCACCGTCACCGCACGGGTCGAGCTGGCCACGGTGGCGTCGAAGGTTCCGGCGCGGACGGACAGCTCGGGGAAGGCGCTGGTCGCGATCGGCACCGGCAGCACGGCGTAGGGGACGAAGAACACCGCCCAGGCAAAGCTGTACAGGACCAGCGTGCCGTCGCCGCCGCGCGAGTTGGCCAGCACGATCACCACCGCGACCGAAGCGTCCTGGGCGACGAGCGTCACGATCCCGGCCGTGGCCAGGGACCGCACCCGCGCGCCGACCCCCGGCGGAAACCGCAGCGTGGGCCGCAGCCGCAGCCGGAGCCGGGTGACCGGGACGAGCGGGGTCGCCACCAGCGCCGCGACACCGGCCGTGGTCCCCGCGGCCAGCACGATCCAGGCGACGGCGGGCACCGGGCGGCCCAGGTCCTGGGAACTGTCGGCCAGCGCGTCGAACCAGAAGTACGCTCCGATGACGACCAGGCTGGACAGGACGGGAGCCAGCGCCGGAGCGGCGAACCTGCGGTGGGACTGCAGGATGCCGTACAGCACCACGGCCAGCCCGTAGAGCAGGATCTGCGGGGCGAACACGATGAGCATCCGCGTGCCGAGGGCGACCATGGCCGTCCTCGGGCAGCCGGGGGTCACGCCGAGCAGCGCCGAGACCAGCGGCCGGGCGACGACGGCGACCGCCACGCTGATCGGGGCCAGCAGCAGCACGGTCCAGGTGAGCAGCGCGGCGGAGGTCTGCCGGACCTGCGCGCGGTCGCCGCCCACTCGGCTGGCCGGGCCGGCCAGGACCGGCACCGCCACGGCGGTGAGCGCCCCGCCCAGGACGATGTCGTAGACGATGTTCGGCACCATGTTGGCGGTGGTGTAGGCGGTCCCGAGGCACTGCGCCTGCACCGTGTGCGCGAAGACCACCTGCCGCCCGAAGCCGATCACCCGCGCGAGCATGGTGAGCGCGGCGATGAGCACCGCCGCCCGGCCTATTCCCCCGACCCGCTGCCGAGCACTCCCCCGCTCGGCGACCGGGGCAGTCACTGCATCAGCGGGGGTGGGTCGGTATCGTCCGAACGGGCCGTGGTTCCAGCTCCAGCCGGCTGCATCTCATCCCGGCGCTGCGCCGGGATGAGCACTGCCTGCGCCGGTTCGGCGGGGCGCCGGCCCAGCATGTCCAGCCGGCGCAGGGCGGGCGTGCGCTCGATCACCTTGGTGAAGCTGATCTTCTCGCTGGCCGCGGTCAGCCCGGTGATCCCGGCCAGCAGCGCGACCCGGGCCGTCCGGGGCAGCCCCGTCGCGGCGGCGCCGAGCATGGCGCCCAGGGCGTTCGCCCCGCAATCGCCGAGCATGGCCCGCTCGCCCAGGTCCTCCGGCACCAAAGCCAGGGCTGCCGCCAGCGGCGGCAACGGTGCCAGGGCTGCCGCCAGCGGCAGGGGGGCGAGCGCGGCCCGGCCCGCGGGCGCCGCCGTGCCGGCGCGCCCGGCGCTGAGCGCCCCGCCCGCGGCGATCAGCGCGCCGGAGGCGAGGGCGACCTTGATGGCCCGGCCCGGCCGCAGGTCGAACAGGTTGAGCAGGTTGGCCCCGCCGGCCACCAGGCCGGCGTTGATCACCACATCCGCGAGCGGCCCCCCGGCCACCGCGGCGCTGGCCATCCCGGTGACGCCGATGCCGCCGAGCTTGACCGCGCCGGTGGTGATCTCGCCGTGCCGCAGAGCACCGAGGTGGCCGCGGAACCCGCGCCGGTCCCCCGACCCCGCGAGGTCGTCGTAGGCGCCGAACGCCGCCGCGCCGGCCGCGCCGGCCACCATGGCCAGGGCGGGCCGCCAGCTCGGCGGCTCGATGCTCCCCTGAGCCAGCACGCCCACGATCGCGCCGGCCGTCACCGCGGGACCCTCGAGCAGGGTCACCGCCTCGCCCCGGTGGTTGGTACGCGACCACGTCCCGGTTCCGCCCGGCGGCCGGCGGCAGACGGCGGCGTAGGCGAGCCGCGCCGCTCCGGCGGCGGTCACGCCCGCCGCCGCGGCCGCGATGAGGCTGCGGCCGGTGGCGGTGCGGCTCACTTCTTGGTCTTCTTGCTGGCGGCCGGGGAGGCCGTCGCGGTCGGGGACGCGGTGGCGCCCGCCGTCGGCGCGGGAGTCGGCGCGACGGCGCTGGCGCCGCTGGCGATGCCGTAGCTGCCCGGGCTGCCGCCATCCAGCTCCGCGGCCAGCGCCTGGATGACCACGCTCTGGCCGATCACGAAGTCTGCGTTGTCGACGGTGGACACCTTGCCGGCCGCGCTGCTCGCGCGCAGGACGGAGATCGGGCTGCCCGAGCCCGAATTCGCCGAGACGCCCGCGGCCACGGCGGCCGAGCTGTTCGCGGCCAGTTCCTCGGCCACGGGCACGAGCACCTGGTCGAGCGGATCTGTGCCGCCGCCCGCCGGAGCGCTCTGCGCGGTCACGAGCACGGCCAGCGTGGCCGGCGTCGACGGCTGCCCGCTGACGGTCAGGAATCCCTCGTTCGCGTACGCCGACAGCATGGTCTGCGCGTTGGTGTCCTGGCTGGCCGACGGGCTGGCACTGGGCTGGGCGCTGGCCGCCGGAGCGGACGCCCGGGTGAGGATCTCGCTGGCTATCACCTGCGCGGCCTGCTGCTGGTAGGTCGTGCCGGTGTTCAGCACGATATTGTCCGCCTGCGCCATAGCCAGGTTGGTCTGGTTCAGGCCGGCCTGCGTGGTGTCGCTGTTGTCGAAGAACTTCGGGGCCAGCGCGACCTGCCCGGTCACCGTGGCCCCCGCATCCTGCGTCGCGGCCTTGGTGATCGCGGTGACCACCGAAGCCGGGGCACCCGGCTCAGTGACGATCAGCAGCCGCTGGCCGGCCAGCAGGTTGCGCAGCACCACGGGCTGGACCGCCTGGGCGTAGTTCTCGCCGAGGTTGGCCTGCTGCTGCGCCGCGTCACGCTGGCTGCTGGCCTGGTCGTACTCGTTCTGCAGCTTGGCAGTGGTCTGGTTGAGCAGGTTATACGTGGGTCCCTGCAGCTCGGTGGAGCCGAGCACGATGCCGATGGCCAAGGCCAGGAACACGGCCACGATGGACACCAGGTGGTAGCGAAAGTCGATCACTGTCAACCCTTCGATTGCTGCACGGCAGGGCGACTGCTCATAACCGGCGAGGTTACCAGCGCCGAACGGCTGGTCCCGGACCTCGCCGAGCCGGAGTGTCGCACCATGCGGCTCACCGGTGCCCATACCGGGACACCGGCGTAGATTGATGGCAGATCGCACCCTGGAGGTGCCCATAATGGCTAGCGATGAGCAGCAGCCCGACGACGAGGTGCGCAGGCTGAGCAGGCATCCGCAGGAGAGTCCTGGGCGGCGCCTGGAGGACTACCTGGACAGCGGCCAGCTGCACCTTCCGCCCGGCATGCAGCTCGATCGCGAGTTCCTCCGGCAGATGGGCAGCGACACCTACGGGGACGGCGCGGCCCCGGCCGCCGCGCACATGCTCGACGGCGTGGGTAACACGGTGTGGGGCAAGATCGCGCAGGCGTACGAGGCGGTGACCGGCAGCCCGCAGCCCGACCCGGACGCCTTGCGCGCCGAGCTGCTGTCGGACGAACCGCCTGACCAGGCTGACTGACTGCTAGAAGTGCCCGATGAAGGAGTGCCAGGTCGCTTCGAAGTACCTGGCCAGGACCGGTTCGGCCGGCGAGAACAGCACCGCGACCAGGACGGTCACGGCCGCGGCCAGCACGAGCACCAGCAGCGACCAGCTGGAGATCCGGCTCTGGTAGAGCTGGTGCACGCCCCGGGCGTTGACGAGCTTGCCGGCGACCCGCAGGTGCGTGATGAAGGTGCTCGACATGCCTGGCCGGCCCTTGTCGAGGAACTCCTCCAGCGTGTGGTGGGTGCCGACCACGGCGATCAGGCTCGCCCCCTTGGTGTCGGCCACCAGCAGCGCGACGTCCTCGCTCGTCCCGGGAGCGGGCAGGGTGACGGCGTCCAGGCTCAGCTCTCGGACCCGGGCGAGCCCGGGTGCGCGGCCGTCCGGGTAGGCGTGCACGACCAGTTCGGCCCCGCAGCACAGCGCCTCGTCGGAGACCGAGTCCATGTCGCCGAAGATGACGTCGGGCTGGTAACCGGCCTCGATCATGGCGTCCGCGCCGCCGTCCACTCCCACCATGACCGGCTTGTACTCGCGGATATAGGGCCGCAGGGCGGCGAGATCCTCGCGGTAGTGGTACCCGCGGACGACGACCAGGACATGCCGACCGGCCATGTCGGTGTCCATCTCGGGCGCCGGGATACCCTCCGTGAGCAGGGCGTGCTCACGCCGGAGGAACTCCAGCGTGTTCTCGGCGAACGACTCGATCTGCACGGCCACCATGGCCCGCGCCTCGGTCATGGCCGCCTCGACTGACGCCTGGGTCAGCGGGGTCCCCTTGGCGATGACCTGATCGCCGAGGTAGAGCGTCTCGGAGTCCAGCCGCACCAGCGTGCCGTCGGCGACCCGGGCCATCACGTCCTGGCCGACCCCGTCGATGACTGGGATGCCCGCATCGAGCAGCAGCTGCGGGCCGAGGTTGGGATACCGGCCGGTGATGCTCATCGAGGCGTTGACGACCGCCGAGACCTTCCGCCTGATCAGCTCCTCGGCGCTCACCCGGTCCAGGTCCGAATGGTCGATGACGGCGATCTCGCCCGGGTTGAGCCGCTTGCTGATGTTCTTGGTCCTGCGGTCCACGCGCGCGACAGCGATAATCCCGGGCGGCTCCCCGGCCTTGCCCCGGAACACCGGCGGAATCACGGACGGCAGCTTCATCGAGTCCCATCCTGCCAGAGCGCGCAGGCGCCGACGGTCACGTTGACGCTCACGGCGTGTCATTCACCCGGCGACCGACCGTCACGGCCGTGTACGCAGGGTGCGGCTGAAAGCTATCACCCCAACCTGAGAGCGGGCCGGGAAGCGGATCGGAAGAATGTCAGACCCCTCGGGTAATCTGGCGATCGTGATAAATGGGACGCGTTTCACCGAGGCGGACGCTGAGGCTCATATCCACGGGATCTGCTTCAAGACCGGCCCGCCGCAGCGGGTCGGCGTCGAACTGGAGTGGCTGGTCCGCGATCCGCGGGATCCAGCGCAGCCGGTCCGGGCGGAGCAGGTAGCCGCCGCCCTGGCCCCCTTCGGGGCCGGTTTCCCGGCCAGCAAGCAAGGCTACCCGGGACACGAACCCCGTATCGTTCGGTATGAGATCCCCGCTCTTGCGTCGGGGGCGACCCTGACGGTGGAGCCCGGCGGGCAGCTTGAGCTGAGCTCGGCGCCCGCCGTCACGCTCGGTGAGCTCATCGAGGTGACCGGGCGGGACCTGACCGCCTTGCGTGACGCGGCCGCGGCGGCCGACCTGGAGCTGTGCGGCTACGGCCTTGATCCCTTGCGCCCGCCCCGGCGCGTCCTGGACCTGCCGCGGTACGCGGCCATGGAGAAGTTCTTCGACCAGGACGGCTCCTGGGGCCGGCAGATGATGTGCGGCACCGCGTCGGTCCAGGTCTGCCTGGACGCGGGCGATGACGGCCCCGGCGGGTCCGGGTACCGGTCGCGCTGGCGGCTGCTGCACGCGATCGGGCCGGTGCTCGTCGCCGCGTTCGCCAATTCCCCGCTGCGAGGCGGGCGGCGCACCGGATGGCGTTCGGCCCGGCAGCAGGTGTGGTCCAACATGGACCCGGGCCGTACCCGCGCGCCCGCAGCCCCGCTCGAGGATGGCGCGGACCCGCGCGACGCGTGGACCGCTTACGCCCTGGACGCCCGGCTCATGTGCGTCCGCGATCCGTCCTCCGCCGACTGGGCCGCGCCGCCCGGGCTGACCTTCCGCGAGTGGGTCCGGGACGGCGGCGCAGGGACGCTGCGGGCGCCCACCGTCGAGGACCTGGACTACCACCTGTCCACTCTGTTCCCGCCGGTCCGGCCGCACGGGCACCTGGAGTTGCGCATGATCGACGCGCAGCCCGGTGACGGCTGGGTGGTGCCCGCGGCCGTGGCCAGCGCCCTGGCCGGTGACGAGCGCGCCGCCGATGCCGCGCTGGCCGCCACCGAGCCGCTGTGGGACGGGACCGGCCAGTGCTCCGGCGGTGCGGACCCGTGGCTGCGCGCGGCTAGGTCCGGGCCGACCGACCCGTGCCTCAGCCGGGCCGCCAAGCAGTGCTTCGAGGCGGCCGGCGCCGCGCTGGGCCGCCTCGGCGCGAGCGACCCGATCCGGCGGGCGGTGTCCGACTTTACCGAGCGGTATGTACTGCAAGACCGATGTCCGGCCGACGACCAACTGGAGGAAGTGACATGACCGAGCCAGCCGAGGCACTGCGTGAGACGATCGCGAGGGAGCTGATCGGGGCACGGCAGCGGACGGCGCTGCTCACCGACAGCGTGGACGAGGCGGACCTGGTCAGACAGCATTCGCCGCTGATGTCCCCGCTGGTCTGGGACCTGGCCCACATCGCCAACCAGGAAGAGCTCTGGCTGCTGCGCGAGGTCGGCGGGCGCGAGTCCATGCGCCCGGAGATCGACCCGCTCTACGACGCGTTCGAGCACCCGCGCGCCGAGCGGCCTTCGCTGCCGCTGCTGCCGCCGGCCGAGGCCCGGGCCTACGGACGGGAGGTCCGGGGCCGGGTCCTCGACCTGCTCGAGCGGGCCCGGTTCGAAAGCCCAGCGGGCGGCGGCCCGCGGCTGCTCGGCCAGGGGTTCGCGTTCGGGATGATCGCCCAGCACGAGGTCCAGCACGACGAGACAATGCTGATCACCCACCAGATCCGCCAGGGCGCCCCGGTGCTGGCCGCCGCCGCGCCCGGCCCGGCGCCGGCCGACGCGCTGCGGTTGCCGGCCGAAGTGGCCGTGCCGGGCGGCCCGTTCAGCATGGGCACCTCGGCCGAGCCCTGGGCGCTGGACAACGAGCGGCCCGCGCACACCGTGCACGTGGCTCCGTTCTTCCTCGACACCACCCCGGTGACCTGCGGCGCGTACGCCGAGTTCATCGCCGATGGCGGGTACGACGACTCCCGCTGGTGGGCTGAGGCCGGCTGGGATCACCGGCAGCGCGCCGGGCTGTCCGCCCCGCTGTACTGGAGCCGGGACGGGGCGCAGTGGGTCCGGACGGTGTTCGGCGTCACCGAGCCGGTCCGGCCGGAGGAGCCCGTGCTGCACGTGTGCTGGTACGAAGCCGACGCGTACGCCCGCTGGGCGGGGCGGCGGCTGCCGACGGAGGCCGAGTGGGAGAAGGCGGCCCGGTTCGACCCGGCCACCGGGCTGTCCCGCCGCTACCCGTGGGGCAACGCGGAGCCGGACGGCGCTCAGGCCAACCTGGGCCAGCAGTTCCTGCGTCCCGCGCCGGCGGCTCGTACCCGGGCGGGGCGGCGCCGTGCGGGGCCCGGCAGCTCATCGGGGACGTCTGGGAGTGGACGAGCTCGGATTTCCTCCCCTACCCCGGGTTCACCGCCTGGCCGTACAAGGAGTACTCGGAGGTGTTCTTCGGCCCCGAGTACAAGGTGCTGCGCGGCGGGTCGTTCGCCGTCAGCCCGGTGGCCTGCCGGGGCACGTTCCGGAACTGGGACTACCCGATCCGGCGGCAGATCTTCGCCGGGTTCCGCACGGCCCGTTCCGCCGCGGCGGAAACCGCCTGATGTGCAGGCACCTGGCTTACCTCGGTGCGCCGGCCACGCTGCGTTCGGTGATCATCGGACCGCCGCACGGGCTGTACCGGCAGGCGTGGGCGCCGCGCGCCCAGCAGCACGGGAGCGTGAACGCGGACGGGTTCGGGGTCGGCTGGTACGCGCCCGGTGACCCCGAGCCGGCCAGGTACCGGCAGGCCGGGCCCATCTGGGCCGACGAGTCCTTCACCGACCTGGCCCGGGTGACCACGTCCGGCGCGATCCTGGCCGCGGTCCGCGACGCCACGCCGGGCAGCGCCCCGGGGGCCGCCGCGGCCGCCCCGTTCGCCTGGGGCCGCTGGCTGTTCAGCCATAACGGGAGGGTCGACGGATACCCGGAGTCCGCGGCCGGGCTGGCCGGCACGCTGCCCGCCGCGACGCTGCTCGGGCTAGAGGCGCGGGTCGACTCGGCGCTGCTGTGGGCGCTGGTGGCGGACCGGCTGCGGCGGGGGCTGGCGGCAGGCCAGGCCCTAGCCGACACCTGCGCGGCACTGCGGGCGGCCGGCGTGACCGGCCGGTTCAACTTCCTGCTGACCGACGGCCAGGTGATCGCCGCCACCGCGGCCGGCGACACGCTGTTCTGCCGCCGTTCCCCGGACGCGGTGATCATCGCGTCCGAGCCGGGCGACGATGAGCCCGGCTGGACCGAAGTGCCCGACGATTCGGTCGTCACCGCCACGGCCGGGGACGTGCATGTCACCGGCCTTCCCTCAGCTGAAAGGATCGCGATCCGTTGAGCTCAGTTGACCGCAGGCTGCCCCCCGGGTTCCTGGCCGAGGCGCTGCGCGCCGACGCGCGGGCCGGGCTCACGTCGGACCCGAAGTCGCTGCCGCCCAAGTGGTTCTACGACGCGCAGGGCAGCGCGCTGTTCGAGAAGATCACCGAGCTGCGCGAGTACTACCCGACCCGGGCCGAACGGGAGATCCTGCGGGCGCGCGCGGCGTCGGTCGCCGCCCTGACCCGGGCCCGGACCCTGGTGGAACTCGGCTCGGGGTCATCGGAGAAGACCCGGCTGCTGCTCGACGCCCTGCGCGCCGGGGGCACCCTGCGCTGCTATGCGCCGGTGGATGTCAGCGAGCCGGCCCTGGTCGCGGCGGCCGACGCGCTGACCGCGGAGTACCCGGGCCTGGACGTGCGGGCCGTAGTGTCGGACTTCGAGGAGCACCTGGGGTTCCCCGACGAGGGCGAAGCGCCCTCCCCCCGGCTCGTCGCCTTCCTCGGCAGCACGATCGGGAACCTGCTGCCGGATCAGCGGGCCGCGTTCCTGGGCCGGGTCCGGGCCGCGCTGCGCCCCGGCGACTTCTTCCTGCTCGGCACCGACCTGGTCAAGGACCCGGCCACGCTGATCGCCGCGTACGACGACGACTCGGGGGTCACCGCCGAGTTCAACAAGAACGTCCTGGCGGTGCTGAACGCCGAGCTCGGCGCGGACTTCGACCCGGATGAGTTCGAGCACGTGGCGGTGTGGGACGCCGCGGCCGAGTGGATCGAGATGCGGCTGCGCTCGCTGGCCGATCAGGCCGTGCACCTGCCCGCCATCGGGCTCACCGCGGCATTCGCCGCCGGCGAGGAAATGCGCACCGAGGTATCGGCCAAGTTCCGCCAGCCGGGGGTGGAAGCCGAGCTGGCCGCGGCCGGCCTGGCCGTCCGGTCATGGTGGACGGACTCCGCGGCACAGTTCGGCCTGTCGCTTTCCGTTCCCGTCTGAGGGGCCCTGGTCGACGAGCGACCAGCCAGCTCGCGCAGAGCTCACGGCGGTGGGCTGACGGCGGCGGGCTGTGCTGGTTGGCGCGTTTCCGTCCGCGAGGTCGAGGAGGGCCGCGCCGAGTCGGTGTCCGCGCTGATCGCCGAAGGTCTGGAACTCCTGGAGGCGCGCGCAACTCGAAGCGGTCGTTGCCGAGTTGCACCGCGAGGCTGGCGAGCTTGACGACCAGGCGAAGGTCCGTCTGGCCGAAGCTCTGGCCGCCGCCGACGAGGCCTACCGCAGGCACCGCGACAGCACTGCCGGGCACGCGGCGTGAGGGGATTCGTATTCGATGCAGGCGCGTTCATCGCGCTGGAACGCAGGTCGCCGCTCCTGCTCGGGATCCTGGACGAAGCGCTGCACGCCACGGTGGAAGTGGTCCTGCCCCGCACGGTTATCGCCCAGATCTGGCGTGGCACTGCGGGTCAGGCCGACGTGGGGCGCCTGATCAGCGCGGGCCGTGCCCGGGGCGGCCCGGTGATCATCGATGAGCTGACCGCCGAACGCGCCAAACAGATCGGCATCATGATCGGCGTGACCTCCCACCCGGACATCGTCGACGTGCACGTAGCTCTGGTCGCGGCCGAGCGAGGACACGCAGTCCTAACCTCCGATGACGCCGACATCGCGGGGGTCGACCCCAGGCTGGTCCTCGTCCACGTCTGACCCAGCCCTGCGCCGGGCTGGCCCGCCGAGGCGCTCGAGCAGGCAGACCGTCACGGTATCGCCGGCCTGCTTGCCGATCGCCTGGCGGATCTCGGCCTTGACCGGGAGCTTGTGGGTGCCGTCGCCCAGGGCCATGAACGAGCTGCGGAACGGGTAACCATCAATGGTGCCACGGACCTTGACCAGGCCGCGGGTGCCGAAGAACTCCGCCGACTGCGGCCATATCAGGTAGGTCCAGCCGCCTTTCGCCTCGCTCTGCCGCAGGATCGCGGTGAATTCCTCGTTCATCGTCTGCTCCATCGATCCAGCTTGCCGTAATCCGGGTCCGCGGCTAAGACGACGGCCCGCGGCGGCACTCATCGGCCTTGACGAGGAGCGGGTCAACCGAGTCCAATAGGCTACGGTGTTACTTCCTGGTAACCGGTGACGACGGCAAGGGGGCCGGTATGACCGAACGCAAGAGCCCGACGGCGGTGCTGCGGGAAGGCCCTCGAGCGCTCAGCAGCGACCAGGTGCGCGAGATCGAGGACTCCGCCCTGAGTGAGGTGCTCAACGTCGACATCGACGACGTGATCGAGTACGTGCACAAGGACCTGAAATCCCTGCCGGACTTCACCACGCTGTACCGCAGGTACCTCAAGCAGCGGTGGGACGTCTACGACCTCGACTTCACCCAGGACAAGATCGACTGGGACCAGAAGATGACCGAGGACGAGCGGACCTCGTTCATCGGCATCGCCTCCGGGTTCCATCATGGCGAGCGGCAAGTAGAGATCGAGCTGCCGGTGTTCATGATCGGCGCTAGCGAGGAGGAGAAACTCCACATCGCGGCGCAGATCGAGGACGAGGCACGGCACACCGTCTTCTTCGACCGGTTCTACCGTGAGGTCGTCGGGCTGAAGGGCGACGACATCATGAGCATCCTGGACGCCTCGTTCCCGTGGGTGTCCGAGACGTTCGTCGCGCCGTTCGGCCTGCTGGCCTACCAGGCGGAGGAGCTGCGGCAAAATCCGTATGACGAGCGGGCCCGGGTGCGCTACGGCACCACCTACTTCCTGTGGATCGAGGGTGTGCTGGCCCTGTCGGTCATGAAGGTGACGCTGTCCTACGCCCGCTGGCGCGGGTTCCTGCCGGGCTACTACACCGGCTTCACCGCGACCTGCCGGGACGAGTCACGGCACGTCCAGGGCGGGATGAAGTACCTGCAGGATGCGGTGCGCAAGGACCCGACCATGATCAACGAGATCCACGAGACGCTGCGGACCATCCTGTCGGTGTCCGGCGTGGTCAGCCGGCGGGTCTACTACGAGCCGCTGGGCTGGACCGAGGAAGAGGTGCGCACCCTGTTCTTCCAGCAGCTGCGGCGCAAGCTGAACGACGTGGGCATCGGGCTCTCACCCGATCTGGAAGAGCTGCTGGAGAAGGTGCAGCCGGTACTGGCGGGAGGGTGAGGATCGGTGCCTGAGTTTTTCAGCCCGGCTTGGGCCGACTCGGTCCGGGAGGCACTCAAGGCCGGCCCCTCGGAGCAGGCCCGCGAGGGCAAGCTGCAGGAGTACTGGGACTTCATCGCGTATATCCGGAGCGTGTACCCGGCGTCCTGGGCGCTGGGCTGCCGGGAACTAGGTTCCTACCTGTTCATCCAGTGGGCCGACGGCGCGGTGGCCGACTGCCGGATCGTCGGCCCGGACGAGCCGCTCGAGGCGATCTACGTGCTCGGCATGGACTACCGGGACTGGAAGGCACTACACGAGGGGTATGACGCGCAGCGCACGGTCATGTACCGCAAGATCGTGCTCGAAGAGGGCAAGCTGCTCGACTTCTTCAAGGCGGTCTATTTCTTCGTGGAATACCTGAACATCATCGGTTCCGTGCCGGGCGCCTATCCGGAGACGGTCCGCCCGGTCGCTACGGCGCGCTGAGGCCGCGGGATCAGAACTGGGCCTTTAGCCTGCCTTTAGCCCGCTGATCTCGCGGACGCGGGCCTGGATTTGCGGGTAGGCGGGGTGTTCGCGGGTTTGGCCGAGCGCCCGGCGCAGCACCTCGGCGTGGCTGCCGCCACCCCCGGGGCTGATCTTTCCACCCGACTCCGGTCCTGATAACAGCCGGGATCATGCTGCTCGCGCTGATCATCACGCTGGTCACGATCCGGGTCAGGCGGGAAGACCTGGCCGGGGTTAACCCGATGGCGGCACCGACCGACTGAGCCCTGGCCCTTTGGCACCGTGGCCGCTGGCGTCACGGGGCCTTCGCCGTCCGTAGTGGGCCTTCGCCCGCACGCCTGCACGCTCTGGCGGCCGACGGTGGTTTACGACAGAGACCACGGGGCAGTGGAGAGGGTTTAGGTCGGCCGGGACAGTGGAAGGGCCGGATCGGGCCGCCCGGGCAAGCGGCGGGCCGACTCGTAATGGTTCTTTCCAGCGGCGATGCGGAGGATCGCGGAGGCGAGGAGCAGTGCGGGTCAGCCGAGTGCGGGTCAGCCATGAGTGAGCCTGCGGTGACGGGCACGGAGCCCAATGTCCTGCTGGCCACCAAGCTGTACCTACCCGGCCCGCAGCCCGGGGAGATACAGCGGCCGCGGCTGATGGCACGGCTCGATGAGGGCCTGGCACGGGGGCTGGTACTGGTGTGCGCCCCGGCCGGGTACGGCAAGACGGTCCTGCTGGCGGACTGGGCCCGGCGCGGCGGGCAACCGGTGGCCTGGCTGTCGCTGGACGCGGGGGACAACGACCCGGCCCGGTTCTGGCGCCATGCGGTGGCCGCGCTGGACCGGGCCGCCCCCGGGACGGGCGAACGGGTCGCCCCGCTGCTCGGGCCGCCCGCGCCGTCGTCGTTCCAGGGCCTGGTCACGGCGCTGATCAACGATCTGGCTGCGGACGAGATCGTGCTTGTCCTCGACGACTACCACGTGATCGGCTCGGAACAGGTGCACGAGTCGCTCGCCTTCCTGGTCGAGCACCGGCCGACCGGGATGTGCGTGGTGCTGGCCAGTCGCAACGACCCGGCGCTGCCGCTGGCGCGGCTGCGGGCCCGCGGCGAGCTGACGGAGATACGCCAGACCGTTCTGCAGTTCACGCCCGCGGAGTCAGCCGAGCTGCTCCAGCACGCGGCGCCGGCCCTGCCCGATGCGTCGGTGGCGGCGCTGGCGGCCCGGACCGAGGGCTGGGCGGCCGGGTTGCAGCTGGCCGCGCTGTCCCTGCGCGGGCACGACGATGCCGCCGCTTTCGTGGCCGCCTTCACAGGCAGCAACCGGTACGTCCTGGACTACCTGGCCGAAGAGGTGCTCGAGGGGCAGGACGAGCAGCTGCGCACGTTCCTGCTCGAGACCTCGGTGCTGGAGCGGCTCAGCGGCCCGTTGTGCGACGCCGTCACCGGCCGCCAGGGCAGCCAGGCACTGCTCGAGCAGGCGGAACGGGCGGGCCTGTTCCTGATCCCCCTGGATGAGGTGCGCGGCTGGTGGCGCTATCACCACCTGTTCGCCAGCCTGCTCCGCGCCCGCCTGCAGGCAGAGCAGCCCGGACGCGCGGCGCAGCTGCACCGCAACGCCGCGGGGTGGTACGCCGGGCACGGGCTGGCCGACGACGCCATCGGCCACGCGGCCGCCGCCGGGGAGATGCTCTGGGCGGCCCGGATCATCGAGCAGCACTTTGACCTGGTCTACAGCACGCGCGGCGAGGCCGCGACCATCCACCGGTGGCTGTCGGTCCTGCCCGCTGAGGTGATCAGGTCCCGTCCCCGGCTGCTGCTGACGCAGGCCCTGATGGCCGCCACCAGCGGCCGCCTCGAGCTTGTGGAACCGCTCCTTGACGCGGTCGAGTGCGCACCGCCTGGCTGGGCCGATGAACCCTTCGAGCCCGCCAGCGGTGTGGTGGCGAGCTACC
This sequence comes from uncultured Actinomycetes bacterium, assembly GCA_963753195.1. GTDB lineage: Bacteria > Actinomycetota > Actinomycetes > Streptosporangiales > Streptosporangiaceae > Palsa-504. The sequence continues at coordinate 881,131 of CAVWBH010000001.1, forward strand.
TGATCAATGTCCCGGCCCTGACCACGCTGCACCGCGGCTACCTCGCCCAGTTCCATGGCGACGCCGAGGCCACGGCCGCATTCTCCACGCAGGCCCTGGCCCAGAGCAAACCAGAAGAACGGCTGCTGAGCGCCTCCGCGCACGGATTCCTGGCCGTGGCCGAATGGCTGGGCGGCCGACTTGCGGAGGCCGAACGCGCGTTCGCGTCCAGCGTCACCGGGTGGCGCGAGGCCGGCCAGCTCACGCTGACCGCGTGGGGCTGGTACGAGCTGGTGCTGCTCCGGCGCGCCCAGGGTCGCCTGGACGCGGCCGTACTAACTTGCGAGCAGGCTCTGGACGCCTTGGTCACGTCCGGCCAACCGCTGCCAGCGGCCGGCCCGAGCTACGTGGCCCTGGCCGAGATCGCCTATCAGCGGGACGAGCTCGACCTCGCCCTGCGGTACGCCGTCGAGGGCATCGCGCTGTGCCGCCAGTTCGTCTACACCGTCCCGCTGGCCAACGGCCTGGCCACCCTGGCGATGATCCGGCAGGCCACCGGTGATCCGGCCGGGGCACTGGGGGCGATCAGCGAGGCGGGGCAGGCCTACCCAGCCCCGCCGGGCCTGCTCAACCCGGTCCCCGCCCAGCGGGCCCGGCTGCTGCTGTCCCAGGGCGACCTGCCCGGCGCGGCCCGTTTCCCGCGGGAGACCGGCCTCGGCCCGGACGATGAGCCTAACTACGCCCGCGAGCCCGGGCAGCTGGTGCTGGCCCGGGTCCTGCTGGCCCAGGACCGGCCCGAGCAGGCGCTCGCGCTGCTGGACCGGCTGCACGCCGCGGCGGTAGCCCAGGGCCGTACCGGGAGCCTCATTGAGACTGGTGCGTTGCGGGCGCTGGCGCTGGCGGCCACCGGTGATGAACAAGGTGCGGTCACGGCCCTCGCCGGGGCGCTTGCGCTCGCCTACCCGCAGGGCTACGTGCGCGTCTTCGCCGACGAGGGCCCGGCGATGGCCGCGCTGCTCGGCCGGCTCATCGCGGCCCAGCGCACCGGCCAGGCCGCCGCCGGCGTCCCGCTCGGCTACCTGGCCCGCCTCCAGCGGGCCTTCGGCTCCGGGCGGCCAGCGAATGGGCCCGTCTCGGCCGGCATCGTCGAACCGCTGACCAGCCGCGAGCTCGAGGTCCTGGAAATGCTGGCGGCGGGCCGGTCGAATCAGGCCATCGCCCGCGAGCTCGTGGTCGCCCTGGACACCGTCAAGAAGCATGTCGGCCACGTCTTGGCCAAGCTCGGCGCGGCTAACCGCACCGAGGCCGTCGCCCGGGCCCGTGAGATGAGCCTGATCCCCTGACGCCTTCCGCGGCTCTGTTGCTGCTCGGGTACGCCGCGCTTCAGGCCGAGGTGTCGTGAGCCCTGGAGAAGAAGTGGGTCTCGGGCCTCGCCAGCGGCTCGCCGTCCAGGAAAATGTCGACTTTCTCGTTGTAGAAGGCGATCATCCCGGCGATGGGCAGCAGCTGGCGGGTGGGGAAGTCGTAACTCCAGGCCAGGTCCGGGTGGACCGTGCCGCCCGCCCGGATGGACCAGTAGCCGCTGGTCGTGCCCTTGTACGGGCATGCGGAGACCGTATCGCTGGGGACCAGGTGCGCGAAGTCGACGTCAGTCCGGCTCAGGTAGTAGCGGGTGGGCAGGCCGGTCTCGAAGACCATCACCGAGGAACACGCGTCGGCCAGGACGGCGCCGTCGAGCTCCACGCGGACCGGCCGGTTGGAGCGCAGCGCGTCCACCCGGGTGTACGGGCTGCGCGGATGGACGAACACCTGCTCGTCCTCCTCGAACCACGCGTCCATCGCCGCCCAGTCGAAGCGGACGGTGCCGCTCAGCCCGCCGACCGGCGATTCGGCCAGGACCCGGGCGGCCCGCGGCCGGTGCAGGTCACCGACGCGGAGCCCGCGCAGTTCCACCAGCCCTCGGCCGGTCTGCTGAGTGTGCCCTTCCGGCACCAAGAGGTCCTGGCGCACGTCGGCCAGCGGGATGTAGTACTGCGGGTAGTTCGGCCATTCCCACACGTACAGCGCCCGGGCGGTATCCAGCACCTTCTCCCCGCCGAGGAACGCCCGGATCCGCCGCGGCACCGGCGCGACGTGGTTCACCGCGGTGATCGCGGCCGGATAGTCGGTCATAGCCCAGCTCCTTCCTGAGGATAATGATCGTGCCATGTCGAGGACCGGCCGACGGCTCCGACCAAGGGGTGAGAGCGCGCCGACGGGGTGCGCGACGGCGAAGGGCACGCAGATGAAGTACTTGCTGATGATCTACGGCAACCAGGAGAAGTGGGCCTCGATTCCGGCCGAGGACTGGCCGGAGGCGATCGCCAGGCAGGATGCGTTCAACCGGAAATACCAGGAGACCGGCGAGCTGATCGGCGCTTACGGGCTGGCCGATGCGGCGGCCGCCCGGCTGGTGCGCCGGGAGGGCGGGATGCCCGCTGTGACCGACGGCCCCTACCTGGAGACCAAGGAGTACCTCGCGAGCTTCTACCTGCTGGACTGCGAGAGCGAGGAGCGCGCGCTGCAGATCGCGGCGGACATGCCGTGGGCGGACGTGGAGCCGGTGGAGGTCTGGCCGATCCTGCACGAGGCCAAGCCGGAGCTGTGACCGCCGGCCCGGGCGTCGAGGACCTGCTGCGCGAGCTGGCGCCGCAGGTCCTCGCCACCCTGGTGCGCCGGTACGGGCAGTTCCACCTGTGCGAGGACGCCAGCCAGGAGGCGCTGCTCGCGGCGGCGCTGCGGTGGCCAGCGGAGGGGATACCGGAGAACCCGCGCGGCTGGCTGATCACGGTCGGCTCGCGCCGCCTGATGGACCAGGTCCGCAGCGAGCAGTCCCGGCGGAACCGCGAAGACCTGATCGCGGCGGCCACCCCGCAATCCGAGCTGCTCGGCCCGCCGGCCGATGCCGAGCCCGCAGACCATGACGACTCGCTGGCCCTGCTGTTCGGCTGCTGCCATCCCGCGCTGTCGTCGCCCAGCCAGATCGCGCTGACCCTGCGTGCGGTCGGCGGCCTGTCGACGGCGCAGATCGCCGCGGCGTTCGGCGTGCCGGAGGCGACCATGGCGCAGCGGATCAGCCGGGCCAAGCAGACGATCATCCAGGCCGGGGCCGATTTCAGCATCCCGGCCGCGGCGGAGCGGACCGAGCGGCTGAAGGCCGTGCTGCACGTGCTGTACCTGATCTTCAGCGAGGGCTACAGCACCAGCGACGGGGAGGAGCTGACGGTCCCGGCGCTGTCGCGGGAGGCGATCCGGCTCACCCGCTGGCTGCGCCGGCTGCTGCCCGAGGACAGCGAGGTGGCCGGCCTGCTGGCGCTGATGCTGCTGACCGACGCGCGGCGTGCCGCTCGCACCCAGCCGGACGGGTCGCTCGTGCCGCTGGCCGAGCAGGACCGGGCCAAGTGGGACCGGGAGCAGATCGCCGAGGGGACCGCGCTGCTCACCGAAGCGCTGCCGCGCGGCGCGGCCGGCCCCTACCAGCTGCAGGCGGCCATAGCCGCGGTCCACGACGAGGCCGCGAGCATGGCCGATACCGACTGGCCCCAGATCCTCGCGCTGTACCGCCTGCTGGAAGCCCTGGCGCCCAATCCGTTCACCACGCTCAACCGCGCGGTGGCGGTCGGCACGGTGGAAGGGCCGGAGGCCGGCCTGCGGGTGCTGGATGCGCTGGCGGCCGACAAGCGGATGGCGCGGCACCACCGCCTGCTCGCCGCCCGGGCGCACCTGCAGGAGCTGGCTGGCCAGACGCAGGCGGCGGCCGAGGATTACCTGCTGGCAGCGCGGCACGCGACCAGCCTGCCTGAGCGGCGCTACCTGGCGGCCCAGGCCGCACGCCTCCAGCAGCCGGGGTTTCAGGCCGGCCGGTAGGACGCGGGCCGGCCGCGGCTAGTACTGGGGGACCGCCGGGATGGGACGCCCGGCCCGGACCGCCTCCGCCGCCGCCTGCGCGTCGGCGGCGCGGTACTCCTCGCCATAGACCGCGCCAGGCCGACGTGGTGCCTCCATCACCGCGCAGCCTGCCGTGCCGCCGAGATCGACGGGCACGAAACCGGCGTCAGTGATCAATCCCGCGACTACCTGCTTGGCCTCGGCGTCGTCGCCGCACAGCCACTGAACGACCCTCTGCTCACCGGTCCGTCCGGCCGTCTGCGCCTGGAAGGCGGAGGTGAGGGTGTTGAACGACTTGGTGTACCGGGCACCGGGCATGCGGCCCGCGTTGAAGTGCGCCGCGGTCTCCCCCGCCGCGGGCAACGGCGGCCCGCCGAACTGGTTGGTGGTGTCGATCACGATCTTGCCGGACAGGGAGCCCGCCTGCTCGATCGCCTGCGGCAAGGTGCTCCACGGCACAGAGATCACCACCACCTCGCCGAAGCCGGCCGCCTCGGCCGGGCTCCCGGTGGTCGCGCTCGGGCCGATCTCGGCCGCCAGCCGCTCCAGCGACTGAGGGTCCCGGCTGAACGACAAAAGGACCTCGTGGCCGGCCCCGGCCAGCTGCCGGGCGATGCCGCCCCCGATCCGTCCCGCGCCGATGATGCCCACCTTCATGTCCCGCGCCTCCCATGCGCCGCGTGAGCGACGGTTTCGGGGTCACGCTAACACCGGGTGGGCAGCCTGCGGTGCTGGCTACGCTAGGGGCTTATTCGCCGGCACCCTAGCCGTTTCCCTTGCCCTGGCCGTTGCCGTTACCGCCCTTGTGCCGGTGCTGGCCCGGCTTAGCCGCAGCGGTGCTGACGGCCCTGCTCTGGGCCGGGCCGGAGCCGCGCCGGCGGCGGACGGGCCGGCCTCGGACCGCTTGCTGACCGGATCCGCTGTCGACGGGGATCTCGGCGCCGCCGACGGGGTCAGGGTGCCGGACGGCCGGGAGGCGGGCGACTGCGACCCGGCCGGATGCGAGGCGGCCGGATGCGATCCGGGCGGATGCGATCCGGGCGCGAACCCGGTGACGCTGATCACCACCAGGCAGGTGACGGCGGCCAACGCGAAAGCCGCCAGAGCGAGGGGCCGCCGGCGGCGCGGGCGGGACGAGGCGGCCGCCAGAGCGGGGGGCAGCAAATTATCCGCGACCGTCGGCGGCGGCCCGGAGAGAGCCGGTGCCTGACCTGCTGAGGCGAGGAGCCCGTCTCGCAGCCGGGCCGCCTGGTCCGCGACCTCGCCCGCGCTGGCCGGCCGCCAGGCCGGGTCCTTGGCGGTCAGCATCATCACCAGCGCGGCCACCTCGGCCGGCACCGAAGGGGGCAGCGGCGGCAGGGGCCGGTCGCGGTGCGCGATGGCCACGTCAAGCGGCGCACCGGAAAAGGGCGGCGATCCCGCCAGGCATTCGTAGGCGACGATACCCAGGGCGTACAGGTCGCTGGCCGCGCCGGTCTGGTCTCCGGTGACGCGTTCCGGCGCTATGTAGCCCGGTGTCCCCATCACCAGCCCGGTGGCGGTGATGGGGACCGAGCCGACCGCGTGGGCGATGCCGAAGTCCGTGATCCTGATGGTGCCATCGGGCGCGAACAGGATGTTGGCTGGCTTGATGTCACGGTGGATCAGCCCGGCGCCGTGCGCGGCCTGCAGGCCGGCCGCGACCTGAGCGACGATGTCCATGGTCCGCGCGGTGTCGAGGGCGCCGCCGGCCAGCACATCCGCCAGAGAGGGCCCGTCGACGAGTTCCATGACCAGGTAGGGCGGCCCGCTGGCCGGTTCGCCGTAGTCGTAGACCCGCGCGATGTTCTTGTGGGACAAGGCTCCTGCGTGCAGCGCTTCGGCCTGGAAGCGGGCCAGGGCTTCGGGCTGCTGGGCGTAACCGGGGTGCAGCAGCTTGACCGCGACCGGCCGGCCCAGGACGGTATCGGTGGCCCGCCACACCTCGCAGAACCCGCCTGCGCCGAGCTGTTCCTCGAGCACGTAACGACCGGCGAGGTGCGTCGCGGTAAGGGTCATCAGTGCCCGTTACCCGCGAAGCGGGGCTCTAACCACGGCGCGGAGGATCCGGGCGCCCACGGCCAGTAACGAGACTAGGATTTTGGATTTATGGCGGTCAGCCGGTGAAGTCAACGAGCGCGTTGTCCCCGCCCGTGCACGTCACCGTATCGAGTGCTCCTTCTCCCCCATTGCAGTACATGGTGTAGTCCAGTCCGGTCACGGGACTGTAGGCGTAGTCCGCGCCAGCCCCGGTGTAATTAGCCGCGACGTTCAGCGCGAACGGACAGCTAGTGTTGGCACCCGCATATACGCCTCCGCCGCAGTCGGTGCCATTGGCCACAGGGATGTACGCGGCAATAACGGAAGCGGGCGGCGCGACATAGACGGTCCTGGTCGGCACCGGGGCGACGGTCCTGGTGACCGCCGGGGCTCAGGACTCCTGACATAGAGAGGTATTTCATGCAGTGCCGGGGTGGGGTTTGACCTCGTAGCGCAGGACGAGATCGGTGCCCGGGTAGCAGGTCTGGGTCTGGTTGAGCTGGTCGCAGAGGGCGGTGAGTGCCTGGGTCCGCCGGGGCGCGGTGAGCGGGTCGAGCCGGATGAGCAGCTGGCCGTTGCCAGGGCGGATGTCGCCGGAGGTGGTGAGGGCTTCGCGGATCAGCGCGTATGCCTCGTCGCCGGCGCGGGCGTAGTGGCCGTCCAGCGCCCGGGCCAGGGTGGTCTCGGCGTTATAGGCGGCCATCCGGATGGCGTGGGTGATCTGCTTGACCTCGGTCTCGAGGCGGACCATGTCCGGGGCTATCTCGCCCAGGCGGATGCGGGCGGGGACGGCGGCCGCGGCGTCCTGGGCGGCTTGGAGTTCCTGCCAGGCGGCCTCGGCTGGGGTGTCCAGGGCGTTGATCATCTGGTTGGTGATGGTGACCGGCTGGCCGGGCGGGGGGTTGCGCAGGGCCGCCAGGCTGGCGTCGTGCTGGGCCTGGGCCGCGGCGGCGAGGATCTCGGCGTGGCGGACCTGGGCGGCGGCGGCTTTCCTGGCCGGGTTGGGGACTTTCCGGTCCGGGTCGTCGGGTGTGGCGGCGTGGGAGTCCAGGGCGTCCAGGGCGAAGTGGGTGCGGGCGTAGCGGAAGTAGTTCTCCTCCCGCCACCGTGAGGTCAGCCGCCAGCAGACCTCGCCGGCGGCCAGGTCGGTGCGGGAGGTCAGCGCGTGGATCTGCCGGGTGCCGCCGCCGCGGCCGGGGACGCGGCGGGTGACCTGCCGCAGGCTGACTGCCTGTCCCTTGCGCGGCCCTGCGCTGATGGTCAGCGTGATCGTGGTGTCGGCCAGGTCGTAGGCGTGCTCCCGGCCCCGGTCATCGGCGCAGGTGACGGTGGTGAACTCCTCCGCCCCGATGTCGGGGGCCGGGCCCTTGCGCCAGGTGAGCAGGTCGAACCCGGCCTCGGTGATATCGGCGAACAGGGCCGGGGACCAGCCGCCCCGGTCAAAGCACACCGTCACCCGGCGGCCCTCGCCCGCGACCTGCCGCAGCTGCGGGAGCAGCCGGCGCAGCTCGGCGGCCAGCGACTCCGACGGCTCGGCGACCACCATGAACACCGGATCGCCGTCCTGGCTGGTGACCCAGGTCTCCTCGGTGGCCGGGGCGGGGAACTTCAGCCGCGCGATGTGCATCTTCTGCACGTCCCGGGTGCCGTAGTAGGCGCGCGCGTGCCCGTCGACGTGAAGAAACCCGAGCATGTCCGGCCGGGCGGCGGCGTGCCGGCGGGCCAGCGCCATGATCAGGTCCGCTGCCTTGCCGGCCGCGGCGAGCTCGCCGAGCTTGCGGCGGATCGTCTTGACTTCCGGCGCCCGGTCCAGGCCCAGCACCCGGCCCAGCGCCGCGGGCGGGACTCTCGTGGCGCCTTCGGCCCGGGGCTCGCCGGCCAGGGCCAGGAATACCAAGGTCAGCAGTGTGGCAGCCAGCCCGTAGTAGCCATCGCGGAGCCGGCCGTAGACCTGGCGGGCGCCCTCCAGCAGCCCGGTGCCCTCCAGGGCGGGCAGCGCCAGCAGCAGCCCGGCCAGCGGATACCGGGCACCCGCGGCGAAGACCGGCCCGGCGCCCTCGCCGAGCAGCCCCCACCGGGCCAGCACCCGCTCCCCGTCCCGGGGCACCGGGTCCGGCAGCACCGGCAGCGGCTCGCCCGCGGCCGCCGTCTCGCCGTCTTGCTGATCAGGTGCGCTGTCCTGGCCGGTGCCACCGCCGGCGGCCGCCGGGCCCTGGCCGCCCGGCCGGACCCGGCCCAGCGCGGCCCGGACGGTGAACGTCGACACCCCGGTCGCGGCCGCGATCTGCCGTAGCGTCTGCCCGGCGGCGTCCAGCCCGGCGATCCGGGCCGCCAGCGCGGGCGTCAGCTTCGACGCGGCTTTCGGCCCGCGGCGGGCCGGGACGAGCCCGGCCACCCCGGCCGAGGCCAGGGCCTGGTCCCACCGCCAGATGGTGGCCGGGTCCACCCCGAATGCCTCCGCCACCTGGCCCTGCGACGCCGCCCGCAGCCGGACCAGCTGCACCGCGGCCAGCCGGCGGCCCGCCTCGTCCCCGGCATCCCAGGCGAAGGTGGCCAGCCCGTGCACCGCGACCAGCCCGCCGTCCTCGCCGGCCAGCAGGCCCACGCCCGGGGCGATCTCGGCCGCCCCCGGCGGCAGCAGCGGGAAAGGGAGCTGGCTGAGCATACGGGCCATCATCCACCATCCCGCCAGGCCGGTTATCTTGCAAGAATTTTCTCACAGACCCGGCACGAAGGAACAGAACGACACGCCGTAAACGCAGATCAGCCCGCCTCGATCACCCGGGCGGTCGGCTCTATGTCAGGAGTCCTGGGGCTGGCGTCACGGTGACGGTCGGGACGGGCGCGGCGGTCACGGTGACAGCGACCTTCGGGGCAACGGCCGGGCCGGTGCTGCCGCATGCGGCGAGACCTGCGGCCAGAAAAACAGCGGCAGCCAGCAGGATGGCCTTGGTAATCTTCATTCTCGTGCCTCTTTTTAAGTGGAACGCTGGTTCTAGTTGTTAATCTCGTATCCGCAGCCAAGGCCGTCGCTGGTTCGTATGTCCTGAGGAAACTGCCGGTGGCGGTAAGCGCCCTTTTCCCTCTGTTGCGCTCTAGTTGCGACGCTATATGGCTATTCCCGTCAGGCGAAGAGGCTAAGGTCACTTCTAATCAGCCTGGCCGAATCCTATTAAGTCGTATTTAATCGTTTTATCGCGGCCCGCGAGTACGCGCCGGCCGCCTGGCGCCGAGCGTTTGAATGGCGTTTCCCCCAGGGAAAAATGATATTGGCCAATTAGGGAAAATAGCTCCGGTTGCGCACCGGGGAATGCGACACCACGCAGGCTCCCATAACGCCGAAATCCCTGGTCGAGACGGTCGGCCGAGGCCGGCCCGCCAGGTTCACTACGCAGGCGTGTTGACAAACGTCACCGCCCCGCGTGGCGTGAGCTGATCACCCGTCAGTGGGCCTGCATGGAATAGGTTGAGACATGTGACAGTCGTGAGGATCAACGCGATCACAGTGCCCGCCGACAGCGGCGATGAGCTGGCCCGCCGGTTCGCGGCGCGGGCCGGCGCGGTGGACAGCCAGGACGGGTTCGAGGGGTTCGAGCTGCTCAAGCCGACCGACGACCGAACCACCTGGCTGGTGGTCACCCGCTGGCGGGACGAGAAGGCGTTCCAGGCCTGGGTGAACTCCCCGGCGTTCGGGCACGGGCATCGTTCCGCCGCCGAGCGGGCGGGCGGCCCCGCGCCGGGCCCGGTCGGCGTCAGCAGCGAGCTGTGGTCTTACGAGGTGGCCGGCGGATCCTCCGGCTGACGGCAGTGGGGCGGTGCGGCGGTGCGGAGCCAGGCGCTCCGGTGGGCTCAGGGATCCGCCAGCTCGCAGATCATGCTCCCGGAGGGGACAGCACCTAGCGGGCGGCCGTGCCGAGGCGCGCCGCGAGCTCACTCTTGATCCCCGGGCGGGACCCGAACACCAGCAGGAACAGCGCCTCGCGGGCGAGCCGCTGGGCATGGGCGTCCACGGTGATCGCGCTGGCCCCGTCCCGGACGGTCAGCGCCGCAGCCGCGCGCAGGGCCAGTTCCGAAGCGGCCGCCCGGGCCGCGGCCATCGGCTCCGGACCGACCTCGAGGGCGGCATCCAGGCGCTCCCGGCACGCGGTCAGCTCGTCATCGAGCGGGCTGGCGCCCAGCAGCCGGGTGCACCGCCGGGCCACGCCCAGCGCGAGCGACCCGTTGACCCTGAGCCCGGCAGGCTGCACGCTGACGGCCGGATCGAAGGGCTCCTGGCCGGCGAAGCGCTCCCCCGGGATCAGCACGCCGTCGAAGCCGAGCCGGACCGTAACGCTCGCGTCGACGGCGGCGAGCCGCTGCCGGGCGACCGACAGCCCGGGCTGCGCGGCGGCGTCCATGATGAAGGTCACCACGGTGTCATCCGGCCCGCGGGCGGCCACCTGGACCAGGTCGATCAGCCCCCAGCCGGTCACCCACGGCGCCGTCCCGTCCAGCCGCCAGCCAGCTGCGGCCGGCTCGGCGCGCAGCTGCGGCGGCCCCGGGATGAGGCCGGTCAGCGCGAGGCCGGCCCGCACGCGGCCCTGGCAGGCCGGCCCGAGCCACCGGTCTTTGAGCTGAGGCGGAGCGCTCCCGCCGGCCAGCGTCCCGACCAGCCGGAAATGCTGGATCAAGACGAACGCCGCAGCCAGGCAGCCGCTGGCCAGTTCCTCGACCACGCCGCTGACCTGGCGCAGGTCCAGGCCGAGGCCGCCGGCGTCGGCGGGAGCAGGCGCGCCGTACAGGCCGGCCGCCGCGAGCGCGTCCAGGTACGCCGCCGGGAGCACGTCGAGGCGGTCCACGCGCATCGCAGCGGGGAACAGCACCTGATCAGCGAGATCCCGCGCGGTGGCGAGGACGTCCTGTGCCATCCCCCAACGCTAGCCCGGCGGGCGTGCCACCGCGGCCAGCAGCGGCCGGGCCGGCGCCCAGCGCGGGAACGGGTCGAGGTACTCAGCCCGCTCGAAGGTGAATCCGGCGCGCTCGACGGCCGCGGCGGTGTCCCGGCCGAGCTGGCAGCCGGCGTTCAGCCGCGACCACAGCGGGGTCAGCCGGTCCTGCCAGCTCGCCAGCGACCCCGCGCCGCGGACGTGCTCCAGGACGAACAGCCGGCCCGCGGGCCGCAGCACCCTGCGGGCCTCGGCCAGGGCCCGGTCCGGGCGGGCGACGCTGCACAGCACCAAGGTGAAAATGACCGCGTCGAAGCTGGCGTCGGCGTACCGCAGCTGCTCCGCGGAATCGCTGCTCAGCTCGACCGGCACGCTGGCCCGGGCCAGCCTGGCGGCCAGCCGCCGGCGCATGGCCAGATCGGGCTCGGCGGCGACCACGCGGCTGGCCTGGCGCAGGTAGGGGAGGTTGGCCCCGGTCCCGGCGCCCACGTCGAGGACCTGCCCGGTCACGCCGGCCAGCAGGCGGGCCCGCTGCTCACCCAGCACGGAGCGTTCCAGCGACCGGCTGACCGGATCGTAGGCGGCGGCGAAGACCCAGTGCGCGCGCGGCCCGGTCTCACGGTGCGCGCGCGGCCCGGTCTCACGGCCCGACATTGCCGGGTCCTTCCCTGGCCGGCCGGCCGAGGTCGGCCAGCAGGTTCTTGTTCCACACCATGATCGTGTACGGCCCATCGTGATAGGTCCTGGCCGGCCGGCCGAACGCCTTGACCAGGTCGCCGGACGGAATAATAGCCAGCGGCCGGTCGGCGGAGTTGTTGACGACGAAGTTCGCGTAGTGCAGCCGCGGGTCATACCACGACGAATCGGACTGATAGGCGCGCGGTACCGACTTGTCCGCGCCCCACGACACCGCCACGAGGTGGACCCGGCCGCCGCTGTCCAGCGTGGTGATGTTGCCCGTGTAATAGTTGGACAGCCCATAGGAGAAGCCGTGTTCCACCAGCCAGCCGGCCAGCGGCTGGTCGTAGGCGGGAACGGAGGGCTGGGCCACGTCGAAGCCCAGGGCCGCGGCATAGCAGGCCAGCACGACGGCCAGGGCCGGAGCCAGCCTGAGCCGCAGCAGGTCACCGGCCAGCAGGCGGCCCGCGAGCACGGCCCCGAACGGCAGCGCCACGGAAACCTGCCGGGTGTCCCACAGCGAGAAGGGCAGGCTGCTGAACGCGAAGGCGGCCACGTCGGCCAGGATGCCCAGGGCCAGCACCTGGACCACCAGGTCGTCGCCGCGGAAGAAGCGCCGCAGCGCGCGGACGAGGGCCCACGCGGCCAGGGCCAGGCCGGCTAGGTGCAGCAGCGCGAGGGCCGTCTGCGGGCCGGGCGGCATGTTCACGAAGTTGGCCCCGTACAGCCAGAGCAGGCCCTCCCCGGTCAGCCGGAAGTTGTTGGCCAGCGCGGAGACGTGGGCCAGGTGCGTGTTCAGCGGCAGCAGGATGAACCCGCCGAGATGCCCGAGGATCCGCAGGACCAGCAGCGAGATGCCCAGCGCGGCGATGCTCGCGACGATCAGCGATACCTCGAACCACAAGGCGGCCAGCGGGCGGCGGGCCCGCACCGCGCCCTGGAAGATCCGGATACTGCACACCACCACGATCGGCAGGATGGCGGCGTCGATCACCAGCCGGTCGGCCACCGTGGCCCAGGCCAGCATCAGCCCGATGACCGGCGGCACGTACCAGCGCCGCGGTGCGCGGTCCAGGACCAGGAAGATGAGCAGCAGGGGAACGCCGGTGCCGACGTGGTCGGGCACCCCGAGCAGGACGAAGACGGGGTTGCCGAGCTGAGGCGCCAGCATGATGCCGGAGCCGATCAGCACCCGGGCCACGCCCTCCCGGCCTGTGGCGCGGCCCTTGGCCAGCAGGCCGGCCAGCAGGACCAGCAGCGTGTAGCTGACGGCGGCCGCGGTGTGCACCACGGCCGGGCTCAGCCCGCGGATCAGCTCCACGGCCAAGTACTCGGGCAGCTCGGTGGTGTAGAACGAGACGTCGGTCAGGGTCCAGCCGTGCAGCAGCAGGTTCCCGTGCAGCATGTCCCACGCCTCCAGGGCGTTGGACCCGCCGTCCGACGAGATGGGCTGCGTGGCGGATACCCGCAGGTAGCACAGGAACAGCACGACGCCCGCCACCACATACGCGCCGATCCACGCCAGCCGGGCCCGGGACCGCCGCCCGGCCGGGCGGCCGGGCTCCGGGGCGGGCGCGTCGAGGGTGACGGGCGGCTCGCCGGCCGGCCTCAGTCGTCCCACGGCCAGTCCGTCTCGCGCTCGCGGGCCGCCATGGCCAGCAGCTCCTCGGCGTGCGCCTGGCCGTATTCGGAATCCTCCAGGCCGGCCAGCATCCGGGACAGCTCCCGGATCCGGGCCGGCTGGTCCAGCCGGGTGACGCCGCTGGCGGTGACCAGGCCGTCGCCTGACTTCTCCACCACCAGGTGGTTGTCCGCGAACGCGGCGACCTGGGGCAGGTGGGTCACGACGATCACCTGCGAGGACCGCGCCAGCCGGGCCAGGCGGCGGCCGATCTCCACCGCGGCCCGGCCGCCGACCCCGGCATCGACCTCGTCGAACACGAACGTCGGCACCGGGTCCGCGCCGGCGAACACGACCTCGATGGCCAGCATGACGCGCGACAGCTCACCGCCGGAGGCGCCCTTGTGCAGCGGCAGCGGCGGCGCGCCCGGGTGCGCGGCCAGCCTGATCTCGACGTCATCAGCCCCGTACGGCCCGGGCTCGTCCAGCTCGGCCAGCACGGCGGTCAGCGACGCATGCGGCATGGCCAGCTCGGTCAGCTCGGCTGTGACCTCCGCCGCGAACCGCCCCGCGGCCTGCGAGCGCATCGCGGTCAGGTCCGCGGCGAGCGACCCGACCTGGGTGGCCAGCTCCGCCTCTTCCTCGGCCAGCGCGGGGATCTTGTCGGTGTCGCCCTCGAGCTCGGCCAGCCGCGCCGCGGCCTGCTTGGCCCAGTCCAGGACGCCCGCGATGTCCCCCGACGCGCCGCCGTAGGCGCGGACCAGCCGGCCCAGCGCGGCCCGGCGTTCCTGCACGGCGGCCAGCCGGGCCGGGTCGGAGTCCAGCGATTCGGTGTAGGACGCGAGGTCCGCGGCCACATCGGACAGCAGGTACACGGCCTCGGACAGCCGGCCCGCGACCCCGTCCAGGACCGGGTCGTGCGAGCGGACCGGGTCCAGTGCCCGCCCGGCCATCCCGAGCAGGGTCAGCGCGTCCGAGGCGTCGACGGCGGAGGCGTCCGGGTCGCCGGCCAGTGCCTCGTGCGCCCCGGCGGCCGCCGCGTGCAGCGCGTCGGCGTTGGCCAGCCGCTCGTCCTCGGCCAGCAGCGCCGCGTCCTCGCCGGCCACCGGGGCGGCCGCCTCGATCTCGGCCGCGCCGAGCCGCAGCGCCTCGGCCTCGGCCGCCCGCTCCCGCTCGGCGCGGGTCAGCGCGTCCAGCTCGGCCCGGACGGCCTGATGCCGCGCGAACACCCGGCGGTAGTCCGACAGCAGCGCGGCCAGCTCAGGGCCGCCGAACCGGTCCAGCGCCTCCCGCTGCCGGCCGGGGCGCAGCAGCTGCTGCTGATCCGCCTGCCCGTGCACGGCCACCAGATCGTCGGCCAGCACCTGCAGCAGCGACACCGGGACCGAACGGCCGCCGGCGAACGCCCGCGACCGGCCTTCGGCCGACACCGAGCGGCTGAGCACGAGCACGGTCCCGTCCTCGTCGAGGTCTCCCCCGGCCTCTTCGACCTCGCGGGCCACCTCCGGCGTGACCTGCAGCCGCCCCTCCACCGCAGCCCGCGCCGCACCGGGCCGCACCCGCGCGGGATCGGCCCGGCCGCCGAACAGCAGCCCCAGCGCCGTCACCACCATGGTCTTCCCGGCGCCGGTCTCGCCGGTCAGCGCGGTGAACCCGGCCGACAGCTCCAGCACGGCGTCGTCGATGACGCCCAGGCCGTTGATGCGGACTTCCTCAAGCATGCTCGCCAGCGTCCTCCCGGGTACGGCCCCGCCAGCCCGAGACCGGCAGGCCGAACTTGGCCACCAGCCGGTCGGTGAACCCGGCTGGGCCCGTTCCCTGCAGCCGCGCCAGCAGCACCGGCAGGGCACCCCGGCGGAACTCCACCCGGGCTCCTGGCGGCAAATCGACTTTACGCCGGCCGTCGCACCACAGCACCGCGCCCGATGCTTCTTCTCCGGCCAGCAGCTCGACCGCGAGCACCGACTGGGGCGAGACCACCATCGGCGGCGCGAACAGCGCATGCGCGCTGATCGGCACGATGAGCAGCGCCTCCACCTCGGGCCAGACCACCGGGCCGCCCGCGGAATACGCGTAGGCGGTCGACCCGGTCGGGGTCGAGCAGACCACCCCGTCGCAGCCCCAGCGGGACAGCGGGCGCCCGTCGACCTCGGTGATCACCTCGATCATCCGCTCCCGCGCCGCCTTCTCGATCGTGGCCTCGTTCAGCGCCCAGCCGGGCGCCAGCGGCGCGCCGTCGGCGCGCACGGCCACGTCGATCGTCATCCGCTCCTCGACCGTGAACTTCCGCGCCGCCACCCGGTCGACCAGGTCGGTCAGCCCGTCCGGCTCGGCCTCGGCCAGGAAGCCGACGTGCCCCAGGTTCACCCCGATCAGCGGGACCTGGGCCGGGCGGGACAGCTCGGCGGCCCGCAGCAGGCTGCCGTCACCGCCCAGGACAATGACCAGCTCGGCGCCCTCGGCGGCCTCGGGGCCGGCCGGCACCTCCTCGGCGCCGGGATAACTCATCTCGCCGGCCAGCGTGCGGACCGTAATCCCGGCGGAGGTCAGCCGCTCGGCCACCTGCCGGGCGCTGTGCATCGCGTTGGCCCGCCCGGTGTGCGCCGTCACCAGCATCGTGCGCTTTCCCACTTAGCTGGGTCCCTCCTCGATCGCCCGCCGCAGCTGCTCCTGGTCCAGCGCCGGCGCGCCGCGGCGCAGCCATAGGAAATATTCCACGTTCCCGGCCGGCCCGGGCAGCGGACTCGCCGTGACCCCCCGGACGCCGAGCCCGAGCTCGGCCGCCGCCCCGGCCACCTTCTCTACGGAGGCCGAACGGTCCGTGGTATCACGCACCACGCCCCCCGAGCCGACCCGGCCCTTGCCCACCTCGAACTGGGGCTTGACCAGGAGCACGAAGTCCGCGTCAGCCGCGGCGCACGCCACCAGGGCCGGCAGCACCAGGGTAAGGGAGATGAACGACAAATCCGCGACCACCAGATCAGGCACCGGAGTCACCTGCTCCAGCGTCCGCACGTTGACCCGGTCCATCACGGTGACCCTTCGGTCGGTCTGCAGCGACCAGGCCAGCTGGCCGTAACCGACGTCGACGGCGACCACGTGCGCGGCGCCCGCCCGCAGCAGCACGTCGGTGAACCCCCCGGTGGACGCCCCCGCGTCCAGGCATGGCCGGCCCGCGACGGCCAGGCCGCCGTCTTCTGAGCCCGCGAACGCCGCCAGGGCCCCGGCCAGCTTGCGGCCGCCGCGCGACACGTAATCCGGCTCCGGAGGATCAGTGATGGTGATGGGAGTGTCCCGGGACACCTGCGTGGCCGGCTTGGCCGCCCGCTGGCCCGCCACCGCCACCAGGCCGGCCGCGACCAGTTCGCCGGCCTGCTCCCGTGACCTGGCCAGGCCCCGCCTGACCAGCTCGGCGTCGAGCCTCGCGCGCGGTGCGGTCAACGCGACTCCGGTCCGGCCGGGCCCGGGCTCTCAGCCAGCTCGTCCAGGATGTCCCGCAGCCGCCCGTGCACCTCCTCCAGGATGGCGACATGCTCCTGCGCGGCCTGGCCCTGCAGCCGGCTCAGCTGCGCCACTGCCTCATCCACCCGGGCGTCACCGGTTGGCGGTGCTTGCGCCACGGGCCGTTCGGAAGAAAGCTCTTGACTCTCGTCCTGAGTCACCCCTGTCATCTCCCCGGAAAATCTCTGTGCGGGTTCCGGCCGGAATCCTCGCCCCTTGGGGCGAGGGAGAGCGCGGCGTGCGCTACCCTCCGGCTGGAACGCTACCGTCCGATGCTGACAAGAGCGAGGCGAGCATGGCCACAGCCGAGGAATGCCGGGAGGCGCTGCAGGCCCTCACCGGCCGACTGGGCGAGATGCCCGAGAAGGAACGGTCCAGCTTTTTCAGCAACCGCTCGCTCAGCTGCCACGTCACTGACCTGGAGGTGACGTTCGTGACCAGGATCACCGACACGGGCGCCGAGCCGGTCAAGGAGGCGGGGCCGGACGAGCCGCCGGCCGACATCCGGCTGACCGCCAGCAGCGACGATGTGGTCTCGATCGCGGCGACCCCGGCCAACATCGCCCGGATGTGGATGGCGGGGCGGGTCCAGATCAAGGCCAGCGTCCGGGACCTGCTGGCGCTGCGCCGCCTGCTGTAACCGGATCACCCCCGCGTCGCGCAGCTCAGCGATGCGGGCGGGCGGGTACCCGGCCTCAGCCAGGATCTCGTCGGTGTGCTCGCCGAGCACCGGCGGCGGGCGGCGGATGCTGGCCGGCTGAGCCGACAGCTTGAGCGGGGTGCCGAGCATCCTGATCAGGCCCGCGGCCGGATGTTCCAGCTCGACCACCATCTCGCGGGCGGCGACCTGCGGCTGGGCGAGTGCGGCGGGAACCGTGTTGACCGGCCCGGCCGGCACCCCGGCCTGGCCCAGCAGGCCGGTCCACTCGACGCAGCCGCGGGCGGCGAGTGCTTCGGTGATGCGCGGGATCAGTGTGTCACGGTGGCGCACCCGGTCCGGGTTGGTCGCGTACCGCGGGTCGTCGGTCAGCTCCTCCAGGCCGGTGGCTGCGGTGAACCGGCGCCACAGCCCGTCGCTGCCCACCGCCACCATCAGCGGGTCATCGGCGGTCGGGAACACCTGGTAGGGCACCAGGCTCTCGTGGGCGCTGCCGTGGCGGCCCGGCGTGACGCCGGTGGCAAAGTACCGGCCTGCCACGTAGGTGAGCCAGGCGACCTGCCCGTCCAGCAGGGAGACGTCGATCAGCTGGCCGCGGCCGGTGGCGTCCCGGGCGTGCAGCGCGGCGAGGATGCCGATCAGCGCCCACATGCCCGCGCCGACGTCGGCCAGCGACGTGCCGGAGCGGACCGGCTCACCGTCTGCCTCGCCGGTGACGCTCATCATCCCGGAGAGGGCCTGCGCGACCGCGTCGTAACCCGGCAGGGCAGCGTCCGGCCCGGTCTGCCCGTAACCGCTGATCGAGGCGTAGATCAGCCGGGGGTTCTGGCCGGACAGCTCCTCGTAGCCGAGGCCCAGCCGGGCCGCGGTGCCCGGCCGGAAGTTCTCCATCAGGATGTCCGAGCGGCCGGCCAGCCGCTGGGCGATCAGCCGGCCCTCGGGATCCTTGAGGTTGACCGCCAGGCCGCGCTTGTTGCGGTTGACGGACAGGAAGTAGGAGGCATCGTCGCCCTGGAACGGCGGGCCCCAGCGCCGGGTGTCGTCGCCGTGCCAGGTGTCCTCGACCTTGATCACGTCGGCGCCCAGGTCACCGAGGATCATCGTGGCGTACGGCCCGGACAGCGCCCTGGTCAGATCCAGCACCCGGATGCCGGCCAGCGGGCCTGGGGCCTTGGGGGTTTCCATTGACCGCTATGTTAGCGAGCCATGGGAGTGCTGATCCTGCTGCGGCACGGCGAGACCGAGTGGAGCCGCTCCGGCCAGCACACGGGCCGGACGGACATCCCGCTCACCCCGGCCGGCGAGGCCGCGGCCGCGGCCCTGGCCCCGCTGCTGGCCCGCCACCGCATCGTGGCCGCGTTCTGCAGTCCCGCGCAGCGTGCGGCCCGGACCGCCCGGCTGGCCGGGCTGACCGACGTCACGCAGGACCCGGACCTATGGGAATGGGACTACGGCGGGTACGAGGGCCTGACCACGGAACAGATCCAGGAGCAGCGTCCCGGCTGGTCCTTGTGGCGGGACGGCGTGATCCCCGGCAACGCCGCGCATCCCGGCGAGACCGTGCAGCAGGTCGGCGAACGGACCGACCGGGTGCTGGCCCGCGCCGATCCCCTGCTGCCCGGCGGCGATGTGGCCCTGGTGGCCCACGGGCACGTGCTGCGCGTGCTTACCGCCCGCTGGCTGCGGCTCGACCCCTCGGACGGGAAGCTGTTCCGGCTGGACACCGGGACGGTCAGCACGCTCGGCCATGAGCATGGCGACCCGGTCATCGCGACCTGGAACGTGCCGCCCGCGCCGTGACGTTCAGTCCTCGCCGGAGAACCGCTCCCACGCGGCCTGCTTGGACACGCCCAGCGCCGTTCCGATCCGGGTCCAGCTGATGCCCCGGCTGCGCAGGACGTCCACGTAGTCATGGACGGCCGCGTCGGCCTGGGAGACCACGGCCTGGATCTTCGCCAGGCCGGTGAGCAGCTCATCGTCGGGCTGCTCGGGCCAGGCGCGGAACCCGGGCGCGGGCTCCTCGGCGATGATCAGGTTGCACAGCCCCACGCATTCGTTGCAGATGTAGACGCCCGGGCCGGCGACCAGCTTGGTGACCGTCTCCTGGTCCTTGCTGCAGAAGGAGCAGCACACGGTCTCGAGCCGGGTGGCCCCTGGCGTAGGGTGTCGGGTGGCTGCCATGCCGTCAAGGTAATCTTGACGATTTTGCGCGTCAAGGTTCCCCTGACGCTGTTCGGGACGCTCTTCGCGATCGCTTTCGCTGTCGCTGGGGGCTGGGGTACTCGTGAGGAGCGCGAGTGGAACTGGTGTATTCCGGCAAGGTCCGGGACCTGTACGCGGACGGCGACGAGCTCATCATGGTCGCGTCAGACCGGGTGAGCGTCTACGACGTGGTCCTGCCGACGCCGATACCGGACAAGGGCCGGGTGCTGACCCAGCTGTCGCTGTGGTGGTTCGGGCAGCTCACGGACGTGATCGCCAACGACGTCATCTCCGGCACCGACGTCCCGGCGCAGTGGGCGGGCCGGGCCATCAGGTGCCGCAAGCTGCGGATGCTGCCGGTCGAATGCATCGCCCGCGGCTACCTGGCCGGCCTCGGCCTGGCCTCCTACCGGCAGACCGGCGCGATCAGCGGCGTGCGGCTGCCGCCCGGGCTCGGCGAGGGCTCCCGGCTGCCCGAGCCGGTGTTCACGCCGACCACCAAGGCCGCAGCGGGCCACGACGAGCCGATGACCGCCGCAGAGGTGGCCGCGGTGGTCGGCGCCCCGGTGGCAGCCGAACTGGAGCGGGTCACGCTGGAGGTCTACCGGCGCGGGGCCGAGCTGGCCGCGGCGCGCGGCGTGGTCATCGCCGACACCAAGCTGGAGTTCGGGATGGCGCCGGACGGCACGCTGCTGCTGGCCGACGAGGTACTGACCCCGGACTCGTCGCGGTTCTGGCTGGCCGCGGAGTGGGCGCCGGACCGCCCGCAGCGCTCGCTGGACAAGCAGTTCCTCCGGGACTGGTCGGCCGGCCTGGACTGGGACCGGCAGCCGCCGGGCCCGGCGATCCCGCTGGAGGTCGTGGCCGCGACGCGCGAGCGCTACCTGGAGCTGTACCGGACACTGACCGGCGCCGAGCTGGAGTGAGCCCTGGATGCCCCGGCCCCGTGGTCCCAGGCCGCCTGCGGCCTCAGCCCGCCTGCGGCCCGGCTCCCCTTTGGCTCAGCCCGCCTGCGGCCCAGCCCGCCTGCGACCCGGCCCGCTGAGCCACGCGGCGGGCTGCTCGCATTATCGTGGATCGTTACTGCCCCATGGCGGGCAGTAACGATCCACGATAATGAATCCGGGGCGGCCGCGGGCGCGTGGCTGGCGCGGGTGGCATGTTATGGCAACTTGAGGCAGGTGTAGGCGCCGTACAGGCGGCCGGTGAAGTCGGCCGAGACGATCTCGAAGCCGGCGGCGGCCAGCATCGGCTCGAGCAGCCAGGCGAAGGTGCTGAACTCGGTGCGGATGTGCTCGGCATAGTCCTCGGCGGTGTAGCCGGCCGCGGGATCGGCCGCGGCGTGGTCGAACCACTGCTGGAACACCTCGGCGGCCTGCGCCGGGCGGAAGTCATAGATCAGGTCACGCAGCCGGAGCACCCCGCCCGGCCGCATCATCCCGGCGATCCGGTCCAGGGCCACCGCCTTCCAGAAGTCGGGCAGCTGGTGCAGCGCGTTGCGAGTGTAGACGCCGTCCGCAAGCGGCCCGGAGTGCGCAAAGCTGAGGAAGCCGGCCTGGACGCAGTCCAGGTTGGCCAGCCCCGCGGCGGCAGCGCGCTCGCGGAGCATCGCGACCATGGGCGGCGCCACGTCCACCGCGGTGACGTGCCCGAAGCGGCGCGCCGCAGCGAGCGCGAACTGCCCGGAGCCCGCGCCGAGGTCCACCACGGCCGAGGTGCCGCCCAGACCGTGTGCCGCGAACACGGCCAGGTCTTCGGCCGGATCCGGGTAGCCCTGCTTGCGGTCATAGCCCGCGACGAAGGCGGGATCGAGGTGCTCGGGTCCGGCGTGAGCCAGTTCGTCGATCATCCAGGACACGGTCATGAGGCCATTGTCCTCAGCATTACAGGGCTCTCCCCCGCGCCGCGTGCCCTCCCGGGATAGCCCCCGCTCCCCCGGAACCGTATAATCCATTTTCGTGATATCGGAAAATGGGATACCGGGTGGTGTGGTGCTGGCCTTGCACCGGACCACGCATCACACGCTGCACGCGCTGAGCGCCGCGCTGGCGGAGCTGAACCTGACCGCCGCGGAGATCAACGCGCTGGCCAACCTGGCCGACCGCGGGGCGCTGAACGTCCGGGAGCTGGCCGCCGAGACCGGCACCCGGGCTACCACCCTGACCGGCGTCCTGGACCGGCTGGAGAGCCGCGGCTTCCTGACCAGGGAACTGGACGCCGCCGACCGCCGGTCGTTCCGGCTGCCGCTGACCGAGGCGGGCCGGGCGGTGGCCGAACGGGTCCGGGCGGCGGTCGCGGATCTCGAGGGCGGCGCGCTGGCGCGCCTGTCCGCGACCCAGATCGCCGGCTTCCACGCCGTCATCGCCGCCTTGCAGGAGGCCAGCTGATGCCCGGCCCCGAGCCGCCCGCCGGCACGCACGGCATAACCGGCACGCACGGCATAACCGGCGCGCATGGCATACCCGGTCAGGGCGTGGCGCCGGGAGGCTCAGCCGATCTGGCGGCGATCTTGCCGGGGATTACCGGGCCGGGCGGGCAGTTCCGGCACCGGCAGCACATCAACCTGGCGTTCTATGCGGTGCGGCGTTACGGCATGCCGGACGCCATCGGCGTGATCTGCGGCTGGATCCGGCAGATCGCCGCGTACGGGCGGGCACCGCAGAAGTACCACTACACCGTGTCGCGGGCCTGGGTGGAGCTGGTCGCCCACCACGTGGCCGCGGACCCGGACTGCACCGACTTCGCGGCGTTCGCCGAGCGGAATCCGGCACTGCTGGACAAGCGCCTGCTGGCCAGGCACTACCGGTCATCGACCCTGGCCGCGACCGCGGCCCGGGTGCGCTGGGTGGAGCCCGACCTGCGGCCGTTGCCCGGGCTGGTTTCTGACCTGGGGCCGCTGCCGTGACCGGTTCCCGACCTGCGGCCGTTCCCGGGCGGGATCAGGGCAGGATGACGGTGACGGGCTGCTGAGCCTGCGGGGTGGCGACCAAGCCGATGCCGGTCACGCCCGAGCCGGACGGGATGAGCGCGGCGACCTCGTGTGCCCCGGCTCCGCTGAGGCCGCTGACCTGCTCGGGTGCCCAGGTCGCCCCGGTGGCCGAAGTCCAGACCTGGGCGTCCTGCTGGCCGGGCGGCCCGGACTGGCTGGCCGCGGTGAAGCCGCCGGTGCGGGCGGCCAGGGCGGTGACCACGGTGCCGGTCCCGGACGGGCCGGACAGGACGCGCTGCCAGCTCGCGCCGCCGTTGGCGGACATCTCGGCGAACGGCACGGTACCGCCTGCGGTGGTCTCCTGGCCCAGGGCGACCACCCGGTTCCCGTCCATCGCCACCTGATCGAGCTGGGCGGCCGACGCGCCGGGCGGCAGGTCCAGGACGATCGTGGTCCAGGTCTGGCCGTCGGTCGTCGTCCACACCGCCGGGTGGCCACCGTCCGATCCGACGGCCATGAACTCATGCGCGGCCGCGGTGACCGCCTGTACCCGGCTTGAGCTGCTCGCATCGTTCATGACCGTGGCGCGGGTCCAGGAGGTCAGGTTCGGCGACCACCACAGCTGCGCCGCCTGGCCCGACGTAGCCAGGCCCGCGGCGATCACGTAACCGGAGGAATTAGCGGCGGCCGTTACCGCCGACGTCCCGGCCAGATCCTGGGCGATGGGCCCGCTGGCCTGCCGCCAGCTGAGGCCGTCGGCCGAGGTGAGCACCACAGCGCCCGGGCCGCCCACGGCGAGCCAGCCAGCCGGGCCGTCGGTCACGCTGGTCAGCGCGGAGCCGGCCGGGTAGGCGGAGACCACCGGCAGCGCCGAGACCAGCGCCCAGGGGCCGCCGCCCGCAGGCCGTCGCCATACCGCCGGGTAGCCGTTGGCGCTGCCCACGGCGATCTGCGCGCCGCCCGCGGCGGCCAGGCCGTTGACCGTGAGCTCGGGGACCACGCCGCCGGTGATGGCGGTCAGCGATACCGGCCGGACGGTCCCGTCCCGGCTGGCGGCCGCGAAGACCGGCTGGTGGCTGGCCGCCTTGGTGGAGCCGACCGCGATGACGGTACCGCCGGCGCCCACCGCCGCGCCGTTCACCGACTCGGCCGCGGCGCTGCCCAGCGATCCCGTCGGCGCCCAGGTCCCGCCGGCGCCGTCGGCGGTGTAGGCCACGGTCTGCCCGGCACCGGTCGTGCCGACGGCGACGAAGGCGCCAGCGCCGCCTTTGACCAAGCCCGGGGTCCAGCCGCCGGCCTCGTCGATGGTGCCCGCGTACTGCCAGGTCGTTCCGTCCGGTGAGAAATAGGCGACGCCGTCGGTGCCGCCCGTCGCGGCCTGGCCAGGCCGGACCGCGACCAGGCCGGGTCCGTCGGAGCCCAGGCCGCTGAGGGACGTGGTCGCGCCGTGGTCGGCGGGAATGGTCACCGCCGACCACGTCGACCCGCCGTCGGTGCTCAGCCACGCCGCGTCGACGCCGCTCGCGATCCCGCCGGAGATAACCGTGTCACTGCCGTGCGAGGCGCCGTAGATGATGCCCTCCGCGAGAGCGCCGGAGGCGGTCAGGCCCAGCTGCGCGGCGGTCTTGCGCTCCCAGGTCAGGCCGTTCTGGGAGGTCCAGACGACGGCCTGGGTGACGCCGCCGCTGGCCGCCGCCACGCCCGCGGCCAGGAACCCGTGAGCGGTGCTGTTGAGCACCAGGAGCTGGTCCCCGGGCAGCTGCGGGACACCGCTGGTCGAGGCCAGCGTCCACGACAGGCCGTCCGCGCTGGTCCAGATGGCCTGCGGGCCGACGGCCAGCCAGCCCCCGGGCCCGCCGGCCAGCCGGGTGGCCGCGTGGCCCAGCGGGGCCGCCCCGCCGCCGGAGGCGTGCAGGGAGGCCAGGCGCCAGCTGGCGCCGCCGTCGGTGGAGGCGAAGAACTGCTGGCGGACGACGCCGTCGCTGCTCTGTGAGCCCATGGTGACGATCGTGTTCCCCGAGGCGACAACGCGGTCTACGGTCTGGGAGACACCGCGGTGCTGTTGCCCCGGGTAGGTGCCGAGGGCCGCGGCGACGGCCGTGTCCGGCTGCTGGTTGGCGGCCAGCTGACCGGAATTCTGGGAATGGCTGGTCAGGGCGAATATCACGGCGGCGGCGATGATCGCGAGCGCCGGTCCCCCGATCATCGCCGACCGGCGGCTAACTTTGGCCCTCCTGGGGCGCCTGGTACCGGCCGGGGCGGGCTCGAGCAGCGCGGATTCAGGCATGGCCGGCCGCTGCACGGGAACGGCCTCGGTGACGGGCCAGGTCTGGGCCAGCACGGCCTGGGTGCCCAACTCGGAGCCGCGGTCGGCCCGCGGCTGGTGGGTCAGCCTGGCCAGCAGCTCATCGGCGCGCGGCCGGCGCTGCGGATCCTTGGCCAGCGAGGCCAGGACCAGCGGCCGGAGCAGTTCCGGGACCGCCGCGGTATCCGGCTCGGCATGCAGGACCCGGTACAAGACGGCATCGGCGGATCCGGTGCCGAACGGCATCTGCCCGCTGGCGGCGTAGGCGAGGGTCACGGCCCAGGCGAAGACGTCGGCCGGCGGCCCGGGGCGCCCGGTGACCTGCTCCGGCGCCATGAAGCCGGCCGAGCCGACCATCATGCCGGTCCGGGTCACCGACGTCGCGTCCAGGGCCTGTGCGATGCCGAAATCGATGACCTTGGGGCCGTCGTGGCCCAGGATGACGTTGGAGGGCTTGAGGTCGCGGTGCACGATCCCGGCTGCGTGAATGACGGTCAGCGCCTCGGCCAGGCCGGTGGCCAGGCCGTACATCATGTCGGGCCCGGGCGGCCCGTACGCGGCGACGTATTCGGACAGCGACGGTCCTGGCACGTAGTCGGTGGCCATGAACGGGAAGGCCGAGTCGGTCTCAGCCTCGATCACCCGCACCGTGCACATGCCCTGCACCCGGGTCAGGTTGGCCACCTCGCGGCCGAACCGGTCCCGGAACTCCGGGTCATCGGCCAGATCGGGGCGGAGCACCTTGACCGCGACGAGGTGGCCGTCGCGGGCCGTGCCGAGATAGACCACGCCCATCCCGCCGGTGCCGAGCCGGGCGGTCAGCCGGTAGCGCCCGACCTGGGCCGGGTCCGTGTCCCGAAGCGGCGCGCGAGCCAAGGATCCTCCCCCTCCAGGGTCACTATCGCGATCTGGAACGCCGTGCGCAACTCGCCGAGAGGCATCGGTCCGTATATATCAGTTTATGCCGGTCCCTGGCTGGCCGGGCGCGGCTAGGCCTAACGAACGCTTACCCGGGGGCGGCGGACCAGGTGAGGGCGGGAGGCCGGATGAGGTGCGCCGCCGCGTCGGCGAAGCGGATCCGGGCGACCAGCCGGGAGCCCGGGCGCATGGCCTCGGCGACGAGGACGGGATCGACGTCGGCCAGTTTCAGCTTGGAACCGCGGATGAGCCGGAAGGTGGCCTCGGCCGAGACGTCGCCCCAGACCAGGCCGATGTGACGGTCGGTGCGGTCGCCGCGCACGAAAGGGCCGCCGAAATCGAGGCCGTCGTTGCCGCGCCTGACGGTGACCTCGACCTCCCACCGGGCGGACGGGGCGTCGCCGGGCACGGGCTCGGTGGCCTGCCACGGGTAGCCGGGCGTGACCAGGGCCGGCCGGTCCTTGCTGGTACTGCGCAGGGCCAGGTGCACGTTGCGGTAGCGGGGCAGGTCCGGTTCAGCCTGGAAGGAGCGGCCGGGCAGTCCCGAGGCCTCAATGACGATCATCAGGAGGGTGGGCTCGGGTCTGGGCCTGGGCGCGGGCTTGCGGCGGGGCGGGGGCGGCGCGCTGTTCTGCTCGTAGGCCAGGCACAGCCAGCCGAGGGCCTCGCCGTCCAGTTGGGCGGGCTCGGTCAGCGCGATGCGGACCGTCGCGGCGCCGAGGTTCTTGGCGGGCTGCAGGCGGCCGTCGCGGGTCAGGGCGTCGGGTCCTTCCAGCCGCAGGCCGAGGTCCACGCGGTTCCTGGTCGTCGCCTGCACCACGGCGAAGATCCGGCGCGGTGTGGCCAGGGACACCATCGTCCGGCGGGCCTCGACGGTGACCGCGCCGATGGCGGGCAGGGCGGCCAGCACCGTGTCCAGGACGGGTCGCAGGTGCGTCCGGTCGGCGTACTGGCCGTCGATGAGCGGGACGGCCTCGGGCGGCAGGAGCCCCGATGGCTGGGACACGACCGTCAGCCCGGCGGGCCGGTCCGCCGACCCGGCCGGATCTGGGGGCCGGCGCCGCAGGCCCGCGTGTGCTGGCGATCGTCCATGGCGCCCTCCGCCCGGAACCCGTGCTGCCCTGCCTCAGGATATCGAGCGGCGCGGCTCGCAGGTGCTGGCCGGGTGGTGTCGTCCGGGCTCAGGCCGTGACGGCCGGGCCTGCGCCTACTTCCGTCTCGGTGGCCCCGGCGGCCTGACCGTCAGGTGTGCCCGGCCTGGTCAGCGGGCCCCGGCGGAACAGGATCCCGGCCACGATCGAGCCGCCGGCCAGGATGCCCGCCGTCAAGGTGAACCCTGCGTCGTAGCCGTGCAAGAGGGCCAGCTTGGTCAGCTCCGGAAGGCCGATGGCCCGGGCCGACGCGGCATGCGCGGCAACGTAGGACGTCACGGCGCTGGCGAAGACGGTGTTGAGCAGCGAGGTGCCGATGGAGGCGCCGAGTTGCTGGCCCACGGTGACCGTGGCCGAGGCGACTCCTGCGTCCTGCGGGGCCACGCCGAAGGTGCCCGTGTTGATGGACGGCGCGATGACCATGCCGAGCCCGACGCCGGTCAGGATGAGCGGGCCGACTACGCCACCGGCGTAGCTGGTGTGCGGCCCCAGCTGAGCGAACCAGGCTGCCGCGCCCGCCGCGACCAGCATCCCCGCCGCGACCAGCGGCTTGGGCCCGAGCCTGGGCATGAGCACGATGGTGGACACGTTGGCCGAGACCGCGATGCCGCCGACGATCGGCAAGACGGCGAAGCCGGTGACGATCGGCGTGTAGCCGAGGGTCTGCTGCAGGTAGTAGGTCAGGAACAGGAAGGTCCCGAACATGGCCGCCGAGGCGATCAGCATCGACAGGTAGGCGCCGCCCCGGTTGCGGTCGAGCACCACCCGTGGCGGCAGCAGCGGGTTGGGCGCCCGCGTCTGCCAGAACGCGAACACGGCCAGCAGCGCCACCCCGGCGATGAGGAAGCCGTACGTGGACGGCGTGTCCCAGCTGTGCGTGGCCGCGTTCGAGAACCCGTACACCAGGCAGAACAGGCCGCTGGAGACCAGCAGCACGCCCGGGATATCGAGCTGCGGCTTGACCCGGGACGGGTGCCGCTCCAGCAGCATCGCGCCGCCGATGAAGGCCACGCCGGCGAAGAACAGGTTGATGTACAAGGTCCAGCGCCAGGACAGGTACTCGGTCAGGGCGCCGCCGAGCAGCAGGCCGACCGCGCCGCCGGCGGCGGCGATCGCCCCGTAGACGCCGAACGCCCGGCCGCGATCCTTCGGCTCGGTGAACGTGGTCGTCAGCAGCGACAGCGCCGACGGCACCAGGATCGCCGCGAACGCGCCCTGGCAAGCGCGGGCGGTCACCAGCATGGCGAAATTGACCGAGGCGCCGCCGATGGCCGAGACGCCGGCGAAGCCGAGCAGCCCGACCAGGAACGTCACCTTCCGGCCGAACAGGTCGGCCAGCCGGCCGCCGAGCAGGAGCAGGCTGCCGAAAGAGAGCGTGTAGGCCGTGACCACCCACTGCCGGTCCGCGGTGCTGAAGTGCAGGGCGTGCTGCGCTGACGGAAGGGCGATGTTCATCACCGTGGCGTCGAGGACGACCATGAGCTGGGCGAGGGCGATCACGCCCAGGATGAGCCAGCGCCGCCGGTCCGCCGCGCCGCTGATGGTGTTGACATCAGACATGAGCTTCACCAATCTGGAGATGTCTTCTCCGCTTATGGGTACGATAACATCAAACGGAGAACATGTCTCCACTTTTTTCGGGAGGTGGACGTGGTGCAGCGCCCCGCAGGCCACGGCGAGCCTGGCCCGTGCCAACCTGGCCCGTGCCAACCTGGCGCGGGCGCCCGGCCGGCGCGCCCGCTACGGCGTGACGCCGAGCGGAACCGGCTGCGCATCCTGAAAGCCGCTTCGGAGGTTTTCAACGAGCGCGGCCTTGAGGTCAGCCTGGACGAGGTGGCGCGGCACGCCGGGGTCGGGGTCGGGACTGTCTACCGGCGGTTCCGTACCAAGGACGACCTGATCGAGGCGCTGTTCATGGACCGGATCGAGGCCGTCGCCACGCTCGCCGAGGAGGCCGCGGAGGCCGCCGATCCGTGGACCGGCCTGGTGTGCTTCATGGTCCGCGCAGCCGGGATGCTGGCCGACGACCGCGGCCTGCGGCAGATGATGATGTACGCCAGCTACGGCCGGGACAAAGCCTGGTACGCACGGCGGCGGAACGCTCCGCTGGTGACCGCGCTGGTCAAGCGGGCGCAGGCGGCCGGGCAGCTCAGGGCGGACCTCGAGCCCACCGACATCCCGTTCATCGTCTTCCTGCTGACCGACGCGGCGCAGTTCGCGCGGCAGGCCAGCCCGGAGATCTGGCGCAGGTACCTGACCCTCGTCCTGGACGGCCTGCGGCCCGAACGGGAGGGCGTGACTCCGCTGCCTGTTCCCGCGCTGTCGCCGGAGGAGTTCGAGAAGACCATGCGGCAGAACCCGCCGCACGGTCATTGACGTTTCTCGTTCCCCGGAACTCCGCGCCATAGAATTGCATTTGCAAGTGCGTTTTACAAGCCGTTAACGCAGGAATTGCGGCAGCTGGTGCTCGGGCCGGGGAACCAGCGGGCAAAGAGGCCGGACGACAGCATGTTTCCACAGCTAGAAGCGGGTTCACGAGCAAATCTGGTGTCTCGCCTTTCCGGCGGGTGACAGGTCGGCCAAAAAACCTCTACAATGGCATTGAGCTTAAGGCACCGCAGACCGGCGAATTATCCTCACCGCAATCCGCCGACTGCTTTCCCCGCTGGCCGGCTCAGCCCAGGAGGCATGGCGCATGAAGTTCAGCGACGGCGCGCAGGACGCCACCCAACCGGGACCCGGTGACGCCGTCGCGGCGGGGACCGCAGGCGGTGACAGTGACGGGAAGCCGGCGCGGTCGCTGCGGACGCAGGAATCTCTCCAGGACATCCAGGACATCATCGAGAAGCTCGCGGCGATTACCCAGCAGCTACGCTCGTCACACCGCGGCCCGGCCAGGGTGCCGGACCCGGCGGCCTAGCCGGCCTGGCGGGCTAGCCGGCTCGGCGTGCTGGCCGGCCCGGCGCGCTCGCCGGCCCGGCGCGCTAACCAGCCAGGCGCCGCAGCAGCCGCGCGCTGTCGGCGGGGCTGAGGGCCGAGGCGCGCAGCAGCGCGAAGGCACGGATATAACGGGCGACGTCGGCCTGGCTGTCGAGGTAGATGCCGCCGGACAGCGCATCCAGGTAGACGACACCCAGGCTGGGCGCGTCGGGAAACCGCAGGATGGCCAAGGATCCGCTGCCCGCGCCGCCGTGCGCGCCGGCCGAGAACGGCAGCACCTGGAGCGTGACGGCCGGGGCTTCGCCGGCCAGCCGGGCCAGGTAAGTGAGCTGCCCGGCCATGACCTGCGCGCCGCCGACCGCCTGGTACAGCGCTCCCTCGCCGAGGACCACGCTCAGCCGGCGCCCGTCCGGCACCGCCTGCCTGCGCATCGCCTTGGCCGCTACCGCGTCGTCCCGCTGCTGGTCGGTCTCGTAACCGGGCTCGGCGGCCGCGATGGCCCGGGCATACTGGTCGGTCTGCAGCAGGTCGGGTATGAGCTGGGCCTCGTACGTCATGATCTCCGAGGCCGCCGACTCCATGATCACGTAGTCCAGGTAGGCGTCGGACAAGGCGGCCGCGTACGGATGCCACCAGCTGTGCTGGCCGCCGCGGCTGGCGATCGATACCAGCGCCAGCTGCTCGCTCGCGGGCACGCCGTACTCGGTCAGCAGCTCGCGCAGCTCCTTGGGCCGGATGCCGCGCTGGCCGGTCTCAATCCGGCTGATCTTGGAACGGTCGCATTCGAGAACGCGGGCCGCGTCCTCGAGTGCGTAGCCGACATTCTCCCGGTACCGGCGCAGCGCGCCTCCGACCAGACGCCGCCGCACGGGTGGATCTCCGGTCACGGTTCCTGCCTTCCTGCGTGCTTTGTCACACTTAGGGGAAACGTAGCACCTGATGTAGTCCAAGGTGGTGACGACACGCCCGAGAGGGAACTGCGCAGGAGGGCGACGTGCGCATGACCCGGCTGGGCCGGGCGGCGCTAGGGGCGCAGACGGCTCAGGGCGGCGAGGATCCGGTTCTCGGACACCGGGACGCGGGTGCCCAGGGTCTGGGCGAACAGGCTAACCCGGAGTTCCTCCAGCAGCCAGCGGACCTCGGCCACGTCCGGGTCGCCGCGGCGGGCGGGGGGCAGGTCAGCGAGCGTCTGGCGGTAAGCCTGCTCGGCCCGCTGCGCGATGGCCGTGCTGGCCGCGTCACGGGCCGGGCTGTCCGGCAGCTTGTCCAGCCGCCGCTCGATCCCGCGCAGGTAGCGGGCTAGCTGCGGCAGCCGCCGGTAGCCAGTGGCGGTCACGAAGCCCGGGTAGATGAGCCCGGACACCTGCGCGCGCATGTCGGCCACGGCGGGCTGGACCGCGTCGGCCCGGGTGTCCTCCAGCCGCGCCTCGACGGCGTGCGCCAGCCGCAGCGCCGACTCCACCTGCGTGACCACCTCGGCGGTTACCTCGTGCAGGCCGGACCGCACTGCGGCCGAAAGCCGCTCGAAGCCTTCGCGGTCGCGGGCCGGGCCGCCTGCCTCGGCCATCAGGTAGTCGGCGGCGCAGTTCACGCAGTCGGCGAACATGGCCGCCACGCTGCCGTGCGGGTTGTGGCTGAGCGCCAGCTTGGCCGGGGTCGACAGGCGGCCCGCGATGGACTTGACCGGCGACGGCACGCCGAGCAGGATCAGCCGCCTGGTCCCGGCCCACATGGCCGAACGGGCCGCGGCCTCGGTCTCGAACAGGCGCACGTCGACCGCGGCGCCCGCGTCGGCCAGCGCCGGGTAGGCCAGCACCGTGCCCGCCCGGAAGACCTCGGGCAGCGAGCCGAAGTCCCAGGAGGTCAGGCCCGAGCGGGTCAGGCCGGCCGCGGCCTGGGACAGCACCGCGCGCAGCCGGGGCCGCAGCTCGCGCTGCAGCTCGGCGACGTCCTTGCCCTCGGCCAGGACCCGCCCGTCGTCGGTCACCCGGACCTTGATCTGCAGGTGCGGCGGCAGCCTGGACAGATCCCAGGCGTCCCGGGGCACGGTCACGCCGCGCAGCGAGCGCAGCTCGCGCGCGACCGCGTCGCGCAGGTCACCGGACGGCTCGCCGAGGCGCGCAGTGACCTCGCGGGCCACGTCCGGCGCGGGCACGAGCTCACGGCGCAGCGACTTGGGCAGCGACCGGATCATCTCGGTGACCAGCTCGGCCCGCAGCCCGGGCACCTGCCACGAGAACTCGGCCGGGTTGACCTGGTTGAGCCAGGCTCAGCGGGATGTCCACGGTCACGCCGTCGGTGTCGCTGCCGGGCTCGAAGGCGTAGGACAGGGGCAGCGCGCTGAGCCCCGGGGACTGCGAGGTCCAGATGTCCGGGTAGGAGTCCGCGGCGACCTGGGCGGCGGAGTCGGTGAGCAGATCACCCGCGGTGAACGTGAGCAGGTCCGGTTCGGACCGGCGGGCCCGCTTCCACCAGGTGTCGAAGTGCTGGGCCGAGGTCACCTCGGCGGGGATCCGCGCGTCGTAGAAGGCGAACAGCTGATCCTCGCCGATGACCAGGCCGCGGCGGCGCGCGCGGTGCTCGACTTCCGCGGCCTCGGCCAGCAGCCGCCGGTTCTCGGCGAAGAACCGGTGGCTGGTCTGCCAGTCGCCTTCGGCCAGCGCGTGCCGGATGAACAGCTCGCGGGCCGCGGCCGGGTCAATGCGCCCGTAGCTGACCTTGCGGTCGATCACGATCGGCACGCCGTACAGGGTGACCTTCTCCAGCGCGACGGCGCTGCCGCGCTTGCGCTCCCAGTGCGGCTCGCTGTAGCTGCGCTTGACCAGGTGAGCAGCCAGCGGCTCGATCCATTCCGGCTCGATCCGCGCTACGTCGCGCGCCCACAGCCGGGACGTCTCGACCAGCTCGGCGGCGACGATCCAGTCCGGCGCCTTCCGGGCCAGGCCGGACCCGGGGAAGATGGCGAACCTGGCGTTGCGCGCGCCGAGGTACTCAGCGCGCGGCCGCCGCCCGGCGCGTGGCCCGGATGGCGCCGAGGCGTCCTGGCGCGCAGGCTCCACCTTCATGCCGACCTGGGAGAGCAGGCCAGGGAGCAGGGAGAGATGAACCACGGACCGTTCGGCGCAGGAAGAAGTGACCGTCACCCCGAGATCGCCGGCCAGCCTTTGCAGCTGGCCCTGGAGGTCCTGCCATTCGCGTACGCGCAGGTAGTTCAGGTACTCGGCGCGGCACATGCGGCGGAACGCCGAGGAGGACAGCTCGCGCTGGCGTTCGGCCAGGTAGTCCCACAGGTTCAGGTAGGCGGTGAAGTCCGAGTCGGGATCGGCGAACCGGCGGTGGGCCTCGTCGGCGGCCTGCTGGGTGTCGGCGGGCCGCTCGCGCGGGTCCTGGATGGACAGCGCGGCCGCGATGATGAGCACCTCGCGGGCGCAGCCGTTCCGGTCCGCGGCCAGGATCATCCGGCCCAGCCGCGGGTCCACCGGCAGCCGGGCCAGCTTGCGGCCCAGCCCGGTGATCCGGCCGCCGGAGAACGCATTGAGCTCGGCGAGCAGGGTCAGCCCGTCGGCGATGTTGCGCGCGTCGGGCGGGTCGATGAACGGGAACTTCGGCACGTCGCCCAGGCCGATCGCCGCCATCTGCAAGATGACCGAGGCCAGGTTGGTGCGCAGGATCTCCGGCTCGGTGAACTCCGGCCGGGACTCGAAATCAGCCTCGGAGTACAGCCGGATGCAGATCCCGTCCGCGGTCCGGCCGCAGCGGCCCTTGCGCTGGTTGGCCGAGGCCTGCGAGATCGGCTCGATCGGCAGCCGCTGCACCTTGGTCCGGTAGCTGTACCTGGAGATGCGCGCGGTGCCGGGGTCGATGACGTAGCGGATGCCGGGGACGGTCAGCGAGGTCTCGGCCACGTTGGTGGCCAGCACGACGCGGCGGGTGTAGCTGCCCGCGGGCCGGGCGAAGACCCTGTGCTGCTCGGCGGCGGAGAGCCTGGAGTACAGCGGCAGCACCTCGAGCCGGTCCCGCCCGGCGAGCAGGTCAGCGGTGTCGCGGATCTCGCGCTCGCCGGACAGGAAGACCAGGATGTCGCCGGGGCCCGCGGCGGACAGCTCGTCGATCGCGTCGCTGATCGCCTGGCCCTGGTCGGCGTCCTCGCTGCTCTCGATCGGCCGGTAGCGCACCTCGACCGGATAGGTCCGGCCGGACACCTCGACGATCGGCGCGCCGCCGAAGGCCGCGGCGAAGCGCTCCGGGTCGATGGTGGCCGAGGTGATGATGACCTTGAGGTCGGGACGTTCGGGCAGGAGCTGGCGGAGGTAGCCGAGGATGAAGTCGATGTTCAGGCTGCGCTCGTGTGCCTCGTCGATGATCAGCGTGTCATAGCGGCTGAGCGTGCGGTCGCGGGCCAGCTCGGTCAGCATGATGCCGTCGGTCATCAGCTTGACCAGCGTGTCATCGGCGGACACGTCGGTGAACCGCACCTGATAGCCGACCGCCTGACCGAGCGGGCTGCCCAGTTCCTCGGCGATCCGCTCCGCCACGGTGCGGGCGGCCAGCCGGCGCGGCTGGGTGTGGCCGATCTGCCCCGCGACGCCCCGGCCCAGCTCGAGGCAGATCTTCGGGATCTGGGTCGTCTTGCCCGAGCCGGTCTCCCCCGCGATGATCACGACCTGGTGGTCCTCGATCGCCCGGGCGATCTCGTCCTTGTGCTGGCTGACCGGCAGCTCGGGCGGGTAGGTGATGGGCGGCATGGCCTCCCGGCGCGCGGCGCGGGCCGCGGCGTGCCGCTCGGCACGAGGGTTGGCCCGGCGGTTACCCGGGCGCCTGGACCTGGAGCGGCCGGATCGCGCCTCGGCCGGGGCGGGCTGCGCCGCCGGGGCGGGCTGCGCCTGCGGCGCGGCGAGCTCAGCAGGCGAAGACATCACGGATCGCGACTCCATTGCGGCGGAAGGATAAGGCCGATCGGCCCTCATCACATAACAGTTTTCTGTCCCGGGGCCTTCCGCTTTCTGTCCCGGGGCCTTCCGCCCGCGCCCGTCACAGCGTGCTGAACCCAGGATTCACGTTGCTGGCGGGTGGTGAAACCTGGGGTTCTTCACCCTGGCGGCGAGGGGCGAGGCGGGCGCAGTGGTTGGATGGCGGGATGAGTGAGCTGCTGTCGTTTCAGCCGGCGCTGTCCCGGCCGGAGCTGCTCGCCGCGCCGGTGGCGGCGGCGCTGCGCGGCTGGCCCGGAGCGGACGAGGTGCTGGTGGCCGAGATCGACCCGGCACTGGCGGATACCGCGGCGTTCTGCCAGCGGTACGGGGTCTCGCCCGCCGAGTCGGCCAACTGCGTGGTCATCGCGGGCCGGCGCGGCGGGAACACGATGTACGCGGCCTGCGTCGTCGCCGCGACCACCCGGGCGGACGTGAATGGCCTGGCCCGCCGGCACCTGGACGCGCGGAAGGCGTCGTTCGCGCCGGTCGACGGGGCCACGGCGGCCACCGGCATGGAGTACGGCGGGATCACGCCGGTCGGGCTGCCCGCGGAGTGGCCGGTGCTGGTGGACGAGGCGGTCGTCAAGACGGCGTCGGTGGTGATCGGATCCGGCATCCGGGGCTCCAAGCTCAGGCTGCCCGGGCCCCTGCTCGCGGCGCTCCCGGCCGCCCAGGTTCTCCCCGGCCTCGGCATCCCGGTGGCCGGCGGAGGTTGATCGCTCCCTCGGCCACCGTCGCGGCACGAGGCCGCCATCCCGGATCATCGGCAAAAGGTGAGCGGGCTCGGCCCGGTGGCCGGCCAGGTTGATTTCACCGGTATGCTGGCAGAGGTTGAAAGCGGACACCTCGTTCGGTGAGGCGTCTTCACGGACATAGGCCACTGATCCCAACCGTCGAGAGACGCTCCGGATCAGGACACCTCTCCCCGGCCCAAGGGGTGAGGCCAAGTGGCTGGCGGCGAGCATCGCCGCAGTACGCCGTGGAGTGCCAAAGCTCTTACGAGAGAGGTGCGGCCAGGATTATCCCGCGCTGGCCGTAAGTACCCTCAGGTGTCACGGAGAAACGTGCCGTAATGGCATGCGTGGCCTGGCGCCCCCGTGCGTCGCGACAGAAGGGAGGCACGCGATGGACTCTGATAGTCCGGGCCGAAGTTGGCCCTGCTCGCTGCTGTCCCGTCCTGTCCCGGCACACGCCCAGGCCCCTGAGAAGCCTATTCGCTGAGCTGAGCTAGATTTTCGCAAGTCACGACCGCTCGTGCCCTAGCCGGGCCGGGCTGGTCTGTCTTGGCTGCGGCCCGAAGGCGTGTGCCCTGATCCGTCAGATCTGATGACGTGAAAGGGGTGTTCACCATGGCCACCGTCTCCCGTACCGTACGGACGTCCGCTCAGGCCGCGCCGCGTCGTGCCGCCGTTCTGGACGACGCGCACCTGGGCGACATCCGCGGCGCGCTCGGCACCATCTCGGTCGACGACTTCGCCCCGCGCACCAGCGTGTCCGCCAAGCTGAAGACGCTGCTGGCCATCGTGGGCCCCGGGCTGATCGTGATGTGCGGCGACAACGACGCCGGGGCGTTCTCCACCTACGGGCAGGCCGGGCAGGACTACGGCACCCGGCTGCTGTGGACACTGCTCCTCCTGGTTCCCGTGCTGTACGTGAACCAGGAAATGGTGCTGCGGCTCGGCGCAGTCACCGGGGTCGGGCACGCCCGGCTGATCCTCGAGCGGTTCGGCAAGTTCTGGGGCGCGTTCTCGGTCATCGACCTGTTCATCTTGAACGCGCTGACCATCGTGACCGAGTTCATCGGGATCACACTCGCGGCCGGCTATCTGGGCGTGCCCAGGCTGGTGGCCGTGGTGCTGGCCGCCGGGGTAATCATCGCGGCCGCGTTCACCGGCAGCTTCCGCCGGTTCGAGCGGATCGCCATCACCTTCTGCGCCGGATCGCTGCTGCTGATCCCCCTGGTCCTGCTCACCCGCCCGGACGTCGGGCAGATGGCGCACGGCTTCGCGGTACCCGGGCTCCCCGGCGGCTCGGGCCAGATGGCCACCGTCATGCTGCTGGTCATCGGCATCGTCGGCACCACGGTCGCGCCATGGCAGCTGTTCTTCCAGCAGTCCTACGTGATCGACAAGCGGATCACCCCCCGGTTCATGCGCTACGAGAAGGCCGATCTGTGGATCGGCATCGTCATCGTGGTGATCGGGGCGGCGGCCGTGATCGGGGCCACCGCCGCCGCGTTCGCCGGGACCAAGGGGGCGGGCAACTTCACCGATTCGGCCGGGCTCGCGCACGGCATCGCGGCCCACGCAGGCCGCGCCGCGGGCGTGGTCTTCGCCGTGGCCCTGCTCGACGCGTCCATCATCGGGGCGTTCGCGGTCTCGCTGTCCAGCGCCTACGCGATCGGCGACGTGCTCGGCCTCAAGCACTCACTGCACCGCGGGTTCCGCCAGGCCAAGGGCTTCTACGCCATCTACGCCGCGCTGATCGCGGGCGCGGCGACCATCGTGCTGATCCCCGGCACCCCGCTCGGGCTGCTGACCGAGGGCGTCCAGGCCCTGGCCGGCGTCCTGCTGCCCAGCGCCACGGTCTACCTGCTGCTGCTGTGCACGGACCACGCGGTGCTCGGGCCGTGGGTCAACGGCCGCAAGACGACCATGTTCGCCTCGGCCGTGGCCGCGCTGCTCGTCGCGCTGTCGGTCGTGCTGACCGCCTCGGTGCTGTTCCCGGGCATCACGGCGCGGCAGATCATCCAGATCGTGTGCGTGTGCGCGGCCGCGGCGGCGATCGGCGGGGCGTGGGCGCTGGCGCGGGGCCGCCGTTCCGTCGGCGGTGTCGCGGTCGACCGAACCGGGCGGGACAGCTGGCGGATGCCGCCGCTGGCCATGCTGGCCAAGCCGGCCATGTCCACTAGCCGCAAGGCCGGCCTGACCGTGCTGCGGTCCTATCTGGCCATCGCGATGGTCCTCGTCATCGTCAGGATCGTCCAGATGGCCATCGGGCACTGATGGGGAGGCGGGCGCCAGTCGGCGACGGGGACCAGGCCGGGCCCGCAGGAAACATGCTGTTTCCTGCGGCAGCTTTCCGTCAACCTGAGCCTTGTCCGCGCGTGGAGCTGACCACCCCGTAGCTACGCCGGGGCGGCCAGGATCAGGACTTCCGCATGCGGGGGCCGGCCCAGACGCTGAACTCTTCGGGGTGGTCACGCCGGGCAAGTGATTCAGCCATCAAGGCGTCCCCCTCGGCGGGCGAGCGCCTGCTCTTCACGTGTCCCAGGTGACTTTTCCCGCCCAGATAGCTCGTGACCTCGGGGGGCGGGTCGAGCGGGCCGTTCCCGGCGGGCTGCCAGCAGACCCGGCATTCCCACTGCGGGGGTGGCGTCGCGGTCCCGATGAACGGCACCGTCGTCCTGTGCCCGTTCGCACAGTGATAAAGCACGACGACTTTGGCGACGGCGAGTCCACGGCCATAAGGTTCACCGGCAGGACCGGCTCCTGCCCTGGTCCCCCGCATTGCGCCGTGGTTTGCACTTCGCATAATTTCCTCCGTCAGCCCTCACTCTACAGGTATGTTCTGGGCGGTTTTGACCGTAACGCCGTGTAGGAACACCCAGGATGAGCTGGCGAGAAACAGTTGGGAATTCGGCTGTTCCCCTGGATAGCGCTCCCCTGATAGCGCTGGCGGGCTAATTCGGCAGGGCCGAATAAGCGTCCGAGGGCCTAGAATTCTGAAAGTGCTAATCCTGAATAAGGCCACTGGTCAAATTAGATTTACGGATAAAAGAATCGGGCGGCCAGGCTGAGCAGGGGTGTGGCGTGGAGCGTGGCCGGCCTGGTCAGGGACGGTATGGGGTTACCTTGCCTGGTTGATGGTGACGGCGAAGCCGAGGGCCTGGGGCATGCTCCAGGTCGGTGTCCGACTCATACCGTAAGGAATGAGCCGCCCTTTCCGTCGCCAGAAGACCAGCGATGTGGATGGGTAACGGGTCACGGACGCCACCCTGTGCGGCAGCCTGGACTTGGGTCAGGATGGTGAAGCTAACGCCAACAGGGCCTGGTCCTGGATGACGAGCAGCTGGCCACGCTGATCGCCGAGGTCCGCGCGGGATCGCCGACGCGATGGCACTGCCCCCCGGTTCCGGGCTAGCCACGTGTTTGAGTCTTGGGAGAGGATTCGGGCATGGAGCCGGACGTGATCGCGTGGCCAGGCTCGCGCCAGGCCGGATCGCCGCATGCTCCTACCACGAGGACGCGCCGCGCGGTGTCTTCGGGCGAAGTACTCGCAGGGCTGGTCTCGGAGCATTACGTTGCGCTGGTGCGCCTGACCGTGGTGCTGCTGCAGGACCTGACGGCCGCCGAGGAAGTGGTGCAGGACGCCTTCGTGGCGATGCACGGGCGGCGACTGAGAGACCCGGACAAGGCACTCGCCTACCTGCGGCGCGCGGTGGTCAACGGGTCAAGGTCGGCGCTGCGCCATCGTACGGTTGAGGACAGGAACCCGCCGCAGCCCTTGCCCGACATGCCAAGCGCCGGGCACGGGGCGATGGTGCACCCGGAGATGTCAGTGATCGCGACGGCGCTGGGCAAGCTGCCCAGGCGGCAGCGCGAGGCGGTCATCCTGCGGTACTACGTGGACCTGTCCGAGACGGAGACCGCAGCCGCGATGGGCATCAGCGAGGGCGCGGCCAAGAGCCATGCCTACCGGGGCATGGCGGCGCTGAGGCAACGGCTGAACGAGGCTGGACCGATCCAGGGCACCCCGGCTGGTTAATCTGTTCCGCCCAGGGCGACGCTGGAATCTGGGCGCTGGCGGCGATTTTTGCCGAATTCCGCTGACCCCTCCCTGGTTACTGCGGGAGCGATGTGGTCGGATGACCTGGTGGATGCGGATGTGATCGTGGTGGGTGCCGGGCTGGCCGGGCTGGCCGCCACGGCTGAGCTGGCCGCCGCCGGGCGGCGCGTGCTGCTGCTGGACCAGGAGCCCGAGTCGAGCATGGGCGGGCAGGCATTCTGGTCGTTCGGCGGCCTGTTCCTGGTGGACTCGTTCGAGCAGCGCCGGATGGGCATCACGGATTCTCGGGAGCTGGCCTGGCAGGACTGGCTGGGCAGCGCGTACTTCGACCGCGGCGCCGACGACCCGGCCGGGGAGGACTACTGGGCCTACCGCTGGGCGCAGGCCTACGTCGACTTCGCCGCCGGGGAGAAGCGGCGGTGGCTGCACGCGATGGGGGTGCGGTGGTTCCCGGTGGTCGCCTGGGCCGAGCGAGGCGGTTACCTGGCCGACGGGCATGGCAATTCGGTGCCGCGCTTTCACGTCACCTGGGGCACCGGGCCCGCGGTGCTGGCGCCGTTCGAGCGGCGCGTCCGGGAGGCCTCCGGCCTGGTCGGATTCCGGTTCCGGCACCGGGTAGACGAGCTCACCGTGAGCGGCGGAGCCGTCGACGGCGTGCGCGGAGCCGTGCTTGAGCCCAGCCGGGCGCCCCGCGGGACGCGCAGCTCACGGACCGAGGTCGGTCAGTTCGAGCTGCACGCGCCGGCGGTACTGGTGTGCTCGGGCGGGATCGGCGGCAACTTCGACCTGATCCGCCAGAACTGGCCGGCCCGGCTCGGGCGGCCGCCCAAGCGCATGATCAGCGGGGTACCCGAGCACGTCGACGGGAGGATGCTGGCTATCACCGAGCGGGCCGGCGGCCGGCTGGTCAACCGGGACCGGATGTGGCACTACACCGAAGGCATCGAGAACTGGAACCCGGTCTGGGCGGAGCACGGTATCAGGATCCTGCCCGGCCCCTCATCGCTCTGGTTCGACGCCCGTGGCCGGCGCTTCCCGGCGCCGAACTTTCCCGGCTTCGACACCCTGGGCACGCTGGCCGCCATCCAGGGCAGCGGCTTTGACCACTCATGGTTCGTGCTCACCCAGAAGATCCTCGAGAAGGAGTTCGCGCTGTCCGGTTCGGAGCAGAATCCCGACCTGACGGGCAGGGACCTCCGGCTCACGCTGAAGCGGCTCCGGCCGGGCGCCCCCGCGCCGGTCGAGACGTTCAAGCGGCGCGGGGCCGACTTCGTGGTCGCCGGGAACCTGCCCGAGCTGGTCGACGGGATGAACAAGCTGACCGGCGAGGCGCTGATCGACGCGGGCGAACTCGAACGGCAGATCGTCGCGCGGGACCGGGAGATCGACAACCCGTACACCAAGGACCTGCAGGTCATGGCCATCCGCAACGCGCGGCGGTTCCGCGGCGACCGGCTGGCCCGGACCGCCGCGCCGCATAAGATCCTCGACCCCAAAGCCGGCCCGCTGATCGCGGTCCGGCTCAGCATCGTGACCCGCAAGACGCTGGGGGGCCTGCAGACCGACCTTTCCGGGCGCGTGCTCAGCCGGGTCAGGCCCGGCCAGCCGGTACCCGGCCTGTTCGCCGCCGGGGAGGTGGCCGGGTTCGGCGGCGGCGGCATGCACGGCCACCGCTCCCTGGAAGGGTCCTTCCTGGGCGGCTGCCTGTTCAGCGGGCGTGAGGCGGGCCGGGCCCTGGCCCGCCTCACCGCGTTGTGACGCTCACCGCGGCTGCTGGGGGTCCTCCCACCGGGGAACCTGCCGCGTCGGCGGCTCGGAACCGCTCTGCGGGGGCTGGTTGTACCCGCCGCCGGCGTATGGGTCGTTGCCCGGCGGGGGCTGCTGGGCTCCCCCGCCCCAGGTCGGCTGGTCCCAGCCGCCGCCGTGCTGGTCGCCGCCCTGCGGCGGCTGGTTGTACCCGCCGGCGTGGGGGCCGTTGGCCTGCGTGGGCTGGTCGTACCCGCCGCCGGCGTACGAGCCGCCGCCCTGCGGCGGCTCGGTGAACCCGCCGTAGTTCGTGGGCTGCTGCTGGTAAGCCCAGGGGTCGCCGCCAGCCGCAGGTGCTGAGGTGCCGACGAGCCGGTAGTACACGAGCGTGACGACGATGGCCAGGAACGGGGAGATCAGCGTTCCGGAGATGACCGAGCTGAGGCCTTCGCCCAGCACGTGCGGCAGGGCCGAGAAGATAATGCCGAGGACGATGTTCGCCACGAGCATGATGATGTAGACCATCACCAGCGTGCCGAACACGTGCCAGCCGTGCCCGCGCACGAGCTGGCGGCTGCGCCCGAACGAGGCCAGCGCGCCGGACCGCTCGATGATGATGACCGGAACGATCACGGCCCAGATGGTGATCAGGAACAGCCCGGGCGCGATGAGCAGGAGCAGCCCGATCGTGATCGCGATCCCGGCCAGGATCGACGCCCCGGCGACGGAGGCGATGAACGGCAGGGCCTCATTTACGGTCTGCCCGATGGATAGGTCGGCATGACCGTCCCGCACGTCCTGCACCGCCTTGACCAGCGTCGCCTGAAGCACGAAGGCCGCCACCACGGACACGAACGAGCCGAGCAGGATGCCGATGGTGCCGCCGGCCAGCGCCAGGACCGCGGTGATGATGGCGGCAACCAGGTAGATCACGAAGGCGATCGCGAGCAGATGCTTGGCGAAGGTCTTGTACATCCGCCATGCTTCTGAAAGAACGCCGGACAGTGGGTTCATGGCCGTGATGGTACAGCCAGGACCTGAGCGCTGGGTGCGCGCCCGGGGGGCCTAAATTCACTCGCGCGACTCGGCCTGCGCGCTCAGGCGGCGAATCCGCCGTTCGCGGCATCCGCCGCCCCGGGCGCTCTCAGGCCACGACGGCGACATAGCGCCAGTCCAGGACGTCCCGCGGCCCGGATTCTTCGGGCCGGCCGCGCCCTGGCGCGCCGGGCCAGCCGAGGCTGGGCGCGCCGGGCCAGCCGAGGCCGCCGGGCGACAAGGCGCCAGCGGGCCAGCCGAGCCCGGCGTCCGGCCCCGGCGCCTCGGCCGTGACCAGGGAGCGCAGGTGGACCAGGCCGCCGCCGTGCGGCAGCGGGTCGACCTGCTCGACCGAGATCGCGCTGCGCAGCGTGTCGCCCTCATGCACGGGGGCGAGATGGTCGCAGCCGTGCCAGGCGGCCACCGTGACCATGGACGGCAGCGACCGGATGGCCTGCGCGAGCGCCAGCCCGATGGTGTGCCCGCCGTACACCAGCCGCCGGCCGCCGGCGGCCTGCGCGTCGTGGTGGGCCATGGCCACGTTGAGCGTCAGCCGGGCCAGTTCGGGCGCGGCGGAGACCACGTCGCCGCCCGGCACGGCCCAGCTCTGCCCGGTCCGCAGTTCGGCCAGGCGGGGGCCCCCGGCCTGCCGGGCGAACAGGTCCAGCCGCCAGTCGCTGACCAGGGCGGCCGGATCATGAAGGCCGGCCGGCTGGCCGGCCGCGTCCAGCTCGTCGGCGTGCCCGGTCTGCCGGCCGGAGTCGCGCAGCGGCAGCATGGCGCAGCGCCAGAAGTCCAGCACCGGCCGCTGCTCCTGGTCAGCGGTGGTGATCCGCAGGACCGCGAGCCCGGTCGGCGGGCGGCCCTCCCGCGGCCGGTTCTGCCTGAGCGCGACGACCTCGGTGGAGGTCCGCAGCGTGTCACCGAGCCGGGGCGCGCGGCGGAAGGCCAGCCCGCGGTAGAACAAGTTGGCCTTGACGTGCTGCGTCACCACCGTGGACTGCCCGATCGCGACGTCCCAGACCAGGCCCGGCGATGCGAGCGGGGCGCCGCCGGTGACCTCGCGGCACAGCTCGTGGTCGGTGACCAGGGCGAGCCGGTCCCCGGTGATGGCCTGATGCGCGGCGGCCAGCCCGGAGGTCAGGGTGAGGCCCGGCGCGCCGCCGAACTTCTGGCCGACGGCCAGCTCGTCGAAATACGGCCCTTCAGCGGGCGGAGGCACCATGATCACGCTCCAGCGCAGACCTTCGGTGAATGAGGCGATGCGTCACCCCACACCCAGTGTCCCGCGCAGTGCGGCCAGGCCCACGCAGGGCCTGCCGCCCGGAAGATCATGGAATTTTCGGGCTTCATGGTAGATCCGGTGGGTCACAGGGCGTGTTGCAAATTAAGTTTGGGTGTTTTGCCTGGTAAGACGGGTTTATGGCGCACAGGTATCTTCCGGTGGACCGGGATCAGGCTGCCCTTTTGCCTCTGAATATGTATGACTGGGTGGCGAAGGACCATGTTGTCTGGCTGGTTATCGACACGGTAGAGCAGCTGGGTACGGCGGAGCTGACGGCACGGCTGGCGGGCGGGGCGCGGAAGAGCGCCCGGGGCAGGCGGGCGTATGACCCGGTGATGCTGCTGACCCTGCTGGCGTACGCGTATTGCAGCGGGGTGCTGTCGACCCGGGCGATCGAGGACCGGTGCCGGGTGGATGCCACGTTCCGGCTGGCATGCGCGGGGCTGGTGCCGGATCATTCGACGATCTCCCGGTTCCGGCAGCGGGCCTGCGGGGGCGGCGGGCTGATGGAGGACGTGTTCTACGCAGTGCTGCGGGTGTGCGCGGCGGCTGGGCTGGGCCGGCTGGCGGTGGTGGCGGTGGACGGGGTCAAGATCGGCGCGAATGCGTCGAAGGAGGCGAACCGGACCGAGGCTGGGCTGCGGAAGCTGGCCACGGCGATCATGGCCGGGGCCGCGGCGGCCGAGGAGCCGGGCGCGGCCGGGACCGCGGAGGACCTGCTGGGCGGGGCGGCGCTGCCGGCGGGGTGGGCCGATCCGCGGTCGCGGCTGGCCCGGGTGCAGGCGTGCCTGGCGGACTTCGCCGCGCAGCGGGAGGCTGCTGATGCGGCCAGGCGGGCGCAGGGGCAGGCCTGGCTGGATGCGCAGGCGGCCGGCGAGCCGGTGACGAAGCCGCCGGCGTGCGTGGCGGTGGAGGCGGCGCGGACCGGCCTGGAGGCCGAGGTGGCCCGGCATCAGGGGCTGGTTGATGACTGGGACCGCAAGCGGGCCGCCGGGGAGAAGACCGGCTGCAAGCCGGTCCCGGTGGACCGGTCCCGCCGGGTCGCCCGGCAGCGGGAGCGGCTGGAACGAGCCCAGGCCAAGGCTGCGGCGCAGCCGCAG
The DNA here is from genome assembly GCA_963753195.1 of uncultured Actinomycetes bacterium. Lineage (GTDB taxonomy): Bacteria > Actinomycetota > Actinomycetes > Streptosporangiales > Streptosporangiaceae > Palsa-504. The sequence continues at coordinate 925,847 of CAVWBH010000001.1, forward strand.
CCCGGGGAGGAAGCTGGCCAAGCCAGGCCGGCCGGTGCTGGGGAAAAGAAGAAGAAACCTGAGCCGGTGCGCAACGTCACCGACCCGGGCTCCGCGCTGATGCCGGTCCGCGGCGGCGGCTTCAAGCAGGGATACAACTGCCAGGACGCCGCCGCCGATGACCGGCTCATGCTGGGCGGATTCGCCACCGCTACCAGCAGCGACACGGTGCACGCCGCCCGGCTCGAAGCCGTCGCGGTCAAAGGCGCGCAGGTCGTCGCCGCCGCACACGCCGATCCCGGCCACGACGCGGCCGCCTGCCACGCGCGGATGTGCACCGCGGAAGATCCCGGCGATCCCGGCCACGACGCCGCCGCCTGCCACGCGCGGATGACCACCGCGCTGGGCGTGGTCGTGTTCGACGCCGGGTACTGCTCCGAGGCCAACCTCACCGCCAGCGGCACCGCGGACCGGCTGATCGCCACCGGCAACCGCCTGACCATGGGCAAGGCCGCCGCGGGCAACCCGGCGTCCGGGCCGCCACCCGAAGACGCCACCGCGATCCAGAAGATGGACCACCGGCTGCGCACGCCCGAGGGCCGCGCCGCCTACAAGCGGCGCGCCCCCGACGTCGAAGGACTGCACGCCAGCATCGAGGGCGTCATCGGGCTGCGCCGCTTCTCCATGCGCGGCCTGACCCTGGCCACCGGCGAGTTCCTGCTCGCCGGGCTGTGCCACAACCTGCTGCTGGTATCCCGGCTGCCCTGACCCCAGGCCGCCGGAAACTTCCCCACACGCAGCGCCCGCACGCCCGAAACTATCCACAGCCCCGGCAAACCACCCCGAACCAGGCCGGACTTTACGCCGCAACCAGCCCACAGACCGCCCAGCGCCCGGCCGACACCCAGGAACGAGCCCAGACCAAGCAGAAAACCGCAACAAGCCCCACAATCCACCGGATCTACCATCAAGTCCGGATCTACCACGGTTCCCCGACTGGGCCCGGGACAGGTTCTAATGGACGGCAGGACGTCAGGACGGCAGGACGCCAGGACGGACGGCAGAGGGCGGACGGGAGGTCGGGTCGTGAGCAGTCTTTCCGCGGAGGAGCAAGCGGTCGTCGGCACGGTGACGGAATTCGTCGAGCGCGAGGTGCGGCCGGTGGTGCGCGAGCTCGAGCACGCGAACGAGTACCCGGAGAAGCTGATCGGCCAGATGAAGGCCCTGGGTATCTTCGGGCTGGCCATTCCCGAGCCATACGGTGACGCGCCGGTCTCGACGCCGTGCTACGCCGAGGTCACCGCCGAGCTGGCCCGCGGTTGGATGAGCCTGGCCGGCGCGATGGGCGGCCACACGGTGGTATCCAAGCTGCTGCTGGACTTCGGCACCGAGGAGCAGAAGCAGCGTTACCTGCCCCGGATGGCCACTGGCGAGGTCCGCGCCACCATGGCGCTGACCGAACCGGCCGGCGGTTCGGACCTGCAGGCCATCACTACGACCGCCCGGCCCGACGGCGGCGGTTACCGGATCAACGGGGCCAAGACCTGGATCACCAACGCGCGCCGGTCCCAGCTGATCGCCCTGCTGTGCAAGACCGACCCGGCGGCACGGCCCCGGCACACGGGCATCAGCATCCTCCTGGTCGAACACGGCGACGGGCTGGAGGTCTCCCGTGACCTGCCGAAGCTCGGTTACAAGGGCGTGGAGAGCTGCGAGCTGTCGTTCACCGACTACTACGCGCCCGCCGACACGGTGCTCGGCGGCGAGCCGGGGCACGGCTTCGCCCAGATGATGAAGGGCCTGGAGATCGGCCGCATCCAGGTCGCGGCCCGCGCGGTCGGGGTGGCCCAGGCCGCCTTCGACGATGCGCTGCGCTACGCGCAGGAGCGCGAGAGCTTCGGCGTGCCGATCTGGAAGCACCAGGCGGTCGGCGGGCTCCTGGCCGATATGGCGGCCAAGCTGACCGCGGCCCGGCAGCTCGTGCTGTACGCCGCCGAGCGGTACGACGCGGGCCAGCGATGCGACATGGAGGCCGGGATGGCCAAGCTGTTCGCCTCGGAGGCCGCGATGGAGATCGCGCTCAACGCGGTCCGGGTCCACGGCGGCCACGGCTACTCGACCGAGTATGACGTCGAGCGGTACTTCCGGGACGCGCCGCTGATGATCGTCGGCGAGGGCACCAACGAGATCCAGCGCAACGTGATCGCGGCCCAGCTGGTCGCCCGCGGCGGCCTCGGTCGCTGATTCACCGCACCCGGGCCACGACTTCACCGTACCCGGGTCACGACTTCACTGCACCCGGGTAACGACGCGGTCTGGCCCTCCTCCTGCAGGCCTGGGTCAAGGCCTGCGGCCAGCTCGTACGGAGCTCGCATCCGCCAGGCGTCGGTCACGAGCTCGGCCAGGCGGCCGGCGTCCACCTCGGCCAGCCGCAGCATCACCAGCGGCCAGCCGTCGTAGCCGGGCGTGGTGAAGAAGAGCCCCGGCTCGCCGAGGAGCAGGGCCTGCTTCTCGGCCTCATCGCCGACGTACAGCACGGCGATATCGGTCCGGATCACCCGGCGCTGGCCGGGCAGGCGCTCGGGGTACGACCAGACGAACCCCTTGCCGCCGACCCGGAAGTCAAAGCCGTCGCTGTCGATCTCCTCGACATGCGGCATGGCCAGCGCCAAGCGGCGCACGTCGTCGGCGTCAGCCATCCCTTCTAGTGCTCGTGGACGATGACGCCGCGGACGTTCTTGCCGGCCAGCAGGTCGTCGTAGCCCTCGTTGACCTGGTCCAGGGTGTAGGTCCGGGTGATGAGCTCGTCCAGCTTCAGCTGGCCGTCCCGGTACAGCCCGAGCAGCTTCGGGATGTCGTAGGTCGGGTTGCAGTCACCGAACAGGCTTCCCTTCACGCTCTTGCGCCACAAGGTGAGGATGGTACCCGGCAGCTGGATATTCGGCTCCAGCCGACCCAGCCCGGTGAGCACGACCACGCCGCCCTTGCCGATCGCGTTGAACCCGGCCTCGACGACCTCGGCCGTCATGATGTCGACGGTGAGGATGGCCGAGTCGGCGCCCTGGCCCCTGGTCAGGTCGGTGATGGTCGCCTGCGCCTCCGCGTAGTCGGCGAAGGCGTGGGTGGCACCGAGCTCCAGCCCCTTCTCCCGCTTGTTCTCCAGCGGGTCGATGGCCACGACGTTCTTCGCGCCGGCGTAGCGGGCGCCCTGGACGGCGTTGATGCCGATGCCGCCGATGCCGTAGATCGCGACGGTGTCGCCGGCGGTCACATTCGCGCTGTAGACGGCCGAGCCCCATCCGGTGGGCACACCGCAGCCGAGCAGCACGGCCTTGTCCAGCGGGGTGTCGCCGTCGACCTTGACCGCCGAGTTCTGGTGGATCACGCCGTACTGGCTGAAGGTCCCGATCATGCACATGGCGCCGTACTGGCCGCGGGGGCCGGTGATCGGGAACCGCTCTCCGGGCAGGGAACCGCCCAGGGTGCCGGCGCCCCAGTCGCAGATCGACTGGCGCCCGGTGGCGCAGTAACGGCAGACACCGCAGTTCGGGATGAACGAGCAGACCACACGGTCACCGGGAGCGACCCGGGTCACGCCCGGCCCGACCTCCTCGACGATTCCCGCGCCCTCGTGCCCGAGCACCATGGGCGTCCGCCCTCTCATATCCCCGGTTATGAGATGGAGGTCGGAGTGGCACAGCCCCGCGTAGGTGTAGCGGATGAGGATCTCTCCGGTTTGCGGCCCGTCGAGGTCGAGTTCCTCAATCTCGAGGCCCTTGCCCGGTTCGTAGAGGACGGCGGCCCTGGTCTTCATCGACTCTCCTTCGGTGGGGGACCCTCCTACTCTTGCTCTCAGGCCGCCGAATGTTCAACCCTGAGTTGTGATAACCCGCCGATCGGCCGCCCTGACGGCCCGCCCCGGGCTGGCCTGACGCCGGTATTCGTCCTCTACTCGAGGCGTACGGGCCCAGCCGGTCGGTCAGCCGCGCTGCTGGAGGATCTGGCGCTTGATCCGGGCCAGCATCGCGGCCATGCCGCGCAGCCGCAGCGGGCTGACCAGTTCCTGCAGCCCGAGCTGGCTGGAGAACTCCCCCGGCGTGGCCAGGACTTCGTCCGCGTCCAGCCCGTCCAGGCCGGCGTGCAGGATCCCGGCGAAGCCGCGGGTCGTCGGCGCCTCCGGCGGAGCGTCGAAGAACAGGTGGACGCTTCTGTCGGATCCGACCTCGACGGCCAGGAACAGCGGCGACTGGCACTCTGGCACCGGCTCGAGCAGGTCGTGATGCTCGGCGTAGCGGTCGGGCAGGGCCGGCAGCTCCGCAGAGAACTCCAGCAGGAGCTGCAGCCGCTCCTTGCCCGCCATGGCGTTGAAGTCGTCGACGATCTCCTGCAGGCGCGGATTGAGCGTAGGGGTGCTCACGGGTTGTCCCCGCGGGTGATGGGCACCCGGACGCTGTTCCCCCATTCGGTCCACGATCCGTCGTAGTTGCGCACGTGCGGCAAGCCGAGCAGGTGATGGAGCACGAACCAGGTGTGGCTGGACCGCTCGCCGATGCGGCAGTAGACCACCACATCATCATCATGGGCCAGGCCGGCCTCGGTCAGGTAGATCGCCTCGAGCTCAGCCCGGGAACGGAAGGTGGCGTCCTCGGCGGCCGCCCGGGCCCAGGGGACGCTCTTGGCGCCGGGGATGTGGCCGCCGCGCAGGGCGCCTTCCTGCGGGTAGTCCGGCATGTGCAGCAGCTGGCCGCTGTACTCCCCCGGCGACCGCACGTCGATCAGCGGCTGGCCCAGGTGAGCCACGACCTGGTTCTGGAAGGCGCGGATCTGGCTGTCGTCCCGGTCGATGACCGGGTACTCGGCCCGGGGCCGCTTCGGCTCGTCGGTGGTGAGCGGGCGGCCCTCCGCGGTCCACTTGGCCCGTCCGCCGTCCATCAGGCGCACGTCAGGATGCCCGAACAGCGAGACCACCCACAGCGCGTACGCCGCCCACCAGTTGTTCCGGTCGCCGTAGAGCACCAGCGTGGTGTCGCGGCTGATCCCCTTATCCGACATCAGCCGGGCGAAGCCGGGCCCGTCGACGTAGTCGCGGGTGACGGGATCGTTCAGTTCGGTATGCCAGTCGAGCTTCACCGCGCCGGGGATATGACCGGTCTCGTACAGCAGCACGTCCTCGTCGGACTCGGCCACCACCAGGCCCGGGTCGTCCAGGTGCTCGGCCACCCAGTCAGTCGTCACGATCGACTCAGGGTTGGCGTATTCCCGCAGCTTGGCCGCGGAGTCGAAAGGCAGCGCCATCGTCAGCCTCATCTCTGCTTGTCAGGTTGGCCACATCTTCCCACCACGGGATGCAACGCGATCACCTGCCACGGCCTTCCCGCCTGCCGACCGCTAATGCGGCGCCCGCAAGGCCCGCTAGTAGTGGTTGACCTGAGCAAACTTGCTGGTCATGGGGTTATGGACCGGCCCGCGGCCGGTTAGGGTGTGCGAATGCTGGGGCCGGGATCTCCGGACGGCTGCCCGAGGCGCTGATCCGCCGCCTGATCGGCCGTGCTCGTGATCGCCATCGGCGCCCGGTACCTGTGGTCGGGGCTGACCTGAATGAGCGATGAGTTTCCGGCCTGGCGGTCGTCTGGAGGCCAGCGGAAAAGAACTCGAGGGAGGTACCGATGAGCGGTGTGCGGGTCCTGGTCGGGACGCACAAGGGCGCGTTCGTGCTCAGCTCGGACGGCGCACGGAAGCGCTGGGACGTCAGCGGCCCCCACTTCGCGGGCTGGGACGTCTACCACGTCAAGGGGTCACCCGCCGACCCGGACCGGCTGTACGCGTCGCAGACCGGCGGATGGTTCGGCCAGGTCATCCAGCGCTCCGACGACGGCGGCGAAAGCTGGTCCCCGGTCGGCAACGAGTTCAGCTACGACGGAACGCCCGGGACGCACCAGTGGTACGACGGCACGCCGCACCCGTGGGAGTTCGCCCGCGTCTGGCACCTCGAGCCGTCACTTGATGACCCCGACACGGTCTACGCCGGGGTGGAGGACGCCGGGCTGTTCCGCTCGACCGACGGCGGGCAGCACTGGCAGGAGCTGCCCGGCTTGCGCACGCACAGCTCAGGGCCGTCCTGGCAGCCGGGCGCGGGCGGGATGTGCCTGCACACGATCATCCTGGATCCGTCCTCGCCGGCGCGGATGTACGCGGCGATCTCGGCCGCGGGCGCATTCCGGTCCGACGACGCCGGGCAGACCTGGCGCCCGGTCAACCGCGGGCTGCACTCCGAGGGGATCCCCGACCCCGCCGCCGAGGTCGGCCACTGCGTGCACCACATCGCGATGCACCCGTCCCGCCCTTCTGTCCTGTACATGCAGAAGCACTGGGATGTCATGCGCAGCGACGACGCAGGCGAGACCTGGCGCGAGGTCAGCGGCAACCTGCCGACCGACTTCGGGTTCCCCATCGACGTGCACGCGCACGAGCCGCAGACGGTGTACGTGGTCCCGATCACCAGCGACTCTCACCACTTCCCGCCCGAGGGCAAGCTGCGCGTCTACCGCAGCCGCACCGGCGGGGAGGAGTGGGAACCGCTGACCAGGGGCCTGCCGCAGGAGCACTGCTACGTCAACGTGCTGCGCGACGCGATGGCGGTGGACTCGCTGGAGGACTGCGGCATCTACTTCGGCACCACCGGCGGGCAGGTCTACGCCTCCGCCGACGCGGGAGACAGCTGGGAGCCGGTCGTCCGCGACCTGCCCGCCGTGCTGTCGGTCGAGGTCCAGACGCTGCCATGAGCGAGCCTCGGCCGGCAGGCGAGCAGGAGTCACTGCCATGAGCGAGCGTTGGCCGGCCGGCGAGCGGAAGGCACCGCCATGATCCGGGTCGTCCTGCCCGCGCACCTGCGGACGCTCGCCCAGGTGGCCGGCGAGGTCGAGCTCGACATCCCCGGCCAGGTCACCCAGTGCGCGGTGCTCGACGAGCTGGAGGCACGGTACCCGATGCTCCGCGGGACGATCCGCGATCAGGGGACTGGGAAGCGGCGGGCGTTCGTCAGGTTCTTCGCAAGCCAGCAAGACCTGTCCCACGAACCGCCGCAGGCGCCGCTGCCGGACGCGGTGGCCAGCGGCGCCGAGCCCTACCTGATCGTCGGGGCCATGGCCGGCGGGTAGCCTGGCCCCTGGTCACGGGCCGGCGATGGGTGCGGCGGGCAGGCGGCCCCATTCGGCCCATGAGCCGTCGTAGACCCGGACGTGCTCGCGGCCGAGCAGCTGGGTGAGGACGAACCAAGCAGTGGCCGCGCGCCCGCCGATGGTGCAGTAAGTGATCAGCTCCTCGCCGCCGTCGAGGTCGACCGCGGAAAAGACGCGGCGCAGCTCGGCGGCGGAGCGGAACGACCCGTCGTCGTGGTAGAGGCCGTCGATAGGCTGGTGGACAGCCGAGGGAACGTGGCCGGCGCGGCCGCCCGGTTCCATGCCGCCCGAGGGCCAGAAGCGCTCGCCCTGGTACTCGGCCGCAGAGCGCACGTCCAGCAGGATCGTGCCCGGTCGGCCGATGGCATCAAGCACGGCGGCATCGCCGGCCCGGATCTGCGGGTCCTCATCGCCCACGCGGACGCGGCCCGGGGCCGGCTCAGCCGCGACAGCGCTCCACCGGCGGCCTGCGGCCCGCCAGGTATCGCGGGAGCAGTCGAGAATGCGCACATCGGGATGCCCATAGAGCTTCATGAGCCACAAGCCCAGCGCGGGCGCGTACCCGTAGAACACCACCGTGGAGTCCGGGCCGATCCCCGAACGCGCCATGAGACGCTCCAGCGCGGCGGCATCCATGAGGCGGTAACTGGCGTCCTTGAGGTCGGTGTAGATGTTCCACAGGACCGCGCCGTCGATGTGCCCATCGCGGTAGGCGGCCGGGCTGACGTCGACTTCAACCACCCGCACGTGCGGGTCCAGGAGGTGGTCTTCCAGCCACTGCGGATCCACGAGGACCCCGCTGCCTGCGCCTTCCCTCGATGCCGCCATTTCTGATGCCGTCGTCATCGGAACCTCCCTGTGTCGCTGATCGCTTACAGGACAGTTCTAGGACGGCGTCATTGCGGCAAGATTGCCGCGACGTTGGCGGAACCTTGGCGCCCAGGACCCGGCGGGCAGGCGGCGCCGAGCTGGTCACGCAGGATGGTGCTCACCGCACCCGGCTCACGTGGCCGCGAGCAGCAGCTGGTACAGCTCCCGGGACGCCGGGCTGGGTGAGACACCGAGCTGGTCACGCAGGCACTCGCTGAGCTGGCCGTAGACATCGAGCGCTTCGGCCAGGTTGCCCTGGGCGGCGAGAGCCTGCATGAGATAGCGGTAGCCGCTTTCCCGCAGCGGAGCGAGCCGGGCGAGCTGCCGGCCAGCCCGTACCGCGGCGGCGAGCTCGGTCCTGCCCAGGCCCAGCCCGGCCGCCGCGTAGCACTCCAGGGCACGCAGGCGGGTTTCCGTCAGCTGGTGGCGGATCTCGTCAATCCACGGGGCGTCCTCGCCCGGCAGAAAGCCTCGCTCGGCGACGAGCATCGCGGTCAGCGCCGGTCCCCAGGCCCGCGCCCAGTCGTGCTGGACGATAGCGGACTCGGCACGGTGGATGGCCTCGGCGGCGGCTTCGAGGTCGACCCAGGCACCGGGCAGCCACAGCCGGAGCGCGGAGCGGCCGTCCACCACATCAGCACCGAAAACCCGGCGCAGCTTGGACAGCAACGGGTTGAGCCGGGCCTCGACCGCGCCGGGCTCCGGCTCTCGCCACAGGGCCTCGGCCAGCTCGTCCCGGGCCGCCTGGCGATGCCGGTTGACGACCAGGTAGATGAAAAGCAGCCGCCCCTGGCGGCCGGGCAGCCGACCCTCCAGACGCTGGCCGTCGCACTCGACGGCCAGCGTCCCGCAGATCTGGATGCGCATGGGAGAATGCGGCGACGCCAAGGCCACGCCAACATCGTGGCATTACGCTGCGGATAGAAGCTAGACCGGAGGCTGCGATGGCGAAACTGATCCGATGTGAGTGCGGGTTCGTGGCCCGCGGTGAGAGCGACGACCAGGTGGTCGGCGCGATCCGGGGGCACATGGCCACCGACCACCCGGTCCTCCTGGATACGGTCAGCCGGGACGACCTGCTCAGCTGGATCCAGGCCGACTAGACAGCGCCGAATAACATCGCCGAATAGCCAGCCCGAATAGCCAGCGGGGCGGTCCGGCCCGGGATGCGGCCGGTCAGCCCGACAGGTGGCCGCCGAAGAAGCCGAACACCTTGGCCCAGCCGTCCATCGCCGCCTCGGGCCGGTACATCGGGGCGTGGTAGTAGAAGAAGCCGTGCCCGGCCCCGTCGTAGCGGTGGAACTCGTAATCCTTGCCGAGCCGCTTCAGCTCCGCCTCGTGCTGGTCCACCTGCGCGGGCGAGGGGTGGCTGTCGTCGTTGCCGAACAGGCCGAGCAGCGGCGCGGACAGGTCTGCGGTGTAGTCGATCGGCGCGACCGGGCGGGCGGGCGACAGTTCCTCGGGGGCCTGGATCACTCCCCCGCCCCACAGGTCGACGACCGCGTCGAACCCGGTGACCCGGGAGGCGGCCAGCAGCGCGTGGCGGCCGCCCGAGCAGCTGCCGATGATGCCGACCTTGCCGTTGCTTCCGGGCTGGGCGTTCAGCCATTCCATCGCGGCCGCGCAATCGGCCACCACGTTGTCGTCGGGGGCGCCGCCCTGCGCCCGGACCTGGGCCGTCACGTCGTCCGGGGTGCCGTGGCCGAAGCGGCAGTAAAGGTCGGGGCAGATCACCCGGTAGCCGTGGCGCGCGAGCCGATCGGAGAACTCGCGGTAGAACTCGTCCCAGCCCGGGAGGTGGTGCACGGCCACGATCCCGGGCAGCGGCCGGTCTGAAGTGGGCTGGGCGACGTAGGCGTGGATCTCGTCACCGCCGCCGCCGGGATAGGTGATCACTTCCGCCGTGAGACCGTCGAGCGCGTCGGTGCGGAACGAGTTCCACATGGCTGACCCCTTCCATGTCCTTTCGGTGCTTTTAAGGTGTTCATAGCACAAGGAGCCGCCACCCGGGCGCCCAGCCCGGCCGAGCCCGAAGGCCGCACAGGCCGCGAGCAACCACGGCCCGTTCGGGTGGAAAGATCTTTTTGCCGAACGGCCCGTGGTATCAGCGCACGGCGATGAGGTCAGGTGATGCCGTGGTTCCGCCCTGCGCCTGGGGCGGCCGCCCCGGCCGCGCTGGTCCATGCCGAGGTCAGCGGAGGACCTGCAAAGCCCGGCAGGCCCCCCGCTTTGCCCGCTTATCGACAGGTAGTGCTTGCTATAGCGCGTATGCCCGCGCCGTCACTTCCGGCCGAAACCGTCGAATTCTCCGTTTCGCACGCCACCGAGAAATGCGTCCCATTCATCCGGAGTGAACCGGAGAACAGGGCCGCCGCGGTCCCTGCTGTTGCGTACGCCGATCTCACCGGCGGCAAGGCTCGCCACCTCGACGCAGTTGCCGTTGGAGAAGCTCAGCGAGCTCTTAGTCCAGTAAGATCCCGAATTCGCCCCTTCGGCCGGATTTTCCCGCGTAGATCTTCCCACCGTTACTACCTCACTGATTGGGTTTGTTATCCGGAATGCGCACTACGGAATGTAGGCGAGGACTCACCCACGGTATGCGCTGAATTCCGAGCCTAACAGCCCTGCTGGCCCCCACGCGTGCCCTTTACTCAACCGACGCTGAGGCCCCGGCGCTGGCCACCTGACCACTGCGCCTGCGCGGTCTGGAGTACCAGCTCCGCGGACGCCCCCGGGTCGAGCGACGCCTCGGCGAGCATCTGGAACGCGATCCGGTGCAGGTAGGTCTCGCGCTCGCCCTCGAGGGTGAAGCCGCTCCGCAGCTGCTCGGTACTCACCACGTCCTGCAGCATCGCGTCGCTATCTTCCGCGGAGCCGGCCCCGAAGCCGAAGCCGAAAATAGTAAAAGACTCACCGAAAACAGTATGCTGCGCGTCGAGCGGGAGAATCCGCAAGGTCAGATTGGGCCGGTCCGCGTCCTGGGCGAGCCGCTGCAGCTGATCGTACATTACTGAATCATCGCCGATCCGCCGGCGCAGGACCGATTCGTCGAGCACCACCGTGAGCTGGAGGGCGTCGCGATCCAGCACCTGCTGCCGTTGCATGCGGACCCTGACCATTCGCCCGATCATTCCCGGCGCCACGGGCTCGACCTTACTGTAACTGCTGATTATATGCCGTGCATAAGCTTCGGTTTGCAATAGTCCGGGTACGACATCTACATGCCATAGGGCGATGGACGCCGCCTCGTACTCGAGCCCGATGAATTGCTGATAATCCTCCGAGAGGCTGTCCGCGTACTCTTCCCACCACCCTTTCTGCGCCGCGTCTTCGGCGAGGGCGAGCAGGAGCGCGCGGCGCGGCTCGGCGATCTGGTAGTAATCGAGTAGCCGCTCGACGTCCCGTGGGCGCAGGCCGGTCCTGGCCCGCTCGTAGCGGCTGATCTTCGAGGGCGACCATTTCAGCGCGGCGGCGACGGCATCCCCGCTCTTGCCCCTGCTCTCCCTGATCCCCCGCAGTTCAGCGGCGAGCCGGCGCCGCCGCACCGTGGGGCTTGCTGGCGCGATCATGACGCGTCCCTCCTCCTCGGTGCCCGCGAGCCGGTCACGCCGATTTCAGGGAAACTATCCGTGAAACCTTCTGTACACCGTTGCGATGCCCATCGCAACTGCCCGCTAAGCCGCCCAGGCCGGGCAGACCGCACTATCCGGTACCGATGCCCCGAATTGGTGTACTTCCGGACAACCGGCTGGCTTCCAGCGACCGGCCGGGTTCCAGCGACCGGCCGCCTTCCGGGCGGCCGGCTCTTCAACCGAGTGCGCCTCCGGGTGGCCCCGTCCTTCGGACCGGGCCCTCCGCGGGCGGCCCGTGGCCGTGGCGGACGGATAGGCGGCCGACGGCCGCACGCGCTGCGGGCAAAGCGCTAAGGCCATCGCTGCGACTGTTGTAAGGCTTTATGGCGAAGGAGACAGCCGTGAAAAATGCGCCCGGAGTTACTGGCCCATCTTGGTCCCGCGCGGGCCCGGCCGGCCTTTGGGCTCGCGAGTCTTCCCGCGGCCGGCGGTGATCATACGACGGGCCTGCTGCAGATTCAGTGAATCGGCAACAGGCCCGTCGTCGTCTCGGGTTGGATCGAATAGCTTGCTACTCGAAATGGTAGGTACCGGCCGGTACCGCGTGGACCGCGGGCGCGGCCTGCACGGCCACGGCGGGGGCCGCCGAGCCAGCTAGAATTGACCCTGCTGCGCCGAGTGCTAGGATGACGGGAATGAGAGCTCGCCTAATGCGCATGATTCCTCCATGGCATATGTACAGGTCAGCCGCCTGCTGCACGCCTCACTAACTCGCCGGCGCCGCTGAGTTATATGTGAGTTACTGTCAGTATTTGGCCTTCATGCACCAAGGTAAGCCATTAGTAAGGTTTTTTCAAATACTAAAATTTCTCCAGCAGAATTGCCGACAATATTAAAATAATAGTGCCACGGAATTTCATCTGCCTAATGCAATGCAAGGTTCCGTGAAATTTGCATCACACCCGTCAGGGAAGCCCCGGGCCGACTAGCAGGAATACGCGTTCGGCGAATTAATGTCCGAAAAATGTGTACTTGTTCGGTAAATGCGGTGGTAGTACAGTTTGCTCCATGCACCCGGTGAACCCTGCTGGTGCGCTCGTCGGACGTGACGGCGAGATGGCGCTGCTGGCGGGGCTGGTAAGAGACGTGGCGCGGGGACGCGCGGGCGGCTCGGTGCTGATTGAGGGCGAGCCGGGTATAGGCAAGTCCGCTCTGGTACGGGCCGCGCTGGCCGAGGCGCCGGAGGCCGGCTGCCAGGTGTTCTGGGGGGCCGGTGACGAGCTTGGCCAGGCCCTACCGCTGCTGCCGTTCCTCGATGGGCTGCGGGTGCGCGAACCGTCGACGAATCCCCGGCGCGACGCGATCGTGCGGTTGCTTCGCGGTGAGGTCAGCGCTGACCGCGGCGCGGACGTGCCCGCGGTGCTGGCGGAGCAGTTGCTGGCCCTGGTGACCGAGCAGTGCGCGATCCGGCCGACCATCCTGGTCATCGATGACCTGCAGTGGGCCGACCAGGCCAGCATCGCCTTGTGGGGGCGGCTGGCCAAGTCGGCGCAGCATGAGCCGCTGCTGCTGGTCGGCGCGATGCGCCCGGTGCCCCAGCGCGGCGACCTGCTGGCCCTGCGGCGGGCGGCCGCCGACGCGGTCCGGATCCAGCTCACCGCGCTCACCGAGGCGGCGGTGACCGAGCTGGTGGCGACCCTGGCCGGCGGGCGGCCCGGCGGCCGTCTGCTGCAGCTGGCCGACGGGGCGGCGGGCAACCCGCTCTATGTCACCGAGCTTCTCGCCGCGCTGGCCCGCGGCTCCGGCCTGACCGTGACCGAGTCAGGCGTGGCCGAGATGGCCGGCACGACCGCGCCGGGTTCGCTATCCGCAGCCATCGCGGATCGCCTCGGCTTCGCAGCCGGGCAGGTGCGGGAGGTGCTGCGCGCGGCGGCCCTGCTCGGCATGGATTTCGAGGTCCCCGACCTGGCGGTCGTGCTGGGCCGCCACATCCCGGACCTGATTTCGGCGGTGGACGAGGCACGGGCGGCGGGCGTGCTGGCCGAGTCCGGTCATGGCCTGGGATTCCGGCATCCGCTGATCCGGGCCGCGTTGTACGACGAGATGCCGGCACCGGTGCGCGCTGCGTGGCACCGCGACGCCGGGCGTGCGCTGGCGGAGGCCGGTGCGCCGGTCGACCGGGTGGCCCGGCAGCTGCTGCGGGCCACGGCCGAAAGCGGCGGCGCGGCCGGGCCGGTGGACGAGTGGATGCTGGACTGGCTGGCCCGCAGCGCGGACCCGCTGGTGGCGCAGGCGCCCGAGGTGGCGGCCGAGCTCCTCAGCCAGGCCGTGGCCAGCTCACCGGCCGCCCCGGCCCGGCCTGGCTGGCTGGCCAGCCGCCTGGCCGACGCGCTGTACCGTACCGGGGAGCGGGCCGCGGCCGAGCGGGTGGCGAATCGCGCGCTGGAGCACGCCGAGCCCGATGTCCTCGTGGACCTGCAATGGACGCTGGCGCAGTGCCGGATGCTGGCCGGCGAGTCCGCGGAGTCGCTGGCCACGCTGGACCGGGCGCTGGCCGCGCCCGGGATCTCGGCCGGGCACCGGGCCCGGCTGCTCGTGCTCGCTGCGCGGACGCACAGCAACCTCGGTGAGGCCGAGACGGCGGCCCAGGTCGCGGCCAGCGCGCTGGCGGCGGCGTCAGAGGCGGGCGACAACTGGGCCGTGGGCTGGGCGCTGCTGCTGATGGCGGCCGCGAGCTCAGTCCGGGGGCGGATGGCCGATGCCATGCCGCTGGTCGACCGGGCGCTGGCCGCCACCGAGGCCGAGCCGGCGCTGAGCGACCTGTGGCTGCTGCTGGAGATCAACAAGGCCGTTATGCTGGGCGATCTCGACGAGTACGAGCAGGCCTTCGCCGCGGCCGGGGAAGCCCGGCAGCTGGCTGACCAGGTCGGCACGGCGATCCGGCTGGCTCAGGCGCACAGTGCCTTCGGCGAGCTGCTGTTCCAGACCGGGCGCTGGGACGACGCGCTGGCCGAGGTGGAACTCGTGCCCGAGAACCTGAAGACACCGACTGTGGCCTGCTGCAATCTCGGCATTGCCGCCGTGATCAGCTTCCACCGGGGCGAGACCGACGCGGCCCGCCGCCACCTGGCGGCCGCGGGCCCGCACGCCGAGCGGCTCGGGCACCGGCTCATCGGCCCGCTGGCACTGGCCCGCAGCTTGGACCGCGAGCAGGATGGCGCGCTGGTGGAAGCCATGGCCGCGCTGACCGAGGGGTTCGACGGCAATGTCGAGGAACTGGATCAGATCGAGGACCTGCTCGCCGACGCCGTACGCCTCGGCCTCGAGACCGGCGACCTCGGGACCGTGCAAACCCTCGCGGGCCAGGCCGACGCACTCGCCACCGAGTCACAGATCCCGCACCGGCAGGCCAACGCGCTGTACTGCCGCGGACTGCTGGATCATGACGCCTCCTGGCTGCTCGCGGCCGCGCAGCGCTATGCCGACGCGGGCAGGCCGCTGCTGCGGGCCAAGGCCCTGGAGGCGGCCGCGGGGCACTTCGTCGACTCCGGCGATCGCGGCCAGGCGCGGGACGCGTTCACTGGTGCCGTGGACGTCTACGCGTCGCTGGGCGCGGCGGCGGACGTCGCCAGGCTCCAGGCGGCGTTCCGGGCCCATGGCATCCGGCGCGGGCCGCACGCCAAGCACCGGCGGGCGCGCAACGGCTGGGACAGCCTCACGGCGACCGAGATGAAGGTGGCCGCGTTCGTGGAAGAGGGGCTGTCCAACCCGGAGATCGCCGCCCGGCTGATGCTGTCACGCCGCACCGTCGCGACGCACGTCTCCCACATCCTCAAGAAACTCGACGTCCATTCGCGCACGGATATCGCCCGCGAGTCCGCCCTGCGAGCCGTTGCGCCGAAGTGACCGGCCCGGCCGCGGCCGTGGTCAGTGGCGCTGACCGTGCTCAGCAGGGCTGATCGTGCTCAGTGGGGCGTTCGTGCTCAGTGGGGACTGTGAGCCTACGGGGGGAGGGCTCACGGCTCACAGTCCCCACGCCTGAGCCTCCTGCGGGCCTCGTCCGCCGCCGGAGGCGAGCTCTGGCTGGAACGCGAGCGTGAAGTACACGGCCTTTCCTGCGGGGCTGCGGTAGAAGCCCCACTCGGCCGCCAGGGTCGCGACCAGCATCAGGCCCCGCCCGGTCTCCGCATCGGCCGGCACGTCCTGGAGCACCGGCAGGGCCCGCGACGTGTCATGAACATCCACGCGCAGCAGACCCTGCGAACAGCTGATCTCGAGCGTGATGGTCTGGCCTGCCTCGTGCCTGATGGCATTGGTCACCAGTTCACTGGTGAGCAGGATCGCGAGGTCGGGATCAACGGGGACGTCCCAGGCGCAGATGGCCGCCCGGACCTGGCTGCGTGCCTGGCCCGCGGCGGCCGGTCCCGCGGCCAGCCGGGCGCGCCACTCGCGCAGGTCCGCAGGACGGGTGGCCGCTAGCACGTTCATGGGTTCCTTCTTAGGCCGGGTGCGGCAGAGCTGGTCGCTCCGCACTGCTGCTTCCGGAGAGGTCCGGGCGGCCGCCTCCGCGCTCGCCTGACCGGTTGCATCACAAATCCTGCTGCAAGTTGCAGTGAGAGACATCGGTCAGCTGACTGATTTCCGGGCCTCTGTCGCGAATGCGGGATGGCGCACCAAGCCAGCGGCCGCCGCGCTAACATCCGGTGGCCGGTAATCTCGACACCGACCGAGCCAAGGGAGGCGTCCGTGAACATTCCGCCCAAGCAGCCGACCGCCAAGGGACCCGCCGGGATGTTCACCGGCGACGTCTACCTCGACCCCATCGTCCGCGGCGAGGAGCCCTCGCATGTCCGCGTCAGCGCGGTCCACTTCACGCCGTCGGCCCGTACCGCGTGGCACTCCCACGCCGTCGGTCAGACCCTCTACGTCGTCGAGGGCCGGGGGCGCATCCAGTCCCGCGGCGGCGAGATCGCCGAGATCCGTCCCGGCGACGTCATCTTGACCCCGCCCGACGAATGGCACTGGCACGGTGCCGCCCCGGATCACTTCATGACCCACCTGACCATCACCGAAGGCCCGTCGGACGACCGGCCAGAGTCGGACTGGGGCGAGCACGTCACGGACGAGGAGTACGGCGGCCGCTGAGCCGGGCCAGCGGCTGAACCGCCACGGTGAGCACCGCCGCCACGGCGAAGGACAGGATGGATGCCGACATCCAGCTGGCCGGGGTGAAGCCGATGGCGTGGCCGATCGAGGTCCAGGCCGAGGCCCACCACGAGACGTAGCCAGGGTTGATGAGCTGGTAGGTGACGAACCCCGCGGCCCAGGGCAGCAGCATCAGCCAGCGGGAGGGAGCCGCCGCCGACAGGTCCCAGCCGCGCCGCGACACCACGAAGTAGTCCGTGATCAGGACCGCCGTCATGGGCACGAATACGGACCCGATCAGCGTGAGGAAGTTCTCGTAGTCGGCGATGTTGAGCCACAGCGCGCCCGCGGTGGCCAGCGCGGCGATGAGCCCGGCCAGGATCCGGCGGTCCCACAGCGGGCGCAGGTTCTGTATCGAGACCGCGGTAGAGTAGACGTCCGCGAACGACTGGTCCAGTTCCCGCGCGGCCAGGATGGCGAAACCGAGCGCGCCGAGCGGCAGGGCGATGAACGCCCCGTAGATGTCGTCCGGGCTGCGCGCCACGGTGACCAGCGCGAGCAGGCCGATGACGTAGCACAGCACCTGCGTCGTGCTGTAGCCGAACAGCGCGCCGACGAAAGCGGTGCGCGGGGTGCGGGAGTGCCTGGTGTAGTCGGCGGCCAGCGGCGCGAACGAGATCGCGACGGCGACGACGGTGTCGGTGGCGGCCCAGTAGCCCGACCAGGTGCCGTGCGTGAAACCGGGCAGCGGGTGCCTGATGAGCTGGACGAACAGGTAGCACAGGACGACGAGCACGGCGCCGGTCGCATACCGGCGCAGGACCCGGACGGCGCCCAGCGGCCGGATGGTCAGCAGCGCGGTGGCCGCCCCGGCGATCAGGACATACCCCTGCCGGGGCAGGGCGGGTGCCACCGTGTGTGCCGCGGTCGCGATCGTGACCAGCTCGAAGATCCCCCAGCCGACGCACTGCAGGATGTTCAGCACGGTGGGCAGGTACGACAGCCGGGCCCCGAACAGCCCGCGCAGCAGCACCATGGCTGGGGCGCCAGTCTCCGCGCCGGGCAGCCCGGCCAGCGCGAATGCCACCGTGCCCAGCACGGTTCCGGTCACGATCGCGGTCAGCGCGGCAGCCAGGGATAGCTCCGGGGTACCCGCGCCGCCCGGTTGGAGCACGAAGATGGCGCCGGTGAAGCCGAGCAGGCTGACGCCGAGGTTGCCCCACAGCCCGAACTGGTCCAGCAGGCTGAGGGCCTGCGGCACCGGCTCGGCGAGGGTGTGCGCGACCTCCGAATGCCGGTCACCCGGGACGGTGATGAAGGGGTCTTTCTCGTTGGTGCTGGCCGTGGCCACGGCAGCCTCCCTACGCCGGCATTACCCGGACAGGTTCATACGGTCGGTGGCGCATCGGCCTTCTCGCCGACGGCGCGGCGGCCAGCCACCCTCTCAGCCCGGTCAGCCCGAGCTCCCGTGCGTATTTTGTTCAGTTATGAGCGTAGCACCGGGCCTGCCCGCTAGCCGAGGTCAGCGGTGCCCTCACCGATCACCGGAGGCGCCGCCGCCGTGGCCGGGATCGGCTCCCGGCGCCGCATGGTACCGGCGGCGTCGGCGTCCCGGATGGTCAGCGCGAACCCGGCCGCGATGACGGTCATCGCGGCGGCGGTCAGGAACGCGTGGTGGAACGCGGGGACCAGCACGGCCACGCCGATGCCGCCCGCGACCTGGGTGGAGGTCTGGAACAGCGCGGACGCGCGGCCGGTGTCGGCCGAGGAGATGGTCGCGAACGACGAGCTCTGCAAGGCGGTGCCGCACCAGCCGATCCCGAACCCGTTGCAGAGGGTCAGCAGCCGGATCAGCCAGATGCTGGTGTCCAGCCCGACGGCCAGCCCCAGCACGCAGAAGACGGTGATCACGCCGCACAGGCCGCCCGTCGCCATGCGCCGCGGCCCGAGGCGAGGGTAGAGGCGCGCAGCGATCTGGGAACTGGTCCACACGCCGACCGCGCCGGGGCAGGTGGTCAGCCCCGAGCTCAGCGCCGAGGCCCCCCGGGCCTGCTGCAGGAACTCGGGCATGAGGAACAGGTAGCCGCTGTAGACGCCCAGGCTGCACACCGAGACCAGGACCGTGGTGCGGAAGATCCGGTTGTGCAGCAGCCGCAGATTCATCATCGGCGCCTTGGAGCGCAGCTCGACCGCCACCAGCCCGGCCAGCGCGGCCAGGCCGGCCACGCCGGCGCCGATGATGACCGGGCTGCCCCAGCCCCGCACCGGAGCCTGGCTCAGCGCGTACAGGACCAGTACCAGGCCGCCGCCGGCCAGCACGAAACCGGGCAGGTCCAGCCGGCCGCGGCCGGCTCGCGGTGCTCGGTCAGGAACAGCACCCCGATGATCAGGACGATGGTGCCGAACGGCACGTTGACGAAGAAGCACCACCGCCAGGACAGGTAGGTGGTCGGGATGCCGCCCAGCAGCGGGCCGGTGGCCGGGCCGAGGGACGTGCCCAGCGCGACCAGGCCCGCCGCGCGGGCCCGGCGGGCGGCCAGGTGCGGAACAGCATGGCCTGGCCGACCGGGATGATCAGGCCGCCGCCGACGCCCTGGATGACCCGGAAGATGACCAGCTGGATCAGTGAGCCGGACAGGCCGCACAGCGCGGAGGCCCCGGTGAACAGCACCAGGGCGAGCAGGAAGGCGCGCCGGGTGCCGAACCGGTCCCCGATCCAGCCCGACGACGGGATGACCACGGCCAGGGTCAGAAGATAGCTGAGCGTCACCCATTGCGCGGCGTCCAGGGAGACGTGGAAGTCGCGGGCCAGTGACGGCAAGGCCGTGTAGATGATCGTGTTGTCCACCACGGTCATGTACAGCCCGACCGTGTAGGTCACCACGACCACCAGCTCCTGGCTCGGCCGCCACCGGATCACGTCCGCCTCCCGACAGGCCGCCCTGAGCACTGAAGCAGTTTTAGAACGAGACTCTAAATCCGGCCCCGGATGGCAGCAAGGCGAGCGGCGTTCCATTCCGGGCCGGCCGCGAGCATCTTCGGGCGATCGGCTCTACGATCTGACGGCATGAGGACGGTATGGCGGGACGACGATGGTGCGTGGTGGACCGTGCTGCGCGGCCGGCAGGTCCTGGCCGATCCGCAGATCAACAAGGGGACCGCGTTCGCCGAGAGCGAGCGCCGTGACCTCGGCCTGACCGGCCTGATCCCGGCGGGACACTTCACGCTGGAGGACCAGGTCGCCCGGGTCTACGCGCAGTACCGGAGCCAGCCGGACGACCTGGCCCGTAACGTCACCCTGACCGCCCTGCGTGACCGCAACGAGGTCCTGTTCTACCGGCTGCTCATCGACCACCTGAGCGAGATGCTGCCGATCGTCTACACGCCCACAGTGGCCAAGGCGATCGAGCGCTACAGCCAGGAGTACCGGCGGCCCCGCGGGATCTACCTGTCGGTGGATCACCCGGAGCTGATCGAGGCGTCGCTGCTCGCCTCTGGACTCGGGCCCGGCGACGTGGACCTGATCGTGGCGACCGACGCAGGCGCCATCCTGGGCATCGGGGACTGGGGCGTCGGCGGCATCAGCATCGCCGTGGGGAAGCTCGCGGTCTACACCGCGGCGGGCGGGATCGACCCCGGCCGCACCATCCCGGTCATGCTGGACGTGGGGACCGACCGGCAGAGCCTGCTGAACGACCCGCTGTATATCGGCAACCGCCACCCCCGGGTGCCCGCGGCCGAGTACGACGCCTTCCTCGACCAGTTCGTCCTCGCGGTGGGCAAGCTGTTCCCGCAGGCCCTGCTGCACTGGGAGGATCTGGGGGTCGCGAACGCCAGGCGGCTGCTCGAGCGGTACCGGGCCAAGCGGCTGACGTTCAACGATGACATCCAGGGCACCGGCGCGGTCAACCTGGCCGCGGTGCTGGCCGCGGCCAAGGCGACCGGGGTGCCGCTGACCGGTCACCGGATCGTGATCTTCGGCATGGGCACGGCCGGAGCAGGAATTGCCGACCAGCTGACGGCGGCCATGGTGGCCGAGGGGGTGCCGGAGGAAGAAGCCCGGCGGCATTTCTGGGCCGTCGACCGCCCGGGCCTGCTGGTCCGGGATATGCCCGGGCTCAGCGATACCCAGCGCCGGTACGCCCGCGACCCAGCGGAGATAGACGGTACGGCGGACGGCATCAGCCTGGCCGAGGTCGTCGCCCGGGTGCATCCGTCGGTGCTGATCGGGACCTCGGGCCGGACGGGGGCTTTCACCGAGGCGGTCGTCGGGGAGATGGCGGCGCACGCCGAGCGGCCGGTGATCCTCCCGATGTCGAACCCGACCGACCTGTCCGAGGCGGTGCCGACCGACCTGATCAGGTGGACCGGCGGCCGCGCGCTGGTCGCCGCGGGGAGCCCGTTCGGGGCCGTGGACTACGGCGGACAGCGCTATGAGATCGGCCAGGCCAACAACGCCCTGGTCTTCCCCGGCCTCGGCCTGGGCGTGATTGCCGCCCGGGCGCGTCGGCTGACCGACGGGATGCTGCTGGCCGCCGCCCACGCGGTGGCGGACATGGTGGACATCTCCACTCTGGGTGCTCCGCTGCTGCCCCGGGTCACCGACCTGCGGGAGACATCGGTCGCGGTGGCCGTGGCCGTCGCCCGGGCCGCGGCGGCCGAGGGCGTGGCGTCCGCCGTGCTGGACGCCGACCTGCCCGCGCAGATGCGGGCGCTGATGTGGGAGCCGCAGTACCGCCCGGTCAGAGCGGGCTGAATAAGAAAGCCAGACGGCATTCCCTTGGCCTGCCCCGGAATCAGCTCACGGTGTTGAGGGCAACGCACATCATGACGCAAGCCATCACGACGAGAACGATTCCGACTGAGTTGAGTACGGCCGTTTTCACGTTGGCTCCTCCCGTGGTCTGGAGAAACCGTAACGCCGGAACGGGCAGCGCAGCGGGAGCCACGCCGTGAATCGGCAGCGTCAAACCGGGTGCGCTAAGGAAGTCAGGGGCTAGGAAAGTAGCTCATGTAACGCCCAGCCGACTCAGCCGGACGGTTGACGGTCGTACCGTCGAAATAGAACTCGATACCCGGGTTGACCAGGCCGGGTGTCTCGCCGAGCCGGATGATCTTCGCGCGCAGCTGGCCGGGTTCCAGGTCCAGGATGGCCACGGTGCCGAGCCGCTGCGAATAATTGTGCGGCAGCACCGCACTGCCCGAGTTGATCTGCAGCACACCGTCGCGGAAATCCATCCGCTCGTAGTGGGAGTCGCCGCAGATGAAAATGTCCGCGCGCTCGCCGTGCAGAAAGCGGCGCACGAGTTCGTCGATGGGCGCGTTTTCTGGGTCCATATCGTGGACCATCGCGATACGGAAGCCCTCGATATCCAGGAGCTGCATCGGCTTCACTCGCGGATCGTTGTGAACGCCTTCGTCGTGGTTGCCCAGGCAGCACAGAACCGGGGCCCATTCCTCGCAGCGGTCCAGGACCGAGGGATAGGAAACGTCGCCGGAGTGCAGGATCAGGTCAACGCCCTCAAAGGCAGCGCCGACCTCGTCCCACAGTTTTTGGTGTCCACCCAGATGGGTGTCGCTCAAGATGCCGATCCGGGTGTGACTCATGGTTTCGAGACTATCAAATTGGCTCCTGATTTCGGACCGTATGCTACGTCACATAGCGGCGTTGTCGCAGGTAGCTGCAAGGCGCAGGCCGACGCCGGCCGGCGACCTTCTCATCGGTCGCCGGCCGGGACGGCTTATCGCTGGGCGCGATCTAGGGCTTAGCGGCCCTTCCAGTTCGGGGCGCGCTTCTCGGCGAAGGCCTTCGGGCCCTCGAGGCGGTCCTCGCTCTCGTCGACCTTCTTGTACCAGGGGCCGTTGACCTCGCGCAGGTGCTCCAGCAGCGTGACACCGGTGGGCGGGGTGGGCGGGTTCATGTGCAGGTGCACGCCGTTCTTCAGCGCCTTGACCGCCAGCGGCGCGCACAGCTTGAGGATCTCCGCGCGCTTCTCGGCCTCGGCCATCATCGCGTCCCGGTCCGGCACGAGCCACTGCACGAACCCGATCCGGTGGGCTTCTTCCGCGGAGAAGTGCTCACCGGACAGGATGATCCACAGTGCATTGCCCAGCGGCACGAAGCCGATCTCCATGGTGTCCATCAAGTTGATGGGGACCAGGCTGCGCAGCGGCTCGGGCATCCCGAACGTGGACTTCTGCGTCGCGATGCGGAAGTCACAGCGAGCCGCGATCTGCATGCCGCCGGCCAGCGCGAACCCGTCGACGCAGCCGATCACCGGCTTGAGGATCTTGCCGACCGCATCGAAGCCGTTCTTCGAGGTCGCAGCCGCTCCTGACTGGTCCCGTTCGGTCATCTCCTTGAGGTCCATCCCGGCGCAGAAGGCGCGGCCGCCCGCCCCGGTCAGCACGACCACCAGGACGTCGTCGTCGTTGTCGGCTTCCTCGAAGCTGTCGTACAGGCCGTTCAGCACCCCGGTGCTGAGCGCGTTCATCCTCGATTCGTTGCGGATCGTGATCCACGCGATCCGGTTCGACTTCTCGTAGGTCACCAGTTCAAACGTCTTCTCGGCCACGAAAAACCTCTCTATCTGTCGAAGCATCCTTGCTCAGCACAATAACGATCAGCACGGATCGCCTCAAGGGCGCCCCGCAGGTGGTTCCACGTCGCCGCAGGCCCGGGCCGTGCCCCGGAGGCGGCCGCGACCCGGGCCAGGTCGGAATTTTTCGCTACGGGCCCGACCGGCCGGCCCGCCGTGACCGGCGCCGGCGCAGGCGCTCCAGCTGGTGAGCGCAAGCCCGGGGAGCGGCCAGCGAGAACCGGCCGGGTCACTGGTGCTGCCGCCCACCGGGGATCAGGCTAACGGAAATTCACCTGGCCCGATACAATTCAGATTTCCGCCCTTTGATAATCCACCAGCATACGCATGGGCTGACGTTAACGCCGGTCAGCTGGCCCGGGCGAATGACACGGCGCCAGGCCGGCCCAGGCCGGTAATGTGTTTATCTCATGCATCCCTTGTGGCAATTACTGTTATGCTGCCAGCAGTGCAGTTTTCTCCGGCACTCCGCGCACCCGCATCCGCAGAAGCCCGGATCACTGCAGGCGGCCATTGTTTGTCCCTGGCATTTTCTATGGCTCTCACTTGGTAAATCAGAGCCGCTTAACGAGCGGCAGGCCGTCCATCCGTCGGGTTGGGTTCCGTCAGCGATCCCCACGTTGGGAGAGACGCACCCCGGCCGTCACGCGGAAGCTGACAGCACGCCTCATAGGAGGCGTGCCCGGTTTCCCCGGCAACCATGCACGGCGCTGGCCGGAACCTTCGGCTCACGACCGCGGCCATCGCCCTCAAGCCGCGAGCCCTGCTCGTCAGCTCAGCCTGCCGCATCGCTGCGGCGGGGCACGCTAACGGTCCCGGGCGCTGCTTTCGACGATCTCGAACCGGTTCCCATCCAGATCCTTGAAATCGAACATGGGCGGGACACCCGGCCACCGGAGCAGGTCGCCGACCTCGATGCCTCGTTGGTGCATGGCGGTGTGCTCGGCTTCGGCGTCGGGAACCATGAACCGGACACCGGTGTCGGTCCCGGCGTCCGGCCGGGCGATCAGCGCGACCGAGGTGGACGCGCCCGGGGCCGCGACCGTCACCCAGCGGAAGCCCTCCCCCATCCGCACGTCGAGCCGCTTCTCGAACCCGAGCCTGGTGACGAAGAACTCCACCGCCTGGTCCTGGTCGGTGACCGGGATGCCCACCGTGCCGATGTCGGTGATGGTGGTACGGGACATGGTTATCTCCTCGCGATGCTGGATGAAGTTGCTGGCTCAGCGGGATCGGGTTACCGCTGCCGCTGGTACATGAGCGAGCCGGGAGTAGTCAGAGTCTCCCCTGTCTCAAGCCATGTCTTCAGGCCGGACAGGATCATCGGCCACCCGCCGTAGAGCTCGGCCGGGGCGTCCGGGGGCAGCTGATCGTGGACCACGGTCAGCCGGCACGAGTCGCCGACCGGCTCGATCTCCCAGGTCACCCGGGAGGTGCCGGCCTGCTCGGCAGCCGGACCCCACAGCGCGCGCATGGTCTGCACGAGGCGGCTCGGCCGGTCGACGACGAGGTTCTCGCCCTCGATCAGGGACCGCTCGGCGGCCGGATGACCGAGCCGGTAGGGCGCGCCTACGGTCCAGTCCGACTCGATCGACGCGCCGAAGTGGTATTTCGCCCTGATCGCGGGATCGGTGATCGCCTCCCAGAGCCGCTCGGGCGTGGTGCGGATATAGATCTCGAAGACCTTCTCCATCTGATCCTCCAGCTCGTGCTTCAGGCCGACGAGCCCGGCAGCCCACGGCTCGGTGTACTTGCTGACCCACCGGTCGTGGAGCAGCCGGATCGGGACCGGGTTGAGGTAGTGCAGCTTCTCGCGGCCCCGCCGCCTGCTCACGATGAGCCCGGCGTCCTCCAGGATCTTCAGGTGCTTCGCTACGGCGATGCGCGTCATGTCGTGCCGCGCCGTGAGGGATACGAGCGTCTGGCCATCGCGGGCGAACAGCTCATCAAGGAGCGCCCGCCTGGTCGGGTCGGCCAGAGCCCGGAACACGAGATCCACGCGAACCACAATAGGAAACCATTTGGTTTCCTGTCAAGCACCTTGGTCCGGCCCGCTGGTCTTACCGGTGGAGCATGCAGCGTCGGCCAGGACGCCGTGCAGCAGCGCGGCGAAGGCGTCGGGCTGGCCCATGCTGCCGTACTCGCCGCCGAGGAAACCGTCGTGGCCACCGGGGAAGATGACGGGCTCGGTACCCAGCCGCTCGGCCACGGCCAGGCCCGCGCGGCCCGCCACCATCTGCCTGGACTCCTCCCCCACCCCGACGATGACGCGGGTCGGCGCGGCGCGCAGGGCGCTGAAGTCGTGCCGGTAGGCCGGGCAGGACGGCATGTTCAGGCCGAGCAGCGGATCGGTGCGCGAACCGTCGTCCTCGGCCGGCAGCCCGAAGATGGCGGGGTCGGGAGCGGGCTGGTCCAGGTAATCAGCGGGAATCGGTCCCTGCCGGCTGAGCAGCGCGATGAACTTCGCCATCGCCGGGCCGAACCCGCTGCGCTGGTAGGTCTGGTTCATATCGACGCAAGCGGCCAGCACGGTCTCGCCGTCCGGCAGCTCGGCGAAGGCGGGCGGCTCGTGCGCGACCAGGGTCTGGACCTGCTCCGGGTTCCCGGCCACCAGGGCCAGCGCGTTGACCGCCCCGCCGCTGCTGGCGAAGATGTCCACCGGCCCGGAATTCAGTGCGGATATCAGCCGGTGCAGGTCATCGGCGTGCTCGTCCACCGCGGTCGCCAGCGCGCCGTCGGTGCGCGGGCTGCGCCCGGAGCCGCGGGGATCATAGGTCACGACCGTCCGGTCGGCGAAGTGCCCGGCCAGGGTCACGAATCCGTCTGCACCCATCGGCGACCCGATGATCAGCAGGGTCGGCTCGCTGCTCCGGGCGCAGCCGCGGATGTCGTAGTGCAGCACGGCGCCCGGCGCCGCCAGGGTGTCGGTCTTCGGCTCGGCCATCGGTGATCCCTCTCTCCGCGAGTATCTGTCCCTGGGCAGACGCACCAGGCCGGGCCGACTCATCGGCCACGCGCTGTGTGACAGGATCGACAAAACGACATCCACCGGGCCGGACTTAAGACACGATAGGCGGGCATGCAGGGTCAATGACGGTTCGCAGTGTGGGTGTGGAAGAAGAGCTGCTGCTCGTGGAGCCCGGGACCGGACAGCCCCGGGCGGTAGCCGAGGCGGCGCTGCAGGGCATCCGGCATCCGCAGGCAGACGGCGATGACGACGGCAGCGAGCCGCATGCTCCCGCGGATGATGAGGCGGCGGAGTCGCTTGACTTCGAGTTGCAGCTGCAGCAGCTGGAAACCAACTCCAGGCCGTCCCGCGATCTCGGCGAGCTCGGCCGGGAGCTGCGCCGGTGCCGGGGGCTGGCTGGCGCGGTCGCGTCCCGGGCCGGAGCGCAGGTAGCGGCGCTGGCGACTTCGCCAGTGCCGGTCGTGCCGCAGCTGGTGCGCGAGGGCCGGTACCTGGCCATGGCCCGCGCGTTCGGGCTGACCGCCCATGAGCAGCTCACGTGCGGCTGCCATGTCCACGTCGAGATCTCCTCGCCGGAGGAGGGGGTAGCGGTCCTCGACCGGATCAGGCCCTGGCTGGCGGTCCTGCTGGCGCTCAGCGCGAACTCGCCGTTCTGGCAAGGGCGTGACAGCGAGTACGCCAGTTTCCGGTACCAGGCCTGGGGCCGCTGGCCGGGTTCGGGACCGACCGACGCATTCGGTACCGCCGAGGCCTACCGGCAGACGGTACGGCAGATGGTCCGCACCGGCACGCTGCTGGATACCGGCATGGTGTACTTCGACGCCCGCCTGTCCGAGCACTACCCGACGCTGGAGATACGGATCGCCGACGTGTGCCTGTACGCCGACGACGCGGTGCTGATCGCCGCGCTGGCCCGGGCCCTGGTGGAGACCGAGGCACGCCGATGGCGGGCGGGTGAGGCCGCGCCGCACCAGCGCATCGAGCTGCTGCGCCTCGCCGCGTGGCGGGCCAGCCGCTCAGGCCTGGACGACGTCCTGGTCAGCCCGTCGGCCGGGCGGCCCGGGCCGGCCCGGGCCGTCGTGAACGAGCTGCTCGAGCACGTCAGGGACGCGCTGGACGAGGCGGGCGACACCAGTACCGTGACCGAGCTGCTCGCCGCGCTACTGGCCCGCGGGAACGGGGCCGCCTTCCAGCGCAGCGCTTACCATGACGGCAGCGTGTCCGGCATGATCGACAGCGCCGTCGCCGCGACGGCGCGCTGACCAGGAGTACCAGATGCTGCCCTCCCCCGAAGATCATGTGGCGATCAGCGATCTGCTCGCCCGCTACTGCCTGACCCTCGACACCGATGACGTCGAGGGCTGGGTATCGCTGTTCACGCCCGAAGCCAGCTATGAGGTGTACGGGAGGGTGTTCCGCGGGCACGAAGGCCTGCGGGCGATGATGAGCGCCGCGCCCGGCGGACTGCACCTCGGCGGGCAGGCCGTCATCGAGATGCTGCCTGACGACCGCGCCCGGACCAGGCGCAACCTGCTGTTCGTCGACCGCACCGACGGGGCCTCACGGAACGCGGTGTACACCGACGAGCTGGTGCGCACGCCGGACGGCTGGCGCATTGGAGCCTGCAGGTGCCAGTTCATCACCGCAGGCGGGCTCGCCGACCGGCCGCCCCGTTAGGCGCGGCCAGCCGGCCGGGCTTGGGGATGGACCTCAGCGGCCCTTCCAGTTCGGGGCGCGCTTCTCGGCGAAGGCCTTCGGGCCCTCGAGGCGGTCTTCGCTCTCGTCGACCTTCTTGTACCAAGGGCCGTTGACCTCGCGCAGGTGCTCCAGGAGGGTCACCCCCTCCGGCGGGGTGGGCGGGTTCATGTGCAGGTGCACGCCGTTCTTCAGCGCCTGCACGGCCAGCGGCGCGCACAGCTTCAGGATCTCCGCGCGCTTCTCAGCCTCGGCCATCATCGCGTCGCGGTCCGGCACGATCCACTGCACGAACCCGATCCGGTGCGCCTCCTGGGCGGACAGGTGCGCGCCGGACAGGATGATCCACAGCGCGTCGCCGAGCGGGACGAAACCCAGTTCCAGGGTGTCCATCATGTTGATCGGGGTCAGGCTGCGCAGCGGCTCGGGCATCCCGAACGTGGACTTCGCGGTGGCGATGCGGAAGTCACAGCGAGCCGACAGCTGCATCCCGCCGGCCAGCGCGAACCCGTCGACGGCGGCAATGATGGGCTTGAGGGTATGCGTCGGCCGGTCCAGGCCGCTCTTCCTGCTCGCGGGCCGGCTCCCGACGCCGGTGCTCTGGTCCCGTTCGGTCATCTCCTTCAGGTCGGCGCCGGCGCAGAACGCCCGGCCGCCCGCCCCGGTCAGCACGGCCACCAGCACATCGTCGTCGTGGTCAACTTCCTCGAAGGCGTCGTAGAGGCCGTTGTTGACCCCGGTGCTGAGCGCGTTCATCCTCGATTCGTTGTTGATCGTGATCCACGCGATCCGGTTCGACTTCTCGTAGCTGACGAGCTCGAACGTCTTGACGGCCATGACGAAACCTCTCAATGTCTCGAAGCATGTACTCGCTGAGCACACTATCGCGCTTAGCGTGGCCTGCCCAGAGCACCAGGGCGCATAATCCCCGCGGATACCGTCAGGATGTGGAAGAGACGCAGCAGCGCGCCCGGAGAATGGCCGCCCTCAACGCCTGCGACCGTGTGCTTTCAGGCGGCAGAGTGCTGTCCATGCGCGAGCACCTGGCCGGGCTGGCCGGGCTCGGCTACGACCTGGACGCGCCGCCGGACGTCTACGGCGACGGCGTGGTCCGGGAACTTGAGGAGCGAGTCGCCGGATTGCTCGGCAAGCCGGCGGCCGCCTTCTTTCCCACCGAGACGATGGCGCAGCAGGTCTGCCTTCGCTGCTGGGCGGCCCGCACCCGGAACCCGGTGGTTGCGCTGCATCCGCTGGCCCATCCGGAGCAGCACGAGGAATCAGCGCTGCCGGCCGTCACCGGATTGCGTACCGTCCACCTGACGACGGCACCGCGGCCGCCGTCCGCGGCCGAGGTGCGCGATGTGGCCGAGCCGTTCGGCACGCTGATGCTGGAGCTGCCCTTGCGCGACGCCGGCTTCATCCTGCCCTCCTGGGACGAGCTGACCGAGACGGTGCAGGCGGTCAAGGATCGCGGCGCCGCCGTGCACTTTGACGGGGCGCGCCTGTGGGAGTGCCCGACGCACTTCGGCCGGACCCTCGAGCAGATCGCCGCGCTCGCGGACAGCGTGTACGTGTCGTTTTACAAGTCCCTGGGCGGCCTGTCCGGCGCCACGGTCGCCGGGCCGGACGACCTGGTGTCCGAGGCGAAGCTCTGGCGGCACCGCTACGGCGGCCAGATCTACCAGCAGTTCCCGGCGGTCCTCGCGGCGCTGGCGGGCCTGGATCGCGAGCTTCCCCGGCTGCCTTCCTACGTCACACACGCCACCGCCGTGGCCAGCGCGCTGCGCACGGTGCTCACCGAGGCGGTGCCGTGTTCCGGATCCATCCGGCGGTGCCGCACACCCATCAGTTCACCGTTTTCCTGCCGTTGCGCGCCAGGGTGCTGAACGACGCCATTATCCGGCAGGCGGAGGAAACCCGCGTCAGCGTCTTTCGCGGCTGGGCGGACACGGATCTGCCGGATGTCGCGAAGACCGAAGTGACGGTGTCAGCGGCGGCGCTGGACTGGACGACGGCCGATGTCGTGGCGGCGGCCCGCACGTTCGTCTCCTGCCTCGGGACGACGAGCCACGGCGGGCGCGCCGGCTAGGTTCCGGCCAGGAGGAAGCCGCCGTCGACGGTGAGTACCGTCCCGGTGACAAAGCGGTTCTCCATCAGGTAGAGGTGCGTCGCGGCGATCTGGTCCGCTTCGCCGACCGCCTTGGTGAGGGTTCGTCCCGCGAGG
Source organism: uncultured Actinomycetes bacterium (assembly GCA_963753195.1). Classification (GTDB taxonomy): domain Bacteria; phylum Actinomycetota; class Actinomycetes; order Streptosporangiales; family Streptosporangiaceae; genus Palsa-504. Next base: position 956,077 of record CAVWBH010000001.1, read on the forward strand.
GTCGCGAACAGCGCTTCACGCTGCGGCTCCGGGATCCGGTCCCACATCGGCGTGCGTATCACCCCGGGCCGCACCGCGTTGACCCGGATCGGGGCCAGCCCCATTCCGGAACTGCCGCCGATGATGACAATGCGCTGGTCAGTGAGAGTCACGATTCGTCCTCCGGGGTCAGGCCCGCTAACGGTGATGACGCATTGAGTCATCAATATCGCCGTCAGGCGCTTAACTATGCGGAGGATCCGAATCACTGCGGAGGTGACCCATGCGCCTGGGCGTGCAGGTCAGCACGGGCGGGCTCAGCGTCGAGGCGATCGTCGGGCAGGTGCGCGAGGCAGCGGAGGCGGGGCTCGACAGCGCCTACTTCAACCAGGTCCTGTCCTGGGACGCGATCGGCCTGGCCATGCTCAGCGCATCGCAGGTGCCGGGGATCGACGTGGGGACGGCGGTGACGCCGACCTACCCGCGCCATCCGCTCGCGCTGGCCAGCCAGGCGCTCACCGCCCAGGCCGCGAGCGGCAACCGGTTCACCCTCGGTATCGGCCCGAGCCACCGCCCGATCATCGAAGAGCAATTCGGCTATTCCTACGACCGTCCCGCCCGGCATGTGCGCGAGTACCTGACGGCGCTGATGCCGTTGCTGCGAGGTGAGCAGGTCGACTACCGCGGCGACGTCATCACCGCGGCCGGGCAGGTGGTGGTGCCCGGCGCCAGGCCGCCCTCGGTGCTCCTGGCCGCGCTCGGGCCGGTGATGCTGAAGATCGCGGGCGAGCTGGCCGACGGCACGGTGACGGTGTGGACCGGGCCGCAGGCGATCGCCGATCACATCGCGCCCGCTATCACCCGGGCGGCGGCCAGTGCCGGGCGCCCCGCTCCGCGCATCGTCGCGGACGTCATCGTGATCCTCACCGCCGACGCCGCGGGGGCCCGGGAGCGGATCGCGGCCACGGTCGGCGGCGCCGGGCAGTTCTCCAGTTACCGCTCGCTCATGGACCGCCAGGGAATGTCCGGGATCCACGAGACGGCCATCGCGGGAGACGAGCGCGTGATCGAGCGGGCCGTGCGATCCTACGCCGAGGCCGGCGCAACCGAGCTGGTGGCCAGCCTGCACGGCAGCGAGCAGGACAAGGCGCGCACGCTGGGGCTGCTGTCCGCGCTGCGCGGCCGCGCCTGATCTGCCCCGCCGCGCCTGATCTGCCCCGCCGCGGCTGATCCGCCCCGCCGCGCCTGATCGGGGCCGCCGCCGCAGGCGGAATAGCCCCCTGGCGGCGGCTGTTCGGTCTGGTCGTGACTGAACTGACCGCAGCCGTCCCCGCCCCGGTATGGACGCTGCTGGATGACGCCGACCCTTCGCCGTTGCTCGAGCAGGCCGACGTCGCGGGCCTGCACCTGCGCAACCGGCTGGTCATGGCCCCGATGACCCGGCAGTTCTCCCCCGGCGGCATTCCGGGCGAGGACGTCGTGGCCTACTACCGCCGGCGCGCGTCATCGCTCGGCCTGCTCATCACCGAGGGCACCTACGTCGACCACCGCTCGGCGGGCACCAGCGACCGAGTCCCGCGTTTCTTCGGGGCCGAAGCCCTCGCCGCCTGGCGCAAGGTCGCTGGCGCGGTCCATGCCGAAGGCGCCGCGATCTTCCCTCAGCTCTGGCATCTCGGCGCCCAGCGCAAGGCCGGCGCGCCGCCGTTTCCCGACGCCGCGGTGGTCAGCCCCTCGGGCCTGAACGCCGCGGGCCAGGCCGTCGGCGAGCCGGCTAGCGCGGGGACGCTCGCGGAGATCGCCGCGTCCTTCGCGCGGGCTGCGGCCGACGCCTGGGCCGCCGGCTTCGACGGCGTCGAGCTGCACGGCGCGCACGGCTACCTCCTCGACCAGTTCCACTGGCCCGCCACCAACCGGCGCACCGATGCCTACGGCGGTGACGTCGCCGGCCGGGTCCAGTTCAGCGCCGAAGTCGCCGCGGCCGTCCGGGCCGCCGTCGGCCCGGACTTCCCGGTCGCGTTCCGCTTCTCGCAGTGGAAGGTCTGGCAGTACGACGCCTGGATCGCGCAGACTCCCGATGAGCTGGCGGCCTTCCTGACCCCGCTGGCGGACGCCGGGGTCTCGCTGTTCCACGTCTCGACCCGCCGCTACTGGCAGCCGGCCTTCGAGGGCTCGGACCGCACCCTGGCCGGCTGGACCAAGCACCTCAGCGGGCTTCCGGTCATCGCCATCGGCTCGGTCGGCGTCGCCACGCAGTTCCAGGCCGGCCCGGACGAGGACGCCCAGCCCACGCTGACCCTCGCACCGCTAGTCGACCTGTTCCGCCGCGGCGAGTTCGACCTGGTCGCCCTCGGCCGCGCCGTGCTGGCTGATCCGGCGTGGGCCAGCAAGCTGGCCGGTGCCCGGCTGGCCGAGATCCGCCCCTACGACAAGTCCGCCGGATCCGTCCTGTTCTGACCTCCGCGGCGAGGACCGAGATAAGTTCACCGTATGCGGATCGCGTTCGGGGCTGACGACGAGAACGAGTGCACGCGGGCGGTGACGGACTACCTGCGCCAGGCCGGCGACCTGCGGGTGCTCAGCAGCGGCAGCTGGCCTGAGTTCGCCCGGGCGGTCGGGGCCGCGGTCGCCTCGGGTGAGGCCGACTTCGGCGTGGTCATGTGCTGGACCGGCACCGGGACGTCGATCGCGGCGAACAAGGTGCCCGGGGTCCGGGCCGCACTGGCCTGGGAGCCCTGGATCGCGAGGAACGCCCGGCTGTGGAACGACGCGAACGTGCTGGCGCTCAGCCTCAAGCGGCTGGCACCAGATGTCGCCGTCGACTGCACCCGGGCGTTCCTCGAGGTCGACGCCGAAGACCCGTCGGAGTCGGCCAGCATCGACCTGATCAGGAACCTGTGAACCGGGCCGCTCTCACCCGGCCGCGACCGGCTCCTTGGCCAGCGCGATCTCGGCCATCAGCTCGACGGCGGCGGGCTGCTGCGTCCCGATGTGCAGCCCGGTGACCATGTCGCAGTCGGCCCAGACCTGGTAGCGCTCGCGGATCCGCTTCGGCGTCCCGATCAGCGCGGCGTTGTCGACGAACTCGTCGGGCACCGCGTCGGCGGCCTCGTCCTTGCGCCCGGCGCGGAACAGCTCCTCGATCCGGGCCGCGGCGTCCGCATAGCCGAGCTGCTCCATGGCCTGCTTGTGGAAGTTGACGGACGGGTGGCCCATCCCGCCGACATACAGGGCGATACGCGGCTTCTGGGCGGCCAGCGCCGACTTCACGTCATCGGTCACGGTGACGCTGACGCCCGGCTCGAAGGAGAACGTGTCCCAGGACTTGCCGTTACCCGCGCGGGCGAAGCCTTCTTCGATGGCACGCCGGAACCGCGGCGCCTCGGAGGGAATGAACCGCAGCGGCAGCACGCCGTCGCACAGCTCGCCGCACAGCCGGAGCATGGAGTCTCCCCCGCTGCCCAGGAAGATCGGGATGGGCGCGGCCGGGTGCACGATCGAGAACAGCGGTTTCCCGAGACCGGTCGCGCCCTCCCCGGTGTAGGGCAGGGAAATCTCCCGGCCTTCGTGCGAGACCGGGCCCTCACGGCGGAAGATCTTCTGCATGATCTCGACGTAGTCGCGGACGCGGTAGTACGGCTTGCCCCACGGCTGGCCGTACCAGCCCTCCACGATCTGCGGGCCGGAGACACCGAGGCCGACGATCATCCGGCCGCCGCCGGCCAGGCCGTCAATGGTCATGGCCTGCATCGCGCACATGGCCGGTGGCCGACCCGCGAGCTGAACGATCCCGGTGCCGAGCTTTATCCGCGAGGTCTGCGCCGCGATCCAGGCCAGCGGGGTCATCGCGTCCGATCCGTACGCTTCGGCCGTCCAGACTGAGTCGTAGCCCAGCTTCTCCGCGTGCTTCACCAGTTCGATCGGGAAACTCACCTTCGCGCCTGAGTAGCCAAGCGACAGACCGAGCTTCATGCGTGTGCGTCCTTTCCGCTCAAGGCCCGACCGTCGTCCTGCCTAGCTCGCCGCTGGCGGATCCGAGCCGAGATATCGCCTACTACGCTGCCATCTTTGTGCACATGGTGGCAATGGCGTGCGGGACCGAACACGCCGTAAGGCGGTCCTCAGGCGGACTCCGGCCCGGCGATGGCCACGAGTGGGGGCGCCGCGTGCGCTAAGCGCGAGCACTACGAGAGGGACCTGGTCAGCGAGTCAAGGAAGAGATGACCCGCGTCGAAGTAGGCCGTGGTGGGCCGGACCAGCCTGCACGGGATCAGCTCGACAGCGGTGGACGTGGCGGACCAGCGGTCGATGGCCAGTCTCATCCGCCGGGCCGGACGCAACGGTCCGCGGGCCAGGCGGACCTGCATCCGGCACTCGCCCGTGTCGCGATCGCACTCGCCCGGCCCGCTCAGCTGATTCCTGCCCACCCGGAACTGGCCGCCCTGCCCGGCGCGCTGCCGGCTGTCAAGTGCGGCCGCGAAGGCCTCGAACGGGACGTCCACGATCCGCCAGAACGACAATTGTCCCTGGGCCCCGGCCATATCTGCGCTCATGCTGCCTCACCGCCTTGCTGCTCACTATCGAGTCTCGCGGTAAGGCCCCTGGCCCCTCATCGGACGAATTACCTATCTTGCCTGCTTGACATGCCTATTTCCTGGTGAGAGGGATCTAAGCCGGGGTCGTGCCCGGCTCAGTCGGGCGGAGACGGCTTAGAGTGCGGCTGCTGGCTCATTGTTGCTGGTCAGACGACTAGCTTCGTGTCTCCTGGGGTATCTGATACTCCAGGGGATGATGGGGCATGGGGGGAATGCCTCGGCTGATCAAGCCGATGCTGGCCAGCTCGAGACCGGGCCTGCCGCGGGATGACGACCGGTACGGCTGGGAATTCAAGTGGGACGGCGTGCGCGCGATCGCGTACGTGAGCGGCGGCCTGCTGCGGCTCCTATCCCGGAACGGCAACGACATGACGGCCAGCTATCCCGAGCTGGGCGTGCTCGCCGAGCAGGTGGGCAGCCCGGTGATCCTGGACGGGGAGATCATCGCGATCCGCGGCGGCCGCCCCGACTTCGGCCTGCTGCAGTCCCGCATGCACGTCCGCCGCCCGCCCGGCCAGCTGGTCCGCGATGCCCCGGTGCACCTGTACCTGTTCGACGTGCTGCATGCGGACGGCGAGATACTGCTGGCGATGCCGTATACCGCGCGCCGCGATCGGCTGGAGGGTCTCGGCCTGGATGCCGGTCCGGTCCGTACCCCGCCGTGGTACCGCGGCGAGGCCGCCGACGTGCAGGCCGTCAGCGTGGCGAACGGCCTGGAGGGCGTGGTCGGCAAGCCGCTGGCCTCGGCCTATCATCCCGGCCAGCGCAGGGACTGGATCAAGGTCAAGAACATCCGGCACGCCGAGGTCATCATCGGCGGCTGGAAACCCGGCCAGGGGCGCCGGGCCGGCACCATCGGCTCGCTGCTGCTCGGCGTGCCGGACGGCGGTCAGCTACGTTACGCAGGGCACGTCGGCACCGGCTTCAGCCAGGCCGTGCTCGCCGACCTGGCGCAGCGGCTGGGTACGCTGCGCAGCGCTGACAGCCCGTTCACCAGCCCGGTGCCCGCCGAGCACGCGCGCGGCGCGCAGTGGGTCCGGCCGCGGCTCGTCGGCGAAGTCGCCTTCACCGAATGGACCGCCGACCTGGTCCTGCGCCACCCCAGCTGGCGCGGCCTGCGCCCCGACAAGGATCCCGATGACGTATCCCCGGACAGCTGAGGCAACAAGAGCCCCGGGAACTCCGAGCGCTTCCCCGTCTTGACCGCGGACCTGGCGAGCCGCCGTACATCAGGCGCATCCTGGCCGGAGCACCCGCCGGGTCGAAGGCGGGTTGACGGCGAGCATATGAGCCGGGCGGACGGGGCGCCGGACGAGCTCGCCGCCGCAGTTGGGGCAGACGCCGTGCAGGACCTTCTCCGCGCAGTCGCGGCACCAGGTGCACTCGTAGGTGCAGATGAGCACGTCCGGCGACGCCGGGTCGAGGTCCCGGTCGCAGCATTCGCAGTTCGGCCGCAGCTCCAGCATGGGCCCAGTATCGGCAAGCGGCGGCGCGCGGAGCAAGCGCCCATGCGCCGGTGCGCCGGTGCGCCGGTGCGCCGGGACCGGGACACCCTAGAATCAGGGACGTGACAGAACCCGCTCGCGATTTCAACACGAAGATCATCGAAGAGTTCCGCTCGAACGAAGGCAAGGTCGGCGGCCCGTTCGCGGGCGCCACCGTGTTGCTCCTGCACCACACGGGGGCGAAAAGCGGCACGGAGCGGGTAAGTCCGCTCGTCTACCAGCCGGTCGGTGACCGCTTCGCTATTTTCGCCTCGAAGGGGGGCGCCCCGGCCAACCCGGACTGGTACCACAACCTGGTGGCGCACCCGGACACGTCAGTCGAGGTCGGGACGCAGACCATCCCGGTCAGGGCGCACGTCGCGGGCCCGGGCGAGCGTGAGGAGATCTGGGAGCGGCAGAAGCGGGAACGGCCGAACTTCGCGGAGTACGAGGTATCCGCGGCGCCCCGGCAGATTCCCGTAATCATCCTCGATCCCGTTCATTAACCTGGGCTTGGGGATCGGTCCGCGCGACCCGCCGGATCAGCTCAGCGTTGCTGAGGTCTAGCAGCACGTGACCCGCGAGGCCGGCCCGCCCGCGCCGCGGGTCACGTGTCTGGGCCGTCCGACGGCGGAATCGTTCGGTGCAGGTCGGTGAGTACGGCATGGGCGGTCCTGCGGCCGGAGACCAGGGCGCCCTGTATGGAGGGCGTGTCGCGGTGGTCGCCGCAGACGTAGCGGCCGGGCCCGAGCCGGACCGGCCGGGCCAGGGACTGGCCGGCCGACAGGACGGGCAGGGCGCGGGGGATGGCATAGACCTCCAAGAGGTCCCAGTCCCGGGTGCTGGTGTCGTACATGCGGGCCAGGCGGGACCGGACCTCGGGTTCCAGGCCCGGGTCCGCGCGGCCGGGCACTGACGCGGCGACCAGGGCCGCGCCGGGCGGGGCGTAGCCGGGGGCGACGTCGCTGAGCACGGTGGCGTTGAGCAGCAGCTCACCCTGACCGTCGATGACCAGGACCGGCGCGCCCAGCGGCGAGGACGGCAGCCGGTAGTAGAACGTGGTGACGGGATGCCATGCGGGAGGCGCCAGCCCGGGTGCCAGCGTGGCCGCGGCGGTGCCGTCAGTCGCGATGATCACCGCCCTGGCCTGGATGTGTTCGCCCGCGCTGGTCCGTACCCCTGAGTCGCTGACCTCTGTCACCTGCGTCCCGGTCCGCACGGTGCCGGCCGGGAGGCCTGACGCCAGCAGCTGCGGCAACATCCGCATGCCGCCCTCGGGCAGGGCGGCGCCGCCGCGCAGGAAGCACCGCCAGATCAGGTGGAACAGCCGGGCCGATGTGCCGAGGGACGGGTCAAGGAACACCCCGGCCAGGAAGGGCCGCAGCACGCCGGTGATCGTGGCCTCCGAGACGCGGGTGCGCAGCTCGGTAAGCGTGCTGGCGCCGGGGTTGGCCCGGCCGATCGCCGATCCAGGCGCAAGTATGTCCCGCAGCGACAGCGCGGCCAGCGCCAGGCTGTCCCGGGGATGGCCGAGCACGAAGCCGGCGGCGCCGGCCGCGGCCTGCGGGCCGTGCCACGGGGCGGCTAGCCATCTGCGTTCGGCGTCGGTCGTGGCGAGCAGTCCGCGCAGGAACGGCCGCAGCCGCAGTGCGTCTATGTCGACTTGCCGGCTGAGCTCGGGGTAGGCCGGCAGCACCACCTGGAATCCCCGGTCGAGAAGAAAGCCGTCCCTGCGGTCGGTGCGGACCCGGCCGCCGACGTCGTCGCCGGCCTCGCAGACCACCGTGGCCAGCCCGGCCCGGTGCAGCTGGACGGCGGCGCTCAGGCCGGCCAGGCCGCCGCCGACCACGACCACGTCGGCGGGCGTCACCATGACGGCCTGCGCCCGGGCAGCGTGTCCATCGGCATCGGCGTGGCCTTCCTGGTGTCTGGATCGGACGCAGATCCGGGACGCTCCCCCGGGCCAGCGAACCGGCGTCTAGGCTGGCCTGCCCGGGCCAGCCACGGCCAAACGTCACCAGAAGCGGCTTGGCCTGGCGACGGGCAGGACTAACGACCGTTTCGTCAAACCGATAGCGTGTCGGTGATTGCCCCGACGACAGGAGATATCCGTGTCATCCGACCGTATGTCAGCTACCCGGCGCATCGCCGCCCCCGCCAGCACACTCTTCCAGATCGTGTCGAGCCCGGCCGGGCACGTCCAGATCGACGGCTCCGGGATGCTTGAGGCCGCCCCCGGCGCCAAGCCGCTGACAGCGGTCGGCGACACCTTCGACATGGACATGGACCGCACGCCATTGAATGACATCCCGGGCCTGGTCAAGTACAAGGTCCGCAACACTGTCACGCAGTTCATCCCGGACCGCCTGATCGAGTGGACGGTCGGCAGCGCGGAACGGCCTCCGGTGGGGCACGTGTACGGCTGGCAGATCGAGCCGGTGAGCGACGCCGAATGCGACGTCACCAACTACTGCGACTGGACCGGCATCTCGCAGGAGAGCCGGGAGCGGCGGCCGTGGCCCGTGGTGCCCGTGCACATGCTGGAGCAGTCGGTCGAGAACCTTGAGCGGATCGCGACGCAGGGGTAGACGGCCCTCTTGCTCCCTCTCCTCACCCGTCGGCTGGTGATCACGCGTCACACCGCGATACGATCCTGGCCGGCGTCGGCCCGGTCCAGGAGCTGCCGGATCTGCTGATCCCCGGCGGGCAGGCCCAGGACGGCGCGGGTGAACTCCGCGGGCAGCTGGTGCCACAGGCTCGCCCGGCGCAGCATCGCGTGCTCGCTGCCGCGTATCTCGATCGCGGTGACCCGGCTGGCCTCCCGCGCCCGCTGAGCGTAGGCCCAGGTATCAGCGGGCCTGGTCACCGTGTCGCCGGTGGCGTGCGCGAGCAGGATCCGCCGGCCGGCCAGCTGGGCCACCGGCTCGCCCGGCGGCAGCCACGGCGCCAGGGCCGCCACGGCGGTCACCAGCGGATGACCGCCGGCCCTCAGCGCGGCCCGCGCTCCCATCGAGTGCCCGACGAGTATGACCGGCACCTGGCCCATGGTTTCGGCGAGCCCGTCCATCAGCCGGTCCAGGTCGGCGACGGGCGAGGCTTGTGAGTCATTCCAGCCTCGGACCGCGAACCTCGGCCGCCAGACCTCAACGTGGCTGCCGCGGACCGCTTGCCGTATCGCCTGGGCCACGGGGATCATCCGGAGCACGGCCAGCTGTGCCGTGCTGGTCGGCCTGGTGCTGACCGACGTTCCGCCGTGCGCGACCATCACGACAGCGCGGACACCCGGATGCCGTCCAGGCCCCATCGCAGCCCCGTCGGTGACCAGCGCCTGCGGCCCGCGGTCCTCCATGATCACCCGCCCCCTGGAAAAGCCGGATGGACGAGCTCCCCGTGCCCGGCTACCGGGATACTAGCCGCTCAGCCCGGAAGCGGCTTGTAGAAGACCAAGCCGTTGCCTTTGTTGTCATACACCACGGCGCGGCGCTCGTGAGCGTCGTCGTAGGGGCCCTTCACGATGCCGCCGCCGCTCTCCTCGATGGCCCTGGCTGCGCCGTCGACGTCGTCGGTCTTGATGCCCACGACGACCTGGCCTGGTATGGGGTGATCGATCGCGGTGGCCAGGGCAAGGGTCACAGCGCCGCCGTCGAGAGCCGCGAAGTGGGCACCGTCGCGGAACTTCAGCGGGAAGCCGAGGGTCTCGGTGTAGAACTTGATCGACTCCTCGAGATTGTCCGTCGACAGGACGATCATCCGTACTTGCTGATCGCTCACGAGTACCTCCTGCGACCGGATCGGTTCCAGGCCGATCCAGCGGCGAACCGGCCTGCTGGTGCTCCGGGCCGGCGCGTTTTGTCTGGACGCGCCGACACGGCCGGGGACCATGCCTCGGCCGTGCCGGGTTCGTCCGGTATCAGTGACGCTCTGGCCGGGAACCTAGGGCGTCAGGTAACGAGGTCAGCGGCCCTTCCAGTTCGGGGCGCGCTTCTCGGCGAAGGCCTTCGGGCCCTCGAGGCGGTCTTCGCTCTCGTCGACCTTCTTGTACCAAGGGCCGTTGACCTCACGCAGGTGCTCCAGCAGCGTCACGCCGGTCGGCGGGGTGGGCGGGTTCATGTGCAGGTGCACGCCGTTCTTCAGCGCCTGCACGGCCAGCGGCGCGCACAGCTTCAGGATCTCCGCGCGCTTCTCAGCCTCGGCCATCATCGCGTCGCGGTCCGGCACGATCCACTGCACGAACCCGATCCGGTGCGCCTCCTGGGCGGACAGGTGCTCCCCGGACAGGATGATCCACAGCGCGTTCCCGAGCGGCACGAAACCCAGTTCCAGGGTGTCCATCATGTTGATCGGGACCAGGCTGCGCAGCGGCTCGGGCATGCCGAACGTGGACTTCTCCGTCGCGATGCGGAAGTCGCAGCGAGCCGACAGCTGCATCCCGCCGGCCAGCGCGTACCCGTCCACGGCGGCAATGATCGGCTTCAGGGTCTTAGTGGGCCTTTCCAGGCCGTTCTTAATGTTCGGCGTAGCCCCCACCCCGCCCGCCTGATCCCGCTCGGTCAACTGCCTCAGGTCGGCGCCGGCGCAGAACGCCCGGCCGCCCGCACCGGTCAGCACCGCCACCAGCACATCGTCGTCGTTGTCGACTTCCTCGAAGCTGTCGTACAGGCCGTTCATCACCCCGGTGCTGAGCGCGTTCATCCTGGACTCATTGTTGATCGTGATCCAGGCGATCCGGTTTGACTTCTCGTAGCTGACTAGCTCGAACGTCTTGGCCGCCATAAAGAAACCTCTCAATGTCTCGAAGCATGCTTGCCGAGCACACTATCGTGTGCCCCGGGTGAACCGCACAGGGGTGCCGACCTGCGATCCGATCCAATGGATGAAGACGAGCTGATCGCACGGCCCGCGCCGTGGCTGGCCGCATGACCGCCCTCCTTGCCCAACATGGCCCCGCGTGGTACGCCTGGCAGGTGGACGCCGGTGCTGCCGACTGCGGACGGCGAGATCCTAGTCCGGACCGCCGGCGCGTCCATCTGCGGCTCAGACCGGCACGGCGCGTCCTTCGGCGTGCCGCCGCAGCCCGGGCCCGCCGGCCACCCGGGCACGAGAGCGTGGGCGAGATGGTGGATTCGCTCGGCCCGGGCGTAAGGCCGAACGACTGAGCGCTGACCGTTCTAACTGGAGGATGACCATGGAGATGACGGGAGGAGAGGCGGTTGTCTCCGCCCTGGAGATGCTCGGCGTCCGCCATGTCTTCGGCATCGTGAGCGTCCACAACCTGCCGATCTACGACGCCATCGCGCGACGCGGGACCATCACGCCGATCGGGGTGCGGCACGAGCAGGCCGCTGCTCACGCCGCTGATGGCTACGCGCGCGCCACCGGGGAGCTGGGCGTGGTCATCGCCAGCACCGGGCCTGGCACGACCAACACCATGACGGGCCTGTTCGAGGCGAGCTTCGCCTCGTCGCCGGTGCTGCTCATCACCGGGCAGATCGACAGCAGCTACCTGGGCAAGGCCAAGGGCTTCCTGCACGAGGCCGAGCACCAGCGGCTCATGCTGTCCTCGCTCTGCCGGCGGGTGGAGACGGTGCGCCGCACCGAGGACATCGGGCGGGCCATCATTGCCGTGGCCGAGGACATCCGGGCGGGCCGGCCCCAGCCGGGGGCCGTGGAGATCCCGATCGACCAGCAGTACCGCCGGGCCGAGGTAGTGGTGCCGGGCCTCCGGACGGACGCCGCCTACCTCCCCGACGCCGACGCCCTGGCGAAAGTGGCCGAGGCGCTCTCGGCCGCGACCCGGCCGGTGCTGTGGGCCGGGGGCGGCGTGGTCAGCTCGGACGCCGGACCTGCGCTGGTGGCGCTGGCCGAGCGCCTCGGCGCCCCGGTCGTCACCACGGTCGAGGGCCGCGGCTCCATCCCCGAGGACCACCCGCTGTGCCTGGGCGCGCTGACCACCAGCCCGCCGGTCGAGGACATCGTGACCAGCGCTGACATGGTGCTGGCCGTGGGTACCCGGTTCCAGGGCAACAGCACGCGCAACTGGAGCCTGTCCTTCGGCGGCACGCTGGCGCACCTGGACGCTGACCCCGCGGTCATCGGGCGGAACTACCCGACCGCCCTGCCGGTCGCCGGTGACGCCCGCATCGGCCTGGAGCTCCTGCTCGGCGCGATCGGCCGGGTCAGTACCGACCCCGGGCATGCGGAGAAGGCCCGGTCGGCGGCCGCGGCTGCGCGCAAGGACGCCCGCGACCGGCTGGGCGAGGACCACTGCCAGATCATGGACGCCATCCGGCGCCATGCTCCGCGCGAGTCGGTCATCGTCAGGGACGCGACCGTACCGGCCTACCTGTGGGGCGATCGGCTGCTGCCGATCCTTCAGCCCCGGACGTCCGTACGCCCGGCCTCCGCGGCGATCGGCCCCGGCCTGCCGCTGGCGCTGGGCGCGGCGGTGGGCAGCGGGCGCCCGGCCGTGCTGATCGCCGGCGACGGGGGGTTCATGCTGCATGTCGGCGAGCTGGTCACGGCGGTGCAGCACGACGTGCCCGTGGTGATCTGCCTGTTCAACGACCGGGGCTACGGCGTCCTGCGCGGCATCCAGGCGCGCCAGTTCGACGGCCGGACCACCGGCGTCGACCTCACCACCCCGGACTTCCCGGCGTTGGCGGCGTCGATGGGCGTGCAGGGGGCCCATGTGGCTGACCCGGCCGAGTTTGAGTCGCGGTTCCGCGAGGCCATCGCGTCGGGCCGGCCGACGCTGCTGGACATCGACTTGCTCGCCCTCAGCCCGCTCGGCCTGCCTGGAGCTCCCCCGCCCGGGCGCTCATAGCAGCGCGGAGCACACCGGGCGGCGGTCGGCGATCATGCTGGCCAGTTCCGGGCCGTTGCTGCCGCGCCCAGTGGGGACCTGTGCGTGCGCGCCAACGGGATGCGGTTTGTCCATGCGGGATTATTACGACCCAGGAAAGGTCGGTGGCGGGCATGACGAAGATCGCGATCCTCGATGATTACATCGGCGTCGCCTTGGAGTACGGCGACTGGTCGGCGCTGCCAGCCGACGCCGAGATCACCGTATATCGCGAGGCGATCCCACCGGAGCGGCTCGTCGACGAGCTCTCCGACTACGAGATCGTGGTCATCACCCAGCAGCGGACGCGCTTTCCCCGCACCGTGCTTGAAGGCCTCCCCAACTTGAAGCTGCTCGTGTGCAACGGCCGGACGAGCAACGTCGTCGACCACGAGGCGCGGACCGAGCGGGGAATCCTGCTCTGCGGAACCGCCGAGACCAATCGAGGCACGTCGGCGCGTCCCTCCGGCCGTGATGCGCCGCGCGGCCTGCCGGCCCCCTCGGAGATGGCGTGGGCGCTGATCCTCGCCGTCGCGAAGCGGATCGGCGTCGAAGACCGGCACATCCGCGCCGGCGGCTGGCAGGCCGGGTTCCCGATCCCGCTCGCGGGCAAGACGCTCGGCCTTCTCGGCGCGGGCCATCTCGGCGGCGCGATGGTCCCGGTCGCGAAGGCCCTCGGCTTGGACGTCGTCGCGTGGAGCCAGAACCTTACCGAGGAACGCTGCGCCGAGCTCGGCGTCACGAAGGTCACCAAGGACGAGCTCCTGTCCTCCGCAGATGTCCTCGGGGTCTTCCTCGTCTTCTCCGAGCGCTCCCGTAACACCCTGCGCGCGAACGACCTGGCGAAGATGAAGCCGGGCGCCATCTTGGTGAACATCTCCCGCGGTCCGATCGTCGAGGAGGAGGCCCTGGTCGAGGCGCTCCGCTCCGGCCGCCTGGCCGGTGCGGGCCTGGATGTCTTCGACCGCGAGCCGCTCCCTGCGGATCACCCCTTCCGGTCGCTTGACAACGTCGTCGTCACCCCGCACATCGGCTACGTCACCGAGCAGCTCTTCCGCACCGCCTGGCCGCGCATGGCACAGGACGTCGCGGCGTACCTCGCGGGATCACCGGTCCGCGTCGTCACCGATCCAGCCGACTGCCCGCCGATGGCGCCGCGGTAGGCCGGTCTCATTGTCTATCATTCAACTAGAGATTTCCCTGACGGCCCGAAAGGGAAGGAATCCGCACATGCAGACCTGGGACGCCATCCGTGCCCGGCGCAACGTCCGCGCCTACCAGACCGAACCGGTGCCAGCCGCCGACCTCGACCGGATCGCAGAGGCGGCCTGGCGAGCGCCGTCAGCCTCCAATCGCCAGCACTGGGACTTCGTCATCGTCACCGATCCGGATCAGCTCCGCGAACTATCAGGCGTATGGCGCGGCGCAGGGCACATCGCCGGAGCCGCCGCGGCCATAGCGCTGGTCGTCCCACGGACCGACGACGAGCGCACCCGCCTCCTGGACTACTACGACCTCGGGCAGGCTACGTTCGCCATCGCGCTCGCCGCCGCCGACCTCGGCATCGGCACCGGTCATGCCTCGGTCGGCGACCAGGACCAGGCCCGCAAGATCCTCGGCGTCCCCGCCGATCACGACGTCGCCTTCCTCCTCGGCGTCGGCTACCCCGCCGACCGCCCGCTGCAACCCATCACCACACCCGACCGCCGGCCGCTCACCGAAGTCATCCGCCACGGCCACTGGTAGCCGAACGGGATCTACCCCGGAGCCGCACGCCGCTCCGGGGTACTGCCAATGTGGGCGTCACATTCTCTTCATTTTCATGTACCGCCGCGCATCCGGCAGCCCTTTGACCACCAGCACCAGTCCAAGCGCCACTCCGGCAGCTGCCATGGTGATGGCCGTGACGTACCCCAGTGCCCGCATTATTTTCACCCCTCGTCAGCGGGTCCGCTACCGCAGGCCCGACATCGATGTCCCACATCCCGGAGCACGCCGCGCGCTGACTTGATGGCCGCTCCGAGCGTCGCCGGGTTCAAGAGGGCCGCCATGTCACGCGGATATGTACCCAGAATTCTGCTCGCCCGGACATACCCGAGGCCGCCGGAGAGCGCGAGCCCGAGCGCTTCTCGCTGTTCCTCGCCCAGCAGGCTGCCGGGATCCATGCCGTCGGCCAGGCCCCGGGAGGGCCGCGGCCCGGGGCGGCGGTCCGGCCACGGCGGGTCGGCGGCCAGCTGCCGGTAGCGCCGGAAGACCGGCTCGGCCAGGCGATAACGCGCCTCGTCTTCGTCGGAACTTGGCGCCGGCGGCAGCGTGCATTCATCGACGATGACGCCATGGACGACATCGCCGGCCAACGCCGAGTCGCCGAGAGCCAGCAGCGCCTGCTCGTACAGGCCAGCGGCGCAACGGCGGTAGATGCCCGCGGCCCCGCCGCCTGCCGGGCCGGCTGTGGCACAGGTACGAACCGTGCCTGTCTTACGCCAAGCCAGCATAGAAAGCTCCGAGCACCTCGGCGGCGTTGCCGTCAGCAAGCGCCATGGGCCACCGAAGTCCGGAGCGGTGACCTTACGTTACCACGAGGCGCGATCACGAACGCGACTGCCACCAGCCGGTGTCTGGCGTACCGGGCGTCCGGGGTGATCGCGAATGGGCAGACCGCATGGTGCACACGCTGCCATGCGTCAGGTTGATCGGCACCGGCAGCCTGGCCGACTCCCCGCATCGGCGAAATAGCCAGGCGGCATGCCCCTTGACACGGCGATTTGCCAAGAAACAGGATGATATCGAGGCAGGAACTACAGATTGATGTGATCGCGATGAACGGCCAGGGAGCAGTGCTTGTTCCCCTCGGCCGGACGGCATACGCCCCGATCAGGGCGGGACGGTGCTGGGCCGGTGCGACGCCGCCAGAGCCGGGCGGTGCGACCCGCCGGGACGCAGCTCTGGCGGCCGGACGCAGGCTACGCGAGCATTCCCCTCGTGAGCTCGCCGCAAGAATTCAGTCGTTAGGAGTATCAGAAAAATGGATTTCTCAGCCGTAGCCCTCACCGAAGATCAGCAGGCGTTCGCGCAAGAGGTTCGGGCCTTCCTGGACGAGCACCTGACCCCCGAAGTGGTCGCGGGGATGCGCGAGCGGTCCTCATCCTACGACGAGGGGTTTTACCTCGCCCTGGGCGCCAAGGGCTGGCTGACACCCCGGTGGCGTAAGGAAGACGGCGGCGCGGAACTCGACGACGTGCAGGCCAAGATCCTCCAGAACGAACTGCGCGAGCGGGACGCACAGATCGGCCTGCTCGGCACCACCCACCTAGTGTGGCCGGCGGTCGATGCGTCCGGGGACCCGGGCCTGCGCGACGAGCTGAAGCCGCAGGTGGCCAAGGGCACGGTCCGGTTCGCCCTGGGCTACACCGAGCCGGACGGGGGGTCCGACATCGCCAATGCCAAGACCCGGGCGGTCCGTGACGGTGATGAGTGGGTCATCAACGGGCAGAAGATCTTCACCTCCAACGTCCAGTACGCCACGCACGTCTTCCTCATCACGCGGACCGACACGTCGCTGCCTAAGCACAAGGGCATGACGATGTTCCTGGTGCCGACCAGCTCGCCCGGGTTCGAGCGGCAGCCGCTGCCCACCATCGGGGACGAGACGACCAACGTCAGCTTCTACAGCGACATCCGCCTGCCCGACCGGTACCGCATCGGCGAGGTCAACAACGGCTGGTCGACGCTGCACGGCCCGCTCGACGCCGAGCACCACCTCGGGGAACACTCCAGCAAGCTCGAGGAAGTCGGCCCCGGCGGAAACATAGTGCGTAATCTGGCGCGGTCGGTCGACGCGGCTCTGGACTGGGCCAAGGATGCCCCGGACGGTAACGGGCCGATGATCGCCGACGAGGCGTTCCTGGCCGGGATCGGGCACCTGCTGACCCAGATGGAAGGCAGCGCCTGCACCCCGACGGCCATGGGCAAGGTAATTGGCTCCGACACGGCCCGGCTGGGATTCGAGGAGCTCATCGACCTGGTTGGCCCGGCTGCGACCCTGCCGCGCGGCGCGGAGGGCGCGATCGGCGACGGCATCATCGAGTACGGCCACCGGCAAGCCCAGCACTCCGCGGTCCCCGGCGGCACGGTCGAGGTGTTCCGGACCATCGTCGCCCAGCACGACCTGGGGCTCCCGCGCCCGGAGTACCCCGGCCGCAGGGTGTTCCTGACCGGAGACCGCCCCGCCACGAGCGCGGCATAACGCGATCCGCACCAGCCCAGCCCAGAACGGTTAGGCGCCGCTCCCGTCATCCGCGCAGCGGCAAGGCCATATCCGTCACCCGCCGCCGCGTCCCTCGGTAACTGCCGGGACCGAGGGACGCGGCGGTGGTGCCGGCGGATGCTCGGTGACGGGCACGATCATCCCCGGCGGGTGATGCCCACGGCCGCCCGGCCGTCAGACTGTGATGATCACGGGCGAAGGCCAGAGCCGCGGCTTCGCCGGTAGGGCTGCCTGGCAGAACGGCGCGCAGGTCAAACCGGCTAGCGTTTCCTGACCTTTCAGCGGTTCTCGCGGCGCTGGCGAAGGAGAAGTGATGGGGCAGGCCATCGGAGGATCGCTGCCGCTCGCGGTCGGGGTGGCCCTGAGCCCGGTAGCGATCATCGCGGTGGTATTGATGCTCACCACCGAAAGAGCCCGGGTCAACGGCCCGGCCTTCGTGCTGGGGTGGCTGATCGGGCTCGCGGTGATCGGCACGATCGTGCTGGCCATCGCCAAGCCTGCGGATGCGAGCAGCTCGGGCGAGCCCGCGACCTGGGTGAGCTGGCTGAAAATCGCGCTTGGCGCCCTTCTGCTGCGGGTCGCCCTCCGGCAGTTCCGCAGCCGTCCCCGCGGGGAGGAACAGGCCGCCTTGCCGAAGTGGATGGGCGCCATCGATGAATTCAAGCCTGGCGCGGCGCTGGGCGCCGGGGCCCTGCTGACCGCCCTGAATCCGAAGAATCTGCTGCTGACCGTGGGCGGCGCGGCGGCCATCGCGCAGACCGGGATCTCGATCGGCCAGCAGGCGATCGCCTTCCTGATTTTCGCGGTCATCAGTGCCATCGGCGTCGCCGTCCCGGTGGTGATCTACTTCGCCATGGGCAAGCGATCGGCCGACCTGCTGGCCAAGCTCAAAGACTGGATGGAACAGCACAACGCGGTAATCATGACCGTCCTGTGCCTGATCATCGGGGTCAAACTGATCGGCGACGCGATCAGCTCGCTGAGCTGAAACGCCGGTTCCCGGCCTTCGCAGGTCCCGAGGCACAGGAAGCCGCCGAGCTGGTGATGTCGATCCACTCCTTGGGGGCGTAGTGCGGGGCGTGGCCAGGGAATCAGCCAGGAGATCTCCCTGGTGCGAACGGCCGCCGGGTAGCCGCAGAGTAGGAGCTATAGGGGCCGGGCAGGGCAGGTCCGCCCGGCCGATCCCGTCGCCTGCGAGGAGGCGCTGACCATGGAGTATCTGGTCACCATGACGACTCACGTCCCGGCAGGAACGCCGGAGGAGACCGTCGAGCAGGTCCGGGCGCGCGAGGCGGCCCGGTCACGCGAGCTGGCCGGGCAGCACCACCTGCTCCGGCTCTGGCGGCCGCCGCTTCAGCCCGGCGAGTGGCGCACCCTCGGGCTGTTCGCCGCGTCCGGCGACGACCAGCTGGAGGAGGTCCTGGCCTCGATGCCGCTGCGTGTGTGGCGCTCCGATCAGGTCACGCCGCTGCAACCGCACCCGAACGACCCGGGGCAGCCGCCCCGCCCGGGAGCCGCCGAGTTCCTCACCACCTTCGCGATCACGATCCCGGCGGGCACCCAGGGCCAGGCCGCCGACGACGCGGAGGCGGCCGAGGCGAAGCGGGCCAGGGAACTGGCCGGGCAGGGATACCTGCTCCGGCTGTGGAAGCTGCCCGGCTCCGGGCGGGCGCTGGGCCTGTGGCAGGCCCGGGATCTGGCTGAGATACAGGCGATCGTGGCGTCACTGCCGCTTGATCCCTGGATGACCACGGAAATCACGCCGCTCACGGCCCACCCGAGCGACCCGGCGAGCGCGGGACAGTCATGACGGACCCCGTTATCCATGTGCCTTACCCGCCTGCTGGGCCGGCCTCAAGGGAAGGGCCCGCCGGCGGACGGCCCGCCGTCCGCCGGCGGTCAGGCCTCCCCAGATGCCGAAGGCAGCGCCGTGTCGCAGCGCCCAGTCCAGGCACCGCGCCCGTACCTGGCACCCCGCGCATAGCGCCCTGGCCCGGTCGATCTCCAGCAGGGCAGGCCCAGCCGTGCCGTCGGGGAAGAAGATTTCGGGATCGGCGTTGCGGCACGCGGCACCGTCACGCCAGTACTCGACATCGCCTTTGCTGGTCATGGCTCCTCCCTGGGCTCCTCTAGTTCGCGGCCGTCACCACCGGGTCGTTCGTCAACGAAAGCCCGAAAGCCCGGAAGCCGGTACCGCGCCGAATGCGGCTGCCGCCAGGGCCGGTCTATTTCCTGGCTGGATGTCCGGCCGGGAGCGTCCGGCCGGTCTCGCCAGGTCTGCGGCGGACGGCGCCCGCCTGAGCGCCGTCCGCCGCGGGGCCCTTCTCCTGAGGCCGGCTAGCGCAGTGTCCGGAACGCGGCTCGCATTTCTGCGGCGAACAGGCCCGGCTGCTCCCAGGCGGCGAAGTGGCCGCCGCGGTCAAGCTTGTTGTAGTAGACGAGGTTGTGGGGATACGCGCGCTCGGCCCAGCTTCGCGGGGCTTGATAGAGCTCGTCGGGGAAGACGCTGATGGCGAACGGGATCGTGATGGGCTTGGCGTCGAAGAAGTCCGCCTTGTTCTCCCAGTAGAGGCGGCCCGAGGAGACCCCGGTGTTGGTCAGCCAGTAGAGCGTGATGTTGTCCAGGAGGTCGTCCCGGGTCAGGGCGCTGTCCAGGGTTCCCTGCAGGGCGCGAGCCACGAGCCCGGGCTGGCCGGTACCGTCGCCGTGGTCCAGCATGAACGCGGCCAGGTCGATGGGTGAGTCGGCCAGCCCGTACAGCGTCTGCGGGCGGGTTGTCAGGATTTGCGCGTAGGCCACGTGCTTGGCGTAGAAGTTGCTCAGCTGCTCGTACGCGCTTTTCTCCTCGGCGGACAGATCCGGTGGCGGCGGGTCGCCGCGCTGGACCGCGGTGTTGATAGCGGCGGGAGCGGTCCCGGGCATGTTGGAGTGAATGCCGAGCAGCTCCGGTGCAGCCTGGATACCCATATCCTGCGTGACGGCCGCACCCCAGTCGCCGCCCTGGGCCACGAACCGGGTGTATCCGAGGCGTTTCATCAGCTCGACCCAGGCGCGCGCGGTGCGGGCCGGATCCCACCCGGTGGTGGTCGGCTTGGCGGAGAACCCGTAGCCCGGAAGAGAGGGAATCACCAGGTGAAACGCATCCGCGGCGCTCGCGCCATGCGCCGTGGGGTTGGTGAGCGGCTCGATGATCCTCAGCTGCTCGATGATCGATCCGGGCCATCCGTGCGTGACGATCAGCGGCAGAGCGTCCTGGTGCTGGGAGCGGACGTGGATGAAATGAATATCCAGTCCGTCGATCTCGGTGATGAAGTTCGGCTGGGCATTCAGTTTCGCCTCGCACCTGGCCCAGTCGTAATCCGTCCCCCAGTATCGGGCGAGCTCTTGCATCATGGCCAGCGGCACGCCCTGTGAGTTGTCGGTGACCGTCTCGCGCTCGGGCCACCTGGTCGCGTTAACCCGTCTGCGCAGTTCGGTGAGTTCTCCCTCCGGGAAACCGATCTGGAACGGGCGGATGGTGCTGTCTGCGGCAGGCATCTTGGGTCTCCTCACGTCTTTTAATCACTGTCGCGCCCGGGCCGTCCCGTCACGCCCGTAAGACACCCTGGCGAACACCCTGGTCCGCCGCGGCACCGGGGCCACCAGCTGACCAGGCTCCGGGAGCCAGGGCATAACCTCGGGCTAACTCCATTGCCGCGGGGCCAGTCGCCTAGGCACCATCGCTAGATGACAATTCGGATCCTGATCGTCGACGACGACACGGGCTTCCTCGACGTGGCGGCCGAGTTGATCGCTGAGCGCGGCTTCGAAGTCCTTGACAAGGCCACGGATGCGGCCCAGGCGCTGGCCATGGCGGCTGAGGAGTGTCCGGACGGGATACTGCTGGACGTCAACATGCCCGGGCGAGATGGCTTCGCGACAGCGGCCGCGCTCGCGGCGGCCTGCCCGTCAGCCAGGATTGTGCTTACTTCCGCCGATGCCGGCCACGTGGCCGCCGAGGTCCTCCGGGGGTGCCGCGCCGACGCGTTCGTGGCCAAGCAGGAACTCGCGACAGCCGACCTGGCTGACCTGTTCGGCTGCGGTGAATCGGGTCACGGCTGAAGGCCCGCCAGCGGCGCGGTATCTGCCGGGATCGGGACTGCGGCCCGGAGCACCGTTCCGCGCGAGGGCGGGCTGGTGATGTCCAGCGTTCCGCTGAGCGCGCCGATCCGGTCGCTCAACCCGATGAGGCCGCTGGTCTCCGGCCGCGGACGCGCCCCGCCGATCCCGTCGTCCCGCACCTCGACGACGTACTGGTCAGCCGCGACTTCCAGCCGTAGCCACGCGCAGGTGGCCTGCGCATGCTTGACGATGTTGGTCAGCGCTTCGGAACAGAAGAAGTACAGGCTGGCCTCGATGGCCCCCGGCAGCCTGATGGCGGGCACGTCGATCTCGACCGGAATGGGAACCCGGTCGGCCAGGGCACGGACGGCCGGCGCCAGGCCATGCTGGGCGAGGACCGCGGGATGCAGGCCCGCAGCGAGCTCGCGCAGGTCCTCGATACCGCGCCTGGTGTCCGCGAGGGCCTGGCTGAGGAGTTCCCTGGCCCGGTGCGGAGCGGACTCCCAGCGCTGCTCGGCAAGCTGGAGGTTGATCAAGGTGGCGACGAGACGCTGCTGGGCACCGTCATGCAGGTCCCTGGTAATGCGCTGACGCGCAGCGTCGGACGCGGTAACGAGGCGCGCCCGCGACGCTATCAGCTCGTTCTCGGCACGCTGGCGGTCGGTGATGTCGCGCACGTAGGCAGTGAAGATCGGCTCTCCGGGCAGGCCAGTGCGTGTGACGGTCAGCTCAGCCGGGAATTCGGTGCCGTCGGCGCGCATGGCCGGCATCTCAATCCGGCGGTCCAGGATGCTGCTCTGCCCGGTCTCCAGATAGCGGGCGAGGCCGCGCCGGTGAGCATCCCGCAGCGACGGCGGCACGACCGCCTCCGCAAGGTCGCGGCCGATCACGTCCTCAGCCCGGTAGCCGAAGGTGCGCTCGAACGCGCTATTCACGTACATCACCCGGGCGTGCCGGTCGATGCTGATGACCGCGTCGAGAGCGGCTTCGAGAATGGCGCGTTGCCGGGCCGCGCTCACGGCGAGCACGTCCGCCCGCGTCTCGGCGACCTCGCGTTCCCGGTCAGCCTGGCCCCGCAGTTCCGCTTCGAAGACGCTGTGCTGTCGGGCGAGCTCAACGCTGAGGACCGTGGCCGCCTGCTCAAGGGCCGCCAGGTCAGTCTCGGTCGCGGCGCGAGCGGGATCGACGAGGGCGATGACGCTGAGGACATCGGCTCGCGGCATGGCCGGCATCAGCCAGGAACGCTGGTGGTAGATCGCCCGGCGGGTGGTGCGCAGCAGGCGCAGGATCTCCTCCCACGCTCCGGCCTCCGGGTCCACCAGGCGATGATCACCGGGCACCTGGCCAGCGGCCGCCCGGGTGTTGCCCTGCACATCCACGATAAGCACGGGGTGAGAAGTCAACTGATGCAGGATCACGGCGATTCCGGCTTCCCCGCCACTGGCGATGATCCCGGTCAGGCTCCGGTGGATCTCCATGCGCCGGGCCAGGGCCGAGACCGTCTCCTCGAGCTCAGCGTTGAGCGCGGCAATCTGCCTGAGCCTCTCTCGCTCGGCCGTGATCAGCTCTTGGCTGGCAATGACGGTGCCGCACAATTGCGCGAGGACCGACAAGAGAAAGGTCTGTTGGTCCGACAGGTCCTCGCTGCCGTTTACTACCAAGAAGATCTGCTCGCGCGAAAACGGCGAGGTAATGGGGAACGCCCAGCGGGCCGGGGGGCCTTCCACGTCGAGCCGGGCGGCCCCGGTGAGCCCGGCCAGAAGCCTGCTGACGTTCTCAGGAGCCCGTTCGAAATAATCTCCCGAACTGCTGGGATGCCAGGCTACGGCGCTATGGGAAGGGGCGATCGAGGGAACCGCGGTGGTGACGAGCCGCATGGCCTGGGCCGGAGTAGACGTCTGGGCCAGGATGAGCGACAAGCTGAGCACGGAATTGACCGACGACAGCACTTGGCTGACGTCCGGCACTACACCGTGGGCGCCAGGGCCGAGATATTCCGCTGGGGGCATCGGCTATCCGGGAATCGGGTCTGCCTGGTAGTGCGGATTGCCGATGAGGATGCCGTTAACGTACACCCGTGGATGTGTCTTGAGGACATGCATGACGGTGTTGCCGTCGAACAGGTCAAGGTCGTAGAGGCAGAAAAAAAAGTGCGGATAGTCAGGGACGATCTTATTTAGCTCCGCCTCCGCGGCGAACCATTCCTGGATGTCAACGCCGTTCCGGACGAGGAAGCTCTCGTCCCCGACGGCCCGGAAGCTGTCGTACCCATCGGCAAACGCCGCATGGACCATGGTTTCCATGTTGCCGATGAACGCGCCCTTCGAGAAGGAGCCGTCCGGCATGTACGCCTCGTCCTCGGTCAGGACATGCAGCATTCCGTCTCTGGTCATGAGCTCGGGCGGGACCCTGCGGTGCACCGCGGACGGCTGGTCGACCATGCAGAAGACCTTGTTGCCCCCCTGCAGGCCCTTCGTGATGTAGTCGACAACGATGTCGTCGAGCATGTTCCGGCTGCTGCTGTAGAAGGCGCATACGTGATCGCCAGGGGCGAATCCGAGGTTAGGATCCTGCGACGCTGGGATCGTCATGGTCAGCCTTCCCGCCTAGTAGGAAAAGTCTAGCCCGGCTGCTCCTGATCCACTCGGCGTGGTCGGCGGCGCGGCCACCGTCCTCGATTACGGTCACACCCGGCTGGTCAGCGGCGAGCCCGGCGATGACCCGCCGCCAGCCGCTTACGGAAGGGCCCGGGATGAGGCCATAGTTGGACCGTGAGCACGCCTGAGCAGATCCGCATCGTCGTCGGCGAGGATCATGCCTTTGTCCGGGAGGGAATCCTGCGGGTCCTCCAAGACAGCGGATTCGACGTAGCCGGCACGGCGACCGATGCACGCGAGCTCGTCCGCGTGGCGGAGGCGTACCGCCCGGACGTGATCATCGCCGATATCCAGATGCCGCCTGATTATGGCGATGACGGGCTCCGGGCGGCGCTGGCCATCCGTGCCGCCCGGCCCGGCACGGGAGTGCTGGTCCTGTCCCAGTTCCTGGAGGACGCCTATGCGTTCGCCCTTGTCGCCGACGGCGCCCAGGGGGTCGGGTACCTGCTGAAGGAAAAGGTCGGCGACCTGCGCGTCTTCGTCGACGCGGTGCGGCGCGTCGCCGATGGAGGGTCGGTGCTGGACCCTGACGTGGTCGCACGGCTGGTGGGCCGCAGGCGGAAGGCAAGCCCGCTCGACAACCTGACGCCCCGGGAACGCGAGGTGCTGAGCCACATCGCCGAGGGCCGTTCCAACGGAGGCATCGCCAGCGAGCTCATGGTCTCGGTGGCCGCGATCGAGCGGCATGTCACCGGCATCTTCGACAAGCTCGGGCTGCAGCAGTCCCCTGAGGCGCACCGGCGGGTTCTCGCCGTGCTGAAATACCTGCAGGAATGACCGCGCCCCGGCCCGGCTCGGCGGCTGCCGGGGCACCCCGGGTGAGGCAGCCCGACCCCGGCCTAGGGTTAACCCGACATCATCGGATGGAAATCCTGAGTAGCAGGCTGAGGGGCGCTCAATTGGCTGGTCTGCGTACGTCCGGCAGTCTCGTCTCATGGCGGCGAACACGGAACACCTCGGGCTGCATGGACGCCAGGCCGAATACGAGAAGCTGGCCAGACTAGTTGACGGCCTGCGCGACAGGGGCAGCGCGGCGCTCGTCATATACGGCGAGTCGGGCACAGGGAAGACGGAACTGCTGGGATTCGCGGCCGGGTTGGCCGCGGATCTTCAGGTTGTCCGGGCCGCGGGGGCCGAACCAGAGACGGAGCTGGCCTATGCCGGGCTGCACCGGCTGTGCGGGCCGATGTTCGGTCTGCTCGGCTGCCTGCCCGAACCCCAGCGGGACGCGCTCGAGATCGCGTTCGGCATGCGGGAAGGCAGGCGGCCGGACCGTTTCCTGGTCGGCCTGGCCGTACTCGGCCTGCTGGCCGAGTCGGTCGCCGATCGCCCCCTGGTGTGCGTGGTTGACGACGTGCACTGGCTAGACCAGGCATCAAGGCAGGCGCTGGGATTCGCGGCGCGGCGGCTGGCCACCAGAGGTGTCTTGATGATCTTCGCCGCGCCCGAGCGAATCACGGACCTGGACGGCCTGCCCACGATGACCCTTGGCGGGCTGCGCGATGCGGACGCCCGCGACCTCATAGCCTCCGTGGTGCACTGGCCTCTTGATGGGCGGGTGCGGGATCAGATAGTGGCCGAGACCCGGGGAATCCCCCGGGCGCTGCTCAGGCTGCTGCAAGGCGTGCCGCCGGCTCAGCTAGCCGGCGGCTTCGGGCTGTCTGATGTGCTGTCTGACCGCGCATCAGACGCCTTGCTGGCTGAGCTCAGCCGGCTTCCTGACCAGACCCGCCAGCTCCTGCTCGTCGCCGCGGCCGATCCCACGGGCGATCCGGCACTGGTCCGGCGGGCGGCCGGACAGCTGGGAATCACCGGCCAGGCCGCGCTCCCGGCCGCCGAGGCCGGATTGATCACGTTCGACGGCCGGGTCGTCTTCCGGGATCCCGTGGTTCGGGCGACGGCCTACCGGGCCGCTCGTCTGGGGGATCGGCACAATGCGCACCGCGCACTCGCGCAGGCTACTCATCCGGGCACCGATCCTGATCGCCGCGCATGGCACCTGGCTCAGGTGCTGACAGAACCCGACGAGGACGTCGCGGGCGAGCTTGAACGGAGGGCCGACCGGGCGCAGGAGCGCGGCGGCATCGCCGCCAAGGCCGCATTCCTTGAACGCGCCGCCATGGCGACACCGGACGCGGAGCGGCGGACAGAAAGATGCCTCGCCGCCGCTGCCGTCATGCTTCAGGCCGGCGAGGCCTCCGCGGCGGCGAAGCTGCTCGGCATGGCGGAGGCCGACACGCTGGACGATCACCGGCAAGCGCGCGCCCACCTCGTGCAGGCCCGGCTCGCCTTCACCGCGGACCGAGGCGCCGACTCGTCGCAGCTGCTGCTGGACGCCGCAAGGCAGCTGAGCCGATTCGATGCGGCGGAAGCCCGCGTGGCCTACCTAGACGCGATCCGCGCCGCGCTGCTGGCCGGCCGCCAGGTGGCTCCTGGCGGGACCATGACAGACGTGGCGCACGCCGCGCGAGAAGCGGCGGGCGCGGGTAGATCAGGGCCGGCTGACGTTCTCCTGGCGGACCTGGCCGCAGGCTTCAGCGGGGAATTCACGGCCGGGGCGCCGTTCCTGCGGCGGGCCGTGAAGGTCATCGGACGCGAGGCGACTGCTGCCGCGGAGCTCAGCCTGCTGCCATTGGCCTGTGCCGGGGCGCTGCAACTGTGGGATGACCGTGCCTTGGATGCGCTCGCGAGCAGGTACGTCAGCGTCACCCGCAGCGCGGGAGCAGTCAGTGACCTGCCCTCAGCGCTCAATGCGCTCGCCTTCGCGCGTTTGCTGGCCGGCGACCTGGCCGCGGCGGATTCGCTGACCCAGGAAGCCCAGACGATAGCCGAAGCCGCGGGCAGCCGGGCCGCTCCATATAGTGCCCTCGGCGTGGCAGCGGTACGCGGCCGTGAGGATGCGGCGCGGGCGCTGATCGACGGCACCTGGCAGGACGCCGCACTTCGCGGCGAGGGACTCGGGATGGCCGCGGCGAAATGGGCGACCGCCGTGCTTCACAACGGCCTGGGCCGGTATGCGGAGGCACTGTCCGCCGCCGAGGAGGCCATCGAGCACGCCGGGCCGCCCGCGGTAGCCGGATGGCCGATGGCCGAGCTGATCGAGGCGGCGGCCCGGACCGGGCAGCCAGGCCGCGCCACCCGTATCATGCGCTCTCTGTCGCACATCACCGTGGTCGCGGGCACCGACTGGGCCCTCGGGGTCCGGGCTCGCTCGCTGGCGCTGCTGAACGACCGCGAGGACCTGTATCAGGCCGCCATCGAGTACCTCGGCCGATCGCACGCCCGTGTCGACCTGGCTCGAGCGCACCTGCTCTACGGCGAGTGGCTTCGCCACAAGAACCGCCGCGTGGACGCCCGCGCGCAACTCCACCTGGCCCACGAGATGCTGGGCGCGGCGGGAGCGGAAGGATTCGCCGAACGTTCCCGCCGTGAGCTGCACGCCACCGGCGAGACCGTACGCAGCCGCACGGTCGGGCCTGACGGAGACCTGACCCCGCAGGAGATAGAGATCGCCGCGCGCGCCCGGGACGGGAAGACCAACAGCGAGATCGGCGCTGAGCTCTTCCTCAGTCCTCGCACGGTCGAGTGGCACCTGCGCAAGGTCTTCCCGAAGCTCGGCATCACCTCCCGCCGCGAGCTCCCGCATGCGCTGCCTGGTGCTATCAGAGCTGCGCGGTGATCTGCGCCGCGGCGGGCTGTGCTTCCGTGCGGCGACAGTGATGTGGAGAATCCGCGTCTGGCGCTGGCCCTCGCGCCGCGACGGCCGCAGGATGGAACGGTAGCGGTGACCCGGCCGCGGCTCCCGATACCTGGAGGCTACGTTGACCACGACCGTCCCAAATAGCTCGCCGACGGCACCCGTCGGGCCGCCGCCCCCCTTCGATGCGGAACTGGCCGCCGCCTTGGCCGTGATCACCCGGCAGCGTCCGTCATCTGTGACGCCGGACCTGATCCCGGTCCTGCGACAGCCCAATCCGGTGCTGCCGCGCCTGTCGGATGAGGAACTGCGGCGCGGCGGGAAGTTCGAGGTCAGTGAGCGGCTCGTGCCCGGGCCGGCGGGCGCGCCCGAGGTGTCGCTGCTGATCTGCCGGCCCACCCGCGCCCCGGCGCAGACGGCGGCTATCTACCACACCCATGGCGGCGGCATGATCATGGGCGATAACCGGACGGCCATGCCACGGATGCTGGACTGGGCCGAAGAGCTCCAGCTGACCGTGGTGTCGGTGGAGTACCGGCTGGCGCCTGAGACACAGCATCCGGGCCCGGTTGAGGACTGCTATGCCGGCCTGTCGTGGACAGCCGAGCACGCCGGTGAACTCGGCATCGATCCGAGCCGCATCGTCATCGCGGGCGGTAGCGCCGGCGGCGGGCTGGCCGCGGCGGTCACGCTCATGGCCCGTGACCGGGGCGGCCCGGCGCTTGCCGGGCAGATGCTCATGTGCCCGATGCTCGATGACCGCAACGACACCCCGTCGGCCCGGCAGATGGCCGGCCAGGGCGTCTGGGATCACACCTCCAACCACACGGGGTGGACGGCATTGCTGGGCGCGGCGTGCGGCGGCCCGGACGTCTCGCCGTACGCAGCGCCCGCCCGGGCAGGTGACCTGTCGGGGTTGCCGCCCACGTTCATCGACGTAGGCTCGGCCGAGACGTTCCGCGACGAGGACGTGACCTACGCCAGCCGGATCTGGCAAGCGGGCGGCGTCGCCGAGCTGCACGTCTGGCCGGGCGGCTTCCACGGCTTCGCGACCATGGCCCCGCAAGCCGCCCTCTCACAAGAAGCCGTAGCAGCCCAGCTGCGCTGGCTGCGCCGCCTCCTGGCCAGCTAACCCCGGGCGTCCCGCACGGTCGCGATCGTCACCGGCCCGCCCGGTGTCGGCTGGCCGACGCGTCGTGGCGGCCCGCCGAGACTGAGAGCGGGCGCTCCCGCCCCTACGCGGACCGCCCGCCGGCACGCCTCTTAAGCCATACGGCGATCAGCAAGACCGAGATTATCGACACGTGCAGCAGGACGAACGCGATCGCCACGCCCAGCGATCCCTGATCAGCCCTATTGTCCCGTACCCAGAACGACGCGGCGACTCCGATGCTCCACCACGCTGCGATCGTGCCCAGAACCGCCGCGGCCGCCTTCTTCTCACTCCATTCCCGGGCGGGCCGCGGCTGCACTCCGACCAGATCGGCGGGAATGTCAGCGGTCAGGGCGGCCAGCTCAGCGCAGGTCCGCGACGCGAGCGCCTGGCCGACCCGCAGGTCGAACTCGTCCTTGGTCAGCCGCCCTTGCACGAACGCGGGCTTGAGCAGGCTGATCACTTGCTCACGATCTGCGTTCGACGCCCGCAGGTGGCCGCGGCCTGCTGCGCCTGCTGCCATCTCGCCGCCCGGTTCGGCCATCCCGGCACCTCCCGCACGAGCACGATCTACGGAAAGCGTAGCGCGATTGTCCTCTTGTGGCTCATCTCGGACCATCTGCTCTAGATATCCGTATCGTATTAATCCTCGCCCGGATCGGCGGCCTGCGTGAGTCATCGCCGGTGCGGCAGGCTCGCGGGCGTCAGCTCGGGTCGCGGCTGGCCCCGACGAGGACCCACACGATCTCGCAGCCCAGCGTCGGGCTCGGATGCCAGGCATGGTTCGTGCCGTTCTGGATGACAATGTCGCCCGGCCGCAGCGTCGTGACAACGCCGTCCTCGAGCTCAAGGCCCATCTCGCCGGAGACGATGAGGGCGACGTCGATAGTGTCCGATACATGGAATCCGGCGGACCGGTCGGGGCCGAGATTTCCCCGCCGCATGCTCTCGGCGAGATCCGCGGGCTGATCCGCCGGCCTCGGCCCCGCGGCGCGTGCGCCGCCGGGCTCCATCTTTGCCGAATACACCCGCAGGCCGTTAGGCGGCGGGAAGTGGGTGCCGAAGTCCGCGCCTTGGCCAATCCCGCTCGGAATGCTTACGGGGCCGTCGTCGTAGCCCCATACATCGAACAAGAAGCCGCCTGGCCTGTGCTGCAGCTGTTCGTCGCGCACCACCTTCGAAGCGCCGTCGGCGTCGAAGCCCGTGACCACAACTCGAGTCATGCGAGTGCCTTTCTCTGCGTGATTGAGCGCCGTGCCGTTCGTCGCTAGGCGCCGGTCATGCGCCGCCGGGGCGTGACCGGGATTGCCACAGGGCTTCCACCAGCGCCGGGATCGCGAGCAGCTCGTTGTCCGGCTGCGACCCGCGTTGGTAGGGCCTGATGCAAAGCCCCCCGAAGTGCGCGACGATCTCCGGATAGTCGTCAACAACGAAGTCAGGGAACACCGGGATCCCGAAGCGCTCCAGGCCAGCGGAAAAGTCGGACAATGGTTTCTGGTAGATACCGGAAACCAGGTGGCCGAGCCCCTCACGATCCACGAATGTCTTTCGAATGCCTACGCCTGACCAGACGTAGACGGTGTGGCCGTCCGCGATGAGCCGTTCGAAGACCACGTGCGTGTTGGGGCGCAAGGCGCCGTCGAAACTCAGGATCGTGTCGTCGACATCGAAGAAGATGTTCACGGTCAGGTGGGCCCTCCCACTTCTGCTGTAGCCCGCTACGTCATAGTCTGCCGTGAGCTGTGCTCACTGCCTAGCGGCCCTTATGCACGAGCGCGCTCCCGGCCTGCAGCCGGCTAGCCCCGCTGCGGGGATGACATCGGACGGACGGAGAACAGACCGATGAGCGACACGGCGATCAAGACCGCCCAGCGGGTGACCGTCACTGCGGCCGGCGGAGTGGCCGACGTCCGCCTGAACCGGCCCGAGAAGCGCAACGCGCTTGACCCCGCGATGTTCGAGGCCCTCGTGGCAGTCGGCGAGCGTCTCATGACTGAGCCGGGACTGCGAGTGGTGGTGCTCTCCGGTGAGGGCCCCGACTTCTGCGCCGGGCTGGACTTCGCCTCCTTCCAGGCGATGCGCGAAGGCGACCGGCTGTCGGCGGCCGCTCAGCTCCCGCCCTCGGCTGGGCCGACCAAGGTGGCTGGCCAGCGGGCCGCCTACGTGTGGGCCGAGCTTCCGGTTCCCGTGATCGCGGCGGTGCGCGGCAACGCACTCGGCGGCGGCCTGCAGATCGCGCTCGGGGCTGACATCCGGATCGTCGCACCCGACGCCCGCCTGTCGGTGTTCGAGGTGGCGTGGGGCCTCATCCCCGATATGACCGGCACCCAGCTGCTGCCCGAACTGGTCGGCCGGGACGTAGCCAAGGAGCTGACCTATACCGCACGGATCGTCAGCGGCGAGGAGGCCGCCAGGATCGGGCTGGCGACACGCGCCGATCCGGATCCGCTCGCCGCGGCCTTCGCCATGGCCAAGGAGATAGCCGGGCGCAGCCCGCACGCGATCCGGGCCGCCAAGCGGCTGCTCGACCTGGCCGGGCGGACCGATCTGGCCTCAGGTTTCGCGGCGGAGCAGGAAGAGATCCGCGCGCTGCTCGGCAGCCCGAACCAGGTGGAGGCCGTCACCGCCCGCTTCGAAACACGCGACCCGATCTTCGGTGAAGCCTGACCTAATGGCGACGGCGTATGAGTGGCGGGGTGCATTCACCAATCAGGAGGTTAATGCGCTGCATGCAGAAGCCTTCAATACCAGGGTGTTCGATGAATCGGAGTGGAACTGGGTCGAGCTCGTCGATCGCCATAGCCTGGGCTGGGTGATCGCCCGGCAGGGTCGCGAACTCGTGGGTTTCGTCAACGTGTTGTGGGATGGCCTGGTTCATGCGTGGCTGCAGGACACGACGGTCGCCGCCATGGCGCGCGGTCAGGGTATCGGCACCGGGCTCGTCAATCACGCCCGCGACGGTGCAAAGGCAGCGGGATGTGAGTACTTGCACGTGGACTTCGAGGAAGATCTGCGCCCGTTCTATTTTGGTGCCTGTGGTTTCACACCCACGAACGCCGGGTTGTTGTCACTCGCCTGACCCGATGCTCGGACTGTTTCCATGATCTGATCATGGATCACCGCGTCGAGCGCTTCCCCGGCCGGCGCCGCATTCCCAGGGCACCCAGGAGAAGGGCGCCGAGGAACACGGCAATGCCGATGAACAGCAAGAACAGCAGGCCCTTGACCACGACCCCCACGAGGCCGAGCACGATCGCCACGAGCACGAGGAATAGGAAGAGGGCAAGCATCTGATGCTCCGCTCAGTCTGCTGGTCAGCGGCGGGCCAGTTGCCGTTCGCCGCTGGCGCCTGGCTGATAGGTCAGGCCGTAGTGCTTGAAGATGGCCTCTTCGTCGCCCGAGGGCAGTTCACCGTCGGTGCTGATCGAGGGAGAATCCTTCACTTGCTTCCGGTCGTGAGCGACCTTGAGGTATCCGGGACCCACTGTCGCCTGGGCCAGGGGAACGAACACGAGCCGGTGCCGGGTAGGCATCCCGACCTTGACGGTGCCGAACGACGGCAGGTCCGTGCTCGTGTCGACATAGACGGCCTCCAGCTCCCCGATCTTGTGGCCATCGGAGTCAACCACGTCGTGGCCCCGCCACTCCCGGATATCGCCCGCTTCGAACATCGCCGACTTCCTCTCCGCGGCATCGCATGCGCTCGCCGTCATTCCTGGCATGGGATGCATATATACCCAGCGTAGCCCGGCCGGCGTCGTGCCGCCGCCCGGCGCAGGAGCTTGTTTACCGGTACGCTTTTGAGCTGCCCGGGGCCCGGCGGTTCACCCGGTGAGGCGGCGTGCAGCCGGGAGCTTGTACCGCCACCCGGACCATGGAGGTACCGGATGCCTGAAGGCAGCCAGCCCGCATTCCAGATCGCACTGGCCCACTTCATCGTTTCTGGCGACGTGGAGCGCTCCCGTCGCTTCTATACCGAGGTGCTCGGCGGCACGGCCATCCGCTCGGGTGAGCCGACGTACGTGGCGCTCGCCAACAGCTGGATCATCATCAACGTCGGTGGTGGCCCGACCGACGACAAGCCGGCCGTCACCCTGCAGACCCCGCGCGATCCCGACCTGGCCAGCAGCTTCCTCAACATCCGGGTCTCGGACATCCACGCCGTGTATGCGGAGTGGAGCGCGCGGGGCGCCGAGTTCCTCACGCCACCGAAACAGCACCAGACCGAGATCCGCTGCTACGTACGTGACCCCGACGGGTACCTGATTGAGGTCGGCCAGACCACCCTGCCGGGCGGCTGGCGCCAGTTCCTGGATCCGTGATGGAAGGTGCCACGATCTGGCCCTAGCCGTGCTTGCCGTCGCCATGGTTGCCAAGGCAGTCTGAGTTAGCGTAGAACGCTATGGGAGCACCGCTGCCGTAATGACCGTAATGAAGGGTCGCGCCGATGAAGTTGCCTCCCGTTGACTATGAGTCGCCTGAAACCGTCTCCGAGGCGGTGGCATTGCTGGCTGAGCACCTGGACGACGCGAGCGTGCTCGCCGGCGGCCAGAGCCTCATCCCGCTGCTGGCCCTGCGGCTGGCCCGCCCGGCGGTGCTCATCGATATCAACGGCATCGCTGAGCTGTCGGGGGTGTCGGCGGCAGACGGCTGGACGGTGATAGGCGCGATGACGCGGGAGTACCTAGCCGAGGAATCGGAGCTGGTCGCCGCGACCGTGCCGTTGCTGGCGGCCGCCCTGCCCTTCATCGGTCACGAAGCGATCCGCAGCCGCGGCACGATCGGCGGCAGCCTGGCGCACAGTGATCCGGCCGGTGAGCTGCCCGCGGTGGCCCGGGCGCTGGATGCGGAGCTCGTGGTGCGCAGCCAGTCGGGCGAGCGGGTCATCCCGGCGGCAGAGTGGTTCGAGGGCTACTTCCAGACGTCCCGCCGTCCCGACGAGCTCCTGGTGCAGGTGCGCTTCCCGACCGCCAAACCGGGCACGGGGGTCAGCTTCCAGGAGGTCGCCCGCCGCCACGGCGACTTCGCCATCGTCGGCCTGGCGGTATCGCTGACGCTGTCCGACGGCACGATCAGCGACGCACGGCTGGCGTTCGCCGGCCTTTCTGATCTGCCGGTCCGGGCCACCGCCGCGGAGGACCTGCTGGTCGGCGAGAGGCCATCGGCTGAGCTGTTCGATGAGGCGGCCCGTCGCGCGACCGACGGCGTCAGCCCGCCGGCCGACCTGAACGGGTCCTCGGAGTACCGGAAAACGATCGCGGCCGCCCTGGTGCGCCGCGGCCTGCAAGCGGCGGCGGACAACGCCCGGAGAGGCAGTAACTGATGGTGGACATCAGCTTGACGGTCAACGGCGCGACGCGCACGGGTTCGCCGGAGGCGCGCAAGACGCTGGCCGACTTCCTGCGCGATGACCTCGATCTCACTGGCACCCACCTCGGCTGCGAGCACGGGGTCTGCGGTGCGTGCACGGTCATCCTCGACGGCCGGCCGGTGCGCTCGTGCCTGATGCTGGCGGTCCAGGCCGCCGGCTGCGAGGTAACGACCATCGAGGGCCTGGCCACAGACGGCGAGATGGGCACACTGCAGCAAGCGCTGTGGGATTCGCATGGCTTCCAGTGCGGTTTCTGCACGCCGGGGTTCGTCATGTCGGCTACCGCGTTCCTCAGCGAGCACCCCGACGCCGACGAGCAGCAACTCCGCGAGGCCCTGTCCGGCAACATCTGCCGGTGCACGGGCTACGAGAGCATCATCAACGGCGTCCTGCTGGCCGCCGAGCGCAACCGTACGTGAGCCCGGAACGAGGGAGCGACCATGACAATAGCGGCCGAGCGTTACACCGGCGCCAGCATCAAGCGTTCGGAGGACCCGCGCATCCTGACCGGCGCGGGCCGCTACGTCGACGACATCAAGCTGCCGGGCATGCTGCACGCCGCGTTCGTCCGGTCGCCGCTGGCGCACGCACGCGTGCTCTCGGTCGATGCCTCGGCGGCGCGGGAACTGCCCGGAGTGGTCGCGGTGCTCACCGGGGAGGACCTGGACGCGATAACGGTCGCGGCCCCGGATCCGCTGCTGGCCCTGTTCAGCACCGGGGGGCCCACCCCGGAGTTCACCCTGCTGGCGACGGACAAGGTGCGCCTGGTCGGCGATCCCGTGGCGGTCGTCATCGCCGAGAGCCGTTACCTCGCCGAGGACGGCTGCGAGCTGGTGGAGGTCGAGTATGACGACCTGCCGCCGGTGGTGACCGCCGCCTTCGCGCTCGACCCGGCCAGCCCGCCGCTGTTCGAGAATCTGGGGAACAACATTTCCCGCCCGCACTCGCGCAACGAGTTCGGCGACGTGGCCGGCACGTTCGCCAAGGCTGATCGCGTCATGGACTTCCACATCGACGTGCACCGGCACCAGAACGTGCCCATGGAGGGACGCGGCTGCGTCGCGAGCTGGGACGCCGACGAAGGGGTCATGACGGTCCACGCAGCCACGCAGAGCGTGCACATCACCAGGAACGGTGTCGCCGCGCGGCTCGGCCTCGAGGGTGACAAGGTACGTGTCCTGGCCGGGGATATCGGCGGATCGTTCGGCCTGAAAATCGGCGCATCGCGCGAGGAACTGGCCGTGGCCGCCGCCTCGCGTCACCTCAGCCGGCCGGTCAAGTGGGTCGAGGACCGCAGCGAGAACCTCACCGTGTCGGGGCAGGCGCGCGAGGAGAGCTTCGACATCCAGGCCGCCATCAGCAACGACGGCGACCTGCTCGGGCTGGACGTCAAGATGGTCATCGACACCGGCGCATACCCCGGGATGGGCACGATGGTCCCGGACATCATGCAGGCGATGCTGCCCGGCCCGTACAAGCTCCAGGCCATGGGTTTCGAGTCGACCGCGGCGATCACGAACAAGGCGTCCTACGTCGCCTACCGCGGGCCGTGGGCGTCCGAGACGTTCATCCGGGAACGCGTCCTGGACCTCGTGGCCAGAGAGCTCGGCATTGATCCGTTCGAGATCCGGCTGCGTAACGTCGCCCCGCGCACCGATCCGCCGGCCATGATGATTACCGGCCGGCCGCTGGTGGGAGTCACGACCAACGAGTCACTGGCGCGGGTCGCGGAGATGGTGGACTTCCCCGCGTTCCGGCGCCGGCAGGCCGAGGCCCGGGCGCAAGGCCACTATCTCGGCGTCGGGGTGGCGACGTTCATCGAAGCCGCTCCCGGCCCGCGCCCGGAGGGAGACGGCGGCCTGGGCAGTGAGTCCATGCGCCTGCGGCTGGAAGAAGACGGCATCGTCGTGCTGTTCACCGGCCAGATGCCGCACGGGCAAAGCCACCAGACGACCCTGGCCCAGATCGCCGCGGACGAGTTCGGCGTGCCGTTCGAGCAGGTTCGCGTCGTCGTCGGCGACAGCGACGTCGTCCCGTTCGGGCTGACCGGGGGCAGCCGTTCGGCCACCATGACCGGCGGGGTCGCGCTGCATGGCGCCCGGGAGCTCAAGGCCAAGGTGCTCGATTTCGCGGCGAACATCATGGAGGCCAGCCCGCAGGACCTCCTGATCACCGACGGCAATGTCTGGGTGCGCGGCGACCCGGACAGCGCGATGGCCGTCAGCGAGGTCGCGCGCCGCGCCGCGTCGGGGCAGTTCGAGGCAGGCGTGGGCGTCGAGCTCGAGGTGGTGGCCACATACGACGGCGGCCAAGGCGGCTGGTCCGGCGGCACTCACTGCGCGATCGTGGACGTCGACGTCGAGACGGGCATCGTGAAGGTGGAACGGTACGTCACCGCTGAGGACTGCGGCGCCCTCATCAATCCCGCCATCGTCGAAGGCCAGATCCGGGGCGGTGTCGCGCAGGGCATTGGCGCGGTGCTGCTCGAGCGGTCGGCGTACGGCGAGGACGGCAACTTCCAGTCAGCCACGTTCATGGATTACCTGATGCCGACCGCCTGTGACGTTCCGCGGATCGAGATCGCGCACCTCGAGACGGTGCCGCTCGACGCTGACGTCAACTTCCGTGGCGTCGGCGAAGGCGGCATGATCGTCACGCCGCCCACGGTGGTGAGCGCGATTGAGGACGCGCTCTCCCCCTTCGGCGTCCGGATCTACGAACAGCACCTGCCTCCGGCTCGCATCCTGGAACTCATTGCCGCAGCGGGCTCGGGCCGCTAAGCACTCATCCGCCGCATAGCATCCCGACCTGCTCGCCACGCGCGATTCCGCGTGGTGAGCAGGTCAGGATGTGCCCGTGCTACTCCCCGATGCCCGACCAGGCGGCCTTGATGGAGTCAATGAAGCCGGCCCGCTCATAGGCGTCGTTGATCAGCTTCTTGTTGCGCTGCACGCCCTCGGGCGGGAACGAGGCCAGCCGGCGGGCGAGGAACATGGTCTCGTCCATCAGCCGGTCGCGGGGCACCACCTTGTTGACCATGCCGACCTCCAGCGCGCGCTGCGCGCTGTACTGGTCGCCGGTCAGCAGGTACTCCTTGACCTGCTTGATGCCCATGACCGACGGGGCGGAGAAGATGGGCGTTCCCCCGCCGGTATGGATCTGGACCTCACCGAAACGAGCGTCGTCAGCAGCGATGGTCATGTCGCAGATGGCCGCGATCTCGGCGCCCTGGCCAAGGGCGTAGCCCTGGACCGCGGCGATCACGGGCTTGCGGCAGTTCCAGATGGCCAGGGCGGTGTCGAGGGGGTTGGCCGGCTTCATGGCCGCCCGCTCCTCGTCAGACTGGCCGCGGTCACCGCCCGCGGAGAACGCCCGGCCGTTGCCGGACAGCACGACGACCCGCACATCGTCGTCGGCATCAGCCCGCTGCAGGCCGTCGACGATGCCATGATGCACGTCGGCATGGATGGCGTTGAGGAGCAGCGGCCGGTTGATCACGACATGCGCGATGCGCTCCTCCACCCGGTACAGGACGCGCGGCTCGTCCGGCTCGACCGGCCGGGTGTCGCGGAAATAGCTCCCCGTGCGGGCGGCTCCCGCCGCCGGCGTGGTCACCGCCGCGGTCCCTTGCTGTAGATACTGGCCGTCGTGCTGCTCACGTGTGTCCTCCCGGAATCTCGTTGCCCATGCTTACGATCACACTCGCATTGTCATTACGTCCTTGACAAGGCGATTAGCCGAGAAACAGGATGACCTTAAAAGCAGAGCATCACGCGTGAGCACGCGGCACGAATTCGGTCGTCAGGAGTGTCGGAAATGGATTTCTCGCCCGTTGCCCTCACCGAAGCCCAGCAGGCGTTTGCCGAAGAGGTCCGGGCGTTCCTGGATGAGCACCTGACCGAGGAGGTCTACGCGCGGAAGCGGGAACGGGCCGACAGCTTCGATGAGGGTCTGTACGTGGCGCTGGGCAGCAAGGGGTGGCTGTGGCCGCGCTGGCGGCGCGAAGACGGCGGCGCGGAACTGGATGATGTGTGCGCCCGGCTGCTGGAAACCGAGCTGTTCAGGAGACAGGCGCCGCTGCTGAGTGGCACCCCGCTGATCTGGCCGGGGGTCGAGGCACATGCGGATCCGGAGCTGCGCGCGGAGCTGAAGCCTCAGGTGGCCGGGGGGACGGTCCGTATCTGCATGGGCTACACCGAGCCGGACGGCGGGTCGGATATCGCTGGGGCGAAGACGCGGGCGGTGCGCGATGGTGACGAGTGGGTCATCAACGGGCAGAAGATCTTCACGACCGGCGCCCAGTACTGCCAGTACGTCTTCCTGATCACGCGGACCGACCCGGCCCTGCCCAAGCACAAGGGGCTGACCATGTTCCTGGTGCCGCTCAATTCGGAAGGAATCGAGATCCAGGCCCTGTACACGATCGGCGACGAGCGGACCAACATCGTGTACTACGGCGATGTCCGCGTCTCCGACCGGTACCGGATCGGGGAGGTCAACAACGGCTGGTCGGTCCTGCACGGGCCGCTGGACGCCGAGCACTACATCGGGGATACCGCCAGCAAGCTCGACGATCTGAGCCCTTCCGGGCACCTCGCGCAGCACCTCGAGCAATCGGTCGAGGCCGCCGTGCGCTGGGCCGAGACCGCCCCGGGCAGCGGCGGGCCGGTGATTGACGACAAGGTATTCCTGGCCGGGATCGGGCACATGCTGGTGGAGCTGGAGGCGGGCACCTGCACGCCGGGGGCGATGGGCCGGGTGAAGGGCTCGGACGTGGCCAGGCTGGGCTGCGAGGAGCTCATCGACCTGGTCGGCCCGGCCGCGACCCTGCCGTACGGCGCCGACGGCGCCATCGGCGACGGCGTAATCGAATACGCCCACCGGGAGGCCCAGCACACCGCGACCCCCGGCGGCACGGTCGAGGTGTTCCGCACCATCATCGCCCAGCACGACCTGGGCCTGCCGCGCCCGGATTACCCCGGCCGAAAGGTGTTCCTGCAGCAAGGCCGCCCCGCCACGGCCGCGGCATAACCGAACGATCATGGCAATACATTGGCCCAGGGCCGCCGGGCTGCATTCGCCCGCAGCCCGGCTGCCCGTCGAGGGCACGCTGCCGTCCTTCGACGGCGCGACCGGATGGCTCAACTCACCGCCGCTGACCCCGGCCACCCTGCGCGGGAAAACCGTCCTGGTCAACTTCTGCACCTACACCTGCGTCAACTGGCTCCGCCAGCTCCCCTACCTCCGCGCCTGGGCCGCGAAATACTCCGCCCACGGGCTCGTCATTATCGGCGCGCACACACCCGAATTCGGGTTCGAGCACGACCCGGACAACGTCCGCCGGGCCGTGCAGGACAGGCACATCGGCTACCCCATCGCAATCGACAACGACTACGCGATCTGGAACGCCTTCGACAACCACTACTGGCCCGCCCTGTACTTCGCCGACACACAGGGGCAAATCCGGCACCACCACTACGGCGAAGGCGAATACCAGCAGTCCGAAATGATCATCCAGCAGCTCCTGGCCGAAGCCGGATCTACCGGCCTCACCCACGACCTGGTCGCGGTCGACGCCCGCGGCGCCGAAGCACCAGCCGACTGGGCCACCCTGAAATCAGCGGAAAACTACACCGGCTACGAGCGCACCGAGAACTTCGCGTCCCCGGGCGCCGTCCTGCCGGACAGGCCGCACCAGTACACCGCCCCGGCGGCCCTGAGGCTCAACAACTGGGCCCTGTCGGGTGACTGGACCATAGGGGAACAGGCCGTCACGGCGAACGCGGCCGGCGGCCAGATCGCCTACCGGTTCCACGCCCGCGACCTCAACCTCGTCATGGGGCCAGCGGCGCCGGGAACCGCGATGCGATTCCAGGTCCTCATGGACGGGCAGCCGCCGGGCGCAGCGCACGGGGCCGACGTCGACGAACAAGGCAGCGGAACGGTGACCGAACAGCGGCTGCACCAGCTCATCCGCCAGCCCGGCCCCATCACCGACCGCACCTTCCAGATCACCTTCCTCAACGCCGGCGTCCAGGCCTTCTCCTTCACCTTCGGCTAGATCAGCCAGGCCCTGTTAGTCAGGCCCTGACCGGAGCATCCGCGAGCCGGTTTCCTCAGCGGCCGCCGTTTCCACCTAGGTTGGTCCGGCCGGCAGGTGGTGACGAGCCACCTACCTGAGTGGCAGCCTGCGGGCGATGGACGGTGATAGGCCTCGAGGCCACAGGTACCGGCTCGTTCTGCGGGGAGAGCTGAGCGACCGGCTCGGGACCCTGTTCGGGGGAATGCGATTGGAACGGCATGCAGGCACCACGTCCCTGACCGGCTGGGTGGTCGATCAGGTGCAGCTGGTCGGGCTCATCGAGCGGGCTCAGGAACTGGGGCTTGAGCTGGTGTCCATCGGTCCGGACGAGGGGACTGCCGCTGGTCCGGCGGACCACGCGCCCCGATCGGGAGCATCGTGATGGCTGATCAGCGGCTCGGAGCCGGCCCGGCGGCAGGAGGCCCGGCAGCAGGCACGGTACCGGCCCGCGCGGGCCTGGTGCTCATCTCGCTGATCCTGGTGGAATCCGTGGCCAACATGAACCTGGCCGTGGCCAACGTCGCGCTGCCCGACATCGGCAGGGCCTTTGATTCAAGCCAGGCCGCCATCGACTTGATCGCTGTCGGTTTCTCCCTCGGCCTGGCCTGCTCGGTGCTTTACCTAGGCGCCCTGGGCGACCGCTACGGCCGCAAGAGGATGCTCATCCTGGGCGTGGCACTGTCAGTCCCCGCATGCCTGCTGTCCGCCTACGCGCCGACCGAAGGCGTGCTTATGGCAGCCCGCATCCTGGGTGGGATAGCGGCGGGCATGGCCTACCCGACCACGCTCGCCGTGATCACGGCCCTGTGGTCCGGGCCGGCCCGCACCCGGTCGATCGCCTTGTGGGCGGGCCTGGGCAGCGCCGTCGCCGTGCTCGGCCCGCTGATCGCCGGCGCGCTGCTGCTGAGCTTCTGGTGGGGCTCGGTGTTCCTGATCACCTTGCCGCTGGCCGTGGTGGCCCTGGTGATGGCGCTGGTCTTCGTGCCGGCCCACGTCAACGAGACGACCGACCCGGTCGACAACCTGGGCGGCGTGCTGTCCGCGCTGTTCGTGGCGGCGCTGATCCTGTCGATCAACTTCGCACCCGTCCCGGGCCAGGGCACACTGGTCCTCGGCCTGACGGTCATCGCGGCCGCTGTGCTCATCGCCTTCGTCATCCGGCAGCGCCGAGCCCGCAATCCCCTGTATGACCTGCACGTGGCCGGGCGGCGGACCTTCTGGGTGGCGGCCGTCGGGGGGATCATCGTATTCGGCGCGCTCATGGGCGGCCTGTTCATCGGCCAGCAGTACATGCAGAATGTGCTCGGCTACTCCACGCTGGACGCCGGGCTCGCGATCTTGCCCATGGCCGCGCTGATGGTGCTGGTCGCGCCCGGCTCGGCCAAGCTGGTGAACCGGCGCGGCTCCCGGGTCACCCTCATCGCCGGCTTCGCGTTCCTCCTGCTGGGCTTCCTCGCGATGCTCCTGCTGTGGAAGCAGAACATCCCGTACTGGAAGGTCGGCCTGGCCTACGCGCTGGTCGGGATCGGAGTCGGCCTGGCCGGCACCCCCGCCTCGCATGCCCTGACCGCCTCGGTCCCGGTCCGGCGCGCCGGGATGGCCTCAGGCACCGCCGACCTGCAGCGCGACCTGGGTGGCGCGATCATGCAGTCGATCCTCGGCGCCCTGCTCGCGGCGGGCTACGCCACTGCGTTCACGGCAGCCATCGCCGCGGCACCGGGCAAGCAGCAGATCACCACCGGTGTCCAGAACGAACTGACAAAGTCATTCTCCAGCGCAGCCGACGCCGCGAAGCAGTACCCGCAATACGCCAAGCAGATCACCGCAGCCGCGAAAACGTCATTCCTGAAGGGCGACCAATGGGCCTACACAGTAGGAATCATTGCCATCCTGGCCGGGCTGGCGCTGGTCTTCTTCCTGTACCCCAGGAAAAAGCAGGAGGAGGATCTGCTCGCCGGCTTCCACGCCGAGGACGCGGGCGAGCGGGCGGTGCCGTCGCAGGCCGGCGGCAGGCACCGGAAATGACCTGACCTGGCGAACCTTATAACCGAGGTGAAAGGGATCGATGCATGAGGCCGCGTTCACGCGCCCGCTCGATGGCGTCGCCCCGCGAGGACGCTCCGAGCTTACGGTAGATCGACCGGACGTGGCCATGGACCGTGTTGGGCGACACGAACAGCTCCCGGCCGATCTCCCGTTCGGAAAAATCGCTGGTCAGCAGTTCGAGCACGACGAGTTCCCGGGATGTCAGCTCCTGGTCGCCGTTCCCGGCGGGGGCCCGCGGCCGAGGCCCGAGGGCGGCTAGCCGCCCGGTCAGGATGCCGGGATCGGCACAAGATCCGACGATGGATCTGGCTTCGGCGATCACGACCCTCGAGCGCTGGCCCTCGCCCAGGGCCCGGAGCACCGTGGCGTGGTGCAGCAGGGCGTCTGCCACCTGGGTCGGCTCGCCCCAGGACCGCATGAAGGCTATACCGCGCTCGATCAGGGGCCTGGCCTCCCCGGGTCTTCCGCGCGCAGCCAGCGAAGCCCCGGCGGCGACGAGCACCACACCGCTGGCCATTTCGGTGCCGTGCTCCCGCAGAAGTCCCATGGCCTGCTCAGCCAGCAGCTGCTGTTCTCCGGGACGCCCCCGCTCCCCGGCGACGAGCGAACGCCAGGCCAGTGCCGGCGCGCCAGCCAGCCACGGTCTGCTCGCAGGCGACAGCGCCGCTTCGGCGAACCAGCGGTCGGCCTCGCCGAATTCACCCCGGAAGCACAGGCCCACTCCGACCGCCCAGCAAGCCACCGGCCGCCAGGGTGATCCGGGGCCCTCGAGCGCGGCCGCGCGACGAGCGTTCTCCAGCTGAGCGCCGATGTCGCCCCACGGGCAGACGGCCCGCAACATCGTCAGGCTCGCCTGAGCCGAACTGAAGCCGTCCGGCAGGGGCCCCGCGCCCAGCTCGCCTAGCCGTTCGACCGCCGCCATGGCCCGCGCCGCTTCTTCCCGCCTCGCGGACAGCGAGAGCAGCCATGCCTCGATCAGGAGCAGCCGCACGTCGCTATTCCGCATCCTGTCGGGGAACCGCCGCAGCCACGCCAGCACGGAGGCATGCCCGGCCGCGCTACCGTAAGCGGCCCACGTGCCTTCGATCAGCTCGGCGGCCTCGGCGTACGCGCCGGCTTCGAGAGCATGGTGGATCGCTTCCTCAGCCGTCCCGTGATCGCGATGCCAGGCGTAGGCGCGGTGGTGGAGATCTCGGGCGAGGCCCGGCTCGCGGCTCTCAAGCTCCATCCGCAGCAGCTCGGCGAAGAGATGGTGGAAGCGATACCACCCGCCCTGGTCGCCGAGGGGGATCAGGAACAGGTTGGTGCGGGAGAGCGTGTCGAGCATGGCCGCCGAGCCTTCCTGCTCCATCAGCGCATCGCACAACGGGCCGGACAGCCGTTCGACGATCGAGGAGCGGAGCATCAGGGCCTGCATCGGCGGGTCATGCGCCTCGAGCGCCTCCGGCACCAGGAAATCGATCACGAGACGGCTCGAGGCGCCGAACCTGGCCGTGAAGCCGTGGCGGTCGGCAGTTCCCCTGAGCAACAGC
This sequence comes from uncultured Actinomycetes bacterium, assembly GCA_963753195.1. Classification (GTDB taxonomy): domain Bacteria; phylum Actinomycetota; class Actinomycetes; order Streptosporangiales; family Streptosporangiaceae; genus Palsa-504. The sequence goes on from CAVWBH010000001.1 coordinate 999,879, forward strand.
GCCGCCAACGAGAGCCCGGTCGGCCATCCCTCCGTGCGCTCAACGAGCACATCGATGTCCTGGGGGGCCAGACCGAGCCCGAGGCGCCCGTTCAGGAACCCGGCCGCCTCTTCGGAGGTGAAACGCAGCTCGTCGGCTCGCAGTTCAAGCAGCTCGCCGTGGGCGCGCAGCGCAGCCAGCGGAAGGGCTGGCTCCCTCCTCGTCGAGAGCACCAGCTGGAACGTGGCGGGCAGATGTTCGACGAACCAGGCGATGCTCTCGATGGCCGCGCCGCCTGAGAGCCGGTGGAAGTCGTCCAGGATCAAGGCGATCTCATCTTGACCAGCCAGCTCGTTGACCAGGCGCGGAAGAACCACGTCGAGGAGGGGCTGCGCGGCGGCCAGGTCGGCCGGTACCGACTGGCCGATACCCGGGCAGGCCCGGCGAAGGGCCTCGATCACATAGGACCACAGCACCACGGGGTCGTTGTCGCCCTCGTCTACCGTCAGCCACGCCACGGGCCTGCGCGCCGCCTCCACCTCGCGCCACGCCGCCAGCAGCGTCGTCTTCCCGAAGCCGGCCGGGCAGGCGACCAGGCTGAGCCGCATTCCCGACCCGCTCCTGAGCCGCTCCAGGAGACGGCACCGGGGAACCGTCTGGTCCCGCAGCGGCGGCGAAGTCAGGCTCGTCGCGAGCAGGATCGGCCGCCGCGAACCGCTCTCAGGCTGCCCGACAGGAACCACCGGCCCTCCCCGCGCCTCCGGTCACCTCGCGACAGACCGCTCCCGGCCAAGAAGGATCGGCCCCCCGCCGGCTCATGCAGACCAGCAGCTTTGCCTAACATCATCAAGGCTATCCAGAAACTGCCAGGGACCAAGGTCCTGAATCTCCGGCGGAATGCCCAGGATTGCCGGGATAAATTCCGGTTATCCCGGCAATCCTGGCGCCCGGGCCCGCCGCGCATTTAATGACTGAAGCCCTCCGGTGCGAGACTAAAGTCCTAGCATGCACCGTTGGCGGCATTAGCATAAGAAGCACCCGGAAAGGCCGCCGGGAACGACCAAGCCCGGGCAGGGAATCGTGATCGTGGATCGCTACTGCCCGCGGGAGGGCAGTTATGATCCACGATGATGCGAGCCGGCCGCGAGCCGGCCGCGCAGCTGGGCGGGGTCGGAGCAGTGAGGCCGGAAGGCCAAGGCTGGGACCGCGCCCCGCGCTGGCCGGGGGCCAGCGCCGCTTAGCCTGTAAGGCATGCTGCGCTTGTGGGATACCCGTACCGGCTCGTACGCCGTGCTCGCCAGCCCCTCGGTCCCGCTGCGGGTGTGCGTTCACGGGCCTGCCGGCGGGACCTGGTCTGGTCCGCCGGACCTGCGGGTGCTGCTGGTGGCCGACGTGCTGACGCGGATCGCTGAGCTGCAGGGCATGGAGGCCATCACGGTTCTGGCTGCGGACAGCGCACCTCCGGCGGGGTTCGACGAGGACCTCAGCGCGCTTGGCATTCACCCGCCGGCTGTGCTGGCCAGCTGCGCAGAAGCACGCGGCATGCTCGGCGGACCAGCCCATGTGCATGTGGCCAGGATCGCGCCGGGATCCGGCGACGGCGAGGGCGGAGTGCTGATCGGCGTCGGCCCGGTCGAGGACCTGACGCAGTGGACGGCGGGCGGGGACCGGGGTGATCTGCTTGCGCTGCGGCTCGCGCTGCTGTCCTGCCCGTACCGCGATCCGGCGAAGCTCACCCGGGCCGTACTGGCCGATGCCGCCGGGTCGGTCGCCCAGTGGCGCCGCGAGGTGGCCGAATGGGCCGGCGAGCCGTCCAGGCCGGTACCCGCGGAAGCCGCGAGCGTGATCCGCGACGCCTTCGACGATGACCTCGACACCGTCGCGGCCCTGGGCCTGCTGCGCAGCGTGGGGTCCCGCCAGGACGTCCCGGCGGGCGCGAAGTTCGAGACGTTCCTGTTCGTCGACCGTGTGCTCGCCTTGGAACTCCCCCGCGAGATCGGCCGCTGACCGTGTCATGACGTGAGTCCCGCCAGAGTGAGCCGAACGGCCCTGGCCGGCGTCCGGGTCAGCAGACGATAGTTTCCGTATGCCTGGATGGGTGTGGTTCGGATCGGCCCTAGGCGTGATCCTGGTTGCGGTCGCGGTCTACGACGTGACTCAGCGTCAGCACGCCATCTTGCGTAACTTCCCGGTCATCGGCCACCTGCGCTACCTGCTGGAATCGGTCGGGCCCGAGTTGCGCCAGTACATCGTCACTGACAACCGCCAAGAACGGCCCTTCGACCGGGACCAGCGCCGGTGGATCTACACCTCGGCCAAAGGCGTCAACAACAACGTCGGGTTCGGCTCCGACGAGGACCTCGACGCCGCACCGGGCCAGATCATCATCGACCAGAGCATGTTCCCCCTGCCGCGGCCGGACCCGCAGGAGGATACGGTCGCCTGCACCAAGGTGCTCGGCTCGGCCAGGCAGCGACCGGGCATGTTCCGCCCGGCGTCGGTGGTCAACGTGTCGGCCATGAGCTTCGGGGCCCTGAGCGGGGTCGCCACCCAGGCCATCAACCGAGGCTGCGCCCTGGCCGGCTGCCTGCAGAACACCGGGGAGGGCGGCCTGACGCCCCACCACCTGCACGGAGGCGAGCTGGTGTTCCAGATCGGCACCGGCTACTTCGGATGCCGCGACGGTAATGGGCGTTTTGACCTGGGCCGGCTGGCGGACCTGTGCGCTGAACACCCGGTGCGGGCGATCGAGATCAAGCTCAGCCAGGGCGCCAAGCCAGGTCTGGGCGGGGTGCTCCCGGCCGCGAAAGTCACGCCAGAGATCGCCGCGGCACGAGGCATCGAGCCGGGACGAGACTGCCGCAGCCCGTCCCGGCACAGCGCCTTTTCAGATGTCGACAGCATGCTCGACTTCGTCGAGATCATCGCCGAACGCACCGGCCTGCCGGTCGGCATCAAATCAGCCGTCGGCAGCGTCACCTTCTGGGACAGGCTGGCCGAGAGCATGAGCGGCACAGGCCGCGGCGTGGACTTCATCACCATAGATGGCGGAGAGGGAGGCACCGGTGATGCTCCCCTGGCCTTCAGCGACCACGTATCACTGCCCTTCAAGCTGGCCATCAGCCGCGCATACGGCGCCTTCGCCGACAGAGGACTCACCGACGCCGTCGTGTTCATCGGCTCCGGACGACTCGGCATGCCCGAATCCGCTCTCCTGGCCATGGCCCTGGGCTGCGACATGATCAACGTCGCACGAGAAGCAATGCTGGCCATCGGCTGCATCCAGGCCCAACGCTGCCACACCGGGCGCTGCCCGGTCGGGATCACCACCCACTCCGCCTGGCGCACTCGCGGGCTCGACCCTGCCCTCAAGTCAGTGCGCCTGGCCAATTACGTCTCCACGCTCCGCCACGAGCTGCTCGAGCTCAGCCACGCCTGCGGAGTCACCCATCCCAGCCTGGTCGGCCCGGACCGCATCGAGATACTCGACGGGCACCTCGGGTCCCGCACCGCCCGGGAGATCTTCGGCTACAAGCCATCCTGGGGCTAGCCGAAGTCGCCTGACATGGCCCTCGCTTCTACGATATGAGCACTTCGAATGGAAGGACGGGGCAGATGGCAGAAGGCGGCGGGGACGCACCCCGAACGGTGTCGGAGCTGATCGGGCTCGTCATCGACTCGGCTAGCAGCACCGAAGTGCTAGCGCACATCGATATCGACGAACGGCACCATCAGGGCACCGGAACCGTGCACGGCGGTGTTTACGCTCACGTCATCGAAAGCATGGCGACCATCGGCGCAACTACCGCGGTCCGCGATTCGGGCCAAAGCTCAGTCGGCATCAGCAATCAGACGGACTTCCTCCGCCCGTTCAGCCGCGGCCGCCTCGACCTCGTCGGGCGGGCCATCCAGCAGGGCCGCACCTTGCAGCTGTGGGTCGTCGAGATCAGCAACGGCGAAGGCAAGCTGGTCTCCCGCGGTCAGGTGCGGATGTTCAACCAGGCCGCGAGCACGGCCAGGTAGAAAACGGCGCAGTGTCGCGGCGGCGTTGGGCCAGGTCCAGGTGGCCGGGTCGGTATCGAGCCCGCGCACGCAGTCGGCCAGTTTGGCGTGCAGCTCGGCGGGCAAGGCAGGCCGGCCCGGTGACCCAGGAGGGAACTGCTGGCTGGCCCGCATGATCGCGCCGTCGCTGGTGTGGACCTCCGCCTCCAGCTCACCGTCGAGCAGGCCGCTCCCGCCTGGCTCGAGCTTGGTTTCCACCAGCGCGATCAGCCGCCGGGCCGCGTCGCGCCGCACCGCGGCGTCGGTGAAGCTGCCGAACCCCGGGTACTCGTCGAGCAGGGCGGCCGCCGCCGCGTACTCCAGGCTGAACTTGCCCTGCAAACCCGATTCCGGGCGATGATGAATCAGCGGTGTCACCGTGGCCTGCGGGGTGCGCAGCACGATGCGGCGCACCTGAGCCGGGTCCAGCCGCGGGCCGGCGAGACCGGACAGAGCACTGATCGGCCGCTGCAGTGCATAGCAGCACGGGTAGAGCTTGATCGCCAGCCCGTCCGGCACCGCAGGCCCGGACAAGTCCACCGCGGCCGGGTCGCCGCCCACCAGGCCCAGCCACGCGTCCACCGCCGCCGGGTCGGCCTGCGCCCCCGCGGCGGCCAGCCGGGCGGCCCGGATCCCGGCATCCACGGCGAAGCCGACCTGCAGCGACTTGGCGTCGGTGCCGAACGCCCGCTGCACGCCGCCGGCCGCGGGCACGGCCAGGGCCATCGCGACGGCGATCTGCTCGGCCGGCAAGCCCAGCGCGACGGCCGCGCCGGCCGCACTGGCCGGCGCCCCGGCCGTGCAGGTCGCATGCCAGCCCGCCGAATAATGCCGCCAGCCCAGCGCGGTCCCCAGCCGGGCCATCACCCCGGCCGCAGCCAGGAAGGCCCGCGACCCGCCGCCGGTGGCCAGCGCCGTCGGCACGCAGATCGCGCTGACGTGGGCGGTCGAGGGCATGTGCAGGTCATCGAAATCCAGCACGTGGCCCGCTACGGCCCACAGCGCGTGCTCGGGCAAGCTCGTGGCCAGCGCAGTGACCCGGTGATGGCGGGCGGCCAGCGCAACCGCCACCGTGTCCAGCAGCGACCGGTCCGCCAGCGCCACATCATCGGCATCGGGCGTGAGTTCCGCGGCCCACCGGGCCAGGCTGATAGCGACCTCATCAGGCCGAGACACGGCAGGCCCTCCAAGCTTCTGGCCGACTCGATACCTAAATGTACGGCCATTTAGCCAGGCGGGCCCGGCGGAGTTTCTCCGGGGGCGGCTGTGGTGACGGTATCGAGCCGCCATTGACAAGTCTGCTATCATTTTGATATCATATTAACAGGTCATCAGGGCGGCCGGCACCACAGCCACGGGAGGCATCCCGATGAACGCACCCAACGACGACATCACTGCGAAAAGCCTGCGCGGGTGGTGGCTATCTCCCCCGCGACCCGGCACGCACCGCCTGATCAGCCCATGGGAGTACCGTCACCTCCGCGCCTGCGGGGCCGGGCGTCTTGCCGCAGGCGGCTTCCAGCTCGGCATCGGCCTCGTCCTGGTCTCGTTCGGCCGTAGCGCGGGAACCGACCAGGAGCGGCGCAAAATGCGCCGGCTGTCAGCGTGGTTCCTGGTGCCCTCGTTCATCTCCATAACGCTCGGCGGGGCGATCATCGCCGCAATCGGCGCCGCGCTGGGATCAGTCAGCTGACCGCGGCATAACGCGATCGGCACCGGGGCTCGGCGAGTTCCGCGACGGGCTGGTTCACGAGAACAGGGCGCTGTAGGCGTTGATGGCGGGCTGCCCGCCGAGATGGGCGTAGAGCACGGTGGCGTCGGGACGTATCTCCCGGCGGCTGACCAGATCGATGAGGGCGGCCATGGACTTGCCCTCGTAGACCGGGTCGGTGACCATGCCCTCGGTGCGGGCGGCGAGCCGCATCGCCTCGAGGGTGGCGTCGTCCGGGATGCCGTAGGTGCCGGCGTGGTAGCGCTCGTCGAGGTGGATGTCGTCGTCGGTCAGTTCCCGCTCGACGCCGATGAGCGTGGCGGTCTGCTGCGCGATGCGGCGGATCTGGTCGCGGGTTTGCGCTGGCTTGGCCGAGGCGTCGATGCCGAGGATGCGCCGCGGCCGGCTGTCCGCGCGGGACAGCGCGGCGAAGCCGGCGACCATCCCGGCCTGGGTGCTGCCGGTGACCGAGCACACGAGAATGGTGTCGAAGAAGATCCCGAGCTGGCGCTCTTGCTCGGCGAGCTCGTAGGCCCAATTGGCGAAACCGAGGCCGCCGAGGGGATGGTCGGAGGCGCCGGCCGGGATCGCGTAGGGCCTGCCGCCGGATGCCTCGATTTCCTGTAGGACCTGCTCCCAGCTGTCCTTGAAGCCGATTCCGAACTCGGCGCGCACGAGCCGGACGTCGGCACCGGCGAGCCGGCTGATCAGGATGTTGCCGACCTTGTCGTAGACCGGATCGGGCCAGTCGACCCAGCTTTCCTGAACGAGCACGCAGGCCAGCCCGACACGGGCGGCCACCGCGGCGACCTGGCGGGTGTGGTTGGACTGGACACCGCCGATCGACACGAGCGTGTCGCAGCCCTTGGCCAGGGCATCGGCAACGAGGTATTCCAGCTTGCGGGTCTTGTTGCCACCGTAAGCGATTCCCGAGTTGCAGTCCTCGCGCTTAGCCCAGATTGACGCGCCCCCCAGATGCTGGGTCAGCCGGTCGAGCCGGTGTACCGGCGACGGGCCGAACAGCAGCGGATAACGCTCGAACGAGTCGATCGGCACGGGGACCTCCGGCAGCAGCTAGCGGGCAGACAGGTCACCGGCCAGGTCTTCCGGGCCTCGCCATCTGCGCCCTACCGCAGGCCAGGGTAACGGCCAGGGTGCAGGCCAGGGTACGCGGCCAGGGATTTCACGGGCGCGATCGGGGTACCCGAAGTACGACCGTAATGGTATGCATCTCCGGACGAGTAAGGAGTGCTGCGATGTCGAAGCATGCTTACCCCGATCCCGAGCGACCCGGGCTGGCGGCGTCGTGACGGGCAAGGTGGCCATCATCACGGGCGCCTCTCAGGGCATCGGCGCCGGGCTTGTCACCGGGTACCGGGGGCGGGACTGGGCGGTGGTGGCCAGCGCCCGCACGATCGAGCCGTCGCAGGACCCTGATCTGCTTACCGTCGCCGGGGACATTACCGAGCCCGCAACGGCCGACCGGATCATTGATGCGGCGCTGGGACGCTTCGGCCGCATCGACACCCTGGTCAACAACGCTGGCGTGTACATCTCCAAGCCGTTCACCGACTACACCGCGGCCGACTACGCGACGATCGTCGGGGTCAACCTCACCGGGTTCTTCTGGCTTACCCGGCGTGCCATCGCCGAGATGGCCGGGCGATACGGCGGTCACGTCGTCAACATCACGGCCACCCTCGCCGAGTACGCGAGCTCCGGCACGCCTGAGGTGCTGGCTGCGCTGACGAAGGGCGGCCTGGCCTCGGCGACCAAATCCCTGGCCATTGAGTACGCCTCCTATGGCATCCGAGTCAACGCCGTCTCGCCCGGCATCATCCAGACCCCGGTGCACGCGCCGGAAAGCTACGACGACCTTGGTGACCGGCTCCCCCCGCTCGGGCGGCCCGGCCAGGTCAGCGACGTCGTCGAGGGCGTCTTGTTCCTGGAGTCCTCGCCGTACATCACCGGCGAGATCCTGCACATCGACGGCGGCCAGAGCGCCGGTCACTGAGGCCGCGCTCGGCTTGGCACTGCTGACCTTCGGCCTCGACGGATAGGGACCTGTGACCGTGGCCAGCCCGGTGCCCGACCGATGGAATTGTGGCGTGACAGACCACATTGTCGTCGGCGACCGCGTTGAGCTCAGTGTCGCCTTCCGTACCGCCCGGACCCGGCTGAGGAGGCTGGCTAGAGGCGGGATGCTGCCGCGGGCCGCTGAGGTGGCCTACGGCGAGGGCGTCACCGCTCTAGCGGAGCTGGCCGGCCCGGCTGCGGGCCTGACCCGGCTGGCCGACGTCTGCCTGGAGGACCTGACGGAAACAGGTGACTGCGCGCATATCGCGCTTCAATGGGAGGCCATCGCCACTGACGGCACGCTGTTCACGGCGCTGCTTGCTGACCTGATGCTGGTTCCGGCCGGGGACCAGGTCACGGCTCTCTCCCTGACGGGGGCATACTGGCCGGCGCCCGGGCGAGCTGGCGCCGGGCCGGGCCCGGCGATCGTGCGCTGCTGCGCCACGGCGGTGATCGGTAGCTTCCTGGACCTGGTGAGCTGCGAGCTCGCCCATCCCGCGGGCACGTCAGAGTCCGTCAGGGCCGAAACGTAGCTCACCAGGGCGTGTCTGGTAGATCAGGCCCGATGAGTTCTGCCATCTCACGCGGTCTGGTAGGTATGGAGACTCTTATTCCGGTCGGCGATGTCGAGCTGTGCGTCGACACCGTCGGCTCGCCGACCGACATTCCGCTGCTGCTGATCGGCACCACCGTCGCCACCTGGGACGACGCGCTCGTCGAGCGGCTCACCGGCCGGTTCGTCATCCGCTACGACCTGCGGGACACGGGCCGATCGACCACCGTTGACCCCGACTCGCCGGGCTACACGCTGCGCGACCTCGTCACCGACGCCGTCGGTGTACTCGACGGGCTCGGCATCGCCCGCGCGCACGTCGTGGGCATCGCGACCGGCGGTTTCATCGCACAGCTCCTGGCGCTGGACCACCCGTCGCGGGTCGCTTCGCTCGTGCTGGTCGCCACCCGCCCGGTCGCGCCGGGCCCCGTCGACGACGACCTGCCCGAGCACTCCCCGGCGATCATGGCCTACTTCGGCAGCGCTCCGCCGGTCGACTGGACCGACCGCACGTCGATCCTGGACGGTGCGGTGGCCGCGGCCCGCGTGCTCTCCGGCTCGCCACAGTTCGACGCCGCCGAGGCCCGCGTCCACGCGGCCGGTATTCTCGATCGCTCCGGCCCGCACCCGGCCTCGGCGCGCAACGGTCTGCTGAGCATGGTGTTCTCGAAGCTGGACTGCACGCCACGCTGGCGCGAACGGCTCCCGGAGATCACCGCACCGACGCTGGTGGTGCACGGCGCAGCCGACCCGTTCTTCCCGGTGGGCAATGCGAAGGCGCTGGCCGAGGAGATCCCCGGCGCAACCCTGCTGGTCCTCGACGGGGTCGGCGCGGAGGTCCCCAGCCGGGCACACGCGGAGGTGGCCACGGCGATGCTCGCGCACACGGCGCAGTAGCCCGGTGGCCGCGGGGCCGACGGCATGAGCGAACCGCAGATCAGCTCCGCGAGCGTCGGCACAGCTTCTCTATCACTCAGCGCGGTGCCATCCGTCAGCGCAACCTTGCCTCCCCCTGGTAGACCAGACAGCCCGGACCCGTACCGGACGCCGCGCGGGCAGCCTTCGTGCGCGTAACGGCTGATTAGCGGCGTGCGCAAGCCGGTTGCTGTCGCCGGCCGCGACGCACTCCGGCGGGGACTGGAGAGGCACGAAAGCTGCGGCAGACGTGGCGCGCAGGCTGCTATACGCATCCATGTAGTGTGACATCACCACTACCTTGACAGACACAGTACCAAGACATACACTGTTCTCAGGAGGTGGTGCGATGAGCGCCAGCCAGATCACATCCGATTTGCTGCGCGGGAATGCCGACACGATGATCTTGCGGCTGCTGACGGAATCCGACTGCTATGGCTATGAGGTCGTCAAGCTGATCGCCGAGCGTTCGCACGGCGAGTACGAGCTCAAGGAAGCCACGATGTACTCCAGCGTCCGGCGTTTGGAAGCGGACGGCGACATCACGTGCTACTGGGGCGATGAATCGCAGGGCGGCCGGCGCAAATACTTCCGGATCACGGAGAAGGGCAGGGCGACCTATGCCCGGAACAAGAGCAACTGGGAATACGCGAAGCGCGTGCTCGACACATTGCTATGAGGAGACGAATGGAATGAACGACAAGCTAGACGAATACGTGGACGGCGTCTTCGCGCCCTACGAGGGCGCGAAAAGCATCAGCGAGCTGAAAGCGGACCTGCTTGCGGACCTGCATGAGCGGTTCCGTGAACTCAAGGCCGAGGGCAAGGATGATGCGGCAGCCTTCGAGTTGACCATCGACAGTATCGGCGATATCGAGCAGACCGTGCAGGAGGTTTCCAACCTCTCCCGGTCGCTCGAGCGGCAGATGGTGACGAGATTCGACACGAGCGAGCTCGGGGGCAGCGATTTCGCGGGCGTCGAGGTGCGGGGCGGGAAGTTCGAGGCCAGCGTGCTGCGCGGCTCCGACTTCTCCCGCGCCGATCTCACCGGCAGCTCCTTCAGGCGCAGCGACGTGGCGGACGCCAACTTCGACGGCGCCAACCTGACCGACGCGAACATGTCGACGATCGAGCTGGCCCGGGCCAGTTTCCGCGGCTCCATCCTGGTGCGCACCGACTTCAGCAAATCGGGCCTGACCGGGACCCGGTTCGCCGATGCCGCGCTCACGGACGTCAAGCTCCGGATGACCGACCTGCGGCGCACGGTCTTCGAGCACTGCGCCTTCACCGGGGTGGACTTCACGTACTCCGATCTGCGCGGCCTGAACCTGGACGGGGCGGTCTTCACCAGCGTGAGATTCGACCGGGCGGCGCTGAACGGTGTCACGTTCCGGGGAGCGACGCTGCGGGATGTGTCCTTCCGCGCGTGGAGCAGGAAATACCGCAATGCCATCCGCACGGTGGCCTTCGACGGGGCGCGGATGGACAAGCTGACCTACGCCGGGCTCAAAGGCATGGGTGCGGACTTGTCGAACGTGACCGTGGAATAGGGAGACAAGAGGCAAGGCATGGAAGCGAAGAACGCGACGCTGCAGGTCCACGGATTGCAGAAGTCCTATGAGAAGCTGCACGTGCTCAAGGGTGTGGACTTCGACGTGGCGCGCGGAAGCATCTTCGCGCTGCTCGGCTCGAACGGCGCCGGCAAGACCACGATCGTGCGGATCCTCACCACCCTGCTCAGGCCGGACAGCGGCACAGCGAGTGTCAACGGATTCGATGTTGTGTCGCAGCCGGCGCGGGTACGGGAGTCGATCAGCCTGACCGGTCAGTTCGCGGCGGTGGACGAGATCCTCACCGGCCGGGAGAACCTGGTCATGATCGCCGAGCTGCGGCACGTGAAGAGCGCGGGCAAGGTGGCCGACGATCTGCTCGGGCGATTCGGCCTCGCCGATGCGGCCGGGCGCCGGGTGTCGACCTACTCAGGCGGCATGCGCCGCCGCCTCGACATCGCCATGAGCCTCATCGGCGACCCGCCGATCATCTTCCTCGACGAGCCGACCACCGGTCTCGACCCGGAGGCCCGCATTGAGGTGTGGCAGGTGATCCAGGACCTCGCTGACAGCGGCACCACCGTGTTCCTGACGACCCAGTACCTCGACGAGGCGGAGAAGCTCGCCGACCGGATCGCGATCCTGCACGAGGGCACGATCATCGTGTCCGGCACCTTGGCGGAGCTGAGGACGCTGCTCCCGCCCGCGAAAGTCGAATACGTGGAACGGCAGCCCAGCCTGGAGGAGATCTTCCTGGCCATCGTCGGAAGCGACAAGAAGGAGCGACGATGAACACGTATTTCTTCAGCGACACGAGCGTGATGCTCAGGCGTTCCCTGCGGCACGTCACGCGCAGCATGGACACCATCGTCACGGTGTTGATCATGCCGATCGCCTTCATGCTGCTGTTCGTCTACGTGTTCGGCGGCGCCATCCGAGCAGGCACCGACAACTACGTGAATTACCTGCTGCCCGGCATCTTGCTCATCGCGATCGCCAGCGGCATCTCCTATACCGCCTTCCGCCTGTTCAACGACCTGCAGAGCGGCATCTTCGAGAGGTTCCACTCGATGCCGATCGCCCGCTCGTCGGTGCTGTGGGGGCATGTTCTGACCTCACTGGTGTCCAACGCGATCTCCGTGGTGGTCATCGTCCTGGTGGCACTCCTCATGGGTTTCCGCTCGTCGGCAGGAGTGCTGGCCTGGCTCGCCGTGGCCGGCATCCTAGTCCTGTTCACGCTCGCGCTGACCTGGATCGCGGTGATCGCCGGATTGTCGGCGAAATCCGCGGACGGGGCGGCCGCCTTCTCCTACCCGATCGTCTTCCTGCCGTTCGTCAGCTCGGCATTCGTGCCCACGGCCTCGATGCCGGGTCCCGTTCGCGCCTTCGCGGAAAACCAGCCCGTCACCTCGATCGTCAACACGATCAGAGCCTTGTTCGGGCAGCAGCCGGTCGGCAATGACATCTGGGTCGCTCTGGCCTGGTGCGTCGGCATTCTCGTCGTCGCCTATGCGCTCGCCATGGTGGCTTACCGGCGCAAAATAGCCTGAAAGTTCAGGACGCCGGCGGCGCCGCCAGCCGGGCTCAGTCCGTGTTCATCGGCGACCCGAACCGGATCACGTTGCCATCGGGATCAACGAGCGCGCCCTCATGCTTACCCCAGTCGGTATCCTCCGGGAGCCGTACATCGCCGCCAGCCGCCAGCCACGTCCGGGCCAGCATGTCGGCGTCCTCGACGAACAGGTAAGCCGTCGAGCGGCGGTCGGCCCGCGTATCGAGGTCAGGTTCCACGCCAAGATGGATCTCGGCGCCGTCGAAGGTGACGAAGCCGTATCCCCGCCGTGCTACTGGCGGGCACCGAAACCGAGCCCGCGGTAGTAGGCGAGGGCAGCGTCCAAGTCGCTAACCGGGAAGATCGGCGCTATTCGCGTACTCACGGCTGCGAACCCCTCTCTCGGGCGCGCCCACGCGGTGCGCACCCGCAGGCCGCGTGCCCTGCATCCGAGGCTGAGACCGTCAGTCCTGGGCCGAGGCTCGGCCTGTCTATGCAGCATGACGTATTGCTGCTCAGCGAGACTATCAATGCCAGTTCACCGATCGAATCGCTAAACATGACAAAATGACCAAACGGTACATTGAGCTTCCTCCCTGAAAACGAAGCGGCCATGCGAACCTAACGGGCATTGGCATCGACACGCCGGCATAAGCGGCCATCCAGCGATAGACGCTGAGCACCCGGTAGAAAGGTCTCGTCAAAGATCCCCATCTGCAGGGAGGCTCCGGGTGGTCTCCTGCCGTGCCATGTTTGACGTCGCGCTGGATCTCGCCCGGCCCAGGGGGGCGGGGCATCGGATCCTGGACGGCAAGGTCGTCAAGGCTGGCCGGTGCCCGGAGAAAACCCTCAGCCGTAGGAGAGCGGTCCGATCTGCCCGCCGGTCGCCGTTCCGGATCCTGGCCTCTGCACTCACAGTCGCGGTCATCGCCGTCGCCCCGACCGTGATCAGTGGCGCCGCCGCCTCAGCGTCGGCCAGGACCGTGAGCCCGCAGAAGGCTGGCGTGGCCGAGCTGATGAAGTCGTATAACCAGCACACCGGACTTATCGGCAACGTCTGGTGGCAGGCTGCCGTCGCATTGTCGACCTTGGAGACCTACCAGCAAACGACCGGGGACACCCGCTACAGCACGGCAATCTCCACCGCGTTCAAGGACCACAAGTCGGGCAACTTCGAGAGTTCCTATAACGACGACACCGGCTGGTGGGGACTGGCCTGGCTGCAGGCTTACCACATCACCGGCTCCAGACGGTACCTGGCGATGGCGGAGACCGACGCCAACTATATTCACCGGTCCTGGGACGGTACCTGCCGCGGCGGGGTGTGGTGGACAACCGCCAAGGCCTATAAGAACGCGGTCACAAACGAGGTCTTCCTCGAGCTGACCGCATGGCTGCATAACACGATCCGCGGTGACACCAAGTACCTGAGGTGGGCCAAAGCCGAATGGTCGTGGTTCAAGGGCAGCGGGATGATCAATAAGAGCGGCCTGGTCAACGACGGCCTCAACTCACGTTGCGCCAGTAACCACGAAACCACTTGGACCTACAACCAGGGCGTGATCCTGGCAGGCCTGGCCCAGCTCTATCAGGCGACCAGGAGCACCGGGCTCCTGCGCACCGCCGAAGGCGTCGCCACGGCGGCGATCAGCCGTCTCACGATCGGCGGGGTGCTGCACGAGCCATGCAAGGGGACCGCATGCGGCAACCGCACCGGCGGCGCTCCTGAGTCGTTCAAGGGAATCTTCGTCCGGGATCTCAAAGTGCTGGCGGTCACGGCCAGAACCAGCCGATTCTCCTCATTCTTCCGAAAGCAAGCACGGTCCATCGAGGCCCACGACACCAGCAGGCACCACCAGTTCGGCCTGCTCTGGGCAGGTCCTGTCATTGACCCGAACCCGGACACCCAGGCGAGCGCAGAGGATGCCCTGGTGGCCTCACTCACGTAAAGGCCACGAGGGCCCTGGTGCGGATGCAGCCGGGAACAACCGCCCACTCGCACGGCGGATTGAGGCATTGTCACTCCTTAGTTCTAACCGGGCAGGAACACGACTGCCGGCCAGATTCTGCTGAAACAGAACACCGTTGACGTTTGTGGCATTATCCTGGGGAGCGAAGCTGGACAGCGGAAGGGTGTATTCGGCATCGCCGATCCATTTATGGTGATTCAAGAACGGCGTGAAGTAGATATAGGTCCCGTACTGACGATTTTGCTCGCTGATCATTCCTTGAGCCAGCGGCTCTAGCTGAGCGATAAATGCGGTATTCCCGGTCTCGTCAAGATTCTTCGCGATCCAGCCCAAGCCGAGGCTGTGACAATAGTTAGCGATAGCCGTCATGTACTCAACTTCGGCGGACTCAGTAATAGTCCACGGAGTTTGGCCGTCATTATTGTCGAAAGTGGTATCGAGATCGGTTTCTACTGCGTCGAAGCCCTTGGCTGCCGCCTGCTGCTTGATGATTGACTCGATAATGGATAGCGATGAGGGGTTGTTGACGTTGATGAACGTCTCATCCCAGCCCGGGAGGTTACCGCCGAGATCGCCAGCCGACTTAAGCTGGCTGTAGTAGGTTGTCGAGATACCTTCGTCGGCAGCGCTGTAATAGTTCCCGATCGACCCTACTTCAAGGTAAGCGATGACGTGAAGACCCTTGGCGTGAAGTGCGGATACCGTGGATGCAGGATTTATGATGGCGTCGATGTCATAGATGACCGGATTCGCAGTCGAGGGTTTGTCCCCGTTCCATGCGGTAATGCCAGTGCCCATCTGATATGCGTTGCTCAATGAGAGCGGGCTGCTTATCTCCCACTGCCATTCGGCATGCTGCGGAGGCTGCCAAATATTGGAACTGGGGAGCGCTACTTGTATTGTGGCATGCGGGGGTGCAACAGGCCCATCGTTGGCCCAC
This sequence comes from uncultured Actinomycetes bacterium, assembly GCA_963753195.1. Classification (GTDB taxonomy): domain Bacteria; phylum Actinomycetota; class Actinomycetes; order Streptosporangiales; family Streptosporangiaceae; genus Palsa-504. The sequence goes on from CAVWBH010000001.1 coordinate 1,015,166, forward strand.
ACATAGGTCTTGTACGACCAACCAGGATGCAGGCCGGCACCACCCTTACCGTATTCGAGCGCCCTCGTCTTGGTGGTCGTGAACTGATCAACCTTGACTCCGTCAAGCTGGAGCGTCTCGATCGTATAGCTCGCCGGAACGTGACCGCCAGGATCGCTGACCGCGTTCCAGTTGAGCGCGTAGCCGGTCTGGGCTTGCCACGGGGAGCTGAGACCGGTAGCTGCCGGGGAGCTCGGTCCGGTAGCCGTGGGAACTGCAGGAGCTGAGGTAGCTGTCGGAGCTGTCGTGGCTGAGGGAACTGCGGGAGCTACGGGAGCTACGGGAGCTGTCGTGGCTGAGGGAACTGCGGGAGCTACGGGAGCCGCGTAACCAGCAGAGGTACGTGCTGCCTTCGAGGCTGCGAACAGACCAACGATGACAGAGAGAGATGCTGCTAGGAGTACGAGTATTTTTTTCATATTTGTATCTTACGCTGGCTTTATGGAAGTCGAACAAGTAACCTATGGTTTACTGATCCAGCTGCAGATCGTGACGTTCGTCTCTCGGGCGGTGGCTTGCCGCTTGTCGTGGCTTGTCCGGGCGCGCTGCTGGTGACACCCGCGCCGGACGGCGCCGTGCGGCTGGTGTGCTGGTCGGACAGGCCGGCTGGTCAAGGTGGTGAGCAGGCGGGTGATCCCGTTGCGGCTCAGCGGGAGCTCGCCGTCTGGCTGCAGGCCGTGGGCCCGTTGAGCGTGAGGGATCCCCTCCTCGCCTTCGGCCTGACGATCACGCGGTGGAACCGGCCGCGCCGGAAGGGGGCCTGACCCTTCCGGCAGCCGTTTTGTCCCGGGCGAGAGCGATACCCCGGCGGCGCTAACGACGCGCTGGTGAGCGCCACGACGGCGTCGCCGGCTCAATCCTGAACGAGTTTCAGTGCCAGCTTGGGCACGACAAAGGATGCGAGAAAGATCGGCAAGAACCTCTTCCCGGTGCACCGGAAGGCGACGGTCTCTTCCTCGGCGGCATCGAAGGTTTCAGTGCTGCTCGAGTTTCGTCCATTGCGAACTTGCAGGGTGTGACGTCCAGGCTCAACCGGTATCTCGATCGTGTGGTTCATTTCGACCGACCCGGCCCGCTCACCGTCAACTACGACATCGTACGGGCCACGACGGACCTCGGCTCCGATGGCCTTATGCGTCAACTTCAGCGTCGCCGGCATTGTTGATCTCCTGTTGTTTCTGAACGGCGCTTCTCTGGCTGCTCGGCGACGAACGCAACGTGCCGTCGGCCCGGGCAACAGGTCGACGTGGTGCCGGTCGTCGTAACCGCCGACGGCACATCCTCGGGGTCAGGAACGCCGGCGTGACGCCGAGCGGGAGAAGGGATCCGAGGCGGTGCCGCCCGTAACCATCGTATGGCCGTGCCTGCTCGCGGTCGATGCTGCACGGCGGCCGGCCGGTCAGATCGTGACGAATTCGTATGCGATAAAGGCAAGCGGCATAGGTTGTTTCTGCCGGTTCGGCTTCCGGGAAGTACCCGATTCACTCATTAGGAGCATGATGACTGACGACCAGGTGTGCCTGCGGCCTGCGACTGAGCTGGCGGAGATGATCCGGAGCCGCGAGCTGTCCAGCCGAGAGCTGCTGGAGCTGTGCTTGGCCCGGGTGGAGCGGATCAACCCGGCTGTCAACGCGGTCGTAACCCTCGATCGCGACGCTGCCTTCGCCGCCGCGGCCCAGGCTGACGAGCGCACCGCGCGCGGCGGAGCACTGGGGCCGCTGCACGGGCTGCCGATCACGATCAAGGACGCCATAGAGGTCGCTGGCCTGCGGTCGACCGGCGGCTCGACCGCCCTCGCCGACCATAGGCCCGAGGCCGATGCCCCGGCCGTCGACCGTCTGCGTTCGGCCGGCGCCGTCGTGTTCGGCAAGACCAACGTGCCCGAGTGGTCGGGCGACATCCAGACGTTCAACTCCCTGTTCGGGGCGACCCGGAACCCGTGGGACCCGACCCGCACATCGGGCGGGTCATCGGGAGGCCCGGCCGTGGCGGTAGCGACGGGGATGTCGAGCTTCGAGCTGGGCACCGACATCGGCGGATCGATCCGCATCCCATCGAGCTACTGCGGGGTCTGCGGGCACAAGCCGAGCTTCGGCGTGGTGTCCCAGCGGGGATACCTGGACAGCGTAGGCGGGGGCACGATCGACGCCGACATCAACGTCTTCGGCCCGATCGCCCGGTCGGTCGGGGATCTGTCCTTGCTCATGGACGTCATCGCCGGACCGGATGCCGACGACGCGGTGGCGTGGCGGCTGTCCCTGCCCGGGGCGCGCCACGAATCACTGTCCGGGTACCGGATCGGCCTGTGGCTGGACGACCAGGCATGTGAGGTGGAACCAGCCGCGGTCGAGCTTATGGCGACTGCGGCCCAGGCCCTGTCGTCAGCCGGGGCCAGGGTCCAGGCGGTCCGGCCGTCTCTCGACCTGAACACGGTGCGTACGCTGTTCAGCCAGCTTGTGGTGCCGGCCATCTCGGTCAGCGCCGCCGGCGAGCTCGGCGAGGCCCTCGGGGGCTCGCATCGGGCCTGGCTGGAGCGGTGCCGGGAACGTGAGATTGTCCGCCGGGTCTGGGCTGAATGGTTCCGCGACCACGACATCCTGCTCTGCCCGGTCCTGCCCATGTTGCCCTTCCCCCACGACCACGAGGGGACGATCGCCAACCGGTCGGTGATCATAAACGGCAAGTCGCGGCCGCAGATGGATACCCTGGCGTGGACCGGCCTGGTCGGCGTGGCCTACCTTCCGTCAACCGTCGTCCCCGTCGGCCGGGTGGGAGACCTGCCGGTCGGTGTGCAGGTCGTCGGGCCCTACCTCGAGGACCGAACGCCACTGTTCGTCGCCGAGCAGCTGACCCGGATTCTCGGCGGTTTCACGCCTCCGCCGCTCGCTGGCTGAGCCCTGTGGTCCGCTCGTATCTGCCATAGCCCGAGAGCCAGACGTCATTGTCGTAGTACGGCCGCGGATTTGGCTTTCACCTGGCGGCTGCTCCGTCCGCCCGGCTTCTCCGCAGGAAATTCGAGACTTTATGGGGTGTTTGTTACGGTATGACCGCCTCCTCACTCATAATGCCGGTGGTGACGCTAGCCTTCTATGGTGGTCATGCCGCTGCGGCCGCCGGAAGGGGCGGAAGACAAACTCCGGGATATCCGGTCGCTCACCGATGCGGCGCTGTCTCATCTGTCTGCTGATGAACTTCTCTCCGCGCTGCTGAGCCGGGTGAGGGAGATCCTGGAGGCCGATACGGCCGCGGTGCTGCTGCTGGACAGCGGGGGTCATCAGCTGATCGCTACGGCGGCTGATGGCCTGGAGGAGGAAGTCAGCCAGGGCGTGCGGATTCCGGTTGGCCGGGGTTTCGCGGGCCGCATCGCCGCCGAGCGGCGGCCCGTCATCCTCGATCACGTTGATCACAGCAACGTGCTCAACCCGATCCTGCTGGAGAAGGGCATCCGGTCGCTGGCAGGCGTCCCGTTGCTCGTCCATGGCGTAGTGGTCGGGGTACTGCACGTCGGCACCGTGCATGACCGGGTGTTCACCCCCGACGATGCCGCCCTGCTCCAGCTTGCTGCGGACCGCGCGGCTCTGGCCGTGCAGTCGCTGAGGTCTCGTGAGGATCATGCCGCCGCGATCGCCCTCCAGCGCAGCCTCGTGCCTTCAGCGCTGCCGACGGTGGAGGGGGTCGAGGTCGCCGCCCGGTATGTGCCGGGGATAGGTCGTGTCGGCGGCGACTGGTATGACGCGTTCCGCTTGCCCTCGGGCAAACTGGGGATGGTGGTCGGCGACGTTGCCGGTTCCGGGCTCAGCGCCGCGGTCATCATGGGCCGCATGCGCAGCGTCCTGCGCGCATACGCGCTGGAGTCCCGCGATCCGGCAGATGTCTTGCGCAAGCTCGACCGGAAGATGCAGTACTTCGAAGAAGCCGATGTCATGGCCACGGTGTCTTATGCGGTGCTCGACCCGGGTTCCGGCCAGCTGCAAGTCTCATCCGCGGGGCATTTCCCGCCGGTCATCGCGACCGCGGGCCAGACCGGCACGTTGGCCGAGCTCGCCGTCGACCCTCCAATCGGCGTCGCCGACGCCCGCCGCCGGCAGCTCACCACGCTGGCTCTCACGCCCGGCACCGTGTTGTGCTTCTTCACCGACGGGCTGGTAGAACGCCGGGACAAGGCCATAGATGACGGCATCCTCCAGCTCTGCCAGGCCGTGAAGTCCGGGCCGCCAGAGGACATCTGTAACTCTGCTATGCGAGCCCTGGTCGGAAGCCAGCACCCGGGGGACGACATCGCGATCCTGGCCGCGCGCTGGCAACGCGGCGAAACGGCCGCCCGATTACGCGTGACTCCCGGAACGGTATCCGCCGCCGAGGAGGGGGGTGGCAGGCGATCGGGAACCGAGCGCCCGGCTCTACGCCGCCACCAGCGGGGACGCTTGCCGGCAGCGCCACAGCAGGGACGTGACTACCCTGCACGTCGTGTCGTCCAGGTTGGCTAGCCACGCTATGACCTCGTTGTCATAGTCGCCGGTCTCAACGCCGTCCAGCACGGCGGCGAAGGCAGCAAAGTGGACCTTCGCGGGCTCGAAGCCGCCCGGCGGCTCAGTGAAGAGGGGTCCAGCTGGGATGTACTCGTGGGGCGGTGCAGCCGTCATGACAGCACATTATGCCGGCTTATGTATGTAGCTAAGTCGGCATGCATTACTAGCCGCACCCGGGCCCCCTGGGCTGGGATTGCTCTGCCGCGCCTCGGTTCGGTCTGGATCGCAAGGGTAGGTGCGGCTCATGTTCGATGGCTTCCGCCTGGACCGCGTCGATGTCGGCGACGCGACGCTCCGCGTGCGGTACGGCGGCGAGGGAGAGCCGGTGGTGCTACTGCACGGCCATCCCCGCACGCACATGACCTGGCACCGCGTGGCGCCGCAGTTGTCGAGCTCGTTCTTCGTGGTCTGCCCTGACCTCCGTGGCTACGGCCAGTCGACGCTGCCCCCGGATGCGCCCGAGCACGCGCAGTCGTCTAAGCGTGCGATGGCAGGCGATGTCGTGGCGCTCATGCAGTACCTCGGCCACGACCGCTTCTCGGTGGTGGGTCATGACCGAGGCGCACTGGTGGCCTTCCGCACGGCCATGGATCACCCGGATACCGTTGAGCGGCTCGTTGTCATGGATGGCCTGCCGGTCATCGAGCATCTTGAACGCCTGAACGAGGCGTTCGTGCGCATCTGGTGGCACTGGTGGTTCCTGGGCCAGACCGACAAGCCAGCGGAGGCGTTCATCAGCGCCGATCCCGGCCGCTGGTACCGGACCCCGGCGGCGGGCGAGATGGGCCAGGAGAACTACGCTGACGCCTGGGCCGCCTTCCGCGACCCGGCCGTCGTCCACGGCATGTGCGAGGACTACCGTGCGGGCTTGCGTGTCGACCGTGCTCACGAGGAAGCCGACCGGGCCGCGGGCCGGAAGATCCGGTGTCCGATGCTGCTGCTCGTCTCGACGGACGACGACCTCGACATCCACGGCGACCCCCATGCGATCTGGCAGCCGTGGACGGCTGGCGAATTGCACAGCCGCCCGATCCACTCAGGGCACCACCAGGCCGAAGAGGCGCCGGACGAACTCGCCTTGGCCCTTCTCGATTTCCTTAAGCGTCCCGCTCCTCCTCAGCCCGCTTGACGGGCCCAGGCCGACGCACTCTGCCGGGCCGGTGCACATCAGCGAGTGCAAGGTCAGGCCGTGAATCTTACATGAAAAGGTCAGGAATTTTACGGTTAATTCTTACCTTTGTTGCGATGGATAGTCAGATTATCTACAGCTAGGTTTCAGCTAAGGTCCAGGTTCATCGCCGATCATTCTGACTGGCTCCCCCTGTGCATGTCGCCTTAACAGCACCGGGAATATGCCCGAGCGCACCCCACCGCAGCTGAACCCCCGACATCGGCGGGGTGCCTCGCCAAACTGCCGAGGGCAGGGCAGCAGCCCAGGCTCCTCACCCGTAGAAACGATCGCGTCCATGACAGCCGCAGCCTTGCTTGCCCTCCTCAATCGCGCCGACGAGAAGACCAGCTATGAGCAGCTCCGGACCTGGGTCGTGACGCAGGCCGTGCACAACGCGCTGCAGACGTTCCGCGGCTGCCCGGCGTTCAATCCGGACGACCCCGCCAGCGGGGAAGGATTCATCAGCGATGGGCAGATGCGCGCGCTGAACATCACGATCCGCCGTACCGTGCATGAGGCGCTGGCCCACATGGACACAGCCCGCAACGTCGTAACACAGCCGCACGGCCACAAGCTTCATGCCAGGCAGCAGGCAGCGCTGGACTTCTGCGAGTTCCAGCTCGGGACGGTTCATGACTACATGGAGCCGCCGGGCTCGCCCGAGCTTGAGGAAGCATACGAGCGTTACGTCAGCGAGCCGGACGTTAGCCGCTGAGCCTCCCCGCGCTACGTGATTAGCCGTGAGGAGCGCCAATCCGTTCTTTGGTCATGAATTCGAATTATTCCTTTGCCGTCGCTAATCTGTCATACGGTGATACACTGTAAATAATTACAACTTGAGATGAGATGAACGCGATGCCCTTCAGGTCATCGCCGACACGAAGAGCGTCCAGCGCGACACAATCCGAAATCGCCATCGGCCGCGTGCTCGCTGACATGGGAAGCGCCGACCAGCTCGCTCACGCCGATCCCGCCCTCCGGGTCGCCTGCCCCGTCTGCGAAGCACTCAGCCATCAGCGGTGCCTGGAGCGCAACCCGAAGCAATATGTCACCCCGCACGCCGAGCGTGCCACGCTGGCCACCAGTACCGCCGACCGCGCCGCTAACCGACTCGTCGTGTTCTCGGCACCTAGCCCGGCCAGCGCCAAATCTGGCCGCGATACACGAAGCTGACCGCGCCGCCGCGTTCACGGTCTGTTTCACCCCGCCTGCTTGATGACCGCGGGAGCCTGACCCGGCAGAGTGCGTCGGCCCGGGTCCGGCCAGCTGTGTTGACCCCTTGGTACACCCGGCCGCGGCGAGCTCTGCCACGCCCAGTGCCGCGGCCCGGACTAGTCCTCGCATGCTCTATATTTTCGCCTCGCCGCAGTGGATGGTGGGGTTGCTGCTGTCCCGGCGTGGCTTCTTGCTTAGGGCTGCCGCCTCCTACCGCGGGCTGCGCGTCCTGCGTTGCCCGTGATGAGCAGATCGCGCAGCTGCGGGCGCGCAGCTGGCGGCTGTCGTCGGCGGAGTGCACTGACGGTCTGTGTCTTCGGTCAGGTACGGCGCAGCAGCCCGCTGGCGTTCTCGTCCGCAGCACACCCATGCCGCTCCGTCGACAGCGACGAGGACAGCGACGGCCTACTCGCCAGGTCCGTGAGGCTGTATTAATGAGAAGTGAAGGAAGACAAGATCGTTTATGTTGAAGCCGCTAGCGTGGCCGACGATTTGTTCGATCGTTTCTACCATGAAGTGCTTGAGCAGTCATTTCCGTCCGAAGAACTTGAGGACATCCAGGCCGTACGGGACGCGTATCACAGGCCGGAGGGCCGCGTTTCCAGTCTGATAGCGCTGTATGACGGGGAGCCCGTCGGTGGAGCGCTGGGCGATTATTACCCCGCAGGGAATGTTGTGCTGCTCTCGTACCTCGCCATGCGGGCCGATTGGCGCGGGAAGGGACTGGGCGCCGCTCTGCTCGGCCGGGCGGTGGGCGAGTGGCAGGAATCGGCCGCGCCGACGGTGGTGGTCGCCGAGGTGGAGGACCCGCGACACCGCACTGGGGGCCCATATATGGACTCGGCGGCACGATTGCGATTTTACGAGCGAGCAGGCGCGAAGCTGGTGCCGATTGCCTACTTCCAGCCGTCCGTCGGGCACGGATCCCCGCGGGTGCGGGGCATGTTCCTCATCTGCCTTGACTCGTGGCGCCAGACAGTGCCGAGGGACGCGATACTCGCTTTCCTCGACGAGTACATGGAGTTGGCCGAGGGGGCGCAGGCGAGATTGGCCGATCCCGAGTACCTTGCCCTCCGCGGTCAGGTGGAATCCCAGCCGGACGATATCCCGCTGTGGCCGTTGTCCCGGGCGGGTGAGGTGACCTGGTTACCGCGCCCTTGCTTTCCTGGAGCTTCGCGCCCGGCAAGTGTGTATGATCAGCGTCAAACTCGTGCAAGTCTCCAATTATCTTTCGGTCCGGCCTGGGGTGGGATTCGTGGACATGAGCGATCATCAGTTAAGGCACCCGGTGACGCGCGGGTTGTTGCGTGGCATGGCTTCCTCAAGGCGCCAGCTGATCTCGATCATCGCCGCCATTGGCGTGTTCGCCACGGTTCTAGCTCTGCCCTCCCGCGATAACGACTGGAAAATATGCTTCGGGTCCGTGGTGGTCAGCGTCATCGTCCTGGCCTTTGCCGGGGGCTTCATCCTGAACCGTTCGTCCGTCCTTGACCCGGACCAGCACCACAAGGCGACAGTCGCGCGGCTGAAGCGGATGATCGAACGCATGGTCGAGGACGGGAAACCTGGACGGGTTATAAAAAGGCCGAAGGACTTCGAGTCAGTCAGCCAACTGCTCGATGACCTGCAAGAAGCGCTTGGCCGCGACGACCGGCTCTGCGCGATCAGGGTGAGCGCCGAATCGGACGCCTACAAGCTCATGCTGGGCGGCACGGACGCCGTCGCCCGCGAGGTGGAATTCCTCGGGTGCCAACTGCTCGTCATGCAAATGGCCCACCAGCTGGCGGAAGCGCCCACCCTCGGCAGGGAAGGCGCCGGGGTTGCCGTGGACCTGCATGAACGCGTCGCCAGGAGCTTCCGGATGGTCATGGCCTCGCCAGCCGCCCCGTACGGGGCCGGAGGCGATCCGCTCACGGCGGCCATGACCCAGCTCCGGCAGGAGGCGGTTGCCGGGCTCGAGGACGTTGCCACCCGGCGCAGGCCTCGTCTCACGGTGGTGGCCGACATCCGGGAGGAAATTCTCCGCCGCCCCCTGGGCACGTGGCTGTGCGAATTGCTTGAGGACCTCGGATGCCCCTATCTTCTCGTTAAAGACAACATGGGCGGTACGGTCAAGCAGGAGAATCCAGTCGAGCGCCGCCTGAATTACACTAGAGTGCAGAATTACGTTGCACAGCTGTTGATTCCCCTTCTGGACAATGCCGACGTCGGCGCGCTCTACCTGCCGCTGTTCAGGGCGACCGATGGGGACTGGCGGCTGATCGGTATCCGCTGCGCGGTACTAGCCGCTGCGGCCGGATTCGCCGACGAGAACGACCGGGCGGTGCCGGTCAGGGAGCTGACCGGCACCGGAGCCGAGCTGCCGCGGTCGCCCGAGGCGCAGGAGCGGGCCGCGGCCGCTTCCTTCCGCTGGCTGGTGGACCGCAAGGCCTCGCTGGTCGCCGGGGGCACCGTGACCGGCGTCTTCGACCGCCTCGCGGTGATCGGCGCGGTGACCTCGGACATGTTCGCTGACCTGATACGGAATCTCGGATTCGACGAGCAGCAGGCGGCGGACCTGCAGGCCTGGTTCCTCGGCCAGGAACTACTCCCCGCCCGTGAGGCAAGGGGAACCACGGGGGGACTGCAGCTCAGCAACCGGCTTTGCGAGGCCGGAGTAATGCTGCTCAGGGATGAGCAGCCGGATGCGTACCAAGGCGCTCAGGTGGCGGCCGAGCGCTCCTATCGCACTCTCGTCGTCATGAACGGGGAGGCGGCTCCGACCCCCGGGTACGCGGGCTTTGACCGCTATGAGGATCCCGGCTGGACCGAGCAGATAAACGCCTGGATCGGTCATGCCAGCGAGATCGCCGACCCCAAACGGCAGACAGACGCCAACCGCGCCCTCATATGCCTGTTCCTCGAGGCGTGGTGGTGGTGGGGCGACCAGGTGCGCCTGCCGTTCGTCACGAAGCTGCTCGCCCTTTCAGAACAGCTGTTCCGGCAAGATCCCGAATGGCCGAAGATGCTGACACAATTCGACAATAATTATCAGCCGAAGTGGGATCAGCGAGATAGCGACCCGGGACGCTGGAACAACGTCGGGAGCGTTCTGGACTTCATCTCGGGCAATCTCGGGCTCGCCGCACCGGCCGTTCCAGACGACTCCGTGGTCCGGCGGATCTACATATGCGTGTGCTTCTTCCGCGGTGATGTGGCCCAGCACACCGGCCATCCCGAGGACGCCGACGAGTGGTTCAGGCGGGCGGATGCGGCGGGCAGCGATGACGCCCTGCGCGCCTTTGCCCGCTACCAGCGCGCCGACGTGTGGACCACAGCCGACCCGGCGCGGAGCGAGCGGCTCATCGAGGAGCTGGGCGTGCTCGAGCGCGCCGACGAACTCGAGGACCAGTCGCTGCGCGGCTACGTGGCCAGGATGTACGGCGACATCCGCTGGGCCTCCGGAGACCTGCGAGGCTCGTTTGACGCGTACGGCAGGGCGGTGCTGCTGGGATACGTCTATCAGGTGGACCAGGAGTCGCCGACGATGCCGCCGAGTGACTACTCTTACGCGCTCTACAACGAGGTGCGAACCCGGCTCAGCCGTCGGCTCAACCAGGCACAGGCGGACGGGCACGCCGACGACGCCTACGCGGCCCGCAAACGGATCAGGACACTATTCGGCCCGTACTGGGCGCACCTCGCCGAAACCGGGCGCTCGGCCGCGACGGCCGTCAGCGATCCGCTGGCCGACGTGGCACCGCCGTTGCCCGACCGCAAGCAGCTGTACCAACTGCACTCCGAGTATGCCCGGGACGCGCGCCTGATGCTGGAGGACAAGCTGGCTGCACAGGTCGCCGAGCCGGTCGTCCAGCTCCTGCCAGTCGCGCAGCAGGCCGGAGCCGAAAAACAATTAGGTTAGGTAGCCTGAGGCATCTCAGCCCCGCCCCACAGATCCGGTGCCTGACAGTCTCCCCCGCATCCCGAATTATCAGACGCTCACTAACAACCTGTTCGAGTGGGTGGTCGGGAGCAGGGAGCGGCCCAGGTCCGGGCACGTGTACGGCTGCCAGCGGGCCAGTGAGCAACACGGAATGCGACGTTTACCAACTACTGCGACTGGACTGGCATCTCGCAGCAGCCTTCGGGTTGACGCAGCACCGAGAAGGGTACCCACGCGGCATGAACTGGACGTGGAACATCCGCAGTAACGATGGCGCGATGAACGGGCTGGAGTTCGCTCGCTGCACCACGGCTGGTGGCTTCAGCCGGGCACTCATTCATGCCGCCCCCAGCAAGGCGAAAATCGAGATCATCGACGGTGACGACCAACTGGTAGCCCGCGCCGACCTAGAGCGCTCGGGCGAGTACTCGCCGATGACCCTGGTGGAGATTGACGGGCGGGCACTACGGCGCAGCGAGGTGTGGCCGACCGAGGATTTCTACGGGCTGCCGGTGCTGCTCGCGGGCGGCGAAGTCGGCATCCTGCAAGGATGGCAGCACGCCGAGGATCACAGCTGGTGGCGGTGGTCAGTGGAGTTCTCCAATCACACCGGCCGTCCTGATGACTGGGCGCCCACGGACCAGTACCTGCGCCGCGGACCTGGCCCGGGCTGAGCACCCGGTGCGATAGGAGCCGTGATCGGCCTGACATTGCGTTCGCGAGCGTCCTGCTGGCGACAGCAAAGCCCAGCAACCGCATCGGCGAAAATAGCTAGACGATATGCCTCTTGACAATGGGATTTGCCAAGAAACAGGATGACATTCAAAGCAGAACAGAGATTGACGTGATGGACGGCGGGAGCCGTGCTTGTTCCCCTCGGCTCCAGCCAAGCATCGGCCCGATCAGGGCGAGACGGCGCTGGACCGACACGCGCCGCCGGAGTCGATCAGATGGTGCTAGCTGCCGAGGCGCAGGCTGGCGCTACCGCCGTACCGGTTGGTGACGGCCAGGTACAGCGGGGTCGTGGAACAACCGCCGGACGGAGTGTCAGGAAATGGATTTCTCAGCCGTTGTCCTCACCGAAGCTCAGCAGGCGTTCGCCGAAGAGGTCCGGGCGTTCCTTGATGAGCACCTGACCCCCGAGGTGTACGCGGGGGTACGCGAGCGCGGCGAGCACTTCGATGCGGGGTTCTACGTCGCCCTGGGGGCCAAGGGCTGGCTGCGGCCGAGATGGCGGTGTGACGACGGCGGCGCGGAACTGGACGAGGTATGCGTCCGGATTCTCGAAACCGAACTGCGGAAGCGGGACGCGCCGCTCACCGGGGATTCGGCCGACTGGGTATGGCCAGCGGTCGAGGCGTACGGGGATCCCGGGCTGCGCGATGAGCTGAAGCCGCAGGTGGGCCGGGGAACGGTCCGGCTGTCCCTGGGTTACACCGAGCCGGATGGCGGGTCGGATATTGCCGGGGCGAAGACCCGGGCGGTGCGCGATGGTGACGAATGGGTCATCAATGGGCAGAAGATCTTCACGACCGGTGCTCATAACAACCAGTACGTCTTCTTGATCACACGGACCGACCCGACGCTGCCCAAGCACAAGGGCCTGACCATGTTCCTGGTGCCGCTCGACACCCCGGGAATCGAGGTCCACGCGCTCCCGACGGTCGGCGACGAGCGGACCAACATCACCTATTACAGCGATGTCCGCATCTCCGACCGGTACCGCATCGGGGAGGTCAACAACGGCTGGTCCGTCCTGCACGGCCCGCTGGACACGGAGCACAGCCTCGATGACCGGGCCAGCAAGCTCGACGATGTAGGCCCGGGCGCGAATATCGTGCATCACCTCGCGCAGTCGGTCGAGGCCGCCGTGCGCTGGGCGATGGACGGTCCAGACGGCGATGGGGCGCCGATCAGCGACGAGGTGTTCCTGGCCGGGATCGGGCGCCTGCTGGCCGAGATGGAGGCGAGTGCCTGCAGCCCGACGGCGATGGGCAAGGTGAAGGGCTCCGACGTGGCCAGGCTGGGCTGCGAGCGGCTCATCGACCTGGTGGGGCCGGAAGCGATACTGCCGTACGGCGCCGACGGCGCCATCGCCGACGGCGCGATCGAGTATGCCCACCGGGGGGTTCAGGTGTCGGCGACCGGCGGTGGCAGCGTCGAGGTGTTCCGGACCATGATCGCCCAGCTTCATCTGGGGCTTCCGCGGCCCGAGTATCCCGGCCGCAGGGTGTTCCTGACGGGAGACCGCCCCGGCGCGGCAGCGGCATGACCTAAAACGGTCGGCGGGGTGGTCAAGGGGTCATCCTCCTCAGCCGGTGGCGGCAAACGGTGCAGGCTCGGCATGGTCGGGGACGCCAGGAGGGCCGCCGCCCCAGCCCCAGGGCGGGTCGGGGATCTCACGGCGCAGCACCGGGGCGACGTCGGACTGGAACAGCTCGAGGCTGGCCCGGTGCTGCGCGTCGGTGAGCCCGCCTGCGTCGGCGTGCAGATGCAGGACCGAATGGCCGAACTGCTCGTGGTAGCGATGCACCTTCTCGATGACCTGGGCCGGGCTGCCGATCAGGGCCGAGGAGCGCTCGACGAAGTCATCCAGGGTCGGGAACACCGGCTGCACGCCGAGCCTGGCCTGCATGGCCAGGTAGCCGGCGAATACAGGCCGGTAGGCGTTGATCGCGTCCTGGGAGCTGGCCGTGGCGTAGTAGCCGGCCGTCCCGGCGCCGACCGCGATGGCCGCCGGGTCATGTCCGTAGTAGGCCCACCGCTCGCGGTAGTAGCGGATCAGTTCGGCGTACGGCTCGATCGGGTTGGTGACGTTCGCGGAGAACAGCGGGTCACCGTATCGGGCGGCCAGGTCGACCGATGCCTCGCTGGTGGCGCTGCCGTGCCAGACCCGGATTGGCCTCTGCAGCGGCCGTGGCCACACCTCGGCCTCGTGCAGGGGCGCCGGAACCTCGTCTCGTAGGTGATCTTGTTGTCGCGCCACAGCCCCCGGAACACTTCGTAGGACTCGGCGTTGCGGTCCCACTGGTCCTCGGGCGTGACGTGGAACAGGTCGCGCTGGGCGGCACCGTTGCCTTTGCCGATGATCAGCTCGAGCCGGCCTCCGGCGAGATGGTCGAGGGTGGCGTAGTCCTCGAACGCCCGGACCGGGTCGAGCAGGGACAGCGTGGTGACCGCGGTGAACAGCCGGATGCGCGTGGTCAAGGCGGCGACGTGGCTGAGCACCACCGTCGGCGAGGAGGAGATGAACGGCCGCTCGTGCCGCTCCCCCACCCCGAATCCGTCGAAGCCGAGTTCCTCGGCCAGCCGCGCGTTGTCCAGCACCTCGCCGAACCGATCCTGGGTGGACTTCTGGCCGCCCGTGATCGGATCGGGCGCGTGCACGATCAGCGTGATGGTGATGAACCTCATGAGGCCGCCCGGGTGGCAGCCGTCGCACGGGGACGTCCGAGCGGATTCAGGCCGAGGTGGTCACGCAACGTATTGCCCGTGTAATCGGCGCGGAACACCCCGCGCTCCTGCAGCAGCGGGATCACTTTGTCGACGAACGGCGTCAGGCCGCCGGGGGTGATGTGCGGGACCAGGATGTAGCCATCGGCCGCGTCGGCCTGGACGAGGTCGTTGATCCTGCCCGCGATCGTCTCGGCCGAGCCGATAAACGATTGCCGGCCGGTCACCTCGATGACGACCTCCCGGGCCGACAGGTTCCCGGCTGCGGCCCGGGCCCGCCATTCGGCCGCCAACGCGACCGGGTCCTTGGCGAACTGCCGGACGCTGGCCCGGCCCTTGGAGATCAGGTTGTCGCTGACCACCGGGTCGAAGGCGGGCAGGGGGCCGTCCACGTCGAAGTCACGCAGCTCGGTGTTCCACAGCTGCTCGATGAGCATCAGCGCGGTCTGCGGCGAGACCTGAGCTCGCCGTACCTCCCGGGCGATCTCGGCCGCCTCGGCGTCGGTATCGCCGAGCACGAACGTGGCCGCGGGCAAGATCAGCAGCTCGCCGCGGGTCCGGCCGAACTTGGGCAGGCGGCCTTTCACGTCGGCGTAGAAGGCCTGCCCGGCCTCGAGCGTAGAGTGGCGGGAGAAGATGGCATCGGCCGACACGGCGGCGAAGTCGCGGCCCTCGTCGGAGTCGCCAGCCTGGAAGATCACCGGCCGTCCCTGCGGCGAGCGTAGCACGTTGAAATGCCCGGCAATGTCGAAGAACCCGTCTTGGTGACGGAACGCCCCCGGCGCCGGGCTGCCCAGGAACTGACCGGTGTCCTTATCGGCCAGGATCTCGTCGCCGTGCCAGGAGTCCCACAACTCGATCGCCGTGGCCAGGAACGTTCGGGCCCGCTCGTAGCGGTCGGCCTGAGCCAGGTAGCCGCCACGGCGGAAGTTCTCCCCGGTGAAGGCGTCCCAGGAGGTGACCACGTTCCACGCCGCGCGGCCGCCGGACAGGTGGTCGAGGCTGGCGAACTGGCGGGCTACCTCATACGGCTCGTTGAACGTGGAGTTGATCGTGCCGGTCAGCCCGATGTGCTCGGTCACCGCGGCCAGGGCGGCCAGGACGGTGAAGGTGTCCGGCCGGCCGACCACATCGAGGTCGTAGATCGCGCCGTTCTGCTCGCGCAGCCGCAGCCCCTCGGCCAGGAACATGAAGTCGAACTTGCCTCGTTCGGCGGTCTGCGTGAACTTGCGGAACGAGTCGAACTCGATGTGGCTGCCCGCCGCAGGATCGCTCCACACGGTGGTGTTGTTCACGCCGGGAAAATGCGCGGCCAGGTGGATCTGCTTGGTCATGGTCGGTGTCCTCGGATCGTGGCAGTGGCGGCGTTCAGGCGGCGGCGTTCAGGCCGCGGCGTAGCGGTTGGCGGGGCGGCCCAGGCCGAGCCGCCCGCGCAGTGTGTCGGCCTCGTAGGCGGTGCGGAACACGCCGCGGCGCTGCAACTCGGGGACCAGCAGCTCGGTGAGCTGCGTCAGGTCATGGGGCAGGGCACCCGGGCGCAGCCGGAAACCGGACAGCCCGGCGGCCTGCCACTCCTGCAGCAGGTCGGCCAGGCCGGCCGCGGCCCCGGTGTAGACGAGGGCGTCGCTGCGGTACTCGGCGCCGGAGCGCTCATCCAGCCGCTGCTTGCGCGCGACCGCGGCCGTCTCGCTCTGGTCGAGAAAGACGACCAGGTCACCGAAGACGTGCACGGCCTGCCCGGCACGCCCGGCCAGGTCCTGCTCGGCCCGGATCTGGGTCACGATCTCCGCGGCATGGGCCGCGTCCCGCGGGGTCACGAACCCGATGTCGGCCGAACGGGCGATCAGCCGGTACGGCACGCTGTTGTGGCCGAGCGCTGCGACCACCGGCTGGCCCTGCGGCGGTCTCGGGGTGATCGACGGCCCCTTCACCGAGAACCAGCGGCCCTCGAAGTCGATGTAGTGCAGCTTGTCCCGGTCGATGAAGCGGCCGGTGGCCACGTCGCGGATCTCGGCGTCGTCCTCCCAGCTGTCCCAGAGCCGGCGCAGCACTTCCACGTAGTCGGCCGCCTCGTCGAAGTGCTCGGCGATCTGCCGCTGCACGTCCGGATCGGTGCCGCGGTCCGCCAGCCGCGGGCCCTCCTGCCGGCCGAAGTGGGCCGCTGTGTCGGCGCGGGCGCCGACCTGGATTCGGATCCCGGCCCGGCCGGTGCTCACGTAGTCCAGGGTGGCGATGGCCTTGGACACGTGGAACGGCTCGGTGTAAGCGGTGATCGCGGTCGGCACGAACCCGATGTGCCGGGTGGCGGGAGCGGTGCGGGCCGCGATCAGCACTGCGTCCAGGCGCCCGCGGACCCGGTCGACGCGAGAGTCGGCCTGGAAATGGTCGTCGGACTGCAGGTTCAGGCCGTCCTCGATGGTGAGGAAATCCAGCAGTCCGCGTTCGGCCTGCTGGGCCAGCTCACTCCAGTAGCCGGCGGTGAACAGCCGCTCCGGCTGGGCGTCGGCTTCCCGCCACGCGGCGGGATGCCAGCCGGCTCCGTCGAGGGCAACCGCCAGGTGCAAGGGGGCACTGGTCACGGGTCAGCACGTCCTTCCCGATCAGGGCAACTGGTTCAACGGAACCATTTTTACGATTATTTCGCTAGGCATAGTGGATAATGACGACGGCCCCCCATTGAGGACGCCTTCCGGCCGGCCGGGCTCCCTGCGTCACGCCAGGAGCCGCGGCGAGCCGCTAGCTCACCGGGGCCGCGTGGGGTAGCGGTGGGTCTCGGCGAACTCGCGGAAGGCGGCGGCGCTCTGCGGGGACCCGGCCAGCTGGCGCCGCACCTCCTCGGCGTGGGCCGCGACCTGCTCCGGGATGGTCGGGATCATCGAGTCGACCAGCTCGCGGTTCGCGGTCACCGCTCCTCTTGGCCGCCTGCAGAGCTGCTGGGCGAGATCGATGGCCGACGGCAGCAACTCTTCGTCGGGGACGAGCCGGTTCACCAGTCCCAGTTCATACGCCCGCTTGGCTCCCATCCGGAAGCCCAGGGCCAGCTCCATGGAGACGTTGCGGGGAAAGCGGTACAGGAAGCCCATGTCCCACCCGACCGCCATACCCCGGTAGACCCCGCTGAACTCGAAGACGGCCGATTCGGCCGCCACGCACAGATCCGCAGCCATAGCCATGCTGAAACCGCCGCCGAATGCGTATCCGTGCACAGCGGCGATGACCAGCTTCTTCAGTGTCCGAGCATGACGGGGCATCCGCGCCGGGGAATCGTCCCCGACCGTCTTGCCTGGGTGAAAGGGGTTGTACGACTCGCCGAGGTCCGGCTCGGCCATTGTGGTGCGCCCCGCCGCCATGTTCTCCATCACGTCCATGCCGGCGGTGAAGGCTCGCCCAGCGCCAGTGAGGATAGCTACGAACGCATCGCTGTCATCAAAGCGGTGGAACGCGTCGGCCAGCTCGACGGCGAGCGGGCTGCTTATGGCGTTCAGCTTCTCCGGCCGGTTCAGCGTGATCACCACAACATCGCTGCCTTGAACCGGCTCATATCGGATAAATTCATAGCCGCTCATCTGATTCTCCCCCGAGCCGTGGTGGCAAATCGGCAGTTTGTCCCGTCGCAAACCCCTGTCACCTGCAAAAACAGCATAACAGCGCATTGATCTCGCCCAGGGGAAGCTCCGCGTCCATGCCCTGCGGACTGGCCCGTAGGAGTTCACGCCGCCGCCGACGGTACGTGATTTGCAGGGAGACGGCTATGGCGACCGCGCTGATTCCAGTCCCGTCGCGGGACTTCGATCCGACCGAGGTCGGTGTCAGCTGGCGGGTGCTGACTGACCTTGGTCATCGGGTGGTCTTCGCGACCCCGGACGGGGCATCCTGCTGAGGGCGACCAGATGATGCTGACCGGTGAGGGCCTGGACCCATGGGCCAGGCTCGCCGCAGCCGGCTCCTGCTTCCTCTCGACCATTGGCCGTCGCGCGGTTAATGTGAATCGTCGCCGCTTTGAGCTGGAAGGCGGGAGTAAATGGCAACTGCTGGCTTCACATCGGGCCATCTCGACCTCGGCGGGCTGGGCTTCCACTACACCGACTGGGGGGGCGACGGCCCGCCCCTGGTGATGCTGCACGGGCTATCGGGTCACGCACGCACCTGGGACCACACCGCCGCCGCGCTGAGCGACAGGTATCGCGTCCTCGCGCTGGATCAGCGCGGGCATGGCGACAGTGACTGGGCGCCGCAATACGGCATCGGCTTGATGGCCGCCGATCTGCTGGCCTTCATGGATGCGCTGCAGTTGCGCGAGGTCACCTTGATGGGCCTGTCCATGGGCGGCCTCGTCTCCTTCGTGTTCACGGCTGCCCACCCCGAGCGCGTCCGGCGTCTGATGGTCCTGGACATCGGGCCGGAGATCGCGCCCGCCGGGTCGAGGAACGTTTCCGCGGCAATGGCCGAGAGCGACGTCTTCGCCTCCGAGGACGAAGCGTTCGCCCAGGCCCGCGCAGCCAACCCGCGTCCGACCGACGAGACGCTCCGCCACCGGGTTCGGCATAATCTGCGCTCGCAGCCGGACGGCACGCTCACCTTCAAGTACGACAAGGCGTTCCGTAGCCAGCCCGGCGCGTGGCTCGAGCTCACGGCCGACCAGCTCTGGGCGGCATGGAGGTCGGTGCGCTGCCCGGTGCTGCTGGTGCGTGGCGACGACAGCCCCATCCTCGCGGCCGAGACCGCGCAGCGCATGCTGGCCGAGAACCCCAATGCCTCCTTCGCCTCCATTCCGGATTGCGGTCACAGCATCACACTGGACCGCCCGCAGGGCCTGCTCGACGCGCTGAACCTATGGCTTCCCGCCGCGGAGACGGACAGGGTAGCTCATTGAGCAAGGGGTGGTGATGGCGAGGCCGGAACAATACAGCAGGCAACACGTCGTCGACGTGCTGCGTCACGCGGGGTGGCCAGAGCTTGCCGACGAGGCGTCGCGGACCCTACCCGATCCGGTTGGCGCGACCCATCTCGAGGCATGGGCCATACAGCATGGCGTTTCCTACGACGTTATGCAAAGCCGGTTCGGCGGCAGTCCCTGAGTATGTCTGCTGTCCTGCCGTCGCAGCGCCGGTCTAGTGCAGGGCGGTGATCTGCTCGATGTCGTCGAAGTAGTTCTCGTGACCACCAGGTACTGAGGACTGGAAGAACACCTTCACCGGCTCGCCGGTCGAGTTGCTGAAGGCGTGCGGGATGCAGGGCGGCACGAACATGAACGCGCCCGGCCCGCCGGTGACGAACGTCTGTCCCGATTTCGATTCCCACCGATGCCAATCGCCGACGGCACGGTCGACCGGCTCGAACGCCAGGACGTCGAGCTCGCCCTTAATGATGTAGAAGATCTCTTCGCCGATGGCGTGGACGTGCGCGCCGACATCAAACCCAGGCCCGATGACGATCTCGAACGTCGATGTCAACGCCGGATAGTCGCCGGTCATCTTGACCGTCGCATCGAGATTGCCGCCGATTATCCGGCGTCCCCCACTGGGTGGCAGGACAAGACCGCCCGACATCAGGCGCGGGTCGCGATCTTGTCGCCCTGAGTGGTTCCTGGCCTGTCACTGATCGCCATCTGGCTCTCCCCACCTGCTCGTTTACCTCCTAGGAGGGTAAGCCGGCCGGGTGATCGAGCACCAACAGTGATTGGCGATGGCGAGGTATTGATGGGATCAATACATCGCTAGAGTAAGTGGATGGACCCCGGCCGAGTCGATCTCAACCGAGTCGATCTCAACTTGCTCGTCGCCTTTGATGCCCTCATGTGCGAACGCAGCGTCACCCACGCAGCACACCGGCTGAACGTCGGGCAGTCGGCGATGAGTTCCACGCTGGCCCGGCTGCGCAAGCTGTTCGGCGACCCGTTGCTGTTCCGCGACGGACGGAAGCTGGCCGCTACTCCCCTGGCCGAGTCGCTGGCCAAGCAGGTAAGAGACGTGCTGGACCAGATCGAATCCATCCTGTCCGGCCCCACTGACTTCGACCCGGCGCACGCCGAACGGACGTTCAGCATCATCGGCGGCGACGTCCTCTCGATCGTCCTGCTCAAGCCCCTGCGGACCCGGCTGGCCGTCGAGGCGCCCGGAGTCCGCGTCCGGGTTACGCCACCCGCCGTTGACGACGCCGAACGGCTCAGGCGCAATCAGGCCGACATTCTCATCACGCCCCGTGAAGTATTTCCGGACTACCAGAGCTTCCGGAACACGTTCCTGTTCTCCGATCGCCTGCTCTGCGCGGTCGACGTGGACAACGAGGCCGTCCGCCGGACGCTGTCCCTGGAGCAGTTCAGCTCGCTGCCTTACCTGGCCACCACCTGCGAACGCGGGAAAACGGCCGCCGAGGCGCAGCTCGACCGGCTCGGCATCTCGCGGAACGTCGAGTTCAGCACGACGTTCGGCATGGTTCCGACCCTGCTGAGCGGCTCCCGGATGATCGCGCTGGTCCACGAACGCCTGGCTCGGGCCCTGGCCGGGCAGACTACCCTCCGGCTGCTGGAACCCCCGATGCCGCTGCAGCCGATCCACTTCCTGATGGTCTGGACCAGCTCGGCGGAAACCGACCCCGGCCACAGCTGGCTCCGCCGACAGATCCTGTCCCTCATCGCCGAGCTAGATGCGGCCACCGGCCCCGACCTGTCCCAAGGCCGGCGGATTTGACTTCCGGGTGTGGCAGGTGACGTCCGTTGCGCACTGATTCATCACCCACGGCCGCCGCGGCGGTGCCGGGGCTGACCCGCAGCAACCCGCACGAGCCGGGAATCACGCGAGAATGGATCAGCGGCCGGTTCCGCTATCGCGATCCCTCCGGCGCGGAGGTCACGAATCCCGAGACGGTGCGCCGTATCGGCGCCCTCGGCATCCCGCCGGCCTGGAAAGACGTCTGGATCTCACCCGATCCGCTAGGCCACATCCAGGCCACGGGCGTCGACGGCCGGGGCCGGACCCAGTACCGCTATCACCAGGTGTGGCGCGAGCAGCGCGACGCCCAGAAGTTCGGGCACATGTTGCGGTTCGCCAGCGCGCTGCCCACGCTACGGTCTGCCGTAGTGGCCGATCTCGGCGGCCGCCACCTCGACCGCGAGCGCGTGACCGCGGCCGCAGTCCGGCTGATCGATCTCGGCCTGTTCCGGATCGGCGGGGAGAAGTACGCCGAGCTCGATCACCACTACGGGGCAACCACGCTGCAGAGGCGTGATGTCACCGTGATGCGCGATGGGGTCGCGTTTGACTACATCGCCAAGGAAGGCAAACGCCGAACGATCACCGTCACCGATGGTGCGGTCAGGTCGGTCGTCCGCGCGCTGCTTCGCAGCGAGAGTACGTCTGACTACCTGTTCTCGTTCCGGGACAAGGACGCCTGGCGGCCGCTGCGCTCGCATCAGGTGAGCAGCTATATTGCTACGCGCGCCGGCGGCCATTTCACGGCGAAGGAGTTCCGCACCTGGAACGCCACCGTATTGATGGCGCTGCTGCTGGCGAACGCGGACCCTGCGCCGAGCGCGCGGAGTCGCAAGAGCGCGGTGACCGCCGCCGTCCGCGGGGTTGCGGACTGGCTCGGCGACACCCCGGCCGTGGCGCGCGCTTCTTACATCGACCCCCGGGTGACGGAACGGTACACCTCGGACGGGCAGCTAGCCGCCATCCCCCGGATGCCTGCCCTGCTGCCCGCCCCGGCCGAGGCTGAGATCGCCGTCGCCGCGCTGCTGGCCGACGACACTCTCTAATCAGCCCGCACCCGGGTGATGATGGCCCGCAGCTCCTCGGGCGGGGCGCCGCGCAGCACGTAGTACGTGATACCGAGACGCTCCCCTCGCTCGAGGATCTGGGCGGCGATGTCGTCGGGGGTGCCGATCAGGATCTTCGGGGACGAGCTGACCTGCTGGGGGGACAG
This sequence comes from uncultured Actinomycetes bacterium, assembly GCA_963753195.1. GTDB lineage: Bacteria > Actinomycetota > Actinomycetes > Streptosporangiales > Streptosporangiaceae > Palsa-504. The sequence goes on from CAVWBH010000001.1 coordinate 1,037,418, forward strand.
GTAGGTATGGATGGCGGCTACCCGCTCGGCAGCGGCCCGAGGGTCCTCGGTGAGGATCACTTCCGCCCCGGTCCCGATCATGAGCCGGTCGGCCCGCTGGCCGGCGTAGCCGCGTAGCCGTCCGAGGAAGGCCTGGGCGGCGGCCGGCTCGGGCAGCACCAGCTGGCCCGGCGGGAGCTGGATTTTCGGTACCGGCGGGACCGAGGCGATGATGAAGCCGTCGGCCTGGTCGGCGGCGAGCCGCAGAACGCGATCGGCGGTACCGGCGATCAGGAGGCGAGGCCGGCCCACGAATCCGGGCGCGATGCCGGGGGCGTCGAAGGACTGCTTCACCGCCGCCACCGTGGCCTGCAGCCGCTCGAACCGGCCGTCCGGGCTGTCCGGGATGATCCCCCGCAGCGAAGCCTGCGGGATGCCGCTGCCCAGCATGATCTCCAGCCGGCCGCCGCTGACCTGATCCAGGGTCGCGAGCTCACGGGCCACTGTGGCCGGGTTCCACAGCCCGGCGTTGAGCACGAACGTGCCCAGGCGGATGTTGTTGGTGGCCCGGGCTGCGGTAGCCAGGGCCACGAGCGGAGAGAGGCCCCCGGGAAGATCGGGGACCGTGACAGAGTCGAATCCGGCCTGCTCGGCCCGCACCGCCGACTCGACCAGGGCATCGACGCCCGCAAAGGTCGAAGCGGAAAGACCGAAACGGAACTCAAGCCGCGGACTGGACATAACCACCACCCCTTCCGGATGGTACCGGGTGCCTGCAGGCCCCTGGCGGCCCGGCCTGATGATCACGGTCTTGCATAAGACTTTGTCTATAGGTAAAGTAGGAAATATGCCGGGATTCCTACTGGTCGGATGTTACGAGATCGACCACATGGCCGTGGTCACCTCGTCCTGTTGAGCTAAGCCGACTCTGACCTGTTGAGTCACTCCCGGTGCCGGCCGCGCGTCCGGCCGGTTTCCTTCCTTGCCCCACTCGGCTTCCTGCGTCCCTGATTGGTCTCCTCATGGTTACGACCTGTCCGGCAAGCGTGCCCTCGTCACTGGCGGCGGCACCGGAATCGGCTACGCCATCGCGCTTGAGCTGGCCCGCGAGGGCGTGTCGGTCGCGATTACCGGCCGCCGCTCCGACGTGCTCGACCATGCCGCGCTGCGCGTCAAGGACGAGACCGGGGCTGACGTGCTGGCCGTCGCCGCGGACACCGGCGACGACGAGTCGGTACGTGCCCTGGTGGCTACGGTAGCCAGCGCGTTCGGGGGCATCGACATCCTCGTGAACAACGCAGCCGAGCAGCCGGCCCAGCACGGGCCGAGCTACACCGACGCCGACCATGAGTGGTTTCATCGCCAGATCAACGTGAAGGTCATCGGTTACCTGCGGACCATCCGCGCCGTCGCCCCGCTCATGATCGAGAACAAGTGGGGCCGGATCATCAACATCAGCGGCACTGGCTCGCGCCAGACGGTCTCGGTGATCGGGTCCGTGCGGAACGCCTCGGTGACCGCCCTGACCAAGAACGTGGCGGACGAGCTCGGCAAGTACGGCATCAACGTGACCGTCGTCCATCCTGGCGCCACCAACACCGAGCGTGCCGCCGAGCTTCGCGACCGGGTTCTCATCAACCCGGCAACCCGCGACTCGCACCTGAACAACGTCATCGGCCGCGTGGTCGAGCCGCAGGAGGTCGCGTGGGTCGTGGCCTTCCTCGCCTCACCGCGCAGCGTGGCCCTCACGGGCGACGGCATCCTCGCTGGCGGCGGCATCCCCGGATTCATCTACTACTGACCCCACGCCGCACTCTTGCCCCAAGGGAGATCACTGTGACCGACAGCCCCAGCGCCACACTCAGCGCCAAGGAGCTGCACGAGCTACTAGGCGGCTCGGCGGAGTTCGCGCTCATAGACGTACGCGAGGCGCGCGTCACCGCGGAGCAGGGATCCATCCTGCTCGCCGTGTCGCTGCCCCTCAGCGGGCTTGAGCTGCGCGTCGGCCTGCTGATCCCGCGTCTGTCCACGCCGGTGATCGTCTACGACAGCGGTGACGGGGACCTCGCCGACCGCGGCGCCGCTCGGCTGCGGGACCTCGGCTACACCGACGTCAGGACCCTGGCCGGTGGTATCCGCGCCTGGTCCGAGGCAGGTTACAAGGTGCACACCGGCGGTGACCGCGTCGTCGGCCAGGCGTTCGGCGAGTGGATCGAGGAGATCTACGACACGCCCCACCTCAGCGTGCCGGATTACCTGGCCAAGGTCGCGGCCGGCGAGGACCTGGTCCTGCTGGACAGCCGTCCGCTGCCGGAGTTCCAGAACCACAGCCTGCCGGGCGGCACATCGATCCCCGGCGCGGAGCTGGTCTACCGGGCTCGCGAGCTGGTCACCTCCCCGGATTCGCTTGTCGTGGTGCACTGCGCCGGGCGTACCAGGAGCATCCTCGGCGCCCAGGTGCTGATCAACGCGGGCCTGCCCAACCGGGTCGTGGCTTTGGAAGGCGGCACCCAGTCCTGGGTGCTGGAAGGTCACGAACTCGACCACGGCAAAAGCTCGGCCGCGCCGCTGCCGTCACCAGACGCGCTGGCCGCGGCCAAGGCCAGCGCGGGGCACATCGCCGAGCGCTTCAGCGTGCCGACCATCGACAAGGCCACGCTGGCGGCCTTCCAGGCCGAGCATGACCAGCGCACGCTGTACCTGCTGGACGTCCGCACGCCGGAAGAGTTCGAGGCGGGGCACCTGGCCGGGTCGGTGTCGGCGCCGAGCTGGGACGTCGCGCCCTGGGTCTTCAGGTACGTCGGAACGCACAACGCCAGGACCGTGCTGGTCGACAACGACCTGGTGCGGGCCACCGTCGCCGCCTCCTGGCTCGTCCAGTTCGGCTGGGGCGAGGTCTTCGTGCTCGCGGGCGCGCTAACCGGGGAGACGCTGGAGACCGGCCCGGTCCCGGCTCCTGTACTGGGCCTGCCGGAGAGCGGATATGACCTGGTCACCGCGGAGCAGCTGCGTCATTAGGCGGACGCGCAAGCTGATGTCCAGGTCATCGACCTGCAGCCGAGCACCTCGTACAAGAGCGGCCACATCCCCGGAGCGATCTACGCCAGCCGCGCGCTGCTGCCCTCCCTGGCGGCGGAGATCCCCGGCTCCGGCCCGATCGTGGTCACTTCCGAGGACGGTATCCTGGCCCGTTTCGCGGCTGCTGAGCTGTCGGCCGTGACCAGCCGGCCGGTCCGGGTGCTCGACGGCGGCAATGCGGCCTGGCCGCAGGCCGGCTACGTGCTGTCGGGCGACGATCCCACATTCCTGCATGAGCCGTATGACGCCGTCGCCTCCGGCTGGCGGGAGACCGAGCCGGAGGCGCAGAAGGCCGGCTTCCGCCGCTACCTGTCCTGGGAGCTCGGCCTGGTCGCCGAGCTTCGCGAGGACGACACCGTCCCGTTCAAGACCTTCGCCTGACATCGGGCATCACACCCAGACAGGACCATCGCCGTGACGACGACAACCACCGCTGCCACTACAGGCCAGCTGGCGGCGGCCGGCCCGCTCGAAGATCTCAGCCCGGGCACCCGGCGCCGTGCCTCGCGGACCACCTGGAAATCCTGGCGCGGGCGCATGCTGCGCGTCCTGGTCCCGGTTCTGCTGATCGTCGTGTGGCAGGCGGCGATCAGCCTCAACGTGATATCGCAGGCCACGCTGCCCTCGCCGCAGACCGTCCTGGCGGCCTACAAGGAGCTGTGGTCGGAGGGCTCCCTGCAGGCCGCGCTGCCCATCTCGCTGGAGCGAGCGGGCATCGGCCTGCTGATCGGCGCCACGATCGGGCTGTCCCTCGGGGTTTTCGCGGGGCTATGGAAGATCGGCGAGGAGATCTTCGACGCGCCGCTGCAGATGCTCCGCACGATCCCGTTCATCGCCCTCGTGCCGCTGTTCATCACCTGGTTCGGCATTGACGAGAAGCCCAAGATCATCCTGATCGCCACGGCGACGGTCTTCCCGATGTACCTGAACACCTATCACGGTGTGCGCAGCGTCGACGTCAAGCTGATCGAGGCGGGCCAGGTCTTCGGCTTGTCCGGTCTGCGGCTCGCCTGGCGGGTCATCCTGCCGTCAGCGCTGCCGGGAGCCCTGACCGGGCTCCGGTACGCGACGGGGGTAGCGCTGCTGGCGCTGGTCCTGGCCGAGCAGATCAACAGCTCGGCCGGCATCGGCTACCTGATTGAGAGCGCCAACCAGAATCAGCGGCCGGACATCGTCATCGCCGGCATCTTGGTCTACGCCGCGTTCGGCATCATCGCCGACATCATCATGCGGCTCGTCGAGCACTTCGCCCTTCCCTGGAGGCCCCGTGTCGCACTCGGGTAACGCCATCACCACCGCGGACGGCACCGTCGTGGCCGGTGCCGCGCTGGCCGCCGGCCCCGCGGCCGCCGCTGAGGATCTCGTGGTCCAGGTCCGCGGCTTGCGCCGGGTCTTCGGTACACGGGCCGTGCTCGACGGCATCGACTTGTCGCTGCGAGCCGGTGACTTCATCGCCCTGCTGGGGCCGTCCGGCACCGGCAAGACGACCCTGCTGCGGATCCTGGCCGGGCTGGATACCGCCGACGCTGGCCAGGTCCTGGTTCCGCGTGTCCGGTCAGTTGTCTTTCAGGAGCCGCGGCTGGTCACGGCCCACCGGGTGTGGCGCAACGTGGTGCTCGGTGCCCGCCGCGCCAGCAAGGCGCGCGATCGGGCGATCCAGTCCCTGACCGAGGTGGGCCTGGAGACGCACAGCGACGCCTGGCCGGTGACGCTGTCGGGCGGTGAGGCCCAGCGGGTGGCCCTGGCCCGGGCGCTAGCCACCGAGCCGGCCTTGCTCCTGCTCGACGAGCCGTTCGCCGCGCTCGACGCGCTGACCCGTATCCGCATGCATGACCTGGTCGCCCGGCTCTACGCCCGGCACCAGCCCGCCGTCGTGCTGGTCACGCACGACGTCGACGAGGCCATCCTGCTCGCCGACCGGGTCCTGGTCCTCTCCGACGGGAGCATCGGCCTGAACGTCCCGGTGGAGATCGACAAGCCACGGCAGCGCGACGATCCGCGCTTTCTCGAGCTGCGGGCCCGCCTGCTGGCCCAGCTCGGAGTGGCCCACACCGTCGGCGGTACCGACCCGGACTCGGTGACGCCCCCGATGTAGCACCCGAGCGCCGCACAGACCGGCTTTTCATCACGACATCAACCTGTACGAGGAGCATTTCTATGTCTTTTTCCCCCTCTGGCCCGACCAGATCCGGCGGGCCTGCGCGACGGCAACGAGCCCGCCGGGTCACTGCTCTGACCGGCGCGCTGGCGGCTGGCCTGCTGCTGGCCGCCTGCAGCAGCTCCAGCTCGAGCAGCTCGGCTGCTTCCGGTACGACTGGCTCGGCTGACCCGCCAGCCAGCGGATCGGTCAACCTGTCGAACGTGACCCTTACCTTCGGCTTCCAGACCGCCGACAACCCGGCTCTGCTGAAGGCGTCAGGATTGTTCAACAACCTCCCTATCACCTCAACACGCCGGTGATCTCCGGCCCGGCCAATCAGATCGCGGCCCTGAACTCCAAGGCGATCAACGCCGGCCTGGTGGGCGAGAACACGGCCGCGTTCCAGGACGCCAACGCCGCCGCCGCCTGGACGAGCAGCACGGCACAGGTCTACGAGATTGCCGGCTACTCCGCGGGGGCTAACGCGCCGTACCCGTCCGGGGTTTACGTGACGACCAAGTCCGGGATCAACTCGCTGGCTGACCTGAAGGGCCACTCCATCGCCTACAACTTCGGCGGGAACATCTACGCCGCCCGACCAGCACCTCGCCGACGCGCGTGAGCCCGAGAGTGCGCCCGTCTTGCTGGAGGAGCGTCGCTCCCGTCTCCACCTCCAGGACCCGCAGCTGCTGTGAGACCGCCGAGGCGGTGATGTTACGCCGCTCGGCCACGGCCGAGACCGTCCCGAGATCGACCAAGTCACATAGGAGCAGCAAGCGCCGAAGATTCAGCACGGCATCTTCGCACTCGCGTCAGACCTAAGCACGCCGTCAGCGTACCCCTTCGCACGCCTAATATCTATTATCCCTATAGATTTAGTGTGAATTTAGGCGGCGGGCGCGGCCCCGAGGGCATCCCGGCTGCGGCATACTGTCCGGCTGCGGCGTTCTGCTCGGCTGCGGCGTTCTGCTCGGCTGCGGCATACTGCCCGTAACGGCGGCGGCTGCCGCCGATGCCGATCGACGGCTCAGAAAAAGCCCTGGTTCGGCGGCGGCGTTCCGCTGATCTCGTAGCGGCCCACCGCGACCGCCTTGAGTGTCTTCGGGTTATGAGCGGCGATCGAGCGGATGTTGCGCCAGTGCCGGTCCAGGTGGGCACTGCGGCGGATGAGCGAGGCGCCGCCAAGGTCGAAGAGCTCCGACGCCGCCCGGTTGGCGAGTTCGTCGATCACGACCTTGGCCTTCGCGTTGAGCAGCGACGCCCGCAGTGACAGCTCGCCTTCCTCGGGTGTCCGGTGCGCGGCGTAGGCCTGTTCAAGTGCCTCGGCCGTGGTGAGGACGAGAGCCTCGGCCGCGAACGCCTGGCTGGCGAGCAGTCCGACGCTGTACTGCAGGATCGGATCCTCGGTCGGGATGTCGGAGGGGGCGTGGTAGAAGGGACGCCGCTTACCGCGCACCAGGTCGCCCGCGTCGCGGGTAACCCGGCGCAGGATCCCGGCGATCATCGCATTCAGCTGGACGTGGAAGAACGTCGACGGGTAAGGCAGCCTGCTGTCGTCCCGGGCCGCCCCCGTCCTGAAGTAGTCCTCGGGATAGACCTCGACGTTGTCGAAGCTGGTCGTCCCGCTGCCGGTGAAGCGCTGCCCGAAGCCGTCCCAGTCGTTGGGCCGCAGCACGCCGGGCCGGTCGGCCGGGATGATCAGCTGAACCTTCCCGCCATCGGCGTCGGTGGCCCCCACGGCCAGCCAGTCGACGTAAAGGTTGCCGGTCGTATAGTGCTTGACGCCGTTGAGCCGCAGCCCGCCGGGGGTGCGGGTGATGGTGGTCGTGTACTCGTAATCACTGCTTCCGGCGGGGGCATCGGCCTCGGTGGCGGCGCTGCCGAACAGGTCACCCTCGGCGACGCGCTCCAGCCAGCGCTTGTCCTCCGGGCGCGTGCTGCGGAGCAGGCTCTCGACGAAGCCGAAGTGGATCCGCAAGATGTGCGGCACGTTGGGGTCGGCCGCGGCCAGTTCGATGAACACCTCGTACAGCTGCCTGAGGGTCGCGCCCCCGCCGCCGTCCTCGACGGGCAGTCGCAGCGCCCCGAGCCGGGCGCGCTTGACCGCCGCGATGGCCGCGTAAGGCAGTTCACTGCGCTCGTCCCGCTCGATCGCGCCCGCGGCGATGTAGTCGATCAGCTCCTGCAGCTGCGGGGAGCCGACGCTGACGGCGCTCGTGAACTCGGCAGATAGGGTCATGGTGCTCCTTCGCTGGTGTCGCACACCAGCTTCGCGCCCGCCGTGCGCGCGATCAATCAAGTTCAGCTACCGCGACCGTGCATCTGCGCTTAACGAAAGTCGTAGCCGTTCGCTCTGTATCAGCCGTCCGGATTCCTTCGATAATTCGGACGACACCTCTCAACAGGATGGGTAGCCGGAACCCGAATGTCCCGACAACTGCACCTCAACGTCAATGGCAACGGCCTGGCCAAGCCACCGAACAGCTGGCGGCACAGTGACCCCCCGCTCTGGTTCCTCGACTTCGCCTCGTGGGAGAAGCTCGGGCAGATCGCCGAGCGCGGGCTGCTTGATGCGGTCTTCCTCGCCGACGTCCTGCCCAGTGCGGACTTCACCAGGCCGTGGCATGCACTCGACCCCTTCATGACGCAGGCCGCCGTCGCCCGGGCGACCACCCGGATCGGCCTGGTCGCGACCCTGTCGTCGACCTACCGCGAGCCGTTCGACGTCGCGCGTCTCGCGGCGACGCTGGACCTCGCCTCCGGCGGCCGGGGCGGCATCAACGTCGTTACCTCGGGCAGCGACGACGCGGCGGCTCTTTACGGCGGCGGCCGGCTGCCGGACCGCGACACCCGGTACGGACGGGCCGACGAATTCCTGACTGTCGTCAAGCAGCTCTGGGACTCGTGGGAGCCGGGCGCGCTGGTCGCCGACCCTGCGACGGGCGTGATCGTAGACGACAGCCTGGCGCCACGGCTGGAATTCGTCGGCCAGCACGTGAGCGTCTCGGCACGTTTCCAGTTCCCGCGCTCCGTGCAGGGGCGCCCGGCGATCATCCAGGCGGGAGGCTCTCCGCAGGGCATCGAGCTGGCCGCCAAGCACGCCGACGCGGTGTTCTGCCAGGCCAACACGATCCCGGCCGGCCAGGAGTTCTACCGCACACTCAAGGAGCGTGCGGCCGCTCACGGCCGCAACCCGGACGAGATCCTGGTCCTGCCCGGTCTCAACATCACCCTCGGCAGCACCGAGGCAGAAGCGACGGCACGCCGGGCTGAGCTCGTCGCCACCGGAGCCGACGAGCCCACCCGGCTGCGTGCCTTCGCGAACGTTCTGGGTGTCCCGGCCGACCTGCTGAAGCTGGACTCCGCCCCGCCGTGGGACTACATCGACGGGCCGGAATGGAGCCCGCGGACCATCGGGGGCGCCAAGTCCATCCTGGACGTGGCCCGGCGGGAGGATCTCACCATCCGCCAGCTGCTTGAGCGCGGCGCCGACGCACAACGGGCTCTGGTCGGCACGCCGGAACAGGTCGCCGGCTCGATCGAGGAGTGGTTCACGCAGCGCGCGGCCGACGGCTTCAACATCAACTTCGACGTCTTTCCGTCCGGGCTGGAGCATATCGCCGACCATCTTGTGCCCGAATTGCAGCGCCGGGGGATTTTCCGCAAGGAGTATGAGTCCACCACGCTACGCGGCCATTACAGCTCCTAGCGCACACGCCCGGCACCAGCCGCGCTGCCGCGGCGAGGTTCGCTCACGGGCCCATCTTGTCCAGACGGCGCATTAAGCGCGTGTTATTCGAGTTCGGGCCGCGCCTGGGCCATCAGGTCGATGATCTTGGCGGGTTCGGTGATTCCGCTGGCGTAGACGTAGGCGGCAGTGAAGCCGAGGTCCTTCATTTCCGCGGCCTGGCGGACCAGGTCGTCCTTCGTGGTGGCCGGGTCAATCCGGAGCATGGTGGTCTTCTCGATCTGGCCGTAGTCGCGGCCGGCGTCGTCGCAGTGCTGCTTGAGCACGTCGAGCTTGTGGCCGGCGGCCGGGCTCGCGCCGATGTTGCAGGCGTCCGCGTACCGGGCCACCAGCCGCAGGGTTTTCTTCTCCCCGCCGCCGCCGATCATCAGGTAGGGGTGCGGGCGGGCCAGGGACTGCGGCGAGTTCAGCGTCCGCCCCAGCTGGTAGTGCTTCCCCTCGTAGGGCGCTTCGGAGCCAGACCACATCTGCAGGCAGACCTGCAGTGCTTCCTCCAGCCGCTCGAACCGTTCGGCGACGGGCGGGAAGCCGAAACCCAGCCCGAGGGACTCGTCTTCGTTCCACGCGGCGCCGACGCCGAGCCCGGCCCGGCCGCCGGACAGCACGTCCAGGGTGGTGACCGCCTTGGCCAGCAGGGCCGGCTGCCGGTAGATCACGCCCGTGACCAACGTGTGCAGGCGGACGGTCTGCGTGTGCGCGGCCAGGAAACCCAGCGTCGTGTACGCCTCCAGCATCTCGTGCTCAGCCGGCCCCACGCCGCGGATCTGCCAGAAGTGATCCATGACCGTGATCCGGGTGATGCCCGCCGCTTCCGCGTTCCGCGCGTGCCGGGCCAGGGCCGGGCCCAGGGCGGGCGCGCCCCCGGTCCAGGTGAAGTCGGCGATGTGCAGGCCCAGCTCCATGTCTCTCCCTTTACGCCATGAACAGATACCGCTGCCAGTGCTAGGAACTCTTCGAGGCGGCCCGGCGGGCGAGCGGTCGGCGGCGGGCGTCGGCGTCGGCCAGCGCCCGTGGCTGAAAGCCCGCGTCGGAGGCGTTGAGGTTCACGCCGGGCGGGACGATCTGGTCGATCCGGTCCAGGATGTCGTCCTCAAGGGTGGTGTCCGCGCCGGCCAGGATGTCGATGAGCTGGTCCATGGTCCGCGGGCCGATGATGGCCGCGGTCACCGCCGGGTGGGCCACCACGAAGGCCAGCGCCATGTGGGTCAGGGAGCAGCCCGCGTCGGCGGCGATCTTGATCAGTTCCTCGACCGCGTCCAGCTTGGCCTGGTTCCCGGGCAACGCTTGATCGAAGCGGCTCGGCACGCGCCGGGCGCGGCCCGTGGTCATGTCGACACCGGTGTCCTTGCGGATCCGGCCCGTCAGCCAGCCGCCGTCCAGCGGGCTCCACGGGATGACACCCATGCCGTACTTCTCACAGGTCGGCAGCACCGAGGCCTCGACGCCGCGCGCGAAGATCGAATACGGCGGCTGCTCGCAGCGGAACCGGACATACCCGCGCCGCTCCGCCACCCACTGGGCCTCGACGATCTGCTCGGCCGGGAACGTGGAGGACCCGATGGCCCGGACCTTGCCCGAACGCACCAGGTCCGACAGCGCCGACAGGGTCTCCTCGATATCGGTGTGCTGGTCTGGCCGGTGGATCTGGTACAGGTCGATGTAATCGGTCTGCAGGCGGCGCAGGCTGTCCTCCACCTCCCGGACAAGCCACCGCCGCGAGTTGCCCTTCATATTGATGTCCCGGCCCATCGCCCCGTGCGCCTTGGTGGCCAGCACCACATCATCCCGGCGCCCCCGCAGCGCCTGCCCGACGATCTCCTCCGACTCCCCCGCCGAATACACATCCGCGGTGTCAATGAAGTTGATCCCGCCGTCCAGGGCGGTGTGAATGATCCGGACGCAATCCTCATGATCGGGATTACCGCCCGAGCCGAACATCATCGCGCCCAGGCAGTAGGCGCTCACCCGCATTCCGGTCCCGCCCAGCGTCCGCATCCGCATTCTGTGTCGCCTTTCGTCGCGCCGTTCGGTAAATTCTCAGGAATCTGTCTTAATAGCGGGCGCCGGTGGCCTGGCCGGCCAAGGGGTCGAGGCGCGGATGCATGGCCTCGGCCAGGCAGCTGTCGTAGTAGGTGATCTTGGCGTCGAGTAGCTTGAGGCATTCGCGCTGGGCGGTGAGGTCCCGGCGGACTTGCTCGCGGTGCCCCCTGAGCAGCTCGACCCGCTCCTGGTGACCGGCACCTGACCGGACCAGCTCGGCGTAGCGCAACATCTCCCGTACCGGCATCCCGGTGGCGCGCAGCTTGGTCAGCAGCGACAGCCAGTCCAGATCAGCGTCGCTGAACCGGCGCCGGCCGTCGCCGCCGCGGTCGACCGGGGCAAGCAGCCCGATACGTTCGTACCAGCGCAGGGTGTGCTGGGACAGGCCGCACTTCTCGGCGGCCTCACCAATGGTCCAAGTCGTCACGAACCGAGCCTACGAGTTAGAGCACGCTCTAACGCAAACGAGAACGCGGCAGCCCTACGGACCGGTGTAGCCCGGCGGGTTGGGGCTGCGCGACGACGAGCCCGTCCCGAAGTTGGCCCCCGGTACCACGCTGTAGACCGAAAGGTCGGTGACGCCGTTATCGACCAGCACGTCTTCACACAGCAATTCGTGGCCCGTGAACTCTTTCGATGGCTTGTTGAAGATGATGTACGCCGCGTCGGAATAGACCTCAGGCTTGCGGGACCGGGCGATCGCCTCGTCGCCGCCGAGCAGGTTCTGAACAGCCGCGGTCGCGACCAGGGTTCGCGGCCAGAGGGTGTTCGACGCGATACCCTCATCGCGCAAAGTCTCGGCCATCCCGAGCGCACAGATCGTCATCGCGTACTTCGCCATGATGTAAGCAGTCGAGCGCAGATACTCCGGGGCCATGTCGATGGGCGGCGACATGGTGAGGATGTGCGGGTTCTCTCGCCCGATCATGTGCGGAATGCAAGCCTGGGACACGGCGTAGGTCCCGCGAACCTGGATGCCGTTCACGAGGTCGAATCGCTTCATCGGCACCTCCTGGATCGTCCCGGGCGCCAGGGCCGACGCGTTGTTGACGCACATGTCGATCCCGCCGAACTGCTCCACCGCCGACGCGACGGCAGCGAAGACACCGTCGGCGTCTCGGACGTCGCCGACGATCGGCAGTGCGTGGCCGCCGGCATCCTCGATTTCTTTCGCCGCCGTGTAGATAGTCCCGGGCAGTTTCGGATGCGGCTCGGCGGTCTTGGCCAGCAGGGCGATATTGGCACCGTCTTGCGCCGCGCGTTTTGCGATAGCAAGCCCGATGCCGCGGCTCGCACCAGAAATGAACATCGTTTTACCGGCAAGAGACATAATGAGATCGTAGGCCAAGAGTCCAGCACGTGCAAGGCCGGGACCTTAGTGTATGATATTCGCATTGTTTCTGTAATGGCTGTCACCGCATAGCCCTTGTCGAGCAAACTCCAATCTTCTGGCACCTCCTGCGGTGGTTTCCGCGCAGGAGGTGGTTTCCGCAGGCACGATCAGCGCCTGCCGCGCGGGGAGCCGGTCGGTGTGCTGATCGCGGTCGGCGGGTCGGGCCAGGAGTGGCCGCTCGGGTTTGGTCCTCGGCCTGCACGGCTGTGCTGTGCCTCTTGATGGGAGCCGGGAAGGGCCATACGCTCCTGCCTGAGGTCAGCGCCGCCTGCGTAGTCAGAACCCGAATCAGGTTAGGGCCTCGGTCCTGGCAGAAACCGGCGCCCGTCCACGGAGCGGAGCAGGGATGAAATACGAGACCATCATCTTCGACCAGCAGGATCAAGCCGCGTGCATCACGCTGAACCGGCCGGAACGGCTGAACGCGATCAACACCCAGATGATCACGGAGCTGAATCACGCCTACCGCAGAATAGAGGACGACCCGGATATCTGGTGTTACATCGTCACCGGGGCAGGCGACCGCGCGTTGTGCGCAGGCGCCGACGTCAGCCGTCCGGCAGGCCTGGCCCCCAGGGACGAACCGGTGCTGGCCTCCTACGCCGAATGGGATGCTCCGCAGGAGGCAACGCCTCCCTACCTGCAGATGACCAAGCCGATGATCTGCGCGGTCAACGGACTCGCAGCCGGTGCCGGACTGGATCTCATCACCACCTCCGACATCGCGATCGCCGCCACGGAAGCCACGTTCTTCGACCCGCATGTCAGCATCGGCATAGTGTCGGGACGCGAGATGGTACGGCTGGCCAGGGTCCTGCCGCTCAATATCGCGATGCGGGTGGCGCTGATGGGCAAGCACGAGCGCATGACCGCGCAGCGCGCCTACGACCTTGGCCTGGTCAGCGAGTTGGTCCCGCGGCCGTCGCTCATAGAGCGGGCCTGGGAGATCGCGGCCACCATCAACCTCAACGCCCCGCTCGCCGTGCGCGGCACGCGGCTAGCCATCCGAAAGGGCCTCTCCCTGCCCGTCTACGAGGCCGAGGTGCTCGCGGAAAGCCACCGCCTGCGGGTAGCGGCAACCGAGGACGCAAAGGAAGGGCCACGCGCGTTCATGGAAAAGCGAGATCCGGCATGGAAGGCCCAGTAAGAGCGTCGTCGACAGGCCGCAACCGAGAGACCTAGCGGCAGTTTCCGCCGCCCTGGCACTGGCCGGTTCGCGACTCGGCCGGTACCCGTCGCTGGGACTGCCGGCTCGTAAGGCGCGCTATGGCGTACCGGAAAGAGCCGGGAGAACGGCCTGCGCCCTCAGCAGCCAGGTGGACAGCTCGGGGCTGTCGGAGTATTGCGAGTCGAGCAGATACAGCCCGGGCAGCGGGCAGCTGCAGCCGATCTCGGTGAGCACCGGCCGCAGCAGCAATTCCGGCGCCAGTGCGTGCTGCGGCGCCGCGCCGAGCTGGGTGGCGAACGATCCGTCCAGCCCCAGGGCGTAAAGCGCCGGGGTGAACTGGGTGCCGAGGACGGTGAGCGCGATCGAGCGCCGGTACATCGCGGGGATCACCGACGGGCTCGGACGCGCGCTGCGCCGCCGCGGGCTCATCCGCGACGGCTACGCGCACGGCACGTTCCGGGAGAACCTGCTCGCCTTCTAAGGCCGCGCCCCTACGACGGGTTGTGCCCTGCTGGTTAGCATCACTGTTATGGCAGATGACGAGGTGACTGCGCTGGCGAGCGAGGCGTACCTGTACGGGTTCCCTCTGGTGTTCAACCTCGATCAGGTGCTGCGGTTTGTGACCACCGGGGTCGGCTCAAATCCGCGGGCGCCGTTCAACCAGTTCAGCCACGCCCGGACCCTCGCCGGGCCGCGGGACACCTTCGTCACGATCAACAACGACACGCTCTACTCGATGGCCCAGCTTGACCTGAGCGTCGGCCCGGTCCGGCTGCATGTCCCGGACACCGATGGCCGGTACTACGTGCTGCAGTTCGTGGACGCCTGGACCAACAACTTCGCCTATGTCGGGCACCGGGCCACCGGCACCGGCCAGGGTGACTTCTTGCTCGTGCCGCCCGGCTGGTCCGGTCAGGCGGCCAGCGGCGTGACGGTAATCCACGTCCCGACCCGGGTGGCCAGCATCGTCGGCCGGTGGGCCTGCGCGGGCGAGCCCGACCTGCCCGCCGTGCACGCGCTGCAGGACGCGACCATCCTCGAACCGGCCGACGCCGCCGCGCAACCAGACGGAATACCCAGCCCAGACCCCTCGGTCCCAGCTGACCTGGTGTTCTGGGAGAAGCTGCGGCTGTGGTCGCAGGCCTTCCCGCCCGCCCCGCGCGACCTTCCCCGGCAGGACGGCCTCGCGCCGACCGGGACCACGCACAGCGGCCCCTCGCCGTACACCGCCCCGGACGCACGCCTGGCCGAAGCGCTGCGCCGCGGTCTCGCCGCCGGACAGACCACGCTGACGAACGTCCTGGAAACGGGCGGCAGCAGCCCGGAGGTGCACGGCTGGAAACTGACCATGCACGTGTTCGACTACAACCTCGACTACTTCGAGGTCGGCGCGCTCGACGACCCGCAATTCAAGATCACCGACCCGAAGGTCCGCATCATCGAGCGGGCCGGGGCCGCGATGGGCGGGCTATGGGGCAACCACGCCTACGAGGCCGTCTACATCATGACCTACCACGACGACCAGGGCGACCAGCTCACCGGCCAGCGCACCTATACCCTGCGGCTCGACCCGCCCCCGCCAGTCGGCGCATTCTGGTCACTGACGATGTACGACGTCCCTCACTTCTTCCTGGTCGCCAACGACATCAGCCGTTACTCCATCGGCGACCGCACACCCGGCATCATCTACGCCGACGACGGATCGCTCACCATCACCCTCAGTCACGCCAGACCCGGCGATCCGACCGCCGCCGCCAACTGGCTGCCCGCTCCCGCCGGTGATTTCCGCCCGGTCCTGCGCATGTACGAGCCCGCACCCGAGGTGCTCAACCAGACCTACACCATCCCGCCCATCGTCCGCTCCTGATCCCACCGACGCGGACCTGATAACCCATGAACCGGATGCCGGCCGCCGAGGTTGAAGTGTCGGCGGATCTGGTGCGGCGGCTGCTCGCCGATCAGCACCCCGACCTCGCGCGCCTGCCCGTATCGTTCCTCGCGAACGGCTGGGACAACGAGCTCTACCGGGTCGGGGATGGGCTCGTCGCGCGGCTGCCGCGGCGCGCACTCGGCGCGGAGCTCATCAAGAATGAGCAGCGCTGGCTGCCCGAGCTCGCCCTGAGGCTGCCCCTGCCCATCCCTTATCCGGAACGAACCGGGGTACCAGCGCACGGTTACCCCTACTCCTGGAGCGTGGTGCCCTACCTGCCGGGCGTGCCCGCGGCGCAGGCCACCTCCTTCGACCCGGCCGGAGCCGCGACCGCCGTCGGCCGGTTCCTCGGCGCGCTGCACATGCCCGCCCCCGCATGTGCACCGGCCAACCCGTTCCGCGGCGTCCCGCTGGCCGAGCGCGCCGGCAGCTTCGCGGCCAACCTCGCCCTGCTTACTGGCCGAGCCGCCCAGGATCAAGTCGACCGGGACGCGGTGCTCCGCACGTGGGACGCGGCGCTCGCCGCCCCCAGCTACGACGGCCCGCCTGTCTGGCTGCACGGCGACTTGCACCCGGCGAACGTTCTGGTGAACGACGGCCAGGTCAGCGGCGTGATCGACTTCGGCGACATCACCTCGGGCGACCCGGCCGGCGATCTGTCGGTGGCGTGGATGCTGCTCCCGCTCGACTCTCAGGCCGTCTTCTGGTCCGCCTACCAGGCGGCCGGCGGCCGGGTCGACGACGCCCTGCGGAGCCGAGCCAGAGGGTGGGCGCTGAACCTGGCGATCGTGTTCCTGGCCCACTCCGAAGACAATCCGGTACTCCTGCAAGTCGGCCGCAGCACTCTCAGCACGATACTGGCGGATCACCGCGGGCCAGCCGCGTAGACCCAGGCGGCCAACCGGACCGTCCGGTCCAGGACCGTTCGGTCCAGTATTGCGCCTGCCGCTGACCATGGTCCATACTGGGCGGACCGATCGGTCCGTGATCCACCCCAGCCAGGAGGCCGTCATGGCTCGCACTCCTGCTGCGGGCACGCGGGAACGCATTCTCGGGGTGGCCGCGGAGTTGTTCTATGCGCGGGGTGTTCGCGCCGTCGGCATGAGCCAGATCATCGACGCGGCTGGTTGCGGCAAGAATCTGCTGTACAGCAATTTCCCGAGCAAGACCGACCTGGTGACCGCTTATCTCGACGCCGAGGCGCAGTACCGTGAGCAGCAGGTCCGGGAGGTGCTCGCCAGCGCCGGTGACGACCCGGCCGAGCAGATCATTGCCCTCACTCAGTACATTGCCGGCTGCGTGGCAGAACCACAGTTCCGCGGCTGCGCGATGCGAAACTACGTGGCCGAGTTCCCAGGTGACGACAGCGCCGCCACCCAGGTCGCACTGGCCTTCCTGCAGTACACACGCGGACGGATCGACAGGCTTGCCCGCCAGGCGGGCTTCGCCCGGCCAGCCAAGGTCTCCCAGCGTATCTGGCTGATCCACGATGGCCTGTACGCCATGGCCGCACGGCCATGGGTGCGTTCGAAACCGGCTATCGCGGTCAAGCTCGTGCGCGACATCCTCGCCACCGCGTCGCGGCGCACCACCTCGCGGTAGGCGCAGCCAAGAGCGACCGCACCGCCGAAGTGCTTTCCGAGAGCAGCCATGAAGGAGTCAAGCCCATGAACGCACAGCCACTGCACTTCAGCGCTTTCATCTGGCCGAACGGCTATCACGAGTCGGCCTGGCGCGTCGTCGACGATGACGTCCGCGGCGTTCTGGGGCTCCCCTACTACGCCGGAATCGCACGGATCGCCGAGCGCGGCCTGATGGATGCGATCTTCCTGGCCGACAACATCGCCATCGCCGAATACCGCGTCACTTACCTGCCTCAGACGCAATTCGACCCGATCTCGGTGCTCTCGGCGCTGGCCGCGGTCACCAGCGATATCGGGCTGATCGGGACGGGCTCCACGACCTACAGCAAGCCATGGGAGCTGGCCCGCCGGTTTGCGACGCTGGATCATCTCAGCGGCGGCCGGGCAGGCTGGAACATCGTCACCACCGTCACGCCGCTAGCCGCGGCGGCGTTCGGCGAGCCCGCCCATCCTGACCATGCTGACCGCTACGCGCGCGCTCACGAATTCGTCGACGCGACCATACGCGCCTGGGACAGCTGGGAGGACGACGCGGTCATCGGTGACCGCGAGCACGGCGTGTGGGCCGACCGCAGAAAGCTGCACGACCCTGTATTCCACGGCCAGTACTACGACACCGAGGGGATCCTGCCCTTCCCCCGCTCCCCTCAAGGCCGCCCGGTGCTCGTTCAGGCCGGGCAGTCAGCGGCTGGCATCGGGCTGGCCGCGCGGTACGCCGAGCTGGTGTTCTCCGGGCCGCCTTCGCTAGAGGCAGCGGTGGCCTTCCGGGCCGGCCTGCACGCCCAGGTCACCGCCGCCGGCCGTGACCCTGCGCACGTGCTCGTCCTTCCCGCGCTGATGGTGACGCTGGGCGGCACCGAAGCCGAAGCCCGGGCCCGGGCCCGGCAGCTGGAAGAGCTGGCGAGCCCGGAGTTCCGCTGGCAGAACGCGCTGTATACGGCCGGGCT
The DNA here is from genome assembly GCA_963753195.1 of uncultured Actinomycetes bacterium. Classification (GTDB taxonomy): domain Bacteria; phylum Actinomycetota; class Actinomycetes; order Streptosporangiales; family Streptosporangiaceae; genus Palsa-504. Next base: position 1,055,484 of record CAVWBH010000001.1, read on the forward strand.
GGACCCAGATGCTTTCGACCCGGACGTTCCGTTGCCCGCTGAGCTCTGGGCCGGGCCATCGGTGCCGTCAAGCCGCGCGGAACACCTGTATGCGGCCGCCCGTGCGCGGCCGGGCGCTTCGTTGCGCGACGTCGCCGGGCAAATGACCGGCGGCGCGGGACAGATGCATTTCATCGGGACACCCGAGCAGCTCGCCGCACATGTGATCGCCTGGCAGGACGCAGGGGCAATCGACGGATTCACCATCATGGGATCGACGCTGCCCTACGAGCTGGAGGCTTTCGTTGATCATGTCGTGCCTCTCCTGCAACGCCGCGGGCGATTCCGCTCCGAGTACGCCGGCCACACGCTGCGCGACCAGCTCGGGCTGCAGCGGCCGGCGGTGCAGGCGGGCAAAGCGCGTCGCTGAATCACGGCCTCGCCGGAGAGCATCCGCGTCCGTCGTCCATTCCTCGTGTTTGCGTCCACTATTGCGTTGATTCCCGCCCGAACCGCCCGATATTTCCCGGACAATGATTTCACCTGATACGGGCAGAATAACTTAACAGCGCTTATGGGTTCATCAGTGGGTTCCCGGGTTACCGTCCCACGCCAGGACCGGACAAGCTGACAGATGTACCATCCTCCCGTCCGCCGGAATGTCGATATAGAGGGTTATCAGAAACTCCAGCGCAAGCTTTCGCGGATCTCCATCCAATTGTTAGTAAAGTTCTAATTTCGGCACGGCGCGCCTAAAAGGCAACGGCTCCCCGCATCGGTAGAAAGAAGGTGCGAACCAAATCCCTTTACCGGTGGAGGAGCCGTTGCGTTACCATCGTACCTTCGGACTGGATGCCGAACAACTCGATGAACTTGAGGCGCGTATCGAAGATATCCTGCCCTATCCCTGGGATAAGGGAACCGGGCGGCCGAAGAACCTCTCGTTGCGGGAAGCGATCATGGTAACGCTGCTCTACAATCGGCAGAATATGATCGAAGAAGTTATTGCCGATCTATTCGACGTCTCCCAGGGCACCGTCTCGGAGACCATCACAGAATTCACCCCGCTAATCGCGCAGGCTACGGAGGAGTTCCGACCGCACGCGGAGGAAGCGAAGCAGATGACACGGGACCGGCTAGCGCTGGTAGACGGCACGTTGTGGCCATGCTGGTCATGGGAGCGCGCCCCCGAGATGTGGGCCGGGAAATATAAGACTACCGGCCATGGCAGCCTGATTATCAGCGACGAATTCGGGAACATTATCTTCGTCTCGGACCCGGCTCCCGGATGTGACCATGACATGAAGAAGCGGGAAGGCGAGGTAAAGGAGATTCTCGACCTTGCCGGATCGGTTATCGCAGACAAGGGATTTCAAGGGTCCGGCTACGTCACGCCGGCGAAGAAGCCACAGCACCGTGAACTCTACACGCGAGAACACGAATACAATAATCAGGTCAGTTCTATCCGCGCCCCCATCGAGCGCGCGGTCGCGCATCTCAAGACCTGGAAGATCCTTTTCGCCGATTATCGACGGCCGCTCAACACGTTTCTTGATTCCTTCCGCGCAGCCATCGGCCTATATTTCTTTGAATTGAGTTTCCAATAATCCTCATAGTAGGAACTGACGGGCACACCAGGGTAAGGACGGCCGCCAAGGATCTTGAAAGACGTGCAAGTCATGGACGGTCCCACTGCTAGTCTCTTTGTTATCCCGATCGTCGGAGTGATATCCCTTCTTGCTTGGCTCGTCGTAGTGTTCCACGCCGGCAGGCCCCCTCTGTGGCAGGCTCAGCGGACAACGGCCACCGGCGAGATTGGGAGCACGATCTTCGGGATGAATCTTCCCCGACCGATACCCCTGGCAGACGCTGCACCCGCGAAACCGGCTCACCGGAAAGTCATCACTCCACTTCCCCTGCCGCGCGAGCGCCAGTCCGGAGCCGCTCCCCTTTGGACCGCCTCCGCCCGTTACACCGCAGAACATCCTGCTGCGTAACACTCCGCGCTCTCTCGTAAGACACGAGCGTGCGCACGCAAGACACCGTGGTTGACCGCTCGTGCCCGCGGCTAATGGCACGCCACGGGCCCGGTGATCTGGGCTGCCTGACCGGAGCCGCCCGGTGACCGGTCCCGCGCGGACCGCCTGCTGGCACGCCTCTCAAGCACCACAGCGATCAGCCAGATCGAGAGAAGCGACACCGGCAGCAAGATAAGCACGATGGCCACGCCCGGCGACCGCTGAGCAGGCCCGTTGTCCGACGCCCAGAGCGACGCTGCGACTACGATGCTCCACCACGCCGCGACCGCGCTGATAACCGCCACTGCCGCCTTCTTCTCATTCCATTCCCGGGCGGGCTGCGGCGCCTGGGCACCGGTCAGGCCGGCCGGGATGTCGGCGGTGAGGGCGGACAGCTCCGCGCGGGTCCGCGACGTGAGCGCCTGGCCGACCCGCAGGTCGAACTCGTCCTTGGTGAGCCGTCCCTGTACGAACGCGGCTTGGAGCAGGCCGATCACCTGCTCGCGTTCTGCGTGCGAGGCCCGCAGGTGACTACGGCCTGCTGCGCCTGCTATCTCGCCGTCCGGCTCTGGCATTCCCTGGCGCCTCCCCTACGAGCACGATCTACCGAAAGCGTACGCGACTGCCCTCCGTGAGAAAGCTCTGAGAGATTTGCCTCCGACGCGATGCTGGCCGGGCACCGTCCTGTATGCCAAGCTGGCGATGGCCTCGAAGGCGCCGGCCAGGAAGACCGGGCTGTCCTCGTCGGCGACCACCATGGCGTGCTCGGCGGGCAGCTCGAAGGTGCCATCGACCGGGTCATAGACGACGTAGCCGCCAGCCGCCTGATTGCCGAGCCACTCACGGACGTACCGCTCCGCGGTGCCGGTCCGCGCGGCCAGGGCCGGGGCCGTGATCGGCCCGGCGCCCGCCATCGCCTGGTAGAGGCCGAGCCGGTCGCCGATGTGCAGCAGCAGCCCCGAGATGGCTGCGCCCATGTCGGTGACCGCCTGCCCGACGAAGGCCTCCAGCCTGGCCTCATCGATCCGGTTCGTTTCTGTCGTGGTCACGTCCTGTCTCCTGTCTTAGCCTGCGGGTCCCGGGCGGACCCGTAAGCGAAGCGTGCGCGCGGAGCACCGTGGCGGGCATCCGTGCCCGGCACGGATCGCACCACCGAATCCCGGCCATCCGTGCTCACCGCCGATGCCTTCGCAGCCGTATATGCCGCAGGTTGGACCGGTAACCACGCCGGATACCGGCCAGCCTGAAGGAGCGATTGACGATGACCCATCCCTATATCTTGACCGCGCTGGCGCGTGAGCGGACCGCTAGCCTCCTGGCGGAGGCGGAAGCCGCCCGCCGGGCCAGGCAGGCGCGCCCGGGGCCGCCGGCGGTCACCCACGGTGCCCGCGGCTTCGTGCCGCGCTGGCTCGCGGGCCGACGGCGGCCCGGCACGAGTGCATGCGGCCGAGCCGCCGCTGGCGAGTTGTCAGCGGAGGGTCAGGACGGTCTCGAGGTAGCTGGCCGGGATGGCGATGCTCCCGCCGTCGCCGTTGCGGTCCCGGCGGCGGGCCAGGTCGGCCAGGTCGGCCGCCAGCGCATCGCGGCCGCCGTCGCCGGCTGCCTCGAAGGCCTTGAGGGTCGGCCCGTACCAGCGGCGGAAGAAGGCGACGAACTCCTCGGCGGAGGTGAACCGCCAGGTGCAGGTGCGCTCCACCGACCGGGCGTCGGCGATGGCCGGCCCGAACAGGTCCGAGAGGTGCTCTTCGGTCCCCCACAGCATCGGCGATGCGACGCCGGGCGGCCCGGGCACATGCCGGGTGATGACGCCGAACATCTCGCCGATGAACCCGCCGGGAGTCCACGAGGCGAGGCCGACGGTACCGCCCGGGCGGGTGACCCGGATGATCTCGGCGGCGGCCCGCTGATGATCCGGCGCGAACATGGCACCGAAGACGCTCAGCACCGCGTCGAACGCCGCGTCCGGCACAGGCAGGTCTTCGGCGTCACCGAGCCGGAACTCGACGTCGAGGCCTTCGGACATCGCCCGCCCGCGCCCGCCTTCGAGCAGCTCGGAAACATAGTCGATGCCCAGCGCGCGGGTGCCGGAACGGGCCGCCGCCAACGTGGCGTTGCCGTTGCCGCACGCCACGTCGAGCACCTTCCAGCCGGCCCTCAGGTCGGCCGCGTCGGCCAGCAGCTCGCTGGCCAGCACGATCCGCGAGGCGACGACGGCGAAGTCGCCGCTGGCCCAGGTCTTTTGCTGGCGCGCCTTGATGACCGAGAGGTCCGCACGCGCCGTGGTCACAGTCATGATGTCTCCTGTCCCTCGCGCCCCGGTGTAGGGCGCCTCGGTTAACAGGCTGCGGCGGCGGCGCCACGGCGGACTAGTGACGTTCCCGTACCACCGCCGGCGGCTCCGCGGCCCGGCGAACCGGGCCGAGCGGCGGCCCGGACCCGCGCAGCCTGCCGCGACGGTGCCAGGGCCGGTCCACAATCTGTACTACCCCCAGGCCGGCCGGTCATCATGGGAACATGACAGGCTACGCGGACTACTGCCCGATCTCGGACGGGGTCGAGGTGCTGGGTGACCGGTGGACGCCACTGGTCATCCGCGAGCTCATGGTGGGCGCCAGCGGCTTCAACGAGATCCACCGGGGCATTCCCCGGATCAGCCGGACCCTGCTCGCGCAGCGGCTCCGGCTGCTCGAGCGCCGCGGCCTCGTCCGCCGCTCGGGCACTGGGCCGCCGAGTGGACCTTCGGTGACCCCGAGGACGAGGACTGCGACGGCCTGTCGCTCATGTGGCGGCTGCACCAGCACGCCATCACCGCCAAGCTGCCGCAGCAGCGCACCGTCCTGCATATGACGCTGACCGGCGCGGGCGCCGCCGCAGGCTGGCTCAACATCGACCGCGGCACGATCACCGTATGCAAGGACGACCCCGGCTACGACGTCGACCTGGCCATCGAGGCCAGCACCGGCCAGATGCAGCGGTGGCTGATCGGCCTGGTCCCATTCCGGGACCTGGTGGCCAACGGCCACGCCCGCCTGCTCGGGCCCAGCCGGCTGGCCCGGGCCTTCCCGACCTGGTTCGACACGTCCTCTTTCGCCGAAGGCCTACGCCGGGCCCAGCAACGCCGCCGGCGGGCCGCCGTGCCCGCCTGACGCGGACCCGCGGCGCCCGCGGGCCCCCGGAGACGAGTGGTGCCTGACGTTGCCGGCGATCAGCTCGGCCGCGCGGCGGGCGTCGACGAGCCAGGGGGCGTGTCCGCCGGGCATCTCGAAGAGCCTGGCGCCTTGGATCTGGTCGATCGTCGGCCGGGCGCGTTCGATGGACAGGTACGGGTCCTGGGATCCGAGGATGAAGACCGCGGGCGTCGTGATCGCGGAAAGCTCTGCGCTGGTCAGGACACTCTCCGGGCGCGGGCGGCGGAACCGGTCGATCGCGTGCATCAGCGACGCCACGGTTCTCGCGTTCTCCGGCCGGCGTACGGACAGGCGCAGCGCCTCGATCAGAGAGTCCGGCGCGGCCGCTACTTCGGCGGGGCCAAGCCCCTGGGTGAGCAGGCGGCGATAGACCCGCGGTGAGCTGGGTGAGCGCAGGACAGCGACGCCTAGTCCACGGACGGTCAGCAGCGAGAGCGGCATGCGTACGCGTACGCCCGGGAGCGCGACCGCAGGCTCCCCGATCGCGACCACCTCGCAGATCCACTCGGAACCGGCGGCTACGTGCCACAGCGCGAACATGCCGCCCAGGGAGTGACCGATCACGGGCACATCGTCGAGTCCGAGTGCGTCGAGGATGTCGTCGACCAACCGGCGGGCGTGCTCTCGTACCTGCCCGCGCCGGAAGGCCATCGGGTCAGACAAGCCGTGGCCGGGAAGGTCCACGGCGAGCAGCCGGAAATGACGGAGCTCGGGAAACAACGGCGCCCAGATGGCGGCGCTCTCCGACACGCCGTGGAGCAGGACAACCGCCGGGCCGTGCCCATGCGAGAGCACTCGTACTCGCAGGCCTGTCTGCGCGAGTTCGAGGAAGAACTCGTCGACGTCCGCGCCGACGGCGGCAAACAGATCACTCTCCGCGTCGTGGATGCGCCGCTCGAGATTCCCGGTCGCCCGGGCCTGGTGTTTCATGACTTCTCCTCCCGCTTGACCGCTGCCTTCTTGAGGCTTGTCGGCATGGCCGCCACGTCGGCGAGCCACGCTCGTACGGTTCGCTCGTCCTCAGGGCTGAGATCTGCGAGCGCAGCATGCTCTGCCGCCCGTACTCGGCGCGTTGCTGTCTCCAGGCACGTACGGCCTGTCTTCGTCGGCCGCACGAGCACGACCCTCTGATTCCTCGCTCGGCGCTCAATCAGCCCCGCCGCCTCGAGGCTGAGGACGGACGTGTGCATCGTCTGCCTCGTGACCTGCGAGATGCGAGCAAGCTCGGAGGTGGATAGCTCGGGCCTGGTCTCGAACACGCTCAGGATCCCGTACTCCTGCGCGGTCAGCCCGAGGTCCTCCAGTTCGCTGTCCAGTAGCGCCCGGAAGCGCTGGTGCGCGAGCCGGAACAGATAGCCGAGATTCGCGTCCAGCCGAGGAAGCGGCCGTGTCGTAGTTGTCAGTTCTTCTGACATAACGGTCACCGTATAAGTTGTCAGTACACCTGTCAACCTAGGTGGCGCAACGGGCACATCAAGCGGGGCAACCGCAGAGGGTGACGCTGCGCAGGATCACCCCGTGGCCGCCGATGGGGCCAGGGACTGGCGCAGGCTTGCGGTCCCGGGGCCGGACAGCTGCGGCAGCGCGGCCGGACGACCGGTGAGCAGCAGGAGCAGCGCGCCGATCGGCCCGCAGACCTCCTGGCCCTGCCCAGCTGACCATGAGGCGTCGTCGGCGACGAGCCGGTAGCCGCCGAGCTTCTTGCGGGCGTGGAACATCCGGGGGGTTGACCAGACACGGTCCGCTGCGAGCAGGGCGAGCTCTCGTGACATCGTCATGTCTCGCCCGAGCGGCAGGGCGATGTCCTGGCCGTGCACCAGGTAGTCGATTGCGCTCTCGCGGAAGGTGACGGTCGGCAGCGGCCGGTGCACTCCGATGCGGTCGCCTATCTCGGCGATGATGACCTCGACGGCAAGCCGGGCGTGGCGGCATGCCATCGCGTGGATCGCGCCGTTCATGCCCCCGTAACGCACGGCGTCGACCATGGCCCGGGGCATCGCCGACCATGGGGCGTTCTGCAAGGCCAGGTGCGCCGCCACCTGGCGCACCGTCCAGCCGTCGCACAGCGATGGCTGGTCCCATTCTTCCGCTGACAAGCTTTCCAGCAGCCGCACCAGCGCCCGCCGCTGCTCATCAATCGCGGCCCACGCCTCGCCCTGGTCCATCGCGGCCTCCGTTCCCCGGCGTGTGATGCCCCTTATTACGTGCGTGCCTGGCGGCCCGCCGCGGACTCAAGCAAGGCCACAATCTCCTCTGCGGGGTCGAACCGGGGATCGGGCATGGCGAGCTGATGCAGCATCAGCCCGGTGATGTAGTTGCCGAGCACGTGCACGTCACGGTCGGTGTCGGCGGACCCGATCTGGCGCAGCCAGTTCGCGAACCAGGCGTTGACCCTGTCACCTGTCTCGGCGAGCCGACGCCGGATCCTGGGGTTGGTCCCGGCCTCCAGCAGGACGGCATACCGAACCAGGGTCAGGGCCCGGAAGTCGCCGGTAGCCTCCTGGACCCAGCCGGCCATCGCGCGGCCGAGATCCACCGGGGTCACCGGGACGACCTCGACCGCTAGCTCATCGAAACGCTGCCGCTCCAGCTCAGAGACCCGGTCCACGATCGCCTCGAGCAGCGCCTCCCGAGCCGGGAAATAGTTCGCCGTCGAGCCCGTGGCCAGACCCGCCTCGCTGTCCACCGCCCGGTGCGTCAGAGCCCGTACCCCGCGCTCGCCGAGCACCCGGATCGCGGCGTCCAGCAGGACCTGTCTCCGATTCGACACGATCGCCATACTACACATGTTGTCTTATAAACAGCAAGTGTTGTAACCGAATCTGAGCAGGGCCGACGATCCCGTTTGCGGCCGTTCGCTGCTGCCGTTTGATCATCGGGTGGCCTCTGCGAGCGACCAGCGCTTGCCCACGCCCATGGCCCGCAGAGGCCATCCCCCGTATCGAGGTCGTCATCGACCTGCTAGCCCGCCCTCCACGGGCGTCACGTGACCGGCCGATAGGCCCCTCAGCCCTGCTGGGTCAGTCCCACGACGTGGCCTTGCGGGTCGGCGACCAGCGCAAAGGCGACGCCCGGCACGTGCTGCGGCTCCTGGATCACCTGGCCGCCGAGGTCGCTGGCCCGTTTCACGGCGTCGTCGATATCGTCCACGGCGACGAAGAAAGTGACGAGATCCGAACCGCCCTGCAGCGGGCTGATCGCCGTGTACAGCGCACCGGGAACACCGGTGTCGACGAAGGTGTAGCCGGGGATCGCGCCTGGGTCCGGGTAGGTCCAGCCGAGCAAGTCCGCGAAGAACTTGCGAGTCGCGTCGGGGTCCTTCGACCGGATCTCGGCGTGCACGATCGGATGCGGCATCTTTAACTCCCTTGCCTTAGCCCGGGGCGCCCCGCGGGCGCCCTCCTGCCCCTACTACGAACGGGAGTGCACCCGATCCGACATCTGCTGCCGGGAAGGTCAATAAGGGTCACTGACTGTCATCGACCGATTCCGCGTGCCGGCCAGACAGGGACGACGCCACGTCCAGGAATGAATCCTCCAGTGAGGTACGGGCCACGATAACTGACGTCCCCGGGTTATCTATAGACTCTTTGAGAGCGTTCCGCAGGTCATTCTCGTTTGTCACGGTGCTGGCTGCGCAGCCGATGGCGGCCGCGATTCCCGCGAGATCGAAGTCGGCGAAAGTAGACGCGAACGGCTTGTTTCCCTGGCCGTGAAGTACCCACCCAAGTGCCCGGTTGTTGAATACGACAACCGTGATCCGCAACTGGTTCTCGACCGCGCTCATCAGGCCGTGCAGTGTCATGGCGAATCCGCCATCCCCGCACACCGCATACGCCGGGCGGTTCCCTATCAGGGCCGCGGCCATGGCCGCCGGTATCGCGTATCCCATGCCACCGCCAGCGTTCGGCTGAAGGAGAGTCCCGCCCTCACCCACGACGAAGTCGTGCAGCATGAACAGCCGGTTTTCCCCGGCATCACAGGCCATGACGCTGTCCGGCGGAACTTCCTCGGCCAGGATCTGGGCCACCCGCCGCGGCCGGAGCTGACCCTCGCCGCTCACCGGCAAGCCTGGGTGCCAGCCGAGCTGGCCGCGCAGGCGGGCGACCCGGGCTTGGCCGTCAGCGTCCAGACTGCCGACCTCCGCGGCCAGGGCGTCCAGCCCGGCCGCGGCATCGCTGATGACCTGGATGTCGACGGGGTAGGTCCACCCCGCGTTCAGCGGCTCCGCGTCGATCTGGATGATCTTCTGCCGGTGCGCGTCGATGAGCGCCGGGTTCTCGTTGGCCGTATCGGTGGCGCCGAGCTTGGTGGCCACCGCCACGATCAGGTCAGCGTCGCCCACCGCGGCGTTCGCCGTCGGGTGGCCGAAGGTGCCGATCACCCCCAGGGCCAGCGGGTGGGTCTCGGCGAATACGCCCTTTCCTGCCGCGGTCGTGGCCACTGGAATCCCGTGCCGCTCGGCGAAGGTCCGCAGCGCCGCGTCCGCGCGGGCCAGGCGGATGCCGTTGCCTGCTATCAGCACCGGCCGTTTCGAGGCGCGCAGCGCGGCCGCGGCCTTGCGCACCTCGCTGGGCAGCGGTGACAGTGCTGAACGGCTATGGTAGGGGCGGTCGAGGTAGAGCCGCAGCCCGTCGGCGCTGCTGATCGAGCCCGACAGCGCACGACTGTGGAAGACGACAGCCACGGGCCCAGGCTGCCCGGCGACGGCATGCTTCACGGCGAGCTGGGTCATCTGTACGGCCTGCACGGGATCGAGCGCCACGAACACCCGCTTGGTAATGGCCCGCAGCCCGTTGACGATGTCGTACGCGCCGTAATCACCGTATCCGGACTGGTACGGGCCATGGTGGGAGAATGAGCCGCCCTCGGTAGCGTCGACGAGGATGAGCATAGGGGAGCTTCCCAGGTGAGCTTCCATGATCCCGATCCCGGCGTTGCCCAGGACCCAGGCGCCCTGGCCCATCACGACCGCGGGCTGCGAGGTCAGGCGTCCGAGAGCCTCCGCCATGACAGTGGCCAGGGATTCCTCGCGCAGCAGCAGCGTCCGCACCTTGTCCTGATACGACGAGAGCGCATCGAACACGCTCATCATGTGGCCGCCCGGGATCCCCAGCACAACCGGCTCCTCCAGGCTGGCGATGATCCTGGCGACTCCGGCGGCTCCGGTGATCTCTTCCTCGTGATACTCAGTCAAGATTCATTCCTCGCTTGCTCGGGAGCGATTCCATCATGACGCCGCTCAATACCCCCGCGCCAGCATCCCAGGGCAACTACCACCGCCGGCCGGCCACCTCCGGGTGAACTAGTTGCACGGAGATCGCTGAGTGGCGGAAGGGGCTCAGGTCAGGCTGCCTGCCAGCCGCCTTCTGCGCGGAACTCGACATTCAGCGCGCCAAGGTCTGGCCGCCCGAAATCGTCCAGCGGGGAGAGCTGGTTCTCGCCGCTCGGGTCGTACAGCCGGCCGATGACGAGTTCCCGGCCCCTCCCGTCGACCAGCCGGAAGAACCGGCCAGCGGTCAAGGCCTCGGCGACGTCCTCGGCGATCGCCTCGCCGGGCCCGGACTTACCTACCGCTGACGGCTCGGCCCCGTCGTAGCCGGCGACCGTGTCCTCGGTGATGACCCAGCAGTAGGGCGTGGTCAGCGAGGAAAATTCGGAGACCAGCGAATCGGGAACCACATCGGTCTCCAGCTCGCTGCCCGGCGGCGGGGCGAGTTCCGTGCCGACGGGTTGCAGCCGGGCGTCTTCCTGGTCCTCGCTCTGGGCATCCATACCGGCTCTACCTGTCCAGATCCGCCCAGGTTATGTCTCGGGCGACCGCGTCGGCGCTCACCGGCGTGCCTGCCGCGGGCCAGCCTCGCGCTTGCCTGCAGCCGGGCCCGTTGAAAAGATCGCAATACTGCGCAAAGTACACAACAGTTATCGCGAGAGGCTGCGGCCCTCGGAGGTAACCGGACGAGGAAGCCTGGGTGAGGATCAAGATGAGTGACAACCAAGCGGTCCTGGTAGAGCGGATCGGACGGGTCATGGTGGCCACGATCAACCGGCCGGAGGCCCGTAACGCGGTGAACCGGGACGTCGCGTCGGGTCTTGGCCACGCGCTGGAGGAAGCCGATACCGACGATCAGATCTGGGTGTTCATCGTGACCGGGGCCGGGGACCGCGCGTTCTGCGCGGGGGCTGACCTGAAAGCGCTCAGCCAGGGCGACCGGAGGCAGCCCGATGATCCCCGCGAGCTGGCCTGGGGTTTCGGCGGGTATACCCGTCATCCCATCAGCAAGCCGACCATCGCCGCCGTCAACGGGTTCGCGCTCGGCGGAGGGAGCGAGATCTCGCTGGCCAGCGACATGATCGTGGCCGCCGAGACCGCGAGTTTCGGGCTCCCGGAGGTTAAGCGGGGCATCATCGCCGCCGCGGGCGGCGCGTTCCGGCTGCCGCAACAGCTGCCGAAGAAGGTCGCGATGGAGATGATCATGACCGGCGAGCGCATCAGCGCCCAGCGAGCCTACGAGCTCGGATTCGTGAACCGCGTTGTCGAACACGGCAAGGCCCTGGAAGGGGCGCTCGAACTCGCCCAGTCGATCTGTGTCAATGCCCCGCTGGCGGTCCAGGCCTCCAAGCGCATCGCCAACGGGATCATCGACGGGCAAGTCAGCGCCGAAGATGCGGCCTGGGCCCTGAACGACACCGAGACCAGGGCCGTCATGACTTCCGCCGACGCGAAGGAAGGTCCGCTCGCCTTCGCCGAGAAGCGAGACCCGGTCTGGCAGGCGCGTTAACCCAGGCAGCCGAGCTGGAACATGGTGCGCAGGCCCTCGTCCTGCGGCGAGGGCCTGCGCACCACGCTGCCCGCCCCGCTGTGGTCGCGTTTCACGGCCGGCTTATCGGCCGCCCGAAACATTTGGACACGGTATTTCCTGTTCGCTAAGAGTGTTGCTTCATAGCGGCTCGTCCCGAGATTGGCGGAGACGTAGCCTATAGACGTGACGGCGACCCTTGATTGGTACGGCTGTGCCACATTCCGGCTGACTGTCGGCGAGCTCGTTGTTTTCCTGGATGCCTACATCGACCGGGCCGAAGGGGCGGCGGGCACGGGGCTAACCGCAGGTGACATCGACCGATGTGACTTCGTAGTGGTCGGCCATTCGCATTTCGATCACCTCTGGGGGGCAGAGCGAATTGCCCGGAACACCGGGGCGACGATCATCGGTAGTTTTGAGACCGTCCGTGTCATGCAGACCCAGGGTGTCCCGCTCGCCCAGCTCATGCCCGTCGCGGGCGGGGAGCGCATCCGGCTGGCTGATGAGGTGTCAGTCTCGGTTTACCCGTCGCTGCACTCCTGCATCTGGTCCCATGCGTCGGCACGCGACCCAAGCGAGGTCTGCCTCGGTGATCTCGGGGTGCGGTACCAGGATCGGCAGGCGCGGCTCGCTGAGATGGGACGTCGGCTGGAATCCCTTGGCCCGGCGGTCGCCGAGCACCTCCAGGGCAGCGAGCAGGGCGCCCGGGGGGACGGCGGCGCTCTGTGCTACGTCTTCGACACGCCCGGTGGACGGTTGTTCTACCAGGACACCTCCGGTTACTGGACCGGAATGGTGCAGGGGATCCGCCCCGACGTCGCCATCATCGCCGCAGCCGGCCGGGGCAACATCGACGGTGAGCCGATCCAGGGCTCGCTGGCCCAGTTTGTCGGCCGGGAAGCCGCGCTGCTACGCCCCCGGCGGATTGTCCTAGGCCACCACGACAACTGGCTCCCTGGATTTTCCGCCGCCACCGACGTCGCCCCGTTCCGCGAGGAACTCACCCGGTTCACGCCCGGTGTGGCCTTGGACGAGCTCGGCTACCTGGACGGCCACGAGATCTTCGGCGGCCGGTAGCATATCGGCGGCGTATCGGAAACCACATACGGGCCGGCAACACCATGCTGCCTTGACTGGGGGCATGACCTACAGCGAACCGGCACTATCAGAGGCCTGCCGCACGCGATCGCTGGCGTCCCCGTCCTCCTCGGCGGTCCCGGCCACGGGAATCACGATTTACGGATGCGGGCAGGACGAGGCCGTTTTGTTCCGGGAGATAGCGCCTCGCCTTGGCGTGATGCCAACTATCACAGAGGCAGCGGTATCTGAAGCCAATATTGAGCTGGCTTCCGGAAACCGGTGCATCAGCGTCGGCCACAAGACTCAGATCACGAATTTCACTCTTCTTGCGCTCAGCCGCGCCGGCGTAACGTACATCTCCACGCGAAGCATTGGATATAACCATATCAATGTGAAATACGCGGAGAGCGTCGGCATTTCCGTCGAGAACGTCGCCTATTCGCCCGACAGCGTGGCCGACTACACGCTGATGCTCATGCTGATGGCGGTGCGCAATGCAAAATCCATAATCCGCCGTGCGGATATTCATGATTACAGATTGAATGATGTACGCGGGAGAGAACTGCGCGATCTGACCATCGGGGTAATCGGGACAGGACGCATTGGTGCCGCGGTCATGGACAGGCTGCGGGGGTTCGGCTGCCGGATACTGGCCTATGACAGGCGTCCCAAGACCGCTGCCGATTACGTTCCTCTTGATGAATTGCTGCAGCTGAGCGACGTGGTAACGCTCCATACACCGCTTAACGCGGACACGCACCATCTCTTGAATCGCCGGCGTATCGAGCAGCTGAAGCACGGCGCGTTCATTATCAATACTGGACGCGGTTCACTTCTCGATACGGAGGCCCTTATCCCGGCACTGGAAAGCGGCAGACTGGGCGGTGCGGCGCTGGATGTCCTCGAGGGAGAGGAAGGAATATTCTACGCCGACCGAAGGAACGAGCCCATTGAGAGCAAGCCGCTGTTGCGGCTGCAAGAGCTGCCGAATGTGCTTATCAGTCCGCACACGGCCTACTACACGGACCACGCCCTGAGCGACATTGTTGAAAACAATATCATCAACTGCCTGAAATTTGAAAGGCGAAATCGGCATGGATAAGCTTAGGGTCGGTATCATATTCGGGGGCTGTTCAGAAGAACATCCCGTCTCCGTCAAGTCTGCGCAAGAGGTCGCAAAGAACCTCGATACCGAAAAGTATGAACCGTTCTATATCGGGATTACGAAGAGCGGCGCCTGGAAGCTCTGTGACGGCCCTGGCACAGACTGGGAGAACGGCAGTTGCCGTCCGGCCGTCCTGTCACCGGACAGAAGCGCACACGGATTGATTGTCCTGGAGGAGGGACAATACGAGGCGATCAGCCTGGACCTGGTGCTGCCCGTCCTGCACGGCAAACTCGGCGAGGATGGCGCGATGCAAGGTCTGCTGGAGCTCTCCGGCATCCCCTACGCAGGCTGCGATGTCCAAAGTTCTGCCCTGTGCATGGACAAATCCCTTGCTTACATCGTCGCCAGGAGCACGGGAATCGCTACGCCGAATTTCTGGGCCGTCACCGCGAACGAGAATATCGATACCGACCGGCTAACCTATCCCGTCTTCGTAAAGCCAGCCCGTTCAGGGTCATCCTTCGGCGTCAGCAAGGTATCCCGGAAAGAAGAGCTGGCGAGCGCGATGGAAACTGCGAGGCAGTACGACACGAAGGTGCTGATTGAAGAGGCTGTCGTCGGCAGCGAGGTCGGATGCGCCATTCTGGGAAACGATACGGATCTGATTGCGGGCGAGGTAGACCGAATCTCGCTATCTCATGGCTTTTTCAGAATCCATCAGGAAAGTGCGCCTGAAAGCGGTTCCGAAAACTCAACTCCGATCGTTCCCGCTGACATTTCGGCAGAGTCGCGCTCGCTCGTCCAGGAGACAGCCAAGGCCGTATACCGCGCCCTGGGATGCAGGGGACTATCGCGAGTGGACATGTTCCTCAAAGAAGACGGAGAAGTAGTCCTTAACGAGGTTAACACCCTACCTGGCATGACCTCATACAGCCGTTATCCGAGAATGATGGCAGCCGCAGGGTTGTCGCTTGCCGAAGTGATCGACCGGATGGTGTCGCTGGCATTGACGGGAAGAGCCGATGAAAGATGATTTTGTCTTTATAGACGAGTTCGTGTCCGGAGTACGCTGGGATGCTAAGTACGCCACGTGGGATAACTTTACCGGCAAACCGGTGGACGGATATCTGGCCAATCGGATTCTCGGTACGAGCGCTTTGTGCGCGGCCCTGGAAAGAGCCCGAGAAGAAGCCGCATCCCTTGGCTTTGGCTTGCTTCTTTGGGACGGTTACCGCCCGCAACGCGCCGTAGATTGCTTTCTGCGCTGGTCAAGGCAGCCGGAGGATGGCCGGACAAAGCTGCGGCACTATCCGAATATTGACAGAGCCATGATGTTTGAAAAAGGATACGTGGCCGCAAAGTCGGGCCACAGCCGGGGCAGCGCCGTTGACTTGACGCTCTATCACCTGGCGACAGGTGAGCTTGCCCCCATGGGCGGTGACCATGACTTGATGGATTCAATCTCGCATCATGGAGCGAAAGGCATCACGCGAAGCGAGGCGAGAAACCGTCAATACCTTTGCTCCATCATGAAGGCGTGCGGTTTTGGCTCATATGATTGCGAGTGGTGGCATTACACACTGGAAGGCGAACCTTATCCAGACACCTATTTTGATTTTCCCATCACATAGTTGAGCGCGGTCGCCGAGCGACGTAGGTCCGCCTCATGAGTCCTTCCCCTGGTCGTCATCTGCCGGTGTGCGGAGCCGCGATGGGCAGTTGCACCGTGACGCAGAGCCCTCCGGCGGCCGGCGGGGCGAGGGCAAGGGTTCCGTCGTGTGCTTGGGTGATGCTCTTGACGATGGCCAGGCCGAGGCCGACACCTGCATGGTCACCACGTATGCGTTCAGTGCCGCGCTGGAACGGTTCGGTGAGGGTCGAGACCACCCGCGGGCTGAGCTTGACGCCGGTGTTCTTGACAGTGAGCATCACAGACTCGGCGCGGATGGCGGTGCTGAGCTGCACGGTGCCGTGTTCGGGGAGGTTGTGGACGATGGCGTTGTGCAGGAGGTTCGTGGTCATCTGCAGCAGGAGCGCGTGGGAGCCGACGGTGGGGGTGATGTCCCCGGAGGTCTCGATGGTGACGCCGTGCTTTTCCGCGAGCGGGAGGAGCGTTTCTGCGGCTTCTTCCGCGATGAGGGACAAGTCGACGTGTTCCCGGGTGAAGGATCGCTGGCCGGCGCGGCTGAGCAGAAGCAATGCTTCGGTGAGATCGATCGCCCGGGTGTTGACGGCGCGGAGGCGGTCGTCGAGCTCGCCGCGGTCGCGGTTCGGATCGCCGCGGGCGACGTCGAGCAGGGCCTGCGTGATCGCCAGCGGGGTGCGCAGTTCGTGGGAGGCGTTGGCCGCGAACCTCTGCTCTTCGGCGACGTGCGCTTCGAGCTGTGTGAGCATGATGTCGAAGGCGTCGGCGAGTTCGCGGAACTCATCGCTGCGGCCCGGTAGCCGGATTCGGTGTGAGAGCGTTCCGGTCGCGGCTATTCGTGTGGCGTCTGTGATGCGAGCCAGGGGGGCAAGCATGCGCCCGGCGAGAATCCACCCACCCAGGAGACCGAATACCAGCAGGAACGCCAGGACTGCGGCGGCCGCTTGGCCGAAGGCTCGCTGGGGGATGTCGCGGCCTGGAGCGAACGCCCCGCCGATGCCAGATCTTGTGGTTCTGATGACCGCCGCGTCGGAGAAGTATCGTTGGAGGATCACCCACAGGGCGAGCAGCAAGGCACCCGCGAGCACGAGGAATCCGGCGTAGCTGAGGGTGAGTTTGAGGCGGACGCTCAAACCAGGGGCTCTATCCACGGTCTCCTGTCCCGCGCTCGGTGTCTGGTCCGGTGTCGATGCGGTAGCCGACGCCGGCCACGGTGGCGATGACCCAGGGTTCGCCGAGCCGCTTGCGCAGGGCCGAGACGGTGATGCGCACGGCGTTGGTGAACGGGTCGGCGTTCTCGTCCCAGGCCCGTTCCAGGAGCTCCTCGGCGCTGATGACACCACCTTCGGCGGCGACGAGAACTTCAAGCACGGCGAACTGCTTCCTGGTCAGCGCGACGTAGCGGCCGTCCCGGTAGACCTCGCGGCGGAACGGATCCAGGCGCAGGCCTGCGATCTCCCGTACGGGCGGCCTGTGGTGAGCACGCCTGCGGTCGAGTGCTCTGAGCCTGAGCACGAGCTCTCGGAGCTCGAACGGCTTGGTGATGTAGTCGTCGGCGCCGAGCCCGAACCCGGAGGCCTTGTCGTCAAGCCGGTCCGCAGCGGTGAGCATCAGGATCGGCATACCGCTGCCGGAAGCGACGATGCTTTCGGCGATCTCGTCACCGGGGGGCCCGGGAATGTCGCGGTCGAGGACGGCGATGTCGTAGGCGTTGACGCTCAGCAGTTCCAGCGCGGTGTCGCCGTCACCGGCGATGTCGGCCGCGATCGCTTCCAGGCGCAGCCCATCGCGGATGGCCTCCGCCATGTAGGGCTCATCCTCGACGACCAGCACGCGCATGCTCTTAAGGCTACGAGCCGGTGTATATCGTCGGCATACCGAAAACCACAGACGGGCTGCGCTGATTCAGCGGCCGGTGAGGGTTCCGCCGTTGACGCTGTAGAGCTGGCCCGTGATCCAGGAGCCCTGGTCCGAGCACAGGTAGACGGTCATCCAGGCGATGTCCTCGCCGGAGCTGGCGCGTCCCAGCGGCACGCGCGCCACGAAGTCGTCCCATTGCTGGCCGCGCGGAATGTCATCCAGGCGGTACGTATCGACGATGCCGGGACAGATCGCGTTGACACGCACGCGGGAACGGCCGAGCTCAGATGCCATCGCGCAGGTGAGGGCGTGGATGCCGGCCTTGGACGCCGAGTACGCGGCCGTGCTGGCCGACATCATCTTCCCGGCGTCCGACGAGATGTTGACGATACTGCCGCCGTTGCCTTGCTCGGCGAGGGCCCGGCCGAAGGCGCGGCTCATGTAGAAGGTGCCGTTGAGGTTTACGTCGATGACGGTCCGCCAGAGGTCGACGTCGAGGTCGATCACCGGTACCCGGTCCGCGCCGCGCGCCGCGGCCGCGTTGTTCACGATGATGTCGACTCGTCCGAAGGTGCCGAGCACCTCGGCCAAGAGGCGGTCCACCGCCCCGGGATCAGACACGTCGCTGATCACCGGGAGCGCGCGGCGGTCCAGCGCCCGCACCTCCTCGGCGACCGAGTCGATGTCACGCCACCCGGCCTGTTTCTCGTCGTCTGGATACCGCTCCGGTGCGCGCCCGGTGCCAGTGAGCACCACGTCACAGCCGGCCCGGGCCAGCTCCGCGGCGATCGGCCGCCCGATCGAGCGCATCCGGCCGGCGCCGGTGACCACGGCGACCTTGCCCTCTAGTCCGGTCAGCGTGAGTCCCGTCATGGTCGCCGAGTCTGCCAGTTGCCTGGATCCTCCGCAATGGCCGGATGCTCCGCCGAAATCCCTAGCGAGACGCCTCTGCCGCGTGAGGCCGGACCGGCCTCGGTAGCTTGTTATGCCAGTGACCATTGAGAGGAAATGTCATGGTTGTGCCGCTTGCTGCCCGCGCGGTGATCGCGGTTGTCGGCGCCCTGCTCGTACTCAGCACGTGGGGGAGCCTAATCGGCACGCTTATTGTGCCCCGTCCGGCCGGTGACCGGCTGACCCGCTGGGTCGACCGGATCGTCAACTCGGCGTTTCGCTTGGTCACCAGTCGCATCGCCGATCATAGGCAGCGTGACCGGGTGCTTGCCGCGCAGGCGGCCGCCGTCCTGCTAGCTCAGCTGGCGGCCTGGCTGGCGATCTTCTTCGTCGGCTATGCGCTGCTGCTGTGGCCGTTCATCGACACCGGGCTGGGGTCAGCGTTCAGCGTGGCCAGCCCCGAGGTGTTCGGCCCCAACGAAGCTGTGGGCAATGCAGAGAAAGTGCTCGCGGATCTGGCCGCCTTCACGGGGCTGGTAGCCGTCACGCTGCAGATCGCCTACTTGCCCACCTTGTATTCGGAGTTCAACCGGCGGGAGAACGAGGTAGCCCTGCTGAACGCCCGGGCCGGGGTTCCCTCCTGGGGGCCGGAGCTGCTGGCGCGTACCCATTACGCCCTGGGGTCGGGAGCGTCCACCATCCATACCCTGCCCGATCTTTACGCGCAGTGGGAGAACTGGGCGGCTGAGGTGGCGGAGAGTCACACCACGTACCTGCCGCTGGTGCGGTTCCGTTCCCCCCGGCCGCTGTCGTCGTGGGTCATAGCGCTGCTGGCGGTGCTGGACTCGGCAGCGCTCTACCTCGCGCTGTGCCCGGAGGCCGCGCCAGTGGTGCCCGCCCGGCTTTGTCTGCGGGGCGGGTTCGAGTGCCTCACCCGGGTCGCGAGGGCGATGGGCCTCGACGTCCCGGAGGTGGTCGACCCGGCCGTCGGGATCACCCTCAGCTACGACGACTTCCTCGGCGCGGTCGCCCATATGCGGGCGGTCGACTTCCCGATCGAGCGAGACCCCGCCGACGCCTGGCCGGACTTCGTCGGCTGGCGGGTCAACTACGAGCAGGCTGCCTATGCGGTAGCGGCCGCGATCGATGCCGTCCCGGCGATGTGGTCGGGTCCGCGACGGCGCCGGGTTGCTGCCGTCGCCCCCATCCGGCCACCGCTCGGACGGCCGCCCAGCTAATCAACGCGGAGCGAGACGATAGGTAGGTTGCAGACTGGTCCCATGGGAGGGCGATGATTATGGCTGGTTACAGTGGCGGGCCGGTGCTGCGCGGCGTGTTGGATGACCCGTTGCGTAACCGGGGGGCTGCGTTCACTCACGCTGAACGGGAGGCCCTCGGCCTGACCGGACGGCTGCCTGCGGCGGTGCTGAGTCTTGAGGACCAGGCGCGGCGCGTGTACGAGCAGCTGCACGGTCAGCCTACCGATCTGGCGAAGAACGTGTTCCTGGAGCAGCTGCACGACAGCAACGAGGTGCTGTATTACAAGGTGCTGGCCGACCACCTGGCCGAACTGCTGCCGGTCGTGTACGACCCGACGATCGGGGATGCGATCAGGAAGTATTCCCATGAGTTCCGCCGCCCGCGGGGCGTCTTCCTGTCGATCGATCAGCCTGGCGACATCGAGAAGGCCTTCGCGGCCCTTCAGCTCGGGCCTGGTGATGTGGACCTGATCGTGTGTACCGACGCCGAGGAGATCTTGGGCATCGGCGATTGGAGCGTAGGCGGCATCCAGATCTCGGTCGGCAAACTTGCCGTCTACACCGCTGCGGCCGGGATCGACCCGCGCCGGGTCATCCCGGTATCGCTGGACGTGGGGACCAACAACGAGGGCTTGCTGAACGACCCGCTGTACCTGAGGAACCGGCATGCCAGGGTGCGTGGCGACCGCTATGACGCCTTCATCGCCGCGTACCTGCAGGCTGCGTCGTCGCTGTTCCCCGGCGCGCTGCTGCACTTCGAGGACTTCGGCGCGGATAACGCGCGGCGGATCCTGGTGAGTTACCAGGACAAGTACCGGATCTTCAACGATGACATGCAAGGAACCGGCGCGGTCGTGCTGGCCGGGCTGTTCAACGCGGTGAAGATCACCTGCGCCCGGTGGCGTGACCAGAGGGTCGTCGTGTTCGGCGGGGGCACCGCCGGAGCCGGTATCGCCGACCAGATCCGCGCTCAGATGATCCGTGACGGGCTGGATGAGGCGCAGGCCACCCGCCAGATCTGGATCGTGGACCTGCCGGGCCTGCTCACCAGCGACATGGGGGACGGGCTGCTGGACTACCAGCGCTCCTACGCCCGTCCCCGGCCGAGGCGGTCAGCTGGGCCAAAACCCCGGTCCAGGTCGATCCGGCCACGGCGGTGCGCTGGCCGCAGATGGCCGCCCTGCGCCAGGCACGCGCCGCCTCCGGGATCATCACCCTGCACACTGTGGTCGAACAGGTCAAGCCCACCATCCTGATCGGGACCTCGACTGCGCACGGGGCGTTCACCGCCCAGGTCGTCCAGGCTATGGCGGCCGGGACACCACGGCCGGTGATCTTCCCGATCTCCAACCCCACCTCACAGATCGAGGCGATGCCGGCCGACATCATCGCCTGGACCAACGGCCAGGCACTGGTGGCCACCGGCCTGCCCATCCCCCCATTCGACTACGGCGGTGTGCGTTATTCATTCGGGCAGGCTAACAACGCCATGCTCTACCCCGGGCTAGGCCTGGGCGTGAACGTGTCCGGCGCAGCTAAGATCACCGACGGCATGCTGCTGGCGGCAGCCCGGGCCGTGGCGGGCCACGTCGACGTCAGCGCACCCGGGGCTGCGCTGCTGCCCGCAGTGGAAAACCTGCGCGCTTCCTCAGCCACCACAGCGGTCGCTGTGGCCCGGGCCGCCGTAGCGGACGGCGTGGCGGCCAAGGAGCACGAGAACCTGGTCCAGGCGGTGAACGACGCCATGTGGCAGCCCGTCTACCCAGACGGAGCCGCATGATGGGCCGTAACATGCTGGGCGCCAAGGCTGACAGCTATCCGGCGGCGTGTCGCCCGAACGGGAACATGCCCGCCGGGTCGTGCCGGGAGCGGATGGTGTCCAGGCGATCGTTCTGGTCGGGTGACCACGAACGAAGCACTGCGCTGGTGTCGTTTGCGCGGCCGACGAAGTTGATCAGCTCCGTGGGTGCGCGCCATTGGGCGACTGATCCCAGTACGGACCGGACGGCCGCCAGGCGTTCTGGGTCGCTGAGGGCCGGCTCGGGGGCAGCGTAGACGTTGAGCAGGTGGGCTGCGGAGCGGCCGCCGACAGCGTTGGGGACCGGTGCCTGGCGCGCCGTTGCTCCGCCCAGAGTGCGGATCTCGACCGAAGACAGCGGGGCATCGGTCTGCGGACCCGCGACGGCGAGCAACGCTGCTAGGGCATCGGCGTCAAGCGTGGCCAGCGCGGCTGAGCCGTTGGCCACGGACATGGGGGTGACGGGATCACCGTGGATCGTGCCGATGCGGTCGTAGGGCAGCGTGCCGATGGTGTCGAGCAGGGGCGGGGCCACCGCGCGGATCGCCGCAAGTTGCCGTTCGGCGGCGGCCGGGGCGTCGGTGCTGGCCACGCGGACGTGGGCCACCCGCTGGCCGCGGATCGCCTCGGGCAGCGCGTCAGCGTCAGGGAGCCGCAGCAGGGCGATGGAGGCTGTCGTCGACTCCGGCAGCGCGGGTGACCATTCGGCGTAGGCGGCGAGCACGGCCGGTACGTCAGCGGCCCCGAAGTACAGCGCGCCGCCATATACCTCGCTGAGCGAGAGCAGCCCGATGGTCACCGCGGTGACCACGCCGAGGCCCCCCTTGCCGCCCCGCAGGGCCCAGAACAGGTCAGGGTGGGACTCCGCCGTCACGGTCAGGCGGCCGTCGGCGGGAGTGACGACCTCGACGGCCTGGACATGGTCGGCGCTGAAGCCGTAGGTGCGTGCCAGCGGGCCGAGACCTCCGCCCAGCAGATATCCGGCGACACCGACCGCCGGCGCCGACCCGCACAAGGCGGCGAGCCCATGCGGGGCGGTGGCCGCCAGGACTGGCTCCCAAGTCGCGCCCGCACCGATCCGGGCCGAACGCTGGCCGGTATCGACCTCGACGTCCGCGAGGGCCCGCATGCTGATCGCGACCCCGCCGTGCACCTCGTGCAGGCGGCCGTGCCCGGAACCTAGAACGGTGAGCCGCTCGCCGTGTTCGCTGGCGACGGCGACGGTCGCCGCCACGTCGGCGGGTGTCCGTGCCGCGACCACGATGTCGGGCAAGCAGGCGATCCCGAGGTCAAACCCGGATGTCTCGCTGGCGTATCCCGGATCGTCCGGGGCCAGGACGCTCGTCACCCCTGCGCTCCGTAGCGCCTGTGTGGTGCTTGTCGCCATCGCTAACCCTTTACCGGTCGTTGCTCCCAACCTGCCGCCGACTGCTGAGACTACCGGGGATGCCGGTGGCGGTGATGCTCAGGTGCTGGACAGGCGCTCCTGGGGGACTTCGATCAGGCGCGGGCCGTCGCCGGCCAGTGCGTCTCTTACCGTGGTGGTGAGCTGGGCCAGGCTGGTGACCTGTGTTGCGGGTATTCCGTAGGCGGTGGCAATGCCGGTGATGTCGATGTCGGGAAGTTCGAGGCCGGGCACGCCATCGATGTGCATCACCTGGGCGAACTTCTTCAGAGCGGCGTACTCCCGGTTCCGGGCCACGACGAACACGACGGGAACCCGGTAGCGCGCGGCCGTCCACAGCGCGCTGACCGTGTAGTGCAGTGCGCCGTCACCGAGGATGGCCAGCACTCGCCGGGACGGGTTTCCCAGCTGCAGCCCGATCGCTGCGGGAAGGCCCCACCCGAGCGCTCCGGCGTCGGGGAAGAACAGGCTGCCGGGGCGGGAGAGGTCGAACCGGTCCCAGGTCGTGTCGACCGACGTCCACTCGTGCGCGATGACCGTGTTCTCGTCCTTGGCGGCGTTGAGCGCGCTGATGATGGCGTCCGCGCTGAACGCGGGGCCTGCCTCGTCGAGGAGGCCAGGCTGGGCGGGAGAGGTCAGCGGCGGCCGCCCGGCGGCGGGCATCGAGCCGGCGAGCCGGGTCAGCGCATCGGACGGGTCGCCGATCAGGATGTGGCCGACCGGGGCGCGGGCTGCTTCATCGGGGTCGGAGGTGACGGCCCACAACTCGGCGCCTGCGGGCAGGTAGTCACCTTCCGCGAATTCGTGGTAGCGGAAGATCGCGGCGCCGAACGCCGCGATGAGGTCGTGCCCGTCAAGCTTGCCCGCGACGCCGGGGATGTCGGACGGCAGGATGCCCCGGTAGTTCGGGTGCCGGGTGGGGAACGGGCATCGTGACGGGCTGGATGCGACGAACACCGGCAGTGCGAGCTGCTCAGCCAGCCGGGTGGCGCCACCCCAGCCGACCGCGTCGTCGGTACCTGGCCCGAGGATCATCACCGGGTTCGACGCCGCGGCCAGCCTGCTCCGCAGCAGCTCCAGCGATCCCTCCGGGACAACGGGATCACCGTAGACGGCCCGGGCCTTGAGCTGCTCGAGCGCGCTGGCATCGGCATCGATGTCCCAGTCGTCCAGGGGGAGGGAGAGGTACACCGGTCCGGCCGGGGCCGATGTCGCGAGGAGAATGCCCTTCGAGAGCGCGTGTGGAACGTCCTGCGGGCGTAGCGGCTCATTGCTCCATTTCACCAGCGGCCTGGCCAGCGTCGGCGCATCGACGTTGGTCAGGAGCGCTCCCAGCGCCGCGTACTGACGGGCCTGCTGGCCTGAGGTGACGATGACCGGCACATGCGCCGATTGCGCATTGGTCAGGTTCCCCATCGCATTGCCGGTCCCCGCCGCGGAATGGACATTCACCAGCACCGGCCGTCCGGTCGCCTGCGCGTAACCGTCCGCCATCCCGATCGCCGCGCCTTCCTGCAGCGCGTGGATGTAACGGAAATCGTCCGGAAAGTCACCCAGCAACGGCAGCTCGTTCGAACCCGGATTTCCGAAAATGGTGGTAATGCCGTGAACACGGAGCACTTCGTAGAACGCATCACGGACGTTCACCCTTACTGCCACCCCCACTACTCAGGATCAGCTGGGCCGCTGGCATCGCTTCCACCACGGTCCCTGGACCAAAGCGATCTTCAGCAACGCCAGCTTGGCATCGAGGGTGCGCAAGGTATCCCCCGTGTCACGGGGCCAGCACGCATATCGTCCGTCACTGGACCATAGTACTGAACTGCGATTACACCACGGCGGCGGCCGGTGCCCGTTTGGTCTGGGAATGCCGTCGGCGTTACGGGCCGGTCCTCCGCGGCAGAGCCGGAGCCGGTCGCGGCGTGCTCAAATGACGGGCAGGATGAGCCGCGAGGTGGAATGGATGGTGTTGAGGCTGCTTGTCCCGACTGGGGCGTGACGGAAGCCCATGATGGCTGGTGTCTCCGCGGGCTGGTCGTCGCTCGTGATGACCAGCCGGACGCAGTGGCCTGCCGGGAAACGCCACGCATTCGCGACGATGGGGATCCGGTAGCTGGTCTTCTCGCCGGGTGCCAGGGCCCGTGGGGTCCGGCAGGGAAGTGACGGTGCGCCGACCGGGCTGTGCTCGGTGTCGACTTCCCTCATACTCGCCCGGAGCCATCCGGCCGTGATGTCGGTGACCGTACCGTCGGGTGAGACGTCTTGCAGTGTCACGATCCATGCCGTGTCAATAGCGGTTGCGGTGGCGTCGAGTGCGAGTTCGATGTTTCCGGCTACCTCGATCGCTTCCGCCAGCGGCGCCGTCGTCCAGGTCAGCAGCGCGGGCGGATCGGTCGGGCTGGGCCGGGCCCGGCCCAGTCCGGCTCCCAGCGCAAGCAACGACCGGGCGCCTGGTGTGTCGTCGGCTCCGGCGAGTACCCCGTCACTGCGGAGCGCGAGCCGGTGAGCCGACGTTCCCGTGGGCGGCCATACGGAACTGGTACGCCATTCGCCGGCGCCGGGCATGCGGTACCGGATCGGGGGACCTTCGAGGATCCCGGTATCGCGGCCCTTGAGCCAGTGGTCATACCAAGCGAGGGCTTCGAGGTGGAGGCTCTCCCACGGCCAGGTCAGGCCGAATTCACCGAGCATCCCGACGCGCACGACCGGCGCGCTGGTCAACGCGGCAAGCGCGCGGAACGTCGACGGCAGGTGGAGCGGGACATTCTGCCAATCACAGCCCAGGTAGGTGGGCACCTCCACGTTCCCGAGCAGCGGCTGGATATCGCGCTCGTCCCACCAATCGTCGCGCAGGGGATGTTCGACGGCCATCGCCCGCCACAGGTCATCCCACGGATGCGGGTTGTGGTGCAGCTTCAGCAACTCGTGCAGCATCGCGACCGACGATTCCCCGTTCATCGTCGCGAACTTCTTATGCAGCACCGGTGTCCGCAGGACATGCCGCGCGGCGTCGATGAGCGTGCTGCGCCAGAACTTGTCGCTGCGGCCCGACGTCAGGCCGACCATAGCCAGGAACGGCGTGACGAAACCCGAGCTGAACAACCCATGGTGCATCGCGGCTTCATACAGGTCGGTCGTGACCGCAACAGGGAAGATCGCGCGCAAGTGGGCGGGCCGTTCAACCGCCGCCTCGAGCTGAGTCATCGCGAAATAGCTGATGCCGATCATCCCGACATTCCCGTCGCACCATGGCTGCGCGGCGGCCCACTCGACCAGATCGTAAAGATCGCGGCGCTCCTGGGAGTCGAAGAACCCGAACGTCCCGCCCGACCCGCCGGTCCCCCGCAGGTTGGTGATCACGTGACCATAGCCGCGGGGGACCCAGAAGTCGGTCGCCCCCGCTTCGATAAACCCCATCGGCGCACCGAGATCCTGGATCTGCCGCGGATAAGGGGACGCGGCGATCAGCGCCGGGAACCGCCCGTCAGCATCAGGGCGATGCACGTCCGCCAGCAGCGTCACCCCGTCCCGCATCGGGACGGCGACATCCTCATCGCACCGCATCCCGTACTCAGGAACGGACAGGTTCCGGTAGTCCCGGCCCGTCGTCTGCGGGCCGTTGAGCTGACGCTGACCCGGATCCACCCCCGCGGCCTTGGGCATCCTGCTACTCCAATACAGCCAGTGGGCCAACGCCATAACGCAGCAGCAGCCTACACACCGCCAAACGCATCAACGAGGCCGATCTGGCTCATCGGCCCCGCACGCACCAGCAACGTCAGTCCATTTGCGTGCCTGTGATCCTGCGGCATCAGCACCGACGGGCGCTGCGCCGGGACCCGCTCGCTCAGTCTGTTAGGTGACCAATGACTCTGGTGCGCCGGTTCGCGCGGAGCAAGGTGATGGATAGGAGGTGCTGCGCGATGACTACCACCGTGAAACGATCCGTGCCGCCGCCCGCGCTCGTCAAGATGGGTAACCCGCTGGTGCGGATGCTGCTTGGCTCGCCGTTGCATAGGGTGCTTGACCATTTCTTCCTGGTACTGCACCTGACCGGCCGCAAGACCGGACGCCGCTACGATATCCCGGTTGGCTTCGTAGACATGGACGGGCAGCTCACCGTCGTCACCGTAGCCAGGTGGCGGGTCAACCTGCGCGGCGGGGCTGACGTCGAGGTCACGCTGCGCGGGCACCTGCGGCCGATGCTCGCGCTGCTGGAAGAGGACCCCGCTTCGGTCGCGGTTGGCTACCAGGCCATGATCGGCCACATGGGCTGGAAGAAGGCACAGCGCCAGCTCGGCCTCTCGCTGCCCGGCGGACGGCCGCCGACGCTGCTGGAACTCAAAGACGCGGCCGATGAGTACGGTTGGTCGGTCATCACTTTGACCCCGCGGTGACCTAGTGATGTCGGCCCCGCCTGAGCGGGCTACCGCTGCGGACCTCATGCAGTCCGCTACGGGCGACGGGAGAGCTGCCGGGCACATCGGGGCCGTCTTGGTGCTCGACGCCGCGCAGGGGTTCACCGCCGCGCAGGCGCGGCGGGTGCTCGCCGAGCGGATCCGTGCGGTGCCACGGCTACGGCAGCGGCTGCACCGGGCACCGCCTGGATGCGGGCGGCCGTACTGGGCGGATGATCCGGCGTTCGATATCGGCGAGCACGTCCGGCAGGTGTGCTGCCCGCCGCCCGGGGACGAGCGGGCGCTGCTCGATCTCGCTGCGGCTCGCCTCGCCGAGCCCATGCTCCGGTCCCGGCCGCTGTGGTCAGCCACGTTCGTTACCGGGCTGGCCGACGGCGGCACCGGGCTGGTCGTCATCATGGACCACGTGCTGGCGGACGGCGTTGCTGGACTCGCGGTCCTCGGCACGCTGGTTGACCAGGCCGCCGGGACGGCACCGGCCCGGGCGGACCGGTTCCCGGCACCGGCACCTAGCGTCCGGGAACTTGCCGCCGATGCCTGGCGAGGGCGCCTGCGCCGGGCGGGGCAGGCCGGACCAGGTGCTCCGCGCCAGGTGCGCGGCCTGCGCCGGATCCGCGCGGGAATGGCAGAACTGGGGGGCGCCCGGCCGCCGCGCCGGCTCCCGGTGACATCGCTCAACCGGCCGGTCGGGCCGCGGCGGCGGCTCGACGTCGCCGCCGTCGACCTGGCCGCCGTCCGCGACCTGGGCCACGCCAACGGCGGCACCGTCAACGACGTGGTGCTCGCCGCGGTCGCCGGGGCGCTGCGAACCCTGCTGGCCGCGCGCGGGGAGCAACTCAGCGAAGTCACCATCACGGTCCCGGTGGCCGCCCGGCGGGCGGCCACCGGCGGCGAGCTCGGCAACCAGATCGGGATCATGCCGGTCACCGTGCCCGCCACCGGCGACCTCGGCGCCCGGATAACCCGGACGGCCCAGATCACCCGCGAACGCAAGTCGCGTGCCCGCGGCGCCTCAGCCGCCCTGTTCGTGCCCGCGTTTCTGCTGCTGGCCCGCACCGGGCTGCTGCGCTGGTTCACCAGCCACCAGCGGATGGTCCAGACCTTCCTCACCAACCTGCGCGGCCCGCAAGACCCGCTCACGTTCGGCGGCGCCGCCGTGCGGGCGATCATCCCCATCCCGTCCACCACCGGGAACGTCACCGTAACGTTCGCGGCGTCCTCCTACGCCGGAACGCTGCGCATCACCGTCCTGTCAGACCCCGCCCGGATGCCCGACGCCCCCGCACTAGCCGCTGCCCTCCGCCGCGAACTGTCCGCCGCGCTGGCCGCCCCTCCGCCGTGAGCATGCCGAACAGCGTCCCCGCACCCCCGCCTCGGGCACCCCCGCGGCTCGCGTCTCGCGAGGGTCTGTGACGGGCTATGGCTTTTTGGGCCGTTTGGCCAAGCAGGGGTGACGTTAGGCCTGTGTGCTGCGCGCCGTCTGGCGGGACCATGAGGCCGGGAACCAGTTGAGGGAGTTGTCATGACTGCCATCGACGAGCGGCCGCCGCAGGTCGGGGGTGGTCCGCGGCTGAATGTCAGGGCCCTGGTCGCGTTTTTCGTCCTGGCTTACGCGCTGAGCTGGTCGTGGCTCATCCCGATGGCGGTAGTCCATGAGGTTGTCCGGCGCGGCGTGAGCTGGCCGACTCATTTCCCGGCCTTGCTAGGCCCCACGATCGCGGCGCTGGCGGTGACCGCCTGGACGCTGGGCCGCCCGGGGGTGCGTGACCTGCTGGCCCGAATGATCCGGTGGCGGGTCGCCGTACGCTGGTGGCTGGTGGCGGTGAGCCCGGCGGTGTTTTTGGGGCTCGGGCTGATCGTGATGGCCGCGGCGGGGAAGACGCTGCCGAACGCGGCGGACTTCGGGTGGTTCAGCGGGATCCCGGCGATCGGCCCAGCGGGTGTGCTGCTGCTTCTTCTGATCGGCGCGCTAGGTGAGGAGACCGGCTGGCGCGGATACGCGCTGCCGCAGTTGCAGCGCCGGTTCAGCCCGCTGGCCAGCTCGCTCATCCTCGCGGTGATTTGGTTCGGCTGGCACCTGCCGCAGTTCTTCGTCATCGCTACCTACCGAGACTCCGGCCCGGTCCAGTATGTCGGCATGTTCCTCGGGCTGGCCTGCGGCTCGGTCGTGCTGACCTGGCTGTACAACCGGTCCGGGGGCAGCATCTTGCTGGTCGCCCTCTGGCACGGGCTGTACAACTTCGTCAGCGGCACCCAGGCCGCCACCGGAACGCTCGCCGCAGTCGTCAGCACCCTGATCATGATCCAGGGCCTGGCCCTGATCGGCCTTGAAGTGCGAGCCCGGCGGCACGGCCGGCCCTCCGTGCTGGGTACCGCCACGTGACCTCACGTGCAGTGCAGTGTTTCCTCGCCGGCGTGATCACTGGATTCAGCTGTCGCGACGG
The DNA here is from genome assembly GCA_963753195.1 of uncultured Actinomycetes bacterium. Lineage (GTDB taxonomy): Bacteria > Actinomycetota > Actinomycetes > Streptosporangiales > Streptosporangiaceae > Palsa-504. The sequence goes on from CAVWBH010000001.1 coordinate 1,085,380, forward strand.
CCAGCGATGCTGCGCCGGCGGCCGTGAGGTGCTCGGCCCGCTGCTTGATGCCGAGCAGGCACTTGCGCATCATGAACGGGTCGCCGATCTCCATCAAGATCAGCTCGGTCACGATGGCGGGCTTGGCCCAGGTGTAACGGCTGCGCAGCCGGCTGATGAGCCGCGTGTGCCCGGCGGCGGCTGGCTCGAGCAGCCAGAGCCAGGTGCCGCCGGGCTTTTCCCACAACATCAGCGCGCCGGGTTCGAGCCGGGCGACCCGGTAGGCAGTCGCGGGCGTCGGCTTGCCGCCCATGGGCACCCAGTCCCCCACCGCAAGGCGCTGGAACTGCGGGAGGACCTGCCGGGCGCTGGCCCGGCCCAGGTTGTCCAGCAGGTCGTAGCTGTAAAAGCCAGCCCGGTTCCAGCCCCACTGGGCCAGCCACGGCCAGATGTCCTCCGCCGGGGCGGCGATGGTGACCGCGCGGGTGGCGTTCAGCTGCGGCCGCGGGCACAGGTCATCGCCGGGCATCGGCCGGTTCACCTCATCGCCGGTGGCGCCCCAGCTGAACATCCGGGGACGGATCCAGCGGAGGTGCGCACCCAGCGCCACGGCGGCACCGAGACCGGCTACGCAGGCACGGTGCCTTCCGCCCACATCGGCCCAGCCGATCCCGCCCGGGCACCGGGTACCTGGCGGGGCCGACGCCGCGGGGCGCCGGTGGCCAGACGCAGGCATCATCGGGGCGTCCCCGGCAGACGCCAGGCCAGCCAGGTGACCGCCAGGCCTACGACCGCGAATACCGCCTCCAGCGGCTGGAACCCCAGCCAGGCCAGCTCAGCGGCCTCAAAGCAGACCAGCCCCGTCCCCGCGGCCATCGACAGCTCGCGGGCATGCCGGTGACCGCGCCACTGCCACCAGCCCGCCAGCAGGAAACCCCCGCCAACCAGCCCGGCCAGCAGAACCCCCGGCACCCGCCAGTCACTGAACGGAGTCCCTGCCAGCGTGCCCGGATCCGCATGAAGCAGCGACCCATCCGGGGCGGCCGCCAGCAGCACACCGCCAGCGAGGCCCGTGACCCCAGTCACCAGCTCCAGCGTGACCAGCGCACGGCGGGCCCCACCCGGCCGCCGCAGCACGGGCGACCGAACCGACCCGCCAGGGCCCCTGGCCGGTACAGCACTATTCACCCCCCCGACCCTGCAAGACGGTGATGAGCCTGAACAGGGCCAGAAGTCCCAACCGGAGCCCGCGGAGAGAGGACGTTAGCACCTGCCTCGCGTGAGCGGCGTCCGTCAGGCTATTCGCCAGCAGTAAGCACGCGCAACGGGCGGATCTGCCCGGACCCGCCGCATAGCGCCGGGCGTCCGCTTGAGCGAACCGGCGAGCGCCGGGTCGCCCGTACGTCCGCCTGGCTGATAGGAGGTTGTGATGCCCGATAGGAGCCCCGCACGGGCACGACGATCACATTCGGCGCCCAGGGTTGTGTCGCCGAGGAACAAAGTGAACATTGCCCTCCCCCTGTCGATGATCAGGGCCGAGGAGCCAGTGGGGATGAGGGCGGGAGACTGGATCAGCCTTGCCGGACTGGTGGTCTCGGTCATCGGGTTCACCGTGGCGATCAAGGAGCTCATCCGAATCGCACATACGTCGGATGGGGCCAGGAGCGCGACATCGCCATCATGAAGGCCGAGATCGACGGGCCTGGCTGAGCTGCGTCCGTCGCCATCGGAGCCAGCTGCAGGCGGTTCGCCAAGGCTATGGGTGTGGCCTACGCCCGGGCACGGCCATTACATATGCCCAGAAAAGGGACTTTTGCTATTTAGCGAAATCTGGGTGCTAAACTCTGAATGTGGAAGGAAACAAATGACGTCGACTGTCACCAAGATACGGCTCACAGCAGCCGGGTAGTTCTGGTATGTCCTGAATGTTTCGCTTTCGGTGCTGGATACTTCGCCAAGGTTCCGGAAAATTAGGCCCAACCAACTGAGCTAGGTCAGATTCCCGGTACCCGATACACCGGCACATCGGGACAAGGCGGCACGCCTCAAGTCGGCGGGGCGTACGGGGCGACCGGCAAGAAGCAATAAGTACGGGCGCGCCCGTAGGAGGCGACGTGAGTGCAATGACCCCAGCCGGGCGGCCTGCTGTTGCCTTCATACCCGGGCGGGTAATAGAGGAGCCCGCCTCAGTTACGCACCTCGTTCATGAAATTGGGACCTTCCTGTCCCCGGCGGCGCCGTGGATCCCCGAATTCTTCACCTCACCTTAGAGGCGGTGCCGGGATGAGGATGGGTCCGAACACCGACAGGGTGCCAGCCTCGGTTAACAGGTACCTGCTTCCCCATGAACACCAAGTCATCTCGGTCCATCAGCACCCGGCGGTACTGAGCGGGCGTATTTTCTTCGTTATCGCCGGCTTCGTCGCCGCGGTCTGGCTGAGCATCTCGGTCGCGTCTGGCAACGGCACGGCCCTTCTCATCATCTGGTTCTTGTGGGGACTGCTCCTGGTCTGGCTCGCGGTGAAGGTCGTCGACTGGTCCCTGAATTACTTCGTTGTCACGTCGCAGCGGCTGCTCCTCGCTCAAGGTTTCGTCGTCCGCAAGGTGAACATGATGCCGCTCGCCAAGGTGACGGACATGAGCTTCCAGCGCACCGCAGTGGGCCAGATCCTCGGCTACGGCGAGTTCATCGTGGAGTCAGCCGGGCAAGACCAAGCGCTGCGAAACGTCCGATTCCTGCCCCATCCCGAGCAGCTCTACCTGGAGGTCTGCGGGCTGATCTTCAAAGAGAACGAGGCAAGCCCTGACTAGGGGCTTACGCGGTCTTCATTGCCGTCGTCGCTCAGTGCCGTCAGCCACGGCGAGCTGACGCGGGCAAGCTTGCTAGAGGTCTCGACCCGGCAGGTGAAGAAGCTGGCCGCCTCTCTCGGGTCACTGCTCATTCATGCATCATGCATGAATGATGGGCAGACTAGGGATATGAGCGAGCCTACGGATACAGGTATCGTCCAAGTCCGCGACGTCGATCCGGCGACACTTGCGGTCCTGCGCGGCCGGGCCAGGTCGCTCGGCCAGTCGCTGTCGGGTTACCTACGCGACCTGATGGACGCCGATGCCGCCGCCGAGACCAACGCCGAGGTCATCGCCCGGATTGCCCGCGATCGGGAACCAGTGGATCTGACCATGGACGATATTCTCGCGGCGCGCGACGAGGGGCGGCGTTGAGCCTCACCTATGTCGTCGACCGCTCCCTGGTGGTAGACGCGCTGTCCGCGCGGGAGGGGGATGCCGTGCTGCGGCAGCGACTGTCCGCGCCGCGCACACTGCACGCGCCGCACCATATCGACGTAGCGGTCGCGGCCACGGTCCGGGGACTCGCGGCCGGAAAGAAGATCACCGATTACCGCGGAGAATAGAACCTCGCCGACTACGCCCGCCTGCGGTCACCCGCCATCCAGTTTGGCCCTTTCATCCCCGGATGTGGAAGCTGCGCCACAACCTGGGAGCGTATGACGCCGCTTACATCGCACTAGCCGAGGCCCTCGGCGGTGAGCTGCTGACCGGCGACGTCAAGCTGAGAACGCCGCTGGGCACCATGCGACAGTGATCGTCACCCGTTAGCACTCCATTCGCGGTGCTGGTATCGATACCGCCGGCCTTCCGATCGCATCCGCGACGGGATACATTACTCATTGCCTGATGTCATCATCCAGTGACATCGTCGGATGACGAGTGCGGGAGCACCTCCATGACGGCGACCGCCAAGCCACCTGGGACCGGCTCGCCGGAGCCGGTCGGGGCCGGTGACGTCCCTTCGCTGCGCCGGCGGCTCCTGGTACCGACCCTGGTGCTGTCCGGGTCCTTGATGGCCGTGGTGTCGAGCCTCGGCGCGCCCCTCATCCCCACCCTGGCGCGAGACGACGGGGTGTCGCTGAGCACCGGGGAGTGGATCCTCACCATCACCCTGCTGACCGGCGCCCTGGCCACGCCGGTGATGGGGCGGCTGGCCGACGGGCCCCGCCAGCGGGCGGTCATCCTCATCGCCCTCGGCGCGGTCGTCGTGGGCTGCGTGCTCGCAGCGGTATCCAACGGCTTCACCGTGTTGATCATCGGCCGGGCCCTGCAGGGCGTCGGCCTCGGGCTCCTGCCGGTGGCGATGGCCATCGCCCGCCGGAACCTGCCATGGGATGCCGCCCGGCAGACCATCGCGACCCTGTCTGTCACCGGCGCCATCGGGGCCGGACTGGGCTATCCGGTGACCGGGCTGATCGCCCAGTTCCTGAACTTCCGGGCGGCCTACTGGTTCGGTGCCATCACCGTGACCGGAGCCCTGGTATCCGCTGCGCTGGTCCTTCCGCCCCGCTCGGCCGGCACCTCCCGGCGCTTCGACGTCGTGGGTGCCGGCCTGCTCAGCCTGGCGGTCATCGGGGTCTCGGTGGTGCTCAGCGAGGGCGGAGGATGGGGCTGGGCCTCAGCTCGCTCCCTCGGTGTCATTGCCGCGTCGGTGGTCGTGCTGGCCGTCTGGATCCCCTTCGAACTGCGCGTTGCCCACCCGCTGGTCGATCTGCGCCAGGTCCGCAACCGCTCGGTGCTCACCGCCGACGTGTCCGGCTTCCTCATCAGCATCGCCATGTACCTGCTCTTGCCGATCATCGTGGAGTTTGTTCAGATCCCGCCGTCGGCCGGCTACGGGTTCGCCGCATCCCTGGTCGTGTCAGGGCTGATCCTGACTCCGCTGTCGGTAGGCAGCTTCGTGGCCAGCCGCTTCCTGATCGTCTACGAGCGGCGCTTCGGCCCCCGGACCATGATCCCGCTCGGCTCGGTGGTGTTCGCGGCGGGCGCGACGTTCTTCGCCTTGGAGCACTCGGCCCTGTGGCAGGCATTCGTCGCCGTTGCCGTGTGCGGTCTGGGCGTCGGCTTCACTACCGGGGCCATGCCCGGGTTCATCATCCGGGCCGTGCCCCAGAGCGAGACCGGGAGCGCCACGGGCTTCTACCAGGTGGTGCGGAGCATCGGCTTGACGGTGGGAAGCGCGCTGAGTGCCGCCGTGCTGATGGCCCACACCAGGCATGGTCAGGCCCTGCCGGACGTGTACGGCTTCCAGGCGGCCCTGATCATCGCTGCCGCCCTGTGCCTGGCCACCGGCGTGGTCAGCTTCGTGCTGCCCGGACGGGCGCCGTCGCCCCCCACCGCACTCACCACCGATGAGGAGGAGGACCTCGAAGTGCTGATGAAGGAGGAGGCCGAGCTGGGCGGCGCAGGCCTTGTGGCGGGCGAAGAGCCGCTACCGGCGAGACCGGAGCGGGATCGGCCGTGAGCACGAGCGACGCGATGACGGGGAGCCCACGAGGAGCAGGCCGGGCCGGCCGCCCCCGCGACGCCGCGGCCAGCAAGGACGCCCTGCTCCAGGCGGCCCAGTCCCTCTTCGGCCAGCAGGGGTTCGAGGGCACGACGATCCGGGAGATCGGCGAGCGGGCCGGGGTCGACGCCGCCCTCATCGCCCGCTACTTCGGCAGCAAGGCCGACCTCTACATCGCGGCGGTGGCGGCCGAGGATGCCGGCGGGACCCCCAGCGAGTACGAGGGACTGGAACAGATAGCCGACGTGATGGTAACCCGGGCCGACCAGCGCGGCCCCGGCCCGATCGTTCAGGCCATCGTCCGTTCTGACACCTCCGCCGAGATCCGCGACGCCGCCCTGAACCGCCTGGCCCGGCGCCTGGTCGGCCCCACGGTCGCCAACATGAAAGCGCAGGGCGTCGACCGCCCGCAGCTGCGGGCGCAGGTCGCGATCTCCGCGCTGGTCGGTATCAGCCTCGGGCGCTCACTGGGATGGTTCGAGGAGATCCGATCGGTGCCCCGCGACGACCTCGTCGCCCTCATCGTCGACGCCCTCGGCGCGATCACCGGGAACGGTCCCGAACGCTAGTAGCTGGCCGTTTGGGACCAGCGGCTGCACGCCGGCGCCGCTACTGCGGGCCTGTCGGTCGCGCCCGCACACCTGCCTGCGCCCTGACCGAAGCTCACCCCGCAGTCGCCGATTCCGTGCACGCAGGGAGCGAATGACGCTCTGGATAGGTTTCTGGCCAACCAAGGAGTGGGTTCAGTCACCTTTTCGTGCGGCGAGCCGCGTGGCTGTCCACTCCCGTTCTTGCTCTGGTGTCGGCGGTTGCGGTGGTGGTGGCGTCATCGCCGCCACCGGGGTTCCGAGGCCCGCGCTGGCGCGGAAGGTGGCGATGCGGCGGCCGTACTGCACAGCGATCCGGGGCTCGGAGACAATATCCGGGCCGAGGCGGGCCGTCAGCTGCTCAAGCTGCTCCACGACGATGACGAAGCCGCCGAACGTGGCGTGATCGCCCGAAACGCGGTTGCTCTGGGCGATCTCGACGAGCACCTCTCCGAGCCGGATGAAGCCGACACTGAACCCGGCTGAGCCGCGCACGCTCGCGAGCGGTTCGCTGGTGGCCGCTTCGATGGCATCGGCGGTGCGCAGCAGTGAGGTCGTGGCTACCGTGATCAGTTCCAGCCTTATTGCGCCCATTTCGTGGTCCGGTGCAGGGCCGGTAGGCGCTGGCGCTTCTGCGGTCGGCAGGCCGTCGATGTCGGTGACCGTACGCGAGGCGGCCGGAAGCCCGGCCAGGCCCCATCGCGCCAGTCCCTGCTCATGCGGAGCGAACCGCAACGTCACCGCGCCGACTCGTGCCGTCTGGCCGTCGACGGTCATTCCGACTTTCTGCCACGCGGAGGCGGAGGTCCCCAGCACCAGCTCCGATACCGCGGTCACAGTGCGGACCCCGCGATGTCGGTAGCGGCTCCTAGCGCAGCTGGTCCTGGTTCCCGCTGCTTGACGGGACCTGCCGCGATCAGGCGGGTGGCGTATTCGGTGGTTTCCTCAATGATGACGTCGGCTTCCTTGCAGCTCGTGGCGGTGGCAACGCTAATCCGTGCTCCTCTGGAGCCTACGGCAGCCTGTGGATGCGCCATGCCCGTGCCCGGCGAACGGAATCCACGTTACGTCCAGGCTTCCTCAATCGGCCCGGCCATCCCAGAACGCCGAACCGCCACTGAGGTACTCGGCATGCAGCAGCGGAGCCACACCAACCGGCACCGTGTAGCGCCCGAGCGTCTCCCGGAAGGCCTCGTCGATCGCGGCCACCGTCCACTCGCCCTGCAGCACCGGCTCGCGCACCGCGGGATGGGCGACCACGGCCAGGTTCTGGCCTTCGATCCTGACGATCTGACCGTTGATCGCCGAGGCCGCGTCGGACAGGAGAAACACCACGGCCGGGGCATTGACCTCGGGGTCGGGGCTACCCGAGCTGTCTATCGTGCCGAGATTGTGGCGGTGGTAGAACTCCGAGGTCGCCTCGCCCATGCGGGTGCGGCCCAGCGGCGACACCGCGTTGACCCGGACACCGGAGCTTGCGGCTTCCATGGACCAGGTGTAGGTGAGGGAGGCGACGGCCCCCTTGGTGGCGCCGTAGACGGACATGTGAGGAATCCCGAAGTGGGCGCCCGAGGTGACGTTGACGATGGAGCCGAAACCCTGGGAGACCATGCGGCGCAGGGCGAAGGTCCCGCACGCCATCACGCCGATCACATTGGTCCGGACCAGGTCATCTACGTGGGCCCGGTCGAGCTCCCACCCGTCGGCCATGGAGAAACGGCCGGCGTTATTGACCAGGCCGTGGATGGCGCCGAACTCGGTGACGCAGCGATCGATGACCGACTCAGCCCCGGCCCAGTCGCCGACATCGGCTACCGCGGTGACCGCCGTGCCGCCGTCTCGGACGATCTCCTTCGTGACCGCCTCGGCCACGTCGGCGTCGATGTCGTTGACCACCACCGACGCCCCCTCCCGGGACGCCAGGTGCGCGTAGGCCCGGCCGATGCCGCGTCCCGCACCGGTGACGATCACCGCTTTGCCCTCGAGATATGCCATCGACCTCACCCCTCGGTGCTCCGATCCCCTGTGCTCCCGGCGGGAACTCAAGTAGGGCGATCATATTTGCGGCCCCGGCGGAACAAAACAGCCGGAAGGTCGCAGAAGCAGCCGGGGACCCTACAGGTGAAGCGCATGGGCTGTATCTGCGTGCCCATGCCGACACAAGCGGCACAGAAAATCGTTCCCGGGGCGGGTGGTGTCGCGCTGGCCGAGATGGCCCGTTCGGCTATGGGAGCAAGACGATCTTCCCGAGTTTCCCAGGGGTGCTGAACGCCTCGTAAGCGGTGCTCGCTTCGTCGAGGGGATACGCCTGCGCGATCGGCACAGTGATCTTCCCGCTCGCGACGAAGGGAAGTACCTCCCGTTCGACAGCGCGGGTCGCGGACGCCTTCTCCTCCAGAGGACGCGTGCGCAAGGTGCTACCGCGAACGGTTGCGCGCTTGGAGAAGAGCTGCATGAAGTCGAGCTTGGCCTCCGTGCCCGCGACCGCGCCGATGATCAGCATCCGCCCCCACTGGTTCAGCGACCGCAGGTTTGACTCGAAGTTGATCGCGCCGACAACCTCCAAGATCACATCGTAGGGACCATTCGCCTCTGCCTCAGACGGATCGATCGCCTCGGCCGCACCGAGGCCCACAAGCGCCTCCCGGTGGCCAGGATTACGGACCGAGGCAATCACCTCGGCACCTGCGGCGGCGGCGATCTGCACACCCGCGACACCGACACCGCCAGCGGCGCCGCTGACAAGGACCCGATCCCCCGGACTCAGCCCGCCTTGCGTGCGGAGCGCGTCGTGTGCGGTGATGAACGCCTCGGGAAACCCGCCGGCCTGCTCCCAAGTGAGCGAATCCGGCACAGGCATCAGCTGACGCTCGTGTACCGACAGGAACTCCGCCTGACCGCCTCCGCCCACGACGCCCATCACCCGGTCCCCGAGGACGAAACGCGTCGCCGAGGGGCCGATGGCCACCACCTCACCAGCCACGTCAAGGCCGGGAATGTCAGCCGGCGAGCCAGCGGGCGCGGGATAGCCACCCCTTCTCTGCCCCAGGTCCGCGTTGTTCACACCCGCACCATGGACGCGCACGAGAACCTCACCCACCCCCGGCTCCGGATCCGGGTGCTCACGGATGGCCAGGACCCCACCGGGCTCTACGGTTACTGCTCTCATCACACACGACCTTCCCGCACCGCCAACTGTTCGCGCGGCGACCTTCTCAGCGCCTACTTCTAGTAAGCAGCATGTTGACATGGGCACGATCGCTTCAGAAGTAGCCATCGCGCCCGGCCCGGTCCAGCACCGTGCCGTCGGCCGCAACCAGCCGCCATTCGCCCGGTTCCAGCGGCGCGGCCACGAGCGGGACGCCGAACAGCTGCGTGGGCTGGTGCTCAACCTGGTCGCCTTCGTCCGGGTAGTCCGGCTCCAGCAGGCGCGATACCGCCGTCAGGACCGCGGGGTGGGCTTCCAGGCGGGTGCCGCCCGGGCATCCCCTCAGCCGGTCGGCCAGGGCCTTCGCCTTCGCTTCGTCTTCGGTCCAGCCCGGGCAGTCGGCGGCAGTCTGCCAAAAGTGCGGGTAGAACTCGTGCGGGCCGTGCGCGGCTACCGACTCGTCGGTGCCGCGCCAGGCGCCCCGGCAAGCGGGAGAGCGGAGGTGCATGCCGTCTACCCTTCCTGCTGCTCAGCGGCTTGCGCAAGCCGTCCCCTGGTCGTCTGCCGCGGCCTGGCGCGGATCACTCAGTCTTCCTGCACGCTGGCAGCACCATCCGCTACGAGGGCGGCGATCTCCTCGGCTGTGTACCCGACCTCCGCGAGAACCTCCACGGTATGTTCGGATCGGCGGGGAGCCGGACGTCGCACCGAGACAGGCGTAGCGTCGAGAATCATGCCTGGACCGACCACCCGATAGCTCCCGATCGCCGGATGCTCAGCGAGCCTGATCATGCCGCGATGCAACGACCCATTTTCGAGAATCTCCTCGATGTCCGGAACGGGATTGGCGGGGATGCCCTCGCTCTCGCAGAGCTCAAGCCATTCGCTGGTCGTGCGTTCGGCTGCGACGGCGGCAAGTTCGGCGTAGACGCGCTCGGCATTCAGCAGCCGCATAGCACGGTCGCTGAACCACGGCTCGTCCAGCATTTCTTCACGCCCGACCGCCGCGAAGAGCCGACGCCACTGACTGTCGGTATATGGCATAAGCGCGATGTAGCCGTCAAGCGTCCGGTGGGGTCCGCGTGTTGTCGTCATAATCCGGCTATAGCCTGCGGGCTCGCCCGGAACGGCCGCCCTGGAGAGGTGCTCGACGAGCGTGAACGCAAGGACCGCGTCGAACATCGGTACCTCGATGCGCTGGCCTTTCCCGGTTCGCTCGCGGAATAGGAGGGCGGCCAGCACCGCCTGGACGATCGTCTGGCCCGCGACCTTGTCTGCGATGAGGGATGGCAGGAACGCGGTCCTGCCCACAGTGCTCTCGGTGAGATGCGGAAGCCCGGTCGCCGCCTGGATGATGTCATCGTAGGCAGGCCGGTTCTCCTCGGCAGTGCCCGACCGGAACCCTTGCGCCTGGCAGTACACCAAGCCGGGCCGCGTGAGGCCGACATCCTGGTAGGCCAGCCCCAGCCGCGCCAACGGTCCCGGGCGGAGATTAGTCACCAACACATCACAGGTGTCAAGTATCCGAAGAAATGCCTCGCGGCCTGCTGGGGCCTTGAGGTCGAGGGACACGGCCCGCTTGTTGCGATTGATGTTGAGGGCAACCCCGGACAGCTCTGCATGAGGGCCGCCGCCCATAATGCGGTTGGTGTCGCCCTGCTCTGTCTCCACTTTGATTACGTCGGCGCCGAGGTCACCGAGAATCTGCGTGCTGTATGGCCCCATGATGACCGAGGTAAGGTCGAGGACGCGAATCCCTTCCAGCGCCCCCTGTGATGCCTGATTATCATTGATGCGCGTGGCTTCCATTCCCGGCCTCCCGCAGCGATCTGAGCACCTGGTCGGCCGCCAAACCGCAAACGCGGCGACGCCCTGTCATATTCTCCGTCCGCTGGAGGGTCTCCTGGCCGTAGTAGAACCAGTGAAAAGCCTCAGCGGCGAACACCGCGTCGGTCGAAGACCTGGGAGCGGAAGCTCCTGCCCCATCCCGTTTCGCATATCTGCCGTCGGGGACCGCGCCATGAGCTCCCGCCGCTTTGCCTCAGCAGGTTCGACAGCAACGACGTGCGCAAATGCGGAACCCGGCACTGGTCGGCATCACCCGCTATGGGACAGCCCGGACCAGCCGAGCAAACGTTTCCTTAGCTGGCCCAAGGCCGTCAGGTCAGGCCGCGGCCGTGGCGTCCCGGCCCTGCAGGAACACCTTGCGGCCGGGGTAATCGGGCCGCGGGAGCCCCAGGTGCTGCTGGGCGATGATCGTCCGGAACACCTCATTGGTGCCGCCGTAGGTCGCGGTCACCTGGACCGCCCGGTGGGCGTGCTCGACCACGCCGTCGGCGATGGCGCCGTCCGCGCCGAAGGGCAGGACCGCCTGCGGGCCGATCAGGTCGATCAGCCGCTCGGCACCCGTGATCGCGGTGTCGGCGCCCTTGATCCGGCCCATCGGCCCCGGCGTGTCCGCGGCCGCCTCGATCTCCACCAGAAGACGCCCGAACCCGGCCATGAACACCTTGTCCTCGGCCATCGTGGACCCGTCCCCGGCCGGAGCGTCCTTGGCCCACCGCGCCGCGGCCTCCACGGCAAACTTCAAGTGCCGCATGTGGGCGACGCCGACGCTGAGGTCGTCGAGCTTGCTGAGCTCCTCGCCGATGCTGTGCTCGATGTCCAGCGGGCCGTGCAGGACCGACCAGCCGTTGTTGACCTCCCCGATGCGGTACCGGTCGGAGAGGCGGACATCGCTGTAGTACGTAATATTGGTCCGCTCGCCGAGGGTGGGCAGCGCCTGGACCTCGATTCCCGGGGCGTCAATCGGGACCAGGAACATGGTCAGGCCCTTGTGCTTGGGCAGCGTCGGGTCGGTCCGCGTGATCAGGAAGATGTACTCGCAGTTGTGGGCGCCACTGGTGAAGATCTTCTGCCCGTTGATGACCCATTCGTCGCCATCACGCACCGCCCGCGTCTTCGCCCCGGCGATATCCGACCCGCCATCCGGCTCGCTATAGCCCAGGGCAAAACGGACCTCACCGCGGGCCACCTTCGGCTTCAGCTCCGCGACCAGCCCCGGATCCCCGGATGCCCCCACCGCCGACCACACCATGCCCGCGTCGCCCGGGCCCGCGACCGGCGCATTCCTCCTCGCCAGCTCGGTTTCGAGGATCTTGACGGACACGTCGTCCAGCTCAGCGCCGCCGTCCTCCTTCTTCCATCGCGGCATGGCCCAGCCTCTGGCGCCCATGGCCAGTTGCACCCCCCGGTCGTAGAGGTTCCCCGTCTCGCGGGCCCTCGCGTAGACCTCCTCGGTCAGATGCTCATCCAGGAACGCCCGGACCTCGGCGGCGAAGGCCTGCTGGGCCTCGGTGAAGACAACAGCTGAGAACTCCATGCTCTGACACTCCTAACTACTAGCTCCTGAATCCATAGGCCTACCAGCCCGTATCCTCCAGAGGCAACGGCGCTGGCGTATCCCGAAGATCGCCATTCTGAGATCAGGCAGGAGCGCGTGGGAATCGTGATCAGCGCATCCAGCCCAGCGGCATAGTCGCGCTGAAGACGACTCCGGCGAGAAGGACGCCACCCAGGCACCCGGCCCACGCCGATCTTCATACCGCGGAACGTAACTCTGGCTCCGCCTTCCGTCTAGGTCAGAGCCGAGCGGGAACGTTTAAATGGCGGTTCCCAGCTTGTAAGCAAAGTCCGTGTCGTGGCTAGGCCCACGCTACGAGCCGCCTGACGCGGCATCGAGCTGCGATTATCGTGGCTGGTAGTTGCCTGGCATGGCCTAGCGTCTGCGGTCGTTGGCTCTTGGTTTGGCTCTTGGAGTCCTGCGGGCGATACAGGGCCAACTGGCGGACGCGCCACGTCGACCAGGCGAACCCGCGGCTTGATCATGGTGAGCCACTCTTCGTCGCGCGCCGGTGACAGACAGACTTGACGCCTGGCGGAGGCGGACCACGACGGCCCGGGTATAGGCACCTTAGAGCGGCCTGCTCGGTCGGAGTTGCCCGCGCGCTCTGACCGCCCGCCGGTAGCGGGCGTTCAGCGAATCGATCGCATTCATGGAGCACTGCACGATGCGAATCTCCACGTCGTAGTCCAGGACCGGAGTGAACTACGCTCACGCGTTCTCCCATCAGCGGATCAACGCCCCGCGGCGGCTGGCCCGTTTATTCGCCAGGTTGCCGAGCGCCGCCCGGGCCGGCCGGGCGTTCACCCGCCGTGTAGGTCCTTTGGGATCGGACCAGTGACGTCCTCTGTGTGAATGGAGTTCGGTCATTTTCCAGCGGGGGAATTTCTGGTGAAGGTCAGGGTGCTCTCATATGGCGTCAGGGCAGGAAGGACGGAGACGAGATGCAAAGGCGACGGATCGGCTCGCTCGAGGTGACGGTTGTCGGCATCGGCTGCGATAACTTCGGCGGCCGTATGGACGAGGCTCGCACTCGGGAAGTCGTGAACGCCGCGCTCGATTCCGGCGTGAACTTCTTCGACACCGCCGACGTGTACCCAGTAGTACCGCCAGGTCTCTCCACGAGGAGCGAAGAGCTCATGGGCCTGGCGCTCAAAGGGCGCCGCGACGAGGCCGTGATTGCCACTAAGTTCGGCGCGAAGATCGACGACGGCCGTCCCGGGGGGGCTCGACCCGAGTACATCCGCAAGGCGCTGGATGCCAGCCTGAGCCGGCTCGCGACAGACCGCATCGACCTTTACCAGCTCCATAGCCCAGATCCAGCCACCCCCATTGCCGATACCCTCGGCACTCTCGGCGAGCTGGTCGATGCCGGCAAGATCATAGAGATCGGCTGTTCGAATTTCAATGTGGACCAGGTTCGCCAGGCGCAATCTGCACGGCAGACCGGACGTCCCGGTTTCGTCAGCGTCCAGAACGAGTACAGCCTTCTCGTACGGAAAGACGAGCTGGACGTGCTCCCAGAGTGCGAGAGGACAGGTCTTGCCTATCTGCCCTATTTTCCGCTCTACAACGGCCTCCTCACAGGCAAGTACCGGCGCGGCGCAGATTACCCAAGAGGTACCCGCCTCACGACGACCTCGGCGGAGCAGCAGGCACGCGTATTCTCCGAACACAACCTCGACGTCGTCGAGGCACTCGTCAACTTTGCCGAGCAACGCGGGCACACCATCCTCGAACTGGCCTTTGCCTGCCTTTTGGCCCACCCCGCTCTCGCCTCAGTGATCGCAGGAGCCACGTCGGCCGAGCAGATCTCCGCGAACGTAGCAGCTAGCTCGTGGACCCTCACGCCCGAAGAGATCACCGAGATGGACCAGATAGCGCCTATTTCGTAAAGGAACCCCTCCATCCACCGAACAAGATCTTGCCGCCCGTTTCGTCGCTAATCTGTCTTGCACCGCGCGGGAGGGAGGTCAGAACAGTGCGTTTGTACTGGTGGGCGCAACTGGGTTCGAACCAGTGACCCTTCGCTTGTAAGCGTAGGGCCATTATCGAATATCAGTGGCACTTCGTGATAGTGACGTGCTTGAACTAATTCGCCAGTGTCCGGAGAGGTCCGCAGACGGTCGTCTCGATTGTCACTCAGTTAGTCACTCAGCGCCGAGCACGGTTCTGACGCTTAATCGTCAAACAAGTCAGAACTCAGGATGCCCGCTGCGTTAGACGGCGCGGAAAAGATAGGTCCCCTGGACGTATCCGTCAGTACGGCTCACGGTACCGCCCGAGAATGCCTTGTTCCTGTCCACAGCGCCCGTCTCAACGAAGACATACCCAAACATGCTCTAGTGTCGTAAGTCTTTGAATGATTTGCAGGTTGTAGGCTTGGCTGGTGCCGAGTCCGAAGCTTGTCCCCGCTGGCGCTGTCCGCTGATGAGCGCTCGTCGCTGGAGGCGCTGTCGCGTAAGCGGACCGCCTCGCAGGCGCTGGCCGAGCGGGGCCCGGGTCGTGCTGGCATGCGCAGAGCAGGACGGTGTTATGCCGCTGACCAGAAGCGTGCATGTCTTGCGTATGGCATGTTGACCACGTCAGTCTGACCGGACCGAGATTGACTCCCGGCCGCCGGGCCTAACGACGCAGCATTTGCCTGCACGGGAATGTGGTGCGTGCCTGGTGACGAAATTGAGGCCCGCAGCCCTCTGACCTGGGAGTTTCCTGACACTTGTCAGGACTATATCAGGTTTCGGGGGCTGCGAAATATAAACTGCCAGAGCGACAGTCAGTGGCCTCAGGACGGCCTCAGCCGGGGTGTGCTAGCGCCTCCTAGCCCACCGCGTTGCGGAACTCGATGGCCGAAGCCATGACTTCGGCGGTCTGCTGGATTGGCTGCAGGGCCCGCACGGTGAAGTCGAGGTACGCGGTCCACGGCGCGGCGATGGCCGCCAGAGCGCCCACGTCGTCTGTCTCCGCGATGGCCATGAAGCCCGAGCCGTCGGCGAACCCGGACCACTCGGTGAGCGGTACCGGCGGGGTCCACTTGTTGAACATGTCCAGGACCCTTACCTGGTCGGCCTCGGACTTGCTGCTCCACACGACGGTGATCAGGAACCGCATCGTAACTCCCCTCCCGCGGCCCGCCAGCCAGGCCGCCAGCGGTCCTATCCTCCCTCTGCCGCGGCCTGCGGTCCAGCCTTTGGGCGGCCTCAGCTTAGTCACTCACTTGGTCACTCACCTCCCCGGACAACGAGTGAATAGCCAAGCGTTTGTGCTGGTGGGCGCAACTGGGTTCGAACCAGTGACCCCTCGCTTGTAAGGCGAGTGCTCTACCGCTGAGCTATGCGCCCATCGCGCCTGGCCGCCGGGGCACACCAGGAACGCAGCCAGCGTACCGGTCCGTGCTCGCGGCCGCACCTTGGCGAGTCGCGCTGAGCCGGGCGGGAAGGTGGTCAGCGGCGGGCGTGATGCCGGCCGGGGGGAGCGAGATGCTCAGGCTCGGCGAGCGGTTCCCGGCCGGACCGACGTCGGCGCCCTTCGTAGGCATGGGGACGGGCGTAGGCGTGGATGCGGGCGTAGCCGCGGAAGCGGGCGTAGGTATGGGGGCGGGCGTAGGCGTGGAGGCGGGCGTAGGTATGGGGGCGGGCGTAGGCGTGGAGGCGGGCGGGGCGCCTGCGGGCGGCTATGCCGACCAGCACGCTCCCGCCGAGGAGCAGGATGCCGACGATGAGGACCAGGACAGGCACGCTCAGCGGCCGGATCCCTCCCCCGGTGGGGGGCGGTGGCGCGGCCGTGGCGGCCGAGACCTTGACCAATACGGAGGTGGGCACGGTGCCGGGCCGCTGGGAGGTATCCCGTACTGCGGCTCGGGCGGACACCGTGTAGGAGGCGTCTGGCGCAGCGTCGCGGGGCAGGTGCCCGGAGATGTCGATAAGGCCCGAGGTCCCGGCCGGAAGGGTTCCCGTGCAGGTCAGCGCCTGGACGTCGCAGCGGAATCCGGACGCGCCGCCGGCCGCGTCCAGGGCGGTGGCAGCCACGTTGCGCGGCAGGCCGAAGGTCATGGCCACGCCGTACGCGGTCTGGGCCGACGCCGCATTGGCGACGGTCACGGACGCGCTGTACGAGCCGCGGGCCGAGCGGCCGGGCCCGGCAGCCAGGGTGACGGCGCTGTAGCCGATGCTCCAGCGCACGCCGTGCGGGCCGCAGGCGGCCCGGACGACCTGGGTCCCGGCCGCGATGGGGCCGCCCGGGACCGCGCAGGTGCCGCTTCCCGAACTGGACAGGTGGCCGCTGGCGCCGGTGTAGGTCCATACCTGGCCGCGGCTCCCGTCGCACTCGCCGGCGAAGTCGACATACAGGGGGGTGCCGTGCGGCTGGCTGGGCAGCGCCTCCAGGCAGTAGCCGATGCCGTTCATCAGGACGCCGTCAGGGGTCAGCGACCACTCCTGATTCCGCAGGCTCGGGTCACAGGCCTCCAGCACGATAGGGACGCCGTCGCCGCTGGCCTGCCAGCACAGCTGCGAATCCGCGACCGGATTGATCTGCATCGGGCCTATGGTGGTGCCCCCGGCCGCGGCCGCGGGCGCTGCGGCGCCGAGCAGCAGGCCGGAGATCACCATGGCCACGACTCCGACAGCCCTCACCGGCGCCCCTAGTAATGCCACAGATAGCTACCGAACGATCACAGGAATGGTAAGGGAAAACGGCGGCCGCCGGCTGTGATTCGCCTAACTGGGCGGCGAGAGCGTCGCGGTGGGCCTGGGGGCCGCCGGCCAGGCGCTCGGCGGACCAGGCGCGGCGGTAGTAGAGCTGTGCGTCCCGCCCGGCGATGAAGTTCATGGCGCCACTGATCACACGGCGGTAGGAGCCGCCCGCCTGCAGCGCGGCGACGCGGGCCGCCATGGCGGCCTCGGCCGAGCCGACGTCGGTGACAGCCGCGGCGTACCGGGCCGCCGCCGAGACGTGTTCCAGGTCGTTGAGCATGTCGACACAGAACTGGGCCGCTTCCCCGAAGGAGCCCGCCTGGCCCGGCCCCCGGGCCGCGGCCATGATCGCGTCCAGGCACCAGCTGATGCCCCCGGCGGCCTCAGCGGCGGTGGCGATCAGGAACTCGCGTTCGGCCCGGGCCAGGGCGCCGGCCCCGTCCTGGGTGAGCAGCACGGCCGGCGCCGCCTCGAAGGTGACGATGCTGATCCGCCGGGTCAGGTCCAGGTCCAGCTGGCGGGCCACGACCAGGCTCGGGGACGCGGTCTCGGCCAGGAACAGGCCCAGGCCGGATCCGGTCACGGCCGGTATCACCATGAGGCCGGCCGTGTGGGCCGCGACCACATACCAGCGGCGCCCGGACAGCCGCCAGCCGCCGGTCCCGTAGCGGGCCCGGACGCTGCCTGGTCCCGGGACCCACCGGCCGGCCTCGCCGGCCGCGGCCACCGTCGCGGTCACCGAGCCAGCGGCCAGCAGCGGGAGCCACCGCTCGCAGGACTCCCGGTGACCGGTGGCCAGCAGCGCTCCGGCCGCCACCGAGCTGGGCAGGAACGGGCCCGGATACAGGACCCGGCCGAGCTCGGTATGAATCGAGCAGGCCTCGACCTGGGACCTGCCCAGCCCGCCGTACTCCGCCGGGATCGTCCACCCCGACAGGCACAGCTCGCCTGCCAGCCGGGCGTGCAGCCCGGTGTGGTAGCCCGGTTCGCGGTCCAGCGCGCCGTGCAGCTGGGCGGCGGATTGCTGGTCGGCCAAGACGGCGCGCAGCGCCTCCGCCTGGGCAGCGTGATCTTGGTTGAGGTCGACCGAGTCCCAGATCGCCATGCCGCTCCTCCCGGCCAGCGGTCTTATCTTCGCCGACAAATTGCTCGTATTCCGGGCGATCCGCCGGACCGGGACGCCACCTCGGTGGCGCTATCACATTCGGTGGCGAAGATACCACGGTCCGTTCGGCATAAATTTGAGGACAGGACCACGAACGGCGGGCCAGGGGATGGCTGACATGAACGGACTCGTGCAGTATCGGGCCAGTGACCAGGTCGCTACCGTCATCCTGGACTCGCCGCACAACCGGAATGCCCTGTCGGCCCAGCTCACGGCCGAGCTGTCGGCCCGGCTGGGCGAGGCGGGCGCGGATCCGGGGGTGCGCGCGGTCGTGCTCACGCATACGGGCCGGGTGTTCTGCTCCGGGGCGGACCTGGCGGCCGCGGGAACCGGCTCGCTCGGTGACGCGAGCATCACGATCATGGCCGTGCTGCGGCTGATCGTGGAGCTGCCCAAGCCGGTCATCGCCCGGATCGCCGGGCACGTGCGGGCGGGCGGCCTGGGCATCGTCGGCGCGTGCGACATGGCCGTCGCCGCGGCGGGATCGTCGTTCGCGTTCACCGAGGCGCGCATCGGCGTGACCCCGGCGATGATCTCGCTGACCACGCTGGACATCATGGCTCCGCGCCAGGCCATGCGTTATTACCTGACCGGCGAGACGTTCGGGGCGCAGGAGGCGGAGCGGCTGGGCCTGGTCACGGTGGCCTGCGCCGGCGACGAGCTCGACGGCGTGGTGAACGGGCTGGTGACGCAGGTCCTCGAGACCTCGCCGCAGGGGGCGGCGGAGACCAAGGGGCTGCTGACCGAGTCCCGGCGGCGGCGGCTGGACGCGCTGGGCCCGGAGATGGCTACGCTGTCGGCCAGGCTGTTCGGCAGCGCGGAGGCGCAGGAGGGCATCCGGGCGTTCCTGGAGAAGCGGCGGCCCGCCTGGCGGCCCCGCGACTGAGGGGCGCACCCGGTATCGTCGGGAGGCCCAGCCGTCCCACGCCGGAGGACAGAATGACGCTGATCGCCCGCTTCACCGTGGACAGCTTCGAGCCGCGCCAGATCGCGGGGCTGGAGGCGGACTGGTTCGGGCTGATGACCTTCGCCAAGACCTTCACCGCGGGGATCACCGGGCACGCCACCACGGTGTTCATGTCGGCGGGGACCGAGGAGGGCTCCCGTTCGTACGTGGCCACCGAGCGGATCAGCGGCCGGACCGACGACGGGCGCGAAGGCTCGGTGACTGTCCAGCACGGCGGCCTGGAGTCCGATCCCGGCACCTGGTTCGGCCATATCGTGCCGGGCACCGGAACGGGGGGCTTCGCGGGCTGGACGGGGTCGGCCCGGATCGTCCACGACGACCAGGGCGCGTACTTCGAGATCAACCTGGGCTGAATCAACCTGGGCTGAATCAACCTGGGCTGAATCAACCTGGGCTGAATCAACCTGGGCTGGGGCAGCGGCTAGCCAGCGGGTCCCGACCCGCGGAGCGGCTGGGTGGCCGCTCCGCGGGTCATCGTCTGGTCAGGCGTCCTGGCCGTTGAGGTGGCGGACCTCCTCGCCGGTGTAAATCTGCCGCGGCCGGGCGATCTTCTGCTCCGGGTCGTGCGAGCCCTCCAGCCAGTGGGCCAGCCAGCCGGGCATGCGCCCGATCGCGAACAGCACCGGGAACATCGCCACCGGGAAGCCCATGGCCTGGTAGATGATGCCCGAGTAGAAGTCCACGTTCGGGTACAGCTTGTGGCTGATGAAGTACTCGTCGGCCAGCGCGATCCGCTCCAGCTCGATGGCGATGTCCAGCAGCGGGTTCCGCCCGGTCACCTCGAACACCTGGTCGGCGACGGTCTTGATGATGGTGGCCCGCGGGTCGTAGTTCTTGTACACGCGGTGGCCGAAGCCCATCAGCCGCAGCTCGCCGGCCTTGACCCGGGCGACGAAGGCGGGCACGTTGTCGACCGAGCCGATCTCCCGCAGCTGGTTCAGCACCTGCTCATTCGCGCCGCCGTGCAGCGGGCCGTACAGGGCAGCGGCGGCAGCGGCGGCGGAGGAGTACGGGTCGGCCTCGGAGCTGGACACGCTGCGCATCGCGTTGGTCGAGCAGTTCTGCTCGTGGTCGGCGTGCAGGATGAACAGCACGTCCAGGGCATGCTCGAGGACCGGGTCCGGACGGTACTTGCCCTCGCCTGTCGCGTACACCATGCGCAGGAAGTTGCCCGCGTAGGACAGCTCGTCGTCCGGGTAGATGTAGGGCAGGCCGAGGGCGTGCCGGTAGGCCCAGGCCGCGAGGGTGGGCGTCTTGGCGATCAGCCGCAGGATCTGCTCCTGCTGGACGCCCCGGTTGTGCACCGCCTTGGACTCGGGGTAGAAGGTGCCCAGCGCGCCCAGGGTGGCGACCAGGACGCCCATCGGGTGGGCGTCGTAATGGAAGCCGTCGATGAACTTCTTCAGGTTCTCGTGTACGAGCGTGTGCTGAGAGATATCGTGAGCCCAGCTGGCCGACTCTTTCTTGTCGGGCAGCTCCCCGTTCAACACCAGCCAGGCCACGTCCAGGAAGGACGAGCGCTCGGCTAGTTCCTGGATCGGGTAACCGCGATAGCGTAGGATGCCCTCGTCGCCGTCGATGAAGGTGATCGCGCTCCGGCAGCTGGCTGTGTTCTGGAAGGCAGGGTCATAGGAAAGCAGCCCGAAGTCGTCTTCGGAGGTCTTGATCTGCCGCAAGTCGATGGCGCGGATAGCGCCGTCGACAATAGGGATCTCGTAGCTGCGGCCCGTACGCGAGTCGGTTACGCGCAGCGTGTCATTCGTGGTCATATCTAGACCATAGGCCGTCAGGTGGGCTGCGAGACAGACCCTAAGATCGCACGTCTCATTCTGTGATCTTCAGCCGAGCCGAAATCAGGACCCGGCGATTTCGTCGCGCAACCGGCCCCTCACCTGGCGCAACGGCGTCGGGCTAGGCGTCGCGTTCGATGGGGCAGCTCATGCAGCGGGGGCCGCCGCGGCCGCGGCCGAGTTCTCCGCCCGGGACGGGAACCACCTCGATCCCGTTGTCCTTCAGGTAGGTGTTGGTAGTGACGTTCCTCTCATAGGCCACCACTACCCCCGGCTCGACCGCCAGCACGTTGCAGCCGTCGTCCCACTGCTCGCGCTGCGCGGAATGGACGTCCTGCACGGCGGTCAGGACCGTGATGTTCGGCCGGTCCAGAGCCGCGGCAATGGCCCGGTGCATATCCACTGGGGGGTGATCGGTGACCTTGAGCTCGGCGCCCGTGGCGCCCGGCTCGACGGTGTAGGACGGCAGCATGCCCATCCCGGCGTACTTGGTGAAGACGCCGTAGTCGGCCATGGTCAGCAGCGTGTCCAGGTGCATGAACGCCCGCTGCTTCGGCATGTCGATGGCGACCAGGCAGCGGGCCGCGCCGGCGGCGAACAGCCGGTGGGCGAGCACCTCGACGGCCTGCGGGGTGGTCCGCTCGCTCATCCCGACCAGCACCGCGCCGTCCCCGATGACCAGGATGTCGCCGCCTTCGATGCTGGCCGGCAAGGCGTCGGGGCCGTGGTACCAGATATCGAAATCCGCCGCGGCGAACATCGGGTGCCACCGGTAGATGGCCTCGCCGGTCACGGTCTCCCTGATCCGGGCAGCCCGGCGCATCACGTTGATCGAGACGCCGCCGTAGATCCACGATGACGTGTCGCGCTGGTAGAGCAGGTTCGGCAGCGGGGCGAGCACGAAGCCGTCGGGGTCCAGGGAATGGAACGCGATGCTCTTGGGCTCCGGGCCGAGCTCGGCGATCTCGCGCTTGGTGATCCCGCCCGCCAGGAACTCCGCCAGGCGGGCCGAGTCCAGCCCGTCCATCGCCGCGCGCAGGGTCCCGGCGGCGAGCGGCCCGTGCCAGCGCGGGTCGAACACCCGGTCCAGGATGTACTCCCGGGCCGCCGGGATGTCCAGGGTCTGGGCCAGCAGGTCACTGTAGTAGTGGACGGTGACGCCCCGTTCGCGCAGCGCGGCGGCGAACGCGTCGTGCTCGGCCTGCGCCCGGCTGACCCACAGCACGTCGTCGAACAGCAGGTCGGCGGCGTTATCCGGGGTCAGGCGCTTGAGTTCCAGGCCCGGGCGGTGCAGGATCACCTGCCGCAGCCGCCCGACCTCCGAGGCCACTCCGAACATCGCGTCCCCTTCCTGGTGGATGGGCCGCCCTACCAGCTCTTACTGGTACAACGGTCCATCCACCATCATCGGGCAGCGGGGCGGGTGGCTGGGTCAGCGGGGCGGCTGGCTCACATGCGCCTGACCCGGCGGGGATGCCCGGGCGATGGGCGTGGTAGAGATGAGCAGTGGAGCCGGTGCAGGCGTTGCGGCAGATCGCCTTCGAGCTGGAGCGGAGCGGGGAACCGACCTACCGGGTACGGGCCTTCCGGCGGGCCGCCGAGGTGGTGGGCGCACTGGCGCCGGGTGAGGTCCAGCAACGGATCGGCGCGGGCACCCTGGAGGCGCTGCCGGGGATCGGGGCGACCACGGCCCGGGTCATCGCCGAGGCCGCCGCCGGGCAGCAGCCTGCCTACCTGGCCCGGCTGCTCGCGGAGCGGCCACCGCCTGGCCCGGCGGATGAGCTGCGCGAGGCGCTGCGCGGCGACTGCCACGTGCACTCGGACTGGTCGGACGGCGGCAGCCCGCCCGAGGAGATGGCCGAGGCGGCCCGGGCGCTGGGCCACGAGTGGATCGCGCTGACCGATCATTCGCCGCGGCTGACCGTGGCCAACGGTCTGTCGGCTGAGCGCCTGGAGGCCCAGCTGGACCTGGTCAGCGAGCTGAATGCCAGGCTCACGCCGTTCCGGATCCTGACCGGGATCGAGGTCGACATCCTGGAGGACGGCTCGCTGGACCAGCGGGATGACCTGCTCGCCCGGCTCGACCTGGTGGTGGCCAGCGTCCACTCCCAGCTGCGGATGCCGGGCGGGCCGATGACGGCGCGGATGGTGGCCGCGATCCGCAACCCGCACATGGACGTGCTGGGCCACTGCACCGGCCGGATGCTCGGCGGGCGGACCAGACGCCCGGAATCGGCGTTCGACGCCGACGCGGTGTTCAGGGAGTGCCGGGAGCACGGCGTCGCGGTCGAGATCAACTGCCGGCCGGAGCGCATGGACCCGCCGGACCAGCTGCTGGGCCTGGCGGCCGAAGCGGGCTGCCTGTTCGCTATCGACACCGACGCGCACGCCCCCGGCCAGCTCGACTGGCTGGGTAACGGGACGGTGCGGGCCGCGAAGTTCGGCATTCCGCCGGAGCGGGTCATCAATGCCCGCGGCGCGGACCAGGCCGCGGGCGGCGGAAGGAGCTAGCCGGCGGCCCGGGAGCCGTGCGGGGTCACCCGCGGGTTGCTCACGAGCCAGCGCTCACGCAATGGCCGTGAGGAATCGCTCCACGTCCGCGGCGCAGACCTCGGGCGTCTCCGCGAACGGGACATGGCCGATGTCGAAGTAGACCTGCAGCCCGCATCGCGGGATGGCCTGCTGCGTGGCCAGGTGGTTGCGGAGCGGCACGTGCCGGTCGCGGTCGCCGCAGACCACGAGGCACGGCAGCGCGAGGGTGGAAAGCTCCGGCTGCCGGCGGAACGCTCGCATGGAGCGGGCCGCGCCTTCGATGTGCGGCGCCGACGCCGCGGTGACCACGGCCATGAGCTCGCGGAACTCGTTCTCGGGCGGGAGCCGCCGGAAGGCGGCCGCGCTCAGGGCGCGCTGCTGCTCGCGGGTCGGGTGAACGAGCGCCTCGAAGCTCGCCTCGTCCGGCAGGAAGTCAAGGCCGCTGGTAGAGGCCGGGGCCATCAGGAGGGCGCCCGCGAAGCGGCTCGGGTCGGTGAGTGCGGCGCTCAGGACAATCGCGGCACCGAGGCTGTGACCGATCGCCACCGGGCGGCGGATCTCCAGCATGTGGCAGAGCGCGGCGAGGTCGGCGGCGTACTCATCGATCGTGCAGCGCGTCCATGAATCGGCGCCCGCACTGGCACCGCACCCGAGCAGGTCGAAGGAGGTGAATCGGTATCGGTCCGGATCCAGACGCTGTAGCAGCGGTTGCCACGCCGAGTGGTCGTTCTGGAAGCCGTGCACGAACACCAGGTCTCGATCGCCCGCGCCGGATTGCCATACCGCCAGCTCGCCGCCTCGGACCATGCGACGTTGCATGCCCGGACGCTACCATCCGGCACTGACAATGCACCCCTGAGCACAATGCGCCCCTGAGCAGCAGCGGCGACCAGATCTGGCCGCCCTGAGCCAGCTAGCAGGCGGAAATGACCCAGGCCGTGGTGTCGGGGGGAAGCACGCCGCAGTCCAGCCGGGTGCCCTCCAGCGGGGCGCTGGCCGCGACCACCGTACCCGGCGGCAGCCGCACGGCGCGGGGTCCGAAGTTGGTCACCGACCGCCAGCCCCCCGGGCGGCGGAAGTGCAGTACCTGCCCGCTGGTGCCGGGCATCCACTCCAGGTGATCGGCAGCCTGCAGCTTGCGGCGCCAGCCGAGCGCCTGCCGGTAGAGGTTCAAGGTGGAGCCCGGGTCGTGCTCCTGCGCCCGGATGCTGGGCATGATGTCCGCGCCATCGTGCAGGCCCAGCTCCTCCCCCTGGTGCAGGAAGGCCGAGCCGGGCAGGGCCAGCATCAGCAAGGCCGCCGCGCGGGCCCGCCGCGGGTCCGCGTCCCGGCTGGACAGGACCCAGGTGGTGGGCATTCCGCGCTGCGCCATGCCGTGGCGGCTTTCGGTGATGCCCTGCCGGAACGCCCTCGCGTCCCAGTCCGCCTCGAGCAGCTCGAAGTCAAACGGCGGGCAGTTCGGCACGAGGTCGACGATGACCTTGATCCCGTGCGCGTCCAGCCTCGAGGCCAGGGCGTCGAAGTCGGCCAGCGTGCCGGGCCGCGGCTGCTCGTCAGTTCGATCCGCTCCATCCGCGGCCAGGACGTCGCCATCCGTAGCCACGACGTCGCCATCCGCGGCCAGGACGTCGAGTCCGTCGTCAGCCAGGGCCGACGGGTCGAACGGGCTGAGCCAGACCGCATCGATGCCCAGCGCCGCCAGGTACGGGATCCGCGCGGTGACGCCCCGCAGGGTACCCCCGTGAACACCGGTGGCCGCGAAGCTGGGCGGGTTGACCTGGTAGACCACCGGCTGCCGCCACCATCCAGCGGCGGCACGCGGCATGACGGCTCTCCCTCCCCGGACTCAGACCGTCCTGTTAGTTTCCCGGCCTTCCCGGCTTGCCTTGGGGGCCAGCGGCCGGGGCTACGATGGAACGATCTATCACATCGAAGCGCCGAGCCCATCCGATGTCAAGGGGCCGGGATTCGCGGGGTTATACGGTGGACCAGGTGACCAGGGCCAGGCCAGGCCAGGCCAGGCCGGCCGCCACCATCCAGGACGTGGCGCGGGCCGCCGGCGTCGGCCGGCAGACCGTGTCCAACGTGCTCAACGGCAGCGGCCGGGTCGGCGAGGCGACCAGGGCCAGGGTGCTGGAGGCGGTGGCGGCCCTGGGCTACCAGCCGCACCACGGCGCCCGGAGCCTGCGCTCGCGCCGGACCCGGCAGCTCGCCTACGTCCTGCCGCGCATCCAGCTGCTGCCCGGTAATCACATCATGCAGCAGTTCCTGCAGTCGCTCGCGGAGGCGAGCGCCCGCCAGGGCCACAGCGTGCTGGTGACCGTCCCGGACGGGGACCCCCTTGACGAGATACGCCGCCTGATCGCCAGCCGGACGGTGGACGCCTTCCTGCTCTCTGAGCTGCAGCCCGACGACCCGCGGGTGCTGCTGCTGGCCGAGGCCCGGGTGCCGTTCGCGTGTTTCGGCCGGATCGGCCCCGGGCTGCCGCAGCACTGGGTCGACATCGACAACCACGCGGCCATCGTCGGGGCGGTCGAGCACGTGCTGGCCCGGGGCTTCGGACGGCCGACGTTCGTCGGCTACCGGACCGCGAGCCACTGGGATCTCGGCCGGGTCAGCGGGTTCAAGGCGGGGCTCGCCCGCCACGGCGGCCCCGGCGGCGAGGCCGACGTCCTGCTGGTGGACGAGGCCGACGCGCGCCGGAGGATCCGGTCGCTGCTCACCGGTGCGCGCCGGGACGGCGGGCGGCCGGATGCCGTCGTCACCGGCAGCGACCGGCTGGCCGCCGTGGTCTACGGGGTCGCGGCCGAGCTGCGAATACGGATCGGCCGTGACCTCGGCGTCACCGGCTTCGACGGCAGCGCCGCCGGCGGCCTGCTGCACCCGCGGCTGACCAGCGTGGCCATCCCGGTGGAGGAGATCGCCCGGCAGGTGATCGCCCGGGTGCTGCGGCAACTGGACCACGGGCCGGATGAGTCCGCGGGGGAAGTGGTCCCGGCCATGCTCCGGGTCGGCGAGAGCACCGAAGGCCCCCAGGGATTCGGTTTCGGCGGTCCGGTCAGGCCAGGCGGCACCGAGCCTGAGCCTTCCCGGAAACGCTTCCAAGGGACGGGCACCCCCGCGGGCCGCCGGGTCACCATCGCGGACGTGGCGGCCGACGCCGGAGTCGGGGTGGGCACGGTATCGCGCGTGCTCAACGGCGGTGACCAGGTCCGGGCCGCCACCCGGCTGGCCGTCCAGGATTCCATCGAGCGGCTGCGCTACCGGCCCAGCCACGCGGCCGCGGCGCTGGTCCGGGGGACGCCCCGGACCGTGGCCGTGCTCGTCGCGCACATGACCCGGCCGTCAACCGTGATCCGGGTGGCCAGCGCGCTCGCTGTGCTGGGCGATCAGGGCTACGACACGATCGTGTGCAACGTGGACTCTCCTTTCGGGCGTGACCGCCATCTGGAGGCACTGCTGCCCACGCACCGCGCCGACGGCGTGCTGGCGATCAGCCTGCCGCTGTCCCGCGAGCAGCTGGACCAGTTCGGCCGGGCCGGGGTGACGCTGGTCAGCGTGGACGCGGTCACCCCCGGAGTGCCGCAGACGATCATCGATAACGTGGCGGGCGGGCAGCTGGCCACCGGGCACCTGATCGCGCTGGGGCACCGCCGGATCGGCTTCGTCGGCGACGCGCCGTTCGCCCGGCCGCCGGCCGGGCTGGGCTTCACCTCCTCCGCGGACCGGCTGCGCGGGTACCGGCAGGCGCTGGCCGCGGCGGGCATCGGCTTTGAGGCCGGCCTGGTCCGGCGCGGCGCGCACGGCACGGCCGTCGCGGGCGAGCACGCGGCCCAGCTGCTGAAGGCGCACGACCCGCCGACCGCGATCTTCGCGGCCTCCGACACCCAGGCCATCGGGGTGCTCGCGGCGGCCGAGCGGCTCGGCGTGGCGGTCCCGGACCGGCTGTCGGTGGTCGGCTTCGACGACATCGAGTCCGCGGCGTTCCTCGGCCTGTCCACCGTGCGGCAGCCGCTGGCCCGCAGCGGCGCCGAGGGAGCGCAGCGGCTGTGCGCGCTGCTGCGCGGCGAGCGGCTGCGCGCGCGGCGGGTGGAACTGCCGCTGGAGCTGGTGGCCCGGGCCAGCACGGCCCCGGCCCCCGCTTCAGGCGTCCAGGCCTAGGGTGAACGTCGGCTTGGGTGAGGTCTCCGGCAGCCGGTGCTCATCGGTGAGAGCCGGGACATACCGGCCCCGCTGGCGGTCAGCCCGTCACCCCCACTGGCCGGGCTGATAAGCGCCGGCGGGCTGCTGGGTGATGACGTTCATGCGGTTATAGGCGTTGATCAGGGCGATGAGCGAGACCAGCGCGGCGAGCTGGTCATCGTCGTAGTGCTTGGCCGCGTTCGCCCAGGCTTCGTCGGTGACGCCGCCGGCGGCATCGGCGATCCGGGTACCCTGCTCGGTGAGCTCCAGGGCGGCCCGCTCGGGCTCGGTGAAGACGGTCGCCTCCCGCCACGCCGCGACCAGGTTGAGGCGGACCTGGCTTTCGCCGGCGTGCGCGGCGTCCTTGGTGTGCATGTCGGTGCAGAGGGCGCAGCCGTTGATCTGGCTGGCCCGGATCTTCACCAGCTCCTGCGTCGCGGGCGGCAGCGCCGAGCCCGACACGACCGCGCCCGCCGAATTGATGTACTTGGCGAACTTGGCCGCGACGGCCTCGTTGTAGTAGCCGAAACGAGCTTCCACGATGATCTCCTTAGCCGTTCACGTCTTGCTTGCAGTCCATTGACGGAACGGCCGGGCGTTAGGTAACAGCCCGAGGGAGATTCAGGTGGGGCCGGAGCCGCGGTCGGCTGTGGTACGGCGCCCACTTGCCAGCCTGCCGCGCGACGTGATCCCGTTATGACCGTTATGTCGTAACTTAAGATTGAGACATTTAGGGTGCAAACCATGATCATGGGCCAAAATGGGCTCCATTTGGCCGAAACGGCCCACGATCATGAAAAAGGTCTCATCCGGCGGCGGTCCCTTACGTTCCTCACTGGGTAACAGCCGACTCGATGGACCGTTGGGCTCAGTAGCTCACTGCAGCGCGCGGACCCGGCGGAGGACCTCGTCGGTGCCGAGCGCGGCGGCCACCTGGGCCAGGTCGGGGCTGCGCGGCGTGCCGGTGAGCAGGACCCGGATGATCTGCGAGGCCTCGCGGATCGAGCCGGGGTAGGCGGCGGGGTCGGCCTTGTAGGCCTTCTGGTTGGGGGCGAAGCCGAGGTCGGCCGCGAGCTGGCGGATCTGGCCGAACCAGTCCACGTCCTCCCCGGGCGGGGTGTAGCTGCGGGCGAACGCGTCGGCGACGGCGCGGACCAGGTCCGGGTCCAGGCCGCCGAACCTGGGGTCCGCGGGGTCCGTGAGCACGCCGAACAGCTCAGGGAAGAAGTAGCCGTAGACGGCCGGGAAATCCGCCCACTTGCGCAGGTCCTTGCGCGGGTTGGCCACGCCCTCGCGCTCGATGGCCAGGGCCTTAAGGGCCAGGGGCCGCTCGGCTTCCAGGACCGGCACCAGTTCGGGGGCGTGGCGGCGGGCCCAGGCGATGACCTCGGCGAGGATCTGCTCGCCGGACAGCGTGGCCACATAGTCGGCGCAGATGTCGTCGAGCTTGACCATGTCGACCAGCGGGCCCGCGAGTCCCATCTCGGACAGCGCGATCGGCTCGGCCAGCGCGTCGGCCAGCGGCATCTCGGCCAGCCGCCCGTTAGCCAGGCCGCGGAGGTAGTACTGCACGGCCGGGGCCGGGAAGCCCTGCTCGATGTAGTAGCTGACGCTGGCCTCGGGGTCCCGCCGCTTGGACAGCTTGCGGCGGCTCCCGCCGTCCTGCTTCATCAGCAGGGCGACATGCGCGTACCGGACGCGCGGGAAGCCGAGCGCGTCGAACAGCTGCAGGTGCAGCGGCACCGAGGAGATCCACTCCTCGCCGCGGATGACCAGGGTGATCCGCATCAGGTGGTCGTCGACGGCGTGCGCGAAATGGTAGGTCGGCAGCCTCGGCTCGGTGTCGCTGCTCTTCAGGATCACCGCGTCGTTGCGGTTGTCGTCCAGGGTCAGCTCGCCGCGGATGGCGTCGGTGAAGCTCACCCTGGCCCCGGCGGCGCCCGGGGACCGGAACCTGACCACATACGGGTCGGCAGCGGCCAGCCGCTCGGCCACCTGCTCCTCGGGGGCGTCGCGCCAGATGGCCCAGGTCCCGTAGTAGCCGGGCAGGGCGCCCGCCGCCCGCTGCCGGGCCGCGATCTCCTCCAGGTCCGCCTTGGTCGCGAAGCACGGATACGCCCGGCCCTGGCGGAGCAGCTCGCGGACGTAGGTCAGGTAGGTGCGCGCCCGGCCGGACTGGGCGTACGGCCCGTAGTGGCCGGTCTGGTCGTTCTCCTGCGGCTCGATGGAGAAGTACGCGAACGCCTCGGCGAACTGCTCGGCCGCGCCCTCGGTGACGCGGGCCTGGTCGGTGTCCTCCAGGCGGACCAGGTAGCGGCCGCCGGAATGCCGGGCGACGTCCACGTCGATGGTGGCCACGTAGACGCCGCCGATGTGCAGGAAACCGGTCGGGCTGGGCGAGAACCGGGTGACTTCGGCTCCCCCGGGCAGGTCGCGCGGCGGGTAGCGGCGCTCCCATTCCGCCGGCCCGGGCAGGTCCGGCGGGAACAGGGCATCGACAAGGTGCTGGCTCAGCATGAGCGGCTGGCTCCCGGGAGGACGTGCGGATCAACGGCCGCTTGCAGCGTACCGCCAACCTAGTGAATGGCCTGCCGCCAGAACCGTTCGTAGGGCGTGAGCCACTGGGCCAGCTCGGTCAGGGGCTGAGGCTCGAGCTGGTAATACCGGTTCCGGCCGCTCTTGTGCTCGCGGACCAGCCCGGCGTCCTTGAGCACTTTGAGGTGCTCGGAGACGCTCGGGCGGCTCATCGCGAAGTGGGCGGCCAGCTGCTGGACCGGCAGCGGCCCGCGGTCCAGCAGCAGGCCCAGCAGCGCGCGCCGCACGGGGCTGGCCACCGCGGCGAAGACGTCGCTGCGCTCAGCCACGCCAGGCGGCGGCGGACTGCAGGATCAGGCCGTTCCCGTCCGGGTCGTCGAAGGTGACGAACCGGCCCCACGGCGCGCTCTGGATCTCGCTGATCTCCAGGCCCCGCGCGGCCAGGGCCTTGACGTCGCCCGCCAGATCGTCGGTCTGGATGACCAGGCCCTTGAGCGAGCCGGGCGGCATAGTGTCGAACCAGGTGACCAGCGTGATCGAGGTCTGGCCGCCCCTGGGGCGGACCTGGACCCAGCGCTGCGCCGGTCCCATCTGGTTATCGGCCACCAGCTCAAATCCGAGCGCGCCGACGTAGAAGTCCTTGGCGCGGTCCTGGTCGGTGACCGGCAGGGACAGCACTTCGATGCGGGTGAGGCTCATGGCAGCATGATACAGGTAGGAGATTTCCTACCCGTCAACCTGATCCTAGGCCGCGGGACGGCACTGCGACCGCGGGCCGCAGACCATGGCGCCGCTGATCGGGAGGATCCGGGAGGCGGTGGACTGCGCGGTGGACATGCAGCCGGTGCCGTACCGGACGAACGCGGCCATGCCGACGATGGAGACGCTGCGCTCCGCCGAGGGCGAGCGCGCCTTCCCCGTCGCGCTGGACCCCTTCACCTGCACCCGGTTCGAGATGGCGCAGTTCGCGCTCACGGCCCGCGAGCTCGGCGTCGACTACGTGGGCATCTGCTGCGGCGCCGGCCCGCACCATGTGCGGGCCATGGCCGAGGCCCTGGGCCGCGAGGTCCCGGCCGGTAAGTACTCACCGTCGATGGATCTGCACCCGATGTTCCGGGCTGACCTCGCAGCCAGGAATGCGGCCTTCCTGCCCAGCTGGGACGCGTGAGGATCCTGGAGCCTAACGGGCCGTGGTTCTCGCGCCGGCTTGCTGCTGGGCGGCGGCGATGATGGCGTCCGCGCTGGCGGAGATGTCGTCGGCCGTCGTGGCCCAGCCCGAGACGCTGATCCGCATGGCGGGCCGGTGCTGCCAGGTGGTCGGGCCGCACCAGCACGTCCCGTCCTGCTGAACGGCCCGCACCAGGGCCAGCGTCCGGTCATCGGTGGACGCCCGCACCAGCACCTGGTTGAGCACGACGTCGTTCAGCACCTCGAGGCCCGCGTCCTGCAGGCGGGCGGCCATGGCCCGGGCGTGGTCGCAGCTGGCCGCGATCAGATCGCGCACGCCCTGCCGGCCGAGCGTGCGCAGCACCGCCCACACCTCGACCTGGCGGGCGCGCTGCGAGGCCTGCGGCGTGTGATGCATGGCCTCGAACCCGGCACCGGACGGCAGGTAGCCGGCCTCGGCGGCGAAACTCTGGCGCAGATCCTCCGGCCGCCGGACCAGGGCGATGCCGCAGTCGTAGGGAACGTTGAGCCATTTGTGCCCGTCGGTGGCCCACGAGTCGGCGTCGGCCAGGCCGGCCGTGAGGTGCGAACGCGAGGGATCAGCGAGCGCCCAGAGCCCGAACGCACCGTCGACGTGCACCCACGCCCCGCGCGGCCTGGCCCATTCGATGACGGCGGGAAACGGATCGAACGCGCCGGTGTTCACCTCGCCCGCCTGCACGCAGACCACGGCCGGACCGGTCACGTCGCGGGGAAGGCGGTCGGCGCGCAGCCGGCCCTGGTCATCGGCCGGGACCCGGCGGACGCGCTCCCGGCCGAGCCCGATCATCCCGAGCGCCTTGATCACGGTGGAATGGGCTTTCTCCCCGACCACGACGGTCAGCTCGGGCGCCCCGAACAGGCCGTCGGCCTGCACGTCCCAGCCGGCCCGGGCCAGTTGCCGGTCGCGGGCCGCGGTGAGCGCGGTGGCATTGGCCATCGCCGCGCCCGTGACGAACACCGCGGCGCTGCCCGCCGGGAGCCCGAGAAGCTCGCCGAGCCACCCGGTCACCACCTCGTGCAGGCGAGCCGCGACCGGCGACATGGCCGGCAGCGCCGCGTTCTGATCCCAGGCCGTGGCCAGCCAGTTCGCCGCCAGCGCGACCGGGTAGGAGCCGCCGATGACGAACCCGAAGTAGCGGCCGCCGGCGCTGCCCATGGTTGCGGGTGATCCCGCCTCATCGAGCAGCGCCAGCGTCGCGGCCGCGTCCCCGGCCCGCTCCGGCAATGGCTCGGCGAACCGCGCCAGGCCGGACAGGGCGGCGCCGTCCGGCGCGACCGGGCGGCTATCCAGGCTGGCCAGATAGCGCCCGGCGCGCTCGGCTACCTCGGCCAGCAGGACCGGGATTTCACCGCTGGCAAGTGATGACATGCCCTACAGTGTGGCCGTCAGGCCGGGCTGGCGCCACCTCCGCTCGGCGCTCTGGCCTCGGCCCGGGCCGAGATCTCAGCGGCCCTTCCAGTTCGGGGCGCGCTTCTCGGCGAACGCCTTCGGGCCCTCGAGGCGGTCTTCGCTCTCGTCGACCTTCTTGTACCAGGGCCCGTTGACCTCGCGCAGGTGCTCCAGCAGCGTGACACCGGTCGGCGGGGTCGGCGGGTTCATGTGCAGGTGCACGCCGTTCTTCAGCGCCTTGACCGCCAGCGGCGCGCACAGCTTGAGGATCTCGGCACGCTTCTCGGCCTCGGCCATCATCGCGTCGCGGTCCGGGACGATCCACTGCACGAACCCGATCCGGTGCGCTTCTTCCGCGGAGAAGTGCTCACCGGACAGGATGATCCACAGCGCGTTGCCCAGCGGCACGAACCCGATCTCCAGGGTGTCCATCAAGTTGATCGGGACCAGGCTGCGCAGCGGCTCAGGCATCCCGAACGTCGACTTGGCCGTGGCGATGCGGAAGTCACACCGGGCCGACAGCTGCATCCCGCCGGCCAGCGCGTACCCGTCAACCGCGCCGATGACGGGCTTGAGGATCGAGCCGATCTTCTCGAACCCGTTCTTGGCGGCCTGCCTGGTACCCACGCCGCCGGCCTGATCGCGCTCGGTCATCTCGCGCAGGTCGGCGCCAGCGCAGAAGGCGCGGCCGCCGCCGCCGGTCAGGACGACCACCAGGACGTCGTCGTCGTTGTCGGCTTCCTCGAAGCTGTCGTACAGGCCGTTCATCACCCCGGTGCTGAGGGCGTTCATCCTCGCTTCGTTGTGGATGGTGATCCACGCGACGCGGTTGCGCTTCTCGTAAGTCAGAAGGTCAAAAGTCTTCTCAGCCACGACAAAAACCTCTCGATCTCTCGAAGCATTCCCTGTTCAGCACAATAACGACCGGGCCGGGGCGCCTCAAGAGGGTGCGGCCACTGATTTGACGCAGTGTCAAGTCAACTGCGGCCGCGGGTGGCCTGGGCCACGAAGACCGGGTGGCCGCGGCAGGGAGTCTGACCGCCGTCCTCCGGGCCGCGCTGCTGTGAGCAGATCTGCCCGCAGCAGCGAGCGGGGGTATTCCGGGCGGCCGCGGCGCAGGCTGGAGGTATGGCTCACGATGAGAAGAACCCCCTGTTCAGCGAGCGGATACGGGAGCAGCTGCTGACGCGGCGGATCCTGGTGCTCGACGGCATTCTCGACGACGACAACGGGACGCTGCTCACCGCCCAGCTGCTCACGCTGGCGGCGGAGGACCCGCGCGCCGACATCGCGCTGTGGATCCACTCCCCCGGCGGGTCGGTCCCGTCCATGCTCGCCATCCGGGATGTCATGCGGCTCGTGCCGTGCGACGTCTCGACGCTGGCGCTCGGGCTGGCCTGCAGCGCCGGGCAGTTCCTGCTGTCGGCCGGGACCAAGGGCAAGCGGTTCGCGCTGCCGCATGCGCGCATCCTCATGCACCGCGGCTCGTCAGGCATCGGCGGCAGCGCCGTCGACATCGAAGTCCAGGCCGACGACCTGCGGCACACGGTGGACACGGTGCTCGGCCTGATCGCGCAGGACACCGGCCAGCCGGTGCAGCGCATCTTCGATGATTCGCTGCACGACCACTGGTACACGGCCGCCGAGGCTCGGGACTACGGCTTCATCGACACCATCGTGGGATCGTTCGGCCAGGTCGTGCCGGACCGGAAACACCGGATCGGGCTGCCCGGGCCAGCGGAGAGGAACCTCGCGTGAGCAGTTACACCATCCCGAATGTGATCGCCCAGCATCCGCGGGGCGAGCGGATCATGGACGTGTACTCGCATCTGCTCACCGAGCGGATTGTCTACCTCGGCACAGCCATCGATTCCGGCGTGGCCAATGCGCTCATCGCCCAGCTGCTGCACCTGGAGGCGGAGAGCCAGGAGCTGGAGATCAACCTGTACATCAACTGCGAGGGCGGTGACCTCCCGTCCATGCTCGCGCTGTACGACACGATGCGGTACATCCAGGCGCCGGTGGCCACCACCTGCGTGGGCCAGGCCATCGGGGTCGGCGCCGTGCTGCTCGCGGCCGGGACGGCAGGCCGGCGGTCGCTGCTGCCGCACGCGCGGGTGGTGCTGCACCAGCCGGACGCACGCGGCCAGGGCCCGATCCCGGACCTCATCCTGCAGGCGGACGAGGTGATCCGGATGCGCGCCGATATCGAGGCGATCCTGTCCGCGCACACCGGCCAGTCCGTCGCGACCCTGCGGGCCGACACCGACCGGGACCGGGTGCTGACCGCGCAGGCCGCGCTGGCTTACGGGATCGTCGACCAGGTGCTAGGGCGGCGGTCAGCGGACGCCGCGGCGGGTGATCCCGCGCCGCTCACGCCGCGAGCGACAGCATGACCGGGCCGGACGCGCGCGGCGCGCGGGCCGCCTGCTGGCGGCGCAGGTCACCGGCGACCTGCTCGGCCAGCCGGATGAGGGTGGTCCCCAGCGCGCCCGCCAGGGCCGCGATCATCTCGCTGGAGGGCTCCTTGCGGCCGCGCTCGATCTCGGACAGGTACTGGGGCGAGATCCCGGCCCGGCCCGCCGTCTCGGCCAGGGTCTCCCGCTGATCCAGCCGCAGCGCGCGCAGCCGGTGACCGAGCACCTCGCGCCACAGGGGCTCGGGACGCAGTGTTTCAGGATGCGGGGGCTCGCCGGACGATGACTCCGCCGGGGGCTGACGGCGGAGGGGGACCACTCGCGCATGCTCGGCCATACCTCAGCGTACGGGCGGGGGGCCGCCCGTACGCTGAGGTTTCGCTGCCAGCGGACTCTGTTACTCGGTATTACTCGGTGGCGATGGCGGCCAGCACGTCCAGCTTCGCCGCCCGGCGGGCCGGCCAGGTGGCGGCGAGCAGGCCCAGCACCGCGGCGAGCACCAGGAAGATGACCAGGTTGGGCACCGGGACCACGGTGTCGGTGATGCCCTGCTGCTTCAGTGACGAGACCAGCGCGACGCCCATTCCGGTGCCGATGATGATCCCGATGATGGCGCCGAAGATGGCCAGGATCACCGCTTCGGACCGGATCATGGTCCGGACCTGGCGCCTGCGCATGCCCACCGCGCGGAGCAGGCCGATCTCGCGGGTGCGCTCGAACACCGAGAGCATGAGCGTGTTCACGATCCCGATGAGCGCGATGAGCACGGCCAGCGCGAGCAGGGCGTAGACCAGACCGAGCAGCTGGTTGACGGCCGACACCTGGGTCTGCTCGAACTGGGCCCTGGTCTGCACCTGAACGTTCGGGAAGGGGGCCATGGCGCTGGTGACGGCGTTGTTCACCGAGGTGCTGCCGTTGGTGCTCAGCAGCAGGGCACCCGGCGACTGGGCCGGGTAGTGGGACAGGAAGAACGCGGAACTGACCAGGTAGCTTCCGATCAGGGCGTTGGCCTGGTAGATGCCGCCGATACGCAGGGTGGCCGGGCCGGTCTGGGCGAACCTGGCCGGCACCGTGTCGCCGACGGCCAGGTTCTTGTTCTGCGCGGTGGTGGAGTCGATGAGCATCTCGCCCTGGCTCAGCGCGGCCGGGGTACCGGACGTCATGCGCAGGATCACCGTGCTGGCCAGGCTGCCCGTGGACACCGCGGTGAGCGCGGACAGCGTGCTGCCGAACTCGAACTGGCCTTGGTAGACGGTGGTGCTCGCCGTGACCCCCGGCACGGCCGTGGCGAGCGAAGCCGCGGTGTTGCTGAGCTCTCCCGATCCGGTGGCGCTCACGATGAGGTCGGCGCTGATCGCCTGGTCCGCGCTGCTGGTGGCCGACCGGGATAGCGAAGCGCCGAACACCGACATCGCGGCGACCAGGGCGAGGCCGACCATGAGCGCCGAGGCGGTCTGGGCCGTGCGCCGGGGGCTGCGCATGGAGTTTTCCCGGCCGAGCTTGCCCGGTTCCCCGAGCACCCGGGCCAGCGGGCGGCCGATCACGCTGGACAGGGGGCGGGCCAGGGCCGGGGCCAGGATGGCGGTCCCGATGAAGATGGCCACCGCGCCGAGGCCGACGAGCCCGATGGCCGGCTTGGCCAGCCCGATGGCCAGCACGGCCACGCCGAGCAGGGCCAGCACCACGCCGGCGATGAACCGGCGGCGCAGCGAGGCGGTGGGGCCGGACTGCCGGTTATCCAGCGCGGCGACCGGCGGGATGCGGACGGCGCCGCGGGCCGGGCCGAACGCGGCCACGACCGTCACGCCGACGCCGACCAGCAGCCCGACCAGCACGGTGCGCGGTTCGAAGACCAGCGGCCCGGGTGGCAGCGTGATCCCGAACCCGCGCAGCAGCGCCTGCAGCCCGAGCGCGGCCAGCACCCCCAGACCCAGGCCGATCGCCGAGGAAACCAGCCCGGTGATGGCCGCCTCGCCGAGCACCGACCGGAACACCTGGCGGCGGCTCGCCCCGACGATGCGCAGCAGGGCCAGTTCCCGGGTCCGCTGGCCGA
Source organism: uncultured Actinomycetes bacterium (assembly GCA_963753195.1). Classification (GTDB taxonomy): domain Bacteria; phylum Actinomycetota; class Actinomycetes; order Streptosporangiales; family Streptosporangiaceae; genus Palsa-504. Next base: position 1,122,790 of record CAVWBH010000001.1, read on the forward strand.
CGATGATCGAGAACGTGTTGAAGATGGTGAATCCGCCGACGAACAGCGAGATGAACGCGAAGACCAGCAGCGCGGTGGAGAAGAAGGACAGCGCCTGATCGATCGAGCTGGTGCTCTCGTTCACCACGGTCTGCCCGGTGACCACCTGCACGCCGGGAGGCAGGACCCTGGCGATGGCCTGCTGCACCGCGGGCTTGCTGGCGCCCGGCGCGGTCACGATGTTGATGTTGTCGAGCTTGCCGGGTTCCTGGCCGATGGCCTGCACGGTGGGCAGCGTGAACGCGGCGAGGGTCGCCCCGGCCAGGTTGTTCGCCGTCCCGAACTCGGCGATGCCGGTGATGGTGAACGTCTGGGTCGGCCCGGTGGTCAGGATGCGGACCTGCTGTCCTACCGAGAAGTCGTACTTCTGCGCGGTCCCGGCGTCCATCACCACGTCGTGGGCGGTGACCGGAGCGCGGCCGGCGATCAGGTGGAGGCTGGAAAATTGCGGATCGGGGTTGAAGCTCACGGCGAGAGTGGGCGCGCCACCGGTCTGGATGGCCTTGCCGTCGTGGCTGATGAACTGGGCGTAGCCCGTGACCTGGCCGTGGGCGGCCGCGACGCCGGGCACGGCACTGACGGTGGCCAGCAGCGACTCGGGCAGCTCGTTGCGGACCGCGTTGCCGCCGTTGCCGAGCTGGGCCACCCCCCGGACCTGGAAGTCAATCTTGGAGTAGATGTTGCCGAACAGGTTGCTGAACGTGTTGTGCAAGGTGTCGGTCAGGACGAACGTGCCGGAGATGAAGGTCACGCCGAGCACGATGGCCAGCGCGGTCAGCGCCAGCCGGAGCTTATGGGCCAGCAGGCCCTTGATCGTCACTTTCCACATGTCATGCCCCCAGGGTCCGCATCCGCTCGAGGACCGAATCGGCGGTCGGCTGCTGCAGGTCGCCGACCACGGCACCGTCGGCCAGGAACACCACCCGGTCCGCGTACGCGGCCCCGCGCGGATCGTGCGTCACCATGACGATGGACTGGCCGAGCTCGGTCACCGAGTGGCGCAGGAACGCCAGCAGGTCGGCGGAAGCGTTGGAGTCCAGGTTGCCGGTGGGCTCGTCGGCGAAGATGAGGGCCGGCTTGTTGATCAGCGCCCGGGCGCACGCGACGCGCTGCTGCTGGCCGCCGGACATCTCGCTCGGACGGTGCTTCAGCCGGTCGCCGATGCCCAGCTCCTTCACTAGGTAGCCGAGCCAGTCCTGGTCGACCTTGCGACCGGCCAGGGCCGCGGGCAGGGTGATGTTTTCGGCCGCGGTCAGCGTCGGGACCAGGTTGAAGGACTGGAACACGAAGCCGATGCGGTCCCGCCGCAGCCGGGTCAGCCCGCTGTCGTCCAGCTTCCCGATGTCCTGGCCGTCCACGAACGTCTGCCCGGAGGTCGGCCGGTCCAGGCCCGCCATGCAGTGCATGAGCGTCGACTTGCCCGAGCCCGACGGGCCCATGACGGCGGTGAACCGGCCGCGCTCGAACGTCACCGTGACGTCGGCCAGGGCGTGCACGACAGCCTGGCCGGACCCGTAGGTCTTGGACAACGCGACCGAGTGCGCCGCCGGAGCGGCCTGCCTATTCTCGGCCAGCCCGGCGGATGTGGCTTCCATGGCTCTTCCCCTCGTGATTGCGACCCCGTCGTTGCGCTACCGTCAGCATTGCAGCAGTGCACCGGAAGAGCATCGACCGGGCAGCCAGCATCCGGGCTGAACCGGATGATGGGCCGGACGGCTGAACCTATCCACCAATCGGCTGATGACATCGGCTACCGCGGCTCTACCAGCGGCTGCCACCGGGAGCGCAGCCGCGGTCCGGGTGACACGCACCACAGTACGTTCGGGCTGAAAATGACCCGACGGAGCCTGGCTTTCAGCGTCGCGCGGCCGGTCAGGCGGCTACGGCGGCAGGGACCGCAGGCCGATGGGCGCCGTATTACGGGCCGGTAACAAGGCCAGCTGAAGCCGGGTGTGCGGCGGCTCACACTCGGTCTGGCCGCCGGGGCGTTGATAATAGGTAGATGAAGGGGCAGGGCGCCACGGGCCGGGTTCGCCGGAGGCTCGGCGCCGCGATTGCCGAGCGGGTCGCCGGGCCGGACGCCTCCCGCGGGCAGCCGCCGCGCCAGCCGGAAGGCGAGCCATGGTTCGCCGAAGGCCGGCCGATCCGCGAGGTCCACGGCGATTCGGCGATCTTCATCGGCGCGATCAGGGCCCTGCTGCTGCAGTCGCTGCACCCGCTGGCCATGGCGGCGGTGGCCGAGCACTCCGATTACCACGGCGACCCGTGGGGACGGCTGCAGCGGACCAGCCGTTTCATCGGCGCCACCACGTTCGGCGACGCCGCTCGCGCTCAGCAAGCGATCGCCCGGGTCCGGGCGATCCACCAGCGCGTCACCGGGACCGCTCCCGACGGGCGGCCTTACGCGGCGTCCGACCCGCACCTGCTAACCTGGGTGCACATCGCAGAGGCAGATAGCTTCCTGCGTGCCCACTCCTCCTTCGGCGCCCGGCCGCTTGACCCGGCCGAGCGCGACGGGTACGTCGCCGACATGGCCAGGATCGGCGTCGAGATCGGCGTCCCAGATCCGCCGGGCACCGAGGCCGAGCTGGCCGATCGGATCCGGGCCTACCGGCCCGAGCTAGCCGCTACCCCGCAGGCCCGGGAGGCGGCCCGGTTCCTACTTCTGCACCCCCCGCTGCCGGTGATCGCCCGGGCTCCGTACGGGGTGCTGGCCGCGGCCGCGGTCTCGCTGCTGCCCGGCTGGGCGCGGCGTCCGCTGTCCCTGCCGAGGCTGCCGGTCACCGAGACGGTAGTGGTCCGGCCGGCCGGGCACGTGGTGGTGCAGGCGATCCACTGGGCCGTGACGGCCCCTCGTCCCGCTCAGGCGGCGTAGCCGCCCCAAATGCCCACGTAAGGTACCAGATAAGTGAGATGCCGGGTCCCACTCAGGAGAGACGAATCATGACTAGCGTAGAGTCCACCGACAGCCGAGCGAAAACGAGCCTGCCCGAACTGGCCGAATGGGTCAGCGAGATCGCAGATCTGACCAAGCCCGACGCCGTGGTGTGGTGCGACGGCTCGCAGGAAGAATGGGACCGGCAGACCACCGCGCTGGTCGACAGCGGGACGTTCGTACGGCTGAACCCGTCGCTGCGGCCGAACAGCTTCCGGTGTGTCTCGGACCCCAGCGACGTGGCCCGCGTCGAGGACCGGACGTTCATCTGCTCCGAGCGCGAGGCCGACGCCGGGCCGACGAACAACTGGATCGCGCCGGAGCAGATGCGGGCGACGTTCGCGGAGGTCTTCGACGGGTGCATGCGCGGCCGGACGATGTACGTGGTCCCGTTCTGCATGGGCCCGCTGGGCAGCGAGCACTCCTCGCTCGGGGTGGAGATCACCGACTCGCCCTACGTGGTGGTCTCGATGCGGATCATGACCCGGATGGGGACCCCCGCGCTGCGGGCGATCGAGGAGAACGGCTCGTTTGTGCGGGCCGTGCACACGGTCGGCGCGCCGCTGGAGCCGGGGCAGGAAGACGTCCCGTGGCCGTGCAACAAGGTCAAGTACATCTCGCACTTCCCTGAGGCCAGGGAGATCTGGTCCTACGGGTCCGGCTACGGCGGGAACGCGCTGCTGGGCAAGAAGTGCTACGCCCTGCGGATCGCCTCGGTGATGGCGCGGGACGAGGGCTGGCTGGCCGAGCACATGCTCATCCTCAAGCTCACCCCGCCCGACGGGGAGCCGCGGTACGTGGCGGCGGCGTTCCCGTCCGCGTGCGGCAAGACCAACCTGGCCATGCTGCAGCCCACCATCCCGGGGTGGAAGGCCGAGACCATCGGCGATGACATCGCCTGGATGCGCTTCGGGCCGGACGGGCGGCTGTACGCGGTCAACCCGGAGGCCGGGTTCTTCGGCGTCGCGCCGGGCACGGGCATGAAGACCAACGCCAACGCGGTCGCGGCCATGTGGGGCAACAACATCTTCACCAACGTGGCGTTGACCGACGACGGCGACGTGTGGTGGGAGGGCCTGACCGAGGAGCCGCCCGCGCACCTGACCGACTGGAAGGGCCGCGACTGGACGCCGGAGAGCGCCGAGCCGGCCGCGCACCCGAACTCCCGGTTCACCACGCCCGCGGACCAGTGCCCGATTATCGCGCCGGAGTGGGACGACCCGGCGGGCGTGCCGATCTCGGCCATCCTGTTCGGCGGGCGGCGGGCGACGAACGTGCCGCTGGTCACCGAGTCGTTCGGCTGGGATCACGGGGTCTTCCTCGGGGCGAACGTCGCCTCGGAGAAGACGGCCGCGGCCGAGGGCACGGTCGGCGAGCTGCGCCGGGACCCGTTCGCGATGCTGCCGTTCTGCGGGTACAACATGGGCGACTACTTCGGTCACTGGCTGGCGCTCGGCGCCTCCGCGCCCGACCCGGCCAAGCTGCCCAAGCTGTTCTACGTCAACTGGTTCCGCAAGGACGCGTCCGGGCGGTTCGTGTGGCCCGGGTTCGGCGAGAACAGCCGGGTGCTGAAGTGGATCATCGAGCGGCTGTCCGGTGACGCGGAGGCGGTGGAGACGCCGATTGGCCACCTGCCGGCGCCGGGCTCGCTGGACCTCGAAGGCCTGGAGCTCACCGAGGCCGACCTGGAGCTGCTGCTCACGGTGGACGCCCAGGCGTGGAAGCTGGAGGCGGACCAGATGCCGGAGTTCTTCCGGATGTTCGGCGAGCACCTGCCCAAGCGGCTGTGGGAGCTGCACCAGGACCTGGTCGACCGCCTCGCCTCGGGCTGAGCCCGGGCCCTCCTCGGCTTAATCGCTAATCCCGACCGGACTAGTCAGGATTAGGTTATGGTGTGATCGGATAGGTTGTTCGCAATGTCCTGATTCGTTCCCGTTCCTGTTCCGGGGAGGAACTGTGAGCAGCACCGACACGCTGGTAGCTAACGCCGAGCGGTACGCCGCCGGTTTCAACAAGGGCGACCTGCCGCTGCCGCCCGGCTTGCACCTTTTGGTGGTGGCCTGCATGGACGCCCGGCTCAGCCCTTACGGAGTGCTCGGGCTGGCCGAGGGCGACGCGCACGTGGTCCGCAATGCGGGCGGCGTGGTGACCGACGACGTCATCCGGTCGATCACCATTTCCCAGCGCCTGCTGGGTACGACCGAGATCGTCCTCATCCACCACACCGACTGCGGCATGCTCACCTTCCACGACGACGACGTGAAGGCGCAGATCGAAGCCGACACCGGGCTGCGGCCGCCGTTCGCCCTGGAGGCCTTTCCCGATCTCGACACGGACGTCCGCCAGTCGATCGCCCGGATCAAGGCCAGCCCCTACATCCCGCACAAGGACTCGGTGCGCGGGTTCGTCTACGAGGTCGAGACCGGGCGGCTGCGCGAGGTCAAGGACTGACGGGGACGGAATCGCGAGCGTGCCGTTTCGTGCCATCCGGTAGGGATGGATTCGTGCCATCCTGTGGGGATGGAGGAGTTTGCGGTCATTGAGGTGACGGCCGAGGACCACATTCTCGGCCGTCCCGACGCGCCGGTGACGGTCCTGGAGTACGGCGATTACGAATGCCCGTTCTGCCGGGGCGCGGCCCGCGACGTGCATGAGATGCTGGCCCGCTACCCCGATACCGTCCGGTTCGTGTTCCGCAACTTCCCCATCGCCGTGCTGCACCCGCACGCGGAGCGGGCGGCGCAGGCGGCCGAGGCGGCCGGGGCCCAGGGGAAGTTCTGGCCCATGTACGAGTGGCTGCTGCAGCCCGCGTCAATGCTTGACCTCGGCTCCCTGCTGGACTGCGCCGCGGACCTGGCCCTGGATACGGACCGGTTCCGGCGCGAGGTGACCGCTGGCGCGTACGCGGCCAAGATCGAGCGCGATATACGGGAAGCGGTCCGGGACGGCGTGAACGCCACCCCCAAGTTCTACGTCGACGGCGAGCGCATCGACGGCAAGCTCCCGCTCGAGGGAGTCGAGGACGCGATCCGGGCCGCGGTGCGGGCGGCCTCCGGGGGCTGAGGTCCCCGGCGGCTGAGGTCCCGGAGGCTGGGGTCCCGGAGGCTGCACCCAGTCTGGCCACCAGATTACGGCGGGACCGTTCAGCCGTCGTTACGGCGGGACCGAGAAGCAGTTGCGCTGGTTCACCTTGGGGCGCGTGCGCCCTTGGCCCCGCCTATCGGGGCCAGGGTGCCACGAGCCCCGAACGAGGGGATACTCGGGGCGCCGCGAGGCGTGCGCCCGTCCATGCCTTTGGGCCCGCGGCCGAGGAGGGTGCCGGGCACGCTTGTTCTCCGCGGGAAGACCTGGGATACGGTGAGGGCACTAGTAAGCCTGGTGCGTGCGTGCGTGCGTGCGTGCGTGCGGCGCGATCTGAGTATCCGGCAGCTGCTCTGGACCCCGGCGGTGCAATGTCAACCGTCACGATGGGCCTCCAGGGAGTGCCGATGGCAACGTCCTCGGGCGCAGAGGTCTCCGCGCTCGGGATTTCTCCGGTGCCGCGCGGGCACCGATGGGCCGCTCTGGTGGTGCTGTGCGCCGCCGCGCTGATCGTCAATGTGGACAACACCATCCTCAATGTGGCGCTGCCCACCCTGGTCAGGAGGCTGGCCGCCACTTCAAGCGAGCTGCAGTGGATCGTCGACTCCTACGCCATAGTCTTCGCGGGCTTGCTGCTCGTCGGCGGCAGCCTGGCTGACCGGTTCGGACGCAGGCGGTTCTTCCTCATCGGCCTGGGCGTTTTCGGTGCGGGATCAATCGGCGCCGCGTTCTCCAGTTCGGTGGACCTGCTCATCGGGTGGCGAGCGGTGATGGGAGCCGGGGCGGCGCTGACGATCCCCGCGTCGCTCTCGATCGTCAACGACCTGTTCCGCGACCCGGCGGAGCGGGCCCGCGCCATTGGCGCCTGGGCCGCGACCATCGGGCTCGGTATTGCCGTCGGCCCGATTACTGGCGGACTCTTGCTCGCCCGGTTCTGGTGGGGGTCAGTGTTCCTGGTCAACGTCCCGATCGTGGTCGCCGGGTTCGCAGGCGCCCTGCTGCTGGTGCCCGACTCGAAGAACCCGGCCGCCGACCCGCCCGATCCCTGGGGGGCGGTGCTGTCGATCGCCGGCCTTGGCCTGCTGCTGTGGGCGATCATCGAGGCTCCGGCCAGGGGCTGGGGCTCGGCGGAGGTAGTCGGAGCCGCGCTGGCCAGCCTGGCCGTGCTCGGCGCCTTTGTCGCCTGGGAGGCCCGCAGCCGCCACCCGATGCTGAAGCTGGGGTACTTTTCTGATCGACGGTTCTCGGTGGCGGCAGCGGCTGAAGTCCTCGGGGTCTTCGGGTTGCTGGGCGCGCTGTTCGCGCTGACCCAGTTCCTGCAGTTCGACCTCGCGCTGTCGCCTCTGCAGGCAGGGCTGCGCATCCTTCCCATGGCCGCGGTTCTGGGCGTGAGCGCGCTGGTGTCGCCGGTCCTCGGCCGCGTCATCGGGCTCAAGTTCACCGTAGCCGCCGGCCTGGCGGCGGTCGCGGGCGGTCTGTGGCAGGCCTCGGCGGTGTCCGCGGTTACTACGACCTACGCCGACGTGGTGCCCGGCCTCCTCCTGGTCGGGCTGGGAGCCGGTCTCCTGCTGCCGACGGCGACGGACTCCGTCGTGGGATCGGTCCCGCAGGGCGACTCCGGGATGGGATCAGCCTCCAACGCCGTGGCGCTGCAGGTCGGCGGCGCGCTCGGGGTCGCCGTGATCGGGAGCGTGCTGTCGACTCGTTACCAGGATCACATGACCGCGGCGCTGGCTGGCCGGCACCTGCCGGCCGCCGTCACGCAGGCCATCCTCGGCTCGCTCGGCGGTGCCCTCGCCGTGGCCGCTCGCGCCGGGGGCCCGGCAGGCGCCCTGCTCGCGCATACTGCCCGCACCGCGTTCATGAGCGGCAACGAGATAGCACTGGCGGTCGGCGCCGCCGTGGCCCTCGGCGGTGTTGTCCTCGTACTCGCCTGCCTGCCGTGGCGGGTTTCGCGGGACTCACCGGATCCGCCGCAGGTCCTCAGCGGCGGACGGTGAGCACCGGGCGATCGCGGACTGCGCACGCCACGGCGGAAACCAAGAAGGATCGCGGCGGCCCTGGTTCGGCGTTGTCGCCGCGGCATACTTTGTGTCTGTCGCGGGTAAGCACGGGGTGAACGGGGCGGATTCGGCGCGCTCACAGCCACGGGGGTGGAGAGCTGGCGGCGTCGTGGCGCTGTTCCAGGCACTCTCGGGGGAGAACCAGTGAACCGCACATCAAGCACACATAGCAGCATGCGCCGGATCGTCGGGCGGGCCGCTGCGGGCCTGAGCGCGATGGCCCTTCTGCTCGCCTTCCACGCCATCCCGGCGGTCGCGCAGTCGCCTGCCGTCCAAGCGGTGGGCCTGTCGCGGGCTGCGTACGCGGCCAGGTCCAGCACCGTCCAGCACTGGGGCACGTTCTTCGGGGGGGCCAACACCCTGGAGCCGGAGGACATGATTACCTCTCCGGTGTCGGTGCACCTGCCAGGCCGGGTCGCGGCGGTGGCCACGTCGAACTCGAGCCAGTACGCCCTGCTGACCAACGGGAGCGTCTACGCGTGGGGGCTGGGCAACGCGGGCCAGCTGGGCGACGGTGCGACCGAGAACTCCTTCACCGAACCAGTGCGGGTGCGCTTCCCGGCGGGGGTGAAGATCGCCTCGCTGCCCGTTGACGTCATGCCCTTCGACACCGGCCTGGCCGTCGATACCCAAGGCCACGTCTGGGGCTGGGGCGACAACCAGGGCGGAGAGCTGTGCCTGGGTAATGACCAGCAATACCTCACACCGGTCAGGCTGCCGTTCTCGCACGTGACCGCCGTGGCCGGCGCGTTCGACCATGCGCTCTACGACGCGAGAGGCCAGGTCTGGGCGTGCGGCCTCAACAGCCTCGGAGAGCTCGGCGACGGCACCACCAGGCCCAGCTCGGTGCCGGTCAGGGTGAAAGGCCTCGGCCCCTGGGCCCGCGTCGTGTTCCTGGTGGCCGCGTTCGCCAACTCCGGTGCCCTGCTTGCCGACGGGAAGTACCTGGACTGGGGCACCAACGGCCAGGGGCAGCTCGGCACCGGCACACTGAGGATACGATCCGACGTGCCGGTCAGGGTGCCTCTGCCGGCCAGGGTGCGGCAGGTCACCCAGGGCGGGTCAGTGCCTGGCAACGGGCAGACGCTGGCGCTCCTCACCAACGGCGACCTGTACGCCTGGGGCGCCGACGGGCAGGGGCAGCTCGGAGACGGGAAGACGGAGTCGCAGTTCTCACCGGAACTGATCACCCCGCCGTCTGGAGTCACCTACCGGGCGCTCGCGACGAGCGGCAGCACCTCGTACGGCATCTCCACGACCGGGGACGTCTACGCCTGGGGTGGTGGCATGGAAGGCCAGATCGGCAACGGGACCACCGAGAGCAGCTTCATCCCGGTCAAGGTCGCCTCGGGTGCCACCGGCATCTCGGCCACCGCCGACGACGTGCTGATCGGCGTCACTGGAGGTGATCGCTGGCCGTGGTGAGGCCCACCGGGATCGCCGGGCCTCACGACGCGCTGAAACGGAGCTGATCCCTCCGGCCGCCCGCTTCCATGCGTCGCAGTGGCCCGGGTGGGCGTGATGTGACCACCACGAAAGTGACACCGGGGGCTACCTTTATCACTATGACGAGTGCCCCGCCGCCCGCGGCGTTCCTGAATCTGGTGGTTGGATATGACGGTTCCCCGCCCGCCCAGCGGGCGCTCGACGCCGCGGTCTTGCTGCTGCACGGCCGGGCTGGCCGCATCGACGTGGTGCACGTGACTCACACGCCCGTCGCCGTGGACGAGATTCCGTCCGATATCGAACCCGACCAGATCGGGCAGGAGCTCCGCGGTCAGGCCGCCGAGCAGCTGCGCGACGGTGGGGCAGCCTGGGGGTTCCAGCGGCGCCAGGGCAACACCGCTCAGGAGCTGACCGCGGCTGCCGCAGGCATCCGTGATGCCAACCCCGATGGGTTCGTGGTGATCGTGGTCGGGAGCTCGTCCTCGGCGATCCACCGCGTGGCCGGTTCAGTCGCCGTCGGCCTGGGCCGCCACCCGCCGGTGCCGCTCCTGATCGTGCCATAGACGCAGCGGCAGGAGGTGCTGCGCCAGCCTTCGACCGGTCGCCGCGTCGAAGTGGTTCGGAACCGGATCCGCCCGGCCTGACCCGCCGCGCAGGGCCGAACGACCCGCCCGGACAGGACGTCGGTCCGCAGCGCCCGCAGGCGCAGCAAGAGATGCTGAAGAAACCAGACCACCTGCGATGGCGGAGGTGCACGACATGACAACCGGGAACCGACCAGCGAACCGCCGGGAGGCGCTGACCGCCTCGCCCGGCCGGGAGACCCCGGCGGCCGGACCCGCTGCCCGCGAGCATGAGCTGCGGACGCTCAGCGCGGACGAATGCTTCGACCTGCTCCAGCTGGGCGGCATCGGCCGCGTCGGGTTCGCATCCGCGGCCGGGATCGTGATGCTGCCGGTCAACTTCGCGGTAACGGAAAAGACCGTCATCGTCCGCACCGCCCCTGATACGCAGCTGGCTGTCCACGCCGATGGCCCGGTCAGCTTCGAGGTCGACCATATCGACGAGGTCCTCCATGAAGGCTGGAGCGTCCTGGTGCAAGGTCGCGCGCACATGGTCACGGACGAGCGTACGGTGAAGCGCCTTGAGGACAAGACGCACCTTCAGCCGTGGGCAGCCGCCGCCCGCGACGTGTACGTGCGCATCGCGCCGAATCAGATCAGCGGGCGACGCATCTAGCCCGGCCGGTCCGGCCCTAGGCGTGTCCCGTTGATCTTGGTACCGCCGCGGGAAGCGGAGAGGGGTTCTTTACCCAGTGCCGGGCACCGGCGCGCCTGGTCCTCGAGGAACAGGTCAGCATCAGGGCTGCGCTGACGATGTCCACGCCCGGTCGCCACGAAGGCGACGGAGTGAAACCCACGTGACCGGTCCAGGTGAGGCTGATCGTCGGGACTTAGGACCTCAGTGCCGAGGGCCAAGGACGCTGGATGGCTGAGACGCGAAAGCGCAGGCTGGGTTCATGAGCGCGAGGGATCCCGCTGTTCTCCCGCAGACGGGCCCGGCAGCGTTGTCGGTAAGTTAGGCGGTGGAGTCATGGCAAGGCAGATAGCACCCTGGCTAGGTGACCCGAACGTCGTGATGCTGGAAACGCGGCTGCGCTCGGCAGAAGACCGGCTGCTGGCGCTGGAAGCCCTCACGCGGGAGCTTGCGGCGAGACTAGCTGCGCTCACCCAGGACACCATGGTGGGGTCGGCGGTACGGTGAACAGCTGCCCTTCCCGCCGCATGGGGTGGCGCGTGGCTTTAGGCCCAACGCGCTTGGCCGGCTAGGGCAGGCCCTGGACCGATTCCAGGAAGCGCAGGACTGCGGCGGTGGTGATGTCGGGCCGCTGGCATGAACATCAGGCCTGGGTGCTCGGCCGGGTCCGGTACCAGGACACGGTCGCGGCGATGGCATCGGCCAGCGGGGTGCCGGCCGCGCCGAACGCGGACTCGAATTTACTGGTGTCCAGCACGAAGGGCTCGTTGAACTGGTAGTACGTCTCGGCCAGCTCCCGCAGCACGGGGTTGACCAGACCCAGGGCCCGCACGGCCAGCTTGGACAGCGACCGGACGCCGACGGGATGCCCGATCTCGGCAGCCACCAGGTCCAGGAGCGCCCGGGTGGTGCCGGTCGCCGGGCCGGGCAGGTGCCAGACCTGACCGGCGGCGCGGGCGTCGGTCCCGAGGGTGGCCAGGCCGGCGGCGATGTCTGGGACGTAGCTGTAGGTGTGCGGCAGGTCAGGATCGCCGATGAAGTCGGCGCGCCGGCCGGCCAGCGCGTTGCCGAAGACTCGCTCGCCGAGCGTGGACCCTGCGGTGACGCCGGGGCCGAAGAAGTCCGAGGCCCGCCCGATGGCGATCCGGACCCGGCCGGCCTCGGCGGCGGCCAGCAGCTCGGCGGTCATCGCCGCCCGGGCCCGGCCCTTGGCGCCCGTCGCGGCCAGCGGCATGTCTTCGGTCATCGGCCGGCCGCCGGTCGGGCCGTAGCCGTACAGGTTCTCCAGGCTCACCAGCAGCGCGCCGGTGCGTTCGGCCGCGGCCAGCACGCCCCGCTGCAGCGGCGGGAACCGTTCCGGCCACTGGTTGTACGGGGCGTTCAGGCACTGGTAGATGACTGACGCGCCTTTGGCCGCGTCGGCGGCGGCTTCGGGGTCGGCCGCATCAGCGGGCCGCCAGTCGGTGCCCGCGGCCAGCACGGGCGGCCGGTACCTGGACACCGCCCGGACGGCAATACCCGGCCCGGCCAGGTGCGCGGCTAGGGCACTTCCGACCTGGCCAGTCCCGAAAACCACGTGCAATTGATCCTCACTCATGACCGGGTCCTTTCGGCGGTCCTCGAGCAACCCGGCGGTCAGCGACGGCCCAGCCTCGATGTCTAGGCCCAACGCTACGCTAATTAGCTCCACAAATCTAGCAATTTATTTCTAGAAAGATATTACATATATTTGGATGGCCGCACCATAAGCTGTGGCGCGGCAGGCGATACGTGGTAGGCAGAAGCATGGCACTGGTGAACAATCCGCTCTTCGCGCGGTGGTTCGCCCGGTACGGCGGGCGTAACGAGGAGCGCGGCAACCGGGAGTACAGGCGGGAGATGCTGGCCGGGCTGTCGGGCCGGGTGCTGGAGGTGGGCCCGGGCAACGGGCTGAACTTCCCGCACTATCCCGTCTCGGTACAGGAGGTGGTCGCGGTCGAGCCCGAGCCGTACCTGCGCAGCCGCGCGGTCGAGGCGGCGGCGGCGGCTCCGGTCCCGATCCGAGTCGCCGACGGGACGGCCGACCAGATTCCGGAGGCTGACTCGTCCTTCGACGCCGTCGTCGCGTGCGCACTGCTGTGCTCGGTGCCAGACGTGCCGGCCGCACTGGCGGAGTTCCGCCGGGTACTGCGGCCGGGCGGCGAGCTGCGCTTCTACGAGCACGTGCGGAGCCGGGACATCGTGTTCGCGGGGTTCCAGCAGGCCGCTGACCTGGTGTGGCCGCGTCTTATGGGCGGCTGCCATACTCAGCGGCAGACCCGCGCGGCCATCGAGCAGGTCTTCACCATCGAGACGTGCCGCGGTTTCCGCTTCCCGCCGGACGCGTACCTGTGGCCGGTAGCACCGCGGATCCTGGGGATCGCCCGCAAGACGCGGTAACCGGGCCTCGGCGTGGGCCGCCGACCGCTATCCGTTAGGGCGGTGGATCGCCGGGCCGGGGCCGCTTCGCCCGGCCGGGTTATCATCCGGCCCGGGCTGGGGGGCCGTGGCTTTGCAGGATCTTGGTCCGGCCCGGGTTCCAGGCCGTGGTGGTCCCGTCGCGGTTCAGCACCAGGGTCCAGCCCCAGCGGTGGATCACCACCTGATGGTGGAAGGAGCACAGGAGCACGCAGTCGGCCAGGCTGGTGGGCCCGCCGTGGGCCAGGTGCCTGACGTGGTGGACCTGGCAGGCCGCCGCGGGCTGGTTGCAGCCGCCGGGCCAGCGGCAGTGCCGGTCCCGCAGGATGACCGCGTTGCGGATGCCCGGCGGGATCGTCGTGCTGTACCCGATGTCCAGCGGCAGGCTCGGCCCGGCCAGCCGGGCTCCCAGCTGCCGGGTGCGCAGGAAGCTGGCCAGGCCGCCCGGACCGGACAGTAGCTCGACGGCCTGGCCGATGATGGCTCGCCGCAGGCTCTCCCAGGACGGCGAGCTGGACGGCTGAGGCTCCGCTGGGCGGGGGCCGGCCTCGTGGTCGGCGGCGGCCGGACCCGTGCTGTGCTTCAGCCGGTCCAGCTCGACGCACAGCCACACCAGGTGATCGAGCACGCCCGGGTCCACATCGCCGGTCACCACCGGCGCCAGGATCGCGTCGCAGGCCACCGCGCGGGCGGCCGGGCCGTCCAGCCAGGCCCCTCCGTCGCCGCCCTCCCCGTCGCTGGCCGCGGCGCGGTGGGCGGCCCACCGGGCGGCCATCTCCGCGATCCACTCCCCCGCCAGCACTGACCCGTCGTCCAGCGCGAGCAGCTCGGCCAGGGAGATGTGGGCCCACACCTTCACCGGCTGCCCGGCCCGCTCGGGCAGCAGGCCGGCGGTCACCAGACGGCGCATGGCCTCCTCCAGCGCATCGTGATAGCGCTGCTCACGGCTCCTGGTGTCCTCGGCGCCCATCGGCGCGGACAGCGACTCCAGGACGGCGGTGACCACCGCGGCGCATTCGGGGGTCAGGTCCCCGGTGATGACCCCGGCGCCGGCGAACGTCGTCTCCACCCGGAGCTGGCGGTCCTCGAAGTCCGGTTCCGGGTCGTCGCCGGGCTCGGGCAGGGAGCGGGCGTAGATCTCAGCGGCCAGCGCGGCCAGGTCGTCCCGGCGCGCCCCGGCCCGGGCGGCGGCGAGCAGGATGTCGTCGGCCGCGGCCCGGCAGTCCCCGGGAAGCTTGTCGGTCCACTCGCAGATCAGCCGGGCCATCGACGCCGAGACCACGGTGCCCTCGGCCAGCGCCATCAGCACCTTCGGATGGGTGACCACTCGGCGGGCCCAGCCCAGGTGCCCGCGGGCGGCGCTCTTGGTGATGCGGGTGCGGTGAATCAGCCACGAGGTGGGGCTGTAGTCAGCATCGTCGGCGTAACCCTGGCCGGCGGTGAACGCGCCGAGGATCCGGGCCCGGGCGGCCGTCTGGACCGCGTCCAGCTGCTCGAAGGCCTGCAAGCACTCCGCCTGGGCTTCGGCGGCCAGGGCGGTGGGGTCGGCTGCGGCTAGGTAGTTCATCCCGTCCAGGGCCATCTGGAGGGCTTCGCTCGTGCTGGCGGGAGCATCCACCGTGCGTGTCACCTCCCCGGAGCGGGTGAGGGTACCCAGGGGGCTGGCACCTGGGATCGTTAGGCCAAATTCTTGATCCTTTATTCGAGTTTAACAGCCTATAGTTACATTTCCGGGAACGACACGCGGCTTGCGGCGTCAGTCCAGGCCCCATGCCGTCCACTCGGGCAGCGGCTTGTCGGGGGTGAAGGCCAGCAGGATGCGGCCCTCGTCGGCCAGCGCTTTCAGGTGCTCGGCGTCGTCCGGGATCCGGAGCCCGTGCTTCTCCCTGATGGCGCGGAAGCGGGGCAGCTCGGCCGAGAGGTCTTCGCGGACCTCCACCGTGGCCGGGACCAGCACGGAGCGGAAGGCGGACGGGTCGTCGATGAGCAGTTCGGCCCGCGGGTCCCGGCGGAAGATGCCGTACTTCACCCGGCTGCGGGTGGTGGACACGTAGAAGCGCTCGCCGTCCCAGTAGAACCAGTTGGGGCTC
Organism: uncultured Actinomycetes bacterium; assembly: GCA_963753195.1. GTDB lineage: Bacteria > Actinomycetota > Actinomycetes > Streptosporangiales > Streptosporangiaceae > Palsa-504. Next base: position 1,138,137 of record CAVWBH010000001.1, read on the forward strand.
AGGTGCGGGCGCCCGTCTCGGCGGATCCCGGCCACGACGATATTGCGCGGTTCGGCCAGGAAGGCCTCGATCTTCTCAGTTGATGCCATGTGCGTACGGTATCGGAGCGGCGCAGGCCGACGGCGCGTCGGAGCCAGCGCTTCGCGCGGCCGCGCCGGGCACGGTACCTTCTGCCCATGGGCGCTCGTCAAGCCTGGGCCCGGCGGTGCAGCTACTGGCTCGAGCCGAAGAACTGGCTGATCGTCACCGTGGTCCTGATCGGCTGGCATGCGGACGGGCGGGCGGGCATCGGCTGGGGGCTGCTGGCCGCGCTGTTCACGGCCGTGGTGCCGACGCTGTTCATCTCCTACGGCATCCGTCACGGCCGGTGGAGCGACCGGAACGTGGGCGCACGCCGGCCGCGGCTGGCGGTACTCGCCTTCAGCGCGGCGTCGGTCGCGGCCGGGCTGATCCTGCTCGCGACGGGCGGCGCGCCGCATCTGCTGACCGGTTACCTGGCCTTCATGCTGGCCAGCGTCGCGCTGCTGGCGGCGGTCACCACGGTATGGAAGATCTCGATTCACTGCGCGGTGGCGTCGGGTTCGGTGGTCATCCTGGCGCTCTCGTTCGGTCCGCTGGTATGGCCGGCGTATGCGCTGGTCGTCCTGCTCGGCTGGTCCCGGGTGACGCTGAAGGATCACACCGTGGCCCAGGTCATCGCGGGCGCGGTGCTCGGGGCCGGGGCCGCCGCCGTGGCCTACGCCGCCCTGGTCTGGTTAACCTCCGCCAGCCGCGGCTCCGGCGCGGCCGTCCGGGCCGACAAGACCACGGACAAGACCACCGCCAGGGGCCAGGCCGCCTGGGCGGCACCCATGATCCGCTCGGCCAGCCCGGCCTGACCGGCTCCGGTAGCCAGCTCCGCGGCGAACCAGGCGAGCAGGGCGAACTGCACCGCCACGGCCGCGGCCGCCGCTCCGCGCCGGAGCGCCCATGGAACGGCCGGACCGCGCAGCCAGGCCCCGAGGGGCCAGATGGTCAGCAAGGCGAGCCCGGTCGCGGCCAGCACGAAGTGCGGCACCGAGCCGAAGCGCGACACCGAGCCGAAGCCCCCGGGGTGCTCCGGGTTGGCGGCCACCAGCATGCCCGAGACGGCGCCGACGAGCAGGAGCACCCGCCCGGGCCTTCGCGCCGGCCGCAGCGCCAGCGCGGTGAGCACGTCGCAGAGGCCGACCACCACGAACGTCAGCGTCATCACCCACCGGTCGGTGGCGCCGACCGCAGCCAGCGCGCTGACTGTGTCGGCCGCCGGATCGAACCGGGGTTGCCGGTCAGCGGCCACCGTCCACCCGCTGACCAGCAGAACCGGCGCCGCGGCCGCCGACACCACGCCCCACCATGGCACGTCCCGCACGACACCACCGTAAGAGTCCCGCCCGGCCCGGGGTGAGCCAGGGTGCGGGTAAAAGGCGGTGCTCGGGCCGGGACCGGTCCGCGGGCCGAGGTCGGTACCCGGCAGACGCCTCGGGCCCGGCCCCCGCGGCTCGCGCGAGGATCCGGGCCCGTTTACGAGGGCGGTCGGGCGGTCAGCCCACCTGCTCGAGTTTCCCCGCTACCGGGCTCTGCTGGGCTGGCCCGGCTTCGGGAGCGTCGGCCGTGGCGCGGCGGCCCCGCGGCAGGAGCAGCGCGGCACCGGCCGCGACCGCCACGGCCGCAGCACCGACCCATACGGCCGGGATCAGGCCGGCGACGAAGGCCGAGCCGCTGGCGTAGCTGCCGTGGGCCGAGAACACCGCGCCGAGCACGGCGATCCCGAAGACCCCGCCCAGCTCGCGGATCGCGTTGTTCGCGCCGGAGGCGATGCCCTCCTGGTCGCGGCGCACCGAGCTGAGCACGACGTTGGCGACGGGCGCGAAGAACAGCGACATCCCGACGCCGGCGACCACGAAGGCCGGCACCAGCGTGGCGTACGGGACGGTGGGGCTGGCCACCGCGGCGAGCCAGCCGAGCCCGATGGCCTGCAAGGCCAGCCCGGTGACCAGCAGCGAACGCCCGCCGATGCGGTCAGACAGTGCGCCGGCCAGCGGGGCGATGAGCACCGGCATCCCGGTCCAGGGCAGGGTCCGCAGCCCGGCCTCCAGCGGGCTGTAGCCCTGGACGACCTGCAGGAACTGAGCGAGCAGGAAGATCGAGCCGAACATCCCGAAGAACATCAGCAGCGAGGCCGCGTTGGTCATGGTGAACCCGCGGCTGCGGAACAGGTGCATGGGCAGCATCGGCTGGCGGGCGCGCAGTTCCCAGGCGACGAACCCGGCTACCAGCAGCGCGCCGATCACGATGGGCGCCAGTACGGTGGCGCTGGTCCAGCCGTGGTCGTTGCCGCTGACCACGCCGTACACGATGCCCAGCAGGCCCAGGCTGGCCAGCACCACGCCGGGCAGGTCCAGGCTGGTGGCCGGCCCGTGGCTCTCGGTGAGCCGGGCCCGGGCGATGGGCAGCAGCGCGATGCCGATCGGCACGTTCAGCCAGAAGATCCACTGCCACGACGCGCCCTCGACGACGGCCCCGCCGACCAGCGGGCCGATAGCGATGGCCAGGCCGCCGACCGCGCCCCAGATGCCCAGGGCCATGCCGCGGCGCTGCGGGGGCACCGCCGCCGACAGCAGCGTGAGGGTCAGCGGGACGACGATGGCCGCCCCGACGCCCTGCACGGCGCGTGCGGCGATGAGCCAGCCGATGCCGGGCGCGAGCGCGGCGGCCGCCGACCCAGCGGTGAACACGGCCAGGCCGATGACGAACATCCGGCGACGGCCGTACCGCTCGCCGAGGCTGGCCCCGGTGAGGAGCAGGACCGCGAAGGTGAGCGTGTAGGCGTTGACCGTCCACTGCAGGCCCTGGAGGGAGGCGTGCAGGTGCTCCCGGATCGAGGGCAGCGCGGTGGTCACGACGAGGTTGTCGAGCGAGGCCATGAACAGCGCGGCCGAGGTCACGGCCAGGGTCCATGCGGTGCGGCTTTTCGCCGTCATTTCTTCCCTCCTAGGAAGTGATTGATCACTAACTTACGAAGCTAAAAAAAATTATGCGGGCGAGTTCTTCGGGCACCAGCTGGTCCACCGCTCGTCGACCGAGGGCAGGTCCATGGCCGCGGCGACGTTCATCAGCATGCCGACCGCGAAGAAGTCCACGACGGTCTGGAACGGCAGCCCGGTCAGCCGCTCGACCAGCTCCCACAGCCGCTTGTATCCGGCCCGGGTCGCGGCCCGGATGTCGGGGTCGTCGCAGGCGGCGTACGCCTGCATCTGCAGCAGGAGCAGCGTCCGGTCCTCGAGCAGCCGCTCGTAGGCCTCCGCCATCGCCATCAGCGCCTCCTGCCCGGTGAGGTCCCCCGCCGCGGCGGCGAACGCGTCCTGCACCCGCCGGAAGCACCGGTTGACCAGCTCGATGAACAGCGCCTTCTTCGTCGGAAACAGGCGGAACAGGTAGGGCTGGCTGATACCGGCCTGCCGGGCGACCACCTCGGTGGAGGTGCCGGCCAGCCCGTGGACGGCGAACTCGGCGACAGCGGCGTCCAGGACGATTTCACGGCGTTCTGCAGCCGGCATCCGCTGCTTGGTCTCGGTCACGTCTCTTAAGTTAGTGATGACTCACTACTTTGTCAAGAGTCCGGGATTGCTCGTCCGGAGCCTGTCCCCGAGGCCCGCGCCCGTTCGTCGGCACGGCAGGAACCAGTCACCAGGAGGTCAGTGATGAGCCGTGTCATCGTCATCGAGTTCGTGTCCGTGGACGGGATCATGGAGGATCCGGACGGCAGCGACGGGTCGGCACAGGGCGGATGGGCGTTCCGGTACGGGCCGCAGGCGGTCGCGGGCGACAAGTTCGGCCTCGGCGAGGTCCTCGATACCGGGACGATGCTGCTGGGCCGCCGTACCTGGCAGCTCTTCGCCGGGATCTGGCCGGGCCGGGATGATGAGTTCTCGGCCAGGCTGAACGCGATGCCCAAGCTGGTCGCGTCGCGTTCGCTGGACCAGGCCGACGCGTGGCAGAACTCCGCCGTACTCGGGGGCGACCTGCTGGCGGCCGTGCGGGAGCGCAAGCAGGCGCACGACATCGTCGTGGCCGGCAGCGCCAGCATCGTCCGCGCGCTGGCGGCCGACGACCTGGTTGACGAGTACCGGATCCTGGTCTTCCCGCTGGTGCTCGGCACGGGCGAGCGCCTGTTCCCCGATGGGAGCCAGCCGGCGGATCTCGCCCTGGTGACGGCCGAGACCGTGGGGTCGGCCCTCCGCCTCGTCTACACCCGGCAGGCGGGCACGCCCGGCCCGCGCTGAAGCTCGCCCGGCCGCCCGGCCGCCCGGCTGGCCGCCCGCCGCAGTATTGCCACCCTTACCACAGGTAATCTGTGGAAAGGGCTGTGCATGAACTGGTGGATAACCCTCGCTAGCTGCGGATAACCAGCCTTGTTTCTGTGGATATAGTGTGGATATAAAAACTCCCGCTTAATTCTCCGTCAACTCTTGCGTGCTGCCCTTCGGGGCGGTAGAAATATCTCACCGAGGGAAACGGGTACCACCCCGAAGGCGACTCCGGGGAACGCGAGGGCTACCGGGAAACCGGAAATCTGAGCGGGTATTCGGCACCAGCGGGCGGTCCGCGAGGCCAAGGCCCCCAGGTAACTGGCAGCTTAGGTACAGCGTGACCAGGCAAGGCCCCCTCCATCTCATACATGGAGGGGGCCTTGTTGTATATTCCGGAGTATTTCTTTCTTGTCGGGCAGGACAATTTTGGCTGGAAACCTCCAAAGACCAGCAACGTGACTATTACCGGCTTGGCCCGCGCCGAAATATGGCGGCCCGCCGCAAGGTGGCAGGGATATCGGATTCCGCACCTAGCGCACTTATGCGTAGCCGGTGCGATGGGCGATTCGCGCAGCCAGGGTTCACCTGGGCTTCGGTCCCCGCGGCCTCGGTCCCCGCGGCCTCGGTCCCCGCGGCGCCGGGCCGATTGGGACGGCTGGTTCCGGGTAGGCGATCAGGGTCGAGAGGAGACGTGATGGCCACCGAACGGCAGAAGGAAACTGCCCGGCGTAACCTCGTCAAGGCCCGCGAGGCGCAAAGCGCCAGGGCGCACGGCGAGAAGGTCCCCCAGCGCACCGAGGGCATGAGCACCGCGGAAAAGGACAAGCTGGCGGATGAGAAGTTCGCCTTTCCCAAGGAGCGTAAGGAGCCGCTGACCGACGCCCGGCACGTGCGCAACGCGATCGCCCGTTTCGACCAGGTCGAAGGCGTCAGCGACGCCGAGCGCGACCAGGCGTGGAAGCGCATCCAGGCGGCCGCGAAACGATACGACGTCGAGGTCTCCGAATCCAGCTGGCGCAACCTGGCCAAGGGCGGCAAGGACCGCAAGAGCTAGGCCGCAGAGGCCAGAGCTAGGCCGCTCCGCAAGCGCTAGGCCGCTCCGCAAGCGCTAGGCCGCAGAGGCCAGGAGCTTGACTACCGCGCTCTCTGCGCGGCCCCGGGTGGCCAGGTCACCGAAGTCACTGTCGCGGCCTAGCTCGCCGAGAACGGACGCGATGGTCCGGCCGTTTTCGTAGCTATCGATGACGCGGGGGTCTATATAGGAGGCCCGAGCTACCGCGGGGGTGTTGCCCAGGTACCCGGCCACCTCCTGCACGACACGGGCGATGGCGCGCTTGCGGGCGCTGTCGCTGCGGGCCGCGGGCTCGGAGACGGCCAGGCCCACCGCGGCGAGAACGGTCGCGTGCCAGGTGCGGAAGTCCTTGGCCGTGTAGTCACCGCCGGATACCTCCCGGAGATAGACGTTGAGGTCCGCCCCGGTGACATCGTGCCAGCCGGACCGAGTCCGGTACGCCAGCAGCTGGTCTCCGCCGCCGTGGCGCCGCAGCAGGCTCCGCACCACGGCGCACACCTTGTCCTCGGCCACGGCCTGCTCGCGCTGCTTGGACCCCTTGGCCAGGTAGTCGAACATGAGCTGGCCCTTGGCCACCGTGACGTGCTCCTTGTTGATGGTGGCCAGGCCGAACGTGCCGTTCTCGTCGGCGTACTCCTCGCCGCCCGACCGGAAGAAACCGAGGTCGATCAGGCGGATGGCGGCCGCCAGCACCCGTTCCCGGCCCAGGCCCCTGGCGTCCATGTGGCCCGCGATGACCTCGCGTATGCGCGGCAGGGCGGCGCCGAACTGCCGGACCCGGTCGTGCTTGTCGTGGTCCCGCTGCTCCCGCCACAGATCGTGGTAGCGGTACTGGCGGCGGCCTGCCGCGTCGGTGCCGATGGCCTGGATGTGGCCCTGCGGGTCGGCGCAGATCCACACGTGCTCCCAGGCCGGCGGGATGACCAGGGATTTGATCCGGGCCAGGATCTCCGGATCGGAGATCACGGCCGAATCCGGCCCCAGATAGCTGAAGCCGCGCCCGCGGCGCCGCCGCCGGATGCCCGAGCCGGCGGGATCGCTGCGGCGGAGCACGCTAGCCCGCTTTCAGGTCGGCCGCGCTGGCTTGCGCGGCCGGATGGCCGGCTTGCGCGGCGGCCTCGCGTTCGGTCTCGGCGTTCATCTCGGCCCCGAGCAGTATGGCCAGCCCGGTCAGGTACAGCCAGAAGATGAGGATCACCACCCCGGCGAACGCGCCGTAGGTCTTGCCGTAGGAGCCGAACTTGGCCACATAGAACGAGAAGCCGAGCGAGGCGAGCAGGAAGATGGCCGTGCCCGCCAGGCCCCCGGGGCTCACCCACTGCCAGCGGGGGGACTCGCGGTTCGGCCCGAAGTAGTAGTAGAAGGAGAACAGCAGCGTGATCAGTACGATGGTCGCCACCCAGCGCACGACCGTCCATCCGACGGTGAAGGCGGTCCCGCTGACGCCGATGTGCCCGGCGATCCCCGATCCGATCGACGCGCCGAACACGATCAGCGCCGAGGCCGTGCCGCCGATGACGACCGTGCCCAGCATCAGCGGGAACGCGCGCAGCCGCTTGGCGGCGAACTTACGGTCGACCGGTACCTCATAGGCCATGTCAAGACCGGTCTCCAGCGCAGCCATGCCGCCTGAGGCACTCCACAGCGCCACGACCACGCCGATGATCAGGGCGGTCAGCGAGGCACTCGCCGACCGGTTGGTGGCCGACTGGACGGCCTGGCTGAAGACACTCGAGGCCCCGGGCGGTAGGGCTTTGTCCAGGCCGTCAACCAGTCGGTGGACCGCGCCGCTCCCGATATGCGCCAGGCTCACCACGCCCAGCAGCGCGATGACCGCCGGGAACAGGGCCAGGAACCAGTGATAGGCCAGGCTCCCCGCCGTCATGCTGCACCGGTCGCGGGTGAACTTCTTGCCGGTGCGCTGGAGCGTGTGACGCCAGCCGACCTCGCCGAGCTCCAGCGGCGTGGCGGGACCGCCCGACACCTCGTCCTGCGGTGGAATCGTCTCCCGGCTCGCGCCCGCGCGATGGGCCGCCTTCCGGTTCAGGGACGTCATGCCTGCTTCCGCCGCCAGATGATCACCGTGCCGCCGATCACGACGGCTGCGGCTACCGCTATGGGCCAGCGGCGCCGCACGGCCTCATTCCGGCTGACCCGCCCGGACACCTCCACGGCGCGGTCACGGGCCTGCGCCGTGACCTTCGCGGCCCGGTCACGGGCCTGCACGGTCGTCCCCGCGGCCCGGTCACGGGCCTGCGCCGTCACCTCCGCGGCGCGGTCACGGGCCTGCGCCGTCACCTCGGCGGCCCGGTCACGGGCCTGCGCCGTCGCCTCGGCGGCCTTGGCCTGGGTCCTGGCCTTGATGTCTGCCTTGGCTGCCAGCTCGTCCACGGTCTCGCCGAGCCGCTGACGGGTGTGCTCGATCTCCTGCCGCAGGTCATCCTCGCTCATCGGCGCGTCCTCTCCCTGATCTCCTCGACATCGGCCTTGACGCTGGCGGCAGCTTCCGCGGGGACCGGGGGCGCGGCCCGACGCAGGCGCTGCCGGCCGAGCAGGGCCGCAGATCCGGCGGCAGCCAGCAAGGCCGCGCCGACGATGAGCGCGGCCAGCCAGGCCGTCACGACACCGCTGATGGCGATGATCGCGCAGGCCAGAAGGCAGCCGACGCCGTAGAAGGCCGTGAGGCCGGCGGCGCCGAACATCCCGGTGCCGAGCGCCGCCTGCTTGCCCTTGCTGGTCATCTCCAGCTGGGCGAGTTTCAGCTCGTCGCGGACGAGTACCGAGACCTGCTCGGACAGCATCTTGACCAGTTCCCCGGTCGAGTGCTCCGGGTCACCGGAAAGCCCGGTGGCGCTTGATCGTTCCATGGCTCGGTCCCTTCAAAACCGGTTCGAGTAGCGTGCGCTACCCGCCTGACGGCGCCTCTAACATGCCGCGCGGCGGCGAGGGCCCGCGTTTGATCGAGCCCGGCGCAGGTAGCAGTGAGCGGAAAGGCGCAGGTAGCAGTGACCGGAAATAGGCAGAGCAGGAGCGCAAGGGGGTTCAGCCGTGCGTGACGAAGGGCCGGCCGTGGCGGAGGTCACAGCGGACGTCTACGTGATCCCCACGGAAACGCCGGAGGCAGACGGCACGCTCGCGTGGGACAAGACCACGATGGTGGTGGCCTCCGCGCGGGCGGGCCAGACGCGCGGCCTCGGCTGGACTTACGCGGCGGCCGCGGCCGGAGGTGTCATCACCGACGTGCTGGCTGACGCCGTGATCGGCCGCAGCGCACTGGACGTGCCGGGAGCGGCCGAGGCCATGGCGCGCGCGGTGCGCAACATCGGGCGCCCGGGGGTCGCCGCCACCGCGATCTCGGCGGTGGATATCGCCCTGTGGGATCTCAAGGCTCGCCTGCTCGGCTGCTCACTGCCGGCGCTGCTCGGCCAGGCGCAGGCCGCTGTTCGCATCTACGGCAGCGGCGGCTTCACCACCTATGACGATCAGCAGACCCGTGACCAGCTATCAGGCTGGGTGGAGAAGGATCGCATCCCGCGGGTGAAGATCAAGATCGGCGAGAGCTGGGGCCGCCGAGTTCCCCGCGACCTGGAGCGGGTGGCCCTGGCCCGCGAGGTCATCGGGCCCGATACCGAGCTGTTCGTAGACGCTAATGGCGGCTACACCGCCGGGCAGGCAGTGCGCGTCGCCGAGCGGCTGGCGCAGTACGGGGTGACGTGGTTCGAGGAGCCGGTGTCCGCACAGGATCTGGCCGGGCTCGCCGCGGTCCGGAGGCAGATCCTCCCCGATGTGGCCGCCGGAGAGTACAGCTGGTCGCTGGCTGACTCGGCGCGGCTCATCGACGCCGGCGCGGTGGACTGCCTCCAGCTTGACGTGACCCGCTGCGGCGGCGTCACGGAGTTCTTGCGCGGCGCGGCCCTGGCCAGGGCGCATAACCTCGAGGTCTCCGGGCATTGCGCCCCGAACCTGCACGCCCGGGTCGGCGTTGCGGTCCCCAACCTGCGGCACGTCGAGTACTTCCACGACCACCAGCGGATCGAGCGGCTGCTGTTCGACGGCGCCCTGGACCCCGACGGCGGAGTGCTGACACCCGATCCAGGCCAGCCGGGCCTTGGCCTGACGCTGCGGGAGTCCGACGCCGAGCGCTACCGCCGGGGCTGACCCGGCGGAGCTGACGGGCGGGGCTGACCGGCGGGGCGTTCGCCGCCCTAGGGTTTCTGGGCCGCCGTCTGGCAGGTGATGACGGGGCTCGCCCCCATGTTGTACGGCCCCCCCGAATCCGGCCGACAGCCGTGCATGCCGGAACCGTTGAGGGTGAGAAAAGCGACCAGTGCCACCAGGGCCAGGGCGAGCGGGACGGCCAGGATCATCTCGGCGGCCAGCCGGCTATGCAGCCAGATCCGCCGGTAGAGGCCTACGTGCTGAAGCGCCTCCGTCAGCGGCGCTCCGTCGTCCTTGGTCAGCCTGGTGAAGATCGCGAACATCGAGGCGAGGCGGGGCGCGCATCCGCGCAGGTCACCCTCTATGACTTCAAGAACGCGCCGCTCGCGGGTTGGCAGGCTCACGACCCACCGACTTCCCTTAAGGTGACCGGTCAAACACGGCGTGCCGAGATCGAGAGCCCGGCGGCCGCGAACGCGGCCTCGGCCAGCGCGTCGGCCAGCGCGGCCCGCCGCTCGGGCTTGCTGGCCGCGGCCAGGAGCAGCATCGACGTGGCGTGAACGGCATCAATCCCGCCGCCCGCCGCGAACGTCTCGGGCTGCGGCACCAGAGCGGTCAGCGCGGCCTGGGCCAGGTGCCGGGCGCCGAGCACCCGCGCCGCCAGGCACGCTCGGCGGCTAGGCAGGCGGCCCGTGGCCAGCTGGATGGCCGGTCCGGGCCGCAGGATCAGAGCGCTACCGTAGGCGGCCCGGATCAGCTGGAGCGCCCGCGGGCCGGCCGTCACGCGGTGCGCGCCCGGCCCGTGGGCTGGCCGGAGGACTGGGCGTCGGTCGCGGTGAGCGGCTGGGCGATGTCTTCCAGGCTCTGCCGTTCGGCCTTCACGCCCAGGAAGATCTCGACGATGCCCGCGAGGATCATCAGCGTGGCACCGACGCAGAAGGCCACCGCCGTGTCTGCCACATTGCCCGTGCTCACCAGGGAGGAGAACAGCAGCGGCCCGGATATCCCGCCCGCGGCGGTGCCTATGGCGTAGAAGAACGCGATGGCCAGGGCGCGGGTCTCCATGGGGAAGACCTCGCTGACGGTCAGGTAGGCCGAACTGGCGCCCGCTGACGCGAAGAACAGCACGCCGCACCAGCACGCGGTCATGGTGGTGGCGGTCAGCATGCCCTGGTCGAACAGGTAGGCGGTCAGCAGCAGCAGCAGGCCGGAGATCAGGTAGGTGCCCGCGATCATGGGCTTGCGGCCGAGCGTGTCGAACAACCGGCCGAGCAGCAGCGGGCCCAACAGGTTGCCGACCGCGATCACCGCGAAGTAGTAGCCGGGGTTGGTCTGGACGTGGAAGAACGTCGCCAGGATCTGCGCGTAACCGAACGTGATCGCGTTATAGAGGAACGCCTGGCCGATGAACAGGGAGAAGCCCAGGATGGTGCGCCGCGGGTACACGGCGAACATGGTCCTGGCGATGGTGACGAACCCGATCGTCTTGCGCTGCCTGATCGTGATGGACCCGCGCGGCTCGGCCAGGTGGCTGCCGGTGTCCCGCTCCACCCGCTGCTCGATCCCGTCCACCAGTTCCTCGGCCTCCCGGTCCCGGCCGTGGATGAACAGCCAGCGCGGGCTTTCCGGCACGTTGCGCCGGACCAGCAGCACGACCACGCCGAGGACCACGCCCAGGCCGAAGCAGACCCGCCAGCCGACGTTGACCGGCAGGTCGTTGGTCGCGGGCACGGTCAGCAGCGCGCCCGCCGCCGCACCGGCCCAGTAGGTGCCGTTGATGACGATGTCGATCACGCCGCGGTGCCGGCTGGGGATCAGCTCGTCGATGGCGGAGTTGATCGCCGCGTACTCCCCGCCGATGCCGAATCCGGTCAGGAACCTGAACAGGAAGAACCACCAGGGGGCGAAGGACAACGCGGTCATCGCCGTGGCGACCAGGTAGGTGCCCAAGGTGATCATGAACAGCTTCTTGCGGCCGAACCTGTCGGTGAGCCAGCCGAAGAACAGCGCGCCCACGCAGGCACCCAGGACGTAGATCGCGGCGCCGAAGCCGGAGATCTGGGACTGTGTGATGTCGATGCCGCTGCCCGGCTTGCTGATCTGCCCGGAGATGTTACCGACGATGGTGACTTCGAGGCCATCGAGGATCCAGACGGTGCCGAGGCCGATCACGATCATCCAGTGCCACCGCGACCAGGGCAGCCGGTCCAGGCGCGCCGGGACCTTGGTGGTTACCGTCCCAGTCTGAACGTCAGTCATGCGGCTTTGCGCTGCCCGGCCGGCGGCGGACTAAACCCCGGGCGCCGGCGCGGCCCCGGGTCAGTGCACCGCAGGCCACGGCGTCAGTCCTGCTTGCGGGCGATGGCCTCGCCCAGTTCCTGCTTGGTCATCTTCGAGCGGCCGCGGATGCCGAGCTTGGCGGCCCGGTCCATCAGCTCTTTCTTCGAGTGGCCCAGGACGTCGACGCCGCCGGCGGTCCGGCCGTGGTTCTGCCGGGCCCGCGGGCTGGCCGCCCGTTCGTCGGAGGGACCCTTGTGATCTTTCGGCTCCCAGTGGTCGCCGATCTTCTCGAACGTGTGCTTGACCGCGTTGAAGGCGACCCGGTGGGCGCGCTCCTCGTCGTCGTAGGTGTCCATGGCGCTGTCGTGCGCCTTGGCGAAGGTCTCCTGCGCCTTCTCGGGCGAGCGCTTCAGTGTGCCCGGCAGTTCCTCGGCGCGCGGCTTGCCGCTCTTGGTGGTCTTCGGCATGGTGCCCCTCCTGGGTGAATCGGCGGACTAAGGCCAGCAGCTTGGCCGGGGTGATGGGCAGGTCCCTGACCCGGCGGCCGGTGGCGTGGTAGACGGCGTTGCCGATGGCGGCGGCGGTGCCGGTGATGCCGATCTCGCCGATCCCCTTGGCGCCCATCGGGTTCAGGTGCGGGTCTTCCTCAGCCAGCCACACCGCGTCGATGTCCTGCACGTCGGCGCAGGTCGCGATGTGGTACTGGGCCAGGTCGTGGCGGACGAACGCGCCCTGGCCCTCGTCGACGAAGGTCTGCTCCATCAGCGCCATGCCCAGCCCCATGGTCATGCCGCCGATGAACTGCGAGCGGGCCAGCGCGGCGTCGATGATCCGCCCGGCGGCGAACACGCCGAGCAGCCGCGGGACCCGGACCTCGCCGGTGCCGGCGTCGAGGAGGACCTCGGCGAACTGAGCGCCGAACGCGTGCCGGGCGAAGCCGGAGTCGGCGGCCACGTCCTCCTCGGTGTCACCGGTGCCCAGGTCGCTGTCCGTCTTCAGCAGGTCCTCGCACGCCTTCACCACGGCCGACCCCCAGCTGGCCGTGCCCATCGACCCGCCGGCGATGAAGGCCCGCGGCAGCTCGCTGTCACCCAGCTCGACCCGGACATGCTCTGGCGAGGTGCCCAAGGTCTCCGCCGCGATCTGGGTGAGCGCGGTCCGCGCGCCGGTGCCGATGTCCGCGGCGGCGATGCGCACGACGAATCCTCCGTCCACGGCCAGCACGGTCGCGCGCGACGGCTGGCGGCGGGCCGGGTAGGTGGAGGCCGCCACTCCGGTGCCGGTGAGCCACCGACCGTCGCGGCGCAGCCCGGGCCGCGGGTCGCGGTCCGCCCAGCCGAACCGGCGCGCGCCCTCGCGCAGGCAGGCGACCAGGTTGCGGGAGCTGAACGGCAGGCCGCTGTCCGGCTCGGCGGCCGGGTCGTTCCTGATCCGCAGCTCGATGGGGTCCAGGCCGGCCGCGCAGGCCAGCTCGTCCATGGCCGACTCCAGGGCGTACATGCCGGGGGTCTCCCCCGGGGCGCGCATCCACGACGGCGCGGGCACGTTCAGCCGGGCGAGCCGGTGCGTGGTGCGCATGGCGGGCGAGCCGTACATGACGCGGGTGCAGGCGGCGGTCTGCTCGGCGAACTCGGTGCGGATCGCAGTCTGCTCGACGACGTCGTGGGTCACGGCGGTCAGCCGCCCCGAGGCATCCGCGCCGAGCGCGACACGCTGGATGGTCGGCGTGCGGTACCCGGTCAGCTCGAACATCTGCTGGCGGGTCAGCGCCACCTTGACCGGGCGGCCGGCCGCGCGGGCCGCGAGCGCGGCCAGGATGGCGTGCGGCCGGGTCGTGCCCTTGGACCCGAAGCCCCCGCCGACGTGCGGCGCGATGACCCGGACCCGTTCCGGTGGCAGGCCGAGGACCTGGGCGATCGTGTCCCGGTCGGCGGACGGGCCCTGGGTGGAGTCGTGCACGGTGAGCCGGCCGTCGGGACCCCAGGCGGCCAGTGCGGCGTGCGGCTCCATCGGGTTGTTGTGCTGCACCGGGGTGGTGTACCTCACCTCGACCCGGGCCGCCGCCGCGGCCAGCCCGGCGTCGACGTCGCCGTAGGAGGTCACCGCGGGCATGCCCGGGTTGACCTTGTCCGGCGTGTACAGGCCGGGATGATCCTCGCGCAGCCCCACGTCATGGCGGCGCCGGTCGACGATGAGCAGTACAGCCGCCGCGGCGGCGCGCGCGTTCTCCAGCGTGTCGGCCACCACCGCGGCGACCAGCTGGCCCCGGTAGCTGATCTCCCGGGTGGCGAACAGGGCCAGCTCGGGGTCCTGCACCGACCCCAGCTCCGGCGGGTCGGTACAGGACAGCACGGCGAGCACCCCCGGCATGGCCCGGGCGGCGCTGAAGTCGACGATGCGGACGAACCCGCTGGACGCCGGCGCCTGGACCGGGTAGGCGTAGGCCGGGGCCGCCTCGGCCCGGTACTCATACGCGTACCGGGCCCGCCCGGTGACCTTGTCGGTACCCTCAATGCGGTTCATCGGGACAGCTCCTCCAGGGTGCCGGCGATGAGGTTGCGGGCGAGCGTCACCTTGTAGCCGTTGCGGGCCAGCGGGACGGCCGCGGCCAGCTCGGCGTCGGCGGCCCGGGCGAACGTGTCGGCGGTGGCGGGTGCTCCGGCCACGGACCGTTCGGCCAAAAATGCCCGCCACGGCGCGTGGGCCACGCCGCCGAGGGCCACCCGGCAGGCGCGGACGGTGCCGTCGCTGTCGAGGTCGATCAGGGCGGCCACGGACACCAGCGCGAACGCGAACGAGGCACGCTCGCGGACCTTGCGGTACGTCGAGCGGCCCAGCGGCGCGGGCGGCAGCTCGACGGCGGTGATCAGCTCGCCGGGCCCGAGCACGGTGTCGTGGTGCGGCTCGGCGCCGGGCAGGCGGTGCAGGCCGGGCATGGGGACGACGCGGCTCCAGCCGGGGCCGGTGACGTGCACCCGGGCCTCCAGGGCGGCCAGCGCGACGGCCATGTCCGAGGGGTGGGTGGCGACGCACTCCAGGTCCGCCCCGGCGCTGTGGCCGAGGATGGCCAGGTTCTCGTGGTCACCGCTGACCGCGGGGCAGCCGGAGCCGGGCAGGCGCTTGTTGCACGGCATCGAGGTGTCCTGGAAATATCCGCACCGGGTGCGCTGCAGCAGGTTCCCGCCGACGGTGGCCATGTTGCGGATCTGCCCGGACGCGCCGCTCAGCAGGGCCCGGGCCAGCATCGGGTAGCGCTCGCGGACCAGCGGGTGGGCGGCCAGGTCGCTGTTACGGACCGCCGCGCCGATCCGCAGGCCGCCGCTGGGGGTCAGTTCCACCTGGTCGTGGGGCAGATGGCTGACGTCCACCAGCTGATCGGGGGCCGCGACGCCCAGGCGCATCAGGTCGACGAGGTTGGTGCCGCCGCCGAGGTAGGCGGCGCCGGGCCGGAACCGCGCCACGGCTTCGCCGGCGTTCTGGGCCCGGGTGTAGGTGAACGCCCTCATGGCGCCGTCACCGCCCCGATGGCCCGGACGATGTTCACGTACGCGCCGCAGCGGCACAAGTTGCCGCTCATCCGCTCCCGGATCTCCCCCGGCGTCAGCGCCGGATCGGCGCGCAGGTCTTCGGTGACGGCACTCGGCCCGGTCTCGGCCAGCATCCCCGCCGCCGAGCAGAGCTGGCCCGGCGTGCAGTAACCGCACTGGAACGCGTCGTGCCGGATGAACGCGTCCTGCAGCGGGTGCAGCCCGGGGTCCTCGCCGTCTTCGCCGTCTTCGCCGCCGGGGGCCAGGCCCTCGACAGTGGTGACGGCGGAGCCGTCGACGGCCACGGCGAGGGCGAGGCACGCGTTGGCCCGCCGCCCGTCGATCAGCACGGTGCAGGCGCCGCACTGGCCGTGATCGCAGCCCTTCTTCGACCCGGTCAGCCCCAGCTGTTCGCGGAGCAGGTCGAGAAGTGAGGTCCGCGGATCGATGGCCAGCCGGCGGGTGACCCCGTTGACCTCGAGGGTGATCTCAGTCGTACTCATCCGAACCGGGTACCCGAGGCGACCGGGGTTAACCCGTTTTCCTGGCCAGGCGTGGAGGGCCGCAGCCTGGGTAATCGCCTGCCGTGACGACGTGGAGTGAGGCCTGATGAGCCCGGAACCGGGAGGACTGGATCAACCAGTACTGCTGGTCGGAGGCCAAGCAGAGCTACGTCGGGCACGCCGGCTCCTATTAGCTCGACGCCTCGCTGCTGCTGCTGGCCCGGACCGGGTTCCTGGGCGGCCGGGACCGGCGGTTCGGCCAGACGATCAGGGCCATCCGCGCCGAGTTGGCTGACGGGCCGGTGCTCTACCGGTTCACCGGGGCCCGCGATTTCGAGGGGGCGTTCGTAGCCTGCTCGTTCTGGCTGATCGACGCGCTGGTCCGGAACGGGCACCCCGCCGAGGCCCGCAAGCTGTGGCACGACCTCACCGGGTGCGCCAGCGACCTCGGCCTGTTCGCCGAGGAAGTCGACCCGGCCACCGGGGCGTTCCTGGGCAACATGCCGCAGGGCCTGTCCCACCTGGCCCTGCTCAACGCGGCGGCCCTACTGGATAACCGGCGGGGCGGACGGCGCCAGCGTCCGCAGCAGGTGACCGAAGCCGTGCGGCGCGCGCGCCTGCCGGCGGGCTGAGGTCTCGACCGTGACGTCAGTGGCACGCAGCACCGAGCAGCCTGCGCGCGAGACGGCGGCGAGCAGCGCATGGTCTTCGGCGGTCGGCAGTGGCCGGAAGCCGCCCGCGGCCAGGTAGGCCGAGGCGCGGATGCCGATGTTCGCGCCGTGGACGTGCGGGTGCGGGCCGTCCCCCGAGTCGTAGCGGGCCGCGAACGCATCCGGAACATGCGGCGGATGCTCGCTCCAGTCCGCCACGCTGACCGTCCCCAGGACGACGTCCCAGCCCTGGTCCGCGTACGAGAGCTGCCGGCCCAGCCACCCGGGCGGCACTACGGTGTCCGCGTCGGTGGTGGCCAGCCAGATCGACGCGGGGTCCGAGCGGGCCGTCAGCCGCAGCAGCTCGGTCATCCCGGCCGCGCGCGCGGCGCCCACGCTGCGGGCGCTGATTCGGGTGACCAGGGCGCCGCTGGCTCGAGCCGCCGCCGCCGTGCGGTCGGTGCAGGAGTCGGCCGCCACCAGCACGTGCACCGGGACGCTGACCTGGCGGGCGGCGCGGCGCAGCGCGGTCAGGCAGGACGGCAGCAGGGCTTCCTCGTTGTGCGCGGGCACCACGACGCCGACCGCCTCGATCACACCAGGCCTGTCGCCCGGGCCACCGAGACGGGCTCGCCATCGGTACGGATGTAGGTCTCGGCCAGGAAGTCCGGCTCGGTGTGGCTGACCAGCCTGGCCAGCCCGCGGCGCGCGGTGAGCCTGCGGTGCACGTCGTCGCCGGACCTGGGATAGTCGGCGACCGGATGCCGCCAGTGCACGGCGAGCAGGGTCCCGCCCGGCTGCAGGGCCCGGAGGCCCTGATCCAGGATCTGCTCGAGGTCGCGGTCCCCGAAGTAGTACAGCATTTCGGAGAACACGATGAGGTCGAAGGAGCCAGGCCACTCCCGGGGGAGCTCGCGCCGATCGACGAGGACGTTCGGCATATCCCGGGTGCGCCGCTGCGCGGCCCGGACCGCGGCCGCCGCGATGTCGCAGGCCAGCAGGCGGTCGCAGCGCCGGGCGAGCATCTTGGTCAGCACGCCGACGGAGCAGCCCGGCTCGAAGGCGCGGCGGTACCGCCGCGCCGGGAGCTGCGCGAGGCTGACCGCGTACTTGCGCCGCTCATACCAGCGGTCCTGGAATCCCCACGGGTCCGGGGCGGCCTCGTACATCGCGTCGAAGTAGCGCGCCCCCAGCGTGCGGGGGCTCACCGGAGCAGCACCTCCTGCTCCCGGGTGAAATGCGCCACGATCCCCGGCGGCAGCACGGGTCCGGCCGCGGGCCCGCGGCCGGACAGCTGGCTGGCGAAGGCCTGGATGGCCGAACGCTTCCTGGCCGTGACGCCGGCGGGCAGCGGTATCCGGCACGCGCGCGGCCAGGGCACGCGCGGGTCAGCCGGCCTGGCCCAGTGCCACATCCAGATCGGGTAGCTCAGCACCGTCCGGCCGTCCGCCGAGCCCGCCCGGCGTGCCGCGCGGCCCGCGGCCTCGTGATCGGCGTGCGCATCCTGGTCCCACGGCGCGAGGCAGACGTCGAAACCGGCGCACAGCTCGCGCAGGAGGCCGGAGAGCTCGTCCTCGTGAGCGGCCACCGCGGTGTCGGGGAGCCGCAGCCGGACCACTTCGGCCGCCTGGGCACCCAGCAGGCTGAGAGCAGCCGCGGACTCCGCGGTCCTGGTCAGCGCGATCGCGGCCGGATCGGAACCCGGATGCGAGGCCTCGCCGTCGGTGACCGCGATCACGCGCAGCCGCGCTCCGGCCTCGGCCAGGATGGCCATCGTCCCGCCGACGCCGAGCACCTCATCATCGGGATGCGCCGCGACCACGGCGACGCTCGGCCAGGACGAATGATCGGCCGTCGGCAGCCGCCGCAGCTCCCGCCACGAGTCCCACGCCTGCTCCCGGGTACCGGGCGCGTCGATGCGGTTGACGGCGAGCCGGGTCACCACGTGACGCCGTGGCTGGCCACGAGGCTGCCGAGCTGGGCCAGGTCGCGTTCGGCGTGATGCTGGCGGAGGTAGACGGTCAGGTCAGCGACCCGGCGGGAGTGCGCCTCGTCGCGGCACAGCGGGCCGGCCCCCAGCGCCCGGCCCACCCGCCCCATGACCTCGGTGGCGGCCGCCTCGACCAGCGCCCGCACGCGCAGCGCCCGCAGCCGGCCGCCACCCTGGCGGTCTTCGGGGTCCGCGTCAATCTCGGCGGCGGCCACATCAAGGGCGGTCTTGGCCGTGTGCAGCGCGAGGTCGACCGCGCCGAGGTGGGCCAGCGCATGCGGGCCGACGTCGCGGGCGGCCGCGGCCGCGCGCAGCGTCTCGCCGACCGCCCGGGCCCCGCCGTACCAGCAGGCGGCCACCCCGGCGCCGCCGTGGGCGAAGCCCGGCCGCCCGGCGTAGCTGCCGGGCACGCCTACCGGCTCGGCCTCGATGGCGTCAAAGCTGACATCGAGGGTGTCACTGGCGGCCATGCCGGTGGGCCGCCAGGTGCCCGGCACGGGCCACAGGTCACGCGTGCTGACCGCGAACAGCCGGTTACCGTCGGCCGCCGTCGCGGTGACCAGTGCGTCGGTGCACGAGCGCGCCCCGGAACAGTACTGCTTGACGCCGTCGAGCAGCCACGCGTCGCCGGCCCGGCGGGCCGTGAGCCCGGGGCCGGGAGGCTGCGCGGCCCACACTCCCCAGCGGGTTCCGGCGGGCGGCGCCGCGGCGCCGAGCTCGGCCAGGATGGCCAGGGCGTCAGCGTGCCCCTCGGCTAGCCGGGCCACGCAGAGATCTTCGCCGGCCAGGTCGGCGAGGGCCGCCCAGCGTTCCCGCGTACGGCCCCCGCCCGGCCGCGGCAGGTCCAGCCGGCCGGCCTGCACCGCGGCCATGAAGGCCGCGGCGACCGGTGCCGCGGCCGCTGCGCCGTGCGTGCCGTGCGTGCCGTCGGCGGCCTGGTCATCCGCGGCGTGGGCGAGCAGCCCGGTCCCGCGGCGAACGGCTTCTGACATCAGCACCCCCTATGTGACTTCTTCCGCTGCCCGGGGTAAGACCAGGCAAACATGCGTGGCCCGTCCCGAAGGTTGATGGAAATTTTTTCCTAACGAACGGGCTCGGAGGACCTTGGATCTTCGGGACGATCAGGGTGGCGTAGGGGGCGTCGATGTCGTGGGCCTCCGCGAGTTGGCCACGGATCAAGTCGCGGTTTAGTGGCGGGCCAGAGCCGCGGTTTAGCGGCGGCGGCCGCGGGAAGCCGGGATCGGCATGCAGCTCATCTCTCGTCTCGAGCAGGAAAAGCGCCTGGACAAGCTGGTCGCAGCGGGCCAGCGGGCGGCCCGGCTGATCCGGCCCGGGAAGGTCCGCGACGGGCTGAACGGGGTGTGGCTGGGGCATCCGGTGCATCCGATGCTGGTCCAGGCTCCAGTGGGCGCCTGGCTGTCAGCGAGCATGGTGGACCTGTTCGGCGACCAGAGGTCCGCGCGGCGGCTGGCCGCCGCCGGGCTGGCCGCCGCAGTCCCGGCGGCGGTGGCCGGGACGGCCGACTGGTCCGAGCAGCACGAGCAGCAGATGCGCGTCGGCGTGGTGCACGCGGCCGCGAACCTGGCCGCGATGAGCGTGTACGGGGCTTCGCTGCTGGCCCGCGGCCCGCGGCTGGGCCCGGCGCTGCGGCTGGCCGGGTTGGCCTGCGTTGCGGTGAGCGGGCTGGCGGGCGGGCACATCTCGTTCCGGCTGGCCGGCGGGGCCAATCATGCGGAGCCGGTGCCGCACCTGGTCGAGCCCGGCTGGCATCACCTGATGCGATCCGACGAGCTGCCCGAGGGAAAGCCGGTGCGCGAGATGCTCGGCGAGGTCCCGGTGGTGGCCGTCCGCGCCGGGGGCACGGTTTACGTGCTGGCGGACCGGTGCAGCCACATGTCAGGCCCGCTGTCCAGCGGTGAGCTGGCCGGCGGCTGCCTGACCTGCCCGTGGCACGGCAGCGTGTTCCGGCTCACCGACGGGTCCGTGGCCCGCGGGCCGGCCACCGCGCCGCAGCCCGCCTTCCAGGCGCGCGAGGTCGGCGGCGCGATCCAGGTTTGCCTGCCCGGCGCGGGCTGAGCCGTCGCTCTCGCTACCGGACTCGCTACCGGACTCGCTACCGGATGACCATGGCGAGCACGGCTCCCAGAACGGCTAGGCCGACGACGAGCCAGGTCACGTAGTCATTCACTAGCCCGCTCTGGAACCGCTGAATGGGCTTGGTCAGCCCGGCGCCGGGTTCGTAACCGCGGCGCAGCAGGGGAGGCGGCGTCGGTGGCGATCGAGTCGTCGATGATCACCCAGAACGACATCAGCAGAACCCACCACACGAGCCAGGATCTGACGCGGCGGCAGGCCGGCACGTCATGCTTGCGTTCCCGCGGCTCCCCGGCCAGCAGGCCCGTCCTGGAAGGCAAGGGGGTACCCAAATCCAGCGCGGCCACGCGCCCCGACTTCCCGCGCCGCAAGCGCGCAATCTGCGGCGCGAATGTGGGGGTGAGGTCGGGCGCGGATGTGGGGCCGAGGTCGGGCGCGGATGCGGGCGTCAGGCCCAGCGAGTTGTGCCCTGCCGGTCCTGCACGGGCGTGGGCAGCCATCGAGCCCGGACTGACAGGCTCGCTAGATGGGGTAGCGGGTGGGTTCGGTGAGGTATTGCCGCCCGCTCGGGGTGGTCCAGCGGATGTGGCCGGTGGAGAGCTGTTCGGCGTTCCAGCGGGGGTCCTGTTTGAGGCGGTGGTCGTGGCGGCACTTCGGGTTGCCGTTGCATAGGCAGGTGCGGCCGCCTGCTTCGTAGGGGATGTTGTGCTCGAAGTCGGCGCTGGTCGATGGGCGGCGGCAGCCCGGCCCGGTGCACGTGGCGTGCCGGATCTGGGTCAGGTGCCGGAGCAGGACCCCGGGGTCGTGGCCGTTGGCCTCGTGCCGGTGGTCACAGCCGCCGGTGGGGATGGGCTCGAGGGCGATGAGCAGGTCCCGCTGCCCGGGGGTGCCGGTGGCCATCCGCCAGGTGCCGTACCCGCCGGGCGGGCCGGGCTGGTCGGTGGCGGTGAAGGTGAATGACGGGCCGCCGCCGGGCGGGCCGGGGCCACCTGCGGTGCCTGGTTTACGGCGTTTCGGGGGGTTCGCGCGGCTGCGGGCGGGGGCGGGACGGGCGCAGCCATGCCCGATGGCGTGGCCGTCCTGGTCGGTCACGGTCACGCACCAGGTGGACCGGGCGGCGCGGGCGGCCGCGGCGGCCAGGTCGCGGGCCAGATCGGGGTCCAGGGGGCCGATGCCGGGCATCTCGCCGGGCCGGTCGGCCAGGTGCAGCAGGGTGGCCAGGGGGATGGTGAGGTTGGCCCGGCCGGCGAACCCGGGCGGGATCACCCCGGCCAGCGGCCCGGCCGGAGCCGGCATCCGGGGCCCACGCGGACCAGACCCGCCATCCGGGCCAGGGCCGCCATCCGGGCCGGGGCCACTGTCCGGGCCGGGCTTGGCGTCGCGGCCGGGGTTGCTGCTGGTGCGGGTGCCTAGGGGGCGGGAGTCGATGCCGAGCAGGATGTCCAGGAACGCGCGGGCGCGGAGCATGTCCATGCCGCCGTCCAGGCCTGCCTGGCGGAGCTGCCGGGCCCACCAGGTGATCCGCTGATCAGCGGCCAGCACCTCGGCGGGCGGCAGTTCCCGGCCGGTCAGGCCCGCGTTCCCGGACGGCTCGGCCCACCGCGCCACCCGCGCCTGCTTCGCCCCATGCTCCCGGCGCTTGCGGGCCTTCTCCGGGTTGACCTGCATCACCGCGCGGCTGATCGCCGACCGCAGCCCCGCCGGGGTCAAGGACCCGGCCCGGTCCAGGACCATCGCCTCCGCGGCGCGGGCCTCAGCCGGGTCCAGCAGCATCGTCGCGCCCGCGATGATCAGCGCCTTATCCCGGGTCAGCACACCGGACCGGAACGCCGCCCGGGTCCCCGGCAAGCTCACCTCCAGCGCCGCAGCCAGGGCCAGCACCTCCTCGGCATCCCCAGCGGACAGGGCCAGCGCCGCACCCAGCTCCCGGGAGGCAAATTCATCCCACTCCCCCGGCAGCCCGGACGCGCCGTCGACCGGGGCGGCGCCGGGGGCGGGACGGCGGCGGAGCAGCTCCGCCACCGCGGCATGCTTACGGGCACTGGCATTCGCCTCGACCCGGTCCCACCCGCAGATCACCCCGACCAGCTCATCATCCGACGCACCCCGGTACCGGTCATCGTCGCCGGCGGCCTCGTCGGCGAACTGGGCCAGCACCGGGCCGCCCGGCGCCACGTCCAGCGGCTTACCGGAGGCGAACCCCGACGCCCGGCTGGTGTACTCACCGGGGAACCTGTGCGCGGAGCCGGGCATGCCCGGGCCCCGGCGGCCGGCCGCCACGGAGCCGAGCGCGGCCCGGATCCCGGCCTGACCGGCGCGGGCCATCTCCGCCTCCGCTTCGGCTTGGTCGGCGGTGAACGCCCGGGCCTCGGCGATCAGCGCAGCCAGCCGCGCATCATCCATCCCCGGCGGCGGCGCGTTGTCCGGATCCTCATACTCCGCCCGCTCACCATCACCGGGATCATCCTCGCACTGCGCCGCCAGGTAACCCGGCTCATCCATCCACTCCGGCCACTCCGCGCTCGACGGAACCAGCCGCCCGCCCGGCGAACCGAAAACGGGGTAATCCGCACCGGAACCCGCTGGGCTGCCGGGCTGGCTGCCGGACGGGTTCTCGTCCTGCCCGGGGTCCTGGGGTACCGGTGCTGTGCTCATGAGCCACGATCCGTTCGGACAAGTGATCTATATATCAAACATTGTAGCGAAAAACATCTCTCTAGATGGGAGACACGCCGAGCTTGGCGTTCTGGCGCGAGGCTTTTCGGTCGGCGTGAGCACGTCAACGGGGACGCGGGGGTCAGGTCGCGGATAAGTTGCGGCCCGCACGGATGGCGAGACAGGCGGCGAGCGGGCCGGACCAGGGCGCCCGGAAGCGAGAGCCAGGAATGCGCCGGGCGCTATGACCTCATCGCCGCTCGCGGCCTGCTCGCGGCTCGGAGTATGCCGGAGTAAAAGGAGCTCACGGTTTAGCCCGCTAGTCCTCGGGTACCGGCCACCCGTGCCATCTCCGCCAGTGCTGTTGCCAGGGCCCGTTCGGGAACGAGGCCGTGAGCGGAGACTGGCTGCGAACACTCGTGGCGGCCGGGGACTAGCTGCTGGGGGTCGGCAGATGGCAGGAGATCTTCGGGTTGACGCCCACGTAGTTGAGCGGGCCGGCCAGGATCGTGGCGATGATGTCGCCCCCGTGGGCGCAGCTTTCCGAGGAACCGTAATAGCCTCGCTGGCCAGCGGCGATCGCGCCAATGATGAGCCAGATCAGCACGATGAGACTTCCGACGCGCATGTCTACCTCCGGAAGATGGGCCGCTGCTGCTGCCGCCGCCATGTGCGGCGGCCTGCGGCTGTCTTTGCGTCTACCCCAGCGACGGCAGATACACGTGCGGAAGGGTGCGTACATCGCGTACACGGCGCGCCGGGCGGCATCAGGATCTCCTCGGCGGCCCACACTGAACGCCGGTGTATCGTTGCTGCCGATGGCCGCCTGGGAGGCCGAGACCACAGAACACCAAGCTCCGGCCGACGAACCTGGGCTTGGTGCCGGAGACCGGCTGCGTGATATGTCCCACTCCTACACCACCGATCTGGCCGCGGTCCGCGCCGTGGTCTATCGCTACGCCAAGCAGGCCGGGCTGCCCGAGCACCGGGCGCTCGACTTGGTGCTGGCGGTCAGCGAGGTGGCCGCCAACACCGTCCGTCACGCCAAGTCTCCCGGATCCCTGAAGATCTGGTACGACAGCGACGAGATCGTGTGCCAGATCCACGACGAAGGCACCATCCACGACCCCCTGGCGGGCCAGCGCAAGCCCGCCATGGACGCCATGGGCGGGCACGGGCTGTGGATCGTCCACCAGGTATGCGACGACGTCGAGATGCATTCGGATGACGATGGCACCACGGTCCGGCTGCATATGAAACTGCCCCGGCTAAGGCCAGGTCCGTGACCCTTCCCGGCCCGGCGGGTCCCGGCCAGCCGACAGCCATGCCGTCGCGATCAGCCGTGTGGTACAACAAGGGCGTGGATCTGCTGACCGTCTCTGTGACCGCCCGCGAGTCCGCAGGTGAGCCCTACACGCTGGTGGAGGTCACCGGCGAGGCGGACGTGACGAATACGGACGAGCTGCGGCGCTTGCTGGATGAGGAAGTAGCCCAGCAGCCACGGATGCTGATCATCGACCTGTCCGGCCTGCGTTTCATGGACTCGTCGGCCCTGCACGCGCTGCTGCGGGTGAACCGGTCAATGGACCGCCAGGGCGGGGTTCTCGCCTTGGTGTCCCCGCAGCCCGCCGTGGCCAAGATCCTGCGGCTGACCACCGCCGACCGGCTGATCCCGGTCTTCGCCAGCGTGGCCGAGGCCGCGGACGGCTAAGCCGCGGACGACACGATCCCGATTTGGTGTTTGCCAGCCGCCGGGATGGGATATGCTCCTACGCAGTGGTGCCTACGACGCAGGCACGCTCCAATGCGACACGGTGTTCTCGCGGAGCGCGCGGATAGGTATCACTTTTTGCGCTTCCTTGACGAGACCGTGATCCACCTACGTCAGCAAGGAGGCATCTCGGATGAAGATCGCCCTGGTAGCCCAGCACGCGACGCCACTGAGCCCGCGGGCCAGTTCCGGACCGGAAAGTGATGACATCGGGCTCAGCGAGCTCACCCGTAAGCTCGCCGACCACGGTCACCAGGTGACCATCTACGCCCAGAAGCAGCAGCCTGACGAGCCCGACCGGGCCGAGCTGGGCGATGGGGTACGGGTCGAGAACATCGACGCCGGGCCGGTTCCCGAGACGCCGGCGGACGGCCAGCAGGCCGACTCCGGCCTGCTGGACCGGGTCCCCGCCTTCAGCGGACCGCTGCGCAGCAGCTGGGAGCAGGAGCGCCCCGACATCGTGCACGCGCTGCGCTGGACCAGCGGCCTGGCCGCGCTGGCCGCCGCCCGCGACCACCACATCCCCGTGGTGCAGGCGTTCAGCTCGCTCGGCGTCACCGAGCCGCGGGGTCTCGCGCGGGCGGACGGCGCCGCCGCCGCGCGGATCAGGCTCGAGCCCGCCATCGGGCGCAGCGCCGCCGCGGTGGTCGCCACCCACTCCGCCGAGGTATCGGACCTGGCTAACCTGGGTGTGCACCGGTCCTCGATCAGGGTCGTCCCGTGGGGCGTCGACACCAGCATGTTCACCCCGGACGGCCCGGTCGCGCAGCGGAACGGCCGGCCGAGGCTGCTGACCTTCGCCGACCTGCGCGAGCAGGCGGCGCTGGAGACGCTGCTGCGGGCCCTGACCCGGGTGCCGAACGCCGAGCTCATGATCGTGGGCGGCCCGGCCGACAGCCAGCAGCACGCCGACGCCTACACCGGGCTGGCCAAGTTCGCCGCCGCGCTCGGCATCTCGGACCGCGTGATCTTCTCCGGCCAGGTCGCCCGCAGTGCGATGCCCGCCCTGCTGCGGTCCGCCGACCTCGTGGTGAGCACCTGCCAGTACGAGCCGTCGGGCCTGACGTCGCTGCAGGCCATGGCGTGCGGGACGCCGGTCATCGCACCGCCGGTGGACGGGCACGCGGACGCGGTGGTCGACGGGACGACCGGCATCTTGATCCCGCCGGGCCGGCCGGCCCTGCTGGCCCAGCGGATCCGGCAGCTGCTCGCGCACCCCATGCTCCTGGAGGCCTACGGGGTGGCGGCGGTCGACCGGGCGAGGTCCCGCTACTCCTGGGACCGCATCGCGGCCGAGACGCTGGCCGTCTACGACAAGGCCGCCGCGGCCGCGTAAGCCACCGAGGTCAGAAGGCCTCACCGGCCGGAGCCCGGGAAGCAGTGATGCTTCCCGGGCTCCGGTTTCGCCAGGATCTGACGTTTGACGGGGCGCGCCCTGGAGACATGGGCCCAGGACCGAGAAACGGAGGCAGTGGTGGCACGGATCGCAGCTGAGGCACTGATCGAGCGGCTGGCTGACTGGGGCGTCGACACCGTCTTCGGTCTGCCCGGGGACGGCATCAACGGCATCATGGAGGCACTGCGGCGCCACCAGGACAAGGTCCGCTTCGTCCTGGTCCACCACGAGGAAGCCGCCGCGTTCATGGCGACCGCCTACGCCAAGGCCACCGGGAAGATCGGGGTGTGCCTCGCGACCTCGGGTCCCGGCGGCATCCACCTGCTCAACGGACTGTACGACGCCAAGCTCGATCACATGCCGGTGCTGGCGATCACGGGCATGCAGGAAACCTCGGTGCTGGGCACCGGATACCAGCAGGAAGTGGCGCTGGACAAGCTGTACGCCGACGTGGCCGAGTACGACCAGATGATCTACAACCCGGTCCAGCTCCCGGCGCTCGTCGACATCGCCATCCGCACCGCCTACGCCCGCCGCGGCGTCGCCCACCTTACCGTGCCGAACGACATCCAGGTCGCGGACGCGGACGCCGACCCGTGGCAGCACGTCGCGCCGGCCGCCCCGCCCAAGACCGCCGCGATCTACCTGCCCCCGCCCGGAAAGCCGAACGACGCGGACCTTCAGCGCCTGGCCGACTTCCTCAACGACGGCGACAAGATCGCCATTCTGGCCGGCGCGGGAGCGCTGCACGCGCGGGAGGAGCTGCTGGCGCTGGCCGAGACGCTGGCCGCGCCCATCGTCAAGACGCTGCCGGGCAAGGCCACCGTGCCGGACGACTCGCCGTACACCACCGGCGGGATCGGCCTGCTGGGCACCAAGCCGTCGGAAGACCTGATGGACGAGATCGACACCTTGTTCATGGTCGGTACCAACTTCCCGTACACCAAGCACCTGCCCAGCGGGGCCCGGGTAGCCCAGATCGAAGCCGACCCGGCCCGGGCCGGGGCCAGGATCGCGACCGAGGTGCCGGTGGTCGGCGACGCCCGTGAGGCGCTGCGCGGCCTGCTGCCGCTGCTCAAGCAGCGGTCGGACACCTCCCTTCTGAACAAGTACCAGAAGGAGATGGACACCTGGCGCAAGAACATGACCGCGCTGGAGAACGCGGACCGGGAGCCGATCGCCCCGGAGTACCTGATGAGCGCGGTGAACGAGGCGGCCGCGGGTGACGCCATCCTGACCTGCGACAGCGGAACGATCGCGACCTGGGCCGCGCGGCACTGGATCATCCGCGGCGACCGGCGGTTCTACCTGTCCGGGAACCTGGCCACCATGGCGCCGGGCCTGCCCTACGCGATCGGCATCCAGCACGCCTTTCCCGGCCGGCAGGTCATCGCGTTCGTCGGCGACGGCGGCTTCGCCATGCTGATGGCCGAGTTCATCACCGCGATCAAGCACAAGCTGCCGGTCAAGGTGGTAATCAACAACAACAACTCGCTCGGCCAGATCCTGTGGGAGCAGATGATCCTCGGCTTTCCCGAGTACGGAGTGCGCCACCCGGAGCCGTTCGTCAATTACGCCGCGCTCGCCACGGGCAACGGCGCGTTCGGCGTCAAGGTGGCGCGGCCCGGGGATCTGCCGGGCGCGCTGCGGGAGGCGTTCAGTCACGACGGGCCCGCGCTGGTCGACGTCAACGTCAACCCCGCGGAGCCGCCGCTGCCGGGGAAGGTCGAGTACGCGCAGGCGAAGAAGTTCGCCGAGGCGTTCCTACACGGCCAGCCGCACAAGGCGACGATCGCCACCACCCTGTTCAAGGACAAGATCCAGCAGCTGCGCTCCTAACAAGCCTGCGGGCCCGGCGGCCAAACCCTCCCCCCGGCCGCCGGGCCCGCACCCTATTCCGCACGGCAGCTGTTCAGCCGCGGGCCGGGTCGCCGATCCACACGGACTTGGCGTTGCAGAACTCGCGGATGCCGTGGGAGGACAGCTCGCGGCCGTGGCCTGAGCTCTTGATCCCGCCGAACGGCAGCTCAGGGTAGGAGGTCACGTTGCCGTTGATGAACACCATCCCGGCGGCCAGGTCGCGGACGAACCGGCTCCGCTCGGCGGGATCGTTGGTCCACGCGTTGGCGCCCAGGCCGAACTCCGTGCCGTTGGCCAGCTCGATCGCCGCGTCGATGTCCGGGACGCGGTACAAGGTGGCCACCGGGCCGAAGACCTCCTCGCGGTGCACGCGCATGTCCGGGGTGATGCCGGCCAGCACCGTCGGCGGGTAGTAAAACCCGGTGCCTTCGGGCGCGGCGCCGCCGCACAGCACCTTGGCTCCCTTGGCCGCCGCGTCGGCGACGAGGTGCTCCACGTCGTCTCGCTGCTGCTCGGAGGCCAGCGGGCCGATGTCGGTGGCCTCGGCCATCGGGTCGCCGACGGTCTTGGCCGACATCTGCTCGGTGAACAGCCGCTCGAACTCGTCGTAGACCGCCTCGTGGACGATGAAGCGCTTGGCCGCGATGCAGGACTGGCCGTTGTTCAGGCAGCGGGCGACCGCGGCGACCTCAGCCGCCCGGGGCAGGTCGGCGGACGGCATGACCACGAACGGGTCACTGCCGCCCAGTTCCAGCACGACCTTCTTGATCTCGCTCCCGGCAATGGCGGCCACCGACGACCCGGCGGCCCCGGATCCGGTCAGCGTCGCGGCCGTCACCCGGGAATCGCGCAGGATCGCCTCGATCCGGGCCGAGCCGACGAGCAGGGTCTGGAAGGTTCCCGCCGGGAACCCGGCCCGGGCAAAGAGGTCCTGCATGAACAACGCCGTCTGCGGCACGTTCGAGGCGTGCTTGAGCAGCCCGACGTTCCCCGCCATCAGGGCCGGGGCGGCGAAGCGCATCGCCTGCCAGAGCGGGAAGTTCCACGGCATGATGGCCAGGACCGGCCCGAGCGGCTGGTAGGCGACGTAGGCCTCCCGTGCGCCGACGGCGCCGGCGTCGGCGGGCTCGTCGGCCAGGAAGCCGGCCGCGTGCTCGGCGTAGTAGCGGCAGGCGGCGGCGCACTTGGCCACCTCCTGCCTGGCCGCGGCCAGCGTCTTGCCCATCTCGGTGGTCATCATGGCCGCGACCTGGTCCTGCTCGCGGTCCAGGATCTCTGCCGCCGCGCGCATCCACCCGGCCCGCTCGGTGAACGTGGTCAGCCGGTAGGTCTCGTAGGCGGCCGACGCGGCGGCCAGGCAGCGCTCGACGTCGGCGTCGGTCATCTCGTCGTAGGTCTTTTCCGTCTCCCCCGTGGCGGGGTTGGTGGTCGCGATGGCCACGATCTCCTCCTTATGCCGCACGGAAGCATCTCGTCGGCTAGAGGAGGCCCATGCCCGGATCGGGCAGGTCCACACCTAAGGCCGGCCCGGTTACGCCCGGCCGGCCCGGGTAGACATGATCTTCCGAGGATCAGGAGGTGAGCTGGGATGGCAGCTGCCGGGCCGGCGGATCCGCGGGACGAAACCGAGGCGCAGCGAAACGACCGGAATCTCGCCGAGCTGCTGCAGGAACTGCGGGTGGCCGGGCTGGGCGTGCAGGTGCTGTTCGGGTTCCTGCTCTCGCTGCCGTTCGCGAACAGGTTCACCCGGCTCAGCCAGGGCCAGCGCGACCTGTACCTGGCCACCCTGGTGCTGGACGCAGTGGCGACCGCGCTGCTGCTGGGCCCGGTAGCGTATCACCGGCTGGTGTTCCGCCAAGGCCAGAAGGAAGCCCTGGTGCGGGCGGCCAGCGTGATGGCCATCAGCGGGCTGGCCGTCGTCGGACTGGCCGTGTCGGCCGCGGTCCTGTTGGTGACCAGCTTCGTAGCCAGCGGCCTGACCGCGGCGGTGATCACCATCTGCATCTTCTGCATGTTCGGCCTCCTGTGGTTCGCCTTCCCGCTCACCCGGCGCCGCTCGTTAGGGGAAGGTGTAGGCCCTCCGCGCGGGCGTAGAGCGCGCAGTCATGAGATCCGCACCCGCCGTCACCGGGGCCGCGCCACGCCACTACGACGGTTTCGGGACGATGCCGCTGGCCGGCCGGCCGATGGCGGGAGGGTGCCAGCGGCAAGGTCGCGACCGACACCGATCCCTGGACCGGCGAGAGGTTGGCCGAGATCCCCATGGCCGGTGCCGCGGACCTGGACGAGGCCCTGGCCGCCGCGGCAAGGGCGCAGCGGGAGTGGGCGGCGGCGGCGCCCGCCCACCGCGCGGAGATCATGCTGGCCGCGGCCGGGGTGCTGACGGCACGCAAGGCTGAGATCACCAGCTGGCTGATCAGCGAGACGGGCGGCACGAGGGCTCAGGCCGAGCTGGAGTGGAGCCTGGTGCGCTCGGTCACGCTCGAGGCATCGTCGGTGCCCTACCAGGTGACCGGCGCCATCGTGCCGTCGGACGGTCCCGGCCAGGAGATCCGGGTGTACCGCGGGCTGCCGGCGTGGTCGCGGTCATCAGCCCATGGCACTTCGGGATGCACGTGTCCAACCGGGCCGTAGCCCCAGCGCTCGCCGCGGGAAACGCGGTGGTCCTCAAGCCGGCCAGCGACACGCCGGTCACCAGCGGCCTGCTGCTGGCCAGGGTCTACGAGGAAGCCGGCCTGCCCGCGGGCCTGCTCAGCGTGTTGGTCGGCGCGGGCGCCGTGATCGGCGACGCGATCGCGGCGCACCCCGTCCCTGACGTCGTCTGCTTCGCCGGCTCGGCCGCGGTCGGCGCGGCGCTGACCCGGCGGGCAGGCGTCAAGCGGCTCGCGCTCGAGCTCGGCGCCACCGGGTCGTTCGGCGGCACGGGGCCGTTGGTCGTCCTGGAGGACGCCGACCTCGGCCAGGCCGTGGACGCCGCCTTGTTCGGGTCATTCGCCCGCCACGGCCAGCTCTGCATGCTGGCCAACCAGCTGGTCGTGGACCGGAAGGTCTACCAGGAGTTCACCGACCGGCTGGTGGCCGCGGTGAGATGCCTCCAAGCCGGAGACCCGGCGGCCGCGGACACCGATATCGGCCCGGTCATCAACGCCAGGCAGCTGAGCGCGATCGGTGACAAGCTGAGCCGGGCCCGTGCCGAGGGGGCCCGGCAGCTGCCCGGCGGCGAGCCGGGCGGGCCGACCGGGCTGCTGCTCCCGCCGCACGTGCTGCTGGCGGGAAACGACACGGCCGCCGCCCGGGAAGGAATACCCGGCCCGGTGGTCACGATCATCCGGGCCCGGGATGAAGCCGACGCGCTCAAGATCACGAACCAGACCGGCGGCCACCGGTCGAGCGCGGTGTTCACCCGGGACGTCGACCGCGGGGTGCGTTTCGCGCTGCGCGCCGGAACCGGCCTGACGCACGTGAACGACGCCGTGGTGAACGACGACACCCTCACCGCGTTCGCCGGCCCGGGAGGGCCCGGCACCGGCCGTTCTGGCGGGCGGGCCATCGAGCAGTTCACCACGACGCAGTGGGTCAGCGTGCATCGCACGCCGCGGGACCTCCCGCCCGGCTAGCGCACCCGCACCACGACCAGGCAGGCGTCGTCGCCGGTGTCGGACACCGTGCTGGCCAGTATGCGGTCGGCCCGGGCCGCGGCGGTCGGCTCGCCGCCGTCAGGCCCGGCGGCCGCCTCGCCGTCAGGCCCGGCGGCCGCCTCGCCGGCGGGCCCGGCGGGCTGGCCGGCGGCGACGGTGGCGACGAACTCGCTGAGGACCTCTTCGATCGAATCGCCGCGGCGCTCGATCAGCCCGTCGGTGAAAACGAGCACGGTGTCGCCGGGTTCCAGCGGCAGGCTAGCCTCCTCATAGTCGGCGTCCGGGTCCATGCCGAGCAGCACTCCGCCGGGCAGGGGAAGCTGCCGGACGGCCCCGCCCCGCACCAGCACGGGCGGCAGGTGACCGGCCCGGGCCCAGCGCAGCACGCGTGTCTCGGGGTCGTACACCCCGCAGACGACGGTCCCGATCACGCCCGAGGTGAGATGGCACAGCACGCCGTTGAGCATGCGGAGCAGGTCGGCCGGCCCGGCACCGGTGATGGCCAGGCCGCGCAGGGAGTTGCGGGCCGCGACCATGCCGGTCACCGCATCGATGCCGTGGCCGGCTACGTCGCCGACGACCAGCAGCACCTCGTTACCCGGCAGCACCAGCGTGTCATACCAGTCACCGCCCACCAGGTGGCCCTGGCCGGCGGGCCGGTAGCGGACGGCCACGTCGATGCCGGCCGCGTCCACCGGCGGCGCGTCCGGCGGCATGATGGCCTGCTGCAACCGCAGCGCCAGCAGGTGCTCTTCCGCGAGCTGGTCACGGGTGGCAGCCAGGGCCACCTGAGTCTGATAGTGGGCCGAGACGTCCTGGAATGCGCCGCGCAGCGCGACCACCGGGCCGGCGGCATCGGTCACCGGCTCGGCGAAGACGCGGATCTGGCGGACGCTCCGGTCGTCGGGGTGGACGACGCGGAAGGTCGCCGTGGCGGCTTCCCGCCGGTCCAGCAGGCGCCGGCGAAGGCGCCTCACCTCGGGCTTGTCGGCCGCCATCACGTAGCTGGGCAGATCCGCCAGGGGGATTTCCGCCCCGGGACGAGGCGTGAGGCCGAACAGGCCGAACGCCGAATCGGTCCAGCGGACCGTGCCGCTGACGAGGTCCTCCTCCCATCCGCCCAGGCGCCCGAGACGCTGCGCGTGCTCAGCCAGGACAGCCGTCTGGCCCGCGGAGGGCTCGTCCCGCCAGGTGACGATCACGCCGTCGTAGAACCTGGCTATCCGCCAGTCCTCCCGCCCCGGCACGTGCTGGGATGTGCCCTCGGTGAGCACCTGCACGGCCCGGGCGAACAGGCCCGGGCCGGACACGCTGGCCGGGAAGGCCTCCAGCAGGGTCAGCCCGGTGAGGCTCACGCCCGTCCTGCCGTCAGGATCGCGATAGCCCGGGCTGACGTGCTCGATGCTGAAGTCAGTGATGTGCCCGTCCGCGGCTGAGATGGCCTTCAGCACCAGCACCGGCACGGACAGGTCGTCGAGCAGCGAGTACAGGGCCGCCCTCGGCTGCGCGGCGGAGAGCTCACCGCGCGCGAGCCGGGCGCTCAGGACCCGCGCGCAGCCTGCGGCGACGGCCGACAGGTGCGGCCGGACCTCGGCGCTGAATTCGGCGAGCGGCCCCGGCCAGGTCACCGTCATCACGCCGAGCAGCTCACCGGTCCGCTCCCGCAGCGCCAGCACGGCGCTCGCCGCGCCCGGGGCCCCGATGACCGGTACGCCGTCGGCTTCCGGCCGTCCGGTGTTCCACCACAGGTCGGGGCCGCCGCGGGCCACCCGCTGAGCGGGAAAGTCGAGCTGCGGCGGGACGCGCTGCCAGTGGCTGGCCTCCGCGCCGGACAGGCCGGCCTCGCCGAGCAGGGAAAGGGAACCGTCCGCTTCCAGGACCCAGATCACGACCGCGGCCGCGTCCAGGGGCGCCAGGACCTGGTCGGCCAGCGCGCCGGCGAGTTCCGCTCCGTCGGCGGCCAGCTCGGCCGCGGCCTCGGCCAGGAGCGAGCCCCGCCCGGCACGGCCCTGCCCGGCACCGCCACGGCCGGTGCCACCGGCCGCGGCCGGTCTCGCCGGGCCGGCGGGCGGACCGGGCACGGCCACGTCGTCTACCGACAGGACCGCCGCGGCCATCTCGCCGAGCGGCACCCCGGTCGCGGCGGACAGCTCGGTGAGCTGGCTGGCGGCCTCCGCGGACGACAAGCCGAGCCGCTCCATCAGCGCCCCCCGGGCCATCGCGATCACGGACTCGCCGACGGCCGAGGCGCGGACGTGGTCCAGCTCGCGCCGCTGGCGCTCGATGACCGCGATCAGCCGCGTCACATCCTCATCGCTGCCAGGCATGGTCGAAAGCCTCTCCGCTCGCCCGCCGGTCCGGTCAGGACAAGTTCAGCAGCCTGCCGCAGGCAGGGCACCGGTGTCGAGCGCTCTCGGTAAAGGTCCCGTTCGGCTCATGATAATTACTTCCGCGACTACCATCGGTACAGACGGCACGTGATGGGAGTGGCCTGGTGACCGATTTCGTCCAGTCAGGTCCGCGGCTCGACAGATCCGGCCTCGAGCAGCTGCTCGAAGGCCTGACGGCCGTCCGCGGCGGGGATTTCAGCACTCGCCTGGCCCAGACGGGCGACCCGCTGATGGACGAGATCGCCACCGTGTTCAACGGGATGGCGGACCAGCTTGACCTGTTCACCTCCGAGGTGACCCGGGTGTCCCGCGAAGTGGGCACCGAGGGGAAGCTGGGCGGCCAGGCGTACGTGCCCGGGGTGTCCGGCACGTGGAAAGACCTGACCGACTCGGTCAACGCGATGGCGGGCAACCTCACCGGCCAGGTGCGCAACATCGCCCAGGTGGCGACCGCCGTGGCCAAGGGCGACCTGAGCCAGAAGATCGACGTGGACGCGCGCGGCGAGATCCTCGAGCTGAAGTCCACCCTCAACACCATGGTCGACCAGCTCTCCTCCTTCGCCGACGAGGTGACCAGGGTGGCCCGCGAGGTCGGCACGGAAGGCCGGCTGGGCGGCCAGGCCGACGTCAAGGGCGTCTCGGGCACCTGGAAGGACCTGACCGACAACGTCAACTCGATGGCGGCCAACCTGACCGATCAGGTGCGCTCCATCGCCCAGGTCACCACGGCGGTGGCCAAGGGCGACCTGAGCCAGAAGATCCGGGTCGACGCCCGGGGCGAGATCCTGGAGCTGAAGGAGACCATCAACACGATGGTCGACCAGCTCTCCGGGTTCGCCGACGAGGTGACCAGGGTGGCCCGCGAGGTCGGCACCCAGGGCAATCTGGGCGGGCAGGCCGTGGTCCGCGGCGTCTCGGGCACCTGGAAGGACCTGACCGACAACGTCAACGTGATGGCGTCCAACCTGACCGCTCAGGTGCGTTCCATCGCCCAGGTGGCCACGGCGGTCGAGCGCGGCGACCTGAGCCAGCAGATCACCGTCGAGGCCGAGGGCGAGGTCGCCGCGCTGACCCAGACGATCAACCGGATGGTCGGCACGCTGTCCGCATTCGCCGACGAAGTGACCAGGGTGGCCCGCGAGGTCGGCACGGAAGGCCGGCTGGGGGGCCAGGCCGACGTCAAGGGCGTCTCGGGCACCTGGAAGGACCTGACCGACAACGTCAACTCGATGGCGAACAACCTGACCAGCCAGGTGCGTAACATCGCCCAGGTCACCACCGCGGTCGCGCAGGGCGACCTGTCGAAGAAGATCGACGTGGACGCCCGGGGCGAGATCCTGGAGCTGAAGACCACTATCAACACCATGGTCGACCAGCTCTCCTCGTTCGCGGCCGAGGTCACCCGGGTGGCCCGTGAGGTCGGCAGCGAGGGCAGGCTGGGCGGCCAGGCCGAGGTCGAGGGCGTATCGGGCACCTGGAAGCGCCTGACGGAGAACGTGAACGAGCTGGCCGGGAACCTGACCAGGCAGGTCCGCGCGATCGCGGAGGTGACCAGCGCGGTCGCCGCCGGTAACCTGACCAGGTCGATCTCCGTGGAGGCCCAGGGCGAGGTCGCGGAGCTCAAGGACAACATCAACGCGATGGTCCAGTCGCTGCGCGAGACCATCCTGGCCAACCAGCAGCAGGACTGGCTGAAGACCAACCTGGCCCGCATCGCGGGGATGATGCAGGGACACCGGGACCTCGCCGTCGTGGCCGAGCTGATCATTGACGAGCTCGCCCCGCTGGTCGGGGCGCAGCACGGCACGTTCTTCCTGGCCGAGCCGCAGATGCGCGGCGAGACCCGGCTCCGGCTC
Organism: uncultured Actinomycetes bacterium; assembly: GCA_963753195.1. GTDB lineage: Bacteria > Actinomycetota > Actinomycetes > Streptosporangiales > Streptosporangiaceae > Palsa-504. The sequence goes on from CAVWBH010000001.1 coordinate 1,174,308, forward strand.
ATCGCCGGCTACGGCCTGCGCGCGGAAATGACGGCCCCGATCCAGTACCGGATCGGCCAGTCCCTGATCGGCCAGGTGGCGCGGAGCAAGCGGGCGGTCGTGGTGGCGGGCGTTCCCGAGGGATACATCAAGATCTCCTCGGGGCTCGGCGAGGCGGCCCCGGCGAACCTGGCCATCGTGCCCATCTTGTTCGAGGACCAGGTGCTCGGGGTGATCGAGCTGGCCTCGTTCAGCGCGTTCAGCCAGGTGCAGACCGACTTCCTCGGGCAGCTAAGCGAGACGCTCGGGGTCAACGTCAACACGATCATCGCCAACGCCAGGACCGACGCTCTGCTGGAAGAGTCGCAGCGGCTCACCTCGGAACTGCAGGCGCGGTCGGAGGAGCTGCAGGACCAGCAGGTGGAGCTGCAGCGGTCCAACGCCGACCTGGAAGACAAGGCCGCTCTGCTGGCTGCGCAGAACCGCGACATCGAGACCAAGAACACCGAGATCGAGCAGGCCAGGCAGGAGATCGAGGAACGCGCGCGGCAGCTGGCCCTGGCGTCGAAGTACAAGTCGCAGTTCCTGGCCAACATGTCGCATGAGCTGCGCACCCCGCTGAACAGCCTGCTCATCCTGGCCCGGCTGCTGGCGCAGAACCCGGGGCGTAACCTCAGCGCCAAGCAGGTCGAGTACGCCAACGTCATCTACTCGGCCGGCTCTGATCTGCTGCAGCTCATCAACGACATCCTCGACCTGTCAAAGGTCGAGGCGGGGCGGATGGACATCCACGCGGAGCAGTTCCCGCTCAGCACGCTGCTGGAGGACATCCAGGCCACCTTCCAGCCGCTCACCGCGGAAAAGGGGCTGGATTTCGCCGTCGAGACCGAGCCCGGTGCGCCGCTGGAGCTGTTCACCGACCGCCAGCGGCTCCGTCAGGTGCTCGGGAACCTGCTGTCGAACGCGGTCAAGTTCACCGAGCGCGGCCACGTCCGGCTCCGCGTCGGCCTGTCGGGGCGGCGTACCCCCGAGGGGGGCGGCATCATGGCGCTCTCCGTGACCGACACCGGCATCGGCATCGCGCGGGAGAACCTCACCACGATCTTCGGGGCCTTCCAGCAGGGCGACGGCACGCTGTCGCGCCGGTACGGCGGGACCGGGCTCGGCTTGTCGATCGTCCGCGAGGTCGGCGCGCTGCTCGGCGGCGAGATCACCGCGGAGAGCGAGCTTGGCCAGGGTAGTACCTTCACGCTGTACCTGCCGTGCGAGCTCCCGGGCGCGGCGGCCGGCGCCGCCGACCGGCCGGGCGACGACGTGAGCATCGCGCCCGGCGGCGACCGACAGGCCGGGATGCTGCAGGCCGGGGCGCTGCAGGCCGGGGCGCTGCCGGCCGGGACGCTGCAGGCTGGGGCGCTCCAGCCGACCCGGCCGGCCGAGGAGCTGTCCGGCGGCAGGCGCGTGCTGGTCATGGAGGGCACGCGGGGCGGCCTGCTGACCCTGCTCGCCCACAGCGCGGTGTCCGACCTCACCGGTATCGACGGGCCGGTCCAGGTGCGGACGGCCGTCACCCCGGAGCAGGGCATCGAGGCTCTCACCGCCGCGCCGCACCAGTGCGTCGTCCTGGATCTCGGCCTCGGGGACGCTTCGGCCTTCGCCTTCCTCGAGCGCCTGCGGGAGGAGCAGGGCCACCGGAACGTCCCGGTACTCGCCCATACCAGGGATGAGCTCGACAGCGCCCAGGCGCGGCTGGCCCGGCTGCGCTTTGGCTCCCAGCGCCTGGAGCTCCTGCCGTCGCTGGATGAGCTGCGCGAGCGCATCACGCTGCACCTGTCCGCGCCTGCGCCCGAGCACCTGCCCGCGCTGATCAGCGAGACGGCGGGCGACGCGCGGCTCCGCGTCCCGCCGGAGGCTTCCGGGCACGAGGCGCTGCGCGGCCGGCGTGTTCTGGTCATCGATGACGACGCGCGCAACGTCTTCGCGATCACCAGCACCCTCGAACTCCAGGGCATGACCGTGGCCCAGGCTCCCGACGGGCGGAAGGGCATCGAGACCCTGCTCAGCGGCGAGGACCCGGACCTCATCCTGATGGACGTCATGATGCCGGAACTGGACGGCTACGCCACGATGCACGAGATCCGGCAGATGCCCGCGTTCGCTACGTTGCCCATCATTGCGGTAACCGCCCGCGCCATGCCCGGCGACAGGCAGAAGAGCATCTCGGCCGGCGCCAGCGATTATGTGACCAAGCCCGTCGATACTGATGAGCTGCTGGCCTGCATGGAGCGCTGGCTCACGCACCGCTGACCGGCGGGCTGCGTCAGCGGCGGCGGGCCCGGCTGGCCAGCGCGACGCCAGCCGCGGCCGTAGCCGCCCCGGCGGCGGTCGCGGCCACCGGATGGTGGGACAGAAGCAGCTGCGCGCTGCGCGAATGCGACCTGCTGTCGAATTCCCCGTGCGCCCCGTAGTCCTCCCCTGGCGGGTTGTCGACGGGCTTCCACAGGTTCTGCGGCTGGCGCGGGTTTTCCGGGCGGTCGGTCTGCTGGCTGTTGTAGCCGGTCTTGGCCAGGTACCTGTCGAGCAGCGCAGGCGCCACCCGGTTGGCCAGGATCGTCGCGGCCGTGGTGCCGCCGACCCAGTACTGCCTGCGCCGGGGGTGATCAGCCGCGTAGACGACGCCGCGGGCGGCTACTTCCGGCTGGTAGATCGGCGGGACCGGCTGCGGATGGCGGGCCAGCTTGGAGCGCACCCAGGAGAACTGCGGGGTATTCACCGCGGGCATCTGGACCACGGTGATGCTGACACCGGACTTGTCGTGCAGCAGCTCGCAGCGCAGCGCGGAGGTGAACCCGTTGATGGCGTGCTTGGCGCCGCAGTACGCCGACTGCAGCGGGATGCTGCGTTCCCCCAGCGCCGACCCGACCTGCACAATGACGCCTCGGTCACGGGGCCTCATCCGGGCCAGCGCCGCCGTCGTGCCGTGCACGAAGCCCAGGTAGCTCACCTCGGTGACCCGGCGGAACTCCTCCGGGGTGATCTCGGCGAACGGGGCGAACACCGAGGTGAACGCCACGTTGACCCACACATCGATGGGTCCGAGGGTTTCCTCGATCTGCTCCGCGGCCGCATCGACCTGCGCGAAATCAGCGACATCGGCCGGGACGGCCATCGCGCTGCCGCCCGCCCGGTGCACGTCCTGCGCCGCGCCTTCCAGGCCTGCCTCACCACGCGCGATCAGCCCGACGCGATCTCCGCGCTCGCCGAACATCCGGGCCGCGGCCCGGCCGATGCCGGCGCTCGCACCGGTGATGACAACGGTTGCAGTCACGTTTCGTCTCCTCCTTGGTTGGTCCCGTCGCCGCTACCCTCCGGGCCAGCCGGGAAACGGCCGCTGCGCCGCGGCGCCGGCCGGGTCGTTCACGGCCGTGAGTCCAGGCGGCAATGGCAGACCGCAGCAATGACCCGTCACGAAGAATAGGTAATAGCGCGGTCAGCAAAGCGCGGGCCGTTTTCGCGCATAAGAGGATCACGAGCCCAGGAAGCTGGTGATCGCCAGGCACAGCAGAACCGGGCGGTCCCCGCGGGGGCCGCCCGGTGGCTGTTATCTAAGGGATGCTATTTAGAGGACGTTATCTAGAGGATGAGCACGCCTCAGGCGTGAACGGTGATGCCAGGGCCGCCGATGATCGGGTACGGGGTGAGCATGGTGCCAGTGACGCCCGCGCGGTAGGCGTCATGCCGGGCGCCGTATCCGCCGTCGTGCACCTTGACGGTGACCTTGGTCCCGGCCAGCCCCGGCACAGAAGCCGGGATGGTGAACTGGAACGTCGCGTCATGGCGCTGCACCTGCGCCGACCGGATCGGTGCGATGTAGTGCAGCACCGAGGCGAACGACCCCGCGGGCATGGTGAACGTGAGCGCCTGGTGCTGCGAGGACTCCGCGGTGCCAGACACCGACCCGTCATTGGCGACGGTGCCGGTCAGGGTCACCTTGTATCCGGGGTCAAGTGTCCCGTTGTAGGTAATGGTGGCCTTGACCTTGCCGTCAGTGACCCGGCCGCTGATCTTCCAGGTGGCACCGGCCTGCCCGTTGTAATAGCCATTGCCGGAGAAGGCGAGCTTGTCCGGGGACAGCGCGACCAACTTGAGGCCGCCGTTCAGGGTGTGGGCGTACTGCGCCCCGGCGAAGGTGAACACCAGCGCGTGCGGCCCTGCCGCAGGCGCGAAGACCCCGGAGCCAGGCTCCGCATAGGTCCAGTTGGTGTAGTCGACGTTGCCGTGGTATCGGCCGCCCGGGAGGGCCAGGAACTGCTCGTACTGGAGCGGGCTGCCCAGCTCGACAGAGCCCGGCAGCCTCCCGCGGCTGGTACCGCCCCTGGGTAGTGGATGCGCTGTCGTACCCCCCTCCCGGCCAAGAGACCAGGAGCTTATTGCGCCGGCGCGGGATTCCGGCATTTTCTTCCTGCAAATACGAATATATCCGTAAATACGGTGAAATACAAATAGGACCCCGGGCCCCTAGCTCTCGGGTAGGACGGGTCCTTATCCCTTCAGCTCTTACATACGAGCGCCTAATAATGCACAGGCTTGGAGAGCGAAGGCGACCCTAGCGCCATTTATGCAAACGGCCTGGTAACGCTTTCCTTGATTCCTCGGGTGGCAGAGGCACACGACCATAGCTTGAGCACGGCTGAGCCTGCTTAATCCGATACCGGATTGCTGCACGCTGCCCCGTTATTACCTTGGCCCTATTCCGCGCAGCGGCTCGGACCGCTATCGGCAGCGCCGTGGTCGGGACCGCGCTGTTCGGCAGCGGGAGCAAGGGAAGTGGATCGAGCCAGCTCATGCCGTCGCTCGTGCGTGCCGCGCAGACGGCGCTGGTGACCCTCGCGGTCAGACCGTGACGGCCCGTCGGGCGGCCGCGGCGGCGGCGCGCCGCCTGCGCCGGCGTTCCCGCTGGCGGTCCTCCGGGGTGCTGCCGCCCCAGATGCCGTACGAAAGATCATGGGTCATCGCGAACTCCAGGCACTCCCGCTTCACCTGGCATCCAGCGCAGACCATCTTGGCCTGGGTTATCTGCTTGTCACCCAGCCCCTTCGTCGAGATCGGGAAGAAGAGGTCTGGGTCGGCCGACAGACAGGCGCCGACCGACCGCCAGTTGGCGGCACTCTCTATCGCGGTCATCTGGTGTCCTCACGAAGTCTGACCTGGTGCTGCACGCGAAGCGACACTGCAGTGGCCGCTCAGCTTCCCTCGCGGCCCGTGGCCTACACCTCGGTGCCAGAAACACGGACCTGATGTGACCATGATCACACCCGCCGACGTTTATCCGCCGCGGGCCGGGCACACCCAACTCGTCCGTAATTTCCAGGGTCTCAAGGAGACATCGTGATGAAGGGAACCCTCCAGCAGCCGGTCCCGGAGACCGCCCGCGCGGCCGCTGACTCTGCTGCCGCTGACCTTGCTGAGGCCAGCATGCAGCCCGCCTCGCGCGCTGAGCTGAGAGAGCTGCCCGATAGCGACCTGCTGGCCAGGGTGCGCAAGCTGCCGCGAGACAGCGAGCTGCGCGCCGCCGCCTGCGAGGTCCTGGTCGACCGCTACGGGAAGCTGGTGCGCTCGTGCGTCCGGCAGTACCGCGGCAGTCCTGAACCCACCGAGGACCTGATGCAGGTGGGCTACGTCGGCCTGCTCAAGGCCATCAACAACTATGACCCCGAGTTCGGCACCAGCCTGTCGGCGTACGCCCAGCCGTGCGTGAGCGGCGAGATCAAGCGCCACTTCCGGGATAAGCGGTGGCAGATTCACGTCCGGCGGTCCGCTCAAGAGCTGCTGCTGGAGTTGCGCAAGGCCAACGAGGAACTGACCCAGCAGCTCGGCCGGGTGCCGACCGAAGACGAGCTCGCCGAACGGCTCGGGGTGACCGCGGACGACATGCAGGAGGCCCGTCAGGCGGACCTGATGTTCAGCAGCTACTCGCTGGACGCCCCGCTGTCCGACCGGGAGGATCCCGCCCTGCTCGCGGATCTGCTCGGCGACGACGACCCGGGGGTCATGCACACGATCGACATGGAGTCCGTCAACACCCACTGGGACGAGCTGCCCGAACGCGAGCAGCGCATCCTGGTCATGCGGTTTTACGGCAACCTCACCCAGACGGAGATCGGCGACCAGCTCGGCATCTCGCAGATGCATGTCTCCAGGCTCCTGACCCGGGCTCTGACCCACCTGAAGAGCAAGCTGCTGGACGGAACCGACGAGTTCGATATGCCCGGTCTGGCCAACGGCGTGAAGCGGGACACGACGTCGGAAGGACTGTCATGAAAACCGGTACGGGACTCGCGCTGATCTGCCTCGGGGCGATCCTTGCCTTCGCCCTGAACGCCAACACCTCGGTATTCAACTGGACCATCGCCGGCTGGGTGATCATGCTCGTTGGCGTCATCGGGCTTGGCATCCCGCGACGAGGATACGCGTGGGTCGGCCGCCGGCTGTTCGTACGCCAGGCGCGCGTGCGGCGGCCCGGGAACCGGGTCGAAGATGAGGTCCTCTATCCGACCGGCGTCAATCCAGCCACCCGGGTGCCAGCCGCCCTGCCCGCGCCGGGCGCCGTCGGCAGCCGCGAAGCAGCCGCCCATGTGGACGCGGCCCGGACAGTATCCGCCGATCCCGGCGACATGCGGCCCGGCGAGACCGAAGTGGTAGAGGACGTCTACGAGGACTGAGCCGCGGGCAGCGCTAAATGAATCCGCCGGGACGGCCGTCCCGGCGGATTCATTGTGCATTAGTTCGGATTGTCCGCCAGTACTATTGAGTCGGCTATGGGGGGTCACCAGGGATAACGGTCAGGAGACATGCCGCAAGAAACGTGGGCGGATAGCTCTGCCGCCGACCTCGCCGGTCTGGCGGGACGGCGTGATGCGCTGCGCCAGGCTGCGGCGATGCCCGGCGCTGATCCGCGGACCCTGCTGGAGGCCTCCTTCGCCGAGCTGGATGCGGCGGTCGAGGCGCTGACCAAGCTGGCCGAGGCCGTCACGGGAGAACCCGCTTCGGCGGCCCCGGCGGACTCGCTCAGCGCCGAGCGAGCCCTGCTGCGGGCGGTGTTCGCGCACGCGCCCGTGCCCTTGTTCGTGCTCGAGCAGGACGCCACGGTGCGGCGCGCGAACACCAAGGCCGGGGAGCTGATCGGCGCTCCGCCCGGGTACGCGACGGGCAAGTCGCTGACGGCGTTCATCGACCCGCCATCGCGCGCGGCGGTCAAGAGCCAGCTGGCCGCGGCGATACGGACCGGCCAGGCCAGGCTCGTGGACTGCCGCCTGCTCGGCCCGGACGGCCCGGAAGACGTCACCCTGGCCGCAGACGTGGTCACGCTGCAGGACGGCACTCGGCTGATAGTGGTGGCCGCAGCCAGCCCGGGGGCCGCCGCGTCAGTCCCGTCGCGGGCCAAGCGAGCGGCCCCGAAGGCCGCCGACGACACTGGCGCGCTGGTCGGGGCGATGACGCGCCGGATGGACATGATCACCGCGGTCACCAGGGTGCTGCTCGACAACAGCACGTTCAGCGAAGCGGTCACGCTGCAGCGCTGCGCCCGGCTGCTGGCGGGCGGCATGGCCAGCTGGGTGATCGTCGACATGGAAAGGGCGGACGTGCTGCGCCGCCAGTTCGTGATCGGCCCCGCTGATGCCCCGTCGCAGGAACTGGCCAGGAAGGTACGCGCGGTCGATCCGCAGGCCGACTCGGCACCCGCCCAGGTGCACGCCGCAGCCAGGTCCGTTCTCCTGGCTCACGCCGACGACGCCGGCGTCCTCGGCGCCGACGGGGACGACACGCCGCTGCTCATACTGGTCGGCGCGAGCTCCGTCCTCAGCGTGCCGATCACGGACGGTTTGACCTGCTACGGAGCGCTGACGCTGGCTCGCACCCCCGGCGAGGGCCGCTTCGAGATTGCCGACCTGGCCCTGGCCGAGGAGCTCGGGCAGCACCTCGGGGTGGCCATCCGGGTGGACCGCATGTTCCGGCACCGCTCAGCCGTGGCCGAGACGCTGCAGGGCAGCCTGCTGCCTGCGAGCCTGCCAGAGGTGCCGGGGCTCGACCTGTCGGCGGCCTACCAGCCGGCCACCGGGGGCATGGAGGTCAGCGGTGACTTCTACGACGTGTTCCGGGTTACCGGCGGCTGGGCCATCGTGGTCGGGGACGTCTGCGGCAAGGGGCAGGAAGCGGCGGCGATGACCGCGGCCGCCCGGCACGCGATCCGGGCGCTCGCCCACTGGAACGCCGATCCCGCAGACGTGCTGGCCAAGGTGAACGAGGTCATGCTGGCCGGCGACTACGAAGACCGGTTCGTGACGGTCAAGCTCGCGTACCTGCGCTGGGCGGACGGCCGGCTGCACGTGACGCTGGCCAGCGCCGGGCATCCTGGTCCGGCGCTGGTGCGGCCGGACGGCCGGGTCGACGTGCTGCACGACGGGGGCCTGCCGCTGGGCCTGTTCCCCGACGCCGACCCGCAGATCCAGGAACTCGACCTCGGCGAGGACGACCTGCTCTTTTTCTACTCCGACGGGCTGACCGACGCGCGCAGCCCGGACATGCGCTACTTCGATGACAGCCTCGCCGACGAGCTGGCCGGGCTGGCGGGTCGGCCCGCCGCCGAGACGGTCCGCATGGTGCAGAGCCTGGTCTCCAGCTTCTCCCAGGACGAACTGCGGGACGACCTGACCATCCTGGTGGCCCGGGTGAAGGCTCCGCCGGAGGCTACCGGGCCGAGCTAGCCGGCGGGCTGGCCCGCAGCTGGCCGGTGCCCGCCTCAGTTCTCCCGGGCCCGCGGCAGCACCTGCTCGGCGCCGATGACCGACCAGACGAAGCCGGACTGGCCCTGTTCGTCCAGCCAGGGATGGAAGTGGTCCGAGATCCACAGCGCCTCGAAGCCCGCCTGCTCCGCCATCCTGGCCTGCCTGACCAGTTCGGCAGGGTCGTATTCCTCTGCGGACAGGAAGTAGCCGTACCGGGTCACGGGTGGTGAGTCCCTTCTGAGCGACGGTGGAGCCGTCCGGCTACCCGGCGCTCAGCGAGTTACTCCTGGCGGCTCACGGCGACTCAGCGGGAGCGGGAGCCCGCGGTCCCAGATCCGCCCTTGGCGCCCCGGGCCGAATCCCGCGCCCCGGCTACGATCTCGGCGGCCACTTCGGTCACCTTGACGTGGCGGCGCTGCGATTCCCGGCGCAGCCGCGCCAGCGCGTCGTCGGCGTCGCAGCCGAGCGCGTGCATCAAGATGCCCTTGGCCTGGTCGACCACTGATCGCGCCACCACGGCGTCTTTCAGCTGGGTGGCGGTGCGCTGGGCCTGGCCGTAGGCCGTCGCGTTGGCCAGCATGGCCCGGCCGAACGCGGCCAGGGTGTCCGCCATCGGATTGGACTGCGCGTCCAGCACGCCGGGCCGCACGCCGAACAGCGACAAGACGAGGGCGCCGTGCGGGACTTCCCGCACCAGATGAACCGAGCAGCGGACGCCGCGGCGCAGCGCCGCCTCCGCGTACTCGGGCCAGCGATCGTCGGTCAGCAGGTCCGGGCAGCTGACCGGGACACCCTCCTCCGCGGCCGCGACCAGCGGGCCGCGCCCGGTGCTCAGCTGCAGGTCGGCAAGCTCGGCCAGGTCTGGATGAGTCGCCGCCGCCGCGACCACCTCGCCGTCGCGCCAGACCGCCGCGTGCGCCCCGGAGCAGGCCGGCACCTGCCAGGCGGCCAGCTCGGCCAGCCGGTTCAGCGATCTGGCCTCTCCGCCGTTGGTCAGGCTGAGCAGTTCGGCGGCCTCGTGCCCGAGGTGCTCGATTGGCACTTTGCCTCCCTCGGCCCGCTAACAGGCGGCGGGCGCCGCAGTCGCCGCCCGCGCAGGCGGCGCCAGCGCCTCGCCGCCGACCCGGGCGACGAAGCGGACGGCGGGGATCCGGGCCGCGCAGGACACCAGGCGAGCTCCGGACGCAGTCGTCTTCTGGATGGTCAGCTGGCACCACGGCCGCATGGCCCACGGCGATCCACCGCCCGCCGAGTAGCCGGCGTCGCAGGTGGTCACGCTGTGTGTCCGGCTGCCGAGCAGCGCCCCGATGGTGATCATCGCGAACATGACGGGAACCAGCACGAACGCGTAGATGGTGGTGCCCGCCCGCAGCCAGCGGACCCGGCGGCGCGGCCGGGCCCGGGCCGCCGGTTCCATCCAGACGGGCTCGCCAGCGTGCAGCCGGGCGAAGATGGCAAACATCGAAGCGAGATGAGGCTCGCTGGCCTGCAGCGTGCCATCTATGTGATCGATAATACGTTGCTGGCCTGCAGGAAAAATCACCCAAGACTCCTAGCACCATGACGAACGCGGGTGCAGAATGAGCACCTACCCCCGCCTTCCGGCCGCAACCGGCGACATAGCCAGCTTACCGGTTTGATTACGCGCACGACTCAGTCGCGCACAATTCCGTCAGGAACTGTTAAGGCCTGGCAGGCCACCCCCGGTCCTGTTCGTTCGGGCGTCGTGGTCTCAGTCCGGCACCGCGGCGGTGACTTCGCTCGCGGCCCGCTGGCTCATCGACACCCGGACCAGGGCGGCCGCGACCCGAGCAGGCTGACCGCTGCTGGACACCATCCGGGCCAGCTCGGCTGCGCTGACCGGCAGCCCCACCCGGCCCGCACCGCTGGTCACCCTCCCGTCCACGTAGGGAGCCACGGCAGGCCAGGCGTCCTGGACCTCGCGCAGGAAGATGCTGGCCCCGGTGGGTCCCATGCCGGGGAATTCGGTCAGCAGCGAAGCGATCCGGCCGGTGTCCCCGCCCGCTTCGTCGCGAAGCCGGCGCAGGTCGCCGTGCCAGCGGCTGGACAGCAGGTCCGCGCCGTCGCCGAGCATGGTGGCGGTCCGCTCGTCGTAGCGCCGGTAGTGGCCGCGGCCAAGCGCGTCCACCCGCTCCTGCCAGCTGGCCTCGCTCATGGCCTTTGGGCTGCGGTATCCTGCGGCGAACAGCTCACGCGCGGCCGCGACCGCGATATCGGCCGAGATCCGTGCGGACAGCAGCGTGGCCAGCACGAGCAGCTGGTACAGCGGCCCGGGCCGGTCAGCGAGCCGGATGCCTGCTTCCTCGGCGTAGGTGCGCCCGCACCGGTCGAGCAGTGCCTTGACGATCAGCTCTGATCTTTCTGACATGCGCGGTCCGGCTCGTCAGGCGTCAGGCGGGGCGGCCGAGACGTCGGAGAGCACCGCGCGCTCGTCCTGCTCCAGCGCGAGGTCTGCGCTGGACACGACGCCGACCGGGATCCCGTCCACGACGACCGGGATGCGGCGCACCGCGCGCTCGCGGACCAGCCTGGTGGCCTGATGGACGTCGTCGTCCGGGCCGAGCACGGTCAGGCTGGTGCTGCAGATGTCGCCGATGCGGGTGAACCGCGGGTCGCGGTTCTCGGCCAGGACCCTGATGGTGATGTCCCGGTCGGTAAGGAGGCCGGTGAATCGGCCATCGGTGCTCACCAGCACGGTGCCGACGCCGTGTTCCTTCATGGCCCGCGCGGCAGCCGCCGCCGTATCGGTCGCGGCCAGGCTGACCGGCGCCAGGGACATGATGTCCCGCATCTTCCTTGCCATGATCCACCTCCTGAGATGGTTTTCTGTCGCTACCCGGCGCGGCCCCAGGCAAACGGCAGACGTTTAGCCGGGCCGCCCCGGGCAGCCGGACCCGGCTGTGTCGGGGGTCACGGTGCCACCGCGCGGCTTCCGGGTTAAGCCAGGTGGCCTGGGTAGAGGGTTGGGCAGCAAACAGCGGAGGTGTGGCATGTCAGGAAGTACAACCGCGATCATTGTTATCTGCGTGGTCGCCGTACTGGCGCTGGCCATATGGCTGCTTCTGGTTCGACGTGCGGCCGACCACCCCGGGCAGGAACACCCGAAGCGGGACCCGCTGCGCGGGCTCGTCCAGGGCGGCCAGCACGTCGGGGGCGGGCGTAGCGTCGCCCCGACCCGGGACGCGCCGGTGCCCGAAGGCGGCGGCAACCCGCCGTCCGTCGAGGAGGAAGATGCCGCCTCGCAGGCCGCCCGAGACCAGGCGCACGCGCGGCACCGTTCGGCGTCCTCGGAGGGATCCGGGCGCTCGGGCAGCCCGATGGACCTGTGACCGTTACATGGTCGATGGCACGCTGTACCAGTTCTTAGTGGTAGGGCGGCCCATCGACCAGGTCCCACCGGGGGTTGGGGCGCATGGCTGGGGGCTCAGGGGTCAGCTGAGGGATCAGGAGTCAGCTGGGGGCTCAAGAGTTAGCTGGGGCTCAAAAAGTTAGCTCCGCCCGGCGGCGGCCGCGTAGTAGCGCCCCAGGTCCTCCTTGCTGATCCCGTCCGCCGGGAACAGCGCCTTGCCGGCCTTGGGGATCCGGACCGCGATGTCCCCGGCGGTGATCTCCGCGGTCACGCTCAACGCCGGTCAGCGGCCGGGCTGGTCTTCGCTGACCCACCCCAGCTCGGCCGCCGGGTCGTCGTGCAGGGCCAGGTCACCCACCGACACTACGCCGGCCACCTGGCCGTCCTCGATGACCGGCAGCCTGCGCACCTCGTGCTCGCGCATCAGCTGGGCCGCCACGGCCGTGTCGTCGTCGGCGTAGACCCCGATGAGGTTGCTGGTAGCCAGCGGGCCCACCAGCTCGTCGGCGCCCCTGGATTCCGCGACGGCCCTGACCACGAGGTCACGATCGGTCACCAGGCCGTGCAGGGCCTGGTCGTTGACGACCAGGACGGCACCCACTCCCCAGTCCCGCATGGTCCGCGCGGCTTCGCCGATCGACTGGTAGTAGTCCACCCCGATAGGACCCGGGGTCATCACATCACGCACCCTTGCGTTCATGACTTCCTCCACGCCGTGGTTCGCTTGATCTGGTACTCCTGCGCTACCAGAGGGAACCTGTCCTAAACGCCGGGCCGGTCAGGCCCGGCCGAGGAGGCGGTCGAGGGCGCGGCCGACCTCGTCGGCCAGGGCGGTGTCAGCCCGGGCAGTATCGGCCGAGACCAGGGTGACCTCGGGCTCTCGCACCAGGCCGCAGTCCAGGCACTCGACCTGGCCCAGGCGGCGGATCAGGTGAGCGCTGCGGCACGTGGCGCAGCGCTCGAGCTCGGCGGTCCAGTCCGGTGCCTCCTGGCAGGCCGGGCAGATGAGCACGAGCTGGTCGCGCATCACCCCGCGCCGCCAGGGACTCTTGCCCCGCTCGGGGTCCGTCTGCCGCACGCCGCAGCGGTAACACGGCACTGGCCGAAACCCTCCCCGGTATCCGGGCGCTAGCCGAGCGCGGCGAGCGCCGTGGAGTACGCCGCCAGGTCGCGGGCCTGCGGGATGGGGTTGACCACCTTCCACCGCACGATGCCGTCCTTATCGATGATGAAGGTACCCCTGGTCGCAACGCCACGCTCTGGCTCGAACACACCGTACCGCCTGGCCACCTCGCCGTGCGGCCAGAAGTCCGACAGCAGCCCGAAGTTGAAATGCTCGGCGTCGGACCAGGCCCGGTGCGCGAACGTGGAGTCCACCGACACCGTGAGCAGCTCGACGTCATCCCGGGCCAGCTCGGGAAACTCGTCGCGGAGGGCGGACAGCTCGCTGCTGCACACGCCGCTGAAGGCCAGCGGGTAGAAAACCAGCACGACATGGCGAGTACCGCGGAAGCTGGACAGCCGCACGGGCGTTCCGTGCTGGTCGGTCAGCTCGAAGTCAGGCGCCTGATCGCCGACCTCCACCGCCATGCCTGGTTCCTCTCGCCCCGATCGGGATGGGAGCTGCCACGCCAAGTCTGGCACCTGAGGCCGGGCACGAACCACGGCCCGTTCGGCAAAATTTGAGACCGAACGGACGGTGCGCCGGCGCGCCGTGCTGACCGGAGGCGCCTTGGTTATCTGCGCGCCTTGGGCGCGGCGAGCCGGGTGCCCGACCAGTCGCGGCCCGCGCTCACGCTCGAGGTCTGGGAGAGCCCGGCCGTCGGCGCGGCCTCGCCGATGTCGCTGGGCTCGACATGGCCCGCCCGGCCCGCCTTCGGCGTGAGCAGCCAGATGTTCCCGCCGTCGGCCAGCGGGGTCAGAGCGTCGACCAGCGCGTCCACCAGGTCGCCGTCCCCGTCGCGCCACCACAGCAGGACCACGTCGACGACGTCGTCGTAGTCCTCGTCGACCAGTTCCACGCCGTCCACGTGGGTGATCGCCTCGCGCAGCTGCTCGTCGCAATCATCGTCGTAGCCGATCTCCTGCACCACCTGGCCCGGCTTAATGCCGAGCCGCTCGGCCTGCCCGCGTTCATCCTGGGCCTGGCCCGCGGTCGCGCTCACTGACGTCCTCCCGAATCCCTCCCCGCGCCGGCGCCTTCCGGCGGCAACGCGTCACCCTTCTTGTTGGGACAGTTCACACTGGGTCGGCCCGGCGCGCAAGTGGCAAACGCCCAGCCGGGAAAACAACCGCCATAAATTGATCTGCGCGATCCGCCGACCGGTTACCCTAAGACAACACTCATCACGTAGCGTAACATCCAGGCTCCGCTCTCGGCGAAACCGGCGGCGGCCGGCCGCCGCTGGCCCATGCGTTGCGCAGGCTCCCCCGCCGGGCGGCTACCGTCAAGTAGAGATGCGCTTCGGGCCGGTTCGTAAGACGATTGGCCTAGACAACACATCACGAAGGCCTGTACAGAGGCACCGCACCCGCGGCCGAACAGCCGCCCGATCAACTGCGGAAGGCGAGGCTACCCCGTGGCTTCCGGACGCCAGCGATTCTCCATCATCAGCGACGGGCTGCCCACCCAGCTGCCCGATACAGATCCGGACGAGACGCGCGAATGGGTCGAGTCGTTCGACAGCGTCGTCCGCACCAGGGGCCGGACCCGGGCCAGGTACGTCATGCTGCGCCTGCTGGAGCGGGCCCGCGAGCAGCAGGTCGGCGTGCCCGGCCTGCGCAGCACCGACTACATCAACACGATCCCGCCCGAGCGCGAGCCGTGGTTCCCCGGCGATGAGTACGTCGAGCGCCGGATCAGGGCGTACATCAGGTGGAACGCGGCCGTCATGGTGTCGCGGGCCAACCGGCCCGGCCTGGGCGTGGGCGGGCACATCGCGACCTACGCCTCCGCGGCCTCGCTGTATGAGGTGGGCTTCAACCATTTCTTCCGCGGCAAGGACCACGGCGAGTCCGGCGACCAGGTATTCATCCAGGGACATGCGGCGCCGGGCATCTACGCGCGGGCCTTCCTGGAGGGCCGCCTGACCGAGGATCAGCTCAACGGGTTCCGGCAGGAGCTCTCGCATCCGGGCGGCGGGCTGCCCTCCTACCCGCACCCCCGGCTGATGCCTGACTTCTGGGAATTCCCCACGGTGTCGATGGGCCTCGGCCCGCTGAACTCCATCTACCAGGCCCGGTTCAACCGGTACCTGCTGGCCCGGGAGATCCACGACACCTCGCGCTCGCACGTGTGGGCGTTCCTCGGCGACGGCGAGATGGACGAGCCGGAGGCGATCGGGGCGATCGGCGTGGCCGCCCGGGAGGAACTGGACAACCTGACCTTCGTCATCAACTGCAACCTGCAGCGGCTGGACGGGCCGGTCCGCGGCAACGGCAAGATCATCCAGGAGCTGGAAGCGGTCTTCCGCGGCGCGGGCTGGAACGTCATCAAGGTCATCTGGGGCCGCGACTGGGATCCGCTGCTGGCCGCCGACACCGACGGCGTGCTGGTCAACAAGATGAACACCACGCCAGACGGCCAGTTCCAGACCTACAGCGTGGAGTCCGGCGCGTACATCAGGGAGAACTTTTTCGGCGGCGACCCGCGGCTGCGCGCGCTGGTGGCGCACCTGTCGGATGAGGAGCTGCGGAACCTGTCCCGCGGCGGGCACGACTACCGCAAGGTGTACGCGGCGTTCAAGGCGGCCTACGAGCACACCGGCCAGCCGACCGTCATCCTGGCCCACACGATCAAGGGCTGGACGCTGGGCCCGGACTTCGAGGCCCGCAACGCCACGCACCAGATGAAGAAGCTCACCGTGGCCGAGCTGAAGGACTTCCGGGACCGGCTGTTCCTGCCCATCCCGGACTCGGAGCTGGAGGCGGAGCTGCCGCCGTACTACCACCCGGGCGAGGATTCCGATGAAATCCAGTACATGCGCGAGCGGCGGGCCGCCCTGGGCGGGGTGCTCCCGCGGCGGGTGGTCCGGTCCAAGGCGCTGGCCCTGCCGCCTGACTCGGTCTACGACGAGCTGCGGCGCGGCTCCGGCAAGCAGGCGGTGGCCACCACGATGGCGTTCGTCCGGCTGCTCAAGGAGCTGATGAAGGACCCCGAGATCGGGGAGCGGTTCGTGCCAGTCATCCCGGACGAGGCCCGGACGTTCGGCATGGACTCGCTGTTCCCGACGGCGAAGATCTACTCCCCGCACGGGCAGACCTACGACGCCGTCGACCGCAACCTGTTGCTGTCCTACAAGGAGTCCGAGAAGGGCCAGATCCTGCACGAGGGCATCAGCGAGGCGGGCGCGATGGGCTCGGTGATCGCGGCCGGGACGTCGTACGCCACGCACGGCTCGCACATGATCCCGGTGTACGTGTTCTACTCGATGTTCGGCTGGCAGCGGACCGGGGATCAGATGTGGGCGTTCGGCGATCAGCTCGGGCGCGGCTTCCTGCTCGGGGCGACGGCCGGGCGCACGACGCTGGCCGGCGAGGGGCTGCAGCACAACGACGGGCACTCGGTGCTGCTGGCCTCGGTCAGCGAGGCGTGCGTGTCGTTCGACTGCGCGTGGGCCTACGAGCTGGCCTACGTGGTGCGGGATGCGCTGCGCCGGATGTACGACGCCTCGCCTGAGCACCCCGACGGCGAGAACATCTTCTACTACCTCACCGTGTACAACGAGCCGTACCCGCAGCCGCCCGAGCCCGCCTCGTTCCCCGGCGGCCAGGAGGCCCTGGAGCAGGGCATCTTGCGCGGGCTGTACCTGTACGCCCCGTCGAGCGACGCTACCGAGGACGCCGCGACGCCGCGCGGGCAGATCCTGGCCTCGGGAGTGACCGTCCGCGAGGCGCTGCGGGCCCAGGAGCTGCTGGCCACGGACTGGGGCGTGTCCGCCGACGTGTGGTCGGCCACCTCGTGGACCGAGCTGCGCCGGGAGGCACTGGCCTGCGAGTCGTGGAACATGCTGCACCCCGCTGATCCGCCGCGCGTGCCCTACGTGACCTCGGCGCTGTCCGGCGCGGCCGGGCCGG
This sequence comes from uncultured Actinomycetes bacterium, assembly GCA_963753195.1. Lineage (GTDB taxonomy): Bacteria > Actinomycetota > Actinomycetes > Streptosporangiales > Streptosporangiaceae > Palsa-504. The sequence continues at coordinate 1,191,516 of CAVWBH010000001.1, forward strand.
TGGTGGCGGTGTCGGACTGGATCAAGGCGGTGCCGGACCAGATCGCCCGCTGGGTGCCGGGGACGTTCACCTCGCTGGGCACCGACGGGTTCGGCTTCTCCGACACGCGCCCGGCGGCGCGGCGGTACTTCCACATCGACGCGGAGTCGATCACCGTGGCGGTGCTGTGGGAGCTGGCCCGGGCCGGCGTGGTGGACGCCGGGTTCCCGGCCCGGGCCATCGCCCGCTACCGCCTGGACCTCCCGGTCAGCGAGGCGCTCTTGTAGCGGCGGCCGGACCGGGTTGGCTTCGGGATGGCGGCCTCAGGGACGGCGGCCTTAGAGATGGCGGCCTTAGAGATGGCGGCAGAGCAGCAGGCCCGGGCGGGCGGCCCGCGGGTGAACGCGGAGACCGTGCGGCGGATCGAGCGGGCCACGGGCACGCTCGGCACGGCCGCGATCGCCGCCATGGAAACCCGGCTGCCGTGGTTCGGTAACCTGTCGGCGGAGAACCGGTCCTGGCTCGGGCTGGTCGCCCAGGCCGGGATCGCCGCGTTCGGTGACTGGATCAGGCATCCGGAACGGAACCGGCCCCCGGTGACCGAGGTGTTCGGCACGGCACCGCGTGAACTGGCCCGGGCGGTCAGCCTGCAGCACGCGGTGGAGATGGTGCGGGTCATCATCGACGCGGTGGAGGCTCAGGTCGACGAGCTGGCCGCGCCGGGCAACGAGGCCGCGCTGCGCGAGGCGGTGCTGACCTACGCCCGGGAGATCGCCTTCAGCGCGGCGCTGGTGTACGCGCGGACCGCGGAGGCGCGCGGCGCGTGGGACGCCCGGCTGGAGGCCCTGGTCGTCGATTCCCTGGTGCGCGGCGACACCGAGGACTCGCTGCACTCCTGGGCCTCGGCGCTGAACTGGTCGTCCTCCCCGGTCACGGTGGTCGTCGGCACCATCGGCGACGAGGATTTTGACGACAAGGCCCCCGTCGCGGTGGAGCCGCTGATCGAGGAGCTGCGCGCCCAGGCCCGGCGGGCCCGGCTGGACCTGCTGGCCGGCGTGCACGGCAACCGGCTCATCCTGGTTGTCGGGGGCAGCGATGATCCCATCGCCGCCGCCGAGCGGTTCGCCGGACGGTTCGGGCCGGGACCGGTGATCGCCGGCCCGCTGGTCCGCGACCTGCGCAGCGCGTCGGTCTCGGCCCGCGCCGCCCTGGCCGCGCTGCGCGCCGCCCCCGCCTGGCCGGACGCGCCCCGGCCGACCGGCGCGGACGACCTGCTGCCCGAACGCGCGCTGGCCGGCGATCCCGACGCCCGGGCCGCGCTGATCAGCGACGTCTACGAGCCGCTGCTGGGCGGCGGGCACACCCTGCTCGACACCCTGACGACCTACCTGGAGCAGGGCTCGTCGCTGGAGGCGACGGCGCGGCTGCTGTTCGTGCATCCGAACACCGTCCGGTACCGGCTCCGGCGGATCGCCGAGCTCACCGACTACACGCCCTCAGCCGGGAGGGACAGTTTCACCTTGTGGGTCGCGGTCGCGCTGGGCCGCCTGGCGGCCAGCCCCGCAGACCGCGCGTGGTGACTGGACGGTGACGAGAAGGTAAACACCATTTGTAGGATATCTACAGGGTTTTAGCGGTTAACTTCGTGCGATCCGGTATTCATCTGGCGGAGTTCTACAGGGCACTCTGGTGGGATGCTTATTATCACCTCACCCGGGCAGGGGGCGCAGACCCCGGGATTCCTGGCCCCCTGGCTGGAGGTACCCGGCGTCGCCGAACGTCTCGGCGCGGCCTCCGAGCTGGCGGGCCGCGACCTGATCAGGTACGGCACCACGGGCAGCGCGGACGAAATCAGGGACACGGCGGTCGCGCAGCCGCTGCTGGTCGCGGCCGCGCTGGCGGCAGCGGGCGCGCTGGCGGGCGGACGGCCCGGCGACGTGCACGCCGACGTGATCGCCGGGCACAGCGTCGGGGAGCTGGCCGCCGGGGTCCTGGCCGGGGTGCTGAGCGAGGACGACGCGATGCGCCTGATCCGGGTGCGCGGCGACGCCATGGCGGAAGCCGCGGCGGTGCAGCCGACCGGGATGACCGCCGTCCTGGGCGGCGACCAGGACGAAGTGCTCGCGGCCCTGGCCCGCCACGGCCTGACCCCGGCGAACATGAACGGGGCGGGACAGATCGTGGCCGCCGGGACGCTCGCCGAGCTTGACGCCTTCGCGGCTGACCCGCCGGCCGGCGCGCGGGTGCGCCCGCTGCAGGTGGCCGGGGCGTTCCACACCCGGCACATGGCCCCGGCCGTGGCGGCGCTGCGCCGCGCGGCGGCCGAGGTCACGGTCGCGGACCCGGTCGTCACGCTGCTGTCCGACGCCGACGGCACCGCGGTCACCACGGGCAAGGAGTGGCTGGAGCGGATCGTCGCACAGGTCGCCGCGCCGGTGCGGTGGGACCTGGCCATGGCGACGATGACGGACCTGGGCGTGACCGCGCTCATTGAGCTGCCGCCGTCGGGCACCCTGACCGGCCTGGCCCGCAGGGCGCTGCCCGGGGTCGCCCAGCTGGCCATCAAGACCCCGGACGATCTCGCGGCCGCGCGTGACCTGATCGCGGAGCACCTGTCCGGGCCCGAAGCACACGGGCACGGTCACACGCCGGAGTGGCGGCTGATCGTGGCGCCGACCTCGGGTACCTTCCGGGCGGGAGGCCCGCCTGGAGGCACTGGCGCGGGCCAGCAGGAGCTGGGGACCGTGGTGGCACGCGACGGCGAGCGCGCCCTGACCGCGCCGTGGCCCGCCGAGATCATCGAATGGCTCGTGGAAGACGGGGATCCGGTCAGCCAGGGCCAGCCCGTGGTCCGTGTGCAACCGGGACGGGTCGTGCCGGGAAATAAGGAAGGCGCATGAGCTCTTTCACCGCGTTCCCGCCCGCCGCCGGTGCGCGGATCATGTCGCTGGGCGACTACCAGCCCGCCAACGTGGTGACCAACGATGACCTGGCGGCCCGGATCGACACCAGCGACGAGTGGATCCGCAGCCGGGTCGGCATCATCAGCCGCCGTTACGCCGGGCCGGACGAGACCGTGGTCGACATGGCGGTCGCGGCCGGCGGCAAGGCACTGGCCGGCAGCGGCCTGTCCCCCGCCGACATCGACCTGGTCATCGTGGCCACCTGCAGCACCGAGGCGCCCATTCCGAACGCGTCCGCGGTGGTCGCGCACCGGCTCGGCATCGTCGCGCCCGGCGCCTACGACCTCAACGCGGCGTGCGCCGGGTTCTGCTACGCGCTGGCGAACGCCGCGGATGCCGTCCGGGCCGGCTCGGCACGGCACGTGCTGGTGATCGGCTCGGAGAAGATGACGGCGTGGATCGACCCCGACGACCGGGCTACCTGCATCATCTTCGCCGACGGGGCCGGGGCCGCGGTGGTCGGCCCGGTGCCGGACGGCGAGCCGCCCGGGATCGGCCCGGTGGTCTGGGGCAGCGCGGGCGACCTGGCGCCGAACATCGTCATCGCGGACCGCAGCTCCTACCTCTACCAGGAGGGCCAGGCGGTCTTCCGGTGGGCCACCACAGCCATGCACCCGATCGCGGCGCAGGCGTGCGAACGGGCGGGCGTCGCGGTGAGCGACCTGGCGGCGTTCGTGCCGCATCAGGCGAACCTGCGGATCATCGAGGCTATCGCGCGCAGGCTCGGCGTACCGCGGGAGCGGGTGGCCGACGACATCGTGCACGCCGGCAACACGTCCTCAGCGTCCATCCCGCTGGCGCTGTCGCGGATGAGCGAGCGGGGGGACGTGAAGCCGGGCTCGCCAGCGCTGCTGATCGGCTTCGGCGCAGGAATGTGCTACGCGGCGCAGGTGATCACGGTCCCCTAGCCGCGCGCGCCCCGGGCCGGACGGGTTCGCGACCCGGGCCGGACGGGGCATCCAGACCGTACAACCATTCCAGGAAAAGGAGCAGGACTATGACAGAGCTGGAGATCCTCGAAGGGCTGGGCGAGATTGTCGAGGAGATCGCCGGCGTGCCCGCCGCCGAGGTGACGCCGACCAAGAGCTTCGTCGACGACCTCGACATCGACTCGCTGTCCATGGTCGAGATCGCGGTCGCGGCCCAGGACAAGTTCGGCGTCGAGATCCCCGACGACCAGCTCAAGGACCTCAAGACCGTTCAGGACGTCGTGAACTTCGTGGCCAAGGACGCCGGGAGCACAGCGTGAGCGCAGACCGCGAGACCGTCGTTGTCACCGGGCTCGGCGCGACCACTCCGCTGGGCGGGGACGTCGCGTCGACCTGGGCGGGCATGCTGGCCGGGCGCAGCGGGGTACGGTCGATCGAGGAGCCGTGGGCTGCGGACCTGCCGGTGCGTTTCGCCGCGACGGCGGCCGTCGACCCGGTGGAGGTCGTCGGCCGGGTGCCGGCCCGCCGGATGGACCGCTGCGAGCAGTTCGCGCTCGTGGCTGCGCGTGAGGCGTGGGCCGACGCGGGCACCCCTGAGGTAGATCCCGAGCGCCTCGGCGTGACGGTGACCACCGGGATCGGCGGCATCGGGTCCATCCTGGCCGCCTACGACACGCTCAAGGAGAAGGGCTGGCAGCGCATCTCGCCCTTCACCGTGCCGATGCTGATGCCGAACGGGTCGGCCGGCCTGATCAGCATGGAGCTCAACGCCCGCGCCGGGGCGCACTCGGTGGTCAGCGCCTGCGCGTCCGGGGCCGAGGCGATCGGCTACGGCATCGACATGATCCGGTCCGGCCGGGCCGACGTGGTGCTGGCGGGCGGGACCGAGGCGGCCATCATGCCGCTGAACATCGGTGCCTTCGCGGTCATGCGGGCCATGTCCACCCGGAACGACGAGCCGGAGCGGGCCTCACGGCCGTTCGACAAGGGCCGGGACGGCTTCGTGCTCGGCGAGGGCGCGGGCGTGCTGGTGCTGGAGTCGCTGTCGCACGCACAGCAGCGCGGCGCCACGGTGTACGCCGTCGCGGCCGGCGCCGGTTACTCCTCCGACGCGTATCACATCGCCCACCCGGCCCCGGACGGGGCGGGCGTGACGGCGGCGATCGGCCGGGCGCTGGCCGACGCGCACGTCGACCCGACGCAGGTGGTGCATCTGAACGCGCACGCCACCTCGACCCCCGAAGGCGACCCGGTCGAGGCGCAGGCGCTGATCAAGGCGCTGGGCCCGGCGGCCGACGGCGTGATCGTCTCGGCCACCAAGTCGATGACCGGGCACCTGCTCGGCGGGGCGGGCGCCATCGAGTCGATCGCGGCCATCATGGCGCTGCGCGATCGGACCGCGCCGCCCACCATCAACCTCGAGGACATCGACGAGGACATAACGATCGACGTGGCCACCGAGCCCAGGCCGCTGACCAAGCACGGGTCCGGGCCGATGGCGGTGCTGAACAACTCGTTCGGGTTCGGCGGGCACAACGTATCCCTGGTGTTCACCAGCGCCTGATCTCGTCCCTCACCCACAGGAGACTCAGTTGACGACGACCCTAGATTCCAGCATGCCCGCCGACGGCCCGCCGGCGTTCCTCCCGCGCGACCCGCGGGAGCGGCTGGCGGCCTTGTTCGACCCCGGCACGCTGGAGCTGCTGCCCGCCCACGGCCATGAGCACAGCGGGGTGGTCGCGGGCGTCGGGCTGGTGCACGGCGCGGGCACGGTGGCGTTCGCCTGCGACCCGCGGCTGCAGGGCGGGGCCATGGGCACCGAAGGCTGCGCCGCGATCGTCGGGGCCTACACCGAGGCGGTCTCCCGCGGGGTCCCGATCGTGGGGCTGTGGCATTCCGGCGGTGCCCGGCTGGCCGAGGGAGTGGCCAGCCTGCACGCGGTGGGGACGGTGTTCGCGGCGATGACCGCCGCCTCCGGGCGGGTGCCGCAGATCTCCGTGGTGCTCGGGCCCGCGGCCGGCGGCGCGGCCTACGGCCCGGCGCTGACCGACATCGTGATCCTGTCCGGCCAGGGCCGCCTGTTCGTCACCGGCCCGGACGTGGTGCGGTCGGTGACCGGCGAGGACGTGGACGCCGAGCGGCTCGGCGGCCCGGAGCCGCACAGCCGCCGCTCCGGCGTGGTCCACGTGGTGACCGAGACCGACGCCGAGGCGCTGGACCGGGCCCGCCAGCTCGCGGCGCTGCTGAGCGACCAGGGCAAGATCGCCGAGGACGCCGAGGACCGCGACCTGTCCGGGCTGCTGCCCGAGTCCGCCCGCCGCGCGTACGACGTGCACGTCCTGACGGGCAAGCTGCTCGACGCGCCGGGCGTGGAACTGCACCCCCGGTGGGCGCCGAACATCGTGACGATCCTGGGCCGCCTGGCCGGCCGGACGGTCGGCGTGGTGGCCAGCAACCCGATGCGGCTCGGCGGCTGCCTGGACGCGGCGTCAGCCGAGAAGGCGGCACGCTTCGTCCGGATGTGCGACGCGTTCGGAGTGCCGCTCGTCGTGCTGGTGGACGTGCCCGGCTACCTGCCCGGCGTGGGCCAGGAGTGGGACGGCGTGGTCCGCCGCGGGGCTAAGCTGCTGCACGCCTTCAGCGAGGCCTCGGTGCCCCGGGTCACGCTGGTCACCCGCAAGGCCTACGGCGGCGCCTACATCGCGATGAACTGCCGGGCGCTCGGCGCGACCCGCGTCTTCGCCTGGCCCGGCGCCGAGGTGGCCGTGATGGGCGCGGTCGCGGCTATCCGCATCCTGCACCGGCGCACGCTCGCCTCGGTGCCGCCGGAGCGCCTGCACGAGGTCGAGACCGAGCTGGCCGCCGAGCACGAGGGGGCCGCCGGCGGCCTGAGCCGCGCGGTCGAGCTCGGCGTGATCGACGCGATCATCGAGCCCAGCCGGACGCGCCGCGAACTGGCCCGGGCCATCGCCGAGGCACCCCAGCTCAGGGGAGTGCACGCCAACATCCCGCTGTGAGGGAGGCGGCCTGGAGGGGTTCCGGGGAGCGGGGCGGACCGGAGGGGTCCGGAGTCTTACAGAGGGTTCGGCGGGGTGCCGTCCCCGCCGCCGGCCAGGCCGCTGCCGCGGTCGGTGCCACCCGCGCTAGGGCCCGTGGCAGGCGCGGAGCCTGACGGTGGCGCTTCCTGAGCCGCGGGGCGGCCAGCTGTTTCCGGGGCCGCCGGGCCGCCGGCCGGCCCGGCGGCCGCGGAACCATTCTCGGCGGCCGAGCGGCTCTCGCTGATGAGCTCGGCGAGCCGGGCCGCGCGGATGCGGCGGAACGCGCGGTGGTCCCGGGTGCGGTCCAGGATCGCGACTTCCAGCTGCGTCGCGGCTACGTCGGTTCGCTCCCCGTTGCCGCTGGCGGACAGCGCGGCCAGCGCCGCGGCGAACGCCTCGGACAGGGACATGCCCGGCGAGTAGTGCTCCTTCAGCGCGGCGGAGACCTGATCGGCCTGCCCGCCGAAGGCGACGAAGCCAGGCTCGTCGGTCACCGACCCGTCGAACGTGATCCGGTAGATCTGATCGCTCTCGGGCTGCGCGCCGACTTCGGCGACGACGATCTCCACCTCGAACGGCTTGAGGTTCTCGGTGAAGATGGTGCCCAGGTTCTGGGCGTAGTAGTTGGCGATGCCCCGGGCCGTCACGTCATTGCGGTCAAACTGGTACCCGGTGAGGTCCGCGTACGTGATCCCGGCCTTGCGCAGGGTCTCGTACTCGTTGTACCGGCCCACCGCGGCGAACGCGACCCGGTCGTACATCTCGCTGATCTTGTGCAGCGCGCTCGACGGGTTGGGCGCCATCAGCAGGATGCCGCCCTCGTACTGCAGCGTCACGCAGCTGCGGCCGCGGGCGATCCCCTGACGGGCGTACTCGGCCTTGTCCCGCATGGCCTGCGCGGGTGAGACGTAACCGAACGGCATGGACACCGCGGGCGTTTCCTTATCTTGTCAGGTGGGATGAACGAGCCGGGGGCGAAGAGGCACGCTAGCTGGTCGCGCGCAGCGGGGCGCGCGGGCCGTCAGGCTCCCGCAGCCGCTCCTGCACGACCTGGTTGGAGTATTCCTCGGACTCGGCCTCGGACAGCTTGCGGAAGCCCTCGTCGGTCACGGTGGCGATGACCGGGAAGATGCGGCGGGTCAGATCAGGGCCGCCGGTCGCCGAATCGTCGTCAGCCGCGTCGTACAGCGCCTGGACGCAGGCCAGCACGGCGTCGCCCACCGGCAGGTCGTCGGCGTACAGCTTCTTCAGCGCGCCGCGGGCGAATACCGAGCCGGAGCCGATGGAGAAGAACCGCTGCTCCTCGTACGGGCCGCCGGCTACGTCGTAGCTGAAGATCCGGCCCTGGCCGGCGTCCTCGTCGTAGCCGACGAACAGCGGGACGACGATGAGTCCCTGCATGGCCGCGGCCAGGTTGCCCCGGATCATCCAGGCGAGCCGGTTGGCTTTGCCCTCCAGCGACAGCGGGCGGCCTTCCATCTTCTCGTAGTGCTCGAGCTCGACCTGGAACAGGCGGACGAACTCGATGCCCACGCTGCCGGTGCCGGCGTAGCCGACGGCGGAGAACTCGTCGCTGCGGAAGACCTTCTCCACGTCCCGCTTGGCGATCATGCTCCCGGCGGTGGCCCGGCGGTCGCCCGCCAGCACCACGCCCTGATGGCAGCTCGCGGCGACGATCGTCGTGGCGTGCGGCAGGTCGCGCAGCGCCGCGGAGTCCGCGGCGGAATTCATGACCGGAACCCGGCCGGGCAGGAGGTCCGGCGAGTAGGACGCGAGGAACTCCGCGAACGATGAGCCCTGCCGACCCATGAAGGATCCGGGCCCAGCGTGCGGCCTGGCCCGCATCCCCTCTTCTGCCCAGGCGGACGAGCCGGACTGGACGCCGTCGAAGTACGAGCTCAACGCCAACCTCCTCCCGATATGGTCAGGACAGCACTGCCCTCAACAGACCCTACTGCCGCGCCAGAGCGGGAGGGCACCGGGGAAGGCCCCGGTGCGTCCGCCTGCGGCGAACCGCAGCGCCTGCTACTGGCCGCCCTTCTGCACGTACGACCGGACGAACTCCTCCGCGTTTTCCTCGAGGACCTCGTCGATCTCGTCCAGGATCGCGTCGACGTCATCGGTGAGCTTCTCCTGCCGCTCCCTGACCTCTTCGGTGCTCCCGGCTTCCGCCTGCTCGGTCTCATCGGCGCGCCTAGTGGTCTGCCGCTGACCGCCCGTGTCCTTGCTCGTTGCCATGTCGACACCTCCGTCTGTCCCAACGCTATCGTCACCCGTGAGAGTCCCGCGCAATCCCGCCGGGAGAAAACTCCTGAGAAGTCGCGGGTGGGATATTACTCCCGCGCTCGGCCGGGCCCCCTGGCGGCTCAGTCTTGGCCGGTCAGGGCGGCGACCAGCTCGCCCGCGGTGCGGCAGCGGTCGAGCAGATCGCCGACATGCGCCCTGGTGCCGCGCAGCGGCTCGAGGGTGGGGACGCGCTGCAGCGATTCCCGGCCGGGAATGTCGAAGATGACGGAGTCCCAGGAGGCGGCGGCCACCGATTCGGAGTACTGCCGCAGGCAGCGACCACGAAAGTAAGCCCTGGTGTCCTCCGGCGGGTTCTCGACGGCGCGGTCCACGGTCTCGTCGTCGGTCAGCCGCACCATGTGGCCGCGGGCCGCCAGGCGGTTGTACAGGCCGCGGTCCGGGCGCACGTCGGAGTACTGCAGGTCCACCAGCTGAAGCCGCGGGTGGTCCCAGTCGAGGTTGTCCCGGGACCGGTACCCTTCGAGCAGCTTGAGCTTGGCCACCCAGTCAAGCTCCTTGGACAGCAGCATCGGGTCCTCAGACAGCCGGTTCAGGACCGACTCCCACCGGCTCAGGACGTCGGCGGTGATGTCGTCGATGTCGCCTCCGTACCGGTCCTCGGTGTACTTGCGGGCCAGTTCGAGATATTCAGCCTGTAGCTGAACGGCGGTCATCTTCCGGCCGTCCTTGAGCGTGACCAGCCGGCGGCAGGTGGGATCGTGCGAGATCGCGCGGAGCTCGGACACGGGAGTGTCGACCGACAGGTCCCGGCCGAGGAACTTGTCCTCGATCATCGAGAGCACCAGCGCGGTGGTGCCGACCTTGAGGTAGGTGGACACCTCGCTCAGGTTGGCGTCGCCGATGATCACGTGCAGCCGCCGGTACTTCTCCGGGTCGGCGTGCGGCTCGTCCCTGGTGTTGATGATGGGCCGCTTCAGCGTGGTCTCCAGGCCCACCTCGACTTCGAAGAAGTCGGCTCGCTGGCTGATCTGGAAACCCGAGCCGCGGCCGTCAGCGCCGATGCCGACCCGCCCGGCCCCGCATACCACCTGGCGGGACACGAAGAACGGGACGAGGAACTTGACGATGTCGGCGAACGGGGTGGACCGCCGCATCAGGTAGTTCTCGTGCGCGCCGTAAGAGACGCCCTTGTTATCGGTGTTGTTCTTGTACAGCTGGATGGACGCGCTGCCCGGCACGGTCGCGGCCTTGGCCGCGGCCTCCGCCATGACCCGCTCCCCGGCCTTGTCCCAGACCACCACCGACAGGGGGTTGGTGCATTCCGGCGCGGAGTACTCAGGGTGCGCGTGGTCGACGTACAGCCGGCCGCCATTGGTGAGGATGACGTTGGCCAGGCCCAGGTCCTCGTCGGTCAGCTGGGAGGAGTCCGCGGCCTCGCGGGTGAGGTCGAACCCCCGGGCATCCCGGAGCGGGTTCTCCTCCTCGAAGTCCCACCGGGCCCGGCGGGCCCGCGCGGCGGTGGCCGCCTGGTAGGCGTTGACGATCTGGGAAGAGGTCACCATCGCGTTGGCACCGGGCTGGCCGGGCACGGAGATGCCGTATTCCGTCTCGGTGCCCATCACGCGAAGAACGCTCATATTAAGCAGCCTACCGGGCTAAGGGGGTTACCGGGCGGAACGAGCAGCCCCCCTGAACGGGGGGCCTGGGGGTCCTGGGCCGACGCCCCGGCACGGGGGGCCCTGGGGGTCACAGGGGAGACGGGCAGTCCCCCCTGTGACGGGGGCCTGGGGGGACTTCCCCCCCAGGAGACAACACCAACACCACTCACTACAGGTATTGCCCGGTGTTCGCGACGGTGTCGATCGAGCGCCCGGCCTCGGTGCCGGTCTTGCCGGAGACCAGGGTCCTGATGTAGACGATGCGCTCGCCCTTCTTGCCGGAGATGCGGGCCCAGTCGTCCGGGTTGGTGGTGTTGGGCAGGTCCTCGTTCTCGCTGAACTCGTCCACGCACGCGGCGAGCAGGTGGCTCACCCGCATGCCCTTCTGCCCGGTGTCCAGGAACTCCTTGATGGCCATCTTCTTGGCCCGGGCCACGATGTTCTCGATCATCGCACCGGAGTTGAAGTCCTTGAAGTACAGGACCTCCTTGTCGCCGTTGGCGTACGTCACCTCGAGGAACCTGTTCTCCTCGGACTCGGTGTACATGCGCTCGACCGTCCGCTGGATCATCCCCTCCACGGTGGCCTGCGCCGACCCGCCGTGCTCGGTGACGTCATCCGGATGCAGCGGCAGCTCCTTCAGCACGTACTTGGAGAAGATGTCCTTGGCGGCCTCGGCGTCCGGCCGCTCGATCTTGATCTTGACGTCGAGCCGGCCCGGCCGAAGGATGGCCGGGTCGATCATGTCCTCGCGGTTGGAGGCGCCGATGACGATGACGTTCTCCAGGCCCTCCACGCCGTCGATCTCGGACAGCAGCTGCGGGACGATCGTGTTCTCCACGTCGCTGGACACGCCCGAGCCGCGGGTGCGGAAGATCGAGTCCATCTCGTCGAAGAACACGATGACCGGCATGCCCTCGCTGGCCTTCTCCCGGGCCCGCTGGAAGACCAGCCTGATGTGCCGTTCGGTCTCGCCGACGTACTTGTTCAGCAGCTCGGGGCCCTTGATGTTGAGGAAGAAGCTCTTGCCTTCCTTGGCCCCGGCATCGTGCGCGGCATCCTGCGCCGTCTTGGCCGCGACCTGCTTGGCCAGCGAGTTCGCGACCGCCTTGGCGATCAGCGTCTTGCCGCAGCCGGGCGGGCCGTAGAGCAGGACGCCCTTCGGGGGCTTGAGCTGGTGCTCCTTGAACAGGTCGGCGTGCAGGTAGGGCAGCTCGATGGCGTCCCTGATCTGCTCGATCTGCGGGCCCAGGCCACCGATGTCGTGGTAGGAGATGTCCGGCACTTCTTCCAGGATCAGCTCTTCGACCTCGGCCTTGGGGATCCGCTCGTACGCGTATCCGGACCGGGACTCCAGCAGCAGCGAGTCGCCGGCCCGCAGCGTCTCGTGCAGCAGCGGCTCGGCCAGGCGCACCACCCGCTCATCGTCGGCCTGGGAGATGACCAGCGCGCGCTCGCCGTCGGCGAGCACCTCCTTGAGCATGACGACTTCGCCGACGGTCTCATAGCCCTGGGCGATGACCACGTTGAGCGCCTCGTTCAGGACCACTTCCTGGCCCGGGCGGAGCCCGGCCAGTTCGACGCTCGGCGACACGTTCACCCGCATCTTGCGGCCGCCGGTGAAGACGTCGGCGGTGTCGTCGTCACACGCGCTCAGGAAAACGCCGAACCCCGAGGGCGGCTGGGCCAGCCGGTCCACTTCTTCTTTCAGCGCGACGATCTGGTCACGTGCCTCGCGCAGCGTGGCGGCCAGCCGCTCGTTCTGGCTGGAGACCCCAGCCAGGCTAGCCTCGGTTTCGCGCAGCCTCTCCTCCAGCAGCCTGACCTGCCGCGGCGAGTCCGCTAGGCGGCGCCGGAGCACAGCAATCTCCTCGTCGAGGAACGAGATCTGCGCAGTAAGGCTTTTCACCTCATCATCGTGCCGAGAGGCACGCCCGCTTTCGTCTCTGGTGGCCACGCCCCCACCTCCTCCTGTGCCGGTACCTAAGACATTACCTACAGACCGGCATTCCCTAACCTCGGGAGGGCGTTTCAACGCCATCTTGCCGCCAGTCCGGCCACCAATGCGTCACATCAGCATCGCTAAGCGTCACCGCTCACGGTCAGCTGAAGGGCGCACGGCCGACGGCGGCCCCCCGGATTCCCCCTCGGAAGGCGGGGCGGAAGCGGGCTCGGGGGCACTGCCGGTGGCACCGCCGAGGGCACTGTCGGGGGCACCGCCGAGGGCACTGTCGGGGGCACCGCCGCGGCCCTGATTCTGGCTCTGCGGGCGGCGCCTGCGGGGCGGCGGGATCACCCCGGGCGCCAGCCGGCGCGCGGTGACCAGGAAGCCGGTGTGCCCCACCATGCGGTGCTCCGGCCGGACGGCCAGGTCCTCCACGTGCCACCCGCGCACCAGGCTCTCCCAGGCGGCCGGCTCATCGAAGCCGCCGTGCGCGCGCAGGGCCTCCACGACCCGGGAAAGCTGGGTCGTCGTGGCCACGTAACAGCAAGCCAGGCCGCCGGGCGCGAGGATCTCCGCGACGGCGTCCAGGCACTCCCACGGCGCCAGCATGTCCAGGACGACCCGGTCGAAGTCGGCCAGCCCGTGGTCGTCCCCGGGACGGCCGAACTCGCTCACCACCAGCTGCCAGGCCGGCGGCGGGCCGCCGAAGAACTGCTCGACGTTGCGCCGGGCGATCTCCGCGAAGTCGGGCCGGCGCTCGAACGAGACCAGGGTGCCCTGCTCGCCGACGGCCCGCAGCAGCCAGCAGGACAGCGCGCCGGAGCCCGCTCCGGCCTCCAGCACCCGCGCGCCCGGGAACACGTCGGCGAAGGCCACGATCTGGGCGGCGTCCTTGGGATACACCACGGCCGCGCCGCGTTTCATGGCCAGGGTGTAGTCGGCCAGCAGCGGGCGGAAGACCACGTAGGGGGTGCCGCCGCCGGACCGGACCACGTTCCCGTCGGGGCCGCCGATGATGTCGTCGTGGCTCACCATGCCGCGGTGGGTGTGGAACGACGCGCCGGCCCGCAGCGTGATGATGTGGCTGCGGCCCTTGGGATCGGTCAGCTGGACCGGCTCCCCGGCCAGCAGGGGCCCGTGCCGCGGTTTGGTCATGGCGCTCAGAGTAGTGGGCTCGCAGCAGTGGCTCGCGGCGAGGCTCAGACCCCGGCGAACGCGTGGTCGACGTCCCGGGCGGCCAGCACGCCGTAGACCTGGCCGGACGGCTCGACGAGCAGGTACTCGCTGGCGGGGGCACGGCGGATCGCGTCCAGCAGCGCCATGCCGGACAAGTCGGCGGGCAGCACCAGGCTCGGCTCGAGCGTCCGGGCCAGCGTCCCCGCTTCGATCCAGGGCCGCCGCTGCGGCGGCGTGGCCATCACGGCGCCCTCGCTGAGGATGGCGATCGGCTTGTCCTCGTGGTCGACGACCACGACCGCCCGGGCCTGGCTCTCGTCCGCGCGCCTGATCGCCTCGGCCAGCGGCGTGTCGGCCGCCACCGACACCGCCTTGCGGGCCAGCCGGCGAGCCTGCAGCGCAGGCAGTCGCTCGCGGAACCTGGTCGCCTTGATGGCCTGGCCCGCTCCGGTCCACATGAAGGCGGCGATGACCGCCAGCCAGACCACGGTCACCAGGTCCCCGGTCCCGGTCACCCGGCCGGTGGCGAACGGCACGACGAACAGGGCGACCCCGATCACGCGGCCCGCCCAGGCCGCGGCGATGGTCGACGGGCCGGGACGCCCGGTCACCTTCCAGATCCCGGCGCGCAGCATCCGCCCGCCGTCCAATGGCAGCCCGGGCAGCAGGTTGAACACCCCGACGACCAGGTTGGCCCACCGAAGCTGGGAGACGAGCGTGCCGCTGATCCCGGTCGGGAAGACCCGCATCAGGCCGTAGCCGACGGCGGCCAGCGCCAGCGAGAGGGCAGGCCCGGCCGCCGACACCAGGAACTCCCGGCCGGGTGTCTGCGGCTCCTGCTCGATCTCCGACAGGCCGCCGAGCGGGTACAGCAGGATGCGCCGGACCGGCAGCCCGTAGCCGCGGGCCACCACCGAATGAGCCAGCTCGTGGACCAGGACGGACAGGTACAGGAGAATGACGAACGCGGCCGCGACCACGAACCTGGTGTTTCCGTGCAGGGTTGCGGCCAGGTCGTGGGCGTAGATGAAGACGAAGACCCCGGCGATCAGGAACCAGTACGGCGAGATGTAAACCGGGATGCCGAACGGGCGCGCGATGACGATCCCGGGACCGGCGTCGCGGCGCGGCTTCTGCTTCTGCTTCTGCGGCGTCGTGCTTGCCACGATACCGATGCTATGTGCCGGGTCGGGCCAGGGCGACGACCCGCAGCCGGAGATCCCCCCGAATGTCGGTGCCGTGCCCTACGGTTCAAGGGTGGAAGAAACCGCGGCCGTCCTCGACGTGTTGCCCGGCTCGCCGGAGCCGGAACCGGCACCCAGCGAGCGCAGCGGGCCGGCGCTGTCGCCGTCGCGGGCGGCCGATTTCATGACGTGCCCGCTGCTATACCGGTTCCGGGTGATCGACCGGCTGCCCGAGCCGCCCACGCAGGCCACGGCGCGCGGCACGCTGGTGCACGCCGCGCTGGAGCGGCTGTTCGACCTGCCCGCGGCCGAGCGGACTCCGGAGGCCGCGCGGGCCCTGCTGGTCCCGGAATGGGAGCGGCTGGCCGCCGCCGAGCCCGAGCTGGCCGCGCTGTTCGGTGATGAGGCCGCCTGCGCCGACTGGCTGCAGTCCGCCACCGCGATCCTGGACGCGTACTTCACGCTCGAAGACCCGCGCAGGCTCGAGCCTGCCGCGCGGGAGAGCTACGTGGAGACCACGCTGCCCTCCGGGCTGCGGCTGCGCGGCTACATCGACCGGCTGGACGTCGCGCCCGGCGGCGAGATCAGGATCGTCGACTACAAGACCGGCCGGGCACCGCGCGAAGCTTACGAGGCGAGCGCGCTGTTCCAGATGAAGTTCTACGCCCTGGTGATCTGGCGCCTGCGCGGACGGGTGCCGGCGCTGCTTCAGCTCATGTACCTGGCCGAGAGCCAGATCCTGCGGTACGTGCCTGAGGAGTCCGACCTGGTGGCGACCGAGCGCAAGATCATCGCGCTGTGGCAGGCCATCGAGCGGGCCCGCGCGGCGGGCGACTGGCGGCCGAGGCCGAGCAGGCTGTGCGACTGGTGCAACCACAAGGCGCTGTGCCCCGAGTTCGGCGGCACCCCTCCCCCGCTCCCCCCGCAGCCCAGCCCGCCGCAAACCATCCCCCTGCTGGCCGGCCCCCCGCCGGACGGTGCCTCGGCTGCGGTCTAGACCGGATCAGGCCGGCTGGGCCGAGTCGTCCGGCGTGGTGCCGGGGACCGGCGGGGTATTCTCCGGGAAGTGGCAGGCCACCTTGTGGCCGGGGATCAGCTCGGCCAGCGGCGGTTCGGTCGTGCGGCAGATCTGCTGCGCCTTCCAGCACCTGGTGTGGAAGCGGCACGCGGGCGGGGGCAGCAGCGGGCTCGGCACGTCGCCTTCGAGCCTGATGCGCTGGCGGCGCTCGCGCTGGCCGGTCGGGCTGCTGAGCGGCTCGGGCACCGGAACCGCCGACATCAGCGCGACCGTGTACGGGTGGCGCGGCTGGCTGTACAGCTTGTCGCGGTCGGCGATCTCGACGATCTTGCCCAGGTACATGACCGCGACCTGGTCGCTGATGTGCCTGACCACGGACAGGTCGTGCGCGATCACCACGTAGGTCAGGCCCAGTTCGTCCTGCAGGTCCTCGAGCAGGTTGATGACCTGCGCCTGGATCGACACGTCGAGCGCGGAGACCGGCTCGTCGGCGACGATCAGCTTGGGCCGCAGCGCCAGGGTGCGGGCGATCCCGATGCGCTGCCGCTGGCCGCCGGAAAACTCGTGCGGATACCGGTTGTAGTGCTCCGGGCTGAGGCCGACGAGCTCGAGCAGTTCCTGCACGGCGCGCCTGACCCCCCCGGGCGGCTTGACCTTCTGCAGGCGGAACGGGGCGGCGACGATGGCGCCGACCGTGTGCCGGGGGTTGAGCGAGGAGTAAGGGTCCTGGAAGATCATCTGGATCTCGCGCCGCAGCGGGCGCATCTGGCCCGGGCGCAGGTGGGTGACGTCATGGCCGTCGATCACGATCCGCCCGCTGGTCGGCTCGTCCAGCCTGGTCAGCAGGCGCCCGGTGGTGGTCTTGCCGCATCCCGATTCACCGACCAGGCCCAGGGTCTGGCCCCTGGCCACGGACAGGTCGATCCCGTCCACGGCCCGGACCGCGCCGACCTTCTGCCTGATCACCACGCCGCGGGTGACGGGGAAGTGGCGCACCAGGTCCGTCACCTGGAGCAGGACGTCGTCCGCCCGCTCGCTGGCCTCTTCCGCCCCGGGCGCCGCCGGGGTCTGGGTCTGCTCGGTCACACCGGCTCCCTGGCTTCCGGCTCGCCGGCGTCGCGGCCGACCTGGGCCGCCGACAGGTCGGCCCACAGCCGGGACCGCTGCTCGGCGGTCAGGTGGCATGCGGTCTCATGCCCCGGCGTGATCGCCTCGCGCAACACCGGCACCTCCGTTTCGCAGCGCTGCTCGCCGACCAGCTCGCGGTACCGGCAGCGGGGATGGAACGGGCAGCCGGGCGGGACCTTGATCAGGCTGGGCGGCGTACCCGGAATCGGGACCAGGCGGGCGGTCCGGTCCCGGTCCAGCCGCGGCATCGAGGACAGCAGGCCCCAGGTGTACGGATGTTCCGGCCGGCCGAAGATGTCCGCGGCGGACGCGTGCTCGGCCACCCGGCCGGCGTACATGACCAGGATGTCGTCGGAGAGCTCAGCCACCACGCCGAGGTCGTGGGTGATGATGATGACCGCCGAGCCGAACTCCGACTGCAGGTCGGAGATCAGGTCCAGGATCTGCGCCTGGACGGTCACGTCGAGCGCCGTGGTGGGCTCGTCCGCGATGAGCAGCTCGGGATCGCAGGACAGCGCCATGGCGATCATCACGCGCTGGCGCATGCCGCCGGAGAACTGATGCGGGTAGTCGTCGACCCGGGTCTGCGGCTGCGGGATCCCTACCCGGCCGAGCAGGTCGACGGCGTGCCGGCGCGCCGCCTGCTTGCTGACCTTGTTGTGGACCCGGTACGCCTCGATGATCTGGTGGCCCACCGTGTAGTAGGGGTGCAGGGCAGACAGCGGATCCTGGAAGATCATCGCCATCTTGTCGCCGCGCAGCGACCGGACCCGGGCCCGGGGCGCGCTGACCAGGTCCTCGCCGTCCAGCCTGATCTCGCCGGTGATAAGCGCCCTGGTCCCCTCGTGCAGGCCCATGATGCCCATGCTGGTGACGCTCTTGCCCGAACCTGACTCGCCCACGATGCCCAGCGTCCGGCCACGCTCAAGGGTGAACGAGACACCGTCGACGGCTTTGACCAGGCCGTCGTCGGTCGGGAACTGGATCCTCAGGTCACGGACCTCGAGCAGGACGGCCATCAGTACCGCACCCTCGGGTCGATGATCGCGTACAGGATGTCGACGATCAGGTTCGCGATGACGATGAAGAACGAGGCGAGCAGGACCACGCCCTCGATCTCCGGCAGATCCTGGTTCTGGATGGCCAGGAGGGTGAACTGGCCGAGGCCGGGCAGGGAGAACGTGGTCTCGGTGAGGATCGCGCCGCCGAGCAGCAGGCCGAGATCCAGGCCGAAGATCGTGACGATGGGCGTCAGCGAGGCCCGGAGCGCGTGCTTCACCACCACCACCCGTTCGGGCAGGCCCTTGGCCCGGGCCGTGCGGATGTAGTCCTCGCCCATGGTCTCCAGCATGGCAGCCCTGGTCAGCCGGGCATAGAGCGCGGCGTACAGGAAGGCCAGGGTGACCCAGGGCAGGACCAGGTTGCGCGCCCACAGCGCCGGGTTGGAGGTGAAGGGCACGTAGTGCACGTTGGGAAAGATCGGCCACTTGTAGCTGAACAGCTCGAGCGCGATCAGGCCGGTGAAGAACACCGGGAGCGACACCCCGGCCAGCGCGACGGTCATCGAGAACCGGTCGAAGATGCTGCCGCGGCGCAGCGCGGACAGCACGCCGATGGACACCCCGCCGATCAGCCAGAGGATGGACGCCCCGATGGCCAGCGAGAGCGTGACCGGGGCGTCGCTGACCAGCTGCGGCCAGACCGGCTGCTGGTTGCGGAACGAGTAGCCGAAGCAGGGGAAGGGGCAGTAGCTGACGTCGGTGCCGCTGTTGTAGTGCACGCCGAACACGATGCCCTTGATGAACCGGCCGTACTGCAGATACAGCGGGGCGTCCAGGCCGAGCTTGGCCTCGACCGCCTTGATCTCCGACGGGATCGGGTTGCGGCCCACGTACTGCGCGGCGAGCTCGTAGGAGGTCTGCCCGGCGAGCCGCGGGACCAGGAAGAAGATGGCAAACGTGATCAAGCTGACCAGCAGCAGCAGGAACACGGTCAGGATGAGGCGCCGGATGATGAAGTAGATCATCGCGCGGGGGCCGCTGCCGGGCGGGGCTGGATGCCCCCGCCCGGCAGCGGCGCCTTCACCTGCTCTCTCGTAATCCGAAGACGGGCTGGGCCGTCAGGTCAGGACTTCTTGCCCAGGACCGCATAGTTGTACATGCCGAACTGGTCCCAGATGTAGGCGTTGGTCATATCCGGCGAGCGGTAGTCCAGCGACCTGGCGTACACCCCGGGCAGGACAGCGGCGTCCTTCAGGACCTGCATATCGATCTGGGACCAGATCGCGGTCCGGGCCGCTCCGGTGAGCGTGTTCGACTGGGCGAACAGGTTATTGATCACCGGGTCGTTGACTTCGGAGATGTTGGTGTTACCGGTGGGCGCGATGGTGTTCCCGTTGACGAGCTCGTCCAGGAAGCCGTTGCCGTTCGGCCAGTCGGACTCCCAGCCGCCCATGTCGAGACCGAGGTCGTGGGAGTGCACGTAGGCCGGCGAGCCCGCGAAGTCGGTGTAGTAGCTGCCCGACGGGAACCCCTTCAGCGTCACCTTGATCCCCGCCTGGGCCAGCGAGGCCTGGATCGCCGTAGCGGCGGCGACCTCCTTCGGCCGGTCGGACCGGTAGGCCAGGTTGGTGCTGAAGCCGTTCGGCTGGCCGCACTGGGTGAGCTGCTGCTTGGCCGCGGCCAGATCGCCGGTCGGCTTGGACAGCGCCTCGTACAGGTCGAACGACTTGTAGCCGGCGATGTTCGGCGTCATCAAGGTGCTGGCGACGGCGCCGCCCGCGACCGGGCCGCCCCACGCCGTCTGCACGTTGGTCTTGTTCGTCGCGTACTCGACGGCCTCGCGGCAGTGCAGGTTGTTCAGCGGCGCCACCTTGGTGTTGATGTAGGTGAACCAGGCTCGCCCGGTGATCGGGTTGTCCGCGTTGGCCTTCAGCGTCGGGCTCCCCAGGATCCTGGCCTGGGCCGCGGCGGCCACGCCGGTGCCCTGCGCGTCCGCGTCGATGTCACCGGCCAGCAGCCGGTTGTCGACGTCGGCCTGGTTCACGTTCAGGTTGACGACGATCTTGGCGGGCAGCTGGCTGGCGTTCGGGTCGGTCGACGGGTTCCAGTCCGGGTTCGGCACGAGCGTGAGCTGCTTGTTGAGCTGGTAGCTGGAGAACATGTAGGGCCCGGTCGACAGCGGGTGCAGCTGGTAGTTGCTGCCGGTGTCGGCGCTCGGCGGGACCGGTGCGGTGTTCGGGAAGGCGAGCACGTAGGGGAGGTCCGGGTACGGCGCCACCAGGTGGAACACGATCGTGGTCGCGTTGGGGGTCTGGACCGAGGTCAGGCCCATCACGTTCTTGGCCCGGTCCTTGTAGGGGCCCGGGTAGCTCGGGTCCGCGAGTATCGCCTGGTAGTAGGTGGGCCCGTTGGCCATCACCGACCGGTCGTAGGTGCGCTCGACCGCGTACTTCACGTCCTGGGTGGTGACGACCGTGCCGTTCTCGAACTTGACGTTCGGCTGGATATGGAATGTCCAGGTCAGCCCGTTATCGCTGACCGTGCCCATATCGGTGGCCAGGTCAGGCACGACCTGCGAGCCGCAGGATCCCGCGCACGACTTGTAGGTGAACAGCGGCATGGTGAACAGGTTGTCGAAATCCAGCACCCACCCGTAGTAGGTGTTGCCGGGGTCGAACGAGTCCGGCGTGCTGGACAGGGCGAGGGTCAGCGTCCCGCCCTTGGTGGTGGAGGGGTTGACCACGCTGGTCGAGCCGGCGTTGTAGGCCGCCGACCCGCTCGGCGACGATCCGCTCGAACTGCTGCTGCCGCTGCTGCTGCACGCGCTGGCCGCGAGGGCCGCAGCCGCGCCCAAGGCCACCGCCGCGAATATGCCGCGTCTCTTCATGCCGTGAAACGCCTCCTGTTGCTGGTTGGGTCAAGGCCGCTGGTCACCGGGTCCTCGGATCCAGTGCGTCACGGAGCCCATCGCCGAATAGGTTGAATGCCATAACCGTGATGAAGATGGTCAGCCCGGGCACGAGCATGTACTCGGGATCGATGTAGTAGTAGCCGTTCTGCACCGCGCTGGAGAGCATCTGGCCCCAGGTGGGCGTGGGCACGTAGAGGCCGACGCCGAGGTAGTCCAGGGCCGCCGCGAACAGGATGTTGGTCGGGATCAGCAGCGTCGAGTAGACCAGGATCGGCGCGACCAGGTTCGGCAGCAGCTCGCGGGACAAGATGTAGGGCGTGCGCGCGCCGAGGCTGCGGGCCGCGTCGACGAACTCGCGCTCACGCAGGGACAAGGTCTGGCCGCGGATGATCCGGCCCATGTAGGGCCAGTTGAAGAATCCGATGACGAAGATCAGCACCGCGATCCGCAGCGAGTTACCGGACAGGCCGAACGCGCTGCCCGGGATGACCCCGGCCAGCGCCAGGGCGAAGACCAGCAGCGGGAAGGCGAGGAACACGTCCATGGACCGGGCGATCACCGAGTCCGCCCAGCCGCCGACATATCCGGCCAGGACGCCGAAGAAGGTCCCCAGGCCGACCGCCAGTATGGTGGCCGCGAAGGCGATGAGCAGCGAGTACTGGGCGCCGACCACGATCCGGGCCAGCAGGTCGCGGCCCGTCTCCGGCTCGACGCCCAGCGGGTGGGCCAGGCTGATCCCGCCGAACGCGCCGTTCGGGCGCAGGAACGTGGGGTTGATGAGGTTCGAGTGAAAAACGTTAGGATTCTGCACGAGATGCGGGCCGATGATGGCGGTCAGGAGCAGGAGCCCCACGACCACGCCGCCGCCCATGGCCACCTTGTCCCGGCGCAGCCGCATCCAGGCGATCTGGCCGGGCGAGCGGCCCTCGATGGCCTGGCCGGGCACGGTCAGCGGAGCGTCCGGCCCCGGACCGCCCGGACCTGTCGCCACGTCTATGGGCACGGCCATCGCTACGCACCAATCTCTGCACTGAAGGCTCTGCACTGAAGGCGAGGCAGTTAGCGCGGGCGGACACATCCCGATAAGTACCGCGATACAGCGCCCTCGGCCTTCATCTAGTGAGATTCCGTCATTTGCCGCCCAGGTGCCAGCCCCGCGCGGCAGTCGTAGCGGGATCGTGACGAAATCCGGTCCCATTTGTCATAGTCAGTTACACGCGCGGCGCATGTGACTACGGAGGCGAATGTCGGGTTACTCGGGAGATCGCGACATTACGCCTGATGGGCCGGAGGTCAAATATTTCTACGGTAATCAGCGAATATTGCGGGAAGATTTCTAGGTGATGCCGTGACGGCGCAGGATGTCCTCGACATCCCCGAGGCCGTCGTCATCGTCGGCCGCACGCCCGCCCTTGCGCGCCTTGGCCGGCGTCTTGGCCGGTGCCGTGGCGGCTGCGGGAGCGGTCCGGGTGGTGATTTCCCGGCCCGGCGCCGTCGCGCCGGTGCTGGCGCTGACGGCCCGGTCGCCCTGGCGCTTGTCCTGCCCACGCCGGCGCAGCGGCCCGGACACCACGAACAGCACGACGGCCAGCCCGGCCACCGCGATCCCGGCCCAGACCTGGGCCGAGAACACGAAGCCCTTGGCGAAGTCGCCGATGGCGGCGCCCATCTTCCAGAACATCTCGATCGCGCCGGTCAGGTACGCGGCGAGCGGCAGCAGCGACCAGGCCGCCCCGCGCAGGCCGGCGCCCAGCCCGCGGCGCCGCATGGCGATGTAGCTCAGCACCAGGCCGAGCCCCGCCAGTCCCCCGCACAACGGCAGCCAGGCGATCTTGTCATAAGTGGACATGCGCACCTCCCGCGGTCCTAACCGAAGTCTAGGCGGTGATTGGCGCCTAGTCGCTGGGGCTAGCCGGTGTTATCCCCGGGGGCGAACCCCCGGGTCCTCCCGTACCCCCCTGGCCCCGGGGATAGACACCGCTGGGCCCGGCGGTCAGGTCGAGCAGCGAGGGCACCACGATCCGGCCCGGGGCGGGCGGCAAGGGCAGCAGCGACGGCACGGCGATCACCCGGCACCCGGCCGCCTCCGCCGAGGCCACGCCGTTGGGCGAGTCCTCCAGCGCGAAGCAGTCGCCAGGCGGCACGCCGATCAGCTTGGCCGCGAGCAGGTACGGCTCCGGGTCGGGCTTGGTGGCCGTCACGTCCTGGCCGCACACCAGCGCGTCGAACCGCATGCCGGTGCTGTCCAGCACGGCCTGCATGAATCCTCGCTGAGATGAGGTCACCAGCGCGCGCGGCAGGCCGGCTGCCGCGACTTCCGCCAGCAGTTCCCAGGCGCCGGGCCGGACCGGCACGCCGCCGCCGCGGACCCGCTCGGTGATGTACGACATGACCCACTGGCCGACCAGTTCGGGCGGCGCGGGCCGGGGGGCCTTGGCGAGCAGGGTGCGCACGGTGAGAGCCAGGCTGCCGCCGACCAGCGCGGCCTGGTCGTGGGCATCCCAGCGGCCCCCGAGCCGGGCCATCACGGCCTTCTCGGCCTCCAGCCACAGCGGCTCGGAGTCGATGAGCAGCCCGTCCATGTCGAACAGGACCGCTACCGCGGCCGGGCCTGAATGGCTCATACGCTGAAGTACTTGGCCTCGGGGTGGTGCACGACGATGGCGTCGGTGGACTGCTCGGGGTGCAGCTGCATCTCCTCGGACAGCTCGACGCCGATCCGGTCCGGCCGCAGCAGGCGCACCACCTTGGCCCGGTCGGCCAGGTCCGGGCAGGCGGGATAGCCGAAGGAGTACCGCGCGCCGCGGTAGTCGACCCGGAAGAAGCCGTCCAGGTCACCGGGATCCGAGCCGCCGATGCCGAGCTCGCCGCGGAGCCGGGCGTGCCAGTACTCGGCCAGGGCCTCGGTGAGCTGAACCGACAGGCCGTGCAGTTCCAGGTAGTCGCGGTAAGCGTTCTTGGCGAACAGCTCAGCCGTGGCCGCGGAGATGCGCGGGCCCATGGTGGCGAGCTGGAACGCCACCACGTCGGTCTGACCCGAGTCCGCGGGCTTGAAGAAGTCGGCCAAGCACAGCCGCCGGTCGCGACGCTGCCGGGGGAAGGTGAACCGCTCCAGCTCGCCGCCCTGCTCGTCGAGCACGATCAGGTCGTTCCCGGAGCTCACGCACCGGAAGTACCCGTAGACCACGGCCGCCTCGAGCAGCCCCTCGGTCTGGGCCCGCTCCAGCCACATGCGCAGCCGCGGCCGGCCCTCGGTCTCGACCAGCTCCTCATAGCTGGCGCCGTCGGGCCCGCGCGTCGGCTTGAGGCCCCACTGGCCCATGAACAACGCCCGTTCGTCCAGATAGGAGGCGTACTGGGCCAGCGGTATGCCCTTGATCACCTCGGTGCCGAGGAACGGCGCCGCCGGGACCTGGATGTCGGCCGAGACGTCCGAACGGGCGGTGGCGGCCTCATCCGGCTCGTGCGTGCTGTCCGGGGCGGCCGGCCGCACCCGCCGGGTCCGCGGCGCGGGCAGGGCGGCCCCGGGGGCGCCGCGCTTGACCGCCATCGCGGCGTCCATCAGGCGCAGCCCTTCGAACGCGTCCCGGGCGTACCTGACCTCGCCGTCGAACAGCGCGCCCAGGTCCTGCTCGACGAAGGCGCGGGTCAGCGCCGCGCCGCCGAGCAGCACCGGCCAGCGGCCGGCCAGGCCGCGCGAGTTCAGCTCGGCCAGGTTGTCCCGCATCACCACCGTCGACTTGACCAGCAGGCCGGACATCCCGATGACGTCCGCGCCGCTCTCCTCGGCCGCCGCGACGATGGAGGAGATGGGCTGCTTGATGCCGATGTTGACCACGTCGTAGCCGTTGTTGGACAAGATGATGTCGACCAGGTTCTTGCCGATGTCGTGCACGTCGCCCTTGACCGTGGCCAGCACGATCCTGCCCTTGCCGTCCTCGTCGCTGCGGGCCATGTGCGGCTCGAGATACGCGACGGAGGCCTTCATCACCTCGGCCGAGGTGAGCACGAACGGCAGCTGCATCTGCCCCGAGCCGAACAGCTCGCCGACGGTCTTCATGCCGTCCAGCAGCACGTCGTTGACGATCTCCAAGGCGGGCCGCTCGGCCAGGGCGGCATCCAGGTCTTCGGTCAGGCCGACCCGCTCGCCGTCGATGATCCGCCGCTTCAGCCGGTCCCACAGCGGCAGCGCGGCCAGCTCCGCAGCCCGGCTGGCCTTCAGGTCGGCCGCATCCACGCCCTCGAACAGGTCCAGCAGCCGGGCCAGCGGATCATAGCCCTCGCGCCGCCGGTCGTACACCAGGTCCAGCGCGACCTGGCGCTGCTCGTCCGGGATCCGGGCGATGGGCATGATCCGCGCCGCGTGCACGATCGCGGAGTCCAGGCCCGCCTGCACGCATTCGGCCAGGAAGACGGAGTTCAGCACGGCCCGGGCGGCGGGCTTGAGGCCGAACGACACGTTCGACACGCCCAGCGTGGTCTGCACGGCCGGATGGCGGCGCTTCAGCTCGGCGATCGCCTCGATGGTCTCGATGGCGTCGCGGCGGGTCTCCTCCTGGCCGGTGGCGATGGGGAAGGTCAGGCAGTCCACGATGATGTCATCGACCCGCATGCCCCAGTTCCCGGTCAGGTCGGCGATCAGCCGCTCGGCGACCTCGACCTTCCACTGCGCGGTGCGGGCCTGTCCCCGCTCGTCAATGGTCAGCGCGATGACCGCCGCGCCGTGCTCGCGCACCATGGGCATGACCCGCGCCATCCGGGAGTCGGGCCCGTCGCCGTCCTCGTAGTTGACCGAGTTGATGACCGAGCGGCCGCCGGTCAGCTCCAGGCCGGCCTCGATGACCGCGGGCTCGGTCGAGTCGAGCACCAGCGGCAGCGTGGCCGCGGTGGCCAGCCTGCCCGCCACCTCGCGCATGTCGGCCACGCCGTCCCGGCCGACGTAGTCCACGCAGACGTCGAGCAGGTGCGCGCCGTCCCTGGTCTGGGACCGCGCGATCTGGACGAGGTCCTCGTACTTGCCCTCCAGCATCGCGTCGCGGAACGCCTTGGACCCGTTGGCATTGGTCCGCTCGCCGATGGCCAGGAAGGCGGTGTCCTGGCGGAAGGGCACGTGCGCGTACAGCGACGCCACACCGGGCTCGCGGAGTGGCCGGCGGGGAGCAGTAGGCCGGCCGCCCACCCGGTCAGCGAGCGCGGCGATGTGCTCGGGGGTAGTGCCGCAGCAGCCGCCCACCAGCGACAGGCCGAACTCCCTGGCGAACCGCTCGTGCGCGTCCGCCAGCTGCGCCGGGGTCAGCGGGTAGCTGGCGCCGTCGGGGGTGAGCACGGGCAGGCCGGCGTTCGGCTCGCAGGAGATCGGAATGGTCGAGTGCCCGGCCAGATGGCGCAGGTGCTCGCTCATCTCGCCCGGGCCGGTCGCGCAGTTCAGCCCGATCATGTCGATGCCGAGCGGTTCCAGGGCGGTCAGCGCCGCGGCGATCTCGGTGCCGAGGAGCATCACGCCGGTGGTCTCGATGGTGACCTGGGCGATGACCATCGCGCCGGGAGCCAGTTTGGCGGCGGCCCGCTTGCACCCGATGATGGCCGCCTTGGCCTGGAGCAGGTCCTGGCAGGTTTCCACGATCAGCGCGTCCGCGCCGCCCCGCAGCAGCCCCTCCGCGTTGGCCTGGTACGTGTCGCGCAGCTCGCGGAACGTGGTGTGGCCCAGGGTGGGCAGCTTGGTGCCGGGGCCGACCGAGCCGAGCACCCAGCGCGGGCGGCCCGGCGTGGACCAGCGGTCAGCGGCGGCCCGGGCCAGCCGGGCGGACGCCTCGGACAGTTCCCCGATCCGGCTGACCAGGCCGTACTCGCCGAGGTTGCCCATGTTCGCGCCGAAGGAGTTCGTGGTGACGCAGTCCGCGCCCGCCTCCAGGTAGGCGTCATGGACCGCGGTCACGATATCGGGCCGGGTCACGTTCAGGATCTCGTTGCAGCCCTCGTGACCGTCGAAGTCGTCGAGTATGGCGTCGCTGGCCTGGAGCATCGTGCCCATGGCGCCGTCCGCCACCACGACCCGCTCAGCCAGTACTCCCCGTAGAGTGCTCATCAGGTCCTATTCTAGGCTGCTGGCGGAACGTGCCGCCTGGATTACGGCCCCTGACCGCAGGACCCCCCGCGGTCACCCAATGGGTAAGGCTGACCACGTAGTCTGTAAGGCGACGGTCCTCGGTGTGGGAGGTGGGGAGTCATCGAGTTTACTGACGTCGGCGGACTCGTCTCTCCGGTCGCCATCGCCGGGTTCGAGGGCTGGAACGACGCGGGCGAGGCGGCCAGCGGGGTGGTCAACCACCTGGGCATCGCCTGGCAGGCCACCCCGATCGGGGCCATCGATCCCGAGGAGTTCTACGACTTCCAGGTCAACCGGCCGGTGGTCGAGATCGAGGGCGGTCACACCCGCCGCCTCATCTGGCCCACGACCAGGATGTCGCTGGCGCGGGCGCATCCGGCGGACGGGACTGTGCCGCCCACCGGGCTGAACCGGGACGTGGTCCTGATCCACGGCATCGAGCCGAACATGCGCTGGCGGGCGTTCAGCGAGGAGCTCGTGCAGGGCCTGGAAAGCCTGGGCGTCGAGATGGTCATCCTGCTCGGCGCGCTGCTGGCTGACGCCCCGCATACCCGCCCGGTGCCGGTCTCGATCGGCTCCTCGAACGCCAAGCTGGCCAGCGAGCTGGCGGGCGGCGGCCGGGCCGATTACAAGGGCCCGACCGGGATCATCGGCGTGCTGCAGCACACCTGCACCGGCGCGGGCCTGCCCACGGTCTCGTTGTGGGCGCAGGTTCCGCACTACGTAGCGCAGCCGCCCAGCCCCAAGGCCACCCTGGCCCTGCTACGCGGCGTCGAGGACATCCTGGACGCGCCGCTGCCGCTGGCCGATCTGCCGGAGGAGGCGCGGGCCTGGGAGCGGGGGGTCGACGAGCTGGCCCAGCAGGACTCCGAGGTCGCCGATTACGTCCGGACCCTCGAGGAGGCCAAGGACGCGATGGACCTGCCCGAGGCCAGCGGCGACGCGATCGCGCGCGAATTCGAGCGCTACTTCAGGCGGCACGGCGGAACCGAGGAGCCCGGCGGTATCTGACCCGGCGGCCTTAGATCGGCGGCCAGGGAACGGCCGGCCAGTCATCGGGCGGATAAGGGTGCGACCGGTGCTTGAGCAGGGTCTGCACCCTGGTCCGGGTGGCCTCGATCTCGCTCGCGGTCAGCAGCCCGGACAGCTGGGCGGCCAGGCTGCCCTCGGTGAGCTCCGTGCTCAGGCGGCGCAGCGTCTCCACCGCGCGCCGGGGCAGGCTCTTGCCCCGCCACTGCCACAGTACGGTGCGGAGCTTGTAGTCCTCGGCGAAGCAGACCCCGTGGTCGCAGCCGTACAGGTGCCCGCCGGGCGCGGGCAGCAGGTGGCCGATCTTCCGGTCGGCGTTGTTCACTACCGCGTCGAACACGGCCATGTCGCGCAGGCCCGGATGATCGGTGCGGCGCGACAGGGCGATCCGGTCCACGCTGCGGTCGTGGTCGATCCACAGCTGGCACATGCCGGGACCCATCGGCCCGTCCCGCATGACCGTCGGCGGGACGACGTCCCAGCCGGAGGCGCGGGACACGGCGTACGCGGCGACCTCCCGGCCGGCCAGCGTGCCGGTCGGGAAATCCCACAGCGGCCGCTCGCCCGCGACCGGCTTGTACACGCACGCCGTCTCGGTCACCGAGCCCCGGCCGTTCGGTGCGTTCTTCGCGCTCCTCGAGCCCCGGCCGCCGGTCTTGATCGTGCAGTACATGGTGGCGTTAGACGCGTCGACCAGGCGCCCCTCGATCTCCAGCGGGCCGTGCGTGAGCAGGTCGAGAACGGCTTGCTCGCCGTCCGTTCCCGGCTCCGTCTGGTTCGGGTCACGCATGGCTGAGGCGGTGGCCGTTCTGCCGCGGGCAGATATGCCCGTCGGTGTCCAGCGGCAGCCCGCACAGCGGGCAGGGCGGGCGCCCGGCCGAGACGATCTTGGCGGCGCGCTGGGCGAAGGCGCGCGCGACGCCGGGCGTGATGCGCACCCGCAGCACCCCTGGCCCGTCGGGCGGAACCTCGTCGGCCAGCGGCTCCACCGGCTCGTCCGATTCCTCCTGCGCCTCGATGACGACCATGCCGCCGTCACCGTCCCAGGCCAGCGCGATCGCGCCGACCCGGAAGTCCTCCAGCAGGGGCAGGTCGAGCGGCGCGTCATCCGCCAGCGCGGCGGGCGCGGCGGCCGGTACCGCCGGGTCCCCGGCGGTACGCCTGAGCACCTCGTCGAGGAGCTCGTCGATGCGTTCGGCCAGCAGGCTCACCTGGAACTTCTCCAGGACCACACTGGTTACCCGGCCGCTGGAGGTGGCCTGCAGGTAGAAGATCCGTTCTCCTGGCTGACCGACCGCGCCGGCCACGAACCTGTCCGGCGGGTCATAAAAGTAGACCGGCATAGTCCTATCCTCGCGTGTCCGCCGATTCGGCAGAACCATCGGGTGCTGACAAAGGGGCGGCGCCGTGGGGGGCCGGAAGGCCCGCGCCGTTCACGGCGCCGGCCCCGCCGGTGCCGCCCCCGACCGCGGCGTCACTCTCCGCGGCCTGGTTCCCCTCGGGTCGGTGTCCCCTGGGGTGCGGCAGGAGGTCATCGATCCCGCCCCCCCGGTCGTTCATCCGGACCAGGAACGGCCTCAGCGGGGTATACCTGATCACGGTCAGCGAGCAGGGATCGGCCTGGATCCGCTGGTACTGATCGAGGTGCAGTCCCAGGCTATCGGCCACGATGGCCTTGATGACGTCGCCGTGAGAGCAGACCAGGTACGTGGCGTCCTGGCCGAGCCTGGTGTTCCAGTCCCGGATCGCGGTCACCGCCCGGTGCTGCATCGCCGGCATGGATTCGCCGTCCGGGCCGGGGAACGTCACCGCGCTGGGGTGAGCCTGCACCACGCGCCAGAGCTTCTCGGTGGCCAGTTTCTTCAGCGGCTGGCCGGTCCAGTCCCCGTACCGGCACTCCCCCACCCGCTCGTCCGTGCGGATCGCCACGCCGTCCCGGCCCTGCGCGATCGCCGCCGCGGTCTGCTGGCAGCGTTCCAGCGGGCTGGCGACGATGGCGTCCAGCCGGAGCGGGGCGAGCCGGGCCGCCAGCGCGGCCGCCTGGGCCACACCGCGGTCATCCAGCGGGATCCCCGGCGTCCAGCCGGTCAGCACGTGACCGGTCGTCGCGGTGAGCCCGTGCCGCACCAGCAAAACGGTCGTCACGCCTTCCGACTCTAATGCACCCAAATGACGAAGCCGTCCCCGGACGGCGAGTGCGGAAGCCGGTCAGCTCGCGTCCGGGCGGCCCGGGTCCTGGTGAGCCTGGATGACGAAGGCGGCCGAGCCGAACTGCAGAACGTCGCCGGCCCGGACCGGGACGGGATCGCGGAGCAGCCAGCCGTTCACCCGGGTACCGTTGCGGGAGCCCAGGTCGCTCAGCCGCCAGCCGTCCTCGCCGCGGTCAAGCTGGGCGTGCAGCCGCGACACCGACAGGTCAGCGATCCGCAGATCGCAATCACCGCGTCGCCCGATGGTGAACATGGTCCCGCGGCCCGGCGGGAAGACCATCGGCGCCGGCGGCGGCCATCCGCTGCCCCCGCTTCCGGCCGGGGAACCCGGGCGCGAGGCCGCATGCGGGCCCGGGGGCCAGTTCCCCGCCCCGCTGCCGGGGTCGACGTCCCGGCGGAGGAAGGCGGCCTGCAGCCGGGCCAGCAACGTGGGCGGGCGCGGCGGCAGGTCGGTGAACAATCCGGCCAGCTGGGCGCGGTTGCGGGCGTCCAGCGCGCTGCTCATGCGGAACATGAAGGTCTCGTGCGAGAGCCGACCCTCAGCGAACTCCTGCCGGAGCGCGTGGACGGCGAGATCCCGCTCCGCGTCGGAAGCACGGAGATACCCGGGCGTGTCCCCCGCCGACCCTCCCATGAATGGAGTATCGGCATCATCCCCGCCCGGAGCAAGGGGAAGCCGCGGATATCCGCGATCGGGCCGCGGGCGCTGCGTTCTTTTAGGCCGTCGTCATGGCGGGCGTGGACACGTCCGTGCCATCGGGCGTCTGCAGCGGGAAGTGGCAGGCGGCCATGTGACCCGGGCCGAACGAGCGGAGCACGGGCTCCTCGGCCGCGCAGAGCTCCTGGGCGAACGGGCACCTGGTGCGGAACCTGCACCCCGAGGGCGGGTTCACCGGGCTGGGCAGCTCACCGCGGATGCCGGCGCCCTCCTTGGCCCGCTCCACCGACGGCTTGGGTACCGGGATGGTGGCGATCAGGCCGGCCGTGTACGGATGCGCGGCGCGCTCGTAGATATCCTGCCCGGAGCCGATCTCGACCAGCTTGCCCAGGTACATGACGCCGATCCGCTCGGCCATGTACTTGACGACGGCCAGGTCGTGGGAGATCACCACGTAGGTCAGCCCGTGCGTGGCCTGCAGCCGCTTCATCAGGTTCAGCACCTGAGCCCGGATCGACACGTCGAGCGCGCTGACCGGCTCGTCCGCCACGATGAGCCTGGGGTTCAGGGTGAGCGCCCGGGCCAGGCCGATGCGCTGCCGCTGGCCGCCGGAAAACTCGTGCGGGTAGCGTTCCACCGCGTTCCGCGGCAGCCCGACCTCGCCGAGCAGCTCGAAGACGCGGTCCCGCTGCGCGTGCCTGCTGCCGAGATTCTGGATGGCCAGCGGCTCCCCGATGATCGACCCGACCCGCATCCTCGGGTCGAGCGATGAGTGCGGGTCCTGGAACATGAGCTGCAGGTCGCGGCGCTTGTGCCGGAGCTCGGCGCCCCGCAGCGTGGATACGTCCAACCCGTCCAGAGTGACCGCTCCGGAAGTCGGCTTCTCCAGCGCCACGATCATCTTGCCGACGGTGGTCTTACCGCAGCCGGACTCTCCGACCAGGCCGAACGTGGTCCCGGCGGGCACCGAGAAGGACACGTCCGACACCGCCTTGATGCTGGCCACCTTGCGCTGAAGCAGGCCCGCGGTGATGGGGAACTCCTTCACCAGGTTGCGGATCTCGAGCAGCGGGGCCACGCCGTCCCCGTTCGCCGGGGCCGCTTCAACCGGGCGCTTGGTCACCTGCAGGCGGCCGTCGGCCGTCATTTCGAGTCCTGCGGCGACCACCGCGCTCCCGGTCCCTCGGGCCGCGTCGGTTTCCTCGGCCGCCGCGAGAACCCGCTGGTCAGTTTCCGCGGAGCCGGCCAGCGGCGCGTCGGGGACAAGCCCGGCCGTGTCGCCGTCCACGAACTCGGCCACGCTCCCGGCATCGGGGGAGAGCAGCCCCGTGCTCACAGCGTCCGGCCCGCCCTCTCCGATCTCGGCCAGAGTGAGCGGGCCGTCGACCGGGTGCCAGCAGGCGAACAGGTGGTCGGGCATCGGCCCGGACAGCGGCGGCTCCTCGGCCCGGCACTTGTCGCTGGCCCGCGTGCAGCGGGCCGCGAACCGGCAGCCCTGCGGCAGGTGGGCCAGGTCGGGCGGCAGGCCCGGGATGGCGTGCAGGGCCTTGTTGGCGTCCTGGTCGAGCTGCGGGATGGAGGCGAGCAGGGCCTGGGTGTAGGGGTGATGCATTGTAGCGAATAGCTCGCTTACGTCGGCGGTCTCCACCACCCGCCCGGCGTACATGACGTTGACCCGGTCGGCGTGCCCGGCGATCACGCCCATGTCGTGGGTGATCAGCAGCATCGCCATGCCCAGGCGGTCCTTCAGGTCCCTGAGCAGGGCGAGGATCTGCGCCTGGATGGTGACATCGAGGGCCGTGGTCGGCTCGTCCGCGATGAGCAGCTTGGGCTCGTTGGCCAGGGCCATGGCGATCATCACGCGCTGGCGCAGGCCGCCGGACAGCTGGTGCGGGTAGTCGCTGAGCCGCTCCTTCGGCCGGGGCAGGCCGACCAGCGACAGGACCTCCGCCGCCCGGTCGAGCGCTTCGTTTTTCGATGCACCGCGGTGCAGCCGGACCGGCTCGGCGACCTGATAGCCGATCGTCTTGGTCGGGTCGAGCGAGGTGAGAGGGTCCTGGAAGATCATCCCGATCTCGTTGCCCCGGACGCGGCGCAGCTCGTCCTGCTTGAGGCCGACGAGCTCGCGGCCGTTGAGCTTGATCGAGCCGCCGACGACTGATCCGCCGGGGGGAAGCAGTCCCATGATCGACAAGCCGGTCATGGACTTGCCGCAGCCGGACTCGCCGACGATGCCGAGGGTCTCCCCGGCCTCGATCTGCATGTCCACGTTGCCGACGGCCTGGACGACGGAGCTGGTCAGCTTGATGTGCGTCGACAGGTCCTTGATGTCAAGCACGGGCGCCATATGGGCCGTTACCTCTCGTTCTGTATGACTGTTCAGCGTGTACCCGGCGGCGGCGGGCGCTAACGGCGCCTGAGCCGGACGTCCAGGGAGTCACGGAGCGCGTCACCGATGAAGTTGAGCGACATTACGGTCAGCACGATGCAGACGCCGACCGGGTAGATGAGCCACCAGTAGCCGTCCTGCATGTACGTGACGCCGTCGGAGATCATGTCGCCCCAGTCCAGGTTCGGGTAGTGCAGCCCGAAGCCGAGGAAGCCGACGTAGGCAACGGCCAGGATGGCGTCGGCGACCTGGAACGTCACGTTGACGACGACCACCCCGAGCGCGTTCGGGAGCAGATGCCGGCTGATCAGCCGCGAGGTGCCCGAGCCCGCCGCCCGCGCCGCCGCGACGAAGTCCCGCTCCCTGATCGACAGCACCTCGCCGCGGATCAGCCGGGCCGGGACCTGCCAGGAGAACGCGCCGATGACCAGCGACAGCGACAGCACGGTCGCCCCGTACTTGACGGCCAGGATCAGCACGATGAACAGGAACGGTACGGACAGGAACACGTCCACCACGCGCATCAGGGTGGAGTCGATGATGCCGCCGGCCAGCCCCGCGACCGCGCCGACCAGCGAGCCGATGGTGATCGCCACGAAGGCGGCGAAGAACCCGATCTCCAGTGCGGCCTGGCCGCCCTTCATCAGTTCGCCCAGGATGTCGAAGCCGTTGGCATCGGTGCCGAGCAGGTGCCCGGCGCCCGGCGGGTCATGGGAGTTGAGGAGGTCGGTCTGGACCAGGTTCGCGTGGTAGAAGACCGGTCCGAGGAAGCAGAAGATCACGAAGAACAAGAGGATGACGACACCGACGACGCCCAGCCGGTTTCTCGCGAACTCGCGCAAGGCAAGGCGCCACCCGCTCTGGACCGGGCCGATCTCGCCGCCCTCGGGGGCACGGGTCAGGTCGAGCGGTGGAAGCGATGCATTTGCCACGATGGCTCCTTGCTGCTCGCCGGTCAGGCGAGCCGGATGCGCGGATCCGCGACGGTCAGCGCGATGTCCGCAACGAAGTTACCCAGGAGCACGAATACGGCGCCAATGAGCGTATAGGCCAGCAGCACCGGATAATCTTCCTTGCCCAGGCTGTCGTAGAAGAGCAGGCCCAGGCCCTGGTAATTGAACAAGGTCTCGACGATCAGGTTCCCGGCCAGCAGAGCGGGAAGAAACAGCCCGATCAGGGTGATCATCGGCAGCGACGCGTTCCGCACCATGTGACGCGACAGCACCAGGCGCTCCGGCAGGCCCTTGGCCCGCGCCACCTTGATGTAATCCTGGGCCAGCACATCAATCGACGAGGACCGCATGTACCTGGAGAAGTTGGCTACGGTCAGCAGCACCAGGGTCAGCACGGGCAGGAACATCGAGTGCCAGTCGCCCATCACGACCCATACCGACGTGGACTGGCTCGCCTCGAAGTTGAAGATCGGGAACGAGAGCGCGAACACCTGGATGAGAATGAGCCCGAGGAAGAACACCGGCATCGAGTACAGGATGAACGCGAGGCTGGTGGCCACGTTGTCACCGAGCGAGTTCCGCTTCACGGCCTGGAAGATGCCGAGCGGCAGGGCAATCAGGACCGCGATGAGCAGCGAGATGCCGGACAGGTAGATGCTGCGGGCCAGCCGTTCGCCGAACAGCGCCGCGACGGTCTGGTTCTCGGCGTAGGAGAAGCCGAGGTTGCCGTGCAGCAGGTTGTTCATGTACCTCAGGTACTGCACGATCAGCGGATCGTCGAACCCGTTCTGCTTGTTCCAGGAGTCGATCTGCGCGCTGTTGGCGCGCAAGCCTAGTACCGCCCTGGCCGGCGACGGGAAAATCGCGTGCAGCAGCACGAAGATGAAGATGGAGATGCCGATCAGGACGATGATGGACGTCCCGATCCGGCGCAGCAGGTAGGCGCTCACCGGTAGGAGCCCTCCTTCCAGGCTGGCGGCCTGCCTCCCGGTTTATCACCGGGAGGCAGGCCAGTCTAGGAACGATCAGCGCACCGGTCCGCTACTTGGTCAGGTACCAGAATTCCGGCGTGGCGGTGTACTGGGTCAGGTTCTCGATGGCCTCGGGCTTGGTTGCCGAGATGTTCGTCTTCCACGCGTAGATGTGGTCGCGCACCGGCTGCCACAGCACGGGCAGGTTCGACGCCATAAAGGACAGCTCGTTCGCGATCGCGTTCGGGTTGGGGCTGTTGATGGACGCGTTGATTAGCGAGTCAGCGGTCGGGTTGCTATAGAGGCCAAGCTGGCCGGATGCGTTGGTGTTCAGCCACCCGTACGTGGTGGGATATGTGGACAGGCTCTCGCCGCCAAAGTCCTCCATGGCCCACTTATTGTTGTTCGCCGGCGACGCTATGTCGTTGTAATTCGAGATGATGTAATTGAAGTTGCTGCCCTGGAGGGTGATCTGGATGCCCGCTGCCTTCGCGTTAGAGGCCAGGTCCTCGACCATCTGGGTGTACGGCGCGAGGGTGTTGTAGACCAGGTTGAAGGCCAGCTTGGTCCCGGCCGGGATGCCGGCCCCGCACTCGCCCGGGCCAGTTCCCGGCTTCGCGCAGGTGTCGGTGCCGTTAGGGACAACGTTCCAGCCGTTCGCCTTCAGCTGGCTCACCGCGGTGGAGACGTTGAACGGGTAAGGGTTCGTCTTCTCGTTGGCCGGAAGGTACGGGCTCTCCGGGTAGAGCGTGATCGGCCCGTAGCCTGGGACGCCGGCCCCGCTGAGGAAGGCCTTGATCTGGCCTTCCTGGTCCTCCAGGTGCTGCATCGCCTGCCGGAAGTAAAGCTGCGACACGATGTTGTTGAAGTCGCCGGTCTTGTCCTGGAAGTTGTAGGCCGCGAAGTAGTTGCCCCAGGACGGCAGGCCGTAGTAGTTGTAGCCGGCCCCCTTCAGCGTCGAGAGCTGCGGCACGTCTTCCGGCGGGACGACGCTGACATCGATCGACCCGCTCTTGATGGCGTTGAACTGAGCGGCGTTGGAGGTGAACGGCACCCCGACGAAACTAGACACCGGCGTGACGTGCGGCCCGCTGTAGCTGGGGTTCGGCGCCAGGGTGTACGCGCCGGTGGCGGCGTTGAAGGAAGTCAGCTTGTACGGCCCGTAGACGTCCTGCCAGAGCGGGTTCGTCGCGTAGGTGTTCACCGACTTGGCCTGCGCGCTGAGGTAGCTGTAGATCTTGTCCGCGTTCGCCGGGTTGGTGAAGTCGATCGTGGCCCCGCTGGCGGAGTCCTTCGCCCACTGGGAGGCGGGGAAGAGCGAGATGGACCCGAGGATGTCCTCTTCCAGCCAGGTCGGGTTGACCGGGCTCTTCATGTTGATGACCACCGTGCTGGCGTTCGGCGCCGTCATGCTGGTGATGTTATCGGGGAAGAAGCCCGTTCCCCCGTAGGCTGCCCAGTTCGCCGGGGACGCCTTGACCGCCGCCTTGATCTCATATAGCGAGAACAGCAGGTCCTTGGAGGAGACCGTCTCGCCGTTCGACCACTTCCACGGCTTCAGAGAGATCGACACCGTCTTGTCGCCGTTCGACCAGACGGGCGCATTCGCAACGCTGAGCGTTTCGTCGACGGTCTGAGAGCTGCCGTTGGGGGCGTAATAGAGCGGCCGCCACATCTCGTACTCGAAGAGGAAAGTATTGTAGACCGAGTTGAACGCTGCCGTCACCTCCGGCAGGACCCAGGTCGGCGCGTTGGTCGCCTGGAACCCGTAGGTGATCGAGGCGGCCGTCCCGCTGGGCGTCCCGGCGGCCGGGATCACCCCGACGGAGCCGGGCTGCGTCACCCCTCCGGAGGTCGAGGTCGGGCTGGCGCTGCCGCTGCTGCTGCTGCTAGTGCTGCAGGCGGCGATGGCGGTAACGCCCGCCACCGCCAGGGCGAAGGCGCCGATCCGCTTCGTTCCGAATCTGGTCATCGCCCCTCCCTCCTCGCGCTGTTCGCGCCGCTGGTCCGTCCTGGGGTCATCAGCTTGTCGCCCTTCTATCTCGCAGTTCGCCGGTGGTCCGCTCCGCGCCGTCGCGGGGGCAGTGGGTCGCACTCCCCCGGTCCCCGGTGCGGCCCAACTCCCCGGCACTATCGTGCCGACCCTGGCCGCCCGTGGCGGGCGGCCCGGTCACGAACCGGCGTTATGAGTTAGCGGAAAGCGTAGGTTCCCAATTGCATCGATCTCCCGCCGAAAAAGTCACAACTTGCCATCAATCCCTTGAGCGCAGCGTCCGGTTATGTCTGCGGTAGCACCGGAACATTTCGGGATCCACTCCTTCTTGTTAACTTTAGTCACATCAGGCACAGCGACCGCTCGGCCACAGGAAGGCTTACGGTACACCTACCCGTCCGCCGGAGAATATGCGCTGACGGCGGCGGTGCTGCGAACGGGCGGCCCATGCTCCGGCACCACCGCCGGCTGGCGGCCAGCGGGCCGCGTGCTTACCTGAAAATGACCGTGCGGCGCCCGTGCAGCAGGACGCGGTGCTCAGCGTGCCAGCGCACCGCGCGGGCCAGCGCCACCCGCTCGGCGTCGCGGCCGATGGCCGCGAGGTCCGCGGGGCTGCTGGTGTGGTCGACGCGGGCCACTTCCTGCTCGATGATCGGGCCCTCGTCCAGGTCGGCGGTGACGTAATGCGCGGTCGCCCCGATCAGCTTCACGCCGTGCGCGTGCGCCTGGTGGTAGGGCCGGGCCCCTTTGAAGCTCGGCAGGAACGAGTGGTGGATGTTGATGATCCGGCCGGTCAGCTTGCCGCACAGCTCCGGCGACAGCAGGCGCATGTACCGGGCCAGCACCACGAAGTCGATACCCAGCTCGCTGACCAGGTCCAGCAGCCGGCCTTCGGCCCGCTGGGCGGACAGCGGGTCACCGGGGGGATTGGGCAGGTGCTCGAAGGGCACCTCATGGGCCGCGGCGAGCGGGGCCAGGTCGGGATGGTTGCCGACCACCAGCGGCACGTCGATCCGCAGTGACTCGGCCGCCCGCCGGTAGAGCAGGTCGTTCAGGCAGTGACCGGCCTTGGACACCATGATCAGCACCCGGGGCTGAACGGCGGTGTCGTGCAGCTCCCACTCCATGCCGAACTCGGCCGCCACCGGGCTGAAGCCGGAGCGCAGGTCCCGGTAGGTCGCGGGGTCCGGCCCCAGGCTCTCCAGGTGCACGCGCATGAAGAACTGGCTCGGCCCCCCGCCGGTCCGGTCGCCGAACTGCTGGCTGTCCAGCACGTTGCAGCCGGCCTGGTGCAGGTACGCCGCGACCGCATGCACGATCCCGACGCGGTCCGGGCAGGACAGGGTCAGTACGTACTCGGTCATCAGGCGCCTATCGCGTGCACGCCGCCATCCACGTGCACGATCTCGCCCGTGGTGGCGGGAAACCACCCGGACAGGAGCGCCGCGCAGGCGCGCGCGACCGGCTCGGGGTCGGTGATGTCCCAGCCGAGCGGGGCGCGTTCGTCCCACACGCCCTCGAACCGGTCGAAGCCCGGGATGGCCTTGGCGGCCATGGTCCGCAGCGGACCCGCCGCCACCAGGTTGACCCGCACGCCCCGGGGGCCGAGATCACGGGCCAGGTACCGCGCGCACGACTCCAGGGCCGCCTTGGCCACGCCCATCCAGTCGTAGCCGGGCCAGGCCACGCTGGCGTCGAAGTCCAGGCCCACGACCGAGCCGCCGCCGCCCATCAGCGGCAGCGCCGCCATCGTGACCGCCTTCAGCGAGTACGCGGAGACCTGGACCGCAGTGGCCACGTCGGCCCACCGGGTGCGCAGGAAGTTCCCGCCGAGCGCCTCGTCGGGATTGGCGTAGGCGATGGCGTGCAGCACGCCGTCCAGGCCGTCCACGTGCGCGCGGACCCGTTCGGCCAGGGAATCGAGGTGATCCTCGCTGGTCACGTCCAGCTCGAGGACCGGCGGCGGGGAGGGCAGCCGCCGGGCGATCCGCTCCACCAGGCTGAGGCGGCCGAATCCCGTCAGGATCACGGTGGCGCCTTCCTGCTGCGCCACCCGGGCCGCGTGGAACGCGATCGAGGCGTCCGTGATGACCCCGGTGACCAGGATCCGCTTACCCGCCAGGATTCCCACCGTGCCTCCTTGCGCCTAGTGGCCCATACCCAGGCCGCCGTCGACCGGGATGACGGCGCCGGTGATGTAGGCGGCGTCCGGGCCGGCCAGGAACGCCACCGCCGCGGCGACTTCGTCCGCCGAGGCGAAGCGGGCCAGCGGGACGGCGCCCAGGATGGCCGCCTTCCTGTCGTCCGACAGCCCGGCCGTCATGTCGCTGTCCACGAAGCCGGGGGCGATGACGTTGGCGGTAATGCCGCGCGAGCCGAGCTCGCGGGCCAGCGACCGGGCCATCCCGACCAGCCCGGCCTTCGAGGCCGCGTAGTTGGCCTGGCCGGCCGAGCCGTACAGGCCGACGACCGAGGAGATGAAGATGAGGCGCCCGCGGCGCATCTTCATCATGCCGCGCACGGCCCGCTTGGCCACCCGGTAGGCGCCGGCCAGGTTCGTGTCCAGCACCAGGTCGAAGTCGTCCTCGCTCATCAGCGCGAGCAGCTGGTCCCGGGTCACCCCGGCGTTGGCCACCAGCACCTCGACCGGGCCCTGGGCCTTCTCTACCTCGCCGAACGCGGCGTCGACCGACCCTGCCTCGCGGACGTCGCAGCGGACCACCTCAAGCCCCTCGACCTGGTCGCCGGAGCGCGAGGTCACCGTGACGGTGTCACCCTCGGCCGCGAGCCGCCGGGCGATAGCCAGCCCGATGCCCCGGTTCCCGCCGGTCACCAGTACGCAGCGCCCCATGGTCACCTCTCTCCTCGGCTCACTGAGGGTACCGCAGCGCCCAGCCGGCCCAGCGGGTTCTCCTCCCCCGGCGGGCGCGCCGCGACATAGCCGAGAACTCGGGTGAGTAGACTCACGGCGCGTGAACCATCATGTGTCACGGATCGACCCCGAGTTCACCGCCCTGCCGCTGCGCGACCTGGCCGACGCCGCGCTCGCGCAGGCCAAGACCCTCGGCGCCCAGCATGCCGACTTCCGGGCCGAGCGGATCAGGGGCCAGCGGATCGGGCTGTCCGACGGGACCCCGCAGACCCTGTTCGACGCCGACGACACCGGCCTGGCGATCCGCGTCATCGTGGACGGCACCTGGGGCTTCGCGTCGGCGGTCGACCTGACGGCGGACGCCGCGGCGCTCGCGGCGCGGCAGGCGGTCGAGGTGGCCAAGGTCGCCGCGGCCATGAACACCGAGCCCATCGAGCTCGCCCCCGAACCCGGCTACGGCGACGTGACCTGGGTATCGGCCTACGACGTCGACCCGTTCACGGTCAGCGTCCCGGACAAGGTCGCCCTGCTGGCCCAGTGGAGCGCCGACGTGCTCCGGCACGCCGCGGTCAGCCACGTGGACGCCTCGCTGAGCCAGGTCAGGGAGTGCAAGTTCTACGCCGACGGCGCCACCACCGCCACCCAGCAGCGGGTCCGGCTGTACCCGTCCGTCACCGCCGTCGCGGTCACCGACGACGGCAGGTTCGACACCAT
The DNA here is from genome assembly GCA_963753195.1 of uncultured Actinomycetes bacterium. Classification (GTDB taxonomy): domain Bacteria; phylum Actinomycetota; class Actinomycetes; order Streptosporangiales; family Streptosporangiaceae; genus Palsa-504. Next base: position 1,232,588 of record CAVWBH010000001.1, read on the forward strand.
GCAGACGCTCGCCCCGCCCGCCGGGCGCGGGTATGAGTACCTCACCGGCACTGGCTGGGACTTCGCCGCCGAACTGGCCGAGCTGCCCGAGCTGCTCGCCGCCAAGCTGACCGCCCCCTCGGTCCAGGCGGGGCACTACGACGTGGTGATCGACCCGTCCAACCTGTGGCTCACCATCCACGAGTCGATCGGTCACGCCACCGAGCTCGACCGGGCCCTGGGCTACGAGGCCGCCTACGCCGGGACGTCGTTCGCGACCCCGGACAAGCTCGGCAGCCTGCGGTACGGCTCGGGCGTCATGCACGTCACCGGCGACCGCACCGTCGAGAACGGCCTGGCCACCGTCGGCTACGACGACGAGGGCGTGGCCGGCCAGTCCTGGGACCTGGTCAGCAACGGCATCCTGACCGGCTACCAGCTCGACCGGCGGATGGCGCAGCGCAACGGCTTCGGCCGCTCCAACGGCTGCGCGTTCTCCGACGGCCCGAGCCACATACCGATTCAGCGGATGGCGAACGTGTCCCTGCAGCCCGCGCCGGCGGGCGGCCCGTCGACCCGGGACCTCATCTCCGGCGTGCAGGACGGCATCTACATCGTCGGCGACAAGAGCTGGTCGATCGACATGCAGCGGTACAACTTCCAGTTCACCGGCCAGCGCTTCTTCAAGATCTCCGGCGGCGAGCTGGCCGGGCAGCTGCGGGACGTCGCCTACCAGGCCACCACCACCGACTTCTGGGGCGCCATGGAGGCCGTCGGCGGGCCGCAGACCTACGTGCTGGGCGGCGCGTTCAACTGCGGCAAGGGCCAGCCCGGCCAGGTCGCCCCGGTCAGCCACGGCTGCCCGGCCGCGCTGTTCCGCGGGATACGGATCCTCAACGCCGTCGAGGAGGGAGGCCAGTGAATCCGCAGGAAGCCGTCGAGCGCGCCCTGGCGGCCAGCCGATCCGACGACTGCGTGGTGATCGCCGAGGAGACCTCCAGCGCCAACCTGCGCTGGGCGGGAAACACCCTCACCACCAACGGCGTGTCCCGCTCCCGCCAGCTCACCGTCATCGCCATCGACCGGCGGCCCGACGGGGCAGCGGCGGGCATCATCTCCCGGGCCGGCGTCCGCCCCGAACAGATCGAGGAGGTCGTCCGCGAGGCGGAGCACGCGGCCGCCGAGGCGATGCCCGCCGAGGACGCGGAAACGCTGGGCGGGCCGGGGACGGAGGGTTCGTTCGGCCTCAAAAGTTCTGAACCACGCTGGGACTCCCCGCCTGGCCAGACCGAGATCGGCGTGCTGCGCGACTTCGCGGCTCAGCTCGGCGAGACGCTGCGCGAGGCCCAGGCCACCGGCCGGAAGCTGTACGGGTTCGCCGAGCACGACCTGGCCAGCACGTTCCTGGGGACCTCGACCGGGCTGCGGCTGCGGCACGACCAGCCGGCCGGGCGGGTCGAGCTGAACGCGAAGTCGGCCGACCTGGCCCGCTCGGCCTGGACCGGCGCAGCCACCCGCGACTTCACCGACGTCGACATCGCGGGGCTGGATGCCGGGCTCAGCGCGCGCCTCAACTGGGCCAAGCGGTCGGTCTCCCTGCCCGCCGGGCGGTACGAGACGCTGCTGCCGCCGACCGCCGTATCCGATCTGATGATCTATCTGTACTGGTCGGCCGGGGCGAAGGACGCGGCGGACGGGCGGACCGTGTTCAGCAGGCCGGGCGGCGGGACCCGGGTCGGCGAGCAGCTGACCACCCAGCCCGTCACGCTGGCCAGCGACCCGCTGGCGGCCGGCCTGCGCTGCGCGCCGTTCGTCATCGCGCATGCGTCCGGTGCCGACTCCTCGGTCTTCGACAACGGGCTGCCGATGCACCGGACCGCCTGGATCCAGGACGGGTCGCTGGCCGCCCTGCACTCCTCACGGCACTCTGCCGCGCTGGCCGGGCTGCCCTTCACCCCGGCCATCGACAACCTGACCCTGACCACCTCGGCGGCTGGGGCGCCGACGCTGGAGGAGATGATCTCCTCCAGCGGTCGTGCGCTGCTGCTGACCTGCCTGTGGTACATCCGGGAGGTCGATCCGCAGGTCCTCCTGCTCACCGGTCTCACCAGGGACGGGGTGTACCTGGTGGAGAACGGCGAGGTGGTCGGCGCGGTGAACAACTTCAGGTTCAACGAGTCCCCGGTGGGCCTGCTCGGGCGGCTGGCGGAGGTGGGCGCCACCGTGCCCACCCTGCCGCGTGAATGGGGCGACTACTTCAACCGCGCCGCGATGCCGCCGGTGCGGGTCGAGGGCTTCAACATGTCCTCGGTGAGCCAGGCCAGCTGAGCGCCGGACGCCGATGGTCGCCAGCGCGTTACGGTGGGCATACCTTGAAAGGGTGAGGTTGACCCATAGCGGCCGGGGGCGGTCGCAGGTGCACATGGTGACGCAGGCGCGTCCTTCGCTGTCCGACGACATAAGCTACCGGCAGCGCAGGTACCTGATGATGATGGGCGTCCGGGCGGTCTGCTTCGTCATCGCCATAGTGATGTTCGTCAATCACCTGGGCTGGCTGGCCGCGGTACCCGCCATCGGGGCAATCTTCATTCCCTATTTCGCTGTGGTGTTCGCCAACGGCGGCCGGGAACCGAACAACACCCGCGGCTTCATGGAGTACAACCCTAAGCTGCCGGCCCGGCGGGACCCGGCCGCGCCGCCGACGGAAAACGGCCACCGGCCCGCTGGGCCGGACCGCGGCAGCGCCAACTGATTCCCCCTGTTCAGCCCCCCTCCCGGGATCTGGCGGCAATTGGGTCTTGACACACTAGGGGGTGTTTCCGTGTAGCATTCATATCGGTGCTCTGGTCCCCCGTCAGGGCGCCGCTGCCGGCGTTCCGGGCCCCCGTCGGAACGCCGATGATCGCGACGCCGGGTGGTTTGCCCCCGTAGCCACCCGGCGTCGCCCTATACTCGCCCGCTCTGCGGGCTTCGCTTATGGCTCGCAGTGTTTTCCCGGGGGGACGACCCCCCGGAGCCCCCCGCGTGGCGACCCTCTGGGCGACGGGTTTGGGGACGCGGGCCTAGTTCTGCGGGAGCGTGGGTTTGGTTCTGGGGTGCGCTGGGTTTGGTTCTGGGGGTGCGCTGGGCTGGTTCTGCCTTTGGGGGCTGGGCTGGTTCTGCTTGGGGGTGGGCTTGGTTTTGCTTGGGGCTGGGCTGGATTTGTTGGGGGCGTGGGGGTTGTCGTGGGGACGGGGGTGTGCGGCAGGTCTGGCGAGGGTCCGGGGGGCTGGCTCGGCTGTGTCGCAGTTAATTCGCAGGACTGGCTTGGTTAGCCAAGTCGGCGGTGAGCGGGGCGGGTGAACCGGTCGGCGGCAGCGAGGGCTCGCCATCTCCGGCGGGGCTGAGGCGCCGAGCTCCGGCAGAGTGCATAACGTATGCACGGCGGTGGCGCGGCAATGGCGGGCGCTTTGGGGCGCGGCTTTCGCCGGAATCCTGAGGGTGCCTTATGTTATTGGCGAAGGCAAAGCCGGGAATGATCAGCAGGCGCTTACTAATGGCCGGGCGCGCCGCATTGGGGAGCGACGTGCGGGGCTATTCCGTCTTACGGAACTCGGCTATGGCTTCGGCTATGGCAAGCAAGCACGGCGGTACCCATCAAGGTGACTATGGCCACAGATGGTCTCAGTGGGACGACCCAGCCGAACCGTGCGACGCCGGAGTCCGAGCCCGTTCGGGCCGAGAGCTGACCGGCAGCCGGCTGAGCACCGCCAGCCGCATCGGATAGACGATTCGGTCGGCGCGAAGCGCAACCTCTGCTCTCCGGTCAGGTGATTGTCCAGGGTGATGTCCTGGAAGGTGCGGCGCGCGGTGTCCCGTTCCCTGGCGACGTCGTATCCCGCGACCCTGACGGACCCCGAGGTGGGATCCGCCAGGGTGCGCAGGATATTTGATCGTGGTGGACTCGCCGGCGCCGTTCGGGCCGATTCTCCGCGGCGGCGACCTCGAAAACGAGGCCGCGGACGGCTTCGATCTCGCCGCACTTCCTGGTGACCGACACAGCCGGAGTCACCCCTGCGCGTCCCCCTCCGCTTCCTCGTCAGCGGCGAGGATGCGGTACAGGGCCTTGCGGGTGTCGGCCAGGATCTTGCTGGCCTGCTGGACCTGAGCGGGGGTGCCCGCCTGGGCGACCTGGACGGTGGCCATCATGACCTGCCGGGCCAGGCCGTGGATCTGGAACACGGCGTCGTCGACACTGCCGGTCACCGCGTCCCAGGAGGCCCTGAGCTCGTCGGCGTGCGCCTGGACGTAGGCCCGGCCCTCGTCGGTCAGCGTGTAGTTCCTCCTGCGGTCCTCGCCCGCTTCGGCCTGGATCAGGCCCTCATCCTCCAGCTGCTGCAGAGCCGGGTACACCGACCCCGCGCTCGGCCGCCACACGCCCTGCGTGCGCTCGCCGATCTCCTGGATGATCTGGTAGCCGTTCCACGACTGCCCTTCGCCCAGCAGGTCGAGGATCGCGGCGCGGACGTCACCGCGCCGCACGCGCGGCCCGCGGCCTCCGGGACCGCGGAACTTCGGCGGCCCGAACGGCCCGCCGCGCATCTCGAACTGGAACGGGCCTGGACCCGCGCCCCACGGTCCGGGACCGCCACCGGTGCGCAGGCGGGCCCGCGCGTGCCCGCGGCGCCCTTCTCGGGGATCTCCCCATCCTTCGTCATGCATAGTGACACTCCTTAAAGATGTCTAGATCGCTTCTCGATCCTTGTCGTTAGGTTAACGATATATCTATAACGATCGGATGGCAAGGCCGTGTTTTGTGATCTTGCTTGTTCGGCGAGCCTCGGCGCGTGCTTGGGGCGGGCAACCGGTCCGTGCTTGCTGAGCTGTGCGCCGGCCCGGCCCGGGGCCGACGCCAGCCGGGGGCGGACGCCTGGCGGGGGCGGACACCTGGCGGGCGGGGCGGACACCTGGCGGGGCGCGTGTGCCCCTAGCCCCGTCTATCGGGCCGATGTGCCACAACCCCGAACGTCCCGGCCTGCCGCGCGAGGCTGCGGGCCCCAAGCCCCGCTCGGGGACCAGGGCGCCCGTGTGCCCGTGCTGCGGGTGCAGCCCGGATTCCGGACGGTCCTCATTATCGTGGATCGTTACTGCCCGCGGGCGGGCAGTAACGATCCACGATCCTGCTTTACCGGGCTTGTCCCTGAGTTGTTGAGCCCGCCACCCGCTGGGCTGGTACCGGTAGCAACGCTGGTCACGGGAATCACAAGTTCAGCGCGGCTTCGATGATCAGCTGCCGGACCGGGTGGGCGTGGGCAGACTTGGGGTGTTCACCTCTTGCGGGGCCTGTGTGCCACGAGCCCCGAAGTCGGCGCCGCTGTGCCATTGGTTGGGCTGACTGCGCGAACTTGCCTGTGCCAGAGGCGACTTTGGCGATGAGAGGCAGGGGCGGTTGGGCCGAGCGGGAACCGACCTCCCGGATTACTTAACTACTGTAACAGTGTGCTCAGCTGACCGATTTCTTCACAAGCGCGGTGATCTTTGCCTCGACGTCCGCGGTCAGCTCGGCCAGCGCGTAGGTGACCGGCCACATGGCGCCGTCGTCGAGGTTCGCCTTGTCGCTGAAGCCCAGCGTCGCGTACCTCGTCTTGAACTTCTGCGCGGGCTGGAAGAAGCAGACCACATTGCCGTCTCTGGCGTACGCGGGCATCCCGTACCAGGTTCTCGGCGCGAGGTCCGGCGCACTGTCCTTGACGATGGTATGGATCCGCTCGGCCATGACCCGGTCCGGCTCGTGCATCTCGGCGATCTTCGCGAGCACGTCTGCCTCCCCGTCCGCCTCGGCCGCGCGCGAGCCGCGGCGCGCGGATGTCTTCAGCTCGCGGGCGTGCTCCTTCATCGCCGCCCATTCGTCATCCGTGAACCCCCCGGACGACCTGTCGCGCGCGGTGGTGGCCCTGGCGGACCTTCGCGTGCCCTTGGTTGCGGAGTTTCGCTCAGCCATGATGGTTCCTTTCCATGACGGCGCCGACCGTTTCTGACTCACCGGGTCCGGCCTCCCACTCGAAGCCGTCCGGGTCGGTGAAGGGCCCGGCGTTGCTGGCGATGAGGATCCGGTGCGATCCGGTGCCCTCCGGAGGGACTCCGGCGTCTCGGGCCAGGGCACGTCGCCCGTAGAGGGCCAGCTTGACGTGCGCCGCCGGGGCGGCGAACTCGACGTACTTTCGGCCGAAGCTCCGCGCCACCACGAGGCCCCGCTCGAGGTAGAACCGCTTGCTCGCGGCCACGTCCGCGGCGGCCAGCAAGAGCACGATGTCGTCGATCTGCCGAGTGGCAGGCCCCGTATCCTTCTTCGAGGACGTCGCGACCTTCCAGATCGTCCCATCAGGGGCACACACGACGCCGCCATAGCCCCAGAACCCCTTCTTGACGGGCTTGAGCGCCGTAGCGCCAGCGTCGAGGGCGGCGCTGATGAGCCCGTCGACCGTGGCTGGCTGTGACACGACGAGCGACAGCGTGAACCCGCGAAAGCCGGTCGTCGGCGCCTGCGACGCGCGGAGGCGGAGATGGGGGCCCGAACCAAAGGCGGCGCGGTAGAAGGCGCCGGCGGCAGCGGGGTCGGGCACGTCGAGGGTGACGGACATGATGGCGGCTGCAGAAGCATTGACGGAGGTCATGGCACGTCCTTTCGCATGGTCGGTGCTCCAATCGAGAGCCTGTATTTCCCGATAGTTGGACTATCGTTTTGATAGTAGTACTATCACGAATGTGGATCGAGATGTCAAGGCCAGCCGCCCCTACCAGGGAGCCGCCCGCCAAGCGCGTACCCGCCGCACCAGGGCCGCCGTCATCGAGGCGGCCCGGAGCCTCTTCGCCGAGCGCGGCTATGCCGCGACGACCATCGAGGCGATCAGCGACCGCTCGGATACCCCGCAGGCGACGGTGTACCGGCTGTTCTCCTCGAAGCTCGGGATCCTCAAGGCCCTGCTCGACGTCTCGATCGGAGGTGATGATCAGGCGGTGGCCATGGCAGATCGCCCGCAGGTTCGCGCCCTCGTGGAAGACGAGGACCCGAAGAACCAGCTGGCGGGGTTCGCCGCACTGCTTGGCGAGGTCATGGACCGTGTTGGGGCTGTTCACCGCATCCTCGCCGACGCGGCCAGATCCGATGAAGACGCGGCTTCGCTGCTCGCCGAGATCGCTCGGCAACGTCACGAGGGCCAGCAGCGCATCGCACGCTCACTCGCTCGTTCCGGTGCCCTGCGGCCTGAGCTCGGGGAACGCGACGCGGCCGACGTCATCTACGCCCTGGCCTCGCCCGAGCTTTACGGCCTGCTCGTCTTCGACCGAGGCTGGAGCGGCGAGCGGTACGGGACGTGGTTGAGATCGATCCTCATCGACCAGCTTCTCCCATAGCGGGGTGTCGATGAATCACCGCGCTCCCGATACCGGCCCATGGGCCGGGGCTAGGAGCTTACGGGAGTACGGGGAGGCTGTACTCGCGGCGGATGCTGGTGCTCAGGCAGGAGATGTCGGCGCCGTACACGTGCATCGAGATGGCGACGCCATCGCCGGTATTGCGGACGCGGTGGATGTCGCCAGGCGGGGCAAAGCCGCTTACGGACCCGGCCGGGTTCGCGTTGCGAGCGGCGAACACAAGCGCACGGCCCTCCTGGGCCAGAGCGAAGATCTCCTCGTACTCCCGACCCTGCAGCACGGCGGTCACGCACCAGGCGACGTGGTCGTGGATCACCGTCTCCTGCCCGGGCCGCCAGACCATCAACGCGATCGAGAACGAGCCGTCCGGCTCGGCGTGCAGCAGATGGCTCTGGTAGCAGGCCGGGTCGCCCTGAAGGAGGTGCGCGGGGAGCAGGTCTGCGGGGCCGGGAAGGTTGCCGCGCAGTGCGCCCACGACATGCTCGGCTGTCTTCTGCCAGCCCAGGCCCAGGCGCACCTGAGCGCGGACCGATCCCGTCAGGCGGTCCGGGCACGCGCCTGCAACCGCCGCGGAACTCGCTGCGGGGCTATCGGCGCTGGTCAGCGGCATAACACCTCCTGTATCCCAGGTTAGCGAACAGCGGTCCATCAACACCAATGCCAATATGGCTACTAAACACATAGGCAATGTTGATCAATGGACGATCGCGACGGCCGAGGGCCGGGAGGAGGCATGTTGGGATAGAAGCAGGCCGGGACAGGCGCTAGTCGGCCACGGCCGAGTAAGCGATCACGCCACGCCGCATGGCGTCAATCGCGGCCCGAGCCGTCACGGACAGGGCGGGGCCCGGCTCGGCCGCGGCGATGGGGGCGGCGGAGGCTATCTGGTCCAGGAGATCGATGAGCTGCTTGACCGAGCGGACGAAGTCGCCGGGGGTCAGCTCGGGTGACTCGTCGAGGACAGCTTCCAGCCTGGCGCCCCGGGCCCAGCGGTAGGCGGCCCAGGCGAAGCCGAGGTCCGGCTCGCGGAGAAACGACAGGTCGTTATCCTTTTCCAGCTGATCGAGCTCGTTCCAGGTCCTGATCGTGGCGGCCAGCACGTCCGGCGTGCGGCCCTTGGGCAGGCGGGGCGGGTGGATGTCGTCAGCCTGCCGCGACTCGAAGGTGAGGGCCGACACCGCAGCGGCGAGCTCGGCCGGTGACAGGCCGTCCCACAGGCCGCGGCGTATGCACTCGGAGGCCAGCAGGTCGAGCTCGGTGTACAGGCCGCCGAGCCGCCGCCCGTCCGCGGTCACCGTATCCCCGGCCAGGTAACTGAGGCGCTCCAGTACGCGGCACACCCGGTCGAAGGTGCGGGCGATCACGTGCGAACGGCCGGCCACCCGGTGCTCGAGCGCCTCGGTCTCACGGCCGAGCCGCAGGTACCGTTCGGCGTACCGGGCGTGTTCCTCCCGGTCCGGGCAGTCGTGGCACGGATGACGCCGGATCCGCTGCCGCAGCTCCCCCACCTCAGCATCGGGAGAGTCGTGTTCGGCGTCGGCCGCGCGGGCCGCCCGCTTCGCCGGCGTCGCTCCATCTGGGCGGGCGGCCAGCCGGCTCCGCATGGTGGAGGCCAGATCCTTGCGGTGCTGGGGCGAGCGCGGGCTGAACCATCCCGGGATCCGGATCCTGTCGATGACCTCGGCCGGCCCCGGGAAGTCGGCCGCTGCCAGCCGCTTCACCTGCCGGCCTTCGGTGAGCACGAGCGGGCCGGGGCCGTCGGGGCGCCCGTTGCCGCCCAGGGCGTGCGGGCCGGGCTGCAAGACTACGGCCAGGCCCGCCCGGCGGCCGCCCGGCACCCGGATGATGTCACCGGGACGCAGCCGCGACATCGACCTGGCCCCTTCGGCCCGCCGGGAGGTCGCACGGGTGCGGGACAGGTCACCCTCCCGCCGCGACAGCGACCTCCTCAGCTGCGCGTACTCGGCGAAATCACCTTTATCGCACGTCATCGACGCGGCCAGCTCGGCCATCGCCTGGCGGTTCTGGCGGATCTGGCGGGCCACGCCGACGACGCCGCGGTCCGCCTGGAACTGCGCGAACGAGGATTCGAGCAGGGCCCGGGCCCGGGCCCGCCCGGCCCAGCCGGTCAGGTTGACGGCCATGTTGTAGGACGGGCGGAAGCTGGAGTTCAGCGGGTAAGTCCGGGTGCTGGCCAGGCCGGCCAGCGCGCCGGGGTCCATCCCCGGCTGCCACAGCACTACCGCGTGCCCTTCCACATCGATGCCGCGGCGCCCGGCACGGCCGGTCAGCTGGGTGTACTCCCCCGCGGTCAGGTTCGCGTGCGTCTCGCCGTTCCACTTGTCGAGCTTCTCGATGACCACGGTCCTGGCCGGCATGTTGATGCCGAGGGCCAGCGTCTCGGTGGCGAACACCGCGCGGACCAGCCCGGCGGCGAACAGCTCCTCGACCACTTCCTTGAACGCGGGCAGCATCCCGGCGTGGTGAGCCGCGATCCCGCGCCGCAGCCCGTCGAGCCATTCGCCGTAGCCCAGGACGGCCAGGTCCTCCGGCGGGATGTCCGCCGTCCGGCGCTCGGCGGTCTGCCGGATCACCTCGGCCTCTCCCGGCGTGGTCAGCCGCAGTCCGGCGGCCAGGCACTGCTGGACCGCCGCGTCGCAGCCGGCCCGGCTGAAGATGAAGGTGATGGCGGGCAGCAGGCCGCCGGCGTCCAGCCGGGAGATCACGTCGGGCCGGTAGGCCAGCGGGAACCGGCGCGGGCGGGCGGCCCGGCGGCCCGGGCGGCCCGGGGCCCTGCGCTCGAGCCAGACATCCCGCTGCGCCACCCGGAGCAGCTCGGGGTTGACCCTGGTGTGCTCGTCGTCGGTGAACAGGTCGTAGAGCCGGTTCCCGGCCAGCACGTGCTGCCACAGCGGCACCGGCCGGTGCTCGTCCACGATGACCGTGGTCCCCCCGCGGACCTGGTCCAGCCAGTCGCCGAACTCCTCGGCGTTGCTCACGGTGGCGGACAGGGCCGCCACCTGCACCGCCTCCGGCAGGTGGATGATCACTTCCTCCCAGACCGCGCCGCGGGAAGAGTCCGCCAGGTAGTGCACCTCGTCCAGGACGACGTAGCCCAGGCCCGCCAGCGCGGGCGAGCCGGTGTACAGCATGTTCCGCAGCACCTCGGTGGTCATCACCACCACCGGAGCGTCGCCGTTGATGCTGTTGTCCCCGGTCAGCAGGCCGACCGTGCGGTGGTCGTAGCGGCGGACCAGATCGGCGTACTTCTGGTTGGACAGCGCTTTGATGGGGGTGGTGTAGAAGCACTTGAGGCCCTGGCTGAGCGCGAGGTGCACGGCGAACTCGCCGACCACGGTCTTGCCCGATCCCGTGGGCGCCGCGACCAGCACCCCGTGGCCGGCGCTCAGGGCGCGGCAGGCCGCCACCTGGAACTCGTCGAAGTCGAAGTCGTACAGCCCGCGGAAGGACGCGAGCTCGGGGTCAGACTGCCGTTCGCGGGACGCGGCGTACCGTTCCGCCGGTGTCGTCATGGATTCCAGACTAGATGGCGAGGAAGACCGGCCGTCAGTTGAGGCTGCTGTGCGTCTCCGCGTCGTCGGGGAGCTCGAGCGGGGACAACTCGTCGTCGGCCAGGCCGGCGTAGGGGTCGGGGTGCAGCCGGGCGTAACGGCGGTCGTGAGACCAGACGATGAACTCGGCCACCTCGACCAGCACCACGCAGGCCCCGCCCAGGATCAGCATGGTGAGCGGGTCCGGGCTCGGGTTGGCCATGCCGGCGATCAGGAACACGCCGAAGATCATCACCCGCCGCCACTTGCGGAACCGCTCGTGGGTCAAGATCCCGGCCAGGTTCAGCATGATGATCAGCAGCGGCAGCAAGAACGCGATCCCGAACGCCAGCACCATGGCCATGACGAAGCTCATGTACTGGTCGACGCTAATGATGTTCGCCACATGGGTCGGGGTCAGGCCGAGCAGGAAGTGCATGGACCGGCCCAGCGACAGGTAGGCGAGCCCGACCCCGATCAGGAACAACGGGACGGCTGTGGTGATGAAGATGTAGCCCCAGCGCCTCTCCTGGGTGTACAGGCCGGGCGCGATGAAGGCCCAGATCTGGTACAGCCAGATCGGCGAGGAGAGGATCACCCCGACGATGACGGCCACCTTGACCCGCAGGTAGAACGCGTCCATCGGCCCCGACAAGGCCAGCTGGTTGACGCCGAGCGTGTTGCACCCGGTCTGCCCGCGTATCACCGCGCGGCACAAGGGGCGCTCGATGACGTGCCAGACCGGGTTGAAGAAGATGAACCCCACGATCATGCCCGCGCCCAGGGCCAGCAACATCTTGACCACCCGGTTGCGCAGCTCCCGGATGTGGTCCATCAGCGGCATGCGCCCCTCGGGGTTCTGCTGCCGCTGGGTGCGCACGAACCGCTCGCCGACGATGCGAGCACCCTGGATGGCGCCGGATAGTTTCGCCATGACCCCTCCCGCTAGCAGCTACCGGGGCACGGGGCCTAGCTAGGCTGCTGAGTTCGCGGAGCGTCAGCCGGGACGGTGTCCATCGCGGCGGACCGCTGCAGGTCGCGGATCTGCTGCTGGAGCGCGTCGACCTGGGCCTGCTGGTCCGGATGCGGCGCGACCGGTGCGGCGGGGAGCTGGGCCGACGGGAACGCGGTAGCCGGGGCGGGGACGGGGGCACCGATCTCGTCCTCGTCCTCGTGCAGGCCTTGCACTTCCTTCTTCAGGATGCGCATGGACTGGCCCAGCGAACGGGCCGCGTGCGGCAGCTTCTTCGACCCGAACAGCACGATGATCACCACAGCAACGATGAGGATCTTCCACGGGCTGTCGAACAGGTCACCAAAGTTCATGAGCGTCCTCTTTAGCACCAGAGACGACTTTCTCGGCCCGAGTCTACACGGCGCTCCTACTGGAGACGGTTTCCGCGGGGTAAACAGGGTGCGGCCGCCGCTAACACGACGTAATTGGCCAAAGCCGCCGTGGCTGTGTCGCGGACCTCCGTGACCAGGCCGGGCGGGGAGATGACCCGGCCGTCCTCGCCCAGCTGCAGCGCCAGCCGCCGGACCCACCCGGTGTTCGGGGTCCGCAGCACCACCCGGAGCCGCCCGTCGGGCAGTTCGGACACCGACTCGCACGGGTACTGCTCGGCGACCCAGCGTCCTTCGGGGGACAGCTCCAGTTCCACCTGTACGTCATCCGGTGACGGCCGGAACAGGCCCTGGTCCACGTCGACCGGCTCGGCCTCGGGCGGAGGCGACGCCGGCTGGTCGAGCACGGCCATCCCCAGCACCCGGTCCAGCCGGAAGAGCCGCATGCCCTCAGCACGCAGGCACCAGCCCTCCAGGTAGGGCCGCCCGTCGACCACCAGCAGCCGCATCGGGTCCACGTCCCGTTCGGTCGCCTCGTCGCGGCCCGGCACGTAGTAGCGCAGGTGCAGCCGCCGTCCGGCGGCGATGGCCGCCTGGACCTGGGCGGCCAGCCCGTCCGTCCCGTCGCCGTGCACGTCGACCTGCACGGCGACCTGAGCGCTCGCCGAGGCGGCCTCCCCGGCCGCCTCCTCGAGCTTGGCGATCAGCCTGGACATGGCCGACCGGTCTTCCAGCCCCGGCAGCTCGGCGAGCATCCGGAGCGCGACGAGCAGCGCGCTGGCCTCGTCGACCGCCAGGCGCAGCGGACGGCCCATCGATTCGGCCTGGCTGACGACGATCTCGCCGCCCTCGTACGACAGGTCGATCGGGCAGTAAGGATCGGGCGCGCGCAGTTCGACGCACCACAGCAGGTTCAGGTCATCGACCAGCTCGCGCTCGCTGATCCCGAACGCCGCCGCAGTCTCGGCCAGAGTGACCACCTTCCTGCTGACCACGTACGGCACCAGCGCGAGCAGCCGCTGCAGCCGTTCGGTCGAGGTGACCACCCCGCTCATCTGCTGGCCCCCTCGCGGGCGCTTCGCCTGGCTGTGCCGGAGGCGCGCCAGACGGCTGTGCGGCGGCTCATGCGAGCGCTCCCTTCAGGCGGGCGATGACGGCCTCACGGAGGTCGGGCGGGTCGACGACCACGGCGTCCGGGCCGAACCAGGCGGCGTACTCGGCGAAGGAACCGACGTCAGCGAACCGGGTCGTCACCAGGTCCCATCCCGGCGGCACCGAATCGTCGGCACGCACCGAGACGGCGTGCTGCCGCAGCCCGACGCCGGCGCCGGAACGGACCCGCAGGACCGCGGTGTGCTCGCGCGTGGGCACCGAATCCCAGTCCCGGACCAGCTCGCGTACGTCGGCACCGTCCGGCACGGTCGAACTGCCCGGCGGCCCGCCGAACTTCACCGTCCCGGCGATCCGGCTGAGCCTGAACACCCGGGTGGCGCCGCGGACGCGGTCCCAGCCCGCCACGTACCACCGGCCGTGCCGGTTGACCACTCCCCAGGGCTCGAGCTCACGCTGCTGGGGCTCGCTCCGGCCCGCCGCCCGGTAACTGAACGTCACCGGCCTGCGGTCCCGCACCGCCTCCCACAGCGGCCCGAAGGCCGGCTCGGGGGTGCCGAGCCGCGGCTCGATGCCCTGCGGGGCCGGGTGGTCGTCCCCGGCCTCGATGCCGGCCGCCCGCAGCTTCAGCAGGGCCCCGGCCGCCGCGCCCTCCAGCGCCGCCCGCTGCCAGACCCGGGCGGCCAGGCCGAGCACCGCCGCCTCGTCCGCCTCCAGCCGCAGCTCAGGGAGCTCGTAAGCCTCCTGCCTGATCCGGTAGCCCGGATCGTCGTCGAACGGGTGGTTGAGGCCGGTCTCCAGCGGGACGCCGAGGTCGCGGAGATCCTCCTTGTCCCGCTCGAACATCCGCTTGAACAGGTCGTCCTGCTCCGGGTAGCCGGGCACCGCCTGCCTGATCTGATCAGCCGTCAGGTAGCGCCTGGTCGACAGGAGACACACGACAAGGCCGAGCAGCCGCTCGGTCTTGCGCCTTGACATGGACCCTCCAAACCTGCCCCCTACCGATCAGGTTATTGTCTCTCAGCGAGTGCTGTGCGGACCGCTTGTAGGCTGCCGGGGGTGATCACATGGCGGAACGGCACGGTCAGCGGGCCGCGGCGCGAATGGCCTGGTGCGGTAGAGCTTGACGTGTCGGTAGACGGCACAGCGGTGCGGGCGCTGGCCTACCCGGCGCTCACCGGGCTCCCGCAGGCCGGCGACCGGGTGCTGCTCAATACCACCGCGCTGGATCTCGGGCTCGGTACCGGCGGGTACGCCCTGGTCGTCGCCATCCCGGACCGTCTCCCGCCCGACCCGCAGCTGGCCGGCCACCTGGTCAAGGCTCGCTATACACCGCTGCAAGCGGTCGTGGCCGGCGCCGACGAGCAGGGCTCGCCGCACCACGACGTGCTCCGCGACGCGGACGATATCGGCGGGATGCCGGTCGTGGTGGCCGACTTGCACTCGGCCCTCCCGGCCGTGCTCGCCGGCGTTCTTGATGAGGCCGAACGAGCCCGTGATGACGGCTCCCGGTCTGTTGATCGCGTCCGCGTGGCCTACGTCATGCAGGACGGCGGCGCGCTGCCCGCCTGGTTCTCCCGCGCCTGCGCGGCGCTGAAGGACGCGGGCTGGCTGGCGGCGACCATCACCACCGGGCAGGCGTTCGGCGGGGACCTGGAGACGGTGACCGTGCACACCGGGCTGCTCGCGGCCCGCCACGTGCTCGGCGCCGATATCGCGGTCGTCGCGCAAGGACCGGGCAACCTGGGGACCGGGACCCGCTGGGGCTTTTCCGGGGTGGCAGCGGGCGAGGCGGTCAACGCCGTCGCCGCGCTGGGCGGGCGCGCGGTGGCCTGCCTGCGGGTCAGCGAGGCCGACGAGCGGGAGCGGCACCGGGGCGTCTCGCATCACAGCCTGACGGCGTACGGCCGGGTGGCGCTGGCCCGGGCGGATGTCGTGGTCCCCGCCCTGCCCGGCCCGTTCGGAGACCGGGTCGCGGCCCAGGCGGCCGCGCTGGCCCCGCGGCACGCGATCGTCACCGTGCCGGTCGGCGGCCTCGAGGAAGCGCTGCGGGCCAGCCCGGCCCGGCTGTCCACGATGGGCCGCGGCCTGGACGAGGACCCCGCGTACTTCCTCGCCGCGGCGGCAGCCGGCCGGCACGCCGGCCGGCTGCTGGGCGAGGAACCGGAGCCGCCCGGTACCGTCAGCTAGCCCGGTACCGCCAGCTAGCCCGGTACCGCCGGCTAGGAAGCCGGCTTGAGCGCGTCGATGATGTCGACCACGAACACCAGCGTGTCAGTACCCGTGATGCCCGACGCGGAGTACCCGCTGCTGCCGTAGCCGTCCTTGGCCGGAATCACGAGCATGACCCGGCTGCCCACGGTCGCCGAGGCCAGGCCGGTGTCCCAGCCGGTGATCACCTGCGCGGGTGACGCGCCGATGATGAAACCGAACGGGGACCCAGATGACCAGGAAGAGCTGAAGACCTTCTTGGTCCGCCAGATGTAGCCGGTGTACTGGGCGATGACGAAGTCGCCCTTGGCCAGCTTGGGGCCGCTGCCCTTGATCAGCGTCGTGGTCACCAGGGTGGACGGCGGGCTGTTCGACGGGAACGTGACCGTCGGCGCGCCGCCCGCATGGGCCGTGACGGTCGGCAGCGTGCCGCCGCCGCTGGACACCTGGGTCCCGGAGGCGGACGCGGTGTCGGGGTAGGACTTGAGCACGTCGATCACGAACACCAGCGTGGTGGTGCCGGTAATGCCGAGCTGGGAGTCCCCGGCGGTGCCGTAACCCTGCGTGGGAGGTACCACGGCCAGGACCCGGCTGCCGACCTTCTGCCCGACCAGCGCGGTCTCCAGGCCCGGCAGCATGGTGCCGCCGATCACCGTCGGGTTGCTGGTGAAGGTGTTGGCCTTCAGCGTGGAGGTGGTGCCGTCCCAGAAGTACAGGACGAAGTTCGCCGCCATCGCGTCGGACTTGGTCACGGTTGAGCCCGTACCCGGGATGACGGTCTTGACGGTGAGGGCGTTGTCCGCCTTGAGCTTCGGGATGGTCACCGCGGGCGCGGTGCCGAAGTTCCCGGTCACCTTCACGGACGCGTTGGCGTTCGAGTTGGCGGCGGCCGAACTCGAGCTCGAACTCGAGCTCGGCTTCGACGAGCCGCAGCCGGCAATGACCAGGCAGGCCAGCAGCGGTACAACGATGATCGCTAGAACGCGTCGCATGAAAGAACCTCAATGGTGGTGGACGGCGGCCGGAGTCAGCCTACTGGCTCTGCTGACCCCGGGGGACGACTCTGCTGCCCAGGGGGGCTCTGTTGCCCAGGGGGGACGACCCCCCTGGAACCCCCCGCTGCCCGCGTGCGGTTCCCGCCGTAGCATCGCCCGTCCCGGGGGGCCGTGGGCCCCGGCGGGGACGGGCGATTAGGGACGGGCGATGGCGATTACATTCCGGCGATGAGCTTTTCCACTCGTTCGTCCACCGAGCGGAACGGGTCCTTGCACAGCACGGTGCGCTGGGCCTGGTCGTTCAGCTTCAGGTGCACCCAGTCGACGGTGAAGTCACGCCGCTTCTCCTGCGCGCGGCGGATGAACTCGCCGCGCAGCTTGGCCCGGGTGGTCTGCGGCGGGACCGACTTGGCCTCGAAGATGTCGATGTCACGCGCGGCCCGTTCCACCGCCCCGGCCCGCTGCAGCAGGTAGTAAAGCCCGCGGCCGCGATGCACGTCGTGGTAGGCCAGATCGAGCTGCGCGACCCGGGGAGAGGACAGCGGCAGGTCGTGCCGCGCCCGGTAACGCTCGATGAGCTGGTACTTCGTCACCCAGTCGATCTCCCGGGCGATCAGGTCGAGGTTGCCCGTCTCGATCGCGGACAGCGCCCGCTCCCACATGTCCAGGACCCTCTTGCTGGCCGGGTCGGCGCCGCTGCGGTCAGTGAAGTCCTTAGCCCGGTTCAGGTACTCGTACTGGATGTCGAGCGCACTGAGCTCCCGGCCGTTGGCCAGCCGGACCCGGCTGCGGCCCGTCATGTCGTGGCTGACCTCCCGGATAGCGCGGATGGCGTTGTCCAGGGTCAGGTCCCGCATGATCGCGCCGGCCTCGATCATCCGCAGCACCAGATCGGTCGACCCCACCTTGAGCAGCGTGGTGGTCTCGCTCATGTTGGAGTCCCCGACGATCACGTGCAGCCGCCGGAACCGCTCGGCGTCCGCGTGCGGCTCATCTCGCGTGTTGATGATCGGGCGGGACCTGGTCGTCGCCGACGACACGCTCTCCCAGATGTGCTCGGCCCGCTGGCTGACGCAGTACACCGCGCCGCGCGGTGTCTGGAGCACCTTGCCCGCGCCGCAGATGATCTGCCTGGTGACCAGGAACGGGATGAGGATGTCAGCCAGCCTGCCGAACTCGCCGTGCCGGCCGACCAGGTAGTTCTCGTGGCAGCCGTAGGAGTTACCGGCCGAGTCCGTGTTGTTCTTGAACAGGTAGATGTCGCCGGCGATGCCCTCCTCACGCAGCCGCCGGTCGGCATCAACCAGCAGCCCCTCGAGGATCCGCTCGCCCGCCTTGTCATGCGCGACGAGATCCAGGACGTTGTCGCACTCGGGAGTGGCGTACTCGGGATGGCTGCCTACATCCAGGTACAGCCGGGCCCCGTTCCTGAGGAACACGTTGCTGCTGCGGCCCCATGACACCACACGCCGGAAAAGGTACCGCGCCACTTCGTCGGGCGACAGCCGCCGTTGCCCCCGGAACGTACACGTGACGCCGTACTCGTTCTCAAGCCCGAAAATTCGCCGATCCACACGCCAAGGCTACGTCCCGTCGCCTCATGACAACACCCGTCAGGCCCACCTAAGCGCCGGGTGGCCGGCTCAGCCCGGCCCGGCCATGGTTCCCGCGCCGGGACCAGCGCCGCTCGTGGCACGCCGGGTAGCTCCCCCGGCCTCGTACCGCGATCCGGCGGACGGGACGGCCGGCGGTCTCCGCCGCCCATCCCGCAGGCGCCAGGCCGGCCGCACCCGACTTGTAGGATCGGCTACCAGCAGCACAAGACACAACAGGCTCCTGGACGGGCTGAATCTCGATGCCCAAACCCGCACCGGGATGCCCATCAGACCGCAGCAGAACCGGCACCAGCCGCCAGGCGGAAGCCCAGGTTACGAGCCAGCCTCAGGATCCTGGTCTTCCCACCTGGACCGCTCCTGGGTCGGCCACAGGAAAGTGAAGATGACGATGGGGATCGACTACCAGCGGCTTTACGAGTATCGCTTCCGCGACGTCGACCAGGAGAGCCGCCAGGCGGTCTGGCAGGAAATCGCCGCTTACCTCTACGGACGCATGGACGCGCCGGCGAAGGTACTTGACCCGGCCGCGGGCCGCTTCGAGTTCATCAACGCGATCCCCGCGGCGGAGCGGTGGGCGGTGGACACCGTCGATCACCACGAATTCCGTCACTCCGACGTTAAGGTGATCATCGAAGATATCCTGGACGCTGAGCTCCCGCCGGCCTATTTTGACGGAATCTTCGTCTCCAACTTCCTGGAGCACCTACCCACCCAGGACGCGATAGGCACGGTGCTCGCCAAGCTCTACGCATCGATGGAACCCGGCGGCACGCTCGCCGTTGTCGGCCCGAACTTCAAGTACTGCGCAAGGGAGTATTTCGACTGCGCCGACCACACCCTCGCCCTGACCCACGTGGCGGTGGCCGAGCACCTGTACGCGGCCGGATTCGAGGTCACCGCCGTGATCCCGCGGTTCCTGCCCTATTCTTTCCGCAGCCGGCTTCCGAACTCTCTACTGCTGACGAGGACTTACCTTCGGGTTCCCGCGCTATGGCGAGTATTCGGCAAGCAATTCCTCGTACTCGGGGTCAGGAACGGTACGGAGCCCCGGGGGGTGCGCGAGTGAGCCGCACCTGCTGGAGCGCCACCTAGCCGGGCGCCCCGCCGTCACCGGCTCCGCCGTGTTCAGCGCACGGTGTCCCGGCGCGCGGCTGCTGGCTCAGCCCGGTCCGGCGAGCAGATTCCTGTCCCAGACCAGCACCGTATAGGGACCGACGCGATAGGTGTGCGCAGGTGGACCGTACGACGCCAGGGCCGCCTGGCTGGGTGCCCAGCGGTTGAAAAAGCCGGGCTGGTTGTCGGTGACAAGGAAGGTCGCGTGGTGCGAGCCCGGGTCATACCAGGAGCCTTTGGCCTCCCACAGGTACGGCCGTAGCGAGGGCTGCACGGCCCTGACCGTGACCGACCCGTCGCTGCCGACTGTGACGATGCTCGACAGCCAGTACCCGCTCACGCCGTCGGTCAGGTGGTGCTCGGCCAGGAACGCAGCGAGCTGGGCGTTGGCCGGCGGTGCCGACGGCTGGGCGGCGGCGTACCCGAGGCTGGCCAGGTAGCCGGCGGCCAGCGCGGACGCGAGCCAGGGGCGCCAGCGCGCGCCGCGGAGCCAGGCGGGCCAGGCGGGCTCGCCCGCGCCGGCGGCGCGGGCGGCCTGCACCCGGCCGGCCAGCACCCGGCCAGCCAGCACAGCGGCGAACGGCAGCACGACGGCGAACTCCCGTGCGTTCAGGTCGGTCGCGTTGGCCAACGTGCTCGGCACGTACACCAGCACATTGATGACGATCGCCACGAGCAGGACCTGGCTGATCAGGTCGGGCCAGCTGAAGAACCGCCGGGCCACCGCGGCCATGGCCCAGATAACCACGGCCACCCCGGCCAGGTGCAGCAGGGCGAAGGCCATCGCGGCCGCGGGCCCCTGCGGCTTGGCGCCGAACAGGGCGAGCAGCCCCTCCCCGGTCACCCAGGCGTGCTTCGGCCAGGTGTGCACCGGGGCCAGCTGATAGCCCAGGGAGTGCAGGAAGAACCCTCCGCCGGTCCGCAGCAGCCGGTTCACCAGGGCGGCCAGGCCGTAAGCCAGGATCGCCGCCGCGGCCAGGGATACCTCGTACCAGCGTGCCTGCAGCGCCGCCCGGCGTGCACCGGGGTCGGCGGCGGAGATGGCCCGGATGATGCGCACCGCGCAGACCGCGACGAGCGGGACGATCCCCACCACGAGCACCAGCGGATCAGCCACCAGTACCCAGGTCATCAGGACCCCGACGACGATGGGGACGGCCAGGTACCCCCGGGCGGGACGACCCTGCCCAGATCCCTCCCGGTCACGGGAGAGCGGCCCGTCCCCCCGTTCCCCCCTGGCGATGACCAGCCAGATGAGCATGAGCGGGACGGCGGTGCCGATGTGGCCGACGGACAGCAACAGGACGAAGACGCCGACGCCGAGCTGCGGCGCGATCATGAGGCAAGCCGTCAGGGCCATCGGCGGCCAGGCCGCGCGCCCTGAGGCCCGGCCCCTGGCCAGCAGGACGGCGAGGAGCACGACCAGCGTGTAGGTCATCGCCGCGGCCACGTGGGCCGTGTCGGCGTGCAGCCCGATGATGGCCTCGAGCAGCGCGTACTGCGGTAGCTCGGTCGGGTAGAACGAGACGTCAGACAGGTACCAGCCGTGCAGCAGCACGTTGCCGTGCAGCATGTCCCACGACATCAGCAGGATGTTCGCCTCGTCGGAGTTCTCCGGATAGGTGCGGGACACCCGCAGGTAGGCCACGAAGAGCGCAGCGGCGGCCAGAGCGACGGCCGCCGAGGCCAGCAGGCGGCGGCGGCCGACGTCCCACGAGGCAGGGGCCGGCTGGTGCGCCGGGCGGGAAGGCGCGGCGGAGGCTTCCGGCGTTCCGCTCCTCGGGCCGCCGGCGGAGGCTTCCGGCGTTCCGCTCCTCGGCACGGCAGCCATCACGTCCTATCCGGTAGAGGCCTCGGAGGATAGTTCCCACACGATAGTGTGGCATCGCTGGTGCGGGCTGGGCGGGCCTGACCAGGATTTGCTTTCCCCGCAGATGGTGGAGGCTCGCGGTTGCAGCTTACTTCCACGCCGGAAGAGGACAGCTCTCTCCGGCACCGCACGCCGTCGCCGTGGCCCGCACTGAACCGGCCCATCGCGCCGGCCGTGATCGCGTTCGTCGGCTGGCTCGGTTTCGCGCTGGCCCGCTGGCAGGTCTGGGCCAAGGGGCATCTCAGCCTGTTCATCATGGCCGGGCACACCTATACGCACCGCGCCCAGCTCCCGCGGGGCCTGCTGCTGGTCCCGTCGGCCGGCTACGACGGCCAGTTCTACTACCGGCTCGCGCTCGATCCGGTCAACTGGAACCGGACCGCGTTCGGCATCACCATGGACCAGTCCTACCGGTACACCAGGATCGGGTACCCGATCCTGGCCTGGCTGGTATCGCTCGGGCAGCACCAGTTCGTGCCGGTCGCCCTGGTCGCGATCAACCTGATCGCCGTGGCCGCCATGGCCTTCCTGGGCGGGATGTTCGCCCGCGACGCCGGCCGCCACGCCCTGTGGGGACTGGCCTTCGCAGCCTACTTCGGCCTGGTCATCAGCGTGGGCCGGGATACGGCCGAGCCCCTCGCCGAGGCGTGCATGCTGGGTGGCCTGCTCGCCTACCGGCGGAACAGGCCGCTGCTGGCTACCGCAGCGTTCACGGTCGGCGCCATCACCAGGGAGACCATCTTGCTCGCCCCGGCCGCGATCGCGGTCACCCGGCTGGTGGCCATGGGCCGCCCGGCGGGCCCGGCCCGGCCTGGCCGACCTGACCTGGCTCGTGCCAGCGTGCGCGTACGGCCTGGTTGAGCTCGCGGTTCATGTCGTGGTCAGGGGCGAGTTCCCGCTGCTGGCCAACGGCGACCGCAACCTCGCCGTGCCGTTCACGGCGATGATCGACGCGCTGAGGTACGACATCAGGCACATCAATACCGCTCACCTGAGCCCGATTGACATCTCTCTGCTCGAGTACGCCACGCTCGGCATCTTTGTCCTGGCCGGACTGGCGGTCGTGCTGGTGACGACCGCGCCTGCGCACGAGCGTCTGGCTTTCGTGTTCTTCGTGCTCCAGCTCGGCCTGCTGTCCAGCCAGATCTGGACCAGCACCTTCGGGGAAGGGCGGTCGCTTATCGAGCCCTACCTGATGGCGCTGATCCTGCTGCTCGCCACACCCCGGCAGTACCTGTCGTGGCGCTACCTGGGCCCGATCACCGCTTGCGTGGTCCCGGCGCTGCTGGTGGTGGCCAGGCGCCGCATCCTCTACATGTAAAGCACTCAGGTGATCCCAGGCTGGCCGAGACGGCTCAGCAGGTTGGTGTTCCAGACCATGATGATGTAGCCGTCATAGCTATATACCCGGTCCGGCCGGCCGAAGGTCCGCAGCGCCGCGGACTGCGCGCCTGGCAGCTGACCCGGGCCGCCGGCCACGACGAACGTCGCGTCGCGCAGCGACGGGTCGTAGTGCGCGTCGTCGGCCTCCCACTCGTACGGCACGAGGTCGCCGTCGGGGGCCACGGTTACCCCGCTGAGGTCGACCTGGCCACGGCTGGTCATCGTGGTGCTATTGGCCTGCCAGTAGCCGGCCAGTCCGTCGGTGAGCTGATGCGCGACCAGCCAGGCGGCCAGCGGCTGGTTTGCGGGCGGGGCCGGCGGCTGCGCTGCGCCGTAGGCGAGCGTGCCCAGGTAGCCGGCGGCGAGCGTGGCGAGGGCAGGCCGGAGCCAGCGCTTGGACCGGCCGGGCGCCTGAGCCTTCGCCAGCAGGGGCTCCGCCAGCACCCGCCCGGCCAGGACGGCGCCTAGGGGAAGCACGGCGGCGATCTCGCGGGCGCCGAGGAGGTCCACGGCATGCAGGCTGCACATATAGACGGCCACATTGATCACGATGGCCACCGCGAACACCGGTATCAGCAGCTCCTCGGAGCGGAAGAACCGGCCCAGCGCCACGCCCATGGCGCAGATGACCAGGATTGCGCCGACGAGGTGCAGCCAGACGAAAACGACTTCGATCGCGGGCCCGGCGTCGAATACGTTGGCGCCGAAGAGCTCAAGCAGCCCCTGGAACGTCACCCAGGCCTGGTGCTGCAGCATCGCGACAGACGTTTGCGTCTCGACCGGCGCCTGCCGGTATCCGCCCAGGGCGGTGATGACGCGCGGTCCAGCCGAGCCGAGGCCGCCGGCCGCGGCGGCCGCCGCGGCCAGGGACAGCTCGTACCAGCGCGTGGCGCGCCGCGCTCCCCGCCTGATCAGGCCCCGGCAGGCGCGGAGCGCGGATACGCCTACCAGCGGCGCGATACAGGTGATCAGCACGATCGAGTCGCCGACCATGGTCCAGGTCAGCAGGATGAAGACCACGAGGGGCACGAGCCACCGCGCCGCCTTCCAGCGGTCGGGCGTGACCCGGTCGATCACCAGCCACGTGATCAGCACCGGAACGGCGGTGCCGGTGTGGTCCGGCGACAGGAGCAGGATCTGGGTGGCGCTGAGCTGGGGCGCCAGCATGATGCCCGCGGCCAGCAACGCCCGCGCCCAGCCGGCCCGGCCGGTGGCCCGGCCCTTGGCCAGCCAAGCAGCCAGCAGGACGAGCAGCGTGTAGGTCAGGGCCGCGCCGACGTGGACCACCCAGGCGCCAAGTCCCAGCACGGCCTCGATCAGCGCGTACTGCGGTAGCTCGGTGGTGTAGAACGACACATCCGCGACCCGCCAATTGTGCAGCAGCAGGTTCCCGTGCAGCACGGCGTGCGCCTGCAGCACGATGCTCGCTCCATCGGAGGATACCGACACCGCTTGGGACTGGCGCCAGTACAGGGTGGACAGCCCGGCGGCGGCCAGCGCGATCACGGCGGGTCGCCAGGCCGCGCGCGCCCGCGTGCGCCCGGTTCCCGGCGAGCGCACCGCGGCTTGGGTCGTCACAAGGGCCAAGCCTACGGTCCGGCCGCGACGGTTGCCGCCGTCGGCGGTTAGATGGTCCCGTTCTTGATGGCCTCGTCGATCCAGGGGATGACCTCGTCGAGCATCTCGTCGAGACTCGTGGTGGCCTCGAAACCGAGGATCTTCTTGGCCTTCTCGGTGTCGGGGACGCGCCGCTGGACGTCGTATTCGAACGGATCATCGTGGACTAGGCGCAGCGGGGCCTCATTCCCCTTGACCTTGCGCCAGATGAGCTCGGCCAGCTGCCGGACCGTGGTGCTCTCCGAGGTGGACAAGTTGAAGTCCTCGTTGAGCGCGTCCTCGTGCTCCATCGCGGTCACCACGCCGCCGGCCAGGTCACCACCGTAGGTGTAGTGCCGTACCTGGTCACCCGAGCCGAGGATATGCAGTGGGTCCTGGCCCTTGAGCACCTTCTGCACCAGGTCGGGAACCACGTGGCTCATCGCGAGCTGGACGTTCCCGGAGAGGATCTCCTGGTCACCCAGGGCCCGGCTCTCCCCTATCCCCACGCAGTTGAACGGCCGCACCAGCGTGTACGGGAGGCTGTACTGATCCCAGGCGGCCCGGGCGAAGTACTCCACGGCCAGCTTCTGGAATCCGTAGGACGACAGCGGCGGCGGTATCTGCCGCTGCTGCCCCTCGTAGGAGGGCCACTCGTCCGCGCTCTCGAACACCATAGAGGAGGACAGGTAGGTGACCTTGCGCAGCTTGCCGTCACGTCGTGCGGCGATCGCGGCGTCACAGGACGCCGCGATGATCCGCTCGTTCGTGGCGAGCAGGTCATAGGCGTAGGTGTGGAAGTAGGAGATCCCCCCGATCATCGCCGCGCCTGCGATGAAGTGATCGCAGTCGGCTAGCAGCCGGGTCATCAGCGCCACGTCCTGCGCGTCGCCCTCAACGAGCAGGTAGTCCGGGTGGTTGTCGTAGGACTTGCGCACCTTCCCGTACTTGGAGAAGTTGTCCAGCCCGACCACCGCGTATCCGCGCCGGAGCAGCTCTTCAACGACGTATCCGCCGATGAACCCCGCGGAGCCGCTGACCAGAACCTTCTGCATCAATATCCCTTCACGAGTTCGGGCGGTTCACTGTCTCTTACTGGTCGCCTCGCCCCGGGACCGGATCTGCTCGGCCGTCAGCTTGGGCCCGAACGCGAACCGGTACCAGCGCAGATACCTCGGAATCCAGCCAGCCAGCTTGAAGTTGGACATCCCGGCCTGCCGGTCCAGCCAGATCGTGGGTATCTCGGCGACGGGCAGGCCCATCCGCTTGGCCTTTGCGGTCATCTCGATACCGATCTCGAACCCGTGCCGGGAGTCGATGCCGACCTGCCGCACGAAGCTGGTGGAATACGCCTTGAACGAGTTGGTCGCGTCACGGGTGCCGGTATGCGCCAGCACCCGCAGCGACCGCCCCGCCGTCTTCGACAGGAAGCCCTTCATCACCGGGCCGCCGACCTGCTGACCGCCGGGCATGTACCGGGACGCGGCGGCGACCGCCACGCCGCGATCGACCAGCCGGGCCAGATCGTCGATCTGCCGCGGATCGTCGCAGCCATCCGCCATCGTCACCACGGTGACCGGCGCGGCGGCCACGTCAATGCCGAACCTGATCGCGTTCGCGGGCCCGGGACCGTAGGTGTTCACCAGGCACTGAATGCGCGGCTCCTTGCGCGCGTACTCCGTCACCACCGGGACCGTGGTGTCGTTCTCGTAGTCGACCACCACGAGGACCTCGCACTGCAGGTGGACCGACTCGAACAGCCGGTCAAGCACGGGCAGGATCTGGTCGCCCTCGTTGTACGCGGGCACCACGACCGATACCCGGGGTGCCTCGCTCATACCCGGACGCCCTCGCCCAGGATGTTCCAGATGTCGGCGACCGGCTTGTCCGTGGCCAGCTCGCGGTACTCGGGGTGCGGAGCCCCGATCACCAGCAGGTCCGACCGGGAGATCACCTCATCCAGCGGCCGCAGTGCGGGGTCAACGGTGACATAGGGGTCGGTGGTCAGCACCGAGTCGGCCTTGAAGGCCAGGACCCGCTTGAGCTTGTACGACAGGCTCGAGCGGATGTCGTCCGAGCCGCCCTTGAACGCCATGCCCAGGATGCCCACCGTCATGGAGGCCAGGTCGTACCGCTGCTCGAGCCTCTGCACCACGTACAGCGGCAGGCCCTCGTTGATGGCCATCGCGGTGTGGCCGAGCGCGAAGTTGTTGTGGTTGAACGCCGCGAGCTGCATCGTGTCCTTGAACAGGCAGGGACCAGCCGCGAAACCCGCCGCCGGCATGTCCGCGGCCCGCGGGTAGTCCGCCGCGAGGCCCTGGCGTATGCGCTCGAAG
Organism: uncultured Actinomycetes bacterium; assembly: GCA_963753195.1. GTDB lineage: Bacteria > Actinomycetota > Actinomycetes > Streptosporangiales > Streptosporangiaceae > Palsa-504. Next base: position 1,259,105 of record CAVWBH010000001.1, read on the forward strand.
TCCAGCCCCCGGTCGTTCGCCATCATGTAGAGCTGGTTGGCGGTGGCGAACTTGATGTAGCGCCAGACATTGGTGAACAGCTTGGCCAGCTCGGCCTCTTCGGGCGACATCGGCACCACCGTGTCGGTCAGCAGCCCGAACAGCTTGGCGGCACGGTCCAGCGCGGCCGGCGAGCGCGCGGAGACGATCTGCGGCAGCTCGAACAGCTCGGTCATGGCCTTGCCCTCGGCGATCCGCTCGGGGCAGAACGCGACCTCGATCTCCCGGCCGAAGCCGGCCACCATCTTCTCCACCAGGGCCGTGACGCCTGGGTAGACGGTGCTGCGCAGGATCAGCAGCTGGCCGTCCCGCATGTACTGCGTGCAGCCGCCCAGCGCATTGGGGATGGCGGCCTGGTCGGGATTGAGATGCTCGTCGACCGGCGTGCCGATCACCACCACGACGTGCTCGGCCGTGCTCACGATGGCGGGATCCGTCGATGCCTCCAGCCGCCCGTCGGCCCGGACCCGCTGCAGGATCTCCTCGGCGCCCGCCTCCTGGAACGGCATCCGGCCCGCGTTCACGGTCTGGACGGCGGATTCGCTGACGTCGTAGATACCCACCCGGGCGCCGCGGTCAGCGAACGCGATGGCCAGCGGCAGCCCGACGTGGCCGCAACCGCCAATAACTACTACCTGGCGGTCAAACTGGCCAGATTCCGACGTACCGGTCATCGCATACCTTCCGATTTGTCCCCTGCCGGGTCGCCCCGGGGCCCGCTTGACGCCCAACCCTACCGCTACCTCGTGTCGCACGAGTTTCGTATGCGGTGACCGGCTGGGGCCCGCGAGCATGCCATTGAGCTGTACAAGGGTAGCGGGAACGGTGCCGCTGCTACCCTCGGTCAACAGTAATGACGTCCGCCGGGCACACGAGGAGTACAGGATGGGTGGGTCCGAGGTGGAAACGCCCGTGGCCGACAGCGGAACCATGCCTGCCTCGCACGCGCGCACCGCGTCGCCCTGGCCGCGCCGGTGGGCCTGGTCGGGCGGGTTCGCCGCGGCGGGCCTGGCTCTTTTCGCGGCCTACCTCAGGCAGGCGCAGACCGTCCCGGTTATCTCGGACGGGGGGTCGTTCGCGTTGCAGGCCTGGGACATGCTGCACGGCAACGTGCTGCTGCAGGGCTGGACGACCGGGGACTTGTCGTATTACACCACCGAGCTACCGCAGTACGCGCTGGTGGAGCTGGCCCACGGGCTCAACGCAGATGTCGTGCACATCGCTACGGCGATGACCTACACGCTGCTCGTGCTCGGTGCGGCACTGCTGGCCAGGGGCCACGCGTCCGGACGCGAGGGCGCGGTCCGGATGCTGGTCGCGGCCGGGATCATGCTCGCGCCGGCGCTCGGGACGGCCAGCGCCACGCTGCTGTCGAGCGCCAACCACACCGGCACCCAGGTCGCGATGGTGGTGATCTGGCTGATCCTGGATCGGGCGCGGCCGCACTGGTGGGTTCCGGTCCTGGTGTCGGTCCTGCTGGCCTGGGTGCAGGTCGGCGATCCCCTGGTCCTGTACGAGGGAGTCATGCCGCTGGTGATCGTCTGTGTGATCCAGGCGTACCGGCGGCACGGTCCGCTGTCGGACAGCTGGTACGAGCTGTCCCTGGCCGCCGGGGCCATCGTCTCGGTCGGCGCCGCGTCGGTCGCGCTCAAGCTGATCCACTACCTCGGCGGGTTCGCCGTCCGCCCGCCGACCGCTACCTTCGCGGTCATCGCCACCCTGTACTCCAATGTGTGGGTCACGGTGGAGAGCGTGCTGCTGCTGTTCGGCGCGGACTTCTCGGGCGAGCAACTCGGTCCGCACGCCGCCATCGCACTGGTCCACCTGGTCGGCGTCGCTCTTGCGGCGTGGGCGACCTGGCGTGCCCTCCGCCGGTTCGGCACGCAGGACCTGGTCGTACAGGTCCTGGCCGTGACGGTGATCGTGCTGCTGGTGTCCTATGTCCTGCGGGGGAGCCCGAACGTGGCCGGCAGCAACCACGAGATCGTGGGCGTGCTGCCCATCGGTGCGGTCCTGGCCGGCCGGCTGCTGGCCGGGATCCTCATCCATAGCCGACTCATCCCAGTGCTGGCGCTCGTCGGAGTCTGCTACGCCGGGACCCTGGCGCATAACGTCGTTCAGCAGCCTGCGCACGACGCGAACTGGCGGCTCGCGGCCTGGCTGCAGGCCAATCATCTCCGTTATGGGCTGGGCGACTACTGGAATGCGAACGCGATTACGCTGGACAGCAGTAACCAGGTTCAGGTCAGGGCCGTCAGCCGGGTAGGCGACAAGCTAGTTCAGCGGCCCTGGTACTCAGAGAGCTCCTGGTATGACCCGGCCCAGCATGACGCGACCTTCCTGGTGACTCCCGGTCCGGCCAGCGCGTGCTCGCCCGGTACCCCGGCCGGCTGGCAGGGCGTCGGGCGGGACATGTTCGGGCCGCCGTCCGGGACCTACCGGGTGGACGGCTTCATCGTCCTGGTCTGGGACAAGAACCTGCTGAGCCGGCTGGGCACGGGCCCGATGCACGGGCCGGTCCAGTGCTGAGGCACGAGCAGGTGGCTGACCGCCACGAGCAGGCGGCCGGCGCGGCCGGGCGGATGCGGGCCGCAGCCGGCCGGCCCTGGGCGCGGGAGCTGGCCGTGCTGGCCGGGTTCCTGGCCACCGGGGTCGCGGCGACCTGGCCGCTGGCCACCTACCTCACCGGCAGGCTGCCGGCCACCCGGGACGTGGCCGTCTACGTGTGGGATCTGTGGTGGGTCGCGCATCAGGTCATCCACCTGCAGAACCCGTGGTCCACCACCTACATGGCCGCGCCGGTGGGCCTTCAGCTCGCGTACCACACGCTGGTGCCGCTGCTCGGCGTGGTGATGATTCCGGTCACGCTGGCTTTCGGCCCGTCGGCCGCCTACAACCTGCTGCTCATCGTCCTGCCGGGCCTGTCCGGCTACGCCATGTACCGGGCGGCCCGGCTGTGGCTCCCCACTCGGGCCGGCGCGATCGCGGCCGGGGCGTTCTTCGGGCTGTCCGGCATGCTGACCTACCAGGACTGGTACCACATCAACATCGCGTACGGCACGCTGTTCCTGCCGGTCACGCTGGAGGCGGCCGTCCGGCTGCGCCGAAAGCCCACGATCGGCCAGGGCGTGATCCTGGGCGTGGTGCTGGCCTGCTGCCTGCTGGTCAACCAGGAATCAGCGGTGATGGCCCTGATCCTGGCCGCCCTGGTCCTGGTGGGATGGCTGGCGCGGTCCGGCAGCGTGGAGACGGCAGTGACCCGGCTGCGGGCCGTGGTGGCCGCCGGGGCGGCCTTCATCGTGGCCGGCAGCCCCCAGCTGGTCGCGATGCTCCAGCAGACCCGTTCGGCAGGCACCGCCTCGGCGCCGGGCTGGCTCGGCTACACGACGTGGGTGGCCAATGTCCAGGACCTGTTCGCGCCGGCACCGCGGCTGGCCGAGGATCCCGGGCTGGCCGGCCTGGGCCGTGTCTACTTCTGGCAGACCACCCTGGAGAACCTGAACACGTTCGGGGTGGTGCTGAGCCTGCTCGCCGTGGCGGGCCTGATCGTCAGCTGGCGACGGCGGAGCGCGTGGCTGCTCGCGCTGCTGTGGCTGGGCGGCACGGCGCTCGCGCTCGGCCCGGTGCTGAAGGTCGGGCGGCACACGTACGTGCCGCTGGCCCAGAGCTGGGGCGGGCTGCGGGTCTCGGCCCTCATGCCGTACACCTGGTTCATCCGGGTGCCCGGGCTGTCCACCTTCCGCGAGGCCGACCGGATGGCGCTGCTCGCGCTGGTCGGCGCGGCGTTGCTGGCCGGGGCGGCCGTGGACCGGCTGGTCCGGGCCGGCTCCTCCCCCGGGACCGCACGGCGCTGGGCCTGGCCCGCGCTCGCCGTGGTGGCCGTGCTCGGGGCCCTGGAGGCGGGCTGGCCGGGCAGCCCCGACGGCGTCCCGTCGATGCCCACCACACGTCCGGCGCTGGACAGCCCGATCGCCGCGGACCACTCCGGCTCGATCGTGGTGGACGTGCCGTTCGGCCAGTACGTCGTCCCGCAGTGGGGAGAGAACCCGGACGCCCGGGCCATACTCATGGCGACCGAGGACGGCCATCCCCGCGCGTTCACCTATTCCTCGTGGGTGCCGAGCAAGACGCTCGCCGCGATCCAGCACCATCAGTTCTACTTCCAGCTCAACCAGGCCCAGCACGGCTACGTCAGGACGGCGGCGCAGATCGTGGCGGCGCGGGCGGACCTGCGGACCCTGCACGTCGGCTGGCTGCTGGTGTGGCTGCCTGATCCCGGGCCGGCCCTGTCCCAGTACCTGTCGGGCACCGGGTTCCGGTTCGCCTACCGGGCGGACGGGGCCTCGGTCTACCGGCCGGCCGCAGCCGCCGGGTCTTCCGGGTCTTCCGGCTAGGCGGCCAGGCGCCTCACCGGTTTCGTTTACCGCGGAATGTTGGGCAGCAGGTTCCGGTCCCACACCAGTACGGTGTAAGGGCCGAAGTTGTACTGCCGGGCCGGCTGGCCGAAGTATTTCGCGATCAGCGCACGCGGCTCCCAGTTCAGCAAGCCAGGTGCGCGAGATAGCACGATGAAGTCGGCCCGCTGGGACGCCGGGTCATACCACGAGGGCTGGGCCAGCCACAGATCCCGCGCCATGCTGTTCTTCAGCAGCGCCCTGACCTTGACCTGGCCGCCCGTCTCGACGGTGATGATGCTGCTCTCCCAGTAGCCGCCCAGGCCGTACCGCAGGCCATGCGCCTGCAGCCAGGACGCGACCGGGGCGAAGTCCGGCGGCGAGGCGGGCTGGGCCACCTCGTGGGCCAGGCCACCCAGGTAGCCGAGCAGGACCACCGCGCCGGCCGCGTACCCGGCGGCCCGCGCCCGGCGGGCGGCCGGGCGACCGGCCCGGGCGGCCGCGCGGTCGGCCCGGGCTCCCGCGGGCTGCGGGCGGATCAGCATCCGGGCGGCCAGCGCCGCCCCGAACGGCGCGACCACGGCGATCTCGTGCGCGCCCTCGGCGCCCGCGCTGGTGATCGCGAACAGCAGGATGTTGGCCGCGATGGCCACGCCCAGGAGCTGGTCGACCAGCTCGGCTCCGGCGAAGAACCGCCAGGCCAGCAGGACCAGAGCCAGCGCGACCAGGGCCAGGCTCACCATGTGGAGCAGCGCAACGGCGTACTGGCCGCCGGCCAGCCCGCGGTAGTCGGCCCCGAAGATCTGCGGCACGGCCCACAGGGAGTGCAGATTGGCCGGGAGGTCATGCAGCGTGAACTTGAACGGGATCGGGCTGCGGGTGTAGCCGCCGAGGGCGCGGAGCACCCGCTCGGCCACCCAGGCCAGCCCGGCCGCGACTCCCGCCGCCGCGATCAGGGACAGCTCGAAGGTCCGCGCGGCCAGGGCGCGGGACACGCTGCGCTCGCGGACCGCCGTCTCGGCGACCCGCAGCGCGCAGACCAGGGCCAGCGGAACCACCCCGATGATGAGCACGAGCTCGTCGGCGATGAGCGCCCACGCCAGCCCCAGCGCGATCAGCACCGGCAGAAACCAGCCAAGGGGGGTCCGGGAGGATCGGTCCCCCCGGGACGAAGACGGCCGGGCCCGGTCCAGGAGCAGCCAGATGAGCAGGACGGGAACCGAGGTCCCGATGTGACCGACGCTCAGGAGCAGGGCGGAGACACCGGAGCCGAGCTGCGGCGCCAGCATGATCCCGGCGGCGATCACCATCTTGATGACCGCGGCCCGGCTGGCGAAGCCGCCGCGGGCCACCAGGACGGCAAGCAGCACGGCCAGCGTGTACGTCATCGCCGCGGCGATGTGAGCGGTGTCGGCGTGGACGCCGAAGAAGATCTCCAGCAGCGCGTACTGCGGCAGCTCGGTGGTGTAGAAGGACACGTCGGTCAGGTACCAGCCGTGTAGCAGCAGGTTGCCGTGCAGCATGTCCGACGCGGTGAGCAGGATGTTGGCCTGGTCGGAGTTCTCAGGCTGGGTCCGCGACAGCCTGAGGTAGACGGTGAACAGGACGGCCGCGAACACGACCCATCCCGCCGCCTGGAGCCAGCGCCGGCGGCTGAGGCGCCAGCGGCGTGGCCTGGGGTCCGAACCGGCCGCCTGCCCGGGCGGGGGTTGCGTCTCGGTTCCCGCGCGGACCGGCTCCATGGAACGGGGAGTCTAGCGGCTCACCAGCTGGTGGCGATGTACTTGGTCTCGGTGAACTCCAGGAGGCCTTCGTGCGCGCCCTCGCGGCCGATGCCGGACTGCTTCACACCGCCGAACGGGGCCGCCGGGTCCGAGACCAGGCCGCGGTTGAGGCCGACCATACCCGCTTCGAGCGCCTCGGACACCCGCAGGCCGCGGCTCAGGTCGCGGGTGTAGACGTAGGAGACGAGCCCGAACTGGGTGTCGTTGGCCCAGGCCACCGCGTCGGCTTCGGCGGTGAACCTGACCACGGGCGCCACCGGGCCGAAGATCTCGGTGCCGAGGATGCCCGCGTTCGCCGGCACCTGGTCGATCACCGTCGGGGTGTAGAAGTAGCCGCGGCGATCCGGCGCCCGGCCGCCGGTGATCACCTTGCCGCCGTCCGCCGCCGCGGACTCGACGAGCTCCGCCACCTTGGTCCGGGTCGGCTCGTTGACCAGGGGGCCGACGTCGCTGCTCTCGTCCAGGCCCGGCCCGACGGTCATGCGGTCCAGGCGCGCCGCGAAGGCCCGGGTGAACTCGTCGGCCACCGCCTCGTGCACGTAGAAGCGGTTGGCCGCGGTGCAGGCCTCTCCGCCGTTGCGCATCTTGGCGATAAGCGCCCCCTCGACGGCGGCGTCGATGTCGGCGTCTTCGAAGATGATGAACGGCGCATTGCCGCCGAGCTCCATCGAGCAGTTCACTATCGTCTCGGCCGCCTCGCGCAGCAGGATCCGGCCCACCTCAGTCGACCCGGTGAAGGACAGCTTGCGCACCCGTGGGTCGTTCAGCATGGTCGACACCACCGCGCCGGACTTCCGGGAGGTCAGCACGTTGACCACGCCGTCGGGCACGCCGGCCTCGCCGAGCAGCCCGGCGATGTACAGCGCAGTCAGCGGGGTTTCCGAGGCCGGCTTGAGCACCACCGTGCAGCCGGCCGCCAGCGCCGGGCCGATCTTGCGGGTGGCCATCGCGGCCGGGAAGTTCCACGGCGTGACGAGCACGCTGACGCCGACCGGCTGGCGCATGACCAGGATCTTGTTCGCACCCGACGGCGCCTGCATCAAGACGCCGTCCATCCGGACCGCCTCCTCGGCGTACCAGCGGAAGAACTCGGCCGAGTAGGCCGCCTCGGCCCTGGCGTCCCGCAGCGCCTTGCCGTTCTCGAGCGTCATCAGCCGGGCCAGCGGCTCCGCGTTGTCGGTCATGAGCTCGAAGGTCCGGCGCAGGCATTCGGCGCGCTGCCGCGGCGGGGTCGCGGCCCAGGCGGCCAGCGCGTCGTGCGCGGCGGAGACCGCGTCCAGCGCGTCGTCGACGGTGCCGTCGGCCACCTCGGCCACGGGGTCCTCGGTGGCCGGGTCGATCACGGGCAGCGTGCCGCCACCCCGCCCGCCGGTCCACTCCCCGCCGATCAGCAGGCCCGTGGGTACCTCGATACCGGCCAGTTCGGCGACCTTGGCGCTCACCATGTCCTCCCGGTGGGTCTTGGGGGAAGCCACTTCGAGCTTAGCCGCGGCCGGAGCCCGGTCATCTTCCGGTACATCCCGAACGCGGTGGCCCCGGGGCCGCCCGGTCAGCAAGGGCCCGGTGGGGTGCAAGTCCTGAGCCGGGAACCTGGCCAGGATGTCTGCTTGGCACCGAAAATCCATTGCTGCGTGCAGTGGGGCTGTCATGGCTGGGACGATACGGCGTGAAGTGTACGTTTACATCATGTCGGCAAGCTTCGATCCGGAGACAGGGCTCGGGCCTCGGCTGCGCCTGGCCCGCGAGGAACGGCAGTGGTCCGTGCGCGAACTGGCGCGCCGGATCGGGTGCTCGGCCAGCCTCATCTCGCAGATCGAGCGGGGCGTATCGGTGCCGTCGGTCGGCGTCTTGTACTCCCTGGCCACCGAGCTGGGCAGCTCGCTGGACCACCTGCTGTTCGGCGGTGAGCCCCGCCCGGCCGCGGAGGCCGCCGGGCCGCCCGGCCCGGCGCAGGCCAGGTCCGTGCCGCCGGGCCCGGTGGAGCCCGGCATCGTGCAGCGGGCCGGCGGCCGGGCCATCATCGAGCTGGCCAGTGGGGTGCGCTGGGAGCGGCTCACCCCAGCGCCGGACGCCACGACCGACTTCCTGGAGGTGGTCTACTCCCCGGGCGGTCACTCAACTGACGAGCGCCTTCCGCTGCGCCACGACGGGCGCGAATACGGCCTGGTCATCAGCGGCACGCTGCAGGCCAACGTGGGGTTCGAGAGCTTCGAGCTCGGCCCGGGCGACTCGATCGCGTTCGACTCCTCGACGCCGCACGAGTACCTGAACAGGACGGATGAGCCGGTGCACGCGATCTGGGTGGTGACCCACTCCGAGGCCGGGCGCGCCTGATCCGGGGTCATCCTGGGGTTCCCCCGCCTCGGCCGTGACCGGGCCGACCCGTCCGGCTCAGGGAGCGGCTGGGACCGAGGTGAGGTCCGGGATGGCGGCAGGGTCCCGGACGGCCCGGTCGACCCAGCGGCCGATGCGGTCGACTAGCTCCTGGCGGCATGCGGACTCGGCGTGGCCCATCCCGGGCAGCAGCCACAGTTCCTTCGGCTCGCGGGCGGCCTGGTACAGCTGGCGGGCGTGCTCGGGCGGGAAGTAGATGTCCTGGTCGCCGTGCACGATCAGCAGCGGCACCGGCGCGATCTTCGCGGCGGCCTCGGCCGGCGGCATCGGGATCAGCTTCCAGCCTTCCGGGCTGATGCGGGTCTTCAGCCACCGCTTGGTCACGTACCGTCCGGCCCGGCGCTCCACGGCCCGGTGCACCCATCGCATCCGCTCCGTGCCCCGGTAGTACCAGCGCCCGGGGCCGCTGACTGATACCACCGCATCGAGGCCGCCGAGCAGGCCGGCGTGCCGGAGTACCACCGACGCGCCCATCGAGAACCCCACCGCGGCGACCCGCTGGTAGCCGAGCTCGCGCGCCCAGGCGACGGCCACATCCAGGTCCCAGATCTCCCGGTCACCGAGCGTGGACAGGCCGCCGGAGCGGCCGTGGCCGCGGAAATCGAAGCTGATGACGCCGGCCGTCCGGTGGAACCGGTTGGCGATCCGCCAGACGTTCGGACGCTGCCAGGACAGGGTGAACCCGTGCGCGACGATGATCGCCAGGTCCTTCGGGCCGGGCAGGTGAATGGCATCAATCGGCACGCCGTCCTCGGTGACCAGGGTCGTTGCCTCGACAACGCGCTTGGTCATACCTCTCCCGAACCTCGCCTTACCGCCGCTGCGCGGCGAGCCGTCCGGCTATACCGGCCCCCAGGAACTGTATCAATCCGGGCGCCGGCTCGACTGACGCGGGACCGGAGGGCCAGGGGCCGTGATCCGGGCACGCACCCGGGCACCGGCTCTTGAGCTCGGTGCCCGGGTACGCCCCTGGTTGCGCTACGGCCGCACGTAGCGCAAGTTACGAGTCATCGGACGGGCGCGATGACGCCCTCTCGGCCACCATGCCGGGTGACACCTCGTCGGCCATCGAGGTGCCTACGCCGACCAGATCCTCGGACGGGTACGCCTCCTCGCCGTGCACCGCCACGTCGCCGATCTCCAGCACGTCGTCGGGCAGCCGGAGCTTCATCCTGAACACGTACTTGATGATCATGAAGATGAGGAACGTGATCGCCGCGTCCCAGATGATGATGGTCAGGGCCGCCTCGAACTGGACCAGCAGCTGGTGCGGGTGCCCGTAGAACAGGCCTGCCCCGGAAAACCCGGAGCCGCTGCCGACGCCCAGGTACACGATCACCTTCGGGTCGGCGAGCAGGCCGACCAGCAGGCCGCCGAGCAGGCCGGCGATGCCGTGGGTGTAGACCACGCCGAGCGCGTCGTCGACCTTCTTGAACGGCCAGACGTACTTCGGCAGGGTGTACCAGGCCACCCAGACGATGGACGAGCAGACCACGCCGATAATCATGGCGCCGAAGCCGTTCACGTAGCCGGCCGCCGGGGTGATGCCGACCAGGCCGCAGATCATGCCGTTCAGGGCGCCGAGGAAGGTGGGCTTCTTCTCGCTGCTGAGCGTCATGTCCATGAGGATCCAGACCAGCATGGCGACCGCGGTGCACAGGTTGGTGTTGAGCACCGCCGCCGCGGCGTCCGCTCCGGCGAAGTACGGGTCACCGCCGTTGAAGCCGTTCCAGCCGAGCCACAGGATGCCGGCGCCGACGGCGACGAACATGAGGTTGTTCGGGATGGCGCGCTCGCGGTCACGCCGCAGCCGCGGCCCGATGACGGCCGCCGCGACGAAGCCGGAGACGCCGGCGGCCAGGTGGATGACGTAGCCGCCGGAGAAGTCCAGGGCGCCCTTCCCGGCCCAGTAGCCGCCGCCCCAGAGCAGGAACGCGTTGACGCAGTAAGCGAACGTGATCCACAGCGGGACGAAGACCATCCAGACCTTGAAGCTGATCCGGCCGAGCACGCTGCCGATGAACAGGATCGGGGTGATCGCCGCGAACACGAACTGGAAGTACTCGACGGACGCCCCGGGGAGGTGCCAGCTCGGGACGGCGGCGTTCACCAACGGGAGGCTGGCCTGGCTCTGTTCGGCGGCCGCCCCGAGAATCGTCCTCGGATCACCGATGAACGTGCTGACCAAAGGCGTGCCGAAGCCCAGCTTGAACCCCCACAGAACCCAGGTAATCAAGACCAGGCCGAAGGTGGTGAACACCATCATCACGGTGTTCATCGCCCACTTTTTCTGCACCAAGCCGCCGTAGAGCACGGCCAGGGCCGGGATCGACATCAACCCGACCAGCGTGGCTGCTGTCATCTGCCAGGAGTTATCCCCGGCGTTCAGCCAGCTCGGATAGGGACTCACTACGCCTCCAGGGCTATCGGGGGCCTTCTGGCGGCCAGCTGCGCGCTGGCTCTACCCCGGCCGCTCCATATATCTGCAAGGAATGTGTCCCATGCGCGAGTTTCAGCCGTATTACTCAGTTGTTACGCGGACGGTAACGAGTGCGGCGGACGTTTCGCTGATGTGTCACGGCTGATCGCCTGGTCAGCGGGTTTGCGCCCGGGTACCCGACGTCAGGCCCCCAGGCACGGGCTTCGGGGCGTGTCACGTTCCCGTAACAGTGGCGAAGATGGCTCTTGAGATAAATCACCCGATAGCCGTACCCTATGGGCATACGAGTCCGGTAAGCGCTTACCCGAACGGCCGGACGTGGTGCCGCCAGCGGCGGCACCTTTCTTCGGGCGATGTCGGAAAGCGCTTACCGAAGCTCGCTGGCGCACGGTGAGGAGCGCGCGATGGTGGCTGGTAAGGACGCGGTGAACGGCGCCGGGGATCCGGACGCGGCCCCCACGATCTACGACGTGGCGCGGGCCGCGGGAGTCTCGATCGCCTCGGTGTCTCGCGTGCTCAACGGGCAGCGCAACCCGCGGCAGGAAACCCGAGAGCGGGTGCTGGCCGCGGTGGCCGAGCTGGGCTTCGCGCCCGACGGGGCGGCGCGGGCGCTGAGCGCGCGGCTCAAGGAGGTGGTCGGCGTCATCGTGCGCAGGCCGTGGCCGGCGGACATGGACGAGGACGTGTTCGCGGACGAGGCCGAAAGCCTGCAATACCCGGACCTGATCAACCGCGGTGTCGAGGCGGCAGCCCAGCGCCGCGGCTTCGACCTACTGATCCGGTCGGTCGGCATCACCGAGCACGACCCGGGCGGCCGGACCCTGGCGCTGGCCCGCAAGAGCGACGGGCTGATCCTGCACGACCGGGTGCTCGAGCCCGACCAGATGGACCGGCTGTCCCGGCAGCTGCCGATCGTCACGCTGGCCGGGTACGCGACGCCGACCACGGCGAACGTGCACGGCGACAACAAGGCCGGCATGCGCGCGCTGGCCCGCCACCTGCTGCGCGACCACGGCTACCCGACTGTGGGCTACCTGGGCGGCTACGCCGACAGCCCGGACAGCATCGAGCGGCGGGAGGTCCTGGCCGCGGAGGCCGCCGCGGCCGGCGCGGATCTGGACTGCGGGCCGGGATGGCAGGGCTACTACTTCGCCTCGGGCGGAGCTGCGGTGATCGACCGGCTACTCGACGCGGGCCGCCGGCTGCCGCGCGCGATCGTGTGCGCGAACGACCAGACCGCGCTCGGCGTGATGTCCGCGCTGCGCAAGCACGGCATCGGCGTCCCCGGGCAGGTGGCCGTGACCGGCTTCGATGACATCCCGCTGGCCCGTCACCTGCGCACCAGCCTGACCACCGTCCGCCAGCCGATCAAGCAGCTCGGCACCACGGCCTTCGACGTGCTGTATTCCATGCTCAACCGCGAGCACCTGCCGGCACGCGACATCGTGCTGCCCACCGAGCTGATCCGCCGGGAGAGCTGCGGCTGCCCCGCCCCGGCCGATCAGGCCGACATCGGCTGGTACCGGGAGATATGAGCCATGCGCATGATCACCCGCCGGATGGCGTTCTACCTCCTCACGGCGGTCGTCGCGATCACGGTGAATTTCTTCATCCCGCGGCTGATGCCGGGCAACCCGGCGCTGGCGGTGCTGGGCCGGGTCCAGGCCCAGGAGTCCAAGCAGGCCATCGCCGCGCTCGAGGTGCAGTACGGGGTGCAGACACCGACCGGGCTGTGGGGGCAGTACGTGCAGTACTGGAGCCACCTGCTGCACGGGAACCTGGGCACCTCGCTGAACTTCTACCCGGCCTCGGTCGGCGGGCTGATCCGGGCCGCGCTGCCCTGGACGATCGGCCTGGTGGGCATCGCCACCGTGCTCAGCTTCGTGCTCGGCACACTGCTCGGCGTGGCCGCCGCCTGGAAGCGGGGCAGCTGGCTGGATGGCCTGCTGCCCGCCATGACCTTCTTCCAGGCCGCCCCGTACTTCTTCGTGGCGATCCTCGCCGTCGCGCTGTTCGCGACCAGGCTGGGCTGGTTCCCGCCGAACTCGGGCTATGACACCACGACCTTGAACCCGGGCCTGAACTGGCCGTTCGTGTCCAGCGTGCTGGACCACGCCGCGCTGCCTGCGCTGACCATCGTGCTCGCGTCGGTGGCCGGCTGGATCATCGGGATGCGCAACATGATGGTCACCACGATGGACGAGGACTACGTGCTGCTGGCGCAGGCCAAGGGGCTGCCCGCCCGGCGGGTGGTCAGCTACGCGGCCAGGAACGCGCTGCTGCCGAGCGTGGCGGGCTTCTCGCTGGCCATCGGGTTCATCGTCTCGGGCGCGCTGCTCACCGAGATCGTCTTCTCCTATCCCGGGGTGGGCTACCTGCTCTTCACCGCGATCGGCAGCGACGACTACCCGCTGCTGCAGGGCATCTTCCTGATCATCACCCTGGCGGTCCTGCTCGCCAACCTGGCCGCCGACTTCGTCTACGCGTTCCTCGACCCGCGGACCCGGCAGGAGGCCTGACGTGCGCGCCTTGCTGAAATCGCCGAAAGTCGTGGCCGGGCTGTGCCTGTCCGGCGTGTTCGGGATCCTGGCCATTATCGGGCCGCTGATCGCCCCGTACAACCCGGGCACCAGCGTCTCGACCACCGCCAGCACGCCGATGCCGCCCTCGGCGGCGCACTGGCTCGGCACCACCCAGGTGCAGCAGGACGTCCTGTCCCAGCTGCTGGTCGGCGGGCGCAGCACGATCCTGGTGTCGGTGGTAGCCGGCGCGGTGGCCACGGTCCTGGCCGTGCTGTTCGGCGTGACCGCGGGCTACTTCGGCGGCTCCGCCGACGACCTGCTGTCCATGCTGGCCAATATCTTCCTGGTGCTGCCCGCGCTGCCGCTGCTCATCGTCATCTTCGGCTTCCTGGGCCGGGGCGTGAACCCGAACGACGTGGTGATCGGGGTCATCATCGCCGTGACGGGCTGGGCGTTCGGCGCCCGGCAGATGCGGGTCCAGACCCTGTCCATGCGCACCCGGGACTTCGTCGAGTCGGCCCGGATCATCGGCGAGAAGAGCTGGCGGATCATGACGTTCGAGATCCTGCCCAACCTGATCCCGGTCGTGGCGACCTCGTTCCTGTTCACCGTCATCTACGGGGTCGGCACGTACACCGCGCTGTCCTTCCTCGGCGTGATCAGCACCTCCCACTGGAGCTGGGGCACGATGCTGTACTGGGCGCAGAGCGCGCAGGCGGCCCAGCAGACGCACCTGGAATGGTGGTGGTTCGTGCCGCCGGGGCTGGCGGTGGGGCTGTTCGGCACCGGGCTGGCGCTGCTCAACTTCGGGATCGACGAGTTCGTCAACCCGCGGCTGCGGGGCGGCTCCGGCGGCATTGCCGGCCGCCGCGCGCGCCGGGCGGGGCTGCCCGGACGGCCCGTGCTGGGCCTGACACCCGTGCTTCCGGCCTCGAGGAGGGCATCATGAGCGGCGGGATCACGAGCGGCGGGATCACTAGCGGCGCGGTCGTCAGCGGCGGGGTCGTCAGCGGCGCGGTGGTCAGCGGCGCCGCGGGCGGGGCCGGGAGCGGCGTGGTAAGCGCGCCCGAGGTCCTGCTCGAGGTGCGGGGCCTGTGCGTGGACTACGGGCTGGGCGACGACGCGGTGCACGCGGTGGTGGGCGCGGACCTGGACCTGCGCCGCGGCGAGGTGCTCGGCCTGGCTGGGGAGAGCGGCAGCGGCAAGTCCACTCTGGCCTACGCGGTCACCCGGCTGCTGCGGCCGCCGGGCGTCATCACCGCGGGCTCGGCCCGGTTCGGCGAGTCGGTCGACCTGCTGTCCGCGGGCCAGCGGGAACTGCGCGGGCTGCGCTGGAACGAGATCGCGGTGGTGCTGCAGAGCTCGATGAACGCTCTCAACCCGGTGCTGTCCATCGGCACCCAGTTCTCCGACGTGCTGCGGGCGCACCGGCCGGACATGAGCCGCGCCGGCCGGCAGGCCCGATCGGGCGAGCTGCTCGAGATGGTGGGCATCCCCGCCGACCGGCTGGGTAGCTACCCACACGAGCTGTCCGGCGGCATGCGCCAGCGGGTGATGATCGCCACGGCGCTTGCGCTCGACCCGTCGGTGGTGATCCTGGACGAGCCGACGACCGCCCTGGACGTGGTGACCCAGCGCGAGATCCTCGAAGAGCTCACCGCGCTGCGCGACCGGCTGGGCTTCGCCGTGCTGTTCATCTCGCACGACCTGTCGCTGCTGGCCGAGATCGCGGACTCGATCGCGGTCATGTACGCCGGCCGGCTGGTGGAACGGGCCGACGCAGGCGCGGTCTTCCGTGCACCGCGGCACCCCTACTCCCTGGGCCTGCTCAGCTCGTTCCCCGCCCTGCACGGGGCGCGCCGGGCCATGGAAGGCATCCCCGGCTCGCCGCCTGACCTGCGGAACCTGCCCTCCGGGTGCACCTTCCACCCGCGCTGCGGTTACGCGTTCGACCGGTGCCGCACCGACGCGCCGCCGTTGCTGGACCTGGACAGCCGGACAAGGGCGGCCGCGTGCTGGCTGCAGGACGGCAGCAGAAACGTGCCCGCCGAGCTGGCCCGCCCGGTGCCCGCGGCGGGTCCGGCCACCGGAGGCCGGTCATGAGCATCATCCCGCTCAACCGGGCCCGGACCGCCGGCGGTGCCGACGGTGCCGTGCCGGTGCTCGAGGCCCGCGGCCTGACCAAGCATTTTCCCGTGCACGCCCGCCGGGGCGCGCGGCGGGCCGTCGTGCACGCGGTCGAGGACGTGACGCTCGCGCTGCCTCCGGCCGGCATCACCGCGGTGGTCGGGGAGAGCGGCTCGGGCAAGTCGACCCTGGCCCGGATGCTGGCGCAGCTGATCGAGCCCACGGCTGGGACCGTGCTGCTCGACGGCGCGGCGGTACCGGGACGGCAGCGTTACGCGCGCGAGGTGCAGCTCGTGCTGCAGGACCCGTTCTCCTCGCTCAACCCGGTGCACGACGTCCGGTATCACCTGGCCCGGCCACTGCGCCTGCGCGGCCTGGCCGGCGCGGCAAGCCTGGACGCCCAGATCGCCGAGCTGCTCGGGCGGGTGGCGCTGAGCCCGGCCGAGGTGTTCGCAGGCAAGTACCCGCACGAGCTGTCCGGCGGCCAGCGGCAGCGAGTGGCGATCGCGCGGGCGCTGGCCATGCGGCCGCGGGTCCTGCTGGCCGACGAGCCCGTGTCGATGCTGGACGTGTCCATCCGGCTCGGCGTGCTCAACCTGCTGGCGGGCCTGCGCGAACGTGAGGGCCTGGCCATCCTCTACGTGACCCACGACATCGCCTCCGCGCGCTACCTGGCCGACGTGATCGCGGTCATGTACGCGGGGCAGGTCATTGAGTCCGGGCCCGCGGCGCAGGTCACCGACGCCCCGGCACACCCGTACACGCAGCTCCTGCTGTCCGCCGCCCCCGACCCGGACCGGGCCGAGGCGCCGTCGCTGCGGGGCCGCGGGGCGCCGCCCAACCTGATCCGGCCGCCCGGCGGCTGCCGGTTCCACCCGCGCTGCCCGTTCGCCATGACGGTATGCGCCGAGGAGCGGCCCGCTGCCGCGGAGATCGCCCCGGGGCACTCCAGCGCCTGCTGGCTGCACGTGCCCGGGCTGACCGCGGCTCAGTGCCAGCCGCTGGCCCGGCCGCGCCTGCCGGAACCGCGGCCCGCGCAGGCGCCGCCCGAAAAGACCCGCAGACCTCGATGGCCTGGAGAGGAGAAGCGATGAACCGGCACGGCAGCTAGCGGCCCCGGCCCGGCCGGGCCCGGGCCGGACGAACCCCGCACCAGCGACACGACAACAGCAGGCCGGAGGGACAACACGCCCGGCCGGCCCGCACCCACCACGTTATGACGGACCCCGACACGGTCACCATGACAGGCCGGCGGAAGCCGGCCGGGCATTCGGAGTTTAGACAATGAATCACAGAACTGTAAAAACCCTGGCTGCGGCGGCCATCCTGGCCATGGGCGCGGCGGCTTGCAGCAGCTCGGGCTCCTCGACCAGCTCGTCATCGACAGCCACATCCACATCCACCAAGGGCGCACCGCTGGTCATCGTCGACAACACCGGCCAGGTGTTCGCCCAGACGTTCAACCCCTACGTCTCGACCTCCCTGGGCGTGGAAGACAACATGCAGTCGATGACCTACGAGCCGCTGCTCGAGTTCAACATCATGCAGCCGACGCAGGCGCCGATCCCCTGGCTGGCCACCGGCTACGCCTGGTCCAACAACGGCAAGACACTGACGTTCACCATCCGCCCGGGCGTGAAGTTCAGCGACGGCACGCCGATGACCGCCAGCGACGTGGCGTTCACCTTCAACCTGCTGATGAAGAACTCGACGCTCGCCTCGCAGGCCCCGGCGCCGACGCCGCTGCCGGTCAGCGCGACGGCGCCGAACTCGACGACGGCCGTGCTGACGTTCGCCCAGCCCGAGTACGCCAACCTGTTCCTGATCGGGTCGACGTACATCCTGCCTGCGCACATCTGGCAGGGCGTGTCCAACCCGGCCACCTACGCGGACGCCACCCCGGTGGGGACCGGCCCGTACGAGCTTGCCTCGTTCTCCGCGCAGAAGGTCACGTTCAAGCAGAACCCGTACTACTGGCAGAAGGCCAAGGTGACCGTGCCGGAGGTGATCTTCCCCAACTACGTGAGCAACACCACCGCCAACCCGGCGCTGGACAGCGGCCAGATCGGCTACGCGGGCAACGACGTGGCCAACGTCCAGTCCGAGTACCTGTCCGCGAACTCCAGCAACCACACCTGGACGCCCAACGAGCCGTGGTTCGCCGACAACAACGTGGTGACGCTATGGCTGAACACGGCCAAGGCGCCGCTGAACGACCCGAAGGTGCGCCAGGCGATCAGCGCCGGGATCGACCGGCAGCAGCTGGCCGCCCAGGGCGAGACCAACTACGAGCCGCCGGCCACGTCGTCGAGCGGGCTGCTGCTGCCGACCCAGAGCGCCCTCCTCGACCCCTCCTACGCCAACGACATCTCCCCCACCACCAACACGGCCAAGGTCACCCAGCTGCTGAGCAGTGACGGGTACACCCAGACCGGCGGCAAGTGGACCAAGAACGGCCAGCCGATCAAGTTCTCCATCGAGGACCCGTCGTCCTACACCGACTACGCCACCGACGCCCAGCTGATCGCGACCCAGCTGAACGCGGAGGGTTTCCAGGTGTCCTTCGACGGAGTCCAGGCCACGCAGTGGTACAACGACTACCCGGTCGGGAACTTCGACGCGATCATCCACTGGAGCAACCAGGGGCCCAGCCCGTACGACTACTTCGACTACTGGCTGGACGCCAGCTTGTCCGCCCCGGTCGGCAAGACCGCCGGGGGTGACTACGGCCGCTACGACAACCCGCAGGCCCAGGCGGCCCTGGCGCAGTACGCCGGCACCGACAACACCGCGACCCAGCAGCAGGCGCTGAACACGCTGGAGGGCATCGTCGCCACCCAGGCGCCGGTGATCCCGCTGCTGTACGGAGCGGCCTGGTACGAGTACTCCACCAAGGACTACACCGGCTGGCCGACCCAGTCCAACCAGTACATCGACCCGGTGCCGAACTCCCCGTACATGGAGTACACGCTCTTGCACCTCAGCCCGGCGTCGTGAGCTGAACCGAGCCACATGAACGACGCCTACGGGGCGCCCGGCCGCGTCAGCGGCCGGGCGCAGCCCCGCCCTGCTCATAACCACGGAGCCCCCAACCACAGGGCCCATGACCGCGAACTACTCGCCGCGCTGGACCTCGAGGACAAAGTGCGGCTGCTGACCGGCGCGGACAACTGGCGCACGCACCCGCTGCCCGCGATCGGCCTCCGCGCGATGGTCATGTCCGACGGCCCGGCCGGGGTCCGCGGCCAGACCATGGACGAACGGAACCCGTCGGCGAGCCTGCCCTGCCCGTCGGCCCTCGGCGCGACCTGGGATCCCGCGCTGGTCCGGGAGCTCGCGTTCGCGCTCGGCGCCGAGGCCAAGAGCAAGGGCGTCGACGTGCTGCTGGCGCCGACCATCAACGTCATGCGCACGCCGCTCGGCGGGCGCGGCTTCGAGTCGTTCGGCGAGGACCCGGTGCTCATCGCCCGGATGGCGGTGGCCTACGTGGACGGGCTGCGCCAGGCCGGCGTGGCCGCCGCGGCCAAGCACTACGTGGGCAACGAC
The DNA here is from genome assembly GCA_963753195.1 of uncultured Actinomycetes bacterium. Lineage (GTDB taxonomy): Bacteria > Actinomycetota > Actinomycetes > Streptosporangiales > Streptosporangiaceae > Palsa-504. The sequence continues at coordinate 1,278,351 of CAVWBH010000001.1, forward strand.
TCAGAGACCCAGCGCTGGACCTACGACGCGCGGATCGCCGAGCACGTCCTGCGCGAGCTGTACCTGGTCCCGTTCGAGGCGTGCGTGCGCGAGGCGGACCTGGACCTGGTGATGACCGGCTACAACATGGTCAACGGCATCACCATGACCGAGCACCCCCGGCTGCTGTCCGCGATCCTCAAGCAGGAGTGGGGCTTCCAGGGCGTGGCCCTGTCCGACTGGCACGCCGCGCGTACCACGGTCGCGACCGCGACGGCCGGGCTCGACCTGGCCATGCCCGGCCCGTCCGGGCCGTGGGGCGGCCTGCTGACCGCGGCGGTGCGGGCAGGCGAGGTCAGCGAAGACGAGGTGGACGCCAAGGTCCTGAGGATCTTGCGGCTGGCCCGCCGGGTGGGGGCCCTCGGCCCGAACGGCGCCACCGCGAACGGGAAGTCCCCGGACGGCATCGCCCCGGACGGGCGCCCGGTGCTCGCCGACCCGGCCCTGCTGCGCCGGGTCGCCGCGATGGCGTTCACGCTGCTGCGCAACGAGGCCGGCGGTGCTGGCCCGCGGGGGCGGCCCGCCCAGGCCCCCCCGGTGCTGCCGCTCGATCCGGGCGTGATCGGCAGCATCGCGCTGATCGGGCCTAACGCGGTCAGCCCGGTCACCCAAGGGGGCGGCAGCGCGAGCGTCCCCCAGGCCAGCGTGTCGACCCCGGCGGGCGCGCTGACCGAGGCGCTGGCCGGCCGGGCCCGCGTGACCGTGCGGCCGGGCTGCGTGACCTGGAGCATCGTACCGGAGCCCGAGCCTGGGACGCTGCGTGATCCAGATACGGGAGAACCGGGCGTCCGGCTGGAATTCCGGGCCGAGGACGGCGAGCTGGCTGGCACGGAGCACCGTACCGCGACCATGTTCACCTGGTGGGACGGCCTGCCCGCGGGCATCGGCCGGGGCGGCCGGGGCACGATCGTGCTCCGGGCCCGCTACCAGGCCGCCCGCGGCGGACCGCACGTGATCGGCGCGGGCGGGGTTGGCCAGCTCACGCTGGCGGTCGACGGGAGGCTGGTCGCCGCCGGGCACCCCGGCGTGCCCGCTGACCCGGTGGAGGCCATGGTCCGCCCGGGCGAGATCAGGGCCACGGTCGAGCTGGCCGAGGGCCAGGAGGCCGAGGTCGCCATCTCGCTGCTGCCGGAGGACTGGCCGCAGGGCCCGGTGGCGATCCGGCTCGGCATCGTGCCTGCGCCGGACGCTGACGCGCTGCTGCGCGAGGCGGTGGAGGCCGCACGCGCCGCCGACGTGGCCGTCGTCGTGGTGGGCTCCGGGCCGGCCACGGAGAGCGAGGGCTTCGACCGGCCCGGGCTCGCCCTGCCCGGCGGCCAGGACGACCTGGTGCGGCGGGTCGCGGAGGTGAACGACCGGACCATCGTGGTGGTGAACGCAGGCATGCCGGTGCTCATGCCGTGGGCGGACCAGGTGGCCGCGATCGGCTGCTGCTGGCTGCCCGGGCAGGCCATCGGCGACGCGCTGGCGGACGTGCTGCTCGGGCGGGCCGAGCCGGGCGGCCGCCTGCCGGTCACGATCCCGGCCGCCGAGGCCGACTGCCCGGTCCTGCATTCGGTGCCGGAGCATGGCCGGCTCGAGTACGCCGAAGGGCTGCTGGTCGGCTACCGCGGCTATGACCGGGCCGGGATAGCGCCGCGCTTCGCCTTCGGCCACGGCCTGGGCTACACGACCTGGGAATACCTGTCGGCTGCGGCCCACGCCGAGACCGTCGGCCCGGCCCGCGACGTGGGCGTGACCGTGGCGATCCGCAATACCGGAGCCCGGCCGGGCCGCGAGGTGGTCCAGGCCTACGTGGAGCCGCTCACGCCCGGGCCCGGACGCCCGGTGCGAACCCTGGCCGCCTTCGCCGCCACGACCGCCGGGCCCGGCGAGACTGCGGAGGTCAGGCTGATCTTGCCGGCCAGGGCGTTCGCCCGCTACGACGAGACGGCCCGCGCCTGGGCCTGGCCGCCCGGCGAGTTTGCCGTCCGCATCGGCCGCTCGTCCGCCGACATGCGCCTGTCCGTCCGGGTGAAGTCCTTATTTTCCGGACGGACCGGCCATCGGCGTACCGGCCGCTAGGGAAGCTCGATGCGGGCGGTGAGCGGGAGGGACGCGGACGAGGGGCCTGCGGCCAGGACGAACGGGCCGGGTTCGATCGACCACTCCTGGGCCGCCCAGTGCTGGAAGGCGCGCTCGGGGATGAGGATGCCGATGGTGACCGTCTCGCCGGGGTCCGCTTCGACCGCGGCGAAGCCGGCCAGCCACCTGGGGGGGCGCTCGACCGCCGAGCCCGGCCGGGAAAGGTAGACCTGGATCACCTCCCGGCCGCGCCGCGCGCCGGTGTTCCGCACGGTGACGCAGGCCGAGAACCGGGTCGCGTCATCAGGGATGACGACGGATTCGTACGACCAGGTGGTGTAGCCGGCGCCGTGACCGAACGGGAACAAGGGCACGCGGCCGTCACGGTCGTAAGCGCGGTAGCCGATGAACAGGCCTTCGGTATAGCTCAGCACGCCGTCGGCGGGCTCGGCCGACGGCAGGCCTTCCTCGGACGCGGGCCAGGTCATGGGCAGCCGCCCGCCGGGCTCGGCGTCGCCGAGCAGCACGTCGGCCAGCGCGTTGCCGTATTCCTGGCCGCCGAACCAGGACAGCAGCACGGCCGCCGCGTCCCCGGCCCAGGGCAGCAGGACCGGGGCCCCGGAGTTCACCACCACGACGGTCCGGGGATTGGCCGCGATGACCTGCCGCACCAGCTCGTCCTGCCGCCCCGGCAGCGCCAGCGTGGTGCGGTCGAACCCTTCGCTTTCCACGTCGGCGGTGGTGCCGACCACCACCACGGCCGCGTCGCTGGCTGCGGCCAGGGCGGCGGCCGCGGCGAGCTCCTCGTCATCGGTGCCGTACGGCGGCACCAGGTTGAGCTGCAGGACCGGGCCGATCCCGGACGGCGGCGAGGAGCGCGCGTCGTACTCGGCGAGCACGGCGACGGACTGGCCCGCGGCCAGCGGCACGGGCGCCAGCCGCTGGGGCGGCCGCATGAGCACCTCAACCACGTCGGCGCCGTCGGGCAGCGCCAGGGTGGCGTCGAAGACCTCCGCGCCGTCCACCAGGAGGCGGTACCGGCCCACACCGGAGACGCCCAGCTGGTAGACCCCGCCAGTGGTGGCACGGATCACGCAGCGGACCTGCACTCGGGCCACCGGCTCGGTGATGCCCGACGCCGCGAACCCTTCCGGCCACAGGAACGTGGCCCCGTCGCGCAGCTCCGACCGGGCCAGTCCGCCCGTCTCGGTGAGGAACCGGACCTCGGTCCCGGCGTCCCGGGGCTGGCCTGGCCGCAGTAGCCACGGGGCCCGGGCCGGCGGGGCACGCAGGTGAGAGGTCACCCCAGGTGCATACGTCACGTGCAGCCCGGCCGCGCGCAGCCCGTCCAGCGGCGAGACCGTGTACGGCGGGAAGACGGTGGCGCTGCCGCCGCCCATGGTCCGCGCGTCCTCGGCGTTCGGCCCGATGACGGCGATCCGCAGGCGGGAGTCGCTTTCCGGGGCGTCCGCTGGCTCCGGGGCGTCCGCTGGCTCCGGGCCGTCCGCTGGCTCCGGGCAGGCCGGGCGCTGTGAGCGCGGCAGCGGGAGGATGCCGTCGTTGCGAGCCAGCACGAAGCTGGCCGCCGCGGCCTCCCGCAGCTGCCGACCGACCGCCACCGAGTCCGGGTCCTGGGGGGCAAGCTCAGGCGCCGCGGGACCGCCGTCAAGCGCGCCGACCCGGCCGGCCAGGCGGAGGATCCGGACCACCTTGTCCTCGATCAGCGCCTCATCGACCGTGCCGTTCTCGACCGCCTCCAGCAGGGCGTCGCCCCACGGGCCGTACTTGCTCGCGGGCCCCGGCATGGCCAGGTCGAGCGCGGCCCGGGCGGTCTCCTCGGTGGCACGCGCGGCGGTCCAGTCCGACACGATCAGGCCGTCGTAGCCCCACTCGTGGTGCAGGATGTCGCGCAGCAGCGGGCTGGCGGTCATCGTCGTCCCGTTCACGCCGTTGTACGCGGCCATCACCGCCCACGGGCGTTCCTCGCGGACGATCGCCTCGAACGGCGCCAGGTACAGCTCCCGCAGCGCCCGCTCGCCGATGCGGACGTCGACGGTCATCCGCTGCGTCTCGCTGTCGTTGCCGACGAAGTGCTTGACGCATCCGCCGACGCCGCAGCGCTGCACGCCGCGCACGTAGGCGGCGCCGATCCGCGCGGTCAGCACCGGGTCCTCGGAGAAGCACTCGAAGCTCCGGCCCGCGTACGGGGTCCGGTGCAGGTTCACGGTGGGGGCGAGCAGCACGTCCACGCCCTTGCGCCGTGCCTCGCGGGCCAGCAGGGCGCCGATCTCCTCGACCCGTCCGGTATCCCAGGTCGCGGCCAGGGCCGTCGCGCACGGCACGTTGGCCGAGCTGTCCCGCTCGTCGAAGGACTCGCCGCGGACCCCGGCCGGCCCGTCGGACATGACGAGCCGGCGCAACCCGGCCTCGGGCTCGGCGTGCAGGGCCCAGAAGTCCGCCCCGGTGAGCAGCCGGATCTTCTGCTCCAGGGACAGGAGGCCAGCCCGGCGCCTCAGCTCGGCCTCGCCGGGGGCGGCAGCAGCGGATACGGCGGTCACGGTCAGGAGGCGGGCAGGTCGACCAGGGCGGCCAGCGCGGCCCGGTGCGCGTCCGGGGTGCCGAACGCGATCGAATCCGCCTTCGCGCGTTTCAGGTACAGGTGCGCGGGGTGTTCCCAGGTGAAGCCGATGCCGCCGTGCAACTGGACGCACTCCTGCGCGGCGTGCACCGCGGTCTCCGAGCAGTAGGCCTTGGCGATGGCCACCGCGACCTTGGCGTCGGGGTCGCCGGCGGCCAGGCAGGCCGCCGCGTACCGGGACGCGGCGCGAGCCTGGCTGATCGCGACCCACACGTCGGCCAGCCGGTGCTTGAGCGCCTGGAACGACCCGACCGGCCGGCCGAACTGGTGGCGTTCCCGCACGTAGGCCACGGTCATGTCCAGGCAGCGCTGGGCCAGCCCGACCATCTCGCCGGCCAGCACGCCCGCGCCCGCGGCCAGCGCCGCCTCAAGGGCCTGAGAGGCGGCCGGGCCGGACGCGATCAGCGTACCGGGGGCATCGTCGAACGACAGGTCGCACAGCTGCCGGGTCATGTCCAGCGACACCACCGGCGCCTTGGCCACCCCGGCGGCCGACACGTCGACCAGGTACAGGCCCTGCGGCACGCCGTCGGCCGGGACCAGCAGCACGCTGGCGGGCAGCGCGTCGGCGATCCCGCTGACCATCCCGCGCAGCCGGGCCACGCCGGAGCCGTCGCCGGGGCGGGGGCCCGCGACCCGGACCGAGACCGGGAACGCGCCGCCGGGCGCGCTGGCGAACGGCACGGCCAGCGCCGCGGTCACGCTGCCGTCCGCCATCCGGCGCAGCAGGTCAGTCGCGGCCCGGGCGGGGGTGAAAGGGGTGGGTGCGGACATAGCCACCGGGCCGCGCGGGGCACCCGCGGTCCCCTCGGCCGGGAGGCCCGACGCCACACTGTGCGGAGCACCCGAGGCAACACTGCGCAGCGCAGCGGTGGCGACGACGGCGCTGCCGAGAAACGGTACCGGGGCCACGGCGGCGCCGAGCGCCTCGGCGACCGAGCACGCCTCGCGGTAAGAGGCGCCGGCACCGCCGTCGCGTTCCGGGATGAGCAGCCCGGCGCAGCCCAGATCACCGGCCACGGCCTGCCAGAGGGCCTCGTCGTAGGTCTCGACCGACTCGGTGCGGGCCAGCACCTTGTCCACGCTGCCACGGTCGGCGAGCAGGGAGAGGACGCTGTCAGCCAGAGCGCGTTCGGTATCTGAATAAAGCAGGTCAGGGAGGTCCGCCTGATCGCTCATCTCGGCAGGTCCTTCCATGGGACGTCCTTGTCGGCCCGCGGCTCGCCCGGCAGGCCCAGCACCCGCTCCGCGACGACGTTGCGCAGGATCTCCGAGGTGCCGCCCTCGATGGAGTTGGCCCGGGCGCGCAGGTAGCGGTAGCCGGGGCCGCGGCCGAAGAAGGCGGCGCCCCGCGGGCGGCGCATGCTCCAGTCGTCGTAGCGCAAGCCGTCAGCGGCGTTGAGCTCGACATCGAGCGCGGAGATGTCCTGGTTCAGCCGGGCGAAGACCAGCTTGGCGGCCGACCCCTCGGGCCCCGGTTTGCCCGCAGCCAGCTGCTGGCGCAGTCGGTCGGCGGCCAGCCGGGCCACCTCGGCGTCGGTCCACAGCCGCAGCAGCCGGTCGTGCAGGCCGGGGGTGCGCAGCTCGGGGCGGGACCGCCAGGTCGCGGCGACCGGGCCGATCATCCCGCCCTCGCGGGGCGCGGCCCGGGAGGCGCCGATGCTGACCCGCTCGCTCATCAAGGTGGCGTTGGCCACCTTCCAGCCCTCGCCGACCTCGCCGATCCGGTCGGTGTCCGGGATCCACAGGTCGGTCAGGAACACCTCGTTGAACTGGGCCTCGCCGGTGAGCTGCCGCAGCGGGCGGACCTCCACACCGGGAGCCGTCATGTCCACCGAGAAGTAGGTGAGGCCCTGGTGCTTGGGCAGGTCGGGGTCGTGGCGGGCCAGCAGCAGCGCGCGCCGGGCCACGTGCGCCTGCGAGGTCCACACCTTCTGCCCGTTGACGACCCAGCCGTCCCCGTCGCGCACCGCCCGGGTGGCCAGCGAGGCCAGGTCGCTGCCCGCGCCCGGCTCGCTGAACAGCTGGCACCAGACCTCCCGGCCCGTCCACAGCTCGCGCAGCCAGCGCCGGCGCTGCTCGTCGGAGCCATAGGCCAGGATGGTGGGTGCGGCCATGCCCAGGCCGATCCCGTTCTGCTCGGCGTTGTGGCCCGGGGATCCGGCCGCCGCGAACTCGGCGTCGACGATCTGCTGCAGCGAGCGGGACAGGCCCAGCCCGCCGAGCCCTTCGGGGTAGTGGACCCACGCCAGGCCCGCGTCGAACCGCGCGTTCAGGAAGTCTTGCCTTTCCATCGCGTGCGGGTCATGCTCCGACAGGAACCCGCGGGCCCGCTCGCGGAGCTCTCCGGACGTCAGCACGATGTGTTCCTTAGCACAGTCTCTTCCTTAGCACATTTTCCCGGCCGCCAGCAGGGGGGCCAGCGCTCGACTCGGCGGTCAGCCGGTGCGGCGGAAGACGTACACGTCGCCGGCGGAGAAGATCTCGGTATAGGTATGCGGCGGGTAGAGGCTGGCGATGAAGGCGGGGATGTCGGCGGGCGCCGGGGAGTAGCCGCTGTCCTGGCCGTCGAACACGATGTACTGGGTCTGCGGATTGCCGCTGTTGCCGATCCAGAAGGTGTCGGCCCGGGCGGCCAGCGGAGCGAGCAGGTCCAAGGTGGTCAGCACGGTCGTGCCGTCAGGCACGCGCGCCATGGCCGCCTCGGCCGCGGCGACGTGCGGGCTGATGCGGTAGGTCGAGGCGTTCCACAGCTGGCTCAGCGGGAACTGGAAGGCGAGCGCGACCGCGACCGCGACCATCATGGCCGCGCCGAAGCGCCGGGCCCCGGCCTGCGCCGCGGGCCACAGGCCCCGCCGCCCGCTGGCCCAGCGGCCGGCCCGGCCGCGGCGGCGTCGGCGTCCATGGCGGCGCCGATCCGGGCCATCGCATCGATGGCGGCGACGAAGATGACCGGCATCAAGGTGGCGTTGTAGTGCCAGTACGTGCCCCAGAAGCTGCTGTCGGTGGCGATGAAGCGCAGCATCAGGCTGGGGATGGCGATAAGGATCAGCGGCGATCGCAGCGCGATGAACGCGGTCGGCAGCGCCAGCATCACCACGGTCTGCAGCTTGCCCGGCCAGGCATGGCCGAGCTGGCGGACCAGGCCGAAGACCGACGGGTGCCCGCCGGGGGCCAGTACCCCGCCGTCGGTCCAGTACTGGTAGGCGTGGGCCGGGTTGAAATGCGGGATGATCACGCCGATGGCCACGAACGACCAGGCGAAGCCCCAGGTCAGCAGGAGCTGCCCGGCGGCCATCCGGCCGCGGCCGTCCGGGTCACCCTGGGCGGCGGGACCGGGGACGGTGGCCCGCAGCCCGGCCACGATCAGGTAGACCCCGATGGCGGCCACGGTGAAGCCCTGGTCCTCCTTGACGAAGACCAGGGGCAGCGCCCACCACACCGCCGCCTTGATGTGCCCGCGGGCCAGCGCGCACAGCGAGAAGGCCAGCAGCGGCACGGCGAAGGCGATCTCGTGGAAGTCGAACTGGGCCAGCTGCTGCAGGCCCCAGGAGAACCCGTACGCGAACGCGATCGCCCGGCCGGGACCGGTGCCCAGCTTCTCGCGGGCGAGCTGGCTGACCGGGAAGACCGACGCCGCGGCCAGCAGCGCCTGCGCGATGAGCAGCGTCGCCGCGGACGGGAACACGCGGAAGAAGGGGGTCAGGACGGCGACGATCGGCTGGAAGTGATCACCAAGCAGGTTGAAGCCGGGCGCCCTGATGTCCACGATCGGTGCGCTGAGATTGGCGTACTGCTTGACGTACTCGGTGTAGATGCCCAGGTCCCAGGACGTCGGCTTGAGCTGCACCAGCCGGGACAGTGAGATGACGGCGTACGCGGCGAACATGACCGCCGCGATCAGCCAGGTCACCGGGTCCGCACCGGCGGCGCGGGGGCTCAGGACGCGCCGGCCCAGGACACGGGGGCTCAGGACGCGGAGCCTGGGGGCGAAGGACCGCAGGGCGAAGGGCCGCGGAACCGCCCGCGGCGGTGCTGCGGCCGACGGCGCCTCGGCCAGCGGCGGGGCCGATTCGGGGCCCGGCCGCGCTGGCTGCTCCTCCCCCATCGCGCGCAGGATACATGTTCCGGCGGCCGGCGGAAATGGGTCAGACGAGCAGGAGCTTGCCGATCCGCCGGCCGGCTGCGTACAGGCCCGCCAGGCCCATCACGGCCAAGTAGCCGGCCCGCCAGAGCAGGCCCGGGCCGACCACGCCGACGGTCAGGTCGCGCAGCAGCACAACGCCCTGGTAGAGGGGCGTGCACTCGATCACCACCTGGACCGGCCGCGGGTAGACGCTGAGCGGGTAAAAGGTGGCCGAGAACAAGAACATCGGCAAGCTGGCCAGGATCACGTAGTCGAAGTCCTGCCAGCTCTTCATGTAGGTGGTGCCGGTCATGCCGATGGCCGCGAAGGCGAAGCCGATCAGCACGGCCACTGGGACGTCCAGCACGGCCCACGGCGAGTGCACCAGGCCCAGGGCCAGCATGACCAGCATGAACGCGATGGCGTAGATGGTGCCGCGGAGCAGGGCCCAGCCGATCTCGCCCATAGCGACCTGGGCCGGGCTCATCGGCGTGGCCAGGATCGCGTCGTACAGCTTGGCGTACTTCAGCCGGAAGAAGACGTTGAACGTCGAGTCGTACATCGCGCCGTTCATCGAGGACACCGCGAGCAGGCCGGGCGCGACGAACTCGCGGTACGGGATGGGCTGCCCGCCCGGGCCGGGCACCTTACCGACCAGGACGCCCAGCCCCAGGCCCACCGACAGCAGGTAGAACAGCGGCTCGAAGATCCCGGAGACGAACACGAGCCAGGCGCGCCCGTAGGCCCGGGCGTGCCGCTCGATCAGGCGCAGGCTGCCCGTGTCGGTGCCCGCGCGGCGCAGGCGGGCCAGCAGCCCGGCCGGCGGGAGCATGCGCAGGGTGGCGCTAGACATAGAGGCGGCTTCGGTAGGTGCGGGCTCCGGCCCAGATACCGACGGCGGCCAGCACGGCCAGGTAGGCGGCGTGGCCGAGCATCGCGAGCGGGTCATCGGCCGCGGTGCCGAGGCTGAACGCCCGGCACAGCGCGACGCCCTGCCACAGCGGCGTCACCTCGGCGACCACGCGCAGCCAGCCGGGCAGCTGGGAGATCGGGAAGAACGTGCCGGAGAACAGCATCAGCGGCATCATGCCGAACCGGAACAGGTAGGAGAAGGAATTCTCGACCGTCACGGTGACCGCCCAGGCCGCGATGGGGGCGGCGAAGGCGGTCCCGGTCAGCACCGCGGCCGGGAAGGCCAGGATCACCCAGGCGCTCCGGGCCGCGCCGAACGCCCAGATCAGCACCGTGACCAGCGCGGAGCTCATCGCGATCCGCATGATCATGAACATCAGGTGCCCGCGGAAGATGTCTCCGGGCCGCAGCGGGGAGGCCTGCGCGCCGATGTAGATCCGGTTCCACTTCAGCGAGCCGAACACCGGGTACGTCGCTTCCTGCATCCCGGTGTTCATCGCGCCCGAGGCGAGGATGGCCGGGGCGACGAAGGCCAGGTAGCTCACCCCGCCCAGGCTGGCCGTCCCGTGCCGGTCCACCAGCGTGCCGAGCCCGAAGCCGAGCGCGCCCAGGTAGCACACCGGGCCGAGCACGGTGGACCAGATACTGGAGCGCCAGATCCGCCGGTAAACGGTCAGCCAGCACTGGAACGCACGGAACGATTGGGCCAGGGGCCGGGGGGGCCTGGGGGGCCAGGGGGGTTCGGGGGGGCGGGAAGCCACCCCAAGTGCAGGGGGGGTATGGGGGGGATCGTCCCCCCGTGGCAACACCACCATCAGTCCTCCAGGCGGCGGCCGGTCAGGCGGAGGAACACGTCCTCGAGCGTGCCGCGGCGGACCAGCGAGGTGAGCGGCTCCATGCCGCTGGCGCGCACCGCGGCCAGGGTGGCGTCCCCGTCGGCGACGTAGAGCAAAATCCGGTCGGCGAGAACCTCGGACCGTTCGGCAGAAAAGTCGTTGAGCTTGTCGGCGGCCGCGTCGTGCAGGTCAGGGTCGAAGCGCAGCTCGAGGACTTCCGGCGAGCAGTACCGGGCGATCAGGTCGCGGGGCGAGCCGACCGCGGCGAACCGGCCGTGGTCCATCACCACCAGCCGGTCGCACAGCTGCTCGGCCTCGTCCATGTAGTGCGTGGTCAGGATCAGCGTGACGCCGCGCTGCTTGAGGCGGAACAGCCGGTCCCACACGACGTGCCGGGCCTGCGGGTCCAGGCCGGTGGTGGGCTCGTCGAGGATGAGGATCTCCGGCTCGTTGATCAGCGACCGGGCGATGGTCAGGCGGCGCTTCAGGCCGCCGGACAGCGGGTCGACCTTGTCGTCCGCGCGGTCCGCGAGCTGCACGAACTCCAGCAGGGCAGCGGTCCGCTCCCGGATGACGCGCCGCGGCAGGCCGAAATACCGGCCGTAGACGAGCAGGTTCTCCCGCACGGTCAGCTCGACGTCGAGGGTGTCCTCCTGCGGCACGACGCCCAGCCGGGCCCGGATCGCCGGGCCTTCCTTGACCGGATCGCGGCCGAGGATGCTCAGCTGCCCGCTGGTGGGCGGCGAGACGCAGCCGATCATCCGCATCGTGGAGGACTTGCCCGCGCCGTTCGGCCCGAGGAACCCGAACGCCTCCCCGCGGTACAGGTCGAAATCGATGCCGTCGACCGCCGTGAAGCTGCCGAACCTCTTGGTCAGGCCGCGGGCCTGGACGAGCACCTCGGTTTCGGGACGTTCCGGCACCTGACCCAGGCTAGCCGGGGATTATGACATTCCCCGAACGGTTTTGGCACCCTCCCCGGACCACGCCCGGGGACGCGATAGTGTCGGTTAGACACGGGAAGGGCCAACTCAGGGGACGAATAACGGTGCAGCCTATCCGCAACATGTATGAGCGATTCAGGGTGCTTATCCATGAGGTCGCCAAGTTCGGCATCGTCGGCGGCCTCGCATTCGTGCTCACTATCGTCCTGGTCAACGTGTTCCACTCCGGTGCCCATATGGGCCCAATCCTGGCCACGACACTAGCCAACGTCGTGGCGACGGTGTTCGCCTTCATGGGCAACAAGTTCTGGGCGTTCCGGCATCGCCGGGGCAGTCACTGGCGCCGCGAGTCGATCCTGTTCTTCGTGTTCAACGGGATCGGGATCCTCATCACCGACGGGGTCGTCGCGGCGGTGCACTACGGGCTCGGGCTGACCGGCAACGTCGCCTTCAACGTGGCCAACCTCGCCGGCATCGCCCTGGCCACGCTGTTCCGGCTGTACAGCTACCGCCGGTGGGTCTTCCTGTGGGCCGACGCGCCCGCCGCGGAGCAGCTTGAGCCGGAGACCTCGGGCACCTGACGCCGGGTCTTACCGGGTTCGCTGCCCACGTTACGTCCGGATCGTTCCGGAACGTTACCGCTGCTTACTGGCAGCCGCTTACTGACCGCTGCTTACTGGCAGCCGCTTACTGACCGCTGCTTACTGGCAGCCGCGGACGGCGGACAGGCCGAGGGGGGCCTGCAACGCGGCGTCCTGCTGCGCCTTGGTCAGGTAGCCGACCGCGGCCATCCGGTCGATGACGTGCACCAGCCGGGCCCGGGCCTGGGCCGGGTAGGTCAGCGGGTCGTCGTAGGTCGGTGCGTTCACCGCGCCGGCCAGCATGGCGGCCTGCACGACGGTGAGCTGGTCAGGCGGCCGCCCGAAGTAGCCGCAGCTGGCCGCCTGCAGGCCGTAGTAGCCGTGGCCGTAGTAGGCGATCTCGGCGTACAGCCGCAGGAGCTCGGCCCGGCTGTAGGCCCGGTCGAGCTTGACCGCCACCACCACCTGCTCGACGATCTGCGGGAAGCTGCTGCTGCCCGAGGTGTACAGGTTCTTGGCGAGCTGCTGGTCCAGAGTGCTGCCGCCCCCGTCGGTATGCCCGGTGAGCCAGGAGGCGGCCACCCGGACCAGCGCGAGCGGGTCGACGCCGGGATCGGTGTAGAAGCGGTGGTCTTCGGTCGCCACCAGCGCTTCGGCGAAGTCCTGCGGCACGACCGGCCCGGGGTAGGCGATGTGGTGCTCCCTCGCCTGGGCCGCGGCCAGGGCGGTGGCCTGGCCGGCCGAGGGGGTGAAAAAATACAGCAGGGCGGTCGCGGCCAGGAGCAGGACGATGGCGACGGCGAGGACCTTGGCCAGGGCGAAGGCCAGCCTGCGCCGCCAGCTGCGCCGGGGCAGCGGGCGGGTCCGCTGGTAGCCAGCGTCCTCGTCGTCCTCGCCGGATTCCGGACGGCGAGCGCCAAGTACCCTCAACGACCCAGCTCCTCCGTCCGTCCGCGTCCGGCTCCCAGTGGCTTAACGAGCGAGCCGCCCGCACCATGCCCGGCACATCGTAACTTTCTGCCCGGCAGGAAAGCACGTACGCACGGCCGGTGCGGCGGAGGGCACTGGCCTGGTTTCCAGGAGTGGCCGCGGTTGCGCTAAGCTGACGGGGCCAGCCCGGCAGGTGAGGGCTGGTGTCACGATGAATGATCGTGTCGTTACGGGACGTGGCGCAGCTTGGTTAGCGCGTCGGTCTGGGGGACCGAAGGCCGCGAGTTCAAATCTCGCCGTCCCGACCAGTTGAGAATCGCCCGGCTGCCAGCCCCGGCTGCCCCGGCGCTGGCAGCCGCGGCGCTGGGGTACGTCGTGATATGCCAAGCCGGGACCCCTTGTAGGGCGCAGGCGCCGGAGGCGTCTTCCGCTGCGGGAAGATTCCGGGCTTCGTTGTAATTCCGGGGGAATCAGAAGGGTGTATTCCCTAATGTGACCTGAGGTTGTGGCTGGGTGCACGTCGGCGGGGCCGCAGCCGCCGGGCAGGCGGCCCGCAGGGCGCGGCGGAGGAGCCGGGCGCGGCGGAACCGTCACGGCGGCCGTCCCATTGCTCACTCCAGGATCACCGGCACCATGACCGTGGTAGATCCGGGCTTCGAGGAATATCTGGTGTACCCGGAGGCACTCGATCTACCATGTAGCCCGGATCTACCACGAAAATGGTGCAGCGGGGACGGATGAGGCGGGGCGGGCACACATCACCCGCGGGCAGGACAGAGGTGGGGGACCCTGGGACGCGGTGCCGTCATCGGCTGGTGTTGACTATCGCTATGCCTGTTGAAGGAGAATACGAGCCGAGCACGGCCGCCTGGGTGCGTGAGCAGGTCGAGCTGTACGAGGGCTCCGGCGGGACCAAGGGCACGACGCTGCGCGACACCGGCTTGCCAGTGGTGATCGTGACCAACCGGGGCGCCAAGAGCGGCAAGGTGCACAAGACACCGGTGATGCGGGTGGAGCACGGCGGCCGCTACGCCATGGTGGCCTCGAAGGGCGGCGCGCCGGATAATCCGCTGTGGTACTACAGCGTCCGCGCGAATCCCCTGGTCGAGGTGCAAGACGGGGCGCACAAGCAGGACTACAGGGCGCGCGAGATCAGCGGCGACGAGCGCGCTGAATGGTGGGAGCGGGCGGTCGCGGCGTTCCCGCCGTATGCGCAGTACCAGCAGAAGACCACGCGGCAGATTCCGGTGTTCGTGCTGGAGCCGACCAGCGAGAGCTGACGCCGACCCGGGAAAGCGCGCTGGTTAGGAGTTTGTCTTGACTGGTGCGGTGACGGGACGGGCAGAGCTCATCCGCCGGGCCGAGGAGCGCGGCGTGGCGGTGTCATACCGGAACTGGCGGGGCCGCGAGGTGGCGGTCAGCGACGAGACGCTGGCCGCCATACTGGCCGCCCTGGGTGACTACCGGCCCGCGGCTGCTGCCGAGGACCGGGTCGCCGGGGCGGCGGCCCCCTGGCCGCGGCGCCGGGCGTGGGGCTTCACGGTGCAGCTGTACTCGGTGCGCTCGCGCGAGTCCTGGGGGCACGGTGACCTGCGCGACCTGGCCGACCTGGCGGCCTGGAGCGGGCGCGAGCTGGGGGCGGACTTCGTCCTGGTCAACCCGCTGCACGCGGCGGAGCCGCTGGCCCCGGTCAGCCCCTCCCCGTACCTGGCGATGACGAGGCGGTACCTGTCACCGCTGTACCTGCGCATCGAGGACATCCCCGAGTACGCCGCGCTCAGCGTGGCCGACAGGGCCCGGGTCGACGCGCTCGGGGCACCGCTGCGCGCCGCGAGCCAGACGGCGGACCTGATCGACCGGGACGCGGTGTGGACGGCCAAGCACGAGGCGCTGGGGATCATCCGCGCGGCGGGCCTGAGCGGCGCACGGCAGACGGAGCTGGACACCTTCCGGGCCCGCGGCTCCGGGGCGCTGGAGGACTGGGCCGCCTGGTGCGCGATCGCGGAGGTCCACGGACCGGACTGGCGGGCCTGGCCCGCGGCGCTGGCCGAGCCCCGCTCGGCGGAGGTGGCGGCGTTCCGCCGCGAGCACGCCGACCGGACCGGATTTCACGCCTGGCTGCAGTGGCTGGCCGCGGATCAGGCCGCCGCGGCGCAGCGAGCGGCCCGGGAGGCCGGGATGGAGATCGGCGTCATCGCCGATTTGGCGGTAGGCGCGCATCCCGGCGGCGCCGACGCGTGGGCCCGGCAGGACGTGATCGTCACCGGCGTGAGCGTCGGCGCCCCGCCGGACGAGTTCAACCAGCGAGGCCAGGACTGGACCCTGCCCCCGTGGCACCCGGGCCGGCTCGCCGCCCAGGCGGGCAGGCCGCTGGCTGAGCTCGTCGCGGCGACCACGCGGCACGCCGGGGGGCTGCGCATCGATCACGTCATGGGGCTGGCCCGGCTGTGGTGGATACCCGCCGGGATGGAGCCCGGCCAGGGCACGTACGTGCGGTATGACCACGAGCTGATCGGGGACGTGCTGGTCGCGGCGGCGGCGAGCGGGCCGGCGCTGGTCATCGGGGAGGATCTCGGCACGGTCGAGCCCTGGCTGCGCCAGTTCCTGGCCGACCGCCGGGTCCTCGGCACCTCGATGGCATGGTTCGAGCGGCGCGCGGACGGTACGCCGCGCCGCCCGCGCGGGTGGCGCCGCGGCTGCCTGGCCACGGTCGGCACCCACGACATGCCTCCGGCCGCGGCGTTCCTCACCGGCGAGCAGGTCAGCCTCCGGGCCGGGCTCGGGCTGCTGACCGAGCCGGAGCCGGACGCGCGGGCCGCCGCCCGGCGGGAGGTCGACGGCTGGCTGGCCATGCTCGCCCGCGAGGGGCTGCTGGCCCGGCCGGCCGGGGCGACGCCGGAGCCCCGGCTGGCCGGGGCCACGCCGGAGCAGTTCACCGCCGCCCTGTACGGTTACCTGGCCCTGACGCCGGCCATGCTGGTCGGCGTGTCACTGGCCGAGGCCGCGGGCGAGCGCCGGCCGCAGAACATGCCGGGCACGGTGGACGAGTACCCGAACTGGCGGGTCCCCCTGGCCGGCGCCGACGGGCGGCCGGTCCTGCTCGAGGACCTGCCCGCGCACGCCGGGATCCAGGCCGTGGTCCGGGCCGTGTCCGGCGGCCTGGGCCGGAGCGCTGAGGCTGGCGGCGGAAGGCCGGGGCACACGCGCGGGGGCGGCAGGCGATAAAGTCCACGCGTGGCTACCCGCGATGAACTGGACCAGCTGTCGTCCCGCGAGCTGCACGACCTCGCCGTGCGGCGGGCACTGCATCATCTCGACGTGGAGTTCCTCTGGGAGCTGCTGCGCGCCATCCCGGCGGCCGAGGCATCCGAGGGGCACGACGACGAGGCGGGGCGGGACATCAGCAAGGTGACCGCGCTGCTCGCCGACGCGATCGACTCGGGGAAGGGCGACGAGGCCGAGGCGCTGCGGCCGCTGTACCTCGACTACCTCGTCAAGCACGGAGGCGGCACGTGAGCACGCACCACGGGCCGTTCGGCAGATAAATGCACGAGGGGCCGGGGCTCCGCGCATTGGCGCTGGCCCCGGCCCCCGGCACTGAAGAGGACTACGCGTCCTTGGCCTGGACGGCCTCGATCTCGAGGTTGATCGTGACCTTGTCGCTGAGGACCATGCCGTTGCTGGCGCCCGGGATGGGGCCGTTGTAGCTGACGTTCCAGTCGTTCCTGTTGATCTCGGTGGTGGCGGAGAAGCCGGCCCGGGTGCCGCCGTACGGGTCGGGGCCGAAGCCGTTCACCTCGAGCTTGAAGGTCACCGGGCGGGTGACGTCGCGGAGAGTGAGGTCGCCGTCGAGCAGGAAGTTGCTCCCGTCGGGGCGCACGCCGGTGGAGCGGAAGGTCATCGCGGGGTGCTTCTCGGTGTGGAAGAAGTCCTCGCTGCGGATGTGGTTGTCCCTGGTCTCGTTGCCGGTGTTCACCGAGCTGAGGTCGACCGTGGCGGTGACGGTCGAGGCCAGCGGGTCCGGAGCGGTCGTGATGGTGCCCTCGAACTTGTCGAAACGGCCGCGGACCTTGCTCACCATCATGTGCCTCACGACGAAGGACACCTCTGAGTGGACAGGGTCGATGCTCCAGGTTCCGGTGACGTAGCCGGGGATCTCCACGGCGGTTTCGCTCATGATTCCTCCAGATAAGGCTGGTACGTTCCTATATTAAGTTCGCTTTCGTACCTTGCTTCTTAATAGTAAGCCCGTATACTTGAAGCGTCAAGCACTTCCGCTTGAAGCGTCAAGCACTTCGCCGGACAGGGGCGGGCGAAGTATCGTGGTGTGATAAGCGAGGTGGGGTTGGGTGGAATTTGGGGATGTCGACCCGGTTTGCGAGCCGTCAGACGCGGCGGGGAGCGAGCCGGCGGGGTCGGTCGGCGAGCCGTCGGCGTGCCACGCCCGCGAAGTCCTGCAGCGTGTCGGCGATAAGTGGTCGATGTACGTAATCGACCTGCTCGGCCAGGGCACCATGCGGTTCAGCGAGCTTCACCGGTCGGTCGACGGCATCACGGCCAGGATGCTGACCGTGACGCTGCGCGGCCTGGAGCGGGACGGCATCGTCACCCGCACGATCCATCCCGTCATCCCGCCGCGGGTGGACTACGCCCTGACCCCGATGGGCCGGACGCTGCTCGACGCGATCGGGGCGCTGGTGAGCTGGGCGGACAGCCACCTGCCCGAGATCAGCGCCGCCCAGACCGCTTACGACGTCAGGCACGCAGCCCAATAGGCTGACGGTATGGATGACCTGACCGACACGGCCGGCCAGGAGGGCCGGGCCGAGCGGGATGACTGGCTGCGGCACGGGTCGTCGTTCGGCACCGCCGCGGCCGCCTACGCCGAGCACCGGCCCGACTACGCCGAAACGGCCGTCCGCTGGGCGCTTCAGGTCCCGGGAGGCGGCCCCGCGGGATCCCCCCGGACTGGGCCTCCCCGGCGGGTACTTGACCTGGCCGCGGGCACCGGCAAGCTCACCGCCGCGCTGGCCGGCCTCGGCGCGGAGGTCACCGCGGTGGAGCCCGACCCGGCCATGCTGGCCGAACTGCGGCGCGGGCTGCCCTCGGTGCGGGCGCTGCCGGGCCGCGCGGAGGAGATCCCGCTGCCGGACGGGATCGTCGACGCCGTCCTGGCCGGCCAGGCCATGCACTGGTTCGACCTGGACCGGGCCGTACCCGAGATCGCCCGGGTACTCGCCCCGGGCGGGGTCCTGGCCGGCCTGTGGAACGTGGACGACGACCGGGTGGACTGGGTGGCGGCACTGGCCGCGATCAGCAAGGGCAAGTCGAACATCACACTGCGGCGCTGGCGGGAGGGAACGGGGCGGTCCCGGCTGGAGCGCCTGGCCGCGGCCGGAGCCGGCCTGTTCGAGGCCCCGGAGATCGGCGAGTTCGAGCACGGGCTGCGGCGGACAGCCGACCTGCTGGTCGAGACGGTCGGGACGCACTCCAACTTCCTGGTGATGGCCGAGCCCGAACGATCCCGGCTGCTGGCCCAGGTCCGGGATCTGCTGCACGCCCGGCCGGAGACCGCCGCGGGCGAGTTCGTGCTGCCGATGGTCACGGTCGTGCTGCGGGCCAGGCGGTTGTGATGGCCGCGCCGTCGTGAAGGCCGCGTTGTTTGTCACCTGCCTGGTGGACGGCGTCGCGCCGCAGGTCGGGACGGCCACAGTCCGGGTACTGGAACGGCTCGGGGTGACCGTGGCGATGCCCTGGGGGCAGACCTGCTGCGGGCAGATGCACGTCAACAGCGGCTACCCGCGGGAAGCGATCGGGCTGGTCCGCAACCACGTGGCGGCATTCGGCGGCTACGACGCGATCGTGGTGCCGAGCGGGTCGTGCACGGCCGCGATCCGGCACCAGCACGCGGACGTGGCGCGGCTGGCGGGTGACCTGGCCCTGGCCGAGGCGGCGGAGGCGGTCGCGGCCCGGACCTGGGAGCTGTCGGAGTTTCTCGTTGACGTGCTGGGCGTGGCCGACGTCGGGGCGTACTTCCCGCACCGGGTGACCTACCATCCGACCTGCCATTCGCTGCGGCTGCTGCGGGTCGGCGAGCGGCCGCTGCAGCTGCTGCGCGCGGTCCAGGGCATCGACCTGGTCGAGCTGCCCGGTGCGGAGCAGTGCTGCGGGTTCGGCGGCACGTTCGCGCTGAAGAACCCGGCGGTGTCAGGGGCGATGCTGGCCGACAAGATCGCGGCGGTGCGGCAGACCGGCGCGGCCTTCGCCGCCGCGACCGACGCGTCGTGCCTGCTGCACATCGGCGGTGGCCTGTCCCGGCTGAGCACCGGCATCGGGACCCGCCACCTGGCCGAGATCCTCGCCGCGACCAGGAGCGGCCGATGACGTTCCTCGGGATGCCGACCGCCCCGCCCGGGGTAGGGCAGCTCCGCCAGGAGGCCCCGTTCGCGGTCGCGTCGGCCAGCGCGCTGGGCGACGGCCAGCTGCGGCGCAACCTCGGCCACGCCACGTCGACGATCCGGGCCAAGCGCGCTGCCGCCGTGGCTGAGGTGCCCGACTGGGCCGAGCTGCGGGCGGCGGGCGCGGCCATCAAGGACGACGTCCTCGCGCACCTGGACCGCTACCTGATGCAGCTCGAGGAGCAGGTCATCACCCGCGGCGGCACAGTGCACTGGGCAAGGGACGCGAACGAGGCGAACCAGATCATCACCGGCCTGGTCGCCGCGACCGGCCAGCGCAGCGTGGTGAAGGTCAAGTCGATGACAACCCAGGAGATCGGGCTGAACGAGGCCCTGGCCGCGGCGGGCATCGAGGCGACCGAGACCGACCTGGCCGAGCTGATCGTCCAGCTCGGCCACGACCGGCCCAGCCACATCCTGGTGCCCGCGATCCACCGCAACCGCAGCCAGATCCGCGACATCTTCCGGCGCGAGATGCCGGACGCGCCGGCCCAGCTGTCCGATGAGCCTGCCGAGCTCGCCGCGGCGGCCCGCGCGTACCTGCGCCGCAGGTTCCTGGCCGCGCAGGTCGCGATCTCGGGCGCGAACTTCGCGATCGCCGAGACCGGCACCCTGGCCGTGGTGGAGTCTGAGGGCAACGGCCGGATGTGCCTGACCCTGCCGCGCACCCTGATCACCGTGATGGGCATCGAGAAGGTCCTCCCGGCCTGGCGTGACCTGGAGGTGTTCCTCCAGCTGCTGCCGCGCTCGTCCACCGCGGAGCGGATGAACCCGTACACCTCGATGTGGGCCGGGGCGGTGGAAGGCCAGGATTTCCACCTCGTCCTGCTGGACAACGGCCGGACCGCGACCCTGGCCGACCCGCGCGGCCGGGCCGCGCTGCGCTGCATCAGGTGCTCGGCCTGCCTGAACGTCTGCCCGGTCTACGAGCGCGTCGGCGGGCACGCCTACGGCTCGGTCTACCCGGGGCCGGTCGGGGCCGTGCTGTCCCCGCAGCTCACCGGCGTCGCCGACAATCCGGACCTGCCGTTCGCCTCGACGCTCTGCGGCGCCTGCTACGAAGTCTGCCCGGTGGCGATCGACATTCCGGCCATGCTCGTCCACCTGCGCTCCCGGGTGGTCGACGACAAGCTCGCCCGCCACCACGGCGTGAGCCCGGAAGCCGCGGCCATGCGCGGCCTGGCCTGGACGATGAGCGACGCGCGCCGCTGGGCCTGGGCGCTGCGGGCCGGCCGTGCCGGGCGGCTGCTCGGGCGGCGCTCCGGCCGGATCCGGCACCTGCCCGGTCCGCTGGGCGCCTGGACCTCGTCCCGGGATCTGCCCCGGCCGCCGCGGCAGACCTTCCGCGACTGGTGGCGGGCGGAGCGGCCGGGATGAGCAGCCGGGAGGAAATGCTGGCGCGGATCCGCGCGGGCACCGCGGACGTCACCGGCGGTGCGGAGGTGCCGCGACGGTACCGGCCGCCCGGGTCCGGTCCGGCTCCGGGCGACGACACTCTGGTCAGCCGTTTCGAGGAGCGGGCCGCGGACTACCGGGCCACGGTGCGCCGCTGCCGGGCGGCCGAGGCCCCTCGGGTCGTCGCGCGCGCCGTCGCGGCGCGGGGCGCGAGGCGGATCGGCGTGCCCCGGGGGTTCCCGGCCGAATGGTCCGCGCTGCTGGGTGGCGCCGTCCCGGACGACCCGCCGCTGGACGTCGCGGCGCTGGACGCCCTGGACGGGGTGGTGACGACATGCGCGGTCGCGATCGCCGACACCGGGACGATCGTGCTGGACGCCGGGCCGGGGCAGGGCGGCCGGGCCTTCACCCTGGTGCCGGATTACCACCTGGCCGTGGTGCGCACCGGGCAGATCGTCGCGGCGGTGCCCGACGCGGTCGCGGCGCTCGACCCGGGCCGGCCGCTGACCTGGATCAGCGGGCCCAGCGCCACCAGCGACATCGAGCTGCGCCGGGTTGAGGGCGTACACGGCCCGCGGAGGCTCGACATCGTGATCGTCGCCGGGTGAAGGCAGGGAGCGTGGGGGCCAGCGAGGAGTTCGACGCCCGGCCGGTCCGGGCCTTCGTGCCCGCGCCCGGCGTGCGGGCCGACGAGTCGGCGTGGCCCGCCAGCGTCCCGGCCATGGCGCAGCTGCTCCGGGAGGGCCTGGACCTGCCCGCGGGACTGACCGTCCTGGTCGGGGAGAACGGGTCGGGAAAGTCGACGGTGGTAGAGAGCCTGGCCGAGGCGTACGGGCTGAACCCGCAGGGCGGCTCGGCGCAGGGCCAGCTGTTCCAGATCCGGGACAGCGAGCCGGGCGCCGGGCATCAGCTGGAGATAGTGCGGGGCGTCAAGCCCCGCTGGTCCTACTTCCTGCGGGCCGACACCATGAGCCAGCTGTACACCTACCTCGAGCAGAATCCCGGCCGCAGGCCCGAGCGGCTGCACGAGCTGAGTCACGGGGAGTCGTTCCTGGAGATCCTGCGGACCAGAGTGAACCAGATGGGCTTCTACCTGATGGACGAGCCGGACGCACCACTGTCGTTCGTCGCGTCGCTGGGGCTGGCCGCACTGCTGCACGACCTGGCCGCAGGCGGATCCCAGCTGGTCGTGGCCACCCACTCCCCCGTCGTCGCGGCGATTCCGGGAGCGCGCCTGCTCGAGCTCGGGCCGTGGGGCATGCGCCCCGCCACCTGGGACGACCTGGGCCTGGTCATCGCGTGGCGGCAGTTCATGCGCGATCCGAGTTCCTACTTCCGGCACTTGTTCGAAGAACGCTGACGGCGGCGGGCCGTAGAATCACGCCCGTGGACGAACCCGGCAGCGAAACCGGCGGAGCGGCAGCCGAGATGCTGCACCGCGTGTTCGGGTACAGCTCGTTCCGCGGGCAGCAGCAAGAGATCATCGAGCACCTGTGCGGCGGCGGGGACGCGGTCGCGCTGATGCCGACCGGCAGCGGCAAGTCTTTGTGCTACCAGATCCCCTCGCTGGTCCGGGACGGCACCGGGGTGGTCATCTCGCCGCTGATCGCGCTCATGCAGGACCAGGTCGACGCGCTGCGGCTGCTCGGCGTGCGCGCGGATTTCCTGAACTCGACCCAGGATCCCGATACTCGCCGCGGCGTCGAGTATGCCTTCCTGGACGGCAAGCTCGACCTGCTGTACCTGGCGCCGGAGCGGCTGCGGACCGACTCGGCGCTGCGGCTGCTGGAGAAGGGCAAAGTGGCGCTGTTCGCGATCGACGAAGCGCACTGCGTGGCCCAGTGGGGGCACGACTTCCGGCCTGACTATCTCGGGCTGTCGGTGCTGCACGAGCGGTGGCCTTCGGTGCCGCGGATCGCGGTGACGGCCACCGCCACCCGGCAGACGCTGGGCGAGATCGTGACGCGTCTCGGGCTCGGGGCGGCCCGGCATTTCGTGGCCAGCTTCGACCGGCCCAATATCCAGTACCGGATCGAGCCGAAGAACGAGCCGCGCAAGCAGCTGCTGCGGCTGCTGCGCACCGAGCACCGCGGTGATGCGGGCATCGTGTACTGCCTGTCCCGGGCTTCGGTAGATAAGACAGCGGAGTTCCTGTCGTCCGAGGGGTTCGTGGCCCTGCCGTACCACGCCGGGCTGGACGCGCGGATCCGGGCCGCCAACCAGTCGCGGTTCCTGCGCGAGGACGGGCTGATCATGGTGGCCACGATCGCGTTCGGCATGGGCATCGACAAGCCGGACGTCCGGTTCGTCGCACACCTGGACCTGCCCCGGTCGGTGGAGGGCTACTACCAGGAGACCGGGCGGGCCGGGCGGGACGGCGCGCCGGCCACGGCGTGGCTGGCCTACGGGCTGGCTGACGTGGTGCAGCAGCGGCGGCTCATCGACGATTCCGACGGCGATTTCGCGCACCGGCGGCGGCTGGTCGCGCACCTGGACGCGATGCTTGCGCTGTGCGAGACGGCCGGCTGCCGCCGGGCGCAGATGCTGGGGTACTTCGGCGAGACGTCCGCCGGTGCGTGCGGGAACTGCGACACGTGCCTGTCGCCGCCCTCGGTGTGGGACGGGACGGTGGCAGCGCAGAAGCTGCTATCGACCGTGGTGCGGCTGGAGCGGCTCGGCGGCCCGTCGTTCGGCGCCGGGCAGCCGATCGACATCCTGCTCGGGAAGCAGACGCCGCGGGTGCTGTCCTACGGGCACGACAAGCTCTCCGTCTTCGGCGTCGGCGGTGAGCTGCGCGAGGCGGAGTGGCGGGGCGTGGTACGGCAGTTGCTGGCCAGCGGGCTGCTCGCGGTCAAGGGCGACCACGGGACGCTGGCGCTGACCGAGCTGAGCGGCGAGGTCCTGCGCGGGGAACGGCAGGTCATGCTGCGGCGGGACGCCCCGCGCCCGGTCCCGGCCGCGGCGGCCGGCGCGGGCGCGGCGGCTGGCGGTGGCGCGGTGGCGCGCGGCGGCCGGGGGGCGCGGGCCCGGGGCACGGGCCGGGGCGGCGGGCGCCGGGGCGGCGGGCGCCGGGGCGGCGGACGCCGGGGCGGCGGCAAGGCCGTCAGGCCGGGCGGCGCAGGCCGAGCTGACGCCCGAGGCGGAGCAGGTGTTCGAGCAGCTGCGGGCGTGGCGGACGGGCATCGCGAAAGAGCTGGGCATGCCGCCGTACGTGATCTTCCACGACGCGACGCTGCGGCAGATCGCCGCCGCGCCGCCCGCGACGCTGGCGGGACTGGCCCTGATCAACGGCGTGGGCGAGACCAAGCTGGCCAGGTACGGGCAGCAGATCCTGGACGTGCTGGCCGAAGGCGGTCAGGACGACGGTCAGCTGCCGTCGGGGTAGCCGCCGCGGTGCAGCACCATCGGGTAGTACGGGAGCGTGCCGGGCAGGCGGACCGACGCCCGCCAGTTGTCCGGGTAGGGCTCCAGAGCCTGGAACAGGGCCGGCGGCTGGCCGTGGGCGCCGACGGCGAGCGCTTCGGCGGACTGGTGCAGGGCGCCGACCGCCTCGCGGCCGTAGCGCTGCGTCCAGCGGTCCTCGATCGTGCCCAGGAGCTCGAGATAGAGCTGCTGCGCGCGCACGCCCGCGGCGGTGAGGCGGGCCACCTTGCCGCGGCTCGCGGCGGGATCGGGCTCCTCGACGGCGAGGCGCGCGCGGAGCAGGACGCCCATGGCCCAGCTCACGGCTTCCTTGGAGATCCCGGTCAGCAGGGGCAGATCGCGCAGCCGCGTGCCATCGGCGCCAAGGACGCGGAGCAGGTTGGTGCCGACCGCGAGCGACACCGCCGATTCGGCCTCGTACTCCAGGGCGAAGCCGAGCAGGACGCGGGACAGCAGCGCCGCCAGCGGCAGCGTAGCGATGTCTGGCTGCTGCGGCCGGGGCGGCAGGGCGGGATCGGGTCCCCGGCTGAACAGGGTCTGGGCGAGAATGGGCAGGACGTCGGGCAGCCCGGGGTGGAGCTGGCCGGCAACCGCGGC
The DNA here is from genome assembly GCA_963753195.1 of uncultured Actinomycetes bacterium. GTDB lineage: Bacteria > Actinomycetota > Actinomycetes > Streptosporangiales > Streptosporangiaceae > Palsa-504. Next base: position 1,303,294 of record CAVWBH010000001.1, read on the forward strand.
CAGCGCGCGGCGCAGCCCCTCGATCTGGCCGGCGCCGTAACGGTCCCGCCAGCGCTGCTCGACGAGACCGGGCAGCTCAAGCCATACCTCGCGGGCCCGCAGGCCGCGGGAGGTGGCCCGCAGGATCGCGTCGGGCCCGGGGCGGCCGCGATGGGCCTTCCCGGCCGCTGCGTCGATCGTGATATAGCCCCAGCGGCGCATGCCGCCCAGGTTGGTCGGGGTGCGGGCCAGGGTCTCCAGCTTGGCCACGGTGATGGGCTGGTCGGTGACGAACCGCAGGCAGTTCTCGAACATGGCCCGTGACACCAGCCAGGGACCGTCGCCCTGGTCCCCGGAGCCGTAATCCGTGGTGCGGTGCGGGATAAGGTGCTCGGCCTCGTTGTCGAGCTCGATGGTGAGCGCGACCAGGGTCTGGGATAGCAAGGCAGATAGAGACAGGGGCTCAGTGGGCTGTAGGAGGGGCTGAGGCTGGCGGGACGGCCTCGAGGAGGGCGGCGGGGCGGCGGCCGGGGCGGTGGTGCCTGGGGCGGCGGTGGAGTCTGGGACGGTGGTGGAGTCTGGGACGGATGGTGTGGCTGAGGTTGTGGTAGGGACGGCGGGGGCGGCGGTGGCGAGGAGCAGGCCGGCTGAGCGGCGGCGCTCGCGGCGGGAGACGGCCTCCGGATCGTCCGCGTCGCCGCCCGCCGCGTCGCCGCCCGCCGCGTTGCCCGCCGTGACGCGCCAGCCGGTACGGGCGAGGAGCTCGGTGGCCTGGCCGGCGTCCAGGGCGGATCTGGCCGGCTCGCCCAGGCGGGCGAGCGAGGCCCGGAAGCGCGATCTGGCCTCGCCGTCGGCGCTGGCCGTCGACACGCTGATGGCCAGGCGGCTGCCAGACTCCGCGACCTGGCGGAACTGGCGCAGGACGCGCTCCAGCACGGCGGGCTCCAGGTAGACCGCCACTCCTTCGAGCAGGAACAGGCTGGGCTGACCGGGGTCGAGGCCGGCGGCTGTCAGCCGGTCCGCGACCGGGTCGCGGGCGAAGTCGGCCGGCACATACCGCACCTGGCGGGTGGCCAGGCCGAGCCGCGCCAGTCGTTCCTGCTTGTCATGCTGGGTCGCGGGATGGTCGACCTCGAACCAGCGGACGCCCCGCTTGGCGTAGCGGAAGGCCCGGCCGTCGTAGCCGGCCGCCCCGAGGACGATCTGGCGGACGCCCCGGCCGATGGCCCCGACCACCACCCGGTCGAAGAACCTGGTGCGAGCGTCGAGGTAGTCGCGCATCCGGCCCGTGGGCTGCTCGCCTGCCGCGACGTCGGCGGCCAGCGTCTCGTCCGCGGCGGCATCGCCATAGGCAGCCGGCGCCCGGGTGAAGCCGAGGCGGTACGCCGCCACCCGGCGAGCCGTAATCGACGGGCCGCCATCAGCCAGGCCAGACCCTTGCGGCAGATCGGGCCCCTCCGTCACCGGCCCATTCTGGCACGCGGGCAGAACTGGCACGTGGCAGGACTGGCACGTGGACACGAGGAGTGGCCGCGGCTGGATCGGTGTCGGCCGGCCCCTGGCGCCCGGGCGACGCCCTGCGAGGATGGTGGATGGGCCGTTGTACCAGTAAGAGCAGGTACATCGGGCCGTCGACCAGGTATCCGGAGCCCGCAGCATCAGGAAAGAAAGCTATGAAGGAACTCGGAGTACTTAGATGACGACTGAATCCGCGCATCGCGGCGTGCGGTTGGAACGCATCGAGAACAGCAGGTACACCGCGACCAACGAGCGCGGCGGCAAGATCAACATCGGGACCGGTGAGAGGTCCGACTTCACCCCGGTCGAGCTGCTCCTGGTCGCGATCGGGGGCTGCACCGCAGCCGACGTGGACATCCTGACGTCGCGGCGGGCCGAGCCCGGCTCGTTTGAGATCGACGTGGACGCGGACAAGGTCCGCGACGCGAAGGGCAACCATCTTTCTGGGCTGCAGGTGACGTTCCGCGTCACGTTCCCGGCCGGGGAGCAGGGCGACAAGGCCAGGGCGCTCCTGCCGGACGCGGTGCGCATGTCGCACGACCGCCTGTGCACGGTGAGCCGGACCGTCGAGCTCGGAGCGCCTATCGCGGTGCGGATCGAGTGACGCGGTGCGGATCGAGTTACGCGGCCCGGTGGAGCCCGCCGATTGACCTGTGCCCGCGAACGCTTATCGTAGGAGGACGCGCCCGGATAAATCGGGCGGCGCCGTACGATCGGTGGGGAAGCTGCCATGAGACTGCGGCCAGGTCGCAGGAACCTCGTCGTGTGGAGCTCGTCCGCCCGGCCGGGCGGATCGTGGGCCTGGCGGCCCGCCCGCTCGCGACGGATACGGTGGTGGCTGCGGACCAGCGCTCTGCTGGCGGTGCTCGGTGTCATGCGGCTGGCGCGGGCGACCCGGATCCGCTGGGAACCCGTATTCCTCGGCGTGGGGGCCGTGCTCACGGTAATCGGCTTCGAATTGCCCGCCGCCTCCGTGACGTTCCTGCTCGGCCTGCTGGTCATGGTCGTGACCCTGGTCAAGGGGATAGCGGCCAAAGGCCGGTCCGCGGGCCAGGCGGCGGACTGCTGGCAGTGGCACGGCTAGGACGTCCCAGGGGTAAGGACGGGCCAGGGGTTAGGACGGGCCAGGGGCTAGGACGGGCCGGGCGGGGGAGATTTCAGGTGTGCCAGCGGAAGCGCCAGGCGACGAAGCACATGCCGACGGCGGTCCACAGGGCGAGATTGGCCAGGTCCCAGGCGGGGAACGGGCGCGCCGTGTAGGCGCCCTGCATGAGCTGGGCCAGGGCCTTGACGGGGAAGGCGGCCACCACGCGGGACAGCCACTGGGGCAGGCCGCTGAAGGTGGGGTCGAAGACGCCGGAGATGATCGCGATCGGCAGGAAGCTGGCGTAGGCGATCGGTCCGGCGGACTCCGCGCTGGTGATGACCGAGCTGATGGCCAGGCCCAGGGTGGCGAAGCACAGGATGCCCAGGATCAGCCCGGCGGCCAGGGCGGGCAGGCCGCCGGGGCGCGGGCCCGCGCCGAAGACCAGCCAGCCGATCAGCCCGGTGCACGCGGTGATGAGGATGACCGTGGCGACGGTGCTGGCCAGCAGGCCCCCGAGATAGGCGGCCGAGGGCAGCGGGGTGGTCTTGATCCGCTTGAGCACCCCGTCGTGGCGCAGCACCGCCATCTTGGAGCCGAGGTTCACGTAGGCGGCCACGATGACCCCGAAAGCCAGGATGCCCGGCACGAAGACCGTGGTGTTCTTGACGTGCGTGCCGGGCAGGTAAGAGCCGACGTTGGCCGCCCCGATCAGCAGCAGGATCATCAGCGGGAAGGCGAAGGTGAACAGCGCGTACTCCGCGCTGCGCCAGAAGCTGCGCTGCTCGAGCACCGCCTGCCGAGCGGCAAGGCGAAGCGATCTCGTCACGGGTGATCTCCGTCAGCTGGTCTGGGTCGGCCGGTCTGGGTCGGCTGGTCTGGTCCTGGTCAAGCCGGATCCGGGATGGTCCCGGTGAGCTGCAGGTAGGTGTCTTCCAGGCTGGGAGCCGTGACGGCCAGGCCGTCCAGGTCCCCCAGGCGGTTCGCCAGCGCCCAGTCGAGCAGCCACCGCAGCGTCAACGCGGCGTTGTCGGTGTGGCAGACCGACACGGGCCCGCGGACGGCCAGCTCGATCCCCGCGGGCGGGGCGACCTGGCCCCGGCGCAGGGCCGCGGGGGTGGTGAAGGAGATCCGGGTGGCCAGGCCGGCCCGCACGGCCACCTCGCGGGTGGTCCCGGCGAGCTCGATCCGGCCGGCCCGCAAGATGGCGATCCGGTCGGCCAGCCGCTCGGCCTCGTCCAGGTAGTGGGTGGTGAGCACGATGGTCGTGCCCAGCCGGCGGAGGTTCTCGATCGCCGCCCAGCAGCGCTGCCGTGCCTCGGGGTCGAATCCGGTGGTGGGCTCGTCCAGGAACACCAGGTCTGGACGGCCCGCCAGGGCCAGGGCGAAGTCCAGGCGGCGCCGCTGGCCGCCCGACAGCTTGCGGACCTGGGTGTTGCGCTTCTCGGTGAGCTCCACGAGCTCCAGCAGCTCGCCGAGCGGGAGCGGGTTGTGATAGTAGCTGCGCCAGGTGTCGATGAGCTCGGCCACGCGGGCCTGCCGGGGGAAGCCGCACTCCTGCAGGACCATCCCGGCCCGCTCGCGGAGCTTGCCCGACTGCGTCACCGGGTCGAGGCCGAGGACGCGGGCCGTGCCGCCGGTCGGCGCCCGGAAGCCCTCGAGGATCTCCAGCGTGGTGGTCTTCCCAGCGCCGTTCGGGCCGAGCAGGCAGAATACCTCGCCGTAGCGGACGCCAAAGTCCACGCCCCGCAGCACTTCGGTGGAGCCGTAGCTCATCCGCAGGCCGCATACGTGTACCGCGAGGCTCTCGGTTACCGCGGGCGGGGCGGCGCTGCGCTCGTATGTGACGCGCATGTCAGTCATTACCCGCAAGTATACGGATTGAGCAGGGATGCACCAGACCGACGTGCCTGGCAGGAGCCGCAGGCACGGGGCGGGTACCACGGCCCGTTCGGCAGATGGAGCGGCGGGAGGATCGGCGGCGGGATCAGCGGCGCGCGGGGCTGGCCGGCGCGTTTATGGTTTTCCCATGGCGGATTCCGAGCCGGGCCATGAGGTGGCCCGCAGTGAGCTGCGCGCCTCGCACCAGGACCGGGACCGGGTGGTCGAGCTGCTGCGGGTGTCGGCAGGAGACGGGCGGCTGACCGCGGAGGAACTCGATGAGCGCCTGGAGCTGGCCCTGACGGCGCGGACGTACGGCGAGCTGGCCGGGCTGGTCGCCGATCTGCCCGCCGCCGGGTCCGCGGTCAGCGCGCCGGCGCCCCGGGCCAAGGACGTCGTGCGCATCGACACCCGCAGCGGGCACACCAAACGCGAGGGCCGGTGGGTAGTGCCGCAGCGGATCGAGGCTCGGATACGCAGCGGTCACCTGAAGCTCGACTTCACCCAGGCCGTCATCACCCAGCCGTCGCTGCGGCTCGAGGTGGACGTACGCAGCGGTCATGTCATCCTCGTCACCCGGCCCGGCGTCGTGGTGGACACCGACGACGTGACGGTCCGCAGCGGTCAGGTGAAGGTCCGGGCGCCGTGGGGTGACGACGTGCCCGAGGTGCTGCGGATCGAGGTCTCGGGCCGGGTCGGCAGCGGTCATCTCGTCGCCCGCCCGCCGCTGCGGACCTTCTGGCAGTGGCTGACCAGGCAGCCGAGGCCATACGAGATCGCGGCGCGCTGAGCCGTTGACCCTCATCGTCATCTCGGGCGCGCCCGGCACCGGCAAGTCCACGATTGCCCGCGCGGTGGGGGCCGCGGCGCGGTTCGGCGTGCTGTCGCTGGATCCGGTCAAGGAGGCGCTGGCGGACGTCCTGGGACTGGGCGACGAAGACTGGTCGAACCGGCTGGGGGACGCCGCGGCGGAGGTGGTGTTCCGGCTGGCCGCGGACTTCCCCGACGCGGTGGCCGAAGGCTGGTGGCGGGGAGCGCGGCGGGACCGGGCGGTAACCGAGTTCGCCGGCGCGGTCGAGGTGTTCTGCCGCTGCGACCCGGAGCTGGCTGCTGCCCGGTCGCTGGCGCGGCACGACGCCGGGCGGCACCCCATCCACCGGGACATGATCAACCCGGCCAGCGTCGGCTCCGCGGCCCACGTAGCCTCGCTCGCGGCCACGGTGACCCCGCTGCGGCTCGGCGGCCTGCTGATCGAGGTGGACACCGGGCGGCCGGGCGCTGCGGCCGAGGCAGTAGCGGCGGTCCAGGCCGTCCTGGGCTGACCCGCCGCGGGCTTGCTTGCCCGGCGGCCGGGGCGGTGGCAGGCTGTCGGGGTGCCAACCCGCCTCGTGCAACTGGTCATCGACGCGGTCGAGCCCGCGTGGCTGGCCCGCTTCTGGGCGGCCGCCCTGGGCTGGGAGATCGGTGCCGAGGGCGGCGGGGAGATCGACGTGTCGCCGCCGGGCTACCGCTACCCCGGCCCGGGCGCGCTGCCGCTGCTGTTCGTCCCGGTACCGGAGGCCAAGACCGCCAAGAACCGGATCCACCTGGACCTGGCCACCCAGTCCGGCGCGCACCAGGCGGCCGAGGTCGAGCGGCTGCGCGGGCTGGGCGCGGTAGCGGCCGACATCGGCCAGGGGGACGTGCCCTGGACGGTGCTGGCCGACCCCGAGGGGAACGAGTTCTGCGTACTGGAGCCGCGGCCGGTCTACCTCGGTATCGGGCCGGTGGCGGCGGTCGTGGCCGACTGCCGCGATCCCGCCGCGGTGGACGGGTTCTGGCAGCGGGCCGCCGGATGGGTGCCGGGCCACTCGCTCGGCGCGTCTAGTCAGGGCGTATCGCTGCGTTCCCCGGCAGGCACCGGGCCGTATCTGGAACTGCTGCCGTCAGCGGCACCCAAGACGGTCAAGAACCGGGTGCATCTGGACGTGGCCCCGTTCGCGGGTGACGATCAGGCGGCGGAGGTCGCGGCGCTGCTGGCCGCCGGTGCGGCGCCGGCCGACGTGGGCCAGGGCCAGGTCCCGTGGACCGTGCTCGCCGATCCCGAGGGCAGCGAGTTCTGCGTGGTGTCGCCGCGATGACGCCCGCCGCGGCCCGGGCCCTGGCTCAGGTCCGGGCCGAGCTCAGCCGGCTGATGCGCTACGACGACGAGTCAATCGTGCACGAAGCGTGGATCAGGCAGCGGTATGACCGGGGCGCCGCGGCCAGCTACGCGCCGGCACGGACGGCGGCGGTGCAGACGGCCTGGCACGAGGCCGGGCACGTGGTCGCCGCGCTGGCCACCGGGGCGCAGTTCAGCTCGGCCAGCATCCGGCACGGGCGTGACAGCCAGGGGCGGGTGCACGGCGTGACCGGCGGGGGCGAGGAGGGGTTCGTCGTCGACGCCGCAGGTCAGATCGCCGAGCAGCTGCGGGACTGGTCGCTTCCGGCCGGTGACGACCAGCTGAGCGCCTGGCTGGCGGCCTGGCGTGACGACGGCGGCGACGCGCGGCGGTTCCGGCGCGGCCTGCGGGCCCGTTTCGGCGAGGACGAGGCCGGGGCGTGGCGGTACTGCGAGCAGGCGCTGACCCCGCTGCGGCCGCGGATCCGGGAGGTGGCCCGGGCGCTGCTCATCTACCCGCGGCACCTGCCGTATCCGGTAGCGGCGGCGATTGCCGGGTGGCCCGGCCCGGCCGGCTAGTGGGGGGCTCGGTACCAGGCGGGGAAGGCCGCCAGCGAGTCGAGCACCACATCGGCGCCCGCGCGGGCCAGGTCGTCGCGGGAGAACGAGCCGGTGGCGACCCCAACCGCCTGAACCGCGGCGGCCACGGCGGCGGCCATATCCGGCGGGCTGTCGCCCACGTAGGCGGCCGCGGCCACGCGGCGCAGCACGGCCGCCTTCTCCGGCCCGTGGACGAAGGTGAACACCTCATCGGCCGTGATGCCGGTCGCCTTCAGGCTCGGCTGCACCGAGACCGGGTGCTTGGCCGTGATGATGACCACGCGCTGGCCCGCGGCCCGGACCGCCGCCAGCGCCTCGTGCGCGCCCGGCAGGATGGTCGTCATCTGCCCGGCCAGCCGCACGTAGTGCCGCCGGAAGATCACCGCCGCGGCGGCGCACTGATCCGGCGGGTACCAGAACAGCAGCTCGTCTTCCAGCTTGATCCCGAGCCGGCGGTCGACGGCCATCAGGTCGATGGCGGTACCGGTGTCCTCGGCCAGCGCGGCGAAGGAGGCCAGGGTCGGCCGGCCGGGAGTCGATCAGCGTCATGTCCAGGTCAAAGCCGACCGGGCCCATGTCACCCCCATCCCGCGCTGCCAGCAGCTGGCTCACCGCGGCCATCTGGACAGGCCCGGATTCACTCAGCATTCTGTCACTGCCGGCACGGCAGGCTGGTGCCTAGGATGGCGGATGTGGCCGATCGCGTCGAGGAGCACTTCCGGCTGTTCAATGAGGCCGTCCGCAGCCAGGTCTGGGCCGCGTTCCTCGCGACCTTCACACCGGACGCCGTGATGCGGTTCGAGGGGGTCCCGGCCGGGCCTTATATCGGACTGGACGCGATCACCCACGCGTACGCCGAACGGCCGCCGTCGGACACGATGAGCTGCGTTTCCGACGCGCGAGACGGTGACCTGGACGTCATCCGCTTCGCCTGGGACGGCGGCGGGGGCGGGACGCTGCAGATTGCCTGGCGCGCCGGAGCCGTCGCAGGCCTGACCGTCACCTTCGGCTCGTGACCGCTAACGTGGCCCTGGCCTGGGCTCGCGACCGCCGCAGAGGCCGCCATGACGTGGGATGACGTGCTCACCTACTGCCTGGCCAAGCCGGGGGCCTGGCAGGACGAGCCATGGGACAGCGACGTGGTGGTCAAGGTGGGGCCCAGGATCTTCGCGTTCCTGGGTTCCGGGAGCGCGGTGGGCGTCAAGTGCGGCGCTTCCCGCGAGGCCGCGGACGAATGGGTGCTGCGGTACCCGGACGATGCCTCGGTGATGGCCTATATCGGCCGGTCGGGGTGGAACACGCTGCGGATCGGCGGCGCCATACCGGACGATGAGCTCATCGAGGCCGTCGACGCCTCCTATGCGGCCATCGTCAGCAAGCTGCCCAAGAAAGACCGCCCGGCTTGAGGCCTTCCGGAGGGCGGGAATCATGACAGGCACCGGTAATGCGGCCGCCGGGGAAGAGCGCGTCCCGGCCATCCCGGTATCGGCCGGGGCGCTCGTCTTCGACCAGACAGGCCGGCTGCTGATCCTCAAGCCGACCTACAAGAGCGGCTGGACGATCCCGGGGGGCGTCATGGAGGCGGACGGGGAGACGCCCTGGGATGCGTGCCGGCGCGAGGTGCGCGAGGAGTGCGGCATTGAGGTACGCACCGGCCGGCTGGCCTGCATGGACTTCCGGCGGCCGAGGCCCGGCCGGGCGGGCGGCATCCGGTTCCTGTTCGACTGCGGCCGGCTGGGCCAGGACGCGCTAGCCGGGATCGTGCTGCAGCCCGAGGAGATCTCCGAGTACCGGCTTGCGGCCCTGCCCGACGCCTTCGGCCTGCTCCGCGGCCCGATCAGGCGGCGGGTCCGGGCGGCGGCCGGACGCAAGCGCCTGGTCTATCTGGAGGATGGCCGCCCGGTTCCCGGCGTCGGCAAGCCATCCTGAGGACGCTGCGCCTGGAGAACAGGCCGGTGCAGCACGGCACCCTCGGACCACCTGGCGATCATGCCCCGGCCGCCGGGGTGTAGGTCAGCTGCACGACGCCGGTGCCGAACGCCGCCGAGCCGGCCAAGGTGAGCGGCACCTGCCCGTCCGGCTCACTGAACAGGCGCTTGCCGCGGCCCAGCACGACCGGGAAGACGAGCAGGTCCAGCCGGTCGAGCAGGCCACGGCGCAGCAGCCAGCTGACCAGGGAGGAGCTGCCGCTCATGCCGATGTTGTTACCCGGCCGCTGCTTCAGCTCGCCGATCTGGGCGGCCACGTCATCGTTGATCAACGTCGAGTTCTGCCAGTCGGCCGAGGCGAGCGTACGGGACACGACGTACTTAGGCGTGTCGTTCATCTGGTCGGCCATGCCCCCGGACTGGCCGCCGAAGGCGGCGGCGAACCCCTCGTAGGTCACCCGGCCGAGCAGCATGGCGTCGTTCCCGGCCATCAGCGCCCCTACGGCCTGGCCGACCTGGTCGTCGAAGTACGGCCCGGTCCACTTCTCCGGTGCCTCCACCACGCCGTCAAGCGAGATGAACAGGCCCGCAGCTAGCTGTCGCATCGTGGTTTTCCCTTCCTAGCTCTCGGTGGTGAAGAACCCGGTCAGCACGGGGGCGATGGCGCGGGCCTTGACCATGTGGTTCTGCCCGGGCAGGGTCCGGTAGGTCGCATCCGGCAGGGCGCCGGCCAGCGCGCGCGTCCCGTTGGCCATCCAGGCCGGGCTCTTGCCGCCCACCGCGACCAGCACCGGCGCCTTGACCGCGGCCCACTCCCCCGGCGTCAGCGGCGTCCCCTGCTGGTGGTCGTGCAAGATCGTGAGGTCGTACGGAAGGGTCGGCGCGGCCGCCTTGAGCTTGCCCCAGACGGGCGTGATCGGCATGATCGCGGTGAAGACGGCCGGGGCGCCGACGAACCGCATGAACATCTTGACCGCGTCGCCCGGCCGGTTGTCGGCCACCATCTGTTCCAGCCGGGGCAGCCAGTCTTCCGGCATCGCGGTCCGGGAGCCGTCAACGATGAAGGGCGGCTCGTACAGGGCCAGCCTGGCGATGGAACGGATGTGCTTGGCCGCCTCCAGGGCCAGGGCCGCGCCGGACGAGGTGCCGTGCACGTACACGGTGTCGCCGGCCACGGCTACCAGCGCCTCGAGGTCCTCGACTTCGCGGTCCGGCGCGTACGGCTTGGTGTCGCTGCTGGCGCCGCGGCCGCGGCGGTCGTAGGTGTACACGGTGAAGTGCGGGGCCAGCTGCTCGGCGAGCTTGGGCATCGGGCCGAACGACCGGCTGCACAGCGCGCCGTCCACCAGGATCAGCGGCGGTCCCTGGCCGGCCCGGGTATAGGCGATGGTGGTGCCGTCTGCGGAGCGAACGGTGCTCATCTGGGTCCTCCCGTTGGTGACAGGTGCGCTGGCGCTCAGGCCAGCGTCCGGCTGAGCCAGGCTTCCCAGGCCTGGCGGGCTTGGTCGGGTTCGGCGCCCGGGCCGAACAGGTGGTGGGCCGCGACCACCGGCTTGGCGAAGCCGCGCATGAACCGGTACAGCGCGTCCGGGGTGCGCACGCCGATGGCGTGCGCGTTCACGCAGTACACGACGCCGGCCGGGGACGCGATCTCATCGGTGAACTGCACCGGGTCGCCCGGCTCGGGCTGCTCGGCCAGGCCGAGCGCACGGCAGAGCAGCGGCCGATCCCGGGACCAGCTGGTGCCAGGCGGCCCGAACGCGGTGACCGCCACCGCGAAGCGGCCGGTGAAGTGCGTCAGGTACTCCACCAGGGTGCGGAAGTACAGCTCGCCGCCTAGCGTCATGGCCTCGAACTCCTCCGCCCAGTCCTCGCCGGGCAGGAAGCCACTGGTGACGGCGCGCAGGACGGTGCTGCCGCCCGCGCGCCCCTCGATCAGGAACTCATACGCGATGAACCGACCGTCCGGCGCCTGGCCGCTGCCGTAGGCGAGCCGGCGAGCCGGATCCCAGCCGGTGATCGGCAGCTCGGGGGTGTACTCGCCGAACGCGGTCCGGACGGCGCCGCCGTCTCCCGGTTCGACCTCGCTGCGGCCCATGAACCACGAGTCGATACCCGGGCCGGTCGCGATCGCGGCCCAGACCTCCTGCGGGCTGGCCGGGACTTCGGCCTCATGGTGCTGCGCGAACTGATGGCCCATCAGGATCCTGCTTCCCGGACGCCGGCGTCCGGCCGCACCGAGACGCTCGGATGGACGGCGACCACGAGATGATGCTCGCGTCCGCCTTCGGCCTGCTCGTCGTGGTACTTGGCCACCAGCGAGGTCACCGCCTGCATGAGCTCGGCGGTGAAGGCGGCCCGTTCGGCGGCGGACGCGAACCGAACCGTGCCGTCCGTGGCGAACGTGGCCAGCTTGCGCTGCGCGCGGGTAGCGCCGGTGATCAGGTCACCCACGTCGCGGACGAGCTGGGCCGCCAGGGCCAGCAGCCAGCGGGCCGACAGGCGGTCCGGTGCGCGGGCCGGGTCGGGGGCGACCGCAGCCAGTGCGGCCGGCGAGATCACGTACGAGGCCGCGGCCGCCTGCAGCAGCCGCTCGGTCACGTTACCCTTGCGCCGCTCCTGCACCAGCTCCACCAGCCCGTGCCGCTCCAGCGCCCGCAGGTGATAATTGACCTTCTGCCTCGGCAGGCCGATCGCAGCGGCCAGCATGGCCGCCGACTGCGGCTCGGTCAGCTGGGCCAGCAGCCGCGCCCGGGCCGGCTCCAGGGCGGCCTCGGCCGCCGCCGGATTGTCGATCACTGCTACGTCGATCATGGGCCCAGTCTGCCATCCGACGATTTTTCTTGTCAAGACAAAAATATTTGTCGGTGGGGGATCGGCCGGAACGGGGATCGGCCGGAACTGAGTCCGGGTGAAGGTCGGGATTGAGGCCCGCGGGATGACGGGCGGACAGTGCAGGCGCGATCAGCGGACCCGTGGGGGTGCGATCAGCGGCGGAGAGAGCAGGCTCAGCGGGCGGATCAGCGGCGGAGAGAGCAGGCTCAGCGGGCGGTGAGGGCGGAGCGGCGGGCTAGTTCGGCGAGGCCGGCGGCACGCATGGGCTCGAGGGGGGCGGGCTTGCAGCCGGTCATCAGCTCGACCTGGCGGGCCGCCTGGCCGAGAAGAAGGTCGAAACCGCTGACCACGACGATGCCGGACTGGGCCGCGGCGGCGGCCAGCGTGGTGGGCCAGGGGCTGTACACCACATCGAGCAGGGCACATGGGCGGGCGCGGGGATCACTGACCCGTTCGGTAAAAAAATCGGCCGCGCCGGGCGGGACGGTGGAGACCAGCAGATCACCGTCGCGGACCGGGGAACCGAACGGGCGCAGCTCGACAGCCAGGTCCAGGCGGCGCGCGGCAGCCAGCAGGTCGCCGGCCCGGGCCTGATCACGGACCTGGACCACGACGGCGGCCAGCCCGAGCGCGCGCAGGGCAGCGAGCGCGGCGCAGGCCGTCGCGCCCGCACCCAGGACGGTGGCGCCCGCCGGGGCCGTCACCCCGGCTCCGACCAGGGCCGCTGTCATGCCGGGCACGTCGGTGTTGTAGCCCTGCCGCTGCCCGCCGGAGAACACCACCGTGTTAACCCCGCCGACCTCGACGGCCAGCGGCTCGGTCCAGTCGAGCAGCGGCAGCACCGCGCGCTTGAGCGGCATGGTCAGCGACAGGCCCGCCCACCGGCTGTCGCACGAAGCGAGCAGCCCGGGCAGGGCCGCCTCGTCGCACTCGATCGCGGAGTAGGTCCAGCCGTCCAGGCCGAGCGCGGCGTACGCGGCCGTGTGCAGCACGGGCGACAGCGAGTGGGCGATCGGGGAGCCGAGGACCGCCGCCGTGTCCGGCATGATCAGCCCTGCCCGAGGTTGTGCTCGAGTTCGGCACGGAACTGCTCGAACTGCGCCTGGCTCGAGGTGAACAGGGTCTCGCCGGTCTTGGGATTCACCGTCACAAAGTACAGCCAGTTCCCGGCGTCGGGATGCAGCACGGCCTTGATAGCGGCGTCTCCTGGGCTGTCGATGGGCCCCGGCGTGAGGCCCTTGTGCCGGTAGGTGTTGTACGGCGAGGAGCTGTTGAGCTGGGCGTCGCTGGCGATGATGCCGTATTTGTTCAGCCCGTACAGGACCGTGCTGTCCAGTTGCAGCGGGATGCCCTGCGCCAGCCGGTTGTCGATCACCCGGGCGATCTTCGGGTAGTCCGAGACCCGTCCCCCCTCGGCTTCGACCAGGCTGGCCATGGTGATGACCTGGCCTTCGGTCAGGTGGGCCTGCTTGGCGGCCGCGGGCAGGTTGACCGCCGCCGCCTCCTGGTCGAACCGCTGGACCATTCCGGCCAGCACACCGAGCGCGGTCTCGTGGGGCTGCACCTCGTACGTGGCGGGGAACAGGTAGCCCTCGGCCTTCCCCCCGGCGTAAGCCGGCAGGCTCAGCTTGGCCGGGTCCTTGAGCACCGCCTGGTAGTTGGCGGCCGGGATGCCGGACTTGGCGCCGAGGTAGGCGACGATCTGGCTGAGCCGCCAGCCCTCCGGAATGGTCACCGTGACCTGCACCAGGTTCTTCGGGTTGACCAGCAGCGCGTAGGCCTGCGTGGCCTGCATGTGCAGGTGGACGCCGTAGAAGCCGGGCAGCAGGGCGTCCTGGTTCGAGCTGTGCTCAGCGGCCAGGACGAACGCGCGGGCGCTGGCCACCACCCCGAGCTTGGTCAGCTCCGGCCCCAGGCTGGTCGGCGTGGCGCCGGAGGGGACCTGGACCACGACGCGGCCGGTGCCCGCGCCGGAGTAGTCGGCCGGGTGGTACTTGCTCATATAGAAGCTGTAGGCGTAGGCGCCGCCGATGGCGATCGGGATCAGGATGACGGCCAAGGCGGCCAGCGGGGCGATCCAGCGGAACCGGCGCCGCCGCGGGCGCCGCGGCGGGCCGGGGGGCGGAGCGGAGCGTCCTCGGGCGGACCGGCCGCGGCGGGGCGGCTCGGCGCGGTCGTCCTCTTCGGCGTAATCACCGAACCCGGGGACGAACCTGCCGCCGGTGTCGTAGTCGCCCTCATCGGGCTGGCGATACGGTTCGGGGTCGCCACCGCGATACTCACCGGGCCCCGGGCCTGCTCCGTGCCCGGCAGGCGCGGGCGTGGCGGGTTGCCACCCGGCGCCCTCGGGTGCCCCCGGTTGCCATCCGGCGGGCTGGGATGCCCCGGGTTGCCATCCGGCGGGCTGGGATGCCTCGGGTTGCCACCCGGCGCCCTCGGGGCGGGAATGCCGCTGGGTCCGGCGCCACGGCGAGTCCCCAGCGCGCTGCGGATCGGCGGACCGCGGATCACCGGCGCGGGGGTCGTGGTGCAGCGGCGGCGGCGGCCCTATCGGACGAGGAGGCTGGAACAGCCGGGGGTCGCGCTGGCCGGGAGGCCAGCTGCTTCCGTTGTCGGTCATGCGCACGCTCCCCCGCCCGTTCCGCCGACCGCGGGGACGAGCTGGCCCGGCGGCCGCCCGGTGGCACGTTCGGCGTCGAGGGCGGCTTGCAGCAGCACGGCGGCGGCCGCGGCGTCGACGACAGATCGGCGGGCGCGTGAGTCCTTCCCGCCACGGCGCAGCGCCTCATGGGCCTGGGTGGTGGTGAACCGCTCGTCGACCAGCCGTACCGGGACGGGGGCGAGCCGCCCGGCGAGCTCCGCGGCGAAGCTGCGTGCTCCGGCCGCGGCGGCGCCCTCGCGGCCGGACAGCGAGGTGGGCAGGCCCACGATGACCTCGATCGCGTCGGCGCTGGCCGCCATGGTGGCCAGCGCGTCCAGGTCCCCGGAACCGGACCGGACCACCGTCAGCGGGCTGGCCAGCACGCCGCCCGGGTCGCTGCGGGCCACCCCGATCCGGACCGAGCCGACGTCGACGGCCAGGCGCACACCTGCCCTCACCGAGCCGGCCCTTCCTGCGGGCACCGCGGGCACCGTGCGTCCTGCGCGTCCTGAGGGGACGGCCGGTCCGGCGGGGGCGGCCGGTCCGGCGGGGGCGGCCGGTCCGGCGGGGACGGCCGCGGGGGGCTCATAGGTCTGCGGGACCGATGCCCCGGCAAGGCGAGACGAGGCCCCGCTGGGGCGCAGCAACATGGCAATACGCTACCCAGCCGACCCGTGGATGTCCCGCAAAGCGGTACGAACAGCCGCGAATGCCTCATCGATGACGCTCGAGCCCGGCGTGATGGCCGCGCCGCCGCCCTGGGCGACGTCCGGCCGCCCGCCGCCGCCGCCGCCGAGCGCGCGGGCCGCGGTGCCGACCAGCTGGCCGGCCGAGAGCCCGAAGCCCCGGCCCGCCTCGTTGACCGCAATGACCACGACCGGACGGTCAGCGGGCACGCCGACGATCATGACCACCGCGGGGCGGCTGCGCGGCACCCGGCCGCGCACGTCGAGCGCGAGCTTGCGGATGTCGTCCGCGTCGGTCCCATCGGGCACGCGGTGCGCGACGAAGGCCATCCCGCTAATGTCCTCCGCGCTGGCCGCGATCTGCTCGCCCGACTCGAGCAGCCGGGCGGCCCGCAGCCGCTGCAGTTCGCGCTCGGCGTCCCTGAGCCTGGTCAGCACACCGGAGATCCGCTCCGGCAGCTGATCGCGCGACGCCTTGAGCTGGTCGCTGAGCTGGCTGACCAGCACGCTCTCGCGGGCCAGGAACCGGAACGCGTCAAGGCCCACCAGCGCCTCGATACGGCGCACGCCCGA
This sequence comes from uncultured Actinomycetes bacterium, assembly GCA_963753195.1. Classification (GTDB taxonomy): domain Bacteria; phylum Actinomycetota; class Actinomycetes; order Streptosporangiales; family Streptosporangiaceae; genus Palsa-504. The sequence continues at coordinate 1,319,159 of CAVWBH010000001.1, forward strand.
GCCGATGGACGCCTCACCCAGGACCTTGACCAGGCCGAGCTGGCCGGACCGGACGACGTGGGTGCCGCCGCAGAGCTCCCGCGAGTAGTCGCCGACCTCGACCACCCGGACCCGGTCGCCGTACTTCTCCCCGAACAGGGCCAGCGCGCCCATCTCGCGGGCCTCCTCCTGGGAGGTGTAGTACGCCTGCACGTCAAGGTCACCGACCAGCACCGAGTTGACCTCGTCCTCAGCGTCCCGGAGCACCGAGAGCGGCACCGCGCCCTGGGCGGTGAAGTCGAACCTGAGCCTGCCGGGTGAGTTCTCCGAGCCCGCCTGGGCCGCCGACTCCCCCAGCGCGTTGCGCAGCGCGCGGTGCACGAGGTGGGTCGCGGTGTGCGAGCGGGACAGCGCCCGGCGGCGCTCGATGTCGATCTCCGCGTGCGCGGGCGCGCCGGTGACGATCTCGCCGGACCTGACCCGGCCGCGGTGCACGATGAGGCCGGCCAGCGGGGTCTGCACGTCGGCGACGTCCACCACGCCCCCGTCCACGGTGATGACACCGGAATCGGCGAGCTGGCCGCCGCCCTCGGCGTAGAACGGGGTGCGGTCCAGTATCACGTCGAGCTCGGTGCCCGCGCCCGCACTCGGCACCGGGATCCCGTCGACCAGCAGGCCGAGGACCGTGGCCTCGCCGGAGATCACGTCGTAGCCGGTGAAGGAGACCGAGCCGGACCGCTCGAGCAAGTCGGCGAACACCGAGACGTCGACGTTGCCGGTCTTCTTCTCCGCCGCGTCGCGCCGGGCGCGGTCCTTCTGCTCGGCCATCAGCCGCCGGAAGCCGTCCTCATCGACGGACAGGCCCTGCTCGGCCGCCATCTCCAGGGTCAGGTCGATCGGGAAGCCGTACGTGTCGTGCAGCTGGAAGGCCTGGGTGCCGGAGATGCTGGGCGCGTTCTTGCGCTTGTTCTCCTCGACCGCCACCTCGAAGATCGCCGTGCCGGTACGCAAGGTGGTGCTGAACGCAGCTTCCTCGCCGTCCATGACGGTGAGGATGTTCGGCGCGTCGCGCCGCAGCTCGGGATACAGCGGCGCCATGGCCTCGATGGCGACGGTGGTGAGATCGTGCATGAAGTGCTCGCCGGGGTTGGTGCCCCCGCCGCGCTGGGAGCCGGACAGCAGGCGGAGGTTCCTGATGCTGCGCCGCATGATTCGGCGCAGCACGTAGCCGCGGCCTTCGTTGCCGGGCAGCACGCCGTCCTCGATGAGCATGACCGCGCTGCGCACGTGGTCGGCGATCACGCGCAGGGCCACGTCGGCCTTGGTCTCCCGGCCGTAGTCCTGCTCGGTCAGCTCCGCGGCCCGGTCCAGGATCTTCCAGGTGGTGTCGATCTCGTACAGGTTGTCCACGCCCTGCAGGATGGACGCCATCCGCTCCAGGCCCATCCCGGTGTCGACGTTCTTGGACGGCAGCGGCCCTTCGATGTCGAAGTCGTCCTTGGCCCGGACCTTGCTCAGCTGGTCCTGCATGAAGACCAGGTTCCAGACCTCGAGGAAGCGGTCTTCGTCCGCTTCGGGGCCACCGTCCCGGCCGTAATCCGGGCCGCGGTCGTAGTAGATCTCCGAGCACGGGCCGCCCGGGCCGGGCACGCCCATGTGCCAGTAGTTGTCGGTCAGGCCGCGGCGCTGGATCCGGCTTTCGGGCAGGCCGATCCGGTCCCGCCAGATCGCGTACGCCTCGTCGTCGTCGTGCAGGACCGTAGCCCACAGCTTGCTTTCCGGGAAGCCGAAGCCGCCCTGGGCTTCGGTCCTGGTCAGCAGCTCCCAGGCGTAGGTGATTGCGCCTTCCTTGAAGTAATCGCCGAACGACCAGTTGCCGAGCATCTGGAAGAACGTGGCGTGCCGGGTGGTCTTGCCGACTTCCTCGATGTCGAGCGTGCGCACGCACTTCTGCACGTCTGCCACCCGCCGCCACGGCGGCGTCTGCTGGCCCAGCAGGTACGGCTTGAACGGCTGCATGCCCGCGATGACGAACAGCACCGTGGGATCATCGGCGACCAGGCTGGCCGAAGGCACGATGGCGTGCCCTTGCTGCTTGAAGTAGTCAAGGAAGCGGCGGGCGATCTCTGCCGACTCCATCACTGGCCATCCTTGGGTTCGAAGTTCCTTGAGCGTTCTGTCGTAAGGGCGCCCTCTGTTGCGAGGGTAGTAGAGCCTGCGGTGGCGGGAGGCCGGGCCAGGTACAGGTCCATGCCTTCCCGCACGTCGCGGCTGAACCGGTAGGTCTCCCGGGCCAGGCGGACGACACCGCGGCGGCCCAGCCCGGCTTCGCGTGCCAGCCTGGGCCCGATCGCCGCGCTGGCCTCGGATCCTGCCAGGTTAAGGCTGGCAGACAGCCTTCGCCCGGCGGCGGAGACACGCCGGTAGCTGTAGATGCCAGTCACGGCGCCGGCCGTCAGCCAGAAGCCGCGGCGGATCATTCCGGCGCCCCCTTCCGGGCCAGCTCGCCGCGGTTCATCTCGCGGCGGTTCATCTCGCGGCGGTTCACGACGTGGCCGGGCAGCGTGCGGCCGGCCGCGTCGCGGCGGCCGGCCCGGCGCAGGCCGACGGCGTGGCGGACGCCGTAGGCCAAGGCGCCTACGCGGCCGACCGGACCGCCGGCGATGGCACGGCCGAGCCCGGCCAGCGCGGTCACCTGCCCGGCGAGCTCGGCCATCCCGGTGCCGAGCTCGTCCATGCTGGCCGTGACCGACTCGGAGCGGTCCAGCTGCCGGCTCGCCCGGTCCACGGCGCCCTGGGCCCCGTCAACGGCCGCCTGGGCGCGCTGCAGCAGCACGTCACCGCGCTCACGGAGGTCCGCAATCAGCCGGGTGGACTCGCCCATCAGGCGGCCCAGCCGGAACAGGACGAACACGCCGACGCTGACCAGCAGCGCCCAGAAGACCGCGGCGATCAGCGCGGCCTCTTCCGCCATGTTCATACGGCGTCCCCCGCTCGCCGCCGGAGTCCGGATACGCTCATGACTTTTCCTGTTCCTCGTCGTTTTCCCGGCGGAGGATGGCCCGGATCCGCGCGGCACGCTCGGCGACCCGGGCCTCCTGGCCATGTCCCGACGGCTCGTAGTAGATGCGGTCCGCCACCGGGTCGGGAGCGTACCGCTGCGCGACGATACCGCCGTCAAAGTCGTGCGGGTACTGGTAGCCCTCGCCGTGGCCCACCTTGCCTGCCCCAGGATAGTGCGCGTCACGCAGATGCGCTGGCACGGCGCCTATTAGCCCATTCCGCACATCGGCGCCGGCCGCGCCGATGGCTTTGACCACCGCATTTGACTTGGGCGCCAGCGAGATGTGGATCACCGCCTGGGCCAGGTTGATCCGGGCTTCGGGGAGCCCGACGAACTCGACCGCCTGCGCTGCGGCGACCGCGGTCAGCAGCGCGGTCGGGTCGGCCATGCCGACGTCCTCGCTGGCGTGCACGATTATCCGCCTGGCGATGAACCGCGGGTCCTCCCCCGCTTCGATCATCCGGGCCAGGTAGTGCAGCGCCGCGTCAACGTCGCTGCCCCGCATCGATTTGATGAATGCGCTGATCACGTCGTAGTGCTGGTCCCCGTCCCGGTCGTAGCGGACGGCGGCCTGGTCCACCGCGCGCTCCAGTGCGGGAGTGTCGATGTTCGTGCCGGCCGGCACGCCGAGAGCGGCGGCCTCGAGGTAGGTGAGCGCCCGCCGCGCGTCGCCGCCCGCCAGCTGGACCAGATGCTCCGCGGCGCCGGAGTCCAGGGTGACCGCCCCGGCCAGGCCGCGCGGGCTGGCCAGCGCCCGGTCTATGACCTCGTGCACGTCGTCATCGGACAGCGGCTGCAGGGTGAGCAGGAGCGACCGGGACAGCAGCGGTGATACGACCGAGAAGAACGGGTTCTCGGTGGTCGCGCCGATGAACGAGACCCACCGGTTCTCCACCGCCGGGAGCAGGGCGTCCTGCTGCGTCTTGGAGAACCGGTGCACCTCGTCAATGAACAGCACGGTCTGCGTGCCGCTCATCCCCAGCGCCCGGCGGGCGGCATCCACCGCGGCGCGGACGTCCTTGACCCCGGCGCTGACCGCGGAAAGCTCCACGAATCGCCGCCTGGTCACCTGGCTGACGACGTACGCCAGCGTGGTCTTGCCGGTGCCGGGCGGCCCCCACAGCAGCAGCGACATGGGCGCGTCGTTGTCGATCAGCTTGCGGAACGGCGTGCCTTGGCCGGTCAGGTGCCGCTGCCCGATCACCTCGTCCACGGTGCGCGGGCGCATCCGGACCGCGAGCGGCGCAGCCGCGTCGGCGGCGGCTTGCTCCGCCTCGTCGAACAGGCTCTCAGACTGCCCGCCCGGCTCCCCAGCCCCCTGCACGGCTCTGGCCATCCTCAGACCCTATCTCGCTTGCTGTTACCCGACGCCGACGACAATTTGACCGGGTTATCCACAGGATGGACGCCCGTTGTCGGTGTTATCCACAGGCTATGGTCGTTCGGCTCGCGATGCGTACACGGCCGGGCAGCATCGCTTTCGTGTCAGCCGGACTGCCTCCGTCGTCCCGCGAGCTGCTGACGGCCCAAGGGCGCGTCATCGCCCGCCGTCAGAGCACGAACTCCGGGATTGCGGCGCGCACGATGCGCACCGCGGTCGGCAACGGCAGCTGGCAGCGGCTCCAGCGAGGCGTCTATGCTGCCTTTTCCGGGGACCTGGCCGCGAGACGATGCTGTGGGCCGCCCTGCTCCGGGCTGGGCCCGATGCCGTGCTGAGCCACCAGACGGCGGCCGAACGCCACGGCCTGACCGACGGCCCGAGTCCGGTAATCGTTATCACCGTGCCGGCGTCCAGGCATCCGGCGCAGGTGAAAATTCCCGGCGTCATCGTCCACCGGTCAGACGCGATTCTGCAGACCAGGCACCCGAACATGCTCCCGCCATGTACCAGGGTGGAGGATACCGTGCTCGACTTGATCCAGGCCGCGCGGACCTTCGATGACGCGTACGCGTGGATATCGCGGGCCATCGGCCGCAGGCGCACGACCGCGGAGCGGATCCGCCTCGCCATGGCCGCCCGCAAGAGGATGCGCTGGCGTCGAGAGGTTGCCGTCGCGCTCGGCGATGCAGAAGGTGGTGCCTTGTCGGTTCTTGAATACCGCTACGTGCGCCGCGTGGAACGTCCGCACGGGCTGCCTGCCGCTCGCCGGCAGGCGCGGACAAGCCAGGGCACGGGAAATGGTTACCTCGACAACCTCTACGAGGAGTATGGGGTGTGCGTCGAGCTCGACGGGACCGCCGCGCACCCGGCTGACGAGCAATGGCGCGATAAGCGCCGCGATAATGCCAACGCGGTACGAGGCCTCGTGACGCTCAGGTTCGGGCTGCTCGACCCAGGCGATCGCCGTTGCCAGACCGCGGGCGCCGTGGCCACCGTGCTGAGCCGCCGGGGCTGGCGTGGCTCACTTCGCGCTTGCGGGCGTGACGGCTGTCTCATGATCGTGGCCAGTTTTGGACCGCACTTAGCCATTTCTGGCCACGATCAAGGTCGCGCCCGCGCGGGGCGGGCCGGGTAGCTGGGGCGGGGTTGGGGTTGGGGTTGGGGTTGGGTCAGGGTGCGGGTGGGGCGGGGGGTGCAGAGGGGGTGGAGGGTGCGGGGGTGGCGTCGATGCCGGCTTCTTGGCGCTGGGCGGGGGTGATGGCGGTGGGGGCGCCGGTGAGGGGGTCGAGGCCGGAGGCCGCCTTGGGGAAGGCGATCACGTCGCGGATGGTCTCGGCGGCCGCGAGCAGCATGCACACCCGGTCCCAGCCGAACGCGATGCCGCCGTGCGGCGGCGGCCCGTACTTGAACGCGTCGAGGAGGAACCCGAACTGCGAGCGCGCCTCGGCAGGTGACAGCCCGATCACGTCGAACACGGCCTGCTGCATGGCAGAGGAGTGGATACGGATGGACCCGCCGCCGATCTCGTAGCCGTTACACACGATGTCGTAGGCGTCGGCCAGCGCTCCGCCCGGCTCGGCGACGAACTTGTCCGCCCACTCGGGCAGCGGCGCGGTGAACGGATGATGCACCGAGGTCCAGCCGCCGGACCCGTCCTCCTCGAACATGGGCGCATCCACCACCCACAGGAAGGACCATTCCGACTCGTCGATCAGATCGCACCGGCGCCCGATCTCCAGCCGGGCCGCGCCTAGCAGCTCGCGGGACGCGTGAGCCGCGCCCGCGGCGAAGAACACGCAGTCGCCGGGGCTGGCCCCGACCGCGCCGGCCAGCCCGGACCGCTCCGCGTCCGAGAGGTTCCTGGCCACCGGGCCGGTGATCTCGCCGTCGGCTCCGATCAGCGCGTAGGCCAGGCCGCGGGCGCCGCGCGAGCGGGCCCACTCCTGCCAGCCGTCCAGCTCGCGCCGGGTCTGCGAGGCGCCACCGGGCATGACCACGGCCCCGACGTACGGCGCCTGGAAGACCCGGAACTCCGTGCCGGCGAAGTACTCGGTCAGGTCGGTGAGCTCGCAGCCGAAGCGCAGGTCGGGCTTGTCCGAGCCGTACCGCGCCATCGCGTTGGCGTAGGTGAGCCGGGGCAGCGGGGTCGGCACCCGGTACCCGGTCAGCTCGGACCACAGCCGGATCACGATGTCCTCGGCCACGGCGATGACATCCTCGCGGGTGACGAAGGACATCTCGACGTCGATCTGGGTGAACTCCGGCTGCCGGTCCTTGCGGAAGTCCTCGTCCCGGAAGCAGCGGGCCAGCTGGTAGTAGCGTTCCAGGCCGCCCACCATGAGCAGCTGCTTGAACAGCTGCGGCGATTGCGGCAGCGCGTACCAGTTGCCCGGCCGCAGCCGGACGGGGACCAGGAAGTCTCGGGCGCCCTCCGGCGTCGACCTGGTCAGGTAGGGCGTCTCGACGTTCACGAACCGGTGCTCGCGCATCACGTCGGACAGCAGGTACGCGGCCTGCGACCGGATCCGCAGAGCCTGCGCGGTCTGCGACCGCCTGATGTCCAGGTACCGGTACTTGAGCCGGATGTCCTCGCTGACCTCGGCGGAATCCTCAATCGGGAACGGCAGCGGGTCGGCCTTGCTGAGCACCTCGACCTCGTCCGCGACCACCTCGATCTCGCCGGTGGGCAGGTCCGGGTTCTCGTTCCCGGCCGGGCGCTGCCGCACCGTGCCGGTCACCAGCACGCAGAACTCGGCCCGCAGCTCGTGGGCCACGGCTTCCTCGCCGCGCCACACCACCTGCACCACGCCGCTGGCGTCCCGCAGGTCGATGAACACCACGCCGCCGTGGTCCCGCCGGCGCGCCACCCAGCCGGCCAGCACCACATGCTCTCCTGCGTGCGACGCCCGCAGCGTGCCCGCCTCATGGGTGCGGATCATCGCACCGTTCCCCTTTGCTCATTGTCAGGATCTCTTCTGTTCCGAACGATCCGGGCCGCGTGCTCCCGCGCCGGTTCACAGCCCGCGCGACGGGCCCGACGGCGGCGTGAGGCCAGCGAGGAACGGATTCGCGCGGCGCTCGTCGCCGATGGTCGTCTGCGGCCCGTGGCCGGACAGCACGATGGTCTCGTCCGGAAGGGTCAGGCAGACGCGGGCCAGGCTGCGCAGGATGGTGGGGTAGTCCCCGCCGGGCAGGTCGGTCCGCCCGATCGATCCGGCGAACAGCAGATCGCCGGAGAACAGGACGCCGCCGGGGTCCTGGGCACGGCCCATTCTGCTTTGGCCCTGCGCCGTAATGGGCGCATCCGGCGAAACATCGAGCGGCAGGCGGAATGCCACCGAGCCCTGGGTATGGCCGGGCGCGTGGCTCACGGCGATCTCCAGCCCCACCAGGCTCAGGGTCATCCCGTCGGTTAGTTCTTTCACGTCGTCCGGCTCGGTGAATTCCAGCCCGCCGAATAGTTCCTGGCCTATCCCGAGCGACAGGCCCCGGCCCGGATTACTGAGCATGTCGCGGTCGGCCGGATGGATGTAGGCCGGTATGCCCGCCGCTCCGCAGACCGGGGCGACAGACCACACATGGTCGAGATGACCGTGCGTGAGCAGCACCGCGGCGGGCTGCAGCCGGTGCTCAGCCAGGATCTCCTCGATACCCGGCTGGGCGTCCTGGCCCGGATCGATGATGACGCACTGCTCGCCGGGAGCGGTCGCGACAACATAACAGTTGGCGGCGAACGACCCAGCTGGGAACCCTGCGACGAGCACAACCGTCCTTTCTCACGGTACGGTGTCTCACGTTACCGGGGCGGCCCGCATAGCGGCGAACCGATAACGAAGGGTACCGGTCCCGCGATCCGGAAGGTACGATTCGCGAACGATCGCGAATTATGCGGGGTTCCGGGGGGTTCCCCCGAGCAAGCCCCGGTCATGCCTCGGGATCAGGGTATACGGGTTCGAGGCCTGCCTCCCGTGAATACCAGCGGTAGCCACACAAGCCGACAGTGCTGAGGAGGACACGTCCGGTGGCGGGTAACAGCGAACGCCAGCGCAGGCAAGCCAGGGAACGGTACCGCCGCCAGCAGGAGGAGCGCGCGGTCAAGCAGCGCCGGCTCCGCAAGCGCTGGCTCACCGGCATCAGCGCGGTCGCGGCCGCCGGGCTGGTCGCCGCGCTGCTGGTCATCTTCCTCCCCGGCGGCAGCGCCAAGAGCGCGTCCGCCCAGTCCAGCAAGTCGCCCAGCGCGTCGGCGTCGGCGTCGGCGTCGGCGTCGGCCACCACGGTGGCCGAGCCCGCACATCACTGCGTGTACGCCGCGGCCGACCCGGTCGCGCGCAAGGTGAGCTTCCCGCCCGCCGCGCCGGACTACACCGCGAGCTACCAGGCCACGATAAACACCAACCTGGGCCCGATCACCCTCAACCTGCTCAACAGCAAAGCGACCTGCACCGTCAACTCCTTCGTGCACCTCGCCGAGGCGGGTTACTTCAACAACACCCAGTGCCACCGGTTGCTCACGACCGGCATTTACGTGCTGCAGTGCGGTGACCCCTACGCCACGTCGACCACGAAGGTGACCTGCAGCGATACCAGCACGGTGGGTACCGGGGGGCCGGGCTACAATTTCGCCAGCGAAAATCTCACCAACGCCACTTACCCGGCGGGAACCATCGCAATGGCCAACGGTGGCACCGCGACCAGCAACGGCAGCCAGTTCTTCATCGTGTACAAGGACAGCACTTCCGGGCTGGGAGCCACCTATACGCCCTTCGGCACGGTTTCATCCGGGCTGAATATCGTCCAGAATGTGGCAAAGGATGGAACCTCGTGCACATATTCCGAGGCCGGCGGCGGCGCACCGAAGGAGAAGGTCATCATCGACAGCGTGACGATCAAGAAAGCCTGACGAGCTAGACGACGCAGGAGGTACGCCGTGAGCACCGCCGACCATCCATGGGGCCGGGTAGACGCCGACGGGACGGTTTATGTCCGTACCGCCGATGGCGAGCGGGTGATCGGCTCTTGGCAGGCGGGTAGCCCGGAGGAGGCGATCGTCTTCTACGAGCGCAAGTACGAGGCGCTGGAGACCGAAGTGGTCCTCCTCGAACAGCGGATGAGCGCCACGGACCTGACGCCGGCCCAGGCCGCGGCGACCGTTCAGCGGCTGCTCGGCACCATCAGGGACGCCAATGCACTCGGCGACCTGGACGGGCTGCGGGCCCGCCTGGAGCGCCTGACCGAGGACGTCGGGCACCGCCGCGAGGAGGCCAAGGCGGTCCGCGAGCAGGCCCGGGTCCAGGCCAGGGAGGTCAAGGAGCGGATCGTCGCCGAGGCTGAGCAGATCGCCGCAGAGGCCACCCACTGGAAGAGCAGCGGCGAGCGGATGCGAGAGCTGCTCGAGGAGTGGAAGGCCGCCCCGCACGCCGACCGGGCGGCGGAGGCCGCGCTGTGGAAGCGGCTGTCCGCGGCGCGCAATGCGTTCACCAAGCGGCGCAAGGCCTTCTTCGCCAACCTGGAATCTGAGCGGGAGGAGGTCAGGGCCCGCAAGGAGCAGCTGGTCGCTGAGGCCGAGGCACTGTCGGGATCGACCGACTGGGGCCCGACCACCAGCGCGTTCCGCGAGCTGATGACCAGGTGGAAGGCGGCCGGGAGAGCGGACCGCGACGCGGAAGCCGAGCTGTGGAAGCGGTTCCGGGCCGCGCAGGACAAATTCTTCACCGCCCGGGCCGAGGTGTTCTCAGCCAAGGACGCCGAGCTGCGCGAGCACGCCGAGGCCAAGCAGCAGCTGCTGGAGGCGGCTGCGACGCTCCTGCCGGTGACCGATATCCGTGCCGCCCGGACCGCGCTGCGCGGTATCCAGGAACGCTGGGAGGGGATCGGCGCCGTGCCACGGGATTCCCGGGAGCACCTGGAGTCGGGGCTGCGCCGAGTCGAGGATGCAGTGCGCAAGGCCGAGGAGGCCCAGTGGCGGCGGTCCAACCCCGAGGCGCTGGCCCGGGCCGAGGGCACGGTGGCCCAGCTGCGCTCGAGCATTGCCCAGCTGGAGGAACAGCTGGCCAAGGCGCGTGAACGGGGCGACGAGCGGGCCGCGCGCAATGCCGAGGAGGCCATCACCGCCCGCCGGGCCTGGCTGGAAGAGGCCGAGCGAGCGCTAGCCGAATTCAGCAGCTAGCGCGCTGTAATCCAGGGGGACGACCGTGTAATCCAGGGGGGACGACCCCCTGGAACCCCCCGCATTCCCGCGGCGGTGCTCGCCGTAGTATCCACGCGGCTGGGGGGCCGTCGGCCCCCCAGCCGCGTGGATTAGCTGGTGATGCGGTAGACGTCGTAGACGCCGTCGATCTGGCGGACGGCGCGCAGGACGTGGCCGAGGTGCTTGGGGTCGCCCATCTCGAACGTGAAGCGGCTGACCGCTACCCGGTCGCGGCTCGTGGTGACCGTGGCGGACAGGATGTTGACGTGCTGGTCGGACAGCACCCTGGTCACGTCGGAGAGCAGCCGGGTGCGATCCAGCGCCTCCACCTGGATGGCCACCAGGAAGACCGAGCCCTCAGAGGGCGACCAGTGGACGTCGACCATCCGGTCCCGCTGGGTGTCGCTCAGGTGGGCCACGTTCGGGCAGTCCGCCCGGTGCACCGACACCCCGTGGCCGTGGGTGACGAACCCGCTGATCTGGTCGCCGGGGACCGGGGTGCAGCACCGGGACAGACGGACCCATACGTCCGGCGCGCCAGTGACCTCGACGCCGGGGTCAGAGGGCGCCCGGGGCGCTGGCGCCTTGGTCGGCAGCGTGGTCTCGGCGAGCTCCTCCTCGGCGCCGGCCAGCCCGCCGACCGAGCGGACCAGCTTCTCGACCACCGACTGGGCGCTGACCCGGCCCTCGCCGACCGCCGCGTACAGCCCGGATACATCCGGGTAACGCAGGTCGCGGGCCAGGGTGATCAGCGTGTCGGCGGCGGCCAGCCGCTGCAGCGGCAGCCCCTGCTTGCGCATGGCCCGGGCGATCTGGTCCTTGCCCGCCTCCACCGCGGCTTCCCGGCGCTCCTTGGAGAACCACTGCCGGATCTTGTTGCGCGCCCGGGGGCTCTGCACGAACTTGAGCCAGTCCCGGCTCGGTCCCGCCTCGGCCGTCTTGGCCGTGAAGATCTCCACCGTGTCGCCGTTGTCGAGGGTGGACTCCAGTGCCACCAGGCGGCCGTTGACCCGCGCGCCGATGGTCCGGTGCCCGACCTCGGTGTGGATGGCATAAGCGAAGTCCACCGGGGTCGAGCCCTGCGGCAGCGGTATCACGTCGCCGCGGGGCGTGAACACGTAGACTTCCGCGGCCGCCAGGTCGAACCGCAGCGACTCGAGGAACTCGGCGGGGTCCTCAGTCTCACGCTGCCAGTCGACCAGCTGCCGGAGCCACGCCATGTCCTGCGTGTCGTCCTTGGACTGACCGCTGAAGACCGTCTCTTCCTTGTACTTCCAGTGCGCCGCGACCCCATACTCCGCCCGGCGGTGCATGCCCAGGGTCCGGATCTGCAGCTCGACCGGCTTGCCGCCGGGACCGATGACCGTGGTGTGCAGCGACTGGTACATGTTGAACTTCGGCATCGCGATGTAGTCCTTGAACCGTCCGGGGACGGGATTCCACCGCGCGTGGATGGTGCCGAGGGCCGCGTAGCAGTCGCGGACGTTTTCTACCAGGACGCGGATACCGACCAGGTCGTAAATGTCGTCGAAGCCGACATTCCTGGCGATCATCTTCTGGTAGATCGAGTAGTAATGCTTTGGCCGGCCGGTCACCGTGGCCTTGATCTTGGCCTCGCGCATGTCGGCGCGGACGTCCTCGATGACTTCCTGAAGGAACACGTCGCGCCGCGGCGCCCGCCCGGACACCAGCCGGGCGATCTCGTCGAACCGCTTCGGGTACAGCGTCTGGAAGGCGAGATCCTCCAGCTCCCACTTGACCGTGTTCATGCCGAGCCGGTGCGCCAGCGGGGCGTAGATCTCCAGGACTTCCCGGGATTTGCGCTCCTGCTTCTCCCGCTTCAGGTAGCGCAGCGTCCGCATATTGTGCAGCCGGTCGGCGAGCTTGATGACCAGCACGCGGATGTCGCGGGACATCGCGACCACCATCTTGCGGACGGTCTCCGCCTCGGCCGATTCACCGTACTTGACCTTGTCCAGCTTGGTGACGCCGTCCACCAGCGCCGTTATGTCCTCGCCGAACTCCCCGCGCAACTCGGTCAGCGTGTACGGGGTGTCCTCGACCGTGTCGTGCAGCAGCGCCGCGCAGATGGTGTCGGTGTTCATGCCCAGCTCGGCGAGGATGGTCGCCACGGCCAGCGGATGGGTGATGTACGGGTCGCCGCTGAGGCGCTTCTGATCCCGGTGCCAGTAGGCGGCCGTGTCGTAGGCTCGCTCTATCAGCCGGATGTCGGCCTTCGGGTGCGTCGCGCGGACCGTCTTGATGAGCGGCTCGAGCACCGGGTTCAGGTTGGTGCCGCGCTGCGCGCCGAGCCGCGCTAGCCGCCGCCGGACCCCGGCGCCGGATGTCGCGACCTCGGCGGGCCGACTGGCCGGAGTGGCGGCGCCCCGGGCCCGCCCGGTCCGGGGCTGGCCGCCAGCGCCGGATGCTGCGGTGGGCGTCCGCCTGGTCCGGGGTTCTTCGGCCGGGCCGGCCTCGTAGGGAACCGGGCCCTCGGCAGTAGGCGAAGGCTGGTCAGGCTCGTGGTGGCCGGGCTCGTGCTGGTCAGGCGCGGGGTGGTCACGCTCGTGCTGGGCGGGCTCATGGTGGCCGGGCACGCTCGCTGCCGCTGCCTCGGCCTGCTCCGCATCGGTTAGGGGACGGGTCTCCCGCGACGCGTCGGCCCGGACAGAATCGGCAGCACTCGTGCCGGTCGTGATGAGATCACCGGCCACTCGCGCTCCTCACATCGTGCCAAGCCACCATTGTACTTAGCTGGCTTAAACACCAGATCCCATGCGTGCAATTCCCGCTGGGATTCACGAGCAGGGCATGCCGCCCGGCGTGGTGGCGCTGGCTGGCCGTCCGCGTGGCGGACGAGGATCGCGGTAGCGGCAGCGTGTCTCCACGCTGCCGCTACCTGACGAACAGGACCTGCCGGAGGCCGGCCCGCTGCGCAGCTGCGCAGTGCCGCGTGAGGCTAGGCCGCCGCGGGGCGGCCGCCCTGCAGGAACGCCTTGCGGCCGGGGTAATCGGGCCGCGGGAGGCCGAGGTGATGCTGGGCGATGATGGTGCGGAACACCTCGGTGGTGCCGCCGTAGGTCGCGGTGACCTGGACCGCCCGGTGGGACGCCTCGATCGCGCCGTTGGCGATGGTGCCGTCGGCGCCGTAGGGCAGGATCGCCTCCGGTCCGACCAGGTCGATGAGCCGCTCGGAATTCGCGATGGCCACCTCGGCGCCCTTGATCCGGCCCATCGGCCCGGGGGTGGAGTACGCCGCCTCGATCTCGACCAGCATGTGCCCGAGCCCGGTCAGGAAGGTCTTGTCGTCGATCATCGGGCCGTCACCGTCGGGAGCGTCCTTGGCCCACTTGGTCGCGGCCTCCACGGCCGTGAGCATGTAGCGCATGTGGCCCGTGCCGATGCTCAGGTCCTCGAGCTTGCTGGCTTCGCCGCCGATGCTGTGCTCAGCGTCCAGCGGGCCGTGCAGGACCGACCAGCCGTTGTTGACCTCACCGAGACGGTACCGGTCGGAGATGCGGACATCGCCGTAGTACGTGAGGTTGGTCCGCTCGTCGCCGACGGTGGGCAGGGCCTGGACCTCGATGCCCGGGGTGTCCATCGGGACGAGGAACATGGTCAGGCCCTTGTGCTTGGGCAGCGTCGGGTCGGTCCGGGTGATGAGGAAGACGTGCGTCCCGTTCTGGGCACTGGTGGTGAAGATCTTCTGCCCGTTGATGACCCACTCGTCACCGTCACGGTCGGCCCGCGTCTTGGCGTTGGCGATGTCCGACCCGCCGTCCGGCTCGGAGTAACCGAGCACGAAGCGAGCGGTTCCGTCGGCGACCTTCGGCTTCAGTTCCTCGCGCAGATCCGGCACGCCGTACACGTCGACGGCCGGCCAGATCAGGCCGTTCGCACCCCCAGCCACCGGCGCGTCCCGCTTGCGCAGCTCGTTCTCGAGGATCTTGACGCAGACATCGTCGAGCTCGGCGCCACCGTCTTCCTTCTTCCACTGCGGCTGCAGCCAGCCCTTGGCCCCCATGGCCAGCCAGAGTCCCAGGTCGAAGTGGTCGGTCCGCTCGCGGGCTCCTGCGTACACCTCCTCGGTCAGGTGCTCATCCAGGAAAGCCCGGACCTCATCGGAGAACTTCTGCTGAGCTTCGGTGAGGGTAACGGCAGAAAAATCCACTTCGGCTACTCCTAACGACGACTGAATTCTTGCAGCGAACTCACGCGTGATACCTGCGTAATTGTCCGAGACACTCCCTCGTCAGGGTAACCCACGCCTTCTCGCAGGTAAAGGCCATGTCACGGCGGGGCTCAGGCCAACCGAAGCCGGACCGTCCGGGCACGGAGAGTGCACGGACGGGAAGACAGGGATATCCCGGACGGGGCCGTCCGGGATATCCCCGTCTTGCTACGCCGCTGTCGCGCCAGGGCGGTCCGAGGCCAGGAAGACCTTGCGGCCGGGGTAGTCCGGGCGCGGCAGGCCCAGGTCATGCTGGGCGATGATGGTGCGGAACACCTCCACGGTGCCGCCCGGCGTCGCCGTGTGCTGAGCCTGCCGGTGGGCGAACTCGATGGCGCCGTCGGCGATGGCACCCTCCGCGCCGTAGGGCAGAGTCGCCGCCGGGCCGACCAGGTCGATGAGCTCCTCGCAGCCCAGCCGGGCCACATCAGACCCCTTGACCCGGCCCATCGCCGCCGGCGTGCAGGCACCCGCCTCCATCTCGGTCAGCAGGTGCCCGATCCCGGCCAGGAACACCTTGTCGTCGATCAGCGGCCCGTCCCCGTCCTGGGCGTCGCGGGCCCAGCGCACGGCGGCCTCGACCGAGTTCGACAGGTAGAACATGTGATAAACGCCACCGCTTACGTCTTCAAGCTTGCTGACGTGTCCGCCGAGGTGGTGCTCAGCGTCCAGCGGGCCGTGCAGCACGGACCAGCCGTTGTTGACTTCCCCGATGCGGTACCGGTCCGGCAGCCGGATGTCACTGTAGAACGTGACGTTGGTCGTCTCGTCGCCGATGGTGGGCAGCGGCTGGCGCTCGAAGCCGGGTGAGCTGGTCGGCACCAGGAACATGGTCAGGCCCTTGTGCTTGGGCAGCGTCGGGTCGGTCCGGGTGATCAGGAAGACGTGCGTGGCGTACTGGGCCCGGGAGGTGAAGATCTTCTGCCCGTTGATGAGCCATTCATCGCCATCACGGACGGCGCGCGTCTTCGCCGCGGCGATGTCGGACCCGCCGTCCGGCTCGGTGTAGCCCAGGGAGAAGCGCATCGTGCCCCGGGCCACCTGCCGCTTCAGCTCGGCGCGCAGCCCCGGGTCGCCGTGCGCCTCGACGGCCGGCCACACCAGGTTGGTCGTGCCGAGCATGCCGATCGGCGCGTCCCGGCGGCGCAGCTCGGTCTGGAGGATCTTGACGCACACGTCATCCAGTTCCGCGCCGCCGTCTTCCTTGCGCCACCTCGGGAACAGCCAGCCCTTGGCGCCGACAGCGAGGTAGAGCTCCTCGTCGTAGTTGTCGGCCCGCTCGCGCCGGCGCGCGTAGACCTCCTCGGTCAGGTTCTCATCCAGGAAGGCGCGGACTTCGTCCGCGAAGGCCCGCTGGTCTTCGGTGAGGTCTACGGGTGAGAAGTCCACTGGTGATGCTCCTAACTGGACTGCTGCTGGTGGCAACGGCCCTGGCGCGGGCGGGCCGGCCCAGGTCGCAGCTGCGACTGGGCCGGCCCGGGACCGCTGCGATTATGCCGCGTTGTCGCGGCCGGTCAGGAATACCTTGCGGCCGGGGTAGTCCGGCCGCGGGAGGCCCAGATCATGCTGGGCGATGATGGTGCGGAACACCTCGGTGGTGCCGCCTGGCGTGGCGGTGTGCTGCGCCTGCCGGTGGGCGAACTCGAGGGCGCCGTCGCCGATGGCACCCTCGGCGCCATACGGCAGGGTCGCCTCCGGGCCGACGAGGTCGATGAGCTCTTCGCAGCACAGCCGGGCCACGTCAGAACCCTTGACCCGGCCCATGGCGGCCGGTGTGCAGATCCCAGCTTCCACCTCGGTCAGGACATGGCCAATGGTGGACAGGAATACCTTGTCGTCGATCATGGGCCCGTCTCCATCCGGAGCCTGCCGGGCCCAGCGCACCAAAGCTTCCACCGCCTTGCGCAGGTTGTACATATGGGTGATGCCGCCGCTCACGTCTTCGAGCTTGCTGGCGGGGCCGCCGAGGTGATGCTCGGCGTCCAGCGGCCCGTGCAGCGTCGACCAGCCGTTGTTGACCTCACCCATGCGGTACCGGTCGGGCAGCCGGATGTCGCTGTAGTAGCTGATGTTGGTCGTCTCTTCACCGATGGTGGGGATGGGCTGTCGCGAGAACCCGGGCGAGCTGGTCGGCACCAGGAACATGGTCATGCCCTTGTGCTTGGGCAGCGTCGGGTCGGTGCGGGTGATCAGGAAGATGTGCGTGGCGAACTGGGACAGGGAGGTGAAGATCTTCTGCCCGTTGATGACCCACTCATCACCGTCCCGCACGGCCCGGGTCTTGGCGTTGGCGATGTCCGATCCGCCGTCCGGCTCGGTGTAACCGAGGGAAATACGTACCGTACCCTTGGCCACCCCGGGCTTGAGCTCATCGCGCAGCCCCGGGTCCCCCGACGCCTCAACCGCCGGCCACACCAGGTTGGTCAGGCCGATCGGGCCGATCGGTGCGTCCCGGTGGCGCAGCTCGCCCGCGAGGATGCGGGCGCAGACGTCGTCCAGGTCCGCGCCGCCGTCTTCCTTGCGCCACCGCGGCTCCAGCCAGCCCTTGGCGCCCATGGCGAGGTAGAACTCCTCGTCGTAGTTGACCTGGGCGGCGCGCCGGCGTGCCAGCACCGCCTCGGTCAGGTGCTCGTCCAGGAAGGCCCGGACCTCATCCCTGAAAGCCAGTTGAGCCTCGGTCAGCTCAACGGTGGAGAAATCCACCTTGTGCTCCTAACTACTGATTCCGGTGGGGACTACTGGACGCGGGCGGCGTAGGCCTTGGCGATGGCGACGTAGTCGTCGGTGGCGTTGCCGGCCAGCGCGGCCCACGCCTTGCCGCGGACGAAATACAGCGTCGCGTCGGCTTCCCGGGCCACCCCCAGGCCACCTTGCACATGCGCGGAAATCGACACCCCGCGCCCGGCCACCTCACGCGCATACGCAAACGCGACCAGCGGCAGATCCGGCCGCGCATCCGGATCATTCTCCAGCATCCACGCCGCCTTCCGGATCAGGTTCCGCGCCCCCGTCACCCCGATCGCCACATCCGCCAGCGGGAACGCCACCCCCTGCAACGCCCCGATCGGCACCCCCATCGTCCGCCGCGTCTTGGTGAACTCCACCCCAATCCACAACGACCGCTCCGTCAGCCCCACCAGCGCCGCCGCCGTCAGCACCTTCCACTCCGCCACCGCCCGGCCATACTCCCCCTCGGCCTGCGCCCCCGAAGCCAGCACCGTCCGCGACCTACCCGCCGGCTCCCACCAGCCCGCCGCCGTCCCGCCCTGATTCGCCACATGCGCCGACGGCGACCCCGAGAACAACACCAGCTCCCCGCCATCCAGCGCGATCACATCACCCGAAACCGACGCCTCCGGCACCAGCTGCCGCGCCCCGCCCCGCACCGGCTGCAAAGCCAGCGTGAACACCCGGTCCGCCGCCAGCGCATCCGCCACCAGCTCCGACGCCGCCCCCACCCGCGCCAGCAGCCGGCTCGCCACCACATGCGCGATCAGCGGCACCGGCGCCATCACCGACCCCGCCTCCTCCGCCACCAGCGTCAGATCCACCAGCGAGGACCCGTCACCGCCGGCCTCCGCCGGCAGCGCCATCGACACCGCACCCATCCCCACCAGCCGCTTCCACAGCCCCGGCGCATACCCCGCCGACTCCGTCTCCCGCACCAGCGACGACGGGCACTCCTTCTCAAAGAAATCCCGGAACGACCCCGAGATCATCTCCTGGTAATCCTCCAGCGAAAAATCCTGCAACCGCAGCTCAGCATCCATGCCCGGACCTCCCGATCACGTATTCCATGTCCACGACGGCACTGTCCCGGCCGCCGGTCACCGCACTTACCAGTCCCACTGCCGGTCACTGCACGTACCGGTCCGGCCGCCGGTCACCGCAGGTACCGGTCCGGCTGCCGGTCACTGCACGCACCGGTCCGGCCGCAGCTACCGCATCTTCCAGTTCGGCGCCCGCTTCTCGGCGAACGCCCGTGGCCCTTCCAGCGCATCCTCGGTCTGCGCCAGCTGAGCAGACAGAATCTCCCGCAGCATCTCCGCCTGCGGGATGGTCATCTCCACGCCCTCCTTGACCAGGCGCTTGATCTCCTGCATGGCCAGCGGCGCACCCAGCAAGATCTCCTCAGCGATCCCCTGCGCCACCTTCATCACGTCATCACGGTCAGCGGCCACCTCCTGGATCACGCCGATCTGATACGCCCGCTCCGCGCTGATCGGCGACCCGGTCAGCGCGATCCGCAGCGCCTCCGCCAGCGGGATCATGCGCGGGAGCTGGGTCAGCCCGGGGCCGGCCAGGATACTGCGCCGCGCCTCCGGCAGCCCGAATACCGACTTGCGGCTGGCGACCCTGATGTCACTCTGGATGGCCAGCTCGAAGCCGCCCGCCAGGCAGTACCCGTCGATCGCGGCGATCACCGGCTTGCGGCACCGCCCGACGGCGGAAAAGCCACTGGGCCCTTCGTCACCGGTGCCGATGGCTCCGGGCGTCTGCCCGGCCGCGGCCTGCTCGGCCTGCCTGGCCGCGAACTCCTTCAGGTCCATCCCGGCGGAGAACGCCCGGCCGCCCTCGCCGGTCAGGATCACGACCAGCACGTCGTCGTCCCGCCCGACCTCGCGGAACGCCGTGTTCAGGTCAGCGAGCAGGCCCCTGCTCAGCGCGTTCATGGCCTCGGGCCGGTTCAGCGTGACCCACGCCACCCGGTCCTTCACCTCGTACTTGACGAATTTGGTGTCGACTCCAGGCACTCATGCTCCTCATGGGGAATCGGTGACGGCTGACAAGCCCAGATCACCAGGCGCCGAGCCGGCATGCCAGCCGATGCGCACCCGGGAGAAATCCCGTCCCATCAGGCTCCATCGCCGCGCTGCGCCGCACAAGGCGGCAATCCGTTCTCGGTCGTGCTCGATGTAATCGTGTGTCTTGTCACATCGTCGTGTCAAGAGGCACACCGTCTAGATCACCGGCCGGAGATCAGGCCAGATGGCGGCCTTACGGCGCCCAGCCGACGGTCATCAGGTACAGGCCGAACCAGGTGGATGCGGCGGCCAGGACGGCGATCAGGGGGACGAGCACCCAGACGGGGGCGCGCGCCAGCAGGCGGGCGAGCGGGAGGGCGAGCAGCATCGCGGGCAGCAGGAAGCGGGGCTTGGAGCCCAGGTAGTCCGGGCCGGGGCCGAGGGCCAGCACCACGACCACCAGCGTGTAGACGTGCAGGTACGCCGGGATGCGTTCGGCCAGGCTGCAGGCGGTGAGCGTGACGGCGGCGGCGATCACCAGCAGGGTCAGCACCACGAAGGCGGTCGGCGCGGAGATGATCGTGCTCCGGGCGGCCAGGAAGATGCCCTTGCCGAAGTCGAAGTTGTTATGCGCGTTCTTCTCGACCCAGAGGAATCCGGCCAGATGATGCGTGGCCCAGGCCGAGTAGCCCCAGTAGCCGAGCAGGCCGAGCGGAGCGGCCAGCACGGCCACCGCCGGGCGCCACCACGCGGCGACGGGCTCGCGCGCTCGCGCGGCCCGGATCAGCGGGGGCAGCGCGGCGACCACGACGGCCGCGATCAGGGCCACGGCGGTGCTGCGCACGGTCCCGGCCAGGATGGTCAGGGCCGCCGCGCTCAGCCAGCGCCGCTCCACCAGGGCGGCCAGGGACCAGACGGCCAGGGCGCAGAACAGCGCTTCGGAGTAGAGCATGGTCCAGACCAGCGACCCGGGCGCGACGGCCCACAGCGCGACCATGACCAGGCTGATCCGCCGGTCACCGGTCAGCGCCAGGCCCAGCCTGGTCAGCCCCCACGCCGCGGCCAGCCCGGCGATGACGGTGACGGCCAGCGCGGCCCGGTCGGCGCCGACGTCGGGGATCCAGGCGATGGCATCGATGGCCGCCGGGTACCCCGGGAACCAGGCGAAGATGACGTCATGGCGCAAGTCGCCCGGTACATAGGAGTAGCCGTGCGCCGCGATAGTGAGGTAACTGGCGCTGTCCCAGGACGCGATCAGGTGCCACAGCGAGTAATGCAGGTGGGTGGAGAACCTCCCGCGCGGCAGCAGGTACGCAGAGACCCACAGGGCGAGGACCCTGATGCCCGCGAAGATCGCCACCCCGGCCGCAGCCACTGGCAGCAGCCGGCTCGCGGCGTCCTCGGGGAGCGGCGGTGCAAGCGGCGCGGCGGGATCGATAGAGGCGTGCCCCGGGCGTGACATCGGCCTACACGGTGATGAGCGCGGTGACCGGAAGATCGGCGAGCTTGGCGCGCCCGGGCAGGAACGACAGCTCGAGCAGGACGGAGATCCCGGCGACCCGGGCCCCCGCGCGCTGCACCAGGTCGGCCGAGGCGCGGGCGGTGCCGCCGGTGGCCAGGACATCGTCGATGATCAGCACGCGATCGCCCGGATCGAAGGCGTCGGTCAGCACCTCGATCGTGGCCGTGCCGTATTCGAGCTGGTAATCCTCCGCGAACGTGGCGCCGGGCAGCTTGCCCTTCTTCCTGATCGGCACGAACCCCGCGCCGAGCTGGGCCGCCACCGGGGCGGCCAGGATGAAGCCGCGCGCCTCGATACCCGCCACCTTGTCGACCGGCCCGTAGGTCGCGGCCAGCACGTCGATCACCGCGCGGAACGCCGCGCCGTCGGCCAGCAGCGGGGTGATGTCCTTGAACACCACGCCGGGCTGCGGATAGTCCGCAATGTCACGTATCCGGGCCGTGATGAGCCGGGCCAGATCTCCCGCGGCCGGCGCCTCCGCCTGGTCGGCCATGCTCAGCGCCGCTTCTTCTTGCCCGCCGGGCGGTGGCGGGCGCTACTGCTGGTCCGGCGAGGCTGCTGCCGCGGGCCGGGCCGGGCCGTGCCGGGCGTACCGCTGGCGGCCGGCACCCGCGACGCGGTGGTCAGCTCGTCCCCGGGCGGGTCCCCCTCGTTGCCGTACTGAGCGTCGGCATACTCCTCATCGGCCCCGGCGTCCGCCTCGTCATCCGGCAGCGACGCGGCCATGCCGGCCCCGGGCGCCGACGCCTTGGCGGCCGCGCGCTTGGCCGCCCGGCCGCCGGCCGCGCGCACGCTCACCCGCTTGGCCAGCGCCTTGTACTGCGGTTCCCGCTCCTTCAGGTCGCACAGCACCGGGGTGGCGATGAAGATCGAGGAGTAGGTGCCGGACAGCATGCCGACGAACAAGACCAGGGCCAGGTCCTTCAGCTCGCCGGCGCCGAGCAGGCCGCCGCCGACGAACAAGATCGCGGCGACCGGCAGCAGCGCGATCACCGACGTGTTGATCGACCTGACCAGCGTCTGGTTCAGGGCCAGGTTCGCGGCCCCGCTGTAGGTGGTCCTGGCTCCGCCGAGCAGGCCGGCGGTATTCTCCCGCACCTTGTCGAAGACGACCACGGTGTCGTACAGCGAATACCCCAGGATGGTCAGCAGCCCGATGACGGTCGCCGGGCTGACCTGGAAGCCGGTCAGGGCGTAGACGCCGGTCGCGATGACCAGGTCGTGCAGCAGCGCGATGAAGGCCGCCACCGCCATCTTCCACTCGAACGCGATCGTCAGGTACAGCACGATCACGATCAGGAACGCGATCAGGGCCTGCACGGCCTTGCCGGTGATCTGGCCGCCCCAGCTGGCGCCCACGAACGTGGTGCTCATGTCTGTCGCGTGGAGCTGGCTGGTCAGCGCGTTCTCCACCTGGCCGGTCTGCTGGCTGGTCAGCGTATCGGTCTGCACCTGCCAGGACTTGTTGCCCAGCTTGCCGGTCAGCTGCTGAACGCTCGCGCCGGCGACGCCCACGTGAGAGACCGTGTCGGAGATCTCGGTCTGTGTCGCCGCGGGGGCGGAGAACTGGAATACCGCGCCGCCCTTGAAGTCCACGCTGAAGTCCAGGCCGTGGACGAACAAGGCGATGATGCTGATCAGCAGGATCGCGCCGGAGATCGCGTACCACCGACGCTGGCGGCCGACGAAGTCGTAGGACACCTCGCCGCGGTAGAGCCTGCCGCCGAGCTGGCCGATCCGCGACATCATGCCTCCCCGGTGGTGCTGCGGGACACTGTGCTGCGCGTTCTGGCGTCCGGCCCGCGCCGGGCCGGGGTGCGGCGGACGGAGGACCGCCACGGGGCCCGGGCGCCGAGCCGGGCCGGATCCAGCCCGGACATCGGGTGGCCGTCGCCGAAGAACCTGGTCCGGGCGAGCAGGGTCACCATCGGCTTGGTGAACAGGAACACCACCACGACGTCGATGAGCGTGGTCAGGCCGAGGGTGTACGCGAAGCCCTTGACCTCGCCGATCGAGAAGTAGTACAGCAGCAGCGCCGCGAGGAACGACACCGTGTCGGAGACCAGGATCGTACGCCGGGCCCGCTTCCAGCCGGACTCGACCGCGGGGCGCAGTTGCTTGCCTTCGCGGACTTCGTCCCGCAATCGCTCGAAGAACACGACGAACGAGTCGGCGGTGATGCCGATAGCCACGATCAGGCCCGCGATCCCGGCCAGCTCCAGGTGGAAATTCTGGTACTTGCTGAGCAAGATGACCGACAGGAGGGCCAGCAGGCCCGCAATAGCCAGGCTGGAAACCGACACGATGCCGAGGCCGCGGTAGTACAGGAACGAGTAGATCACCACCAGGCCCAGTCCGATGGCGGCCGCGAGCAGCCCGGCCGTCAGCTGGGCCTTGCCGAGCGTGGGCGACACCGAATCGGCAGTGAGGATCTTGAAGTTCAGCGGCAGCGACCCGTACTGCAGCACGTTGGCCAGCTGCGTGGCCTCCGCCTGCGTGAAACTGCCGGTGATCTGGGCTGAGCCGCCCGGGATGGCCTCGGTGATCTCCGGCGCGGAGACCACGTTCCCGTCCAGCGCGATGGCGACGGTGGCCAGCCAGTAGTCGCTGCTAGCCGGGTTACCCCCGCCCGCGGTGTAGTACTTGCTGGCCAGGCCCGAGGTCAGGTTGGCGAAGGCGGTGGCACCGGCGCTCTTCAGGCCCAGGATGACTTCCCACTGGTTGTTGGTGGTCGACAGCTGGGCGGTGGCGCTGCTGATCTGCGTGCCAGGAACCTTGGCCACGTCCAGGAGGTATTTGTTGCCCTGGGCGTCGCACGAGACGATCTGCGCCTCCGGGTTGTCGTAGGCCTCGGCGGTGGTGTACCCGGCCTGCTGCTTCCACTTGGTCGTGTCGCCCGGCGTGCACTGCACCTTGTTGAACAGCGCGATGGTCGCCGGGTCTTTGACCAGGCTGGCGTCGCCGAGGGTGGTGGCGCTGGTGGACGTCGCGCTCGGGCTCGGGCTGGCGGACGCCGAGGCCTTGGGCGAGGCGGTGCCGCTGGCCTTCGGGGTGGCGCTGGCCGAGGCGGCCGATGCCGCCTTCGCCGTCGAGCTCGCGCTGGCCGCGGGGCTGGCGCTGGCCGAGGGGCTGGCCGCGGCGGAGGCCGATGACGAGCTGCTGGTGCCGGAGTAGGGCTCGTAGAGCAGGGTCTGGCGGAAGTTCAGCAGGGCGGTCTGGCTGACCAGCTGCTCGGTCTGCTGGGTGGTCTGGCCCGGGACCGACACGTTGAGGATGTCGCTGCCCTGCGTCTGCACCTGGGCGCCGGTGTTACCAGAGGCGTTCACCCGGGACAAGATGATCGAGGTGGCCTCGTTCATGTCGGCGGCGGTCGGGGTGCCGCCGCTCAAGGTGGTGGCCTGCATGCTCAGCTGGGTGCCGCTGGACAGGTCAAGCCCGAGGCCGATCTTGAAGTCCTTGTGCCACTGGGACGGATTGAACAGGTTCCCGCCGAGGATGGCCAGGAGCATGATCACGATGAGCGCCATGAGCGCCGCGAGGGCCCGTCCCGGGTGCGAGCCACTCTTCGTTGGGGCTGCCACTTCTCCGCCTTCTTAGGTGCGTAGTTGCCCGTTAAGCCGACGGCTCAGAACGCGTTGTCCGTGCTGGTCCTGGCGTGGTTCGCGTCGTGCGAACCCGCCGGGTCCTCGTGCAGCGGTCCGGGCTCGCCGTCGCTGTGGTCAGCGGTGCTGTCATCCACGTCGGACGGCTCGCTGTCCTCCGCGTAGTCGTCCTGCTGGTACCCGGCGTCCTCGGCGTACTCGGCCTCGTCGTCGGCCTCCAGATCGGTCTCCTCGTCCTCACCGGACGTGATGACCTCCATGACGGCGCGCCGCATGTAGCGGACTTCCACGCCGGGCGCGACCTCGAGGATCACGTCGTCACCGTCCACCTCGGCCACGGTGGCGTACATCCCGGCCGTGGTCTTGACCCTGGACCCGGGGGAAAGGGTGCGCTGCTGCTGCTGGGCCTGCTGCTGCCGGCGCCGCTGCGGCCGGATCATCAGGAAGTAGAAGCCGACGAAGACGAGCACGATCAGCAGCAGGAACGTATACGAGCTGCTTGATGACTTGCTGGAGGTCGCCGCGACGACCGCTGTGAAACTACTCCCCATGGCCGGGGCATCCTTCCGGTTGATTCTGCGAGCGTGGTCGTGGCGGAGGCCATCGGCCAACTGCCGAAGTGTAACCGCGCTTAGGCCGCGCACCAACAGGCTACGAGGTTTTGCTGCCTAACGTGACCGGTGCGCGACCTGGCGGGGCACTAATCGAGCCCGGGACACTACTCGAGCACGGGGAGCACTACTCGAACAGGGTCGGCGATTCGGTCAGGGCGGGCGGGGGCGTCAGGCCGAGATGGGCCCAGCCGGCCGCGGTGGCCACCCGGCCGCGGGGGGTCCGCGCCAGCAGCCCGCACCGGACCAGGAACGGCTCGGCCACCACCTCGACCGTCTCTGCCTCCTCCCCCAGGGCCACGGCCAGGGTGGACAGGCCGACCGGCCCGCCGCCAAACCGGCGGACCACGGCGTCCAGGACCCCCCGGTCAAGGCGGTCCAGACCCTGAGCGTCCACCTCATAAAGCTCAAGCGCGGCGCGGGCAATGTCCAGCGTCACCACTCCGTCGGCCCGGACCTCGGCGTAGTCGCGGACCCGGCGCAGCAGCCGGTTCGCGATCCGCGGGGTGCCGCGCGACCGGGTGGACAGCTCGGTCGCGCCCTCGTCGGTGAGAGTCACCCCGAGCAGCCCGGCGGACCGGCGGATGATGTGCTCGAGCTCACCGGGAGCGTAGAAATCCAGGTGCGCGGTGAAGCCGAACCTGTCCCGCAGCGGGGCCGGCAGCAGCCCGGCCCGCGTCGTGGCCCCGACCAGCGTGAACGGCGCGATCTCCAGCGGGATCGCGGTCGCGCCCGGACCCTTCCCGATGACCACGTCGACCCGGAAGTCCTCCATGGCCAGGTACAGCATCTCCTCGGCGGGCCGGGCCAGGCGGTGGATCTCGTCGATGAAGATCACCTCGCCCGGGCTGAGCGTGGACAAGATGGCGGCCAGGTCACCGGACCGCTCGATGGCCGGGCCGCTGGTGATGCGCAGCGGGGCGCCGAGCTCGGCGGCCACGATCATCGCGATGGTGGTCTTGCCCAGGCCGGGCGGGCCGGACAGCAGCACGTGATCCGGTGGCCGGCCCCGGCGCAGGGCGCTGGTCAGGATCAGCGACAGCTGCTCGCGCACCCGGGCCTGGCCGGTGAACTCGGTGAGCCGCTTAGGCCGCAGCGCGCTCTCGATGTCCCGCTCGTCCGCGTCCGCCAGCGTGGAGGTGAGGCCCGGGACCTCCTCGGGCTCGCGGGCCCGGCGCCGGGCGAGCTCGGCCTCTTCGGCCTGGGCCAGCGGGTCCATCTGGTCGCGGTCCGGTGTCATTGCTTGCTGAGCTTGCGCAGGGCGGCCCGCAGCACCATGGCCACGTCGACCGGCTCGCCGTTCGCGGCGCCGATCGTGCCGTCTTCGGTCAGGGCCGCGATGGCCTGGTCGGCGTCACGGGGCGCCCAGCCCAGGTTGACCAGGCCAGATTGCACCTGGTCGCGCCACTGGGGAACCTGCTGCGGGCGGCCGCCGGGCACGCCGTCCGCGGCGCCGCTCTCGCCGGGCGGGCCGAGCCGGTCCCGCAACTCGAGGACGATCCGCTCCGCCCCCTTCTTGCCGATGCCGGGGACCATGGTCAGCGCGCCGAGATCCTCGGTGGACACGGCCCGGCGCAGCGCGTCGGGGGGGTGCACGGCCAGCATGGCCAGCGCCAGCCTGGGCCCGACGCCGCTGGCCGTCTGCAGCAGCTCGAAGACGTTCCGCTCGTCGTCGGAGCCGAAGCCGTACAGGGTCAGCGAGTCCTCCCTGACCACGAGGGACGTGGCCACCTGGGCCGCCTCGCCGAGCTTGAGCGTGGCCAGGGTACCCGGTGTGCACTGCACCCGCATGCCGACGCCGCCGACCTCGATGACGGCCCCGTCGGGGGCCACCCCGGCCACCGTGCCGCGCAGATGAGCGATCACGTGCTACCTCCTGGTCTTGGCCGCAGCCAGCCGGTCCAGGGCCGCGAGCCGCAGGCCGGTCCCGCCGCCGCGCCAGAGATGGCAGATGGCCAGGGCCAGGGCGTCGGCCGCGTCGGCCGGGCGCGGCGGGTCGGTGATCCGCAGCAGCTTGGTGACCATGGTCGTCACCTGCTCCTTGCCGGCCCGGCCGTTACCGGTCACGGCCGCCTTGACCTCGCTCGGGGTGTGGGTCGCGACCGGCAGCCCGCGGCGGGCGGCACATACGATCGCGACCGCGCCGGCCTGGGCCGTGCCCATCACCGTCCGGACGTTCTGCTGGCTGAAGACCCGCTCGACGGCCACCGCGTCTGGCTGGCACTCGTCCAGCCAGCTCTCCAACTCGGTCTCGATGGCCAGCAGCCGTACCGCGATGTCGTCGTCGGCCGAGGTCCTGATGACCCCGACCCGGACCAGGCTGAGCGCCCGGCCCGGCGCCCCGTCCACCACGCCGACGCCGCACCTGGTCAGCCCGGGGTCGACGCCGAGCACCCGGACCGGGTGCCGCGCATAGGTCAGGCTCACCAGGTGCTCCGTCCGGCGCGGGGGGTCCACGAACATCTGTTCGTCACGAACCTACCCCGGCCGGGGCCTCTGGTCCCGCACCGCGGGCCGGCGTGTTGCGCCGGGGTGGCGGGCCGGGGCAGTGCGGGCGGGCAAGGCAATGCGGGCGGGCAAGGCAATGCGGGCGGGCATGCACAACGGCCCGTTCGGCATAAATAAGAAAGGCACGCCGGAGCGGACGGCCGGATGTCAGCCGAGCTTCTCCATGATCTCGTCGGGAACCGAGTAGTTGGCGTACACATCCTGCACGTCATCGGAGTCCTCGAGCGCCTCGATCAGCCGGAATACCCGCTTGGCGTGATCCTCGTCCAGGTCGATCTCGACGCTGGGCAGGAAGGCCACGTCCGCGGAGTCGTAGTCGATGCCCGCGTCCTGCAGGGCCGTGCGGGTCGCCACCAGGTCGGCCGGCTCGGACACGACCTCGAAGGACTCGCCGAGATCGTTGACCTCTTCCGCACCCGCGTCGAGCACGGCGGTCAGCACGTCGTCCTCGCTCACGCCCTTCTTCTCCACCACGACGACGCCTTTGCGGTGGAACAGGTATGACACCGACCCGGGGTCGGCCAGCGAGCCGCCGTTGCGGCTGAACGCGGTCCGCACGTCCGAGGCGGCCCGGTTCCGGTTGTCGGTCAGGCACTCCACCAGGACCGCGACCCCGCCGGGGGCGTAACCCTCGTAGGTGATCGTCTCGTACTGGGCGCCGCCGCCCTCAACACCGCTGCCGCGGCGAACCGCGCGGTCGATGTTGTCGTTCGGGACCGAGCTCTTCTTCGCCTTCTGGATGGCGTCATACAAGGTCGGGTTCCCGGCCGGGTCCCCGCCGCCGGTGCGGGCGGCGACCTCGACGTTCTTGATCAGCTTGGCGAACAGCTTGCCGCGCTTGGCGTCGACCACCGCCTTCTTGTGCTTGGTGGTGGCCCACTTGGAGTGGCCGCTCATGTGTTGTCCTTCACAATGTCAACGAATAGCTCATGGATGCGCCGGTCGGGGGTCAGCTCCGGGTGGAAGGCCGTGGCCAGCAGTGGCCCCTGCCGGACCGCGACGATCCTACCGGTCCGCGTCTCGGTGCCCAGGACGGCGACGTTGTCACCATTCTGCTCCACCCAGGGCGCGCGGATAAAGACCGCTCGCAGCGGAGCGGGGTCGGCCGTCCCGGTGAGCGTGATGTCGCTCTCGAATGAGTCGACCTGGCGGCCGAACGCGTTCCGGCGCACGGTCATGTCGATGCCGCCGAACGTCAGCTGGCCACTCGCGCCGTCGGCGAGCCGGTCGGCCAGCATGATCATCCCCGCGCAGGACCCGAAGACGGGAAGCCCGGAGCTGATCAGCTTGCGCAGCGGCTCGAGCATGTCGAAGGCCACCGACAGCCGCCACAGCGTGGTCGACTCGCCGCCCGGGATGACCAGGCCGTCCAGGCGCCCGAGCTCCTCCGCGCGGCGTACGGGGATCGCGCGGGCGCCACTGTCCGCCAGGGCGCGCAGATGCTCGGGCACGTCGCCCTGCAGGGCGAGAACCCCGATCACCGGAGCCGCGGACGCGGGCATCGTTCCTCCAAACATAACTTCGGTAAAACGCCGGAACCGGTGCCGTTCTTCCCGGCCAGCCCCGGGGCGCCGCAGCGGGGGAAGGCCGCAGGACCGGGCCGGCGGGGGCCGACGGGGGCCGCGGCGGCCGATCGGGCGGCCGGGCGATCGGGCCGGATTACGGAATTACCAGCCGCGGCCGGCGTAGTGCTGGTCGGGGGGCAGCGTGTCCAGGTTGATGCCGACCATGGCCTCGCCGAGGCCGCGGGAGACCTTGGCCACCACGTCCGGATCGTCGTGGAAGGTGGTGGCCTTGACGATCGCGGCGGCGCGCTTGGCCGGGTCGCCGGACTTGAAGATTCCCGAGCCGACGAACACGCCCTCCGCGCCAAGCTGCATCATCAGCGCAGCGTCCGCCGGGGTGGCGATACCGCCCGCGGTGAACAGCACGACCGGCAGCCGGCCAGCCCGGGCGACGTCGGCGACCAGCTCGTACGACGCGCCGAGCTCCTTGGCCGCGGTGAACAGCTCCTCGGACGGCAGCCCGGACAGCCGCGCGATGTCGGACCTGATGGCGCGCATGTGCCGGGTCGCCTCGACCACATTGCCGGTGCCGGCCTCGCCCTTGGAGCGGATCATGGCGGCACCCTCGGCAATGCGCCGCAGCGCCTCGCCCAGGTTGGTGGCCCCGCACACGAACGGCACGGTGAATTTCCACTTGTCCACGTGATGGGCCTCGTCGGCCGGGGTCAGCACCTCGGACTCGTCGATGTAGTCGACGCCGATGGCCTGCAGCACCTGCGCCTCGGCGAAATGCCCGATCCGGCACTTGGCCATGACCGGGATGGACACCGCGGCGATGATGCCGTCGATCATGTCCGGATCGCTCATCCGGGCCACGCCGCCCTCGGTACGGATGTCGGCGGGCACGCGCTCGAGCGCCATCACCGCGACCGCGCCCGCGTCCTCGGCGATCTTGGCCTGGTCGGGCGTCACCACGTCCATGATCACGCCGCCCTTGAGCATCTCCGCCATGCCGCGCTTGACCCGCGCGGTACCCGTCCCCGGCCCGGAGGTGGTCTCAGCCTCAGCGTTGAAAGTGGACAACTTGAAAACCTCGCTTGATCACTCGTGACTGCTGCGTTCCATCGTATGACCAGCCGGCAGCGGGCTCGCCTGATCTGCGCACCTTAAGCCCGGGCACCTTAAGCCCGGGCACCTTAAGCCCGGGCACCTTAAGCCCGGGCACCTTAAGCCGGAGAGGGCGGCGCTGGCCTTGTCGGCGATGAGGGAGTCGTCCATCTCGAAGAACGCCGGGGCCTGCGCCCGGCCGGACAGGTGCAGGATGCGGGCCAGCGGGCGGCGGCGGGCGTCCCTGGTCGCCGCGGCCAGGTCGTTGTAGAACTTGCGGGCCACGAACACCTGGTGAGCGGCTTCCTCGACCTCGGCCAGCAGCTCATCGGCGCCTTCCCGGCCGCTCAGCGAGGCACGGAAGTCCGGCTGGCCGAAGGCGGCCCGCAGCGCCCGGGTCAGGTCGCTTTCGGCCAGGTCCCGCGGCCGCTCGCCGCCTCTGGTGCCCAGGGCGGCGGCGGCCAGCAGCAGGCTGGTGGCCGGGTCAAGCAGCCCGGAGCTGGCCAGTTCCTGGGCCACCGAGCTGCGCCGCAGCAAGGTCGCGTCCAGCGCGACGCGCGCCATCTCCACCCGGGCGTACAGCCGGTCGAGCCGGCCCGCCCGCCAGGACACGTAGACGCCTATGAACAGCGCGCCCGCGACGATCAGGATGATGTCGATGATCACCGGAAACCGCCGCTGTCCTCGGACACGGCGACCCGGGTGCGGCCCAGCATGACCGTCTCGTAGACGCGCAGGACGTCGCGGGCCACGACCGACCAGTCGTACTGGGCGACCGCGGCCAGCGCGGCGGCCGACAGCTCGGCACGCCGGCCCTCGTCATCGAGCAGGTGCCCGGTGGCCCGGGCCAGGTCGGCCGGGTCTCCGACGGCGAACAGCTCCCCCGCCTCCCCGCCGTCTAGGACCTCGCGGAACGCCTCGATGTCGCTGGCCACGATGGGCAGCCCGGCCGCCATCGCCTCGGCGGTGACGATGCCGAACGACTCACCGCCGGTGTTCGGCGAGCAGAACACGTCGACCGAGTGCAGGACGCGGACCTTGTCGTCCTCGCTGACCTGCCCGAGCAGCACCACCCGGTCGCGCAGCCCGGCGGGGACCCGCTGGAGCACGTCGGCGGGGTCCGCGGCCGGGCCGGCCACCAGCAGGCGCAGCCCGGGCCGGGCCGGGCCGAGGATCTCGAACGCCTTGAGCAGCACGGGCAGGCCCTTGCGCGACTCGTCCAGCCGGCCGAGGAAGCCGATGGCCTGGCCGGGGCCGGGCCAGCCGGGCAGCGGGTCGGCCTTGCGGTAGCGGCGGGTGGCCACGCCGTTCGGGATGACGACCGCGTCGCCGCCGAGATGCTCGACCAGCGTGGTCCGGGCCGCCTCGGAGACCGCGATCCGCCCGTTGATCTTCTCCAGCGCGGTGCGCAGCACCGGGTAGGTGACGACGAGCACCCGCGAGCGGGGTATCGCGGTGTGGACGGTGGCGACGATCGGGCCTGAGGCGACCCAGCAGGCCAGTAGGGACAGGCTCGGGACGGCGGGTTCGTGCACATGCAGCACGTCGAAGGCGCCCTGGTTGAGCCAGCGCCGTACCCGGCTCACCGACAGGAAGCCGAACGATAGCCGGGCCACCGACCCGTTGTAGGGAACGGGCACCGCGCGGCCGGCCCCGACCACGTACGGCGGCAGCGGCGTGTCGTCGTCGGCCGGGGAGATCACCGAGACGTCGTGCCCCTCCTCGATCAGGGCCTCGGCCAGGTCCCTGATGTGCTGCTGAACGCCGCCGGGCACATCCCAGGAGTACGGGCAGACCATCCCGATCTTCATGGCCCGCTCGTCCCCAGCGGCGCGGCCAGTCGGGCCTGGTCAAGGTCCGCGGTGAAGACGCGCTGGAGCATGTGCCAGTCCTGCGGGTGCTCGGCGATGGCGGCCTCGAAGACCCGGGCCAGCTGCTGGCTCATGGCCGCGACCTTCTCCGCCCGGGTGCCGGAGGCGGGGACCGGGATCTCCGGATAGATGCGCGCGCCCCAGTCCTCGTCCTCGAACCAGGTCGCCACCGGCATCAGCGCGGCGCCGGTGTGCACCGCGAGGGCCGCGGTCGCGGCGATCCGGGCCTTCTCGCCGAACATCTCGACCTCGACGCCGCTTTCCTTCAGGTCACGGTCGCTGACCAGGCAGACCAGGCCGCCGGCGCGCAGCCGCTGGGCCAGTACCCCGAACGGGCTCTGGCTCCCGGTCAGCGGCAGGACCTCCATGCCCAGCCCTTCGCGGAACGCCACGAACGACTCATAGACCGATTCCGGCCGCAGCCGTTCGGCGACGGTGGTGAACGTGCCGGCCCCGCGGGCCACGACCCACCCGCCGGCCTGCTCGAAGTTGCCCATGTGCGGCAGCGCCAGGAGCACACCGCGGCCGGCCTGGAGGTTGGCGAACATCGCCGCCTCCCCCACGGGCTCGATGTGCATCCCGCTTACGATCCGCTCGACAGGGATCACCGGCAGCCGGAACACCTCCAGCCAGTACCGGGCGTACGAGCGCAGCGTGGCGCGGGACAGGGCCCGAAGCTCCTGGCCGTCCACCTCCGGGCTGCCCTGCTTCCAGCTCAGCACGCGGCGCAGGTTCGACTCGAGGACCTGGACCTTCGGGCCCTGCCGGCGCCAGGCGACGTCGGCCACCGCGGTGAAGGCCCACCGGGCCCACGACTCCGGGAGGCGGCAGATGAGCTTCCAGCCCAGCTGATACGCCCAGCCCGTGAGCCGCTCGCTCAGCCGCAGGCGCAAAGACATGGAGCAGACCCTACTCGGTTCATTCCGGGCTGCCCGGATCCGCCGGAAGCCGCGCGGCGCGGTAGACCGCGAGCACCCGCTGCCCGAATGTGAACGCGCTCCCCGCCGCCAGCGCCCAGAGGCCCACGTTCAGAATGTACGGCACGCCGAGGCCGGAAACGCCGACGGCGATAAGGGAGATGAGCATCCGCTCCGGCCGTTCGATCAGGCCCACGTCGCAGCGCAGCCCGAGGCCCTCGGCCCGGGCCTTCGCGTACGACACCAGGGAGCCTGTGACCAGGCAGAACAGGCAGACTCCGGCCAGCAGCGGGTTGTGGCCGCCGAGCATGAACCAGATGACCAGGCCGCTGAAGATGCCGGCGTCGGCGATCCGGTCCATGGTCGAGTCGAGGAACGCGCCCCAGGTGCCGCTGGTGCCCTTGATCCGGGCCAGCACGCCGTCGACCATGTCCAGGAGCACGAAGATCGTGCAGGTGAACGCGCCGGGGAACAGTTCGCCGATGGGGAACAGGCCGAGTGCCCCGCCCACCACGCCCGCGGTGCCGACGACCGTGATCATGTTCGGAGTGACGGGGGTATGGGCCAGGGCCGCGCCGACCGGGGTGAACAAGCGCGTCATGACGGGCCGCAGCGGGTTCAGCATGGCTGACTGAGTTTATGTGTTGACCCGGGGAGATGGCCCCCCGGACCCCCACTCCAGGGGGATTTTGATCCTCCTGGAACCCCCTTTATGGGGGAAGCCCACCCCCCTGCCCCCTTGGCCCGGGACCAGGGGCCGGGACGGGGTGCGTAGGGGTTCTCAGGGGGGACGGTGGGGGTTTCTTCGGGGTTTGTTTTGGGTGGGGACTTTGGACTCTGGGCTTCACTTTTTTGTCACCGGGAAGATTCTTGGTGTGGGGGTTGTGGTCATGGGACCCGCGGGTTAAGGCTGGTCGTGCGCACCAGCGAATCGCGAGGAGGCGAAGGCACATTGGCAACAACATCGAGTGGAGCAGACGGGGCCGCAGGCAGGGCACCGGCGGCCGACCAGGTGCGGAACGTCGCGCTGGTCGGCCATTCTGGTTCCGGCAAGACCAGCCTGATCGAGGCGCTGCTCACCGCAACGGGGACCATCCAGCGGCAGGGCAGCATCGAAGAGGGCACCACGGTCAGCGACTTCGATGAGGTCGAGATCAGGCAGCAGCGTTCGGTCAACCTGACGCTCGCGTCCGTCGTGCACAACGGCATCAAGGTCAACCTGCTCGACACGCCTGGCTACGCCGACTTCACCGGGGACCTGCGGGCCGGGCTGCGGGGCGCGGACTCCGCGCTGTTCGCCGTGTCCGCCACCGAGGGGATCGATGGGCTGACCCGGATGCTGTGGGAAGAGTGCGCCGCGGTGGGCATGCCGCGGGCCGTGGTCATCACCAAGATCGACCATCAGCGGGCCGAGTTCGACGCCGCCCTGGCCGCCTGCCGCGACGCCTTCGGCGACTCGGTGGCGCCGTTGTACCTGCCGGTCGGCAGCCCGGTCGACGGGCTGATCGGGCTGCTGTCGCAGAAGCTGTTCAGCTACTCGGGTGGCCAGCGCAGCGAGGGCACGCCGCCGGCCGGGGACGCCAGCCGGATGGAGGAGCTGCGCGGGGAACTGATCGAGGGCATCATCCAGGAGAGCGAAGACGAGAGCCTGATGGACAGGTACCTGTCCGGGGAGGACATCGAGCCCAAGGTGCTCATCGAGGACCTGGAGAAGGCCGTCGCGCGCGGCAGCTTCTTCCCGGTGCTTGTCACGTCCGCGCCGCAGCGGATCGGCATGGCCGAGCTGCTCGAGGTGATGACCGAGGCCTTCCCCTCGCCCGCCGAGCACCCGCTGCCCGCGGTGACCACGCCCGACGGCAAGCCGGTCTCCGGCCTGTCCGCCGACCCCAAGGGCCCGCTGCTGGCCGAGGTCATCAAGTCCACCTCGGACCCCTACGTCGGGCGGATCAGCCTGGTCCGGGTGTTCTCCGGCACGCTGCGGCCCGACGCCTCCGTGCACGTGTCCGGTCACGGGCGCTCGGCCCGCGGGCATAACGACCACGACGACGACGAGCGGATCGGCGCGCTGACCTCGCCGCTGGGCAAGCAGCAGCGGCCGCTGACGCAGTGCACGGCCGGCGACATCTGCGCGGTGGCCAAGCTCACCACGGCCGAGACCGGCGACACGCTGTCGGACAAGGACCACCCGCTGCTGATGGAACCGTGGTCCATGCCCGAGCCGCTGCTGCCGGTGGCCATCGTGGCCAGGTCCAAGGCCGATGACGACAAGCTGTCCCAGGCTCTGGGCCGGCTGGTGGCCGAGGACCCCACGCTGCGGCTGGAGAACAACGCCGAGACCCACCAGCTCGTGCTGTGGACGATGGGCGAGGCGCACACCGACGTGCTGCTGGACCGGCTGGCCAACCGACACGGCGTGGCGGTGGACACGGTCGACCTGCGGGTGCCGCTGCGCGAGACGATCGGCGGCAAGGCCCAGGGCCTGGGCCGCAACGTCAAGCAGACCGGCGGGCACGGCGAGTACGGCATCGCCCACGTCGAGGTCGAGCCGCTGGAGGATTCGGCCGGCTTCGAGTTCGTCGACAAGATCGTCGGCGGGGTGGTGCCGCGGCAGTACATCCCGTCGGTGGAGAAGGGCGTCCGCTGGCAGATGGAGCAGGGCGTGCTGGCCGGCTACCCGATGACCGGGGTGCGGGTCACCCTGTACGACGGCAAGGCGCACTCGGTGGACTCCTCTGACATGGCCTTCCAGAAGGCCGGGCGGCTGGCCCTGAAGGACGCCGTGGACAAGGCCCAGCCGATGCTGCTCGAGCCGGTCGACGAGGTGAGCGTGCTGGTGCCGGACGACTATGTCGGCGCGGTGATGTCAGATCTGTCCTCACGCCGTGGCCGGGTGCTCGGCACCGAGCCGGTCGGCGTCGGCCGGACCCTGGTCAAGGCGGAGATCCCGGAACTGGAGATCACCCGGTACACCATCGACCTGCGGTCGCTCTCGCACGGCACGGGCTCGTTCACCCGCCAGTACCTGCGGCACGAGCCGCTGCCCTCGCACCTGGCGAGCAAGGTCGCCGCCGAGGCCAAGGAGTAGCGGCTGGGCTGGTTCTTTCGCATCAGACTGCGGCAACCTGCCGGGACTCACCCGGGAGGTTGCCGCAGCCGTCTCAGCCGCCCCTTTAGCACCATTTGCGTGGTAGATCCGGGCTAAGTGGTAGATCCGGTGGCCCCGGATGCACTGGATTTACCACGTAGCCCGGATCCTCCACGGAAGAAGCGGTGCTCGTGTGACTTCTGGGGGAGATGATGCCGTTGGGGCACGGGCGCTGCTGGAGGCGCGGGCAATCCGGCTCGCTCCCGCAGATCTTGCGGAGTTGTTACCGATCTCTCATCACTCCCCAGGACTGCGGCGTGGCGTTGTGTGATGGACCGAGCACGGAGAAAGGAAGTCAGCCATGCATTCCCGCAGAGCCCTCCGTACTTCCCGAAGGCGGTCCGGATCGCGTGGCCCGGTGCGGTGCCTGGGCCTGGCCGCCGTCGCGGGAGCCGGTGCTCTCGTCATCTCCTACGCCGTGTCGACGGCACACGGTGAGCGGGCCGTCGACACGGCGAGCATAGGGAGCCCCGGAACGTCGGCGGGGGCCGCCGGATGGGGCAGGGGCGGTTACACGATGATGCCCGGCCCGGCCGACACAGCGCGAGGGGGGACAGCGCCGGGCGGGACAGTTCCAGAGGGGACAGCGCCGGGCGGGACGGCGCCGGGCGGGTCGTGGGCGCCGGGGCAGGAAGCGCCCGGGCTCGCGGCCAATATGACCGCCGTGACCAGCCGGAACTGGGCGGGGTATGCGGCGGCCGGCAGTGCGGGAACGTTCACCAGCGTAGCTGCGTCCTGGACCGAGCCCGGGGTGGCCTGCACCGCGACCAATACCTTTGCGAGTTTCTGGGTCGGCCTGGACGGCGATGGGACCAATACAGTGGAACAGACCGGCACGGAGGCTGACTGCAACGGCGGTAACGCCGCGTACCAGGGCTGGTTCGAGATGTTTCCTGCCGCCCCGGTGTTTTACGACAACCCCGTCGAGCCGGGGGACGCGATGAGCGCCTCGGTGGTGGCCAACGGCGGCGGGGAGTTCACCCTGACGCTGACGGACTCGACCCGGAGCTGGAAACAGGTCACGACCCAGACGTCGGACGCCGCGCAGCTAGGGTCGGCCGAGGTGATCACGGAGGCCCCCAGCGACGGGACCGTCTTGCCGCTGTCGAATTTCGGCACCGTGAGCTTCACCGATGTGACCGCCGATAACACCGCGATCGGTAAGGAGAACCCCAGCGCCCTGACCATGGTGTCAGCCGATGACGTCACCGAAGCCACGCACTCCGCGCTGACCGCAGGCAATACCTTCAGCGTGACCTGGGACAGCAGCGGCATCGCCGCCACCACGACGCCGACGCCGACGCCGACCGTCGCCGCGACCGCGCCAGGGACAGGCATCCCGCCGGGCAGGCACCACCACCACCATTGGTTCGGCGGCTGAGGCCCGAGCGTAAGCGGCCTCGCTAGGCCGGGGCCAGTTAAAGCGGGACAGTTAAGCAAGGCCAGTTAAGCGGGGCGCAAGTTAGGCGGGGCCAGTTAAGCGGGGCCAGTTAAGCGGGGGGCCAGTTGTCGGCGAGGAGCTTGCGGGTGTCGGCGAGGAGCTGGGGCAGGACCCGGGTGCGCGCGATCACCGGCATGAAGTTGGTGTCGCCGCCCCACCTGGGCACGACGTGCTGGTGCAGGTGGGCGGCGATGCCGGCGCCGGCCACCGAGCCGAGGTTCATGCCGATGTTGAAGCCGTGCGGCCCGGAGGCCTGCCTCAGGGCGCGGATGGCGCGCTGGGTGTAGGAGGCGAACTCGGCGGTCTCGGCGCCGGTCAGGTCGGTGTAGTCGGCGACGTGCCGGTACGGGACGATCAGCAGGTGCCCGGCGTTGTAGGGGTACAGGTTGAGCACCGCGTAGACCAGCTCGCCGCGGGCCACGATCAGGCCGTCCTCGTCGCTCAGCGTAGGCGCGCGGTCGAACGGGCAGTCGTCCTCGGCCGGGCTCGACGGCTTGCCCGCGCCTTGGATGTAGGCCATACGGTGCGGCGTCCACAGCCGCCCGAAGGTGTCGGGGGTACCGGCGAAGACCTCCCCGGGCGGGATGTCCGGGCCCGCGGAAGGGGCGTCTGGCACCGGTTACACCTGGACGCGGTCTCGGACCGCGGCGGTGATCTCCGCGATGGCGTCGGCCACGGGAACGCCGTTCTTCTGCGATCCGTCGCGGTACCGGAACGACACGGCGCCCGCGGCCACGTCGTCGTCCCCGGCGATCAGCATGTACGGGACCTTCTGCCGCTGCGCGGTCCTGATCTTCTTCTGCATCCGGTCATCGCTCGCGTCGACCTCGACCCGGATGCCGTGCTCGTGGAGCCGGCCGGCCACCTCGGACAGGTAGGGCACGTGCGCGTCGGCGATCGGGATGCCGACGACCTGGACCGGGGCGAGCCAGGGCGGGAACGCGCCCGCGTAATGCTCGACCAGGATGCCGAAGAACCGCTCGATCGACCCGAACAGCGCGCGGTGGATCATGATCGGCTGCTGCCTGCTGCCGTCGGCGGCCTGGTACTCCAGCCCGAACCGCTTGGGCAGGTTGTAGTCGACCTGGATGGTGGACAGCTGCCAGGTCCGGCCGATCGCGTCGCGGGCCTGCACGGAGATCTTCGGGCCGTAGAACGCCGCGCCGCCGGGGTCGGCGACCAGCTCCAGCCCGGAGTCTTCGGCCGCCCGGCGCAGCTCCTCGGTGGCCTGCTCCCAGTCCTCAGCGCTGCCGACCCACTTCTCCTTCACGTCATCCCGGGTGGACAGCTCGAGGTAGAAGTCGTTCAGTCCGTAGTCGCGCAGCAGGTCCAGGACGAAGGTGAGCAGCTGCCGCAGCTCGGCGCCGGCCTGCTCCCTGGTGCAGAAAATGTGCGCGTCGTCCATGGTCAGGCCGCGGACCCGGGTCAGGCCGTGCACCACGCCGGACTTCTCGTACCGGTAGACGGTGCCGAACTCGAACAGCGGCAGCGGCAGCTCGCGGTAGGACCGGCCCCGCGCCCGGTAGATCATGATGTGCATCGGGCAGTTCATGGGCTTGAGGTAGTACTTGGCGCCCTCGAGCTCCATGGGCGGGAAGATGTTCTCCCCGAACCAGTCCAGGTGCCCGGAGATCTCGAACAGGTCGGACTTGGTGATGTGCGGGGTGTTCACGAACGCGTAGCCGGCCTCCTCGTGGCGCTGCCGCGAGTAGTCCTCCAGGATCTTGCGGACCAGGCCGCCCTTGGGATGGAAGACGGGCAGGCCGCTGCCGATCTCCGGCGGGAACGAGAACAGGTCCAGCTCGGCGCCCAGCTTGCGGTGGTCGCGCTTCTCGGCTTCGGCCAGGAAGGCCAGGTACTCGTCCTGGCGGTCACGGGACTCCCAGGCGGTGCCGTAGATCCGCTGCAGCTGCGGGTTCTTCTCGCTGCCCCGCCAGTAGGCCCCACCGGTGCGCATCAGCTTGAACGCCGGGATCGCCTTGGTGGTGGGCAGGTGCGGGCCGCGGCACAGGTCCTTCCAGCGCAGCTCGCCGGAGCCGGGGTCGAGGTTGTCGTAGATGGTGAGCTCGGGCCCGCCGACCTCGACGCTCTCGCTCAGCTCGAAGTCCAGCGTGCCGGATCCGTGACCCTTGAGCCCGATGAGCTCCAGCTTGTAGGGCTCATCGGCGAGCTCGGCCCGGGCCTGCTCGTCGGTCACCACCCGGCGGGAGAACCGCTGGCCCTGCCGGACGATCTGGCGCATGCGGGCCTCGATGGCCTTCAGGTCATCGGGGGTGAACGGCGAGGGCACGTCGAAGTCGTAATAGAAGCCGGCCTCCACCGGCGGCCCGATGCCGAGCTTGGCCTGGGGGAACAGCTCCTGCACGGCCTGGGCCATCACGTGTGCGGTCGAATGGCGCAGGATGTAGCGGCCGTCGTCACTGGTGATGTCCACCGGCTCCACCACGTCCCCGCCGGCCAGCGGCCAGGCCAGGTCGCGCAGCTCGCCGTTGACCCGCGCGGCGACGACGCCGGCGCCAGAGCCGAGCGCTGCGCCGACCACTGCGCCGAGGGCCGCCCCGGCCGTCGTGCCCGCCTCGACCACGTGCTCGCTTCCGGCGAGGGTGATGCGAAGCTGCGGGCTGGACACGGCGGACTCCTCGATCGTCGAACAGGACTGGTGACCCGATGCTACCGGTTATCGGGGGGCGGTTATCCGGGGCGGTTATCGGGGGCGAGGCCCGCGCGGCGCAGTGCGTCAGCGAGGGCGCCGGACGAACCACTGTCCGTTCGGCCCGGGTTCTTGTTCTGGACGGAACGGTCCTCGGTTCGTGCGCGGCGGCCGGCCGGGCGCGGCGCCTCGTCGTCGTCCAGCCGGAGCGTGAGCGAGATCCGGCGGCGGGGCACGTCCACGGACAGGACCTTGACGCGCACCACGTCGCCGGGCTTGACCACCGAGCGCGGGTCGGAGACGAAGCTGCGGGACATCGCGGACACGTGGACCAGGCCATCTTGGTGCACGCCGACGTCGACGAACGCGCCGAAGGCGGCCACGTTGGTCACCGCGCCCTCCAGTACCATGCCGGGCTGGAGGTCCTCGAGCGTCTCGATCCCCTCGGCGAACGTCGCGGTGGCGAACGCGGGGCGCGGGTCGCGGCCGGGCTTGCGCAGCTCGCGCAGGATATCGGTCACGGTCGGCAGGCCGAACCGGTCGTCGGTGAACTGCGCGGGCTGCAGCGCGTCGAGGGTGGCGGCGTCGCCGACCAGCTGGCTGGCGGTGCTGCCGGTGGCAGCCAGGATGCGGCGCACCACCGGGTAGGCCTCGGGGTGCACGCCGGAGGCGTCGAGCGGGTCGTCGCCGCCGCGGATGCGCAGGAACCCGGCGCACTGCTCGAAGGCCTTCGGGCCGAGCCGGGGCACCTGGGTCAGCTGCCTGCGGGTGGCGAACGGGCCCTCGGCGTCGCGGCGGGCCACGATCGCGGCGGCCAGGCCCGGGGTGACGCCCGAGACCCGGGCCAGCAGCGGCTGCGACGCGGTGTTCAGGTCGACGCCGACCGCGTTCACGCAGTCCTCGACCACGGCGTCCAGGGAGCGCGACAGCTTGCCCTCGGTGACGTCGTGCTGGTACTGGCCGACGCCGATGGACTTCGGGTCGATCTTGACCAGCTCGGCCAGCGGATCCTGCAGCCGCCGGGCGATCGACACCGCGCCGCGCAGCGAGACGTCGAGCTCGGGCAGTTCGCCGGAGGCGTAGGCCGACGCGGAGTAGACACTGGCACCGGCCTCGGAGACCACCACCTTGGTCAGGCTGAGTTCCGGGTGCCGCGTGATCAGGTCGGCGGCCAGCCGGTCGGTCTCCCGTGAGGCGGTGCCGTTGCCGATGGCGATGAGCTCGGCGTGCTGCTGGCGCGCGAGCGCGGCCAGGGTATCGAGGGACTTGTCCCACTGACGGTGCGGCTCGTGGGGATAGATGGTCGCGGTGGCGGTCACCTTGCCGGTGGGGTCGGTCACCGCGACCTTGACGCCAGTCCGGAAGCCCGGATCCAGGCCGATCGTGGCCCGGGCGCCCGCCGGGGCGGCCAGCAGCAGGTCGCGCACGTTGGCCGCGAACACGCGGACCGCCTCGTCCTCGGCCGCCTGCCACAGCCGGACCCGGATGTCGACGCTGAGGTGGGTCAGGATGCGGGTGCGCCAGGCCCAGTGGACCGTGGCCGCCAGCCACCCGTCGGCGGGCCGCCCCTCGTCGCGGAGGCCGAAGCGGTGCGCGATCCGGGCCTCGTTCTCCGCGTCGTCGGCACCGGGATCGAGGGTGAGGTCGAGGACTTCCTCCTTCTCCCCGCGGAACAGGGCCAGGACGCGGTGCGCGGGCAGCCGGGCGAAGGGCTCGCTGAACTCGAAGTAGTCGGCGAACTTCGCGCCGCTGCGCTCCTGGCCGTCGCGGACTTTGGAGATCAGCCGGCCGCGGGCGGCCATCACCTCGCGCAGCTGCCCGATCAGGTCGGCGTCCTCGGCGAACCGCTCGACCAGGATCGCGCGGGCGCCGTCCAGGGCGGCCGCCGGGTCCGGGACCTGCTCGCTGACGAAGCCCGCCGCCGCGCGCTGCGGGTCACGGCCGGGGTCGCCAAGCAGCAGATCGGCCAGCGGCTCCAGGCCAGCCTCGCGGGCCAGCTGGGCCTTGGTCCGGCGTTTCGGCTTGTAGGGCAGGTAGAGGTCCTCCAGCCGGGCCTTGGCGTCGGCCGCGCGGAGCTGCGCCTCGAGCTCGCTGGTCAGCTTGCCCTGCGCGGTGATCTCCTTGAGGATCGCGTCCCGGCGTTCGTCCAGTTCGCGGAGGTAGCGCAAGCGCTCCTCGAGCGTGCGCAGCTGCGCGTCGTCGAGGGCGCCGGTGGCTTCCTTGCGGTACCTGGCGATGAACGGCACGGTCGAGCCGCCGTCGAGCAGCTCCACCGCGGCGTTGACCTGCCGGACGGCCACGCTCAGCTCGTCGGCGATGCGCTGGTTCACGGACGGGGCCTGATTCTGCGTCACCAGAGCATTGTGCCAGCGGGAACACGGCGAATCACCCTGGCCGGGCGAGGTGTCACCGCCCGGTGCATGTGACCATGTCATGCATGGACGGAGCATGACTCAGCGGGAGAGCCCCGAGCGGGAGAGCCCAGAGCGGGAGAGCCCAGAGCGGGAGAGCCCGGCAGCTGAGCACCACCTGCTGCGGGGCTGGCGCTCGGTCATGTTCGCCCCGGTCGGCAGCGGCCAGCGGCGGCGGCGGGGCAGCGACGGCGTGCGGGTAGCCGCCGCCGTCGTCGCGCTGGCGTGCTGCCTGCTTCTCATCCGCTACGACTCCCGCATCGACCGGGCCGTCGCCCAGGTCATCCACCCTCCGCCGTGGAGCATCAGCTGGCTGGTGACGGTGGTCTACCAGGCGGGCTCGGTCGGCGTCGTGGTCGTCCTGGTGGCGCTGGCCGTGGCCGC
The DNA here is from genome assembly GCA_963753195.1 of uncultured Actinomycetes bacterium. Classification (GTDB taxonomy): domain Bacteria; phylum Actinomycetota; class Actinomycetes; order Streptosporangiales; family Streptosporangiaceae; genus Palsa-504. Next base: position 1,362,420 of record CAVWBH010000001.1, read on the forward strand.
GCGCCGGTGGGAGATCGCCCGCGACATCGGGCTGAGCGCCGCCGGGACGGCGGCGGTGTGCGGGATCCTGATCGTCGTCCTCGGCAGCCGGGGCGGCCGACCGGCCGGGATCGTCATCGACAGCTACTTCATGCGCTTCCCCGTCCTGCAGATCGCCCTGTTCATGGCGGTGGCCACGGCGGCGCTGCCGTATCTGGCCCGGGGCGTGCAGCGGCTCATCGAGGTGTTCATCGGCCTGGTGGCCCTGGCCTCAGCCGTCGGAGGGCACGGGCTGCCGGTCAACGTCCTGGGCAGCCTGGCCATCGGCTGGGGGGTGACGGCCGTGGTCAGGCTCGTCTTCGGCTCGCCGCTCGGCCTGCCTTCTGACGATGACGTGCGGTTGCTGCTGGCGGAGTTCGGCCTGCGCGCGGGCAACGTGCGCCCCGCGCCGCGGCAGGTCTGGGGAGTAGCCAAGTACGAGGCCACCGACATACGCGAGGGGGCCGGGCCCAGCCGCCTCGGCGTCGCGGTCTACGGACGGGACGCGGCCGACGCCAGGCTGCTCACCAAGGCAGGCCGGTTCCTGCTGTACCGGGACTCCGGGCCGAGCCTCATCATTACCCGGCTTGCGCAGGTCGAGCACGAGGCCTACCTCACCCTGCGGGCGGCCCAGGCCGGGGCCGCCGTGCCGGAGATCGTGGAGGCGGGGACGGCCGGGCCGTCTCGCGACGCGCTGCTGGTCTACCGGCTGCCAGCCGGAACCGTCCTGGCCGACACCGACGCCGACGCCGACGCGATCAGCGACGGCACGCTCGATGACCTGTACCGCCAGCTGCTGAGGATGCGGCAGGGACGCATCGCCCACGGCGCCATCAGCGGTGACGCGGTGCTGGTCGACCCGGCGGCACAGACCGCCGTGGTGGCCGACTTCCGCAACGCCTCGATACTCGCCTCCCCGGATCAGCTCGATCGCGACCTGGCCGGCGCGCTGGCCGCGACGGCAGTGGCCGTCGGCGCCGACCGAGCCGCCGGTGCCGCGGCCCGCTGCCTGCCGCCGGAGCTGCTGGCCGGGGCGCTGCGGCAGCTGCAGAAACCGGCCCTGGACCCCCTGCTGGTCCGCAGCCTGCGGGGCCGGCGGGGGCTGCTCGAGGAGGTCCGCCAGCGCGCCGCCGAGGCCGGCTCGATCGAGCTGCCGAAGCTGGTGGAGCCCCGCCGGGTGAGCTGGCCGACGCTGATCATGATCATCGGCACGCTCGTCGGCGGCTGGGCCCTGATCGGGGTGCTCATCGACGTCGCCGCGTCTTTTGACACCGTGATCGGAGCCGAGTGGCTGTGGGTCATCATGGCGCTGGTCCTGGCCCAGCTGGCGTACGTGGCGAGCGGGCTGGAAGGCGTGGGCAGCGTGGCCGGGCCGCTGCCGTTCGGGCGGGCGGTGGCGGTCGAGTTCGCCAACGCGTTCAGCGCACTGGCGGGCGGCACGGCGGCGGTCTTCGCCACCCGGGTGCGCTTCTTCCAGAAGCAGGGTTACGACGCCACGGTGGCGCTGGGCTCGGGGGCCATCATGGCCACGGTCAGCTGGATCACGATCGCGGTGCTGTTCGCTGTGTCCCTGCCGTTCTCCTGGGGATCCCTCGACCTCGAGGCCACCCCCCAATCCGGCGGCGACTCGAAGCTGGTCTGGATCATCCTGGCCGTCGTGGTGGCGGTCGCGGTGGCGGTCGGGCTGTTCCTGGCCGTCCCCCGGCTGCGGCGACTGGCCGCCAGCAAGCTGCGCCCCAAGGTGCGCGACATCTGGGGCCACCTCAGGCAGGTGGCCAGCTCCCCGCACAAGCTGGTCCTGCTGGTGGGCGGCTCGGTCGCCCAGGAACTGCTGGTGGCCATGGCGCTGTCGGTGTCGCTGCGGGCGTTCGGCGAGCATCTCAACCTGCCCACCGTGTACGTGGTCATCTTCCTGGCCGGCATCCTCGGGGGCATCGCGCCCACGCCCGGCGGCATGGGCGTGGTGGAAGCCGGCCTGATCCTCGGCCTCACCGCGGCCGGGGTCCCCGAGGCCGACGCCACCGCCGCGGTCTTCATCCAGCGCCTGTTCACCTCCTACCTGCCGCCCATCTGGGGCTGGATCACCCTGGTGTGGATGAAGAAGAGAGAGTACCTATGAGACCGGAGGCATGATGGACGAGGACTTGCACCAGGACGCAGGGCCGGCGGCCGGCGCGGCGGCGGCCGGCGCGGCGGCCGGGCCGTTCGCGTCCTCGTGGCGGCGCATGCACCTGACCGCAGAGCAGCGGGTGGCCCGGGGACGGGCCGCCCGCGGGACTGCGCCGCGGTCCGGCCACGGACGGTGGGAACCCGCTCCGGACCGCCCCGACCCCGTCGCGCTGCTGGAAGACCAGGCGGCGAGCCGGGTACCTGAGCTGATCCCGATCCGCCACGGGCGGATGCTGGCCTCGCCGTTCACCTTCTACCGGGGCTCCGCGCTGATCATGGCGGCTGACCTCGCGGCCACTCCGGTGAGCGGGATCACGGTGCAGCTGTGCGGCGACGCACACCTGTCGAATTTCGGCCTGTTCGGCTCGCCCGAGCGGCGCCTGCTCTTCGACATCAACGACTTCGACGAGACCCTCCCCGGTCCGTGGGAGTGGGACGTGAAACGGCTGGCGGCCAGCTTCGAGATCATGGGCCGCGATCGCGGCTTCTCCCCGGCCGACCGTCGGGCCGTGGTCATGGCCGGGGTCGCCGAGTACCGGACCCGGATGCGCCGGGCCGCCGGGATGGGCAGCCTGGCGGCCTGGTATGAGCATTTCGAGGCCGGGATGCTGCTCAAGCTGGTCCGCCAGGAGGTCCGGGTCAACCGGGTCGGCAAGAGCGAGGCGGCGGCGGTGGAGGAGATGGTGGCCAAGGCGAGGACCCGGGACAGCACCCGGGTGTTCGCCAGGCGGGCCGGGGAGATCGAGGGTGAACCGCGCATTGTCGCCGACCCGCCGGTCATCATCCCGATCGAGGACCTGGTCACGCCGGGCTCGGAGTGGGAGAACCCGACCCCGCTGATCAAGAAGCTGCTCAGCTCCTACCGGCGCACCCTCGGGCATCACCATCACCCGCTGGAGGAGTACCGCTACGTGCACGCGGCGTACAAGATGGTCGGGGTGGGCAGCGTCGGCACCCGCTGCTACATCATGCTGCTGCTCGGCCGCGACAATGACGACCCGCTGTTCCTCCAGGTCAAGGAGGCGCAGGCGTCCGTACTCGAGCGCTTCCTGCCCGTCAGCACGTACCGGCATCACGGCGAGCGCGTGGTCGCGGGACAGCGGCTGATGCAGGCCGCGACGGATATCTTCCTGGGCTGGCAGCGCATCCGGGGGCTGGACGGCGTCAGCCGCGACTACTACGTGCGCCAGTTCCAGGACTGGAAGGGCAGCGCCGATGTCGACACCCTCCTGGTGCCGGGAGCCACCCTGTACGCGCAGATCTGCGGAGCGACCCTGGCCCGGGCGCACGCCCGGTGGGGCGACCGGATCGCCATCGCCTCCTACCTGGGCAAGGGCGAGCAATTCGACCAGGCCATCGCGGACTTCTCCGCCGCCTACGCGGACCAGAACGAGCGGGACTACGCCGCGTTCGCGGCCGCGATCGACTCGGGGCGGCTGGTCGCCCAGACCGGTGTCTAGGACCAGCGCGCGGTCGTGTACGCCTGGGCGGTCAGCGCGCCTGGGCGGTCAGCGCGCCGGGGCCGGGCTGGTCCGCTCGGGTGCCACTAGCACTGCGACCCGGCGTTCGGCCGCCATGACCCGGTCGTAGGTGGGCCAGTCGTCGTGGGTCCCGCCCGCCGCGGTGAAGATCTCGCGCAGCAGCAGGCGCAGCCGCTCGGCGCCCACTCCCGGCAGGGGATCATCGGGCCCGCACAGCTGGACCCGGCCTTCGGCCGACGCCCACTGCCAGCCGGCCCGGACCACGACCGTGGCTCGCGGGCGAGCCCGCAGGTAGGCGAGCCGGCGGGCGTCGCCCCGGCTGACCAGGCCGACCACCTGGGCTCCGGTGACGGGGTGCGGCAGCACGCCCGCGTTCACCACCGACGACTGGATGGTCCCGTCCGGCCGCAGCGCCGAGACGACGACCAGGCCGTGGTCGGCGTCGATCAGCCGGGCGAATTCCGCAAGTCCGCTCACCGCTGCAGCCTAACGGCCCGGACCACGGTGTCGACGGCGGTCACCGGGCCGGCGTCGGTCTCGACGGTGCGGTGGACCCGCTCGGCCCGGACGATGCGCAGGCCCGGCAGCCCGGCGCAGACCGCCTCCGGGGTGTACAGCACATCCGGGTCCCGTGGCCGGCCCGTGCCCTCGGTGAGATTGACCACGTCGAAACCCACCACGAACACCGTGCCCCCGGGTGCGAGCGCGGCGGCGGCCCGGGCCAGCGCCGTGGCCCGCACCTCGTGGTCGGACTGAAGATAGGTGATCAGCGCCAGGTCATAGGCGTCGCGCTCGGGTTCGTAGTCATGCAGGTCAGCGAGGATCCAGTCCACCTGCGCCTCGGCCACGCCGCGGGCCGCGCTGAGCTCGCGGCCCTTCGCCAGCCCGACACGGGAGAAATCGACCGCGGTGACCCGCCAGCCGCGCTCGGCCAGCCAGACCGTGTGCCGGCCCGCGCCGGCGGCCAGATCGAGGGCGCGGCCGGGCGGCAGGGCGCCCAGCTCGGCCGCGACGAGCTGGCTCGGCGGCCTGGCCGGGTCGAAGTCGGCCGCGCCGTACCGCTCATCCCATCGTTCATTCCAGGGCTGCCTGTCCACCACGCCACTGTCGCGGATCAGCCGCGTGGCCGGCAAGCCCAGGCGGCAGCCCTGGACGTGGCCGGGTCCGTTTCGTGGCTCGGGTGTGATCGGATAGGAGGCGGAGGTGCCAGCGACGATGCCCAACGAACCAGCGGCTGCGGCGACGATACCCGCGGCGGCCGACGACGCGTTCGGCGCGGACATGTACCGGGTGCTGGCCGAGCAGGCCGCGGACCTCGTGTTCTCCCCGGCGAGCGTGGCCAGCGTGCTGCGGATGGCGCTGTGCGGAGCACGCGGCCAGACGGCGGCCGAGCTGGCCGGCGCCCTTCATCTGGGTGAAGCGGCGCATGTGGGTGAGGCGGCCCAGCTGGATGAGGCAGCTGCGGGGCTGCGGGGGCTGGCGGCGCTGGTCGGTGACGTGACGGCGGACGGGGCCGTGACGTTGCGTGCCCCCGCCGCGGTATGGGTGCAGGCCGGCCTGCCGCTGTCGCCCGGGTTCGCCGCCCGGCTGGTGGCGGCCGCGGCCGCGGTGGCCGACGCCGACTTCGCCGCCGCGCCCCAGGCGGCCAGGGCGCAGATCAACCAGGCGGTCGCCGAGCAGACCGCGGGAAAGATCACCGGCTTGCTGCCGCCCGCCGCCGTCAGCAGCGCGACGCGGCTGGTGCTGACCAGCGCCATCTACCTCAAGGCCGGCTGGGCCACGACCTTCGCGGAGCAGGAGACCGCGGACGCGCCGTTCTACCCGGACGGCCGGGACGGGCCGGCGGCGACCGTGCGGATGATGCGCGGCACGGCGGCTCGCCCGTACGTGCGGGGCGAGGGATTTCAGGCCGTCGTGCTGCCGTACCGGGACGGCCGGCTGGCTATGGCCGTCGTCCTGCCGGACGGTCCGCTGGCTGCGCTGGGCCCGGCGCTCGCGGCCGGCGGCCTGCGCGGGCCGCTGGCCGGGACGGCCAGGCATCAGGTCACGCTGGCCCTGCCGAAGTTCCGGCTGGAGACCGCGCTCGACCTGATCCCGGTGCTGCGGCGCCTCGGCGTGAGGCAGGCCTTCACCGCCGACGCGGACTTCGGCGGCATCACGGACGCCGCCCGGCTGGCGGTCAGCGCGGTCGCGCACAAGGCCTACATCGACGTCGACGAGCAGGGCACCGAGGCAGCCGCGGCCACCGCGGTCAGCTTCCGGCCCCTGGCCGCGTTCCGCCCCCCGCCGCCGGTCACCATGACCGTGGACCGGCCGTTCCTGTTCGCCATCGTGCACACGCCGACCGGCCTGCCGCTGTTCCTGGGCCAGGTCAGCCACCCGCCGTCGCGGCCATGACGGGCGCCGCCCATGCGGGACAAGCCGGCCGGGATGACCGAACGTGACCTGAGGCTGGCCCTGGCCGAGGGGTGGCGGATCGGCGCCGCGGCCATGCGGTACGCCAAGGTAGGCGGCGGGAGCTACCACTGGGTGGTCCGGGACGAGAGGGCGCAGCGCTGGTTCGTCACGGTCGACGACCTGGACGACAAGCCATGGCTCGGGGACACCCGGGCCGCCGCGGAGGCCGGGCTGCGCGCGGCCATGGACACGGCCCTGGCCCTGCGCCGTGACGCAGGCCTGCCGTTCGTGGCCGCCCCGGTCCCAGGGGCGGCCGGGCAGACGGTCCGGCCGGTGGACGCGCGGTACGCCGTGGCGGTGTTCCCGTTCCTGCGCGGGAGGGCGGGCCGCTTCGGAGTGGTCCTGCCGGACCGGGAGCGGGCGGCGCTGGTGGACATGCTGGCCGCCCTGCACCAGTCCACGCCGGCCGCCCGCCGGGCCGCGGTGAGCAGGACGGAGCTGCCGCGGCGCGCGGACCTGGAGGAGGCCCTGGGCGAGCTGGGCCGCCCCTGGCGGGACGGCCCCTTCGCCGAGCCGGCCCGGGCGCTGCTGGCCGGTGCGGGACCGCGGATCCGGGAGCGCCTGGCGGCCTTCGACCGGCTGGCCGGGGCCGCCCGGGACGCCGCGCCGGTGATCACCCACGGAGAGCCGCATCCCGGCAACGTGCTGCGGTCCGGCCCGGACCGGATCCTGGTCGACTGGGATACGGTCGCGCTCGGACCGCCGGAGCGGGACCTGTGGCTGGTGACCGGCGAGACGGACCGCGAGACGCTTCGCTATGCCCGGCTGACCGGCCGGGCGGTCGACCCCGGGCTGCTGGCGTTCTACCGGCTGCGCTGGGCGCTGGATGACCTGTCGGCCTTCGTGCCCAGGCTCCGCGGAGCGCACCGCCGCACCGCGGACGCCGAGCACGCCTGGCTGAGCCTGAAGCAGACGGCGGCGCAGCTGAGCCCCGACGAGACGTGACCCGTGCGGCGGCCGCCCGGCCAGAGGCCGCCGGCGGGGCCTCGTACACTGGGCGTTCATGTACGCCAAGACCAACCCCGGCGTGGGCCGCCTGACACGCAGGCAGAAGCGGCTTTTCGCGGTCATCGGCGGGCTCGTGGTGCTGGTCATCGGCGGCCTGGCGATCTGGGGGGCGCTGCGGCCGGACAGCTACGCCACCTCGGGGAACGGCTGCGTGAGCCTCACCATGCCCGGTTCCATGGGCGGCGAGACCTTCCACTACTGCGGCTCGGCGGCCCGGACGTTCTGCCAGACCTCGTTCCGGTCGCAGGACCAGGTGTCGCTGCGGGCCCGGCCGCAGTGCGTGCTGGCTGGGCTGGGGCCCAGCGCGACAGCGAGCGCCCCGGCGCCGTAACAGGCCGGCGCCGTAACAGGCCGGCGCCGTAACAGGCAGGCGCCGTAACAGGCCGGCGCCGTAACAGGTCGATGATGACGGTAACCGGGCCGTCGTTGACCAGCGAGACCTTCATCTCGGCGCCGAATACCCCGGTCTGCACCCGGGCGCCGACCTCGCGCAGGGCCAAGACGACGGCGCCGACCAGGGGCTCGGCGACCGGGCCGGGCGCGGCGGCCGACCAGGACGGGCGGCGCCCCCGGGCCAGCTTCGCGTAGAGGGTGAACTGGCTGATCACCAGCAGCGGCGCGTCGACGTCGGAGCAGGACTTCTCGCCGTCCAGGATGCGCAGGCCCCACACCTTGGCCGCCATCCGCGCAGCCAGCTCAGGAGTGTCGCCATGAGTGATGCCGACCAGCACCAGCAGGCCGGGCTCGTCGATCGCGCCGGCGACCTGGCCGCCGACAGTCACGCTCGCCTTGGCCACCCGCTGCACCACCGCGCGCATAACACGGCAGGGTACCCGGGCGCCGCCGGCCGCGGCATAGGACACTGCAGGCATGACGATCACTGCGGAGAACCCGGTCCTGGCCGAGGTCATCCGGTCGGGTTTCACCGAGTCGCAGCACCGGGGCGCGGTGGCGGGCCTGGCCGCGTCCGGCCGGGCCGTCGTCAGCGCCGGCCGGACCGACGTGCCGTTCCTGCCGCGGTCGGCGAACAAGCCGCTGCAAGCGGCGGCCATGCTCCGCTGCGGTCTCGGCTTGGACGGCGAGCTGCTCGCGCTGGCCGCGGCGAGTCATTCCGGCGAGGACTTCCACGCCGACGGAGTGCGGAAGATCTTGTCCGGGGCCGGGCTGAGCGAGGACGACCTGCGCTGCCCGGCCTCCTGGCCGCTGGATACACCGACCGCGCACCGGCTGATCGCGCGCGGCGAGGGCATGTCCCGGATCCGGATGAACTGCTCGGGGAAACACGCCGCGATGCTCGCCACCTGCGTGGCGAACGGCTGGCCGACGGGCAGCTACACCGACCCCGGTCATCCGCTGCAGCAGGCGATCCGGACCACGATCGCCGAGCTGGCCGGGCAGGAGCCGGCGGCCACCGGGGTGGACGGCTGCGGTGCGCCGCTGTTCGCGCTGACGCTGGACGGGCTGGCCCGGGCGTTCCGCGCCCTGGTGCTGGCCGGGGCGGGCACCCCGGAGCGCCGGGTCGCCGACGCCATGCGCGCGTACCCGGAATGGACCAGCGGCACGGACCGGGACGAGCGCCGGCTGATGAACGCGGTCCCGGGGCTCCTGGTCAAGGGCGGGGCCGAGGGCGTGACCGCGTTCGCGTTCGGTGACGGCCGGGCCGGCGCGGTCAAGATCGACGACGGGGGCCAGCGGGCCCGGACCCCGGTCACCGTGACGGTGCTGCGCCTGCTCGGCGCGGCCGTGCCGGACGCCCTGGCCACCGTCCCGGTCACCGGCGGGGACGCGGTGGTCGGTGAGGTCCGCGCCGTAGGATGGCGCGCGTGAGCAACAAGACCCGGCCGCGCCGTCGCCCGGCCCCAGCAGGCGCCGCCAGGCGCGAGGATCCGGACACGCTGGTCGAGCGGATGGTGGGCAGCCTGTGGCGGGCGGTCGCCGCCGGCGATCTCCTCCGGGCCGAACTGGAGGCGGCGACCTGCATGGCGCTGCCGCGGGTGGGACGGCTGGCTCCCGAAGACGCCCAGGCCTTTGTGTCGAAGGTGCTGGTGGACGAGGCCGTCCGGGAGCCCTCGGCGGAGGGCGCGGCCATGCTGCGGCTGCTGATGTCCCTGGGCTCGCCGGCCACCAAGAGGGCGGCCAGCCAGGGCCTGGCCGAGCTGACCCAGGCCGGGTTCTACCCGCCGGAGTGGGTGACCGAGGCCGGGAAGGCGGTGCCGGCCCAGGCCTGGCACCGGTACGACGTGTTCGGCGACGAGGAGGCCATCGCGGTCACGTTCCGGTACGGCGAGGCGGAGCACGGCGTCATCGGGCATATCGACCTGACCGGTATCCCGGTGGCCATCGCGGTCGGCGTTGCCATCGACGCGGCCAGCTTGATCGAGGCCATGACCCGCGAGGACGACCCGTTCGATCGCGTCGAGCAGATCGGCCTGGCCGAGGCGCGGCGGCGCCTGGAGGTGCCGCTGGCCCGGTGCGACGAAGAAGCCGACCCGGGCCTGTCGGTGGACACCCTGGCCTACCTGCCGGTGGCGCGGGCCCGGGTGCGGCGGCTGCCCGCCGAGGGCGCCCCGGAGGTTGCGGTCTTCACCGCGGCCGATCGCACGGCGGCGGTCGACGACTTCCTGGCCAGCCCGCTGGCCGCGCAGGCGCGGGCCGCGGACGAGGACGCCACGCGGTTCTGGGCCGAGGTCCTGACCGGCTACAGCAGCCGCATCCCCGGCGAGCCGCCGGCGCAGGTCGGCCCCCGTAAGATCGCGCACCTGCTGCTGGGCCATGTGCCGAACACCTTCGTCCTGTCCGCCGCGCAGCGCGAGGCACTCGAGCCGGTGGTGACCGCGTGGGCCCGCTGGTCGGCGGAGCACCGCGGGCTGGACGAGGCGGCCACCGCGCGCCTGGCGGACAGCCTCCCGGAGGTGCTCGGCCGGTTCGACGCGGCCTACGACGACCCGGACGCCGTGACCGCCCGCAGCTACCTGGCCGGCCTGGCCGCGAGCGATGCGGACGTATCCCAGCTGGCCGGGCACGTAGCGCGGCGCATGTTCGCCGTACCGGTCCCCGCCTCGGGCGGGGAGGGCGGCCCGGTCGACCTCAGCGACCCGGCGGTCCGCCGGGCGCGCACCGAGGCCGAGTTCTCCGCGTGCACGCCGCACTCCAGCCTGACCGTCGAGGAATTCAGGGCCGCGGTGCAGCGCGTCATCGATGAACTGTGGGACGACGATCCGAAGCAGACCTTCGCCGCCGCCCGGCGGATGTTCGCCTCCGGCGCCGACCGGCACGACATCATCCACACGCTGGCCGAGCGGAAAGACTGACCGGCTGACCGATGAGTCGTGCGCGGCGCCGGCGTTCTACCCATGTCCGCCCGGTCACAGCGACCAGGCCGGCGCAGCAGAGATACGGGTAACGGAGGCAGGCCATGAGCTACGCGGATGTGAACGGCGTCCGGATGTACTACGAAGAGCACGGTGCGGGACAGCCGCTGATCCTGCTGCACGGCGGGCTGGGCTCGGGTGACATGTACGGCCCGATCCTGCCGGCCCTGGCCCGGGACCGCCGGGTGATCACCGCTGACCTGCAGGCGCACGGCCACACCGCCGACGTCGACCGCCCGCTGCGGCACGAGCTGCTGGCCGACGACGTAGCCGGGCTGATCAGGCACCTCGGCCTGGCCCAGGCCGACGTGATGGGGTACTCCTTCGGCGCCGGGGCCGCCCTGCGCACCGCCATCCAGCATCCGGACCTGGTGCGCCGGCTGGTCATCACGGCCTTCCCGTGCCGCCGGGACGGCTGGTACCCCGAAAGCCTGGCCGGGATGGACCAGATGGGGTCGCAGCTGGCCGGGATGCTGATGCAGTCCCCGGTCGGCGAGGCCTACGCCCGGCTCGCGCCCCGGCCGGAGGACTTCGGGGTCCTGCTGGACAAGACCGGCGAGCTGCTGCGCCGGGACTATGACTGGTCGGCGGACGTCGCGAAGATCACCGCGCCGGTCATGCTGGTCTTCGCGGACGCCGACGCGGTGCGGCCCGCGCACGTCGTGGAGTTCTACGAGCTGCTCGGCGGCGGGCTGCGGGACGCGAACTGGGACGGCTCGCTGCGCCCGGTGGCCAGGCTGGCGGTGCTGCCGGGCCAGACGCATTACGACATCTTCGCCTCGGCCGGTCTGCCCGCCGTGGTCACCGGATTCCTGGCCGCCCAGTCGCTGGAGCCGCCGCCCCCGCTTGGCCCGTGACGGGAAGATCCAGGACCGCGCACAGCCGGGCCAGGGCCGTGGTGTACGCGTGCTCGGCCGGGCGGCCGTAGCCGATCACCAGGCCCGCCCGGTCGTCGTCCGCGCCGTCGGCACGGTAGCTGCCCAGTCCCTGCAGCGCCAGGCCGTGCCCGGCGGCCCGGGAGATGAGCTGCCGCTCGACCCGCGCGGCGGGCAGCTCGACCACCGCGTGCAGGCCGGCCGCGATCCCGGTGACATGCCGCCCGCCGCGGCCCAGCTCGGCGGCCAGGCGGTCCCGGCGGCGCCGGTAGGCCAGCCGGGCGCGGCGGATCTGCCGGTCATAGCGGCCCGACTCGATGAACTCGGCCATGGTGAGCTGGTCCAGCCCCGAGGGGCCCGCGGTGAGCTGTGCGATCACCGCGTCCAGCAGCCGCGGCGGGACCACCAGCCAGCCGAGGCGCAGCGCCGGGGCCAGGCTCTTGCTCGCCGTGCCGGCGTAAATGACGCGATCGGGGGCGAGCGCCTGCAGGGCGCCGACCGGCTGCCGGTCATACCGGAACTCCCCGTCGTAGTCATCCTCGATGACCACCCCGCCCCGCCGGGCCGCGGCCCGGCGGCGCCGCGGGTGCAGGGTTACGCCGAGCGGAAACTGATGGGCGGGGGTCAGCAGCGCCGCGTCCGCCCCGTCCGCCGCGCCGAGCACGGCACCGCCGCCGTCGACGGGCACCGGCTGCAGCCGCAGGCCGCAGGCCGCGGCCAGGTCGCGGTGAATCTGGTGCCCGTAGGCCTCCACGGCGAGCGTGGCCGCGCCGGCGGCGCGGAGCGCGGCGCAGGTGACGGCCAGACCGTGCGCGAAGCCGGAGCAGATCACGATGCAGGCCGGGTCGGCGGCCACGCCGCGGGCCCGGGCCAGGTAGCCGGCCAGCACCGTCCTCAGCGGCTCCAGGCCGCGCGGGTCCGGGTAATCGAGGAGCTGGCGGGGGGCGGCGGCAAGCACCTTGCGGCCCGCGGCCAGCCAGGCGCCGCGCGGGAACGCCGACAGGTCCGGTGCCCCGGCGCGCAGGTCGTAGCGGGGAGCGGCGGCCTCGGGGCGGGTCCCCGGGCCCGGGCCGGGATCGGCGGGGCGGCGCTCGGCGACCGAGGTCCCCGAGCCGGTCCGCGCGGTCAGCCACCCCTCGGCGGCGAGCTGGCTGTAGACCTCGGCCACCGTGTTGCGGGCCAGGCCGAGATCGGCGGCCAGGGCGCGCGAGGAGGGCAGCCGCGTGCCCGGGCCGAGACGGCCGGTCCGGACGGAGTCGCGCAGGGCGGTCTCAAGGCCGAGGCGGACCCGGGAACCGGAGAGATCCAGATGCAGATCAACGCTCTTGGCCCATGTTTCCGACATAGAATTGGACCTTACCGTGGGCCGGTTGTGAGCCGTAGCGTCGGTGTCATGACAGCAATCAGCGAAACGACCCAGATACCGGTGCGGCTCGACTTCGATACCTACGCCGCGGGCTTCGCCCGGGCGATGGCGCACCTGGACCAGGCGGCGACGAAGGAACTGGACCGGGCGAAGCTCGATCCGCGGCTGCGCGAGCTGGTCCGGATCCGCGCTTCGCAGCTCAACGGGTGCGCCTACTGCATCGACATGCACACCAAGGACGCGCGCGCGATCGGCGAGACCGAGCAGCGCCTCTACGGCCTGGCCGTCTGGGCGCAGACCCCGTACTTCACCGGCCGCGAGCGCGCCGCGCTGGCGTTCACCGAGGCGGTGACGCTGCTGCCCGACACGCACGTGCCGGATCGGGCCTACCAGGCGGTGGCGGCCGAGTTCAGCCCGCAGGAGGTGGCCGCCCTGGTCAGCCTCATCGTCACCATCAACGCCTGGAACGCGATCGCCGTCAGCACCCGGGCCTGGGAGCCCGGCTCCTACCAGGCCTGACGGGCGGCGGGGTGATCCCGCCGGGGTCAGCTGGTGAGCGGGGGCCGGGGTCAGCTTCTGAGCGGGCAGGGGTCAGCTGGTGAGCGGGGCAGGGTGCGGAGGCCAGTTCGGCGCCGGGCGGCCGGGCAGGTCAGCGCGGCCGCCCGCCCAGCGCAGCGACGTCCACGGATCGGCGTCACCGAGATCGGCCGGGACCTGCGGGTACAGGCGGGACAGCACGCGATGGCACACGTCGCGCGGCGGCTCGAGGCTGAGGCCGAAACCCTGCGCGATGTCGTGGCCATTCAGCAGCGCCTCGTGGCAGCCGAGCGCGGCGAACCCCTCCGGATCGGCCATTCCGGCCGGGTGAAAGGCCCGGACATGCGCGGGTGAGGTACGCACCATTGAGGCCAGGACCCGCCCGCCGGTAACGGCGAACTCGAGCACCTCGGCCGGCGAGGCGTCCTTCTCGGCGGTGGCCACAGCCCGCACATAACGCGTGGTGGGCTGGACCGCGAGCTGCCAGGCATAGGAGAGCAGAGTGTCGCCGATATGCTCGGCGGTCCGCCAGCAGTCCCACTCCGACGTCCCGGCCCGCACCGACCAGTCCCGGTCCGTCAGGGGCAGCAGGCCGCTCATGATGCACCCGATCGCAGCGTCAAGATCACTGGCGGTCACGGTCATGGTATTCCGAGCCTACGGTGACGGACGGTGAATCAGGAGGGGTTCGCCAGTAGTGACACGGAATTTACAGTTATGGTCAGTACTGTACGAAACCGACCGCCTGGTCCTCCGCAGTAGATGTGATGGCGATTCGGTGGACTCAGCTAGGTAAATCTTCGCTGTCCTGCGGCGATACTGGCTGCCTTCGACTACCTTTGCGGCCGTGACCAGTGTTGCGGTCCAGCCGGAACGATGGCGTTCCGGCGGGCCACGGGCGCGGAGGTGGGCGGTGGGTGATGATGACCGGATCACGCCACACGACGCCGGCCTGCCGACCGACTGCTTCGCGGCCCACGCCCGGGAGATCTTCGGTCACGCGTGCGCGCTGGCCCGCGGGGATCGGGCGCGGGCCGATGATCTGGTCCAGGCGGCGTTCGAAGCCGCGGCCCGGGCCTGGCCCGGGCTGCGGCACCTGGCCGATGACCAGCGCCGAAGCTGCCTGCGCCGGACCGTGGCCCAGTTCGCGGTGAACGGCTTGGGCGGCGAGACCGCATCCTGCGACCAGCTGACGCGGATCGAGGTCTGCTCCCCGAAGACCACGGCCGACCCTACCGGTCAGGCCTTCTCCGCGATCACGCTGGAAGCGTGCTGGCAGGTCATCGGGGAACTGCCGGAGCGGCAGCACACGATCGCCCTCATGCGCTGGCCCCTGGGCATGAAGGAAGCCGAGATAGCCGCCGTCCTGGGCGTGGCCGAGACGACGGTGAGCGCCACGCTGCACTGGGTGGGGCGAAAGCTGATCGCGGAGCTGCGGCCCGATCACCCGGTCAACGGCGGCGGCACCGGCGGCCCGCCTGAGGACGCAGTGCCTGGCCGCCTGTACCAGCAAGCCATCCAGGCGCAAGAACCGCGGTTCGCCGCCGGCTACGAGCTCGAGACCGGCCTGGGCCGGTACCGGGCCTGGCTGCGCGAGCACGGCGACGCCGCGGCGGGGACGCCGACGTCGGCCGGGGCCGCGACGGGGACGCCGGCTTCGGCCCGGGCCGTCCCGCCCGAGGACTCCCTCGCCGGCGCCGAACGCAAGGACTGGAGCGCGGACCTCGCGGTCGCCAAGCTGTATTCCCTGCACTACCGGCCGCTGGTACGGCTAGCGGCCATGCTGGTACGCGACACGCCGTCGGCCGAGGAAGTGGTCCAGGAGGCGTTCATCGCGATGCACGAGGGCTGGCACCGCCTGAAGGACACCGACAAGGCGCTGGCTTACCTGCGGCAGGCCGTGGTGAACCGGGCTCGTTCGGTCTTGCGGCACCGGATCGTCGTCGAGAAGAACGCGCCGAAGCCGGCCCCGGACATGCCGAGCGCCGAACACGGAGCCATGGCCCTGCTCGAACGTTCCGCGGTCATCGCCGCGCTGCGCGCCCTGCCCGAGCGCCAGCGGGAGGCGCTCGTCCTGCGCTACTACGCGGACTTGTCCGAGGCGGATATCGCGGCGGCGATGGGGATCAGCCGGGGCGCGGTCAAGAGCCACACCTCCCGCGGCATGGCCGCCTTGCGGGCCGCCCTGGAGCACGACTCCTGACCGGCGGCGGCGGCCGGGGAACCATTCGCGGGGCTGCCGCGGGGCCGACTTACTATGGGCGTTATGACAGCCCCGGACGAGACGAGCCGCGCCGCGATCCTCACCGTCGATGACGACCCGGGCGTGTCCCGCGCCGTCGCGCGTGACCTGCGCCGGCAGTACGGCTCGCAGTACCGGATCGTGCGGGCCGAGTCGGCGGCGGCGGGGCTGGACGCGCTGCGGCAGATGAAGCTGCGCGGGGACGTGGTGGCGGTGATCCTGGCCGACTACCGGATGCCGGAACTGAACGGGATCGAGTTCCTCGAGCAGGCCATGGACATCTACCCGAGCGCGCGGCGGGTGCTGCTCACCGCCTACGCCGACACCGGCGCGGCCATCGACGCGATCAACGTCGTCGACCTTGATCACTACCTGCTCAAGCCGTGGGACCCCCCGGAGGAGAAGCTGTACCCGGTGCTCGACGCGCTGCTCGACGCGTGGCGGGACTCCGATCACCGGCCGGTGCCGGAGACCAAGGTGGTCGGGCACCGCTGGTCGGCCCGGTCGTCGGAAGTCCGCGAGTTCCTGGCGCGCAACCAGGTGCCGTACCGGTGGTACGCGGCCGACGAGCCGGAAGGGCAGCGGCTGCTGGCCGCGGCGGCCGCGGACGGGCTGGCGCTGCCGCTGGTGATCACGCCGGACGGCGATCCGATGGTCGAGCCGACCGACGGCGAGCTGGCCGCGCGGGTCGGGCTGGCCACCACGCCGGCCAAGGACTTCTACGACCTGATCGTGATCGGCGGCGGGCAGGCCGGCCTGGGCGCGGCGGTGTACGGCGCGTCCGAGGGCCTGCGCACCGTGCTCGTCGAGCGCCTGGCCACCGGCGGGCAGGCCGGGCAGAGCTCGCGGATCGAGAACTACCTGGGCTTCCCGGACGGGGTGTCCGGGGCGCAGCTGACCGACCGGGCGCGGCGGCAGGCCACGAAGTTCGGCGCCGAGGTGCTGACCACCCGTGAGGTGGTCGGGCTCGAGGTCCGCGGTTCGGCGCGCCGGGTCACGTTCGCGGACGGGACGTTCATCGACGCGCACACCGTCATCCTGGCCACCGGGGTGTCCTACCGGCGGCTGGACGCGCCCGGGCTGGGCGAGCTGACCGGGCGCGGGGTGTTCTACGGGTCGGCGCTGACCGAGGCGGCGGCCTGCGAAGGGCAGGACGTCTACGTCGTCGGCGGCGCGAACTCGGCCGGGCAGGCCGCGGTGTACCTGGCCCGGTACGCCAAGTCGGTGACGATCCTGGTCCGCGCGTCGTCGCTGGAGCGGTCGATGTCGTATTACCTGATCAAGCAGATCGCGGACATCCCGAACGTCTCAGTCCGGACCTGCACCGAGGTCGTCGAGGCGTGCGGCGAGGACCACCTGGAGTCGCTGACGCTGCGGGACGCCACGAGCGGGTCGACCGAGACGGCTCCGGCGCAGCTGCTGTTCATGTTCATCGGCGCGGCGCCGCTGACCGACTGGCTGGATGGCGTGGTGGTGCGGGATCCACGCGGGTTCGTGCTGGCGGGCCCGGACCTGACGGTCGACGGCGAGCGGCCGCGCGGCTGGGACCTGGAGCGCATGCCGTACCACCTGGAGACGAGCGTGCCCGGGATCTTCGTGGCCGGGGACGCGCGGGCCGAGTCGGCCAAGCGGGTCGCCTCGGCGGTCGGCGAAGGCGCGCTGGCGGTCATGCTGGTGCATCGTTACCTGGAGAAGACATGAGTGAGGCTGCCGGGGCCTGGCCGCCCGGGGCGCTGGAGTGCGGCGTCGACGAGCTGCGGACCCTGTTCCTGTTCGAGAAGCTGACCGACGATCAGCTGCGGTGGCTGTGCGAGCGAGGCCACGTGGAGCTGGTCGACCCGGGGCCGGTGTTCGCCGAGGGCGATCCAGCGACCTGCCTCTACGTGCTCCTCAAGGGCACGGTGGCGATGTCGCGCCGGGTCGGGGTCGACAACGTCGAGGTCAACCGGACCTCGCAGCGCGGCGTGTACGCGGGAGCGTACACCTCCTACCTCGGCGACCGGATGTCGCAGACGTACCAGAACTCGTTCGCGGCGGTCGAGCCATGCCGGTTTTTCGTGCTCGACGCCGAGGTGTTCGCCGAGCTGATGAACGACTGGTTCCCGATGGCGGTGCACCTGCTGGAGGGCCTGTTCTTCGGCATCAAGAACACGCAGCAGGCCATCGGGCAGCGGGAACGGCTGCTGGCGCTCGGCTCACTGTCAGCCGGGCTGACCCACGAGCTGAACAACCCAGCCGCGGCCGCGGTCCGGGCCACGGCCGGGCTGCGCGAGCGGGTCGCCGGGATGCGGCACAAGCTGGGCATGATCGCGGGCGGGAAGTGGGACCGGACCACGCTGGACATCCTGATCAAGCTCCAGGAAGAGGCGGCCGAGCGGGTGCCGAAGGCGTCGGTGCTGTCTCCGCTGGAAGCCTCCGACCGGGAGGACGAGATCACCGACTGGCTGGACGCCCGCGGGATAGACGACGGCTGGCAGCTCGCGCCGGCGTTCGTAGCCGGTGGCCTGGACACCGCCTGGCTCGACCACGTCGAGGTGACGGTGGACTCGGCGACGCTCGAGGGCGCGCTGCGGTGGCTGAACTACACCGTGGACACCGAACTGCTGATGAACGAGATCGAAGACTCGACGACCCGGATCTCCACGCTGGTGGGCGCGGCCAAGCAGTATTCGCAGCTGGACCGGGCGCCGTTCGGCGTGGTGGACGTGCACGAACTGCTGGACAGCACGCTGCTCATGCTGGGCGGGAAGATCCCGCCCGGGATCAGCGTGAGCAAGGAGTACGCTCCCGGGCTGCCGCGGATCTCGGCCTACGCGGGCGAGCTGAACCAGGTGTGGACGAACCTCATCGACAACGCGGTGTCCGCCATGGGCTCCTCCGGGACGCTGACGGTCCGGACCAGGCTGGACCGGGATCATGTCGTGGTGGAGTTCGGCGACACCGGGCCCGGGGTGCCGGCGGAGATCCGGGAACGGATCTTCGAGCCGTTCTTCACCACCAAGCCGGTCGGCGAGGGGACCGGGCTGGGGCTCGACATCAGCTGGCGCATCATAGTGAACAAGCACCACGGGGATATCGCGGTAGAGTCGGTCCCCGGCGACACCCGGTTCCGGGTGCGCCTGCCGATCGCACCGCCGGCCCCCCCGAGCGACGCTGCGGAGGAGAACTGACATGACGGAGATCCCCGGCATCGATCCTGCCGTGCCGCCCAGCGGGACAGGCTGCGTGGAGTGCAGCGCCGCCGGCGGCTGGTGGGTGCACCTGCGCCGCTGCGCCCAGTGCGGCCACATCGGGTGCTGCGACAGCTCTCCGTCACAGCACGCGTCGGCGCACGCGAAGTCCGACGGGCATCCGGTCATCCGCAGCTTCGAGCCCGGCGAGGACTGGTTCTACAACTACGAGACCGAGGAATCCTTCGACGGCCCCGCCCTGGCCCCGCCGGAGAACCACCCGGTCGACCAGCCCGTGCCCGGCCCCCAGGGCCGTGTCCCGCGCGACTGGCGGTTCCACGTGCACTAACGTTTCATCACCACATCCGATAGCGGAGGTGAGTGATGGAGCCCAACGGGATGGCGCAGATCGCCGTGTTCGTGGATTTCGAGAACCTGGTCCTCGGCGCGGTCAAAGAGCTGCCCGACCAGGCCAACCCGGCACCGTATGAGGCGATCACCCGGCTGTGCCGCGAGTACGGCAACGCCTCGGTGCGCCGCGCGTACGCGGACTGGGCTAACACACGGTTCGGCAGCCACCAGGAAGACCTGGCCATGAACGGCGTGGACCTCATCCAGGTCGCCCGGGTCGGGATCCAGAACAAGAACGCCGCCGACATCAGGATGGCGGTCGACGCCATGGAGACCCTGATCGTGCACCCCGATGTCAGCGTGTTCGTCCTGGTCAGCGGGGACGGGGACTACTCGCCGCTGGTGCAGCGGCTGCGCGAGTTCGGCAAGTGGGTGGTGGGCGTCGGCACCGAGGCCAACGCCAGCCGCAAGCTGGTGTCGGTCTGCTCGGAATACAAGTACTGGGGCACGCTGGTGGCCGAGGTCGAGCCTGCTGCGCGCCCGGCGGCGGCGTTCGACATCAGCGAGGCCGAACGGGTGCTGGTCCGGGCGTTCGCGGAGTCCAGCTCCGAGACGCTGACGGCAGGCGGGCTGAAGAGCAAGATGCTGGCCCTGGACCCGGCCTTCGACGAGCACAATTACGGGGCGCGGAGCTTCCGGGCGTTCCTCACCCTGCTGCCGAAGCGGGTCCAGGTCGTGGAGACCTCGGGACCCGACATCCAGATCAAGCTGATCGACGAGCCGGCCGCGAAGCCGGCCCGGACACGATCCCGGAGAGCTGGTGCGGGTACCACGGCCCGTTCGGCATGAGTCCTTGGTCAAGGCCGGAACAGGGCCAGGCTGATGGCATCGGCCATGGCCTGGTAGCCGGCGTCGTCCGGGTGCAGGTGGTCACCGCTGTCGTAAGCGGGCCGCAACCGCAGGGGGTCGGCCGGGTCGCGGAGGGCCTGGTCGAAGTCGATGACGCCGTCGAAGGCGCCGCTGGTGCGGATCCAGCGGTCGACCGCTTCGCGGTCGGCGTCCCCGGCCGCGGAGTAGTACACCGAGCCCTGGAACGGGGTGAGGGTGGCGCCGAAGATCTTCAGGCCCGCCGCGTGGGCCGCGGCGATCAGGTGCTCGTACCCGGCGATGATCGCGCCGGCGGGCGTCAGGGTATAGCCGATGTCGTTGATGCCCTCGAGCAGGATGACGTACCGCGCGCCGGAAAGCCCGGCCGTGTCAGCCAGGAAACGGGCCTGCGCGCTGGCGCCGAACAGATCCGAGCTGGCCAGGACCCGGTTGCCGCTGATGCCTTCGTCAACGACGGGGTGCACCTGCCCGGGCGAGCGGGCCAAAAACCGCCGGGTCAGGTCATCCGGCCAGCGGTCGTTGGCGCCGACCGCGGATCGGTAGCCGTCGGTGATCGAATCCCCGAACGCCACGATCGTGGCGCCGGTCGCGGCGCCGGACTGGACGTCGACCTCGGTCAGGAAGTACCAGTGCTGGCTGGTGATCGTGAAGGGAGCAGCCGCCTGACTGCCGGCGTAGTCACCGGGCCCCGAGACGTAACTAACCTGCTGGGCGTCGCTGTGGTAGGTCGCCGGTCCGGTAGGCCCGCTCGCGTAGAGGCTGACCGCCAGGTCGGTCTGCGCCGGGATGGTCATGGCCACCGGGTCACTGACCGCGGTCGCGCCCGGCGCGATGGTGACCGACGTGCGTCCGGCGAAGGTGACCCGGTGATCGGTGCCGGTGAAGATGAGCGGGCCGCCCGCCGACAGGCCCAGGTCGATCTGGCGGAACGTGACCGGCCGGGTGCCGAACTGATTGGACAGCCTGATCCGCGCCGCCTGCCCGCCGGCGCTGGCCCAGATGATGTCCCTGATCGTCTGGTCATCGAACCCGGCCGGGGAGAAGTCATCCGGGGCGGCCAGCTTGGCCGGCGCGGCCGCCATCGGGGCCGCGGCCCACGTGGCGGCCCATTTGCAGGCCGGGCCGCGGCCGCTGCAGTCGGCCGCGGCACCAGCCGAGGGGAACGCGAAGGCACCGGCCAGGGCCACGACTACGACTACGACCGTGACCACGGCGGCGCAGGCGGCCAGGCGACGGGGGTGCCGCAGGCGCATTCCGGCCCTTTCGTCACAGTGGCGGCTCAACGGTGGCGGCTCAGCCTGGCGCGTCGCCGGTGACGCAGACGCCTCGATGGTATACGCCGCGGCCGGGCGGCCCCGCGAAGGGCTTGTTTGCGGGCTAGCTGCGGGCTAGTTGGCGATGCCCACGGTCTGCCGGTAGGTCTTGGGCTCGTCGATCGCGCGGAGCATGTAGTGCGCGACGTCGGCGCGGGAGACGAACAGCCCGTGGCGCACGTTCTGGCCGAGGGCGGTGCGGTACCTGCCGGTCACCGGTTTGCCGGTCAGCCGAGGCGGGCGGACCGCGGTCCAGTCCAGGTCAGCCTCACGCAGGACGTCCTCCATCCGGGCCAGGTCAGCGTAGTTGTCCCGCAGCGCCGCACGCAGGACCGGATAGGCCAGGTTGGCCAGGAGGAACCCGTCGCCCGGGTCACGCCGGGGCGGATGCGGGCGCGCGGGCGAGGGCACGGTGCCGACCGGCGCCGCGCTCACCGCCACGATCCGGCCGACACCGGCCGCCTGCATGGCCTGGGTGAGGGCCAAGGTGCCCCGCCAGGCCACCCCCGCCTCGGCCTTCGACCGGGCACCGAGGGCCGACAGCACGGCATCGGCTCCCTCGAGGGCGCCCCGGAGGGCAACCGGGTCCGCGGACGCCAGGTCGGCGGTGACGACACGCGCCGGGACCGGCGGGAGCCGGCCCGGATGCCGCGCCACGGCGGTCACGTCATGGCCGGCGGCCAGAGCCTGCTCGAGCAGCTGCCGCCCGATACCGCCGGTAGCTGCGACGATCGTGAGTTTCATCTGTTGTCTCCGCATCGCTTCGTTGTCATTGAAGTGACGAACCGCGATGCGCAGACGTAACCGGTGTTTCCGGGGCGGGGAATCGTGATCGTGGATCGTTACTGCCCGCGGGGGGGCAGTGATGATCCACGATGATGCGAGCGGGCCCTGCAGCCCGGCCGGGGCGGGTGCGGGTGGCCGGTCATGTGGAGGGGGAGGCGCGGGGGGCGCGCGGGGGCGGGACTAGTCGGACTTCTGCCGGCGGCGTTCGGTCCGCCTGAGGCGGACGAGCACGGTGATGATGAGAACCAGCAGGATGCCAGAAATCAGGTAGTCCATTCGTTGCCTTTCATTTTCTTCGCCCCCGGGCCGTCAGGAGGTGATCCGGTCCAGCGCGCGGTCGAGGTTGACCGCCGCGCTGATCAACGCCAGGTGGGTGAACGCCTGCGGGAAGTTCCCCAGCGCCTCCCCCGATGCGCCGATCTGCTCGGCGTAAAGCCCGAGATGGTTAGCGTAGGTAAGCATCTTCTCGAAGATCATCCGTGCTTCCCTGACCCGGCCGGCCCGGGTGAGCGCCTCGACGTACCAGAATGAGCACAGATTGAATGTACCCTCGCCCTCGGCGATACCGTCGTGGCCGGTGCTGGCGTACCGGTAGACCAGGCTATCGGAGTTCAGCTCGGCGGTGATCTGGTCGAGCGTCGACAAGAACCTCGGGTCAGTGGGCCCGGCGAACTTCACCAGCGGCATGACCAGCACCGACGCGTCGAGAAGCTTGCTGCCCGGATACATGACATAGCTCTGCAGCTCGGGGTCCCAGCACGATTCCTGGACGAACCGGTGAGCCGACGCGGCCAGCTTGCGCCAGCGCTCGATCGGCGCGGGCAGGCCGCGGTCCCGGGCCAGGCGCCCGGCCCGGTCGTAGGCCACCCAGGTCATCAGCGCCGAGTAGGTGAAGCGCTGCCGGGGGCCGCGGATTTCCCAGATGCCCTCGTCCGGTTCCTTCCAGTGCGCGGCCAGCCAGTCCAGCCGCCGGCACAACCCGGTCCACAGGTCGTAGGAGATCGGCACCTCGCGGTTGAACAGGTAGACCGAGTCCATCAGTTCGCCGTACACGTCGATCTGCCGCTGCCCGACCGCGCTGTTGCCGATCCGCACCGGCCGCGACCCCTGGTAGCCGTCGAGATGGCTGAGGATCGTCTCGGGAATCTCCTCGCTGCCGTCGACCGAGTACATGATCATGACGTCGCGTTCCTTGGTCGCGGCCTCACAGCGCCGCTGCACCCAGTCCATGAACGACGCGGCCTCCTCCAGGAAGCCCAGCCTCATCAGCGCGTAGATGGTGAACGCGGCATCGCGCAGCCAGCTGTACCGGTAATCCCAGTTACGTCCGCCGCCTAGCTGCTCGGGCAGCGACGTGGTCGGCGCGGCGACCATGGCCCCGGTCGGGTGATAAACGAGCAGCTTGAGGACGAGCGCCGAACGCTGGACCATCTCCCGCCACCGGCCCCGGTACCTGGACTGGCTGACCCAGTTCTGCCAGAAATCCGACGTCCGCGCGAACAGCTCGGCCGTCTCGCCTTCGGCTAGCGGCCGCACCTCGCCGTTCCACTCCAGCTCGATGTCGACGCTCTCGCCCTCTTCCAGGGTGAAGGTCGCGGCGACGCCGGACTCCTCGATCTTGAGCGCGACGTCGGTGCGCAGCACGCAGCGCCCGGCGGGCGACTCGAACACCGCGCCGACTCCGGTGACCAGCCGCACAGTGTGCGGAGTCCGGCCATAGTCGAACGCCGGGTGACAGGCCAGCTCGAAGGTGGCCCGGCCGCGGACCGCTCGCGCCTGCCGGACCAGCAGGTCCCGGACCCGGCTGCTGGCGCTGGTGGCCGGCACCATGAAGTCGATCACCTCGCCGACGGCCTCCGCGCCCTGGAAGCGGGTCATCAAGATATTGGTGTCGGGCAGGTACAGCTGCTTCGGGCGGCCGCTGCCGCGGCACCACAACGAGAAGTAGCCGCCCTTGCGGGCGTCCAGGAGCGCTCCGAACAGCGAGGGAGCGTCGAACCTGGCCGGGCAGTACCAGTCGACGGTGCCGTCGGTTCCCACCAGCGCCACCGTCCGCAGGTCGCCGACGATCCCGTGCTCTTCGATCGGCAGGTAGCCCCTGGGCGGGACCGGGCCGCCGCCGTTACCGGAGCGAAGGTTCTCCATGGTTGACATGATCTGATTTCCGGATTACGGGAGTGTTACCAGCGCAGTCCGGGCCATTACGCTAGTACTGTGACCGAGCGGGAAGCGTGCCTGGTGGACGTCTACGACACCCTCCTGAACTGCGACTTCCAGGGGCATGGGACCGAGCTGCCGGCGCTGGCCGGGGTCACGGCCGAGGCCTGGGCCGAGGGATACCGCACGATCGGGGCGGCGACCGGGGTCGGCCGGCTCTCGACCGCCGAGGGATACGAGCAGGTCCTGCGGGCCAGCGGCACCGAGCCCCGGCCGGACCTGGTGCGTGCGCTGGTCGACCTGGACCGCGAGCTGCTGCTGCGGTACTCGCGGCTGTATGACGACGCCATCCCGTTCCTACAGGAGCTGCGGTCCCGCGGCATCAAGATCGCGATCGTCAGCAACTGCACCCAGCACACGCGTGACCTGCTGGAGAGCAACGGCGTGGCCGAGCTGGCCGACGTCCTCGCGCTGTCCTGCGAGGTCGGCGCGTTCAAGCCCGCCGCGGAGATCTACAGCTACGCCCTGGACCAGCTCGGCGTGCCCGCAGGCGGCGCCGTGTTCGTCGACGATCAGCCGTCCTACTGCGCGGGCGCGGCGGACCTGGGCATCACCGCCGTGCAGATCGTCCGGGGCGAGCCGGGCGGGAAAGGGCCGGCCCCGGGGACCACGGTGGTCCGGTCCCTGCTCGAAGTCCGGGCTCTGTTCTAACCAGGTGCTCACACGCCGTTCTAACCGGGTGCTCAGACGCCGAATTCGGACCGCCTGCCCGCCGGGACCAGGTCGGTGTACTCGGCATGTTCGGCGATAAAGCGGCGCACGAACGGGCAGGTGGGCACCACCGCGAGGTGCCGCTCCCGGGCCGAGTCGAGGGTGGCCTGGACGAGGTGCGCGGCGAGGCCGTGACCGCGGAACCGGTCGTCGGTCTCGGTGTGCACGAGATTGATGACGCCGTCGCCGAGCTCGTAGGTCACGAAACCGGCCAGCTCGCCGTCCGCCTTGATCTCGTACCGCGCCTGTTCCGGGTTGTCGGCGACCTGCAGCTCCATGATGCCTCCCTTAGCCGTGCGCCGGCTGCGTCCCCAGGATAGTAGGGCACGCAGGAGAGCGGGCCGGTGAGGGCGGGCCCGTTCGGCAAGACAAGGATTTCAGGCTTGACGGGCGAAGACCAGGGCCTCGCGGGCCAGCGGCAGCCAGGCCAGCCCGGAGCCCGGGTCCAGGCTGAACCATTCGTTCATCGGGGTGCCCTTATTGGCGTCGAACCGCTGGCCGTGACCGGCCCCCACCAGCGCGTCGACGCGCGGCCGGGGCAGCTTGACCACCAGCTGGCCGCGGACGAGCATGGCGAAGATCTTCTGCCGGTAGCGCAGCGCGCTGCGGCCGAACCCGCTGCCGCCGGGCGGCGGGAGCACCCCTTCCTCACCCGCCAGGTCGTCGACCAGGTCTTCGTAGCGCTGCTCCGGTGTCATCCGGTCCGCCATGGCGCCTCAGCTGGTCTGCGTGGCGTAGACGACGATGTTGCTCAGGTAGTGGCCGGTCGCGGGATCGAAGGTGCCGCCGCAGGTGATCAGGCGCAGCTCCGCATCCGGGACCGGGCCGTAGACGTCCTCGGTCGGGAACTGATCCTTCAGGTACGTCTGGACCGAGGTCACGCGGAACTCGGCCAGGGTCCCGTCGGCCCGCTTGACGTAGATCTTGTCCCCGGCCTCCAGCTCGGGAAGCCGGTAGAACACTCCCGGGCCGGCGTGCGAGTCGATGTGCCCCACGATGATGGCCGAGCCGACGGCACCCGGCCGCGGGCTGCCCGTGTACCAGCCGGCGATGGAGTACGAGGACGGCACCTGCATCTCACCGTCGGCGGCCAGGCCCAGGGTGGTCAGCTTGGTCTGCACGCCGATCAGCGGGATGGTCAGCGTCACCGGCGCGGCGACCCGGTCCGGCCCGGCCGACTGCGGCGGCGCCACGATCGGGCCGGTCGGCGCGGGCAGGGCCCCCACCCCGGCCGCGACCGGGCGCATGGCCGGGGTGGGATGCCGCGTCAGCAGCAGGCCGGCCATCCCGCCCGCGATCACGGCCAGGCCGGCCGCGAGCGCGAGCGCCGCGGCCGGCCTGCGGACCTGCATGACTTAGGCCCCGGCAGTGACGCGACGGCCGCGGCGCAGCCGCAGGCCGCCGGTCAGGGCGAGCAGCGCGCCGGCCCCGATGGCCGCGAGCCAGGGCACCGGCGAGCCCGGTCCGTGCGGCGCGGTGCCGCCGAAGCCGGTCGAGACGCCGC
The DNA here is from genome assembly GCA_963753195.1 of uncultured Actinomycetes bacterium. Taxonomy (GTDB): domain Bacteria; phylum Actinomycetota; class Actinomycetes; order Streptosporangiales; family Streptosporangiaceae; genus Palsa-504. Next base: position 1,388,884 of record CAVWBH010000001.1, read on the forward strand.
CCAGCGGGGGCTTGCCGCTGCCCGAGGCGTCCTCCAGGTTGACGACCTCCAGCCCGCTGGCGCCGTCGAGCACGACCAGGGTGTGGACGGTGCCGGCGGCGAGGGTGACGTTAGAGTTCGCCTCTTCGGCGCCAGCGCTCACGGTCACGGTCTGCGCGCCCGGGGAGACGGACTGATAGGGGCTGACGTCCGCGAACTTCAGGCTGCTCGCGAGCACCGTGGAGCCGAGTGTGACCTTGACCGTCTGCTGTTTCAGGGACGCCTGGATCACACGCACCCGGGCTTGCCCTGGCGGCGTGGTCAGCTCGTCGTCGAGGACCTGGAGCCGCAGGCCGGATTCCGGTCCCATGCCCGCGACCGTATAGGCCTTGCCGGCGGCGATCGTCACGCTGGTAGACAGGACGGGCTGGCTGGTCGGGGACGCGCCCGCGGCGCGCATGGCCACGCTGTAGTCCCCGGCCTTGACCGACTCGTACGGCGAGACCGTGCCGTAGGCGACGTGATGGAGCACGATCATGGCGCTGGAGTCGTCGAAGGAGTACAGGTACACGTCGACGGCGGGCGTGTTCGGTGACAGGTGAGCGAGCCTGATCCAGCCCGTGCCCGTGGTCGCGGACGACGCGAAGGCCGTCGCGGCGGCGGGAATGCCCAGCAGCAGGGCCGACGCGGCCATCAGCATGAGCAGTCGTCTGGTTACTCTGGCGATTTGCACTTGACCCTCCCCTCCCCCAGCCAGCGCTGGCTAGGGGCCGTTCAGCCCCAGGGGGCCTGGGGCGTCGAATTGCACGGTAACCACCTGACCGCTGGCGATCCTGGTCACGTGGTACTGCGAGGGTTGGTACGTGGTCTGCTGAGCCAGGAACGCGAGCATCGCCGACAGGCCAGCGGAGGCCGCGGCACCGATCTGGGCACCGCGGAGCGGGTTATCCGGGCTGGCACCTGGCGACGAATCATCGAAGGCTAGCAGTTGTACTGGCATTTCGTGGGCTAGTAGCCCAAGCGTTACAAGCAGGCGGGGATCGACGTCACCGGCCTGCAGGACCTGACGGGCCTGCGCCGAGGCCTGGACGTTCTTGTTGCTCAGCAGCTGCTTGCCCGCCTCGATGCGGGCATGTTGCGCCGAGGCCAGGGACTGCTCGAAGGCGGCGGTCCCGCCCGGCACGACATACCGGACATCGATCTGCGCCGCACCTGAGCCGAAGCGGGCCAGCACCAGCGGCGCGTACACCGTGGCCAGGCGCGGGCCGAACTGGTTCTGCAGGGCCGGCGTCGCGACGATCACTTCCACGCCCAGCGGGTCCGGCATGGACGGCTGGATGAGCGACAGCCTGCTGGCCGAGACGCCGGCCGCGGCCAGTGACTGGCACATCAGGGGGTCGCAGCCGATCAGCACGCTGGGCAGGATCTGCTGCGCGATCCAGGCGGCCGCCTGGCCGCGGTTGGCCGCGGCCACCTGCAGCGCAGTGGACGCATTCTGGGCGGCGCCGGCCGGCTGCGGCGAGGCCGCACGGCCCGCCCGATCGGCCTGGCTGGTAAAGGCCAGTGTCACGAGCGCGCCCAGCGCCATCGCGGCGAGGGCGCTCAGCACCAGGACGCCGCGCCGCCGGCGGGAGGCCGACCGCGGACCCCGGCCCTGGTGTCGTTGCAGCCAGAGACGACAGGTGGTGACGATGACGGCCGCCCATGACGGATTGGGGTGCGTCCTCACCCCGGTCAAGCTGTGCTGCTGCTCACCCATCTTCCGCACCCCCACGACCCCGCGGGCGGGCAAGGTCGCCTATCTGAGCTGTCCAATCGTGTGCTGACCTGGTTCTTTTACCAATACAATCATTTATTTTATGCTATGTCCCGAACTTCACGATGATCAGCATGATGTTCCTTTTCTCCCGTTCCGCTACGACCTGACCCTGGCGGCGCAGCGGACCTTCGCCGGGACCGGCCAGGGCAGCCCAGATAGCGATCCGGCCACCTTCCGGAGGCCATATGTTTTCCGGTCAGCATTGTGCCCGGGTTGACATACTGCCTACGTCTGCGCAGCGGATAATGAGTGGTAGATATGGGCAGTCCCGGCGATAACTGCCGGAACTGGGGAGGGAAAAGATATGCAACTCCGGCTGCTTGACATCCCGGTAGGCGGGGGGGACCTGCGCGTGCTGGTGTGGGGCACCGGCACGCGCGTCGCGGTCGCCGTGCACGGGATCACAGCCTCGGCCATGTCCTGGCAGGCGGTGGCGCGCCAGATGCCAGCCGGCTGGACGCTCGCCGCGCCTGACCTGCGCGGGCGCGGCCACAGCGCGCATCTTCCCGGGCCGTACGGCCTGGAGCGGCACGCCGCCGACGTGACCGCGGTCCTGCGGCATTTCGGCGGGCGGCCGGTGCTGGCCGGGCATTCGATGGGCGCGTACGTCGTGCTGCTCGCCCGCGACGCGAACCCCAGGCTGTCCCGGCGGCTCGTCCTGGTGGACGGCGGGCTGCCGCTGCCGGTGCCCGACGGCCTCGATCCGGAAGCGGCGCTCGAGGCCTCCATCGGCCCGGCGATCGCGCGACTGCGGCAGACGTTCGGCAGCACCGAGGCGTACCTGCAGTTCTGGCGGGCGCATCCGGCGCTGGCCGGCCACTGGAGCGCCGACGTCGAGGCGTACGCGCGCTATGACCTGGCCGGCGAGCCGGGCAGCATGCGGTCGCGCGTGGCCGAGACCGCGGTCAGCACCGACAGCCGGGACATGATGGCGGACAAGCCGTTCGCCGACGCGCTCAGCCGGCTGACGCAGCCGACGCCGCTGCTGACCGCACCGGCCGGCTGGGGCGGCGAGCCGCCGGGCCTCCTGCCGCCCGAGCTGATCGCGACGTGGGCCGGCCGCATCCCCCAGCTCCGGCCGCGGCTGGTCCCCGACGTGAACCACTACACCATCATGTTCGACAAGGCGGCCGCCGCCGCGGTCGCCGCGGCGATCACCAAGCCCGCGCGTTAGCCCCGCCGCGGACCGGGTGCCCCAGGGCATGAGGCACCATGGAGTGGTGACCCAGCTGGCTGCGGAGCAGATGACACCCGCGTTCGGTGTGCTCGCAGACGTCGTCGCAGCCGGGAACGCGCTGGTGCTGAGCGGTGCCGGCCTGTCCACCGAGTCCGGCATCCCGGACTACCGCGGGCCGACCGGGCTGGCCCGGCGCGCGACCCCGATGACCTACCAGACCTTCACCGGCAGCGCCGCGGCGCGGCGCAGGTACTGGGCCCGCAGCCACCTGGGCTGGCGGCACGTCGCCCAGGCCGCCCCGAACCGCGGCCACTACGCCGTCGCCGAGCTCGGCCACCGCGGCCTGCTGGCCGGGGTCATCACCCAGAACGTCGACGGGCTGCACCAGGCCGCGGGCGCGTCCGCAGTGACCGAACTGCACGGCAGCCTGCACCGGGTCACCTGCCTGTCGTGCGGGCAGCGGACCTCCCGGACGGACCTGCACGGCCGGCTCGAGGCGGCCAACCCGGGCTGGGCGACGGGGGCGGCGGCGGTGATCAACCCGGACGGGGACGCCGTGGCGGACGACGACGCCACGGAGGCGTTCGTGGTGGTCGACTGCCGTTCCTGTCGCGGCGCGCTCAAGCCCGACGTGGTGTTCTTCGGCGAGAACGTGCCCCGGCCCCGGGTCGAGGCCTGCTACGCGAAGGTCGCAGCGGCCAGCTCGCTGGTCGTCCTGGGCTCCTCACTGACGGTGATGTCGGGACTGCGTTACGTCCGCCACGCGGCCAAGCAGGGGTCACCGGTGGTGATCGTCAACCAGGGGGCGACCAGGGGCGACGCGTACGCCACGGCCACCCTCGACGCGCCCCTGGGTCCGACCCTGGACGCGCTGGTCCGCGAGCTCGGATGAGCGCCGATTTCGACGTGGTGACCGGGGCGTTCAGCTACTCCGGCGCGGTCATCGCCCGGGAGCTGCAGGCCGCGGGCCGCCGGGTGCGGACCCTGACCGGTCATCCGGGTCGCGCCGCCGCGGACAGCGACATCGAGGCCAGGCCACTGGATTTCGCCGATCCGGCCGGGCTGACCGAATCGCTGCGCGGCGCCCGGGTCCTGGTCAACACCTACTGGGTGCGGTTCGCGCACGGGCAGGTCAGCCACGAGACAGCGGTGGCGCAGTCGCGCGTGCTGCTGCGGGCCGCCGCCGACGCGGGCGTGGGCCGGGTGGTGCACGTGTCGATCACCCATCCCAGCGCCGACTCCCCGTACCCCTATTTCCGGGGCAAGGCGGCGGTCGAGCAGGCCCTGGGCGACCTGCGCCTGCCGTATACCGTGCTGCGGCCGGCCATCCTGTTCGGCGGCGACGGGGTGCTGATCAACAACATCGCCTGGCTGCTGCGTCACCTCCCGGTCTTCGCCGTGGGCGGCACCGGGGAATACCGTATCCGCCCGGTCCACGTCGATGACCTGGCCCGGCTGGCCGTGGCGGCCGCGGATGCCACCGGCACCGAGGTCATCGACGCTGTGGGGCCCGATCGCCCGGCCTTCATCGACCTGGTCCGCTTCATCGCGGGCGCGGTCGGCAGCCGCAGCCCGGTCGTCCGGGTGCCGGGGCCGGCCATCGCGCCGGCCGCCCGCCTGCTCGGCGTGGCCCTGCGCGACACGCTGCTCACCGCCGAGGAATACCAGGCCATGGCCGACGGCCTGGCCGACACGGCCGGCCCGGCGACCGGCCGGATCTCCCTGACCCAGTGGATCACCGATCACAAGGACACCCTGGGACGCACGTACGCCAACGAGCTGACCCGCCACTTCCGGTGACTTTCGTGCCGAACGGGCCCGGGTAACACGGCCCCCAAGACGCTCAGCGTGCCCGCGGGTGAGACGACGCGTAGACCTCACGCAGCCGGTCCACCGTGATCAGGGTGTAGATCTGGGTGGTCGCGACCGACGCGTGGCCGAGCAGCTCCTGGACGACGCGGATGTCGGCGCCGCCGTCCAGCATGTGCGTGGCGAAGGAGTGCCGCAGCGTATGCGGCGACACCTCAGCGAGCCGGGCCCGCTCGGCGGCGGCGTGCAGCACGCCCCAGGCGCCCTGGCGGGTCAGGCGGCCGCCGCGCGCGTTCAGGAACACCGCCGGGCTCACCGAGGCGCGCCGGGACCCGGCGGCCAGCGCGGGCCGCCCCCGGACCAGGTAGGCCGCCACGGCGCGCACCGCGTAGCTGCCGACCGGGACCACCCGCTGCCTGCCGCCCTTGCCGGCCAGCCGCACCACGGGGTCGGCGTCCAGGCGCAGCTCGTCGACGTCGAGCCCGGTCGCCTCGGAGATCCGCGCGCCGGTCGCGTACAGGAACTCCAGCAGCGCGCGGTCCCGCAGCAGCCGCGGGTCCGCCGACGGGTCATCGGGGCCGGGCCCGGACGCATCGAGCAGGCGCTCCACCTCGGCCACGGTGATCGCCTTGGGCAGGCGCCGGGGCGGCGCGGGCGGCGGCACGTCCCGGGCCGGGTCGGCGTCGGCCAGCCCTTGCGCCACTGCGAAGGCGTGCAGCCCGCGCACCGCGATCACCGCCCGGGCCGCCGAGCTGACCGCCAGCCCCGCGTGCTCGTCGTCCCCCTCCCGCAGCGAGGCCAGGAATTCCGCCACGTCGGCGGGGGTGACGTCGCCGAGCCGGGCCTTCCCGCGCTGCGCCAGTACCGACTCATACCGCCGCAGGTCACGCTGGTAGGCCTGCACGGTGTTGGGCGCCAGGCCCCGCTCCACCACCAGGTGCTGCAAGTAGCCCCGGATGGTGTCGGCGAGCATCCCGGCGGCACCCAGCATCCCGGCGCTAGGCGAGGACGTCGGCGAGGGGGGTGTAGGGCAGGGCGTGGGCTTCGGCGACGGGCTCGCAGGTCACCTGGCCGGCGTAGGTGTTCAGGCCCAGGGCCAGCGCCCGGTCGGCGCGCAGCGCGTCGCGCCAGCCCCGGTTGGCGATCTCGACGGTGTAGGGCAGCGTGACGTTGGTCAGCGCGTGGGTGGAGGTGTGCGGCACCGCGCCGGGCATGTTCGCCACGCAGTAGAACAGCGCGTCGTGCACCTTGTAGGTGGGGTTGGCGTGGGTGGTGGGGCGCGAGCCCTCGAAGCAGCCGCCCTGGTCGATCGCGATGTCGACCAGCACGGCGCCGGTCTTCATCCGGGCCACGAGCTCGTCGCTGACCAGCTTGGGGGCCTTCGCGCCGGGCACCAGGACGGCGCCGATGACCAGGTCGGCATCGATCACCGCGCGCTCGATCTCATACGCGTTGGACGCCACCGTCTGCAGATGCCCCTGGTAGATGGCGTCGGCCTGGCGGAGCCTGGCGATGTTCTTGTCCACCAGCAGCACTTCGGCCTGCATGCCCAGGGCGATCGCGGCGGCGTTCATGCCGGATACGCCCGCGCCGAGCACCACCACCTTGGCCGCGTACACGCCGGAGACGCCTCCCATCAAGACCCCGCGGCCGCCCCCGTCACGCTGCAGGTGATGCGCCCCCACCTGCGGCGCCATCCGGCCGGCCACCTCGGACATCGGGGCGAGCAGCGGCAGCGAGCCGTCCGGCAGCTGGACGGTCTCGTACGCGATGGCGGTGACGCCCGCGCCGAGCAGCGCGTCGGTGCAGGCCTTCGACGCGGCCAGGTGCAGGTAGGTGAACAGCACCTGGCCGGAGCGCATCCGGCTGTACTCCTCGGCGACCGGCTCCTTGACCTTGAGGATCAGCTCACCCTCGGCCCACACGTCGTCGGCGTCGGGCAGGATCTTCGCGCCGGCCGCGGTGAAGTCCTCGTCCGGAATCGAGGAGCCCTCCCCCGCGCCGGCCTCGATGATCACCTGATGGCCGCCGCGGGCCAGCTCGTGCACGCCGGCGGGCGTGATGGCCACCCGGTACTCGTTGTTCTTGGTTTCCTTCGGAACGCCGACCTTCATGGTGGTCCCTCCAGCGGTGCTGAGCGCCATTGCTCTTCGGGGGCATCGGCCGGGCGGAGCTGCGTATACCCCTGTGACCTGGCAGTATACCCGGCCATGACGGCCAGGGCGGCAGGCCCGTTGTGCAGCTCTCCGGCGAAGACCTTGCGCACCGCCTCGTCCAGCGGCAGCCACCGGACGAGCAGGTAGGCTTCCTCGGCCTCGGGGACGAAGTGGCGCTCGGCGGCGGGGACGGGTTCGGTGTCGCGGGCCAGGAAGATCCGCAGGCGTTCGGTGCTGTAGCCGGGCGAGGAGTAATAGTCGGCGAGAACCCGCCAGTCCCGCGCGCGGTAGCCGGCCTCTTCCATCAGCTCGCGGGCCGCGGTGACCTGCAGCTCCTCCCCGGGGACGTCCCGCAGGCCCGCCGGGATCTCCCACAGCAGGCTGCCGACCGGATGCCGGTACTGCCTGATCATCAACACCCGGTCCGCGCCGTCCAGGGCGAGCACGGCTACAGCACCGGGGTGAAGCACCACAGTCCGTTCGGCCAGATGATGGTCGGGGGTGCGGACCTGGTCGGTCCGCACGGCGATCAGGCGGGTGCGAAGCTGCTCGGCCGAGGCGGCTACGGGCCAGTGCTCGGGGGTGTCGGCGATATTCACGCGGTGTCGCTCATGCGGTGTCGGTCATGCGGTGTTGCTCATGCGGTGGCCGCGGCGCGGGCGGCTATGGCACCGGCCGACTTGGAGCGCGCGAGGGCGGCCGCGATCAGGCCCTTGAACAGCGGATGCGGCCGGGTCGGGCGGGACAGGAATTCCGGATGCGCCTGGGTCCCGACGAAGAACGGGTGGCCGGCCATCTCGGCGAACTCCACCAGGTGGCCGTCCGGCGACAGGCCGGAGAAGACCAGCCCGGCCTCCTCGAGGGCCGCGCGGTAGCCGTTGCTGACCTCGTAGCGGTGCCGGTGCCGCTCCTCGGCCAGGGCACTGCCGTACAGCTCCTCCACCCGGGTCCCGGCCTGCAGCACGGCCGGGTACAGGCCCAGGCGCATGGTGCCGCCCATGTCCCGTTCCCCCGCCACGACGTCCTCCTGGTCGGCCATGGTGGAGATCACCGGGTATGGCGTGTGCGGGTTGAATTCGGTGCTGTCCGCGTCGGCCAGCCCGGCCAGGTCGCGGGCCACCTCGATGACCATGCACTGCAGGCCCAGGCACAGGCCTAGGATCGGGATGCCGTGCTCGCGCGCGTACCGGATCGCGCCGATCTTCCCCTCGATGCCGCGGACCCCGAACCCGCCCGGGATCAAGATCCCGTCGACCCCGTCCAGCTCGGCGGCCGCGCCCTCGGCGTCCTCGCAGGCGTCGCTGATCACCCAGCGGATGTTCACCTGCGCGTCGTTGGCGAAGCCGCCGGCCTTGAGCGCCTCGGCCGGGGACAGGTACGCGTCGGGCAGGTCGACGTACTTGCCGACCAGCGCGATGGTGACGCTGTGGGCGGGCCGGTGCACCCGGCGGAGCAGGTCGTCCCACTCGCTCCAGTCCACGTCGCGGAACGGCAGGCCCAGCCGGCGCACCACGTAGGCGTCCAGCCCCTCGGCGTGCAGGACCTTGGGGATGTCGTAAATGGACGGGGCGTCCGGGGCCGAGACCACCGCCTCCTCGTCCACGTCGCACATCAGGCTGATCTTGCGCTTCAGGCCGTCGTTGATCGGGCGGTCGGAGCGGGCCACGATGGCGTCGGGCTGGATGCCGATGCTGCGCAGCGCGGCCACGCTGTGCTGGGTCGGCTTGGTCTTCAGCTCGCCGGACGGGCCGATGTAGGGCAGCAGGCTGACGTGCAGGAAGAAGCAGCGGTCCCGGCCGATCTCGTGCCTGATCTGGCGGATGGCCTCCAGGAACGGCAGCGACTCGATGTCGCCCACGGTCCCGCCCACCTCGGTGATCACCACGTCGACGTCGTCCCCGCCCATCTGCAGGATGCGCGACTTGATCTCGTTGGTGATGTGCGGGATCACCTGCACGGTGTCGCCGAGGTAGGCGCCGCGGCGCTCGTTCGCGATCACCGTGGAGTAGATCTGGCCGGTGGTGACGTTGGCCTCGCCCTTGAGGTTCGTATCGAGGAAGCGCTCGTAGTGGCCGACGTCGAGGTCGGTTTCCGTCCCGTCATCGGTGACGAACACCTCGCCGTGCTGGAAGGGGTTCATCGTGCCCGGGTCGACGTTCAGGTAGGGGTCGAGCTTCTGCATGGTGACCCGGAGGCCCCGCAGCTTGAGCAGTCGGCCGAGGCTCGACGCGGTCAGTCCCTTGCCAAGGCTGGAGGCGACGCCCCCGGTGACGAAGAGATGTCTGGTCTGAACCGGCCGTGGATGAAGCGATGATGCGGCCACTATGAGACTCCCGTGGTATCCGGTACGGCAAGGAAAAGCTGCAAGTCCACGGGCCACCAGGATAACAGTTCGGCAGCGGCCGGCCCGGCATTTGCCCGCCGGTGGGCCACCGCGTCGGCCCGAGTCACGTCTTCGTCATGGTGCGCCTCACCGAATCTGGCCAGCATGACAGCCGACGCGACGGCGATGAAGAACCCGCACCAGGCTACGGCGGCCAGCCCGTGCCGGGTCTCGTCGCCGAGGAAAATAACCCCGATGACGGCGGGCGGGATCGTCTCGCTCAGCACCACGGCGGCGGTAGCGACCGTCACGCTGCCGGCCTCCAGGGCGGTGGCGTAGAACATGAACGAGACGATGCCAGCCGCGACGATCGCGTAGGCGGCCGGGTCGCGGGCGAGCTGGAGCGGCGAGAAACCGTCCAGCACGCGCGCGGCGATGCTGACGATCCCGAAGCCGAAGCCGGCCGTGAGGCCCAGCGCCATAGTGCGGTAGGGGTCGTTGAGCCTGGCCGCGGCCATGCCCAACACGGCCAGCCCGGCCACCGCGACGATCAGGGCCAGCTTGAACACCCCGCCCACCTGAGCCGCGCCCTGGGCGCCAGCCGAGGCGCCGAGCAGGCCCACCCCGGCCACCACCCCGACGACCGCGGCCCACTCACGCCAGGCCAGGGGGGTGCCGATCACCCGCCAGGCGACCACTGCCGTCACCGCGAGGTTCGACGCCACGAAGGCCTGCACGACGAACAGGGGAAGCCGCTGCACGGCCACGAGCTGGGCCAGGAAGCCGAGAGAGTCCAGGCAGATACTGGCCACGAAGCGCCACTGGTGCAGCATGCGCACGACGAGCCCCGGGTCGACGCCGCCGGAGGCCACGTCGTGCGGGCCCCGGAGGCTGGCCGCGCGGACGGCAATGGCCTGGATCACCGAGGCGACGCCGTAGCACACCGCCGCGACGATGGCCGCAACGAGGCTGACCAGCACTTCACACCTCCCCCGAGAGGTTTCCTGCCGCTCTTTGAGCCAACAGTCAGGTGGTGCTCAGCATTCCGGCGGGCTCACGTACTACGATCGATTCCCGCCTCCCGCAGTGCCCCTGCCCCGCACTCTACCGTTCGGCCGAATCACGAGGCCGTAACGCCAGGCTCCGGGCTGGCTTGCATGGTGGCCGGGGCGGTCCGCGTCATGACGACGACCCCGGCACACATCACGGCGAAGGCGAGCGCCGCAATGGCCAGGACGGCGGCGTCCGGCACGAAGTGCTCGCGGAACAGCCACACACTCAGGGCGATGCTGACGATCGGGTCGATGATCACCAGGAACGGCTGCGAGACCCGCAGCGGCCCGACGTGCAGCGCCGCCTGCTGCAGCACGGTGCCCGCCGCCCCGCCCAGGGCCAGGGCATACACCGGCCAGTGCGCGAACATTCCGGCCACCCCGAACTGAGTGATCGTGTCCGTCGTGGACTTGATGAACGTCGCCTCGAGCGCCCACATGGTGGCCGCGGCCGAGGAATAAAGAACAGCACGCCGGCTCGGGGACCCCCGCTGCGCCAGCGCGGTAAGAATGGCAGCAACGGCGCTGCAGATCACTATGGCCGCGATCCAGTGGCGGCTGGTCGGGGTGGGCTGGCCGCCCCGCGGCTCCCCGGCCACGATGAAAACGGCCAGGCCCAGGCAGGTCGACGCCGCACCGCCCCAGGTCACTGCGGCGATTGACTGGCGCAGCCAGACCTGGCGCAGCACGAGCGCGAAGACAAGCTCAGTAGCCAGGAGCGGCTGCACGATCGAAACCTCGCCGTCGTGCAGAGCGAGCGCCTGGAACACGAACGCCGCGGCCAGAGCGACCCAGCCGAGCAGCCACAGCGGACTGCGGAACAAGTAGAGGACCAGCCGCCAGCCCGACGACCGGCGCGGGTCGGCGGTGCTGGCTATGTGCTGGGTAATGACGTTGACCGCGTTCGACAGGCCAGCCAGCAGGGCGAACACTATGGTCACGGACGCCACAATACGGTCAGGCAGGCAGGCGGCCCGCGCCCGGCCCGCTACACGGCGGGAGGGCTGAGCAGCCCGGCGTCACGGCCGAGCGCCCGCTCAGCCGCTCAGCGCCTCAGCCGCCCAGACGTTCAGTGCCTCAGCCGCCCAGACGCTCAGACGCCGGCCGCGTGCATGCCGCGCAGCTCGTGCTTGAGGTCGCGGATCTCGTCGCGGAGGCGGGCCGCGACCTCGAACTGCAGCTCAGCGGCGGCCGTGTGCATCTGCTCGGTGAGCTCGGTGATCAGCCCGACCAGCTCGCCGCGGGCGGCGCTGCTGGGCGCCCCGCCCTCGGCGGTCGCGGCGGCCTGGACGGCCGCGCGGGCACGGCTCGACAGGCCCGGCACCGGAGACTTGCCGCGGGACTGCTGCCGGCCGCCGCCGCCGATCAGCTGCTCGGTGTCGGCATCCTCGCGGACGATCTGGTCCAGGATGTCGGCGATGCGCTTGCGTAGCGGCTGGGGGTTCAGGCCGTGCGCCTCGTTGTAGGCGACCTGCTTCTCCCGGCGGCGGCTGGTCTCGTCGATGGCGCGCTGCATCGATGGAGTCACCTTGTCCGCGTACATGATCACCTGGCCGGACACGTTCCGCGCCGCGCGGCCGATGGTCTGGATCAGCGACGTGCCCGAGCGCAGGAAGCCCTCCTTGTCCGCGTCCAGGATGGCCACCAGGGAGACCTCGGGCAGGTCCAGCCCCTCACGGAGCAGGTTGATGCCGACGAGCACGTCGTATTCACCGAGCCGCAGCTCGCGCAGCAGCTCGACCCGGCGCAGCGTGTCGACCTCGCTGTGCAGGTACCGGGCCCGGACGCCGTTCTCCAGCAGGTAATCAGTCAGGTCCTCGGCCATCCGCTTGGTGAGCGTGGTGACCAGCACCCGCTCGTCCCGTTCGGTCCGCAGCCCGATCTCGTGCAGCAGGTCGTCGATCTGGCCCTTGGTCTGCTTGACGATCACCTCGGGGTCGATCAGCCCGGTCGGCCGGATGACCTGCTCGACCACGTCGCCGCCCACCCGCTGCAGCTCGTACGGCCCGGGGGTGGCCGACAGGTAGATGGTCTGGCCGATCCGGTCGAGGAACTCGTCCCAGGTCAGCGGCCGGTTATCAATCGCGCTCGGCAGCCGGAAGCCGTGCTCCACCAGCACTCGCTTACGGGACACGTCTCCCTCGTACATGGCGCCGATCTGCGGGACGGTGTTGTGCGACTCGTCGATGACCAGGACGAAGTCCTCGGGAAAGTAATCGAGCAGGGTGTTCGGCGGGCTGCCCGCCTCGCGGCCGTCGATGTGCAGCGAGTAGTTCTCGATGCCCGCGCAGCTGCCGACCTGGCGCATCATCTCGACGTCGTAGGTGGTGCGCATGCGCAGCCGCTGGGCCTCGAGCAGCTTGCCCTCCCGGTCGAGCTCGCCGAGCCGCACGGCCAGCTCGGCCTCGATGCCGGCGATGGCGCGTTCCATCCGCTCGGGGCCGGCCACATAGTGGGAGGCCGGAAAGACGTACAGCTCAGTATCCTCGCTGACCACCTCGCCGGTGAGCGGGTGCAGCGTCATCAGCCGCTCGATCTCGTCGCCGAACATCTCGATCCTGACGGCGAGCTCCTCGTACATCGGGATGATCTCGATGGTGTCCCCGCGGACCCGGAAGGTGCCGCGGGTGAAGGCCAGGTCGTTCCGCGCGTACTGCATGCCCACCAGCCTGCGCAGCAGCTGGTCCCGTTCGATGGTGTCGCCGAGCTTGAGCTTGAGCATCCGGTCGACGTACTCCTGCGGCGTGCCCAGCCCGTAGATGCACGAGACGGAGGCCACGACGATGGTGTCGCGCCTGGTCAGCAGGGAGTTGGTGGCCGAGTGCCGCAGCCGTTCCACCTCCGAGTTGATGGAGGAGTCCTTCTCGATGTAGGTGTCGGTCTGCGGGACGTACGCTTCGGGCTGGTAGTAGTCGTAGTAGGAGACGAAGTACTCGACCGCGTTGTTGGGCAGCATCTCCCGCAGCTCGTTGGCGAACTGGGCGGCGAGCGTCTTGTTGGGCAGCATGACCAGCACCGGCCGCTGCACCTGCTCGGCAATCCAGGCCACGGTCGCGGTCTTGCCGGTCCCGGTGGCACCGAGCAGCACGGTGTCCGCCTCCCCGGCCTGGACCCGCGTGGTGATCTCAGCGATCGCCTGCGGCTGATCGCCCGCCGGGACCATGTCGGTGATGACCTGGAACGGCGCGACCCTGCGCTGCAAATCGGTTACCGGGCGCACGATACTGACCTCCTGACCTACGAGGGTTCAACTGTAGGCGGGGGGTCTGACATTCCGCGCGCGGCCGGTGGGAGCGAGCGCACCGTAACCGTGGATCCAGGCCACGCGCTCAGGGACCTGGGCCAGGTAGGCGTCGCGGCGCCGGGCCGCGGGTCCGTCGGGCAGGTGCAGCGCGGCCGACGCGATCGCCGCGCGCGGTAGCTATCTGCTGGATGCCCCGTCCGAGGAATGGCCGCTGTTCGCGGTGACCGATGTCACCACTTAAGGCGGTACAGGGTGATGCCGGTCTGGGCTGGCCGCGTTCGGCTGGCCGCGTTCGCTATTGCTGGTGGTGCGCATGATGCACCTCGCGGATCAGCGGGCGCCGCACCCAAGGACTATCGGGCCGTTATGACCCAAGGCCAGGAACTTGAAACAAGCGCCCTCCGCTCGGGCTGTTTCCATGGCCAAAGTGGCCAAAGTGGCCAAATGCGGCCCGAAACGACCCATGATCATGGTCGATGCCCGTTATGCCTCAATGTCAAGTTTAGGCATAACCGGACATAATCGGCGTCGCATCATGAGTTGGTGAGCAGCGGGCGGCGGGGCGGGTTAGGGCGGCGGGGGGACGGCCGGGGAAGGGCTAGCGGGCGGCGGGGGACGGCTAGCGGGCGGCCAGGCGGCGCTGGAGGTCGGCCCAGACCTCGGCGACACGCCGGTCCTGGTCTTCCAGGGTGCCAGAGGTCTCGATGACGATGTCGGCCACGGCCAGCCGCTGCTCGCGGCTGGCCTGAGCCGCGAGGCGGGCCTCGGCCTGCTCGCGCGTCATCCCGCGCGCGCTGATCATCCGCTCGACCTGAACCTCCGGCGGGATGTCGACGACGATGACCAGCTCGACGGTGTGCGTGCGGTCGGCCTCGACCAGCAGCGGGTTGTCGTGCACGATGACCAGGTCGCCGGTAGCCGCCTTCCGGGCCGCTTCGTCCTCGTCGTCCATCCAGGCCCAGATCAGGGGGTGGAGAATGCCGTTCAGCTTGGCCAGGGCAGCCGGATCGCCGAATACGATCTCGCCGAGCCGGGACCGGTCCAGGGATCCGTCGGCGCGGATCACGTCGGGGCCGAAGGCGTCGGCGACCTGCGCGAGCCCGGGGGTGCCCGGTTCGACGACCACCCGCGCGCCGAGGTCGCCGTCGATGATCACCGCGCCGTGCGCGGCCAGCCGCTTGGCCACCTCGCTCTTGCCAGACGCGATGCCCCCGGTCAGCCCGACCCGCAATACCCGGATTTGCCCTGCATTCATGGGCATAGCGTAGGGGAACCCGCCGGCGCGGGCCCGGCCAGGGGGGCCAGATCTCGCCCGGCAACGCAAAGCGGCACCCACTCGCCGTGGGTGCCGCTTGCTGCGTAACCGGTCAGGACTGGCCGGAGAGCCGCTCGCGGAGAGCGGCCAGCGCCTCGTCCGAGGCCAGCGTGCCGGTCGCCTCGGCGCCCGGGCTCGAGCTGGACGTGACCGCGCCGCCGCCTGCGCCGGGCCGGGCGCCGCCTCGGCCGCCGCGGGCGGCCCGCGGGGCGCCGCCCGCAGCCGCGCCTTCGGCCTCGCCCTCGCCCGCCGTGACCGCTTCCTCCTCGTCGGCCTTGCGGGATTCCTCCACCTGCTTGCGGTGCGCCTCGAACCTAGCGCGCGCCTCGGCGTACTGGTGCTCCCACTCCTCGCGCTGCTTCTCGAAGCCGTCCAGCCACTCGCCCGTCTCCGGGTCGAAGCCGTCCGGGTACTCGTAGTTGCCCTGCTCGTCGTAGGAGGCCGGCATGCCGTAGAGGGTCGGGTCGAAGTCGTCGCCGACAGCCTCGCCGATGGTGCCCTCGTTGGCCTGCTTCAGCGACAGGCTGATGCGCCGCCGGTCCAGGTCGATGTCGATGATCTTGACGAAGATCTCGTCGCCCACCTGCACGACCTGCTCGGGGATCTCCACGTGCCGGTCGGCCAGCTCGGAGATGTGCACCAGGCCCTCGATGCCCTCCTCGACCCGGACGAACGCGCCGAACGGCACCAGCTTGGTCACCCGGCCCGGGACGACCTGCCCGATCTGGTGGGTCCGCGCGAACTGCTGCCACGGGTCTTCCTGGGTGGACTTCAGCGACAGCGAGACGCGCTCGCGGTCCATGTCCACGTCGAGGACTTCGACGGTGACCTCCTGGCCCACCTCGACCACCTCACCGGGGTGGTCGATGTGCTTCCAGGACAGCTCGGACACGTGCACCAGGCCGTCCACGCCGCCGAGGTCGACAAACGCGCCGAAGTTGACGATCGAGGAGACGACGCCCTTGCGGATCTGGCCCTTGGACAGGGTGTTGAGGAAGGTGTGGCGGACCTCGGACTGGGTCTGCTCCAGCCACGCCCGGCGGGACAGGACCACGTTGTTGCGGTTCTTGTCCAGCTCGATGATCTTGGCCTCGATCTCCCGGCCCACATACGGCTGCAGGTCGCGGACGCGGCGCATCTCCACCAGCGAGGCGGGCAGGAAGCCGCGCAGCCCGATGTCCAGGATCAGGCCGCCCTTGACCACCTCGATCACCGTGCCGGTGACGACGCCGTCCTCGTCCTTGATCTTCTCGATCGTGCCCCAGGCCCGCTCGTACTGGGCCCGCTTCTTGGACAGGATCAGGCGGCCTTCCTTGTCCTCCTTCTGGAGGACGAGGGCCTCGATGTGCTCGCCGGTCTTGACGACGTCGTGCGGGTCGACGTCGTGCTTGATCGACAGCTCCCGAGAAGGGATCACGCCTTCGGTCTTGTAGCCGATATCGAGCAAGACCTCGTCTCGGTCGACCTTTACGACTGTGCCTTCAACGATGTCACCGTCGTTGAAATACTTGATGGTCTCGTCGATCGCGGCGAGGAATGCCTCCTCGGACCCGATGTCGTTGACCGCGACCTTAGGGGTCGAGTTGGCTTGCGTGGTGCTCGTCATGTGTGGGTTGGCTCCGGATACGGACAGGGAAGTTGTGGGATGCGCCGCACACTGTGCACCTCACGATGACCAGGAGGACTTACCGGAACCAGCACGGGCCGACCACGGCACGCCCGGCGGCCGCTCGCACGGTCAGGCGACATCAAGTCGGGTGACCGCGACGGAACGCACGAGGACACGGCGCAGCGTTCAGCTTATGAGAGCACGGTCCAGGGGTCAATTTAGGACCGGCCACAATAGGGTATCGGTCCCGCGGGACGGCCCCTGGAACCCCCGCCGGCCACGCCGTCAGTGGGCGGCATCGTCCCAGGTCCGGCCGGTCCCGACGGAGACATCGAGCGGCACCCGCAGCGCGGCGGCGCCGGCCATGGCGGCGCAGACCAGCTCGCGGACCTGGTCGTACTCGCCGGGGGCGACCTCGATGAGCAGCTCGTCGTGGACCTGGAGCAGCATCCGGGAGCTCAGTCCGGCGCCGGCCAGCGCGCTGTCGGTGGCCAGCATGGCCACCTTGATCACGTCCGCGGCCGAGCCCTGGATCGGCGCGTTGAGGGCCATCCGTTCGGCCATCTCGCGGCGCTGGCGGTTGTCCGAGGTCAGATCGGGCAGGTAGCGGCGGCGGCCCATCATGGTCGCGGTGTAGCCGTCCATCCGGGCCCGGGCGACCACCTCGTGCAGGTAGTCCCGGACGCCGCCGAACTCCTTGAAGTAATCCTCCATCAGCACCCGCGCCTCGTCGGTCGAGATGCGCAGCTGCTGGGACAGGCCGAAGGCGGACAGGCCGTAGGCCAGGCCGTAGTTCATCGCCTTGATCTTGGCCCGCAGCTCCGGTCCCACCTCCTCGGGCGGCACCCCGAACACCCGGGAGGCGGTGGCGGCGTGGAAGTCGTGGCCGGACTCGAACGCGGCGATCAGCGCCTCGTCGCCGGACAGGTGGGCCATGATCCGCAGCTCGATCTGGCTGTAGTCCGCGGTGAGCAGGCAGTCGTAGCCCGGGCCGACCACGAAGCCGAGCCGGATCTGCCGGCCGAGCTCGCTGCGGATGGGGATGTTCTGCAGGTTCGGGTCGGTGGAGGACAGCCGCCCGGTGGCCGCGACGGTCTGGTTGTACGTGGTGTGGATCCGGCCGTCCTCGCCGGCCATCGGGATCAGCGAGTCGACGATGGTCATCAGCTTGGACACGTCGCGGTGCCGCAGCAGGTGCTCCAGCAGCGGGTGCTCGGTCTGCGCGAGCAGGCTGGTCAGCGCCTCGGAGTCGGTGGTGTACCCGGTCTTGATCCGTTTGGTCTTGGGCAGGCTGAGCTCGTTGAACAGCACCTCCTGCAACTGCTTGGGCGAGCCGAGATTGAACTCGTGCCCGACCACCGCGAACGCGGCCTGCTCGGCCGCCTTCACCTCGCCGTGCAGGGTCGCGGACATGCCCGCGAAGTGGTCGATGTCGGCGGCGATCCCGGTGCGCTCCATCTTGGCCAGCACCGAGACCAGCGGCAGCTCCAGCTCCCGCAGCAGCGCGCCGGCCTCGCGGCGGTCCAGGTCGGCGTCGAGCGCCGCGGCCAGGGCCAGGGTGGCCTTGGCCCGCAGCACCAGCCCGGTGGCGACGTCGCGCTCGGCCGACCCGTCCAGCGTGAGCTGGCCGTCCGCGGGCTCCTCGCCGAGCTCCACGCCCACGTAGCGCAGCGTCAGGTCAGCCAGGTCGAAGGTGCGCTGGCCGGGCAGGGCCAGGTAGGCGGCCAGCGCGGTGTCGCAGACCAGGCCGGCCAGGGTGAAGCCGCGGGCGCCGAACGCGTGCATGGGGCCCTTGGCGTCGTGCAGCACCTTGGGGTGCGCGGGATCGGCCAGCCAGGCGGCCAGCGCCCGCTCGTCGTCCTCGGTCAGCGCCACGGGATCGAGGTGGGCTCCGTGGTTGTCCGGGGCCGCGATGGCCAGGGCCGTCAGGTTCCCCGTGCCGCGTCCCCAGGTTCCGGCGACAGCCAGGCCAGACCGTTCGGCCGAAGAATGAGCGGCCAGCCAGGCGGCGACCTGCCCGGGTCCGAGCAGGTCGGTCACCACCTCCAGAGCCTGCTTGGCCGGCTGGGCCGGGAGGTCAGCCTGGTCGGGCGTGCCGACCGAGCTGATGAGGCCGTGCGGGAGCGTCTGGTACAGGCGGTCGCGCAGCACGCGGAACTGCAGGGTGTCGAACAGCTGGTGGATCGTCTCCCGGTCCCAGGCGGTCGGCAGCAGGTCGCCGGGCACCGCGCCGACTGTCTCGGCGGGCAGGTCGGTGACCAGTGAGGTGAGCTGGCGGTTGCGCAGCACGTTGGCCAGGTGCTCGCGCAGCGCGTCGCCGGCCTTGCCCTTGACCTCATCCACCCGGTCGACCAGCGCGGCCAGCGAGCCGTACTCGGTGATCCACTTGCTCGCGGTCTTCTCCCCCACGCCGGGGATGCCGGGCAGGTTGTCGCTCGGGTCGCCGCGGACCGCGGCGAAGTCGGGGTACTGGGCCGGGGACAGCCCGTACTTCTCCTGCACCGCATCGGGGGTGAAGCGGGTCATATCGGTGATGCCGCGCCGGGTCATCAGCACCGTTACCCGGTCGCTGACCAGCTGCAGGACGTCCCGGTCGCCGGTCACGATGAGGACGTCCATGCCCTCGTCGGCGCCCTGGGTGGCCAGGGTGGCGATGAGGTCGTCGGCCTCGTACCCGGGCGCGGACAGCCGCCGGACGCCCAGCGCGTCGAGCACCTCGAAGATCAGGCTGAGCTGGCTGCGGAAGTCCTCGGGCGTCTCGCGCCGGTTGGCCTTGTACTCCACCCACTGCTCGTGCCGGAACGTGGGCTCGCCCCGGTCGAAGGCCACCGCGACGTGCGTCGGCTTCTCGTCGCGCAGCACGTTGATGAGCATCGCGGTGAACCCGTACACCGCGTTGGTCGGCTGGCCGGTAGTGGTGGAGAAGTTCTCGATCGGCAGCGCGAAGAACGCCCGGTAGGCCAGCGAGTGGCCGTCGAGCAGCAGTAGCCGATCCTGGGTCCCCGGTTCTTGTGACGCCACGTGTTCGATCCTATGGGCCGAACGGGCCGTGGTGTTCCCGTCCGCCACCTCGGCCGCCGCACGCTGGGCAGTTATGACGTCACTGTCACGGATGCGGGCGGCCATCAGATGGGCACACCGCGGCTTACCTGCCTGATCAGGGCGGCCGGACCCGGCGACAGCGGTAACGGCTGCGGTCGCAGCGGTGAACTGCGAGTGACCGTCAGGTGAGGACGGGTTCCCCGCCCGGCAACTTGCTTTTGCGTCACGCGCCCGCTGGTCGCTAACGTGGGGCCTCGAGCCCGGGGGGTCCAAGTAGAGAACGTGCCAGCCGGGGAAGGCCGGCACGGTACCAAAGGCTCCCCGGGCTCTTGCTTGTTCGTGCTGCTCAGTGCTTGCTACTGGGGCTTGCTACTGAGGGCTTGCTACTGAGGGCTTGCTACTCGGGGGCTTGCTACTTTAGGGGCTCGCTACTCAGGGCTCGGCGTCTCGGCGGGGACCGCCATGCTGCCCTCGATGACCGCCTCGGCGACCTTGCGCATGGTGAGGCGACGGTCCATGGATGTCTTCTGGATCCACCGGAACGCCTCCGGCTCGGAGAGCCCGTGCTGCGACTGGAGCAGGCCCTTGGCCCGGTCGAGCAGCTTGCGCACCTCCAGCCGGTCCCGCAGCGTGCCGACCTCGGCGTCCAGGGCGCGGATCTCGGCGAACCGGCTGACCGCCATCTCGACCGCGGGTACCAGGTCGGCCTTGGTGAACGGCTTGACCAGGTAAGCCATGGCCCCAGCGTCACGGGCCCGCTCCACCAGCTCGCGCTGGGAGAAGGCGGTGAGGATGACGACGGGCGCGAGGCGCTCCGCGGCGATCCGCTCAGCGGCGGAGATCCCGTCCAGGACCGGCATCTTGACGTCCAGGATGGCCAGGTCCGGGCGCAGGGTGGTCACGCGCTCCACGGCGGACTCTCCGTCGCCGACTTCGGCCACGACGGAGTACCCCTCTTCCTCTAGCATCTCCTTGAGG
Organism: uncultured Actinomycetes bacterium; assembly: GCA_963753195.1. Classification (GTDB taxonomy): domain Bacteria; phylum Actinomycetota; class Actinomycetes; order Streptosporangiales; family Streptosporangiaceae; genus Palsa-504. Next base: position 1,409,387 of record CAVWBH010000001.1, read on the forward strand.
TCAAGGCGGATCAGCGCTTCATCCTCGGCGATCACGACGCGCAACAGGTTCTGGCTCACCCCATGAGGGTACCGTCATCCAGTAGATTGTGATCAGGCCGCTCCCGCCTTGATGAGTGATGCCCCGGTAGACCAACGGCAGAGTCGATGCTCTCAAACAGCATGTAGTGTGGGTTCGAATCCCACCCGGGGCACCGTGAGAATACAGTCTTAGAGCATCTGGAGTTTGTCAGTGGCCGCGGCCACAATACGACCATATATAGCAATGACGAGCGCCGTAATGCGCTCGCGCTGATGACAAGCGGGTGCAGCCTGCGGAGCATTAGCAGGTCGGCCGGAATCAACCGGGAGACGCTGCGTGAATGGCGCGAGAATCCTGCCCGGAACGCCAGCCTGCGAGCCGCGCGTCCCCGATGCGCTGATCGGGCTACGCTCCCGCAGCCGCATGCTGGCTACGCGTATCTGCTGGGCCTCGACCTGGGTGACGGCTGCATAGGCCCGTGCGGGGGCGAAAGACAAGCAGGCGTGGAAGCTCCGCATTATGCGCGCGGACTCGTGGCCGGGTCTCATCCGGGAGGGCCGGTGAGCCATGCGCTCGATCCGGCCCGGCAACAAAGTCAGCATTGCGCAGAAGCCGGGCTGCGCTGAGGTCTACAGCTGCTCCCGGCACTGGCCATGCCTGTTCCCGCAGCACGGGCCGGGCCAGAAACATGTGCGGGCGATCGGGCTGCAGCCGTGGCAGCGCGTTATTGTGCGGGCGTATCCCGGGCCGCTGGCCGGCGGCCTGTGTCACGCCGATGGCTATCGGGGGAATTAACCGCCTGCATGGGCATCTCGCGGATGGCGACCAGTGGCACGAGTAGCCGCGGCATCTGTTTACCAATGAGTCACGGGACATTCTCCGGATCCGTCGGGCCGAAGTACCGGCGCGGGCGGGTCAGGAGGACTCGGGGATGGGGTAGGGGATCAGCACGGCGGTAATATTGTCGCCGCCACCGGCCTCGACCGCGAACCGCACCATGTCGTTCGCGGCACCGAGCGGGTCGGTCAGCGCGCGGGGCAGGGCGAGCCGGGCCAGTTCGGCCGCGTCGGGCCGGTAGTTCCACAGGCCGTCGGAGCAGAGCAGCAGGACCCCGGGGCCGGGCGGGGAATACCGCTCCACGTGGGGGGCGCGGGCCGGGTCACCGTCCAGGTCGGCAGCCTCCGCGCCGAGCCAGCGGGTCAGCACGTGCGCGTGGGGCAGGGCCATGGCCGCATCCTCGGTGGCCAGGCCCGCTTCGACCATGCCCTCGGCCACCGAGTCGTCGCGGGTGAGCTGCGCGGACTCGGCCTGCGCCGGAGCGAGCCAGTAGGCCCGGCTGTCACCGAGCCAGCACAGGGTCACGTGGTCGCGGGCCGCCACCGCGGACAGGAACGTAGTCGCCGACCGCTCGTTCTCCGGCTCCCCCAGCCCGGCCACCGATGCGCGGCCGGCCGCCACCGCGGCCACGCAGGCCTCGGCCAGGTCGCCGGCATTCCGCACGGCCTCGAGCAGGACCGGCAGGGCCGCCTGGGCGGCGGCCTGCGACGCCTCGTCAGGCCGGGGCGAGGAGGAGACGCCGTCGCAGACCACGGCTACGACCACGAGGCCGCCGGGGGTCTGCTGCGACCCGAGGGCCACCGCGTCCTCATTGCGGGGATGCCGCAGGCCCCGGTCGGTGACCCCTGCGGCGGGGCCCAGGTCGACCTCGGCGTGGTCGGACGTGGGCGGCATGTTGATCATGCCGCCAACGTTAGTGCTCAGGTCCCCGCGCTACGAATCACGGCCGTGATGCCTAGCCGCGGTGCACCGTGATCGCCGTCCGGCACGGCGGACGCGGGCGGCGGAACGGGCGCGGCAGGCGCCCACGGCGGCTGGACGGCGCCGAACCTGTAGCCGCAGGTCGGGCAGAACTGACCGGCTCTCGGCGTGCCGCACCTGGGGCAGGGCTCGCCGTCGCGGTGCGCGCCGGACCCGGTGGCCGGCCTGCCCGGCGCGGATGGCCGGTCGTAGCCGGCCGCAGCGATGCGCGCGCCGCACACGTCGCAGAAGTCGCTGCTCGCCGAGTTGTGCCCGCCCGGGCAGATCGCCATCGGTGCCTCCTGGTAACTCCGCTTTCCCAGGGCGGGCTCCCAGCCGCCGACCGGATTCACCTCGGTAACGACACCCGCGGGATGGGACGGGTGGTCGGATGAGGCGGTTCGCCGGAGAACGGTGCCAGCGGGAACGGCGCGAGCACCGCCGTGATGTTATCCATCCCCCCGGCGCCCAGCGCGAACTTCACCAGCTCGGCCGCGGCAGCCAGCGGGTCGGTGAGCGCGACCGGCAGCGCGAGCGCGGCCAGCGCCGCAGCTTCGGGCTCGTAATTCCACAGCCCGTCGGAGCACACCAGCACCACACCGGGGCCCGGTGGCTCGAACCGGGCGACATGGGGCCGCGGCTCGGCCACGTCCGCGCCCAGCCAGCGGGTGATCACGTGCGCCTGCGGAGACGCCAGGGCTTCCGCCTCACCCAGGACGCCCCGGGCGACCAGCTCCTCAGCCAGTGAGTCATCTGTGCTGAGGCGAGCCGGGCCGGGGCCGTCGGCGCTGAGCCAGTAGGCGCGGCTGTCTCCCAGCCAGCACACCGTGACCGCGCTGTTGTCGATGACGGCCGAGATATAAGTGGCGGACGGCGCGTCGCCCGGCGAGCCGATCCCGGTCAGGGCCTGGTGAGCTTCGCGCACCGCGGCCAGCGAGGCCTCGGCCGGGTCCTCGCCGCGCCGGGCCGAGGCGAGCAGCGCCCGTACTGAGACCTCCGCGGCGGCCAGCGAGGCGTCATCCGCCCGCGGGGAAGTGGACACTCCGTCGCAGACGACGGCGATGGCCACCGCGCCGCCGGCGGTGTCAGCCGTGGCCAGGGCCATGGCGTCCTCGTTGCGCACGTGACGCAGGCCACGGTCGGTTACCCCGGCCAGCAGCCCGAGGTTCAGCTCGGTGTGGTCACGGCCGGACGGCGGCTGGGCACTGACCATCCCCGGGATCAGCTCAGTCCCGCATGATTCGCAGAAGCTGTCCCGGGCGCCGACCGGCGCCCCGCATGACGGGCAGGCGCTCGCGGCCTCGAAGTCGCCCGTCGCCTCGGGGCTCTGGTCCGTCATGCGCGCTCCCCCGTCATCGGAACCGACGTACCATGACGTTCCTATATGTCAGCCATCGCGATCCTACCCGCGGCGCACCGTGATCGTGGTCCAAGCGCCCAGGTTGATCTGGTCCCCGTCGTGCAGCGGGATTAGGTCCCCGGCCGCTATCTCGCGGCCGTTGAGCAACGTGCCGTTGGCCGAGCCGACGTCTAGCAGCCCCCAGCTGCCGTCCGGAGCGGCCAGGAGCAGCGCGTGCAGTCGGCTGATGCCCGGATCCGCGGGCGGCTCGGACAGGTCTATCTCCGGCTCGACGCCGCGCACCGCGCTGCGCCGTCCGATCCGCATCCGCGTCCCGGCCAGCGCGAAACGCCGTTCGCCCAGGCCGGCCGGGAAGGGCAGGGCCGGGCCCGCGGGCGGAGCCTTCATCTGCATCTGGTCGAAGTACGCCCGGTCTGCCGTGACCACGACCGACCAGGTGGTCGGGGTGAATTTAGGGAGGGGGGCCGTGGCCGCGACATGGCCGACGGGCGGCGCGGCGGGCGAGGCCGCGGGCGACGGTGAGGCCCCGCGCGGCGGTGAGGCCGCGGGCGGCGCGGGGAGGTCCTCCGGGGGGGCCGGCTCTGGTGAGGAGAACCAGTCGCGGAACTCGGGGCTCTGCGAGCGGGCGGGCGGGGCGGGCGGATCAGGTTGTGACGCGGGCGGGAACAGCGAGTCGGGCGGGCCGGAAGGCGCGCCGGTGACACCGGAGGCAGGGGCAGGGGCAGGCGGCGAGGGCGGCACAGCGGACCACGACGTCATGGGAGACGATGCGGAGACGCGGTGCTCAGGTGCCGGGAAAGGCTGGGATTCCGGCTGGGGCTCCCGCTCCGGTTCCGGTTCCGGCTGGGGCTGGGGCTGGGAGCCGGGCTGGCGGGCGAGAGGACCGCGGACCCGGAAACCGCACCGCGCGCAGAACTGGCCCGGGCTCGGATTGCCGCACCACGGGCAGGTGTCATCGCCGTCCCCGGCCGGGCGCGGCGCGCCCGCGTGATGCTTGCCGACGACGCGGCCTGGCGCGGTCGCCGGCGCCGCGGCGATCGGCGCACCGCAGACAGCACAGACGTCACCGGTTTGAGAGTCATGACCGTTCGGACATACCGTCATGTATCGTTCCGTTCCCCAATTACCCGGCATGTCAGGCCCTTACTCCCTCAGATTATGAGCCTGCGGGCAATTCGCCCGGTAAATCAGGAAAGCGGACGCGCGGTGGGAGGAATCGGCGCGGGGAGCTGGGCCGTCCCGCCCAGGTAGCGGTCGACGGCGGCCGCGGCGCTGCGCCCCTCGGCGATGGCCCAGACGATCAGCGACTGACCGCGGCCCATGTCGCCGGCCGTGAACACGCCCGGCACCGAGGTCGCGTACTGGTCGTCCCGATCGACGTTGCCCCGGGCGTCGACAGCGACGCCGAGCTCGGTGAGCAGTCCGGGCCGTTCGGCCCCGGTGAAGCCCAGGGCGAGCAGGACCAGGTCGCAGGCCAGCTCACGCTCGGTACCTGGCACCGGCTGGAAGGCGTCCGCATCGGCCAGCTGCAGCGCCCGGACCCGCCCCGCGTCGTCGCCGAGGAAGGCGAGCGTGGCGGTGGCGTAAGCCCGATCCCCGCCTTCCTCGTGCGCACTGGAGATGCGGTAGATCATCGGGTAGGTCGGCCAGGGCTGGTGGCCGGGCCGGCCTTCGGGCGGGCGGGGCAGGATCTCGAGCTGGGTGACCGACGCCGCGCCCTGCCGGTGGGCAGTGCCGAGGCAGTCCGCGCCGGTGTCCCCGCCGCCGATGATGACCACGTCCCGCCCGCGCGCGGTGATCATCGGGTCGTGGCCGTCGGTGACGGCCCGGTTGGACAGCGGCAGGTAGTCCATGGCCTGATGGATGCCATCCAGCGGCCGCCCGGGCAGCGGCAGGTCACGCGGCACCCGGGCGCCGCCGCACAGCACGATCGCGTCGAAGGCGGCCCGCAGTTCCTCGGCGGTGACGTCGGTCCCCGCGTCGACACCGCACCGGAAGGCCGTGCCTTCGGCGCGCATCTGGTCAAGCCGACGGTCCAGGTGCCGCTTCTCCATCTTGAACTCGGGGATGCCGTATCGCAGCAGGCCGCCGGCCGCGTCGTCGCGCTCGAACACGGTGACCGCATGACCGGCCCTGGTCAGCTGCTGGGCCGCCGCGAGCCCGGCCGGCCCCGAGCCGATGACCGCCACGGTGCGGCCGGTCAGGGCGGCGGGCGGCAGGGGTGCCACCCAGCCCGACGCGAACGCCCGGTCGATGATCTCCACCTCGACCTGCTTGATCGTGACGGGGTCGGCGTTGATCCCGAGCACGCAGGCGGCTTCGCACGGCGCTGGGCAAAGCCGCCCGGTGAACTCGGGGAAATTGTTGGTGGCGTGCAGGCGGTCAGCGGCCTCCTGCCAGTCGTGCCGCCAGACCAGGTCGTTCCACTCGGGGATCAGGTTGCCCAGCGGGCAGCCGCTGTGACAGAACGGGATGCCGCAGTCCATGCACCGCCCCGCCTGCCGCTCCAGCCGGCTGGGCGGGAACGGCTCGTACACCTCACGCCAGTCCCGCAGCCGCAGGTCGACGGGACGGCGGGTCGGGGTTTCGCGAGGGGTGGTCATAAAGCCCTTCGGGTCAGCCATGCCACGTCCTCCCTAGCCGTGCGCCGCGGCCATGACGGCCTCGTTGACGTCGCGGCCCTCACGCTCGGCCTGCGACGCGGCGGACAGCACTCGCTTGTAGTCCTTCGGCATGATCTTGGTGAACCGGGTGGGGTCCCAGTTAGCCAGCAGCTTCGCCGCCACAGCGGAACCGGTTTCCGCGTGGTGACGCTCCACCACCTCGCGCAGGAACCTGGCGTCAGTGTCCTCCAGCGGGTCGAGGTCGACCATCTCCTGGTTCACCCGCCGGACCCGGAGGTCCAGGACGTAGGCAATGCCGCCGGACATGCCGGCCGCGAAGTTCCGCCCGACCGGGCCCATGATCACCACCCGGCCGCCGGTCATGTACTCGCAGCCGTGATCGCCGATGCCTTCGGCGACCGCGAGCGCGCCGGAGTTGCGGACGCAGAACCGCTCGCCGACCACCCCGCGCAGGAAGATCTCGCCGCCGGTGGCGCCGTAGCCGATCACGTTGCCCGCGAGGACCTGCTCCTCGGCCGCGAACGGGGACACAGCCGGAGGCCTGACGATGAGCCGGCCGCCGGACAGCCCCTTGCCCAGGTAGTCGTTCGCGTCGCCGGACAGCCGCAGCGTGATGCCGCGCGGCAGGAACGCCCCGAACGACTGCCCAGCTGACCCGGTGAAAGAGATGTCGATGGTGTTGTCGGGCAGCCCTTCGCCGCCCCAGCGCCTGGTCACCTCGTAGCCGAGCATGGTGCCGACGGTGCGGTTCACGTTCCTGATCGGTAGCTCGAGCCGGACCGGGCGGCCGTCGGCCAGCGCCCCCTCGGCCAGCTGGATGAGCGTGTTGTCCAGTGCCTTTTCCAGGCCGTGGTCCTGGCCGGTGACACAGCGGATGGCGGCCCCTTCCGGCAGCTCCGGGGCGTACAGCACCGGGGACAGGTCGAGCCCCGAGGCCTTCCAGTGCTCCACCGCGAGCGCCGCATCCAGCAGGTCCACCCGGCCCACGATGTCCGCCAGCGACCGGAAGCCCAGCCGGGCCAGGTACTCCCTGACCTCCTCGGCAATGAACTCGAAGAAGTTGACCACGAACTCCGGCCTGCCACTGAAACGCGCCCGCAACTCGGGGTTCTGGGTCGCCACGCCGACCGGGCAGGTGTCCAGGTGGCAGACCCGCATCATCACGCAGCCCGACACGACCAGCGGCGCGCTGGCGAAACCGAATTCCTCCGCGCCGAGCAGCGCGGCGATGATCACGTCCCGGCCGGTCTTCAGCTGGCCGTCGGCCTGCACGACGATCCGGTCCCGCAGCTTGTTGCGCAGCAGCGTCTGCTGGGTTTCGGCCAGCCCGAGCTCCCATGGAGCTCCGGCGTGCTTGAGCGAGGTCAGCGGCGCCGCGCCGGTACCGCCGTCGTGCCCGCTGATCAGCACCACGTCGGCATGCGCCTTGGACACCCCGGCGGCCACGGTGCCCACCCCGACCTCGGCCACCAGCTTGACGTGCACCCGCGCCGCCGGGTTGGCGTTCTTCAGGTCGTGGATCAGCTGGGCCAGGTCCTCGATGGAGTAGATGTCGTGGTGCGGCGGCGGCGAGATCAGTCCCACCCCGGGGGTGGAGTACCGGGTCCTGGCGATCCACGGGTACACCTTGTTCCCGGGCAGCTGGCCGCCCTCCCCCGGCTTGGCTCCCTGCGCCATCTTGATCTGCACGTCGTCCGCGTTGACCAGGTACTCGCTGGTGACGCCGAATCGCCCGCTGGCGACCTGCTTGACCGCAGACCGGCGCAGGTCGCCGTTGGGCTCGGGCGTGAACCGGCCCGGGTCCTCGCCGCCCTCGCCGGTGTTCGACCGGCCGCCCAGCCGGTTCATCGCGATGGCCAGGGTCTCGTGCGCCTCGGCCGAGATCGAGCCGTAGGACATCGCCCCGGTGGCGAACCTCGGCACGATGGCCTCGACCGGTTCGACCTCGTCAATCGGCAGAGAGTGCTGCACTTGCGTCTCCGGATCCACGCCGCGGATCCGCAGCAGGCCGCGCAGCGTCATCAGCTGCCGTGACTGGTCATCGATCAGGGAGGTGTACTCCTTGAAGATCTCATACCGCCGGCTGCGGGTGGCGTGCTGCAGCTTGAACACCGCTTCCGGGCTGAACAGGTGCGGCTCGCCGTCACGGCGCCACTGGTACTCCCCGCCGGTGGTCAGCCGCCGGTAATCCATCCCGGCCGGATCGGCCAGGGCCAGACCGGTCCGCTGCCCGATCTCCGCGGCCAGGGCGTCGAAGCCCGCGCCGGACAGCCGCGAGGTAGTCCCCGCGAAGCAGGTCTGGATCACCTCATGGCCCAGGCCGATGGCCTCGAAGATCTGCGCGCCGGTGTAGGAGGCGACGGTGGACACGCCCATCTTCGACATGATCTTCAGCAGGCCCTTGTTGAGGGCCTTGAGCAGGTTGGCCTCGGCCTTCTTCTCGGATACGCCCGCCAGCAGGCCCCGGCGCACCAGGTCCCGGACCGACTCGACGGCCAGGTACGGATTGACCGCCGCGGCCCCGTACCCGACGAGCAGCGCCACGTGATGGCACTCGCGCACGTCCCCGGCCTCGACGACCAGCCCGGCCCGGGTCCGTGACTTCTCCCGGATCAGGTGATGGTGCACCGCCCCCGTCAGCATCAGCGACGGGATCGGGACGGATACGGCGTCGTGGCCCCTGGGGCGGTCGGAGAGGATGATGAGGCGGGCGCCGGAGGCGATAGCGGCGGAGACCTCGGCGCAGATCTCGGCCAGCCGGGCCCGCAGGCCGGACCCGCCGCCGCGCGGGTCGTAGCGGCCGTCGACCCTGTGCGAGGCCAGCCCGGGCAGGTTGCCCTCGTCGTTGATGTGCACCAGCTTGGCCAGGTCCTGGGCGCTGATCACCGGGTAGGGCAGCACGATCTGGCGGCAGGAGGCCGGACTCGGTTCCAGCAGGTTCTGCTCGGGACCGGTGGTGGTGCCGAGCGAGGTGACGAGCTCTTCCCTGATCGCGTCCAGCGGCGGGTTTGTCACCTGGGCGAACAGCTGGCTGAAGTAGTCGAAGACCAGCCGCGGCCGGCTGGACAGCACGGCCAGGGGCGTGTCGGTTCCCATCGATCCGATGGGCTCTGCACCGGACCGTGCCATGGGGGTCAGGATGACCCGCAGCTCCTCTTCGGTATACCCGTGCATCCGCTGGGACGTGATCAGGTCGGTGTCTTCCCGCTCGGGGCGATCCCCCTGGGGGCGGTCGGGGAGATCGTCGAGGTGGACCAGGCCGGCGTGCAGCCACGCTTCGTACGGGTGCTCGGCCGCCAGGGCCGCCTTGACCTCCTCGTCCTCGACGATCCGGCCGGCCACGGTGTCGGCCAGGAAGATGCGGCCGGGCTGCAGGCGGCCCTTGCGGACCACGGTGGCGGGGTCGATGTCGAGCACGCCCACTTCGCTGGCCAGCACGACCAGGCCGTCGCTGGTCACCCAGTACCGGCCGGGGCGCAGGCCGTTGCGGTCGAGCACCGCGCCGATGACCGAGCCGTCGGTGAAGGCGATCAGCGCAGGGCCATCCCACGGTTCCATCAGCGCGGCGTGGAACTGGTAGAACGCCCGGCGCTCCGCGGGCATCTCGTCGTGGTTCTCCCACGGCTCGGGGATCATCATGAGCACCGAGTGCGGCAGCGACCGGCCGCCCATGTGCAGCAGCTCCAGGCACTCGTCAAAGCTGGCTGAGTCGCTGCTGGCCTCGTCGAGCACCGGGAACAGCCGCTCGATGCCCTGCCCGTCCTTCGAGGGCGGGATGAGGGCGCTGGCGAGCATCGCCTCGCGGGCCCGCATCCAGTTGCGGTTGCCCCGGACCGTGTTGATCTCGCCGTTGTGCGCCACGTACCGGTACGGGTGCGCCAGTGGCCAGGAGGGGAACGTGTTGGTGGAGAACCTGGAGTGCACCAGGGCCAGCGCTGAGACGTAACGGGGATCGGACAGGTCGGGGAAGAACGGCTCGAGCTGAGGCGCCGACAGCATGCCCTTGTACACGATGGTCCGCGGCGACAAGCTGGAAAAGTACACGCCGCCCTCGTGCTCGGCCCGCTTGCGCAGGCAGAACGTCATCCGCTCGAGCTCCAGGCCGGACTCGCCGTTCGCGCCCGCGACGAACAGCTGGGCCAGCTCGGACAGCACGGCCCGGGCGCCGGCCCCGCAGGCGTCGGCGTTGTACGGGACGTCGCGCCAGCCCAGCACGCTCAGGCCCTCGGCGGCGGCGAGCCGTTCGATGGTGGCGGATACCACGGACCGTTCGGCCGAAATGAAGGCCAGGCCGACGGCATAGGAGCCTGGTCCGGGCAGCGGGAAACCGCATACGGCGCGGAGGAACGCGTCCGGCACCTGGGTGAGGATCCCGGCCCCGTCGCCGGTGCCCGGGTCGCCGCCCTGCGCGCCGCGGTGTTCCAGGTTACAGAGCACTTGCAGGGCACTGGCCACTACGTCATGACTGCCCCGGCCGGACAGGTCCGCGACGAAACCGACGCCGCACGCGTCATGCTCGAAAGTGGGGTCGTAAAGGCCAGACGCCGCCATGCGTTCTCCTGTCGTCTCGATAACGCCGCATCCCGCCCGGGACGACACTGGCCCTGTTACATAGACATTACATCACCGGAAGAATCGTCTACCAGATCAGCTTTAGGATACGTCCTCGCTGGTGGCACCCCTCTTGCCCGGGTCAGGTATAGACCAGCCACGGCCGCCGCGAAGGCCGCGGCGCCGCCGAGCGGGCCGGGCGGGACGCCGGGGATATGCGGCGTAGGCCCGATAAGCAGCGATTCCGCCCGAAGCGGCCTGATGGGCAGCACGCGGCGGCTGGCGTGGCGCCCGGCCCGGGCGGCCGGCTATCCGGACGGTGGTTCATAATCATGGGTCGTTTTGGGCGCTGGGCGCCCGCTTTGGCCCATGATCAAGGTGCGTGCTTCTTGCGGACGGCGGCGGCGAGGTCGGCGGCGAGGTCGGCAGCGGCGCGGGTGCCCGCGGCGGGCTGGCCGGCATCGGCGGCTTCGAGCAGGCGGCGGACGAAGGCGGTGCCGACGATCACGCCGTCCGCGAACTCGGCTACCTGGGCCGCCTGGGCGCCGTTGCTCACCCCGAGGCCCACCGCCACCGGCAGGCCGGTGTGCGGGCGGATCCGCTGGACCAGGCCGGCCGCGTCGCTGCTGAGCGCATCCCGGGTGCCGGTGATGCCCATCAGCGAGGCGGCGTAGACGAAGCCGCGGCAGGCGCCGGTGACGGTGGCCAGCCGCTGGTCGGTGGAGCTGGGCGCGGCCAGGAACACCCGGTCCAGGCCGAAGGCGTCGGAGGCCGCCAGCCAGGCGCCTGCTTCTTCGGGCGGCAGGTCGGGCGTGATCAGCCCGGAGCCGCCCGCGGCGGCCAGGTCGCGGGCGAAGGCGTCCACGCCGTACCGGTCGACCGGGTTCCAATAGGTCATGACCAGCACCGCGACGCCGGAGGCGGCGACCGCCTCGACGGTGCGCAGCACGTCGCCGACGTGGGTGCCGGCCTGCAGGGCCCGGTGCACGGCCTCGGCGATCACCGGGCCGTCCATCAGCGGGTCGGAGTACGGCAGGCCGATCTCGATGATGTCGGCCCCGGCCCCGGCCATGGCCCGGGCCGCCTCGATGGCGCCGTCCACGGTGGGGAACCCGGCGGGCAGGTAGCCGACCAGGGCCGCGCGGCTGTCGGCGCTGGCCTTCCCGAAGGCGGTCGTAACCGGGCTGGTGCCGGTCACAGGCCGAACCATTTCGACGCGGTGTCGACGTCCTTGTCGCCCCGGCCGGACAGGTTGACCACGATCAGGGCGTCCGGGCCCAGTTCGCGGCCGACCTCAAGCGCGCCGGCCAGCGCATGGGACGACTCGATGGCCGGGATGATGCCCTCGGTCCGGCACAGCACCTCGAAGGCGTGCATGGCCGCCGCATCGGTGATGGCGCGGTAGCTGGCCCGGCCGGTTTCCATCAGCCAGACGTGCTCGGGGCCGACGCCCGGGTAGTCCAGCCCGGCCGAGATGGAGTGGGTGGCGCGGGTCTGGCCTTCGGCGTCCTGGAGCACGAAGGTCCGCATGCCGTGCAGGACGCCCTCGGACCCGCCGGTCAAGGTCGCGGCGTGCCGGCTGGTGCCCAGGCCGTCGCCGCCGCCCTCGCAGCCGATCAGGGCGACGCCGGTGTCCGGGATGAAGGCGTGGAAGATGCCGATCGCGTTGGAGCCGCCGCCGACGCAGGCGATGACCGCGTCCGGGAGCCTGCCTACCTGCCGCAGCACCTGCTCCCTGGCCTCCAGGCCGATGATCCGCTGGAAGTCCCGGACCATCATCGGGAACGGATGCGGGCCGCCGACCGACCCGATGCAGTAGTGCGTGTAGCCGACCGTCGTCACCCAGTCGCGGAAGGCCTCGTTCATGGCGTCCTTGAGCGTCCTGGTGCCGTTGGTGACCGGGATGACCTCGGCCCCGAGCATGCGCATCCGGGCCACGTTCAGCGCCTGCCGCTGCGTGTCCTCCTCGCCCATGTACACCACGCACTCCAGGCCGAGCAGCGCCGCCGCGGTGGCGGTAGCCACGCCGTGCTGCCCGGCACCGGTCTCGGCGATGACCCGGGTCTTGCCCATCCGCCGGGCCAGCAGCACCTGGCCGAGCACGTTGTTGATCTTGTGGGACCCGGTATGGGTGAGGTCCTCGCGCTTGAGCAGCACGGTCGCGCCACCGGCCTGCTCGCTGAACCGCCTGACCCGGGTGAGCAGCGTCGGCCGACCCGCGTAGTCCCTGAGCAGGCCGTCAAGCTCGGCACGGAACGCGGGATCGCTGCGGGCCTGGGCGTAGGCGGCGTCGAGCTGGTCCAGGGCGGCCATGAGCGCCTCGGGGGCGAACCGCCCGCCGTAGGCGATGCCGCCCGCCGTGAAGTGCCCGGCGACATCCGGGACGGGGGCGATGTCGGGCTCAGCCGGTCCGGCGGTCATCCGCGCTCTCCTCGCAGGGCCGGGTGCGAGCCGGCGGTGACCAGGTCGGCGACGGCGCTGCGCGGGTCCTTCCCGGTGACCAGGCTCTCGCCCACCAGCACCGCGTCCGCGCCGCAGGCGGCGTAGGCCAGCAGGTCACGCGGCCCGCGGATACCGGACTCGGCGATCTTCACGACCCCTTCCGGGATCCCGCCCGCCAGCCGGCCGAAGATCTCGCGGTCCACCTTGAGCGTGGCCAGGTTGCGCGCGTTGACGCCGATGACGGTCGCGCCGGCCTCCAGGGCCCGCTCGAGCTCGGGCTCGGCGTGCACCTCGACCAGCGGCAGCAGGCCGATCGAGGCCGCCCGCTCGACCAGCGAGACCAGCGCGGCCTGCTCCAGCGCCGCGACGATCAGCAGCACGACGTCCGCGCCGTGGGCGCGGGCCTCCCAGAGCTGGTAGGAGCTGACCACGAAGTCCTTGCGCAGCACCGGCACCTGAACCGCCCGGCGGACCGCACTCAGGTCGGCCAGCGACCCGCCGAAGCGCCGCTGCTCGGTCAGCACGCTGATCACCTTGGCGCCGCCGGCTTCGTAGTCCGCGGCCAGCGCGGCCGGATCGGCGATCTCGGCCATCTGCCCGCGTGACGGGCTGGCCCGCTTCACCTCCGCGATGACGCTGACGCCTTCGGCCTTCAGGGCAGCCAGCGCGTCCCGCGGTGACGGCGCACGCCGCGCCATCTCTTTCAGCTGGTCCAAGGACACGTGCTGCTGCCGGTCGGCGAGATCGGCACGCACGCCGTCTAGGATCTCGTCGAGCACACTCACGCGGCTGCTCGTCCCCTCACACATCGGTGCTGTTGCCGTCCGATGCTAACCCGGCCGCCCTGTGCCATTGTGACTGCCCCCCTCGAATCGGGCCGCCGCTGGCAGGCAGCGGCACCATCTGGGCTCGCTCTCGCGGCCCGGCTTCAGCATTCCAGCGCGTACCCCGCGCCGCGGACCGTCCTGATGGCCCAGGCCGGGCCGAGCTTGGCCCGGAGCTGGGCGATGTAGACGTCGGCGGCCCGGTCACCGGCCGCCTGGCGGCCCGCGGCGGCGAGCAGCCGGCGCCGTGATATTACCCGGCCGGGCTGGTCCAGCATGATGGCAAGCACCGCGAACTCAGCCGGGGTCAGGGGCACCTGGCGGTCGTCGGCGGCCGCGGTCCGGCTCGTCCCGTCCAGCCGCAGCCCGCCCCGGCCATGGTCGGCCAGCGCTCCCCCGGGCGGGCTGGCCAGCCGCCCCGGATGGCACAGCTCGCGGACCAGGGTGACCAGCTCGCGCGGGCTGAACGGCCGGGCCAGCCAGCGCCGGGCCGCAGCCGCGTCGCCGCGGCCGGCCAGCCCGCGGGGCCGCGGGGCCCGGGCGTCGGCGAGCAGGAAGATGACCGGGGTGCGCAGGGCCCGGCGGATGCGCCTGGCGTCCAGGCCGGGCATGGTGAGGTCGATCACCGCGGCGTCATCCGGGCCGCCGGTCAGCTCGGCCAGCGTCGGCTCCGGGCTGGTGACCAGCCGGACGTGCAGCCCCTCGCGGCGCAGGTAGCGAGCCGACATCTCGGCCACCTCGGGCTCGTGCTCGGCGAGCAGGATGGAGGCCGGGCCGGGCTCAGGACGGCGGTACGCCACCGGGCCGGCCGTCGGTGCTGCCCGGGCCCACAGTGCTGTCGACGGTAGGGCTGTCGACGGTAGGGCTGTCCACGGTGCTGTCTACGGCGTTGTCTTCGGTGGGGTCCAGATTGCGGTTCAGCGATTCCCAGATCGACGCGGAGTCGGCGGCCTGCTGGCCCGGCCGCTGGCCCGGGCGATCGAACCGGGCCGACATGACCGGCCAGCGCGGGCCGTGCCACGCGGCGGCCAGGCCCGCGAGGATGATGGCCAAGCCCCCGGCCACCGCGGCCGCGCGCCAGGGCATGCCGGTCATGACGGCGTGCCCCGCGGAGCCCGCGATGACGATGGCATGCGACGCGCCGCCCGGTGAGGTGCCGCTGGTGGTCGACCCGCCGAGCGCGCCGCCCGCGGCGCCGGACTGGGCCACGGCCAGCACGGATGAGGCCGACACCCCGGCCCCCGCGGCCGCCGCCGCGCCCGCGCCCAGGGCGGCCAGCACGACCCCGGCCACGCGCCGGGCCGCCGACCTGGTGGCGATCACGGCGGCCAGGCAGGCCAGGGCGGCCAGGGCCAGCGCGCTGGCCAGCGGGACGAGCTGCTGGCCGGTGACCGAGATGGCCTGGGCGGGCAGCGGCCGCGGCGGGACGAAGATGGCCTGCGCCCAGGTCTGCCGGACGGCCAGCACGACCAGGCCGGCGCCGGCCGCGCCGAGCAGCAGCACCAGCCCGAATTCCCGGCGCCTGCCGGATTCTGTGCGCCTGCCGGATTCCCTGCACATGCCGGATTCTGTGCGCCTGCCGGATTCTGTGCGCATGCCGGGCTATTGCTCCTTGAGCAGCACGTCGGCGTCCCAGCAGGTCCGGTCGCCGGTGTGGCAGGCCGCGCCGACCTGGTCGACCTTGACCAGCAGCGCGTCGCCGTCGCAGTCGAGGGCGACCGACTTGACCCATTGCTGGTGCCCGGACGTCTCGCCCTTGACCCAGTACTCCTGGCGGCTGCGCGACCAGTACGTGCACCGGCCCGTGGTCAGGGTGCGATGCAGGGCCTCGTCGTCCATCCAGCCGAGCATCAGCACTTCGCCGGTGTCGTACTGCTGGGCGATCGCGGCGATCAGCCCGGCGGGATCCCGCTTCAGCCGCGCGGCGATGGCAGGGTCGAGCATCGCTCCCTCATTTCGTGATGACTTCAGCCAGGGTAGCAATGCGCTTACCGTCCGGCCGCCTACGATCAGCAGGTGAGCTATTCACGAGACGAGCGCCTGGCCCTCAGCGCGCTGCTGGAAGAAACTGGGCCGGACGCGCCGACGCTGTGCGCCGGGTGGACCACCGGCGACCTGGCGGCGCACCTGGTCCTGCGGGAGCGGCGGCCCGACGCCGCAGCCGGCGTCATAGGCGGCCCGCTGGCCAGGTACACGGCGCGGGTGCAGAGCCGGATGCGGCAGCGGATACCCTTCCCCGAGCTGGTGGCGATGTTCAGGTCCGGGCCGCCCAGGCTGTCCGTGATGGCCCTGCCCGGCATGGACGAGCGGACCAACGCCGTCGAGTACTTCGTGCACCACGAGGATGTGCGCCGTGCGGTGCCGGACTGGGAGCCACGGGAGATCGGCCGGGGCCAGTCCCGGGTCCTGTGGCACCGGCTGCGGTCAGCGCGGATGATGTTGCGCAAGGCTCCGGTCGGGGTGGAGCTGGCCCGGGACGACGCGGAGGCCGACGGCCGGTCCTACCGGATCACGGCCAAGAACGCGACCCCCGCGGTGACCGTGATCGGCAGCCCGGCCGAGCTCACCATGTGGGTGATGGGCCGCACCGGCGCGGCCCGGGTCCGTTTCGACGGGACCGAGGCGGCGGTGGGCAAGCTCACCGGAACGAAGTGGCGCTAGCTAGCTGCCCATCTCGCGCTTGAGCCGGGCCAGCTCGTCGTCGATGTCGGCCGCGCTCGGCGCGCTGCGGCGCGGCTGCTGGGCCGGCACGGAGGGCGTATAGGGGTCGACCTCGGCGCGGGGCAGCGGCTGGTAGGGCTCCTCGTCGCGGACCTCGCGCTGGGCCTTCTTGCCCGAGACCTGCTTTCCGGAGCGTGCCACCTTGATCGCGACGACGACCGCGCCCACCACCAGCGCGGCGATCACGAGCTCCATCACCGCGTGAATGACGAACCCGACCACCGAGCCGACGACCAGGAACGCGATCAGTATGCCGCCTGCGATGGCGGCGAGTTTGAACCAGCGCATCCGCCGCGTCCTCTCTAAAGCTCCCCGAGACCAGCTCTCAGTCAAGATATTACCTGACTGCGCGCGTCCCGGCGGGGACGCGGATACTCTCCCGCCCGGTACGCGAATAATCTAAAGCTATGCATGCACTCGGCATTGATATCGGCGGTAGCGGCATCAAGGCGGCGCCGGTCGACGTGGACACGGGCAAGCTGCTCAGGGAACGGAAGAAGATCGACACCCCCCGTCCCGCCGTGCCCGACGCGGTGGCGGGCGTGGTGGGCGAGCTGGTCGCGGCGTTCAGCTGGTCCGGCCCGGTGGGCATTACTTTCCCCGGCGTGGTCACCGATGGGGTGACCAGGAGCGCAGCCAACCTGGACCCGGCGTGGATCGGGCTGGACACCGCCGCGCTGCTCGGCAAGGCAGCCGGCAACCCGGTCCGGGTGCTGAACGACGCCGACGCGGCCGGCGTGGCCGAGATGACGTTCGGGGCCGGGGTCGGCGAGCTGGGCACCGTGCTGATGGTGACCTTCGGCACCGGGATCGGCAGCGCGCTGTTCACCCGCGGCGTCCTGGTGCCGAACACCGAGTTCGGGCATGTCGAGCTGCACGGCCACGACGCGGAGAGCCGCGCCTCCGAGCGCGCCAAGAACCTGCACGACCTGAGCTGGGGCAAGTGGGCCGAGCGGGTGGAGGAGTACCTGCGGCACATGGAGGCGCTGCTCTCGCCGAGCCTCATCATCGTCGGCGGCGGCATCAGCCGCCAGTCCGACCGGTGGGTGCCGCGGCTGACCGGCATCCGCGCCCCCATCGTGCCCGCGGCCATGCACAACGACGCCGGGATCGTCGGCGCCGCGATGTCCACCGCCAGCAGCGCGGCCCCCGACACCTCCGGCCTCAGCGGAACCGGCCACGAGCAGCGCTCCGGCACGGATGGCTGATGAGCAACAGCAGGCGGGAGAGCGCGCGGGACAGGATCGCGCGGGAGAGGGCCGAGCAAGCGCGGAGCCGCCGGCGCCGCCGGTGGCTGACCGCGGCCGGAGCGGCCGTGATCGTCATCGCCGCGGCGGTCGGCATCACGCTGGCCGTCAGCGGCGGCGGATCGACGGCCGCCGGCCAGCCGCTGGCCCCGCTGAGCACGCTCGGATCCCTCCAGCCCGCGCCCGCACCAGGCCCGCTGGGTCCCGAAGGCGTGCCGGTACCCGCGGCCGCCCCGCTGGCCAGCACGGCCACGGCGGCATCCGGCCAGCCGGTGGACGGCATCAGCTGCCAGACCGACGAGCAGACGCTGTTCCACATCCACGCGCACCTGACCGTCTTCGTGAACGGCTCGGCCCGGCAGGTCCCGGCCGCCATCGGCATCCCCGGAGGCCAGGCCACCGCCACCCCGCAAGGGCCGTTCATCGAGACCGGCACGTGCTTCTACTGGCTGCATACGCACGCCGGTGACGGCATCATCCACATCGAATCCCCGGTCACCCGCACCTACACCCTCGGTAACTTCTTCGACGTGTGGGGCCAGCCGCTCAGCGCGGACCAGGTCGGCCCGGCCGCCGGGCACGTCGTGGCCATCTACAACGGGCAGGTGTACCAGGGCAACCCGCGGAACATCCCGCTGACCGCGCACGCGCAGATCCAGCTGCAGGTCGGCACCCCGCTGGTCGCGCCGCAGCAGATCACGTTCCCGTCCGGCCTGTAACCCGGTAACCGGACGGGGTGGCCCGCGGCGTGCAGGGCACCCTTGACCTGGCTGATGCGCAGCGCGCCGAAGTGGAACACGCTGGCCGCCAGCACCGCGTCCGCGCCGGCGTCCACCGCGGGTGCGAAGTGCGCCAGCGTGCCCGCGCCGCCGCTGGCGATGACCGGCACCGTGACCGCGGCCCGCACCGCCCGGATCAGCTCCAGGTCGAAGCCCGCGGTGGTGCCGTCCGCGTCCATCGAGTTCAGCAGGATCTCCCCCGCGCCGAGCTGCACGCCCCGGCGCGCCCAGCCCACCGCGTCGATCCCGGTGCCGGTCCGGCCGCCGTGCGTGGTCACCTCGAAGCCGCTCCATTCGCCCGGGGGGACGACCCCCCCTGGCCCCCCCGCGAGGGGTCCCTCGGCCCGGCGCGCGTCCACGGACAGCACGACGCACTGCGACCCGAACCGCTGCGCGGCCTCGGACAGCAGTTCGGGCCGGGCGATCGCGGCGGTGTTGAGCGAGACCTTGTCCGCGCCGGCCCGCAGCAGCCGGTCCACGTCCGCGACGCTGCGCACGCCGCCGCCCACGGTGAGCGGGATGAACACCTGCTCGGCGGTCCGCCGTACCACCTCGAGCATGGTCTCCCGGCCGCCGCTGGACGCGGTGATGTCCAGGAAGGTCAGCTCGTCGGCGCCTTCGGCGTCGTAGCTGGCGGCCAGCTCCACCGGGTCGCCCGCGTCCCGCAGCTCGCGGAAGTTGACTCCCTTGACCACCCGGCCCGCGTCCACGTCCAGGCAGGGGATGACCCGGACGGCGACGCTCATCCGTTTGCCTGAGCGGGCGCCGCCACCGTGGCCAGGGCCTGCTCGAGGGTGAAGGCGCCCTGGTAGAGGGCAGCGCCGACGATCGCGCCTTCCACGCCGAGCGGGACCAGCGAGGCGATGGCGAGCAGGTCATCCAGGCTGGACACGCCCCCGCTGGCCACCACGGGCGCGGCCGCGGCGGCGCAGACGTCGCGGAGCAGGTCCAGGTTCGGGCCGCGCAGCGTGCCGTCCTTGAGCACGTCGGTCACCACGTACCTGGCACAGCCCTCGGCGTTCAGCCGGTCGAGCGTCTCGTGCAGGTCACCGCCCTCGGCGGTCCAGCCGCGGGCGGCCAGCCGGGTGCCGCGGACGTCCAGCCCGACGGCGACCCGCTCCCCGTGGCGGGCGATCACCGAGCGCACCCACCCGGGGTTCTCCAGCGCCGCCGTGCCGATGTTGACCCGGGCGCAGCCGGTGCCCAGCGCGCGGGACAGCGAGTCGTCGTCCCGGATGCCGCCGGACAGCTCCACCGCGATATCGAGCCGGCCCACCACGCGGGCGAGCAGGTCCGCGTTCGAGCCGCGGCCGAACGCGGCGTCCAGGTCCACCAGGTGGATCCAGGATGCGCCGGCCCGCTGCCAGGCCAGCGCGGCCTCCAGTGGATCGCCGTAGCTGCGCTCGCTGCCGGCCACGCCCTGGACCAGCCGCACCGCGCGCCCGTCCGCGACGTCCACGGCGGGCAGCAGGATCAGATCGCTCACAAGGTCCCCAGCCAGTTGGACAGCAGGACGGCGCCGGCGTCGCCGGACTTCTCGGGGTGGAACTGGGTGGCCCGCAGCGTGCCCTGCTCGACGGCGGCGGCGAACCGCTCGCCGTGCTCGGTCCAGGAGACCAGCGCACCCGCAGCGGCCAGGTCACCGGCCCCGGCGGCGCGCAGCGCGTAGGAGTGCACGAAGTAGAACCGGGTCCCGGCCGGGATCCCGGCGAACAGCACCGAGCCCGGTGCGGCCGCCACGGTGTTCCAGCCCATGTGCGGCAGCACCCCGGCGTCCAGCCGTTCCACCGTGCCCGGCCAGGCCGCGCAGCCCTCCGTCCACCAGTCCTTCCCCGGGGGGACCACCTCCCCGGGGCCCCCCGGCGCTTCCGCGCCGGCCGTGAACAGCACCTGCATGCCCACGCAGATGCCGAGGACCGGGCGGCCGAGCTCGAGCCGCCGGGCGATCAGCTTGTCGCCGCCGACCGCCCGCAGCCCGGACATGCACGCCGCGAACGCGCCGACTCCGGGCACGGCGAGCCCGTCGCACTCCAGCGCGGCGTCGGGGTCCGCGGTCACCGTCACGTCCGCGCCGACCCGGGCCAGCGCCCGCTGCGCCGAGCGCAGGTTCCCCGACCCGTAGTCGAGGACCACCACCTTCGGTGTCATTTACAGGACCCCCTTGGTGCTGGGGATGCCGCCGGCCCGCGGGTCGGGGGCCGCCGCGGCGCGCAGCGCCCGGGCCACCGCCTTGAACTGGGCCTCCACGATGTGGTGCGGGTTGCGGCCCTCGATGACCCGGACGTGCAGGCAGATCCCGGCGGCGAAGGCCAGCGACTCGAAGATGTGCCGGGTCAGCGTGGTGTCGTAGCTGCCGATCAGCGGGGCCATCCCATCCGGCTCGCGGTGCACCACGTAGGGCCGCCCGGACAGGTCCACCGCGGCCTGCACCAGCGTCTCGTCCAGCGGGATCAGCGCGTTGCCGAACCGGGTGATGCCGCTCTTGTCACCGAGCGCCTCGCGCAGCGCCTGGCCGAGGGCGATCGACGTGTCCTCCACTGTGTGGTGCGCGTCGATCTCGGTGTCGCCCTTGGTCCGCACGGTCAGGTCGAGGCTGCCGTGCTTGCTCAGCTGGGCGAGCATGTGGTCGAAGAACGGGACACCGGTGCTGACCTCGGTCAGCCCGGTGCCGTCCAGGCCGAGCTCGACCAGGATCTGGGTTTCCCGGGTGACCCGCTCCACCCGCGCCGTCCTGTTAGTCATGACTGGAGCACCTCGCTCAGCGCGTTACGGAACGCGGCCATCTCCTCGGGCGTCCCCACCGTGACCCGCAGCCAGCGCGGCGGGCCGACCTCGCGGACCAGCACGCCGCGGTCCAGCAGGCCCTGCCAGACGCCGCGGCGCCGCTCGAACGTGCCGAACAGCACGAAGTTCGCGTCCGAGTCCGCCACCTGCAGCCCCTTGCTTCGCAGCCAGCTGACGAGCCGGTCCCGTTCGGCCCGAAGAGCCGTGACGGTGGCCAGCGGCTCGGCGGCCAGCTCGAGTGCGGCCCGGGCCACCGCCTGGGTGACCGTGGACAGGTGATAGGGCAGCCGGACCACCAGCAGCTTCTCCACCACCTCCGGCGCGGCGGCCAGGTACCCGACCCGGGCGCCGGCCATGGCGAACGCCTTGGACATGGTGCGGGTGACGACCAGGCCGGGGTGGCGCGGCAGCAGGGTGAGCGCGCTGGGCGTGCCCTCGCGGGCGAACTCGGCGTACGCCTCGTCGATCACCACCAGCCCGGGCGCCGCAGCGCAGATCGCCTCGATGACCTCCATCGGGGCGGCGGTGCCGGTCGGGTTGTTCGGGGAGGTCAGGAAGACCAGACTTGGCTGGGCATCTTTTATGGCGCGCGCTGCCAGCTCCGGGTCCAGGCGGAAGTCCTCGTCGCGCTCCACGTCGATCCAGCTGGTGCACGTGACCCGGGCGATCAGCGGGTGCATGGAGTAGCCGGGCTCGAAGCCCAGCGCCCGCCGGCCAGGGCCGCCGAAGGCCTGCAGCAGCTGCTGGATGACCTCGTTGGACCCGTTGGCGGCCCACAGGTGGCCGCCGGTCAGCCCGTGCCCGAGATAGTCGGCCAGGTCCTTGCGCAGCTCGACGGCGTCCCGGTCCGGGTAACGGTTCAGGGTGGCCGCTGCCTCGGCCACCGCGTCGGTCACGGCCCGCTGCAGCGCGGGACTGGGCGGGTAGGGGTTCTCGTTGGTGTTCAGCCGGACCGGCACGTCGATCTGCGGAGCCCCGTACGGGTGCAGGTCCTGCAGGTCGGGCCGAACGGACAGTGGTGCGTCGGCCATCTATCCCGGCCCGCTTTCCCGTGGCACGCGGACCCGGACGGCTTCGACGTGCGCGGCCAGGTCCTCGGCGCCGCCCAGCGCGTCGATCAGCGGCGCGGTCCGGGCCAGCGCCGTCTGGTCGCATTCGATCACGTTGACCAGCTTGAGGAAGGGGAAGACCGACAGGCCGCTGGTGTGCCGCGCGGTCCCGCCAGTCGGCAGCACGTGGTTCGACCCGGCCAGGTAGTCCCCGAGCGAGACCGGCGCGTACGGGCCGGCGAAGACGGCGCCGGCGTTGAGGACCCGCGCCGCGAGCTTGGCCGGGTCCCGGGCCTGGATCTCCAGGTGCTCGGGCGCCCAGGCGTCGCTCACGGCCAGCGCCGCGTCGAGGTCGTCCACCAGCACGCAGGCGGACTGGGCGTGCAGCGCGGCTCGTACCCGCTCGTGGTGCCGGGCGGCGGGCACCATGCGGTCGAGCTCCCGCGTGACGTTCGCGGCCAGGCTCTCGTCCGTGGTGATGAGCAGGCAGGCGGCGAGCTCGTCGTGCTCGGCCTGCGCGATCAGGTCGGCGGCCACGAAGGCGGGGTCCGCGGTGTCGTCGGCGATGACGGCCACCTCGGTCGGGCCGTTCTCGCCGTCGGTGCCGACCACGCCGCGCAGGATCCGCTTGGCCGCCGCGACGTAGACGTTGCCGGGGCCGGTGATGACATCGACGGGAGCGCAGTCTTCGGTGCCATAGGCAAACATGGCGAGCGCCTGGGCGCCGCCCACGGCGTGCACCTCCCTGATGCCGAGCAGGGCGCAGGCGGCCAGCACCGACGGGTGCGGCAGGCCGCCGCGGCCAGCCTGCGGCGGGGAGGCCACGGCGACCGAGCCGACGCCGGCGACCTGGGCCGGCACGACGTTCATGACCACCGAGGAGGGATAGGCCACCAGGCCGCCCGGCACGTAGACCCCGGCCCGCTGGACCGGGACGAAGCGGGCGGTGACGGAGAGGCCTTCGGTCACCCTGGTGGTGCTTTCCGCCGGGAGCTGGGCCTGGTGCACCTGCCTGGTGCGGCGGACCGCCTCCTCCAGGGCCGCCTTGACCTCCGGATCGAGGGCCTCGAGCGCCTCGTCGAGCGCGGCCTGCGGTACCAGGGTGGTGGGCAGGTCGACGCCGTCGAACCGGACGGTGTACTCGCGCACCGCCTGCGCGCCGCGGTGCCGCACGTCGTCGCATACGGGGCGGGCCAGGGCCACAGCGGCCTCGACGTCGGTGGCGGCCCGGGGCAGGACCCCGGCCAGGGCGGCCCGGCTGAGCCGTCCGGGTTCGCGCCCGCGCAGGTCGATACGGGAAATCACCCGCACAGTCTACGGAGAGTGCGGTTCCGGCGGCTCACCTGTCCACATGCCGGACGCGGCTTCTTCCTTCGCTATCCGTTCCTTCGCTGTCCGCCGACCGCTCTCGGCCAGCAGGATGACACCCGACGTGCACAACGGCCAGAGCGCGAGCGCGCTCTTGGCGCCCAGCGCGAGCGAGGCGTGGAAGGAGGCTCCCACCGGGCTGGACGCGAGCAGGTGGTGGTAGGTACCCAGCCCGAGGTTGTCGCCCACCCACAACGCGGCCAGCGCGGCGGCTGCCGCGCCGAGGACCAGCCCGGCGGCCGCCGCCGGGCCGGCCCGCCTGACCAGGAGGCGGTCGCCGAGCACGCCGGTGATCAGCCCGCCCACCGCGGTGATCAGGACGAACCAGGCGTCGGCCATGATGAACGCGCTGCTTTCGGCGTTGATCAGCTCGGCCTCGCCTTGGGCGATCTCCCGCAGCAACGGCGTCGGCGCGACCGCGACCCAGATGAGCCCGGCCACGGCGCCGAGCAGCGCACTGCCCGCCAGCGCTATGAGGAATGCCGCCAGTCGCCCGTTCGTCAGACCTCCCCCGGTTGCCGGGTCACTCCCGCATGATCGTACTCGTCGGGCGCGCGGGGGGCTGGAGGGCGGCGCCGAGTGCGGCTAATGGCCCGAATTCGGCGGCCCGGGAACCGCGTCCCGTTTAGCCAGCCCTGGCGGGGTAGTCAAATCTGCGCTTCGACCCTCAATTGGAGGTAATCATGTCGACCGGAGCAATCATCGGCATCATCATCGCTGTCATTATCGTGGCGGCTATCGTCGTGGTTGCCTCTGCGCAGCTACGGCGGACGCGCATACGACGCCAGTTCGGTCCCGAATACGACCGGCTGGCCAGGGAGATAGGCCCGAGGAAGGCCGACGCCGAACTCACCGCGCGGCAGCGGCGGGTGAACGCGCTCGACATCCGTCCCCTCTCGGCCCAGCAGCAGGCCAGGTACAGCAGCGACTGGGCCGTGATCCAGGAGCAGTTCGTCGACACGCCCGCCGAGGCCGTGACCGCGGCGCGCACGCTGATCTGGGAGGTCATGGGGGACCGCGGCTACCCGGTCAGCGACACGAACGCCAGCGTCGAGGCGCTGTCCGTCCACCACGCCCCCTCTTTCGAGGGCTACACGCAGACCCAGGCTCTCCCGGTCGAATCGGCGACCACCGAGCAGCTCAGGGGAGCCCTGATCCACTACCGCGCGCTGTTCGAAGACCTGACCGGCCTGCGGGAAGGCCCGGGGCAGCCTGGTCGCGAGCGCGCCGTAGATCCCGGCGCCGCGGAGGGTTCCGTGGCCGGGGATGGCCGCGCCGTGGCCAGCGACAGCCGCATCACGGATAGGGCCGACCTGGCCGCCGAGAACACCAATCCCACTCCCCGATAGGCCCGAGGGGCCGAAAGGCCCGATGGGCCGAAAGGCCCGATGGGCCGAAAGGCCGAAAGGCCGATAGGCATTAGGCAGCGCGATAGGCATCAGATAGGAAGGGTGGATCCCTATGACGCAGGACCAGACCGGCCAGGCCCGAGGCACTGGCTACGTCGGCCGCGGACAGGTCGTCCCGGACGATGAGATGGATGTATCCCAGACCGACCAGTCCGGGCCGGTGACACGGCTGAAGAAGGTAGCCTCCGCGCTGCGCGGGGACAGGCCGGATCAGACGGTTCCTGATGAGCCGGTGCCGGCTCAGGGGATGCCGGATCAGGGGATGCCGGCTGCGAGACGGTGCCGGATGAGATGGCCATGACGAGCCCGGTCCAGCAGGGCCAGAACGGATCATGGGCGGCGGAGCCGGCCGAGGACGGCGCTATGAACAGCACGGTTCGTGAGGACGAGATGAACAACGGCGAATACGCGGACGCAACCCGCCCGAACGAGGTGGGCGCGGTGCGTAGCCCGCAGGCCGCGGGCCGCGACTACGAGGTCGAGCAGGGCAGGACCGGGATGACCCGCAACGAGGACGTCGGCCCGGCGGCCCCTTCGATTCCCGGTTCGGTCACCTACGAGACGACCTCGCCCGCCGGCACCAGTGGTACCGCCCCGGCGCCCGGGTACGGCAGCGAGGCCGACACTGCGACCGGGTACAGCGCCCCGGGCGACACCGCCTCGGACCCGCGGGGGCTGGCCGGCAGCAGGCCGGGCACCACAGGAGCCGACACTACTGATATCGCCGCCGCCGACGCCGCGGTGACCGGTGCCACGGTGACCGGTGCCACGGCCGGCGGAGCGGCCGGAAAGCATGCGGCATCAGCCGAGGATGCCGGCCTGCGGCCCGGTGAGGCCACGGACCGGCTCGGCGACTTCGGCGACATCGCCTTCGGCAACTTGCTTCCGGACGCCGAGCAGTACTCCGCGCAATGGCAGCAGATTCAGTTCCGTTTCGTGGACGACCCGCAAGGCTCGGTTACCGAGGCCGCTGAGGTCATCTCGCAGGTCACCTCGAAGCTGGAGGCGGCGATCCAGGAGCGGCAGCAGGCCATCGAAGAGCGGCAGCGGGCCATCCAGGAGCGGGCGAGCGCCCTACGCGGCAGGTGGGGCGAGGGCTCCAAGGCTGACACTGAGACCCTGCGCGAGACGCTTCGCATGTACCGCGTGTTCATGGACCAGCTCGTCGGGTCGCCGACCCCCTGACGCCGTGCGCCGGTTAGAACGCGCTAACCCACGCAAGCAGGGCCGAGTAGCTGCTTCAGGTCGCCGATCAGGGCGGGCGAGGCAGCTACTCGCAGTTTGGCGTCAAGCCGGACGACCGTGGTCCGCTCATGGCCCCGCAGCTTCAGGTGGACCTCGGTCGGCCCCGGGTGGGTGATCAGCACCTCCCGGAGCCGTTCCACGACCGGCGGCACGCACCTGGCGACGGGCATGGACACCACGAATGGACCGGAGGCGTCGACCGACAGGTCGGGCACGGTCAGGTCCATGGCGATCAGCTTGGGCACGTCGTCCCGGCGGTCGAGCTTGCCCTTGACCACCACCACGGCGTCCTCGGCGATCGAGGTGGCGTACAGCTGGTAGGTCTGCGGGAAGAACAGCACCTCGATCGCCCCGGCGAGGTCCTCCAGCGTGGCGGCGGCCCACTGGTTGCCCTGCTTGGTCACCTTGCGCTGGACACCGGACAGGATGCCGCCCACCTTGACGATCTGCGCATCCGACCGGTCCCCCGCGCGTGGCCGCCCCTCGGTGTCTTCTGCGGTCAGATCGGCCAGCGCGCAGTCACTCTCCCGGGCGATGATGTGCTCGATGCCGAACAGCGGGTGGTCCGAGACATACAGCCCGAGCATCTCCCGCTCGAAGTTCAGCAGCGTCGACTTCTCCCACTCCCCGGTCGGCACCGGAACGTCAAAGACGGCCTCGGCCTCCGCGTCGCCGCCGAACAGCGAGTCCTGCCCGATCGCCTCGTTGCGCTTGATGTCGATCACGGCGTCGACGGCCTGCTCGTGCACGAGCACCAGGCCCTTGCGCGCGTCCCCGAACGAATCGAACGCCCCCGCCTTGATCAGCGACTCGATCACCCGCTTGTTGCACACCACCAGCGGGACCTTGCGCAGGAAGTCCGTGAAGCCGCTGAAGTGGCCCTTCGACTTACGCGCCGAGATGATCGCGTCCACCACGTTCGCGCCCACGTTGCGGATCGCCGCCAGGCCGAACCTGATGTCAGTGCCCACCGCGG
This sequence comes from uncultured Actinomycetes bacterium, assembly GCA_963753195.1. Taxonomy (GTDB): domain Bacteria; phylum Actinomycetota; class Actinomycetes; order Streptosporangiales; family Streptosporangiaceae; genus Palsa-504. The sequence continues at coordinate 1,436,584 of CAVWBH010000001.1, forward strand.
CGAACGTCGCCACCGACTCGTTGACGTCCGGCGGCAGCACCTTGATGCCCATCCGGCGGCACTCGCTCAGGTACAGTGCCGACTTGTCCTTATCGTCGGCCACCGAGGTAAGCAGCGCGGCCATGTACTCGGCCGGGTAGTTGGCCTTCAGGTAGGCGGTCCAGTACGCGATCAGGCCGTAAGCAGCGGTGTGCGCCTTGTTGAAGGCATATCCGGAGAACGGGACCAGGACATCCCAGACGGCCTGGATGGCCTTATCGGAGTAGCCGCGCTCCCGGCAGCCCTGCTGGAACGGGACGAACTCCTTGTCGAGGATCTCCTTCTTCTTCTTGCCCATGGCGCGGCGGAGCAGGTCGGCCTGCCCGAGCGTGTATCCGGCCAGGATCTGGGCCGCCTTCTGCACCTGCTCCTGGTAGACGATCAGGCCGTAGGTCGGCTCGAGCACTTCCCGCAGCGGTTCGGCGAGCTCCGGATGGATGGGCGCGATCTCCTGCTGGCCGGTCTTGCGCAGCGCGTAGTTGGTGTGCGAGTTCACGCCCATGGGGCCCGGCCGGTAGAGGGCGATGACGGCGGAGATGTCCTCGAAATTGTCCGCTTTCATCAGCCGCAGCAGGGACCGCATCGGGCCGCCGTCCAGCTGGAACACGCCGAGGGTGTCGCCGCGGGCCAGCAGCTCGTAGCTGGGCTTGTCATCCAGCGGCAGGCTGAGCAGGTCGATCGAGACGGCCCGGTTCTTCTCGATCGCCGCTACCGCGTCGGCCATGATCGTCAGGTTGCGCAGGCCGAGGAAGTCCATCTTCAGCAGCCCGAGGTCTTCGCAGGTCGGGTAGTCGAATTGGGTGATGATCGCGCCGTCGGTGTGCCGGGTCCAGACGGGGATGTGGTCGGTGAGCGGCTCGGCGGACATGATCACCCCGGCGGCGTGCACGCCGGGCTGGCGGATCAGCCCCTCGATCCCCCGGGCGGTGTCGATGACCTGCTTTACTTCGGCCTCGTTCTCATACAGAGAGCGGAGCTCACCGGCTTCCTTGTACCTGGGGTGCTGCTCGTCGAAGATCACCGACAGCGAAATGTCCTTGCCCATCACGGCAGGCGGGAACGCCTTGGTGACCCGGTCCCCCAGCGCATATGGATGGCCGAGCACGCGGCAGGAATCCTTGATCGCGGCCTTGGCCTTGATCGTGCCGTAGGTGATGATCTGCGCGACCCGGTCCGAGCCCCATTTCTGGGTCACGTACCTGATCACGTCGGCCCGCCCGCGCTCGTCGAAGTCGATGTCGATGTCGGGCATGGAGATGCGTTCGGGGTTGAGGAAGCGCTCGAAGATCAGGCCGTGCACCAGCGGGTCGAGGTCGGTGATGCCCATCGCGTAGGCGACGATCGAGCCCGCCGCGGAGCCGCGGCCCGGGCCCACCGCGATGCCGTTGTTCTTGGCCCACATGATGAAGTCGGCCACCACGAGGAAGTAGGCCGGGAACCCCATCTGGCAGATGATCCGGATCTCGTACTCGGCCTGCCTGCGCCGCTCCTCGTCGTACCCGTCCGGATACCGGCGGTCCATTCCCTTCCACACCTCGGCGCGGAACAGCTCCTCCTCGGACTCGAAGCCGTCCGGGATGGGGAACCTGGGCATCAGGTTGCGGAATTCGAACATGCCGGTGGTGTCGACCCGGTCGGCGATGAGGAGCTGGCTGTTGCGGCACCCCTCCTGCCACAGGTCGCTGCTGTCCAGCTGGTACATCTCGGCCGCGGGCTTGATGAAGTAGCCGGTGCCGTCGAACCGGAACCGGTCGGCGTCGGCCAGGGTCTTACCGGTCTGGATGCACAGCAGCATGTCCTGGGCCTGGGCGTCTGGCTCGCGGGTGTAATGCGAGTCATTGGTGACCACCGGCGGGATGCCGAGCTTGCGGCCGATCTCGGCCAGGCCGTCGCGGACCCGCCGCTCGATGTCCAGGCCGTGGTCCATCAGCTCCAGGAAGTAGTTTTCCTTCCCGAAGATGTCCTGCCACTCGGCCGCGGCCTTGAGGGCCTCGTCCTCCTGGCCGAGCCTGAGCCTGGTCTGCAGCTCGCCGGACGGGCAGCCGGTCGAGGCCATCAGGCCCTTGCTGTGCCCGGCGAGGAGCTCCTTGTCCATCCGGGGCCACTTGACCAGCCATCCCTCGGCGTAGGACCGGGAGGAGAGCCGGAACAGATTGTGCAGGCCCTGGTTGTCCTTGGCCCAGATCGTCTTGTGCAGGTAGGCCCCAGCGGCAGAGACGTCGTCCTTCTTCTGGTGCGGCTGGCCCCACAGGATGCGGTTCGTGTTGCCGCGCGACTCCGGCGCGACATATGCCTCGATCCCGATCACGGGCGTGACACCCGCGTCCTTGGCCTGCCGGGCGAACTCCGCGGCGCCGAACATGTTGCCGTGGTCGGTCATCGCCACGTGCGTCATGCCCAGGCTCCTGACCTCCGCCATGAGGTCCTTCAACCGCGCGGCGCCGTCCAGCATGGAGTACTCGGTGTGCACGTGCAGGTGGGCGAACGGCTGAGTGGACTCTGCCATGATGAACCGTCTCCTCAGGGCACGCTGCACAGCGCACACTGCCCTGCGGGTCCCGGCCTCGGGGCGGCGTGCGGCCTCATCAACTCGGTGCTTGCCACCCTAGTGGAGCGACGCCCGGGGCGTCGGGTTGCCGCGCCGGCTTGGTCCGGTCGGTCCCGGATGTCCGTTTTAGTGGGCCGCATAGCCGCCGCCCAGGCTAGGCATCCAGTCCTGCGGCTCGATGACCCACTTGAGGGGCCGGGCCGGCTCGTGCTGCTCGGCCTGACCGGCGCTGTCGGGCTGGGGCGCGGGGGTGATCGGCGGGCCGTCCGGGTTCTGGCGGGCCTGCTCGGCGGCGTTGGCGGCGTTGGCGGCGTTGGCGAAGCAGATGTAGATGGCGTGGTCCAGGTCCAGCCGCTCGCCGTACCAGGAGGGGATGATCGTCTCGGGAGTGACGTCCGCGTCGTGGCAGCTCTCGATCGTCCCGTCGGTTTGCGGCAGGGGCGGGCAGGCCGGGAGCGGGTGCCCGCCGGGCTGGTAGAAGGTGAACGTGCCGTCGCGGGCCACGGCGATCAGGTAGCCGCGGTCGTGGACCGCCTGGTGGTGGTAGCGGCATAGGCTGACCAGGTTGTCCAGTTTCGTCCGGCCGCCGTTGGACCAGTACTGGATGTGGTGCAGGTCGACCCGCCGGGACTCACAGCCCGGGAACCGGCACCGGCAGTTATCCCGTTCCCGGGCGGCCCGGCGTAGCGCGGTGTTCGGCCGGCGCCGTCGGCGGCCCAGGTCCAGCAGTTTCCCGGCGCTGTCGTGCAGCATCCAGCTCCACGTCGCTGAGCAGGCGATCATCTGAGCCACGTTGATGGAGATGGCTGGGCCGTCCTCCACGTGGCAGCGCGCCGGGTCTGCGGGATCATCCGGGCGGGCCGGCTGCGCTGCCGGCGTCGGTGGCGAGGGGGTCGGCGTTTCCGCGGAAACGTCTCCGGCCTCGGCGGACGGGTGGTCCTCGGGGTGGGTGGGGGTGATGGCGTCGGTGCCGACGTGGACGATGACCTGGTAGACCTCCGGGTCATCGGCAGCAGCGGCCTTGCCGCCCAAGAACGCCTCGGCGATAACCAGCAGCGCGTCGGCCAGGCTTGAGGAGGTCGGCGCCGGCGGGCGGCCGGGGGTCGGCGTTTCCGCGGAAACGCCGGGCGGCTGCTCCGGCTCCGCGAGATCCGGGTTCTCCGGGGCAGCTGGCGTCGGGTGCTCGCGGTCGGCGGGGTCCGGGTGCTCCAGGTCGGCGGCCGCGGCGCGCAGGGCCTTGAGCAGGACCGCACCGGCCAGGGGCGGCAGGTGGAACGTGCCGGACAGCGAGCCGTCGTCCTCGAACCGGAAAGCCAGGCGGCGGCGGACGCGGGAGGCTTGGTCGTCGACGGCGCTGACCTGCCGGTGAGCACCGGCGAACCGCTCGAGCTGGTTGGCGGTCATCGGGGCGGCCAGCTCGGCCAGGCTCGCCTCGGTGTCTGGGGTGGCGATCCGGGTCAGGGCACGCACCTTGGCGTATGACAGGCAGCCTGCGGCGAATTCGGCGCGGGTCACGGGCAGGTCGCGCAGCGCCCGCGCCACCCGGACGTGCTCCCGGGCCGTGCCCGAGGACATCTGGCACTTCCACGACAGCCACGCTGCGCAGCTGGACATTTCCCAGCTCGCCCAGCCCCGCCGGGCGTCAAAATCGCCCAGCAGGACCAGGAAACGGCACGTCGCTGCGGCTAGATGCCCGGCCAGCTCGCAGATCTGGGCCTCGAGCCGCTCCAGCGGCACCCCCGCCACGCCCGCAGTGGCCGCCATGGCCGGGGCCGGAGCGTCACTGCGCGGGACATTGACGAGATCATCGGAGCCAGAAAGTGTATCGAACATAAATTTGACGATAACACCCGGCTACGACAATTCAGGACCTTGCCGGGCTAGTCCCAGTGGACGCGGACGCTGGATTGCCAGGCATCGAGGAAGCCGGGGTCGCCGGAGATCGTGACATTGGCCTGGGTGACGTCGCTCCGGTTCCAGAGGAACAGGTACAGGCCGGAGGCGGGCCCGCTGACCGCGCATCCCGGGTCCGCCGCGGGCGTGGCGTCTCGCCGCGCCTGGACGCGGCCGCCTTCGGTGCCCACATGCCAGGTGTGGCCGGTGTCGGTGGCCTGTACCTGCAGGCTGCCGCCATTCTCGGCAGATGGCCGGTACCTGCGGCGCTGGCTGAAACCCATGATCAGCTCGTCGACGCCGTCGGCGGCGAAATCGGGCGGGTAGGCGGGCCAGACCCCCGAGGCGATCTCGGCGTCGGCGCGGTGGATGGCGGTCTCGTGGGCCTGCCGGCGGGCCCAGAAGGCCAGGGGGGTGGGGGCATCCATGAAGGTGGCGCAGACCAGGGCAGGATCGGCTTCCGTCAGGAGCTCGGCCAGGGAGGCACAGCCCGCGCGGAACCAGGCGAGCAGCTCAGGGTCGGCCGCGCCGCTGCGCAGGATCTCCTCTTCGGGCAGGCCCTCGAGCATGGCCGGTGGGCATTCGGTGATGTGCCTCGCCGCCCACCGGTGGACGTAGCCGGTGTGCCGCAGCAGGTCCTTGACCTGCCAGGCCGGGCAGGTCGGGACGGGTGCGTCCAGCCCGGCCCGTTCGGCGGCGTCCGCGAGCAGGTCACCGTGGCGGCGCAGAGCGTCGATGTGCTCAGGAATCTCCACGCCGCCATTGTGCCGTGCTGGACGGTTCACCTGCACTAGGCGGGAAGAGGATCCCCGGTTTCCAGCAGGGTCTTGAGGCTGGAGATGACATCCGGCCAGCCGACGCTGACCATCTGCGCCATGGTGCTGCCGGACTCGAAGCCGTCGTGGATGACAGTCAGCTTCACGCCCTGCGCGGCCGGCTCGATGTCGAAGGTGACCCTGGACCGGCGCTCGCCGGCCAGCTTGGCCAGGAGGTCCCGATCCCAGCCGAACCGCTCGGCCAGCTCCGGAGTGATGGCATGCCAGGAGTACGACAGGCGGCGATACGGGTCGGATTCCAGCACCACCTGCTCGGGGTCGCTGATCATCACGCCGTGGTTGTCCCACGTCATCGGCGATCCCTTGGCCCAGTCCGTGATGAACTCGGTCTGCCAGTACCGCCGGGTGAAAGCGGGGTCGGTCAGGCCCTGCCACAGCCGCTCGGGCGTGGTGCGGATGTAGGTGGTGTAGACGAACGAGGGCGTATCCACTTCGGTCTCCTCAAGGGCTTTCTTCAGGTCGGCGAGCGCGTCGACCCTGGGCTGGTCATAGCGGCTGATCCAGCGCTCGGCGATGTCGCTGATGGGAGCGGCGTTCAGGTAGTGCAGCTTCTCCCGGCCGCGCCGCAGCGTGGTGACCAGGCCGGCCGCCTCGAGCACTGCGAGGTGCTTGCTCACCGACTGCCGGGCCATGTCCAGCCCGGTGCACAACTCCCGCAGGGTTTGCCCGCTGCGGGCGTTCAGGCTGTCCAGCAACCTGCGGCGGCTGGGATCAGCCAGCGCCTTGAACACATCATCCATCTCGTCATCCCCAAAACGCAGCCATTCGGCTGCCTGTTACATTAGGCAGCCGGATGGCTGCCTGTCAAGGTCGATCGGCGGAAGGTCGGGGCGAGGGCTGAGACCGGGCGAGGGCTGAGACCGGGCGAGGGCTGGCGGAACCGGTCAGGAAGGGCGGTACGGCGGCTAGCTTTCGGCGCGCAGGATGTCTAGGGCGTGGGCTAGGTCGGGAGGGTAGGGGCTGGTGAAGGAGATTTCCTGGCCGTTGGCGGGATGGGCGAAGGTGAGGCTGACGGCGTGCAGCCACTGGCGGGTCAGGCCGAGATGGGCGGCGAGCACGGGGTCGGCGCCGTAGAGGAGGTCGCCGACGCACGGGTGCCTGATGGCGGACATGTGCACCCTGATCTGGTGGGTGCGGCCGGTTTCCAGGTCGACCGAGACCAGGCTGGCGGCACGGAACGCTTCAAGCGTGTCGTAATGGGTGACGCTCGGGCGGCCGTCATTGACTACGGCGAACCGGCCGTCGCCGGCGGGGTGCCGGCCGATCGGCGCGTCCACGGTGCCGCGGAGCGGGTCGGGGTGGCCTTGCACCAGGGCGTGGTAGCGCTTGGACACGGTGCGCTCGCGGAAGGCCCGCTTCAGCGCGGAATAGGCCCGCTCGCTCTTGGCCACGACCATGACGCCGGTGGTGTTCGCGTCCAGGCGGTGCACGATGCCCTGGCGTTCGGCGGCACCGCTGGTCGACACGGTGTGGCCGGCGGCCAGCAGGCCGCCGATGACGGTGGGGCCGGTCCAGCCGGGCGTCGGGTGCGCGGCGACCCCGCGCGGCTTGTCCACCACGACGATGTCGTCGTCCTCGTACACGATGGTGAGCCCTTCCACCGGGCGGGGCAGCTCGGCGGGGCGCGGCGGCGGGAGCGTAACCTGCAGCGGCTCGCCCGCCAGCACGCGGTCCGACTTGGCCGCGAGCCTGCCGTCCAGCAGGACCAGGCCATCGCCGATCAGCTCGGCGGCCTTGGACCTTGACAGCCCGAACATCCTGGCCAGCGCGGCGTCGAGCCGCTCTCCGTCCAGGCCGTCAGGGACCGCCATCTGGCGTTCAGCCGGTGCTGTCATCGGCCGGGGAGGTCGGTTGCTGGACGGCCCGGGTGCCGTCGAGCCGGACGCCGCGCAGCGCGAGCAGGACGACCAGGACGCCGGCGCAGACGATGGAGGAGTCGGCCAGGTTGAAGACCGGCCAGTGCGGCAGCTCGATCCAGTCCACCACGTGACCCTGAAAGAGGCCAGGAGCGCGGAAGATCCGGTCCACCAGGTTGCCCGTGGCCCCGCCGAGGAGCAGGCCGAGCGTGATGGCCCAGCCGATGCTGCGCAGGTTACGCGCGGCGCGCAGGACGTAGATGACCACGCCGACCGCGATGACGGTGAACACGATGGTCATCGAGGTGCCGATGCTGAACGCGGCGCCGCCGTTACGGGTCAGCGTGATGGTGAGCAGGCCGCCGAGCAGGCGGATGGGGAGGTGGTCAGCCATCCGCGCGACCACGACGGCCTTGGAGATGATGTCCGCGGCGAGGACAAATGCGGCGACCCCGAGCAGGAGGCCGAGCCGGCGCGGCCGCACGGGCTCGGCCTCCTGCTCGGGGGCCACGTTCAGCGGCGTTCCTCGCGCTGCTTGCACATCACGCACAGGGTCGCCTGCGGAAATGCCATCAGGCGCGCCTTCCCGATCGGCTTGCCGCATGATTCGCATACTCCATATGTTCCCGCATCGATCCGGGCCAGCGCGCGCTCGCCCTGCTCGAGCAGATCCCGGGCGTTCTCGGTCAGGGCCAGTTCCTGCTCACGCTCGAAGGCCTTGGTCCCGGCGTCGGCCGTGTCGTCGCCTGCGTCGCGGACCGAGTCGGCCAGACGGTCGGCGGCCTGCGACGCGGCCCGGGCCAGGTCAGCGTGCAGGCCGGTCGCCTCGGATTCCAGCTCGGCTCGGACGCCCTTGAGCTCGGCGTCGGTCCAGGGCTCCTCGCCGGGACGCACCGGCGGATCGGCGGCGTGAGACCGCGGCTGAGCAGACATGCGGCCTCCGGTTCGGGCGGAATGCAGCGATCACCGGAGGATAATTCGCGGTGCTACGCGTGGCAAACCGGAGGCCGCGCAGTGCGTTACCCTGGGCCGGTGCCTGGATTCGCGCCGCTCCCCGCGCAGGTCGACCTGCCCGCCCTCGAGCACGAGATACTCGCCCGCTGGCGGGACGCGGGGACCTTCGAGCGGTCGCTGAAGCAGACGGCGGGCGGCCCGGCCTGGACCTTCTACGAGGGACCGCCGACCGCCAACGGGCTGCCGGGCGCGCACCACGTCGAAGCGCGGACGTTCAAGGACCTGTTCCCCCGGTTCAAGACCATGCAGGGTTTCCACGTCCCGCGCCGGGCCGGCTGGGACTGCCACGGCCTGCCCGTCGAGGTCGCGGTGGAGAAGGAACTCGGCCTGACCGATAAGCGGGACATCGAGGCCTACGGCGTGGCCAGGTTCAACGAGCGCTGCCGCGAGTCCGTGCTGCGGTACGTCAGCGCCTGGCTGGACATGTCGGCCCGGATGGGCTACTGGGCCGACACCGAGCACGCGTACCGGACCATGGACCCCAGCTACGTCGAGTCGGTGTGGTGGTCGCTCAAGGTCATCTACGATCAGGGCCTGCTGGTCCGCGACTTCCGGATCAGCCCGTACTGCCCGCGCTGCGGCACGCCGCTGTCCGATCACGAGATGGGGCAGGAAGGCGTCTACCAGAGCGTGACGGACCCGGCCATCACGGTCAGGTTCCCGCTGACCGCCGTCCCGCAGAGCGCACCAGGTGAACTTGCGGGCGCCGACTTGCTGGTGTGGACCACGACGCCGTGGACGCTGGTCTCCAACACCGCGGTGGCGGTCCACCCGGACGCGACCTACGTGGTCGCGGTCCGCTCAGGCGACGGGAACCGGGTGGTGGTGGCCGAGGACCTGGCCGAGAAGGTGCTCGACCACGACTGGAGGGTCGTGGCCCGGTTTCCGGGATACGCCATTGTGGGCGCGAGATACCAGGCGCCGTTCGGCATAGTGAGGATCCCTGACGCGCATGTTGTGATTCCCGGGTCATTCGTGACTACGGAGGATGGCACCGGGCTGGTCCATATCGCGCCGGCGTTCGGCGCCGACGACATGGACGTGTCGCGTGCGCACGGGCTGCCGGTGGTCAACCCGGTCAAGCCGGACGGGCACTTCGAGGATGACCTGTCGCTGGTCGGCGGGCTGTTCTTCAAGGAGGCCGACCCGCTGCTGATCGGGGACCTGGCCGACCGCGGGCTGCTGTTCGAATCGCACCGGCACGAGCACAGCTACCCGCACTGCTGGCGGTGCGGCACATTGCTGCTGTACTACGCGCTGCCCTCGTGGTACATCAGGACCACCGCGATCAAGGACAAGCTGCTCGCGGAGAACGAGAAGACGAACTGGTACCCGGGCACGGTCAAGCACGGCCGGTACGGCGAGTGGCTGCGCAATAACGTGGACTGGGCGCTGTCGCGGACCCGGTACTGGGGCACGCCGCTGCCCCTGTGGGAATGCGCGGACGGCCACGTGACCTGTGTCGGCTCGCTGTCGGAGCTCTCGGAGCGGGCCGGGCGGGACCTGACCGGGCTGGACCCGCACCGGCCGTTCGTCGACGCGGTGAGCTTCCCGTGCCCGGTGTGCGCCGAACGCGCGCGGCGGGTGCCCGAGGTGATCGACGTCTGGTATGACTCGGGGGCGATGCCGTTCGCCCAGCACGGCGCGCCGCTGCGGGGAATGCCGGAATTCGAGGCCGAGTACCCGGCACGGTTCATCTGCGAGGCGCTCGACCAGACCCGGGGCTGGTTCTACTCGCTGATGGCGGTGGGGACGCTGGTGTTCGGGCGCTCGGCCTACGAGAACGTGGTGTGCCTGGGCCTGATCCTCGACGAGGGCGGCCGCAAGATGAGCAAGCACCTGGGCAACGTGGTCGAGCCGATGCCGCTGATGGATGAGCACGGGGCGGACGCGCTGCGGTGGTTCTTCGCGGCCTCCGGCTCGCCGTGGGCCGACCGGCGGATAGGCCACGACGCGCTCAACGAGATCGTCAGGAAGGTGCTGCTTACCTACTGGAATACGGCTTCGTTCCTGGTCCTGTACGCGAACGCGGGCGGCTGGACGGCGGCCGACCTGGCGGGCGCGCCGGCGGCGCAGCGGCCGCTGCTGGACCGGTGGGTGCTGGGCGAGCTGCACGCGGTGGTGCGGGACGTCACCGGTTCCTTGGAGGGGTTCGACACAGCGGCGGCCGGGCGGCGGCTCGGGGGGTTCATCGACGATCTGTCGAACTGGTACGTGCGCCGATCACGGCGCCGGTTCTGGGACGGGCCCGCCGGGACGGCCGGAGCGGCGGCGTTCGCCACGCTGTATGAATGCGTGCGGACGCTGACGACGCTGATGGCACCGTTCGTGCCGTTCGTGACCGACTACGTGTGGGGGGTGCTGCGGCAGCCGGGCGAGGCGGAGTCGGTGCACCTGGCGTCGTGGCCGGGCTTCGACGCGTCGCTGATCGATCCGGTGCTGTCGGAGCAGATGGGGCTGGTGCGGCGGCTGGTAGAACTGGGGCGTTCGGCCCGCGCGGGGGCGTCGGTGCGGACGCGGCAGCCGCTGTCCCGGGCGCTGATCGGAGCGGCCGGCTTTGCCGGGCTGCCCGCCGAGCTGCGGACGGAGATTGCCGCGGAGCTGAACGTCTCGCGGCTGGAGGTCCTGGCCGGAGAACTGGTCGACTACGCGGTGAAGCCGAACTTCCGTGCGCTGGGCCGGCGGTTCGGGGCGCGGACCCCGGCGGTGGCGGCCGCGCTGACGGCCGGGCCTGCCGCGGATATCGCGACCGCGGTGCTGGCGGGCGGGACGTTCGGGGTGAGGGTGGACGGGTTCGATGAACCGGTGGCCCTCGGCCCGGACGACGTGATCGTGACCCGGACGCCGCGGGCGGGCTGGGCGGTGGCGACCGACGGCGGAGAGACGGTGGCCATCGACACCGCGGTCAGCCCGGAACTGCAACGGGAAGGCCTGGCCCGCGAGTTCGTCCGGCTGGTCGCCGACGCGCGCAAGAACGACGGCCTGCAGGTCACCGACCGGATCCGGCTGCGCTGGTCAGCTGATGACCCGCAGGTGGCGGCGGCCCTGACCGAGCACGCCGGGCTGATCGCCGCAGAGGTGCTCGCGGTCGATTTCGGGCCGGCGGGTCCGGGTGCGGTGGCTGGCGCTGCGGGTGCGGGTGCTGCGGGTGCGGGTGCGCAGGCCGAGGCGGCGCGGGAGCATGTCGAGGACGGCCTCGGCTTGACGTTCTGGCTCGGGCGGGCCTAACTCGGGGGTCACGTCGGGCTGATCGGGCAGGCAGGCGCGGCACGGGCTGCAGCCCGCCTCGCGGGCCGCGCCCAGTGTCATCTTCTCCAGATCGCCGTCGCCCATGTACCGGATGAGCAGGCATTGCGGGGTGTGGTACCGCGGCACGCCCGGGACCATGGTGACGCTGCGCTGGAGGAGGTCGGGTTTGGCCTCGGTGGGCGCGGCGTCGCGTGGCGGGAGCGGCTGGTCCGGCGCGGGCTGGGGGTCTGGTGTTTGCTCAGCGGCCGGGGCGGGGCCGGCGGTCTGGGGCTGGCTCTCGGCGGGCTGGGGCTGGCTCTCGGCGGCCGGAGGCTGATCAGCCGGCTGCGGGGTGGCGGGCGGAGCGGGTTCGGGCGCAGGGGCCTCGGGCGGCGGGGAGGCGGCCGCAGCCGCGGCTACGGCCACGGTCGGGGGCGCGGAGTGTTCCGGGCTCTCCGGGGGCTCCTGGGCGGCAGGGGGCTCCTGGGCTGCGGGAGGCTGTTTGGCTGCGGGAGGCTCTTGGGACGCGGGGGCCTGGCGGGGTACCTGAGGCAGGGGCTGGGTAGCCGGTGCATCCTCGCGGCGGGTCCAGGCGGTCGAAGCGTCCCCCGTCATGCTCATTCCTGACAGGGGACGGGGCGGGGGCGGCGCGAGCGGGCGGCCGGGGACGTCAGCCGACGCGGGCCCGGCGGGGACCGCAGGCCGGGCCGAGCCGACGGGAACCGCGGCCTGCTGTCCGGGCTGGGCGGGCGCGACATACGCGACCGCTGGCACTGGCTGCGCCAGCCCGGGCTCGGGGAGCTTCAGCTCAGGTTGAGCCGATCCGGGCTGGCCGAACAGCTCGTGCCGCTTGATGAGCACCCCGATACCCAAGGCCAGCAGAGCCACGCCGCTGACGGCGATCGCACCGTAGACCAAGGCGAGCCTGCTGGTCACTACCCCGGCGACCAGCAGCCCGACCGCGACAGCAACGAGAAACGCGCTGAATCGGATCACAGACGTTCTCTCAGTGTCCCCCGCAGGTACTTAGCGCCTACCGACGGTCGCGCGAGGGCGCTCCCTCAGCGGTGCGGAAGCCACCGGAATGCGGCACGACCTCGGGCATCCCGTACTGGCCACCGTTGCGGCTGCCCACCGGCGCGCTCAGCGCGGCCGGCATGGACGGCTGTGACCCGGCCCCGACCGCCGGGAAGCTGCCGGTCTCGGTCACGCCGGCATCCAGGTCGCGGAGCTGGCCCTCCAGGTACGCCTTGAGCCTGCTGCGGTATTCGCGCTCAAATGCGCGCAGGTCGTCGACCCGGCGCTCGAGCTCCTCGCGGGTCTGCACCAGCGAGCCCATGGCCTGGCGGTGCCGCTCCTGCGCGTCCCGCTCGAGGCTCTCCGCGCGGGCACGCGCGTCGCCGGTGATCTGCTCCGCCTGGCGGCGAGCCTTGGTCAGCACCTCGTCCGCCTCGCGGCGGGCGCGGCCCAGGGTCTCGTCGGCTTCCCGGCGTGCGTCAGCAATGGCCTGGTCGGCCGTCTGCTGCGCCAGCGAGAGCACGCGAGCGGCCGTATCCATGTTGTCTTCGATGTGCGGCTTCCGCTCGCCCATCATGACCGGCTCGGGCTGGCGGCGCTCAGGCTCTAGCCGCGGCTCGGGAGCCATCACTTCCGGCTTCGGGTCAGACAGCGGAGAACTCAGCGCGGGAACTGCCGACTTACCTCCGCGCAGTACCTCCGCCAGCTTGGCCCGGAGTTCCTCGTTCTCCTGGAGCAGGCGGTCAAGCTCGGCCTCGACCTCGTCGAGGAAGGCGTCAACCTCTTCCTCGTCGTAGCCGGGCCGGAGCCTGGTCGTGCTGAACTGCTTATTCCGCACATCCGCGGGCGTCAGCGGCATGTTGTAGTCTCCTCGGCGCACTGGACCGTGTTCCTCACGACGGTACCTGAATCAGAGGTGAGGCACAGCCACTTCTAGCAGGATCAACACCACGATGAATAGAACCATGAAGCTCAGGTCCATCGCTACCATACCGAGGCGGAGCGGCGGGATGAATCGGCGCAGGAATTTCAGCGGCGGATCTGTCACGGTAAAGATCGCTTCGGCCAGCACGAGCACGATGCCGGTCGGACGCCAGTCACGCGCGAAGACCTGGATCCAGCCGAATATCATCCGGCCGACCAGGAGGACCAGGTAGATCGTCAGGACGTACCTGAGGACGATCTGCAGGACTTCCACGGATCCACCTGGCCCTCGGCGCCGATCGCCCGGCGCGGTATGTAGTCAGCGGCATGTCGCCACCGCTTGCGGTCTAGCTCTGGTTAAAGAAGCCTCGCTCGGCGATGCGAGCCTTGTCCTCCGCGGTCACCTGGACGTTCGCCGGGGACAGCAGGAAGACCTTGTTCGTCACGCGCTCGATGCTCCCGTGCAGGCCGAAGATCAGGCCAGCCGCGAAGTCGACAAGGCGCTTTGCGTCGCTGTCCACCATCTCGGTCAGGTTCATGATCACCGGAGTGCCCTCGCGGAAGTGCTCCCCAATAGTACGAGCTTCATTGTAAGTGCGAGGATGCAGTGTCGTGATACGAGCGAGATCAGCCGACTGCTCAGGGCGCCACTCGGGAACCTGGGACACCCCGCCCACCTCCCCTTCCCCCCACGACTCCCGCGCGGCGCGCGGGTCAGGCTCGCCCGGCTCCTCTGGGACGCCGGACTCCTCGTAGTCCTCGTACTCCCCGTACGAGTCGTACTTTTCCTGGTAGCGGTGATCGTCCTCCACGAGGCCGAGATAGACCGCCATCTTGCGCATGGCACTGGGCATACTTCAGTCCTCCCAGCCTGTATCCTTCGTAGCCAGCCATTCCGGCTCCACGCTCGGGACATTACCTGACATGGGTCCCGCGATCGCCGAGCAACGCCGTACCGATTCTCACGTGTGTCGCGCCGACCGCGATTGCCGCCTCCAGGTCACCGCTCATGCCGGCCGAGATGGCCGTGGCGGCCGGCCTGACGGCCCGGACCGCCGCCGCGCTGTCGAGCAGCTTCGTGAACGCCGCCGCGGGCGGCATGCCGAGCGGGGCGACGGCCATCACGCCGGCCAGCACCAGCCCTTCCTCCGCCAGCAGAGCCTCGGCCAGGCCGGGGACCTCACCGGCGAGCGCCCCGCCACGAGCAGGATCGCCATCGAGGCTGACCTCGATCATGCACTCAATGACCCGCTCCGCCCGGCGCGCGCCCGCGCCGAGCGCGCGGATGAGCCGCGGCCGGTCGACGGAGTGCACGAAGGCGGCATAGCGAGCGACGCTGGCGGCCTTGTTGGTCTGCAACTGGCCGATGAAATGCCAGACGAGGTCGAGGTCTGCGCACTGCGCGGCCTTCGGCGCCGCTTCGACGTCACGGTTCTCGCCGACGTCCCGCACACCGAGCTCGCGCAGCAGCCGGACATCGGAGGCGGGGAAGGTCTTGGTCACCGCGACCAGCGTGACGTCCTCAGCCCTCCGCCCGGAGGCCTCGCACGCAGCGGCGATGCGGCCCTGCACCGCAGCCAGCCGCGCGGCGAGTTCCTCCCGGCGGAGGGAAGCGGTCACTTGAGGAAGTCGGGGACATCCAGGTCGTCGTCTTCTTCGAAGACGACGGGCCGGCGCCGGCTGGCGGGGACGTCGAAGGTCCGGCCCAGCTCGGCGTGCGCCGGGCGGGAGATAGAGGAGTAGGAGGAAGAGTAGGAGGCATCCGCTGCCGTCACGGCCTCGGCGGCCCGGCCCTCGCTCCGCTGCGCCTCCGCTGCGGCGGAGTCCGCCTCGGCCGCCACGGGGGCGCCGAGCAGGCCGACATAAGCGCGCGCGGCGGCGGAAATCTCGGGTTCGGACCCGCCGGCCTCGACGCCCGGGGCGTTGTGGGCAGCACCGTCGTAGGCGGGGCCATCATGGGCGGGGCCAGCGTAGGCCGTGTCCGAGGCGGCTACCGGGACAGGACCGGGCCTGCTCGCCGGAGCGGGGCTGGCGGGAGAGAGGCCGACGGCCGGCTCGGGACTGGCCGAGCTCGCGGGGGACCCGAAGCCGCCGAACGATGAGGTGCTGCTGAACGCGGTACCGCCTGAATCGGCACTGGTGAGGCTGGATCCGCCGGACAGGCCGTTGCGGTTCTCGTCCAGTCCGGCGGCGATGACCGTCACCCGGACCTCGTCCCCGAGGGCGTCATCGATGACCGCGCCGAAGATGATGTTCGCGTCGACCGCGGCGGAATTCGCCACCAGCTGGGCGGCCTCGTTGATCTCGAACAGCCCGAGATCCGACCCGCCCTGGATGGACAGCAGCACGCCGTGGGCGCCGTCGATGCTCGCCTCGAGCAGCGGGCTGGAGATGGCCATCTCAGCCGCCGCGACGGCCCGGTCATCCCCGCGCGAGGAACCGGTGCCCATGAGGGCCGATCCGGCCCCCGACATCACGGACTTCACGTCCGCGAAGTCGAGGTTGATCAGGCCGGGCGTGGTGATGAGGTCGGTGATGCCCTGCACGCCGGAGAGCAGCACCTGGTCCGCGGCCTTGAACGCGTCGAGCACGCTCACGTGCCGGTCGGAGATCGACAGCAGGCGGTCGTTCGGGATGACGATCAGCGTGTCGACCTCGCTGCGCAGCCGCTCAATGCCGGACTCGGCCTGGACGACACGGCGCTTGCCCTCGAACCCGAAGGGACGGGTCACCACGCCGATGGTCAGCGCCCCGAGCGACCGGGCCACGTTCGCGACCACGGGCGCTCCCCCGGTGCCGGTCCCGCCGCCCTCGCCCGCCGTGACGAAGACCATGTCGGCACCCTTGAGGACCTCCTCGATCTCCTCGCGGTGATCTTCGGCGGCCTTGGCTCCGACGTCGGGGTTGGCGCCCGCGCCCAGTCCCCTGGTGAGCTCACGGCCGACGTCGAGCTTGACGTCGGCGTCGCTCATGAGCAGCGCCTGGGCATCAGTATTGATCGCGATGAACTCGACGCCCTTGAGCCCCTCTTCGATCATGCGATTGACGGCGTTGACGCCGCCACCGCCGATTCCGACGACCTTGATAACCGCCAGATAGTTCTGCGGTGCTGCCACGAGGAGGGTACCTTTCCGCTCGTTTTTACGACTGCCCTGTCGGCGGCGTGCACCGTAAATTCAAATGCGCGACCGCGGCCCGCCGATTATGGCCCTGGGATCGGGAAACCACTGCTCAGGAGGCCACACGGAATTCGCCACCGGAGCATTGTCCGTCACCATCAGGTTTAACCTTCAGGTTAAGATTTAAAGTTTTTTGTCGTCCCAACGATTGATAGGGACAGTAGGGTCGGACGGCATCCGGGTCAACTAACCACGCTAGAACTGCTCAGCGTGTCGCGGACAGGGCGGGTCATTTAGCGGACCGCGAGTCATCGGGCGCATCAGCCCAAGGGGCGCGTCAGCCCGAGGGGGTGGTACCGGTCACCGCCGTGGCGGGCGAGCTCACGTCGTAATAGCGAGCATGCGTCGTCATGAGGACGGTAAGTTCTTGCGCTTTCGCCGCGGCATCCTCCGCGCCGCCCCACAGGATCGTCACCCCGCTGCGCAACTGCAGGGTCACCTGGTCGGGGCCGGCCGCGGTGACCGAGGTCACGGCGGAGCGTATCGAGGGGGGCAGTTCGCCGAGCACGGCCGCCGCGGCGGCGACGGACGGGTCACCGGCCAGGGCCGAGGCGGCCGCGGTGGCGTACAGCGGCAGGCCGGGGGGCCGGGCCTGGGTCTGGCGCAGGACCACGCCGTCGCCGTCGATGAGGTCGAACCCGCCGCCGGGCAGCGCGACGGCCAGGGCCGCAGTTCTTTCCCGCACCACGATGACCACCCGGTTCGGCCAGGATGTGGAGACCTGCACGCCCGCCACCTGCCTGATGGTCAGCACGCGGGCCGCAACCTGGGCGGTGTTCACCTGGATCAGCGGCGTACCCGGCCGGACGTCCGCCGCGGCGAGGACCTCGGAATCGGGGACCAGGTGCGTGCCGGTAATCACGAAGGTGCGGACCGCGAACAGCCCCGAGCCGAGCAGCGCCCAGGCAGCAGCGCCGGCCATGGCCATCGCGGCCAGGGCGACGACGGCGGCTAGCCGCCGACGGCGGCGGCGGGACCGGGCGGGTGGCCGCCGGCGGGACCGGGCGGCCCCGGGCCGGGCCGCGTCGTCATCCCGCACCCAGACCAGGGAACCGCCCGAGCCGCTCACCCGTGCCGCCTCCGCAGGGCCTCGATCAGCTGCGGTCCGAGCGTGGTGACGTCCCCGGCTCCCATGGTCAGCACCACATCGCCGGGTCCGGCGAGATGGGTGATGACGGGCGCGACCTGGGTCCGGTCCGGCAGGAACAAGGCCCGTCCGCCCGGGACAGCATCCGCTACGAGCGCGCCCGTCACCCCGGGTTCGGGGTCCTCCCGGGCGGCGTAGACGTCGAGCACCAGTGCCTCATCGGCGAGGCCCAGCGCCGCGCCGAAGTCGTCGGCGAAGATCCTCGTCCGGCTGTACAGGTGCGGCTGGAAGATGGCGATGACCCGGCCGCCGGAGCCCGCGGCGCCGGCGGATTCGGGCGAAATGGCGATGTCTCGCGCGGCACGCAGGTCCGCGGCCAGCTCGGTCGGGTGATGCGCGTAGCTGTCGAAGACCCGCACCCCGCCGGCCTCGCCCTTGAACTCCATCCGGCGCCGGGCACCGCGGTAGCCCGCGAGCGCGGCGCACACCCGCGGCGGCGCGAAGCCGAGCTCGACGGCCGCGGCGAAGGCAGCGGTCGCGTTCAGTGCGTTGTGGCGGCCCGGCACCTGCACGGTCATCTGGGCGAAGATCTCACCGAACGGGCTGTGGTCGGCCGTGACCGCGAAGCTGACGGCCAGGCCCTGGGACTTGACGTCGCCGAGCCGGTAGTCGGCACCGGGTGACTCGCCGTACCGCCGGACCCGACCCGGCTCCAGGGCCTGGAGCCGGGTCGCAAGGGCGTCGGCGCCGGGGTCGTCTGCGCAGGTCAGCACCAGGCTGGCGACGCGGCTGCCGAACGCGGTGAAGGCGTCGGCGATGTCGGCCAGGCTGCCGTAATTATCCAGGTGGTCGGCTTCCACATTGGTGACGATGGCCACATCGGGCGAGAGCAGGAGGAACGATCCGTCGCTCTCGTCGGCCTCGGCGACGAAGTCCATGCCCGCGCCGTCCTCGGCGCCCAGCCCCGTCGCGTTCAGTATGCCGCCGATGACGTAGCCGGGATCGGCGCCGCAGTCGCGCAGCACGGTGGTCAGCATGGACGTCGTGGTGGTCTTCCCGTGCGTGCCCGCGACCGCGGTCACCCGCAGGCCGGCCATGACCGACGCGAGCGCCGCCGCCCGGTGGATGACCCGCATCCCGCGCCGCGTCGCCTCGGCCAGTTCCGGGTTGTCCGCGCGGATGGCGCTGGACACCACCAGGGTGTCGCCCGGCCCCAGGTCGCGGAGGTTGGCGGCCGCGTGCCCGACGTGCACCCGGGCGCCCTGCGCGTGCAGGTCGTCGAGCATGGCCGAGGGCATCGCATCGCTGCCGGACACGGCGATCCCGCGGGCCAGCATGATCCGCGCGATGCCCGACATGCCCGCGCCGCCGATCCCGATGAAGTGCACCCGCCCGAGGCGGATGGCGGGTACGAGCTCAGTCGGCGTGATGAGCGGCTGCATTCTCCCCACCCTTATCCCGCTCCCCTTCCTGGCCGCTGGCGGCCACGATCTCGATGACCGCCTCGGCGAGCCAGCGGTCCGCGTCGCCGCGGCCCAGCGACGCGGCGGCCTCCGACATATCGGCGACCTGGTCGATGTTGACCAGCACCGGCAGCAAGGTGTCCCGGATCCACTCGGGAGTCAGGTCGGCGTCATTGACCAGCATGCCGCCGCCGCGCTGCACGATCGGCAGCGCGTTCAGCCGCTGCTCGCCGTTCCCGATGGGGAGCGGCACGTACGCGGCCGGCAGGCCCACGGCGGTGAGCTCCGCGCAGGTCATCGCGCCGGCCCGGCACAAGGCGAAATCCGCCGCCGCGTAGGCCAGGTCCATCCGGTCGATGTAGGGCACGGCCACGTAGGGCACGCCGGCCCGGGCCGCAGGAGCGTCATCCGCGTTCCGCGGGCCGATGACGTGCAGCACCTGAACGCCCGCGCCCCTGAACCATTCCGCCGCGCCGAAGGCGGCGTTGTTCAGCGAGCGCGCCCCCTGCGAGCCCCCGGTAACCAGCAGCACGGGCAGGTCAGGCCGCAGGCCGAAATGGGCCCGGGCCTTGTCGCCGATGGCCAGCCGGTCCAGCTCGGCGATCTCCCGCCGGATCGGGATGCCGATGTACTTGCCGTTCCTGAGCTGGGTGTCCGGGTGCCCGGTGAAGACGTGCGTGGTGAACCTGGCGCCGAGCCGGTTGGCCAGCCCCGGGCGCGGATTGGCCTCGTGCACGACGATCGGGATCCTGCGCCGCCGGGCGGCCAGGTAGGCGGGGGTCGCGACGTACCCGCCGAAGCCGACGAGCACCTGTGCCCCGGTCCGGTCGATGACCGCGGCCGCGGCGTTGATCGCCCCCGCCAGCCGCCCTGGCACCGTCAGCAGCTTCGGTGTCACCGCGCGTGGCATCGGCACGGCGGGGATGAGCTCGAGCGGGTATCCGCGCAGCGGGATCAGCCGGGTCTCCAGGCCTCGCTCAGTGCCCAGGCAGGTCACCTCGACGTCGGGGACGGCACGCCGCAAGGCGTCCGCCAGCGCGAGAGCTGGTTCGATGTGCCCGGCGGACCCTCCGCCGGCCAGGAGTACCCTCATGTCTCGTCCCTGAACTGCTGCGTAATCGTCGGCGCTTTGCTAGACCGAGCCAGCTTAGAACGCGTAGCGGCCAGCCGGGGCCGCGTGCGGCCAAAGCGTCCTGGGCGCCTGGCTCGAGCCTGGCGAACGCCATCAGCAGCCCGAGCGCGACCAGGGTGCTCAGCAATGACGACAGGCCCGCCGAGATGAGGGGCAGCGGCACGCCCTCGGGGGGCAGCACGCCGATCACCGCGCCGATGTTGACCACGGCCTGGACCACGATCCAGGCGGTGATGCCGGTCGCCGCGAGGCGCGCGAACAGGTCGGGAACGCGCCGGGCGATCCGCAGGCCGGCGAAGGCCAGCCCGCCGTACATGGCGGTCACGCACAGCGTGCCGACGAGCCCGAGTTCCTCGCCGATGGTGGCGAAGATGAAGTCGCTGGTGGACTCGGGAACGTAGCCCCACTTCTGGCGGCCGGCCCCGAGGCCCACGCCGAAGATGCCGCCCGAGCCGAGCGCGTACCGGCCCTGGATGGACTGCCAGTTGGCCCCGGTGGCGCCGCTGCCCTGATCGAGAAAACCGGCCAGGCGCTTGAACCGCCACAGGCTCGAGATGATCATCAGCCCGATGGCCAGGCCGGTCAGGATCAGCAGCCCGGCGAAGACGCGGCCGGGCGTGCCGATGACCCACAGCAGCGCGAGGAAGATGACCAGCAGGATGAACGTAGTGCCCAGGTCGTCGCCGGTCATCACGAGCAGGCACAGCACGGCGGTGCCCGGCATGAACGGGACGAGCATGTGCCGCCAGTCCGCCAGGTGGCCCAGCCTGTCCTTGCGCGCGAGCAGGTCGGCGCCCCATACCACCAGGGCCAGCTTGGCGATCTCGGACGGCTGGATCTGCTGCCCGCCGATGGCAATCCACCGCGTCGCGCCGTTCTGCGAGACGCCGACGCCGTGGATCAGGGTCAGGCCCAGCCCGACGGCGGCCACCGCCAGCAGCGGGTAGGCGAAGGCGCGGAACAGCCGCGGCGACGAGCGGGCCGCCGCCCACATCAGCGGCAGCCCGACGGCGGCGCCGAGCAGCTGCTTCTTGAAGTCGGAGTACGGCGAAAGCCCGGCGCTCAGGTCGGCGACGGATGCGGTGGACTGTACCATGACCAGGCCCAGCCCGAGCAGCAGGATGGTAATGCCGAGGACCAGGTAGTAAGACGTGAGCGGCCGGTCGAGCAGCCCGCGCCAGACCCCGATCCGGTCCCGTACCCCGCCCAGGCCCCGCGCTCCTCCGGCGGGCTCCGGCTGGGCCGGGGCCTCCATATCCGGGTCGGCCAGGCCGTCAGCGCCGCCGGGAACCTGGAGATACATGATTCAAGTCTGTTCGCCGGACCGCGACAAGACCCGGACATCCGGCGCGTGTCGGCCGCCGATTTCGGTGCGGCATGCGCCTGAGCCGCCCCAGGTGGCCAGGCGCGGGGCCGTTAGCCGCCCCGGGCGGCCGGGCCGTTGCGGGCCTCTGGCATCATGGCAGGCGATGAGCAGGGCAGATTCTTCGCGCTTCCCGGTGACGGTGACCCGGCTACCCCTTACCCGCTGCGAGATATGCGGGCGCACGCTGGCTTACCAGCCCGGCCAGGCCAGCGCCGTACTGACCAAGCACTACCTCCGGATGCATCCAGAGGCGCTCAGCCGGGCGGCGGAGGTGCACGAGCCGTAGGAGGCAGGCCGGGGCGCCGGGCGGCTCCGGGCTACCGCCCTCGGGGGCCGGCGAGTACGCTGCGGGTACCTGTGCCCCGCGGATGTGACCATGAGCTTGGGCTTGGCCGCCTTGCTGGCGTGGCTGCTGACCGTCGGCATCGGCGGGTACATGCTGCGAACCTGGATCGCGCGCGGCGGCCTGCGCCGCCAGCGGGCGACCGGCGTGGGCGTGCCGCCGGCCGTGGTATTCGGGCATGCCGCCGCGGCCGTGGCCGGGTTGGTCATCTGGCTGAGCTACCTGGGCAGCGGCTGGCGCCCGCTGGCGTGGCTCGGCGTGACCATGGTCTGCGCCGCGATCTGCCTGGGTGTCTGCACCGTCACCCTGTGGACGCCCTACCCGGTCCGGCCCGCCACCGAAACCGGCGGCGAGGCGGCAGCTGAGCCGGGCTCGGCTGGCCCGGCCCGGAAGCCGGAACCGAGGGCGGCCGCGCCCCAGGATGCGTTCACGGTCACCGACGAGATGATCGCCGCGCTGCTCGCCGGACCGCCGCCGGCCCGGCGACGCACGGTGCACCTGCTCCCCCTCATCCCGGCCGTGCACGGCCTGGCGGCCCTGGCCACCTTTTTGCTCAGCGTGACGGCGGCGCTGCTGCCCGTGCGCTGAGTCACCCCGATTGGGCGCTGGGCCGCCTGGTCGGGCACGCTGGAAGCATGGCAGACATGCTGACGATGATGGCGGTCCACGCGCATCCCGACGACGAGGCGTCCAGCACCGGCGGGGTCCTGGCCACCTACTCCGGTCAGGGCATCCGAACGGTGGTTGTGACATGCACGAACGGTGAGCTGGGCGACGGGAACGGCGGCATCAAACCGGGCCAGGACGGGCACGACGAGCAGGCCGTGGTCCGTCAGCGCCTGGCTGAGCTGCGCGAGTCCTGCGCCATCTTGGGGGTCACGGACCTGGAACTGCTGGGCTACCGGGACTCAGGCATGCCGGAATGGGACTACAAGAGCCGGGCTGATGCGTTCTGCAACATCCCGCAGGCGAAGGTCGCGGCGCGGATCTCCGGCCTGATCGAGCGGTACCGGCCGCAGGTGCTGATCACCTACGACGACCAGGGGCCGTACCAGCATCCCGACCACGTACACGCCAGCCGCTGCGCGCAGGCCGCGTTCGCGGACACCGGCATCCCGGCCAAGCTCTACCTCAGCGCCATGCGGGGCAGCGGCTGGCGGAGGGTCCGGGAGGCGCTGCGCGAACTCGGCACGGATATGCCGGACTGGCCGGAACCCGACCCCGAGGTCCTGCGGCGGGGCCAGGAGTCCGAGCAGCGCATCACCACCACGGTGGACATCCGGCCGGTGGTGAGCCGCAAGAACAAGGCGCTGTTCGCGCACGGCAGCCAGGTCTCCGAGTCGTGGTTCAGCAAGCTACCGCCGGAGATCGCCGAGGAGATCTTCGGGTTCGAAAGCTTCATCCGGGCGAGCGACAGCACCGGAGCGCCGCTGCCTGAGGACGACCTGTTCGCCGGCCTGCGGGAGGCATCATGACCACCGGGCCTTACGCCGCCGCGGTCGGGCTGGTCGAGCGGTATGCGGCCGCCTTCGTCACCGGGGTGCCTGACCGACCGCAGGACGACGGGTACTTCGGACCGGGCAGCGTGACCTGGCGGCTGGCCGCCGACCTGTCCGGGCCGGTGGCGGGGCTGCGGTCGGTGCTGGTCCAGGCGCTGCACCCGCTGGCCATGGCCGGGGTCGACCAGCACAGCGACTGGCGAGCCGACCCGGTCGGCAGGCTCGCCGCCACCTCGGCCTACCTCGCGACCCTGACATACGGCGACCGGGCCGCCGCGAGCCAGGTGGCCCGGCGGGTGCGGGCCATCCACGAGCACGTCCGCGGCACGGACACGGTGACCGGCCGCCCCTATGCCGCCGCGGATCCCGCGCTGCTGCTGTGGGTGCACGTGGCGCTGGTGGATTCGGTGCTCGCAGCCGCACGGATGTTCGGCACGCCGCCCGCCGAGGCCGACGCGGACGCCTACGTCCGCGAGATGGCCGTCTCGGCCGAGCTCCTCGGGGTACCCGGCGAGATCATCCCGGCCAGCGTGACCGCCGTGGCGGAGTACCTCGACCAGGTCCGGCCCGAGCTGCGCTGCACGCCCGCCGCGGCGGAGTCCATGGGCTACCTGCTGGACCCGGCCGGCATGGGCGAGGAGATCGCCGAGCTCTGGCAGGACCTGCGGGACGCCGCGCTCGCCACGCTGCCGGGCTGGGCACGGGACCTCTACGGCTACCCGGACCCGCCGCCGGTGACGCCCGAGCGCCGCACCGAGATCCGGCAGACTCTCGGCGTGTTCGACGCGGTCTTCATGGCCGAGCCGGGGGTGCTCGAGGCCCGGCAGCAGCTCGCGTTGCGGATGCGTGGGGCGAAAAATTGAGGTCCAGGACGGCCAGGCTGGCGGGCGCGGTGGCCGCGGGCGCCGCCGTGATCGCGGCGCTGGCGGTCCTCGGGCGGCGGAAAGAGCCCGGCCAGGGGAAAGAACCCGGGGGGCAGAAAGAGCCTGGGCGGCGAGGCCGGGGCGGCCGGCTTCGGGTCGAGCGGGGCATGGCGACGCTGCGGCTGGCCGCCCGCGGCGGGGCACGGTACGCGGCCAACGCGCCGCGGCTGTTCGCCCGCGCGGGTGAGCATCGCCAGCAGCTGCGGAACGACCTGGCGCTGCAGACCGCCGAGGACGTGGCCGCCACCCTGGGCACGATGAAGGGCGTGCTGATGAAGCTGGGCCAGATGGCCAGCTACGTCGACGACGGCCTGTCCCCCGCCGCCCGCCGCACGCTGAGCCGGCTGCAGGACAGCGTGCCGCCGATGAGCCCGGAGCTGGCCGCCGGAGTGATCACCGAGGAACTTGGCCAGCCGCCGGAGCAGGTCTTCGCCACCTGGGACCCGGAGCCCATCGCGGCCGCGTCGATCGGGCAGGTGCACCGGGCGATCACCCGAGACGGCCGCGCCGTCGCGGTCAAGGTCCAGTACCCGGGCATCGCCGAGACCATCGAGGCTGACCTGGGGAACGTGGCGCTGCTGCGCCGGATGCTCAAGATCACCGCGCCTGCTCAGGACGTCGACGCGCTGATCACCGAGCTGAGGGAACGGATCACCGAGGAGCTCGACTACCGCCGCGAAGCGCGCAACCAGCAGTCGTTCGCCGACTACTTCGACGGCCACCCCACCATTCACGTGCCGCGGATCGTGCCCGAGCTGTCCACCCGGCGGGTAGTGACCAGTGAGCTCGCCGACGGGGCCAGGTTCGCCGAGCTGGCCAGCTGGCCGCAGGCCGAACGTGACCTGGCCGCTGAGACGATTTACCGGTTCGTGTTCCGCAGCCTGTACGAGGCGCACGCCTTCAACGGCGACCCGCACCCCGGCAACTACCTGTTCCACGGCGGCGGCCGGGTTACCTTCCTGGACTTCGGCCTGGTCAAGCACTTCACCGACGAGGAGATGGCGCCGCTGGCCGCGATGGTCAAGCATCTGTGCGTGGACGATGACCCCGAGGGGTTCCGCCGGGCCATGGTGCGGGCCGGCTTCCTGGTCCCGGACGCGCCGGTGTCCACGCCGCTGGTGGTGGAGCATATGGCCGTGTTCTACGACACCGTCCGTGAGCGCGGCTCGCGCACCATGACCAGCGAGTATGCCACCTCGGTGACCCGCCGGTTCTTCGACTTCCGCAGCCCGCTGACGCCTTACGCGCGGATCCCCCGGTCCTACGTGATCCTGCAGCGGATCAACCTGGGCCTGTTCGCCCTGCTCGGCGAGCTGTCGGCGACCGCTGACTGGCGCTGCATCGCCGAGGAGATCTGGCCGTTCTTCCAGGGCCCGCCGTGCACACCGATGGGGGCGGCCGAGGCCGAGTGGCGGTCACGGCGGGCGGTGGGCACGCAGTCCGGGTCGTTAGGTAAGACACTCCGGTCCGTTAGGTAAGAAGGCTGGCCATGCCGCGGCGTGCTGCACGATCCCGCAGGGACCGGGTAGGGCTACGCACCGAACCAGCCCGGGACGTCGAGGCGGTACGTCTCGGCGGGGGCCATGGTACGCAGGCCGGCTTCCAGCGCGGACAGCCGGTCCGGGCCCAGTGTCCCGGCCCACCGGGAGCGGATGTCATCGAAGATCGCCGCGGACATGGCCAGCGCGTCGAGGCCGCGCGGGGTGATGCGGACCAGCTTGCGCCGCCGGTCGGTGTCGTCGTCGGCCTTGGCTACGTAGCCGAGCTCGGCCAGCCGGTCGATGGTCTTGCCCGCGGCCTGCTTGGTGATCCCCAGCCGGTGGCCGGTCTCGCTGGCGGTGGCGCCGTCCAGCCCGATGGCCTGCAGGGCGAAGCCGTGGGCCGGGCGCAGGTCGGGGTGCCCGCGCCGGGCGAGCTCGGCGTGCAGCTCGTCGATGATCGACCGGAACCCGCCGAACAGCAGCAGCGGCAGCTCGAAGCCGAAGGTGGATGGCTTCGAGCTGCCTGCCGCAGAGTGGGACGCGTGGTCGGGGACGCCGTTTGACACGATCGACAACCTCATTTACCGTTTTAGACAACCTAGTTGTCTATCTTACTCGGACCGGAGGATTCCTGTCATGAGCTGGTTCGCCGAGCACACTATTGAGTCCGCCCCGCCGGGATCCCGGCGGTTCATGGCCGCGACGCAGGAGCAGCTGGGCTATCTGCCGGCCGCCATGGCTCGGTGGGCGGCCTCGCCGCAGCTGCTCGAGGGGTTCGGGCGGATGACGGCGCTGTTCGACCACTGCACGCTGGACCCGGTGGCCCGCGAGGTGGTGATCATGACGGTTGCGACCCGGAACGGCTGTGATCTCTGCGTGGCCATGCACACGGCCCGGCTGGCCGCGCTGGGGCCGCCGGCGGAGGTCATCGCGGCGCTGCGAGATGCTGCCGAGCTGCCCGATCAAGGGCTGGAGGCGGTGCGGGTGTTCACGGCGCGGGTCCTGGATACAGCGGGTTCGGTAGGCGATGACGCACTGCGGGCCTTCCTGGACAGCGGCTTCACCAGCCAGAACGCCCTGGAGGTGGTGCTCGGGATCGGGACGTACACCATGTCCACGCTGGCCAACCGGCTCACCGGCGCGCCGGTGGACGAGCAGCTCAGCGCGTTCGCCTGACCTCGGGGGACTGGTGGGGCGGGCGGGGGCTGCGGGGTTTAGCCGACGTAGAAGATGCCGAGGCCCAGGGCGACGCAGATGCCGGCGATGATCCAGAAGCGGACCACGATGGTGGTCTCGGCCCAGCCGGTCAGCTCGAAATGGTGCTGCAGCGGCGCCATGCGGAACACCCGCTTGCCGGTCAGCTTGAACGAGCCGACCTGGATCACCACTGACAGGGTGATGATCACGAACAGGCCGCCGAGCAGGAACAGCAGCAGCTCGGTCCGGGTGGTGATGGCCAGGCCGGCCAGCACGCCGCCCAGCGCCAGCGACCCGGTGTCGCCCATGAAGATCTTGGCGGGCGGCGCGTTCCACCACAAGAAGCCGATGCAGGCGCCCATGACGGTGGCGGCGACGATGGCCAGATCCTGCGGGTCGCGCACGTCGTAGCAGGCCGGGGCCAGATAGACGGTGCAGTCATTGCGCAGCTGCCAGATCCCGATGATGACGTAGGCAGCCAGGGCGAGGATGGCCGCGCCGGTGGCCAGGCCGTCCAGCCCGTCGGTGAGGTTCACCGC
Source organism: uncultured Actinomycetes bacterium (assembly GCA_963753195.1). Lineage (GTDB taxonomy): Bacteria > Actinomycetota > Actinomycetes > Streptosporangiales > Streptosporangiaceae > Palsa-504. The sequence goes on from CAVWBH010000001.1 coordinate 1,464,148, forward strand.
ATTGGAGGTGGCGGACACCATCACGATGACCCACACCACGAAGAGCACCGGCCCGACGGAGATCCCGAAGTCCGCGTAGAAGGACAAGTGGGTGGAGGCCGGGGTCAGATCCCACCCGTCGGGGAACCTGATCGCGAGCACGGCGAAGATGCCGCCCACGACGGCCTGCCCGGCCAGCTTGGCTCCGCTGCGCAGGCCCAGGCTGCGCTGCATGTAGAGCTTGATGAAGTCGTCGGCGAACCCGACCAGGCCCAGCCCGGTCATCAGGAACAGCACGAGCAGGCCGGACGCGGACATGGCGTCGCCGGTGACCACGTGGCCGACGAGGTACCCGGCCAGCGAGGCGGTGATGATGACCGTGCCGCCCATGGTGGGCGTGCCGCGCTTGGACAGGTGCCCGGCGGGCCCGTCGGCCCTGATCTCCTGGCCGTAGCCGCGCTGCGTGAACACCTTGATGGCCAGCGGGGTGCCGAACAGCGCGCAGAACAGCGACACGGCCGCGGACAGCAGGACGGTCTTCACCGGGCACCCTCCTCCCGGGGAGAAATGGGGGGGCGGGCCACCCCTCCATTCGCGGGGGGTCCAGGGAGGTTGTCCGCCCGGAGCAACATGGCCGCCACGCTCTCCAGGTGAGCCGCGCGAGAGGCCTTCACCAGGACAACGTCGCCGGGTTTCAGCTGGTTCGCCACGGCGTCGAGGGCGGCCGCGGCGTCGGGGACGGCGAGCGCCTCCCCGTGCCAGGCGGCGACCCGGCGCGCGCCGGCCAGGATCGGCGCGGCCTCCTCGCCCACCGCGATCAGCCCGGCCAGGCCGGCCCGGGCCGCGCACTCGCCGATGCTCTCGTGGCTGGCGCGGGAGATGGCGCCCAGCTCGGCCATGTGGCCGAGGACCGCGAACGCGCGCCCGTCCCGCGCCAGGTGGCCGAGTGCGGCCAGGGCGGCCCGGGCGGACTCGGGATTCGCGTTGTAGGCGTCGTTGATGACCGTCACCCCGTCTGGCCGGCGGTTGACCTCCATCCGCCACCGGCTGCGGGCCACCGCGGCGGACAGGCCGTCCGCGATACCGGCCAGATCCAGGCCCAGCTCGCGGGCCAGGGCGGCGGCGGCCAGGGCGTCCGGCACGTTGTGCGCGCCGTGCAGCCGCAGGGTCACCGGAGCCTGGCCTTCGGGGGTGACCAGCGTGAAGCCCGGCCGCCCGAGGTCATCCAGCCGGACGTCCGTGGCCCGGATCGCGGCGGCGCGGTCCTGCACGCCGAAGGTGACGACGCGGGCCCGGGTCCGGGCGGCCATGGCCAGGACCCGGGGGTCGTCGGCGTTCAGGATGGCGGCCCCGTCGGCGGGCAGCGCCTCGACGAGCTCGCCCTTGGCCCGGGCCACCTGGTCCAGGCCGCCGAACTCACCGGCGTGCGCGTGGCCGACGTTCAGCACCGCGCCGTAGCGGGGCGGCGCGATACCGCACAGGTACGCGATGTGCCCGGGCCCGCGCGCGGACAGCTCCAGGACCAGGTACCTGGTCTCCTCGCCCGCGCGCAGCACGGTCAGCGGATGGCCGAGCTCGTTGTTGAACGACCCGGCGGGCGCGACCGTAGGGCCGAGGTGCTCGGTCAGCTGGGCGGCCAGGTCCTTGGTCGTCGTCTTGCCCGACGAGCCGGTGATGCCCGCGATGGCCAGCGCGGGCAGCGAACCGGCCACGAACCGGGCCAGCGCCGCCAGCGCGGCCGGGATGTCGGCGACCAGGACCGAGGGCACCGGGACCGGCCGGGTGGCGAGCACCGCGACCGCCCCGGCGGCGATGGCGGCCGGGGCGAAGTCGTGCCCGTCGGCCCGCTCCCCCGCGACCGCGGCGAACAGGCCGCCCTCCCCGGCCCGGCGGGAGTCGATCACCACCTCGCCGGTCACGACGGCCGCCGGGTCGCCGCGGCACTGCCCGGAGGTGATCTCGGCGATCTGGGCCAAGGTCAGGGGGATCACCGGTCCACCGCCCAGGGGTCCGCCGGCGGCTGGATCTTGGCCAGCCGCTCCAGCGCCTCGGCGGTGACCTGCCGGTCATCGAAGGGCAGCACCGTGCCCGCGACGTACTGCCCGGTCTCGTGTCCCTTGCCGGCCACCACGATCACGTCGCCGGGCCGGGCCAGGCTGACGGCCTGCCAGATCGCCGCACCCCGGTCGGGCTCGACGATCACCCGGGCGCGTTCGGCCGACGGGACGCTCAGCACGCCGTCCAGCATCGCGGCCAGGATGGCCAGCGGGTCCTCGGATCGCGGATTGTCACTGGTGAGAATGGCCACATCGGCCAGCGACGCGGCCGCGGCGCCCATCATCGGGCGCTTGGCCCGGTCCCGGTCGCCGCCGCAGCCGAGCACGATGATCAGGCTGCCGCGGGTGACCGGCCGCAGCGAGCGCAGCACGGCCTCGACCGCGCCGGGCTTGTGCGAGTAGTCGACGAACGCGGTGACGTCGAGTCCGGGCGCGGGCACCCGCTCCAGCCGGCCCGGGACGCCCGGGCAGGCCGCGATCCCGGCCACCGCGTCCTCCAGCCTGACGCCGGCCTCGACCAGCGCGACCACCGCGCCGAGCGCATTGGCCACGTTGAACCCGCCGGCCAGCCCCACCGACACGTCGGCGTCGACGCCGCCCGGCCCGATAAGGCGGAAGGTGCTGCCGTCCGCGCCGGACCGGACGTCGGCGGCCCGCCAGTCCGCCTCGGCCTGGCCGGCGGCCGAGAACGTCGTGACCGGCACGACCGCCGAGGACGCCAGCCGGCGGCCGTACTTGTCGTCGATGTTCACCACCCCGATCAGCGGCGGCATGAACAGCGAGGCCTTGACCCGGAAGTAGTCCTCCATGTCGGCGTGGAAGTCCAGGTGGTCCTGCGACAGGTTGGTGAACACGGCCACGTCGAAGCTGGTGCCCGCGACCCGGCCCAGGGCCAGCGAGTGGCTGGATACCTCCATCGCGGCGGCGGTCACCCCCCGCTCGGCCATGACCGCGAACAGCGCCTGCAGGTCGGGCGCCTCGGGGGTGGTCAGGGAGCTGGGCAGCCGCTCCGGGCCGATCCGGCTTTCCACCCCGCCGATCAGGCCGGTCCGGTGGCCGGCCTGGCGCAGCCCGGACTCCAGCAGGTAGGTGGACGTGGTCTTGCCGCTGGTCCCGGTCACGCCGATGAGCGTCATCCGGCTCGACGGGTTCCCGTACACCCAGCAGGCGATCTCGCCCAGCTTGCCGCGCGGGTCGGCCAGCACGAAGACCGGCACCCCGGTCGCCGCGGCGCGGGCCTTCCCGTCCGGGTCGGTCAGGATCGCGACGGCGCCCGCGGCCACCGCGTCGGCGCAGAACGCGGCGCCGTGCACCCGGCTGCCGGGCAGGGCGACGTACAAGTCGCCGGGCGCCACCGTGCGCGAGTCGAGGGTGACGCCGCTGACGAAGCCGAGATCGTTCGGTGAAAAGGAACTTCCCACGGAGGCCAGCCGGACGCCGAGCAGCGAGCCGAGAACGGACAGCGGCCTGGGCTGCTGGCGGGCAGGTCGGATCGCCACGGGGTGAGGGTACCTCCTGTCACGGCGCGTTCATGCGGATCTTGGCCGGACTGGCACCGTCCGGCGGGATCTGCAGCGTGGCCAGCGCTGCCTTCGCCACCTGATAGAAGACCGGGCCGGCCACCACGTCGCCGAAGTGGCCGCCCTTGCGCGGGTTCTGCACGTTGACCGCGATGACCAGCTGCGGGTCGTTGCCGGGCGCCATGCCAATGTAGCTTGATCCGTAGACGCACAGGGCGCAGGTTCCGTTGGATTCCTGCGAGGTGCCGGTCTTGGCGGCGATCGCGTAGCCGGGGATGATGCCCCAGGGCTGGTTGCCTTCCTCGTCGATGGCCGGCACCTGCTCCAGGATCTCCCGCAGCTCCTGCGCGGTCTTCGGCTGGATGACCCGCTCCTGCGGCGAAGCCGCGGCCGGGGTGTACTTGCCCGCGGCGCTGGTGGTGCCCTCGACCAGGGTCGGCTGCACCCGTACGCCGTCGTTGGCGATCGTCGCGTACACCTCGGCCATCTGGATGGCCGTCACCGCCACGCCCTGGCCGAACGCCAGCGTGTACCGGGTGTCCGGCCACCACTGCGAGACCGGGGGCAGGTCGCCGGCGGTCTCGCCCGGGAGCCCGAGGCCGCTGAGCTGGCCGAGCCCGAAGGCCCGCAGGTAGTCGTACTGGACCTGCGGGGTGATGTGCCCGGCGACCTGGGAGATGCCGACGTTGGAGGAGTGCGCGATGATGCCGGCGATGGTGTACCGCTCGCCGGGCCCCCACTCCGCGTCGTGGATGAGCTGGCCGCCCTCGTTGATCTGGTACGGGATGGTGTAGGCGCTCATCGGCGTCTGGCCGCCGTGCTCGAACGCGGTCGCGGCCGCGATCACCTTGGCCGTCGAGCCCGGCTGGAACTCGTTCTGCACGGCCACGTCGGTGGCCTGGGACACGCTGGTGACCGTCGACGGGTCGTAGGTGGGCCACTGCGCCATGGCCAGCACGTAGCCGGTCTTGGGCTGGATGATCACCACCGTGCAGTTGCTGGCCTTGCTCTTGGCGACCTGGGCCGCGCAGGCCTGCTGGGCGTCGTACTGCAGCGCCGGGACGATGGTGAGCCGAAGATTGCTGCCGTTCACTACCGGCTGGTCGTCGTTGCCCGCGAGCGGGATCTGCTGGCCGTTGGTGCCGATCTGCACCTGCTCGCGGCCGGACCGCCCGGCGAGCAGGGAGTTGTACTCCTGTTCGATCCCGGCCGCGCCGGTCAGGTTACCCTGACTGTCGGTGCCGGTGAAGCCGAGGAGGTCGGCCGTGGAATCGCCGTTCGGGTATGACCTGGCGTAGCTCGCGGTGAGCGCGACGCCGGGCAGGTTGGCGGCGGCGATCGCGTTGCCCTCCTGCGCGGGCACGTTCTTGGCCAGCACCACGTACTGCGGCGAGGTCGGGTGCTGGAGGAGACCGAGGATCACCTCAGCCGACTGGCCGAGGTAGGTGGCCAGCTTGGCCGCGACCTGCGGCTGCTGGGCGGCGGGGATCTCCGGCGGGTCGGCATAGACCAGGTACGTCGCCACGGTCATGGCCAGCACCTCGCCGTTAGCGCCGGTAATGGTGCCGCGCAGCGCGGGTAGCCCGATTTTCACGGCCCGCTGCTGGGAGGCCAGCGTGCCGTAGGGACCGGCCTGCAAGCCCTGCAGCTGCACCAGGCGCGCGGCGAACAGCGTCAGCACGAAGGCGATGGCGAGCAGGGTGATGCCGAGCCTGCGGACCGGGTTGGCCCGCGGGATCAGGCGCCGGGGGGGCCGGGGCGGCCGGGGCGGCCGGGGCCGCGGCGGCGGCTTGGCGTAGCCGGGCCGGGACGGGATTTTCTGGGCCGAACGGATCGTGGTGCGTGCCGCCGGCCTTCCTGGCGGCGTCCCTGGCCCGCGCCGTGGGTCGCTGCGCCGCGGATCGCTGCGCCGCGGGTCACGGAGCCGCTCCGGCCGGCCGGGCGGCTGCGCCGCCGGGCCGCCGCGGGGGGGACGTGGCGGCGGGGAGCCCGCCGTCACGGGGTGTACCCGGGCACGTCGATCTGCGTGTCGGCCGCGGACGGGTGGCCCGTCACGACCTTGCCCGTCTTGGTGTTGATGAACTGCAGGTTCGGGTTCGGCCGCATGCCGAGCTGTTCGGCCTCCTGGGCGATCTGCTGCGGCGAGGACTCCTCCGCGACCTGCTGCGTGAGGAACTGCTCCTGCTTGGCTAGGCTGGCGTTCTGCTGTTGCAGGCCGGTGATCTGGTAAGAGCCTTGGGCCAGGGTGGTGCTGATGACGAGCAGGCAGACCAGGGCGCCGCCGAGCAGGCCGATGAGCAGCAGGATGAACGGCGCGCGCGGGTGACGCGGGCGGGCGCGGCCCAGCTCTTGCGGCCGGCTCTTGCGAGCCAGCTCTTTGCGGCCCGGCTCCGGGCGGGTCCGGGGAGCGATGACCGGCCGGGTATGGCGCGGGGAGCCCAGCGGGCGGGTCCTGGGGCGGGTCCGGCGGTCTGGGGGCGCGGCGCGGTCTGGGGGCGCGGCGCGGTCAGGAAGCGCGGCGCGGTCGGGGGGGGCGGCGCGGTCGGGCCGGGAGATGCGGGGGGGCGGCGAGCCGTCCCGTGTGCGAGGGGGGCCGGGGGGCCGGCCCGCCGGGGTGCGCGGCGTCGTAGTCGTGGCCATGTCAGTGCCCCCTCCGGATCATGCGGCTTCCCGGATCCGCTCCGCGGCGCGCAGCCGGGCGGAGGCCGCGCGCGGGTTGTCGGTGACTTCTTCACGATCGGGGCGCTCGGCACCCCTGGTGAGCAGGCGGAACTGCGCAGTGGAAGCCTCCGCGAGCACGGGCAGGCCGGGCGGTGCCGTATCGGCGGACACCCGGACCAGCTCGCGCTTGACGATGCGGTCCTCGAGGGAGTGGTAGGCGAGCACCACCACGCGGCCGCCGACGGCCAGCACGCCCAGGGCGGCGGGCAGCGCCCGGCGCAGGGTGCCGAGTTCGTCGTTCACTTCGATCCGCAGCGCCTGGAAGGTGCGCTTGGCTGGGTTGCCGCCGGTGCGGCGGGTGGCGGCGGGGATCGCGTCCTTGACGATGGCGCTCAGCCGCAGCGTGGACGTGATCGGCGCGTCGGCCCGCTCGCGGACCACGGCGTCGGCGATCCGGCGGGCGAAGCGCTCCTCGCCGTAGTCGCGGAGCACGCGGGCCAGCTCGGCGGCTGGGTAGCCGTTGACGATGTCCGCCGCGGTGAGCTCGGCGGTCCGGTCCATCCGCATGTCGAGCGGGGCGTCCTGGGCGTAGGCGAAGCCGCGGTCCGGATCATCGAGCTGCGGCGAGGAAACACCCAGGTCGAACAGCAGGCCCATGACCCGTGCTGGCCCGGGGCCGGCCGACGGCCAGCCGGCGACGATGTCGGGGATCTCGTCATACCGGGCGTGCACCAGCGTGACCCGGTCGCCGTACGAGGCGAGTATCTCCCGGGCCGCGTCGATCGCGGCCAGGTCGGCGTCAACGCCGATCAGCCGGAGGCCAGGACAGGCCGCCAGCAGGGCGCGGGCGTGCCCGGCCCGGCCCAGGGTGGCGTCCACCAGAACCGTGTCCGGGCCGGCCAGGGCCGGCGCGAGCAGGGCGGTGACCCGGTCGGCCAGCACCGGAACGTGCGCTTGTCCTGCCATCCGTCCCTCTCTGTGCTCTGGAGGTCACTGCGCGCCTGCAGGTCACTCGATGTCCGTCCGCCTGCCCCCTCGGCCGGCCTCCATCTGCTGTCGTTGCCGGCTGGCACCGGGGAAGTGATGCCAGCAGGGAACGGCGGATGGAGGCCGGCCAGCGATCGTCAGAGGATTCCCGGGAACACCTCCTCGGAGGCTTCGGCGAACGAGTCTTCCTGCGTGGCCAGGTAGGTCTCCCAGGCCTGGCTGTCCCAGATCTCGAGGCGGGTGTTGGCGCCGATCACCACGCAGTCCCGCTGCAGGCCCGCGTAGCCGCGCAGGGCCGCGGGGACGGTGATCCGGCCCTGCCGGTCGGGAAGCTCGTCGGACGCGCCGGAGAACAGCACGCGGCTGTAATCCCTGGCGGCCTTGTCGGTCACCGGCGAGTTGCGGAGCTTCTCGGTGATCCGCGCGAATTCATCCCGCGGCCAGACGAACAGGCAGCGCTCCTGCCCCCTGGTGATCACCACGCCCCCAGCCAGTTCTTCCCGGTACTTGGCGGGCAGGAACAGCCGACCCTTGTCGTCGAGCCGCGGCTGGTGAGTGCCGAGGAACACAGGCCCTCACCTCCTGGCGCCATCCTCCACCACTGCGCTCCACTGTACCCCACATTCCTCCACAGTCAACGCTGCCGGGGGGTAAATCTGCGTCTGCGCGTCGCAAACGAGCAGCTAGAGACGTAGGGAGCGATGTGGGGGAAGTCCGGGACCGCGGCCGGACGAGCAGCGTCCGGCCCGCGGCACTACTGGCCGGCCGCCAGCCACCGGTCAGAAATAGGCGCAGCTCAAAGGGCCGAACCAGGTCCGGGTCGGCGTCCCGTCCCGGCCCGGGCCGGCCCGGGGGCGATGGCCGGGGAGCGTGGGTGGGGCGTTGTGGAGCGGCCTGCGGAAGGGCGCAGGCCCAGCGTCGCGCATGGACCAGAGGAGGACGTACTGTAGCGGTACAGCCGCTCGGCCGGGAGCGCCTCATGATCGGGGCCTGATTGGCCCTCCCCGCCGACGCGTTCAGGGAGGTCATGTGGTTCTAGACACCGGACGGCAGGCGGGGAGCCCGATCGATGATCTAGTACCGGCGGCCCGCCGGATCGGCGCGGCGATGGAAGCCGTGATCGAGGGCAAACCCGAAGCGGTCCGGCTGGCCTTGGCTGTGCTGCTCGCCGAGGGGCATCTGCTCATCGAGGACGTGCCCGGCGTGGGCAAGACGATGCTGGCGAAATCGCTGGCCAGGGCCATAGACGGCGTGTTCCAGCGGATCCAGTTCACGCCGGACCTGCTGCCCAGCGACATCACCGGGGTGAGCGCCTTCAACCAGGAGCGGCGGGACTTCGAGTTCAAGCCCGGGCCGGTGTTCGCCAACATCGTGCTCGGTGACGAGATCAACCGAGCCTCGCCGAAGACCCAGTCGGCCCTGCTGGAGTGCATGGAAGAGCGCCAGGTCACGGTGGACGGGACGACCTATGCACTGCAGCCGCCGTTCATGGTCATCGCCACCCAGAACCCGGTGGAGATGGAGGGCACCTACCCGCTGCCCGAGGCGCAGCGGGACCGGTTCACCGCGCGGATCTCGCTCGGCTACCCCTCGCCCGCGGCCGAGCGGAAGATGCTCGCCGCGCACGGCTCGACATCACCGCTGGACGACCTCAAGCCGGTCGCGCGGGCCAGCGACGTGCAAGACCTCGTGATCGCGGTGCGCGAGGTCCTGGTGTCCGATCCGGTCAAGGACTACATCATCAGCCTGGTCACCCAGACCAGGACCTCGCCGGAGCTGCGGCTCGGCGCCTCGCCGCGGGCCACGCTGCAGCTGCTGCGGGCCAGCCGGGCCTGGGCCGCGCTCGACGGGCGTGACTACGTGATCCCGGACGACGTGCAGGCGCTGGCGGGCCCGGTGCTCGCGCACCGGCTGCTGCCCACGGCGGAGGCCATCGTCGAACGGCATCCGCCTGAGCAGGTGGTCTCGAGAATCGTGGCGCAGCTGCCCCTGCCGCGACGCTGAGCACCGCGGCGCCGACAGCACAGGGACGGGCCGGGCGGAAGGAGAGCCATGCGGGCGCTATTCGGCTCGCTGACCACACGGGGCAGGTCGTTCGTGGCCGCCGGCGGGACGGCCATCGTGTGCGGCCTGGTCATACCGGAAACGGACCTGGTGCGGGTCGGCGCCCTGCTGGTCATCCTCCCGCTGGTCTCCGCGATGATCGCGCGCCGGTCCCGGTACCGCCTGGCCTGCAGCCGCCGGCTCGACCCGCCCCGGGTACCGGCCGGTACGCCGACCACCGTCACCGCCCGGCTGGAGAACGTCTCGCGGCGGCGCACGGCCATCCTGCTCGCCGAGGACGTGACGCCGTTCTCGCTGGGGAGCCGGCCCCGGTTCGTGCTCGACGAGATCGAGGCGGGCGGCACCAGGGAGCTCAAATACCAGGTCCATCCCGACGTCCGCGGAAAGTTCACCATCGGGCCGCTGCGGGTGCGGGTCGCCGACGCGTTCGGGCTGGTGGAGATCACCCGGTCGTTCGCCGCGACCAGCACGCTGGTGGTCACGCCGAAGATTTACCAGCTGCCGCGGGCCTCAGCGGCCAGCAGCTGGCTCGGCGAGGGCGACGGCGGGATGCGGACGATCTCGGCGATCGGCGAGGACGACGCGGCGCCGAGGGCCTACCAGGACGGCGACGGCCTGCGCCGGGTGCACTGGCGGTCGACGGCGCGATACGGCGAGCTGATGGTCCGCCGGGAGGAACACCAGTGGCGCAACAGCGCGTCGGTATTCCTGGACACCCGGCGCTCCGCGCACTCGGGCAGCGGGATCTCGGCCACGTTCGAGTTCGCGGTCAGCGCGGCGGCCTCGATCGGCGCGCACCTGACCGGCGAGGGCTTCCGGGCCCGGCTCATCACCGAGGCCGGCGAGATCGCCCCGCGCGGTACCTTCGCCGGCCCCCTGCTCGACATGCTCGCGGTCATCAGCCCGTCGCGCGACGTCAGCGTCATTCCCGGCACGGCCGCGCTGGCCAGCGCGGGAGGGCAGCTGATCGCCGTGCTCGGGCGGCTGTCCGCCGAGGAGGCCCGCACGCTGGCCGCGAGCAGGCGCGGCAACGCGCCCGCGATGGCCCTGCTGCTGGCCGTCTCGGCGTGGACCTCCGGCGAGGTGAGCGAGGATACGGCGCGGGCGGCGCAGATCCTGTCCGCGGCGGGCTGGCGGGTCGCGATCGTCCGGGCGGGCACGCCGCTGGCCGACACCTGGCAGCAGCTGCACCGGCCCGATGACCGGCCGTTGCCGGTCGGCGGAGTACGAGGCGGCCTGACATGACGGCCAACGCCCGGATGACGCTCACCGTCGCGGTGGCCTGCGTGCTCACCTCGGTCGGGCTCTATCCGCTGTTCAAGGGCACGACCTGGTTCTACGCGGGGGCCGGGGCAGTGATCACCGTCGCGGCCTGCGGAGCGCTCAGCCGGCTGCGGACGCTGCCGGTCCTGGTCTGCCTGGCCATCGGCGGGGCCGGCCTGCTGCTGTACCTGAACCTGCTGTTCGAGGCCCACCACTCATGGGTCATCATTCCCACGCCGGACTCCATCAGGCAGCTGTGGGCCCTGGCGGGCACCGGGTTTTCCGAAACCCGCCAGGTCGCGCCGCCGGTGGCCGAGGTGCCGCAGCTGCGCGGGCTGGTCCTGCTCGCGGCGGGCGGGATCGGCATCGCCGCCTTGGTGGCCGACCTGATCGCGGTCCGGCTGCGGTCCGCGGCCCTGGCCGGACTGCCGCTGCTGGTCTTGTTCACCGTGCCCATCACCATGAACGCACAGCATGAGGGCGTGGGCACGACCGTGGTCTTCTGCCTGGGCGCGGCGGGATACCTGGCCATTCTGAGCGCCGACGGCCGGGACCGGATCCGCGTGTGGGGCAGGCTGGTGTCGCTGTGGCGATCCGGTTCGATGAGCGGCACCGCGACACGGCCCGCCCCGGCCCGCCAGGTCGCCGGCCGGGAGGCGGGCCCGGATACGCACGCGCTGGCCGCGGCGGGGCGGCGGGTGGGGCTCGCGTCGGTCGTGCTCGCGCTGTTCGTCCCGCTGATCGTGCCCGGCCTGCACGCCAGCAAGCTGTTCTCCTCGGGTCCGGGCATCGGCGGCAGCGGCGGGAGCAGTAGCGGGGGCGCGGTGGCCCTGCCCGACGCGCTCCAGCAGACCCTCAGGCAGCTCCAGAAGAGCCGCCCGACCGAGGTGCTGAGGTACGTCACCAGCGCCCCGGCGCAGCTGATGAAGAACGACCCGCCGTACCTGCAGACCTACGTGTACGACAACCTGACCGATTCGGGCCTGTGGACCGGCGACTACACCGCGGGCCAGCGGCAGGCCAGCGCCCTGCCGCAGGCCGCGGGCGTGACCAACCCGGTGGCGTTTCCGCAGTTCTCGATCGCGGTGAACGTGGCCGACGATGCCCTGACCAGCCGCTCGCAGCCCGTCTTCCTGACCCTGCCTTATCCGGCCACCCACGTCGCCACGCCCCCCGGGGACTGGCGGACCGATCCCGAGCTGATGGTGTTCTCGCCGTCCTCGGTCAGCGTGGGGGCCTACCAGGCCACCTTCGCGGAGGTGGAGCCGACCGCGGCCGAGCTGAACCGGGCCGTGCCCCCGCCCTCGGGCCTGGCGGCTGACCTCGCGCTCCCGGCGTCGTTCAAGACACCGGCGCTCAGGCAGATAGCCACGGCGGAGACGGCCGGCTTCAGCACGGAGTACGGCAAGGTCAACGCGCTGGCGGCCTGGTTGTCCAGTTCGGCGTTCAGCTACAGCGCGGCCGCGCCGCCGGTCCAGGGCGCGGCCAGCCTGCTGAGCTTCCTGACCAAGACTCACTCCGGCGTGTGCGTGCAGTCGGCGTACGCGATGACCGTGCTCACCCGCCTGCTGGGTTATCCGGCCCGGCTGGCTAGCGGCTACACCGAGGGGACTCGTTCGGGGAACTCCTACGTGGTCACGACCGAGGACTCGCACGCGTGGGCCGAGGTGTACTTCTCCGGGTACGGCTGGATCAAGTTCGAGGCCACTCCGGGCGGCGGCGACGGCACCGCGCGGAGCTCGAGCTACCAGAACCTGGCGGCGGCAACCGGCCACGGGCTGCCGCCGGGGGTCAATACGGTCGGGCCGACTCCCGGCACGGCCCAGGGCACGGCGCGATCCGGCGGCGGGCTCAGGAAGATCATCCCCGACGAGGGCGGTTCTGGCGCCGGCCAGCAGGCCGGGTCCGCCGGGACGCCGTGGACGGCCGTCGCCCTGGCTGTGGCGGCCGCCATCGCCCTGGCGTGCGGGGTCATCGCGATCGTCGCCCCGCCGGCGCAGCGGGCCCTGGAGGGCCGTCCCGGCGACGGGGCCAGGCGGCGGCGGCCGCCGGGCCTGCCCGCCGCGGCGCTGGTGGCGGCCGTGGCGGCGATCGTCGCGCTCGCGCTGTACCGGCTGCTGTCCCATGCCTCGGGCCTGGACCTGGGGGTCGGCTGGGCGACGGTCGGGGTGGCGTTCGGCGTGGCGGGCGCGGTGGTGCTCGTGGTGCCGGGCGTGAGCCGGATCGCACGGCGGCGATGGCGCTGGCTGCGGGCCCGCGATGACGCCGGCCGGGCGCACGCCGCCTGGCGCGAATTCCTCGATGACCTGCAGGATCTCGGTGTGCACTACTGGCCGAGCGAGCCGCCGCGGTCGCTCGCCGACCGGGTCGGCGCCGGGCTGCCTGAGCCAGCCCGCGAAGCGGTCCGCCGGCTGGCCCTCGCGGAGGAACGTGCCTGCTACGCGGCGCGGCCGTCCGGATCGCAGAACCTGATGAGGGACGGCGCCGCAGCACGGCGCGGGATCGAGGCATCGGCCGGGCCCGGCCGCCGCTGGCGGGCCCGGGTCTTCCCGGCCTCGGCCGTGACGGCGCTGGCCGACTGGGCGGCCAGCATCCCCGACCGGCTCGCGGCTCTGCTACCGCGCCGCTGGACCGAACGGCGGTCCCAGAGCTGATCGGAGGGGGAATCCTTTCGGTAGAGCGTGCGGGCCTGGCCCGCCGGGCGACCTGGCCAGACGGCGGGCCGGCGCTACATCCGCCGGTCGCCTTCCTGGCGGCGGCGCCACCGCTCTTCCATCCGCTCCATCATCCGGGCCCGCCAGCCCGGCCGGGGCTGGCCGGTCCCGGCCGGCCGGGACCGGGCCACCCGGGCGCGTGCGGGCCGCACCCTGGCCAGGTGCCTGCGCCAGCTGATCAGCGCCCAGAGCAGCGACAGCAGCAGGACGGCAGCGCCGGCGGCCTCGAGGTACAGGCGCTGGGTCACCACTCCGGCCGCGAGCGCGCCAGCGCCCATCAGGGTGCCGATGAGCGCCTGCACCAGCTTGCGCTTATAGTGCACGCGCGGATCGCTCGAGCGCACTAGACGCCCGAACTTCGGATCCTCCCGATAGAGCGCTTGCTCGATCTGCTCAAGCTGGCGCTGCTCGTGTTCAGAGAGCGGCACAACGCCTCCCAAAAACCATGCGCCCGGCACGTGTGCGGTGAGGTGACCTCCACCTCACATACCCGGTTCTTTTTCCAGAATACGAGCGTAGACACATCGCTTGGAAGAGCAGGGCCCGGAGCACGTCAGGAAGTCGCCCCGCCGGCCCGGTCCGGGCCCTCGGTCCGGAGGCCCGCCGGAGGGCCTGACTGGTCCGGATTGTCCACCAGAACGGCCGGCTGGACGGCGCTGGCGCCGAAGCGGCGGGCGAGCTGATCTACCGCCCGCTCCGCCTCTCGCCAGCCGACAGGCCTGTCATCCAGGGTCAGCTGCGCGTTTGCGCTGGCCGCCGGGGCCAGGCCGGACGCCCGGACGCCGACCAGCCGCAGCCGGGCCCCCTGGTCCAGGCCAGAGCCCTCGTACAGCGCGCAGGCTGTGGCGTAAATCTCACGAGCAATGTCGGTCGGGTACGGCAGGGTACGGGACCGGGTCAGTGTCTTGAAGCTGGCCAGCCGGAGCTTGACCGAGACCGTCCGGGCCACGTAGCCGCCGGCCCGCAGGCCCTGTGCGGTCCGGCCGGACAGCCGCAGCAGCTCGCGCCGGATCCGGTCCGGGTCCTCGATGTCGCGGGCGAACGTCTCCTCCGCGCCGATGCTCTTGTCCGGCGTGCGCGGCGTGACCCGGCGCTCGTCGCGCCCCCAGGCCAGCGCGGCCAGGTGCGCGCCGTGCGCGGCGCCCAGCTCACGCTGCAGGGTGTCCAGCGGCGTGTGTGCGATGTCACCCACCGTCCGCAGCCCGAGCCGGGCGAGCGCCTCGCCGGCCCGCTCCCCCACTCCCCACAGCGCGGCTACCGGCAGCGGATGGAGGAAGTCGAGCACCCCACCCTGCGGCACCACCAGCAGGCCGTCCGGCTTGCACCGGGCCGAGGCGATCTTGGCCACGAACTTGGACGGCGCGACCCCGACCGAGCAGGTAATGCCCTGCTGCTGCCAGACCTGGGCGCGGATGCGGGCCGCGATCGCGGCGGGCGGCCCGAGCCGCCGCAGGGCGCCGGCCACGTCGAGGAACGCCTCGTCCAGCGCCAGCGGCTCGACCTCGGGCGTGACCGTGCCGAAGATGGCCATGACCTCCTTGGAGGTCGCGGCGTAGATCCGGTGCCGGGGCGGCACGAACACCGCGTGCGGGCACAGCCGCTGCGCCCGGCCTACCGGCATGGCTGAGCGCACCCCGAACGCACGCGCGGCGTAGGAGGCGGACAGCACCACGCCGCGCCCGCCGGTCCCGCCCACCACGACCGGCCGGCCCGCGAGCTCGGGCTGGTCCCTGATTTCCACGCTGGCGTAGAAGGCGTCCATGTCCACGTGCAGGATGTGACAGCCCGTGTCGTCGGGCGCCGGCGGGTTCATGCCCATCGCGGTCAGCGGTGGGCGAGCAGGTGCAGCTGGGCCGCGATGTCCCGCAGCGGCGGGGTGCTGGCGGCCGCCTCCTCCAGCGCGCGCAGCGCCTCGGTGGCGGCCGCGTCGCCATCCAGCAGCGCGCCGGGCACAAGCCCGCCGAAGACCCGCAGCCCGTGCGCCTCCCCCGCGCGCAGCCCGGCCTGCTCGACCAGCGCGACCAGCTCAGGCAGGGTGAAACGGCGGGTATCGCCGACCCGCGGCTGCGCGAGCATCGCGCGGGCTTCGGCGAAGCGGCCGGCCAGGGCGCGCTGCAGGACCGCGGCGACCGCGTTGGAGGCCAGCACGCTCACCGTGGCGGCCGGCCGGAGCACGCAGGCGATCGCGCTCATCGCGGCGGCCGGCTCCTCGACGTATTCGAGCACGTTGTGGCAGATGACCAGGTCAGCCGCGTCCGGGCCGACCACGCCGCCCAGGCTGGCCGCGTCGCCCTGCACCGAGGCCAGCCGCGCGCCCGCCTCGGCCGCGCGCCGCTGAGCGGCCGCGAGCGAGTCCGGGCTCGGGTCGACGACCGTGACGTTGTGCCCGAGGGCCGCGAACGGCACGGCCAGCCCGCCGGTGCCCCCGCCCACGTCCACGATGTCCAGGGCAGGCCGGCCGGTGGCGGCTACCCGGGCGGCGACGACCGCACTCAGCACATCCCAGACCAGGGAGGAGCGGACGCCGTCGCGCCTGAAGTCCACGGCCATGCGAGCCTCCTATCCCTGGACTCCAATGTAGTGGCGTGTCGCCCGCGGCGCGCATAAGTCACCTTGTGTGCTCGGACGGTGAACTTCTGTGACCGATTCGCCGTTTATATGACCGTGCAGGATTCTCAGATTCTTCTTTACCGGACCTCGTGGCATCTCCAGCGCGGCTCCATCCGGCCACCGTATGCTCTTCGCCATGGCTGAGCACCTTGAGTTGCCCCGCCCATCGCGGCTGATGCTGACGGCAGGCTGGAACCTGGCCGAATCGCTCGGCATCCCGGTCGCCGCGTACTACGCCGGCGCCATGCTGGGCGGGCGAACCGCGGGCATGCTGGCCGCGGCGGCAGCGGTGTGGCTGCTGGCCACCGGCCGAAAGATCGTGACCGGCAGCATCCCCGGCCTGCTGATGATCTCCGCCCTGGTGCTCACCCTGCAGACGGCGGTCGTGATGGCCACCGGCAGCGTGCTGTTCTTCCTGCTCCAGTTCCCGCTGGCCAACCTGGGTCTGTGCGTGCTGTTCGCGCGGACCGCGCCCACCCGCAAGCCGCTGGTGGCCCAGCTCGCCGCCGAGGTGGTAGCGCTCCGGAACCCGTCGCACCACCCGGGCCTGCACCGTTTCTTCCAGGGCGCGACGTGGCTGTGGGCCGGGATCTTCGCCGCGTCCACCGCGGGCCTGGCGGCAGCGATGGCCCTGGAGCCGGTCAAGGCGTTCCTGCTGCTGACCACCGCCGTCACCATCGGCGGCATAGTAGCGGGCACGTTCGCCTCGGCGGTCTGGTTCTTCCGGGTCCTGCGCCGCTCCGGCCTGCGCGTCCGCTTCGCCCCGGCCTGACGCCTGCGAGGCCCGGGCGCTCACCCGCGGAGAGCGTTTCTCCGGTTATCGCGGTAATTCCGGGCTTCATGGTAGATCCGGGGGATCGTGATCCCCCGGAATTTCCGCTCAGCCCGGATCTTCCACGATCATGTGGCTATTGGGGGGCGCGGGGGCAGGCGGGCGGACGTGACTGCGGGCGGGACGCGAGTGCGGGCGGGGTGGGGCGGGGCCGCGGGGCGGGGCGGGTCAGAGCTGGAGGGAAGGCTTGAGGTCGGCGATGCGGGCCAGCAGGCCGTTGACGAACGCGGGGGAACCGTCGGTGGACAGGTCGCGGGCGAGGGTCACGGCCTCGCTGATGGCCACGCCGTCGGGCACGTCCGGGGCCCACAGCAGTTCGTATACGCCGATCCGGAGCAGGTTCCGGTCCACGGCGGGCATACGGGCCAGGGTCCAGCCCTCGGCGAACTCCGAGATGAGCTCGTCGATCCGGGCGGCGTGCTCGGTCACGCCGCGGACCAGGTCCGCGGCGTAGTCGGTGACTGGCGGGCTGGCCAGCGCGATGCGCTCGGTCAGCAGGTCGAGGACAGGCGTGCCGCGCAGATCGGCTTCGAACAGGATGTCCAGCGCCCGCTTGCGGGCCTTACTCCGGGCAGGCGGCATCTATCAGGCACGGCCGAGATACTGGCCGGTCCTGGTGTCGACCTTGATCTTCTCCCCGGTCGAGATGAACAGCGGGACCTGGATGGTGGCACCGGTCTCGAGCGTGGCCGGCTTGGTGCCGCCGGTCGAGCGGTCACCCTGAATGCCCGGATCGGTCTGGCTGATGGTGAGCTCGACGGCCGCGGGCAGGTCCACGTACAGCGGCGTGCCGTCGTTGAACGCCACCGTGGCGGTCTGCTCTTCCAGCAGGTAGTTGGCGGCGTCGCCGACCACGGCGGCCGGGATGCGCGGCTGGTCGTAGTCGCTCATGTCCATGAACACGAAGTCCGCGCCCTCGCGGTACAGGTACTGCATCTCCCGGCGGTCGATAGTGGCCACGTCGACCTTGATGCCGGCGTTGAAGGTCCGGTCGACCACCTTGCCCGTGGTGATGTTCTTCAGCTTGGTGCGCACAAAGGCAGGGCCCTTGCCCGGCTTGACGTGCTGGAACTCCACCACGGTCCACAGGCCGTGGTCGAGGTTCAAGGTGATGCCGTTCTTCAGGTCGTTCGTGGTGGCCACGTTTCCGGTCTCCAGGTCAAAGGATGAGAAGATCTCTCGTCGTCGTCGTGAGCAGGCCCGTCCCGTCGGCTCCCACGACCAGGACGTCCTCGATCCGGACTCCGCCCCGACCGGGCAGGTAGACGCCAGGCTCGACGGTAACCGGGACCCGACTAGTGAGCTTACCCGTTCGGGAGTACCCGATCGTCGGGGCTTCGTGCACCTCCAGGCCCACGCCGTGCCCCAGGCCGTGGCCGAAATGCTCGCCGTGCCCGGCATCCCGGATGATGTCCCGCGCGGCGGCGTCCACGTCGCCCACCTGGGCGCCGGGCCGGGCGGCCTCGATCCCGGCTCGCTGCGCGGCCGCGACCAGCTCGTAGATCTCGCGCTGCCAGCCGGCTGGCTCGCCGAGCGCGACGGTGCGGGTCATGTCCGCGTGGTAGCCGCCGTATAGGGCGCCGAAGTCCATGGTGATCAGGTCGCCGCGGCGCATCGGCCGGTCGGTCGGCGCGTGATGCGGCAGGGCGCCGTTCGGCCCGCTGGCCACGATGGTGTCGAAGGCGGGACGCTCGGCGCCCAGCTCGACCATCCGCCGGTCCAGCGCCGCGGCCAGCTGGCGCTCGGTCAGGCCCGGCCGGATCCGCGCGAAGACATCGGCGATGGCCTGGTCGCTGATCCGGCACGCGGTGGCCAGCAGCTCGAGCTCGGACGGATCCTTGACCGCCCGCAGCTCTTCTATTTTCCGGCCGAACGGGACGAGGTTCACGCCGCCTGCCTTGGCGGCCAGCTCCGCGTGGCGCTCGACCGTCATCTCGTGCGCCTCGAAGGCCACGGTGCGCTGGCCCCGGGCGATCATCTCCGCGGCCAGCCGCACTTCGAGGAACCGCTCGATGACCAGCTCGGTGTCGGGGCAGTCCCGCTGCGCGGCCAGCGCGTACCGCGAGTCAGTGGCCAGCACCGCCGTCCCCTCGGCGGGCACCAGCACCGCGGCGTTGGAGCTGGCCAGGCCGGTGAGGTAGCGGACGTTCGGCCCGGAGGTGATGAGGGCCGCGTCCGCGCCGGCTTCGGCCACCTGGCGGGCGGCGGCGGCCCGCCGGGCCGCGTGAATTTCTGCCATTCCCGAACTTTACGGGGGCCGGTCAGCGAGGGTACAGGCCACCGTGCAACTCATCGGGGCCGAGCGGAGCTGTCCAGCGCGGCGGCAGGTCAGGCGGCCAGGGTGCGGATCTGCTCGATGAGGGCGACGCGGGCCTCGTGGGTGGGCGCGATCGGGGTGACGCCGAGCGTGGTGACGCCGGCCTCGCGGTAGGCGGCCACCCGCTCGGCGACGTAGGCCTTGGGCCCGATCAGGCTGGTCCGCTCGATCAGCTCGGCGGGCACCAGGGCCTCGGCCTCGGCCTTGCGGCCGTCCAGGTAGGCGTCCTGGATGGCCTTGGCCTCGGCTTCGTAGCCGTACCGCCGGACCAGGTCGTTGTAGAAGTTGCGGCCGCGGGCGCCCATCCCGCCGATGTACAGCGCCAGCATCGGGCGGGCAAGGTCACGCAGGCCGGTCACGTCGTCGCCGATGGCCAGCGGGGCGCTGGCGATCACGTCGAGGGGGCCGAGGGACGGGTCCCGCTTGGCCTGGCCGTCGGCCAGGGCGTCGCTCCACACCGCGGCGGACCTCTCCGGCAGGTAGAAGACCGGCATCCAGGCTTCGGCCAGCTCGGCGGCGAGCTCGACGTTCTTCGGGCCGAGGGCGGCCACCGAGATCGGGACGCGCTCACGGACCGGATGGTTGATCAGCTTGAGCGGCTTGCCCAGCCCGGTGCCCCCCTCGAGCGGCAGCTGGTAGTACCGGCCCTGGTAGGCCAGCGGGTCGCGGCGCCAGACCATCCGGCAGATCTCGATGATCTCGCGGGTCCGCCCGATGGGCGCGTCGTAAGGCACGCCGTGGAAACCCTCGATCACCTGCGGGCCGGACGCGCCCAGGCCCAGGATGAACCGGCCGCCCGAGACATAGTCCAGGCCGGCGGCGGTCATGGCCAGCAGCGCGGGGGTGCGCGAGTAGAGCGGCAAGATGGCTGAGGCGATCTGCAGCCGCTCGGTCCGGGCCGCGATGAAGCCCATCTGGCTCACCGCGTCGAAGCTGTACAGCTCGGCCACGTACACGATGTCCAGGCCGGCCCGCTCGAAGTCGGCCAGCTCGTCCACCGTCTCGGCAAAGCCGCCTGTGTAGTTGAGCGTCATCCCTATGCGCATAGGGACAGGCTAACGGCTAGCGCCCCGGCGGGGCAGACCGAGCCCGGCCGCCGGCAGCGGGCTGGCTGACCAGCCGGGCCAGGATGTCCTGGCTGACGGCCTCGGCCGGGCGGCCGTCGGTCGCGACGGTGAGGGTGGCGATCCCGGCGTAGAGCGGTAGCCGGCGCTGGTAGGTCTCGGCCAGGCCGGGGCGGGCCAGCATGGGGCGGCCGGGATCGCCGCCCACCCGGGCCAGGGCCTGCTCGTAGCTGACGTGGAGGTACACGACCTGGGCGGCGGCCAGGTGCGGGCGGGTGCCCGGATGCTCGGCTGCGCCGCCGCCCAGGGCCAGGACCAGCTCCGGGCCGTCCAGCAGGGCGGTGATGACCTGGTGCTCGAGGGCACGGAAGGCGGGCTCGCCGTCCTCGGCGAAGATCTGCCGGACCGGGCGCCCGGCCCGCAGCTCGATCACCTGGTCGCTGTCGGTGAACGGCAGGCCCAGCTGCCCGGCGAGCAGCTGACCGACGGTGGTCTTCCCCGCGCCCATGAAGCCGACCAGGACGATCACGACTCGGCCTGCTTGGCGCGCTGGGTGACCAGCTCGGCGATGGCCTGCAGGGCCAGCTGGTAGGAGACCAGGCCGAAGCCGGCCACCGTCCCGTCGGCCACCGCGGCCACCACCGAAGTGTGCCGGAACGACTCGCGGGCGGCCGGGTTGGAGATGTGCACCTCGACCAGCGGGGCGGTCCGCATGGCCAGGGCGTCTCGCAGCGCATAGGAGTAGTGGGTGAACGCGGCCGGGTTGAGCACGACCGGCAGCCGGGCGTCGGCGGCCTCGTGCACCCAGCTGATCAGCTCCCGCTCGTCGTCGGTCTGCCGGACCTCCACGTGCAGGTCGAGCTGGCGGCCGGTCGCGCGGCACAGCTCGGCCAGGTCTTCGAACGAGGCGTGGCCGTACACCTCGGGCTCCCTGATGCCGAGCCGCCCGAGGTTGGGACCGTTCAGCACGAGCACTTGCGTGATCACGGGGATACCTCCCGGAAGGCTGCGGCGAGGAGTTCGGCAGGCGGGTCGTCGAGGATACCGGGGCGGGCCAGGCCGTCGAGCACCACGAACCTCAGCCGCGCGCCGCGGGCCTTCTTGTCCATGCTCATGGCCTGGCGCAGGTCCGGCCACGCGCCGGAGGAGTACCTGGTCGGCAGGCCGACGCTGGCCAGCACCTCGCGGTGCCTAGCCGCGGTCGCCTCGTCGAGCCGCCCGGACAGGCGGCCCAGCGCGGCGGCGTAGACCATCCCGATGGCCACGGCGTCGCCGTGCCGGAACCGGTAGGACTCCACCCGCTCGATAGCGTGGCCGAGGGTGTGCCCGTAGTTCAGGATCTCCCGCAAGCCCTTCTCGGTCAGGTCGGCGGAGACCACGTCGGCCTTGACCCTGATGGCGCGCTCGATCAGCTCGCGGGCGTACCGGCCATCCGGCACGGTGGCGCCGTCAGGGTCATCCTCGACCAGGTCCAGGATGACCGGGTCGGCGATGAAGCCGGCCTTGATCACCTCGGCCAGGCCGGCCACGTAGTCGGCGCGGGGCAGGGTCTCGAGCGTGGCCAGGTCGGCCAGCACCCCGGCCGGCGAGTGGAACGCGCCGACCAGGTTCTTTCCCGCCGGGATGTCGATCGCGGTCTTCCCGCCCACGGCGGCGTCGGCCATGCCCAGCAGGGTGGTCGGGACCAGGACCACCGGGACGCCGCGCAGCCAGGTCGCGGCCACGAACCCGGCCAGGTCGGTGGTGGCTCCCCCGCCGATCCCGACGATGCAGTCGGAGCGGGTGACTTTGTGGTCGGCTAGCCTCGACCACAGGCGGGCGGCGACGTCTGCGGTCTTGGCCTCCTCGCCGTCCGGGACCGGCTCGGCCCTGACGTCGAGCCCGGCCGCCCGGAGGGCGCCGCAGGCCGGGCGGGCGATCGGGCCGAGGCGTTCGGCGTGGATGACGACCACCGTCCCGGATTCCTTCGGGATCAGGGCGGGCAGCTCACCGAGCACGCCGACGCCGACGACCACCGGGTAGGGCTGGCCGTCGGAGGGGCGGACGTCGATCCTGGTCGCGGTCATCAGCGGTCACCGATCTCCGCGGCGATGACTTCCGCGAGCTCGTCGGGGTCATCGTCGTCGGTCTGGACCGTGACCGTGGCCAGCCGCTCATACAGCGGGCGGCGCTCTTCCAGCAGGGCGCGCAGCCGGCCGCGCGGGTTGCCCGGGACGACCACCCTGGGCCGGTCCAGCCCCAGGCGCCGGGCGATAGTGCCGAAGTCGGTGGCCAGGTAGACCACGGGCAGGCCGTCGAGCAGGGGATGCAGGCCGCTGTCGAGGAGCGCGCCGCTGCCGAGCGCGACCACACCGCCGACCTCGGCCTGCTCGCGCAGGGCGCGGGCCGCTGCGGCCCGCTCGAGCTCACGGAAAACCTGCTCGCCCTGCTCGATGAAGATGTCGCTGACCGGCTGGCCCGCGGCGGCCTCAACCTCCGCGTCGGTGTCGTGGAAGCTGGTGCCGAGGCGTTCGGCCAGCAGCGGGCCGATCGCCGACTTGCCCGCGCCGGGCGGGCCGATGAGGACCGCGGCCGGGCGCGCGGCCCGCGGGCTGGTCACGAGATCACCAGGGCCTTGAGGTAGCTTTCGACGTTGCGGCCCATCTCCTCGACCGAGTCGCCGCCGAACTTCTCGATCGCGGCCTCGGCGAGCACGAGCGCCACCATGGCCTCGGCCACCACGCCGGCCGCCGGGACCGCGGTCGCGTCGCTGCGCTGGTTGATCGCCTTGGCCGGCTCGCCGGTGCTGACGTCGATGGTGTCCAGGGCCCGCGGCACGGTGGAGATGGGCTTCATCGCGGCCCGGACCCTGATGGCCTCGCCGGTGCTCATGCCGCCCTCGATGCCGCCCGCCCGGTTGGTGCGCCTATGGACGCCGCCCTCGGCGATCTCGATCTCGTCGTGCGCCGCCGACCCGCGCCGGGCGGCGGTGGTGAAGCCGTCCCCGACCTCGACGCCCTTGATGGCCTGGATGGACATCAGCGCCCCGGCCAGCCGGGCGTCGAGCCGCCGGTCCCAGTGGGTGAAGCTGCCCAGCCCGGGCGGCAGGCCGTAGGCCAGCACCTCCACGACGCCGCCCAGCGTGTCGCCGTCCTTGCGGACCGCGTCGATCTCGGCCACCATGGCCTGGCTCGTAGCGGGGTCGGCGCAGCGCACCGGGTCGGCGTCAATGGCGGCCTGGTCGTGCGGTCCCGGCACGGCGCCGTCCGGGGCCTTGACCGGCCCTAGGGCCACCACGTGGCTGAGGATCTCGACGCCGAGGACCTGCCTGAGCAGGCGCCGGGCCACCTCGCCGAGGGCGACCCGGGCGGCCGTCTCCCGCGCGCTGGCTCGCTCCAGCACGGGACGGGCGTCGGTGTGGCCGAACTTCTGCATGCCGGCCAGGTCGGCGTGCCCGGGGCGGGGCCTGGTCAGCGGGGCGTTCCTGGCCTGCCCGGCCAGCACCGCCTCGTCCACCGGGTCGGCGGACATGACCGTCTCCCACTTGGGCCATTCGGTGTTGGCGATCCTGATCGCGATCGGGCCGCCCAGCGTGATGCCGTGCCGGACGCCGGCGGTGAGCTCCACCTCGTCCTGCTCGAACGTCATCCGCGCGCCGCGGCCGTAACCGCCCCGCCTGCGGGCCAGGGCGGCGGCGAGGTCCTCGGTGGTGAGCCGTACCCCAGAGGGCACGCCCTCGCAGACCGCCACGAGCGCGCGCCCGTGCGATTCCCCTGCGGTCAGCCAGCGAAACATGCACATGATCCTACGGGGTCCGGTGCGCTCACTCTGCGATGACGACCTCGATGCCGCGGCGCAGCCGGGCGCCCAGCCGGGCGGCGATGCCTGCTGCGGCCCGGTTCACCGCCGCCCCAGTTTCCCGCGCCCGGGCCGGGCCCGGGTGCAGCGTCACGGCGAGATCCGTGCCGCCTGTGCGGCCGGGGGCCAGGCTGAAGGAGGCAATCGCTGGCTCACCGGCGATGGCGGCCTGGACGGCGGCGCGGACGTCGGGATCCTCATGTGGCGGCAGCACCGGCTGCCGGGCGGCCAGCGCCGCCAGGCGGGCCCCCTCGACGGCCAGCGGCACTGGCCCGGCCACGTCGATAACGACGGCGCAGCCGTCCGCGACGGCGGCGCGCCAGACCCGGTCCGCCTCGGCCGGCACCGGGCGAGCGTCCGGGCGCCACCGGGCCAGCGCCTCCAGGCCGGTGAAGGCGAGCACCGCGGTCCTTCCGTCCCGGCCGATCAGCGTGGGCAGGACCATCTCGCTGTCCTTGTCCCCTTGCTGGGCCGGGTCCCCTTGCTGGGCCGGGGCCGAGTTCTCGCCGACGAGAACGGCGATCACGGGGACGAGCAGCCGGGCGGCGGCCAGCGCGCCGAGCGCCGCCTGCTCGCTGCCCTGCCCGGCCTGGTAGGCGGCGAGCGCTTCGGCTACCCGGGGATCGGCCTGGCCGCGGTCGCTGCGGAACTGCCGCCCGCCAGGATCAAGATGCCCGCCAGGATTGGGGTGCCCTGACACGTCACCGACCCTACGGCACGGGGCGCCCTGGTCCTGGCTCCTGGTTACCGTCCGGAGCAGGGAAGGAGCTGCTACCGACAGTGATTATCCTCTGAATGAGGCGCTTTCCCGCTAATCGCCGTCATTCACTAGGCACAATTAGTTGTACGGGGAGTTCCGGCGAACGGGAGGGAGCGTGGTGACCCAGCCTGAGCGGGTGCCCGCGATCGTCCCGGGCACCCCGATGTGGAAGGCCGTGCCGCCGCGCCTGGTGGGCCCCTACCTGGACGGGCAGCGAGTGGTCCTGGCCGGCTACGTCTACCGCGCCCAGGATGTCCGGTTTCACAATCCCGCCGAAGCCTATCTCGCGCTCGGCCTCGGCTGGGAGGATTCGGAGTTCACGCCGCAGATGAGCGAGCTGTACCTGCTGTGCTGGCTGGCCCGGACGATCGACGGATACCAGCCCGGCACGGCCAACGGCACGGGTGAGTTCTACCTGGAGCCGATCCCGATACCGGCCGGCGCAGGCATGTGCCGGCTGGGCTCCGACGGCGACGAACTGGTGGCGCGCTTCGACGGCCTGGCGTGGCACCCGGCGGAGTCGTGAGCCATGCGACTGCGGCTGATGGCGACCTATTTCGGCGTTCCTTACCAGACGATCCCGGGACCGGACGGCACGCAGGCCATGCTGTTGTCCCCCGCCCCGCCGCCGACCGAGCTCGGCTTCACGGCCTCGGCCGGGCACTGGCACAAGCAGGTCAGCATGACCGACCTCGAGAGCCTGTGGCTATCGCGGCCGGTAGGCGAATACCGGGGCGAGCCGTGCCTGGTGCTCGATGACCTGGGCGACCGGTTGCACATCGCCTACCTGGGCCGGGACGCCGCGCGCGCCGCGCAGCTGGGCTACTGGGAGATCGACCGGGAGGTCTTCGAGGTCGTGGTGGCCCGTCATGATGTCGCCAGCCTGACCGAGCAACGGGTGGAGTTCCCGCTCACCGCGGCCACGTTCGCGCCGGCCGGCTACGCCGAGGACCCCGTAGACGCCGAGGGCCCCGTATACGCGGCATCGGCGGATTCCGCCGGATCCGGGGCCAGCGCTGAGGTCGGGCCGGAGGACAATCAACCCCCGCCCTGGACGCCGGGGGGGAACAATATCTTTTCAGGGAACGGTGCCCCAGCAGGAAACGACGTCCCGGCAGGGAACGGTGTCCCAGCGGGAAACGGCATCCCAGCAGGAAACGGCGCCCCGGCAGGAAACGGCATCCCAGCAGGAAACGGCGCCTCGGCGGGAGGTGGCCGGCGGGCCGGGTATGGCGGCGCGGATCACGAGTCACACAAGCCGGACCGGATGACCGCGTGGCACGGGTCACCCGAGCCGTGGACTGGACCCGCGCACCTCCCGGGCGCCGAGCCTGAGCCGGGCCGCTCGCCCGGCCGGCGCACCGGGCGCAGGGACCGTGTCTCGCCTGAGTCGGTCTTCGCCGAACTGCTGTCCCTAGCCGCCATCCCGCACGCCGCGTACGCGGTCGACCAGGAAGTGCCGGGCGCGATGTGCCTGGTCGAGGCCGACGGCGGCTTCGAGGTGTTCAGCCGGACCGAGGACGCGCGCCTGGAGGTGCAGTTCTTCCAGGACGAGGAAGCGGCCTACTTCTACCTGTTCGGCGTGCTGGCCGCGGAGGCGGTGCGCAGCGGGCGCCTCGCGCCGAACGAGCCCGCCGGAGTCAACGGCCAGCACGCCGGGCCCGGCCCGGCAGGAAACGTTTCGAAGTACTTACGGGCCAAGAAATTACCCACCACCGCACGCCGTCCGGCTAGGGTTTGTCTTGCCGGCGGGGCTGACGGTCCCCCGCTCCCCAAGCAGCCCCGTCGGCCTTCGTAAGCCTGATTCGGCACATTTATCGGGCATATCACGAATCGGTTTCTTTGCCTTTCGTTTATTAAGTTCGCTCCGGGCAGTAAGGCACGGCGGCCCGCACGATACTGTGGCGTGCGTGCCTGGGACACGCAGCCGACCAGCCCGGACGGTCCACGCCGGCGAACACACCCGGTCGGCGCTGCCGACCACCGGGGTGGCCAGCCTGGCCGTCCGCGACGTGCTGCGCGGCCCGCGCCGGCCGGGCAAGGTCCTGGCCGCCTTGCCGTACGCGATCTGCCTGGAATTTGCCGACGTCGTTCCCGAGCCGCGCGTCATCGCCATTTCCCCGCCGGACGCACTCCGGTTGCCGAACGCCGTCATTACCGGTCCCTTCGAGGCACGTGCGTCGGCGGAATGCTGGGCGGGCGAAGGCCGGGTCCTGGCCTGCGGCCTGGACATCCGGGTCATCCGGTGGTGGGATCCCTCCCCGGTGTTCGGCCCGCTGCTGCGGGCCAGGCTCGATCATGGCTGCAGCGTCCTGGCCAGGCTCTGCGCGGACGCCGAGCACGCACCGGGCCTGGGCGAGGCCGACGGGCCCGCCCGGCTGGCGGCCTGCTGCGCCGTCGGCGACCTGGCCGGCGCGGTCGAGGCGGTCGAGCATCTGGTCGGCCTGGGTCCCGGCCTGGTCCCCAGCGGTGACAACGTGGTCAGCGGCGTGCTACTGGCCCTGCGGCTGCTGGGCGGGGCCATCTCGGGCGGGACGCGGGCGGTGTGGCTGGCGAACTGGCTCAGCGCCTCGGCGACCTGCGATGCGGCGCAGCGGACCAGCACGCTGGCCGCCTCGCTACTGCACTGCGCGGCCAGCGGGCAGGCGGGCGCGGAGGTGTCCGCCGTCCTGCTGGGGATGGCGGGGCAGGAGCCGCTTGAGCCCGCGGCGGAGCGACTGCTGGCCACGCGCCAGGGCGCGGACCTGGCGTGGGGCCTGGTGGCCGGTGGCCGCGCGGCGCTGCTGCTATCCGTAAGCTGACGCCGTGACCGTTCCGCTTACCGGACAGCAATACCAGATCTCGGCCGGCCCGTACCGGGCCACGGTAACCGAGCTCGGCGCCGGGCTACGCGAACTGCTGTGGCGCGACCAGCCGGTGATCCTCGGCTACGAAGCCGACGAGCTGCCCCCATCCGGCGCGGGCCAGCTGCTCGCGCCCTGGCCGAACCGGATCGACGGCGGCCAGTACGCCTTCGGCGGCACCGAGTTTCACCTGGCCCTGACCGAGCCGGCCCGCGGTAACGCGATCCACGGCCTGACGCGCTGGACGGCGTGGACGCCGGTCAGCTACGACGTCAGCTCCGTCGTGCTCCGGTGCGCCCCGCATGGCTGGCAGGGATATCCGTTCTGCGTGGAAATCGAGGCCGGGTACCGGCTGGGGGCCGACAGCGGGCTGCACGTCGCCGTAACCGCGCGCAATCTGGGGAGCCAGCCGGCCCCGTACGGCACCGGCTCGCACCCGTACCTGACCGTCGGCACACCGTCGGTCGACGGCTGCGAGCTGGCCCTTCCCGCCGCATCCCGGCTGCCTATCGACGATCGCGGCATCCCCGCCGGACCCGCGGTGGCGGTGGACGGCACGCAGTACGACTTCCGGCGGGCACGCCCGATCGGCACCACCCAGCTCGATGACGCGCTGACCGGGCTGGAGCGGGACCGGGACGGCCGGGCCTGGGCGCACCTGAGCGCGGGCGGCAGCGGCGCGGCCTCGGCCTCGGCCTCGGCCTCGGGCTCGCACTCGGACCCGGGCTCGGCGGCCCGGGTCAGCTTGTGGGCCGGGGTCGGTTACCGCTGGCTGCAGGTATTTACCGGCGACCCGCTGGGACCCGAGCGCCGCCGCAAGGCGCTGGCCGTGGAGCCCATGACCTGCCCGCCGAACGCCTTTGTGACCGGCGAGGACCTGCTGGTCCTGCGGCCCGGCGAGACGGTCACGCACACATGGGGCATCGAGGCGTCGTAATAACGCCTCGGCGGGCGGGCCGGGATCCAGGGCGGCGATCCGGGCCAGGTCGTCCGGCGTGTCGATGTCGTCGGGGCGGCCGACGTCCCCGCACTCGATGGACGTGACCAGCTCAGGCCGGGCGCGCAGGAACGTCCTGGCTCCGCTGTCACCGGTAGCCAGCTCGGCCACCTCCGGCCAGTGCTCGCGCGCGAGCAGGACCGGGTTACGCGGCTTGCCGCCGTAGGTGGCCACCGCGACGGTAGCGCCGGCCCGGTAGGCGGCAATAAGGCGGGTGACCGCTTCGGCGCCGACCAGCGGCTGGTCGGCCAGCACGACCACGATGGCCTGCGGGTCGGCCCGGTCGGGGGGGTCGAGGCCAGCTTGGAGGAAGCGCAGGGCGGCACGGAGGGAGGAGCCCATGCCGGTGCGCCACTCGGGGTTGTCTACCGTCAGGGTGCCGCTGAGGCGCACCGGGGCGGCACCGGTGACGACCAGGATCGGGTCCGCGCCGCCGGCGCGCAGGGTGTCCACGCCGCGCTGGGCCAGGGTCCGGCCGCCCAGCTCGATGAGCGCCTTGGGGCCGCCGAACCTGGATCCCTCGCCCGCGGCGAGCAGCACCCCGGCAACTGTCGTGCGCACGCCGCTAAGCGTACGCGGGCTCGCATCCCGGAGGTGCCCGGAGGTGGCCCGGCTAGGCGCCGGTCAGCTGACGAGCTCGGGGTGGATGCGGCCGTCGGTGTCGGTCAGGGCACTGCCGGTGCGGCCATAGCGGAGCTGGATCAGCTCGGCGGCGATCGAGACCGCGGTCTCCTCCGGCGTCCTGGCCCCGAGGTCCAGGCCGATGGGCGAGCGGAGCCGGGCCAGCTCTTCCTCGGTCAGGCCAGCCTCGCGGAGCCGTTCCAGCCGGTCCTCATGAGTCCGCCGGCTGCCCATCGCGCCGATGTACCCGGCCGGGCTGCGCAGCGCCACTTCGAGCACCGGCACGTCGAACTTCGGGTCGTGGGTGAGTACGCAGATCACGGTCCTGGCGTCCACGGGGGTCCGGGCCAGGAACCGGTGCGGCCACTCGACCACCACCTCGTCCGCGTCGGGGAACCGCGACTTGGTCGCGAAGATCTGCCGGGCGTCGCACAGCGTGACGTGGTAGCCGAGGAACTTCCCGACCCGCGCGACGGCGGCGGCGAAGTCGATCGCGCCGAAGACCAGCATCCGCGGCGGCGGGGCGAACGAGTTGACGAACACGCTGAGTTCGTCACCCATGCGCACGCCGCCCGCGCCGTACCGGCGGATCCCGGTGAGCCCCTGCTCCAGCATGCCCCGGGCGTCGACGTCTATCGCGGCGTCCAGCATGTCCGCGCCCAGCGTGCCGGACGACCCGGCGTGCCACTCGCTGTGGGAGTCATCCGCGTCCTGGGCCGCCGCTTCGTCGCTGCGCGACCAGATCACCCGCCGGGCGCCGATCTGGCCCGGTCCGGAGATGACCGTCGCGACCGCGACCGGTTCGCCGCGCCGCACCGCGGCCAGGATGTCGCCCAGTTCGGGGAAACTGTCCTTGTTGACCGGCTCGACGAAGATGTCGATGATCCCGCCGCAGGTCAGGCCGACCGCGAACGCATCGTCGTCGCTCACGCCGTAGGTCTCAAGGACCGGGGTGCCGCTCTCCGCGACGTCGGTGGACAGCTGGTAGACGGCCCCCTCGACGCATCCGCCGGACACGCTGCCGATGACTTCGCCGTCGGCCGAGACGGCCAGCGCGGCCCCGGGATCACGCGGCGCGCTGCGGTACGTATTTGTCACGGTGGCCAGGCCGAACGTCTGCCCGGTTTCCCACCATGGGGTGATCTTCTCCAGAATGTCCCGCACTACGTCACCTCGGCCTGGCTGTCCAACTTGCTTCCAATTAGGGAAAACCGGTTGTCCCACCGTGACTATTCCCGGCGGCCCCGGAACCGGCTAGCGCAAGCGGGCGCGGACGCTGCCCGCGGCGGCACGGATCAGGTGCGGGATAGCCGGATCGGCGGGGCGCTCGTCGGGCCCGAAATCCTCGGCCGACAGCCAGGCGTACTTGTCGGTGCTGGCCTGCTCCAGCGGGTCCAGGCCGGTCAGGGTCACCTCGACGGCCTCGATGAGCACGGCGTAGAAGGTCTGGCCCTGGATGATGTGGTATCCGGCGAAGGTGAACTCGACCGTGTTGTGCGCGATCGGCTCGCCGAGAGCTTCCGGGTGAAGCACGATGCCGGTTTCCTCCAGCAACTCGCGGACGCCCGCCTCGCGCAGGGACTCGCCGCCCTCGGCGCCGCCGCCGATGGTGAACCAGAACGGCGCCTCGGGATGATGCGGATCCCAGCCGTGCAGCAGCAGCACCCGGCCCGCAGGGTCGACCGGCAGCACCCGGGCGGTCTGCCTGTGCCAAGGGGAAGGCGGCATCGCTACTCCACGATCTTGGAGATGGGGATTTCCAGGATGTCCTGGGCGCCCGCCGCCTTGAGCGCGGGGATCAGGGTATTGACGCCGCGCTTGGGGACGACGGTCTCCACCGCGTTCATCTCGCCCCGGGCCAGCGTGGTGATCGTCGGCGAGGACAGGGCGGGCAGCATCTCGGTGACCGCGGCCAGCCGGTCGGCGGCGACGTTGAGCTTCAGCAGGACGTTCCCGCGGGCCTGGATGGCCCCCCGCAGCAGCAGGGCGATGTCTTCCATGGCCGCCCGCTTGGCCTCGTCGGCGTAGGCCGGGCCCGACGCGATCAGCTCGGTGTAGCTGACCAGCAGCGTGTCCAGGATGCGCAGGCCGTTCTTGCGCAGCGACGAGCCGGTCTCGGTGAGGTCCACGATCGCGTCCACGATGTCGGGGACCTTCGCCTCGGTCGCGCCGTAGGACGGAATGACCACCGCCTTGACTCCGTGCGCGTCAAGGAACCGCCTGGTCAGGGACGGGAACTCGGTCGAGATCCGAACGCCCTCGGGCAGGTCGGCGGCGGACCGCCAGGGCGCGGTGTCCGGCACGGCCAGCACCACCCGTACCGGCTGGGAGGTGGCCTTGGAGTACTGCAGCTCGCCGAGCGAGGTGACCTCGGCCTCGGTCTCGGAGATCCAGTCGCGGCCGGTGATGCCTAGGTCGAACAGCCCGCGCTCCAGGTAGGAGGGGATCTCCTGGGGACGCAGGAACCGGACCTTGTCGATCCGCGGGTCGTCGATCGACGCGTGGTAATCCCGGTCCGAGGACCGCCGTACGGTCAGGTCCGCCGCGTCGAACAGGTCCAGGGTGGCCCGCTCGAGCGAGCCCTTGGGCAGTACCAGAGACAGCATGACGTCCTTATACCTTCATACCTTCATACCTGCACCGAGGCGGGCTCTTCGTGGGTACGGCGGATGGACCGGAGCACGAGCGCGACCTCGAGCGCCGCCACCACGGCTTCCCATCCCTTGTCCTCGTGACTTCCGGGCAGCCCGCAGCGGTCACGGGCCGACTCTACCGTGTCACAGGTGAGCACGCCGTTGCCGATCGGGGTGCGCGCATCCAGCGCGACCCGGGTCAGGCCCGCGGTCACCGAGTCGCAGACGTACTCGAAGTGCGGGGTGCCGCCGCGGATAACGGTGCCGAGGCAGGCCACCGCGTCATGGTGGCGGGCCAGTTCGGCGGCCACCACCGGCAGCTCGATCGCGCCGGGGACCCGGACCACGAGCGGGTCCGTTATGCCGCAGGCGGCGGCCGCCGCGATCCCGCGGGCCACCAGCGAATCGGTGATCTCCTGGTGCCATTTGGTGGCGACGATAGCCAGCCTGAGCCCCGAGGCGTCGAGGACGGCGCCGGCCGGCCCTCGCCGCTCATCCCGCCGCCATCCCGCAGGTCTCCTGACCAGGGCTCGGAGCTGCCACCACGGCCCGTTCGGCTTCATTGAGGTTCTGGATCTGGTGGCCGAGCTTGTCGCGCTTGGTGGTCAGGTACCGCAGGTTGTACGGGGTGACGGCGGCCGGGACCGCGATGCGGGCGGTGATGTCCACCCCGCAGCCGGTCAGGCCGGTGACCTTGGCCGGGTTGTTGGTGAGCAGGCGCACCGAGCGCACGCCCAGGTCGGCCAGCATCTGCGCGCCGGCCGAGTACTCCCGGGCGTCGGCGGGCAGGCCGAGCTCCAGGTTGGCGTCGACCGTGTCCGCGCCGCGGTCCTGCAGCTCGTAGGCCCGTAGCTTGCTGAGCAGCCCGATGCCTCGGCCCTCGTGCCCGCGCAGGTAGAGGACCACCCCGCGGCCCTCGGCCGCGATGGCCGCCATGGCCGCCTCCAGCTGCGCGCCGCAGTCGCAGCGCAGCGAGCCGAACACGTCCCCGGTCAGGCACTCCGAGTGCAGCCGGGTCAGCACGTCCGAGCCGTCGACGACGTCGCCGAGCACGAGCGCCACGTACTCGGTGCCATCGATCTCGTGCCGGTACCCGAAGGCCTGCCAGAGACCGAAGGCGTTCGGCAGCGTGGTCTGCGCCTCGCGGATGAGCTGGCGCTCGGTGCGACGGCGGTATTCCACCAGCTGCTCGATGGAGATCAGGGCCAGGCCATGAGCGTTCGCGAACAGCCGCAGCTCGGGCAGCCGGGCCATGGTGCCGTCGTCGTTCACCACCTCGGCCAGCACGCCTGCTTCCGGCAGCCCGGCCAGCCGGGCCAGGTCCACCGCGGCCTCGGTGTGTCCCGGCCTGCGCAGCACGCCGCCCTCGGCGTAGCGGAGCGGGAAGATGTGCCCGGGGCGGACCAGGTCCTGCGCGGTGGTCCCGGGGTCGACCAGGCGGGCGATGGTGGCCGACCGGTCGGCGGCCGAGATGCCCGTGGTCACCCCGTCGCGGGCGTCCACGCTGAGGGTGAAGGCAGTGCGCATCCGCTCGGTGTTCTGCGAGGTCATCAGCGGCAGATGCAGCCGGTCGAGCTCGGCGCCGCGCATCGGCACGCAGATCACGCCGCTGGTGTAACGGATCATGAAGGCCAGCAGCTCGGGAGTGGCCATGCTGGCGGCCAGGATGATGTCGCCCTCGTTCTCCCGGTCGGCGTCGTCGACCACGACTACCGGGCGGCCTTCCGCCATGTCCTTGATCGCGCGGTCGATGTCGTCGAATATCTCGTTCACTGGTGTCCCTCTCGGTTAAGCAGCCGCTCCACGTACTTTCCGATCACGTCGACCTCCAGGTTCACGGTCTCCCCCGGCTGCCTGGCGCCCATGGTGGTGCGCTTGAGCGTCTCGGGGATGAGGCAGACCTCGAACCAGGAGTCATCGCCCGGCGGGCCGACCGCGGATACGGTCAGGCTGATCCCGTCGACCGCGATGGACCCCTTGTGCACCACGTAGCGGGAGATGCTGGCGGGAAGGCTGATCCGGACCTGGTCCCAGCGCTCGGCGGGCGACCGCGAGACGATGGTGCCGGTGGCGTCCACGTGACCCTGCATCAGGTGACCGCCCAGCCGGTCAGCGAGACGGATCGAGCGCTCCAGGTTGACCGGCGCCCCCGTGGTGAGGGTGCCCAGGGCCGAGTGGTCGAGGGTCTCGCCCATGACGTCCGCGGTGAAGGTGCCGTCCAGGAGACCGGTGACGGTCAGGCAGACGCCGTTGACCGCGATCGACTCGCCTGGGGATACGCCCTCGGTAGAACCCCGGATGGTCAGCTGCGCCGCGTCGCCGCGCCGCTCGATTCGGGCCACCTCACCGAGCTCGGCCACGATTCCGGTGAACATCCGCGCTTGCCTCCTCGAAGCCCGACCTGCTGTTCGGCTCCGGGGGTGGCGCGGGTACATGCGCTCCTTGGCGCGGCTGGGTTCGCCTGGCTTGCCTGGCCGCGCGCGTGCTGCCTCCCATCCGGACTTTAACCGTCGGTCCCGGAATTTCACCGGGTCAACCGGCCGCTGGCAGCGGACGGGTCGCGGACTGTAACCGCCGGTTCGGAGTTTCACCGACCCCGGAGCACGCTTTGTTGCTATAGCTAGTTTGCCACACGGGTTATTCCGCCCGACATGACGAATTGCTCACATTGCCGTTGCTCGGGTCAGGGGCACGGCACGTCAGCGGCGATCGGCCGGAACTGGTAGCCGGCCCGGTGCTCGGTGACCAGGCACTGACCGTAGACGGGGCCGAGCTTGCGCCGCAGCCGGCTGACGTGAACGTCGACCGTGCGGCTCCCGGACTGGACGTTCGGCCGACCGGGCGCTTGCGGTGGCTGCCAGACGCGCTGCACGAGAGCCGCGCGGCTGAAGACCACGGCCGGGTGGGCGCTGAGGAAGGCCAGCAGCTCGAACTCCTGGAAGGTCAGCGGGATCTCGCCGTCGTCGGTCCAGACCCGGCGCTGCACGCGGTCAATGAGCAGGCCGCCCGAGTCCGGCCCCGGCATGCCGGTCTGGGCCGGGCTGGCCGCGGCCTTGTCCTCAGGCCCGCCGTCTCGGGCCGTGTCCTCAGGCGCGGCGTTTTGGGCCGTGTGCTCGGGCGCGGCGTCTCGGGCCGTGTGCTCAGGCGCGGCGTCTCGGGCCTGCCCGGGCGCGGCGGGCGCGCGCTGCGGCACGGCGGCCGTGCTGATCGCGTAGCCGACGATGGCCAGCGAGGTCTGCGTGCCCGGGATCGGCACTATCGCGAGCAAGGTCCCGTCCGCGCCGGGGGGCGGGACGCGCTCGCCGTTCGGGTGGCCGGGATCCGCGGCGGCATCGGCGGCCAGCGGGCTGAGGAGCTGCGTTCCGATCGTCACGTACTCAGAGGACACCCGGTTATAGTCCATCAAATAGGTCGGTTTTGTCAAGAAAAGGTAAGATTTGTTTCCAGAATTGTTTCGGTGTTACGCGAGCCAGCTCTCTGGCACCGTCAGCTCTCTGGCACGGTCAGCTCGAGGAAGACCCGTTCGGCCGGCGGCAGGCCGCGCCGTAGCAGGCCGCTGATCCGTCCGGACCAGAGGATCGCGCGCAGCTGGATGCCGTACTTGGCCAGGAACAGTGGCCAGACCTGCGGCCGGGTGGCGAACGGTACGATCTGCGCCTGCGCCGGAACGGCCGGGCCGGTCGCCGTGCCGCGCGCGGTGCAGGGCGCGATCAATACCGCGGGGTTGCGCCTGATCCGCTTGGCCTTCCCGGTCTGCGCTCCGGTCCATACGTACAGGCGGCCGCGGTCGGCGACGACCCAGACAGGGGTCGCGACCGGGCTTTCGTCGCGCCGGAAGGTAGTGATGCTGATGTAACGCTCACGTCCGAGATCGGCCACGCGCATCATACCGACAGGTTCGGGGGTGACAGGGTTCGGGCCGACAGGGTTCGGGGCTGACCGGCTCGGGGCTGACCGGCCCGGGGCGGGCGGGGATACCATCGACGGGTGGCGGTCAGGGCGGTGATCTTTGACTGGGGCGGCACGTTGACGCCGTGGCACTCCATCGATCACGAGGACCTGTGGCTGGGCGTGTGCACCCGGCACTACCCGGCCGCCGATGCGCCTGCCATGGCCGCGGCGGCGCGGGCCGCGGAGCGGGAGCTGTGGCTGCTGGGCGAGAGCGCGCAGCAGAGCGCGACCCTGGACTCCGTCTTCACGCGAGCCGGCGTCATGGCCACGGCGGCGTTCCTGGCCAGTTACTACGAGGCGTGGGACCCGCACACGCTCACCGACCCGGACGTGCCGCCGCTGCTGCGCGAACTGCGGCGGCGCGGCATCAAGATCGGCGTGCTGTCCAACACCATGTGGCCGCGCGAAGCCCACGAGCGGATCTTCATCCGGGATGACGTCCTCGACCTCATCGACGGGGCGGTCTACAGCAGCGAGATCCCCTGGGTGAAGCCGCATCCGGAGGCCTTCCGGGCCGCCATGGCCGCCGTGGGCGTGACCGATCCGGCCGACTGCGTGTTCGTCGGCGACCGGCCGTATGACGACGTATACGGCGCGAAGAGCGCAGGCATGCGCGCCGTCCTGGTGCCGAACTCCGCCGTGCCCGCGTTCTCCGGCACCGAGCCTGACGCGGTGATCTCGCGGCTGGCGGAGCTCCTCGACCACGTCGACCGCTGGTCGGCGTGAGGCACCGGAAATTTCTGCGGAAAAAATGTTGGCGGATTCCCGTCCCCCGGCTCTTAACTGCGGGGAGAACGCGGGGGCTGGCTGGTGCCGGGAACTCGCCACGGAGGGGGGGCGAGTTCCCGCACCAGGCCCTGACTGGCTGGCTGAGCCAGCGACCTCGGCTAGCGAACCGAGCCGGTGCGCTTGAGGGTGCGGATGATCGGGGTGGTCTGCACCGAGCTCACCCCGGGCAGGGCGGCCAGCTTGCCGGTGAGGTACTCGTAGAGATGCCGGGTATCGCGGAACAAGGCGCTGGCGACCAGGTTGGTGGGCCCGGTCGTCGCGGCGGCGAAGGGGATCTCGGGATGGGCCGCCAGGGCCCGGCCGGTCGCGTCGAGCCGGGACGGCTCGACCGAGAGCCAGAACATGGCCGGCACGTTCGAGCCAAGCGCGCGGTCGTCCAGATCGAGCTCAAATATCAGCAGGCCGGCCCGGCGGAGCTCGTCCATCCGGCGCCGCACCGTCGATTCGTGCCATTGAATGGCCGCGGCGAGGGCAGCATGGCTGGCCCGCCCGTCTCGGGCCAGCTCAGCCAGCAGCGGCTCGTCCTCGGGTCCGACCGGGGTACGGGGGGACGGGTAATCCTGCTCCAGGGCAGTCGGGTCCCCCGGAGCGGAAGAGAGCGGGGGCCCGGGCGGGTCGGCCCCGAGGGACAACGCCGCCAGCTGGGCTTCGGACAAGGTGCCAAGATGCGCCCGCCAGGGACCGGGGCTGAAGTCGTGCAGGATCGAGTGCGCGGAGATCTGCACCACGCGGCGGCTGCCGGGCAACCCGCGCAGGAACAGGGCGTCGCGCTGCTCCGGGTCATGCGCCTCGACCACGCAGATGATCTCGGTCCCGCCGGAGGCGAGGCGAACCCACTTGGTGTCCGGGCGGCGGGCCAGGGCCTCAGCGATGGAATCGGAGCC
Source organism: uncultured Actinomycetes bacterium (assembly GCA_963753195.1). GTDB lineage: Bacteria > Actinomycetota > Actinomycetes > Streptosporangiales > Streptosporangiaceae > Palsa-504. The sequence continues at coordinate 1,501,531 of CAVWBH010000001.1, forward strand.
GCCCGGGGTGGTCTGCAGCCGGAGGAACCATTCGATCCGCCCCAGCTGAGCTCCGTTGAGCACGCCGAGGACGCGCAGCCCCGCATTCTCGCTGAGCCGGCGGTAACGGCGGGCGGCGGTCTGGTCGGAGATGCCGGTCACGTCGGCGATGGCGCGGAAGGAGGCCCGGGGCTGAAGGGTCAGGATATGGAGAATCTGGCGATCCACGTCGTCCAGCGACATTACTTCCACACAGATCGAGCGTAACTTCTGTCGAGATCCGGCGCAATCACGCTTCATCGTGGATGAAAACTACTCCGCTGATGCAGCATGGACTTCGGCGGCCGGGGAAGGGACGCCTGGTAGGGAGGGAAATTGATGGATAAGAAGTGGTGGACCCTGCTCGCGGTGTGCACCGGGACGTTCATGCTGCTGCTGGACGTCACCATCGTCATCGTGGCCCAGCCCGCCATCCAGACCGGGCTGAACGCGAGCTTCAGCGAGGTGCAGTGGGTCCTTGACGCGTACGCGCTGACGCTGGCCTCGCTGCTGCTGACCTCGGGGGTGCTGGCCGACCGGTACGGGCGGAAGCGGCTGTTCAGCATCGGGCTGGTCATCTTCACCCTCGGGTCGCTGCTGTGCGGCGTGGCCCAGGACCCGCTGATGCTGATCGCGAGCCGGAGCGCCCAGGGCATCGGCGGCGCGATCATGTTCGCCACGGGGCTGGCCCTGCTCGGGAACAGCTTCCGGGGCCGGGACCGCGGTGTGGCGTTCGGGGTATGGGGGGCGATCACCGGCATATCAACGGCGCTCGGCCCGGTGCTCGGCGGCGTGATCGTCACCAACTGGAGCTGGCGCGGGATCTTCCTGGTCAACGTGCCGATCGGCATCCTGGCCGTGGCGCTGACGGCATGGCGGGTCGAGGAATCCAAGTCGCCTCATCCCACTTCGCCGGACTGGAGCGGGTTCGTACTGCTCACGACCGGCCTGGTGAGCCTGGTCTACGGGCTGATCCGGGCGGGCGAGAACGGCTGGTCGGACACCGGGGTGATCATCTGCCTGACGGCCGGCGCCGTCGCGCTGGCCGCGTTCATCGTGGCCGAGAGGCACGTCGCGCATCCGATGTTCGACATCTCCCTGCTGCGCACGCCGACCTTCGCCGGTGCCTCCATCGCCGCCTTCGCCATGAACGGCTCGCTGTACGCCGTGCTGCTCTGGCTGGTCCTGTTCCTGCAGGACATCCTGGGTTACTCGGCCCAGGACGCCGGGCTGCGGCTGGCCATCATCAGCGGCGCCCAGTTCATCACCGCGACGATCGCCGGGCGGCTCAGCGAGCGCGTGCCGGCCCGCTGGCTCATCGGCCCCGGCCTGATGCTGGTCGGCGTGGGCCTGATCATCATGGGCGGGCTGACCGGCAGCAGCGGCTGGACGGCGCTGATTCCCGGGTTCATCGTGTCCGGCCTGGGCGCCGGCCTGGTCAACCCGCCGCTGGCCTCCACCGCGATCGGGGTGGTCCCGCCGCAGAAGGCCGGGATGGCCTCGGGCGTCAACGCCACGTTCCGGCAGATCGGCATCGCGGCGGGCATCGCGGCCCTCGGCTCGATCTTCAGCGCCGCGCTGGCGCACAACCTGACCAGTAACGCGGCGGTGGCATCGTCGGCCCCGCGCATCGTGGCCATGGTCCGGCAGGGCCAGGTCGGCCAGCTGCTGGCCAGCCTCCCGCCGGCCCGCCGGGGTGAGGTGGCGGAGGCCATCAAGGCCGCGTTCGCGGCCGGCCTGAACGACCTGCTCTACGTGACCGCAGGCCTGGCGCTGGTCGGCGCGACGTGCGCGCTGCTGCTCATCCGCAGCAAGGACTTCGTGAGCCGCACCGAGCCGGCGGCCGGGCCAGCCGGGGACGCAGGGGCGGGCGCGGGTACGGTCAGCCAGACCCGTTCGGCCTGAGGATAAGGACCTCAGCCGGGGCCGTGGTGAGCGGTCCAGGCGGCGTGCGCGGTGGCCCGCTCGGCCTGCGCCCGCAGGGCCTGGACGGCGCGGGCGGGATCGTCGGAGCCGTAGACGGCGGAGCCGGCCACGAACACGTCCGCGCCCGCATCGGCGCAGCGCTCGATGGTCCCCTCGTGCACCCCGCCGTCGACCTGGAGCCAGATCTCGGCGCCGTGCTCGGCCACCAGGGCGCGGGCGCGGCGCAGCTTGGGCAGCACGAGGTCGAGGAAGTGCTGGCCGCCGAAGCCGGGTTCCACGGTCATCAGCAGCAGCATGTCGATCTCGGGAAGCAAATCCTGATAGGGCTCCACGGCGGTGCCCGGGTTGACGGCCAGCCCGGCGCGGGCGCCCGCGGCGCGGATGGCGCGCAGGGTACGGACCGGGGCACGGGCCGCCTCGGCGTGGATGGTCACGTTGCGCGCGCCGGCCTCGGCGTACTCCGGCGCCCAGCGGTCCGGCTCGCTGATCATGAGGTGACAGTCGAGCGGCAGCGCGGCGTGCTTGAGCAGCGCCTGGACGACGGGCAGGCCGAGGGTGAGGTTGGGCACGAAGTGGTTGTCCATCACGTCCACGTGCAGCCAGTCGGCCGCGCCGGCGACCGCGGCGGCCTCGTCGGCGAGCCGGGCGAAGTCCGCAGACAGGATACTCGGCGATATCTGAACGGCCACAGCCCTGAGTGTAGGGTGCCTGGGTACGGCTCAACTCCCCGCTCAGGGATAAGCGGCGCGCTGGAGGCGGGAATGTCGGACCCCGAGGGTAGGGTTCGATACTAAGTTCGACATGGCAGGACTGGAGGGTACTCATGCCGTCAGAACCGCCCAGCGCGCTGCTCGACCGGGTACGGAAGCTGCTGGCTAAGGCCGAGGCCGAGGGGGTGACCCCGCCCGAGGCTGAGGCGCTCACCGCGAAGGCCGCCGAGCTGATGGCCCGCTACGGCATCGACCGGGCCAGGCTGGCCGCAGCCCGGCCGGACACCGACCGGCCCGGCAGCCGGGTCATCGACATCGACAATCCGTGGGCCCAGGTCCGGGCGCACCTGCTGGCCGGCCTGGCCGGCGCCATGCGGTGCCAGTGCGTGCTGCTGAGCACGAGCGGGCCGGGCGCGCGCATCCACGTGTTCGGCTATGCGTCAGACCTGGAGCGGGCCGACATCCTGTACACCTCGCTGCTGCTGCAGATGGCGCGCGGGCTGGCCGCCGCCGTCGTCCCGGACGGGGTCCGCAGCGTACGGGCGTGGCGGCGCAGCTGGCTGCTCGGCTTCGTCACCGCCGTGATCACCCGCGTCCGCTCCGCGGAGGAGCGCGCCGCGTCGAGCGTCGAGGGCGAGCCTACGTCCGGGCCGAGCACGGCACTGGTGCTGGCCGACCGGGCGGTCGTCATCCGGAACCAGGTGGAACAGGCGTATCCAGTGACCAGGAAGACCCGTATCACCTACAGCGGCCGAGGTTACAGCGCCGGCTACGCCCAGGGCCAGCGCGCCGATATCGGCAACGCCCGGCTCGGCCAGAGCAAGGCGCTTAATCGCGCCTGATCAGGGCCAGGAAGATCGCGTCGGTGCCGTGCCGGTGCGGCCAGAACTGAGCGAACCTGGGATCGCTGGCGGCCAGGCCGGGGATCTCGGGGAGCACGGCGGGAGCGTCGAGGATCGTGACGTCGCCGCGGCGTTCGGCGACGCTGGTGACCACGTCACGGGTCTCGGCCAGGTGCGGGGAGCACGTCACGTAGGCGACCACGCCGCCGGGCCGGACTGACTCGATCGCCGCGGTCAGCAGCCCGCGCTGCACGGCGGCCAGCCCCGGCACGTCGTCCGGGTTCTTGCGCCACCGGGCTTCGGGACGGCGGCGCAGCGAGCCGAGGTTGGAGCAGGGCACGTCGGCGAGCACGCGATCGAAGGTCCCGGGCCGCCACGGGACGCGCAGCCCGTCGGCCGCGAGGACGGCCGGGGTGAGCGGGGACTCGAAGCGGACCCGGCTCAGCGCGGTCAGGACCTGGCCCGCCCGGCGCGGCCGGATGTCGGAGGCGACCAGGCGGGCGCCGCGCTGCGCGGCCAGCCCGGCCAGCAGCCGGGCCTTGCCGCCGGGGCCCGCGCACAGGTCCAGCCACAGGCGGTCCTGGCCGTCGGCGCCGGCGGCTGCGGCTGCGGCGCCCGGCGGGGCCAGGTTCACCCGGGTGAGGGCGAGCGCGGCGAGCTGGCTGGCTTCGTCCTGGACGACGACGTGGCCACTGGCGACGAGAGGGGCCGGATCGCCGCCGGCCAGCCGCAGGCCGTAGGGCGACCACCGGGTCGGGGTGACGTCCGGCGAGGCGGGCAGGGTGAGGCCGGTCAGGCCAGGGGTGACGTCGGCCTGACCGGGGGTGACGGCGAGGGTCACCTCGGGCCTGAGGTTGCCCGCCGCGAGGGCGTCCTCGAGCTCGGCGGCGCTGGCCGGGCCCAGCGCCTCACGGAAGGCCTCGACGATCCACCTCGGGTAGCTACAGCGGACCGCGAGGTACCCGGCCGGGTCGCGGTCCCGGCTGGGCGCGACGAGCTCGGTCCAGGCGTCCAGGTCACGGGTCGCGACCCGGCGGAGCACGGCGTTGACGAAGCCGGAAGGCCGGGGGCCGCACACGTCCTTGGCCAGGTCGACCGAGGTCGCCACCGCGGCATGTTGGCCGACCCGGGTGGACAGCAGCTGGTGGGCGCCGAGCCGCAGGACGTCGCGCACCGGCGGGTCCACCTCGTCGCGGTCGCTGCAGGCAGCCAGGATCGCGTCGTAGGTGCCGCGGCCGCGCAGCGTGCCGTAGGTCAGCTCGGTGGCGAAGGCCGCGTCCCGGCCGGTCAGACCGCGTTCGGACAGCAGGGCGGGCAGCAGCAGGTTGGCGTAGGCGTCGCGGTCGGTGACCGCGTGCAGGACGTCGTAGGCGGTGCGCCGGGCCGGATCGGTGCGGGGCTGGCCGGTCCGGGGCTGGCCGGTCCGGGGCTGGCCGGTGCGGGGCTGGCCGGTGCGGGGCCGGGCGGGTCGTTCCTGCCGCGCCATGTCAGCCGAGCCGCACGGGGCCAGCCGAGCGCAGGCCGCGAGCCCAGTCAGAGGCCGTCATGCGGCGCTTGCCCTCGGCCTGCACCTCGCCGAGGCGCACCGGGCGCGAGCCCGTGCCGACGAAGACGTCCTGCTTGGCGGCCAGCACCTCGCCGGGCGCCAGGTCCGGGGCGTCGGCCGGGCCGCCGACCGACACCGGCCCGAGTTTCAGCCGGGCGCCGTCGTGCTCGGTCCACGGCCCCGGCTCAGGCGTGCAGGCGCGGATCAGCCGGTCCACGACGTGCGCGGGCAGCTTCCAGTCCACCCGGGCGTCGGCGGGGGTGATCTTGGGCGCGAGGCTCACCCCCTCAGCCGGCTGCGGGACCGCCTCGAGCGTCCCGTCCTCGATCCCGTCCAGGGTGGCGACGAGCAGCTGCGCGCCGGAATGCGCCAGGCGGTCCAGCAGGTCACCGCTGGTGTCAGTGGGCCGGACCGGCTCGGTCAGCACGCCGTAGACGGGGCCCGCGTCCAGCCCGGCGACCACGCTGAACGTGGTGGCACCGGTCACGTCGTCCCCGTGCATGATGGCGTGCTGGACCGGGGCGGCGCCGCGCCAGGCGGGCAGGACCGAGAAGTGCAGGTTGACCCAGCCGTGGGCGGGCACGTCCAGCGCGGCCTGCGGGATCAGCGCGCCATAGGCGACCATCGGGACGCAGTCCGGGGCGATCTCGCGCAGCCGGTCGAGGAACAGCGGTTCCCGCGGCCGGGCGGGGGTGAGGACCTCCAGGCCGGCCTCGGCGGCGCGCCGGGCCACCGGGCTTGACTCCACATGGCGGCCGCGGCCGGCCGGCGCGTCGGGACGGGTGAGGACCGCGACGACCTCGTGGCGGGAAGCCAGCAGCGCGTCCAGCGCCGGCACCGCCGTCTGCGGAGTACCCGCGAACATCAGGCGCATGGGTTACAGAGCCCGCCCGAAAGTCTCGTGCGGCGACACCTTCACCTGCGGGATCGGGTCGTTCCACCACTCGGCCTCGCGGATGGCCTTCATGGCCAGCTTGCGCTGGGCCGGGTCCATCCGGTCGATGAACAAGATGCCGTCCAGGTGGTCGGTCTCGTGCTGGACGCAGCGGGCCAGCAGCTCGGTGCCGGTGATGGTCACCGGATCCCCGTACATGTTGAAGCCCTTGGCCACCACCCCGTAGGAGCGCTTGACCGGGTAGACCAGGCTGGGGAAGGACAGGCAGCCCTCATCGTCCTCGTCCTGCTCCTCGGACAGGTCGAGCGAAGGGTTGATCAGGTGGCCCGGCTCGTCGGAGTCCACGTGGTAGGTGAACACCCGCAGCCCGACCCCGATCTGCGGCGCGGCCAGGCCGAGCCCGGGCGCGTCCTCCATGGTGTCCGTGAGGTCCCTGACCAGACGGCGCAGCTCGGCGTCGAAGTCGCGCACCGGCTCCGCCGGGGTGCGCAGCACCGGGTCACCGAATAGACGTATGGACTTGACGCTCACGAAACCTCCTGGACGCGTGCGGCGAGGCGCCGCCGGGTCAAGTTTATCCGTCAGGCGACCTCGGCCGGGTCGAGCTGGACCCGAACGACGCCGCCGTCCTTGCGAGCGCTCCGGGCCGCCTGCGCGGCGTGCAGGGCCCGGGCCAGGGCCAGGCCGTCGGGACGGGGAGTCCTGATCAGCACGCGCTCCTGCGGGTCGCCATCGGGCTCCGGGCCGTCCGGCCCGGCCGGGACCGGGCCGAGGATCTCGGCCCGGTCCGGGAGCCCGGCCGAGCCGGCGAAGTCCGCGATCGCCGCGGGCGAGCCGGTGATAGCCGCCATCCGCACCGCGGGCGGGAAACGGAGCTCGGCCCGTTCGGCCAGCTCCCGTTCGGCGAAACCGGCCGGGTCCCAGCGCAGGAGGGCCTGCACGGCGGGCAGCGACGAAGCGGCCAGCACCACCACGGACCCGGCGGGCCGGACCAGGGCGGCGGCGTTCATCCAGCGGCGCAGCGTCTCCTCGGCGGCGCGCAGGCTGGGCCGACCGAGCAGCGCCCAGCCATCCAGGAGCAGCGCGGCGGCGTAACCTTCCGCCGCCACCGGCTCGGCCCCGGGAGTGGCGATGACCAGAGCCGGCTCAGCAGGTACCTCGGCCAGCACGTGCTGGCCGCCCGAGGTGCGCACCAGCACCCCCGGAAACGCGCGGCCCAGTTCCTCAGCGGTCCGCGCCGCCCCGGTGACCAGCGCGCGCAGCCGGCCGGATCCGCACCGCGGGCAGGCCCAGTCCGCGGCCAGGGCGCCGCACCAGCGGCAGGCGGGTACCTCGGACGAGCCGCCGACCTGCAGCGGGCCGCCGCACGTGGCGCACCGGGCCTGGGCGCGGCACTGGCCGCAGGAAATGGCGGCCAGGTACCCGCGCCTGGGCACCTGAACCAGGACCGGGCCGGCGGCGAGGGCGGTGCGGGCGGTGCGCAGGGCCAGGCTGGGCAGGCGGGCGGTCATGGCCGCGGCGTCCCGGGCCAGCTCGGCCTCATCCGGCGCGGCCCGGACCCGGGGCGCGACCTCGCGCAGCACCTCCGGCCGGCCAGTCAGCGGCTTGGCCCATCCGGCCGCGACCAGCTGGGTCAGCTCGGCGGTCCGGGCGAAACCGCCGATCAGGGCGGCCGCGCCGGACCGGTGGGCGCGCAGGGCCAGCACCTCCCGGGCGTTCGGGTAGGGTGCCCGGGGCTCGGCGTGCAGGTCGTCACCGTCATCCCACAGCACGACCAAGCCGAGGTGAGCGACCGGGGCGAACATCGCGGCCCGGGTGCCCGCCACGATCCGGACCGCGCCACGGAGCGCGGCCAGCCAGCGGCGGTAGCGCTCGGCCGGCCCCAGGTCGGCGGTCAGGCAGACATGAGCTCCGGGGCCCTGGTTCACCGCGGTCAGCGCCGCGTCGACACGGGCGAGATCGCGGGCGTCCGGCACGACGATGACCACGCCTGCACCCGTGGCGGCCGTCGTGGCGGCGGCGATGGCGATCTCGGCCGGCCACTCGGGACCGGGCAGGGCGGACCAGGCCGCCCGGACCGGGCGGCCCTCGGCCAGCGCGGTCAGGAACGCCGGCCCGGCGGGGTACCGGCCCCACGAGCCGGGCCCGGGCCGGGCCGGCGCCGGGGCCCGCAGGGCTGGGGAGGGCTGGGGGGCTTCGCGTTCGGCGGTGGCGTGGCGGGGCGGGATGGCCAGCCTGAGTACGTCGGCCAGCGTGCCCGCGTACCGGTCGGCCACCATGCGGACCAGGTCGAAGATCTCGGGGGTGAGCACGGGCTCGGGCGAGATCACCCGCTCCAGGCGGGCCAGCCGGCCCTGGTGCTCGCTGGTGTCCGCCCGGTCCAGCAGGTAGCCGTCGACCAGCTGCCCGGCGAACCTGACCCGGACCCGGCAGCCCGGCACGGCGGTGGCGTCCATGCTGGCCGGGACCAGGTAGTCGAAGGGCCGGTCGAGGTGGGCGAGCGAGATGTCGACCGCCACCCGGGCGACGGGCAGCCGCTCGCTGACCTCCTGATCCTTGGACGACTTCGACACGGTTCCGTCCTACCAGACGGCGACGACGATCTTGGCGGCTGAGCGGGCTGACCAGGTACGTGGCTCGTGCACGCATTCACAAGACGTTTCCGCGGAAACGTGGCCGGCCGGGACAATCCCGCCGGGCGCCCATGCTTGGCTCCCCGTGCGGCGGTCCCGCGTGCGGCGGTCCCGTCGGTCGCCGGCGGCCAGTAATACACGTATCGTACACGTGAGATGTATAGTAGGTGTATGAGGGTGCGCACGAATATCGAGATCGAAGACACCTACCTTCAGGCTGTCATGGACCGCTACGGCCTTCGTACCAAGACGGAAGCCGTTGAGTTGGCCCTGCGCAATCTGGCCGGCCAGCCCATGACCCGGGATGAGGCACTGGCCATGCGGGGCGCTCACGCCATCGCGGCGATCCCGCAGGACACTCCCCCGGCGGATGCAGGGTGATCCTGGCCGATACTTCGGCGTGGGTTGAGTTCGACCGGGCCACGGGGAGCGCGGTGGATCGGCGCCTGACCGAGCTGATCGCGGCTGACGGCCCGGTCGCCGTAACCGAGCCGGTGATCATGGAAGTGCTGGCCGGGGCGCGCAGCAACGCTCGCGAGGCTGATCTGCGCCGCCTGCTGCTGCGGTTCCGGCTCTGCCGCTTCGACTCGGCGGCCGACTTCGACTCAGCCGTGCGCATCTACCGCCGGTGCCGCCGGGCGGGTATCACTCCGAGGGGCCTGATCGACTGCATGATCGCCGCCGTCGCCTGGCGGCAGCGGGCGGCCATTCTCGCCTTCGATTCCGATCTGGACCGAGTCGCCCGCGTGATCGGGATCGAGCTGGACCAGCCGCCACGGGCCGGATAAAGCCGTGGGCCGCCTAAGGACGGCCCACGGCAGGAACCACGTTCCGTTCTGTCTTAGAAAGATCCTGGTCAGGCACCCGCGGCGGCACGGAGCTGGTCGGCGCGGTCGACGCGCTCCCAGGAGAAGTCGGGCTCGGTACGGCCGAAGTGCCCGTACGCCGCGGTCTGCGTGTAGATCGGGCGCAGCAGGTCCAGGGCGTAGATGATGGCCCGCGGCCGCAGATCGAAGACCTTCATGACGGCGTCCTGGATCCGTTCCACCGGCACCTTCTCGGTGCCGAAGCACTCGACGAACAGCCCGACCGGCATGGCCTTGCCGATCGCGTACGCCACCTGGGCCTCGCAGCGGTCGGCCAGGCCGGCGGCAACCACGTTCTTGGCCACCCAGCGCATCGCGTAGGCGGCGCTGCGGTCGACCTTGGACGGGTCCTTGCCCGAGAAGGCACCGCCGCCGTGCCGCGCCATGCCGCCGTAGGTGTCGATGATGATCTTCCGCCCGGTCAGCCCGGCGTCGCCCATCGGGCCGCCGATCTCGAACCGGCCGGTCGGGTTGACCAGCAGCCGGAAGCCCTCGGTGTCGATCTGCGCGTCGGCCAGGACCGGATCGACCACGTAGTCCCGGATGTCCGGGGCGAGCAGCTCCTTGAGGTTGATGTCCGGCGCATGCTGGGTGGAGACGACCACGGTGTCGAGCCGGACCGGGCGGTCGCCGACGTACTCGATGGTCACCTGGGTCTTGCCGTCGGGCCGCAGGTAGGGCACCGTGCCCGCGCGGCGGACCTCGGACAGCTGCTTGGCCAGCTTGTGCGCGAGCATGATCGGCAGCGGCATCAGCTCGGGCGTTTCCCGGCACGCGTATCCGAACATGAGGCCCTGGTCGCCCGCGCCCTGCCGGTCGAAGTCGTCGGTGCCCTCGCCCTCGCGGTACTCGAACGCGTCGTTGACACCCTGGGCGATGTCCGGCGACTGGGAGCCGATCGAGACCGACACGCCGCAGGACGCCCCGTCGTAGCCCTTGGCCGAGGAGTCGTAGCCGATCTCCAGGATCTTTTCCCTGATGATGCCGGGAATGTCGACGTAGGTCTTGGTGGTGACCTCGCCGGCCACGTGCACCTGGCCGGTCGTGATCAGGGTTTCCACCGCCACCCGGCTGGCCGGGTCGTCCTTGATCATGGCGTCCAGGACCGTGTCGCTGATCTGGTCGGCCATCTTGTCGGGATGACCCTCGGTCACCGACTCAGAAGTAAACAGGCGACGCGCCACGTCGTTCCCCCTCCTAAGGACCCCTGATAACAGGGGCGATTGTAGCGGAGCCGCGGAAGCCCAGCGGCATGTCTCGGATTTGCCCGGATTCTCGACATTTGACGGCCAGCACTCACTCTAGGTTTACAACCACCAAGTCCCACACCACATTGGCGAGGGCTTCCTTGGGCCCGCGGGGTATCTGAGCGACCGTCCCGTCGGTGCCGTAGACGACCGCCTCGTTGTCGGGCGTCCCGAAGCCGAGCCCGTTCCCGACCGGGTTGACCACCAGCAGGTCACACCCTTTTCGGGCCAGCTTGGCCCGGGCCGCCTGCTCGGCGGTATCGGTTTCAGCGGCGAACCCGACCAGGACCGGGCGCCTGCCGCGGCCGTCGCGGTCACGCTGCGCGGCCAGCCCGGCCAGGATGTCCGGGTTCTCGACCAGGCGCAGCGGCTCGGGCTGCTGCCCGTCCTTCTTGATCTTGCCCTCGCTGCGCACCTCAGGGCGGTAGTCGGCCACCGCGGCCGCCATGACCACGACATCGGCGTCGGCGGCGGCGGCCGTGATCATGCTCTGCATTTCCCGGGCCGACACGACCCGGATGACCGCGACGCCGGCCGGATCGGGCAGGGCGACGTTGGCCGCGACCACGGTCACTTCGGCACCCCGGGCGACGGCGGCCCGGGCCAGCGCGTAGCCCTGGGTGCCGGTGGACCAGTTGCCGATGAACCGTACCGGGTCGATCTCCTCCCGGGTGCCGCCGGCCGACACCACCACGCGGCGTCCAGCCAGGTCGCGGGCTCTTTCGGGGTGGCCGGCGTCGGGGCTGGCGAGCAGCCGGACGGCGGCCGCGAAGATCTCCGGCGGATCGGGCAGGCGGCCCGCCCCGCTGTCGGCCCCGGTGAGACGGCCGACCGCCGGCTCGAGCACGACGGCGCCGCGGCTGCGCAGCAGCGAGACGTTGGCCTGGACGGCCGGGTGCTGCCACATCTCGGTATGCATGGCCGGCGCGTACAGCACCGGGCACCTGGCGGTCAGCAGCGTGGCGGTGAGCAGGTCGCCGGCCATCCCGGCCGCGGCCCGGGCCATCAGATCGGCGGTGGCCGGGGCCACCACGACCAGGTCGGCCGACTGGCCGAGCCGGACGTGCGGCACGTCCGAGACGCCGGTCCACACGTCGGCGGTGACCGGCTGGCCGGACAGCGCGGCCCAGGTGGCCTCGCCGACGAACCGCAGGGAGTCCGGCGTCGGCACGACCCGGACGCTGTAGCCGGATTCGGTCAGCAGCCTGAGCAGCTCACAGGCCTTATACGCGGCAATGCCCGCGCCGACGCCAAGGACGACGCGAGCGGGCATGCCGGTGCTGCTTCTTAGGACTCGAGGATTTCGACGCTGAGCAGCCGTTCCTTGATCTCGCGGAGCGAGATGGACAGCGGCTTCTCCTGGCTGCGCGTCTCGACCAGCGGGCCGACGTACTCCAGCAGGCCCTCGCCGAGCTGCGAGTAGTAAGCGTTGATCTGCCGGGCGCGCTTCGCGGCCATGATCACCAGCCGGTACTTGCTGTCCACGACCTCGAGAAGCTCGTCGATCGGCGGGTTGATGATGCCGTCGGCGATCTGTGTCCCTGCCACGTTTTGCCTTCCGTTACCTTCCGGACGGGCGCCTCCCGGACGGGAAGCCCTCCGAACGGTTGCCTTGTGAAGATAAGGCGCACTTACCCATCAAGTTTATCAGCTGCCTGCACACGTCCTGGACCGAAGTGTTCACCAGCGTGATGTCGAACTCCTGCGCCGCGGCCAGCTCCTCCTGGGCGGCGGCGAGCCGGCGGGCCAGGACCTCGGGCGGCTCCGTGCCGCGGCCGGTGAGCCTGCGGACCAGCTCCTCCCAGGACGGCGGGGCGAGGAACACCAGCCGGGCATCGGGCTCAGCCCGCCTGACCTGCCGTGCGCCGTCCACGTCGATTTCCAGGAGGCAGGCCACACCCACCTCGAGCTTTCCCGCGAGCGGCACACGGGGCGTGCCGTACCGGTGGCCGGCGAACCGCGCCCACTCCAGGAGCGCCCCGCCGGCGACCAGCCGGTCGAACTCGGCGTCGTCGACAAAGTGATATTCGCGGCCGTCGACTTCACCGGGCCGCGGCCGGCGAGTGGTCGCCGACACCGAAATCCAGATCTCGGGGCAAATCCTCCGGAGTTCGGCGACGACCGTGCTCTTCCCGACCCCGGAGGGTCCGGAGAGCACGGTCAGCCGTGAATGCACCGAGGTTGCGACCGCGACTCGGCCAGGATGTTGTTCCCGTCTGTCGCGCGGTTCAGATATCGGCACCGAACTCTTGCTCAAGTGCGGATCGCTGGTTGGTGCCCAGCCCGCGTACGCGACGCGATTCCGCTATGCCGAGCCTTTCCATGATCTGCTTTGCCCGCACCTTGCCTACGCCCGGCAGGGACTCAAGCAGAGCGGAGACCTTCATCTTGCCAATCACGTCATCACTGGCGCCATCCTTGATGACATCGGACAAGGTGGTGGACCCGCGCTTGAGGCGGTTCTTCACCTCGGCGCGTTCTTTGCGTGCACGTGCAGCCTTCTCCAGCGCTGCAGCACGTTCTTCAGGAGTGAGGGGAGGAAGGGCCACTTCGGGGTCACCTCGGTTTCGTTTGGAAAAAGGCTTGTCGGGAGGGGAAACTAGCCAATCACGTACCCTTTCGGCAACGCAAACCTCGGTTTACGTCATCACGAATTGAAATATATTACTGATAGTAACCAAGTAATTACCGAAAGTTATCATTGCTCCGCCTGAAGGCGCCGCCTAGGGGCATCACCCGGCGATACCCCATGGTCAGGTGCAAGGCACCAGCGTATGCCATCAATGTCCGGCCGACCGACCAGCCTCCCGGCGCGCCGCCCATTTGCCGGCAAATGCCGCAGCCCCGGCGGTGCCGCCGGGCGCGGCGCGGGTGCCGCCTGGCCCGGCGCAGGGGGCGCCTGGCCCGGCGCCGTCGCGGCGGCGGCCGGGCTTAGCGGGCGCGGCCGCCGCTCGGGGCAGCCTTCCCGGCACGGGCCCGGAATGTCCGGATCCGCGCGGTTGGGCGGGACCGTTCGGCCTTCGCCTTGACTCACGACGGGTTCGACTCACGATGCGTGCCGCCCGCTCCTATTCCCGGGAATTAATCGCTTGCTGAGATGACCTAGCGGTATGGCCCGCTATGGGCGGAGAACTTTCGCCTCCGGTTAGGGCTGTCCCGGCGATTGAGGCTTGCCGCGCCGGCTCCGGGCCCAGCTGACCGGTCGAGCTTCATGGCCTCCTGGGCTTCCCGCCAGTTCTACTCACTGCGTGAGCTTCACGTTACCCCAGGTCACCCTGTATCCGTGGGACTTATCCCGCATTCGTCCCTGGTCAGGCCGGATCACGCGCGACGGCGGCCCGCCGGAGCGACGCGGCGATGGCCGCCGCAGCCGCCCCCGGATCCGCCGCGCTGGTGATGGGCCGGCCGATCACCAGCAGATCCGCCCCGGCCAGCATGGCCTCCTCCGGCGTGGCCACCCGGGCCTGGTCGTTGGCGTCGGCGCCGGCCGGCCGCACGCCCGGCGTGATGAGCGTCACATCCGGGCCGACCTCCGACCGGACCGCGGAAACCTCGCGTGGCGAGCAGACCAGGCCCTGGGCACCGGCCTCCACCGACAAGGTAGCCAGCCGCAGCACCGCGTCCGTCACCGTGCCGGTCATCCCGATCCGGGCCAGGTCACGGTCCCCCAGCGAAGTCAGCACGGTGACCGCCGCGACCACCGTGCCCGGCGAGGCCTCGACGGCCGCGCGGATGACGTCGGCACCGCCGGCCGCGTGCACGGTGAGCACGTCGGGCCGGAGCCGGGCGACCGCCCGCGCCGCGCCGGCCACTGTGGCCGGGATGTCATGCAGCTTGAGGTCGAGGAACACCGATACCCGGCTGGCGCCCCGCACCGTCGCCACCACCTGCGGCCCGTAGCGCAGGTAGAGCTCCAGGCCGACCTTGACCGTGCTCACGTGCGGCGTCACCAGGGCCGCCCACCGCGCGGCCGTCTCCAGGTCAGGGGCGTCAAGCGCTACCGCCACCGGTGCCGGCTTGGTCACGGCCACTCCTCTCCTTCGCTGCCTTCATAGCCCGCGGGAGCCGAACGCCACGCGGGCGGCGTGGGCCTGACCGATGACGTCGGTGACCCGGTCCGCGCCGATGGCCGTCAGCTCCTCCTCGAGCTCCCGCACCACGCGAGAGCACGCCGACGGATCATGCACGATCGCGGTGCCGACCCCGATCATGGACGCGCCCGCGAGCAGCAGCTCCAGCGCGTCCCGCCCGGTGCGCACGCCGCCCGTCCCGATGATCGGCACATCGGGAAAGGCCTCCCGGACCTGCCATACGCACCGCACTGCGACCGGCCGGACGGCCGGGCCGGACAGCCCACCATACGCTCCGGCCAGCGCCGGGCGCATGGTCGCGGGATCGATGGCCATGCCGATCAGCACGTTGATCAGCGAGAGCCCGTCCGCGCCAGCCGCGACGCACGCGCCGGCCACGGCCACGATGTCGGTCACGTCCGGCGACAGCTTGGCGAACACCGGCATGTCGTGCCTGAGGCCGCCGCGCACCGCGGCGACCACGGTCCCGGCGGTCGCCGGGTCGAGGGCGAACAGGCGCCCGGCGTCTTCGGCGTTCGGGCAGGACAGGTTGACCTCGACCGCGCACACGCCCGCCGCGTCGGAGAGCCGGGCCGCCAGGGCGCCGTACTCGCGGACGGTCTGGCCCGCGATCGAGACGACCACGCGCGCGCCATGAGACAGCAGCCACGGCAGGTCACGCTGGAGGAACGCGTCGATGCCCGGGCCCTGCAAGCCCACCGAGTTGAGCAGGCCGCTCGGGGTTTCGGCCAGCCGGGGCGCCGGGTTGCCGGTCCGCGGCTCGGTCATGATCGACTTGCTGATGATCGCCCCGACCCGGGCGACGTCGATGAACTGGGCCAGCTCGCGGCCCGCACCCGCGCAGCCCGCCGCGGCCAGCACGGGATTCGGCAGCTCCGCCTGCCCGAGCCGGGCCCGCATGTCAGCCGGCATGGGTCTGCTGTCCTGCCCACGGGGTAGGGGCGGCTGGGTCCTCGGGGGGCTGCTCGGGGTGGTCACCTCTTCGCCAGCCGGGGGCTCCGAGCGCGTCGAACGGGATCGTGCCCACGTCATCCCACCGGACCAGGTCGGCGCGGAAGACCGGGCCGTCCACGCACGCGCGGACGATCCGGGTAATCCCGTCGGTCCCGGTCACGGGCAGCACGCAGCCCATGCAGACCCCGATCCCGCAGGCCATGGGGACGTCTACCGACACCTGCACCGGGATGGAGTACCGGGCGGCCAGCGCGGCCACGTCCCGCAGCACCGGCACCGGCGCGCAGGCGTAGATCACCTCGGTGCGCGCCTCGCGGATAACCTGCTCCAGCATGGCGGTGACCGGGCCGCGGGCGCCGAGTGATCCGTCCGCGGTGGCCACCGTGGCGCTGCGCCCGGACCGCCTGGCGGTCAGCGCGCCGAACACCCGGTCCGCGCTGCGGCCACCGAGCAGGTAATCCAGCGTGCAGCCGCGATCGGCCAGCTTGGCCGCGAGGGCGAACAACGGCGCGCTGCCGTAGCCCACGCCGAGCAGCAGGCACCGGGACGGGCTCTTCGGCACCGGGAACGGCCGGCCGAGCGGCCCGGTGACGTCGAGCGGGTCCCGGGCGCGCAGCCCGGCCAGCCACCGGGTGCCCGGGCCCACCGCCTCGAACACGACCTCCACCGTGCCGCCGTGATCGGGGCGGACATCGTGCACGGCGAAGGCGCGCCGCCCCAGCATCGAGCTCTGCGGGCCGCCCACGGCGACCGTGACGAATTGGCCGGGCCGGACCCTGGCCGCGATGGGCGGGGCGACCAGCGTCAGCGCGTGGTAGGCATCGACCCGGCGCGACGTCAGCACGGTGGCCCGGACCTGAACCGCCCCCGCGGCTGCCTCACTCACGAGATACGCGCAGCTGCGCGGCGTGCTCCTGCAGCGACCGCACGCCGACCTCGCCCCGGATGATGGCCTCGATGCCCTGCACGGCCGCGGCGAGGCCGGCCACGGTGGTCACGCACGGGATACCGCGGCGGACCGCGGCAGTACGGATCTCATAGCCGTCGAGCCGGGGGCCGGACTGCCCGGGACTGCCGAACGGCGTGTTCACGATCAGGTCTACCTCACCAGCGAGAATCCGCGTCACCACGGTCGGCTCGCCGTCGGGACCGGGGCCGTCGCCGTGCTTTCGCACGATCTTGGCACGAACCCCGTTACGGCGCAGCACCTCCGCCGTTCCCTCCGTGGCCCAGATTTCGAAGCCCAGGTCAGCCAGGCGCTTGACCGGGAAGATCATGGACCGCTTGTCCCGGTTGGCGACCGATACGAACACCCGGCCCTTGACCGGCAGCGAGCCGTACACCGCGGCCTGGGCTTTCGCGTAGGCCGTGCCGAACATCGCGTCGATCCCCATCACCTCGCCGGTCGAGCGCATCTCGGGGCCGAGCACGGTGTCCACGCCCTGGCCGGCCAGATCACGGAACCGCCCGAACGGCAGCACCGCCTCCTTGACCGCAACCGGCGCGTCCAGCGGGAGATCGCCGCCGTCCCCCTCGGCCTGCAGCATGCCCTCGGACCGGAGGCCGGCGATGGTGGTGCCCAGCATGATCCGCGCCGCGGCCTTGGCCAGCGGCACCGCGGTGGCCTTGGACACGAACGGCACCGTGCGCGAGGCCCGCGGATTGGCCTCGAGCACGTACAGCACTCCCCCGGCCATGGCGTACTGCACGTTCAGCAGGCCGCGCACCCCGACGCCGCTGGCGATGGCCTCGGTGGCCGCGCGGATCTGCGCGATGTCGCCGTGCCCGATGGTGATCGGCGGCAGCGCGCAGGCCGAGTCACCGGAATGGATGCCGGCCTCCTCGATGTGCTCCATCACGCCGCCGAGGTACAGCTCGGTCCCGTCGTACAGCGCGTCGACGTCGATCTCGATCGCGTCGTCGAGGAAGCGGTCGATCAGCACCGGGTGGCCGGGACTCACCTGGGTCGCCCGGGACATGTACGACTGCAGCGTGGCGTCGTCGTAGACGATTTCCATGCCGCGCCCGCCCAGCACGTAGGACGGCCGCACCAGCACCGGGTAGCCGATCTCGCGGGCGATGCCGACGGCTTCGGGCACGGCGGTGGCCGTCCCGTAGCGCGGGGCGGTCAGCTGGGCCTCGGTGAGGACCCGGGCGAAGGCGGCGCGGTCCTCGGCCAGGTGGATGGCCTCGGGCGAGGTGCCCACCACCGGGACGCGGGCTGCTTCCAGCGCCCGGGCCAGGCCCAGCGGGGTCTGCCCGCCGAGCTGCACGATCACGCCCTCGACCGTGCCGGTGGCCTGCTCCGCGTGCACCACCTCGAGCACGTCCTCCAGGGTGAGCGGCTCGAAGTACAGCCGGCCGGAGGTGTCGTAGTCGGTGGAGACCGTCTCGGGGTTGCAGTTGACCATCACGGTCTCGTAGCCCGCCTCGGCCAGCGCGAACGAGGCGTGCACGCACGCGTAGTCGAACTCGATGCCCTGGCCGATGCGGTTCGGCCCGCTGCCCAGGATGATCACCTTGGGCCTGGTGCCCGGCGGGACCTCGGTCTCGTCGTCGTAGGTCGAGTACAGGTAGGGGGTGCGGGCGGCGAACTCCGCGGCGCACGTGTCGACCGCGTGGTACACCGGCCTGATCCCGAGACCCCAGCGGATCTCCCGGATCACGGTCTCGGTGGTGCCGCGGAGCCCGGCGATCTGGGCGTCGGAGAAGCCGTTCTGCTTGGCCATCACCAGCGTGCGCGCGTCCAGGGCGGGCGCACGGCGGACCTGCTCGGCGATGTGGTTGATGTGCTGGATCTGCTCGATGAACCAGGGATCGATGCCGGTGGCCTTCGCGACCTGGGCCGGGCTGGCGCCGGCCTGTAGCGCCCGGTGCACGGTGTTCAGGCGGCCGTCGTGGGGCGTGGCGGCCGCGCTCAGCAGCCGGTCCGCGTCGGCCTGGGGCTCTTGTTCGAAGCCGAACGGGCCATGGTTGCTCTCCAGCGACCGCAACGCCTTCTGCAGCGCCTCGGGGAAGGTCCGGCCGATGGCCATGGCCTCCCCCACGCTCTTCATGTGCGTGGTGAGAGTCGGGTCGGCGCCAGGGAACTTCTCGAACGCGAACCGCGGCACCTTGACCACCACGTAGTCCAGCGCGGGCTCGAAGCAGGCCGGCGTCTGACCGGTGATGTCGTTCGGTATCTCGTCCAGCGTGTAACCGATGGCCAGCCGCGCGGCGATCTTGGCGATGGGGAAGCCGGTGGCCTTGGAGGCCAGGGCGCTGCTCCGCGAGACGCGCGGGTTCATCTCGATCACGACCATCTGGCCGGTGCGCGGCTCGACGGCGAACTGGATGTTGCAGCCGCCGGTGTCCACGCCGACGGCGCGCATGATGGCGATCGCCGTGTCGCGCATCGCCTGGTACTCGCGGTCGGTCAGAGTCATGGCCGGGGCGACGGTGACCGAGTCGCCGGTGTGCACGCCCATCGGGTCGATGTTCTCGATCGAGCAGACCACCACCACGTTGTCCTTGGCGTCGCGCATGAGCTCGAGCTCGAACTCCTTCCAGCCGATGATGCTCTGCTCGAGCAGGACCTCGTGGGTGGGGCTGGCATCCAGGCCGGCCCCGGCGATGCGGCGCAGGTCCGCCTCGTCCCGAGCGATGCCGGACCCGAGGCCGCCGAGGGTGAAGGACGGCCGGATGACCACCGGATAGCCGAGATCCTTCGTCGTCTCGATGCACTCGTCCAGGTCACGGCAGATCTGGCTGCGCGGGACCTGCGCGCCGAGGCCGGTGACGATCTCCTTGAACCGCTCGCGGTCCTCGCCGGCCCGGATGGCGTCGATGTTGGCCCCGATCAGCTCGACGTGGTATTCCGCCAGCACGCCCTGGTCGTGCAGGGCCACCGCGGCGTTCAGCGCGGTCTGCCCGCCCAGGGTGGGCAGCACCGCGTCGGGACGCTCGATCGCGATGACCTTCTCCAGCGTCTCGATGGTGATCGGCTCGACGTACGTGGCGTCGGCGAACTCGGGGTCGGTCATGATCGTGGCCGGGTTGGAGTTGACCAGGCTGACCCGGATGCCCTCGCTGCGCAGAACGCGGCACGCCTGGGTGCCCGAGTAGTCGAACTCGCAGCCCTGGCCGATGACGATCGGCCCCGACCCGATGACCAGCACGGACCTTAGATCCTCGCGACGCGGCACGTTATCCCCTCGCCTGGTCGAGCCTGGCCTGGTCGAGCAGGGCGCAGAAGTAGTCGAAGTGGTCCGCGGCGTCGTGCGGGCCGGGCGCGGCCTCGGGGTGATACTGCACGCTGAACACCGGGCGCTGGCGCAGCCGCAGGCCCTCGACCACGCCGTCGTTGAGGTTGACGTGACTGACCTGAGCCGGCCCGTATGGGGTGTCGAACGGCTCGAGTGCTTCCGGCGGCACGTGCGACCAGGTGGCGGCGCCGCGCGTGGCCGCGGGAACGTGCGGCCCGCTCGCCCGGCCCAGCTGGGGCGTTTCCGCGGGAACGTCCGGCTGGCCGGGCAACGCGGCGGCGAAGCCGTGATTGTGGCTGGTGATATAGACGCGGCCGGTGGCCAGGTCCATGACCGGCTGGTTCACGCCGCGGTGGCCGTAGCGCAGCTTGTAGGTGCGCAGGCCGAGGGCCAGCGCGAGGATCTGGCTGCCCAGGCAGATGCCGAAGACGGGCAGCCCGGCGTCCAGCACCCCGCGCATCGCGTCGACCGCGTACGTGGCCGCGGCCGGGTCGCCGGGGCCGTTGCTGAAGAACACCCCGTCCGGGTCGGCCCCCAGGATGGCCTCGGCGCCGGCCGTGGCGGGCACCACGAGGACCTCGCAGCCCCGGGCCGCGAGGTTGCGCGGCGTGGCGGCCTTGATGCCCAGGTCGACGGCCACCACGCGGTACTTGACGGGGCCGTCCGAGCGGACCGTGTAAGGCTCGGGCGTGCTGACCACCCGGGCCAGGTCGGCCCCGGTCATCTGCGGGCTGGCCAGCACCCGCTCCAGCAGCCGCTCCGGGCTGTCTTCCACGGTGCTGATGGCCGCCCGCATCGCGCCCTGCTCGCGGACTCGCCTGGTCAGCGCCCTGGTGCCGCGGACGGCGATGCCTGGGACGCCCTCGTCGCGCAGGTAGGCATCCAGGTCACGCGTGGCCCGCCAGCTGGAGGCGAGCCGGGCCGGCTCGCGCACCACGTAGCCGCTGACCCAGACCCGGCCGGACTCGGGGTCCTCGTCGTTGACGCCGGTGTTGCCAATGTGCGGGGCGGTCATCGCGACGATCTGGCGGCAGTACGAGGGATCGGTCAGCGTCTCCTGGTAACCGGTCATCCCGGTGTTGAAGACCATCTCGCCGAACGTCTCGCCGTCCGCGCCGAAGGCCGTGCCGTACAGCGTGGTGCCGTCCTCCAGGACGAGCAGGGCGGTGTTGGATTCCATCTCAGGCCAGCTTCCCGTCGAGCACGGTCGGTGCGCCGCGCAGGAAAGTCGCGACCACCCGGCCGGGCAGCGCCATCCCGGCGAACGGGGTGTTGCGGCTCTTGGACGCGCCCGCCGCGCTCACCGCCTCGGCCGCGGCGCCCGGGTCGTACAGAGTGAGGTTGGCGGGTGCGCCGGGCGCGAGCGGCACCCCGTGCCCGGTCAGCCGGCCGATGCGGGCCGGGCGGACCGACATCCGGTCGGCGACGCCGTGCCAGTCCAGCAGCCCGGTGTCCACCATGGCCTGCTGCACCACGCGCAGCGCGGTCTCCAGCCCGGTCATGCCGAACGCCGCCTCCGACCACTCCGTCTCCTTGGCCTCGACCGGATGCGGGGCGTGGTCGGTGGCCACGCAGTCGATCGTGCCGTCGGCCAGCGCGCGCCGCAGCTCGGCCACGTCGGCCGCGGTGCGCAGCGGCGGGTTGACCTTGAACACCGGGTCGTAGCCCGCCGCCAGCTCGTCGGTCAGCAGCAGGTGATGGGGGGTGACTTCGGCCGTGACCGGCCAGCCCTTGGATTTCGCCCAGCGGATGATCTCGGCGGAGCCCGCGGTAGAGACATGGCAGACGTGCAGGGCGGAACCTACGTGCGCCGCGAGCAGGCAGTCCCGGGCGATGATCGCCTCCTCGGCCACGGCAGGCCAGCCGGCCAGGCCGAGGCGGCCGGAGGCCTCGCCCTCATTGAGCTGCGCGCCCTCGGTGAGCCGGGGATCCTGCGCATGCTGGGCGATCACTCCGCCGAAGGCCTTGACGTATTCCAGCGCGCGGCGCATCAGCAGCGGGTCGGCCACGCACCGGCCGTCATCGGAGAACACGCGGACCCGGGCGGCCGAGTCGGCCATGGTGCCGAGCTCGGCGAGCCTGGTCCCGGACAGGCCCGCAGTGACCGCGCCGACCGGCTGGACGTCGCAATGGCCGGCCTCGCGGCCCAGGCGCCAGACCTGCTCGACCACCCCGGCGGTGTCAGCCACGGGCTCGGTATTGGCCATGGCGTGGACGGCGGTGTAGCCGCCCAGCGCCGCCGCGGCGGTCCCGGTCGCTACCGTCTCGGCGTCCTCCCGGCCCGGCTCGCGCAGGTGCGTGTGCAGGTCCACCAGGCCGGGCAGGGCCATCAGCCCGGCCGCGTCGAGCACCTGGGCCCCCGCGTCGTCCAGGCCGGGTCCCATGGCCGTGACGGTCCCGCCGGCCAGCAGGAGGTCGGTGACCCCGGCACCGCCGCCTGCGACCATGGCCCCCCTGATCAGCCACGCAGCCTGGGTTTCAGTCATTCAGCCACCTCCGGGAACTCCGTGCCGCCGAGCAGCAGGTACAGGACGGCCATCCGGGTGGTGACGCCGTTGGCCACCTGTTCCACGATTGTCGAGCGGGGCGAATCGGCCACCTCCGCGGCGATCTCCACCCCCCGGTTCATGGGTCCCGGGTGCATGACGATGGCATGGTCGGGCAGCCGGGCCATGCGCGCGGCGTCCAGCCCGTACCGGCGGCTGTACTCGCGCACGCTGGGGAAGTAGGCGTCGGTCATCCGTTCTTGCTGGACGCGGAGCATCATCACCACGTCGCTCTTGGGCAGCTCGCTGTCCAGGTCGTAGCTCACCGCGCAGGGCCAGGTGTCGACGGCCAGGGGCAGCAGCGTGGGCGGCGCGGCCACGGTCACCTCGGCCCCGAGCGTGCTCAGCAGCAGCACGTCGGACCGGGCGACCCGGCTGTGCAGCACGTCCCCGACAATCGTGACCCGGATGCCGTCGAGCCCCGCGCCCCGGCCCCCGCCCGGGGCGGTGCCGCCTCTGAGCCTGCGCCGGATGGTGAATGCGTCGAGCAGGGCCTGGGTGGGGTGCTCGTGCGTGCCGTCCCCGGCGTTCACCACGCTGCCCTGCACCCAGCCGGCCAGCCGGTGCGCGGCACCGGAGGCGCTGTGCCGGATGACGACCGCGTCCGCGCCCATGGCCTCCAGGGTCAGCGCGGTGTCCTTGAGGCTTTCGCCCTTGGCCACGCTCGAGCCCTTCGCCGAGAAGTTGATCACATCAGCCGACAGCCGCTTGGCCGCGGCCTCGAACGAGATCCGGGTCCGGGTCGAGTCCTCGAAGAACAGGTTGACGACGGTCCGGCCGCGCAGCGTGGGGAGCTTCTTGATCGGGCGGTCGGCCAGGCCGGCCAGCTCCTCGGCCGTGTCGAGAATCAGCAACGCGTCCCCGCGGCTGAGATCGGCAGCCGAGATCAGATGGCGTTTCATGGCGCTTCCTCCAGGGCTTCGCTCGATCCGGCCAGCCCAGAATCGGCCGCAGACCTGGCCTGAGCTGGCCGGGCGCGGTGGCGGCAGGCGGAGCAGCGGGCCGGGCTCACGGGCGCTCTTCGTCGCTGATCATCACCGCGTCGTGCGCGTCGATCTCCGTCAGCAGGACGTGCACCACCTCGCGCTGCGAAGTCGGCAGGTTCTTGCCCACGTAGTCGGCGCGGATGGGGAGCTCGCGGTGGCCGCGGTCGACCAGGACGGCCAGCTGCACGGCCCGGGGCCGGCCCAGGTCGGCCAGCGCGTCGAGAGCCGCCCGCACGGTGCGGCCGGAGTAGAGCACGTCATCGACCAGCACGACTGTTTTGCCGTCCACGCCTGAGGCGGGGAGATCAGTGCGGCCGAGCGCGCGCGCCGGGCGGAGCCGCAGGTCATCTCGGTGCATGGTGATGTCGAGCGATCCACAGGGAACCTCGAGGCCTTCGAACTCGCCGATCCGGGCGGCCAGGCGGCGGGCCAGGGGCACTCCGCGGGTCGGGATGCCGAGCAAGACGACCTCATCGCCGCCGTGCGTCCGTTCCAGGATCTCGTGCGCGATCCTGGTCAGCGCACGCCTTATTTCCTCAGCGTCGAGTACTTCAAGGCCATCACGCCCCGCGACCGGCTGGCCGGCTGCGCCCATGAGCGGACCTCCTTCCCCGCCTCTCCGGACGGTCCTTAAAGGATGTCTTCGGCCAAGATCATACGGGGAGTTACCAACTGACCCGGCCGCATCCCGGTGTACGGTGTCTAATGTGATTTACATCACACTCGGGAGACAGCGCCGGAGCGTGACGACGGCCGACCGAACGCCGGCGAGCTGCTCGCGGCGGTGTGAGACCTGATCACAGGGGGATTCTGGGCCGCCGGCGGAGGGTAGATACTAATCCGGGATGGCAAGCCGGTTACCGTATGAGTTAGGCCAGTTTTTGCCATTCGGCTTGACCTCGTCGCGCTCGCCGCCTACCGTCACAGAGCGTAACCGTTACCGTAAGCGACGACCGGCCGGAACCGAGGAAATATGCCATCTGAGTATGCCAAGACGCTCGGCGCGCGGCTGCGCGCCATCCGCACCCAGCAGGGACTCTCGCTGCACGGGGTGGAAGAGAAGTCCCGCGGCCGCTGGAAGGCCGTCGTGGTCGGCTCCTACGAGCGCGGAGACCGGTCGGTCACGGTGCAGAAGCTCGCCGAGCTCGCCGAGTTCTACGGGGTGCCCGTGTCCGAGCTGCTGCCCGGCGACACTGCCCCGACGCCGCTGGTGCCGTCGCCGAAGCTCGTGATCGATCTCGAGCGCATGAGCCAGCTGCCCAAGGACAAGGTCGGACCGCTGGCCCGCTACGTCGCGACCATTCAGAGCCAGCGCGGTGACTACAACGGCCGCGTCCTGTCGGTGCGGCACGAGGACCTCCGTTCGCTCGCGGTCATCTACGACAAGTCCCCGGCTGACCTGACCGAGGAGCTCATCAGCTGGGGCGTGCTGGATGCTGACGCGCGCGGCGCGATGGACGGGTTCTAGGCCGCTAGCCGGCCGGCCGCAGCGGGAGCGGAGACTGCACCTCGACGCCGAGCGCAGTTTCCGCTAGTGAGAGGAATGTCTCCGCATCCCGCAGCAGGTCATCTGCCTCCCGGGCCGATGCTGCGCGCGGCAGGCCAGCCTCGGCGGCCGCCCGCTTGCCGGCGCCGGCCGCGAAGAAGGCCGCCCACTCGCTGAGGGCCGGCTCAACCTGAGGCAGCAGATCCCAGACGCTATGCGGCTTCCGGCGCTTCGCCTTAGGCTCGCCCCGGGCCGCCACTACGGCCGCCGCAGCCCGCAGTGCCGCCAGGTGCGCAGTGACGTAACGGGCGCCAGGCGATGTCTCGTCGGCCGCCTCGTCGAGCCCGCGGCGCGCGGACTGGAGCATGCTGAGCACGGTCGGCGGCACCGGAACCCGGGGGACTCTCGCAATCCCAGGATGCGGGCCCGCGTCGCGGCCTGTCCGCACCCCCGCTGCGTTCACCATCGCTGCTCATCTCCTCTTCTGCCCGGCCAGTTGAGACGTCCCGTCCCTTGACCCGGCCCTACACTGGTACATCTATTCGAACCTAAATTCGTTCTGATGTCTAGTCGTTATTCGATGTTTGTTCGAAGGTACCGGGAGGGTATGACATTTTTGGGCAAGGGCGGGACGACCGGATGGACGGGGACGACCGCCGCGGGCGGGAAAGCGGCGCTGGGGAGCCGGAAAGCGGCATTGGGGACTCGGAGCGGCGCTGGGGACTCGGAGCGGCGCTGGGGACTCGGAGCGGCGCTGGGGACTCGGGAAGCGGCGCTGGGGACCGGCGGCGCCTGGATTGGCGTGCATGGCTCGCCGCGGCGGGTTCAGCGCGGCGGACGCGCCGCGGCGGACGCCCCGCAGCCGCGACCGGGCTCACGGTTCCGCGCGGCAACGACCGCCGCATCAGCCGCTGGCCAGGTCATTTGCGCATAATGCGGGTGTTTGCGCAGTCGGCCCGGTAGGACCTGTATTTTTTATCGGGTGCCATCTCTACCCGCCACCGGTGACGGGAGCAGGAGACCGCTGGCTGGGAACCGCGGGGCGCCTCGCGGCGTTAGTGGGGATGCCACACCGAATTCTGATGGGGTGCTCAAGGCAACGGGGGTAATCGCAATGTCTGGCGTTGCCGGCGCAGACGCCAGGCCCCCGGCAGATGAGGCTCTGGCCGAGATGTCGGACGACCTGGCCGAGGCTGACCTCCTCTTGGCTGAGGCCGCTGAGGCCGCTGAGGCCGTCGAGGCCGCCGAGGCGGAAGCCCCCGCTGCCCAGTCCGGCGCGGCCGGGGCAGTTCAGGTCCTGCCCGCAGCCGGAGCCCGGCCAGCATCCGGTACCACGCCGGCCGCCGGAGCCGCGCCAGCAGCCGGAGCCGCCGGATCGGCCGACACGACTGAGGCCGACACGACTGAGGCCGATACGACTGAGGCCGATACGACTGAGGCCGATACGACTGAGGCCGACGCGGATGCGGGGCAGGCGAAGGACGCGGCACAGGCAGAAGACACCGCGCCGGCGAAAGACACCGCGCCGGCGAAAGACACGGCAGCGGACAAGGACACGGCACAGGCCAGTCCGCCGGCGCGACCGGCTGAGGCGGGAGGCACGTCCGCCCGGGCGCAGGCAGGAAACGCGCCGCACGGCTCGGGGCCGGCTGCTCCCGCGCGCGAAGGAACCGCGCCCCCGGCCGGGGAACCGCCAGGTCCGGGGCGGACCGCGTCCACCGGGACGGCCGAGGAGGCGACCGCCGCTCCCGCGGGCGCGCCGCCGCGCCAGGGACAGCCGGGCAGCCCGCCGCCACCTTCGGAGGCCGCAGCGCCGGAGCCGGCGGCTGCCCCGCGCGAAGAGGGCGCGAAGGCCAAACGGCGGATATCACGGCGCACGCTGATCCAGGCGGGCCTGATCGGCGGGGCCGGGCCGGCGCGCTGCCGCTGCTCGCCCTGGTGGGGAGCATCGCGCCGTCGAACGTGCCGCAGCCAACCAACCTGACCTTCTCGCTGAACTCGAACTGGCTGTTCGGCGGCCAGTACATGGCGGGATCGGAGAGTTCCTTCTACAACGACAGCGGCTTCGCGCCGGTGACGCTGCCGCATACCGTCACGCCACTGTCGTGGCGCAACTGGAACGCCGGGGCGTGGCAGCAGATGTGGATCTACCGGCGCCGCTTCAGCGGCGCTGCGCTGGTCAGTTCGCGCCGGCCAGGAAACAGGATCATGGTCGACTTCGACGGGGTCATGGTCAACGCAACGGTGGTGATCAACAACGAGACCGTCAGCACCCACCAGGGCGGGTACCTGCCGTTCTCGGCCGAGCTGACCGGCCACGTCAGCCCGGGGGACAATCTGCTCTCGGTCCTGGTGGACGCCAACTGCCTGCCGGTGCCGCCGATGAGCTACGGCAGCATGGCGGCCAGCGTCGACTTCTTCCAGCCCGGCGGGATCTACCGCGACGTCACGCTCAGGGTGCTTCCGCAGGCCTTCCTGGCCGACCTGTTCGCCTTGCCGGCCGACGTGCTCACGTCGCGGCGGCGGGTAGACGTGGAGTGCACCATAGACTCGGCGCTGCCGGCGCACGCCAGTGGCACGCTGCTGGTCGAGCTGCTCGACGGCGACCAGCAGATCACTGCTCGGACCACTTCGCTCAGCGTGGATAAGCCCGGCATCACCACGGCCAGCATGGGCCTCACCGAGCTGGGCCCGATCATCCGGTGGTCCCCGGACAACCCGAAGCTGTACACCGTACGCGCCACGGTGGCCTTTCCCGGTGTGGGCAGCCACACGCTGGCCAGACGGATCGGGTTCCGCGATGCGTCGTTCCAGCCCGACGGCTTCTACCTGAACGGCGAGCGGCTGCAGCTCTTCGGGCTGAACCGCCACCAGCTCTACCCGTACGCCGGCATGGCGATGCCGGCCCGGGTGCAGCGCAAAGACGCGGAGATCCTGAAGAACGAGCTCAACTGCAACATGGTCCGCTGCTCGCATTACCCGCAGTCGCCGCACTTCCTCGACGCCTGCGACGAGCTCGGCCTGCTGGTCTGGGAAGAGGCACCGGGCTGGCACAACGTGAACGGCAGCCCGGTCTGGCAGGACATGGTCGTGCAGAACGTGCGTGACATGGTCAGACGGGACCGGAGCCGTCCGTCAGTCGTCATCTGGGGCACCAGGCTCAACGAGACGCCCGATCTGCCCGGATTGTGGGCTGCCACCCGGCAGGCCGCCGCCGAGCTCGATAGCTCGCGGCCCAGCTCCGGGGCGATGGCTTATCACCAGGTCACCGGCTGGGACGAGGACGTCTTCGCCTTCAACGACTACAGCCGTGACCCGAAGACCGGGGACGCAACCCTGCGGCCGGCGATGCCCGGGGTGCCTTACCTGATCACCGAGGCGATCGGGGTAGCAGAGGCGAGGCCGCACCATTTCGCATGGACTGACCCGCCGGCGGTGCTGGCCGCCCAGGCTGTCATGCACGGCCAGGCGCAGAACCTGGCCCGGTCGCAAGCCGCCTATTCCGGTCTGCTGGGCTGGGCCGCGTTCGATTACGCCTCGCCGGATGGCCTGGATCCGGAGTCCGTCAAGTGGGCCGGGGTAGCGGACGGCTTCCGGGTCCCGAAACTGGGCTCGGCCATCTATCAGTCGCAGCTGGACCCGAACGTCCGCCCGGTCATCGTGCCCGTGTTCTTCTGGGAACTCACCGGGATCGCCCCGCTACCCGGCCCGACCTCGATGATCGCCAGCAACTGCGAGCGGCTGGAAATCTTCATCGACGGCGTGCACGTGACGACCGGGCTGCCCGCGAGGGGGACGCCGAAGTACGGGCACCTGGCCTATCCGCCGTTCCTGGTCAATCTCCCCGCCCGCATGCCCGGCGGGACGCCGGAACTCCTGATCGAGGGCTACGTGGCCGGCCAGCGGGTGACGCAGCTGCGCATGTCATCGAACCCGGCCACTGACACGCTGGCCATGGAAGCCGACGACGCGACCATCGTGGCGGACGGGTCGGATGCTACCCGGGCGGTATTCCGCGCGATCGACGAGTACGGCAACCTGCGCAGGTACCCCGCGGGAATGGTGACCTTGACCCTGAGTGGTCCCGCCACGCTGATCGGCGATAACCCGTTTGCCTTCGGCGACTACGGCGGGCTCGGCGCGGTGTGGATCCGCTCGCTGGCCGGCCAGACCGGGTCCGTCATGCTGGCCGCCAGTGAGCCTCGGCTCGGCCAGGCCCAAATCGCGGTCCAGGCGGTGCCCGCGAGCGGCGGCAGCCAGCTGGCCTGAGGCGCTAGACGCTGACCACCGGGATTTGTCCTAAGCTTGCGAAGATGCGGCGTGCGGTTTCGGTTAGCGAGCTGAGCCCCAGCGAGTTCACCTCGCGGCTTGATCAGACGGTCGCGGTGTACGCGGCGGCGATGCAGCAGCCCCGTGGAGTGCTCCCGGGCCGGCGATCGACGATGCTCGGGCACTCCGTGAATCCGGGGTTCCGCGCGCTGCTGGCGACGGAGGACGGATCCGACACGGTGGTCGGCTTCACCTACGGTTTCCACGGCGCGCCCGGCCAGTGGTGGCACGACACGGTGGCCCGCGCGCTGGTCGCCACCCATGGCGCAGCCGCCGCGGCGTGGCTGGACAACTCGTTCGAGGTCGCCGAGCTGCATGTAGCGCCGGAACATCAGGGCCACGGCCTCGGCGCCGGCCTGCTGCAACGGCTTACCTCGGGCCGGCTGGAACGGACCGCGCTGCTGTCCACCAGGGACGCCGACACGCCGGCCCGGCGGCTGTACCGCGGGGTGGGCTTCACCGATCTGCTGACCGACTTCATCTTCTTTCCCAGCAGCGACCCGCCCTATGCGGTGATGGGCGCCGAGCTGCCGCTGCGCGCTCTCTCCCCCAGTCCCCGCTCCGAAAGACCGAGGCGCTCGTAGATCTCCCTGGTGGCGCGGGACCAGTTGAGCGTGTAGAAATGCAGGCCGGGCACGCCCTCAGCAAGCAGCCGGTCACACATCCCGGCCGCGTACTCCACTCCTATCTCGCGGACGGCGGACCGGTTCTCGGCTACCGCCTGCAGCCGCTCCCATAGCTGCGCCGGGATTCGGCAGCCGCCCAGCTCGATCGCCCGCTCGATCACCCGCAGGCTGGTGATGGGCATGATGCCAGGGATGATGGGCACGTCACAGCCCTGCCCGGCGACGCGGTCTCGCAGGCGGAGGTAATCCTCGGGGAAGAAGAACATGTTGGTGATGGCGAAGTCCGCCCCCGCCCGGCACTTGGCCACGAAGTACCGCGCGTCCGCGTCGGGATCGGGCGACTGCGGGTGCTTCTCGGGGAACGCCGCCACTCCGACGCAGAAATCGCCGGCCGACCGGACCAGGCTCACCAGCTCCGCCGCGTGGCTCAGGCCTTCCGGGTGGGCGACCCAGTCGGCGTTCGGGTCGCCTGGAGGGTCACCGCGCAGGGCGAGCACGTTGCGCACGCCGACCGCGGCGTAGGCCCCGACCACCTGCCTCAGCTCGGCCACCGAGTGGTTGACCGCGGTCAGGTGCCCGACCGGGGTCAGCGTGGTCTCCTCGGCGATACGGCCGGTCACCCGCACCGTCCGGTCCCTGGTCGAGCCGCCGGCCCCGTAGGTCACCGACACGAAGGTAGGCCGCAGCGGCTCAAGCTGCCTGATGGCCCGCCACAGCTGCTGTTCCTCCGCCTCGGTCTTAGGCGGCATGAACTCGAACGAGAACGCCTGGCGCCCGCCCGCGATCAAGTCACGGATGAGCGGCTGGTGCGGGTGTCCCAGCTGGCCAGCGGCACGCCTGCTCGGCGCGCCCACGGTTGGCCGCGGACGCGGCGGGCTCGGCGGCATGGGGCCAGCCTAGCCGCTTTAGTACGCCAGGGCCTGAGCCCGGCGGTTCACCTCGGTTCCCCGGTGCTCGACGAGCGCGCCGATCGGGGTGCCCGGCAGCGAATCGTCTGACGTGAACAGCCAGCGGAGCGCCTCCTGCTCCTCGAATCCGCAGTCGAAGAGCAGGGTGAGGGTCCCGCACAGGCCCTTGACGACCTGGTGGCCATCAAGGAAGGCGGCCGGGACCGCGAGCGTCCCCTCGGGACGGGTCACAGCCAGGAGCTTCCGGTCGCGGAGGAGCTGCTTCACTCGCCCAAGCGGCATGCCGAGCAGGCCGGCTACGTCGGGGAGTGACAGCCATTCGCCGACTAGAGCGTCGGTCATGGGGTCAATCTGTGCCACGAGTCCAATGTCCCACGTCCAGGCGCGCTCCAAACCACCAGGGTCAGCCCTGATTACCGGGGCGCGGTACGGGATCGGTGCCCCAGCCGCGCCGGGAGTCATCCAGGACCGTGGGAGAGAGTCAGCGAGCAGCGTCCTTGACCGGCACGTCGGGGTCGGTCAGCATCCCGGCTTCGACCGGGCGGCCCGCGGCGATCACCCGGCGGCCCTGCAGCAGGTCGCGGGGGCGGTCCACGGTCAAGATGGCGACCAGCCGGCCCACGGCAAGCCAGCACGCCGCCCAGCTCGGCCCGGCTGGGTCACCGCGCCAGACCATCCGCTCGGCGTCCCCGTGATACCCGGCGTACTGCACCATCCGGCCGAACTGCTCGGACCAGAAGTACGGCACCGGATCGTACGCCTCGTCGCCGCCGAGCACGTTGGCCGCGACGACCTCGGGCGCATGCAGGGCTACATCCCAGTGCTCGAACCGCAGCCGCCGACCGAACCGCCGCGACTGGAACGCGGCGCAGTCGCCCACCGCGTAGACACCAGGCAGCGACGTCCGCAGCCCGGAGTCGACAACCACGCCGTTCTCCAGCCACACGCCCGAATCGGCCAGCCAGGCGGTGGCCGGGCGGACCCCGACCGCGGTGACGATCTCATCCGCGGCGATCCACCCGCCGCCGGCCAGGGCCAGTCCGCCGGGCTGCACGGACTCGACCGCGACCCCGGTGCGCAGCTGCACGCCGGCAGCGGCGTACCAGGGCGCGGTCTGCGCTCCGACCGGAGCTCCGACCGCCGAGGCGAGCGGCGCGGGGCCGGCCTCCACCACCGTGACCTCAGCACCATGGATGGCGGCCGCGGTGGCCAGCTCCGCGCCGATCCAGCCGGCCCCGACGATGGTCAGCCGGAGGCCGGGCCTGAGCAGGGCGCGCAGGGACAACGCGTCGTCATAGGTGCGCAGGAACCGCTGCCGGCCGGGGCCGGGAAGCGCCACCGGGAGCGCCCCGGTGGCCAGGACCAGGTGGTCGTACGGATAGGTCGCGCGATCAGTGGCCAGGGCCCCGGCGTCTACTCCTATGGCGGCCTCGCCGGGGCGGAAGGCCACGTCCAGCGTGCCGAAGTCCGCCTGCAGCGACGGGTCGGTCTGGTCGATCAGCACTTTCTTCGACAGCGGCGGCCGGTCGTACGGCGGCCGCGCCTCCGCCCCGATCAGGGTGATCCGGCCGGTGAAGCCCCGCTCGCGCAGCTCGGTGACGGTGCGCAGCCCGGCCAGGCCCGCGCCCGCGACCACCACCCGCCCGCCATCGACCATAGTGAGCATTATTCAGAAGTCGCGACCAGCTGCTGACGCAGCCGTCCGTGACCAGCAGGGGCCTAGGTGTTTGCGGCGCCTCCAGGGCCAAACAACCGTAAAATCATCGCGATGGACGATACCCTGGCCGACCCGCTCGCCGGGCGCCTGCTCGACGGGCGTTACGCCGTGACGGCGCGCATAGCCCACGGCGGGATGGCCACGGTCTACCTGGCCGTAGACACCAGGCTGGACCGCAAGGTAGCGCTCAAGGTCATGCACGCCGAGCTGGCCCGAGACGATGATTTCGTCCGCAGGTTCATCGGCGAGGCCAAGTCGGTCGCGCGGCTGTCGCATCAGAACGTGGTCGCGGTCTTCGACCAGGGTGCCGACGGGCCGTTCCTGTACCTGGCCATGGAGTACATCCCCGGGCGCACGCTCAAGGAGCTGCTCCGCGAACACGGCCCCTTCGCCCCGGCGATGGCCCTCGACATCATGACCGGGGTGCTCGACGGCCTGGCCGCCGCGCACGCGTCGGGCATCGTGCACCGCGACGTCAAGCCGGAGAACGTCCTGCTGACGGCCGATGGCCGGGTCAAGGTGGCGGACTTCGGCCTGGCCAGAGCGCAGGCGGCCGCCGGGCAGACCCGGGCGGGCCTGCTCATCGGCACCGTCGCCTACCTGCCGCCAGAGCAGGTGACCGGCGAGGCCACGGGCCCGAGATCGGACGTGTACTCGGCGGGCGTGATGGCATTCGAGCTGCTCACCGGCCGCCAGCCGTTCACCGGCGACACCCCGCTCGCGGTCGCATACCAGCATGTCAACTCCGCCATCCCGGCTCCCTCTTCGCTGGTGCCCGGCATACCGGCGGCGGTGGACCAGCTCGTCCTCGCAGCGACCAGCCGGGACCCCGCGCTGCGCCCGGCTGACGCGGGCGAGTTCGCGCGCGCGGCCCGCCGGGTCAGGGAGGGCATAGGCCCGCCGAGCGGGCTCACCGGGGCGATAGGGGCCGGTGTCCAGGGCCTGGGCGAGGCGCCCTGGCTCAACCTGGACACGCCGGCCGCGACCAACGGCTGGTGGGCGCGAGGCACGCCGGACGGGCAGACCGGCACGGGCGAGTGGCGAGATCCAGGCCCGGCGGCGAGGCTCGCGGAGGGCCGGGGCGCCGGACCGGCCGGTGCGGGCCTGTCCGGGACGGGCACACTGGTCGTACACCGCGAGGAGGGCGAGCGGTACGGGGGCGGCCGGGAGCCGTTCCTGCAGCGCTGGCTATTCAGCCCGCGGCTAGCGATCGTCGCGCTGGTCCTGGCGCTCGGCCTCGGGCTCGGGCTCGGTGGCTGGTGGCTCACCTCCGGCCGGTACGCATCGATCCCGGTCGTGGCCGGCGATTCGGTGAGCCAGGCGACCGCCGCGCTGACCGCGGGCGGCTTCACCCTGGCCAAGGTGTCGTCCGTGCACAGCAACGAGGTACAGCAGGGGACCGTGCTCGGCACCACCCCGTCGGGCCGGGCCTCGAAGGGCTCAGCGGTCACGCTCCTGGTTTCGGCCGGCCCGTTCACCTCGGTCGTGCCGAGCGTGACCGGGGACAAGCTCGCCGCGGCCGAAGCCGCCTTGCAGCGCGTGCACCTGACGGCGACGGTCCAGAAGGTCGCCTCGGCCTCTCCCGTGGGCACGGTGGTGGGCACGAAACCGGGGGCCGGCACGTCCTGGCCGCAGACCAAGCCGGTCACCATCCAGGTCGCCGAGGGCCTGCCGGTGCCGAATTTCGTCGGGCAGGACCTGGCGGCGGCCCAGCAGTGGGCCGCCGCAAATGGCGCCAGCCTGCAGCAACAGCAGGACCAGAACAGCCAGCAGCCGCAGGGCACGATCACCGGCCAGGAACCCGCGGCCGGATCGCTGTACCAGCGGGGCGAAGCCGTGACCGTGAACGTCTCCTCGGGGCCGGCCGAGGTCAACGTGCCGGACGTGATCGGCATGACGGTCCAGCAGGCCAGGCAGGTACTGCAGGCCGCGGGATTCCAGGCTCAAGTGCAGTCGTTCGGGCTGGGCGACGGCAATAACCGCAGAGTGTGGAACTACAGCCCGATCGGCCAGGCGCCGCGCGGCAGCACCATCCTCCTCGATGTCTTGCCCGGCAGCAACGGCGGCCTCGGGCTGTAGCGGCGGCCTCGGGCTGTAGCGGCGAGGAAAGTCGGCCTATCAAGGAACACCCGCAGGCGATCTGAATATATAGCCCGGAAGCGTGCGGGGATGACACGGTATATAGTGCTCCCATGCGTCAGCAGTTCTGGTTTTGGTTTGGCTACCGCCCCGGGTTCCGGACGGTCGCCTGCCAGGCCTTGCGCTGACAGAGCGACCTAACGAGAGCCCCGGGCCGACGGCCCGGGGTTTTTTTATGACTGGAGGCGGGCGACATGGTGGTTGTCATGGCGGCGGATGCGGAGAAGACAGACGTCGACGGAGTAGTCGAGCGGGTGCGCGAGGCAGGCGGCGACGCGTTCGTCAGCCGGGGCCTCTCGAGGACGATCGTCGGCCTGGTCGGCGACATCGACCAGCTGGACAGCCTGAACCTGCGCAGCATGCCGGGGGTCAGCGACGTGATGCGGATCACCGCGCCCTACAAGCTGGTGAGCCGGGAGCATCGCCAGGAACGTTCGGTGATCAGGGTGGCGGGGGTGCCGATCGGCCCTGACACGCTGACCGTCATCGCCGGGCCGTGCGCGGTCGAGACCGCCGAGCAGACGCTGGCGTCCGCGCTGATGGCCAAGGCGGCCGGGGCGGCGCTGCTGCGCGGCGGCGCGTACAAGCCGCGCAGCTCGCCGTACGCGTTCCAGGGACTTGGCGAAGCCGGGCTGAAGATCCTGGCCGACGTGCGGGCGGAGACCGGCCTGCCGATCGTGACCGAGGTCGTCGACACGGCTGACGTGGATCTGGTGGCCAGCTACGCGGACATGCTGCAGGTCGGCACCCGCAACATGCAGAACTTCCCGCTGCTGCAGGCGGTCGGCGGCGTGGGCAAGCCGGTCATGCTCAAGCGCGGCATGAACGCCACGATCGAGGAATGGCTGATGGCCGCCGAGTACATCGCGCAGCGCGGCAACCTGGACATCGTGCTGTGCGAACGCGGCATCCGGACCTTCGAGAAGGCCACCAGGAACACGCTGGACATCAGCGCGGTCCCGGTCGCGCAGCGGCTGTCCCACCTGCCGGTGATCGTCGACCCGTCGCATTCCGGCGGCCGCCGGGACCTGGTGGTACCGCTGTCCCGGGCCGCGATCGCGGTCGGCGCCGACGGCATCATCGTCGACGTGCACCCGAACCCGGAGAGCGCGCTGTGCGACGGCCCGCAGGCCCTGGTGGAGTCGGACCTGCGTGAGCTGGCCAGCGTGGCCGCCCACCTGTCCCCCCTGGTGGGCCGGACCCTCACGCCTGCGCCCACCACCGCTGGCGAGCCGGTCCCGGCCTGACAGGCGGCTGAAACCACGTCCCGTTCGGATAGAAAAGGGGTTTACTGGCGGTACTCCTGCGCGCTCAGGGCCAATTCCTCGGCCAGGTCGTCGGCGCCCAGCCGGCCTTCGATCCGGCGCAGGTCATCGATCCGGGCCCGGGTCTCCACCCGCCGCGGGGTCAGCAGCGTGCAGCAGTCCTGGTCGGGGAGTTCGGAGATGCCCAGGGTGCGGATGCGGCGCGCCTCGTCCATGATCTCGCTCTTGTCCCAGCCGATCAGCGGGCGCAGGATGGGCAGCTTCACCGCGTCGTCGAGGGCGGTCAGGTTGGCCAGCGTCTGGCTGCTGACCTGGCCGAGCGAGTCGCCGGTGATCAGCGCGGCACCGTCGAGCCGGCGGGCCAGCGTCTCGCCGGTCTTGAGCATCAGCCGCCGCTGGGCCACGATCTGCAGCCGGTCCGCGCCGGAAGAGGCCAGCGCCTGCTGAGCCTTGCCGAACGGCACGACGAACAGCCGCGACCCGCCCTGGAACCGGTCCAGCCCGCGGACCAGCGCATAGGCCTTGTAGATCGACTCGGGACCGGTCAGCGGCATGCCGGAGAAGTGCAGGAAGAAGCAGCGCATGCCGCGGCGCATCATGCGGTACGCGGCAACCGGCGAGTCGATGCCGCCGGACATGAGCACGACGCCGCGGCCGCTCATCCCGACCGGCAGGCCGCCCTGCCCGGGCCGGCCCTCCGTGAACACGAAAACCTCGTCGCTGTCCACCTCGATGAACACCGTGGTCTGCGGCTTGCGGAGGTTCACCGCCAGGCCGTGCGCCTGCTGGACCTCGCGGCCGACCAGCACGGCCAGCTCGGCGGAAGTCAGCGGGAAGCGCTTGTCCCGGCGGCGCGGCCGCACGGCGAACGGGCCAGGCTGGCCCGCGGTCAGCGCGACCGCGGCGGCGACGACCGCCTCGGGCGTCTTGGCCACCCGCAGCGGCTGGGCCACCGTGATGATGCCGGGGACGTCGCGCATCCGCTCGGCGACCCGCGCCGTGGCCTGCGCCCAGCCCGCCGGGCCGCGGCGCTCGCCGCCGGCCACGCGCAGCAGGATGACCCCTTCCCGCTGCCGCATGTCCACCGGTACCCCGGTTTCGCGAACCGCGGCGCGGACGTTGTTGTGCAGGATGCGCTCGAATTGCTGCCTGTTCCGCCCTTTGAGCACGATCTCGCCCAGCTTGAGCAGCACGCACGGCTCGTCACCGGGCCGTGCGCCTTCGGGGGCCTGCGGGCGGGCCGAGGTCTCCGGGGAGTGGATCACGGACACCTCCCTA
This sequence comes from uncultured Actinomycetes bacterium, assembly GCA_963753195.1. GTDB lineage: Bacteria > Actinomycetota > Actinomycetes > Streptosporangiales > Streptosporangiaceae > Palsa-504. The sequence goes on from CAVWBH010000001.1 coordinate 1,538,783, forward strand.
GTGTGCCAGCAGAACGCGGTCATGAGTCCAGGCTTCCTGGGGCCAGCACGAGACGGGAACCGGGTGATAACCCCAGTGTGGTCCGGGCGGCCGCCAGTTAGCGTGGCGGCATACGCAAGCGGGAGGGTCACGTGAGCATCAGAGAAGAAGTGCAGGCCTCGGCGGCAGCCCATCGCGATCTCGGCCCGGGCTACGAGGGGGCCGTGGCCGAGGGCCTGGTCGAGCGCATCGGCGAGGAGATCGACCGGCGGGTGGATGCCCGGCTTTTCGGCCAGCTGGGAACCTCGGCGCCGCCGCGGCCGCGCCGCGCCCCCGTGCCCGGGCGGCTCGGGCTGGGACGGGTGCTGCTGGCCCTGGGCTCAATGGGCCTGGCCATAGGGGCTACGGTGGCCGTGCTTCACCCGGGCGACAACCCGGCTGGTTCGATCTCGTTCCCCCAGATGGTGCTCACCGCCTTGATCTGGATCGTCATCGGCGCGGTCAACCTCGCCTACGCCAACCGCAACTGAGCGCAGCTCGGCCGGAAATGTCATACCCCCCTCGTAGCGTGGGCGGCATGATCCCTTCACGCAGGCGCCGCGCCAACCCGCCGGGCCAGCGGTGCCGTTGCGCGGAATGTGACGCGATGGCCGAGGCGACCGCCCTCGACCCGGAGGCCTGCATGCAGGCTGTCACCGACGACATCCGTACCTCCGGCTGGTCGGTATCCGCCGTCCTCGGCGATGAGATCGCGCCGCCTTGGGCGTACACCATCGGCCTCTGGCTCGGTTACCAGGGCCCGGAGCTGGCCATGTTCGGCCTTCCGGTCGAGCACATGACGATCATCTTGAACTCGGTCGCCGACCGCATCGCCAACGGCGCGCTGATCGAAGCCGGAGATCAGCTCGACGGGATCTGCCCGTGTTCGCTCGAGGTCCGGCCGGTCCGCGCCAGCTGGCGCTCAACCAGCCTGTTCGCCGTCTGCGACCGGTACTACGGCGATGTCAGGCCGCCCTGCCTGCAGGTGGTCTGGCCTGACCGAAGGGGCCGCTACCCGGGCGATCCGGGGTTCCAGGGCAGGTACGAGGGCAGGCAGCCGATGCTGTGGCTGCCGCGCGATGATCACCCGCCGGCCGTCTGGACCCGGATCGACCAGCTCTCCTGACGGGCAAGCCCGGCCGGCTCCGCGACGTCCGCGTGCGCGGCAGCCGGTACGGCGGGCCCCGGTCGCCGCCGTACCGGCCTGGCCGCGCTCAGCGGCTCAGACGTTCTTCTGGTAGGAGCGGAACGTCACGACCGACACCGCCACGCAGGCCACCGCGAGCACCAGCAGCCCGCCGCACCGGACACCGATCGCGGCCCAGTCCGGGTGGGCCGAGAGAGCCGAACGCCCGATCTGGACCACCCAGTTGAGCGGGTTGCGCGACGCGATGGCCTGCATCCAGCCCGGCATCAGCGGGGTCGGGATGAACGCCGAGGACAGGAACATCAGCGGGAGCATGAAGAACGTGTACACGCCGATGATCGCCTCACGGGACCGCAGCATCATGCCGACCGCGTTGGACAGGGCGCCGAACACCACGCCCACCAGGATCGACGCCGCGACCATGACGGCCACTCCGGCGACCCCGCCGTGATAGCGCGCCCCGCCGGCCAGGCCGAGGCCCACGATGATCAGCGACTGCACGGTCGTGCTGACCGCCTGCTCGGCCACGGTGGCGTTCATGATCCCGACCCGGCTGGCCGGCGAGGCCAGGAACCGGTTCAGCGTGCCGCGCTCGATCTCCTCGATCATCGTCATGCCGGCCCACATGTTGTTGGACATGGCGTTCATCGCGATTACGCCGGGCACCAGGTAGTCCAGGTACGTCCCGCCGAAGGCGAAGCCAGGGATATCGATGACCTTGCGGAACAGCGCTCCGAACAGGAACAGCCAGATAGCGGGCTGCACGACGCTGAACGCGAGCACCCAGGGCTGCCGGACCAGGGCGTGCAGCTTGCGGCCGGTCAGGTACCAGGTCTGCACCAGGGTGGTGCCGAGCGGCACGGAATTGGACTGCGCCGCGGTGAAGGCCGCCGATGACGGCCGGGATTCTGCTTGAACGGTAGCCATCAGTTGCTCGCCTCCACTAGTTCCCGCTCGCCACGGGGGCCATGGTCGTCAGGTGCCCCGGACTCGCTGTAGCGGCGCCCGGTGTGCCGCAGGTACACGTCGTCCAGCGACGGCCGGGCCACGGCCACCGAGGCGGCGTAGATCCCGGCGCGCTGCAGCGCCCCGAGGACGACCGGGACCGCGGCCGCGCCGTCGTCGCTGCGCGCGGACACGTCGCGTCCGGCGATGATCACGTCCCGGACCTCCGGCAGGCTGGTCAGCACGGTGCGGACCAGGTCCGGATCGGCGCCGGCCGGCAGCTGCACGTGCACCGCGTCGCCGCGCAACTGGCCCTTGAGCCCGTCCGGGGTCCCGGTGGCCACTACCCGGCCGCAGTCCACGATCGCGAGCTGGCTGGCCAGCCGGTCGGCTTCCTCCAGGTAGTGCGTGGTCAGCAGCACGGTCATCCCCTCGCTGCCCGCCAGCCGCGCGATCTCCTGCCACAGGGCCGCCCTGGCCTCCGGGTCCAGGCCGGTGGTCGGCTCGTCCAGGAACAGCACCGCGGGCCGGTGCACCAGGCCGAGCGCGACATCCAGCCGGCGCTGCATGCCGCCGGAGTACGTCTTGACCAGCCGCCCGGCCGCGTCGGCCAGCCCGAAGTGGTCCAGCAGCTCGTCCGCGCGGGCCCGTACCGAGCCGCTCCGCAGCCCGTACATCCGGCCCTGCAGGATCAGGTTCTCCCGGCCGGTAGCGGTCGGGTCGGCGCCGGACCGCTGGGCGACCACGCCGATCACGTGCCGGACCCGGCCGGGCTGGCTGAGCACGTCGATGCCCTCCACCCGGGCCGAGCCTGCGTCCGGCCGGGCCAGCGAGGTGAGGATCTTGACGGTGGTGCTCTTGCCTGCGCCGTTCGGTCCGAGCAGGCCGTAGATGATGCCGCGCGGGACGGTGAGGTCGAGCCCGTCCAGGGCCCGGATGCCGTGCCGTTTGCCGTGCACGGCGTAAGTTTTGACTAGCTCGCGCGCCTCGATGGCGCAGTCGGCTGAACTCATGGCTGTCTCCTTCGGTGACGGATCGCGACGATCCAGCCCGCGAGGAGAAAACCCGGTTACGCTTGACGGTGGGACCTCGGGTTCCGCGGCTCGCGGGATCGGCTTGAGGTTGACGGCCCCGGCCGCCGGTGTTGCCGCACCCGGCCGGGGTCGTTTGGTCAGGTATTCCTGGCGTTTCCTCCCTTCAGCTCGATGACCGCCGTGACCTCGTCCGGGACCTCCCCGGTCACGTGGAAGCGCCGCCAGGCGTCCAGGCCGGGGAACGTGCCGTCGGTGAACTCGGTCAGCAGCTCGCGCACCCAATGCTCCTCGGCCCGCCGCTGCGCCAGGTAGTACTCGGATTCGATGAGGAAGAGCCGGGGCAGCTGCGCCTTCACCGTTTCCAGCTCAGCCTCGACCTGGCCGTTGGCCTTCTCCAGGGCCGCGAGCCGCTGCTGCAGCAGGCCGGCCAGCTCGTCAGGCGGCAGGACGCCGGCCTCGCCGAGCGCCGCCTCGAACCTGGTGTGCTCCCGTTCCGGCACGCTGAGCAGCTCCCGCATCCAGCCCATCAGCTCCGTCCGGCCCGCGTCGGTGATCTGGTACGTGGTCCGCTCCGGCTGCCTGCCCTCGCGGCCCACCTCAACGGCCTCGATGAAGCCGTACTTCTCCAGGTTCTGCACCACCGTGTAGAACGATCCCCAGTTGATCTTGATGGCGTTGTCCTTGCCGCGCTCCCGCAGCGTCGAGGCCATCTCGTACGGGTACATCGGCTGCTGCCACAGCAGCGACAGCAGCGACAGCCCCAGCAGGTTGTTCACCTTGCGCCGCGGAGCCATCCCGTATCACCTCGTTTCCGAAGCCCCGTTCACGAGGATTCGTTCTCAAGTATTCGTTGACGAGTATACGCACACGGACACTCGGCCGCAATGGGCGGGGCGGGTTTCCCCGAACGGACCGGACTGGTTCGCTGTCACCTGGTAGCGCGTCGAGCTTCGTTCGCCCGGGGGGCTCCCGCCCGTGCTGTCACCGGGCTCACCTCAGCGCTCTCAGCTGTCCCGGACGTTTGGCGTGCGCAAGATCGTGGATCGTTACTGCCCGCGGGCGGGCAGTAACGATCCACGATGATGATTCCAGGGTCGCCAGCGGGGGCGGCCGGGTCAGGCGGGTCAGCCGAAGAAGACCTCGGCCTCGGCGTAACGCTGCGGCGGAACCAGCTTGAGCTGGCTGGTGGCCTCGGCCAGCGGCACGCGGACGATGTCGGTGCCGCGTAGCGCCACCATCACGCCGAACGCCTCCTCGTGCACGGCCTGCACCGCGTGCACGCCGAACCTGGTGGCGAGCACGCGGTCGAAGGCCGTTGGCGTGCCGCCGCGCTGGATGTGGCCGAGCACCGTGCAGCGGGCCTCCTTGCCGGTCCGCTTCTCGATCTCGTAGGCCAGCGTCTGCCCGATCCCGCCCAGCCGTACGTGCCCGAACGAGTCGAGCTGCTCCGTTGAGGTGGCGAGTTCCTCGCTGACCGGGTGCGCGCCCTCGGCCACGACCACGATCGGCGCGAACCTGGTCTGGAACCGGTGCTGCACGTAGGTGCAGACCTTCTCGATGTCGAACGGCCGTTCCGGGATGAGGATCACGTTCGCGCCGCCGGCGAGCCCGGCGTGCAGCGCGATCCAGCCGGCATGCCCGCCCATCACCTCCACGATCAGCGCCCGGTGATGGCTCTCGGCCGTCGTGTGCAGCCGGTCGATCGCCTCCATGGCGATGTTCACGGCCGTGTCGAAGCCGAAGGTGTAATCGGTGGCGCCGAGGTCGTTGTCGATCGTCTTCGGCACCCCGACGACCGGAACGCCGTACTCGCCGAGCTTGGTCGCCACGCCGAGGGTATCCTCGCCGCCGATGGCGATCAGCGCGTCGACGCCCAGGCCAGCCAGGTTGTCCTTGATCCGCTCGACGCCGTTGCGGCCGCCGCCGCCCGTGGACGTGAGCGGGTTCGTCCGGGACGAGCCCAGGATCGTTCCGCCGCGGGGCAGGATGCCGCGTACCGCCTGCACGTCCAGCGGCACGGTGTCGCCTTCGAGCGGCCCGCGCCAGCCGTCCCGGAACCCGACGAATTCAAGGCCGTATTCCTGTATGCCCTTACGGACCACGGCACGGATCACTGCGTTCAAGCCGGGGCAGTCGCCGCCGCCGGTAAGGACTCCCACTCGCATGACGTCAACCATAGTGGGCTCTGGGCCCCGCGCGGATGGATGCGGAATGAGCGTAGGTGAAACTCGGACCTGCGGCGGTCAGGCTGGGCCGTTACCGCCCTGGCCGTCAGCATCGTCCCGGTTTGCCGGGCCGCTCCGGTCGGCGCCGTCGCGGCCAGGGTCGCGCGCGGCCGCGGCCGCCATCTCCGCCTTGGCCCGGCGGGCGTCGATGTCGACGTACTCCTGGCCGGAAAGTTTCGCGATGGCCTGCATGATCTCATCGGTCACGGTGCGCAGCAGCGTCGCGTCGGCCTGGCCGCGGTACTGGGAGAAGTCGAGCGGCTCGCCGAACCTGACGCCCGGGCGGACCTTGAAGTCGGGCCAGATCACGGTGGGCGGCTGGAGCTTGCCTGTGTCGATCATGGCGCACGGGACGACCGGGGCACCGGACTCGATGGCGAGCCGGGCTACCCCGGTCTTGCCCCGGTACAGGCGGCCGTCCGGGCTGCGGGTGCCCTCGGGGTAGATGCCGAGCACATGTCCGGCCGCCAGGACGCCCAGGCCGGTGCGGATCGCCCGCTCGCTCGCCTCGCCGCCGGCCCGGTCGATGGGGATCTGGCCCACGCCGGTGAAGAAGGCCTTGGTGAGCAGGCCCTTCAGCCCCCGCCCGGTGAAGTACTCCGACTTGGCCAGGAAGATCACCTTCCGCGGCACCGGCAGCGGGCCGAAGAAGTGGTCGGAGAACGACAGGTGGTTGCTGGCGAGAATGACCGGTCCCCGCCGCGGCACGTTCCGCACGCCCCACGCGTGGGGCCGGAAGACGATTTTCAGCGTCATCCCGAGCGTGTACTTCGTCACCCAGTAGAACACCCCCACATCGTCCCACGTCTGGCTCGCGAGCCAAAGGCACCGGCGCTCGGGTGAGCGATGAATAATGCTTACGTGTCAGCATCAGAACCGTTCGAGTACGACGGCGGCCCGGTCGGCGTGCTGCTCTGCCACGGCTTCACGGGCAGCCCGCAGACATTGCGCCCGTGGGCCGACCACCTGGCCGGGCACGGCTTCACGGTCAGCTTGCCCCGGCTGCCCGGGCACGGCACGGCCTGGCCGGACCTGGCTCGCACCGGCTGGCGGGACTGGTACGCCGAGGTGGACCGGGCGTTCGGCGGGCTGGCCAGCCGGTGCGAGCAGACCTTCGTCTTCGGGCTCTCGATGGGCGCCTGCCTCGCGCTGCGACTGGCCGAAGTGCACGGCGGCGCGGTGCGCGGCCTGGTGCTGGTCAACCCGTCGCTGGCCCCGGACACCAAGCTGTTCCTGCTCGCTCCGGTGCTCAAGCACGTGCCGCTGTCGCTGCCCGGTATCGCGAGCGACATCAAGAAGCCCGGCGAGCGCGAATTCGGCTACGACCGGGTGCCGGTCCGCGCGGCGGCCACGCTGCCACGGCTGTGGGAGGTCACCACCCGGCATCTCGGTGACGTCACGCAGCCGGTACTCGTCTACCGCAGCACGGTCGACCATGTGGTCGGGCCGGCCAGCATGCGCGTCCTGCTCCAGGGGCTGGCCACCAGCCAGGTCACGGTGCGCGAGTGTCACGATAGCTATCACGTGGCCACCCTTGACAACGATGCGGGAGCGATCTTCGAGGGCAGCGTGGCGTTCGTGCGGGATAATGCCTGATAACGGTCCGGATAGGTGATCCGATGCCGCGATTTATCCGCCCGGCGGCGGACCGCAGAAGGCTATCGTGGGGGGAAGGCTCCGATATGCAGCGGTGGGGACGTGCCGGACTGGGATAACACCGAAAGCAGAGAGAGCGACGAGGACGCGGCGTGGCGTGACCTTGTCGCTCGTTTCGATGCGCCGCTGGCCGCGGAGCACCCTGTCCCCTGGCCGACGCGCGAAGACGTACCCGACGAGGCGCAAAGAGTAGCCGACACTGATGGTGCCGATCGGGCTGGCGGGGCGGGCGCGGGCGGCGGGAACCACCGGGCGCTTGAGGCCGGCGGGGTAGACCGGGAATATGAGCGGTACGCGGCTGACGGGGAACACGAGCAGCACGGGGCCGGCGGGGAGCGCGGACGTCACGCCGGCAACAGTGAGCCTGGCCGCGATGCCGCGGCCGGTGACCTCGGCGCGGACGAGCGGAACGGCACACGCGACGCCGCGGCCGGTGACCGCGGCGCGGATGAGCGGAACGGCGACCGCGGCGCGGACGAGCGGAACGGCACACGCGCGGCCGCTGGGTCTGGGGATGAGCCGGGCGGAGTGGGTGACCGGCCGGCCGGGCGGCACGGGAGGCGCGGGCCTGGCGGGTTGAACGATCCCGAGGTGATCCAGGTGCCGCGAACGATCCGCGGCCCGGTGCGGGACGAGGACGAGCACTACATCCCGCCTGCTCCGCCGCCACTGCCCAGGCTGGACCCGGTAGCCAAAGGCGCCTGGGCGGCGCTCTTCGGGGGCCCGGGCTACCTGGTGGTCGCCACCGCAGCGGGCTGGTCGGTGTCGGGACTGGCGGCGTTCTGCGCGGTCGCCGCGTTCGTGGCCGGGTTCGCCATCCTGGTGCTGCGCATGCACGATCCTGGCCCCGGGGGGCCTGACGACGGCGACACCGGCGCGGTCGTCTAACCTCTGCGGGCCTGCGGCCGAAGGCGCGGTAGCCGACCGTACCTGGCCCGGGGCGTCCCCGGCAGGATGTCGTGCGGCGCCGCGGCCCGGCTGGCGGCCCGGGCGAGGTCGGCAGCGCCGACGATGCCCGCATCCGGGCCGAGCTGCGCGACCCTGACGTCGGCGAACGGCCGGTGACCGCGGCCGGTCAGGGCCCGCTCAAAGGCCGAACGGGCCGGGTCGAGCAGCAGTTCACCCGCCTCGGACACGCCGCCGCCGATCACGAAACAGGCCGGATCGAGAATCGCGGCCAGGTCGGCCAGGCCCTGGCCCAGCCAGCCGCCCACGATCTGGAAACAGCGAAGGGCGGCCGGGTCGCCTTCGGCCGCCGCCAAGGTGATCTCCGGGCCGGAAATGCCATCAGGCACTCCCCCGCCCAGCTGCAGCAGGCGCATGGCGCCCTCCGGGGTGCGCCTGGCGAACTCGCGCGCCTCGGCGACCAGGGCGTTCCCGCTCGCGTACTGCTCCCAGCAGCCCCGGTTCCCGCAGCCGCACAGCCGCCCGTCCGGGACCACCCGGACGTGCCCTGGCTCGCCGGCCAGGCCCCAGCGGCCGCGGTACAGCTCGCCGCCGATGATGATGGCGGCCCCGATCCCGGTTCCGACCGCGACAAGCATCACGTCGCGGTATCCGCGGGCCGCGCCGAACCGTGCTTCGGCCCAGACCGAGGCGTTCGCGTCGTTATCCACCACGACAGTGCGGCCGAGTCGCTCCTCGACCCGCTGCTTCAGCGGCTCGTCGCGCCAGGCCAGGTTCGGCGCGAACAGCATGGTCGCCCGGGAGCCGTCCACGAACCCGGCAGCACCCAGCCCGATGGCGCTGACCCGGTAGCCGTGCAGCAGCTCGGTCACCGCATCGGCGATGGCCTCCTCGGTCAGCGCCGGGCTGGCCGCAGGCGTGGACCTGCGAAGCTTCGCGACGATCCGGCCGTCTTCGTCGACCACTCCGGCCGCAACCTTGGTGCCACCGGCATCGACGCCGATGGCCAGGGTCACAGTGTTGTCTCTGTTGCCTCGGGGGGGTCGACCCCCCCGAGGGTGGGGGGACTATCCGTCCCCTCATTCCTCCCTGAAGGGGGGTTTCCTGTGCCGGCGGGCCTCGGGGGGCGGGCGGTCTCAGGGCGAGCCGGGGTTTCGGGGCGGGCCGAGGTTTCGGGGCGGGCCGGGGTTTCGGGGCGGGCCGGTGTTTCGGGGCGGGCCGGGGTTTCGGGGCGGGCCGGGGTTTCGGGGCGGGCGGACGTTTCGGGGCGGGCCGGGCGGCCTGGGGTCGCGGGGCGGCTGTCTTGGGGGCGTTGAGCCGCCGGCCGTTCGGCAGATCGATTTTGATCTTGGGTCTTTATGATCTGCTCGAACGCAGAGAAAGCGTCCTGAGCCATCGAGGCCAGGGCACCGCCCGCTCCGGCCAGGCTGGATACCAGGCCGCCGGGGCCGCCTAGCCGGGCCGCGCGGGCCGCCTGGCAGACCGGGCACCACTGGCACTCCGGTGACTCCTCGGGTGGCGGCTCGTTGGTGGCCGTGTCCCATGCGTCACGACGGTCGCGCCGCTCCTGGCCGATCGTCCGGCGGACCTGATCGGCAACCTGGTTGGCCATGCTGCGCGCGCCTGCGCGCATCAGCCAGCGCTGGAAATCAGCGACCGGGTCGTTGCCCCGGCGAGCCTGGCCCGCGCCGCCTGAACGGCCGTTGGGCCTGGACTGACCGTTGGGCCTGGACTGGCCACCGCCGTTCGGCTGGTCACTGGCTCTGGGCTGGCCGTAATCATCTGGTGATTGTGACACCTAATGCCTCCTACCCCCTGATGGTACCGCTACCACTGCAGCGCAAAGGGGACGCCCGTGGCGCGGAAGTGTCCTACGTTCAGGCATTCGGTGACGCCGATCCTGGTCCGGCGCGCCATCGGCTGATGCACGTGCCCGAAGACCGAGTACCGGGGCCGGGTGGCCTTGATCGTCTCCAGCAAGGCCACGCTGCCCTTCTCCAGGCGCCGGGCCACGGTGTCGTACAGGAGCTCCGGAACGGCCGGCGGGATGTGCGTGCACAGCACGTCGACCTCGCCGATCGCCTCGAGCTTGGCCCGGAACTCCTCCTCGGGCATCTCGTTCGGTGTCCGGTAAGCCGATTGCAGTCCCCCGCCCACGAAGCCGAACCGCCATCCGTCCAGGTCGACCGTGCCGCCGTCCAAGATGTGGTGCCCGGGCTTGGCGTGCTTCTCCCACATCGCAGGAATATCCACGTTGCCGTACGTCATGTAGGCGGGCTCCGGCAGCGCGCCGAACAGCTCCGCGTACTGCCGGGACGTCGCCCTCTCGAACAAGACGGCCCGGCTCTCGGTCTGCTGCGCCAGCAGGCTGGCCGATAGCTCCCTGGCCTCGTCGAACCTCCCCGCGGTGCGCAGTTCGACATACGCCCGCGCGGCCTCGGCCCCGAACAGGTCGGCGAAGATGCCCTGCCCGTAGTCGGCGTAGTCGAGGAACAGCAGCATGTCGCCGAGGCAGACGACGGCGTCGGCGCCGTGTCCCGCGGCGGCGAGCGCGTCCGCCCGCCCGTGCACGTCGCTCACCACGTGAACTCGCATGTCACTACGGTACGGCGAGCCGGATCCGGCGTCACCGGCGCTTGGTCGCGTGCCGGAAAAGCGCCCGCCAGCGCCTTAAGCTTGGCCGTGAGAAAGCATTGCCAGCTACCGCCACAGAGAGAGGCGCCGTGGACGAGTACGGCATTCCGGCCCTGGCGGAGATTCCCGCCACCGCGAATCTCGCCAAGGCCGTGTTCCGCCGGGCGGCCGAGCAGCCGCAGGCGGTGATGCTGCGCCGACCGGGACCCGCGGGCCTGTCCGGGGAATGGACGGACGTGACCGTCGGCCAGTTCCGTGACGAGGTCACCGCGCTGGCCAAGGGGCTGATCGCGGCCGGCATCGAGGCTGGCGACCGGGTCGCCCTGATGTCGCACACCCGGTATGAGTGGACGCTGATCGACTACGCGATCTGGACGGCGGGCGCGGTCGCCGTGCCGGTGTACGAGACCTCCTCGGCCGAGCAGGCCGAGTGGATCCTCAGCGACTCCGGCGCGCGGGCCTGCTTCGTGGAGACGGCCGCCTACGAGCGGGTCATCGACGGGTTGCGGGAGCGGGTCCCGGCGCTCGAGCACGTGTGGCGGATCGAGCCGCCGGAATCCGGGGACGCGGCGGAAAAGGCGTCACTGGCCCGGCTGGCCGAGGCGGGAACCGCGGTCGAGGACGAGGCGGTCACCGCGCGGGCTGAGGCGGCCTCGGCCTCGGACCTGGCCACCATCATCTACACCTCGGGTACCACCGGGCGGCCCAAGGGCTGCGAGCTCACCCACCACAATCTGCTGGCCGCCGTGCGCAACGCGTTCCTCGGCCCGCTGGTGGACTTCACCGGGACCGAGGACGGGGGCACGCTGCTGTTCCTGCCGCTCGCGCACGTCTTCGCCCGGATCATCGAGGTGGGCTGTATCGAGGCCGGAGTGGTGCTCGGGCACTGCGCGGACCTGAACGAGCTGCTGCCCGCGCTGGCCGCCTTCCGGCCCACGTTCGTCCTGGCCGTGCCGCGGGTGTTCGAGAAGGTCTACAACGGCGCCGAGCAGAGGGCGGCCAGCGAGCGCAAGAGAGCCATCTTCAGCCGGGCCGCCCGGACCGCGATCGCCTACAGCCAGGCTCTGGATTCCCCGGGCGGCCCGGGGTTCGGCCTGCGGGCACAGCACGCGCTGTTCAGCCGGCTGGTCTACGCCAAGCTGCGGGCCGCGCTAGGCGGCCGGGCCGATTACGCGATCTCCGGCGGTGCCGCACTCACGCCGCGGCTGTGCCATTTCTTCCGCGGCGCGGGCATCACGGTGCTGCAAGGGTGGGGACTGACCGAGACGACGGCCGCCGCCACCGTCAACCGGCCGGCCCGGAACAAGATCGGCACGGTCGGCCAGCCGCTGCCCGGAGTAGCCATCAAGATCGGCGAGGAGGGCGAGATCCTGGTCAGGGGCGGGATCGTCTTCCCCGGCTACTGGAACAACGACGAGGCGGCCAAGGAGGCCTTCGGCGAGGACGGCTGGTTGCGCACCGGCGACATCGGCTCGCTGGATGATGAGGGATTCCTCACCATCACCGGCCGGAAGAAGGAAATCATCGTCACCGCCGGCGGCAAGAACGTCGCCCCCGCGGTGCTCGAGGACCGGCTGCGCAGCCACGCCCTGATCAGCCAGGCCATGGTGGTCGGCGACGGCAGGCCGTACATCGCCGCGCTGATCACCTTGGACGCCGAGGCGCTCGAGCCGTGGAAAGCATCACACGGCAAGCCCGCCGACGCCACGCCCGCGTCGCTGCGCGATGACCCCGATCTGCTCGCGGCCATCCAGGCCGCGGTGGACGATGCGAACCTGGCCGTCTCGCGGGCTGAGTCGATCCGGCGCTTCCGCGTCCTGGACCGCGACTTCACCGTCGAGGACGGCCATCTCAGCGCCAAGGGCTCCATCCGCAGGAGCGCGCTGGCCAAGGAATTCGCCGCCGATATCGATCTGGTGTACTCCTGAGCGCGGCCCGGTTCCCGGCTCCGTTCGGCCCGACGGGCTCTAGCGCACCAGCCGGCCGTGAGCCCGGCCGCCCGCGGCCGGCTCCTGCCGGAGCATGCCCGAGGTCCGGTACAGGAACTCAGCGTAATCCTCAGGTGCCTTATCCCGGTCAGGCAGGTACGTATCCGGCATCGTCCGCAGGGCCAGCATCCGGCGCTGCGCGTAGCCGCACTCGGCCACCATGCCGGCGATACGCCGGGCGAACCGGGCCAGGGCGCTGGTCGTGCTGTCCATCGTTCCTCCTCGCGGGCTGCTTACCATCGAGTCTCGCGGTAAGGTTCCCGGCCCCGCGTCGGAGGAATGCCCTATCTTTCCTGCGCCCGCGGCCTTAGCCAGGCCGGCGTACGGCTTAGGCGCGGTCAGGCGGCTCGGGCCGTCGCGGCGGGCGGGGGCTCGGGCCGCGACGGGGCCAGGGGGCTCGGGCCGTCGCGGCGGCCGGGGCTCAGGCTGTTACGGCGGGAAGGGGCTCGGGCCGTCGCGGCGGGCGGGGGCTCAGCCGGCCAGGATCGCCGACAGCCGGGCGGCGGCCAGTTCCCAGCGCCATTCCCGGTCCACCCAGGCCAGGCCGTTGCGGCCCATGGCGCGGGCCTTGCCCGGATCGCTGAGCAGCTCTACCAGGCGCTCCGCCGCGCCCGCCGGGCCGACCGCGCCCCGGACGACGTAGCCGGATTCACCCTCCAGGATGGCGTCGGGGGCCCCGCCCGAGTCGCCGCCGATCACCGGCAGGCCGGTGGCCGACGCCTCCAAGTAGACGATGCCGAGCCCTTCCACGTCGAGCCCGGCCCGGCGGGTCCGGCACGGCATGGCGAACACGTCGGCCGCGTCGTAGTAGCCGGGGAGCTCGGGCCACGGGACCGGCCCGGTGAACCGGACGGCGTCGCTGACGCCGAGCTGGGCGGCCAGGCGCCGCAGGGGGCCCGCGGCCGGACCGTCGCCGACGAGCAGCAGCACCGCGTCGCCCACCTCGGCCCGCACCCTCGGCCAGGCCCGGATCAGGGTGTCCTGGCCCTTGCGCCAGACCAGCCGGGACACGCATACGACTACCGGACGGCGCCCCAGGCCCAGGCGGTCCCTGACCGCGGCACCGCCGGCTCCGGGGCGGAAGAACGTCATATCGACGCCGGGTGCTAGCCGCACCATGCGCTTGGCCGCCGCCGGGGACAGTGCGCGGGCCAGCCGGTCCCTGACGTACTCGCCCAGGTAGGTCATCACGTCGACCTCATCGCCAATCCGGCGGAGCAGGCCGCGGGCGACCGGCAGAGCGGCCCAGCCAGCCTCGTGACCGTGCGTCAGCGCGACCGCACGCCGCACCCCGGCCCGGCGCAGCGCGGGGGTGATCAGGCCGAGCGGCGCGGCCGCGCCGAACAGGACCGTGTCGCAGCCGTGCGCGCGGGCGATGGCCACGGCCCGGCGGGACACCGAGGGCACCGGCAGCATGAGCGACGTCGGATGGCGGATCACCGGGAAGGGCTGCTGGGCGTCGAACTCGGCCGCGCCGTCCCAGGACGGCGCGTAGACGGTGACCGTGCCCGGCGGCAGGCGGGTGGCCAGCCCGTGCACGAACGACTGGATGCCGCCCTGACGGGGCGGGAAGTCGTTAGTGACGATCAGCGTCCGGTGCACCGCACGAGTGTATAGGCGCTACGCCGCACCGCTCGGCATCGGCGACGACGGGGTTCCGGGGTGCCGACCCCAGGCTCCCGGCCACCGTCCACGTGCTAAGGCTTAGGCCAGCTCCTGCCGGGCCGGGCGACCGCGGTCGTGCTACGGGCGCACTACTCCGTCGAGGTTATCGGCGTACCAGGATGTGCTCATCGGAATCCGCTCCACGTCCATGCCGGTTTGCGGCGCGTCGATGATGTAGCCGCCGCCCACGTAGATGGCGACGTGCCCCTCCCCGTCGTAGATCAGCAGGTCGCCCGGCTCGATCGAGGAGAGGGAGACGTGCGGGAGCCCGGCCCACTGCTCGTAGCTGTCACGGGGTATGGCCACGCCAGCCGACGCCCACGCGGCCATGGCCAGGCCGGAGCAGTCGAAGCCCGAACTGCACGGCCCGGTGGCGCCGTAGACGTAGGGGCAGCCGAGCTGCGCGTAGGCGAACGCGACGGCCTTGCCCGCCTGGGTCGTGGTGGGCCCGCTGTACGTCGCGGGCGCGGTACTGGCGTTCCCGCCGATCGAGTTGCTCTTGACCACCTGCTGCTGCGGCACGGTCAGGCTGTCCAGCGTGGCCTGTTCGGTGGCGATGAGATGGCCCAGGGAGTTCTTGTGGTCGGCGAGCTGGGTCCGCAGCGCCGCGATCCCGTCCTCAGTGCGCTGCAGCTCCTGCTCGACGCCGTTCAGCTGGCTGGCGTCAGAGAGCAGCTGCGCCGTCTCCGCGGTCCGGTTGCCGGACATCTCCATCAGCAGCGAGCCCTGCTGGAGGATGGCCGAGGGATTGGCCGAGGTCAGCACGCCCGCCATCGAGCTCGCGCCGGTGTCCTCGAAGGTCGCCGCGGCCGCCTGGGCCATGCTGTTGCGTTCCGCCTGGAACTGCGCGTTGGCGTGATTCACGGCCGCCCGCGTCTGGGCCAGCCTGGTCTGCGCACTGGAAAGCTGCTCGCCGGCCTGGTCGAGCTGCTCCGAAACCTGGTCGTACTGCGACGTGAGCTGATTGACCTTGGCCTGGACCTGAGTCGCGGTCGGCTGCGGAGAAGCGCTAGCCGCAGAGGTGAACACGACTAGGCCGCCGATCGCCAGCAACCCGGCCGCGACCACGCCGCCGCGGCGGAACCGAGACTGACTGTCCGCTGGCCGCGTACCCACGTGCGCACCACGCTCCTTGTCATCTCACGAGACCTTGCGTGATCGTCGAGGCCCGGCCGCAGGCCAGCGGCCAAGCAACATTGGGCCCCAGCGTAGTGAAGGCAAATCAGTGATTCAACCGGTTCACATAATCCCAACTACTCCATTACGATGCCGCGATTTACAAGCAGGAACAACGCCCGCCCGTTACCGTCACGAGGCTTTCGCGTGGGGAAAAGACGCGGTGATCCGGCTCCGGCCTGCTGGGCGGGCGGCCACGCCGACCAGGGACGGCACCAGGCCAGCTTCCGCGAGAACCCGCAGCGCGCGCAGCTCGTCCCGCCCGAGGCGACCTGTCACGTTTCGTGTTTCCGTGACCGCAATAACGCATTCCCGGTCAGGGGTCGCGCACATAAGGTAAGGACTGCAATCGGTCATCGTGACGTCTCCATTTGCGTTGGCGAATTGGACAGACGCACGCTAACGGCGCCCACTGACATTTCCAGGCACACGGGGGCCGGGACATGACAGACAGGCCCGGGAAGGTCGCGGCGCGGGGGATGAGAATGTCAGTAGGCAGATCTACTGTGATGTGCGTGACAAGGCCCACCGTGATCGTACGTGAGCTAGACCCGGCGGGGCTCGAGCCGGCGTCGCGACAGCCGGCGTCGCGACAGCCGGCGGAGCTGACTGCGGCCGAGCCGGCGCTCGCGGAGGTGGAGCCCGCGGAGGTGGAGCTCACGGAGATGGAGTTCGCGGTGATCGACCTCGAGACCACGGGCTGGTCGCCGGGGGCTGCGGGCATCACCGAGATCGCGGCGGTCAGGGTACGCGGCGGACGGCGCACGGGAGAGTTCGCCTCGCTGGTCAACTCTGGTATCCCGGTGCCGCCGGGCATCGAGGACCTGACCGGGATCTGCGACCAGATGCTGGCCACGGCCCCGAAGCTCCCGGCGGTCCTGCCGGGCCTGCTCACCTTCGCTGACGGCTGCGTGCTGGTCGCGCACAACGCGCCCTTCGACGTGGGCTTCCTGCGAGCCGCGTGCGCCGAGTGCGGCCTGGCCTGGCCGCGGTTCACCGTACTGGACACCGTCATGCTGGCCAGGCAGCTGATGGATCCGGACGAGGTGCCAGACTGCAAGCTGGGCACGCTGGCCGGGTTCTTCCGGGCTCGCACGACACCGTCTCACCGCGCGCTCGCTGACGCGCGCGCCACCGCCGACGTCCTCGGCTGGCTGATCGGGCGGCTGGCGCACCGCGGCATCCGGACCCTGGATCAGCTCCGGGTGTGGCCAGCCGTAGTAGCGTAAGCGCCAGCCGAGAGAACTGGGAGGCATCCAGTGGTCACCGCGATCGTCCTGGTGCGAGCCGACATCCAGCGCATTCCCGAGGTGGCCGAGACGATCGCCCAGATCCCCGAGGTCAGCGAGGTCTATTCGGTGACCGGGGAGTTCGACCTGGTGGCGATCGTCCGGGTTCGTGCCCATGAGGAACTCGCCGACGTCATCCCCGGCCGACTGAACAAGGTTCCCGGCGTGTCGCAGACCGAGACCCACATCGCGTTCCGCACCTACTCCCGGCACGACCTCGAAGCGGCGTTCTCCCTCGGGCTCGGCGCCGAAGCCTGACCGGCGCCGATCCGTCCTGGAGCTGGCCCGGCGGAACCTCGCTGGCGGTCGCCTCATGGCCCCGGGATCACCGGCACGAGTTACGTGGTAGATCCGGGCTCCGTGGTAGATCCAGTGCACCCGGATCCACCAAATATTCCACGGAGCCCGGATCTACCACGGAGATGGTGCAGCGGGGGCCGGGTGAGGCTGCGCGGACAGGCAAGCGTCACCCGGGGGTGGACCGGGATCGGGGGCCGGCGAGCTGGGGGCGGGGCCGGCGAGCCGGGGGCGTGACCGGGGGCCGGCGATCCGGGGGCGGGGGCCGGGGCGGTCAGCCGGACTTGGGGTCCAGGCGGTGGCTGACCTGTATCCAGCGGTCTAGCAGGGCAGCGGCGGCGCCGGAGTCAACGGCCTGCGCGGCGCGGGCGTAGCCATCGGCCAGCGCGGCGTTCACCGCCTCCGGGCCCGGCACGCCGGCCGCCGCGGCCAGCGCGGCGGCCGCGTTCAGCAGAACGATGTCGCGCACCGGGCCGCGCTCGCCGGCCAGCACCGCGCGCACTACCGCCGCGTTGTGGGCGGCGTCGCCGCCGCGCAGATCATCGAGTGAGGCCGGGGCCAGCCCGAGCTCGGCGGGCGAGAACTCCGTCTTGGCGACCTGGCCGTCGTGTACCACCCACATCGACGACGGGCCGGTGGTGGTCAGTTCGTCCAGCCCGTCCGAGCCGCGGAAGACCAGGGCCGAGCAGCCGCGCCCGGCCAGCACGCCCGCGATGACCTCGCCCAGCAGCGGGTCGAACACGCCGACCGCCTGTGCCGAAGGCCGGGCCGGGTTGGCCACCGGGCCGAGGAAATTGAACACGGTGGGCACGCCCAGCTCGCTGCGCGTCGGACCCGCGTAGCGGAGCGCCGGATGGTAGAGCGGCGCGAACAGGAACGCCGCCCCGACCTCGGCGGCCAGTTGCTCGGTCGCGGCCGGGGGCAGGTCGATCACCACGCCGAGCGCCTCCAGCACGTCCGCGGCCCCGCACGCCGACGACGCGGCCCGGTTGCCGTGCTTGACCATCCGCGCGCCCGCCGCGGCGGCCACGATCGTGCCCATGGTGGACACGTTGACCGTGCGCGCGCCGTCGCCCCCCGTGCCCACGAGGTCGGTCAGGTCGCCGGCCACGCTGATCGGCGTGGCGTGCGCGAGCATGGCTCGGGCCAGGCCGGTCATCTCCGCGACCGACGTGCCCTTGATCCGCAGCGCGATCCCGAACCCCGCGATCTGGGAGGGCGTCGCCGCCCCCTCCATGATCTCGTTCATGGCCCACTCGCTCTCGTCGGCGGTCAGCGAGTCGCCGCGGATCAGCGCGCCGAGCAGCGCGGGCCACGTCGTGCGGGCATCCATGGCAGCTCCGAGGGTGGGCTCGTGAGAGGAAACGGGGTGGGCTTGGGAGGAAGGCAGTGTGCGGGAGGTCGGACCACGGTCCGTTCGGCCTGAATTGTTATAAAGAAAAGAGGAGAAGGGGTCAGGCCCCGGTGACGGCGGCCCGTTCGCGCATCAGGCCAGCCAGTTCGCGGGCCAGCGCGATGGGGTCGATCGGATGGCTGATCACGGCGTCGGCCCGTGACCAGGTAGCCAGCCACCCGTCGTCGCGGCGGCCGATGATCAGCAGCACCGGCGGGCAGCCGTAGATCTCGTCTTTGGCCTGGCGGCACACGCCCATCCCGCCGGCCGGCTGGGCCTCGCCGTCGAGCACCATGACGTCGGCGCCGCCCGCGTCGAGCAGCCGGAACAGGGCCGGCTCGGTGGCCACCTCGAGGATCTCAGCGTCCGGTACGTCCATCGCGGGACGACGCCCGATGGCGAGCCTTACCTGCCCCCGCACATCCGCGTCGTGGCTGTACACAACGACTTTCATGACAGGCATGTTATCGGCAACGCCGGCCAAGGCGGGGGGTCGCGTAGCGATCGCCTACAGGTTGTCGTAATAATGGCCTCGTGGCGACAGCAACCGTGGAAACGACTCCCCGCACGCCGGCCAGCAGACCCAACCTGGTCAGTGTGGGCACGATCATCTGGCTCTCCTCCGAGCTGATGTTCTTCGCGGCCCTGTTCGCGATGTACTTCACCATCAGGTCGGTGGACAAGGGACAAGGGCTGCCCTGGCCCGGTGCTCACCTGGACATCGCGCTCGGGGCGACGAACACCACGGTCCTGCTGCTGTCCAGCGTCACCTGCCAGATGGGCGTGTTCGCGGCCGAGCGAGGCCAGGTCAGGCGGGTCGGGTCGGTCTTCAGGCCGATGCAGTGGGGCCTGCGCGAGTGGTACGTCCTCACGTTCTTTATGGGCCTGTACTTCGACCTGGGCCAGGGCTACGAGTACATGAACCTGGTCAAGGAACAGGGCCTCACCCTGTCATCGAGCGCGTACGGCTCGGTGTTCTACCTGCCCACGGGGTTCCACGGGCTGCACGTGGCGGGCGGCCTGGTAGCGTTCCTCTTCCTGCTGGGCCGTACCTACACCGCCAGGACCTTCACCCATGAACAGCAGGTCAGCGCGATCGTCGTGTCGTATTACTGGCACTTCGTCGACGTGGTGTGGATCGGCCTGTTCACCGTCATCTACCTCATCCACTAGTCAGGGGAACAGCGAGTGAGCTGGATCAACGCCAGGCGCAGGAGCCCGGCCGCCGGCTACGCGGCCTTGCTGCTCGGGCTGGTGCTCGTCGCGACGCTGTACTCGGCGCTCACCGGTCATTCGGCGGGCGCACAGTCGGCACCCACGCAGCCGGGCGTCGCAGCGGGCCAGGCCCTCTTCCAGGCCAACTGCTCGAGCTGCCATGGCCTGGACGCGCAGGGTACCTCGCAGGCGCCCAGCCTGGTCGGCTCGGGCGCGGCGGCGGTGTACTTCCAGATGTCCACCGGCCGGATGCCGGCCAAGGAAGTCGGCGCGGAGAATGCACGTAAGCCGACCACGTTCAGTGAAGCGCAGATCTACGCGATCGGCGACTACATCGCCTCCCTAGGTGGCGGCCCCGCGATCCCGACGGCTGACCAGGTGTCCACGGTAGGCGCCGATACGGCGCTCGGTGAGGAGCTGTTCAACGCGAACTGCGCGCAGTGCCACAACGCCGGCCTGTCCGGCGGCGCGCTGACCTACGGCAAGTTCGCGCCCGGGCTGAACCAGGCCACCCCCACGCAGATCTACACGGCCATGCTGACCGGGCCGGAAGCGATGCCGGTGTTCGCCGACGGGTCGATCACCCCGGACGCCAAGCGCGACATCATCGCCTACATCACGCAGACCCGGTCCGAGCCCAACCCCGGCGGTTTCTCGCTCGGCCGGACCGGGCCGGTCACCGAGGGCCTGGTGATCTGGCTCGGCGGGCTGGGTTTCCTGATCATCTGCGCCATGTGGATCACGGCCAAGCGCCGTAACAAGAGGCGGCCGGAGCAGGCAGGGACGGAGCAATAATGAGCGACGAGACGGAAGAGACCTCGGGTCCCCTCCCGCCGCACCGGGTGATCGGCACTCCCCCGCCGTCACCGACGATGCTCGGCCTAGATGACGGCCGTGACGGCGAGCCGGGCCACGGCAGCGACGTGGCCCTCGCTGGGGAAATCCACCTGCCCTCGGAGGCCGACGACCCGGTGAGCTCCGCCCGGGCGGAGAAGGTCGTCGCGGCGCTGTTCACGCTGGCGTTCATCGCCGGAGTCGGGTTCATCGCCGCCTACATCGGCCTCGAGGTTGGCGGCCTGGACGCGACCCTGCGGTCCAACCTGGCCCTGGGCACGTCGCTGTCGGTCGCGCTGGTGGCGCTCGGCCTCGGCGCGCTGATCTGGGTGCGGCGCCTGATGCCGGACGTCGAGGTGGTCGAGGAGCGGCACGAGATGCGCTCCGACGCCGCCGACCGTGAGGCATTCGGGGAAGTCTTCAAGGAAGGCGCAGCGGCCAGCCAGTTCGTCAAGCGCCCGCTGGTGCGGCGCACCCTGATGCTCGGCACGCTGCCGCTGCTGGCCGCGCCGCTCCTGCTGCTGCGCGACATGGGCCCGCTGCCCGGGACCAGCCTGCGGCACACGGTGTGGAGCCCCGGCAGGCGGCTGCTGGTCTACGGCACCAATCAGCCGCTCACCCCGGCCGAGTTCAGCGCGCCCGGCAGCATGATCACCATCGTGCCCGAGGGCTACACCGGCAACGACGACGAGCTGGCCAAGGCCGCGGTGATCTTGATCAAGTTCCGGCCGGGAGAGCTGAACGTCCCGACCCGGTACCAGGGCAGTACGCTAATAGGCACGATGAACTGGACAGTGGACAACATCGTCGCCTACTCCAAGATCTGCACGCACGTGGGCTGCCCGGTCGCACTGTACGAGCAGACCACGCACCACATCCTGTGCCCGTGCCACCAGTCCACCTTCGACGCCACCACCGGGGCCACGGTGATCTTCGGCCCGGCGCCGCGGCCGCTGCCGCAGCTGCCGATGACCACGGACGCGCAGGGCTACCTCGTGGCACAGAGCGACTTCACCCAGCCGGTCGGCCCGAGCTTCTGGGAGCGCGGATGAGCGAGCCCGGTTCGGCGGCCAAGAGGCGAGCGGGAGGCCCACAGTGAGCGATGACACCTTCGACGTCCCGAAGGCGCTGAGCGGGACAGGGTCGTGGCTGGATGACCGGTTCCACGGGGCGCGCGGCGCGCGCGTGTTCTTCCGCAAGGTCTTTCCCGACCACTGGTCGTTCATGCTGGGCGAGATCGCGCTGTGGTCGTTCGTCATCCTGCTGCTGACCGGCACGTTTCTGTCGCTGTTCTTCGTGCCGTCCGCGGCCCCGGTCGTCTACCACGGCTCCTACACCAAGCTCGACGGCATCACCATGAGCCAGGCCTACCAGTCCACGCTGAACATCAGCTTCGACATCCGCGGCGGGCTGCTCATGCGGCAGATCCACCACTGGGCCGCCGACCTGTTCATGGTCGCGATCATCGTGCATATGCTGCGGGTGTTCTTCACCGGCGCCTACCGCAAGCCGCGCGAGATCAACTGGCTGATCGGCATCGTACTGTTCTCAATGGGCCTGCTGGAGGGGCTGTTCGGCTACTCGCTGCCCGATGACCAGCTGTCCGGCGCGGGCCTGCGGATCTTCGAGGGCGCGCTGCAGGGCATCCCGATCGTGGGCACATACCTGGCGTTCTTCTTGTTCGGCGGGCCGTTCCCGGGGACCGCGATCATCCCGCGGATGTACATCATCCACGTGCTGCTGATCCCCGGGCTGATCCTGGCCCTGATCACCGCGCACCTGTTCATCATGGTGCACCAGAAGCACACCCAGATGCCCGGCAAGGGCCACACCGAGCGCAACGTGGTCGGCCAGCCGTTCTTCCCCTACTTCATGGCCAAGGGCGGCGCCTGGTTCTTCTTCATCTTCGCCGCGCTCGCGCTGCTGGCCACCTTCGCCCAGATCAACCCCATCTGGCTCTACGGCCCCTACTCACCGCTGGCCATCTCCTCGGCCTCCCAGCCCGACTTTTACATGGGCATCCTGGAGGGCGCGCTGCGCATGATGCCCGCCTGGGAGTGGAACTTCCTCGGCCATACCATCTCGTTCAGCGTGCTGATCCCGTTCGCGCTGCCGCTGGGCATCATCCTGGGCGGTGCCGCGTTCTGGCCATTCTTCGAGCAGTGGGCGACCGGGGACAGGTCCTTCCACAACGTCAACGACCGGCCGCGGAACGCGCCGATCCGCACCGCGACCGGAATCGCAGCCATCGTGTTCTACGGGGTGCTGTGGGTCGAGGGCGCCAACGACGTCGTTGCAGACTTCCTGTCGATCCCGCTGTACACCGTGACCTGGATCTCCCGGGTGGCGATCTTCGTCGGCCCCGCGATCGCGTTCGTGGTTACCCGGCGTATCTGCCTGGGCGTACAGCGTAAGGACCGGGAACAGCTGCTGCACGGCTACGAGTCGGGCATCATCAGGCAGCTGCCCAACGGCGGGTTCATCGAGGTGCACAAGCCGCTGGACGAGGAGGCGCAGGCCGTCCTGGAGGCCAAGAAGGTACCCGCGCTGCTGCCCGGGCTGGGCGACGATGACGCCAGCTGGGCGGCGCGAACGGCGCAGAAGAACCGGGACGGCGTGCCCGCGCCGGGGACGGGCGGCCCGCTGGGCCGCGCCCGGGCCATCGCCAACCGCGCCTTCGCCGACACCATCGAGGTGGACGCCGACGGCCACGGGAACGGACATGGCAACGGGCACCTGCCTGCTGGCGAGGAGCACGCCACCGTGGGCGGCGGGCACACGGAGCTGCCCTCCGGCGGCGACGGCGGCGACGACCCGGAGCAGGAGCCCGGCGACTCCTAGCGGACGGTTTTCATCTGGCCCGTTCCGTCGGCGAGGCCGAGATGGCGGCGGAGGCGGGAGCCTTAGGCGGGCTCGCCCTTGAGGGTGAACGCGGACAGCAGGTTGACGGCCAGGCCCAGCGCCGCCACGGTGACGATGGCGCCCATGACGATGGAGACCGTGAGGGTCAGGCCCGCGTTCAGCGCGGTGTCGTGCGCGATGCCGTTGGCGATGCCGAGCGAGTAGTGGCTGACCGACAGGAGCCGCGCGCCGCTGACGAAGTTGGACAGCAGCGCCTCCCAGATCAGCACGTAGAGCAGGCCGACCGCGATGGCGCGGGTGGTCGCGGCCGAGACCATCACGAAGATCGCGTTGTAGATCACGGCGCCGGCCAGCGCCCCGACGAACAGGCCGACGGCGAAATCGGTGCTGTTCACTGCGGCGGCCGGGATGACGGTGGGCGGGGCACCCGGCACGGCGGTAACGACCGGGGCGGTGTCGCCGCCGCCGGCGATCAGGGCCGCGATGAGCTCGGGCACCGCGGCGAAGATCATGGTCAGCAGGGTGGCCACCGCGAACTTGGTCATGATCACCGACGAACGGCGGACCGGCGTGGCCAGCAGGTGGATGACGCTGCCGTCGTCGATCTCCGCGCCGAGCACGCTGGACCCGATGATCAGCGCGGTCAGCGGCAGCAGCACCGAGAAGCCGAACGTGCCCAGCACGTCCGAGGGCCAGGGCCGCGACGGCGGACGGCTGGCCCGCAGGGCGACCGTGACCACGATCAGGATCACCGCCGGGATCGCGAACAGCAGCGCTCGCTTGCGGCCCAGGGTGGCGCGGGTCGTGATCCAGGCGACCGTCGGGTTGAACAAGGACGACACGAGGGCTCCTTCAGTCCGCGACGAGGTAGGCGAAGACGCTTTCCAGGGATTCGTCGGTGGGCTGCACCTCACGCAGCCGGATACCGGTCCCCCGGGCCAGGACGGCGATGTCCCGGCAGAACGCGCCGTAATCCGAGGTCCGGACCTGCAGGCCGGCGTTCGGGGGCCCGGTCAGCTCCACGGCGGTCACCGCGGGCCGGGCGATGAGCGTGCCGCCGAGCAGCCGGTCATCGGAGGAGCGCACGGTGAACACGTGCGGCCGGCTGGTCATCAGCCGGCGGATGGCGCGGAAGTCGCCGGAGGCGGCCAGGCGCCCGGCCACCACCACCTGGATCGTCCCGGAGAGCCGCTCCACCTCTTCCAGGATGTGCGAGCTGAACAGGATCGTCCGGCCTTCGCTGCCCAGTTTGTCGAGCAGGTCCATCATGTGCAGCCGCTGGCGCGGGTCCATGCCGTTGAACGGCTCGTCGAGCAGCAGGATCTCCGGGTCGTGCACGAGCGCGGCGGCGACCTTGATGCGCTGCCGCATGCCCTTGGAGTAGGTGGCGATCTTCCGGTCCGCCGCTCCGGCCATGTCGAGCAGGGCGACGGCCCTCTTGGCCGCCTGGGCCGGGTCGGCGAGCTGGTGCAGCTTCGCGGTCGCGGTGACGAACTGCGCGCCGGTCAGGAACGCGTACACCGAGTCCCGCTCCGGGACCAGGCCGACGGTCCGGTAGATCTCCGGGTTGCGCCAGCTGCGGCCGCCGGCGACGGTGAGCTCGCCCCGCGACGGCGGCAGGAAGCCGGCGATCATGTGCATGATCGTGGACTTGCCCGCGCCGTTCGGGCCCAGCAGCCCGGTCACGCCCGGCCCGATCGCCATCGTGACATCGTTGACCGCCACCACGTTGCCGTACCAGCGGGAGACGTTGCGCAGCTCGATCGTCATGACCGGCTCACCTTCCGGTATCTCGCGGCCAGGCCCCCGAGGCAGGCCGCGAGCAGTCCGATGGCCATGACCCCGTACAGCGGGCCGAAGTGGCCTGGATTGGCGTCTTCGCCGGGCGTCGTGCCGCCCAGCCAGATCCGTACCCCGTCCAGGATGGTGAACGGGCTGAACAGCCCAGCGATCCGGGCGCCGGTCGAGGTCGACGTCATGCCGCCTTCGGCCTGGATCAGCAGCATGGACACGACCCAGGTCAGGAAGCAGGAGATCGCGACGATCCCCGTCGCGTACGCGCGGCGCCCGGTGAGGGAGGCCAGGACCAGGCCGATCGCCGCCATGAGCACGGCCCACATCAGCCCGACGCCGAGGCCGGGGATCAGCGCCTTGGTCTCGGCCCAGACGGCCGACCCGCTCTTGGCCGATGCGATCGTGCCGCCGTACAGGATGAGCAGCGGCACCTCGATCAGCAGCAGGAGCGCAGCGGTGAGCGCGATGTACTTGGCCAGCGGGTAGTCGCCGCGGCGTATCGGCCGGGAGAAATACAGCGGCAGGACGTGGCTGCGCAGGTCCCTGGACACCAGCTCGGGCGCCTGCGCGGCGATGAAGATCGTGAGCACGATGACCCGCAGCGGCGGCGAGTACACGTCGTAGCCGAGCAGCCGGGCGTTGCCCCGGGCTACCGCGAACGCGTTCACGAGCGCGGGCAGGCACATCGCGACGCAGGCCAGCACCGGGATGATCTTGGCCTTCACGCCCCGGCCGATGCCGAACGCGGAGCGGAAGCTGTGCCAGATCAGGGCCCTGACGATCTGCGCGCGGCCCAGCCGGGGGCCGTCGTAGCGGCGGTAGCCCAGATCGTGGATGACCCCGGCCGCCGTGGTTTCAGACATGCGCGGCCCCCTCCGGGCTGTGCTCATCGCGGAACAGCTCCTCAACCTGATGCCGTCGCTGCTCCAGCCGGCACAGCGGTAGGGCCAGGTCGGCCACGGCGTCGCGGACCAGGTCGTAGGTCTCGTCGCCGCCCAGCGGCACGAGCAGCACCCGGTGGGCGACGGTGGCGGCCAGGCCGCGAGCGGCCAGCTCCTGCTGCAGCTGGGCGAGGCCGTCGGTGACCTCGATCGCGAGGACCTGGCTGGCCTGGGTGAAGCTGGTGATGGTGTCGGCCCGCAGCAGCCGGCCGCCCTCGATCGCGACCAGGTGGTCGCAGATTCGCTCGATCTCGCCGAGGAGGTGCGAGGCGACCACGATCGAGATGCCGAACTCCGTCCCGATGCGCTCGATGAGCTCGAGCATGGCGTTACGCCCGGCCGGGTCGAGGCCGTTGGTCGGCTCGTCGAGCAGCAGCAGGCGGGGGTCACCGGCCAGCGCCTGGGCCAGCTTGACCCGCTGCTTCATGCCGGTGGAGTAGGTGCCGATCAGCCGGTAGCGCTCCTCGTGCAGCCCGACGTGCCGCAGCGACTCGGCCGCTCGTTCCTTGGCCACCGTCGGCGGCAGCCCTGACATCCGGCCCAGGTGGGTCACGAACTCGGTCGCCGTCACGTCGGGCGGCAGGCAGTCGTGCTCAGGCATGTAGCCGAGCAGGGTCCGGATGGTCTCGCCGCTGGTCTCGCAGTCATGGCCGAGCACTCTGGCCTGGCCCGCGGACGGCGGCAGGAGGCCGAGCAGGATCTTGATCAGCGTCGACTTGCCCGCGCCGTTCGCGCCGACCAGGCCGGTGACACCGGGCGCGACGTCGACGGTGAGCCCGGCGAGCGCGGTCACATCGCCCGGGTACACCTTGGTCAGCGCCCGCGTCTGGATGACGGCGGCCTGCGGGCCGGGAGTCTCGGGGCCGGCGGGCTGCGGGCCGGGAGTCTCGGGGCCGGCGGAAGGTGGCATGGTGCTACCGTGCCAGCTCGCGGGCGGCCAATCATCAGCCCGGAGAGTGAACCTGGCGGGCCGCGCTCGGCGGCTCCTCATCGGGGCCTACACCTGCAGGATGACGCCTGTGGGCGGCCTCGGCGTTACCGTAGCTGTGTGCGCACTACGTCGGATTATCCGGCCTCCCGGCCGCCGCTGAGCATGCGGCTGCGGGCCCGGCACTGGGCGGCACTCGACTACGTGTTCGGCGCGTTCATCGTGATTCTGCTGTTCGCGGCGGTCAGGCCGACCATGCGGGCGGAGGTCGTATCACCGGTCGGCGTCATCTACTCCCGCCAGGTGCCACTGCCACTGGACGCCCCGGTGGCCCTGTTCCTGGTCCTGGGGGCGGGCCTGGCCACCGCGCTACGGCGGCGATACCCGGTACTCATGCTCGCCATGCTGCTGGCCGACTCGGTGGTGCTGACCGGGCTGGCCGGGCGGCCGGGCATCACGCCCGCGGCGTTCCTTCCCGTCGCCTACGTGCTGTACCTGGTCGCGGCCACCTACGAGCGGCGGCGGGACGCGGTGCGGGTACTGGTGGCCGTGTTCGCCACCCTGGTGGCGAACACCGAGCTAACCGCGCTCCGCGGCAGCGACGGCTTCAATCAGGGCAACCTGCTCTTGCTCTCGTTGTGCATGGTCATCGTCTGGACGGCCGGCTACACCGTGCGCCAGCGCCGCAGCTACGCGGTCCGGCTGCAGGATGAGGCGGCCAGCAAGGCCGTCGCCCAGGAGCGGCTGCGCATCGCCAGGGAGCTGCACGACGTGGTCGCGCACAGCATGAGCGTCATCGCGGTTCAGGCGGGCTACGGCCAGTACGTGATCGACGCCCAGCCGCAGGACGCCCGGGACGCGCTCGGCGCCATCCAGGCCACCAGCCGCGAGGCACTGGACGAGATGCGCCGGATGCTCGGCGCCCTCCGGCAGGCCGACGACGCGGACGCACGGCAGAACCTGGCCGGGGCGCGGCCTGGTGAGCCGGGCGCGCGGCGGCCCGGCGCGGCGGCCGGCGCGGACGCACGGCAGCGTGAGACGGACGCCGGCCCGCGCGAGGACGGCTCGGCCGCCAGCCCGCTGTTCCCCGCACCGGGACTGGCCGATCTGGACCGGCTGATCTCGCGCACGGCCGGCGCGGGCGTGCGGGTCGACCTGACGCGGTACGGGCAGCCTCGCGATCTGCCCCCGAGCATCGACCTGTCGGCGTACCGGATCGTCCAGGAGGCACTGACCAATGTGGTCAAGCACGCCCGGACGGGCTCGTGCCGGGTACTGCTCGGCTACCGGGACGACGAGCTGACCATCGAGGTCACCGACGACGGCGCCGGCGTGCCGGTCCCCGGAATGACCGGCGCCGGGGTGAGGGGACAGGAAACCGCCGCACCGGGCCGTCACGGCCTAGCGCACGAGGCCAGCCGGGGCGTGCTGATGCTGGACGACACGCAGGCCCCGCCCGACGGCGGGCTCAGCGGCCTGCCCGGCAGCCTGCTCGGGGGGCTGCCCGGCAGCCTGCTCGGGGGGCTGCCCGGCACTGGGCACGGCATTATCGGCATGCGGGAGCGGGTCACCTTGCTCAGCGGCGAGTTCAGCGCCGGACCGCTGCCGGGGTACGGTTTCCGGGTGAGCGCGCGCATCCCGGTGCCGCGTAGCAGCCGATGACCGGCCCGGGGACTCTCCGGGTCGTGGTTGCCGACGACCAGGCCCTGGTCCGGGTGGGCTTCTGCGGGATCGTCGCCGCCACGCCCGGCTTCGCGGTGGTCGGCGAAGCGGGCAACGGCGCGGAAGCGGTCGAGGCCGCCCGGCGGGCCAGGCCGGACGTCATCTTGATGGACGTCCGCATGCCGGTCATGGACGGCATCGAGGCGACCCGCCAGATCATCCGGAGCACCGGCGTACGCGTGCTGATCCTGACCACCTTCGACCTGGACGATTACGTCTTCGCCGCGCTACGGGCCGGCGCCAGCGGCTTTCTGCTCAAGGACACGCTGCCGGCCGACCTGATCACCGCCATCCGGGTCGTGGCGGCTGGCGAAGCCCTGCTCGCGCCGAGCGTCACCAGGCGCCTGATCGGCGAGTTCGCCCGCAGGCCGCCGGAGGCGGCGCCTTTGGGCCATACGGTGACGAGCGCAGCGAGGACAAGCGCGGCCGGGACGAGCGCGGCGGGTGAGGCCCGTGCGGACGGCAGAGCGGGCGGTTACGACGAGTTGCTGAGGGTGGTCACCGACCGTGAGCTGGAGGTGCTCGCGATGGTCGCCCGCGGCCTGTCCAACGCGGAAATCGCCGAACAGCTGACGATCAGCCCGGCTACGGCGAAGACCCATGTGGCCCACCTGCTAACCAAGCTCGACGCCCGCGACCGGGTCCAGCTCGTCATCCTCGCCTACCAGTCCGGTCTGGTCCCGGCCCGGCCGACCGCCGACGACCCACTCGCGTCTGCGTAAGAGTCGCTGGCGGGCCAGGCGATCAGTGGGAGAAGTTGCCGCGGTAGTACTCGAAGACCAAGCCGATGGCGGCGAATATCAGGAACATCGCACCGATCAGGAACAGCCACCAGCCGACCGCGAAGCCGACCGCCGCCGTCGCGGCGGCGAGGGCCACGTACAGCGGCCACCAGCTGTACGGGCTGAAGAACCCGAGTTCCCCGGTGCCCTGCTCGATCTCGCCCTCATCGTCGTCCTCGGGACGCTCCGGCAGGCGGCGGCCGGTGAACAGCACGTAGAAGCCGGTCAGCACGGCCAGGCCGACAGCGAACGCGAGCGCGACGGTGCCGGTCGGATCCTTCGACACGTACCAGTACACGATGTCCGCGCCGGCGAAGAAGACGCCGCAGCCCAGGAACAGCCAGCCCTCAACCTTCATATGCGCTAACCTGCCCTACCTGATTCTCGTTGGCAGTCTTGACATCCGGGATCGTCTGCTCCAGGCCCAGCGATTCACGGCCGGCCTTGATGTGCGGGTAATGCAGGTCGAAGGCGGGCCGTTCGGACCTGATCCGGGGAATCCGGTAGAAGTTATGCCGCGGCGGCGGGCAGGACGTGGCCCACTCCAGCGAGCTGCAGTAGCCCCATGGGTCCTCTTCCGTCACCCTCTCCCCGTACCTCCAGCTGACGTACACGTTCCAGAGGAAGAGGAGGACGGACAGGGCGAGGACCCACGATCCGACGGTGGAGATGACGTTCAGCGTGGTCACGTTCCCGGGCAGGCCCGGGTAATTGGCGGTGCGCCGCACCTGGCCCTCGACACCGGTCCAGTGCTGCCCGAGGAACGTCATGTTGAAGCCGATGAACAGCAGCCAGAAATTGACCTTGCCGAGCCTGCTGTTGAGCATGTGGCCGGTCATCTTCGGCCACCAGAAGTAGAAGCCGGCGAACATCGCGAACAGTACCGTGCCCGCCAGCACGTAGTGGAAGTGCGCCACGACGAAGTAGGAGTCGGATACCGCGAAGTCCATCGGCGGGGAGGCCAGGATGATGCCGGTGATGCCGCCGAACAGGAAGATGACCAGGAACCCGACCGAGAACAGCATGGGCGGCTCGAAAGTGAGCGACCCGCGCCACATGGTGCCCACCCAGTTGAAGAACTTCACCCCGGTCGGCACCGCGATCAGGAACGTCATGAACGAGAAGAACGGCAGCAGCACCGCGCCGGTGGTGAACATGTGGTGCGCCCACACGGTCATGGACAGACCGGCGATCGCGATCGTGGCGGCGATCAGCGTCTTGTAGCCGAACAGCGGCTTGCGGCTGAACACCGGGAAGATCTCGGTGGCGATGCCGAAGAAGGGCAACGCGAGGATATAGACCTCGGGGTGGCCGAAGAACCAGAACAGGTTCTGCCACAAGATGGCTCCGCCGCTGGAGGCGTCGAAGACGTGTGAGCCGAGTCGGCGGTCGATCTCCAGCACGAGCAGCGCCGCGGCGAGCACCGGGAAGGCCATCAGGACCAGCATCGAGGTGAGCAGCGCGTTCCAGGTGAAGATCGGCATCCGGAACATGGTCATGCCCGGCGCGCGCATGCAGAAGATTGTGGTGACGAAGTTGACGCCCGACAGGATGGTGCCGAGGCCGGATAGCACCAGCCCCATGATCCACATGTCGGCGCCGACGCCCGGCGAGTAGATCGCGCTGGTCAGCGGGGCGTACGCGTACCAGCCGAAAGACGCCGAGCCGCCCGGGGTGACGAAGCTGGCCAGCAGGATCAGCCCGCCGAAGGCGAACATCCAGTAGCTCAGCATGTTCATCCGCGGGAATGCCACGTCGGGCGCGCCGATCTGCAACGGCATTATCTCGTTCGCGAACCCGACGAACAGCGGGGTGGCGAACAGCAGCAGCATGAGCGTGCCGTGCATAGTGAACAGCTCGTTGTACTGCTCGTCCGACACGAAGTGCTGGTTCGGTCCAAGCAGCTGGATCCGCATCAGCAGCGCCATGACCCCGGCGCATAGGAAGAAGAAGAACGAGGTGATCAGGTAGAGGTGACCGATGATCTTGTGGTCGGTCGACGAGAGCCAGGACGCCAGGATCAATCCCTTGCGGTTCGTCCTGCGCTGCGAGAGGGCGGTGACCGGTTGCTCGATGGTGCTCATGGCGCGCTCCCGGATGTCTGCTGCGCCGCCTGCTTGGCGGCCATATCGGCCTGGAACTGCTGCGGGGTCACGACCTTCAGGGTAAACAGCATGCGGCTGTGGTATACCCCGCACAATTCGCTGCAATGTCCGAGGAATGTCCCCGTCTTCGTCGCCGTGACCTGGAAGTGGTTCGGGTGGTCGGGGATGACGTCCCGCTTGTACAAGAACTCGGGGACCCAGAAGGCGTGCAGCACGTCGGCGGAGGTCAAGTTGAACTCGACCGTCTCCCCAGTCGGGATCTCCAGTACGGGCAGCGGACCGTTCCCATACATGTTGCCGACGTCGGTCACGTGGTACTGCGGGTAGTTGAACTGCCAGCTCCACTGGAAGCCGAGCACGTTCACCTGCACCTGGGGATTGGGCGAGATAGCGTCGAGGTAGTTCTCGTCCTTGGCGGTGTAGTAGAACAGCACCGCGATCAGCACGAACGGCACCGCCGTGTACATGATCTCGATCGGCATGTTGTAGCGCGCCTGCGGCGGGAGCCTGTCGCCGCGCTTGCGGTGGAAGACCACCGCCCACAAGATCATGCCCCAGACCAGGATGCCCACCAACATCCCGGCGATCCAGGACCCCTGCCATATCGTGACGACAGTCTTGCCCTGCTCGGTGATGGGGTCGGGAAAGCCGATCCGGGTAAACGTGTCATTCGTGCAGCCGGTCAGGCCCAGGATGACGAGCACAAGCGCGACCGTCATGCCCAGCGCTCGAGCGCGCCGCACCCGGCGGGGACCAGGGGACCCGGGTCTTGGCGAACCCTGTCCGTCGTGATCGGTAGTCAAGGCGAGGGGCCTTCCTCGGTTCTGCTACAGCGTGTCGTGCAAACAGTATCGCGCGCCGCCCCCGCTTCTTCGGGGACCCCCACATGTTTGCGTCATCTTTGTGCCCGGCGCGCGTACCGGGGCTGGCGCCGGGCATGATGCACTCATGATCGGACGCCGGTTCCGCCTGTTCGGGCGGGCCGCCGTCCCAGAGGCCGAACGGGCCGTGGTGTCACCGGCCGCCGACCTGGCTCCCGTGCTGACCATCGACGCGCTCGGCCGGAAATGCCCGATCCCCATCATCATGCTCGCGGAGCAGATCAAGGACGTCCCGCTGGGCGCGATCGTCGCGGTCCTGGCCGACGACCCGGCGGCCTACACCGACGTGCCGTCCTGGTGCGTGATGAAGGCGCACGAGTTCGCGGGCTATGAGGAACTGACCCGCGGCTGGGCGCTGTTCATCCGGCGCGCGGTTTAGCCCCGGGCCCGCCTCAGCGGGTGGGCTTGAACCGGGAGGTGAAGCGGGGGTCGTTCTGCCACCACAGGGGCTGCTCGTCGTCCTGGGCCGGGACGGGACCGGCTGCGCCGGGCTCGGCCGGGGCGGCAGGCGCGCCGGGCTCGGCCACGGTGGCGGGCGCGCCGGGCTCGGCGGGCGAGGACAGGGCCTGGGCCTGGGCCTCACGGACAGCTTCCTCCGCGTCCAGCTCGGCGTCGATCCGGGCCGCGTCCGACTCGTCTTCGCGCATCATGTGGATCAGCTGCGCGGCGAGGAACGGCAGGCCCACCAGGTCGCCGAGGATCCACAGCACGCCGCCGCCGAGCACCTGGTCGGTGGCCAGGCTCGGGCCCCAGGGCCGGGCCAGCGCGTGGTAATAGGCGGCGCCGAGGAGATTCTGGTCGGCGATGACCGCGATCCCGAAGAACGCGTCCCCGATCACCTCCGCGCCGGTGATCCACATCGCGACGGCGTAGGCGTACTCCTTCGGCACCGGGTCAACGCGCAGCAGCGTCCAGAAGAACACGAAGCCAGGGATCATCAGCGCCACGAAGGTCAGCTCCCGGACCGTGGTGCTGCGGAAGACCCAGGTGTACCAGGACGTGAAGTACATCACGAACGGCACGCCGATCAGGGCGAACGTGGTGATGGCGGGGAAGGTGAGGACACGGGCGGGGCGGGAGCGGATGACGGCATTCAGGCGGGCGCCGGCGCGCGGGAACACCGCGGCGAACAGCGTGAGCGGGCGCCCGAGGGCCAAGAACAGCGGGACCACCAGGACCAGCAGCACGGTCTGGACCGCCCGGGCGTAGAACAGCACCGGCTGGTAGACGCCCACCCAGGACAAGGTGGCGATGACCAGGAAACCGAGACCGAGACCGCAGAACCAGATCGGCCGCGCCACCGGCCAGCCGCCCGGTACCCTCCTGGCCCGCCGGGCGGCGAGGAGGTAGCCGCCGCCCAGGACGAGGATGAGCGCCAGCATCCACGGGTCGAGCGTCCACTCCGTCAGGGCCCGGGTCACGGTCAGCTCGGGGGGCCCGTGGTACCCGGAGGCGAGAGCACCGGTCAGCCCGGACGCGCCCAGGTTCGTCATGCCTGTCACGCTACCCGGATCGTCACCGGCGTGATTCCCCCGGGCCGACGGACGCCGCCGGCCCGGGCCCGGACCGGGCGGTTACGAGCTGCCCGAACCGGCCTGAACCGGGTTGATGGTCAGGGTCTGGACCGGCTTGGAGCAGGTCTGCGACGTGTTGGCCAGCAAGACGGAGGCGGTCTGGTTAGGCGGGTAGACGCGCAGGTAGGCGGCCTTGACCGGGTCGCAGGTGGTACTCGGGAAGTTCAGCGCGTCCACGATCTGCAGCGTGGCGCTCGCAGTGGCGCCGGGTCCCAGCGTGATCAGCTTGACCGCCGTGCCGGAACGCTTGGCGGCCAGGCCGATCTGCGTCTGCGCGGAGGAGACCAGCGAGACACCCGGGTAGCCGTACAGCGTGCACGCGGAACCGGAGGCGTTGGTGAAGACGAGCGTCACGATCACGCCCCCGGCGTAGCCGTTCGGCGCGCTCTGGCTGATCTTCAGGGCGCTGGTGACGCAGGCCGCGGCGGCCCTGGCCGTGGACGTGGACGACGAGGTGGCCGTGGTCGTGACGGTCACCGTCGTGGCCGGCGAGGAGGTGCCCGAGCTGGACGTTGACGAGCTGGACGAGGATGAGCACCCGGCGGCCAGCGCGGCGCAGGCCAGTGCCGCGGCCACCCGGCCGGCCCGAGCTATGGATACCGCGGCGGCCGCCCGGGCCGCAGCCGGCTTTCTGCTTCTTGAACGCTCCACCTTTGCCACCACGCCCGCTTCCTCCCCTCGGCGGCGCCCGGTGCGCCGTCGGTGACAGTATGACGACCGGGGCGCCCGGCTGGTTGGTGCCACGCCAGTGACGGAAGGCAAACGGGGTGAACCGGGCGCGGGAAGATGGGCCGTTCGGCCCGCAAAGATCAGGAGATCAGGCCGGCAGGTACGCCGCGACCTCGGCCGCCGCGGCGGGTCCGTAGGCGGTGATGAACCGCTCGGTCAAGGTGGCGGGCTTCAGCTCGTATTCCTGGGTGCCCACGGTCTCCAGCGCGTGCACCGCGAGCAGGTTGCCGAGCTGCGCCGCGCGCGGCAGGGACATGCCCCACGCCACGGCGGCCAGGAAGCCCGAGCGGAACGCGTCACCGGCTCCGGTCGGCTCGGCCATCTGGGCGTCGGCGATGCCCGGCACGTGGATCGCGGGGTGGCCGGCCCGCTCGATCCGCGCGCCGTCAGCGCCCAGCGTGGTGACCCGGGTGCCGACGTGGCTCAGCACCTCGGCCGGCGTCCAGCCCGTCTTCTGCTCGATCAGGGCGGCCTCGTACTCGTTGGAGAACAGGTAGGCGGCCCCGTCCACCAGCTCGTGCACGTCCGGGCCCTCGAACCGGGCCAGCTGCCATGACGTGTCGGCGGCGAACGGCACGCCGAGCTTGCGGCACTGGCTGGTGAAGCTGAGCATGGCCTGCGGGTCGGTCGCGCCGATGAGGACCAGGTCGCAGTGGCCGGCCAGCGGGCCGAGGTCGATCTGCGCATCCTCGCTCATCGCGCCCGCGTAGAACGACGCGATCTGGTTCCCCACGAGGTCGGTCGTGGCGACGAACCGGGCGGTGTGGCGCAGCACCGACTCGCGCACGCCGCTGGTATCCACCCCGTGCCGGTCCAGCCAGCCGCGGTACTCCGCGAAGTCCGGGCCGACGCTGCCGATCAGGAGGGGGCGCACACCGAGGCAGGCCATGCCGAAGGCGATGTTCGCGGCCACTCCCCCGCGCCTGATCTGCAGCTCATCGACGAGAAAAGACAATGCCACCTTGTCCAGCTTGTCCGCGACGAGCTGGTCGGTGAACTTGCCAGGAAACGTCATCAGGTGGTCGGTCGCGATCGACCCGGTGATGGCGATGCGCACGGCGGCGGTTTAAGCGTTCAGCCGGGCGTCAGTGGAAGGAGTCGCCGCAGGCACAGGAACCCGTGGCGTTCGGATTGTCGATCGTGAAGCCCTGCTTCTCGATCGTGTCGACGAAGTCGATCGTCGCGCCCATCAGGTAAGGGGCGCTCATCTTGTCGGTCACGACCTCGACGCCGCCGAACCCGCTGACGATGTCGCCGTCGATGCTGCGCTCATCGAAGTAGAGCTGGTAGCGAAGCCCGGAGCAGCCGCCCGGCTGGACCGCGATGCGCAGCCTCAGGTCCTCCCGGCCCTCCTGGGCGAGCAGCGAGCTCACCTTGGTCGCGGCGACCTCGGTGAGGATGACACCCTGCGAAACCTCTTGCTGAACAGTCACCTTTAGCTCCTGCCTGGTCTGTGTGCCCGTAAATCAGTGTGCCCGTAAATCTGTGTGCCCGTAGGTACGAGGTGGGCATGCTCCCACGTGCATTCCCAACGATATTAGGTCTACGCGCATTCCGGCCACCCGGATGGTGGTGAGGCGTGACTCACAGCCCCGGTGCGCCCCACACCGGGAACCAGCGGGTCAGGTCCGGCTCCCACTTCAGGTCATCGCCGATGACGCCCTTGATCTGCAGTTCCAGCGTATTGTCGCGGCGCTCGCCGGTCTGCGGCGCGAACGGGTAGAACGTGCCCCGCTTGTACAGGTAGATCAGCGCGAGCCGGCGCTCCTGGTCGTCGCGGAAGGCGACCAGGGTGCACAGCAGCTGCGGGCCGAAGCCGGCGTCGACCAGCGAGGAGTTAACCGCGTGCAGGTCGGTGACCAGGGCGTCGACCTGGTCGGACAGGCGCGAGCTGACCAGCCAGGTGAAGCCGTAGGAGTCCTTGCTCACCTCGACCGGCAGGCCGCCGTCCTGGCCCGCGCTCATGTTGAGCAGCTCCTGCACGTCGGTCTGCACGTCGGTGAAGGACCGGCCCTCGACCGGCCGGAAGCACACCGAGCCGGAGCCAGTGGGCTTGAAACCGGTCCCGGCTTCCAGCGTGACCGCCGCTGACGGGAGCGCGAACAGGTCATCCAGCTTGGGCTGGACCGGCTTGCTCCGGCCGAGCAGGGTGTCAAGGAATCCCACGGCTGCGGCCTCAGCCGGCCTGGCTGAGCTGACGCTGGACCTTGTCCAGCTCGGCCAGCCTGCGCTCGAGGCTCGGGTGGGTCGAGAAGATCGCGGACAGGCTCGCCCCGGTGCCCCGCAGGTTCATGGCCGGGGCGAAGAAGAACGCGTTCAGCGGCTCGGCGGTGCGCAGGTCCCGGGTCGGGATCTTGGCCATGTCGCCGGTGACCTTGATCAGCGCGCTCTTCAGCGCGCTGGGCTGGCCGGTGAGCAGCGCGCCGCTGCGGTCCGCGGCCAGCTCGCGGTAGCGGGACAGCAGGCGGATGAGCAGGAAGCTGATCGCGTAGACGACGATGCTGACCGCCATGATGATCAGGAACAGGTAGCCGGCGTTGCCGCCATTGTTGTTGTTGTTGCTGCTGCGGCCACCGCCGCCGAACAGCTCGCCGTAGAAGGAGAACCTGATCAGCAGCGCGGCCACGATGGCCAGGAACGACGCGATCGTCATGACCTGGACGTCCTTGTGGGCCACGTGCGACAGCTCGTGCGCGATGACGCCCTCGAGCTCGTCGGTCTCAAGCCTGTTCATCAGGCCGGTGGTCACGCAGAGCACCGACTTGTCCGCGTTGCGCCCGGTCGCGAAGGCGTTCGGCAGATGAGTGTTGGCGATGGCCACGCGCGGCTTGGGCATGTCAGCCAGCGCGCACACCCGGTCCACGATGCCATGCAGCTCCGGCGCCTGCTGCGGGCTGACCTCGACCGCGCCGGCCGTGCTGAGCGCGATCTTGTCGGAGTAGAAGAAAGAGCCGATCGCGAAACCGCCCGCGAGGACCACCGCGAACAGCACGATCACGGCGTCGGACGCGTGGGTGGCCATCCCGATCCCGATGATCGCGGCGACGAATCCCACAAACACCAGCCCGAGCAGGAACATGGTCGCGGTCATCCGCACCGTCAGCCCCCGGTCGGGCGCATACCTGGTACGCGCCATCTGGCGCCACCTCCGTTTTCGCCCCCGGCGGCGTTGCCGTCCGGGTGCCACCAGCACTACCTAGCTTGAACTGTATCCCACCGATGCTGAACCTGAGCTGAGCGTTGTCCGCAGGTCTGCCCAGGATTACCGGGGCGTCGGCGGCCGCATGACCGGCGGCCCGGGCGGGCGTCCCGGGCGGGCATCCCGGCTCGGGCCTGGCCCGGGATTCAGCCCGGGATGAGGCCCTCATCCGTGAGCATCTTGCGGACCTCGTCCATGCTCGAGTCCTCGCGCGGGAGGATCAGGTCCGATGGTTCAAGGGTATCCGCGGGCAGCGGTGAACCACTCGCGCGGACATGGCCGAGAAGACGGGTCAGCGCGGCGGCGAAGGCGGCCTCATCGCCCCGCTCGACCGCCGTCTCGAGGTCGGTGTCCAGCTGGTTGAGGTCGGCGACGGCCGCGTCGTCGACGCTGAACTGGTCCTCGCCCAGGATCCTGACGATCATGATCCGTCACCGTTACGCGGCTCCCCGGCCAGCCCGGGCAGGTCCGACACGGGCAGCCCGGCGGGCCGGGTCTCCTGCTGCGGCTGCTGCTCCTGGGCCTGCTGCGACGGGGTGTACCGGGGAGCGTAGGCTCCCTGGTCCTGCTCAGAGTCCTGGGGACGCTCGGGGTCCTGGGATCGTTCGGCGGCCTGGGCATCGCCGTTGGCCGCGGAACCTTCGAGCTGCTTGGGCGCGCCGGTGGTGAGCTCGCCCTTGAGCATGGCCAGTTCCCGCTCGACGTCGCTGCTGGCGCTCATCGCCTCCAGCTCGGACTGGATATCGTCGCGCTTCCCGCCGACGGCGTCGTCGAGCGCGCCGGAGGCCATGAGCTCGTCGATCGCGCCCGCCCGGGCCTGCATCTGGGCCGTCTTGTCCTCGGCGCGCTGGATCGCCATGCCGACGTCGCCCATCTCCTCGGAGATGCCGGTGAAGGCCTCGTTGATCCTGGTCTGCGCCTCGGCCGCGGTGTAGGTGGCCTTGATGGTCTCCTTCCTGGTGCGGAAGGCGTCCACCTTGGCCTGCAGCCGCTGGGAGGCGACGGTGAGCTTTTCCTCTTCGCCCTGTAGCTGGGCGTACTGCGTCTGCAGCTCGTCCAGCTGGCTCTGCGCTGACGACTTACGCGTGAGCGCCTCCCGGGCGAGGTCCTCACGCCCCATCGACAGGGCCTTGCGCGCCTGGTCCTGGAGCTTGTTGGACTGCTGCTGTAGCTGGTTCATCTGCAGCTCGACACGTTTGCGCGAGGTGGCGACGTCCGCGACCCCGCGGCGGACCTTCGTCAGCAGCTCGAGCTGCCGCTGATAGGAGTAGTCCAGGGTCTCACGCGGGTCTTCCATTTTGTCCAGGGCCCTGTTGGCCTTGGCCTTGAAGACAAGTGAGACTCTCTTCATCACGCCCATACGCGCGGCCGTCCCCTTCGTAGCATTCACGCCGCCGACGTGGGCCGCGCAACCGGGCCGAGGTGGCCGGGCGCCCGGCTAGACGGCGGACGAGCCCGTGCGACTAGTCGCATTCCACCCTACGCGGTCCCCAGCATAGGAGCTACCGTTGCTATGCCCCCGCCGGGCTAAGCTATGCGCGTGTTCCGACGCCATAGCGCCGGGGCGACGGACGAGACGGCCCAGGATTCCCCGGGCGCGCAGAGCCCGGGCGACCCCGCAGATGCCAGCCAGCCACGTTCTCCCGCCGAAGCGGCCAAGGGACGCCCCACCCCCAAACGCAGTGTGGCCGAGCGCAACCGGCGCCAGCCCATCACCGGAGCCCGGCCGCAGGCCAGGCCCCGCACCCCCGAGGAAAAGGCGCAGGCCCGCACCGAGCGGGCCCGCAAGACGGAGGCCATGCAGCGCGGCGAGACCTGGGCCCTCAACCCGAAGGACCGCGGGCCGGCCCGGGCCCTGGCCCGCGACTTCATCGACTCCAAGCGCCGGGTCAGCGAGTACTACATGTATGTCCTGGTGCTCCTGCTGATCGGCGTGTTCGCCGGCGGGCAGGCCGCGCAGAGCATCATCTCGCCGCTGATCCTGGTGCTGGCCCTGGTCCTGCTGGTCGAGACCCAGCTCATCAAGGGCGGCCTGCGCCGGCTGCTCAACGAGCGGCTGCCGGGCGAGCCCATGAAGGGCCTGACGCTGTACGCCATCCTGCGCTCTCTGCAGATCCGCAAGCTCCGGATGCCGGCCCCCCGCGTCAGGCCGGGAGCCGAGATCTAGTCCTCCGGGTGCAGGCTCATCGGGCCGTACTCGGTGCGTGCGTCTTCGAGCAGCGTGACCTGGTCCACGCCGATCGCCAGCAGCGCGCGCCAGTTCTCGCCGAGCCAGCTCTCGGCGTCGCCCTGGCTGACGAAGATCGCCTCCTGCAGGTCATCGGCGGCAACCATGGCCCCGTCCGCCTTCTCGTAACGCCACGTCCACGGCATCGATGCCACGCCTCTCTGGTCTGCGCCCGCCTGCTCTGGGCCCGTCTTGGGCTGCGCCCGCCTGGTCGGCGCCCGCCTGGTCTGCGCCCGTCTGGCCTTGGGCCCGGGCCCAAGGTTAACGCGGGGACGGCGGCGCCAGACGATAAGGCGCAGAACAGGATGGCCCAGACGGCCTTGCCGCGGCCGGTGACCGGGCTCCAGCCCCAGACATCGCTCAGCGCGTCCACCATCTGCAGCCCGCGGCCGGCCTCTTCGGTCCGCTCCGGCATCCTGAGCACCGGCGCGTTATCGGACGGGTCGAGCACCGCGCACATGACCTCACCGGCCCGGCGCAGCAGGCGCAGGCCCAGCGGCTGCCCCGGGAGCGCGCCCCGCGCCGCGTGCGAGACCGCGTTGGCCACGAACTCGCCGACAATCACCTCAGCGTCATCGGCCAGCGAGGCCAGGCCCCATTCGCGCAGGGTGTTCCGGGTGAAACGGCGGGCGGCCCGGCCGGACTGGGCGTTGACGCCGAGCGAGCAGGCCGCGACCGCCGGGGAATCCCACCAATCCGATGGCATCCGCACCACTCGCGGGCGGCCCGGCGCGGGCTGCAGCCTGGCGGTCAGGTTCACGGGCCGGCGCAAGGCAGGATCCACCTTGGTCCGTGTAGGCAACCCTACCTGGCTCGTGCCCATTCGCGACCCCGCGAAGTGTTGTACGGCAACCTCGGCTGATATGCGCAGTTGACATCCTGCCCGAGATCCGGCAGTTGATGCAAGACCATCTGCACGTTCATTCGGAACGTGCAAACTAATGCTGTCGCAGGTCGCAGGGAGTCGATCGTGCTGGTAGCAGGCTTAACTCGGCCACCTGGGTCCACCAAG
This sequence comes from uncultured Actinomycetes bacterium, assembly GCA_963753195.1. GTDB lineage: Bacteria > Actinomycetota > Actinomycetes > Streptosporangiales > Streptosporangiaceae > Palsa-504. The sequence continues at coordinate 1,579,961 of CAVWBH010000001.1, forward strand.
ATGGTGCTTGGCCGACCTGCTCCGGCGCGACTGGCTGACCTGGTCGCTCGCCGCCGGGTGAGTGCTGGAGGGCCTTAGGGCGTGTGCTGAGCAGCCTGCCGGCGGGCCTGCGCGGCCTCGCGCATCAGGCGGCGCTGCGAGCGCACCTGGAAGGCCACGATCACGACGATGAGCGCGATCGAGATCCACAACCCGTAGTGCGAGATCGTCTGCGCGACCACGACCGCGTGGTGGCCGAGCTCGTAGCCCAGGCCCGCCAGCAGGCCCGCCCACAGCAGCGTGCCGATGGCATCCAGGATGAGGAACGTGACCAGCCGCATCCCGGCCCAGCCGGCGACGACGTAGATGATCGCGGTCGGGATGGGCAGGAACGGAGCGATCACCACGGCGGGCCAGGTGAACTTGCGACCCCACCGGTGCACGCGGTCCATGTACCGGCCGCCGCGGTTACGCTTGCCGGACAGGATCGTGATGAGCCGCTCGCCCCACAGCCGGCCCGCCCACCAGTACAGCAGGTCGAACTTCATCAGTCCGGGAATGGCGGCCAGCAGGACCACGACCAGCGAGCCGTGCCCGACCCGGACGAAGGCGGCGGCGGAGATTATTGCCGCGGTGTTCCCGTTCAGTACCTCGAGCAGCACTGGGCGGGTGCCGACCAGCGGGGCGACGAACGGCAGCAGGGCCCAGTAGTAGATGCCGCTGAGCACGATGCCGGCCCAGAGCAAGATGTCCACCCGGCGCGGCCGCCCGGACCACGGTATCCGCGGGTCATCCCATACCGAACCGGGGCTGGCGCCCGCGGCCTGGGCCAGGGCCTGCGGCGGCGGATCGGCCTCCTCGGCTACCTCGGCCTGCGGCTGCTCGTCCACTACGTCAAGGTATCCCGAAACGGGGATCGTTAACGCCATGCGCCATGATGCTGGTCGTGAGCGATGATCCGTACGCCGCGGCCGCGGCCAGCGCCGGCCGCCTGACCTCGCTGGGCGGGCAGGCCGACATCGCCGTGGTCCTCGGCTCGGGCTGGGCCCCGGCCGCCGACGCGATCGGCACCGCCGAGGCCGAGATCCCGCTGACCGAGCTCGGCGGGTTTCCCGAGCCCACCGTGGCCGGGCACGTGCCCACGGTTCGTTATGTCAGCGCGGGGCCGGTGCGGGTGCTGGTGTTCCTGGGCCGGGTGCATCTGTACGAAGGGTGGCCGCCCGCCACGGTGGTCCACGGCGTGCGCACGGCGGTGTCGGCAGGCTGCCGGGCGGTGGTGCTGACGAACGCCGCAGGCGGCATCCGGCCCGGGCTGGCGGTCGGGCAGCCAGTGCTGATCAGCGATCACCTCAACCTGACCGGCAAGTCGCCGCTGACCGGGCCAGCCCCATCGTCGGGCGAGCGGTTCACCGACCTGACCGGCCTGTACTCGCCGCGGCTGCGCGCCCTGGCCCGCGAGGCCGACCCGAGCCTGGCCGAAGGCGTGTACGCCATGCTGCCCGGCCCGCACTACGAGACCCCGGCGGAGATCATCATGCTGGGCCGGCTGGGCGCCGACCTGGTCGGCATGTCGACCGCGCTGGAGGCGATCGCGGCCCGCCAGCTCGGGGCCGAGGTGCTCGGCATCTCACTGGTCACGAACCTGGCGGCGGGCCTGGCCGGGCACGGCCTGAGCCATGCGGAGGTGGTGGCGGCGGGCCACGCGTCGGCCAGCCGGATGGGCACGCTGCTAGCGGCGATCCTGCCCCGGGTCTAGCGAGGTGCCCCGGGTCTAGCGAGGTGCGCCTGGGCTGGTGCGGGTGCTCGCGCGGGCCGGGGCGCCTGCGGGCTCTGGGCCCGCGCCGGCCGGGGCGCCTGCGGGCTCAGGGGTCAGGGGTCAGGTCAGGAGCTAGTCAGGTGCCAGCGGATGATCCGGAATCCGTGGCTGACCGCGTCGGCGAGCCTGGCCCGGTCGAAGTGACGGTCCTCGCGGCGCGGAATGGGGATGAAGCCCGCGGCCCTCGGGTTCGCCTCGGTCAGGATCATCAGCAGCCGGTCGACCTCGTCGAGGCCAGCCACGATGTCCGGCCGTCCCTGTACGTCACGCCCGGCCAGGCGGATCTTCTCCGGCCGACCCGGCTCGAGGTTGAGCTTCCAGTTCCCGCCGCCGGGGGTGAGCAGCGTGTCGCCGTCCCGGACGTAGCTGACGGGCTGCCGGTAGGACTTCCCCGTGCGCCGCCCGGTCAGGTACAGCAACATCAGGTTCTTGCTCAGCGGGGTCCGGAAAGGCAGGCCGAGGATCCTGCGCATGGGCACGTTGACGACGCGGAAGAGCACGGCCTGACGGCGCCTTCGCCGGGGCTGATCCTGGGTGCTGACTGCGGTAGCCATAGATTTCCTAAGCGCTTGATTCATTCATACGGTCAGTATGATCAAATCAATGGGCGGGCGGGCTGTCAACCAGGGGCGGGCGGGCTGTCAACCAGGGGGCGTGCGCCACGGTCCGTTCGGTAGGAAAATGAAGCTGGCTGACGGCCTGGGGGCCTGGGCTGACGGCGAGGACCGCGACGATCGGAGGGCGCGCGAATGGAGCGGCTGGGGGCACCGGAGACAGCCGGGCGGATGGCCGCGGCGGCGGCCGCGTTCGTGGCCGCGCTCACGGCGGAGCAGCGGAGCCTGGCCTGCCGCGCCTTTGGCGAGGAGCGGCGCGAGTGGTCGTTCCTGCCCGAGCCGCACCGTGACGGCCTGCCGATCGGCGCGCTGCGAAGCGACCAGCGCAGCCTCGCGCACGAGCTGATCGCCGCGAGCACGAGCCTGCCCGGGTACACCAAGGTGGTCTCGGTGATGGCCATGGAGCACGTGCTGCGGGCGCTGTCGCCCGGGCAGGCTGACCTGTTCGATCCCGAGCGGTACTGCCTGCGGGTGTTCGGGGAGCCGGGAGACGAGACGTGGGGCTGGCAGCTGGCCGGGCATCACGTGTCACTCAACTTCACGATCGTCGGCAGCCGGTGGGTCTCGCCCACCCCATGCATGCTCGGCGCCGAGCCCGCGTCCTACGGGCTGCTGGCCCCGCTGGCCGACGACGAGGAGCTCGGCTTCCGGTTCGTCAACTCACTGGAGGAGGCGCAGCGGCAGGCGGCCATCATCCATCACCGGCCGCCGCCGGATCTCGCCGCCCGGTTGGTGCCCAGGATCGGCGAGATCGAGCGGCCGGACCCCGTCTTCGCCCCGGAGCCCGACTACGTGATCAGCGAGGACGAACGCGACATCCTCAGCTACGTCCGCTCCGGCCCCAAGGGCGTCCCAGGGTCAGCGCTGAAACAGCTCCAGCTGGACGACCTGGCCGCGCTGGTCGGGTCGTTCGCGCGGCGGCTTCCTGACGAGGTGGCCGGAGCCCAGCTGCACGAGCTCGAGCAGGCCGGGCTGGACAGCCTGTGCTTCGCGTGGGCGGGCGGAACCGAGCCGGGGCAGCGGCACTACTTCCGGGTCCAGGGCCCTACGCTGCTCATCGAGCACGACAACACCCAGGGCAACGGTAACCACATCCATTCGGCGTGGCGCCGCCCGTCGGGCGACTTCGGCGACGACGTGCTGGCTGAGCACTACCGTCGGCACCACAGTCGGTAAGGCCGGCCGCGGGGTTCAGGTCCGGTCACAGGCCGACCGGGTGCCAGACGGTCTTGGTTTCCAGGTAGGCGAGCATGCGCTCCAGGCCGGGGGTCTGGACCCAGTCCTCCGCACCGGGGCGCAGGACGCGCTTGAGGTTCTCGGCGGCCGCGACGGCCAGGTCGTCGGCCAGAGCGTCCGGCGCGCCGGTCAGGTCGATCGCATTGACGTCCATGTGCGAGGCGAGCCAGGGCGCGACCTCATCCGTCCGGCCGGTCAGCACGTTGATGACCCCGCCCGGGACGTCGGAGGTGGCCAGCACCTCGGACAAGGACACCGCGGGCAGCGGGAAGCGCTCGCTGGCCAGCGCCACGACCGTGCTCCCGGTCACCACGGCCGGGGCCACGGCCGAGATGAAGCCGAGCAGGCTCGAGGTCTGGGGCGCGATCACCGCGACCACCCCGGTGGGCTCGGGCACGGAGAAGTTGAAGTACGGGCCTGCCACCGGGTTGGCCGCCCCGCGGACCTGGGCGATCTTGTCGGTCCAGCCGGCGTACCAGACCCAGCGGTCGATGGCCGCGTCGACCACGGCATCGGCGTGCCGGGCGGTGAGGCCTTCGGCCGCGCGGACTTCGGCGGCGAACTGGGCACGGCGGCCTTCGAGCAGCTCGGCGACCCGGTACAGCACCTGGCCGCGGTTGTAGGCGGTCGCCGCGGACCAGCCGGCGAACGCCTTGCGGGCCGCGGACACCGCGTCCCGCGCGTCCTTGCGGGAGGCCATGGCCGCGTTGGCCAGGAACCCGTCCTTGTGGTCGGTCACCGGGTAGGATCTTCCGCTCTCCGAGCGGGGGAAGGCCCCGCCGATGTACAGCTTGTACGTCTTCCACACGGCCAGGCGGGCCGCCGCCGTCGCAGCATCAGACATCGAGGTACGCCTCCAGGCCGTGCCGGCCGCCTTCGCGGCCGTAGCCGGATTCCTTGTAGCCGCCGAACGGGGACGACGGGTCGAACTTGTTGAACGTATTGGCCCACACCACGCCGGCCCGCAGCCGGGAGGCCATCCACAAGATCCGCGATCCCTTGTCGGTCCAGACCCCCGCGGACAGCCCGTAGGGGGTGTTATTGGCCTTCTCCACGGCCTCCGCCGGGGTGCGGAAGGTCAGCACCGACAGCACCGGCCCGAAGATCTCCTCCCGCGCGATGCGGTGGGCCTGCGACACCCCGGTGAACACCGTGGGCGGGAACCAGAAGCCCTTGACCGGCAGCTCGCACGGCGGCGACCAGCGCTGCGCGCCCTCGGCCTCGCCGACGTCGGACAGCTCGCGGATCTTGGCCAGCTGGGCGGCCGAGTTGATGGCGCCCACGTCGGTGTTCTTGTCCAGCGGGTCGCCCAGCCGCAGCGTGGCCAGCCGCTGTTGCAGCGACGCCAGGACCTGGTCGTAGACGGACTCCTGGACCAGCAGCCTGGAGCCGGCGCAGCAGACGTGGCCCTGGTTGAAGAAGATGCCGTTGACGATGCCCTCGACGGCCTGGTCGACCGGCGCGTCCTCGAACACGATGTTGGCGGCCTTGCCGCCCAGCTCGAGGGTCAGCTTCTTGCGCCGGTCCTTCGCGCATGCCCGGGCGATTTCCTTGCCGACCTCGGTGGAGCCGGTGAACGCCACCTTGTCGAGGCCGGGGTGGGTGACCAGCGCCCGGCCGGTGTCCCCGGCGCCGGTGAGGATGTTGACCACGCCCGGCGGCAGGTCGGCCTGCTGGCAGATCTCGGCGAAGATCAGCGCGGTCAGCGGCGTGGTCTCGGCCGGCTTGAGCACCACGGTGTTGCCGCAGGCCAGCGCGGGGGCGATCTTCCAGGCCAGCATGAGCAGCGGGAAGTTCCACGGGATGACCTGGCCGGCTACGCCGAGCGGTCTGGGCGCGGGGCCGTAGCCCGCGTACTCGAGCTTGTCAGCCCAGCCGGCATGGTAGAAGAAATGCGCGGCGACCAGCGGGAGGTCCACGTCGCGGGATTCCCGGATCGGCTTGCCGTTGTCCAGCGACTCCAGCACGGCCAGTTCGCGGGCCCGTTCCTGGACGATCCGGGCGATGCGGAACAGGTACTTGCCGCGCTCCTTGGGCGGCAGCACGGACCAGGTGCGCTCGTAGGCCGTGCGGGCGGCGGCCACCGCGCGGTCCACGTCGGCCGGGCCCGCTTCGGCCACCTCGGCCAGGACCTCCTCGCTGGCGGGCGAGATGGTCTTGAAGGCCCGCCCGTCCACGCTGGGGGTGAACTGCCCGTCGATGAACAGGCCGTAGGACTCCTTGAGGGAGACGACCGCGTGCGACTCCGGCGCGGGCGCGTACTCGAACTTTGGCATGTCAGTCCAGGGTGGCGTCAGGCAGGGCGTCCGCTGCCCTGCGGCAGGTCTTCGGCGACGTTTCTGACCTGCGTTTTCTCATCTCAGCACTTCTCTCGTGTCCGGGTCTTCCCGCAGCGGCGTGCCCTCATTGTGCCCCGGCACCGGGCTGGATGCCGCAGACCATGCGGGACGGCCGCCCGCTGAGGCCGTGGCCCGGCTCAGCGGCCGATGAAATTGGGCTCGCGCCGCTCGAAGAAGGAGCGAGCGCCTTCGTGGCCGTCCTCGGTGTCGAACAACTTCCGTACGAACATGCCGGTCAGCTCGTCAACCCGGGACAGGTCGTCTTGATGAGCCATGTACACCAGCCGCTTCGCCGCGGCGACACCGAGCGGTGCGTTCTGGGCGACCTGGCCCGCCATCTCCAGCGCACGCTCGACCAGCTTTTCTGACGGAACGACCTCGAGCACGAGCCCGAGTGAATGCGCCTCGGCGGCGTGGACTCGACGTGCCGTCGCGATGATCTCCAGTGCTCGCTGCGTGCCGACCTGTTCCTGCAGCAGGAACGGCAAGCCGACATCCGCGGTGATGCCGCGCTTGATCTGCGCGGCCTGGAAGACGACGTCCTCGGAGCAGATCCGGAAGTCGGTGGCGAGCGCGAGCCCGAAGCCCCCGCCGACCGCGTAGCCATTGATCGCGCCGATGATCGGCACGTCGCAGTCGCGCATGGCCAGGACCGGGTCGGTCTCCCGGTGCGGGCGGCGCCATGGCTCGGCGCGCCTGGCCTCGTTGACGTTCGGGAAGGACGTGACATCACCGCCCGCGCAGAAGGCCCGGCCCGATCCGGTCAGCACCACGGCGCGGATCCGGTACTCCCCGGAGTTGAGCGTGCCCAGGTAGTGCACCAGGTCGCTCATCATGCTCCCGCCCATGGAGTTCAGCTTGTCGGGGCGGTTGAACGTCACCAGGGCGACCGGGCCGTCCTCCTCCACCAGGATGTCGCTATATCCGGCCATGTGAACGCTCCCAATCCTCGAGCGGGCTTCCGCGCTCGGCGAGACGGTACCCACTACGGTTCTATAACCTGAGGCCCGCTGAGGACCAGTGCTGAGTGCCGCTGTCCTGCCGATCGCCCTGAGGCGTCAGTGCTCGCAGCGGCTACGGGCCCGGATCGGTTCGGGCGGAAGGGCTCGCGTCAGGCGGGTGGCGCGAAGAACTCGAGCGCGATTCCATCTGGGTCGCGGAAGGAGAGGCCAGAGCCGTAGTGGGCGTCCTTGATCGCGCCATGCGCAATGCCCAGCTGGTCCAGCCGTGCGGCCCAGCTCTCCAGCTCAGCGCGGTCACGGCAGGCGAAGGCCACATGATCCAGGCCGGTGCGATACTCCTCGAACCTCTCGCCTGCACCATGGGGGTGTGTATGCAGCCCGAACAGCTGCCCGCCGCCGAGCGCGAATACGGTGTGGTGAAAGCCCCCGGCCTGTTCGTCCTCGTCGAGGACGGGCTCTGCGGCCAGCAGCTCGCGGTACCAGCGGGTGCTCCGCTCCAGATCAGTCACGGTCACCGCGACGTGGGTGATCGGTGGGAACTCAGGCACAGCAGCCTCCTGGTTGACGGTGGGAACTTTTGACTGGTCACCGGTGCCCCGAGCCGGGCCCATGACGGCGGGGCCCAGCCTGCCCGCTCAGTCCAGGGTGAAGTAGTCGGGCCCGGAGTAGCGCCCGGTAGCCAGCTTGGTCCGCTGCATGAGCAGGTCGTTCAGCAGGCTGGAGGCGCCGAGGCGGAACCAGCGGGGATCCAGCCAGTCCTCCCCCGCCGTCTCGTTGACCAGGACCAGGTACCGGATGGCGTCCTTGGCGGTGCGGATGCCGCCGGCCGCCTTGACGCCGACCTGACGGCCGCGCGCCGCCCGGAAGTCGCGCACGGCCTCCAGCATGACCAGGGTGACCGGGAGCGTCGCGGCGGGCGTCACCTTGCCCGTCGAGGTCTTGATGAAGTCGGCGCCGGCCAGCATGGCCAGCCACGATGCGCGGCGCACGTTGTCCAGCGTGACCAGTTCGCCGGTCTCCAGGATGACCTTGAGATGCGCCTGGTTCTCGCAGACCTCCCGGACGGCGGCGATCTCGTCGTAGACGAGCTGGTAGTCCCCGGCCAGGAAGGCGCCGCGGTCGATGACCATATCCACCTCGTCGGCGCCGGCTTCGATCGCGTACCTGGCCTCGGCCAGCTTGACGGCCAGGCTGGTGCGGCCGCTCGGGAACGCGGTGGCCACGGCGGCCACGTGGATGCCGCTGCCCTTGACCTCGGCTGCCGCCAGATGAGCGAGGTCAGGGTAGACGCAGACCGCCGCCACCTGGGGTGCGGTCGGGTCGGCGGGATCGGGACGCCTGGCCTTGGCGCACATGGCCCGTACCTTGCCCGGCGTGTCCTGGCCCTCCAGCGTGGTCAGGTCGATCATCGAGATCGCGGCGTCCAGGGCCCACTGCTTGGCCGTGGTCTTGATCGACCGGCTGGCCAGCATGGCCGCCCGGGCCTCGGCCCCGACCTGGTCAACGCCGGGCAGCCCGTGCAGGAACTCCCGCAGCGAGGAGCCCGCGATCACCGGTGGGTCAGCTAGCCCGCTCATCGGCGACTCCCTTCCTGCCACCATTCTCACTCACGATCACGCGGGTGGCGAGGCAAGCGCATCCAGAGCCCTGGGGAGCCAGCCAGGTGTGAGCCGCCGGTACCGCGGAGGTGAGGCCGATCCGACGGTAGCGCACGTTCGCGGCCTGGCCGGCGCCCAGATCCCCCGGCCACCATTGCGGCCAGCCAGGCCGTGCAGATTAGCCGACCAGCCCCCGCTGAAGCCCGGATGGAGAAGGTGTGGCGATCATGTGAAGATCATCTCCGGGAGGGCCGGCGGCCGTTCTCCCGGCGGGCCCGGGCGCCATGCGGTGAGGTGGAGCGCCTCTTCCCGGCCCGCCGGGGCCGGTCGCTGAGCAGCAGGACGCAGACCACGGTCAGGGCGACAGCGAACAAGATCCACGGTGCCGCCACGATCAGGTCATTTCCGCTCATGCGCTCGCTCGCCTAGCTGCCGGGGCTGTTCCCGTCAGTGCACACGGTGGCCGTACCTCCGCGGTGAAGCTGTCATGGTGACGGGATGGAGATGCCCGGCCGGGCCGGGCGCAGATGGGACAGGGCGGCCTGGCGTGGGGATCATAAGAGAGCCGGGCAGGACGGGCCGGGAAACAGGAAGGTCGGCGGCAATGGCAGCGACGGTGCTAGTGGTGGAGGACGAGCGCAAGCTCCGGGATCTGGTGCGGTCTTACCTGGAGCAGGCCGGGTTCACGGTGCTGTCGACCGGATCCGGCGCGGAGGCGATCACCATGGCGGCCTCCGCCGCACCGGACCTGGTGGTCCTGGATCTGGGGCTGCCGGACGTGGGGGGCGACACGGTGGCCAGGGAACTGCGGGTCAGCGGACCGGTGCCGATCGTCATGCTGACGGCCAGGACCACGGAGGAGGACCGGATCGCCGGCCTGGAGCTGGGCGCCGATGACTACGTGACCAAGCCGTTCAGCCCGCGGGAACTGGTGCTGCGGGTCCAGGCGGTACTGCGCCGCGGCGGGCCGGTCGCCGCCCAGGGAGCGACGAGCTACGGCGGAGGCGCGCTGATGATCGACGAGCCGCGCCGCGCGGTGACGGTACGCGGCGCAGCCGTCGACCTGACGCCGACCGAATGGGGTGTGCTGGTCGCGCTGGCCACGGTTCCGGGCCGGGTCTACTCGCGGTACGAGCTGATCAACCGGGTGCGTGGGTATGAGTTCGAGGGGTATGAGCGGACCGTCGACTCGCACGTGAAGAACCTGCGCCGCAAGATCGAGGCCGACCCGGGCAATCCGGTGATCGTCCAGACGGTGCTGGGCGGCGGGTACCGGCTAGGCCTGGCCCGCGATGACTGACCAGGACCGTGCCCGCGATGACTGACAAGGACCGTCCGACGGGACGCGGCGGCCGTGGCAATACCCTCGGGCTGAGGCTGGCCCTGGCCTTCCTGGCGGTCGCGCTGATGGCCATCGCGCTGCTGGCCGGGCTGACCGCGGCGTTCACCGCCGCGGACGTATCCGACCTCGCCGCTCAGCAGCGTACGCAGCTGACCAGTGCGATCGCGGTGGCCGCAGGGGTGGCCTGGGACCGGGGCGACAGCTGGGCCTCGGCCGACCTGGTCCCGGTGGTGGACCTGGCCACGAACACCGGCGCGGATGTGCAGGTGCGAGACGAGGCCGGCCATCCCGTCGCCTCCTCGCCCCAGTTCGCCGACGCGGCAGGTCCGCAGGCCAGCGCCCCGGTGGTGGTCCGCGGGCAGCGGATCGGCGAAGCCGTGGTCAGGTTCACCGGTTCGGGCCTGAGCGCCTCGGACCAGGTGCTGAAGTCGGACCTGCTGCGGGCCATCGCCGGGGCGGCCGGGCTGGCGGCGCTGCTGGCGCTAGCCACCGGCCTGGTCGTGGCCCGGCGGATCACCCACCCGGTCGCCCGGCTGATCGCCGTGACCAGGGCCATGTCCAGCGGGGACCGCGCGGCGCGGGCCGGGCCGATGCGGGCCCCCGGTGAGCTGCGGGAGCTGGCCACCGCCTTCGACCAGATGGCGGGCAATCTGGACCGGCAGGACCAGATCCGCCGCGACCTGGTCGCGGACGTGGCCCACGAGCTGCGCACCCCGGTCGCGGTGCTACAGGCCGGGCACGAGGCGCTGCTGGACGGGATCACCGAGCCCACCCCGGCCGAGCTGACGTCGCTGCGCGATGAGGTGCTGCGACTGGCCCGCATGGTCGGCGACCTGCAGGACCTCGCCGCCGCCGACGCCGCCGCCCTGCACCTGGACCTGCAGCCCTGCGATCTGGCCAGCCTGGCGGCCGCGGCGGCCGACAGCCAGGCCCGCCGGTTCGAGGCGGCGGGCATCGCGGTGGACCGGCAGCTGGCTCCGGCCTCGATCCTGGCCGATCCACGCTGGCTGCATCAGGTGATCACCAACCTGCTCAGCAACGCGCTGAAGTTCACCCCGCCAGGTGGCCATGTCACCGTCGGCACCAGGCAGGCCGGCCCGGATGCGGTGCTGCGGGTCACTGACACCGGGCCCGGCATTCCCGCCGATGAGCTGCCGCATATCTTCGACCGGTTCTGGCGCGGCCTCGGCGCGGCGCGCACGTCCGGCAGCGGCATCGGCCTCACCGTCGCGGCCGAACTGGCTCGCGCGCACGGGGGCCGGCTGACGGCCACCAGCCAGCCAGGACACGGCACGCAGATGACCCTCACCATCCCTGGCGCCTGACCGCTCCGGCCCGGGCTCACCTGACGAGCGTCCATCCCGTCTCCATCGCCGCTGCGCGGTGGATTCATCTGTGTTGGCGACAGTGAAGTCGAGCGAGCTGAAGGAGCACTCAATGACCACCACTCCCGCTGAGGCTTTGCCGATGGAGCGCGCCGCGCCGGACGGCGCACCGCTTTCCCTCGCCGACCGCGTCCTGGTGGTGACGGCACGGCCCGGCCAGGAGTCGGCGGACCTAGGCGGGCTGCTATATGCCTTCCGCCGCGTCGGCGCCGCCATGGCGCTGCTGTGCCTGACCCGCGGCGAGGCCTCGCCGCTGAATTCCACCTCCGCGCGCCTCGAGGCCGTGCGGCCCTGGGAGCTGCAGCTCGCGGCCAGCGTACTGGGCATCTGCTCGGTCACCGTGGCCGGTTTCCCCGACGGCGGCCTGGGCCGTCATCCGCCAGCCGATCTCACCGAGCGGGTGTGGCACGCGATCCGCCGGCATTCCCCTGACCTGCTGCTGATCATCGACCCGGCGACGGGCGGCTCGGACGACGCGGCCGTGGCTGCGGCCGCCGAGGCCGCGGCCGTGCGGGCAGGCCTGCCGGTGGCGGCGCACACCCGCCCGAGCGATCGCGACGCCTGGGTGATCGATCTGGGCCCCGATGCCCCCGTCGCCCGGGCCATCCAGAAGGCGGCCGCGGCCGCGCACGCCAGCCAGGCCGATGCGCTGCCCCGGCTGGTGCGCCGCATTGATCGGCTGGACGGCCGCGAGCACCTGCGCTGGCTGGTATCTCCGCGCTGGACGCCGGCGGACGACGACGCCCTGGCCGCGGCCGGGCTGCGGTGAGCGCCCCGGCCAGGGGCCGGACCACGGCGGGAAGCGTGTGGCCCCGAGCAGAACGGACCATCCCGCAGTGGCGGGCGCTTTTGGAGGCCCGGTGGGAGGCGCGGCTGCGGGAGCTCACCGAGCTCTCACTGGCCTATCACGCCGCCGATGCCGAAGGCAGCGGTGACTCCGCACGCCAGCGGGAGGCTCAGGGGCTGCTACGCCGGGCGGTCGGAGCGCGCCGGAAACTGGCCGATCTCGAGGAAGCTCTCGGGCGGCTCACGGCCGGCGGTTTCGGCGCTTGCGAGCTTTGCGGATCGGCGATCCCGTCCGGCCTGCTCGCCGCCATCCCCGAGACCCGGTACTGCCCGCGCTGCGACACCGAGCCGGCCCGCGCCCGGGCTACGGCGGAGCCCGCATAGCGATGACGATGCCCGTCCGGGCCTCCTGCTCGTGGCGCTGGTGGCCGTCGAGGCCACGGACCTGGTGTTCGCGCTGGACTCGATCCCCTCGTCGCGGCCGGCACGGCGGCCTTCGGCCTGCGGCGCAGCCGGGGCCAGGCGGACAAGGCGGCACCTGACCCCGGGCGTGAACGCATGGCCCTCCCGCCGACCATGGTCACGAGGGTGTCACGCCGGACAGGCTGAGGCCGATGACGCCGGCCAGGATCAGGCCGATCGATACCAGCTTCAGGGCGGACACCGTGTCGCCGAGAAAGATCATACCGACCACCGCGGCGCCGGCGGCACCGATCCCGGTCCACACCGCGTAGGCGGATCCGACTTCGAGCCGCCGAAGCGCCATGGTGAGCAGGGCAAAACTCAGCAGCCCGCAGGCGGCGAAGCTGACCGTCGGCCAGAACCGGGTCATCCCGTGGCTCAGCTTCAGCGAGACCGCGAAGCCGGTCTCGAACATGCCAGCGGCCAGGACGGCCAGCCACGCCATCGCGTCACCTCTCCATTGCTGGCCCTTCCTATCGCGGCGGTGAGGGGATCTGGTGTGCCGTTGATGGAGGCCGGGTGGAAGAAGTCACGGAGTCTTCGCCTGGAAGTCATGGCGGCTGCGGCACTTCGATCGGTTGGTATCGCACCTTGTGACCATGAGGGTCGCGATCATCACCGAGTCCTTCCCGCCCGACGTCAACGGCGTGGCCCACTGCGTGGTGCGGGTGGCGGAACTCCTCGCCGCCGGCGGCCACCAGCCGCTTGTCATCGCGCCGGCGCCGCCGCGGGCCGAGCGGCCGCCACGCGAGGGCGAGGATTCCGGGCCGTTCCCCTACCCGGTCGTCCGCGTCCCGGCCGTGCCGTTGCCCGGCTACCCGAGCTTCCGGCTCGGCCTGCCGAGCCGGACGATGCGTCACGCCTTGCTCCGGCACCAGACCGAGGTCGTTCACCTGGCCAGCCCGGTCATGCTCGGCGCCTACGGCGCGGCCCTGGCCAGCCGGCTGGGCCTGCCGGCCGTCGCGGTGTTCCAGACCGACCTGCCGTCCTACGCGCACGCCTACCGGCTCGGCCGGCCCGGTGAGGCGGTCGCGTGGCAGTGGCTGCGGCGCATCCACAACCACGCCGCCCGGACGCTGGCCCCGTCCACGGTCGCCGCGACCGGCCTGCTCGGCCGCGGCATCCGCGACGTGTGGCTGTGGGGCCGCGGGGTGGACACGGCCCGCTTCGACCCGGCCCGGCGCAGCGCCGAGATCCGGGCCGCGCTGGCGCCGGGCGGTGAGCTCATCGCCGGCTACGTGGGCCGCCTGGCCCCGGAAAAGCACGTCGAGCTGCTGGCCGGGATCACCGCGCTGCCCGGGGTGCGGCTGGTCATCGTCGGTGCCGGGCCGTCCGAGCCGGCGCTGCGGCAGCAGATGCCCGGCGCGGTGTTCCTGGGCGAGCGCCGCTGCAGCGAGCTGGCGGCCATCTACGCCAGCCTCGACGTGTTCGTGCACAGCGGGCCGTACGAGACGTTCGGGCAGACGCTGCAGGAGGCGGCGGCGAGCGGGCTCCCGGTGGTGGCGCCGGCCGCGGGCGGGCCGCTGGACCTGGTGGAGGACGGCGTGACCGGGTACCTGGTGCCGCCCGGCGACGCGGGCGCCCTCGCGGCCGCGATCGCCCGGCTGGCCGCCGACCCGGCGGCCCGGGTGGCGTTCGGCGCGGCCGGGCGCCGGAGGGTCCTCAGCCGCACGTGGCCCGCGCTGACCGAGGAGCTGATTGGGCATTACGCAGCGGTGCTGGGCCGCAAGCGGCCCGCCCGGGTGGCGATATGAGGATCGTGCGGCTGGCCAACTACGTCGCCCCTCACTCCGGCGGGCTGCGCACCTCGCTGCGCGAGCTGGGCGCCGGGTACCTGGCCGCGGGGTACGAACCGGTGCTGATCATTCCCGGTGAGCGGGACGGCGACGAGCAGACACCGCAGGGCCGGGTGATCACGCTGAGCGGGCCCCGGCTGCCGTTCACCGGCGGGTACCGGGTCCTGCTGGGCCAGCGGCGGGTGGCTGCCCTGCTCGGCGAGCTGCGGCCGGACACGCTGGAGGTGTCAGACCGGACCACGCTGCGCTGGACCGGGCGGTGGGCGCGCGAGCACGGCGTGCCGGCGGTCATGATCTCGCACGAGAGCCTGACCGCGCTGCTGCGGCTGGCGGTGCCCGGCCTGGATCTGCCCTCGCTGTCCCGGTGGGGTCCCGCGCTGGCCCTGGTCGACGCGGTCAACCGGCGCACCGCGCGCGGGTACCAGCGGGTGATCTGCACGACCGCGTGGGCGGCCGCCGAATTCGACCGGATCGGCGCGGCCAACCTGGTGCATGCCCCGCTCGGCGTCGACCTGGCCACCTTCGCCGCACCGGACACGCCGGTCCGGGACGCGTACGCGGCGCCGGGCGAGACCCTGCTGGTCCACTGCGGGCGGCTGTCCCCGGAAAAGAAGCCGCAGCGCTCACTGAACACGCTGGCCACGCTGCGCGCCAACGGCGTGCCCGCCCGGCTCGTAGTGGCCGGCGACGGCCCGCTGCGCGGCCGGCTGGAACGCCGCGCGGCGCGCCAGGGCCTGCCGGTCACGTTCGCCGGCTTCCTGCCGGACCGCGCGGACCTGGCCGCCCTGCTGGCCAGCGCGGACGTGGCCATCGCCCCGGGCCCAGCGGAAACCTTCGGGCTGGCCGGGCTCGAGGCGCTGGCCTGCGGCACCCCGGTGGTGGTGAGCGCAGAGTCCGCGCTGCCCGAAGTCGTGGGCGAGGCCGGGGCCAGCGTGCCCGGCGAGGACCTGGCCGCGGGGGTGATGGCCGTGCTGCGCCGGCCCGAGGCAGCCCGCCGGGCCGCAGCCCGGGCCCGGGCTGAGCGGTTCGGCTGGGCCGCGGCCGTACGTGCCTTCGTGGCGATACACGAGGCATTGGCGGCGAGCCCGGTGGGGACAGCGAGTCCGGTGGGGACAGCGAGCCCGGTGGGGACAGGAGGCGGGCTCGTGGGCGAGATGCCGGTCGAGCCCGCGGACCCAGCGGACCCAGCGGGCCCCGCGGACCCTGCGGTCAGCGGCGAGCGGAGGCCGGCATGACAACCTTCGTCGCGCTCGGCGACTCGATCACGGTGGGCATGGGCGACCCGGCGCCGGACGGCGGCGGCTGGCGCGGCTGGGCGGCCCTGCTGGCCGCCAGCCTGCACCAGCCGGTCATGCACAACCTGGCCACGCTCGGCGCGCTGGCGGCCGACGTGGAACGGCTGCAGCTGCCCGCCGCCACGGTCCTACGGCCCGACGTGGCCAGCGTGGTGGTGGGCATCAACGACACGCTGCGCGGCAACTTCGACCCGCAGCGCACCGGCTCGGCGGTGGCGCGCACGGTAGCGGGCCTGCGGGCCGCGGGCGCGCAAGTGCTCACCATGCGGCTGCCTGATCCGGGGCAGATGTTCGGCTTGCCGAAGGCGCTGGCCCGGCCACTGGCGCGGCGGGTGCGCGCGGTGAACGACGCGGTGGACGAGGTGGCCCGGCGCTACGGCACCCTGCACCTGGACGCGGCCCGCGACCCGGCCATCTACGAGCGGCGCTTCTGGAGCGTGGACCGGCTGCACCCGAACGAGCGCGGGCACCGCCTCGTGGCCTGCCAGTTCCACGCCCTGCTGGCCGCGGCGGGTGGCCCGGTCGGTCCCGGTCCCGACCCGGAGCCGTCCACCGCGCCGCCCTCCCGGACGGCAGAGTTGCGGTGGATGGCGACCAAGGGCTCGATATGGCTGGCGCGGCGATCCCGGGACCTGGTCCCGGCCCTGCTGTCCCTGGCGATCCGCGAATGGCTGAGCGCCGATGATGATATCGGCGAGCCGGACCTCGTCCCGGCCTCGGAGATCTCCTCAACCTGAACGAGTTCAGAAGGTCTTCAGGAAACTTGCAGGATTGCCGAGGTGTGCCCTTGGCTGGCCTCCAGGTCCGCGGCCGATTATCAAAACATAACGAAAGGACGAAGCCGCCCAGGCCGCGGCTCGCGAACTGAGGGAATTGAGGGACGAACCCATGAGCCAGACATTTGACCCGGGGAACCCGGAGCAGTCGGGCCCAGAGCAGGTAGGCCCGGAGCAGGCAGCCACGGCGCACGGCGGACCAGGCACCACCCCCGGGTACGGGGCTCCCGGACACGCGGCTCCCGGACATGCGGCTCCCGGACATGCGGCTCCGGCACACGGACAGGCTTACCCCTATGGCTACCCTGCCCCGCAGGGGTACCCGGCGACCGGGGGCCACGGCGGCGGTTCCTGGTATGCGGGCGGCCCTGGTTACGGCGAGCCGCCGATGCCGCCGCGCAAGAGCCACAAGCGCGGGCTGGCCATCACCGCCGCGGTGGCGCTGGCCGGCGGCG
Organism: uncultured Actinomycetes bacterium; assembly: GCA_963753195.1. Taxonomy (GTDB): domain Bacteria; phylum Actinomycetota; class Actinomycetes; order Streptosporangiales; family Streptosporangiaceae; genus Palsa-504. The sequence continues at coordinate 1,596,802 of CAVWBH010000001.1, forward strand.
CCGCGGTGGGCGGGCTGATCGGGAGCATGGGCCACACCGTGGCGGGCACCGCCACGGCCGCCTCCAAGACCGTGCTGTCCAGCAGCGCGATCGCCTCCCGGGTGGACCCGGCGCTGGTCGATGTGGTGTCCAGCGATGGCCTCCAGCAAGCCACGTCAGCCGGGACCGGCATCGTGCTGACTTCCACCGGCGAGGTGCTGACCAACAACCACGTCGTTGAGGGCGCCACCTCGATCAAGGTGACCGACATCGGCAACGGCAAGACCTACACCGCGACCGTGGTGGGCTACGACGCCAGCCACGACGTGGCGGTGATCCAGCTGCAGAACGCGTCCGGCCTGACCACGGCCAGCCTGGGCGACTCTTCGACGGTGCAGACCGGCGACAGCGTGACCGCCCTGGGCAACGCTGAGGGCAAGGGCGGGACCCCATCGGTGGCGACCGGCACGGTAGGCGCCCTGAACCAGTCGATCACCGCGTCGGACGAGCTGTCCAGCGTCAGCGAGCAGCTGACCGGGCTGATTGAGACCAATGCGCCCATCGAGCCCGGTGACTCGGGCGGCCCGCTGGTCAACTCCTACGGCCAGGTGATCGGCATGGACACCGCCGCGGGCTCCAACTACCAGCTGCAGGGCCAGTCCTCGACGGCCACCCAGGCCTACGCGATCCCGATCAACGCGGCACTGTCCATCGCCAAGCAGATCGAGGCGGGCACCACGACGTCCACCACCCACATCGGCGCCACCGGCTTCCTCGGCCTGGAGATCGGCTCCTCGAGCAGCAGCTCGGGTGACGGATCCGGCAGCTTCGGCGGCTCCGGCAGCTCCGGCAGCTCCGGCGGGTTCGGCGGGTTCGGCGGGTTCGGCAGCCAGAACAGCCAGGGCAGCACGAGCGGCGTGACCGTGGCCGGGACCGAATCCGGCTCCCCCGCTGCCGGCGCCGGAATCGGCGAAGGCGACACGATCACCGCGGTCGGCGGCCAGAGCGTCACCTCGGCCGAGGACATCGCGCAAGCCCTGGTCAAGTACCACCCGGGCGACTCGATCCAGATCAGCTGGGTGGACCAGGACGGCCAGACCCAGACCGCGACCGTGACCCTGGCGACCGGACCGGCCGCCTAAGTCCGGACGCCTCCCGGCCAGTGATCCCCGCCACCCTGCGGCGGGGATCACTGGTTTCTCGGGGCAGGTGCCACGGTCCGTTCGGGAAAATGGGGGTCCCGCAGCCGTTAAGCTCTGCCGTTAAGCTGGGCGGATGCGTGCGGTGCGGCTGGCGGCGGTGCTCGACTGCTGCTGCGTGCTGGCGTTCGTCCTCATCGGGCGGTCCGCGCATGCGCACGGCGAGAGCCCGGGCGGCATTGCGTCGACCGCGTGGCCGTTCCTCGCGGGGCTGGCCGGCGGATGGCTGGGCACGCGGGCCTGGCGGGGGCCTTTCGCGATAGCGCCGGCCGGGGTCGGGGCGTGGCTCGGGGCGGCGGCGGGAGGCATGGTGCTGCGGGTGGCCGCCGGGCAGGGAACAGCGGTGGCGTTCGTGGGCGTGGCGCTCGCCTTCCTGGGGCTCTTCCTGCTCGGGTGGCGGCTGGCGGCCCGGCTGGTCCCGCGGTTGACGCGCGGGCCGGGGAAAGACGCGCTGATCGGGGAAAGCGGCCGCGCCGCGGCCGGGCAGACTGAGGATCACCAGCGGAGCTGAATACGCCCGCGCCTGGTGGGCAGGGGCGGTAGATCCGATGTCTAGTCAAAGGAGTTTCGCTGATGGCCAGCGAACTGAACGGCCTACGCGTGGCGTTCGTCACCTCGAACGAGGGAGTGGAGCAAGCCGAGCTGACGGTGCCGTGGCAGGCGGTCAAGGACGCCGGGGGCACCCCTGAGCTGCTCGCGCCCGAGGCCGGCACCGTCCAGGGCTTCAACCACCTGGACAAGGCCGACACCTTCGAGGCACACCAGTCCATCCGGGATGCCAACCCGCTCGACTACGACGCTCTGGTACTACCCGGCGGCGTGGCCAACGCCGACCAGATCCGCGCCGTGCCCTCCGCCGTGACCTTCGCGCAGCGGATCTTCGAGATGGGCAAGCCGGCCGCGGTCATCTGCCACGGCCCGTGGCTGCTGGTCGAGGGGGACCTGGTCCGGGCCCGGACCCTGACCTCATGGCCAAGCCTCAAGACCGACATCCGCAACGCCGGAGGCACCTGGGTGGACGCCGAGGTCCAGGTGTGCACCAGCGGCCCGAACACCATCGTGACCAGCCGCAAGCCCGATGACCTGCCCGCGTTCTGCGAGCAGCTGGTCAAGGTGTTCCAGCAGCAGGCTCAGCTCGCCTGAGCCTGCCTGGCCCGGCCGGCCCCGGTCCTGGGCGGCTCGACGGGCGGCGGCGGCTCGGAGGGACCCGGAGGGTCGATCGGCCCTGGCGGCCCTGGGGGGTCGAATGGGCCCGGCGGGGCGGGCGGTCCTGGGGGGTCGAACGGGCCCGGCGGCTCGGGGCGCGCGGGGGGCTCGAACGGGCCAGGCGGCACCGCTGTCCGCCGCTGCGGCCAGGCGCGGACCGGGTCCAGCTGCGGGATATGCGAGCTCTCGCTCATCTGTCAGCCTCCCTCATTCGCGTGATCGACTTCCCCGGAAGACCGGAACTATCCGCGGACGGTGCACGCCGAACGGGCCTGGTATCAGCCCAGGGCCTGGACAGGCGCCGCGGCAGGCTGGGGTTTGCCCGTAGGTTCTGGCGGCGCCGTGAGCGCAGGCGGGCCGGGGCGGCGATCGGGGCCTGGGATAGCCGTGTGGCGCCCGGGACGGACGCCCGGACGCGGCATCCCGGGCTTAGCGGGCCTGGAATCATCATCACGGCAGACGTCTGGGGCAGGTGAGAGTGCTGAGGTCAGCGCGCTGATGGCGTGGGCGGGACCGGGCCGGGTGAACGCAGGGCGATGCGGAACTAGCCCATGTCAGCGGAGGGTCGTGCGCCCGGGGCGGTCCACACTGAGATATGGGAGGGCTCGACGGCGGTGTTGACCGCGGTCAGCAGATCGGACCGGACCGCGTCCAGGTCGACGGAGCCGCGGAGCCGGGCGGCGAAGGCGGCGACGACCTGGTCGGCGTCGTAGCGGACCCGGTTGAACCGGCGGTCCACCGCCCGTTGCACGCGCCGGCGCAGCGGGGTGAACAGCGCCGCCGCGGCGAGCGTGGCCGCGGCGACCGCGACCGGGGAGGTGACCGACAGCACCTCCGTGGCCAGCAGGACCAGCCCCGCGTACAGCCCGACCAGCAGTCCGGTGACGATCGCGTAGCTCAGGGTGCGGCTGATCAGCCGGTCGATGTCGTACAGCCGGTACTTCAGGATCGCGACGCCCACGGCCGCCGGGATCAGGGGGAACACGACCTCGAACTCAGGCAGCGGGTCGCTGGTCAGGCTGCTGGTGACAAATACGACCACCGCGGCGACGGCGGACGCGGACAGGAACCACTTCAGCTGGAGCCGCTGTTCGGTGCCCGACCGCCGGAAGCGGACGATCATCGAGATCACCCCGGCCACCAGGACCAGGAGCCCGGCCTCCTGGGAGAGGTTGTAGGCCGTCACGAGCGGCGCGACGATGGTCACCGGGTCCCTGAGGTTAGGGAAGTCGGCGCTGAATTCGACGCTGGACAGTGCCGCGCACAGCGCCGCGCCGAAACCGCCGATGACCGCCACCCACACCACTGGCCGCCACCGCCGTGACGGCGGCCGGCCATCGGGGAACAGCAGCGGAGTCAGCCAGAACAAAGAGCCGACGGCGCCCAGGACCACACTGAAGATCCAGCCCGCCCACGCTGCCCCAGGCAGCTCAGCGGTCGGGGCCGGCCCGGCGTAGGCGGCCGCCAGCACGGTGACCGCACTGGTCGCCGCCGCAGCCAGGAACAGCCAGCCGAGGCGGTTCCCGGTCCGCGCGGCCACCAGAGCGCCCACCACGGAGAAGGCCAGCGAGACGGGGATGAACGCGAATTTCTCGTTCCAGGTCTGCATGCGGAGAATCCCGATGAGCACGCTCGAGACCAGCAGCACGACGGTGAGGCCGAGCAGCGCCCACGCCAGCCGGGCCCGCCGCACGGGCTGCTGCTGCGGCATCGGCACTCCCTTTTCCGTACTCATCACCTGCCCGTCCAGCCTACGAGACCAGCGATACGGGACCGTTACGGCGGGAGAAGCGACGGGCGGGGCATGACGGCGCGGGCCCGCCGCGGCGTTGACAGGGGCCGCCGCAGCCATCTAGTGTCTTAGTTAACTAGCACTTTGATGAGGTGTCGATGATCAGCTTCCGGGTCGACAGCCGTTCGGTGGTCCCGCCGTACCTGCAGATCGTCCAGCAGGTGCGGCAGGCGCTGCGGATGGGCGTGCTCGACGTCGGCGACCAGCTGCCCACCGTGCGGGAGGTGGTCTCGGCGACGGCGATCAACCCCAATACGGTGCTGAAGGCCTATCGCGACCTGGAGCGCGAAGGCCTGGTCGAGGCCAGGGCGGGCCACGGGACGTTCATCAGGCGCCGGCCGCCCGGACCGCCGCCGGGCACGCATGCCCGGCTGGGCCGCAGCCTGGCCCGGTGGGTGCGCGAGGCCCGCGAGGCCGGGCTCGACGACGAATCAATGGAAGCACTGCTGCGCGTCACGCTGCGGGCGGCCGACGAGGAGGAGATCGCATGACTCCGGCCGTGACGACCACGGCGCTGACCAAGCGCTACGGCAAGGTCACCGCCCTGGCCGGCTGCTCCATCACCGTCCCTGAGGGCCGGATTTCGGCGCTGATCGGCCCGAACGGCGCGGGCAAGACCACGCTGCTGCGGATGCTCGCCGGCCTGGCCAGGCCGAGCGAGGGCCAGGTCACGGTGAACGGCAGCCTCCCGCGCCAGGATCCGGCCTTCCTGGCCGGGATCGGCTACCTGGCCCAGGAAATCCCGCTGTACCGGCGGCTGTCGGCCGAGGACCACATCCGGGCCGGCGCGCACCTGAACCCGCGCTGGGACGCCGGGTCAGTGCGGGAGCGGCTGACGGCGCTGAACATCCCGCTGGACCGGGCGACGGGCAAGCTGTCCGGCGGCCAGCGGGCCCAGGTCGCCCTGGCCCTGATCCTGGCCAAGCAGCCCAGGCTGCTGCTGCTCGACGAGCCGGTCGCGGCGCTCGACCCGCTGGCCCGCCGGAACTTCCTGCGCATCCTGACCGACGGGGTGGCGGCGGGCGGCCTGACCGTGCTGCTGTCCTCGCACCTGGTCGCGGACCTGGAGCGGGTCTGCGACCACCTGATCATGCTGGCCGCGTCCCGGGTCCAGCTGTGCGGCGACATCGATGACCTGCTGGCCGAGCACCAGGTCCTGACCGGCCCGCGCAAGGACACCACGGCGATCGAGCGCAGCCACCGGGTCATCCAGCTCACCCGCACGCCGCGGCAGACCACCATGCTGGTCCGGCTGAACGGCCCGGTCACCGACCCGGCCTTCGAGGCCAGCGACGTGAGCCTGGAAGAGCTCGTGCTGGCCTACATGGGCGAGGACGCCCCGCCCGCCCGCACGCACCTGAGCACGGTGGGAGACGACAAATGACCTGGCTCGTCTGGCGCCAGCACCGCGTCCAGTACTGCGTCGGCGCCGCGCTGCTGGCCGCGTTCGCCGTGCTCATCGTGATCACCGGTGCGCAGGTGGCGCACCAGTACCAGGCGGCGCAGGCGGCGTGCGCCGCGGGGCAGGGATGCCGGCACCTGGGCGGCCTGTTCCTCGGCAGCCACGCGGTGGGCTTCCTGATCATCTCGACGCTGGGCGCGCCCGCGCTGGTCGGGCTGTTCTGGGGCGCGCCGCTGGTGGCCGCCGAAGCCGAGGCGGGAACCACGCAGTTCGCCTGGATGCAGAGCGTCACCCGCAGGCGGTGGCTCGCGGTCAAGATCGGCTGGATGCTGCTGGCCGCGGCGGTCTGGGGCGGCGTGATCTCAGCCCTGGTGACCTGGTGGTCCAGCCCGGACAACGCCGAGCAGCTGGACGCGTTCAACCCCGGGCGGTTTGACATCATGGGCCTGGTCCCGGTGGCCTACTCGGTGTTCGCGGTGGCGCTGGGCATCGCGGCGGGCGCGGTTACGCGCCGGGTCCTGCCGGCCATGGCCGTCACGCTGGCCGGGTTCATCGCGGTGCGGGCCGTGGTGGCACTATGGCTGCGGCCGCACTATATGAGTGCGGTCACCGTGTTCTTCAAGGCGACCAGTAGCTTCACGCCACCCGGCTCCTTCTGGCCGCTCTCGTCGGGCATCATCGGCCCGGACGGCCAGCCGGTCAATACGAACTTCTCGAACACGGCCGTCATCGACGGCATCCCGGCTAGTTACCTGCCGGCCTCCTGCAACCCCCCAGCCCGCGGTCCCTTTACCCCGCCGCCGTCGTGCACCCGGGCGCTGGATCACTTCCGCGAGTTCCTCACCTACCAGCCCGCCGGCCGCTACTGGGCGTTCCAGGGCATCGAGACCGGCATCTTCCTCGTCCTGGCCGCGGGCCTCGTCGCGGTGACCGCGGCGGTACTGCTCCGCCGGGATGCCTGATAGGGCCCGGATCCGGCGTTAAGAGCTGTTTCATTCGTTGTATTGAATCGTTTGCCTTTATGGCGGTAGGTTGGGCCGCATGAGCGCGTCCCGGGCTACGGCCGCCGCCGAGGAGTTGCGCGGTGCGGGGCTGCGGGTCACGGCCGCCCGCGTCGCGCTGCTGGAGGCGGTCCGGGAAGGCGACCACCTGGGCGTCGAGGCGATCGCATCCGGGGTGCGCGAGCGCATCGGCCACATCTCCCTGCAGGCCGTGTACGAGGCCCTGCACGCGCTCACCGCGGCGGGGCTGCTGCGCCGCATCGAGCCGGCCGGCGGCCAGCCCCGGTTCGAGGGACGTATCGGGGACAACCACCACCATGTGGTCTGCCGGTCGTGCGGTGCCGTCGCGGACGTCGAGTGCGCGGTCGGCGAGGCGCCCTGCCTGACCGCTTCGGACGATCAGGGCTTCTCGATCGACGAGGCCGAGGTCACCTACTGGGGCCTGTGCCCCGACTGTTCCGCCCGCAGTTCCTGAGCACCAGTGATCCGCTTAGTCCGGAAGGATGGCCATGTCCGAGAACCACGATCCAGTCGTCACCGAAGAGCCGACCCCGGAGGCCGGGGCCACCGAGACCTGCCCGGTGGCGCACGGCCTGGTGCACCCGACCCAGGGTGACGCGAACCAGGACTGGTGGCCGAACCGCCTCAACCTGAAGATCCTGGCCAAGAACCCCGCCGTGGCCAACCCCCTAGGCGAGGACTTCAACTACGCCGAGGCGTTCAGCTCCCTCGACCTGGCCGCCGTGAAGCGCGACATCGCGGAGGTGCTGACCACCTCGCAGGACTGGTGGCCGGCCGACTTCGGCCACTACGGCCCGCTGATGATCCGGATGGCGTGGCACAGCGCGGGCACCTACCGGATCAGCGACGGCCGCGGCGGCGCCGGCGCCGGCCAGCAGCGCTTCGCGCCGCTGAACAGCTGGCCGGACAACGTCAGCCTGGACAAGGCCCGCCGGCTGCTGTGGCCGGTGAAGAAGAAGTACGGCCAGAAGATCTCGTGGGCCGACCTGATGGTCCTGACCGGGAACGTCGCCCTGGAGTCGATGGGCTTCAAGACATTCGGCTTCGGCGGCGGCCGGGCCGACACCTGGGAGCCGGAGGAGGACGTCTACTGGGGCCCGGAAACCGAATGGCTCGGCGACGAGCGTTACACCGGCGACCGGGAGCTGGAGAACCCCCTCGGCGCGGTCCAGATGGGCCTGATCTACGTCAACCCGGAGGGCCCGAACGGCACCCCGGACCCGCTGGCCGCGGCCCGCGACATCCGGGAGACGTTCCGCCGGATGGCGATGAACGACGAGGAAACGGTCGCCCTGATCGCCGGCGGCCACACCTTCGGCAAGACCCACGGCGCCGGCCCGTCGGAGAATGTCGGCCCCGCTCCCGAAGCCGCCCCGATCGAGCTGCAGGGCCTGGGCTGGCCGAACAGCTACGGCACCGGCAAGGGCCGGGACGCGATCACCAGCGGTATCGAGGTGACCTGGACGCCCACGCCGGTCACCTGGGACAACAGCTTCCTGGAGACCCTGTTCGGCTACGAGTGGGAGCTGACCAAGAGTCCCGCCGGGGCGTACCAGTGGAAGCCGAAGGACGGCGCGGGCGAGGGAACCGTCCCCGACCCGCAGGACCCCGCACTGCGCCGGCCCCCGACCATGCTGACGACCGACCTGTCGCTGCGCCTCGATCCGGTCTACGAGCCGATCTCGCGCCGGTTCCTGGAGAACCCCGACCAGTTCGCGGACGCCTTCGCCCGGGCCTGGTTCAAGCTGACCCATCGCGACATGGGCCCGGTCGTGCGCTACCTCGGCCCGGAAGTCCCGTCCGAGACGCTGATCTGGCAGGACCCCGTGCCCCAGGTGTCGCACGAGCTCGTCGGCGCCGCAGAGATCGCCGAGCTCAAGCGCCGGGTGCTGGAGGCCGGCCTGCCGGTGTCCCAGCTCGTGTCGACCGCGTGGGCGTCGGCGTCGTCCTTCCGCGGCAGCGACAAGCGCGGCGGCGCCAACGGGGCACGCATCCGGCTGGAGCCGCAGAGCGGGTGGGAGGTCAACAACCCCGACCAGCTGGCTACGGTGCTGCGCACTCTGGAGGGCATCCGGCAGTCCTTCAACTCGGCTCAGCCCGGCGGCCAGCAGATCTCGCTGGCCGACCTGATCGTCCTGGCCGGGGCCGCGGCCGTGGAGAAGGCAGCCAAGGACGCCGGCTTCGACGTCGAGGTGCCGTTCGCCCCGGGCCGCGCCGACGCATCGCAGGACCAGACCGACGCGGAGTCGTTCGTCCCGCTCGAGCCGAAGGCGGACGGGTTCCGCAACTACCTCGGGAAGGGCACCCGGCTGCCGGCCGAGTACCTGCTGCTCGATAAGGCGAACCTGCTCACCTTGAGCGCGCCCGAGATGACGGTCCTGGTCGGGGGTCTGCGCGTCCTGGAGGCGAACTACGACGGGTCCAAGCATGGGGTCTTCACCGCCACCCCCGGGTTGCTGACCAACGACTTCTTCGTCAACCTGCTCGACATGGGCACCGAGTGGCAGCCGACCGCCCAGGACGCGACCACGTTCGAGGGCCGCGACCGGGTCACCGGTGAGGTCAAGTGGACCGGAACCCGCGCCGACCTGATCTTCGGCTCGAACTCCGAGCTGCGCGCGCTCGCGGAGGTGTACGCGAGCGATGACGCGAAGCGGAAGTTCGTGACCGACTTCGTGACCGCGTGGAACAAGGTGATGAACGCCGACCGGTTCGACCTCTCCTGACGGACAGGAAGGTGTCCGGCCCAGAACCGGCGGGGTGTGGCCCAGGCCCCGCCGGGGGGCCGTTCGCCCGGAGACTGATTGGTCAGCGCTCGCCGGGCTGCTATAACGGCATCAGTGTCCCCATTGATGCGGCCGAGCCTTAGTGGTTACCCGCCGCATATAATATCTATTAATTCGATGTGAATAGGTGAGAAAGGATCTTCTGATGCTCCTGCCCCGGCCTGAGCACGGCGCCGTCGCGGTTCGCCCGCCAGGAACCGGGCCGGGGTACTGGGCCGGGGCGCCGTGCGCGGTCGCCGGCGACGGGGAGATCTTCCTGGCCTACCGGCTGCGGCGGCCCGTCGGCCAGGGCCGCGGCTACGCCATCACGGTGGCCAGGGCCGCGGACGGCGTGAGCTTCGAGACGCTGCTGAGCATCGGCAAGGACGAGCTGGGCACCGAGTCGCTGGAACGGCCCGCCCTGGTCCGCACGCCGGACGGGCGCTGGCGGCTGTACCTGAGCTGCGCGACACCCGGGACCAAGCACTGGCGGGTGGAGATGACCGAGGCCGCGCATCCCGCCGAGTTCGACATCCGGCGGCGGGAGGTGATCCTGCCGGGCGACGCCAAAACCGGCGTGAAGGACCCGGTGATCCGCTACCACGACGGCCGGTGGCACCTGTGGGCGTCGTGCCACCCGCTGGCCGACCCGCTCCACACCGACCAGATGACCACCGAGTACGCGACCAGCGAGGACGGCGTGGCCTGGACCTGGCACGGCACCGCGCTGAGCGGCACGCCGGGCCGGTGGGACGCCCGGGGCACGCGGGTCACGGCGGTGTCGTTCGGCGATGGGATGGTGACGGCCTACTACGACGGCCGTGCGACCGCGGCGGAGAATTTTGAGGAACGGACCGGGGTGGCGACCGGCACGGACCCGGCCGCGCTCACCCCGGTAAGCGACGGCCCGGTGGCCTCCTCGCCGCATCTCGGCGGCGGCCTGCGCTACCTGGACCTCGTTCCGCTGCCGGACGGGCAGCACCGCATGTATTACGAGCTGACCAGGCAGGACGGATCCCACGCCCTGGTCACCGAGCTGGCCTAACGGGCGGGCGCGGCCGTTGCGGGCCTGGCCCTGCCCGGCGGGCCGGGCGCCGACCATTCCGCCGGAGCGTTCCCGCGGCTGCACCCAGTCGCGGAAGTCCTCGCCGAGGACGCGCTCAAGAAGCTCGATGTCCGGCTCGAAGCGCGGCAGGAGCTCCTGCCGCTGCTCCCAGCTCAGCGGCTGGCGCTCGCGGCTGTGGCGCTGGAGGAACCGCTCGAGCGGGGCGGTCAGGGTGGCCGCGGTCAGGCCGGGAACCCAGGTGCCTACCGCGCTGCCCGCACGCTGGGCCAGCGAGACAGCCCGGTGCGCCAGTGTGGGCTCGGGGTGGGCGGTGACGTTCTGCCGTGGGATCTCGGTCAGCAAGCCGGCCTGCACGCCGAGGAACGCGCAGATCTGGTCCATGGTCTGCGCGGGCTCGTCGACCAGCCGGCGGTAGCGCAGGACGAGGACCTGCTCACGCGGGAAGAGCGTGAACAGGTACTCCAGCTGCTCCCCGTAGCGGCCAAGCCCCACGTAGTGCCAGAAGCTGGCCCAGCCCGCCGCGATCCGGCGCTCCTCCTCGCCGCAGGCGCGGACGAAGTCGGCGACGGGCTCCAAGCCGGCCGACCACAGGTGAGTCCAGTTGGAGTGGGCGCGTTCGACCGGATCGCGCACGATCACGATGAGCCTGGCGTCCGGGAGCGTGTCGCGGATCCGGCCCATCGCGGCCCGGTCGTACAGGTACAGCGGCGTCGACTCGCCCTTCAGCGTCCCGGGCGGGGCCGGGGCGAACAGGGCCTCGTAATCGCTGCGGCACCAGACGTGCTCCCGGTAGGTCAGCGCGTCCCCCGGCCCGCCGCCCTTGGCCGGCGGCGGCCCGTCGGTGAGGAAGAACTTCGGCTCCTTGATGGCCGACATATACAGACCAGGGTGTCCGGACAGCGCGGCGTGCAGGGCCGTGGTGCCGGCCTTGGGAGCGCCGATGACCAGGAAGTCGGGCATCGCCACGGGGGCCTCCAGGGGGGTACTCGTGGTTCGACATTATCGACTAGAATAGTTGGATATTAGCCCAACGCCTCTCGCTACCCAAGGGGCGCCATCCATCCCTCCGCTATCAGCAGTGACGCGGGGGGAACCACGGTCCGTTCGGTAAAGGAATGGGCGCGGTGGTGACAGTGCGTCACTGACGGTCGTGGTCGCCGGCCGCCAGCAGGAGCGGGAGAGCGGCGCAGACGAACAGGGCACAGAGCAGGCCGCCCACCAGGTAGGGCGCGCGCAGGCCCGCCGCGTGCGCGACGAGCCCGCCGGCCAGCGCGCCGGCCGGCATCAGGCCCCAGCCGAGCATCCGGTAGACGCTATTGACCCGGCCCAGCAGGTGGCCGGGAACGATGCGCTGGCGAAGGCTGACCGTCACGATGTTCCACAAGGTGACGGAGAAGCCCTGCACGGCCAGCAGCCCGGCCGCCAAGGCCGCGTCCGGCGCGAGCCCGAGGCCAGCGAACGCGGCGGCGTCGATCACCGCCGGGAGGACCAGCGCGGGCACCAGGCTGAGCCTGCGGCTCAGTGCCGGGTTGACCAGCCCCCCGGCCACGCTGCCGACGGCCGAGGCCGCCAGCAGCAGCCCGTAGCCGCGTGAGCTGACGTGCAGGGTCTGCGTGGCCAGCAGGACCAGGACGGCCTGACCCATCTGGTTGGCGAAGTTGAAGATGCCGAGCAGCACGGCGACCACGCGGAGCAGGCGGTGCCCGGCCAGCCAGCGCAGCCCTTCGGCGATCTGCGCCCGGATGGCGGGGCGATTGCTTTCGTGCCCGGCCGTGTTCGCGGCCCTGTTCCCGGCCCGGTGCCCGGCCTTGTGGCGGGGCAGGGCGGCCAGCAGCGCGGCCGAGCCGGCGAACGACACGGCGTCGAGCCCGAAGGGGAGCGCCGCCGCCGCGGCGAACAGCAGGCTGCCGGCCGGCGGCCCGAGGAACGACTCGCCGACGGTCAGGCTGACCTGCTGGCTGCCGTTGGCCTTGGGCAGGAGCTCGGGCGGGACCAGCGCGGGCAGCACCGACTGGGCGGCGTTGCTGGAGATCACCTCGGCGCTGCCCAGGCCGAAGCCGGCCACGGCGAGCACCCCGATGCCGGCCTGGCGGGCGACCACGAGCACGGTGAGCACCGCGACCACGCCGGCCTGGACGGCCTGGGCCGATCTCATGAGCGCGGCGCGGTCGTAGCGGTCGACCACGGCGCCGGCCGGCAGCGACAGCAGCAGCCAGGGCAGGTAGGTCGCCGCGGTCACCACCGACACCAGCCGCGGGTCCCGGGTGATGGTCACCGCCAGCAGCGGCAGCGCGGCGGCGAAGGCGCCGTCACCGGTGGCACTGACCGCATTGGCCCACCACAGTCGCCAGTAATCCCGGCCCAGGCGCGCCGCTGTGTCCTTCGGGGGCGCTGTGTCCTTCGGGGGCGCCGTGTCCCTCAGGGGCGCTGGGTCCTTCGGAGGCGCTGGGTCCTTCGGAGGCGCTGGGTCCTTCATGCCGGCCAGCGTGGCTGGACGCATGCGCGGCGGGCCATGTTTTAGCCTTCTGCTAAACCTTGGCGGGCGGCGCGAGCCTGGGAGATGCTGTGAGCATGCTGCTGGTGCTCGAGCTGGACGTGGCCGATCTGGCCGCGACCAGGTTCGCGATCTCGCCGCTGAGCGAGACGATCAGAGCGATGTCGCTGCTGGCCAATCCCGGCCCGCCCGCGGTGAACCGGCCCTGGGTGCGCTGGGCTCGCGCCGAGCTGGCCCAGCGGCCGCTGCGGATGCCCAGGGTATGGCCGCTCATCGTGAACGGCCTGCCGGTTCATCCGGAGTTCCTCTCCCCTGCGCCCGCGGTCAGGGCGCCGGCGCTGGACGCCGAGCTGGCCCGGCTGCGGGCGACGCCCGCGGAGCCGGTCCGGGCCAGCCTGCGCCGGGTGTTCGGTGATCACCCATGGCCGGACAGTGCGACGGAGCTCTTCGAGCGGCCGGCCGAATCACTGGCCGAGATAGCAGCCGAACTCGGTGAGTTCCACGAGCGGCTCATCAGTCCGCACTGGGAGCGGATCCGGGCCGTGTGCGAGGCCGACATCGCCTACCGGTCCGGGCTGCTGGCCGATGGCGGCGCCCGGTCGCTGTTCAGTGACCTGCACCCGGACCTGCGCTGGTCCGGGGGGACGCTCACGCTGAGCGATACCGACGAAGGCCCGGCGCGCTTCCGGGTCATGCTGGGACCCGACGGGGTGGTGCTCATGCCGAGCGTGTTCAACTGGCCGCAGGTGTCGGTGAGCAAGGCGACGAGCAGCCAGACCACCCTGCTGTACCCGGCCCGGGGCACGGCCACGGTGTGGGAGGGCGACGCTTGCGGCACTGGCCTGCTCGAGGCGGGTCCGCCGGCGCTCGAGGAACTGCTGGGCGCGGCGCGGGCCCGGCTGCTGGCCGCACTGCGCTCCCCCGCGACCACCACCGCGCTGGCCCGGCAGCTGGGGGTCACGCCGAGCGCGGTCTCCCAGCACCTGGCCGTGCTGCACCGCAGCGGCCTGGTGCACCGCCGGCGCAGCGGGCGCTCCGTGCTGTACCAGACCTCGGAGCTGGGCCTGGCGCTGCTGGAGGCCTAGCTTGCCGCACGGGGCCTGCCGCACGGGGCCTGGCGCACAGGGCCTGCCGCACGGGGCCTGGCGCACGGGCCGACGACCCGGATCCCGTACCGTCTGCGGAAGGGGCTGCGGAAGGGAGTGATCGCGTGACGGGACGCGCGGACGTGGTGGTGATCGGCGGCGGGCACAACGGGCTGGTCGCGGCGGCGTACCTGGCCCGCGCCGGGCTGGCCACGGTGGTCTGCGAGCGGCGTGACATACCCGGCGGCGCGGCGGTCAGCGAGCATCCGTTCGGCCCGGACTACACGGTGACGTCGCTGTCCTACGTGGTCTCCCTGCTGCCGCCGGACCTGGTGCGCGACCTGCGCCTGGAACAGCACGGCTACCACGTGTACCCGCAGGGCCCCTACTTCGCGCCGCGGCGAGACGGGCGTTACCTGCGGCTGCCGGACGACCCGGCCGAGCGGCGGGCCGAGATCGCGAAGTTCTCGGCCCGCGACGCCGATGCCTACGGTTCCTACCAGGCCTATCTGGCCGGCGTCGGGCGAGTGCTCGGGCCGCTGCTGCACCAGATCCCGCCCCGGCTGGGGTCCAGGCGCCCGGCGGATCTGCTGCGGCAGGCGCGCCTGCTCGGCAGTCTTCGCGGCCTGGACGAACGCGGGGCGGTCGACGTGACCAGGGTGCTCACCGGCAGCATCGCGGACCTGGTCGAGGGCTACTTCGAGAGCCCGGCGATGCGGGGCCTGCTGTCCGTATCGGGCGTGATCGGAACCTGGGCCGGCCCGCGGTCAGCCGGCACCGCCTACGTGATGCTGCACCACCACATCGGCGAGACCGGCGGGCAGGCCGGGGCCTGGGGGTTCCCGCGCGGCGGGATGGGGGCGGTGACCGAGGCGCTGGCCCGGGCGGCGCGCATGTCCGGGGCGCAGGTCAGGACGGGCGCCGAGGTGGCGCGGATCCGCACCCGCGGCGGCCGGGTCGCGGGCGTGACGCTCGCCAGCGGGGAATCGATCGACGCGCAGGTGGTCGTCACCACCGCGCACCCGCAGATCTCGTTCCTGCGGCTGCTGGATGAGGCCGAACTGCCCGCCGACTTCGTCGCCGACATCCGCGGCTGGCGCAGCCGCAGCGGCACCGTGAAGATCAACCTGGCCCTGGACCGGCTGCCGGTGTTCACTGGTCATCCGGCTCCCGACCCGTCCGTTTACGGCGGCACGATCGTGCTCGCCGAGTCGCTCGACGACATCGAGAACGCGTTCCAGGACGCCGTCGCGGGCGCCCCGGCCCAGCTGCCGTTCGCCGACATCTGCATCCCGAGCGTCTTCGACGACTCGCTGGCGCCGGCCGGGAAGCACGTCATGTCGCTGTTCACGCAGTGGGTACCGTCCTGGTTCGCGGCCGCGCCGCACGACGCGTCGCTGGAGGCGTACGCGGACCGGGTGCTGGCGCGGGTGGAGGCGGTCGCGCCGGGGTTCACCGGCTCCGTACTGCACCGGCAGGTGATCGGGCCGCACCAGATGCAGGAGGAGTACGGGCTGATCGGCGGGAACATCTTCCATGGCGAGCTATCGCTGGGCCAGATGTTCCACGCCAGGCCCGCGGCCGGCTACGCCGACCTGCGCACTCCGGTTCGCGGCCTGTACCAGGCCGGCTCGGCCACCCACGGCGGCGGCGGGGTGACCGGTATACCCGGCCGGAACGTGGTCCGGCAGATCCTGGCCGACCGCCATGCCGCCCTCTGGCGCCGGAGGGGGCGGACGCCAACCGCGTCGTTGTGACCACGAGGTGTCGCCGGGGACTTAAGGGGCCCCGCGGTGCCGACTTTCCGGGCCTTGCTGCTGGGCCGGGGTCCTCGCTGCAGGCGGACCGGCGCCTGCGGGGCGGCGCATGGAGGCGGCGCCGGTGGCGGCCGGCCATGGTAAGCGCCCGCGGTCGGCCTGCTGCTCGATGCAACACCGGTTATGTCCCGTTATGCCGGAACTTCATATTGAGGCATAACGGGCGTCGACCATGATCTGATCATGGGCCAAAATGGGCTCCATTTGGCTCCATTTGGCCGTTTCGACCCATGATCAGATCATGAAACATCCCGAGCGGAAGGCGCTTCCGTAGGCCCTGGGTTGAGTCAGGTGTGCGCCGTGGTCACAACGATGTCACTGACGACCTTCGGCTTACGGGCCGGGTTGGGTGAGGGGCTGCAGGCCCGAGCGGGCCAGGTCAGCGACCAGCTCGAAGGAGCGCAGCCGGTCAGCGGGGTCGTACACCATGGTGGTGAGCATCAGCTCGTCGGCGGCGCTCGCCTCAAGCAGGCTGGCCATACCGGCGCGGACGGTCTCCGGCGCGCCGATGATCTGGGTGGCCTGCCGGTCGGCGATGAAAGCGCGCTCGACCTCGGAGTACGGGTAGGCGGCCGCGTCCTCGGGTGAGGGCACCGCGCCGGGATGGCCCTGACGCAGGCGCAGGAACGACAGGGCGCCGGAGCCGGCCAGGAAACGGGCCCGTTCGTCGGTCTCCGCGCAGATGACCGCGGCCGCGACCATGGCGTACGGGCGCTCCAGGACCTCCGACGGGCGGAAGCGCTCGCGGTACAAGGCCAGGGCCGGGAGGGTGTTGGCCGCGCTGAAATGGTGCGCGAAGGCGAACGGGATGCCGAGCAGGCCCGCCACCTGGGCGCTGTAACCGCTCGAGCCGAGCAGCCACACGGCCGGCCGGTAGCCCCGGCCGGGCACGGCGGTGATCTGCGCGAACGGGTGGCCGGCCGGCCACTGGCCGGTAAAGAACCCGAACAGGTCGATGAGCTGCTCGGGGAACTCATCCGCCGACAGGCCGTCGGGCGAACGGCGCAGCGCGGCGGCCGTCAACTGGTCGGTGCCCGGCGCCCGGCCGATGCCCAGGTCGATGCGGCCAGGATGCAGGGCCTCCAGCATGCCGAACTGCTCGGCGACCACCAGGGAGGTGTGGTTGGGCAGCATGACGCCGCCGGAGCCGACCCGGATGGTGGTGGTCGCGTCGGCGATGTGACTGATCAGCACCGGCGGCGTCGAGCTGGCGATGCCGGGCATGTTGTGGTGCTCGGCGACCCAGTACCGCCGGAACCCGAGCCGCTCGGCGTGGCGCGCCAGGTCGGTGGTCGCGCGCAACGCACCGCCGGGGTCACCGCCCTCGGGCACTGGCGCCGTGTCGAGAACCGAGAGCGGCACCTGCCCCGGGCCGAAGGTGAGGGCGGGAGGGGGGCTGGTGTCGTCCACGACTAACCCGAACAGCGCGCGGTGGCTGGTTCTTCCGGGTCGTGGCCAAAACCGTGACCCCTAGCGCCTGCGGCGCTGCCTGATCTTGATGTAGCCGAACAGCGGGTGGCCGGTCACGATCACCGTGGGGGCGCCCGGGTCGGCCGTCTCGGCGGCCCGGTTGCTGATGTGCCCGGTGTAGGTGCTCAGCGGGCCGACCCGCGCGGCCCAGCCGTCGGGCAGGATCAGCTGGATCCACCCGGTCCGGGTCATCACCTCCACGGTGACCTCACGGTAGACGCAGGAGGCCTGGGTGAAGTCGATCGTGATCCACCCGGTGGTGGACTCGGCGGTGATCCGCCGCGGGACGATCCAGCGGCCGGACTGCTTGATGTTGGGCGTGGTGGTCCGCAGCACCAGCGTCTGCGGCTGCGCGGGCAGGTCGGCAACCAGCAGCTCGAGGTCTCCGTAGGTCTTCGCGGTGTAGGCGCGGCCGAGCCGTTCGTCCAGCTCCCACAGCTCGAGCCGGCCCTCGCCGGCCGCGATCCGCAGCCGCTCGGCGACGGCCTCCCGGTCGGCGTCGGCCGCCCGCCACGCGGCGCTGCTGTCCGGCTCCGGTCCCGGCCGATCCGCATCGGTCATAGCGCGACTGTAGGACTAACGATGGACCGCGGCCAGCAGGGCGGCATAGCAGCGGACCAGGGCCGCGTGCTCCAGTGGGAGCAGCGGGCTGTCCGGCTGGCAGCCCTCCCGGATCCACTGGTCAGAAAGGTCCATGGCCCGGGCCCGGTGCACCGCGGCTGGGCGGAGTGCGGCCTCGGGCTCGCCGTACAGGTAGCAGTACAGGCGGGTGAGCGACGCGACCAGTTCCTCGGCGGGCTGCGCGCCGTCCGCTGACTGCGGCCCGTCCCGGTGCTGGCCCTCCCGGTGCACGCGCCACCAGTCGACTTCGAGCTCAGCCGCCTTGGCCGGGTTGGCAGGCTCGCCGTGAGCCAGCCTGACCAGGGCGTAGAACCGCCGCATGCACGCCTCGGCCTGCCTGGGGTGGTTGTCGGGGTACGGCGCCCACAGCTGATTGGCCCGCAGCACCAGCCAGGCGCCGTGCAGGGTGCGGACCCAGTCCATGCCGAAGCCCATCCGGACCAGGCCGACCGAGGCGATGAGCACCCGGGGCCACTGGTGCAGGTAGTAGCCCACCCAGGCGCGGTATTCGAGGTCGGCAAGACGGACCGGATCGAACGACCGCAGCCGACTCGGCCTCGCGATGCTGATCTTGCCCGAGCTGACCTTGCCGATGCCCACGGAGCTCCCCCCTTCACGGCCCGTGCCGGGCCTGGCACGATCATGCCATGGCCAGGTGGGTCAGGGCCTCACCCCCGCCGACCCGGGCCCACCAGGCGTCCCGTCGGGAAGTGGGCACGCAGCAGGCGGCCTGGCCGCAGGAGGCAGACCCGGTGGGCCGGGACGGGAGACGGACCAGTCGCGTTATTCGTCGAGGGCGGCGGCGTCGGCGGGGACGTCGACGGAGTACCGCCTGAGCACCTCCAGCGGGACGATCTCCAGCGCGCGCTCGTGGGTCGCGGCCAGCACCACCGGAGCGGCGGCGCCGTCGCGGTGCGCGCGCAGCCAGTTCGCCGCGGTCACGCACCACCGGTCCCCCGGCACCAGGCCTGGGAAGCTGAACTGCGGCATCGGGGTGGACAGGTCATTGCCGATACCACGCTGGTGCGCGAGGAACTCCGCGGTCACCACCGCGCAGATGGTATGGCTGCCGAGGTCCTCCGGCCCGGTGGTGCAGCACCCGTCCCGGTAGAACCCGGTGAGAGGGTCGGATCCACATGGCTCGAGTTCGCCGCCCAGCACATTTCGGTCGCCCATAGTGGCAGTATCCGCACCGCGGCGGCGGCTCCGCAAGGGCCGCCGGGCCAGCCGACCGGCGGCGCAAGGCCTGCGAAACTACGCGGAACCGCGGGGCGCGCCGACCCGGTAGCGTAGGAAGCGTGAGCATACTCGACATTCCGGCCAAGACACTGGCCGGGCAGGACTCCTCGCTCGGCGCCATCGCGTCGCCCGGCCGGGCCCTGCTGGTGGTTAACGTGGCATCCAAGTGCGGGCTGACGCCCCAGTACGCGACGCTGGAGAAGCTGCACGAGCAGTTCGCCTCCCGCGGGTTCGCGGTGGCGGGTTTCCCGTGCAACCAGTTCGGCGGGCAGGAGCCCGGCACCGCGGAGGAGATCGCCGAGTTCTGCTCGGCGACCTACGGGGTCACGTTCCCCATGTTCGCGAAGGTCGAGGTGAACGGCCCGGGGCGGCACCCGATCTACGACGAGCTGACCTCGGTGCCGGATGAGAAGGGCGAGGCCGGGGACATTCAGTGGAACTTCGAGAAGTTCCTCGTCCGCCCGGATGGCACGGTGGCCGCACGCTTCCGCCCGCAGACCGCGCCGGACTCCCCCGAGGTGCTCGCCGCTATCGAGGCCAGCCTCCCGCCGGACTACTTCCTGGGCTGAGGGCTCTGCTCCCGGGCTGAGGGCTCTGGCTGAGGGCTCTGTTTCCTTGGCTGAGGGCTCTGCCGGTTATGCGTGCGCTGTCTCGAGGTAGGTGGTGCCGATGATCTGGTCGTCGACCAGCTTCTGGTACTCCCCGTCGGACAGGCCGATGACCTCCTTGTACACGTACTCGTTGTGCTGGCCCAGCGTCGGCGCGGGCCGGAACGGCGGGCCGTCCGCGGTGTGCTGCAGCTTGCCCAGCGGGCCGGGGTACACGTGCGTGCCAGCGGCCGGATGCGTGATGGGCGTGAAGTAGTTGCGGGCGGCCAGGTGCTCGTCGGTGTGCATTTCCTGCTGGTGGGCCAGCGCGGCCGCGGCCACGCCGCTGGCCTGCAGCTTGCGAGCGAGTTCTTCGGGCTCGTAGCGGCGGGTGCGCTCGGCGATCAGGTCATTGACCGCGGTGCGGTTCCGAAGCCGGGCGATGGTGGTGGCGAACCGTTCGTCATCGGCGAACTTCGCCGCGTCCAGGTGGCCCAGCAGCGCGGCGAACGCGGCGTCGGAGGTGCAGGCGATGGCGATCCAGCGGTCCTCGCCGGCGCAGGGGAACACCCCGTAGGGCGCGAACGCGGGGTGGTCGTTGCCGCGCTGGCCCCGCTCGCGGCCATTGAACTCGTAGTCCAGCACGTCGTAGGCGATGTGGTGCAGCACCGCCTCGGACTGCGACAGCTCCACCAGCTGCCCCTGACCGGTGCGCTCCCGGGCCAGCAGCGCGGCCTGCACCGCCCAGGCCACGTGCGTGCCCGCGTTCGGGTCGCCGTGCAGCGAGCTAGGCGTGGTGGAGGGGTCGTCGCCGGCGTAGCCGCGGACCATCGTGTGCCCGGCGATGGCCTCCATGTTGGTGCCGTAGCCCTTGTGGTGGGCGTAGGGCCCGGTGATGCCGAAACCGGGGAAGCGGACCATGGACAGCTGCGGGTTGGCCGCGTGCAGGACATCCCAGCCGATGCCCAGGTTTTCCACCACGTTCGCGGCGTTGTTCTCCAGGAACACGTCGGACTGCTTGACCAGCTCCAGGAACAGCTCGTGACCGCGTTCGCCTTGCAGGTCGAAGGTGGCCGACAGGCAGCCGCGCTTGCCGTAGTTGAACCAGGCCTGGCGGTCCCAGAAGCCCTCCGAGCCATCCCGGTCGAGGTAGTAGCTGCCCCCCGGGCCCTGCAGCACGACGTCGGGGATGTGCCGCATCTGGGTCCGGGTCGGGTTAAGGTGCTGGATCGACTCGATCTCGATGACCTCAGCGCCGAGGTCGGCCAGGATCACCGTGGCGAACGGCCCGGCCCACACCAGGCCCTGGGCCAGGACCCGGACACCGGCCAGCGGCGGTTGGCGGTCACTCATCCTGCATTGCTCCTTAGGGCCTAGATCACGTTCTGGGTGCGAAGCGCGGCGACTTCAGAGGGCGTGTAGCCGAGCTCGCCGAAGATCTCGATGTTGTGCTCGCCCAGCAGGGGCGGGCGGCGCAGCTCACCCGGCGTGGAGTAGAACCGCAGCGCCAGACCGGGCAGCTCGATCGAACCCGCCTCGGGGTGATCGACGGTGACGAAGAATCCCCGCTCGCGCATGTGCGGATCCCGCATCACGTCGGCGGGAGTGTTCAGCGCGGACAGCGGCCAGCCCTGGGCCTGGGCCTGCTCCATCGCCTCCTGCTTGGTCAGCGGCTTGAGCCACTCCATGAACGCGGCCCCGATCTCGGCGCCGTACGGCTCGGGATCGTTGAGGTTGCTGGTGATCCGCTCATCGTCGATCCACTCCGGTTTCCCGATGACCCGGCAGAACCGCCTGAACCAGATCGGCTGCGTGGTGACCTGGATGAACCCGTCGGCGCACGGGAACACGCCGTTCGGCAGCGCGCTGCGCAGAACGTCCGCCCGGCGCTCGATCATCAGGCTGCCGGTGTACTGGTAGGCGACCAGGTTCGGGCCGCCGCGGTCCATCGAGCCGGCCAACGACTCCTGGATCGAGAAGTCGACCACTTCCTGCTGCTGGTCCCGGTGCGCGGCCCGCATCGCGCCCAGCGCCAGCGGCGCGCAGATCCCCCCGGCCAGGAACAGCGGGGTGAACAGGCCCAGCGCCACCGGCCCCTTATCCGGCAGGCCGGTGATCTGCAAGATCCCGGCGGCTGCGTACTCGATCAGGTCATCGGCCGCGAAGTCCCGCATCGGCCCGGTCTGGCCGAAATTGGAGATCCGCACCAGCGCCGCCGGGCCGGCCTGCGCGAGGCGCTCCGGGCCCAGCCCGAACCGCTCCAGCGTCCCGGGCCGGTAACTCTCCACGATCAGATCAGCCCGGGCGGCCAGCTGCAGCAGCAGCTCTCGGCCGGTCCGGGTGCTCAGGTCCAGCGTGACGCTGCGCTTGCCGGTGTTGAGCGAGAGATACATCCCGCTCTTCTCGGCATGCGGATTGTCGCCGGGGAACGGGCCGATCCGCCGGGACACGTCGCCGTACCCGGGCCGCTCGACCTTGATGACATCCGCGCCGTAGTCCGAGCACAGCTTCGTGACATACGGCCCGGCAACACCCTGAGTCAGATCGAGGACCTTCCAGCCCTCGAGGGGACCGCCCATGACCTCCACCTTACGCTTCGATGCTTCGATGCGTATCAGCCGACGAGCCGCGTCGCGGCGCAGCGGGCTGACGTGCGAACGACTGACAGGTGCGAACTAGCGGCCCTTGTAGACCGCGGGGCGCTTCTCCACGAATGCCTTGAGGGCCTCGATGCGGTCCTCGCTGGGCATGGAGGGCGCATTCGCGTCGTGCTCGTGCGCGAGCGAGTCTTCCAGCCAGAACCGGCGGTTCAGCAGCTTCTTCGCCGAGCGGACGGTCAGCGGCGGGTTCCCGGCGATCTCGTTCGCCAGCGCCATCGCCTCATCCATCAGCCGCTCATGCGGGACAACCGAGTTGACCAGGCGCTTGTCCAGGGCCCACTGCGCGTCGAACAGGCGGCCGGTGAAGGCCATCTCGGAGGCGAGGCCGAGGCCGAGCAGATCCACCATCGACTCCGACGAGCCGGTGTCAGGCACCAGCGCGCGCTTCACGAAGATGCTGGCAAAGCGCGCTTGATCGGAGGCAATCCGGATATCGGCCGCCAGGCTCAGCGAGAACCCGGCACCGGCCGCGACGCCGTTGACGGCGGCGATGATCGGCTGCGCGACGCGGCGCATCCGCGGAGCAAGCGGCGGGATGAGCGCGCGGGGGTCATAACCTGGCCGGGGTGCCTCGCCATTGGCCGCGGCGATCTGGCCGGACAGGTCGGCCCCGGAGCAGAAGCCGCGGCCGTTACCGGTGAGGATGATGGCCCGGATGTCGGGGAAGTCGGCCTCAAGCTCATCGAGGGCGTCGTTGAGGTCCAGGCAGATCCCCGGGTTCAGCGCGTTGAGCAGCTTCGGCCTGTTCAACCGGATAACGCCGACGTGTTCGACGCGCTCCACTTCCACGTTTTCGTAGGACACGATTACCCCTTGCTCTGGTCGCACACGCCATTCGATGGACGCCCTGTATAACGTCGCAGGCTCTGTATAACATCGAGCAACTGCCGCTGCCAAGACCGGCAGGGCATGATCTGCGTGAACCTGGGCACCGCCGAAACGCGTGGTCACCACGCGGGGCACCGCCGTCAGCCGGCGCTCCCCCGGTCGACCTGAAGCGGGGCGAAGCTCTGGCTGACCGGCATCAGCTCGATGACGTTGACGTTCACGTGGGCCGGCTGACTCGTCGCCCACTCGATAGCGGCGGCGATGTCGTCGGCGGTCAGCGGCTGGGTGCCCGCGTACACGGCCGCGGCCCGCTCGCGGTCGCCACCGAAGCGCACGTCGGAGAACTCGGTGCCGCCGGCCAGCCCGGGCTCGACACAGGTCACCCTGACGCCGGTACCGTGCAGATCGGAGCGCAGGTTGAGGCTGAACTGGTGCACGAACGCCTTGGTCGCGCCGTAGACGTTGCCACCCGGGTAGGGGTACGTGCCGGCGATGGAGCCGAGGTTGACCACGTGCCCGCGGCCGCGCGCGACCATCTGCGGCAGGAACGCGCGGGTCACGTAGACCAGGCCGGTGCAGTTGGTCTCGATCATCTGCTCCCACTGGCCGACGTCGGCCCGGGCGGCGGGCTCCAGCCCAAGGGCCAGGCCCGCGTTGTTGACCAGGATGTCGACCTCGGCGAACTCGGCCGGCAGCGTGGCGGCGACCCGCTCCACGCTGGCCCAGTCCCGGACGTCGAGGGTCAGCGGGAGCAGGACGTCAGGTCCGAGCTCGTCGGCCAGGGAGCTGAGCCGCTCGGTCCGCCGGGCCGCGGCGATCACCCGGTCACCGCGGGCGGCGAACCTCCGGGCGGTCGCGGCGCCGAAGCCAGAGCTCGCGCCGGTGATGAGGACAGTCCGCACGTCATGACCCTAGCGAATAAGCCGGGGCCGCCAGGCGTTGCGTATGAGGTAATCCCCCAAAAGCCTGCACCATAGATTGCGCCATGACACTTACCGAGCTGCTGCCCGCCACCCCCGAGCCAGACGCGCTGTTCGACGCGTTCGCCGGGTGGTCGAAGCAGCGCGGGCTCGCGCTGTACCCGCATCAGGAAGAAGCGCTCATCGAGATCGTGTCGGGCGCGAACGTCATCTTGTCCACTCCCACCGGGTCGGGCAAGAGCCTGGTCGCCGCGGGGGCCCACTTCGCCGCGCTCGCGGACGGCCGGCGGACGTTCTACACCGCCCCGATCAAGGCGCTGGTGTCGGAGAAGTTCTTCGACCTGTGCGCGGCGTTCGGGCCGGCCGAAGTAGGCATGATGACCGGGGACGCCAGCGTCAACGCGGAGGCGCCGATCATCTGCTGCACGGCCGAGGTGCTGGCCAGCATTGCGCTGCGGGACGGCGCCGAGGCCGACGCGGGCCTGGTGGTGATGGACGAATTCCACTACTACGCCGATCCCGACCGCGGCTGGGCCTGGCAGGTCCCGCTGATCGAGCTGCCGCACGCGCAGTTCCTGCTGATGTCCGCCACGCTGGGCGACGTCTCGCGGTTCACCGACGACCTGACCCGGCGCACCGGGCGGCCAACCGCGGTCATCGCCTCAACCGAGCGCCCGGTGCCGCTGGTGTTCTCCTACAGCATCGAACCGCTGCACGAGACCCTGGGCGAGCTGCTGGCCACCAACCAGGCACCCATCTACGTCGTGCACTTCACCCAGGCGGCGGCCATCGAGCAGGCGCAGGCGCTGATGAGCGTGAACGTGTGCACCCGGGCCGAGAAGGACGCCATCGCCGACCTGATCGGCAACTTCCGGTTCACGGCCGGCTTCGGCAAGACCCTGTCCCGGCTGGTTCGCCACGGCATCGGCGTGCACCACGCCGGGATGCTGCCCCGGTACCGGCGGCTGGTGGAGACCCTCACCCAGGCCGGGCTGCTCAAGGTCATCTGCGGCACGGACACCCTGGGGGTGGGGATCAACGTGCCGATCCGCACCGTGCTGTTCACCGCGCTGTCCAAGTACGACGGGAGCAAGACCCGGCTGCTGCAGGCCCGCGAGTTCCACCAGATCGCCGGGCGCGCCGGCCGGGCCGGGTTCGACACCGCCGGGCGGGTGGTGGTGCAGGCCCCCGAGCACGTGGTGGAGAACGAGAAGGCCCTAGCCAAGGCGGGCGACGACCCGAAGGCCCGGCGCAAGGTGGTCCGCAAGAAGCCGCCGACTGGTTTCGTGGCCTGGGGTAAGCCGACGTTCGAGCGGCTGGTGGCGGCCGACCCCGAGCCGCTGACGTCGAGCTTCACCGTCACGCACGCGATGGTGCTGAACGTCATCGCCCGCCCGGGCGACGCGTTCGCCGCCATGCGCCATCTGCTGACCGACAACCACGAGGACCGGGCCGCGCAGCGGCGGCACATCCATCAGGCCATCGCCATCTACCGGGCGCTGCTGGCCGGCGGGGTGGTCGAGCGGTTGCCCGAGCCGGATGCCGAGGGGCGCCTGGTGCGGCTCACCGTGGACCTGCAGTACGACTTCGCGCTGAACCAGCCGCTGTCGCCGTTCGCGCTGGCCGCCATCGAGCTGCTGGACGAGGCCTCGCCGTCGTATGCCCTGGACGCGGTGTCGGTGATCGAGTCGACCCTGAGCGACCCCCGGCAGGTCCTGTCGGCCCAGCAGTTCCGGGCCCGCGGCGAGGCGGTGGCCCAGATGAAGGCGGACGGCGTCGAGTACGAGGAGCGGATGGAACTACTGGACGACGTGACCTACCCCAAGCCGCTGGACGACGTGCTCGAGGCCGCGTACGACATCTACCGGCGCGGCCATCCCTGGGTGCTGGACTATTCGCTCTCGCCGAAGTCGGTGGTCAGGGACATGTACGAGCGGGCGCTGACCTTCCCGGAATACGTGGCGTACTACGGCCTGGCCCGCTCCGAGGGGCTGGTGCTCCGGTACCTGGCCGAGGCGTACAAGGCGCTGCGCCAGACGGTGCCCGACGAGGCGAAGACCGAGGAGCTGGCCGATCTCATCGAGTGGCTCGGTGAGATCGTGCGCCAGGTCGACTCCAGCTTGCTGGATGAGTGGGAGCGGCTGCGCAACCCGTCGGACCCGGACACGGCCGGGGTGGATGATGCCCGGCCGGCCTCGGTGACCGCGAACACCAGAGCGTTCCGGGTACTGGTGCGTAACGCGATCTTCCACCGGGTCAACCTGGCCGCGCTCGGCCATTACGACGAGCTCGGAGCGCTGGACGCCGACAGCGGCTGGGATGCCGACGCCTGGGCGGATGCGCTGGACGGGTACTTCGAGGTGCACCAGGACATCGGCACCGGGCCCGACGCACGCGGGCCGGCGCTGCTGATCATCGACCAGCAGCCGGGCAGCTGGGTTCTCCGGCAGATCTTCGACGACCCGGCGGGCGACCACGACTGGGGCATCAGCGCGGTGGTCGACCTGGCCGCCTCAGACGAGGCGGGCGCGGCCGTGCTGCGCGTCACCGACGTCGGCCAGCTCTAGCGTCGGCCGGCTCTAGGCCCGGCTGGGCCTCGTCATGGCACGGGCGCCGGCACGAAGCTGGCGATGGCGCCGGCCACGGCGGCGGGATTGTCGACCGGCACCCACGTCTTGGCTCCGGGAACGGGGACCAGCGTCGCGGCCGGGAAATCAGCGGCGAGCCGCGTGGCGTGGGCCATCGGGAAGAATCCGTCTGACTCACCCCAGATCAGCAGGACCGGCCGGTCGAACTGGCCGATCGCCCCGGCGGCGTCGGTGAGGACCTGCGGGCGGAACCCGGCCATGGCCGCGACCATGTCGTCGGCCACCCGGCGGTCCCGCCGGATCGGCCCGAAGAACGATGCCTCGCGTTCCGGGTCCAGCCCGCTCGCGGTGACGGACGAGATGCCCCGGCGCCGTCCGGCCGAGGTCCGAAGCTGCAGCCGGAGCAGGGTCCGGGCGAGACGGGGGTAGGCGCGGCACAGGGCCGAGCCCTTCTTGAGCTTGTCCGGCGGGAACTGGTCGTAGTTGTCGCAGTTGGTCAGGACCAGTCGCCCCATCCGCTGCAGCGCTGGGTGACCGCTGGCCAGCGACAGCAGGGCCAGGCCGCCGGCCGTGTCGTTGGCGACCACCGTGGCGTCGTCCAGCTCGAGCAGGTCAAGGCAGTCCGGCAGCAGCCGGGCCAGGGAGGCGGCCGACCGGTCCGCGCCAGGCGACAACGGCCAGCGATGCGCGCCCAGCGGGAGGTCGATCGTGATGCAGCGGTACCGGTCCTCGATCGCGGCCACGACGTCGCGCCACAGCTCACCGTTGGCGAGCGCGCCGGCGAAGAACACCAGCGCTGGCCCGCGGCCAGACGAGCGCCAGGCGAGCGGCCCGAGCCGGGTTTCCAGTCGTTCAGATTCCATAGGTATATAACATACTTCCGGTATGCAGAAGGGGCAAGGCATTTCTGACGGGGCCAGCACTTCGACATGGGCCTGACGGCGGAGCACTTGCGGGGGCGCTGCTCGGCGGGAGCCAGGCCGCAGGGCGTCTGGGGCGAGGACGCTAACGCTGCTCGGCGGGAGCCAGGCCGCGGAGCATTCGGTCGAGGGCCAGCCCGAGGGCCGTCCTGGTCGCATCGGGGTCGCTGGCGTGCGCGATGAGCAGGCCGCCGACCCAGGCCAGGCCGCCCAGGAGCTGGGTGAGGACGTCGGGGTCGAGGTCGGCCAGCTGGCCGTTGGCGATCGAAGCGGCGATGAACGCCCGCACGCCCGCCTGGCTCTGCTGCTGGTCGGCAACCTCGTCCGGCTCGAAGCCGAGCAGGGCGGGCCCGTCGATCAGGGTGATCCGGCGGATTTCCTCGTCGAGGGCGGCGTCCAGGTAGGCGTTCACCTTGGCCATGATCTGCTCGACCGGCGGCGCCTGCGGGTCTCCGGCCGCGAGCGTGCGGGCCTGCGCTTCGGCCTCCACCTCCGCGTAGACCGCGCGGAACAAGGCCTCCTTGGAGGCGAAGTGGTGGTACACCGCGCCCTTGGTGACCCGCGCCGCGTCCGCGATCTCTTCGACGGACGCCTGGGCGTAGCCCTTACGGCCGAACGAGGAGCGGGCGGCGGCGAGCACGGCACGGCGGGTGGCCTCGGCGTGCTCCGACCGGAGCGTGGCCGACGGCGGGCCGCCGTTGGCCTTTGTCGCTGGTCGCCGGGGCATGCGGTCAGTATGGCACCGCCGGCCGGCGGTCAGACACGGCCCGCTTCAGACACCGCCCGCTTCAGACACCGCCCGCTTCGTGAACGGCCAGGGCGCCGCGGATGAGCGGGATCGCGGTGGCGGCCCACCGGGCCACCGCGGCGTCCAGCTCGGGAAGCTCGGGCTCGGTGACATACAGGCCGCGGGCCGGAACGGTGGCACCGAGCTCGACCAGGACCGGCCGCAGGTGAACCTCGACGGCCAGGGCATGGCCGGCCCAGCCGCCGGTCATGACCGGCACCGCGATCGTCCCGGCCAGGCCGTTGTTGCCGTACCGGTCGAGGAACGCCTTGAGCAGGCCGGTATAGGAGGCCTTGTAGGTGGGCGAGGCGAAGACGGCGATGTCGGCCTCCGCGACCTCCGCGGTCAGCCGGGACAGCTCGGCCGCCGACGGGTCGAACAGGCTCGCCGCGTGCTCGCTGAGGTCGACGACCAGGTGAGACTGGGACCCGGCGGCCGACAGCGCGGCGGACAGGGTGCCGGCCACGGCGAGGGCAACGCCGTGGGTCCGGGACGCGGGCTTCGGGTTCCCGGTGACAACAGCAATCCGCATGACGTCTACCTCCGGGCTGACTGAGATGGCGCTGGGCTGGCAGCACGGACCGTTCGGGCCATCACGATACGGCGGCTGGCTGGGCGGGACCTGAGGCGGGCGCGGACGGGGTCGCGGTGATGGCGTCGTCCGTGCGGCCGGGCGCGGGATGCTGCCAGCGGCCGCGCTGGCGCAGGATGGGCAGCACGCCCTCGCCGAACCAGTACGCCTCCTCCAGGTGCGGGTAGCCGGACAGGATGAACTCGGAGATGCCGAGCGCGGCGTACTCCTCGATCCGGTCGGCGACCTCGGTGTGGCTGCCGACCAGGGCGGTGCCCGCTCCCCCGCGCACCAGGCCGACGCCGGCCCACAGGTTGGGCGAGATCTCCAGGTTGGCCAGCGAGCCGCCGTGCAGCTCGCGCATCCGGCGCTGCCCTTCGGATTCGCTGCGGGCCAGGCCCTGCTGGGCGCGGGCGATCATCGCCTCGTCGAGGCCATCGATGAGCCGGTTGGCCTGCAGCCAGGCCTCGTGTGAGGTGTCCCTGGTGATCACGTGCAGCCGGATGCCGTAGCGGAGGGTGCGGCCGGCTTGCCGGGCCAGCCCGTCCATCCAGCGCAGCTTGGCGTCCACCGCGGCGGGCGGCTCGCCCCAGGTCAGGTAGACGTCGCTGTACCGGGCCGCGACCGGACCCGCCTCGGGCGACGAGCCGCCGAAATACAGCGGGGGCACCGGGTCGGGCCGGCGGGCCAGCCGGGCGCCCTCCAGACGCAGGAACTCACCGTCATGGCTGACGGTCTCGCCGCGCCAGAGGCGCTGGACGATGTCGAGGAACTCCGCGCAGCGCCGGTAGCGCTGCGGCTTGTCCAGGAAGTCGCCGTAGGCCCGCTGCTCGGCGGACTCGCCGCCGGTCACCACGTTGAGCAGCACGCGGCCGCGTGAATACCGCTGGAAGGTGGCGGCCATCTGCGCGGCCAGCAGGGGCGAGGTGAGGCCGGGACGGAAGGCGACCAGGAACTTCAGCCGCTCGGTGACCTCGGCCAGCATGCTGGTGGCCAGCCAGGAGTCCTCGCACCAGGCACCGGTCGGGGTGAGGGCCGCCTCGAAGCCGAGCTGCTCGGCGCTGCGGGCGATCTGGCCCAGGTAGCTGAGCGAGGCGGGCCGGATGGCGCCGGCCGAGCCGGTGGCCGCGCCGTGTCCGCCGCCGACGATGTCGCGCCCGTCGCCGTTGGTGGGCAGGAACCAGTGGAAGTGCAGTGACATCCCCTCTCCCGCTCCGCATACTCCATAATTCCGGCTGACTTACTGTACAAAAGTACAGTACGCCGTTGGGAGGGCGAGCCAGCGGTGTTCGTTGGGTCGGCCCGGCGGTGTTCCTTGGCCTAGGCCGGCCCGGCGACGTCGTAGTGACGGACGGTCAGGTCGCGGTCGATCAGGTACCGGTCGTCTTCCGGGTAGAAGACGGCCTGCTCGATGTCCTGCCCGGCGAAGGCCTCGATCGCGGACCGGGACTCCCACAAGCTCACCGTGACGATCTCGGCGCGGTCGCCGTCCACCCGCCACAGCGCCCAGGCGCCCCGGTTGCCGGGGGTGCGCTGATAGCCCGCGATGCCGGTCTGCTGCACGTAGGCGGCGTAGGCCGGGGCGTCCTCGGCCCGGACCGCACCGCGCCAGATTCTCGCGATCATGTCCCGATACTCGCATGATGACCTTGCTGCGGTTCGGTGGCGTAGCCGGCATCGGACATCACGCCGGCTGATCTGGCGGCTCGGGGGTGGTGAGCGGTTCGAGCAGGGCGATGAGCGGCGGCTGGCCGAAGTAGCGGGCCCAGCCGAGAGGGGTCGAGCCGAACCGGTGGTCGCGGATGTCCGGGTCGGCGCCCAGGCGCAGCAGGGTCCGGGCCAGCTCGAGATGGCCGTCTTCGGCCGCCTGGTGCAGGGCGGTCTGCCAGGGCTGGTCGCTGGGCACGTCGGTACGGCCCATGGCGTTCACGTCGAAGCCCAGGCCGGCCAGGATCTCGACCGCCTCAGGCCGACCGCAGGCGGCGGCCCAGGTGATCAAGGCCGGCCGGGACGCGCGCACCTGGCCGGCCAGCCCGGGGTGATCACGCAGCAGCCGGTCCAGGCCGGCCCGGTCGGCGGCGAGCGCCGCGGCGACGAACGCGCCGGCCGGATCCAGGCCAGGCGGCGGGGCGCCGTGCGCGACCAGGTAGCCGACCAGGTCAGCATGGCCGGTGGTGGCGGCCATCGAGGTCACGGTGGCGCCGCCCTCGAACGGGGAGGTCAGATCGGTGCCGTGGCTGACGAGCAACCGGAGCCGTTCGGTCATACCGTGGGTGATGGCCCAGGCGAGCTCGCCGCGGATCATCTCTGCCGGGGAGTCGAGGGCGGTGCCGAGCCGCCGGTGCCACGGGCCGCCGTCGCCGGCGCCCAGGCCGAACTCGAACAGGAGCTCCAGGTGATCGTTACCGGGCTCGAACATCCGGTTGTAGAGCGCCTGGCCGTCGTTCGGATCGGCGCCGACTTGCAGGAGCAGGCGGGCGAGGGCGAGCGAGTGCGGGTGCCGGGGCTGGCGGACCGGGCCCAGTTCCCCCTCGCCGAACGCCCCGGTCAGCACCGTGAACGGGGTGGGCAGGCCGTGCCAGAGGTAGCCGGCGTTCGGATCAGCGCCGGCGTCCAGCAGGAGCCGTGCGGAAGTCAGGACGGCATCCTCACCGATCTGCGGGTCGTGCCGGGCGTAGGCCAGGTAGAACAGCGGCTGCCACCGGAACGGGCCGCCCTCGCGGCGGGCCTCGCCCGGATCGGCGGCCAGGATGCGCCGTAGCGCCGCGGTGTCGGCCGCCGCGGCGGCCGCGTGCACGCTGGCCGCGGTGAGCTCAGGATGCTCGGCGAGCAGCACGCGCGCCTGGGCCCACCGCTCCGGCTGGTCATCGGCGTAGCACAGGCTGGCCAGGCGGAGGAAGCGGTCGGCCAGGCTGGCGGCGTCCGGGCCTGAGTTGGCTGGGCCGGCGGCTGGTGTGGCGGCGTCCGGCGTGGCAGTGGCTGGGCCGGCGGCTGGTGTGGCGGTGAGTGGGCCGGCGGCTGGTGTGGCGGTGGGTGGGCCGGCGGCCAGGATGCGGTCGGGAAAGCGGCTGTAGCGCTCGATGACCTCGACGTAGCGCTTGAGGCGGGCCCAGCTCGGGAAACCGTAGCGGCGCGCCACCGTCAGCTGCGCGGCGTGCAACGGCAGCGGGCCGGGCGCCGCGGCGGCCTCGGCCAGCGCGCCAGGCTCACCGGCGAGGACGGCTCGCCGCAGATCCTTGGCCTGGTTGCGCAGCTGCTCGAGACTGGGCTCGTCGGGCAGGGGAACGGTCGGCATCGCGACTCCTTTCGCATGCCTGCGGTCCGCGTCGCCAGGCCGAAAGGAGATAGGCGGCCATCTGCTCACTGCGATGTCAGGCGGGCTCTGCCCTTCCCGCGGACCCGGGGGCCCCCTGCGGGCCTGTGTTCAGCTTAACGCAGGGAGCCCCTCGGTTCTCAGTAGCTGGCCGGGGTAACGCGGGTGACGACCAGGGTGACGATCTTGCCGTCGCGGACGGTGAAGTAGTTGGTCAGGATCAGCTCGCCCGGCAGGTTCGTCTTGTCGTAGTCGCCGTCGTAGCGGCCGCGGACGATGGTGTCGCCGTGATGGTCGAGGACCTCGGTCACCTTGACGGTCACCCGGTCGCCAACCAGCTCCTTGGCCACCCAGCGGGCGATGGCCTCGCCGCCCCAGAACTCCCGGTGCGCATCATTGACAAGGGCGTCGTCGGCGAAGGTGGCCACGATGGCGCCGGTGTCGAAGGCGTTAACGGCGGCGATGTGCTCGGCCAGCACGGGGGCGAGGACGGAGTCGGTCATGGCAGTCCCTCTCTACTTGTGCTTGTTCTTTTCTTCTCTTCGGCTGATGACTCCACCCTCGGTGCTCCGGCGGCTGGAGGGTCAATAGGCCCTCGAGCGCTTGACCCTCCGGCAACGGGAGGGTTCACAATGGCCAGATGCCAGCAGGCCTCACGGTGGGCGATTTCTCCCGCGCCACTCATCTCAGCGTCAAGACGCTGCGTCACTACCACGAGGTGGGGCTGCTCGAGCCGGCCGCGGTGAACCCGGACACGGGCTACCGGTACTACTCGGCGGGGCAGATCCCGACCGCGCAGGTCATCCGGCGCCTACGCGATCTGGAGATGCCGGTCGCCGACGTCAAGGGGGTGCTGGCCGCACCGGACGCGGCCGCTCGCAACGCCCTCATCGCCGCGCACCTGGACCGGCTGGAGGCCGAGCTGGCTCAGACCCGGACTGCGGTCGAGTCGCTGCGGGACCTGCTGCAGCCGCCGGGCGCCACGGCGATCGAGCATCGCAGCGTGCCTGCCACCGCAGCGGCCGCCATCGCGGCGGTGGTCGATCGCGCGGATGTCCTGGCCTGGTGGCAGGGTGCCCTCGGCGAACTGCGCGCCACCGTCCGCGCCCAGCGCCTGCGCGCGGCCGGCCCCTGCGGCGGGGCCGATGGTCGTCCCGGCGGCCGAGCTCGCCGTCATCAGCCATCACGGCTCGCTCGCCGATGCGGACCTCAGCTACGCCAAACTCGGGTCATACGCCACCACCCACGAGATCAGCATCGACGGGCCGCTGCGCGAGTACTACCTGCGCGGCGCCGGGGACACGCCCGACGAGGCGGAATGGACGACCGAGATCGGCTGGCCCATCTTCCGGGCCGACGCCTCGTCCGGCTAGCCCGGACGGCAAGGCCGTCGGCCTGGCGGTGACGGCCTTGCCGTCGATAGCCTGATCGCGGTCTGGACTCGAGACGCCCGCCGAGGCGGAATGGAGGACCGAGATTGGCTGGTCCATCTGACCCGACGCCTCCCCCGCTTAACCCCCGGGTACGCCGGGTCACGCGCCGTTTCGCCGAGGTCGTCTGCCCGCCCGGGATGCGAGCGCATCACCGGACCGACCAGGTGCTGGCTGAGTTCGAGCTGATGTTCGGCGCGCTGGCCCCCACCGCGCGGAGGGCCCTGACCGTCGCGGTCGTGGCGCTCGACCTCGGAGCGCGGCTGTATCCCCGGGGCCGGGGGCGGCGGTTCACCCAGCTGGACGACCAGGCCGCCGAAGCGTACCTGCGGGCCATGCTGGTCCGCGGCGGCGTCGCGGGCGAGCTGGTTCAGCGGCTGCGCGGGCTGGTGGTGATGTGCTACTACGAGCTGCCCACGGTGCAGCGCGAGATCGGCTACCGGCCGGGCCCCTACATCGCCGCCGTCTCCCGCCGACGGCTGGAGTCCTACGGCCCGGAGATCGCCGCGGGCGAGGCCGGGGTCACGGCGGCGCCGGAGAGGCAGGAGCCTTGATCACCGCGCCGGAGGCTGGTCGATGGGCCGTTGTACCAGTAAGAGCGAGTACGCCGGACCATCGACCAGGTTGCGCGGCGGCCGAACGGCCCGCCTCGAGGGGCCCAGGTGGTTCAGGTACAAGTGTGAGGCAGCTGTGAAGGTGCCGCCGGCAGCTGTGAAGGTACCGCCAGGGCTCACCAGGGGGACGGACGTCGCCGGGGACCTGAGGGTGGACTGCGATGTGGTGATCGTGGGCTCGGGGGCGGGCGGGGCGACGACGGCGGCGGAGCTGGCCGAGGCGGGCGTGGACGTGGTGGTGATCGAGGAGGGCGGATATCACCCGACCGAGTCGTTCACCGCGGACAGCATGCGGGCGCTGCGGACGCTGTACCGGGACGGGGGCGGCGGGATGGCCGTGGGGCGGCCGTCGGTGCTGTTCGCGGAGGGCCGGTGCGTGGGCGGGTCAACGGTGGTGAACGGCGGGATGTCGTGGCCGACCCCGGGTCACGTGCTGGACCGCTGGGCGGCTGACGGCGTGCTGGGCATCAGCGAGCGGGACATGGAGCCGTACTTCGCCCGGGCCGAGGCACGGCACTCGGTCGGGTTGCAGGACCTGGAGACGATCGGGCGGGACTCGGAGCTGATGCGGGCGGGAGCCGCCGCCCGGGGCTGGGCCGTCGTCCCGAACCGCCGCGCCCAGCTGCACTGCGCGGGGACGAACAACTGCAACTTCGGGTGCCCCACGGGCGCGAAGCGCTCGATGCTGGTGACCAGCGTGCCACGGGCGCTGGCGCTGGGCGCCCGGGTCTTCGCCGACTGCCGGGTGGACCGGATCAACCGGGCGGGGCGCGGGGTATCCGGGGTCACCGGTCACTTCGCCCGGCCCGGCGGGCCGCGGCTGACCGTCCGGGCCAGGACGGTGATCGTGGCCGGCGGGGCGATCCAGACCCCGGCTCTGCTGGCCCGGTCGGGCCTGCGGTCGGCGTCGGGGCAGCTGGGCCGCAGTCTGTCCCTGCACCCGAACACCACGGTGGTCGCGTTCTTCGACTCCGATGTCACCGGATGGCAGGGCGTGCACCAGGCCTTCCAGGTCCGCGAGTTCACGGCCGAGGGAATCCTGCTGTCCGCCCAGAACCTCCCGCCGTCAGCTCTGGCCGGGATCACGCCGGCCTACGGTCGGCGCCTCGGGGAGCTGATGGCGGACTACAACCGCATTGTGACCGCGGGACCGCTGGTCACCGACACCGGGACCGGGCGGGTGCGCAACCTGCCGGCGCTCGGCACGCAGGTCTTCTACCGGCTCACCGACGCCGACGCGGCCCGCCTGGTCCGCGGCGTCGAGCTGACCGGACAGGCGCTGTTCGCGGCCGGAGCGCGCCGGATGCTGCTCCCCTTCGACGGCGCGCCCGAGGTCCGCAGCCCCGGCGAGCTGCGCAGCGTGCTAGCCCGCCCGGTACCCAAGGCCGCGCTGCAGGTGTACTCGGTCCATCTGATGGGCACGGCGCGGATGAGCGAGGACCCGCAGCGCGGCGTCACCGACAGCTACGGGGCATTCCACGGCGTGCCGGGGCTATTCGTCGCCGACGCCAGCCTGTTTCCCGGTCCCATCGGCATCAATCCGATGGAGACGGTCATCGCGCTGGCCATCCGCAACGCGCGGCGGTTCCTGGGGGCGTTAGCGCCAGACGGCGGCTGGGCGGCCCGGGGTAAGTTCGATCCGGTCGCGCCGCGGGCTTCGCGAGCCGTGCCGACGTCGGCCACGGGTCCGGCGGCCAGGCGGCGGTAGGGCCGGGCCAGCGGCCACTGGCGGTCCTCGAGCACGGTGGCGGCATCGAACTGGCCCAGGGTCTGGATCAGCCTGGCCACCAGGCCGGTCCACCCGGTCTGGTGTGAGGCGCCGAGCCCGGCCCCGTTGTCGCCGTGGAAGTACTCGTAGAACAAGATGAGGTCACGCCAGTGCGGGTCTTCCTGGAATGTCCTGGTCCCGCCGTAGACCGGGCGGCGCCCCTCGCCGTCCCGCAGGAAGGTGCTGACGAGGCGGCGCGACAGCTCCTGCGACACCTCGAACAGTGTCATCATCTTCCCCGAGCCGGTCGGGCATTCAACCTTCAGGTCGTCGCCGTAGTACCGGTAGTGCTGGAGCAGGGCCCGGATCAGCAGCAGGTTGATCGGGAACCACACCGGGCCGCGCCAGTTGGAGTTCCCGCCGAACATTCCGGTGGTCGACTCGGCCGGCTCGTACTGCACCCGGTACTCCGCGCCGTCCACGTCGAAGGTGTAGGGATGATCCAGGTGCCATCGCGAGATCGAGCGGATGCCGTGCGGGCCGAGGAAACGCTCCTCGTCCAGCATCCGGGCCAGGATACGGCGCAGCTTGTCCTCGTTGACCAGTGACAGGATCCGCCGGCCCCGGACGCCGGGTACGGCCGGGTTGGGGATATTGGCCAGCAGGTCCTGGTTGCGCTCGAGGAAGGTCGCCACCTGCTCGGTGATCTGCGGATAGCGTTCGAGGAGGTCAGCCTCGATCACGGTGGTGGCGCAGAGAGGCAGCAGGCCGACCAGGGAGCGCACCTTGATCCGGGTGCCGCTGCCGTCGGGCAGGCGGAGCACGTCGTAGAAGAAACCGTCTTCCTCGTCCCACATCTCGTCGGGGTTCTCCCCGATGGGGTCCACGGCGGCGGCGATCCAGAAGAAGCGCTCGACGAACTTGAGCACGAATTCCTCGTAGCCCTTATCGTGCGGCAGGAGAGCCAGCGCCAGCTCGAGCATGTTCTGGCTGAACATCGCCATCCAGGCGGTGCCGTCCGCTTGCTCCAGCCGCCCGCCGGTGGGCAAAGCAGCGCTGCGGTCGAACACGCCGATGTTGTCCAGGCCGAGGAAGCCGCCCTCGAACACATTGTGACCGGACGGATCTTTGCGGTTCACCCACCAGGTGAAATTCAGGAGCAGCCGCGAGAAGCTTTCACGGAGGAACGGGAGGTCCACCTCGCCGAGGTCTTCCTCCATGTTCTGCAGGAAGAGAGCCGCGAAGGCGTGCACCGGGGGGTTCACGTCGCCGAAATTCCACTCATAGGCGGGCATCTGGCCGCCCGGGTGCAGGTATTCCCGGGACAGCATCAGGTCGATCTGGCTTTTCGCGAAGTCCGGGTCGACCATGCCGAGCGGGATGCAATGGAACGCCAGGTCCCAGGCGGCGTACCACGGGTACTCCCATTTGTCCGGCATGGACACAACATCATGGTTGAACATGTGGAACCACGACTCGTTGCGGGTCCCCCGCCGGAGCGGCGCGCGCAGCGGGTGGAACCGGCGCTCACGCAGCCAGCGGTCCACGTCGAAGTAGTAGCAC
Organism: uncultured Actinomycetes bacterium; assembly: GCA_963753195.1. Lineage (GTDB taxonomy): Bacteria > Actinomycetota > Actinomycetes > Streptosporangiales > Streptosporangiaceae > Palsa-504. Next base: position 1,634,448 of record CAVWBH010000001.1, read on the forward strand.
TGCTTGGACCACAGCATCCCCGCCAGCGCCTGGCGCATGACCGACTTCGCATCGCCGGTCACCGCCGGCGGCGTGATGGCGTCGTAGAACTCATCCGCCTCGGCCCGCCGCCGCGCGATCAGCTCATTCGCGCCGGCCAGCGGCGCCGTGAGGGTCTGCGGGCCCTCGCGGGTGAGCCGGACCAGCACCGCCGCCTGCCCGCCGGCGGGCACGGTCAGCCGGGTGTGCGCGGCCACCTTGGTGCCCTCGCCGTCGGGGTTGACCGTGTCCGCGCCGTGCAGCAAGTAATCGCCGATGCCGTCCTTGGGGAATTGCGTGGTGGGCTCGGCGCCGAACACCCGCGCCACGTTCGTCTCGTTCTCGCAGAACAGCAGGGCCGCGTCCGGCTCGGCATAGAGGTAGAAGACGCCGGTCTTGGGATGATCGGCCCGGACCGCCGGAGAGGCGGATTCGACCCGGGCCATCCCGGGCTTGGGCTCGCCTCCGGCCCACGACCATACGTTGCGGAACCACAGCGTCGGCAGCACGTGCAGCGCGGCATCCTGGGACGAACGGTTGTACACCGTGATGCGGCAGAGGATGTCCTCGGGACCGGCCTTGGCGTGCTCCACCTCGACATCGAAATAGCGGCCCTGATCGAAGACACCCGTATCGAGGAGCTCGTACTCCATTTCGTGCCGTGACCGGGAACGGTTGACCGCGACCAGGTCGTTGTAGGGGAACTCGGCCTGCGGGTACTTGTAGAGATAACGCTGGTAGCTGTGCGTCGGCAGGTTGTCGACGTAGAAGTAGTACTCCTTGACGTCCTCGCCGTGATTGCCCTCGGCGTTGGTCAAGCCGAACAGACGCTCCTTCAAGATCGGGTCCCGCTCGTTCCACAGCGCGATGGCCAGGCACAGCCGCTGCTTGTCGTCACTGATCCCGGCGATGCCGTCCTCACCCCAGCGGTATGCGCGCGACCGCGCCTGATCGTGAGTGAAATAGGACCAGGCGTCCTCGTTGTCGCTGTAATCCTCGCGGACCGTCCCCCACTGGCGCTCGCTGAGATAAGGTCCCCAGGCCCGCCACGGAATGCCTTCCCGGGCCTCCCGCAGCCGCCGCTCCTCGGCCGTCAGCGAATCCGGATCAGGTACCGCAGGGGATGGATGAGGCTCGTCGGGCATGGACCCGGTAGACGAGTCGTTCGCGCTGTCCGCCATGACATGATCCTGCCCGACGGGCACCGCGGGTAGATCATCCGGGGCGGGTGAGGCCACCTGATCGCGGCCGCGGCGAGTCCCGGCGGCGCCGCGGCCGGTGCTAGAGGTAGTCCCTCTTCCGCATCCACACCAGGGTGGCCCAGCCCCAGATCGGCGGCAGGTAGGAAGAGAACAAGCGCTGGATGAAGACCGCGGCGGTGGCATCGGCCTCCGAGACACCGGCGGCCGTGAGGCCGAGGATCATGCCCGCTTCCACCACGCCCAGGCCGCCGGGGGTGGGCGAGACGCCGCCGATCGTGGCGGCCAGCATGATGACCACGATCAGGACGGGCAGCCTGAGATGATCGTTGAAGGCGCGCAGCGAAACGGACAGGGCCATGGCCACGAACAGCTCCTGGGCGAATGAGCCGCCCAGCAGCAGCACCAGCTTGCGCGGAGAACTGCCTATCCCCTTGAGGTTGCTCCAGATGTCACGAAGCTTGGGACGCGCCTTGTCGGCGGCCAGCCTCCGGAGCCTGGGCACGGCCAGGATCAGGCCGACCGCCAGGGCGGCCAGCACCACGACGGCCAGGATGATCCAGACCAGCTTGGAGTGGGCGCCGGATTCGGGGGTGACCTCGAAATGGATGGCCCCCCAGGCGAACGGCAGCGAAACCAGCAGCAGCACCCCCTTCGCGATCCAGCTGGAGGTGGCCATGATGGCGCCCGAGCTCAACGCCACCGAGGGGTCATAGCCCTGTTTCTGGTAGAAGCGCACCCGGGTGGCGAAGACCGCCGCGGTCCCGCCGGCCAGGGCGCTGAATGACTTGGCGACCTCGACGGCCACCGTCCGCCCGAGCGGAAGCGGACCGGACACGCTGCCGATGCCTTCGACGGCCGAGGCCAGGTAGGCCGACTGGGCCAGGATGAACGCCATGACGACCCAGAGCCATTCGGCCCCGATCACCGTGTCGAAGGACTGGGAGACGTCGATGAGCACGCCGATCAGGGCCCAGCCGCCGATGAGCGTGCCGATGATCATGATCAGCGTCGGCCAGCTCACCCGGCGCGGCTCCACCAGCGTCGGCACGTCGATCGACTTGTCCCGGGCAGCGCGCTGCCGGACCTCCTCCAGCAGCCCGCGCTGGCCCCGCAGGCTCCGGCCGAGCGCGGGGTCCAGCGCCGGCCGGTGCAGATGCCTGAGGCCGCCTTGGAGCATCGCGGGCTCCAGGCATCGCGCCGCGGATGCGGCGGCTCGTTCGGCGCCGACGGCCACCGCCGTTGCCGCCAGGGCGCCGGCCAGGTCACGATCGAGCTGGTCCGGCGAAGCGCTCGCCGAGACGTTGCGGAAGTCCGTCACCACGACGGTCTGCGCGGCCGAGTCGACCAGCAGCGCATCACCGCTGATCGCGCCGTGCGCGATCCGCGCCCGCCGCAGGGTCAGGAGCTGCCGGTACAGGTCATCAAGCGTGGCGTCACTGATATCGGCGGCGTCGGCATCCGACAGGGCCGTCCCGGCCGGCGACCGGTAGACCAGCAGCGCGTCCCGGGACGGCCCGGCGGTTCCCGCTTCGACGACCTCGGGCACGGCGACGCCCGCCTGGCCCGCCCGCAGGGTGAGGAACGCCTCGTGCTCGACCTGCTGAAGGCGGGTAATGGTGAGGCTTGGTCCGGAGTCCCGGTACAGCAGGAACCGGCCCGCCTTGGTGAGGAGCCTGGCATCGGCCGCATCCCGGCCGTAGACCTCGATCCCGAGGCGACCGGGCGAACCGGCTCCGTCCAGCTCGGTGGCCTCGTATCTCGCTACCCCCCAGACCTGCCTCCGGTTCGGGCGCACGTCGGCCGAGCGGATGCCGAGCTCGGCCAGCAGCAGCTGCACATCACCGGCCGAAGGCAGGCCGAGCGGTGAGCCGAAGATAAGCCGGACCACCGCCGTCGTCCCCCAGCCGATGGCCAGGCTGCCCAGCACGTTGACCGGCAGCCCGTGACCTCCCACGGCTGAGGCCAGGGCGACCAGCGCGATGAAGAGCTCGATGAGGCGCTGCACGCCCCGGGCCAGGTAGGGCAGCGCCGCCGTGGCGACGGCCATGAACAAGGCGATCTGGAGGACCGGGAAACTCAGGTAATAACCCTGGATCACCACCCCGCTCGGTCTCCCGCCCTGGCTGCCGAGCACCAGGACGAGGATCCCGCTCACGACCGCCGTGCCGGCCACGCTCAGCGCGATGTCGCGGGCGATCACCCAGCGGCGCGCGACCAGGGCCAGCAGGACCAGGACGATCGCGACGCCGTACGAGCCAGCCTGGTAAACCACCGTGACCAGCCAGGTGATGCTGCGCGGCGGCGGATTGAGGACCTGGGCGACAGCCCGGTCGATGCGGGAGTCGTAGTGTATGACCAGCACGCAGCACACCAGGGCCAGGACAGCAAGGGCCAGGCGCACCCCGTCGCTCCCGCGGCGGCGCCGCTGGCCATCGCCAACCGGAGCGAACACCGCCGCGCGCCAGTCGCTCAGGAGCCGCTGCCGCGGAAGACAGCCCGTGCTCGCTATGAGGTCTTCAGTCACGCGCGACCAGCTGCCACGGATTATCCGGCGTGCCTGGTTATCGGGCCGGCGCTCCCTCGTCGGTGTGCCGCGGCGCGCCCGGCCCGGAAACGGCCCGCCGGATCATGAAGGCCCCGATGACCTCGAAGAGGCCGATGACGATGAACCAGATCCCGAGCAGGGTGGCGAGCACCGTCACCGACGAAATGGGGTCGGCGACCACGATGATCCCGGCGATCAGGCTGACGATGCCGAAGAAGATCCACCAGCCACGCCCCTCGCGGGAGCCCGCACCCGCGCTCATGAGCGCGGACAGCCCGGAGACGATCCAGGTCAGGCCTACGACCAGGCCGATGAAGGCCACGGTCAGGTTCAGGTGACGGATCAGCAGCACGCCGATGACGACGTACAGCAGGCCGGCGATACCCAGCCAGACGCGGTGCCGCTCGGCACGGTCGAACACCCGTATCAGGTGGAAGATCCCCGAGATGATCATGAGGATGCCGATCAGGACGGCAATCACGGCGAGCGAGCCGGACGGGCGGAAGCTCACGATCAGCCCGAGTATCACCGTCACCACGCCCAGGAACAGCGTGGCCTGCCACGTGCTAGCCGCGAGAACTGCCGCGGGAACTTCTTCTTCTTCCGGGTCCATGAACCGCCTCCTCGATCCTTACCCGCCGGGCATCGCGGGCGCCGGGCTGTACCCGCTGAAAGGGCGATTCCCACACCGCCGCCACGGCATGATACTGCCGCGCGCGCCCGGCCGGCGGCCTCACCCCTGGGGAGCGAGCCGCGGCCCCCTGGCGAGTGAGCCGCTGCCTTCTGGCGAGTGAGCCGCGGCTCGGGCGCGGTCCTAATTGGCCGGGTTCCGCGTCGTTCATCCGCGGCGGGTGAGGCAGGCCGCCCGCTGGGCGGGCCATAGTGGCCGTCGGGCGATGATGGCCGTCGGGCTCAGCCCGTTCGTGCGCATGGGACGTGTCCGCTTGCCGCGGGAACTTGCCGCGGGAAAGGAGCCCGAGATGGCCGGGCCGGGTCTGTCATGACTGAACTCGATGAAACAGGCTGGATCGATGTGTCCGTGACCGTTCGGCATGGCATGCCTCACTGGCCCGACAACCCGCCCATCGTCATGCAGCGATCGATGGATATCGGACTCGGTCATGACTGCAACCTGTCCCATCTGGCCATGGGCGTGCACAGCGGCACGCATATCGACGGGCCGGTGCACTTCATCCACGAAGCGGCCGGGGTGGACGAGATGCCGCTGGCGGCGACGATGGGGCTGGCCCGGGTCATCGAGATCACCCATCCCCGCGAGGTCACGGCCGACGAGCTCCGCGGGCATTCGCTCCGGCCCGGTGAACGGGTACTGTTCCGGACCTCGAACTCACCCCGGTGCTGGCAGGCCGACCAGTTCGTCGAGGACTTCGTGTACATCTCCGAGCGGGCCGCCGACTATCTGGCCGAAACGGGAGTCAGGACGGTCGGCATCGACTACCTGTCGGTGGGCGGCTACCACGCCGACGGGGCGAAGATCCACCGCACCCTGCTCGCGGCGGGTATCTGGATCATCGAGGGCCTTGATCTGACGGCCGTGCGGGGCGGCCAGTACGAAATGATCTGCTTGCCGGTGAAGCTGCACGGCAGCGACGGGGCGCCGGCCCGGGCTATCCTGCGGCCCGTCGCTCACGGTCTCCGGGATAGGACATGAAAGCCGTCGCGGTGTTTCCCGGCTCTCGCCAGGTCAAGGTCATCGAGCAGGAAGATCCCCGGCTCATCGAGCCGGACCAGGTCATGTTGCGGATGCTGGACGTCGGTATCTGCGGCACCGACAAGGAGATCTGCTCCTTTGAGTACGGCACGCCGCCGGCCGGAGATGATCACCTGGTGATCGGCCACGAGTCGCTGGCCGAGATCGTGCAGGCGGGCTCGGCCGTGGAGCGGCTCCGGGTGGGAGATCTCGTGGTGCCATCGGTGCGCCGCCCCTGTCCCCATCCCGGCTGCCTGGCCTGCCGTTCCGGGCACCAGGACTACTGCTACACCGGCGACTTCCGTGAGCGCGGCATCAAGGAAGCCCATGGCTACATGGCCGAGTACGCGGTCGACCATGAGCGGTACATGAACCTCGTGCCCGCCGATCTGCGGGAGATCGCGGTGCTGGCCGAGCCGCTGACCATCGCCGAGAAGGCGCTCGCGCAGATTTTCTGGATGATGCAGCATCGCCCGCCCTGGCTCGATCCGCAGACACCCCGCCAGGAGCGCGGCCGGGGCCTCTCGGCGCTGGTGCTCGGTATCGGGCCGGTCGGGCTGCTGGGAGCGATGACGCTGGCCACGGCCGGGTTCACCACCTACGTCTACTCACGCGAGTTGCCGCCCAATCCGCGGATCGACCTGGTCGCCGGCATCGGCGCGACCTACGTCTCCAGCCAGAGCGCGGCGTTCGGCGACCTAGCCGCACAGATCGGCAACATCGACCTGGTCTACGAGGCGGTCGGGCACTCCCATTTCGCCCTGCAGGCGTTGCAGGTGCTGGGCACCAACGGCATCTTCGTGCTGACCGGCGTGCCCGGGCTGCAGGCGTTCGTCGAGGCTGATCCGGCTCGCCTCATGCGGGACATGGTGCTGAAGAACCAGGTGCTGCTGGGCACGGTCAACGCCGGGACGGAAGACTTCGCGGCGTCGCTGCGAGATCTCGATACGTTCCGGCAGCGCTGGCCCGCCGTGGTATCGACGCTCATCGCCGGGCGCTACCCGCCCGAGCAGGCCTCGGAGCTGATCCTGGGCCGACCGGCCGGCATCAAGAGCGTGATCACCTTCGAGTAAGGCCGGGCCTAGGCGTAGCGGCGGACGGCGTCGGCCAGGCCGCCCAGGGGGCCGCCGACGGTGATGACGGCCAGGTAGGTGGGCAGGCGCCAGAGTTCCCGGCGGTCGGCGAACCCGGGGGCGATGGGCGCGAGGTCCCGGTAGGCGGCGAAGAGGTCGGCGGGGACGGGCCGGAAAAAGGCTGCGGGTCGGGGCCGGCCAGGGCGGGCAGCCGTTCGGCGATCCGAGCGACGCCGGCGGCCAGCTCCGCGGGGAGGTGGCCTGAGTCGGTCGCCGCGCGCAGCAGCGGGATGAGGCGGCGCTCGCGGTAGAAATCGGGCCAGGTCGCAGCGGGCCGGTTGTCCTGGGGCAGGGGGCCGAAGAAGTTGGCTTGGCCGAACCCGAACTGGGCGTCCCGGACCTGGTGGACGGTGGCCAGGAGATGGCCGATGGATCGCCAGTCGCCGGGCTGGCGGGCGGCGGGCAGGCGCTCGGGCAGCGCTTCGAAGAGCAGCAGCGCGCCGCCGGGCAGGTCGATGAGGCCGCCGGCCACGGGCTCGGGGGTCGGGATGCCCGCACGCTGACGAAGGAAGCGCAGCCCAGCTAGCTCCGCGGTGAACTGGTCCCGGGCCGGGCCGAGCTTGGCGAAGATCGACAGCCGCGGGCCATGGAAGATTCCGCACGGATGGGAGGAGCGTTCGTCCAGGCTGGTGAAGCCGCGGCTGCGCCACGGGCGGCCGAGATGCGCGCGGGCCGCGCGCTCGATCTGCGCGACGATGGCCGGACCGAGCAGCAGGTGCGGCGCCGGGGGGCTCACCCGGCGCGGGCGGGCGGGCTGTGGCTGTGCATGACCTTGGTGCGGTCGGGATTCCAGGCGGTGGTAGTCCCGTCGGGGTTGAGGACCAGGGTCCAGCCCCAGCGGTGGATCACGATCTGGTGGTGGTAGCTGCACAGCAGTACACAGTCCTTGAGGCTGGTCGGACCGCCGTGTGCCTTGTGCTTGACGTGGTGGACCTGGCAGGCGGCGGCGGGCTGGTTGCAGCCGCCGGGCCACCGGCACTTACGGTCCCGCAGGATGACCGCGTTGCGGATGCCGGGCGGGATGGTCGAGCTGTACCCGATGTCCAGGGGCAGGCTGGGGCCGGCCAGCCGGGCGCCAAGCTGCCGGGTGCGCAGGAAGCTGGCCAGCCCGCCGGGCCCGGACAGCAGGTCGGCGACCTTGCCGATGATGGCCTGCCGGATCGCCTCCCGGGAGAGCAGGCCGGACGGGACGGGGGCCGGGACGGTTCCGGCCGCTTCGGCCACTGGGCCGGGGCGGTCGGCGTGGTCGAGGCGGTCCAGCTCGACGCAGAGCCGGACCAGGTCATCCAGGGCACCCGGGTTGATGTCGCCGGTCACGACCGGGGTGATGGTGGCGTCGCAGGCCATGGCGCGGGCTGCGTCGCCGCCTAGCCAGGCGCCGCCGTCACCGCCGGAGCCGCCCTCGGCCCGGGCGCGATGGGCGGCCCACCGGATGCGCATCTCGGTGATCCACTCGGTTTCCAGCAGCGATCCGTCGTCCATGGCCCGCAGCTCGGCCAGGGACATGTGCGCCCACGCCTTGACCGGCTGCCCGGCCCGTTCGGGCAGCAGGCCGGAGGCGAGCAGGCGGCGCATCGCCTCTTCCAGCGCGTCGTGGTAACGCTGCTCGCGGGTGCGGGTGTCCTCGGCGCCCATCGGCGCGGCCAGCGACTCCAGCACCGCGGTGGCGATGGCGGCGCACTCCGGGGTCAGGTCACCGGAGATGACGCCGGCGCCGGCGAACGTGGTCTCCACCCGGAGCTGGCGATCCTCGAACGCGGGCTCCGGGTCATCGGTGTCCTCGGGCAGGGACCGGGCGTAGATCTCGGCGGCCAGCGCGGCCAGGTCCTCCTTGCGGGCCCCGGCCCGGGCCGCGGCGATCAGGATGTCATCGGCGGCCGGGCGGCATTCTCGCGGCAGCTTGCCGGTCCAGCCGCAGATGATGCGGGCCATCGACTCGGTCACCGCGGTGCCCTCGGCCAGCGCCAGGGCGACCTGCGGGTGGGCCATGACCCGGCGGGACCAGCCCAGCAGGCCCAGGGCCGCGCCCTTGGTCACCTTGGTGTGGTGGATCAGCCACGCGGTGGGGCTGTAGTCGGCGTCCTGGCAGTAACCCTGGCCCGAGGTGAACGCGCTCAGGAACCAGGCCCGCGCCGCAGTGGAGATCGCGCCGGCCTGCTCGAAGGCCTGCAGGCACTCGGCCTGGGCCGCAGCGGCCAAGGTGGTGGGGTCGGCCGCGGCCAGGTAGCTCAGGCCGGCCAGGACCATGTCCATCGCTTCGGCGGTGCCGGCTGGAGGAGGGGCGTCGCCGGCTGGAGGGACGGCGTTGCTCACGAGGTCCTCACCTCCTTCTGCCGGGGCTCGCAGGCTGGATCGTTAGGCTAGAAAGGTCTTTGATGTTTTATTCGATTCTAACCGGCAGCACTGACATTTTCGGGTCACAACACCAGCAGGTAGGCGGCGAAGCGGTCGAGGGAGGTCAGGAACCCGGCCTGGTTTTCGGGGCTGAGGGCGTAGGCCGGCACGTTCGCCTGGTGGATGCGGACCTCGGTGCGGGTGCCGGCGATATCGGTGAAGGTGGAGGTGGTGACCATGCCGGTGCCGGGCTCGGACCACACGATCCGCTCGGGCGCCACGATCTCCAGGTAGACGGCGCGCATGGTGTAGGAGGAGCCGTCGAAGTCGCTGACCATCAGGGCTTCAAAGACCCCGCCGGGGCGGGGGTCGACGGTGATCCCGTCCAGCGGCGTGGTCGTGCCGGCCGGGCCCCAGAAGTGGGTCAGGTGCTCCGGCTCGAGCATGCAGCGGAACACGAGCTCGCGCGGGGCGTCGAAGACCCGGGTGTAGGTGAGCTCGGCGCCGTCACTCATCGCCGGCGCCCTGGATGTCACGCAGGTGCGCCTCGAGCTTGTCGAAGCGCTCGGACCAGATCCGGCGGTTGGTCTCGATCCAGCCGGCGGCCGCGTCGAGGGGCTCACGTTCCAGGTGGCAGGGGCGGAACTGGGCGCGGCGGGTGCGTGAGATGAGCCCGCACTGCTCCAGCACCTTCAGGTGCTTGGAGATGCCGGGCAGGGTCATGGCGAACGGCTCGGCCAGCTCGTTGACGGTGGCGTCGCCGGTGGCCAGCCGAGCCAGGATGGCCCGGCGGGTCGGGTCGGCCAGGGCGGCGAAGGTGGCGTCGAGCCGGTCGTCGACGGGCGTCATCGGTCAGGCGGACAGGAACGCGGTCAGCACCGGGGCGACCGCGGCCGGGTCGACGTTGTGGTCCTGGCCGTCCAGGGCGCGCAGCTCGGCGTGCGGGAAAGCGCCGGCCAGGGTCCGGGCGGTCGGGGGCATGAAGGGCATGCTGGCCGTTCCGTACATGATCAGCGCCGGGATGCTCAGCTGAGCGGCCCGGGCCACCGGGACGGATGCGTCCCGGCCCATGACGCCGGCGTGGTCGTAGGCGAGCGTGGGCCCGAGGGCTTCCATGGCGGGCCAGAAGGGCGCCTGGCGCATGGCCGCCACCTGGTCGGCGGGCGTGCCGACGAGCGTGATGAACAGGGCGACGGCGTCGCCCCGGCGGTTCTCGGCCAGGGCGACGGCGAGCTGGTCGAGGTAGGCGGCCCAGGGCTCGGCGAAGGCGGGGTCGTCGTTGTACGGGGCCTCGTACATGGCCAGCTTGGCGACCTTGGGGCCGAGCTGGACGGCGGCGTCCAGGGCCAGGCAGCCGCCGGAGGAGTGCCCGTAGAGGGCGGCGGGCGGGCCGGCCAGGTCGATCAGGGCCTCGATGTCCTCGATCTCGCGGGCTTCGGCATAGGGCTGGGTGTCACCGCTGTCCCCGCGGCCCCTGCGGTAGTAGTTGAGCACGGTGAAGTGCTCGGCGAGGAGACTGGTCAGCTGGGCCTTATTCTCGTTGTCGGGAGTGGACAGGGCGCCGTCGACGGTGATCAGCACGGGGCCATGGCCCTGCCTGGTGTAGGCAATAGGCGTTCCGTCAGCTGAGGTGACTGTTTCCATGACGGTTAATTTACTTATTGGTTAGTTAGCTGTCAAGTTAAATTCGGTTTGCCGGGGAATGTCGGGGGCCGGAGGTACGGTGGGCGGGTGCTCGAGTCGTTCCATCCCGCGGTGGCCGCCTGGTTCGGGCGGCGGTTCCCGGCGGGGCCGACCGAGCCGCAGGCGGGCGGGTGGGCGGAGATCGCCGCGGGGCGGCACACGCTGATCGCGGCGCCGACCGGGTCGGGCAAGACGCTGGCCGCGTTCCTGGTGTGCATCGACCGGCTCTATCGCGGGTCGGCGGGCACTGAGGCGGCCACTGGGGCGGGGCCGACAGTGGTGTACGTGTCGCCGCTGAAGGCACTGGCCACGGACATCCAGCAGAACCTGGAGGCGCCGCTGCGGGAGATCGCGGCGGTGGCCGGGGAGCTGGGGCTGGCCGCGCCGGTGATCCGGGTGGCGGTGCGGACCGGGGACACCACAGCGGCCGAACGGGCCGCCATGCTCAAGCACCCGCCGGACATCCTCATCACCACCCCGGAGTCGCTGTTCCTGCTGGTGACGGCGGAGCGGAGCCGGTCCATGCTGCGCAGCGCCCGGACGGTGATCGTGGACGAGATCCACTCCGTGGCCGGGAACAAGCGCGGCTCGCACCTGGCCCTGACGCTGGAGCGGCTGGCGCACGTGGCTGAGGAGCCGGTGCAGCGGGTGGGCCTGTCGGCCACGGTGCAGCCGATCTCGGCGGTGGCGCGCCTGCTGGTCGGCGCGGGCGAGGACCGGGACAACCCGGACGGGACCCCGCGATGCGCGATCGTGGATTCCGGGCACCGCAGGCCGCTGGACCTGACGCTGGAGATCCCCGACGACGAGCTCGGCGCGGTGCCGACCGGCGAGCAGATGGCGCAGATCCTGGACCGGATCACCGAGCACGTGACCGGGCAGCGGACCACGCTGGTGTTCGTCAACACCCGGAGCATGGCCGAGCGGGTCGCTCATGAGCTGGGGGAACGCCTGGGCTCGGCTCTGCTGGCCCGGGGGGGCGACCCCCCGGAACCCCCCGGTGAGGGCGCGTTCGTGGCCGCGCACCACGGGTCGCTGTCCAAGGGGCGCAGGCAGCGGGTCGAGGCCCGGCTGCGGGCCGGGGACCTGCGCGCCTTGGTGGCCACGGCCTCGCTGGAGCTGGGCATCGACATCGGACCGGTGGAGCTGGTGTGCCAGATCGGCTCGCCGCGCAGCATCGCCACCTTCCTGCAGCGGGTCGGCCGGTCCAACCACACCCGCTCGGGGACGCCGCGCGGGCTGCTGTACCCGACGACCAGGGACGAGCTGGTGGAGTGCGCCGCGCTCATGCGCGGCGTGCGGCGCGGCCGGCTGGACGCCATCGTCATCCCCGAACGGCCGCTGGACATCCTGGCCCAGCAGCTGGTGGCCGAGTCGGCGGCCGAGCAGTGGGCCTCGGAGGAGTTCCTTGAGCTGGCCCGGCGGGCGGCGCCGTTCCGGGACCTGTCCCGGGAGGACTTCGACGACGTCACGGAGCTGCTGTCCGAGGGGATCCGGACGGGCCGCGGGCGGCGCGCCTATTACCTGCACCGGGACCAGGTCAACGGGACGGTGAAGGGCCGGCGCGGAGCCCGGCTGGCCGCGCTGACCTCGGGCGGGGCCATCCCCGAGCTGGGCGACTTCCGGGTCGTGGCCGAGCCGGACGAGATGCAGGTCGGCTCGGTGCACGAGGAGTGGGCGGTGGAAAGCAGGCCGGGCGACGTGTTCCTGCTCGGCACGCACTCCTGGCGGATCCGCCGGGTCGAGCCGGGCACGGTCCGGGTGGTGGACGCGCACGGGGCGCCGCCGTCGGTGCCGCACTGGCAGGGCGAGGCCCCCGGGCGGACCAGGGAGCTGTCCGAGGAGGTCTCGGCGCTGCGCCAGGCGGTCGCGGACCGCTCGGCGGCCGACGGCCGGGCCTGGCTGGAAGCCGAGTGCGGGATCGGGCAGGCGGCGGCGGACACCATCGTCGGCTACCTGCGGGCCGGGCTGGCCGCGCTCGGGTCGCTGCCCACCATGGACGGCATCATCCTGGAGCGGTTCTTCGACGAGGCGGGCGGCATGCAGCTGGTCGGGCACGCACCGTTCGGGGCGCGGGTGAACCGGGCGTTCGGCCTGGCGCTGCGCAAGCGGTTCTGCGTGACGTTCGACTTCGAGCTGCAGGCGGCGGCCAGCGACAACGCGATCCTGCTGTCGCTCGGGCCGCAGCACAGCTTCCCGCTGGAGGCCGTGCCGCGGTTCCTGGCCTCGGCCTCGGTGGAGCAGGTGGTGCGCCAGGCGGTGCTCACCTCCCCGCTGTTCGCGGCGCGCTGGCGGTGGAACCTCAACACCTCGCTGACCGTGCTGCGGATGCGGGGCGGCCGGAAGAACCCGCCGGCCATCCAGCGGATGGAGGCCGACGACCTGATGGCGGCGGTGTTCCCGACGCTGGCCGCCTGCCAGGAGAACGTGGCGCCGGGCCCGATCGAGATCCCCGACCACCCGCTGGTCCGGCAGACGCTGGAGGACTGCCTGCACGAGGCGATGGACATCGAGGGGCTGCGGGAGCTGGTGGCCGGGATCGAGGCGGGGCGGATCGAGGTGATCGTGCGGGATACCACGGAGCCTTCGGTACTGGCGCACGAGATCCTGAACGGGCCGCCGTACACCTACCTGGACGACGAGACGGAGGCCGGGAACCGGCGCAGCCGGCAGGTGCAGCTCCCCCGCGGGCTGCCGGTGGACGCCCACGACCTGGCCCGGCTGGATCCGGCGGCGATCACGCGGGTGGCGGAGCAGGTGCGGCCCGCGCCGCGGGATGCTGACGAGCTGCATGACCTGCTGATGACGCTGTTCGTCATGCGGCCGGCGGCCTCGTGGCAGGAGTGGTTCGACGCGCTGGCGGCGGCCGGGCGGGCGGGTTCGCTGACGGTGCCGGACGGGGTGCTGTGGTGTGCGACCGAACGGCGCGGGGTGCTTGCTGGCCTGTTTCCCGGTTTGGTCCCGGCCGCGGCCGCGGCCGCGAGGCCGAGGCCGATGGAGCCGGAGGAGGTGGCGGCGGAAATGCTCCGGGGGCACCTGGACGTGTCGGGGCCGTGTACCGAGGCTGGCCTGGCCCAGGCCACGGGCCTGGGGGTGTCCGACGTGTCGCTGGCCCTGGTCCGGCTGGAGACGGAGGGGTTCGCGCTGCGGGGACGCTTCACCGACCCGGCCGGGGCGGGGGACGAGTGGTGCGCGCGGCGGGTGCTGACCCGGATCCACGCTTACACCCGGCAGCGGAAACGGCGCGAGGTCGAGCCGGTGACGGCCCAGGACTTCATGCGGTTCCTGCTGCGCTGGCAGCACGTCACCCCGGATACCAGGCGCGAGGGCAGCCGGGGCGTGCTGGCCGTGGTCGAGCAGCTGCAGGGCTTCGAGCTTGCCGCCGGGGCCTGGGAGAAAGCCGTGCTGCCGGCCCGGGTCACCGGCTACCGCAAGGAATGGCTGGACGAGGTGGGCCTGGACGGCGGGGTGGCATGGGGGCGGCTGTCGCTGCGGTCGGAGACTCCGGAGGCTTCCGGGGCTTCCGGGGCTTCCGGGGCTTCCGGGGCTTCCGGGACAGGAGAGCTGCCCAGCCGGGGGCTGACGCCGTCCCGGGCCACGCCGATCACGCTGATGCTCCGGGACGACCTGCCCTGGCTGCTGGCCGCGGCCCGCGGGTCTGCGTCTGCGGCCTGGCCCGGGCCCGGACGGACCCGGGACGTGCTCGACGCGCTGACCGAGCGGGGCGCGCTGTTCCAGACCGACCTGGCCTCGGCGACCGGGCGGCTGCCGGGCGAGATCGAGGACGCGCTGTGGGACGGCGTGGCGCGGGGGCTGCTCACCGCGGACGGCTTCCGGGCCGTGCGGTCCCTGTTCGCGCAGCGCTCGCTGGCGGCCACGGCGCTCGGGCGGCACCGGCTGCGCCGCGGCGGCCAGCTCGCCTCCCGGACGGCGGGCCGGTGGTCGCTGCTGCCCTCGCCGCTGCCGGACTGCGACCCCGACGAGCTGGCCGAGGCGGTCGCGGAGCAGCTGGCCGTCCGGTGGGGCGTGGTGTTCAGGGACCTGCTGGCCCGGGAGAACATCGCGGTGCCGTGGCGGGAAGTGCTGTGGGCGTTCCGCCGGATGGAAGCGCGCGGCACGGTGGCCGGCGGCCGGTTCGTGCACGGGTTCAGCGGCGAGCAGTTCGCGCACCCGGACGCGGTGGGTCTGCTGCGCGAGATCAGGAAGCGGGCGCGGGACGGCGAGACGGTACGGCTGTCGGCCGCGGATCCGCTGAACCTGGTCGGCATCGTGCTGCCCGGCCCGCGCGTCTCGGCGGTGGCGGCGCATACGGTGACGTACACCGACGGAGCGGTGGCGTCGTCGCTGGCCGGCCTGACCGCTTAGGCGGGGAAGGCGGCGGTGGCCAGGACCGTGCCGGTGGTGGTGACGAGCCGGGCGCTGGTCAGCGGGCCGCTGGTGGCCGGGACAGGGCTGCCCCAGTGACCGTAGCCGCCGGAGAGCCGGAACGCTCCGACCGTGGTGACGTGCCCGTCCTGGCCCTCGACCTGGCAGAGCACGGTGCCGTTGTCTACGGTGCCGTTGTCCAGGGCGCCGAGGTCCACGGACATGTACAGCCAGCGGGAATCGGCGTCGTAGAGGTAGATGTGGCCCGCCGTCTGGTGGCTGGCGGTCAGCAGCGGGGCGGAGGTCAGCGGCGACGCGACCGGAGACGAGGTGGCACCGTGCAGGCCCCAGCCGCCCAGGCCTGCCACGACGACGGCCGCGGCGACGGCCGCGGTGGCCAGGATCCGGCGCGGGCGCGCCGGGCTGAGCGGCCGGGCCGGGGCCGGGGCCGGGATGGCGAGGCCGAGACGGTCCATGACCCGGGTCTCGAAGCCCGCCGGCGGCTCGATGGCGGGCAGCAGCCCGACCAGTTCCTCCCCGGTCACCGTCAGCAGGCGGACGTCTTCGCGGCACGCGTCGCACCGTTCGAGGTGGGCCAGGGCACGCGCGCGCTCGCGCCCGGTCAGGACGCCGAGCGCCAGCTCAGCGGCGACGTCGCCGAACTCGGCGCAGCCCATGTCGTTCACCTCACTCATCACCCACCTCCTCCTCGAGATAAGCGGCGCGCAGTTTCTGCAGGCCGTCCCTGATCCGTGTTTTCGCGGTGCCCAGCGGGACGTGCTCCGCGTCGGCGACCTGGCGGGCGGTCAAGCCGTAGATACCAGCCATGGCCACGGCGCGGGCTTGCGGCGCCGGCAGCCGGCTGAGCTCGCGGCGCAGCCCCGCGGCCCGGTCGTTGGCCACCGCGACCCGTTCCGGGGTCTCGGTCACCGCAGTCAGGAGCGCGGGCAGGTCGTCGGGGTCCACGGGGGCCGAGGTGCGCGCGCGGAGTACGTCAACGGCCAGGTTATGCGTGATCGTCGTCAGCCAGGCCCGGACCGTTCCGCGCCGCGAGTCGTACACCTGGGCGTGCCGCCAGGCCTGCTCGAAGGCCTGCTGGGCGACGTCTTCGGCCACGGCCGGGTCGCCGACGACGGTCATCGCGACGCCGAACACGATCCGCTGAAAGCGCCGCACGAAGGCGAGCGCCAGGTCGGCGTCGCCCGCGCCAAGACCGGCGAGCAGTGTCTCGTCCGGCATCCCGTCAGCCGCGGTTCCCATCTTCTGCACACTCTTACATACGGGCGGGCGGCGCAAAGGGATTGCCCCGCGAGTGGTGAATCATGAACGGCGCCCGCGCGGCGGTGCGGCCAGGAGGATGGCCGCGGCGGCGGCGAGCACCGCCGCGGCCGTGAACTCCACCACCAGGGACAGCTCGGCGTCGGGAACGGCCAGGCTCTCGGTGTAGCCGAACAGGCCGATGCCGGCGCTGAGCAGCAGGCCGACGGCGGTGGCGGCGGCCGTCACCGCGCCCGCGGCCAGCAGCGCGAGCCGGCGGAACGCGGCGAGGGCGAGGGCGAGGGCGATGCTCGCGATGCCCTGGAGTGCGGAACAGCGGCCCGATGACGGAGATGTCCCGGTAGCCGTCGGACCACAGCTGCAGGTGGATCACGCCGGACCAGGCCAGGAGCGCGGCGCCGGCCACGGCCAGCAGCGTGACGGCCCAGCGGGCCACGGGTGAGGTCAGCGTGGCCGGTCCGCGCAGCAGGAGCCGGGCGGCGCGGCGCGTGAGGCGGCCGGGCTGGTCAGTGGGCGGAGGCGCAAGCACGGGGGACGTTCGGTTCATGGTCTTATCTCTCCTTATGAGGGTTAGCTGCCGGCGTGCTGGATGACGGCCCACAGGCCGTAGCCGCCGAACGCCATGGCGGCGGCGGTCAGCACCCAGGCGGGCCGCATGCGGTCGTGCTGGCGGGCGGCGAACCGGGGGTAGGCCGCGAAGACGATCAGCTGGCTCAGCCACAGCGCGACGAGCGAGGGAGTGAGCAGGTCGTCGTAGATGCGTTCGGGATTGATGAGGGTGAAGAGGGAGGCCAGGATCACCGCGGCCCCGATGGCGATGATGATCCGGCGCAGCGGCCAGGACGTCAGCCCGGTGATGAGCCGGCTCAGCGCGAGGTACTCCACGAGCATGACCCCGGCCACGCTGACCGCCACCCCGACGCCCACCGCGACGGCGAACCCGTGGCCGGCGAACTGCTCAGCCACGGCCAGGCCCGGGATGGGGCCCGGGCGGCCGCCGGGTCGGCCGCCAGCGGGGCGACCGCGGCGACGATGACGACGGCGGTGACCAGGTAGGCCGCGGTCAGGCCGCGCCGGATCGTGCGGGCCGGGTGGGCCAGCTCGCCGCCGAGGAACAGCGGCAGGCTGCCGCAGATGTACAGCAGCGCGGTCTGGCCGGCCGCGGTGGCCAGCGCCCTGGCGGGCGCCGAGGCCCCGAAGCTGGCGGCCGGGGTGGCCAGGTGAGTCAGGGTCACGCCGCCCAGAGCGGCCGCGATGGCCAGCTGGCCGGCCGCCAGCGCGCCGGTGACCATCAGGGTGACCCGACGCCCGGCGATCATGACGGCCGCCAGCGCGACCGGGATGGCGATCTCCAGCACCGGCTGCCAGGCCCGTTCGCCGGGCAGCACAGCGGGCAGCGTGTCGTAGACGATCTGCGCGGTGGTGTACATCAGGTACAGCAGGTAGCTGACGATCCACAGGCCGGCCTGGACCAGGGCGATCCGGCGCCCGGCGGCGGCCTCGACGAAGGAGTACAGGCCACCGGGGCCGTTGACCTGGCGCGCGTAGCGGAGCCAGATGGCCAGCGGGCAGGCGAAGACGACCACAGCGGCGACCATCGCGAGCCCGGCCGAGGCGCTGGCGGCGCCGGCCACGAGGCCCGGCGCGTACAGCGCGGCCAGGGCCAGCGGGCCGCCGAACGACGTGACGGCCACGCCGGTGAAGGCCCATGCGCTGGCCGGCCGCGCCCCCGATGTGCGCGGCGGCCGGCCAGCGATGGTGCCCGTGGCCCGGGTCGGGAAGATGGTCACCGGTATCGTCAGCCCCAGCCGCCGCCGGCGTTCGAGCTGGCCGGCGTGGACGGTGCGGCCGGCGCCGGGGCGCCTGCCGCGGACGCGGACGCGGTGTCAGCAGCGGTGATCTTGGCTCCGGACGGGCCCACCAGCCACCACTTCGCGCCGAAGTTGTCGCTGCCCTGGCCAGCCGTCTGGCCCGGGCCCGAGTCACCGACGAAGTAGTACAGCGGGTGACCGTCGTAGGTGGCCTGCTTGGTGCCGTCGGACCGGGTGATCGTGCCCAGGTCGCTCGCCTGCGCGCCGCCGGTGGCGGTCAGCGTGCCGGTCGCCGGCACCACGGGCCAGGCCTGCAGGCACGCGCCCGAGCAGTCGGACATGTTCGCGGTGTCCTTGGCCCACAGGTACACCGTGCGGCCCGACCCATCGGTCAGGAACGCTCCTGCCGAGCCGGCCTGGGTCGTGATCACCGTCCCGGTCGTCGAGACACCGGAGCCGGCCGGGGCGGAGCTGGCCGGGGCTGGCACGGACGTGCTGGCGGCGCTGCTGCACGCCGCGGCGGCCAGCACCGAGGCGGCCGGGACCGCGAGCCTGACCGATCTCGGCACGCGGGCCAGCAGCGAGTGGATCTTGTTCATCGTTTCCTCCTGGGCGGGCGATGGGCGCCCTCAGCCGTTGCTTGACGAGGTAATTACGGTGATGAGTCGGCAAAGGCTTGACCAGAAGGGGGTGAGCTGCGTCACGTCAGCTACACGGCGATGGCGGCTACAGGGCGATGGCGGCGACGGCCAGGGCACACAGGCCCAGGCCGGCCCGCTGAGCCAGGCTGAACCGCTCGTGCAGCACGACCCGGGCGAGCAGGACGGTGGCCCCCGGGTACAGCGACACGATGACGGCGGCGACGGCCAGCATGCTGAAATGCGTGGCGTAGAAGTAGGCCAGCGTGGCGGCCATGCCGCTGGCCCCGGCCAGCACGGGCAGGCCCGCCGCGCGGACCGGGATCCGCAGCGGCACGCGCGTCTTGACCGCCACGAGGAGCACGGGCAGCAGCGTGCCGGTCTGCTCGGACGCGACCGGCCACAGGCCGGCGTTCCGGCCCGCCTGCGCGAGGCCGATGAACAAGATGCCGAAGGCCAGGCCCGCGCCGACACCCTCGAGGACGCCGCCGCCGAGGAGCCCGCGGCCGAGCCGGGCGCGCAGTGAGCCGCCCCCGGCGACGAGCACGATGGCGGGCAGGGCAACCAGCACGCCGAAGGCGGCCAGCAGGCCGGGGCGCTCGCCCAGCACGACGCCGGCCAGGACCGGGAACACCGCCGCGCCGACCGCGGAGACCGGCCCGACCACGCTCATCTGGCCGCGGGCCAGCCCGCGGTACAGCACGAGGGTGCCGGTCCCGCCGGCCAGGCCGCTGGCCAGCCCCCAGGCGACGGCCCGCGCGCTCGGCCCGGGGCCGCCGGCGATGATAAGCACCGCCCAGGCCAGCATGGTGGCGACGGCCGAGCCGACCACGGCAATCCGCACCGGGCCGAAGCGCCGCGAGGCCAGTCCCCCGGCGAAATCGGAACCGCCGTACAACAGGGCCGCGGCGAGGCCGAGCAGGATTCCCATGATCATCCCTCCGTTCGGTATACCTCGACCCTGCCAGCAATCGGTACTGATGATAAGGTCCAGTCTGATGCCTGAAGCCAGGACCAATTCCGAGCTGCTGGTGGTGCTCCGGCCGGACGCGAACGTCGCGCTGCACCGGCAGATCGAGACGTCGATCCGCGACGCGATCCGCGCCGGGCGGCTGGCGCGCGGATCCTCGCTGCCGCCGTCCCGCACGCTGGCCGCCGACCTCGGGGTCTCCCGCGGCGTCGTGGTGGAGGCCTACCAGCAGCTGACCGCCGAGGGATACCTGGCCAGCCGGGCGGGCGGGTACACGCAGGCGGCCGCGGGACCGGCGGCGCCGGCCGCCCCGGCGCGCCCGGCCGGCGAGCCCCGGCCCGCCATCGACCTGAGCTACGGCCGGGCCGATGTGTCCAGCTTCCCGCGGGCCGCATGGCTGCGGTCCATCCGCCGCGCCCTGACCGACGCGCCGAACGAGGTGTTCGGCTACCTGACCGGACGCGGCGTACCGCAGCTGCGCGCATGCCTGGCTGACTACCTGAACCGGGTCCGCGGCACGGCGGCCGACCCGGATCACATGGTGATCTGCACCGGCTACGCGCAGGGCGTGGCGCTACTGATGGGGGTGCTGGCCGCGGGCGGGGCCAGACGGCTGGCGCTGGAGGACCCGTCGTCCCGGGACGATGCCCTCCCGGCGGCGCGAGCGGCCGGCCTGGAGGTGACCGGGATCCCGGTCGACGCCAACGGCATCCGGGTCGACCTGCTGCGGGACAGCGGGGCCGACGCGGTGATCCTCACGCCCTCGCACCAGTGGCCCACCGGGTCGGTCCTGTCCGCCCGGAACCGCGCGGCGGTGATCCGCTGGGCCGCCGAGCGCGGCGCGGTCATCATCGAGGACGACTACGACGCCGAGTACCGCTACGACCGGACGCCGGTCGGCGCGCTGCAGGGCCTGGCGCCCGACCGCGTCGTGTACGCCGGATCGGCGAGCAAGACCCTCGCGCCCGGGCTGCGGCTCGGCTGGTTCGTGCTGCCCGGCCACCTGACCGAGCCGATGGCCGCGGCCAAGGTCGCGGCCGACCGCGGCTCGCCCGCCCTGGAGCAGATCGCGTTCGCCGACTTCGTCGCCCGCGGCGAGTTCGACCGGCACCTGCGGCGGATGCGCCCGGTCTACCGGCGGCGGCGGGACGCGCTGCTGGCGGCCTTGGACCGGTACCTGCCGTGGCTGGAGCCGACCGGGATATCGGCCGGGCTGCATCTGGTCACCTGGCTGCCGCCGCACCTGGACGAGGTGGCGGTCGTCGGCGCGGCCCGCCGGGCCGGGGTCGGGCTGGACGCCGTCGGGCCGTACCGGATCGGCGGCCCGGGCCCGGGCGGCCTGATCTTCGGGTACGCGACGGTGAGCGAGCGCGCCATCGCCGAGGGCGTCGCCCGGCTGGCGGCGGTCATCGGCGGCCTGTGATCGCGCCTTCGGGCCTGACAGCCGGAAATGTCAGTGGTCTCGCACACAATATCTGAGACGCACTGCGAAGCAGCGCGAAGACTCAGGTAAGGGGGCCTGCGAAATGGCGGCAGGCGACACTCAGATCACGATCGCGGGGAATCTCGTGGAAGACCCGGAACTGCGTTTCACCCCGGCCGGGCAGGCCGTGGCGCGGTTCCGGGTGGCCTCCACGCCGCGGTTCCGTGACAACGCCACCGGCGAGTGGAAAGACGGGGACAGCCTGTTCCTGACCTGCAACGTGTGGCGGCAGGCCGCGGAGAACGCGGCCGAGTCGCTGACCCGGGGGATGCGGGTGATCGTGGCAGGGCGGCTGCGGCAGCGGTCGTATGAGACCAAGGAAGGCGAGAAGCGGACCGTGTACGAGGTCGAGGTCGATGACGTCGGCCCCTCGCTGCGGAATGCCTCGGCCAAGGTCAACCGGATGGCCCGCTCCGGCGGGAACGGCGGCGGCCAGGGCGGTCCAGACGGCGGTGGCCCAGGCGGCGCTGGCCCAGGCGGCGGGCGGCCGGGCGGCGGCCCGGGCGGCGCGGGCCAGGACGCTGATCCTTGGGCGGCCGACAGCAGCGGAGGCTACTCGGACGAGCCGCCGTTCTAGGCGCAGTCAGCGGTTACCGTTAAGGAGTGGCAGAGTCTACTGAGGCTGAATCGCCTACTGGGGCCGAGCCGCCGGCTGAGGAGGCATCGCCCGGGTCGGTGTTCGCCGGGCGGACTTTGTGGGGCCGGGATACCCCGCTGCGTTCCTTTCTGCGCACCGAGACCGGCAGCGCCTCGGTCCTGGCCGTAGCGACGATCGCGGCCCTGCTCTGGGCCAACGTGAGCCTGTCCACGTACCACCAGGTGTGGACGACGCGCCTGTCGGTGCTGATCGGCGGCCATGGCATCACCACGGATCTGCAGGGGTTCGTGAACTCGGGGCTGATGGCACTGTTCTTCCTGGTCGTCGGGCTGGAGGCGCGGCGCGAGTTCGATGTGGGCGAGCTGCGGGTGCGCAGCCGGCTCGCGCTGCCGGTGCTGGTCGGGCTGGCCGGCATGCTCGTCCCGGTCGGCATCTACCTGGCCGTGAACGCGGGGCGGCCGTCGGCGCACGCGTGGGGCATGTCGATGTCCACGGACACCGCGTTCGCGCTCGGCGCGCTGGCGCTGGTCGGCCGGCGGCTGCCGGACCGGGTGCGCACCTACCTGCTGACCTTCTCCGTGGTCGACGACCTGGCCGGGCTGGCCGTTATCGCGATCGTGTACAGCGGCCGGATCGACATGAGGCCGCTGCTGACCGGGATCGGGTTCCTGGTCATCGTGGCGGTGATAAGAGCCCGCGGGGTGCGGTTCGGGCCCGCTTACGCGGTACTCGGGATCGCGGCGTGGGTGGCGTTCTTCTTCTCGGGCGTGGATCCGATCGTGGTGGGCCTGGTCATGGGGCTGATGTCGTACGCCTACCCGGCCACGCGGGCGTCGCTGGAGCAGGCGTCCGAGGCGTTCCGGGAGTTCCGCGAGCAGCCCACCGCGGAACTGGCGCAGTCGGCACGCGACGTGGTGCGGGTGGCGATCTCGCCGAACGACCGGCTGGAGCAGCTGTACCACCCGTGGTCGAGCTACCTGATCGTGCCGCTGTTCGCGCTGGCCAACGCGGGGATCGTGCTCAACGCCTCGTTCCTGGGCCGCGCGTACACCTCGCCGATCACGCTGGGCGTCATGGCCGGCTACCTGGTCGGCAAGCCGGCGGGCACGGCGGGGTGCGCGTGGCTGGTCACCCGGCTCAGCCGCGGGCGGCTGGCGCCGCCGGTCGGGTGGGGCGCGGTCGCGGGCGCCGGCGCGGTGGCCGGGATCGGGTTCACCGTGTCGCTGCTGATCGCGTCGCTGGCGCTGCGCGGCACCGACCTGGCCGAGGCGAAGCTCGGCATCCTGTCGGCCGCGGTGTGCGCGACCGGTCTGACCTGGATCATCTTCCGGTCGGTGAACCGGCTGGCACCTCGGTCGCGGCTGCGCCTGCTGCTGGGCACCAGCGAGGTCATCACCGACCTGGCGGTCCCGGTCGACGAGGCGCGGGACCACACCAGAGGCCCGCAGAACGCGCCGGTCACCGTGGTGGAGTACGGCGACTTCGAGTGCCCGTACTGCGGCATGGCCGAGCCGGCGGTGCGGGAGCTGCTGCGGGATTTCGGCGACCTGCGGTACGTGTGGCGGCACCTGCCGCTGACCGACGTGCACCCGCACGCCCAGCTGGCCGCCGAGGCGGCCGAGGCCGCCGCCCGCCAGGGCGCGTTCTGGGAGATGCACGACCTGCTGATGGACCACCAGGGCGCGCTCACCGTGCGCGACCTGATCGGGTACGCGAACTCGCTCGGCCTGGACACCGAGAAGTTCACCGCCGACCTGCGCAAGCAGGCCGGAGCGGCGCGGGTGGCCGAGGACGTGGATTCCGCTGACCTGTCCGGTGTATCGGGAACGCCGACGTTTTTCGTCAACGGCCAGCGGCATTACGGCGCCTACGACATCGAAACCCTGACCAAGGCGGTGAAACTGGCACTGGCCCGGACGAAAATCAACGCCTGATACGGTTTCGGCATGAGCAACCAGCCAACCGCGGCGGCGGCGGGCACCATCGACGTCGGCGGCGACCTGACCGTCAACCGCATGGGATTCGGCGCGATGCGGATCACCGGCAGCGGGGTCTGGGGCGAGCCGCCCAGCCGGGATCAGGCCATCGCCACGCTGCGGCGCGTGGTCGAGCTCGGCGTGAACTTCATCGACACCGCTGATTCGTACGGGCCCTCGGTGAGCGAGGAGCTGATCGCCGAGGCGCTGTACCCGTACCCGGACGACCTGGTCATCGCGACCAAGGGCGGCCAGCTGCGGCCCGGCCCGAACCGCTGGGAGCCGGACGGGCGCCCCGAGCACCTGCGGGAGGCATGCGAGGGCAGCCTGCGGCGGCTCCGGCTGGAGCAGATCCCGCTGTACCAGCTGCACCGTCTGGACCCGCGGGTGCCGCTGGCCGAGTCGCTGGGGGTACTGGCCAAGCTGAAGGACGAGGGCAAGATCCGGCACATCGGCATCTCCAACGTGACCGAGGAGCAGTTCCGCGAGGCGGAGCGGAGCGTCCCGCTCGTGTCGATCCAGAACCGGTTCAACGTCACCGACCGGGCGTCGGCGCCGCTGGTCGACCTGTGCGAGCAGGAGGACCTGGTCTTCCTGCCCTGGGCGCCGATCCAGCAGGCCGGGCGGAAGGCCGCGGTGGCCGTGGCCGCGCAGCGGCGCGGCGTGACCGAGCGGCAGATCGTGCTGGCCTGGCTGCTGGCCAGCTCGCCCGCCATCCTGCCCATCCCGGGCACCGGCTCGCCCGAGCATGCTGAGGAGAACGTGGCCGCGGTGTCCATCGACCTGAGCCGCGACGAGCTCGAGGCGATCAGCAAGGGTGGCTGAGGCAGCGGCGGGCACGGCGATCGTCGGAGGGCGGGTCGTCCCGGTTGAGGGCGAGCCGGTCGAGGGCGGGATCGTCCTGCTCCGGGACGGGAAGATCGCGGCGGTCGAGGGGCCGGGCTTCGAGGTTCCGCCCGGCGTGACGGTGATCGACGCGGCCGGGAAATGGGTGCTGCCCGGCTTCGTCGACGCGCACGTCCACCTCGGGGTGTCCGAGGAGGCCGAAGGCTGGGCGGGCCAGGACACCAACGAGCGGACCAACCCCAACACCGCGCATGTCCGGGCGCTGGATGCGATCAACCCGGCCGAGCAGGGTTTCCGGGATGCCATCGGTGGCGGCGTGCTGGCGGTCAACGTCAACCCCGGCTCGGCCAACCCGATCGGCGGCCAGACGGCGGCCATCAAGTGCTGGGGCCGCACCGTCGATGCGATGGTGCTGCGCGCGCCCGCCGGCCTGAAGTCCGCCCTGGGCGAGAACCCCAAGCGCACCTACGGCCAGCGGAACGAAACCCCGCAGACCAGGCTCGGCACCGCCGCGGTGATCCGCGGCGCGTTCGTGGCGGCACAGAACTACCAGGCCAAGCTGACCAATGCGGCGGCCCAGGATCCTGCCGAACGGGCCGTGGTCGACCGCGACCTCAAACTCGAGGCGCTCAGCATGGTCTTGCGGCGGGAGATCCCGTGGCGGCAGCACTGCCACCGGGCCGACGACATCGCGACCGCGCTGCGGATGGCCAGGGAGTTCGGCTATGACCTGGTCATCGACCACGGCACCGAGGCCCATCTGCTGGCCGATCAGATCGCCGCGGCGTCGATCCCGGTGATCATCGGGCCGCTGCTCACCAACCGGTCCAAGGTCGAGCTGCGGAACCGGTCGCTGGCCAACCCGGGCCGGCTCGCGGCGGCCGGGGTGACGATCGCCATCACCACCGACCACCCGGTGGTGCCGATCCACTTCCTCATCCACCAGGTCACGCTGGCGGTCAAGGAGGGCCTGGACCCGGTGACGGCGCTGCGGGCCGTTACCATCAACCCGGCCCGGATCATCGGGGCGGCCGACCGGATCGGCTCGCTGACGGCGGGCAAGGACGCCGACCTGGTGATCTGGTCCGGCGACCCGCTGGACGTGATGAGCCGGGCCGAGCGGGCGTTCATCGACGGCCGGGAAATCTACCGCTACGACTACGACCGCCGCGAGGGCGTGTTCGCTGAGTTCTGATCACCGTAGGCGGGGGGAAGGCCGAAGCTGGCCACCAGGGCGGGGCCGCCGGGGAAGACGGTGATGCGGGCGACTCCGGTCGAGGTGGCGGTGAGGACGGCGACGCCGAGGGCCTGATGGGTTCCGTCGTCATGGCGGTAGTAGGCGGCCGCCGCGGGCTGGCCGTTGGCCAGGGTGGGTGTCATCAGCCAGTCTCCGGGAGATCCGATCACGTGCGCGAGGAAGCGCAGGCACGTCACCCGGCCGGAGAACCACGTGCGCGTGCCCACCAGTTCGATGGCCGCGTCGGTGCGCAGTGCCTTTTCCAGGGCCGCGGTGTCGGCGTTCTCGAAACCGGCGATGTACTGGGCGAGCAGGTCCCGGGCGTGCGGCTCGGTGGGCTCGATGACGCCCTCGGGGGCCGGGGCGACCTCATCGAGCCGGGCGCGGGCTCGTTGCAGCGTGCTCTTGACCGCCGCGGCCGAGGTGCCGAGCATGGCCGCGACCTCGGCGGCACTGAAGCCGAGCACCTCCCGGCGCAGGAGGACGGCTCGCTGCCGGGCGGGCAGGTACTGCGGGCTGGCGATGAGCGCGAGCCGCACGCTATGGCGCGCGGCGAGGATCGTCGCGGGGTCTGCGCCTCGGGGGTGACCAGGGCGTCCGGGACCGGCCCCAGCCAGGCCACCTCGGGTTCGGCCGGGCCCGGCGGGGCGGACGGATCCTCGGCGGGGCCGCCCAGGCCGGAGGGCAGCGCCCGCCTGCCGCGCTGTTCGAGCGCGGTCAGGCAGGCGTTGGTGGCGATGCGGTAGAGCCAGGTGCGCAGCGACGAGCGGCCCTCGAAGGCGCCGAACGAACGCCAGGCCCGCAGGTACGTTTCCTGCATGAGGTCCTCTGCCTCGTCCGCCGAGCCGAGCAGGCGGTAGCAGTGCGCCAGCAGCTCGCGCCGGAACGGCTCGGTGCGCTGCACGAAGTCCTCTGACCGTTCCGTCATTCCCTTGCTCCTTACGATGGCCTGCCGCGCGGATCGGGACCCGGCTCACAAGCCCAGCTTGGGCCGTACCCAGTCAGCGCCATCCTGCGGATCGCGTCGTCGGCCTCCGGAGCGCGGCCGGCGGCCATCTGGAAGGTGTGCAGCATGCCGGGGAACACGTCGAGCCGGACATCGACGCCGGCGGGTTGACCATCGGGTCACACGGGTCGGCGGCCTCGCCCAGGAAGCTGCGGATGAGCCTGCGCACGACTTCCCTGCGGAAGAACGGGTCCTTGTCCCGGTTGGCAGCAAACGATTCCCCGGTGACTTCCAGGTCCACGGCCGGCGAGACCAGCAGCGCCGCCGCGGGCAGCGGCAGACCCCAGTCCCGGGCCCGTAGCTGCACTGTGACCGCGAGCCAGCCCCCGACCGAATCACCAGCGAACGCGACATGGCTGGCCGTCGTCCCCTGATCCAGCAGCCATCGGTAGGCGGCCGCCACGTCATCCACCGGCACCGGGTACGCACCACCCTCGGGCAGCAGCCGGTAATCGACCAGCAGGGCCCGCGCGCCGGTCGCCTTGGCCAGGTGGCCGAACATCTTGCGGTGGGTGTACATCGAGCCGCTGACGAAACCGCCGCCATGGATACACAGCAGCACCCGGTCCGGGCTGCTGCGTTTCGGCACCGCCCACATCGCGGGCCTGCCGCTGGCCGCGGTCTCGAGGTAGTCGACCTCGCGGGGCTCGGCGGTGAGGTCCCCCCACGACTCATCATCCGGTCCGTTGCCGTCCGGCTGCGTCATGGCCAGCCAGGACGCCTCCCAGCGCCGCCTGACCGCCTCGGACTGCTTGCTCGGCATCGCGGTGTCCCTTCCTCTCGCCCCGAAGGCCTCGATAATGCAGACCGCCGGCGCCCGGGAAAGGAATCGCTCTGCCGCCGCAGGCGGAACCGCCGTCGTAAGTGGCCCGTCGGCGGCGGCGGCCTGGGCATCGTGGGCCTGCTGATCCTCGGCCTGGTCTTGGCCTTCGGCGGCAGCAGCGGGAGCGCCATCGCCGGCAATGTGCTCAACCAGCTGAACACCCTCAACGGCCAGCAGGTCGATGGGCCCGCCACGGCCAGCAAGGTGGCCACCGAGTGCCGCACCGGGGCGGACGCGCAGCGGACGCAGGACTGCCGGGTGGTGGGCTACGTGAACAGCATCCAGGCTTACTGGTCCACGGCGCTTCGTGGCTACACGGTGGTGCCGACGGTGTTCTTCACCGGCCACACCCAGACGGGCTGCGGAGCGGCGTCGTCCCAGGTGGGCCCGTTTTACTGTCCGCTGGATAAGCGTGTGTATATCGACCTGGGGTTCTTCTCCGACCTTCAGACGCAGTTCGGCGCGAAGGGCGGCCCGTTCGCCGAGGCCTACGTCCTGGCCCACGAATACGGGCACCACGTACAGAACCTGCTGGGAGTCCTCAAGACGGGCGGCAGCAGGGGGGCGGCGAGCCAGAGCGTCCGAACCGAGCTGCAAGCGGACTGTTACGCCGGGGTGTGGGCGGCGCACGCCGTCGAGGGGGGCTTCCTGACCAAGGTCACCCAGGCCGACATCGCCACCGCGCTCGACGCCGCGGCGGCGGTCGGGGATGACCGGATCCAGCCCTCATCCAGCCCGGAGAGCTGGACTCACGGATCGTCCGCGGAACGCCAGCGCTGGTTCACCACCGGCTACCAGACCGGCGAGCCGAGCAAGTGCGACACATTCAGCGGATCCCTCTGAGATCGTGGTCAGGCGGCCGTGGCGGGCTGATCGCTGCCGCAGTACCTGCACTTGGACGCGCCTGCCGGCAGGTCGGTGGACAGGCACGCGGGGCAGGTCTTCACGGGCGCCGGGTCGCCGAACACGACCTGGCCGCGGCGGGCCTGAACGTGCTTGTAGGGCACGATGATGATGAAGTAGATCACGGCCATGAAGATGACGAAATAGATGAGAGCCGAGATGAACGCGCCGATATCCACGAACGTCTTCTGGTTGTGATCGCTGACATAAAAGCCCAGGCCGTTACCGGTCTTACCGCCGGCGGCGGCCACGAACGGGTTGATGATGTCGGAGGTGAAGGCGGTGATCAGCATGCTGAAGGCGAGCGCGATCACCAGGCCCACCGCGACGACGATCACGTCGCCGCGCATAAGGAAATTCTTGAAGCCCCTCATATCGCAATCTCCGATCCATTAGCAAAATCAGGCTGGGTCGACAATATGGCCACCTCAGGCGCATAGCTGCTCCCGGCCCGCTTCGGCCCCCGAAGTGCCTATGGTTCACTAGCGCACAAGCCACAACGATGATTTCGGTCATTACGGCCGCCGTCAAGCATTTCCGCGGCCAGGCGTGGCCTGTTTCAGTAGCCGCGGAGGCTGAAGGCCCAGTTCAGCATGCGGGTCGCAGCCGCTCCGTTGACCGTGGTGCCGATGCCGGGGCTGTCGAGGTTCACCCCGATGAACGACCGGCCACCACGCGTGGCCTCGAACAGCAGGCAGTGCCCCGCGTCCGGGGTGTAGCCGGTCTTGATCCCTATCGCGCCGCGGTACACGCCGAGCAGCGGGTTGAGGTTCTGCCAGTAGTACGCGTGATGCCCACGGCCCGCCGCGATCCGGTACGA
The DNA here is from genome assembly GCA_963753195.1 of uncultured Actinomycetes bacterium. Classification (GTDB taxonomy): domain Bacteria; phylum Actinomycetota; class Actinomycetes; order Streptosporangiales; family Streptosporangiaceae; genus Palsa-504. Next base: position 1,663,828 of record CAVWBH010000001.1, read on the forward strand.
GCGCCGGTCGGTGATCGAGCGGAAGACGGCCGAGGACATGGCCACCCGGCCGAGGGTGATGAGGTTGGCCGGGGTCGAATAAGTGGAATATCCGGTCGGCCAGGGCAGCCCGTCGAAGTTGGTGAAGTGCGTCCGGGTCATGCCGAGCAGCTTGGCGGTGGCGTTCATCTTGGCGATGAAGGCACGCAGGCCCGGGCCGTACGCCTCGGCCAGGGTGTAAGCCGCGTCGGCCCCGGAGGGCAGCAGCAGGCCCTCCAGCAGCTGGGCGGCGGTGAGGGTGTCCCCCGGGCGCAGGCCCGCGTTGCTGGCGTCGTGCTCGGCCACGTAGCCGACCACGGCCGACGGCACGGTGATCTTCCGGCCCAGGTCACCAGCCCTGATCACCACCAGCGCGGTCATCACCTTGGCGATGCTGGCTATCGGCAGCTCGGTGTTGAGGTCCCGGCTCCACAGCACGTGGCCGGTGGAGGCGACCGCGATGGCGGCCGCCTTGGCCTGTACGCCTCGCGGCCCGCCGGCCGTGGCCGGCCGGCTGGTAGCGGCCGCGGCCGGCCGGGTGGTGGCGGCGAGGGCGGGAGCGGTCGTGGCGAGCGCCAGGCCGACGATCAGGATCGCCACGCTGGCCCAGGTGGACACGCGGACCGCTCGCTGGGCACGTGCCGCCATGCGTCACCCCCCGTCATGAACCACCGGATAACTGCCGAAATGCTCCCAGTTCCGGTACGTCATGGCAAACACCGCTATGACGGCCGCGGGGCGCGGCGGCGTAGCCGGGCGCAGACACCGTCAGATAGCGTCGGGAGAGTGAGCGCAGCGGGAGAATTCGTCAGGGATACGCGGTACCTGGACGGGCGGATCACGGCGGACGGGCGGGACGGGACGTTCCCGGTGGAGCCCGGGCGCTACCGGCTGGTGGTGGCGCGGGCGTGCCCGTGGGCGAACAGGACGATGATCGTCCGGCGGCTGCTCGGGCTGGAGCCCGCGCTGTCGCTGGGCATCTGCGGGCCGGAGCACGACTGGCGGAGCTGGAGCTTCGACCTGGACCCCGGCGGCCTGGACCCGGTGCTGGGCATCCGCCGGCTGCGCGAGGCCTACGAGAAGGCCGTGCCCGGGTACGACCGGGGGGTGACCGTCCCGGCCATCGTGGACGTCCCGGCCGGCGCGGTGGTGACGGCCGACTTCCGGCAGATCACGCTGGACCTGGAGCAGGAGTGGGCGGCACAGCACCGGCCGGGCGCGCCCGACCTGTACCCGCAGCGGCTACGGGATGAGATCGAAGAGATCAGCGCGGGCGTCTACGAGGACGTGAACAACGGCGTGTACCGCTGCGGGTTCGCCAGCACGCAGGCCGCCTACGAGGAGGCCTACCGCGTGCTGTTCGCCCGGCTGGACCAGCTGTCGCAGCGGCTGGCCACCCGGCGGTACCTGGTCGGCGACACGATCACCGAGGCGGACGTCCGGCTGTGGCCCACCCTGGTCCGGTTCGACGCGGTCTACCACGGTCACTTCAAGTGCAACCGGAACAAGCTCACCGAGATGCCGGTGCTGTGGGCCTACGCCCGGGACCTGTTCCAGACGCCCGGGTTCGGCGACACGATCGACTTCGAGCAGACCAAGCAGCACTACTACAAGGTGCACACCGGCCTGAACCCGTCGGGGATCGTCCCGGCCGGGCCGGACCTGTCCGGCTGGGCCACGCCGCACCACCGCGAGGAGCTGGGCGGGCGGCCGTTCGGCGACGGGACGCCGCCGGAGGCGGAAAGGGTAACAGGGCCGCCGGAGGCGGAGAGGGCACCGCGGATCATGAGCTGAGGCCGGAGCAGGCGGCCGGGGGCGTCATGCGGGCCAGGCCGGACAGCTGGGACTGGTTGTCGGTGTAGGAGGCGTAGGCGTGGTCGCCGGCCACCACGGGGCTGCCGAAGTACTCCACCACGCCGTGGTCGGCCGGGACGGTCGCTCGAGCCAGGACCTGGCCGGTGGCCGGGCTCGCGCACACCAGGTTGCCGGTGCCGCCGACCCAGACGACGCCGCCGCTGTAGCTCGGGACGGACGCGAAGCCGCCGCCCGCGCCCCGGCCGACCTGGACCGCCTGGGCCAGGTTCCCGTCTGGGGCGAACCACGTCCACTGGCTCTGCCCGGTGCCGGTCGTGCCCCAGACGCCGCCTGAGGTCGCAACCAGGTGGCCGCCGGAGCCGCCGCCGGCCAGGGTGGACGAGCCCACCTCGGTGGCCGATGCGACGTCGTAGGCCAGCAGCTTGAACGGGCTCGCGGGGCCGACGCCGACGTACAGCTTGCTCCCGTCGGGCGAGACCGCCACCGAGTTGGCCGCGCCCGCGGGCAGGTAGATCCGCTGCAGGACCTGCCCGCCGGACGGGTTCACGATCGCCACCATCTGGCCGGCGGCCACGTAGAGGTGACCGTCGGGGCCGGCGGCCAGCACGGACGAGACCGAGGTGGCGACGTGGCCGGTGGCGGGCACCAGCACGGAGGAGGTCTGGGCGAGCGTCCCGGCGTCGTAGCTGTGCAGGACGACGTTGCCGCCGCTGTAGGACCACACCACCCACACCGTGTTCCCGATGACGACCGGCGGGTTCGGCAGCGGCGCGGTGTAGCGGGCCGTCGCGGCGACGGTCCCGGTGGCCGGGTCGATCCGGTCCAAGGTGCCGTTCCCGTACCCGTACAGCGAGCTGCCCGCGGCGACCAGCGAGCCTTGGGTGAGCGCCTGATGATTGATCAGCTCCGCGCCCCAGGGGCCGCCCGTGATGGGCGTCCCCGGCAGGGCCTGCGCCGTGGTGGAGGGCGAGGCGGAGGCCGTCGCCGACGAGGCCGTGGCGGTGGCCGTCGACGGGGCTCCGCCGGCTGCGGGCGGGGAGCTGTGATGGGAGCTGGCCAGCGTCGCGATGCCGACGCTGGCGCCGGCGATGACGACCACGGCGGCCGCGGCGGCCGCGGGGGCCCAGGAGTGGCTGAGGAAACCGCGCCGCCGCCGCGGCTCCCGGGCCAGCTGCGGCTCGCTGACCAAGCGGTACGCGACCTGCTCGACGGTCGTGCGGCGCGGCGGCTCGGGCGTGAGCCGGTGCAGCGCCTCAGCCAGCCGCCGTTCCTCGTCGTTCACGATGCCACCTCTCCGCTCATGAGCTCCGCCAGGCCGGGCGCGTCCCTGAGCCGGGCCAGCGCCTTGGCCGCGTGGGACTTCACCGCGCCCACCGAGCAGCCCATCGCCGCCGCGGTCTGGGACTCCGTCTGGTCGGCGAAATAGCGCAGCACGACCACGGCCCGCTGCCGGGCGGGCAGCCGGTCCAGCGCGGCCAGCAAGGACTGGCGGGCATCCACCATCGCGAACACATCCCCGTAGGCCGCCCGCTCAGGCAGCCGGCCGGTGGCGACCTCCCCGTTCCAGCGGCGCTGCCGCCAGCGCAGGAACGTGTTCACCATGATCTTGCGCACGTACAGCTCGGGCGCGTCCTGGCGCCGCAGGCTGGCCCACCGCGGCCAGGCCGCGGCGAGCGCGGTCTGGACCAGGTCTTCGGCGGCCGGCCAGTCGCCGGTCAGCAGCCAGCCGGACCGCAGCAGCGCGGATGATCGCGCCTCGACGAAGTCACGGAACCCGTCTGGCTCTGGCAGATGCTCCACCCCGGTCAGCGTGTCCACCAATCCTCCGTTCGGGCCCAATACGGGTGGCGGGTGCGGCCTCATGTGTACTAAGAGACGCTAGCCACCCGGAAAGGTTCACTCCCGGAGACGGCTCAACGTCTCACTCGCCCGCCGCTGCTGCGACTCGGCCCGGTAGGCCTGCCGCCGGGCGTCGGCGAGCTGCTGGCGCGCCTGCGCCAGCTCGGCTTCCAGCCGCCGGACCGTGTCCTGGCGCTGTTGCTCAGCCGCGTTAGCGGCGTCAGCGGCATAGACGGCGTCAGCCACGGCCCGTTCGGCCGAAGTGATCTTCTCGCGGTGACGGCGTTCGCGCTCGGCACTCGGCTCAACTGGGGCGGGTTTTCTGGATTTCGCGGGCGGCGCGCTCGGCGGCAGGGCACTTGGCGGCTGGGCGCCGCCCGGGCCGAAGCCGGCCCAGTGCGCGGCGCGGACCAGGGAGCCGAGGCTGGCCGCCACCTCCGGATCGGCCAGGGCCGCGTCCAGCGTCGCGGTCACCTCCTCGCGCACCGAGGCGGGCGGGGCGTCGGTGTCCGCGAAGGCCTGCCGGGTGAGCTCGTCGACCAGCTGGGACCGGGCCGCGGTCAGCTCCCGGATCCGCCCGCCGTCCGCGGACGGCCCGGCCTGGCGCAGCTCGTCGGCCAGCCGGGCTAGCCGGGCGGGAACCTCGGGGTCGGCGTGGACCAGGCGGTTGACGGCCCAGGCCGACCGGGTCGGCTTGCGCAGCGCGCCGATCTGCTTGGCCGCGGCGGTCTCCCCCGCCTCCCGGGCGCGGGCGACGAGTTCCTGGCGCCGGGAGGTGAAGTCTTCCGGGTCGGCTTGGTAGAGCTCGGCCTTCGCGCCGGCCAGCAGGTCTGCCATGCAGGCAGAATAAGCAGCATGACCGGCATCGTGCCATCGGGGCAGGGGCGGCTGCTGGCCGCCCGGCGTCATTGGGCGGCGGAAATGTCGGGGGTGCGACGTAGGGTGGTGAGCTATGCCGACTAGCCAACTCACCGAGGTGAGCCCGGAGAAGCTCGAGTCCTACCGCCGGGAGCTGACCGGCTACTGCTACCGCATGCTGGGCTCGGGGTTCGAGGCCGACGACGCCGTGCAGGAGACCATGGTGCGGGCCTGGCGCGCGGCCGACGGGTTCGAGGGACGCTCGAGCGTGCGGTCGTGGCTGTACCGGATCGCCACCAACATCTGCCTGGACATGCTGCGCGGCAGGCAGCGCCGGGCGCTGCCGATGGACCTCGGCCCGGCCTCGCCGCCGGTCGAGGCGCTGCTCGGCGACTGGAGCACCGAGGACCTCTGGATCTCCCCGATCGCGGATGACCGGGTGCTGCCCGAGCATGGCGACCCGGCGGACATCGCGGTGGCCCGGGACACGATCCGGCTGGCGTTCATCACCGCGCTGCAGCACCTGCCGGCCCGGCAGCGGGCCAGCCTGATCCTGTGCGAGGTGCTGCGCATGCCCGCGGCCGAGGCGGCCGCCACGCTCGGCACCAGCGTTCCCGCGGTCAACAGCGCGCTGCAGCGGGCCCGGGCCACGCTGGCCGACCTGCCGCCCGAGCAGCGGCCCGGCCCGCTGGACCCGGACCAGGCCGGCCAGCTGGCCCGGTACGTGGACGCGTTCCAGCGCTATGACATGGAGCAGCTGGTCACGCTGCTGGCCGACGACGCGCTGATGACGATGCCGCCGTACGCCTTCTGGGTCCGGGGCGCGCAGAACGTCTGCCGCTGGATGAACGAGCCGACGCCGAGCCTGTGCGCCGGCTCGATCATGGTGCCCGCGGGGCGGGTCAACGGGGTGCAGGCGTTCGCGCAGTACAAGCCGGACCCGGCGGGCGGGCATGCGCCCTGGGCCCTGCAGGTGCACGAGGTGTCCGGCGGCCTGGTCAGCCGGATGACGTTCTTCCTGGACACCGAGCGGATCTTCGCCGAGCTCGGGCTGGCGCCGCACCTGCCGTGAGCTAAGCGCGCGCCCAGGTCGACGGAATACCAGCTGGCCGGGTCGGCCGGGACGGGCTGGAAGTCGTAGCGGAGACGGTCGGCGCCGAGGGCGACCAGGCTGACCGACGTGGTGCCCCACAGGCGGCCGTCGGGCAGATCCCGGCGGGCGATGATCGCGGCCGGGTCGTCGCCGGGCAGGTTGTCGCCGCAGGCCAGCGTGATCCACTCGCCCCAGGCGTCCGGGATGGCGGCGGCCGGGTCGGCGTCCGGGCGGTACGCGGCGAACCGGGAGCCGAAGTGCCGGGCCTTGTCGTCTTCGGCGGCGGATGGATAGGTGTGGCCGGTGTTGGTGATGAGGTGGGTGCCCGGCCCGAGGTCTTCGAGAGCCGCTCGGGTGCCGTTCCAGCTCAGCATGAGCACGGAGGTCGGGTCGGCGCAGATCAGGAAGAACGGGTTGAGGTCGGTCAGGGTCGCGTGGTCCTCCTGCAGCTGCTTGAGGGCCTGCTCTCCGTCGGCGGCCGCGAGCAGCGGGAGCTCGCCTCGTGACCTGGGCTTCTTGGGCGGAGGGGGCTGCTCGACGCGGCCGTTCAGCAGGCAGCTGACCCGCGGGAGGTCCGGGTGCAGCGCGAGCCAGGTGCCGCCCGCCTCCTCGTCGCGCCCGCCGACCAGCGGCGATCCCGGCCAGTGCCGGGCCGGGGGCCGCCACGCGCGGCCGGTGAACTCATCACGGAAGCCCAGGAGCAGCAGCGGCATCCGGGCCTCGGGCTGGAGACTTACCACCACAGTGCACACGTAAGGAGACTCTCACGACCGGGGGGCCGGAGGCGAGGGGCAACTCGGCGCGGGCCATCTCGGCGCGGGTTTAGTCGAGCCCGTCGCGGTCGGCCCAGGCCAGCAGGGCCTCCAGTGAGTAGGCGGAGTCGTCGATGCCCCGGTGCAGGTCGCCGAGCTCGGCGAAGCGGGCCGGCACGGTGGCGATGGTGAACCGGCGCGGGTCGACCTCGTCGACCTCGTCCCAGGTGATGGGGGTGGATACCGTGGCCTCCGGCACGCCGCGCACCGAGTAGGCGCTGGCGATGGTGTGGTCGCGGGCGTTCTGGTTGTAATCGACGAACAGCTTGCCGGGGTCGCGGTCCTTGCGCCACCAGGTGGTCGTGACCAGGTCCGGCGCGCGGCGCTCGACCTCGCGGGCGAAGGCGTACGCGGCCCGCCGTACCTCGGCGAAGCCCCACCGCGGCTGGATCCGGACGTAGATGTGCAGGCCGTTGCCGCCGGAGGTCTTCGGCCACCCGGTCGCGCCGATCTCGCCGAGGATTTCCTGGCAGATGCGGGCCACCCGGCGGACGGTGGCGAACTCGCACCGCGGCATGGGATCCAGGTCGATGCGCCATTCGTCGGGCCGTTCGGTGTCGGCGCGCCGGGAGTTCCACGGATGGAACTCCACGGTGGACATCTGCACCGCCCAGATCACCGCGGCCAGCTCGGTCACGCACAGTTCGTCGGCGTGCCGGCCGTACCGGGGGAAGGACACCCGTACCGTTTCCAGCCACGGCGGCGCGCCGGCCGGCACCCGCTTCTGGTGCACCTTCTCCCCCGCGACCCCGGACGGGAACCGGTGCATCATGCACGGCCGCTCCCGCAGCGCCCGCACGATGCCGTCGCCGACGGCCAGGTAGTAGCGGACCAGGTCCAGCTTGGTCTCGCCGCGGGCCGGGAAGTACACCCGGCCCGGATGGGAGATCCGCACCGACCGGTCACCGACCTCGATCTCAACCTGATCCGCGGCCATGGCTAGCGTTCGGCCGGCCGTAGTTTTTCCGGGGGCCGTAGTTGTTCCGGGGGCCAGAGGGCGGCAAGCTGGGCCGGGCTGATGTTGCCGCCGCTGCACACGATGGCGACGTCCCGGCCCGCGAACCGCTCGGGGCTGCTGCGCACCGCGGCCAGGGCAGCCGCGCCGGCGGGCTCGGTGAGGTTACGGGTCTTCTCGATCATCAGCCGCGTCGCGGACTTCAGCGCGTCCTCGGAGACCAGGACGAAGTCATCCAGCTGGTCCCGCAGGATCTGCTGCGGCAGCTCGAACGCGGTCCCGGTGGACAGTCCCTCGGCGAACGTGGCGTTCTCGGCTCGGACCGGGCGCCCGGCCCGCCAGGAGCGGTACGCGGCCGGGGCCGCCTGCGACTGCACGGCGATCACCTCGATCGACGGGCGGACGGCCTTGGCCACCACGCAGGCCCCCGCCGCCCCGCTGCCGCCGCCGACCGGGACGACGATCACGTCGGTATCCGGCTGGGCCTGGAGGATCTCCAGGGTGTAGGTGGCCACGCCCGCGATGAGCTGCGGCTCGTTCCCCGAGTGGACGTACCGGTAGCCGTGCTCGGCGGCTTGCTGCTCGCAGTGCTCGCGGGCCTCGTCGAAGTCGCGGCCGGCGAAGACCACCTCGGCGCCCAGCGCCTGCATCGACTCCACCTTGACCGGGTTGGCCTGCTCGGGCACGCAGATCACGGCCCGCACGCCGAACAGGTGGGCCGCGTACGCGACCGACTGGCCGTGATTGCCGGTCGAGGCGGCGATGACGCCCCGGTCCCGTTCGGCCGCGGTGAGCTGGCTGATCAGGTTCACGCCGCCGCGGACCTTGAACGCGCCCACCGGCAGGTGATTCTCGTGCTTGACCCACACCCGGGCCCCGGTCACCGCGTCCAGCGCGGGATAGCGGTACAGCGGGGTGGGCTGGAGGTAGGGCGCGATGCGCTGGCGGGCGGCCAGCACGTCGGCCAGGTCGGGCACCGGCCAGCTCGTGGTCATGTCTCGTGTCTACCACGGCGCTGTGTCTACTAAGGCGCTGTGTCTGCCACGGCGCGGCCGGTCAGCCGGAAGGCGGCCGGACGTCCCACAGCAGCACTCCCCCGACCGGCCGGGCCGGGTGCCCGGTCAGCTCGTCGAAGGCGCGCCGCAGCTGGTCATGGCGTTCGGCGTCGGGGGTGAGCACCACGATCGCGGTGTCCCAGTAGGCCATGTCAGCGCGGAAGGCGGCCCGCTCCGCGCTGGTGATCTGCTGGTCCGGGTAGTAGTACACGATGCTGCGCACCAGGTCGTCGGTGGCGCGCAGCGGCGGGCCGAAGTCCGCCCGGCCGTTTTGATGCGGGCCGAGGAAGTACCCGCCGACCATCCGGTATCCCTGCCCGGTCGCGTTGTCGTCGTCCATCGAGGTGAACGAGCCGACCCAGGTGGCCACGTCCGCGGGGTAGACGGTCTGGTCGCCGTGCACGTACTGGCGCCATGTCCCGCTGGTGAAGAACGCGGGGACTCCTGCGGCCGGCTTGGCCAGGACGGGGGTGGGCGCGATCGGCAGCAGGACCGCCGCCAGCGCCAGCGGCCAGCCGTACCGCAGCCAGGCCGCGGACGCGGTCGCCGCGGCGCAGACCGAGAACGCGAGCAGGATGGCCACGACCGGGATCAGCGCCAGGCCGAACCGGGTGGGTATCGCGCTGTCGAACACGGGCAGGTTGCCCAGCAGGCTCATCGGGCCGCGGGCGAACACGACCCGCCCGCCGACCACGACCCGCTGGCCCAGGGACAGCAGGAAGAAGACGAGCGCGACGGCGGTCAGCGCCCGCACCGCCACCCGCCGCCGCCACAGCCAGACGACGATCACCCCGGTGGCGATGAGCAGCGGGGCGCCGAAGAACGTGTTCTCCTCCGGCGGGGCGCCGTAGCTGCTGTGCGAGGCGCCGTGCCGGACCAGCGACAGCTGGGCGAACGCGGCGAACGCGCGCAGGTCGGTCCCGTACCCGAGCACGCTGGCGGGCAGAGCCCGGTAGCTCTGCGGGCCGAAGAACTGAAACCACAGCGGGTAGGCCAGCAGTATCCCGGCGGTGAGCAGGGCCGGCCCCAGCCCGGCCAGGAACGGCCCGGCCCGCGCCCGTACCTCAGCCGGGCGGAACACGGCGTACGCCGCCACGAAGACCGCGACCGCCAGCCCGGTCTGGAACAGCAGCTCCTCGTTGAGGAACGCCTGCCAGGTGACCAGCAGCCCGAGCACCACGCCGTCGCGCACGCCGCGCATCGAGATGGCCCGCCAGATGATGAACGGGATCAGGAACTGGCAGACCAGGTCCGGGTGGCCGCTGGCCTGGTTGACCAGGCCAGGCGCGAAGCCGGCGAACAGGCCGCCGACGAAGGCCGCCGACCGGCGGCCGACGATGTGGCGGGACAGCACGTGGTACCAGGCCCACGCGGTGGCGGTCAGCCCCCCGGTGAGCATGAGGGTGAACGCGACGGCCGGGCCGAACAGGAGGGTCACCGGGACCAGCGGCACGGTCAGGCCGAGCATCCCGGTGTTGGCCATCATGTTCACGCCGTCGGGCGCGTTGAGCTGCGGGCTGAACAGCGGGTTCTCGCCGTGGGTGAAGATCCGGGTCGCGTGGACCAGGGCCCACTCGAAGAAGTGGACGTCGGAACCGCCGTTCACCAGGGCGAGCGCGTTCACATCCCGCCACAGCCCAGAGGTCACCCAGCAGGCCAGGGCCAGGTAGACGGCCACGGCCGCGAAATCTGCCCATCGAGGCACGGACGGGTCCGCGGGCCGGCTCGGCGCGGCAGGCCGGCCGACCGCCTCGGCGGCACCCGACGCGGACACGCAGGCGAGCCTAGCCGCCGCGGCCCAATCGGTCCTCATTCTTCGCTAAGGTTTCCCGATCAGCTCATTACCGCCAGCCGGCGCCCGTAGCCGGGTGCCGGGAGCCAGTACGCTGCCTATTGCGGAGTTGCATATGCCGGGAATCAACGGAGACCAGTGCGTGCAGTCCGAGGTCCTGGAGGGCCTCGCCACCGCCGTGAACCACCGCCGGTGGTTCGTCGAGCTGGCCATCCCGTTCCTCGGCGAGGACCCGATTGAGATCGGCAGCGGCCTGGGCGACTACGCGCTGGAATGGGCCCCGCACTTCACCCGGTTCACCGCGACCGAAGCCGATCCCGGCCGCCTGGTGGCCCTCAAAGAACGGCTCAGCGGGCACGGCAAGGTGACGATCCGGGAGATGCTGCTGCCCACCGATGAGGTGAACACCTACTCCGGCGCGGTGTCCTACAACGTGCTCGAGCACATCGAGGACCACGTCGCGGCGCTGCGCAGCATGGCCCGGCTGGTGCGGCCCGGCGGCCGGATCGTGCTGATCGTGCCCGCGTTCCCGTTCGCGATGAGCCCGGTGGACATCGCGACCGGGCACGTGCGCCGCTACACCAAGAAGAGCATGCGCCAGGCCCTGACCGACGCCGGGCTCGCCGTCGAGCAGCTGCGGTACGTCAACGCGCTCGGCCTGATCGGCTACTACCTGGCCACCAGCGTGTTCCGGCTGACACCCAAGGAAGGGCCGATGGTCAAGCTGTACGACCGGCTCGTCCTGCCCGCCACCCGCACCGCCGAACGGCTGGTCCGCCCCCCCTTCGGCCAGTCCGTATTCACCGTCGCACGCGTCCCCGAATCGGGCTGAGGTCGCGGCCCGGCGGGACCGTCCCGCCTGGCCCGCGGACGCACCGGAAAGCCGAGGACCCGGTTCGGCTCATACTGATCACCGGGGCATAGGTCCGCTCCGAGGTAGTCCTGGTCGACTTGATGAGGCCAGTTCACCGGATGCTGCAGGTGCGCGCAAGGGCCCGGGCCGGGCGGACGGAGCTTGCCGCGCGAGTAGGTAGCGTGAGGCCCATGAGTGACAGTGCCACCGTTCCCTCCTCTGCGGTCGCCGCCCTCGGGCTCACCGGAGGCTTCCTCGCCGGGCGCTGGACCGGCCGCCGTGACCTGGCGGGCGGGCTGTTCGCCGCGGCCGGCGCCTGGTGCGCGCGGGACTGGTACCGGGCCTGCGGGCCGGCGGCCGCCGCGGGCCTGACCGCGCTGTACGTGGCGGCCATGGGCGGCTCGCATCCGCTGGCCAAGCGCATCGGCGCGTGGCCAGCGGTCGCCACGGTCACGGCCGTTACTGTCGCCGCCGCTGAACTGGTGACCCGCGCCACCGCGCGGAGCGCGGCGGCTAGGTAGCTCAGATCGATGCCTGGGGTCGGGGCGCCACGGTCCGTTCGGTAAAAAGGCAAATATTTCCGAACGGACCGTGGTTTCAGCTTGGTGGACAAGTGAGTCGCTGACCGGAAGGGATCACGCCATGACCGTCGAGCTTCAGAAGGTCCTGTACACCGCCGAGGCCGTGGTGGAAGGCGGGCGCCAGGGGCACGGGCGCACCAGCGACGGGCGGCTCGAGGTCGACCTGTCGGTTCCCGCGGAGATGAGCGGGGACGGCGGGCCCGGGACCAACCCCGAGCAGCTCTTCGCGGTCGGCTACGCCGCGTGCTTCCAGTCCGCGCTGCTCGGCGTGGCCCGCGGCCGCGGCCTCGACGCGTCCGGGTCAGCCACCACCTCGACCGTCGGGATCGGGCCGACCGGGCACGGCGGCTTCGGGCTGGCGGTCTCGCTGGACCTGCGCGCGCCGAACCTGACCGCCGCGGCGGCCGCGGAGCTGATGGCCCGGGCCCACGAGCGCTGCCCGTACTCGGTGGCCACCCGGGGCAACGTCGTGGTCACGCTCACCGTCGACGGGATGTCGCTGGCCCAGGCCGCCGAGACGGCGGCCAGCTGACCGGGCCGGGCGCGGGCGAACGTCAGATGGCGGCGAGAACGGCTCGCGTCCAGTCGCGGTAGCCGTCCTGGCTGGGGTGGAAGCAGTCGGACGCGAACTTCCCGGCCCACGGGGGCAGGAAATGCCGGGACACCTCGGCGACGGGCAGGCCCCGGGCGGCGGCCGCCTGGTGGATGGCGCGGTTGATCCGCGCCACGTAGGGACGGCTGGCCAGGCCGAGCAGGCCCCCGTATCCGGCCGGCACCGGCAGGTCGAGCATGACCGTGCGGTCGGGCACGGCGGCCAGGAGCGCCCGCAGGTCGGTAAACAGCTTGCCCGGCCCCGTGTACAGGATGTCGTTGAACCCGATCCCGCAGGTCACCAGGCTGGCCGACGCAGGCACGCGGGGCAGCTGCTGATTCAGCACGTCGCGGATGAGCGCGCCGGAGGCGGACAGGTTGAGCACCCGCCAGGGCAGTCCGGTCCGCTGCTGCAGCGCGCCGAGGACCTGGCCGACGTACCCGTGGTCCGGGCTCGGCGCGCCGAGCCCCTGCGCGGTGGAGTCGCCGAGCACCACCCACAGCGGCGCGGGCTCCGCGGCCTGCAGGACCTGCTCGTTGTGCGTCTGCCAGTGACCCGCGAAGGCGACGCAGTCCGCGCGCATCGCGGTGACGCCATCAGCCCAGCGCCCGAACGGCCCGGCGCGCAGTCCCGAGACCTCGGCGGCATGGGTGCGGGTCAGATAGGTGCCCATGGTGGCCACGATCTCCACCGGTGAGCGCCGCCCGCCGTCGGCCGCCTGGCTGGGCCAGCGCGGCGCGGGCATCCGCAGCATGCGCGCCCTCCCCAAGAGGCTTCCGTGGGAGAAACGACGCTAAGCGAGAATATGGACGCCTGTCAAAGGCCAGGTGTCCTAACCAGAACGTGATCGACCCCACGCGGTGCCATCGCGTGGGCCGCGGCCCTACGACGGGTCGATGGACCAGGCTTCCCGGGCGGGCCTGCCCCGCAGTTCGGCGGGCACGGGCTCGGGCCCCGGCCTGCGTTCCGCGCGCGTCGCCGGCTCGAGGGCGGGCGCGGGGGCCGCCGACGAGGCCAGGCTGGCCGAGGTCGGCGCGATGTGCGGGTGCCGCGGCAGGTTAGCCGTCCAGCGCTCGGTGCAGGATTTGGCGTCCTGGCAGTACCAGCGGATGTCGGCGCAGGCCTGGCCGCCGTCGGGCACCAGCAGGCTGGTCGGGAACGCCATACCGCACAGTGAGCACTGGGCGGAGGGCAAGGGTCGCTGACGGTCGTCGCGCTGGGCCGCCATCGGCGACTCTCCCCACGAGCGCGGGCGGCTCATCGGGCGGCCGCCAGCTGTTCTGGGGGCATCGTCACGCCAGCTGAGCTGGATGCAGCCATTTTTCCTCCCACGGACTTACCGGTGATGGAGTCCCTCATCGGCGAGGGGCGACTATAGGGCCCCTCACCGTAAGTTAGCGACTTAGGGTCCGGTAACTCAGGCAAAGCAGCAAACTTACTCACTTCACCAGCGAAAGCTAGGCAAACATTGTCGCGGCTCAGGCGCGGACGAGGCGTGACGCGGGCCGGGTAGATTCAGCGGACGCGCCCACGTTACGTAGCGAACGGGACCCGACGAGGAGCGGCAGGGGAACGGCGATGCCAGCCGACTACCAGAAGATCCGCGAGGAGAACATCGCCCGGTACGGCTGGGACACCGCCGTGCTGGATCTGCTCGGGCAGCTGTACAGCGAGCGGACTCACTTCATCTTCGAGCTGATCCAGAACGCCGAGGACGCCGGGGCCACCGAGCTGGCCTTCGAGCTGACGGCGGACCGGCTGGAGCTGCGGCACGACGGCCGGCCCTTCACCGAAGCCGACGTCCGCGGGATCTGCGGGGTCGGCCAGAGCCGCAAATCCGGCGACCTCACCTCGATCGGCCAGTTCGGCATCGGATTCAAGTCGGTCTACGCCTACACCCGCAGCCCGCACGTCCACAGCGGGGACGAGCACTTCCGGATCGAGAATTACGTCCGGCCCTACGTGACCGATCCCCGGCCCGGGGCCGGGACCTTGTTCGTGTTCCCCTTCGATCACGACGACGTGCCCGCAGCGGTCGCGGTCCGCGAGATCTCCGCGGCGCTGGCCGCGCTCGAGCCGGGCGTCCTGCTGTTCCTGGCCAGCATCACCCGGCTGCGGGTGGGCGGCGCCAGGGTGGCCGTCTCGGTCATCGAGCGCCGGACCGAGCCCCGCAGCGAGTCCAGCCGCCGCGTCACGGTGACCAAGGGCCGGTCCCGGGCGCAGGAGTGGCTGGTGTGGCACCGCCGCGTCGAAGGCCTCGGCGCACCGCCGTCCGGGGACGCGCAGCCGCCCCGCGGCGAGGGGCCGCTGCGGGTGGAGATCGCGATGCGGGCCGAGGCGGGCCGGGTGCTCCGGCTGGACCGTGCGCCGCTGAGCGTGTTCTTCCCGACCGAGAAGGAGACGTTTCTCGGCTTCATCGTGCAGGGGCCGTACCGGACCACGCCGGCCCGGGACAACGTGCCCGCGCACGACCCGGCGAACCAGGCCCTGGTGCGCGAGACGGCCGCGCTGCTGGCCGACGTGGTGCGGGAGCTGCGTTCGGCCGGGCTGCTGTCGGTGGCCGCGCTGACGGCGCTGCCGCTGGAGGCGGCGCGCTTCGCGCCCGAGGACATGTTCCGGCCGCTGTTCGAGACGGTCCGCGAGATGCTGGCCACCGAGGAGCTCATCCCGGCGGCCGGCGGCGGTTACCGTGCGGCCGGGGAGCTCAGGCTGGCCGGCGACGCTGGGCCCGGGCTGCTGGACGCCGTCCAGCTGGGCACGCTGTACGGGACGGGCGCGCCCGCCTGGTTCGCCGAGGAGTCCATCAGCGAGACCGGCACCCCCGTGCTGTGGCGCTTCCTGCGGGACGAGGTGGGCCTGGCGGAGGTCACGGCCGAGGGCGTCGTCGAGCGGCTGTCGGCAGAGTTCCTGGCCGCGCAGCCAGATGAGTGGATCGCGCGGCTGTACGCGTTCTTGTACCGGCACTCGGCGTTGTGGCCGGCGGCGCGGGCCAAGCCGGTCATCCGGCTCGAGGACGGCAGCCAGGTCGCGCCGTTCGACGACGGCGGGCGCCCGGCCGTGTACCTGCCCGGCCCGGCCCGCAGCAGCCTGCCCACGGTGCGCCGCGCGGTGGCCGGCTCCCCCGCGGCCCGGCCGTTCCTGGACGCCCTGGAGCTGGCCGAGCCGGACGTGGTGGCCGAGGTGCTCGAGATCGTCCTGCCGCGCTACGACGGCCTGGACGCGGCGGCGCTGGACGTGGCCGAGCACGACGCCGACCTGGACCTGGTGATGACCGCGCTGGAGGTCGCCCCGCTGGGCACCGGGCGCCGGGACGAACTGCTCGGGCGGCTGCGGGAGACCGCCTTCCTCATCGGGGAGAACGCGGCGACCGGGGAGCAGCGCCTGATGGCCCCGCCCGGGCTGTACCAGCGGACTAAGGAGCTGGAAACCTACTTCGCCGGCAACCCGGAGGCGTGGTTCGCGGCCGACCGTTACGGGCCGTGGCTGGCCCAGCTGCGCGGCATGGGCGTGCGGCCGGGTGTCGAGGTGCGCGCCCGGACCCCGGACGCGGCCGGGTACGTGTCCATCACGGTCGAATTCGGCCGCAACGAGCGCGGGCGGGACGGGTTCGATCCGGCGGCGGAGATCGACGGCCTGGACTTCGCGCTGGCCCATCCCGGTCACGCCCGGTCGGAGTACGTCTGGAACGTGCTGCTGGCCCCGAACCGCCGGCTGGTGGCGGGGGTGGTGGAGCGATCGGTGCTGGCGTCCTTCGACAGCTCGAGCCCGGAGAAGGCCCGGTCGGTGATCGCGGAGGCGGCGGAGCGGGAGGCCTGGCTGCCCGGGCCGGACGGGACGTTCGGCCGGCCGGGCGAGCTGTCAATCGAGGACCTGCCGCCCACCTACACCCGGGACGAGGGCCTGGCCGCGGCGCTGGGCATGCTCCAGCCGGTGGTAGCTGCGGCAGCCCGTCAGCTCGGCGTGCCGGTGGAGGTGCTTCGGGGCCTGGCCAGCCGACCGGACCTGGTGGCGATGATCGAGCGTGAGCTCGGCGACCCCGCTTGAGCGGCGGCCCGCGGGCGGCGGTGGGCTATTCGGCGCGCAGGCTGGCGGCGGGCTTGGTCCGGGCGGCGACGGCCGCAGGCAGGGCGGCCAGCAGGTTGCCGGCCAGCACCAGCGCGGCCAGGCCGAGGATGAGCACGGGCACCGAGACCTCGACGACAGGCACGACCCCGAGGGAGTCGGCGAAGGCGTGCCAGGCCAGCCTGCCGCCGACGATGCCGAGCACGCCGCCGACCAGGACGGCGATGAGCAAGGTAAGCGTGGTCTGCCAGGCGATGACGGCCCAGATCTGGGCCCGCGTCATGCCGAGCACCTTGAGCAGGGCGAGCTCGCCCCGGCGGCGGCGGACCAGGCTGAGGATGGTCAGGGCCAGCGACAGCACGGCCGCCACGGCCATGCCGACGGCCAGGGCAAGCGGCTGCCCGCCCATCTGCTCGGCGTTGACCACCGTCGAGGCCCGCGCGCTGACCAGTTCGTAGGTACCGCCGGGAGTCCCGTCCGGGTTGGCCGAGGTGATCCGCGTGACCAGGGCGACGCGCTGCGCCGCGGTGGTGCCCGGAGCCAGGTCGATCAGCGCCGCCGAGGGCAGCACGGGGATGGCCTGGGATTGGCTGGGCCGCGGCCCGGTCTGCCCCATCGCGGCCTGCAGGGTGGCCACTGTGGTCATGACGCCGCGGCCGAGGGAGGGATGATCGGCGGCGCCCACGCCGAACGAGGGCAGGGTCACGGTCCCGATGACCACGACGGTCTGCTGGTGCCCCGGGATGCCGATCTGGACCCGGTCACCGACCTTCTTGCCCAGCTGGCGCAGGGTTACCGAACCCAGCTCGACCTGACCGGGGCCGGACAGCGCCTGGCCGCTGGTGGTGGGCGGCTGCACCGAGCCGAGCTGACGCTGCAGGCCGAGGGCCGGGATGATCTGGCCGTCGATCGGCAGCTGGGCGAACGAGAATTCCGACCAGGCCGTCACGGCAGGCTGGTCCTTGAGCAGCTTCTCCATGGCCCCCGGATTGAAGTTTCCGTAGCCGGCCTCGGCCTGGATGACCAGGTCCCAGTTCCAGCCGTACCGGGCCGGATGGGAGGTCAGCCCGGCCAGGCTCGCGTTGAACACCACGGCGGTCACCACCGCGGCGACGGCCGCGATCGCGCCGAGCAGCGCGGACCGCACCGGGACGGCCCGGACGCCGGAGCCGGGATCGAGCGCGTTGCGGGTGCCGATGACCGCGGCGGCCGGCAGCCCCGCGGCGGCCGCCGCGCGGGCCGCGGCGGAGGAACCCGCGCCGGATCCGCTCGCGCGCGCCCGGACCGAGCGCAGGGCGACCAGGGCCAGCAGGCCGAGCATGACCACGAGCAGGACGGCGGCACCAGCGCCCAGGACGAGGGCGTCGGCGCTGAATCCGCGGTCCGGGTCATACCGGCGGACCGGCCCCACCGGGGCCAGCGGCGACACCGCGACCGCGACGGCTACGGCCGCGGCCACGCCGCCCAGGACGGAGATCAGCCCGGGCAGGGAAGCGGTCGCCGCGGCCTGGCCGCGAGTCGCGCCCAGCGCACGCAGCACGGCAATGTCCCGGGCGGAGCGGCTGATCAGCTGGACGAGCCCCTGTCCGACCAGGACCAGCAGGGCGAGCGCGGCGATGGCGCCGAACACGCTGAGCGCGACCGCCTCCGGCGCGATGGCCTGCTGGACCTGGCTGCGGATGACGTCGGTGCGGTTGATGCTGAATACCGGCCCGGCCACCTTCTGGCCGGTCAGCTGCTCATACCGCTGTTCCAGGCTGGTACTCAGCGCGGAAAGCTGCCGCTGCAGGCCCGGGATCCCGGCCGCTCCCTGGGTTAGGCGCAGCCCGATCCACGCGTAGAAATACGCGGACAGCAGCTGCCGGGTCGCCCCAGGAGGCAGGACGCTCCCATCTGATATGTCGGACTCGTCCACCAGGGCGGGTGGCACCTGGACGATGGCCGCCACCCGGTAGGAGCGGGTGAACGACGGGCCGTCCGGCTGGCCCTGCGCGTTCACCGGGCGGAACTGATAGCTGACCGTGCTCCCGACCATGGCCCCGAACCTGTGGGCGATGCCCGACGTGAGCACCACCGTGCTGGTCGAGGTCTCCGGGGGGAGTTGGCCCGCCAGCACAGTGGGCCGGTCCTGGCTGAAGTACTCGCCGTCCAGGCTGCCGTTCACGCTGTTGTCGAGGAAGTTGTCATCGACCTGGCCATGCACTACCGGGAGGCCGTTCAGGCCGATGTAGGCGGCGTGGGCGACCACGCCGGGCAGGGAGGAGATCAGCGTGATGGGCTCGGTCGGCGACAGGCCGGGAATCTGGCCGGGCACGTTGACGAAGACGTCACTGGCGTTGATGGAGGTCAGGTAGCGGGCGTAAGCGGTGGCGGTGCGCCGGGCCCCGGCCACGGCGCCCAGGGCCACCCCGCCGAGCAGCCCGGTCACCAGAGCCAGCGCGACGGCCTGCCGCCACGAGCCGCGCAGGGCGGACCGCCAGCAGGCCAGCGCGACCATGGGGGCTTTCACCGTCATACCGATCATTGTGCGGATCAGGCCGGTCCGTGCCCAGCGTGCCTGCGCGCGGCGGGCCAGTGGTGGCAGCACACCGAGTCCGGTGCGGCCACCTTCCCCAGGTGGGCGGGCGTAGCACTCTTGCGGCGCGTCCCGGCACGCCCTCTACTAGGACCTGTGCGAATTGTTCTGACCTGGCTGCGGCTGGAGATGCGCCACCACTGGCGCTCGCTGGCCGTGCTGGCCCTGCTGGTGGCGGTGGCCACGGCGACCGTGCTCACGGCGGCGGCGGGGGCCCGCCGGGGGCACAGCGCGGCCGACCGGCTGTGGGACCAGACCCGGCCCGGGACAGTGACCGTACTGCCCAACCAGCCGGGCTTCGACTGGTCCAAGATCCGGGCCCTGCCCGAGGTCGCGGCGCTGACCGAGTTTCCGGTCGTGTTCGGGTTCGCGCTGCCGTGCTGTCCTGAGGCCAGCACCGGCTTCCCCACGGTCGACGGGCAGATGGGCACCACCATCGAGCGGCCCGTCATGCTCTCCGGGCGGATGTACAACCCCGAACGCATTGACGAGATCGTGGTGACGCCCCAGTTCGAGGCCGTCTACCACAAGCATGTCGGGGACACGCTGACCCTGGATCTGGCCAGCATCGCGCAGGTCAACCAGGATGGGGGCTACGACGGCACGAGCGGGCCGCCCGCCGGCCCCAAGGTCACGGCCACCATCGTCGGGGTAGGCCGGTCCTTCTGGGGCAGCGTGAATGTGGACGGGCCGGGCCAGCACGGCGGCATGCTGGCCTCTCCGGCCCTGTTCGCTAAGTACGAAAAGAACATCATGGGCACCAACGGTGACTCTTACATCAACGCGCTGATACGGCTGAAGGGCGGGCCCGCCGAGATTCCCGCGTTCCGCGCCGATCTGGCCCGGGTGACAGGCCGGTCCGACATCGACATGTGGGACAACCAGTCCTACTTCGGCGGCCCGGTCAAGCGGCTCACCGAGTACGAGGCGGCGTGCCTGCTGGCCTTCGGGCTGGCCGCACTGCTGGCCGCCCTGTTCCTCATCGGCGGGTACGTGGCCCGGTACATCTCGGCCAGGATGGCCGACCTTCAGGTGCTGCAGGCGGTGGGCCTGACCCCGCGGCAGGCCGTCGCGTCGGCCGCGGTGCCGCCGTTCCTGGCCGCGGCGGCCGGAGCCACGCTCGGGGTCGCAGGGGCCATCGTGGCGTCGCGGTGGATGCCGATCGGGGAGGCGGCCTACGTCGAGCCGCATCCGGGCATCGACGCCGACTGGCTGATTCTCGGCCCGGGCTGGGTGCTCGCGCCGTTGCTGGTGGGAGTCGCGTCGGCGGCTTTCGCGGCGCTCGGGCTGGCGGCGAGCAGGCGACGGAGCGTCCCGCGCCGGTCCAGCGTTGCGGCGGCCGCGGCCGCGGCCGGGCTGCCGGTATCGGTCGTGGTGGGCACCCGGTTCGCGCTGGAGTCCGGGCGGGGGCGGGCCGCGGTGCCGGTCCGGCCGGCGCTGCTAGGTGCGGTGGCCGGCGTGCTGGGCGTGCTGGCTGCGTTCACCTTCTCGGCCGGGGTGGCCGACGCGACCGCCAACCCGGTCCGCTACGGCCAGACCTGGCAGCTGGGCACGTTCTTCGGCCTGTCCGGCCAGGATTTCGGGCCCGCCGACAAGGTCCTGCAGGCGGTGGCCGCCGATCCGGACGTCACCGGCATAGACGACGCGCGGATCGCCGGGGCGCAGTCCGGGCGGGTCTCGGTCGAGAGCTTTACCTACGACCCGGTGGGCGACAAGCGGATCTCGGTCGTGCTCACCGGTGGGCGGATGCCCGATGCGCCGGACGAGATCGTGCTGGCGCCGCTGACGGCCAAGGACCTGCATGCCGTCACGGGCAGCACGATCTCGCTGGCGGGCGGCACGCCCACCCAGATGCCGTTCCGGGTGACCGGCATCGGCTTCGTCCCGGCGGGACCGCACAACGAGTACTCCGATGGCGCCTGGCTAACCCCTGGGGGGTATGACCGCTTGTTCCGCGGTGCGCACTACCCCTTCAAGTTCCACCTGGGGGTCGTGACCCTGAGGCCGGGCGCCGACGTCCAGGCGGTCGCGCACCGGCTCGATGCCAGGGCCGCGGCCATCCCGGGAGGAAAAGCCTTCACCTTCGACACCCAGCCCACGCCGGCCCAGGTGGTGGCGCTCAGGGACGTCGCGGTACTGCCACTGGCCCTGGCCGCCTTCTTGATCCTGCTGGCCATCGCGGCCGTCGGACACGCACTGTCCAGCGCGGTGAACCACCGCCGGCACGAGCTGGCCGTACTGCGGGCGCTGGGGCTGACCCGGGGGCAGTCCCGGCTGGTGCTGGTCACGCAGGCGAGCCTGCTCGCGCTCATCGGGCTGGCCTTCGGGATCCCGCTGGGACTGATTCTGGGCCAGGCGCTGTGGCGGGAAGCCGCGAACCTGGCCCCGCTGGCCTATTTCCCGCCGGTGGCGGTGTGGGCCCTGCTCGTGATCGCGCCCGCGGCCCTGGCGGCCGCCATCCTGCTGGCCGCCTGGCCGGGCGAACGCGCGGCCCGGCTGCAACCCGGGCAGCTCCTGCGCGCTGAATAGTTCCCGGGGAGATCCTGCGCACCGAGTAACGGCGGGCCAGGCTACGATCACGCCATGGCCGCCATCAAAGTCGCGCTGGCCGAGGACAACGTGCTCCTGCGGGAAGGCGTTTCCCGGCTGGTCGCGTCCAACCAGGACTTCGAGCTGGTCGGCACCGCATCCGATCTGCCCGAGCTGTTCGCGGTCATCGAGGGCAGCGAGCCAGACGTGGTGATCACCGACATCCGCATGCCGCCCACCGGCCGCGACGAGGGCATCCAGGCGGCCGCCTGGCTCCGTGAGCACCGCCCCGGGGTGGGCGTGGTGGTGCTGAGCCAGTACACGGCGCCCGCTTACGCGGTGGCGCTCCTCGAACACGGCTCCGCGGGCCGGGCCTACCTGCTCAAGGAGCGGGTGGCCAGCGTCGACGACCTGGTCAACGCCATCCACGCGGTGGCCAGCGGCGGCTCGGTCATCGATCCGCTGGTGGTGGACGAGCTGGTCCGGTCACGGTCCCACGCGGGGTCCTCCAGCCTGGACACGCTCACGGCGCGGGAGACCCAGATCCTGGCCGAGATGGCCCAGGGCAAGAACAACGCCGCCATCGCCGCCGCGGTCTTGGTGTCCGAGCGCGCCGTGGAGAAGCACACCAACTCGATCTTCGCCAAGCTCGGGCTGAGCGAAGAGAAGGACGTGAACCGGCGGGTCATGGCCGTGCTGTTGTTCCTGGGACGCGGGCAGGGAAGCTGACCCCACCGTGATGCGGGTGGCAGCATGCTCCCCGCTCGCCGGACCGTATGCCAAGCTGGAGAGGTGACCAGCCCGCACTCCGTCCTCATCGTGGATGACCAGGCACCATTCCGCCTCGCGGTGAAAGCTGTGCTGCGCAGGCTGCCCGGCTTCGAGCTGGCGGGCGAGGCGGCGAGCGGCCCCGAGGCGATCGCCCTGGCCGACGAGCTGCACCCGGCGCTGGTCCTGATGGACATCAACATGCCGGAGATGAACGGCATCGAGGCCACCAGGCGTATCGTGGCCGCCCACCCGGACGTGGTGGTGTTCCTGTGCTCGACCTACGACCTGGCCGACCTGCCGCGCAGCGCGATGGAGAGCGGGGCCACCGGGTACGTCAACAAGGAGCGGTTCGGCGCCGCCGCGCTGCAGCAGCTGTGGCAGGATCGGGACTCCGGCGCGTTCGTCCGGTTGTAGGCGCCGGTCAGGCGGCGAGCGGGACCGACCCGCTGATGATGGCCCCGTGCCCGGGCCGGGAATCCCAGCGGACGGTACCCCCAATGGCACCGAGCCGGTCGGCCATGTTGACGTAGCCGTGGCCGCCGCGGGCGGTGGCCGGGTCGAACCCCGGGCCGTCATCGGTCACCGAGAACAGCAGCCCGCCTGATTCGGTCCACAGCCGCAGGTCCACGGTGGCCTGCCCGGCGTGCTTGGCCGCGTTCTGCAGCGCTTCGGTGCAGGAGAAATAGATGGCCGCCTCGACCTCCGCGGAGTAGCGGCCCACGCCGTCGGCCACGTCCACCCGGACGCTGAGCGGGCTGCGGCTGGCGGCGGCGCGCAGCGCGTCCGGAAGCCCGTTGTCGGCTAGCAGCGGCGGGTAGATGCCGTGGGCGAGCTCGCGCAGCTCCTTGATGGTGGCCTGCACGTCCTCGGCCAGCTGGCCGAGCATCTCGGCGGCCCCATCGGGGTCGTCGGCCACGATGTCGCGGGTCAGGCGCAGGTTGATGGCCAGGGCGACCAGGTGCTGCTGGGCGCCGTCGTGCAGGTTCCGTTCCACCCGGCGGCGTTCGGCGTCGCCGCTGGCCACGATGCGGGCCCGGGACTCACGCAGTTCCTCGGCCTGGCGCCGGAGCGCATCCAGCGTGGTCTGCAGGGCCGAGTCGAGCCGGGAGTTATGGAAGGCCAGGCCGGCCTGGCGGGCCAGCTCGGTCAGCACCCGGTCGTCCTCCTCGGTGAAGACGTCAGCGCGGGCCGGCCGCTCCGCGACGATGAGCCCGAGCAGCTCGCCGCCGTGGCTGATCGGCGCGACCCGGAGCTGGGCCTGCTCGCGCCCGTCCAGCAGCGAGGGCAGCCAGACCGAGGCCCAGGCACTGCCGGACACCCCGGCCCGGGCGACCACCGGCCGTTCACGGTCGGTCAGCACGATCGACCTGCGGCCCGCGTCCGGGACCGACACCGCGCGCTCCAGCACGTCGCCGGCTCCGGTGTAGATTTCCGCGCTGTCCAGGCGCATCGTCTTGCGCAGCGATTCGGCCAGCTGCAGCAGCAGCTCATCCATGGCCACGGCCCGGGTCAGCCGGCTGCCGAACGTGCGCAGCGCCTCGCCGGGCGCCTCCCGGGCGCCGTAGACGAACCTGGTCGCCGACGCGACCAGGCGCCCGCGGACCGGCAGGTAGGCGACCGCGGCCACGGCCGCGGCCAGCATGGAGAAGCCGAGGATCTTCCGGTCGGCGTCGTCGGCTGGCGTCTCGCCGAGCCCGAGCACGATGGCCAGGTAGATGGCCGCCACGGCCGCGCTGGAGCCAGCGGCCGCGATGGCCTGCACGAGGACCTGACCGCCATGCGGGGCCAGCGGCGGCCATTCCGCGGCGATCACCGCCAGCGGCACCGCCGCGGTCGCGCAGGCGGCCACCGCGGCGGCCGGGCCCGGCCAGCCCACGAGCAGGTGCAGGACCGCGATGATCAGGCTGGTACTGGCCGCCACCACCAGGCCCGCGCCCAGCCACTGCATCCGTTCGGCGTCCCGCCCGGCGGCCCGCAGGTAGCGCTGCCGCGCGCAGGGCAGGGCGCACAGCACCGCGAGCGGCCAGATCACGGCGCCGGCCACGAGCGGGAACGGCTGGCCCGCAACGGCCAGCCCGATCCCGGTGCCGACGGCGCTGAGGTAACCGAGGCCGACGAGGGCCCGCGCGGCCGGGCCGCTCAGGCGGCCGTCGGGCAGGGCGAGCACGAGGTGGAAGCTGATCGCGACGACCAGCGGCGCGATCAGGGTGGCCAGCACGCGCGCCGGATGATGCTGCGCTCCCATCCGGGCCGCGGTCAGCGCGACCGCGCCGGTCAGCGCGCCCAGCGTCATCAACGGGGCCGTCGTCCGGTCCGCGGAGCGGGCCAGGACCATCCCGGCCAGGGCCCAGGCGATGGCCAGGGCGAAGCCGATCGCGGCGAACACCCCCAGGCCGGGGATCCGCAGCCCGGCGGCGGCCACGGCCACCGTGGCCACCAGGCCGAGGACTCCGGGCACGACCAGACGAGCCGAGCCGTGCGCCCGGGCGGTGACGGCAGGCTCCACGGTCACCGGACCCCGATGGCGGCATTCTCGCCGATGGCGGGCTCGGCATCCACGATCCGGCCGTCCCGCATCCGGACCACCCGCTCAGCCGCGTCCGCCACGTCCGGGTCGTGGGTGACCAGGATGATGGTCTGGCCGCCATGGTGCAGGCGGCGCATCAGCTCGATCACCTCGCTGCCGCCCTCGGAGTCCAGGGCCCCGGTCGGCTCGTCGGCCAGCAGCAGGGTGGGATCGTTGGCCAGGGCGCGGGCGATGGCCAGCCGCTGACGCTGGCCGCCGGACAGCACGCCGGGAACGGCGGCCGCCTTGTCGCCGATGCCGAGCAGGTCGAGCAGATCGCGGGCCCGGGTCTCGGCCATCTTGCGCTTGCGGCCGGCGATGATCGCGGGCAGGGCCACGTTCTCCAGCACGGTCATGCCCTCGAGCAGGTTGAAGAACTGAAAGACCAGGCCCACGTGATGGCGGCGGAGGCGGGCCAGCTCGTCCTCGGTGCGGCCCGTTACCAGCTCGCCCGCGACGGTGATTTCCCCTTCGTCGGGCACCTCCAGCCCGGCGACCAGGTTCAGAAGGGTGGACTTGCCGCAGCCCGAGGGGCCCATCAGGGCCACGAACTCCCCCGTGCCGACGGTCAGGTTCACCCCGCGCAACGCGCGGACCGGCGCGTTCTCGGCCTCGAAGGTCTTGCGCACGCCGCGTACGGCCAGCGCGGGATGGCTCTCGCTCATCGTCCCCCCATCCGGTTGATCTTGTAAGCGAATACGGGAGCGTCGCGTCCCTTGACCCGTTGCGCGCCGAGGGCGACCGCCGGGACCTGGGTGCGCAACGCCTTGAACGTAGCCTCAGACAACACAGTCTCTCCGGGGTCAGCCAGTTGCTGCAAGCGCTGGGACAGGTTGACGGTGTCGCCGACCAGCGTGTACTCCAGGTGCTCGGCGGACCCGAGCAGGGCTGCGGCCGCCTCGCCGGTCGACAGGCCCAGGCCGAGACCGAACGGCGGCAGGCCGCCGGCCCGCCACCGGGTGTTGACCTCATGCTGCAGCTCGTGCATGGCCAGCGCGGCCGCCACGGCACGGTCGGCGTGGTCGGGCTGCGGGAACGGGGCACCGAAGACGGCCATCACCGCGTCGCCGACGAACTGCATGACGGTGCCGGCCTCGCCCAGGATGGCCTGGTTCATCGCGGCGCGATGAGTGTTGAGCTGCCCGGCGAGCTGGCTCGGGTCGGCGTGCTCGGCAATAGCCGAGTAGGCCCGGATGTCGCTCATCAGGACAGTCACCACGACCCGTTCGGTCTCCCCGATGTCCGGCCGTTCCTGCCTGAGCTTGACGGCCAGGCCGCTGGGCAGCAGCCGGGACAGGGTCTCGCCCTGCTCCTCGCGGTCCACGATGGCCTGGTGCAGCTGGCGGAGCCGCTGCAGCGCGCTGTCGCTGCCCGCGGATACGCCCTGGGCCAGCTTGACGAACACGGCGTCGACCTCCGCCGCGACGGCCTGGGGAGGAACCCGGCGGATCGCGGCGATGGCCTTGATGGTCCGGCCCTCGGCGACCATCCCGAGCAGCTCCTCCTCGGCGGGCGCCAGGCCCCCGCCGGGGACCACGGGAGCCACCAGCGCCTCGACGATGGCCGGGTCGAGGGCCGTCCCGCCGGCGGCCACCGTCCTGATCGCGTCGACGAGCTGGCTGCCCTCGGCGACGCGGTCTTTGAGCAGGTAGCCGTAGCCGGCTGACCCCTGCGACAGCAGCGACACCGCGTACTCGGGGTCCTCGTACTGCGAGAGCACCACGACCCCGGTTCCCGGGTGGCGCTTGCGTACCTCCCGGGCGGCGTCGATGCCCTCGCGCTGGAACGTGGGCGGCATCCGGATATCGGTCACCAGGACCTGCGGCTGAGCGGCCTCAGCGCCGCTGACCAGCTCGTCGTAGTCGGCTGCCACCCCGACCACCTGCAGGTCGGCCGGGGCATTGATGAGAGCGCGTACGCCCTCGCGCACGATCAGGTTGTCGTCCGCCAGGAAGACGCTGATCGGGCCGTGCGGGGCGCCGCTTCGGTGATCCATATCCCAGTTGTCGCACATCGCCAGCCGGCCGGTGAAGTAGGCAGGCATGCGTCCTGAAGTGGTGCTACCACGCCATCGGACCGCGCGGGCACCACCCTGGTACCGGACGGGCCCGCACCGCAACATCGGTGCCATGCGATACGAAAGCTGCGTTACCTCACTGTCGTGGATCCCGTCCGAGGCCATCACCGGGGCGAGCCGGGCGGTATTCGACTCCGGAATTTCCCACTACGACGAGACACCCCCGGCGGAGCTCGGGGACCTCAGTGAGCTGAGGGCTGCCGACCGGTTCCGGTTCGCGAACCAGCTGCAGGCGTGGATCGACGTCGACGCCGCGGGGCAGATCACGGCCGGCGGCTACGGCGGCGGCGGCGTGATGGGCGCCAGCACGGTCAAGATGGCTGGCCTGAAGCACACGTTCCAGGCCGTCGCGCTTCCGGACCTTCAGCGCGAGCCCGAGGCGGGAGGCTCGTGGATGCGTTTCGTCCAGACGACCGGCGGCCGGACGGCGCTGCCCGCGCCCAGGCCGGTACGGCGCCCGCCTTACGTCCAGTGGCAGGCACCGCTGGTGTGGACCACGCTGTCCCTCACCCTGCACGCCGACGGCCACGCCGACTACGCGCTCAGCGGGGCCAGCAAGTTCCCCCGGCACTGGGTCTACGACGCAGGCGGCCGGCTGACGCACAAATCCGGCCTGACCGACTACGGCAACTGGATGGCCGTGTCGTTCGGCCACCGCACCCCATGGGGCGAGGAGGACTCCCCGGCCCTGGTGACGGCGGTCGAGACCGCGCTGGAACACGCCCTGTCCGAGCAGCTCATGCACGGCGCCGGCCGGCCGCGGGTGAGCACCTTCCCGGCCGGCGGCGACCTGGTCCGCCAGGGCGAGCCGGGCCGCGAGATCTACCTAGTCCTGGACGGAGTGATCGCGGTGGAGCGGGACGGGAACCGGCTGGCCGAGTACGGGCCCGGCGCCCTGCTGGGCGAGCGGGCCGCGCTGGAGGGCGGCACCCGGACGTCCACGCTGGTCGCCGTCACCCCGTGCCGGGTCGCGTCGGTGCCCGCCGCGCAGCTCGACGTGGGCGACCTGGCCGAGCTGGCCACCGGGCACCGGCGTGAAGACGTGGCCACCGTGGACGGGCGTGAAGACGTGGCCGCCGGGGACCGGCGTGCAGCTACCGCGCGGGACTGAGCGTGCGTGTCTACCTGTGCGGTGTCCGCGGCTCGACGCCCGCGCCGGGCGCTGAGTTCCTCCGCTACGGCGGTCAGACCTCGTGCGTGGCCATTGCCCCTGACGCCGGCCTGTCCGATGGCCGTGGGCCGCGGCTCGTGCTGGACGCGGGCACCGGCCTGCGGCGCGTCACGGGGCTACTGTGCGGCGGGCCCTTTACCGGCACGATCATCCTCACGCACCTGCACTGGGACCACGTGCACGGGCTGCCGTTCTTCACCGCGGGAGACCGCGCGGACGCCCGGGTCACGCTGCTGCTGCCCGAACAGGAGGTGGGTGCAGGTGCGGAGGACGTGCTGGCCCGGGGGATGTCCCCGCCGCACTTCCCGATCGGGCCGGGCGGCCTGCGCGGGGACTGGACGTTCGGCTCGCTGGCGCCGGGCGTGCGGAAGGCGGAAGGCTTCACGGTGGAGGCGCGGGAGGTGCCGCACAAGGGCGGCCGGACCTTCGGGTACCGGGTCAGCGACGGGCACTCGGCGATGGCCTACATCCCCGATCACTGCCCTACCGCGCTGGGCCCGGGACCCGAGGGCTGGGGTGAGTACCACCCGGCCGCGCTCAGCCTGGCCGAGGGCGTGGACCTGCTGATCCACGACGCGTTCCTGTGGCCGGACGAGGTGGCCGCCGAGGCCTCGTTCGGCCACCCGGCGGCGGACTACGCGGTGGGGCTGGCCCGGCGGGCCGGCGCCCGCCGGGTGCTGCTGGCCCACCACAAGCCGGACCGGACCGACGACGCGCTGGATGAGCTCGCGGCCCGCTTCCGGGGCGATCCGCGGGTCGCCGTGGCCGCCGAGGGTCAGGTCATCGACCTGTGATCCCGGCGATCCGGCCGACGCGGGCCCTCGGCGGGGACCAGGCCGGGGGACGCTAGAGTCGGCGCTATGCGACTGGCGACCATCCGGACTGGGTACGGGACGACCGCGGCGCGGCTGGACGGGGACGTCCTGATCCCGCTGGACGCCGCCGACGTGGGCGAGGTGCTCGCGGCCGGCGGCGAGCGGCCGCCACGGGCGGGGGCGGCGCCGGTGCCCGCCGCGGAAGCGGACTTCGCGCCGGTCGTGCCGCGGCCGGGCAAGGTGATCTGCGTGGGGCTGAACTACCGGTCGCACATCCTGGAGACCGGGCGGGAACTGCCCGAGTACCCGACGCTGTTCGGCAAGTTCGCCGACAGCCTGATGGGCGCGCGCGACGACCTGGTGCTGCCCTCGGTGAGCGACCGCGTCGACTGGGAGGCCGAGCTGGGCGTGGTCATCGGCCGGCCGCTCCGCCGGGCCACCGCGGAACAGGCCGCGGCGGCCATCGCCGGGTACACGGTGATGAACGACGTGTCGATGCGGGACTGGCAGCGCCGGACCCTGCAGTGGCTGCAGGGCAAGGCGTTCGAGGGATGCACGCCGGCCGGGCCGTACCTGGTCACGCCGGACGAAGTGGGGAACGCGGCCGACCTGGAACTCGGGTGTGAGGTCGACGGGGCGGTCATGCAGCGGTCGCGGACCTCTGATCTGCTGTTCGGCCCGGCGGAGATCGCGGCCTACGCGAGCCAGGTCATCACCCTGCGGCCCGGCGACCTGCTCGTCACCGGCACGCCCGACGGGGTGGGCGACGCCCGCAAGCCCCCGGTCTACCTGCAGCCCGGCAACGTGCTGCGGACCTGGATCGAGGGCCTCGGCGAGTGCGTGAACCGGTGCGTCGCGGAGCAGGCCGGCTAGGCCCCGAGGTAGGACGCGATCTTGTCACCTGCGCTCACGATCAGGCGCGAGCCGGAGGCGGACAGGCTCGGGAAGTCAGTCACGACCGAGCCGATCGCGGCGGAGAACACCGACGTGCCATCGGAGAGGCGGAAGCCGGAGAGGACACCGCCCCGGCTGACGTCCCAGACCACCCCGCCGGCGATGATCGGCGGTCCCGCCGGGAAGCCGGTCACCGACCACAGGACGTGGATCTGGGCCGTCTGGGTGACCTGGATGGCGCGCAGGCTCGTGTAACAGGAGAACACGACCGTGCTGCCGTCCACCGCGTCGCCGCCGAAGCCGCCTTCGCACAGGTCGGCGGAGGCCAGCTCGCCGCCGGTCCCGCCGAGCCGGCTCCCGTCCAGGACATAGCCGGTCCCCTGCTTGCCGATCTGGAAGACCAGGCCGTCCGGCAGCAGCGCCGGGGCCGTCGACCCGAGGTCCTGGTCGCCACTGGACAGGGCGGCGAAGTTGGCCGGGGTGAAGCGGTCCTGGACGGCCAGGTCGGGGCCGAGCCGCAGCACGCTGTCGGAGTCATCGACCTGGTCGGCCGGCATGCCGTTGCCGGTGGCGACGTAGAGGCTGCCGTCGCGCACGGACTCTCCGGGCGGGGCCCAGATACCCGCCTGGAGCTGGTTGGCCGTGGTGAAGGAGACCAGCGGCCCGGAGCCGGCCACGGGCGCTCCCACGACGCGTCCCTTGTAGTCCGAGCAGTCGCCGTACAGCCCGCCGAACGGCACGTACACCCGCGAGCCGAGCAGCGTCAGCGCCCCGCGCTGCTGCTGGGCCCGCGGGTCGCTGCCGCTGACGTCGATGGGGCGCTGCCAGACGGTCCGCCCGGTGGCCAGGTCGAGGTCCCACAGGGTGTGCTGGTACGCCGGCTGGGCGGTGAAGGTCACCAGCCACAGCTGCCCGGTGGCCCGGTCGGCCACCGGGGTGCCGGTGATGCCCGACGGGCTGATGTTGCCGCACGGCAGCCCGGACGGGACCGGGGAGGCCAGGTGCCGGGTCCACAAGACCGCGCCGCCCGATGAGTTCAGGGCGTAGACGCTGTCGTTGCTGGTGGCGACGATGACCTCGGCGCCCACCACCAGAGGCTGGGCGTACACCGGGCCGTCCACGGACGCGGTCCACGACGGCCGCACCGTGCCAGGCGCCGGCGTGCTGACCGACACCCCGCTGCGGTCCGCGGTGCGGCCGTAGGTCGGCCAGTCCGCGGCCGAGGAGGACGGGCCCGGGGAGGTCCCGGCCGGGGATGACACGGCCGGGGAGGACGCGGTGGTCGGCGGGGGCGTCGTCGCCGACGACGTGCAGCCGGCCACCGCGGCCAGCAGCGCGGCGCAGGCCGCGGCGGCGGGCCACCGCCGGCGGGGCGCCGGGCTGGAGGCGGGGGCAGGAGGCCGGGCCGGCCGACGGGAGCGTCTGGTCACCCGGCCTATTATCGGCGCGCGGGGCCCCGGCTATCGGCGCGCGGGACCCGGCTTGTCGGCGCGCGGGGCCCCGGGCGGCCGCGGTGCGGGCAGGTACCAGAGTCCGTTCGGCCCGATGGTCATTCCCCGGAAGCGCCGGTCACGAGCTCGACGACGATGTCCAGCTGGCCCAGGTGCCTGGCGTACTCCTGGAGCAGGTGGAACAGGATCCGCT
Organism: uncultured Actinomycetes bacterium; assembly: GCA_963753195.1. GTDB lineage: Bacteria > Actinomycetota > Actinomycetes > Streptosporangiales > Streptosporangiaceae > Palsa-504. The sequence continues at coordinate 1,695,195 of CAVWBH010000001.1, forward strand.
CCAGGGGCGGGGGGTCGGCGCCGTCCCAGCGGTCGCCGGGCTGGCCGGCCTCGGCGAGGTCGTGGGACCCGACGACGGCGCGGGTCCGTGCGGCCTGGTCCTGCAGGCCGCCCAGGAGGCTGGCCAGGGTCTCGTCCGGGCCGACATGCCAGCGGCCGTCCTGCTCGTCGGCCCATGGGTCCTCGACGGGGCGGCCCTCGAAGCCCCATTCCAGCCAGCGGAGCTCGACGTAGCGCAGGTGCTTGAGCAGCTCGAGCGGCGTCCAGCCGGACGGCAGGACGGTCCGGTGCAGTTCGGCGGCGGGCAGCATGGCCAGCTTGGCCGCCAGCCGGGACCGGAAGTAGTCCAGGTAGCGGAGGAAGACCTCGGCCTGCGAGCCGGCCGGCTCGGTCGGCTCGGGAAACGGGACGCACATGCTGACGGAGCTACCCGGCTACGGGCACAACGCGCCACAGGCCGCCGTTCAGGTTGAGATTGTTCCCGCTGTCCTGGCCGGGCGCGCCGTCGCCGATGTAGGTGTAGAGCGGGTGACCGTCGTAAGTGGCCTGGGTCGTGCCGTCGGTGCGGGTAATCGTGCCCAGCTGCCCGGTGACCCCGGTCCCGGCGGACGGGGTCCCGGTGACCGGCGGCCAGTAGGCGGCGCAGCTGCCGTAGCAGGCGGACTTGGCCGCGGTGTCCGGGGCGAACGAGTACAGCGTGAGCCCGTTGGCGTTGGTGAGCAGCGTCACGCCGCCGACGTCGCGGGCCTTCAGCACATCCGGGCCGGCCGCGACCGGCTGGGATCTGGGCGTGGCGACCGCGGCGATGAGCAGCGCGAGCGCGACGACCGAGGCGGCACCGACCGCGGCCAGCAGGCGGCGGCCGGCGTCGCGGCCTTGCGGCAGGGCGGGCGCGGCGGCGATGGCCAGCGCGGCGAAGGCGGCCACGTCGATGATCCCGGCCACGATCCCGGCGGTGGTGCGCACCTCGGTGAAACCGAACAGGCCCACCCAGAGCGACAGCAGGTAGCCGCCGAGCGTGCTGATGGCGAAGCCCGCCCCGGCCGCGGCGGCCAGCGGGCTGCCGGTGAGCGCGATCGCGGCCGCGAGGGCGAACGCGGCGATCACCTGCAACAGGAACAGCCAGCCGATGGTGGGTATGGACCGGTAACCGGTCAGGTACAGGTCCAGGTGGATGGCGCCCGACGCGACCAGCAGCGCCGCCCCGGCGAGCCCGGCGATCCCGGGCCGGGACCGCCGGGACGCTGACGTCCCTCTCGTGCTCCCCATACCCCTGTCTCACGTGCCCTCGGGACCGGCGGTTCAACGGCCCGGTAACGGTCTGGCGTCGGCGTAGGCCCGCTCCAGGGCGGCGACGTCGAACTTGGTCATGCCGAACATGGCCTGCGTGACACGGGCCGCCTTGGCCCGAGTCCGGGTCGGCGATCATGTCGAAGAACACGGCCGGGACGATCTGCCAGGACAGCCCGTACCGGTCCTTCAGCCAGCCGCAGACATTCTCCTGGCCGCCGTCGGACAGGCGGTCCCAGTAGTAATCGACCTCGGCCTGGTCCGCGCACGTGACCACGATCGAGACCGCCTCGTTGAAGACGAACTGCGGGCCGCCGTTGAGGGCGGAGAACTTCTGCCCGTTGAGCTCGAACTCCACCAGCATCACGTCTCCTTCCGGGCCGGGGCCGGCTGAGGTGTAGCGGTGCACGGCGCCGAGCCGGGCATCTTTGAAGATCGCCGTGTAGTAGGTGGCGGCCTCCTCGGCCTGCGTGTCGAACCACAGGCAGGTGACGAACGGGCGTCCGGTCATGGTTCCTCCTTGGTGTGCTCTGTTTCAGATGTAACGACCGGCGGACGGCCGATTCATCGGTGGGCTCAGTAACCGAGGGCGGGATCCATCAGGCCGACGAGTTCCTGGCCCGCCGCCAGACGCCGGACGTTCTCCGCGATCCGGCTGGCCAGGAGGGGCTGGATCATTTCCTGGGTGTCGGCGGTGTGCGGGGTGATGAGGCAGTTCGGCAGGTCCCACAGCGGGTGGCCATCCGGCAGCGGCTCCGGGTCGGTCACGTCCAGGGCCGCGCCGCCGATCTGGCCGCGCTGCAGGGCGTCGACCAGGGCCGCGGTGTCCACCAGCTCGCCGCGGGCCACGTTGACCAGCCACGCATCCGGCTCCATGGCGGCCAGCTCGGCCCGGCCGATCAGGCCGCGCGTCTGCGGGGTCAGGGCCAGCGCGAGCACGACGGCCCGCGCGCCGGCCAGCGCTTCGGGCAGCCGGTCGGTGCCGACGGTCCGTTTCGCGCCGGCCACGGGCTCGGGGTGCTGGCGGACGACGGTGACCGGAGCGCCGAACGGCTCCAGCAGGCGCAGCAGGACCGCGGCGATCCCGCCCGCGCCGACCACGGTGACGGGCTGGCCGAACAGGCTCTCCCCGGCCTGGCGGCCCCAGGACCGGGCGCCGGCCCTGATCTTCAGCTGGCGCAGGCCCGCCAGGGTCAGGGCCAGCGCGTGCTCGGCGACCGGCTCGGCGAACGCCCCCTTGGCCGAGGTCCACCGCCGCCGCGGATCGACGGCCCCGGCGGCGAACGCTCGTTCCACCCCGGCCTGCGGCAGCTGCACCCAGCAGATGCCGGGCCGGGCGGCCAGGGTGTCGCGCAGCGCCTCCACCGCGTCGCCGTCGGTCCAGACCAGGCCGACCGGGTCTTGGTCCAGCGTGACGGGCTGGCCGCCGCCGCGGCGGATCGCCTCGGCGGCCCAGTCGGCCGGGACCGGTCCCACGGCGATACGGGGCATGGTAGTGCTCACCGGATGACCGTACCGCGCGGCCACGGCCCCTCCCCGCGGCGGCGTGAGGAGTGTATGTTTCGTGAACATCGGACCCGGAGGTAATCCCATGAACCAGCCACTTGGGCGCATTCTGACCACGCATTCAGGCAGCCTGCCGCGGCCGCTCGGATTCCTGCCGGTTCTGCTGGCCCGGGAGGCGGGCCAGGCCAACGACGCCGAGTTCGCCGCAGGGGCGCGCGCCGCGGTGCAGGAGACCGTGCAGCGGGAGGCTGATGCGGGCGTCGACGTGCTCAACGACGGCGAGATGAGCAAGCCGAGCTATGCCACCTACGTCAAGGACCGGCTGACCGGGTTCGGCGGCGAGGGTTCGATGGAAGGGGTCCGCGCGCAGGTGGCGGGCCTGCAGGATTTCCCGGACTTTGCCGAGAAGAGGGCCCAGAGCGCATCAGCCCTGTCCGCGATCCACTTCACCACGTGCGACGGGCCGGTCAGCTATACCGGCCAGGCCGCGGTGCAGGCCGATATCGAGAACCTGAAGGCGGCGGCGGCAGCCGTCCAGCCGGCGGGCACGTTCATGAGCTCCGCCTCCCCCGGCGTCATCTCGGTCTTCTCCCCGAACCGCTACTACGCCAGCCAGGAGGAGTACCTGGGGGTGCTGGCCGAGGCGATGCGCGAGGAATACGAGGCGATCTACCGCGCGGGCCTGGTGCTGCAGGTCGATTGCCCCGACCTGGCCATGACCGCGCCGGGCGCCGGCTCGCTGGAGAACTTCCGCAGGCAGATGGAGCTCAACGTGGAGGCGCTCAACCACGCGCTGGCCAACATCCCGGCCGAGGCGTCGCGCATCCACATCTGCTGGGGCAACTCCGAGATGCCCCGCACGACCGACGTCGAGCTCAAGGACATCGTCGACATCATCTTGAAGGTCAAGCCCGCGGGCCTGATGCTGATGTCGTCCAACGGCCGGCACGCCCACGAGTGGAAGGTGTTCCGTGACGTCAAGCTGCCGGACGGCAAGTACGTCATTCCCGGCGTGCTGGATTCCACCACCAACATCGTGGAGCATCCCGAGGTGGTCGCGGACCGGCTGATCAGCTACGCCGGGGTCGTCGGGCGGGACAACGTGATGGCCGGCACCGACTGCGGGTTCGGGACGGCCGCCGGGATGGACATGGTGGTCCCCAGCGTCACCTGGGCGAAGTTCCGGTCCCAGGCCGAGGGGGCCAGGATCGCCTCGGCGTATCTGTGGGGTACGCAGGCTTAGGCGGCGGCCGGGGCGGCCGGGGCCGGGGCATAGATTTGGCCTAGGAACCGGCAGGTCACCGTCGACTAAGGAGCAGATCGCGATGTCTCTCTTCCAACGGGCCCACGACATCCTCTCGGCCAAGGCCAACAAGGCGCTCGACGCCGCCGAGAAGCCCGACGAAATGCTCGACCTGTCCTATGAGCAGATGCTCGATCAGCTGACCAAAGTCCGCCAGGCGCTGGTCGCGGTGGCCGCGTCACGCAAGCAGCTGGAGTTGCAGGAGCAGCAGCTGCAGCACTCGGTGGACCACCTGCAGGACCAGGCCAAGCAGGCCCTGGCCATAGGCCGGGAGGACCTGGCCCGGGAGGCGCTGTCCCGCAAGGCCGCGGCCCAGGCCCAGATCGACCCGATGGAGGCGCAGCACCAGCAGCTCGCCGAGCAGCAGGAGAAGCTCGAGCAGACCCTGGCGGCGCTGCAGCAGCGGGTCAACACGTTCCGGACCCAGAAGGAGACGCTGAAGGCCGAGTACACGGCGGCCAGCGCCACGAGCGCGGTGAACGAGAGCGTGGCCGGGATCTCCGGCACCCTGTCCGACTCAGGCGCGGAGCTGGCCCGGGCCCAGGACAAGATCGCGCAGATGCAGGCGCGCGCGGGCGCCCTGGACGAGCTGCTGCAGTCGGGCGTGCTGGAGGACGTCGGCGGGAACACCGATGACATCCAGAAGGAACTCGATCAAGCCGGCGCAGACGCCGACGTGGAAAGCGAGCTGGCCGCGCTCAAGGCGCAGCAGGTCGGGCCGGGCAGCGCACCGCCCGAGCTGACCAGCGGGGGTACCGGTAGCTGAGCCGGCGGTACGGTAGCTGACCTAGCGGCGGGGTTGCGGCTGAGCCGGCGGAGGGCTTGCGGCTGAGTCGGCGGGGGCGGCGGGAGAACTGGGGTCAAAGCCCTTCCCCTGGCCGCTGACTGCTTCTGCGCGCTACTCTTACTAAGAGTCAACGAAATGTTACTCACAGCTAGCGCGGCAGGAAGCGGCACGATCCTTCGCGAGCGCCGCTGCCTGCATGCCGCGATCCGGTCCGGCTACCAGCACAGCTACCGACGCAAGGGGAGTCTGAATGCTACGACGATGGTGCATTGTCCTGGCCCTGGCGGCCCTGACGGGCGCCGCGGCCCTCACCACGAGCAGCGCGTCGGCCGCGCAGCCGGGCGCGGGATCCGCCGGCTTCTCCGGCCCGGGCGGACTGGTTCACCTGGTGGGGCACGGCGCCGCACTCGGACGCGGGTTCAACAGCGAGGCGACAAGCACCAACTGGTCGGGCTACGCGGGGACCACGGGGACTTACACCAAGGTCGCGGCCAGCTGGACCCAGCCAGCCGGCAAGTGCAGCCAGGGTGACCAGTACGCCGGCTTCTGGGTCGGGCTGGACGGCTACCGCAGCAGCACCGTGGAGCAGACCGGCAGCGCAGTGGACTGCATCGGCCCAACGGCCAGGTACTACGCCTGGTTTGAGATGTACCCGGGCCCGTCGGAGAACTATTCCAACGTCGTACGGCCCGGCGACCACTTCAACGCCGCCGTGGCGCACCTGAGCGGCGATGAGTTCGAGCTGTACATTGCCGACACCACCCAGCACTGGAGTCACACCATCGAGGAGACCCTGGGCCAGACGCCATCCCTGTCCTCCGCAGAGGCCATCGTCGAGGCGCCCTGCTGCACGTCTGGCGGCGGCACCCTGCCGCTGGCGGACTTCGGCAGCGCGAGCTTCACCGCAGCGATGGCCAACAGCTCACCCATCGGCAGCGCCCGCGGGCTGACCCAGATCGTCATGGTGGGCAACCACGGGCTGGCTAAGGACAGCATCTCTCCGCTGAAGTCCGGAGAGAACTTCAGCGCGGCCTGGCTACGCAGCAGCTAACGGGAACCCCGCCACGTCGGCCCGGCTGCCTCGCGGTAGCCGGGCCGACGTCTGCGCGGATCATCATCGTGGATCGTTACATCCCGCCGAGGGGTAGCTATGATCCACGATGATGGGCGGCGGCTGGTGCCGCTGGGGCGCACCGCGGTTGGGACTTGCGCGCGACGACGGGCCATAGGGGTGACCGGTTTGGCGGCATTGCACGACGACGATCCGCGCAGGATGGGACCGTACGTGCTGCTCGGCAGACTCGGCAGCGGGGGGATGGGCCGGGTCTACCTGGCCCGCTCGCCGGGCGGGCGCCAGGTCGCGGTCAAGGTGATCCGGCCGCAGCTGGCCGACGACGCCGGGTTCCGGGCCCGGTTCGCGCGCGAGGTGGCCGCGGCCCGCAAGGTGGGGGGCCTGTTCACCGCGCAGGTGGTCGACGCCGACCTGGACAGCCCGGTGCCCTGGCTGGTCACCGCGTACGTGCCCGGCATGTCGCTGGCCGAGGCGGTGGACCGGCAGGGGCCGCTGCCGGCCGCCGCGGTGCTGGCGCTGGCGGCGGGGCTGGCCGAGGGGCTGAACGCGATCCATGCGGCCGGGGTCATCCACCGGGACCTCAAGCCGTCCAACGTGCTGCTGGCCCCGGACGGGCCGAGGATCATCGACTTCGGGATCTCCTCGGCGGTAGGCGCCACCACCACGACCGGCACCGGCATGATGATCGGCTCACCCGGTTTCATGTCTCCGGAGCAGGCCGAGGGCCTGCCGGTCGGGCCAGCAAGCGACATGTTCAGCCTGGCCGGAGTGCTCATCTTCGCCGCCCGGGGCCAGGGACCGTTCGGCACCGGAGACATGGCCGCGCTCCTGTACCGCGTGGTCCACGGCACGCCCAGCCTGGACCAGATCCCGGACAAGATCCGGCCGCTGGTCAGCCGGTGCCTGTCCCGGGACGCCAGCCTGCGGCCCACGGCGTCGGAGTTCCTGGCCGAGCTGTCCGCGGCCTACCCGTCGGCGGCGGACCTGACCGACTGGCTGCCGTCCCGGCTCTTCCAGGGATCGGGGCAGCACGCCACCGAGGCCGTCACGCATCCATCGGTCCCACCGGGCCGTGCTGCGGCCGCTGCCTGGCCCGGCTCAGGACTCGCCCTCGCGACCGAGACGGCCAGCTCTGCGGGACCCGCGGCCGGCGGGCCAGGTCCTGCCCCGCCGCCGGGCAACGGCGGCCAGGGGTACCGGCGGCCGCAGCCAGGGCCGCGCCGAGCGCGGTGGAAGTGGGCGGCGGCCGCAGCCGCGGCAGCGTGCGCAGCAGTCGTCGTGGCCGTGGTGGCGTCGCTGAGCTCGGGCCATTCCCCGGCGTCGGCCGCCGGCGCCCGGCCGGTCCCGGCCGCGCCCAGCGCCACCCCGAGCGTAGGGAACCTGAAGCTCGACCAGCTGCGGGTCGGCGACTGCCTGACCGGCTCCGCAATGCAGCTCAACACGAGCGACCCGTGGCCGAAGCTGACCCGGGCCGTGCCGTGCAGCCAGGCGCACACGGCGGAGGTGTTCCTCGCGAAGGACAGTTTCTGGCCGGAGCGCAGCGCGTTCCCCGGGAACGCCGCGATCAGCAAGGCCGGCGGCGCGGCGTGCAACACCGCGTTCCGCGCTTACGTCGGGACCGGGTACGCCAAGTCGATATACACCTGGACCAATATCATCCCGGACGCTACGACCTGGCCGACGGGTGACCGGGCGCTGCACTGCATCGCGTACTACGCCACGGCCAAGCAGCCGGCCGGCGCGACCCTGACCCGCTCGATCAAGGGCTCCCGTAGGTAGGCGCGGGGCGGAGCCGGGCCGGGCTGATGTCGGGAGCCTCCCGGATGCCGAACCTGTCGCGCAGCACGGTCAGCGCGGCCAGTTCGCCGCACCGGCCGTGCACGCCGGGCACCGGCGGGGTGGCCGACGAGCACAGGTAGACGCCCGGGATCGGGGTACGGTACGGGTTCCACTGGACGGTGGGCCGGAACACGGTCTGCCACAGGGTCTGCATGCCGACCCCGATGTCGCCGCCGACATAATTCGGGTTGTCGGCCTCCTCGGCGGCGGCGGTACGGACGGAGCGGGCCAGCACCAGGTCGCGGAAGCCGGGCGCGAACCGCTCGATCTGCGCCTCGATCCGGCCGGTCATATCCACGTCGGAGCCGGCGGGCACGTGCGAGTATGTCCACAGCGTGTGACGGCCGGCCGGGGCCCGGGACGGGTCGGCGACCCCGGGCTGGGTCACGAGCACGTACGGCTTTTGCGGGTGCTTGCCCTCGGCCACCTCGGCCTCGGCCTGGGCCATCTCCTCGAAGGTGCCGCCCAGGTGCAAGGTGCCGGCCCGGCGGCAGTCCTCGTTGGCCCACGGCACGGGGCCGGACAGGGCGAAGTCCACCTTGCAGACGCCGGCACCGTAGCGGTAACGGCGCAGGGCGGCACGGTACCGGCCGGGCAGCCGGTCGCCGGCCAGCTCGGCCAGGCCGCGGGGGGAAGTGTCGAGGAGGACGGCGGCTCCGGACGGGAGCTCGGCCAGGGAGCGGACCCACCGGCCGGTTTCGATGCTGCCGCCCGCCGTGATCACTGCGCCGGCCATCGCGTCGGTGATCCGGGCGCTGCCGCCCGCGATGACCGGCCAGCCCGCCCCGTGCGCGAGCACGATGAGCATGAGCCCGATGCCGCCGGTCGGGACGGCGGTGAGCTTCATCATGGAGTGGGCCGCGGCGCCGCCCATGATCGCGCGGGCCTCCGGGGTGCGCCAGCGCCGGATCAGGGTCGAGGCAGGCAGCACGCCCCGGCTGCCGTAGCCGGCCATGACCAGCGGGTGCGCGGGCAGGCGCCGCAGCGGCTGCAGCAGCTCAGCGCAGATATCGTCGACGTGAGCGGCCATCGGGCCGAGCAGGCGCCGGTAGGAGCGGCCGTCGGCGCCGAGCCGGGCCGCGGTCTCGGCCACCGAGCGGGACACGACCGCGGCGCGGCCGCCGTCCAGAGGGCTGGCGAACTCGACCTGGGGGCGGGCGAACCTGACCCCGCGCGCGGCCAGGTCAAACCGCCGGAAGAAGGACGACACAACGGCCAGCGGGTGCGCCGCCGAGCACACGTCGTGCTGGAAGCCGGGCAGGGTGAGCTCGGCGGTCCGGCAGCCCCCGCCGATCTCCGGCGCGCCCTCGATAACCTGGACCTTCAATCCCGCCGCAGCCAGCGTGACGGCAGCGGCCAGGCCGTTCGGGCCGCTGCCGACGATCACCGCGTCAGGGTTCCCTCCCATGGCACCCGCTGCCTTTCAGCTGTCTTACCCCGTCGTCTTGGCCCGGCTGCCGTGGCCCGGCTGCCTTACGCGGCCTGCTGGTCATGACCGGAATTGTCGTGGTGGAGCAGGCGGGCCAGGCCGGTCACCGGAGCCGCGATGGTCTGCAGCACGCTGCGGATCATCGAGTTCTGCCAGACGTTGCTGGCGTGACGCCATTGACGCTTGGAGTCTACGCAGGTGGTCTTGGCTTCGACGGCCGGGTCCGGCAGGCCGAGCCGCTGCCCGAGCGCGGTCAGCGTCGCGGCCCAGAACTTGTCTTCCTTGCGGTGCCCGCCGAAGGTCATCGCGACCTCGTAGAGCGGGTCGTTCGCGCGCATCAGCACCAGCGCCTGCACGACGGTGTCCGCGCCGCTCCCGGCGCCATCGCGTTCGGCGGAAAAGGTGATCCAGCCCGCGAACATGTGCCCCTGCGGCGTCATCAGGGTGAAGGACTCGGTGTCGGCGTACAGGACGAACACTCCGGTGGAGAGCTTCACGCCGCCGCCGATGGCGAGATCCAGGAGGGCGACGTCGCCGGGCTTGATGCCGGTGAGCGCGCCGGAGAACCGGTTGCCCTTCGGCCAGAACTCGGGGAAGTGCTCCTTCCAGGTGGCGATCGCCTGTTCCGGCGTGATCGCCGAGCCGGCCTTCATCCGGTAGGTCTTCTGCCACATCTTGCCGAAGCCCTGGACCGGGCCGGTCAGCCGTCGGCCCGCGACGTTGGTCCCGCGGACACCTGCCCGCCGGTCCACCTCGAGCCGCTCGACCTTCCTGGCCCAGCTGGCTGCGTCGTCCCGCGGCGCTGTTCCGTGCGGTGGTGGCACGGAGGCGGCCTCACGGGCGCTCAGCCCGATCTGCTCGGCCGATCTGACCCGGTCCGGGCCCGCTGTCTCGGTCATCGTGAGCTTCCCCTCCTACTTCGCGACGCCCTGGAGCGCCGATTCCTCGCTGTCGTAGATCGTGATCGCCTCGTCCAGCCGGGTGAGCTCGAAGATCTCCCGGTAGTGCGCGCTCAGCCCGAAGGCGGCCAGCTGCTGGTGCTGCCGGTTCGCGCGGACGAGGAGGGTGACCAGCATGCCGATGCCGCCACTGTTCATGTACTCCAGGCCCTCGAAGTTCAGTACGAGCCGGGTCGTCCGGCCGTCGCTGGCGGCCTCGTAGGCCGACATCAGCACGGGCTCGCAGGCCGCGGTGACCTCACCCTTGATGTCGACGACGGCCACCTGGTCGCCTATCCGCCGGACGTCCATGGTGATGGCCGGTGCGTTCATGAGATTTCCTCCCCTTATGACCCTTTTGCTTCATGCGCCGCGCTACGCGGCTGGTCCGGTTAGGCCGCACTACGCGGCTGGTCCGGTTAGCTGGCTGACGGCGCGGTCGAGGTCCGGGAAGAGCTCGATGAAGTCCGACAGCCTGGTGATGTCGAAGATCTCGCGGTAGTGCGCGGACAGCCCGCTGGCCACGACCTTCCGGCGTTCGGCCCGGGCGCGGGCCAAGACGCTGACGATCAGCGCGATGCCGGTGGAATTGATGTAGTCCACCGCGGCGAAGTCGAGCACGACCGTGCCCAGGTCCGCGTTGGTGCCGACTGCGGTGGCGTACGCGTCGGTCAGCACGTCGGCGGCGGACCCGTCGACCTCGCCGGAAAGCTCGATGACGGCGGCACCGGGCACCACCCGGGTCGTGGCCTCACACATGCTCGCCATGTGCAGCACCTCCAGTTCGCATGGTCAGCCAGATGGTGTGCCGCTGGCCATTGGTTGTCACGTCCATGGCGTCGACCATGTTGCGGATGAGGAACAGCCCCCAGCCGCGCGGGCTCTGCCCGCCGTCCAGCTTCTTGAGCAGGTCGGGTTCCTCGGCCGAAGCGGTCACGGCGAATGCCTCGGGGGAAGCCGTCGCGGCGAAGGCCTCGCCGCCTTGGTCGCTGATGGCGACGATGATCTCGTCGCCATCCAGGGTGACCTCGACCTCTACCGGGATCTCGGCGCGGTTCTTGTTGCCGTGCTCGATCGCGTTCATCGTGGCCTCGGCTACCGCGGTCTTGAGCTTGTCCAGGCGGCCTTCTGGTAGCCCCAGGCCGCGCACGCTTTTTGCCACCCGGGCCAGCGCCAGGCGCTCGTTGCCGGGCTCGCTCGGCAGCTCGAACGCGTCGAGCCGGCGGGGTCGTCCGGGGGCGGGGCGGGCTACCTGGGTCATCGCGATCGCTCCTGGTAGCTTCCGGCGGGCCGGCCGCTGACCCAGGCGGACGGCGAGCGCTGGAGCGAGACCAGCGTGATGTCGTCCTCCTGCTCGTGATCCGGGCCGGTGAAGCTGCCGAGCTCGGTCAGGCACAGGTCGATCAGCGCCTCGCCGGACGGTCCCTTGCCCACCAGCGCGGAGACCCGCGGGAAGCCGAACATCTCGCGGTCCGGCGCGTGCGCCTCGGCCAGGCCGTCGCTGTGCAGCAGCGCGCAGTCGCCCGGCTCGAACTGGAAGGTCATCTCCTCATACGGCATGCCCGGCATCAGCCCCAGCGGCATGCCGCGGGCCCGCAGTTCCTGCACTCCGCTCCGCGTGCGCACGTACGGGACATCGTGCCCGGCGTTGGCGAACTCCACCTCGCCGCTGACCGGGTCCAGCACCAGGGCCAGGCAGGTGACGAACATGTGAGCGGGGATGTCGACGCAGAGCATGTCGTTGACATGGCCGAGGACCTTGCCGGGTGAGATGAGCCGCGGCGCGGCGTCCCTCAGCAGGGAGTGCGTGCTGGCCATGACCAGCGCCGCGGGCACGCCCTTGTCGGTGACGTCGCCGACCACGAACATGACCCGTCCGTCCGGCAGCGGGATGAAGTCGTAGAAGTCACCGCCGACCGTCCGGGCCGGGCGGTAGAACGCGGCGACGTGCCAGCTCGGCAGGTCGGGCAGCTCCTTGGGCAGGAACTGCTGCTGGATGAGCTGCGCGATCTTCAGTTCCTGGTCGATCCGCTCCCGCTGCCGGGCTTCGGCCTGCTGCTGGCGGACCAGCTGGCCGACCCGCATGGCCGGGGCGGCGTAGCCGGCCAGCGAGTTGAGCAGGCGCAGGTCGTCGCTCGAGTAGCCGCGCTCGGACCGCCTCGGGCCCAGGCTGAGCAGGCCGACCAGGCTGCCTGAGGAGATTAGCGGCACGACCAGCACCGCGCCTGCGGCCCGCAATGCGTCCAGCGCCGGGGATCTCAGCTCCAGCCGGGTGATGTCCACCGCGCTGGCCGCGCTGAGCAGGTAGCCGATCAGCGGGTCATTGGAGGCCAGGTCCAGCTCCGGACCGGCCGCCATCACGCTCGGCGCGATCGGCTCGGCCTCGGCCGTGGCGGGCTGCGTGCGGCGCAGCCAGCCGCGCCTGCGCGAGACGGTCTTACCGCGGGTACCGACGCTGGCGCCGGTCTCGCTGGGGCCGGTGTCGCTGGAGGTGGCCGGGCCGGCGCTGGCCGGCTGCTCGCGGTCGGCGACCGCGATACCGGAGGCCCCCCCGGGCGCGGTGTCGGTGACGGACTCCGACGTCAGCTCAGACGCCCCCCCGGGCGTTACCTCGGCGTCACGGGACGCCGGTGCGGTCCCGCTGGTACTCCCCATCTGTTGCGTCATCTCACACTCCGGGTTCGCGGCTCGTCTTGCGACGCACCATCAGCCTAGAAAGATTGCGATACGGGATCGTTACGGGAGTCAAGCCCTCCGAGGTGTTTTTTTACGCCCATGCGTTACGGTGAGCCGGTGAGACGTTTGCTATGGCCGAGCTGAGCCTGGCGCTGCTCGGTCCGCCGACCGTATCGCGCGACGGCCGGCCGGTGACCTTCGATACGAGGAAGGCCATCGCCCTGCTCGCCCTGCTCGCCGTCACCGGACGCGAGCACAGCCGCGAGGAGCTGGCCGACCTGCTGTGGCCTGAAGCCGACGCCGCCAAGGCCCGGGCTTCGCTCCGGCGCACCCTGTCGGTGACGGCGGCCGCGATGGGCGCGGGCCTGATCATCAGCCGGGCGGCCGTCACCCTCGACCTGGCTGCGGTCCGGGTAGACGTGCGCGAGTTCGAGACCCTGATCGCGCGGCCGGACGCCACGTCCCTGGAGCGGGCCGCCCAGCTGTACCGGGACGATTTCCTGTCCGGCTTCGTCTTGCGCGGCTGCCCGGAATTCGAGGAATGGCAGGACTCGGTGGCCGAAGGGCTGCGGCAGTCACTGGCCCGCGGGCTGCAGCGGCTGGTGGCAGCCTGCGTCGCCGCCGGCGACCTGGAGCGCGCGGCCGGGCACGCCCGGCGCTGGCTGCAGCTTGACCCCCTGCACGAGCCGGCTCATCAGGCGATGATCAGGCTGCACGGCTGGGCCGGGCAGCGTTCGGCCGCCATGCGGCAGTACCGGTCGCTGGTCCGCGTGCTGGACCGGGAGCTGGCCGTGCGGCCGCTGCCGGAGACGACCAAGCTCTACGACGACGTGCGCGCCGGGCGGCTGGGCCCCCCGCCCGCGCCATCGGCGCCACCGCCTTCCCTCGTCCAGGCCGGCGAGCCGGCGGCGGGCGGTGCTGATGCCGGGGGTGAGGCTGCTGAGGCCGGTGCCGTTTCAGTGGCCGCCGGGGTGTGGCCGCTGCTAGGCCGGGATCGCGAGCTGGCCGTCCTGCGCGCGGCGTGGCGGGCGACCGGCGGCACGGGCCGGGTGGTGGCGATCGCCGGGCAGGCAGGCAGCGGGAAGACCCGGCTGATCACCGAGTTCCGGGACGAGGTGGCCCGGAACGCCCCGGTGCTGGCCGCCCGCTGTCACGACGGCGAGACCGCGCTTCCGTTCGTGCTGGCCGCGGACCTGCTGCGGACCGCGCTGGCGGTGCGGCCGGATCTGCCCGACGTGCTCCCGGCGCAGACGGCCGCGATGGCCGGGCGGCTGGTACCGGCCCTGGCGGCGGCGCACCCGGACTCGGCCGCGCCGGCTCTGGACAGCCCGGTGGCCGTCACACGGCTGTACGCGGCCATCGCCGACACGCTGCTGGCCGCGGCGGCGGGCCCCGGACCCGGCGGCGACGCAGGGCCGGCCGGGGTGATCGTGGTGGAAGACGTGCACTGGGCCGACAGCTCGTCGGTCGGGCTGCTCGCCTACCTGGTCCGGCGGCTGGCCGACTGGCCGCTGCTGCTGGTGCTCAGCTGGCAGGCCGAGCAGGCCCGGCGGCTGCGGGTATTGCGCACGGCGCTCAGCGAGGCCGAGGACCAGTCCCTCGGCGAGGTGATCGAGCCGGGGCTGCTCGGGCCCGAGGCGATCGGCGCGCTGCTCGGCCTGGACGGCATGCCGCGGGTGGACGTGGACCGGCTGATGGCCGAGACGCGCGGGCTGCCCATGCTGGTCCGCGAGTACGTCGAGGCGCTGCGTTCGGCCGGGGAGCCGGGGCCCGAGCAGGCCGACTGGTGGCCGCCCGCCAGCGTCAGGGACCTGCTGCGGGCCAGGTTGCAGACGGTCAGCGAGCCGACCCGGCAGCTGCTCACCGCCGCCGCGGTGCTCGGCAGCGACAACGACGCCGAGCTGCTGCGCGCGGTCAGCGGGCGGGGCGAGGACGAGATCGTCGAGGCGATCGACGAGGCACTCGGGCGGTCGCTGCTCACCGAGACACCGCCACCGGGCGCCGGCCAGGCGCCGTCGTACGGATTCCCCTACGAGGCGCTGCGCCGCACCGCCTACGAATCGGCCACCCTGGCCCGGCGCCGGCTGCTGCACGGCCGGGCCGCGGACATCCTCACCCGGCGTCACGAGCGGGATCCGGCCACGACCCGGGCCGCGACCATCGCCGACCACCTGCAGCTGGCCGGGCGCGACGCCGACGCCGCGCAGTGGTGGTGGCAGGCCGCCGAGGTGGCCCGGGAGCTGTACGCGCACGCCGAGGCGCACGCCCACCTGGTCCGCGCCCTGACGCTGGGCTACCCGCAGTTGCCCGGGCGGCTCGCCCTGGGTGAGGTGCTGGTGGTGCTCGGCCGGTACCGGGAGGCACTGGCCGAGTTCGAGACGGCCGCGGCGCTGGCCGGGGCGGGTGAAGGAGCCGCGCTGGCCGGGGCGGGCGACGGAGCCGGCGATGCGGATCGCGCGGTGCAGGCGGGCATCGAGCACAAGCTGGCCGACGTGCACCACCGGCTGGGCGACTGGGACCTGGCCGAGGCGCATCTCGCCGTGGTGACCGAGCTGGTCACCGGCGCCGAGCCGGGCCGCCTGGCCCGGGCCGAGGCGGACCGGGCCGTGGTCGCCTACCGGCGCGGCGACACCGAGCAGGCGGCCGTCTTCGGCCGGGCCGCGCTGTCGAGTGCCCAGGCCGCCGCCGAGCCCGGCGCGATGGCCCAGGCCCTCAACGTGCTCGGCATGCTGGCCGCCCGGGCCGGGGAAGGCGCCGCCGCCGAGACCTACCTGCGCGACAGCCTGGCCGAGGCCCGCCAGCTGCCCGAGCTGGGCGCGGCCGTCGCGGCGCTGAACAACCTGGCCCGGCTGCTGGCCGAGACTGGCCGGATCCGCGAGGCGCTGGCCCTCGCGGCCGAGGCGCTCGAGCTGGGCAGCGAGCTCGGCGACCAGCACCGGGTCGCGGCGCTGCACACGAACATGGCCGACCTGCTGTACGCGGACGGCCAGGGCGATGCCGCGATGACCCACCTCAAGGAGGCGGCCCGGCGCTTCGCCTCGGTCGATGTCGGCGACGCGCCGCGGCCGGAGATCTGGACGCTCGTCGAGTGGTAGCCGCCCGGCTCGCCTACAGCGACAGGTTCAGCACCACGGTGACGGTGTAGCCGCCGGGGTTGACGGTGAGCTGCTCGTCCAGCGTGACCAGGGTGGGGGAGGTCACGGTGATCGTGGCGCTGGCGCCAGACGCGAGCGATCCCGACGCCGGCGAGATGGCCAGGCCGCCGGGGGCCGCGATGGTGAAGCTGACCGGGCCACCCTGGGCGGTCACCGCGAAGGTCCCGACACCGTGGCCGTTGACCGCCACCAGCACCAGCCTGCTCACCGATACGGTCACGGTCCCCGGGACGACGGACGGCGCGGATGAGGCCGGCGCGGATGAGGCCGGCGCGGAGGACGCAGCAGCCGGGGAGCTGCGCGCCGACGGGGGCGAACCCGGCGCGGAGGTCGCGGCGCCGGGCGCGCCGCCCGCCGCCCGGGCCGCCGGGCTCGTGGCCAGTCCCGGCGCGGGATTGCCGGCCGGGCCGGCCGACGAGGCGGGCCCGGCCGGGCCGCCGCGGGACGGAGCGCCCCGGCCGTTCGCTATCACCCCGGGGCCCGCGCTGCCGCGAGCTCCGGCCCCCGGCGCCTGCGGCCCGCCGCCGCCGATGACCAGCACCGCGCTGACTCCGGCCGCCGCGGCCGCCGTCGCCGCGCTAGCCGCCACCGCGTGCGAATGGCGCGACAGCTGGTGCCAGCCGGACACGCCGGGCGGGCGGGCCGGTGCCGGAAATCCGGCCTGGCCGAACTGGCCCGCGCGAGCCGCCGCCGCCGCACGATGTGCGGCCGCAGCGGGGGTGGTGTCGGCACAGATCCTCAGCAGGTGCTCGCGGAACCAGGGCGCGAGGGCGATCAGCGGCGGCGCGCCGGCGAACAGGGCCGGGCTCAGCTCGCGGCGCTTGCGCTCGCCGCAGGCCTCGCAATGCTCGACGTGCCGGCTGATCCGCTTGCGCATCAGCACGGTCAGCTGGCCGTCCCAGCCGGCCAGCAGGCCGTCGAGAACCGCGCAGGCGTCCCGGCCGGTGCGCGCGACCAGCAGCGCGCCGAGAGATCGTTCCAGCTGGCTGCGGGCCCGGGACTGCAGCGCGTGCGCGTGGTTGCGGGAGATCCGGAGGGCGGCGGCCAGTTCGTCGCCGTCCAGCCCGTGCACCAGGCTCAGCTCGACGACGTCCCGCTCGCCGGGATTCAGGCCGCCGAGCGCGTCGCGGACGAGCTGGCGCAGTTCGGCCTGCTCGATGGCGCTGGAGACGTCGACCGGATCGGCGGTCAGGCCGGCCGCATCCTCGAGAGCGGACGTGAGCTTCCCGGAGCGCAGCCGGCGGTAACACTCGTTGCGGGCCACGGCGTACAGCCAGGCCCGGAGCTTGTCCGGGTGACGCAGGCCGCTGAGCTTGGTCGTAGCAATGAGGAACGTGTCCTGCACGGCGTCGGCGGCATCCGCGGGCTCGGGGAGCAGGGACCGGCAGTAGGAGTACAGCGGGACGGCATACCTGTCGTAGGCGTCGGCGATCCCGCGCGGGTCGCCCGCCGCGACGGCAGCGATCACCTCCCGGTCCTGCATGGGCTTCACCGTAGTTCGGCGGACGCCCGGCAGGCGGCGCAAACGGCAGAACAGCCCGGCTAAGGGTCATCGCCGGCCAAGGCAGCCAGAACCGGCGGATGGCCCGTCCGCCGGGCTGCCCGTGAGCACGGGCAGCCCGGCGATGGCCTTGACGATCCGCTACAGCTCGGTGGCGGCGTGCCGGTCGCGCTCCGGGGTGAGGAGCGCGACGTCAAGCACCGTGTTGTCAAGCGAGAGGATCAACAGCAAGACGTACAACACGGCCGGCACGAGCCGCCACGGGGTAACCGCCCTGCTGCGCCCGGTCGTGCCGCCCGGCGGCCGCCTGCGCGTATCGTCATGCGCTCAGGTGACGGGGGTCGCCCCGGAAGATCAGGACGGGGCAATTCGCGTGGTGCGCCAGGTACTGGCCGACCGAGCCAAGCGCCACCCCGGCGAAGCCGCCGTGGCCGCGGCTGCCGACGATCAGCAGGTCCGCGTCGGCCGCAGCGGTCATCAGAGCCTCGGCCGGGTGACCGTCGAAAACGCGGGCGTGCACCTTGTTCCTGTCGTCCGGCTTGACTTCTTCGTTGATGATCGCGTCCAGTTGCTGCCGCGCAGAGTCCGCGACAACTCCCTCATCAGCCGTTTCGGCCGGCGACTGGCCGAAGCCCCCGATCATGCCGGTCGAGGTCGGTGCGTGCCGGACAATGACGGCGTCCGCCGTGCCGCCGGTGAGCGCGGCCTGCCTAACGGCCCACCGGAGGGCCGCCCTCGACGAGGGAGAGCCATCGACTCCCACCACGATGTGCGGAGCGTTACTCGTGCTGCTAGCTGACATCAGATCCAGATCCTTCCGCTATTACGCCTAACTTGCTGTACGCAGCGTATGCCGCCGGATCTGGCTTATGTAAGACCCTTCATCCTGTTTTCCTACCGACCAAAGTCCGCCCGGCAGAGAACTTTTGTCACATCGGGCGGTAACCGCCCATGACGGAATCCGAGCCCGCCGCGACCGGGACCGCGCCACAGTGAGCGCCGAAGCAGACCGCCGTCCAATCGGATGCCCAGTGGCAAGGGTATTTCTGGCCCGGGTAAGCGCGGCGCCGGTGGCGGGCAGGGTGGCCCACAGCTCCCCCGCCAGGGTGGATGCCGCACTCGTTCTTAGCGAATGCGGCGCGTGCTCTAACCGCCACTGCGGGCTTGCCCACGCATACCATCAAAGTCGTGCCCGAGGAGGCTCCGGCCGGAGCCAGGATTGGGCAGCCCGGCTTGTCGCCCTGGCCCGGCGTTCCAGGAATAGCCCTCGGAAAGCCGCGCCTGCTTCTCGCCGGGTCACGCGGTCTTGCGGCCATGACACGAGGCCAGCATTAGTAAAAACGCGCCCATCTTGGCCGCGGCCCGAGAACTCAGGAGTTGGCCCGGGAGCACTTCGGCGGCACTTATGTGAGGGCGGACCCGAGCGGCAGGCGCGGCAGCCCTCAGCCCGCGGCGGCCACCGGCCCCGGCGTGGGCCGTCCCCGGCCACCCGGCACCGGCCTCGGCTGGCCGTCAGCTGACAGAGGTAACGGCACACGATCCTGCGCACGCCGGAGCCAGCAGGCCGACCCAATGTCACCGAGATCCGGAGTGGTCCGGGGTCCGGGCCTCGAGGTGCAGGTCCGCGGCCGGGGACGGCGCGGGGGAAGCGCATCTGGCCGCGCGGCTGATGTTCCCGTTCTGCGGCTAGGAGACGGCTGAGGTCGTTAGGTCGGCTGAACGGGCTCGGCAAATCACGGTCGCGACAGTGCGGGCATCGAGGCGAGGCGGGCAGCCGCCCGGGCTGACCAAGCCGGGCCCGGCCGCGTCGGCGATCTGGGGATCGGGTGCGGCCGCGAGGACGGCCGGCGGACATGCGCCGGCCGGACTGGTGGTGCTCGCGGTCGTGGTCCTTCTCGCCGCATGCAGTTCCGGATTGCCCACCGGATCGCCCGACGGGTCCACCACGGCTCATGCCACGCCCGCCACGCCGACGAGGACCAGCGGCGCCACGCTCGTTCCCGTGCAGACGGCCACCGGGGGCAGGCTAGCTGCCGGAGTTCGCCGCGACGACGTGGTCCTTGCACCACGGACACAAACATCTGGCCCGCCAACAGCATCGGCGAGCCCTCGCGGGCAGCTCTGGGCGACGGAAGGCGCGGCCATTCTTCTCGAGACCGCCATACAGGCCTATCACCACGCGTGGTTGGGCAGAATGCCTACCACCCGGCCGCGGGACGCCCGGCCGGGACTACTAATGCCGGAACAGCACGGTCACCGTCGCAACGTGGAGTGGCTATTGTGACGGAAGATTACTAGCCTGCCGTTCCGGGCCTGTCGATACGAGGCAACCAGGTTCCACGGTTGTTGCCGCCATATTAAGGGGGGATTGCCGCGACAGCCTGCCGATTACCAGCCGAGGCCGGCCTGGGAAGCGACGCGCGGCTGATCGAAGACAGCGTGCGGCTGGCCGAAGACAGCGTGCTGCCGGCCGAAGACAGCGTGCTGCCGGTCGCAGACCTGGCAAAGCAGGAAGCGCAACAAAAAGACGGCACCGGAGTTGTTCGTCCTGCGGAGCTCACGAACTGGCCTCGCGTGCACCTGACGCCCTGGAAACCGGGGGTGTCGTGCCGTACGATCCGCAGGCCCTTGCGTATCCGGTGGGCCAGGGCCTGCCGTCCTGGATGCTGGCCAGAAAATCTACGCGCGCGTTCTGCAGTACGCCCAGCAGACGATGCGGACGCTTTCATCCATGTATCCCGGAACAATGGAGTACTTTGCCTTCGCCGCAATGCTCAGATTCATGCACTGTACAGTATGATGGCAGGCCGAAGCACTAAAAACATTCATGGAACGCGAACGGATCGCCCTGTTACCGCGCATCGACAGGACGCGTTCTCCTTTCCGGTCTGGACGTCTATCAACTGCGGGAAGAATACCCGAATGAGCGCGACTTGTCGGAGCGTTCCCGCAGCTCCATTCGGGCGGTCCAGCAGCTCGCGGCGGCGCTGAAAGAAAGGCGCATAGATGGTGCATGACGATAGACAGCGAGCTTGAATCCGGGCTTGCCGGAGCCGTGGCACCGCTCCGTCAATTCGGGGCGGCGTTACGGCCGCGGTAAACGCCGCCGAGGAACGACCTGAGCGTCAGCCTCTCGCCGGTGGCGTCCGGGGGCCGCTCAGGACGGGCCGGACAGCAGGCCCAGGGGGCCGGGGGCGGTGAACTGCATGGTCAGCGTCCACTGGCCGCCCGCGGCGCGGGACAGGTCCGCCCGGGCCGGGAGGTAGGGCGGGCGCTGGGCACGCAGGAACGCCAGCATGGCCTGCGCGGCCGATTCCGGGGCAGCGAGCTCAGCCGTCCGCAGCGGCGTGCCAGAGCTGGAGCCCGGCCCGTCGTCGGCGAACCCGATGATACGCACTGGCTCGGCGCCAGCCAGGGCGGCCAGGGTAATGAGCAGGCGCTCGTCCACGCTGCCGCCGGCGAGCTGGCTCCGGGCCCAGGCCCCGACGCTGACGCGCGGATCGGCCAGCAGCTGCAGCCCGGCGGACCGCCGGGCGCCCAGGTCGGCGGCCAGGGCCGTCCGGTAGGCCGCCGCCCCGTCCGGAGCGATGACCCGCACGTCAATCTGCGCTGCACCGGAGCCGAAGCTAGCCAGCGTCTGCGGCGCGTACACCGTAGCAAGCCGGGTTCCGAACATCGCCCGGACCGCGGCGGTCGCCACGACCAAGGCCGAGCCGAGCGGGTCGGCGGCCCCGGGGGCCAGCACCAGCAGATCCGCCGCCGGGACGCCGTGCCGGACCAGCACCGAGCACATGACCGGGTCGCACGCGAGGATCGCGCTCGGGGTGACCTCGCCGGCCACCCACGCGGCGGTCTGGTCGCGGACCGCGCCGGCCTGCTCGACCGCGGCCGGTGCGGCGGACTGGTCAGAACGCGCGGCCGAGGCGAGGTGGGAGGTGGACAAGCCGCCGGCCGCCTCGACGGCGAGGAACGCCACCACAGCGCCGGCAGCGGACGCGACGCCGAGCCTGCGCAGGCGGCCGCGGCCGGGGCTCACCGAGGGCCCGGCGGCGCCGGAGCTGCGCCGCGGGTGCTCGGGTGGGCAGGTCAGGTCGGCGGCCTGCCGCAGGTGGTGGCCGGCTTCGAGCTGCGCGCGCGAGCCGAGCTGCGGCATCCCGATACGGGCCTGCCAGTACGCAGCGGCCTCCCGGTGCGCCGAGGCCAGCTCCGCAGCCTGCCCCGCCTCGGCCAGGCTGCGGTGCAGCTCGCTCGCGGTCCAGCGGTGGACGGAAAGCTGACGGCCCGGGCCCGCCGCGAGCAGCCCGACCGCGGTGCACTCGGCGACGTTCGCGGGGCGGGCGGCGAGGACACCGGGCTCGACCGGCGTGCGGAACACGGACGCCCGCACGAGGAGATCCCGGGCGCCGGCGCTCAGACCGCTGAACAGCTCGCCGAGCAGGTGCTGGCCGGCCGCCACGGCCACCACCTCGGCGGCCGCCTCGGGCAGCTCGGTCGGCTCGGTACTGGCTGACCACCGGCCGGTCGCGCCCTGGACAGCCATAGCGACGCGATCGGCGAGGTCCTCGAAGCAAGCGCCGTCGGCCAGCACTGCATCCAGGTGCTCCATGGCCCGCGGATGGCCTCCGGTCAGCCGCCACGCGAGCTCGCGCTGGGGCTCGGCGAGCTGCCGAAGGGCGGGCAGGGACAGAGCGAGCTCCCCGGCGCCGGAGCGGGTCAGCGGGCCGAGGCGCCGGAAAACGAACCGGCCCGGGCCGGCCTCGGGCAGCGAGAACGGAGTATCGCAGCTGATCAGGAGCTTCCCGGTCCAGCCGGTCAGCAACGCGGCCAGCGCCGGATCGCGGACCGTGAGCGGGCGCTCCTGCCCGGCCAGATTGTCGCCGAAGTCATCCAGCACGACCAGGTCCGCATCGGCCGCATCGGCCGCCAGGGTGGCCGCGGGCGTCTCGCCGCTCAGCACGGTGACCACCCGCTCGGGCTCGAGCCGGCTCACCCGCGACGCGATCTGGGTCGCGAGGGTCGACTTTCCGACACCGCCCATGCCGTGCAGCACGAGCGCGGTCACGCCCGGCCGAGTCAGCTCGGCGGACCAACGCCGCCGTTCGGCCGACCGGATGGACAAGGGGGTGGGCCGCGACGCGGCCGGGCTCTCGGCGGCCCGCGCGTGCCGGGCGGCGTGCGTGGCCCTGGCGGACGCGACGTCTGGCCACGGGGCACCCCGCGTCACCGCCGCATTTTCATCCCGAATACGGACTAATCTCGCCACCATTGCGACCCCCTGCCGAGTTCTCGGCGGACGGGGAAACCCGCCATTGCCTTTATATAGCACACTACGCAACGCAACGAGTGCTTTTAGTAGTAACCGCTGCTCGCAGGTGCATACGGCGCCTCGCGGTGCCACACGAGCCACGCAGGTACCTGCTGATGCGGGCTTTTCGCCGTGCCGAGAGCGCGAAGACGGGATCCAGAAGCGCGACGAGCGTCTCCGCCGGCGGGGTTGACCGTTCGCGTGTTCGAACAAAACCAATGCCGAGCTCGAGCCCTTCCCAATTTAACCGCTCGTATGTTCTAATAGAGAGGTGGGAGTGAGCGGCAGCAGGAAGGTCTACCTCCGCACGCAGCTCGCGCACCGGCCCTGAGGCCTGAGTACCCAGTTCAGGACGCACAGCAGAGGTGAGCATGATGAGTGCAGAGTTCGAACATTATAACGATGACGACGAGCTATGGCTATCTGATCTAGAAACTAGGGCCATGGATCTCGAGAACGAGCTGTCTGGGTGGCGCGACGCCCGCGAGCGGGCCCTGGCGGGCCAGGAGTACGCCGAGGAGCGGGTTCCGAGCCCGCCGCACCAGTCGTTCCGCCGGGTGGCGGGCCGGGCGCAGGCTGGCCTGCGGGAGCCAGTCCACACCGCGGCCCGGCGCGCCTCGGCCCGCAGCCAGGCGCGCGTGAGCGAACCCGCAGGCGACGCCCGGACGCGGGAGCTGATCGACCACGGGCGCAGAAGCGCCCGCCGAAGCCGGTTCAGCCGCGTGCAGCGGGTAGCGATCGGGCTGGCCGTGGCCGCCCTGGGCATCACCCTGCTGATCGTGGTCGTGCTGCGGCCCGGCGCCTCCTGGCCGCCCAGCGTGGCGCTGGTGAAGACCGAGATCAGCACGGCCTGCCAGAATCCCAATGTCTCCTCGGAGCCGAACCAGGTCAACTTCGCCTGCGGCCAGTCCACGAGCCAGATCCTGTGGGTGTTCTCGCTGATGACCAGCGGCGACAATGCGAACTTCAACGACGCCAAGAGCGGGCGGCAGGGCCTGGAGCCGATTTCCGCGGCGCAGGGCGGTGCGGTGGCGTGGTCGCTCAACCTCCACCATCCGTACAATCCGGTCAACCCGGTAGACAGCCTGGCGGTCGCGGCGCGCGCCATCAACAACATCATCGGCGGCGCGAGCCTGACCGGCAGCAACGGGAAGCCGACGGTGCAGCCGGGGCTGGAAAGCAGCCCGGCCAACTGCCTGAAGTACACCGGATCGGCCGCGGTGATCACCCGGGCCGGCTTCCCGGACATCTGCGCCTCGCCGGTAACCAGCCCGGCCGGGCAGGCGGCCCTGGTGGCCGACGTGTACCAGCAGTGGTTCGTGGGCGCCTCGCCGACGGTGGCCCAGGAAGCCAGCGTGCTGTTCCAGAACTCGAAGGACCCGGGCAACCCGCAGGTGCAGGCCATCCTCAAGAGCCTGTTCGGTCCGGCCGCGTGATCCTGGCGCAGCCGCGTCCGGTGTCCCGGGCGATCGTTCGCGCCGTCCGCGGAGGGAGGTGATTCGGTGCAGTCCACACGCAGGCCGCGGTGGCAGCAGGCCACCGCGCTAGTCAGCTTGAGCACGGCGGGCGCGATGACCGGGCTGGCCTTCGCGCACGGCAGCCCGGCTGACCTCACCTCGCCCAGCGCCATCCCGGTCAGGCTGCTGGCATCCGACACGAAGGCGGCGCCTGCGGCGGGAGGCGACACCGCGCTGCGGGCGGCGATCGTCAAGTCGGCACAGTATTACCTACGCCTGGCTCAGACCCGGACGCCCGCCGAGATGGAAGCACTGATCTGGCAGAACGACAGCGTCGACGGCGTCGATCACGGTGAGTCCTGCGCGGCGTTCGCGAGCTTGATGCTGCAGTCCGGCGCGCAGGCGACAGGCCAGCAGAGCTGGGTCACAGGCGGGAGCACGTACCCCTGGCCGCTGCACCAGTGGGTCGACGCGCGCGTCGACCCCAATCCGGACTCACTGGGCATCACCTCGGTCCTGCAGGACGCCGAGGCTCATGGCCGGTGGCATCCGATCGGCGACGGTTATGCCCCTCGCCCCGGGGACTGGGTGCTGTTCGACGAGCACGTCGAAGTGGTCACGAAGTACGCGGACGGGGTCCTGTACACCATCGGCGGCGACTCGGGCTCGAACCTGTCGGTAAACGCGCACCAGTACGGCGGGCCGTTCGCCGCTGCGGGCGTGAGCGGTTTCGTCAACAACGGCGAGCTGGCCAGCGCGGTGAGCCAGAGCACAGGCAGCAACCAGGCCAGACCCGCGACGCAGGGCGCAGCCGGCGCAGGCGGCGCGGCGACGGCGAGCGGGGAACTTACAGCCGCTACCGAAGGCCAGGCCAGCGTGCCCGGGCTGGTCACCCCCGCACTCAGCCTGGGCGGCGGGCAGGCCGCGGGCCAGCAGCCGCAATCACAATCACAATCACAGCCGCAATCACAGCCGCAGGCGCAGTCGGGCGGCTCGGCGGCTGCGGATCCAGCGGTGGCCGGTACCGCGTCGATTCCCGGCGCGCGGCCGATTTCTGGCACCGTGACCAGCTACTCCGCTGCGCCCTCAAGCGCGCGCTCCTCCTCAGCGCCGTCGAGCGCGCGGTACAGCCGGAGCCAGCCGGCACCCGCGACCGAATCGGTTGCGGACACGCCCTCGCAGCAGGCCTTCATCAATGCGATCGCGCCGGGAGCGCTGGCCGCGCAGCGGCAGTACGGCGTCCCGGCGGCGGTGACGATCGCGCAGGCGATCGACGAATCAGGCTGGGGCCAGAGCCTGCTAGCCACGCAGGACAACAACCTGTTCGGAATCAAGGGCACCGGCCCGGCCGGCTCGGTACTCCGGCCGACCGAGGAATACGAGAACGGCCAGCCGGTCGGGGTGACCGCGCCGTTCCGCGTGTACAGCAACGTGGCGCAGAGCATTGCCGACCACGGCCTGCTGCTGGCCACCGGGTCAAGTTACAAGCAGGCCATGGCCGACCGCCGCTCCCCCGACGCTTTCGCGAATGACCTGACCGGGGTTTACGCCACGGATCCGAACTACGGTGCCAGTCTCATCGGCCTCATGCGGCAGTACAACCTGTACCGCTTCGACGCTGGAGCCTCGGCGCCGGAGGCGGGGACGGCGGCAGCCCGGGGGGCGGCTGGCACGAGCGCATCGAGTCCGGCCAAGGTGGCGGCCAGCGGATCGGCGCAGAACAGGCCGGCGCAGAGCGGGCTGGCGCAGAGCAGTCCGGCGCAGAACAGGCTGGCGCAGAGCGGGCTGGCGCAGGGCGCGGCAATACCGGGCGCGATTGCAGCAAACGGAGCAGTGCTTGGGGCGGCTGCGCGCCAGGCGGCGGGAACGGGTGCGGCCACGGGCGCGTCGGGCCGGGCCGGTGGGGCCGCGGCGGGAAGCGTGGCGGCGCCATCCGGTTCCGGAGCGGCGGCGGAGACTTCGGGCTCAGCCAGCATTCCAGGCGTGCTGGATGGGCACGCCGGCACGGCTGCGGCGGCCTCGCCGGTGTCGGGTGCGTATGCGGGGCCGGCAAGCGCCCCGGCGGTGAAAGCCGGTCCACGCACGGCGCGGGTCAGCACCCGGCGTTATGTGGCCCAGGTGCCGCGGATCGTGACCACAGGCTTCATCACCTCGGCCAAGACGCCGCTGCTGCGCGCCGAGCCGATCTACCGGGACGTGGCGGCGGGCCACGGCATCCGATGGGAACTGCTGGCCGCCTGCGACTGGATGCAATGCCAGGCCCAGCCGCGCGTCTCGCCGGTCTACGGCGAGACGCTGGGCACCAAGAACCCGGATGGCACGATCTACCGGAACAAGTCCGAGGCCCTGGACCAGGTCGCGGTGGACCTGCTCGAGCTGGCCACCGCGGTTTACGGCATTAACCTCCGGGAGCGGCTGATCCTGTCGGTGCGGGAGCTGGCCAACGTGTTCGCGGCCTTCCGCTGGGGCGGGCTGCTCAAGGCGCACCGCGTCTCGGCCATGGAGTTCCCGTACTCGGTGGAGGGCCTCACCGCGGCGCACCTGAAGATGCGCTGGCCCGATATCCGGGATGAGGCGCCCGACAAGCCGGGGACGCGATTCCGCAAGCCGTTCGGGGCGGTTCCTGTCGTCCTGGGCCTCGACTATCCGGCGGTCGCGTAGGCACGCGCGGCAGCAGAAAAGGCGGGCGGCATGATTCGCTTGATGGTTCTCCTGCTGGGAATGCTCACGACCCGGGCGGGACGGCCGGACTCGGTCCTCCTCGTGGATCCCGGCCGTCGGCGTGACCCGAGGGAGCTCGACGAGGCTGGCGGGTACGGCGACGGCGGCGGATGGATCGCCGCGCGTGATCCGCTCGCGCCGAATCGGCCGGGCCCGGCGCTGGGTGACCCGTGGCGAGATCGCCCGGAGCGGGCCGGGCGGCGGCGGCGGCGCCTGGTCCCCCGGTGGGTCAGGTGGGGCGCCGTCCTGGCCTTGCTCGGGCTCATTTTCCGTAAGGCGATCGCGTGGGCAATGCTGGCGGTGCTGGGCGGGGCGCTCCATTTGTTCGGCCTCAACGTGCACCTGCCGGACATCAAGCTGACCTGGCCGTGGCAATCGGTCACGGCGGGGACCACGACCGACACGGAGATCGGCCCGTGGGTGCTGCAGAAGATCGAGGGCATCTCCCGCCCCGCGCTCGGTACGGAGAACTTCAACTTCGTGTTCACCCACAAGGTCGCCAGGAGCATCGGCCCCTGGCCGTGCTGGTATTCCGGCACGTTCTACGCGGTGGGCCGGGCCTCGGCCACGGTCGAGCTCAACCCCGGCCCAGGCTGGTGGACCCCGGCGTCCGGCCACTACCAGCTGAAGGTCCTCACCCGGCCGCTCAATGGCGTCGCGGGCCGGGTCATGGTCACCATCGTGCTGCCGCCACCGCAGCTCCCCCGGTCGGTGCACGACATCACGGTCGATAACACCTTGTCCCACCTCATCGCCACCGACCACAGCTGGACCTATCCGGGATTCGGCTGCGGGGCCCTGCTCAAGCCGCAGTTCTCGCCGGCGGTGCTGTACGGCCTGGCCCAGAATCTGGCCTTCTCCCAGGCGACGGATAACCCAGCGGTCACGGGCCCGCTGATCAGCGCAGCCGAGAAGGAGGCAGCGCAGATCATCAGGGACAATTTCGTTCAGCCGACCGTCAATGCGCTGGGCTATACGCTGGCCGGCTTCACCCTGCGCTGGTCCGGTAGGCCATAGGGATGGCGGCCCAGGTCGGCGGCCGGCGGCGGGGGCCTAGGTGTAGCCCGCGACCTCGGCCGCCAGCAGTGCACCGAGCTCCCAGCAGGCCTCAAGATCCTGCTTGCTGGGGGCGGTTCCGGTGATGCAGACCGGCGGATTGACCTTGCGCCACTGCAGGCCGGTGGCGATCGACTCCACCCCGCGCACCGCCCCACCGGTGTCCGAGGCGCCGTGCACGTACAGGCCGTACGGACGACGCTGGGTGGCCTCCAGGCACGGGTAGTAGATGCCGTCGAAGAAGTGCTTGAGAGCCCCGGACATATAGCCGATGTTGGCGGGCGTACCAAGCAAATAGCCGTCCGCCTCCAGCACATCCACCGGCGAGGCGGTCAGGGCCGGGCGGATGACGACCTCGACGCCCTCAATCTCGTCGGTCCGCGCGCCACTGACCGCGGACTCCAGCATGGCCTGCAAGGAAGGTGACGGCGTGTGGTGGACAATCAGCAATCTCGGCATATCCGCTGAGCCTAGACGACCCCTCCGCGATAGGACAGTATCGCGGAGGCTAAGGCATTTCCCGGCTTGGCGGAGCTAACCCGGGACGGGGCTGGACGGCTCAGACCGTGATGGCCACGTCGCGG
Organism: uncultured Actinomycetes bacterium; assembly: GCA_963753195.1. Lineage (GTDB taxonomy): Bacteria > Actinomycetota > Actinomycetes > Streptosporangiales > Streptosporangiaceae > Palsa-504. The sequence continues at coordinate 1,723,813 of CAVWBH010000001.1, forward strand.
CCGTCCGACGTGGGGAGGGTCTCGTCGTCGAACCATCTCCCGCCCTCGGCCAGATAGCGGAAGTGCAGCGTGCTGCCCACCGGGACCGTCACCGCGACGCTCCGCGTGCGGTTCGCGCGGCGCCGCAGCGGGTGGGCAAACGGATTCCAGTCGTTGAAGCTACCGACCACCGACACGGAGCCTTCGGGCTCGTCGGCGGGAAGCGCGAACGTGACGCGGACGGTACCGTCCCGCCCCGGCCTGGTTGTCTTGATCAACTGCTCTCTCCAGTCAGGCGCTCACCTACACCTCTGATTATCGCGGAACGGCGGGCGGCCTTTCGGGATTTAACCCAATGGCAACCCGGGCGTGTCGCGCGGCCGGCGCCAGCGAGCACACGCCGGGAGGCGGCCGGCGGTAATCCCTGCGTAAGAACCAGTGATGACAGAGAGAATCGTTATTAATACTTTCCGTGATAGCCGGCAGGCGGACCGGGGCCGGCCCGCCTGCGCCGGACGGCACGCGGCGCAATCGCGGCTCGGCCAGGGCCCCCCGGCCTGCGGCGAAATGAATCCGTAAGGAATATGCGGGAAATACAGTCCCGCGATGGGTTAAGAAATGCAAAAAATTCAGATCTGGTGAAGTGCCTGATCTCATCATCGTCGCTGGTCTACCGTGCCTGGCAGGAGTCATCGGGGCTTAGCGGCGGAGGTGGAGTTAATGCTCGGCGGAAATCACTACACGCGGCGCCGGCGCGGCGGCCGGAGAAATCACGCGGCGCGTAGCGCGGTTCTCGTGGGCGCCGTGGTGGCGCTGGCCGTGACGGCCGGGATCGCGGTCGGCACTTCCGGGCACGGCACCCCGAAGCTCCGCTCGTCGGCATCGTCCGGCTCGGCGGCGGTCTCGTCCACCGCGGTCGTGAACACCTGCGACATCATCGTCCCGGCTCATCCGCTGACCGCGCGGGGCCTGGCCACGCCTTACCAGCTCACCGGGCCGGCCGGGACGTCCGCCGCGGCATCGGGCTGCCAGATGATCAATTCGCTCAACCTGGGAGCGTTCGTCCAGGCCACCATCCTGAACCCGCGGACCGGCGCGCTGTCCGTGTATAACCCGCTGGTCATCACCCAGGGCACCACGCCGGCCGTCGCACCGGTGGTGCCGAAGCTGCCGGCCGGCGCGATCGTCACCATCGACTTCGGGTTCAACGGGACCAACCTGATCCAGGTCGGCGCGACCCCCGACGCGCTCGGCGAAGGCAACTGCACCGACGGCGAGCCGCACTCGCCCTTCGGGCAGGTCTCGTTCTGCAACGGTGTCAACTTCTTCAACGCCGCGTCCCGGCTGGAGCGCAGCGGACGGCTGGACGTGCCGTTCGCCGGCATGTCGAGCAACATCGTCGCGACGGCGGGCTCGCTGGGAACGGGCCGGGAGTGCCCGACCACCCGCAACTTCGACATGATCGACCAGGACCCGAGCGACAACGTGACAACCAGGTACCTGCTCGACCCGGCCACCGGCCAGACCGCGCAGGACGATGCGGCCAACGCTGCTCGCATGAAGAGCGCCCGCGTGGTGGTCAACGGCAGCGACAACGCCCTTATCGACGACTTCCTGGACCCGGCGCTCGGCTGCACCCCGTTCATGGCGCCCGACCTGGGGAACAACGGCACGATGGCGACCTCCCAGGCACTGGACGAGCTGCTCGCCACGAGGAACCAGCCCAAGGAAGCGGCCCTGATCCCGGAGAACGACGAGATGGTGCTCGGCGTGGGCGGCTCGTGGGACGCGGCCAAGACCGACCTGTACCGGGCTGAGATCGGGCAGGCACCAGTCGACAGCCAGACCAACGCGAGCAGCAGCCCGGCGATGTTCTGCCAGAACATGGTCAACATCCAGACGCCGTTCCTAGCGGCCAACGAACGCGCGCTCGCGGCGGCTCCCTCGCCGGTGCCGACGGTGGGCGACAACCTGTTCACCTTCCTGGCCAACCGGCTGGCCTCGTCTTTCGACAACCTCAACTGCGCGAACTTCGGCTTGCAGCAGCCCGTTGCCGTCGTCGTCAACGGGGCCGGCGCGGCCACCCAGGCGACCTTGAACACCGCCCGGCAGGTCATCTCGTTCTGACCGCCAGACGCCAGCCTGGCCCCGCGGCGCCCATTATTTTGCTGCTTTATCTTGAGATGCCGGATCACGGGCCGCTACGGTGGTTTCGCGGGCTTGGTATGAGCGAGCTTGGCCACCCATGAGCGGGCCTGGTATGAGCGGGCTTGCAAGTAGCTGTTGCGAGCGGGCCCTCTACCGCGGTTCCGGGACCAGGGAGCCCCTCGTGACCGGTCCCGCGTGGAGGAGTCATGGCAGCATCAGATGCCACGTCAGTGCTTACCCTGCAGCAGGTCAGGCAGCCTCAGCCGCTGCCGCCGAGTCCCTGGCTGGCGCCGGTGAACTCGCCGGCGCCCGAGCCGGTTGAGGGCGGGCGCCGCCCGCTGGAGGTAGCCGGATGCTCGATGTGCGGAGTCACGCTTCCGCTGGGCCTGCTGGTACCTGACGGCAGCCAGGCGTGCGCCGACATCCGCTGGTACTGCAAGGACGTCAAGTCCTGCACGGAACGGTGGACGACGGCCCTGCCGCAGCCAGCCGAAGCCCTGCCTGGTGAGGCACGGTCCGTCACATCCGTCGCCTTATCCAGGCGGTGCGCACCGCCGTCCGGCCGTCGGCCTGCCCTGAGCCGTCGGCCGGGACTTGAGCCTGGGCGGGTGGCGTCGCCGGCAGGCTGGGCCACCCTGGTGCGAACAGGTCCTGGCAGCCGATATGCTAATGCGGTCCATTGAGGCCGGGATCGGGCTCACGGGGCTGTAGCGCAGCTGGTAGCGCACCTCCATGGCATGGAGGGGGTCAGGGGTTCGAATCCCCTCAGCTCCACCGAGTAGTTAGCAGGTCAGCGCGGTAAGTCGCTTCCTCGGTGATTCAGTTTGGCCGGGTGTGGGAGCCAAGTGGGGAGCCAGGTTGTCGGCTTCGACACTGTAGGCTTCCGCTATGGCTAGGGCTTCGCGCCGTGGCTTCGGCGAAGACGGCATCTACTTCGACCACCGCAGTGACTGCCAGGACAGCGCGCACCACCGGACGTGTGCCGGGCGCTGGCGCGGGGTGGTCTCGCTCGGCTTTGACGCGGACGGGAAGCGGATCCGGCGGAAGGTCTCCGGCCAGACCAGGACCGAGGTCAGGGACAAGCTCAAGGAACTGCACTCCGAGCTGGACGCGGGCGTGCGGACCGCGGCGGGCTACACGGTCGAGATGGCCGTCACCGACTGGCTGGCCGAGGGACTGCCAGGCCGCGCGGCCAAGACGGTCGAGGTCTACCGGGACGCGCTGCGGCCCGGTGCTCACGGTCATCGGGAGGACCCTGCTGCGCGACCTGACCGTGCACGATGTGCGGACCGCGCTGGCGACGATGGCGGTCACCCATTCCACGCCGACACTGCAGAAGGCGCACAACTGCCTGACGCGGGCGCTGCGGCACGCCGAGGGCCAGGATCTGGTCCGGCGGAACGTCTCGGCGCTGGTCGATACTCCGCGGGGACAGGAGGGGCGGCCGTCGCAGGCGCTGACCGTGGAGCAGGCGGCGGCGCTGCTGGCGGCGGCGGAGGAGTCGCGGCTGCACGGGTACATCGTGCTGTGCCTGCTGACCGGGGTCCGGTCGGAGGAGGCGCGGGCGCTGACGTGGGAGCACGTGGACCTGGAGGCCGGGACGGTCTCGGTGTGGCGCTCGGTCCGGGCGCACGGGGATACCAAGACGGTGCGGTCGAGGCGGACGCTCCGGCTGCCGCGGATCGCCGTGGAGGCGCTGCGCGGGCAGCTGCGGCGGCAGGACTTGGAGCGGGCCATGGCCGGCGAGCTGTGGCAGGAACACGGGCTGGTGTTCACCACGACGGTGGGGACCGCGTATGAGTCGCATAACCTGCGGCGGGATTTCCGGAAGGTCACCGCGGCGGCCGGGCTCGGGGTCCGCTGGGTGCCGAAGGAACTGCGCACGTCGTTCGTCAGCATGATGAGTTACCGCGGCGTGCCAGTGGAGGAGATCGCGCGGCTGGCCGGGCACGCCAGCTCGAGGACGACGGAGGTCATTTACCGGCGCGAGCTGCGCCCGGTGATCACGACCGGCGCTGAGGTCATGGACGAGATCTTCCAGCCGAAGCGCCGACGAGGAAATCCGGCCACCGCCGCTGGATGACCAGTGCTGCGGCAGGCAATGCTCGCCCCGTTGTCCGCTTTGCTCGGCACGTTTTGGAATCCCGAGTACCGCGCCGCCGGAGCTTCACCCTTTGTCGCCCGCGACTACCGCTCCATTCCGGCACGCATGCGTCGGGTGGCCTTTGCACAGCGGAGACGTTGAGCAACCGCGAATCGAGGGTCCTCGTGCTAGGCGAGTTGCGTCCAGTGGACGTCCGTCTCCCACATCCGGCGGTACGTGTTCGCCGTGAGCAGCGACCTGACCTGGTCAAGGAGCGGCAGCCGCTCATCATCGGCGAGATCTGCGATCCAGCCCATGGAAGCGAAGAAGGCCACGACTCCGTCCCGGTCGAGAGTCTGCGGATTCGGCAGGCGCGTGTTCCTGACAGGTTCGAATCCAGCCGCGGACAACGAACCGCGCCAGTCCCCGCGAACACGCTGGAGTCCGCCAAGATCCAGCGGATCGCTGCCGACGTCGGCGGGGGGCAAACGGCCGAGCAGCAGCCGCTCGACAGGCACGATCGGCGGGTCCCACGGACCCGCAGGAACGTTCCACATGAGAACGACGCGCCCACGTGGCCGGAGAACTCGCGCGATCTGCGCCAGCGCCTGGTCGTCGAAGAACCAATGAAAGGCCTCAGCAGCGAACACCGCGTCGACCGAAGCATCTGCAAGCGGGAGATCCTGTCCCGTCCCGCTGAGCACATCTGCAGCCGGGCACCGTGCCATCAGCTCCCGCCGCATAGCCTCCGCGGGTTCGACGGCAAAGACGTGCGCACATGCTCTCACCAGCAGGCGCGTGAGCTTGCCGGTGCCCGCACCGAGGTCAAGGGCGGTCGCGGTCGACAGGAGGCCAGTAAGCTCGATGGCCTGGCCCGGCCAACCTGGCCGTCCGCGTTCGTAGTCCGCGGGCCAGCGGTCAAGACTTCCGGTGGGCATGCGCCAGGTGCTTGCCATCGCACGCATCGTACCGACCGGCGCCCGGCATGGCCCGGAATCGCATCCTCGTGGCGGCCTAGGCGGGACCCGACACCTGCCGGGATCACCCGCCATGGGACAGCCCGGACAACGGGGCGAACGTTGCTCACGTGGCGCTGCCCGATGTGGCACGGTCGCAACATGCGAATGCGGGATGCGTTTACCTGTTGGCGGCCATCCGGACCTGCCCGCTGGCGGCCGCGAAACAGACCCCATGGCCATCACATAGCGTGACCGGATTCGTTGGTCAACGCTCCGCCACACTGCCCCGAACGCCGAATCGTGCGCCAGTCTCCAATCCATGACTGGCGTCGTTATGTACGCCCGAACCGGCTTGTCTAGTGGCACCTCCTCAAGCCAGCATCCGCTGCCTTATTGGGGCAGCGGGTCGAACCTGGACGCAGTGAAGCGTGCAGGGCACGATCGAGGTGCGGACCGGCTCCAAGGCGCTGCCGGCGGGATGGACGCGTCGTGGCGGCGTCCTGGTGTCGAACCCTTGTTCCTTTAGCCGATCATCAGGCCGGCGACGGCCTCGGCCGCCGCCAGCGTGTCGCGGCCGAGGGGCTGCAGGTGGATGCGGGTACAGAGCAGTCCTGTGGACAGCCGCTCGACAACGCCCCACTCCCAAATGGCGACGAGATCGAGCCCCGTGCGGGCGGCCAGCCAGCGGGCCCGGTCGACGGGGTCGCCGCCAAGCAGCTCGACGGGATCGCCCCGCATAAGGACACCCAGGTCGTACTCGGCCTCGGCCAGGAGGCCGTCAGGATCGATCAGCCTGAAGCCGCCGTCGTTCTGGAGGGCGTTCAATTGGTGCACGTCGCCGTGGACCAGCACAGCCCTCTCGTCGCGATGCGCCTGAGCCCGCCGGACAGCGCAGGCCAGGGCATGGTCGACAGTCTTCTCGGAGCACGGACGGTCGAGCTCCTCCCACGACGTCACAATGAAGCCGGCGAGCCATCGGGCCTTGTCCGCACCCGTAGGCAGCCCGCAGTCTGGCGCCGGCCGCCATATGCGCTCAGCGGCAGCGCAAAGAATCCCCAGGCGACGGGCGAGCGGCAGTCCAAGCTCATACATGGGCCGGCCCAACCGCTCCATGAGCAAGGCGCCCTCGCCGGGGTCGTACCGATAGAGCACCGGGCATCCGTCTCCGCCGACGAGACGGAGGACGGCCGCCTCGTTGGAGGCGTTGCTCCCGGTCCCTGGGACGAGCACCTTCAGGACGGCAGGGGTACCATCCGCCCGGGTCGCGTCCGCCACGAAAGCCTCCGTGCCGCCCTCATAGGGGCACCCGACTGTGATCGACCAGTCGGCCTCCAGGCTCGAGACAAGCGCCGGCAATCGCTCGAGCCAGTCCTCGGCGCCGGCCGCGCAGGCTCTGTTTCGCACAACCGCTGGCACGTCGATCATTGCCTCAGTCTCACATCTTCAACCCGGAGCCACCCCGATCACCCCTGCCGCCGTCGACGAGCAGGCCAGATCGCTTCGCAGGGCACCGGACCGGTGCATCAGCGATAGGCCCTCCCTCAGGCCCCACCGCCCCGCGATCCAGGGCACCCCCGAACAAGCGAGCAGAACATCGCCAACGACGGCTAGCAGGGCGATCCGACCGGCGGCTACGTGCGCGCCTCCACCACGGACCGCTGTCACACCAAGTAATCGCGCCGGCCGCCACCGGGCAGGTCGACACGGCCCCCGCTGGACAGATCCGGCTGGCCGTCGTCATTTACCTGGGCCGGCGGATCGGACGTGATCTCCGGCCTAACGACGCACCGCCCAGGAACCGCTCCAGGTGTTGGCGAGTGATGAGCCGCCGTCTGCCTACCTTTACGTACTGCAGATTCCCGCGCCGCATCTGGTCATAGAGCAGGTCCCGGGACAGCCAGGTGGGCTGGGCCACCTCGTCGACCGAGTATGCCAGCCGTTCGGCCACCAGGTCGGGTTCTACCTGGCTGGCTGCTGTCAGCGACGGCTGGCCGCTTACGGCGGCTCAGCGCGCCAGGCTCGCCCCGGCCGCCGAACTCGCGTTGAGCATCGGATGGACGCCGACCGCGCTCGCCGCGTTCACCGGCGCCAACACCAGCGGCGTGCGCAGCGCATACGCCGTCCTGGCCGCCCGGCTCTCACCCGCCGAACTGCCCAGGCCGCCGGGGCGACCGGTCCGCCGGCCCTGGTGCGGCGAATTTGACCAGGTCACCTAGATGCCCGGTTTCGACGGCGACACGCCCCGCCTGTGCCCGCGCTGCAACCAGGCGGCCTGCACGCCGACGGACAAGCCCGGCCCACATGGCCCTGACCGCCTCGACCGTCCTCATACGCCGCAAGCCAGCATGGGCGCCCGCGCGGGCCTCGGGCCGCGAAGCCCAGCCATACTATGACGCGGTCCGCCAGGCCCTGGCGTGAGGGGATAGGCCGGATCGCGCAGGGGAAGGCATTGCCCGGCCACCTAATTGTTTGCTATAACGCAACTAATTGCCGCATGCGCCGAGGGCGGGTCAGCCGCGAAGCCGCGCCGGGACCGGGCCTCTCGCCGGGAGGAAACGTGGTGGCCTCTTCACCCCAGCCCGAGGTGGGACCCCGGTATAAGTGGATCGCCCTGTCGAACACGACCATGGGCGTGCTGATGGCCACGATCAACCAGTCCATCGTGCTGATTGCGCTGCCCGACATCTTCCGCGGCATCGGCGTCAACCCGCTGGCGCCGGGCAGCGCCAGCCTGCTGCTGTGGCTGCTCACGGGGTACTCGGTGGTCACCGCGGTGCTGGTGGTCAGCTTCGGCCGGCTGGGCGACATGTTCGGCCGGGTCAAGATGTTCAACCTCGGGTTCGCGATCTTCACCGCGTTCTCGGTGCTGCTGTCGGTGACCTGGCTGACCGGCCCGGCCGCGGCGTGGTGGCTGATCGGGATACGGCTCCTGCAGGCCGTCGGCGGCGCGATGATCATGGCCAACTCCGCCGCGATCCTCACCGACGCGTTCCCCTCCGACCAGCGCGGCCTGGCGCTCGGGCTCAACCTGGTGGCGGCCCTCGCCGGGGTGTTCATCGGGCTGGTGCTCGGCGGCCTGCTCGCCCCGATCAGCTGGCGCCTGGTCTTCCTGATCAACGTGCCGGTCGGCGTCATGGGCACGATCTGGTCCTACCTCAAGCTGAAAGAGCTCGGTATCCGCAAGCCGGCCAGGCTGGACTGGTGGGGCAACGTGACCTTCGCCGTCGGCCTGGTCTCGGTCCTGGTCGGCATCACCTACGGCATCCAGCCCTACCACGGGCACCCGCTGGGCTGGACCAACCCGATGGTGCTCGCGGCGATCTTCGGCGGCCTGGCCGTACTGGGCCTGTTCTGCGTGATCGAGACCCGGGTGGACGAACCGATGTTCCAGCTCACGCTGTTCAAGATCCGCCCGTTCACCGCCGGGAACATAGCCAGCCTGCTGTCCGGCCTGGGCCGGGGCGGCCTGCAGTTCATCCTGATCATCTGGCTGCAGGGTATCTACCTGCCGCTGCACGGCTACAGCTTTGAGAAGACGCCACTGTGGGCCGGCATCGCCATGCTCCCGCTGACCATCGGATTCCTGATCGCCGGGCCGCTCTCCGGCTGGCTGTCGGACCGGTACGGCGCCCGGCCGTTCGCCACCGGCGGCATGCTCGTGGCCGCGCTGTCGTTCCTGCTGCTCGAGCTGCTGCCGGTGAACTTCCAGTACTGGCAGTTCGCGGCCATCCTGCTGCTGAACGGCCTCGGTAACGGCATGTTCGCCTCGCCTAACCGGGCCGGGATCATGAACAGCCTGCCGCCGGAGCGCCGCGGCGTCGGCGCGGGCATGAGCACGACGTTCATCAACACGGCCATGGTGCTGTCCCAGGGCATCTTCTTCACGCTGATCGTCAGCGGCCTGGCTTCGACGTTGCCCGCCGCCCTTCACCACGGCCTGGCCGCGCAGGGCGTGCCGGCGGCCGACGCGGCCCGGCTGGCCGCGCTGCCGCCGGTGTCGATCCTGTTCGCCGCGCTGCTCGGCTACAACCCGATGCAGCAGCTGCTCGGCCCTGTCCTGGGCAAGCTGTCGGCGGGCCACGCCGCCACCCTCACCGGGCACACGTTCCTGCCGTCGCTGATCTCGCCGTCGTTCCGGCATGGCTTGGACATCGCGTTTGACTTCGCGATCGCGTGCTGCCTGATCGCGGCGGTGGCCTCGCTGCTGCGCGGCGGCAGGTACGTGTACGACGAGCACACCGCGCGGACCCCGGCGGACGCCCAGGCGCCGGAACTGGCAGGCCGTAACGACCAGACAGGTTCCGCGGGCCAAGCCGGTGACCAGGCCGCCCCAGCCGCGGGCCAGGCGGCGAGTACGGCCAGAAAGCGTGCCGCGGGCTGAAGAAGATAACCGCGACGCCGAGCGGGACGACCGCGGCGCCCAGCAGTCGAAGTTGTCCCGTCGGCTCCCCTGCCCCACAGCAGGCTCATGATCACGAAGACTCCGCGGGACCGGGCGGCGTGACGCGCAGTTGCGTGCGGCACGGCCTCTATCTCGTCGACAACAACGGTGCCCGGCTCGCGCTGCTTGTGCACGCGTGCGAGTACGGCCCGTATGCCGAGGTGATCCTGGATGCCGCCGGACCAGATGCCGACCGCATCGCGAGCACCCTGGACCAGATCCGGCGGCTGGTCACGAGCGGAGCGTGTTCCGTGGCCAGGTGATTGCGTCGGAACGTGGCTGGAACCGAAGCTCGCGAGCAGGTGCCGGCGACGTTCCTGGACCGGCCTGACCTCGGCCGCTCTGAGGTGATCTTGCCGGACGGCGTGCTCGACGCCACCGAACGGCAGGTGCCCGGCGTCGCCCGGCACGCCGGGCGGCTGCGGCACTGGCAGTGCCGACCGACGGTCGGCGCGCTTCGGTGATAACGCACCCCGCCGGGTCCGGCAAGACCTGGGTGCTGGCCGCTGCGGGCCGAGGCGCTGCCGCGCGGGGCGTCCGCGGAGATCCAGGCTCAGGGCCCATAGCGCTTAATCCCACCGGAGCAACTAGGCGCCAGCCTTCCGGCTACGTCAACTTGCGGTGCCGCGGGCGATGTGCCGGACCTCGATCGCGTCCTCGGTGATCTCATACAAGACCCGATACCTGCCGACCCGCAGCCGCCGCAGGTCCGGCGACCCGTATGGAAACGACCCGGCGGGCCGAGGATCGTCGGCCAGTCGGTCGATCGCGTCCAGCACCGCGCATGCCCTGCGAGTCGTCGAGGAACGCGGCCGACTGGCTGATCGCTCGTTCGTCGTAGTCGACTCGCAGGCTCACCGGGGCATGCCCAGCCGGCGCCTTGCTTCGCTGGCGGGCACGAACGTCGTCTGGCCGGCGGCGTCCCGGCCCTTCCATTCCAGTACCGCCGCGGTGTCCTCAGCGTCCTCGAGCTCAGCTGCGGTAGCGGCCTTCTCCAGGGCACGCAGGCGCCGGAAATCGGCCACTGGCACGACGACCGCGGCCTGATCGCCCAGGTGGATCACCTCATACGAACCGGTGTCCGGGCCGGGCCTGTCGGGCTGGGCGGTCATCCTGTTGCCTCCTATCGTGCTCGGCGAGGCCTGCTATCTATCCTCGCAGGCTTCCAGGCTCAGCGGCATGACGTCGCCGCTGACGGCCCGGTGTCGCGATAGAAACCTCGGGCCTCAAAAGCGAGATACGAGCGTTCGATAATCATGCTCTACCTCATGTCTGGGTCAGAGCGTGGGGATCCTCACCGCCGTGGCGGTCACGGCACTTGCACCAGATGGGTCACCGGCGCCCGGCCTGGCCGTGGCCAGGACACGCGGGCGAGCACGAGCAGACTGGCCACCACGCCGCTGGCTCCGAGCACGAGCAGCCGGGGGTCGGCCTCGTGGATACCGAACACGCCCCAGCAGAGCAGTTCAGCGAAGATCAGCAGCCAGGTGCCCCGGGATACACCGGCGGTATCCGGGGACCGGTACACCGTCCACACCGATGGCGTGACCTGGAGCAGGAAGGCGACGGCCAGGGCCGAGCCCAGTCCCTCGCGGCCGAACGCCGCAGCGGCCGTCAGCAGCGCCACCGCCCACGCCGACGCGAGCGCCATGGGCCGTTTCGGCATGCCGCCGCCGCGCCGTGCCAGCTCGACCGCGAGCAGCCCCGACAAGACCGTCGCCGAGATGGCGGGCACGAGCGCGGTCCAGAAGCCTGACAGTGCGAAGTAGGCCAGCCAGGCAGCGTTGTTCACACTCGTCAGTGCTGCCCACGACCACGACACCCCAGCCGTGGTGCCACTACGGCGGACCCGGGCCAGCTGCGGCAGGAACTGCGGTACAGCGAGGACTGCTGCCACCAGCGGAAGCGACGCGAACATCGTCTGCATCGGCCCTGTCTCCATGATCCTGTCGGGCGAGCTCTTCAGCTAAAACATTAGGTCGTTCGGCGAGACGAATGCTTGCAACTTCTGCTGCTTATCAGTGATCTTTGGCAATAATCTATCGATGTGGACTCCGTGGACCGGGCGATCCTTGCCGAGCTGCAGGCCGACGGCAGGCTGACGGTCACCGAACTCGCCAACAGGGTGCGGCTCACACCCGGCCCCTGCCACCGGCGGCTGCGTGAACTGGAACGCAGCGGCGTCATCACCGGCTACCGCGCCCTCGTGAACCCTGCCGCCGTCGGCATGGGATTCGAGGCCCTGGTGCAGATCACCCTGGAACGCGGCGACGCCAGCAGCGTCGCCTCCTTCGAAGCGGCCGTGGTCCAGCTGCCCCAGATCCGGCACGCAGAACGCCTCTTCGGCGACCCCGACTACCTGCTGCGGGTCGCCGCGCGGGACCTCGACAGTTTCGCGATACTGCGAGACCAGAAGCTGGCCACGCTGCCGGGCGTACACCGCCTCACCTCAACCATCGTGATGAAACGCATCGTCGACAACTGGCCCGTGCAGCTCACAACCCGCGGTGGCTAAGAACGCGGCGGTGTCAGCGGCTGCGGCGGCAATCACGTAAGACCCAAAGAACCATCCGCGCTGGTTCATCAGCTGGACCTGCGACCCCCAGCAACACCGGCGCTGCGCTTCGCAAAACCTGAATGTATCTGCGACTTATACGAAGGGTGAAGGGGCTGTGGCCCCATCCACAGTCCGCAGGCTGAGCATGCAGGCCGGCGATGATGGGGCAGCCATTTCCGCTCCGGTCGCGCACCCCATGCGCCCGCCAGACCCCGGGCTGCGCCGGGCACGGCCCCTGGCCGGCCGGCAACCGCCGCTGGATGCTGGCCCGATATGGCACGGTCGCGGATATGCGCGAATGCGGCACGCGTTAACCTGGGCGCCGGATCGCCCGGGAGCCGGACCGTCCCGGTACGCGCGCTTGCTGGTGCTATCACGAGGACCGGCGGGTGGGTGGCCACCTTGGCGGTGCGCCTGGCGCGTGTGACGCTGGAGGCGGCAGAGGGGAGATGCGTGCGTGCCGTCATCATGGTGATGCAAGGGCGGTTCCGGCAGTACTGGAAGTCGTGGCTGGCGCTCAGCGTTCTGGTGGCCGTCGCTGGCGGGTTCGTCGGCTACGGCTGTTTCCCGCGCCGGACGGCGGACGCCTTTCCCCAGTTCGCGGCCCGGCATGGGTACGACGTCATCGTGTACAGCGGCCAGCCGCTGCCGCAGCTGGCCCGGCTGCCGCACGTCGCGTCGGCCCTGCCGGTGCCCGCGACGCTCACCGGCCGGCTTCGCTGCGCGTCCTGCCGTACGCCGATCGATGCCGACAGCACGCTGATCAACGAGGTGCCGCCGCGGGAGCTGCCGCGGAAGGTGACCCTCCTGTCCGGGCGGATGCCCGACCAGTCGGATCCCGATGAGGTCCTGCTTCGTTCACCCTCGCCCAAGACAACGGCGTGCGCGTCGGCTCGGTGATCCAGGCTCAGGTGGCCAGCGTGGCCCAGCTGAGCGGGGGGCCCGTCCGACCTTTCCCCAGTCATGAACCCCGCGCTGCGGGTGGTGGGCATCGTGGCCGCCGAGAGCGAGTTTCCCTCCGGGGCCGGCGTGCACTACGACCTGTACGCCACGACGGCGTTCGCCGCGGCGGTCGGTCACCGCGCTGTGCTGCAGTCCACGTACT
>CAVWBH010000002.1:0-331760 GCA_963753195.1 uncultured Actinomycetes bacterium
GGTTCTTCGAAAACACGCCTAGCAGTGGGAGCCAGAATGAGAACCCGCCACCTGTGGGTTTGCAGCATTCCGGCAGGCCATCAAGTATTCGTAAACGTGTTCGTTTGCATCTGGGTGTTATAGCGGTCGGGTGCCGCTCACAGCGAACGCACGGCACCTGTCCACCCTGGGCTTCGCGCACTGTGCGGCAGATGCGGACGTTGCCCCTGAGCCTCGATCCACCGACCAATTCCGGTAGCTCGTTTCCGTCTTTATTGCTGCACGAGGACTTTCGCGAGCTGATTCTGGATGTGGGTGTCCTGCCGCTCGCCTGCTGTGCGGCCTGTCGTGGGTTTCTGGTTCGGGGACGGGGTTGCGGGTGGCCGCGGGGGCCGTCGGGGTGCTGACCGGTTCGGGGCTGATCAGGCCGCTGCCGCGGGGGTCCGCAGGCCGCGTCCCACAGGTTCAGCCATTCCTGTTCGCGGTGCCAGCCTTGGGGCAGGTGGAGGGTGAGGTGGCCCCTGCCGTGGCGGGCGGTGCGGGCCGCGACCGCGATCAGGTCGCGGCGGATCGTCGCCGCGCGTGCTTTCGCGAAGGGCAGGCTAGCCAGCGCGCCGGCCGCGCGGACCAGGTTGTGTGCGATAGCCGCGATGGACAGCCAGGCCGCGTTCGCGGCGAAGACCCCGGAGGGCATGTGAGCGAGCGGGCCGCTGGTGACGTCGGCGAAGACCTGCCCGGCGACAGCGTGGCCGCGGTGCTGTCCCTCGGCGTGGACCAGCTCGAACGGCGAGTCGGTGAAGACCGCGTGGTAGCGCCAGACGGGGAACAGCTCGTCCTGCCCGGCACCGGCCTTGGTGTTCAGGTCCCGGACCCGGCGGATGATCAGCCGCGCGGTGACGGCCTGGCCCTTCTTCGACGCGAAGGCCATGTACTCGGTCTCGGCGACCTCGGCGTCAGAGATCCAGCAGTCCAGCCGGTCGTCCCAGATCGCGCGCGGGTACCGGATGGCGGTCCATGCGTCTTCGCCGATGACGGCGATGGCGGCGCGGATGCTGGTGTTCATCGGGACGGTGACGGAGAACCGCGCGCTGTGGCCGCGGGCCGCGCCGGCGACCGCGGCGTTGTGGTAGGCCGAGTCCAGCCGGACGATGATCGTGCCGGTGCAGCCGCACTCCCGCGCGGTCGTGATGGCCTGGGCGGCGAGGCTGGCCGCGCCGCGGGCGGAGGCGGCGTTCCCGCCGCGTAGCCGGGTCGCGGCGATCACCGGCGCGGCGATCGGCGTGCTGATCACGGCGGCCAGCGCGTTCAGGCCCCGGACCAGCAGCGATTTCCCCTGGATCTTCGTGTGGATGAACCTCGCGCCCTGCTTATGGTGCCCGTAGACGCGTTTCTGCATCGAGTCGATGCCGATGAACGCGAGGGGGCCCGCGCCCGGCAGCAGCGGCGTCTGCCGGGCCAGTTCTGCGAGGAAGTGCCGGCCTGCCTTCTCCAGCTGGGTGACGTTGCCCCAGGTATAGGACCGCAGGTGCGAGCCAAGCGTGGACGGGGCGCGGAGCCCGCCGAACAAGACGTCCATCGCGCCGTGCCGCAGCACGTCCATGTCATCGATGCTGTCCGCGCCCGCGGCCATCCCGGCGGCCAGGCACCCGGCTTTCAGGTGCGCATTGACGCCGCACTCGCCGCCCGGCGTAACGTGCTCCGCGACCAGGTCCGTCAGGCCGGCGCGCTGCGCAAGGGCCATCACCGGGACCAGCCCGGCATGCGACACGAGATTCGGGTCGTCGAACGATACGCCGGTCCGCGCGGGGCTATGCAACAATCGCACTTACAAGGTGTCCTCTCGAGCCGGGTCCTGGAAGCTTCGCAACTCCCATCATCCCAGGTCAGAGGGCACCTTTTCATATGGACACGCCGCAATCAGGCCTAAATGGCCGGTTGAGTCGGTCTGGGGCGCGGTACCTGGATTGCTCCTGGCCCGTCTCCCCAGACCGCTCGCCGAACCCGGCGTGCCCGTCTCCGGGCACCGGGCTCTCCGCGGTTCCTGCCGCGTCAGGCGTGGTTGAGGACCCAGGGGCTGGGGATCGTGCTGCCGCGGTAGCGGTACCGGGTGACCGGTACGGCTTCCAGGTTGAACAGCTCGATCCCGTCTGCCGTGATGGGCTTCCACTGCCCTTGCGGGGTGGTGAAGGCCCGGCGGACGTCCTTCCAGCTCCAGCGGTGCAGCGTCCTGAGCCACCGGATCACCCGCCACCAGGCGAAGTGGGCCAGGTTGCCCAGGGTGTGCTTGCACACCGCGTGCTTGAAGTAGTTAGCCCAGCCGCGCATGATCTGGTTGAGCCGGATCAGCACTGACCTGAGGTCCTGCTGCGATGTCCTGTTCGTTAGGGCACGGATCTTGGCCTTCAGCGACCGGATGGGCCGGTCAGCGATGAAGGTGTAGACGTGCCACTTGGCCGATCCTCTCTTGCGTTTCCACTGGATGCGGAACCCGAGGAAGTCGAACCCCTCGCTCATGTGCACGATGCGGGTCTTGGCTGGTGACAGCCGCAGGCCCAGCGGTGCGAGCACGTCAGCGATCTCTTCGCGCAGGGTCTCGGCGTCGGCCTGGGTGCCGTGCACGAGCACGACGAAGTCATCCGCATAGCGGCAGATCCGCCAGTTCGGCAGGCCCTTGGCCCGGCGCCGGGCACGCTGGCTGGAGGTCTCCATTTCCCCGCCGGGCTTCCACGGCCGGTGCAGGTGCTCATCGAGCGCCGACATCGCGACGTTGAAGATCAACGGGGACAGGATGCCTCCTTATGAGCAGTGCTGGGTTATGCGCAGCGCTGGCCTGCCGGGCCTGGTGGGGGCCGGATCGGCGAGCGGGCGCTGCGCATAACCCCGAGGATTCCGATCATGCAGCCCGGCAGGGTGCCGGGCTATGCGTGATCGGAGGTCGGCCGGATGGTCGCTTTGCCTGCGCTGGTGTCTGGCCTGGACGCGGAACTGGTGCGCCTGGGCTACAAAGACTCGACGATGGTGTGGTACCGGGGCTGCTGGCGCCGCCTGCAGAAGTACTTCGCTGCCCGCGGTGCGGAAGAGTTCTCGCTGGATGTGGCGATGGCGTGGGTCGACCAGGCCTGCGGCGGCTTTTTCGGCAAGGAGCAGGCCGGCACCCTGAAGCCGAATGACATCTACATGTTCAGGGTCGCCGCGATGCTCGGCGAGTACGCGGCGCACGGGGCGGTGCTGCGCCGCTATAACCGGTCGGTGAGCAAGCTGGACGGGCCCGGCGCCGAGGCGGTTGCCCGGTTCCAGGCGCACCTGCGCGCGGCTGGGCTCTCGGCATCGACGGTGCGGACCTACGGGACGCTGGCCGGGGAGTTCGTCGCGTTCACCGGCACGCGCGGCGGGCTGGCCTGCTGTGACGCCAGCATAATCGGGGCGTTCGTCGCGACGCTGGCCGGCTACCAGTTCAAGACGGTCGAGCAGAAGCTGTGCGCGGTGCGGTCATTCCTGCGGTTCGCTTCGGCTGACGGCCTGGTCGATGGCGCCTGCCTGGAGGCGGTCCCGGCGGCACGCTCGGCCAGGCAGGCCAGGATCCCGTCGGTATGGGATCCCGGCGAGGTCACCAGGATCCTCGACGCGATCGACCGGGACAACCCGTGCGGGAAGCGGGATTACGCGATCATCCTGCTGATCGCCAGGCTCGGGCTGCGCGGCGTTGACATCCGGCGGCTGGAGTTCGCCGACTTCGACTGGGCCGGCAACCGGTTGTTCGTGGTGCAGGCCAAGACCGGTAACCGGGTGCAGCTCCCGCTGCTGAAAGAGGTCGGGTGGGCGGTGATCGACTACATCCGCCATGGCCGGCCGGACAGTGACTGCCCCCAGGTGTTCCTGCGGCACCTGGCCCCGATCGGGCCGTTCTCCGACCAGGAGCATCTGCATGGAATCCTGGTCAAGCACGCCCGGGTTGCGCACGTCCCGGTGAGCGAGAAACGCCGTCATGGCATGCACTCGCTGCGTCATACGCTGGCGACCAGGCTGATGGAAGGCGGCACGCCGGTTGAGCAGATCGCTGACATCCTCGGTCATCAGTCTGTCCGGTCGACCGGCGTTTACCTGAAATCCTCGCTGGGCCTGCTGTCGAAGTGCGCGCTGGACCCGGACGCGCCGGCGCCGGAGGTGTCACGGTGAGCCCCGCCGTCACGATGGCCGACGCGATCACGGCCCTGGTTACCGAGAAACGCGCTACGGGTTATAAGTATGACGCCGAGGAGCGGGTGCTGGCCCGGTTCGCCGCGTTCTGCGCCAGCCAGTTCCCCGGGCTGGAGGCGCCTGACCGGGCCTCGGTCGAGGCCTGGATCGCGGCGGCACGGCAGCGCGGGGTCAAGCCGGCGACCCTGCACGGCCTGGCCGCGCCGGTGCGGGAGCTGGCCCGCTGGCTAGGCCGGCGGGGCGTGCCGGCCTACGTCCTGCCCGGCGGAGCGCTGCCCAGGCCCGCTCGTTACCTCCCGCACATTTACACCGATCAGGAGCTGGCGGCCCTGTTCGCCCAGACTGACCGCTGCCACTACGACTCGCAGGTCCCGTTCCGGCACCTGGTCATGCCGGTGCTGTTCCGCACGATCTACGCCTGCGGCCTGCGTGCCTCCGAAGCCCGGCTGCTGCGCTTCGGCGACGTCGATGTCGAGACCGGTGTGCTGACAATCCGTGATGGCAAGGGCGGCAAAGACCGGCAGGTGCCGGTCAGCGCGCCGCTGCGCGAACGGCTCACCGCCTATCACGCCCAGATCGCCGGGCGCACCGGCGGGGACTGGTTCTTCCCCGGCAGGAAAGGACTCCCGCTGACGCTCATGAACGTCAACAGGAACTTCCGCCGGTTCTTGTGGCAGGCCCGAATTCCCCACGGCGGGCGGGGCCACGGCCCCCGAGTCCATGATCTGCGCCATTCGATGGCGGTGAATAATCTACGGTCGTGGTTCGCCCGCGGCGAGGACGCCGGCGCGCTGCTGCCGGTCCTGCAGGCCTACATGGGTCACGCCTCGATCGCCGACACCGACTACTACCTGAGGCTGACCGCCGAGTCCTACCCGCACATCATCGCCCGGGTCCAGCGTGCCTTCGGGGATGTCGTCCCGCCCCTCAGGGCAGGGCCGTGCGATGGCGACTGACTTCGCGGTCTGCCTGCAGCGCTTCCTCACATCGCATCTGGCCGGGCTGCGCGGATGCTCACCGAATACGATCGCGTCCTACCGGGACACCTTCAAGCTGCTGATCGCCTTCTTCGGCGACGTCAGATCCATCCCGCCGGACAAGCTGACCCTCGATCACATCGACGCCGCCGCCATCACCGGGTTCCTGGACTGGCTGGAGACCGAACGGCACAACAGCATCTCAACCCGCAACCAGCGGCTGGCCGGGCTCAGCTCATTCTTCCGCTGGCTGCAGTCGCAAGACCCTGCCCGGATGGCCGGCTGCCAGGACATCCTCGCCGTCCCCGCCAAGAAAACAGCCCAGCCGGGCGTGAACCACCTCACGGTCGAGCAGGCCCGCCGTCTGCTCGCCGCGCCCGACCGGTCCACCCGGCGGGGCCGCCGTGACGCGACCCTGCTGGCCACCCTCTACGACACCGCCGCCAGGGTTCAGGAACTCGCCGACCTGACCGTGCGCGACATCCGCCTGCAGCCCCCGCCGCTGGCCGTGCTGACCGGCAAGGGCCGCAAGACCCGCCACGTCCCGCTCGGCGCCAACACCGCCGCGCTGCTGAACGCCTACCTCGCCGAGCACGGCCTCGACAGACCTGGTCACGACGACCACTCGCTGTTCATCAACCAGCACGGGAGCAAACTCAGCCGCGGCGGGATCGCCTGGATCATCCGCAAATACCAGGCCAGGACCGGCGACCCGGCACTCGCCCACGCTGAGCTCAGCCCGCACGTACTACGCCATTCCCGGGCCATGCACCTCTACGAGGCAGGCGTGCCGTTGCCCTACATCCGCGACATCCTCGGACACGTCGAGCTGGCCACCACCGACATCTACGCTCGCGCCTCCACCGAGGCCAAACGCAAAGCCCTCGAAGCCGCCTACACCGACATCGTCACCGACGACCTGCCCGAATGGAACCAGGACCCCGGGCTGCTCAACTGGCTCGCCAATCTGTGAGCCTCCGCACCAGGAAGGGTTATGCGCAGCGCCCGCTCGCCGATCCGGCCCCCACCAGGCCCGGCAGGCCAGCGCTGCGCATAACCCAGCACTGCTCATAAGGGTCATTATGCGCAGCTGCGCATAAGCCTCCTTGCGGGGTGCCGGTATGGGTGTCCTCACGGTCGCCGGCCTCGGTGAGGACCCCGGCTTTGAGGAACGCCCTGACCAGCGCGAGCACGCGCTTGTCCTTGATCCTGGCCCGCATCCGCTCCATAAGAGAGGAATGTGAGAGGTTGTCAAAGGCCGCCTCGATGTCCGCGTCCAGCACCCACCGGTACCGGTGGGTGCCGAACTGGTGAATCTCGGCGATCGCGTCGTGCGCCCGCCGCACCGGCCGGAACCCGTAGGAGACAGGCTCGAAGTCCGCCTCGAAGATGGGCTCCAGCACGAGCTTCAGCGCGGCCTGGACCACCTTGTCGGCGACGGCGGGGATGCCGAGTTTCCTCAGCTTTCCCGATCCGCCCGGCTTGGGGATCTTGCGCTCCCGCACCGGCAGTGGCCGGAACGTACCCGCCTTGAGCTGGGCACGCAGGTCATCCAGGAACTCCTGGACACCGATGCGCTCTTCGACCAGCCGGACGGTCATGCCGTCCACGCCGGGCGTGTTCGCGCCCCGGTTGCCCTCGACCCGGCAGTACGCCACATACAGCGTCGCCGGGTCGTGCACGAAGCTGAACAGGTCATCGAACCGGCGGCCAGGATCGGCCGCCGCCCAGCGGTGAAGCTTGGCCTGCATCCCCGCTACCCGCGACCACGGCCCAGGGCCTTGATCTTGGGCGCTGCCATTCAGCGGCGCGTCTTGCGGCATTGCAGCCTCCTTCCCTTCTCGTAACCGCTGCCGCCCTTCCCCATGTGCCGGGCTCTCCCCGGCTCGGAGTACTACGGCGGCTCCGCCCCGCCCCAGGCCGGTCGGCCGACAGCGGGCCCAGCCCGTATCCCCGCGCTGGCCGCGCGCGACCGGGCAGACCGGGACGGTTCCCGTGTTCACTGCGATTCGCTCGACGAAGGAGGAGCCCAGCTCTGCCCCTGCGGCATCGCCACGGCTACGCCGCAGGCCTTCACCGTGGCCTCCCGGCAGACATCCATAAGTCGGCCTGGGAGTTCCCCGTCCCGTAATGAAGGGAACGGGTGCGCGCCGCTCCCGGCCCCTATCCACCAGATTTGAGCCGGTCAGCCTTTAAGAGACGTATAACGCTGGTTCCTCGCGTACTCCTCTCCATCACGCTCGCCGGACCCGCGCCATCTGGCAGTACTGACACGTCCCGGCTTTGCCGGGGCTGCTCCCGCCCTCCCCGGCGCTTCCCGGATCAGGCTGCCCCCAGCTTCGCCGCCCTGCTGCGACAGGGACAACGGTGAAGGTCTCTCACCTCCACTCGAATCGTCAGCGCCTCACGGCGCACGTGGATTGAGGCTAAGGGCGCAGTGGCATAAACCAGCAAACCCGCCCTCACGATCGTGGCCGCTCTTTGATTCCCGCCGCGAGTAGGCCGACGACTTCAGCGATGCGGGCCGCGCGCAGATCCGGCCGGCGGGTGGTGGCGTCGATCCAGCGCAGGTAGGCCTTGCGGTAGAACTGCGCCAGCGTATCGAAGAATGCCGCCGCCGCTGGGTTGGCCGTGAGTGCCGCAGCGATATCGTCGGCGAGATCGCCGCGCTGCGGACCTTCCGGGGCCAGCTCGACGGTCACGTCATCACCGATCGCAATCCCCATGCTGAGCAGGCGCTTCGGGGCTATGGTCAGCATCCATCCGCTATCGGCCGGCACCAGCCTGGTGCGGATCCGACAGCCGCCGATTGTGCCGCTGACGGGATGGTCGGCCTTAGCGCCCCACGCCTCATCTGGGTCAAACGGCATCGTGATGACCGCGCTGTCCCGGGGACCGGCGGCGATGACGGCGCGGAAACACTGCGGACCCATAACCCCCATCGTGGCATGACGGCGGCGATGGCCAGATGTCAGCCCGGAGCGGCTAGGTCTGCGACGCTGATGGACAATCATCGCGGCTACGGGCGGGCGCCATCGCCGGGAGGGCCCGAGCATCGGGTAATTCATCCATGATGATCATGGCTGGACCGTTGTGTGAGATCACCAGGCTGTTATGCTGCTTCGTAGGTGGCAGGAGGTTACGTCTGGAGATCCTGCCGATTTGCCCCAGGCTCAGGGGAGCATCTGATGAGCGATTATGAATTCATCCGGTATGAGCCGGTCGAAGACAGCGATGTCGTGGTGATCACGCTGAACCGGCCTGAAAAGCTGAACGCCATAAGCAGCCCGCTGGCCGCCGAGCTGGCCGACGCTTTCCGCCGCTTCGATAGCAGCGATGCGTTCGTGGCGATCCTGGCGGGCGCCGGGCGAGCTTTCACCGCTGGCATGGATGTGATGGAAAACATGGCAGCGGGCCGTACCACGATGGCCGCGCCGGACCTCGGCGATTCCTACAACCCCTTTCACCCCGGCAAGGTCGTCGACGGCGATGCCCGGGCGCCGGGGCTTCGTCATGCCCGGACGCTGAAGAAACTAGTTATTGCTGCGGTGCACGGATACGTGTTCGGCGGCGGTTTCATCATGGCCATGGCAGCAGATCTGTGTGTGGCCGCGGAATCGGCCGTGTTCGAGTTCAGCGAGGTCTACAGGGGAATGGCGGTCGGGTGGGACATGGGCTACCTATACCGTTTTCCCCGCAACGTCTCGATGGAACTTGCGCTGGGCCTGCGAATGGGGGCCAAGCGGGCGTACGAACTCGGCATGGTGAACCGGCTTGTCCCTGACCAGGAATTGCTGCCGTCGGCCATCGATCTGGCCAAACAGATCTGCGGACTCCCAAGGGGAGCGGTGACCGCGAACCGTGATCTGGTCGACTCGCTGGTCCCAACCATCCCGGAACAGGTCGCGGCCCACGCCGAGGAGCTGCGGCGCCAGTTGGCCGGGTCCCCGGACAGCGCCGCCGCCTTCCGCAGGTTCGCCGAGACCCACGGCTACAGCACGACCTGACAGCGGAACGGTACCGACGGATCCGCATGCGTGGAACAGGACGGACCCAGCCCGTCCGCAATAGCCGTGAGGAAGGGCGCACGATGACTGAAGACGGTGCCCAGCAAGAGGGCTTGGCGGCGCAGGTCCGCTCGGAAGTGCGGAACTGGCTGTCCGGACACTGGTTGGCGGACCGGGATCGCCAGCAGTTCCAGGAAGAGGCGGTTGATGCAGGGTGGGCGCGCCCTTCGTGGCCCCGTGACACGTTCGGGCGAGGCTTGCCGGAAGAGCTCACGCCGATCATTGCCGAGGAATTCAACGTGGCAGGCGCCCCCGTGCCCGACGTCACCGGCGGCGCCATCGACGCCGCCCTCACTCCCATCGCTGTTACGGCTATCCGAGAGTTCGCTGAGTCGCCGGAGCTGCGGGGGCCGGTGCTGCGCAAGCTGCTCACCGGTGAGTACCACATCTGCCTGCTTTACAGCGAGCCAGGGGCGGGATCGGACCTGGCCGCGGTGCAAACCCGCGCCGAACGCGACGGCGATGAGTGGGTGGTCAATGGGCAGAAGGTATGGACCAGCGGCGCAAGTGAGGCCACGCATGGGCTGCTCGTGGCCCGGACCAACTGGGAAGTCCCCAAGCGCAGAGGCATCACCTATTTTCTGCTGCCCATGCGCCAAGACGGTGTGGAGGTCCGGCCGATCAAGCAGATGACCGGCCATTCCAGTTTCAATGAGGTGTTCTTCACCAATGCCCACGTGCCTGACTCACTGCGCATCAGCGCGGGGAGGACGGATGGCGAGTCCTGCAGACGGCTCTGGCGGTCGAGCGGATGGGCATGGGAGGAGGCCTGCGCCTGCAGGCAGCCCGGGATGACGGGTCCATAGGCCAGGAGCCGGCCAGACGGCTAAGCGGCCCAGCCGACCTGGTGACGATCGCCAACCAGACGGGACGCAACAGCGACCCGGTGATGCACCAGGAGATAGCCCGGATCCATGCGTTGCGACGTATCGGAGGGTGGAACGCGGAGCGGGCGAACGGTGACTCGGACATGAAGATCGCCACCGTGCTCAAGCTCGCCATGTCCACGGTGCTGCACGATTCGGCCCGGATTCATGCTCACCTCCTGGGCCAGGAGGTGATGCTGGCGGGGGAAGGTTCCCAGGCCGCTGAAGAAGCGAATCAAGAGGCCATGTGGTCGTTCGTCAACTCGATCGGCGGCGGCAGCGACCAGATCCAGCGCAACCTCATCGCCGAACGGGTGCTGGGCCTGCCACACGATCCGTCTGCCGACCACAACATCCCATTCCGCGAAGCTCGCAAGGCCGATGCTGTACGTCGGCTCAGCTGAGGCCACGGTAGCCCGGCATCTTCGTTCCGCCCCATGGCAACGCGCCGAATTCTGTCCGCGGCAGAAGCGGAAGCTTGGAGCGTGTGGTGCTACCTCACGTGCGGGCTTGAGAGCCTGGTGGTTTTCCGGATTCGGAGGCGGTGCCACACTATGAACGAGTGCGCATTTGATGGCGGAGCGCGGCGAGATCCATCGACGTCCAGTGCTCGATCAGCCTGCGCTCGCTGACCCGGAAAATGTCGATGAACTCGAACTCGACGCGATTTCCGGTCGGCGGCAGGTTCCAGAGTTCACCAAGGTGCGTTCCCCGGAACGTCTTTCGGGTAGCAACGAGATCACGCTCAGCGAGCTGTTCGTTGATCTCCATAGCGGCATCCGGGAATCCCTGATGAGATCCCCGGCATCAACCCCACCCATGGCATCGGTGATCCTGGCGAGACGTGATCGATATGAGCCGGTTCCCCACTGCGGGCCACCTGGTCTCCTGGGCCAGGTTCGCCTCCGGCGTCAGAGAGTCCGCCGGGAAGGAGAAAGGCAAGAACTCCACCGGGCACGGCCATTCCTACCTGGCCCGGGTCCTCGGCAACGCCGCCGTAGCCGTCGGGCGCTCTGACACGTTCCTGGCAGAGCGTTACCGGCGCATCGCCCGCCGCCGCGGCAAGAAGAAGGCCGTGGTCGCCATCGGCCGGTCCCTGCTCGTCATCATCTGGCGTCTGCTCGCCGATCCCGGCGCCCGCTACACCGACCTCGGGCAGCGACTTCTACGCCACCCGCATCAGCCCCGAACGCCGCAAACGCGGCCACATCCGCCAACTCGAAGCCCTCGGCTGCAAAGTCACCCCCGAACCAGCCGTAAGCCGGTTTGAGGCCCGGCTAAGAGGTATCTCAGCAGGCAAAATAGGGATTTCATCCGATGCCCCAAGGAGGGTCTTACGGCGACACTCAAATAGTGACCGGCGAAGAGCCGGCCGGAAAACGAGGAGGAACGATGAACCACAACATGAGGCAGGGCGTACAGGGTCCGCTGGCTCGTATCGGCCGGCGCGTCGCCGCTATTATCGCCGAGTGCAACCACGCTCAGACCCGGCTGAGCAGCTTGCGGAACACCCCGGCGCGTTTCTGACCCGGGAACCAGCGCCCGGTGACTTGCGGGGCCTTGTTTCAGGCAAGACGAGGCTTCGTGCCGTTGAGCCTGGTTTAGCTCGCTGCACGGAGCGGCCGGATGTCATCCAGCGCAGCGCCGAGCCGGTCTTTTTCAGTTTCCAGGTCGTAGCGGGCCTGCAGGTTCATCCAGAACCGCTCCGAGGTGCCGAAATACCGGGACAGCCGCAGTGCGGTGTCCGCGGTGATCCGCCGCTGCCCGTGGACGATCTCGTTGATCCGCCGGGCCGGGACATCTACCGCCTTGGCCAGCTTGTACTGGCTCACGCCCAGCGGGGTGAGGAACTCCTCCAGCAAGATCTCCCCCGGGTGGACCGGCGGCATGACCGTGTCCGCTGTCATGGGGTCCTCCTTTAGAGATAATCGACGATCTCCACGTCTTCTGGTCCCGCGTCAGACCAGGCGAAGCAGATCCGCCATTGCTGGTTGATCCGGATGCTGTACTGACCTGCGCGATCCCCGGCGAGCTTTTCCAACCGGTTACCCGGCGGGACGAGCAGGTCAGTTAAGATCTCGGCGGCATCGAGCATCGCGAGCTTGCGCCAGGCGGCGCGTTGTACGGGCCCGCCCATCCTGCGTGACCGCTGACGATGCCAGATGGCCTCGGTCTCCTTATCGCGGAACGATCGCAGCATACTCCCATCGTAACGCGCCACGTTATTAACGCAAGGCGTTACTAGAAGTTTGAAGCTGCGCCGTTCACGTGCAGTACGCGCCGGAGCGCTAACTATCAGCCTGGTCGTTCATGACAGACACCCGGGAGCACCCTGGAATTCCTGATGCCATGAAGGAGCGGGGCCTCCTCGCTCCCCGTAGCTGTCCCGGGCGTTCATGCTCGGGGTGTCTACGTCATCTACGACGATGGGAGGCCCCTGGTGGAAGCGTACGACGGCCCGCAGATTGTGGGCATGGACCTGCACCGCCGCCGGTCGGTGCTGGTGAGAATGACCGAGGATGGCCGCAAGCTGGCCACCGCGCGGATCGCCAATAGCCCGGCGCGGCTGACGGCGGAGATCAGGCGGGCGGGCCTGCACCCCAAGGTGGTGCTGGAGGCCTGTTACGGCTGGTACTGGGCGGCGGATGCGCTGGCGGCGGCCGGCGCGGAGGTGCACCTGGCGCACCCGCTGGGGGTGAAGGCCTTCAGCCACCGCCGGGTCAAGAACGACGAGCTGGACGCTCGTGACCTGGCTGACCTGCTGCGGATGGGACGGCTGGCGGAGGCGTGGATCGCCCCGCCGGAGATCCGCGAGCTGCGGGAGATCACCCGGTACCGCGGCAAGCTCGTGCACATCCGCACCAGCTGTAAGGATCAGGTCCACGGGGTGCTGGCCAACCTCGGCGTCGAGGTGACCTGCTCGGATATCTTCGGTGCCTGGGGTACGCGGTGGCTGGATGAGCTGCCGCTGCCCCAGCCGTACTGCTGGAAGGTCGCCTCGCTGCGGCAGCTGATCGGCTGGCTGACCAGCGAGATCACCGTGCTGGAGCAGGTGACCGCTGACCTGCTGGCCGGCCATGACGGGTACCGCGCGGTGCAGGAGCTGCCCGGGATCGGGCGGGTGCTGGGTGCGGTCATCGTCGCTGAGATCGGCGATATCAGCCGGTTCCGGCATCCGGCCCGGCTGTGCTCGTGGGCCGGGCTGACTCCGCGGCACTACGAGTCCGACACCACGGTGATCCGCGGCCGGATCACCAAGCAGGGCTCACCGGTACTGCGCTGGGCGCTGGTCGAGGCCGTCCAGCGGACTCCGGCCGGCACCCCGATCCGCCAGGCCAAAGACGACATCATCGCCCGCCGCGGCATCCAGGCGCGCAACATCGCCAAGGTCGCCGCGGCCCGCAAGCTGCTCACCTACGTCTTCTACGCGATGCGCGACGGGCACGTCAGATCCCTGACGGCCCGCACCGCGGAGCACGAGGCCAGGTGAGCAGGCCCGGCCGCGGGCAGTGCGTGATCGCTTCCGTGTCTGGCCCCCGCCCCGTGCGGCGCGGCCGCCGCATCTGATTGATCCCGCTGCCCGCGCGGACCAGCCCCATGCCCCGCGGCCGCGAGCCGCGGGCCACCCGGAGGGATGACCGCAGCCAGGCGCGCCAGCACCTGAGATGCCGATGGGGCCCGCAGCCACCACAACCACATACTCGCCTGTTCCCCGCCGCCCGATTATCGGCTCGCGGCCCGCCGCCTCAAGGACGCCCTGCGGCGCCGGGCTCCGCCGGCCGGGCTCCGCCCGGTCCTTGACCCGCACGAGCGGCTCACCCAGATCGGCAGCAGCCGGGGAATAGGGCAGACCACGGCCCCAGGCCGCCACACCAGGCCCGCGGGCCAGTCCAGCATGCCCCCAGACACGGGAAACACAGACAAAAGACCAGTAAAACCCTGCTTGACACGGCCCCGCTCCTTCAGGGATGACACGGAAGAGGTCACTCACTGAGGACAGCCATGCATGGCCCGGCTGATGCCGGCCGGACTTCGTGCGCGTTGCTGGCGTCCGGGTACGGTCAGGCAGTCACCTGGTGCATAGGGACTACCTTCCGCTAGGAGGGGGCACCGCCCCGGCCGCGGTCGTCCTTGTCCCTCCGGCGGATCGGGCGTAGCGTCCTGACGAAGAGGTGTCCTCGTTTATCTGTGTGTAAACGGGGACACGGACTCTCCGGCTGCTCTGGACCTCAGTGGCGCCTAGCGCACAGCCAACTCGAGGTGGCACATGGCAGCGCCGGCGGGGGGTGTACTTCCTGACTAGCCGCAATCAGTGGAACGACTACGTGCTGCCCGTCTACCGGCTGCTTGGCGTGGGCGGGGCGGGTTAGCCGTGACGACCCGGAGATCACGCACGACGGCGCAGGTCACGGCATCGGCAGGTCAGGACCACGGGGCCGCTCACCCATATCTGCCTGCGACGGCTGGGCTGGACGGATTGACGGACGGGACCGCGGCCGAGGCTGCGCTGGAGCCCTCCTCGCCCGCGGCGCACCGGGTCGGATGGGGTTTCATCTCGCTGTACACGTTGGCGTTTATGAGCACCAACCTGCTGTTCCTCGCGCCGGTGCTGGTCACCTTGGCCTTGAAGGTGGACTCGCTGGTCGGGATCGAACGGGCACCGGCCAGCCTGGCCCTTGTGGCCGGGATCGGCGCCCTGGTGTCGATGGTCGGTAATCCGTTCTTCGGCCGGATGAGCGACCGCACCGCATCGCCGCTGGGCATGCGGCGGCCATGGATGGTCATCGGCCTGGTGGGCGGTTCCGTGGGCATCGGAATTGTCGCGCTGGCCCCCAGCATCCCGGTCGTCCTGCTCGGATGGTGCATCACTCAGCTGTTCTTTAACGCGCTGCTCGCCGCGATGGTGGCAGTGGTGCCAGATCAGATCCCGTCCGTCCAGCGCGGCCAGGTCTCCGGTGTGCTGGGTGTCTGCCTGCCGATTGGGTCGGTGTGCGGCACATTCGTGGTCAAGCTGTTCGCCGGCAGCCTGCTCACCATGTTCTTGGCTCCATGCGCGATCGGCGGATTTTTCGTCCTCCTTTTCGCGGTCACCCTGAACGATCGCCGGCTGGCCAGGGCGGATAAGCCGAAATGGTCGCTGCGGGAATTCGCCGGCACGTTTTACGTCAACCCGCGGAAGAACCCGGACTTCTCCTGGGCTTTCGCCAGCCGCTTCATGTTCGTCCTGGCTTACGCGTTCCTGGTTACCTATCAGGCCTACTACCTGCTGGACAAGATCGGCACCGCCAAGGCCGATGTGCCGCAGCAGATCTTCCTGGGCACGCTCGTCCAGGCCGTAGTCCTCATCGCCGCTTCCCTCATCGGCGGGAAACTCTCGGACCGGACGGGCCGGCGGAAGATCTTCGTCCTGGCCGCGTCGGTCGTGTACGGCCTGGCGTTGTTCGTGATCGCCATCGCCAGCCACTTCAGCGGTTTCCTGGTCGGCATGGCCATCAGCGGACTCGGCTTCGGCGTGTACGCGGCGGTCGACCTCGCACTCGTGGTGGACGTGCTGCCCGACAAGCGCAACGCCGCCAAGGATCTCGGTGTGTTCAACATCGCCGGCGCTCTGCCCTTTTCCATCGCGCCGGCGATCGCGCCGGCCATCCTGGCGATCGGCCACGGCGGCGACAGCTACAGCGTGCTGTACATGGTCGCCGGAGGGTGCGCCATCATCGGAGCGTTCGCCATCTTGCCCGTGAGGCGGGTCCGATGAGGGATCTGCGCGGCTGGTCGCCTGCTCCGGCCGGGCCCGCTGGCCTGCACATGCAGCGGCCGGGCCCCTTGAAGGCCCGGCCGTGCTGCCGATGGTTAGACGGCCGCGCCGCGGTAGGCGGGCGGCGTGCTGGCCGCGTCTATCTCGGCGGTGATCGGGGAGGGCTTGAAGCCCTTGAAGGCCAGCCACACGCCCAGCGAGAACTCCCAGGCCGCCACCGGGATCACCGGGAGTGCGGCGAGCCCGGTCAATGAGGAGTGGTGGCCGGACAGCGTCGCGAATACGGCGATGATGAGCAGGGGGCCGCCGATGAGTCCCAGCGCGGGAATGATGCGGGGCACGAGGCGGGACCGGTACAGCAAGGAGCCCAGCAGCAGGGCGTTGATGCCCGGCATGAGGCTCTGGCTGAGCAGGAACGTCCAGTTGTAGACCGCGACGTGCGACGCGCCGGTGGTGACCAGGGCGGCCGCATTGGCTCCGGCCGCTGCGCCTAGGTCCTGGCGCAGGGTCACCAGCGACAGGAGGCTGACGACACCGGTGAAGATCATGGCGGCTTCCAGGACGCGGGCGGTGACAAAGCCAAGCGCGACGCCTTCGTTCTGCCGCTTGACCACCGGGTACAGCGTGACGGCGGTGCCGATGCCGGCCAGGGCGACGATGACCTCGAGGAAGCCGCCCACGAGCAGCGGAGTGTGGGAGCCGGAGCCGAGGATCCAGTCCCGGTGGTTCTTCACCGGGCCGTAGAGGGCGAGGGTGGGGATCGAGACGAAGGTGATCAGGTAGAACACGCCCGCGACGAGCGCGGTCTTCCTGGTTGAGGTCATCGGGATTCGTTTCGCTGCTGTCGTGGCCGGGGTTTGTACGGTGGTGGCCATGTCGGTCTCCTTTTCTCGGAAGGCTGAGTTACCGGGTCTCGATGGTGGGCATCGGGGGATGGCCGGGTTCGACGTAAGTGACTGAGATCAGGGGCAGGCCCAGGTCGCGCGTTTTCTGGAGCAGGCCATAGAGCGCGGCCTGGTCGGTTACGGGGCCGTGGATGATGGTGGT
This sequence comes from uncultured Actinomycetes bacterium, assembly GCA_963753195.1. Classification (GTDB taxonomy): domain Bacteria; phylum Actinomycetota; class Actinomycetes; order Streptosporangiales; family Streptosporangiaceae; genus Palsa-504. Next base: position 16,889 of record CAVWBH010000002.1, read on the forward strand.
GCCGTCACTGTCGTGGGTCAGGGTCAGCCCGTCGAACCAGGCGGCCCATCGGGCATCGAGATGCCCCTTGAGGCGGATCTCGTACCGTCCAGGGCCGTCATGGCGGCCGGCCGGTATTTCGCTCATGGTGCTCCTTCTGCTGTCGATGGCCTGGACGGATATCCGCCGGACACTGATCGAAAGCTAGAAGCGGATGTGGGGACGCGGCATCACCACACGTGGTGATTGATGTGGTGATTTGCCCGAGGGGGCACGCGGTCAGGGGAATCAGACACCGTCGGCCGGTGCCCGGCACGGGCCGGTACAGCTGCCCCGGGCGGGGTGGGACCCGTTCAGGTCAGGGATGCCGGTTGCGGGTTCGCGGCAGCAGGTCGAGTTCCTGGGCTCGGCGGACGGCGGCCCGGCGGTTGGTCACGGCGAGCTTGGCGTAGATGTGCTTGGTGTGAGTCCGCACGGTGTTCAGGGACACCGTCAGTTCGCGGGCGATGTCCGGGCCGTCCAGGTCGGTTCCGAGCAGCCGGAGCACGTCGAGCTCGCGTTCGCTCAGTGGCTCGATCAAGGCTTGTTTGATGGGGCTGTCGTGCTCGGTCTCGCTCACTGCGGCGAGCAGCCGGCGGACATAATTCGGGGCGATCCCCCGTTTCGCGGCCGCTTGCAGAAGGGAGGCAATGGGCGGGCCTTCATCGATGAAGACCCGGACGTAGCCCTCCGGCTCAGCCAGCGTCATGGCCCGTTCCAGGCCGGCGAGCGCAGCCGGGATGTCCCCGAGCCGCTGGTGCGCGAGCGCCCGCAGCACCAGGATCTCGATGACGCGTCCCGTCCTGCCCCCCTCTTCGGCCGCCAGCAGGAGGCGCTCCAGGAGCCGGGTCGCCTCGTGCAGGGAGTGCTCCGCGCGCTCGCCCTCGTTCTGCGCCAAGAGCATCCTGGCCAGGGTGACGTGCTCGAACTCGCGTAGGTAACTGAGGTCGTCATCGACGGACAGGCCCTGCTCATGCGCCCAGCCGAGGGCGTCACTGAGGCTGCCCTGCGCGATCCAGACCCGTGCCTTCAGCGCCGGGACCGGCCGCACATTCGGGAACATGTCGCCCATGTACAGGCGCTCCGCCTCGTTGAGCAGCTCAAGTGCGCCGGCCAGGTCTCCTTCAGCCTGGCGTACCCGAGCCATCGCGACCCGCCAGCGATACTGGTTCTGCGGCAATCCGGTGTGCTCGCCCAGCTCCTGGCTGGTCAGCAGGTGGCGGGTGGCGGCATCCAGGTTGTCGCGCTCGCGGTCGACCTCGCTCATCCCTACGTGCATGTCTGCCGTTCCCCGCGGCACCGGCCCGCCCTGCTCAGCGGCACGCTGCAAGGTCTGCTCGTAGGTGCGCATGGCCTCGCCGAGACGACCTTGCGCCAGCCGGATGTCCGCCATCGCGATCGCGCAGCCGAAGATATCGGCAATGTGCCCGGCCCGCTGTAGTCCCGCCGCGCATTCGGCCCATGCCGAAAGCGCTGCCTCCAGATCCCCGCTCCCCCACAACGCGAGCCCCGACATGCCCGCGGCCGAAGCACGGCTGCGATGATCGTCCTCGGGCGCGAGGTCAAGCGCTCGTCGGGCATGCCTGATCGCGCCGAGCGGCTCGCTCCGAGCCAGCGCCTGCGCGGCACGATACAGCTCGATCGTCGCCGGGAGGCGGCGATATTCCTCCTCGTTGGCCACGACCATCTCGGCCGGCGGGGCTGGGGATCCCGCACCAGTACCCGTCGTGGCGTCCAGCCACCGCTCGGCGTCCCGGAGCCGGCCCTCAACGCTCTCGAACTCCCCGACAGACAGCAAGACCCAGGCAAAGGCCACGATGAGGACGGGCCTGACCCGGACCACCTCGTCGGGGATCGCCTCGAGCCAGCCCCGCACCCTGACCTCCTGCCTGGTCCTGCTCATGACCGAAATGGCCAGCTCGACCAGGTCCGCCGCGCGCCCGAAATCTTCGGCGGCCAGTGCGTGGCCGATGGCCACCGACGGCTCGCCGTTCTGCTCGTACCAGACGCTGGCCCGCCGGTGCAGGTCCGGCACCTGGCCGGGCCGCTCGTCGAGCAGCCGCGCCTGCAGCACGTCGGCAAACAGATGGTGGTAGCGATACCACCGGCGGCGGTCATCCAGCGCGACCACGAACAGGTTCCCCCGGTCCAGCGCCTCCAGCATGGCCTTGCCGCCACCCTGCCCGGTGACCGCATCGCACAGCGGACCGCTCAGCCGCCCCAGGATCGAAGTCTGCAGCAAGAAGGCCTGGACACGATCGGGCTGGCGCGCCAGCACCTCCTCGGCCAGGTAGTCCACGACGTAACGATCATCCCCGGCGAAGCCGGCAATGAAGCCGGCCACGTCGTCTCGTCCCTGCATCGACAGCGCCGCCAGCTGGAGTGCGGCGATCCAGCCCTCGGTGCGTCCCTCCAGCGCGGCCACGTCCCGCGCCGTCAGCTGCAGGCCCATCATCTCGTTGAGGTACGCCGCCGCCTCATCAGCGGTGAACCGCAGGTCGGCGGCGCGGATCTCGGCCAGCTCGCCGCGAGCCCGCCACCGGGCCAGCGGCAGCGCGGGATCGGCGCGGCTGGCGATCACCACGTGCAGCCCGGGGGGCAGATGGTCGAGCAGGAAGGCCATCCCGTCCTGCACATCGCCTGCGTCGATGACGTGGTAGTCGTCGAGGACCAGCACGATGTCGCCCGCGACGGCGCCCAGATCGTTGAGCAGAACGGTGAGCACCGTCTCGATCGGGGGTGGCCGGGGCGCCTGCAGGAGGGCCAGCGCACTCTCGCCGACCCCGGAGGCCGCCGTCCGCAGCGCGGCGATCAGATAGGTCCAGAAGGATGCGGGATCGTTGTCGCCCCGATCGAGCGACAGCCACGCGGCCGCCCGCTGATCGCTCGGGCCGGCCGGTCCCGCCGTCAGCCACTCGGTGAGCAGCGTCGTCTTGCCGAAGCCGGCGGGTGCGGACACGAGCATCAGCGTCGACGCCGTCCCGCGGTCCAGCCGCTCGCTCAGCCGCGGACGCGGCACCAGGCCATGACGAGACCTAGGGACATAGAACTTCGTCTCGAGCAGGGGAGCCGGAACCAGCGAATCTTCTAGGCGGCCAGCTGCCTCCGGCGGGTCGGCCGCCTGAGCAGTCCGGGGTTCCTGGGCCGGAACCGGGCTGGCTGGGGCGAGCGACGGGTCCTGGGCCAGGATGCGGGCCTGGAGTTCCCGCAGTGCCGGGCCGGGGTCGATACCCAGCTCGCCGGCCAGACGAGCACGGATTTCTGTGTAGGCGCGCAAGGCCTCGGCCTGCCGTCCGCTCCGGTACAGGGCCAGGATGAGCAGCTCCCAGAGACGTTCGCGCAGCGGGTATTGCCTGCACAAGGCCTCGAGTTCGCTGGCGAGCTCACCGTGGCGGCCCAGTCCCAGGTCGGCTTCGGCCCGGGATTCGCTCGCCACCAGGGTCAGCTCGTCTAGATGAGCCCGTTCGGCATCAAAAAAGCCCGCATAGGTGAACTCGGCCAGCGGTTCGCCGCGCCGCAGGCCGAGGGCCTCGCCCAGCGCGGCCGACGCCGGCTCCATCTCGCCGTCGGCGGCGAGCCGCTGTCCCTTCGCGACCAGTCGCTCGAAGCGGACGACGTCGACCTCGTCGGGTCCCGCGGCCAGGGCATAGCCGGCTTCGGTGGTGAGGATCGCCGCCGGGCCGAAGGTACGGCGTAGCTGGCCGATCTGCGCATGCAGGGCGTTGGCCGGGTTCGCCGCCTGCCCGTCGCCCCACAGCACGTCGATCAGCCGGTCGGCGCTGACCGGCTGACCCCGCTGCAGCGCCAGCAGGGCCAGCAGAGCCCGCTGCTTGGCGCCGCGGACCGGCACCGGCACTCCCCCAGCCACCGCTTCGAGCTCGCCGAACAGCCGGACCTCCATAACCTCCACGGTACGGCCCTCGCCGGGCAGCCTCACCGCACCGGCCGATACGCCGGAGATCGCCCCGTCTCAGCGCCACGACAGTCCCACCTCAGGACCCCAACGCAGGCTTACCTCCAACCGGTGTCGTGGATACGGCAGCCGGATGCACTGACAAGGAAACAGGGAGGAACCATGGAACAGAGCTACCCCGTGGAGGTGCGAGCGCGCCTTACGCGTTCTTCGGCTACTGCCTGCTCGTCATCGCCGCGATCCTCGCCCTGCGCGTGCTGGTGCTCGTCTTCCGCCCGGACACCCGATGAAGTCGGTAGTTGGCGTCATGATCATTGACCGGCTTCAGGTGTACGAAAAAAAGGCGCTGGGCCCCCTTCGCGGGAGGCCCAGCGCTCGGGTATGAAGGGTCAGACCTTGACGGAGATCGGCTCCAGCGGTCCATTGGGGGCCGGGTTCGGCTGCCGCACGCTGAAAGCGCACTGACCGAACGCGAAGCCCCGTACCTGATTCGGGGAACCGCCGGAATCGCCGAATTGCACCGCCGGGCTGTTGCTGAAGCAGGCGATGATGCCATCAATACGATTGGACAGCACCTCGCCCGCATCGGGGTCGCCCATCGTGTTCTTCAAGACCACGATGTTCCCGCGCACCTGGTTGCGCAACGCCCCCATCCAGCAGGTCCGGAGTCCGGTGATAGAGAGGCTGCCGCCGATGGTGTTGTCCTCCGAGTCGAGGTACGGCGGGGACCGTGCCTGTCCCGGCCACGTCGTTGAGCGCGAAGGTGGCATTCAGGGCCGCGCCGGGCGCGAGGATCAGGTTTCCCTTGATCACTGCTGCGCCGCCGTCTACGGCGCACACACCGGTGACGACGACATTGCCGCGGTACACCCCGGCCAGCGTGCCTGGTGATGCCAGCGTGCCGCTGCAGGTATTGGGTTGCTGATGGTGAGTCTCAGCGGCTCCTGCTGCACCTGCTCCCCGCTGACATCGGCGGGACCGCCCCCCTCTGTAGCCCGGCGGTTTCAGGGCTCGCAAGACCAGACCGTCCACGGAATCATGAACTGGCCATCACGCCACTATGCCGGGGCCGCGCGCCTTGTGCGGTTTGTCCCACTGGTAAGTGCGGCCTTCGAGGGCAACGCCGCAGGCGGGGCGGAGACCGCCTGCCACACGTGAATCATGATCAACTCTAGTCGAATGGCGTATGATCCCGGCATCCCCCACCTCAAATTAAATGCTTACCAGTAATTGTTTAGTAGCAATTGTCTAAGAGCAATTGCTACTGGGCAATTGCCTGGGAGCAATTACATTGCGCCATCCTGAAGAGGATCTCTTCGCCCGGGAGGGAAACTCAGAGAATGCGGCTATGAGTGGTTGACATTCCGCGCGGAGCATCCCACAATGCCATTAACGCAGCTGCAGCCTTGTGAATCTGGCCTTCTACCAGGACCTATGTTCCTGGTATTTCGTGACGGCTTTGCTGTCACCCGTCGCGGCAGGGCAACGACGCCTGCGCCGCCCCTGCGCGCTGGCGACCACACCGGCCAAGCCCCGCACTTTCCGCTTTACCCCGCCACCCCTGAGACCGAGTGGCAGCAAGGAGAACTGCAAATGGCACAAGACAGCTCAGCAGCCGCGGCCACCGGCGGCACTACGCTGGTCATTCCCGGCGAGATGGCAGCCCGGGTTGACCGCCTGCCCATGAGCCTCATGGCCTGGGAGATATGCCTGATCGTGCAGGTGGGCTGGGCGTGCGCGGCGTCGACCGACGGGATCGCCCAGCGGCTGTACCCGTTCGTCTGGCTGCCGGCCAAGGTCATCAATCACAGCCAGTACGACGTCCTGTACGCCTTGCAGGTCGGGATCAGCATCCTGCTCGGCGGCTACGCCCTCGGCTGGCTCGCCGACAAGATCGGCCGGCGCAAGGCACTGATCCTGTCCTCGCTGCTGGCCGGAGCGTTCATCTGGCCCTTCGGGTACGTAACGAACTTTTCGGCGCTGTTCGTCCTGTCGATCGCCGACACGCTCGGGTTCGCCGGGTTCCTGGCCATCAACGTCGTGTACATGAGCGAGATCATGGGCCCGAAGGTCCGGCCCCGGGTGATGATGGTCTCCCAGGTCGTCTGCATCTTCCTGCTGCTGGTCGTCCTGGCCGGCATCGTCCCGCACTACCTGTTCCCCGGCCAGTACCGGGAATACCTGTGGATCCTGACCGGGCTGAATCTCGTGATCGCGGTGCTGCTGTTCTGGCGGATGCCCGAGTCGCCGCGCTGGCTGGAGGCCAGGGAGCGCCGGGCTGAGGCGCGCAGGGTCGTGGAGCGGATGGAGGCGCGAGCCAGCAGGGGCGGCCGGGTCGCGCTGCCTGAGCCTGATCTGTCGCCTTATGAGGTGGTGGCCGAGGAGAAGACCAGCTGGCTGGCGGTATTCGGCAAGAATTACGTGGTGGTCACCGTGTTCCTGCTGGTGGTCATGGTGCTCGGCTACGGCGGCATTGTCTACGGCGGCGGGAGCCAGCTCTTCTTGTTCCTCGCCGAAAACCGCGGCTTTACCGCCGGCGGCGTATTCGCCCTCACAGCTTGGGCCGGGGTGGCCGCCGCCGCCGTCTACCTGCTCAACGCATTCTTCGGCGGACGGTTCGAGCGCAAATGGACTCAGCTCGTCGGCGCCGTCCTGTTTGCCGGCGGCTGGTTTGGCATGTACGAGCTGCACAGCACCGCGGCGGTGGACGCCTTCTACATCATCGCGAATATCGGCGCCATCTTGTGGCTGTGGAGTATGTACGTGTACATACCCATCAACTACCCGACCCGGATGCGCTCGCTGGGCACCGGCTGGACCGACGGCGTCGGCCACCTCGGCGCCTGGGGCGGCGTCCTCATCGCCGGAGCGCTCTACAGTGCGACCAACCCGCAGCCCTTCGTCTTGTTTATCACCATCCCGTGCGCGTTGGTTCCCGGCATCCTGATCGCGATCTTCGGGAAGAACCAGCGCCAGCGCGCGCTGGAAGAACTGTCCCGATAGACGCTGGGCCGCCGGCCGGGCTGTAAGGCCGCCGGCTCTTTCCCGAGGTGTCTCCGGCGGCAAACCAGAGGTGTCACCGGCGGTCCAGCCTTACCACAGCCGGCCTCCCGTCATAGTCCCCTTTGACGGGAGGCCGGCTGGCGAAACGGGCGGAGAGCGTGACGGGGTCAGGGCGCACCGACCCGGCACCCGGCGGCTCCGCGACAATCAAGAAGGAAAGCCGATGAGTGACAGCCAGGTCGTCACCATCCCTGCCGCGCAACACGCAGCAGCAGAAACCCGGCCCGCGCGGCTCCTCAAAGCTCTGGCGCAGAACCCGGAACCACTGTCAACACCCGCCCTGGCCAGCCTCCTGGCCGAAGCAGGCCAGCGCCGCAGACTACTGTCCACCTATGACCGGGCTCTCCACCAGCACGAGCAAGCCGGCCATGTGGAACGAGCAGGCCGCGAGCGTAAAGGACGAGGCCGGCCGCCATCATCTGGCGCATCACCAGCGCGGGTCGCGGCTGGCTCGACGAGCACGACAAGGCACCAGACCTCGCGGCGGCCGCGGCCGCAGAAGCACAGCGCAAAACCGAACAGGCACAGCGCACGGCCACCGAACGGGACCACGCACTGGACGAAGCGCGCGCCACCTTCAACCGCCAGACCCCGCGGACGAGCCGCAAACGCGCCGCTCACCGGCTCAGAGACCTCGGCTGCACCCTCGACCAGATCGGCGCGGTCTTCCACGTCAGCAAAGAGAGAATCCGCCAGGACCTCCTCTGGGACCCCGCGGCACGCACACCCCCTAAAATGCCGAAGCCGCGCAAGCCTCTCCCCGCCGAATAGGTAGACGCGGCTGACCCAGCGGCCTGGCGGGCGTTCTTCCCTACATTGGGCGGATTGGCTTGACCGAGGATTATATATGACGCACAATCCTCGCCATGGGTGATGAAGCTCCCGTGGCGGCCGGGCAGGCAGACGGCGCGGCGGGGCCGGCGGCCGAAGCGCCGGGGCCGGATCCTGTGCGGCGGGAAATCCTCGTTCCTGGCGGGCACGGCGCGGCCTTTGCCGCCCGGGCGGGCCAGCTGGTGGAGATCATTGACCTGGAGGGGCAGCAGGTCGCCGACTTCGTCGCGTTCGCGGAGCGCAACAGGACCGAGTGGCTGTCCACCACCCATACCCGGTCCGCACTGCTGCGGCTGACCGCCGTCGTCGGGGACCGCCTGGAGAGCAACTGGCGGCACCCGATGTTCGAGATCATTCGCGATGACGTGGGCCGGAACGACATCATCACGTCGATGTGCGACGACCGGCGCTACCGGCTCGACTACGGGGTCGAAGGCCACCGCAGCTGCCGGACGAATTTCACCGAGGCGCTAGAGCCGTGGGGGATCACCGAGTGGGAGATCCCCGATCCGTTCAACTTCTTCCAGAATGCCCCTATTCACCCTGATCGGACGTTCGGTAACGAGATCCCCACGGGGAAGGCCGGGGACCGTCTGGTGCTGCGGACGCTGATGGACTCGATCGTTTCGGTCTCCGCCTGCCCGCAGGACCTCAATCCGTGCAACGGGTTCCGCCCGAGCCCGCTCATGATCCGCATCCTCGAACCGTCGGGGGGTCCCTCGTGAAGCGAATCCGGCTGACCGGGCAGCTGGCGGAGCCCATCGGCCCCTTCACCGACGGGGTGGAGGCGGGCGGGTTCCTCTACGTCGCGGGCATGCTGCCGCTCGACGCCAACGGAGACCTCGTGGGCGCCGGTGACGTGGTCAGGCAAACGGAACAGGTGCTTGACAACGTAGGTGTCGTCTTGCGGTCCGCCGGTACCACCTTTGACGACGTTGTGCGGGTCGGGGTGTACCTGCGGAACATGGCCGACCGGCCGGCCGTCAACACGGTGCGCATCCGCTACTTCGGCGATGCCCGGCCCGCGGCCACCCTGGTGGAGGTCAGCGCGCTCGCCCTCCCGGACGCATTGGTGGAAATCGAGGCTGTCGCGCTGCTGCCCCGCCGGGATGCCTGACCACCCTGGCGTGCGCCACGGTGCTGGCGGCTCACCATCCGAAGAGGTGCGGCAGCCGGCGCTGCGGCCACGGGGCACATACGTCAGCAAAAGTGACATGGTCACCGACGTACTCAGAGACCTCATCACGGGCGGTCTGGTGTCGCCGGGCACGCCGCTTCGGCAGCGTGACCTTGCCGAACAGTTTGACGTGAGCTACACGCCGGTGCGCGAGGCGCTCCGGCGGCTCGAGTCAGAGGGTCTGGTGGTTACCGACGTGCACCGGGGGGCCACCGTCGCGCTCACTGAGTCGGAGGAGCTGGAAGAGAACTACCGGATCCTGGCCGCCCTGGAGGCGCTGGCTGGAAGCCTGGCGGTGGCCAAGATCACCGACGATGACATCGCGGATATCGAAGCCCACTACCGGGAGGTTGCGGCGTGCTTGCCGGATGACGACCGGCTGGCGGAGCTCAACCGGCAGTTTCATTTCCGGATCTACGAATGCGCGCGCTCGCCGATGCTTCTTCTCCTCATGAGGTTGCTGTGGCGGTCGTTCCCGCACGGCCCGCAAGCCGGGCGGCCGCACCAGGAATCGGTTCGGCAGCACGACGCTCTGGTCAGGGCCCTTAAGCACAGAAATGAGGAGCAGGTGGCCGCCATAATCCGCGACCATGTCCTGGGCAGCATCAAGTACCTGCCGCAGCGATGACCGGGTGGGAACGGCTGGGCATCGGCGGTCTGTCGCAAGGTTTCCTTTCGGGTCGGCTGAGCCCTTCGGCGGCGCTGGACGATGTCCTGGCTGGGATCGCCGCCATCAATGATGACCTCTCGGCCTTTGTCGCGATCGACGCCGATGGCGCCCGCCGCGCCGCCGCAGCGGCCGACGCGGAACTCAAGCGCGGCCGGTGGCGAGGGCCGCTGCACGGCGTGCCGATCGCGGTAAAGGAACTGTTCGACGTCGCGCACCTGCCCGCGACCTATGGTTCGCACGCACTCGCCGGCGCCGTGGCCTCCGCCGACGCGGAGGTGATCAGGCGCCTCAGGCGGGCGGGCGCTGTCATCGTGGGCCTGACGAGATCGCACGAGTTCGGCTGGGGCATTACGACACAGCACCCAAGCGGGGCGGGGACCCGCAACCCGTGGCACCCGGACTTCGTCAGTGGCGGATCGAGCGGTGGGTCCGCCGCTGCCGTGGCGGCCGGCCTCATCCCGGCCGCGGTGGCGAGCGACACCGGCGGGTCCATCCGCATCCCGGCAGCACTGTGCGGCGTGGCCGGCATCAAGCCGACGTTCGGCCGGATCCCCCGCGACGGCTGCGTGCCGCTGGCGCCCTCGCTTGACACCCCTGGCTTCATCGCACGCACGCCACACGACCTTGCCATCTTGCTCGAGGCCACCGCCGGCTGGTCGGCGGCAGACCCGGCCAGCCTGATCCCGCGGATGGCAAACCCGGGGCCGTGGCCGTCTACGCTGGCGGGCCGCCGGGTGGGAGTTTCGCCGGACTTGCTCGGCACGGCGATCGCCGCGCCGCACCTAGCCGCCTATCAGCGGGCGATGGACATCCTCTCCGGGCTGGACGCCACGATCGTCGAGCTCCGGCTGCCAGCCGCGGCCGAGTACTTGGACGCGTTCACCGCCATCCAGATGGCCGAGGCCTACGACGTGCACCACCGGCGGCTCGGGCTGTTCCCCGGCCGCGCCGCCGCGTATGGGGAGGATGTCCGTCGGCGGCTGGAGCGCGCACGGTCAGTCGACATGGGCACGTACTTCGCCGCGTGTGATCGCCGTCGCCATCTGGCCGCCGCACTTGACGTCGCGCTTGCCTCCGTGGACGTTCTGCTCACTCCGGTCAACACCTGCACCCCACCCCGGCGAGCCGACCCGGACCACGTCACGGCACCCGACGGCACCCGCCAGCCATTCCGCGACCTAATCATGGGCTACACCGTCCCGCAGAACCTGGCGGGCGTCCCGTCGGTGACGATCCGCGCGGGCACCGACGAGATGGGCCTGCCCTGCGGCGTTCAGGTGACCTCAGCCCGTGGACAGGAACTCGCCGCGCTGCGGCTGGCCGAAATCCTCGACCGGGAACTGGGCTTCACCACGTCCCGCTGATAGATCATGGCATCCAGGTGCGCCACGGTTTCGCGGGCGCCAAGGTTCGAAGGAGCGCTGCGATGCCACCACCCGGAGTCGCGCTGGATCGGCTCGGGTTTCTCACTATCGGGCTGTTCGATGGTGACAATCCCGGGCCAGGGCACCGGACGACACTGGAGATCATCGAGCTGGGTGAGCGTCTCGGCTTCGACAGCGCATGGCTACGAGACCGGCATCTGCAGTACGGCATCTCCTCGCCGGTCGCCGTCCTGGCGGCGGCGTCGCAGCGGACCCGCCGCATCGAGCTGGGAACGGCGGTGATCCCGCTCGGCTGGGAGAACCCGCTCCGGCTGGCCGAGGATCTGGGCACGGTCGACGTGATGTCGGGCGGCCGGCTCAATCCCGGGGTCAGCGTCGGGCCGCCGAGGCACTTCGAAGACGTCAAGGCCGCGCTGTACCCCGACACCGCGGACGTCGAGGACTTCAGCTATGAGCGGGTAACCCGGCTGCTGCGCCTGATCGGAGGCGAGCCGGCCAGCACGTTCCAGGGCGTCGAGGGCATTGAGCAGTTCTCCAGCCGGGTGGAGCCGCATTCGCCCGGGCTACGGGGCCGGATGTGGTACGGCGGCGCGAGCATGGCCTCGGCGCGCTGGGCCGGCGAGCACCACATGAACTTCCTGACCAGCAGCGTGGTCCGGGCGGAGGGGGCAACGGACTTCGCCGCGATCCAGCAATCCCACATCCGGGCGTTCCGGGCCGCTCATCCGGACGGGCCGGACGCCCGGGTGTCGCAAGGGCTGGTCGTGATCCCGACCGACAGCGCGACCGCCGCCCAGCGCGCCAAGTACGCGGCCTACGTCGAGGCCCGCACGCCGCGAACGGCCAGCCCCCAGGGACCCGCGCAGATGATGTTCGCCCGTGACCTGCTGGGATCCTCCAGCCAGATCGCCGAGGCACTTTACGCGCACGCCGGTTTCCGCGAGGTCCGGGAGGTCGCCTTCGCGCTGCCGTTCAGCTTCGAGCCCGAGGACTACATCCAGATCCTGTCCGACCTGGCCGAGAAGCTCGGACCGGCCCTGGGCTGGAAGCCCACCTGGGGCGGCCAGCAGAACGATACCGCCGTGCCCCGTCCCTAGCGGCCGGGGAAGCCGCGCTCGCGCCACTGCTCGAGGGCTCATGAGCGGCGGATGGCCTCATAACGATCCGGTACGCCGTCAGGTTAGTACCAGCCGAACGGGCATAATCGGTGAGATTCGCGGCTAACCGCAACTAACTGTGAGATCGCGATCACATGGGACGGTGCAGGACATGATCCACATGGGCAGAGCACGGCTGGCGGCCGGGATATTGCTGGGGGCGGGCGTCATCATGGCCCCCCTGGCGGCCGCCTCGAGCGCGGCCGCGGCCCCGACCGCGGGCCCTAACACGCCGACGTCGGTGCCGTCGGGCATCAGCGCGGCCGACGTTCCCGGCGCCTCGGTCTTCGGGGACACCGATCCCAGCACGCCCGAAACCGTGTCGTTCGTCCTCAAGATGCGCAACGAGGCCTCGCTCAGCGCCGCAGTCGAGCAGGGCATCCCGACCTCCCGGTACCTGTCGGTCGGCCAGTTCGCCGCCAGGCACGGCCAGCCCGTGTCCAACATCAACGCGCTGACCAGCTACCTGGCCAGCTTCGGCATTACCACCACCGTCTACGCGGACGGCCTGGACGTGGTGGCCAATGGCACCGCCGGCGAGTTCAACAAGGCGCTGACCATCACCGAGAAGCAGGTCGAGGTTCCGCCGCAGCCCGGTGACGCCCAGTACGGCTTCAGCCATAAGTCGCGGTACTACTCCAACACCTCCGATCCGCTGCTGCCGTACCGGCTGGCCAGCTTCGTGAAGGCCATCCTCGGCCTGTCGAACTACGGCCCGTTCGTCAGCGACGTCGCCAAGCCAGCCAGCCAGGACAAGCCGCAGCAGGGCAGCAACAGCACCTGCGTGGCCGAGTTCGGCCTGACCAACGGCTGCCACCTGCCTCAGGACTTCGCCAAGATGTACAACCTGAACCCGCTGTACCCGCGGGCGGGCGGCTCCGGCCAGACGGTGGGCATCGTCACCCTGGCCGCGGTCGACCCGGGCGCGCCGGAATACTTCTGGGCCAACATCTCGCACACGAACCGCACCGGCCAGTTCATCGTCGACAACATCGACGGCGGCCCCGGCGCGGCCAGCGCCGAGTCGGGCTCGGTCGAGACCGACCTGGACATCGAGCAGTCCGGTGCCCTCGCCCCCGGCGCGAACGTGATCGACTACCAGGCGCCAAACACCGACCCCGGGTTCGTCGACGCGTTCTTCACCGCGGCCAGCCAGAACATCGCCAGCGGCGTCTCCGCGAGCTGGGGCGAGTCCGAGACCGTGATCACCGCGGCGATCAGGTCCGGTCAGGAGTCGGCGGGCTACGTGCAGGCCTTCGACGAGGCGTTCCTCGAGATGGCCGCGCAGGGCCAGTCCGCGTTCACCTCCTCCGGCGACGCGGGCGCCTACACCGCGAGCGAGGACCTCGGCACCACCAACCTGTCGGCCGACTGGCCCGCCGACAGCCCGTTCATCACCGCGACCGGCGCCACCTCGCTGCCGGGCACCACGTACCTGTCCGGCCCTGGCGGCAGCACCACGGCCACCAACCCGATCACCCGCATCTGGGGCTGGGACTACCTGTGGCCCGGGATCGCGCAAGTCGATGCCATCCCGCTGGCCCAGGCCGCGGAAAGCAATGTCGCCGGCAGCGGCGGCGGATTCAGCGTGCTGGAGCCCAAGCCGTCTTACCAGAGGGGCGTGTCCGGCACCAGCGTCTACCACGCGGTGGAGTACCTGACCCCGACCGGCTACCAAACGGTGGCGCCGGGCCTGGTCGAGCCGACCGCCTGGGACTTCAACCCGACCCCACCGGTGACCTCCGGCGGCGGCCACGGCCGGGCCATCCCGGACCTCGGCACGAACGGCGACCCGCAGACCGGCTACCTGGTCTGGGCGCCCTCGGTGGGCGGGCTGGCCGAATACGGCGGGACCAGCTTCGTCGACCCGCAGATGAACGGCTCGACCGCGGTCATCGACTCCTACCTGGGCCACCGGGTCGGGTTCTGGAACCCGGTCATCTACGGTGCCGCAGCCCTCGGCGTCCATGGCCTGTTCACCAACATCAACACCGCCGGCACCGACAACGACAACATCTTCTACACCGGCAATCCCGGTGACGCCTACAACGAGGGCATCGGCCTCGGCCAGCCGAACCTGGCCAGGATCGCCGGTGTCTTCGGCCAGGTGTCGCACTTCTGATCCTTCCCAGCCGCAACCGCGAAGCCCGGGCCGCCCCCAGCGGCCCGGGCTTCGTCGCCCTGGCCCGGGTCAGCGGCATCCACGGCCATGGGATGGGAAGCTCACGTCAGGGCGCGCTCCAGAATCTGCCGGTTCCGCAGCATCCATGATGCGCTGCGGGCTCGCCAGGTGATGGCCCACAGGACTGGATAACCGGACGGGTCAACGGCAGTCGCAGTATCAGGGGTAACGCCGTACCTGACGGCCTCGGATCGGGCGCTGTGCACGGCGAACTCGATCATGCGGTCTACGAAACCGACCCGCTCCGCGGCAGGCAGGCCATAGGCGTCAAGGAGCAGCCGGACCTGCTGGCCACGACGGGCGGCGGACGGGAGACCGACCCGTTCTGCGACATCGTCGTCATGAAGCTGAGCGTTCAGCCACGCGGTTTCCGCCAACTCCCACAGGGCGTCAACTGGCCCGGCGAATTCCCAGTCGATGAACGCGACAGGGATGCCGCCTTGGGCGACGACGTTCCACGGACCCAGATCACCGTGACCGATCACCGGATGCTCGCCGGGCAGGCGGCGGGCGACCGAAGGCTGCCAGCCCGCGTCCGCGGGTGGCTGGAAGGATTCCGTGGCTTCATGCAGGCGGTGCAGAAGGGCGCCAATAGCACTAACGGCCTGGTCATCCCAGGCCCTGGGATGCGGCGTTGTCCCGGGGATATAGGTGACCGCTTCCCGGCCATCAGCGTCGAAGCCGTCACCGACGGGACGAGGAGCGCCCTCGAAACCGACCGCCTCCAGATGCTTAAGAAGCGCCATTACCGAACGGCTCCATGGTCCGGCCGTACGCAGCACCACGTCCTGGCGCCGGTAGGCCTTGGATGAGGCCGCGCCGTTACCCCAGATGGCAAGAGGCGTTTCATCGGTATTCACGGCCATAGCTTCCCAGCGGGTGGCCGACGCTATTCCGGGCCGGTTGTCGCCCACGCGCTGTACAGCACGGGCAGAGCGCATACTGCTTGGTACTTTTGCTGTTCGTCTGCCAGCCGCTGCTCAAACGTGTCCAAGCCGATCTCCTCGGGGGTGGCCACTCCGGTGCTCACGATCACCTCCGCGAAGCCGCGCATGGCCTCCGTGAACCAGGCGAGCCCGACCGGATCGCCGGGTCCGAAGTGCGGCTGGATCCCGATCATCCCCAGCGGGCGCAGGCCCGCCTCCTGGACGATACTCCACAGCCGGGGGCCAGGCCCGGAGACTCCGGCCCTGGCGGCAGCTTCGAGCATCCAGGACCTGACCTGAGTCGTATACGGAGTCTCTGGCAGCCAGCGGATGGTGAGATCTGTTTCGATCGGCACGACCAGGCCGCCCGGGCGGAGCACCATAGCCTGCCGCCGCAGCACCGCGGCCGGGTCCGGAACCCACAACAGGACCACCCGCTCCACGATGGCATCAAACGGCCCGCCCGGCACCAGGTCGTGGATGTCAAGGCGGGCCACCTCGTCTGCACCGATACCGCTGCCGAATTGATAGCCGGAGTCGCTGTCACCCATCGCGTTGCCTCCCTCGGCATGCCCGCCATGATTATCCCGCGCCATGCCGACCCAGCGGAAGTCATCGGCTTTCGTCGGTGAGTAACACTCCGGGCCACAGACGGGCACGATGCACCGCAAGCATCTCCGCTTCCGTCGTCTGGCCGTCGTCGTAGGCTGGCGAAACCAGCGGGGCAGCGTGCTGCACCTCGATCACGACGATCGCTTCTACGCGTCCGGTCAGCGCTGAGCCATCCGCCAGCATCCGCTCGATGCCCGCGGAGAAGGCGGCCGAGCCGGGCTCATGGATCACCGCCCGGCCCTTGAACCGGTATCCCTTGCGCACGAACGGGTCAACTACATTGACCTCTACCAGCGACCCGGCCCGCAGATTGGCCATCGTCTGCGGCGAGCAGATATCGGCAAAGAACAGGTGATCGTCGTCCCACACGCGAGTCGAGCCTTTGGGGGAAAGGTTCGGCGATCCGTCAGGGCAAACTGTGGCGCAGAACCCGAGCTGCTGCTCTTCGACCAGTCGTTTCATGTCATCGGTGAGGATTCCCATCCGCAGCCCACCTCGATCTCGGATTGAGCCCGCACTGCGTTCACCAGACGGTACTCGCAGGACCGAGGATCTCTACACGCCAGCACCGGTGTCGGCGTCGGATTGACGGCGTCGGCATAGCCTGGCCAGGTGAACGGGGACTGCAGCCAGCAGAACGAGCCTGGATCGCCGCCCCGGGTTGATGACTCGGCGGCCGAGGTGGTGGAGCAACGCGGGCGCGAGTTTCCTTCGCTGAACTGGCGGCCACCGCGGGGTGCCGCGCTCCTGCTCGCCGCGGGGCTGCTCATCGGGCTCGCCGCGGGATACGCGGCCGGGTACCGGCAGGCGCCCAGGAACGCCAGCCTGCCAACGGCCAGCCCCGGCCCGGCCTCCCCGGCGCCAGCGGCGCAGGCCACGGGCACGGCGGTGCCATCGCCGGGAGGCCTGGCGCTGACCCAGGCCATCGGCACGTGTTCCGTACAGTCCGGCCGGGAGCTCCAGCTCGGCGTACCGGTCACCAACGAGTCCGCGGCGGCGATCACGCTCGGCCAGGTCCACACCGTGCTCCCGCTTGCCGGGCTTAGGGCGATCTCGCAGCAATGGGCGCCATGCGGCGCGATCGGCGTGGGCCAGGGCCCGGCATCCCTCGGACCCGGTGACAGTACGTGGCTCAGCGTCACTTTCCAGGTCCTCGTCGGGTGCCCCGGACCGCTTCCGGTTCAGTTCACCGTCGACTACAGCTCCGCCGGAGTGTCCGCCGCCGTCAACCTGCCCGGCTTCCCCGACCTGAGCCACGTGCCCTATACCGGCTGCACCGAAGGCTAAGCCTGACAGCAACGTCCGCGCACAACGAGCGGATCTGACCGTCCCCCTCAGCCACCGGTGTTGTCAGCCGGCGGCGAGCCGGCTCAGGGCGTCGCCGGTGAGGCGCTGGACGGTCCACTCATCCATGCCGACGGCACCAATGGAGCGGTAGAAGCGGATGGAGGGCTCGTTCCAGTCCAGGACAGACCACTCGAGCCGGCCGTACCCGCGCTCGGCGCATACTCTCGCCAGCGTCGCCAGGAGCATCCTGCCGTAGCCGTGACGCCGCTCCTCCTCCCGCACGAACAGGTCCTCCAGGTAGACGCCGTTACGACCGGTCCAGGTGGAGTAGTTCAGGAACCACACAGCGATCGCCACGATCCGCTGCTCCTTCTCGATGACATGAGCGAAGACCGAGGGGGACGAGGCGAACAGGGCCTGCCGCAAATCGCCGGCGGTCGTCTGCACCGCATCGGGCTCCCTCTCGTACTCCGCGAGCGCGCGGATGCACTCCACGATCCCGGCCTCGTCGCCAGGACGCGCCCGCCGCAAGACGGCCCCGCCGGCCAGCTGCTGTTCCCCGTCCATCCGGAACCACCTTGTCTCTGCACGTTTTCAGCCAGGAGCTCAGAGTAGGCCGACCGGACCGTTCAGGCTTCCTGCCAGCCCCTTCGGCGCGGAACTCGATGTTCAGGACCGCCCGGCGCTCAGGTCAGTCAATGGGACCAAGGTAGGTCCAGTGTCCGTCTTGCCGGACGAACCTGCTCGTCTCAGCGAGAACGCCACGCTTCCCCTGCTGGACGTACATGGCACGGAACTGCACCGTGCCGGTGGCGTCGAAGAGGCCGCCGTCGCGCGTTTCCAGGACGGCCAGGCGGGTCCACCGAAGTGCCGGGTCGAGGCTGAGTGTCCGCGGACGGCCTGACGGATGCCAGGTGCGCAGGAGGTAGCCGGCGTCCCCGACGGCGAATGCGCTGTAGCGGGAGCGCATCAGCGACTCGGCGGTCGGTGCCGGCACGCCTGCGTGGAGTCGCCCGCAGCACGACTCATAGTCGTCCCCGAGGCCGCAGGGACACGCGAGTCCATCCATGCGGACATTCTCGCAAAGGGCATGTCGAGGTGCAGGCGTGCCGGCAGCTGCTGATCACCTCGATTGCGACGCCGGAGGCCACACCCGCGATGCGCCTGGTGCAGGCGCATCAGCCCGCCTCCGGAGACCCGCAGGGCCAGCTACTTGTGGTTCCTTGCCTGAAGTGCAGCCGGCGGATCTCTGCCGTGGCGAGATGAGGAAGGGTGCGGTGCCTGGACGGATCCACGGCCGAGAAACCCCCCTGCAGGATCTGCAGTGGGTCTCCATGGGAGACCAGCAGGATGTCACGACCGCAGTGCCGCCGCTCCAGCTGCGCGATGAGCGCGGTCACCCGGTCCAGCACAGCGGCCGCCGGCTCGACGTTGCCGTCCGCGTGGACCGGATCGGTCTCGTCGGCGGCCCATACACGTGAGTAGTTGCCGGTCGCCGAGCCTTCCCAATGCCCGAAGTGGCGCTCGCGGAGGGCTTCGGTGATGACGACCTCCGGCGCACCAAGGTACGCGCGTACGATTTCTGCCGTTTGCCTCGCGCGGGAGAAGTCCGATGAGTAAATGACCGTGTCCCCGGGCAAGCCGCAGCTGCGAGCCGCTGCGAGCGCCTGCCGCCGGCCGTGCTCTGTCAGCCCGTAGTCGCCCTGGCGGTCATTCTCTCTGTGACTCACGATGAACCCGGCGGCGTTCGGCTTACTCTGCGCGTGCCGCATGACGCTGAACCTGTTCGCAAGGCGATTGAGGCCGCTCAGATGGTTCATGACCGCCCATGACGCTACCACCCGCGGCGTCCAGAAATGGCACGCACGGATCGCCGGCGTTCCAGCGGGCGGCCGCCGCAGCGGTCAGCACCGGGCGCGGGTGGCCAAGCGCTGCTCCGGCTCCCTTGACCCTCCTGTTACGGGAGGGCCGAGACTCGTCGTGACCGATACGCAAGTAGCCCGAAGGATGGGAGTAGGGCCATGACCGAGACGACTGAGGCAGCGGCACGCACGATCACCGACCAATATTTGGCTGTGTGGAGCGAGCCTGACCCGCAATCGCGCCGCACCGCCATCGCCAGCTTGTGGGAGCCCGATGGCGCCGAGTACGTGGAGGGGACCCAGTTCAGGGGCCATGAGGAGCTCGACGCCAGGATCGCTCGCGCCTACGAGGAGTTCGTAGCTAGCGGGAAGTACAACGCCACCATGGCCAATGACGTGACGCGGCACGACGACATCATCACGTTCACGATCCAGCTCAGCACCCAGGCGGGTCAGGTCGCATGGGCCGCCCGCGTTTTCGTCCTCCTCAGCGACGAAGGCTACATCCGCGAGGACTACCAGTTGACGGTGCAGCCCCTGGCCCTCGCATGAGCCGGAACCCGCCGACGGCCAACGCGATGCTAAGCAGGGCCGGTCTCATCAGGCAATCCCGCCCGACGGCAGCGCCATAGCAGGGACGCCACAGTGCGGTAGGTCGGATCGTCCAGCCCGGCTAGCCACCCCAGGACCTTGTCGTCGTAGGGGGCGGTCTCGACGCCGTCCAGCACGGCAGCGAGGACGTCGAGGCGGACGTCGGGTGGCTCGGGGCTGCCAGGCGGCTCGGCTTCAATGGGCCCGTCTGGGAGGTGTGCGGTGAATGACGAAGGCGGCATTCCAGCATCGTCCGCGATTACTCCGAGCACCGCAATACTCTCCGGCCTGAGGCAGAAGATCTTCGCCTCAGGCCGGAGGGCGGCTAGCTACGGCTACGGCGGTGGTCGTCCTGGACATCCGGCCTTGACCGAGACAACGGTCGTGTTCAGAACACGCCCGTCTCCCGGCACCGCCACATGAGGGATACGACGGTCTTGGCGGTCGGGTCGTCCTGGTTGCACAGCCAGGTGATCACCCGGTCATCGTAGGCACCAGTAGGGATGCCTTCTAGCACCGCTTTGAAGGCTTCCATCCGGACAGCCGGGGACGCGGACCCCTGAGGGGCGAAGACGATGGAACGAGCGGGAATGTACTCGTGTGGAGGCGGCATGGTCATCACTCCCTTTCGCCGTCATCCTAACGTAAGGCTGGCAGGCTAGCCAGGCTTAAATCTGCGAGCAACGGACCAGGACATCCTGGTAAGTCATCGGTTCGATTCCGATAGGCGGCTCCACGCGAAACCGCATTCCGTCAGGCATTTCAATCTGCCCGCCTGTTGTGGTCTAGACTTCCTCATAGAGGCGCTTCGCGAGGCCATCGATGCCATACGCGGTACCTACGTTCGGCCAGTCAGGATTTGCGGCCCACTCCGGGTAGTTTTTCTCGAAGGCCTCGGAAAGACGGGCCGAGGCGTCTTCAGCGGACAGTCCGGAGGATTTCGAGGATGCCATGCGGTCGCGCATGTCCGTGATGAAGCCGATCTCCTCGGAGATCAGGGAGGCGTCGCCAACGGCGCTATGAGTCGGGATCACGAGCGCTGGCTGCAGCGAGGACAGCTCTTCCAGCACTGCCAGCCAGCTTGCATAGGTGGCGCCCGGCGTGGCGGCGAGAGGCACGACCTTCTTTTGCACGATGTCACCGGAGATCAGGACGCGATCCTGTTCGACGTAGATCAGCTCGTCGCCGAGCGTGTGACCGGCACCCAGATGCATGAGCCGCACGTTGACGCCGCCGAGGTCGAGCTGCGCTTCGCGCCCGAATATCACATCGGCCGGGCGCGGCGGCCCGGCCTGGCCCAGGGCCGGCGCAAAGCGGGGGGACTCGCGGAAGCTGGCGAGCACCGCCTCGCCCATCTCGTCCATCTCATCCTGCTGAACGCGTGGCCTGATCAGCACGGCCGCGGAGGGGAATCCCCCGATGCCGGCCGCGTGCTCGGGGTGGAAGTGCGTTGTTGTGACGAAGAACTTGCCGCCTCGCGACAGCTGCTGGGCCAGCCGGGCTACGAGAGCGCCATTACGGTCGCCCAGGCCCGTGTCAACGACGAGGATCCCGTTATCGCCAACGACGAAAATTATGTTCGGGAATCCGCTGAGCAGCCAGGTGCTGCTGGCGACCTGCTCAGGCGTCCCGGTCAGGTCGACGACGCGGT
Organism: uncultured Actinomycetes bacterium; assembly: GCA_963753195.1. GTDB lineage: Bacteria > Actinomycetota > Actinomycetes > Streptosporangiales > Streptosporangiaceae > Palsa-504. The sequence goes on from CAVWBH010000002.1 coordinate 38,214, forward strand.
AGATCGATGTCTCGGGCATGAGGGCCATCCAAGTGCCGCACTGAAGTATTGCTGCGAGGTGGTCAATTCCTTGTACAAGAAAGAGATTATCAACCGGAAGGGACCCTTGGCAAGATCCGGGCGAAGTAACGGCAGCAACGGAAGAATGGGCGGGCTGAAGAAAACAATGGGCTTCATTCCTCTTGCGGGAATGTACGCCAGAAGAATACGAGAGAGACTGGCTAATGCGCCAGGCTCGTACCGCAATCACACTAGGTCAGTGCCAGGCGGCAAGCAGCGGGCGGGCGGTGTCGGGGGCGTGGTACAGCTCCGCGAGGAGACGGCGAGCAGTGTCGTTGTAGGAGCCATCCCCGATATCCAGCCCGGAGACCAGGTCCTGGGGAACCACGAAGCGGTACCCGCGTTCATCGGCCCCGAACGCCGCGAACAGCACGCAGCACTGCAGCTCGACTCCCGCGATGACGAATCCATCCACCGGGTCTGCGGCCAGGTAGTCGTGGAATTCCGGGCTCTGCCATACGTCGAAGCGTGGTTTGACGATCACCACGGACCCGGGAACGGGATCCAGGTACAGCTCCGCTTCCCAGGAACCAGCCCGGCACAGGCCAAGCTGGTCATCCCACGTGCGCTGGCGGGCCGTGAGATGTTGCGGGTCGAGCTCCTGGCGGGTGTAGATCACCCGCGCCCCCAAGCGGGTCGCAGCCTTCGCGAAGGCGTCGGCGCGGCGGGCGGCGTCGGCATTATGCCGGTTCGTTACCGGGCCAGGCGCGCATGCGCTCGGATGGCAGAACTGGTTCTGAAAGTCCACCATGAGCACGCCAACCCGCTCAGGGGGTATGCCAATGAGGTCATTCTGGCCCACGATGGCCAGGGTACTCAGCAGCGATGATCCGGGTCACTTGCGTGATGACGAGCCGTTGATGTCCACGCCGACATCGCCGTTGCCGCTGGTAGTTGTGGGATACCGACGTCGAAGCCGGCGCTGGCTTCGCGGTTTCCAGGTCGTAGCGGGCCCGCGTCAGACCAGCACGGCTTCGTTTTCCCGGGGCACTATGGCTCAGGATTGGACACGTCGCTGTCCTGCAGGTCAGGGTCGCCGAGCTCCCGCAGCCCTGGCTCGCAGCCGGACGCGGGCACTTGGCCCAGCCAGTCCCGGCGCTCGGCCTCGGCAGCGGACAGGCTGCCGTGCTGCCGCGCGAGGAGAGCAGCGCACGCCGGGCAGGAACCATCCTGCTTGATGTCCCGCGTCAGGTGGTTGTGTCCCGGCGGCTCGTCCATCCAGCCACCGTACCTGCGCGGGTCCAGCCGGTCGAGCACGGAACCCAGGGCGCTAGGGCGTTTCCGGCAGGTTGTGCCCGGATCCGGTGTTCACGATCAGGCCTTGCTGGAGGTGGTCTGCTTCTCGGCCATCTGTCCCTTTCGCCGAGGCCGAGGTTTTGTGTGGTCAGCGGACCCGGGCCCGCAGGAACTTCCCGATTTTCTCGGTGGCCTGGGCTGCCTCGGGGGTGCCGAGCAGGAGCTGGTAGACGTGGGTCAGGCCCTCGCCGATCTCCAGGGTGACGTCGACCCCGGCTCGGGCTGCCGCCTTGGCCAGGCGTTCGGAATCACTCAGCAGCAGGTCGGCCGTGCCGACCTGGATGAGCAGCGGCGGGAGCCCGGCCAGTGGGGCGAACAGCGGCGAGGCCAGGGGCGTCTTGGGGTCTGCCCCGGCCAGGTAGTCGGCGGCGAACTGGCGGAGCATGGCGGGGGTGGAGATCGGATCCTGACCGGCGCGTTCGGTCATCGAGGCCCCCGAGCTGGTCAGATCGACCGTCGGGGACATCAGTGCGGCGGCCGCGGGCACCGCATCCCCAGCGTCACGTGTGGCCACGAGCAGGGCGACGGCGAGCCCTCCGCCGGCCGAGTCGCCGGCCACCGCTAGTGATGTCGCGCTCAGGCCCTGGTCGGTGCGCAGCCAGCGCCATGCGGCCAGGACGTCGTCGATGGCGGCGGGGAAGGGATGCTCGGGGGCCAGGCGGTATTCGGGGAACAGGACCCGCATCCCGCTGGCCCGTCCCAGCCGGGCAGCCAGCTCGCCGTCGCTGCGAAGCGACCCGAGCTCGAAACCTCCGCCGTGCAGGAACAGGAGCACCTGGCCGGTGTCGGCTCCCGGGGCGGTGAGCCAGTGGGCGGGCACCCCGCCCGCGGTCACCTCGCGCACCAGCACGTCGTCAGGCACCGGATGAAGGCGGACGGCGGGGGCGAAGGTGGCGCGGCGCTGTTCCAGCGTCGGCGGCACCTGGCTGGCACTCGCCTTCTGCTGGTCCCTGAAGGTGTCGATCAGGTCCTGCATGGCCTGGCTCGGCATGTCACCATCTCCTAACTGGCCCGGGCGGTCTCCCGGTCCGGGAACACCTCGCTGAGCCGCCCGGTGTGGACGTCAAAAACGAATCCCCTGACCGGGACCTCCGGCGAGATCCATGGATGTGACCTGGCCTTCTGGATCTGCTCCTTGGTGTTCGCCTCGGCGTCGGTGAAGCTGTAGAACCTGGCCGGCGCAATCGGCACCTGCCCTGTCTCCTTGCGCAGCCGGTCCTCAAACTCGCTGTCGGTGAACCTGAGCATCCCGCAGTCGGTGTGATTGATGATCATGATCTCCCGGCTGCCCAGCAACCTGGTCGACAGAACAAGCGACCGGACCGCGTCGTCATCGATCACCGTGCCGAAGTTCCTGATCATGTCGACATCACCCTCGGCCAGGCCCAGCATCTGCTCGATGCTGCTCAGCCGGGGATCCGCACAAGTGACGATCGCGATCTTGGGCGCCGGCGGCTTCACACGGCTGGGATCGTAATCGCCGGCGATGGCCGCATTGGCGCGCAGCGCCTCGTCGATCAGACTCATGACCCTTTCTCCTTCTCCTTGGGGTGCGGTTCTCGGCCGCGTCACGACCAGCCCGGTGAGCTGCCGGTCATCGGCGGATTGGCACTGGTCTCAGGGTCACGCCCCGGGCCGGGCCGTCGCGCCCGTCAAAGACCCTGGCCGCTACCCTGGCCCACCGGCCAGGAGCGGTCACGCGCAGGCAGGCGATCTCGCCACCTGGCCGGTAATCGCGATGGGCGGCCGCGGCAGGCCAGGGTGCCGGCCAGTGGTGTACACGGGCGCGGCGGCCGGCCCCGGGGTGCGACCATGGTCCTATGCGTCCTGACATCAGACCTGGCGGCATCTTCCCTGATTACGCTCTCCCGGACCATACCGGCACGGTGCGAAGGCTAAGTGAGCTTCAGGGCCGCGATCCGCTGATCCTCATGCTGGCTCGCGGCAACTACTGTCCTAAGGAGCATCAGCAGCACCTGGAGCTGGCGGCGAACTACCCGAAGATCGCGGTGGCCTACACCCAGCTGGCCACCATTGCCACCGACGATCATCACACGCTGCAAGAGTTCCGCGCGTCGGTGGGCGCCCAGTGGCCGTTCTTGTCTGATCCCGGCCGGACCGTCCAGCAGGACCTGGACATCGCCGAGTACACCGACCCCGAGCACAACCCCATGATCCCGCACACGCTGGTGCTCAAGCCGGGGCTGGTCGTTCACAGTGTCTACAACGGCTACTGGTTCTGGGGCCGCCCGTCGTTCTACGACCTGTGGCGTGACCTGCGTGCCGCCACGGCCGAGATCCGCCCGGACTGGGATCTGAGCACCCCGGGGCTCCGCGAAGCCTGGGACGCGCACGACTACTCGAAGTTCCACGGCTGGGACCGGCGGTCCGCCGAGTCGATGCCGACATCGTATGAGTGACAGCGCGGCGATCGTCGCTCTGCCGCTGCGTGGCCCTGGTGACCGGTCAGACCACGGAAGGGACGAAAGCGTTGGCAACGCCAGTATGCGAGATGCTCGGGATTGAACGACCGATCGTCCAGGCACCCATGGCCGCGGTTCCCCGGCTGGCCGCGGCGGTCTCGGAGGCCGGCGCGCTCGGCATGGTGACGCTCACCTGGTCCGATGACGCCGGTGCCGTCGTCCGTGAGACCGCAGCTCTGACCGCGAGACCGTTCGGCGGCAATTTCATTCTCACCTCAGATCATCACCGCCGCCTTGAGGCGGCCCTCGAGGCAGGCTTGCGGATCGTCTCGTTCATGTGGGGGGATCCCAGCGGCTACATCAAGCCGGTGCACGACGCCGGGGGAATCGTCATGCACACGGTCGGCAGCGCCGAGGAGGCACGGCGCTCCGTCGCGTCCGGCGTGGACGTGATCGTCGCGCAGGGCTGGGAGGCCGGCGGGCACGTGTGGAGTACCGTCGGCACGCTGCCGCTGGTGCCCGCCGTGGTGGACGCGGTGGCGCCGGTGCCGGTCATCGCGGCGGGCGGGATCGGTGACGCCCGCGGGGTCGCCGCGGTGCTCGCCCTGGGCGCCCAGGCCGCGTGGCTAGGCACGCGGTTCTTGCTGGCCGAGGAGATGCCGATCCACGAGGACTACCGGCGCCGGCTGATCGCCGCGGCCGAGACCGATCCGCAGTGGTACCCCGACCTGTACGACGTCGGGTGGCCCGATGCTCCCCACCGCGTGCTCCGCAACTCAACGGCTAGGGCGTGGGAAGCCGCGGGCCGGCCTCCAGACGGCCAGCGGCCAGGACAGGGCGAGGTGATCGCGCACTTCGCCTCCGGCGAGGCAATCGTCCGTTACGAGCCAGCCCCGCCGATGACCGGGACCACCGGTGAGATCGAAGCGCTCTCGATGTGGGCCGGGCAGGGTGTGGCCCTCGCGAGGGAGTCGCAGTCCGCGGCGGACATCGTGGCCGAGCTCACTTCCCGCCTGTAATCCGTGACCAGGGCGCCAGCCACGCCGGATCAGAAAGAAGGGACAATGCGATGGATCCTGATAGCCAGACCAGGGCCGCGATCGAGGAACACTGGCGGGCGTCGGAAAGCGGGGATTCCGAAGCCGAACACGCCATGTACGCTGCGGACGCGATCCTCGATTACCCCCAGTCAGGTGAACGATTCCGGAGCCGCGCCGCGATTTCGGCGCAACGCGGCGGGCATCCTGCCACTCGGCACTTCACCGTCGAACGGATCGCCGGCAGCGGGAATCTGTGGGTGAGCGAGTGCATCATCACCTACGACGGCGTGCCCACCTACTCCGTGAGCATCATGGAATTCGCCCACGGGCAGGTGATACACGAGACGCAGTACTTCGCGGATCCATTCGGCGCGCCTGCCTCGCGGGCAGCACTCGCCGAGCCGATGCCGGGCAGGACCATCGCCAGGGCCTGACCCGGGCCAGGAGCGGCCCATGCCCATCGTCGCTGGCCTGGGCCGGGACCCGGCGCGCCGCGGTCTGGCTGGCCGCTTGCGTGAGAAGGTGAGCTGGTGGTGACTACGGGGCAGCGGGCCGCCGCTTTGCTGTCGGTCAATGTGGGGATGCCGCGGGACGTGACCTGGCACGGCAAGACGGTGCACACCGCGGTCTGGAAGGAGCCGGTCGCCGGGTCGCGGATGGCGCGGCGGCTCAACATCGACGGTGACGGGCAGGGTGATCTGGCCGGGCACGGCGGCGAGCAGCGGGCGGTGTTCGTCTACCAGATCGAATCCTACCGGTACTGGCAGGAACAGCTGGGCCGGGATGACTTCACCTACGGGCAGTTCGGGGAGAACTTCACCGTGCAGGGACTGGCCGACGATCAGGTGTGCATCGGCGACCGGTACCGGATCGGCGGCGCGGTTTTCGAGGTGACCCAGCCGCGGGTCACCTGCTTCCGGGTAGGTATCCGGATGGATGATCCCCGGATACCCGCGCTGCTGGTTTCCCAGCACCGGCCCGGGTTCTATCTCCGCGTGCTGACCGAGGGCGCGGTGGAGGCCGGGCAGGAGATTGTGAAGCTCGCCTCCGGCCCAGAGGGCATGACGGTCGCGGAGATGGACGCCCTGCTGTACCTGCCCGGGCATCCCCGGCAGCAGCTGCTGCGGGCGCTGCGTATCCCGGCGCTCAGCGGCGGGTGGAAAGCCTCGTTCCAGGAGATGCTCGACCAGCCCGGGCAGGCCGGCGGCAACGCGGGCCTAACCGAAGCGAGCCCGCCGCCGGCGTGGCCTGGCTTCCGGCCGCTCGCCGTGACCGGAATCAGCCGGGAGAGCGAGACGGTGATCTCGATGCAGCTGGCCGATCCCGGGGGCGGGAGCGAACCGGCCGCGCAGCCCGGGCAGTTCCTGACCCTGCGCCTGCACCCTGATCCAGCCGGGCAGCCGCTGCTGCGCAGCTACTCGCTGTCGGGACCGCCGGGCGCCCGCGACTACCGCATCAGTGTCAAGCGGGAGGAACACGGTGCGGGCAGCCAGTTCCTGCACACCCGGGTACGGGTGGGTGACCTGCTGGAGGCAGCCGCGCCGCGCGGCACCTTCACCCTGCGCCCGGGACAGGCGCCGGTCCTGCTGATCAGCGCGGGTGTCGGCGCGACACCGGTACTGGCCATGCTGCACGCGCTGGCCGCGGCCCGGTCCACCCGTGACATCTGGTGGCTGCACGGCGCGCGCCGCCGCGCCGATGAGCCGTTCGCAGCAGAATCCCGCGCCCTGCTGGCCGCGCTTCCCGGCGCGCACCGGCACATCTGCTACAGCGACCCGGGCCCTGACGATACTCAGGGCCGCGACTACGACACGGCGGGACGCCTGTCGGCGCCGGTCCTTGACGCGCTGGACCTGCCCCGCGACGCGGACGCCTACCTGTGCGGGCCCCCTGCGTTCATGGCGGATATATCCGCTGCCCTGGCCGCGGCTGGCTTCGAGGCGGCCCGCATCCGCACCGAGGTCTTCGGCGCTGGGCCTGCGCTGACACCCGGCATCGCACCCGCGACCGCACGCCGGCCGCACCCGCCCGCCGGCCAGCCAGGCAGGGGCCCCCTGGTCGCGTTCGCGCGCAGCGACCTGAACGCGCGCTGGGACCCCGGCTACGCCAGCCTGCTCGAGTTCGCCGAAGCCTGCGACGTACCCGTGCGCTGGTCATGCCGCACCGGAGTCTGCCACACCTGCGAGACCACGGTCATATCCGGAGCAGTCCGCTACTCCCCCGCGCCGGTCGATGACCCGGCCGACGGCAGCGCGCTCATCTGCTGCTCGCAGCCACGCGACGACCTCGTCCTCGACCTGTGACCACCCAAAATGGCTGAATCCGTGGATGAGGTCGCGCGCACCGTCGCCGATGTGATGCTCACGATCCCCACCAGGCATCCTCTGGCTGCCACCGTCCGGGAGATGCGGGACTTCTTCCGCGACGATCATGTCCATGCCGCGCTCATCGTCAGCCCGGCCGGGTACCTGGCGGCTGTCGTGGAACGTCACGACATCGCTGATGGCCAACCTCCTGAGGCTGCCGCCGCGCCATTGGGACGACTCGCGGGCCGCACTGTGCCGGCCGGGGCCAGCCTCGCTGAGGCACGGCGGGCGATGGACGCAAATGGGCGGCGGCGAGCCGCCGTCACCACCATTGACGGCAGGCTGCTCGGCCTGCTGTGCCTCAAGGCCAGCCGGGCGGGATTCTGCTCCGACCAGGACGTTTGCGCCCGCGCCCGGGCTGGGAGCCCGAAATGATTACAGTGTTACAATCCAGCTCATGGGTGACGTACCGTCGCTGTATGAGTGGGCCGGGGGCCGCGCCGCAATCGAGCGGATGATCAACCGCTTCTACGACCGCGTCGAGCGTGACGATCTGCTCAGTCCCTTTTTCCCCGGCGGGGTCAGCGCCGCCCACCGCGAGCACGTCACCGCCTGGTGGTGCGAGGTCTTCGGCGGCCCGGCCGGATACACCGAGCGGCTCGGCGGCTACCCGGCCATGCTTGCCCGCCACCGCGACCTGGGCATCAACGCCGACCAGCGGTTCCGGTTCGCCTCGCTGATGAGCCTGGCTGCCGACGACGCGGACCTGCCGTCCGACCCCGAGTTCCGGGCCGCACTGATCGGCTATCTGGAATGGGGCACCCGGCTGGCCATGCACAACTCCCAGCCCGGCGACGACATCGTGCAGCAGGCCCCAGTGCCGCACTGGGGCTGGGGTGTCGCCCCGCCCTATCAGCCCTGAAGCCAGCCGCCCAGACAGGAGTGATGGGTGAGCAGCGGGCCACCTCGGCGGCTGAGAACCACCAAGGTCTGCAGCCCAGAGGCTAGGAGGCCCTGATTTCCGGGCCTCCTAGCCTGGGCTAGCCGAGCGGCTTGTCGTCAGGATGCGCCAGCTTGGGCACATCCGCCGGGAGCCATCTGCCTACACGTGCCCGCGCTGGCCCGGCATGAAGCGACCCCACCAGTTGGGGCGGTCACTGTGGCCGCGGCCCGCGACCTTGGCCTTCTGCGGCGTGGTGCTGAACGTCGCGGCGGTCGCCACGCCGTTCGGGTCGAGCGTCAGCGTGACGGGGTTGGTCAGCCCGTAGTTCTTGCAGTTCAGGTTGTCGAACGAGCCGCTCAGCCTCGCTGCGAGGAAGCTGGCCAGGTTGCTGCCGAGGTCGGGCACCGGCGATGGGCCGCCGACCTCCAGGTCCGCGTCCAGTTTCAGCCTGGGCGCCGCGATGTTGACCATGTCCTGGCAGTATTTTGCTGCGTTCTGGGTGGTGTTGGTGCCGAACGGCAGCGCCGGCATGTCGGTCTCGATCCGGTAGGTGTTGGTCTTGCCCAAGCTGAACTGCCCGCCGACCAGGAGCTGCGGGTCGTTGACCGGGAGCAGCGCGATCGTGCCCTTCTGGTTCTGCCGGGCGCTCAGCTCGTTCAGGGCCTGCGACGCGCTGGCCCCGTCCGGGTTGGTGATGTTGGGGGCGGTGAACGGCGTGCAGCCGAGCGCCGGATCCACGAACGCGTCGAGCAGGCCGTTGTCGCTTCCGTTGCTCTCGACCGCATCGCCGGACAGGTTGGCCTGGTTGGCCGCGGTGTCCTGCGCGGTCTGGCCGGTGTCCGGGTTGAACAAGTAGTGCGCCACCGCGTTGTCGCTCTGGTCCTGGTCGATCAGGCTGAAGTCACGCGTCGTCGGGCACGACTGGCCGTCCTTGGCCGTCCCGGCAGCCGGGATCGTCAAGGTGCCCCGCCTGATCTCGGCGTTGGCAAGCTGGTAGAAGTTGGCCGCGTTGCACTGCGGGGTCTGGTTGATGAGCGAGTTCCCGAAGGCGTCGATACAGTTTCCCTGCCTCGCGCCCTGGCCCACCAGCGCCACCGCGTTACCGTTGAATCCGACGCTGAGGATGACCTGCGAACCCGGTGCGATCGTCGGCGGCGCGGGCGTCGCCTCCGGCTGCGTACCCTGGGTGATCACCAGCGGGTCGTACACCTGGAGCTTGCCGTCCGGCGACAGGATCGTCGCGTCGACGAACACGCCTTCGGTGCCCCCGTTTTCCCATGAGCAGCCGTCCCCGAGCACCCACGGCGTGGCCAGGCCCTTGGCGCTCAACGGGCGGGCCGGCACAGCCACCGTGCAGTTCGTCGAGTCCGCCGCCTCGGCCGCCGTCTGCTTGAAGCTGAACGCGTTCCCGGCGGCGTCCACCGCATTCGCTCCGGCCAGTCCGGCACGGCCCGGGGGATTGATGGGAGGAATGGCCGAAACGGCGGCTGCGGTCGCCGATGAGGCGGAAGCCGACGGGCACGGCGCCGGCGCGGCCGAGCTTGCTGAAGCCGTAGCGCTGGCGCTGGCACCGGGGTCCGTGGCGGCGGCGCTGGCACCGGGGTCCGTGGCGGCGGCGCTGGCACTGGCACTGGCCGCGGCTGAGGCGCACGAGCCCAGGGCTGCTTGCTCAATAACCGTGGGCTGGCCGCCGCCCGAGACCGCGAGGATGATCCCGAGAGTCAAGCCCAGTGCCATCGGGACGGCAAGGGGTACCGCGATTCGCGTCGCCCGGTTGCTCCGGCGGCGCCATGCAGGCCGATGCCCGCTCCGCATTCAGTCCACCTCCACGTGGAATTTGCTGCTACGGTCCAGGTGAATCACGGTAGACCGGCGCTGCCAAGAAGATAGGCGAATTCAACAGATTTGCCCCATGTAAGGATTTCTTAAGGTTGAGCGGCGGGCCGCCGCGTCCCGGACCTCTGAAATGCCTTGCCAAGTGACTACGTCGCAGGTCAGAAGCCTAACGACGGGATCGAGATAGCCTCGTGATACGCGGTTGCACGTTCAGCACGGTGCGCGACCGGATGCGGAGAACGCCCAGGATAACCCCGACGCTAACTCCAGGGTTTATGCGCAGCAGTCGTAACCAGATGACACCCTGTGCGGGTGACTATCGCGTCGGCCCATCGGTAAGCCCGTTGCTGCAACGTCCTCTCCGCCTCAGGGCGCACCTCCGGCGCGCCACGCCTCACGGCCGGGCCCGGCCGTGAGGCGAGCAGGCGCGAATGGCCGAGGGGAGCAGAGCGGCCGGGATGACCGGCGGTACGCGCCACGGCCGCTGGGGCTCGCCGTTGCGGAGCGGCAGCTTCGGCCGTGCTTCCGGGCGGCAGCCCTCTGGCCATCCCGGCTGAGGTAATCGGCTTCACGCACGCGCTCATCGACCCCAGGCCCGCCGAGCAGATACGCAATCCGCGAATATTTGCCACCGAGAACCCTGCGCCGGTTGGCGCCACAAACTCAGAGGCCTTTATTTCCTGGACCGGCCGTGTCCGAGACTGGCGCGCCCCACGGTAACAGCTCCACTACACGCGTTCGGCCAAGACTGCGGCCGATCGGATCGCGGATCCGATAGAGGATCTAAATCGGCCGGGTAACCAATTAAGTAACGATTGCCGCTGACGGCGACAGATACCGGCAGACGCATGCGGAGCACTCGCAGGGCTCTCGGAGAGCAGGACTGATCCGTTAGCTCCTGCTGTAACGTACTCTCCACGACAGCGTCCGACAGGGGAGGAACATCCATGAGCACCGATCCGGTTGCGGTGGTGCGCGCAACGTATGAAGCATTTGGCCGCGGGGACATTCCAGCAGCCCTGGGCATGATGGCTCCCGACGTCGAGTGGGTGGAGTCCGAAGCGCAAGGCATACCCACACGGGGAACACATATCGGGCCGCAGCAAGTCGCTGAGAACGTCTTCAGCACCGTCCCACTGGACTGGCAAGATTTCAGCCTCGACCCGGAAGACTTCTTCGCCGACCGAGACACGGTAATCGTACGGGGAAGGCTGCGGGCCGTGGCCAAGGCCACCGGCAAGTCAATGGACGCACCGTTCGTGCATGTGTTCACGGTCACGGGCGGGAAGATTCAGCGGCTGACCAACCATCACGACACCGCCCTCTGGGTGCAGACGCTCGGCACGTGAGGCCAGCAGACCGGTATTTACGGACGCTTTTGCCGGGCGGGGCGGCTGAAATTTCCGTCAATATCGCTGGCGGTAGGTTCTGCGGGTGGTCAGGCCAGGGCAGCGAGCTTGCGCTGGAGCAGGCTGCGCTCGCGCTCGTTTCCGCAGAGCCGTACGGCGAGCTCGATCTCATGCCGTGCATCGTCAAGCTTCCCGAGGCGGCTGAGCAGTTCCCCGCGCACGCTCGGAAGCAAATGAGAGCCGGAAAGGCTGCCCGCCGCAACCAGATCGTCGACGACGGGCAGGGCGGCCGCCGGGCCGTGGGCAACTGAGATCGCGACCGCCCGGTTGAGCTCGACGACGGGCGAGGGCGCCAGCTGGCCAAGTACCTCGTAAAGCAGCACAATCTTTTCCCAGTCCGTCTCCTCGACGGACGGCGCGACCGCATGACACTCGGCGATCGCGGCCTGCACGCCATAGGCACCCAGGCCGCGGCCGGCCCGGCCGGCCTGAACCAGGGCCGCCCGGCCGCGCCGGATCGCCGCCCGGTCCCAACGCCGACGGTCCTGCTCGGCCAGCAGGACGGGTTCGCCATCGTCGTCCAGGCGCGCCGGGAACCGGGCTGCGGTCAGTTCGAGAAGCGCGAGCAGGCCGTGCACTTCCGGCTCATCCGGGGCCAGCCGCGCCAGGACACGGGTCAGCCGGATCGCCTCGCGAGCTAGGTCGGGGCGGATCCACTCACTTCCGGCGGAGGCAGTCGAGCCCTCGGTGAAGATCAGGTAGAGCACGCTCAGCACCGAGCCGAGCCGCTTGCGACGTTCGCCGGGCGGCGGCACCTCGAACGGCACCTGCGCGGCCGCGAGCGTTTTCTTGGCCCGGGTGATCCGAGCCTGCACGGTGGCGGTCGGCACGAGGAACGCCCGGGCGATCTCATCGCTGGTGAGGCCGCCGAGGACGCGGAGCGCGAGCGCGATCTGGGCCTCGCGCGACAGTACCGGGTGGCAGGCGATGAACATCAGCGCCAGCAGGTCGTCATCGATGCGGTCCGGATCCCACAGCAGGCCGGTATCCGCAGCGCCCGCCGACGTCCTTCCCGGGCTACCGGATGTAACGCCGCCCTCGCCCAGATGCCGGGCAAGGGCGGCGTACCTGTCGTCGAGGGCCGACCGGCGGCGGAAGGAATCTATGGCTCGGCGCCGGCCCACCGTGAGCAACCACCCCGCGGGATTGCGCGGCACGCCATCTCGCGGCCAGGCGACAAGCGCCTCGGCCAGCGACTCTTGGGCCAGGTCCTCGGCCAGTGCGAAATCGCCGGTGAACCGGGCGAGCGTGCTGACGATGCGCGAGGACTCGATCCGCCACACCGCGGCCACGGCCTGACGGCCGCCGTCCGGACCGCTCACATCTGGCCGGTCGCCACCCGCCATGCCCGCTCCTTCCGGATCCACTCGTTGTCCTGCGGGAACTCATCGATACTGGTGACGCGGCGGATCTCGGTTTTTACCCCGGGACCGCTCATCGGTGCCCGCGTGGCCCACTCGACGGCCTCTTCCTTCGAGGCGACATCGAGGATCCAGAAGCCGCCGAACAACTCCTTGGTCTCACCGTAAGGCCCATCGGTGACAACGGGAGGCTCGGAGGAGTAGTCCACGACAACACCCTGCGACGCGTCATCGAGACCCTCCGCCGCGACCAGCACGCCCGCGGAGATCATCTGATCGTTGAAGCGGCCCATGGACTCGATGATCTCGTTGAAGTCGACGTCCTTGAAGGCAGCGTAGGCCTCGTCGGTCGCGCGCATGATCAGCATGTACTTCATGGTCTTCTCCTCAAGTGCCCGGGTCCCGTCCGGGACCCTTTCACCCCTAAGTCGAACGGAGGAACCGCCTGATCGACATCGCACGCAAGAAATCGCTGCCTCTGCGCGTCAAGACTAGGGACGCCCCCTCAGTGGATCTGGCCGGCCACGCTAAATCGCGGCCGCGCGGGTACGTTGGCGTTGTGCCTGATGAGTCGGCCCTCGACGTCATCAGCGGGGGTCCTGATCCCGAGCGGCGCCGTGGCGGCTGCTGGCCGCCGTGGGGGCGGCGGTGCTCATCGCCGGCGGTATCGCATTCCACCTGATCTCGGGCTCTTCCGGCGCCGTGCCGCCCCCGAAGCCCCCGGCCTCGCCGGCTCCCGTAGCCCTGGCCGCACCGTCGATGCTGCACGGATTGCCCTTGCGGCCGGGCTGGGCGCCTGGCACCCTGCTGTTCCTGGGCGGTGAGGAACTGCGGCTGCTGAACGTCCGGGAGCAGGCGCCGGCGTCCCTGACCAGCGTATTGCCGGACGCCGCGGATGCCCGCAACCCGCTCGGCCCCGACCCCGCCGTGCAGCAGGTCATCTCGGTGGCCGGTGGCGTCGTCGCGCTCATCTACAGCCACGGCCCAGCCGGTCTCCCGGATATCGGAGATGTAGTGTTCGTCCCCGTTGATACGTCGAGGGCGGGCCTCCCGCGGATCATCGCCCGGGCGAACTACATGGCGCTAGCGCCGGACCACCGCGATGTCTGGGTCGAGCAGGCCGGGCCTGGCCGACAGCCCGGCCTGGCTTGCCGGTGAGGATGGCCGCCGCCTGTCTGGGGTCCGCCCGCTGACGAACCAGGCGCTGGTGGCGGTCACGGTCCGTGGCCTGCTGGTCCAGGGTCCTGACCAGAAGCTGGGGCTCATGGACCCGGTGAACGGCCGCACCGAACCGGCCGGCATCCCGGCGAACGCGATCATCGCCGGTACTGACGCGGACCATGTCGCCTGGCAGGCTGCGGCCTGCCCGCTTGCTTGCCCCCTTGCACGTCACCGACGTGCGAGGCGGTCCCGATACGCTGATCGCCCTGCCGCCGCGCACCGTCATCGATTCCGGTGACACGTCCGACTTCGATCCGTCCGGCCAGCGCCTCGCCCTTCCGCTGGACACCACCGACCACCAGGGCTCGATCACGGGCACCTACGTCTACGTCGCCGACCTCAGCGCCCGCACGCTGGTCAGGGTTCCGGGCGGCCCGATACCGGTCGCCACGCTTCCCGCTGTCCTGGGAGCTCTCCCGGCGGGTTCCAGCGACGTCGTCTGCGCGCGCTGGTCCGCGGATGGCTCGGGATTGTGGATCGTGGCCACGGACGGGCTTTTCTTCCAGGCGGGCTACTGGGCCGACCACGGTCAGCTCGGCGTGCTCCAGCCGCAGGCCGGGCTGGCCTACAGGTTCGACGTCCCGGGGACCGGCCGGCCAGCCGCGTGACCTCACCACAGAGCGGGTCGTGGCGTCCGATCTCGATCTCGCCAGAGCCGGTCAGGCAGGCTCGGCGGCGACGGGGATGCCGCCGGGGTACCGCCCTTGCGTTCGCAGCGCGGTCCAGCCCAGGCGCCCGGTGACTCCGTCCAGCTCCTCTCCGATCGTGACGCCATGATCGGAGATGGTAAAGCTGACCAGGGTCGTCTGGTGCCGGCTGTTTCGCATCTTGAGAACGCTGAGCGCCCGGCCTATCTGGGATTCTTCTTCGATATATCGCAGGTCAACGATGTTGTCGAACAAGAACATGAGCTGGTCCAGCGATCGGTCGGTAGCTCCATGCGGGGCCGTTTCGCTGGTCACCATCGCTGAGCTTCCCGTGGCGCGGATCAGTCCGACCAGGCTGCGCATGAAGGCGGGGAACCGCTCGGATTCGCGAGCGGCGGAGACCAGCTCGGCCACGCTATCGAGGAGGATGCGGCTGAGCGGGTGCTCGGCGAGTTCCGCGCGGACGGCGCTGGCGAGGACGTCCAGGTCAAGACTGCCCATCGGGACGTAGGAGATCGCCAGACGTCCAGCGGCCCGGGCGGCTTCGATGTCCCAGCCGAAGCCGGCGGCCATCCGGGTGAGCTGAGCCGGAGTGTCCTGGAAGGTGACGTAGAGACCGTGTTCGCCTTCCTCCAGGCCCTGAGCTATCCAGCGCAGCCCGAGGATGGTCTTGCCGACGCCGGAAGGACCCGTGACGAGGGTGGCGTCAGTGCCCATCGGGCCGCCCCCCATCAGCTCGTCCAGGCCGGGGATCCCGGTACGGAGCCGGCCGGATGCTGGCACCGGCAGGTCCGGGACAAGGGTCTCTATCCGAGGGAAGACCTCGATGCCGCCCGGGCCGATCCGGAACGTATGCCGTCCCGACAGCTGGCCGATGCCGCGCATCTTGGAGACCCGCAGCGACCGCCGGTCCACCGGCTCACGGGCCCGATATTCAAGCTGGACGATACCGTCAGCCAGGGAGAACACAACGTCGCTGGCCAGTTCTTCGGGCGTATACTCGCCGACCAGCAGCAGCACCGTGTCCGTGTGGCCGATCCGGCTGGTCAGGTCGTACAGCGCCATCCGCAACTCGCGATCGTCAGCAAAATCGCGCAGCATCTTGGTGCTGTCGATCACCACGACCGCAGGCTCCTCGTCCAGGGTCTTCCGCACCACCTCCGATACCAAAGGCTCCAGCCCGTCCTCGCGCCGAGGCCAGAGCAGACTGCCCAGGTGGATATATTCGACGGTCTGGTCAAGGGCCTCGCGATCGAAGAAGGCGAAGGGTTCCAGGTGCCTGACGAGCTTGGTATGCGGCTCGGACACGGTCGTGTAGTACACGCACTTGTGCGCGGCGGTCGCCCGGGCGAAGCAGATCTGCTGAGCAAGGATGGTCTTGCCCGTGCCGGGTCCCCCGGCCAGGACCACGACCGATCCCTGTTCGACGCCGCCGTTGAGCACCAGATCCAGCCCCGCGATACCGGTAGGCAGCAGTTTCAACGAGTCACGTCCTTTCTTCAGCAGCAGATCGGCGGCGGCGGCCAGCTGCTGCCGCGAGGACGACTTGGATCGGATCAGGTCAGCGCCACGCGCGAGATCGGTGTCGCCGGTCGAGGCCAGGATCGGGATACCGGCCGTGGCGGGATCAGCGCGCAGTCGCCGGATCAGCTCAGCGCCATCCATGACCGGCATCCTCATGTCGGTCACGACCAGATCCGGGAGCAACTCCCGGGCGATCGCCAGCGCGGCGGCGCCATCAGCGGCCTCGGTCACCTCATGTCCGGCCCGCTCGAAGAGCCGCCGGAGCAGGAACCGCTCGTCCGGCTCATCATCGACCACCAGGATCCTGGCCATCGGCGGCAGCCCCCCTTGCCCTGAAGCTACATAACGTCGCGAAAACTCTACACACAGTTACCATAACTTGCTCATCTGGGCCTGGGGCCCGGCCTTGAAGCGTTGCGGGTAAAGGATGCCGGGATGGCCGGAAGCCGGGCCCGCGATTATCGCCGAAGACGTGGTGAAGTCCACTGCCGTGGAAGGAAGCCACCCCTGAGCACGGACAAGATCCTGTATCGAAGCTTCCGGAGGCGCTGGAGGAAATCTAACTCGGCATCGCGGACCGGCCGCGCAACGGCATCCTCTGCGCCCTGAGCAGGTCCGCCGCCCCGACCGTGGTCTGCGCCGCCACCTGCCGCTTCGCCTGTATCTCCCGCTGACGTCACGGTCGTCGGCGGGATTCTGGCCCGCCGGGTCCAGCGGCGAAGCCAGAGCAGGCCGAAAACGGGAAGGACGAGCGGTACGAAGCCGTAGCCGCTGCCATAGCCAGACCACACCGTGGCATCGGGGAAGGAGGCCGGGTCGGCGAGGCTCCAGGTGCCGACCGCCAGCACGCCGACGAGTTCGATCGAGCAGGAGAGGACGGCGATCCGGCGTGCTGTCGGAGTGCCGACGGCGAGGGTGACCGTGGCGAGGATGTAGACCAGGGCGGCGAACGCGGACAACAAGTAGGCGACCGGGGCGGTGCCGAACTTCGTCGCGATCTGCACCCCGGCCCGTGCGGAGGCGGAGAGCGCAAACAGCGCGTAGATGGCGACCAGCACCCGGCCCGGGCCGGTCCTGGTCGAGCCCGGCGGCGATGCCGCGGGCTCAGGCGAGGCCATGGGCTCAGACATGGATGACCGGCCAGATCTCGTGCAGCCGGACCATCAGCACGGCCGCGACGAGCCCGGCCACGGCGATGACCGCAGGGCCCCACCGTGATCGCTCCAGCAGCCCCCAGAACGCGGCCGCCGCCGGGACGAGCGGCATCGCGATCAGGTATCCGATGAGCACAGCCACCCCCCCGGCTGGGCGTCCGCCACTGGCGAGCTTGGCCACGACGAGGCCGACCTGGACCAGCAGCAGGATTTCCAGGACGCCGAGCGCGACGAGCAAGCCGATGCCCATCCGCCGGTTCAGGGCGGTCATCAGCAGCGCGTACCCGGCAAGCACCAAACCGGCGACGATGATCGCCGTGGGGACGTCGCCGTTCACGCACGGTATGTTACTACCTTTGGTAGTAACTGGCATTGGCCCGGCGGTGCGGGCCCGAGGGCGGGCGGTGTCCAGCCCGCTATCGGAGCCAGCTGGCGGACCATGATCGCGGGTGCGATGCGCCCGGCCAGCCAGATCCCGGTGTTCCGCAGGGCGATGACGAGGGCGTGCAGCGCATTTGGGGCTAGGCCCAGCCCGGCGCCGACCGGCTCCAATATCCGAGCGCGCTCAAGCACCGTCAGCTCCCATCCCTGCTGCCGCAGCCCCGCCGCGGCGGCCAGTCCGCCGATACCCGCGCCCACGACCGCTGCGCGCCCAGCGCCGCTGCCCGTCATGCCGGTCCTCCCATGCTTCCACTACACCTGTAGTGAGATACTACATCCGTAGTGGAACCGGTTACACTCACTCCGGTGACCACCGCACTGAGCGCCCGCGCCCGGCAGATCGGTGACGCCGCGATCGCGGTGCTCGCCGACCGCGGCGCGCGGGGGCTGACGCACCGCGCCGTAGACCAGGCGGCTGGACTGCCGCCGGGCACCACCTCGAACTACGCCCGCACCCGCGCGGCGCTGCTGACGCTGACCCTCGCCCGGATCGCCGAACTGGACGCCGCCGATGGTCCGCCCGGCTTGCCGGGATTGTCCGGCTCCGCGCTAGCCGATGCCCTGGCGCAGATGCTGCACCGGATGATCACCGACCGGGAAGCGCGACGGCGAGTCCTGGCGCGTTTTGAGCTCGCGTTCGAGGCCACCCGCCGGCCGGAACTGCGGGCCGCCTACGACGACATGGGCCGGGCTTTCCGCACCGAGGCGGCGCGGCTGCTCGCCGCCGCCGGGTCCGCCGACCCTGAGCAGGACGCCTGGGCGCTCATCGCCTGGCTCGAAGGAACCGCCTTTTACGCGCTAGCGGGAGCCGGGGCGTCGGCCATCCCGTCGGCGGCCGTGCTACGCGGCCAGCTCACCCGACTGCTCGCCGGCAGGCTGGATCGTGGATCTGACTTGTACGCGGCAGAGTGTGCACCTTGATGCGGTCTACGACTGCACGAGCGGAACACCCGGCACTCTGCACCACACCTGAATCATTATCAACTCTGGCTAATCGGCATTGGATCCTTACCATCCTGTATCTCCAATATTAGTTGCCTAAGAGCAATTGCCTAAGGGCAATTGTATAGGGGCAATTTCCCCGGGGGCAGAGGGTTGACATTCCGCCGGGGCCGTCGAACAATTCCACTAGCACAGCAGTTGGCTTTACTTACGAACTGGCCACCTGGAAGCTCCTCCTCTCAAAAGAAGGGTAAATACGGAGTTCTGCGTTCCCTGAAGAGTGGGAGGGAACATGCCCTTTGGCTCTGACTCCGCTTGGTGTCGCGTTAGCCTGGCGCGGGCGACGCCAAACGAAGCCGTGCCCTTAGTGGCCTGAGCGGGCTAGGTAACCCGTCCAGGTTCAATTCCCGGGTCGGCAGGCCTTCTCATTAGCGGACCCGCCCTATCCCGGATGAGACACCCATTGCCACTATGCGTGTTCCCCGGGCGCCCTCGATTACCGCGGTGCCGCCCCTAGTGCTGGCCTGCGCCGGACCCGGCGCCTCGACATCAGCAGCAAAGTTCCGGTCTTCGTCCGTAACACGGCCAAGAACCGCTCTTCCCCCCATTTACCACCACCCCCTGACACTGGATGGCAGCAAGGAGAACTGCAATGGCACAAGACACTTCGGGAGCCGGGGCCGCCGCGGGCGGCACGCTGGTCATTCCCGGCGAGATGGCAGCCCGGGTTGACCGCCTGCCCAGGAGCGCGATGGCCTGGGAGATATGCCTGATCGTGCAGGTGGGCTGGGCCATCGCGGCCTCCACCGACGGGATCGCCGCGAGAATGTACCCCTACGTCTGGCTGCCGGCCAAGGAGATAACCCACAGCCAGTACGACGTCCTGTACGCCTTCCAGGTCGGGATCAGCATCGTGATCGGCGGCTACGCCCTGGGCTGGCTGGCCGACAAGATCGGCCGGCGCAAGGCCCTGATCCTGTCCGCGGTGCTGGCCGGGGTGTTCATCTGGCCGTTCGCCTACGTGACGAACTACCCGGCGCTGATTGTCCTGTCGATCGCCGACACGCTCGGGTTCGCCGGGTTCCTGGCCATCAACGTCGTGTACATGAGCGAGATCATGGGCCCGACGGTCCGGCCCCGGATCATGATGGTCTCCCAGGTAGCAGCCATCTTCGTGCTCCTGGTCATCCTGACCGGCATCATCCCGCACTACTGGTTCCCCAGCCAGTACAAGCTCTACCTGTGGCTGCTCGCCGGGCTGAACATCCTGGTGGCGATAACGCTGTACTTCCGGATGCCGGAGTCCCCACGCTGGCTGGAGGCCCGGGAGCGCCGCGACAAGGCCCGCCAGGTCATGGAGCGGATGGAGGCGCGGGTCATGAAGCGGCACCCCGTGCTGCCCGAGCCCGACCTGAGGCCGCATCAGGTGGTGGCCGAGGAGAAGACCAGCTGGCTCGCGCCGTTCGGCAAGCAGTACATCTTCGTCACCATCTTGCTGCTGGTGGTCATGGCCCTCGGCTACGGCGGCATCATTTACGGCGGCGCGAGCCAGAGCTTCCTGTTCCTGTCCCTCAGCCGCGGCTACAGCGCCGGCTTCGTCTTCGCGCTGGTGTCCTGGTCCGGGGTGGTCTCCTCCGCGGTCTACCTGCTCAACGCGTTCTTCGGCGACCGGTTCGAGCGCAGATGGGTCCAGCTCTTCGGCGCCATCCTGTTTGCCGGCGGCTGGTGGGGCGTCTACGAGATACACAACACCGCGGGCATGGTCACCATGTACCTCATCGCGGGCGTCGGCGGAATCTTGTGGCTGTGGAGCATGTACGTGTACATCCCCAACAACTTCCCGACCCGGATGCGCTCCCTGGGCACCGGCTGGACCGACGGCATCGGCCACCTCGGCGCCTGGGGCGGCGTCCTGATCGCCGGGCAACTCTTCCTCGCGACCGCACCGCGGAACTTCATCCTCTTCATCACGATCCCGTGCGCGCTCGTCCCCGGCGTGCTGCTCGCCATCTTCGGGAAGAACCAGCGCCGCCGCGCGCTGGAAGAACTGTCCCGATAGACGCTGGGCCGCCCGGCTCTAGGGTCTAGGCCGCCGGCTCTTTCCCGAGGTGTTTCCGGCGGCCCGAGAGGTGTCACCGGCGGCCCAGCCCACACCACAGCGGCCGCCCACCAGTCCTCCTGGCGGGCGGCCGCTGTGCGGACTGGTGGGCGGAGAAGCGGCGAATAAGGAGGCCGAGACGCTGGCATCAACGACCATCACGATCGGCGCGCAGCGTCGCGACCGCCGCCTTCAGCGGAACCGAACCTCCCGAGCGGCCGCCCGCCCGATCCGCGACGGCAGGATTCCTCCCCCTTACCGGCGTTCGCTCAGCCACAAGGAGACATGAGCGGGTTCCAGCGCCGTTGTCACCATGCCGGTTAGGTCGTGGCAAACCGAATCCAGGTCAACGGCATCCTTGAGCCGGGCCGCGAATGCGGTCACGGTCCGGTCCGCGTCATAGCGGGCCCGGTTGAACCGCCGGTCCACGATCCGCTGCACCCGCGACCGCAGCGGGCTGAACAGGGCCGCGGCGACCAGCGTGGCGGCGGCTACCGCGAACGGCGACTTGACCGATAGCACCTCGGTGGCCAGCAGCACCAGGCCCGCGTACACCCCGACCAGCAGCCCGGTCACGATCGCATAAGAGAGCGTGCGGGAGATGATCCGGTCGATCTCATACAGCCGGTACCGCAGGATAGCCACGGCCAGGCCGACCGGCAGCGCCGCCAGGGTGATCGTGGACACGGTGTTGAGGAGGCCCTGCTCCGCGGCGGACAGGCCCGGGTTGCTCCCGATCGGCTGGATTACCGCCTGGGACACGGCCAGGATCCCGGCTCCTGCCATCAGCCACTTCAGCTGCTGACGCCGCTCCCCGCTGGACCGGCGCCAGCTCAGGCCCTGGGCCACGACGAACGACAGCCAGAACGCGGGCAGCAGCACATCGAAGACCTGGCTCGCCGCGGCGTACCACCCGGCCGGGTGATTGATGAACGCCGGAGTGCCGTTGGCGTCGATCCGGGTCCGGTGCCCGGCGACGGCGATGATCACGGCGGCGTAGGTGCAGACCCCGTAGCCGCCGACCATCGCGACATACGACCACATCACCCGACGCCACCGCCGTGACGGGGGCCGCCCGTCCGGGAACAGCAGGATGACCAGCGGGAGGACGGCGACTCCCACGAACCAGGTGGAATCCAGCCACACCAGCGGGCCGAGCGGCAGGTGATAGCCCGGACGGCTGGCGAGGGTCATGTAGACCGAGCCGGCAATGGCCAGCCCCTGGACGTCGACGCCGGCCAGGATGAGCCAGCCGATCGGGTTGCCCGGCCGGTGCCAGGCGATGATCAGGCCCACCGTCACGAAGGTCGCGAAGACGATAAAGTCCTGGCCGCCGTTCTCGACCAGGTTCTGGCGCGTCAGCGCGTACAAGGTCAGCGACCCGGCCAGGATCGCGACGGCGAGCACTGCGAGCGCGACAGCGGCCACCCTGGAAGCAGGCCAGGCCCGGCGGCGCACCCGGGCCGATGCCTGCCCGGCCGCCGACCGCACCTGTTCCACGAGGCCCACGCTACGCCCCAACCGTTCCGGGAACGTTACGGGTCGATGGGGCCTTATCGACGCTAATACCGGACGTCGCTGCCGAGATTGACAGGTCAAATCTTGCGCCTGAAGATACGAGGTACCCAGAGCTATGACGTCGCTCCTGGTGACCACACCGCAGCTCAGCATGAGGGAATGGCACATGGCGATGATCATCAGGCTGTTGGTCCGGCTGGTAGTACTCGCGGTGATTATCGGCGTCGTGGCCAAGATCGTGCCGGGTATCAACACCCACGGCGGCGTCGTATGGCTGCTGTGGATAGCGCTGATCTTCTCGGCCGTCAACCTAATCCTCGGGCCGATCTTCCACCTGCTCAGCCTCCCGCTGATCGTCGTGACGCTCGGTCTTTTCCTGCTCGTGGTGAACGCCGCCCTGCTCGGTATCACCGCGGCGCTGACCAAGCACCTGACGGTCGACAGCTTCGGCTCGGCCCTGCTGGGCGGCCTGCTCATCGCCGTGTTCAGCTGGCTGGCCGAGCTGCTGCTGCCCCCGGTCAGGAAGCGCAGGAAGCACCGGCGAGGCGCATCCGCTCCCGCTCCGACCGCCTGACGTGGCCCCGGGCATGGCTGACTACTATCAGGCCCTCGCGGCCGATTACGACTGGATATTCGACGACGACGCGCTGGCTCGCGGTCTGGCCATCACCCATCCCGCGACGGCGCGCCTGCTGGAGCGGACCAGCCACAACAGCGCCGTGCTGGACGCGGCCTGCGGCACCGGCGTCAGCGCGGCGGCGCTCGCCCGGCGCGGCTACCGCGTATGGGCAGCCGACGGGAGCGAGGCGATGATCTCGGTGGCGGCGGCCCGGTTCCGGAGCGAGCAGCTGGAGATCCCGTTGGTGCGCTGCATGTGGGCTGACCTTCCGGCGGTCATGGACGAGCGGTTTGACGTCGTGCTGTGCATCGGGAACTCACTCGTGCACGCAGCCGGCCGCGACGCCATGATCGGTGCGCTCACCGGGCTCCGGGAGATGATCCGCCCAGGCGGGCACCTCGTGGTTGATTCGCGCAACTGGGAGAAGCTCCACGCCGAGCGGCGGATCGTGCAGCTCGCCAACAGCGCGGTGACCCGGCACGGCCGCCGGTGCATCGTCCTGTACGCCTGGGAGATACCAGACCGCCTGGAACAAGAGCACGTCGCCCATATCGTGCTCATCTTCGAGGACGGCAGCCAGATCCAGCCGCACGAGTACCGGGTCGGCTTCTATCCCTTCACGCTCGGCGAACTACGCGAAAGGCTCAAGGCGGCGGGCTTGACGGAAGTCGACAGCGACTACGACGACGCCCGCGACCGTTACGCCGTTACCGTCATACCGGCCTAGACGGGCATAACCTTACCCCGAATTACCCATATCGCCCGCTTAAATCGAGCAGGCCCGGGCCGAATTGGATGCGTCTAATCCAGATGCGGGAGCGGGAGGCAAACACCAGGTCATTGTCGTGCCACCCGGTCCGCTGCTGGCCGGCGGAGCTGGCCTCGAAAAAATCGCGGTGGACGCGGAACTGGCCGAGAGCGACCATTTCAGGTCGTTAGCTACCAGGGTTGACGTAGCTTGGGTGCTTCTGAGAATCTAGAGTTGGCTGAGGCTATCGGCACCGGGATGTGACCATGATATTGGCCAGTTCTTTTGTTGCTGTTGCCCTAGTCTTGTGCATGGCCACAGTGCTGGCCCTATTCGGGGTTACGCACGTATCCATGTCCGGCGCTGAGGCGGTCGAGCGGGACGGACTGGCGCCCGGAATGCCCGCACCTGTCTGGTCGCTGATGGACTCCACCGGCAAAGAAGTCCGCTCTCCCCCGCGCACTCCCCGCCAGCTGATCATGTTCACCGACCATTCCCTGAAAGCCTTTCCTTCGGTGGTGGACGGGCTGCGTGAGGTCGGGGCGCAGGAGCGGCTGGAGATCGTGGTGCTGACCCGCGGCCGCAACGAGCTGGCGGAGCCGGTACTGCGCGTGCTCGGCCTGGACGGCGTCTCGGTCCTGACTGGGTCACCGTCGCTCTACGCCAGATACAACGTCCGGGTGACACCTTTTGCGATCTTCGTCGACTCGGCTGGCCGCGTGCGGGCGTCCAGCCTGGTCAATGAGGCCTGGCAGGTGACGAAGCTGCTGCAGCTCGCGGACCTCCCGCTCGGGCCGGAAGATCTCGCCCCTCGCGGTCGCTTCTGGCGCCGCACGGCCGGGGCCGGAGTGTAAGCCGGTGGACGTCCTGATCCTGTGCGCCAAGACGGCCCTCGCGGGCCTGCTGATCGTGGCGGGCGGCGCCAAACTCTCCGACCCGGCCAGCTTCGCGTCGACCGTGCGGCTGTTCATCCCGTTCCGCGTCGCCTGGCCGCTGCTGTCGGCCACCGCCGTGGGAGTCTCGCTCGGGGAGCTCGCGGTGGGCCTGGCCAGCCTGACGTTCCCGGAGATCACGGCGCTGAACGCCCTCGTCTTCGCCATCGCCTGCGCCTTCGTGGCCGTGTCCGCGATGGGCTATGCCTTCCACCGCGGCCGGTCATGCCGATGTTTCGGGGCGCTGTCCCAGCGGAAATTCGACGCCGCGGGCGTCCTGCGCAGCGCCGTCATCGCGGGTGTTGCGGCCATCGCCCTGGCGCACGTGGGTGCGGCAGCTCTCCAGCTGGACGCGACCGCGCGGGCGCTGCTATTCGCCGCCGCCGGGCTGCTGGCCGTGGCGGCATCCGCCGCCGCCAGGGCCCGTAGCGCTGGCCGCGAGACCGAGCCGGAGGTTGCCGCGCCATGAAGATCCCCCTGTATCTCGCCGTGGCCCAGTGGACGCTGCTGTTGGCCTTCGGGCTGCTGCTGATCGTCGTTTTCCGCCAGCTCGGACGGATGCTGCACAAGGATGATGCGGCCGCCCCGCTCGGGCCGGCGGTGGGCAGCAAGGCGGCCAGCCTGGAATACAGCCGGTTCGCCGACGACACCGTGCACTACCTCACGCCAGGAGACGGGCAGCCCGCCCTGCTCGCGTTCGTCGAGCCGACCTGCCCGTCCTGCGA
The DNA here is from genome assembly GCA_963753195.1 of uncultured Actinomycetes bacterium. Lineage (GTDB taxonomy): Bacteria > Actinomycetota > Actinomycetes > Streptosporangiales > Streptosporangiaceae > Palsa-504. Next base: position 63,457 of record CAVWBH010000002.1, read on the forward strand.
GCAACTCGTCCTCGCGCTCGGGACCGCCGAGCACGCGGGCGAGCTCAGCGGCGTGCGGGTCCTGCTGCTCACTTCCAGCCCGAAGAGTTACCTGAAGGTCTCTGCTGCCTTCCGCGCAACCCGGCTGGAGTGCGGCCGCATCCTGGCGCAGGCCACCACCCAAGCCTACGGCGCGACGTCCACGCCGCTGCTGGTGGCGATCGACCGCGATGGCGTGGTCAGGGCGGCCGCCCCGGCCGTCCAGCTCGCCGAGGTCCGCGCGTTCAGCCGCGCCTGCCTGCTTCCCCCGGGAGAATCCATCCCGATTACGGCGGTAGCACGACAGCACGAAAACGACCTGGAAGCGGCCGCCCCGGCTGCTGGGGCCGACTGAGAAGGGGATCGCGCGATGGCATGGAGGCAGCTCGGCTCAGGCTTCGACACACGAGTCAGCCAGATGACGGAACGGGCCACCCGCCGAATGTCACGCAGAAATATTCTGCGCACCGTTTTCGTAGGCGGCGCCACCGGCCTCGCCGCCATCTCGATCGGCGAGACGCCCGCCCTCGCTTCGGACTGTTCAGGCAACTGCGGCCCGACACCGCGGTGCAAGCACTGCAGGCCCACCGAATGCCCCCACGGCTACATCCTGTGCAAAGGATCGTTCAGTAGCGGCTGCTTCAACAAAGAGGGCTACCGGTGCGAATGGCCGAGAGGGATGTGGATCGCCTGTACCGGCCTGGGGCACGGCTACGGGTACAAGATCTGCAAGGACTGCATATTCCGCCACCGCTGCCACGACTGGTGCACGTGCCTGACCGACTGCCTGTGCTGTAACTGCAGGACCGGGGCGGACTTCAAGGAAGAGCAGCACCGCCAGATGCTCGCCGCCACCTAGTGACACCTCATCGGGCGCTGCTGGCGGCGGGAGCCGTCGCGCTCGGGCTGGGCGCGGGCTGGGCCCTGTCAGGGCGCGCCGTGACCGTCGCGATCCTGGCCGTCCTCATCGCCGCCGGGAACGGCTACGCCAAGGCGTACTCCCCTTGAGGCGCGAACTCGGCGGCCTCACTTGCCGCTGATCTCCCGGTCGGGAGCCTCGTTCGGCGGGCTTGGCTGCTCGCCGCCTATATCCTGCCCTCGATCGTAGTCTGGATGACCCTGGGCCTGCTGGCCAACCTGCTGCCGCTGAGCGCTACCGCCCTGGTGGTCATGGCCGGGTACGGAGTGCTTTACGGGGTCCTGGAGGCGGGCGGCGTAGCCCGGCCGGCACCGCCGGGCAGCAGCTGGCAGGTTCCCGCGGAGTGGGTGCGAGGAGTCTCGGGCCGACGGCGGTTCGTGGTCTGGGGATCGCTGCTCGGCCCTGGATTCGCCACCCGTAATCCTTATGCCGGATTCTGGCTGCTTCCGCTCGCCGTCGCCGCGGTAGGCAACATCGGGTACGGGGTTGCGCTGGCGGCCGGCATTGGCGCCGCGCACAGCACCGGGCGAGCCCTTGGGCTGCTGCGCGACGTGAAGGACGCTGACGTGAACAGCTATCTGCAGTCGACCCTGAGGTCAATGTACTGGCGTATGGCTGACGGCTTCGCGCTGCTCGCCGCGGCAGGCGCGGCGGCGATGACGTACCTCTACCGGCGGTGAGGCTCTCCCCGGCGGCCGGCGGAGATTGTCCTCATAGGTCAGCGGCTCTCCGCTCCTCCGGGCTGGCCGTAGTGACGTCGTGCCCGTTCACCCGCACCTGGCTGGCGGGCCATCCCGGCGCGGCAGCCATGGCCGCCCTCGGCGGGGAGTAACCGGCCGGGTAAGGCACGAGCCGGGCGATGCACGCGCCGAGGATGGCGGCGCCGGCGCAGAGAGCGAACAGTATCTGGTAGGCCGCCAATGACGGCATGGTCACCCCGCCCACGACGATGACCGCGGAGGCGAGGATGGTTCCCCCGACCGCGCTGGCGGTCGAGCTGCCGATGAGGCGGGACAGCGAGTTCAGCCCGTTGGCGGCGGCGAGCTCTGAGCGCGGCGCGCCGAGGGCGATGAGCGCCGGCATGGAGGCGTAGGCGATGCCGCTGCCCGCGCCGGTGATCGTGGTGCCGAGGACGATCTCCCACAGGTGAGCGGCCAGCGCGATACGGATAAGGAACCCGGCGGCCACCAGGGACGCTCCGGTGCACAGGGTGATCTTCGGGCCGAACCGGCCGGACATCATCGCCGAGACCGGCGAGAGGGCCAGCATGGCGAGCCCGCTGGGCAGCAGGCACAGGCCGCCGACCACGATGGATGCACCGAATCCGTAACCGGTGGCGACCGGGGCTTCCACGTAGTAAACCGTACCGATCAAGCTGGCGAACAGCGCGAAGCCGACGCAGAGCGAGGCGGTGTTGGTCAGCAGCAACGCCGGCTTGGCGTTGGCCGCCAGGTCGACCAGCGGAGACCTCCTGCTGCGCTCGATCCGCACGAACACGAAAAGCAGAACGGCCGCGACGGCCAGCAGCCCGATCGTCCATGGCGCCCCCCATCCCCACTTGGACGCCTCGCTCAACGGCAGGAGCAGGCAGATCAGGGCCAGGGCGAACAGGATTGCGCCGGGGAAATCGAACCGGCCCCCCGTGCGCTGGGCCGACTCGGCGAGGAACAACCAGCTGCCGAGCAGCGACACGCAGCCGCCCACCACGCCGATCCAGAACAGCACGTGGTAGTTGGCGTGCTCGCCGACCAGTCCGGCCAGCGGCAGGCCGAACGCACTTCCGACGCCGAGCATGGCGCTGATCAGCGCGACGCCGGACGGCGCGCGGCGCGGGGGCAGCGTCAGGTTGATGAGGCTGACGCCGAGGGAAACGGCGGCTATCGACATGCCGGTCACCGCGCGTCCGATAACCAGCGGAACGAGGCTGTGGCTCAGGGCGCAGATGAGCGAGCCGACGATGAGGAAGCCGGCGCACACCATGAGCATCAGCCGCTTGCCGTACATGTCCCCCAGCCGGCCCATGATCGGGACGGCCACGCCCGCGGTCAGCAACGTCGAGGTCAGCAGCCACTCGGTGCTGGCCGTCGAGCTGCCGATATCCTGCGTTATCCGAGGCAGCACCGGGATCAGCAGCGACTGATTCAGGGAGACCATCAATCCGCCCGTGGCGACCACCGCTACGGCGGCTATCTGGCTGGGGAGCCAGCCATCCGCATCCGGCTCGGCAGGCCGACCTGCCGAGACGTCCCCGCCCGACGTTTCCTTGATCATCAATCTCTCTTGGCCTGCTACGCCACGACGCGCACCGGGCGACGCGGTGACATGACATAGCGCGCCGTCATGGCATATCGTGCCATCGGCGGCTCGCCCCGGCAAGACGGTTCCGCCCGGGCGATCAGGTACCGAGGTACTTCAGGATGGCCAGGCCCTCGGCCATGAGCTTGAGGACCTGCTGCTCGCGCGGGGTGAGGCGGTCCATCGGGTTGTCGCGGCGGCGGACCCCGTCGGCGAGCATGCGGGTCAGCCCGTCCCGCAGCAGCACCGAGTCGCGGCGCGGGGATGCGTAGCCTCTCAGGGGCCGCCGACGCGGTCACGACCGTGACCAGCCGCCGACGGGATAGCCCACCGCCCGCAAGTAATCGCGGGCCTGCGCGACGGCAGCATCGACGTCAGCTAGGCCGAGGCCGACGATGTAGTCGTCCGGATTCCCCTTGCCGTCGGTGTCGTAGGTCAGCACCCAGCCGGAACGCCACCCGCGGCCGAGCGGGTAACGGTCGTGCCAGATGATCATCGGCATCAGGCTGACGTCGGATTCGACGTCCGCCAGGTCGAGATCATCCTGGAACAGGCGGCCGCCGAGGGCAGGCGGAACGATGACCCGGATGACGGGAAGTTCCTCGTCGCGGAGATGGCCTATCTCACCGCTCGGGTTGATCATGAACAAACTCTACCGATCATGTCGTAAATTACGCGGAGGGCGCAGCCGCGCTAAGCACGGCCTGCGGCGACCAAGGGAGGATGACCATGCCACTGACCATCGGCGATACCGCTCCGGACTTCGAGGCGGAGACGAGCGAAGGGCCGATCCGCTTCTACGACTGGCTCGGGGACTCCTGGGGGGTCCTGTTCTCCCACCCCAAGGACTTCACCCCGATCTGCACCACTGAGCTCGGCTACATGGCCAAGATCAAGCCGGAGTTCGACCTGCGCGGCGTGAAGGTCATCGGCCTGTCGGTCGACTCCACCGGAGATCACGAGCGGTGGGCCGCCGATATCGCCGAGACCCAGGGCACGGCGCCTAACTACCCGCTCATCGCCGACCATGACTTCAAGGTGGCCAAGCTGTACGGGATGCTCCCGGCCGACGTCTCGGGCGACGCCAAGTCGCGCACGCCCGCGGACAACCAGACGGTGCGGAACGTGTTCGTGATCGGCCCGGACAAGAAGATCAAGCTGGTCCTGGTGTACCCGATGACGACCGGGCGCAACTTCGACGAGGTGCTGCGGGTCATCGACTCGCTGCAGCTCACCGCCAAGCACAAGGTGGCCACGCCGGCCAACTGGAAGCAGGGCGAGGACGTCATCATCGCCGGCTCGGTCTCCAACGACCAGGCCAAGGAGCTCTTCGGGGAGTGGGAGCAGCCCAAGCCGTACATCCGGATCGTGCCCCAGCCCAGCTGAGCCGCACGGCCGGCGCCGATGGGCCGCCGCCCATCGCCGCCGCCATGACAGTACGATTCCGCCCATGCCCGAGAGCAGCCTGCCCGGTGATGAGCCGGAGATCCGACCCGAAGTCGTCCAGGCCATATTCAGCGCCATGGCCGACAACGATTCCGCCAAGCTGAACGACCTCCTCAGGAGCGGAGTAACAACAGGCGAGTACCTGCAAGCGATGAACCAGTACGGCGAGAGCCCGGCTACCCAGAGCCCGTCTAGCGAGGGCGCGCACGTCGCTCCCGACAACTACCAGCGGGAATTCGAGGCCATCAAGCTACTCGCCGGTGACCGCCAGCTGACCAACGCGACCGGGTGGCCCGACCTGTTCGACGGCCTCACCCCCGAGCGCGTGGCACAGCTACGCGACCTCTACAACGCGCTGCCCGAGGGCGCCCGGGCCGAGTACGACCGCAGATACCGTTAGGGGCTGGGGATGATGAGGTATTTCGAGCCGGTCGCCTGCCGGGTGTAGGCGGTTATGGCTTGGCGCTGGAGCGCGCCGGCCAGTGATACCCGGTCGGTGTAGCTGCTCGCGAAGGTGGTGGTCAGCCCGGCCGCGACTCGCTTGCGGAGTCGCTCCCGGGCCTCCGGGCCGATCTTCCGCAGGAACGGCGTGAGCAGCCAGCCACCGATGCCCCAGGCCATGCCGTAGTTGCGCGCCAGCTCCGTCGGCCCCCGGTCCAGCGATCCGTAGATGTAGACCTGCTTGTGCACGGAGGATCCGTAGCGGCTGTAGCTTTGGGCCCCGGCGTTGGCTGCTGTCTCCATGCCGGTGAGTATCTGGCTGGCCAGCCTGCCGCCGCCGGTGGCGTCGAAGGCCAGCGTGGCAGACGTCTCCGTCAGGGCGGCGATCAGCTCATCGGTGAAAACCGGGGACGTCGAATTGCACACGTAGGTAGCGCCCGCCGATCTCAGCAGCTCTTCTTGCTCCTGCCTGCGCACGATGTTCACCAGCGGGATCTGCTCCTGGAGGCACAGCCGGTTGAGCATCTGGCCCAGGTTGGAGGCGGCCGCCGTATGCACCAGGGCGACATGATTCTCCAGCCGCATGGTCTCCACCATGCCGAGCACGGTCATGGGGTTGACGAAAGAGGACGCTCCATCGACCGCCTGGGTACCCTCGGGCAACTCCAGGCACGACGACGCGTCCACACAGCGGTACTGGGCGTACATACCTCCCCCAGCCACGGCGACCGTCTTGCCGAGCAGGGCCGTGGCGGCGGGAGACGGGCCGGCAGCCACGACCGTTCCGGCGCCCTCATTGCCCGCCGGTATCGGTAGGCCCACCCGTCCTGCCGCGGCGCGCATGGCGGCGTCTGGCAGCGGCGCGGTCACGACGGGCCGGTCGGCCGAGCCACTCACGACCGCGGCGGTCACGTCGGCGCCGGCCAGGAGCAGGCCGATGTCCGACGGATTGATCGGCGATGCCTCAACCCGCACGACCACCTCCCCGGGGCCAGGCTCCGGTACCTGGACGGTGGCCAGGGACAGCTCGACCGTCTGGTCGGCCTTGACCAGCGACTGCAGTTGCAAGGTCGTGGCGGGTATCTCTGCCGGCATCCGATAAGCCCCTCTTTGGTATGGCGCGGGTGGCCCTGCGCTGATGCTAGCCGGGATGCTCCGCGGTGCGCGGACCGGGGATGAAAGGCGAGGAACGTTGCGGCCGGGACCGTCAGCGGGGCAGGAAGTCGAGCAGCAGGGCAGTTACCTGGTCCGGCGCGTCAAGCTGCATCCAGTGACCCGGGCCGGCCAGGCGCTCGTATCGCCACGGGCCCGCCACGTTCTCGGCGGAATCTGTCATCTGAGCCTCGGTGAGGGCAATGTCCTGCGTGCTCCAGATGCCCATGGTGGGGGCCTGCACCGGTGGCAGCACCAGAGGCGGCTCCACCCAGGATTCGGGCGGCAGGTTGGCCCGATACCAGTTCAGGCCGGGCGTCAGTGATCCGGTCGCCTCCAGGTCGGCAATCACCTGGTCGGTATCGGGGTGCCGGGCCCAGCTCCGGAAGTTGGCCCAGTTGTCCTCAGTCAGCCAGCGTTCGGCGATCCCGGGGAACTGGAACAGCAGCATGTACCACGACTTCTCGCGCTGCTGCGGCGTGCGGCGGAAGGTGGCCGGGTGGCCGACCGACAGCACGGCCAAGTGGTCGACGGCGCCGGGCGCGAGGGCGGCCAGCCCCCAGGCCAGGGCGGCGCCCCAGTCGTGGCCCACCAGGTGGGCCCGGGTGAGGTTGAGATCGGCCAGCACGGCCATGACGTCCCCGGCCAGCAGCGGCAGCGAGTAGGCCTCGACGGCCTCGGGCTGGCCGGAGCGCCCGTAGCCGCGCAGATCGGGGACGATGACCTGGAACCCGGCCGCGGCGAGCGCCGGTACCTGATGCCGCCAGAGCCGGCCGGAGTCGGGAAAGCCGTGCAACAGCACCACCGGCCGGCCGCGGCCGGTGACCTCGTACTCGATCCCGACGCCATTGACGTCTACCCGTGCCATCTGCCCTCCTCTTTACGACGCCGAAACCAGCGGGAGGATCTGCTCGCGGGTGGGGCCGAACGGCGGCTCGTCGCGCCAGTGGGATCCTAGCCGGAGGGTCTTGTCCCGCAGCCCGGGCCGGGCGAAGACGTCCTCGGGCGTCCGCAGCACCAACCGGGTGTCCAGACTTGCCCGCAGGCACTCCGGGTCCTGCTGGAGCGCGAGTTCCAGGGCCTTCTCCAGCTGGTAGGCAGGGTCCGGTGAGTCGTAGGCGACGCCGCGGATACCGGCCTCGATCTCGCCGAGCCGGTGCCGGTCGCTGGTGAGGGTCGCGCGGTACCACGGCTCGACGGTTTCGGCGGTAGCGGCATCGAACGCCCCGGCGAAGGCCGCCGGATCGTCGAGGCCGACCGCGCGCAACTGGTCCCGGAGCGTCAGGGCATGCAGCAGGCCGATCGACGCGCCGCGGCCGTTGGTGGGATTGGTGCACGCCCAGGAATCGGCTACGGCCACCACGCCGGTGGCGACCGGCTGCCCGTCGACCGCGAAGCGGCGGTATCGGTCCTCCAGCCTGGCCATGACCTGAACGCCGTCATCGATCGGCGTCCCGTCCAGCCAGTGGGCGACCAGCGGAAGGCCGCGTACCACGGCTTCCCAGCGGTCTGCCTCGCGCAGCGGCCGCAGCGCGGTGTCCTTGGCGGCGGTCACCACCACGACCGACCAGGTCCCGTTGTCCGCAGGCAAGGTGAGCGAGGAAATGGTGCCCCAGTGAATCTGGGGTGCCCCGAACAGGGGCGGCACCGATCCGTCGGCCGACCGGAAGTGCCGCCCGAAGTACACCAGCCCGCTGTCCTCCAGTTCCTCGCCGGGGGGGCGGGCGCCGATGTCCTGCAGCCAGCCCGGCAGGGCTGACCGCCGCCCGCTCATGTCCACCACCAGGTCGGCGGGGATGTCCCCGCCGTCCCTGGTCCGGACCCCGGTCACCTGCGGGACGCCGGCCTGTGCCGAGGCGCCGCTGGTGAGGCCCGCGACGCCCACGCCCCGGCAGACCTCGACGCCCGGGGTCGCCTCGGCCGCCGCGGCCAGCACCGCTTCCACCAGGACGCGCCGGCCGGTCAGCCACTCGTAGCGCTCGTCGCCGTCCTGCCAGCCGCCGCTGACCTGCGCAGGCAGCACGTCGCGGATGAAGTTCTGGCGCAATCCGCCCGCATCGGCCAAGGCCGCGGAGACCGCAGGCAGCTCCGCGTCGAGGATGGCCCGGAACCCGCCCAGGAAGGCATGCGCCATTCGGAACTGATTCAGCCCCGGACGCTGCCAGCGCGCCCAGGCGTCAGCCGGGTCGTTCGGCGGTCCGTCCGGGTCCCGCTCGAGCACGGTGACCCGATGGCCGTCACCGGCCAGGAGCATTGCGGTCCCCAGCGCTACGACACCGGCCCCCACCACCACGATCTGAGGCATGAGCTGAGGCTAGACCCGCACGCGCACTAGCGAAAGCATCATCGGCATCAAGATCTACACCCGCCAGACGTGGTGCCGGTGCCGCTCGACTGCACCGACGGCTTCAACGAGGCGTACTACGGACGGCCGGAGGCGCTCCTCGATCCGGCCGCCCGCCGGTCGTGCTCGGCGTGGAGCTTCGTCAGCCCGGCCGTGCACGACCGCTTTACCCGCGACCTGAGCCGCGACCTGTCCGACGGGACCTGGGATGACCGGTACGGCTACCTGCGCGCCCGGCCCTCCTTCGAGGGATCCCTCATCCTGGCGGTCAGCCGTCGCCCTGGGTGATGATCCCGGACTTGAGGCCGACGGTGACGGGCTCGATGTAGATCGGCTGGATAGTGCTGGCCTCGGGCAGCTCCTCGTGCACGCGCATCTTCAGCGGCTCGGTGGCCAGGTCGATGAACACCGGGTACAGGTCATCGTGATGGCAGGGCAGGACGACCTTGGGCTGGTAGGTCTCGACCAGCGGCATGGTCGCCTCCTTGAGCTGACGGCGGACCAGCGGCCGGCCGATGAAGCCCACGATCGCGAGGTCACAGCCCGGGTTGGCGGAGAAGAACGCGCGCTCCTCCTCGCTCACCGGACCGCCGCTGTCCCGGTAGACGATCCGGTAGCCGTCGATGTCGATGACCAGGCACATCGTGCCCTCGGTCATGACCTCCGGGGCCATGCTGCCGCGATCGCGGACCGCGGCGGCGTAGGCTTCCTCCTCGTCGGTGACCGGGGGCAGGTCACGCTCCCACACCCGGCGGGCCTCGATCAGCGCCTGCAGGCCCGCCTGCAGCTCGGGGTGGCCGAGCTCGGCGTGGAAGCCGTGGATCACGCGGAGGGTGAACTCGGGGAACTCCAGCACATCGCCTGCGCCCTGCCCGGTCACGCTCATGATCTTCGACGTGTCCAGCCCGCCGCGGGTCAGCACGTCGGCGCCGAGCGGGTGGATTACCACCGGCGCCCCGGTCTGCAGCGCCACCTGCGCCGCATCGGACATGTGATCATAGTGCGGATGCCCGATCAGGACCGCGTCGGCGCGGACGACCTCGTCGGGCCGGAAGCCGAGGCCGCGCATGCGCGGCCCGCGGTCGTAGAACGTGTCGAGCAGGACGACCCGGTCGCGGAAGTTCAGCTCGTAGTTGGACGTTCCGTACCAGCGGATGGTGAGGGCATCAGGGTCGGCGCTGGCCGCCCCGCCGAGCATCGCGGGCCGGCGGTAGCCGAGGACGGGATCATTGTTCATCACGAGCTGACCTCCCAGCAGTCATCGCCTCCCGCGGGAGGCGCCCGTATTCATCGTTAAGGCACCGCATTCATCGTTAAACCACCGGGGCCGCCGGGTCAACAGCCGGCCGAAGGGCGGAATAGCAAAGCGACGCCAGAGGCCGGCGTCGGTGTTCTCAGGCTCGGCCCAAGCCGCGCAGGCCGTCAGCCATCGAGCGGAACAGCGGGTCGGTGTAGGCGGTCAGGGCCGAGTACACCTGGTTGATCTGCTGGTAGGCGCGGGCGGCTGGCGGGTCCGGGGCGAAGCCGTCGCCGAGGCGGACCATCGCCTCCGTGGCCTGATCCCAGTCCGGGTAGAGGCCGTGGCCGACGGCGGCGCAGATGGCTGCGCCGAGACCGGCGGCGTCGGCGACCGTGGCGCGCCGCGCCGGGCGGTCGAAGACATCGGCGACGATCTGCATCATCAGGTCCGAGCGGGCTCCGCCGCCGGACACCAGGACCGGCGAGAGCCGGCGGCCCAGCGCCCGCTCCATCGCCGCGGTGTGATTGGCCATGGTCAGGGCGATGCCCTCGAGGATGGAGCGGTAGATGTGGGCGCGGCCCTGGCTGCCGTCGAAACCCAGCAGCGCGCCGCGGCGCCACGTGGCGTGACCGGGTGCGAGCCAGTCCGGCAGGGTCAGCAGCCCGTTGCTGCCCGGCGCGAGATCGCTGGCCGCCGCGTTGAGGGCGTCCTCGAGGCGTGCCTCTCCCGCGGCCGGCTCCTCGCCGTGCGCTCCCTCCAGTAGGGTGCGGTACCAGCTGACCATCCACATGCCGCGGCGGATCCCGGTGCTCTCGTACAGGTATTTCCCGGGCCGGGCCGCGAAGTTGGCCCAGTAGCTGTCGTCCGTGCTCGCCGAGGATGAGCCGATGGTCATCGCGGCGATGTAGGTGCCGAGCGACAGCAGCACGGTGCCGTCTTCGGCCAGGCCGCAGCCCAGGGCCTCGACGGCCTTGTCGTTGGCCGTGGCGTACACCGGCAGGCCGGGGGGGATGCCCGTGGCCTGGGCCGCCGCGGGGGTCACCGTGCCCAGCCGGGCGCCGGGCGGGACGAGATCGAAGAGCAGGTCACGCGGCATGCCGGTGGCGGCGTAGGCGGCGGGATCGCCCGACCAGGCCGCGGTGTCGTGGTCGATGGGCCAGACACCCTCGTAGTTGGCCGCGGTGTCGGTGAACTGGCCGGTCAGGCGGTGGGTGATGTAACCGGAGGAGGTGGTGACGTAGCGGACCAGGGGGTTGGCCGGCTCGTAGGGCTGCGCGACGCGCTCGTCCATCCAGCTCAGGACCGGCTCAGCCAGGTGGCCGTCGGCGGCCAGCAGGGCCCGGCAGAACCGGATGGTGCACAGGCCGACGGCCACGATGTCCGCGGGGTCGCCCGGAAAGCGAGCCATCACCTCGCGGCAGGCGTGCCGGATGGAGTCCCAGATGTCGTCACCGGGATGGACCGCCCGCCCGGGCACCGAGGTGTCGTACGGCTTGAGCCGCCTGCTGGCCGAGGCCAGAGCGCGGCCGCGGGCATCGAAGATTGTCACCTTGGAGCTCTGCGACCCGTTGTCGATGGCCAGCAGGCAGGGGCTCATGACCGGCTCACGGACTCGCCTGGCTGGCGCCCGGCGCCAGCGGGAAGATCGTGCCCGCGTTCATGACGCCCTCGGGGTCGAACGCCTGCTTGAGGGCGGACAGCAGGTAGTAGGCGCTGCCGTGTTCCTGCTGAACCCAGGCCGTGCGGTACTTGCCGATTCCGTGGTGGTGCACCATTGACCCGCCCATCCGCAGGGCTTCGGTGACGATGATGGCGTTCAGCGGCTTGTGGTAGACCTCGATCTCCTCGCGAGGACTGCAGTTGATCGTGTAGTCGTAGACGAAATACAGATTGGTGCCGGTCTGATAGCTGTGCGAGGAATGCGCGCCGAGCATGGTCAGATCGCCGGCCCGCGGGAATTCGCCGCGGATCCGGTCCATGACGGCGTCGAACAGGTCGCCCGCCCGTGACCAGTCGACGGACACTTCGGTGGTGTACCCGAGGTGAGCGTGGGAGAGCATGTCGGCCTTCTCCGCGTCGATCTTGTCCTGGCCCCAGTTGAGGTTCTCGAACCAGTGCCGGATCAGGCCGTCCTCGATGCGCTCGTGGGGACGGCCGGCGAACAGATCCTCGATCGCCTCCGCCGTCGCGTCGGCGACGCCCCGCGGGCCCTCGGCCAGGAACATGACGACGTTTTTCTCCTTGGACAGGTCAGCGAAGTGCTGCTTCGCGTCCTCGGGTGAGTAGACCCGGCACACCGAGGGCCGGTATCCCGCCGTGATCAGCTCACGGACAGCGTCGATGCCGTCCGCGAAGCGGTCCACGAGGAAGCCGAAGTACCGGTTGTTCTCCGGCTGGTAGCGGAACAGCTTGACGGTCACTTCGGTGATGAAGCACAGGGCGCCTTCGCTGCCGATGACGATATGGCGGATGTCCGGGCCGGCGGCCCGGCGGGGCACGTTCTTGATGCGGATGACCTTCCCGCCGGGGAAGACGGCCTCCAGGCCGGCGACCATGTCCTCGATTCCGCCGTACAGCGTGGAGAACTGGCCGATCGACCGCGTGGCGACCAGGCCGCCCAGCTGGGCCAGCGGCTTGGACTGCGGTGAGTGCCCGGTGGTCAGGCCCTGGGCCCGCAGGGTGTCCTCCAGGCGCTGCAGCCCGACGCCGCACTGGGCTGTGGCCATCATGTTGACCGGGTCTATGGACAAGATGGCGTTCATCCGTGACCCGTCCACCACGAGGCTGTCCTCGATCACGGTCTCCAGGCCGCCCTCGGTGGCGGTCCGGCCGGTGCGGGGAACGACGTTGACGAGGTTCTCCTCGGCGAAACGCAGGACCGCCGCCACCTCCGCCGTCGAGGACGGGTAGACGACCGCGGCCGGGATCGGCCCGTCATAGATGCCGTGGACGGAGGTGTACTTCCTGAACCGGTCGACGCTGGCCTCCATGAGCTGCTCCGCGCCGGTCTCGACGGCGGCGCGGCCGAGCAGGCCGGTCATCGCGCCGACGATCGACGGGCGGTTCAGCGGAGATCGTGATGGGGCCATGTCGGTTCTGCACTCTTTCGTAAGCGAAGCTCAGCGGACGAGATAGCCGCCGTCGACCACCAGGACATGGCCGTTGACGTAATCGGAGGCCCGGCTGGCCAGGAAGACGGTGGCGCCCATCAGGTCGGCGATCTCCCCCCAGCGGCCGGCCGGGATGTGCTCGACGATGCGGCGTTCGGCGTCGGGATCGGCGCGGGTCGCTTCGGTGATCGCCGTCTTGAAGTATCCGGGCGCGATGGCGTTGACCTGGATGTTGTAGGTGGCCAGCTCGTCGCAGTAGGCCTTGGTGAAGCCCGCGAGGCCGGCTTTCGTCGCGGCGTACGCGGGCGAGCGCTGGCCGCCGAGGAAGGAGAACAGCGAGGCGATATTGATGATCTTGCCGGACCGCTGCCCGATCATGAACCTGCTGGCCTCGTAGGCGAGTTCAAAGGCGGCGGTGAGGTTGACCGACACCATGGGGTCCCATAGGTCGCGGCCGAACTCCTGCACGTCAGCAAGCAGGGCGATGCCGGCGGAGTTGACCAGGATGTCGACCGAGCCCAGGACCTCGACGCAGCGCCGGACGACGGCCACCGGGACGCCCGGCTGCGTGATGTCGGCGATCTCGAACTCCAGCCGGCGCCCGGCGCCCTCGATCAGCCGGCGCGTGGTCCCGTCGTCCTCGGCCAGGCCGACGGCGAAAACGTCAGCGCCGGCCTTGGCCAGGGCCAGGGAGAAGGCCCGGCCCAGGCCGGTGTTCCCGCCGGTGACCAGAGCGTTGCGGCCCGCGAGAGAAAACAGGTCAAGGCTGAAGTCGGCGATGTCCATGAGTCAGCTGCCATCCGAGGTGGGACGTGGGCCGGGTGCTGGTCGGGGGCGGCCGACCCGCTGGGCCGCCGGCTTGAGGTGTCTCCGGCGGCCCAGGAGAGGTGTCTCCGGCGGTTCAGCCCACATCTTAGCCGGGACCACCGGGAGGGGATGACCATGACAGCAGGTCAGCCCGGCGGCCGCCGGGCCGCGGTGACCGCGGTGAGGTCCTCAGCCGTCCCAGCGGACGGCCATCCGGCCGGCCGCACCGGGCAGGGGCAGGGCGCGCGGTGCGGGGGTCGGCGTCCGGCGGCGGTACCGTCCAGAGGGCCGGCGGCCGCGCGCCATCCCACCTGATCAGGATCGTGCCGGTCGGTGACGCGCGCCGGAGGCTGTTCGGGTGCACGCCGAGCGCACGGCCAGCCGGCCCGCAGGTCATCCGCGTGCCGGCGAGCACGTCGCCGATGCGGGCAGCGAGGTCCTCGGCCCGCCGCCGGCGCCTGGCCTCGTCGGGCAGCGTCCCGAGGGTGAAAACGGCCACGTCCTGCGCGGCGACGACGAAGACGCTGAACCGCGGCCCCCACACCTGGACCAGCGCAGGGTCCTCCCAGATGGACGGTTCGGCGTCCTCGACGCGCGGCCTTCCGCCGGAAGGCCAGGATCTGGGCGCGGGTCAGGTCAAGCCGAGCCCCGGCCACTCTCGTCGCCACGCCTGGCGTCCTCCCCGGACCCGATAGCTAGTGCCGTCCCGTCATTATCGGGCATATCCTGGCCGCGAGCCGAGCGCCCGCCAAGCCGGGTGCGAGCCCTGCCGGGGAGGCGACCCGTGCCGCACGCGATCCTCAACGGTTGCGAAACGTACTTCGAGGTGGCCGGCGACGGTCCGCCGGTGTTGTTCGTGCACGGCGGATTCGGCGGGCTCGGGACCGGCGCGGCGCCGGAGCCGCCGCCGTGGCTGCCGCGGCTAGCCTCCCGTTACCGCGTGATCACCTACGACCGGCGGTCATCGGGCCGGTCGGGGACCTCGGCAGAGAACCACACGCTGCGCCTGTTCGCCGAGGACGCCCGCGCGCTGCTGCGCCATCTCGGGGTATCCCGCGCCGTGATCTGGGGCGAGTCGGCGGGCGTGGCCATCGCGTCGATGTTCGCGCTGGAGTTCCCGGAGATGACATCGGCGCTGATCCTCGGCGACGGGGCGCCATGGTTCACGACGGACGCCGAGGTAGTGCGGCGTCTGAGGGAGCGCATCGACCTGCTCGGGGCGCAGGGCGCCGAGGCCGCCTACCAGGCTCGGCGCACGTCGGGCACGGTCGGCCTGAACCTGTTCTCAGCCGCCCGGGCGGCGCGGTCGGCCGAGGAGGAACGCGAGCGGGTGGCCCAGCGCGAGGCGATCAGCCGCGCCCTCGGCGCGATGCCGCGGGAAGAGCGGATCAGCGCGTACGCACGTGAGCTCCGGACGTACGCGGCGTACCTGGACTTCGACATCACCGGCAGACTGGCCGAGGTAACGGCTCCGACCCTCATCCTGTACGGAACGGCCGACACCATCTTCCCGGCGGTCGACTGGCCCGCTGTCATCAAGCCGATGCCGGACGTGCGCTACGTGCCCTTCGAGGGGGAGGAACATGGCGTGGCCACCGAGCCCGCGGCGCTGGATGAGATCGAGCGCTTCCTCGGCACGCTATGAGCCGGCCGGGCGCAGCTTAGCCCGCAGCAGGTCCAGGTCGCCGGGGTGCAGGCCATTGTCGGTCAGCCAGGTGGCGACTCCGCCGTAGTCGGCCTTCATCTGCTCCAGGAACGCCGCCATCGTTTCCGGGCGCGGCCGGTACCGTTCCGGCGGCATGCGGTCAACGTCCCAGTTGTACGTCCGCGACCTGCGGATGCGATCCAGGATGGCCGCGGCCCGATCCCCCGTCGCGACGTAGTCGGCGATGACGGCCTCCGGGCGGACCCCGGCCGCGGTGAGGGCCAGCGCCACCACCACCCCGGTCCGGTCCCGGCCCGCCGCGCAGTGGACGATGGCCGCGCCCTGGTCGTGCGCGATGCTGCGCAGCGCGCCGACGACCTGGTCGGGCCGGTATTCCAGGTAACCCAGGTAGCGCCCGATGATCGGGTCGCCGGGGAAGCGGCTCCTCTCCTTCTCCCGCCTGAGCAGCAGCGCCTCGGCGGCCAGATCGGGGGCGGAGACGGTCTCGGGGGTCAGCGGATGATGGGCATGCCGGACGCCCGGGACCGCATCCAGCGGCGCCGGGCCTTCGGCGGCCAGCTCGGCCGAGGCGCGCAGGTCGACCACGGTGGTCACGCCGATATCCCGCACCAGCCGCCTGACGTCCGAGGAGGAGAGGTCCTGCAGGTTGTCCGAGCGGAGCAGCCGGCCGGTGGCCGTCTGGAGGCCGTCCTGCGTGGGCAGGCCGCCCAGGTCCCGCGCGTTGACCGCGCCGTCGAGGTCAATCCAGGGCATGACGGGTCATCAAGCCGGGCCGGCGTTGCCGCGGCCCGCGGCGACCAGGCCTGCAGCCAGGTGCTTCTCGATGCCATCGGCAATGAAGTCCATCGCAGTGCCGGCCCCGGGCAGCAGGTCGACCATGGTGAAGAAGCCGTGCACCTGGCCTGCGAACCGCTGGTGGAGCACCGGGACGCGGGCCTTGACCAGCTGCGTGGCGTACAGTTCTCCCTCATCCCGCAGCACGTCGTGCTCGGCGGTGAGGATCACCGCGGGCGGCAGCCCGGAGAAGACCCCGGCTCGCAGCGGCGAGGCGTCCGGGTGCGCCCGGGCCCGGCGGTCCGGCGCATAGTGGTCCCAGAACCAGATCATCGAGTCCCGGGTCAGCATGAGCTGATTGGCCGGGTCGACGTACGAGGTGGTGTCCAGGTCGCAGTCGGTCACCGGATAGGCCAGCACCTGCACCGCGATTGACGGGCCGCCCCGGGTCATGGCGCGCTGGGTCATCACCGCGGCGAGGTTACCGCCGGCGCTGTCGCCGGCGACGATCAGCGGCGCCGGGCCGCCCGCGAGCTCGGCCGCGTGCGCGGCGGCCCAGCCCAGAGCCGCCCAGGAGTCGTCGACGGCGGTCGGGAACCGGTATTCGGGCGCGAGCCGGTAGTCAGGCAGGACCACCACGCATTGCGAACGCTGCGCCAGCCGGCGGGCGACCGCATCCGATTCGTCCAGCCCGCCCAGGACCCAGCCGCCCCCGTGGTAGTACACGATGATGCCGCGCGGGGAAACGGCGGGCGTGAGGACGCGGACCGGAACGAGGCCGCCCGACACCCTCACCCTGATGTCGCGTACCTCCGCCATTTCCGGCCCGGGTGCCGCCTCGCCGCGCATCGCCGCCGCCACGCCGCGTGCCTCCTGCGGCGTCATCTCGTTCAGCGGCCGGTCCCGGCCGGCCATCAGCTGCTCGAGCAGTGCAGCGGTCGCCTCATCCAGCGGCACGGATGTCTCCCCTCGTGTCCTGGCCGGAGGCCGCGGATCCGGCCAGGGACGTGCCGGACAGGGCGAATCCTTCGTAGCCGTCGGCCGCTACCTGGTCGCATATGTGCCGGTACCGGCCGACGCCGCCGACGTAGGGCAGGAAGAGCCGGGGCTTGCCGGGAATGTTGGCGCCCATGTACCAGGACGCGGCCTTGGGGTAGAGGGTGTGGCTGGCGACCTGCTGCACGTGGTCGGTCCAGTAGGTCGTAGCCGGCTCGGTGGCCTCGATCACGTCGGCGCCCTGCTCGCGCAGGTAGGACAGGCAGCCGCCGATCCACTCCACGTGCTGCTCGATCGACACCGGCATGTTGCTGAGCACCGAGGGGCTGCCCGGCCCGGTGATGGTGAGCAGGTTCGGGAAGCCGGGAACGGCCAGCCCCAGGTAGGTCCGCGGGCCGTCCCTCCAGGCCTGGGCCAGCGCCTGCCCGTCCCGGCCGCGGATCCCGAGCGCCTCCAGCGGCCCGGTGAGGGCGTCGAACCCGGTCGCGTAGACGATCACGTCCAGTTCGACCTCACCGCCGCTGGTCCTGATGCCCGTCGCGGTGATTTCCTCCAGCGGTGTGCGCCGCAGGTCCACCAGGGTCACGTTCGGCCGGTTGTAGGTGTCGTAGTAGTTCGTGTCCAGCGGGACGCGCTTGGTGCCGAACGGGAAGGTCCTCGGCTTGAGCATGTCCGCGACCTCGGGGTCGGCGACGATCTCGTCGATCTTGGACCAGACGAACTCGGCCGCGGTCTTGTTCGCCTCCTCGTTCTGCACCACGTCGGCGAAGGTGCCGAACGTGAACGTGAACCCGCCAGCGCCCCAGGCGGCCTCGTAGATGGCCCGGCGCTCGTCCTCGGGCACTTCCAGGGCGGACAGGGTGCTGCGCGGGTACGGGATCCCTCCGGTGGATTCGCGTCCCCGGCGGCGCCATTCCCGGTAGTTCTGCTTCCACAGGTCGACGAACTGCGGATCCAGCGGCCCGTTCTCGGCCGGGATGGTGAACTGCGCGGTGCGCTGGAACACGGTCAGCTCCGCGGCCTGCTCGGCGATGACCGGGATGGCCTGGATGCCCGAGGCGCCGGTGCCGATCACGCCGACCCGCTTGCCGGTGAAGTCCACCGGCTCGCGCGGCCACATCCCGGTGTGCAGCGAAAGGCCGGCGAAGCTGTCCGCGCCCTTGAACTCGGGCACGTTCGCCGTGGACAGGCAGCCCACCGCGGTGATGACGAAACGCGCTGTCGCGGTGTGGCCCTGCTCGGTGCGCACGGTCCACAGGTTCGCGGCCTCGTCGTATTCGACGGCGATGACCCGGGCGCCGAAGGTGAAGTCCTGGCGCAGGTCAAGGCGGCCCGCGACATGTTCCAGGTAGCGGAGGATCTCGGGCTGGCCCGGGTAGCGCTCCTCCAGCGGCCATTCCTGTTCCAGGTCAGGCATGAACGAGAACGAGTAGTACATGATCTCGGAGTCGCATCGCGCGCCCGGGTAGCGGTTCCAGTACCACGTCCCGCCCACGCCGTCGCCCTGCTCGAAGCCGTGGACCGAGAACCCCTGCTCGCGCAGCCGGTACAGCATGTACAGGCCGGCGAAGCCGGCCCCGATGACCACCGCGTCGAGCGGCCCGGGTTCTGGGGTCGGTGACACCGCTGCATCTGCCATGATCGGGGCCTTTCCCTGGAATGTCGCCTCGGCAGAAGCATGCGCTGTGGTCCAGCGCTCCCGCAAGAGGCGGGCACGCCTCCGGCCGGAGGTTGAAGCCCGTCAGCGTATGCGCCAGGGGAATCCGATGGTCTCCGAGCAGAATTCGTTCGGCCTCATTTCGCACTGGTGCAGACGCGGGCCATGACGGAAGGTGGATATAAGGCCGAATATGAGTGCGTGAACGTCATTTGAGTGGAGAGAAGAAGGATCGTGGCCGTTCTAGACGGGATCAGGGTCGTCGTGACCGGATCAGCAGCCGCTCTCGATATGTCGAGCGTGCTGCTCTCGGACAACGGAGCCGAGGTCATTCGGGTCGAGCCGCCAGGAGGCGACATCCGCCGCAGCCTGCCCGCCTGGCGGCTGTGGAACCGGGGTACGCGCAGCATCGTGCTCGACGCGAGCGCAGCCACCGACCGCGCGGCCGCCGACGCCTTGGTTGAGGGGGCCGACGTGCTGCTCGAAGCCCAAGGCGGCGCGTCCGGCCTCGGCTGGTCGTTCGACTATTACGAGCTTGCCGCGCGCAATCCCGGCCTCGTGCATTGCACCGTCACCGCGTTCGGCCGCTCCGGGGAGCTGTCCTGGCTTCCGCTGTACGACGGCGTCGTCGAAGCGCGCTCAGGCGCGAACGTCGATCTCGGCGTGACCCTCGGCCGCCAGACGCCCGCGTACCGGGCCCGCCCCAACCCGAGCTACGCGACGGGCAACATCATCGTGCAGTCCATCGCCGCGGCGCTGCTGGTGCGGGCGCGCGGCGGGCGCGGACAGCACATCGACACCAGCCTGTACCAGGGGCTGCTCGCGTTCGACTTCGCCAGCGCCCTGCGGCGGCAGAGCGAGCTCGGCGAGCTCGACCCGCCGCTGCCCGCCATGACGGCAGCGGCGGGCCCCTTCCTGCCCTATCTGGCCGTGCGTGGCCAGGACGGCCAGTGGATGCAGATCACCAACAACACCGCCCGGCTGTTCCGGCACTGGATTGAGGTCATCGGGCTCGCCCACATCTGGGACGACCCGCGCTGGAAGGACGCCCCGTCGGCCATCCCCGACCCGGAAGCGAAGGTCGAGCTCGCCTACCTCATCCTGGACCGGATGGCCACCCGAACCTTTGACGAATGGCTGGACATTTTCCTGCGCGAGGGGCTGACCGGAGACCGCTTCCTCACCACGCAGCAGGCCCTGGATCACCCGCAGGTGATCCACAACGGCTCGGTAGTGGAAGTCGTCGACCCAGAGGTCGGGCCGACCTTGCAGCTCGGGCCCACGATCAGGTTCACCGACAGCCCGGCGGTCGTCCCGACGGCCGCTCCGCTGCTCGACGCGGACCGGGCCGCGCTGCTGCTTGGCCCGCAGCCGGCGGCCCGTGCGCCGTCGGCGCCGGCCGCCGGATCGGCCGCCGCGGCCGGATCAGGGCCGCCGGATCAGGGCCGGCGGATCGGGGCCGCTGGCCGGGATGCTGGTACTGGACTTCGCGACGTGGCTGGCCGGCCCGTTCGGCACGTCGCTGCTGGCCGACATGGGCGCGCGCGTCATCAAGGTCGAGTCCCCGGCCGGCGATGACGCCAGGCTGTTCCTCGGCGGGCGGGCGCGCACCTTCCAGGGCAAGGAGAGCCTGGCCATCGACCTGAAGAGCGAGGAAGGCCGGGCGGCCGTGCGGCGGCTGGTGGGCCAGGCCGACGCGATCATGCACAACATGCGCGGCGACGCCGCGGCCCGCCTGGGCATCGACTACGAGACGGCCAGGGAACTGAACCCCGGCATCGTGTACCTGTACGCCGGCTCGTACGGGTCGACCGGGCCGGGCGCCGGCCGCGCCGCGTTCCACCCGATGATGGGCGCGCTCAGCGGCGGGGCCCTGCGGCAGCTGGGCCGCGGGAACGAGCCGCCCGCCGGCGACGTGCCGCTGGATGAGGACGCCCGGTACGAGTACTCCCTGCGGATGATCCGCTCGAACGAGGCCTCGCCCGACATCACCGGCGCCCTCGGCGTCGCGACCGCGCTGAGCCTCGGCCTGCTGCACCGCCAGCGCACCGGCCGCGGCCAGTACATCGAGACCACCATGCTGGCCAGCAACCTGCTGCTGTGCTCCGAAGACGCCATCCGCTACGCGGGCAAGCCCGCCCTGCCCGAACTCGACGGCGAGCTGCGGGGCACCGGCGCGCTCAACCGGCTGTACCGGACGGCCGCCGGATGGCTGTTCGTCTGCGCCCCGACCGAGCCGGAATGGCGGCAGCTGTGCACGGCGGTGGGCCGCGCCGGATGGATCACCGATGCCCGGTACCGGACGGCCGACTCGCGCCGGCGTTTCAACGACCAGCTGGTGGCGGAGCTGGCCACGGCGCTCGAAACACGGTCAGCCGCCGACTGGGAGCAGGCGTTCGCCCGGGCCGGTGTGGCGGGCGTCCGCGCCGACGCCAGCACCGGAGACGATTTCTTCCTGTCCGATCCGCAGAGCGTCAGCAACGGCTTCGTGGTCCGCGACAGCTACCCCGGGGTGAGCAGCTACCGCCGGGCCGGGCCGGCCAGCTCGCTGTCGCTCACTCCGGGCGTCGCGAAGGTCGCCCATCTCTTCGGCCAGGACGGGCCGGACATCCTCACCGAGCTGGGTTTCGATGAGGCGGCGATACAAGCCCTGATCAACGGCGGTGTCCTGGTCGGCCCGGCGGCGTCGTCTGGGCGGCCGCAGTAAGGGAGGACCTACCGTGGGCGAAGCAACCTGGCTGGGGCCGGTCGAACTCGATCTGGAGGGCCTGCGGAGTTTCATCACCGTCGCGGCGGAAGGAAGCCTGGCGCGGGCCGCGCCGCTGCTGTTCGTCTCGACGTCCGGGCTGTCCCGCCGCATCCACGAACTGGAGAAGAAGCTCGGCGTCGAGCTACTCGAGAGGTCCATGCACGGAGTCGTCCTGACTCCGGCCGGCGAGCAGATCCTGCTGCACGCCAAGAAGATCCTCGAGGCGTGCGATGAGCTGTTCGCGACGGCCCGTGAGGCCGTCGCCGGCCCGGGCTGGCGCCGGGTCATCCACATGGGGATCGCGCCGGGGGTCGAGAACTCGACGCGCAACCGGGTCGTCGGGGCCGTCACGGAGGCGGACGCCGACGCCGTCGTCGCCCTCGATCCCGACGCGAACGTGCACCTGATCAGGAAGCTCATTGTCGGTGAGCTACAGCTCGCGATCCTGCACCAGCGTCCGATCTCGCCCGCGGTCCGCAGCTTCCAGCTCGGCTCCAAGCGCACCCTGGTGTGCCTGGCCCGCCATCTCCCCCAGGCCTCGCACGAGACGCTGTCGCTGGGTGACCTGACCAGCCTGCCGTTCGTGACCTCCTCGGCGCTCAACGCCGGGACGCCGGTCTACTACGCTCAGCTCCGGTCGATCTTCGAAGAAGCGGGCATCAACCGCGTGGTCGACGTCGGCGCATTCGACCTCTACGCGCTGCAGCAGCATATCGCCGGCGGTTCCGGCTTCGGAATCACCTTCGATCACGATCACTCCGCATGGGACAACGCCGTCGTCCGTACCGTGGTGGACCTCGAGCTGCACCTCGGCACGTGGGTCGCGTGGGGCCGGAAGGCCGCGGATGACCCCGCCCTGCTGCGAGCGCTGGCGCGGATGCGCGAGGAGTACTCCGCCGCGTTCCCCGCGGACGACGGCGGCGCGGTGCTGGCGGCCGGCCGGTGACCGCGACCCGGGCCGGGCCATGGACAATCGGGGATATGCCGGATGTCTTCGAGTTCCCGGTGCCGTTCGGAGCCTGCGCCGTCGCGCTGGCCGCGGTACCGGCCAGGTGACCCGCCGCTTCGATGCGGTAGTAGCCGGTGCCGGGCCGGCGGGCAGCATCGCCGCGCTGGTGCTGGCCCGGTCCGGCGCCCGGGTCGCGCTCGCCGACAAGGCGGCCTTCCCGCGCGATAAGGCGTGCGGCGACCTGGTGGGGCCGCGCGGGGTGCAGGTCCTCGCCGATCTCGGGCTTCGTGTCCCCGACGCCGGGAGCGGCTCTGACCTGCTCGTGGTCGGCCCGTCCGGCCGCCGCAGCAAGCTGCCCGCCTTCACCGGGCGCACCTACCCCGGTCACGGGATCATCGTGCCGCGGCGGGCGTTGGACCACGCGCTGCGCGAGGCCGCCCTGGAGGCCGGCGCGCTCGGCGTAAGAGCCCGGATCACCGCGGTCGAGCGGAGCGCGGACGGCAGGGTGGATGCGGTCATCTCCAGCGACGGCCAGCGCCTGGCCGGGGAGGTCATCATCGCCGCCGATGGGGCCCTCAGCCCGGTCGCCCGGATGGCCGGGATGCTCGACCCGCAGGCGGCGCGGTGGGGTTTCGCCATCCGCGCGTACGTGCCGGCGGAGGTTCCGCTGCCGCTGCTGGTCCTGCTGGACGCCAGCCCGTGGCACATCTACCCGGGGTACGGCTGGCTGTTTCCCGGCGAGGACGGCCGGGCGAACGTGGGCATCGGGGTCGGCCTCCGCGCCGGACGCGGGCCCGCGCCGCTGCGCGACGACCTGGCCCGGCTGGTCGCGCTGCTGGGCCAGCGCGGGGATCTGAGCGGCGACGCACGGCCCGGGCCGGTCATAGGCGGATGGCTGCGCATGGGCGGTACCGGCACGCCGCCGGCCGCCGGTAACGTCCTGGTGGCCGGAGACGCGGCCGGATTGATCAACCCGCTGCAGGGCGAGGGCATCGGCCCGGCCATGATCAGCGGGAGGCTGGCCGCCGAGGCGGTGCTGGCCGGCCCGGCCCGGGCGAGCGCGGCCTACACCGAGGCGATCGAGGCGGCGTTCGGCCGGTACATGGCCGGCGCGTCTGCCTTGCAGGCCGCGATGCTGGCCAGGCCGGGGGCCGCGTCGGCGGCCATGCGGCTGCTCACCGCGCCGGCCGTCCGGCGCGTTGCGGCGGGCACCTGGTCGATCTACTGGAACGACCTGGCCGACGGCGCGCGGCCCCGCCCTTCCGCCTGGGCCGCGCGCGCCGTGCAGGACCTGCTCGGCGGGGGCCGCCGGGGCCGGACGGCCCGTGGCCGCCGCGGCCGGGAGGTATCCCCGTTATCCCGCCCAGTCCAGCCAGTCACCCATCCGCAGCCGGTGCCAGTCCGGCGGCCCGAGGTACTCATACAAGCTGCGCGAGGCCTGCGTGTAGAGGACGAGGCCGAAGCGCGGGTCGCTGCCGATGCCCGCGACTACCTCGTGCGCCGCGTTGGCGGCCTCCAGGTACGCCTCGCTCGCGACCGCGGCGGTCAGGTGAGCTTTCGCAGCGGCGTCGTCCCGCGTCGCGTCGATGGCCCACGCGGCTTCGTACGCGGTCCAGCGGGCGGTGTCGGCGGCGTTGAGAATCCGGATGATGTGGTCCTGGACCCGCTGGAAGCGGCCGATCGGCTGGCCGAACTGCTCTCGCGTGTTGGAGTAGGAGATCGACATCTCCAGTACTGCCGCCGATCCCCCGGCCTGATAGGCCGCCACGGCCACGAGTCCCGGAGCCAGCGCCTCGTCCAGTGCCTGGTGGGACGACCCGTTCAGCACCTGCCCGCCGGTGATGGTGGCCTCGGTGAACTGGACTTCGAAGCTGGCGAGCATGAAGCCGCCCAGCTTCCGGACGCTCACGCCCGGGTCGCGGGCCGGCACGATGACGAAGCCCGCCTGGTCACCGGCCGCCCCGCGGGTGCTGACCAGGAAGTGAGTGGCGGCATCGGCGTAGGGCACGAACAGCTTGGTACAGGTCAGGGTGCCCGTCGCGCTTGGCCGGGCGGTGCTGGCGGCCACGCCGCCCCAGGAAGCTTCGGGCTCACGGAGCGCGGGGATGACGACCGCGGTCCCGTCGGCAATGCCGGTCAGGAGCGAGTCCCGTGCCGGGGATGGGCCCAGGTGAGCAAGGATCAGCGCACTGACCACGCTGGAGGCCAGGATCGGGCCCGGGACCGGGCCGCGCCCCAGTTCCTCGAAGACGACGGCCGCCTCAAGCGCGGTGGCGCCGGAGCCGCCGAGCTCGGCGGGCACGAAGAGGCCGAGCCACCCCGCGGCCGCCATCCCGGGCAGCCAGGCCCGCGACCAGATCTCGCCGCTGTCGCTGAGGTTCACCAACGTCTCGCGGCCCGCCTCGCGCTGGACGAAGCTGGCCGCCGACTCCTTGAGGGTCTGCTCGGATTCCGATAGCGAAAGGTCCATGGCCTCGTGTCGCCCCTCTAGGCTTTCGTGGCCGCGGCCGGCGCGAGCTGGCCCGCTTCCTCCCGCGACCGGTTCCCGATGCCCAGCCGGCGCGCGATGATCACCCGCTGGACATCCGTCGTGCCGCCGGGATGCATGGCCACGATCGCCGACCGCTGATGCGATTCGGCGAAGCCGTCCATCGCGCCCCACCGGGAGTCATCGGTGAGGCCGGCGGGGCCGACGATATCCAGGATCTCCTTGGTCAGCCCGAGCCCGACGATCCTGCGGTAATAGGACACCTGCGGCCCTTCGTAGGACTGCTTGACCCGCGCGTATGACATCCAGAAATTGCGCACGCTCAGCAGCCGCACCGACTCCAGCTCCGAGTAAATCCGCGCGAGCTTGATCCGGGTGGCCGGGTCGTCGATCAGCCGCTGCCCGTCCCGGCGGGTCTGGCGGCAGTACTCCAGCAGCTGGTTCCAGATCGGGTCCTGGCGCAGGCTGCCGCTCGCGCCATGCTCGATTTCCAGGTGCGTGGTGGCCACCTGCCAGCCCGAATTCTCCTCGCCCACCCGCGCGATGGCCGGCACCCGCGCGTTCTCGAAATACACCGTGTTCTTGTGGCCGGCGTCTGCGGAGCCTTCACCGTGCACGCTCAGCAGGTACTGCGGCTGGATCGTGATGCCGGGCAGGCTGGCGTCGATCATGAACCACGACAGGTTCTGATGCCTCTTCCCGCCCGGGTCGGTGACGGCGATCACCCACATGCGCTCGCAGCCGTGACTGCTGCCGGTGAAGATCTTCGTACCGTTCAGGACGTACTCGTCGCCGTCCCGGATGGCCGTCGTCCGGACCCCGGCCAGGTCCGATCCGGCCGTCGGCTCGGTCAGGAGCTGCCACGTCCTGACTTCCCCGCGGTAAATCGGCGGCAGGAACAGTTCCTTCTGCTCCTCGGTCCCCCAGACCAAGATGGACGGCGCGCCCATCATGCCGCCGCTGTCGTAGTAGGGCGGCAGGCCGAGCCCGCGCTTGTGCGTCTCCTCGTCCAGGACGATGACCTCGTCGAAGCTGAGGCCGCCGCCGCCGTACTCCAGCGGAGCTGACGGGTAGAGCCAGCCCTTGGCCCCGAGCTTGCGGCCGAGGTCGCGCCTGCGCTGGTACAGCTGATAAGACTCCTGCGGCGAGGCGGGGCGCGCATTGATGTCGTCCGGCACGTTGGCATCGAGCCACTCGGCGACTTCCGCGCGGAACCGCTCCTGCTCGGCAGAATAGACCAGCCCGAACTCCACGATCGTCACCCTCTCGGCTGCGGGCCTCACCGCATACAGCATGAATTACGGCGTTGAAAACGCGCGCTGATATGCGCATGGCCTCGATCAGACCTCGGTAATGCAGGCGCGCAGTCGCGCCGCCAGCTAATTTGCTTGTGACGCTAGCCCACGCCCATGTCGATGTCAACGCTCGAAACCAGCCCGGGCCGCGGGCCCCGATAATAAGGCCCGCACAGATATCCTCCTCGGACGAGGCCATATTCGGCGGCCGAGAGAAACCGTCCGGGGGCTTTTCAAGGTGGCCGCGGGAATTACCTCGGGGACTGATGCGCGGTCAGGCCAGGCGCGCCGGGAAACCGCCGGTCGCGACCGGCCCCCAGCTCACCGGGCTGATCCGCAGCAGCGACTTGCCCTGCGCCACCATGGCCTCGCGGTACTCGGCCCAGTCCGGGTGCTCGCCGGAGATCGAGCGGAAATACTCGACCAGCGGTTCGACGGCCGCCGGGATATCGAGCACCTCCGCCGTGCCATCCACCTGCACCCAGGGACCGCCGAAGTCGTCCGACAGGATCAGCACGCTCACGTGTCCCGGATCGCGGCGGGCGTTGCGGGTCTTGGCCCGCTCGGGGTAGGTCGCGATGACAATCCGCCCGTCACCGTCCACCCCGCACGTCACCGGCGACGCCTGGGCCGGCCGTCTTTCCGTGTCGTGAGCACGATCCCGTGATGCCTGGCCCGGATGAAGTCGAGCAGCTCGTTGAGAGTGACAGCGGTGTTCGTGGCGATTGTCCTGGGCACGACCCGACCCTACCAAGCAGGCCCGCGGCTAGCGCCGCGCCACCGTGTCGGCGGTGATCGACTTGATGTCGGGCAGGCCCGCCAGCACCATCAGGGTGCGGAGCTCCTCGGCGAGCAGCTCGATGACCCGGCGGACGCCTGCCTCCCCGGCAGCGGCCAGTCCGTAGGCGGCCAGCCTCCCGATCACGACGGCGTCGGCGCCGAGGGCGAGGGCCAGCAGCACGTCCGCGCCGGAACGGATGCCGCTGTCGAGCAGGACCGGCACCCGGCCCGCGACGGCGGAGGCCACCTCAGGCAGCACGTCCAGGGTGGCCGGGGCCGGGTCCACTTGCCGGCCGCCATGATTGGAGACCAGAATGGCCGACGCCCCGGCGTCGAGCGCGGCCAGCGCGGCCGGGCCGGTCAGGATGCCCTTGGCCATCCACGGCAGCCCCGCCCGGCCCGCGGCCCGCGACAGCTGCGCCCACGACCACGCGGGGCTGGCCGCGGTCACCCCGGCCCGGAACATCTGGTTCGCGCTGGGCGTACCGTCGTCCGTGGCGTTGCCCGCCCATACGCTCCGGTCCGGGTGGAAGCGGGCCAGCCGGCTGCGCGTCCGGACGCCCATCTGCGGGCAGTCGACCGTCACGCACAGCGTCTCGTAGCCCGCCGCCTTGACCCGTTCGGCCACGGAGGCGAACGATCCGTAGGGGTGCACCTGGGCGATCCGGACCGCAGCGGGAGCGGCCGCCCGCACCTGCTCGTAGGAGAAGCTGCCGACCTCGGGGGCGATCGTCGCCGTCCCGCACGCGGCGCTGGCCCGGGCCACCGCCAGCTGCCCGTCCGGATGGAACAGGGCATCGCCGCCGAACGGCGAGGTCAGGACCGGCACGGCCAGCGGGATGCCGAGCACCGTGGCCGACATGTCCGGGTCGCTGACGCCCGACATCGGCCGGGGCCGGATGACCCACTTGCCGAACGCCTCGCGGTTGGCCCGCAGCGTCGACTCCGTCCCGGCTCCTTCTTCCAGGTAGGCCGCGACGTCGTGGGGCAGCGCCCGCAGGGCCGTCGCGTGAATCTCCTCGATCGCGACAAAGTCCACGCAGCCATCATGCCCGATGCCGGCCGGATTGCCCCGTCTCGGGAAGCCACCGCCAGGCACGAAACGGCACCGGGCTATCACGCTGTGTCCTGCGGGCCGCCAGGGGTAAGCGGAGCGGGCCGACTTTGGCGATCAAGGACCTTCAGCACCTTGACAAGACACCGTGTCGAGCCAAAGGATGGGCCTGATGGAGGTGCTGACCTGCCTGATCGACGAAGGATCCGCGCGGTCCGGGATGCTGCGTGCGACGTGCGCGGCAAACGCGGGAAACCGGCCGTGTCCCGAGGGCCAGGTCGTCCAGTAATGATCGGGAAAGATGAGCAACCAGTGAGTAAAGATGAGCAACCAGTGAGAGGACATCGCCCATGACGGCTCCCACCATTTACCCGAACGCCGGCGCGCTCGGGCTTTACCGGGCCGACGACGGCCTCGGCGTGTGGCCGCACAAGGGCAAGGTGGCCGCCGTCGGCATCGGGCACTCGCCGACGCTGCGGCGCTGGGACGGCGACCCGCAGAAGGCCATCGGCGCCTGGGCCATCCTGGCCATCCGCAAGGCCATCGAGGACGCCGGCGTCAACCCGGCCGACGTCGACGGCATCGTGTTCGACCCGGACACCACCACTGGCGCCTTCTGGCCCGAGGACGAGCCGGTCCCGGCCGACTTCCTGGCCGCGTACCAGAACACGTCTGACCCGTTCGACGGGCTGATCCAGCTCAGCGCGGAGTGGCTGGTCAAGAACATGCCCGAGCTGACCGGCCTGAAGTTTGTCATCGCCGCGTCGATCTGCATGTCGATGGCCGCGGTCTCGGCGATCGAGGCGGTCGGCCGTGGCATGGGCCAGACCGTCATCGCCGTCAAGGCCTGGCACAACATCCCCGGCCGGTACGGCCACCGTGGCGGGCACGCCCAGGACACCATCTCCGGGCCGATGAAGTACGGCTCCGAATGGCTGGCCGGGCCGCCGGTGTACGGCACCGCGATGCAGTTCCAGCGGTACCTGCACAAGTACAACAAGACCCACGACATGATGGCCCCGTTCGTCGTCAACTCCAAGGCCAACGGCCTGAAGTTCCCGGAGGGCTACTGGGCCCAGCACCGTCCCACCCCGCTGAGCACCGAGGAGTACCTGGAGTCGCGCTGGGTGGCCGAGCCGGCCAACCTGTACGACAACGACATCCCGATCCACACCGCGTGCGCCTTCCTGTTCACCACCGACGAGCGGGCCCGCGACCTGCGCCAGCCCCCGGCGTACGTGCTCGGGCACGCGTCCGGCGGCCGGATGGCCGGCGACTACCTGCTGCCCTTCAAGTCGCGTAGCACCATCGACGACCTGGAGGAGACCGAGGAGTGGGCCACTCGCACCGGTGACCGGGTGTATGAGTCCGCGGGCATCACGGCAGCCGACGTCGACTTCGAGAACGCCTACGACGGGTTCAGCCTGTTCCACGTGTTCTGGCTCGAGGGCTTCAACTTCTTCGGCATCAAGCGGGGCGAGGCGCTGGACTTCTTCGCCAGCCAGGACTTCACCATCAACGGTCCGTCGCCGATCTCGCCCAGCGGCGGGAACATCGGCAGCGGCCGGACCCGGTTCTGGAACTGGTCCGACACCATCCAGCAGATTCAGGGCCGGGCTGGTGAGCGGCAGATCAAGAAGGACGCGAACATCGGCGTAACCGGCTCCTTCATGCCGGTTTGGAGCAGCTTCGCCACGTTCGGCAAGAACCCGGAGTAACCGGGCAGCGCACCGGCGGCCCTGACACGTGCGGGGCCGACGCAGGATTCGGCGCGGGCCGCATCAGCGGCCCGCGCCGAGCCATGTCCGGGTCAGGACACGTCTGGCCCGCCGTAGTGCAGGTCCGCGATCCGCTGGGCGACGGCGGCCAGCTGGGCTCGCAGTTCCGGCGGGTCCACCACCTCGGCCTCGGCCCCGAGAGCCAGGATGTCCAGCACGGCCGCGTCGAGTGACTCGATCCGCATCCAGGCCTCCACCCAGTCCGCACGTCCCGCGACGGCCCGGCTGGTACGCCGGGGCCGCAGGCCAGCCGGCCGGCCGAGTACCGCGGCCAGGCGCCGGCCGCGCGGTGACAGGAGGAGCCGCGCCCGGCGGACGCTGCCCGCGGGCGGCGGCGGCCGGTACCTGGTGCCCAGCAAGTCACTAGTGAACCCGTCCAGCAGCTCGAAGCCGCCCAGCCGCCCCCGGACGGCATAGACCGGTATCCCGGCGCTGCTCAGGGCCTCGATGTCGCGGGCGATGGTGCGCGGCGATACCTCGAGCTCGCGGGCGAGCTGCCGCGCGCTCATCCGGCCCCGGGCCTGGAGCAGGCTGAGCAGACCGACGAGACGGCTGGCGCGCATACCCAAAGATAATCCTGATACATGACACGTGATGTCAGGTATCGGCTGCCATAATCGGCAGCATCCGCAACGGAGGGAGCAGCTCGATGACCAGCAGCACACCCGGGTCAGGGACCGCCGAGGACCCGTGGATCCTGGCCACGCCGCCGGGAAAGTCCGACTTCGAAGCCTGGCGCGAGCCCGCTGCCGAGCCACCTGCGCTGGTGGTCCAGGTCGGCACCACCCAGCTGCGCTACCACCTGCGCTGCATCGACGACCTGCACGCGATGCTGAAGGAACAGGGCGACTGGGTGCCGCTCGGCAACGCTGACGAGCAGAAGCCGGCGCCCGGCGGCAGTGTCGAAGCCTGGGGGCGTTCCGAGGCCAACCCGGTCGGCGGCTGGTACGGCCTGAAGAAGGGGCTGCGCGGCCGCTTCGGCAACTACGTCCCGCCGGTCCTTGAGGTACTGGGCCTCGCGGAGGTCGAGCACAACGCGCGCAACAACAGGATGCGCGCGCGGTAGGCAGCTGCCGTACCCGGTCATCGGCTGCTTGTTGACGGCTTGCGTGTCGTCAATGGCCGATTGCGTCGTTAGTTTCATCCGGCCCCGAAAGGCCATCCTGGCCACTCACGCACTTTCTGTCCCGCACGTATTGCACTCCACGGTTCGGTGCCTTATTGCGGACGGCCTGGGTAGCGATTTACGCTGACGGTCATCGGCGTTGACGCCACACCCCGATGGCCTCGCGCAGGCAGGAGATGTCAATGCGAACGAAGCTCACGGACATGGTGGGGTGCGAATACCCCATCGTCGCTTTCAGCCACTGCCGTGACGTGATCGCGGCGGTGACCAACGCCGGCGGGTTCGGCATGTTCGGCGCGTCCGGCTATGACCCGGACGAGCTGGACGTGGAGCTGAAGTGGATAGACGACCACACCGGCGGCCGCGGCTACGGCATTGACGTGCTGATCCCGCTCAAGTTCGCCCCGGGTGATCCGGCCGGCGGCCTGCCCGAGGAGCACCTCCAGTTCATAGACCGGCTGATGGCGAAGTACGGGGTCCCGGAGCTCCCCGAGGACCAGCGCGAGGCCGTCGAGGCGACTCAGCGCCGGTCAGGCGATCTGGTCTCACGCGCCGCTGACCTGTGGGACGTGGGGGCGGCCCATCCGGTGCGGATGTACGCCAGCGCGCTCGGCCCGCCGCCCGCGCGGCTGATCGACAAGGCGCATGAGCAAGGTGCCGTGGTCGGGGCCCTGGTCGGCGCGGTGGCGCACGCGGTACGGCAGAAGGCGGCCGGGGTCGACTTCGTCGTCGCGCAGGGATACGAGGCCGGCGGGCACTGCGGCGAGATCACCACCATGGTGCTCGTCCCGGACGTCGTGGACGTGATGGGCGATACGCCGGTGATCGCCGCTGGCGGCATCGCCAGCGGCCGGCAGATGGCGGCGGCCATGGCCCTGGGCGCGGAAGGAGTCTGGACCGGCTCGGTCTGGCTGACCACCCAGGAGGCTGAGACGCACCCGGTGGTGAAGGAGAAGTTCCTGGCCGCCACGGCCTCGGACACGGTCAGGTCCCGCTCCAGCACGGGCAAGCCGGCGCGGCAGCTGCGCTCCGCCTGGACTGACGAGTGGGAGGATCCGGCCAACCCCAGCCCGCTGCCCATGCCACAGCACGGCGAGCTGATCGCCGAGGCGAAGGCCCGGATCAGCCGGTCGGCCCGCAGCACGCCCGGCGCGAAGCAGCTGGCCAACTACTTCGTCGGGCAGGTGGTGGGGCGGATGAACGCTGTGAAGCCCGCCCGGCAGGTGGTCGAGGAAATGGTGACCGAGTACATCGAGACGATGGAGCGGTTCGACAGGCTCAACTCAGCGCAGTAGGCCCGACGGCCGGCATAAGCCGGGCCCTGCGTGGCAGAAGTACGGGATGCAGCTGCTCGGCATCTATCTCAATGATCATCTCGCGGGTGCCACGGCAGGCGCCGCGCTCGCGCACCGGATAGCCAGGACTCATCCGGACCAGGGCGACGGCGGCCGCCTGCGGCGCCTGGCGGCCGAGGTCGCGCAGGACCGTGCCGCTCTGCTGGACATCATGACCACTCTGGGGATTCCGGTCCGCGCCTACAAGATCGCGGCGGCCTGGGCCGGTGAGAAGGCGGGGCGGCTGAAGTTCAACGGGCGCTTGCTCACCCGCTCGCCGCTCAGCTTCCTGGTGGAGCTGGAGATGATGCGGCTGGGCGTGGAGGGCAAAGCCGCGGGCTGGCGGACGCTGCGGACTCTGGCCGACACTGACCAGCGGCTCGACCCGGCACGCCTCGACGAGCTCATCGCCCGCGCCGCGCGCCAGTCGAAAATGCTCGAAGACCTCCGGGTGGGCGCGGCCGCGGCCATCGGCCGTGACGGCCAGCAGGATTAAACCGCGCGGCCGATGGTAGGGGATGACCTCGCACATACGGGGATCAGCAAGACGGGAAAGGTGATGACCATGGTGGCTTACACCGTGCCGGGACTGAAGAGCGACGACGCCGATCAGCTCGTCGCCGTGCTGCAGGACCGGCTGAACGCGCTCAACGATCTCGCGCTCACTCTCAAGCACGTGCACTGGAACGTGGTCGGCCCGAACTTCATCGCCGTGCACACCATGCTCGACCCTCAGGTCGACGCGGTGCGCCTCATGGTCGATGACATCGCAGAACGGATCGCCACGCTCGGCGGGTCGCCGACCGGGACGCCGGGGGCGCTGGTCGCGCAGCGGGACTGGGACGACTACTCCATCGGCCGGGCCGACACCCAGCAGCACCTGGGCGCGCTCGACGTGGTGTACACCGGGATCATCGAGGCCCACCGGGTGGCCATCGAGACCACTGAGGACCTGGACCCGGTCACCCAGGACATGCTCATCGGGCAGGGCCGCCAGCTGGAGGAGTTCCACTGGTTCGTACGCGCCCACCTGGAAACCCCCGAGGGGTCACTGACCACGAAGAACGCCCGGACCGAGAAGGGGGCGGCCGACCAGGCCAGCAAGCGGAAGCAGAAGCGGTAGCCTGCCCGGCCCAGCCGAGGGCTGGCCGGCCTTGGCAAGGCACCCCGCCGGCCACGGGGGAGGGGATCCGGCGAGGTGCCTCGGGTGCATACCCGGCGCGGCCCAGAGGGTGTCGCACCGGAGGTAACCAATGAAGATAATGCCCGATAAGCCTGAATACCTAATTATAGTTACCTGTAAGTAACCTGCAGGTCGGCCCGAGTAAGTCTGACCTTCAGCTGTATGAAGTACGCTGTTCAGTTCGGCGGGAGCTGCCCGCCGCTGACGACGGTGGAGAGGTCAGGGCGGTTCCCGGCCTGGGTCATGGTGGTCAGCGCGAGCCGGTCGCCGAGCACGTACCGGGCGAAGAACGCGAGGGTGACGCGGGCGACGAGCCGCTCGACGGCGTCGTCTCCCGCGTAGGGGATCATGTGATCGGCGCCGAACAGGTCCAGGTAGTACCGGGGACCGGCGGTGTCCGCCCGGTACAGCTGCAGGCTCGCGGCGGGCGGGTTGATCGTGTCCGCGCTGCCCTGCACGTAGAG
Organism: uncultured Actinomycetes bacterium; assembly: GCA_963753195.1. Classification (GTDB taxonomy): domain Bacteria; phylum Actinomycetota; class Actinomycetes; order Streptosporangiales; family Streptosporangiaceae; genus Palsa-504. Next base: position 97,522 of record CAVWBH010000002.1, read on the forward strand.
CACCGGCGGCGCGGCGCCGGCGAAATACGTGCCGGGCATCGGGGGCCACTCGGCTCCGGACAGCACCGCCACGGCCTTCAGCCGGCGGTCCTGGCAGCACGTGCTGGCCGCCAGGGCAGCCACCGTGTCCCCGCCGTCGGACTGGCCCGCCGCGGCGACCTGGCGCGGATTCAGCCGGCCCGAGAAGAAGCCGCCAGGCGCCGCGCTGGCCGCCAGCAGCCTGCCGAGCACGTAGGACACGTCCGCCGGCTGGTTGACCAGGTCCGGCTCGTACGCCGCCGAGCCGACCCGGCAGCTCGTCTGCGGGAAGTCGACCGCGGCGACGACGTAGCCGGCGCTGGCCCAGGTCTGCAGCAGGTGCCCGTAAGTGCCGGGGCACTGCATGAAGCCAGGGGCGAACATCAGCAGCGGGAACCGGCCGGGGGCTGGCTGTGACCCCGATGACCCAGGGCTCACCGGATAGTCGACCACCGTCACCAGCACGCGCTCATCCAGGTGCTGGCCGGTGACTCCGGTGTACGCAGGCTCGGTGAAGGTCAGCTGCCGCTGGCCGACCTGGTACCGGCCGGCCGTGCCCGGCGCCGGGCGGGCGGTCGCGGTGACGGCCGGACCCGGGCTGGGCCGGGCACTGGCCGCGCTGCGCTGCGGGCTGGCTGAGGAGCGGGCTGCAGCCGGGCTGGTGGCCGGGGGCGCCGCGCTGTGCCGCGGCGGGCTGCCGCAGCCGGCCGCGAGCACGAGCGCCGCGAGCACGACGGCGGCGCCCGGCCAGGCAGGCCAGGAACGCCGGAGCTTAGCTCGCCGATTCACCGGTACCACCGCCGCATCCTAGCCGCCGGGGGGCTCGCCGCGCAGGAGCGGCGGTCCGGGCCGGCTTACGCGGCCATCAATCTCCTTAGCAAAGCTAATGATATACTTGCCTGTCGGCAACTAATTCTTCACGGACGGGGCACTCGTGCGTCACGGTAGCGTCCGGCTGCGGCCGCAGCAGATGATCTCATCGCTGCGCCAGCGCAACTACCGGCTGTTCTTCTTCGGCCAGCTGGTCTCGGTGGCCGGCACCTGGATGCAGACCGTGGCGCAGTCGTTCCTGGTCCTGGAGCTCACCCACAGCGGGACCCAGCTCGGCCTGGTCACCGCGGCCAGGTTCCTGCCCATGTTCGCCTTCGGGCCGCTCGGCGGCGTGTTCGCGGACCGGATGGACAAACAGCGGGTGCTCTACGTCACCCAATCCCTGGCCGGGCTGCTGGCCGGGGCGTTCGCCATCCTGGTCGCGACGCACAGCATCCGGCTGTGGATCGTCTACCTGCTGGCCCTTGCGCTCGGCTTCGTCAACGTGTTTGACAACCCGGCCCGGCAGAGCTTCATCGCCGAGATGGTCTCGGCGAAGGACCTGCCGAACGCGGTGATGCTCAACTCGGTGGCCATGAACATGGCCCGGGTGTTCGGCGCGGCGCTGGCCGGCGTGATCGCCGCGACCATCGGGCTGGCCCTGTGCTTCGCGTGCAACGCGATCTCGTTCGGGGCGGTGCTGATCTCGCTGGCCGCGATGCGCCGGTCGGAGCTGTTCCCGGCCAAGCGGGTGGCCCGGGAAAAGGGGCAGGTCCGGCAGGGCCTGCGCTACGTGCGGGCCACGCCCGAGCTGCTCATCCCGCTGCTGATGATCGCGGTGATCGGCACGCTGGCGTGGGAATTCCAGGTCACGCTGCCGCTCATGGCCAGCAAGGTGTTCCACGGCGGGACGGCCGCCTACGGCGTGATGGCCTCGGTCATGGGCGCCGGGGCGGCCGTCGGCGGCCTCATCTCGGCCGGCCGGGCGACACCCCGTGCGCGCACGATGTGCCTGGCCGCCATCGGCTGGGGCATCGCCATCCTGGCCGCGGCCGCCGCCCCGAGCCTGGCCCTGGAGCTGGTGGCACTGGTGTTCGTCGGGTACGGGAGCATTTCCTTCAACTCGCTGGCCAAGACCACCCTCCAGCTCGCGGCCACGCCGAGCATGCGCGGGCGGGTCATGGCCCTGTGGGCGCTGGCCTGGCTCGGCTCGACTCCCGTCGGCGGCCCCATCGTGGGCTGGACGGCCCAGGTGGCCGGCGCCCGGTGGTCGCTGGTGGTCGGCGGCGTGGCCTGCCTGCTGTGCGGCATCGCGGCCCTGCCCGTGCTCCGCCGGGTCGACCGCAGGGCGGCGGAGCAGCGTTCCGATGAACGCGATTTGATGAATGGAGCCAGCCAGGCGGGCCAGTCACCGACAATTGGGGCATGGTCTCAGAGATATTCGACCCCGCACGATGGCGTGCCGTCGACGGGTTCTCCTTCACCGACATCACCTATCACCGGGCCGTTGACTCCGGCACGGTCCGAGTCGCCTTCAACCGGCCCGAGGTCCGCAACGCCTTCCGCCCGCACACGGTAGACGAGCTGATCCAGGCGCTCGATCACGCGCGGATGTCCGGCGACGTGGGCTGCGTGCTGATCACCGGCAACGGCCCGTCACCGCGGGACGGCGGCTGGGCGTTCTGCTCCGGCGGCGACCAGCGCATCCGCGGCCGCGACGGGTACCGGTACGCCGAGGGCGAGACGGCCGAGATGATCGACCCGGCCAGGGCCGGGCGGCTGCACATCATGGAGGTGCACCGCCTGATCCGGTTCATGCCCAAGGTCGTCATTGCCGTGGTGCCGGGGTGGGCCGCGGGCGGCGGCCACAGCCTGCACGTGGTCTGCGACCTGACCATCGCCAGCCGCGAGCACGCCCGGTTCAAGCAGACCGACGCGGACGTGGGCAGCTTCGACGGGGGCTTCGGCTCCGCCTACCTGGCCCGCCAGGTAGGCCAGAAGTTCGCGCGGGAGATCTTCTTCCTGGGCGAGACCTACGACGCCGAGGCCGCCCACCGGATGGGCGCGGTCAACGCCGTGGTGCCGCACGCCGACCTGGAGCAGACCGCGCTGGAGTGGGCCGGGAAGATCAACGGGAAGAGCCCCACCTCGCAGCGGATGCTGAAGTACGCGTTCAACCTCATCGACGACGGGCTGGTGGGCCAGCAGGTGTTCGCGGCCGAGGCCACCCGGCTGGCGTACATGACCGACGAGGCGGTCGAGGGGCGGGACGCGTTCCTGGAGAAGCGCGACCCGGACTGGGCGCGCTTCCCCTGGTACTACTGACCGGCGACGGTCTCGGCCAGGCGGCCCGGGTAGAACGTCCGGGCCGCCTCGAGCACCTCGTCCAGGCCGGGCCACCACGGGCCATGCCGCAGCGACCCCAGGGCCTGCAGGACGCCTGCGGCCTGCTGGGCGGGCTCGGCCGCGGCGACGACCGCCACCCGCCGCGGCCGGGCCGATCGCAGCGGGCCGAGGTAGAAGTCCGGCCCCAGGTCCGCGTCCTGGCCGCCCGCGGCATCGCCGGTAGCCAGGACCAGGTAGTAATCGGGCAGCTCGAACCGGCCCGCCCGCCAGGCGGCCACGGCCTTGGCCGCCTCCAGCTCGAAGGCGACCGGACCCGGCTGCCGCGAGACGTCCCACATCGCCTGCCAGCTGGCCGCCACCGCCGCCAGCGGGTCGGCCGGGACCAGCACGTAGGGGGCGGTGGACCGGGCTGCCCGGCTCAGCGCCCCGGCGGCCGCCTCGAACCCGTCGCCGTCGGCGGCCGGGCCGGCGGGCGCGGCCGGGCGGATCAGGTTCACGTTCATCGACCGGTCCACGGCGGCCAGGATCTCGGCCGGGACCGGGCCGGCCAGGACCACCACGGTCGAGGCGTTGCGTCGCATCGGCGCTCCCCCTCCGGTTACTTGCCGGCCAGGGTCTGGACGACCAGTTCACCGTCAAGCTCGTCACGGGTGATTCCCCAGGCCCGGATCAACGCCGCGGCCCGGGTAATGGCCTGCTCCCTGGTCAGCAGCCCCTTCCCGTCCGCTGACCCGATGATCGCCTCGGCCAGGGTGAGCGCCTCCTCCCGGTCCAGCCGGATGTTGACCTGCGGCCGGCCGCCCTTGCTCACCTCAAGCCACGTCATGCGACGGCGGCCGCTCCACCGGAAGCCGGGACCGTACAGCTCATCCTGAGCCATCCGCACGGTCCCCCTGGACTCCTCGAGGGTGCGGCCGCCGCCGGCCGGGACGGCTATCCCGGACACGGTGACGGACCGGCGCATACCGTCATCTGCGCTCATCGTCAGTCCTTCCGTCTAGTTCTGATCGGTGCAACCGTCCCGTCATCGGCTGGATTCCAGGGCCCGGGGCACGCACCACGTTTCGTTAGGTATAAAGCCGAACGGAGCGTGGTGAGCAGTACGTCGGCCACCTGCTCGCCGCCGGCGTCATCGCGGGTCCGGGCCACCTTGCGCCAGCCCCAGCTCCGGAAGGCGTGCTGCGCCGGGGCGGCGGCTGGCGCGAGCACGGCCGTCGCCCGTTCCTCGGGCCGGCTGCGCAGGATCAGGTCATGCAGGTCCCGGCCGATGCCCTGCCGCCGCCAGGACGCGCGCACCGCCAGGTCGGCCAGGGCGAACGTGCGGCCGGGGTGCTCGGCCGTGACCTCGTCGGGCAGCGGGGCGGTCAGCTCGCGCCACCAGGACGTCGACGGCCGCAGCGGCATCCCGAACGCGTAGCCGACCAGGTAGCCGCCGTTGCGGGCCTCGGCCAGGACGAAGCCCGGCTGGCGGCGCTGGACCCGGAACCGGCCGGCGAAGACGCCGTCGTCCGGCCCGTACACCTCGGCCCGCAGGGCCTGCAGCTCGTCGGCATCAGCCGACGCCTGCGCGCCGTCGAGCAGCTGGATCGAGATGTCGGCCACGGATCACGATATCGGAGGGTTAGGCTTGCTCCGTCGTGAGCTTCGTACCGGATGACTTCGCCGTGCCGCGGGAGCTGGTCACCGCGGTGTTCCGGCTGGAGCCGCTCGGCCCGGAGCACAACGAGGGTGATTACCGGGCCTGGATGTCGAGCGTCGAGCACATCAGGGCCACCCCGGGGTGGGCGGGCCGGTCGTGGCCGCGGCCGGACATGACGCTGGCGGAGAACCTGGGCGACTTGCAGGAGCACGCCGCGGATTTCGCCGGGCGCGCGGGGTTCACGTACACGGTGCGGGCCCGGGACAGCGCCGAGATCATCGGCTGCGTGTACATCTACCCCGCGGCTGACGGGGCGGGCGGGGCAGACGTGCGGTCCTGGGTCAGCGCGGAGCGGGCCTCGCTGGACGTCCCGCTGCATGCGGCCGTCACGGCCTGGCTGCTCTCCGCGTGGCCTTTCACCGCGGTCAGCTACGCGCCGCGGCCCGTTTCATGAAGCGGGGCGGGTTAGAGGCCGGCGACGGTGAGGCTGGCGGGGTGCTCGACGGTGAAGCGGTAGCGGATGGTGGCGGACTGGCCGGGATCCAGGGTCAGGTCCCAGGTGAGCTCGCCCAGGTCGGTCTGGCCGGCCGGGTTCGGGGCGGTTTCGCGCAGCCGCACCTTGATGTCGGCGTCGGCTGAGGTCGGGATGTGGTCGTGGACACTGATCCGGGCCTGGTTGGGGCGGTGGTTTTCCACCGTGATCTCGTACGCCACGTCGATGGTGCGGGTGCCGCCGATCATGGCCTTGCTCGCGGCGCGCCTGCGGAGCTGGCGTTCCACCCGGATCTGGTCATCGACCCCGAGCTGCAGTTCGAACTCCTCGCCCGCGGCGACGGTGTCCAGGGACGTCTCCCCCACGAACCCGGTGCCGTGGAAGACGCGGGCCGGGCCGGGTAGCAGCAGCAACGCGGAGGTGTTGGTGACGGTGGCCCGCGCGTACGCCTCGGGGGCGAGAACCGGGACCGCGAGGTGGTCGAGCTGGGCGTCGAGCTCAAGCCGGGCCACCGCGGTCTTGTACGGCTCGCCGTCGGCGGGCACGGCCAGCGGGCGCTGCACCTGGTAGACCAGGCCTGCCCCGGCCTCGCCAGGCTCGGCCGTCAGGTGCGGGGCCTCCGGCAGGGGCGCCGGGGCACCGGCCGCGGCCGCGAAGGCACCCGCGACCGGAGCGGGGCCCGGTCCGGCGGCCCCGGGGGCCCCTTCGGCCATCCGCGCCATGGCCCGGTGGACCGGAGGCGGGACGGGCCGGACGCGTTCGATGTACCAGGGGTCCAGTTCGGGCAGGGCCTGGTACAGCCCGCGCCGCGTGGTGGACAAGACCAGCTCGACGGGGGGCCAGTCTTCTCCGCTCTGCTGCCTGACCTCGGCCAGGTAGCTGACGGCCAGCTGCTCGCCGTCCAGGGTCAGGTCATACAGCGGCCGCCAGGAAGCGCCCGGCACGTGGTAGGAGACCTCGACCTCGGCCGCCGTCGCAGCCGACGCCTCAATGGTCGCGGACACCTCGGTGAACGCCACCACGCCGCCGGCCCGCCGTTCGGCGTCCTGCAGGCGCTGCTCGGCGGCTTCGAGCTCGCGGCGGGCGGCGCGGCGGCGCGCAGCGATCTCGCGGCGGCGGCCGAGCGTGGCCGCGGTGTCGGCGGACAGGTGGCCGGCCATCCCGGCCAGGTCGTCCTGGCTGGCGCGGCCGAAGCTCATCGCCCGCGCCAGCGCCGTGGCGGCCGCCTCGGACAGGTGGCTGAGGAAGGCCAGCCGCGCTTGCTCGGCGGTGTCCTCGTCGTCGAGCTCCTGGACCTGGTCGCGGCACCGGTCGACGTCCGAACGCAGCTGCGCGGCCTGTTCGCGCAGCGGATCGGTCCGGTAGCGGCGGTGCACCTCCACGTCCAGCAGGGCCAGGCCGCCGCCGCGGGCGGCGACGCGGACCGAGGCCGGGTCCACGCTGGCGGGCAGCCCGCCGATCACGACCGGCCCCAGCCCGGGTGCCACGCGCGCCAGGCCGCGGCGCTGGACCCGGGCGCCCTCCCGGAAGACGGTCACCGCCACGATCGGCGCGTCAACTCCGGTGTCCTCCGCCATGCGCCTGTCTCCTCTGGTCGCCGAGATCCCCATGATGCCGCAGCCTGCCGGATAATGCTCTGGTGGCCGACACAGCAGCCGACGCGGTGCGCCGGATCGGGATGAAGCTCGCCGCGCTGGGCCAGACCGGCCTGGCCTTCGGCAACAGCGACTATGACCTGGACCGGTACCGGCAGGTGAGCGCGCTGGCCGCGGAGCTGCTGGCGGTGGCCAGCGGCCATCCGGCGGCCGAGCTCGCGGCCGAGCTGGGCCGTGACTTCGGCTACGTGACACCGAAAGTCGACGTGCGCGGGGCGATCTTCGACGATCACGAGCGGGTGCTGCTCATGCGCGAGAAGACCGACGGCCGGTGGTCACTGCCGGGCGGCTGGGCCGATCCGGGCGACACGCCGTCGGCGGCGGTCACCCGGGAGATCCGGGAGGAGACCGGCTATCACAGCTCGGCGGTGAAGCTGATCGGCTGCTGGGACCGCGACGTGCAGGGCCATGTGCCGGCGCTGCCGGTGAGCGTGTTCAAGCTGTTCTTCCTGTGCCGCCGGGACGGCGCGATGCAGCCGCCGTCGCCGCTGGAGACCCTCGAGGTCGGGTGGTTCGGCCTGGATGAGCTGCCGCCGCTGTCGCTGGGCCGGGTCAACCGCCGGGAAATCGAGCGGGCCCTGGCCCACCACCGGGATCCCTCGCTGCCCACCGAGTTCGACTAGCCGACGGGTCAGCATCGCAATGTCCGCCTGATCCTCGGGCTGGCCTAGCGCCCCTCGTGCTTGCGGCGGCGCCAGCGCCGGCGCGGCCGGGCGGAGTCCTCCTGGCCCATGGGCGGCGCCGGCGGGCGCGTGGCACGCCACCGGGCGACCAGCGCGTCGGCGTCCACCAGCCGCAGGTACACCGGCGGGCCCTCCGGGATGCGGCGCCACTGAATGATCTGCCGGTTGAGCTCCGCGGCGATCTCGCGGACCTGCTGCTCGGAGGGCAGCTCGTGGACCGACCCGGTCAGCCGTTCGACCTCCTTGCGCAGCCGGAGCGGGGTGGGCAGCAGATCATCCGCCGTCACGCCCTCCCGACGCAGCCAGTCCTGCAGCCAGGCCTGGGCCGCGTCGCCTGCGGCCCGCCTGGGCAGCGGCCGACCCGCACCGGGCAGGTCATCGAAGGCACCCCGCTGCGACGCCTCGTCGATCTGCTGGTCGATCCACGAGGTGAAGCTGAGGTTAACCGGCTTGCGTTCTGTCATCGCGTGTCCCGCTTTTCACGGTACCCGCCGCAGCCGGCGGGCGGCCCGGGAGGTCAGCGATGGTGAATGATGACCGGCACCACGGGCTTAGTCGGCGGGGCGGGCTTGGCCGGCGGCGCGGCCGGGGCGCAGGCGGGGCTGGCGTCGTTGGCCGCCTTGGCCTGATCGAGGTCGCCGTAGCCGTTCAGCACGCCGTCCCCGCCGGACCACTGCCACAGCAGGTCGCAGGCGGCCGGCTCGCTGGAGAACCACAGCGGGCTGGCGTGCGAGCCGGTGAACCCGGACGGGAAGTCCAGCTGGGCCTGCTCGTTGGTGAAGGTCCACTCGGCGGTGTTGGTGAGCTTCTCGCCGCCGAAGATGCCGGTCCACGAGCCGTAGGAGTCGCCGCCCGCGGAGTACACCCCGGCCAGGTAGGGCGAGTGACCGTCGATGTAGCTGGCGAACCCGGTCCAGGTGGCGAAGTCGATTTTTTCCGGGATGTAGCCGGCCCTGACCGTGCCGCCGCACGGGCCGTTCCAGACCGTGTTCCAGCCGTCCTCATCCGGGGGCACGCCGTTGTTCTCGATGTCGAAGAAGACGTAGCGGAAGTCGAAGACCTTGCCGCTCATGGCCTTCAGGGCCGCGGCGGCCTGCTGCTGGCCCCAGGCGGACGCCTCGGCGGCGGTCCCGTTGTAGTGCGGGTCGCGGCCAGGGCCGGCCGCGAACCAGTAGCCAGCCGCGCCCAGGCCGGTGCTGAACTTGACCACGTTGGCGGTGGCCATGTTGTAGTTGGCCTGGTTCCAGGCCAGCCCCGAGGTGCAGCCCTGCCAGTTCGTGAACGTGCCCACCTCCCCGATGTACTCCCCGTACGGGCCCGCGCTGCCGTTGGCGCAGCTGCCCCGGGGCTCGGTGTAGGGGCCGCTGCCGTTGCCGCAGGCCGTCGGGGCGGAGCTGTCGGTGCCGTAGTAGAAGCCGGTGCTGCTGGCCTGCGACACCTCGGCGCCTTGCTGCGCGGCGTTCAGGGCCCCCCGGGCCAGGGCCACGACCTGGCCGGAGTTGCTCGGGACGAACGACAGCACCCGTGGGGCGCCGCAGATGCGGACCGGCTGGGCCAGCACCGCGGTCCGGCCGGTGCCGCTGACCGTGGCGGTCGGGAACACGGTCAGCGAGGTCACCTGCTGGCAGCTGGGCGGGCCGCTGCCCGCGGCGAACAAGGCGATGGAGACCGAGCCGCCGACCTGCAGGGTCAGCGCCGTGCTCTGGATGCTGCCGTGCTGATAGGTGGTGAGCAGGCTGCGCCCGGCCCGGGCTACAGCGCTGTCGGAGAAGATCTTGGCCACCTGCGTGCTGCCGCCCGCCATCTGCAGCTCGACCGTAGGCCAGCCCTCGGGCAGCACGCACGCGCTTCCGGCGTTACTGAGCCGCAGCTGGATGATGGACCCGTCGTGCTCGCTGGTGACGGAGGTGACCGCGGCGCGCAGGGCCGTGGCGGCGCAGGTGGCGGGTTCCGCGGCGGTGGCCGCAGCGAACGGCGACGACGTGCCGGGGTCGCTCAGGGCCTTGATGTCGTTAGTCAAGGTCTGCTCGGCGTAGAACGGGGACAGCCGCAGCTGGCCGCCCACGCACGGGGCGAACGAGCCACCGGGCTCGCGGACAGGCACCGCTCTGGCCGCCCCGGGCAGGGTCAGCCCGAGCGACCACCGGGTCACGCAGTGCGCCGGGGCGGTCGCGGACGTGGCCGTGACGACGGCACTGTTCCCGGGCGGCAGGACGATGCTCGCGACCTGGATGACGGCCAGGTTGCTGGACGTCACGTCGCTGACCGTGGTGGGGATCGTTTTGCCGGCGGAGGTCCGGACGGCGATCCGCGGCCAGCCGCGCAAGTGGCACGAGGCCTGGGACGTGTTACGGAAAACGATATTCCAGGCCCGTTTTCCCATCCCCCGGTCCGGGTCACCCTCGATGGCCGCCGGGATGGTAATGCTCAGGTCGGCGGCCTGACAGGCGGCGGCGGCCGACTGGGCGGCGGCGGGAGCGGCCGAGGCCGGCTGGGCCGAGGCCAGTCCGGCGGCGAAGAGCAGGGCGGCCGCCACGGCCGTCATCGCCCGCACGGCCACGGGCGGCGTGAGCGTGATTCGGGCCATGGTCGCTGTCTGCTTTCTCGCGCGCGAATAAGGCACGGCGTAACGATTACGCGATCGGGGGAAAATTAGTAAATTCTTGAGATTTGCTCAGGTAATTCCCTTAGACCTGACGGCAGGTCCTGTTTTACCGTGCGGTCCCTTTCCGGGCGAGGCGACACGCCGGAGACCTGCCGGTTTGCGGCTATCCGTGGTCGGTGCGCCAACGTGCACGGTGAGTAATTGACCAATTGCAGTCTTTGGCGCGGTGTTTCAGGCGCCGGCCAGCCAGGCGAAGCCCCACGGCGGGAGCTCGATCCGGCCCGCGCTGATGCGCAGCTGACCGGTACTGGAGTGCACGTGCGCGGGGTCGTGCAGCCCGGCCCGGGCGATGATCCCGGCGTCGACCGACTGCGCCACGTCGCTGAAGTTGGTCAGGGCCAGGAACGGCGCGCTGCGCGGATGAGCCCGCCGGTAGGCCAGCACGCTGCGGTTTTCTCCTCGCAGGACCTCGGTGCTGCCACCCGAGCGCAGCGCCAGCACTGAGCACCGGGCAGCAGCCAGGGCCCGGATCGCGGCGAATACCCGGCCCTCGATGCGGTCAGGATCATGCCGCCGGCCGGCCGCGGCCCAGTCCATGGCCGGCCGGTGCATCCACCGGTTGTCGTGCTCGTGCGCCGGGTCCCGGGCCCAGCCGGAATCGTTGCGCAGGGCCAGCTCGTCGCCCATGTAGATGAGCGGGAGGCCGCCGAAGGAGAAGGCCACGGCGTACATGGATTCCAGCCGGCGGATGGCGGCGGTGAGCGCGCCGGGGTCCCCGGTCGCCAGCGCGGCCTGGATGCCGCACAGCGACGCGGTCATGCCGGAGATGCGGGAGTCGCCGGTAGCCGGGTTGTCCTGGAACAGCGCGCCCCGTGAGAAGGAGCCGGGGAAGCGGCCGGCGTAGAAGCCGGACAGGAAACGGCGGTGGGCGGCGCCGTCGAGGCCGGCCGCGGCGGCGTCGGCGTCGGTCACCGCCCAGCCGATGTCGTCGTGGCAGCGCACGTAGGTGACCCAGGAGGTCGGCGCGGGCGCGGGGCGTCGGCGGGACAGCGCCGCCTCGGCCAGCCGTACGTCGCGGGTGGCCAGAGTCGACCAGAGCATGACCATGAGCTGGTTGTCGTAGGCCAGGTCGCACTCGGGACGGAACCGGTCGTGACCGCCCAGGTAGCCGACGAGCTGATCGGGGCTGACGATAGCCTCGGCCTTCAGGACCAGGCCCGGCGCGGCGAGCCGGGTCAGCGCGCGGAACGCCCGCAGCAGCAGGTGCGCCTCGGGCTGGTTCTGGCCGTCGGTGCCCATCCGCTTCCACAGGAACGGCACCGCGTCCAGCCGGAGCACGTCGATGCCGCGGTTGGCCAGGGCGAGCATGATGCCCTGCATGGCCCGGAAGGTGGCCGGGTTGGCGTAGTTCAGGTCCCATTGGTAGTGGTTGAAGGTGGTCCACACCCAGCCCAGGCCGGGAACCTCGGTGAAGCTGCCCGGCGCGGTGTCGGGGAACACTTCGGGCAGTGTGCGCTCATAGCGATCGGGTTCGGTCCGGTCCGGGTAGATCAGGTACATCTCGCGGTAGCCGGGCTCGCCGGCCAGTGCCTTGCGGGCCCATTCGTGCTCGGCCGCAGTGTGGTTGAGCACCAGGTCGACGCACAGCACCATGCCGCGCTCGTGCAGGTCGCCGACCAGGCGCCGCAGATCGGCCATGGTGCCGAGACGGGGATCGACCGCGTCGTAGTCCGCTACCGCGTAGCCGCCATCGGCCTCGCCGTCGCGCGGCCGCAGCAGCGGCATCAGGTGCAGATAGGTGACGCCGAGCTCGGCCAGGTAGTCCAGGTGCTCGCGAACCCCGGCCAGCGAGCCAGCGAACCGGTCGGCGTAGCAGACGTAGCCGATCATCTCCGAGCGCTGGAACCAGGCCGGGTCGATCTCGCGCCGGCGGTCGAGCATCCGCAGCCGCGCCGGGCGGGTGGCCGCGGCCTCCAGCGCGTCCAGGACCAGGTCGGTCGCGAGCTGGCCCGGGTCGGTGACCGGGCCGTACACCTGGGCGAGCGGCTCGGTGATATCGGCTGACAGTAGCTCCAGCCGGGTCAAGAACGCGTCCGCTTCGGTGCGGCCCAGCCGCGCCCGCGCCTCGCGCTCGACCCCGGGACCCCACTCGGGCACTCGCTGCTCCTTCTCCGGGCCGGCCGCTGAAGATCCCACCGTAGCGCCGGAGGTTATCCCCTAGTCAGCGGCGCCGGTAGACGACCGAGCGATGGCGGATGTCGAGGACAATGACAACTCGCTCCCTTTCGTCGATCTCGTACAGCACGCGCCATTCGTAGGCGAGACGAGCGCTATAAAGGCCGGCCAGCTCGGCACTGAGCGGGTTGCCGATACGGCGCGGCTCCCGCACAAGGGGCCCGGTGATGAATTCGGCAGCGGCCGTGGCGACGTCCAAGGGCAGCGGCGTAGCCAGGGCTCGCCGGGCGGGAGGCGCCATGGCCAGCTGATAAGCGCCGGTCACGAAACCCTATGTCTGTTCAGCAGGTCGCGTACTGCGTCGGTGCCGCAGACGATGTTGCCTTCCTGCACCGCCTGCCTGGCTTCGGCGAGCGCGCGGAGCGTCTCTGGATCCGCCTTGATCTCAGCCGTTCCCGCAGGGCCAGATAGGCCTCGATGACTCGGCCACGCTGCCGCCGCAGGCCACGCCATCCACCTGGCCTCCGCGCTGGCGGTCCGGCGGGACCTGACTGCGTTCGTGGCCTACGACGAGGCGCTGCTCGCCGCGGCGGCCGACGCCGGCCTGCCGGTGGCCGCTCCGGGCCTGCCCCAATGGGCCGCCTGAGATCGTGGAAGATCCGGGCTTCGTGGTAGATCCGGTGTACTGCAGTCCCCCTTTTTTACCACGAAGCTCGAAAATACCTCGCAAATCTGGGCGTGGCCGGGGCAGGAAGCGGACGGGGGCGGACGGGGGCGGGGCAGTAGGCCGGCGGAGGCGGGGCGGGCGGGGCGGGCGGGGCGGACGGGGCGGGCCGGGGCGGGGAGCAGGCAGAGCAGCAGGCTGGGTCACCGGTCGTTCCGCTTATCCAGATAGCCCGCCATCCGGTTGAACAAGCCTATGGCGCGCTGCAGGTCAGCGGAGGCGGGCGCGGGCGGCCCGGACGGGAGATCGCCCAGCACGGGGTCCAGGACAGGTGACAGCGCACGCGCCAGCTGGGTGCAGATCACGGCGGCGTCCCGGACGGCGGGCGGGTCGACGCTCCACAGCACCTCAAAGCGCCGTCCGGCGTCGGCGGCGCCCTCCTGCCCCGGGAACTCCCAGGCCGACACGAACGCGGAGTATTCCGGGGCCGCGCAGACCAGGAACCATTCCCGGCGCAACGGCGCGTCGGCGGGAATGCGGACGGTCAGCGGCGAGGCGTCCGGCCCGGAGGACTCGCCAAAGTCGGCGAAAACGACCACCACGCGGGCGGTACGGGCCAGCTCCTTCCACCGCACGCTGGAGTAACGGTAGAAGCGCTCGTGCTGGAAGCCGGCGAACAGCGCCGCCTGCTCAGCCCGCGCGCAGCATTCGTCCTCTATAGCCCGGGTGAGGGCCAGCAGCGTGGCCTTGCTGAGCTCGGTGGGCACGAGGCCGGGATGACGGCGGCGCAGGGCGGCGAAAACGGACAGATCAGCTTCCGGCGTGCGGGCGGCCGCCTGGCCGATGGCGGCCTGCAGGCTCATGCCGGACGCCCGCAGCCGCAGGATCTCCGCGATGAGCGCGGGATCAGACTCCGCGTAACGGCGGTGCCCCCCGCCTTGCCGCTGCGGAGCCGGGAAACCATACCGGTCCTCCCAGCTGCGCAGCGTCGCGGCAGGCACGCCGGTACGTCGCGCCAGCTCGCCGATGGACAGGCCATCCTGCGGTCCGCTCACGACAGCGCAGCCCTCCCTCCCCTCTTCACAACGCAGAGGTTTACCTATATATAACCCGAGTTGGGCCACCTTAGCGCGGCAGTCAGCTGGCGCCGATGATCACTGCCAGGAGTGGCGGAGGTCGCCGGGCCGGAGGTTGGCAGGCCGGGGTTGGCGGCCGTAAGGGCGTGCGGGTCGGCCTGGATCCCGATCCAGCTGATGACCGCCAGCGCTGTGAAGACGATGGTCAGGTGGCTTCGATGGAGTCGCGCGCACGGTAGTAGATGGGCCCGAGTCAGGGCGGCGACGGGTAGGCCATCCTGCGGTCCGTACCACGGCGCAGGCCCCACTCTTCACGATGCAGAGATTTATCTATATATGATGTTTAGGTATGGGACGCCCGGACACCGCGAGCAGGACAAGTGCCCGCCGTCACCGCAACAGGAGAAGCGCAATGCGCTGCGGAGCAACGAGAAGGACTGAGCCCTAGCGGGAGGCCAGTAGTGAGCGATGACACCTTCGAGGTCCCGAGGGCGCTGAGCGGGACGGGCTCGTGGCTGGATGACCGGTTTCACGGGGCACGCGGCCTGCAGGTCTTCATGCGCAAGGTGTTTCCCGACCACTGGTCGTTCATGCTGGGCGAGATCGCGCTGTGGTCGTTCGTCATCCTGCTGCTGACCGGCACGTTTCTGTCGCTGTTCTTCACCCCGTCAATGGCACCGGTCGTTTACCACGGGTCGTACACCAAGCTCGACGGCGTCACCATGAGCCAGGCCTACCAGTCCACGCTGAACATCAGCTTCGACATCCGCGGCGGCCTGCTCATGCGGCAGATCCACCACTGGGCGGCCGACCTGTTCATGGTCGCGATCATGGCGCACATGCTGCGGGTGTTCTTCACCGGTGCTTACCGCAAGCCGCGTGAGATCAACTGGCTGATCGGCATCGCGCTGTTCACCCTCGGCCTGCTGGAAGGGCTGATGGGCTATTCACTGCCGGACGACCAGCTGTCCGGCGCGGGGCTGCGGGTGCTGGAGGGGGTGCTGCAGGGCATCCCGATCGTCGGGACGTACCTGGCGTTCTTCTTGTTCGGCGGGCCGTTCCCGGGGACCGCGATCATCCCGCGGATGTACATCATCCACGTGCTGCTGATCCCCGGGCTGATCCTGGCCCTGATCACCGCGCACCTGTTCATCATGGTGCACCAGAAGCACACCCAGATGCCGGGCCGGGGCCGCACCGAGCGCAACGTGGTCGGCCAGCCGTTCTTCCCCTACTTCATGGCCAAGGGCGGCGCCTGGTTCTTCTTCATCTTCGCCGCCCTGGCCCTGCTGGCCACCTTCGCCCAGATCAACCCGATCTGGCTCTACGGCCCGTACACGCCGCTCGCCATCTCCTCCGCCTCCCAGCCTGACTTCTACATGGGGCTGCTCGAAGGATCGTTGCGGATCATGCCTGCGTGGGAGTGGAACTTCCTCGGGCACACCATCGCGTTCAGCGTGCTGATCCCGTTCGCGGTACCGCTGACCGTGGTCCTCGGCGGCGCCGCGTTCTGGCCGTTCTTCGAACGATGGGCCACCGGAGATAAGGCCATTCACAACGTCAACGACCGGCCGCGAAACGCGCCGATCCGCACCGCCACCGGAATGGCGGTGGTGACGTTCTACGGGGTGATGTGGATCGAGGGCGCGAACGACGTCATCGCCGATAACTTCTCGATCCCGCTATACACGATCACCTGGATCGCCCGGGTGATGGTGTTCGTCGGCCCCGCGATCGCGTTCGTGGTTACCCGTCGTATCTGCCTGGCCTTGCAGCGTAAGGACCGGGGCGAGCTTGAGCACGGTTATGAGTCGGGCATCATCAGGCAGCTGCCCAACGGCGGGTTCGTCGAGATGCACCGGCCACTAGATGAGGAGGCGCGGGCGGTGCTCGAGGCGAAGGAGGTGCCCGCGCTACTGCCCGCACCCGGCACCGAGGATGAGAACGGGGTGCCCGCGCCGCAAACTGGCGGCCCGCTGGGCCGCGCCCGGGCCATCGCCAACCGCGCGTTCGCGGAGACGGTCGTGGTCGAGGCGGACGGGCACGGCAACGGGCACGGGAACGGGCACAGCCCGAGCGGCAACGGGTACGGGACGGCCAGCGACGGCCATGCGGCAGCCGGATCAGCCCGCCCGGCGCAGCTTGCTCCGGGCCGCGGCCCGGAGCAGGACCCTCCCGGCGGCTCGTAGCCGCGCCAAGACCGGGGCGTGGCGCGGCTACGAGCCGGGCGGTGTGTTGAGGGGGCAGCCAGCTTGATCCGCTGGCTGCCCGTCCCGCCCGGTCAGGCGTCGTGGAAGACCAGGCCGAGAGCGTGGCGGCGGCCGGAGCGGACGATGCTGACACCGTGCCGGACCGGGGCCGCCGACCAGCCCCTGGCCCCCATGACCGGGCGGTCGCGGGTGGTGAAGATCAGGCCGTGACCCTGGGTCAGGACGGTGGCGGTGCCACGGGACTGGGCGCGGGGGCGCTGCTCGACGAGCAGGAACTCCCCGCCGGTGTAGTCGGCGCCATGCTCATCGAGCCCGATGACGACCTGCAGCGGGAAAACCAGATCGCCGAACAGGTCGCGGTGCAGGGCGTTCCAGTCCCCGGCCGCGTAACGCAGCAGGATCTGGGCGCTCTTGGCCTGCCCGGCCTGGTGGCACGCCGCCAGCCACTCCTCCAGGGTGTCCGGCCACGGGGCGGGCCGGCCCAGGCGGCTGGCCCAGTCGCGGGCGATGACCAGCAGGTGCGGGTAGAAGGCCTCGCGCAGCGCGCGGACCGGCCCGGGCAGGTCGTGACTGAAGTACCGGTACTGGCCGGAGCCGAACCGGTGCCGGGCCATGTCGATCGTGGCGCGGAACCGGTCCGGCTGGTCGTACAGGTCGGCCAGGTCGCGGCACTGGGCCGGGGCGAGGAGCCGGGGCGTGACGGCGCAGCCGACGGCATCGAGGTCGGCGGCGATTGCCGCCCAGTCGGCCGCGGCGAGCTGGGCCGGAACCCCGGTGCCCGCTATAACGGTGCTCATGCGAACGCCGCCAGCAGGACGCCTTCGTGGGCGAGTAGCCACTGCTTGCGCTCTACTCCCCCGGCGTAGCCGCGCATCGCGCCACCCGCGCCGATGACCCGGTGGCACGGGCGGATGATCAGCAGCGGGTTCGCGCCGACCGCGGCACCGAGGGCCACGACCCGGTCCGGCGGGATGCCGAGCTGCGCGGCCAGCTCACCGTAAGTGATCGTGGTGCCGTACCGCACGGAATCCAGCGCCCGCCAGATCCGCTGCTGGAACGGGGTGCCCTCGGGTGCCACGGTGAGGTCGAAGGCGGTCAGCTCGCCGGTGAAGTACGCCTGGAACTGCCGGGTGACATCCGCGAAGGCCTCGGGGTCGTGACGCCAGTCGCCGCGGGGCCGGGGAGCGTTGCGCTGGCCGGTCATCGACACCGACGTCAGGGCCAGGCCGTCCCGGGCCTGTTCCCCGGCCAGCAGCAGCTCGCCGACCGGGCTCGAGATGATCGCGTAGCTAGTCATACCGAGAGGCTATGAACCCGCGAAGCCGAAAACTGGCGGGTTTCGGACAGCGCGGTGCGCGCCCGGTGGCCTCGGGACCGGGCTACGACGGGCTGAGACGGGGAGCAAGAAGCTGCGGCCGTCGGACAGCGGCGCGCCGGGAAGCTTCGACGACATGCTGGCCGGGCTCACCTGGCCGCAGCCATGTAGCCGGGTCAGCGGATAGCGTGCGGCCGGATGACCCGCCACCACCAGGTGGCTGGCCGGCATCGCCGGGTCCCGATCCCAGCTGCCTTCTTCGGCGCTTGTCGAGCTGCGACTCGAGCAGCACCGATCCGCACAGGCACACGATCCCGAGCCAGACGAAGGTGAGCGCCAGGGCCACCCCGCCTGCCAGCTGGCTGACGGTACCACTGAGCAAGGCACCGGCCCATACGCTGCCTGTCAGCACGGTCGCCGCCGCGATCGCGCGGGCGCTGTTCCTGGGCGTGGTGTCCTCGGGCCGCCATGACGGCTTGCCCCGGAACCCGGAGGGCACGGGGGGGAGGTCAGCGGTGAGCGGGGCCAGGTCGGCATGCGTGCGCGCCGCGAACGCCTGACCCACCCTCGAGTCGAACTCACCCTTGGCCAGCCGGCCCTGAACGAACGCGTCCGCAAGCGCGTCGATGACCTGCTCGCGGTCGGCGTGCGAGGCCCGGAAGCGGCCAGCGTCCGCGGCCTTTCCCGGCTCATCATCCCCGAGTCCTGGCATCACCGTCACCTCCTACGGCGCGATGCATTCCAGCCTAAGCGCTCAGATCGGACAGGCGATAGGTGCACGCGGCCGAGGGTATCTGGAATTTACATAAGGACATGATATAAGTTACTTATGGAACGTCTGGAGGGGCGTGAGGGGTTGGCCGAGCGGGAACTCCTGGCACAGGAACTGGCCGAACAGGAACTAGCAGAACAGGAACTGGCGGGGCCAGGACTCCCAGGGGCGGGGCCGGGACGACCAGGGGCGGGGCCGGGACTCCCAGGGGCGGAACTGGCGGGGCCGGGACTCCCAGGGGCGGGGATGGCGGAACAGTCGCTGGCGGTGCCGGGACTGGCGAGCGGGCTCGCGGCGGCGATCGAGCGGCTGATCGGGCTGTTCCGGTCGCTGAGCCCGGCGAACGGGCTGTCGCTCACGGCGGCCGCGACGCTGGCCACGCTGGAGCGATCCGGGCCGTGCCGCCTAACCTGGCTCGCGGTCCGGGAGGGCGTGACCCAGCCGGCCATGACGCAGCTGATCGGGCGGCTGCAGGACGCGGGACTCGTGGACCGGATGGCGGATCCCGCAGACGGGCGGGTCGTGCAGGTCCGGCTGACCGCCGACGGCAAGGCGACCCTGGCCGGACGGCGGGCGGTGCGTGCCGACCGGCTGGCCGGGCTGCTGGCCAGGCTCAGCGCCGATGAGCAGCATGTGCTGGCCGCGGCCCTGCCCGCCATGGAGGCGCTGGCCACCGCCCGGCGCGCCGAGCCGGACGCGGCCAGCCCGGCCCGAGCGGGCCAGGACCGAGCGGGCGGCCAGGACCGAGCGAGCGGCCAGGACCGAGCGAGCGGCCAGGACCGAGCGGGCTAGTAAAGATAGGAGCACTCCCAGATGACAACCAGCCGCGCGAGCTCGGCCGCAAGCCCGTTCCGGCAGCCCAAGGCGGTCTTCGCCGTCGCATTCGCCTGCGTCATCTCGTTCATGGGCATCGGGCTGGTCGACCCGATCCTGCCGTCCATCGCTCATGAGCTGAACGCCTCGCCGAGCGAGGTGACGCTGCTGTTCACCAGCTACCTGGTGGTCACCGCGGTGGCGATGCTGATCACCAACTGGGTGTCCAGCCGGCTGGGGGCTAAGAAGACGCTGATCGCGGGCCTGATCCTGATCGTGGTGTTCAGCGCGCTGGCCGGGGCCTCCCCCACCGTCGGCTACATCATCGGGTTCCGGGCGGGCTGGGGCGTGGGCAACGCGCTGTTCATCGCGACGTCGCTGGCGGTGATCGTGGCCTCGGCCAGCGGCGGCTTCGCGGGCGCGATCGTGCTGTACGAGACCGCCCTGGGCATCGGCATCGCGATCGGGCCGCTGCTGGGCGGCACCCTGGGCGAGATCAGCTGGCGGGGCCCGTTCTACGGGGTGGCCTTCCTCATGGCCATGGCGCTGATCGCGACCGTGGTGCTGGTTGCGCCCACCCCGAAGCCAGCGACCACGACTGGCTTGTCGGCGCCGCTGCGCGCGCTGCGCCATCGCGGCCTGCTCATCATGTCGCTGACCGCGCTGTGCTACAACTGGGGATTCTTCACGGTCCTGGGCTACGCGCCGTTCCCGATGAATCTGAGCCCGATCCGGCTCGGGCTGGTCTTCACCGGGTGGGGCATCCTCGTGGCCGTCTTCGCCGTGTTCGGCGCCCCCCGGCTGCAGGCCAGGCTGGGCATCGCCCGGACCATGTACCTCAACCTGGCTGCCTTCGCCATCGTGGTGCTGATCATCGCCATCTGGACGACGGACCGGGCGGTGCTGATCCCGGCCGTCATCGTGTCGGGGATCTTCATCGGCGTCAACAACACGGTCACTACCCAGGCGGTGATGACCGTCTCTCCGGTGGAGAAGCCGGTGGCTTCGGCGGCCTACAGCTTCGTCCGGTTCATCGGCGGCGGCCTGGCCCCCTTCGTGGCCGGCTGCTGGTGATCGCTCTCAATATCCACGTGCCGTTCTTCATCGCGGCGGGCGCCATCGCGGCGGGGATCGTCGTCTTGTCGACGGCCCATGGCCTGCTGACCAAGGCCGAGAAAGTCCAGGCCGAGCAGATCGGCGCCGCCGCGCCGCCGGCTGGCCCGGTCCTGGTCCCGGTCGGGGGGACCGCCACGTCGACGGACGGCTCGGCGGCCGTGATCCTGGCCGCGGTGGACAACTCCCCCATCGCCGCCCTCATCACCGAGACCGCGGCCCAGCTTGCCTCCACCTCCGGCCGTGCCGTGCACGTGGTCCACGCCCAGGAAGACGTCACCGCCGGTGAGACCGCGGTGGACGGGGAGAGCCTGGCCGAGGCCCGGGCTCTGGTCACGCGCCAGATGGACCTGCTCACCGCCCACCATGTCCCGGCCCAGGGCCAGATCCTTCGGCACGCCCCCGGTCATGGCGTCGCCGGACGGATGGTCGCCGAATACGCGAGCACCATCGGGGCCAGCACCATCGTCATCGGCACGCCCAGCCATGGCGGCCTGTCCGCGCTGATGGACGACAGCGCGAGCCGCGAGCTATGGCGGCACGCCCGCAGCAACATCCTCATCGTCAACCCGGACGCCCCCGGAACACGGGCCGATGCGGACGACAACAGCGATCTGGCGCCCTCCCAGCCCGGCTGAGCCCGGCTGAGCCCGGGCCAGGCGCTGGTGCGGAGACCACGGTCCGTTCGGTAAAAGGGAGACCGCGGCGGCTACGGCGGTAACGGCACGCTCGGGACCGCTGTTAATTCCCGCTCGTACCGGCTTTGCTGACTGCGGCCGCGCTCGGCGGCCGTCCGCAGGCTCTCGGAGAGGCTCTCCAACGCGGACAGCGCAGCGACCAGGGCGGCCTCCTGCTCAGCGGGCAGGTTCGTCACGCATTCGGAGATGATCGAGGCTCGCTGCGAGGAGATACGCTGCCAGGCCTTTTCGCCCTCGGAGGTGACCTGGACCCGGGCGGCGCGGAAGTCGTCAGGGTCGCGCAGCCGCTGGATCAGGCCGAAGGAATCGAGCTTGCCGACCACCCTGGACAGCATGGTCGGGTTGAGGCCCTCGATCTCCGTGAGCTCGGCCAGGCCCAGCGGGCCGCGGTTGACGACGATGCCGAGCACCGAGGCCTGGGACGGGGTGAGCCCTTCTCCGACCGAAGCGGCATTCATCCGGCGCGCGAGTCCTAGGACGACGCGCCGCAGGCGGATCACACTCTCGGCATCCATGCGTGCCGCTCTGCCTCCCATCCGCCTGTGTTAATTCCCGGTTAATCATCCAAGTTTGCCCTCCCGTCGCGGCGATGTCGATGTCAAAGGGGCCGGCTTTCGCTCTCAATTGCTGACCGGCCGTCGGCCTCAGTCGACGGCGACGATCACATCCGAGGCCTTGATCACCGCGGTGACCTGGCTGCCTTCGGTCAGGCCGAGCTGCTTGACGGCCTCGACGGTGATCGAGGCGACCAGGCGGGTGCCGCCTGCGTCCAGCTCGACGTTGGCGATGGCCTCTCCGGCGTTGATGCTGGTGACACGGGCCGCGATCTGGTTCCGGGCGCTCAGGCGCATGGCTGGGGACTCCTTTGTCGTCGGTGATATCGCGTCCACGTTAGCCGCCGGGGTGGTCGCTTCAGCCCTGGCTATCAGCTCTGCGACCTGCGCTTCGAGCGGCGCGGCGGCGGTCAGTCGGTTGTCGACGGTGAAATGCGGAGCAATCGGCTCGGCGCCGAGCCGGATCCGGCTGGTGAACTCCGCGAAGTTCGCCAGCTTGGCCGCGTCACGCTCCAACCCTCGGGCGGTCAGCCGGCGCCGGACGGTGGCCGGGTCAGACCTGACCCAGACCAGGCGGACGGTCCCGCCGCCCAGCTCGGCGGTCCAGTCGCGCCACCGGCCGGCGTCGTGGATCTGCCCGGTGAACGGACCGGACAGCAGGACAGGGCAGCCGTGCGAGCGGATCTCGCGGGCGGTGGCGATCATCCCGGCGTACTCGTGCACCTTGACGTGCTCGTCGTACCACGGGCCTTCGCGCTCTCCGGGCGGCCGGCCACTGGCAGCCAGGATCGCGGCCACAAACGATCCGTACATGGTGTCCTTGTCGAGCAGCGCCGGGGGCGGCACGAGGGAGGCGAGCAGGATCGCGGCGACGGTGCTCTTGCCGGCCCCGGGGGGCCCGGCCACCACCCACGCCGGCGCGGGGACCCTGGTCACGGCGCGGAGCCGGTCATGGCGCGGAGCCGGTCATGGCGCGGAGCTGGTCACGGCGCCGGGGGCGAGGGGAATGACCATTGCGAAGGTCGAGCCCTCGCCGCTGGCGCTCCGCACCCGGACCGAGCCGTGGTGGGCTTCGGCGATGGCTTGCACGATGGGCAGGCCCAGCCCGAACCCGCCGGTTTCGCGCCCGCTGCGGTAGGGCTGGGCGCGGGCGAACCGGCCGAAGATACGGTCGATCTCGCCCGGCGGGATGCCGCAGCCCGTGTCGGTCACGGCCAGCTCCGCGCGGTTTCCCTCGACGCGGACGCTGACCTCGACGGTGTCACCCGGCCCGGTGTGCGCGACGGCGTTCTCCAGCAGCGCGTCCAGCGCGGCGACCAGCCGGTCAGCGTCGCCGAGCACGGTCGCCTCGGCGACCTCGCCCAGCCGCCAGCGGCGCGGCACGCTGCCCCAGCGCTCCAGGGCGTCGAGGATCAGGGCATCAGCGGACACCGGACCGAGGCGCAGGAAGTCCGGCGTCCCGGCCGAGGCCAGCAGCAGCAGCCGGTTGGTCAGCCGGCGCAGCCGGGCCAGTTCTGCGGTGACCACCCGGGCGTCGGCGGCCACCGCCTGGTCGGCAGCGGCCCGCTCGATCAGCTCCGCGTGGCCGAGGGCGATGGTGATCGGTGTGCCCAGCTCGTGCGAGGCGTCCTGCAGGAACTGGCGCTGCTGCTCCAGCAGGCGCAGGTTCTCCTGGGAGATGCGCTGCACCTGCTCCATCGCGTTCAGCCGTTCCTGGGTGGCAGCCAGCCGGCGGCGGCCGTGCCACACCATGACCAGGAACATCAGGGCGATCAGCGGGACTTCAGCCAGGTAATCGGCGTCTTGCTGGCCCTTGAGGACCTGGACGAAGATGATGCCGCCGGTGGCCAGCGTCACCGCCGCCAGGGTCACGATGGTCGGCTGCAGACGCCACAGCCGGAACCCGTAGGTCACGGTCAGGCTCACCCAGATGGCCAGGAACGGTACCGTCTGCCAGGCCGGGAAGAGCCGCATGGCGGCCAGGTTGAGGCTAACGAACACGGCCCAGGCGATATCGGGCGCCATCGGCCGGATCCGCTGCAGGCTGGTCCGCAGCGCGTCCGTGACGGGCGCACCGCGGACGCCGGCGCCCGGCGCGGCCTTCGCCGGCTGCAGCCGCTCGACCAGACCCTGCGTGCGCACGATCGTCTCCTGATCTGGGACGGGAAGCACAGGGGCGCGGACCTCGCCTCAGTGTGGTACATCCTAGGCCCGGCCATCCGCCTGCGACGTGCGGTCAGCAGCCCGGCCCGGCGCCCGTTCCTAATCCGGCCGAACGGGCCGCGGTGCGTGCATCGCATTCCTCCGCGTGGTTCCGGCGGCGCTGAGGGCGGCGACCGGGACGAGCCCCCGCCGGTCCGCGAGCCGGCCGCGGACCGGCCCGGTCGCGGCCTGGCCCAGCGTGTAGCCGGCCACGACCAGGCCGGCCACCGGCATCGAGGCGTGCTGGGCCGCGACCAGCAGCAACGTGATCCCGACCATGCCCTGCGGCAGCCTGGCGCAGACATCAGCGGCCGCCAGCCTGCGCGATACCGGCTGGGCGAACAGCTCCCGGTAGGACGCGGCGATGGCCGGCTCGGCTGCGGTCATGTCAGCACGAAGGGTTATCTCCCGTGCGGCGGGGCGGCGTCCGGGGCGGTACCGAAGTCGAGGGCCTGCGGCTCGTCCGGCAGCGCCGGAGCCGTGGTCGGCACGGCCTCGCCGGCCTCTTCGAACCGCAGCCCGGTGAGGTCCAGAGCTCCGGCGCCCCTGGGCAGCGCGCCGAACAGCAGGACCTTAGCCTGTTCCGCGACGTCGAGGACGATGCTGACGCGGGTCCAGTCCGTGGTCCCGCGCAGCGCCCGATCCTGCATGTTGTCCAGAATGAGCGGCCCGGTTGGCCCGTCGACCCGCAGCCACAGCCCAGCCCAGCCCAGTCGCTGACCCCAGCGGTCCGGATCAGGGCGCTGAAACTGACCCGGTGGCCCACGTAGCGGGCGGCTGCGATGCTCTGCACCAGCGCGCCGAAACCGGCCGGTGCAAAGACCGCCGGGCGCAGCCGGAGCTGCGCTATCCGGTCTCCGTCGTAGGTGGTCCCGGACAGCAGCCCGGCCTCATAGTCGGGTGCCCGGCTGCCGGTCATCCGCCAGGCCGACGGGAGCGGTTCGAGGACCGCCTGGTCCCGCAGATGGGTCAGCGCCTGGGTGTAGTTCTCCCCTGTCTCGGCCATGCGCGCGCGGACGAGCCGCTTGAGATCTTTGTTCTGTGGCATCGTGAACGACCTCCGTCTCGACGGCCGCCCCAACGCCCGTTACGAGCCGGCCCGATGACAGAAGGCTGTCGACGCTCACCGGGAAAGGCCTGGGAGTGTGCCCCCCTTCGCCCCTGACGTGGCCCCGTTGGGGACGGGCCGCCGGGCTCGGCGTCAGACCACGCCGCTGCCACCATGGTGAACCACGCCGCGCGCCGGGGGTCAACCGACGGTCGGCTATGGCCGGCCCGCGCCGGCCACGCGGACCGGCAGGGTCAGGATCTCGCCGGTACGCGGCCCGTTGGCCAGCCGCGCAAGATTCTCGGTGACGCCGTCGGATGGCCGCCACTCGGCGGTCAGGATGAACAGGGTCCGCCGGTCCGGTCCGCCGAGCATGAGCGCGAACGGTGCCCGGTTCTCGGGTAGCTCGATACGCTGCAGGACCTTGCCGCCCTCGGCGACGCGGACGACCGCGGACCCGCCGGTGGAGACCCACACGGCGCCTTCGGCGTCGAGGCAGATGCCGTCAGGGCCGAGTCCGCCGGCGAAGACGCGCCGGTTGGACAGGCCGCCGTCGGGGCCGATGTCGAACGCGGTGAGCTGCCCGGCGAACGACTCGGAGATGATCAGCTTCCGGTTATCGGGCGTGATGACCATGCCGTTCGGGAACTGGATGTCCCCCGCGACCTGGCGCAGCTGGCCGTCGGGCGTGACGAGCTTGACATAGCCGGGCTCGGGCGGCGCCCCGGCGGTGAAGTTGAAGTCCGCGCCGTCGAGATAGATGTTGCCTCGCGCGTCCACGACGATCTCGTTCGCGTGCTGCTCGGCGTGGGTGGCCATCGACCCGTCGGGTTCCTGCCGGCGTAGCTTGTCGCCGGTCACGAGGAGCCGGCCGTCGGGCAGCCAGTCGATGGAATACCCCATCGGGTGGCTATCGGGGTCGCGGGTGGCCATGACCTCCGCCCGGCCGTCGAGGCCCACCGCCATGACCTGGCGGTCGATCCAGTTGCAGAACCACAGCCGGCCTTCGTGCCACCGCGGTGACTCGGGTATTCCCAGACCGGTCAGGAAGACCTCCGGCTCAGGCATGACGTCTCCTCGCTTTCTCGGGTCTTTGCGTCCTACACGAACGGCAGCCCGCCCGTTCGACACGATGGGCCGTGGCGCTCAAGTGCCACGCCGGACCCCAGATGCCGCCGTGTCGGCGCGGGTGGTGCTCAGGCCGGCCGGTCGCTTAGTTTCTACTATTCCTCATATAAAATAGCGGCATGGAGACAGAGCAGTTTCTCATGTCTGAGGACACTGCTCCGCTCGGCCGCAGCCGCGCCGGTGTACTGGACATGCTGCTCGCCGCCGACGCGCCACTCGGGGTCCGGGAAGTGGCGCAGCAGATGGGGCTGCATCCGAACACGGCGCGGTTCCACCTGGAGGCGCTGGTGGACGCGGGCCTGGCCGTCCGAGAGGCGGAAGAACGCGATACGCCGGGCAGGCCTCGGATCGGTTACCTGGCGGTTGCCGAAGGTCCCGCCGGGCAGCGGCGCTACCGGCTGCTCGCGGAGATGCTCACCAGCCTCATCACCGGGACTATGCCGGACCCGGTCACGGCGGCTGAGGAGGCCGGGCGTGAGTGGGGTGCCTACCTGACCGAGCAGCCGCAGCCCTACCAGCGGCTGACTTCGGCGGAAGCCATCGAGAAGCTGACGGCGACCATGGCGGGACTCGGCTTCGCGCCGCACCTGGAGACCTCCACTGGGGGCGGAGAGTATCAGCTGTGCCTGCGCCAGTGCCCGTTCCGCGAGGTGGCCCGGAAGCACCAAGGCGTTATCTGCACGCTGCATCTAGGGCTGATGCGCGGCGCACTGGCCCGGATGCGCGCGCCAGTCACCGCCGAAGGCCTGGAACCGTTCGTGGAACCCAGCTTGTGCATCGCCCGCTTGGCGGTACGCGACGAGTCTGGCGAGCGAGAGCCGGCAGCAGCCGAAAGCTGATGGGCCGTCGGCACCGTCCGGCTAGGCGCTCTCCCGCAGCAAGCCGGCCAGGATGGGAGCGTGACTGAGGGCCAGGTCCTTTGTCGCGGTCAGCAATGTCACCGGCTTCTCCTCGGCCAGGGAACGGAGCCGGGCTAGAGCCTCGCGCGGGCCGGGCTGGGCCAGCTCGGCCGTATAGCGGCGGCGGAATTCATCGAGTTTGGCCGGGTCATGCTGGTACCAGGTCCGCAGCTCGCTGGATGGCGCGACGTCTTTCGCCCACTCGTCCAGCTGGGCCGCGTCCTTGCGGAGTCCCCGTGGCCATAGCCGGTCCACCAGGACCCGGGCGCCGTCCTCCGGCGAGGCTTGCTCGTATACGCGGCGGACCCGGATCTCGCTGCTCATCATCGCCCCTTTCTTCGGTCCTGCAGTCCGCGGGCACTCAGTCACACCTTAGAGCGGCGAGTCTTTTACCTAGCATGTAGTGTAAATACTAGTGAAACTCTCGCAATCTCTCGCTGTGGGAACTCACGGACGAGTCTCGGCTCGGCGGTACATGAAGGAGACGCAATGGCTAGGGATGAGCCTTTGCGGGGGCGCCGGGAGCATGCGGCCGATTCCGGGCAAGCGGCTGACGGAGCCTGGCCCGCGTGCGGCTACGAGAAGCCCCCGGACGCCGGCGACCCGGCGTGCTGGGCAGGCCTGCTCTGTCAGGAGCGCGGGGCCGTGATCAGTGAGGGTCACGCCGTCAGGTGTTCCCATGCCGACGGCCCGGCCGGTCCATTGCCGGCCGGCTTGTGATCAGTCGGCATCCCAGGCAGCACGCCGGTGCCTTCCGAGCCCGGCGGCCCTGTCATCAGAAAGGATCGTGACGAATGGCAGCGCAAGAGTCCGGGTGGCTGGCCGGCCAGATCGTGGAACATGCTCCGGATGCCATCATCATGGCTGACCGCGACGGAATCATCCGGTTGTGGAACGCCGCGGCCAGCACAGTTTTCGGATACTCGGCAGTGGAAGCGATCGGCCAGAGCCTCGACCTGATCGTCCCGGAGCAGTTCCGCGCCCGGCACTGGGATGGCTTCGGAAAGGTTATGGAGACCGGTGTCACCCGGTATGCCACGGAGCTGCTCGCCGTGCCGGCCATCAGGAAAGACCAGACGCGGATCTCGGTGGAATTCAGCGTCACGCTGCTTCGTGACTCCGCCGATGAGATTGCGGGAGTCGCCGCGATCATGCGCGACGTCACAGCACGCTGGACTGAGCAAAGGCAAATACGCCAGCGCCTAGCCGAGCTCGAAGCCCAGGTAGGGGCGACCGGGGCGGACTAATTACTGCTCGAGGACGGGCGTCCGCCAGAGTTAATGATGGTAAGTGGTGGGCCAGTGGTGTAGGTGCGCCCCGACGGGACTTCCCAGATCAGGACGCCTGGCTCTGGCTGCTCGAGCCGCCAGCCTTCGGCCTGCTTGGCCCGATGGTGATGTCTACACAGCGGAGAATGACGCCATGCGTACCGGTCCGAGCCTCTTGCCTGCCCCGGGGCGAGACATTTCGGTTGTTAGCTGTCCGGGACGAGCTCGGTCACGTCGTGGTGAAGCTTGGCCATCGCCTGGTCAAACGTAGCGAGCCGGGATCCGTGTGTCCGTGCGAGCTGGGCCAGGTAAGCATCGGTCACCTGGCGGTGACCGATGATTCCCTGGGTCGGGACATCGGTGTACGGGACATCGTCGGGCCAGAATTGATGCCGCGCGTCAGCGGTGGTGCCGTCGAGGATCTCTCGTGCGGCGCTGGCCGGCTGGCCTTCTCGGATGAGCAGCCGTATCAGGCTGCCTTGAGTGATCGGGCACGTCGCGAAGTTCCCGCTCATGCCGGTGAACCAATTCTCGGCGGCACGATGGTGAACATGATCTTCAACGAGCAGGGCGATGAGCACGTTCGCATCGAGGAGAACGGTCACTGATCGTCGTCCTCAAGCCGCCGCACGTCCTCGCTGGTGATCGTCCGGCCGAGGTGCGCGACAGGGAGGCCGGTGCGGGCGCTCCTGCCTATCTCGCCTGCGTTACCCGACCCGAGTCCCCGGCGGATCAGCCCGGCAACAGCCTGACTCAGCGTCTGATGGGTATCCCTGGCGATCGCGAGCGCCTGAGCGTGAAGATCCTCCGGGAGGTCGATTGTTGTTCTCATGCTAGTAGTATAACTTCATCTCATCATGATGCAGTGATGAGATAAGGTCGCCGAGAACCCCCGTGACCACCTGTACCACCGTAGCCAGCAGACCGTCCGGGGCCATCGTGTCCGCCTCGCCGTCCTGCGCGAACCCGGCCAGCGTCAGCTGCTCAGCCTGCAAGGTCACATACAAACCCTGCTGGGCTGGGAAGTCCTCGGTGTCCTCGGGACCGGCTCCTCCTCTTCGGGCAGCAGCGGGAAGCCACCAGGCTCCTCGCTGTCTGGCCCGGGATCGGAGAACGGGTCCTGGGGCGAACCTATAGTCGATTTCGAGAAGAGGGAGGCATGGGCTCGGCCCGCATCGCGCTCGCCGTTGCCGTCGCCGTGGCGGCGGCGGTCACAGCCTGCTCCGGGAGCGGCCCGCCGGCGCGACCGGCGGCTCCGGCTAGCTACTACCTGGCGCTGGGCGACTCGCTGTCCCAGGGGGTCCAGCCCGACGCCGCGGGGACCAGCGTCGAGACGGCTCAGGGCTACCCCGATCAGCTGTACGCGGTGCTGCACCGCAGCCAGCCTGCGCTGCGGCTGGTGAAGCTCGGCTGCCCCGGCGAGACGACCGGCACGATGATCCATGGCGGGATCTGCCACTATGCCGACGGTGCCCAGCTGGCCGCCGCGACCGCCTTCCTGACCGCCCATCGCGGCCACATCTTCCTGGTCACCATCGACATCGGCGCCAACGACCCCGAAGATTGCGGCAGCGTGGCGAGCATCCGCAGCGTCGCCAGCTGCGCCGGGACGGGCCTGCCGCAAGCGGTCAGCAACCTGCAGGACATCCTGGCCCAGCTGCGGGCGGCCGGGGGCGCGGGCGTCCGCATCGTCGGGATGAACTACTACCTGCCCGCACTGGCCGAATGGCGCTCGGGCATCACCGGCCAGGCCGTGGCGTGGGTTACCGAGCGGCTGGCGGCCGAGTACAACGACGCGCTTGACCGCGCGTATACCGCAGCGGGCGCGCGGGTCGCGAACGTGTCCGGCGCGTTCTACACCTCGGACTTCGGTAACCGGGTGGCGGTGCCGGGGGTCGGCACGGTGCCGCGTAACGTCGCCTTGATCTGCCAGTGGACCTGGGCCTGCGCGGATCCCCCGCGCGGGCCGAACCAGCACGCGAACCGGGCCGGGTACGGGGTGATCGCCCAGGCGTTCCTCAGCGCGGCCGGCCTGGCCGGCTGACCGGATCGGCTCACGGCGCGTCGGCGGCGAACCGCTCCCCCGGCTCCGGCAGCACCTGCGCCGGCGCGGACCGGGCGGGCCGGGCGGCCAGCAGCGTGAGGCCGAGTACCACCACCATCGGGGTCCACCACATCCACGGGTTGCGCCACGAG
This sequence comes from uncultured Actinomycetes bacterium, assembly GCA_963753195.1. Taxonomy (GTDB): domain Bacteria; phylum Actinomycetota; class Actinomycetes; order Streptosporangiales; family Streptosporangiaceae; genus Palsa-504. Next base: position 127,902 of record CAVWBH010000002.1, read on the forward strand.
ATCTGCGACAGGAAGGTCAGCACGGTGGCCGCGGCGGCCGCCGGGATCAAGCGGATCCAGTCCCGTGACGCCGCGGCCAGGGCCGCCGCGAGCGGCGGCCATACGTAGTAGGACACCATCACGGGCTCGAACACCGAGCGGAGCGCCAGCGCCACCGCGATCCACCACAGCAGTCCGGCCAGGGCCGGCGGCCCCCACGCCCCGGTGAGCCGCTCCGTCCGCCACCGGTTCCTGATGCACAGGGCGCAGCCGATGGCGACCAGGACGGACAGGGCCCGGGCCGGACCGGCGGCCACCGATCCGTCGCTGAGGGGGCGGGCCAGGAACGTCACGTAGATCCACGGCGTGGGGTGGTCGATGCTCGGCGCGTTGGGCTGGCTGGTGACCGCGTGGATGGTCGCCGTCCAGTTCGCCGCCGCGGCGGCGGCCAGGGTCACGATCGGCGGCGTGGCCGCCCGGGCCACGAAGCCGGGCAGCCGCCGCGGTTTCACGGCGAGGGCCAGGACCGGGAACGCGAGCAGCACCAGCGGCTGGACGGCCACGGCGGCCCCGGTCAGCCAGGCGGCCCGGCCGGGCCGCTCGTCGCCGATGGCCAGGACGGCGTACAGCACGAGCCCCACGGCTACCGCGTCCTCCGGATGACCCCAGCGGATCGTGACGTTCCACAGCGCGGTCGCCTCCGCCGCGGCCAGCAGGAAGCGCTTGGGCAGGCTCGCGCCCAGTCGTTCGGCGAGCGCGTCGGCGGCGAACAGCACTATCGCGGAGAGAAGGGTCTCCAGGGGCCCGGCGACCAGCCACCCAGCCGGGTGAACGCCCTGTTGACCCGCGTGGATGGGCAGCCCGGCCGCGTCCAGCACGGCGGCGACCGGGACCAGGATCACGGCGGCGCCGGGGAAGCTGATCAGGTTGGTCGGCGGGGTGTACAGGCCGGCCAGGTCCAGATGCAGCAGCCGCTGGGCCGCGACCAGCGTGGCCCACAGGTCGTCGGGCACCGCCCAGGATTGCTGGCCGTAATAGACGGGCCCCCAGATCGTGCCGGCCATGCCGATCAGGATCATCACCACGACGGCAATCAGCGGGAACGCCCGCCTGACCGGCCAGGGCACGGCCCTGCGCGTGTCCGCCGTGGTCACGAGGACTGCTCGCCAGCACCGGGCACGACAAGGCCGGACTCGTACGCGGCTACGACGGCCTGGGTGCGGTCACGCAGTCCCAGCTTGCTCAGCACACGGCTGACGTGCGTCTTCACCGTCTCTTCGGTGACCACGAGACGTTCGGCTATTTCCGGGTTGGACAGTCCCCCGGCGATCAGCCGCAGCACTTCGGTCTCTCGCGGGGTGAGCGCGCCGAAGGCCGGCTCGGCGGGCGCGGGACGGGGCCGCTGACGGGCAAACTCGCCGATGAGCCTTTTGGTGACGGTGGGCGCGAGCAGCGCGTCCCCCGCTGCGATGACCCGCACCGCGTCGAACAGCCGTTCCGCGGTGACGTCCTTGAGCAGGAAGCCGCTGGCGCCAGCCCGCAGCGCGTCGTACACGTACTCGTCGAGGTCGAACGTGGTCAGGACCAGGACGCGCGGCGCGCGGCGCGCGGACGTCAGCTGCCTGGTGGCCTCGATGCCGTCCATGCCCGGCATCCGGATGTCCATCAGGACGACGTCTGGGCGGCGCTCCTGGCAGGTCCGCACGGCCCCGGCGCCGTCGGCGGCGGTGCCGAGCACGGTGAAGTCCGGCTGCGTGTCGAGTATGGCGGCGAACCCGGCCCGCACCACCTCGTGGTCGTCGGCGACGACGATCCCGATGGTCATGGCACCTCCGGCTTGGCCGGCAGGTCGGCCTCGACGCAGAATCCGCCGCCCGCGGCGGCGCCCGTCCGCAGCGACCCGCCGACGGCCAGGGCTCGCTCGCGCATGCCGAGCAGGCCATGCCCGCCGGCGCCCGGCGACGGCGCGGAACCGGAGCCGCCGACGCCCATTGGGTCCTCGGGGCCGGGGCCGTTGTCGCGGATCCGCAGGTGCAGCACATGGTCGTCGTAGCAGAGCTCGACATCGACCGCCGCGCCCGGGGCGTGCCGCCGGGCGTTGGTGAGCGCCTCCTGCACGATGCGGTAGGCGGCGAGCTCGACGCCCGGGTCGAAGTCGGCGACCGGGCCGGAGACGATCAGCCGGGTCGCGTGGCTGGCCGTGGCCTCCCGGGCCGCGTCGATCAGCTCAGCGAGCTGCGGCAGCCCGGGCTGCGGGTGCCGGTCGGCGACCATGGCGCCGGCGTCCTCGGCGTCGTCGCGGAGCACGCCGAGCAGCCGGCGCATCTCGGTCAGGCCGGCCCGCGCGGTGCCGCCGATCTCGGTGAACCGCTGCGCCCCGGCGGCGGACAGGCCCGGCGTGGTCAGCCGTGCCGTCTCCGCCTGCACCGCGACCATCGAGATGTGGTGCGCGACGACGTCATGCAGTTCGCGGGCGATGCGGGCGCGCTCGCCGCGCACGGTGTGCTCGGTGAGGGTGTCGGCGAGCGCCTCACCCGCTGCGGTCCGCGTCCGCGTCTCGCGCCGGGCCCGCACCGCGATCCCGGCCGCCGCCGCCGTGGGCGCGCCCCACGCGAGCAGCACCGCAGTTACGCCGCCGTGGCTGGTCAGGGCCAGCACGACGAACGGCACCGCCAGCGCGACGGCCACGACCTGGGGCAGCGCACCGCGCAGAGCCTCCGGCCCGCGGAGCTCGCCTTGGCCGCCGAGCCGGTAGCCCGCGATCAGCTGGGCGGCGATCCCGGCGGCGGTGGCGATGCCGAACCAGGCCAGCGACGCCGCGTTGGCCGCCGCGATCGCGAGCGCTGCCACGAGCGGGCGGAAGAAGAGCAGGGGCAGGGTGGCCAGCAGGGCGAACGCGAGGAGCGGCATGGCGTACTCGACGGCAGGCACGGCGCCGGGGACGGCCGCCGGATGGTTCTGCTGGGCGTGCACGACCGCCTGGGCGATCGCCTGCCCGGCCGCGGCCGCCGCGAGCAGCGCGCAGCCGACCGCCGGCGCATGCCGGGCGGTCGTGATGCGCGCGAGCCAGTCCGGGACCATGGCATTCATTGTCCTCGCGCGGCACCCCGGCTGCGTCCCCCGCGCCGGGCAATCCGCGGGTAGCTCTCGCGGGGGACCATGCGCCTGTCCCTACCCCGGGAGAGCAGCGGCGAAGACCGCTCCGCGGCGTGATGACCGCAGCCCCCGGGGACGGCAGGATTTCGGCTATGGAAGCAGCCATCGAAGTGGCCGGCCTGCGTAAGCGGTTCGGATCGGCGCAGGCGCTGGACGGGATGTCGTTCACCGTCTCGCCGGGCCAGGTGACCGGCTTTGTCGGCCCGAACGGCGCCGGCAAGTCCACCACGATGCGGATCATCCTCGGCCTGGACGCGGCCGACGAGGGCACCGCGCTCATCGGCGGGCGGCCGTACCACACGCTGCGGCGCCCGCTCAGCCACGTCGGCGCGCTGCTGGACGCGGCGGCCTTGCAGCCCAGCCGGAGCGGGCGCAACCACCTGATCTGGCTGGCCCACTCGCAGGGCCTGGGCTGCACCCGGGCCGATGAGGTACTCCAGCTGACCGGGCTGGAGCCGGCCGCGAAGCGCAAGGCCGGCGGCTACTCGCTCGGCATGCGGCAGCGGCTGGGCATCGCCGCGGCGCTGCTCGGCGACCCGCCGGTGCTGCTGATGGACGAGCCGTTCAACGGCATGGACCCGGAGGGCATCGTCTGGGTGCGCGCCTTCCTCCGGTCACTGGCCGCACAGGGTCGGGCCGTGCTGGTGTCCAGCCACCTGATGAGCGAGCTCCAGGACACCGCCGATCACCTCATCGTGATCGGCCGCGGCCGGGTCATCGCGGACACCAGCGTGGCCGCGCTGATCGAGGCCGCGTCGGGAAACCGGGTGGAGCTGCGCACAGCGGCCCGTACCGAGGCGATGACGGTCCTGGCCCACGCGGGGGCGACCGTCGCCGCGTGGGCGCCGGACGCGCTCACCGTCTCCGGCCTCCCGGCCGAGAAGATCGTGACGGCGCTCACCGACAGCCACATCCCGTTCACGGAGGTGGCCGCGCACCGAGCGTCCCTGGAGGAGGCGTACATGGACCTCACCAGGGACGCGGTCGAATTTCACGCCGGAGGTGCGCAGAGATGACAGCAGTCACGCCGTATAAGTCGGACCAGCAGGCTGGCCGCGACGGGTTCGCGGAACTGCTGCACGCGGAGTGGACGAAGTTCCGCACGGTCCGCGGCTGGGTCATCGGCGCGATCGCCGCGATCGTGGTGGCGGCGGGGGTCGGACTGCTGGCCAGCGGGGGCAGCACCACGGCGTGCCAGCAGGTGGGGAGCAGCGGACCGGCCCGAAGCGGGGCAGCCTGCGGGCCGGTCTTCCCGGTGGGGCCGAACGGCGAGCCGGTGAGCGACAGCTTTTACTTCGTGCACCAGCCGCTGGGTGCCAATGGCACCATCACGGCCCGGGTCACCTCGCTGACCGGCCAGATCCCGGCGGGGAACCTGAACACCCCGACGCCCTCGATGCAGCCTGGCCTGGAGGAGTGGGCCAAGGCCGGGATCATCATCAAGGCCTCGGCGAACCCGGGATCGGCGTATGCGGCGATGATGGTCGCCGCCGATCACGGGGTGCGCATGCAGTGGGATTACACCGGGGATACCGCGGGCCTGCCCGGCAGCGTCGGGCCGGCGGATCCGCGCTGGCTGCGGCTGACCCGGTCCGGTGACGTGATCACGGGCTATGACTCCGCGGACGGCACGAACTGGATCAAGATCGGCACGGTGACGCTGCCCGGCCTGCCGCCGGTCACGCGGGCCGGGCTGTTCACCGCCTCCCCCGCCTACTCGCAGGAATCGCAGTCGTTCGGCGGCGGGGTCAACGGGCTCAGCAACGCCCCCACCCAGGCCACCGCCGTCATCGATAATGTCAGCGGGCTGACCGGCTCGTGGACGGGTGAATACATCGGAACCGACTACGGAGCCGACTACGGATCTGGAACCGGCGGATATCACCAGGCCGGCGCCCAGTTCACCGTGACCGGGACAGGCGACATCGCGCCGATCGCGGAGGGGCACGGCGGCCCGGCGGACTCCGCTGCCACCGTCACCGACTACCTGCTGGGCACGTTCGCCGGGCTGATTGCGCTGGCCGTGGTCGCGGCCATGTTCATGACCGCCGAGTACCGGCGGAACCTGATCCGGATCACGCTGGCGGCCAGCCCGCGGCGCGGCCGGGTGCTGGCCGCCAAGGCGATCGTGGTGGCCGCGGTGTCCTTCGTCGCCGGGCTGGTGGGCGCGGCCGTGGCGGTCGTGGGCGGCAGCGCGATAACACACGCCCGCGGCTACTACGAGTTCCCCGTGCCGGCGTCGGCCGCGGTGCGCGTGGTCATCGGCACCGGGCTGCTGGCCGCGCTGACCGCCGTCCTAGCCCTCGCCGTCGGGACCATGGTGCGCCGCAGCGCGGCCGCGGTCGCGATCGTCGTCGTCGCGCTCGTGCTCCCGTACTTCCTGGCCGTCGCCGCGGTCGTGCCGCTCGGCGCGGCAGACTGGCTGTTGCGGATCACCCCGGCGGCGGGATTCGCCGCCCAGCAGGCGTATCCGGAGTACCCGCAGGTCAACGCCATCTATTCGGCCCTGTCGGGTTACTTCCCGCTCGCCTGGTGGGCCGGCCTGGCGGTGCTGTGCGGCTGGGCGGCGGCGGCGCTGGCCGGAGCGGCCGTGCTGCTGCGCCGCCGGGACGCCTGATGGCGGACGCGCTGCATGCCGAGTGGACGAAGCTACGGACGCTGTCCAGCACGTGGTGGCTGCTGCTGGCCGTGGTCGCGCTCACCATCGTGGTGGGCGCGGCCGTGGCCGCGGGCGGCCACTGCGCGCCGGGCGCATGCGCGCCGGGCCAGACCGGCGCGGACCCGGCGAAGATCAGCCTGTCCGGCGTCTACCTCGGCCAGGTGATCGTCGCGCTGCTGGCCGGGAACGCCGCCGGCGGCGAGTACGGCACCGGGATGATCCGGGTGACGCTGGCCGCGACACCACGGCGGCTGGTGATGCTGGCCGCCAAGGCGGCGGTGGTCACCGGCTGGGCCGTGGCCGCCGGCACGGCCGCTGTGCTCGGCTCGGTGCTGGCCGGGCGGCTGATCCTGCCCGGCCGGGGCCTGTCCGCGGCGAACGGTTATGTGCCGGTGTCGCTGGGCAACGGCCCCGACCTGCGTGCCGCGGCCGGCTCGGTGGTGTACCTGGCGCTGATCGCGCTGCTGGCCCTGGGCATCACCATGGCCGTCCGCGACTCCGCCGTCGGCATCGGCCTGGTGCTCGGCGTGCTGTACCTGTTCCCGATCATCAGCTCGGTGATCCCGGACCAGGCGCTGTCCCGCCACCTGAAGCAGATCGCCCCGATGACCGCGGGCCTGTACATCCAGGTCACGGAAGGAGTGCGGGGCCTGCCGCTGGCCCCGTGGCAGGGTCTTGGCGTGCTCGCCGCCTGGGCGGCCGGCGCGATGGCGGCCGGCGGACTGCTGCTGCGCCTGCGCGACGCCTGAGGCGGGCATGCCATGATCGGCGGCATGGAGGAATCGCCGACCGGCCGGGTGATCGCGGCCAACGAGATCTCGCTGTACGTCGAGGACCACGGCGAGGGCATCCCGGTCGTGCTGCTGCACGGCTGGCCGGACTCGGCCCGGCTCTGGCGCAACCAGGTCCCGTTCCTGGTCAGTCACGGGTACCGGGTCATCACGCCGGACCTGCGGGGGTTCGGCCGCTCGGGGCGCCCGGAGGAGGTCGCGGCGTACTCGCTGCGGAACTCGGTGCGGGACGTGACCGCGATCCTGGATCACTTCGGCATCGGAGCCGCGCACGTGGTCGGCCATGACTGGGGCGCGACGGTGGCGTGGTACACGGCCATGCTCAGCCCGGAGCGGGTCCGCTCGCTGACCGTGATCTCGGTTCCCCATCCCCGGTCCGCGCCGACCCTGCGGTCGCTGGAGATGGGCTGGTACCAGCTGTTCTTCCAGTTCGCCGATATCGCGGAGGCCACTATCCAGCACGACGACTGGGCCTGGCTGCGCATGCTCACCCGGGGCGACGGGGACCAGGCGCAGTGGATCGCGGACCTGTCCCGTCCCGGAGCGCTCACCGCCTCGCTGAACTGGTACCGGGCTAACCTCGCGCCCCGGCTGCCCGCGCCGCGGCGCGACCTGCCGCCGGTGACCGCGCCGGCCATGGGCATCTGGTCAACCGGGGATCATTACCTGGACGGCGAAATGATGCGGAACTCAGCGTCACTGGTCAGAGGCCCGTGGCGGTATGAGGAGATCCCGGAGGCCAGCCATTGGGTGCCAGTGGACGCGCCCGCCCGGCTGAACGGGCTCCTGCTGGAGTGGCTTCGTTAATGTGAGGTGACCATGCGGGCGGATCCCGCGCGGATTGCCGCGTCTGATGGGATCATTGAGCCCACTCAGATGACTGCGGTGCGACACTTGACTGGCCGCAAGCCCGTAACGGCCTGTATCAGGGCTATGGCTCCCCCGCCTCTGTAGTAGATACGAGCGCCTTACACTTGACCGGAAGAAGGGCCAGATGGGGGAAGGATCTTCGGGAACCGGTCCCGCGTGGCCGCCGCCCGGCGGGGACAGCCCGGCGGCGCGCACCGTCCCGGATCTTCGATCGCCGCCCCGGGCCGGGCCCGTTCAGCCTGCGCCGCAGCCGGCCACCGTGATCGTGGCGCGCCAGCCGGAGGCCGCGGCGGTCGGGCAAGAGGCGGCGTCGGACGTGGTGCGGTTCGGGCCCGGCGTTCCCGCCAGCCAGGCCGGAGCGGAGAGCGTGTGGCGTACCGGGCGTGCGCCCGGGCCGCCGCCGCGGCAGGTCAGGCTGCGGCGGCTGCGGCGCCTGCTGGGACTGGCCCTGACCGTGATCCTGCTCGCCGCGGCCGGCGTGGTGCTGTGGCTGCGCTTTTTCGACCACCCGCCGTTCAGCGTGACCGGCGTGCACATCACCCGGCAGATCAAGAGCGGGTGCGCGGTCGACGTGACCGGGGAGATCACCACCAACGGCGCGGCCGGGACCATCTCCTACCAGTGGGTCTTCCGGCCGCAGACCGAGGCGCCGCAGCCGCTGAGCCAGTCGGTGACCGTCGGCCAGCACGCCGTCTACGTCACCGTCGCCGTCGAAGGCCAGGGTCACGGCAGCGCGACGCAGACCGTCATCCTTGACGTCCTCGGCCCGGGGGCCGAGTCGGCTCCGACAACAGTCAGCCTGAGTTGCTGAGAGGGGCGGATCGCCGTGGCTGAGTGGGACGTGCCCGGATTCACCGAGCTGAGGGCGCTGGGCTCGGGCGGGTTCGGCGACGTGGTGCTAGCCCGGCACGACGCGTCGGGAACGCTGGTCGCGATCAAGTACCTGCGGCAGAACCTGCTGTCGGATCCGGAGTTCGCCGGGCTGTTCCGCGCCAAGGCCGGCGTCCTGGCCGCCATGAACGATCCGCACGTGGTCCGGCTCTATGAGTACGTCGAGTCGCCGCGGGGCGCGGCCATCGTCATGGAGCTCGTGGACGGCATCTCCCTGCGCGAGATCCTGGTTCACGAAGGCGCCACGACGCCGGAGGCAGCGCTGGTCGTGCTGCAGGGCTCGCTGCTGGGCCTGGCCGCAGCGCACCGGCACGGGGTGGTGCACCGGGACTACAAGCCGGAGAATGTGCTGGTCAACGGGGATGGCGCTAGCAAGCTGACGGACTTCGGCATCGCGGCCCGGGCGGGCGACGCCGCGATCCCGGCAGGCAGCCTGGTGTACGCGCCGCCCGAGCAGTTCGGCGACTCCCCGGCCAGCCCGGCCGGGGACGTCTACGCGGCGACCGCCACCTTCTATGAGTGCCTGGTCGGCCGCCCGCCGTTCATCGGGGATACCGCCGAACGGCTGCTGTACCAGCACATGGCCGAGCCGGTGCCGCTGGAACCCGTGCCCGAGCCGCTGCGGCCGCTGGTCAGGGCCGGGATGGCCAAGGATCCACGCGACCGCCCGGCCGACGCGAGCCGCTTCGTCACCGAGCTCGCCACGGTCGCCGCGGGGGCTTACGGCGCGGACTGGGAGCGGCGCGGCCGCTCTCACCTGGGCGAGGCGGCTCTGCTGCTGGCGGCACTGTGGCCGTCCGGCGCTGCGCCCGCGCTCCAGGGCTCCGCCGTGGAGAGGATCGACCTGTCCGAGGGCGCCCAACCGGCACCGGGCGTGCTGGCGGCCGGCGCAGCCCGCCATCGCAAGCACCTGAAGCACGTGGCGCACGAGCGGCATCTCAGGCATCTGCGCGCAGCGGCCGCGGCGGCGCTGATGCTCGCCCTCATCGGGGGCGGCACGGCCCTGGCCCTCACGAGTAACCACAAGCCCAGTCCGCCGGCCCAGTCCGCGGCAGCGGTGCATCTCATCACGCTCCAGCCGACCTCGCCGGCGGCTGCCGCCGCGTCGCCGAAGCTGAAGAACCACAAGAAGCCCTCGGTATCCCCGATCGCGTTCACCTCAACGCAGCCCGCTTCATCGACCTCGCCGCCGTCTTCGGCCTCGGCTGCCGCGTCGCCGTCGAAGTCGGCGTCGCCCTCGAAGAAGCCGTCGCCGTCGCCGTCTCCCTCGCCATCGCCGTCTCCCTCGCCGTCGCCGTCCCCCTCGCCGTCGCCGTCTTCCTCGTCGTCTTCCTCGCCGCCGGGGCGGCGCTAGCGGGACGCCCCGGCTGGGCGGGCGCCGAAGCGGGTGACGACGGAGGCGGCGATGCGCGTCGCGAACTCCGCCGCGCCGGCCAGGTCCGCGGCCTGCGGGTCCGGGCGGCCCGCGAGCCACCGGCTCATGAAGGCACCGCAGAACGCGTCGCCCGCGCCGGTGGTGTCCCGCGCCCGGGCCGGGTAGGCGGCCATGCGAACCGGGTTCTCGCCGGGCACCGCCAGCACGCACCCGGCGCCGCCCAGTTTCAGCGCGACGACACCGTAGTGCCGGGTGAGGCGGCTCGCCATGGTGACCGGATCTGCCTCGCCGACCAGCATGGCGGCCTCGTCGCGATTGGGGAAGCAGACCGCCGCGCCTTCGGTCCAGCGCAGGAACGCACCGGCCGGCAGCCGGGCCAGGAAAGCAGCCGAGCCGGGATCTATGGTGACGGCCAGGCCCCGGGACCGGGCCCGCGCGAGCAGCTGGAGCGCGACCTCGAGCAGCGGAGGCTCGAAGAAGCTGTAGCCGGTCAGGTGCAGCACCTGCGCCTCGTCCAGCAGGCTGTCCGGGAGGTCATCTTCCTGGAGATGACGGTTCGCCCCGCGGTCGGTGAACATGGTCCGCTCGCCGTCGGCGGCCACCATGATCACGATCGAGCCGGTCTCCGCGTCCGGGTCGACCGCAAGGTGCGAGCGGACGCCGGTCCTGGCCAGCTCATCCCGGTGGTGGTCCGCATCGCGGGCGCCGACCCGGCCGGCGAAGGTGACGCAGGCGCCCAGGTGCGCCATCCAGGCGGCCTGGTTGGCCGCCGCCCCGCCCGGGCGCGCCCGGATCGCCGCCGGGGTGTCGCTGTCCGGGGTGACCCCGGCCAGCGGCTTGACCAGCACGTCATTAATGACATCGCCGCAGACCAGGATCCGCCGGCTGGCGGTCAGCGGGGCTCACCGGCCCGCCGGGACCATGCGCTGGCGATCTGGCCCGCGAGCTCGATGTTGCCGCGCGCGATAGCCAGGTTCACCCCGACGCTGGCCCCGCCGGTGACCTGCTGGATCCGGTCGAGCAGGAACGGGCTGACCGCCTTGCCGCGGATGCCCTGCTCGGCCGCGTCCGTCAGGGCCTCGCCCAGTGCGACGTCGAGCACGCCGGGGTCCAGCTGCAGCGCGGTCGGCAGCGGGTTGGCGATCAGCAGCGCGGACGGCTCGCCGAAGGCGTCCCGGGCCGCCATTATGTCGGCGATCTCGGCCGGGGAATCGACGCGCCAGTCGAGGTCGTATCCGGAATCGGAGAGCCAGAAGGCCGGGAACCGCGAGGTGCGGTAGCCGACGACAGCGACGCTGAGGGTCTCGAGCCGCTCCAGGGTGGCCGGGATGTCCAAGATGGACTTCACCCCGGCTGAGACGACCGTGATCGGCGTGCGGGACAGCACGGTCAGGTCAGCGGACTCGTCGAAGGATTCGGCGGCGCCCCGATGCACGCCGCCCAGGCCGCCCGTGGCGAATACCCGCAGCCCGGCCCGGGCGGCCAGTACGGAAGTGGCCGCGACCGTGGTGCCGCCGGTCACCTTGCGGGCGATGGCGATGGCAATGTCGCGGCTGCTGACCTTGACCACGGAGTCGTCGGCCGCGATACGCTCCAGGTCCTGCGGCGACAGCCCGACCTTGGGCACGCCGTCGATGACCGCGATGGTGGCCGGGGTCACGCCCTGGTGCTCGAGGAGTTCCTCGAACCTCCTCGCGGCGGCGTAGTTGCCTGGGCGCGGCAGGCCATGGGAGATGATGGTGGATTCAAGTGCGACCACCGGCTGCCGGGCAGCGAGCGCGACGCTGACCCGCTCTGATACTTCTACCAGGGGCGACGGCACACGACGAGTGTAGGTTACTCCGGCATTACCTGGCCGCCGCCGCGGCGTCCAGGGCCCGCTGCCAGGACTCCGGGACGTGATCAGCGGGATCCGGCGCGGCGTGGCCGATGACGACGACCGGGCACGGGGCAGCACGCAGGCACGCCCGGATGACCGGGCCGGCCCCGCGGTACTGATCCGGGTCGTGAGCCGTGCGGCCGAGCACCAGCAGGTCAGCGTTACTCGCATAGTCGAGCAGAACGCGCGCCGCGAGGCCCTCGGTGATCTCGGTGCGCACCCTCACGCCGGGATACAGGCTGACTGCCTCGCGAACCGACCTGCGCAGGATCTCACGGGCGGCACCCCCGCTCCCGCTGGAGCGCCGCGGGCCGGGCACCGCGTAGCTGGCGATCTGGTGGCATGCGGATTCCAGGGCGAGGACCGCATGGACCTCGCCGGGGCACAGGCTCGCTTCCCGGCACGCCCACCTCAACGCGGCCACGGACTCAGCCGAGCCGTCAACACCGACTACGATGCGCCGGACAGCGGGATCACTAGCCATGACGAATTCCTATTCCTGCACGCTTGTCGTCTCTGACGCTCCCGTCCGCCCGCCCACGGTCGTACGTCAGAGTATTCATCTCTTAACTGACAGGTTCCGATCGTAAGCCGTGCAGAGTGCCCTGACGAGAGGGGGCCGGACCCTTTTTTTCAGCGGCACGCGTTCATCCCTGGGACTCGGGGGTCGCCGTGCCGTTGTTATCAATATTAGGGACGACATAATTCTTATGACCGACTTGTCCGGATCTCGGCGTAGGTCATTTAAGGCCCAGCCGCGCGCGCTGGAGGCGCCCCTGGCCAATCTTTCCAGACGGCGATCAGCGCGTGGCATCGGCCGAGATGACCAGCATGAGCTGCGGTGGGATCGATCAGGACCCGAGGACGGCGTTATCGTGGCCTGCTGGGCCACCGAGCCTGGAACGGGTGGATCACCCGGCCTCGCGAGCGGGCGGGGAACGCGTGGTGATGCGCGGGAAGAGCGATGATGTGTTTCTGGCTCGTTTGGCAAATGTGAACTGGCCGGTAACGAGGCATGGCGTGGATGCCGGACGACCGCCCGGTTAATGGCAAGAAGCCTGCGTCAATTTCCGCCGCCAGGCGGGCGGCCACGGCCGGCCAGCAGATAGGCGATTCAGTATTAGCCGGCTTTATCAGCCGGCCTTGTCCTTTCCGGCTACGGCAACGTGGGCGTCGAGAGGGTCACGTGACTGCCGGCGTGACCCTTGTGCACGCGGACCTGGGCGGGAATGCGCTGCTTCAGCTCGGCCACATGGCTGACGATGCCGACCATCCTGCCTCCCTCCCGCAGGCCGTCGAGCACCGTCATGACCTCCTCCAGCGTGTCCTCGTCGAGGCTGCCGAAGCCCTCGTCGACGAACAGCGCCTCGATCCGCGTTCCGCCCGCCTCGGCGGTGACGACGTCCGCGAGGCCAAGCGCGAGGGACAAGCTGGCCAGGAAGGTCTCGCCGCCGGACAGCGTGCTGGTGTCGCGGTCCACCCCGGTCCACGCGTCGCAGGCGAGAAGGCCGAGCCCGGACCGGCCCGCGCCGCGGCGCGCGTCAGTATGAATCAGCGAGTACCGGCCTGAGGTCATCGCGAGCAGCCGCTGGCTGGCCGCGGCCGCGACTTCCTCCAGGCGGGCCGCGAGCACGAACGAGGACAGCGTCATCCGCAGCGTGTTGGCCCCTTGCCCGGCGGCGAGGTCGGCCAGCTGGCGGGCCTCGGCGGCGCGTGCGGCCAGCGGTTCGAGCTCGGCGAGGCGGCCGGTGAGCCGGGGCGCGAGCTCGGCCAGCTGCTCGGCCCGGTGCCGGGCGCGGTCGTGCGCGGCGAGCGCGGCGTCGTGGACCTGGCGCGCCGCATCCGCCGCGGCGGCCGTCCCGTCCAGGTCGGCAGGCGGGTCGAGAGCCACGTCGAGCTCGGGGTCAGCCAGCAGCTCGGCGACCGCCTTGACCGAGGTCTCGTGGTCTGTGACGTCCTGCTCGGCCGCTGCGCGCCAGTCAGCGGGACGCTGCGCCTCACGGACCGCGTCCAGGCCGGCGAACCCCGCGGCGTCTGCGGCCTGCAGCGCCCGGTCCCGCGCGTCGCGGGCCGCTTGCTCGGCGCGGTTGACGGCATCGGCCGCATCGGCGGCGGCGAACAGGGCCCGGGCTGCGTCCCCGGCGGCGCGCAGGGCAGCGTCCAGGTCGGGCAGGCCGTCCAGCTGGGCCAGCAGCGACTCCCGGTGCTGCGCGGCCCGCTGCTCCGCCTCGGCGCCCTGGCGAAGCGCCCCGTCACGCTGCTCAGTCAGCTCGGCCAGCAGCTTCCCGGTGCCGGCGATGTCCTGGTCCAGCGCCTCGAGACCGCTCTGGACGTCGCTCAGCCGGGCAGCTTCGGCCGTCAGCTGCGTAGCTTGGCCGGCTAGCTCGCCCGCGCGGACGGTCAGCCGGGCAGCTTCGGCCTCGAGCGTGGCCAGGTCCGCGGGGGCGGAGAATCCGCCGCCTTTCAGCCGGGCGGTCAGGTCGGCCACGAGGATATCGGCCGCGGCCAGCTTCGCCCCGATCATCTCGGCGCGGTCGGCCGCGGCCGCCGCCTCGGCGTCAGCGGCATCTTCCTGTTCCCGGGTCACCCGCTCGCCGCGGAGCTCGCACAGTTCTGGATGATCGAGCGAACCGCAGACCGGGCACGGTGCGCCATCCACCAAGGTGGCGGCGAGCTCCGCGCGCATGCCGTCGATGCGAGCCTCGCGCAGGCGCGAGGCTTCATCGCGGCGCTCGGACGTCGCCAGCCTCGCAGCGAAGTACGCGTCCTCTTGACGGCGGGCGTCAGCCCGGGCCTTGACCAGGGCACCAGCGTCGCCCGCGGCCCGGCGGCAGGCATCGGCCGCACTGGCGCGGTCTGGCAGGTCCTCGGCGGCCTGGCGGGCCTGTTCGCGCTCGGCGACGAGCCGCGGACGGTGTTCCTGCCAGTCAGCCAGGATCGCGCCAGCCTCGGCGATCTGGGCGGTCAGCTCATCGGCGGCCATCCGAGCGGCTTTCGCGTTCGCATCCTCATCGGCCGCGTGGTTCTCGTGGGGACGCAAGGCGTCCAGGCGGCCGAGCTTGGCCGCGTGCTCCTGGCCGGCGGCCCGGAACTCGCCGGCGGCGGCCAGGGCATCAGCACCGACCGGATCCCCGGCGCAAGCCCGGGCCAGGTCGTGCTCGGCCCGGGCCCGGGCCAGGTCGTACTCAGCCCGGGCCCGGGCCAGGGCGTCGCTAGCCCGTTCGTCCTCGCCGAGCGCTCCGGCCGCCTCGGCGGCGCGGGCGGCGGCAGCGAGCTGCCCGCGCAAGGCGCCGACGGCGGAAGCGGCAGCAGCCAGCTCCTCGCGGGCGCGCAGGGCCCCGGCGCGCCGACGCTGCCGGTCAGCCAGCCGCTCGGCGGCCCGCTGGCGGTCCTGGGCCTGATCAAGCTCCGTGCGGAGGGCTTGAACCCGGGCCTGGCCGACCTCGGCCGCGGCGGCGGCGGACGCCGCCAGCAACGGGGCCCAGGCGGGATCGGGCAGCACCGCGGGATCGGGAGGCACCGCGGGATCGGGCAGGCACCTCGGCGGGATCGGGAGGCACCGCGGGATCGGGAGCACCGCGGGGTCGGTGACAGTCGCGGGACCGGTGGGGGCCGCGGGATCGGGGCCGACGACCTGGGCGATTACCGCAGTCAGCTCCCGGATGGCCTGCTCGGCGGCATCTACCGCGCGGGCGGTAGCCCGGCGCCGCTCGGCGAGCCAGTCCTCGACCTTGCCGAACCGATCGGTACCGAACAGCTTCTCCAGCAACTCGGCCCGCTTGTCCGCGGCGGCGTGCAGAAACTGCGCGAACTCGCCCTGAGGCAGCAGGACGACCTGGTAGAACTGCTCAGCGGACATGCCCATGAGGTCTTTGATCTCGTCGTCGGCCTCGCCGGCCCGGGTCGAGAGGGCCCGCCAGCTGGAGCCGTCATGCTCCTCGAGCAGGACCTTGGCCTGCTCGGTGGTGGTCCCGCTGCCGCGGCGCTTCGGGCGCTGCTGCTCGGGCCTGCGGGTGACCCGCATCCGGCGGCCGCCGAGGGTCGCCTCGAGCTCGACTTCAGTGAACGAGCCCGGCGCCGCGTGATCCGAGCGCAGCCTGCGGGTCTTGGCGCGCTCGCCGGGCACCCGGCCGTACAGGGCGAACCCGATGGCATCCAGCAGCGTGGTCTTGCCCGCGCCGGTCTCGCCGTGCAGCAGGAACAGGCCTGCACTGGCCAGGTCGTCGAAGCACACCTCGACGGTGCCGCCGAACGCGCCGAACGCGGTCACGCGCAGCCGGTGCGGGCGCATCAGCCGGCCTCCTCCAGGCGGACTGCTTCGAACGCGGCGGCCAGCAGCCGCCGTTCGCCCGCGGTGGGCGGGGTGTTCCGGACGTGCTGGACAAACCCCGCCGCGATGGCCCGGTCGTCGCGGCCCGCCACGCGGGCCTGGTAACCACGGGCGTCGGGCGCGGCGCCCTCGGGCTCAAAGGTGAGCACGAGGATGTGCGGGAACCGGGTGCGCAGCGCGTCCATCGGGCCCTCGGGACGGCCCGGGTCGGTCAGCGTGACCGACACGAAGTCCTGCTCAAACTGGGTGTAGGCGGGCGAGCCGAGCAGGTCTGCGAGCCGGCCGCGGAGCTGGCTCAGCCGGCGGTGGGTGGGCGCGGGAACGCGCTCGACCCGGCTGACGCCCGCCGCGTCCAGCTCGATCAGCCAGCTGCCCTTGCGATGCTTAGCCTCGGAGAAGGAGTACGGCAGCGGGGAGCCGCTGTAACGCAGTTGCTCGGCGAGCGTCTGCTGACCGTGCAGGTGGCCGAGCGCCACGTAGCTGAAGTGGGCGAAGGTGTCGGCGGCGACCTGCCCGACGCCGCCGACCGTGATGTCGCGCTCGGATTCGCTGGCCGCTCCCCCGGTCACCCATCCGTGGGCCAGGACCACCCGGCGGCGCACGCCGCGGGCGTCCGCGTCGGCCCGGATGGAGCGGACGGCATGGCCGAGCACCCCAGCGTGCCCCTTCCCGGTCTCGGGGGGAAGCTCGGCGCGGACCGCGTCGGGCTCGGCGTACGGCACTCCGTATACGGCCACCGGCCCGTGCGCGTCCTCCAGCAGCACTGGCCGCGCGACCGCGCTCATCCGGGTGCGCAAGTGCACTCCGGCCACCTCCAGCAGGCCGCTGCCGAAGCCGAGGCGGCGCGCCGAATCGTGGTTGCCGCTGATCAGCACGATGCTCGCCCCGGTGTCGTGCAGCCGGAGCAGGGCGTCCTCGCACAGCCCGACGGCGTCCACCGGGGGCACGGCCCGGTCATAGACGTCCCCGGCGACCAGCACCACATCCACCTTCTCGGCGCGGACCGTCTCGACCAGAGAATCCAGGAACGCGGCCTGCGCCGCGCGCAAGTCGGCCCGGTGCAGCGACCGGCCCAGGTGCCAGTCGGACGTGTGCAACATGCGCATGCCGGCGAACATAGCGGAGGGGACCGACATTACGGCGCGGTTCGGCACGACCCGGGTGCGCGTCAGATTTGCAGGCGATGAAGATCGCCCCTCACCGCGCGTCCCCGAACCGGCTCGCAGGGATCCCGGGCGTTGCGGCTGTCCGGTGCTTGCGAGATAATTCAGCTCAACCGCCCTGGCTGACATCTGGATGCGGAGTCAGCGGAGCACGCGGTGGGGAGTGACACCCGTGAAGCCGTCGCCGTTACTGCCGCCTGACGGCCTTCTGCGCTACCAGTCCGCGGTCCTCAGCCGACGGGACGCCTGGTCGCATATCGCCATGCGCGTTGCCTTCACTGCTCTGGCATCAGGCTCGGCCTGGTTGCTTTATGTCCGGCATGTGGTCTGGGGCGGTATGCCTGGCCTCGTGTTCGGCATGGCGCTCAGCGCCTTTCTTGTCTATCTGTGCGGCGTGGGCGTCGTCGCCGACCTGGCTTCCACCCGGCCGTGGCGGGGACGCGAGGTACGGGGCTCGGTCTACCGCGATCGCCGGATGTTCCTGCCGGAAAAGCGCTACGACCTGGCCACGGCCACCAGTGCCTACGTCAAGAACGTTCACACCTCACCCGGGGAATACCTCTATGTGAGTGCTGACTGCCTCTACCTGTGCCTGTCGCTGCAGGGCGGCGGGAAGCGGAAGATCCAGCTGGCGGGGGGCGCCTGGTTTCCCGGTGTCGTGGGCCCTGACCAGGCACGCCTGATGCTGGCGCTGGCCGACGTGCTCGCGGAGAGTCCTGATTGCGGCGCCACCGGGCAGGCAGTCGCCGATCTGCGCATGCTCGCCACAGCACCTGCCGGTCTGGTCCGCGAGTGGATGGGCACCACCGGGCAGCTGCGGCCTGGTCAGCGGTAGTTCCAAGTTCCCTCCCCGGTGAGTCGCCCCGCGCTGCGCTGAGGCCAGCGAGCAGCAGGAAGCCATCTGCGGCAACCAGCACAACCGGACACCAACCGCCCGACCGGCCCGCACCCGAAGATGACCTTCATCCCCTAAAAATTCTGACGCGCACCCGCATGCCGCCGCGTACCCTTCTCGGCATGAGCCTGGGCAACAGGGCCGGCCTATGGGCCATGGCGCTCGCTGCGCTGCTGGTCACTGGGCTGCTGAGCGCGTGCAGCTCGTCGCCGCAACCGCAGACGACGGCCAGCGCTTACTTCGCCGCCTGGGCCAAGCAGGACTGGGCGGCGATGCAGCAGCTGGTGTCCCAGCCGCCCGCCGACTTCACCGCGGTGAACCAGGCGGCGTTCACCGACCTAGGCGTGCACCAGGCCAGCTTCACCGCGGGCACCATCGCTACCTCCGGATCGACAGCCACTGAGCCGTTCACCGAGCAGCTGGCCGTGCCGGGCCTGCGCCTCATCACGATCAAGCCCACCCTGCACCTGACGCAGGTGCAGGGGCACTGGCTGGTCAGCTGGTCGCCCGCCACGATCGCGCCGTCGCTGCAATCCGGTGATCACCTCGCGCTGCAGGTGAGGTGGCCGACCCGCGCGGCCATCCTCGGCCAGGGCGGGGCGCCGCTGGTGACCAGCGGTGACGTGGTGACGATCGGCGTAGAGGGCGCCCGGATCAAGAACGCCAAGGCCGTGGGGTCCGCGCTGGTGGCGGCGGGCGCGACGCAGGCCCAGGCAAACCGCGCGCTGGCCGCGGCCAAGCTGCACCCCACGTTCTTCGAGCCGGTCTTCACCGTGTCCCAGGCCCGCTACAGCCAGCTGGAGCCGACCATCTACCCGATCCCCGGGACGGTCTTCCAGTCCGGCAGCAAGCGCAGCGCCATCACCCCCGGCCTGGCCGCGGGGGTGGTCGGCACGGTCGGGCCGATCACCGCCCAGCAGCTCAGCCAGCTCGGCGCGCCCTACAGCGCGGCGAGCGTGGTCGGGCAGACCGGGCTGGAGCAGGCCGACGAGCGGCAGCTGGCCGGGCAGCCGGGCGCCACGGTCACGGTCGTCAGCGGCACCGGCAGCGGCAGCGGCAGCGGCAGCGGCAGCGGCGGGACCGTCGCCACCGTGGCGACGCTGCCCGCCCGCCCGGGCACGCCGGTCACCACCACCATCGACCCGGCGGCGCAGACCGCCGCCGAGACCGCGCTGGCCGGGGAGAAGAAGAGCGCCGCGCTGGTCGCGGTGAACGCCTCCACCGGCGACATCCTGGCCGTTGATTCGGCCAACTCCGGCGGCTTCGACGAGGCCATCGACGGCGGCTTCCCGCCCGGCTCGACGTTCAAGGTGATCACCTCGACCGCGCTGATCACCCGTGGGCTCACGCCGCGGTCGGCGGCGAGCTGCCCGAGCACCGCCACCGTGGACGGCGAAGTGTTCCACAACGCCGAGGGCGACGCGCCGGTCAGCACGCTGCTGCAGGCCTTCACCGAGTCGTGCAACACCGCCTTCATCCAGCTGGCCACCGGGCACCTGACCGCGCCGGACCTGCCGGCCGCTGCGACCATGCTCGGGGTGGGCCGCAGCCTGCACCTCGGGCTAATCTCGTTCGACGGCTCGGTCCCGCAGCCGGCCGACAAGGCGGACCTGGCCGCCACGTCGATCGGCCAGGGACGGGTCCTGATGTCGCCGCTGTCCATGGCGATGGTCGCCGCGGCCGCCGACGCCGGGACGGTGCATACGCCGCAGCTCATCCAGGGCGCGTCAGGCAGCGGCGCGCCGGCGAGCGGCGCGGCCACGAGCAGCGGGTCAGCCAGCGGCGCGGCGACTCCGGCCGCCAGCCAGCTGCCGGCGAATGTGGTCAGCGACCTGCGCAAGATGATGGCGTCGGTGGTGGCCAGCGGCACCGCGGCCGGGCAGGGCCTGCCGGCCGGCACCTACGCCAAGACCGGGACCGCCCAGTACGGGACGTCCGCCCCGCTGAAGACCGACGCCTGGCTGATGGGCTTCAAGGGCAATACCGCGTTCGCGTGCCTGGTGGTGGATTCCACCGGGAACGGCGGGCCCACCTGCGGCCCGATCGTAGCCAGGTTCTTCGCCGACCTCAGCTGACGCTCGCCAGCCAGGCGTCCACCTCGGCGTGCCAGCGGCGCTTGTCCTGCTCGGCGGCGAAGGTGGCATCGAAGGAGTTGCGGGCCAGCACCGCGAGCGCGGCGTCGTCGTAGCCGAACGCGGCCCGCACCGCGGCCAGGTTGTCGTCCACGTACCCGCCGACATAGGCCGGGTTGTCACTGTTCACGCAGGCCAGCAGGCCGGAGTCCAGCATGCTCGGCAGCACGTGCGCGGCCAGGGTGTCCACCACGCGCAGCGCCACGTTGGACAGCGGGCACACGGTCAGCGCGGTGCGCCGGTCCCGCAGCTCGGCGATCAGCCCGGGGTCCTCCATGGACCGCACGCCGTGGTCGACGCGCTCGACGTGCAGCAGGTCGATCGCCTCGCGCACGTAGTCCGGGCCGCCCTCCTCCCCCGCGTGCGCGACCAGCCGCAGGCCTTCGGCCGCGGCCTGCCGGTAGACCTGCTCGAACAGCGACGGCGGGTAGCCGATCTCGGTCGAGTCGAGCCCGACGCCGATGAACTGGTCGCGGAACGGCAGCGCCGCGCGGAGCATCTCGGCGGCAGCCTCTGGACCCCGGTCGCGCAGGAAGCACAGGATCAGGGCGGCCGAGATCCCGTGCTCCCGCTCGCCGTCGGCCAGCGCCGCGGTCAGCCCGCCGAACACGGCGGCCAGCGGCACCCCGTGACCCAGGTGGGTCTGCGGGTCGAAGAAAATCTCGGCCCGGCGTACCCCGGCCGCCGCGGCCCGGGCCAGGTAAGCGCGGGCCAGGTCGTAGAAGTCCTGCTGCTGCCGCAGCACACGCACGTTGGCGTAGTGCAGGTCCAGGAAGGCCTGCAGGCTGTCGAACCGGTACCTGGCCCGCAGTTCCGCGGGGTCGGTGGTGGGCAGCGCGACGCCGTTGCGGACCGCCAGGCGGACCAGCAGCTCCGGCTCAAGCGTGCCTTCGATATGCAGATGGAGCTCGGCGACGGGCAGCATGGCAGAGATTCTGCCGCACGCACCGCGGTCCGTTCGGCAGATAAATTTAGGTTTCTGGTTCCATGGTCGGTGGGGCACAGTGGGTTCGTAATACGGGGAGTTCGGGAGGTTTGATGGTAAACGGCCAGCCGGCAATTCTTGTGGAGGGCCTGACCAAGTCGTTCGGCAACGTGCACGCGCTGCGGGGCATCGACCTGTCGGTGCCGCGCGGGACGGTGCTCGGCGTCCTGGGCCCGAACGGCGCGGGCAAGACGACCGCGGTCCGGATCCTGACCACCTTGCTGCCTCCGGACGGGGGCCGGGCGGTGGTCGACGGGTTCGACGTGGTGCACGATGCCGCCGCGGTACGCCGGTCGATCGGGCTGGCCGGGCAGTCCGCCGCCATCCAGGAAGAGCTGACCGGCCGGGAGAACCTGGAGATCGTCGGGCGGCTGTACCACCTGCGCTGGCCGGAGGCCCGCAGCCGTGCCGTCGAGCTGCTGGAGCAGTTCGGCCTGACGGACGCGGCCAACCGGGCGGCCAAGACCTACTCCGGCGGCATGCAGCGGCGTCTGGACCTGGCCGCGAGCCTGGTCGGGCGGCCGCGGGTGCTGTTCCTGGACGAGCCGACCACGGGGCTGGACCCGCGGTCGAGGCTGGGCATGTGGGACATCATCCGGTCCCTGGTCGCCGACGGGACGACCATCCTGCTCACCACCCAGTACCTGGACGAGGCCGACGAGCTGGCTGATGAGATCGTGGTCATCGACCACGGCCAGGTCATCGCCGCGGGCACGGCCGAGGAGCTGAAGGGCCGGGCCGGCGGGGACGTGGTCGAGTTCACCGTGCCCGACCGGTCGCACGTCGCTGATGCGGCCGCGGCGGTCACCCCCATCGGCGAGAGCGAGCCGCACGCCGACCTGGAGACAGGGGTGGTGAGCATCGGGGTCGGCGGGCGCGGATCGGACGCGCTGGTCGACGCCGTCCGCGCGCTGGACGCCGCGGGCGTGGCGACCAGGGGGCTCACGTTGCGCAGGCCGTCGCTCGACGACGTATTCCTGACCCTGACCGGCCACGCCGCCGAGGAGGAGCAGCCGTCCGGCCGAAGGCGCGGCGGCCGGGGACGGCGGCGGGCTGAGGCGGGGGCGGCATCATGACCGCGATCGCGGAACGCACCGCAGGCCCGGTCGGCGCGCCCAGCCCGCGCGTCCGGTTCGGCTGGGCGGTGACCGACACGCTCACCATCACCCGGCGCAACCTGCTGGTCTGGATGCGGGTGCCGGCGTACCTGGTGTTCACCGTGGTCCAGCCGGTGATCTTCGTGCTGATGTTCCGTTACGTGTTCGGCGGCGCGATCCGGGTCGGCGTGCCGGGCGGCTACGTCAACTTCCTGATGCCCGGGATCATCGCGCAGACCGCCGCGTTCGCCTGCTTCGGCACGGCCATCGCGCTGGCCCAGGAGCTGACCAAGGGCGTCATCGACCGGCTGCGGTCGATGCCGATGGCGCGCTCGGCCGTGCTGACCGGGCGGCTGCTGGCCGACACGCTGCGGATGCTGGTGACGATCCTGATCGTCCTGGCGGTCGGGTACGCGGTCGGGTTCCGGTTCTCCAACGGCGCCGTCCCGGCCATCGCGATGGTCGCGCTGGCGGTGCTGTTCGGCGTGGCCATCGCCTGCATCTCCGCGTACACCGGGCTGGCCATCGGCGACGAGGAGTCGGTGCAGGCTTTCGGGCTGATCTGGATCTTCCCGCTGACGTTCCTGTCCTCGGCGTTCGTGCCGATCGCGACCATGCCGGGCTGGCTGCAGGCGTTCGCGAACAACCAGCCGGTCACCTACGTGGTCGACACCATGCGCGCGCTGGCCCTGGGCGGCCCGATCGCGGGCAACCTGTGGAAGAGCCTGGCCTGGCTGGCGGGTATCTACCTGGTGTTCGTGCCGCTGGCCGTCCGGGCCTACAAGCGGGCCAGCTGAGCACCGCCCGGGCGCGGGTCGGCCGGCCCGGGCGGTGCTCATGCCGGGTGACGCCGATTACAGTGGCGGCATGGCGCCGGGTTCGCGGGGAGTTCAACGCATTAGTCCGCCGCAGGACGGCCAGCAGGCCAAGACCGGCATGATCCTCACCGTGCTGCTGCTGGCGGCGCTGTGCTACGCGGTGCTGAGCTCGGCGGTCATCCCGGCGCTGCCGGTGTTCCAGCGCAGCCTGGGCGCCAGCGAGACCGGCGTCACGTGGCTGCTGACCGGGTTCCTGCTGTCGGCCTCGGTGGGCACGGCGATCATCGGCAAGCTGGGCGACATGCACGGCAAGCGGCCGCTCCTGGTGGGCACGCTGCTGGTGCTAGCGGCGGGAACCGCCCTGGGCGGGGCGGCCAACTCGCTGGGCGTGCTGATCGTGGCCCGGGTCATCCAGGGCGTGGCCGGCGGCATCTTCCCGCTGTCGTTCTCGGTCATCCGCGATGAGTTCCCCCGGGACCGGGTGCCGGGCAGCATCGGGCTGATGTCGGCCATCCTGGGGATCGGCGGGGGCTTCGGCCTGGTGATCGGCGGCCTCATCGACGAGCACCTGAGCTGGCACTGGCTGTTCTGGATCCCGCTGCCGGTGATGCTGGTGTCCGCCGTCGGCGCCCGCTTGTTCATCCCGCCGCCCGGGGACCGGGCCCCCGGCCGGGTCAACTGGGTCGCCGCGGCGCTGATGAGCACCGGCATGTGCTGCGTGCTGATCGCGATCGCCCAGACCTCGGTCTGGGGCTGGACCAGCTCGCGCACCCTGGGCCTGCTGGCGGCCGGCCTGGCCGTCTGCGCGGTGTGGATCATGGTCGAGCTGCACAGCAGCAATCCGCTGGTCGACATGGCCCTGATGCGGGTCCGCGGGGTATGGACGGTCAACCTGGCTGCCTTCCTGCTGGGCGGCGGACTGTACTCGTTCTTCCTGCTGCTCCCTCAGCTGGCCCAGCTGCCCACCAGCACCGGGTTCGGCTACGGGGCCTCCGTGGTGGCCGCCGGGGTGTACCTGCTGCCCTGCGCGGTCGGCATGGGCGTGCTGGGCTCGCTGGCGGGCCGGGTCGAGCGGCGGTTCAGCTCGCGATGGGCGCTGATCACCGGTTCGATCATCGGCGCCGGGGCCTGCATCTGGCTGACCGTGACCAGCCGCCACCCGTACGGCATGCTGGTCAGCTCCGCGCTGCTCGGGGTCGGGATCGGGCTGGCGTTCTCCGCGCTGGGCAACCTGATCGTGCAGGCCGTCCCGGAGACCGAGACGGGCGTGGCCAGCGGGATGAACACGGTGCTGCGCACGCTCGGCGGAGCGCTCGGCGGCCAGATCGCCGCCACCTTCGTGGCCGGCGACGTGATCCGCGGCCTGCCCGCGCTGGCCGGGTTCACCCGGACGTTCATCATGGCCGCGCTGTTCCTGGCCGGCTGCGCCGTGGCGGGCATACTCGTCCCCGCCACCCAGGAGGCCGTCATGCCCGCCTGGCAGCCCGAGACGAGCTTGGGCGGTCGCTAGGCTTGCGGCCATGCCCGACGAGCATGGATACTCCCGCGCCGAACTCCCGCTGTACTTCGAATGGCACGGTAAGCCGGATAGCCTGCGGCCTGCGCTGCTGCTCTTGCACGGCGGCGGCTCGACGATCGAGTCCAACTGGGGCCGCCTCATCCCGGCCCTGGAGAGCTCGCGGCGCATGCTGGCCGTCGAGCTGCAAGGACATGGGCATACCGGATCGGGTGCGGCGCCTGCGTCATTCGAGGGTTCGGCGGACGGCGTGGCCGCGCTGCTCGCGGAACTCTCCGCCGGACCGGTCGACGTGCTCGGGTTCAGTAACGGCGGCCAGGTCGGGATGCAGCTGGCCATCCGGCATCCGCGCGCGGTCCGCCGCCTGATCGTGGCGTCGGCGCCGTTCCGCCGCGACGGGATGGTCGACGGATTCTGGGACGGCCTGGCCGCGGCCACCTATGCCGATCTTCCCGCGCCCTACCGCGAGGCCGACCTCACGGCCAGCGATGACCCCGGCCATGCCGAGCGCATGTACCGCCTCGATCGAGAGCTCATGCTGACCGGTTTCGCCGACTGGCCGGACGCTCAGGTCGCCTCGATAACCGCGCCGACACTCGTGGTGGCGGCCGACGACGACGTGGTCCGCATCGAGCACACGGTGCTGCTGGCCGCCCTTATCCCGAACGCTCGGCTGCTGATCGTGCCCGGAAATCACGGCGACTATCTCGGCGAACTGGCCGCCGCGGCGGGAGATACCGGGCCGCTGCAGCGGACCCTCCCCTTCCTGACCGGTTTCCTGGACGAGCCTTCCTGACCGGTTTCACCCTGGCTTGACCTTGGCCACGATCTCCACGAGATTCCCGTCCGGATCGCGCAGTAGAGCATTCCGGTTGTTGTTGCCAGTGTCGTGGGGCGGCTGGAGCACAGGCACCCCGGCGGCCACGAGCTCGGCATAGGCGCGGTCGACGTCATCGGTCCACACCACCAGGACCATGGCCGGGCTTCCCGGCACGGCCTGGACGCCGTGCACCCTCCTGGCCGCCTCGACCGTGCCGAGGCCGACCTTGAAGCCGTTCAGCTGGAGTTCGACGTGCTCAAGAGGGCCCTCGGCGGGAGCGCGGAACGTCTCGGCGAAGCCGAGAAGGTCACGGTAGAAGTGCAGCCCGGCTTCGATATCGCGGGTGTAGAGAGTCACCAGGGCCGCGGTAAACATGCTCAGAAAATACAACGTAAGCGGCCGCCTCGGCCGGCGCATGCGGGTTTGGGATCGCCTGGCTGAGGCACATGTGATCAGGCAGGCGCAAGCTAGCCGGTGTTGCCGGTACCGGGCGGAGGTGGATGGCGTGGAGATCAAGATGGTGCTGTACCTGCCCCGCGATACGGCCACCGTGCCGGTCAGCCGCCAGGTTCTCGACGGCTGCCTGGCGACGTTGGGCGTGACGCCGGATACGCGCGCCGACATCGCGCTGGCGCTCACCGAGGCCTGCGCCAACGTCGTCCTGCACGCCGGGCCGGCCGAGGAGTATCTGGTTCAGGTGAGCGCCAGGAACGGGCAGTGCGCGATCGAGGTCATCAACGCCGACGGCGGGACTGGCACGCCGGCGCCCGACGGCGCTCTGCGCAGCGGGGCCGTGCGCAGCGGGGCCATGCGCAGCGGGGCCATGCGCAGCGGCCAGGAGACCGGCGAGGAACGGGCGGGCAGGATGGCTCTCGCCGATGAGCCGGTGCCGGTGACCGCCGAGCACGGCCGCGGCCTGAAGATCATCGACGCGGTGGTCGACAACTTGCAGCTGACCGGCGACGACCGCCAGGGCCTGACCGTCCACTTCGAGAAGGCACTGGAGTGGCTGCCCGGAGCGCCCGGACGGCACCTGTTCAACCCTGATGGCGGCTGCTAGAGCGTGTTTCGCTACGTTCGCCCGGGACGCTCCCACCCATGCCTTGAGCGGGCTCACCTCAGCTGAGCCAGGACCTAAGAAAGCACCTTCCGCTCGGGTGGTCTCCATGATCATGGCCAAGAATGGCCGACTGCGGTCCAAAACTGGCCATGATCATGCTTGGCACCCGTTATGTCTCAATGTGAAGTTGAGGCATAACGGGACATAACCGGCGTGACATCAAGGAGCGCACCAGCAGCGAACGGCTACACCACGCCCGACCGCCAATCCGCGCTGCCCGGTGGCGCCGCTCCCGCCTGCAGGAAGGACCTGACCAGCAGCAAAGCCGGAAAGCCGGCGGCCTAGGCCACCTGGAACTGGACACGGGCAATGTCGCGGCAGATCACCGCGAAGATCTCACGGCGCAGCCGGTTATGCTCCTCGTCCTGGTCGTAGACGCGGTAGGCCTCCGCGTCCTGCCAGTCATTGGTGATCGCGAAGTCCCAGCCGCCGTCACGCACCCCGGCGTCGGTCCCGACGGCCATCGCGATCATCCCTGGGAAGCTGAGCGCGGCGATTCCCGCCAGGCCGTCGCGGAGCAGCGCGGCATCGGCCGCCTGCTGGGCGGGATCGCCGGCCGGGCGCAGGCGCCCGACCACCACGTTGCGGATCACTGGCGCACTCCCCTTGCGGCTCGGCTGGCACCGGTTCTCATCACTATGGAGGGAGTCTGCCACGGCCCGCCCGGCGCGGGACACTGGCCGCCGCCGCGCGCGTAGCGCTGGCCGCGGTCGCAGGCGGCTATGGGCCCGCTGGCCGTTGCTCCCGCAGGAAGGTTACGATTCAAACCGGGAGAAATATGGTCAGCAAGCGACGTCGGCTCGACCCTGTGGGGCCGTTCGGCAATCCAGACGGGTCACGGGCCGACATCGAGGACGTGATCAGCGAGTTCGTTGATTTCGGCGGTAATCCGGCTTATGGCCATCTCGCCACCCGGGCGAATGACTCGATGGTACGGGTCATCGTGGGGAAGCTCGGGGCGGGCAAGACGGTCTACCTGCGGCGGCTGCAGGATTTCCAGGCCCATCAGGATTCCGTCTATGCCGATCTGCCGCAGCAGAGCCTGCCGAAGACCGAAGTCGTGGTCAAGGCGTGCCAGTGGTTCTCGGACAGCGTCCTGGTCGAGAAATGGATGCAGATCTGGGAGCGGGCCATTATGCGGTCGCTGGCCTCGCATATGCTCCGCCGTCCGGAGCTGCGTCAGCAGCTGCGCGACGAGCAGGCCGCCGAACTCGAGCACTCTTACGCGCGGCTGCTCGATGACGTTCGCCGGCCCCGGACGATCTATAGCGAAGTGCGCGACATCATCAATCAGCGGCAGACGGCGCATCAGCTGTCCAGCTACCTCGATGATCCGCTCTGGGACGACCTCGAGGATCTGCTGGGCGAGATCCTCGGCCAGTGCAAGCCGATCTATTTCTACCTTGACGGGGTGGACGAGGAATTCGGCCACGCCCCGATGTACTGGCTGAAATGCCAGGAGGGGCTGTTCTATCAGGTCATGCGCCTGCTCCGCGACCACAGGCTGGGCGGCCGTCTGCACGTCGTCATCTGCATCCGCGACATCGTCATGTCATCGGTGTACCGGTCAGAACATGCGCCGCGGTATTACAACGAGCCGCACATACGGGTACTGGAATGGGACCGCGGGTCGCTGCTGTATCTGCTCGGGCAGAAACTGCAGCGGCTGCCGTCGTCATTGCTGATGCGGCGCGCGGCCAGCGGTCCCCCCACGATCCGCGACTGGCTCGGGGTCAACGGCCAGTGGCCTGCGCCCGAAGGTGACGGAACGATCGAGGAGTACCTGCTCAGCCACACCAGGCTGATCCCTCGCGACATCATCTCGCTCGGCAATGAGCTGAGCGAGGAGATCCTGCGGCAGAAGCAGGCGGGCCGCCAGGACCTGCCGCCGGCGGTCCTGGAGGCGGTGGTGCAGCGCTGCGCCAAGCGGTTCGGCGATTCCCAGCTCGCCCAGTGCGCTAACCAGATCTCCTCCGACCTGATGCCGGCGAACGCGGCTCTGCACAACTACTCCGAACTGTTCACCAGCACCCAGGCCTATATCAGCGGCGTCCAGGAGGACGTCCGCTCCTTCGTCCGGATGATCGGCGTGGACCGGTTCCCGCGCGTCGATCTCGAGGCACTGCAGGAAGTAGCGGATCTGCACTTCGAGAAGGCGACGAACCTCGCCTCCGTTCTGTGGCAGAACGGCCTGCTCGGCTACGTCGATGAGATCGGCCGGCGCCGCTTCTACTCCCTGGGCGACATCGAGGAGTTCCACTTCCCGCCGGACGTGGACACCTACGTGCTGCACCCGTGCCTGGTCAACGCCGTCGGAGGAATCCGGCACGTGCCGGGCGACACGACCGGGGCCGGGCGCAAGGGCCGTACCCGCCTGCTCACGTCGGGCGGCAGCGATCTGGCCCGGGAGCCCGGCGCCGCATCGCCCGCAGGCGGCAGCCTGGCGCTCCCCGAACCCGACCCGGCAGAGGTCCGTTCCTCGGCCGGGGCCAAGGCGGCCGACTATGCGGCCGGCGACATTATCGACGGCCGCTTCGAGATACTCCAGGTACTCGGGCAGGGCGGCTTTTCCAAGGTCTACCGGGTGCGCGATGACGTCGAGGGCGAAGAGCGCGCGCTTAAGCTCTTCGACAGCGCCGCGGGGTATGAGGCGGTGCGCCGCGAGATCAGCGCCCTGCGGAAAATCCGCCATCCGCACGTGGTGGAGGTCTTCTGGGCGGGCAAGACCGAGGCCGGGGACTGGTATCTCATCACCGAGTTCATTGACGGCGAATCACTCGATGAGTTCGTCAGCGGGACGAGGCGCCTCCGCGACCGGGAGGCCGTCGATGTCGCCCTCGACCTGCTCGACGCGCTGGTGGCATTTCACCCGGATGCGGCACGCCTCGAGCAGCTGGAGGCTAAGCGCCGCGGCGGCGGCCTGTCGGACGCGGAGTCACGCGAGTGGACGCAGCTGAGCGACCAAGGGCTGGTCCACCGCGACATCAAGCCGCTCAACGTGATGCTCACCCGCACCGGCGCGAAGCTCCTGGACTTCAACATCGCGTCCCGGGTCGGCGACCCCGTCCGCACCCAGTCAGGCACGCCGCCCTATCAGCCGCCCGACGCCCGCCTCACCCGCTGGGATGTCTCCACCGACCTGTTCGCCGTCGGCGTGCTGCTCTACCAGCTCCTGTGCGACGGCCACCATCCGTTCCCCAACGCGATGCCCGCCGTCGGCACGCCGGTGACCGACCCCAGGGCGACTCGCTCCGACCTCGACCCCGGCCTGGCCGAGTTTCTCCTCCAGGCGTGCGCCCCGGCCGGCTCTGATCGCTTCGCCACCGCGGCCGCCATGCAGCTCGCCTTGCGCCAGGTCCGCGCCGACCTGTGAGGGCAGATCACCTGTGGTGCATTCGGCCCGCTTGCTTGGTGAGGTAGTCCCGCTCGCCGCTGTTACGCGCCTGGGCCGCCGCCCGGGTGTAGTGCACAGCGGCGATGTCGGCGTGCCCGGCCCGCTCGTGCAGGCGGGCCCGCACCGCGTCGAGCCGGTGATAGTCGCCGAGCCGCGAAGCCAGCTCCTCGACGGCACTGAGCCCGGCGAGTGGCCCGTCGACCTCGCCGACCGCGATGGCGCGGCTGAGCGCGGCCACCGGATTGCCGGTGAGCTCGAGGAGTTCGTTGTACCAGGCGAGAATCTGCGGCCAGTCGGTTTCCTCGGCGGTGCGGGCGTCGTCGTGCAGCGCGGCGATAGCGGCCTGGATCTGGTACTCGCCGCGCCGGTCGCAGGCCAAGGCGGCTTGCAGGATGCGCACGCCTTCGGTGATCTCGGCCTGGTTCCACCGTGCGCGGTCCTGCTTGTCGAGGGGGATGAGCGTGCCGTGCTCGTCGGTGCGCGCAGCGCGGCGGGCATGGTGCAGCAGCATCAGCGCGAGCAGCCCGGCGACCTCGGGCTCATCGCACGCGAGCGCCAGCTGGCGGGTGAGGCGGATCGCTTCGGCGGCCAGGTCGACCCGGCCGGAGTAGCCCTCGTTGAAGATCAGGTACAGCACGCGCAGCACGACCGCGACGTCGCTGGGCTGCGCGAACGGCTGGCCGCTGACCAGCCGCCTCGCGCGGCTGATGCGCTGGGCCATCGTCGCCTCCGGAACCAGGAACGCCTCGGCGATCTGCCTGGTCGTCAGCCCGCCGACGGCGCGCAGCGTGAGCGCGATCGCCGAGGCCGGACTCAGCGCCGGGTGGCAGCACAGGAACAGCAGCAGCAGCGTGTCGTCAGCCTGCCCGGCCGGTCCGGGCTCGGGCTCGTGGCTCAGCGCGTCCTCGCGCCGGCGCCGTGCCGCCTCAGAGCGCCGCCCGTCGATCAGCTTGCGGCCCGCGACGGTGAGCAGCCAGCCCTTCGGGTCGCCGGGAGGCGCGTCGCCCCAGGACCGATGCGCCTCCAGCAGCGCGTCCTGCACGGCATCCTCGGCCGCCGCGAAGTCGTTCCCGCGACGGACGAGGATGCCGAGCACCTGCGGGGCCAGGACGCGGACGACGTCCTCGTTCACTCCGCCGTGGCCGGGGTGTCGCTCATCACCGGCCGCACCTCGATCCACTCATAAATCGGCTGCCCGTCCTGGCCTGGCGCGGACGAGAGGTAGGCCGCGACCTCGTACGCCCGCGCCTGCGATTCGACGTCGATCATGAACCAGCCGGCGGCGAGTTCCTTGGTCTCGGGGAACGGGCCGTCCATGGTCACCGGCGCCATGCCCGGCCCGCCGTAGCGGACGTATGCCCCCTCCGGGCTCAGCGCCTGCACGTCGACGAACTCGCCCCGCTCGCGCAGCAGCTCGCCCACGTGGCGCTGGAAGGCCAGGTGTGCGGTGATCTCGTCCGCCGTCCACTCGCTCATCGGCGCCAGTTTCGGGTGGGGCTCTGGGCCACCGGTGTAGTGCTTGAGCAGCAGGTACTTCGGCATCGTCACTCCTCCTATTCCGCTCCTATTCCGCTCCTATTCCGCGGCAGCGTAGGTCGCGATGATCGCGCCCGTGCTGGTTACCTGGCTGTCGGCCAACCGCAGGGGCCGAAGCGCGCCGTCGTCGCGGAACAGGCGCTTGCCGCCGCCGACGGCCAGCGGGTCGATCATCAGCTGGAGCTCGTCCACCAGGCCCAGGGCCAGGAGGGTCTGGACGAGCCCGGGGCTGCCGATGACATGGAGGTCCTTGCCGTCCGCTGCCTTCAGCGCACGCACGGCCGCACCGATGTCGCCTCGCAGCAGCCTCGAATTGTGCCAGCCGAGCGGCTCGTCCAGGGTCGTCGAGGCGACATACTTGGGCAGCGCGTTCAGGGGCTCGGCGAGCACCTGCTGCTCCTGCGGCGCGTTCGGCCAGTGGGCCGCGAAGATCTCGTACGTGCCGCGCCCCAGCAGGTAGCCGCCCGCGCCGCGCACGTTCTCGATCACCCAGTTCATGGACCCCTCATCGAAGTAGCGGGTATGCCAGCCGCCGTGCCCGAAGTCACCGGTCATGTCCTCATCGGCATAGCTGGGAGCTTGCACCACCCCGTCCAGCGTCATCCACTCGTTCGCGATCACCTTCCGCATCCCGGCCTCCTCCCGGTCGTTGTCCGCCGCTCCGCGCTCGCGTCGCGGAACCGCTCTGTCACCCGCTAGGACGGAGCCAGGCGCCCGTCTTCGACATGACTCGCGGACCGGCCGGATCACTGCCGCATACCGCCGGCGTTGGCGGCCTCGGGTATCAAGATCAGTTTTCCGTCAGCTGCCCGCCCTCGCCGAGCTCATTCGGCCGATTCCCAATTCCTCCCGCCTCGCACTACTCCAGGCGAGCCTGCCGTGGACATAATGACTATGTCTGCGTGGAAGGCGGCTGACGTGGATCGTATAGACATCGAGGGTGCGGTAAAGCTGGCCGGCCTGGAGCTTCCGGCCGACGCGGAATTCCAGGTTCTGGGCCGGGAACCGATCCTGCCCTCTCCGCACCATCTCGGTACCGGGGTGGCCACGGCGCGGGTGCTCACCGGCCTGGCCGCCAGCGAGCTATGGCGACTGCGGACCGGCCGGAGCCAGCAGGTGATCGTGGATGCACGCCATGCCGCGGCCAGCCTGAACTCCTACCGGTACGCACGCCGCCTGGATGACCCGGCCGAGACCGCGGGGGCAGGACCGCAGGACCGGCGGAACGCCCGCCGGATTACCCGGATCGTCGCCGCGAAGGACGGCCGCTATCTCCAGCTGCATGGCTCGTTCCACGACGCCCCGCAGATCCTGGAGGAACTCGGGCTCGATGACTCGGCCACCAGCGAGGACATTGATGCCGCGGTGGTCCGGTGGGATGCGTTCGAGCTGCAGGCGGCCTTTATCCGCCGCCAGGTGTGCGGCGGCGTCGTCTACTCCAGGCAGGAGTGGGCCGAGCACCCGCAGGGCCGGGCCCTGGCTGGCCGGCCGGTGGTGACCATCACCAAGATCGGCGACGCACCGCCCGAGCCGCTCCCGGGCGGGGACCGGCCGACCTCAGGAGTGCGGGTCGTCGATCTCACCCGCGTGCTGGCCGGGCCGACGTGCGGGAAGACGCTGGCCGAGCACGGCGCGGACGTCCTGCACATCAGCGCTCCGCACCTGGAGTCGGGAGATCTGTTCGAGCTCGAGACGAGCATCGGGAAGCGGCAGGCGTTCCTGGACCTGAACATCGCCGAGCAGGCTGCGGCCATGGGCGATCTGATCCGCGGCGCGGACGTGTTCGCGCAGGGCTACCGGCTGGGGACGCTGGCCCGGCGCGGCTTCTCGCCGGAGCAGGTCGCGGCGCTGCGGCCCGGGATCGTGTACGTGTCGGAGAACTGCTACGGCCCGATCGGGCCCTGGTCACAGCGCCCGGGCTGGGAGCAGCTGGCGCAGGCGGCCACCGGCATGTCGTTGCGGGAAGGGCAGTCCGCGCCGGACGGCGTGCCGCGCCTCGCCCCGGCCGCGGTCAACGACTACAGCACCGGCTTCCTGGCCGCCTACGGCGCCATGGTCGCGCTGGCCCGGCGGGCCCGGGAGGGCGGGTCGTGGCACGTCCAGACGTCGCTCAGCCAGGTCTGCTCGTGGTACCAGCGGCTGGGTGACGACAACGACCCCGCTGCGGCCGTCATGGACGCCGCTTACGATCCCGCGGTGGCCGGGCCGTTCCTGGCCCAGATGGACACCGATGACTTCGGCCGGATCGAGTACCTGGCTCCGGCCCTGCAGCTCAGCGAGACCCCGCCACGCTGGGACCTGCCGCCCGCACGCCTCGGCGCGCACGAAGCGGCCTGGCTGCCCCGCTGAATTCCCAGCGCCACATTCCTAGCGCCAGGACCTGGACTACGTGGTCAGACCTGCGGCGCCGACCAGCCTTTCTCCTCCCGGACGACCTCTCGGTACGGGCGGCGGGTGTCGACGCTCAGCTCGCGGGGCATGCCCAGGATCCGCTCGCTGATCCCGTTGCGCTGCATCTCGTTGGTGCCGGCGGCGATGGCGATGACCTTGCTGTTGAGGAAGTCCACGGCGCGGTCACGGTCCTCGCTGCCCGGCTCCCAGGTCATCGCGCCCGCGCCGCCGATCTCGACCGGCAGCCGGCCCCGGACCGGGGAGTAGGTGCCGCGGAACAGCTTGCCGTAGGCGGCCAGTCCCGGGTTGAACCCGCCGGCCTGCCCGGCCAGGGCGATCCGCCAGGCCAGTGACCGGCTGACGAAATCGATCATGTGCCCGCGGGCCACCTTCTGCCGCACCAGCGGGTCATCCTGAACGCCCAGCCGCCGCGCCTCCTCGACCAGATCCGGGGCCAGCGGCCCGGGGCCGGTCAGGTGGTCACCGACCGGGCCCTTACCGGCGCCGCGCTCGTAGACCAGCATGGTC
Organism: uncultured Actinomycetes bacterium; assembly: GCA_963753195.1. Classification (GTDB taxonomy): domain Bacteria; phylum Actinomycetota; class Actinomycetes; order Streptosporangiales; family Streptosporangiaceae; genus Palsa-504. The sequence continues at coordinate 162,227 of CAVWBH010000002.1, forward strand.
TGGGTGACGGCCCAGCCGTCGTTGACCTCGCCGATGCGGTACAGGTCGGGGATCACGACATCGTCGAAGAAGTCCTCGCAGAACTCGGCGGTCTCATCGACCCGGCGGATCTGCCGGATGGTGATGCCGGGCAGGTTGGTGGGGAACGCGAACCAGGTCAGGCCGCGGTGTTTGGGCTTGTCATAATCGGTGCGGGCCAGGCAGAATCCCCAGTTGGCCAGGTGCGCATGCGTGCTCCAGATCTTCTGGCCGTTCAGGATCCAGGTGTCCCCGTCCCGTACCGCTCGTGTCCGGACGCCGGCCAGGTCCGACCCGCCCGAGGGCTCGGAGAAGAACTTGCAGGTCTCGATCTCCCCGCGCAGCACCTGGGGCACGAACCAGCGCAGGAACTCCGGCTGGGCGTGCACCAGCATCGTCGGCACGTTGCAGTTGAAGGTCCCGTTGTACAAGGTGTACGACGGGTAGCAGGGCAGCGTGTAGTCCCTGGCCTCCTCCTCGAAGGCCAGCTCGTACTCGGGGGGGAGCCCCTGCCCGCCGTACTCGGCCGGCCAGGCGATGCCCGCGTAGCCGGCCTCGTACAGCTTGCGCTGCAGAGCCTTCTGCGCCGGCACCTCATCGGGCTCGAGGGCCACGATCCCCGCGGTCGTCGGATCGCCGGTCTTGCGTTCCAGGTTGGCGGTGATCCAGGCGCGGGCCTGGGCCCGGTACTCCGGCAGGGCCGGCATGTCCCGGCGGGCCGCCGGGACAGGTCGATGGTGTCCGTCATCGGTTCTCTCCTCCTACAGCGCGTGAATCCGGCAGATACGCTCGCGATGCCACTCAGCCCCGCCATACAGCAGGCCGTTCATCGTGATCCGCCGCAAGAACAAATGGGAGTCATGCTCCCACGTCTGGGAGATACCACCGAAGATCTGCCAGCAGCCCTGCGCCATCTCCGCCCCCACATCCCCCGCCCACGCCTTCGCGATACTCACCACCTCACCCGCATCATCCCGGCCCGCCGCCACGGCCTCGACCGCGCTGGCCGCCACCGCCCGCGCCGCCTCCAGATTCATCGACAGATCAGCCAGCTGATGCTTCAGCGCCTGAAACGACCCGATCGGCCGCCCGAACGCATACCGATCCAGCGCATACTGCCGCGTCAGCTCAAACAGCCCATCCATCGCCCCCACCGACTCCGCCGCCGCCAGACACGCCGCCAGCTGCAACTCCCACTCCACATCCCCCGCCGCCCCCCCAGCCGGACCCACCAGGCCACTGCCCGGCACCCTGATCCCGTCGAAGCGGACCACGGCGAACCGCATCGTCACATCCAGCGCATCCCGCGGCTCAATGCTGGTCACCTCCGAGCGGGGCACCAGCACCTGGGTCAGACCAGCAGGACCGCCCGCCGTCAGCAAGAACCAGTCCGCCAGCCCGGCATCCTGGACCAGCGCCGCACCCGACACCACCACCCCGTCGCCGTCCGGCCGGGCGGTCAGCGCGGTATCCGGGGCGAACACGCCAGCCGGGCTCATCACCGCCCACGTCGCGACCTGCTCCCCCGCCGCCAGCGCCGGCAGCACCTTGGCCCGCTGCTCACCCGACCCGCTGCGGCACAACGCCCCGATCACCACACTGGCCGGGATAAACGGCCCCGGCTGCAGCCCCCGGCCCCGTTCCTCCGCCACAATGGCCGCGAACGTCACCCCCTGCCCGGCGATCCCCGCCGCACCCGACTCCGGCACCAGCAAACCCAGCCAGCCCAGATCACCCATCTGCCGGTTATAGGCGTCAGGAATACCCGACGGCGTGGCCAGCAGGTCACGCACCACGGCACGCGGGTACTCAGAATCAACAAACCTCGCCGCCGTGCTCCGCAGCAGCTGCTCCTCTTCACTCTGCGCAACCTCAATCACGCAGTCCACCTCCTGGCACCACACCTGCGGGGCACAAATAACCTCAGTACCGACATTCTCGTTCAGTACCAGCAGGGAGTCCAGGGTGCTCGCGGGCTGGATAATCCGCGGCGGTATCGGCTGGCGGGACAACGCATCCCGCCCGTAGCTATCGCAGCGGCCATTGGCCGCGGAGCATTCGGGCGCGCCGCCGGGCAATGCATCGCCAGCGCTCTCCTGGTGTGCTCAAATAGGCCTATGCACGGAGTGGTGACGGTTTCGGCGTCCTATGGCGCGCGCGGCGACAAGGTGGGCCGGGCGCTGGCCAGCCGGCTGCAGCTGCCGTTCGTCGATCGTGCCATCCCGACCTCCGCTGCCGCCCGCCAGCTCGGCCTGCCCGAAGACGTGGGCGAGAGCCTTGATGAACACGCTCCCGGCCTCTGGGAGCGGATCGCGGCCGGATTCGCCAATGTCGCAATGCCAACCGGGCAAGACGTGCTCTCCGCTGAACTGCCCCTCACGCCTGAGCAGTTCGGGGCCGCGAACAAGGCTGAGCTGCAGCGCATAGCCGATACCACGGGAGCCGTGGTTCTCGGCCGGGCGGGCATGGTGGTGTTCCGGGACCGGCCCGATGTGCTGTGCGTGCGCCTGGACGGGCCAGTTGAGGCGCGAATCGCGCAGGTCATGAGTCTGGGCATCGACGAGGCGAGCGCCCGGCAGGGGCAGCGGGAAGTAGACAGCGCCCGGGAGGCCTACGCCCGCGTGTTCTTCAACGCCCGTCAGGACGACCACCGGCTGTATCACCTGATTCTCGACAGCACCGTTCTCTCCGCGGAGGCCTGTGTCGACATCATTGCCCGGGCGGCACAGGATCGCCTCGGTGCTGTCGCGGCTTAGTGGTGGCGCCCCCGGCAAACCGGGCAAACCTGGCACGTGAACGACTTCCTCGGCCTGATCGTCACGCTGGTGGCTGAATCCCCGGGCTCGGGAGCCGGGTGCGCTGGCATCCTTGTGCCATGGACAAGACGCTGGCACCCGTGCGCGACCTGACGGACTCTGATCAGAACCAGGCGGTGCTTGACGCCGCCTCCGCGCTGGCCGAAGGCCGCGCGGAGGCGGGGAGCCTCGCGAGCAGCCACGGTCCGGCGGTGGCGGCCGAAGCGGCGGCCGCGGCTCGTTCGCGGCGGCGGCTGAGCGAGCTCGCCGGTCCGGTCCACCTCACCGTGGTGTGGGCCATGTACGGCGAGACGGGGCGCATGGTCCCCCGTGCGGCCCACCCGCACGGGGAGGACTTCGTCCGGACCAAGGTCCGCCAGCTCGACTGGCTGACCGGCGGCCTGCCCGGCGTCACGTGGAGCATCATCGCCTGCGACGACGGATGCCCGGACCAGCCCTCGAGTGCCGACCTCATGACGGACATCGCGGCGGCCGAGGGCTATCCGGCGGAAGGTCACCGCAGCGTGAGGGTGCTCAGGCTGGCCGAGGTGATCGAGGATGACATCTCGATCAGCCCCGCATTCGACCAGCTGACATCGACCGACCAGTCCCGCAAGGGCGGATCGATCCTGGCTGGGCTGGCCGCGGCGGTCGGGACCGGCCCGGCGCGGGCGGATGGCACCGGCCGGCATGTGGTCTGCTACACCGACGCCGACCTGTCCGCGAACCTCGCCCAGCTGGGCTCGCTGGCGGCGCCGCTGGTCGCCGGGGACAAGGTAGCCGGCGCGCTCGGCCAGCGTTACGGGATTGCGGGGGCGGTGTTGGTCCGGGCCGACGGGCCGGTCACCGAGCCGCACAGCACCGGCGACAAGCCGGACAAGATCATCATCTTGTTCCGGCATTTCGTCCGGGCCATGCTCATCCCGTCCCTGGCCCACGTGCTCGATACCCAGGCCGGTTTCAAGGCCTTCGACGGGGCCGCGCTCGGCCCGGTCATCCGGCAGATGACGTCCTTCAACGAGACCTTCGACGTCGAGTTGCTCATCCATCTTGCCCAGAACTACGGAGCACGGGCCCTGGCCGTCGAGCCGATCGTCTTCACCGAGGACTTCGCCGCGACGAAGTTCCCCTCTGTCGAGCCCGGGCCACGCCACCTGGCGATGGTCAACCAGGTCGTGGAGCTATACGACCGGCTCGTCGCGCCGATCGCCCCGGTCACCGGCGAGGCGGCTGACCTGCTCACCCTGCTCAGGACGCTCGACCTCGACGGGTACGTGAGCTTGATCCAGCATCTGCGGGCCGAGGACCGAGGCGACCCGACACTGTTCGACCGGCAGTGGCCCGTGCAGCACCTACGCAACATCCTCCAGCGCTGAACACGTGCTCGACCATCGCGCGATAGCCGCACGTTTCCGCGGGAACAGCTTGTGAAATTGCGCACAAAGCGCTTCCGCGGAAACGCTGCAGACCATGCCGCGGGCCAGCGCCCGGGCTCTCGGTCACGGTAAAGATGGACGCGAAGATCGCCGCGGCCATCGCCGCCGTCGGCTAGGCGTCTCGCGCGGGCTCGCCGTGGCTGGCGTTGGCGCGGCCTCGGCCCCAGTAGGCCTTGGGTGACATCTGATCCTGGCTGAGCCCTCGCTCGGCCAGGACCTCCCGCAGCCGGGACACGACCGTCGCCTCGCCGAACAGGTAGGCCTGGCCGCGGCCGGGCGGCAGCTCGATCTCGGCTGCCTCGGCGGCGAGGGCCGACGGGTCACCAGCGGGCGCGCCGAGGCGGTGCAGCCAGGAGATGCGGATCGTCGCCGCGGCAGCCAGGTCCTGCTCGTCGCTCTCGTCAGGGATCTCGAGCACGAGGGTGGCCGCGCGGTCGGGCGGCAGCGCCTCGGTCATCGCGAACATCGCGGGCAGCGCCGACTCATCGCCGAGGAACAGGTGCCAGTCGGCCGCGGCCGACATGGTGATCTTCCCGCGCGGCCCGATGCCCTCGATCCTGTCGCCGGGCCGGGCCGACCGCACCCAGCGCTCGCCGGGACCGTCGCCGTGCAGCACGACGTCGAGAGTGAGCAGCCGCGCGGCCTCGTCGAACTGCCGGATCGTGTAGCGCCGTCGTACCGGGCGGTTACCCTCGGCCGCCACCAGCAGCATCACGTCCTGGCCGGGCAGGTAGCCGAACCCGTCAAGCTGCGGGGCGGTCAGCCTGAGCCGCTGCATGTGCGGGGTGAGCCGGGCTGAGTCGACCACCTTGAGGTCCAGCCTGGTCGTGCTGGCCAGCGGCCCGGTCAGCTGCGCGAACGGATCCTCGAGCGCCGCCAGAGTCGATTCCGGCAGTGCGTCAGCCATGAGACAGCCAGCCCTTCCGATTGATGCTCGTGTGCTGGGGGCGGCGGGGATGCCGCGCCGCCGGCCTGCCTTCACCGCGAACGCCGGCCGGCCCCGTGCACTATCAACACTGCCTGGCTTAGCCTGCTTCCCGGCCGCGCTCGCTGAGTGCTGACCGCCTTCGTGTTCACTATGACGGTGGATCGTCAACGGCTAAGCAGCATCGCGCACTCGCGTCACCCCATCGCGGCGCCGATCTTCGGCGTCAGCGTCAACCGGCTGCTCCGCCGCGCGGACCGGCGGCCGGCGGCACGGATCCTCGATCTCGGCTGCGGGGAGGCGGCCTGGGCGATGCAGGCCCTCGCCCACTCACCCGACGGCCACGCCGACGGCGTGGACATCAGCCGGTACGCTCTGGAACGCGCCGCGGACGCCGCGGCCCAACGCGGCCTGGACAACCGGCTCACGCTGCACGAATGCGACGCCCGCGGGTTCGTGCCCGATGGCGACTACGACCTGGTGCTGTGCGTCGGGTCGACGCACGCATTCGACGGATTCGCCGGGACGCTCCAGCAGGCCGGCCGGTACGTGAGCGCCGACGGCATCCTTCTTGTCGGCGAGGGCTTCTGGCAGGTTCCGCCAGCTGCGCAGGCGCTGGCCGCGCTCGATGCGGTGCCGGAGGACTTCACCGACCTCGCCGGCCTGGTCGATGCCGCCGAACAGGCCGGCTGGACCCCGGTGTACGCGCACGTCAGCGACGCCGCCGAGTGGGACGACTACGAATGGTCGTGGGTCGGCTCGCTTACCGAGTGGGCGCTGGACAACCCGGGCCACCCCGACGCCTCCGGGGCGCTGACCCTCGCCCGGAAGCACCGCGACGAGTATCTGCACGGGTACCGCAACGTGCTGGGCTTCGCCACGCTAGTGCTGCGCCGCAGCACCTAACGGCCGGCCTCCTGCTCCCGGAGCTGGGCGACGCATTCCGCGCTCCCGCAGGTCCGGCCCGAGCCCAGGCGAGGCCTGCCGCACCGGCAGGCGGGCCGCAGCCGGGCCAGCCAGGCGCTATAGGCCAGCAGCTCGGCGATACCGCCGGGGCCCGGAACCGAGACGACCGGCCGGATCCGGCCGCCGGGCAACGCCAGCCACTCCCGCGGCCCACCTGCCGCCGGGTCATCCGGCACGCCACCCATGACCACTATTTTCCTGCATTCCTCAACCGCCTGACCTCCCGCCCCGAACGGTCCCGCCGGGACAGCCAGCGGGCCGCGCCGACCGCCACCGGCCAGGCCCCCAGCCCAGTCAACAGGCACCCGGGCATAAGCATGCCCGATCGGCGAGACGAGCGCGCCGGGCCGGCGCGGACGATCCTCAGGATGCTGGGCCGATAAGGTCCCATTTGTTGCCAGCGATGTCGAGAAACACAGCGACAAGACCGTAGGGTTCGGTACGCGGCGCGGTGAGGAACTGCACGCCCGCGGATGTCATCCGGGCGAACGCGGCGTCGAAGTCCTCCACCTGCAGGAAGAAACCCACCCGGCCGCCGGCCTGCTTCCCGACGGTGGCGGCCTGGTTTTCTCCGTCAGCTCGCGCCAGGAGCAGGCCAGTCTCGGCGCCTGGCGGCCGCACGACAACCCACCGCTTAGGGCGTCCGTCGCTCGTCAGGGCCGAGGAGTCCTCCACGAGCTCGAAGCCCAGTACGTCCACGAAGAAGCTGATTGCTGGATCGTACTCGCTGACCACGATGGCAATAAGGCCTAGATGCACGGCGCCAGCATAGGAGCTTCAGCTCGCTCCGGCTCCGATGACGCACCCGCCGGCGCGGTGCCAGAATAAGGAAGTGTGAACACCACACAATCCGAGAAGGTCAGGACCGGCCGCGGCTTTTTCGCTGCCCTTGACCAAAGCGGAGGCAGTACGCCCAGGGCGCTCGCCGAGTACGGCATCGGGCGGGACCGCTACAGCTCTGACGCTGAGATGTTCGACCTGGTTCACGCCATGCGGACCCGGGTGCTGACCAGCCCGGCGTTTGACGGCTCGCGCATTCTGGCGGCGATCTTGTTCGAGCAGACCATGGAACGGGACGTCAGCGGCGCCCCCACGGCGCGGTATCTGTGGGACGAGAAGAACGTGGTGCCGTTCCTGAAAATCGACCAGGGGCTTGCCCCCGAGCAGGACGGCGTGCAGCTCATGAGGCCCATCGACACCCTCGATGACCTGCTCAAGCGGGCGCAGCGGCACGGGATCTTCGGTACCAAGATGCGCTCGGTGATCAACGACGCCGACGAGGCCGGGATCTCGGCGATCGTGGACCAGCAGTTCGGCTACGCGAGCCGGATCCTGGCCGCCGGCCTGGTGCCGATCATCGAGCCCGAGGTCAGCATCGGCAGCCCGCACAAGGCGCAGGCTGAGTTGCTGCTGCGCGACGCCATCACCAAGCATGTCGAGGCGCTGCCTGACGGCGCGAGCGTGATGCTGAAGATCACCATCCCGACCCAGCCCGGCCTGTACGGCGATCTGGCCTCCGACCCGCGTGTCCTGCGGGTCGTCGCCTTGTCAGGCGGCTACAGCCGCGACGAGGCCTGCGCCCTGCTCGCGCGCGATCCCACCCTCATCGCCAGCTTCTCGCGGGCGCTTCTCGAAGGGCTGACGGAGAGCCAGACCGACGAGCAGTTCAACGCCCGGCTCGGGTCATCGATCGAGCAGATCTACCAGGCGTCGGTACACAAGCAGCCGGCCATCCCCTGAGCCGGCCGACGGTCACGGCGAGCGCCGGAAATACGGAAAGTACCGGGATCCTGCCCAGGAGTTGCGCCGGAGTCCTACGGGGTTGCCGTCAGGCCCGCCAGGTCGGCGCTGACCTGCCATAGCCGGGCGGCGCCTGCGGTGTCGTAGGAGGCCTTGCTGGAGGCCTTGGGCTCGCGGTTGACGAAGTACCGTCCGGTGATGCCCTCGACCTGGGGTGAGGAAGCGAGGTAGATCGGTGTGACGGCGCCTTGAGCCGGGGTCTTCATGAACAGGCGCGCCACGCCGATCATGGCGGCGAGGTACGCCGCCTGGTCTTCGGCGCCGAAGCTGGTGCGTACCACGCCGGGGTGCAGCACCGTGGCCGTCACGCCGGTGCCGTCCAGGCGGCGGGCCAGCTCGTAGGTGAACATCACGTTGGCCAGCTTGGACTGGCTGTAAGCGCGCTGCCCGGAGTAGTTCCGCTCACCCTGCAGGTCGCCGAAGTCAATGCGGCCCCGGCCGTGGGCAGCGGAAGAGACGGTGAGGATCCGGGCGGACGCGCTCGAGGTGAGGCGGTCCAGCAGCAGGCTGGTCAGCAAGAACGGCGCGAGGTGGTTGAGCGCGAAGGTGTGCTCCAGGCCATCGGCGGTGACCTGGCGGTGCGCCCAGAACCCGCCGACGTTATTGACCAGCACATCCAGGCGCGGGTAGGTGTCACGCACCTGAGCGGCCAGACGACGCACACCGGCTTGCACGGACATGTCCCCGGCAAAAGCATCCACGACGGGGCAGCCAGGTGCGGCCCGGATGTCTGCCGCGGCCGCCTCGGCGCGGGCCTGATCACGGCCGGTGATGCCGACCCGGGCGCCCAGCGCGGCGAGCCCGATAGCGGTGGCCTTGCCGATGCCGCCCGTGCCTCCGGTGATCAGAACGGACTTCCCGGCCATGAGGCGCACGTCAGCCATGGTTCATTCCCTGGCTCCTCCAAAACAGCCGCCGATCGGGCTTTCGCTGGGGTCAGAGGGTGATGACGACCTTCCCCCGGGCGCGTCCCTCCTCGAGGTACCGGATGGCCTTCGGTGCTTCGCTCAGCGGGTAGCTCCTGTCAATGACCGGCGTGATCCGCCCGGCCTCGATGAGCTCCTTGAGGACGAGCAGGTCCTCGTGGTTCTCCCGGCAGATGAACGTCGTCAGCTGCTGGCCCACGAACCGGGACAGCAGCAGCGCCCGGAGCTGGCGGTCGCTGCCTCCGAGCCATCGGCCGCCGGTCTCGCCTCCGGCGATGACCAGCGTCCCCTTCGGGGTGAGGGCCTGTCGCAGGCGTGACAGCGACGGGTTCCCGCCGATGTCGAGGATCATGTCGTAGCGCTGCTTGCCGTCGGCGAAGTCCGCACGCGTGTAGTCGATGACGTGGCCGGCGCCGATAGACCGGACCAGCTCCACCTTTGTGGTGCTGCACACGCCGGTGACCTGCGCTCCGAACGCCGCGGCCAGTTGCACCGCGAAGGTCCCCACGCCTCCCGATGCGCCGGTGATCAGCACCGTCTGGCCCGGCTGGACCCGCCCGTGGTCGCGCAGGCCCTGCAGGGCGGTCAGGCCGGAGACCGGGACCGCCGCGGCCTGTTCATAGGTGAGGTTCGCCGGCTTGGGCGCGAGCTTGTTCTCCGGAGCGCGGGCGTACTCTGCGAAGGCGCCCTGGCCGATGCCGAATACCTCGTCGCCGGGCTGGAATCTGGTCACCTCGCGGCCGACCGTGGCCACGACCCCGGCGATACTCGTGCCCGGGACCGGGTTCTTGGGCGCGCGGAGGCCGTAGCCCGCCAGGCGCACCGGGTACGGCAGGCCGGTCATGACGTGCCAGACGCCGCGGTCCACGCTCGCCGCATGGACGCGGACCAGTACCTCGCCGGCGGCTATCTCGGGCGCGGCGATGTTCCGGAGCTCGAGCACATCCGCCGAACCGTAGGTGTCCTGGACGATCGCTTTCATGTGCTGCCTCCTTACCGCCGGGCCGGCCCGGCGAGCATCAAAGGCTGCCCGTGGGGACCGGCTGCGGTGCGGGCGGCCCGGTCGGGAGCGGGGAGAGGTGGCCCGGGTCAGTGCCGCCGGTGTCCAGCCGGAACGGCGGGTACTCGTCACGCATCAGGGCGGCGTAGGCAAGTACGCGATAGCACCAGCGGTTCAGCCCCATGACCAGATCGAACATCCGCTGCGGGTAGCGGCCGGATACCGCCAGGATGACCACGGCGATCACCGCGAGCACGGTGATCAGGCCAACTCCGCCGGTGATCCGCCAGGCCGCGCTCCGGCCGAATTCCCAGCCCCCGGCGAAGATCGCCACGATCAGGTACTGCGGCAGGGCGAGCAGCCACCACTTGACCAGGACCAGGCCCCGGCTGAGCCGCTGCGGGTAATCCACGCTGAAGTCGGCCGGGTAGGACGGATCCGGCTGCAGGCTGAACGGCGGGTACTTATCGGTGCCGAAGGCATTGATGCCGTAGAAGCCGACTCGCCAGGACCAGCGCATCACCCCGACGTTGAAATCGAAGAGCGCCCGCGGGTAGCGGCCGGTGAACAAGATCGCGAACCCGGCCGCGACGGTCAGCACGCACACCGCGCACCACAGGAAGAACAGCACCACGAGGTGCGGGATCACCAGCAGCCACTTGATCAGCCACAGCCACCGGCTCACCGCCGGGTCGAGCTGCGCGTCGAGCCGGGCGGGGTAAGGCTGAGCGTCCATTTGCGAACCTCCTATGCCTGACCGCCTGAATTGCCTTCAGGTGGTCCGGCAGCGCACGGGTACCTGGCCACCGTCGGCGGCTGCTCCCCTATGCCTGGCCCGAATCTATACTGGAATCATTAAACTAGCAATAGATTTCCGGTAATTAACGCCAAGCGATAACGCCAGCCAAGCCGAGGTGCCATAGGGCAGCCCCAGTCCCTCATCGGGCCCGGCTGTCCGTCACTGCCCGCCGGGCACGGCGCGGCGCGAGCTCACCGCAGCGCCCCGGCCCGAGGTCAGCTCCGGCCCGGGATTCGATCGCCACCAGGTCAGCGCGTGTAGCCGAGCCCGTTCGGCATCAAAAAGCCTGCATAGGTGAACTCGGCCAGCGGCTCGCCGCGCCGCAGGCGGAGGGCGTCGCCCAGTGCGGACGACGCGGGCGGCCGCGCCGCGCTGACCGGGCGGCCCGGCAGATCGGTCCGCCTCAGCGCCGCGACCGGCCCGTCTCAGGCCCCGGACGCAGGCTTATGTCCACGGCCGAGCACATCGAGGAGCGGCCGCGGCGTTCCCGGGCTCCCGGCATTACTGGCCGAGGCGCCCGTCGATCCGCTCGCGCAACAGGTCGGCGTGACCCATGTGGCGGGCGTACTCCTCGATCGTTCCGACCAGCGCCTCGCGCAGCGACATCGGCCCCCCGCCGCTGCCGTGCTGGTTCTCCGGATCCTCGCCGGTGATGTCGAGGCTGGGCGCCCCGGCCACGAACCGCGTGGCGAAGTCCACCTCGGCACGCCATGCGTCCCACGCCTCCGCGACGACCTGAGGGTCGGGCACGGCGCCATCGAAGTCACCGTCACCGGAGCCGAACAGCCGGGCACGTCCTGGCCTGCCATCATCACCCCCGGGCCTGCGGTCTCAGCGGTCCTCACCTACCGGCTCGCGACCTACTGGCTGCCCGTCATCCCCGGCTGGGCCGCCTGGCGCCTCCTGCAACAACGAGACTACGTATGACGCCCCAGGCGGGTGGATCATGCCGTACGGCTTGCGGGGTGTGTAATGGCTGGCATGGCAGACCGAGTGAGGGCGGAACTCGGGGCGGTCCAGGAGACGCTGTTCATCCCGCTGGCGGCCCGGGCCCGGGAGACGCGCAGGAGGCGGCCGGTGCTCCGCGACCCGAAGGCGGCCGAGATCATGGCCTCCGTCGACTTCGACACGAAGAAGTACGGCCGCGACTGGGGCGGCCCCGTCACCGTCTTGCGCACCGTGATTTTCGATTGCTGGGTCAGCGACTTCCTCACCGGCCATCCGGGCGGGACTGTCGTGGAGCTCGGGACGGGCCTTAATACCAGGTTTGAGAGGGTCGGCGCCGATCAGGCCCACTGGATCGACCTGGATCTGCCGGACACGATCGAACTGCGCCGCAGGTTCTTCGCCGATTCCGGCCGCCGCCGGATGGTGGCTGCTTCGGTGCTGGACCAGGACTGGATGGCTGCCGTCCGGGCTTGCCCGGGGCCGTATTTCTTCGCGGCCGAAGGCGTGTTTGTCTACCTGGACCAGGCTCCGCAGGTCATCGCCGGCATCGCCAGGACGTTCCCCGGCGCGCTGATCGCTTTCGACACCTACAGCCAGCGGATGCTCGAGCAGCAGCACAAGCTGGCGGCCAGGAAGAACATGGATGCGCGCTGGGCATGGTCGTGCGATGACCCGCGCACGCTGGAATCCCTTGGCCTGGAGGTGGTGCAGGAGGCTGCCGTCACGCGGCCGCCCCCCGGACCGCGCAGGCGGCTGCCGCGCCGGTACCGGTACGCGCTCCCGCTGGCCCGGCGGATCGCGGGTGACCTGGCCACCGTCACGCTCTTCCGGGCCGGCTGACGGGCGGCCGCTTCCCCGCTTCGGCGCGCGCTGGCAGCGGGTTCTGCGATCATGAACCAATGCCATCACGACGCGTGGAGTGGGCAGTGGCCGGCGCGCTGGCCGGCTGGGCGGCTGCCCGGCTGGCGGGCGCTGATCGTCTCCGGTTCGCTGAAGCGTGGGCAGTGCCATTGCTGTCGTTCACCCCGCAGGTCACCGCGGGAGCGTGGGCCGGCGCGCTGCTGATGAGCGGCGCGGGCCCGGCGGCCGCGACCGCGGTGGCCGGGGCGGCCCTGACCGCCGCGGTAGGCCCTCGCGCGGTGCCGTACCGCCAGCCGCCCGCGGCGGGGCCCGTGCTGCGGGTCTTGACGGCGAATCTGCTCGTCGGCCGGGCCGGGGCCGAGGCGGTTGTCGAGCTGGTATGCCGTAAGCACGCGGACGTGCTGTTCGTGCAGGAACTCACCGACGAGGCGGAAGCCAGGCTCAAGCGGGCCGGGCTGTGCGATCTGCTCCCGCACCAGGTGACGCAGCAGCGGCCGAAAGGCACGCGAGTCAGCATCTACGCTCGCCACCCGCTGCGCGGCGAGCCGTTGGCTGCGCCGGTGTCTGCCGCCCGGCGCACCGCCCGGCTTGACCTTCCGTCCGGGCAGTTCGTGGAACTGGCCTGCGTACACGCGATGCCACCGAGGCCGCCCTGGTCCCCGAGCGCTGCGGCCCGGTGGCGCAGTCAGCTGTCCGCCCTGCCCGCGCCCGGTGACGGTCTGCGCATTCTCGCCGGAGACTTCAACGCCACCCTCGATCACGCCCAGTTTCGCCGGCTCCTGCGCCGCGGCTACGTGGACGCCGCCAGCCAGGTTGGCCACGGGCTGTCCCTGACCTGGGGACCACGACCCGGCCGGGGCCTGGCCCTGCTCGCCATCGACCACGTCCTCATCGACCGGCGCTGCGCGGTAGTGACCACATCGGCCCACCGGCTGGCCGGCACCGATCACCGCGCGCTCTACGCCGAGCTCCAGCTCCCTGCCCCGCAGCCGGTGGGACCAGGCATCGCCGGCCACATCAGTGACCGCCGCTAAGGCGAGACGGCCGGCCGGGAAGGCGCGCGGCCCGCGTGAGGTTGATGCGGAGACCACCCGCCAGCCAGAAGGGAATGGCATATGAAGGCCGCTATCGACGGCACGGTCGTTGCTGATGCCCCGAAGTCCGACCTGATCCTCATCGAGGGCAACTACTACTTCCCGCCCTCCTCGCTTCGCGCCGACGCGTTCAGCGACAGCCCGACGCCGTACACCTGCCCGTGGAAGGGCGTCGCCCAGTACCACCACATCTCGGTGGCCGGCTCGGCCCACCACGACGCGGCGTGGAGCTACCCCGACCCGTACCCGGCGTCCTTCACCCGGGTCGGGAAGGACTACTCCGGCTATGTCGCCTTCGACAAGCGGCAGGTCACGGTGGCCGAATAGCCATGACGTCCCCGGACCCGGGGCTGCCCAGGAACATGGGGGCACCAGCTACGCGCGCGCTGGCCGCGGCTGGGTATACCCGGCTCAGCCAGCTCGCCAATGTCCCCGCCGCGGAGCTGGGAAAGCTGCACGGCGTCGGCCCGAAGGCGGGCCGCCGGACGAGGCGGCGGGCAGTTGGCCCGGCGGAACAGCGGACGCGTTGTCGATCGCCGAGAGGGCGGAGCGCAGGGCCGAGCGCGCTACGGCGTCCCGCGCCCGGAGCGCTTCGCGCAGGGCCAGTTCCAGACGCTGGCGGACGGGGCTGGTCGGCACACCGGCAACCTTACGGCCAGCCGGGCGCGGCACCGCGGTTGCGGCCGGACGCGCCGGCTGTCGGTCACTCCTGCGGGGCAGGCCCTGCGGGCCAGGCGCCGGGGACCTCGTACGCCTCGCCCTCGCCCGGCCACGGCGGCATGGTCACGCCGACCGCGGCCAGCGGGCCGCCGCTGTCCGCCCGGAACTGGAAATGCGTGCCCGCCGGAATGGAGACGCAGGTGCCGGCGCGCAGGTCCACCGTCTCCTCCCGCCCGGCCTGCCGCCGCCACATCAGCCCGTGCCCGTGCAGGACGTACCAGATCTCCTCGACGAAGCGGTGGGCCACGGGCCGGGAGACCTGGCCCGCGCCGAGCTCGAAATGCGCCATCGAGCCGCGGCCGAGCCGGAGCAGGACGCGCACATCGGAGCCGTCCGGCGCGACGACATCTGGCGTGCCCGGCAGTTGCATGGTCTGGAACGCCTGGTCCATGCCGCTGGAGCCTATTAACCCGGCCGGGTTCACAGGTCCACCGGCCGCAGGCTGGCGGCGTACCGCCGGGCCAGGTTGCGGTAGACCGCGCCGTTCCCCTCCACCCGTTGCTTCGCCGCGCCGGTGACCTCGCCTTTGATCCGCGCCGGGACTCCCATGGCGAGCATGCCGTCAGGGATGATCATCCGAGGCGGGACGGTGGCGCCCGCCGCGACCAGCGCCCGGCGGCCGACGATCACGCCGTCGAGCACGATGGCCCCGTTGCCGATCAGCGCTTCTTCCCCGATGACCGCGCCATGGACCATGCACAGGTGACCGATGGTGGCCCCCTCCCCCACCTCCATCTGCGGGTCCCCGTCGCCGTGCATGATCGTCCCGTCCTGGACGTTCGCGCCCCGCCGGATCACGATGGGCCCGTTATCGGCCCGCAGCACGGCCCCGTACCAGACCGATGCCTCGGCTTCCACCCGCACGTCCCCGATCAACGTGGCCGTCGGCGCGATCCACGCGTCCGGGCTGATCTGCGGGCGGCGGCCTTCGAACTCGAACAATGGCATTCGCCCATCATGCACCATGCGGGAAGAGAGGGGCTAGCGGGAAGAAAGGGGCTATGAGCCCTGGGCCGGCCAGAGGCAACGCCGACCAGGATCAGGACCCCTCAGGGCCCAAATCAGGGTCGGCCACGGCCGAAATGGCCATGGTGCGCGGAGGCGTCGTGAGATCCCTTAAACCAGTTAGCCGTCCGCTGCGGGGGCAGGAAGGCCGGGGGCCAGCCGGGCCGGAACGAGCGGGGCGACCGCCACGGCTCCCCGGCGACGGGACGCAGCGTCGGCCCAGGGTAAGAGATGACCGGGGAAGCAGGCGATGGCGCCGCCTGATTAGTCGTCCCGCGCCGGGGGGCGGCCCCGGTCGCCGGCTGGTACTCGGCTTCCGGCACCACACGGGCAGGGCTGGCCGACGGTGCGGGCGTGGCCGCAGGCGAGGATACGGCGGGCGACGGGGGCGCCGCCGTACTCTGGGCCCCGACCACGGGCACCGCGGGCGGGGCGATGGCGAGCTGCTGGCTGCCTCCCGAGGTGACCGTGAGCGTGACGCCAGCCCCCGTGATGGCCAGCACACCGGCCGCCGTGGCCACCGCCGACCGGAAGCTCAGCTCCTCCATCCGGGCGTAGACCGCGCGCTTAAGCACGGCGGCCCAGCCGGTCCCCTGATTCACGACAAAGCACGATACATGGGTATCAGGGGTTCTGCTGGGACGCCGCTGACCGGAACCGGCGGTAATTTTCTTCGGCCAGGTGACTTGCTACTGGCATGACCACTTCGCGCTCTTGGCCCGAACGGCCTGTGGCGCTCGCGCCGCGGACCAGCCCGGTCGCGGCGGCGGCGATCAGCGCGGCACCCTGCACGGTCAGTGAGCCGTTCCCGGCCGGGAACAGCGGCACGGCCAGGGCGTCGGCCAGCAGCTGGCGCCAGGCCGGGTGGCGGCTGCCGCCGCCGGCGAGCTGGAGACCGGCCGGGCTCGGCATGCACTGGGCGCGCAGGTCGTCCAGCTTGCCGCGGAGCAGGAAAGCGACCCCCTCAAGAGCGGCGCGCAGCAGGTCGTCCCGCTGGTGGGCCAGGGTCAGGCCGGCCCAGCCGCCCCCGGAGCCGCGATGCTCCCAGCGCTCGCCGGCCAGGTAGGGCAGGAAGACAGGAGTATCCCCCCGCCAGGGACGCCCGGCCGTGCCGTAGAGCTCCTCCCAGCTCGCGCCGAGCGTCCGGCACACCCAGTCAAGCGTCACGCCGACATTCTGAGCCGCGGCCAGCCGGTAAGTGCCGCCGTCAACCGAGCAGAACAGGTTGGTGACCCGGGCACGATCGCCAGCCAGATCCGCTTTATCCGGAAATGGAGTATCCGAGCCGGAGGTTGCGGGGCCGGGAGTGGGGGCGATCAGCTGGCCGCCGGTGCCGAGGGTCAGGAGGGCGCGCCCGGGCGGGAGGCGGGCGGCGAACAGGGAGGCGGCGGTGTCGGCGGCGCCCGTCGCGACCGGGAGGCCGGGGCGCAGGCCGAGCTGCTCGGCGGCAGCGGGCAGCAGTGATCCGGCGATCTCGGCAGGCGGGCGGATAGACGGCAGCAGATCGGTACGCAACCCGAGCGCGACGGCGACGTCGGTGGCCCACTCGCCCCGGCCCAGGTCGAACAGCAGGGTGCCCGAGGCGTCGGTCGGGTCGGTGACGGCCTCGGCCCCAAGACCGGCCTCGGCCCCAAGACCGGCCGGGCCCCCAAAACCGGCCGGGTCCCCAGCCCGGGTCAGGCCCCCAGCCCGGGTCAGGCCCCCGACACCGGTCAAGCGGTGCCGCAGCCAGTCCTTAGGCTGAAGCGCCCAGCGGGCCTGCCGGTACGTATCGGGCTCGTGGCGGGACAGCCAGGCCAGGATCGGGCCGGCCATGCCGGGCGACGGGGCGTTGCCCAGCCGGGCACGCAGGTCGCTGGCCAGCCGCTGGTAATCCTCCGCCTCGGCTTCGGCCCGGCGGTCGAGCCAGGTGATGGCGGGGCGGAGAGCCAGAGCCCGTTCGGTACAAAGAAGGACACCGTGCATCTGTCCGGCGATCGCCAGGCCCGCGACCTCAGCCGGGGCGGGACCTACTGCCGCCCGGACCGCGGCGCAAGCGGCCTGCCACCAGTGCTCCGGGTCGGTCTCGGCCCAGCCGGGCCGGGGCACGCTGACCTGGTAACTGGCGCTGCCCCGGCCCAGAACGGTGCCGTCGGCGGCGCGCAGCAGCGCCTTGACCTGGCTGGTGCCCAGGTCAAGGCCGAGCACGGCGGGCATCGGCGGCCTCCGGTCGCTAGAGCGTGACGTCGAGCATCATCGGGGCGGTGGGGCGCGCGGTGCCGCCGGCGGGTTCGGCGGTGAGAGCGAGATGATCTCCCTGGCGCAGGCCGGAGGCGATGACCGGGCCGGCCATGCCGTGGCCGTCGGCGGGCAGCATGGTAACCAGGCGGGCCCCGGCCGGGCCGATCAGCCACAGCTCGTAGCCGCGGGCGCCGGGCAGCGCGGGCAGGCCCCGGGCGGTGAACACCAGCGCGTCCCGGGAATGGGACATGACGATGGCGGCGGTCCCGCCCCCGGCGACCTGGCCGCTCATCATGACCGCATCCTGCGCGGTCAGCACCACGGCGATCTGCTGGCTGCTGGCCTGGGCCTGGCCGAGCTGCTGGCGCATGCTGCCGTTCGACACGCCGAACACGACGGCGGCGGCGAGCACGGCCACGGCGGCTACGGCGCCCGCGCCCAGCGCCAGGCGGCCGGGCCAGGCCAGCGAGCGGGCCCACCTCGCGGCCCGGGCGCGTGCGCGGCCGGCGCCCGGCCGTCCCTCGGCCTCAGCGGCGGGCGGCTGCTGCCTGGTCGCGGCGGCGGCCGCCATGACCCGCTCCTTCAGGCCCGCGGGCATCGGCTCGGCGGCAGCGGTGCCGAGCAGGGCGGTGGCCTCGCGCAGGCTGGCGATCTCCTGCGCGCACTCCGCGCACCCGGCCAGGTGCCGCTCGAACCGTTCCCGGTCCGGCCCGGAGATCGCGTCCATCGCGTATGCCCCGGCCAGGGTGTGCGTGTCCCTGGTCAGCCTATGTTTCATCAAGCCACCCCCAGGCAGTCGCGCAGCCGGATCAGCGCATCGCGCATCCTGGTCTTCACCGTTCCGGTCGGCACCCCGAGCAGGCTGGCCACCTGGCCGTAGGTGTAGCCGCGGTAGTAGGCCAGGGTGACCGTCTCGCGCTGCAACTCGGTGAGGGAGCCCAGGCAGCGCCGTACGCGCTCGCGTTCGAGGCTGGACTCGACGGCCTCGGTCACCATGTCGTAGGGGATGTCGGCGGCCGCGGTACGCCGGGCGCGTTCGGAATCCTTCTGCACGGACCTGACCCGGTCCACTGCCCGGCCGTGGGCCAGCGTCATCACCCAGGACGTCGCGCTCCCCCGCTCAGCGTCGAACTTGGCCGCGGTCCGCCACACCTCCAGCATGACTTCCTGCGTGACCTCCTCGGACTGGGCCGGATCGCGGATGACCCGCTTGACGGCGCCGTAGACCGACGGGCCAAGCTGCTCGAAGACGGCGTCGAAGGCCGCGGCGTCGCCGCGGGCCACCATCGCGAGCTGGGCGGCGAGATCGCGGCCCGGGGTGGCGCTGGCCGGACTGGCCGCGGCGCCCCGGGCGCGGTTCCTGGGTTCGGTGCCGCCGGTAGCCGTCACAATTGATATTCGTAGCAGCGGCGGCCGGGGTTTGCTGCCCCGGGTTACGAGCCCGGCGCGGGCAGGGCGCCCGTCTCGATCGCCCTGGTCACCGCAGCGGTGCGGCCGGAGACGCCGAGCTTGCCGCTGGCCCGCAGCAGGTGCGTCTTCACGGTGGCCTCGCTGAGGTACAGCTCGCGCCCGATTTCCGCGTTGGTCAGCCCGCGCGCGACCAAGGCCAGGACCTGGGTTTCCCGGGCCGAGAGCTGCTCGGTCCGGGACCCGGGCTCGCCGCGGATACGGCCCAGCAGGCGGCCGGCCACGGTGGGCGCGAGCACGGTCTCGCCCCTGGCCGCGGCCCGCACGCGGTCGGCGAGCACGGCCCGTGGCGTGTCCTTCAGCAGGTAGCCCGCCGCCCCGGCCTCCACCGCGCGCAGGATGTCGGCGTCGGAGTCGTACGTGGTCAGCACCACGACAGTGGTCCCGGCCAGGCGCCGGGTCGCCTCCACCCCGTCGCCGCCTGGCATACGCAGGTCCATGAGAACCACGTCCGGCCGCAGGCGCTCGGCCAGGGCCACCGCCTCGGGACCCGATGCCGCCTCGCCGACCACCTCGATGTCCGGCTCTGCGGTCAGCATGCCGCGCAGGCCCTCGCGGACCACCGGATGGTCGTCGGCCAGTACGACGCGGATCGCGTTCACGCCGGCACCGCCGCGCTGACCCGGGTGCCCGCACCCGGGTTGCTGCGCACCGTCAGCGTGCCGCCCGCTTCGGCGACCCGGGTCCGCATCCCGCTCAGGCCGTACCCGCCGTTCATCCGGTCCGGGTCGAATCCGGCTCCGTCGTCGCTGACCTCCAGCCGGACCGTATCCGGGTCGTAGCCAAGCCGAACGGTGACGGAACGCGCATCCGCGTGCTTGCGCGCGTTGGCCAGCGCTTCCTGGCCTACCCGCAGCAGCACGACCTCGGCGGCCATCGGCAGCGGCCGCGGGCGGCCGGACACGGTGAAGCTCGCTTGCGTGCCCGGGACCTGCGACAGCCTGCGCAGCGCGTCGGGCAGCGTGCTGCCGTCGAGCTGCGCGGGCGCGAGGTCAGCGACCAGGGCCCGCGCCTCGGCCAGGTTTTCCCTGGCCGCGGCCGCGGCCAGGTCCAGGTGCCGGCCTGCGCGCGGATGCGAGCCGTCCAGGTCGGCCTGCGCGGCCTGGATCAGCATGAGGATGCTGGTGAAGCCCTGGGCCAGCGTGTCGTGGATATCGGCGGCGAGCCGCTGCCGCTCGGCCAGCCGCCCCGCCTCGTGCTGCGCGGTCGCCAGCTCGGCCTGGGTGGCTTCGAGCTGGTCGATGATCGCGGCGCGCTCCGCGCTCTGCTTGATGATCCGCGCGATCCAGGCGCCGTAGAAGACCGAGAAGCCGCCGCCGGCGGCGGCGACCCCGAACGCGACGGCCGCCGTGCTCGCCGACGGGAACCGGAGGACGAGCAGAGCGGCGGCGAAGAAGTTCAGCGCAATGCCCAGCCACATGGCCAGCCGGTCGTCGAGGAAGGTGAAGAACTGCGGGGTGATCGCGAAGGCCAGGAACCAGGCCTCGGGATTCTGGCTCTGGGCGATGCCGAAGAGCACGAACAGCCCGACGACGTAGATCGTGGCGCGGACCCGCCCGCGCCGCCCGCGCGTCCACAGCGGCCGGCCGACCAGCAGGAACCAGGGGATGAGCGCGGCCATGGCGGCGACGGCCACCACCTTGGAGCCGGGCGTGCTGATCAGCACGATGGCCAGGACGGCGACGAAGACGACCAGGTAGAAGAAGTCCCAGCGGGTGTTGCCGGTCTCCCAGGCGTGCCGCCGGTCGGCCTGCGGCACGCAGGAGGGCTGGGGCCCGGTCAGCTGGGGCCCGGTCAGCTGGGGCCCGGTCAGCTGGGGCCCGGTCAAGTGTCCTGCCGGTTCTGCCAGCGGAAGGTCGTGAGGCACAATACCAATCCTGCGACGATCCAGGCCGCCAGCACCAGCGCGGTCTGGCCGTGCTGCCAGGACGACCCCGGCTCTAGGGTCACGGCCTGCGGGACGAAGACCGAGCGCATGCCGCGGCACATCCACTCCAGCGGGAACACCGACGCGATGGCCCGAAGCCACGCAGGCACCAGGAAGAACGGGACGTAGACGCCGGAGATGAACTGCAGCACCACGAACGGGAAGGTGATCACGGCGACCCCGTTGCGCGCCGCCGAGCGGGGCACGCTGCTGGCCGCGATGCCGAGCAGCGAGCAGGCCGCGACGCCGAGCACAAACACCCAGGTGAACGTCCACCAGGCCGCCAGAGAGGAAGGCAGCCGCAGGTGGTAGCAGGCCAGGCCGACGGCCAGCAGCAGCGCGACCTCGGCCAGGCCCGCGACGAACACCTGGATGATCTTCCCGGCGAGGTACGCCGCGGGAGGCACGGGCGTGCCGCGCAGCCGCTTGAGGGTGAACCGCTCACGCTCGAACGCGATCGACATGCCCAGGTTCTGATAGCTGGTGGCCATCACGCCGGCGCCGATGAGCCCGGCCACGTACAGATCGCCGATGGTCACGCCCGCGCCGTCGTGCTGATTGCCGAAGATGGCGCCGAGCAGCACCAGCATGACGGCCGGCATGGCGAAGATGAACACCACCGCCTGGCGCTCCCGGAAGAACGCCTTCAGCTCGACCCGCCCGCTGGAAAGCCCGACGCGCCACACGCCCGGCAACCGCGGCTGCGCGGTGGTCATCGCGATGGATACTTTCGCGCTTGATGTCACGGTCACGGCTGGCCTCCGATGAGCTCCAGGTAGACATCCTCCAGCGAGGGACGGGTCACGGTCAGCCCCGGGACCTCGCCGCCGTAGCGGGCGGCGAGATCAGCGACCAGACGGGTCGGCTCCCCGGTCCGCTCCGACCGGCGGCCGTCGTGGTCCTGCCAGGTCACGAGCGCCTCGGAGGCGGCCCGGCCGCCGAGGGTGTCGGGCCGGCCTTCGGCCACGATCATTCCGTCGCGCATCACCGCGACCCGGTCCGCCAGCGCCGCCGCCTCGTCCAGGTAGTGCGTGGTGAGCAAAACGGTGACCCCGCTGCCGGACAGGGCGCGGATGACCTGCCAGAACGCGCGGCGGGCGGCCGGGTCGAACCCGGTCGTCGGCTCGTCCAGGAACAGCAGCTCGGGGCCGCCGATCAGGCCGAGCGCCACGTCAAGGCGCCGCACCTGGCCACCGGACAGGGTGCGGATCCGCTTGCGGGCCTGGCCGCCCAGCCCGACCAGGTCGATTACCTCGGCGGCCGGCCGCGGCCTGGGGTAGAAGCCGGCGAAGTGCCCCACCATCTCGGCGACGGTCAGCTCCGGCGCGTCGGCGGCGAGCTGCAGCACGATGCCGATACGCGCCCGCCAGGCCCGGTCGGCCCGGTGCGGGTCCGAGCCCAGCACGCTGACCTCGCCGCCGTCCCGCCCGCGATAGCCTTCCAGGATCTCCACGGTGGTGGTCTTGCCCGCGCCGTTCGGGCCGAGCAGGGCGAAGACCTCGCCTGGCGCGATCTGCAGGTCGATCCCGCTGACCGCCTCGATCCCGCCGTAGCTCTTGCGTAGCCCGCGCGCCTGGACCGCCAGGCCGGTTGCGTTCATGCTCCCAGCCTCCGCCGTGGCACCCGGGCCGCGCGTCGCCTGTCCGGTCACTGCTATGTCAGCCATACGGTGGACACGGCGCGCCAGCGTCTGTGCCTTTAGTTGAGCCGGGCCGGGCAAACCCCGGGCCCGGCGGCACCGAATAGAAGGCATGAACACGATGGGGAGCCGACGGGGTAGGCGGGATACCCAGGCCAGCCGCCGGGCGGGCCTGGGCGCGATCGCCGGGGTGCTGGCCGGGGCCGCTGCGCTCGGGGCGGGACAGCTGGTGGCGGGCCTGACCGGCGCGAGCGGGTCGCCGGTGGTCGCGGTCGGGCAGCTGCAGATCGACCACACGCCGCCGTGGCTGAAGAACTTCGCGATCACGGAGTTCGGCTCCAACGACAAGCTGGCCCTGGTGACCGGCATCATCGCCGTGCTCGCGATCTTCGCCGCCCTGATCGGCGTGCTGGCCGTGCGGCGGCTGGCCTACGGCATGGCGGGCCTGGCGGTGTTCGCGGTCATCGGGATCACCGCCGCGGCGACCCGGCCCACGGCGACGGTGACCAGCCTGCTGCCGACCCTGGCCGCCACGGCAACGGCGGCGCTCGTGCTCCGGGTGCTGGTCGACCGGGTCGGCCCGCCGGTGGCAGCGGGGCGGCAGACGCCCGAGGGGTACGAGGCGCAGGCGTGGACGGGACCGGCCGCCCCGGACGGCTCGGCGGCGGGTGGCGCGCTGGCCGCCCCGGACCTGCGGGGCGGGGTGCCGGGCGCGTCGGGCGGGGTGCCGGACCTGCCGGGCGGGGTGCCGGACGCGGCGGGCGGGGTGCCGGACGTGGCGGGCGGCACCGGTGGGGTAATCAGGCCGTCGGCGGGGTATGGGCCCGGCTGGCTGGCGGGTACCCCCTCGGCCACCGCGCCGCCGGCGCGGCGCGGTTTCCTGGCCGCCGGCTTGGTGACGGCTGGGGCCGCAGCCACGGCCGGACTGGCCGGGCGCCTGCTGGCTGAACGGTCCAGCGTCACCAGCGCCCGGGCCGCGGTGCGCATCCCCAGGCCGTCGGCGACCGTGCCGCCCCTCCCGCCAGGCGTCAACCTGGGCATCCCGGGGCTGGCGCCGTTCGTCACGACCAACAGCAGCTTTTACCGGGTGGACACGGCGCTCGTACTGCCGCAGGTGGACCCGACGAGCTGGCAGCTGCGTATCCACGGCATGGTCAGCCGCGAGATCACCCTGACCTTCGACGAGCTGCTGCGGCACCCGCTGATCGAGGATTACGTCACCTTGTGCTGCGTGTCCGACCCGGTCGGCGGCCCGTATATCGGCAACGCGTTGTGGCTCGGCACGAGCCTGGCCAGCCTGCTGCGGGAGGCCGGGATCAAGGCGGGCGCCGATCAGCTGATGTGCACCTCGGTGGACGGGTTCACCTCCGGGACCCCGGTGCAGACGGTGATGGACGGCCGGGACGCCCTGCTCGCGGTGGCCATGAACGGCCAGCCGCTGCCCGTCGCGCACGGCTTCCCGGCCCGCATGGTGGTGCCTGGCCTGTACGGGTACGTGTCGGCGACCAAGTGGGTGACGGACATCAACGTCACCACGTTCGCCGGGAACTACGCCTTCTGGGCTCAGCAGGGCTGGTCGCAGCAGGCGCCGATCAAGACCGAATCGCGTATCGACGTGCCGAACGGCGCGAGCCAGATCCCGGCCGGCCGGACGGCGGTGGCCGGCGTGGCATGGGCCCAGCACAAGGGCATCGAGGCGGTTGAGGTCCGGGTGGACTCCGGACCGTGGAATCAGGCCCAGCTGGCCGCGGTGCCCGGCCTCGACAGCTGGCGGCAGTGGGTCTGGGACTGGGACGCGACCAGCGGGAACCACGTGCTCGAGGCGCGGGCGACCGACAAAACCGGCTATACGCAGACCGCGGTCCAGGCGCAGCCGGAGCCGAACGGGGCCAGCGGCTACCCCTCGGTCGCGGTTACGGTCGGGTAAGGGGTGACGTGCTGTCACCCGGCTGGGATGATTGTGCTCAACGGGGCGTTTCGGGAACTCCGTAAGCGGTTAATTCTCACAGATGAGCGGTGTGGTCCCCACCGAGGGCCTGGTCTAGCTAAGGCGTGCCATGACAACTCCCATGCGAAGAGCAGAAGAACCGCCGCCGGGGTCCTCGGGGCCTGCTCGGTGGATCGAGCCGGGACCCCTGTGGGCGGGCGGAGTCGCGACGGCGGTCGTCGCGGCCTTGATCGCACTGGCCGGCATCCTGATCACCCGGTGGCTGCTCACGATCCCGATCCTGGCCCCCAAGGAAGACGGTGCCTGGGGCAGCGCGCACACCGGGGCGTACGTGCTCGCAGCCGCCGCGGCCGCGCTCGTGGCCACGGCGATCATGCACCTCCTGCTGCTCACCACGCCGCGGCCGCAGCTGTTCTTTGCCTGGATCATCGGCCTGGCCACACTGGTCGCAGTCGTGTTCCCATTCAGCACGACCGCGCCGCTGGCCCAGAAGGTCGCCACGGCCCTGGTCAACCTGGTGCTGGGCTTCGCGATCGGCACCTTGCTCAGCGGGGTAGCCGCACGGGCGGTCCGGCGCCGGCGGCCCGCCGACTACCAGTCCAGCCCGCCCCCCTACCCGCCGGCCTCCCCGACCTCAGGCGACCGCTACCGCTGAGCGCCTCACCGCGACACCGGGCAGGTGCCGTTCCTCCGCCGCCGCTCCACCCTGCGAGGCAGCACCTCGGGACCCGTTCCGGCTTCGAGGCGGCCGTAGTCCGCGCCCGCCCGCGCGGGCGCAGACCGGCCGAGCGTTATTGTGGATCGTTACTGCCCGCGGGCGGGCAGTAACGATCCACAATGATCCGGACGGCCCGGGCGGGGGTGTACCGGCGGTCGGGCGGAGGCATCAGAGGCGTATGTCTTGGGGCGTATGTCTGGAGGGTCGCGCGGCGAGCCGGCTAGGTCCGGGCGGCCAGCCGGCTAGGTCCGGGCGGCGAGCCAGGCGGCGGCGCGGGTAGGAGAGGCGCGGGCGAGCCAGGCGTCCTGGATGATCTCGGCCAGTTCCGCCACGGTGAGCTCGCTGAGGCGGCTGGCCCGGATCAGGACCGACGGGTGGCCGTCGAAGTGGGGAGTGGTGAAGAAGGGGGACGCCGGGTCCTGGACCAGGGCCTGCTTGTCGGCTTCGGAACCGACCCAGAACATGATCACGTCCGGATACCGCTCACCGGTGCCCGGGTCGACGGCGTCCGGGCGGGGGGTCCGGAAGAACACGAACGACCTGCCGCCGACCTGGTAGACAGGATTGCCTTGTGACCCGCGGGTGACGGTGACGTGCGGCATGGCCATGGCCAGCTCGTGCACATCCCCTACGCGCGCGCGCCGCGACCTGGCCGCCATGCCAACGCAGGATAACGATAGTTAGCTAGGGAAATGAACAAACGCCCCGGGTTGTTGGCGCATCTACGGGGATCACAGCGAGGTGGGGCGGTAGCACTGTCAAGGAGGACAGGGAACACGGCGGACACGGGCGCGTCGGGACACGGGTGGCTGCGGCGGCTGGCGGGCTACTGCGGGCGTTACCGTCGCGACGTCATCATCACGGTCGGCGGCGCGCTGGCGGGCACGGCGGCCACAGCCGCGATCCCGCTGGTCCAGCGCAGCATCATCGACAACGTCATCGTGACCCACAAGCAGTCGATCTGGCCGCTGGCCGGGCTGCTTCTGGTCGCGGCCGCGGTGAACTTCGCCAGTGTCTACCTGCGCCGGTACCACGGGGGCCGGCTGTCCCTCGACGTCCAGCACGACCTGCGGACCGGGCTGTTCGGCTCGCTGTCCCGCCTGGACGGCGCGCGCCAGGACGAGATCCGCACCGGGCAACTGGTCGGCCGGTCCATCTCCGACCTGAACATGGTGCAGGGCCTGCTGTCCATGGCGCCGATCACGATCGGGAACATCGCGCTATTCGTGGTGTCCCTGATCGTCATGGTGATCCTGTCCCCCTTGCTCACCCTCGTGACCCTCGCGGTGGCGCCCGCACTCTATTTGATCGCGCTGGCCTCCCGGCGCAGGCTGTTCCCGGCGAGCTGGGATGCGCAGCAGCAATCCGCCGAGGTGGTCGGCCTGGTCGACGAGGCCATCGGCGGCGTGCGCGTGGTGAAGGGCTTCGGGCAGGAGGAACAGGAGCAGGAGCAGCTGGAGGGGGCGAGCACCAAGCTGTTCGCGGCCCGGCTGCGGATGATCCGGCTGACGGCCCGGTACAACCCGGCGCTGACCGCCATCCCGTCACTCGGCCTGGTCGGCGTGCTCGCCTTGGGCGGCTGGCTGGCCATCCAGGGCTCCATCACCTTGGGCACGTTCCTGGCTTTCGCCGCCTACCTGGCCCTGATGACCGGCCCGGTACGCATGCTCACCTACATGATCACCCTCGGGCAGGAAGCCCGGGCGAGCGTCATCCGGGTGTTCGACATCATCGACTCGCGGCCCGTCATCACCGACCGGCCCGACGCGGCTGAGCTGCCGGAAGACGCGGCCGGGCTCAGCTTCGACGACGTCCGGTTCGGGTACAAGCTGTCGGAGCCGGTGCTGCGCGGGGTGTCCTTCCAGGTCGAACCCGGCGAGACGGTGGCCGTGGTCGGCGCGTCCGGCTCGGGCAAGTCCACGCTGGCCATGCTGCTGCCCCGGTTCTACGATCCGCAGGGCGGCTCGGTCCGCATCGGCGGGCACAACGTCGCGGAGGTGACGCGCGAGTCGCTGCGCGCCGCCATCGGGCTGGTCATGGAAGACAGCTTCCTGTTCTCCACCACGGTGCGGGCCAACATCGCCTACGGCAGGCCCGACGCCACCGACGAGGCGATCGTCGCCGCAGCGCGGGCAGCGCAGGCACACGAGTTCATCGTCCGGCTGCCGGAGGGCTACGACACCGTGGTCGGCGAGCAGGGCCTGACCCTGTCCGGCGGCCAGCGGCAGCGGGTGGCACTGGCCCGGGCCCTGATCACCGATCCACGGGTGCTGGTGCTCGACGACGCGACCTCGGCCATCGACCCGCGCCTGGAGGCGGAGATCCACACCGCGCTGCGCGAGATCATGCGCGGGCGGACCACGCTGGTCATCGCGCACCGCCGGTCGACGCTGAACCTGGCCGACCGGATCGTGGTCCTGGACGGCGGCCGGGTCGCCGACGTCGGCACGCACGACGAACTGACCGAGCGCTGCCCGCTGTACCGGCAGCTCATCACCGGCGAGGACGACACCGGCCTGCCGCTGATCCGGCCGCGCCAGGTCCGCACGGTAGAGGACGCGCTCGACGGTCAGGACCAGATACGCGCGGCGGCCCGGGCGGCCCGCGGGCACCTGTCCGGGACGTTCGAGAGCGTGCCGCCGTCGCCGCAACTGCTGGCCCAGGTCGCGGCGCTGCAGCCGGCCCGGGACGTGCCGGACGTGGACATCCCGAAGGCACGGGCCGCAGACCGGCACTTCACGCTGCGCAGGCTGCTGCGGCCGCTGGCCGCCGCGCTGGTCATCGGGCTGCTCCTGGACGGCCTGGACGCGCTGGCTGGGCTGGCGCTGCCCGCGCTGGTCCGCGACGGCATCGACAACGGCGTGCAGGCCAAGGTGTTTCACGCGATCGTGGTGGCCTCCCTGATCGGGCTGGCCATCGTGCTGGCCGACTGGGTGGTCAACAGCTGCGAGACGATGGTGGTCGGACGCAACGGCGAACGGCTGCTGTACACCCTGCGGGTCAAGCTGTTCGCGCAGCTGCAGCGGCTGGGCCTGGACTTCTACGAGCGCGAGATGTCGGGCCGGATCATGACCAGGATGACCACGGACGTCGACGCGCTGTCCACCTTCCTGCAGACCGGCGTGGTCACCATGGTCAGCTCGGTGCTCACCTTCTTCGGTGTGCTGGCCGCGCTGCTCATCATCAACCTGCGGCTCGGCCTGGCCGTGCTGTGCATCTTCCCGGTGCTGGTGGTGGCGACGATCGTGTTCCGGGCCAAGTCATCCAAGGCGTACGGCGAGTCACGAGAGAAAGTGGCCGCGGTCAACGCCGACTTCGCGGAGAACGTGGCCGGGATGCGGGTGACCCAGGCGTTCCGCCGGGAGGACGTGAACGGGGACCGGTTCAGCGCGCTCAGCCGGGCATTCCGGGGGTCGCGGCTGCGGGCGCAGCGGTACATCGCGCTGTACTTCCCGTTCGTGCAGACCCTGTCCACGGTGGCCGGCGCGATCGTCCTGGTCATCGCCACCGGCGAGGTCGCCGCCGGGACGCTCACCGCGGGCGCGCTGATCGCCTACCTGCTGTACATCGACATGGTCTTCGCCCCCATCCAGCAACTCTCCCAGGTCTTCGACGGATACCAGCAGGCCATGGTCGGGCTGCGGCGGATCACTGACCTGCTGCGGCTCAGCACCTCTACGCCGCCCGCCAGCCGAACGGTCATGCCGGGCCGGCTGCGCGGCCGCATCGAGCTGCGGGACGTCGACTTCAGCTATAGCGGCACCGAGGCCAACGCGCTGAACGGGATCGACCTGACCATCGAGCCGGGCGAGACGGTGGCCCTGGTCGGCCAGACCGGGGCAGGCAAGTCCACGCTGGTCAAGCTCGTCGCGCGGTTCTACGACGTGACCGGTGGGGCGGTGCTGGTCGATGGGACCGACGTCCGGGACTATGACCTGCCCAGCTACCGGCACCAGCTCGGCGTGGTCCCGCAGGAGTCCTACCTGTTCGCGGGGACGATCCGGGACTCGATCGCGTACGCCAGGCCGCAGGCCACCGACGAGGAGATCCTGGCCGCGGCCCGGGCCACCGGCGCGCACGACATGATCATGGCCCTGCCCGACGGCTACGGCCACACGGTGGCCGAACGCGGCCGTAACCTGTCGGCCGGCCAGCGGCAGCTGGTCGCGCTGGCCCGCGCGCAGCTGGCCGATCCGGCCATCCTGCTGCTGGACGAGGCGACCGCGGCCCTCGACCTGGCCGCCGAAGCCGCGGTCAACCACGCCATCAGCGAGCTGACCGCGGCGCGGACCACGATCGTGGTCGCGCACCGCCTCACCACCGCGGCCCGGGCGGACCGGATCGTGGTGGTGGACCAGGGCCGGATCGCGGAGATCGGCAGCCACGACGAGCTGCTGGCCGCGGACGGGACGTACGCCGCGCTCTGGGACGCCTTCACCGGCGAATCCGAGCTCGTGGCGTAGCTGCGGGAAGATCTCGTGGCGTAGCTGCGGGAAGATAGAGCGATGTACCGGCTCTTCTTCCGGGTGGTGCTGCGGCGGCTGCCGGCTGAGACGGCACACCGGGCGGGTTTTGCGCTGATCCAGGCGGCCGAGACGGCGGGCGCGACGGGCCTGCTGCGGCGGTGGCTCGGGCCGCGCGACCCGGTGCTGC
Organism: uncultured Actinomycetes bacterium; assembly: GCA_963753195.1. Lineage (GTDB taxonomy): Bacteria > Actinomycetota > Actinomycetes > Streptosporangiales > Streptosporangiaceae > Palsa-504. Next base: position 192,092 of record CAVWBH010000002.1, read on the forward strand.
GGGTGCGGGCCCTGGGGCTGGACTTTCCCGGGCCGCTGGGGGTGGCGGCCGGCTTCGATAAGGACGCGCGCGCGACGGCCGGGCTCGGGGCGCTGGGGTTCGGGTTCGTCGAGGTCGGCACCGTGACCGCGCAGGCCCAGCCGGGCAATCCCCGGCCGCGCATGTTCCGGCTGCCCGCGGACCGGGCGCTGGTCAACCGGATGGGGTTCAACAACGACGGGGCCGCGGCCGCGGCGGCCCGGCTGCGCAGGCGGCGCCGGGGCGGCCCGGTCGTGGGGGTCAACATCGGCAAGACCCGGGCGGCGGCGGAGGCGGAGGCGGCGGCGGACTACGCGGCCAGCGCGCGGGCCGTGGCGGGCGTGGCCGACTACGTGGTGGTCAACGTCAGCTCACCGAACACCCCGGGGCTGCGTGACCTGCAGGCCGCGGACCGGCTCCGGCCGGTGCTGGTGGCGGTGCGTTCGGCGCTCGATGCTGGCGCTGGCGGCGGGCGGCGTGTGCCGCTGCTGGTGAAGATCGCGCCGGACCTGGCCCCCGGTGACATCGACGCGGTCGCGGACCTGGCGGTCGAGCTGGGGCTGGACGGGATCATCGCGACCAACACCACGGTGGCCCGGGACGGGCTGGCCAGCCCGCCAGCCGAGGTGGCCGCGGCCGGGGCGGGCGGGCTGTCCGGGCCGCCGCTGCGGCCGCGGGCGCTAGCCGTGCTGCAGCGGCTGCGCGAGCGGGCCGGGGACGGCCTGGTGCTGATCGCGGCGGGCGGGATCGAGACCCCGGATGACGCATGGGAACGGCTGGCCGCTGGGGCCACGCTGGTGCAGGCCTACACCGGGTTCATCTACGGCGGGCCGCTGTGGCCGCGGCGCATTCACGCCGGGCTGGCCCGCCGGGCTCGGGCGGCGGGCCTGTCCTCGGTCTCCGGGGCCGAGCCCGGCAGGGTCATAGACGGCAGGGCCTTAGCTGGCAGGGCTAGACGGCAGGGCTTAGACGGCAGGGCCTTAGCCGACGTCGCGCGCGGGCAGGATCGTGACGGGGACCTGGGCGTGCTCGGCGACGTGGGCGCTGACCGAGCCCTGCAGCAGGCGCGAGAACCCGCCGCCGCCGCGCGAGCCGACTACGATCAGCTCGGCGTCGGCGCCCTCGTTGAGGATTTCCTCGGCCGGGGTGCCCTTGGTCGCCTTGACCGTCACCGATGTGGGGCGGGCGCCGCCGAGCCCGGCCAGCACCTTGTCGGTTTCGGCCTGGGCGGCCTCGCGGGCCTTGTCGACCAGCGATTCGTCGCCCGCGTAATGCAAAGTGCCGCCCCAGAAGCCCGCCACGGCCTGCTGGACGGTGAGCACGGTGAGCGAGGTATGGCGGAGCGCCGCTTCTTTCGCGGCCCATTCCAGGGCGAGCTGCGAATGGGCGGAACCGTCTATGCCGACGAGGATTCCAGGCATCTCACTGCTCCTTGCTGCTTTAACTGGCTCTTGCTGCTTTAGCTGCCTCGGTACCGTCAAAAAGCCGCACCGGTACCGCCACTACTGATGCTAGGCACTCAGGGCCCGTGGCAACAGAGCGGCTGGCCCGCTTGGGCCGGATATCCCCGAGAATTTCCCGAATCGATATTCGCGAACGGCGGGAGTTACCCCAAGCGGGCCGATCACCGAGCGGCGAAACGGAATTGTTACTCGCGAAATGTGCGCATTCGGGCCCGCACCGGAGGGTCAGCTCCATTTCCGGTCCGCGAGCGCCAGGCCAGCATCGACCAGCGCGAGAAGCCGGACAGGGCCGAGCCGATGCTGGCCAGCGAGCCGACGGAGAGAACGCAGGCCAGCGAGGCGGCCGAGCCGATGGACAGGATCGAGCCGGACGAGCCGATGGACAGGATCGAGCCGGACGCGGACGCCGCTTTAGGCGCTGAACCCTCGCTGATCGCCATGAAGCCATTGTGCCGTAACGGTTAAGGACATTCCGGGCGTGGGGCCGGATCGTCCGGGCCAGGCCGGAAGGCGCGGGACGGGCGTCCAGGTGACCCTGGCGGGCGTGATCGGCGCGGCCTGCCCGCCTGCGCACAAGTCCGGGTGGCTCCCGCCGAGGTTACGCCGGGGTGTCGCGGCCGTTAACGCTTCCAGCGTGCCTATCGTGGGTCGGGCGTCGGCAAATAGCCTGGGGTGCAGGCAGGGGAACTCGGACGTGCAGCACAGGCCGTTCGGCAGAAAAGGGGTTATGAAAATGAGCGTGACGGATCACGGGTCCGCGGCCCTGGCCGCCGATGAGCTGGACGCGCTCGACGCCTGGTGGCGGGCGGCGAACTACCTTTCGGTGGGGCAGATCTACCTGCTGGGCAACCCGCTGCTGACCGAGCCGCTCCGGCCGGAGCACATCAAGCCGCGGCTGCTCGGGCACTGGGGCACCACGCCGGGGCTGAACCTGATCTACGTGCACCTCAACCGGGTGATCCGGAACCGGGACCTGAACGTCATCTACGTGTGCGGGCCGGGCCACGGCGGGCCCGGCATGGTGGCCAACACCTACCTCGAGGGCACGTACTCCGAGCTGTACCCGCGCATCACGCCGGATGCCGCGGGCATGGGCCGGCTGTTCAGGCAGTTCTCGTTCCCCGGCGGTATCCCCTCGCACGTGGCGCCGGAGACACCCGGGTCGATCCACGAGGGCGGCGAGCTGGGCTACTCGCTGGTGCACGCCTTCGGTGCGGCGTTCGACAACCCCGACCTGATCGTGGCCTGCGTGATCGGCGACGGCGAATCGGAGACCGGGCCGCTGGCGGGCAGCTGGCATTCCAACAAGTTCCTGGACCCGGTCCGGGACGGGGCGGTGCTGCCGATCCTGCACCTGAACGGCTACAAGATCGCCAACCCGACGATTCCGGCCCGGATACCGCACGCCGAGCTTGAGTCGCTGCTGCGCGGCTACGGGTACGAGGTGCACACGGTGGAAGGCGATGACCCGAAGCTGGTGCACCAGCAGCTCGCCGCCACCCTGGACGCGGTAATCGAGAAGATCCGCGCCATCCAGGCGCACGCCAGGTCGCAGGGCGATACGTCACGGCCGGCCTGGCCCGCCATCGTGCTCAAGACGCCCAAGGGCTGGACCGGTCCCAAGGTGGTGGACGGGCTGCCGGTGGAGGGGACGTGGCGGGCGCACCAGGTCCCGATCGACGCCGCGCGGACCAACCCGGAGCACCTGGCCCTGCTCGAAGAGTGGATGCGGTCCTACCGGGCCGAGGAGCTGTTCGACGGTTCCGGCGCGCTGGTGCCCGAGCTGGCCCGGCTGGCTCCGCAGGGTGACCGGCGGATGAGCGCCAACCCGCACGCCAACGGGGGCCTGCTGCTGCGCGAGCTGGCGCTGCCCGACTTCCGGGGCTATGCGGTGCAGGTCAGCAAGCCCGGGGAGACCACGGCCGAGGCCACCCGGGTGCTCGGCACCTGGCTGCGGGACGTGATCAGGGCCAACCCGTCGAACTTCCGGATCATGGGGCCGGACGAGACGGCGTCCAACCGGCTGGACGCGGTGTTCGAGGTGACGAACAAGGCGTTCGAGGGGGAGATCATCCCCGGCGACAATCACCTGGCCCCGGACGGCCGGGTGATGGAGGTGCTGTCCGAGCACATGTGCCAGGGCTGGCTGGAGGGCTACCTACTGACCGGCCGGCACGGGCTGTTCGACTGCTACGAGGCGTTCATCCACATCGTGGACTCGATGTTCAACCAGCACGCGAAGTGGATGAAGGTCACCGACCGCATCCCGTGGCGGCGCCCGGTCGCGTCGCTGAACTACCTGCTGTCCTCGCTGGTGTGGCGGCAGGACCACAACGGGTTCAGCCACCAGGACCCGGGGTTCATCGACCACGTGGTCAACAAGAAGGCCGAGGTCATCCGGGTCTACCTGCCGCCGGACGCCAACACGCTGCTGTCGGTGGCGGACCACTGCCTGCGGTCCCGGCAGTACGTCAACGTCATCGTGGCCGGCAAGCAGCCGAGCCCGCAGTGGCTGAGCATGGACGAGGCGGTCATCCACTGCACCCGCGGGGCGGGGATCTGGGACTGGGCGTCATCCGACGCCGACGGCGCGCCCGACGTGGTGATGGCGTGCTGCGGTGACGTCCCGACGGTGGAGACGCTGGCCGCGGTGTCGCTGCTGCGGACCCACCTGCCCGAGCTGAAGGTGCGGGTGGTGAACGTGGTTGACCTGATGCGGCTGGAGCCGGAGACCGAGCACCCGCACGGCATGTCGGACGCCGAGTTCGACGCGCTGTTCACCGTGGACCGGCCGGTGATCTTCGCCTACCACGGGTACCCGTGGCTCATTCACCGGCTCACCTACCGGCGGCACGGGCACGACAACCTGCACGTGCGCGGGTACAAGGAGGAAGGCACGACCACCACGCCGTTCGACATGGTGATGCTGAACGACCTGGACCGGTTCCACCTGGTCATGGACGTCATCGACCGGGTGCCGGGGCTGGCGTCCATGGCCGGGCACGTCCGGCAGCTGATGATGGACGAGCGGATCGGGTGCCGGGCCTACACCCGTGAGCACGGCGAGGACGCGCCCGAGATCACCGGCTGGAGCTGGCCGTCCTGAGAACGCTCCGCCTGGTCAGCGCGCCGTCGCGCGGCGCTGGTCGGCTTGCTCGACGAGGTCCAGGACCCGGTCCGGGGACAGCGGCTGGTCGGTGACCGAGACCCCGAACGGAGCCAGCGCGTCCCGGACCGCGTTCATCAGCGCGGCCGGGGAGGCGATGGCGCCGCCCTCCCCCAGTCCCTTGTGCCCGCCCGGGGTGAGGGCCGGGGTGACCACGTGGCCGTACTCCAGGTCCGGCACCTCGGCCGCGGTGGGCAGCAGGTAGTCCATGAACGTGGTGGTGGTCGGGTTCCCCGCGTCGTCGTAGCGGAAGTGCTCGTAGAACACCCCGCCGATGCCCTGCACCACGCCGCCGGCGATCTGCCCCTCGACCACGTTCGGGTTGATCATCTGCCCGCAGTCCTCGGAGATCACGTAGCGCAGAATGTCCACCATGCCTGTCTCCCGGTCGATCTCGATCGTCACCGCATGGCAGGCGTTGGAGTACATGAAATCCGGCGCCTTGTACCGCTTGGAGATCTCCAGGCCGAGCTCGGCGCCCGGCGGCAGCGCGGTGGGGTTGAGCAGGTAGGCGGCCGCGGCGATCTCGGCCAGCGTGACGCTCTTGCTGTCCGGGTCGCCCTTCACGCGGGCGGTGCTGTCGGTCATCTCCAGGTCGCCGGCGTCGATTTCCAGGATCTGCCCGGCCACCGCGAGGACCCGCTCGCGCATGGCCGCGCTGGCCACGTGCGCCGCCCCGCCGGCCACGCCGGCCGTCCGGCTGCCGCCCACGCCGTGACCGTACGGGGTGGAGGCCGTGTCGCCCTGGATGAAGTGGACGTCGTCGATGTTCACGCCCATCTCGTCGGCGACGATCTGGGTCATGGTCGTCTCGATGCTCTGCCCGTGGCTGCCGGTGCCCATGTACACGTTGACCTTGCCGCTGGGCTCGACCCGGATGGTAGCTGCCTCGACGCCGAAGTCACCGCGGCCCGGCTGGGGCTCGATGTACAGGGACAGCCCGATGCCGACCAGGCGGCCCTCGGCGCGGGCCTGCTCCTGGTCCTTGCGGAACTGCTCGTAGCCGATCAGTTCGGCCGCCTGCTCCAGGCACTCGGCCGGGCTGACGCCCTCGTACACCATCTTCATGGCGTTGGTGTAGGGCAGCTCATCGCGGGAGATGACGTTCCGGCGGCGGAACTCCAGCGGATCGATCCCCAGCTGGTGCGCGACGACATCGACCATCTGCTCCCGGCCGGTGGTCTCCATCATCCACGGCCCGCGGTAGGCACAGGTCCCGCACGTGTTCGTGTAGAGCGCCTGCCCGGAGTAGGCCACCGAGCCTGGCCCGGACCAGTGGTACGGCCCGGGGAAGATACGAGAGGCCAGCCCCGCTTTCTGGCCGTTGGTCCCGTTCGGGTAGGCGCCGACGTTCTCGAGGTGGTGGGCCCGGGCGGCCAGCAGCACGCCGTTCTCGTCGGTCGCGGCGGTGATCTGCAGCGACTCCTCCCGGGCGTGCCCGCCGCTGATCAGGTTCTCGGCCCGGTCCTCGATCCACTTCACCGGCCGGCCACCGATCACCACCGCCGCCACCACGATGGCCTGGTCCTCGCGGGTGGGAGAGATCTTCTGCCCGAACGAGCCGCCGACATCGCCCATGATGACCCGGATGTCGTCCTCGGGGATGTCCAGCATCCGGGAGTAGAGCAACCGGGGCGAGTGCACGCCGTGGCCGGAGATGTTCAGCTCGAGCTGCTTGGTCCACGGATCCCACTCCGCGACCAGGCCGTGCGTCTCCATCGGCACGCACACGTAGCGGTGCTGGGGAAACGTCTCGGTGAATACGTGCGGCGCGCTCTCAAACAGGACGTCTAGCCCCGGGAGATCCTCGGCGGGGACCACGCCGGACAGGTTGTCGGGCAGCTCCGGGTGCACCCGCGGGCTGTCCTCGGCCAGGGCCTGCGCCACGGTCACCACCGCGTCCTGCTGGTCGATGTCCACGTTGACCAGCTCGGCGGCGTCCTCAGCCAGGTACCGCGACTCGGCCACCACGATCGCGATCGGCTCGCCCACGTACCGCACGTCACCGTCGGCCAGCAGGCGCCGGGGAGTCTTGTCGACCGGGCCGCGCGCGGACGGGCGGGTCCGCGTGTTGATCTCGGCCGCGGTCAGCACCGCGACCACGCCCGGCGCCCGGCGGGCCTCGCTGACATCCAGCTCCACGATCCGGCCCCGGGCCACCGCGGCACGCACGTAGGCGGCATGAACCATCCCCGGCTTGGCCAGGTCATCGACATAGCGCCCGTGCCCGGTGATCATCCGCTGGTCCTCGGTGCGCGGCATCCGCTCCCCGACCCACCGCGCCGCGATCGCCGTACCGGGAAGCCCGTCCTCCGCACCCAGACGTACCGTCGTAGGTTCTGTGTCCGCGCTCACTGATGGCTCCCTTCCGCGGCAGGGGTTTTCACCGCGTCTTTGACGATAGTCCGGGTCCCGATTCCCGGCTATGTCGTGGTTCCTCAGGGATCCGTCCTGGTTTCACGCCTTCCCGGCGGCGATTCCGAGAAATAGGCCAAATGAAGGACTAACGTCCTGAAGGGCGGACGCTACTGTCTGTTACCGTGCCATTACCGTCAGGCACTGTAACCGATACAGGAAGCAGAAGCTATGCAGATACGAACAAGAACCGCCGGGCTGGCGGCGGGGCTGGGCCTCGCAACTGCCGCGGCGTTCGCGGTGGCGCCGGGAGCGCAGGCTGCCACGGTCTGGACGGATACGTCCCTCCAGGCCACCGCGGTCAGCTTGACCTGCACGAACCCCGCCGCGGTAACCGGCGTCGCTGCGGTTAAGACGCTGACCTTCACCGCCGCGGGGGGCACCTCGTTCTCGGGCGCGGCCCTCGGGAGCGGCACCTCTGGGTTCGACGCCACGCTCACCACCAATACGGCCAGCTCCATCGTCGTGACCGGGGCAAGTGGCACAGCGGCCGCCGACCTTAAGTTCAAGATCACGCGGGGCGGCTGCGTCGGGGCGGAAACGGTATTCGTCACCGAGACGGGCGGGAACCTGACCGGGGGCGCGCCCACGCTGGACGTGATCACCTCGATTACCAGCTTCAATAACAACACGAGCGGGGCGGTGGACTTCAGCGCCACGCCATCGAGCACCTTCAGCGAGGGCAACCTTCCGGCCGGCCTGGCCTCCGGCAGCCCGTCGCTGCGGCCGGGATCGGCCGTGCCGGGCACATACGGCGGCGTGACGGTGACGGCCACGGACGCGGCCGGAGCGATGGCCACCGGCAGCTTCGACCTGAAGGTCAACGGGCACAGGACCGCCGTACCGGGCAACCTCGGCGATGAGGTGAACGGGTACGGGAACGGGTTCGATGTCTTCCAGCAGAACTACTCATTCAACTCGATAGTCGTCGGCTGGACGGCGACCAGAGCCGACCCGGCCACGCATTTCATCCGCATCGCGCACGGGACTGGCGTGTGGCAGTTCGAGGCAACCCGCGGAAACGGGGTGGCGACCGGACTGTGCGTGTCCGACCCGGGCGGCGGCTATGCCGGTAACCCGGGGGGCCGGGACGGACTGGTGCTGCGCGGCTGCAACACCGGCACGTTCCAGCAGTTCCGCCTGCTGAGCGCCCAGCCCAGCCAGCTGCGGAACGTGGCCACCGGGCTGGTCGTCTACCCGAACGGGACCGGCGCCCAGCTCCGCGGCAGCGCAGTCCCCATCCCGGGAGTCAACTCGCACTACACCTGGAAGGGCCTCGCGCAGCTACCCGCCTGAGTCCTCAGGCAACTAGCGCGCAGCCCAGGTTCTCGCCACCAGGCGAGTGAAGGCGCGCAGCCCCGGCCCGTCGGTTCCCCGGGCCGGGGCTGCTGCACGTAAACCTTGGGCTTGGACGGCGACAGCGCAAGCCAGGGCATAAACCGCGATGATTGGCCCGAAAACCCATTTGACGATGATCCGGCACCGCCTGACGCCACCTTCCATGTACCCTCATCGGTGAAGAAGCCAGTCGAATATCCCAATGCAGCCGCGCGGGCATGTCCGCGTGATCTGCTGCTGGGACAGCTGTTGGGGAGGCCTGGCCACGTGGCAACAAAAATTGACCTGATGACGACCCTTTGCAGTGCGTTCGGGGTATTCAGCGCATTTGGGGTCGCCATTCTGGCGTTCTTCACTGCGGGCGGAGGGCTTGGGCGGCTAAGCAACTGGGTGGCGGAGCGTGAGAACCTGCGGTGGGGGGATGCGCTCGTCTGGCTGGTGGCAGGCGTGGTCGCACTAGCAGTGATCATCAGCGGTCTCGGCCTCTTTACTAGCTTCTTCTGGCTCCGGGCTGTCGCCAACGGCTCCGGACCTGCGTCGAAATGGGCGTATACGTTCGCGGACAACATGTTCTATATGGAAGCAGTGGTCATTACGGTTATTTCTGTGGTCGCCGTGATAGGAGGAGCAATCGCCGCGTTGCCAGCCGACAATGGCAGCGAAGCCTCAACCCGTGCTGCCGGACAAGCGGCTGAGTCATAACAACGCGCTTCCGTTCGTGTACCCAGGACCGTATTGCGGGTGTCCTGCGGCTACTCAGGGACCGGCTGCTCTCCCTACTGACCTGCGGGCCTGACCCCCACCTGACCCCCTAGACCGCACTCTGTCTCATGAGCTCAAGGTTGTCCTCCAGCGCGGTTATCTGAGACGTAACGTCACCAGGCTGGAGGATGCTCCCCGTCACGCCGCACCGCGGCAGCTCAGCTCGCCGAGCGGATGGCGGCTGGACCTGGAGGGCAGGATCACGATCTCGTCTGCGGCCAGCGCGATAGCCGCCCCGGCAATCCCGGGGCCGACTGGAGTGAATGGAACGCCATGCTCAATGCGGTCCAGGTCGGCGACGGACGGCTGCGCGGTGAGAGCTGGCGGCCTCAGTCCAGTAATCGCATCGGCGAAATGGCTCGACGGCATGCCTCTTGACAAGGTGATTTGCCGGAAACAGGATGACATGCAAGGCAGCTACAGAGATTGACGTGATCGCGCTGGACAGCGGCGAACCTTGCTTGCCCCCTTGGGCTCCGGTCAGACATAGGTCCGGTCAGGGCGGACGATGCCGGGGGTCGTTCGTGCCGCCGGAGCCGGCCAGGCTGGCCGCCAGGCCCCAGGTGGCGGCGCCGTGCAGCGACGCTGTATTTGCCCGCGGGAAATGCCCGGGCGGCAGGACCGAGCACTACGCGAGTATCGCGCGTGAGTACGCCGCACGAATTCAGTCGTAAGGAGTGGCAGAAATGGATTTCTCAGCCGTTGTCCTCACCGAGGCTCAGCAGGCGTTCGCGGAGGAGGTCCGGGCGTTCCTGGAGGAGCTTCTGACCCCCGCAGTGTACGAGGGGATGCGCGAGCGGGCCGATAGCTACGATGAGGGGGTTTACCTGGCCGTAGGCGCCAAGGGCTGGCTTGAACCGCGGTGGCGGAAGGAAGAGGGCGGCGCCGGACTGGATGACGTGTCGGTCAAGATCCTGGAAACCGAACTGCGCAACAGGGACACGCCGATCGGCGTGCTCAGCACGACGAACCTGGTGTGGCCGGCGGTGGAGGCGTCCGGGGACCCAGGGCTGCGCGACGAACTGAAGCCGGGGGTCGCCAAGGGGACAGTCCGTATCGCCCTCGGCTACACCGAGCCGGACGGCGGGTCAGACATCGCCGCGGCCAAGACCCGGGCGGTCCGCGACGGCGACGAGTGGGTCATCAACGGGCAGAAGATCTTCACCTCCAACGCCCAGTACGCCACGCATGTCTTCCTGATCACCCGGACCGACCCGACGCTGCCCAAGCACAAGGGCCTGACCATGTTCCTGGTGCCGACCAGCTCACCGGGATTCGAGCGCCAGCCGCTGCCCACGATCGCCGATGAGACAACCAACATCAGCTACTACAGCGACATCCGGCTGCCGGACCGGTACCGGATCGGCGAGGTCAACAACGGCTGGTCCGTGCTGCACGGCCCCTTGGACGCCGAGCATCACCTCGGGGGGCACGAGAGCAAACTCGAAGAAGTGGGCCCCGGCGCCGGGCTCGTCCGGCCCCTGGCACAGTCTGTCGAGGCCGCAGTGCGCTGGGCCCAGGATGTTCCGGTCGGGGATGGGCCGCTGGCCAGGGACGAGACGTTCCTGGCCGGGATCGGGCGCCTGCTGGTCGAGATGGAGGGCAGCGCCTGCACCCCGACGGCGATGGGCAAGATAGTTGGCTCGGACACCGTCAGGCTGGGCTTCGAGCGGCTTATCGACCTGGTCGGCCCGGCCGCGACCCTTTCACACGGCGCGGACGGCGCGATCGGCGACGGCATCATCGAGTTCGGCCATCGGTATGCGCAGCTCAGCGCGACCCCCGGCGGCACGGTCGAGGTGTTCCGGACCATCATCGCCCAGCACGACCTGGGGCTCCCGCGCCCGGATTACCCCGGCCGCAGGGTGTTCCTGACCGGCGAGCGCCAGGGCACAGCGGCCGCGTAGCGTCCCGCGGGTACCGGGCCGGTCCCGTCACGACGGCACTGGACCGGCCCGGACCTGCAGATTTGGCCGCCGGGCTCCGGGCTTGAGGTAACGTCGCGGGCAAGGTGAGCGTCGGGGCCGCGCGGCAAATGGCCAAGGCAAATCCCGAAGGTCCACTGCCGCGTCGTTGGCGGTAATGTTCGATTGGTGGCCCGGCCAGCTGGGTGGGCTGCCCAGGCCGGAATCGTCGGGCGCTGGGGGTACCCCGGCCGTTCGGGAAAATCGGACTTTTCTCATGGGAGTGCGGCATGACGGTGGTGTTGGCTGATCCGGGGGGGTTCGCTGTGGACTGGAACTGGCAGCGCCACCTGACCGTGTGGGCGCTTACCGGGCGGACTTACGAGCCTCAGTTTGACAGCAAGGTGCTCGAGCACGAGTTGCCGGTCCAGCCGACCAGCCAGCGGCAGGCGCACGCCGCCGCTCGCAGCTGGTGGCGGGCTCAGGGCCGCACCGAGGCGTTCGCCGCGCTCGGGGAGAGCGCCAGCCAGCCGGAGCGATGACCTCGGATTGCTGCGGGTTGGAGGACCCGAGCTGCCGCCAGGCCTCGGGCCGCCCGGTAACAGGTGGAGGTGGCCGACGCTGACCCAGACGGTCAGCGGGCCGGTGGCGGCGGAACGATCTGGTCGATCTCGGCCAGCTCAGCCGCGGCCGGGATCCAGTCCGAGGCCGCGGCGTTCGCCTTCACCTGCTCGGGGGTCATCGCCCCGGCGATCACCGACGAACATCCCGGCTGGGCCGCCAGAGCGCCGATGGCCACCTCCAGGGTCGTGACCCCGTGGTCCTGCGCCCAGGCGATGAGCGCCTCGACCTTGTCCAGCCTGTCGTCAGTTACGTAGCCCGCGTAATAGCTGGCCCCGCTGGCCAGCCGGGTTCCCGACGGGACCGGCTGGCCCCGCCGGACCTTGCCGGTGAGCAGCCCGTTGGCCAGCGGCGAGAACGGCAGCACGCCGAGGCCGAAGTGCCTGGCCGCAGGCACGACCTCCGCCTCCGCCCGGCGCTGGAGCAGTGACCACTGATTCTGGGCGGAGATAAACGGCGGATGACCGCCGGCCGCGGCCAGGTGCGCGGCGTCGGCGAGCTGCCAGCCGGAGAAGTTGGAATGGCCCAGATAGCGGACCTTGCCCTCGGCCACCAGCTCGTGGAGCGCCGCGATGGTCTCCTCGACCGGGGTCTCCGGATCCGGGCTATGAATCTGGTACAGGTCGATGTAGTCGGTGCGCAGCCGTTGCAGCGACTCGGTCACGGCCCGCCGGATGTAGGCCCGGCTGCCCCTGGCGCCCGCTGCGGGACCGTATCCCATGTCCGGGCCTCGGCCGCCGAACTTGGTGGCCAGCACGACCTGGTCCCGGCGCCGGCCGAGGATCTGTCCGAGCATCCGCTCCGACGCGCCGCCTCCGCCGTACGATTCCGCCGTGTCGAACAAGGTGATTCCGGCGTCAATCGCCGCGTCCACCACCGCCCGCGTCCCGTCCAGGTCCAGGCGGCCGCCGAAGTTGTTGCAGCCGAGCCCGGTCACCGATACCACGAGTCCGGAATTCCCAAGAGGCCTGTAGCGCATCGACATTGTTACCGTCCTGGCTGTTCGCGCCTAGTTACCTAAATAGGTATTTCTAGAATGAAATCTTAGTGATCCGCTGCGCCTACGATGCCGGGGGTGCCATGTGTAGCCCTGCCCTTGGCCATGGGCTTGCAGGCGCGCGGCTTGCATCCGGATGTCCGGCAATCATGGCTGGGGCGCGCCCGAGGTTACTTTGCCGGGTGGACAGATCCCACCCGGCGGTCTGCATGTACTGGTCGAGCAGCAGTGCTCCCCAGGTCACTGACCATAAGCTGCCAATGAGCGCGGATGGGCTGGCGGGGCAGGTGCCCGGCAGCAGGAACGCGGACCCCGGGAGGCACGCGTAGTGGCCGATGATCAGGCAATGAATCACGCAGCCTCGTCGGACCAGGACCAGGTACCCCAGGACGGACGGCCTGCACGCTGGCGGGTGAAGCGGCTGCGGAGGCTCCGCGCGGCGATCCGGACGCAGCAGGCCGGCCAAGCCGAGGTCGGGGCCGTTGAGCGCCGGGAGCGGGAACACCTGTCCATGCTGGTGCGTACGCGGGCCGACGAGCGTCAGCGTGCCGTGCACCAGCGTTTCCCCCACTTGCCGTATCGGTTCATCGCTCCGCTCGCCGAGGTTGCCGCCCGGCCGCGGATCGATGATCTGGCCACCCACGCCGGGGCGCTGACCTATGGCTCGTTCCTGGCCATCCCACCGCTGCTCCTTTTCGCCTCATCGGTGGTGGGCTTCGTGTTTGCCGGACGCCCGCAAGCGGCGCAAAATGCCGTCAGCGAGCTGGTCAGCCTGGTGCCGGGCCTTAGCTCGGTGGTGACGGCCCAGGTGCAGGCCGCTGTGCAGGGGCGGGTGACGCTCGGGGTGATCGGGTTGCTCGGCCTGTTGTGGACGGCGTCGGGGTTTGCGAGCCGGCTGCGGCATGCGCTCGGGGTGATCTTCCGGACCCAGTGGGTGGGGCTGCTCACCGGACGGATCAGGGGCACGGTGATCGGGTTGCTCATGGTGGCCGCCTTCGTGGCGCTGGCCGTTTTCACAGCGATTGAGGCCAAGCTTCAGACAGATCACCGGGCCACGCTCGCGGCCCTGTTCCAGTTCGGCGCTTTCGCGGTCGGCGGATTCGTGCTGTTCCTCGTCACCTACCGCTTGCTCACGCCGGGGAAGGGCATCACACTGCGGGACCACGTGCCGGGCGCTGCCGCGTTCACCGTCGCATGGCTGGTCCTGACGGCGCTGGGGGGGCTGGTTTTCGCCGAGCTGATCCAGAAGTCGACCGTGCTGTACGGGACGATCGGCGGGATCTTCGGCTTCCTCGCGTTCCTGTACGCCACGATGTGGTCCCTGCTGATCGGGGCCGAACTGTCAGCCGTGCTGATGAGCCGACGGGATAGCTAACACTGGCTCGCGCAGCCGTCTGGCCTGCCGCGGCGGCAGCCTCGACTGGTGGTCAGGGACAGGATCGAACTGTCGACCTTGCACCTTTGGCTGGGAAGCTCCAGTTGCCGACCCTTGTTAGCCCTCAGAAGATCACCCCTGGGACCAGCTAGGGCCCCGGGACTTGCAACTCTTGCACTACCAGGCAGTACCGAGGAGTACCCGTGACCGAGACACGCGATGACAACGTCACCTGGCTGACTCAGGAGACGTACGACCGGCTCAAGGCCGAACTCGACCATCTCTCCGGACCGGGACGCGCCGATATCGCCAAGAAGATTGAGGCCGCCCGAGCGGAAGGGGACCTGCGTGAGAACGGCGGCTACCACGCGGCCAAGGACGAGCAGGGTCATATCGAGGCGCGGATCATCACCCTTCAGCACATGCTGGACAACGCGCGCGTCGGCGTGCCGCCACGCACTGAGGGCGTGGTCGGCCCGGGCATGACGGTCACGATCCGGTTCGCCGGGGACGACGAGCCGGTGACGTTCCTGCTCGCCTCCCGCGAGGAGAGCGGCTCGCCGATCGCCGTCTACTCACCGCGTTCGCCGCTGGGCGCCGCCATCATGGGCAAGAAGGTGGGCGAGAAGGCCACCTTCGCCACGCCGAACGGCCGCACCAACACCGTCGAGATCCTGGAAGCCGTCCCTTACGAGGGATCCTAGGACGACAGCTGGCTTTGGCCGATAGGAGTACCGGCTGGAGTCGTCGAGGAGCTGCCGCGATCCCCGCGCCAGGCGGGCTTGAAGGTTACGCGATGAGCGGTTACTTCTCGGCCGAAGACCCGGAACTGTGGCTCGAGATACACGCTGCCACGTGAGTGGCGCCCGCCGACGCTGGCGCGTGTCACTGCTGCCCTGCCTCGCCCCACCGCGCCAGGGCGTCGATGGTCTCCCGGAGCGCGGCCCCGCGCTCGGTGAGGGCGTACGCAAGCACGTTGTGGGCGAGCGGAACCCGGTACAAGATGGCCGCCGCTTGCAGTTCCCGCAGCCGAGTGGCGAGGATGTTGGTGGGTGCGCCGAGCTCGCGCTGGAGGTCGCCGTAGCGCTTTGCGCCGTCGAGGAGGCTGCGGACGACCAGGAGCGCCCAACGCTGGCCGACGAGTTCGAGCGCTGCGGCCAGGCCGTCCCCGTCGTCGGACGTCACCCCGCAGGCGGGCCGTCCGGGTCCATCCAGAACGGCGCGAAGTGGTTGCCGTCCGGGTCATCGAACTGCCGCTGGTACATGAAGCCGTAGTCATCCGTCCCGCCGAGTGTTGCGCCGGCGGCCTCGGCCTTCGCGACGAACGCGTCCACGTCGGCCCGGGTCGGGAAGTCGAACGCGAAGGTGACCAGCGAGGTCGTCGCCGGGTCGCCGACCTGCTTGCTGCCGTCGCCGAGGCTCGCGTAGTAGTCGCGGCGGAGCGCCATCAGGTACAGGTCGTCATCGAGGGCGAAGCACACGGCGTTGTCGTCGGTGACGGCCTCGTTGAGGCTCCAGCCCAGGGCGGTGAAGAACGCCTTGGAGCGCTCGAGATCGGCGACCGGGAAGTTCGCGAAGAAATTCATGAGGCGATACTTGCAAAAAGCAAGTGCGTGGTCAAGTGCCCACCTACAGCGGAGTTAGCAGACTGACCGAGGGACCGAACGGCGCGACGGCCTCCTGCACCACGCACGCTAGCTGCACAGATGACACGGTTATCGCACCGACGGCCTTCGCCACGCTGAGATTATCTGAAGCGCCGGTCCACGAACCGGTCCACGGGCGGCGGCAGGCGATATCCATGGCCGTAACCCAGCGTAGCGGCCCGGACTTCGGTACTGCGATGGCCGTCTGACGATCTGACTCGAGGAGATCCGGGCCTGCCGATCTACACTGGGCCTGAAGCGCCGAACTGAGGGAGCCGCGTGAGCGCCGAAGCACCCGAACTGGTCAGCATTCCCCGTGCCGAACTGGATGCGCTGAAGGCCGAGCTGAGGCGGCTGCGCCGCGAGGTCGGGCGAGGCATCGCCATGGCGCGCATTCAGGCCGACCCCGGCCCAGGCGATGACGCACCCGCGTTCTCCCGCGAGGAGCTCGCTGAGGCGTGGGGAATACATGAGTGATCGCCCCGTCCGCTTACCGGGCTCCTCCTGGCAGGAGATCGAGGCCATGCCGCAGCCGCTGCGGTGGACGGTGCAGCGGGCCATCTTCCAGCTGATAGACGAGCCCGTCCCGGCCTCGCAGATCCTTTTCCCCGCGACGACGCTCTGCCCGGCGCCTACGAGCTGCACCTGCCGGCCGACGACGTGACGATCTGGTACACCGTCACCGAGCATGAGGGTCAGGAAGTCATCAACGTGCAGCACGTGAGCCTCGACACGTAAACCCTCGGCCAAGGCTCGTTCGTGGATCGAGGCTAGGGCGCCGGGGATGCCGAGTGCGTTTCCTCCATGAACTGGAACATAACCCCATCGGGGTCGAGGATGTTAAGCGTCTTCTTGACACCAAAACTCCCGAGATCCCAGGTCTCGGGCGGCGCCACGATATGCTTGCGCGGATCGGGCAGAATTCGCAGCAACTTCTCATAGACCACGTCCACGTCGTTGACCTGGTAGGTGAGATTGATCATCCCAAGGTTGTTGGCCTGCTCATAGGCGCGACCATGGGAACCCGGGACCTTCCACTGCAAGAGATCGACGCCGTTCCGGTTGTCCGGCCGCGGGACCATAATGGCTGCGTCGTAGTTGTATTCGCCCGCATATATGGTGCCGTCGGGGTTGCGCAGCATATCACCGAGCGACCCCGCCGATTGCCGCTGCAGTCGCATGGGGTTAAGCCGGATTTGAAGCTCGAGACCGAGCACACTGGTGTACCAGTCATACGAGCTATGAAGATCGCTGCAGTTGTTGTTGGGCCCCCCGATGGTGTCCGGAGGGCCGCCCGGCGTCGGGTCCAGTGGCCCGACCCACTCCAGCGTGGTCCCGTCAGGATCCCGGAACCCGAAGGAATAGATCTGTCGCGTCGGCGTGATGTAGATGCTGCTGGGCGGGCCGTACGGACGCCCGCCGTACTTCAGCACGGCCTCGTAGCGGGCGTTCTGGCCCGTCGAAGAGGCGTTCGCGTGCTCCCGGTACCACCCGAGATGGTTGGCCTCCGCGTACGGTGCGCCCACCGGGCCAGGCGAGAGCCACTGCACCAGGAGGATGGCGCTTCCCTGGAAGGCCTGCGCATCGCGCATCATCCGGGCCCGGAAATGCCCCCTCGGGATACCGAACCCATTAAAGGCCTGTACCGGGGGATCTACGATCTCGGCGCGCGTTACCGGGTAGGTCGCCTCGTAGAACTCCACGGCCCGGTCGAGATCGGAAACGTTGATCGTAAGGAACAGAGCCTTGGCGATGTTGCCGCCGAGGCTGCTCTCACCAGGAAGCGCCGAGGTCATGGACCTATCTTCCCAGAATGACGCAGGTCACCTCCGCCGAGGACGGCGCCGGGTGGCTGGCGTTCTATGAGAAGCCTGGCCTCGTGCACCGTGCGCACTACCTGCACGGGTGAGCCGGTCCACGAACCGGTCCACGGCAAAGCGCTGATCTCCTCCTCTCCTGCTACTGTCCGTAACGACAGCCTGCGGCCATGCGGGCGAATAGCCATAGCCGCGCTTAGGCGTGGCACGGTTTATTCTGTTGCTGGATGTGAGAGGAGGCTGGCTGGATGACTGCTGAGTACCCACAGGGCGACGAGCCGCTGATCCCCATGCCCGCCCTGTCGCTCCCCGCTTTGCGCCAGGCGGTCGCCACGGTGGCGCCGTCCCGCCTGCCGGAGTTCTTCCAGGAAATCCAGGACGCCTTCACCCAGGCTGGCGACGAAGACAGTATCTTCCCCATCCGCCACTTCTACCAGCGCTGGGGCGCCGCCATCGCCATCGAGCGGCGGCCTTCGGTCGCCGCCCGGCTCCACGCCGCCGAACGAGCCCTCGCCGACCCCGACCCTGCTGTCCGGGACCAGGCAATCCGGGAAGCCGCCGAGATCGTCCAGGCAGCTTACCGAGAGGTCGTAGGTGGCTGACTGGCACTGGGAGCCCGTCACGATGACCTGCTCGACGGGCTGCCACCTGCCGCCCTGGCAGCGGTCGGTCAGGTAGCCGAGGAACTGACCGTCCGCGAATCGATAATCTTCCTCGACGGGCGGGAGTTCACAGGCAAGCCGCCGGGGCTGCGCACTGTCCAGCGAGGCCAATTAATGCTCGTCTACCTGACCGACGTCCGCGGCGAACGTGTGGTCATCATCCAGGTGAACTGGATTAGCTAACCGAAGCAGCCGCAGAGGCCCCTCGTTAGCGTCGCCGACCGCTGTTGGGCTGCATAATACGGACTGATCTCTGCCTCGGACGTGGTCGCATCATCTACCGGTGCCTGCCGGCGGACGAGCAGGCCGCGTTCCGGGCCTTGCTCGCCCGGCTTCGACCCACCTGAGCTCCCTGCACCCGGTCGCCGCCGCGTGCGACGCGGTTGTGGACATCAGGAGCCGCGCTTAACCGGCTTCGGTGACGTGGCCGTTGGCGACCGCGATACGGCGGGTGACCGCGACCGCCTCCAGCATCCGGCGATCGTGAGTGACCAGCAGGAACGTACCCGGATAGGTCTCGAGGGCGCCTTCGAGCTGCTCGATCGCGGGCAGGTCGAGATGGTTGGTGGGCTCGTCGAGGACCAGCAGGTTCACGCCCCGGGCCTGGAGCAGCGCCAGGGCCGCCCGGGTCCGCTCGCCCGGCGATAGCGAGGTCGCCGGGCGCAGCACGTGGCCGGCCACCAGTCCGTACTTGGCCAGCAGTGTCCTGATGTCCTCTGGGAGCAGGCTCGGAACCTGCGCCGAGAACGCCTCCAGCAGCGGAACCTCGCCGTCGAACAGGCTGCGGGCCTGGTCGACCTCGCCGACCTGGACACCGCTGCCCAGTGACGCGTGACCCGATACCAGCGGTAGCCGGCCGAGCAGCGCTCCGATGAGGGTCGACTTACCGGCCCCGTTCGGGCCAGTGATGGCGATCCGGTCGGCCCAGTTGACCTGGAGGCTGACCGGGCCAAGGCGGAAACCGTCGCGTTCGATGACCGCGTCGCGCAGCGTGGCGGCCACCGTACCGGACCGGGGCGCGGCGGCGATCTCCATTTTGAGCTGCCACTCCTTGCGCGGCTCAGCGACGACGTCGAGGCGGTCCAGCATCCGCTCCGTGGCCTTGACCTTGCCCGCCAGCTTTTCCGAACGGGCGACCTGCCGGTGCAGGATGTGCTTGTCGTTGTCGGTCGCCTTGGCCCTGGCTTGACGGACGCCCTTGTCGGCCCAGCCGATCTGGGTCCGCATCCGTTCCTGGAGCCCAGCACGGGTATCGGCGTACTTCTCGTAGGCCTCGCGGGCATGCTCTCCGGCGATCTGACGCTCCTCCAGGTAGGCGACATAACCGCCGCCGTAGAGGCGTACCTGCTGCTGCGCCAGGTCGAGTTCCAGGACCCGGTGCACGGTGCGCTCGAGAAACGCGCGGTCGTGGCTGACCAGGACGGTTCCGGCCCGCAGGCCCCGCACGAACCCTTCCAGGATCTCCAGCCCGGCGATGTCCAGGTCGTTGGTCGGCTCGTCGAGCAGGAAGACGTCGTAGCGGGAAAGCAGCAGCGAGGCGAGGTTGACACGGGCCGCCTGGCCGCCCGACAGGCTGGTCATCGCCTCGCTGCCGGCGTCGGCGGGCAGTCCGAGGGTGGTGAAGACCGCGGCGGCGCGCTCCTCTAGGTCCGCACCGCCCAGGGCGAGCCAGCGCTCGAGTGCGGTGGCGTAAGCGTCGTCCGCTCCCGGCTTCTCCTCGACCAGCAGCGCCGTGGCCTCGTCCAGGTCCTGCAGCGCGCGGGCGACGCCGGTGCGCCGGGCGATGAAGCCGTGGATGCTCTCACCCGGGCGCCGCTCCGGTTCCTGGGAGAGGTAGCCAACGGTGGCCGCGGGCGGGCTGAGCCCGACTTCGCCCTGATCCGGTTGGACCAGCCCGGCCAGGATTCGCAGCAGGGTGGACTTGCCTGCGCCATTGGCACCGACCAGGCCAGTGATCTCGCCGGGGGCGATAACCAAGTCGAGGCCGGAGAAAAGAAGGCGGTCGGCATGGCCGGCGGCAAGGCCCTTGGCCGTGAGTATCGCGTTCATCGCCCGCTCATCTTAGATGCGGGCCGGCGCGCGGCCGTAATCATTTCCCTCCGGCTACGCCGGACCGCGACGCCGGTCAGGTTTGCCCTCGGGTCAGTGAAACACCCGGCCGCCAGGCCCGTCGGGGCACGTTCCGGGCCCATCTGCCTCTCGCCGCCGAGCCGCTCGGCTTCCCGCCGGGACAGGGCCCAAGCGAGCTCTGTACTGAAAATCAGCGCGGTGGGGCGGGTGGGACTCGAACCCACGACCGGCGGATTATGAGACGTACGGCTCCGTGCACCCTTGCCGAGGCATCCGCTGACGCCCTGCCAGCCAGGCGGCCCCGTAGTAACACGCGCCGATCAGGCCATTCTGATGTCCGCCCAGGTCACACCCCGCTTTGTCTTGACCGCTGGCCTACTATCTGCGGAAGCCCGGTCTGACGGCAGTGGCCCTTTGGGCGCAGGCGGCGGCAAGGGTCAGCTCGTCGGGTGACGGGGGTCGCCCCGGAAGATCAGGACGGGGCAATTCGCGTGGTGCACGAGGTACTGGCCGACCGAGCCGAGCAGCACTTCAGCGAAGCCGCCGTGGCCGCGGTTGCCGACCACCAGTATGTCCGCATCGTCCGCGGCCTTCAGCAAAGCCTCAGCCGGATGACCATTGAAGACCCGGGCCCTCACGAGGTGCTTGTCGTCCCGCTTCACTTCTTCGTTGATCACCGCGTCCAGAACATGCCGCGCCTGGTCCGCGGTAGCGTTCTCGTCATCCACTTCGGCGAGCGACTGGCCAACACCCCCAGTGCCTGGTTCGCCGGCGCCGACGCCCACCGCACCCACCGCCCTGGTCAGCGGAAAATGCAGGGCCATGACGGCGTCCACCGTGCCGCCGGTGAGCGCGGCCTCCCTGACGGCCCAGCGGAGGCCTGCCCGCGATGACGGAGAACCATCGACCCCGGCCACGATCCGCGGAGCCTTGCTCGTGCTGCTTGCTGACATCAGAACCAGTCCTTCCGCACTATTCCGCCACACTCGTTAGAGGCGGCGTATGCTGCGAGTTCTCGCTTGTTTAGATCACCTGTCCCGGCCGGGACCACCAGCTTCTGCCCGCGCTGGGCGCTGTATGAGGCCGCCAAGTATTAGGTCTCGGCCGAGGTGTGGCCAGGGGCCGAGCCTGCCAGCCGCATCGGTTTGCGCTCAGGCCTCTGGCTCGTCGTGCAGCCGGTCGAGCGCCCTGAGAATGGCCGTGTCGTCCGTGGTTTTCCGGCTCCATGCGATCCATGTGTCGAGGCGAAGTTCGAGGTCGGCCACGGTCCGGATGACCGCGTTGTCCCATGGGCTTTGGTCGTCCTCGACGGTGATGCCGAAACCGGAGCCGCCGGCGATATGCTGCTGCAGCGCGTATAGGTCGAATGCGCCGACGTCGACGACCCGGTTGATGCCCGCCTCCTCAAAGATCGACCGCAGCTGGGCGTAATAGACCGGCGTGCCGGCGTTGAGCGCAGATGACGTCACGAACGGCAGGCTGGTCAGGTCGCTGAGCGAGAGGTTGTCGATACAGGCCTGGGGCAGGTGGCGCGCCAGGGCCACCAGCGTGCGCTTTGAGCCGAGCTGGAAGCTGTGGACTTCGGGTGAGATCGGTCGCTGGTGCAGGATCGCGAGGTCCAGTTCGCCGATGATCAGCTTCCTGATCAGGTGCATGTTCGCGTCCGGATCGAGGGCGACGATGGCGGCGGCGTCCGCTTCGGTGACGGCCGCCATGACCCGGTCGCGTGTCGAGTTCTCGACCCCAGGGCAGATCCCCAGATGGACGATCCGGCGCGAGCTCGAGCTGACTGCGACGTGGCGGGCGGTTGCGAACAGCTCGTCGCACGCCTGGAGGATCTTCTTGGCGTGCACGAGGATCTGCTCCCCGGCAGGGGTCAGCATAACCCCGTGCGTGGATCGCTCCAGCAGCTCAACACCGAGCTGGCGTTCCAGTTCGTGGATGCGGCGCGATAGCCCGGAGGTCGAGACGAACAGCAGCGGCGCCGCGCGCGCGAGGCTTTCCTCCGCGGAGACGGTGATGAAGCTCCGGAGTGTCTCCAGGTCGAGTTCGACTGGGCCCAGCCAGGTGACTTCGCCCATGGCAGATCCTCCTACTGTGCCTGGCCGGACGGCATCGCCGTGCTCACCAGCACACCGCCGTCGATCATGCCCTGGATCGCCGGCCCGTCGAAGCCCAGCTCCGCGAGGATCCCGGGCCCGTCCTGCCCGAACAGGTGGGCGACCTTCGCCACGCCGGGGGTAAGCGACAGCACGCTGGCCGTGCCCGCGCGGCGGTAGTTGCTGACCTTGGGATAGCTGTCGGTTATCACGAAGCCGTTGCCGACGCTTTGCGGGTCGGACAGGAAGAAGTCATCCCCGGTGCTCGCGTCGGCGCGGACGCCGGCGACCCCGGCCCGGGCGAACAGCCCCTCCCACTCGGCGGCAGACCGTGCTTCGAGCGCTGTGGCCAGCTCCGCCACGAGCTGGTCGTTAAAGCGGCGGCGGAAGCCGGCCGTCCGGTAGCGGGGATCCTCAATCCACTCGGGCCGGCCGACTGCCGTGCACAGCTGTTGCCATTCCGGCTCGGTCGGGGTGCACAGAAACAGCCATCCGCCAGCCGTCCGGTACAGCCGGTTGAGCGCGCCGGTACCCCTGAGCTCGCTGTCGAGTTCGGGCAGGGCGGGCTTGCCCGCGTAGCGGATGGCGTCTTCGGAGCACAGCAGCAGGTTGCTGGCCAGCATGGTGGTCTCGATGTACTGGCCACGGCCGGTCCGCTGGCGGTGCAGCAGGCCCAGGCTCAGCGCGGTCGCGACGCCGAGGGCACCGGTGATGTCAGGCGAGGCCTCGTTCGAGCGCAGGATCCGCAGCGAGTACTCATACCGCGCCTCCTCATCCAGCGGGACATCGGCGGCGGGCGGCTCGTTCCCGCGGCCCAGCTGCCGCAGCGCGCCGCCACTCAGTGCGCCCATCATCGGGTGGAACGCCGCCCGGCCGGCCCCGGCCCGGTCGACCCGTACGAGCCGGCGTACAGATAAACGATGTCAGGGTTCAGCTCCTTCGCGGTCTGGTAGTCGACGCCCAGACGGGCCGCGGCGTCGCCGCGCATGTTGTGCATCACCGCGTCGGCCTGGGCGAGCAGCCGCCGCACAGCCGCCCGGCCCTCCTCGCTCTTCAGGTCGATGGCCAGGCTCTCCTTGCCCTGGAAGGTACGGACCCGGCCGCCGAGGTACTGCCGGGCGTCATCGCCGGCGGGCGACTCGATCTTGATGACGCGGGCGCCCATGTCGGCCAGCAGCGAGGTGCCGAACGGGCCGGCCAGCCAGGTGGCGAAGTCGAGCACCAGCATGCCGGCCAGCGGCCCCGATCCGGCCGGACCGGCCGCACGGGCCGGACCCCCGGATGACGGCCGCGCTGCGCCGTCCGCCCGTGGCGCGCCGGGCAGCGCGGCTCGGTCCGCGTCAAGCACCGGAGCGGCGGCCGGGGTGACGCTCGGGCTGTCCGAGAACCTAATCGTGGGCCCGAGCTGCAGGGTCCGCCCGACCTCAGGGTCATCGACCTCCACCACCGAGCCGTTATGAATGACCTGCGGATGATCCAGGGCCTGCTGGGTGGTGAGGAAATGGTCTCCGGTCAGCCCCTCCCGCAGGAAGAGCTCCAGCCACTCATCGAAGGTGCGGGCCGCCATCGCGTCCAGGATGAGATGTGCGAGCTCGATCTTCGCGTCCAGGTCGGGGATGGCCGACGGGGCGCCCTTAAAGCGAGGATCGTCCCAGATGTGGCCGAGCCCGATGGCCTCCATCCAGTGCCGGAACAGCCTGGCGGTGTTGTTGGTGATCTGCATCCACTGGCCGTCTTTGCACCGGCATACCAGGTAAGGAAGGAACGGCCCCGCCGCTCCCGCCATCGCTGGGAGCGGTGGGTCGAGCTCGCCGAGCTCGTCCTGCCGGCGCAGCGCGCTGGCGAAATCGTAGGCGAGCAGCCCCTGGTACAAGCTGGTGTCGATGTGCTGGCCGCGCCCGTCGCGCTCGCGCACCAGCAGCGCCGCGGCAATGGACTGCACGGCGATGTTGGCAGTCGCATAGCTGGGGTTCGGCCGGGCCCGGTAGGCGGGCGTCTCGCGGGCGAGCGTCGCGCCGAGATCGACGTTCGCGCCCGAACGCGCTTCGACCACGCCGTCATACGGCGGCAGCCAGGACAGCTTGCCCGAGCGGCCGAACGCCGTCACGGTACAGTGCACCAGACCAGGATTCCGCGCGGCGAGCGCCTGGTAGCCGAACGACCAGCCCAGTCCCGCCGCCCCGCCCTGCGCCTCGAGCAGCACGTCCGCCGTGTCAATCAGCGTGTCAGCCGCGTCCCGGTCGGCGGCTATGGCCGCGTCGAGCACGATGCTGCGGGCCCCCCGGTTCCACAGCCGCCAGGCGGGCAGGCCGCGGCGGGCATCGCCGCCCGGCGGCTCGACCCGGATCACCTCGGCTCCGTTGTCCGAGAGCAGCAGGCTCGCCATGTCCAAAGCGGCTGCCGATCCGGTCACGACGACCCTGATCCCGTCTAGAACGGCCACGGTTCTCTCCCCTTCACTGCGACATCTCCTCGAGTACGGCACGCTTCTGCTTCATCCCAAGGAACAGCAGCAGGCCGGCCGGAAGCAGCGAACCGGCGATCGTGAACCACAAGAACCAGCCGATGTGGTTAGCCGTGACAGCGAAAAGGGCACCGGCGATCAGGGGTCCGGCGACTGCGCCGCCGTGTCCGACGCCGTCCGTCCATCCGGTGCCGACGGCCCGGACACGCGTCGGGTAAGCCGAAGCCGTGTAATTATAGAGATTCGTGACGAATACGCCCACCGCTATCGAGCCGATGGCCGTAGCGGTTACCATCCAGGCGAAAGAGTGCGGGAACTTGTAGTAGATAATCGCACTGAAGCACACGAGGACACCCGCCCCGGCGATCCATGTCTTACGCTCGACCCGTTCGCCGATGAGGGCGGTCAGCCCGATGGCGGCCGCCCCGAATATGCCGCCGTAAAGGAACATGAGGAAGAGCTGGTGCGCGCTCCAGCCCGCGTCGATAATGTATACGCCCTGGTATGAATTGAATCCATAGTCGATGCCGGCGTAGAAGAAAACCCACACAACGAGCAGGACGACCGTGCGGTAGAGGTACTGCCCCTTAAAGACCTCCCCGACAGGCACACTTTCCCGCTTGGGAACACTGTACAGGGCGAAGTTGGGCTCGGCGAGGACATGCCCGCGTCTACGAGCGCTCTCCTCTAGTTTCGTGACATAAGCGTCTGCCTCCCGGGCCCGTCCCTTGCCTTCAAGCCAGCGCGGCGACTCCGGCAGCGCGAAGATGATAACCGGAATAAGGATCAAGGCGAATCCCGCAAAGATCAGCACGAACGTCTCAGGATGCGCTGGCAGGAGGTACAGCGCCGGAAGCGAGGCCACGATGGCCACCATGCCCAGGCTCAGAACCTGCCCGCCGAGCATCAGCCGACTGCGTGCGAGCGGCGGGGATACCTCAGTGCCGTAGACGGGAGCAAGGACCAGCGCGCCGCCGACACCCAGACCAGCCACGGTAACAATGACCATGAGCAACGGCCAGTTGGTGGTAAAGCCTACGGGGATAACCACCAGGCAGGCGATCGCGCAGGATGCGATCATTGATTTCTTGCGCCCGAATCGGTCACCGATGAACCCGAACGTGTATTCGCCTATAAGGGGGCCGAGACCGTTGGAGAAACCGACCAGCAGGGAATAATCGGTCGAACTGAAGTTATGGTGCGGCAGCCACACCGCTGGGTATAGCCGCTCGGTGAGGGGGTCAATCATGAGGCAGGCTGCCCAGAAAAGCTGCGCGAGAAACACGAACCGCCAGTGGTAGGGCTGCAGGGGGAGCCGGTCGAGCCGGGCTGCTATGCCGCCGGCAACGCCCGCGGTCGCTGCCAGATTGGGGGGTGGCTCTACCGGAGTGGGATCAGCGGCCACGATTCCTCCTTGATTAAAGGCGCGTTTACTACTCCTCCCCCCGTCTCCCTGGCAAGGGCAGGAATCGCCCCGCGCCAAGAAAAGGAATACCGATCTCTTACGTCGTCTCTTTATCGAGTGACGATACGTGGGCAGAAAGGTGGTGAACATCAGCACTCTGGCAAGGGGGCCGTTGCGTGATACGCAACGCTGAGCATCGCCGCGGTGCTGCCCGGCCCGCGGGTGCAACTCAGCCTGGGCGTTGAAGTAGCAAGGGATGCCGCGGATGTCCTCGCCGTCGCCGGTGAGGAAGGTGACCTGCTGGTTGGCCTGCATGCCCCGGGCCTTGAGCATCTCGACCAGGCGGCGTCGGGTTACGAGGCTGCGGACATGGGCCGGGTCGCCTTCCGGTCGTGTCCGGCGCGGAGGGCGGCCTGGCGGTCAGTGATCAGCGGCCGGGCCATCATCCCGGGGCAACGCCCCCGAGGAAACCGGCTCCGGCCCGCGGGCCAGTGTCGTAATTGGCGCCGTAATCGGCTTTGCCCGTCTGATCGGACCGAGGCGGAACACCTCGGGGCTGACCGGACCCGTCATAGCCGGATAGCCGGATGGGGCGTCGTCTCGGTCAGCGGGTCGACGCGCGCGTACACGATCGCGCGGAACGACCCGCTGGGTAGTTGCTCTACGTGACCTCTGGCCACCCGTGGCATGGCGGCCTCGTACGCCGGGAGGGCGGTTCATTCCACGAACCATTCCAGGCCATCCACCAGAAGGCCCGTAAAATTCATGGTGGGGCGGGTGGGGCTCGAACCCACGACCGGCGGATTATGAGAAGTCCGGCCTCGCGCAGCGTGAACGCTAGCTGCACGGATACCACGGAGCCGTGCCGCCAATGGCCGTGATTGCGCTGTTTGCACCGATGGCTCGGTCCACGAACCGGTCCACGCATTCCATGGCGAACACCGGACACCAGCTACAGAACGTCACCGCTAACAGCGCGGCTTGATGCTCCTCAATCAGGAGGTGCGGCTTCTAGCAAAATGCTCATGCTCTCCTGGTCGGCAAGCCCACTGAAGCGACGCCTCACCTCGGGCGCCGATGGCGCGCCATCGACACGCTGGAGACGAATCTAGGAGGCAGACTTCGCATCCGAGCGTATGACCCTAAATCGCACGGATGTCGGCCTCGCGTGCCGCACTCGTGAATGCATTATGCAGTCAATGATGATAATATGAATTCATGACCGCACTCACCATCCGGGACGTGTCCGAAGACGCCGTGCGCACGATGAAGATTCGTGCGGCTCAGGCCGACCAGTCTTTGCAGGCTTACCTCCGCAGCTTGATTGAGCGCGAGGCTGCTAGGCCCACCGTGGCAGAGGCTGTGGAGCAGGCCCGCAGGCAGGCGACGGCCGACATCAGCACCACCGACATCCTCGCCGCAATCGACGAGGGACGAACCGGACGTTGACCGTCATCGACTGCTCGGCCATGATCGAACTGCTGGCAGCAAACACGCAGGCAGGAGATGCCGTCGCCCGCCGGGTGACCGCGGCAGAGACTCTGCACGCGCCATACGTGCTCGACGGAGAGGTCATCTCAGCGCTTCTTGGGCTCATGCGCGGACACAAAATCTCGGAACGAGAAGCCGATGCCGCGCTCTCCAACTACCGCGCGTTCCCCGTCGAACGGCAGGACGTGCTGCCCTTGTGGCCTCGTCTGAAGATCCTTCATGCCAACCTGTCCGCCTACGACGCTCAGTACGTCGCCTTGGCCGAAGCCCTCGACGTCTCCTTGATCACCGCCGACGCACGGATCAGACGCAGCGGTGTAGCACGATGCAAGGTCGAAGTCTTCGGCACGCACACCTGACCGGCGGCGTTCACGGACGGCCGCGCGTGGCTGGTGGGGCGGGTGGGGCTCGAACCCACGACCGGCGGATTATGAGTCCGCTGCTCTGACCGGCTGAGCTACCGCCCCGGCACCGGGTGCAGATTACACCAGATAGCCCCGGGCCGCTTCGCCGGCCGGGCGGACGGCGCTGATCCGCAGACGGCCCAGGGCCCATGGGATCGACCGGAGGGTGCCGGGGGTAGCGGTGCTCCGCGGGGCGAGGATGCCGGACGGCCCGTGAGGGTTTATGCTGCCGGCAGCGGCGAGACGGTGCGGGAGAACCTATGACGGTGCAGGACCAGGAGACGTTCGGCTTCCAGGCGGAGGTGGTACAGCTCCTGGACTTGATGATCAATTCGCTGTACTCCAATAAGGAGATCTTCCTGCGCGAGCTGATCTCGAACGCGTCTGATGCCATCGACCGGCTGCGGCTGGAGCTGCTGTCCAAGGGCGAGAACCCCGAAGACGAGGGGCCACTGCGGATCCGCGTCTGGATCGACATGGACGCGGCGACGATCACGATCGCCGATAACGGGATCGGGATGAGCAGGACCGAGGTGATCGAGCACATCGGCACCATCGCCAAGTCGGGAACACGGGAGTTCCTCCAGGCCCTGACGGGCGATCAGCGGAAGGACGCGACCCTCATCGGCCAGTTCGGGGTGGGCTTCTACTCCGCGTTCATCGTGGCGGACCGGGTGGAGCTGACCACGCGGCGGGCCGGACTGGCGGCGGACGAGGCGGTCCGTTGGACCTCTGACGGCCGCGGCCAGTACACGCTGGAAGCGGCCGAGCAGCCTGGCCGTGGCACCACGATCGTGCTGCACCTGCGTGACGATGACCGTGACCTGCTGAGCGGCTACCGGCTGCGATCCATCATCGCCAAGTATTCCGACCACATCAGCCTGCCGATCCTCATGCCCGCAGAGGGCGGCCGAGAGGCGCGGGCCGAGACGGGCGGGGAGGGCACGGGCGACGCGCAGGCCGAGACAGGCGGGGAGGGCCCGGGCCGGCCGCCGGGCGAGGCGGGCTGGGATACCGTCAACCAGGCCTCGGCGCTGTGGGCGCGGCCGAAGAACGAGATCAGCGACCAGGACTACATCGAGTTCTACCGGCACATCGCCAGCGACTACACCGACCCGCTCAGTTGGGTGCACAGCAAAATCGAGGGGACTTACGAGTTCACCCTGCTGCTGTTCATCCCGGCCCACGCCCCGTACGACCTGTGGCTGGCCGATTCCTCGCACGGCGTCCGGCTGCACGTCCGGCGGATCTTTATCCTGGAGGATTCCGGTGAGCTGATGCCGCGCTACCTGCGGTTCGTCCGGGGCGTGATCGACTCCGCCGACCTGCCGCTCAACGTGTCCCGGGAGCTGCTGCAAGGCAGCCGGGTAGTAGAGCGGATCCGGTCCAACGCGGTCAAGAAGGTACTGCAGCTGCTGACGGACATGGCCGAGAAGGAACCGGACAAGTACGCCGCCTTCTGGCCGGAGTTCGGCGCCGTCCTGAAAGAGGGCGTGGTCGAGGACTTCGGCAACCGGGACGAGATCGCCCGGCTGCTCCGGTTCGCCGCGACCAGCTCGGCGGGCGACCAGGCGGACGTATCGCTCGCCGACTACACGGCGCGGATGAAGGACGGCCAGGAGAAGATCTATTTCCTGCTGGCGCCCACCCTGACCGCGGCGCGCAGCAGCCCGCACCTGGAGGCGTTCCGGGCCAAGGGAGTCGAGGTGCTGCTGCTCGCGGACGTGGTGGACAACTGGCTGGTCACCAGCCTGCGCGAGTTCGACGGCAAGCAGCTCCAGTCGGTCACGCAGGGCACGGCCGACCTGGGCGGCCTGGCTGACGAGGCCGAGAAGGCGGCCCAGGATCAGGCGAGCACCGAGTTCGCCGGCCTGCTGGCCAGGCTGAAGGAACTGCTGGAGGGGCAGGCCTTCGACGTGCGCGTGACCAGCCGGCTGACCACCTCCCCGGCCTGCCTGGTGGCCAATGAGCCGACCACCGACATCAACCTGGTCCAGCGGCTGCAGGGAACGGGCCTGCCAAGTCAGCCCGTGCTCGAGATCAACCCCACGCACCCCCTGATGCAGCGCCTCAATCGCGCCCAGGACGACCCGCGCCTGGCGGACTGGGCGTCGGTGCTGTTCAACCAGGCGGTACTCACCCTGGGGGCCAGGATCGAGGACCCGGCCGCGTTCGTCACCCGGCTGAACGACCTACTCACCGCCCTGACCGACGACCACCCGGCAGGCTAAAGCCAAAGTTCATTAGCCCGGCTGCGCCGGGGTGACCGCCGCGGACGACGGCCAGCGCGCACCTCTCAGTACCGTCCGGCGGTCTGCATGGACATCGCGTGCTCGACCAGGGTGACCAAGGTTGCCTTGGTCGACTCCCGGTTCCGCGCGTCGCACGGGATCACCGGCACGTCCGGCGAGATGGCCAGCGCCTCGCTGACGTCCTTGGACCGGTGCGGAAACTGCCCGTGGAACCCGTTGATCCCGATCACGAACGGGAGCCCGGACGCCTCGAAGTAGTCCACCGCGGGGAAGGAATCGGCCAGGCGGCGGGTATCGACCAGCACGACCGCACCGATAGCGCCCTGGATCAGGTCATCCCACATGAACCAGAACCGGTGCTGGCCCGGCGTGCCGAACATGTACAGCACGAGGTCCTTGTCCAGCGTGATGCGGCCGAAGTCCATCGCCACCGTGGTCGTCGATTTGTCCGGCACGTGCGACAGGTCATCGACGTCGGTGCTGGCCACGGTCATCACGGCCTCCGTGGTCAGCGGCGTGATTTCCGACACCGAACCCACGAAAGTCGTCTTACCTACGCCGAACCCGCCAGCCACCACGATCTTGACCGACGTCATGGCGGGAGCGTCGGACGTGGGCGGAGCGACGCTAGATCTTACGGAGTCCACTAAGCACCCTTTCGAGCAGATTGAGGTCCGGTCGGCCCTCCGAGTCATCGCGCTGGTGGATGCGGACGAGCCCGTCCGCGCTCATATCCGCGATGAGGATCCTGGCCACGCCGAGCGGCAGCCGCAGGACCGCCGACACCTCCGCCACCGACCTCCAGTCTCGGCAGAACTGCAGGATCGCCTGACATTCCGGCGCCAGGACGGACAGGTCACGAGGCTCCAAGACAGTGGCGGTCACGAGCGCCTCGATGGCGAGCTGGTACCTGGGCTGCGTGCGCCCACCGGTAACGGTATACGGCCGGACGAGCCTGGTGGAACCGTCGTCTTCGGACCCAAAGCCGAAACCGGACCGCATCGACCCCGGGCTCGCCCCTCCTTCATCCCACAAGCCGGCCCGCGCCCCTGTACCCTGCCAGGAACCAGGCAAGCCCACGAAGGGTGACCGGTCGTCACCTCGCCCTTGGCCCGCCACAAAAACCTCCGGTCACCTTCGCCCGTCACCGGGGATGGCTGGTTGCATGACACTGCGTGTCGCGGGCGTCAGTACCCGCCCGGCTCGCTCGACCAGGAGGGTCATCTCATAGGCTACGAGCCCGAGATCGCAGGTGGACGCGGCCAGCACGGCTAGGCTCGAGCCGTTGCTGATCGCCATGACCACCAGCACACCCCGCTGCATCTCTACCACAGTCTGCACGAC
The DNA here is from genome assembly GCA_963753195.1 of uncultured Actinomycetes bacterium. Classification (GTDB taxonomy): domain Bacteria; phylum Actinomycetota; class Actinomycetes; order Streptosporangiales; family Streptosporangiaceae; genus Palsa-504. The sequence continues at coordinate 223,805 of CAVWBH010000002.1, forward strand.
CGCGCCGCCCTCGAATACCCGAGAGGCACCCTGCGTCAGGCTGGTCAGTCCTGAGGTAACCGCGGCCAGCTGATCGGCCCGCTCCTGTGGGAAGCCGGCGCTGAACGCCAGCGGCAGGCCATCAGATGACACCACTACCGCGTGCGCAACGTCGGGGACTCGCTCCACGAAGTTGGTGATCAGCCAGTTGAGGTCCTGGGTGGGGCGTGGAGTGCTCACTGGCGCCCCTCTCGTCTCCCGTCCATACAGACGCCTCCTTCTGTGCCTAGACCATCAAGGTTCATCGGTCTCACGGCTCCTCGATCTGCGGTGCGGCGGCGCGGCCTTCGCGCACGCCGCGCTGGAAGCTGGACATGCGCGACCTCACCGCATCCGGCGATCGGGTGGGTGCCTCGGCTTCGGCGTCGCTGCCTCCGCTGCCGACCGAACCGGGTACGAGGTTAGCTCTCGGAACCCGCCTCGGCAGGCCCGCCTGCGTGGTGTCGCCCGCCGCCGGCACCGCGAGTGCTTCGGCGGCACGCCAGCCTTCGTCGGCGGGCGAGATCCAGGACGGCTGCGCGGCGGTCTGTTCGGCCGCCTGCTCGGCCTGAGATAGCTGCTCTCCCTGAGCAACCTGCTCCCCGTGACGGGCCGGGGAAGGCCGGGCCATGCTGAGGGACTTGCCGCCGCTGCGGAACCAGTCCGACTCGAGCGAATCGAAAATCGGCAAGCGCTGGTCCGGGGCGGCGGACGGCGGGACGGTCACCTGGCCCGAACCGGCTGCGTCATCGGCGGCTGGCGCGCCGTTCGCCGCGGAGTCGCCCGCGCTGGGACCGTCACTGCCGTGAACGTTCTGGCTGCCGATGACCGACGGCGGAATGGAGGCCGGGCTGCCGAACGAGGGCAGCATGCTCCGTGCGGGACTAGGTTCGCCTGAACCCGCCGGGGGCGTCAAGTCGCGCGGGACCGACTGGTCCGCGCCGTCGTCGGCCGGGCTCTTCGCAGGGGCCACGCTGCCGTTGCCGTTGCCGTTGCCATTTCCGTTGGTCCCGCGGACCGGGAGTTTCGGCGCCTGCTCGCCGGAGTTCCAGCCGTTACCCGCGGCCGCTGCCGCTGCTGCGGCCGCGGGTGCCGCGGAGCCTGGTGTCCCGGAGCCGGGGGTCTGGGACGCAGGCGTGGCCGAGCCCGGCGTGGTGGAGCCCGGTGCCGTGGAGCCAGCTGTCGTCCCAGCGGCTGGTGTCCCGCTGGCGGCGGGGGTGAAGGACGGCGATGGCGGTGCCGACGGCGACATCGGCGAGAACCTCGGGATGCGCGCGGCCGTCGGGGCCTGCGGACCGAGCTCGGCCGTTTGCGTGGGCGCGGACAGGGACGGCACAGGCCCGTAGTCGTCAGCCTCGAAGCGGCGCAGCCGGCCAAGCGTCGGCGCGACCTCCGGCGCGGCCACCGTGTCCGGCAGCCAGATCAGCGCGGTGAGGCCGCCGGCCTGAGCGTGCCGCAGCCGGACCCGGACCCCGTGCCGGGCGGCCAGGCGGCCGACCACGAACAGGCCCATCCGGCGGGACACGGCGACATCGACCACGGGTGGGTTGTCGAGCCGCCAGTTCGCATGCGACATCTCCTGATCGGAGATGCCCACGCCGCTGTCGGTGATGTCCAGGAGCACGCCGCCGCTGGTCAGCGGCTGGCCTGAGACATACACCTGAATGTCTTCCGGGGAGAACGTAGTCGCGTTCTCGACGATCTCCGCGACCAGGTGCACGACGTCGTTGACGGCCTGGCCGACGACGACGATCCCCGGCTGCACGTTGAGGACGACCCGCTCGTACTGCTCGATCTCGGAGATCGCGGCGCGCAGCACGTCGACCAGGGGAACCGGCTGGCTCCACCGCCGGGACACATCGTGGCCCGCGAGAACCAGCAGGTTCTCGGAGTTGCGGCGCATGCGGGTAGCGAGATGGTCCAGGCGGAACAGGCTGGACAGACGGCCTGGGTCCTGCTCGCTCTGCTCCAGCGAGTCGATCAGCGACAGCTGCCGCTCGATCAGTGACTGGCTGCGCCGGGACAGGTTGATGAACATGGCGTTCAGGTTGCCGCGCAGCATGGCCTCGTCGGCCGCCAGCCGGACCGCCTCGCGGTGGACCTGGTCGAAGGCGCGCGCGACCTCACCGATCTCGTCGGTGGAGGTGACCCCGATGGGCTCGATCTCGACGCCTTCGTCGGCGCCCTCGCTCTGGCTCAGCCTGCGCACCATCTCGGGCAGCCGGTTGCCGGCCACGTCGAGCGCGTCGGCGCGGAGCTTGCGCAGCGGGCGGATCAGCGAGCGGGCCACGATCGCCGAGACCAGCGCGACCAGGAGCAGCAGCAGCAGCGTCACCAGGCTGGTGAACAGCAAGTCCGTGCTGGCATTGGTCCTGGCCGTATTGGCCAGCGTGGAGATGTTGCCGGTCAGTTCGTCGGAGACTTGCCGCACCTTGCCGATGGTGGACGACATGTCGTTGTTCACGTTTGCCGCGGCCAGGATGCGCGCCTGCTGCGGGGTGAGCGTGTGCGCCGAGGAGCCGGTAAGCAACGCCTCCGCGAGTGATTCCTGCTGGGCGGCGGTATCCACCGGCGGCCCGCTCACCGTGTTGGTGTAGTTCTGCTGCTCAGCGAGATCTACAGATGCGTTGAAGTTGGCCAGGTCCACCACTTCCTGCCGCTGTGCCTGCTGGAGGCTGGCATAGTCGTCGGACGACAGCGACGGCTGCGGGAAACTGACCGCCCTCAGCATGATGGCCCGCTGAACCGACTTGGAGTCTTCGGCCTGGAGCAGTGCGCCAAGGGCGATGACGTCGCGCCGGAGATCGGTATTGCCGGTCTCGTTCGCGACGACGCTGGTGAATGTGTTCGCGGGCTGGATGATGTTCACGTCGTACACTTGCATGATTGCCGTGTTGGGGAACAGCGGGTCTGCGGCCGCCTCGCGGACGAGCGGCAGCGTTACCGTGCCCACGTGTACCGCGTCCACCGCCTGCACCGCGACGAGCTGATAGCCGCCTCCGACCGTGACACCACCGGCCAAGGCGGTGACCTCTGCGGCGGCGGAATCGGTGACACGCTGTGCGGTCTTCAGCCTGGCTGAATAACTGCTCTTATTCGCGGTAGAGGCGACTGAATAGTCGCGTTCATCTTCCACGGCCTGGATGTACTTGACCACCGCGCTGTTGAGCTGGGCGAGGTGCTGAACACGGCCGGCCGTCTGCCAGCTGGTGACGTCCCCGTAGATGGTCAGCGCACCGAGCACCACCGCGGTCAGCAACGGCACCGCGATCAAGGCGGCCAGCCGCCACCGGACGCGCCAGTTCCTCAGGGCGAACCGCGACCGGGCCGAGCCGGGCCGTCTCGGTTGGGTGGTCCCTACCATGCCGACCGCGGGCGGGGCCCCCGCCTGCGGCTGGGCGACGACTACGGGCGTCTGGGCGCCGGAAGCGGGCGGGCCGATGACGGGCTGCGGTCCCGTGCTCGCCGCGTCCCGTCCGCCGACGGCATCCGAGCCGTCACCAGCGGCGTTTCCGTCCGCAAGAGGCACCGAATCCTCGCCGTCGGCTAGCCCTCCGCTGACGGCCCCGGCTGCGCCAGCTGGGCCGCCAGGATTCGTCACCGATCGTTTACGCACTACGTTCGCACCTCGCATCGGCAAGCCTGAGCCAGGCACATGCCCGGCTCAAACGGCGCAAGCCGCCCTCCATACGCACCTTCTTTCCCTTCGCAACGATCGCCGCTGCTCGGGTCAACAAGGCGGCCGAGCCACACTCTCGCGTTACAAAACGGGTAAGGACATATAATCATCTTCTGGGTAGCCGTCACCGGGCATTCGCCAGTAAACAGGCGAGATCTTCGCCGAGAAGGTTAACCGTGCCGTCTGACCTGGCCGGGATCGGCCGCAGCTGGTTTGGCATTTAGTGATCGTACGGTAACTCTTTGCATTGCCTCCCCGCGGGCGCGCCAGCCCGGGGACCAAGGTCGGCGCCCCGGCCGTCAGTCCGGCGTATGGGCCATATCGGTCGTCGGCCGCCTGCCGCCGGCCCAGGCTGCCGGTCCTCCGGGGAGCGGCGCGGGCACAAGCGTAAAGCGCCAGCTAATCAGCCCGTTATGACGATAATTACATGCCGATTATTACCTCATTAGGATCATGCTGAATAGCACGCCCGTTACCGGGAAGGACTAGGCTCCGAATCCGCACGTACCCCGAATCGTGTGACCGGGGGCGTTGGCGCGGACATTGCGGGTTGCGGCACGCCGGCGCATGATGCGTGATTTGCGGTTGGCGGGGGTAAGTTTCCCCTCTCCAGCACCAGGCGCAGCTGAAAGCCATCGCCGCGCTGACGGCCGCCGAACGCGCCCGCGCCGGGCGCACCGAACAGCACCATGTGCCGGATCGTGCCGGACAGCACCATGTGCCGGGTCATGGTGATCCGGTCCCCGTGCGTCGCCATGACTCGGCCGGCGGCGCACCGGAGGTGGGGCTGAGCGCGCTGTGCAGGAGGCGCAGGCCGCGCTGGGAGGGCACGCTGACCCGGACCGTGCCGGGGATGCCGAGCGCGGTGCCGGGACGCACGGCGATGGCGTGCTCGGCGAGTCGGCTGACCAGCGCGTGCTCGTCTGGGGCCCGCACGAGGATGAAGTTGGCCTGCGATGGGATGACCGGGTAGCCGGCGTGCTCGAATAGCCGGGTGAGTTCGGCGCGGGCCAACAGGGTGCGGGCGCGGACCTGGGCGGCGTGGCCGGGGTCGCCCAGCGCGGCGAGTGCCCCGGCCTGGGCGAGCGTGCCGACCGAGAACGGGGCGCGAATCTTGCGCAAGGTGGTGATGATGCCCGGATCGGCGATGAGGTAGCCGACGCGCAGTCCGGCCAGGCCGTGGATCTTGGAGAAGGTGCGCAGCACGGCGACCCGCCCGGAGGCGACCAGGGGCAGGCAGGTGGTGGCGTCGGGGTCGTCGGTGAACTCGACGTAGGCCTCGTCGACGACGATCAGCCCGGCCGGGCTGGCCTGGGCGAAATGCTCGATCTCGGCGCGGCTGCGGACGGTGCCGGTGGGGTTGTGCGGGTTGACCAGGTAGATGATGTCCGCGGCGATGCGGGCCATTGCGTCCAGGTCGTGCGCCCAGTCACGCAGCGGCACGCGGGTCAGGCGGGCGCCGACCACGTGCGTGCTGATCTCGTCGATGCGGTAGGGGGGGTCGGCGCATACCGCGTGCCCCTGCTGGGCCAGGTAGGCCCAGGCGAGCAGGAAGATCAGCTCATCAGATCCGTTGCCGACCAGGATCTGGTCGGGGTGGACGCCGTGCCGCGCGGCCAGTTCGGCGCGCAGCGCGCCGGCGAGCGGGTCAGGGTAGCGGTGCGCCTGCAAGGCGGCGCCCGTGATGGCGGTAACCACGTGGGCGCTGGCACCGAACGGAGACTCGTTGGAAGCCAGCGACCCGTCGTCGCTGTCTGCGGGCAGGCCCGGGCGGTAGGGCTCGATGCGCTCGAGCCAGGGGCGGGGCTGCAGGGCTGACCGTGGTCGGGCCGGCTCGCCGGGCCGGCCGCGGTCAGCCCTCATCGTGACTGGCCTGGTGCGCGCCGTCGGCGGTGACGGCCGGGCCGGTAGTGGCCTGGGGCAGGGGCCGGCCCGGCGCGTCTGGCTGCGGGCCGCGGGCGGACCGGCCGAGGAACAGATCGCCAAAGTCGGGCCGGGCGAGCAGGGCCGCTGGTGCGTCGTTCAGTTCGACCCGGCCGGCGACCAGGACGTAGCACCAGTCGGCGATCTGCATGGCCTGGTGTGCGCGCTGCTCGACGAGCAGGATGGTCACGCCGGCGCGGGCCAGCGAGGTGATGTGATCATCAAACATGCCGCGGGCCAGGATCGGGGACAGCCCCGCGGTGGGTTCGTCGAGGATGAGGAGCTTCGGCGAGCTGATCAGGGAGCGGCCGATGCCGAGGAGTTTCCTTTCGCCGCCGCTGAGGAGTTTGCCGCTGCGTTTGAGCAGCGGCCGGAGGGAGGGGAAGATCTGCAGCACCTGGTCGATCCGCTCGCCGACCCGGGCTTTCGGCAGGAGGTAGCCGCCCATTTCCAGGTTTTCCCGGACGGTGAGGGTCGGGAAGATGTCGTTGTGCTGCGGGACGTAGCCCAGGCCGTCCTTGGTCAGGGTGGTGCCGCTGGCCGCGGTGACGTCGCGTCCGTCCAGGAGGACCTGGCCGGCCTCCGGCCTCAGCCGGCCGGTGAGGCACTTGAGTAGTGTCGATTTACCGCCCCCGTTGGGGCCGATCACGGTCACTACCTCACCTTCGGCGACGGTCAGCGAGATGTCGTTGATGATCGGCGCGGCGCCGTAGCCGGCGGTCAGGCCCTGGACTATCAGGTACCCGGTGTCCGGCCGACGGTTATCCGTTGAGGTAGGCATCGAGCACCCTCTGGTCGGATCGGATCTGGTCCATGGTTCCCTCGGCGAGGACTTCGCCTTGTGCCATCACGATGATCGGGTCGCACAGCCGCTCGACGACCGACATCTCGTGCTCGACCATCAGCATGGTCAGCCCGTCTTCCCGCAGCTGGAGCAGGTAGTCCCCGATCCGCTCGGCGAGGGCGGGGTTGACGCCCGCCATTGGCTCGTCGAGCAGGAGGATCTCCGGCTCGGCCATGAGCGCGCGCATGATCTCGAGCAGCCGCCGCTGGCCGCCGCTGAGGGTTCCGGCGAGCTCGTTCGCCATCCGGGCCATGTCGAAGCGGTCGATGAGCTCAGCGGCGCGCACGATCAGGCTTTCCTGCTCGGCACGCCAGTAGCGGCGGCCGAGCAGCGCGCCGCGCAGTGTGTCTCCGCGCTGCCCGTACCGGGCGGTGAGCAGGTTTTCCATGACGGTCATCCCGGGGAAGTCGCTGGACCGCTGGAAGGTCCTGGCCAGCCCGCGCCGCGCGATCTTGTAGCTGGGCCAGCCGGCGACGTTGGTGCCGTTGAGCAGCACCGAACCCTGGCTCGGCTTGATCGCGCCTGCGATCATGCCCAGTGCGGTGGATTTGCCGGCGCCGTTCGGGCCGATAAGGCCGGTGATGCGGCCCCGCGGCACGTCGAAGGACACCCCGGCTACGGCGTGGACGCCGCCGTAGCTCTTGGCCAGATCATCGACCCGCAGCAGCGCGGCCTGCGCGGCCGGTTCCGCCTGCTGCCGCTGCACGGAGGTCATCGGGTCTCGGCCGTTTTCTCGTAGTCGACGGGTCGCCCCAGCCCGGTCCGGGCCTGGGGCAGGCCGGGCAGCGGGATGATCCGTCTGCGCTCGGGCAGCACGCCGCGCGGCCAGAACCACAGGAAGATCAGGCTCAGGAGCCCGACGGCGACCCACTGCAGCGCGTCGATGAGCCCGGGGGGGCCGAACTGAGGCAGAAAGCGGGTGCCTTCCAGGAACGCGACGGGTACGAGCAGCGCGCCCAGCGCGGCGCCGGCGTTGTTGGCCGTGCCGCCGACGATCAGCGCGGTGAAGTAGACGAAGGTCTCCTGGTAGAGCCAGCCGCCGGGAGACCAGGCGCTGATGAACTCCACCAGCACGGCCCCGCTGATCCCGGCGATCACGCCGCCGACGATGAACGAGGTCATGCGCAGGCCGGTTACGTTCTTGCCCAGCGCTGCGGCGCCCTGCTCGTGGTCGCGTACGGCCCGGAGCGACCGGCTGAGCGGGGCGCTGGTGATCAGCCGCACGAACGCGTAGACGATCAGGCAGATGGCGGCGGTCAGCCCGACGTAGAACCACCGGTAGCCGACCAGCGAGAAGTTCAGCGCCGTGCTCAGCGGCTGGGGAATGATCGACAGCCCGGCTGGGCCGTTGAACAGGCCCACGGCGTTGGTGACCACGGCGGTGGCGATCAGGGAGATGACCAGGAAGACCATCGCCTGGTAGTCGGCTCGCAGCCGGCGCAGCGCGATCACGCCGACCACCGCCGACAGCAGGCCGCCTGCGATCCCGCCAGCGATAACCGGGAGCGGGAACGGCAGGTTCGCACCGCCGATGTACTGCTGGAAACTGCCGGAGGTGGCTGGCCCCAGGGTCAGCACGGCGGCGGTGTACGCGCCGGCGGACTGGTAGATGATGAAGGAGAAGTTCAGGATCCCGGTGTAGCCGTATTGCAGGTTCAGCCCCCAGCAGGCCAGGATGTCGACCCCGAGGTAAACCAGCACGGTGGAGAAGTAGAACGACCAGGCGAGGCTCATGCGGCGACCTCCTTCTGGACGGCGACCTCGGCGAAGATTCCCTGCGGGCGGATGAGAAGCACCACGATCAGCACACCGAACGCCACGACATCCTTGTAGGTCGGGTTGAAGTAGGTGGCCTCCAACTCGCTGGCGATCCCGATGACCAGCGCGCCCAGCATCGCCCCGTACGGGTGGCCGATCCCGCCGAGCACCGCGGCGGCGATGACCGGGACCAGGAACGCCGAGCCGGTCGTGGTGTCGAAGCTGCCCAGCTCGGTCACCAGCGCGACCCCGGCCAGCCCGCACAGCAGGCCGGACAGCAGCCAGGCGCTGTCGATGACCCAGCGCGTCGGCACGCCGCAGTTGCGGGCCAGCTCGGGGTCGCTGGCCGTGGCGCGCATGGCCTTGCCCAGCCGGGTGTACGTGAGCAGGCCGTGCAGCGCGGCCAGCGCGACGGCGGCGATCGCGATCAGGGTGAGCTGACTGGTGGTGAACACCATGCCCAGCACGCGCACCGTGCCGCCGGCCGCGATGTGCACGCTGAAGAAGTTGGCGCCGAAGATCGCCAGAAGGCAGTTCTGCAGGATCAGGCTCACCGCGATCGTGATGATGATCATCGTGAACAGCCTGGCCCCGCGGCGGATGAACGGCGTATACAGGAACCGGTTCAGCAGCACGGAGAACACGGCGCCGAACAGGCCGCCGAACACCATTCCCCACCACGGGTTGAGCCCGGCCGAGTAGGTCACGTAGGCCACGAACGCCGATGCGGTCATGACATCGCCGTAGGCCAGGTTGAGGATGTTGGTCACCCCGAACTGGACGGTGAACCCGACCGCCGCCAGCGCCATCACCGCAGCAGTAACGATCCCGAAACCGATAGCGTGCAGGAACATGCGCTGGCTCCCTTCCGAGCGGGGGCCCGGCCGGCGGCGGCCTGACGCCCGGGCCCCGTGTGCCGGGGCCCGGGCGCGTAAGCGGCCGCTTACTTGATGAGAGGTGTGAGCTGGGCGGCCGAGATCGAGTCCACCAGGTTGAGGTCCCCGTTTGCCTGGTAGGCCGCGATCTCGAAGCCGCCGCCCGAGTTGTGCCACTGGTTGAAGTCGATGACGCCTGAGGCGCCGGCGTAATAGATCTTCTTGCCGGCCTTGAGCTGCGTGACGCCGTCCGCGTACGTATGCACTGCCACCGCATCCGAGGAGGGCGTGGTGACCGCCGTGATGTACTTGTTGTAGACGGACGGGGTAGTGCTCTTCGCCGCGGTCGCGGCCAGCGCCATGACGACGACCGAGTCGTAGTCCGTCATTGAGTAAGAGTCGGTGTTCCACTGCGACGGCTTGGGTACCGAGGCCGATGAGGCCAGCAGGTTCGTGTTGAACGTGGTCCACCCGGTCCCCGACGTAGGGGCGTAGGGCGACTCGGCCACGAAGTACTGGCTCACCGCCGACTTGCCGATCGACCCGGCCATCGCGGTAAACCAGGACGGCTGGATCGTCACGTCGGTTCCGATGACCGGGATCAGGTGGCCCAGCTGCTGCAGCTCGGCCAGGTACGTCGCGTTGGCCTGCGGCGAGGTTTCGGTAAAGATGACCTGCGGCTTGGCCGCAATGAGCTGCTCGACCTCCGGCTGATAGGAGGCCTGGCCCAGGGCGATCTTCTGGTTGATGACCATCTGCCCGCCCAGCTCGCTGTAGCCCTTCAGCAGCGCTGGCACGCCGGCCTGCGAGCCGATGTCGTTGCCGAACAGCGCCGCGGCCCGGGTATAGCCCTTCTGATGGGCATACAGCGCCATCGCGTAACTCCGCACGTCGTCAGCGGGGAGCATCCGCCAGAAATACGGCAGCGTGGTGTGGTCGAACGAAGCCTCGCCAGTGTCGGCGAACATCGGGACCTTGGCCGCGTTGATCAGCGGGGCGGTCGCGTCCGCCTCATCCGAGCTCGGGCCCAGCACGCCGAATAGGTTCGACGTGGTCGCCAGCATCTTCGCCGCGCCGGTGACCGCGTCGGCCGGGTCGCCGCGCGTGTCCACGCTGGTGCAGACAATCTTGGCACCCAGCACGCCGCCTGCCGCGTTGATCGCCCTCGCCGCGGGCTGGCAGCCTGCCATCATCTCCGGCCCGAATGACGCATCCGGGCCAGTGAACGGGTTGAACGCCACGACCGCGAGAGTAGAGTTCGTCACGGTTCCGGACTGCGCGGACGAGCACGCCGCCGCCGTCGCCGAAACCGTCAGGACAGCAGCAGCCGCCGCGAGTGCGCGGACGCGAGTCCGGCGGGATCTCCGAAAAGGCATGTGCGGATGCTTGCACTCCGTTCCTATATATGTCAACATTCTCCGCAAATGAGACCAAAAGTTGCATATGTGAACATGCTCCGGCAAAATCGCATTGGGCCTGCTCGCACACCTGATAGATAGCCCAGGAGGCAGACGATGAGCCCCGGGCCCAGCGGGTACGTGCCGCGGGCACGCCGCTGGCCGGACTAGCCAGCCGCGCAACGCGAAAACGGAGCATCATGAGCACCTCGGTCGTCAGGGCGGCCCGAATCCTCGACCGGCTGGCCCGCAGCCAGACGCCGATGACGCTCGCCGAGATCGCCAGCGAGCTCAACATACCCAAGAGCACCGCCTACACCATTCTGCGCGACCTGGCTAGCGAATCCTTCGTGACCGTGTCCTCGCCGCCCGCCTACTCGATCGGCCTGAAGGCATTCGAGGTCGGCTCTGCGCATCTGCGGGCCTCCGGCACCGCCGGCGCCGTGGCACCCGAACTCGCCCGCCTGACCCGCGCACTGAACATCACCTCGCACTATGCGGTCCTCGACGGCGCCGAAGTCCTCTACCTGTGCAAGGAGGACCCGCCCACGCTGGGTATCCAGCTCGCGAGCGCGATCGGCGCCCGCCTCCCGTCCCACCTGACCGCCGTGGGCAAGGCCTGCCTGGCCTGGCTCGAGGCCGACCGCCTGCCCGGCCACGTCGAACTGGCCACCCGCGGAGCCGACGGGCAGGCGATCTGTATGCCCGACCTCATCGCCGAACTCGCCCAGATCCGCGTGCAAGGCTTCGCGACTGACGAGGGTGCCGTCGCGGCCGGCATCCAAGCCGTCGCCGCACCCGTATTCGGCCTCACCGGGCCCAAAGGCGCCATCGGCGTGAGCTTGCTGCGCGGCTCCGCCTCGTCCCTCGACCCGGTCGCCGACGAGGTCAGGACAGCCGCCGCCCGCGCGACCATCGCGCTCGGCGGGATCACACCCAACCACCAGTTCTTCCCGCGCAACGACCACGCCGGTCAAATCAGCATGGCCCATCGGTAGTTCCCGACTGCCTTCGAATACTTACCCGAATCCCAGTTCCCTGGCTATGAGCATCCGCTGGACCTCCGAGGTCCCCTCGCCGATCTCCAGGACCTTCGCGTCACGGTAGAACCGGCCGACCGGGAACTCATTCATGAAGCCGTACCCGCCGAACACCTGGGTGGCGGCCCGCGCGTTGTCCATCGCCGCGTTCGAGGCGGTCAGCTTGGCGATCGCGGACTCCTTCTTGATCGGCTGGCCCGCCACCAGCCGGGCCGCCGCGTCGTACCAGGTCAACCGGGCCGCGTGCACCCGTGCCTCCATGTCGGCCACGGTGAACTGAATCGCCTGGTGCTGCCCGATACGGCGGCCGAACGCCTCGCGCTGCCCGACGTACCTGACGCACTCGTCCACGCAGCCCTGGGCCAGGCCGGTGGCCAGCGCCGCGATCGCCACCCGGCCCTCGTCGAGGATCTGCAGGAACTGGGCGTAGCCCCGGCCGCGCTCGCCGAGCAGGTTCTCGGCCGGAACCCGGCAGCCGGTGAAGGAGAGCTCGTGGGTATCCGAGGCGCACCAGCCGACCTTGGAGTACCCCGGACCAGGGACAAATCCGGCCGTCCCGTTAGGAATGATGATGGACGAGATCTCCTTACGGCCGTCCTCGTCGCGGGCGGTGATGGCCAGCACGGTCACCAGCGAGGTGATCGAGGTACCCGAGTTGGTGATGAAGGCCTTGGTCCCGTCGACCACCCAGGACCCGCCCACCTCTCCATCCGCCGGCTCGAACTGGGCAGTGGCGCGCATGCCGCCGGGGATGTCGGAGCCGCCGCCCGGCTCGGTCAGGCCGAAGGCGGCCAGCCGCTCCCCCGAGCACAGGTCGGGCAGCCACCGGCCTCGCTGCTCCTCGGTGCCGAAGCGGTAGATCGGCATCGCGCCGAGCGACACCCCGGCTTCCAGGGTGATCGCCACCGAGGAATCCACCCGGGCCAGCTCCTCCAGCGCGAGGCAGAGCGCGAAGTAATCGCCGCCCATGCCGCCGTACTCCTCGGGGAACGGCAGGCCGAACAGGCCGAGCTGGCCCATCTTGGCCACGATGTCGTAAGGGAACTCGCCGCGCTCGTAGTAGCCGCCGATGACCGGCGCGACCACCTCGCGGGCGAACCGGGCGACGGACTCGCGTAGCTTCTGCTGCTCCGGCGCCAGCTGGTAACTGACCATAATCCCAGCTAACCACCCCGTCACCTTCCCGGCACCTTCCTCGTCGGCTGCCTCCGGTCTCTCGGACCTCCTTGGGGTCCCCGGGGGGCCTGGCGGAACGGCTTTCCCGGGATCGCGGGGGTCTCCCGGGGGGTCGTCCCCCCGGGAGACAACGCTGTAATCTAACCTGGGCCGGTATACCTACCCGAGAGATGAGGCCATGGCCAGCGTGAGCTGCCCCGATTGCGGTGTTAGGGTCCAGCCGGAGGATTTGATCTGCTTCCGGTGCGGCGCCAACCTGCCGCATGCCAGCGGGCCCGACGATGATCTGCTGACACCCACCATTTCGCAGAGGTTCATCACCGGCGATCTGATGGCCACGTGCCCGCGCTGTGGCACCTCGGTGCGCGACGCGGCCGACGTGGTCTGCAGCAACTGCGGGGAACCACTGCCGACCGGCCGGCGCCGCCGCATCTCCCCCGTCGTCATGCGGATCACCTTCCCCACCGGAAACGTGGACATCCCGGCCGGAACGTCCGTCCTGCTCGGCCGGGACCCGGCGGAGTCGCTCGTCGCCGCGGCGTTCGCCCAGTTCGACAACGTCTCCCGGCGGCATGCCACGGTGCAGGTGGACGACTACGGGCACGCCACGATCAGGGACGAGAACTCCACCAACGGCACCTTCGTGAACGACGACCGGGTGCTGCCCGGCGTCGATGTCCGGCTGGTGGACGGGGACCGGGTGCGGCTGGCCGCCGACGTGACCGGCGACGTGTCCCTGCCGCAGGGCGAGCCGGACCCTTCCGGGCTCACCCGCAACGGCCGCTAGCTAGACCCGCCCGGGGGCTCGGCCCGTGCCGCATTTGATGCTCTCGTGGCAGGACGCGCTGATCCTCGCGGGCTGCCTGGCCATCGTTGCGGTAGCCAGCCGGGTGCCGCGTGTCGCCCGGACGTGGACCGGGTGGAACCTGTGGGGCGGCGTGGCCCAGGAGGCCGGACTGCTGTGCGCCCTGTACGGGCTGTGGCAGTTCGCCGGGTCGTTCACGGTGATGAGCCCGGCCGGGGCGCTGCCCAGGGCCAGCTGGCTCTGGCACGCCGAGCGGCTGCTGCGGCTGCCCAGCGAGACCGCCGTCCAGCGGCCCTTCCTCGCGCATCCGCTGCTGATCCAGGCGTGCAACCTGTACTACGACATCCTGCACTTTCCCGTCCTGGGCGCCTGCTTGATCTGGCTGTACGCGCGGCACCGCGCCCATTACCCGCGGATCAGGACCACGGTGGCCTTGTTCACCGGGGCCTGCCTGCTCATCCAGTTCATCCCGGTCGCCCCGCCGCGGCTGCTGCCCGGTACCGGAATGGTCGACACCGCGGTGAAATATGGCCAGTCGGTGTACTCCTGGCACGGCGGGTTCGACGCTGACGAGCTGTCGGCGATGCCGTCGGTGCACGTGGGGTGGGCGCTGATCGTCGCCTTCGCGGTGATCACGGTGTCCCGGAGCCGGTGGCGCTGGCTGGCCGCGGGCTATCCGCTGCTGACCATGCTCGTCGTGGTGGTCACAGCCAATCACTTCTGGCTGGACGGGATCGTGGCCGGCGCGCTGGTGGCCGTTATTGTCGCGGGTCAGCGCCTGGCGCGGAGGCTACCGCCAGCTAAATCCTCCCGAAAGGACCAGGTCAAGCGGGAGCATGAGGAATTGTCCGTGAAATGACGACGCCGGCGGGAGTGGCTAATTTGACACCGCCGCACAGGAGCGGGAAGAGTTGCGATTCAGCGGCCTTTGCCGAACCATTCCTTTGGGGGCTCCATGGTCCGGAAAAGTATGGCGGAACTGCTCGGGACCGGGCTACTGGTCTATTTCGGCGTGGGCGTGGCCACGCTGTCGTTCGGGCCCGGGTTCGCCGTTGCGGGGTTCAGCTTCGCGGCCGGGGTGGTGATCACGGCTCTTGCGTTCGGCCTGGTCCTGCTCGCCCTGGCCTACGTGCTCGGCCCTATCTCCGGATGCCACGTTAACCCCGCGGTCACCCTCGGCGTGCTGCTCTCCGGCCGGATCCCGCTGGTCGAAGCCGTGGCGTACTGGATCGCTCAGTTCATCGGCGGCATCCTCGGCGCCTTGCTGTTGTGGGCCACGTTCGCGAACTCGCCGCTGTACAGCAGGTCGAAGACCGGCCTGGGGGCCGACGGCTGGGGCGCGGCGAGCCACATCAACATCAACGCGGGCGGCGCCTTCCTGGCCGAAGTCATACTGACCGCCCTGTTCGTCTTCGCCGTGCTCGGTGCCACGAGCAAGATCGCCAACGCCGCCACCGCGGGCATCGTCATCGGCTTCAGCCTGACCGTGGTCCATCTCATCGGCATCGCGATCACGGGTACCTCGGTTAACCCAGCCCGGAGCCTTGGTCCCGCCCTCGTGGTCGGCGGCACGGCGCTGAGCCAGGTATGGCTGTTCATCGTCGCGCCGCTGGTCGGCGGGGCCGTGGCGGCGGGGCTGCACCGCGTGCTGTACCCCGAGCCGCCGATCGAGCCGCTCGCCTCGGGCGAGATACCGGTCCCAGCTGTGAGTGACTAGCCGCCGGGCGGCGCGTGGCTGTGGATGGTTTTGCCGTCTGGGCTGGTGATCTGGCTGGTGCCGTCGGGGTGGGCGGTGAGGGTCCAGCCGAGCTGGTGCAGCAGGACGTGGTGGTGCCACCAGCAGTAGTCCTTGAGGTTGGTCAGGCTGGTCCGGCCGCCGTCCTGGCGGTGGATCACGTGGTGGGCCTCGCAGCCCGCGGCGGGCTGGTCACAGCCGCCAGGATGCTGGCAGGTCTGGTCCCGCAGCGCGACCAGGCGCCGCAGGTGCACCGGGATGTCGTCGGTCTGCCCGACGTCCAGCGGCAGCGACGGGCCGCCCAGGCCCTTGCCGAGCAGCTGACGGCGCAGGAACGACGCGACCCCGCCCGGGCCGGAGACGACCTGCAGGACCTTGGCCACGATCTGGTGCTCCAGCTCAGCCAGCGCGGCGGTGACCAGCGCGGCCTGCCCCGCCTGGGCAGCGGCGCTCCCGGTCAGCCCGGCCGGGACGACGGCGCCGCCATCACTGCCATCGCTGCCGGGGCCGCCATCGCCGTCGCCGGGGGTGCCGGTGGTGCCGGGGGTGCCGGGGGCGGGTGAGGCCGGCCCGGGGGCGGTGCGCAGGCGGTGGTAGCGGACGCACAAGGCGATCAGCTCCTCCACCGCGCCGGCGTCGATGTCGCCGGTGACCACGGGGATGATCATCGCGTCGCAGGCCGCGGCGCGGGCCTGGTCTCCCGCCAGCCACGCGCCGCCGTCCCCGGTGGCCACCGACGCCGCGGCGCGGCGGGCAGCCCACCGGGCCCGGTATTCGGCGATCCACTTGTCCTGCAGCGCCGAGCCGGCATCCAGGTCGCACAGCTCGGCGAAGGAGATGTGGACCAGGGCCTTGACCGGCTGCCCGGCCCGGCGGGGCAGCAGGCCGGAGGCCAGCAGCCGGCGCATCGCCTCTTCCAGCGCGTCGTGGTAACGCTGCGGCCGGGTCCGCAGATCCCCGCCACCCGCCGGAGCCGACAGCGCATCCAGCACCGCCTGGACCATCGCCGCGCACTGCGGGGTCAGATCCCCGCGCAGGACACCCGCCCCGTCAAAAGTGGTCTCGAACGACACACCCCGGTCCAGGTCCAGGTCCTGGTCATCGGCTGGGTCCGGCGGAGCGGTCCGGTACAGGATCTCCGCGCAGATCGCAGCCAGCGCCTGCTCATCCGCCCCGGCCCGGGCCGCCGCCACCACGATCTCCTCAGCCGGGCCGCGGAACTCCACCGGGATCCGCCGGGTCCACCTGGCCACCTGCAACGCCACCGACTTAGTCAGCACGCTCCCCTCAGCCAGCGCGTCCGCCAGCACCGGATGCCGCCGCGCCAGCACCTGCACCGCCTTATGCTCAGCAGCCTGCCCCCTGGTCACCCGGGTGGAATGCACCAGCCACGTCCGCGCGGTCCGCTGCCCGTCAGCCACGTGCCCGTCACGGGCATCGAAGGCCTCCAAGTACCGGCCCCGCAGCGCGGCCCCGACCGCGTCGACCCGTTCCAGCGCCCGCAGGCTCTCAGCGAGCACCTCATCAGGCAGCTCGGCCGCGTCCTGGCCGGCCAGGGATGCCATCAAGGACTCAAGGATCTCCAGGGCGTCCGCACCGCCCGCGCCCGGCGCTGGTGCTGCCGCTGCGTCCATAGCTGTGTCACCTCCCTCCGCCTGGCACACGGGTTCCGGGTAAATCCCCGGAACCGTGCCTTCAGTCCCAATCCAGGCCATTTATCGGAGTTAGGTTCGACAATATCAGTCGCAGGCGACTATTTCGGATGGAGACACGCGGAAGAATTCGATTTAACGTCCATATACAGTCATCGATTATCGGGTTCCGGCACGCCGTGGCCGGTGGGCGCGACGTACCAGGAACCGGGGCAGTCACGACCGTCGGCCGCCGGGCCAGGGTGGCCCTGGCCAGGATGGCGGAGGGTGAGCCACGGTCCGTTCGGGAGAATGATCGTAGTGCAGGCTAGTGGCCTAGCAGGTCTGCCGGTTCCTCGTGACTGCGGGACTGGGCCGTGCCGCCGGGCGGGCCGGCGGCCATGAGCCGCCTGCCGTACTCGAGAATGTCGCTGATGATGGCCTCGGCCTGGCGGTGGGATGCCGCCGCGACAATGGCCTTGGCCCCCTCACTGAGCAGGGCGGCCAGGACGGCCGCGAGCAGCGGGTCGCCGGAGCTGCCGGAGATGCGCAGCAGGGCGTCGCCGGGCCGGCCGGGGCTGCTCCGGTGCTGGCGCATGTCCTCAAAGTCGGGTGGCCCGTTTCCGGCGCAGAACAGGGCGGCGAGGTCGCGGCGCTTCCAGGTGGTCCGCAGGATGGCCTGGGCGCCGGCCGCCCACAGGGCGGCGGTATCGGTAGCGCCGGCGTTCCGGGCCCGGGCCACGGCGCGGGCGGCGGCTTCCTCGCGGGCCAGGTTGTAGCGCCGCCACAGGGCCAGGTACAGCTCGTTCTTGCCGCCGAAATGGTGGTAGATGCTGCCCACGCTCAAGCCGGCCCGCGCGGCGATGTCGGTGACCTTGGCGCAGGTATAGCCCTGCTCGGCGAAGACCTCGCGGGCGGCGGCCAGCAGATCACTGCGGGTCTGCTCGGTCCGGGCCCACTGCCAGGCCGGGGCAGGCGGCCCGTCGTGCTGCCGTTCCGCTACCTGTTCCGGTGCCTGCGCCACCTTGGATCGCTCCTGCCCGCACGGAGCCTGGCCGTGCTTGGCCATATCTTAGAACACGGTTCATCATTGCCGGCGAGCTATGCCGATGCCGCCGCCAGGCGCCCGCCGGACGGGCTGGCCCGGGCGGCCCTGGTTGACAGTCGGCGCCCCGGGAGATCTAGAGTTTCGTTCTAAAAAGTTCTAAATATGGGTTCAGTGCTCTGCGGCGCGCGCCGCGGCGGCGCGGCAGGGACGGTGGCATGACCGGGGCCGTGGGAGGTTGACGTGATCCGCTGGCGGCCGAGCCAGGAGCTGGTCGTCCTGGTGTGCTACACGACCGCTCTGTACATGACCGTGGTGGACAACACGATCATCTACACCGCCTTGCCGTCACTGGCCCGCGACTTCCACGCCTCCCTGGCCGACGCGCAGTGGGTGACGCTGAGCTACCTGCTCACCCTGGCCCTGATGATCCCGTCGTCGGGCTGGATCGGCGACCGGTTCGGCACCCGGCGCACCTTCCTGCTCGCCCTGGCCCTGTTCACCGGGGCCTCCGCGCTGTGCGGCCTGTCCGGCTCGCTCCCCCAGCTGGTTATCTTCCGGGTCATCCAGGGCATCGGCGGCGGCCTGATCATCCCGGTCGGGCAGGCCATGCTGTTCCGCACCTTCCCGCCCGCGCGGCGCGCCCGCGCCACGGGCCTGGTCATGCTGGGCACGTCCCTCGGTCCGGCCACCGGGCCGGTCCTGGGCGGAATCTTGACTACCTACTTGTCGTGGCGGTGGTGCTTTTTTGTCAACGTGCCGTTCGGCACCATCGCGCTGATCATCGGGCTGCTGTTCCTGATTGAGCATCGCGAGCCGGCTGCCGGCCGGGCGGACATCGCCGGCTTCGTGCTGGCCGGCGGCGGCCTGGCCCTGGTCCTGTACGCGCTGAGCCAGGCGCCGCAACGGGGCTGGGGCAGCCCGGTCGTCATCGGCTGCGGCGTCATCGGCCTGGTCGCGCTGGTCTGCATGGTGGTGGTCGAGCTCCGGTTGAAGGAGCCGATGCTGAACTTGCGGCTGCTGCGCAACCGGATCTTCCGCAC
Source organism: uncultured Actinomycetes bacterium (assembly GCA_963753195.1). Taxonomy (GTDB): domain Bacteria; phylum Actinomycetota; class Actinomycetes; order Streptosporangiales; family Streptosporangiaceae; genus Palsa-504. The sequence continues at coordinate 242,774 of CAVWBH010000002.1, forward strand.
CACCACCTTGATCTCGCTCTGCCAGTCGTGCGGCTACAGCGGCTACCTGTTCATCATGCCGGAGTTCCTGCAGCAGGCCCGCGGGGCCTCCGCGCTGAGCTCCGGGCTGACCACGTTCCCCGGCGCGATCGGGCTGCTGATCAGCGCCCAGCTCGCGGCCCGCATCTACCCCCGGGTCGGGCCGCGGCGGATGGCCGTCTGCGGCCTGTGCGGGGTGATCGCGGTCTGGACCGTGATCGGGCTGACGATCGGGCTGGACACCAACATCTGGCTGATCCGGGTGCTGACCTTCAGCAGCGGGTTCGCCAGCGGCTGGTGCGTCATCGCCGCCCAGACCGCGTCGTTCGCGACCATCTCCTCGGCCGACACCGGCCGCGGCGCGGCGCTGTTCCAGACCCAGACCCAGGTCGCGGGCGGCTTCGGCGTGGCGTTGCTGGTCACCGTCGTCTCGGCATCGGCTCCGGCCGGGGCGACCGGGGCCGCGCTGATCCCCGCGTTCCACAACGCCTTCCTCACCGCCGCCGCGATCGCCGCCCTCGGCGTCCCGTTCGCGCTGAGCATCCGGGACTCCGACGCCGCCAACACCATGCGCCGCCGGGAGCGCATCCCGGCCCCCGCGTCGTCCGCGGCCGCGGTCCCGCCGGGGATCGGGGAGGGCACCTCGGATCTCGGGTAGCGCGGACCTCGGGTAGCGCGGACCTCGGGTAGCCGGGGCGCGAGCGAGCCCTGATCCGCTACGGCCCTAGCGCTCGCTGTCCAGCGCGGCGACCTGGGCCGGCGCGTACCGCTCCCCCGCGACCGCGCCGGGGGGTACGGCAGCCTCGATCGCGGCCAGGTCGTCGTCGCTGAGCGTCAGGTCCAGAGCGTGCAGTGCCTCGGCGAGGCGGTCACGGCGCTTGGTCCCGATCAGCGGGATGATGTCGGCGCCGCGGGAGGCGACCCAGGCGATGGCCAGCTGGGCGGCGGTCACGCCCTTGGCCTCGGCGACCGCCTCGAGCGCGGCGAGCAACTCGAGGTTGCGGGCGTGATTCTCGCCGCGGAACCGGGGGAAGCGCTGCCGCGGGTCACCGGCGGCCAGCCGGGCGGTGCCGCTGCTCAGCAAGCCGCGCGAGAGGATTCCGTAGGCGGTCACGCCGATGCCGAGCTCGCGCACGACGGGCAGGATCCTGCTTTCGATGCCGCGGCTCACCAGGGAGTATTCGATCTGCAGCGCGGTCACCGGATGGACGGCGTGGGCCCGGCGGATGGTGTCCGCGCCCATCTCCGACAGGCCGAGGTAACGGACGTAGCCCGCCGCGATCATCTCGGCCACCGCGCCGACCGTGTCCTCGATCGGCACCCGCGGGTCGAGCCGGGCCGGCTGGTACAGGTCGACGTACTCCGTGCCCAGCCGGGTCAGCGTGTAGGCCAGTGCGGTCTTCACCGCGTTCGGGCTGGTGTCGTGGCCGACGAACGCGCCGGACGGGTCGCGCTGGCCGCCGAACTTGACCTGGATGAACACACGGTCCCGGGGGATCCCGCGGCGCAGGGCGTCGCGGAGCAGCAGCTCGTTATGGCCCATGCCGTAGAAATCGCCGGTGTCCAGCAGGGTGATGCCCGCATCGACCGCGGCATGGATCGTAGCGATGCTCTCCTGGTCGTCAGCCTGCCCGTAAACGCCGGACATGGCCATCAGGCCGAGGCCGGCCCGCGACACCACCGGCCCGCCCCGGCCCAGCGTGGTCGTCGCCATCACGTCTGTACCATACCCGGCAGGCGTAGGGTCGGGTCGCGTGACCACGATCGTTCTCGCGTCCGCCTCGCCGGCCCGGCTCGCGGTGCTGCGCAGCGCCGGGCTGGATCCCGAGGTCGCCGTCAGCGGTGTCGACGAGGACGCGTTCACCGCGGCCACGCCGGCCGAGCTGGCCGGGCTGCTGGCCCAGGCCAAGGCGGCCGCGGTGGCTGCGGGCCGGGCGGACGGGCTGGTGATCGGCTGCGACTCGCTGCTCGACCTGGACGGTCGGCCGCTGGGCAAGCCGGCCTCGGCCGCCGAGGCCGTGGCCCGCTGGCGGGAGATGTCCGGACGGACGGGGACGCTGGTCACCGGGCACTGCGTGATCAACGCCGCCACCGGCCAGCAGGCCGCGGCGGTGGCGGCGACCAGGGTGCGGTTCGGCGCCCCGTCGCCGCAGGAGATCGCCGCCTACGTCGCCTCGGGCGAACCGCTCGCGGTCGCCGGTGCGTTCACGCTGGACGGGCGGGGCGGCTGGTTCGTGGAAGGGATCGACGGCGACCACGGCACGGTGCTCGGCGTGTCGCTGCCCCTACTGCGCCGGCTGCTGGGCGACCTGGGCGTCAGCGTGACGTCGCTGTGGACCGATCCCCCGGGGCCGATCCGCGCTTAGGCCCGGACGGTTCGGCACTACCCTGTAGAGACGAGCAAACCGGCACACAAGCGAAGAACCCGGACGGATGCATGGAACCCGAACCCACCGTGCTGGACAGCCTCCGCAAGGCGGTCGAGGCGATGCCCGACGACGTGCCGCTGCGCCTGCACCTGGCGACGCTGCTGCTGCGCGGCGGGCAGCGCGACGAAGCGATCCGGCAGCTGGGCGCGGTTCTTCAGCGTGATCCGGCCAATGCGGCGGCGCTGGGCCTGCTCCGCGACGGTCCCGCCCAGCCTGAGGCGGCAAGCCAGCCGCCCCCGGGTGAGACGGATATTTCCGCCGAACGGACTGTGGTGCGTCCGCCGCACGCCGACCCGGCGGAGCCCGGTGGCCAGGCGGAGCCTGGCGGCCCGGCAGCCGGGGGCAGGCCGTCGCAGTATGACTGGTCGCAGGCCGAGGATGAGCTGCGCGACGTGTTGCCGGCCATGTTCGTCGGCCAGGGGGAGGCCGCGGATCCGGCTGCGGCGGGCCTAGACGAGGCGGACTCATACGACGCCGAGCACGCCGGGCTGACGCTGACCGACGTGGCCGGGATGACCGAGGTGAAGCAGCGCCTCGAGGCGGCGTTCCTGGCCCCGATGCGCAATCCGGATCTGCGCCGGCTGTTCGGCAAATCGCTACGCGGCGGGCTGCTGCTGTACGGGCCGCCGGGCTGCGGCAAGACGTTCATCGCCCGCGCGGTGGCAGGCGAGCTGGGCGCGAAGTTCATCTCGGTGTCGTTCGCGGACATCATCGACATGTTCGTCGGGCAGAGCGAGCGGAACATCCACGAGCTGTTCGAGATCGCCCGGCGGAACGCGCCGTGCGTGCTGTTCCTGGACGAGGTCGACGCGATCGGGCAGAAGCGCTCGCAGCTGCGGCACACCCCGATGCGCAGCGCCGTCAACCAGCTGCTCCTGGAACTGGACGACATCTCGGGCAACAACGAGGGCGTCTTCCTGCTGGCCGCCACCAACCATCCCTGGGACGTGGACAGCGCGCTGCGCCGGCCGGGCCGGTTCGACCGGACGCTGCTGGTGCTCCCGCCGGACGCGGCCGCCCGCGAGGGCGTGTTCCGCTACCACCTCAAGGACCGCCCGGTCGCGGGCATCGACCTGGCCAAGCTGGCCAGCTCGACCGAGGGATACTCCGGTGCCGACATTGCGCACATCTGCGAGACCGCCGCCGAACGGGCCCTGATGGACTCGGTGCAGCGCGGTGAGGCGCGGATGATCGGCCCGCCCGATCTCGAAGCCGCGATCGGCGAAGTCAAGCCGTCGCTGGGCGCCTGGTTCGACACCGCCCGTAACGTCGTGCTGTTCGCCAACGAAGGCGGCACCTACGATGACCTGGCCGCCTACCTGCGTAAGCGGCGGCTGCTGTGAGCTTTCGCCGGTGATCGAGCTACGCCAGGAACTGGCGCGCGCTTCGGCCATGCTCGACGTCAAGCGGTACGACGAGGCGGCGCGGCTGCTGGCCCGGATCGTGGCGGCGGAACCGGACAACGCCCGGGCCTGGTGCCTGATGGCCCGCGCGCACCTGGGGGCCGACCGGCACGCCCAGGCCGTCGAGGTGGCCAACCGGGCGGTGGCCCTGGACCCGACGGACGAGTGGCCGCACCGGCTGGCCAGTAACGCGCTGGTCCACCTGGGCAACTACGCCGACGCACTGCGCGCGGCGCAGGAGGCGTGCCGGCTCGCGCCCGGCTACTGGCAGGCGCACGTGTGCCTGGCCCAGGCGGCCCTGGCCGCCCACCGGCTCGATACCGCCACCGACGCGGCAGCCCGGGCGCGGGCCCTGGCCCCGAACGAGCCCGACGTGCATTTCCTGTCCGGCAAGGTGAGCCTGAGCCGCGGCGATCTGACCGCCGCCCGCGAGCATCAGGAGCGCGCCCTCGCGCTGGATCCGGCGCACAGCGGCGCGATGAACGAGCTGGGCCGGATCAGGCTGCGGCGCAACGACTCCGTCGGCGCCATCCGGCATTTCCTGTCCGCGGCCCGGGCCACGCCGGACGAGCGGATCTACGCCAGGAACATCGACGTGGTGATCCTGCGCATGGTGTCCCGGACGATCTACGTCTTCACGCTGATCGCGCTGATCCTGATCTGGGTGCCCGCGGTCACTCACGTGAGCCGGCTGCCGTTTGCCATCGCCATCTGCTCTCTGGGTGTCCTGGCCGCCACGGGCTTCGGCTGGATGGTGCTTCGCCTGCCACCCGCGGGCCGCCGGGTGGTGCGCCGCACCCTGTGCACGCGGCGGGTCGCGGCGGCGCTCGCACTGGCCCTGGGCGGGGTCGCGGCGGCGTTCGGCATCGTCGCGTTCACGCCCAGGCTCGACCTCGCGCAGATGCTGCCGATCGCGGTGGTCATCACCGTGGTCGCGCGGCTGGCCGCCTTCGCCGCCCTGCGGGCCGCGGCCCGCAAGCAGTAACCGGGCCGGGGAGCTGAGAGAGCAAGCCGGATCAGCGCGGCGGACCCCGGCCGGGTTAAGATACATCTCGTCGCTGGCTCAAGTCTGGAAGGAGCGCGATGGACACGACAAACGGGGGTCGGGACCGCCTGGAGCTGCGCGCTTCGGACCGGGAGCGGGATGCGGTGGTGCAGCAGGTCCAGCAGGCGTTCGCCGAAGGGCGGCTGGACGATACCGAGTTCGACGAGCGGATGCGGGCTGCGCTGACCGCGCGCACGCACGGGGAACTGGACGTGCTGCTGGCCGACCTGCCCGCCGGGACGGCGGCGCCGGGACCGGCGCCCGTCGCCGCCGGGCGGGGGCCGGGGCGGTTCGCAGTCGCGCTGAAGAGCTCGGTCCGGCGGGCCGGGCGCTGGCGGGTGCCCGAGCGGTACACGACGGTCGTCTATAAGGGGTCCGGCTGGCTGGACCTGCGGGCCGCCGAGCTCAGCGGCCCGGTCACCACGTTCCTCGCGGTGGCCTATAAGTCCACGGTGACAATCCTGGTGTCGCCCGGGGTGCGGGTCGAGATGACCGGCTTCGGCGTGACCCAGGGCGCGGACGAGGACGACCCGGGCTACCGGCTGCCGGACGACGCCCCGGTGATCCACGTGCGCGGCGTCGCGTACAAGGGCACGGTGGAGATCACCAACCGGCCGCCCGAGCGTCCCGCCCTGCGCCGGTAACAGCGGGTCAGCGCCGCGCCGGTAACGGCCGGTTCAGCAGAGCCAGGGGCCGGCCTCGCGGCAGCGGATGTCGTGCGGCGGCTCGTAGAACGTCGCGTCCCGGCGCTGGGCGTGGCAGGCCTGGCAGGTCACCAGCAGGTGCCCCATGCCCCGGCCACGCTCGGCTCCTTCCTGGGCGGCCGTGCAGATACACGGTTTCCAGCCAACCCGGGCCTGGCCCGGCCACAACTGATGGCCGAACGGGCAGCGCTGCGGCTTGTGCTCGAACAGGGGCACCGGCATAAAGATGATCATGCCAGCTTAGCTGCTCATAGCGCTAGTTCGAAGATACTAACTAACCACGTGAAAGCGGGTGGTGACAGTGTGGCCCCCGCGGGCGGTGCTGACGTTACCAACGGGCGGCCGGGTTCGTCAGTGCTATGGGGGACGGCGAGAGAGGATGGACCGATGGCCGATCAGCAGGAGCTGGCCCGGCGGTTCGAGGAGCAGCGCGGGCACCTGCGCGCGGTGGCGTACCGGATGCTCGGCTCGCTGGCCGAGGCGGACGACGCGGTGCAGGAGGCGTGGCTGCGCCTGGCCCGGGCCGGCGGCGACGATGTGGCGAACCTGGCCGGCTGGCTGACCACGGTGACCGGGCGGATTTGCCTGGACATGCTTCGCTCGCGCGCCGCCCGGCGGGAGGAACCGCTGGACGTGCACCTGCCCGACCCGGTGATCAGCTACTACGACGGCGGCGACCCCGAGCGCGAGGCGCTGACCGCGGACGCTGTCGGTCTGGCGCTGCTGGTCGTGCTGGAGATGCTGACCCCGGCCGAACGGCTGGCGTTCGTCCTGCACGACCTGTTCGGGGTGCCGTTCAGCGAGATCGGGCCGATCGTGGACCGTACGCCGGACGCGGCGAAGACGCTGGCCAGCCGGGCGCGGCGCCGGGTCCGGGACGGGGCTGTCGGGCCGGACGCCGAACCGGGCCGCCAGCGCGAGATCGTCAACGCCTTCCTGGCCGCCGCGCGGGCCGGTGACTTCGGCGCGCTGATGGAGCTGCTGGATCCGGACGTGGTGCTGCGCGCTGACGTCGGCGCCCAGGCTCCGCGTGGCTTCGCGCCGGTGATCCGGGGTGCGGCCGAGGTGGCCGGGCGTGCGCTGCTGTTCTCCCGGCCCGAGACGTCCGTGCAGCCGGTGCTGGTCAACGGCGCAGCGGGCGTGCTCAGCTGGCAGGACGGCAAGCTCTTCGCGGTACTCGGCTTCACCGTCGCGCACGACGCCATCGTCGAGATCGAGGTCCTGGCCGACCCCGAGCGGCTGCAGCGGCTCGGGCTGAGTCAGGGGCCGTCGGCCGGCGGGCGCCCGGTGTAGACGGCGCGGGGGCGCAGCGGCCCGGGACCCGCGTAGGCCTCCAGGGCGTGGGCGATCCAGCCCGCGGTGCGGGCCACGGCGAAGATCGTCTCCCCGGAACCCCTGATCATGCCGGCCACCCGGGCCAGGGTGGCCACGGCGAAGTCGATGTTCGGCTCGGGCAGGGACTTGCGCCTGACCTCGGTCAGCACGGCCTCGGCCACCCGGAGCGGCCCGGATTTCGGCGCCGCACGGCGGACCAGATCGAGCAGCAGGACGGCGCGGGGGTCGCCGGCCTGGTACGCGAAATGCCCGAATCCGGGGACATGCTCCCCGCGCCGCAGCAGGTCGCCCACGACCCGGGGGCCGTCGTCCGGGCCGCTGGCCGCGGCCAGCATCATCTCCACGCCCAGGGACGCCCCGCCGTGCAGCGTGCCGCTCACCGCGGCCATGCCCGTCTGGACCACCGCGTACGGATCCGCCCGCACCGACGCGGCAACCCGCGCGGCCAGCGTAGAGGCGGCGAGCTCGTGGTCGGCCAGCAGCACCAGCGCGGCCGACAGGGCGCGGAGCAGGGCGGGGCTGGGCCGGCCGCCGCGTAGCCGCGACCACAGCCGATCCACGATCGGATAATCCGGATCCGGATAATCCGATGCTGGGTGGTCCGGTGCTGGGTGGTCCGGTGCTAGTTGATCCGGTGCGGGGGCCGCTGGGGGCAGGCAGTCCACCAGCCCGGCGATGATGCTCCGGCCGGCCGCGCACACCGCCTGCGGGTCCAGGTGCAGCCGCAGCGGATCGGTGGCGGCCATGGCCGGCACGATCACCTGGAGCCGCTCGAGCGGCAGCGTCCCGGGCGGCAGCGCGGCCTGCGCGCCCCGGCCCACCTCTAGCGCGGCGGGCGTCGCCTGCCACGGCGCGGAGGGCGCAGCCCGGCGGTCTCCCGGGAGGGCCCCCGGGCGGTCTCCTGGGCGGGCCCCCGGGCGGGCGGGGAGCTCGCCGGTCCACAGCAGTTCGGCCACGTCCTCGAAGGAGCGGCTGGCGGCGAGCCCGGCCGCATCGAGGCCGCGGTAGCGCAGCCGACCGGCCGCGATCTGGGTAATAGCCGACTCGACCGTGATGTCCGCGACGCCGGCCGGGCGCCGCGGCCGGCCTCGCCGGGCCAACTGCTCCACCTCGCCGGGGTCGAACAGGCTGCCGCGGCCGTCGGCGGCCTTGTCCCGGCCCAGCAGGCCCCGGCTGACGTAGGCGTAGAGCGTGGCCGGCTTGACGCCGAGCCTGCTGGCCGCCTCGGCGGCGGTGAGGAACTCGGTCATGCGGCGTCCCACCCCGGCTCGTTCGGATATTGGAAGTACGACGGGCGCCGGGACCGTGATCGTCCCCGGTTGTTGATCATAATCAATATTGACTGATTTTAGGATGATTGGTCAATCTTGATCTATGTCAACGATTCACTTTCTCGACGTGACCAACCGGGACGGGGTGCAGACCGCGCGCACCGGGTTGTCCAAGTTCGGCAAGGTCATGGTCAACTTCTACCTGGGGCGCCTGGGCGTGGCGCAGTCCGAGATCGGGTTCCCGTTCCTGTTCCACGAGGTGCCCTACGTCCGGGCCTGCCTGGCGCTGGCCGAGGCGGGGGCGTTCGGGGACCTGCGGCTGTCCGGCTGGTGCCGGGCGGTCCCGGCCGACGTGGAGGCCGCGGTCGCGGTCACCGGGCCCGGGGGGCGCGGGCTGCACCATTACAACGTGTCGATCTCCACCTCGGATCAGATGATCGCGCACAAGTTCCGCGGCAGGCTCGACCGCGAGGCGATCATCGGCGAGATGACCGCGGCGGTGGCGGCGGCCCGGTCCGGCGGGGCGGAGACGATCGGGGTCAACGCGGAGGACGGTTCCCGCACCGACGACGGCTACCTGCTGGAGTTCGCGCTGGCGGCCCGGGAGGCGGGGGCGACGCGGGTCAGGTACTGCGACACCATCGGCGGCGACTCGCCCGGGCGGATCAGGGAGCGGTTCGCCAAGCTGGCCTCCGCGGTCGGCCTGCCGGTCGAGACGCACTGCCACAACGACCTGGGCATGGCCGTGGCGAACTCGGTGTCCGGCGCGCTCGGCGACCTGGACGCCGGGCAGGACGCATGGGTCAACACCTGCGTGAACGGGATCGGCGAGCGGGCCGGGAACGCCGACCTACTGTCGTGCATCCTGGCTTTCTCGCATGCGTTCGGGGTCGGCGACGCGGTGTCTGTCGGTGATCCGCTCGATCTTTCTTGGGCCCGGAGGTTCGGGCTGTGGGCAGCCTACGCGTTCGGGCAGCCGCTGCCGCCGGCCTGGCCGGGAGTCGGCCGCAACGCGTTCGCGCACGAGTCCGGGATCCACGCCGACGGGGCGCTGAAGGACCGCGGCAACTACGAGCTGTACGACGACGCGACGCTCGGGCCGTTCCCTTCGGACTGGTTCGCGCGCGAGGGACGGGTGGTGCTGACCGGCGAGTACGGCGGCAAGGCCGGGTTCCGGCACGTGCTGGAGGCCTTGCGCATCACGGTGGCCAGCGGCGACGAGGACCTGGTGTTCTCGCTGGTCCAGCTGTGCGCGGCGGCGACCGGCAAGCCGCTGACCGACGACGAGCTGCGGCTTATCGCGGGCTACCCGCACCAGCTGGCGCTGCTCTATCCTGGCCTGCTCAGCTAGATCCTGGCCTGCTCAGCTAGCGGGCGCGCGACCGATGAATCCGGCGGCGCCGCCACGTCATACGTGGTAAACCTGGCGCCGACCGGAAGGAGTGCTGCGATGCTCGACCTGACGCCCGCGACCGGGATGCTGGCCCGGATCGTGACGGACATCAGCGATGACCAGCTGGGCGCGCCGACCCCCTGCCCCGGCTCGTCAGTGGCTGACCTGCTCGATCACGTCGACGGATTCTGCCTGGCCTTTACCGCGTCGGCGGCCAAGGAGGCCAGCAGCCGGGGGCCGTCGGCGGCGGACGGGACCCGGCTGGGCGCGGACTGGCGGACGCGCATACCGGCCCGGCTGGCCGAGCTGGCGGGGGCCTGGCAGGACGAGGCGGCCTGGTCCGGGATGACCAAGGCCGGGGGCCTGGATATGCCCGCGGAAGTCGCGGGCCGGGTGGCGATCAACGAGGTCGTGGTGCACGGCTGGGACCTCGCCGAGGCCACCGGGCAGGACTACGCCTGCGACGGCGAGCTGGTGCTGGCCGCCTCCTCGTTCGTGCAGTCCGTGGTGGCGCAGAACCCGGACGGGAGCCCGGGGCTGTTCGGGCCGCCGGTCGCCGTGCCGGAGGACGCGCCGGCGCTCGACCGGCTCATCGGGGCGACCGGCCGCGACCCCGCGTGGCGGCCGGGAGGCAACAGCTGACGCCTGCTCGGTGCTGGTCGAGGGGCCGATGGGCCGGGCTGGTCGATGGGCCGGGCTGGTCGATGGGCCGCTGTACCAGTAAGAGCAGGTACGAGGGACCGTTGAGCACCTAACCACGGCCCGTTCGGCAAAGATGGTCGTATGAAGGTCTTTATCTCCTTCGACATGGAGGGCGTGGCCGGGATCTCCGACTGGTCGCAGTGCCGCGGGCCGGGGCAGCCGTATGAGGAGGGGCGGCGGCTGCTGCTCGGCGAGGTCAACGCCGCGATCGACGGGGCGCTGGCGGGCGGGGCAACCGAGATCGTCTGCAACGACTCGCACGGCACGATGAGCAACCTGGACCCGGCGGAGCTGCACGGGCGGGCCAGCTACGTGTCCGGTCGGCACAAGCCGCTGTACATGATGCAGGGCCTGGACGCCGCCGCGGACGTGGTGTTCATGGTCGGCTACCACGGGTCGATATCGGGGCCGAGCTCAGTGCTGTCACACACCTACAACCCCGCGGTGATCTCGCACGTCTCGCTGAATGGGAGCCGGGTCGGGGAGAGCGGGATCAACGCGCTGGCCGCGCTGGCCTGCCAGGCGCCGGTCGGGCTGATCACGGGGGACCAGCACACGATCGCGGAGGCGGACCCGTTCCTGCCCGACGCCGAGCGCGTCGTGGTCAAGGAGTCATTCACCCGGTTCGGCGCGGCCAGCCTGCACCCGGAGGTGGCCCGCGGGCTGATCTCCGACGCGGCGCGGCGGGCGGTGGAGCGGGCGACGGCCAGACCGTCGCAGGTGGGGCCGCCCGCCATCTCGCTGCCGGCCAGGCTCGAGGTGCACATGCAGACCGCGGACATGGCCGAGGTGGCCTCGTGGGTGCGCGGAGCCGACCGGACCGGCGTGCGGACGGTGAGCATCAGCGGGGAAGACCCGATGGCGATGTTCCGGTCGTTCGTCGCGGTGGTCTACATCACGCGGGTCTCGGAGGGACGCTGAGAGCGGGTCAGGTGGCCGAGCCGGCCGCGGCGCCGGTGACCTGATCGCGGCCCCAGCGGGCGATGGTGGCGTCCCAGTCCAGCGGCAGCGTCATACCGCCGTTGGCCGTCTCCGCCGCCCAGTCCTCGGCGGGCACGCGCCACATGACCTCGAACTCGATGCCGCTCGGGTCCTTGGCGTACAGGGACTTGGACACGCGGTGGTCGCTCTCCCCCACCAGCGCCCCGGCCTCCAGCAGCCGGGCCCGGATGTCGGCCAGGTCGCCGAGCGTGCCGACTTCCCAGGCCAGGTGGTAGAGCCCGGGGTGTTCGGGGCGATCGGGCGCCTGACCGGTGCCGATCTCGAACAGGCCGAGGTCATGGTCGTTGGCCGAGTCCGGCGCGCGCAGGAACGCGGCCCGGCCGGGGATCTCCATGCGGACCTCGAAGCCGAGGGCCTGCCGGTAGAAGTCCACGCTGCGCTGCAGGCCGTGGACGTACAGGACGGCGTGGTTGAGGCGGCGGACGGCCATCGGCGCATCCCTCCCTGGGTTGGTTTTCGGTGCGTGAGCTCCTGAGAGCTGAAATTCCCGCCGCGGCTCGGTCATTCCCGGGCTGGCTCAACCCCTTGCGACGCCCGGGCCGCATTGACCTACTCCCCCATGCGGGAGGACCCTAGCCGCCTCGATCGACGTCAACGGGTATTACTACCGCGTGTCGTAGAGCTCGGGAGCACTCCCGATAACGCGGCTAGCGGATCTGCTGGCGCTGCCGACGACGAAGCTCACGGTACCGGCGCCGCTGCGACTCATCGAGCATCATCCAGGCCGCAGCCGGGATCGCAATCGCGGCCGCGATTACGGCCAGGGCCAACCACGGGCTGACGATGAACAGGATCAGGCCGACGACGACCCCCGCGATACCCCACTTAATGTGCGGTGACATGCTGACTCCGATCAGTCTCATCCGGGCCGGGCCCTGCGGATTCCCCCGGGCCAGCCCAGCTCCTCCTAGCTTATAGTGCGCCGGCGGATCTTCGGCGGCCCGGCGAATCTTGGCCGCCTCGCGGATCTCGGCCGCCTGGCGGCTTCCGTGACCCGGCCGGTCCCGTCCGCTGGCAGATCCGGCCACGCAGTACGCTGCGGGCAGAGAAGATCACGACCTGCTTGATCGAACCTGGGAGGGCCTCGTGACGATCGCGATGCCGGTGGAACCCGAGGCCAACGAGTTGCTGAGCCGCGATCCGCTCGCCCTGCTGATCGGCATGGTCCTGGATCAGCAGGTACCACTGGAGCGCGCCTTCAGCGCGCCGCTCGACCTGGCCCGGCGGCTCGGCCACGAGCCGACGGCAGCCGAGCTGGCTGACTTCGACCCGGTGGCGCTGGCGGGCATCTTCTCCGAGCGCCCGGCGCTGCACCGCTACCCGAAGGCGATGGCGGGCCGGGTGCAGGAGCTGGCCCGGCTGATCGTGGACTCCTACGACGGCCAGCCCGAGCGGCTGTGGACGACGGCCAAGACGGGCGCCGAGCTGCTCAGGCGGGTGTCGACGCTGCCCGGGTTCGGCGCGCAGAAGGCGCAGATCTTCGTGGCCCTGCTGGGCAAGCAGCTCGGGGTGCGGCCGCGGGGCTGGCGTGAGGCGGCCGGGACGTTCGGCACGCGGGGCTCGCATTTGTCGGTCGCCGACATCACGGACGCCAAGTCGCTGGCCCAGGTGCGGTCGTACAAACAGGGGCTGAAGGACGCGGCGAAAGCGGCGCAGACGCCGTAGGTGCCGCGGGCCCAGGCCGCGCGAACGACATCGTTGCCACAACGACGCGGCTGGGCAGATTCGCGCGCACCAGGCGCATCCCGGCCGCCGGGTCCTGCGGCTTGTAGGGACCTACAACTGGGCAGGCCCGGGACCTGGGTCATCCGTGGGGGATGACCGGTGACGGCGGGACTGGTCAGGGTGGAAGATGGGTGCTTAGGCGAGAGAAGGGCTTGAACTGCGATGGCTGAGATCGTCCGGGCCGGGCTTGTCCAGCAGCGCTGGACCGGGGACAAGGAATCGATGATCGCGGCGGCGGTGGACCACACCAGGACCGCAGCGTCGGCCGGGGCGCAGGTGGTCTGCCTCCAGGAGCTCTTCTACGGGCCGTACTTCTGCCAGGTGCAGGACGCCGACTACTACTCCTATACCGAGGCCATCCCAGACGGGCCGACCACCCGGCTGCTGCAGGACGTGGCGCGGCAGCTGGGCATCGTGATCATCGCGCCGATGTACGAGCAAGAGCATCCCGGCGTCTACTACAACACCGCCGCGGTCATCGACGCCGACGGCAGCTATCTGGGCAAGTACCGCAAGACACACATCCCGCAGGTCAAGGGGTTCTGGGAGAAGTTCTACTTCCGGCCGGGCAACCTGGGCTATCCGACCTTCGACACCGCGGTGGGCCGGATCGGCGTGTACATCTGCTACGACCGGCACTTCCCCGAGGGCTGGCGGGCCCTCGGCCTGGCGGGCGCGCGGATCGTGTTCAACCCGTCGGCTACCAGCCGGGGCCTGTCCCAGTACCTGTGGCGGCTGGAACAGCCGGCGGCCGCAGTGGCCAACGAGTACTTCATCGGCGCGATCAACCGGGTCGGCGTCGAGCCGCTCGGCGACAACGACTTCTACGGGCAGACCTACTTCGCCGATCCGCGCGGTCAGCTTGTCGGGGACCCAGGTGCCGACGACAAGGACGAGGTGGTGGTCCGGGACCTGGACATGGATCAGCTGGCCGAGGTCCGGAACCTGTGGCAGTTCTACCGCGACCGCCGCCCCGACCAGTACGAGACCCTGGTACAGCCGTGAGCCATCCGCGAGCGCAGGCGAGCAGGAAGGTGCAGCCGTGAGCCATCCGCGAGCGCAGGCGAGCAGGAGAACAGAGCCGTGAGCATCTTGATCAGCGGCGGCACCGTGGTGACCGCCGAGGGCACGCTGGCGGCCGATGTGCTGGTGGCCGGCGAGCGGATCGCGGCGCTGCTGGCCAGGGACTTGACCGGCGAGCCCGGCGCGGCGCCGGCCGACGCGCCGTTCGCCGAGGCGGCCGACCAGGTCATCGACGCGACGGGCAAGTACGTGCTGCCGGGCGGGATCGACGTGCACACGCACATGGAGATGCCGTTCGGCGGGACGTTCGCCTCGGACACCTTCGAGACCGGCACCCGCGCGGCGGCCTGGGGCGGCACCACCACCATCATCGACTTCGCGGTCCAGGCCAAGGGCACCTCACTGCTGGCCACGCTGGACAAGTGGCACGCCAAGGCGGACGGCAACTGCGCCATCGACTACGGCTTCCACATGATCGTCTCCGACGTCAACGACACGACGCTGAAGGAGATGGACGCCTGCATCGCCGCCGGGGTGAACAGCTTCAAGATGTTCATGGCCTACCCCGGCGTGTTCTACGCCACCGACGGGGAGATCCTGCTGGCCATGCAGCAGGCGGCCCGGTCGGGCGCGACGGTGATGATGCACGCCGAGAACGGCATCGCCATCGACCAGCTGGTCGCGCAGGCGCTCGCGGCGGGCCGCACCGAGCCGCGATACCACGGCCTGACCCGGCCGCCCGAGCTGGAAGGCGAGGCGACGTCCCGGGCCATCACGCTGGCCAAGGTCGCGGACTGCCCGCTGTACATCGTGCACCTGTCGGCGACCCAGGCGCTCGCGGCGGTCGCTGAGGCCAGGGACGGCGGGCAGAACGTGTTCGCCGAGACGTGCCCGCAGTACCTGTACCTGTCCCTGGAAGACCTGGCCCGCCCGGATTTCGAGGGCGCCAAGTTCGTGTGCTCGCCGCCGCTGCGGCCCAAGGAGCACCAGGATTCGCTATGGCGGGGGCTGCGGACGAACGACCTGTCGGTGGTCTCGACGGACCACTGCCCGTTCTGCTTCAAGGACCAGAAGGAGCTCGGCCGGGGGGACTTCGCCAAGATCCCGAACGGCATGCCCGGCGTCGAGCACCGGATGGACCTCCTGCACGCCGGGGTGGTGGCCGGCCAGCTGTCGCTGCCGCGCTGGGTGGAGGTCGCGTCGACCACCCCGGCCAGGATGTTCGGCCTGTACCCGCGCAAGGGCGTCATCGCGGCCGGCGCCGACGCCGACATCGTGATCTACGACCCGCGGGCCCGTCAGACCCTGTCGGCGGCCACCCACCACATGAACGTCGACTACTCGGCGTACGAGGGGCTGGAGGTCACCGGCCAGGTGGTCACCACGCTGTCCCGCGGCCGCGTGGTGATCGAGGACGGCCAGTACCGGGGCAGCGCCGGGCACGGCAGCTTCCTGGCCCGCGGGCTGAACCAGTACCTGCTGTGACCGGCTGACCGACGCCGGCTGACCGACGCCGGCTGACCGACGCCTGCTGACCGACGTGAGAGGGGACACATGGACTTCGGGGTGGTGCTGCAGACGAACCCGCCCGCCAGCCGGGTGGTGACCATGATGCAGCGAGCTGAGGACGCGGGGTTCTCCTACGGCTGGACGTGGGACTCGCACGTGCTGTGGCAGGAGCCGTTCGTGATCTACTCGGCGGCCCTGGCCGCCACCCGGGCGATGACCATCGGGCCGATGGTGACCAACCCCGGCACCAGGGACTGGTCGGTCATCGCGTCGCTGTTCGCCACGCTGAACGACATGTACGGCAACCGGACCGTGTGCGGGATCGGGCGCGGCGATTCGGCCCGGCGGGTCATCGGCCAGAAGCCCATGTCGCTGGCCACGATCTCGGCGGCGATGACCGTCATCAAGGGGCTGGCCGAAGGGCGCGAGGTGACGCACCACGGCCAGCCGCTGCGGCTGCCGTGGGTCCGCGACGGCCAGCTGGAGATCTGGATGGCCGCCTACGGACCGAAGGCGCTGCGGCTGACCGGAGAGCAGGCCGACGGGTTCATCCTGCAGACCGCCGACCCGGACATCGCCCGCTGGACGATCGGCGCGGTGCGCACGGCGGCCAAGGAGGCCGGACGCGACCCGGCCGACATCACCATCTGCATCGCGGCGCCCGCCTACGTCGGCACCGACCTGCCGCACCAGCGGGAGCAGCTGCGCTGGTTCGGCGGGATGGTCGGTAACCACGTCGCCGACCTGGTGGCCAGGTACGGCACCGACGGGCCGGTTCCGCGCACGCTGACCGACTACATCAAGGGCCGCGAGGGCTACGACTACGCACACCACGGCCAGGCGGACAACCCGTCGGTGGACTTCGTGCCGGACGAGATCGTGGACCGGTTCTGCCTGGTCGGCCCGGCGTCCGCGCACGTGGACCGCCTCCGCGAGCTGGCCGAGATCGGCGCCGACCAGTTCGCCGTGTACCTGATGCACGACCAGGAGGAGGAGACGCTGGCCGCCTACGAGCGGGAGGTCGTCCCCGCCCTGCGCTGACCGGTACTGCGTTAGCCGGTACTGCTGCGCTAGTCGGCTCCCGCGGCCGGGCTCGCGGACGGCGCCGGGACCAGGTTCTCGGCCTTGGGCAGCGCCTGCTGGTCGGCCAGGGCGATGGCCAGCTCGCCGGCCGCGGTCGGGTGCAGCGGCGCCGGGTCGCCCGGACCCTGGACGTAGGACTCGGCGGAGCACAGCTGGTGCCCGGCGAACAGCGGGTCCACCACCCCGAACCCGAAGACCTGCGCGCCCAGGGCCAGCACCGCGTTCAGCTGGCCGAGGCGGGCCAGCAGGACCTTTTCCTTGGCCTGCGTCAGGCCGTGCCGGGCCAGGCAGCCGATGGCCGGGCCGAACGGCGTGTAGTACTCGTTGACCAGGACGGCGGGAGTGCCGGGCAGGTCGGCCAGATCGCCGAGGAGCTGGTAGTAGCTGCGGGTGAACGCGCTGAGCATCTGGTTGAAGTACGCGGTGGAGACTTTGTCGTTGCACACCACGCTGGCCACGCACAGCCGCGTCATGATCGACCATTCGACGTCGTCGGCGCCGACGCTGACGATGATCACCTTCGCGTGGCTGGCCCGCTCGGCCTCGGCCAGCTGCGG
Organism: uncultured Actinomycetes bacterium; assembly: GCA_963753195.1. Lineage (GTDB taxonomy): Bacteria > Actinomycetota > Actinomycetes > Streptosporangiales > Streptosporangiaceae > Palsa-504. Next base: position 259,973 of record CAVWBH010000002.1, read on the forward strand.
TGGCACCAGCTGGCCGTTGCCGAGGACCTGCACGCCGAGCAATCCGTTCTGGATGGTCGCGCTGTTGCAGGCGAGGTTCAGCACGTTCCAGTTGTTCACCGCGGCCAGGTCAGCAGCGTAGGACTCGCTGCTGCGGCCGCAGGCCCGGTCCGGTGCGCTGGCGTTAGGCGCGATCGGGTTGCCCGCGGCCGCGGCGGTCGAGTCACCGATCACCACGGCCTGCACTCCCGGCAGCTGCCGCGCGACGGTCCCCTGGGCGACCGCGAGCGGGTCGGAGCCGACGAGGTCGTCGAGCGTCTTGACGCTGCGCAGCACCCCGGGCGTGCTGGAGGCGGTCAGCAGCACGCCGCCGACGTTCATCGCGCAGGCTACCGCCAACCCCGCGCCCGCCGTCTTCAGCATGGTCCGGTGAGACTGCTTGCGCACCCCGGCCACCGCGAGCAGCGCGACGGCCGCGAAGCCGGCCGCGATGAGCGTCTCCCAGAGGAAGTACCGGGTCCAGCCCGAGGCCAGCTGCTGGCTGAGGCTCAGCTTGAGCTCGCGCGGGTTGTCCGAGCGCAGCAGCTGCGCGACCTGGCGGTCGATGGTGATGTGGCTGAGCCGCAGCAGCGGGCGGATCGGGCCCTCAAACTGCGGCTTGGTCGCTACCACCTGCCCGAACAGGTCGAGCTCGCCGGGGCCGGACCAGCTCAGTGACGAGACCGCCGCGCCGACCTGGGCCGTCTGGCCGGCCGCGGAGACCGTCTGCATGGGCGCGACCTGCAGCGCCAGCCAGATCGAGCCGGCCGCGATGGCCAGGAACGTGACGAGGTATCCGGCGCCGATCCTGGCCAGCCGCAGGAATGAGGAAATCGCACGCTCCCGGGACGAAGGTCCTGCGTTTAGCAGGCTACCCAGGACAAGCCGGCGGCAACCCGCCGCGGCTGACGGCAACCCGCTTCCGGCCGCTAGAGCGAGCCCTGGCGTTCCAGGTAGTTCAGCGCGGTCCAGCCGACCGGCACCGGGAGCCAGAAGGTCAGCAGCCGGAACAGCAGCACCGCGCTGGCCGCCTGGGTGCCGTGCAGGCCGGCCGCGACCAGCCCCGCCGTCAGCGCCGCTTCCACGGTGCCGAGGCCGCCGGGCGTGGGGATGATCGAGCCGAGCGCGCTGCCGGTCAGGTACACCACGGCAATGCCCGCGATGGCCGCCGAGCTGTGGAAGGCCTGGACGCACGCGGCCAGGCACAGGATGTAGCACAGGCTCAGCAGCAGCGCGCCGCCGATACCCTCGACCAGCTTGCGGGGCTGCTGCAGGACCTCGAGCAGCCGCGGGATCACCTGGCCGAGCAGGGGGGCTACCCGGGCTCGCAGCAGCCGCCGCCCGGCGGGCACCGCCAGCACGGCCAGGGCCGCCACGATCAGGCCAGCCAGCACGAAGTAGGACCACGTCGGCGGGCGGAACGGCTCCTTGTCGGCGGCCCCGGCGATCGCGATGAACACGACCAGCAGCAAGATATGCAAGACGAAGGCCACAAGCTGGCTCACGCCGACGCTGGCCGCCGCGACCGGAGCCGGGATCTTCCTGCGCTGCAGGTAGCGGACGTTGAGGGCCGCGCCCCCGACCGCGGCGGGCGTGACCAGCACCACGAAGGATCCGGCCAGCTGGGCGAGGATGGTGCGCCTGAAGGGCAGGTGGTCGGCCACGAACCCGGACAGCTCGAAGGTCGCGCCGAGATAGGTCAGCGCCGACAAGCCCAGCGCGATGAGGCCCCAGCGCGGGTCCGCCGCCTCCAGGACATGGCCGAGGCTCTCCCGGGCGAGCTCGCCCGCGAGCAGGTACACCGCGGCGACGGTCGCGACCAGCGTGAACAGGCTGCGCAGCCGGATCCGCTCCAGCTGGACCGGGGCCGCCTGGCTGCCCGGAACCGCCGCGAGCAGGCGCTGGCGCAGGGCGGGCAGGACGTCCCGGCGGCGGCGCAGCGCCGCCCGGGTGGAGCGGGCCAGAGCCACCCGCTGCAGCAGCGGCACCACGGCGACCAGCTCATCGGCGCCCACTTTCTCCAGCGCCAGGTCGGCCGACCGCTGCGGCCCGACGTAGAGCGCGAGCTCGGCCAGCAGCTGGGCTACGTCGAGACGGATCTGCAGGTCAGTGGCCGCCACGTCGCCGTCACCGGGATCGAGCAGCATCACCTGGTCGTCGGTCGTGAGCAGGATCCGGTCGGCGGTCAGCGACCGGTGCGTGACCCGATGCTGGTGCAGCACGTTCACGGCGTCCCAGATGGCTCGCAGCTCGGCGTCGGTGCAGCCGGGATTGCGCTGGGCCAGCGTCGTCCCCTCGTAGTGGTCGTGGGCGAGCACGGTGGCCTCCGGCCCGACCCGGACCACCGCGCGCAGCCGGGGCGTGGGCGCGCCGGACTCGTCGGCCGCGTAGGACAGCAGCGCCCGGCGCTCCACGGTCCGGTCCGCCGACAGCGGCGCGCCGCGCGATACCTGCCCGCGCAGCAGGATCACGCGGTACAGCCGGTACACGGCTCCGGCGGCCTGCTGATCCTTGTCATAGACGGTGACATCCAGCCGGTCGCCGGCGCTCGTCGTCGCGGCGTAGTACCGCGACCCGGCCTGGGCGGGCGGCTTAGGCTCGTTGGACCGCCCCTTGGGGCCGGGGCCGAGCCAACGGATCTCGGTCACCTTCCGGTCCGGGCCGGTCAGCAAGGACGCGATCTCGGCCGCGCTGGGACGCAGCGACGGGCTGCCCGCCGCGTACCGGACCGCGAGGCCGATCGTCCGGCCGACCAGCAACGTGAGCAGGAATGACAGCAGCGTCGTGTCGGTCGCCGCCAGGTGCACGAGGCCGTAGACGCCGACGGCCAGCCACAGGGCGTTCCGCCAGCCGGGCCTGCCGGACAGGCCGATGATGGTCGCGTACGCGACCAGGCCGGCCAGGTACGGGTCGAGCGCCGCGGCGTGGCTGACCCCCGGCCGGGACATGATGATCGCGTCGTAAGCCCGGGCGGCGATCTCGTGCCGCAGCGCGGTGTTGATCACTGCCGCCGCCGCCGCGGCCAGGACACCGGTGGCGACGGCCTCGGCGAGCCGCCGTACTTGCCGCCGGACGACCTGGCGGACGGCCAGCGCGACCGGGATGATGAGGATGGCGAACAGGGCCACGGTCGGAGCCAGCACGCGCAGGGCTTGCGGCAGCCGCGCGCTCGCCCCGATGATGTCGGTCTCCGCGCCGGTCGTCGTCGCGCTCGCCGCCACGCCCGCTACGACCAGCGCGACGATCTCGATGAACGAGGTGACGCAGCGCAGCAGGTCGATCGGCTTGCGGATCCGGCGCTCGGGCCGGTCCGTGACCTTGATCGCTCCTGATAGCGGTGGCATCACGGGACGATCGTTTCATCTGCTGGCCCAGCCGCATAGCCGCGGCGCCCGCGGCCCGTGTCCTTAGCCGGCGGCTTCAAGATTCGCGGTTACCAGCGTCCCCGTGCACAACCTCGTCAAACGGCCGGCAATCCGGCCTGGCGATCGGCTGCTGCGCGTACTGGCGCACGTTGCGTCGTGCCCGGATGGCGTCCCAGGTCTCCATGTCACTGTTCTACCCCTGACGCCTCTACCCCTGACGCCGTTCCACCCCTAACGCTGCGGTGCAGCAGGGATTAGCAGTGCAGCAGGGATTAGCGGTTCAGCATGGATAAGTTGATCCGCATGCGACGCAAAAGCGTCCTGACCACGGCGTGCGCGATCACCGGCGCCGTCGCCTTGGCGGCGGTGTCGGCCTGCTCAGCGGTCGTCAGCTCGGCCACGTCCGGGACGTCCGTCACGGCGAGCCCGGCCGCCCGCGGCACCGCCGCCACCCCGGGGACGCGGGTGACGGCGGACCCGCGGGCCGAGGGCACGGCGACGTCCAAGGCGGCCAGCGCGGTGACCATTGCCGCGGCGGGCGACACGATGCTCGGGAGCACACCGGACCTCCCGCCGGACCCTGGCTCGTACCTCGATGCGGTGAAGCAGGTCCTCGACCGGGGCGCCCAGCGCCTGGGAAACTTCGCCGGCTACCGGAACTTCGCCACCGACGGCGACCTGGACACGAGCGAGATCCTGCACGTGACGCTGTCGGCCACGGGCCGGTTCGAGGCGGCCCGCATCTCGCGCTCCGGCGTCATCCAAGCGCCGTAAGCAGCCGGGCGGAGCTGGTGGCCGCCAGAGCGCGTATCGTCCCAGGCATGAAGGTTTCGGAGATACGCGACCTGATCCGGGTCAAGCCGGTCGAGCTTGACGCGACGCGCCGGCGGCTTTCCGCCTGCCACGACCTCGCCGACCTGCGGGCCGTGGGGCGCCGGCTGACCCCGCGCCCGGTCTTCGACTACGTCGACGGCGGGGCCGACGAGGAACTGTCGCTGCGGGCGAACGTCCGGGCCTTCCAGCGGTACAGGTTCCAGCCGCGGACGCTGGTGAACGTGTCGCAGGCCGACACCTCGGCAACGTTCCTGGGCTCGGTGGTGCCGCTGCCGCTGGCCCTGGCGCCCACCGGGTACACGCGGATGATGCATCCGGCGGGCGAGATCGCCGCGGCGCGCGCGGCGCAGCGGCACGGGCTGCCGTACACGCTGTCCACGATGGCGACCACCACCATCGAGGCGGTCGCCGAGGGAGCCCAGCCCGACCTGTGGTTCCAGCTGTACATCCTGCGGGACAGCGGGCTGACCAAGGAGCTGGTCGACCGGGCGGCCTCGGCCAAGTACCGGGTGCTGGTGGTGACGGTCGACTGCTTCGTGACCGGCCACCGGACCCGGGACCGCCACAACGGGCTGGTCATCCCGCCCGAGCTGACGCTGAGCACGCTGGCCAGCATCGCGGCCAAGCCGGGGTACTGGACCCGGATGCTGCGCAACCCGGCGATCAACTTCGCCAACTTCGCCGGGCACGACACGGTGACCATCGAGAACACCGGGGCGCTGTTCAACCCGGCTATCAACTGGGACGACATCGCCGAGCTGCGGGCCCGCTGGCCGGGGCGGCTGATCGTGAAGGGACCGCTCGGGCCCGAGGATGCCCGGCTCGCGGTCTCGGTCGGGGCGGACGGCGTTCAGCTGTCCAACCACGGCGGCCGACAGCTGGACCGGTCGGTGCCGCCGGTTCACACCATCGCGGCGGTCCGCGAGGCGCTGGGGCCGGACGTGTCCGTGCTGGTGGACTCCGGCGTGCGGCACGGGTCGGACATCGCGGTGGCGCTCGCGCTCGGCGCGGATGCCTGCGCCATCGGGCGCGCCTACCTGTACGGCCTGATGGCGGGCGGGGAGGCGGGGGTGAACAGGGCGCTGGACATCCTGGCCGAGCAGTTCAAGCGGACCATGCAGCTGCTGGGCGTGCGTTCGGTGGCTGAACTGCGTGAGCTCGGGCCCTCGCTGCTGGCGTCCCGGTAAATGGTCCCCCGCGGCCCGCTCGGCCACGGGCCGGAGGAGGTCGTGCGTTAGTCGCGCCGCTCGCGCAGCGCCAGGTGGATCGCGCGGGCGTGCCGCGACATGGCTTCGATCTCGGCGATGTGGTACTGGTCGGCCGCGGTGCGGGCCAGCATGTCCAGGTGAGGGCCGCTGAGATCGGTGAGTGCCGCGGCGTGCTGCCAGTCCCGGTAGGCGGCGTCGGCCTCGCGGATCTCGGCCACGTAGCGCTCCAGCGCCGCGACGCGGCTGGCCACGCTGTCCTCAGCCGCTTGCGCGGCCTGCACGTGGCGGTCGAGCAGCCGGGTCGCCTGCGGGCCCGCGGGCGACCCGGGCCGCCCCGACAGCCCGGACAGCTCGGACAGCTCGGCTCGCTTGGCGCGGAGCCCGGCCTGCTCACGCAGCGCCTGGGCGATGTCCCATTCCTGCTCGGTCAGGGCGGCGCTCACGGCGGGCTGATCCACCAGGCCGGTCCGGTAGACCTGCGAGGAAGTGACGGCGTCCGCGGCGTCTTGCGCGCGCCGCAGCAGGGCTCTGGCCCGGGCGTCGAAATCGGCGCCGGTCAGGTAGCGGCCGTGATAGGTGCGGGCGGCCGCCTCGGCTGGCGCCAGGCCGTTGAATTGGCCGAAGCAGGCGATCCGGACGCCGAAGATCACGGCGGTGACGACCGCGATGATCAGCGCCAGCAGCAGCGCGTAATGGCTCGAAACGGACTGCCAGCCCACCGGCCCGGCGAAGGCCAGCACGCCGATGGCCAGCGGGACCGTACCGCCGACGGCGGTGAACGCGGCCGCGACCAGGCCCATGACGGCACCATCGATCGTCGCGCCGCGCCGGCCGGGATCGGCGGGCAGGATGTCGCGGCGGCGGGCCGGGCCGTCCAGGTACGCGGGAGTAAGGAAGGTGCCGGGGGCGGTCAGCAGGAGGCGGTCACGACGGGGGATGTCCGGATCGACCACGGGCCGGCGCAGCATGGCACCGGCCGTGCCGCGCTGATCATCCATCGGCTGGCTCCTGTCCCGAGCGCGCGGCGTGACCGCGAAAGCCTAGAGTCAAGCCAGGTGTAGGCCTCTTCAGGATAACCGCCGCCGGTCAGGGACGGGGCGGGAGCGGGGGGCGCGCTTTGACCGGGCCGGTGGCCGGGTCGGGGGGAACGGGGGGCGGCTGCTTGTCCAGCGCGTCCAGGGCCAGCTGGACCGCGGTCTCCAGCTGCGCGTCCCGGCCAGCCGCCCAGTCGTCGGGAGTGTTGAGCACCTCCACGTCGGGGTCGACCCCGTAGTTCTCCACGCCCCAGCCGGTGCCGGAGAACCAGAACGCGTACCGGGGCACGGTGATGCTGGTGCCGTCGACCAGTTCCTGATAGCCCTCGATGCCGACCACGCCGCCCCAGGTGCGGGTACCGACGACGGGGCCGAGGCCGAGCAGCCGGATGGCCGCGGTGACGATGTCGCCGTCGGACCCGGCGAACTCGTCGGCCACGGTGACCAGCGGGCCGCGGCGCGCCTCCAGGGGGTAGGTTTCCGGGAGCACCCAGCGGCCCAGTTCCCAGGCGATCACGCGGCGGGCGAGCTTCTCCACCACCAGCTGGGAGATGTGGCCGCCGCTGTTCCCGCGCACGTCGAAGATCAGCCCGTCGTGGCTCATCTCGGTCCGCAGGTCGCGGTGGAAGTGCGCCCAGCCCTCACCCATCATGTCCGGGATGTGCAGGTAGCCGAGGCGTCCCTGGCTGAGCTCGCGGACGGCGCGGCGCCGCCCGGCCACCCAGTCCTGGTAGCGCAGCCGCCGCTCGCTGCGCAGCGGCACGACGACGACCCGGCGCGGCTCGCCGGACGCCGGCCGCACGGTCAGCTCCACCGGCTGGCCGGCCGTGCCGGCCAGCAGCGGCCACGGGCCGCGCACCGGATCGACCGGCTGCCCGTCCACCGCCACCAGCTCATCCCCCGGGCCGACGGCCACGCCGGGCGCGGCCAGCGGCGAGCGGGCCCGCGGGTCGGACGATTCGCCGGGCAGCACCCGGTCCACCACCCAGCGCCCGGCCGGGTCACGGGACAGGTCCGCGCCCAGCTGCCCGACCACCGGCTGCGTGGGGGCGTCCTCCTCGGCCGCGGCCACGTACGAATGCGACGTACCCGTCTCGCCCAGCACCTCCCACAGCAGGTCGGCGACGTCAGCCGCACCGCGGATCCGGTCCAGCAGCGGCCGGTAGGCGTCCAGCACGCCGTCCCAGTCGACCCCGGACATGTCCGGGACCCAGAAGTCCCGGCGCATGATCCGCCCGGCCTCGGCGTAGGCGTGCCGCCACAGCGCGGCCGGATCGGCGGTGAACCGGGCCCGGGACAGGTTGACCGTGACGGTCTCGCTCGTGTCGTCCCGCTTGCCCGCGGACGGCATGACCCGCAGCTCGCCGGCGTCGTAGAGGACCAGGCGGGTGCCGTCGCCGCTGACGGCGAACCAGTCAAGTTCCTCGGCCAGCTCTGTGACCTCACGCTTGCGCAGGTCGAACCGCTCCAGCGCCGGGCGCGGCCGGTCGTCGTCCGGCTCGGCGCCGCTCTCGCCGAGCACGCCGCTCACCTGGGCGCGCCGCCAGGCCAGGCCGCCCTCGATAGCCTTCAGGCCGAAATAGCGAGCCTCGACGACGGGGATCGGGACCACCCGCTCCGGCAGGCCGGACGCGTCTACCCCGGTCGGCCCGGCGGCCGCGCCGTCCTCGTCGGGGGGTTCGGTGGACAGCTCGCGGCCGCCCGGCACGGGCCCGAACGGCGAGGGGGTGGCCGCGGCCAGCGGGACCAGGTACGGCCGGCTGCCGAACGGGAAGGACATGTCGAAGGACTGCGCGTCGTAGACCGGGTCGAAGCTGCGCAGCGACAAGAACGCCAGGTACAGCCCATCGCCGGTGAACACCGGGTCGGTGTCGGCGAACCGGCCGTCGGTCACGTCCACCGGGGCACGGTCTACACCGCCGGCCACATCACCGGCCGCACCGCCGGCCGCGGCGCGGGCCATGCGGATACGCGACAACGGCCGCGGCCCCGGCTGCGACCAGGCCAGCCACGCCGAGTCGGGCGACCACGACAGGCCCTCGGCCGGCCCGTCATCGGACGTGGCCAGCTCAGTGACCTGGCCCGAGTCCAGGTCCACGGCCAGCAGCCGGCCGTCGTGGATGGCGGCCGCGAGCATAGTCCCGTCCGGGGAGGCGGCCAAGCTGGTGACCGTTCCGCCGAGACCTTCGAACCGAACGGACCGTGGCTCACCGGTCACGGCGGCCACTTCCAGCGCGTCATGGCCGCCCGCGTCGGTGATCCACGCCACCTTCCCGGTCTCGCCCAGCACCCGGGGCAGCCGGGCCCGCGCAGCGGGGTCCACGTGCAGCGCCCGGGCCGGGCCGTCCTTGTGCGTCAGCCAGTGCACGCTCCCCCGCACCTCCACCACACTGGCCTGCCCGGTCCGGTCCGGGTCCAGCTCACCCAGGTGATCCCGCGCGGTCACCAGCCGCGGCGCCCGCGCCGCAGCCGGCGAGCCGAGGCTGAGGTCGAGTTTCCGCGGGCCGGGGGCGTCCGGGCCGTCCAGCAGCCAGATGTCGCCCGCCACGTGGTAGACGATGCGCCGCCCGTCGGTGCTCGGGTTACGGGCGTACATGCCGTCATGATCGGTGTGCCGGGTTATCCCTGAGCCATCCAGCGCGCACGAATAGATGTTGCCGGTGCCTTCATGATCAGACAGGAAGAACAACCGCCCGCCGATCAGCATCGGGCAGGCCAGCTGCCCATCCAGGCCCGTCAGCACCCGGATGAAGGGGGAAGGGGAGGCGGGTGGGGGATCATCCGCGGTGGCCGTCCACAGCTTGCCGGCCCGGCCGCCGCGGTACCGCTTCCAGTACGCAGGCTCGTAGGCCACGCTGCCGGTCAGCAGCGCGGTGCCCTCGGCCTCCAGGGCCAGGTCATTGACCGGGCCGAACGGCAGCAGCCGGGGCGGCGCGTCGCCGGAGCCGGGGACCGCGAAGGCCCGGCGGTACTTCATGGCCGGCTGGCCGGCCGCGGTGACGGCCAGCACCTCACCGGCGGCCGTCCATCCGGTCACGCGGGTCTGCGGGTCGCCCCAGAAGGTGAGCCGGGTGGCGTCACCGCCGTCGGCGTCCGCGGCGTAGACCTCCGGGCTCCCGTCCCGCCAGCTGGTCCAGGCCACCCTGGTCCCGTCCCGGGAGAAACGCGGATAGCTGACCTGGGCCGTCTCGGCGGTCAGGCGCCACGCGCGGCCGCCCGCGGCCGGCCCGAGCCACACGTCCTCGCCCGCCACGAAGGCGATCAGCTCACCGTGAACATGTGGATACCGAAGATAACCAGCTGAAGCCACGCACTTCATCCTAGAGGTCCCGGCCAGCCGCCCGCAGGCCTCGCAGGCCTCGCGGCCCTCGCCGGTCCCGCGCTCCGCGCGTCGCCCTGCGGGTCCCTACAGCCAGCCGCGTTCGGAGGCGATGCGGTGCGCCTCGGCGCGGTTACGGGCGCCGGTCTTCTGGATGCAGGCGGACAGGTAGTTCCGTACCGTCCCTTCGGACAGGTACAGCTGGCGGGCGATCTCGGCGATCGTCCCGCCTTCGGCGGAGGCCTCCAGGACGTCCCGCTCGCGCGGGGTCAGCGGGTTGAGCCCGTCGGCCAGGGCCGCGGCGGCCAGGTCCGGGTCGATGACCCGCTCGCCGGCCAGGACCCGGCGGATGGTCTGGGTCAGCTTGTCGGCCGGGGAGTCCTTGACCAGGAACGCGGACACGCCCGACTCCATCGCGCGGCGCATGAACCCGGGCCGGCCGAACGTGGTCAAGATGACGATCTTTATTGCGGGGTAGCTCTTCTTCAGCTCGGCGGCGGCCGCGAGCCCGTCCAGGCCGGGCATCTCGATGTCCAGCACCGCGACGTCCGGGTTGGTCTGCTTGGCCGCGCCGAGGACCTCGTCGCCGCGGCCGACCTGGGCCACCACCTCGATGTCGCCTTCGAACGAGAGCAGCGCGGCCAGCGCCTCCCTGATCATCACCTGGTCCTCGGCGAGCAGCAGCCGGACCGGGCTGGCCGCGTGATCAGGCGTCATAGTGGTCCACCGGGACGGCGGCGGTCAGCGTGAACCCGCGGCCGCGGCCGAGCTCGCGACCGTGGCCCGGTTCGCCTGCGCCGAGCATCAGGCGGCCACCGACGGCCGACAGCCGTTCGGACATGCCGCGCAGGCCAGCGCCCTGGGGCACCTCCTGGCCCGGTGGCGCGGAGCGCGGGCCGCGACCGTCATCGGCGATTTCCAGGCACAGTTCGCCGGGGCGTTCGGTCAGCCGGATGCGGCAGGTCTTCGCGCCGGAGTGCCGGATCACGTTGGTGACCGCCTCGCGCAGGCACCAGGCCAGCACCGCCTCGGCGTCGGCGTCGAACGTGCCGGACCGCAGCGTCAGCGCGGGGTCGTCGTCGAGCTGGATGCCGGCCGCGGTGAGGGCGTTCTGCGCGGTGATGGCCTCGATAGCCAGCGTCGGGCGGCGGTAGCCGCTGACCGCCTCCCGGATGTCGTGCAGTGTCTGGCGGCTGACCCCGCCGATGTCAGTGAGGTCGCCGAGCGCCGCGTCGCGTTCGGGTGACGGCTCGAGCCGGGCCAGCCGCTTGGCGGCCAGCTCCGCCTTGAGCGTGATCATCGACAGCGACTGGCCGGTCAGGTCGTGCATGTCCCGGGCCAGCCGGAGCCGCTCGTCGTTGGCGGCCAGCTTGGCCACCGTCTCGCGGGCCTGGGCCAGCTCGCCCATGAGCTGCATCTGCAGCCGGAACCCGATCATGGCCAGGCCGATGAGCAGGACCGGCAGCGCGACGACGAGGAAATCCGTCACGTCGTCGTGGGAGAGCCAGCTGAAGAAGACGTAGCACGCCGTAACGGCGAGGACCGCGCACACGGCCACCCGCCGCCCGCCGGGCCCGGCGGCGAGCACCATGCCGACCGCGGCCGACACGTAGATCCACAGCGACGTCCAGTCCTTGCCGTACACCGTACAGGCCAGCGCGGCGAGAGCCACGATGATCAGCAGCCCGCCCCGGGCCAGCGCCATCCTCGACGTCGCCCGGAGCAGGGTCCGCACGTAGACCACGGCGAACACGATCACGATGGCCAGGCCGCCGACGGTATACAGCACGGTGTGGCCATGGCCGAACAGGGTGGACACGGGCTGGATGAGGTAGACCAGCCAGATAGCCGAGAAGAACCAGCGCCAGGGGCTGCCGGTGCCGGGGGCCCGCAGGCCGAGGCCGGTGCCCACCATGGCAGGCCGGGCCGCCAGCTCAGCCGGGTCCGGGCCTAGCCTTCTCGTCGCCATCGGGTGCTCACCTCATATCCATGCTGCCACGCCCACCGGGCCGCTCCAGCGCCGCGATCCCGGCACCGCGATCCCGGCGCCGCGATCCCGGCCGGGCCCCCGTGGCACTGGCCGGGATCACGGACGGGACGCTCAGACGTTCTCCGCGGTGGCGCGGACCGACCAGGTGGCCAGCGCGACGAAGATGCCCAGCCACACCACCAGGCCGATGGCCAGGCCGGCCGGCACGCTGGTGTTGCCGATCACGTCGCTGCCGATCTTCACCGCGTCGTAGGTGGGCGTGAACTTCCCGATGTCCCCGAGGATCCCGGACAGCGGGAACCACAGGCCGCCGAGGATGGCGAAGGCGAAGTACACCAGGATGCCGATCGGCTGCACCTGGTCGGGCGAGTACCGGTAGCCGATGGCCACGGCCAGCGCCGCGAAGATGGTCGCGCCGAACCAGATCGTGACCGCGATGGCGAGCCACTGCCACGGCGCGGCCAAGTGGACGTGGCCGTAGAAGCGGCCGAGCAGCAGCACGATCACGATGGACGGCACCGTGGTGGCCATCGAGACCAGGACCTTGCTGATCACGTAGCCATTGGCCGGCAGCGGGGTGAGCCGGAGCTGGCGGATCCAGCCGTCCTTCTTCTCCTGCGCGATGCGCTGCGCGTTGCCGGTCAGCGCGCCGCTGAACGCGCCGAAGGTCGCCATCGCGACCATGTAGTAGCCGGCGAAGGAGATGCCGTAGGCCGTGGTGCTCACGTTCTTCCCGACCAGGAGGTACAGCACGACCGGGAAGCCCACCGTGAAAATGAAGTAACGCTTGTTCCGGAAGAGGCGCATGAGCTCTGCTCGGGTCAGCGCCAGTGTGCCTGCCATGTCAGATCTTCTCCCCTGCGTCGCGGGTGTTGTCGCCGCGGGTGTTGTCGCCGGATGCGATGCCGTTGGCCCGGTCGTCTTCGGCGGTGATGGCGATGAAGGCCTGCTCCAGGCCCAGGCTGGAGACCTCGATCTCGTGCGGCCGGTAGCCGGCGTCCAAGATGGCGTACAGCGTGGCGTCGGAATCGCTGGTCTGGATCTGCACGAAGTCGTGCCTGACCTCGAGGTTCACCAGCCCGGGCAGGCCGAGCATGAACTGCTCGTTCACGTTGTCCAGCCGGAACGAGAGCCGCCTGGCCCCGGCCCGGGCCTTGATCTCGGCCGGCGTTCCGTCGGCCAGCAGCCGGCCCCGGTTGATGACCAGGATCCGGTCCGCGGCCTGATCGGCCTCCTCCAGGTAGTGCGTGGCGAACAGCAGCGTGCGGCCCTCGGCGACCTCGTCCTTCATGCTGCGCCAGAACAGCCGGCGGGTTTCCACGTCCATGGCCGCGGTCGGCTCGTCCAGCACGATCAGCTCGGACTGGCCGCAGATGGCCAGCGCGAACCGGACCCGCTGGGTCTGGCCGCCGGACAGCTTGTCCACGCGCTGGTCGGCGAACGCCGCGATGCCGGCCCGCTGCAGCGTGGTCGCGATCGGCTCCGGCTTGGGATGCAGCCTGGTCACCAGCGTCACGAGCTCGCGCACCGTCACCTCGGGCATCAGCCCGCCGGACTGCAGCATGGCGCCGACCCGGCCGGACTTCACCGCGTGGTAGGGGTCGGAGCCGAACATCTTGATCTGCCCGCCGGTGGGCTTGCGCAGCGCGAGCAGCATGTCCAGGGAAGTGGACTTGCCCGCGCCGTTCGGGCCGAGCAGGGCCACGGTCTGGCCGGGCCGCAGGTCCAGGTTGAGCTGGTCAACCGCCTTCAGGCTGCCGTAGTGCTTGGAGACGTTGACGAACGAGACAACCGGAGTGCGGCCGGCACTGCTGTAGCTGACGGTGTTGGTGCTTGCTGCGGCTGCGGTGTAACCCGCTGCGTGGTGGCTCATCATGTCCCCTGTCGATGTCCGGTCTGGTTCCCCCTCCGCCGGTATCCCCATACCACCATCGCCGCGGGCACCAGGTGTAGTGCCGTCCCTCAGCAGCCGGCCATGACATGCGTCATGGGGCCGCGGTGACACCGTGACACAGTGCGGCCGAGCGCTCGTGCGGCCCGGCGCGGCAAAGCGGGTGACCGGGCCGTAGCCGCCGGAATCGTTCGGGCTAAAGGCTCGCGGACCCGGAGTTCAGCGGCCGGCCGCGTAACCCTGCATGCCGCGGGGATTGGCCGCGGCGTACAGCATGCCGTTACGGATGGCCACCGCGCTGACCCGGCCGAGGGACCACGGCGGCCGGACGTTGACCCGGTGGCCGCGGCGCCGCAGGTCCTCGAGCACGGCCTCCCCGGCCCGCGACTCCACCTCGAGCACGCCCGGCTGGGCCTGGCGCGGATAAAACGACGAGGGCATGTGCGCGGTATGGAAGGACGGGAAGTCGATGGCCTGCTGCAGGTTCATCCCGGCCAGCACGTGGTTGAGGAAGAACAGGAGCGTCCACTGGTCCTGCTGGTCGCCACCGGGCGTGCCGAAGGCCAGGTAGGGCTCGCGGTCTTTCAGCACGAGGCTGGGGCTGAGCGTGGTCCGGGGGCGCTTGCCCGGCGCGAGCGTGGCGGGCAGGCCGGGGGTGAGGGTGAACATCTGCGCCCGGGTGCCCAGGCAGAACCCCAGCCCGGGAACGACCGGCGACGACTGCAGCCAGCCGCCGCTGGGAGTAGCTGAGACCAGGTTGCCAAACCGGTCGGCCACGTCCAGATGGACGGTGTCGCCCGCACGGTAGCTCGCGGCCGCCGGGCCGCTGGCCGGGCTAGTCGGATCTCCGCTGCCACGGTCAAGCCGGTGAGCCGGCGGCTCGGTGATGAAGGCGGGCAGCCGGGGCGTCCTGCCGTCAGGGGACCCGGGGCGCAGCTCGGCTGAGGCCTCGGCTCCGACCAGGCGGCGCCGGGCGTCGGCGTACTCGGCGGACAGGAGCGCCTTGACCGGCACGTCAGTGAAATCGGGATCGCCGTACCAGGCCTCCCGGTCGGCGAAGGCCAGCTTGGCGCATTCGGTCACGGTGTGGATGTACTCGGCGCTGCCCGCGCCCATGGCCTCCAGATCGAACCCGGCCAGCAGGGCAAGCTGCTGGGCGAACACCGGTCCCTGGCCCCACGGCCCGGTCTTGCAGACGGTCAGGCCGTGGTAGTCGAACGTCAACGGCTCCTCGACCCGTGGCTGCCAGGCCGACATGTCGGCGTAGGAAAGCAGGCCCCGGTGCGGCTCGCCGGTCACGTCCAATACCTCCGCAGAGGCGACGTAGGCGGCGATCGCCTCGGCCACGAAGCCCTCGTAGTACGCGCGCCGGGCCGCCTCGATCTGCTCGTCGCGCTCCCCGCTGGCCGCCTCGGCTTCGGCGAGGATGCGCTGGTAGGTCCCGGCCAGGGCCGGATTGGCGAACCGCGACCCCGGTCCGGGTACCGTTCCGCCCGGCAGGTAGACCTCGGCCGAGCTCGGCCAGTAGTCGCGGAACAGCCCGGCCACGCTCCCGATCGCCGAGCTGATCGAGGGCAGGACCGGGTAGCCGCCCGCGGCGTAGCCGATCGCGTAATCCATCACGTCCCGCAGCCGGAGCGTGCCGTAGTCACGCAGCAGCAGCATCCAGGCCCCGAACGCCCCCGGCACGCAGGCCGCGAGCAGCCCGCTGCCGGGGACCAGGTCGAGCCCGAGATCGGCGAACGCGGCCGGGGTGGCTGCGGCCGGCGCGGTCCCCTGCCCGCAGAGCACGAAGGTCTCCCCGCGGCCGGCGTGGTGAGCGATGACCGGCACCTCACCGCCGAGGCCGTTCAGATGCGGTTCGGTGACTTGCAGCACGAGGCCGGCGGCCACGGCCGCGTCGAACGCGTTGCCGCCCTGTTCGAGCACGGCCATGCCCGCCGCCGAGGCGAGCCAGTGCGTGGAGGCCACCATGCCGAACGTTCCGGCGAGCTCCGGCCGGGTGGTGAATTCCGGAATTTCAGCCATGACTCGATCCTCTCACCGGGCCGCGGCGGCCTTGGCCTGTGATCCGCCCGTGTTGGCCCGCGATCGGTCTGTGTGTCGGCTGGCGAAACGCGTGGGGATGCTCGATGATTACTAATTGCTATCATTCGATGACCGCGAGGTGACGACCGATGATCTCCCTCCTGCATGGCCGGGCCCGCGGGCGGCGGGCGGCGGCCCCGACGGCTTTCACCGCGGCCGTCACGGCGGCCTCCGCGCTGGCCTCCGCGCTGGCGGCTGCGGGGCTGCTCACGGCCTGCGGGAGCGCGCAGGCGCCGTCGGCGTCCGGGCCGCACACCCAGGGGGCACCGTCACCGATGAGCGCGCAGTCCACGCTGCCCGGGATGGGCGGGCTGGCGGTGTGCCAGTCCGCCACGCTGAAGGTGGCGCTGGACACCAGCCAGGCGGGCGGCGCGATGGGCAGCGCGTACTACCCGGTCAACTTCACCAACACCTCGGGCGCGCCGTGCGGGATGTACGGGTACCCCGACCTGTCCTTCGTCACCTCGGCGGGCAGCTCCGGCGTCCAGATCGGGGCGGCGGCCCAGGAGAACTCGTCGATCGGGAAGCTGACCGTCCGGGTGCCGGCCGGCGGTGTCGCGCATGCCTGGCTCCAGGTCGCGGCGGCGGGCAACTACCCGGCTTCGGCCTGCCGCCCGGCGACCGCACACGGGTTGCGCGTGTACCCGCCGGGTGACACGGTGGCCAGTTACGTGGACGTCAGCTTCGCCGCGTGCGCCTCAGCGAGCACGCCGCTGCTGACCGTCATGCCCGTCCGGTCCGGTCACAGTGTCCAAGGGGTCACGCCTTAGGAGCGTGCGGCCAGCAGTTCGTGCGGTCGCATTCCGGCCGGGCCGCCGGTGCCGTAGCGTCGGCCCATGGACCTTTCCCCGCGACTGCGCGCGGTCTGCGATCTTGACGTCGCCGAGATGCGCGAGAACAGCGGACGGCATGAATACGACGGCAAGCCGCAGGACCTGTCGCCGGACGGCGTCCGGGCCGGCCTGGCCCGGCTGGCCGAGGCGCGGGCCGGCGGCGAGCGTCTCACCGACCCGCACGACGAGGCGCACCTGACTGCGGCCGAGGAACTGCAGCGGGTCACCTTCGCCGAGCTCGAACTGCACCGCCGCAACCCGATTTTGCACTTGGCCGAGCTTGAGCTGGCCCCCTACGACCGGGACTACGCTCCCGCCGCCGAACGTTCGGCGGCCTGGGCCGAGCACCTGGCCGCGTGGCCGCGGGTGGTCGACGCGGCGATCGAATCTCTCGACCAGGTCAGCGCGCCGGTCGCGCAGGCCCTGATGGGACCGACCCGGGGGCTCGCCGCCGGGCTCAGTGATCGCACGGCGGGTTTCGGGCGCGACGTGGATGAGGCGGTCCTGCAGGCCGCGCTCGCCGCGCACGCGCGGCTGGTCGCTCACGTGGAGCGAGCCGCCACGGCCGGAGACCCGGACGCGGCGCTCGGCGGCGCCGTCCTCAGCACGCTGATGAGCAACGCGGAGGCCCTGCCGGTTGACCTCGGCAGGCTGGCCGAGCGGGCCGACGCAGAGCGGGACCGGCTGCTCGCCCTGCTGGCCGAGGGGTGCACTCGCCTCGCCCCGGGCCAGGCCCTGCAGGTGGCCCGGGAACTGGTCCGTGACCATCCGGACGCGGACGGCGTGATCGAAGCGGGCCGCCTCTGGGCCCAGCGGGCCATCGACTTCACCCGCGAGCACGACCTGGTCCCCTACCACGACGGCGTCTGCCTGGTGGGCCTGGCACCTGAGTCGCGGCGCTGGGCGATGGCGATGATGTCCCCGGCTGCCCCCGGCGAGCCGGACGGCCCCTCCTGGTTCCACATCACGCCGCCGGAGGCGTCGTGGCCGGAGCGGGAGAAAGAGGAGTGGCTGGAGGTCTTCAGCGACACGACGCTGCCCGCCATCGCCGTGCACGAGGTCGCGCCCGGCCACTTCTCCCACGGCCGGGCGCTGCGGCGGCTGACCTCCGACGTGCGCCGGACCGTGCACTCCAGTGCGTTCATCGAGGGATGGGCGCACTATGCCGAGGAACTTTGCGCGGAGGAGGGCTTCGGCGCCGACGACCCGCGGATCGCGATCGGCATCTGGCTTGAGGCTCTGGTCCGTGTGACCAGGCTGGCCTGCGCTATCGGCGTGCACGCCGCGGGCATGTCGGTCGCGGAGGCGGCGCGCCGGTTCGAGGCCGACACTCACCTGTCCGGCCCGGCCGCGCTGTCCGAGGCCCGGCGGGCCACGTTCGACCCGACCTACGGCCGGTACACCTGGGGCAAGCTGGAGATCCTCAAGACACGCGAGCAGGCCAGGAAGGACTGGGGAGCGGGCTTCACGCTGCAACGTTTCCACCGGGCGCTGCTTGACCTCGGCTCTCCCCCGCTCGGCCTCCTCGGCACCGCCCTCGAACGCGGCTGACCGGCCGGCCGCCACCCGTCGCCCTTGCCCGCCGCCCCTGCCCGCCTGGGGGACGCGGCTTCGGTAGTAGCCGGGCCAGCAGGGGCGGCGGCTGCCGCTGCTGGCCGCTTGTGCTGGACCCCGGCCCAGCGTGCCTAAGCCTCAGGCTCCACTGGTTGTGTCGCGGCTGGCGAAGCACGCGCAAACGTGATCGTGCGCCGGCGTGTCTGCGTGCCATTTATGCCATTTTTCGCTATTATGTTTGATAGTCATATAGTTCATCCGAACGGATCGTGGCTGATGAGCGAAGCACCGGTACCCCAGGACCCCGGGCGGGACGAGGACCCGTCGGGCGCGGAGTGGCCGGAGTGGATGGATGAGCCGGGCTATCTGGCGGCGCAGTGTGAGGATGATCCCGGTGATGGTGAGCGGGCGGAGTATGAGGATCCGGATAACGCGCCGCCGCCAGGGATGGATGATGCGGGACTGGCTGCGCTGATCGCGGAGGCCGAGGAGTTCACCGCCGGGCAGGCTGAGGTGGAGGCGGAGATGGCCCGGGCCGGTCAGGCCGGGGTCCGGGCCGCGCTCGGGTCGGTGGCGGCCGGCCGCCGGGGGCCGGGCATGCCGGGCTCCGCGCACAGGTTCCCGGGTGTGTACACCAGCCGGGCGTCGGGGTTCGCGTCGGGTAAGCCGCTGGATGTCGCGGCGGGCGGCCCGGTGCTGGCCGAGTTCGCGGATGAGGCGGCCGGGGAGGGTGACCGGTACCGGGGTGCGTCGGATGATGAGCTGGTCGGGGTGATCTGCGGGTGGGACCGGGTCGAGGCGAATGCCAGTGCCCGTAAGCATGCCGCGGTGGCGGAGCTGCTCCGCCGCCGTCCCGCCCCCGGCGCTCCCGCAGATGCTGCGTCCGGGCTGCCGGGGGAGTGGGATGAGTTCGCCTCCCGGGAGCTGGGTGCGGCGCTGGCCCTGTCATCCGGGGATGCGGAGGAGGTGCTGGCCCTGGCTGCGGCGCTGGAGGTGAGCTTGCCGGGGACCCGTGCTGCGTTCCGGGCCGGTGTGCTGACCCGGGATAAGGCGCTGATCATCGCGTCGGCCACCATGTTGCTGGACCCGGCTGAGGCCCGGGCCGCGGAGTCCATGGTCTTGGACCGGGCCGGGTCCTTGACCCCGGCCGGGCTCCGCTCGGCGATCAGCCGCGCGGTCATGCAGGTGAATCCGGAGAAGGCGCGCAAGCGGCGGGAGCATGGGGCGAGGCAGGCGCGGGTGGCAGCGGTGGGCCGAGCCGTCCGGGAACGCGGGCCTGACCGGCCGTGAGCTGCCGCCCGCGGAGGTGCTGGCCGCTGATCAGCGGATCACCTGGTGGGCCCGGCAGCTCCGCCAGGCGGGCCTGGACGGCGGCATGGATCTGCTCCGGGCTCGTGCGTTCCTGGACATCCTGCTCGGCATCGACTCCCGGCCCCCGGATGCCCGCACCGGCAACGACCCGAGCCGCGACGGCAAGCCTGGCTACGACGGCAAGCCTGGCCAGGACGGCGGCCCCGGTCACGACGCCAAGCCCCGCCACGACGGCGGGTCCGGCCATGACGACATGCCCGGCCGGGACAGCGGCCCGGGTCACGACAGTGGGTCTGGTCCGGACGGCGGGTCTGGTGCGCGGGGGCCCCGGGTGCCGGCTCCGGCTGGGCCGCTGGCCGGGGTGATCCCGCCCGGGTTCGCCGGCCGGGCCAACCTCACCATCCCGCTGGCCACCCTGCTCCACCTCGCGGACCGGCCCGGCGAGATGACCGGCATCGGCCCCCTCGATCCCGATCTGGCCCGCGATCTGGCCGCCGCGGCGGCCCGCACCGCCCGGTCCACCTGGTGCGTGACCGTCACCGACCAGGACGGGCACGCTATCGGGCACGGCTGCGCGCGGCCCGCACCCGCCCGCAGCCGGGCAGGGCCGGCCGCACTGCGCACACAGCAAAGACCTGACGGGCGTGATCCGCCCGGCGTCCCATCGTTCAGCTTCACCGCGACCGACCAGGCGGGCCCGCCCGGCGGGTACGGCACCTGGAGGTTCTCCACCGGGACTCCTGGGCAGCGGGACCTGCTCATCGCCCTCGAGCCGATCCCCACGGGTGAGTGTGATCACCGGCATGAGGCCAAGGGTCACGATCCTGGGGTCCTGCTCCGGCACCTGACCCAGATCCGGCACGCCACTTGCACCGGGCCAGGCTGCCGCCGCCCATCGACCAGCGCCGACTTCGAGCACAACATCCCGTACGAGGCGGGCGGCCGGACCTGCCTTTGTAATGGGAACCCGACCTGCCGCCACGACCACCGGGCCAAGCAAGACCCCCGCTGGAGGGTCGAGCAGCTGTCCAGCGGCCACGTCCGCTGGACCACGCCGTCCGGACGGCAGTACCTCACCGAACCCACTCGGTATCCCATTTAAGTCCTCAGCGGGGCAGGCACGGCCTAGCTCGCCACTGGGCGTCGGCTCCGTGGATCGTCCCAGAGACAGGCGCGGTAGCCTGATGGGCATGCGGAGAGTGATGTCGGTTCTGGGCATCGCGGGCGGGGTGCTGCTGGCGGCGCTCGGAGTCAGCGGGTGCGCGACGAGTCAGGCCGCCTCGTCGATCAGCGTCACCAGTGCGTACGTGCCGACGCCGACTACGCCGGGAAACACGGTCGCATACCTGGACATTCGCAACAACGGCCACGCGGACCGGCTGATCGCGGCGCATACCAGCGTGGGGGGCACGGTGCAGCTGCGCGCCCCGCAGACCGGGAAGACCAATGTGCTGACCATGCACACCGTGGGCGAGATCCCGATCCCGTCGGACTCGATGGTCAGGCTGAATCCCGATAACGGCTACCTGCTGATCACCGGCGCGGGCCCGATGCAGGACGGCAAGGCCATCATGCTCCGCCTCACGTTCGCCGAAGCCGGCACCGTCACCGTCATTGCGGTGGTGACCAATCCGCAGAACGGCGGCAGTAGCTACTTCCTCAACTGAGCCGCCCCGCATGACCGGAGGCTCTCGGGTGGGCACGTAGTGGCGTGGCGTGGACATACCTGCGGACGTGGACCGAGGAGGAGCGATGGATACGCTGCTGCCGGGCATCACCGTCGAGCGGACACCCACCAGCCGGCTGACGGTGGCGGTTCTGTCCGTCACTGGCCGGAGCGGGCCTGCGGTGCTCTTCGTACACGGCAATGTGTCGTCCTCGCTGTTCTGGCAGCCGACCATGCTGGCGCTGCCCGAGCCGTACCGGCCGCTGGCGATCGACCTGCGCGGGTTCGGCGAAACCGACGACGAACCGGTTGACGCGACCCGCGGGCTGAGGGACTACGCGGACGACCTGGCCGCCACGATCGACGCGCTCAGCCTGGATTCGGTGCACCTGGTCGGCTGGAGCATGGGTGGCGGCGTGGTCCTGCAGTATCTGGTCGACCGGCCCGGTGCGCACCGGGCCGCGTCGCTGACCCTGGTCGACCCGGTATCCCCGTTCGGGTTCGGCGGGACCAAAGGCGCGGATGGCGCCCTGTGCGACGCGCAGGGGGCCGGCTCGGGCGGCGGCAGCGCCAACCCGGAGTTCGTGGAGCGGCTGGCGGGCCAGGACCGTGGTGACGCGAGCCCGCTATCACCGCGGAGCGTGCTGCTGGCCCACTACGTCAAGCCGCCGCACGTACCCGAGCACCTGGATATCTTCGTGGAGTCCATGCTGTCCACCCGGGTCGGGGACGACTACTACCCCGGCGACTCACGGCCGTCGCAGGCATGGCCGGGCTTCGCACCCGGCGACCGGGGCGTGCTGAACACCATGGCGCCTACCCATTTCCGGATCGCCGACCTGGCCGGGGTCCGGCCCAAGCCGCCGGTGCTGTGGCTGCGCGGTGCGGACGACGTGATCGTGTCGGACACCTCGCTGTATGACCTGGCCTACCTGGGGTCGCTGGGCGCCATTCCGGGCTGGCCGGGCGAGAAGGCCTGGCCGCCCCAGCCCATGGTGGCGCAGACCCGTGGCGTGCTGGACGGCTACGCCGCGGCCGGCGGGCGCTACCGCGAGGTAGTCATCGAGGACGCTGGCCACGGCCCGCACCTGGATCAGCCGGAGAAGTTCGTCGCCGAGCTGACTGGCCACCTCGGCGGGGCCTGACGGGCTATGCGCTACGGCGGTCGGTTTCCCCGGGCTCGATGCCGGGCTCGATGCCGGGCTCGATCCCGTGCTCGCGGAGCAGATCGCTGAGCCGGGCGATCTCGAGGCGCAGCCGCCGGTTCTCGTCTGCAGGCGTGGGCGGCTTGCGCCCCCGGCGATGCCCCGGGTGACCCGGGCCGAACTTGGGCAGCATGGTGGCCAGCGCGCCGCGGACCTCGCTCTCCCCCGCGCCGAGCCTGGTCAGCACCTGCGCCGCGGTGTCGTCAGCTGCGTGGAACAGGGCCAGCAGGATGTGCTCGGGGCCGATGTGTTCGTGACCGTGGCTGACCGCCTCGCCCACGGCGCGCGGCATGACCCGCATGGGAAGCGGGATCTCGGCGCCGTCCGGGACCGGCGAAGGACGCTGGCCGGCGAGCTGAGCGACCTGCTCGCGCACGGACTCGGGGCTGATCCCGAGCCGCCGCAGTGCCTCGGCAGCCGGGCCCCTGGCGGTGGCGGCCAGGCTGAGCAGGAACTGCTCGGGGCCGGGCTGGCCCAGGCCGAGCCGGTCAGCTTCCATCCGGGCGGCGAGTACAACCTCGCGGGCGTCACCCGTGAACGGGAGGAACCCGGTAGCCGGGGTGATAACACCAGCCTGGCGAACGGGGCTGACGGCGTGTGCAAGACGAAGGAGCCTGGTGGCCCGGGATCGGAGCGTTGGCATGGGCGCTTCCGTGGCGGATGGAACGGGTGGAACGGGTAGGGCGAGATATGCAGTAGGGGTGATATCCGCAGGTGAGGCGGAATATTCAGGAGTGGCGGAATATGCAGGCAGGGCTGATGAAGCGGAATGGGGAGACAGCCGGGGCGACAGCCAGGCTGCGGCGTCGGCCGGGCTCAGCCGCGCGCTGGCCAGGCCCTCGATGACGACGAGCGCGGCCCCGGGCGGGTCCAGGTCGGCCTGCCAGCCGTTGAGGGCCAGGAACTGCAGGCCGGCCGCCACGGCGACCTGCTCACCATGATCGGGAAACGGGCGATGCCGCAGCAACGCGTGCATCAGGCGGGCGGCGGCCGCAGCAGCCGAGGCAGCAGCAGCGGCAGGCGCAGCAGCCGCAGCAGCCGCGGCAGATGACGTGGGGTCGGGTGAGGTGGGGTCGGGTGAGTGCACCAGGGCCAGTGCGACCTGGGCGGCGGCGATGTCGAGCTGGGCCAGCGCTGCTTCGGGGCCGGTACCGAGGACCTGGCCGGCGATCACGACCAGGTCGGCGACGTCGAGGGTGATCATGGCTGGTCGTCCCGGAGCAGGTCGAGCAGGCGCTGGTGCCGGGCCAGGTTGTCCTCGAGCAGACGGAGGAAACGCTGGTCCTGGCGGCGGGAGTCGACCAGCGCGGCAATTGCCTCGCGGGCCACATCGGATACCGAGCGGCCCTCCACCTCCGCCACCGCCGCGAGCCGCTCGGCCAGCTCGGGGTCGAGCCGCAGCACCATGTTCTTGGTCCGGGTGCTCCCGGCGCCGTCCCGTTCTGTCATGATACCAAGATATCTCGATATCTATCTTGCGCCAAGCCGGGCGGTGTAGACCTGACCTGATCGGGCAGGCGGACATGACGGGCCGTGAAACACGCGGCCGGGAAACTACCACCGGGAGGAATCCATCGTGACCGTCATACCGGACGTCACGCTGAACAACGGCCAGCAGATCCCGCAGCTCGGCTTCGGCGTGTTCCTGATCGAGCCGCAGGACACCATGGCCGCGGTCAGCACCGCGCTGGAGGCCGGCTATCGGCACATCGACACGGCCGAGATGTACGGCAACGAGCAGGAGGTCGGCGAGGCGATCAGGCAGTCCGGCCTGGAGCGGGGCGAGATCTACGTCACCAGCAAGCTGAACAACGACGCCCACGAGCCGGACGACGCCCGCCGGGCCTTTGATGAGTCGCTGAAGGCCCTGGGGCTGGACTATCTCGACCTGTTTCTCATCCACTGGCCGCTGCCGACCAGGTACGGCGGCGACTTCGTCTCGACCTGGCAGACCGTGGAGGAGTTCTACCGGGACGGGCGGGCCCGGTCGATCGGCGTGTCCAACTTCCAGCCTCACCAGCTGCGGCGGCTGCACGGCGAGAGCGAGATCATCCCGGCCGTCAACCAGATCGAGGTCAATCCCTACCTGACACAAGACGAGCTGCGCGGCTTCTGCGCCGAGCACCAGATCGCGGTGGAAGCCTGGTCGCCGCTCGGCCGGGGCAACGTCCTCGAGGACCCCGAGATCGCGACGATCGCCCGGCGGGCGGCCAAGACCCCGGCCCAGGTGGTCCTCCGCTGGCACCTCCAGCGGGGCGACATCGTCTTCCCCAAGTCGGTCACCCCGGACCGGATCCGCGAGAACCTCGACATCTTCGACTTCGGGCTGTCCGCGGACGAGGTCGAGGCGATAACCGCGCTGAACCGGAACGAGCGGACCGGCCCCAACCCCGACAAGTTCGCCGGCTGATCTAGGACGCGGTGCCCGCGACGGCGGCCGTCCGGGCCGGCTTTCCCGCCCTAGTCCTATTCCGGGCGGGAGGCCGGATGCGCGCGCGGGGAGAGGCCAGGCGCGCCACGGACCGTTCGGCAAAAAAAGGTCTTTTCCCCGAACGTCGCGTGGTGCGTCCGGCGGGCACCGCGTAGATGATGGTCTGGTGAGCAGTGACGGCGAGCCGGCCGGGGTGGCCTTCCCGGTGGCGGCGGACGGGCGCAGGAGCACGTCGGCGCTGGGGCGGGCCGTCGTCGCCGACGCGCTGCGCCGGGTCGATCCCGCCGCGGCCCGCGCCGCCGAACGGGAGGGCAAGTGGCGCACTCGTTACCCGGTGCACTTCCGCAGGCTCATCGAGGCGGGGCTGGCCTCCCGGCAGGCCACGTCGTCGGTGGCCCGGGACGGGCTGGAGTCCGTGCACCAGCGGATGCGGTTCATCAGCCACGACGGCGCGGAGACGGGGCTCAGCGCGGTGGTCTCGGCGCCCGCGCGGGGGAAGCTGGCCACGGTCGCGGTAACCGGGACCGGGGCGGCCGAAGACGGGCTGTCGGTGCCGTACCGCGGCGAGCGGCTGCGCGGGGACGCCCTGGTGGCCCGGCTCGAGGCCTGGGTGGCGGCCGGGGTGATCGAGCCGTCGTGCGCGGACGCGGTGCGGACGGTCGCGGCCCACCCCGACTGGCTGGCCCTGCCCGGCCGGACGGCCGTGGTGCTCGGGGCGGGGGCCGAGATAGGCCCGCTGCCGGTTCTGCTGAGCTGGGGAGCCCGGGTGCTCGGGGTGGATCTGCCTCGGCCCGGGCTCTGGGAGCAGGTGCTGGCGACGGCCCGGGGCAGCGCGGGGACGCTGCTCGTCCCGGTGGCCGGGGACGGTGCAGCCGGGGACGGGGAGGCCGGGGACGGGGAGGCGGACCTCGCGCGGCGGGCCGGGCTGGACCTGACGCAGGACATCCCGGCCGTGGCCGACTGGCTCGCCGCCGCCGAGGGCCCGCTGGTGCTGGGCAACTACGTCTACGCCGACGGCGCGGCCAACGTGCAGCTGGCCGCCGCGGTCGACGCGCTGACCGTGCGCGTGGCGGCTGCGCGGGATGACGTGGCGCTGGCGTTCCTGGCCACGCCGACTGACGTGTTCGCCGTCCCGGCCGACGCGGTCGCCCAGTCGGCCCGCGCGTACGCTGGCCGGTCCCCCGTCGCCAAGATGGGCAGCTGGCCGCTGCACGCGGCCTCTGGCGGGCGGCTGCTGGGCCGCGCCTACCCGCCCGGCGCCGACCCGGGCATCTGCGACAGCCTGATCCCGCAGCAGGGCCCGAACTACGCGCTGGCCAAGCGGCTGCACCGCTGGCGCGCCACGGCCGCGCGGGAAGACGGCGCGATCGTGTCGATGAACCTCGCCCCGCCGACCCGCACCCGGTCCGTGCTGAAGAACCGCGTGCTCGCAGCCGCCTATATCGGCGCGCCGCGGTTCGGCGTCGAGGTCTTCGAACCCGCCACGACCAAGACGCTCATGGCGGCCCTGCTCGTCCACGACCTGTATGCCGGCCGCCCGGCGCCGGCCGAGCCGTGGCAGGACGAGGCGCACGCGGCCGCGCACGGCGGCCTGTGGCGCATCGCGTACGCTCCGCGCAGCGCGCTGCCGCTCGCGGCGCTGCTGGGCTACCGGGCGGCGCGGGCGTCAGGCGAGCCGGGATGACATGCTGACCAGGGTCAGGCCGGCGACGGCGACGCAGATGCCGAAAACCTGCAGCCCGCTGAGCCGTTCCCGGAACAGCAGCAGGCCGGCGGCGAGCGGGATGACCGGGTAGGTGCTGGACACGGCGGCGGTGATCGCGACCTGGCCAGCCTGCCCGCCGCGGGCGAACGCGAGGAGGGCCAGGGCCTCGGTGAGCCCGGCGGCTACCGCCCAGGAGGCCCCGGCCGCTCCGCCTTCCGGGCGCTTGCGCTTGCAGATGAGGGCGCCCAGCAGCACGGTGACCGAGATGACATCGACCATCAGCGCGGACACCAGCCATCGGCGGCCGCGGCGTACATGCCCAGCCAGAAGGCGCCGGTGCCGTACGTGGCGGCGGAGGCCAGGGCCAGCAGGAGGCCCGGCCAGGGCCTGCGGCGCCGCCGGGCCCGGTCGGCCCGGCCCGCCAGGCCCGGCAGGAGCGGCGCCCGGCCGCCGCTCACGGCGGCCCACGGGCCCCCGGAAGCCTGCCGCCAGCCGCCGTCGGCCGGACCTGCGGTGACCCGCAAGGCCGCCGTGGCCACGCCCGCGACGGCGAGCGCGTCCCCGAGACCGCCGAACACGCCGAGCGGCTCGCCGAGCACCAGCATGGCCAGGAGCGCGGTGACACCCCCGTAGGTGGCGGCGGTTCCGCTGACGATGCCGACGGGGCCGTACTCAAGCGCCCGGTAATAGGTCAGCCAGCCGATCAGGCTGAGGAACCCGGCCCCGGCCAGGCCCAGCACGGCGACGGGCGGCAGGGCCAGCAGGTGCGGGCGCATAGCCCCCAGGATCGCGATCAGCACGATGGTCCCGGTGGCCTGGCTGGCCAGCAGGGCGGCGAGGGTACCCATCCGCCGGGCGGCGTGCGTCGCCGCAACAGAGGAGACACCCCAGCCGAGCGCGGCGATCAGCCCGTATTCCATGGTGTCCCGGTCAGCATATTTCACTTAAAGTGGTCATATCACTACTGATGGTTACTCATCCCGGCCCGGCGGTCAAGGGCCGGGCGGCATTCAGGCCGCGCGGGGCTGACGCCGAGGCGACAGCGGGCTGGCCTTCAGGCTTCCCCAGTTCGCGGTATTCAGCTTGCCGTCCCGATGCTTCGCGATATATCGTGGAGGGATCTGGGATTCCCCGGTTCTGGCTGACGGAGGGCACGATGGCAACGGGATACAACGTGCGTGTCGGGGATGCCGATCGCGAGTCGATCGCGGCCCAGCTACGTGAGCACTTCGCGGATGGCCGGCTGACGCTGGAGGAGCTGAACGAGCGCCTGGACCAGACGTTCGCGGCCAAGACCAGGGCCGACCTCAACGTCGTCCTGCGTGACCTGCCGCACGTGACGCGGCCGCTCACCGACGCAGCAGCCTCGTGGCAGGGAACCCGGGATCCGGCGCGGCCGGGTCCGGCCGGGCGGTCCGGCTGGGACCACGCCGACGGCGAGGAGCGCCAGCGCCGGCCGTTCTCCTTCGCGCCGATGATGGCGCTGGCGTGGGTTGCGCTGGTGGCCGGCGCAGTGATGCTGTTCGGCATCGGCGGCGACCGGCCATTTGCCATCGTCTTGATCATCGCCGCGTTCGCGTTCATCAGGCGGCTGTTCGGATTCGGCGGGCGGAGCCGGGGTCCCCAGCGCCGAGGGGGCCCGCGGCGTGGGCCGAGGGGCCCGCGCTTCTGAGCGATTCAGCCGCTGGGCCGATTCAGCCGCGCCCCGGCTTCCGCGCAGGACTGGACCGATCTATCGTGGGTATAGAGGTAGTCGGATCAGCGAACCCGGAAACCCATGACGAGGCGATACGACGTCCGAAGCGGAATGCTAGAACACGATCCTGACGCGGGGCAGCCGCGTGAACAGCTGGTACCCGGGTGGCGCGTGCCCGGCAACAGCCGGTATGACCTGCGCATCGGGGACGCTGAGCGTGACACCACGATGACCCAGCTGCGGGAGCATTTCGCGGCGGGCCGGCTGACCTTTGACGAGCTGACCGAGCGCATCGACCTGGCCCTCGCCGCGAAGACACAAGGCCAGATCGAGAACCTGATGGCCGACCTGCCGCGGCTGTCCAGCGCCCAGGCCGCCCAGTCGGACCAGCCGGGCTTCGACCACGACGCCAGCCGTTTCGTGGTGCTCGCGCTGCTCCTGTTCGTGCTGGCGACCTGGATGCTGATGATGGTCTGGATGTCACGCCACGCCGTCTACGGGCCGTATCAGTACCCGGGCCCGGGGCACTAGCACAGGTCAGGCGCTGGCGAGCGAGCGCAACGGCACCACGAGGTAGCGGTAGTCCGGGGCGGCCTGGCCGTCGGCCCCTGAGCTGCCGGTGATCAGGGCCGGCTTGGTCGGGCTAGTGAACTGCAGGCGGATCCGCCCTTCGGCGGGTGCCGGGGCAGCGTCCCGCTCGGCGTGGCCCGGGCCGCTGGGATCAGGGGCGGGCGGGCCGCCGGAGGCGGCGGCCAGGGCGGCCGCCAGGCCGTCGAGCAGGTACTGCGGGCTGAACGCGATGGCGGGCTCCTCGCCGGAGAAGTCGGCGGCGACGGTCTCCCTGGCCCGCGCCTGCCCTTTGGTCCCGGCCTCGATGGTGACCTTCCCCGGCTCGAAGGACAGCCGGACCGAGCTGCCGCGCTCGGCGACCAGCGCTACCCGCCTGACCGCCTCGGCGAGCGGGGCGGCCGGCATGTCGCCGCAGCTGCCGAAGTCCGCCGGGAACTTCGAGCTGTATTTGATGTAGTCTCCCGCGATCAGGCGCGTGGTCAGCCGCCGCCCGGCCGATTCGAAACCGATCATGGCATCGCCCGCGCGCAGCGAGCCCGCCGGGTCGCCGCCGGTGCCCCGGGCCGGGACGCCCCCGTCCGTGCCGCGCGTCAGGATCCGGACCGGGACGCCCGGCGCCATCATCCGGGCCGCGTCGGCCAGCGTCTTGGCCGGGACCAGGAGCGTGCTGCGCCCGGCCGGGGAGGCGGGATGCCAGCCCAGCTCCCGGATGGCCAGCCGGTACCGGTCGGTGGCCACCAGCGTGATGGTGTCGCCCTCGATCTCGAGGTTCACTCCGGTGATCACGGGCAGGGTGTCATCACGGCTAGCCGCGGGCGTGACCTGGCCGACCGCGGTGGCGAACACGCCGCCGTCGACGGTGCCGGCCAGCCGGGGCAGCTCGGGCAGCCGGGGGTAATCCGCGATCGGCAGCGTGACCAGGCTGAAGGAGGCTGGCCCGCAGGTCAGGGTCACGTCGTCCGCGTCGTCGACCTCGACCGGGTGCCCTGGCAGGCTGCGGGTGATCTCGGCCAGCAGCCGCCCCGGCACCAGTGCCGTCCCCGGCTCGGCGACCTCCGCGTCGATGCCGACCCGGGCCGATACCTCGTAATCGAAGCAGGACAGGGTCAGCGCACCGGGCGCCGCCTGGAGCAGCAGCCCGGACAGCACCGGGAGCACGGGCCGGGACGGCAGCGAGCGCGCGATCCAGGCGACCGCCTCAGCCAGCGCATCGCGCTCCACCACGAACCGCATTTCCCGCCGCCTCCATCCGGTCAAGCCGTCTGCCGCATACGCATAGTCGCATGCGGCACCGACATTTAGGGGCGCCGGGGAAACTCAGCCGTCAGGCCGGGATGCTCACCTGGTCAGCTCGGCGGGCGCGGAGTCCAGGGTGGCCTGGATCGCCTTCATCAGGGCCCGGGCCGACTCGGCGGTGAGCTCCACCGCGACCCGCGCCGAGGGGCCGGACGCCGGGTCGATGAAGTCGATGTTGAGGGTGTGCTCGGCCGGCGCGTGCACCGGGTGGTCGAAGTACACCGTGGCATCGGTCACGCTGAACCAGCCGGACGGCCCCTTCCCGCTACCGGCGATCGAGACCTTCTCCGTCAGGTACGTGCACATGGCGGCTCCTTTCCCTGCAAGGACGATAACAGGTGCGCCGCGGGCCGCCACCTCGCGGAGGGCATGAAAGACTTCACCGGTGACGTACATGGCCGCCGATGACCGTTACGGCAAGCTTCCCTACCGCCGCTGCGGGCGCAGCGGGGTACTGCTGCCGGAGATCTCACTCGGGTTGTGGCAGAACTTCGGTGACGGCAAGCCCATCGAGGACCAGCGCGCGATCGTCCGCCGGGCGTTCGACCTGGGTGTCACGCACTTCGACCTGGCCAATAACTACGGACCTCCGTACGGCGCAGCAGAGATCAACTTCGGCCGGATCATGCGCGAGGACCTGCGGCCGTACCGCGACGAGCTGATCATCTCGACCAAGGCCGGCTACGACATGTGGCCCGGCCCTTACGGCGAATGGGGCTCCCGCAAGTACCTGCTGGCCAGCCTCGATCAGTCGCTGCGCCGGATGGGCGTGGAGTACGTCGACATCTTCTACTCCCACCGGTTCGACCCGGACACGCCGCTCGAGGAGACCATGGGGGCGCTGGACACCGCGGTCCGTTCGGGCAAGGCCCTGTACGTCGGGATCTCGTCTTATTCAGCCGAACGGACCGCCGACGCAGTGGCCCTGCTCCGTCAGATGGGCACCAGGCTGCTGATCCACCAGCCGTCGTACTCGATGCTGAACCGGTGGATCGAGGGCGGGCTGCTGGACGTGCTCGGCCGCGAGGGCGTGGGCTGCATCGCGTTCTCGCCGCTGGCCCAGGGCGTGCTCACCGGCAAGTACCTGGGCGGCGTCCCGGACGGCTCACGGGCGAGCCATGAACGGCTCGCTTTCGGCGGACCAGATCGCCCCGCAGACGCTGGCGCACGTCCGCGCGCTGAACGAGATAGCCCGGTCGCGGGGCCAGACGCTGGCCCAGCTCGCGATTTCCTGGGTGCTGCGCGACCCCCGGGTGACCTCCGCGCTCATCGGGGCGAGCAGCGTGCCCCAGCTGGAGGAGAACCTGGCCGCGGCCGGCCGCACCGACTTCGCCGACGACGAGCTGGCCGCCATCGACCGCGACGCGGTGGAGGGCGGCATCAACATCTGGGCCGCCTCCAGCGCGGGCTGAGCGGGGCGGCCGCGGGCTAGGAGAGGTAGCGGCCGAACCAGGTGAAGATGTGGCTCCAGCCGTCCGTCGCGGCTTCGGGGCGGTAGGACGGGCGGTTGACCGAGAAGAACCCGTGGCCCGCGCCCTCGTAGGAGTGGAACTCGTAGCGTCTTGCCGTGTGCCTTGAGCTCTTGCTCTAGCTCGGCCACGTGCTCAGGCGAGGGGTAGGCGTCGTCCATGCCGAATAGCCCGAGCAGCGGGCAGGACACGTCCTTGACCAGGTGCTTGATCGGGCTGAACAGGCTCATAATCGAGCCCTCCGGCGGGGTCCCGGTCACCATGCCGCCGTAGCAGTCCACCGCCGCATCCAGTGGCACGGTTGCCGCGGCCAGCACCGACTGGCGCCCGCCGGAGCAGTAGCCGATGACGCCGACTTTGCCGTTGGCACTGGTCAGCCCGCGCAGGTGGGCCGCTGCGCCGGCCACCTCACCGGGCAGCCGGGCGTCGGGCACGCCGCCCTGGGCCCGCGCGGCCGCAGCGGCGTCGTCCGGTGCGGCCCCGGGCGCCTCGCGGTGGTAGAGGTTCGGCATGACCGCGTTGTAGCCGTGCGTCGCGAAGTTGCGGGTGATCTCCTTGGTCTGGATGTCGTAGCCGGGCATGTGATGGAGCACCACTACGCCGCCGTGCGGCCCCGGGCTCATCGGCCGGGCCAGGTAGGCCTCGATCTCGTCGCCGCCATCGCCGCGGATGGTGACGGTCTCGGCCAGGATCGCGTCGTACATGGGGGGGCTCCCTTGCTCGTCCATAGCGGCGCTGTGATCCTACGCCGGGTCAGCTGGGCAGGCAGACGAGGGTCAGGAAGAAATTGTCGATCTGCCGGATCGCGTCGATGAAGTGCTCGAAGTCGACCGGCTTGGTGACGAACGCGTTGGCGTGCAGCGAGTAGCTGCGGATGATGTCTTCCTCGGCCCGCGAGGTGGTCAGCATGACCACGGGGATGAGGAGCAGGTCCGGGTCCTGCTTGATCTCGGCGAGCACTTCCAGGCCGCTGCGCCGGGGCAGGTTGACGTCGAGCAGGATCAGCCCGGGACGCGGCGCATCGGCGTACGGGCCGGTCCGGCGCAAGAACGCGAGGGCCTGGTCCCCGTCGGAGACGACGTGCAGGCGGTTGCCTATCTTGTAGTACTCGAACGCCTCCTTGGTCATCACGACGTCGCCCTCATCGTCCTCCACCATGAGCACGTCGATCACCTGGGAACGGCCGCTATTAGCCATGGGTCTCCTCGCCTGGTCCGTCTTCGGGCTCTGCGCCTGGTCAGTCTTCGGGCTCTTCGGCGGGTTCCGGGGCCCCGGAAGGCGCCGGGAGGTCCCCGGCCGTGGCCGGGAGGTCCCCGGCCGTGATCTCCGGCGGCGCCGGCAGGGTGAAGCAGAACCGCGTGCCGCCGGTATAGCTGGTGTCGAGCCAGATCTTGCCGCCGAAGTACTCGATGATCTTCCGGGTCATGGCCAGGCCGATGCCGGTGCCCGCGTAGGCGGTCCGCTCGTGCAGGCGCTGGAAGATCACGAAGATGCGCTCCGCGTACTCCGGCTCGATGCCGATGCCGTGGTCGGAAAAAGTGAACAGCCAGGTCGCTTCGTCACGGCGGACCGTGACCACGATCCGCGGCGGCTTCCCGCCGCTGAACTTCAGCGCGTTGCTGAGCAGGTTCTGGAACACCGCGGTCAGGAGCGGCAGCTCGGCCAGCACGAGCGGCAGATGCCCGCTCTCGATGGTGGCGCCGGTCTGCTCGATCTGCTCGCCCAGGTTGGCCCGGGCCTGGGCGAGCGCGGCGTCGCTCGATACCAGGGCCGGCTCGCGATTGGACCGGCCCACCCTGCTGTAGGCGAGCAGGTCGTTGATCAGCACCTGCATGCGCTTAGCGCCGTCCACCGCGAACTCGATGTACTGGTCGGCCCGGGCGTCGAGCTGCCCAGCGTAGCGGCGCTGCAGCAGCTGGGAGAAGCTCGCCACCTTGCGCAGCGGCTCCTGCAGGTCGTGCGAGGCGATGTAGGCGAACTGCTCGAGCTCGGAATTGGAGCGCTGCAGTTCGGCGGCCTGGGTCTGCAGGACGGCGTTCACCTCCCGGGTCGCGGACAGCTCGCGCAAGATGCGCTCGCGCATGGTGTTCACGTCGGCGGCCAGGTCGGTCACTTCCCGCGGGCCGCGGACCGTGACCTCGTGCTCGAAGTCACCGTTCGCGACCCGGCGAGCCTGGGCCGCCAGCGCGTGCAGCGGCCGGATCGCGGTGGCCCGCAGGCCCAGGGCGAGGATCATGACGATAAGGGCCAGGCCGATCGCGACCGCGATGAATACCGCGTTCAGGGTGGTGCCGGCGTCGTTCAGCGTGGCCACGGCGCTGCGCCGGGCCGCGGCCACGTCGTCCTGGAGCGCCGTCACCCGGGCGCGCAGCGCGTCGAAGTCGGTCTTGCCGGTGGTGATGTCCGCGCTGACCACGGGTTTGCCGGTGCGGTTGACCTGGGCGATGGTCGGTTCGGCGTAGCGGGCGCGCCAGTAGTCCGCCTGGCTGATCACGCTGTGCAGGTCGGTGGCGGTCACGGGGGGCAGCTGGCCGACGAGCTGGGTCAGGCTGCTGGTCGCGGCGTGCTCGGCGGCCAGGCCGTCAGTGTAGGGAGCCAGGAAGCTCTGCTGGGCGCTGAGCGCGTAGCCGCGGACGCCTGTTTCCTGGTTGACCAGCGCGTTTTCCAGCAGCTGGGCCTGCAGGGCGGCGGGATCGATGACGTCCACCACCTGGCTGCGGGCATCGCGCTGGCGGACCACGGCGATCCCGCCCGCGACCACGGCCGCCACCGAGAAGAGCAGCAGGGCCAGCACGGCGACGCCGACGATCCGGCTCAGCGGCCAGCGCCGGGCCGCGGGCGCCTGTTCCGCGGTGGTCCGTTCCGCGGTGGTCCCTTCCGCGGTGGTCCCTTCCGCGGTGGTCCCTTCCGCGGTGGTCATCGGCCGGGCGAATAGCTGAGCGCCAGGATGGCCAGGTCGTCGTCCAGGTCACGGCCGTTGAGCTCGCGAACCTGGTCGATCACCCGGTCGAGCAGCTGGCCGTCGGCGGGCGCGGCGACGGCGCCGGCCTCGCCGTTCCCCGCCGGCACGGCCCGCAAGTCCTCCCTGATCAGCTCCATCAGGCCGTCACTGCCGAGCCGCTCGGAGCCCCGGCCGATCCGGCCCTCGATCAGCCCGTCGGTGTACAGCAGCACCGACCAGCCGCCGTCGAGCCGCACCGGCACGGCCGGCCAGTGCTGGGCCTGGCCCAGGCCCAGCGGCGGGGAGGTCGGGGTCTGCAGCTCCAGCACTCCGCCGTGGGTGATCAGCAGCGGCGGCAGGTGGCCCGCCATGCGCACCCAGGCGGTGCTCCGGTCCGGAGTCACCGACACCATGCACATGGTGGCGAACATGGTGTCGTCCTGCCGCTCGTGCCCGAGCAGCTCGCCGAGGGTGGCCAGGATCTCGTCGGCGGCAGGCCAGCCAGCACCAGCGTGCGCCAGGCCACCCGCAGGCACACGCCGAGCGCGGCTTCGGCCGGGCCGCGCCCGCAGACGTCGCCGATAAGAGCGTGCACCCAGCCGTCGGCCGCCTCCACCACGTCGTAGAAGTCCCCGCCGAGCAGGTGCTGCTGGCCGCCGGCCAGGCAGCGTGCCGCCACGCTCAGCCGCGAGTCGGCCAGCAGCGGTGACGGCAGCAGGCCGCGCTCCAGCCGGGCGTTCTCCTCGGCCCGGACCTGAGCCACGCGCAGGCCGCGTTGGGCCTCCTCGGCCCGGCGCCGTTCGACCGCGTACCGGATCACGCGATGCAGCATGTGCCCGGCGACCTCGCCCTTAACCAGGTAATCCTGCGCTCCGGCCCGGACCGCCTGCTCGCCCAGGTACTCGTTCGCCTCCCCGGTCAGCACCACGATGGCCGCCTCCGGGTCAAGCTCCAGCAACTGCCGCAATCCCTGCAGGCCGCGAGAGTCAGGCAAGCCCAAGTCGAGCAGCACGCAGGCCGCCTCGGAGAGGATGGTCCTGGCCTGGCCGAGGGACCGCGCGCGCAGGACGACGACCGGCGCGTCCACGTCGCGGAGCAACTCCTCCACGAGCAGCGCGTCGCCGTCATCGTCCTCGACGAGCAGGACGCGCGCCTGATCGCGGTCGCCCGCCGCAGCCGCGGTGTCAAGCTCAGCGTTACTTGTCATCGGAACCTACATCTGTGGCCGGCGCCAGGTGGCGTCGGATTCCCAGTAACCGCGACATTCCATCATGCCCGCCCGCGGCACCATCGGTATACCTCGCCGCCGCGGCCGGATATAGCGCAAGGCACCGCCGTGACCTGCGAGCCTGCCGATGTGATAGCGGCCAGTGTGACCAGTCTGGTCCCCTGTGACCAGCACACCTTGGTGAGGATAACCGATTAATGAAGTTTGCCGGACCTACTTGCCCGCGTCCGGAAGTGAGGACTATGAACATTTAATCCCAATACCCATCGGTATCTGACGGGAGCAGACAGTTATGAGGGCACGATCACACGTGCGCAGGGCACGCTCGGGCACCATGGTGGTGGTGCTGAGCGCCATCGCGCTCCTACTCGGCCTGGCCTGGACCGGCGGGGCCCCCGCGGCCAGCGCCGCGACACCGTCCAGCTACACCCCCGCCGCCCGGGGTGAACTGGACTGCAACGGTTTCAGCACGGCGCAGAAGGAAGTGCGGGCAAATCTGTGCACCGACATTAGCGGTGCGATCAAGGGCGCCTGGGGCGGCAAGTACTACGACAACGGCCGCTACATCGGCCACGACGAGCCCGACGCCACGTTCCTGTCCAACGCCCCCGGGTCCGGCAACAACGTGACCTGGACCGAGACCCTGGGCCGCGACCCGAACGGGACGCCAGGCAATTCGCACCCGGGATCGGACCTCTCGAAGTGGTTCGAGCTCAGCCCGGCGCCATGGTTCTCCATGGCCCTGTGCGACCCCAACTCCTTCCCGCTCACGCCCTGCGCGCCGAAGTCGGACTCGAACGCGCCGACGTGCGTCGGCCTCAACTGCGGGGCCACGACCCAGGGCGGCGGCTCGGCGTTCATGGAGATGCAGCTGTACCCGCCGGGCAACGCGCCCTTCGTGGACAGCGAGAGTTGCGACGCCACGCACTGGTGCGCGGCGCTGACCATCGACAGCTTCACCGGTAGCCCCACCCAGGCGGCTAATCCGGCGTGCCAGGAGCCAGCCAACTTCGCCTTCATACAGCAGGACGGCGTGCCGACCGGACCTCCGTCGCCGCAGGACGCTAACACCAGCACCTTCGTGCCTAACACCAGCACGCTGCTGATGAACCCGGGTGACACGATCAGCACGCGTATGTCCGACGCCCCCGCGCCGGGCGGTGGCCAGGCGTTCGAGGTGATCATCAATGACCTCACGACGCATAAGACCGGATTCATGCAGGCGTCGGCGGCGAACGGCTTCATGACCACCTCGCCCGCCGACTGCTCGGGCACGGCGTTCAACTTCCAGCCGGAGTACAACACCGCAGCCAAGGGGAACATCATCCCCTGGGCCGCGATCACCGCCAATATCAGCACCGAATTCGAGACCGGGCACTTCGAGGCGTGCACGTCGCTCGCCCAGCCGCTCCCGAACTACTTCGACCCGAACGACACGGGCGGGAACTACGGCCAGTGCCAGGGTCCGTACGAGAGTTCCACCACCGCGGACAGCAGCACCGATGAGACCAGCGACACGATGTGCTACCCCAAGGGGGACACACATCCGGGTTACAACGGCCCGGGCACGTTCACCGCGCCCGTCCAGGTATCCCACTGCCAGGCCAACGTCTTCCAGAACGGCGATCTGGACTTCGACGGCACCCCGTACTGGAAGGAATGGCCCACCGGGCTGCGGACGACCATCTACCCGTCCAGTTTCCTGGAAAAGTTCCCGACCTCGAACGGCAGGCAGTACTCGCAGTTCTTCTTCCAAACCGATGTCGCCCTGAGCGAGTCCACGTGCACGGCCAGTACCCTGGCCGGCTGCACGGTTCCGCCGCCGGGACCAGGCGGGTTCTACCCGTACTGGAGCAGCCTGCGGCCCAGCTCCGGTGACTGCTCGCTCGAGTTCGGCAACGTTTCAGCCGGATTCGGCGTGAACAACTACGGCAAGGACGCGCAGTACGGGACCAACCAGTACCCGACCCTCGGCTACCCCGAGTTCGAGAGCGCGGTACACCTCAACCCCTGTGCGTTCCGTTTCTAGACGAGCCAGCGTCTTATGGCGGGTGCCCAGCCGAGGCTGGGCACCCGTTCGCTGTGGCCCGGGTCAGACGGCTTGCGGGAAACTGAACAGGCGGCGCGGGTCATAGGCCGCCTTGACCCGGGCGAGCCGGGCGTAGTTGGCGCCGTAGTAGGCCTGCCGCCAGCCGGCCAGGTCGGGGTCGATGTAGTTCTGGTAGGCCTGGCCGCTGGCGTAGGGGCGCATCGACCGCCAGAACGACTGCTGCCAGGCGTGCTGGCGGCTCACCGCGGCGGCGGCCGCCGCGGCGGGCCAGGTGGTGGTGTACTGCGCGCCGAACAGCGCGTCGCGGTGCACGAAGGCGGTCGCGCCGGGCGCGACGCGGTTGACTGCGCCGCCAAGCGCGTCGAACGCGATCCCGCCCGACCCGCCCGGCGCGCCGCCGGCCCGCTGGAACTTCTCGACGCCGGCCAGCAGGGTGGCGATCCCGCCCGCGGCGAGCGGCCAGGTGAAGAAGTCGGATTTGGCGGACTCACTGGCGCGGGCGAGCTGGCCGCCGCTGACCTGGGACGGCACGTGGCACTCCCCCGCGGTCAGGCCCGCGCAGCCCGCCTCGACCAGCATGGCTTGCAGCCAGGTGGTGCTCTGCAGGAAGGGCGAGGAGGGGTCCGTGCCGACGGCGGCATACAGCTTCTCCAGCTGGGCGTGCGCCTCGCTCACCGGGCCAAGGTAGGTGCCGCCCACCTGGACGCTGGGCACCGAGCCACCGGGCGCCGCGGCCAGGTGCAGGTTGGACCAGAGCTGGTCCGGCGCATGCGGGGCCCAGGACTGCCAGCCTGCGATGACCCGGGCCGCCTGCGACCACGGCCAGGACAGGAAGAACAGGACGATGTCCCTGGCCGGATGGGTGCGGAACGTGAACGAGGTAACCACCCCGAAGTTGCCGCCGCCGCCCCCACGGCAGGCCCAGAAGAGGTCCGGGTTGGTGCTGGCGCTGGCCGTCCGGACCTGGCCGTCAGCGGTGACGATCTGCAGCGACTGAACGCTGTCGCAGGTCAGTCCGTAGGCCCGGGCGACTACTCCGATGCCGCCGCCGAGCGT
This sequence comes from uncultured Actinomycetes bacterium, assembly GCA_963753195.1. Taxonomy (GTDB): domain Bacteria; phylum Actinomycetota; class Actinomycetes; order Streptosporangiales; family Streptosporangiaceae; genus Palsa-504. The sequence continues at coordinate 298,731 of CAVWBH010000002.1, forward strand.
CAGGCCGGAGATGCCGACCGTCGGGCACGAACCGCCGGGCACCGCGCGGCCGCGGGCGGCGAGCCCGCTGTACAGATCGATGAGCCTGGTCCCGGCGCCGACGGTCGCGGTGCCGCCGCTGACGCTCACGCCGGACATCCGGGTCACGTCCACGATCAGGCCGCTGGTCGACGACCAGCCCGCGTAGCTGTGGCCGCCGCACCGGGCGGCCACCGGGACGCCGTAACGGCTGGCGAAGGCCAGACAGGTGGATACGTCGTGCGGATGACGGCAGTAGGCGATCCCGGCCGGGTGCAGCGCGTCGAAGCGGGGGTCGAACAGCTCCTTGGCGGTGACGTAGCCGGCCTCGCCCGGCCGGATCAGCGGCCCGGACAGGTCCCGGGCCAGCGCGGCCCAGTCAGCGGAGGTCGGCGGGCCGGAAGCGGGCGCAGAGGCGGGCGCAGAGGCGGGCGCACTGGCGGAGGCGGGCAGGCTGCCGGAGGCGGGAGGGCTGCCGGAGGCGGGAGGGCTGCCGGAGGCGGGAGGGCTGCCGGAGGCGGGCACGCCGCCGTGCCCGCTGCACGCCGACAGCAGCGAGGCCCCGCCGGCGGCCGCGGCGAACCGGAGGAACGCGCGGCGCCCGGGCGCCTGGCGACCCGGATCTCCGGCTTCGGCCATGGCGGCCCGCCTCCCTGTATGTCCGCTCCCCCAGCGGGGGCATCCAAGGGTTAAGACGCCGCAGCACACCGGAGAGTTGGGCCGCCCGGCCGCCGACCTCGGTCCTGGCCGCCGGGCGGAGGAGGTTTCCGGGTTCGCGCTGAGCGAATCCGATCGCGCCGATATTTATTTGCCTGCTCGGGTAGGAGGGAAATATTGTTGAGTTACTCAACTGTTGAGGATCTCAGGCAATGGAGGAGGTGAGCATGGATGACAGCGTCGATGGCTGAGCACAGCGGCTCCGCGACGGCGCTAGGCCTGGACGCCGAGCCGGTACCGCACGCCACGCCTCTCGCCGCCGGGACCGGCCTCGAGGCCGACGGTGACGAGCTGAACCAGCAGATCGTGGATACGTTCGGCGAGCTGATCCGGAATGCTCACGACCTCGGCCAGGCCATCGCGGCCGACTTCGGGCTGACCGTCAGCGACACCAAGGCGCTGTTCCTGCTCGAGGCGCCGATGACGATGAAGGAGCTCGGGCTGCGGATGGGCTGCGACCCGTCCTTCGTCACCACCGTCGCGGACGCGCTGGAGAAGCGCGGGCTGGCCCGGCGGGAGCCCTCCCTGCGGGACCGGCGGAGCAAGAACCTGGTCCTCACCGAGGAAGGCGCCACGCTCAGGCAGCGGCTATGGGCCGAGCTTTCGGCCCGGGCGCCGTGGTGCACCACGCTGGATACCGGCGAGCGCCGGTGCCTGCTCGGCTTGATGCGCAAGATGCTCAGATCGCGAGCCGGGAGGTGAGGCTGTCACAAACGCGGCGGTTGCCTCGTCATAACCGATGACAGGGTTGTCATAGCGGCGGCGACCGCGCGGGAAGGAAGAACCAATACGGGGGCTGATAGCACGGTCCGTTCGGCCAAAAAAAGGTTCTTACAAAGCACGCACTGGCCGTGATCACGACACCTGACTGGTCACGGCAAAAGTTCAGTGCGCCCAAAATCGAGGGAGAATCACGTTGTCCGCCACACCACCCGAGACCGGGCAGCAGGCCGCGCTCAACGGCACTGCCCGGCAGGTTGCTACCGCGGCGGCGAGGGACGCCGCCACGCCAAGCTCGGGATCCGCCGCGCCGCGGCGGCTTGGCCTGGCCCTCGCCGTCATCGCGACGGCCCAGCTCATGGTCGTGCTCGACGCGACCATCGTCAACGTCGCCCTGCCGCACATCCAGACCGCGCTCGGCTTTTCCGGGACCGGCCTGGAGTGGGTCGTCAACGCGTACGCGCTGGCGTTCGGCGGGCTGCTGCTGCTCGGCGGGAGGACCGGCGACCTACTGGGGCGCCGCCGGGTCTTCATCGCCGGCATCCTGGTCTTCTCGCTGGCCTCGCTGCTCGGCGGCTTCGCCACCGGGCAGGTCTGGCTGCTCTCCGCGCGCGTCCTGCAGGGCGTCGGCGGCGCATTTGCCGCGCCCACCGCGCTGTCGCTGATCGCGGTCACCTTCCCGGAGGGTCCGCCGCGCAACCGGGCCATGGGCGTGTACGCGGCCATGAGCGTGGCCGGCGGCGCGGTCGGCCTGATCGCCGGCGGACTGCTGGTCCAGTTCGCCAGCTGGCGCTGGGTGTTCTTCGTCAACGTGCCCATCGGCCTGGTGGTTGCGTTCCTCGCAGCGCGGGTGCTGCCGGAGTCGGAGCGTCGCCGCGGGCAGTTCGACCTGCCCGGCGCGATCACCGGCTCGCTGGGCCTGGCCTTGCTGGTCTACGGGCTGTCCGAAGCCGCGACCAGCCAGAACGGCGTGTCACACTGGGGCGACACCAAGGTCATCGTGTCTCTGGTGGCCGCGGTGGTGCTGCTGGTGGCGTTCGGGTTCATCGAGGTGCGCAGCAGGTCCGCGCTGGTGCCGATCCGGGTGCTGCGCAACCGGGACCGGACCGGCGCTTACCTGATCAGCTTGTGCATCGGCACCGCGCTGTTCGGCATGTTCTTCTTCCTGACCCTGTTCGTGCAGACCGTATGGGGATACGACGCGCTGCGTACCGGCATCTCCTACCTGCCGATGGTGGCCACGATCATGGTGGCGTCCGCGGTGGCCTCGCAGCTGGTCAACCGGATCGGCGCCCGGCCGCTGATGATCTCCGGGGCGGTGCTGGGCACCGGCGGGATGATCTGGCTGTCCCGGATCACCGAGCACAGCACGTACGCCGGCGGCCTGCTCGGCCCGATGATGCTGACCGCGTTCGGCATGGGGCTGCTGTTCGTGCCGATCTCGCTGGTCGCGCTGACCAAGGTGGCCGAGAACGACACAGGCGTGGCCTCCAGCCTGCTCAACGTGGGCCAGCAGGTCGGCGGCGCGCTCGGGCTGGCGGTCCTCGGCACCGTGGCGTGGAGCGCGGTCTCAACTAGCCTGCACTCTCAGGCGGCCGCCGCGGCCGCTGCGGCCAAGAACACCGCCGTGCACCTGTCCCCGGCTCAGGCCGCGGCGGCGGCCAAGGCGGCGTCCAACCACGCGCTGGCGCACGGGTTCTCCCAGGGCTACATCGTCTCGGCCGGGATCATGCTGATCGCGCTGGTCATCGCCGTGGCCGTGATCCGGGTCAAGCGACAGGACCTGGCCGGGATCAACCCGATGGCGGCGCCGACCGACTGAGCGCTGTCCGTGCCTCCGGGCCGGTGCCTAGACTTGCCGCGTGGCGTCTATCACCGACCCGGAGGTCCGCGCGTTCCTGACCGAGGGCACGCGCACCGGCAAGCTGAGCTACCTGGCCGCCAGCGGCCGCCCGCTGGTCACGCCGGTCTGGTTCATCCTGGATGGCGAGACCATAGTCTTCAACACCGGCAAGGACACGGCCAAGGGCCGGTACCTGGCCCGGGACCCCCGGGTCAGCCTGTGCGCGGACCTCGACGCGCCGCCGTACGGGTTCGTTCAGGTCCAGGGCGACGCGGAGCTGTCCGAGGAACCGGACGAGCTGATCCGCACCGCGACCCTGATCGGGGCGCGGTACATGGGACCGGACCGGGCCGAAGAGTTCGGCCGCCGCAACGGCGTGCCCGGCGAGCTGGTGGTGCGGGTCCGGCCGGTCAAGGTGCTGGCCGCGTTCAACGTGATCGGCTGACCGCAGTGGAATCGTGGGCGGACTCGCCGTCCGCTGGCTCGGCCGCGCCCCGGGCCTGGCGGTTCTTCACCGTCCATCAGGCCGCGGTGATCGAGGACGCGACCGCGCGGATCGCGCCCGGCCCGGCCGACGACCCGGCCGAGGCCGGGCACCCGGGGGCCCGCGAGGCCAACGTGACCGGCTACATCGATTCGATGCTGGCCGCGCTCGACGGCGCTGACCCGCTGGTCTTCGCGGGCGGCCCGTGGAGCGACCGGCATACGTCCGGGCCGGACCTGATGGCGCGGTTCCGCACGCTCGACCCGGTGGCCCGCATCGCGTGGCGCCGGCGCCTGGCGGGCTGGCAGCAGCAGTACCGGCAGGGTATCGCGACCCTGGACAAGCTGGCCGGGGGCGACTTCACCAAGGCCGGCCGCGCGGAGCAGGACACGATCCTGGCCTCGCCGGCCGCCAGCGCCTTCCTGTCCCTGCTGTTCGAGCACACGATCGAGGGCCTGTATTCGGCGCCCGAATACGGGGGCAACCGCGGCCTGGCGGGCTGGACGGACATCGGCTACCCGGGCGACAGCCAGCCGCGCGGCTACCCGCCGGACGAGGTCTCCCGGTCCGACGGGCCCGACCCGGCGCCGGCCACGGGAGTGGTGGCCGAAACGCTGAAGTTCCTCGGCACGGTGTGAGGCGCCCCGATGCGCACGGCGATCGTGATCGGCAGCGGCGCGGGCGGGGCGTTCGCCGCGATGGTGCTCGCGCAGGCCGGCTGGCAGGTCGTGGTGTTCGAGAAGGGCCCGAACTATTTCTCCAACCTGGCCGGCCAGGGCCCGATCGGCACCGTGTTCGCCAACGACGACCTGCGGATGAACACGCGCTACTTCGCCGGGCCGGACCCTGAGGTGTTTCCGCGTACCTGGCGGCCGGTGGGCGCGGCGGCATCCCAGTACACCGGAAGCGTGGACGATCTCCCCCAGCTCGTCGGCGGCGGGACGGTGCACTGGGACGCGAAGGTGCCCAGGTTCTGGGACATGGACTTCCAGCAGCTCTCGGCCCTGGGCCCAGTGGCGGGCGCAGATCTGGCCGACTGGCCGTTCGGCTACGCGGAGCTCGCGCCCTACTACGACGAGGCGGAGAAGCTGATCGGCGTGCAGGGCGACATGACGGCGATGCCCGCCCTGGTCCTCTCCCGCGCGCCGCGCGGGCCGTTCCCGATGCCGCCCGGCCCGCAGCAGCGCGCGTCGGTGGCGGTGGCCGCGGGGGCCACGGCCATCGGCCTGCATCCGTTCCCGTTCCCGATGGCGATCAACTCCGTTCCGTACAACGACCAGCACGCGTGCAACGACTGCGGATTCTGCGCGAACTACGGCTGCCCAGTGGTGGCGCGGCCCGCGGCGCTGATCCCGCTGCGGCTGGCCCTGCGCACCGGGCGGGTGCAGCTGGTGGCATCGACCATGGTCACCTCGGTGTCGTGGTCCGGGTCGCGGGCCTCCGGAGTCCGGTGGGTGCGGATGACCGAGAGCGGGCCGGTGACCGGGGCGCAGAGCGCCGACGTGGTGGTGATGGCGGCGTCGGCCATCGAGACGGTGCGGCTCGCGCTGCTGTCGTCATTCCCCGATGCCAGCGGGAAGCTGGGCCGGCGGCTGATGCTGCACTCGTTCCTGGACGGGACAGCGATCTTCACCGGCGAACGGATGCACGCCTACCGCGGCCGGTCGACGACGCAGTGCGCGCAGGACGCCGCCGACCCCGACTTCCCGGGCGCCCGGGCCTTCGCCCGGGCCAACGGGCTGCCCTACATCCGGGGCGGCATCATGGAGCTGGGCGGCAGCCAGGACCCGATCGCCGAGGCCCAGTCCTACCAGACGCTGCTGGCCCTGGTACGGTCGTCCCGGCCGTTCGGCACCGAGTTCAAGCAGCTCATGCGGGCCTCGATCCTGCGAGACCGGCTGGCGGGCTGCTCCCTGGTCGGCAACGACCTGCCCTACCTGGACCACACGGTGACACTCGACCCCTCGGTACGCGACGTGTTCGGCCTGCCGGTAGCCCAGATCACCTGGAGCCCGGGAAAGTACGAGCAGGTGGCCCAGCAGTTCTACATCCCGGTGCTGCGCCGGATGATGACGGCGGCCGGGGCGGCCGTGGCGCTGGCGGTGCCGGACACGATCAACAGCGGCGGACGGCCGACCGGCCGTCACATCATGGGCGGGATGATGATGGGCGCCGACCCTCGCTCCAGCGTCACCGACCCTTATGGCCGGGTGCACGGGCTGGACAACGTGTACGTGGCCGACGGCTCGGTCTTCGTGACCTCCGGCGCGCACAACCCGACGCTCACCATCATGGCGGTGGCGCTGCGCAACATGCGTCACCTGGCCGGGACGGGCTGAGGCCAGTGCGTCGGCCGCGGCCGGGGCCGGGGCCTGTTACCGAACGGGCGGTAGCGCCTGCTCCGATTCACGGGCCAGGAACCGCAGCCGGGCCGCGCGCGCGTCCCAGGAGTACACGACGGCGGTGCCGGCGATGAGGTCGTGCAGGGCGCGGTGCTCACGCTGCACCAGGATGCCGAGGAAGCCCAGGCCGAAGAGCAGGAAGCTGAGCGGGAACACCAGCGCGCGGATGATCCCCTGTTTCGGCTGCACGGGCGACCCGTCGGCGCGCACGACGCGGACGCCAAGTATGGCCATGCCGAAGCTCCGGCCGCTCACCGCCCACGAGTACCCGAAGTACACAAACTCCCACACGGCGAAGGCCACGGCCATCGCGATGGTGGACCGGTTCCAGTGGATCGAATGCCCGGTGATGATCTGTGAGACGTAGGAGATGGCCGCGAGGGCGAGGGAAAACACGGCCGAGCTCACCACCAGGTCGATGGCGTAGGCGACGAACCGGGAGACCGAGCCCGCGTAGCGCCCCTGGTAGCCGACCAGGTCTGCTTGGGCCGCCGTCACGGCTCGGCCCTCGTGATGGGGTCGGTTGCGGTGAGGTCGGGCAGCGCCGGATCGGGGGGCAGGGCCAGATCGGGGGGCAGGGCCGGATCGGGAGGCGGGACCGGATCGGGGGGCAGGATCAGCTCAGCCGCGCCCGGATCGAGCCGCGGGGTCAGTTCAGGCACGTCCGGGCCGGGTGGGGCCGGAGCGGGCGGCGGGGCAAGTTCGGCCGCAGCTGGGGTGGGGGCAGCCGGATCGGGGGCGGGCAGGAGCGCCGGGGGGGCCAGCGGCGATGGATGCTTGCGCCGGAGCAGGCGCTGCACCCACCGGTCGATGAACTGGTCGAGGCCGACCGCGGCGCTGCGCGCGCCGTCGAGGGCTTCGGTGGCCAGGCCCCCGGACGACTGGGCGATGACCGCGCCGAGGTCGGTGTGCTCGACCAGGGCGTCCATGTCGATCCCCTGCAGCAGTTCATTAACATCGACGCGTTCCAGCAGCGGGTTGATGTCCACCCGGGCCATGACCGCGTTCAGGTCGACGTGCTCCAGCAGGGCGTTCAGGTCCACCCGGTCCAGCACGGCTTCCAAGTCGACCTTCTTCAGCAAGGCGTTGATATCGACGCGGCTGAGCAGCGCGTTCATGTCGATCTGGCCGACGATCTCGTTGAGGTCCGTCGCGCTGAGCACGAGCTCGACGACGCGCTCGATGACCTGCTGGGCCAGCGCCTCAGCCGGGTCGGTCATCCGCCTGCCCACCGACCGCAGCATCCCGTCACGCTGGTTCACGCTAGCCAGTATCCAGCACCGGACGCCCCGGTGCGATCATCCGCGGCGGGTGAGGGCGGCTACGCTCCCTTGACAGCACACTCACCGGTGAGGCGGCAGGATCGTTAGGGGCGGCGATGGACGGCATGGTATGGATTCCCGGCTCGACGTTCCTGATGGGCTCGGACCGGCATTATCCGGAGGAGGCGCCGGCGCGCAAGGTCACGGCCGGCGGGTTCTGGATCGACCAGGCGCCGGTGACGAACCGGGAGTTCGACCGGTTCGTGCGCAAGACCCGGCACGTCACCATGGCCGAACGGGCGCCCGACCCGGCGGCTTACCCGGGCGCCCAGCCGGAGCTGCTGGTGCCGTTCTCGAGCGTGTTCGTGTCACCCGGGCACCCGGTCAGCCTGGCCGATCCGTACAACTGGTGGCAGGCCGTCCCGGGCGCGGACTGGCGGCATCCGACCGGCCCCGGCAGCTCCATCCGGAACCGGCCCGATCATCCGGTCGTGCACGTGACCTGGTCCGACGTGGCCGCATACGCCGAATGGGCGGGCAAAGAGATCCCGACCGAGGCCGAATGGGAACTGGCCGCGCGCGGCGGCCTGGACGGCGCCGAGTTCGCCTGGGGTGACGAGCTCAACCCGGACGGGCGCTGGATGGCCAACACCTGGCAAGGCGACTTCCCGCTGCAGAACACCGAGGACGACGGGTACGAGCGGACCTCGCCGGTCGGCGCGTTCCCGGCCAACGGCTACGGCCTGTACGACATGATCGGCAACGTCTGGGAATGGACGTCGGACTGGTACGCGGCGGCCGAGTCCGCGGCTGACGTCCCCGCCTGCTGCGCCGGCGGCCACGAGGCTCATGGCCGCAAGGCCGACGGTCATGAACCTGACGGTCATGAGGCTCATGGCCATGGCCCTGACGGTCATGAAACTGGGGACCGCGAGGCTGACGGGCGGGAGCAGAGCATCGACCCGCGGGATCCCACGCGCATTCCGCGCAAGGTCATGAAGGGCGGGTCGCATCTGTGTGCGCCGAACTACTGCCGGCGTTACCGCCCCGCCGCCCGGATGGCCCAGTCTGTCGACACGTCGACGTCCCACCTCGGTTTCCGCTGCATCGTGCGGCAGTGATCGCCTGAGCAGTGATCACCTGAGCAGGGCCGGCTGGTCAGCCCGAGCTGCGGAGCCGGCGGACTTCGAGAAGCTGGATGCCGAACGCCTCGAGCCGGGCGAGGAGGCGCTGCAGCGCCGCCTGATCGTGCAGCGAGCCATGCACGACGGTCTCGACCGGCTCCACTGACGCGGTGAGCCGGTCGTAGTCCAGCAGGGCCTCAGGCGGGAGAATGCCGTTCACCCGGATCTCGTAGTAGGACGATGACATGGCAGCTCCCGCCAGGTTGGGATCGAAACGAGCCAGACCTTGATGGTCCTTCATTACTCCTGCGGCCGCCCCACACCTGACGGGTGAATTCCCGTCACCCCGCCGGGCGGCGGCGCCGTCTCCGGCTGGGTCTGCGCCGCGGGAAGCGGGGTGAGCCGGGCCGAGACGACGTAGGCCACGGCGACCGCGATGATGGCCAGCGGCATGACGGGCAGCGCGTCGGAGCCGAGCAGCAGGCTGGCCAGCAGGACGGAGGTCAGCGGGAGCTTGAGCATCACCACGGCCACCGCGCCGATGCCCATGGCCAGGGCGGGCACCAGCGGCAGTCCGGGCAGGTGCGACATGGCCATGCCGCCCGCCGCGCCGATGAACATGGCGGGGAAGATGGGCCCGCCGCGGAAGCTGCTCAGCGAGGCGCCGTAGGCCAGCGCCTTGCAGGCGATGAGCAGCAGCAGCGCGCCCACCGTATAGCTGGCGCTGCTGGTGACCAAGGGACCAAGCTGGTCCTGGCCGGAGAACAGCACCTCCGCGGAGCTCTTCCCGGTGCCGGCGGCGAAGGCGATCGCGAGCCCGGCGACGGCCAGGCCCACCACGGGGGTAAGGAGAACCATCCGCCGCTCGACATGCGGCCGCAAGAGCAGGGCGAGCCACCGGATACCCGAACCGACGAACGCGGCCAACAGCCCGATCACCAGCGCCCAGCCGAACTCGGCGGCATCGGGCTGGCTGAAGACGGGGAGGTGGGGAATGGCCAGCGAGAACGGGCCGAGCCCGCTCCACGAGCCCAGGCCGATGAAGATCAGCGAACCAACGCCGGCGGCGACCAGGCCGGGCAGCAGCACGATCTCCAGCATGCCGCCGCCTAGCCCGGAGGCTTCCATCAGCAGGAAGGCGCCGAGCAACGGGGACCCGAGCAGGGCGCTGATGGCGGCGAAGCTCCCGGCGGCGGCCACCACGGCGTTGGTCTGGGCCGGGACATCGCGCCTGGAGAGGCGGACCGCGAGGACGCCGAGGCCGCCTCCGATAGCGATCAGCGGTGCCTCGGGACCCAGCACGGCACCGAGGCTGAGGGTGGCCAGCGCGGCGAGGACGATGCCGGGCAGCTGGACGGGGGTAGGAGGGCCCGCCTTGGCGTTGAATCCGTCGGCGGGCGAATGCCCTCCCGTTCCGGGCAGGTACCGGATCGTGAGCGCGACCAGGAGGCCGGCCAGCATCAAGGGCGGGATCGGCCACCACAGCGGTTCGGAATGGAAGCCAAGAGCGTGCGGCAGGCTGGTGAAGATCCAGCCCTGGAGCTTGCTGACCAGGGCGAGGAAACCCCAGGCCACGGCGGAGACGGGGACCCCGATGACGGCCGCCAGGACGAGCAGCATCACGTAGGGCCGGGACCGCAAGAGGACTTGCGGATCAGGGGGCGTCGTCATGGGCCGCCGATCTCATCGGGCTGTGCTGGCGCTTGCGGCAACGAGGCGGTTCACGACGTGCGGCTCAGCAGGTGCTCGCTCGAGCAGCAGTATCCGCTTGCCCGACGGGGCCAGCGTGTGGGCCAGCGTGCCGCCGCCCGCGCCAGTGCCCACGATGATCACGTCATAGTGCTCGGTCACCAGGCCATGATCGTAGCGGCGCGCTTGTGCGTCATCACCCGTTGCAGGTGATGACCCCGCAGCACCGCGCCGGACCTGGCTGGCCGTCACGGTTCGTTCCGGTTCTCAGCGCACCAGTCGTCGGCCTGGCCGTCGACGTTCCGCCCGCGCCGCGCGGGCCGGCCGGGCCGCAGCCGGGCCAGCAGCCGGAACGGCCACGGGGCAGCACGGTCCGCGCGGGGCATCTCGGTGGGCACCTCGTGCAGGCCGGCCCGGGAGGTGAACGACACGAAGAACGCGTGCAGGCCTGGATCGGAGGCGGCCAGCTCAGCTTCGATGCCGCGGAGGTTCCGCAGCTGGCGGCGGTTCAGGCGCACCGCGGGCCTCCTCTCTCGAGCCGCTCCCTGAGCCGCCGAAGGGCCTCGACCTGGGACGGCCCACGTGCCAGCGACATCAGCGACATCGGCTCCTGGCCTGCATGCTGGCATCGGCCGGATGCCGTCGCCTCCTCCGGCGAGGGTGAACAGGTGAGCAGCACCACCCGGCACGGATGAGGCGGGGCCGGGCGGTGAGCCCGGATGATGGAGCTGATCACATCGTCTGGCGACGCGGGTGAAGGAAAACCGGAGGCAGTCGGTGAACGTCGTACGACCATTTCCTCACCGTCCCGGTCACCATCCAGGGAGCTGAGTAAAGGATCCAGATCCCCCGCCGCGGAGGATGTCTCCCCGGCCTGGGTGCGATCCGATGAAGACGATCACTCAGGAGGGATCGACATGTCCGACAAAGTTGACGCGCTGGTGATTTTCGGGGCCACCGGGGACCTGGCCAAGATCGAGACCTTCCCGGCGCTGGTAGGGCTGGTCAAGCGCGGCGTGCTCGACGTCCCGGTAGTCGGGGTGGCCAAGAGCGGCTGGGGCCTGGAGCAGTTCCGCGACTACGCCACCGCGTCGCTCAAGCTCAACAACATGGACCCGGCCGACCCGGCGGCGGTGAAGATGCTCAGCCTGCTGCGCTACGTGGACGGGGACCTGGGCGACGAGGCCACCTACAAGGCCATGTCCGATCAGATCGGCGCCGGCCAGAAGATCCTGTACTACATGGAAGTGCCGGCCCAGCTGTTCGGCCGGATCGCGCAGGGTATCGCCGGCGCGGGGCGGGCAGACGGCGCCCGGGTCATGGTGGAAAAGCCGTTCGGCGTCGACCTGGCCAGCTCCCGGCAGCTCAACGACACCATGCACCAGTACTTCCCGGAGGAGGCCATCTTCCGGGTCGATGACTGGCTGGCGTTCGACCCGGTGGAGAACGTGCTGTTCGCCCGGTTCGCCAACTCGGTCATCGAGCCGCTGCTGAACCGCAACTACGTCGACAACATCCAGATCACCATGTCCGAGGCGTTCGACGTCTCCGACCGCGGCCGGTTCTACGACCGGACCGGCGCGATCAGGGACGTGCTGCAGAACCACATGCTCCAGGTGCTGGCCACCGTGCTGGCTGAGCCGCCGACCGGCAAGGGCCTGTCCGGCTGGCAGGATGCCAAGCAGCAGGTGGTGAACGCGCTGAGCCCGATGACCCCGGAGAATACGGTACGCGGCCAGTACGACGGCTACCACGACGTCGAGGGCGTCGCGCCCGAGTCGACCGTGGAAACCTACGTCGCCGTCCGGCTGGCCGCCGACACGTGGCGCTGGGCCGGCGTGCCCATCTTGATCCGCGCGGGCAAGTGCATGCCAGTCACCGCGACCGAGATCGCCATCACCTTCAAGGCGCCGCCGCAGGACGTCTTCGAGATCGAGCCCATGGTTCCGGAGGACCGGCTGAGGTTCCGGATCTGGCCGGAGACGGCAGTCAACCTCACCTTGCACGGAAAGAAGCCGGGGGCCGGGTGGGAACCGCAGGCCGAGGAGCTTTCGTTCGCCCAGCAGGCCGGGTCGGACATCCGCCCCTATGACCGGCTCATCGGCGCGGCGCTCGACGGGGACCGCTGGCTGTTCGCCCGGCAGGACACGGTCGAGGCGGCCTGGAAGATCGTCGACCCGGTGCTCGGCGACGCCGTTCCGGTGCACCCCTACGCCAAGGGCAGCTGGGGACCCAACGAGGCCGAGCGTCTGCTGCCCTCGCGGGGCTACTGGTACGACCCCAAAGGCTGAGGCCAGTGGTAGCCCAGGGCACGAGTCCAGTTGCGGCACCTAGCGAGAGGTGAGCCATGGCCGAGGCATCCCGCCCCCGCCAGGTAGTGATCATCGGCGGCGGCTTCGCGGGGCTGTTCGCCGCCCGGATGCTCGCGCGGGCACCGGTTCAGGTGACCCTCATCGACCGGGCCGAGCACCACCTGTTCCAGCCGATGCTGTACCAGTGCGCGACCGGCATCTTGTCCCAGGGGAAGATCGCCACGCCGCTGCGTGAGCTGCTCAGGAAACACCGCAACATCGAGTTCGTCATAGCCCAGGCGAACGGCATCGATCCGGACCGGCGGCGGGTGCTGGCCCGGCGGCCGCTGGGCCAGGAGACCGAGTTCGGTTACGACTACCTCATCCTGGCCGCCGGCGTCCAGCAGTCCTACTTCGGGCATGACGAGTACGCCCCCATCGCGCCCGGGATGAAGACCATCGAAGACGCCATGAAAATCCGGCGGCGGATCTACGGCGCGTTCGAGCTGGCCGAGTCCGAGCCCGACCCCGAGGCACGCAAACGGTTCCTCACCTTCGCCCTGGTGGGGGGCGGACCCACCGGTGTGGAACTGGCCGGCCAGATCCGCGAAGTCGCCACCAAGACGCTCCGCCGCGAATACCGGCACATCAAGCCCGAAGACGCCCGGGTCCTGCTGTTCGACGGCGGCACCGCCCCGCTGGCCACGTTCGGCCCGAAGCTGTCCGGCCTGGCCGCCCGTGCCCTCGGCAAGCTGGGCGTCGAGCTGCACATGGGCTCGATCGTCAGCCATGTGGACTCCGCCGGGCTGGACGTCAAGGACCACGACGGCCACGTGACCCGGTACGAGGCGGCCAACGTGTTCTGGACCGCGGGGGTCGAGGCTCCGCCGCTGGCCGGGGCGGTGGCCAAGGCCACCGGCGCGGAGCAGGACCGGGCCGGGCGGATCGTGGTCGGCAAGGACCTGGCCATCCCCGGCCATCCGGAGATCCTGGTCACGGGGGATGTGATGAGCCTGGACAAGCTGCCCGGAGTCGCGGAGGTCGCGATGCAGACCGGGCTGTACGCCGGGCGCAAGGTCGCCCATCTGGCCCGGGGGGAGAGCTTCGACAAGCCGTTCAAATACCGCGACCTGGGCTCGGCCGCCTACATCTCCCGCGGGGACGCCGTGGTGTCTGCCTTCAAGCTGAACTTCGGCGGCTTCCCGGGCTGGGTGGTCTGGCTGTTCATCCACATCGGCTTCCTCACCGGCTTCCGCAACCGCATCGGCGCGATTTTCAGCTGGTGGTTCGCGTTCACCCGCGACATCCGCCGGGAACGGGCCTTCACCATCGACGACGTGACGCTGGTCAGCCCGTACACCGCGGACCAGGCCGACCACGCGCCCGACGCTCCGGTGACCTAGTGGCCGCGTGCGGCCGCTAGGTCAGCTGGGCTTGCTGCAGGCGAACCAGATACGGTCCTCGTGGTCCTGGCCGGCTGAGTGGTCCTGGCCGGCTGGCGGCCCGTCGCTGATCATCTCCACGCGGGAAAAGGTCGCGCTCAGCGCGGCCCGTATGTCAGCCAGCGGAAATGATCTCAGCGAGACCTTCTGGGTCAGCAGGTGGTACCGGCCGTCGGGCTGAAGTTCATACACCTCGATGTGCCAGTCGAATATCACCCCGTCCGCCGTGCGCACCTTTATCCGCAGGTAATTACCGCCGAACTCCTGGACGATCGGGGGGCCGGCAGCCATCCGCTCCAGCTGGCCGACCGTGGTGATATCGAAGACGAACAGGCCACCGCGGTTGAGGTGGTCCCAGGCACGATCGAAGCTGGCCTGCCATGCGGCCAGGCTGAGCAGGTGATTGATGCCCTGGTAGGCGCACAGGACCACGTCGAAGCGGGCGTCAAGCCGGAAGCTGGTCATGTCGGCCAGGTAGAGCTGAGTCCCGGCCGGCAGCTTGTCCCGGGCCACGGCCAGCATGGCGGGCGAGATATCCAGGCCGCTTACCTGGTATGCGCCGGCCAGCAGCGCGGTCACGCTGCCGGTCCCGCAGGCCAGGTCAAGCACCGTGGCCGCCTGGCGGTGACGCCGCTCGATGAGGTCATGAATGAGCGCCGCCTCGGTGGCGGGATCGCCGGTCACGGCGTCGTAATGTGGGGCGAGCAGATCGTAAACGGCCATCATCGAAGCCTTGGTCCATAGTCCGGTGCACTGCGGTCCAGTGCACTGCGTCGTCAATCGTTGTACGCCCGGGCGGCCCGGGCGGGCCTCACTCGCGGAGGGTGATGACCGGGATGACGCCTTTGGTCAGCATCGGTATAGGTGAGGCCAGCTGATCCGCGCTCATCCAGGAAGGATGAAAACAGTCGTGACCGGATCGAAGCACGGGCATAACAGGAACCGGTGGCTGCTGCCGGCGGCGCTGGTCGGCGCGCTGGTGGTCGGGGGCGTCGCGGGCGGCGGCATCGTCGCCGCGACGAAGTCCTCGGCGGCCCCGGCCAGTACGGCCAGCTCCAGCCAGCTCAGCGTGTGCGATGTCACCTCGGTCGCGAACAAGGTCATCCCGTCGGTGGTGACCATCTCGGCGCGGGGCAGCGGCGGGAGCGGCACCGGGTCCGGCGAGGTCATCCGATCCGACGGGTACATCCTGACCAACAACCATGTCATAGCGGTAGCCGCCAGCGGCGGGTCGGTAAAGGTCCAGTTCTCCGACGGGCAGAGCGCCCCCGCGACGATCACCGGCCGGGACCCGCAGACCGATCTGGCCGTGCTCAAGGCCGATGTCTCCCGGACGCTCCCGGTCATCGCGATGGGCTCGTCCTCCTCGGTCCAGGTGGGTGAGGCGAACGTGGTGATCGGCGCCCCGCTGGGATTGTCCGGCACGGTCACCTCCGGGATCATCAGCGCCCTGGACCGTACCGTCCAGGTCCCCGCGGAGAATAACACGGCGGCGTTGCTGGTCTCGGCGATCCAGAGCGACGCGGCCATCAACCCGGGCAACAGCGGCGGCGCCATGGTCAACTGCTCCGGCCAGCTCATCGGGGTGCCCACGGCCGGGGCGACCGTGCCCAGCTCGTCCGGCGAGTCGTCCGGCGGCAGCATCGGGCTGGGCTTCGCCATCCCGGTCAACCTGGCCACGACCATCGCCGATGAGATCATCGCCACCGGCTCGGTCACCCACGCCTACTTCGGCCTGGGCACCGTGCCGATACCGGCTGCGGCCGCCGCCCAGGGCGGCGTACCCGACGGGCTGTATGTGCAGACGGTCGTACCGGGCGGGCCCGCCGCCCAGGCTGGCCTGCGCTCCGGCGACGTGATCACGCAGATCAACGGAGAGCCCGCCACCAGCGCCGTTCAGCTGCAGGAGCTAACCCTGACCAAGAAGCCGGGAGATACCGTCCCGCTGCACGTCTGGCGCAGCGGCCAGACCACCACCGTTACCGTCACCCTGGGCACCCAGCCCTAGCCGCGGCGGCCGGGCGGGCCTCACCGGTGCGGTGAGGCCCACGTCGCGGGAACGTCGGCACCGCCCTCTTCGGACAGCCGGCCGGCGAAGCGGAGCAGGGCGGGGTGCGGCGAGATCCGGCCCGCGATCAGTCCCTCGCCCTGACCGAAGATGGCCGAACGGGCGATGAGGCTGGGCGGCACGAACGAGAAGGCCGCCTCGGCGAAGGCCGCGTCCGCGAGGGAGTTCAGCCGCATGAGCACCAGGTTGTCCGCCTGGGACAGGACGTTCTCCGGGATCTTCTGCGGGCGCTGCGTGGACACCAGCAGGTACAGGCCGAACTTACGGCCCTCGGCGGCGATCCGGACGGCGTACTCGGCCGCCACCGCGACCAGCGGATCGGCCGGCTCGGCCGGGCAGACATTGTGGGCCTCATCGATCACGATAAGAACCGGGCTGCGGTCCTGACGCCGACGCCACAGATCGCCGAGCACCGTCGCGGCGATCAGGGACTGCTCCTCACGGGAGGGCAGCGAGCCCAGGTCGACGACGACACAGCGGACCGCATCGTCATGGACCGCGTCGAGGACCGAACCCGTCTGGCCGGAGGCCCAGACCGAGTAGCGGTCCACGCCCAGGTTGCGGATCCGCAACCCGAGGCGCCTGGCCTCGGGCCGGTCGATGTCGGCCAGGGCCTGCAACGTGATCGGGTTCGTGTCGGCGAGCAGGGCGGCCAGCGCGGCGTATTCCTCCCGGTCGGCGATCGGATCCAGGCGGAGCGCGGCCGCCTGCGTCGCCGGGTCGACCTCGCCCGCGTGGATCCGCAGTCTGCGCTCTCCCGGCGCAGCCGCGGAATAGACCGCGATCCGCCGGGCCGCGTCGGCGTAACGTCCCGTCAGCGCCGGGTCGGCGTCCGGGCGCACCTGGCCCAGGCGCACGAAGTCGGAGTTCGGATCGAGGATGACCAGGCGCAGGTCCGTCTCGCTCAGCAGCCGCTCGAGGATCACGCCGAGCGAGTAGGTCTTCCCCGACCCGGACTGGCCGCAGAGGAAGGTGTGCCGGTTGAAGCCCCCGGCGTCGGCCAGGCAGGGCACGCCGGGGGCCAGGGTGAGCTCGCCCAGCGTCAGCTGCGCGCCGGGGCCGGCGCCGCGCTGCTGCCACGCCCGCAGGTCGGATTCGGCGGCGGGACGGACCACCGCGTCGTGAAATGGCGCGGTGCCGCCGTCCACGATGAGGCCCTCGCCGCGCGCGTAGCGGACCGGGACCTCCGTCCGGGCCACCGGGCCGCCACCGGCGTCGGCCGGCAGCGTCAGCTCCGCGCCCCGCTGCTCGTGAAGTTCGAGCGAGAGCACCTGGCCCAGACGCGGAGCGCCGCCGCCCTGGAGCATGACGTACCCGCCGGCCTCGAGCTCCAGGCCGTGCAGCGAGGCCTGGAACGTGAACCGGCGCCCGTCCACTGACGTGGCGAGCGAGAGCACCGACGCTTCGATCTCGCGCCGCGCTTCGCGGAAGCGGTCCAGTTGCCGGCTGTACCCTGAGGTCCCGTCCATGGCCGGCCGTCAGATCAGCTGGAGCTGGCGAGCCCGGCGGACCGCCTCGTTGCGGTGCGCCGCCGCCAGCTTGCGGTAGATGTTCCGCAGGTGCGTCTTTACCGTGTTGACGGAGATGTACATCTCGCTGGCCACCTCGGCCGTGTTCATCATGCTCGACACGTGCGTGAGAACCTCCAGCTCACGCTCGGTGAGCGGCTCGACGACCAGGACCGGGGCCTCATCCCGGGGCGCGGCAGGCGCCGGGACCTGATCGTAACCGAAGATCGGGGCGAGCAGCCGCCGGTGGGTTTCGGCCAGCCGCGGGTCGCGCCGCACCACCGGCTCAAGCCAGCCGCGCTCCAGCATGAGCGGCAGCCTGAGCTGCTCGCGTTCGGCCAGCCGCAGCGCGCAGGCCAGGGCGCGCCGGCCGCCGGCACTGTCGCCACTGGCGTAACGGAGCCTGGCGTCGGCCAGGCCTGCTGACAGCCGCGCCGCCTCCGGCAGGCCGGCTTCGGCCGCGAGGACGGGCGCGAGCACGCGCGCCGCCTCCTCGCTGTCCCCGGCGGCCGCCCGGGCGTGTGCGAGCGTGACCCTGGCCTGCGCCGAGGAACCGGGCCGTTCGGCGCCCTCCGCCGAGGAGCCGGCCCGTTCGGCGGCCGCCACCGCGGCGCGGACGTTGGCCGCTGCCGTCCATGCGCGCGACTCCAGCAGGCTCAGCTGCTGGTCGAGCCACGCCGGGACGAGCCAGTCCGACCGTGCCTTGGCGACGACCTGCACGGCCAGCTGGGAACGGCCCTCAGCCAGGGCACCGCCGGCCGCGACCAGGTAGGCCACCGCCCCGATCAGCTTGTCCGGACGCCGGCCGAGCGCCGCGTCGGCCTGCTTGAGGAAGCTGCGCGCCTGGGGCAGTTCGCCGCGCTCCAGGTGCACCCAGGCGAGCGCGACGAGCGGGGCGGCGGCCGGGCGCGGGCCGGCGGTTGCTCGCCCGCCGCGGGGATCGCCTGGCTGGCCAGCTCCGCAGCGCGGGACAGCCGGCCACGCAACGCCTCGGCCAGCGCCAGCGGCCCGGCCCAGTAGGCTCGTTCGGCCTCCTGGCCGGAGCTGTCCGCACCGGCCAGCCCGGCCTCCAGGACACCGGCCGCCTCCTCCGGGCGGCCGGACCACAGGTCGACCGCGGCCCGGCCGCACTGCACGCGCCTGCTGAGATCCGAATACCCGGCGGCCCGCGGGCGGCCGGGGATCTGGTTGAGCATCGCCTCGGCGCGGGCCACGGCGGCCGCCGCCGCGGTCAGGTCCCCGGCGCGTAGCGAGGCGCTGAGGCGGATCACCGCGGCGGACAGCCGGGCGGCGGCAGGCTGTCCGACGGGCAGGCCGTCCAGCAGCCGGGCGGCGGCCGGCTGTCCAGCGGGCAGGCCGTCCAGCAGGGGGTCAGCGGCGTCCAGCTGGGAGTCAGCGGCGTCCAGCAGGCGGTCGGCGGCGTCCAGCGCCGCGACACACGATTCGTCCTGCCCGGCGCCCAGCGCGAGGGCCGCGGAGACCAGGTAGGGCGCCGGCTCGGCCCAGTCCTGGCCCGAGGGCAGGCCGGTGAACTCCCCGGCCAGGCGCTGGCCGTCGCGCGGATCGGTGAGCTGGCCGATGGCCAGGTCATCGACAGCAATTGCGGCGGCGAGCGGCCAGTCACCGGCCCGGGCCGCCTGCCGCACCGCGTCGGCGAGCATCCCTTTCCGCACGTACCACCGAGCGGCCCGCTGGTACAGTACGGGCACCCGGTCCGGATGCTCGTAGCGCAGCTTCAGGCGGAGCATCTCGGCGAACAGCGTGTGATACCGGTACCACCCGGAGCCGATGGGCCGGACGAACGCGTTGGTGCGGGCCAGCGAGGCCAGGATTCCGGCGGCCCGCTCATTGCCGGTCAGCTCGATGGCGACCTCGCCGCTGACATGCTCCAGGATGCTCGTGCTCAGCAGGACCTCGCGGATCTCCGGCGGCTGGACGTTGAGCACCTCGTCGACCAGGTAGCAGATCAGCGGGCTGTCCTCGGCCATCAGCTCCTTGACGAACTGGTCCGGGTCGGGATGCGTGGCCAGGGAGATCGCGGCCAGGCGGAGACCGGCCGCCCAGCCCTCGGTGCGCTGGGTGAGGCTCTCCAGCGAGTCGGCCGGAAGCGTACTGCCGTGCTGGGCCAGCAGCAGTTCCGCTTCGGCGGTGCTGAACGCGAGGTCGCTGGCCCGGATCTCGGTCAGCTGCCCGGCCAGCCGGTAGCGGTGCAGCGGAAGCAGCGGGTCCACGCGCGATGTGACCACGCAACGCAGCGCGGGACCCGCATTGCGCAGCATGAAGTCCAGGCCCTTCAGCGCGCTCGGCTCGGTGAGCGCGTGCAGGTCATCAAGGACCAGCGTCACCGGCGGGTCCTGGGCGGCCAGCGCGGCCGTCAGCTGCAGCAAGAATCCGTCGTCATGGTCCTGCCCTGGCGGCTGGGCGCGCAGCTCTTCGGGAAGGGCCACACCCGCCCGGCGCAGCGCGGCCAGGACATAACTCCAGAACGTATCCGGCTCGTTGTCGAACTCGTCCAGGCCGACCCAGGCGACCGGGCCGGTTTCCGCCGCCGCCCACAGGGCCACGGCCATGGTCTTGCCCGCGCCCGGCGCCCCGGTCACCACGGTCAGCGGGCACCACCGCGCGCCCTCGGCGATCCGCTTGGTGATCCGGGGGCGCGGGACCGTCCACGCCGGGATGGCCGGTGACCTGATCTTGGATATGAGGATCGGGTCGCCGACGAATGCCGCTGACCGCCTGGCCCGATCCGGCGCACGGTTGGCAACTTGAGCAGCCATAACAACCTCCCCGCGGTGGCCGGCCGCCGTTATTTGCGCCCGGGCCCCGCACCCTGCCCATCACTCAACTCCTGCGCGCTGACCTGCGCATCATGCGATTGGTATGAAATGACCCTCTTGCCGCGGCGGGCCGATCACCAGGCGGTCAGCGGTCCAGGAGCCCCAGTTCGCGGGACCGGGCGACCGCCTGGCTGCGCGACGAGGCGCCCAGCTTCCGGTACAGCGACATGGCCTGCGACTTCACGGTGTGCGGCGACACGAACATCTGGGCCGCGATCTCCGGGAACGACAGGTGAGTGGCCAGCATGGGCAGGACGCGCAGCTCCGCGGCGGTCAGGGACGAAGCCCCGCCCGTGCTCGGGGCCCGCTCGGCCGCCAGCCGGGCCCCGGGCCGGGCGACCGCGTCGACGTCCCCGGCGGCGATCGAGTACTCCAGCGCGTCGGCGGGCCGGCCGTTGGCCAGGCACCAGGCGGCCGCCCGCCGGCGCAGGACCGGCAGCAGCCCGGGCTCGGCCCGTTCCAGCTCGGCCAGGATCGCGGCGGCGCCGGGCAGTTCCAGCACCGCCTCGCACAGCGGCCCGGACAGCTGCTCCAGCATCGCGGTCCGGGCCAGGAACTCCCGGTGCCGCCGGGAGATCGTGGCCAGGAATTCTGCTTTTATGTACTCACTGACCAGCGGGTCATCCCCGCCGAAGGAGACCGCCGCGGTGCCGAGCGAGCCACCTTCGCGCAGGTGCTGGGCGGCCAGGTGCTGGGCGGCCAGGTACAGCCCGGCCGGCCACCCTTCGGTCCGCTGATGCAGCGCCGCCACCTGGCCCTGGCCCAGCGCCAGGCCGGCGTTGCGCAGCAGCGCCGCCGCCTCCGGGCGGGTCAGGGCCAGATCGGCCGGGCCGACCTCGAGGAGCCGGCCTTCGGCGCGCAGCCGCGCCACCCGCAATGGCGGCGCCGCCCGCCCGGCCAGCACCAGCCGCGATCCGGGTGGCACGTGCTCGGCCAGGATCGACAGGGCATCGCGGCCATCCCGGTTCGCCAGCAGGTGCACGTCATCCAGGACCAGGACCACCGGCACGGTCATCGAGGCGAACGCCGCGCCGAGCCGCGGGACCACCGAGCCGGGCACCGAGCTGGCCGCGGAGGCCAGCGCGTCGAACACCCGCCGCCCGACCGGCTGCACCGCATCCAGCGCCTGCGCCACGTAGCTGAGCAGGATCTTCGGGTCGTTGTCCCGCTCGTCGACCGACACCCAGGCGAAGGCCGTGCCGCTGAGCTCGGCCCACTGCGCCAGCAGCGTGGTTTTCCCGTACCCCGGCGGCGCCGCGACCGAGATGATCCGGCGCGGATCCCCGCCGGCCAGCCGGTCGAGCGCGGGACGGCGGATCATCCCCCGGCGGGCCAGCGGCGGCAGCAGCTTCGAGGTGACCAGGTCGGCCGGCACGCCGTCCGCGGCGCGCGTCAGGCCGGGCCGCTCACGCAGGTCGCTCATTTCCATCGCCCCGAACGCATCTTCCCCAAGACGGTCTGCCGTTCCATTGTTCTTGCGCAGCAATTCTCGGGTCAAGAGAGATTGGCAGTGGGCAAGCAGCAATGGCCGGCGGGCGGGGTCCTGCTCCCGCCGGCGAGGGAGCGCGCTGAAGACGCTGCGGACGGCCCGGCGGCGGGATGACGCCCGCGCCGGCCAATCATCTGGGCGGGATGACGCCCGGGCCGGCTAATCATCCGGCCGGGATGAGGCCGGCCATGGGCGGTCCGGGGGATGCTGGGCTCCTGCTGGATTTCAGAACGGAGCTGACGTCATGCACGGAGCGGTCTGGTTCACCACGCTCGGCATCATCTATCTTGTCCTGCTGTTCACGCTCGCCATCCTCACCTTCCGCAAGGGCCACTGGGTGCTCGGGTTGATCGGGTTCATATTCCCGCTGCTGTGGGTGATCGGGGCCATCCTGCCCAGCCGCCGCCACTAGCGAGGCGGGGCGGACAGCACCGCAGGCGGGCCGTTAGGTGCTCTCTCACCCGGCACGGGTGAGGCCGCGGCCGAGCGCCGAGCGCATGATCGCGGTATCGACCATTCGGCATGCGCCCGGAACGGGCCTGAGGTCGTAAGAAGGTCTCATATGGAAACGGAAGAATTCGGATCGGCGCGGCCAGGTCCCGGCGTGATCGGCGCGTGGCAGACGATGCTGGTCGTCGGCATCGTGACCTTGATCCTCGGGCTGATCGTGAGCTTCCACCCGAGCGGCTCGCTGAACGTCATCGCCGTCCTGATCGGCGTGCTCGTGATCGTCTCGGGGCTCTTCCACCTGGTCAGGATGTTCGGGAGCGCCGAGTCACACCGGGTATGGCTGGGAATCTCGGGGCTGCTGCTCATCGTGCTCGGCGTGGTGTTGCTGCGCCACCTGAACCTCACCGTGGCGCTGATCGGCCTGATCGTCGGCATCAGCTGGATCATCCAGGGCCTGTCCGCGCTGGCCGGGGGCATGGCGGCCGGCCCCGGCGAGGGACGCGGCTGGTGGATCTTCTTCGGGATCATCAGCCTGATCGCCGGAATCGTCGTCGCCGCGGTGCCAGTGGCGTCGGTTACCGCGCTGGCCGTCCTGGTCGGCATCTGGTTCATCATCCAGGGCCTGGTCGAGATCATCGGCGGCTTCATGCTCCGGCGGGCGGTCACCAAGCCGGAGGTCACGATCATCAATTCGCCGCCGGCTGGCCAGGGGGCGCCGGCGCTGTAGCCCAGCCCGGCCACCGCCGGTCCAGGCCAGCTGTCAGCGACGCCCCGCCATGAGCCTGACCGAGTACACTGTCCTGTTCGTGCTGGTCACGATCATGGGAGCGGGCATCCCCGGCCCGGGGGATGCGGCGCTGATCGCGGCGGGCTGCCTGGCGGGCGAGGGCAAGCTCAACGTGGGTGTCGTGCTGGTCACGGCGCTGGTGGCCTGGATGCTGGGCTCGGTCATCGGATTCTGGATCGGCCAGCGGGGCGGGCGCCCGCTGCTCGACCATCCGGGACGGCTGGAGAGCCATCGCCGGAAGCTGCTGGCCAAGGGCGATCGCGCCTTCGGCCGTCACACCTTCGTCGCATCCGTGACCATGCCCGCCTTCGTGTCGGGGATCTTCCGGGTGCGGTTCGCGCTGTTCATTCTCGGCGCGCTGGTCGCGGGGGTCAGCTGGATCGGGCTGTACGTGGGCCTGTCGTACTTCCTGGGCGAGGAGGTCGCCACGCGCATCGGAAACGCCGGGACGAAGGCCCTGATCGCGGTGATCGTGCTCGTCGTGGTGGGACTGGGCCTGCGGGCGGGCTGGTCCCACTGGCGTGCGACCCGGCCGCAGACCGCGCCGTCATAACCGGACGCGGTGCCATCCGGCGCGGCACCACTCGGGTTCAGCCGCGGGGCGGCAGCTCCTCCACCTGCTTCTTGGTCAGGTTAAGGCTGATGCCGTTCTCCATGGAGACCACCGCGCTGACCGGGATGGCGACTTCCCGGCGGCCCCACAGGTGGCCCTCGCGGAGCAGCACGTGGGTCACCCGGTGATCGGCGGAGTCCACCGCGAAGCCTTTCAGCTGCCCGACCTCACCGTCGACGGCATGGACGCGCTCATGGCGGGCGACTTCGCTTTCGCCTTCCGGGACATTGTCGCTGGCGACAATCGGCGGGCCATGGCCCAGGCCCATGCCGATCCCCATGCCGGAGGCCGAGCCGCCCACGCCCATGCTGCCGACGTCGCCGTAGCCGCCGACGGCGTCCGGACCGTAACCGCCGGCGTAGTCCACGCCCTGCACGATGTCGATTTCCTCGGCAGCCTCGAGCCGCTCGAAGTCGGCCAGGCTGCAGCGCAGCCTGATCTCGCCGGTCCCCGGCTCGACCAGCCCGACCGGCACCAGCCGGCCGTCCTCCGCGTGGCGCCCGGGCTGGATGACCAGATGGGTGACCGTGCGGGCCACCGGATCGATGATGGTGCGGATGACCTCGCCACACGGGCCATCCGAGCAGCTGGCCCTGGCCCCCATGATGAACTCCGTCGCCATGGCGAGCTCCTTTCACTCGGGCTTCGGAGGGATTTGTGCTGCCGCCCGGCCTGGCACGCAGGAGCCAGGAAGCAGGCACCGGGGTCCGTTCGGCCTGAAATGCTCCTGGGACGAACGGATCGTGGTGTTACGGTCCCGGACCGGGCCGCTAGATGCGGCGGCGGGAAACGCGGCGGGCGGTGCGCCGCGACGTGCGGCGGACGACCGGGCGTGCTGCGAACATGTCATTCCTCCAGGGTCGTGATCCGGACGAGCGATGCGCTAGACGCCGCCCGCCGTTTCGAGTTCGTGCAGTTCCTTCGCCTCTTCAGCGGTCACGAGCCCGATTTCCACCAGGTCGAGCGGGCTGATGAAGCCGTCGCTGATCCGGAAGCCGCAGGCCCGGACGATCGCGTCGCGGAGCGGCACGGCCCAGTGGTGCTCCAGGAGGATGAGCGCGGCCGCTGAGTCGTTCGGGATGTCCTCGAGCACGTCCCAGCCCTCTTCGTCGGAGAACACGTCCACTCGTCCGGTCGCGGCCACTTCCTCGGCACCGGCGATGGCGCCGGCCTCCGCGCCCTCCTCGCCCTCGATGCCCAGGCCGATCAGCGCGCCGATCTTGCTGCCGACTTCGATGGCCTGATCCTGCGTGAGGTTGCTGAGGTGCTCCACCTCGAGCTCACCCTCGGCGTCCTTGTAGACGACGAGCGAGTCGATGACACGCACCATGTCGTGCTCGCGGAGCCGCTCCAGCTCGGCGATGATCTCGCCGTGGAAGTCCGGTTGACTGAACCCGAGCACGATTAGTTGCACAGGACCGATTGCCATTTCCCTTGCCTCTTTCCGCCATGGTCCCTATTTGGTGGTGAACCTACGGCCCGGGGGGCGCGACCGGATCACCCGCCGTGGATGAGCCCACTGCGGGCAGCCGGATCAGGACCTGAAATCGGGCCGCGCCGCCGCGGGTCGGGCGGCCGCAGGCGCCGGGCTCGATGAGGCGGACCGGGCCCAGCCCGGACCGGGGCGCTGGCCCAGGCGGCCCCTCACCTCGTTCCCGTCAGCTTCCAGCTCACCTCCGGCGGGTGATGCCGCCGGAGGTGAGCGGCTCCACTATGGATCCGTGACCGACCAGTCTCAGATGCCAGTTGAGCCGGACGGAACCCAGCCGGGATCCGCCGAGGAGAACTCCGGGCTCAGCCCGGACGAACGGGCCGAGCTGGAGCGGCTGCGCGCCGAAACCGCCGAGCTCCACACCCAGACCGCTGTCACGGGTCACCGACGGCGCTTCAGCTGGCGGACCCCCCTCTCCATCGTGCTCATCGTCTTGGGCTGCGTGCTCGCGCTGGTCTCGGTGATCGGCGTGTGGGCGGGCAACGAGGTTTCCGACACCGGCCGGTACGTAGCGACCGTTGAGCCGCTGATCCACGACCCGGCGGTCCAGAACGCCCTGACCGACAAGATCACCGACCAGATCATCGCCCAGATCAACCTGAACGCGGTGATCAACCAGGCGGTCACGCAGCTGAACAACAAGGGGCTGCCCAAGCTCAGCTCCCTGCTCACGACGTTCGGCCCGCAGATCGCCAGCGCGGTCACCGGCTTCGTCCACAGCACGGTGCACACGATTATCTCGAGCCAGGCCATGGCCAACGCGTGGGTGCAGGTCAATACCGTCGCGCACCAGGGGATAGTCAAGGTGCTGTCCGGGCAGGGCGGCGGCGCCCTGAGCGTGGTGAACGGCCAGATCGTGCTGAACCTCGGCCCCCTCATCCTGGTGGCCAAGCAGGACCTGGTCGCGCACGGGTTCTCGCTGGCGAGCAACATCCCTCCGGTCAGCCCGACTTTCGCGCTGTTCCAGGCCAAGGACCTCGGGAAAGCCCAGGCGCTCTACCGGCTGATCACGACGCTCAAGATCGTGCTGCCGATCCTGGCGCTGCTGCTGCTGGCCGGCGGGGTGTTCGCGGCGCGGGGGCGGCGCCGGGCCCTGATCGGCGCCGGGCTCGGCCTGGCCGCGTCCATGCTGGTCCTTTCGATCGGGCTGCTGATCGCCCGCAGCATCTACCTGAGCAGCGTGCCCACCAGCACGCTGCCCACCGATGCCGCTGCGGCCGCGTTTGACGCGCTCGTCCACTTCCTCAAGCTCGGGCTGCGCACCGTGCTGCTCGTCGGGCTGGTCGTGGCGGCCGGGGCGTTCTTGACCGGGCCCTCGCGGGCCGCGGTCGCGACCCGTTCGGGGACCGCGTCGGGGCTGGACTGGATCCGGCACTACGGCGAGCGCCGCGGGGTGTCCACCGGCCCGGTCGGCGAGTGGACCTACCTGCACCGCAAGGGCCTGCGGATCGGGGCGGTGGCGCTGTTCGCGGTGATCTTCGTGTTCGTGGGCGAGCCCACCCCGCTGCTGGTCATCGTGCTCGTCATCCTCCTGCTGCTGGTCCTCGCCCTGATCGAGCTGATCGGCAGGCCCGCCGCGGCGCCCGACCCGGCGGCTGAGACCGCCGGACCGGCGTGACGTGGCCCCATCCGCTGCGGGTGACGCGAAGGCCGCGGTCCAGCCGCCATCATTAGCTCAGCGACCCAGCGCGGCGAAGGCCACGCTCACTACGAAAGGACCATGATCATGACCGTGCCCGTCAACGTGGAGGTCTCCGACAGCGCGCGAGGCATCCTGTCCGCTCTGGCCCAGGGTGACCCCGATCTCCTGGCGGCCGGCCTGGAGGTGCGGGCGGAGTGGGAGGCCAGGAGCGGCCTCGACGCGCGCAGCTACGCCCTGGTCAAGATCGCCGCCCTCATCGCGCTCGACGCCCCGCCCGCCTCTTACGTCTGGCAGGTGAGCACCGCGCTGGCCGAGGGAGCCACCCCGGAGGACATCATCGGCGTGCTCATCGCCATCGCCCCGCAGGTCGGCGGGCCGAAGCTGGTCGCGGCCGCGCCCGAGCTCATGATCGCCCTCGGCCTCAACCTGCCGGATGACATGTAGCACCCCCGTTCGGCCCGGTGATCTCAGGAGGTAAGTGATGTTCAGACGACGACGCCCGCTGATGCGCGCGGCCGTGGTAGGCGGCGGCGCATACATGGTGGGGAAGAGCGCGGCCCGGAAGCAGGGCGCCGCGGCCGACGCCGAGGCGGACCAGGACGCCCGCATCAGCGACCTGGAACAGCAGCAGCAGGCACCGCCGCAGCAGGCCCCAGCGCCGGCCCCGCGCCGGCCGCGGCGCCCGCGCCGGGCGGATCGTCCATTGTCGACCAGCTGAATCAGCTGGCGGGACTGCACCAGCAGGGCGTCCTGACCGACGAGGAGTTCGCGGCGGCCAAGGCCAAGCTGATCGGCTCCTGAACAGCGAGACTTCGCCCCGCTCGGTGTTATATTCGCCGCTCGACGTTATCCCGGCTGGGTCACCGAGCGGGGCCACAGCCCGATCACCCGAGGGTGATCGGGCATTGTTCGTTGCCGAGCTTGCGCAGCACGGCCCACGAGAAGGCCAGGTGCCGCGGCTGGCAGGCCGGGCCGACGCGGCAGACCTGGCGCTCGGCCCGGCCTGCCAGCCGCAACTCGCAGTCTGCCCGCTGCACGCGGCCGGGATCGTTAGGTATATTCCTGGTCGGTGGTCCGGAGCGCGCGCAGGGCCATTTCGAAGGAGTACAGGCGGCCGCGGACGACCTCGGCTTGCTGCGGGCCGGCGCCGCCCGGGGCGCGCTCGGCGTCCATCGCGGACCGGACCGCCTGCAGCGAGGCGAGCACGTCGGCGATCCTGCCCTGCTGGTCCGGATCCGGGACCGATTCGCGCAGCGCATACAGCGTCTGCGTGAGGTCATCGGCGCGCCGCTGGATGTCGGCCCACCGGGCGCCCGCGTCAGCCGCGGCAAAGCTGCCCGGGGCTTCTGCCACGCTCATTGCGTCATGCAGAGCCGATCCCTTCGCGTACGCGTCGATGAGCCTGGACCGCGAGCTGGCGGCGGCCGCCGAGCGGCGCCGGGACGCGTGAGTGATCCACACGATCAGGCCGATCACGACGACGACCACGGCCAGCAGGATCCACAGCCACAGGTACTTGGTCCCGGTCCCGGTGCCCGGGGTCGCGGACGCAGAGGCGGCCGCAGCCGAGGTCGCGGGCGCGCTGGTCGGCGCCGCGGTCGTGGGCGCCGCGGTTGTTGGCGCCAGGGTGGTGGGCGGTGCGGTCGTGGGCGGTGCGGTCGTGGGCGGTGCGGTCGTGGGCGGTGCGGTCGTCGGGGGTGCGGTGGTGGGCGGCGCGGTCGTGGGGCCGGTGCTGGGCGTGGCGGACCGGCTCGTCAGGCTGCTGATCGCGCTGCTCGCGCTGCTGATGGCGCTCCCGCAGCCGGCCGTCAGGACGGCGACGGCGACAATGGCCGCCAGAAGGGAAAGTCTCCTCGCTGGATTCCGCATGCTGATCCTTCCGCGTTCGTCCCTGACCTGCGCACCATGGTCATGATCTCGCGGGCCGGGCGCGCCGGGCCTCATCCGCTAGGGGCGAGCTTGCTGGCCAGCGTTCTCAGCGCTGCCGATGTGCGTGCCGGAGACGAGCTTGGCGCTCATCTTGACCGTCTTGACCGCACCCGTCGCGCCTGCCTGCAGGGTCAGCCCGACCGCGAACAGGATGATGCCGAGCACGAACCACGTGTGCGACCCGAGCAGGATCAGCCCGAGGCGGCCCAGTGCGTACGGGGGGGTGCAGATGACCGCGCCGACGGCCCCGCCCACCGCGGTGGCGGTCAGCTTGTCCCGCTTTGACTGGACGGGCTTGATGCCGATCAGCCTGGAGGGCACGGCGACGTAGCAGAGCATCATCAGCCCCACGACGATGCTGAGCGACACCGCGAACCAGGGCGGCCCCCAGCGGGGCACGACCACGGTGGCCAGGCCGAGCAGGATGCCGATGCCCCCGCCCCAGGCCAGGACAACGGGCAGGTGCCGCCGGGCCTGGGTGAAGGCGGGCCGGATCCTCGGCTGGCCGGGCTGGGTGATGGCGAACGCGAACACGGCGTTCAGGTAGAAGCTCGCCGCGGTGACGGCGGCGACGCCGAGCACCAGCGGGATCACCACCGCCGGTCCGGTCAGCTCGTGAAACGACTTGCCGCGCAGCACGTGAGCCTTCAGGTCGAACATAGCGGCCCAGATCCACATCGCGGGCAGCACCTGGACCAGGGTCAGCCGCCAGTTGGTGAACAGCAGCTTCACCCCGTCGAAGAGCATCGCGAAGGCCCCGACGGCGAAGGCCAGCCGAGCGAGCCAGGGCCGGGAGCGGCTCAGCCGCTCGACCGTCTCGTCCACGACTCCCCGGTCGCTGTCCCGCACGGCCTGGATGAAATGCGCGGCCTGCGCTCGCGTGATGCGCCGCCGCCGGGCCGGTGTCGCGCCCCCGTCCTGGCCGTTGCTAGCGGCGCCGTTGCTAGCCGGGGCGTCGGTGGCCGGGGCGCCGTTAACCGGGCCGCCTAGGGCCGGGGCGTCGGCGGCCGGGGGGCGGGGAGGCCGGGCGGATTCGTCGTCGGTGGCCGGTACGGTCGGCCGCTCGGGTCCGCTGCCTCCGATGGCCACTGTGCAATGCCCTTCACCAGCAGTTGCGGGAACGAGACTTCCGTCTCGCGCGGACACCGCTCGTCCGTGCGCTTGACGATAACCTGTCCGTGCGCTTGACGATAACCTGTTGTGCGCTTGACGATAACCCCGCCCGCAGAGAGGCACGCCTCACCCCGGCCGGGTGAGGCGGACTAAGGCGCGCTGCGGGATGGTCGTGTCAGAGTGTCTCGCGGCGGTGGGGAGCCGATTATGACCGATCAGATGACGGCAACGCCGGTGCGACCCGTCGGCCGGTACCAGCTCGACGCTACGGCGGGCCGGCTTACGCCCGCCGAGCGCGTGGCCCGCGGCAAGGCGGCGCGGGCCGAGGTGCCGCGGGACAGCCACGCCGTGTTCGACCCGCCCAAGGACCGGCCGGACCCGATCGCCCTGCTGGAGGAGCAAGCGCAGACGCGGGTCCCCGAGCTGGTGCCGATCCGGTGGGGCCGGATGATGGTCTCGCCGTTCACCTACTACCGCGGGGCGGCTCTGCCGATGGCGAGCGACCTGGCCACCACACCGGTGTCCGGGCTGGCCGTGCAGGCCTGCGGCGACGCGCACCTGTCCAACTTCGGCCTGTTCGGCTCCGCCGAGCGACGCCTGGTGTTCGACGTCAACGACTTCGACGAGACGCTGCCCGGCCCGTGGGAGTGGGACGTCAAACGGCTGGCCGCCAGCCTGGAAGTCGCCGCCCGGGAGAACGGCTTCCCCACCAAGCAGCGCCGCGAGGTCGTCCTGGCCGCTGTGTCCCGCTACCGGCAGGCCATGCGCCAGTTCGCCGGCATGACGGACCTGGACGTCTGGTACGCGTCGGCCGACGTCACCGCGCTCCGGGCCCAGTTCGATTCCCGGCTCCAGGAGCGGCAGCGCAAGGCCCTGGACAAGGGCCTGACCAAGGCGCGGACCAGGGATAGCATGCAGTCGCTGGCCAAGCTGACCCGGATGGTCGACGGCCGGCCGCGGATCATCTCCGATCCGCCGCTCCTGGTCCCCGTCGAGGAGCTCATCCCGGCCGAGACCGCCCGGGCCGACCTCGAAGGGGAACTGGCCAACCTGGTGGGCAAGTACCAGCGCACGCTGGAGACCGACCGCAGGTACCTGCTCCAGCAGTTCGAGTTCTGCGACATGGCCCGCAAGGTCGTCGGGGTGGGCAGCGTCGGAACGCGCTGCTGGATCGTCCTGATGCTCGGCCGGGACGAGTCCGATCCGCTGTTCTTGCAGGTCAAGGAGGCAGAGGCGTCGGTTCTCAGCCGGTTCGTCGGGACCAGCAAGTATGCCAACCAGGGCCAGCGGGTGGTGGCGGGCCAGCGGCTGATGCAGGCGGCGAGCGATATCTTCCTGGGCTGGCAGCGGATTGAGGCGGGCTTTGACGGGCGGTCCAGGGACTTCTACGTCCGGCAGCTCCGGGACTGGAAACTCTCCGTCGAGGTCGAGTTCCTGCGCCCGGAAGGTCTGCAGCTGTACGCCGCGCTGTGCGGATGGACGCTGGCCCGGGCGCACGCCCGGTCCGGGGACCGCATCGCCATCGGCGCTTACCTGGGCGGCACGGACGTCTTCGACCGGGCCATCGCGAAGTTCGCCGCGGCTTATGCCGATCAGAACGAGCGCGACCACCGGGCGCTGCTCGACGCGGTGAAGTCCGGGCGGATCATCGCCGAGCAAGGCTTGTGACGGCCTGACGGCCGGACCGCCGGAGCGGCCGAGGCGTGGTACTTGACCTGCTGCTGATCGGGCTCGGCATCGCCTTGGAGCCGTTCCCGCTGACGGCCTTCATCCTGGTGCTGAGCGCCGAGAAGGGCCGCTGGAAGGGGCTGGCCTTTATCCTCGGCTGGCTGGCTTGCCTGGTCGCGGTGATCGCGGCGGTCTTCCTGGCCACCGGGAACGACCCGCCCAAGCCGCAGACGGTGCCGTCGACCGCCGCTCTGGCCATCAAGCTGGCCCTCGGTGTCGTTCTGGTCCTGATCGGCGTACGGCAAAAGCGCCGGGCGGGGCGGCCGCGCAAGCCGGCGGCGTGGATGTCCAGGGTGGACCGGCTCTCACTGCTGAGCGTGGCCGGGCTCGCGGCGTTCCTGCAGCCCTGGACGCTCGTGGCGGCCGCGGCGGCCACCGTCGCCGGGGCCAAGCTGACCACCGAGGCAAGCTACCTGGCGCTGGTGCTCTTCTGTGTGCTGGCCACATCGGGCTATCTGTACCTGGAGCTGTACGCCATCTTCGCCGGCGCCAAAGCTGAGGCCAGACTCGCCGGGATGCGCGAGTGGCTGAATACGCACCAGGACCAGGTGATCATCGCGGTCTGCCTGCTGCTCGGGTTCTGGCTGGCGGGCAAGAGCATCTATCTGCTGATCAGCACATGAGGATGGCGGAGGAGGCGGTATCGCCGCTAGTCGCGATCCTCGTCGTCGGCCGGGCCGTCACCATCCTCAGGTAGCGGTCCGCGGCCGGACGGCGCTGGCCGGTCCGGGCCGCGGTACGCCGAAACGAGACGGGCCACCAGGGTGGCCAGGAACACCTGGCCGGTCATGGCCTCCAGGACGGCAATGGAGCGGCTGCCGCTCTCGGCGGCGGTGAAGTCTCCGTACCCGAGGGTGGTCAAGGTGGTGAAGCTGAAGTACTGGAACGTCTGGGTGCTGGCGGGCTGGCTGTCGGCGAAGAAGTCAGTCGTGCCCAGATGGTAGAGGGCGGCGTAGGCGGAGGCGAACATCAGCCCGATGATCAGGTACGCGCTCAGCGCGCCGTAGATGCTCTGGATGGTCACCGTCCGCTTGGCCAGGACGCGGCGCACGACCATGACCACGGCGACGAGCAGGAGCAGGGCCTTCCACAGGTCTTCGGACGCCTTTCCGGTCCGGGAACCGGACTATGACGTCCAGAACGTCGCGGCGGTGCCGACCACCGTGATGGCGCCGATGACCGCCGGCCACGGGGCAGGCATCGGCGACGTGCGCAGCGTCATCAGCAGGATCAGGGCGAACAGCCCGACCTGCACCTCGGTGGTCAGCTTCGAGTCACTGAACGCGGTCAGCAGGTAAGTCACGATCAGGACCAGCAGGAGAAGGCCGTACCGGCCGGCCACGCGTGGCGGCCCGGTACGGCCCTTTCTCCTCCGCCCGGTC
>CAVWBH010000003.1:0-903118 GCA_963753195.1 uncultured Actinomycetes bacterium
ACCCAAACGCGGCGCGCTAGCCAAGCTGCGCTACAGCCCGTCGCAGCTGAGTCTAGCGGTTCACCCGTGGCTTACGCCGCGCGAGCGCGCCGGGGGCTACTCATCGGGGAGGTCGGCGGCCAGCTTGGTGAGCAGGTCGAGGCTTTCGTCCGGCGGCAGGGCGGCGGCACGGAGGCGCTGGTAGAGCTGCTCGTAGGGGGCGACATCGGGCGCCTCGGTGAGGATCAGGTCGGAGGTCACGGTGTCGACCGCAACCACGGCCGGATCATCGGGATCGGGATAGGTGTACATCGAGAACGTGCAGCGCGGGACGGCGTAGTCCTCGATCCGCGCGTGCACCGGCAGCACACGCAC
The DNA here is from genome assembly GCA_963753195.1 of uncultured Actinomycetes bacterium. Lineage (GTDB taxonomy): Bacteria > Actinomycetota > Actinomycetes > Streptosporangiales > Streptosporangiaceae > Palsa-504. The sequence continues at coordinate 355 of CAVWBH010000003.1, forward strand.
GGTGACCTTCGGCTCGCCGTTCACCGTGGTGGCCAGGTAGTAAAGCTGCTTCTTGACTACCTCCGGGGGGGCCGCCAGGCGGCTGATGGCCACCTCGTCGATGATGACCTCGAAGGTCGGTCCGCCCGGCCGCCGCAGCATGCGCTGACGGCCGGCCCGGCCGGCCAGCACGGCGTCCGCGGTAGGGCTCCCGGGCTTCAAGGTGATCTCGGTGTCGACCCGGGCCCGGACGAACTCCGGGATCTGGAGCAGGCCGGGCACGAAGGTCTGCTGGTACTCGCGGATGGTCGCGGCGCCCGCCTCCAGGTTCGCGTACAGCGCCTGGCGGTCCCCCATCGTCTTGTTGGATTCCCACCAGCCGCGCTCGCCCGCCTCACGCGCGATCGTAACGATCTGCGTCCACCGCTCGCCGTCCACGCCGACCGCGTCCAGGATGGCGATGATGTCCGCCTGGTCCACGACGTGGCCGTTTTCCAGCCGGGAGATATCCGCCCGGGACCGCCCGATCCGCTTGCCCAGCTGATCGGCGGTGAGCCCAGCCTCCGCGCGCAGCGCCCGGACCTCAGTGGCCAGACGCAATCGACGCACGTACGGGCTGATCATCCCAGGTCCTCCCCACGGCCCGACGTCTGACCATCACCAAGTGCGGTACCAGACTAGCGAATCCCCTAATTATTGATTCACGGACCGTTGACCACAAGTCGGGCAGGCCGTACGGGCCCGCGGGAGGCGGGAGGCGCATGCCGCGGGAGGCGCATGCCGCGGGAGGCGCATGCCGCGGGGCCGACGGGAGGCGTGCCCCGCGGGCTGGCTGAGACCGGCTGGCACCGGATCGGCTGGCATCGGGTCGGCTGGCGCCGCGGGGCCGGGGACTTAGCGGATACGGCTGAGGAACTCCTGCCAGGCGGCCGCGTCGAAGGAGAGGACGGGGCCGCGCCCGTTCCGCTTCGTATCGCGCACGCCGATCAGGGGAGCGGCACCGGGGCGTGACCCGGGCCGGGTGACGGCGACTTCGATACAGCTGTTGCCGTCGCCGCTGTAACTGGACTTGCGCCAGGCAGCGAACTTGTCGTCGGTCATGTGCGGTTTCCTTTCGCTGGCCCGTCCGGAGTCTTCTATCATCCATATGCCTGGATTGTGACCTTCTCCGAACAGTCCGGAACCTTGCACGTTCAGGTTACTCGCGTAGCGCGTGCTGGCGTACGCGAATTGGCGTTTGTCCGGCGGATACTCCCTGCCGTGACCCGGCTACGACCGGCGTCGGACCGGGGGGCGGGCACCGGGCCCAGTTGGCGCCGGCCGTAAGCTGCGGACATCGCGGTGAGTTTCGTGACTCGCGCGGACGGAAGGAAAAGGACGACGTTTGCTGATCCCGTACGGTACGGGCGTGACGGAGGAAAAACGCTGTGACGAGCAACGGGGCTCCGGCGGGCAGCACGGAGCCGGCCGAGATCGACACCTCGCAGGCGCATGCGGCGCGCGTCTATGACTATCTGCTCGGCGGCCGGGCCAACTTCCGGGTCGACCGGGAGGCTGCCGCGCGCGCCTACGCGGCCTTCCCCGGCGGGATCGACGGGGTGCGGGCTGACGTGCGCCTGCAGCGGGCGGCGCTCGGCCGGGTGGTGCGGTACCTCGTCCGGGACGCCGGGATCATGCAGTTCCTCGACATCGGCACCGGCATCCCCCAGGAAAACAACGTGCACGCGGTGGCGCAGGGGGAGGCGGCCGACGCCCGCATCGTGTACGTCGACCGGGACCCGATCGTGCTGGCCCATGCGCACCAGCTGCTGCGCGGCACGCCGGAAGGCGCGGTCAGCTACATCTACGGCGATCTGCATGACCCGCAGCCGATCCTGCGCGAGGCGGCCAAGACGCTGGACTTCTCCCGCCCCACAGCGGTCATCCTGTTCGGCATCCTGCACTTCTTCAGCGACGCGGACAACCCGGGCGGCCTGATCGGCGAGCTGATGGCACCGCTGCCGCCCGGCAGCGGCCTGGCGTTGTCGCATCTGGCCAGCGACCTGCACTCGCAGGAGATGTCCGAGACGTTCAAGCGGCTGAGCACGAGCATGGCCGAGTCGGTCACACTGCGCAGCCACGGCGAGGTAGCCGCCCTGTTCGGCGGGCTGGAGCTCGTGGAGCCGGGAGTGGTGCAGGCCGGGCAGTGGCGGCCGGACCCGGACGCGGTCTCGGCGCTGACGTGGCTGGGCGTGGCGCAGAAGACCGCATAATCCGGTCCATATGCCATCGAAACACCCGGGGGCGAATGACGCCAAAACCGTTGCGCGCCCGCTGTTACTGATAGATACTCAGGATGTTCCTAGATTCTGTGCAGAACACCTGTCTTGACAGCGCAGCATCCGGGTCAGTGCCTGCGCCCGCCGCGAAGGATGACGAATGCCTAGACCGCTTCCCGATATCGCGGCTAGCCATCCCGTGCCCCGGCCCGGCGCGGCCACCGAGAGAGCGGCCGCGCAGCGCCTGGTCCTCTGCGGCCGGCCCGAGCAGGTCAGTGTGGCCCGGGCCTTCGTCCGGCAGGTGCTCGGGGGCAGCCACCCCGCACTGGAGCGGGCCACGCTGCTGACCTCCGAGCTCGTGACCAACAGCGTCAGCCACAGCAACTCGCGGCTGGACGGGGGGACCATCACGGTTACCGTGCGGACCGCCGGGGACCGCGTGCGGATCGAGGTCACCGACGACGGCGGTCCTACCGAACCGGCCGTGTGCCGCGACGGCGACCTGGCCGAGACCGGACGCGGGCTGCAGCTGGTGCAGGCCTACTCGCTCGGGTGGGGCTTTCACCGGATCGGACCGCGCGCGGTGACGTGGGCCGAATGCCTGCCGGAGCCGCTGGTTTTAGTGACTAACGCCTCGATCAGGGCGGCGCGAAGCGCGGACAAGGTATCGCCCGTGAGGCCGAGGCCAGCGCGGAAGTACGCCTCGATCGAGCCGAAGCGCGAGTGCATTTCCACGATGGCCGTCTCCAGATAGTCCGGCTGCACGCCCAGGACCGGCCGCAGGAGCCGCGCATCGCCGCCAGATCGTTCAAACTGATCGAGCAGCGGCTGGAGCGCCGGCCGCAGGTCCCGGTTGGTGAGCAGGTAGTCGGCCATGACGTCGTCACCGGAAACTCCCATCAGCATCAGCGTCGCGGCCGCGGCCCAGCCGGTGCGGTCCTTGCCCACGGTGCAGTGGAACAGGGCCGGCCGGGCCCCGGGGGCGGCCAGGTCGCTGAAGAACTGCCGGTAGGACTGCAGCGCGCTGGGCAGGCTGACGATGTCCCGGTAAGCGCGCTGGAACAGCGGGACCGCCCGGCCGCCCCCGAGCATCCGGGCGGCGGCCGCCGGATCGGACAGCACAGACAGCAGTTGGGCCGGAGCGGCACCGGCTGAGTCCGCCAGGACGTCGAGGGCCACAGCCCGCACTCCTGGCAGCGCCGGGTCCGGTTCACTCGCCCGCTCGTCCTTAGTCCGCAAGTCGAAGACGGTGCGAAGGCCCAGGGCGCCGAACGCCGCCCGGTCCGCGTCAGTGAGTTGGCCCAGGGCGGCCGACCGGTAGAGCACGCCGACTCGCAGCCGGCCGCCCCGCATCGTGGCGTACCCGCCGATATCGCGCAGGTTCGGCACCGACCGGATACCGATATTCGCGCCCGGAATAAACGAGTCATTGGCTGTCATATCCGCCTTCTTATCTCCGCTTTCTCCTCCACGGCCAGGGCGGGTGATATCAGAGCAAATGATGTCGCCGGGCATTCGCATGCGGCCGAAAGAGGCGCCATCTTTGCTGGTTATCCTGACACGCCCGGGTTTGCTCGGATAAATGACCGGCGATATCCGCAGGGCGGGCACGTCAGCAGCGGCCATCGGGGAAAGGCGCACAATGAATGAGATTCCGGAATCCCCGAGCCAGGCGCCGGGGCGGTGGCTGCTCGGGTTCACCGCGGCCGATACGTACTCCCCGGCCGGTGACGGCCGCCCGTGGGGGGACGGCACGGCGATGGCGGCCCGTGCCTACGCGGGCGAACCGCCCTGGGACACCGGCAACGAGGTCACCCCGATGATCGGCGGCTTCACGGCGATGAACGCCATCCGCGACGCCTTCGAGCACGCGATCGACAAGGCCGGCGTCCTGGCGGGCCAGGGGACGCCGCCCGGCCAGCGCGGCCACGTGTACATCGCCGACTGGGAGTTCAACGCGCTGCGGGATACCTCGACGGCCAACCCGTGGGGTGACGGACCGTGGCAACCGGGCATGACGGCCGACAAGGACCAGACAGCCCTGGGCCTGGTGGTCCGCATGATGTCGGCTGGGATCGTGGTCAAGCTCCTGCTGTGGATGCCGACCGCCATCCAGCGCAAGACGGTGAGCGACCTCGCCGACGAGCACTGGGCGGTGGCCGCGGCCGTGCAGGACCATAACTCGAACCTGCAGGCGCTCTGGCAGGTGAGCCGGCCCATCGGCGTGGCCGCGCTCGACCTGCGCGTCGCCGCGCCGCCGATGGCCGTACTGCATCAGAAGGCGATCGTGGTCCGGGTCGGCGCCGTGAACGTGGCATTCTGCGGGGGCGTGGACCTCGCGTTCACCCGCCGCGATTTCGGGCTCGGGCCCGGCACCTCGATCGGCTCGGGCGACTGGCAGTCGGGGTGCCGCCATCCCGCGGGCCGGTGACGGCTGGCCCAAGCAGAATCCACCGCCGTTCGGCGGATATCCGGACTATCCCTACCCCGGCTCCCCCTTGCTGGCGGCGGGACCCGGCCCCGAGGTCCTGCCCGCGAATGTCTACGGCCGTGACAACCAGCACTGGCACGACCATCACCTGCAGCTGGAGGGCCCGATCGTGGCGACGCTGGAGCAGCAGTTCGCCGAGCGGTGGATCAGGGATGGCACGGGCGGGGCCCGCGTCTTCGACCGCGACTCCGCCCCCGGCAGCACCGGCCAGGTCCAGCTGACCAGCGCCGACGCGATCTCCCGCGGCAGGGCCGAGCCGCTCCCGCCGGCCGCGGCGGTGGCGCCGGCCGGGACGGCCACGGTGCAGATGTGGCGCACCATCCCGCTGTGCCCGGGCATCAGCACTGGCCCGTTCGCGCGCGGCGAGTTCACCGTCCTGGCCGGCCTGGCCAACGCCGTCAGCCAGGCCGCCGAGCTGATCACGATCTGGGACCAGTGCTTCTGGAGCGAGCCGCTGGCTCGGCTGCTAGCCACCCGGCTGATGGCGAATCCCGGGCTGAGGCTGCTGATCGTCATCCCGCCGTACGGCAACGACGCCGGCCTGGCCGAGATGGAACTGACACTGCGCAGGAACGCCCTGCAGGACCTGTGGCGCGGGCTGGACAGTAATGGGCGGTCCAGGGTGGCGGTCAGGGACATGTGGGCGCATGCCCCGGACGTCGGCGTCTACGTGCACGCCAAATCGCAGACCTATGACGACCAGTTGCTCGTCTGCGGGTCGGCGAACCTGAACCGCAGGTCGACCGAGTGCGACGCTGAACTGGACTGCGCCGTGCTGCACGCGCCGACGGTCCGGGCGCACCTGGCCGATCTCTACTCCTGCATGACGGGACAGGCGTGGCCCGATTTCAATCCCGGATGGCTCGCCCGCTACTGGGCCGCCATGACCACCGGCGCCGATCGGGCCCTGATCAAGGACCCGTTCTTCGCCGAGACGATCGGCAGCCCCACGACCCCCAACGGGGTGCCGATGCCCTACCACCCGGCCCAGCCGACCTCGGCCGAGCCCACCTCGATCGGGCCGCCCGTCGAGTCGGGCACCTGCCCGTTCCTGGACTGCGAGGGCGACCCTCAGGCGCCCGGCCAGCTGGACGAGATCGCCTTCCTGCTGGAGCGCTGCCACCAGGGCCCGAACTGGCCCTGGCGCCAGGCCGCGACATGACCGACGCCGGGATCGTTCGGCTAACGTGCTTTCCGGGTGGTGACAATCCTGCGTTTGCGCAGGGATTCGAGCCATTCCTGGCCGCTGAGGAGTCGCGTGGTCCTGGCCGACTTGACCTCGCCCGCGGCGGCAACGGCCATCGCGACGCTGGCCGCGGTCATGTCATCGGGTGCCTCGTACACGACGAGCACGTCGTATTCGCCGAACGGGAAGCCAGCCACCAAGATCGTGGCACCCAGGTCCTCCAGCACCGGCCTGATCGCCTCAAGGGGGTCTGCCGGCTCCTTGAGCTGAGCCGCCATCGACTTTGAGGTATAGGAGGCCTGGTACATGTAGAGCGCCACCGACATCCCCTCGGGCCGCCGATCACTGCGATCTAAAGATCGTAAACCCGGCCCGGACGGGCGCGCCAGCCTTACACGGCCTCCCCAGGACCGCGCCCGTCGTAGGCCGGCTCGCGGCGCTCCTGGAACGAGATCCGCCCTTCGGCGGCGTCGGGAGTCCGGGCGTTGATGCGCAAGCGGACGAGCTCGGCCAGCAGGGACTCCTCAAGCGGGTGCTCGAGCCCCCAGCGCACATTCGTTTTGTTGGTGCCGAGACAGAAGGTGGGCATCTTGGCCAGGTTCCGGCAGTACTCGTCGGCCTGGCCGTCGAACTCGGCCAAGGGCCAGACGAAGTTGACCATCCCCATCCGCTCCGATTCGGCCGCGTCGCAGCGGCGGCCGGTCAGCAGCAGCTCGCTGGCCCGGCCAAGTCCCACGATGCGGGGCAAGAACCACGAGGCGCCCACCAGGGTCGAGATGGCGCGGTTCGGGCGCTGGTCGCCCATGGCCAGATTGTCGGCGGCCAGCCTGATGTCGCAGGCCAGGGCCAAGTCAAAGCCGGCGCCCAGGCAGTAGCCCTTCAGCAGGGCGATCACCGGCTTGGGGAGCTGGCTCACGGACATCTCGAGTATCTGGTGGGGCGTCCGGGAGTAGCCGGGCTCCGGGCCAGGACCGGCCCCCTCGGGCCGCGAGAAGTCGCGGAGGTCATCGCCGCTCGAGAACGCCCGGTCGCCGACCCCTGCGAGCGCCACCACACGCACCTCATCGAGGCGCGCGGCGTGGCCGAGGGCGTCGATGAACTCCTCCAAGACGTAATAGTTGATGGCGTTGAGGTGGTCCACCCGATTGATCGACAGCTTGAGCACACCGTCGGCGAAGTCCGGGACGATCGCCCGGTAGTCGTGCTCGAAAAGTGTCGTCGGCATCTGCGCCTCCTCCTTCGCGCCAGCCGTGGCTCGGTCTGGCGGCTCGGTACCATCCCGTGGGGATTTAACTGAACAATAGGACTGTCGCCCGGACGAATCCCGGCACGGCTAGCTGTCCCGATTGGCCGCGGGCCGGTATTTCAGTAGGTGATGCCGGGGAACTGCTCGCGGGCGTGCTCCAGCTGGCTGGCCCACTCGCGGGGCCAGCCGAAAGCGCGGGCGGCCTGGCCGCTCATGTCGGCGGCCGCGGCGCCGCTGGTGAAGTGGACGTACTCACCCCAGTTCATCCGCCGCGTGTAGGTCCCGCCGGAGTCTCGCGGGAAGTGCCGGGCCAGCTCCAGGAAGAACCTGTTCATGACCTCGGCCCGCCCGCAGTCCCGCCATAGCGGGTAGAACCAGTCGCGGAACCAGCGGGTCCCCCGGCGAGGGAAATCGTCGGTGTTGCCGGTGAACCGGCGGTAGACGCCCTTGGCCTCGCGGTCCATGCCCAGCGCCGTGTAGAGGTCATAGATGTAGAACTCGGCCCACTTGCTGTCGCCCCAGATCTCATACGCGGGTGAGCCGTGGACGCCGTTGTTGGCGCTTTCCACGGAGTGCCCGATCTCATGAGCGGGCAGCTCGCGAGCGAGGGTGTTGCGCTCCCGCCAGCTCTCCAGCCCGCAGTCGCTGACGTTGTGGTAGTCGTGGACCGGGCTGACGTAGTAGCCCGCGTGGCCGCCGCCGTGCCGCCCGGCGTGGTGGATGGAGTAGATGCGCGGGTCGGGCCCGAACGCGTCGCCGTAGGTTTCCTTGGAGTACTGCCAGGTCACATTGATGAACCGGGGCAGCCACCGGATCTCGGCCAGGCGCACGTCGGGGTCGGTGTAGATCGCGCAGTGCTCGTCGCTGTGGTACAGCCGGAGCAACTGGCGGTGGTCGAACCAGTGCTCCTGCCAGGTGGGCGGCGGGTCAGCCAGCTGACGCTCCGGCTGTGCCGCCACCAGGTCCTCCTACCTCGCCGGGCCCATCGTTAAGCCCCGTCAACGCGATCGTATGGCCAGTGAGCTCGGTTGTCGCACCTCGGCATCGGCAACGGCCTCCCTTGACAGGAACGGTTTTGCGCTCGGCGCGCTGGGCAGACAACCTGGCCAGGAGGGGTTGATGTGGCTGAGCACAGGCATGAGTTCGACCGCCAGCTGGACGTGATCGACGTCAAGGTCATCGAGCTGTTCGCCATGGTCTGCGAAGATCTGCCCGCGGTGACGGAGGCGCTGCTGAGCGGCAGCAACGACATGGCCATCCAGCTGGCCGCGCGGGATCGGGCCATCGATGCCCTCTACCGCGAGATCGAGCTGCTGGTCAGCCGGGAGATCCTGCTGCAGGCGCCCGTCGCCTCGGACCTGCGGTTCCTGCTGACCGTGCTGCGGATCGCGCCGGAACTGGAGCGCACCCACGACCTGGAATGCCAGATCGCCTCCCGGTCCGGGCATCTCCTCGCCGCGGAGCTATCGCCGCGCTGCCGCGGGCTCATCGAACAGATGGGCGAACTTGCCCGCGAAATGTGGCGCCAGACCACGGACTGCTGGTACGAGCGGGACGGCTCGGCCGCCCCGGCCCTGGCCAAGGTTAACGACGAGATGCACGAGCTGCACACCAGCCTGGTGGCTGAGCTAGCCTCCGGCCGGATGCCCTCCCCGGTGACCATCGAGATGGCGCTGGTGGCGCGGTTCTATGAGCGGCTCGGCGATCACGCCGTCAACATCGCCCGCCGGATCGGCTACCTGGCCCGGCCGACGACCGGCTGATCTGCGTCGTCCCCGGCGGTGTGGCCCGGGCGCCGCGGGGCGTGGGCTGTCACGGAGCAAGCCGTTCAACCATGGCACCCATGGCTTCGTATGTTGGGGTGGCCCGCTGGTCGAAGCTCAGCAGCGTGGCCTGGTGCTCAACTGCGGTGCACGCGATCAGGGCGTCGTAGGCAGGACCGCCAAGGATCTGTCCGGCGGCTACGGTGGCCAGCAGCTCCTGATATCCGGTTTCCGACAGGGTAAGGAATGGTTCAGTGAACCGCCCGGTGATGAAGGCGTGCGCCAGCGACGGGTGGGCACGGTGTGGCGGGGGAAGCCGGGTCAGCACCGAGTAGGACTCGATCGCCGCGTGGGCGATCAGGCGGGGTCGGCTGGTCATGGCCTGGCGGGCGATGGCGTGGTGCTCGTGCCAGGTGGCGAAGGCCGCGATGACCACGCTGGAGTCGACGGCCTTCACCGGCGGATGCGCTCGAGCGTGTCCCGGACGATGTCGGTGGTCAGGACCGGCATGTCGGCATCGGCGACGGCGGCCACGCCGTCGCCCTCATCCACTAGCCGCATCGGTGTCGCCACCGGGACGATCTCCAGCCGGCCGTCCTGCTCGGTGATCTCCAGCGGCTGGCCTGCGGTCAGCCCGAGCGCATCCCGGAGCGCCTTGGGAACGACAACCCGTCCGGCAGAATCTATGGCAGTCTTCATACCAGAAAAATACCATTCACCGGACCATCATGACTGCCCGATGTTCATGGCACCTTGCTGGACCTGAACCACGGAGCGGGCGTTCGGCCGAATCGTCATCGGCGCCGGGTACCGGAGCATGTCCGGGATGTCTCGTCACGGGTTGAGGACGCGGTGCAGCCGGACGGCTGCTGCGAGCTCACTGCTGCGGGCGAGAACACTGTGGCCGAGCAGGTCCTCGATGCCGTGAATCCGGTAGGCGATCGTGCGGTCGCTGACATTGAGCCGCGCCGCGGCGGCGGCCGCGTTGAAGCCGGATTGCAGGTAGCTCCCGAGCGTGTCGCGCAGCACGCTGGTCCGTGGGTCCCGCGAGGCCAGTGAACCCAGTTCGCGTTCGACGAAGCGGCGCGCGGCACGGACATCGCCCAGCAGCACGGCTTCCAGCGCGACCTCGTCGTAGCGGGTCACCGGCTGCGTCAGGTGTGCGGCCACTCGGTGGGCGGCCAGCGCCTGCTCGTGGCTGTCGCGGAACCCGTTAATCCCCCAGGCCGGCTCCCCGACGGCATACCGCGTCCGGCCCGCAGCGTTCGTCCACCCGAGGTCGTGCTCTTCGCCGTGCTCCTTGCTGTGCTTTTCGCTGTGCTCGTCGCCGTGCTTTTCGCTGTGCTCGGAGCGACGGGGCGAACCGAGCCAGGCCCATACTGTGTCGTCGGTCATCGCGACCGTGAGCAAGCTGCGCTCCAGCCGGTGCGCCAGGTCGCGTAGAGAGGCGTCGGCGGCGGGGCCGGTGGCGACCACCGCTAGATGTTCTTGTTCGAGGCGGTAACCGAGTTCGGCGCTCTCGATGCTGGCTCCGCCGAGCACGTCGCGGACGAGCTGGACGCGTCGCTGGATGCTGGTGCGGAGTACTCTCTGACAGTTCGTCGGTGTACTCCTCGGACACCGCCCCTACGACGCGATCCACGTAGGCGAACAGGTACTTTGACCCGATCAGGGTGGCGCTGCGCCGCTGGGCCGGCGAGAGGCTCAGCTCCTCGATAAGCACGAAGAATCGCTCCAGGACGACCGCGTGACCGATGCGGTAGGTGTGCAGCAGCGGTTCGAGGGCTATGTCGGCCCGGGCGGTGGCCCGGGCCTCGCTTATGGCCTCGCTCGGCGGATTGCGTGGCGGCTGCCGGTCGCCGCCGAGGGCCGCAAGCGCGGCACGGATGTTGCCGAAGCAAGACGCGCGCAGGCCGACGGCGAGCTCGGGCCGCGACAGCACGTCGAAGTCCGGCGCCTCGTCCTGCATGCGGGCGAGCATGGTCTCGACCAGATCATCGATCTCGCCGCTCAACCTCGCCGCGACGGTACGCAGCGTCTCATCGATTCCGGCCGTGGTCGCCGTCTTTGTGCGCACGACCTGCTCCTTCTCCAGTTCTCCAGTCGTGGGCGAACGCGATTTAGCCCTACCACTTTCGGCAGGCCGCAAACCCCGGCGGCCAGTCTGCGGGTTCTGCATAGCGGGCTGGCCGGGGGCGGCGCCAGGCTCGACACATAGGTCAGATTCACGAACGAGGAGAGACCGATGATCCTGCAACACGCAACCTTGACCGCAGACGCCCTGCGACCCGGCGATGACGGGTACGACACCGCGGCGCGGACGTTTTTCGCAACCGGCAACCCAGCGCTGGTGGTCCGGCCGCGCGAGCCGGAGGAGGTCGCGGCGGCGCTCGCTTACGCCGCACGTCACGACCTGGCCGTGTCGGTGCGCTCGGGCGGGCACAGCCCGCTGGGCCATAGCACCAACACCGGCGGGATGGTGATCGACCTGGCGCAGCTTGACGACGTCGAGGTCCTCGACACGCAGCGCCGGCTCGTGCGTGTCGGCGGCGGCGCCACCTGGGGCGGGTGGCGGCAGCGCTCGATCCGCACGGCTGGGCCCTCACCGCCGGCGACACCGCGAACGTCGGCGTCGGCGGTCTCACCCTGGGCGGCGGCATCGGCTGGATGGTTCGCCGGCACGGGCTGGCGATCGACAACCTGGTCGGCGCGCGCGTCGTGACCGCCGACGGCCGGTTCCTCACCACCTCGGAGGATGAGCAGCCCGCCCTCTTCTGGGCCCTTCGCGGCGGCGGCGGAAACTTCGGCGTGGTCGTCGACTTCGACTTCCTCGCGCAGCCGGTCGCCACCGTGCACTTCGGGACGGTGGCCTACCGGCTCGACGACCCGGCCGCCCTGCTGGCCCGGTGGCGCGACGTCATGCGGGTTGCGCCGGATGAGCTGTCCAGCACCCTGGCGCTGACGCCGCGGATACCGGAGGCGCCGCCGTCCGCGACGTTGCTGCTCTGTTACGCCGGCGAGCCCGGCACCACGGCACCGGAGGCCGACGCCGCCATCGAGCCCCTGCTCAAGCTGGGCACGGTGACCGCGGCGACGATCGCCGAGCGCCGGTACTGCGAGATCCTGGAATACGCCGAGCGCCCGCCGGGCCTCCGGCTGGCCACCCGCGACACCCTCGTCGCGAAGCTCGACGACACCGTGATCGCGAGTATCAGCCAGCTTCACACCGTCGCCGCTGTCCCGACCGCCATCGCGGTGCGCAGCCTGGGCGGAGCGTTCGGCCGGGTAGCGGCGGACGCAACGGCCTTCGCTCACCGCAACGCGGAGGCGATGATCGTCGCCTTGCTGATGCTCCCCGATCCAGCAGCCGACCGGGAGCTCGAGCAAGCACTCGTGCCCTGGCACGCCGTAGCGGCCCGCGGCATGGGTACCTACGTCAATTTCCAGGGTTCGGCGACAGCAGCGGACGTGGCGGCCGCGTACCCGCCCGCGACGTACGCCCGCCTGGCCGCAGTCAAGCGCGCCTACGACCCCGGCAACCGGTTCGCGCTCAATCACAACATCAAGGCAGCCCCGCCGGGCAGGTTCCGCCCGCGGCCTGACGCTCGGGCGACTCGAACGGCGAACTTCCATTCCTGACCGGAGGAAATATGAGTGCCCGTGCCTCGGCTGGCCGTAGCGCCGATCTGCGTCAACGGAACCCGATGATCAGGAGCAGATCGGTCATCGCGGCGATGTACGCAGGTCTGGCCACCACGGTCATCGCGGCCATCATCCCGTACGTCGACCGTGTCACGTCCAACACGCTGGCCGACCACATCCGGGCCGGCTATCCGACTTACCCTCAGGCCCGCATTGACACGGCTAGTTCGCGTAGAGCTGATCCAGGCCGACAAGACAGATGCCGGGGCGTTGGCCGGCTTGCAGTTCGCGGTCGAAGCCTGCGCCGGAGTAGCAAGCTAGCACCGCGTGCTGGGTGTCGAATCCCTTGACCGCGAGCAGGTCCTGCGCGCGGCGCAGGCGCTCGACGTCGCGCAGGTCCATGACCCGGTCCCACTTCACCTCGCCGAGGGAGAGGATCTTGCGCGGCCGGCCGTGCTCGGCCGGCGCGAGCACCACTACGTCGATCTGGATCTGGGTCCGGTTGGCTGGGTCCGAGACGACGCCGGACCCTACCTCCCCGGGCGGCCCGCCGAAAACCGCGGGATCTGCCGCGATCGCGTAATCGCGGCAGATCGCTTCGAAATGCGGTCCCGTTACCTGGGACAGGAAACGGGCGCGGGCTCCGGACCAGACGGCTGCTCCGCCGCCGAGTTCGAGACGTGCCCATTCCCGGCTCATGATGGCCTGGTAGAAGGTGATGAGCGGCTCGGCGATGCGGTACCTCGCCCGTCCCGATCTGAACAGGTCGGGCTCCTTGATCAGCAGCCGGGAATCCTCCAGGACCCGGAGGGGATGCGCGACCTCGTTGGACTTCCGGCCGATATAGCTGGCGATTCCGCCGGAGGTGTTATTTCCCTCGGCGACGGCCGCGAGCACAGAATGATAGAGCGACGGGTCGCGGATCTCGGTCTCCTCGGCGAGCAGGTAGCGGGCTTCCCGGAAGAGCGGGGTCTGCGGATTCAGCACGGTCCGGATCACCCAGGGGTCAAAGTCAGCGAGGTCGGCGGGGGCGTCTTCGCGCAGGAGCTCCCGCCGGTAAGCGGGAGTTCCGCCGACCACTGAATGCACGAGCACGGCCAGCCTGGGGTCGGTAATGTCCCAGAACCGTGCGGCGTCTCGGTAGCCAAAGGGGTGGACGATCAGCTCGAAGCCCGCCCGCCCCCGCAGCGGCGCCGACCCGGAAAGCAGCCCGCCCATGACTGACATGGCTGAGCCGCACAGGAGGAGCCGCGTACGGCTCGTTGATCCGCTTCCCCCCGGGCCAAGCTCCCGCTGGATGATGGACGGCAGGCCGGGTGACGCCTTGACCAGGAAGGGGAACTCGTCGATGACGACCGGAACGACATGATCCCCGGCCAGCCGGAACAGGTACGGAATGGCGTCAAGCCAGTCCCGGAACGGCGGGACCGGCGACCCGCTGAAGCGGATCAGCTCGTCGGCGAACAATCGCAGTGAGACCGTCTCGGTCAGCTCCAAGGCCGGGAAGTAGATCCCGCCCAGGGCTGTGGCCAGCCCCTGGAGGAGATAGCTCTTGCCCTGCCGACGCCGCCCGCTCACCACACCCAGCGTGGCGCCTGGCCGGGCATCGGCGGCGAACGAGGCCAGCCCGGTCCACTCGGCGTCCCGGTCGAACAGGTGAGGAGGCTTTGGCGTCCCGGTTGGTGAAGCATGCATAGTCGAAGTATATTTGACCGAAGTACACTTCGCTATCTTCTGAAGGGGGTTCACGCTGGCGCCCGCTTCGGCGGAGCCCGCCGCTCGACACCCCGCTGGCGACGCTAGACGGCCGACTCGCCGGGGCCGCCCTGTCAGTTCCTGCTGCCGCCTGCCGCTCCATGAACCGGCACGCACTGGCACACGACCGGCCGCTCCTGGGCGGTTACTGGTCAGCGTCCCCGGCGGCAGGAGCGAGCATTCACGCCAACCCGGCGCAGCATAGATCAGCCTGTCGTAGCCGGCCCGGCGCTTGAGATCATGGTTGATGCCCGCGCGGTATCAAGAGGTCCAAACGTCTTGACCGCTTGATCGCGCGATACCTACTGAGCGGAACAGATCACGGATGTCATCCCTGATCTGTTTGTCCTGGACACGACTTACCCACTCCTGCGGGGATGTTCCGGCCAATTCGGCCAGGCCCGGGAACTCGGCCAGCAAACTGGAAATCAGCCCAGCTTGGTCGATCAGCTTCCGAGGCTCGCCGGATGGTCCGATTAGATAGCCGTGGCGAGATACATACAGCCAGCATCCAGAGACTGCCTGACCTGATGGCAGTCGGATAGAGCAGAAACGGGGTACGCGAATACGATCGTAATTGGGCTCCGTTTTATCTACGGTCAGCAGCTCGTCTTGGGCGAGCCAGGTCACCCACATAAGCAAGTTCTTCGAGGATGGATCGGGGACCGGCGTGGCAGGTACGTAGCCTGCCCTGCTGACGTGCGCAGATACGCCAACTGACAGCCCATTAACATTCACTGCGGTGATCGGCACAGCTGTTGCCGAGCCTCCGGCGGCCAGCTTGCGGCGCACCTGAGCTGGAGCAGCGTTCGATCCGACGGCAAGCACGGGGATCCGGCCGGCGATTGGTACTGCCTCGTACTCGAGCAGGACCTGGTCCAATCCCCTGTCCTCCTCCTCGCTAAGCCTGACCCGCCACTCGCCAAGCGGCCTGGTCCGCGACGGGCGAACGCCAAAGACGTTGATTTCGGTTACGAGTGCAGCCGAACCGCCTGGTGCTACCCCCGGATACGTCAAGGGCGCAGCAATCGGATCAAGCGCCCCATAGCCATTATGAGTTACCTCTGCGGCGGGTGTTCCTGGCGGTCGTTCAAGGATGGATATCTCCTCCTTCGTCGGCAGGTGAATCGTAACATTGGCGATATAGGGACCAGCGCATATTCGGCCAGGTACCGGCACCCTGTAGGAGACCAGGACGTAGTTCGGGTGGCGGTCACGGTTCTGCCGGGACCGGTCATACCGTCTTGCGGTGCGCGGGTCAGCGTGACGGCGGCGATCTGGACGTCGCGCAGTACGTTGAGCGGTGTCCTTTTCGCCTCTTCTGGGTGTTCTGCGACCCCGGTGGCGTTTGGGGCTGGAGTGTCGGACATGTACACTCAGCGAGCCAGCCCCGGATCTGAGTCCAGCCAGGACTCTGGCACCTCCCGGGCCGCCAGCCCGATGAAGCGGACGCATTGACCTGCCGTGCGGCTGCTGCGAGCTGGGCCTAGCCACGCGGCTTCGTGCGTGCCACACCGTGACGATTGAGCAGCTTGCTCAATCGGACACGATTTTGCATTCGACTAAGAGGGGGCCAAGATGGCCGACAACGCGCAGTTCGTGCAGGGCCTTTACGAAGCGTTCGCCAAGGGCGACGTACCTACCGTGCTGGCCGCCATGGACCCAGGGATCGAGTGGACCGAGGCGGAGCACGTCACCTTCTGGCCCGGTCATTCGTTCATCGGGCCTGAGGCCGTCGTTGAGGGAGTTTTCGCCCGCCTACCGGCCACCTTCGGTGACACCTTCCGTATCGAAATCGACCGCCTCCTCGACAGCGGCTCGGCGGTGGTGATGGAGGGCCGTTACAAGGGGATCGTGCAAGCGACCGGGAAGGCCCTCGACGCACAGGTCACTCATGTGTGGGACATTGCCGACGGCAAGGTCGCGAAGCTCCGGCAGTACACCGACACGTGGCAGTGGGCGGAGGCCACCGGCGAGACTCCCCTGACCTGACTTCGGGCCGTCCCCCCGGCCGCGGCGCAAGGCCTCAGCCTGTCGGGCCGTAGCCGGGGCGGCCGGTCTGGCGCCGGCTGCCGCCTGGCGTAGGGTCGGTTGCTGTGTCTGACCGGGAACTCGTGGTGCTTGGGACGGCGAGCCAGGCGCCTACCCGTAGCCGCAACCACAACGGCTACCTGCTGCTGTGGGATGACGAGGGACTGCTGTTCGACCCGGGCGAGGGGACGCAGCGGCAGATGCTGTTCGCCGGAGTCACGGCCAGCCGGATCACCCGCATCTGCATCACGCACTTCCACGGAGATCACTGCCTCGGCCTGCCAGGCGTGCTCGCGCGGATGTCCCTGGACCGGGTGCCGCACCCGGTGGAGGCCTGCTACCCGGCACAGAACCAGGACGTGTTCACGCGATTGAGGCATGCGGCGCTGTTCCGCGACGCAGTGGACCTGCGGGAACGGCCAGCGGAGGCCGCGGGCACGGTGCTGCGGGCCGCCGCGTTCCACGTGGAGGCCCGGCCGCTGTCACACACCATCCCGGTGCTGGGCTACCGGCTGGTGGAGGCCGACGGGCGGCGGATGCTCCCGGACAGGCTCGCCGCCTTCGGCATCACCGGCCCGGACATCGGGCGGCTGCAGCGCGAGGGCCGCCTGGTCACCGGTGAGCGCCTGGTGACAGCCGACCAGGTGAGCGAGCCCAGACGGGGCCAGCGTTTCGCGTTCATCATGGATACCCGGCTATGTGATGCCGCCTTCGAGCTCGCCGACGGCGCGGACATGGTGGTGTGCGAGTCCACCTTCGCCGACACGGAGGCCGCGCTGGCCCGCGAGTACGGGCACCTGACCGCCAGCCAGGCCGGCCGCATCGCGGCCGAGTCCAGGGCGCGGCTGCTCGTGCTCACCCACTTCTCGCAACGCTACGAGCATGACGACGGCCAGCAGCTTGCCGCGCAAGCGGCGATGGCGTTCGGCGGACCGGTCGTGCTGGCTCGTGATCTGGACCGGATCCCGGTACCATCCCGGCATTCCCCAGCCACGTAGCCGATCAACAGGCATGTGTCGAGGCCTCGTGTCCGCGAGCCGAAGAACTTCGTCATGATCATGAAGGACGGCAAGATCTACAAGAACGCGCTTTCGGAGGTCAGCAACTTACTGGACTGCCGAAGATCATGAACACATGATCAGCTGAAGGTGGCTTCCGAGCGGCCAGACGGCAGTTACCTGTGCGCACGCTGACCCAGGCCCATAGATGCGAGACCTCGATGCGAACGACCGGGAATCGATGGCAGCCTTCTGAATGAGCCGATGATCCGGGTCTGCGGTGCCGATGGCGCTACGACCAGACGAGGTGATCGAGGAAGTCCTCGACGGCCGTTATGACCTGGCCCAGCGCTGCGGCTGAGGCGGCAAGGGGGCCTGGTACGAACATTCGGTGATCGGCGTCATCGATCTCGACGACATCAGGGGTGAGGGCGCGGGCGATCTGCCCATCCCAGGACTGATCAGCCGTGCCGCCAACCAGCAGGCATGGACCCGCCGCACGGCGCAGCGCGGTCACGGTCGGCTCGTCCGTCAGCAGCGGCGTGAACCACACCGCGGCTAGGCCGCGATCAGCTACCAGCGGGGCGGCCAGCGACCCCACCGACTTCCCGATGATTACGGGGGCGGCCCCCGTGGCCGCTACCACTTCGTCGATCGCCGCCGCGACCTGGGACTCCACCCGCCCGCGCAGTTGGCTGAAATCCGAGGCGCCCGAAAGCTCCCACGCGATCGGGCGCGTGCGCCCGCCGCGGCGTCGCACCGCGAGCCCGGCATACATCAGCAATGGGCCATCAGCGCCGTAGTTCGCGCCGGGCGCGAGGATCGCTGACCGGTCCGCCCACTTCTGCGGCATGAGGCCGATACTACGGGACTCACCGGTCACCTCAAGGATGCGACAATGGATCGCCCCGGCTTCTTTGGAGGCCAAAGCTTGCCGAATACGATTAACTTACCATTCTTTCCTGCTGCGCGTAGTAGTTTTCCTCATATTCTTTCGGCGGAATGTACTTGCAGGCGGAGTGCAGGCGCTCGGTGTTATACCAGTCAACCCATTCCAGGGTCGCGAGCATGACGTCATCGGTCCCGCGCCACGGCCCTTCCCTCTCGATGAGCTCTTTCTTGTAAAGGCTGTTGAGCGACTCGGCTGCCGCATTATCATAAGAATCGCCCTTGCGCCCGACCGACCTAACCGCGCCGATCTCGCCGAGCCGCTCGGTATAGCGGATCGCGGTATACTGAACGCCGCGATCCGAATGATGGACAATCTGGCCGTCCATCCGGTCGCCGCGAGACCAAACGGCCATTTCGAGCGCGTCGAGCGCAAGCTCGGCCCGGAGCGTATCGGACACCTGCCAGCCGACAATCATCCGGGAAAACAGGTCAAGGATGAACGCCGCATAAACAAAGCCGACAGAAGTCTCTATGTAAGTAATGTCAGCTACCCAGCGGCGGTTCGGCGCCGACGCAGTGAAGTCGCGTTCCAGCAGGTCCGAAGGCCTCTCCTGGCCAGCCGGGCCAGGAACAGTGGTCCGCGGCCTCTTCTTCCTGGCCCGCAGGCCCTCCAGGCCCATCTCACGCATCAGCCGCTCGACCGTGCACCGCGCGACCTCGATCCCGTCACGATTCAGCTCACGCCACATCTTCTTAGCACCGTAAAGCTTCCGCCCTTTCTTTTCCCTTGCCCGCGTGATTGCCTTCTTCAGCTCCTCGTCGCGCTCGCCCCGCGCGGACGGACTCTCCTCTCTCCTCTTCGCCGCGTAATAGGTGGACGGCGATATCTCCAGGACCGCGCAGGCCGGCTCCACTCCGAACCGGCCCTTGTGCGAATCGATGAACTCGACTAGCGCGGAAGTCGGGGGTCGAGTTCCCGGGCGAAATAAGCGCTCGCCGCCTTCAGGATCTCATTAGCCCGCCGCAGCTCGCGGACTTCCTTCTCCAGCTCGGCAATCCGCTTCTTGTCGTCGCTTGTGGTACCGGGCCGCTGCCCGCTGTCGATTTCCGCTTTCTCGACCCAGTTGCGGAGAGTCTCAGGATTGACGCCCAGCTTCTGGCCGACGCTTGCCAGCGTGCCACGCGAGCTGCCCGACGCGGCACGCAGCTCGAAGACCATTGCCACCGCACGTTCCCGCAGCTCAGGAGGGTGCTGTTTCCGTGATGCCATAAGTCCCAACCTTCCCAGAGGCCACAGCCTCCAAGAAACTCGGGGCGGTCCACAATGATCTTGCCGACCACCCGCGCCAACGCTCCTTAGGCGGCTACGCACTGTCTGCCGGTAGCGAGCTCGGCTGGTCCGTGTGACACAGGACGGCGAGTTCTGGGCGGTGCGCAGCTTCGAGAGCGGAGAGCTGCTCACACACGACCCGGCCGACGTCCAGTGGTTACCTCGCTGGAACCGGGCGACCGGGCCGCGGTCGCGGTGGTCAGGGGATCAGGGGATCAGGACGAGCTTCCCGCGGATATGGCCGCTTTGGCTGACGCGGTAGGCTTCGGCGGCGCGGTCGAACGGGAACGTCTGAATCTTGATCACGAGCTTGTTCTTTTCCAGCAGTCCGGCGACCTCAGCCAGCGCCTGCATGGGCCTGCTGTCCGCTCCGCCACCAGTGACCCGGGCTCCGGCTTGACTGGCGGCGAAGTTGGCGATGGACACTACCTGGGACGGCTCGGATACCAGGCTGACCAGCTCATCGACCGGGGTCTTGCCCGCAACGTCGAACACCGCGTCCACCGGCCCGCCGGCCGCGGCCCGGACCCGGGCGGTCACGCCCTGGCCGTACAGCACGGGGATCGCCCTGATCTCCTGCAGGTAGCCCTGGTTGGCCTCGCTCGCGGAGGCGATCACGCTCGCCCCGCGGTCCACCGCCATCTGCACGGCGACCGCTCCCACGCCGCCCGCGCCGCCGTCGACGAAGATCGTGTCACCGGCCTTGACGCCGAGCAGCCGAAGACCGCGTTCGCTAGTCTCGCCGGCCACGCCGGCCGCAGCGGCCACCGCCCAGTCGATGGACGGAGGCTTAGCCGCCCACGCGTCCAGCACGGCGTACTCGGCCTGCGTGTCCGGGCCGCGGCCGAACACGTCATCGCCCGCGGAGACCCCGGTGACCCCCTCGCCGACCTCGTCCACCACGCCGGCGGCGTCGTATCCGAGATAACCCGTACCAGCCAGGGGCTTCCCACCGGACATGGCCCCGGCCAGCAGCTTCCAGTCGACCGGGTTAACACTGGCCGCCCGCACAGCGATCCGGATCTGCCCCGGCCCCGCGTGCGGAACAGGAGCGTCTCCCCAGGTAAGGACCTCGGGACCCCCGTACGCTGTGAACTGCAGTGCTCGCATGCAGCAGTCCTTTCCAGGTAGGCAGGGGTGAGCCTGCCCCCTTCCCCGGGCCGGGCAGCAGCAGCCACGCGGCGGTTGCCCGGGACCACAGACCGGGTTCCGGGTAAGCCTATTCCTGCCGGGCGGCGCGAGCGGCGCAGTCCCTGCCGACAGCTCGCCCCGGGTCCTTCGAGGATCGCGCGGGCTGAGATCCGGCACGCATCCGCCGTACCCACGGCACGCAAAGGCACAATCGGATCAGGTGGTGCGCCGCAGATGCCTGGATCATGCGATGAGCCCGGCTGGCCGTGCGGTACGGCGGAGTCATGATGTATCCCGCTGGTGGCGGACTGACCGCGGCTGAGCGGGGCGCCGGGAGTGGGTTCGGTTAGCGACAGCGGTGCTGATCGATGCGGGGATCGTCAGGCGGCTACGCCATGCCAGATCGCGCCCCTGCCGCACTACACCAGGTCAAACCCCCAATGGCGGCTTGCCGTGCCGGGCAGCGGCTAATTCAGCGGTCAGCCAGCAGCCACCCCTGGGAGGGCTGAGGTGGCGTGGCCGGGCGAGATTGTTCCTGGCCTGCTAGCTTGCGGACTTGCGTCCATGCGGCGAGCATCAGCATTAGAAAACCCAGAGTGCTGATGGTTTCCACGATAGATGGACCGATACGCAGGCCGA
Organism: uncultured Actinomycetes bacterium; assembly: GCA_963753195.1. Taxonomy (GTDB): domain Bacteria; phylum Actinomycetota; class Actinomycetes; order Streptosporangiales; family Streptosporangiaceae; genus Palsa-504. Next base: position 21,695 of record CAVWBH010000003.1, read on the forward strand.
GTGCTCCGTTCAGCCAATTGGCTGCGGCATCGGGTCCGTAGTACATACCGGCCACGATTGCGGCACCGATAGATCCCACGCTCAGGAGAATTAGGCCGGCGATGGCGCTGCCAGCCATACGGAATCCGCGTGCAGAAGCCGCGATGAGCACGCCAGCCAGTATCCCGGTACCGGAAGCGAGAAGAATGCCGGCCGCGATGCCGAGGCCCTTGCTGTTGATGGTTGGCGTCAAGCTCATACCGACAGCGAAGGTAGCCAGCCCGGCCGCAGCAGCGAGCCACAGCGCCGCTTGACGGGGGCGAGCAGAAACATCCTGCTCGGCCAGGGAACGCTGGGCTGCATGGCCGAGAACCAGTAGCGCCAGTATTCCGAAGCCTATGGCTTGGAGTATGTTGGCGGTCGAGGCCGAGTTCTCTGAAGTCGCGGCATTAACGAGGTCGCCGACCGCGATGATTATGACACCAGCAATTCCAACCCCGAGCTCCGCAACTGCCGCCCAGTTTTTTGCCAAGACCGTTGCCCATGCAGCCGTGCCGAGCGCGAGCAGGCCAACTATCACGGCCGTGAAGGCAAGCCAGTCTCCTGCCTGGGACAGGTCATTGGCAACGCCCAGGCTGGTCGGTGTCAGTGAGGCGTAGGCCGCGACGTTGAACACCTCACCGAGAATAAGGAGCATTGCGGCTGCTGACAGCAGAATCATTGCTGGCAGCGATTTCGTGATGTAGTTCATCGGATTCCTCGTCTTAAATGTTTAACGTTGCATGTGAGATGAGCGGGGTTGACTGCTAACTGCATAGCTGCACTCCGTCCAGCGAGACCTGACCGCATGTGGTACCGAGCGGACCAGCATCGGGCTCCTCGGGGCACTGAGTTTCCATACAGTTCACGTAGACTGCCGCGATGCCTGTCTTGATGTTCATGGCTGTTCGCCTATTCCTCAGCCGGTCTGGGTGACGCTGGCGCTGGTGATGAGGCCGTTGTCGACGGTCCAGCTGCCGCTGAAGTACTGCGCGTCTCCCGTGGCGGTGTCGACGGCTGCGATATTCGCGCTCACCTCGTCGCCGGACTCCCAGTTTTCGGTCAGCGTCTGCGCTCCGGTGTCTGCATACCCGGCAGTCCAGGAGTAGTAGGGGCCGTCCTGGGCTTGCATGGACGGGCTGAGCAGGTCCCACGCGGCCGAATAATTGCCCGAGTCGATATCGCCGTAATACTCGCTGAGGACCGCCCACGGATCAGTTTGCACAGACGGGATATAGACCGGCGCAGGTGCTGGGACGGCAGCTGCGGCTCGCTTGGCTGCGGCCGACTGATCGGCTGCGGCCTGCTTAGAGGCTGCGGCCTGCACGGCTGCAGCCTGGCTGGCCTTGGCCGCCGCTGCGGCCTGGCTGGCTGCTGCTGACGCCCTGTCTGACGCGGCCTGCCTGGAAGCTGCGGCCTTAGCCGCGGCGGATGCCTGGGAACTTACCTGGCTCTGTATGATGCCCGTCGGATGGCTGCCGCATGCTGCCAGTCCCGAGATTCCTGCCACGATCGCTATCGCTGCCACCGCAGCCTTGATATTGTTCATGGCGTCCCCCCCTATTTGTGTTGCTTTAGGACGATTTTCTGTCTTAATCGTCTTGTATTACTAGAGGCGAATATCCTCTTGCCTAGGGCCTTACGACCTGCCCGCTCCTGATTTGCCCGATATATCTTTTTCGTTCTCCCTGCCCTGCGTTATTTTCTCTCGGTCGGCGTTCATCCTCATAAGGTCACTTTTTCCGGGCCCCGGGAAGCCCGCAGGCCTGGAACGCGGTCATTATTTCCGTATCCTGTGAAAATCTGCGTGATTCCGGGAGAGGAATAGAGGGTTTGCTGGCCGCGAGGAACTGCACCCCGGGATCCTCGCCATCCGGGGAATGAACCAGGCTGACCGCGGGCGCCACCTGGAGGCGGCGGAATTCCTGACGGAGTCGGCCGCCGCGGCCCGCCGGGCCGGAACAACTGGCCAGGAAGCGTGGTCACAGGGGGTCCCGGCCCGCTCGATGCTGCTCGCCGGGCAGCTACCAGAGGCCAGCAGGCCGCCGAGCACAGCATGGCGGCAGTGCGCCGTGAGCGGTGGAACGCGTTCCTGCGCTGGCCCCAGGTGCTGCATGCCCATTGCCTGGCCCAGGCCGGCCGCTGGGACGAGGCCAGCGAGCGGGCCGAACATGCGTTCGCGCTGCCTGCGAGCTGGGCGATCCCTGCTGGGAGGGGATGGCCGCCCGGGCGCTCGGGATGCTGGCGGTCCATGCGGGTGACCCGGGCGCCGCGCAGTGCCGCTGACGGCATCACCGACCCGATTTGCAGGCCCGGGTCCCGGCCGTGCCCGGCGGCGAACCTGACGGGCGAGGCAGGGGAAAAGGGCTGGGCGGAACGACCATGAGATGCCACAAACACAGCGCGACAGCTCGGTTACCGGCACCGGCGGCAGGTTACCGGCACCGGCGGCAGGTCAGTTCCGGTCCCAGCGGTTAACGGAAACCTAAACGCAAGCCGTCCGCCCGCGTCACGCCATGCCATGCCACCGGCGAGCAAGCAGCGCGGCCGGGGCCGCGAAGTGCTCCAAGATGCGATCGTTGATGTGGCCGGTGTACAGCGCTCGTCTACGACAAGATCATCGCCGTAGAAGCGGCGGACCGGCTGCAGGCTTTCCTGCTTGAGGTCAGCGAGCAGGCGGCTGTAAAAACGCCCGCACGGCGGCGTTGCCGCGCTGTGGGCCGCCCGGGGAACCCGGGGACGTCGTGCTCGATGTCGTCGGTGAGGGTGGACAGGACGCCATTGGCGTCGTCGTGGCACTCGTAGCCGAAGTGCTGGTCGATCAGCTGGCCGATCTGGTCGTGCTCATGGGGTTTACTTCCGGCGTGAGCATGTAGTTTCCGCGTGGCCGTCGTGCAGGACGGAGATGGCGTACCGCCACGATCCGTCGGCGCCGCGCCGGGCGACGTTGATGACGCCGTCGCCGAGCAGCAGCGCGGTGTCGCGGGCCTGGAAGACGCGGCGCGGGCCGGCCAGGTAGCCGCGCGGGTGGGCCCACAGCAGCCGGGCGGCCCGGGCGATTTCCCCGGGCCCGCGCAGCAGCTGCGGCCGCTGGCCGGCGACTAGGACACTGGCGTCCTCGAACAGCGGGGTGAGCGCCTCAGCGTCGCGCATGAGAAGCGCGTCTTCCAGCAGCGTCTCCAGCTCTTCGGGTGTGCGCCCGCCCGCGGTCACGGCAGCCGGCTAGAACACAAGGCCGTGACGCTGGACGATCGGGAAGGTGGCCTCGAAGTCCAGATCGCAGCCGTATTTGGCGGCCATTCCGGCCAGGGTCTGCGGGTCGGGCGGCGCGGTGAAGTCTCCGAAGGAGCGGAACAGCTCTTCCAGCCCGGCCGGGGAGATGATTTCCAGGACCACGGCTGGCTCGTCGCCGGCGTTCCAGAAGGTGTGCCACTGCCCGTGCGGCTTGAAGATCAGATCGCCGGGGCCGCCGACGACCTCCTCGCCGCCGAGCACCGCGCCTATCCGGCCGGACAGGACGTAGGTGTACTCGTCATCGTCGTGATGGAGGTGCATCGGGGCGGCGAGCGCGCGGGGCTCAAACAGATGCTGGAGGAGGGCGAACCGGCCGCCAGTCTCCCTGCCGTCGATCATGAAACGGTTCGACACGCTTCCCACGCTCGGGACGATCCGCCCGTCACTTGCGCCAAGGACGCGCGGCCCTGCTGGCGCCCGGGTCTGCTCGGTCATCGATCCTCCTGCTCTGGTCGGGTCGGTAGCGACGCTACTGCGGTACCGGCGGGGCGGGTATTCCAGAAAGGTGGTATGTACTGCCCGGTACTGGGGGCCTACGGTTTTGGTTGTGGCGGATTCGGCGCGGGAGCGCGCTGTTGACAAGATTGCCCGGCTGGCGAGCCAGCCGGGCGACCTGGTGACCTTCTGGCAGTCCTCGACCGAGGTCATCGGCGGGGTCGTGCCCTACTACTGGACGCCGTGCTGGTACACGTTCGACCCGGCCTCGCTGCTGGTCACCAGCCACTTCCACGACGGCATGCCGCAGTACCCGGCCGCGTGGCTGGCCGGCGAGTACTACGACGACGACGTCAACAAGCTCGCCGACGTGGCCAGCTCCGACACCGGCGTCTGCACCCTGCACGAGGCGACCGGCGGCGACCCGTCGAACAGCCCCCGCTGGCACCGCAACATGACGCTGGGCGGTGACCAGGAGCTGATCGCGCGACTGCGGGCCAAGTCCGGCGAGATATGGGGAATGCTGGGTCTCTACCGGGAGCCAGGGCAGCCGCTCTTCGACGACGCGGACAAGCGCTTCCTGCGGTCGGTGGCCCCGCACCTGGCCGAGGGCGCCCGGCGGGCGCTGCTGCTGGGCGAGGCCACCGACCCGGAAGGACCCGACGCACCTGGGCTGCTGATCCTCACCGACCGGTGGGAGATCGATTCCACCACACCCGGCGTCGAACGCTGGCTGGCTGAGCTCCCCGACGGCGACTGGGACACCGGCCTTCTCCCGTCGGCGGTTCTCTCGGTCGCCGACCGGGCCCTGCGCACATCCGCGAACCAGGGTCAGCCGGGCGAGGTCGCTGTGTCACGCGTCCTGTCCCGCTCAGGCACCTGGGTCATCCTGCACGGAGCCTGTCTGGCCTCAGCCGGCTCACGCCGGGTGGCTATCATCGTGGAACCGGCCCACCCGGCCCGCATTTACCCGTTGCTGATGGCCGCCTACGGCCTGACCGAACGCGAGCGGGACGTGACCCGCCTCATCCTGCAGGGCAGCTCAACCGTGACGATCGCCCAAGACCTGGTGGTCTCGACGCACACCGTTCAGCAGCATCTCAAGAGCATCTTCGAGAAAACCGGCGTGCGCAGCCGCCGCGACCTCGTCGCGAAGGTCTTCTTCGGCCACTACGAACCACGCTTCCGCGACAACGAACACCGCACCATCGCCGGCCAGCCCGTCCGCGGCGGCCCCCAAAGCGGCTAACGGCTTTGTCTGCTCAAAGACGCTAACGGCTCTGTCTGCCCGCGGCGGTGAGCAGGGCGTACCTGATGCCGAAAGCCCAGGAACGCGGTGGACGCGTCCCCGGGTTTTCGGCCGGTGTCCAGCAGGACATACTCGTATGCAAGCATCCTTTCCGGTGTTCAGGCGTCGCGGCGGCGCAGCCGCCAGGCGGCCAGACCGGTCAGGACGACCGCGTACCCGCACAGGACCGCGAAGCCGTTCCAAGGACTCAGCTGCTGGCCGCCGAACAGCTGCCCGGCTCCCCATAGGGCCCCGCCGGCGTTTGACGGCAGGTAGGGCGCGAACCCCTGGATGCTGTGCGGAAGGTAGGCCGTGACGATCGGCATCACGAAGAACACGGCGGCGAACACCGACAGGCCGGCTGCGGTCCGCCGGAGCAGGGCGCCCAGGGCCAGGCCGATGACGGCGATGACGGCCAAGTACACCGAGACGCCCGCCACTTCCCGCAGCACACCCGGGTCGGTCAGCGAGATGGCCGAACCGCCCCGGGAGGACTCCAGGGCCGATGTCACGAAGAACTCGGCCACCGCGGCGAGCAGGCTCAGGGGCAGCACCAGGCCCACCAGCACGATCAGCTTCGCCCAGAGCACCGGAAGCCGGGACGGCACGACAGCCAGCGTGGCGCGGATCATCCCGGTGGCGTATTCGCCGCTGAACAGCAGCACGCCGAGCACGCCGAGCACCAGCTGGGCGATCACGACGCCGGCCAGGCTGACCGCCACCCCGCCCGCGGCCGAATTGCTGGCCGAGATCTTGTACGGCGCCCCGGACCCCGCTATCGCGGCCCCCAGGCCGACGATCAGCAGGACCGCGAGAAGCCCGCACCACCAGGTCGAACGCAGGGCCCGCAGCTTGGTCCACTCCGAGCGGACGACGCGGACCTGGGTCACTGGTCTGGCTGCTGTCGGCGGGGACGTCGCCCCCTGAGTCGACACGGCCACGGTCTGCAGGACGGCGCTCATCGCGTCGCTCCGGCGTGGTACTCGATGCTGTCCTGGGTCACTTGCATGAAGGCCTCTTCCAGTGATGCGTGGGTGGGGGTGAGCTCGTAGACGGGCAGGTGAGCCCGCCAGGCCGCCGTCCCGATCTGCTCGGCGGTGGTACCGGACACGCGCAGCAGGTCCGTTCCGTCATTAATCACCGCGACACCTGCGCCGGCCAGCAGCTGGCCGAGGCGCACGGTTTCCGGAGTGCGGACGAGGATGTCACCCGCGGTGGCGCGGCCGGTGAACTCCTCGACGCTCGTCTCGCTGAGGAGCCGGCCGCGGCCCAGCACCACCAGCCGGGTCGCCGTCTGCGCCATCTCGCTCATCAGGTGCGAGGAGACGAAGACCGTCCGGCCTTCGGCGGCGAGCGACTTGAGCAGCAGCCGGATCCAGCGCACGCCGTCCGGGTCCAGGCCGTTGACGGGCTCGTCCAGCACCACGGTCTGCGGCTGGCCCAGCAGCGCCGCGGCCACGCCCAGGCGCTGGCCCATGCCGAGGGAGAAACCGCCGGCCCGTTGCCCCGCGACCTCGCCCAGCCCGGCCAGCTCGATCACCTCATCAACCCGGCGGCGGCCGATGCCGGCCGTCCGCGCGAGCGCCAGCAGGTTGTTGCGGGCCGACAGGCCCGGGTGGACGGACCGCGCGTCCAGCAGGATGCCGAGCTCGGACATGGGAGCGGCCGCCCCCGGATAGTGCTTGCCGTTGACCCGCACCGTCCCGCTGGTCGGCCGGTCCAGCCCGGCGATCATCCGCATGGTGGTGGATTTGCCCGCTCCGTTCGGCCCGAGGAAGCCGGTCACCACGCCCGGCTCCACCACGAAGCTCAGCCGGTCGACGGCGGTCTTGTCCCCGTATCGTTTGGTCAGGCCGTCAATCTCGATCATGTTCGTTTCCCTTCACCAGTCGTGTCGATGGTTAGGCGGCGATGCCGCGTCCGGCGGGCGGCGCGGCGGCCGCGGCGATTTCGGCGGTGATGGGGCAGGGCCTGAAGCCTTTGGCCACTAGCCATACGCCCAGCGAGAACTCCCAGGCCGCCACCGGGAGTGCGGCGAACAGGGGGGAGCCCAGCTTGATGCCGCCGAGCAGCGTGGCGAATACGGAGGCGATGAGCAGGGGGGCTCCGATGAGTCCCAGCGCGGGAATGATGCGGGGCACGAGGCGGGAGCGGTACAGCAAGGAGCCCAGCAGCAGGGCGTTGATGCCCGGCATGAGGCTCTGGCTGAGCAGGAACGTCCAGTTGTAGACCGCGACGTGCGACGCGCCGGCGGTGACCAGGGCGGCCGCATTGGCCCCGGCCGCTGCACCCAGGTCCTGGCGCAGGGTCACCAGCGACAGGAGGCTGACGACACCGGTGAAGATCAGGGCGGCTTCCAGGACGCGGGCGGTGACAAAGCCCAGCGCGACGCCTTCGTTCTGCCGCTTGACCACCGGGTACAGGGTGACGGCGGTGCCGATGCCGGCCAGGGCGACGATCACCTCGAGGAAGCCGCCCACGAGCACCGGAGTGTGGGAGCCGGAGCCGAGGATCCAGTCCCGGTGGTTCTTCACCGGGCCGTAGAGGGCGAGGGTGGGGATCGAGACGAAGGTGATCAGGTAGAACACGCCGGCGGTTAGCGCAGTCCTGCGCATTTTGTCCATCGGCGCGCGCTTCGTGGCCGCGGTTCGCTCGGTTGTCATGGTTGTCATGGTTGTCGTGGTTGGCAGGGTGGCGGCCATGTCGGTCTCCTCGAGCTGAGTGGTCCTGGCTGGTTCTTCTAGATGGCAGCCTGCGCCCGGCGGCTGAGGCGGCACTGTCGCGGCGCTGAGGCCGGACCTATGGTGGCCTCATGCAGGTACGGCTGTTCGGCGAGCTTGAAGCGGAGCAAGCGGGCGTGCCGGTGCCGGTCCACGGGGCCAAGCAGCGGGCCCTCCTGGCCCTGCTGGCCCTGCGGGCGGGTCAGCCGGTCAGCGCCGACCAGCTGATTGACGCGCTGTGGGGTGACGGGCAGGCGGCCCACCCGGCCAACGCCCTTCAGGCCCAGATCGGCCAGCTGCGCCGCACCCTCGGTGCGGCTGCGGTCATCACCACCGGCGCCGGCTATGCCCTTGATGTCGGTCCGGATGATGTCGACGCGGCCCGTTTTGAGCAGCTGGTGGCCAAGGGACGGCGCCTGTTTGAGGAGGGGGAGATAGCGCTCGCCTCAACGGCGCTGGGCGAAGCGCTACGGCTGCGACGGGGGGAGCCGCTCACCGAGTTCGCGTACTCAGGCTTCGCTGATGCCGAACGAGCGCGGCTGGAAGAGCTGCTGCTGGTGGCGATCGAGACCCGTGCGGAAGCCGACCTGATACTGGGCCGTCAGGGCGAGCTCGTTGGCGAACTGGAGGCGTTGTGCCGGGAGCACCCGCTGCGCGAGCGGCTGCGGGAACTGCTCATGCTCGCCCTCTACCGGGCCGGCCGCCAGGCCGAGGCGCTGCGCGCCTACACCGAGGCACGTGACTATCTGGTCGGCGAGCTGGGGATTGACCCAGGTCCGGCCCTGCGCGAACTCGAGGCCCGTATCCTGGCCCAGGACCCATCACTCGGCGCAGCCAGCCCGGCCGGTTTCCAGGCGGTTCCGGCGCCGGTGGCAACGGGCAACCTGCGGGAGCAATTGAGCAGCTTCGTCGGTCGCAGCGCGGAACTCGAGGAGCTGAGCGAGGCAGTCCGCTCTGGCCGGCTGGTCACGCTGATCGGTCCCGGTGGGGTGGGCAAGACCCGGCTGGCGGTAGAGGCGGCCGCCACGCTGCGCCAGGAGCACCGGGACGGGACCTGGCTGGTCGAGTTCGCGAGCGTCACCGAGCCTGACGGGGTTGCGCCGGCGGTGGCCGGCGCACTCGGGGCGGCCACCGCCGGCCTCATGGGACCGTCTTCGCCGGACTCGACGGTGGAGCTCATCGTGCGCTACCTGGCCGGGCGGTCGCTTCTGGTCGTCCTCGACAACTGCGAACACGTGATCGACCAGGCGGCCGCCCTGGCCGAGACACTGGCCGGAACGGTGCCCGGTCTCCGGCTGATCGCGACGAGCCGCGAGCCGCTCGGCGTCCCCGGCGAAGTGCTGGTGCCCGTAGGCCCATTGGCCCTGCCGGCCGCAGTCGAGCTGTTCGTCGATCGCGCTCGGGCGGTGCGACCCGGATTTACCGCAGACGGGCACACCCGTCCTGTCATCAACGACATCTGCCGCCGGCTGGACGGCCTGCCCCTTGCTGTCGAACTGGCCGCCGCCCGCCTTCGTTCCCTGACCGTGGTCACCCTGGCGGAACGGCTCGACGACCGCTTCCGGCTGCTCACCGTGGGGGCCCGCACTGCCCTGCCCCGCCAGCAGACCCTTCGGGCGGTGGTGGACTGGAGCTACGACCTGCTGTTCGAGGACGAGCGCCGCCTGTTCGCCCGGCTGTCGGTCTTCGCCGGAGGCTGCGACCTGGACGCCGCCGAGGCGGTCTGCGCCGACGACCATGTGCCGGCGGGCGAGATCCTCGACGTTGTGAGCCGGCTGGTCGACAAGTCCCTCGTCGCCGCCCCCAACGCCGGTCCTGACGCCCGGTTCACTCAGCTCCAGACGCTGTGGCAGTACGGCCGGGACCGCCTTGATGAATCCGGCGAAGTTGACGCCCTGTGCGCCAGGCACGGCGCGTATTTCCGGCAGATGGCCGAGGACGCCCACGAGGGTCTGCGAGGCGCGACCGGGCCGATGTGGCGGGAACGCCTCACCTCGGAACTGGGCAACCTGCGGGCCGCGCTCGACTGGTTCATCGCCAGAGGCGATGCCGATGCGGCGCTGTCCCTGGCGTCGGGGATGGCCTGGCTGTGGTTCATCAACACCGACGTGGTCGAAGGAGCACGCTGGCTTGGCGACGCGCTCGGCGCGCCGGGGCCGCGCCGCCCTGAACTGGCCGCGACGGCCCAGGTCTTGCACGGCTATTTCGTATGCGGCTATTTCGTGGGCATCGCGCTAAGCCCAGCGGCGGCTGTGCTCGAATGCGAAGAGGCGGTCGCCGCCTTGACGACCAGCGACGATCGGGTTCGTCGAGCGGAGGCACTGGTGCTCTACGCCACGGTGCTGATGCGCGCACAGGAGTTCGGGCGATCTCTCGACGCGTTGAGCGAGGCGCACGATCTGCTGGAACCGGCGATACACGGCTGGCAGCTGGCCCTGCACGACTTGATCGTCGCCTGGAACCTGGCATCGTTGGGGCGGCTCGATGACGCGGCGCCGGCCGCCCACTCGAGTGTCACGCGCTTCGACGCGCAAGGAGAGGTCTGGTTGCCTGTCGACTCGCTGAGCATCCTTGCTCTCATCGCCGAAGCCCAAGGCGACCTCGATAGTGCGTCGGCGGCCTGCGAAGCGCTCTTGGAGCGAAGCCGCGCAGCGGGGCAGCGCGGTTATGTGCTGTTCAGTCTCCTCCATCTGGCCGCCCTGCGAGGCAGGCAAGGCGACGACGCCGCGGCCGACGGCCTGTATGAGGAGGCGATTGCGTACAGCTTCAACCCGTCGGTGTCGGCCGACGCGATGGTCGGTCAAGCGGCGGCTGTTCGCCGGCTCGGCGACCTGACGCGGGCGCGGGCGCTGCTCGATGCGGCAGGCAGCTACTACCGAGACCTGGACCTACCCGCCGGCCAGACCGCCGTGCTCGCTGGCCTGGTGTGGTGGGCAGTCAGCGCGGGCCAGGCCGAGGACGCGATGGTCTTTGCCGAGGACGCAGCCCAGGCCGCCGCAGCCAGCGGGGATTCGGCAATACGACTGCTCGCCGAGACCGCCGTAGCCGCGGTCAGGGCGCTCGCCGACCCGACCCGCCCCAATGTCGAGGTCTTGGTCGCGCTCGCTCAGCAGCGCGCCCGGAGTTTGTCGTACCGCAGTCTCACCAGTTTCACCGACGAGCCGGATGTCACCGCGCTCGCAGCCCGCCTCACGCTTCCGGGTCGCTCCGCGGAGACTCGGCGAGGATGGCCGCCGCGGGCCGGTTCGGCACCCTCCTGAGGCCTTGGGCGCCATCCGCTACGAACGGGAAGCCGCAGCGGCAATTTCCTCGCGGCGGTTGACCTCAGTGTCACCTCAGCGTCGCCTCAGGCCGGCCAGGCAAGCTGGGATTCATGCAGCCCGCACAAGGTCAGCCCGTCAGCCAGCATGATCACCTGGACGCCCGCGGGCCCGCCGTTGAGGACCACGGCCGCGCGGTCACCGCAAGCTTGCAGGCCGCGACGTGGTACCGGCAGGCACAGCGAGCCATTGACCACCGCCGGGCCACTGCAGCGCTGCGCCACGCCGTCGAAGCCGACCCGGCGTTCGAGCTCGCCCTCGCCGACCTCGACGCCATGACCGGGACCTCAGGCCAGCATCGCAGCCGGGGGCAGATGAACTGGGAACGCCACCACATCGAGGTCGTCCGCACCGCGGCCTCCGGCAACGCCAGGCGAGCCGCCGACCTGCTCCGCGAGCACCTCGCTGGCGTCGGGTGCGATCCTCTCGCCTTCCGGATCGTGGCCCAGGCGCTACAGCCGGTGGGAATGGACGATGACTTCGAAGACCTCGCAGCCCGACTCCCAGATTGCCACCCAACCCGATGGCCGAGCTCGCCATGACCGCCTGCTTGCTGCCAGTCTTCAGGCTCACCAGCACCGACGGGGAGGAACCATGCGGCAGCAGCCATTCATCTGCGGGAGCTGTCCGGCCCAGGCCGCCGATACCGGGCGCCGGGATGCCTGACTGCCGCTGCCCGGTGACAGCCCCGGCGCAGACCGCCCGCTGGCACGCCTGTCAAACCGTACGGCGATCCTCCAAGCCGAAAGTATCGACACCTGCAGCAAGACGGCCGCGATGATCAGGATGAGCAAGCCCAGCGGTCGCCCGTTGTCCCCGACCCAGAGCGACACTGCGACCTGCGTACTCCACCACACCGCGATCGAGCCTATAACCGCCGCGGTCGTCTTCTTGTTACCCGATTTCCGGGTGGGCTGCGGCGGTACTCCGGTCAGGCCGACGGGGATGTCGGCGGTGAGGGCGGCCAGCTCCGCGCGGGTCCGCGACGTGAGCGCCGAGCCAACCCGCAGGTCGAACTCGTCCATGGCCAACCGTCCTTGCACGAACGCGGCCTTGAGCAAGCCGATCGTCTGCTCGCGTTCTGCGTGCGACGCCCGCAGCTGGCTGCGGCCTCCCGTGCCTGCTATCTCGTCGCCCGGCTCTGCCATCCCGGCACCTCTCCCACGAGCACAATCTACGGACAGCCTAGCGCGTTTGTCCGGTAGTGGCCCAGCTGGGATCTTCTGACGCCTAGATACCCGTATGGGTGTCCGGAGCCGTTCAGAACGGTCCGCCACCTCGGGCGCGTCTCGGCCTTTGACCTGCGGAGAAACGCGGAGCGGGCGACGGGAATCGAACCCGCATGACCAGCTTGGAAGGCTGGTGACACATCCTGGCCGGCCACTCAATTCGCAGCCGTGACCAGGAGATATAACCTCTCGACTCCGTTGCGCTGCCTGTTTGGGTAGAAATTTGGGTAGAAAATCGCCGCTGCCCGGAATCCGTGGATGCTACTGCAGCGGTGCCGTGGTGGGACTTCTCAGCCGGACAGTGCCCGGACGTCCCAGAGAAGAACGCCCGCCACCTGCTGCGCCGGGTGTCCGGTGAGCTGGTTGATGGCGTACCGCAGCTGGTCGTAGTGCGGGGCGTCCGGGCCGAGTACGACGATCGCGGTGTGCCAGTACCGCAGGTCGGCGCGGAACGCGGTCCGCTGCGCACTGGTGATGGAGCGGTTCCCGCCGTGGTACGCGATGTTGATGAGCAGGGCGGTGGTCGGGCGGGCCGGGGCGTCGAATACCCCTCTGCCGTGCTGGCCCGGGCCCAGGAAGTACCCGCCGGCCACCCGGTACTGCTGCCCGGTGGCGTCGTCCCAGTCCATCGCGGTGAACGCGCCGGTCCAGATTCTGGAGTCCGCGGACAGGACCGACTGGTCACCGTGCACGTACTGGCGCCATTGCCCGGTGGTGAAGAACGCGGGGACCGGTTCGGCGCGTGCGGCCAGCAGGGGGGTGGGCGCGATCGGCAGCAGGATCGCGGCGAGCGCCAGTGCCCAGCCGTACCGCAGCCAGGCTGGGAATCCGGCCGCCGCGGCGGCGTGGACCGAGAAGGCCAGCAGGATGGCCACGACCGGGATCAGGGCCAGGCCGAAACGGGTGGGGACCGCACTGTTGAACAGGGGCAGGTGGCCCAGCACGCTCATCGGGCCGCGGCGCAGCACGGTCCGGCCGCCGAACGTGACGGTACGGCCCAGGGGCAGCACGACGAACACCAGCGCGACCGCAGTCAGCGCCCGAACCGCGACCCGCCGGCGCCACAACCAGGCGATGATCAGCCCGACGGCGATGCAGCGGGGGGCCGAAGAACGTGTTCTCCTCCGGCGGCACACCATAGCTGCTGCGCGAGGCTCCGTGCCGGACCAGCGAACTCTGGGAGAACGCGGCAAAGGCCCGGATGTCGGTGCCGTACGCCAGCACGGAGCCGGGCACACCCCAGTAGCTTTGCGGGCCGAAGAACTGGAACCACAGCGGGTAGGCCAGCAGCACGACGGCGGTGAGCAGGGCGTCCCCAGCCCGGAGCCGAAGCCCACCGCCCGGGCCCGCACTTCGGCCGGGCGGAAGACCGCATACGCCGCCACGAAGACCGCGACTCCCAGCGCGGCCTGGAACAGCAGCTCCTCATCAAGGAACGCCTGCCAAGTCACCAGCAGCCCGAGGATGACGCCATCGCGCGCGCCACGCAGCGAGATGGCCCGCCAGATGATGAACGGGATCAGGAACTGGCAGACCAGATCCGGCTGGCCGTTGGCGTGGCTGACCAGGCCGGGGGCGAAGCCGGCGAACAGGCCGCCGACAATGGCGGCCGGCCAGCAGCCCGCCACGATGTGACGGGACAGCACGTAATACCAGGCCCAGGCGGTGCCGGCCAGCCCCCCGGTGAGCACGACCGTGAACGCGACGGCGGGCCCGAACAGGAGGGTCACCGGCACCAGCGGCACGGCCAGGCCGAGCAGCCCGGTGTTGGCCATCATGTTCACGCCGTTCGGCGCGTTCAGCTGCGGGCTGAAGAACGGGTTTTCCGCTTGGGTGAAGATCCGGGTCGCGTGGACCAAGTCCCATTCAAAGAATGGGACATCTGAAAGGTTGTTGACCATCGACAATGCGCCGATGTGCCGCCACAGCCCGGAGGTCACCCAGAAAGCCAGGACGACATAGGCGGCCACCGCGCCGCACTCCGCCCACCGCGGCACCAACCCGCCGGCGGACCGCTCAGGGCCGACCCGCCGGCCGACCGCCCCGGCGGCGCTCAATGCCGACACGCAGCGAGCCTAGCCCCTCAGGCTCCGTACGCCATCATTCCTGGGGGTTCCTGGAATCAGTCCATTACCGCAGGCCGCATGCCCGGCCAGGCGCCGGATGCCGGTCTCTGCCCACTGTGGAGTCGCAGATGACGCGGATCAGCGGAGACCAGTGCGTGCAGTCCGAGGTCCTGGCGGGCCTCGCTGCCGCCGCCAACCACCGCCGGTGGTTGGTAGAGCTGGCCATACCGTACCTCGGCGCCCCGCGGCAGCCTGCGAGACCGGCATCAGGCCAACCATAATGTCTCGGTCTGCGCGCCTCCAACGGACCGGAGTGAAGAGACTGTTCCAGTACAGATCGGCGGGAGTGTGCGCAGCGTTTATTCGTATTTGGGTCGCTCGGAGTGACCGTGCGCTCGGAGATCAACATCAAGGGTTCGGCGGCCGCCGGCGGATCGGCCCGAACCGGCTCGCCGCTGTGTGATCACCCTGCCTCGCGGCTGATTCGCCGCTGAGCGGCCCGCAAGACACAGCGCTGGCCGGCCCTAACCGGGCCCGTACAGCAGTGGTCGGTGTGAGCCGTGGCGGGCGTTCAGCGCGGCTCGCAGATGACCACCGGGATGTCGCGTTCGGTGCGGCGCTGGTAACTGCCGTAACCGGTGTAGGCGGCCACCACCCGGGGCCACAGCTCCGCCTTCTCCTGCGGCGATGCCCGGCGGGCCCGCATCGGGCGGCATCGGCCGGCCATGGTCAGTTCGATGTCCGGATGAGCGATCAGGTTGCGGTACCAGTCCGGGTCGCGGTCATCGCCGCCCTTGGAGGCCACCAGCACCACCCGGTCCGCTTCGATGACCGGCGCGGTGAGCATGGTCGAGCGCGGCTGGCCCGACTTGCGTCCCACCGTGTGCAATTCGGCAACCGGCATCCCGAAGGCTGAGCCCAGCACCTGGCCGCTGGTGAGATGGACGATGGCCCGGTGAAGCCGGCTCATGGTCTTCAAGCTGATATCGGCCAGGTACTGCTGCAGGTCCATGCCGCGACCCTAGAACACGACGGCCACCCCGCTAACCACCGAAGGCCCGAATTCGAAGTCAGGCGCCGGAGAACTCACCAGATCATTGTGTCCATCTCGATGGTCGCCAGGCCACGCCACACTGGTGGCCTGCGATCACTAACCCATGGAGTAAATCGTCCAGGGTGCGGCAGCGCCGAAGCGGCCCTGTGCCGCTCGGACGATAATGTCGATGCAGGCCTCCGCGGACAGCACGGTGCTGTCGAGAATCACGTGATACAGCCGGGGGTCGTCCTGGCGGACGTTGAAAAACACCCGGGCGTAAGCCTCCCGGGCGCTGTCCACTTCCCGCTGGCCTTGCCGTGCCCTGACCTGGTCGACACCTTGCGCCACGACCTGGGCAATCCGCGCCTCCACCGGGCCGTCCAGGCGCACGCACAGCACGTCGGGCCGGCTACGGAACACGACCATTCCCGCCCGACCCAGAACCACGGCTCCGGTGGTATCGGCCACGTACTGCAGCTGGGCGTCGGTCGCTGACCGGAATTGCTCGGGCGTGAGCGGTATATCCGCAGGCAGCACGATCGGCCCGACTGGCACCCCCAAGTTGGCGAACCCTGCCGCGATCCGCTGCCAGCGGCTGGGAGGCTGCTCGTCCAGGCTCTCTTCGGGCAGGCCGAGCTGGCGGGCGGCAGCGGTGGTAGGAATGGCACGATCGACGAACGGAAGCTGCAGCCGCTCGGCCAAGGCGCGGCCCACCTTGTCGCCGTGCGCACCATAGGACGCCGACAGCGTCACCACCCCTCGCATTAGCCCATTTCAGCACACGAGGAGACGGACGGGCGATGGACAGTCGGGCTACTCGTCCGGTTGCTGCTCAACTCCTGCACCGTGGTCTATCGGTCTGCTCAACATCAACCTCAACAACGAAAGCCTGGCGGCGGCGAGAAAGCGGATCGGCCGTACTATGGACGTATTCAGCCGGAACGTGACCCGCGTCACACGGACCTGGATTCCGGGTCGCGGGGAGCGCCGCGGGTATGAGCGGCAGGAGCCAGCCATGAGGTCATCCGATCCGCAAGTCGCCGAGAAGCCAGCCGTGAGCTCGTTCGAGTCGGAGATCGGCGAGACCGCAAGATGGTTTGCCAGTGCCCGGTTCGAGGGCCTCACGCGGTTGTATTCTGCGCGTCAGGTGGTGGAGCAACGGGGTACTATTCCCGCCGACTACACCGTGGCGAGAATGGCGGCTGAGCAGTTCTATGATCGGCTCCGGCGGCTCTTCGCCGAGCGCAAGCAGATTACTACCTTCGGTCCCTATTCGCCTGGTCAGGCGGTGGCCATGAAGCGGATGGGCATCGAGGGCATCTACCTGGGCGGCTGGGCCACGTCGGCCAGGGGATCGGTGACGGAGGACCCGGGACCCGACCTGGCCAGCTATCCGCTCTCCCAGGTGCCTGATGAGGCCGCGCCGATCGTGCGCGCCCTGCTCACGGCGGACCGGAACCAGCGCTTCGCCCGCTTGCGCCTGAGCGAGGCGCAGCGTGCTGCCACCGCGGAGATCGACTACCGGCCATTCATCATCGCCGACGCCGATACCGGGCACGGCGGCGACGCGCACGTCCGGAATCTGATCCGCCGCTTCGTCGAGGCCGGGGTCCCGGGCTACCACATCGAGGACCAGAAGCCGGGCGCCAAGAAGTGCGGGCACCAGGCGGGGAAGGTGCTCGTCGGCGTGGACGAGCAGATCAAGCGGCTGAACGCCGCCCGCTTGCAGCTCGACATCATGAAGGTGCCCGGTCTGATCGTGGCCCGGACCGACGCCGAAGCGGCCACGTTCCTGGAGGGGCGCGGGGACGAGCGCGATCATCCGTTCATCTTGGGCGCCACCAACGTGGAGCTGCCGACCTACAAGATCGGCTACCTCGCGATCTTGAGGAAGCTCGACGAGCTGGGCATCGACGACGCGCGTGGTCATCTGCTGTACAAGATCTCCGCCGCGGAGTACGACGAGGCCGGCGCCTGGCTTGAGCGGACGGGCGTGATGCGCGTGCTCGAGGACAGCGTGGAGGCGTTCCGGCAGGCCGGCGGGTCCTCGGTCGAAACGCTGCTGGACAGTGTCGAGACGTCATATGTGGAGGCGTGGCAGTCCGAGGCGGGCCTGACGAGCTATCCCCAGGCGGTCGCGGACGTGATCGAGTTCCGCGCCAGCGAGGGTGAGCGCTTCGAGGTGAGCGCCGGCGAGTGGCTGGCTTTCGCGAACCGGTCGTCGTTCCACGCGGCCCGGGCCAGGGCCAGGTCGATGGGCATCGACATCGTCTGGGATTGCGAGGCCTCCAAGACTCCCGAGGGCTACTACCAGATACAAGACGGAATCGAGTACGCGGTCGCCAGGTCGCTGGCTGTCGCCCCGTTCGCCGACCTGCTGTGGATGGAGACCAAGACCGCGGACCTGGCCGACGCCCGGCGCTTCGCCGAGGCCATCCACGCCGAGTTCCCCGCCAAGATGCTCGCGTACAACCTGTCACCCTCCTTCAACTGGGACACGACCGGGATGAGCGAGGAGGAAATGAGGCGATTCCCCGACGAGCTCGGCAAGCTGGGGTTCGTCTTCAACTTCATTACCTACGGCGGACATCAGATCGACGGCCTGGCGGCGGAGGAGTTCGCCACCGCGCTCAAGCAGGACGGCATGCTCTCCCTGACCCGGCTGCAGCGAAAGTTCCGCCTGGTCGAATCGCCCTACCGGACGCCCCAGACGCTGGTGGGCGGGCCGCGGCTGGATGCGGCGCTCATGGCCTCGTCGGGCGGCACGGCGGCCACCCAGGCGATGGGAAAGGGCTCGACGCAGCACCAGCACCTGGTCCAGACCGAGGTGCCGACCAAGCTGCTCGAGGAATGGCTCGCGATGTGGACCAAGTACCACCAGCTCCCCGGCTCGCTGCGTGCCGGACTGCGGCCGCACACGGCGGGCTCGGAGCTGCTGGAGCTTACCCTGTCCAACACAAGCGGGGAAAAGGTCGCCACCATCATCTTCGACGTGATCGTGGATCGCCGGGGGCGCAACATCCTCACGGTCCGGGACCAGAACACCTTCGACATCGCCCTGCGCCAGAAGCGCCTGATGACGCTGAACCACCTGTTCCTGGTCCACCGCTACAAGATCTGGGCGGTCCACTACGTCAGCCCGAGCGACGACAATCGTTACCAGGCCCAGAAGATGAGAACGCACGGCCTGTTCAGCCATGTCCACGACGAGGTCGGCGACGTCATCGTCGCCGACGTGAGCGCGGACGGCGTCAAGGCCCTGCTCGCCCCCGACCGGGACCGCCTGAATGCCTTGATCCAGCGGAAGTATCCGTATGAGCCGGCCGACGTCGACACGCAGATCCCGCAAAGGACCGGCCAGCGCGACAGGATGTGAACCTCCGACCACCCGGTCCCACCCCCAGGGCCTTGTCATTCTCGTAACGCGAGATTCAGGCGTTGCCCTGAGCCTCGGCCGCCATGCGCCGCGCAGGCAGCAAGTCTTCCGCGCTGAAGGTGCCAGCAGGCCGGTAGCGGCACGCCACGGCCTTGTTTAAGCGCTGCGATAGCGGATCGCTTCCTTACGCCCCTCGTATCAGCATTACTTAGTTCGAAGATGCTGCTTAAACAGGGAAGAAAGCTAAAACGTTAGTAGGTCGGCCGGTAGGCGGTGATCAGTCGAACAATGAATCCAAAATCCTCAATGAAGTGGAGCGGGCGACGGGAATCGAACCCGCATGACCAGCTTGGAAGGCTGGAGCTCTACCATTGAGCTACGCCCGCAGCAGCCGCCCCGGTCCGGAGCGGCTGTCACTGGGTAGCGTACCGTCTCCGGCCCTCCGAAGCCTCCCAGGAGCCGCCTCAGCCCGCGCTCGCGGGAGCGATCTTTCCCCACGTGATGAACGTCTGCTCGGTTAGCCCGTCGATGACTTGCGGATCGGTGCTGAACACGGCGACGCCGTCTTTGAAGTTAACGTGGCGAACGGTTCGCGCTCCGATCGAGGCGGGCTGGTTGCTGCCGATGAAAGAAAGGGTGAAGACCTGCCGCTCCTCATCGACCTCGTACACACCCCAAATTGCCATGTAACCGCCCGGATCGTCATCGCGGCGATCGGGGTTCATGCTCTGCGCGGAGAAGTTGCCATCGGCGTCGAACATGAAACGGCCCGCTGGGCTGGGTCCTAGCGGATGCGTCAGCGTGCCGTCCGAGCGACGGACTTCAAGGGAGATCAAGGCCCAGGTGCCGACCAAACGATCGTTCAGCAACGCCTCACCCCTCGGTCGTCGTCCTGGCTGAATGCATTGTAGGCTTCAGCGCCAGCGCGCCACGAACCAAGTCCGCAGCTACGAGCGACCGCTCGTTCGGCCTTCACTGGGTGATCTTAGATATAACGCGGGCTGGCCACCGCCGCGGCTTACGGCGAGGAACAGGTAACTGTGGCCCGCGATGGCGTGCCGGGCCGGCTACCGGGATGCGAGTTCCAGTGCTTCGGGGTGGGCCCGGCGGTAGTGCTCGGTCAGGACCTCAGTGAGGTTGCCGGGCCGGTACGCGACGGTGCGCTGGCAGATCTGGCAGCGGGTGACCGGGAGCTGGGTAACGGTCACCGGGAAACGGCGGGAAGATGATTTGTTCATTTGTCTCCATGATGCCAGGCCCGTCGGAGTGATCTTGCACCGCGCTCACGAGGTGGCCTGCTCTGGCGGTGAGGCCGGCGGATTGGCTGATGCCGTCTCGGGCCCCGCCACGGCCGGCGGGGCGGCGGATGCAGGCAGCTTCGCCTTGATCCGGGCTAGCTCGTCGTCGACGTCATAGCCTGCGGTCAGGGCATCCAGCCGGGACTGGACGCCATCGCCCCCGCCCGGCAGGGTAGCGTCCTGCAGCGCGCCGGAGGCCATCAGCTCGTCCAGCGCGCCCGCCCGGGCCTGCATCTGCTCGGTCTTGTCCTGAGCGCGCTGCATGGCCAGGCCGACGTCGCCCATCTCCTCGGAGATGCCGCTGACGGCCTCCCCGATATGGGTCTGGGCCTCGGCGGCGGTGTAGGCGGCCTTGATCGTTTCCTTGCGGGTGCGGAACGCGTCGACCTTCGCTTGCAGCCGCTGCGTGGTGAGGGTGAGTTTGTCCTCCTCCGCCTGCAGTGACTCCTGCTGGCCCTGCAGGTCGCTGATCTGGGAGATTACCGCCGCCCGGCGGATCAGCGCCGCCCGAGCGAGATCCTCGTGCCCAGCGGCGAGCGCCTGCTGCGCCTGGTCCTGCAGCTTGCCCGCCGACAGCTGCAGCTGGGTGACCTGCAGCTCGACGCGCCGGCGGCTGGTCGTCACGTCCGCCAGCCCGCGGCGTACCTTCTGCACCATCTCAAGCTGCTGCTCGTAGGAGTAATCGAGCACCTCACGGGGATCCTCGGCGTTGTCCAGCGCCTTGTTGGCCTTCGCCCGGAACAGGGTGGCGATGCGATGTCCGATGCTCATCCCGGCCCACTTCCCCTCACTGGCTGGGGGCCCTGGCACGATGCTACGTCCGGGGCCAGCAGGCGCCGGCCTTGGCGTCGCGGATCAGTTTAGGCGTCGGCGTATTCCTTGATGATCTCGTGCCCGGCCGGGATGGTGTCGGGGGCCGCCGCGGGCTGCTGGTCGGGCGCAGCTGGCGCTGGCGGCGGGCGCTGGCGGGTGCTGTCGGCCGCGAGGGTGCCGGGGCGGGTTTTGGCGACCAGGGTGCGGCGCAGCCAGCTGTTGCGGGTGATGAGGGCGCCGGCGAGTCCGGTCAGGATGAGTACCCAGCCGGTCACCTGCAGGTTCAGGAACGCGAGGTGGGCGGTGATCGCGAAGGCGACGATGGCGCCGACGGCGATGAGCGTCAGCGATGTTGCTGTTTTCATGGTGAGTGATCCCTTCATCAAAGACCGGGCGGGCCTGGTCAGTTCGGCGGAGCGTTCTGCCTGCCGGCGGGCGGGGTTCGGCCCGGCGGGGTCTGGCCCGGCGGGGTCAGGGTGGTGGTCAGTCCGGTGAGCAGGATGTCGAGGCCGCGTTCGAGTTCGGCGGCGCCGTCGTAGCCGGCCAGGACGGGGGCCAGGCTGCGGAGCAGGGGGAAGTCTTTGATCGGGAGCCGGTGCAGGCCGAGCCGGAGCAGGGCATCGGTTTCGTCGGGGCTGACGGTGAGTTCCTGGAGCTCGTCGAGGATGTGACCGTTCAGGAAGCCGAACAGGGCCCGGTAGATGTGCAGGGCGTCGGGTCCGGCGAATCCGGCCCGGGTGAGCAGGGTCAGGATGTCTTCCAGGGGGCGCAAGGTGCCCAGGGGCCGCAGCGCGAGCGGGGTGGCCAGCGGCCGGGTGACGATGAGCGGCACGACGTGGGGGTGGGCCAGCGCCAGCGCGCGGTAGCGGCGGGCGACGTCGCGGAGCTGGCCGGCCCAGTCGGGGTCGGCGGAGTCGACGTGGAGCTGGGCCAGGACGGTCTCGGCGACGCCGTCGAGCAGGGCGGCTTTGTTCGGGGCGTGCCGGTAGAGGATCATCGGGTCGCGGTTCAGGGCGCGGGCCAGGCGGCGCATGGACAGGGCGTCGGTGCCGTCGCGGTCGATGATCTCCAGGGCCGCGGTCAGCACGGCGTCGCGGGTGATTTTCCCGCTGCCGTCGGCGGTGGTGCTTGCGTCGACGGAGGCGGCCGATGGGGTCATGGCGTGGAACCGTCCTGTGCTGGTGAGCGGGTGGCAGGCCACCACTTTACGGTGGTTGGCGTAGGTCTACGGTGTAGACATTACCATAGATAGGTGATTTACTGTAGATCTACAGCGTAGACAAATGGGAGTGCGCATGATCATCATTTTCGGGCTGGTTATCTTGGTCGCCGCGGTGATCGTCGGGGTGGCCGGGGTGCTAGCCAACGGCGGCCAGGACCATGCGGCGACCCATTTCGCGGTGTTCGGCTATCACGTGACCGGCTCCACCGGCACCTTGTTCCTGTACGGCATCGTCATCGGGGCGCTGGCCATGGCCGGGCTGAGCATGCTGCTGGCCGGCGCGCGCCGCACCTCGCGCCGCGGCCGTGAGGCTCGCCGCGGGCTGGCGCAGTCCCGCCGCGAGACCGCGGTCGTCAGCGCAGACCGCGACGACCTGGCCAGCCAGCGCGACGCCGCGCGCGCCTACACCGCTAGCACGCCGGGCGGCGACGGCCCGCCCGAGCCCGCGTAGTGACTCATTCGTGACCGTGTCATCACGGTACGTCCCGCTGCGCGGCACGGGTTTGCCCGGTCGGCACGGCTGGGGCGGCCATGGCCATGCAGGCTAGCGGAGAGTTGACTCCAGGCCGGCGATGAGGGTGCCGAGGCTGACGGTGAACCGTTCGTCGCGGTTGCCGTCCCAGGCGTATGGGCCGAGGGCAGCCAGCGCGGGGAACCGGTTGGCGGGCAGCGAGCGCAGGAAGGCGTGCAGCTCGGCTCTGGTCGCGGCGTCCTGGATGCGCTGCTCGGCGGGCGAGGTGGGGTCGCTGAGCGCAAAGCCGATGGTGTAGTCGTAGATCAGCCGGAAGGCCAGGGCGGCCTGGTGGCCCGGCAGGCCGGCGGCGTGCAGCGGCGAGAGGAACGCCTCGGCCAGGGCGAGGGACGCAGGGCTGACGGGGTCGCGCGTCTTGAGCAGGGCGGCGATGCCGGGGTGGTCTTCGAGGACGGCTCGCAGCCGCCCCGCGAGCGCGGTGAGCTGCCCGGCCCAGGGGAGGGCGGGGTCGGCCTGGCCGTCGACCTCGCCGAGGACGGCGTCGAGGACGAGGTCATACAGCTGCTCCTTGCTGCCGACGTGGCGGTACAGCGCGCCGGGAACCACGCCGAGGCGGGCGGCCAGGGCGCGCATGCTCAGGGCCGCCGCGCCATGGGCGCTGATGATCGCGAGGGCCTCGGCGACGACGCGCTCGCGGGTGAGCACGCGGCGGCGGTTCTCCTGGCCGCCCGGAGGGTTGAACCACAGCGGGCCAGTCCCCGCGCCCTCCCCTGCCGCCTGCCGCTGGCTGTCCATGCCTGCCCCTTTTGGTCGGGTTTGACTGTGAACATCGTTCACGATAATGTGAACAGTGTAGCTCGGAATTGAATAGTGTTCACCTGAGCGGTGTTCTTCCGGGTCGCCGGGCCCTCTGGCCCGGCCAGAGGCAAGGGAGAACGAGATGACAGTCATGACAGGCTGGGATCTGTTTGAGGACCTGCGTGCTGCGCAGGATGAGATGCTGCGAACGGTCAGGGGACGCGGCTGGCGGCCCGTCCAGCAGTTCGAAGGCGGCACCAGCCCCGAGACCTGGGCTCCGGCGGTCGACATCTCCGAACGCAAGGACGCCTACCTGGTGGCCGTCGAGCTTCCCGGCGTCAAGGCCGACCAGGTGGAGATCACCTTCGAGGACGGCCTGCTGACGATCCAGGGGGAGCGGCATTTCGCGCACGACTCCGCCGAGGAGAAGATGCACCGGGCCGAGCGTTGTTATGGCGCCTTCCGGCGCTCGATCACGCTACCCAGCCACGTCGAGATGGACAAGATCGAGGCCTCGACGCAGGACGGCGTGCTGAAGATCCTGGTGCCCAAGGCAGCGGACGTTCAGGCCAAGCGCATCCAGGTACGCGCCGGCGAGGGTCACACCGTCATCACCCAGGGTGCAACGGTCAAGGACGGCAGCTGACCGCAACGCCGCGGCCCCACCGGCCACGGACCGCACTGCGGGAGTAAAACCCTGCCGTCACCGTTCAACACCGCGGTGACGGCGGGTGGAGCCGGCCGACCCGATGCCGTGCTCGCCGATGTCCCGTTCCCGCCCGATGAAGCTATTCGGTTCCTGCGGCAGGCGGGCCTGAATCTCTTCCACCAGGGTTCCTCGGGACCGGCGCTCAGGGTCTATCTTCCTTCGGGCCCGGAGGCGGCCCGAAGGGCTCGTCATAAGCTTCCGGGGCCGCCTCCAGCGTGAGCGGCCCGCGAAGCCGCTGGCGCCGCGGCGGGATCTCGCCGTAATCCGCGTCTGGATGGTCGCCGATCCGGGGTGCGGGTACCTCGGTCACGCCGTCGGTGATCCGGTGCCCGCACCGGCATTCGCGGTAGTCGGCCCACCACGCGACCGTCCCGCCGATCGTCACCGGGCGGGTGGTGAGGACCGTGTGGTCATGCTTGTGGCCAGGCCCGCTCCAGGTGCTGTTCACTCAATTCACCGCCAGGGCAGAAGTAATTTGCTGCCGCTGCCTGGGGTCTAGAGCAACGATGCGGTTATCAGCATATGTCGCTACTCAGACGTTACGCCTGATATCGGCCAGAGGATTTTTGATAGCCCGATCACAAGGTGTCGCGACGATGCTACTGGCCGCCTGAGCGAGGGAATCTACTCATCCGCCCGGACGAATGTCATCGCCGGGGCCGTCAGCGCGCGGC
The DNA here is from genome assembly GCA_963753195.1 of uncultured Actinomycetes bacterium. GTDB lineage: Bacteria > Actinomycetota > Actinomycetes > Streptosporangiales > Streptosporangiaceae > Palsa-504. The sequence goes on from CAVWBH010000003.1 coordinate 46,463, forward strand.
GCGCCATGACCGCTTCGGGCGAATCACCTTCAATACGGCGAGCACAATCGTCCAGCATTTCCGGCGCAACAAAGATCGGGATGCCGAGCAGTACCGCCAGGTTCAGCGCGTCGCTGGACCTGGCACCTATCCCCCGCTCCACACCAGCCGGGCCTTCCACTTCCACCATGGCGGCGTAAGTCCAGCACCACGCAGAAGGCGACATCGTCCCCGACGGCCCGGCCCAGCGCAGTGACCTTGCTGACCCGCATCGGCACGAAACCGGTAGCAGTGACCGCGGGCATGGCAACCTCCCCATGAACCTCAGGGCTTTATCTGCCTGGCGGCATCCGGGCCGGGGGGCAAGGTCACCGGGGACGTGATGGCGGTCCCGATCCGGCGGGCAAAGGCCCGGATCGACGCCCGGGCTACCCGGTTCATGACCGCCCGGTCCAATCCGGCGCCCACGCCGCCGAGCGGCGGCCGGTAGACCCCGGACACCGCCAGAGTGGTGGCGTCATCGTCCCCGGCCGGGGTCAGCTTAAGGTCGGCGTCCAGGGCGGGGAACAACGTGCCGGTGGCGCCGGTGGCCTGCCATCGCATCGCCCACCTAGCCGAGTCCTCCTGCTGCGCCAGGGTGCGGATGTGCACCTGGACCAGCCGTGAGACACCTGGTGCGGCACCGAACGGGCCGACGCGGGCCAGGCCGGTCGTCCATGTGTCGTAAGCCTCATGGCAGGCGTCCTCCAGCGGGCCGCCGCAAACCAGGTTGGCCAGCCGGGCCTGGGCCGTACTGAAGCCGACCTCGAGCCGGGTCTCGGTGCCGATGAACACGCCCGAAGTGAACCATGCAGACAACCTGGCGGCCAGGGACGTAAGTCCCGAACCTGAGGTCCGCCTCGTCCGCCGCACCGCGGATCCAATGGGATGCTCCGCGAAAGGACGGAGGATAATGTCGAAGGATACCGGAAATATTAGCTTGAATTCCCCGAAGAGGTCGTCAAGCTGATCATCGACATGGTCACGAAGGCGGCGACCATCAGCTAGATGTGCGAATGGCTCGGGGTACCGGAATCCGGATTCTTACGGAATGGCTGAGAAATCCGGGTCCGGCGCGCGCGACTGCGAAGAGAAGGGGAGAAATCAAGCTGTCCATCTGGAAAGTGTTCGGCGATTCTGACGGGGTACGGCGGCCGGCGGGGCGCATGCCCGGGTGCTCCGTTGGGGCCTCGGATGCGGCGGCGAGCTTGTCCGCGCGCTGATGCGGGAGCTGGGCCTGGTGTCCGGCTGGCCTGGCCGCCGCTGGTCGCTGACCGGCCAGGCCGCGGCGGGGACGATCCCGGACCTCGCCGCCCGTGATCTCACGGCGGAGAAGCCGGATGCGAAAGTGGTCGGTGACATCGCTTACGTATTCAGCTGGGAGGGCTGGCGTTAGCCCGTGACCGGCATCGACTGCGCGACCCCGACGGTCGTCGGCCAGGCGATGCACGACAATTACCCAGACGGAGCCGCGGCGCACCTCGTGGCCGGTCTGCCTGTCCACCGCTTACCGGACGGCCCGAATTCACGCGCGAATAACATCCTCCAGGCCGCGCCGCGTGCACCGGGAGCAGGCCAGGGCGTGGCAACCTGCGATATACGGCGGCTAGCTGAGGAAGTGAGAAGATTACCGGCGGGCCGGCAAATGGGGTACGTGCCCTTAGTCTTAGCGGCCTTTCCAGTTCGGGGCGCGCTTCTCGGCGAAGGCCTTCGGGCCCTCGAGGCGGTCTTCGCTCTCGTCGACCTTCTTGTACCAGGGGCGGTTGACCTCGCGCAGGTGCTCCAGCAGGGTCACGCCGGTGGGCGGGGTCGGCGGGTTCATGTGCAGGTGCACGCCGTTCTTCAGCGCCTTGACCGCCAGCGGCGCGCACAGCTTCAGGATCTCCGCGCGCTTCTCCGCCTCGGCCATCATCGCGTCGCGGTCCGGCACGATCCACTGCACGAACCCGATGCGGTGGGCCTCCTGGGCGGAGAGGTGCGCGCCGGACAGGATGATCCACAGCGCGTCGCCGAGCGGCACGAACCCGATCTCCAGGGTGTCCATCAAGTTGATCGGGGTCAGGCTGCGCAGCGGCTCCGGCATCCCGAAGACCGACTTCGCGGTGGCGATGCGGAAGTCGCAGCGGGCCGACAGCTGCATGCCGCCGGCCAGCGCGTAACCGTCGACGGCGGCAATGACCGGCTTGAGGGTTTGCGTGATCCTGGTGCCCCCGTGCCTGGCGTTCTGCCGGGCTCCGACGGCGATCGTCTGGTCCCGCTGGGTCATCTCCTTCAGGTCCGCACCGGCGCAGAAGGCACGGCCGCCGCCCCCGGTCAGGACGATAACCAGGACGTCATTGTCGTTGTCGGCTTCCTCGAAGCTGTCGTGCAGGCCGTTGTTCACCCCGGTGCTGAGCGCGTTCATCCGCTCTTCGTTGTGAATCGTGATCCAGGCGATCCGGTTGTTCTTCTCGTAGCTCACCAGGTCGAACGTCTTCACGGCCATGACGAAACCCTTCAATCTCTCGAAGCATGCGCTTGCTCAGTCACAATAGATCGTCAGCGGGACCGCCTCAAGGGTCCCCGGCGGTAGTTCGATGTCGCTATGGAAGTCGGCGGAGAAAAGGAACCGCGTGTCCGGGGACGGGCCCGGTTCCACTTCGGACCGGGCCCGGGCAGCGGATCGTTCGGTTATGACGCCGTGGGGCGGCCCGGCTGCAGGAACACCTTGCGGCCGGGGTAGTCCGGGCGGGGCAGGCCCAGGTCATGCTGGGCGATGATGGTGCGGAACACCTCGACGGTGCCGCCGGGTGTGGCGGTGTGCTGAGCGTCCCGGTGGGCGAATTCGATCGCGCCGTTGCCGATGGCGCCGTCGGCGCCGTTGGGCAAGGTCGCGGCCGGGCCGATCAGGTCGATGAGCTCCTCGCAGGCCAGCCGCGCCACGTCGGAGCCCATCACCCGGCCCATGGGTCCCGGCGTGCAGGTGCCCGCCTCGATCTCGACGAGAATGTGGCCGAGCCCGGCCAGGAACGCCTTGTCGTCGATCATCGGCCCGTCGCCGTCCGGCGCCTCCCGCGCCCAGCGCGTGGCGGCCTCTACCCCCCGGTCCAGGTAGTGCATCAGGCCCGTGCCGATGCTCACATCGTCCAGCTTGCTGGCTGAACCCCCGATGCTGTGCTCGGCGTCGAGCGGGCCGTGCAGGACCGACCAGCCGTTGTTGACCTCGCCGATGCGGTACCGGTCGGGCAGGCGGATGTCGCTGTAGAAGCTGACGTTGGTCGTCTCGTCCCCGATGGTCGGCAGCGGCTGCCGCTCGAACCCGGGCGAGCTGGTCGGCACCAGGAACATGGTCAGGCCCTTGTGCTTGGGCAGCGACGGGTCGGTCCGCGTGATCAAGAAGACGTGCGTCGCGAACTGGGCGTTGGAAGTGAAGATCTTCTGCCCGTTGATGACCCACTCATCACCATCGCGGACCGCCCGGGTCTTGGCCGCGGCGATGTCGGACCCGCCGTCCGGCTCGGTGTAACCCAGGGCAAACCGGACCGTGCCCTGGGCCACCCCTGGCTTGAGCTCATCGCGCAGCCCCGGGTCCCCCGACGCGTCAACCGCCGGCCAGACCAGGTTGGTCGTGCCCAGCACGAGAATCGGCGCGTCCCGGTTACGCAGCTCAGTCTCGAGGATCCGGACGGATACGTCGTCCAGGTCCGCGCCGCCGTCTTCCTTGCGCCACCGCGGCTCCAGCCAGCCTTTGGCGCCCAGGGCGAGGTAGAACCCCTCGTCATAGTTGACGGCCTGCGCGCGCCTGCGCGCGTCGACCTCCTCGGTCAGATGCTCGTCCAGGAAGGCCCGGACCTCATCACGGAACGCCTGCTGCGCCCCGGTCAGGGCAACGGTCGAGAAGTCCACTTTTGCCACTCCTAACTGCTGAATTACTTTGGTGTAGGCACGCGCTCGCATAATCCCCGGTGATACGGCGACCAGCGCGATCCGCGCCCTCCGGCCAGCAAATGCGGCAGTCGCATCCGGGTAATGGGAGCGCCGAGGCCACCGTGCACACATGCGGAAATAGACAACCTGTCCTTGGAGAACTCCGCCGGCCGCCCCGATCGGGCTGCCCACCTGGAGCCATGCTGAACAAGCACAGTTCGCCCGCCGTCCAGCGCGATCACATCGGTCTGCAGTTCCTGCCTCCGATGTCATCGTGTGTCGTGACAAATCGCCTTGTCAAGAGGCATGCCGCTGACCGATGGCGCCGGTGCGGTTAGGCCGCTTTGGCGCCGCACGGCAGCTGAGGGAGGGAAGAACGGAGCAGCGGCCAGGAGGGAGGAGCTCAGAGCAGGGGCGGACGAGTGAAGGTGAAGAGGCAAACTGTGGCCGCTACGACCGGTGCGGTCGCAGCGGTCGCCGACTCAGGGGCTGCCGCCCATCCTGCTGATCAGCTCGTCGTGGGAAATGTTGTGTCGGTCGCCGAACTCCCGGAGCTGCTGGATGTCAATGTCATCGGGAAAGGTCCGCAACGCTTCCTCGGCTGCCTCTGGGTAACCAATGCGGCGCAAGGTGTCAACCACCCACTGCCTGCTATACCCCATTCGCATCACCAAGCCTTGTCTTTAGTTGATGCCCTGCCGCATGCCCCCGCTGGGCTGGCGTCCTCATGTGATCGCCTGCCGGATACTGACCGTCTACGCCAGCCTAACCTCGCCCCGCGGCGGGGCGGGCACCGGCGCTGGGCAGGTCACCAGCCGGCCGTCACCTTCGCCGGCGACTTGACGATCGGACGGCGGGCGTGACCGGGTCCAGAGCCAGGGTCAGGGCCGTGGCGCCTTCTCGCCGTGCACGGCGGTGTATTCGGCGGCGAGCCAGGGGCCGAGATCGTCAATGAGCATGTCCAGGCGAGCGGGATCGGCCGAAGGGGAACGGGCGACGGCTGCCGCGACACGCATCTGCGCGGCGCGCTCGGGGTAGGCGCACTCCGGGTAGTAGCAGCCGAACAGCTCAGCGGACCGTTCCAGGTCGCTGGTCCAGCCGCCCCAGCGGGGCATAATCAGGGTGAACCCGGTGCGGACCAGTCGGCGGGCCAAGGCGCGGCTGAGGGCCCGGCGATCGGCGTCCGTGCTGGCTCCGGCGGCTTGGGTGCGCCAGCGTGGCAGGACCAGAGCGAGATCGCCGTTCGTCTCGCGGGCCAGCAGCCCGGTGGGGCGGTAGCTGGGCAGCTGCCCGGCCAGGTCCTCGCCGAGCAGCGGGGTGCACAAGCAGGCGAGGAAGAAGCCGCCGTCATACCGTTCCAGGTCGCTGAGTGAGCTGGCCACGCTGGACAGCACCACACCTGCCCCGTTGATCTGGGCGAACGCGTCGTCGAGGACGGCCTCGATGGCTCTGGCGGCGGCGTGGTCAGCGTCGGCGGGCGTATCGTCCAGGACGGCCAGCAGGTCGAGGTCGGACACCCCGGGTACGGCCGTGCCGCGCGGGATGCTGCCGTACAGGTAGGCACTGTGCAGCCGCGTGCCGAACGTCTCGGTGATCTGAGCGCGGGCGGCGGCAACGACGGGGAGGAACGCGGCTGGCACCCGATCCAGCGCGCCTTCGCGCGCAATCGTTCCGTCGTCGTTCAGGCCTCGCTCGTTCATGGGTTCACTATGCCGCGCGGCTTTTCATGGGTTCACTATGCCGCGCGGCCCGGGTGAGACCATCAGGTCTTCGGCCAGCAGTGGCGCTTTCCCGGCGACGGTCGTGCGGGGTAAGCCGGAAGCACTGGCGAGGAGCTCGCTATATCGGGTAGCGGGTGGGTTCGGTGAGGTATTGCCGCCCGGCTCGGGGTGGTCCAGCGGATGTGGCCGGTGGGGAGCTGTTCGGCGTTCCAGCGGGGGTCCTGCTTGAGGCGGTGGTCGTGACGGCACTTCGGGTTGCCGTTGCATAGGCAGGTCCGGCCGCCTGCTTCGTATGGGATGCTGTGCTCGAAGTCGGCGCTGGTCGATGGGCGGCGGCAGCCCGGCCCGGTGCAGGTGGCGTGCCGGATCTGGGTCAGGTGCCGGAGCAGGACCCCGGGGTCGTGGCCGTTGGCCTCGTGCCGGTGATCACAGCCGCCGGTGGGGATGGGCTCGAGGGCGATGAGCAGGTCCCGCTGCCCAGGGGTGCCGGTGGCCATCCGCCAGGTGCCGTACCCGCCGGGCGGGCCGGGCTGGTCCGTGGCAGTGAAGGTGAACGACGGGCCGCCGCCGGGCGGGCCAGGGCCACCTGCGGTGCCGGGTTTACGGCGTTTCGGGGGGTTCGCCCGGCTGCGGGCGGGGGCGGGACGGGCGCAGCCATGCCCGATGGCGTGGCCGTCCTGGTCGGTGACGGTCACGCACCAGGTGGACCGGGCGGTACGGGCGGCTGCGGCGGCCAGGTCGCGGGCCAGATCGGGGTCCAGGGGGCCGATGCCGGGCATCTCGCCGGGCCGGTCGGCGAGGTGCAGCAGGGTGGCCAGGGGGATGGTGAGGTTGGCCCGGCCGGCGAACCCGGGCGGGATCACCCCGGCCAGCGGCCCGGCCGGAGCTGGCATCCGGGGCCCACGCGGACCAGACCCGCCATCCGGACCGGACCCACTGTCGTGCCCGGGCCGCTGTCCGGGCCGGGGCCGCTGTCCGTGGCTGGGCTTGGCGTCGTGGCCAGGGTTGCCGTCCTTGCCCGCAGCGCTGTCCTGGGCGGGGTCGTTGCTGGTGCGGGTGCCTAGGGGGCGGGAGTCGATACCGAGCAGGATGTCCAGGAACGCACGAGCCCGGAGCAGATCCATGCCGCCGTCCAGGCCCGCCTGGCGCAGCTGCCGGGCCCACCAGGTGATCCGCTGATCAGCGGCCAGCACCTCGGCCGGGGGCAGCTCACGGCCGGTCAGGCCCGCGTTCCCGGACGGCTCCGCCCACCGCGCCACCCGCGCCTGCTTCGCCCCATGCTCCCGGCGCTTGCGGGCCTTCTCCGGGTTGACCTGCATCACCGCGCGGCTGATCGCCGACCGCAACCCGGCCGGGGTCAAGGACCCGGCCCGGTCCAGGACCATGGCCTCCGCGGCCCGGGCCTCAGCCGGGTCCAGCAGCATCGTCGCGCCCGCGATGATCAGCGCCTTATCCCGGGTCAGCACACCGGCCCGGAACGCAGCACGGGTCCCCGGCAAGCTCACCTCCAGCGCCGCGGCCAGGGCCAGCACCTCCTCCGCATCCCCGGATGACAGGGCCAGCGCCGCACCCAGCTCCCGGGAGGCGAACTCATCCCACTCCCCCGGCAGCCCGGACGCAGCGTCTGCGGGGGTGCCGGGGGCGGGACGGCGGCGGAGCAGCTCCGCCACCGCGGCATGCTTACGGGCACTGGCATTGGCCTCGACCCGGTCCCACCCGCAGATCACCCCGACCAGCTCATCATCCGACGCACCGCGGTACCGGTCACCCTCCCCGGCGGCCTCGTCGGCGAACTGGGCCAGTACCGGGCCGCCCGGCGCCACGTCCAGCGGCTTGCCCGACGCGAACCCCGACGCCCGGCTGGTGTACTCGCCGGGGTAGGTCTGCGCGGAGCCGGGCATCCCCGGGCCCCGGCGGCCGGCCGCCACGGAGCCGAGCGCGGCCCGGACCCCGGCCTGACCGGCCCGGGCCATCTCCGCCTCCGCCGCCTCCTGCCCGGCGGTGAACGCGCGGGCCTCGGCGATCAGCGCAGCCAGCCGCGCGTCATCCATCCCCGGCGGCGGCGCGTTATCCGGATCCTCATACTCCGCCCGATCGCCATCACCGGGATCATCCTCACACTGCGCCGCCAGGTAACCCGGCTCATCCATCCACTCCGGCCACTCCGCGCCAGACGGAACCAGCCGCCAATCCGGGGAGCCGAAAACGGGGTAGGCCGCAGGGGTGTTGGGCGGGTCTTTGTCTCGCTCGGGGCCTTCGGAAGCTGGTTCCTGGTGCATGAAGCATGGTCCGTTCGGAAGGAATGACTACGAACATAATATCGAACATCGAACTTATCGGCAAGCGGATTTTGCCACCGGCGCCCATATTTTCGAACACATAGTTGATATCGCGGCGGGTCAGGGGGAACGTGGGGCGGAGGCGGGTGCGCAGGGATGCAGAACTCGGTGCCTTCGGGATCGGACAGCACGTGCCATCCTTCGTCGCCGCGCTGGCTGATGTCCGCGGGCCGGGCGCCGGGCGCGAGCAGGCGGGTCAGCTCGGCGCCCTGGTCCCGGTGGGTCGGGCTGACGTCGATGTGCAGGCGCAGCTTGCCGCCCTTGGGCTCACGCGAGGGCGATCGACCTGGCCGGGAGGGGTAAAGGGCCTTCCCGCTCCCGGCCAGGTGCCTGGCCGGAGGTCAGGCCGGATCGGTGGCTCCGCGCGGGGCTGGGGCAGGGTCGCTGCCCGGAGGTTCGCCGTCTGCCTCATCGCCGGCTGCCTCATCGCGGACAGGCTCGGCGCGGACGGGCTCGGCGCGGACGGGCTCGGCGCGGACGGGCTCGGTGCGGACCGGCTCGGCTGCGGACCGGCTCGGTGCGGACGCGCTCGACACGGACGGATTCCGTTCGAGCCGAGCCGAAGATGCGCTCGGCCACGTTGATCAGCCGGTCGGCGCGGTCTCGTACCTGCTCGAACCGCTGCAGGACCTGTTCGACGCGGTCCTGCAGCCGGTCGGCCGGGTCCCGCTGGGGCTCCGCCCGGTGCGGATCGTCGTGCCAGTGTGGGGCGTCGTGGTGCCCGTGCGGAGGGCGCGGAGGCTGAGGCCGCGCGGGCCGCGGCGGGGGCGGAGGCTGGGGCGGGCGGTGGTGCCAGTGCTCGTGGTGGTGCTGGTGCTGACGGTGATAGCGGGGCACGTCGTCGTCGAAGTCCCCGGCCAGCTCATCGGCTTCGTCGGCCGCTTCCTCCGCCTGGTCGGCGGCCTCTTCGGCGTGGTCGGCTTGTTCCTCGGCGCGTTCGGCGCGGCGGCGAGCCTGGTCGGCGGCGGCGCGAGCTTCGTCGGCACGAAGCATGGCGCGGGTGACCGTCTCGTCGTCGCCCCATTCGTGGGTCAGCTCGGCCGCTTCCTGGGTCAGGTCGGCGGCTTCCTCCGCCTGATCTGCGGTCTCCGAGGCACGTTCGGCTCGCTCCCGGGCTTGTTCGGCCAGGTAGCGCGCGTGCTCGGCGACCTGCCGGGCCTGGTCGGCTTGCTCCTGGGCTAGGGCCTCGGGGCCGTAGGTTTCCTCGTTCTCGGCGTGTTCCGCGGCGGTGCCGTAGGCGTCCTGGGCGTGTTCCGCGGCCGGGGCCGGGCCTTCCGCGGCCGGGGCCGGGCCTTTATTCCAGTCGTCACGGGGGTCGTCGGGGGTGGCCTGGTGGTCGTCCTGCACCGCGCGCCGGGCCACACTGTAGGGCTCGCCGGTCTCTGCCATGCGCTGGCGGGCGGCGGCCTTGCGGGCCTTGTCCTCAGTCATGATCGTTTCTCCCTGGCGAGGCGGCCCGCGTCTGCTCGCCATGGTGAACGGTCCTGGCGCGACCAGCGCGGCCGCAACCCAGGCCATGACTAGGCGGGCACCCGAGTCGTAGACCCTTGTCCTCGTTGCCGCCGACGGCGCGGGCCGATCGGTGGCTCGGAAGCGGGCAGGTGGTGCGCTGCCTCTGCGGCTAGAATACCTCGCGATATAACGCTTTCAAGGGTGGCTAGCCCCCGACTTCTGCCGGGGGGTTAGCCTTCGCCGCCGGGCCGGCCTATTCTCCCGTCGAGCCGTCGAGGCGCTCCCGGAGCAGGTCGGCATGCCCGTTGTGCCGCGCGTATTCCTCGACCATGTGCGTCATCACCCAGCGCAGCGAGAACCGGAGGCTCCCGCTCGGCCCGCGCACACCACTGACGTCGAAGGATGGCGCCGCGGCCACCAGCAGCCGGGCGTGGTCGCATTCGGCACGCCAGGCCCGGAACGCCTCCGGCACGTCGGCGTCGGCTACGTCGCGGAAGGCCGGTTCCCCGTCCAGGCCGGGAGCGAAGATCGCGGCCATCTCCTCGCCGCCCAGCACCGTACGGAACCAGTTGCGCTCCACCTCAGCCATGTGCCGGACCAGGCCCAGCAGGGACAGGCCAGAGGGCGGCATGGCGCGCTGGCGCAGTTGATCGCCAGTCAGCCCCTCGCATTTCAGGGCCAGGGTGGCCCGCTGGAAGTCCAGGAAGGCGGTAAGGGTGGCTCGTTCGTCGGCTTCGAGCGGCGGGTCGAGGCGTTCGGCCGTCATGACCCTGGCCTACCACCGGGCCGGGCGGGCCGGGCTCAGACCAGGGCCTCGTTGATGAAGGCCAGGGTGAGCTCGTCGAGGCGATGCCGCGCAGCATCCGGGACGTCCCGCAGCGGCCCCTGGCCGGTGAGCACGGCCAGCCCGTGCACCGCGGACCAGATGGGGTATTCGATGCCCTCGCGGCGCTGGGGGTCCAGCACACCGGCGTCGACCAGCTCGTCGAGCCTGGCGCGGAGCTGATTCAGGGGCGAGCGGTCGGGCTCGGTGCTGCCGTCCGGGGCGCCGTAGGCGTGCTGCTGCGGCAGGGCGAACGCGGTGGCGAACAGGCCCGGTTCGTCGCGCGCGAACTCCAGGTACGCGGTACCGATCGCGCCCAGCCGGCCGCGGGCGGCGGTGGCGTCGCCGTGCGGGCCGGGCACGCGGGCGACGCCGGCGGCCATGCGGTCGGCGAGCTCGCCCATGGCCGCGGCGGCGACCGCGGCGAGAAGCTCGTCACGATCGGCGAAGTGCCGGTAGGCGGCGTTGGGCACGACGCCGACCATCCGGGTCGCTTCCCGGAGCACGACGGCGTCCGGGCCACCGGCCCGGGCCAGCTCCAGCCCGGCGGCGACCAGGCCGTCGCGGACGGCGCCTCGCGGACGGCGGCGCCGCTGCGCCGGAGGCATCTCCCCTGCTGCCTGGCTGGACCTCATCGCGACAGGATAACAAAGTGGACAGCGTCCACAACTTCGGTTAATGTGTACAGCGTCCACTAAACGCCTGTGGAGGCTCGCGATGAACAGGAACAAGACAGCAGATCCGGTAGGGCGGGACCTGGCGCCGGATGTCCCGGTAGGGCGGGACCCGGCGCCGGCTGCTCCGGTGGGGCGGGGCCCGGCGCGTGTGACGGCAGCGGAACCCACCATGACCAGGATGGCTCCGCTGCTCGAGCGCAACGAGCAGTTCGCCCGTGGCTACCAGCCCCTCGCGCTCGCCCCGCCCACGGCACGGGTGCTCATCGTCACTTGCCTGGACCACCGGGTCGACCCGGCGATCACCCTCGGGCTGCGGCTCGGGGAGGCTCCCGTCATCCGCAACGCGGGCGGGCGGGTCACCCCGGCCGTCATCGACGACGTCGCCTACCTGGCGTTCCTCGCCGGTGAGCTGTCCGGCGGTGAGCTGTCCGGCGGTGAGCTGTCCGGCGGCCAGGGCGCCCGGGACACGCTCTTTGAGGTCGCGATCGTCCACCATACGCAGTGCGGCACCGGCTTGCTCGCCGACGCCGGCTTCCGGCGGCAGGCCGCCGAGGCGACCGGCCTCGCCCAGGCGGAGCTGGCCGCCGCCGCGGTCGCCGACCCGCATGCCACCGTCAAGGCCGATGTCGAGCGCCTGCTCACCTCGCCCTTGCTCACGCCCAAGGTCAGCGTGTCCGGCCACGTGTACGACGTCGCGACCGGACGCGTCACCACCGTGATCGACGCTCGGTACCGCTAGGGACGCCCCGATGGGCGGGCACCGGGGCGGGCGAGGGTGCTCGGCCCGGTGCCCGGTCTGGAGTCAGTGCACGAGCGGATCGGGGCGCTGTCCGGCCAGGTCGCGGTGATCAGGGTGGGCGCGGCGACCCCGGCCGAGCTGAGAGAACTCCGGCACCGGGTCGAGGACGCGCTGTCCGCCACCCGGGCCGCGATGGCCGAGGGCATCGTGGCCGGGGGCGGTGCCGCGCTGCTGCACGCGGTCGGCGCGCTGGAGGACCTGCAGGTCAGCGGCGACTACGCCATCGGCGCCGGCATCGTCCGCCGGGCGCTGAGCGAGCCCGCCCACCTCATCGCGGCCAACGCGGGCTACCCGGCCACGGAGACCGTGACGAAGACCACTGTTATGGGTGTTGACGATGGGTTTGACGCACTGGCAGGTCGTCATGGCAACATGATTGAGATGGGTATTATCGATCCGCTTCGCGTGGTCCGCTCCGCGCTGCAGAATGGCGCGTCGGTGGCGGGCCTGCTGCTCACCACCAATACGCTGGTGGCCGAGGAGCAGACGCCGTGGGGCGGCAGCCCGGCGCTGATGACCGAGTTCGGCTCGCTGGACGAGGGCCTGCGCCAGCCGTCTCCGGACTCCAGCACACCGCAATCGCTGGGACTCGGTCCTTCTATTGGCTGACACGGTCCCGCTCGTCCGCCAGGTGGTAACCGGCGAGGACGCCCTTCCGGGCGAAGTTCGCCTCCTCGAGGCGGCTGAGCGGGTCCTGTCAGGTGAGCGTCGCGGGGTCCGGGCGGTACTGCCCTTTCTGGGCCCCGCGTTCATCGCGGCGGTGGCCTACATCGACCCGGGCAACTTCGCGACCAACATGGCGGGCGGCTCGCTGTTCGGGTACACGCTGCTGTGGGTGGTGCTGGCCGCCAACCTGATGGCCATGCTGGTCCAGTCGATGAGCGCCAAGCTGGGCATCGCCACCGGCCGCAGCCTGCCCGAGGTCTGCCGCGAGCGGTTCAGCGCCCGGGTCGTGGTGGCCCTGTGGCTGCAGGCCGAGGCGGTGGCCATGGCCACCGACCTGGCCGAGTTCGTCGGCGCGGCGCTGGGCCTGCACCTGGTGTTCGGCCTGGCCATGTGGCCGTCGGCGGCGCTGACCGGGCTGGCGGCCTTCATCATCCTGGGCATGCAGGTCGGGGGGTTCCGCCGGCTCGAGGCGACGCTGACCGGCCTGGTGGCGGTGGTGGTCCTGGCCTTCGGCCTCGAGGTGCTGCGCAGCAGGCCGCCGGTCGCCGCGGTCACCCACGGCCTGTTCGTCCCGCAGCTGGCCGGCAGCGGCTCGGCGCTGCTCGCGGTGAGCATCATCGGCGCCACGGTCATGCCGCACGTGATCTACCTGCACTCCTCCCTCACCCAGAACCGGATCGTGGGCGCCAACCCCGATGCGCGCCGCAAGATCTTCCGGTACGAGATGGTCGACATCAGCATTGCCATGGGCATCGCCGGCCTGATCAACATGGCCATGCTGGCCATGGCCGCCGCGGTCTTCCACGACCGCGGGCTGCGGCACGCCGGCAACGACCTGGGTCAGGTCTACACCGGCCTGAACCAGTTCCTGGGCGCGCACAGCGGGGTGGTGTTCGGCGTGGCCCTGCTCGCCTCCGGGGTCGCCTCCTCCTGCGTCGGCACCATGTCCGGCCAGGTGGTCATGCAGGGCTTCATCCACAAGAAGATCCCGATCTTCGCGCGCCGCGCCATCACCATGATGCCGGCCCTGGTCCTGATCGGGGCGGGGTTCAGCCCGACCCGCGCGCTGGTGCTCAGCCAGGTCTTCCTGTCGTTCGGCATTCCCTTTGCGCTGATCCCGCTGGTCGTGTTCACCAGCAGCCGCTCGCTGATGGGGCCGCTGGTCAACCGGCGGCTCACGATCGCGGCCGCAACCGTAGTCACAGTGGTAATAGTAGGCCTCAATATCTACCTGCTGGCCACGGCGTAATCTGCCGGGTATGAGCCCGATCTCGCGCGGCTTCCACCGCCGCCGCCAGGAGGCGGAGCCGGCCGGCCGGGTCCCGCCCGGCCAGTACGTGACCCCCGATTTCCCGGTGCTGTCGGCCGGGCCCACCCCGCGTACGCGGCTGGCCGACTGGACGTTCTCCATCGAGGGCGCCCGGTCCCCCGCCCGGTGGACCTGGGCCGAATTCCAGGCGCTGCCGACCGAATCCATCACGGTCGACATCCACTGCGTGACCCGGTGGTCCAAGCTCGACACGGCCTGGACCGGCGTGTCGCTGGACGTGCTGCTCGGCGCGGTGGAGTACGACGCCTCGTACGTGCTGGCCTTCTGCGACGGCGGCTACACCACGAACCTACCGGTGGCCGCCCTGACCGGCGGGAAGGCGTGGGTGGCCTACTCCTACGACGGCAGCCCGCTGGCGCCCGAGCACGGCGGCCCGGCCCGGCTGCTCGTCCCGCACCTGTACTTCTGGAAAAGCGCCAAATGGGTACGCGGGCTGCGGCTGCGGCAGGACGACGCGCCCGGCTTCTGGGAAATGTACGGCTACCACAACTACGGAGACCCATGGCGGGAACAGCGGTACGCGGGCGACTGAACGACCAGGGGGGACAACCCCCCCGGCCCGCCCGGCTGGGCTGGCAGACCGCGACGGTCGATTCGGTGACCCGGGAGACGGATCAGACGCGGACCATCTCGCTTTCCGTGCCCGACTGGGCCGGGCACCGGGCCGGGCAGCACCTGGACGTCCGGCTTACCGCCGAGGACGGCTACGAGGCCGAGCGTTCCTACTCGATCGCCTCCGCGCCGGGCGAGCCGGTGGCGATCACGGTCGAGCGGCTGGACGACGGCGAGGTCTCCCCCTACCTGACCGAGGAGCTGCGGCCCGGCGACGAGATCGAGCTGCGCGGCCCGATCGGCGGCTACTTCGTCTGGGAGCCGGCCGGCCGGGAGGCCGGGACGCCGCTGTTGCTGCTGGCCGGAGGGTCGGGAATCGTGCCGCTGCGGGCCATACTGCGGCACCGGTCCCGGACGGGGAGCTCGGTCCCGGTGCGGCTGCTGTACTCGGCGCGGAGCCTGGCCGAGGTCATCTACCGGGCCGAGCTGAGCGAGCCGGCGCCCGGCGTGGCGGTAAGCTACACCCTGACCAGGCAGCAGCCGCCGGGCTGGACCGGCTACGCACGCCGGGCGGATCAGGCGATGATCGCCGAGGTCGCCTGGCCGGTGGCGCAGGCGCCGCTGGCCTACGTGTGCGGGCCGACGAGCTTCGTGGAGGCCGTGGCCACCGCGCTGGTCGCGATCGGCTACCCGGCGCAGCGGGTCAAGACCGAGCGGTTCGGCGCGACGGGCAGTTAGGGAGGCCGGGATGAGACCGCTGGAAGACGGCGTGCTGGACGGCAACGCGATCGGCGGGATGCTGATCGAGGTGTTCGGGACCGAGATGACCACGGCGGTGGGCACCTGCGGCTCGTGCGGGAGGTCGAGCCAGGTGGCGGAGCTGGCGGTGTACCAGCCGGAGCTGGGCACCGTGGTCCGCTGCCGGGCGTGCGACGGCGTGCTCATGGTGTTCGTGCAGGCCCGCAGCGTCTACTGCGTCGACTTGATGGGGCTGGCTAGCCTGAGCTAGGACGGCTATCCCCCTGCGGGAGTACGCCGGAATCATCACCGGGGGTGACGCGGGCGAGCCCGTGGGAGGGCCAGAATTGGGGTATGTCACGAGGGAGAGGACCACTCAATGATTGAGGTTCAGGGCCTCACGAAACGGTACGGGGATAAAACCGCGGTCGACGGGCTGACGTTCAGCATCGAGCCGGGCACGGTCACCGGCTTCCTGGGCCCGAACGGCGCGGGCAAGACCACCACGATGCGGTGCATCCTGGGGCTTGACTACCCGGACGCCGGCACCGTCACGGTGGACGGCCGCGACTACCGCGACCTGGCCTATCCGATGCGCGAGGTCGGCGCGCTGCTCGACGCCAAGGCGGTGCACGGCGGCCGGTCGGCGTACAACCACCTGCTCTGCCTGGCACAGACCAACAACCTGCCCAAGAGCCGCGTCGATGAGGTCATCGAGCTGGTCGGCCTGGCCGAGGTGGCGAAGAAGCGGTCCAAGGGGTTCTCGCTCGGCATGAGCCAGCGCCTGGGCATCGCCGGGACTATGCTCGGCGATCCGAAGGTGCTCATGTTCGACGAGCCGGTCAACGGGCTCGACCCCGAGGGCATCTTGTGGATCAGGAACCTGATGAAGGCCCTGGCCGCCGAGGGCCGGACGGTCTTCGTCTCCAGCCACCTGATGTCGGAGATGGAGTCCACCGCCGACCACCTGATCGTGATCGGCCGGGGCAAGCTGATCGCCGACTGCTCGATGGCGGAGTTCATCGCGCGCTCCTCCGGCGCGGCCGTGCGGGTGCGCACCCCGATGGCGGACGAGCTGGTCAAGGCGGTGACCGCCGCAGGCGCGACCACGGCCGCCGCCGACGGCGGCGCCATCGAGGTCAGCGGGATGACCGCGGAGGCGGTGGGCGACATCGCGTTCGAGCAGGGCATCAGGCTGCACGAGCTGACCATGGTCCACGCCTCCCTGGAGGAGGCGTTCATGGAACTGACCGCGAGCAGCGTGGAGTACCACGCCGGGGTGCCCGAGCCGGCCGCCACGACCGGAAGCGGAGCCTGAGCGATGGCCACCACGACAACGCTGAACACGCGGCTGTCCCCGCTCCCGGCGGCCACCGGGCGGGCCGGGCTGCGGGGCGCGATCGCCTCGGAGTTCACCAAGATCCGCTCGGTCCGGTCCACCTACTGGACCCTGGCCGCGCTGCTGGTCGTCTCCATCGGCATCGGCGCGGCCATCACCGGCGGCGCCGACGCCAGCTTCAGCCACAACCCGGGCAACAAGGCCGCCTTCGACGCCACCCAGGTCTCGCTGATCGCGTTCTTCGAGATCGGCCAGCTCATCATCGCGGTGATCGCCGCGCTGGCCATCACCTCGGAGTACTCCACCGGGATGATCCGCACCTCGCTGACCGCCCAGCCCCGCCGCGGCACGGTCTACGCGGCCAAGGCGATCGTGCTCACGACGCTGACGCTCATCGTCTCGCTCATCGTCTCGTTCATCGCGTTCTTCGTCGGCCAGGCCCTGCTGTCGGGCAGCGGGGTGAGCGCCTCGCTGTTCCACACCGTCACCATCCCGCAGAACGCGAACGTGAACTGCCCGGCGGGCCAGGGCGGCCCCGGCGGGCCGGGACCCAATTGCACAGTGCAGTTCTCCGGCACTTACGTGATCCACCCGTCCACCGTGCTGCTCGCGATCATCGGCTGCGCGCTGTTCGTCACGCTGGTCGCCATCCTCGCGTTCGGCATCGGCGCGCTGGTGCGGCACACGGCCGGCGCGATCGCCATCGCCATCGCCCTGCTGTTCATCATCCCGGTCCTGGAGCAGGCGCTGCCCAGCCAGTGGCGCTGGGACATCATGCGGTTCCTGCCGGACGCCGCGAACCAGGTGGTCTCGGTCACTATCCCGGGCGGCGGCAACCAGCACCTGTGGTCGGCCTGGCCGCAGCTCGGCGTGACCGCGCTGTGGGCCGCGGCCCTGCTCGGCGCGGGCGCCTACTTCTTCCGCAAGCGCGACGCGTAAGGGCCGGTAACCGCTGAGCCCGGCGCCAGATCCCCGGTGCCGGGCTCAGCGGGCTTTCACCTTTCACCGTGGCCTGCATGCGGACGGGCCCTCAGGTTTACGCCTTGGCCCGCATGCTCGAGCGGGCCGGGTTGGCCTGCTCGGCCGCCTTGGGGTCCTGCTCGCCCTGCTTGGCGCGGACGCCGGCCTCGACCTGATCGCCGAGGTTCTTGTCCACGTTGCGCCAGTAGCCGAA
This sequence comes from uncultured Actinomycetes bacterium, assembly GCA_963753195.1. Lineage (GTDB taxonomy): Bacteria > Actinomycetota > Actinomycetes > Streptosporangiales > Streptosporangiaceae > Palsa-504. Next base: position 63,997 of record CAVWBH010000003.1, read on the forward strand.
GGCGCGCAGCAGGACCGGCTCGGTCACGCCATTGAGCAGGTGGCCGACGATGTTGGCGACCAGGCGCTCGCGGGCCGCGTCGTCGAGGACCTCGCGGACCATGGTGCCGGCCTGGCCCCAGTCGTCGTCCTGTTCGTGCAGGCTGTAGGCCGAACGCACCAGGTCCCCGTCGGCGTACCAGTAGTCGGGCCGGTAGCGCTCGGTATCGGCCTTCGGGCCGCCCTTGGAGTTGGGCGCGTACACCGGGTCGGAGACGTTGACGACCCGCATGGCGCCGTCCTTGCTGTAGCTGTGCACCGGCACCTTGGGCGAGTTGACCGGGATCTGCTTGTAGTTCACGCCGAGGCGGGCGCGGTGCGCGTCGGAGTAGGAGAACCCGCGGGCCAGCAGCATCTTGTCCGGGGACAGCGCGATCCCGGGAACCAGGTTGTTGGGCTCGAACGCGGCCTGTTCCATCTCGGTGTGGTAGTCGGTCAGGTTCCGGTCCAGGGTGAGCCGACCGACCTCGATCAGCGGGTAGTCGCCGTGCGGCCACACCTTGGTCAGGTCGAACGGGTTAAACCGGTAGTCCTTGGCGTCGGCGAACGGCATGATCTGCATCTTGAGCGTCCAGCTGGGGAACTCACCGCGACCGATCGCCTCGTACAGGTCGCGCTGGTGGTAGTCGGTGTCGGCGGAGGCCATCTGGTCGCCTTCGTCCTGGGTGAAGAACTCGACGCCCTGGTCGGTCTTGAAGTGGTACTTGACCCAGAACTTCTCGCCCGCGGCGTTCAGCCACAGGTAGGTGTGGGAGCTGTACCCGTTCATGTGCCGCCAGGAGCGCGGGATGCCGCGGTCGCCCATCAGCCAGGTCACCTGGTGCGCCGACTCCGGGGACAGGGTCCAGAAGTCCCACTGCATGTCGTGGTCGCGCAGGTTGTTGTCGGCGCGCCGTTTCTGCGAGCGGATGAAGTGCTGGAACTTCATCGGGTCGCGGACGAAGAAGACCGGGGTGTTGTTCCCGACCATGTCGTAGTTGCCCTCGGCGGTGTAGAACTTCAGGGCGAAGCCGCGCGGGTCGCGCCAGGTGTCGGGGCTGCCGCGCTCGCCGGCCACGGTAGAGAACCGGATGAGGGTGTCCGTGCGGGTACCGGGCTGGAACACCGCGGCCCTGGTGTAGGCGCTGACGTCATTGGTCACCTGGAAGTAGCCAAAGGCGCCGCCGCCCTTGGCGTGCGGCTGGCGCTCGGGAATGCGTTCCCGGTTGAAGTTCGCCATCTGCTCGATCAGATAGTGATCCTGGAGCAGGACCGGGCCGTCGGCGCCGACGGTCAGCGAATGCTCGTCGCTTTCGACCGGCGCGCCCGCGTCGGTGGTCGTCGGATTGACGTGCAGGTCTGTCACTGCTTTCCTCCTCATGGCCAGGAAAGAGCTTTCCTACCCTGCCGGGCTGGCCCAAACGACCCTAGGATCGATTCAGTTCCGGACTCAGGAGGCAACGATGCCAGTGGTTGCGGCGAACGGGATCGACATCAACTACGAGGTGCAGGGCACGGGCGAGCCGATCGTGCTGATCCCGTACCTGGCCGCCGACCAGGCGTGCTACGCGTTCCAGGTGGCCGACTACGCCAAGCACTTCACCTGCTACAGCGTGGATCTGCGCGGCGCGGGGCTGTCGAGCAAGCCTGAGGGTGAGTACACCACGGAACTGCTGGCCGACGACGTGGCGGCGTTCATGCAGGCCGCCGGGGTCGGCCCGGCGCACGTCTTCGGGGTGTCGCTGGGAGCGGCGGTCGGCACCTGGCTGGCGGCCAAGCACCCGGAACAGGTGAAGTCGCTCTCGCTGCACAGCGTCTGGGACAAGACCGACCCGTTCCTGCGCGTCATAGTCGAGGGCTGGCGGACCATGGCCAAGGCTCTGGACAGCGTCACCGAGATGGCCATCCAGGCCATCTTCCCGTTCTGCCTGACCCCGGAACTGTACGCGGCCCGGCCGGAGTACGTCGATTCGCTGGCCGAGTTCGTCCGCAGCCGCCCGATGCCGCCGGTGGACGCGTTCATCCGACAGTCCGGAGCCGTACTGTCGCACGACGCGACGGGCATCCTCGGCTCGGTCTACGCCCCGACCCTGATCACCTACGGGCGGCACGACATCGTGACCTCGACCCGCTTCGCCGCGCCGCTGACCGAGGCGATCGCGGACACCGAGCTCTTCGTGTTCGAGGACTGCGCGCACGCCGCGATCTACGAGAACGTCGAGGGGTTCAACCGGCAGACGCTGGGCTTCCTGCAGCGGCACAGCGGCTGACGCACCGCGGGCCGGGGGCCGGGGGCCGCAGGCGGTAGCTGGCACGATGGCATCATGACGGAAGCTGCTAGGGGTCAATACCGGAAGCTGAGCAGGCAGGAGGCATCGGACGCGGTCACGCGCCTGGGCTGGCGGCTCGTCCTGGGCGAGCTGCGGGCCGAGGTCCCGACTGGATCGCTGCCGCTGGCTGCCGACGTCGCCGCTCGGGCGGCGTCAGCGGCGGGTGCCGACGGCCACCTGCGGATGGACGTGCGCGCCGACCGGGTGATGCTGTCCGTGCAGACCGCGGCCGTGGCCTGGGTCACAGAGCATGACATCGAGCTCGCCCGTTCCCTCTCGGCCATGATCGAGGGGATGACGCTGGCGACGGTCAGCGGGGTCGGCGCGGCGGAGCCGGATAACGGGGCGGAGCCGGATAGCGGGGCGGAACTGGACAGCGGGGCGGAGCTGGCGGGCGGGGACGCGGGGAAGGACCGGTCGGTGCAGGTGATCGAGATCGGGATCGACGCGCTCGACGCGGCCGCGGTCCGGCCGTTCTGGCGGGCGGTGCTCGGCTACGTGGACGAGCCCGGGCGGTCCGGGCCGTGGGACGGGCTCGTTGACCCGCTCGGCCAGGGGCCGTCCGTCTGGTTCCAGCGGATGGACGCGCCGCGGCCCCAGCGTAACCGCATCCACTTCGACGTGTCGGTGCCGCACGACGAGGCCGAGACCCGCATCCAGGCGGCCCTGGCGGCGGGCGGGCGGCTGACCTACGATGCGGAGGCCCCGGCGTTCTGGGTGCTGGCCGACGCCGAGGGCAACGAGGCCTGCGTCACCACCTGGCAGGGCCGGGACTGACGACGGCCGGGATGCCTCACTGGCCGACCGCGCGGCGGGTCCGCCGGGGCGGGTCTGCGGGCTAGGCGACCTCGGCCCACAGGTCGCGGAAGGCGCGGGCGGCCTGGCTGCGGGGAGCGGACGCGGTGACCGGGGCCCGCTCGATGGACATGCGCTCGATGAGGGACAGGGCGGGGATCGGGGTGGCTGCCACCCCGGATCGTTCGGCCAGAATCTTGGCCGTGATGTCCTGGTGCAGCCGCTTACGGCGGTCAACCATCGAGAAGAAGGCCCGGACCTCGGGGCGGCGGCCGTTGAAGCCGGCCACGAAGTCGGCGAGCTGGTCCAGGGTGCGCACGGACAGCACGGTCGGGATCAGCGGGACGAGCAGCACGTCAGCGGCGTGCATGACGTTCTCGGAGACCAGCGAGATGCTGGGCGGGCAGTCCAGGAACACGTTGTCGTACTCGGCGGCGAGCGGCTTGAGCAGCCGGGCCATCGTGTTGGTCGCCTTGGAGCCCGCGAGCAGCAGATCCATGTTGCGGTAGGTGAAATCGGCCGGCAGCAGGTCCAGGTGCTCGAAGTCGGTGCCCTTGATGGCATCCTCCAGGGTCCTGGTGCCGCGGATGAGCGCCTTCCCGCCGCCTTTCACGCGAGGCTTGATCCGGAACAGGAAGCTGGCCGCACCCTGCGGGTCCAGATCCCACAGCAGGGTGCGGTGCCCCTCGGCGGCGGACAGGTAGGCGAGGTTGACCGCGGCGGTCGTCTTGCCGACGCCGCCTTTGATGTTGTAAGTGGCGTAGATCTTCATGGGCCGGGGCGCTCCAGCAGGGCGCTGAGCCGCTGCTGGCCCTCGGGCCCGGCGAACCCGGCGAACCGCTCGGCGAAGACCGCGCGGGCCTGGGCCTGGCCGATGGCGAGGTTGGCGGCGATCTCACCCATGGCCAGCAGCGTAGCGGCGGGGGCGGCGCGCTCGGCCAGCATCGCGTCAGCCAGGGCGCGGATTTCCTCGCGCTGCACATGGTCGTCCTGGAACTCCCCCAGGCAGTCCTGCAGCTGCTTGAGGTCGCCGACGACCTTGCGGTAGACGGCCGGGTCGTGCAGCGGCGCGAAGAACTCCAGTACGTAGCGCAGTTCCTTGGCGCGCTTGCGCAGGTCGTGCAGGGCTTCCGGAGGCGAGTCAGCGGTGATCGCGGCGCCGTGCGCGGTGAGCTTGCGGAAGGCGCGGCCGGTCCGGTCCACGGCCAGGTCGTCCGCGGTCAGGCCGCGGCGCTTGGCGCGGCCCTCCTGGGCGTCGGCCAGCGCCCGGCGCCAGTCCTCGGCCAGGGCCCCGAAGCGGTCCGAGCGCAGCCCGGCGGCCAGCAGGCGGAACTCCCGGGCCCGGCGGCGGACCAGGAAGACGCGGAAGGGCTCCAGGTCGGCGGGTGACGCGGCCACCAGCTGCCTGGTCATCGAGTCGAAGCCGAGCAGGTGGACATCCAGGTCGCGGATCGGCGTGGTCAGGTCGCCGAGCCACTTGAACTCGGCCGCGTACCGGCCGCCCAGTCCGTCCGGGAGCACGTCGCCGAGCAGCTTGATCGCGGAGCGGGTGCGGCGGGCGGCGACCCGCAGGTCGTGCAGGAACTCGGTGTCGATGTCACGCAGCACGCCATCGACGTTGCGCTCCATGGTGTCGAGCAGCCCGAGCAGCAAGGTCGAGACCGCGACCGAGGCGGGCTGCTGCGCGGTGATCTGCGCCGTGATGCCGTTGCTGTAGTCCGCCGGGTGGCGGCCGAGGGCGTGCAGGGCGTCGAGGAACGCGCTGCGCCGGGCCGGGGTGACCCCGGGGGCGTCGGCCACGAGCTGCGCGGCACGGTGGGCCGGGCCGGGATAGCCGCGGACTTCGGCGATGGCCAGCCGCGCGGGCAGGACGACGGCCTGGCCGGCCCGGGTGACGGTCGAGCAGTCCACGATCAGCCGGGCGACGGTCTTGCCGTCGGCGTTGAGCAGCCGGGTGACGCTGACGGTGCTGGACGCGGTGGCCACCGGCAGCAGGGCTCGCGGGCTGGCCAGCTTGGCGATCCGGTCCCGGACCGGCCCGGCGGGCAGGTCGGCGGCCAGCCGTGGCTGGCTGGCGCGCAGGCCGTCGACGGGCTGCTCGGCCTGGGGCACCTCGTCCTTGCTGAGGAGCAGGCGGCCGCCGCGGCTCTTGCGCTCGTAGTCCAGGACCAGGCCGGCCCGGTTCAGCCGCCAGTCGAAGGTATCCAGCCAGGTGTGCTGGCTGGCGCCGCTGCCCGGCGCGGCGCGGTCGGCGGCGACTCCGAACGCCTGACCGAGCACGTCGAGGACAGCGGCTACCCCAGTGGCCTGGCCGCTGCCCCCGATCTCTCCGTCAAGCTCGAATCCCCGCAGGTCAGACGTCATAAGATCAGGTTCTCCTTCCGGAGAAGGCTACCCTAGCGATCCCTATGCCCAGGCTGGGCGACGGGCCAGGTCAAACCGGTGACGGCCAGGATGTCCGGGGGTCGGGGCATGGCGGCCTGGGCCCCGTGGCGGGTGACGGCCGCGGCGCCCGCGGCGGCGGCCGCCCTGATGGCTTCCGCGGCGGGGACGCCGGCCGCCAGGGCGACGGCGAGCGCCCCCACGAACGTGTCGCCTGCGCCCACCGCGTCGACCGGCTCGACCCGGAAGCCCTCGCTCACGGCGTGACCGTCCGGGCCGGCCAGGGCGGCGCCGTGCGCGCCCGCGGTGACCACCGCGTGGCGGGGCCCGCTGGCGGCCAGGTCAGTGGCGGCGCGCTGCGCGGCGGCCAGGCCGTCGACGGGACGGCCGAGGAGAGCCGCCGCTTCCGGCTCGTTCACCACCAGGTAGTCCAGGTGATCGCCGGCGTCGGCGACCAGGGCCCCGGCGTGCTCGGGGACCGGGGCCAGGTTGAGGACCGACGTGACCCCCGATGCTCCGGCGAGGGCCTGGGCGATCGCTTCGACCGGGATCTCGGCGCTGATGACCAGGATGTCGGCCTGGCTGGCCGCGGCCGCGGCGACCTCGGGCGGCCCGACCTCGCGGTTGGCGCCGGGGGCGACGGTGATGAGGTTCTCGCCGCTGCGGTCCACCGTGATCAGGGCTACTCCGGTCGCCGCGCCCGTGACGGTTCGCACCGCGTCGGCGTTGATCCCTTCTGCCCGCAGGTTCGCCAGCAGCTGGCGGCCGAAGCCGTCATCGCCGACGCAGCCGACCATGCGCACGTCAGCGCCGAGCCGGGCCGCGGCGACGGCCTGGTTGGCGCCCTTCCCGCCCGGCATGAACCGGGCGGGCGAGCCGAGCACCGTCGCGCCCGGGCCGGGCAGCCGGGGCACCGTCACGGAGATGTCCATGTTCAGGCTGCCGAGCACGGTGACCCGCGGTCGTTTCGTCATGCCCGGCACCGTAGCGCGGCCGGCGTGGAGGTCGATGGCCCGGTGTACAAGCTCTTATGAGTACGACGGTTCATCGACCATGCTCGCGGGCTAATAGGGTGGGTGGGTGAGACCGTTCCTGCTGTTGTCCATCCGCGCCGACGACGCCGCGGCGGATAACGAGTACGAGGCCTTCGGGGCCCTGGCCGAGCTGGCCGAAGGCGAGTTGCGGCGGCTCCGGCTGGAGCAGCGCGCGCTGGGGGCCGTCGACCTGCGGGACTGGTCGGGGATCTTCCTCGGCGGCGGGCCGTTCAACTTCACCGACCCGCCGGAGGTGAAGTCGCCCGTGCAGCGCCGGGTCGAGGAGGATCTGAGCCGCCTGCTGGACGGCGTGGTGGCGGCCGATTTCCCGTTCCTGGGCGCCTGCTACGGCATCGGGGCGCTCGGCCGCCACGAGCGGGCGGTCGTCGACCGTCGCTACGCCGAACCGGTCGGGACGGTCCGGGTCACGGTCACCGCGCCGGGCCGCGAGGATCCGCTGCTGGCCGGCCTGCCTGAGGAGTTCGACGCGTTCACCGGGCACAAGGAAGCGATCAGCGAGCTGCCCGGGCACGCGGTCCTGCTGGCCACCTCGGCGGGCTGCCCGGTCCAGGCGTTCCGGGTGGGCGCCAACGTCTACGCCACCCAGTTTCATCCGGAGCTGGACGCGATCGGGGTGAGCACCCGGGTCGACGTGTACAAGGACGCCGGCTACTTCCACCCCAGTGAGGCCGACGAGATCAAGGCGCTGGCCTGGCGCACCGAGATCAGCCACCCGCCGTCGATCTTGCGCAACTTCGCCGCCCGCTACGGGACGGATGACAGGGGCAGCCGGGACGGCGGCTTGACCTCGGCCAGCCGCAGGTAGGTCACCAGCCGCTGCCCGCCGCGGGTGGCCAGGCTGGCCAGCACCTGCTGCAGCTCGGCGACGTCGCGGGCCACCACGGTGAGCAGGTAATCGGTCTCGCCGGCCACGTTGTCCGCGGCGATGACCTGCGGCAGCGCCAGGATCTGGTCTTCGAACACGCGGCTGGAGCGCGGGTCATGCCGGGCCAGCGTGGCCGTCACGTACACCTGCAGCGGGAAGCCGCATGCGGCCGGGTCGAGCTGGGCGCTGATGATGCGGATGACGCCGGAGGCCTTGAGCCGGCGCACCCGGTGCAAGGTGGCCGCGGGAGACAAGCCGACCAGGCGGGCCAGCTCGACGTTGGTCCGGTCCGCATCGGCCTGCAGCGCGGTGAGCAGCTGGATGTCAACATCATCAAGCGAAACGGCCATACCGCGAAATATTATCTCGTGTAAGAGCCTGACTGGCCAATTCCATGTCGCGAATGACCAGCATAGGCGTCATGGACACCAGCCGTCGTCACGCCGTCGCAGCCCTGGTCATGGCCGGGCTGCTGTGGGGCTCCACCGTGCCGCTGTCCAAACTGGCCTTGGCCTGGCTGGCTCCGGGGTGGCTGACCGCAGCGCGGTTCGGCCTGGCCGCGGCGGTCCTGCTGCCGGTCGCGCGGCGGCGGGGCCTGCGGGTGCCGGAGGTCAGGGTGCTGGCCTCCGGGGCGGCCGGGTACGGGGGCACGATCATCGTCCAGAACGCCGGGATCATGCGGACCAGCGTCATTCACGCGGCGCTGCTGATCGGGGCGGTGCCGGTGCTGGTCGCGGTTATCGCCGCGGCGTGGCACAGGGCCGTGGCCCGGCCGCTGGCCTGGCTGGGCTTCGCCGTCTCGCTGGGCGGCGTCGGCTTGGTCACCGCGGGCGGGGGCGGCGGCGCAAGCGTGCGCGGCGACGGCCTGGTGCTCGTCTCCCTGGTGCTGTCGGCCGCGTTCACGGTGGTCCAGGGGCGGCTGCTGCCGGGCCGGGACCCGGTCGCGGTCACCGCGGTGCAGTTCCTCGGCGCCGCGCTGGGCGCGCTGGCCGTCGCGGTGCTGTCCGAGGGTGCGCCCGCCGGCCCGGCCCGGCCCGGTCCGGTGCTGGCCGTGGCCGCGCTGGCGGTGGCCGGCACGCTGGTGCCGTTCACGCTGTTCGCCTACGGGCAGAGCCGGGTGCCGGCCCAGGTGGCCGGGGCGTTCCTCAACCTCGAGCCGCTGGTCGGCGCGATGGCGGGCATCATGTTCTTCGGTGACCCGGCGGGACCGAAGCAGCTGGCTGGCGGCCTGGCCGTGGTCGCGGGGATCGGGTTGAGCGCCAGGCCGGCTCGGCGCCCTCAGCTGGCGGTTCGGAGGCGAGCAGGCGCAAGATGGGCGGCGTGCCAGGCGACGGCGGTGGCGGCCAGCGCGGCCAGGCCAGCGGTGAGCATGGCGACGCGATCGCCGGACACGTCCGCGGAACCGCCGCTGACGGCTTCGGCCACGGCGGGCAGCAGGGCAGCGCCGACCGCGGCGCCGATCTGGCGGCTCGTGTTGACCACGCCGCCGATCAGGCCCTGGTCAGCATCGGCCATGCCGCGGCTGGCCAGCACCACCGACCCGAACGCGGTCCCCGCGGTCCCGAAGCCGATCAGCATCACCACCAGCAGGAGCGGGCTGTAGCCGCCGGCCGGCAGGCGGGTCAGCACGGCGAAGCCGGTCGCGGTCGCGGCGCCGGTCACGACCAGCAGCCGGCTGATGCCGATGCGGCGGGACAGGCGGGGCCCGAGCAGGCCCATGGCGAACCCGATCACGCCCTGCGGGGCGATGGCCAAGCCGGTGAACAGCGGGGACTCGTGCAGCACCTGCTGCAGGTACAGGGATAGGACGAGCATCTCGCCGCCGTTCCACAGGCCCAGCAGGAACGAGAGCGTGCTGCCGTTGCGCAGTCCGGGGCGGCGCAGGAGCGACAGCCGGATCAGCGGCTCGGGATGGCTCGCCTCGGCCTTGGCGAACCCCGCGGCCGCCGCGGCGGCGGTGACGACGGCGGCGATGACCAGCGGGGACGTCCAGCCCAGGACCACGCCCTGGGATACGGCGAACACGATGAGCGTGACGGCACAGGTGATCAGCAGGGCGCCGCGGACGTCCAGGCGGTGCGCGGTGCGCGTCGCGGCTTTGGCCTGCCCGAGGATGGCGGGGGCCAGGGCGGCGGCAGCCAGGCCGACCGGGACGTTGACCAGGAACACCGCGCGCCAGCTGGTGAACTGGACCAGCACGCCGCCGAGGACCTGCCCGGACACGAAGCCTACCGAGGCGATCGCGCCGTACAGGCCGATGGCACGCGTGCGCTGCGGCCCTTCGGGAAAGCTGGTGGTGATGAGCGACAGCGCGGCGGGAGCGACGATGGCGGCGCCCGCGCCCTGGAGGACCCGGGCGGCGAGCAGCAGCGCGGGGTCCCTGGCCAGTCCGCCCGCCAGGCTGGCCAGCGCGAACGCGACGAGGCCGATGATGAACATGCGCCGCCTGCCGAACAGGTCAGCGGCCCGGCCGCCGAGGATGAGCAGGCCGCCGAACGAGATCGCGTACCCGGTGACGACCCACTGCACTGCGTCGGGAGCCATGTGCAGCTCGCGCTCGATCGAGGGCAGCGCGACATTGACGATGCTGAAATCCAGGACGACCATGAACGCGGCGACGAGAATGAGAGCCAGCTTGACGGCGCTGTTGGGCGGGGCTTTTTGGGGCGGGGCCTTTTGGTCTGGGGCCTTTGGGAGCGGGGCTTTTCGGTCTGCGGCTGGCCGGAGCTCAGGGGCGGCGGTCGCCCGGAGCGCGGGGGCGGCGGTCGCCCGAGGCTCGGGAGTGGCGGTGGTCGGGAGCAGGGTTTCGGAGGGCGCGGTGCCGGACATGATTCCAATCAGATACGTTACGGATCGTTTCGTATTCCAAGAGGGAAAGAACGGGGCCATGAGCGGGGATATTCCGGCCGGCGATCTCGGGCCCGACGCCGTGCTCACGGGCGGGCAGCGCGGGCGGCCGCGGTCCCCTGAAGCGGACCGTGCGATCCTGGCCGCGACGCTGGACCTGCTGGCCGAGCGCGGGCTGAACGCGATGTCGATCGAGGAGGTCGCGGCCCGCGCCGGGGTGGGCAAGGCGACAATCTACCGGCGATGGTCATCCAAGGGGCTGCTCGCGCTCGACGCGTTCGTGAGGTCGTTCCGCGAGCAGCAGCCGCTGCCGGACACCGGGACGCTGCGCGGTGACCTGATCGCCGCGCTGACCGCATGGATCCGGGCCGTCACTCAGACTCCGATGGGGCCCATGCTGACCGGGCTGATCGCCGAGGCCCAGCACGACCAGGAGTTGCGCGCGGCGTGGGGGGACCGGATGATCGAGCCGCTGCGCGTCCAGCACCGGATCATGCTGGACCGGGCCATCGCCCGCGGCGAGATCCCGGCCAGCACCGACCAGGAGGTGGTCCTGGACCTGTTCTTCGGAACGGCCCAGCACCGGCTGCTGCTCGGCCACCTGCCGCTGACCGATGAGTTCATCCGCGCGGTGGTCGACGTGATCCTCGACGGGATCCGGCCGCGCTGAGCCGGGCTGGGCTGGGCTGGCGCTGGGGCTGGCTCGGGCTGGGCCTGGCGCGGGCTGGACCGGCGCGGGCTGGTCTACGGATCCGGCAGGAGGGCCTCGGCTTCGATCTCGACAAGCCAGGCGGGGTCGAGCAGCCCGGAGACGACCACCGCGGTCGCGGCGGGGCGGATGTCCGCGAACGTCTCGCCGTGCGCGCGGGCGACCTCACTCCAGTGGCCGGCGTCGGTCAGGTAGATCCGGGTCCGGACGACGTGCTCGAGGCCGGCGCCCGCACGGGCCAGGGCTTCGCCGATCAGGTCCAGGCACAGCCGGGCCTGGGGGTAGGCGCCGTCAGGCGGCGGCCCGCCGCCCGGCGGAATCGGCGCGGTCCCGGCGACCAGGACCCGGCCGCCCGCGACCACCGCGCGGGAGAACCCGAAGACGGCCTCGTAGGGCGAGTGCCCGCTGATGCGCTGACGCTGCACGCCAGGCATTGTGTCATCTCCGGCGACTCGCGGCGGACGGGGGTTGGCTTGAGCCGGGATCGCGTTATATCTTGAGTGTGACATCATCTTTCAATGACATGGCTACGGGCGCGGACAGCTCGAAGCGCCCGCACGAAGGAGAGTCGGCGATGACCGATCTTGAGCAGCATCTACGGACCTGGTGGGAGAAGCTGGCCGCGTGGCTGCGCGGCGCGCCGGACTCCCCAGGAGCCCACAAGGCCAAGGCGGCCCTGCAGGACTTCCGGGAGAGCGAGACCGGCCGGAAGGCCGAGGCGGCGCTGCACGATCTGCGGAACGGCGAGGTCGGGCGCAAGGCCGAGGCGGCGCTGCATGACCTGCGCGAAGGCGAGGCGGGGCGCAAGGCCCGGGAGGCGCTGCGCGACCTGCGGGACAGCGACGCCGGGCAGAAGGCGCGCGAAGCGCTGCGCGACCTGCGGAACGGCACGGCGACGCGCGAGAAGTCCTGACGGCAGCGTCCGGGAGCGCGCGGAGCCGGAAATTCGGTTGCGGGCGGCCGGGAGCGTGTGACAGCCTGCAGCAGTCCGGGCCAGCGGTGGCTGGCGAGGAGCAGTCCGGGCCAGCGGTGGCTGGCTGAGCGAAGGGAGGGGCGAGATGTATATGCCCGTCGCGGGCGCGTTGCCGCCCGCCCTGCCCGACGCTCAGCTGAGGAGCACGACCCGTGCCCGACTATCCTTCCGCGTTCGACGAAGAGTTCAACACCCGCCGCGGTAAGCGGCAGTTCGACGACGAGCCGGCCGGCGCCAAGCGCGTTCGGCGCCGGCGGCTGCCCGCGATCGACGCCTTCGACGCCACCGACCACCTGCCGGAGGGGGATCGCTGGTCCACCTGGGACCAGTCGACGCCGACCGAGCGCGGACCGGAACCGTACCCGGGCTGGCTGGTCACCGAGCTCGCCGCGGTCGACACCGAGCTCGGCATGCTGAAGACCGGCAAGGAGGCCGACGTCTTCCTGCTCCGCCGCGAAGTCCCTGGCACCGATCGGTCCTGCCTGCTCGCGGCCAAGCGGTACCGGTCCGCCGACCACCGCATGTTCCACCGCGACGCCGGCTACCTGGAAGGCCGCCGGACCCGGGAGTCCCGGGTCAACCGAGCCGTGACGAGCCGGAGCGCGTTCGGCCGACAGGCTATCGCGGGCCAGTGGGCGGGCGCGGAGTTTGCCGCGCTGGCCCGGCTGCACGCGGCCGGGGCGCCGGTACCGTATCCGGCGCAGATCCTCGGTACCGAACTGCTGCTGGAATTCATCGGCTCGGCTGACGGGACGGCCGCGCCCCGGCTGGCCGAGACCAGGCCGGCCCCGGCCGAGCTGACCGGGCTGTGGGACCAGCTGGTGGCGGCGCTGGTGAGCATGGCCCGGGACGGGCTGGCGCACGGCGACCTGTCGGCGTACAACCTGCTGGTCTGGGACGGGCGGCTGGTCATGATCGACCTGCCCCAGGTGGTCGACGTGATCGCGAACCCGCGGGGAGCCTGGTTCCTGACCCGCGATGCGGAGAATATCGGCCGCTGGTTCGCTCACCAGGGCCTGGCCGACGTGAGCCCGGCGCCCGCCGATCTCGCCGCCCTGCTGCGCAGCGAGGCGCTCCTGGGCCCCTTAGCCCGGGCCAGCCACGGTGCGGGGATCAGCGAGATCGCCGTGGTAGTGCACAGGCTCCGCCTCTACTCTTAACTGCAAGATAAGCGGAACGTCGGGTCGATATTCCTATGAGGGGGAGCCCATGGGCTTTGGGCGGGGGAGCATCGGGTCACCGCGCGGGCCCCTGTCGTTCGATCCCGTCCTGGTCGCCGATCTGGAATACCGGATGTGGGTGGGCTATTACCTGCGCCGCTGGACACAGGTGCTGGCGGCGGCGGTCAGGCTGCTTCAGCTCGGCTTTGGCGCCGACGTGGGCCGGACCCTGCAATGCGCCTGGCTGATGCTGCGCGCCATGCAGCTGTGGTCGCCGTTCCCCGACAACGACCCTGACGGCGCTCAGGCTTTCCTGCACAAGTTTTACGCGCTCATCAGGCTGCGCTTCGGCACGCCCGCTGACCCGGCCCGGGCCGCCGCCCTGGAGATCGACTGGTGGCGGGCACACCGGGAGCGTCAGTATTCACCTGATCCAGCGGAAACGGGCGAGGACTTGCTCAACTCGGTGATCCGCCTGTACTGCCATTTGTTCGGCCAGAGCGAAGCCATCGTCAGGCCGGCGGCCGTGCACCGGGTAGACGCGATGGACCTGTCCGATCGGTGGGTCCGGGAAGGCTGCCCACCCGACAGCCCGCTGCTTCCGCTGGAGCATGCCGCGCTGGTCCGCGCTTACTCCGCGCTGCTCGCCGCCGTCCACCACCGAGGACGCTGAGGCCGCCGAGCGATACCCATCCAGGCCGAACGAGTCCGGCGCCGGAGCGATCCCGGGCTAGTCGAAGTTAATTGTGTCGGCGGGCTCCGCATCGGAGTCGTGCAGGCCCTCGGGCCCGGCATCGTCCTCCAGGTCAAAAACGTCAGCGGGCTCGGTACCGGCGCGGCCGGCGGCCCGGGGCGGGCCGGCGGGAAGGTCGGGGGGAACCAGGCCGGGGACCGGCTGGGCGGCGGGCTGCTGGGCGGCCACACCAGGGCGGCCCGCCTGGGCCTGGGCGGCGCGCCCGGGGCGGGGCTGCTTGAAGCTCAGGCGGCCGTTTTTCATGACGCCGATCCGCTGGGCGCGGCGGGCGACGCTGGTGTCGTGGGTGACGAGCACCATGGTCAGGCCGCGCTCGCGCCACATGGTCTCGAGCAGGGCGATGATGTCGTCCCGGGTGTCCTCGTCCAGGTTGCCGGTCGGCTCGTCACCGAGCAGCACCTTGGGCTCCTTGACCAGCGCCCGGGCGATGGCGACCCGCTGCTGCTGGCCGCCGGAAAGCTCGCCGGGCATGTGCCGCAGGCGGTCGCCGAGGCCGACCGCCTCCAGCGCCATGGTGGCGCGCTGCCGCCGCGCGGCCGCGCTGACGTGGAGCGGGACGAGCGCAGCTTCCACGTTCTCCAGGGCGGTAAGCACGGGCACCAGGTTGAAGGTCTGGAAGACAAAACCGATGGACTGGGCGCGCACCTTGGTCATCTCGGCCTCGCGCAGCTGCGAGAGGTCGCGCCCGTCGAGTTCGATGATGCCGGACGTCGGCCGGTCCAGGCCGCCGAGCATGTTCAGGAGCGTGGACTTGCCTTGCCCGGTGGGTCCCTGGATGGCCAGCCATTCGCCGTCCTCGACGACTAGGTCCACGCCGCGCAAGGCGGCGACGCTGCCGCGACTCATCTGGTAGTTCTTGGTAACTCCGGAGAGCTTGTACATCTGGATTTCTCCCGTTGACGTGAACTTCTCGGGCTACCGTCAGCCGACCTTGGACAGCGCGGCCGCCGGGCGCAGCCGGGCCGCCCGCCATCCGCCGAACATCCCGGCGATGATGCCGCCCGCCACGGCGAGCACCACCGCGAGCACGATGATTTCCCCGGTGACCGAAGCGAGGAGGTGAACGGTCACCGTGTGGTTGGCCGCGTTGGTGGCAGCGCGCGGTGCGGCGAAGTTGCCGCCACCGCCGCCACCGCCGCCGAAGCCGCCGCCCGGGCCGCCCGGGCCGAACTGCCTGGCGCCTCCCGGCGTGGCCGAGCCCGTGGTCTGCCCCGGCGTGGCGCTCAGCGGCTTCGACAGCTTCGTCACCAGCTCCGCCCCGGCAAAGCCGAGCCCGATGCCGATCACGCCGCCGATGAGGCCCAGCGTGACCGACTCGCCCATGACCTGGCCGACGATCCGGCGGCTCCGCCAGCCGATCGCCTTCAGCGTGCCGAACTCACGGACGCGGCGGGAGACCGCCGACAGGGTCAGCAGGCTGGCCAGCAGGAACGCCGCGATCAGGACCGCGATCGCGAGCCATTTGCCGAGGTTGTTGGCCAGGCTGGAGGCGCTGGCCAGCGAGCCGGTGACCTCGTTGGCCAGGTCGGCGGAGGTGGTCACGGTATAGGAGGGCAGAGCTTTCTGGATCTCGCTTTGCACGGCGGGGATGTTCGAGGAGCTGCTGGCCGCGACGTAGATAGTGTTTACGTCGCCGCGCATGTTGGCCAGCGTCTGCGCGACCGCGAGCGGGATGTAGACGTCCGACGGGTTGTCGCCGGCCGACTCGCTGACGATGCCGATGACCTTGAAGTTGGTCGCGGTGCCGCTGCTATTGCCGATGGCGATGGTCGAGCCGGTCGTGAGCTTGTTCTGCGCCGCATAGTTGGAATCGACCAATGCGACGTCGGATGAGGCGTCCGCGGCGGTGAAGGTCCGTCCGGAACTCAGCTTGCCGGAGCTGAGGGGCCCGAGTTCGCCTGCGCTAAGGTCCACCCCGTCGACGCCGAAGCTATTGGTGTTGAAGTTGGCCCGGAAGCTCTGCCCGGTGCTGCTACCTCCGCCGCCGCCGAAGCCTCCGCCACTGTTGGTGTTGATGGCCGGCACGGTGCCGCTGATCGTCCGGTTATTCAGAGTCAGCCCGCCCGCCGCTGCCGCCACGCCGTTCAGGCCGCCCACGGTGGTCACCGATGTTGCAGGCATTGAGGCCAGCGTGGCGGTGCCGCTGAGGGTATTGGTGTCGATCTTGGTGCCGGCCGCGGGCCGCTTCGTGGTGCCGGTCGCGAACCCGAACCCGAACGAGCCGGGCGTGAACGACCCGGCGGTCGGCGTCTTGGTCACGGTGGCGTCGGTGCCGACGCCGTACAGCGACTTCAGCACCGTGCCCTGAGCATTCTTGACGCCGGTCGCGGCCGCCGTCACAGTGATCACCAGGCCGATGCCCAGCGCCAGGCCGAGCGCGATGAACACGGCCTGGCGCATGCGCCCCCGCAGTTCGCGCCTCAAGTAAGTGAAAAACATCTCCGCACTCCTGCTCGGCCGCGCACGCTGGCGCGCCCTGTCGTCCGATAGCGCTCGATGGCCAAGCTCCGCATAGATGGTGGCGCGGCCGCCTTGGGGGCGATCGCCGCGCCACCTCAGAGCATGGTCGCGTTTTCTGAACGAGCGCTGAGCAGAAGCTTCGGGATTACCTCAACCTGAGGATGGGATTCTCAGCCGCGGACGGCCCGGATCGACTCGCGCAGCGAGCCCATCGTGGCCAGCACGGCCGAGGGCTCGTAGCCGCAGTGCGCCATGCAGTTGTCACACCGGGGATCCTTGCCCCGCCCGTAGGAGTCCCAGTCCGTGGTCTCGATCAGTTCCTTGTAGGTCTTCACGTACCCGTCCGACATCAGGTAGCAGGGCTTCTGCCAGCCGAGCAGCGAGTAGGACGGGATGCCCCACGCGGTGCAGCCGAAGTCCGTCTTGCCCTCGAGGAAGTCCAGGAACAGCGGCGTGTGGTTCAGCCGCCACTTCTTCCTGCGCCCGTCCGCGAAGGCCTTGCGGAACAGCTCCCGCGTTTCCTCCACGCCCAGGAAGTGCTCCTGGTCCGGCGCCTTCTCATACGCGTAGGCGGGCGAGATCTGCATCTCGTCGATGCCCAGGTCGTCGTTCAGGTAGGTCAGCACGTCGATGATCGTCTGCGGGGTGTCGGTGTTGAAGAACGTGGTGTTCGTGTTCACCTTGAACCCGCGTGACTTGGCCAGCTTGATCGCGGCGACCGCGTCGTCGAACACGCCTTCCTTGCAGACCGACTCGTCGTGCCGCTCGCGCAGCCCGTCGATGTGCACCACCCAGGAGAAGTAAGGCGACGGCTTGAACTTGTCCAGCTTCTTCGGCATGAGCAGCGCGTTGGTGCACAGGAAGACGAACTTCTTGCGCTTGATCAGCTCGGCGACGATCACGTCGATCTGCGGGTGCATCAGCGGCTCGCCGCCCGCGATGGACACCATCGGGGCGCCGCATTCCTCGACTGCGGCGATGGCCTGCTCGACCGGCATCCGCTGCTTGAGGAGGGTGTGCGGCTGCTGGATCTTCCCGCAGCCCGCGCACTTCAGGTTGCAGGCGAACAGCGGCTCGAGCTCGACAAGAAGCGGGAACTTCTTGTTGCCGGCCAGCTTCTGGCGCATCAGGTAGGACCCGACGCGCAGGGACTGACGTATTGGCATGGGCATTATTGCCGAACCTCCTTGGGCAGGCCGAACCGGATTGATTCCGTGGTCGTCACTCGCTCGGAAACGGATACGGGGCCGAGGCCGGACAGCGCCGAGATGATCTCCGCCACCACGGCGGGCGGCGCGGAGGCTCCGGCCGTCAGGCCGATGGTGGACGCCCCGGCCAGCCAGCCGAGCTGGATATCCTCGGCGCCGTCGATCAGGTAGGCCGGCGTGCCGGCCCGTTCGCAGGTCTCCACCAGCCGGACGGAGTTGGAGGAGTTCGCCGAGCCCGCCACCAGCACCAGGTCAGATCCGGCGGCGACCGCCCGCACGGCGGCCTGCCGGTTGGTGGTCGCGTAGCAGATGTCGTCGCTGCCCGGCGCGCGGACCGACGGGAAGCGCTCCCGCAGCGCGCCGGACACCTCGGCCGCCTCGTCGACCGACAGCGTGGTCTGCATCAGGTAGGCGACCCGCTCGCCGTCGCCCGGCCGCAGCGCGGCGACGTCCGCGGCCGTCTGGAGCAGCACCGTGGCCCCGGGCGCCTCGCCCAGCGTGCCCTCGACCTCCTCATGGCCGGCGTGGCCGATCAGCGCCACCGTATAGCCGTCGGCGGCGAACCGCCGGGCCTCGGCGTGCACCTTGGACACCAGCGGGCAGGTCGCGTCGATCACGGCCAGCCCCCGGCGGCCCGCCTCCGCGCGGACCGCAGGCGACACGCCGTGCGCGGAGAACACCACGGTCGCGCCGTCGGGCACCTGGTCCAGCTCGTCGACGAACACCGCGCCGCGGCTTTCCAGGTCACCGACGACGCGGGTGTTGTGCACGATCTGCTTGCGCACGTAGATGGGCGCCCCCTGCAGCTCCAGGGCCCGCTCGACGATCTCGATAGCCCGGTCCACGCCGGCGCAGAACGACCGGGGCCCGGCCAGCAGCACCTGGCGCGTGCCGCACGCCGCCGCCCACCGCTGCGCCACCGGCGCGGCGGCCCGCAGCGAGCGCAGCGCGGCCAGCCCGCCAGAGACGAGGCCGGCCAGCGGATGGTGCTGAGTGTCGGACACGGCCCGGATCACGGCCACCGGGCGCCCGGGCGCGCCGGCGGCCAGCGGCCCGGACTCCATGTCGGCCAGCGTCCAGCCCTCGGCGGCCAGCTTGGCCCGCTCGGCGCGCCGCACCAGGTGGTCGACGGTGGCGATCCGGCCGGTGCGCACGGGCAGTCCCGCGCGGCGCAGCTCGCCGGCCAGGATCGGCGCGGACGGGCAGGCCACGGAGCCTGCTTCGGTGCCGACGACCAGGTCGCCCGGGCTCAGGTCGGTGCTCAGGCCGCCGCCCACACCCATGATCATCATGGGCCCGGACGGGCCGTGGCTCAGCTGCTCGGCCTGGCGCGCCGCGCGCGCGGCACCGTAGCCGGTCCGCCGGACGGTGGCCGGGTGGGTGCCGTCCAGGCCGCGGCGGACGGCCCGGGCCTCGATGCGCAGCGGCGCGCAGACGAGCAGCGGATCCGCCTGCGTCGCGTCCGGCGCGCGGGCCTCGCGGTCGCGCGGCCTGGGGATGGTCTCCGTCATGCACTGCCTCCGGAAGTGTGGGCCGTGACGTACCGGCCGAGTGCGCTCAGGGGGAAGGCCAGGCGGTACAGGTGATAGTTGATGTAGAAGTCGCCGGGGAAGCCGGTGCCGGTGTACTGCGGCTCATCCCAGCTCCCGTCGGCCCGCTGGGTGCCCGCCAGCCAGCGGATGCCCCGTTCGGCGGCCGCGGCGCCGTGCTCCCCCGCCGCGATCAGGGCCAGGAGCGCCCAGGCGGTCTGCGAGGCGGTGGACGCGCCCTGGCCCGCCAGCGACGGATCGTCATAGGAGCGCAGGTCCTCGCCCCAGCCGCCGTCCGGGTTCTGGTGCTCGGTCAGCCAGGCCACCGCGCGGCGGATGGCGGGCTTGGACCGGCGCACGCCCGCGGCGATCAGCGCGGGCACCGCCGCGCCGGTGCCGTAGATGTGGTTGGCGCCCCAGCGGCCGAACCAGGACCCGTCCGGCTCCTGGGCCTTGAGCAGCCAGATGACGCCCCGGATCACGGCCGGGTGGCGCGCCATTCCTTCGGCGGCGAACGCCTCGACGATGTGCGCGGTCACGTCCGCCGAGGGCGGGTCGATGACCGCGCCGAAGTCGCAGAAGGGCAGCTTGTTGACCAGCGCGCGGGTGTTGTCCGCGTCGAACGCGCCCCAGCCGCCGTCCCTGGACTGCATGCCGGCCAGCCAGTCCAGCCCCCGCTCGATGGCCGGCTTCGCGTCGTTGCCCGGGAGGGCCACCCGGCGCAGGGCGAGCACGACCTCGGCCGTGTCGTCGGTGTCGGGGTAGTTGTCGTTGTCGAACTCGAACGCCCAGCCGCCGGGGGCCACGGCAGGCCTGCGGACCTGCCAGTCGCCCGGGCCGCGGATCTCCTCGCCGAGCACCCAGCGCGCGGCGCGGGTCAGGGCAGGCTCATCAGCCGCCAGTCCCGCGTCGGCCAGGCCGATCATGGTCAGCACAGTGTCCCAGACCGGCGACTGGCATGCTTCGAGGCGGCGCACCGGGCCGCCTGGGCCGTCTTCGGTGATGGTGAACCGGTCAAGGCCGGCCAGCCCGCGCGCCATGACCGGATGGTCCAGCTCGTAGCCGAGCAGGTTCAGGGCCATCAGCGAGTAGACCCAGGGTGGCTGGATGCCGCCCCAGCAGCCGTCCCGCTCCTGCCGGGCGATGATCCACTCGGCGCACCGCCGCAGCGCGGCCCGCCGGACCGGCTGGACGGGGCGGTAGGAGTGCAGCGCCTTGTCCAGGGCGGAGAAGGCGAGGGCCCAGGGGTCAGCGGAGGGGCCAGGGCCAGGGAGGGGGCGCGCGTCGAAGGAACGGCGCGGGCCGGGGGCACGGCCGTGCGGGCCGCCGGTCTTCAGCTCGTCGATAGACAGGCCGATGGGCCGCGACGGGCGGAAGGACTGGACCACGGCCAAGGCCACGATCGTCTGCCGGGCCCAGCAGCCCCAGTCGTAGATGTTGAACGGGAACCAGGACGGCAGGTAGATCAGCTCGGGCGGGATGACCGGCAGGTCATCCCAGGACCACAGGCCGGACAGGGCGAGCCAGATCCGGGTGAACACCCGGGTCGCCTCGACGCCGCCCTCGGCCCGGATCCAGTCGCAGGCCCGCTTCATGTGCTCGGCGTCCGGCTGGTCGCCGGCCAGCCGCAGCGCCAGGTAAGCCTCGACCGTGGTGGACAGGTCAGCGGGGCCGCCGTAGAAATTAGCCCAGGTGCCGTCGCCCCGCTGCTGAGACCGGATCCAGCGGGCCGCCGCCGCGATCGTTTCGTCGTCATGCAGGCCCAGGAACTCGCGCAGCAGCAGATCCTCGGCGTCCATGGTCACGTTGGTCTCGAGCTCGCCCTGCCACCATCCCTCGGCATGCTGCAGGCCGAGCACGTGGTCACGAGCCCGGTCCAGGGTGGCCCGGGCCAGGTCGATAGGCCCGGGATCGGCTACCACTGGCGAGCCGTGATGAACTCGGCGATGGCAGTCAGCTCGGCGCGGACGTCGGCGGGCAGCTCGATGTCAGCCAGGCTCGCATTGGCCGCGGCCAGCTGGGCGTCGGCCTCGGCCTCGGCCCACTGCCTGCCGCCCGCCGCGGCGACCAGGTCGGCCGCGCGGACCAGGTCGTCTTCGCTCAAGGGCTGCGGATCGTTGAGCAGGACGCGCAGCTGCGCGGCCTCGGGCGTGTCGCTGGTCAGCGCGGCCACGACCGGCAGCGACTTCTTGCGGGCCCGCAGGTCCGCGCGGACCGGCTTGCCGGTGACCTCGGGCGCGCCCCAGATGCCGAGCAGGTCGTCGGTGAGCTGGAAGGCCAGCCCGACGTGCGCGCCGAACCCGGCCAGGGCCATGGCCAGCGTGGGCGGCGCGCCGAGGTGCACCGCGCCGATGCTGCACGCGCAGGCCATGAGCGCGGCGGTCTTGTCGCCCGCCATCTCCAGGCACTCGGCCAGCGTGACGTTGTCGCGCTTCTCGAAGGCCAGGTCCGAGCCCTGGCCGCCGATCAGGCGATGCACCGCGGCGGACAGGCACCGGGCCGCCCAGGCGCCCTGCGGGGTCCCGTCCTCCAGCAGCAGATCCTGAGCCAGGGCGAGCAGCGCATCTCCGGCCAGGATGGCCGCACCCACGCCGAACACCGTCCAGGCCGTCGGGCGGTGACGGCGTTCGGTGTCGTTGTCCATGATGTCGTCGTGGAGCAGCGAGAAGTTGTGGACGAGCTCGACCGCGACGGCGGAGGTCACACCGCGCTCGGGCGGCGCGCCGGCGGCGCGAGCGGACAGCAGGGCCAGCGCGGGCCGCAGCGCCTTGCCGCTGCCGCCCCGCGTCGGGTTGCCTTCGGCGTCGGCGAAGCCGAGGTGATACGCCGCGACCACGCGGACATCCGGCGTCAGCCGGCCGATGACCGACTCCATGGCCGGCCCGACTAGGTCCCGCGCCAGGGCTACACCCTCAGGCATCACAGCAGTCACTGACGTACCCCCATCGTTGAGGTGGAAGCGTTCACTTCGGAACCGGAAAGTACGGAATCGGAAGATCCGCTACGGGAGTTTCCGGTGCGGGAAAGCCCGGTGCGGGATAGCCCTATACGCGAAAGCCCGGAACGAGAAAGCCCGCTACGGGAAAGTCCTAGTCGGGAAAGCCCTGGATGGGAAAGCCCGGAACGGGAAAGCCCTGGGACGGAGAGTACTGTACGGCGGAGCTCGATCGCGGCGGCCAGGCCGCTGCGTACGGCGCTCTCCATGGTGTCCGGCCACCCGGTGTCGGTCCACGCCCCGGCCAGGACCAAGCCGGGAAGCTGGGTGCCGGCCCGCGGACGCAGCTTGCCGGTACCCGGCACCTGCCGGAAGGTCGCCCGCCGCTCACGGGTGACGAAGAACTCGACGACCCGCGCCTCCCGGGCGGCCGGGAACAGCTCAGCCAGCGCGGGCAGGAACTGCTCCCGCAGCGTCGCCGCGGGCACGTCCACGTACTCGTCGGCCGCCGACAGCGAGATGGCCAGGTACTGCGGCCGGCTTGCGCCGCCGGCGGCGGGGCTCGCGGCGCCGGGGCTGTCGGCGGCGGTAGGGCTGGCGGGGGCCGCGAGGCGGTCGAGGCCGGAGATGCCAGTGCGGTCGAAGACCCACTGGACCGGGGAGTCGACGGCGGCGGCGAAGGGCAGGTCCATGACCGGGCGGTCGTAGATCACGTGCACGTTGACGATGGGCGAGGCGCTCAGGCCTGCCCAGGCCGCCACGGTGGAGTCCGGCAGCGCGCCGGGCGGGACCAGGCGGGCCGCGGCCTCGTGCGGCACAGCCAGCACCACCGCGTCCGCCAGGAACTCGGTCGCGCCGGAGAGCTCGCTCGCGGGATCCGCGGAGTCCGCGAGATCCGCGGGGCCGGCGGGGCCGGCGGGGTCGAGAGGGCGGGCGAGACGGACGCGGTAAGCGGGGCCAGCGGCCGGGGAGCCGGCGGGCTCGATGGCGGAGACCTTGGCGCCTAGGACGACCTGGGCGCCGAGCTTGGCCAGGAGGGCGGCGGCCGCGTCGCCGTGCAGCTCGCCCAGGGGACGCGCGGGGACGCCGATGTCGGCGGCGTTGCTGCGGCCGAGCAAGCCGGTCTGCACCACGGTGGCGGCCAGCGACAGGGAAGCGTCGTCACCGGCCACGTTCAGGGCGGAGACGGTGAACAGGTCCCACAGGGCCCGGCGGGCGCGGTCGCTCTGGCCATGGGCGGCCAGCCAGTCACCGAACCGCTGCTCGTCGGTCGCGGGGTCGGCCGGGTCGACGCCGCGCATGGCAAGGGCGGGCCGTGAAACGCGAGCCCGTTCGGGCAAGGAAAGAAAGGGGTACCGGGCCAGGGCGGGCAGCATATGCAGGGGGCCCGGCAGTCCGGCCCGGCGCAGCTGGCCGCGCCTGGGCCCGGGGGCGAGCACCGTGACGTCGAACCGGTCCTGGACCGAGGCGTGGGCGGTCATGCCGAGCTGGCCGAGTAGGCCGCGGTAGGCCGTGCAGCAGCCGAGGAAGATGTGCTGGCCGGTGTCGACGACCAGGCCGTCGCGGGTGAAGGAGCTGGTCGCCCCGCCCAGCCGGGGCCGGGCCTCGAGCAGGGTGACGGCCGCGCCGGCCTCGGCCAGGGCGATCGCGGCGGTGATCCCGGCCAGTCCGCCGCCGATCACCGCCACCCGGGGGGCGGCGGGGCTCATCCGTGCCTCCCGGCCAGGGCCTTGACCGCGACCACGGCCTTCTCGCGGCCGGACAGGGAGACCCGGCCGCGCAGGACGGCGGCCGGCTCGGCGGTGATGCGGTCCAGCAGGCCGCGGTAGATCCCCGCCATCGCGCCGGTGCAGGCGGCGCTGCGGCGGTCGAGCAGGCCCAGCAGCTTCCAGCCGGTGGCGTACCAGTCCCGGGCCCGTTCGGCCTCGAACTCGACCAGGCGGGTGAAGCCGGGGGCCGGCGCGGGCTGGCCCAGAGCGGCCGGGTCGCAGTCGAACTTGGCCAGGTCTTCGGCGGGCAGGTAGACGCGGCCGTTGCCGTAATCCTCGCGGATGTCACGCAGGATGTTCGTCAGCTGGAGGGCGACGCCGAGCGAGTCGGCCAGCCGGGCGGCCTGGCCCGGGTCGTGCTCCGTGCCGAAGATCCCGAGCGAGAGGCGGCCGATCGAGCCTGCCACGCAGCGGCAGTACCACAGCAGGTCGTCGATGGTCTGGTAGGTGTGGCCCCGCACGTCGGCCACGCAGCCGTCGATGAGCTCGCCGAACGCCGGCATGGGCACGGGGAAGTTCCGCTGCACGTCGGCCAGCGCGAGCAGCACCGGATCAGCCGCGGGCGGCGCGGTGAGGTCAAGGACCTGGCCCCGGGCCGCCTCCAGGGCGGTGATCTTCTGCTCGGCCGGCATGGTGCCGTCGCCGATGTCGTCGATCCGGCGGGCGAACGCGTAGATGACGGCCAGGCCGCGCCGCTTGGGCGGCGGCAGCAGCCTGATGCCGTAAGCGAAGTTCCTGGCCTGTGACCAGGTAATCCGCTCGCACTCGCGGTAGGCCTCAGTAAGTTCCATGGCGGCCCGCTCACTTTCCCCTCGCGTAGGCCTTGGCCAGCTCGACCGCCATCTTCGGCTTGCGCGGCCGGGCGGTCGCGCTCAGCACGTCATACCGCTGCGCCCTGATGGCGGCCAGCGCGGCCCGGCCGCCCGCCAGATAGCCGGCCACGGCCAGCCGGGCGGCGCCGCGCAGCGTGCCGACCAGCGGCGCGCCCTGGTCCAGCAGCCCGGCCGCGCGGTCGGTCTCGAAGCGCATCAGGTCCCTGACGGCCATCCCCGCGGCCGGCCGGGCCAGGTCGGCCTCGGTGCAGCCGAACCGCTCCAGGTCCTCGGCGGGCAGGTAGACCCGCCCGTTGGCCAGGTCCTCGGCGACATCCTGCCAGTGCTCGGCCAGCTGCAGGGCCGTGCAGATGCGGTCGGACAGCCTGATGCGCTCCGGGGTGGCGGCGCCGAAGATGTACAGCACGATCCGGCCCACGGGGTTGGCGGACAGCTCGCAGTACCGGCACAGCTCGGCGAAGGTCTGGTAGCGCGTGACCTGCTGGTCCTGCCGGTTGGCCTGGATCAGGTCCTGCAGCGGCGCGGCCGGGATCTGGCACTGCGTGACGGTCCGGGCCATGTCCTGCATGACCGGCGAGCGCGGTACGGCACCTTGGTAGATACGGTCCACGTCGGCGGCAAGCTCGTCCAGCAGGCGCAGCCGGTAGGCGGCGTCGGCCGGGCCGGGCCCGTTCACCTCACAGGCCTCGTTCACCTCACAGGCCTCGTTCACCTCACAGGCCTCGTTCACCTCGCGGGCCTCGTCACCCAGGTCGTCGGTCAGCCGGGCGAAGCAGTACAGCGCGGTCAGATGGCGCCGGTAGCGTTCCGGCAGCACCTTCAGCGCGACCGGGAAGTTCTCCCCCGAGGCGTTCGCCGCCACTTCTTGGGCACGGGTAATCTCCGGGCGGACATGCTCGCGCACTCTCGCCCGGCTGGTTTCGGTACTGCCCCCGGCCACCTCGTCATTTTCCAGGTAATGCGCAATTAATTGCAAACAATGACGCGTGCGTCACCTGACAGCACTGTCGGCTAACGGGGTGGCGAGCCTGCCCGGCGTGGAGTTCACTACTGTTCGCGCAGGTTACGCTGCGGAAAACTAATTTGCATAGCCGGACATCTCTATGTTACGTAATGCACCTGACATTAGCGTCAGTTTGCGGCGATCGGCATTGATTTAACCAGCCCGAGCTGGGGCGGCCCGGGCCGGCGGCGGCCGCTGGCACCGCAGGTTGCGGTGCCGCCGGCGCGTCGCGCCGGATGCGGAATTCGTCCGACTTATCATCATCTTCGCCGGGCTTGTCCCTCGGCCAGTGCTTAGCTCCCTTCGCACCCGTACTCAATGCTCAACGCTGGTCGCCCAGGCCGCTGCGCCGCGCCCGGGGA
The DNA here is from genome assembly GCA_963753195.1 of uncultured Actinomycetes bacterium. Taxonomy (GTDB): domain Bacteria; phylum Actinomycetota; class Actinomycetes; order Streptosporangiales; family Streptosporangiaceae; genus Palsa-504. The sequence goes on from CAVWBH010000003.1 coordinate 89,983, forward strand.
TCACGATGCTGGTGGAGGTCATGGCCATGGGCGACACGAGACTGACTCACGGGCTGGCCGGCCGGGCCCGCCGGAGGACCCCAGTGTCCGGCCAGGCCCGGCCGCTGGCCCGGCCACTCACGTCGCTCGCCCTCGGCGTCGGCGGTGCCGTGGTGCTCGGCATGCTGGCGGCGCCCGGCGCTTCGGCGGCGCCCCGCGCTTCGGCGGCGCCGACGGCGGCGCCAACCCCCGCTCCCGCTGGCGCATCGTGCGCGCTGGGCGCCAGCGGATCGGCGATCAGTCACGTCATCTACATCCAGTTCGACAACGTGCACTACACCAGGGACCAGCCGAATGTGCCCAGCGACCTGCAGCAGATGCCGAATCTGCTCAATTTCATCACCGGCAACGGGACGCTCGTGTCCGATGAGCACACGCCGCTGATCGCGCACACGGCCGACGACATCGTCACCTCCGAGACCGGCCTTTACGGCAGCGACCAGGGCATACCGATCGCGAACGAGTACAACTACTACACGCCGGGCGGCGCCACCGACACGGCCGGGTCGTTCGCCTACTGGACCGACCCGATCGTCGACTACAACACCGCGACCAGCGCCCCGGTCGGCGACAGCACCCAGACGCTGATCACCGCCCAGGGCAAGAACACGCCGGCGCCGTGGGTGCCCTACAGCCGGGCGGGCTGCGACTTCGGCTCGGTCGCCGCGGCCGACACCGAACTGGAGAACACGCTGCCGGACGTGCCGCTGGTGTACGGGGCCAGCTCCGCCGAGGCCAAGGAGGCGGAGAACCCCAAGCTGGCGAATCAGGCCGAGGCCGACTTCATGGGCCTGTCCGTGCACTGCGCGCAGGGCTCGCCGGTCTGCACCAGCGCGCACGGCGGGGTGGCCGACCGGCTGCCGGACGAGCCAGGCGGGTACAGCGGGTACCAGGCGCTGTTCGGCAGCAAGTTCATCCAGCCGGTGATCAGCCCAGCCGGGCCGGTGCGCGACCTGAACGGGAACGTGATCAAGGATTCCTCCGGCGACATCGGCTTCCCCGGATACGACGGGCTGATCGGCCCGGTCGGGCTGGCCTACACCCTGGACATGCAGACGCACGGCATCCCGGTCACGTTCACCTACCTCAGCGACGTGCACGACAACTGGGTGACCGGAGCTGGCCTGGGCTCGGGCACCCCCACCTACGAGAGCCAGCTGCGGCAGGAGAACGCCGCCTTCGGGACGTTCTTCTCACGCCTGGCCGCGGCCGGGATCACCAAGGCCAACACGCTGTTCGTGTTCACCGCCGACGAAGGCGACCACTTCGTCGGCTCCTCCCCCGCGTCCGCCACCTGCAACGGGGTGAGCATCACCTGCTCCTACAGCAAGGTCGGCGAGGTCGACGGCAACCTGACCGGGATGCTGGCCGCCAAGGGCGTCACTACCCCGTTCGACGTCGAGGCGGACTCCGCGCCGATCATCTACGTGCATGGGCAGCCGGCCCGCACCGCGCCGCCGGCCCGCACCATGGAGCAGGCGGCCGCGGGCCTGACCGCGGATGACCTGGCCGCGGGCCGGACGGTCAAGCTGACCAACTACCTGGCCGATCCGGTGGAGATGAACCTGCTGCACATGGTCACCGGCGATCCGAAGCGGACCGGCACGTTCGCGCTGTTCGCCAACCCGGACTTCTGGCTGAGCAGCGGGTCGTCGAGCTGCGGCAGTTCGTGCGTGAGCGAGCCGAGCGGGCAGGATGCGTGGAACCACGGCGACGTCGCACCGCAGATCAACACGACCTGGCTCGGCCTGGCCGGACCCGGCGTGGCCCACGCCGGCGTGGACAAGGCCACCTGGTCCGACCACACCGACATCCAGCCCACCGTGATGGCCCTGCTGGGGCTCAAGGACGACTACACACCAGACGGCGTGGTGCTCGGGGACCTCATCGAGCCGACGGCACTGCCGTCCGCCATGTTCTCCAACTACCCGGCGCTGCGCCAGCTCGCCCAGGTCTACACACAGCTCGATGCGGCCGTCGGGCCGTTCGGCCTGGCCACGCTGACCGCCTCGACCCGGGCGCTGGCCAGCCGCTCCCCCGGTGATGCCACCTATACGAGCATCGAGAACCAGCTCTCCTCGCTCGGCAAGGCCCGCAACGCCCTCGCCGCGCAGATGCAAGCCCTGCTGATGGGCGCGGAGTTCGGCGGCAAGCCCGTGAGCGTCAGGGCCGCGGCGTCACTGATCTCCCAGGGTCACCGGATGCTGGCGCAGGCCCTTGCGCTGGCCAAGGGGTAGCAGGCGGCGGGCGGCGGGCGCGGACCTCGGGTACGCCCTAGGCCTCGGGTACGCCCCAGACCTCGGGGCTGCGCCAGACCTCAGGTGCGCCAGACCTCGGGGGCTGCGCCGGACCTCAGGTGCGCCAGATGAGGACCAGCGCGCAGTCATCGGAGCCGCTGCCGGCGCCTTGCAGGTTTCCGACCATGCGGCCCGGGCCGCCGCCGGCGAAGCCCGCGGAAAGCGTGCGTTCGGCCTCACCTAGCAGCCGGTCGGTGCCCGCGTCGATGTCGCGGCCGGGCGCCTCCACCAGGCCGTCGGTGTAGAGCATGAGCGCGTCGCCGCGCTGCAGCACGCCGCGTTCGGTCTCGGACGCAGCGCCGCGCAGGTCGGGGACCACGCCGAGCACGATGCCGCGGGCGCCGGTCAGGCGCCAGCGGCCCGCCGCGGCGTCGTAGTGCACGGCCGGGGGATGCCCGGCCGAGGCGATCACGTACTCGCCCGAGGCCAGGTCGAGCGAGAGGTGAACGGCGGTGACGAAGCCTTCTGTGGTCCCGCCGCGGCGCATGTAGGCGTTGCAGGCGGGCAGGAATTCCTCGCGCGGCACCGAGCCGAGCAGGCCGCCGAAGGCGCCGGAGAGCAGCAGCGCCCTGGTCCCGGCGTCGATGCCCTTGCCGGACACGTCGACCAGCGCGACCTCGAGTGTCTTGCCGTCGAAGGATGAGACCACGAAATCGCCGCCGAACGAGGCGCCGCCGGCCGGCCTGAGCACCACCGACGAGCCCCACCCCTCGCCGAGCCGGGGCAGCTTGCCCTGGGCCTGGATGCGATCCCGCAGCTCGAGCAGCATCCGGTCGCCGCGCAGGCCCTGGACGCCGAGCTTCTTGCGGGTCCGGGACAGGACGTCGGCGAAGACCGCGGTCAGCACGATGGTCGCCACGATGCCCGGGCCGGCCTTGCCCTTCACCAGGTCGTAGATCACGCCGGCCGCGACGAAGACGAAGAAGATATGCAGCGCCCGGGGCCACATCAGGAGGCCGCCGGCCAGGATCGGCAAGATCATCACGCCGGGCGAGAACCACCACACCGAGACGTGCACGGCGGCCACCGCGATGGCGATCACCGCAGCCGAGGCGATGAACGCCATCCGCCGGTTCCCGGTGGTGAACTGCCGTGTCAGCTGGACCCGTGCGGCCGCCACCGCCTTGACCATCCGCCCCGCGCGGCGGCGGCCCTGGATTAGTGGCGGGCTAACCATGATGCCGCGAACTGTAGCCGATCAGCGCTCCGGCAGCCTAAACCATTCGCGTCGGGGCGGGACGCAAGGTACGAAGGCAGGTATGACGACAGATGATGGCCCGTTTCCGATCAGGCCGGTCAGCCCGGAGGAGTTCGACGGCTTCCATGCCGTGTTCATGCACGCCTTCAACAGCTCCCCGCCGACTGCCGAACAGCGGCGGCGGGTCGTGTCGTACCTGGAGTTCGACCGCAGCCTGGCGGCCCTCGACGGCGCCACGGCGGTCGGCACCGCGGGTGCCTACACCTTCCAGCTCACGGTGCCCGGCCTGCGGGCGCTGCCCACGGCCGGGGTGACGTGGGTGTCCGTGCTTCCGTCGCACCGGCGGCGGGGGGTGCTGAGCAGCCTGATGCGCCGCCAGCTGGCCGACGTCCGCGACCGTCGCGAGCCGCTGGCCGCGCTGTGGGCATCGGAGTCGGTGATCTACCCCAGGTTCGGCTACGGCCGCGCGATGTGGCATGCCGACTTCACGCTGTATCGCGGCGAGGGCGCGCTGGCCCGGACCGCCCCGGCCGACCCCGGCCTGCGGCTGCGGCTGGTGGAGCCCGCGGCGGCACTGCCCGAGCTGGCCAAGGTCTACGACACGGTCCTGCCGTCACGGCCCGGCTTCATCGCGCGGGACGAGGCATGGTGGCGGCGCGAGGTGTACGACCCGCCCGAGTGGCGGCAGGGCGCGAGCCCGCTGCGCTGCGTGCTGGCCGAGGACGACAGCGGCCCGCGCGGCTACGCGCTCTATTCGGCCGTGCACCGCTGGGACTCCGTGACGTCCCTGCCCAACGACTCGCTGACCGTGCGCGAAATGGTCGGCACCGACGCCGCGGCCAGTGCGGCGCTGGCCGCCGACCTGCTCAGCCGCGACCTGACCGCGGAGTTCCACTTCCGCGATCGTCCCGTCGATGACCCGCTGCTGAGTCAGCTGGCCGATCCCAGGCGGGCCCGCCCGCGGCTGAAGGACGCTCTGTGGGTGCGGATCATCGACGTTCCGGCCGCGCTGGCCGGGCGGCGGTACTCCGGCCCGGTGGACGCCGTCCTCGAGGTACGCGACCAGCTGCTGCCCGCCAACGCGGGGCGGTGGCGGCTGGCCACCACGGGTCAGGCCGGGGGCACCAGCGGCCTGGAGGCCTCGTGCGTGGCCGCAGAGCCGGGCGCCGCGGCGGACGTCACGCTGGACGTGACCGAGCTCGGGGCCGCCTACCTGGGCGGCACCAAGCTCGCCGAGCTGGCCGGCGCCGGGCTGGTGGCCGAGGGGCGTCCCGGTGTGGTCCGGCAGCTGTCCGCCGCCCTAGCCTGGGATCCCGCCCCCTGGTGCCCGGTCAATTTCTAGGCCGGGTCGATCTTCCAGTCCCGGTTGATCTTCCAGTCCCGGTTGATCTTCCAGGCCACGCATCCGCCGCAGCGGGGAGAAGAACACCAACCAGCCCGCCGCCCAGCTGCCCGCGAACGCGATCCACAGCGTGGCGCGCACGCCCAGCCAGGCGCCGAGCGCGCCGCCGAGCAGGGCGCCGAGCGGCAGCGTGCCCCAGACGACCCACCGGACCGCCGCGTTCATCCGGCCGAGCAGCCGCGGCGGGCAGATCGCCTGCCGGTAACTGACCTGCGCCACGTTGTAGACCACGGCGCTGAACGAGAATGCCGCGTACCCGACGGGGAACAGTGCGAGCCGCCAGCCCGGCTCGGCGAGCGGGACGAGCAGCTGCGGAAGGCCGAGGACCAGCAGCGAGAACCAGATGATGCGGGCCGAGCCGATGAGCCTGCCAAGAGCCCCCGACAGGACCCCGCCGGCCACGCCGCCCAGACTGGCCGCCGCGATCAGCAGGCCGGTGCCGGCGGGCCGGACGTGCAGCAGCCGGACCAGGAAGACGATCTCTATGGCGGCGGCCATGCCGCCGAACAGGTTCGCGGTGCCGGTGCAGGCCACGATCTTGCGCAGGATCGGGTGGCGGAGCACGAACGAGAGGCCTTCGGCGATGTCGGCTCGTAGCCTGCCGGGGCGGCCCGGCGGGGGAGGTTCTTCCGGGACCCGGATAGCCAGCAGGGAGAGGACCGAGACGGCGTAGGAGATCGAGTCCACGGCCATGGCGCGGGCCGCGCCGACCAGTCCGACCAGGGCGGCCCCCAGGCCCGGCCCCGCCACCTGAGCGAACGACTGGGTTGCGCCCAGCTTGCCGTTACCGTCGATCAGGTCCTCCTTCGCGACCAGGACCGGCAGGTAGCTCTGGTAGGACACGTCGAAGAAGACGGTGCACACTCCGCTGGTCACCGCCACCGCGTACAGCTGGCCCAGGGTGAGCACGCCGAGTGCGGCGGCCACCGGCACCGACCCGATGATCAGGGTCCGGGCCGCGTCGCACCAGATCATCAGCCGCCGCTTGGCGTGCCGGTCCACGATCGCGCCGGCAGGCAGGGCGATGAGCGCGAACGCAAGCGTGGCGGCCGCGGCGAGCAACCCGACCTGGAAGGTGGTGGCCTGCAGGATGACGACCGCGGTCAGCGGCAGCGCGAGCCGGGTGACGGCCGAACCCATCTCGCTGACCGTCTGCCCGCTCCACAGCAGCAGGAAGTTGCGATGCCGCCAGAGCGAGCGGCGCTGGTCGTACCCCGGCACGGCTTCACTCTGCCCGGGCGGCACCGGGTTGTCCAACCTCGGCGGGAGGGCGAGGCTGTGTGAAAATGGACTCCAGGCGACGCGGGAGGCTGAGCCGGTGGCGGCGATGAAGGTGACGATCAGCGCGGCGATGCGGGCCAGGGACGTGTCCCGGCCGCACGCCGAGCACGTGGCCGACGCCGAGGCAGCTGAGGCGGCGGCCGGCCGGACCGCGGGCTCGGCGGTTCCGGCGGACGCGGGCGCTCCCGGCACGGCGGTTCGCGGGCCCGCGGTACCCGGGCCGACGGTACCCGGCGCGGCGGTTCGCGGGCCGACGGCGGTACCCGGCACGGCGGTTCGCGGGCCGGCGGTACCCGGGCCAGCGGTTCGGGGCCCGGCGGTTCGCGGGCCGGCGGTGCCCGGCGCGGCGGTGCCGGCGGACGCGGCCGGGGCGGGTGACGGGCTCAGGTCGTCTGGAGACGGCGGCCAGCGCGAGGAGCCGGAACGGGCGAACGGCGGACGTGAGGAGCCGGAGCGGGCGGACGGCGGACGTGAAGGGCCAGGCGGTGCGCGGAGGCGAACGCGGTCGCGAGGCGGCCGCGGAGGAGGCGGCCGAGGGGCGGGCGGCGGCCGGGGGCGCGCTTCGCGCTAATTTCGGGGGCAGACCGAGCGGCGCGCAGGTCCGGCGGGCGGAGCGAGCGTGCGCCAAGCACGTGAGGCAGACGGCAGACCAGCCGTGCCTGGGTGCTCTGGCTACCTGGTCGACGGCGCAGCGTACCTGTTCTTACTGGTACAACGGCACATCGACCAGGATTGAGCAGCGGCCAGCTTCGGATGAAAACGGGCGGTGTGGCGATGGGCGGCACGCTCGCCTTAGTTCGGAGCGGCGGCCGAGGGGAGCGGGCGCCTCAAGGGGGCGGGCGCTGAGGGGGGCGGGGGCCTTAGGAGGAGGGCGGGGACGGGAGGTGGCCGGTCTTCTCGTAGTCGGCGATCTCCGCCAGGCGGCGGGCGTGGCGCGGCTCGGTGGAGAACGGGGTGGAGACGAAGATCCGGACGAAGCCGATCGCCGCCTCTTCGGAGTACATGCGCGCGCCGAGGCTGAGCACGTTGGCGTCGTTGTGCTGGCGGGCCAGCTGGGCGGTCTCGTCGGTCCAGGCCACCGCGGCGCGGACGCCGGGGATCTTGTTCGCGGCGATCTGCTCGCCGTTGCCGGAGCCGCCGATCACGATGCCGAGGCTGCCCGGGTCGTCGATGACACTGCGCGCAGCGCGCATCACGTAGGGCGGGTAGTCATCGTCGGGCACATAGGACTTCGGCCCGCAGTCCACCGGCTCGTGCCCGGCTCCGGACAGCCACTCGATGAGGCGGGCCTTCAGCTCGTAGCCCGCGTGGTCCGATCCCAGGTAAACGCGCACGAGGCCAAGTCTGCCAGACCCGGGCCGTGAGACGAGCGGGGCCCACGTGCAGATAGGGTCGGATAACACGCCGGCCCAGGCAGGCTCCCGCCCGGCCGCGCGCTGCGATGACGTCAGTGAGACCTGGCCGCGAACCGCAGGCCGAGGAAGGGATGAGCCGGTGACATCGAACCTGACCCGTGACGAGGCGGCGGCCCGCTCGGCGCTCATCACCGTTGCCTCTTGCCAGGTGGACCTCGACCTGACCGTCGGCGAGGAAGTCTTCAGGTCGGTGAGCGTGGTCAGCTTCGACTGCTCGGCGCCCGGCTCGGCCAGCTTCATCAACCTGACCGCACCCGCGGTGCGGGAGATCACCCTGAACGGGGAGCCGGTCGGCCTGGACGCCTTCGACGGCGACCGGATCGCGCTGCCCGCACTGGCGGCCAGCAACGTGCTGCGGGTGGCGGCCGACTGCGCCTACTCGCGCAGCGGGGAAGGCCTGCACCGGTTCACCGACCCGGCCGACGGGCGGGTGTACCTGTACTCGGACCTGGAGACATTCGACGCACACCGGGTGTACGCGTGCTTCGACCAGCCGGACATGAAAGCCGCCTATGAGCTCGCGGTGACCGCCCCGGCGGACTGGATCGTGGTGTCGAACATGGCCCCGGAGTCCAGCACTCAGGACGGCGATGCGCGCCGCTGGCAGTTCCCGGCCACCCCGCCCATACCGACCTACATCACGGCCGTCGCGGCGGGGCCTTACCACGTGGTCCGCGACGAGCACGACGGCATCCCGCTGGGCGTGTTCTGCCGCCAGTCGCTGGCCGCTTTCCTCGACCCGGGCGAGATCCTGGAGGTCACACGCCAGGGCTTCGACTTTTACCACGGGTCGTTCGGCATAAAATATCCGTTCGGGAAATACGATCAGCTTTTCGTGCCTGAGTTCAAAGAAGGCGCGATGGAAAACGCGGGCTGCGTCACTTTCCTGGAGTCGTATATCTTCCGGTCCCGGGTCACCGATTTCGCCCGGGAAGCTCGCGGCGAGACCATCCTGCACGAGATGGCGCACATGTGGTTCGGCGACCTGGTGACGATGCGCTGGTGGGACGACCTGTGGCTGAACGAGTCGTTCGCCACCTGGGCGGGCACGCTCGCGCAGTCCGAGGCGACGCGGTGGACGTCAGCCTGGACCACGTTCGCGCAGCTGTACAAGTCCTGGGCCTACCGCCAGGACCAGCTGCCCTCCACCCACCCGATCGCGGCCGACATCCCGGACATCGAGGCCGTGGAGGTCAATTTCGACGGGATCACCTACGCCAAGGGCGCGTCCGTGCTCAAGCAGCTGGTGGCGTACGTCGGGCGGGAGAACTTCCTGGACGGCGTGCGGAAGTACTTCGGCGCGCATGCGTGGGGCAACGCGACGCTGGCCGACCTGCTGGCCGCGCTGGAGCAGACCTCGGGCCGGGACCTGGCCTCGTGGTCGCGGGACTGGCTGCAGACCGCCGGAGTGAACACACTGCGGCCGTCCTACTCGGTGGACGCCGACGGCCGGTTCACCGAGTTCGCGGTAGTGCAGGAGGCCGCGCCCAGCCATCCGCTGCTGCGCTCGCACCGGATCGCGATCGGCCTGTACGACCGGACCGCCGACGGGCTGTCGCGCCGCCTGCGGATCGAGACCGACGTGGCCGGGCCGCGCACGGTGATCGCTGAGCTGGCCGGGCAGCCGCGCCCCGACCTGGTGCTGGTCAACGACGACGACCTCAGCTACGCCAAGATCCGACTGGATGAGCATTCGCTGCGCACGCTGGTGGACTCGATCGGCTCGTTCACCGACTCGCTGCCCGCGGCGCTGTGCTGGGCGGCGGCCTGGGACATGTGCCGCGACGGGGAGATGGCGGCGCGCGATTACGTGCGGCTGGTTCTCTCGGGCGTCGCCTCGGTGAGCGACATCAGCGTCGTGCAGACGCTGCTGCGCCAGGCGGGCACGGCGGCGCGCAGGTTCGCCGACCCGCGCTGGCGGGAGACGGGGCTGGCCCTGACGGCGGGCGCGCTGCGCGGCCTGCTCTTCGCGGCGGAACCCGGCTCGGATGCCCAGCTGTCCTACCTCCGGGCGTTCGCGGGCGTCGCCGCATCCGGCGAGGACCTGGCGCTGCTGGCCGGGCTGCTGGACGGCTCGGTGCGGCTCGACGGGCTCAGCGTCGACACCGACCTGCGCTGGGCCCTGCTGGGGCGGCTGGTCAGCCGGGCCGCGCCGCGCCCGGACGGCGGCGGCACCTTCGGGACGGCCGAGATCGACGCGGAGCTGGCGCGGGACGTGACCGACGCGGGCCAGCGGCACGCCGCGACCTGCCGGGCCGCGATCCCCACCCGCGAGGCCAAACGGGAGGCGTGGCGGGTGCTCACCAGCGGCGAGCAGACCATCGCCATGTTCCGGGCCTCGCTGGCCGGCTTCGTCGACCTGGATCATCCGGAGCTCATCGAGCCGTACCGGGAGGACTACTTCGCCGTCGTGGGCGGCATCTGGCGGGACTGGTCGTCGGCGATGGCGCAGGACTTCGTCGCCGGCGCCTACATGGTGTGCGCGCAGTCGCCGGAGACGGTGCAGGCCACGGACGACTACTTCGCCCGCGCGGACCCGCCCGCCGCGCTGCGCCGACTGCTCGTCGAGGGCCGGGACGACGTGCTCCGCGCGCTGCGCTGTCAGGACCGCGACGGGCGGGCCGAGTAGCCGCAGGTGACGCCAGGCCAGGTCAGACGCCGCAGGTGACGCCGGGCCGGGTCAGAGGCCGCGCGCTTCGCGGCACCGGGCGGCGCTCAGCGCTCGGCCGCGATCGACTTGGCGATGTCCTCGCGGACGTGCTGGGCCAGGTCGGCCAGCGGGACGTGGACGGTGGAGCCGGTGGCTCGGTCAGTGATCTCGGCGGTTCCGGCGGCCAGGCCGCGCTTGCCGATGGTGACCCGGAACGGGATGCCGACCAGCTCGGCGTCGCTGAACTTGACGCCCGCCCGGACGGCCCGGTCATCGACGATGACGTCGACGCCGGCGTCAAGCAGCGCCTGGTAGGCCTCCATGCCCGCCTCGGTCACCGCGAGGTCGTCCTGCTGCGCGATCACCACCACGGCCTCGAACGGGGCGACCGCGACCGGCCAGATGATGCCCTTGTCGTCGTAATGAACCTCGACGACGGTGGCCATGGCCCGCTCGACGCCGATGCCATAGCAGCCCATGACCGGCCTGACCGGCTTGCCGTCCGGGCCGGACACCCGGACCTGCATGGCCTCGGTGTACTTGTAGCCGAGCTTGAAGATGTGACCGACCTCGATGCCGCGCTGCACCTCCAGGCCGTGCCCGCAGTTGACGCACGGCTGGCCCGCGGCGGCCTCGCGCAGGTCGGCCCACCGGCTCACCCGGATGTCACGTTCGACGTCCACGCCGCGCAGGTGGGTGTCGTCGACGTTGGCCCCGGTGTACATGCCGCGCCGGCCGCGCAGGGCCTCGTCCGCGATGACCGGGTGATTGCCCACCCCGACCGCGCCCAGGCTGCCCGGCAGCGCGCCCAGGGCGTCGCGGATCTCCTCGGGCTGGGCCGGGCGGATGGCGGTCGCCCCGGTGGCGTCGACGAGCTTCTGCTCGTTCAGCGCGTGGTCGCCGCGCAGCAGGACCAGGGTGAGCACGTCGTCCAGGAAGTAGACCAGGGTCTTGATCTGGCGGTCGGCCGGCGCCTGGTATCTGGCAGCGAGGTCCTCGATGGTGCGAACACCCGGGGTGGCGAAGGGCTCAGGGGCTGCGAGAGCCACGGTCCGTTCGGCCGAATCATCGACGGCGGCCAGGCCGGACGTGGCCTTTTCTATGTTCGCCGCGTAACCGCACTCCGGGCACATGACGATGAGGTCCTCGCCGCTGGGCGACGGGCAGACGAACTCGGTGGAGTCCGAGCCGCCCATCGCGCCGCTGGAGGCCTCGACCGGGATGGCGGGGATGGACAGCCGCTCGAAGATCCGGGTGTACGCGTCGCGGTGCAGCCGGAAGGAGACGTCGAGCCCATCGGCGTCCAGGTCGAAGCTGTAGGAGTCCTTCATGGTGAACTCGCGGGTGCGCATCAGGCCGGCCTTCGGCCGCGGCTCGTCGCGCAGCTTGGTCTGGATCTGGTACCACATCTGGGGCAGCTCACGGTAGGACTCGAGTTCGGCGGACAGGGAGGTGACGATCTCCTCGTGCGTCATGCCGAGGGCCAGTTCGGCCCCGCGCCGGTCCTTGAGCCGGAACATCTCGTCGCCCATCAGCTGCCAGCGCCCGGACAGCTGCCAGAGCTCGGCCGGGTGCATGACCGGCATCAAGATCTCCTGGGCCCCGATCCGGTCCATCTCCGCGCGGATGATGGCGATGACCTTGAGCCGGACCCGCTGGCCGAGCGGCAGCAGCGAGTAGTGGCCGGCCATCAGGGGGCGCATGTAGCCGGCCCGGAGCAGCAGGCGGTGGCTGGGCGCCCCGGCGTCAGCCGGGTCGTCGCGCAGCGTGGGGATGTGCATGGTGGACCAGCGCATGGTGGGCAGACTCTCGCTTTCACGCCGTGATCGGGCAGGCCCGTAGTCTATCGCCGGCCAGCCGGTGAGCGTCGGGCCTGATGACGGCGCGGCAGGTGCGGGGTTCAGGCGAGCCGGTCGATGTTGTCGGCCAGCTCGGCCAGGGTGCGGACGTGCGGGTGGCCGGCCGGGGCGGGGCAGAGCCCATGCGGGTCCATGTGGACGGGCTGCAGTCCGGCGCCCCGCGCCCCGGCCACGTCATACCGCAGGCTGTCGCCGACGTGCAGGACGGTTTCGCTGGCGGGCACGCGGAGGGCCGCCAGCGCGAGGCCGAAGATGGCCGGGTCCGGCTTGGCCACGCCGACCACCGCGGAGTCGACCACCACGCCGACCGGGACCGCGGGCGGCGGCGCAGCGGGCCCGTCGGGGCCGTAGCAGACGCCGAGGCGGTGCAGCTCGGCCTGGACACTGCCATCGGAGTTGGAGACGACGCCCATGGGCAGGCCGAGCGCGGCCAGGGCCTGCAGCCCGGCGGTGACCCCGTCACCGACATGCGTCCAGGCCGAGCCCGCGGTGGCCTCGGCGACCTCGGCGGCCAGGTCGCGGCACAGGTGTTCGGCCACGCCGCAGGCGGCCAGATAGCCGACCAGGTACTCGCGCCACCAGGTGCCTGCCGCGGGGGGCGTGCCCGCCAGGTCCTGGATCACCATGGCCTGGTAGTGGGCCCGCACGAACGCGGCGGTGTCCGGGGAGACGCCGGCCGCTTGCAGGGACAGGCGAATGAGGTCGGGCTGCGGGAAGATGAGCACCCCGCCCGCGTCGAGCAAGATCGCGCTGACCGCCGAGCTCACGCCGGTCACTATCCGGGGCGGATGGGGCGGGCGCCCGATCCGGCGATGGCCCGGGCCAGCTCGCCCAGGGAGCGGGCGTGCGCGTGTCCGTCCGGCGCCGGGCAGAACCCGTAGGGGTCGAAGTGGACCGGCTGGATACCAGCGGCCAGGGCACCGTCCACGTCCGACCGGAGGCTGTCGCCGACGTGCAGGACAGTGCCGCTGGCGGGCACGCCGAGGGCCTCCAGCGCAAGGCCGAAGATGGCCGGGTCGGGCTTGGCCACGCCGGCCCTGGTGGAGTCGGCCACCACGCCGACCGGGACGCCGACCTCCTCGTGGTCAGGTCCGGCGGGAGCCGCGGATTCCGGGCCGGCGGCCGCGCTGGACTCCGGGTCGCCGGGCACGTAGCACAGGCCGAGGCGGGCCAGCAGGGCCTGCAACCGGCCGTCGGCGTTGGAGACCACGCCCATCGGCAGGCCGAGCGCGGCCAGGGCCCGCAGGCCTTCCTTGGTCCCGGGGCGGACGTAGGTCCAGACGCCGCGGGTGGTCGCCGCGGCGGCCTGCTCGGCCAGGGCGGGGCGGCCGGCTTCGGGCACGCCGCAAGCGGCGAAGTAGGCCTCCAGGTACCCGGGCCACCAGCCGCCCGCGCGGGAGGCCCGGCCGGCCACGTCCTGGACGGCCATGGCCCGGAAGTGGGCCTCGTCGAGCACGGCGGGATCGGGGGACAGCCCGGCCGTCTGCAGCTGCGCCAGCATGAAGCCGGGCTGCGGGAAGATCATCACTCCGGCCGCGTCGAGCAGGATCGCGCTGACCGCCGGGCTCACATCCGGCACTATACGCCGCGGGTGCCGGGGGTGACCAGGCCGGTCTCGTAGGCCATGACGACCAGCTGTGCGCGGTCCCGGGCGCCCAGCTTGGTCATGATCCGGCTCACGTGGGTCTTGGCGGTGAGCGGGCTGAGGAACAGCCGGGCGGCGATCTCGTCGTTGGACAGGCCCTCGGCGACCAGCGTCATCACTTCGCGCTCCCGGTCGGTCAGCCCGGCCAGGATCTTCCCGGTAGCCGCCGGGCGCTCGGGGCGGCTGACGATGTCGCTGATCAGCCGCCGGGTCACGCTGGGCGACAGCAGCGCGTCGCCGCGGGCCACCACCCGCACCGCCTGGAGCAGGTCGGCGGGCTCGGTGTCCTTGACCAGGAAGCCGCTGGCCCCGGCGCGCAGCGCCTGGTAGACGTACTCGTCGGACTCGAACGTAGTCAAGATGATGACCTTGACCCCGGCCAGGTCCTCGTCGGCCGAGATGCGCCGGGTGGCCTCCAGGCCGTCCACCCCGGGCATCCGGATATCCATCAGCACGACGTCGGCGCGCTCGCGACGGGCCAGGTCGACCGCCTGGCGGCCATCGGCAGCCTCGCCGACCACCTGCAGGTCGTCGGCGGCGTCGACGAGGACATGGAACCCGGCCCGGATCAGCGCCTGGTCGTCGGCGAGCAGGACCCGGATCATGGGCGGGCGCCTTCCCGGGTGCTGCCCTGGGCCGTCTCGGGCTGGGGCTCGGGCGCGGGCTGGGGCTGGGGCGCGGGCTGGGGCTCGGGCGCGGGCTGGGGCGGCGCGGCGCTGGCCGGCTGGGCGGGGACGGGCGCCGGCTGGGCGGGGACGGGCAGGCGGGCGGTGACCCGGAAGCCGTCGCGCGGGCCGGGGGCGGCTTCGACGGTCCCGCCGACGGCGGCAGCTCGCTCGCGCATGCCGGCCAGCCCGTGGCCCGCGTCCGGCACGGCCGGGGCGGCCTGCGGGCCGCGGCCGGTGTCGGTCACCTCGACCAGCAGCTCGCCGTCGCGGTAGGTGAGGGACACGGCGGCGGTCGCCGGCCCGGCGTGCCGGATGGTGTTGGTCAGCGATTCCTGCACGATGCGGTAGGCGGCCAGGTCGACGGCGGCGGGCAGCGGGACCGGCGTGCCGGTCACGGTGAACGTCGTGTCCAGGCCGGCCTGGCGGGCGCCCGCGACCAGCGTGCCGAGCTGCGCGGTGCCCGGGGCCGGCTGGGTCGGGTCGGCGTCATCGGCCTGGCGGAGCACGTTGAGGATGGCGCGCAGCTCCTCGAGCCCTTCCTTGCTGGCCGTCCTGATGGCGGCCAGCGCCTCGGCGGCCGCCTCCGGCCGGGCGGGCAGCACATGGGCGGCCACCCCGGCCTGCACGTTGATGGTGGCCATGGTGTGCGAGACGACGTCGTGCAGTTCCCGGGCGATGCGCAGCCGCTCCTCGTCGATCCGCCGCTGGGCGTCCTGCTCGGCCCGGGCCCGGATGGAGGCCACGTAAGCCCGCCGGTTGGCCAGCGCGATCCCGCCGAACACGACGGCCGCGCCCATCCCGGGGATGAGGTCGAACCCGCCGGCGGAGATCTGCCCGAACGGGTTGCCTGCGGCGGTGGCGGCCATCAGCACCCCGACCGTGACCAGCCCGGCCGGAATGGACCAGCGTGCGCTGCGCTGAGTGGCGACCGCGTACAGAGCGATGATGGGCGCCAGGAGGGCAGCGCCGTTGACGTAGCCGAGCAGGGAGTAGGCGGTCACCGCGGCGGTGCTGACCGCCAGCACGGCGAGCGGGTAGCGGCGCCGCCAGGCCAGGGCCAGGCAGGCGACCGCGACCAGGGTCAGCGCCGCCGTGGGATGAGGCGCCTGGTGGCCGTGGAAATCGATGACGTCGGATGCCTGCTTGGGGTTCCCCTCGCCGTAGCTGCCCCAGGTCAGGATCACGGCCACGACGATGGCCAGGACCACATCCGTCGCCGGCCAGCGCGCCCGCCGGCGCCACGCCGCCACGACACCGTCCATGCCGCAAGACTAAGCGCCCGGTCCGCCGGCGTCAGCCTCCCGGGGTGGACGGCCCGGCTACTCCCCCGGGAGTAGCCAGGGGCCAGTTAATCCGCAGGTGGTACCCGGGATTGCCCACTGCGGCCGGACGACGGGGGGAGGTCACGGCGAGAGGCTGGCCAGTGCTGGCGGAACGGCCGCCGGCACTGGGATTGGGAGGTCGCGATGACCGCGCTCACCCGCTTCGTGCTCCGCCATAAGGCGCTGGTGGCCCTGTTCTGGGTCGCCGTGACCGCGGCCGGCGTGCTCACGATCAGCGGCACTGTCCACCGGATGACCAACAGCTTTGCCATGCCCGGGCAGGCCTACCAGGTCGACAACCAGATCGCCCATCAGTACGGCAACGGCGGCGACCAGACCCCGTATGTGCCGGTGATCACCGCTCCGGCCGGGGCGCGCATCACCGACCCGGCCGTGGCCGCGGCCACCGGGCGGGCGTTCGGCGTCTTGGCCCGAACGATCCCGGACGTGCGGATCGCGGACTACGCCACCACGCATAATCCGGCGTTCGTCACCCGGGACGGCCGGTCCACGTTCGCCCTGGTCTACACGCCTGAGGTCGACGGCTTCGGCGGCGCCGACCTGAGCCCGGCGATGGACCGCACCCTGACCGCGGCCCTGCCGGCCGGATGGCACGTCGGGGTCACCGGGATGCAGCCGCTGCAAAGCGGCCAGCCTTCCTCGGCCAAGGGCACCGGGATCATGACCGAGGCGATGATCGGATCGGTCGGCTCGCTGGTCATCCTGGTCCTGGTGTTCGCCAGCTTCCTGGCGCTGCTGCCGCTGGTCATCGGCGGTATCTCGGTCCTGGCCACGTTCCTGCTGGTGGGCGGCCTCACTGAGGTGACCGGGATCAGCCAGATCGTGGAGTTCCTGATCGCCCTGATCGGGCTGGGCGTGGCCATCGACTACTCGCTGCTGGTGGTCAGCCGGTGGCGGGAAGAACGCGCCGCGGGCCGGGACAACGCCGACGCCGTCGCGGAGGCGATGGCCCACGCGGGGCGGGCCGCGGCGTTCTCCGGGCTAACGGTGGCCATCGGGCTGCTGTCGATGATCGTGCTGCCGGTGCCCATGCTGCGCAGCGTGGGCTACGGCGGCGTGCTCGTGCCGCTGGTCTCGGTGGCCGTGGCGGTCACCCTGCTGCCGGTGATCCTGGCCACCATCGGCCCGCGCCTGGACTGGCCGCGGCTGCGGACCGAACGGCGCGCCAGCCGGGTGTTCTCGGCCTGGGCCCGCGGCGTGTACCGGCACCGGTGGCTGGCCGCGGTGGCCGGGCTGGGCATCTTGACCGCGCTGATGCTGCCCGCGCTGTCTCTGCACCTCGGCGAGCCGGGCAGCTCGGCCCAGGCCACCAGCGGGCCCGCGCACGACGCGCTGGTCACGCTGACCGACGGCGGCGTCCCGGCCGGGGTCATCACACCGGCGGAGGTGCTGGTCTCCGCCGCCCCCGGCGCTCCCGGTGCTCCGGCCGCGGTCGCAGCGCAGGCGGGTCGGCTACCCGGCGTGTACGCCGCGATGGCGCCGGCCACGCCGGACTACCAGCGGGCCGGGACGGCCATCGTGACCGTGCTGCCGGCCGCCGACAGCGGCGTCCCGGCCGGCCAGGCGACCGTAGCCGGGCTGGAGCACGCGCTGGACGGCCAGCCGCACGTGATCGGCGTGGGCGGTGACGGCGCGGCGCTGATCGACTTCGACCACGCGGTCTACGGCGACTTCCCGCTCATGCTGGCCGTCATCGGGGTGGCCACGTTCCTGCTGCTGGCCCGGGCGTTCCGGTCGGTGCTGCTGGCGGCCAAGGCCGTGGTGTTCAACCTGATCTCGCTGGCCGCCGCGTACGGGGTGCTGACCTGGGTGTGGCAGGACGGCCACGGCTCGAACGCGCTGTGGGGCATCCCGGCCACCGGTGCGATCACCATGTGGGTGCCGCTGATGGTGTTCGCGTTCCTGTTCGGCCTGTCCATGGACTACGAGGTGTTCATCCTGAGCCGCATCCGGGAGGCCTACGACGCCAGCGGCGACGCCCGCCACGCGGTCACCGAGGGGCTGGGCCGCACCGGGCGGCTGGTCACCAGCGCCGCGGCGATCCTCATGCTCGGCTTCCTGTCCATGTCCACCGGGCCGCAGACGGACCTGAAGGTGCTGGCCACCGGGCTCGGCGCCGGCATCCTGATCGACGCGGTGATCATCCGCTGCCTGCTCGTCCCGGCGCTGGTCGCCCTGTTCGGCCGGGCGAACTGGTGGCTGCCCGGGCGGCTGGCCCGGCTCCTGCGGGTGCCGCCTTCCGCGGCGGCCCGGCCCGCTCCGGCGCCGGCCGCCCCGGGTGAGCTGGCGGTGACCGGAACCAGGTAACCGCGGGACGGATGGGCCGGGCGGAGCCATCGGGGGCCTGCCCGGCCCATCGCTGCCATGAGCGCCCCCGTCACCTGCCCGCGGGTCCCGCGGGTCCCGCGGGTCCCGCGGGTTCCGGGGAGGGCGGGGGCTGCGAACCAATGAGAGTGGCGCTGTATCCACAACAATGGGCACAGCGCCACTTTCACTTGGTGGCCGGGGTGTCTCCGCGAACCTCAGTGCACCCGGACCTCAGCTTCGCGCGAGGCGATGCCGTTGGCCACGACCCGCAGGTCGTAACGGCCGTGCGGCAGGCCGGCCGGGACGGTGAACGAGGTGTGCACCCGGCGATGGCCGGTGGCCACGGCCATCGTGGCGTGATCGAACGTCCGGCAGTAGTGCACCCGGCCGTCCTCGCTGATCAGCCGGACCAGGGGGTAGTTCGTCGCCATGGTCGCGTCATCGCCGTAGGCCACGGCCTGGGTCATGCCGTTGAACCGCTCGCCGTGGATCACGTAGGAGTGGCCCGGCTCCAGGTCGCGCGGGTGCTCGGTGATGACCGGGCGCCATTCGTCGTCGGCCTCGCCCACCGGCGTGTAGACCTCGATGGCCGGGCTCCCGGCGCTGAAGGCGACCTGGCCGGTGGGCAGGACGAGCATGCGCCCGTCGTACACGTTGCCGGCTGCGTTGGCGGGCGCGGGCGCGGAATCGAGCAGCTTGCCGTCGAACTCGAAGAACTGCCCGTCCTGGGCGTAGCCGCCGGAATTCGGGGCGGTGCCCGCGACACACAGCACGTGGCCGTTGGGCAGGACGCAGCCGGGCGCGTCGTTGGCCTTCAGCGGCGTGCCCGGCGAGCTGTCCGGGAAATCCGGGCCCGCCGTCCAGTACCCGGGCGTGGCGGGATCATGATCCGGCTGGTACACCGCGGTGTGGCCGGACCCCCCGACCTGGAAGGCCGTGCCGTCCGGCCGGAGCAGGCACGGGCCGATCTCGATGGAGAAGTTGCTCTCGATCAGCGACACCGGGGTCTGCCCGGCACTCACCCAGGTGCCCGCGGAGATCAGGTACTTCTCGGCGTAGGGCGGGTTGGAGTTCTCCGGGGCCAGTACCGCCCCGTCGGGCAGCAGGGTGAAGCCTTCCTCGGAGCTCGAGTCGGCCTTGGCCGGGCCCGGCGTCCAGGTGCCGGTCTTCGGATGGAAGATAGCGGTCCTGGTGTCATCGATCGAGCCCACCAGGACCCGGCCGTCAGGCAGCACGCAGCAGGGCGCGTCGCCGATATGGGTCCAGCCCGGGGTGCTGGCCGGCTGCCATGCGTCGGCGAGCGGGTCGTAGATCTCGACCTGGTTCCAGTCCACGTTGACGCCGTTGTGGTATTCGCCGCCGGCCACGAAGACGCGGCCGTCGGCGAGCACCGCGGAGGCGTAGTACAGGCGCGAGTCGATCATCGGGGCGAGCGGCGACCACGTGCCGTTCGTATAGTCTCCCCACTGGTCAGGCGTCAGCCGCCACCAGGCGGTACCGCCTGCTTCCTGGCACATCACCGTTCCGTCGGTGAGCAGGAGCATGGTACTGGCGTTGAATGCGGGCTGGTTGGCCAGCGGCTGCCATGATCCGGGCATATCGATTCTCCCCCTTGTATGTTCCTTGCAGGTGTTCCTTCATCAGGCCGGGGGGCGGCCGAGCCGGCTTGATACGCCTCAGCAGTGATCGGATTCAGCAGTGATCGGATCCGGCGCGGGCCGCGGTGACCAGGCACAATTGCGTGGAACGTTGCCGCGGGAACGCGGGCGGGGCGGTAGGCGGGGTACGGGCAGGGCGGTGAGGAGCGAGCGGATGGGCGCGATGTTCGAGCGGCTGGTGCGGGTCAGATGGAGTGACAGTGACGCCCTGGGCCATGTCAACCACGCCGTCTTCCTGACCTATCTCGAGGAGGGCAGGGACGCGTTTTACCTCCAGGTCCTGGGTGATCCGAATTACGTGGTGGTCCGGATCGAGATGGACCTGCGCGCGGAGGTCCGGCACGGGGACCAGCAGGTGAGCGTGCAGATACAGGCCGAACGGCTGGGCCGCACCAGCCTGACCACCCGCGAGCTGATCCTGACCGCGGCGGGTGAGGTGGCGGCCGAGGCACGGGTGGTCACGGTGCGCTGGGATCCGGGCCAACGCCAGCCGGTCCCGTTCAGCGAGGGCGAGCGCGGGCGACTGGAGTCAGCCCTGGCCGGCTGAGGGCGGCGCGGCTGGTGGTAGCCCTGGCCGACTGAAGGCGGCGCGGCTGACGGTAGCGTGCTGCCATGGAGCACGCCAGACTCGGCCGGACCGGCCTGCAGGTCTCCAGGCTCTGCCTGGGGACGATGACGTTCGGATTGCAAACTGACGAGAGCACCGCGGTCGCGATTCTCGACCGGGCCGCCGAGGGGGGAATCGACTTTCTCGACACCTCCGACGCGTACCCGCTGGGCGGGGACCTGAGCACCCGGGGCATCACCGAGGAGATCCTGGGCCGCTGGCTGCGGGGCAAGCGGGACCGCTTCATCGTGGCCACCAAGTGCTTCGCCCGGACCGGGCCAGGCGCCGTTTGACGGCGGCAATTCCCGCAAGCACATCATGGCCGCGGTGGATGCCTCGCTGCGGCGGCTGCAGACCGACTACATCGACCTGTACCAGCTGCACGGGTACGACACCGAGACGCCGATCGACGAGACCCTCGGCGCGCTGGACGACCTAGTCCGCGCCGGGAAGGTCCGGTATACGGGCTGCTCGAACTTCCTCACCTACCGGCTGGTGCGGGCGGTCGGGCGCAGCGAGACGCTTGGGCTGACCCGGCTGGACTCCGTCCAGCCCCGGTACAACCTGCTCTTCCGGCAGATCGAGCGGGAAATGCTCCCGTTCTGCCTGGAGGATGGCGTCGGCGTCATTCCCTACAACCCGATCGCCGGAGGCATGCTGACCGGCAAGCACTCGCGGTCCGCGCCGCCCGCCGAAGGGACCCGCTTCACCCTCGGCACGGCCGCCGCAAATTACCAGAACCGCTACTGGCACGAACGCGAGTTCGACACCGTCGACGAGCTGCTCCAGCTGGCCGAGAAGGCCGGGACCAGCCTGGTCACCCTGTCCGTGGCGTGGGTGCTGGCCAACCCGGCCATCACAGCGCCGATCATCGGAGCCAGCCGGCCCGACCAGCTGGACGCCAGCCTGGCCGCGGTGGACTACGACCTCAGCGAGGACCTCAAGCAGCAGCTCGACGAGCGCACCCAGCAGTACCGCATGGGAGATGATCCCCGGTAGGCCGCCGGTAGCCTCGGCCTGTGAGCGACGACCCTGTGAACGACGACCAGGGACGCGTCCGGTGGACGGTGCACGCCGATCGCGTGGTCGGCGAGAACCCGCATGCGCGGCTGAGCATCGCGTCCCTCGAGCAGCCGGACGGGTTCAGGTTCGAGCAGTACGTCCTGCGGATGCCGCGGGGCGCGATGACGGTGGTGCTCGATGACACCGGGGAGCGGGTGCTGCTGATCTGGCGGCACCGGTTCATCGTGGACCGCTGGGTCTGGGAACTGCCCGGCGGTCATGTCGAGGAGGGCGAGGACGGCGCGGCGGCGGCCGCCCGTGAGGTGGTAGAGGAAACCGGGTACCAGCCGCGCAGCATCGAGCACGTGCTGACGTTCCAGCCGATGCCCGGGACCGCGGACAGCCCGTATGAGATTTACCTGGCGCGGGGAGCGGACCCGGTCGGCGTGCCGGACGCGAACGAGACCGACGCGGTCCGCTGGGTGCCGCTGGCCGAGATCCCCGATCTGATCGCCAGCGGGGACATCAGCGGGGCGGCCACGATCATCGGGATCCAGCACGTGCTGCTGGCCCGCTGACGGGGCCTGGGCTGTGGGGCTGGGCGTGGGCCGTGGGGCTGGTGGCGGGGGCACGCAGGCTGGTCCGTTAGGTAAAAATCACCACAGCGGCGGATGGCGGTCCTTCCAGGGGCGGGCCGCCTCCAGCTGCGCGGACAGGGAGATCAGGGTGCCCTCCTCGCCGGTGCGGCCGGCCAGCATCACGCCGATCGGCAGGCCGTCGGCGCTCCAGTGCAGGGGGAGGCTGACGGCGGGCTGGCCGGTCACGTTGTAGACCGCGGTGAACGGGGTGAACCGCTTCTGCCGCTCGAAGTTCCCGGCCGGGTTCACCTCGTCGAAATAGCCGACGGGCACCGGGGGCTGGGCCAGGGTCGGGGTGAGGACGGCGTCGTAGGCGCTCAGCGCGGCGGCCGCCCTGCGCGTGACGAACTGCAGGTAGCCCTGGGCGAAGAAGAGCTCCCGGGCCTTGATCACCGCGCCCCGGGCGCGCAGGTAGCGGGTCAGCGGCAGCAGCACCTCCTCCTCCTGGCCGAGGGCCAGCGGGGCTAGCGTGGCGTGGGCGTACCAGAGGGTTTCGAAGAACGGGACCACATCGGGGCCCAACGGCATGGCGATGTCCTCGACCTCATGGCCCAGGCGGCCCAGCAGGTCGCTGGCTTCCTCATAGGCCGCCGCGCAGTCCGGGTGCACCTCGGCGCCCTCGATCGGGTTCTGCAGGGTCCGGGCGATCCTGAGCCGGCCCGGCGGCCGCCTGGAGTAGCCGAGGAAGGACTCGCCGGGCGGCAGCGGAGGCTGGGTGTACATGTCACCGGGGAAATTGCCCGACATCACGTCGAGCAGCAGCGCGGCATCGGCCACGGTCCGGGCGATCGGGCCGTTGCTGGCCAGGCCGGCCAGGTCGGGCGCGAGCGGCCCCTCGGACACCCGGCCGCGCGATGGCTTGATCCCGACCAGGCCGCACACGCTCGACGGGATGCGGATGGACCCGCCCCCGTCGCTGCCTTGGGCCGCGGGGGCCAGGCCCGCCGCCACCGCGGCGGCCGCGCCGCCGCTGGACCCGCCCGCGGACCGGGACAGGTCCCACGGGGTCCTGGCGGGCGGCCCGATCCTGGTTTCGGTGTAGCACGGCAGCCCGAACTCGGGGGTGGCCGTCTTGCCGGTGATGACCGCCCCGGCGTCCTTGAGCTTGGTCACGACGTAGTCGTCGGCGTCGGGCACGTTGCTCGCGTAGGCCACCGAGCCCATCGTCTGCCGGACGCCCGCGACCATGTTCAGGTCCTTGACCGGGATAGGCACGCCGGCCAGCGGTGGCAGGCAGGCCGGATCGGCCGCCTGGGCGACGGCCTTCTCCGCCGCCATCGCCTGCTCGGTGGCCAGTTCCGCGGAGACGGTGTAGAACGCGCCCACCTGGTCGTTAAGCTCAGCTATGCGGCGCAGATAGTGATCGGTGACGGCGACCGGGGACAGCTCCCCGGCGCGGATCGCGGCGGCCAGTTCGACCACGGTGAGCTCGTGGATCTGGGTCATGGTGGAGATGCTAGGGCACGAGTCAGGCCGGCGTTCGGCGTCGAAGGCGGGTGAATCACCTGCTTCAAACAGAACGGAGCGGGCACAATCGTGGTAGCACGGTGCTGTGCGCAGAGTCTTAAGCTAGTTACGCACAGGTGGTAGGTGAGAACCGATGGCGCGGCTTAAGCTGAGAAACCGCAGGTCGCAGGAGCCACCGACGAAGGATGGGGCCGCACCGGACGGGACCAGATCGCAGGCCGCGAGCGCCTGGGGGCGCTGGCCCGGGGCCGAGCCCGCCGCCGCGGGAACCCAGCCGGTGCCCGGCTCGGGCCAGCCGGAGTCCACCTCGGAGCAGCCGGCGGGCGGCGCGGGCCAGGCTGCGGGCGCCTCGGGCCAAGCGGCGGGCGGCGCGGGCCAGCCGACGGGCGCGGAGGACGCCGATTCCGCTAGTGCGCCGTTCTGGGAGCGCTGGGTCCGGGTCGCCGAGCCGGCCGGGCTGGACGATTACGGCGACGGGATACCCGACGACGGGCCTGCAGACGACGCCGTGACGGACGTCGATCCCCAGCCGGCACCTTCGTGGCAGCCCGTGATCACCCCGGTCGGTGACGCGCACGGGCAGCCATCGGTCAACGGCAGCAGCGCCGGGGGCGCGCGGACCGAGGGTATCGGCGAGCATCTGGGTAACCTGGCGCACCTGTCGCACAGTCCGCGGATGCGGACCTGGCAGCGGCGCGCGATCATCGCGGTCATCGTCGGGCTGATCGCCGGGCTCCTGCTGCACAACTGGCGGTGGGGGCTGACTCTGGCCGTGCTCGCCGCCATCGCCGACACCATCTACCGGTCCCGGACCTCGTTCAGCGGCCCGGCGGGAGTCCGGCTGACCAGGGCCCAGAAGCGCACGGCGCGGCAGCTGTCCAGCCTGGAACGCAAGGGCTACCGGGCCATGCACTGCCTGCCCATCCCGGACAGCATCGAGCAGATCGACCACCTGGTGATCGGCCCGGCGGGCGTGTTCGCCATCGACTCCGAGGACTGGGACCGGCGGCTGCCGGTGCGGACGAGCAGCCACCGCCAGCTGTGGCACGGGCCGAACGACATGCGGGACCGGCTCGCGCACGCGCAGTGGGAGGCAGACCAGGCGGCCGGGCTGCTGTCCGGCGAGCTGGGCAGCGGCGTCGCGGTCCGGCCGGCGATGGCCGTGTACGGGCCGAAGATCGCCTGGGACGTGGCCACCATCAGGGACGTCGACGTGTTCAGCGGCCCGCGGCTGCGCAAGTACCTGCGCCGCCGGGTCCGGCGCCGTGACCTGAGGCTCAGCACCGCCGAGATCGAGCGCATCGAAAAGGCCGCGCACGTGGCGCTCCCGGCGAGCCGGCCTGGCGCTGCCCTGTAAGCTGGCGGTTTCGTCTAGCTCGCGCGCTGAGGAGGCCGACACGTGAACCCGGCCTCACCGCCGTCGCCTGGTGCCGAGGGGTTCGTCCGCCCGGCCCGCGCCGGCGATGCCGAGGCCATGACGCGCGTCCAGGTCGCGTCGTGGGGATGCGGCCTGGCCGCGGTCGTGCCGGCGGAGCTGCTGGCCGAGCTCACCGGCGAGGAAGCTTCGGCCATCTGGCGCGACCGCTGGCGAGAGGCGATCTCCAACCCGCCGACCAGCCGGCACCGGGTCCTGGTCGCGGTATCGGATGCCCCGGTATCGGATGCCGCGGATACCGGGGCCGGCGGCGGGACGGGTTCCGCCGCTCCTTCCGTGACTCTTCCTGCGGCCTCTCCCGCCGCCCCTCCCGTGGCCCGTTCGGCCCGCCCGGCGGCCCGTGAGGTGGTCGGGCTGGTGTCGGCCGGGCCGGCCACCGACGCCGACCGGTGGCCGGGGACCGATGCGGAGATCTACGAATTCCGGGTGCAGCCGGACCGCACCGGGCAGGGGCACGGCAGCAGGCTGCTGCAGGCGGCCGCGGACACCCTGGTATCTGATGGCTTCCGTACGGCCTCCACCTGGATACTCCAGGCGGACCTGGATGTGCGCCGCTTCCTGGAGTCCGCCGGGTGGGCCGCCGACGGTGCCCGCGGTGAGCTCGACGTGGGCGTCAGCGTCCCGGTGTTGCGCCTGCACACCAGGCTCAGCGAGTAGAACGTTAAGATCTGCTGGTGGCTGATGCTCGGGAATGGCTGGCGGGGACGCGCCCCAGGACGCTGCCGGCGGCGGTAGTGCCCGTGCTGATCGGCTCGGGCGTGGCGGCGGGCTACGACCTGTTCTCCTGGTGGCGCGCGCTGCTCGCGCTGGTGGTGGCGCTCGCGCTGCAGGTCGGGGTCAACTTCGCCAACGACTACAGCGACGGCGTGCGCGGCTCAGACGCCGAGCGGGTCGGGCCGGTCCGGCTGGTCGCCGCCGGGCTCGCCCCTCCCCGGCAGGTGCTGTCCGCGGCCTTCGCCTGCTTCTTCGTGGCGGGCGCGGCGGGGCTGGCGCTGGCCGCGGTGACCTCCTGGTGGCTGGTGGCGGTGGGCGCCGCGTGCATCGCCGCCGCCTGGTTCTACACCGGCGGCCCGCGGCCCTACGGGTACCACGGGCTGGGCGAGGTGTTCGTGTTCACCTTCTTCGGCGTGGTGGCGGTGGCGGGCACGGCCTACGTGCAGATGTCCCGGTTCAGCTGGCTGGGACTGGCCGCGTCGGTCCCGGCCGGGCTGCTGGCCTGCGCCCTGCTGATCGTCAACAACCTGCGCGACATCCGGACCGACACGCAGGCGGGCAAGCAGACGCTGGCCGTCCGGCTCGGTGACGCGCGCAGCCGGGTCGCGTACACGGCGACGCTGCTGCTGCCGTTCGGCTGCGCCGCGGCGATCGCCTACTGGCGGCCGTTCGTGCTGATCACCGCGCTCACCCTGCCGCTGGCGCGGATCCCCATCCGGTCGGTGCGAGCGGGCGCGTCCGGCCCGGCGCTGGTCCGCGCACTGGGGCAGACGGGGCGATTGCAGCTGGCGTTCGGCATCGCGTTCGCGATCGGGCTGGCCGTACGGCTGTGATCCAGGGGCTCACGGAGGTTGCTCAGCTATGACCAAGTCCGGCGAGGAAGCCCCGCAGGTCCTGGATCTGCCGGTCGGGCTGCCGGCGGCCGGGATGCGGCGTGAGTACGACAGCCTGGGCGAGGTGGACGTGCCCGCGGACCGGTACTGGGGTGCGCAGACGCAGCGCAGCCTGGAGCACTTCACCATCGGCGAGGACCGGATGCCGGTGGAGGTCTGCCATGCCTACGGCTATGTGAAGAAGGCCGCCGCGATCGTGAACGCCCGGGCGGGACTGCTCCCGGCCTGGAAAGGGCGGCTGATCGAGCGGGTGTGCGATGAGGTGATCAGCGGGGCGCTGGACAGCGAGTTCCCGTTGTACGTGTTCCAGACCGGGTCCGGCACCCAGTCGAACATGAACGTCAACGAGGTGATCTCCAACCGGTGCATCCAGCTGGTGGGCGGCACACTGGGGTCACAGCAGCCCGTGCACCCCAACGATGACGTGAACATGAGCCAGTCCTCCAACGACACCTTCCCCACCGCGATGCATATCGCGGCCTACCAGATGGCCACCGACCGGACCATCCCGGCGCTGCGGCGGCTCCGCGACGCCGCGGACCGGCACGCCCGGGAGTGGGCGCAGGTGGTGAAGATCGGGCGGACGCACCTGGAGGATGCGGTGCCGCTGACCGTGGGCCAGGAGTGGTCCGGGTACGCAGGTGCGCTGGAGGACGCGATCAGCGAGGTCGTACGGGTGACCGAAGGGCTGCTCGCGCTGGCCATGGGCGGGACCGCGGTCGGCACCGGCCTGAACGCCCCGGCCGGGTTCGGCGAGCAGGTGGCCGCCCAGATCGCGTCGATGACCGGCGAGCCGTACAAGACGGCGGAGAACAAGTTCACCGCGCAGGCCACGCTCGATGCGATGGTCCGCGCGCACGGCGGGCTCAAGGCGGCAGCGGTCTCGCTGTTCAAGATGGCCAACGACCTGCGCTGGCTGGGGTCTGGGCCGCGGACCGGGCTGGGCGAGCTGCTGTTCCCGGAGAACGAGCCCGGGTCCTCGATCATGCCAGGAAAGGTCAACCCGACCCAGGCCGAGGCCATGCTGATGGTCGCCATCACCGTGATCGCGGCCGACGTGGCGGTCAGCATGGGCGGGGCGGAAGGCAACTTCGAGCTCAATGCGTTCCGTCCCATTTTGATCGCCAACTACCTGCACTCGGCCCGGATCCTGGCCGACATGTGCGACCAATTCCGCGAGTTCATGGTCGAGGGAACCAGGCTGAACCAGGCGAAGCTGACGGACAATATCGAGCGTTCGGTCATGATGGTCACCGCACTGTCGCCGGTGATCGGCTACGAGAAGGCCGCCGAGATCTCCCACTACGCCATCGACAACGACCTGACCCTGAAAGCAGCGGCGCTGGCCAAGGGGGTGGCCGAGGACCTGTACGACCGGGTCGTCGACCCGCTCGCGCTGACCGGCCTGGCCGCGCCCCCTGGTGAGCGGAAATCCTGAGCTGAGCACCTGGCCGGGCGTGCTGGCTCCAGCTGAGCACCTGGCCGGGCGTGCCGGCTCCGGCCGGGGCGCCACGAAGATGCTGCGCACGGGGACCAAGATCAGTGATTCGGGGCGTGGAGCGAGGCCCCAGGAGAGACAATCAAGCCGAGATGCACGGTACCAGCGACATGGCCACGGCTGGCGTTGTACCCTGCCCGGTAATCTCAGCTGGCGGAGCGCGGTCGCGGGACGGCGCCTGATCGCGTGTATGTCCCGGACGGGAAGGTGCCCAGTTGCAAGCGCAGGGAATATGGTCGGCCGGCGAGGGCGACGATCAGGAACGATTCCTTGCCGATCTGCGCGCACTGCGCGATGCGGCCGCACTGGGGTATGACGAGCTCGCGGTCCGGACGCACTACCCGGACGACGTCCTGAAGGAAGCGGAGAGCGGGCCCTCCCTGCCCGGCCTGCCGATCCTGGCCGCGTACGTCCGAGCATGCGACGGCGACGTGCCCGAATGGGAGGAGCGGTGGCGGCGTCTGGGATTCGACTCCCGCGCCGACCCCGGCCTGCCGGTCAGGCCCCCCGGGGCCAGCCCGGCGGCGGCGGCCGGGGCCCGCGTGAGCGTCGAGGTGGCTCCGCCGGACGCCTATGACCCGGAGCGGATCAGGGCCGTGCTGCGAGGCATCCACCATTCAGACCGCACCCGGGGAACCGCGAGCCGGGGCAGCGCGGTACCCGGGCGGGTCGACGCCGGGGCGCCAGGCCCGGCCATGGCACCGCCGAGGACGCAGGAATTCCGCCCGGGCTGGAACGCCGGAACAAGCCAGAACGACGGCTGGGGCGAGACGACCGGCCCGAGCCTGCCCGACATCGCCGAAGGCACCTCGCACCCTCAGCCGAGCGGGGGGACCGGCCTCCAGCCGGACGAGCGCCCGCGCTTCCACGACGACGTAGCCGACCCGGGCGGCGCGCCTGCCAACGGGAACGGAAACCATTACCGTAGCCAGCCGTCCGGTGCCTCGGGCCCAGGAACCCAGGATGAGGCCCGGGCCGATGCCATCCGGCGCGATCCGTTCTCCACCGACTGGCTGCAGGACAGCGAGCCGGCCGCAGGAGATGGCACCGAGTCCGGGTGGCAAGATCACCCCGATACCGGGCCGTCGCCTGCCGCCGCGGACTCCTGGTTCACGCCTCCGGAGCGCGAGGACACCGGGCTGGCGCCCCAGTTCGCGCTCCTCGAGCAGGGGGATACCGAGCTGGCGGCGTCACCGTCGGCCGAGTCCTCGGCGGCCGGGCCTCTAGCGGCCGACGCCCTGGGGGCCGACGCCCTGGGGGCCGGCACCCTGGCGGCCGGCACCCTGGCGGCCGGCACCCCGGCGGCCGGGTCCCTGGCGGCCGGCACCCCGGCGGCCGGCAACTTGGACACGGCCGACCGGACGGTGCCGGTGCCCGTGGCCGACGTGTCTGTCGCGCCCGCGCGCACGGCCGCCGGCTCCGCTGTCCCGCCTAGGCAGGCCACACCGACGCGCGAGCGCCCCTCGGACCGGCTCTTTCTGGTACGGCTGCTGGTGGTCATCGTCGTGGCCGCGCTCATCGGCAGCGTTCTGGTCCTGCTGCTCAGGTAAGACGGCTTCAGGGATATCAGCCGGTCGGCTAGCGCGCGGCGTGTGGCCCGTCTTTCAGGGGTTAGCCCGCAGATTCGCTGCCATTGTGTGACGAGACGTCGCGGTCCGGCGTGGTTGCGGGGACTTCGGGCGGCCCGGGGACGCCGGGGGGGAGCGGGTCGGCGAAGGTCACCTCGGGCATGGCGCCGGCGAGCATAGCCGACATCGCTTCGGCCGCAGCAGCGGCGGCGGCCGGTGCGGGCACGGCTTCGGCCGGCGGCGCGCCGTTGGCGGACGGCGCGCCGTTGGCGGACGGCGCGCCGTTGGCGGACGGCTCGGCGTTGGCGGACGGCTCGGCGGCCTCCAGTTCCGGGGGCTGGTCCGCGGTCGAGGCGGCGCTGATCGCGGGCGGCCCCTCGGCGGATACCGCCGGCAGCTCACGCTGGGCCTGATCCTTGGCCGGCCGGGCGGGCTGCGGTCCGGCCGCGGACGCCTCGCCTGCGAAGGCGCTGGCCACCGACCTCAGCGCGGTCGTAACCTCGCTCGGGATAACCCAGAACGTGTTGCCTGGCCCCTGCGCGAGCTGCGGCAGCGTCTGCAGGTACTGATAGGCCAGCAGCTTGGGATCGGGATCGTTGTCGTGGACGGCCTGGAAGACGGTCGCGATGGCCTGCGCCTGGCCTTCGGCGCGCAGGATGGAGCTCTGCCTGGCCCCCTCGGCGCTCAGGATGGCGCTCTGCTTCTCACCCTCGGCGGTGAGGATCTTGGCCTGCCGGAGGCCCTCAGCGGCCAGGATCGACGCGCGCTTCTCCCGCTCGGCACGCAACTGCTTCTCCATCGCGTCCTTGACCGACTTCGGCGGCTCGATGGCCTTGATTTCCACCCGGCTGACGCGGATGCCCCACTTACCCGACGCCTCGTCCAGCACGCCGCGCAGCGCATTGTTGATCTTGTCGCGCGACGTCAGCGTCTGCTCCAGGTCCATCGATCCGATCACGCTGCGCAGCATCGTCGCGGTCAGCTGCTCGATGGCCTGGATGTAGTTGACGATCTCGTAATCGGCGGCCCGCGGGTCGGTCACCTGGAAGAACAGCACCGTGTCGATGAGCACGCCGACGTTGTCCTCGGTGATCACGGGCGCGCCCTCGAACGCGACTACCTGCTCGCGCAGGTCGATCAGCGGCTTGACGCGGTCGATGAACGGGATGATGAAGTTCATCCCGGGATCCAGCGTCTTGCGGTAACGGCCGAACCGCTCCACGTTGCGCGCGCGGGCCTGCGGCACGATCCGCACCGACCGCACCACCGCGATGACGACGAAGATCGCGACGATGGCCGCGATGATGCTTTCAGCCAGGATCATGGCTACTCCCGTGGATAGACAAGGGCGGTAGCACCCTTGATCTGCATGACGTCGACTCGGGCCCCGATAGGGATCACGAGCGTCTCGTCCAGGTACGGACGCGAGGTCCACTCCTCCCCGTCGATGCGGACCCGTCCGCTGTGCTCGTTCACCTCTTCGAGCACGATCGCGGAGCGGCCGACCAGGGCGGCGGCTCCGGTGCGCAGTTGCGGCGGCTGCTTGAGGTGGCGGATGGCGACCGGGCGGATGAACACGAGCCCGGCCCCGGCAGCGGCGACGAATGCGGCAAGCTGGACCCCGAGGTCCAGGTGGAACGCTCCGACCACGGCGGCGACGACGGCCGCGATCGCGATGAGGCCGAAGGCGAACGTCATGGTCAACAGTTCGGCGACACCGAGCACGGCTGCCACGATGAGCCAGATGATCCAGGACACGATGGCCGCTCCGCTGAATGCTTCTGCTTCGAGAGTATCCCCTGCCTGATAGATCCGTAGTACGATCTGCGCGGCCCGCCTACCCGGCGTTATCGGCTTAACACCCTGTGATTTGGGACAATTGCTGACAATTACTCGTCTGGGTCCTACAGGGGATTTCTCCCGACCTACACTCGTGAGATACAGGCATGTCCTGCAGCGTGGCTGGACAATAGGGGTCCAGGAGGTACCTGGTGGAACGTGGCGACACCGGCCTGGGCCGCGATGGGTTCGGCCTGCCGAGAAAACGGCGCCCCGGTAACCACCGCGCCCACCGGCCCGAGGACGGCATCGGCCCGAGCGGGGCAGACCAGCCGGAGGGCGCCGCAGACGACGACTATGGCCACCTGCTGCGGCCTCCGGGGGACCTGCCGCCCGGGCCCCGGTTCCAGGAGCCAGGCTACTCCCGAGGGCACCAGCCAGGCCGGTTCCCGCCACCGGGAGGCCCGGCCGCGGGCTACCCGCAGAACGGCGCGCCAGTCAGCGGCGGCCCGGTCGGGAACGGAGAGCCGGTCCCTGGCGGGCGGTATCGGCCGCCAAACGGGCGGCGGGTGCCGCCGCCCGCTGACCACATGTACCGGCCGCAGGCGCCAGGCCCGACGGGCGGAACGCGAGGCCGGGGACCGGGACCCGGGCCGGGACCGGGACCCGGGCCGGGACCGGGACGCGGCCCGGATCCGCTCGGCGGCAGCTGGAGCCGGCCGCCGCGGCCGCAGGCACCTGGTGGGCCTCCTCCGGGCGCCGAGCGGGGTCCGCAGGCGTTCGGGCGAGTTCCTGGTGCTTTCGGTCCCCCTGGGGCTCCTGAGTTCATGGGGGCCGACGGGGCGGCTGGGCCTGTGGGGGCTGGGTCTGTGGGGGCTGGGCCTGCGGGGGCTGGGCCGCGCGCCGACGCGCGCGGAGGCTGGGGGCGCCTGGGGTCCCAGGCGCCAGCTGGGGCCCGCGATGGTTCCGGTTCTCCCGAGGCGGGCGGGTCCGCGGGACCGGTGATCCGGCAGCGCGAGAACGCCGTCCCCGGGGAGCGGCAGGCAGCCGAGGAACGGCCGGCGGTCAGCATCGCCCCGGACGGGCTCGAAGCCTTCGCGCGGGACTTGCGCGCCCTGCGCGCCAGGGCCGAGCTCGACTACCCAGAGATGGCCGAGGTCTCGCACTACACGATGAAGACGCTCGCCTCGGCTGCGGGAGGACTGCGACTGCCGACGCTTCCGGTCGCCGTGGCATACGTGCGCGCCTGTGACGGGAATCTCGTCGAATGGGAGGAGCGCTGGCA
This sequence comes from uncultured Actinomycetes bacterium, assembly GCA_963753195.1. Classification (GTDB taxonomy): domain Bacteria; phylum Actinomycetota; class Actinomycetes; order Streptosporangiales; family Streptosporangiaceae; genus Palsa-504. Next base: position 122,631 of record CAVWBH010000003.1, read on the forward strand.
GAAGCTGGCCGCGAAGATCACCGCGGAGGCGGCGAAGAAGCGCCGGGCCGATGGCGACGACCCGCAGGGCCTGCCGGAGCCCGCCGACCCGCCGGTGCTCGCGGAACCGCCGGCCCCGCCCGCGCCGCAGGATGCGGCCGAGCCCGGCGAGGTCTACGTCATCACCTCGGCCAAGCCTCCGCGGGAGGCTTGGGGAGATGGGTTCGTCCCGCGGAGCGGCTGGGGGGATGGGCCCCCCTAGGGTCTTGACGGGTGTCTCTCGTCAGGTTTCCGCGGGACAAGAGCCACCTCGTTCGCGGTGCTGCGGGCTGGATCGCACCATGAGTCCGGGAAGTCTCGATGGTCGCTTAGCGCGGTTGGTGTGCTTTCAGTACCGATCATCCCCCGGCCAGGTAACGTTCAGACGCTCTTGCTAGCCTGGAAAAATGTCCCTGACCAGCGAAGACTTTCGTCTCCCCATGGATAACCACGTGCACACGCAATGGTCGTGGGACGCGCCGCCTGAGGCCTCGATGGTACGCAGCTGCGAGCAGGCGCTGGCGGCCGGGCTGCCTGCGGTGGCGTTCACCGATCACCTTGACTTCACCGTCGCGGCGGAGGGGGACCGGATCGCCGCGGAGCACATCAGCCCGCGGCCGTACCACCGGATGCGGCTGCTGGACGTACCGGGATACCTCGCGGCCGTGCAGGAGTGCCGGGAGCGCTTCGGTGACCTGCGCATCCTCAGCGGCGCCGAGATCGGCGAGGCGCACCTGTGGGAGGCCAGCGCGCAGGCCGTGGCGCAGCGGGCCGGGTTCGACCGGATCCTCGGATCGCTGCACGCCATCCCGTTCGACGGGCGGCTGACGGCCGCCGACGAGCTGTTCCGGCGGATGCCCGCCGACGACGTGATGCGCCGTTACCTCGCCGAGCTGCTGCGGCTGATCGAGGGCAGCGACCTGTTCCAGGTGCTGGCGCACATGGATTTCCCGCGGCGGGCCTGGCCACGGACCGCGCCGCCCTACGACGAGCGGGGCTTCGAACCGGAGATCCGGGCCGTGCTGCGGGCGCTGGCCGGGAGCGGGCGGGTTCTCGAAGTGAACACAAAGAGCCCGCAGTGGTCGGCCGAGATGCTGGGCTGGTGGCGCGATTCGGGCGGGACCGCGGTTTCGTTCGGGAGCGACGCGCACCAGTACTGGCGGGTCGGCGACCGGTTCAAGGTGGCGGTCGACATGGCCGAGGCGGCCGGCTTCCGGGCCGGGCGTGACCGGTTCGACTTCTGGCGGGTGTAAGCCGGCGGCGGCTCGGACGCCCGAGCGCCGGAAGGAGGTCCGCGCCGCCGCCGGCAGCTCTCAGGTCCAGGTGTCGCCGAAGCGGGAGGTCATGTCGTCCCAGCTTTCATCGTCGGGGCGGCGCTCGCGTGTGTCCGCACCCTGATCCTCAAGGGCGGCCCGGGGGGCAGGGAGGGACCGGCTTTGGCTGTGGACGGCGAGGCGTAGCTCTGCGTAGTAGGTCTCGCGGTCGCGGACTTCGGCGCGTGCCTCGATGGGGCTCTCGGGGGCAGCGCCAGTCTTCCGGAAGGGAAGCTGAGCCGGGGAGTCGGCCCCCTCGTCCGGTGACGGGCCTTCACCCTCATACTTGCTGGCCACGCCCACACCTCTATGCCGTTGCAGTATCGTAAACACGGAGCGAAACTTGTTCGCTACCATTTGTAGTGTAACTCTACGTACTGTACCAAATGCAACGGGTAATCAGGTAATAGTTGCCTATCTCCCTGGTTATGCTCGACGCAGAGTTGCGAGAAAGACCCGAGATTGGGCTGCGCGGCGGCAGGCAGCGGTGTGAACAGGAAGCTAGGGCCGCGGCCTGACGCAGGACTGACCGGGGCGATGGCCACGGCCCGTTCCGTCGTGTCTGGCTACTGTCCGCGCAGGATGTCGCCGAAGATGCCGCCGACGGCCCCGGCCTGGGCGGCCTGCGGATCAACCTGGCGGGCCAGGTAGGGGTCGAGCGCGTGGGCGAGCACGGCCAGCGGCATCGACTGCAGCCAGACCTGGCCGGGGCCGGTCAGCGCGACCAGGTGGTAGCCGTCGCCGCCGAAGGCCACGTTCGAGATGCCCGGCACGCGGGTGATGGCGAACTGGACGCTGCCCTCGAACATGCCCACGTGCCCCGGGTGCACCATCAGCCCCTGGCCGGGGGCCAGGGTGTAATGCACCAGTTCGCCGGACAACTCGATCCAGGCACGGCCCTGGCCGTCGAGTTTCTGCAGGATGAACCCGTCGCCGCCCCACAGGCCGCCGCGGAAGGTCTGCTGCAGCCCGATGCTGGCGGTCAGGCCGGGGGTGCCGCACAGCCAGCCGTGGTGGTGCACGTAGAACGCCTGGCCGGGCGCGATGTCGACCGGGACGATGTGGCCGGGCAGCTTGGCCGCGAACGTGATCATGCCCGGGCCGGAGACCGCTTCGTAATGGGTGAGGAACAGTCCCCCGCCGCCCATGACGCGCTTGAGGCCCTGCATGAGGCCACCGCGGCCCGAGCCGGTGGCAATGTGCTGGGAGAGCTGGATGTTCGGGGTCATCCAGGACAGCTCGCCGCGGGTGGAGACGACCTGCTCGCCTTGCTGCAAGGTGACCTCGAGGACCGGCATCGTGGTGCCCTTGATTTCAGCGTCCATGCCGGGGAGCCTACCCGCGGGGGTGCTGTCCGATTTCCGCTAGTGACACCCGGCGCGGGCTGGCATTGTGGAAGGCGTGGATGACGAGCAGCGGTACCAGGCGGCGGTCAGCAAGGACCCCCGCTTCGACGGGGTGTTCTTCATCGCCGTGACCTCGACGGGCATTTACTGCCGTCCCTCGTGCCCGGCGATCACGCCCAAACGCGAGCACATGCGGTACTACCGCAGCGCCGCCGCGGCGCAGGATGCCGGATTCCGCGCGTGCAAGCGGTGCCGTCCGGACGCGTCCCCGGGCTCGCCGGAATGGAACATCCGGGCCGACGTGGTGGGACGGGCGATGCGGCTGATCGCCGACGGCGTGGTCGACCGTGACGGCGTGGAAGGGCTGGCGGCCCGGCTCGGCTACGAGCAACGCCAGGTACGCCGGCTGGTCACCGCCGAGCTGGGCGCGGGGCCGCTGGCCATCGCGCGCGCGCAGCGCGCCCAGACGGCCAGGGTCCTCACCGAGACCACCACGCTGCCGGTGTCGGAGATCGCGTTCGCGGCCGGCTTCGCCAGCATCAGGCAGTTCAACTCGACCATCCGGGAGGTGTTCGCGGTGACGCCGACGGAGCTGCGCGAGCGGGCGGCCCGCCGTGGGTCAAGGGCGGGCTCGAAGCCCCGGCCCCGGCCCCGGCGGGGGGTCGGGCAGGCCGGCCCGGCGTCGGACCCGGCCGCGCCGGGCCTGATCAGGCTGCGGCTGCCGTACCGGGCGCCGATCGACACCGGGCGGCTGCTCAGCTTCCTGGCCGCGCGGGCGATCCCCGGCGTGGAATCGGCCGGCGACGGCTGCTACCGACGGACGCTGCTGCTGCCGAACGGCACGGGGATCTTGTCGGTCAGCCTGCCGGCGGACGACGGCGGGGCCGGGTACCTCGACTGCGAGCTGCAGCTGGAGGACCTGCGCGACCTGACCGCGGCGGTGCAGCGCTGCCGCCGCCTGCTCGACCTGGACGCCGACCCGCAGGCCGTCACCGCCTTCCTGGCCGCGTCGGGCCCGGTGCTGGGCCCGCTGGCGCGGGCCAACCCCGGGCGGCGGGTGCCCGGCCACGTGGACGGGAACGAGCTGGCCTTGCGAGCCGTCCTCGGCCAGCAGGTGTCCGTGGCCGCGGCCCGGCGCCTCGGGGCGCGGCTGGTGGCCGCCTACGGCAAGCCGCTCGAGCGGCCGGACGGCACGCTCACGCATTGCTTCCCGACCGCGGAGACGCTGGCCGGGGCCGACCCGGCCACGCTGCCGATGCCGCAGACCCGGGCCGCCGCGCTGACCGGGCTGGCCGCCGCGCTCGCGGCCGGCGACCTGTCGCTGGATCCCGGCGCCGACCGGGACCGCGCCGAGGCACAGCTGCTGGCCCTGCCCGGCATCGGGCCGTGGACAGCGGGCTACATCCGGATGCGCGCGCTGTCCGACCCCGACGCGTTCGTGCCTGCTGACGCCGGCGTGCTCCGGGCGCTGGCCCGGCTGGGCACCGCCGGCCAGCAGGGCACCGCCGGCCAGCAGGGCGCCGCCGGCCAGCTGGGCGGCGCCGGCCAGGCGCCGGGGCCGGACCGGGCGGCCCGGCAGGCCGCGGAGCTGGCCGAGCGCTGGCACCCATGGCGTTCCTACGCGGTACAACATCTGTGGGCCTACCTGGAAGAGAGTGAGTCATGACCAGCCCCTTCGTGACACCGGACCGGGATGCTCCGCGCCTGGCGCACACCGTGAGCTCCCCTATCGGCCGGCTGCTGCTGATCGGCGACGGGCACGCCCTGACCGGGCTGTGGATGCTGGACGCGGGCCGGGGCTCGGCGCTGGACGCCGGGCTGACGCCCAGCCCGGCGGCGTTCGGCAAGGTCGCGGCGCAGCTCGAGGAGTACTTCGCCGGCCAGCGCAAGGAGTTCACCGTGCCGCTGGCGCCGAGCGGGACCCCGTTCCAGCTCGCGGTGTGGGAGCAGCTGGCCAAGATCCCGTACGGCAGCACGGTCAGCTACGGCGACATCGCCCGTGCGCTGGGCAAGCGGCTGGTCGCATCCCGGGCGGTCGGCCTAGCCAACGGGGCCAACCCGATCTCCATCATCGTGCCGTGCCACCGGGTGATCGGCAGCGACGGCAGCCTGACCGGCTACGGCGGCGGCCTGGACCGTAAGGAACTTCTGCTCCGGCTGGAAGGGGCGACCGCGGCCGCGCTGTGGTGACGGGCGCACGGAACGGATGGGGTGCCGGGTACGTCAAACCTGCATGACCGACCAACGCCCGCGGCACGATGGACACGGGATCCCAGGGCTCCTCGGGGCCGCGGTGCTGGTCGCAGTGCTGGCCGGGTGCGCTTCGGCGACGTCGGCCCCGGCGGGCACCGCTGCCCCGGCCGCGGCTGCCGGCGCCGGGGCGGCCGCGCCGAAGGTCGGCTGCGCGGGCGTGACCCAGGCGACCGTGGTCACTATCCGCCAGACGACGCAGATCACGAAGCCGGTCATATCCCGCCCGGTGGGAACCACGTACCGCCAGCCGGGCCGGGTGCAGGCCCTGTTCGGCCAGCTGTGCGCCGCGGTGACCCATCCCGTGGCGACGACGCTGATGCACTGCCCGGCCGACATCGGGACCAGCTACCTCGGGACGTTCTACGATGGCTCGCGGACGCTGGGCACGTTCATCTACGCCACGACGGGCTGCCAGCGGGTAAGCGTCTCCGCGGCGGGAACCACCTTGTCCACGATGGTGTACGGCCGGGCGGCGGCCGCCGCGCCGCACCTGTCGGCCGACCTGTACGCGCTGGTGGGATCGCCGAAGCCGGGCGCGACGCAGTCGCAGGGAAGCGTCAACCCGGGCGTGCCCAACGACCCCGCGCAGCCCTAGGGACCGGCCTCAGGGCAGGTGGCCTGACTCATCGAGGTCGAACTCGCCGTCCTTGACCCCGAGGACGAACGCTTCCCATTCCGCCTCGGTGAAATAGAGCCGGTCGCCATCGGGGTTCGACGCGTCGTACATCACGTACAGCTTGGTCTCGCCGGACTTATGCGGAGCGGCCGACGTGTCGGTGGTGACGTACACCTCTACGCGGCTGTCCGGCGCATCAGGCGCTGGCCCAGCGTCACCCGGTGTGTGCATGGGCTCAGGCTACTACCGCGGGCATCCCGGCGTCCGGCGGCGCGTATAGGGTCGGGTTGTGCCCGATGCAGCCCGCAGCAGCCCGGAAGATGACCAGGCCGCGGCCAGCAAGCAGTTTCCGGCCAGCTCGCAGTCCGCATGGTTTGCCCAGCTGCCCACCATGTTCGGCACGGCGGCGGCGCTCTTCACCAACCCGGCCGGCCAGGTCCTGCTGGTCAAGCCGAACTACCGGGATCACTGGCTGCTGCCCGGCGGGATCCTCGAGCACGGCGAGGCGCCGCACGCCGGCTGCCGCCGCGAGGTGTCGGAGGAACTCGGCCTCGAGATCGAGCCCGGACCGCTGCTGGCCCTCGGGTGGGCGGCGCCCGAGGGCGCGCGGCCCAAGCCGATCGTGGTCTTCATCTTCGACGGGGGCCTGCTGGCCGATGATGTCCCGATCCGCCTGCAGGAATCCGAGCTGGACGAATACCGGTTCGTGGCGGCCGGCGAGCTGGACCGCTACCTCCCGCCGGTGATGAGCGCCCGGGTATCCGCGGCGCTGCGCAACCGCGGCAGCGGGGCGACGGCATACCTGCCGTCTTAGAAGGCGCGGCCGGGGCTGATGCGCACCCCGAGCGGCATGAGCGAGATCGGGATGATCTTGAAGTTGGCCAGGCCGAGCGGGATGCCGATGATCGTCAGGCACAGTGCTATGCCGCTGGCCAGGTGGCCGAGCGCCAGCCACCAGCCGATGAGCACGATCCACAGGACGTCGCCGATCGCCGAGCCGACCCCCGCACCCGGCCGTCGCTCGATCTGCCGCCCGAACGGCCACAGCACGTACCCGCCGATCCGGAACGCCGCGATCCCGAACGGGATGGTGATGATCAGCACGAAGCAGATCACTCCGGCGATGGCGTAGGCGATGGCCATCCACCAGCCGCACAGGACGAGCCAGATGACGTTGAGGACCAGTCTCATGCGCTACGTCTCGGCGCGGAGCGGACTTCCAGGTGGTCCAGCAGGGCCGCGGTGGCGGCCGCGACCGCGTCGACGGCGTGGCCGAACGCCTCGGCGTTGTGGCCGGCGGGCGCGCGGAAGCCGCTGATCTTCCGGACATACTGCAAGGCGGCGGCGCGGATGTCGTCGTCAGTGACCTGCTCGGCGTAGGGCGGGCGGAGGGTCTTGATGCTGCGGCACATGCTATCGACGGTACCGCCTAGCCCAAACCCAGCAAGCCCTCCAGGCCCACGTTGAGGCCGTGGGGCAGCAAGCCGATGCCGCGGACGGCCAGCAAGACACCCGGCATGAACGAGACCCGGTCCAGAGAGTCATGCCTGATCGTGAGCGTCTCCCCCGGGCCGCCGAACAGCACCTCCTGATGCGCCACCAGCCCGGCGGCGCGCACCGAGTGCACGTGGACCTCGTCCACGGTGGCGCCGCGCGCGCCCGGCAGCGCGGAAGTGGTGGCGTCCGGCGGCGGGCCCAGGCCGGCCTCGGCCCGGGCCGCGCCGATCATCGACGCGGTGCGCAGCGCCGTTCCCGACGGGGCGTCGGCCTTGGCGGCGTGATGCAACTCGATCACCTCAGCCGAGGGGAAAAAGCGCGCGGCCTGCTCGGCGAAGCGCATCATCAAGATGGCGCCGACGGAGAAATTCGGCACGATGAGGACCCGCGCCGACGGGTGGTCCGCCAGCCAGCCCGCCACCTGGTCCAGCCGGTCCTCGCCGAACCCGGATGTGCCGACCACGACGTCCAGGTCGTGCTCGATGCACCAGCGCAGGTTGCTCATGACCGCGCCGGGCTGGGTGAAGTCGACCACCACGTCGCAGTCTTCGAGCACGTCGAGCTTGTCGTCGCGGTCGACCTCGGCCGCGACGAGCAGGTCCGGGGCCTCAGTGATCGTCCGGACCACCTCTTGCCCCATCCGCCCCCGGGCCCCGACCACCCCAATCCTGCTCATACCCGTCCTCCTCGGTGCTGACATTTATCGTGGATCATTACTGCCCGCCGGGGGGCAGTAATGATCCACGATATTTGGCCTGGCCCCGCAGGGGTCAGATCTGGAAGGCCGAAGGGTCGTCGAAGGGGCCGACGACGGCCAGGGCCTTCGGGCGGGTGAGGATCTCGGCGGCCACCGCACGCACGTCGTCGTGAGTGACCGCGTCGATCGAGGCGAGCACCTCATCGACCGGCTCGAGCCGCGGGTACACCAGCTCCGACTTGCCCAGGCGGCTCATCCGGGAGGACGGGTCCTCCAGGCCGAGCACGATCGAGCCGCGGACCTGGCCCTTGCCCCGGGCCAGCTCGGCGTCGGTCAGGCCGCCGTCGACCACCTTGCCGATCTCCTCGGCGCAGATGGCCAGGACCTCATCGGCCTTGGCGGGCAGGCAGCCGACGTAGACGCCCCACATGCCGGTGTCGGCGTGCTGCGAGGAGAAGCTGTACACCGAGTAGGCCAGGCCGCGATTCTCCCTGACCTCCTGGAACAGCCGGGAGGACATGCCGCCGCCGAACGCCGCGTTCAGCACGCCGAGCGCGAACCGACGGTCATCGGTCCTGGCCATCCCCTCGCACCCGAGTACCAGGTTGGCCTGCTCGATACCGCGGGAGACCAGCGCGGTGCCCGCGCCGGCCTCGGTGCCGGCGCTGGGGCGGCGGCCGTTCAGCCGGGGCGGGGCGGGCTCAGCCACCCGGTCCAGGACCGGGCCGAACGCCTCGGCCACGAGCCGGACCACCGTGTCGTGGTCCAGGTTGCCCGCCGCGGCCACCACGACCTGCTCGGGGACGTACCGGGCCTGGTAGTGCTCGAAGATCTGCTCCCTGGTGATCGCGTTGATCGTGTCCGTGGTGCCGAGGATCGGCCGGCCGAGCGGGGTGTCACCGAACAGCTTCGCGGTGAACGCCTCGTGGACGGTGTCGGTGGGATCGTCGTCGTTCATCGCGATCTCTTCGAGCACGACGTTCCGCTCGGCATCCACGTCCTTCGGGGTGATCAGCGAACTGGTCACCATGTCGGACAGGACGTCCACGGCCAGCGGCAGGTCGGCGTCGAGCACCCGGGCGTAGTAGCAGGTGTACTCCTTCGCGGTGAACGCGTTCATCTCGCCGCCCACCGCGTCCATCTCCGCGGAGAGCTCCAGCGCGCTGCGCCGCCTGGTGCCCTTGAACAGCAGGTGCTCCAGGTAATGGGTCGCACCGGCGTGCGCCTGGTCCTCGTCCCGGGAACCGACCCCGACCCAGATGCCCAGCGCGACCGACCGCACGGCGGGCAGGGACTCGGTAACGACCCTGAGCCCGCCGTGCAGGACGGTGCGGCTGACCCGAGTTAGCTCGGTAGCCATCTACTCGTGTGGCCCGCGGGTACGGTGCCGGGTCCGGCGATGAGCGTCCTGCCCGTCGGGGCTGGCGCTGCGATCGCCGTTACCGCGGTCGCGGTCACCGCCACGCGGGCGGTCACTACGTTCACGGTCGCCGCGGGCGGGCTCGCCGCCGGAGAGGTCCTCCCCGGCCGCCTCACGCTCGACCACCTCGACCGGCACCAGTGAGAGCTTGCCGCGGTCGTCGATCTCCCTGATCTCGACCTGGATCTTGTCGCCGATGTGCACCACATCGTCGATGTTCTCGATCCGCCTGCCGCCGTGCAGCTTGCGGATCTGGGTGATGTGCAGCAGGCCGTCCTTGCCCGGCAGCAGCGAGACGAACGCGCCGAACGTGGTGGTCTTGACCACGGTGCCGAGGAACCGCTCCCCCACCTCGGGCATGTGCGGGTTGGCGATCGCGTTGATCGCGGCCCGGGCCGCCTCGGCCGAGGGGCCGTCGGTGGCCCCGACGTAGATGGTGCCGTCGTCCTCGATGGTGATCTCGGCGCCCGTGTCGTCCTGGATCGAGTTGATCATCTTGCCCTTCGGCCCGATGACCTCGCCGATCTTGTCCACCGGCACCTTGATCGTGATGATCCGCGGCGCGTACGGCGACATCTCGCCGGGCTGGGTGATCGCGTCGCGCATGACCTCAAGGATGGTCATCCGGGCGCCGCGGGCCTGCTTCAGCGCCGCGGCCAGAACCGAGGCGGGGATGCCGTCCAGCTTGGTGTCCAGCTGCAGCGCGGTGATCACCTGCTCGGTGCCCGCCACCTTGAAGTCCATGTCGCCGAACGCGTCCTCGGCGCCGAGGATGTCGGTCAGCGTCACGAACTGGCCGCCCTCGCTGATCAGGCCCATCGCGATGCCCGACACCATGGCCTTCAGCGGCACGCCCGCGTCCAGCAGCGCCATGGTCGAGGCGCAGACCGAGCCCATGGAGGTAGAGCCGTTCGAGCCGATCGCCTCGGAGACCTGCCGGATGGCGTAGGGGAACTCCTCGCGCGTGGGCAGCACCGGGAGCAGTGCCCGCTCGGCCAGCGCGCCGTGCCCGATCTCGCGGCGCCTGGGTGAGCCGACCCGGCCGGTCTCTCCGGTCGAGTACGGCGGGAAGTTGTAGTTGTGCATGTAGCGCTTGGTGCGGTCGGGGTTGAGCGTGTCGATCATCTGCTCCATCCGGAGCATGTTCAGCGTGGTCACGCCCAGGATCTGGGTCTCGCCCCGCTCGAACAGCGCCGAGCCGTGCACCCGGGGCAGCACGTGGACCTCGGCGGACAGCGGCCGGATGTCGGTCAGGCCGCGGCCATCGATGCGCACCCCGTCCCGGATGACCCGCTCCCGGACCAGCTTCTTGGTCAGCGACCGGAACGCCGGGCTGATCTCCTTCTCCCGGCCCTCGAACTGCCCGGCCAGCTTCTCGACGGCCAGCGCCTTGACCCGGTCGGTCTCGGCCTCGCGCTCGTGCTTACCCGCGATCGTCAGGGCCTGGGCCAGCTGGTCGGAGACCTCGCGGGCCACCGCCTCGTAGACGTCCTCGGAATAGTCCACGAACACCGGGTACTCGCCCGAGGGGGCGCTGCCCGCCTCGTCGGCCAGCCGCTGCTGGGCCTCGCAGAGGAGCTTGATGAACGGCTTGGCTGCCTCCAGGCCCTCGGCCACGGTGTCCTCGGTGGGCGCCACCGCGCCGCTGGCCTCGTCGGCCAGGAGCTTGAGCGTCTCGGGGGTGGACTCGGCCTCGACCATCATGATGGCCACGTCGCCGTCCGCGAGCACCCGACCCGCGACGACCATGTCGAAGGTGGCGTGCGCGAGCTGCTCGTGGGCGGGGAACGCGACCCACTGGCCGCTGATCAGGGCCACCCGCACACCGCCGATGGGGCCGGAGAACGGCAGGCCCGCCAGCTGGGTGGACATGGACGCGGCGTTGATCGCCACTACGTCGTACAGGTGCTGCGGATCGAGCGCGAGTATCGTCGCGACGATCTGGATCTCGTTGCGCAGGCCCTTGACGAAGGACGGGCGCAGCGGCCGGTCGATGAGCCGGCAGGTGAGGATCGCGTCCTCGGACGGACGCCCCTCACGACGGAAGAACGAGCCGGGGATCCGGCCCACCGCGTACATCCGCTCTTCGACGTCGACCGTGAGCGGGAAAAAGTCCAGGTTATCCTTCGGCTGCCTGGACGCCGTGGTCGCGGACAGGACCACGGTCTCGCCGTCGAGAGTCACCAGGGCCGAGCCGGCCGCCTGGCGGGCCAGCCGGCCCGTCTCGAACCTGATTGTATGGACGCCAAACTCGCCGTTATCTATGACGGCTTCGGCACTTAGGGCACCCTTCACGGGTGAGACCTCCTTGCGGTAGATCCCGCACCCACCCGCCGCCGCGCCGCATGTGGCCTGGCTCGCCGGTTAGGGCGGCCGGCCGGTCTTCGATCGAAGCCCTCGGGTTTGATGCTGACCCGGGGACCACTACCGAGGACCGGCCCTGACGCTCGGGGGCCGGGGGCTACGGGATGCCAGTTTTCTGTTATTCAGTTGGGCTTGAAGGGCACGGCTCCGCGGTTAGCGACGGATGCCGAGGCGCTGCAGGATCTCGCGGTAGCGGCTGATGTCCTTCTTGGCCAGGTACTTCAGCAGCCTGCGGCGGCGGCCGACCAGCAGCAGCAGCCCGCGGCGGCTGTGGTGGTCATGCTTGTGCACCTTCAGGTGCTCGGTCAGGTGATTGATCCGCCTGGTCAGCAGCGCGATCTGGACCTCCGGCGAACCGGTGTCACCCTCACTGGTCGCGTACTCCGTCAGGATCTCTTTCTTGACGGCGGTGTCGAGCGGCACGTGGCTCCTTAGAATTTACGCTGATCTGTAAAGGCACTGGAAAGGGTCAACAGGGCTGATCCCCGAGACGGCCGCATGAGGGTGCAGCACGCCTCTAGCTGCCGCGGCTAGCCGCCTGGCAGCGTTTCACAATATCACGTGTGGCTAACCGGTTGCGCCGCGCTCGCGTAGCGGGGCGCCCGCGCTCAGGACGCCCCGTCACCGGGATCCTCGGCGACCTCGGCCGCGGTGCCGGGGACCGGCGCCGGCTCGGCCGGACCGCCCGGGACGGACGCTGGCTCGGCGGCCGCGGGGACGTCGCCGTCGATCACGTGCTCGCCGATCTCCCGGCCGCGGCCCGCGGCGAAGAACACGATGACCCCGACGAGGGCCACGGCCGCCATCACCAGCAAGGTGATCCAGTCCTGGTTGAAATAGGCCCGCGCACTGTCCAGCCCGGTCGGCGCGACCAGGTCGGCCAGCATCAGGCCCAGGTAGGCGACGGCCACCACGGACAGCGGCCAGGCCCACCGGCCCAGGGAGAACCGGCCGGCCGGGACCCAGCCACGGGCCCGGGCGATCATCGAGCCGATGACCGTGAGCAGCAACGACAGGTAGATCCCGGTGACGGCAAAGGTCGCCAGCGACGCCAGCACGTTGGTGTCGGCCGGGTAGGTGAACCACAAGATCTTGACGTCGTGAGTCGGCGAGGCGAACGCGAGCCCCACGAACACCACGGTGATCAGCGCACCGCCGAACAGGGCGTTGGCCGGGGTCTTGAACCGCTCGCTGACCGCGGCCAGCGACTTCGCGCCGGGCAGCGCGCCGTCCCTGGCGTAGGAGAAGACCAGCCTGCTGCCCGCGGCCTGCACCGCGGCGCCGCAGGCGAAGAACGCGACGACGATCAGGCCGAGCATCGTCTCCTGCAGGCCGCTGGGCAGCGGGGCGAGGATGTAAGGGATGCCGCCGCCCTGCACGGTCTTGACCACCGTCCCGGCACCGGCCGGCATGGCCAGCAGCAGCGCGGCGGTCAGCACGAACGCGGCGATGCCGCCCCAGATCAGGGCGAGCCGCATGGCCCGCGGGACCTGCCGGCCGGGGTTGCGTGTCTCCTCCGCGAGGTCACCAGGCGAGGTGAAGCCGCGGAAGATGTAGACCGGCGCGATCACCGCGACCAGCGCGCCGACGATCCAGCTCCCGCCGAAGTCCACGCCGAGCGGGTTGTTCTTGACGTGCTGGACGTCCTGCGTGGTGGTCAGGAAGCCGAGCCCGTGGTGGAAGCCGTGGATGGCCAGCACGATCGCGAGGCCGAACGTGCCGAGGACGCCCGCCAGGACGCCCAGCTGCCCGACCAGGCCCGTGACCTTGGCGCCGATGGTGTTCAGCGTGGTCTGGATGACCAGCAGGCCCAGCGCGACGACCAGGATCGTCCCGTGAGCGGTGGGGACGAAGGTCCAGCCGAACACGTCATGGGCGAACACGGCGGCGTAGGTGACCGCGCCGACGTCCACCGCCGCCACGGTGACCAGCAGGGCGATCCCGTAGAACCAGCCGACGAACCAGCCGAACTTCCGGCCGACGGTGTACTTGGCGTACTGGTAGAGCGCGCCTGCCGCCGGGTAGTGGCTGGCCAGCTCACCGACGACCAGGGCGACGAGGAGCATCCCGGCGACCGGGATGAGGGTGAGCCACAGGTAGGCCGGGCCGCCGGTGCTCAGGCCGAGGGTGAACATCGTGAAGATGCCGATCACCGGCGCCATGAACGCGAACGCGACCGAGAAGTCCGCGAACAGCCCGAGCACGCGGCCCAGCTGGGGGCGGTACCCGAGGCTGCGCAGCCGGGCGGCATCATCGTCGTCCAGCGCGGCCGGCGGCTGCGGCAGTGTCTCCTGCATGAACCCTCCTCCTGCGTGTCCTGCTGCGTGCGCACGGGCCGGGCCGGCCCGGCGAAGTCAGTCAATGTAGCGCATGGAGCTGGCGGGAATCCTGAATCCCCGGCTACCGCCGGCCCGTCGCGTCCTTCTTAGACTGGATTGGTGCCAGATCTGAGCGTGAGCCGCCGCCTGCCGCGGGCCGCATTCCGGTCCTCCGCGCCGCCGGCCGGCCGGCCGGCCGACCCGACCGGAGCCCGGCCGTCGTGGTGGCCGTCCTGGTCGGTGCCCGCCGCCATGCGGGCCGTGCGCGCGGTGCTGGTGATCCCTTCGGTGTTCGCGCTGACCTTTGTGGGCTTCGGCAACCTCCAGATGGCCCTGTTCGCTGCGTTCGGGGGGTTCGCGAACCTGGTCGTGGCCTCGTTCGGCGGCAGCAGGCGGGACAAGGCCATCGCGCACTTCGGGCTGGCGCTGACCGGGAGCATCGGCCTGATCATCGGCACCGCGGTCAACGGGCTCGACTGGCTGGCCGTCCTGGTCACGATCCCGGTGACGTTCGGCATATTCTTCGCGGGCGTAGCCGGGCCCAACGCGGCGTCCGGGGTCATCGCCGCGCTGTTCCCGTTCGTGCTGTCGGTGGTCACGCCCGGCACCGTGAGCATGCTGCCGGACCGGCTGGCGGGCTGGTGGCTGGCTTCGGCCGTGGCCACCGTAGCCGTGCTGGCGCTCTCGCCGCCGTCGCCGGGCGACCGGCTGCGGGCGGCGGCGGCCGGCTCGGCGCGGGCGCTGGCCACCACGCTGGGGGCGGTCGCCGACGGCACGGCCACCCACCGCGACCTCGAGGCCTGCCGGGCGGCCAAGGAGGAACTGATCGCCGCGTTCGACAGCACGCCGTACCGGCCGACCGGGCTGGCCACCGCCGACCAGGCCATGGCCAGCGTGGTGCAGTATCTCGAATGGTGCTCGGCCCTCATTGCCGACGCGACCGACGGGCACCAGGACCTGGACCGGGCGGCGCAGCCCGACCGTGACCTGATGGCCGAGACGGCTGTGGTGCTCAGGCAGGTCGGCGGCCTCCTGGCCGACCCCGATGGCGCGGCGGCACTGCCCGACGTGGACGAGATGGAGCGGCGGCGCGAGGCCAGCGCCGCCTACGACCGGTCGGCCGCCGCCGACGATGGCGACTACGACTCGGCCGCGGCCGCAGCCCGGTATGCCTTCCACGCCCAGACGATCTCGCTGGCCGTGCGCGGCCTGGAGGCGGACACCCTGATCGCCACCCGGCGCGCCGACCCCGAGACGGTCGCGGCCCGGCGCCGCGGCTGGTACGGCGCGCAGCCGGAGGGGAGCCATGCCGAACGGCGGGCGGCGGCGCTGTCCGGCGCGGTCGGCGTCCTGACCCGGCACGCCAGCATCCGCTCGGTATGGTTCCTGAACAGCCTGCGCGCGTCGCTGGCGCTGGCCGCGGCGGTGCTGGTGGCCGACGTGTCCGGCGTCCAGCACGGGTTCTGGGTGGTGCTCGGGACGTTGTCGGTGCTGCGCACCAGCGCGGCCTCCACCGAGTCCACCGCGCTGCGCGCGCTGGGCGGCACGGTGATCGGCTTCGTGGTCGGCGCGCTGCTGATACTGGGCATCGGCACCAGCACGTCCGCGCTGTGGGCGGCGCTGCCGATCGCCATCGCGGTGGCCGCGTACGCGCCGGGAACACTCCCGTTCACCGTGGGACAGGCGGCGTTCACCGTGGTCATCGTGGTCCTGTTCAACCTGCTCGCACCGGTGGGCTGGAGGGTGGGCCTGCTGCGCGTCCAGGACGTGGCCATCGGCTGCCTGGTGAGCCTGGTGGTCGGCGTGCTCTTCTGGCCGCGCGGCGCCGCGTCGGTGGTCGGCGACGATCTGGCCGACGCGTTCCGGGCCGGGGCGGTCTACCTGCGCCAGTCGGTGGACTGGGCCCTGGGCACCCGGGCCCTGCCGCCGGACGCGGGCCCGACGGCGGTGACCGCCGCGATCCGCCTCGACGAGGCGCTGCGCGGCTTCCTCGCCGAGCAGGGCGCCAAGCACCTGTCCAAGCAGGACCTGTGGATGCTGGTCACGGCCACCATGCGGCTGCGGCTGACCGCGTACTCGCTGGCCGGCCTGCAGGCTCCCGAGCCCGCCGGAGTGCACCGCCACCGGGGCATGACCGACGTGCGCCGGCTGCTTTCCGAGGCCGCCGCCGAGCTCGCGGCCTTTTACGAGCGGGTCGCGGTGCTGGTGGGACGGCCCGCGGCTCGTGACGTGCTGCTGCCGGTCGCCGCGCCGGCGTTCACCGGCCTGAGAGGGACGACCGCTTCGGCGCAGGCGAGCCCCGAGGGGGTCACCGTCATCGCGGAGGTCGGTGCTGCCCTCGGGGCCGCAGCGCCTGGCGGTGCTGACGGGGCTGATGGGGCAGATGCCGTCGACGGCGCGCACGGGCCAGCGGCGGCTGACGGGGATGACGGCATTGACGGGGCGGAACTGGTCCGGATCCTCACGGCCCGGCACCACCCCGACCTGCTGTGGGTTGACGAGCACCTGCAGCATCTGAGCGCGCACGCCCGGGCCATCACCGTACCGGCCACGCACGTGGCCGAGCAACGCCGTCAGCCCTGGTGGCGGTAGGGGCGCGCGATACGGGCCCGGGCGGCCGCTAGGGGGTGCGGAAGCGGTAGCCCTCGGCGAGCAGGCGGGGCAGGACGATGCTCAGGGCGGCGACGGTCTCGGACCTGTTCCCGCCGCCGTCGTGCTCGAGGATGATGGACCCGGTCCGGGTGTTCTCCATGATGTTGTCGACGATGGCGCTGACGCCGGGCAGTGACCAGTCCCTCGGGTCGACCGACCAGTCCAGCGGGGTCATGTGCAGCTCTTCGCACACCTCCAGCACGGTCGGCGACCAGGCTCCGTACGGCGCGCGGAACATTCGCGGAACCTTGCCGGTGGCCCGGTGGATCGCGTCGGTGGCGCGGATCATCTCGTCCCTGACCTGGGCGCGGGACAGGTAGACCAGGTCCGGATGCGTCCACGTGTGGTTCACGATCATGTGGCCGGCGTGCGCCACCTCGCGAGCCACCTTCGGATAGGTGTCGACATTGACGCCGATCATGGAGAACGACGCGGTGATCCGGTACTTGTGCAGCAGGCGCAGGATCTGCGGGGTGTAGACCGGGCTGGGGCCGTCATCGATGGTCAGCGCGACCCGTTTCCGCCCGTCGTGGATGTAGTACATCGGCGGTTCGATCCGCTCGGCGGCCAGAGCCCGCACGGCGGGGCGAGCGACCCCGAAGCCGGTCAGAATGACCAGGCCGCCCGCCCTCAGCAGGACCCGGCGGGACGGGACGGCGCCGCGCGGCCCGGGCTCCCCCGGCGTGGTGTGCCCAGGGCGGCTCATGATCCTCCCCCAACGTAACCTTCGGACCGGTCCGTGCACTACGAGTTTTCACCTGTAGCCGCATTGGTGTCGATAGTTGCCACAGCCCCTGCGGCAACTATTTTCGGTGACGCAACAGGGTCAGTGCCACCATGACCGGTGGCGCAGCGCGGACAGCTCCAGCGCCGGCCCGATCACGTCGGCCAGGTGATGGCGCAGGCCGCACAGGTGCTCGCCGAGCCATATCGCGCGGGCCGGGATCGGGGCGCCGGCCGGGTCAGCCAGGCCGGGTACGGAGGGCAGGGCCGCTTCGAGGGTGCCGCGATCGGCGGCCGCCTCCCCGGCCAGGCTGAGCGCCAGCGTGTCATACCAGGCCAAGAGGCCGGCGGTCCACCTCACCAGGACGTCGTCGGCAGCCTCGAACCCGGCCGGGGCGGGCGGGGTGCGGGCGAGCGCGTGAGCGGTGAGCCTCAGCCGCATGGCCGCGCCGACCAGCCGCCACAGATGCTCCTGCGGGATCTGCTTGGTGCCCTTCTCGGCCAGCAGGGCGCGAAGGGCGCCGTCGAGGCGCAGGCTGGCGGACTCGGTCTGCAGGCCGCTGGCCGGGCGCACGGCTGAGCGGCCCAGGGTCCAGTTCATCGACTCGGACAGGTAGGAGCCGCCCTGGCGGAACGCGTCGGCCAAGTCGTCCGCAACCACCCCGACGACGCCACGGGGCCATAGCAGGGCGCCGATGACCACGCTGACCAGGCAGCCCAGCGCCACGTCCTCGACCCTGACCACGCCGACCCGCCAGCCCACCAGGACCAGGAGGTTGAACAGCACCGCGACCAGAAGGGTGAACGCCGCCTGCCCGGCCTCGAACCAGCCCCGGCCCGAGCAGTAGGCGGCCGCGCACACCGACACGGGAAGCATCGCCCACAGCAGCGCGGTGTCGGATCCGATCGCGAGAACCAGGACCGAGCCGATCACGAACCCGGCCGCCGTCCCGGCCAGGGCCCGCAGAGCCGTCGCGCCGGTGGACGCGGCGCTGGTGCGCAGCACGGACAGTGTCCCCAGCGCCACCCAGAAGCCGTGCTGCACGCCGGTGAGATCGGCGGCGGCCACCGCGGCGGCCAGGGCCAGCGCCCCGCGCAGGCTGTTGACCACCCAGACCGACCGCAGGCTGGCGTGGCGCGCAGCCACCGCACCCATGCGGCGCAGGTGCGCCGCGGGCCCGGCTTCGACGGCGGTGCCGACCGAGCGGTACCACCTGAGCCGGTCCTGCGCGATCACCTCGGTGTCCACTTGCCGGCTCGCGACGAGCGCGTCGGTGGCGGCCGACTGGGTGACCACGGCCAACTGGCGCGCGTGGAAGGTCAGCAGCGCGACCGAGGCCTGGTCCCGGCTGGTGATCACCTGGTTCCAGGCCCGCTCCCGGGCCGCTGCGACCAGTCGCTTGACGTACTCGATATCCGGCACGGCTCCGCGTCCGGACAGCAGCGCCGCCACGGCGCGCAGCAGCCCGCCCGACTCCTGCACCAGGAGCCGGACCTCGTCCGGTCCGCTGGCTATCCCGGGCACGACGCCCAGCAGGTCGTCGACCAGGCTGCTGCACCATTCGAGCGACTCGGCCAGATTGGCGAACGCCTGATCGGCCGTGGCCAGCCCGGCCGGGCGGAAAGGAGCCCGCGCGAACGCCACCCGGAGCTCGGAATTACGGGCCCGGGACGCGTCGCGAAGGCGGCGGTCCGGGACACCGCCGAGAGCCGCTTCCAGCTCGTCGGCCAGGCTGCTGGCCAGCGCGGCACCGGCCGGGCGGAGCCGGCCTGAAGCCGGCCGGGGGGACAGCAGCAGGACGGCCGCCGTGCCGGCCGCCGAGGCCAGCCACCAGCCGGCCAGCCGGGCCGGGATCGTCGAGGCCGTCCCGGCGGACACGGCCGGCAGCACGAAGGCGAGCAGGCTGCCCATAGCGC
Organism: uncultured Actinomycetes bacterium; assembly: GCA_963753195.1. Taxonomy (GTDB): domain Bacteria; phylum Actinomycetota; class Actinomycetes; order Streptosporangiales; family Streptosporangiaceae; genus Palsa-504. The sequence goes on from CAVWBH010000003.1 coordinate 141,765, forward strand.
CGGACGCCCAGTTCGGCCCGATCGCCCCGGCGAACAGGACCAGGAACGCGACGGGCAGCGTCACGAGCGTGGCGAGAATGGCGGAGGACGAGACCAGGGTTCCGATCACCACCAGGGCCGTCCCGGCGAGCGCCAGGCCCAGATGCGCGACCGCCTTGTCCCGCCTCGTGCCGCCGAAGCTGGTCATGACCAAGGTGGCGAACCCGCCGAACGCGGCGAAGGTGGCCATCTGACGGCTGCCGACGACCTGAAGGGTGACAGCAAACAGGACCGGGACGACCAGGGTCGCCCGCACCGCCCGCAGCCCGGCATCCGTCGACCAGGCCCAGGACCAGGCCCGGCGGGCCCAGGACAGGAACGAACCGGGACCTGGCCAGCGGCCAGAACCGTAGCGCCGGGACCCGGACGGCCCCGGCGCCTGCTCGCTGCGCGGGCCGGTCTGCGTGCTCATGGTGGTGGATGCCGCCATCTGGATCGTCGCTCTCTGCGTCCGGCCGGAACGTCCCGGCCGCCGGGCGTGGCACCCGACTCAGTGCCCCCCTGGTGGACAACTCAGTGCGCCCCGGGTGGAGTCGAACCGCTCGACCTCCGGATTAAGAGTCCGGTGCTCTGCCGCTGAGCTAGGGGCGCGTGCCATGGTTCCCTTCTCGGCTCAGTTGCCTTGCCGTTATGGCTCTATCCTCGGCCAGATGGAGGCCGGGGTCCCTAGGAAAACTCCCTAGTTCGCATCCCTAGGCCCGGTTCAGGGCCAGCGATACGGGCGGCGCTAGGGTTCCGGGTCGACCGGGATCGCGGCCGCGGTCACCTCCTGGCCGGAGCCGGCGTGGCCGGGGATCCGGGCGAGCTCATCGGCGGTCATCACCGGGGGCGCCCAGATCGACAGCATGACGACACCCGCCCCGAGCAGGGCGAGCGACAGGACGGCGCCGAGCACGTACCCGGGGCCGGTGCGCAGCTGCTCGCCGAAGAGCTCGATGCCCAGGACGATGCTCATGAGGGGATCCACGATGAGCATGGTGGCCTGCGACGGGGCCAGCGGGCCGACCGCGTACGCGCCCTGCAGCAGGACCGTGCCCAGCACTCCGGTGGCGATCATGGCGTAGAGCGGCCAGTGGATGAGCAGCCCGAGCACGCCGCTACGGGCCAGCACGTCCACCGTCTGCTTGACGAACGCGGCGTCCACCGACCACACGACGGCCGTGGCCGCGCCGAAGATGGCGGCGCGCCGGGCCGGCGAGCCGCGCCGGCTGAGCAGGAGCAGCACGGCCACGATCAGGGCGCGGGAGCCGACGGCCACGATCCACTGCCCGGCGTCCGGGACATGGGTGCCCTCGGTGGGGGAGGCGGCCACGAGGAAGGCGGCCAGTCCCACGCAGATCATCAGGGCGGCGGACCAGGTCCGCGCGGCGATGTCGTCGTGCAGCAGGAAAGCCCGGAAGCCCAGCGTGAAGATCAGCTCAAGCACCAGGATGGGCTGGACCACCGAGAGCGGGCCGAAGTACAGCGCGAGGGCCTGGAACCCGAACGTGCCCACCAGGAAGAGGCCGCCGAGCAGCCACATCGGCTGGCGCACCAGGTCGATCGCGGTCCGCCAGGCCGACTTCTTCTCGGCCATGCGGCCGGTGACGGCGAGCCGCTGCAGCACCGCGCTGCACGCGTTGGACAGCGCGGATAGGACAGCGAAGAGGATGGCCGCGGTCATCGCGGGCCCGCTAGCCCTTCCCGGAACTGCACTGCGCGGGCACGGACTGGGGCTGCGGCGTGAGCTTCAGCTTCCAGGACAGCCAGGGCAGCGAATCGGAGTAGGCCTGCTGCCAGAAGGCGAAGTCGTGGCCGCCGGGCGGCGTGGCGATGCAGGTGTCGATCCCGGCGCTGGCCGCCAGCGGCTGCAGCTGGTGGGCGGCCTGCAGCGCGGCGGTGTCCTGCTGCCCGGCCTCGAACCAGCCGGACAGGCCGGAGTAACGCTGCCCGGTCAGCAGCGACGGCGGATTGTGCGCGTTGTAATCGGCCTGCGAGCCGCCGAACAGGGTCTGGATGGTCTGCTGCTCGTTGTCGTTCTGGTAGGTGGGCGACGCGTCACCGGAGTAGTTGCCGAAGGCCACGTACACCTTCGGGTTGTTCAGGGCCAAGGTGGTCGCGCACAGGCCGCCCTCGGACAGCCCGGCGATGGCGACCGACCCGGTCGCGGTGCTGGCGTTGAAGCTCTTCTGCATGTACTGCGGCACGGTCTTGGTCAGGTACGTCTCGACGTCGCCGAACATCGCGCTGTTGACGCACTCGGAGTCCGCGCCGAACGACCCATTGATATCCGGCATGACCAGGATGGGTGCCACCCCGTGGTGCTGCTCGGCGAAGGCCAGCGAGGTCGCGTCGGCGAAGCTCGACTTGGTCCAGTTATCGGGATCACCGGGCGTGCCGTGCAGCAGCTCGATGACCGGCAGCTTGGGCTGATCGCGCCCGAACCAGGCGGGCGGCACCCATACGTACGCCTGGCGCGGGGCGAACTTCAGGCCCGTCCCGGGGATGGTCACGGCGAGCGTCGCGCCGTGGTCGGGCAGATGGTTGCTCTTGGCCGCCTCGCGCCGCATGGCGGTGAGCTGCTGATCATCCAGGAAGTTGTTGGCGCTCTTGCCCAGCAAGCGGTCGAAGGTGGGGTAGTAGTCGAACGTCTGGTTGACGGCGCTGCCCGCGGACACCACGGCGAGGATGACGGCGACCAGGCCGGAGATGCGGCGGGGCCAGTGGGCCCGCCGCCACCCGGCGACCACCAGCCCCGCCATCAGGCACGCCACGCCCAGCCACACGTACAGGGACCTGGGCGCCCCGGGCGGGACGGCCTGCGTGATGGCCAGCCCGCCGAACAGCACCACGGCGAAACCGATGCCGATCGGGATGCCGATGAGGAATTCGTGCAGCACGTCCCGGCGGAGCACGACCGCTATGACGCAGGCCGCGACCGTGACCCAGAACAAGGCCCTAGGGAACCAGCCGTCGATGATCGAGATGCTGCCGACATTCACCGTTTCGGCCACGATCACGGCGACCACGGCCACCACGGCCACCACGCACAGGGCCAGGACCCACCCCCGGGGCCGGAACGGCTGAGCGGTCCGCGGGCTCGCGGTATCGGTCTCGGTGCTCATGGCGAGAGCTCTCCTTCTTACTGCGCGGCTTCTTACTGCGCGGCACGGCGTGATAGATCCACTGTCGGCCGTCCCGGGCCCGCAGTCCCTAGGCAAACTCCCTAGTTCGCCTCCCCAGGACGGTTTCCTAGCCCGTTTCGGCCGCACCCGGCCCTGACGGGGAGCGCAGCTCGGCCAGGGCGCGGGCGACGGTGGCCGGCAGCGGCTGGTGCCGTCCCTGGCTCAGGGCCTCCTGCCGTTGCCCGGGTGTGAGCGCGGCTACGGCAGGCGCGAGAATCCGGTCGAGAATGGCCTGCTCCACAGGTGGCAGCGGGCCGCCGGTTTGCTCCCGGAGCACCTGGGCCGCGCCGAGATACACCAGGGCCTGCTGCCCGGCGTGCTCCTGGGCCGCGGCGGCGGCAAACCCCTCGAGCTCGTAGGCCATGTGACGCTTGTTCCCGAAGGCGGCATGCCGGGCCAGCGCCGCGCCGAACAGCCGCCTGGCCTGGCGGGGGCGGCCGGCGTCTCGCGCGACCTCACCGAGGCTGCTCAGGATGACGCCGACGCCGTCGGGTTCGTCGGAGGCGTGGAATAGCTTCAGGGCCCGCCAGAGCAGGGCGCTGGCCCGCGTGTACTCGCCTTGCAGGCGGGCGTTCTGGCCGAGCATGTTATAGGCGTGAGCTTGCCAGGCCAGGTCGCCGACCTGCGCGGCTTCGGCCAGTTCGCGCTCGAAATGAGGCTCGGCCGCGGCGTAGTCGCCCGCGCCGAGCGCTACTTCGCCCAGGAAGCGGTGCGCCCGGGCCAGGCCCTGGTGGTCCCCCAGCGGCTGGCACAGCTCGAGGGCCCGCCGGGCCAGCCGCACCGTCCTGGCGTAATCACCCTGGAAGCAGGCCAGCGTGCAGGCCTCCACCACGGCGGCGGCCAGGATCGCGGCGGGACTCGGGCACTGCTGCGCGTCGTCCGCGGCCAGCAGCCGGTCGAGCTGCAGAACGCCCTCGGCGAGCGGCCCGCGCCGCTGCCAGAGCAGGCTGAGCGCGGCGGCCAGGCTCAGCCCCTCGCCCAGGCACGCGCGGTCCTGGCCGGCCTGGTGCCAGGCGAATTCCAGCGCGGCCCGCATGTTCGGGTAGGCCGCCTCCAGCCGGTCGAGGAACTCGGCCTGCCTGGGCCCGTCCAGCTCGGGCCGGGCGGCGCGCGCCACAGTCAGGTAGTGCGCCAGGTGCCGGCGCTCGGCGCTGGCTTGACCCCCGGTCTCGGCCAGCCGGGCCAGGGCGTACTCCCGCACGGTCTGGAGCATGCGGAATCCCGGCGTTTCGCCTGCTATCACCTCCAGCAGGCTCTGGTCGGCCAGGTCGGCCAGGTGCTCGAGGGTCAGGGCCGGATCGGGTTCCGCGCTGACCGCAGCCGCGGCCTCGGCGTCGAATGGCCCGGCGAATACGCCGAGGCAGGCGAACAGGCTCCGCGTCCCGGGGGGCAGCAGCGCATGGCTCCAGTCGAGCGCGGCCCGCAGCGTCTGCTGCCGGCGCGGCAGGTCGCGCGGGCCGCCGGTGAGCAAGGCCAGGCGCGATTGCAACAGCGGCAGCAGCGCTCGCGGCGGATACAGCCGGATCCTGGCCGCCGCGAGCTCGATGGCCAGCGGCAGCCCGTCCAGCTCGGCGCAGATCTCGCCGACGGCGGCCAGCTCGTCCGCGTCCGGGGCGAAGTCCGGGCGCACGGCCCGGGCCCGCGCGATGAACAGCTGGACCGCCTCGCTGTCGGTCGCGGTATCCCCGGGCCCGGGCAGGTGAAGGGGAGGCACGCGGATGGTCTGCTCCCCGTACAGCCGCAGCGGGATCCGGGTCGTGGCCAGCAGCCGGAGCCCGGGGGCGACGGACAGCATCCGGGCCAGCAGCGGTGTCTCGTCGAGCAGGTGCTCGAGGTTGTCCACGACGAGCAGCAGCTCTCGGTCGCGCAGCGCCTCGGCCAGATAGGCCTCGGCGGCCTGCGCCGACGCCGGGGTCAGGCCCAGGGCCCGGGCTACCACCGCCGCCAGGAGCGTTGGGTCATCGACGGGGCTCAAGTCGATGAAGGCCACACCGTCGGCGAAATCACCGGCCAGATCGCGGGCCGCCTGCAGCGCCAGCCTGGTCTTCCCGGTTCCCCCGACACCGGTGAGCGTGACGAGCCGGGCGGCCGCCACGGCCGCCGCCACCTCGGCGCGCTCTCGCTCCCGGCCGATCAGCGGGGTGGCCGGGGCAGGAAGCGGCGCCGCCGCCAGCCGGGGCCGCGCCAGGGGGTCCTCCAGGAGCGAGGGCCGTACGCTCCCGGCTGGCTCATAGGGGGCCGACTCATAGGGGGCCGACTCATAGGGGGCGGAGACGGACCGCGTGCGCGGCCCGGGCCCGGGCGGCGCACCGTGGGCCAGGCCGGCGTCAGAGCCGGCGGGTCGGCCGGCGGGCAGGCGGGCGTCGTGGCCGGCGGGCAGGCGGGCGTCGTGGCCGGCAGGCAGGTCGGCCAGCGGTGGCGCGGACCAGGAAGCGGCCGGGACGGCGCGGCGCGGCACCTCCATCAAGTCGAGCAGCTCGTACACGTCCGCCCGGCTGACCAGCGCCCCCCAGCCGGCCAGCGTGACGGCAATGCCGATGACGTCCGGCGTGGTCAGCACTGCGTGGTCGCGGCCGTTGAGCTTGTGGCTGAGCACGTCGGGGTGCAGCCCTACCGACCTGGCGAGCTGCTGCTGAGTACGCCCGACGGCGCGGCGGCGCTCCCGTACCTTCTCCCTGAACTCGCGCAGATCCGCCATCCGCGTATCCAGCCCCGCCTGGTGTCACGGCAGTAATCGCGCCGACCGCATTACCGCCGCAGCCAATGCCGCACCATCGCCGCAACATTGCCGCACCAGGGCCGCAATAAGAGCCTGGCCCCCTCCCTTTGCACCAGTTTAAATGGCATTGCCCCGGCGGGAAAGGTCCGCCGCACGAACCGGGAAAGCAGCCAGATGGATCTTTACGCCACGGTCCCCAGTCCGGTCGAGGCCGTTTTCGGCCACCTCGCCGACCCCTCGCGCCTGGGCGACTGGCTGCCCGATGTCTCGGCCGCAGACCCAGAACTGTCCGGTGGCATCGGAGCCGACTTCCCGCTCACCGTTCACGTCGACGGGACCGAGGTCGCGGCCAGCGGCGAGGAAACCGCCTTCGAACCGCCCTGGCTGGTCGGCTACCGGCTGTTCATCGGATCACGCGTGCACGGGATACGCGTCACCTGCACCGCAGACGCCCGCGGGACGCGGATCCACATCCACCAGCCCGACGACGGCACCGCGCTCTTGGTCGACCTGGCCCGGCTCACCCGCGCTCTGGGCGCGGCGGCCGGATAGCCGGGCCGGCGACCAGACTGGCGACCAGCAGACAAGGAAGACCATGGTTACCCGAGCGGCACGAAACCACCGGGCCCGCCGCTGTCGGCGGGCCGACCCGGCCGTCGGGACGCTGGTCCCGGCCGAAGCCCCGGCCGACTACAGGCGGCCCAGGTCGCTGGGCCCGGCCGTCGGAGATTATGTGCGGGCCATGCCGGCCGAGAGCCGGGTCATCCTGGAGATGCTGGCGGTGCTGAACCAGCGCACGCCGCTGGCCCAGCTCGGCCAGGCCGCGGAGGTGACCTCGCCCAGCGCGGCGATCGAGCCGGCCGCGGCGGCCGGCCTGGTCGACTTGTGGCCCGCCGAACCAAGCTGCCCGGTGGCGATCCGCCACCCGCTGGTCCGGGACGCGATCTACGCGGGCATCCCGGTCAGCAAGCGCCGCCTGCTGCACGCCCGGGCCGCCGACCTGGTCAGCGAGGCCATGGCCTGGGAACACCGGGTGGCCGCCCTGGACCAGCCCGACGAGGACCTGGCCGCCGAACTAGAGCAGCTCGCCGCCTCCGAAGCGGCCCGCGGCCGCCTCGGGCTGGCCGCCACCCACCTGCAGTGGGCCTCGGACATCTCCCCGGACCGGGCCGACCGCGAACGGCGGCTGCTGACCGCCGCGCTGCACCTGACCCTGGCCGTGGAGTCCCGGGGCCTGGCCCTGCGCGAGGCCGTCGAGGCCACCGCGTCGTCCCCGCTGCGCAGCTGCGTGCTCGGCACCATGGCCTTCTCCTCCGGCCAGCTCGCCGAGGCCGAGCAGCGGTTCAGCCAGGCACTGGCCCAAGCCCACAAAGACCCGGGCAGCCAGCCGCTGGCCGCGGAGATCGCCAGCAGGCTGGCGGACACGGCCAGGCGGCTGGGAGACGGGCAGCGGGCCCAGGCCTACGGACGGCAGGCGCTGAGCACCGGCGCCCTGGACCCGGCGGCCGCCAGCCGCACGCGCACCCTGATCGCCATCGGCACGGCCCAGCTGGCGGGCCCGCGCACCGCCCTGGCCGAGCTGCGGCACCTGGAGGCCGATCCGGCCCGGGTCTCCCCCGTCGATGTGGACGGCCTGACCTTCCGCGGGGTGTTCCGGCTGCTGGCCGGGGACCTGGACCAGGCCGTCAGCGATCTGGCCGCCAGCCTCAGGCTGGCCGGGCGGGGCGCCACGGCCGCCCTGGGCCTGCGCGCCCACGGCTTTCTCGCGCTGGCCCAGTACCTGGCCGGGGCGTGGGACGACGCGGCGGACACCGCCGAGCAGGGGTTCTCGGCGGCCGCGGCGCAGGCCCGCCGCCACGAGCTGCCGCTGCTGCACCTGGCCCACGGGTGCGTGCTAGCCGCGCGCGGCCGGGCCGGGGAGGCCGAACGGCACGCACGGCAGGCGGAGCAGGCGGCGGCCAGCCTGGACTACGGCCAGGAGCGCCTGTACGCGGCGATGGCCCGGGCCCTGGCCTGCCAGGCTTCGGAAGACTACCTGGGCATGGCCGACGCGCTCGGTCCCTGGCAGGACGAGGCGGCGCTGGACGGCCACAGCCGGCTCGCCGCGGTGCTGTGGCGCCCGCTGCTGGCTGAGGGCCTGATCGGGTCGGGCCAGTTGACGCAGGCGGCCGACGTGATGGCCCGGATGCGGGCGGAAAACGGCCAGGTAGCCTACCTGCAGCCCGCCGTGGCCTGGCTGGACGGGTGGCTGGCCGAGCGGCGCGGCGCCCCGGAGGAAGCCCTGGAGATCTACGCCCGCGCGGAGGCGGGCGCCAGCACCCAGAGCCCGGTGTACACCGCCCGGCTCCTGCTGGCGCACGGGCAGCTGCTGCGCCGCACCGGGAACCGGAAGGACGCGGTCGAGCGTCTGCGGCAGGCGCTCGAGCTGTATCAGGTGCTGGCGGCCGCGCCGTTCGCAGCCCGGGCCGAGGAGGAGCTGGCGGCCTGCCGCCTGCCCGGCACCCCGGGCGGCGGGCAGCCGGTGCTGGCGCTGACGAGCCGGGAGACAGAAGTGACCCTCCTGGTCAGGAAGGGCCTGTCCAATCCGGAGATCGCGGCCGAGCTGTTCATCAGCCGCAAGGCCGTCGAATACCACTTGGGTAACATCTACGCCAAATGCGGCCTGCACGGACGCCAGGAACTGCGGCGCTTCGTCGAGCAATCGCGGCTGCCGGAAGCAGCCTGATCGGGGCCGGAAAACACGAGGGAACGGTTCCTGGGGAGACGAACTAGGGAGTTTGCCTAGGGACTGCGGTCAGCGCAAAGCCGACAGTTGAGCTATCTAACCGGAGCAATTGAGCCGAGGAAGCGGACATCCATCATGAGCACCCCAGTCCTCCACCACGAATCAGCCCCGCAAGAGCCACGTCCTGGGCAGGGACCGGGTGACGGAACGGATCAGCGGCCGGGGCCCGACGGCCCGGGTGCCGGGGGTTCCCCCTCGGGGCTGGCCGCGCAGGCCGCCGAGCGCCGGGCCAAGCGCGATGAGCTGCGGAACCTGGGCGTCAATCCTTATCCCACCCGGTTCGATCGCACCGCCACGCTGGCCGAATTGCATGCGGCGCACGCCGACCTGGAGCCGGACACGCGGACGGGCGAGGTGGCGGCGGTGGCGGGGCGGGTGGCCTCGATACGGGGCCACGGCAAGCTCCGGTTCATCACGATCGAAGACGCCAGCGGAGCCGTTCAGCTGATGTTCCAGGCTAACCACCTTCCGGCGGACACGGCCGCGGTCGAGGCGCTGGTCGACCTGGGCGACTGGGTGGGTGCCACCGGCGAAGTGATCACCAGCCGCCGGGGGGAGCTGTCCATCGACGTCACGGGCCTGGAGATCCTGGCCAAGGCGCTGCGGCCGCTGCCGGACAAGTGGCACGGCCTGAACGAGGCGGAGACCAGGTACCGCCAGCGCGAGGTGGACCTGCTGGCCAACAAGGAGAGCCGGCGGGTCTTCGACATCCGCTTCAAGACCCTGTCCGTCCTGCGGAACCGGCTCGAGGCCCAGCACTTCGTGGAGGTCGAGACGCCCATTCTGCAGCCGCAGGCCGGCGGGGCCATAGCCCGCCCGTTCTTCACTCACGCCAACGCGCTGGACGCCGAGTTCAGCCTGCGCATCGCGCCGGAGCTGTACCTCAAGCGGCTGGTCGTCGGGGGCTACGAGCGGGTGTTCGAGATTGCCCGTAACTTCCGCAATGAGGGGATCGACACCCGGCACAGCCCGGAGTTCACCTCGCTCGAGGCCTACCGGGCCCTGGGCGACTTCCAAGACGGAATGGACCTCACCGAGCATCTGATCACCGAAGCCGCCCGGGAAGCGGCCGGCCGGCTCGAGTTCGACTTCGCGGGCCAGCGCGTCGACCTGACGCCGCCGTGGCCGCGCCGCGACCTCCTCGACCTGCTCGCCGAGCGGCTCGGCCAGCGGGTGCACCCGTCCATGCCGGTCGAGGACGTGCGTCAGATCTGCGTGGCCAACGACGTTCCCTTCCTGCCGTCGTGGGGTTCCGGGAAGCTGATCTTCGAGCTGTACGACAGGGTCCTGATGCCCGAGACGGTGGGCCCGGTCTTCATCTACCACTACCCCACGGAGGTCTCCCCGCTGGCCCGCCAGTCCCTCGACGACCCCACGGTCACCGACCGGTTCGAGCTGGTGATCACCGGGCGTGAGCTGGCCAACGGATACAGCGAGCTCAACGACCCGGACGAGCAGGCCGAGCGGTTCAAGGCCGAGGCGGCGATGGCCGCCGGAGGCGACGCCGAGGCCCCGCCGGCCGATCTCGCCTTCGTCCGGGCGCTGGAGTACGGGCTGCCGCCCACCTCCGGCATCGGCATCGGCATCGACCGGGTGGTCATGCTGTTCGCCGAGGTGCCCGCGATCCGTGACGTCATCCTCTTCCCGATCATGCGCCCGGAGGCGTGACATGACTGCGGTGCCGGAAAGCCAGGAGCGCAGCGGGGCGCTGCGCGCCGCGGAGAACCCGGATGGCGCGGCGGACAGCGGCCCGGCCCCGGCCGGGTTCTTCGTCCCCGATCTGATCCGGCTCGAGGTGGGGCGGGGCAGCCGGGTGGTCGTGGTGAGCGACCTGCACCTCGCGCCTACGGCCACGGAGGTATCCACGCTGGCCGCCGACCAGCTGGCCCAGGTGCTGAACAGCTTCCAGCTGCCCGGGATGCTGGTGATCGCGGGCGACGGGTTCGAGATGCTCGCCGCGGCGCCGGACGTGGCCGGGATCCTGGATGCCCATCCCCAGTTCACCGACGCGGTCAAGCATTTCGCCGCGGACAAGAATCATCGCGTGGTGCTGACGCCGGGCAACCACGACGGCCAGCTCGGCTGGGACGAGAAGTCGGTGACCCTGCTCCGCGAGCGTCTGGGCGTGAGCGACGTGGCGCTGGCCTGCGATCTGGCCATCGAGACCGGCAACGGCACCCAGCTGGTCCGGGTCATGCACGGCCACCAGTTCGATCAGTACAACGCGTTCGACGATCCCCGGTCCCCGGTCGACACCCCGCTGGGCCACCACGTCGTCCGGCAGGTGCTGCCCAAGCTGGCCTCCCGCGACCAGCCCGGCTCGCTGCTGGAGGGGGTCCGGTGGACCAACGGTGATCCGTCCTCCTTCCTGGGATCGCGCCTGCTGTACCGGATGGTGGCCGGGTGGCTGTGGTGGCTGGCGGTGCCGTTCGCGGCCGCGCTGCTGCTGCGCCTGCTGTCCTTCGCGCCGGGCGTCAAGCCGCTGCTGAGCCATCACGCCGAGCGGTGGCTGATCGTGTTCGGCATCCTGGTCGTGGGCATCGCGGTCATCGCCGCGGCCACCGCCATCGCCACCATGCTCCGGGTCAACCGCGCCCTGGCCGACGCCTCGATCGGCGAGCGAGGCGAGGCCGCGGCCCACAACGCGACCGTCCGGGCCGAGGCGGCCCGGCTGATCTCGCAAGGGCACGCCGGGCTGGTCACCGGTCACACCCACGAACCGGAGATCTCCCAGGTCGGTGACGGGTTCTACGCCAACACCGGATGCAACACCGAGGTGGTGCGGGCGCGCAAGGCCCGGTTCGGGCTGCCGACCCCGTTCCTGGCCGTCCGGCGGCTGTCGATGGTCGAGCTGACCGGCGGGCCGGTGCTGTCCGTCTCGCTGTCGCTGGCCGAACAGCCCATCGGCCAGCCCGCGGCACTGGAGCGGCTGGTGCTCGCACCCGAGCGGAACCGCCCGAGCAAGCTCGAGGTTGTCGGCCGCCTTCCCGACGGAGCCACCTGGCCGATCAGCGAGCGGGCGCTGCTGCCGTGGGTGCGGCGCCGGAGGATCCGCCGGGTAGCCGCGTTCGGGCTGCTCGTCGCGGGGGTCCTGAACGTGGTGCTCGCACTGCTGTGGTCGGTCCGCTGGGTCCACCCGATCGGCCTGTGGCTGCCGTTCGGCATCCATCCGAACAGCGGCGTCACCGCCGTCATCGGCGGCCTGGCGCTGGCCGGGGTGGCCCGGGGCGTCCGGCTGGGGTACCGCCGGTCCTGGGTGGCGGCGTTGGTGCTGCTGCTGGTGAGCACGGTCTACCGCCTGCTGCACGACGTGGGCCTGGAAGGGTCGACCATCGCCTGCCTGTTCGGCGTGTGGCTGCTGCTCGAGCACCGTAACTTCCGGGTCAGCCCGGCCGGCCTGCGCCGCTTCGTCGGCCTGGCCATCATGACCAGCTTCGTGGTGGTGGGCCTGGCCGCCGGCCTGGACGTCGCCTTCGTGCAAGCCCGCGAGACCCGCGACGTGGTCGTGCTCGTCATCGTGGGCCTGCTGGTCCTGGTGCTGGCCACGGCGCTGCCCGCCCGCGAGCACCGGCGGACCGGAGAGGAGCGGGCCAGCGCGTTCGCCCGGGCCCGGCAGATCTTCGACCGGTACGGCGGCGACACGCTGGACTACTTCGCCCTGCGCGACGACAAGTCCTGGCTGTTCTCCGGGAACACCCTGATCGCCTACTCGGTCATCAACCGCGTCATGCTCGTGTCGCCCGACCCGATCGGGCCGGTCGACGAACGCCTCGACGCGTGGACCGACGCGATGGACCTGGCCGACACCAACGGGTGGTACATCTGCGTGCTCGGCGCCTCCGCGCCGTGGCTGCCGATCTACCAGGCGGCCGGGCTGACCGGGGTCTACATGGGTGACGAGGCGATCGTCGACTGCCAGGTCTTCTCGCTCAAGGGCAAGCCGATGAAGTCGCTGCGGGGCGCCTACAACCGGGTCTCCAAGGCCGGCTATCGCGTCGCGGTCATGCAGGCCCTCGAGGCCAGCGCGGAGCTGCGCAGGCAACTGGAGGACCTCTCCACCCAGACGCGCCAGGGCGAGGCCGAGCGCGGCTTCTCGATGACCCTCAGCCGGATGTTCGACGAGCGCGACACCGGCCTGCTGCTCGCGGTCTGCATGGATCCCGAAGGAAAGCCGGTGGCGTTCAACCAGTACGTCCCGGCCGCTCACGTCAACGGGTACTCCCTGGACCTCATGCGGCGGACCAACGACCCGGACGCGCCGAACGGCCTGACCGACTTCGTGATCATCGAGACGATCAACTGGATGGCCGAACGGGGCCTGAACGGGCTGGGCCTGAACTTCGCGGTCATGCGCGCGGTGGTCGCCGGGGAGACCGGCGACGGGCCGTGGCAGTCGGCGGAGAAGGCCGTGTTCCACCGGTTCAGCGACAGCATGCAGATCGAGTCCCTGTGGAATTTCAACAAGAAGTACGACCCGGAGTGGCGCCCGCGCTACTCGGTCGCTGACGACCGCTCGCACCTGCCGCGGGCCAGCCTGGCCATCGCCCGGGCCGAGTCCGTGACGGAGCTGCCGGTGGTCGGCAGGTTCATGAAGCCGAAGGCCCCGGTCCTCGACCAGCGGCCGAAGGAGCCGGTGTCATGACGATCCGGCAGTGGCATCTGACTCGTGGGGGTCATGTGGATGGGGGGGCTGGGCTGCTGATGGCGGACCGGCCGGCTGGGGGGCTGGCTGGGGGGGTGGCGGCTGGGCCGGCGGGGGGCGGGGTGCCGGGCCGGGGGGTGGCGCGGCGGCTGGGTGTGGTGGGGCTGGCGCTGGTGCTGATCTCGGCGATGGACAGTATCCGGAATCTGCCGACGACGGCGACGTTCGGCTGGTCGGCGATTTTCTTTTACGGCATCGCGGTGGCGGCGTACCTGGTGCCGGTGGCGTTGTGCTCGGCGGAGCTGGCCACCATGGTGGGCGGCGGGATGTACCGGTGGGTGCGGGAGGCGTTCGGGTCGCGGTGGGGTTTCCTGGCCGTGTGGTGTGACTGGTCGGAGAACATCGTGTGGTTCCCCACGGTGCTGGTGTTCCTGGCCACCACGGCCGCGTACGTGATCAACCCGGACCTGTCGCAGAACAAGGCGTTCCTGGTCCCGGTGATGCTGGTCATCTTCTGGGCGGTGACGCTGTCCTCGCTGTTCGGGTCGCTGAAATCGGCCCGGTGGACCGGGGTGGGGGTGATCATCGGGACCGCGGTGCCGACCGCGGCGATCATCGGCCTGGGCCTGTGGTGGACCGCCAGCGGCAACCCCTCGGAGATCCCGTTCCATCCCGCCGCGATCATCCCGGCCTGGCACGGCCTGGCCAGCCTGGTCTACGCGGCCGGCATCGTCGTCGCGTTCGCCGGCATGGAGATCGGCGGGTTCTACTCCCACGTGACCCGCAACGTCAAGCGGACCTACCCCGGCGCGGTCCTGATCGCCGCGGTCACCGTGGCGACCCTGTCGATCCTGGGCAGCGTGGCCATCGCCATGGTCGTGCCCGGCAGCCAGATCGAGCTGGCCGGCGGGATCATGCAGGCCGTGTCGGTGTTCTTCGCCAAGCTCGGCATCTCCGCGCTGATCAAGCCGTTCGGCGTGCTGGTCATCATCGGCGTGCTGTGCGGCCTGGCGTCCTGGTCCATGGGCCCGGCCGAGGGCATGCGCCGGGTCGCCGCCGACGGGCACCTGAACCCGTGGTGGGGCCGGACCAACCGGCGCGGCGCCCCGACCATGGTCCTGCTCCTGCAGGCCACCCTCGGCTCCGTGCTGGCCCTGGCCCTGATCTTCGTCAACAACATCAACACCTACTACTGGATGCTCACCGCGCTGGTCGCCCAGACCTTCCTGATCATGTACTTCCTGATGTACATCTCCGTCGTCCGGCTCCGCATCACCCAGCCCCAGGCCCCCCGCCCGTTCAAGATCCCCGGCGGCAGAATCGGCCTGGCCCTCATCGTCGGCGCCGGCGTCATCGGCGCCGCCTTCACCTTCTTCCTCGGCTTCATCCCCGCCACCCACCTGTCCACCCAGGGCACCATCGCCTACATCACCGTCATGGCCATCGGCATGATCACCATCATCGGCACCCCCTTCCTCCTGCACCGCGGCCCCTCCACCACCACCGACACCCGCACCGACCCCGGCCTGGGCACCCCAGAAGGACCCTGACATGCGGCCGGGGTTCCTTGTCCTTACCTTCGTGATAGCGGCCCCGGCGCACCAACTCTGCTGACGTCCGGTCAGCCCGTTGGCTCGGCATCGAGGCAGCACTGGCCCGCTGAGCCGATAGCCTCCTGCGGGCGCCCCTCCTGCTGGGGCGGCGCAGGATCCGCCGCCCGTGTATCAGCTGCCGGAGATGACGGTTCCCGGGAACGGCCAGCTGGACATGGTGGATGGGCCGTTGTACAAGTAAGAGCTGGTACGACGGCACATCCACCAGGTGACCAGGGCGTGCCACGCCGAGCGCGAAAGCCGCAAAAGTGGGCAAATGCCTGCCGACGGCAGCTCGCGGAACCGTAGCAGGCCATCAAAACCCCATCACGGCCCCGGGTCGCGCCCCGGGAGGGACCCGGCGCGCCGGTGACCGAGGAACGCGCAAAGACAGCCCCGGGGAGCACCGGGCGTGCTTGAGCGCGGCGAAACGGGCCCTCATGCTGGCTCCCTGACCTGCAGGGCCTGTCCGTAATCGACAGGGGACATCATCCGGCGGGCCGAGTGTCGGCGGTTGTGCTGGTAATCGTGGAGCCACGTGGTGACCGCGGCCCGCGGTGCCGTCCTGGCGGCAAACCGCTTCCGTGCATTCAGCCGCGGCCGGTTGGCATGATCACGCCCGAGAACCTGGCCGCGGGAGCAGGGGAAACCCACACGCGTCGTCCCGCGCTTCCGCGGAAACATGAAGACAGACACGCATCAAGGGACTAGCTCAGTGCGCCCCGGGGGGACTTGAACCGCCCAACCTCCAGATTAAGAGTCTGGTGCTCTACCGTTGAGCTAGGGGCGCGAGGAACCTCACGATATCAACAGTTACCTTCGGCATCAACAGTTACCTGCGGCCGGAAGTCACGCCCCGGAGCGGCGTTCGCCGGCACTGCGGCAAGGTAGGCATCGGTGAAGAGTTCTGGCGCGAGGCCGGGGCGAGCGTCCCCTGGCCGCCAGCGGCGCGGACGGCATCAGCACGGCGCTGGCTGCGGGTCCGGGACCACGTCAGGCTGCTGTCCGGCCACGGCTCGCTGGTACACCGCCATCGTGTCGGCGTTGAAACTCGAGCTGTAGGAGACCCAGTTCACGCAGCCGCCCTGATGCCGGCCTCCGGTTACGCCGTAAAGCTCACCGTGCCCGGCCTGGGCGTCATAGTCGGCCAGCCAGGGCCCGCCGCTGGTCCCGCCGACGAAGCCGCCGCAGCGGAAGGCCGGGTAACCGGCCCGGGCCGAGGCCTGGTTGAGGCAGATGACGGGCTGGCCGCCACTGCCCGCGGGGTACCCCACCACGACGGTCTGCCGCGGAAGCTGCTGGTCAATGACCAGCTGGTTGCCGCCCACGACGCTCTGGACCGTGCGCGTCTTCCCGCCGGAATCTTGCGGGCTAAGGGTCAGGAAAGCGAAATCGGCCTGGGGATCCTGGTGCTGCATCCAGCGCTGGCTGACGTAGGCGCCGGTAACATCCCAGGCCCCGTACGGAGCTTGGCCGTCGTGGTACATCGGGACGAACTCCAGGTCTTTGCCATTCCCGGAAAGGCAGTGGGCCGCCGTGGCGATCACGTCACCCGAGGGGCTGTCCACCACACTGGCACTGCAGAAGTGCGGGCTGCTCGGCCATGCGCCCTGAAACAGGGCACCCACCTGGGGGAGGCCGGTAAAGGAGGCAGCGTCAGGGGAAACGCTGCCTCCCCGCGGGAGCAGGATCGCGCCGAGCGCGACGACGACGGCCACGCCCGCAACGACCCAGGCCGTGACCCGGCTCGACAGCCTCCGCCACACGGCGCCGGCCCACCCGCGGTGGACGTCCTTCGGCGGGTGGTCTGGCGACAGCGTGCTCGGCCGCATGTCAGGGTCCTTCTGGGGTGCCCAGGCCGGGGTCGGTGCGGGTGTCGGTGGTGGTGGAGGGGCCGCGGTGCAGGAGGAAGGGGGTGCCGATGATGGTGATCATGCCGATGGCCATGACGGTGATGTAGGCGATGGTGCCCTGGGTGGACAGGTGGGTGGCGGGGATGAAGCCGAGGAAGAAGGTGAAGGCGGCGCCGATGACGCCGGCGCCGACGATGAGGGCCAGGCCGATTCTGCCGCCGGGGATCTTGAACGGGCGGGGGGCCTGGGGCTGGGTGATGCGGAGCCGGACGACGGAGATGTACATCAGGAAGTACATGATCAGGAAGGTCTGGGCGACCAGCGCGGTGAGCATCCAGTAGTAGGTGTTGATGTTGTTGACGAAGATCAGGGCCAGGGCCAGCACGGAGCCGAGGGTGGCCTGCAGGAGCAGGACCATGGTCGGGGCGCCGCGCCGGTTGGTCCGGCCCCACCACGGGTTCAGGTGCCCGTCGGCGGCGACCCGGCGCATGCCCTCGGCCGGGCCCATGGACCAGGACGCCAGGCCGCACAGCACGCCGATGATGACCAGCACGCCGAACGGCTTGATCAGCGCGGAGATGCCGAGCTTGGCGAAGAACACCGACACGGCCTGCATGATCCCGCCGGCCAGCTCGATCTGGCTGCCGGGCACGACCATGGCGATGGCCACGCTGCCCAGGATCGACAGGGTCGCCACGGTGACCGCGGCGATCAGGACCGCGCCGGGGTAGGTCCGCTTGACGTTGCGGGTCACGTGGGAGTAGAACCCGCCGATCTCCATGCCGGCGAACGCGACGACGATGCCGGCCGCGTAGACCAGGCTGGCCAGGCCGTGCCAGGCCGGGATGATCGCGGCGGGATGGAACGGGATCTCCGAGGGGTTGCCGCTGGCGGTCCACCACAGGCCCAGGCCGATGATCGCCGCGGTCGGCACCGCGGTCCCGATGATCACCCCCACCCCGGTCCACCGGGCCGATTTCAGCGACCCGAACAGCGAGGACAGCGTCACCGCCCAGAAGATGACCAGCATCACCGGGACCAGGAACGCCTTGTTCTGCGACAGGTCCGGGTTGATCACGTACGCGGCCGTGGTGGCCAGGAACACCAGCACCGTGGGGAACCACACGATGTTCTCCGACCAGTCACACCACACGGCCAGGAAACCCCACCGCGACCCGAACGCCTCCCGCACCCACCGGTACATCCCGCCGCCCACCATGGTGGCCAGCTCCGCCGAGCACAACGCCACCGGCACCAGGTACGCCGCCACCGCGATGCCGTAAAAGAAAATCGCCGACCAGCCGAACGTCGCCGTCGTCGGCAGATTCCGGATACTGTCCATCGCCGAGATCAGCACCAGCGCCAGCCCCACCACACCCAGCCGCCGCGCCACCCCCCGGCCCGGCACCCCGCCCCCCGCCGGCCCAGCCGCCACCCCCCCAGCCAGCCCCCCAGCCGGCCGGTCCGCCATCAGCAGCCCAGCCCCCCCATCCACATGACCCCCACGAGTCAGATGCCACTGCCGGATCGTCATGACACCGGCTCCTTCGGCAGGACTGGGATACTCATGGCATCGCCTTTCCTCGCTCGGCCATTTGATCTGCGGCCTGATTCCTTAGCGGATGGATCCACTGTCCGCCGGGCGGCCACCGCAGTCCCTAGGCAAACTCCCTAATTCGCCTCCCCAGGGACTCGCCGCCCGGTTACCCGAAAATTCGGCCGGGTGGGCGACACCAGGAAGGAAGCGCGGCGGGGCAGCCCTGCTGCGGCGGTGCGGCTGGCGGCCGTACGCCGGGCAGGCCATGCGTCCGCCGCCGCCCGGGCCGGGAGCCCGGCTGGGGACTGAATTCCGGCCGGGAGGCCGGCTCGGGAGCTGATGTTCTGACCGGTCGGAACATCAGACAGGAGAGAGGGTCATGAGCAATTACCGGGCTGAATTCCGGCCGGGAGCCCGGCTGGGGAGCTGAATTAGGGAGTCTCCCTAGGGACTTCGCCCGCAGCGCGGCCGAAGCTGAATTTGTGCGCTGAAGCCAGTTAGGAAAGGACAACAGAACTATGAATACTTACAGCCCGGATGAGCATGCCAGCAGCCAGGCCGGCGCTGGGCGGACCGCCGACTTGCCCGTGGCCAGGCCAGCGGGGGCACGAAGCTCCGGCAGGCGCGTCGGCGTCGGCGTCGAGGCGCGCAAGCTGTGGGCGGGCGGGGCCGCCAGCGCGGTGGTGGCCGGCTTGGTGGCCCTGGTTGGCGTGCTGGTCAGCCGGTGGCTGTTCAAGGTGGCATTGCTGGCACCGCGCCAGGACGGCGCCTTTGGGAACGTGCACACGGCCGACCTGGTCCTGGTCGCCGTCGCGGGCGCGCTGGTGGCCACCGGGCTGGTGCAGTTGCTGATGCTGGGTACCTTGCGGCCGCTGCTGTTCTTCGGCTGGATCGTGGCCCTGGTGACCGCGATCATGGTGGCTTTCCCGTTCAGTACCACCGCCGCGCTTGACGCCAAGATCGCCACCGCGGTGGTCAACCTGGCCATCGGCGTCACGATCGGCACGCTCGTCGGCGGGGTCGCGGCGCGATCCGTGCCGCGGCGGCGGCTCACGTCCGCTTATCCCCTGTCGCCCTACGACCAGGGCAGGTAAAAACGACATCTCGCCCCACAACCAGGGCAGGAAAGAACGATATCTCGCCCAATGACCAGGACAAGAAAGAACGACATGAGGCGGGCCCGGCGGGCCTGCCTCATGCGCTTGGGACCGGCTGGCCCCATTGCTCGACGAAGCGCCGCAGCTGCTGGCGTCCGTGCAGGCCGCATTTGGCGTAGATGTTGCCCAGGTGGTATTCGACGGCCTTGCGGCTGACGAACAGCTCGGCCGCGATCTCCGGATTGGACAGGCCCTTGCCGACCAGGTGAGCCACCTCGGTTTCCCGGCTGGTCAACGTCAGCACCGACTGCTTCTTAGCCGGGCTGCCCGGCAGATGGCAGGCCGCCAGCTCCTCCTCAGCCCGGGCCATGAACGGCTCGGCGCGCAGCGCATGATACAAAGCGCTGGCCTGCCGCAGCCGCTCCACCGCCAGGCGCCGCTGACCGGTACGCCGCAGCAGCCGCCCATGGGCCAGCAGCAGCCGGCCGTCATGCACCGGGCTGCGCAAGCCAGGGCTCGCCTCACCGGCCGCGTAAATCTCCAGCGCATCAGCCGCCGCGCCGCGCTGCTCAGCCAGCCACCCCTCCAGCCAGGCCACCGCCGGCCGCAGGTAACTCACCCGGGCGCTGTCCGCCCGCAGCTGGCCCAGCACGGCAGCGGCGGGCTCCAGCTGACCCGAACCGACCAGGCCCTCGGCCAGCAGCGGCCGCCACAGGACGGCGTAGACCCGGCTGCGGCCGTCCAGGGCCGCGTCGTCCCGCCAGGCCCCCAGCGCGTCCGCCATGCCCAGGTAATCCCCGGCCGCCTGGCACACCAGCGCCCGGGCCATCCCCGCGTACAGCCGTTCCTGGCCGTAATCGGCGCTGGCCGCGGCCTCCCCGGCCAGCCGGGCGTGCCGTTCGGCCTCCTCGACCGCGCCGCGGCTGGCCGGCACGCAACCGGCCGCCAGGTGCAGCAGCGGCAGCTCGAACCGGCGGGAGTGGATCGCCGCGGCGGAGAACCCCTGCTCCGCGGTGAGCAGCACGTCATCCCACTCGCCGGCCAGGTACTGGGCCATCGCCAGGTAGAAGTAGGCGCGCAGGCCCAAGGGGAGCGTCGCCCCCCGGCGTGCATGTCGCAGGGTGCCGGTCAGATCGCGGATCGCCTGCCCCGGGTCGCCGGCCAGCAGCCGGAGCATGCCCCGGTACGTCAGCCCGTCCAGGTCGATCGCCCGCACCTGCGCCGGGTCAGCTTCCAGGTGGGCCAGCTCGGCCAGGCCCGCCTGCGGGCCGGACACCTGGGAGACGCCCATCGCGATAAGGGTGCGCGTCTGGCTGGCGACGGCCGGGTCCAGGAGCCCGCCCTCCAGGGCCTGCCGCCCGAAAGCTATCACCTTCGCCCCGTTCCCCAGGAGAGAGTAGGTGCCGGCCAGGTGGTTGGCGATCAGGGCGGCCAGCGGCTGGCTGTCCGGGTCTTCCTGGGCCTGGGCCAGCGCCTGGCCGAACTGCCGTTCGGCCTCGGTGAGCTGACCGGAAGAGTAGGCCATGGTGCCGAGCACGCAGCCGCGCAGCGGGGACGGCGCCGTCGCCTCCACGGCCTCGCGCAGGGCCGCTCCGGAGGATTCTTCGGCCAGGGTCAGGTGCAGGGCGGCGGTCAGCAGGCGCCGTTCCCGCCCGGGCCGGGCCGGGGAGATGTCCGAGGCCCACTGCAGGTGGGTGGCGGCCAGCGCCGGGTGGCCGGCCGCCGCTTCGTCGGCGGCCAGCTGTTCCAGCTCGGCGGCCAGGCCCTCATCCGGCTGGTCCAGGGCGGCCACCCGGTGCTCCCACGACGCGGCCTGGCCCACCATCGAGGCCGCACGGGCGTGCATCAGGCGGCGCCTGGTGGCCGGGATGCCGGCGTAGATCGCGTCCCGGACCAGCGGGTGGCGGATCGCCACCGGGCAGGTAGGTTCTTCCGGCCACCACTCCACCAGGCCGGCGGTCACGGCCGGCTCGATCGCCGCGCTGGGCGAGGCCACCTCCGCCGCCTGGCCCAGCTGGGCGATGGGCAGGCGCAGGTTCGCCACCGCGAGCATCTCCAGGATGAGCCGGGTCTCGGCCGGCAGCGCGCTGAGGTGCTCGCCGATGGCGGCGGCCAGCGACCGCGGCAGCGCGTGGCGCCCCGGCGACCGCGGGTCGAAGCCCGAGCCCTCGCTGAGCAGCGTCCGCAGGTACAGCGGGTGGCCGCCCGTGCTGCGGTACAGCCGCCGGGCCACCTCATCGTCGAGCGGTTCGGTCCCGAACGCGGCCGCCAGCGCCACCACCTCGCTCAGGCCCAGACCCCCCAGCGACAGGTCCAGCCGGTTCTCCACGCTCGACAGCATCCGCTGAGCCGCTTCGGACAGGCGGTCCGCCGGCCCTCGGTAGGTCACCACGGTGATCACCGGGTCCACCGACAGGCGCCGCAACATGAAGGTCAGCGCCTCCACCGATGCGCGGTCGGCCCACTGCAGATCATCGATGAAGATCACCGTCGGCCGTCCGGCCTGCTCCTCTCCCACCACCTCGAGCAGCCGGGCGCCCACGGCGAACGACGAGACGGGCGAGCTGGCCTGCGCCGCGGACCCGATCAGCTGGATCCCGCCGATCGCCCGCAGCAGCTGGTCGACGAGGCCGAGGTCCAGATCGGCCTCGGCCGGGTCGGCCCGGGCCGAGGCCACTCTCGGCCCGGCGCCCTCACCCTCGGCCTCGGCTCCGGCTCCGGCTCCGGCTCCGGCTCCGGCTCCGGCTCCGGCTCCGGCTTCGGCCAGGCAGCGCCGCGCCAGGGCTGTCTTCCCGACCCCGGGATCACCTTCGATGGCCACCAGCCACGGCTGGCCTGCCTTCACCCTGGCCATGACCTCCGCGACCCGGGCCCGTTCCGCGGTCCGGCCGACGAAAACCCCCAGCGGCGGCGGCTGCCGGTCCCGCACGCGCCCACCTCGCTCCCGTCCGCACCTTCAGCCACCCCGGGCTAAAGGGAGCGTAACCCGGTGGTGTCACGGCCCACCATTCCGTAAACGGGTGATTCAGCCCACCATTCGCCGCGGAGGCCGACTGGCCCGGTGCCGCCGGACAGGCGCACCAGGGAGGACAAACTAGGGAGTTTACCTAGGGACTGGGGCGCCGGCTCGGCCGAGAGTGGATCCATCGGCACCACGGAGGAGCACGCTGATGCCCGATCTGTCCTTTGACGGGATCCTGGTCATCGCCCTGGTGGCGGTGGCCGTCCCGCTGCTGCTCGGCCTGGTCCCGCGGATGCCCGTGCCCGGGGCGGTCCTGGAGGTGCTGGCCGGGATCGTGATCGGGCCCTCGGTGCTCGGCTGGGTTCACATCGACGCGCCCGTCCAGGTCCTCAGCGAC
This sequence comes from uncultured Actinomycetes bacterium, assembly GCA_963753195.1. Lineage (GTDB taxonomy): Bacteria > Actinomycetota > Actinomycetes > Streptosporangiales > Streptosporangiaceae > Palsa-504. The sequence continues at coordinate 164,552 of CAVWBH010000003.1, forward strand.
CTCGGCCTGGGCATGCTGCTGTTCCTGGCCGGCCTGGAGATCGACGTCGGGGGCCTGCGCGGGCCGCTGGGACGGCTGGCCGGCCGGGCGTTCTGCGGTTCGGTCCTGCTCGGACTGGCCTGCGGGTACGTGCTCAGCCTGGCGGGCGTGGGGGCCAAGCCGGTGTTTCTGGCCGTCCTGCTGACCTCGACCTCGGCCGGCCTGCTCCTCCCGCTGCTCAAGGACGCCGGCCTGCACCGTCCGCCGTTCGGGCCGCTGGTGATGGCCGCCGCGGCGCTGGCCGAAGTGGTCCCGGTCATGATGCTGTCCCTGCTGTTCTCGGCCTCATCGACCACGCAGGCGGCCCGGCTCAGCTCGCTGGCGGCGTTGCTCGCCTTGCTGGCGGTCATCGGCCTGGCCCTCGGGCGGGTACGGAACCTCGGCGCGCTGGACCGCCTGCTGGACCGGCTAGAGGACCGCAGCGCGCAGCTGCGAGTCCGTGCCGCCCTCACCCTGGCGCTGGCCTTCGCCTGGCTGGCCGCCCGGTTCGGCTTCGCGTCGATCCTCGGCGCGTTCGCGGCCGGGCTGCTGGTCAGGACGATCGACCTGACCAACCGGGCCCCCCATCCGCAGTTCCAGATCAAGCTGGAGGGCATCGGCTTCGGGTTCCTGGTCCCGGTCTTCTTCATCACCACCGGCGCCCAGTTCGACGCCAGGGCGCTGGTCAGCGACCACGCCGCCCTGGCCGCGGTACCGCTGTTCCTGCTCTCGCTGCTGGTGGTCCGCGGCCTCCCCGCCCTGGCCTACGCCCGCCTGATCGGGAAGCGGCGGGCCGCAGGGGCCGGCCTGATGCAGGCCACCACGCTCACCTTCGTGATCGTAGCTACTCAGATCGGCCTCGCCTCCGGGCAGGTCAGCCAGGCCACCGGCGCCGCGCTGCTCGCCGCCGCCCTGCTGTCAGCCACGATCTTCCCGGCCGTCGCGGTCAAGCTGCTGTCCGCGGTGGGTCTGTCTACGGACGGTCTGGCCGCGGACGGTCTGGCCGCGGACGGTCCGGCCACGGTTAGTCCTCGGGCTGAGCGGGGGCAGGCGGGGAGCGCTCGGGACGGGGTACCGACGGGTCGGCCGCGCCGCGCAGCAGCCGCAGGGCCGTCGGCGGATAAATGACGACCGACAGCAGGCCCGCCACCACCAGGGCGGTGGCCGTGGACGACCGCTGGTGACCGGTCTGCACCCCGATGACGGTCGCCACCACGATGAACGTCAGGGAGGTGGCCTGCATGAAACCAGAGGCCCAGGCGCGGGTGCGCCCGATGGTCCGGACGTACAGCACGGCCGGCACGCCCCGCACCACCAGCAGCGCCACCAGGAACACCGGCACGAGAACGATCGCCCTGGCGCTGGCGAACAAGGAGGACACGTCCAGGGCGGCCCCGGTGCTCACGAAGAACACCGGGATCAGGAACCCGAAGCCGATCGCCTCGAGTTTGGCCTGGAACTCGTGCTGCTCGGCGGGCGACTCATCGGTCCGGCGCACGATGACGCCGGCCAGGAACGCCCCCAAGATGGTGGCCAGCCCGAAGTGCTCGGCGGCCACCGCGAAGGCCAGGGCGAACGTGATGGCGATCCGGGTACGCAGCTGAGAGCTGGTCCGCTCCAGCCGGTACACCACCTCCCGCAGCCGGCCAAAGGACCTGACCCGCTGGGTCACCACCACGACGGCCGCGGTGAACGCGATGAACGCGACGAGCAGGCCCAGGTCCGCGGCGCGATCGGCGGACGACGCCGAGAAGAATACCGACACCAGGACGAGCGGGATGAGCTCGGCCAGCGACCCGGCGGCCATGATCAGATGACCGAAGTCCGTCTCGCTCTGGCCCGCGTCCTTGACGATGGGCACCAGGATCCCCAGTGACGTCGCCATCAAGATGATGGCGACCAGCAGGCCGTCCCGTATCTGACCGCCCAGCTGGAGCCCGTAGGCAACGAGCAGAGCCAGGGCCGCGGAGGCGACGAACGCCCGGGCGGCCAGGTACAGGAGCCGACGATCGAATTGCCGCAAGTCGATCTCGTAGCCGGCCATGAACAGCAGGAAGCCCAGGCCCAGGTCGGATGTCACCCGCACGGCCACGTCGAGCTGCACCCAGCCCAGCACGGCCGGCCCGACCAGGATTCCGCCCGCGATCTCCAGCACCACCGGGTGGACCTTGACGGCCGGGAGCAAGCCGAGGAGCAGCGGTACCACGACGGCCACCAGGCCGACGATCAGCAGGCTGTTAAACGAGATCACGGTGGATCGAGCCGGTCATCGGCGCCTCCCGTGCGGCGGACTCGGAGCGAGATCGGGGCGGTGGCCGCGAGCGAGCCTGAACGGCACGCTGACGGCAACCACCTCCTAGCCTGTCAGCTCGGGAAGCCGAACGATATGACCCGGGGGCGGCATGGCGCCGATGTGCGGGTCGCTGAGAGAATCGCCATTACGCCTCCGGGGACGGTTCCCGGCCGGCGGCACAGTCGGGAGCGAGGTAGGCGCGTGCAGGACCGGCAGACACCGCTTGATCCTTTCGTCGGCCGGACGGCGGAACTCGCGCGTGTCGCGGAGGTCATCACCCGGGTCAGGGACGGGCAGCCGTGGCTAGTGGCCATCGAGGGGGATCCGGGGATCGGCAAGACCACCTTGGCGCGCCGTGGCCTGGCCGGCGCGGCCGGCCTCAGGGTGCTGTCGGCCCGGGCCGATCAGGCCGAGGCGGATCTGGACTTCGGGATCGTCGACCAGCTGCTGCGAGCGGCCGGAGGTTCGGCGCCGGCGGCCGCGCTGACCGGCGCTTCTTCATCGTTTTCCGTGGGTGCCCGGCTGCTGGAGGTGGTGGGAGAACAGCAGGCTGGCGTGCTAGCCATCGTGATCGATGACCTGCAGTGGGCCGACCGGAAGTCGGTGGAGGCGCTGATGTTCATGCTGCGCCGGCTGTCGGTGGACCCGGTCATAACCGTGGTGACCTACCGCGGGCCCAGCAACCGCCTGGACGAGGCCGCCCAGCGGCTGCTGCTGAGCGTGGAGAACCGGCTGTTCCTCCCGCTGGGCGGGCTGGACCCGGCGGAGGTCACGTCGCTGGCCGCCGCGCTGCGGGCCGAAGCGCTGGATGAGGAGGCGGCCGGGTGGCTTTACCGCCAGACCGGCGGCCACCCGCTCTACCTGCGAACGCTGCTCAGCGAGGGCTCCGGCTTCGATCCGGACGCGCCCGGACGGACCGCGGTACCCCGGTCGCTGGCCGCCGCCGTCGGTGATCACCTCAGGGCGCTGCCGGCCGAGAGCCGGGTCATCCTGGAGATGCTGGCGGTGCTGAACCAGCGCACGCCGCTGGCCCAGCTGGGCCAGGCCGCAGAGGTGGCCTCGCCCACCGCGGCGATCGAGCCGGCCGTGGCGGCCGGCCTGGTGGAGTGGTGGCCGGAAGAACCCACCTGCCCGGTGGCGATCCGCCACCTGCTGGTCCGGGACGCGATCTACGCCGGCATCCCGGTCAGCAGGCGCCGCCTGCTGCACGCCCGGGCCGCCGACCTGGTCAGCGAGGCGGTGTCCTGGGAGCACCGGGTGGCCGCCCTGGACCAGCCCGATGAGGGCCTGGCCGCCGAGCTGGAGCAGCTCGCCGCCGCCGAAGCAGCCCGCGGCCACCTCGGGCTGGCCGCCACCCACCTGCAGTGGGCCTCGGACATCTCCCCGGACCGGGCCGACCGCGAACGGCGGCTGCTGACCGCGGCGCTGCACCTGACGCTGGCCGTGGAGTCCCGGGGCCTGGCCCTGCGCGAGGCGGTCGAGGCGACCGCCTCCTCCCCGCTGCGCAGCTGCGTGCTGGGCACGATGGCGTTCTCCTCCGGCCAGCTCGCCGAGGCCGAGCAGCGGTTCAGCCAGGCGCTGGCGCAGGCGCGGCAAGACCCGGGCAGCCAGGCGCTGGCCGCCCTGATCGCCAACCGCCTGGCCGGCACCTACACACTGCTCGGCGACGGGGCGAAGGTGATGGCCTTCGGGCGGCAGGCGCTGGACGGCGGGCTGCTGGATACGGCGGCGGCCAGCCAGACGCGCGCCCTGATCGCCATCGGCGCCTCCCAGGTGTCCGGCGCGCGCGCCGGCCTAACCGAGCTAGCCCACCTCGAGCCCGACCCGGCCCGGGTCGGGCCGGTAGATATCGATGCGCTGTCGTTCCGCGGGGTGTTCCACCTGCTGGACGGGGATCCGGGGCAGGCGGTGAGCGACCTGGGCGCCAGCCTCACGCTGGTACGGCGGGGCGCGACGCTGACCTTGGGGCTGCGGGCCTATTGCTACCTGGCGCTGGCCCAGTACCTGGCCGGCGAGTGGGACGACGTGCTGCTCACCGCGGAGCAGGCGTTCTCCGCCACGGCGATCCACTCCCGCCGGATCGAGCTGCCGCTGCTGCACCTGGCGGCCGGTTGCGTGCCGGCCAGCCGCGGCGCGGCCGAGGAAGCCGAACGGCACGCCCGGCTGGCCGGGGAGGCCGCGGCCACCATGGACTACGGGCAGGAACGGGTGTACGCCGGGATGGCCCGGGCGCTGGTGTGCCAGGCGGCCGGGGACTACCTGGGCATGGCCGACGCGCTGGGAGCCTGGCAGGACGACGCGGCCCTGGACGGCCGCAGCCGGGTCTACGCCGTCCTGTGGCGGCCGCTGCTGGCCGAGGGCCTGGTCGGTTCGGGTCAGCTGGAGCCGGCCGCCGCCGTGCTGGGCCAGCTGCGGGCGGACAGCACCCAGGTGAGCTACCTGCGGCCGGCGGTGGCCTGGCTGGAAGGATGGCTGGCTGAGCAGCGCGGCGCGGCGGCCGACGCGCTGGAGATCTACGCCCGCGGTGAGCAGAGCCCTGGCCTGCGCAGCCCGGTGCACGACGGCCGGCTGCTGCTGGCCCACGGGCGGCTGCTGCGGCGTACCGGCCAGCGGCGCCTGGCCGTCGAGCGGCTGCGGCAGGCCAGCGCCCTGTATCACGCGCTGCGCGCCGAGCCGTTCATCGCCCGGGCCGAGGAGGAGCTGGCCGCCTGCCACCTGCCGGGCAGCCCGGCTAAGAAGCAGTCGGTGCTGACGTTGACCAGCCGGGAAACCGAGGTGGCTCACCTGGTCGGCAAGGGCCTGTCCAATCCGGAGATCGCGGCTGAGCTGTTCGTCAGCCGCAAGGCCGTCGAATACCACCTGGGCAACATCTACGCCAAATGCGGCCTGCACGGACGCCAGCAGCTGCGGCACTTCGTCGAGCAGTGGGGCCAGCCGGCCGCCGTCTAACGGGCGTCTAACGGACCAGGCAGCTGGGCTGTGGCCCGGTTTGGGCCCCGCCGCCGTGGGCCGGGAAGGCCCGGGCCAGCGCCTGGGCGATAAGGCGGGCACGTGCCGCGTAGCCAGCCGAGGTGTAGTGGATGCCGTCGGAGATGAACCAGCGCTCCTTGGCCGCCGCGGCCCAGTCGTAGACGCGCATGTCCGGGTAGCTGGCGCAGGCCTGGATCAGCGCCTGATCCCACGCCAGCATGTTGCTTTCCGCGTACGGCCCGGTGGCGAGCAGCGACGTCACGGTCACCCACATGACCGGCTGGTGGCCGATCAGCGACATCATCTCCTTGATCCGGGTGGCCAGGCTGACCGGCGAGCCCACGTACACGTCAGCGGCGTCGTTGGTGCCCAGGGCCAGCACCCAGCACCCCCGGTATCCCTGCTGTACCTGCTGCTGGGCGACGGTGTAGGCGTTCGGCTGGCCCTCGTACGTCTCGACGATCGACCGGGCGCCCGAGATCTCCGGGATGAAGGTCGTCACGCCCACCCGCGCATACTGGGCGGCAATCCGCTGCCGCGGGTCCGGCAGGTAGTCAGGCGAGATCAGGCCGTCAGAGGTGGAGTCGCCGATGTGCACCACGGCCTGGCAGCTGGTGCCGGCCGGGCCGCCGGCCGGCCCCGCGGATTTGCTGGCCGAGACCCGCTCCGGGCGCGGGACGGCGGCAGGGCTGTGCGCCGCCGCGGGCTGGACGGCCGCGACCGGGCTGGCCGAGCCGGACGGCACGACACCGGCCATGCCGCAGCTGGCCAGCACGAGCACCGGGACCGCTGCCGCTACCGCGATGCGGGCCTGGCGTCCCGGCGTCCCGATGCGCCAGCTGCGCTCTCGTATCTGGGCCCACGACCGGCTCAGCGCGCCGTGGCGGATCGGCTCTTCGATGTAGCGCCACGACAGGGCCGCGCAGGCGATGATCGCGGCCACTTGCAGGGCGGCGCGAGCCGGGGTGTCCCCGCCCCCGGGCGGGGCGGTCAGCACGATGACGGGAAAATGCCACAGGTAGATGCCGTAGGAGCGGACGCCCAGCCAGCGCAGCGGCCGCCACCCGAGGACCCGGCCGAACCTGCTGCCCGGAGAGGCGGCGGCCGCCACCATCAGCGCCGCCGCGAACGAGAGCAGGACCATCCCGCCGCGGTAGATAAACGCCGAGTACTCGCTGGTGCGCCAGACCAGCACGGCGAAGACAGCCAGCCCCGCGGCGCCCGCGCCGTCAAGCATCCACCGGGCCTGGCCGGTGACGTCTTCGCGCAGATGCCTGCTCGGCCAGACGAAGGCGAGCGCCGCGCCGATCAGCAAGGCCGAAGCCCGGGTGTCGGTGCCGTCGTATACCCGGGTCGGATCGTATCCGGGCTGGTAGAGGAGCCCCATCGCGACGGCGGAGGCGGCGGCCAGCAGCAGCGCCGCGGCGGCCAGCCTGGTGTCGATGACCGCCCGGCTCCGCCGCCAGCGCAGCCCGATCCACAGCAGCCCGGGCCAGATCAGGTAGAACTGCTCCTCTACGGCCAGGGACCACAGGTGACCCAGCGGCGACGGCGGCCCGAACTGAGCGAAGTACGAACTATGCTGCGCGATCAGCCACCAGTTGGTCATATAGAGGGCCGAGGCGACGACCGTCCCGCGGACCGCCGGGAGCAGGGACCGGTCCAGCAGCGTGACCCAGGCGACGACCACGGCCAGCATGACGAGCAGCGCGGGCAGCAACCGCCGGGCGCGGCGCAGCCAGAAGTCGCCCAGCTGCGGCCGACCGGTGCTGGCCTGGTGGCTGAGCAGAAGATCAGTGATCAGATAGCCGCTCAGCGTGAAGAAGACCCCCACCCCGAGCATCCCGCCCTGGGCCCACCCCAGGTCCACGTGGTAGGCGATGACAGCCGCGACGGCCAGAGCGCGCAGCCCGTCCAGCCCGGGCATGTAGCGCTGATCATTACGAACCGGCGCAGGCATACTCCCCCGTCACCGCGGCCCTGAGTTCAGCTGGCCAGCCAGCTGCTGCCGTGTCAGGCTAATTCCCCGAATGCCCGCATACACGAGGACACGCTGCGGGCGGGAGGGCATTATCGCGCGGGCCCGATCGGCCGGGCCGGCGCGCCCGCGCTACCGGCCGTGGGCCGGGAACCGGCGGTCACGGGGGGCCAGGCGCTGGCGGGCCAGGATGTCGCGTAGCTCGAGCGTGACGCCGTCCGGGTACCGGTCGAGGATCGCCTCGAGGTCGCGGAGCTGGGCCGGGGTGGAGTAGACGGCCAGGTCACGCTCCAGCTCCAATCGCCAGGTGCGCTCCGCCGCGGCGCGGGCCGGGACCAGCGGGGCGGCGAAGAGAAGGACGAGCCCGGGGAGGAGAACGATGCTGGCCAGGCCGTCGCGCAGGACCAACCCGGCCACGGTCAGCACCGTCCCGGGCAGCAAGATCCGCCAGCGGCCCAGTACGGCCCGGGCCACCGGGGTCAGGCCGAGGACGATCAGCAGCGCGCCGGTACGCAGGAACCGGCGGACCCGCCTGACCCGGGTGAGCCGCGGCCGCGCGCTGCGGCCGGGCAGGCCGGACTGACTCCACACCACCAGGGCCCGCCGGCCAGATCGCAACATGGCAGCCTCCCGCACCACAGGCTCCGTCTGCGTGTCCCTAATGCTACGCTCCGGCCGCCTGAGCGGAAGGGGACCGGAGGCCAGGGGCGCCCTGGTCGGCCGCGCCTACGCCGTCGCCGGGCAGGTGTACTGACCCGCCGTTATCGCGCCGGCGAGGCGAACCAGGGGCTGTCCGGACCGAGCAGGTAACGGTCGGCCAGATGGTTGAGGACGCGGCGGGCCTGGCGGAAGCGTCCCGCCACGTCGCCCACCACGGCCAGCCGCGCGGTCCGCACCGGGGCGGCGGCCAGGGCGGCGCGGTACCACCGGGCGCCCAGGTACTCCAGCAGATCGAGGGCCGGGGCCGCGGCCAGGCCGGCCCGGTCATCCAGGGGGACCCGGGCCGCGCGCAGCAGCCGGGAGGCGTCTATCGGGCCGATGGCGTTAGCCGCCGCGTAGTCGGGAAACACGCCGGCCAGGAACAAGGAGACGTCGCCGAGCCTGCGGTAGATGCCGGGCCGGGTTTCCTCCGGGACCTCCTCGAGCATGCCCGCGAGCCGGACCGGGTCGAGCTCGCTGAACCGGCGCGTCCGCGACCGGCCGCCGGAGCGGACCCGGTACCGTCCGCTGGCCACCCGGGTGAAGGACGCGAGCAGCTCGGCCAGGAACAGCCGGCGATCCGCGGAACCGAGGAAGTCCCGCAGCTCGGGCGTGTCGAACACCGGCACCCGCTGGCGCAGTCCCGACCGCTCCGGCAGGTAGTCCAGGGCCGACAGGTCGGCCACCGCGCGGTGCACGGCCACGCCGAAGGCCAGGAACGGGGACACCAGGACGGCCTGGCCGGCCGCCACCGCGGCCGACCCGTACACGGCCTCGAACACCCGGGGATCGGCGAGCAGCCCCTCGATGGCCGCCGGATCGCGGGCCAGGAAGGCCGCCGTGCCACCGGGAACCGGCGCAACCTCGGAAAGCAGCCGCACGTCCGCCTCGGTGAGGTGGTCGGCGTAATCGGGAAGGCTGGCGTCCATGACCCGTTAATACCCAGCTTCGGCAGGTTCCCGTCGGTCCGGACGACACCAATGTTCCGTCGGTGCGCCGGCCAGCGGGGAGGACGGATCAGCTGCGGGCGGTTTGCCGGGCGGCGCGTTCCACCCGGTCGTAGTGGGCCGGCCAGCTGGCCTGGTCACCGGTCGGCACGTTGGGGCGCTCTGGGATGAGGCCGACCGCGCCGTCGATGAGCTCGCGGACGATGTCGGCGTGGCCGGCGTGACGGCTGGTCTCGCTGATCATATGGACCAGGACACGGTGCAGCGTCACCTCGTTCCGGTCGGCCGGCCACCAGGGGACGTGACCGGCGGCGTCCAGCGGCAGGGCCTCGATGGTGGCATCAGCGTGCGCCCAGGCCTGCCGGTACCGGCCGGTGATGAGCTCGCGTGACTCGCCGGGGGTGGCGAACATGTCGGCGAAGGGGTCGGACTCGTCCCACAGCGGCGGCCCGTCCCAGGGACGGCCGAATGTGTCGCCGAAGTACCCCAGCTCGATCCCGGTCAGGTGCTTGACCAGGCCGAGCAGGTTGGTGCCGGTCGGCACCAAGGGACGGCGGACGTCGTACTCGCTCGCGCCGTCGAGCTTCCACAGCATCGCGTCCCGGCCCTCTTGCAGGTACTGGCGCAGGTCGGACTTGAAATCGGACTCGGTCATGCTGACATCCTGCCCTCTGCGCGGGGATCAACAGGTTCGGGCGCCACGGCCCGGGCCAGATCAAAACCAATTTTGCGGAACGGACCGTGGTGCGCGCGGGTATGACTGAGGCGTGCGCAGGTGGGTGCTGCATGTAGACCTCGACCAGTTCATCGCGGCGGTCGAGGTGCTGAGGCACCCCGAGCTGCGCGGCCGGCCGGTGGTGGTGGGCGGAGACGGCGACCCGACCAAGCGGGGCGTGGTGAGCACCGCGTCGTATGAGGCCCGCGAGCACGGCGTGCATTCGGGGCTGCCGCTGCGCACCGCCGCACGGCGGCTGCCCGACGCGGTGTTCCTGCCGGTGGACCGGGAGGCCTACGAGGAGATCTCCGCCGTGGTGATGGACGTGCTGCGGTCCTCCGGCGCGGTGGTGGAGGTGCTCGGCTGGGACGAGGCGTTCCTGGGCGTGGACTGCGACGACCCGGAGGCGTTCGCGGTGTCGCTGGCGGCCCGGGTCCGGGAGGCGACGCAGCTGGACTGCAGCGTGGGCATCGGGGAGAACAAGCTGCAGGCCAAGATGGCCACCGGCTTCGGCAAGCCGGCCGGGGTGTTCCGGCTGACGTCGGCCAACTGGTTCGAGGTGCTCGGCGGCCGGCCGACCGACGCGCTGTGGGGCATCGGCGCCAAGACGGCCGGGAAGCTGGCCGGGCTCGGCATCCGCACGGTCGCCGACCTGGCCTCGGCCGATCCGGACGCGCTGGCCGCGGTGTTCGGCCCGATGACCGGACCGTGGCTGGTCATCCTGGGCCGCGGCATCGGCGACGCCGACGTGGACGATTCGCCGTACGTGGCCCGCGGGCACGGCAAGGAGGAGACGTTCCAGCGCAACATCGCGGACTGGGCGCAGGTCCAGGCCGAGGTGCGGCGGATCGCCGGGCTGCTCGCCGCGGACCTGGCCGGTGAGCCACGGCCCGCGGTACGGGTCGTGGTGAAGGTGCGGTACGCGCCGTTCGTCACCGAGACACACGGAGTGACGCTCGGCGCGCCCAGCTCGGACGCCGCGGTTATCGAGGAGGCGGCGGCCTCAGCGCTGGAGCGGTTCGCCAGCCGGCGGCCGGTGCGGCTGCTCGGGGTCAGGGCGGAGTTCGGCTGAGCTCAGGGCTGCCTCGCCGACGCTGGCGCTGACCTGGGCCGCAGCCAGCCGGACGGCTCGAGCCGCCGCGAGCGGGCGGGCCATGGCCACCTCGCTGATTGCGGGGTCGGAGGGCAGCGGCTGGCGCTCGCCGGTCAGCGCAAAGCCGCAGCGCTGGTACAGCGCGCGGGCCGGGCCGTTCGTCTCGGTCACCCACAGGTGGACCGAGGTGGCCCGGCGGTCGCTGGCCCAGCCGATCACGGCGGCCACGAGCGCCTCGCCCACGCCGCGGCCACGGCCCCGCGGCCGGACGTACATGGAGACCAGCTCCACGGTGACGGGATCGGCCTGGTAGCCGCCGGCCAGCCCGGCCGGCTCGCTGACCTCGCCGACCTCGGTGACCTCGGTGACCTCGGTGAGGTAGGCCAGGAACATGCCACCGCCGGAACTGCGGCCGCGCCAGTGCTCCTCGTCGCGGACGGCCTCGCGCGCGTAGCTGGACCCGAAGGCGGACGGGTGGTCCCGCAGCGCCTCCAGCCGGATGTCGCGCAATGCCTGCCAGTCGCCGGGGACCGTCTCGCGTACCAGGACCATGACCCATGGTCGGCCGAGATCGACGGCCGGGACAAGCGGTTTTCCGGGCCGGGCTGCCGGTCACTTCTAAGGCAGTACTGACCTAGGGGAGGGCGGGAGGCGGCGTCAGGGCCTGGGCGTTGACCTGGTTGATGGCGGCGGCCAGACCGCGGTGGCCGATCCACATCTCGGCCGCGCGGGACTTGTAGACGTTATCGAACCCGGGCAGCGGCACCCGGCGGTACAGGGAGTTGAGCAGCAGGCCGGCCTGGCGCGCAAACCAGTCGCACGCTTCGGTCGGCTGCGGCGCGAGCACCGCGGCCAGGTTCTCCATGCAGGCCAGCAGCGTGGTGATGTTGTGGTGCAGGCAGCCGAGATGCGCGGACGTCTCCTGGGGCAGCAGCAGGGCGACGCGGCGGTCGGTCACGCTGATCGCGCTCCGGTCGGTGTTCATCGGCTGGCTCTTGTCCGTGGCCGTCTTGGCGTACAGCGAGGCGAGCCGGTAGGCCAGCGGCCCGGGGTCGGCGACCTGGTGGACGCCGGCCAGCGAGACGAAGGTGCTGACCGGCTCGTACCGGGCGGGGTGGCCGTCGGCGTCCGCCGTGGCCAGGCCGGGCAGCAGGGATACCGGGGCTCCGTCCCGGACCTGGCCGGGTTGCCCGGCGGTCAGCGGATGCCGCAGGAGAGCGTCGAACAGGGCCGGCTCCTGGCCGTCGGCTGGACCGGGTCCCAGCACGGAGAAGCTGACCACGGTGGTCACGGCGAACGGATGCAGAAACGCCTCGGCCGATTCCAGGTAGGCCAGCGGCTGGCCCGCCTGGGACTCCAGTGAGCCGGACGGGATGAAGCCGTCGGCCAGCAGCGGCAGCAGCCCCGCGACGAGCCGCGAGGTCTTGGTGCTCGAGTAGTCCAGGCCGAACAGGTATTCCCACAGCTTGCTGCGATACGGGGGCCACGGGAGCCGGAACCCGTTCCCGGCCGATGCGTTCTTGAGCTGGCCGATGCGGCGGCGGTACTCGCTGAGATCCTCGCTGACGGTCGGATCACCGCCGGGCGTCACGAACCGCCAGGTCCGCCCGACCGATACCCGCAGGTCCTGGAGCACTTTCTTACATCCCGTATATAATGGCCGGTGATTGCTGAAACGATATCCGGGGCATCAACGGGTTTGGTGTTCCGGATATCTTTTTGCCCGCCGGGACCGGGCTCATTCCGCGTCGGCCTGGTCCTCATCGGCGGGCTGGATTTCATCGTAGATGCGGTCCGCGCCCTGTAGCTGGACCTTGGACCGGTCCGCCAGCGTGACACCGGTTCCCTGCCAGCGAAGGCGGACGTGGCCGGCGTGCACTTCACTGAGGACGTCGCCTATCCGGTTGTGGCTAAGTGCGTCCCTGAACCGCGTCTTGTCATCGTGGCCGGCGTCATCGGGAAACCAGTACCCGATGGGCGGGCATATGTACGACTGCCCGGCCGGGCCGTTGGACAGATACCGGTATCGCAGATCCTCGCTCACGGCGACCGGCACTTCCAGCCCGGCCTCGCGGGCTTTGAGCCGCCGCAGCACCTTCACGGGTGAGTCGCTGACCGTGAACTGCTTACGCCCGGTGCGTTCGAAGAAGATCGCGGCCAGGATGGCCCAGGCCAGGAAGCCAATTCCGGCGCCCAGCGCGAACAGCACCACCACGTCCTGGGTCCCGGCCTGGTTGGTGAGGTTGACGCCCCACACGGCCCACACCAGGAGATAGGCCAGGGCGGCGGGCGGGACGACGAACACCAAGGTGCGGGCGTCGGTGAACTGCACGGTCTCGGGCAGTTCACCGCCCTTCGGGTAGACGTAACGGGCGAGCAGCAGGAAGACCAGCGCGGCCACGAGCCCGGGCAGGACGAACAGCGTGCCCAGGCCGAACGGCGACAGCGCGTCGACGCCGAAGATCGCCACCTGCGCTGACGTGGTCGCCACGGTCGTGACGGTGACGGGGTCGCCGGGAGGACCGGTCTGGCCGGTGACGACCACAGCGACGTGCTGGGTCCCGGTCTGGACCCGGGAACTGGCCGTGACCTTCAGGTAGAGCACCGCCGTGGTGCCGGGAGCGAGCGTAGCCAGGCAGCCGACCAGGGTGCGGCCCGAGGCGCTCGCGGGCGGGCAGGCGGCGGGCGGCGGCCGCGGCGTAACCGGCGCCGACGGCGGCGGCGTAACCGGCACGGGCCGCGGCGGCGTAACCGGGCCGAGGGTGAGGTCCTCGCTGTCCACGGCGGTCACCTGGACCTGCCGGAAGGCGAACGGCGATGAGTTGGAGATGCTCACGGCGGCGGTGACGGACTGGCCGTCGTTGAGCTTGTCGGGAAAGGACACGAAGGTGACCGCCGGAGCCGCGGCGGCCTGGCCGGCCGTGAGCGCGAGGCGGCCGGTAACGAACTGCCCGGCACCGCCCGGCGATCCAGCCTGGATTTCCAGCAGGACATCCACGTCGCCGCTTTCGATGCCCGGGGAAGCCTGGAGCCCGAAATGGGACAGCACGGAGCCGCCGGGCGGGATAGGGCCGATGGAATCCGCGGGCGGGACATTTTCCGCGGTCACCTCGGCGGGAACGCCGATATCGACGGCGGTCACGCGGACGGCGGACGGTGTGGTGTTCGTGATCAGCATGTCCACCGTGGCCATTTCGCCGGCCGACAGGGTAATGGCGGCCGGCAGAAGCTGCACCGTCACGGCACCGCCGGCCGCCACGGCACCGCTGGCCGTTGTGGCACCGCTGGCCGTTGTGGCACTGCTGGCCGCTGTGGCACTGCTGGCCGCTGTGGCACGGGCCGGAAAGGCGGCGGCGAGCAGGACGGCGAGAATGGGCGTGACGGCGAGCAGCGAGAGCCAGCGGTGTCCTCTCGGCACCCGGCCGGCCGCGCCATCCATCGGGCCAGATTAGCTTGCGGTCAGCGGGTGGCGACGGCTCAGTCGAAACGCCGCGGGCCCGGGTAGATCTGGGCGCCGTCGACCACGACGTTCGCGCCAGTCACCCACGAGGCCCGCGGGGACAGCAGGAAGGTGACCACATCGGCGACCTCTTCCGGGCGGCCTAGGCGGCCGGACGGGAACTGGCTGGCCACGAACGCGGCGTAATCGTCGGGGCTCCGCTGGCGGAAGGTGTCCCAGCCGCCGCCGGGGAAGATGATCGAGCCGGGGCTGACCGCGTTCACCCGGATGCCGGACGAGGCCAGTTCCTGCGCGGCGGCCGCCGCGAGCTGGTTCTCCGCGGCCTTGGCGGCGGCGTACGCAGTGCGCGGCGCCGGGCGCAGGCCGGTGATGGAGGAGATGATCACCACCGCCCCCCCGCCGGCGGCGCGCAGGTGGGGCAGGCCGGCCCGGATGAGCTCCGCGGCGTGGCCCGCGTTGAGGACGAGCGTGGCGGCGAACTCGCCGTCGCCGGAGTTGGTCAGGTTGCCGCCGCCGGCCACCCCGCCCGCGTTGGCCACCAGGTGATCCAGGCCGCCGAGCGCGGCCGCGATCTCGTCCACGGCGCGGTGCAGCGAGGGCGTGTCGGTGACGTCGGCCGCCGCGGTGGCCACCGTCGTGCCGCGGGCGGCCAGGGTCCGGGCCGCCTCGGCCAGGCCCGCCGGGTCCCGGGCGACGAGCCCGACCGCCGCCCCTTCAGCGGCCAGCGCACCGGCGATCGCGAAGCCTATGCCGCGGCTGCCTCCGGTGATGAGCGCGCGGCTGCCATTCAGGCCAAGGTCCATGACCCGATTATCCCGCGCGCAGGCGTCAGCTGGGAGCCGGGAGCTCGCCGCGCTCGGCGGCGCGGGCCATGCGCTGGGCTTCCTTGAGGCTGACCCCGCGGGCCTGCGGCGGGAGGCGGTAGATCGACGCGCCGCCCATCAGGTTGTACGTCCGGATCCGGATGAGCGGCGCGCCCGACCGCGGCGGGCGCTCGCTGCCGACCTCCTCGTGGCCGCCCATCAGCGAGAAGCCGCCGACGTCGAGCTCCACCGAGTCGGGGACGTAGACCTCGGCGCCGCCCATGACCGAGATCAGGTTGACGGTGAGCTCGCCGCCCTCGATTTCCGCTTCCCGCAGGTCGATCTCGTTGCCGCCCATGACCGCGACGGCATTGATCTGGCCCACGGCGCGGAACCGGCCGCGGCGGCGCGAACCGCTCAGGATGGCCACCATCCACCGCACCGGCTTGCGCCGGGATGCGGCGGTAACGCTCGTATTCGCGGCCTCGGCCTCGGCGTCGGCCGGCAGGTCGCTGGTCAGCGTGGCCAGTTCGCCGCGCGTCTTGGCGGCCAGCGCGCGGCTGGACCGGTCCTCGAGCTCGTCCAGGGTCAGCCGGCCGACGGCGGCGTGATCGCCGAGCGTGTGCAGCACGGCGTCGCGCTCGGCGTCGGATACCCGGAGGGAATCGTCAGGTTCGCTCACGGCAGACCCCTTGCGGTGTTGGCGTACCAGCCAGACAGCGTACGCCCGCCCCGGGCAGGCCGGCGCAGCCGGGGGAGTCCGTTCCGCTCGCGGTCCCGGCGGCGCCGTCAGGAGTCGACGTGAGTGGTGAGCCAGGAGCAAAGAGGCAGGGTCGTTCGGAAGAAAGAAATGACACGGTCCTTGGCGGCCGACGTTTCCAGCCAGGGTTCCACCGGCCATTGCTGCCAGGCGGTCAGGCCCTTGTACCTGAGCAGGGCGATGCGGGGATGGTCGGCGGGGTAGCCGCGGGGCGCCGACTTCAGCACGCCGTGGCCCTGCACGGTGACGCCGGCCTGCTCGGTCCGGGCGATGACCCGCTCGAGTTCGGCGCCGGGCCCGTCGCTGGCCACCGCCTCGCGGTAGCGGGCCAGGTGGTCCGGGCCCAGCTGCCACATGCCCGCGCCGGCCGCCAGGCCCGCGGCGGACAGCTGCACGTACCCGGTGCCGCCGAGCACCGCGCCGATGTGGGTCTTGTACGGCGACTTGTCGCGGCTGAACCTGATGTCCCGGTACGGCCGGAAGAGCTTCGGCTCACCGAACTCCCCGGCCAGTTCCTCGGCCAGCTCGGTCATCGGGAGCAGGACCTTTTCCTCGTAGACGGCCTTGTGCCCGGTCCAGTAGGACTTGGAGTTGTCGTCCTCGAGCCCGTCGTAGAAATCGAGCGCCTCTTCGGGCCAGCCGCTGAACGCCATGGCGTGAGTCCCCTCCCGGTATCGGCGCGTGGGTATCACCGTACCTTGGTGTTTCCCGGCGAGACCGGGAACATAGGAGCCATGACCACGCCGGAACGGGACGGGGTCGCGCTGACCCACCTGGACGAGCCGCTGTTCGACGGGGCGGGCGCGACCAAGGGCGACCTGATCGACTACCTGGACGCGGTGGCCGGGCTCATCCTGCCCGAGCTGCGCGGCCGGCCGCTGTCGGTGATCAGGGTCCGGGCCGGGCAGCGGCCGTTCATGCAGAAGAACGTGCCCGGCTACGCGCCGCCGTGGGTGCGCACCGTGACACTGTGGGCCGAATCGTCCAAGCGGGAGGTCCGGTACGCGCTGTGCGATGACCGGCGCACGCTGCTGTGGCTGGCCAACCAGCGCGCGGTGGAGTATCACCCGACGCTGTACCTGGCCGGCGCCATGGACCGGCCCACCTACCTGGTGCTGGACATCGATCCGCCGTCCGGCGGGGAGTTCGGGCACGCGGTGGCGGCCGCGCGGCTGGTCCGCCACGCGCTGGCCGGGGCCGGCCTGGCCGGCGCGGTCAAGACCAGCGGGGCCAAGGGCGTGCACGTGTACGTGCCGGTCGACGCGAGCGGCGACGACGCGGCCGCGGCCACCCGGGCCATCGCCGCGCGCGCCGAACGCCTCGACCCGGCCCTGGCCACGACGGCGTTCATCAAGTCCGACCGGGCAGGCAAGGTCTTCCTGGACTCGACCCGGGCGCACGGCGCCACCGTGGCCGCCGCCTACAGCCCGCGGGCCCGCCCGGGGGTACCGGTCTCGTTCCCGGTGCCGTGGGAGGACCTGGATGCCGTCAGGCCGGCCGACTTCACCGTGCGTACCGTGGTGGCCCTGGCGGCCGGGCTGCGGCGGTGGGCGGGCCAGCTGCCCGAACCGCAGAAGCTGAGCCCGGATCTGGTGGCCGAGGGCCACCAGATCCCGATCGCGCGGGTGCAGGCGATGCACGAGGGCAAGCGGCGGGCCCGCGCCCGGCGCTCGCCCTCGGACTCAGCGTGAGGCTGGTCAGGCGGCCAGCACCCAGTCGTCCTGCCGCGGGCGCCAGCGTGGCCCGGATTCAGCGGATGGCGAGGGCACTCTCTCACCGGGATGCCGCATGTAGATTTCGTACCCGTCCGCCGGGGATGAATTGAAGAGCTCGAGCGTGTGATGGGCCCACCGGGAGAGCCGGGCCCGAAGGGAATGACTGGCGTGCTCGCCCGTCCTGGCGAGGTTCTGGAGGTTCTGCTCATTGACATTCACGTAAAACAAGGCTAAGACACGATCCGCGCAACCAGGTGACGATCATGTGACCAGATTGTTACGCATTGCTGAAGACCGGCAAACTTTCGTCTCTGAAACATTGATTCGATTTATTGGCTGATGCGGGATCTTTGTGACCCCATAGCCTCGGGGCGCACCGGCCTGTCGCGGCTTTCCATGGTGGCTGCGTGTGACTATAGACACGCGCCGCTGACCTGACCCGGTCAGTAACGCGACCGGGTCAGGTCAGCAGGCACGTCCGGTGTCCAGGCCCTATCGGCCCGGGCCTACCGGGACAGTTCTTCGAGCGCGCGGCGACGTTGGCGTATCCCGAAGAACCCGACCAGGACGCCGGGCACGAGCGCGCCCGGGATCGTGATCAGCAGGATCCAGTTCAGCGGGGCACTCGCCACGAAGACGTGCCCGCAGAGCAGGACGCCGCCCCAGGCGCCGAGGTGGCCCACGCCGTCGGTCCAGCCGGTACCCAGGCCGCGCATCCGGGTCGGGAAATTGAGGGGCACGTACGCGTACATGTTCCACAGGAAGATGACGACGCCGGTCAGCTGGGCGAAGTACAAGATGACCAGGGCCGGGGTGTTGTGCACGAGGTACACGCCGTACCAGCCGCCGGCCATGATGATCGCGCCGACCAGGACCATGGTCCGGCGCTCGACCCGGTCGCCGAAGTACGCGTTGAGCGCGTAGAAGCCGGCCGCGATCAAGCCGCCCCAGGCCGTTAGGGAGAAGACGAAACCTGGGCTGTAGCCGCGGCTCTCGGAGAGGAACACGTACGCGTAGGACGAGTTGCCGTACACGATGCCGCCGTACAGGAGCACGAAGACCACCAGCATGAACACGGTGCGGAACCAGTACTCCTTGCTGAACACGGCGAACATGTTGGTCTTCTCTTCGGCCACCACCTCGTGCGGCGACAGGTCGGGCTCCGGCAGCACGGGGTGCTTCTTCATGACCCGCGCTTCCATCCGCTCCATGACCTTGCGGGCCTGGTCGAATTTTTCCCTGGACTCCAGCCAGCGCGGCGATTCGTACATCCGCCAGGCCAGCAGCGGCAGCACGATCAGGAGATTTATGCCGGTCAGCAGCCACTGGAAGGCTTTGTAGTGGTCCGGGATCATGTAGTGGGGGATCCAGCCAATCAGCACGGTCTCGAGCATGATGATGGCGAGCACCTGCGCGCCCATGACCACTCGGCCGCGGACGGCCGGGCCGGTCATCTCCGAGATGTACACGACGTTGATGGCCAGCGCCCCGCCGCAGCCCAGCCCGGTGAAGATCGACAGCACCACCAGCGCCGGATAGTTCGTCACGTACGCGAACGGCCAAGAGAACGCCGCAGCCAGCACCGCGGAGATCATCAGAGCGTTGCGCCGGCCGATTTTGTCGGCCAGCCAGCCCATGGTGTAGCCGCCGATCAAGATGCCGATCCCGACCTCGAAGGCGTAGATGACCGAGTACTCCGATGAGGTGATCAGGTGGGCCGGCTTCCAGATGAACGGGTACAGCCGCAGGGCGGGCCCGTCGGTGGCCAGCATGGCCGCCCAGGCCAGCTGGACAACCAGAGCTATTTCCCACTGCATCCAGCTGAGCGGCAGCCGGTCGACCCGGGCCGCCATCTCGCCCCGGACCACCACCGCGGCTGTGCCGCCGGCGGCTCCTGAGGTGTCTTGTGCCATTTACCTTCTCCTTGCTGCCACCCGGTGTCAGAGGGTGGCGGGGTAAAGCGGGAATAGTGGCCGGCATGGCGGCATGGCCTGGCCTGGCCTGGCCTGGCATGGCCTGGCATGGCCGACGTGGCCGAGGGAAATCTGGACTTTGCCCGTTGATGTCGAGGGCCGGCGACGGCCGGCGAGGCTGGTCATCGTGACGTGGGCCCTCGCCTGTTCGGGCGCAGGCCAGCACGCGGTGGGCGGCGCCGGCGTCGTTGCCCTTGCCGTGGCGGGTGACGGCGTAGCTGTGACGAGTTCTAGCTATGGCTTCTGGTAGGGGCCACATTTACTGGGTTACAGCTGTGTTAATGGGAATTGTTGGCCGGTTCGGGCGGAATGTCAACCCTTGACCTGCAGGCAGTTGCGGCCAGGAAACTCGGGTACGAAAGTCACCTGATGATGGAGGATGGCCGGGACGCGATCCCGGTTATCCAGGGTTAGCTTTGGTTCTTATGTGATTCGGGATACGGGGTTTCGTTCAAGTGGCCCGTGAGTGGACTGCGCGTGATGTCATCACCCTGACCTCGTCACGCTCACAACCATTCGCCCAGCCGGCCTCCCGCCGCGGGACTATGGCGGGGGCCGGCTGGGCGAGGGCTGAGCCGTCGGTGACACCTCAAGGGTCCGCCGGAGGGACCTCGGGAAAGAGCCTTCGGGCTGGACCCCGGCGTCTATTTGGCCAGCTCTTCGAGCGCGCGACGGTGCTGGCGCTTTCCGAACGCCCCGACCAGGCCGGCCGGGACGAGGGCGCCCGGAATCGTGATCAGCAAGATCCAGCCCAGCGGCGTGGCCGCGGTGAAGACCACTCCGCACAGGAGGACGCCGCCCCAGGCGCCCAGGTGGCCCACGCCGTCGGTCCAGCCGGTGCCCAGGCCGCGCAGCCGGGTCGCGAAGTTGGCCGGGATGTACACGTACATGCTCCACAGCCACAAGATGACGCCGATATTCATGATGAGGTACAAGACGACCAGGGCCGGGGTGTTGTGCACGGCGTACACGCCGTACCAGCCACCGGCGAACAAGATGGCGCCGACGAGCTGAGTCCATTTGCGCTCGAACCGGTCGCCGAACACCGCGTTGAGCAGGTAGGCGATGGTGCCGATCACGCCGGCCCAGGCGGTCAGGGCGAAGACGAAGCCTGGGCTGTAGCCGCGGCTTTCGGCCAGGAACAGGTAACCGTAGCCGCCGTTGCCGTAGACGATGCCGCCGTAGCCGAGCACCATGACCACCAGCAGGAGGATGGTCGTCCAGAGGTACTGCTTGCTGAACACGGCGAACATGCTGGTCTTTTCCTCGGACACCACCTGCTGGTACGGCGCCAGGTCGGGCTCGGGCAGCACGGGGTGCCGCTTCATGACCCGTGCCTCCATCCGCTCCATGACCTTGCGCGCCTGGTCGTGGTGTCCCCTGACCTCCAGCCAGCGAGGTGACTCGGGCAGCCGCCAGGCGAAGATCAGGGCCATGAGGATGTTCAGCCCGGCCAGCAGCCACAGGTAATCCCGGTACTGGCCCGGGATCCAGTAGTGCGGGATCAGGCCGACCAGGAAGACCTCGAACGTGAAGATGCAGACCGCCTGGGCGACCATGATCACCCGGCCCCGGGCTATCGGCCCGCCCATCTCACTGAGGTACACGATGTTGACGGCCAGGAACCCGGCGAACCCGAGGGTGTCGCCGATCGACAGGAAAAACAGTCCCCAGAAGTTCGTCACGTACCCGAACGTCCAGATGAACACCCCGGCCAGCGTCGCGGACATGATCAGGGCGTTGCGCCGGCCGATCTTGTCGGCCAGCCAGCCGATGAGGTAGGCGCCGATCAGGATGCTGATCCCGGTCTGCATGGCGTACAGGACCGAGTACTCAAAGGAAGTGATGTCCTTGTGCGGCAGCCAGATGAACGGGTACAGGGTCCGGGCGATCCCATCGGTCGAGGCCGCGATGCCCCAGGCCAGCTGGACGAGCAGGGCTATCTCCCAGAGCATGAAGCTCCTGGGCAGGCGGTCGATCCGGGCGGCCATCTCACCGGGGACGACCAGGGTGGCGCCGCCGCCGGCGGCTCCCGAGATGTCTTGTGCCATTACGTTCTGTTCTCCTTGCTGCCGTCCGGTTTCAGGGAACGGCTCGCGGAAAGCGGGGGTCGACTGGGGCTTTACCGCGGATGTCGAGGGTGCCGGGGCCGCGGTTATAGACCGGTCATCATGCCGGGTCCTGCGCCAGGGTCGGGCGCGGTCCTAGACGAGGGGCGACGCCGGCGTCGTTGCCGTTGCCGTTGCCGTTGCGGGTGACGGCGAAGCCGTCACGGATTACCAGGGACATGAGTCCTGGTAGAGGCCAGATTTACGGCGTTACAGCGGTGTTAATGGATTGTTGGATGCGCCGCGCGCAATGTCAACCCTTTGCCCTTAGGCAATTGCCCCGAAACAATTGCCTCTCGGCAATTGCTGTCAGGCAATTGCTGCTTGGCAACTAACTTGAGGTAAAGGATGGCCAGGATTTAATGTCGGTCAACGAGAGTTTCTTATGGCTCAGATGTTGCTATGCATCCCAGTGTTACCATGCATTCCGATGGCGCTGTTCATGCCGATGTTGCTGTTCATGCCGGTGTTGCTACGGAGGTCAGGCGGTTTGCCAGTACACCGTGTAGTACTCGTGGGCGGCGCGGCTCACCGGGATCAGCGTCACCGGCTGGCCGTTGGCCACGGCAGCGAAGGTCATCGGCTGGGCGGCGGTCTGCTGCACCGAGCCGGGCTCGAGGGCCGGCGTCCCAGTGCCGGGGTCGGCCGGGTAGACGCCGCTCAGCACGACCGGCCCGTACGTCACGGCCTGCACGCTGGAATGGTCGGGGGTGGGCTCGAAGGCCAGCCGCATGGGCAGCACGACCTCCAGCATGTCCCCGGCCTGCCACCGCCGGCGGATCGCGATCCAGCCGCCCGCCGCCTGGGCTGAGACCAGCTCGCCGTTGAGCACCACCACCGGCGGCCCGTCGGTCCAGGCCGGCACGCGGACCCGTAGCGTCATCGTGGCCGCTCCGGAGAGCACGGACAGGGCGATCAGCGAGTCGTCGGGGAAGCCGGTGGCCTGCTCCAGCACGAGCCCGGCGACCCGGACCCGCGACGGGATGAACAGGTTGACGTAGAGGCCGTCCGGGTCGCGGGTGTAGATGGTGTCGGCGAACTTGGCCTGGGTCTCCAGCCCAGTGGCGGTGTCGCAGGTGAAGGTGTCGTAGTCGGTGGCGTAGATCCCGGGGTTGCCGCCCGCGAAATAGTTCAGCGGCTGGCGCTTGAAGGCGCCAGCCGACAAGCCGGTGTAGTAGCAGTTGAAGCCGTGCGGCGAGGCCGGGTCCTGCTCCCCCAGCATCTGATTGAACAGCGTCCGCTCGTAGTAATCGATCAGGTCGGTCCGGGTCAGCTGATGGAAATGCAGCAGCCTGGTCAGCTTGAGCAGGTTGTAGCCGACGCAGTTCTCGCAGGTGAAGTTCGAGAGCTGGCCGGCCACCACGTCGGGCTGCTGGAAGTGCTCGTAGTTGCCGGCGCCGCCGATGACGTACACGTGGTGGCCGGTCACGATGTCCCAGAAGTTCTGCGCGATATCGCGGTACTTGCCGCTGCCCGTCTCCTCCCACATCCGGACGCAGGCGATGATCTTCGGCGTGGTCACGTTCGCCTGCAGCCCGGCCAGCTGGTCAACCCCGTCCGCCAGCGGGTCGAGCACCTGTGCGTGATAGAAACGCTGCGCGGCGGCCAGGTACCGCTCCCGGCCGGTGATCGTATACAGGTTGGCCAGGGCCTCCGGCAGACCGCCGAACTCGTTCTGCAGCACCATCTGCATCTGGGCGTACGGCAGCCTGGCCGTGCGCCAGTCCACCCAGTCGCCAAGCCGGGCCGCGACGTCGAGGGCCAGCGGATCGCCGGCCAGCTGGTACTGGTCGAGGAGCCCGGCCAGGTATTTGTGGATCATGTAATACGGCGACCAGATGGGGCGGCCCTCCTCCAGCCAGTCGAAGTAGACCTCGGGGAACGCCGACAGGTAGCCGGGACGAAAGCCGGCCTGGCGGGCGCGGGCCTGCATGGCGGCGAGCTCGCCGACCAGGTAGCGCCCGCGGGCCAGCGCGTCGGGGTTACCCGTGTTCGCATACGTCAGCGCGAGCGCGGACATCAGGTGCCCGGTGGTGTGCCCGCGTATTTGGGACGCGGGCCGCTCCCAGCCGCCGCACGGCAGCGCCGACGACGGCAGGCCGTAGTTCAGCCGGAACGGGCGCAACATGCGGTCCAGATCCAGGAACGTGAGGTACGCGGTGTTCCGGGCCTGGTTATCCCGGAAGGGGCTGGCGAGCAGTTCCACGTCGCGCAGCGGCAGCGCGGCGGCCCGGCCCGCCGTGCCGTCTGGCGCGTAGCCGCCCGGGACCGGGGTGGCGCGGGCCAGCTCCGGGCCAGCGGGAGCCGTGGCGCCGCCCGCCTGGGGGACATTGATCAGGGCCTGCTCGGCCGCCAGAGCGCCGGCCCCGAGCAGGATCAGCGCCTCGCGCCGGCTCAATCCTCTTGTCGGCCCTCTTGTCGGCCCTCTTATCGGCCTCGGGCTGCCGGGGCCGTCTGCCTTCGCCACGTCTGAGATCCTTACTGCCCGGCCGCGCCCCGCCCACGATCCTATCGTCGTATGTCGAAGCCCGGAGTCCGCCCGCCTGCCCCCGCGCCTCCCAATAGCCACATGATCGTGGAAGATCCGGGCTAAGCGGAAATTCCGGGGGATCGTGATCCCCCGGATCTACCATGAAGCCCGGAATTACCGCGATAACCGGAGGAACGTCGTCCGTGTCTGGTGAGCGAGGGCCGCGGGAGCACTTCTTACCCAAGGCCAGGTACCTTCACAAAGCCCGTAGTGTCGGCTATTGCTGCTCGTCAGGGTCCTGTTCGCAGGCGGGAGCGGCGCAGGCGGCCAGCGCGGACGGGCAGCGCGGACGGGCAGCGCGGACGGGCAGCGCGGACGGGCAGCGCGGACGGCGGCGGCCGCTCTTTAGCCGCCCGGTGCAGACGTGCTACGTGACGTAAAAGCCAGTTATGCCCCGTTATGTCTCAACTTCACATTGAGGCATAACGGACGCCGACCATGATCATGGCCAGTCTTGGACCGCATTCGGCCATTCCTGGCCATGATCATGGAAACCACCCGAGCGATGGGGTGCTTTTCTTATGTTCCTGGCAGTGAGTTCTTACCGGACCATTACGAGCGCGGGGATATGTGAGCCGGAACGGGGGGCGGGCCGTAGACCTAAGTGATGGCCAGTGCTTGCGGCGCCGGTGATCATGAGCCTTCAACACGCTCCCTAGGCTCGATGGTCCTCGTCTCCTCCTATCCGTGTCGGGGCCGCAGGCACTGGCCAGCGGCCATCCCGGCAGGAGCTATCCGTGCAGGAGCAAGGCGGTCAGCGCGGCCAGGGCGATCGTGATGGCGGCCGCGCTGCCGTGCAGCGCGACGAGGCGGGTGGCGAAGGACGGAGCTGATCCGGCCGATGCGGGCCGCCGGGCGGCGCGGGTGTTGGCCGCGAACCAGGCCAGGCCTACGCAGGCCGTGGCCGCCGCCAGCCCGAACCCGATCCAGCCCAGGACCCGGGCGTGGACCAGCGTGAAACCCAGCCAGAAACCGAGCCCGACGATGCCCGCCGCTGGGTGGGCGAACTCCGCCAGCGCGCGGGCGCCGGGCACGAGCGGTGCCTGCCTGGCGGCGACCAGCGAAGCGGGGGCCCACGGATCACGGGCACCCCGCCGCGAGGAGGCGGTCCGGGAGGCTCCCGCCGCGGGGCGCCCTGAGGGCACAGACTCGGCGGCGGCGGCGGGCTCGGCGGGTGCGGGCCGGGCGGGGCGGCCGGGGCTGCCGGTCACCAGCAGGTAGAACCCGGCCCCGGCAGTGAACGCCCATAGCACCAGCACGAGGATCGCCATGTCACTCCTCTGGGTCGTCGGGGTCGTTTGGCACCGAACGTACCCGGTGCGGGCTGCCCGGCGGTGCTCGGCGCCCGTTCGGCGCCGCTCCTCAGCGGGGGGCGGCGGCCTGCGCGGCGGCCCCGTCATGCTCTGGCGCGACGTCGGTGGCGACCAGGGTCCGGGTGATCCGCCCGAGCAGTTCGCGCAGCTCCGGAATACGGTCCGGCTCCCAATCCGTGGCCAGGCGGTCGATTCCCGCTTCGCGGGCGACGTCCAGCCGGGCGGCGACCTGCTGGCCGGCCGCGGTGAGCGCGAGGCCAGATCTCGCCCGGGTGCCGTCCCCGTCGGCCGGGGGGGTGCTGGCGGCGGTACCGGGGCGGTCCCCGTCGGCCGGGGGGGTGCCGGGGGCGGGGGTGACGTCGGCGGGGGTGGCGAGGGTGAGGTAGCCGGCGGTCAGGAGTTCGGTCAGGCGCTGATCCAGTTCGGCGACGGGGATGCCCAGGCGGCCGGCCAGGGCCTGCGCAGGGATCGGGGCGCTGTCCGCGACGCGGTACAGCAGCCAGGTGCCGCGTGGGCTCAGCGGCACGCCGGCGGCCTCGGCGAGACGGCGGTAGGTCTCCGCCCGGCGCTCGCGGCCGAACAGCGTCATCAGGGCGCGCTCCATCTCCTGGGCCGAGTCGCGGGCGGCGGGAATGGCGGTCGGGGCGGTGCTCTGGGCCCGGTCCACCGCCCGCACCGTGTCCCGCAGCGGGACCTCCTTGAGGAACAGGCTGAGCACGAAGCCCAGCGCGGCCAGGGGCGTCGCGAACAGGAACACCGTATGCAGCGCCTGGGCGTACCCGGCGACGTAGCCGTCCCTGATGACGGCGGGCAGGTGCTGGAGCACGGCGGGGCTGGCTCCCGCGGACGGGCTGAGCCCGCTGGGCAGCGGGACGCCGTGCAGCGCGGCGGCGATGTCACCGGCCAGCACGCCGGAGAAGATCGCGCCGAAGACCGAGGTGCCGAACGACCCGCCGATGGAGCGGAAGAACGTGACCCCGGACGTGGCGGCGCCGAGGTCGGTGTAGTCGACCGCGTTCTGCACCGCAATGATCAGCACCTGCAGCGAGGCCCCGATGCCCACGCCGAGGATGAACAGGTACAGCGACACGAGCCAGAAGCTGGTGTCGACGCCCAGCCGCGACAGCAGGTACAGGCCCAGGGTCATCAGCGCCGTGCCGAGCACCGGGAAGATCTTGTACCGGCCCCACTTGCTGACCAGGAAGCCGGTGCCGGTCGAGGTGACCAGCAGCCCGACCAGCAGGGGCAGCAGCCGCAGCCCGGACAGGGTCGGCGAGATCCCGCGCACGACCTGCATGTACTGCGGCAGGTAGGCCAGCGCGCCGAACATGGCGAAGCCGACCGCGAAGCCCACCACGCTGGCCGAGGAGAACACCCCGTTCGCGAACAGCCGCGGCGGTATGACCGGCTCGGCGGCGCGCCGCTCGACCACGACGAAACCAGCCGCGCAGACCACGGCCAGCACGCCGAGCAGGTAGATCGGGAACGAGTTCCAGCCGAACGTGTTGCCGCCCAGCGAGGTGAGCAGGACCAGGCAGACCGCGGCCGCGCCGACCAGCGCGGTACCCGCGTAGTCGATCACGTGGCGGGTCTTGCTCAGCCGGCCGGGCAGCACCGCCGCGGTGACGGCCAGGGCCACGATGCCGATCGGGAGGTTGATGTAGAACACCCACCGCCAGGACAGGTTGTCCACGAAGAAGCCGCCGATCAGCGGCCCGAGCACGCTGGCGACCCCGAACGTGGCGCCGAAGATGCCCTGGTAACGGCCGCGCTGGCGGGGCGGGACGACATCCGCGACGATGGTCTGCGCGCCCACGATCAGGCCGCCGCCGCCGAGCCCCTGGACGGCGCGGAACACGATCAGCTGGAGGATCGACTGCGACAGGCCGGACAGCGCGGAGCCGATCAGGAAGATCACGATCGAGGCCTGGAAGAACATCTTCCGGCCGTACATGTCGCCGAGCTTGCCCCACAGCGGCGTCGACACCGTGGAGGCCAGCAGGTACGCGGTGATCACCCAGGACAGGTGCGACAGCCCGTGCAGGTCACCCGCGATGGTCGGCAGCGCGGTCGCGACGATGGTCTGGTCGAGGGCGGCCAGCAGCATGCCCAGCAGCAGCGCGCCGATGATCACCAGCACGCGCCGCTGGGGCATGGCCGTCGGCTGCGGGCTAGTGGCCGCGGCGGCCTCGGTCCTGCTCGTCATAGCGCGCTCACCCTTCTTGAAATCCCATCCTGGCACGGCCGGGGTGCGCCGGATCGCCCGGGACGCGGCCACCGCGGCCATCGCGGCCGTGCTTTTCAAACGCCGGCATCAGCGGGCAGATGGGGAAAAGCCCGGCCATTCCGGCGAACGCGGCGGGCGCCATCCGGGCCGGTACGAGGGCGCCATCCGGGCCGGTACGAGGCTGTGCCGACGCCCAAACGACTGCGGGTGACGAACTTCACGGTTTCTTCGCGGGGCGAGCGCCGGGCGCTATACAATGAATTAGTCCGGTAAGGACAGGACGCGACTTGAAATAGATTTCTGGATCGGGGAATAGACACTGCAAACCTGACTCCGGCACTCGCCGCCCATCGCCACGTCACCAGCGGGGCCGTGCACACGGATGGTGGCGTCGAACCACGGCTCGTTCGGCGTGAAAGAGGCTTTTGAGGGTAGCGGCGGAGGATCAGCTCCAAGGGGAATCATGACGCCGGTTATTGGTATTACGTCATACGACGACACGGCTGCGTGGCATGACTGGAACGCCCGGGCCGCGCTTCTCCCGTACGTGTACGTGGACGCGGTGCGCCGCAGCGGCAGCAGGCCGGTCCTGCTGCCGCCCGGCGGGGACGCCGACGAGGCCAGCTTGACGGTCGCGCACCTGGACGGCCTGGTCGTTTCGGGCGGCCCGGACATCGATCCGGCCCGGTACGGCCAGCCGCGCCACCCGCAGACCCAGCCGGCCGGGCCGGCCCGCGACGCCTGGGACCTGGCCGTCACCGGCGCGGCCGTGGCCCAGGGCGTGCCGCTGCTGGCGATCTGCCGCGGCATGCAGGTGCTGAACGTGTGCCGGGGCGGCACGCTGCACCAGCACGTGCCGGACCTGATCGACCATGGGCGGCACCACGGCGGCCCGGGCTGGTTCGGGCGGCACCACGTAAAGGTCAGCCCGGACAGCATGCTGGCCGGCATCCTGCCCGAGCCCGGGCTCATCGAGGTGCCCACCCATCACCACCAGGCCGTCGACCTGCTCGGCGACGGGCTGCGGGCGGTCGCGTGGGAGGAAGACGGGCTGATCGAGGCGGTCGAGGCCGGCCCCTCCGAGCTGGGCGGCCTGCCCGGCTTCGTGCTCGGCGTGCAGTGGCACCCGGAACAGCACGAGGATGCCCGGCTGTTCGGCGCGCTGGTCGGCGCGGCGGCCGAGCGGGCCGCGCTACGGGCCCCGGCCCTGACGCCTATGATCTAATCTCAGCTGATCTAATCTCAGCTGATCTAATCGCTGCGTCAGTACGGCCAGCATCGGTCATCAGGAGTATCACGTGCCGGGAGGCTCGCCCGCCATCGTCGCCGCGGTGTTCCGCGCGGTGCGGACCGGCAACGCCTTCGAGGAGACCGTCGAGCGGCTGCTCGAGGGGGTCAAGCTGGGCGTCTATGCGCCCGGTGACCGGCTGCCGCCGGAGCGGGAGCTGACCCGCAGGCTCGGGGTCAGCCGGATCACGCTGCGCGAGGCGCTGCGCGAGCTGGCCGCGGCGGGCTACGTGGAGACCAAGCGCGGGCGGTTCGGCGGCACGTTCGTCATCCGGCAGCCCGAGCCACTGGTCCGGGACGAGCTCAGCCGCACCGCGCGGGACATGGGCCATGACCTCGACGACGCGCTGACCTTCCGGCGGGTGGTGGAGACCGGCGCGGCCGAGATGGCGGCGCGGGCCAGCCTGACCAGGCAGCACCGGGAGAACCTGGCCGAGTGCCTGGCCGCCATGCGGGACGCCGGGTCGTTCGGCTACCGCCCGGCGGACACGCGCCTGCATCTGGCCATCGCGGACGCGGCGGGATCGCCGCTGCTGACGGCCAGCGTGGTCGAGGCCCGC
Source organism: uncultured Actinomycetes bacterium (assembly GCA_963753195.1). Classification (GTDB taxonomy): domain Bacteria; phylum Actinomycetota; class Actinomycetes; order Streptosporangiales; family Streptosporangiaceae; genus Palsa-504. The sequence goes on from CAVWBH010000003.1 coordinate 194,001, forward strand.
GTCCGGCTGGTCGACCTGCTGAACGCCATCCCCATGCTGGAACGCAATCTCGAGCACGCGAACGTGCAGCACACGGCCATCGTGCGGGCCATCCTGGCCGGTGACCCCGAGCGGGCCCGGCGCACGATGGAAGAGCACGTGGCCGGGACCGCGGCCCTGGTGCGGGGCTTCCTCGGCGACGTCCTGAACTCGTTACCGGCAGACCGCGCAGCCGGGTCCTAGGGCCCGGGCGTCAGGGTGAGCGCAGGGTGCGCAGGCTGATGGTGACGGGCATGGCCTGCAGCTCGTCCAGGACGCCCTTGCTGTACTCGGAGCCGATGTCGGTCAGCACGTAGCCGAGTTCATCCCTGGTGCGCAGCAGCTGGCCCTCGACGTTGACGCCGTGCTGGGCGAGCACGCCGTTGATCGCGGCCAGCACGCCAGGCACGTTCTGGTGCAGGTGCACCAGCCGGTGCGCGCCGCTGGTCGCGCCCAGCGCGATCTCCGGCAGGTTGACGCTGAGCGAGGTCGCGCCGGAGGACATGTAGTCGGCGAGCTTCCCGGCGACGAAGTCCCCGATGTCCTGCTGGGCCTCCAGGGTCGAGCCGCCGATGTGCGGGGTCAGGATGACGTTGGGCAGCCCGCGCAGCTCGGAGACGAACTCGTCGCCGCGGCCCTTCGGCTCCTCGGGGTACACGTCGATGGATGCCCCGGCCAGGTGACCGGACTCGATGTTGCGCCGCAGCGCCGCGTGGTCGACCACGAAGCCGCGGGACAGGTTGAGGAACAGCGACCGGGGCCGCATCGCGGCGAACTCGGCCTCGCCGAAGAAGCCGTGGTTGCCAGGGCGCCCGTCCACGTGCAAGGTGACGGTCTCCACCGACTCCAGCAGCTCGGTCAGGGTCGAGCAGCGCCGCGCGTTGCCGAGGGCCAGCTTGTCGGCGACGTCGTAGAAGTACACCGACATGCCCAGGTTCTCGGCCAGCACCGACAGCTGGGTGCCGATGTTGCCGTAGCCGACGATGCCGAGCCGCCGGCCGCGGACCTCGTGGGCGCCGGCCGCCGACTTGTCCCAGAGCCCGGCGTGCATCTGGGCGTTCTTCTCCGGCAGCCGGCGGGCCATGGCGATGATCTCGGCCAGCGCGAGCTCGACCACGCTGCGCGTGTTGGAGAACGGCGCGTTGAACACCGCGATCCCGCGCCTGCTCGCCGCGGCCAGGTCGATCTGGTTGACCCCGATGCAGAACGCGCCGACGGCGACGAGGTCGGTGGCCGCGTCCAGGACGCGCGCGGTGACTTCGGTGCCGGATCTGATGCCGAGCAGGCTCACCCCGTCCAGCGCGTCGATGAGCTCGTCCTCGCCGAGCGCGCGCGGCAGCGCGGAAACCTCGTAGCCTTCCTTGGCCAGCCGCGCCGACGCGTCGGGATGGATATTCTCGACCAGCAGTGCCTTCAAGCGCGTACACACCCTTGGGTTCCGTAGGTAGGCAGGGGATCGGCCCTGGCCCTTTTCCTTTCTAACTTTCCTTTCTAACCTAACGCTCTGTGGTGGCTGCTGCGGGCAGCGGGCCACGGTCCAGGTCGCGGAGCCTGACCCGGACGTCATCGGCCAGCGGGTGCGGCACGGCGTCGAGGACCGCGGCGGCCCGCAGGTAACGGGACCGGGCCGCTTCCAGGTCGCCCATCGCGGCCATGACGTCGCCCAGCCCGGCCAGCGAGCTGCCCTCGCCGAACGACCCGCCCATCTCGCGGAAGGCGTCGATGGCCTGCTCGTAGTAGGCCTGGGCCCGGACCAGATCGCCCAGGTGCAGGTAGGCGAAACCGAGGCTGTCCAGGGTGTCGGCCGCGCCGCCGCGGTTGCCCGACTCCCGGTGCAGGGTCAGCGCCTGCTGGCAGTGCTCCAGCGCCTGGTCGTACTGGCCCAGGTGGGCGTACAGCCAGCCGACGCCGTTCTCCAGGTTGGCCTGCGTCCACCAGTGCCCGGCGGCCTTGAGCATCCGCAGCGCGGCCAGCGCCACGACCAGCGCTTCGGTGTAGTGTCCCTGGGTCTCCAGCATGCTGGCCAGGCCGTTCAGCACCATTCCTTCGTTGGCCCGGTCGCCCAGGTCCCGGAACAGGGCCAGCGCATACTGCATGTTCTGGCCGGCGGCCTGGTACTCCCCCAGATGCCCCTCCGCGTTGCCGAGCAGGTAATACGCGTGGGCGAGCGCGGCAGCGTCCCCCAGCCGGCGCGCGGCGGCCAGCGCGGGCTGCTGGCAGGCCGCGCAGGTCCGCCACTGCCCGCGCAGGTTGAAGAACGGGCCGAGGGCCCAGGGCAGCTGCCAGGCGTGGGCGTCGAAGCCGTGGGCCGAGGCGTAGTCGATCAGCGCCAGCAGCACCGGGGCCTCGGCGTCGAACCAGGCCACCGCCTGCTCCTTGGCCGGGAACCCGGCCGGCACCACGCCCGGCTGCGGGCCATCCAGCCGCAGCGGCGGCCGGTGCGGGCTGAACCGTGCCGTGGCGGTCATCGCCGTATGCAGGTAGTGGTCCAGGACGCGGTGGGCGGCCGCCCGCCGGTCAGTATCGGTGTCGGTTCGCTCGGCGGCTTCGGCCGCATAGGCGCGCAGCAGGCCGTGGAACGCGAACCGGCCGGGCAGGTGCTCGGCGGCCATGTTCGTCCGGGTCAGCTCGCGCAGCGCGGCGCCCGCCTCGGCCCGGCCGATCCCGGCCAGGCTGGCCGCCGCGGACAGGGAGATGTCCGGGCCCGGGTGCAGGCCGAGCAGGCGGAACATCCGGGCCGCGGCCGGGCTGAGCTGCTCATAGGACCAGGACAGGACGGCCCGTACGTCGGCGGCCGCGTCGTCCGCGGCCAGGGCATCCAGCCGGCCGCGGGCATCGGCCAGCTCGGCGGCCAGCTCGGCCAGCGGGCGCTTCCGGTGGCCGGCGGCCCGGCCGGCTGAGATGGACAGGGCCAGCGGGAGGCCCGCGCAGGCCGCCACGATCTCGTCCGCCGCGTCCGGCTCGGCGGCGACCCGGTCGCGGCCGAGCCTGCGGGCCAGCATGTCGCGGGATTCGGCGTCGCTGAGGACCTCCAGGGGGAGCAGCGCGGCCCCTTCCGCAGCCACCAGGCCGCCCAGCTGGTTGCGGCTCGTCACCACGACCAGGCAGTCCGGCGAGCCGGGCAGCAGCGGCCGCACCTGGGCGGCGCTGGTCGCGTTGTCGAGCACGATCAGGACCCGTTTGCCGTCCAGCAGGCTGCGGAACAGGGCCGCGCGTTCCTCGGCGGGCGCCGCGATCCGGTGCGGCGGGACGCCGAAGGCGCCGAGAAAGAACCGCAGTACCTCGCCCGGTTCCATGGGCGGCAGGCCCGGATTCAGGCCGCGCAGGCTGACGTACAGCTGGCCGTCGGGGAAGCGCCTGGCCACCTGGTGCCCGAAGCGGACGGCCAGCGCGGTCTTGCCCACTCCCGGCGTACCCGAGATGACCACCACCGGCACCGCCTCATCCCGGTCGGCGGGCCGGGCCTGCGGCAGCAGCGCATGCAGCTCGCGCAGCTCGCGGCGGCGGCCGGAGAAGCCCTGGGCGTCCAGCGGGAGCTGCGCCGGGACCGGAACGCCGGGGTGGCCGACGGCCCATGACGGGTCCTGGCCCCCGCGTGGCGGCGCGGACCCGGCCAAGCCGCCCGCGGCCGCTCCGGCCGCTCCGGCTACTCCGGCCGCTCCGGCCGCTCCGGCCGCTCCGGCCGCGAGGTTCAGCGCTGGGTCGCGGGTCAGTACCTGCTGGTAAATGCGGGACAGCTCGCTGCCGGGGTCAATGCCGAGTTCCTCGGCCAGCACGCGCCGCCCGTCCTGGAAGAGCCGCAGCGCCTCGGCGTGCCGCCCGCTGCGGTACAGCGCGATCATCAGCAGCCCGCGCATGCGCTCGCGCAGCGGGTGGCTCGCGACCAGGGCGGTCAGGTCCGGCAGGACTTCCTCGTGGCGCCCCAGCTCGAGCAGGACGTCGGCTCGCTCCTCAGCGGCACCCGAGCGCAGCTCGGCCAGCCGCGCCCGCTCGGTTTCCGCGAACGGGCCGGGCACCCCGGCGAACGCCACACCGCGCCACAGCCCGAGCCCGGTCTCCAGCGCGCCGGCCGCGCCCGCCGGGTCACCGGCGCGGCGCAGCTTTCTGGCCTCGGCCAGGTGCTGTTCGAACGCGGCGGCGTCGGGCTGGCCCGGCACCAGGTGCAGCACGTACCCGGCTCCGGAGGAGACCAGCACGCGGCCCGGCCCGCGCGCTGACCTGGTCGGCTCGATGACGCGGCGAAGGCCGGCCACATAGGTGTAGATGCCGCCCTCGGCGCTGGCGGGCGGATCCTGCCCCCAGACCGCGTCAACGAGCTCGCCGCGGGAGATCACCCGGTTCGCGCGCAAGGCCAGGATGCCCAGGACGGCTTGCTGCCTGGGCTGCCCCACCCGCAGTTCCTCGTGGCCATACCAGGCCGCTACCGGGCCGAGCACGGCGACGCGCAGTACCACGCTCCGCTGACCTTCCGCTCACTGGCCGCCGCCCCCCGAGCCCGGGCGTAAGCGTATGGCACGAGGCTACAGCGGCTCCGGGCCGTTCATCCAGAAATAATCTAGATCACCTAGAGACGTCCGGTTGATAGTGGGTGCGCGCGCCACCACCGCCGCCGCGGGCGCGGACTAGGCGCTCCCCGAAGCCTCCGGGCACGGGCGTGACCCGGAGCCGCCGACCCTCACGGCACCCCCCCACTACCTGTCGTGAGGGTCGGCAACCCGGGCATCCTCGAGCGAGCGACAGAAACGCCGATCCCCGGGCCGCCACTGCGATCCATCAAGTAAGGTTTGCCTAATCTAACTTGGGAAAGACAGACGGCTGCTGAGGGCTGGAGGCTCGAGGATGCTCGCTACGCTCGTCATTTTCCTGCGCGAGGGCGTGGAAGCGAGCATGATCGTGGCGATCTTGCTGGCCTACCTCAACCGGATCGGCCAGCGTGAGCATTTCCGCGACGTATTCGTGGGAGTCGGGGCGGCCCTGCTGCTCGCGACGGCGGGCGGGGTGGCAGCCTACGCGACCATCCGCAGCTACGACGGCTCGCGCGCACAGACGATCTTCGAGACCATCACCTACCTGGTCGCCGCGGGCGTGCTGACCTACATGACGTTCTGGATGCGCAACCACGCCCGGTCGCTGTCCAAGGAGCTGCGGGCCCGCGCCGACGCGGCGCTCGACGGCCGGGCCCGGTGGGGGCTCGGGCTGCTGGCCTTCCAGGCCGTCGGCCGCGAAGGACTGGAGACGGTGGTCTTCACCCTGGCCATCGTCTTCTCCACCTCCACGGCAGGCGCCTTGAGCGGGGCGGTGATCGGCCTGGCCGGAGCGCTGGGCGTCGCGTTCGTGATCTACCGGCTGGGCCACCGGCTGAACCTGGCCCGGTTCTTCACCGTGATCGGCGTGCTGCTGATGGTCTTCGCCGCGGGCCTGCTGGCCGACGCGGTGGAGAACCTGCAGGAGCTCGGCTGGCTGCCCGTGCTCGACGCGCCGATGTGGCACTCGGCCTGGCTGTTGTCTGAAGACAGCGCGTTCGGCGACGTGCTGCACAGCTTCTTCGGTTACAGCGATGCGCCGACGCCGCTGCAGCTGCTCGTCTACGTCGGCTACCTAACCGTCGTAGTGGTCTGCTACCTCGGCGTCCGGTCCAGACGCCCGGCGCACCCGGCGCCCGCCGCGTCGCGCTGAAGGCTTACTGACGGTTTGCTCTCAGTCCTCCTAGCAGGGCACGCGAGCGCGCCTGACCGCCTACGATGGAGCGCGGTACCCGCTGAGCGGGGTGCTCCTGCGCTGGCGCAGGCACGGGACCGGCGGGCGCGGGCCAGGCGCCGCCGGCTGAGGTAGGGGTTGGACGAACCGAGCATGGGCAAGGCAAGCAGGACGAAGGTCGAGTCAAGCCGGCGGGAGAAGCTGGCCGCGCAGCGCGCGGCGGCGCGCCGGTCCGAGCAGCGCAGGCGGATCCTGATCGCCTCAGGCGCCGTGGTCGTGGTGCTGGCCGTCGTGCTGGCCCTCGTCATCGTCAAGCTGAACAACAAGCCGGCGGTCGCGGCGGCCTCGAGCTCGTCGAACGGCCCCACCGGCAGCGCCCTGACCTCGCTGGTGACCACCACCACCTCGGTGCCCGCGAGCACGCTGAACGCGGTCGGGGCGGGCACGTTCACCGGGAAGGTCCAGGCCATCACCGGGAACCCCGCGACGCTGACCGCGGGCGGCAAGCCCGAGCTCTTGTACATCGGCGCCGAGTACTGCCCTTACTGCGCGGCCAACCGCTGGGCCATGATCGTGGCGCTGAGCCGGTTCGGCACGTTCTCCGGCCTGGCCACCGTGCACTCGGGCGTCACCAACGGGGCCGGACAGCAGGAGCCCTACCCGAACACGCCCACCTTCACGTTCGTCCACGCCACCTACTCCAGCCCGTACCTGAACTTCACGCCGGTCGAGCTCCAGACCAACATCCCGGACACCGCCAGCGGCACCTACACCAACCTGCAGAACCCCACCTCGGCCCAGCAGGCGCTGCTCTCCAAGTACGACGCCCCGCCGTACATCGATTCGTCGGGCGCCGGGTCGATACCGTTCCTCGACTTCGGCAACAAGTACGTGAGCATCGGGGTGAGCTACTCCAACACCGCGCTGTCCGGGCTCACCTGGAGCACGCTCGCGGCCGCCCTGCACGACCCGAACAGCACCGCGGCCAAGGCCGTCGACGGGACCGCCAACTACTACACCGCGGCGATCTGCAAGATGACGGGCAACCAGCCGGCCAGCGCGTGCACCACGGCCGTTCAGTCACTGGAGAGCCAGCTCTAAGGTCCGCCCCAGCGCTGCGGCCCTAGCGTAACGAGCGCGATACAATCTGCCAGCAGCCCCTGACAGACCGGAGGCGAAGCCCGGATGACAGCGTCGAAGTCGAGCCGCGCGCGGAACGCGCGAGCGCAGCGCAGCCCCGGCGCCCAGCCCGCCGGGCGGAATGGCACCGGGGCCACGGCGGTGGGGGCCCGGGCCGGCGCGACGGCGGTCAAGCCGGCCGGCCGGCCGCAGGCCACGGCGGGCGGCGGGGGCGCAGGGGGCCGCGGGGGCGCAGGGGGCCGCGGTGGCGCAGCGGATCGGCGCGGGCCGCGCGGGACGGCGGTCGAGGCTGAGGCGGCGCTCAGGGCGCCGGCCAGCGGCACCGTCCCGCTGTGGCTGCAGATCGTCACCTTCGCGGTGGCGCTGGCCGGGCTGGGCGTATCGATTTACCTGACGATCGCGCACTTCACCGAGTCGGCGCTGATCGGGTGCTCGGAAAGCGGGCTGGTGAACTGCACCAAGGTCACGACCAGCCCGCAGTCGTACGCGTTCGGGATCCCGGTGGCCGTGCTCGGGCTGGCCTTCTACGTGTTCGCGGTGGCGATGATGAGCCCGTGGGCCTGGCAGTGGCAGTGGCACCGCCGCGAGGTCGCCCTGATCCGGCTGGCCTCGGTGGTGGTCGGCATCGGCTTCGTGATCTACCTGCTGTACGCCGAGCTGTTCCTCATCGACAGCATCTGCCTGTACTGCACCAGCGTGCACGTGCTCACGTTCGTCCTGTTCGGGCTGACCGTCTTCGCCGCGGCGGCCTGGGGACTGCCGGAACGCCAGCGCAGCTGAGCTGTTCACCTGGGTTGACGCTCCAGGTCATGACATCTTCTTCATGTTGGCCGGGGGGTGGGACCGGCCCGGGGCGCACGCACTACGCTGAGGGCAAACTGGGCCTGGCCGATCGAGAGGAGAACGGTTTCCCGTGCCCGGCATGAACTCAGGCCTGAGCCCGGACGACCCCAGGCTGGTCGCCGCGTTCAGGTCCGCGCTACTGCACCAGGGCTTCATCGCGCTGCTCATCGTCGTATTCCTGGGCCTGCTGTGGGCGACGGCGCGGGTGTGGCGGCCCGCTGCGGCGGGGACCTCGCGCGGCAGCGAGCCCCGGGAGCCCCGGGCGCGGGTGCTGCTGCGGGTCGGGTTCGGCCTGCTCTGGATCCTGGACGGAATCTTGCAGGCGCAGCCCAAGATGGCGGGCGGGCTGGCCGCGCAGGTCTTCGCGCCGACCGCCGCCGCCTCGCCGACCTGGGTCCAGCACCTGGCCAACTGGGGCGGGACCGTCTGGTCCTTCCACCCCATCACGGCCGGCGCGGCCTCGGTGTGGATCCAGGTCGGGATCGGCGCCTGGCTGCTGGTCGCGGCGCACGGGACGTGGTCCAGGCTCGCGGGGCTGGCCGCCGTGGCGTGGGGGCTCGTGGTGTGGGTATTCGGGGAGTCGTTGGGCGGGATCTTCGCGCCGGGCCTGAGCTGGCTGACCGGGGCGCCCGGGGCCGTGCTGATCTACGTGGTCGCCGGGGGGCTCGTGGCGCTGCCCGAGGACGCCTGGCGCGGCCCGCGGCTCGGGCGGCTGGTACTGGCCGGGACAGGCGCGTTCTTCCTGGGCATGGCGGTGCTGCAGGCCTGGCCGGGCCGCGGCTTCTGGGCGGGCACCATCGCCGGCCAGCCGGGCACGCTGGCCGGTATGGTCCAGCAGATGTCCGGCACCTCGCAGCCGCACTTCCTGTCCGACCTGGTGGCCGGCTTCGGCTCGTTCGCCGCGAGCAACGGCTTCGCGGTCAACCTGGTGGTGGTGATCGCGCTCGCGGCGATGGGCGCGATCTTCCTGACCGGCAGGCCCCGGCTGGTCCGCTACGCCGTGTGGTTCGGGCTGGCGTTCTGCCTCGCGGACTGGGTGCTAGTGCAGGATCTCGGCATCCTCGGCGGCCTCGGCACCGACCCTAACAGCATGATCCCCTGGATCTTGCTGTTCTCCGCGGGCTACCTGGCCCTTATGCCGGCGCCGGCCGCCGAGGAAACGGCCGTCGAGGGCGCTGAGGGCCGAGGGTGGCGTGAGCGGCTGCGGCCGCTGGCGCCCAGAGCAGTGGGGACGGCGATCATGTCGGCTAGCGCACGGTCCGCGGCGGCGGTCGCGACGCTGGCCGTCATCCTGGTCGGGGTGGTTCCGATGACCGCGGCGGCCGCGAACCGGACCGCAGACCCGATCCTGGCCGAGGCCATCGCAGGCGACACCGCCCCGATAGACCTCCCGGCACCCGGCTTTACCCTCACCGACCAGAACGGCCAGCTGGTCTCGCTGGCCGGCCTGCGCGGCAAGGTGGTGCTGCTGACGTTCCTCGACCCGGTGTGCACCACCGACTGCCCGATCATCGGGGCCGAGATGAAGGAGACGGGGGTGCTGCTCGGGCCCGCGGACAAGGACGTCGAGCTGGTGGCCGTAGTGGCCAACCCGACCTACCGGTCGCCGGCGTTCACCCAGGCCTTCGACCGCGAGGAGGGGCTGGACACGGTGCCCAACTGGCTGTACCTGACCGGGTCACTCAGCCAGCTCAGCCGCGTGTGGGAGCAGTACGGGATCACCGTGGAGAACCTGCCCGCGGGCGCGATGTCGGCCCACAACGACCTGGCCGTGGTCATCGACCGGACAGGGCAGGTCCGCGAGGAGGTCGACGCCGACCCCGGGCCCGCCACCGTGAGCACGAAGTCCTCGTTCTCCGTGCTGCTCAGCCAGTATGCGCGCCAGGCGCTGGCTAGCTCGTGACGGGCAGCTCATGAAGAGGAGCGCCGTGAACTGGCGGAGCACCGGCCTCGCGGTAGCATGCGCGGGCCTGATCGCCCTGGCCGCCGGGTGCGGCGTCCAGACCGCCCCGCAGAGCGCGCCTGCCGGCCAGGTACCGACCGCGCCGCTGGCCACCTCGCTGGTCACCGCGCAGGGCACCTGGGCGGTCACGGTCATGGGCGGGTCGGCCGCGTCGGAGAACAACTTCTGGCAGCTGTTCCTCCGGCCCACGGGCGCCAGCCGCTGGTCCCTGGCCACCCCGGAAGGGGTGGCCGACAACGGCGGCCTGGTCGCCTCGGGCGACGTGGGCGGCACCTCGCTGGTGGTCGGCTTCCGGCCCAGCCAGGGGCTGGCCTTCTCGCCGCTGGCCACCAGCAGCAACGCGGGCCAGACCTGGACGCCGGGCCTGCTTGACGCGGTCCTGGCCGACGTCCCGGACGCGCTGGCCATCGCCCCGTCAGGGCAGGCCCTGGCCCTGCTGAACGACGGCGGCATCTCCTCGGCGCCGGACGCCGGGGCGGCGGCCGCCGGGCACTGGTCGGGGTTGAGCACGCTGTCCGCACTGGCCGCGACGACGCCGGGACGCGGGTGCGGGCTAGTGGGGGTGAGCGCCGTCTCGTTCGGCCCAGATAATGTCCCGATGGCGGCGGGAAGCTGCCTGCGGCGGGGTGTGGCCGGGATCTTCGCTGAGGCCGGCGGCAGCTGGCAGGCGGCGGGGCCGGCGCTGCCCGCCGGGTTCGGCGGGGATCAGGTGCAGGTGCTGGGGCTGGCCGCCGTGCCGGGCGGCAACGCGGCGCTGCTGCGGGCCGGGACCGACCTGCTGGCGGCCTGGTCGCACGGGGGGCACTGGACGGTGTCCGCGCCGGTCGGGGCGGCCGGGGTGACGGCGTCGGGGTTCGGGCCGTCCGGGAGCGTCTGGGTGCTGGCCGGCGGGAGCCGCGCCGAAACCATCGCCGGGCCGGGCCAGGCGTGGCGGGCGCTGCCCGCCCTCCCGCCGGGCACCGCGACGCTGGCGCCGGGGCCCGGCTCCGGGTACGACGCGCTGGCCGTGTCGGGGACGGACCTCACCGTCTGGCGCCTGGGCGCCGGCGCGTGGGGGAAGGTTCAGGTCATCAAGGTGCCGATCACGTACGGCTCTTCCGGTTAGGGCGGCCATGAGCTATCTGAGCGGGCACTGGTCGTTCGATCCGTTCGTCATCGTGGCGGTGGTGGTGGCGGGGTGGCACGAGGCCGGGCTGCGGCGGCTGGCGCGGCGGTCGCGGCCGGAGCGGACCCGGGAGCGGCGGCTGCGGTCGCTGTGGTTCTACGCCGGGCTGGCCGTGCTGACCATCGCGGTGACCTCGCCGCTGGACTACTGGGCCGACGACTATTTCCTGGTGCACATGATCCAGCACCTGCTGCTCATGTTCGCCGCGCCGTCGCTGATCGTGGCGGGCGCCCCGTGGCAGCCGCTGCTGGCCGCGCTGCCGGGCCGGTCCGGGCGCAGCGTGACCCGGGAGGTGCTGGCGGGCGGCTGGTCCCGGCCGCTGCGCGCGATAGGCGGCTTCTTCCTCCGGCCGTGGGTGGCGGTGGCGCTGTTCAACCTGGTCATGATCGTCTGGCACCTGCCCGGGCCGTACGACCTGGCCGAGGACAACTCCGCCGTGCACATCTGGCTGATGCACGCCAGCTTCTTCACCGCCGGGGTGCTGTTCTGGCTGCAGTTCATCCCGTCACCGCCGTTCCGCAGGCGGATGCCGCTGATATCCCAGGCGGCCGCGCTGCTGGCGACCAACTTCATCATGATCGGCATCGCGATGGCGCTGAGCATCTTCGTCAACGGCTCGGTGTACCCGGTCTACGCCCACGTGCCCGGGGTCACCCTGCCCCCGTTCGCCGACCAGCAGATCGGCGCGGCGATCCTGTGGGTATGCGGCGATTTCTGGGCCCTGCCCGCCATGATCGTGATCGTCAGGCGGCTGATCGTCACCGACGGGAGCATCACCGCGGCGCTGGACGGGATGCTGAACCGCGGCTCGGCGCGCAGCGGCTGGACCACCGGGCGGTCTCCGGCCGGCGTGCTGAGGACGGCCGGGGACAGGCCGGCTCAGGGCTTGCCTTCGAGTTTGCCTTCGAGTTTGACTCAGAGCCCGGCTCAGAGTTTGGCGCAGAGTTTGGGTCAGCGGCCGTCGCCGGACGGGGAATCGTGAAAGCGCTGCCGGTGCGCGTGGCGAGAGAACCTGCGCGGCGCCGGGCGGTCGCGCAGCACGCCCTCGGCCGGGACCGCGGACAACGATCCGGCGGACGGCGGGCGCTCCGCGGACTTCCGGCGTGGTGCCCGGCCGTTGGGTGAATCCGCGGGGTCCGGCCCGTCCGGTGCGGGCGCGTCCTTGGCTCCCGCGGCATCCGGCTTGATCGCCACGGTGATCTTGCGCAGTCCGCTGAAGGCCGTCGAGCGCGCCACCGCGATCACCCCGACGACCAGCAGGGCGATCCCGCCCGCCTCGATGGCGAGCAGGCCGGGCGTGATCTCGACCCGGTCGCCGAACACCAGGATCCCGAGCGCGATGCCGGCCAGCGGCTCGCCGGCCGCGATGGCGGGCAGCGAGGCGTGCAGCGGCGCCGCGCTGAACGCGTTCTGCATCAGCCAGATGCCGACGATGCCCGCGCCGACCAGGGCGTAGGCCGACCAGGTGGTGAACAGCACGGTCCAGGAGGTGCCCTGCAGGGTTTCCAGCGTCTGCCTGGTCAGCGCGTCCTGGATGCCGAACACCAGGCCGGCCCCGAGACCGGTGAGGGTGGCCCGCACCTGCCCCGACCGGCGATGTCCGATCACCACGGCGACGAACGCGATGCCCGCGATGATCGCCGCCGCGTACCAGTGCGAGAACGAGCCGAAGTCCAGGCCGATGGGCGTGATGGACCGGGACGCGGACACCAGGGCGACGCCGGCGATCAAGATCAGGGCGCCGACCACCTCGGTGACCTTGACCTTCTGCCGGGACAGCGGCACGGCCAGCACCAGGGCCCAGACCAGGTACGTGGTCAGCAGCGGCTCGACCAGGGTCAGCTCGAGGTGGTCGATCGACCAGGCGGCGACCAGGTAGCCCGCGATCATGCAGCCGATGCCGAGCAGCCACCGGGGCTTGCGCAGCAGGTCGGTCAGGATGCGGAACTGGAGGAAACGCGACTCCGGCTCCTGCTCGGCGGAGTACTGCTGGAGGACGAACCCGACACCGAGCAGCAGCGCGGCCGCGAGGGTAGTCGCGTAATTAACATCCAGGTCCACAGTGCTCTGTCTTCACTAGGGTGCCGGTATCAAACACAACGTGTACTGCTGCCAGCTAGTTTCGACGCAACCGAGTGACGCAAGGATGACGACGACGCTTTTGATAGTACGTCAGCGTGCTTGTCGATCCGGCCGCCACGCCGACGGGCTGCAGGCCCGCCGCAGCTCAGGGGCTCAGGCGCCGTAGTTCGGAGCGGTACCTGCGGGCGGATTCCAGGTAGGTCTTCACCGCGCTGGCGGCGACCTCGCCGGACACGCCGGTCCGCTTGATGATGGCCGGGACGCCGGCGGCCAAGGCACCGGGCGGGACCTCGAAGCCCTCCGGGATCAGGGCGGCCGCAGCCACGATCGCGCCCGCCTGGACCAGGGCCCGGTTCAGCACGACGGACCCGGAGCCGATCAGGCACCTGTCCTGGACCACGCAGCCTTCCAGGTGGGCGTTGTGACCGACCACGCATTCACGGCCGATGAACGTCGGCCACTCCTCGGTGCAGTGGATCACGGTCCCGTCCTGGATCGAGGTCCGGGCCCCGATCTCCATCCAGCCGTGGTCACCGCGCAGCACCGCGCACGGCCACACCGACGCCTCCGGGCCGATGCGCACCCGGCCGATGACGACCGCGTCGGGATGGACGAAGGCGGCCTCGTCAATGTCCGGCTCGGCCTCGCCCAGGGCGTAGATCGGCACCAGCAAACCCTACCGCGCGGCGGGTACAGTCAGCCGCATGGCCGCGCGCATCGGATTCGAGGGGGATCTCGAGCCGGACGAGGACTACGAGGGCCTGCGGTTCGCCGAGGCCGCGTTCGACGCGGCCGCCGCGGGCGGGTGCCACTTCCTGGACTGCGACTTCACCGGCGTGTCGTTCGGCGGCGGGCGGCTGCGTAAAAGCAGGTTTACCGATGTCACCATGTCCCAGGTCCGGTTCGTGGCCACCGACCTGGCCGAAACCGGCTGGCAGGACACGGTCCTGACCGGCTGCGCGCTGGCCGGGGTGCAGGCCTTCTCCAGTGCCGCGCGCCGGGTGACCTTGCGCGACGCCAAGCTCGACTCGGTGAACTTCCGCGGCGCGGTGTTCACCGACGTGGCCTTCGAGGACTGCGTGCTGCGCGATGTCGACTTCGGCGGGGCCACGCTGCTGCGGGTCAGCTTCGCCGGCTGCACCCTGGCCGACGTGGACTTCACGAAGGTGACCTGCACGGAGGTGGACCTGCGCGGCGCTTCGCTGGGCATCGCGGCCGGCTACGAGTCGCTGCGCGGCGCCCGGATCGACAGCGTCCAGCTCGTCGCCCTCGCCCCGTTCCTCGCCCGCCATCTCGGCCTGGTGGTGACCGACTGACCATGGAGTATTACCAGCACGATCTCGCCCTGGTACACGCCCTGGGCTACGGTCAGCACGGGGATACCTGCGCGCCCGGCATCCTGGATCTCCTGGCCCCGGTGCGCGGCGGGCTGGTGCTCGAGCTCGGCTGCGGAGCCGGGGCGCTGACCCGGCACCTGCTGGCCGCCGGCCACCGGGTTATCGCCACCGACGCGTCGGCGGCGATGCTCTCGCTGGCCCGCAGCGAGCTCGGCGCGGACGCGGACCTGCGGCATCTGGCGCTGCCCGATGATCCGCTGCCGGCCGCGGACGCGATCGTCTCGGTCGGGCACGTGGTCAGCTATCTGCCGGACGCCGCCGCCATTGACCGCGCCCTGGTCCGCATGGCCGGGGCGCTGCGGCCGGGCGGAGTGCTGGCCATCGACATCTGCGATCTGGAGTGGGGCCGGATCCGGGCGGGCGCGGAGAACTTCGGCCGGGTGGGCCCGGACTGGGCCGTCATCACCGAGTACTCGGCTCCCGCGCCAGATTTGTTCGTCCGGGAGATCACCACGTTCGTCTCCGACGGCGCCGGCGCGTGGCGGCGCGGCCACGAGCGCCATCGCAACGTGCTCGTCGATACGTCCGCGATCCCGGCTTTGCTCGCGGCGCACGGAGTGACGGCGACCGTGGGGTCCTCGTTCGGCGGGGCGGCGCTGCCGGCTGGACTGCGGGCCGTGACGGGCGTGGCTGGCCGGGGCTAGGGGCGCTGGGCGCTGGCCTGGGCTGGGGGCGCTGGGCGCTGGCCTGGGCTGGGGGCGCTGGGCGCTGGCCTGGGCTGGGGGCGCTGGGGCGCTGGCCTGGGCTGGGGCGCTGGCCTGGGCTGGGCTGGGGCGCTGGCCTGGGCTGGGGGTGCTGGCCGGGGCTAGGGCAGCGCGCGCACGGCGCGGGCGAAGGCCTCGCTTCGGTCGCGGTAGTCGCGGTACTGGCCGAAGCTCGGCGCGGCCGGGGACAGCAGCACCACGCCGTCCGGCCGGGCCCACCGGAAACCCGCCTCGACCGCGGCGTCCAAGTCGGGGCAGTCCGTCACCTCGGCTCCCGGGGCCGCGCGCTCGACCTCGGCGTGGATGCGAGGTCCGCTGTCCGGGAGGGTGAGCACCAGGGTCGGCTCGGCCCGCGCCGCCAGGCCCTCGGCCAGCGGCGCGTAGTCGATGCCGCGATCGTGGCCGCCCACGATGAGCGCGATCCGGCGGCCGGTGAACGCCTCTAGCGCGGCCAGGGTGGGCAGCACGTTGGTGGACAGGCCGTCGTCGACGAAGGTGACCCCGTCGATGGTCCCGATCGACGCCAGCCGGCTGGGCAGATGCTGGTAGCCCTGGGCGGCGGCGGTGAGTTTCCGGTCGTCGCCGGCGCCGGGCACGCCGAGGGCAGCCAGGCACCGGCGGGCGATCAGCGCGTTACGCCGGTTGTGCCGGCCGAGCAGCCCGAGCGGCTCCATCCAGCCCGCGGCGGGCTCGTCGTCTTGCGACACCCACTCCACCCGCGGGCCGAGCAGTTTCTCGTGCTGCCGGAGCAGTTCGCTGTCGCCGTTGGCCACAGTCAGGTCGGCGCCCGGCTGGGAGCACATCGACAGCTTGTCCCGGTAGTACCGCTCCACTCCCCCGTGCCAGTCGAGGTGGTCGGGGTGCAGCGAGGTCACGGCCGTCACCGGCGGCGTGCACGGCAGGTCGGTGGCCTGGTAGCTGGACACCTCGATGACCCAGTAGTCGAAGTCCCGCTCCTCGGCTGGGTCGTAGGGCACCACGCCGATGTTGCCTGCGACCAGGCACTCGTAACCCAGCCCGGTCAGCAGATGCCCGGTGACGGACGCGGTAGTGCTCTTGCCCTTGGTGCCGGTCACGCACAAGACCTTTCGCGGGTCCTGTTCGGCGAGCCACAGGCCGAGGCCGCCCACCACCGGGATGCCCAGCCCGGACAGGCGGGCGGCCTCAGGCCGGTAGCGGCTCAGGCCAGGCGTCTTGACCACCACGTCGCAGTGCTCAAGGGCGGCGAGCCCGCCGTCGCTGGTGGCGAGCACGCCGGGGCTGGCCGGGCGGTCGTCGACGAGAACGGGCTCAACCCCGAGGGACTGCAGCTTGCGCACGTTGGCGTGGCCCTCGCGGCCCAGGCCCCAGACACCGACCCGAGCGCCGGGCAGGTCGGACCAGGAGAGTTTCGGCCGGGGACCGGTCATCGGTACCTGGCTGGGATGAAGTTCTCGCCAACCGGACGCAGCATGGCGGCGGCGTCCGCGTCCGCCGGCGCGTCGGGCCAGCCGGCCACCTCGGCGGCCAGGTCCTGCAGCAGCCGGTCGTCGGCCCGGTCCTCCCGCCGCGCGGCCAGCAGGACCGCGGCCCGGCACTCGTTAACCTCGCCGACGCACTCGAACGGCTTGGCACCCGCGCCGAGCAGGGCCCGGAACTTCCCGGCTAGCTCTGGATCCGCCAGCGGCTCGGCCGTCTGGGTGAAGATCCTTCTTAGTGCTTCGGCGGGCAGGAACGGCGCGAGGATCAGGTCGATGAAGCAGCATTTGTCGCACTGCCCGCACCAGTGGTCCAGGCGGCGGGCCGGGTCGGCGTAGAACGCCTTGTTGCAGCTCCGGAACGACGCGTGGTACCGCTCGAGGGCGGCGAACTCCCGGCCGACCCACAGCTCGGTCCGGTCCCTCAGCCAGGAGAAGTACTCCGGCACCGAGGTCTGGGCGGCGGTCTCGGCTTCGGCGGCGGTCCCGGCGTCGGCGGCGGTCCCGGCGTCGGCGGCGGCCCCGGCGTCGGCGGCGGTCCCGGCGTCGGCGGCGGCCCCGGCGTCGGCCAGGACCTGGCGGAAGGCCGCCTCGAAGCCGACGCTCTTGGAGTACTGGTGGTTCACCGGGCGGCCCTGGTACTGCAGAGTGGGGATGGATGCCGACCACTCGTTGGACATCACTACCGCGTCCCGGCTGGTGAGCACGGCAGCCAGCACCGCGATCGCGGACAGGATCCCGGTCACTGGCACGTGCCCGTTGAGGAAGCCGAGCTCGGCCGAGCGGAGCAACTGCGGATCGATCTCCCGCTCGGCTCGCACTATGGGCAGCCCGGTGACCGCGGCCGGCTCCTCGATGGCCGCGAACCGGTCGGCGGGCCTGCTCATGATGAACAGTGCGGCGTCGCCGATCCGGCGCACGTGCTCCGTCACCACGATCGAGTCGATCCCGCCGCCGAACGGCACCAGCGGGCGGCCGCCGACCGTGGGCTGTTCTGGCTTTTCTTGCCCGGTGGCTGGTGAATCAGCACGGTCGGCCTCGATGCGCAGGGCCGTGAGGTCCAGGGTGTTGCGGTAGGCGAACTCGCCCAGGCCCTGAAGGTAGAACTCGCGGAGGAGGCTCAGCTCGGCCTCGGTTAGCGCGGTCTGGCCCAGGTCAATGACCGGCGGTGCCGCGGTCTTGTAGTAGGACACACCCGCCAGCAGGAACACCAGGCGCGCGGCGGCCCGGGCCGCGCCGGTTCGCCACCGCGGCCCGGGCGGCAGTGTGATCCGTTCCGTGAACTCCTGGCCGTCCAGCGAATAACGGCAGGTCAGCGTTCCGGTCTCCGCGTCGGCCGCCCAGGACTCGTAGCGGAATACCCGCCCGCGTCGCGGCAGCCCGCCGGGAAGAGCCATCTCGGACAAATCCCCCAACCATCCGGCCAGTCCAGCATGTCGGCTCACGATCGAGGCCACGGTCACGATTGACACGTAGCCATGAGCATACGGAACGGGCCCTGATGCTAGGGCTTCGTCGCGCGAAATATGGCCATCTTGCCGCGGTAGCGATCCCGGTAGCGGAAGCGCGCGTACCGGGCCGGCACCCTCCCCCACGGGAACGAAAATCTATCAAAAACAGGTTCGTAAATATGGCTCTCTGCAGCACGTACATGATAGAATAGTGGCGACGGGATGATTCCAGCTCTTCCTTCCGAACGGAGCGTGGCGCATGCTCCCGGACCCATCCACCAACCCAGCCGGTGACAGCGGCGAACCCGCCGACGGCCAGGAACCCGGCGGCTACCCGCCGCCGGAATGGCCCGACGCTGACCTGCCCGGCATCGGGGATCCCGGAGCTGTCTATCCGGATGCCGGGTCGCAGGGCTTGTTCTTGTCCGTGCCGGCCGGGTCCTTTGACGCGGACCGGTTCGCGCAGGCTGGGCCGGCGGCGGAGATGCCGCCGGACCCGCTGCTGGCCACCATCATTGATGCGGTCACCGGCCCGGCCGGACCGGGGGCGGGCACGCTGTCCGATGACCAGCTGATCGGGGTCATCGCCGCGGTCCGGCGGCTGGAATCCCGGGTCGCGTGGTACGCGCTGACCGCGGTCGCGCAGTTCGCCGCCCGGTGGGGCGCCGAGGTCGCCGGGGCCGAGTTCGCCGCCGATCAGCTGGCCTGTGAGCTGCACCTGACATCCCGGTCCGCCGCGGTGCAGCTGGACTACGCGACCTCGGTGGCCGCCCGGCTGCCGCGGTGCCTGGCCGCGCTGTACGCCGGCTCGCTGCACCCGGTGCACCTGCGGATCATCGAAGAGGAAACCCAGATCCTGTCCGCCGCCGACGCGGCCACCGCGGACGCGGCGCTGGCCGGGACGGCGGGGGCGCTGACGTTCGGGAAACTGCGCTCCGCGGCGCACCGCATGGTCCTGAAACTGGACCCCGACGCGGCGGCCCGGCAGAAGGAGGCCGGGCGGCGGAACGCGCACGTGCAGACGTTCCGGGAGCCCTCCGGGAACGCCGGGATGATCGCCCGGGAACTGCCCTCCGATGAGGTGCTCGCCTCCTGGCAGCATGTCGAGCAGCGGGCGCTGGACCTGCGTGCCGCCGGGATCCCCGGCACCCTGGAAGAGCTCCGCGTCCGCGCTTACCTCGACTTGCTGCAAGAACGCCGCACCGGCCTCACCGCGCCCGCCCCCGGCCCGGCTGGGACATCGGCCACGACCGGCCCGCCGGACACCGGCCCGGAAGGAAACGGCGGCGCCCCTGGCGGCGGCGGTCCTGCGGGCGGCCCGGGCGGCAGCGGCCGCGGCGGACTGGGCGGCGCGGATGCCGGGCCGAGCCTGGCCGCGCTGGTCAACATCACCGTGCCGTGGTCCGCGCTGACCGGCCAGTCCGCCACCCCGGCCGAGGTCGGCGGGTACGGCACCGTCGACGCGGCCGACGCCCGGGACCTGGCCGCAGCAGCGGCCCGCGACCCCCGCACCCGGTGGTGCGTTACCGCGCTGCACCCCGACGGCACCGCCGCCGCCCACGGCTGCGCACCCGGAAGGCACCATCCGCCGCCCGGCACCAGCATCCCCACCGCACCCCACGGCCCCGTCCCAGGCCCCGCCCCAGGCGGCACTCCCGGACCCGGACCCGGACCCGGGCCCGACCCGGGGCCGGACCCGCCGCCCGGCAGCTGGCCGCGAGACTGGATCAGCGGGCTGCGGATCACCATGACCCCGATCAGCCGCGGCAGCTGCGATCACCACCAGGCCGAGGCCGGTTACCGGCCCAGCCGTAAGCTCCGGCACATTGTCCGCGCCCGCAACGCCCGGTGCACCGCACCCGGCTGCGGCCGGCCCGCCGCCCGGTGCGACGTGGACCACACCATCGCCTGGGACCAAGGCGGCCTGACCTGCGAATGCGACCTCGCCCCGTTGTGCCGGCACCATCACAGGTGTAAGCAGGCACAAGGATGGCAGCTGGAACAACCCGAACCAGGCGTCCTGATCTGGCGCACCCCAGCCGGACGCACCTACGCCACCACACCCACCCAGTACGCAATCTAATAGCTCTTACGGCTCACGGCAGCACGGCGTGGGTGAGCCCGAAGGCATGCGCAGGGGCACGGCGACCGTCGCCTGGCGATACCATCCCGGGCATGGCCCCGCCCAGCCCTGTTCCGCCGCTTGCGCCGGATGAGCTGGTGAGCACCAGCGGGGAACGCCAGGTGCTGGAGGCATTCCTTGATCTGTATCGGGACATACTGAAGCGCAAGCTGAGCGGCCTGTCTGATCAGCAGCTTCGTCAGCGGCATGTGCCGTCTGCGACCACGCTCGGCGGCCTGGTCAAGCACCTGTCCGGGGTCGAGCGGGAATGGTTCCAGGTGGTGCTGGCCGGGCGCTGCGATGATGAGCTGGACGAACCGCCGCAGGATGACAGCTGGACGCTGAGCAGCGACGACACGGCCGAGAGCCTGCTGGCCGGGTACGAGCGAGCATGCGCGGCCTCCCGACAGGCCGCGTCGGGCTTCTCACTTGACGATTGCGTCCCGCACTCGCGGATGGGACAGGTCTCGTTGCGGTGGATCTACGTGCACATGATCGAAGAATCAGCCCGGCACGTCGGCCACGCCGACATCCTCCGCGAGCAGACAGACGGCGCTACTGGCTTCGACGGCTGACAGCCGACCGCCCTGGCGCGTTTGTCGCTACGGGGGGTTTGTGATCTGGCGCCCCGGCTAGCCGGGGTGCTCGGTTACTTGGGGCCTGGTGGTCTGAGGCTCGCGACCAGGGCCAGGCGACCGCACGGGCGGGCCATGCGGTCACTGAAGAAGTAACCGGGGTCGCCGGCGTCGGTCGGTCCGGTGGGGATGTCAGTGCCGTGGATCTGCGAGCCGGGGAGGCCTGCCTCTCGGAGCGCGTGACGGTTAGCGGCCCACAGGTCAAGCAGCCAGCGGCCGGGGGCCTGGGGGTCCGGGCGGATGAAGCCGTCCGCGGCGGGACCGAAGGCCTGGATGACGGCGTCATGGACGTCGGCGCCAACCTGGTAGCGGGCGGGCGCGACGGCGGGGCCGAGGCCAGCGATCACGTCCGAGGGGCGGGAGCCGAGAGAAGCCATGACGGCCACGGCCGCAGCGCACACCCGGGCCACGGTGCCGCGCCAGCCCGCGTGTACGCAGGCCAGCACGCCGGCCACTGGGTCGTGCAGCACGATCGGCACGCAGTCAGCGGTCAAGATGACCAGGACCACCCCGGGGGTCGCGGTGACCAGCGCGTCCGTGTCCGCGATCGCATCGTCCATACCGAACGCGCCGCTCCCCCGGTCCGCCTCGCGGACGACTCGAACTCCGGCGCCATGTACCTGGCGGGCGAAGACGAAGTCGCCGAGGTCGGTGCCGAGGGCAGCCGCGAGCCGCCGCCGGTTCTCCGCGACCTGGGCGGGATCGTCGCCGACGCTCAGGCTCAGGTTCAGCGTCGCGTACGGCCCGGATGAGACTCCGCCCTCCCGGGCCGTGACGGCCGCGACCACCCCGGACGCGTCCAGCGCGGGCCAGGTCAGCAGGGTCAGCGGGCCAGCCGCGCGGAGCGTGGCCGGGCCGATGGAGGCGGCCGGGCCGATGGAGGCGGCGGGGCCGGTGGGGGCGGCGCTTGCCGCGAGCTGCTGACGGTTGGCGGTCATCGGCTGGGATCATAGCAAGGTGCGGTGACGTCAGCGCGGCGGCTGTCTTTTCGCGGTAAGCGACCGATTCCGGCTCGTTCAACGTAGGCGCCAAATAATCAGCAGGCTACAGGCAGATATTCCAGCGGGCCTGAATGAGCCTTTGGGTTGCCGGGACTCACCCGTTGTGCCACCTTAGACGCGAAACTTCGGACTTGTCACTGCCGTTCGCGCGAGCAGTCATACGGCTGACGCGACGTGGCTATCGCGCAGCATTTGCAGGGGATTGAGATTAGCTCACTCATATATGGAATTGTCACGCCAAACGAACGGCGGCGCCGGCTGGGCAGAGCCAGAGCGCTGCGGCTCCGGGGATGGGACCTACCTCGACGCGCTAGCGGCCTTGGTGCCAGCCGAAGCGCTGGCGCTGTACACGGGCTTCGTGATTCCCTACACGACCAAGACGGCTCCCGTGCACGGCACGGACGTGACGGTGAAATCCGATCCCGCACTTCTGCAGTGGAGCTGCGCAGGCCTGCTGGCTCTCTCTGGCGTGCTATACCTCGTGGGCCGCCAGCAGGTGCTGTTCAGTCCTTCGAATGCGCTGAGGTTCTTTATATCCCCGATGGCCTTTGCGGGTTGGATGCTGGTGCAGAATCCCGGCGTCTGGGACAGCTGGTGGCCTGGTTCGAGTGTCGGCGAGCGCACGGTCATCGCTGCGTTTGCGGCCGTTCTGCTGGGCGTGGCGGCCAATCTTCTCGGGCAGCAGGCGGATGCGACAGCGGGGGCCCTGGCCGTGACGGGTGTCAGCCCGGATAACGGCTCGACGGCGTGCGGGGCCTGCGTGAGGGTGACCGGCAGCGGTTTCACGGGCGCCACCGACGTGAAATTCGGCCACGCCGCGGCCCAGCACCTGACCGTGACCAGCGACATCGAGCTGACCGTGACCAGCCCGCAGGCCGCCGATCCCGGGCCAGTGGATGTCACCGTCACCACCTCCGCCGGGACCTCGCCCATCTCAGTGGCCGATCATTTCACCTACGGGTTCACCTACGCGGCGGCGGCCGCGACGCCAGCCGGGGCGGGCGTCAGCCCGGTCTCCGGGGCGGGCGTCAGCCCGGAGACTGGGGCGGTGGCCGACGAGGCTCACGTGACACCCACTGGCAGCGCGGTAAGCAGTACCACCGAGGTGGGATCCGGCCATCCCGGGCCCAGCACCTGACCTTCACTACCTGGCGGCGGCCGATTCGGCGGCGCGCAGGACGCCCAGGACGTTGCCGCCGGCCAGGGCGGCGCAGTCGGCCTCGGTCCAGTTGCGGGCCAGCAACTCGGCGAACAGGGCGGGATAGGTGGACACGTCCTCGAGGCCGACGGTGACGTCGGGCGTTCCGTCGAAATCGCCGCCCAGGCCGACGTGCCCGACGCCGGCCACCTGGCGGACGTGGTCGATGTGGTCCGCGACCTGGGCCAGGGTGGCGTGCGGCGGCGGGTGGGCGGCCTCCCAGTCCGGCTTGACCTGGTACATCTGCCCGAAGTCCTTCGGGTCCAGGCCGCGGCGGGCCACCTCGGCCTTGAGACCGGCCAGCCAGTCCGAGCATTCCTGCGACACGAAGCCCGGCACGAACGTCACCATGCATACGCCGCCGTTACCGGGCAGCCGGGCCAGCACCTCGTCGGGCACGTTGCGCGGGTTGTCGCAGACCGCTCGGGCCGAGGAGTGCGAGAAG
This sequence comes from uncultured Actinomycetes bacterium, assembly GCA_963753195.1. GTDB lineage: Bacteria > Actinomycetota > Actinomycetes > Streptosporangiales > Streptosporangiaceae > Palsa-504. The sequence continues at coordinate 217,319 of CAVWBH010000003.1, forward strand.
ATCACCGGGGCCGCGGCGACGTCCAGCGCGTCATGCATGGTGTCCGGGGAGACGTGGGACAGGTCGACCAGCATGCCCAGCCGCTGCATCTCGCGCACCACCTCCCGGCCGAAGCCGGTCAGGCCGCCCGCCGCTTCCTGGTCGGTGGCCGAGTCGGCCCAGCTGACGTTGGCGTTGTGGGTCAAGGTCATGTACCGCACGCCGAGCGCGTACAGCATGCGCAGCACGCCGAGGGAATCGGCGATCGCGTGGCCGCCTTCGGCGCCGAGCAGCGAGGCTATCCGGCCGGCGGCGAAGATCCGCTCGACGTCATCGGCGGTCAGCGCCAGCTCCAGGGCCCGGGGGTAGGCCGTGATCATCCGGCGGGCCAGGTCGATCTGCTCGAGCACCGCGACGACGGCTTGGTCACCGGCCAGTGAGGCCGGAACATACACCGACCAGAACTGTGCGCCGACGCCGCCCGCCGCCAGCCGGGGCAGGTCGGTGTGGGTGCCGGTGACCGGCTCGGCCAGGTTGACCTGGCCCCGTTCGCGCAGCTCCCAGGGCAGGTCGTTATGCCCGTCGATCAGCGGGAACCGCCGCAGCAGGTCGCGCGCCTGAAGCGCCGGGGAGTCCACGCGGCCGGTGCCGTCAGCCCCGGCGGCGGCGCGGGCCGAGACGGCGCAGGCGGAACCAGGCGAGCAGGCCGAAGATGATCGCCAGCCCGGCCTGGGCGCCCATGTCGCGCAGCCAGGTCCCGGCGGTGTGAGCCCACATCGGGTCGGTGAAGTTGCCGCCCGCGGTAGGCGAGATCACGTTGAGGTTCGCGGTCGAGGCGACCGCGCCGAACCCCCACCGGGACGGGGAGATCCAGGACAGCTGGTTCAGCCCGGCCTTGCCGGCCAGCGCGACCACACCGCCGGACAGGATGACCTGGATCATGGTCAGCAGCACCAGGAACGGCATCGCCTTCTCCGACGTGCTGACCAGGGCGGATACCAGCAGGCCGAGGCACATCGAGGCCAGGGCGAGCACGGCGATGCCGAGCAGGATCTCCAGCAGCGGGAAGCTCTTGAGGAACGAGCCCTGGGGCGGCATCGGCCTGCCGGCCAGCCCGAGCAGGACCAGGACGACCGACTGCACGACGGCGATGACGCCGAGGACCAGCAGCTTGGACGCGAGATACGCGCCGGAGGACAGGCCGGCCGCGCGTTCCCTGATGTAGATGCTCCGTTCCTTGACCAGCTCACGGACCGAGCTCGCGGTGCCGTCCAGGCAGGCGCAGACGACCAGCAGGAGCAGGGTCTCGCTGGCGTTCTGGTTGGTGCCGGGCGGCCCGGCCAGGCCCTGTTTGGAGCCGACCAGCCGGATCAGCACGCCGAGGATGATGGGCAGCAGGCCCATGAACAGCAGGTAGCCGCGGTCGGCGGCGATCACCCGGACGTACCGGCGGGTCAGCGTGCCCATCTGCCGGAGCGCGCCGCGCCGCTGCGGCACCGCGTCGGGCACCTCGCCGGCCTCCGGGGCCTTGGGGGCCGACTTGGGGCGCTGGCCCAGGACGTACTGGGCGTGAGCGGGCGACCCGATGTACTCGGCGGCCCAGTCGCGGTCCGGGTAGCGCTCGAAGGCCTGGAACACTTCGGCCCAGCCGGTCAGGCCGAAGTATTGGAGCCCTTCGTCGGGCGGCCCGTAGTAGGCGATGTTCCCGCCGGGGACCAAGACGAGCAGCCGGTCGCAGGTATCCAGGTTGGCGACGCTGTGCGTGACGACGATGACCGTTCGGCCATCATGAGCCAGGTCGCGCATCTGCTCCATGACGGACTTGTCCAGGCCGGGGTCCAGGCCCGAGGTCGGCTCGTCGAGGAACAGCAGGGACGGCTTGGTCAGCAGTTCCTGCGCCACGTTGACCCGCTTGAGCTGGCCGCCGGACAGCCGGTCCGCGCGCGTGTTGGCGTGCTTGGTCAGGCCGAGCTCGGACATCACCTCATCGACCCGGGCGTCCCGCTCGTTCGCGCCGGTATCGGCCGGGAAGCGCAGCTCCGCCGAATACTGCAGCGCGCGGCGGGCGGTCAGCTGGGTGTGCAGCACGCTTTCCTGCGGGACCAGGCCGATGCGGTGCCGGAGCTCGGGGTAGTTGCGGTACAGGTCGCGGTTGTCGTACAGCACCGTGCCGGTGTCGGCGGGCCGCATCCCGGTCAGCGCGCCGAGCAAGGTCGACTTGCCCGCGCCGCTCGGGCCGATGACGCCGACCAGGCTCTTCTCCGGGATCGGGAACGTGACGTTGTTCAGCAGCACCTTGCCGCCGCCGACCTTCACGACCAGATCCTGCGCGCTGAAGGTGACCTCGCCGTCATCGACGAACAGCCGCAGTTCGCCGCCCGCCAGCCGGAGCGTGGACCGCCCGATGCTGACGATGTCCGACTCGTTCAGCACCGCGGAGGAAACCTGCCGGCCATTGACGAAAGTGCCGTTGTGACTGCCGAGATCGACGATCTCGTAGGTCCCGGCGGGGGACTTGCGCAGTTCGGCATGGTGCCGCGACACGTCCAGGTCGGGCAGGACCAGGTCGTTGTCCGGGACGCGGCCGATGCGCAGGGCCTTGACCGGCAGCGGCATGCGGGACGTCGGGCGGCGGTCGACGCTGGGCAGCAGATCGGGGGGGATGGCGGGGCTTCCGGCGGCCGCGGCCCACGGCTCGGGCGGCAGTTGGGGCTGGCGGGGGGGCTCGGGCTGGCGGAGCGCTTCGGGCTGACGGGGCGGCGCGGGCGCGACCGGGGTGGGCTGGGGCTGGTGGAGCGCTTCGGGCTGGCGGGCGCGGGCGCGACCGGGGTGGGCTGGGGCATGCAGCGCAGCACCGGCCCGTCGTCGGGATTGCCCAGGTGCACGACGCAGTCCACGGCGACCGCGAACCGGTCGATTCGCTGCGGTCCGACGAAGGTCCCGTTGGTGCTGCCGACGTCCTCGAGAACCCACGTGTTGCCGTCGAGGCGCAGCAGGCCGTGCTTCCACGAGACACGCGAATCTTCCACCACGATGTCGGCCTTGGGATCGCGTCCGATGCGGTAGACGGTGCCGCCGCGCAGCGTGTGCTCCGAGGTCCGGGTCCGCACGACCAGGCTCGGCGTGCCGGGGGCATTGGCCGCGGCGGCCGACGGCGGCGCCTCGGCCAGTCCGGCCTGCGCGGACCCAGGGGGCGGCTGCTGGCCTGGCCAGTCGGAATGCTCGGGGGGCATGTCTCCAGAGTGTAGAGGGACTGGCGCTAAACGGGAATCAGCTGAACAATGCTTAAGCCGACAGCTCGTTTTGGCCTATCGGGTCGCGGACACGCTTGATACTGGAGCGTCCGGAACTCCGTCGCTGCGGGGGTAGGAAGATGATCGGTGTGAAGGCGCATCGGGAGAACGTGGCTACCGTGGTGACGACGCCGGCAGGCCTGCGGTGAGCGCCGATCCCACCCGGCCGCTGCCCGAGTGGCGGCAGGAGTGGTCCGGACCCGCCGAGCCGCAGACCGTCGCGCGCCCCCGCCAGCGGCGGCGCAGGCGAGGGCCGTCCATCCTCCTGATCACGCTGCTCGTGATCGTCGTGCTGCTCGTGGTCAGCGACCGGGTGGCCAACGCGTACGCCGAGAACAAGATGGCCAGTCAGGTCCAGTCGTCGCTGGCCCTGTCGGGCAAGCCGGACGTGACCATCCACGGCTTCCCGTTCTGGACGCAGCTGGCGGCGAAGGACTTCAAGAACGTGACGGTCACGGCCAGCAACGAGACCATCAACCTGGCCAGCGCGGGGAACGGGGCGCTGGAGATCGCCAGCCTCAACGCCACGCTGCACGGCATGCACTTCAACGGGAGCGGCAGCGCGACGGTCGACCAGTTCAACGCCACCGCGCTGGTCACCCTCACGGCGCTGGGGAACGTCGGCGGCATCCCGCAGGGCATCACGCTGACCCCCGACGGCGGGAATCAGGTGAAGGCGACCATCAGCCTCGGCCCGTTCAGCGACTCGGCCGTGGCCCAGATCACCCAGTCCGGCGGGAACCAGATCAACGTCAAGATCATTGACGCCGGCGGGATACCGGCCTCCGCCCTGGGCAACCTGTCGGACTTCACCATCACGATCCCGAAGCTTCCGGCGGGAGTGACGATCCAGAACGTCAGCGTCACCCAGCAGGGCGTCCAGATGACCCTCGCCGGTCACAACACGGTACTCAGCCAGAACTCCTGAGCCCGCGCCTGATGCCAGCGACGTGCGCATTCTGCGCCATCATCCGCGGCGAGGAGAAGGCGGCGATCATCCTCGAGACGGACCGGCTGATGGCCTTCCTCGATCACCGTCCGTTGTTCCTCGGTCATACCCTGCTGGTGCCGAAGCAGCATGTCGTCCTGCTCAGCGACCTGCCCGCCGACCAGGGGCCGGAATTCTTCCGCACGGCCCAGCGCCTGGAGCGCGCGGTCGAGGACGGCCTGCAGGCCGACGGCTCGATGATCCTGGTCAACAACGTGATCAGCCAGTCGGTGCCGCACCTGCACCTGCACGTCATCCCCAGGAACCGCAAAGACGGCCTGCGCTTCTGGCTCGGCCCGCGCAAGAAGTACGACCCGGCGGCCGACGCCGAGGCGTACGCGGAACGGATCAGGGGCGCCCTTCCGGCGGACTAGCGGAACGGATCAGGGGCGCCCTCCCGGCGGACTAGCGGCCGCCCACGCCTTCCCGCCTGTCCCGCGCGTGCGGCGGCGTACCGTGGGGTACTCAGGCAGTGTCCCCTTTTCTGCCGATCCTTCCCCTGCCGAGGCCTTCATGCCCGCCGACTACTCGGGTCCCAACCGTTTCGCGCGCGACCTGTTCGATCCGCTGCCCGCACGGTACGACCGCCTGGCCGAGATTCTCTCGTTCGGGCAGAACGGACGATGGCGTTCGGCCATGGTCGAGAAGGTTTTGGCACCGGATGGCGGAGGGCCGGCAGACGGCGGGGGATCCTCGGACTCGCTGATCCTCGACGTCGCGTCGGGGACCGCGGGGGTCGCGCTCCAGCTCGAGAAGCGCGCCGGGCTCAGGGTGGTCGGCGTGGACCTGACCGAGGAGATGCTGCGGGAAGGGCACCGGCGGGTGGCCTCAGCCGGGCTGGGGAACCGGATCGGGCTGATCGCCGGGCGGGCGGAGCAGCTGCCCTTTCCCGACGGCCACTTCGACGCGCTGACCTTCACCTACCTGCTCAGGTACGTCCAGGATCCGCAGGCGACGCTGGCCGAGCTCGGCCGCGTCCTGCGGCCCGGCGGCACCATGGCCAGCCTGGAGTTCTGCGACCCGGCCGGGACGGTGTGGTGGCCGGCCTGGTGGGCGTACACGAGGCTGCTGCTGCCGGCCGGCGGCCTGGCGCTGGGTGGCCGGGAGTGGTACCGAGTCGGGCGTTTCCTCGGGCCGAACATCTCGGCCCACTACCGCCGGTACCCGGTCTCGTGGACCGTGCGGGCCTGGGAGAAGGCGGGGTTCACCGACGTGGGCGCCCGGACCATGAGCCTGGGCGGCGGCCTGGTCATGTGGGGCCAGCGTGCCGACGCCTGACGGGCCGGAACCACGCTCCCCCGCGTACTACGCCGCCCGGCCGGGCGGATGGCGGGACTGGTGGACGCTGCTGCACCCGCCGTACACCGCCTGGCACCTGTCCTACGTGGTGATCGGCGCCGCGCTCGCGCCGCACGTGCAGGCCAGCAGGCTGATCGCGGCGGTGCTGGCGTTCTTCCTGGCCGTGGGGCTGGCCGCGCATGCGCTCGACGAGCTCAGCGGCCGGCCGCTGCGGACCCGGATCCCGTCGCCGGTGCTGGTCGCGGTCATCGCCGCGGGCCTGGCCGGGGCGCTGGCCCTGGGCGTGTTCGGGGTGGCCCGGGCCGGCTGGGCGCTGATCCCGTTCATGGTGGCCGGCCCCGTCCTGGTCATCGCCTACAACGCCGAGCTGTTCGGCGGGGTGATACATACCGATGCCGGCTTCGCCGCCGCCTGGGGCGCGTTCCCCGTGCTGACCGGCTACGTGGCGCAGACCGGCTCACTGGCCGTGGCCCCGGTGCTGGCCGCGGCCGGCGCGTTCTTCCTGTCCCTGGCCCAGCGGCGGCTGAGCACCCCGGCCCGGGACATCCGGCGCCGGGCCGTGCGGGTGGACGGCAGCATCACCTTCGGCGACGGCCGCGTCGTGCCGGTCACCGCCGACGGGCTGCTCACGCCCCTGGAACAGGCCCTGCGGAGCTCGTCATGGGCCATTGTCCTGCTCGCCGCCGCCCTGGCCGTGGCCCGGCTGAGCTGACAGCCGCCGGGGCCCCGCGCCGGACGCGCCGAGCAGGTCGCCCGGGTTAGCCAGCTGGCATGCGGTCAGCGACAGGCAACCGCAGCCGATGCAGCCGGCCAGCCGGTCCCGCAGGTCCTGCAGGTGGCTGATCCGTTCGTCCAGATCGCGGCGCCAGGCCGCGGACAGGCGCGCCCAGTCCCGCGTGGTGGGCGTCCGGCGGGCGGGCAGCGTGTCCAGCGCGGCCTTGATCCTGGCCAGCGGGATGCCGACGCGCTGAGAGGCGCGGATGAAGGCCACCCGGCGTATTGTGGCTCGGGGATACCGCCGCTGGTTACCGGCCGTTCGGCGTGCCGAGATCAGGCCCCGGGCCTCGTAGAAGTGCAACGCGGAAACCGTCACGCCGCTGCGGGCGGCCAGCTGGCCGACGGTGATCTCCCGCGTCGTGGGGGGAAGCTGCGTCATCGGGCGGGCCTCAACCTTACTTGAGGTTCCAGATTAGCGAGGAGACCTTCCTTCGAATACCCTCAATCGGGCATAAATACGTCTTTTCGGGATTAAGGTGAGTCATCGGAACTCCTGTCTTAACGTGCCGTCCGTAGCTCATAATTGACAAGAGCGCAGCCAGCGATGCCATCAGGAGACAGCACATGACATCGGGCATGTCGGGGAAGGGCAGCGCTCTCGGGGCAAGCGACTCCGAGAGCGGTGCTCCTACTAAGCGTGCCCCGGCTCCGCGGCCCCCGGAAGACCGAGGTCACGGAGCCCGCCGCAGCCGCGCCAGCAGCAACGGCACCCCGCGGGTCCCGCCCGCCGGTCCCGTGAACACCGACCCCCAGGAGGCCGGCATAGGCGGTACCGAGGGGGCCTTCCCCGACGGCATCGGCGCCGAGAGCGTGCCGACCGCGCTCTCCTCATCAGTGCGCACGCTCATTCTCGGCATCGATTACGACGGGCGGATCGTCCAGCACGACCGCACCGCGCCGCGCATCCTCGCGCGCGAGCCCGACGAGCTGCTCGGCGCCCAGCTCAGCGACCTGACGGCCCGGCCGCCGGACGGCGCCGCCGCGATCGGCGGCCTGCTGGAGGCGATCCGGGCCGACCGCGAGGGCACCGCGATACTGACCGTGCAGACCCGCGACGGGCGGTCGGCCGAGGCGGTGGTGACGGTGCACCCGATGCGCGCGGAGGGCGCCGGCCTGGCCGCGCTGGCCGTGCTCCGCATTCCCGTGCCGCAGGCCGAGCGGTTCGTCGATCCCGCGGTTATGCGCAGGCAGATGCTCGACGAGACCTTCACCAGGATCGGCGACACGCTCGACATTGAGCAGGTGGCCAGCGAGCTGCTCGGCGCGCTGGTGCCGCACTTCTGCAACGCCGCTGACCTGCTGCTGCTGGAGAGCCTGGTCGGCGACGACGAGCTGCCCACCGACGGGCCCGAGGGATCGGTGCCGCTGCGCCGGATCGCGCTGCGGCACGAGCGGCAGGACCCCGCCTGGGAGGCCGCCTTCCCGACCGGGGAGATCCTGCGCTACCCGGCGAATACGCCCTACTACAACTGCATGGACACGGCCAAGCCCGTGCTCGAGACCACCATCAGCAAGAGCCAGGCGGGCGAGATCGCCCGGGCGTGGCAGCGCAAGCCGGTGGCCAAGCTGCTGTCCGGCGCCTCGATGCTGATGCTCCCGCTGGTGGCCCGGGGCACCATACTGGGCTTCTTCGCCTGCACCAGGCAGGCGGGGTTCCGCCGGTTCGACGCCTACGACACCGAGATCGGGATGGACTTCGCGTCCCGGGCCGCCATGTTCATCGACAACGCCCGCCGTTACAGCCGGGAGCACGCGACCGCGCTGACCCTGCAGCGCAGCATGCTCCCGACCGGGCTGTCCTCGCCGTCCTCGGTCGAGGTCCGGCACCGCTACCTGCCCGGCAACAAGCTCATCGAGGTGGGCGGCGACTGGTATGAGTCCATCGCCCTGCCCGGGGGACGCGTCGCCCTCGTGGTCGGGGACGTGGCCGGGCACGGCGTGCGCGCCGCCGTCACCATGGGCCGGCTGCGGACGGCCATTCACACCCTGGCCATGCTCGAGCTGCCGCCGGCTGAATCACTGCAGCAGCTCGACGAGCTCATGCACACCCTCGGCGAGCGCGAGCCGCACTTCGCGACGTGCGCGTACGCCGTCTACGACGCGGTGAGCGGCGACTGCGAGGTGGCGGTGGCCGGCCACCTGCCGCCGCTGCTGGTGCACCCGGACGGCAGCAACGAGCTGCTGGACGTCCCGCCCGCGCCGCCGCTGGGCATCGGTGACGGCGAGGTGGAGAGCCGGCAGTTCAAGATCGAAGACGGCAGCCTGTTCGTCCTGTACACCGACGGCCTGGTGGAGAACAAGGGCCAGGACATCAGCGACGGGCTGGCCCGGCTGCGCGGCATCTTCGGCCCCGGGTCACCGACCCGCCCACTGGAGGACCTGTGCAAGGCCACCCTGGACGGGGTGTACTCCGATCACCAGCGCGACGACATCGCGCTGCTGATCGCGCGGCTGCGGCGGCTGCCCGCGGACCACCACGCGTCGTGGACGTTCGAGCCCAAGCTGACCGCGGTGCGGGAGGCGCGCGCGGTGCTCACCGAGCCGATGAAGCGCTGGGACCTGGAAGACATGCTCCCGACCACCGAGCTGCTCGTCTCCGAGCTGGTGACCAACGCGGTCAGGTACTCCCACGGCGACGTGACGCTGCGGCTGGTCAACGAGAAGGCACTGGTCTGCGAGGTGCTGGACAACTCCGCGGCGCTGCCCAGGCTCCGCCAGGCCAACAGCGAGGACGAGAATGGCCGGGGCCTGCAGGTCGTCCGGCAGCTCTCCAAGCGCTGGGGCGCGCGCCGCACGCCGGCCGGCAAGGTCGTCTGGTGCGAGCAGCCGCTGCCGGGCGTCCCCGGCCCGATGGAGGACTGGCAGCCGCTGCACTAGGGCGCGCTGCCGGTGCTATTGGGGGTTACAGGGCCTGCGCGTTCGCGGTGATCATGTGGGTCTTGTTGCGGCCGGTTTCCTTGGCGTAGTACAGGGCGGCGTCGGCGGCGGCGAGCATGTCGGTCAGCTCGCGGCTCTCGCCGTTCAGCGAGGCGACGCCGACCGAGATGGTGACCTGGACGGCCGGGCCGGAGGCCGGATCGTCGCCGATCGGGACGGACAGCCCGGCGATGTGCGCGCGCAGGCGCTCGGCGACGCTGAGCGCGTCGGCCTCGCGGGCGTGCGGCAGCAAGATGGCGAACTCCTCGCCGCCGAACCGCCCGGCCAGGTCGTAGGACCGCAGCTGGCTGCGCAGGCCGTCGGTGACGGCCCGCAGCGTCTTGTCTCCGACCAGGTGGCCGTGGGTGTCGTTGACCAGCTTGAAGTGGTCGATGTCGACCAGGGCGAGGGCCAGCGGGGTGCCGGTGCGGACCGCGCGGGCGATCTCGGCTTCGGCCTCCTGCTCCCAGGTCGAGGCGTTGAGCAGCCCGGTCTTGGTGTCGATCCTGGACTTGGCGAGCAGCTGCCCGTGCATCATGAAACGCCGGACCAGCAGCACGGTGGGCACGGCGAAGACCGACAGCAAAGGGCTGACCGCGACGACGATGGTGATCAGCACGCCGAGGTCGAACTCCGCGAAGTCGGCCACCAGCGCCTCGCGGTTGAACTCCAGGTCGGCGAACCGGACCGTGGGATCGGTCAGCTTGATCCCGCCCACGATCAGCACCTGGTGCCCCCGGCGGCCGACCTGTTCAGCCACGGCGACCGCCACCGCCCAGGTCAGCGCGTGTACGCCGGTGCCGATCGCGCCGCCGGCGAACGAGGCGGGAAACACGCGGAACAGCACCGAGGCCGCGCCGTAGGACAGGGCGATCGCGCTCACGGTGAACACCCGGCGGTAGACGATCCCGCGGAACACCCAGAACTGCGTGAGCACGTACAGCGGGATAGGCGTCACGATGGCGTAGAAGGGCGGCAGCAAGATCGCGATCGGCAGCACCCAGACCGTGATGAAGTCCCTGGTAATCCCGCCTTGCCGGTACACCACCCGCGGCGTCGCCGCGACCGAGATCAGGCCGCAGCCCAGCAGCAGCGCGAACTTCCACGCATCCGCGGCGTACCAGGTCGTCTCGGCGGCCGCCACGACAGCCGCCACCGCCGCGGCGAGCACGACGGCGCCGACGTAGCACCGCAGCACCCGCGGAAGCTTCCACCAGGCCCAGTCCCGTACATCCGCGCACGCCAGCAGGCGGCGGGTGAGGGACGAGGCTTCCATACTCCACCGTTCCAGATGGGACGCGACAGGCTCCTGTCTAGGCGGCAGCTCACCGTAAAGGACTAGCTCCGTATAGCTACCTTAACCCATCTGTGGTCCTCTTGGGCACTATTAGCGCCGATTCTCCGACATCGCACGAAAAAGAGGAGCTAAATGGTGTTCGAACAGCCCCGATTACCCCGCGTGCCGACGGCTTGGGGCTTTCGGGGTGCGCCTCATCGGTGCCGGAGGGAGGGCCGAGGCATGCGCATGGCGTGGACCTGAGCAGCAGCACACGACCGAAAATCCCGATCGGAAGGAAATGCGAAATGCGTGACACGTGGACTTGATGGTGACCCGCAGCCGCCGCTACCGCGAATCGCGAAGCGGCACCGACCCGGAGGCCTCGGCGTGCCCGGGACGCCGGCTGGCCGCATGACGCCCCCCAGGTGGTGACACGTGACGCCACCGGATCGTCAGGACCAACGCAACAACCGCACCCAGACCACCCGCAACCGCGATGACCGTCGCCGGAGCGACCACCTCCGCGACGGCGCCGGCCGCCACGTAAGCGGCCCCCTGGCCGACGACCACCCCCATGTTGGCGATACCGAAAGCCTGAGCCCGCCGCGGTGCGGGCACCCGCACCACGAACGCGGTATTGGCCGCCACCTGGTAAACACCGAACGCGGCCGAGACCACGAAGATCACCAGTGAGACGGCAAGACCCGGCCGCAAGCCGATCAGGATGAGCGTGCCGCAGGTCAAGACCGCTAGCGGCCCCATCACGTTGACCCGCTGCCGCGGCCGGACGAACCTGGTGAACGGCGGCAGGGCGAGCATGGTGCCCAGCGCCGTGGACGCGATGACCGCTCCGGTTGCGATCGGCCCGCCGCCGATCCTGGCCACGTACGGGGCGGCGATTCCCGCGGGAACCGTGTAGAACACGATGAGCCAGCCGAACAGCAACAGCGTGCTGAGCGCCCGGTCACCGAAGACGAGCCGGAATCCGTCCCGCATCCTGGCCACCGGCGACGGCCGGGCGGATTCCGGCCGCGCGGCGGGCGGCCTGGCGCGCAGGCCCAGGCCCACGAGCAGGCCGGATAGGACAAACGTGGCGGCGTCGATGGCCAGCGCCCGGGGCACGCCGATGAACGCCACCGCCACTCCCCCGCCGACCGCGCCGAGCACCTCGCCGGTCAGCAAGGTGGTCTGCAGCACCGCGGTCCCCAGCACGTAGCGCTCGCCGTGCAGGATGTCAGGGGTGATGGACGCCTTGGCCGAGTCGAACGGCGGCGCGAACATCGTCGCCGCGAACAGCAGCGCCACCAGGGCACTGAGCGGCACGTGCGGCACCACCATGACGGCGACCAGGACGGCGCGGCACGCATCGCAGACGACCATCACCGACCGGCGCGGGTACCGGTCGGCCAGCTCGGCCAGGAACAAGCCGCCGATCACCCAGGGCACATAGCCGACGGCGTAGACCGCCGCCGTGAGCAGCGGCGAGTGCGTGCGGTCGAAGACGAGCAGGGTGAGGGCCACCAGGGCCAGCCGGTCACCGGCGGTGGACAGGATGACCGAGGACCACAGGACCCGGAACTCGCGCACCGCGAACACCTCGCGGTACGTCGCCCGCGGCGGCACTGCGCTGTTCAGTGTGACCCTTCCGTTCAGGCCTGGTCCGCGTCCGCGTCCCCCGCCCTCGTCACCTCGCCTCATCATCACCTAGCCACGGGCGATATAGCAACAACTAGCACTAAAACGGTCACTGACCGTGCCCGGCGCGGGAGCAGGCCTGCGCTCCCGCGGCTTGTTCCTGTCCCCGGGGACGCCGGGACCTTTGCGGATTTGTCCATTTTTCTGGGGAATTCCGCCGAGGGCCGTGTCAGGTTGTATGAGACGGCTGTCATCACAGTCCGTTAGGTCATAAAGCAATTTCTTTTCCGAACGGGCCGTGGCTCATCGCCAGTGAAGGAAGAATTCGCCCGGGGAGCCGTTCGGCCCTCCCCTGATACCTATCTGAGCGGAGGCTGGTAATGCCGGATGAATCTGGATCTATGGTGCGGCTGGCCGGCAGCGAGCGAGCGCCGCTGCCGCATGCCATCGAAGCCGGGCCGCTGGACGCCTCGCGGCGCGCCGAGGTCACGCTGGTGCTGCGGCGGCGCGCCGAGCTCCCGGAGGAGATCGTCGTGGGGCCGACCGTGCTGAGCGGCGACGAGCTAGCCGGGCGGTACGGCGCGGATCCGGCCGACGTGGACCTGGTCCGGCGGGAGCTGAGCAGCCGCGGCCTGCAGATCACGGCCGTCCACCCGGTCACCCGGCGGGTCAAGGTGGCAGGCACCCTGGGTGACCTGTCGAGCGCGTTCGGCACGACGCTGCGCCAGGTCACCAGCCCGGACCCGGCGGGCCAGGGGCAGGTGACCCACCGTTACCGCGAGGGGGCGCTCTACCTGCCCGCCGCGCTGGGCGGCGTCGTCACCGCGGTGCTCGGCCTGGACACCCGGCCGCAGGCCAGGCCGCATTTCCGGACGGCCGCCGCGGCGGCCGCTAGGGGTACCTCGTACACGCCGAGCCAGGTGGCGGACATCTACAGCTTCCCGGCCGGCACCACCGGCGCCGGGCAGACGGTCGCCGTCATCGAGCTGGGCGGCGGGTTCACCACCAGCGATCTGGACGCGTACTTCGCCAGCCTGGGCCTCGCGGTGCCGTCGATCACCGCGGCCAGCGTGGACGGGGCCACCAACAACCCCGGCGACACCAGCGGGGCCGACGTGGAGGTCAGCCTGGACATCGACGTCATCGGCGCCGCCGCGCCCGGCGCGGCGCAGGTGGTGTACTTCGCCCCGAACAACGGCGACCAGGGCTTCGTCGACGCGATCTCCGACGCGGCGCAGGCCAGCCCGGCGCCCATCGCCATCTCGATCAGCTGGGGGCAATCCGAGGACTCGTGGACCGCGCAGGGGCTGTCGGCGATGAATGCGGCCATGTCCGACGCCGCCGCGCTCGGCATCACCGTGTGCGTGGCCGCGGGCGACAACGGCAGCACCGACGGGGCCAGCGACGGCCAGCAGCACGTCGACTTCCCCGCCTCCAGCCCGTACGCACTGGGCTGCGGCGGGACCAAGCTGCTGGCCGACCCGGCCACCGGCACGGTGACCTCGGAAGTGGTGTGGAACGAGCTTTCCGCGAAGGAGGGTGCCGGGGGCGGCGGGGTCAGTGACCAGTTCGCGCTGCCGTCCTGGCAGGCGGATGCGGGGGTCCCGGCCCGGGCGGCTGGCGGATCGGCTGGGGGGCGCGGCGTGCCGGACGTGGCGGGCAACGCCGACCCGACGACCGGGTACCAGATCTACTCCGGCGGCCAGGCTCAGGTGGTCGGCGGGACGAGCGCGGTCGCGCCGCTGTGGTCGGCGCTGGTGGCCCGGCTCGCGCAAGCCACCGGCAAGCGGTTCGGCCTGCTTGCGCCGCTCGTGTACGCGGGCGTGTCGCCCGGCGCGGACGTGGCCGGCTTCCGGGACATCACCAGCGGGAACAACGGCGCCTATTCGGCCGGCCCGGGGTGGGACGCCTGCTCCGGCCTCGGCGTCCCGGACGGGACGGCGCTGCTGCAGCCGGCTGCAAGCCTGAGCGTCGCATTACGCAGGGTCCAGCGCAGGGGTCCAGGGGTGTCCTGGGCCCCTGCGCCATTTAGTGGTTGACACCACCAGATGGAAGATGCACACTTTTGATAGTGACTTTCATTTAGGTGCTGCCACCGAATGGATGTGAATGTCATGGCGGACAACCCGGCTCGCAAGTGGTGGGCGCTGATCGCGATCGCGGCGAGCGTGCTCGTGGTGGGACTGGACCTGACCGTCCTCAACCTCGCCCTGCCGACCATCGCCATGGACCTGCACGCCTCGACCGGCGACCTGCAGTGGATCGCGGACGCGTACAGCCTGGTGCTGGCGGCCGCGATGCTGCCCGCGGGCCTGCTCGGCGACCGGCTCGGGCGGAAGAAGGTGATGCTGGCCGCGCTCGTCTTGTTCGGCGCCAGCTCGACGGCGTGCGCATACGCGAGCAGCGTGGGCGAGCTGATCGCGGCCCGGGCGGCGCTCGGCGTCGGCGCAGCGGCCATCTTCCCGCTGTCCCTGGCGGTGATCCCGGTGCTGTTCGGCCCCGAGGAACGGCAGAAGGCGATCGCGCTGATGGCGTCGGCGACCTTCATCAGCTTCCCGATCGGCCCGATCGTGGGCGGCTACCTGCTCGATCACTTCTGGTGGGGCTCGGTGTTCCTGATCAACGTGCCCGTGGTGGCAGTGGCGCTGGTCGCCGTCGCGGTCCTGCTGCCGGAGTCGCGCAGCGAGCAGCGGCCGGGCGTGGACGTCGTGGGCATCGCGGCGTCGAGCGCGGGGCTGGCCGGGCTGACCTACGGGTTGATCCGGGCCAATCAGGACGGCTGGACGGACACCGGGGCGCTGGCGGCCATCGGCGCCGGGCTGGTCATCCTCGGCGTGTTCGTAGCCTGGGAGCGCTGGCTCACCGGCCGCGCCGGGGGCGTCCGTCCGCTGATCGAGCTCGGGCTGTTCCGGTCGGCCGGGTTCACCTGGGGCACGGTGCTGGCCACGCTGGTCTCGTTCGCGATGTTCGGCATCTTCTTCGCCATGCCGCAGTACTTCCAGGAAGTGCTGGGCGCCAACGCCATGGGCAGCGGGCTGCGGCTGCTGCCGATGATCGGCGGCCTGGTCGTCGGCATGATCTCCAGCACGGGGCTGGCGTCGCCGCGGCCCGCCGGTGGCCGCCCGCTGGCCAACGCGAAGGTCCTGGTCACGACCGGGTTCACGATTATGGCGATCGCGCTCGCGGCCGGGGCCACGACCAAGGTCTCCAGCGGCACCGGGTTCACGGCGGCGTGGCTGGCGGCGTTCGGCCTGGGGCTGGGGCTGGCCATGCCGCAGGCGATGAACGCGGCCCTGTCCGCGCTGTCGCCCGAGCGCAGCGGCTCGGGCTCGGCGCTGATCTCCGCGATGCGGCAGGTCGGGGCCACCATCGGGGTGGCCGTGCTCGGCACCGTGCTCGGCACGGTGTACCGCACCCACCTGGAGGGTGACGGGCCTGCCCGCGGCCGCGGCGGCCGCCGCGAAGAGCGGCGTGGTCGCCGGGGTGCAGGCCGCGCGCGAGGTGGGCTCGGCCGCACTGCTCGACTCGGCGCGCAGCGCGTTCGTGGCCGGCGTGGACACCATGCTGTGGGTGTGCTGCGGCATCGCGCTGGCCAGCGCCATCCTGGCGCTGGTGTTCCTGCCGCGCCGGGCCGGCGGTACGACGGGGGCCCCGCCGGTCGACGCGGCTTGGCCCGCGGCCGGTGAAAGCGGCCCGGAGCGGGCACAATTGGAGGTGTGACGGACATGCTCGATGCGGGCCGGGTGAGCTTGCGCGAGCGGAAGAAGGCCAGGACGCGTGCTGCCCTGCGGGAGCACGCGCTCCGGCTGTTCCGCGAGCAGGGCTACCAGACCACCACCGTGGAGCAGATCGCCGCGGCGGCCGAGGTGTCGCCGAGCACGTTCTTCCGGTACTTTCCGACCAAGGAAGACGTCGTCCTGCAGGACGATATGGATACCCGGATGATCGCCGCGCTCGAGCAGCAGCCCGCCGGGCTCGGGCCGGTCGCCGCCATCCGCGCCGCCGTCCGGCAGGTGTCCTCGTCCTACACCGCGGCCGACCTGGACGTGCTGCGGGAGACCACCGCGCTGACCATGACCGTGCCGGAGATCCGGGCCCGGGCGCTGGACGAATTCGCCCGGGCCATCGGCGGTATCGCCGAGGCGGTGGCCAAGCGCGCCGGGCGCGATGCGGACGACCTGGCCGTCCGCACCGCGGCCGGCGCGGTCATCGGGGTGGTCATGTCGGTCACCATGCCGTGGGAGGGCTGGTCGCAGGCACGCAGCTTCGAGGACATGTTCGTCCGGATCGACGAGGCGCTCGCCCTGCTGGAAGCGGGGCTGCCGCTGTGAGACGGGTGCTGGCTGCCCAGAATATGGTGACCTTAAATCATGACGATTAGGAGGAAGGCCAGGGTGACGCCGATCGTGACCTGGCAGCCCTTCACCACAGCGGAGGACAGCAGCAGACGCTCCGCGGTACTCGCAGCCAGGGCGGGTCCTGCGGGCACGGGCCCGCGACCCGCCACCTGGAAGTAGCCGTCCAGGGCGGCCGGGCGGTCCAGGTCATGGACCGTGCACGCGATCAGCAGCAGCACGACGATCAGGGCCAGCGTCGGTGCATGCAGGGTCGGCAGGCTGCTGGCCGGCTCATCCGCCATCCCGGACATGTCGTCCACGCCGGACATGGACATTCCCGAGGCCGCCGGCGCAGCCGCCAGAGCGGCGAAAAGGTAGAGCATCGCCGCGCTGCGGACGAGGTGCGGTGCATGAGGGGCGCGGGCCTTAGCGGCGGCGCCCGGGCCCCGGCTCTCCCGCCACAAGGACCAGGCGAACCAGGCGGTCATGACGGCGAAGACAATTCCCCAGGCGGTGTTGGGCAGGGCGCTCAGGCCGGGGACCAGTACGCCCGCCAGGGCGATTCCGATCAGCAGCTGGGAAACGGCGATGTCGGCGCCGGTGAGGCCGCGGCGGGTCCAGGCGCGCGCCACCACCAGCTGCCCGGCGCTCACCTCGGCGAGAAGGATCATGATCGCGCCGAAGATCTCCGGGATCCACGTTGGGGTGCTCATCCGGATGTCTCGTCTGGCTGGCCGGCGGCCGGGGTGAGCGGCCAGTAGGCCAGGGCCAGGAGGGCCAGCAGCGGGGCGGAGTTGGGGTCGGTGGCGCCGCCGGCCAGGAGCTCGCCGAAGGCCTGGCCGAACACCCAGATGACCGCGGCCACCACGAGGGCCAGGATCAGCGCGCTGCGGGCCAGCGGCAACGGCAGAAAGATACCGACCGCGATGGCGGTCAGCGCCGCGGCCAGCACGATCGAGGCGGCCAGCCCCTGATGGTCGAGCAGCGCAGCGGCATGGTTCTCCAGCCCGGAGAGCCATCCTGGCTCGCCGTCGGCCATTTTGACGATCATGTCGTGCAGCGCCTGCGGGGCCCGGTTAGCCGGGGTCAGCGTGAAATAGGCCAGGCTGCTCCACAGCACCAGCCACAGCAGCCGGGCCACTGGGGCCCCGAGGGCCCGGAACGCTACCGACGGGACGGTCACGCCTGGCCGGTCGGCTGGCCACAGGAGCACCGCGAGCAGCGCGTACAAGATCACCGCGCCGGGACCGCCGCTGACTGGGCTCGCGCCGCCAGCCAGCACACCGCCGAGGCCTTCGCCGAACCACCACACCGCCAGCGACCACGCGATCGAGGCGGCCAGCGCCAGCCGGACGGTGGGACGGTAGGCAATGCCCAGCCCCAGCAGCAGCTGAATGGTGGCGAACACCGTGTTCAGCAGGACCAGATGATGCTCGACAAGCGCCGCGTCCCAGGTGATCGGGCGGGCGATGATTCCGGGGTTGCCCGCCGCGGTGTCGCCGAGCATCCGCCCGAACGCGCTGGTGTACATGACCGGCTGGTACTGCAGCAGGCCATCCAGGAGCCAGGTAGCCGCCAGCAGCAGCTGCAGCACCCGGCGCGCGTCGACACCGGGCGAGGTCATCGTGCGGTCCCGCCCGAGGGTGGCGAGGTCAATCATGGCCGCGCGCTTACTTCGGCAGATTGATGATCTCGATCGAGCTGTCGTTCTCGTCGGTGACGTAGGCCTGGCGCCCGTTGGGCAGCACCGAGATGCTGGTGGGAGATTTCCCGGTCAGAACCTCGCCGATGACACGGCTGGCCGCAACGTCGATCACCGTGACCGTGTTGTCGTCGCTGTTGGCCGTGAGGAGGTAGCGCCCGTCGGGCGAGTACGCGATGTCTAGCGGGTTCCGCCCGACCGGGATGACCTTGACCTCCTGGTCGGTCGCGGTGTTGACCAGGAAAACCTGGTTGCCATCGAAGCTCGTGATGGCCAGGCGACTGCTGTCGGGTGAGATGGCGATGCTGTGCGGGGTCTCGCCGACCTCGATCGTCTTGATGACGGCGTTCGTGCGGGCATCCAGGACGGTGATGACAGTAGACATGTGGTTGGTGACGTAATACCGGCCGTTCTTCTTGTCGACGGCGACCCAGTGCGGATTGGCCTTGACGGGGATGCTGTCTACCACCTGCTGGCTGGCCAGGTCCACCACGTCCAGGACGTCATCTTTACTGCCGTCCATCGCGGTGTTGTGGTTCGGCACGTAGAGGTACCGCCCGTCGGCGCTGGTCGTCGAGGGGCCCGGGGTGATGTTGTCCACGGGCACGGTGGACGTCACGGTGCCGGTCGCAGTATCGATGAACGCGACGACGGGCGCCGAGTGACTCCCGTAAACGCTGACGTAGGCGGTCCGGCTGTCAGGGGAGAACGAAACGGACTGGGGCGGCCCCTGGGTGATCTCGATCGTGCCGGACACCCGGTTGGTGGCCGTGTTGAGCACGGTTACCACGCGGGTACCGGCATTGGTGATATAGGCGAACTTGCCGTTCGGCGCGACCTGGACGTAGTTGGGGCTGCCCCCGACCGGGACCGTTCCCGCCGCGGTGGGCATGCGGAGGGTGGGCCCGCTGCTCAGGCTCTGGGTTGAGGCCGCGTTATGGGCAGTTTTCGGCTCGGGGGAAGCCCTGACGACGAGCACGATGGCCACGGCTACGGCCGCGGCGGTGGCCAGGATCGGCACGCCAAACCGGAGCCAGGCGGGCCGGCGGCCCGACCCGCTGGGCGTCCCGCCAGCCAGCAGGCCACTGCCACCTGGATCAGGACTCGCGCCCGGCGGCATGTTTCCGGGTGGCCGGGTGGCGCCCCAATCGGTAACGCGGGGAACGGCCACCGTTTGCGTTGGGGTGTAAGGGTCCCCCGGCGCGGCGCGATAGCCAGCTGGCTCCGGCGCGGGGCCTGGCGGCTGGGCTGCGCCCGGGGCCGGCCGGGCCAGGGCGGGGGCCACCGGCCGCGGCGTGGGAACCGGCACTGCGGTCCTGGTGGAAGGGGGCAGCTCCGTCAGCGGCGACGTCAACGCCTTAGCCTGCAAGGCGTCACGAGCCGCGGAGGCCAGCGCGCCCGCGGTCGGGAAGCGGTCCTCCGGGTCTTTGGCCATGCCGCGGGCAATCACGGCGTCCAAGGCGGGCGGGATGCCCTCGACCAGGCTGCTGGCCTCCGGCGGAGCGTAGTAGAGCTGGGCGTACATCAGCGCGGCCAGGTCCCGGTCGTGGAAGGGCGGCGCGCCGGTCAGGCACTCGTGCAGGACACAAGCCAGGGAGTAGATATCGGCGCGCTCGTCAATATGGTGGCCGGTGAATCGCTCCGGGGCCATGTAGTGCCAGGTCCCGATCGTCACCCCGGTTTTGGTCAGCGGTGTCTCCGGGCCGCCGATCGACCGGGCTATGCCGAAGTCGACCACGTACACGAAGTCGCTCGAGGTGACCAGGATGTTCGAAGGCTTGATGTCACGGTGGACGAGGTGGTCAGCATGCGCGGCATCCAGGGCCTCGGCGGCCTGGCTGATGAGGTACACCGCCCGCTCCGGCGCGATATGACCGGACGCACCGAGCAGCGCACTAATATCGGCGCCGTCCACCAAGCGCATGTCAATGAAGAGCTGGCCATCGATTTCGCCGAAGTCATGAATGGGAATGACGTGCGGATCCCGCAGCCGCGCCGCCACGTTCGATTCACGCTGGAATCGATTGAGGTACTCCCGGTCACCAGACAGGGCCTCAGGCAGGAGCTTAAGAGCGACAAGCCGATCACGGTGCGTGTCGTACGCCCGATAAACTTCACCCATTCCACCGACGCCCAGCAGACTATCAAGGCGATAGTTCCCGATCTGCCGCAGGGTCATGAGACCCGCCCCCCAAGAGTCATCACATTTAGGCCTCGTCACCGCTTACCGCAGAGCCTAATCAACCATCGCTCCGTTCGGGCGCAGGTTTGATAACACTTTGCGCCGGCTGACCACGGGCGGGGCGGTATCCGTGACGCAGTGACGACGGGCGGTGCCGGCTTTCCCGCGGGGTTAACGGCGGGGGTTCAGGCGACGACGGACCGGCGGGGTCATGAATCAGCGGGGCCAGCCTGAAGGATTGAGGTTCCTGCCACTTTGATGCTGATGGGGGCCAGCGGCTTGGCGGCGGGGCCGTGGACGACCGAGCCGTCCTCGATGCTGAACTTGCTGCCGTGGCAGGGACAATTGATCGTGCCGTTCGAGACGCGGCTCACGATGCAGCCCTGGTGGGTGCAAATCGCGGTGAAGGCCTTGAACGACCCCGACTGCGGTTGCGTGATCACGATGTTCTTGCCTTCGATGATCGTGCCGCCGCCGTCGGGAACCTGGGAGGTGGCCACTAGGGCATTGGCCGCCGGCGCGCTGCTGGTGGCGGGGGCGGAGCCGCCGCTGCTGGCGTCATGGGCGGCGCATCCGGCGAGCATGGCAGCGCAGGTTGCGCCCGCCCCGGCGAGCAGCCCGCGGCGGCTCGGCAGCGGCTGGCCGCTCGGGGGGAACTGGCTGTCCTGAATCTCTGTCATTTGGCCACAGTGCGCTTAAGCCGGAAGGGTGAGGACTTCGATGGAGCCGCTGCTCTCGTCGGCGACGTAGGCCTGGCGCCCGGCGCCGTCGATTTCGCCGAAGTCATGAACGGGAATGACATGCGGGTCCCGCAGCCGCGCCGCGACGTTCGATTCACGCAGAAATCGCTTGGTGTACTCCTGGTCGCCGGGCAAGGCCTGAGGCAGGAGCTTCAGAGCGACGGACCGATCACGGCGGGTGTCGTAAGCCTGAGAAACTTCGCCCATTCCGCCGGTGCCCCGCAGGGAATCCAGGCGGTAGTTCCCGATCTGCCGCAGGGTCATGAGACCCGCCCTCCCAAAAACCTATTACGCCAAGCCTGGGCACCGCTTAAGGCAGAGCCTAATGAACCATCGCCCGGTTCGGGGCGCAGGTCCGATAACACTTGCGGGATTCCTCCACAGGTATTGTTCTACTGGCCGTTAGCCGGCGGCGCCGCCGGTGGCCAGGCGCATGAGGTCGGTGTCGAGGTCGATGGACTGCTCGGCGCCGCCGGCGCTGCCGTACTCGTGCTGGTAGCTCGACCAGGACTCCTCCTTGATGGCCCGGGCGAATCCGCTTTCCATCAGCAGCACGAGCTCGAACGCGGCCCGGTCGATGCGCTGGGCCAGGGCCGGGTCGCTCCAGTCTTCGGGCGCGGCGAACAGGGAGGTCGGCGCGGTCATGGTCCGCAAGTACGCGAACATCGGCCGCATCGCCTCGTCGGCGACCAGGGCGTGCCGCGCGGTCCCGGCGGTGGCCGCGAGCACCACCGGCTTGGCGATGAGCAGGTCGTTGTCCAGCGCCTGGAAGAAGGAGGTGAACAGGCCGCTGGGGCCGGCCTTGTAGACCGGGGCGGCGGCGATGATGCCGTCGGCTTCGCGCAGGACGGTGACCGCCTGCCGGAGCTTGGGCGTGACCAGCTGGGAGACCAGCGCGGTGGAGATGTCCGCGGCGAGCTCGCGCAGTTCGACCACGCTGACCGTCACGGCCTGCCCGTGCCGGGCGGCCAGGGCCGTGGCGCGTTCGGCGGTGCGGTCGGCCAGCAGCCGGGTCGCGGACGGGTCGCCGGTGCCGGCGCTGACCACCGCGAGTGAGAATGCTCCGGAGCTCACGGCTCGGTGTCCCCTTTCTCGTCGTTCTCGTCCTTCTCGTCTTTCTCGCCGCGGCCGGCGGCGGCGAGCTTGAGGCACATCGTCTCCAGCTGCGCCAGCTCGCCGGCACTCAGCCCGGCGGTCATGGCCCGGGCCACGCCGCGGGCGTGCCGGCGCCCGATCCGGCGCTGCACGGCGCGGCCTTCGCCGGTGAGCGAGAGCAGGACGCTGCGCCCGTCCGCGGGGTCGGGCTGGCGTTCGACCAGGCCCCGGCCGGCCAGCCGGTCCACCAGCCGGGACAGGGCCGGCTGGCTGAGCAGGACCTGACGGGTCAGCTCGCCGATGCGGATGGGCGCGGCGCACTTGGACAGCGCGTACAGCACGTCGTACTCCCGCATGGACGCCTCGGCCCAGATATCCGCGGCGGCGAACTGCCTCATCGCCGTCGCGTGGGCGGACAGCAGCGCCTCCCACGCGTCGTTGGCGAGATGCCTGCGGCCGGCCATCACAGATCCGGGTACTCCGCGGCGAAATCCGGGTCCGTGTCCCGGTAGGGAGACGCGCCGGTGACGTTGTCGCCGCGGTTGGCGTTCGGGCGCGGCTGGCGCGCGGGCCCGTCGCCGTACTTGGCCCGGACCAGGCTGGCGTGGGTGGGCGCCTCGGGCGTCTCCGGGTCCTGCCGGGCGGCGATCTCCTTGCGCAGCACCGGGATAACCTCCTCGCCCAGCAGGTCCAGCTGGTCGAGGACCGCCTTCAGGGGCAGGCCGGCGTGGTCAACCAGGAACAGCTGGCGCTGGTAGTCGCCGAAGTGCTCGCGGAAGGTCAGGGTCTTGTCGATGACTTCGGCCGGGCTGCCCACGGACAGCGGGGTCAGCTCCGAGAACTCCTCCAGGCTCGGCCCGTGCCCGTAGACCGGGGCCTCGTTGAAGTAGGGCCGGAACTCCCGCCTGGCGTCCTGGGAGTTCCTCGCGAGGTAAGCCTGGCCGCCCAGGCCGACGATGGCCTGCTTCTCGCTGCCGTGGCCGTAGTGGGCGTAGCGCTGCCGGTAGAACTGGATGAGCCGCATGTAGTGCTCTTTGGGCCAGAAGATGTTGTTGGCGAAGTAGCCGTCGCCGTAGTACGCGGCCTGCTCGGCTATCTCCGGGGTGCGGATCGAGCCGTGCCAGACGAACGGCGGCACGTCATCCAGGGGACGCGGGATGGAAGTGAAACCCTGCAGCGGGGTGCGGAACTTTCCCTGCCAGTCCACCACGTCCTCGCGCCACAGCCGGTGCAGCAGGTTGTAGTTCTCCAGGGCCAGCGGCAGGCCCTGCCGGATGTCCTGGCCGAACCACGGGTAGACCGGGGCGGTGTTGCCGCGGCCGAGCATCAGGTCCATCCGGCCCTTGCTCAGGTGCTGCAGCATCGCGTACTCCTCGGCGATACGCACCGGGTCGTTCGTCGTGATCAGCGTGGTGCTGGTGGTGACGATCAGGCGCTTGGTGGTGGCCGCGATGTAGGCCAGCAGGGTGGTCGGCGAGGACGAGAAGAACGGCGGGTTGTGGTGCTCGCCGATCGCGAACACGTCCAGCCCGACCTCCTCGGCCTTCTGCGCGATCGCCACGACGGCGTCGATCCGCTCCGCCTCGCTCGGCGTCTCGCCCGCCACCGGGTCCCTGGTGATGTCGCTGACTGAGAATATCCCGAACTGCATGGCACGCCTCTCGCGTTGCTCAGATATATGCGTTTGCATGTATCCGAGCAACGCGAGGCGGCGGGTTATTCCCCGGGCTGGCCCAGGGCGGGTTAGTCGTGGGCTGGGTCAGTCAGTCCTGGGCTTGCACGGCGGGGTCAAGCTTGATGTCGACCAGGATGGGCACGGTGCGGTGCTCGACCGCGGCCAGCGCGGTCTCGAGGTCGGCGAGATTGCGGACGGTGAAGCCCTGGCCGCCGAGGGCGGTGGCGACCGGGCCGAGGTCGGGCCAGTTGAAGGTCGAGATGGCCGGGTCCATGTTCTTGTTGCGGAACTGGATGTACTCGGCGCCGTAGGCCCCGTCGTTCATGACGAACACCACCACGTCCACCCCGTGGCGCACGGCGGTGCTGAACTCGGCCAGCCCGCCGAGCATGAACCCGCCGTCACCGGCGACCATCACGACGGGCCGCCCGGGCGCCCCGAAATACGCGCCGACCGCGTTGGCCATGCCCAGGCCGATGGCGCCGAAGTTGAGGGTGTGGACGAAGGCGGACGGCTCCGGAACGCGCAGCGCCGTGAAGGTGTGCCGGATGAAGCGGCCGCCATCCAGCACCACGGTCCGGTCGGCCGGGAAGGCCTGGTCGATCATCCGCAGCGCGGTGCGGATGTCGACCGCCTGGCCGGTGCTCCGGTCGGTGTAGGTGTCCTCGGGCCCGGCCGCCAGGCGTTCGGCCAGTTCGTCGGAGGCGAATCCGGTCGGCTTGGCATCGGCTTCGTCGAGCCAGGCCACGATGGTGTCGGCGGTGACGGCGGCGTCGCCGATCACGGCGGCGTCGGTGACGGCGTACCGGTTGATGCTGTCACGGTCGACGTCGATCTGGACGAGCTGCTTCTTGGCCAGGAGCGATCCCTCAGCCGTGGTCCACCGGTTCAGGCTCGCGCCGAAGGCGATCAGGCAGTCGCTGGCGTTGAACACCTCCAGCGCGACGGAGTGCGAGAGGGTGCCGTGGATGCCGAGGTTGAACCGCTCGCCGCGGAACAGGTCCTTGCCCCGCAGGGTGGTGGCCACCGGCGCGCCGAGCCGGTCGGCTAGCCGCAGGAGCGCGGCCCGCGCCTGCGGCGTGCCGGCCCCCGGCCGGCCACGATGACGGGACGCCGGGCCGAGGCGATGATGCCGACCGCCGCATCGAGGGCGGCGGGGTCGGGACGGACCGCCTGCGCGGCGATCAGCCGGGGCGGGACCGGCAGGTACTCGATCTCCTCCCACTGGAAATCGACCGGCACGTTGAGCACCACGGGCCGTGACTCGGCATGCGCACGGAAGATGGCGGTGGCGAGGTCCTCGGCCACCGTCTGCGGCGTGCGCACCTGCTCGAAGCCGGCCCCGCTGGCCAGCACGACCTCGCGCTGCGGGATGTTCTGCAGGTTGGTCTTATCGGCTACGGGCGTGTCGCCGGCCAGCAGGAGGATCGGGGTGCGATCGCGGACGCCTTCGGCCAGGGCGGTGACCGTGTTGGTCAGAGCCGGCCCGTGGGTCACGGTCGCGACGCCCAGCTGGCCGCTGGTGCGGGCGTAGCCGTTCGCGGCCAGCACGGCGCCGTTCTCGTTGCACGCCGAGTAGTAGTGGCCGCCAGCGCGCCGCTGGAAGCTGTCCATCATGTACAGGTTCGCGTCGCCGAGCACGCCGAAGACGGTGGTCACGCCTTGATCGGCGAGGGCCCGGGCTATCGCTTCGTGAAAGAGCATCGGTACTCCGTTGTAGCCGGAAGCTGAGTTGTAGCCGGAATCTGCGACGACACTCACTCAGCCGCGAGATGATGGCCTGCCAGGTAGCCGGATAGTCGCGGCGGGGCCGATCGTTGTTTGATTATAAAAATGACAGATCGGGATTAGTCAATTGATTGAACGCTTTTTTATCACTGTCCACAGGACAGCCAGGAAGGGGTGCCGTGAACATGGCGAGCGAGGTTTCCGCACCGGTGCGGGTGGACGCGATGAGCTTCGTCCGGGCCGAGTCCGACACCTACTTCGACTCTCTGCTGGCCGCCGCGGGCGGGCTGGGCCGCTGGCATCACATCCGGGCGCTGGCCCCGGTGGACAACCAGGTGATCGTGCGGATGAACCGGGACACGCTGTACAGCTCGGTCGTCATCGACGTCAGCGCGGGCGCCGAACTGACGATGCCGCAGGCCGGCGGGCGCTATCAGACCGCGATGGTCGTCGACCAGGACCACTACATCACCAAGATCTATGACCGCCCCGGGGTCCACCTGCTCACGGCGGAGGAGTTCGGCACCGAGTGGGTCGCGATCGCCGTTCGCACCCTGGTCGACCCGGCCGACCCCGCAGATCTGACCGCGGTGGCCGCCCTGCAGGACCAGCTGGCTGTGACCGCCCGGTCGGCCCGGGCCTTCACCCATCCGGCCTGGGATCCGGACAGCCTGGCGGCGACCCGCCGGCCACTGCTCGAGCTGGCCCGCGGGCGGGCCAGCATGACCGGCGCATTCGGCTCCCGGCAGCAGACCGACCCGATCGCGCACTTGCTGGGCACGGCCGCGGGGTGGGGCGGGCTTCCCCCGGACCGGGCGCTCTACCTCGGCGTCGAGCCCGGCCTGCCCACCGGGCACTACAGCCTGACGGTCGGCACCGTCCCGGTGCGCGGCTTCTGGTCGATCAGCGTCTACAACCGCGACGGCTTCTTCCAGCCCAACGGGCACGGCCGCTACTCGGTCAACTCCATCACGGCCGTGCCCAACGACGACGGGACGGTCACGGTCAACTTCGGCGGCGACTCGGACCTGCCCAACCAGATCCCGGTCATGGACGGGTGGAACTACACGGTGCGGCTCTATCAGCCCGAGCCCGACATTCTCGGCGGCAGGTGGATCTTCCCGCCCCTCGATCAGCTGCGCTGACCGGCCGCAGGCGCGCGCCTGACGTGCGGCTCACGGCGCGCACACGGCATAATAGGCGGCGAAGACACGGGGTGAGCCGGGAAGTCTGGTCGGCCTAGGATCACGCTCGGGAGCCGGCCATGAACCGCAGCCTTTTCTCGTCGGAGCTATCGTCGCACTGGCGCCGTGAGGTGCTGCGCACCAGCTTGTGGTTCGTGCCCTCGCTCGAGGTCGTGGCCGCGGTCGGGCTGTTCATCGGCACGCTGGCCGCGGACCGGGCCGCCTACCGCGGCGACTTCGGCCTGCCGGGCTGGGTCATCAGCGGCAGCGCGGACGCGGCGCGGCAGATCCTGACCGCGATCGCCGCGGCCATCATCACCGTGGTCGGGGTGGTGTTCTCTATCATCCTGGTCACCCTGACCCTGGCCTCGACCCAGTTCGGGCCGCGGATGCTGCGGAACTTCATCCGCGACCGCGGCACGCAGGTGACGCTGGGCACGTTCGTGGCGACGTTCGTCTATTCGGTGCTGGTGCTGGGCTCGGTCGGGACCGGGTCGCACGGCGACTTCGTGCCGCACATCAGCGTGACCACCGCGATCGGCCTGATGGTCATCGACATGGCCGTGCTGATCTACTTCATCCACCACACGGCCGTCTCTATCCAGCTGCCGCAGGTGATCGCGAGCATCGCCGCCGACCTGGCCGAGGCGATCAAGGAGCAGGGCAGCGGGGCGACCCGGACGGGGCCGGAGACCGGCCCGACCGCGGTGGAGCTGATGAGCCGGACCGAGAAGGGCGGGGCCGTGCTGTTCGCCCCGGTCAGCGGCTACGTGCAGTTCATCAGGCACCAGAACCTGGTCCGGCTGGCGGCCCGGGCCGACGCCGTGATCAGCCTGGAGCACCGGCCCGGCCACTTCATCGTGCGCGGGCACCGGCTGGCTACCGTCTGGCCCCCGGAGGCGCCGCCGCTGGTCCGGCAGGCCATGAGCCGCGGGCACATCATCGGCCCGCACCGGACGCTGACCCAGGACGTGTCGTTCGGCATCGACCAGCTGGTCGAGATCGCGCTGCGCGCCCTGTCCGCCGCGGTCAACGACACCTTCACGGCGATGACGTGCATCGACTGGCTGGGCGAGAACCTGTGCAAGATCGTGTCCGGCTGGCATCCGGTCCGGGTGCACCGGGATGCCGAGGGCTACATCCGGCTCGTCACGGCCGACCCGGCCTACGACCGGCTGGTGCAGCGGGCGTTCGAGAAGATCAGGGAGTCCAGTCTGGGCATGCCCGCGGTCATGATCCGCGAGCTGGAAGCGCTGGCGCGCATCATAACCGAGACGACCTCCGACGGCCAGCGCCGGGTGCTGCTCGATCAGGCCGCGATGATCGACCGGGCCAGTGAGCGGTCGGTGCCCGAGGCCGCCGACCGGGCCGACATCCGGCGGCGCTACGAGGCCATCTTGACCATGGAGTCGCGGCTGGTCGCGCGAGAGGAGAGCAGCACGTAGCAAAACAGCGCGCCGCCCGTGTCGGAAACGGGGCCGGCCCGTTCGTGGAACTAGTACGGATGCCATCGTGGCATCTTCCTTCGGGAGACGATTTCCTTCGGGAAACGATGGAGGCACACGTGAAGTACGTCATCCTGCTGCTGAACACCGAGGCAGCCCAGAACATGTCCGAAGCCGAAGGCCAGGCATGGTACGCCGAGATCGGCGCGTGGTATGAGAAGGGCGGCGGCGGGTCCGGCAAGC
This sequence comes from uncultured Actinomycetes bacterium, assembly GCA_963753195.1. Lineage (GTDB taxonomy): Bacteria > Actinomycetota > Actinomycetes > Streptosporangiales > Streptosporangiaceae > Palsa-504. The sequence continues at coordinate 245,816 of CAVWBH010000003.1, forward strand.
TGATCGACGCCGGGAGCCAGCTCGCGCCGCCGGCCACGGCCAAGACGGTCCGCGCCGGCGGTGTCACCGACGGGCCGTTCATGGAGACCAAGGAGGCCCTCGGCGGCTACTCGGTGCTCGAGACCGACACCATCGAGGAGGCCGTGGAGATCGCCCAGACCTGGCCCGGGGTAGACCGCGGCTGGATGACCGTCGAGGTCCGGCCGCTCCTGGAGATGTGAAGGCCGACGGCGGGTAAGAACGACAGGCGGCGGGCGATCAGCTCGCGCTCGGCCGGGTTGCCGGCCAGCGCGAGCGCCCGTTCGCTGGCCGCGCGGGCCTCGTCATCCCGCCCGAGCCCGCTCAGCAGGCCGGCCCGAAGGGCGTGGAACAGCCGGTATCCGTCCAGCTCCGGGGCCAGGGGCTCGATCTCGGCCAGCGCCGCCTGCGGCCCGAGGACGTAGCGGGTGGCCACCGCCCGGTTGAGCAGCACCACCGGCGAGGGGGTCAGTTCCTGCAGCCGGTCATACAGCAGGCGGATCTGGCGCCAGTCGGTCTGCTCGTAGTCCGGCGCCTGCGCGTGCAGCGCGGCAATGGCCGCCTGGACCTGATAGGGACCGGACGCGCGCAGCGCGATGGCCTGGTCGAGCAGCCGGGTGGCCTCGGCGATCAGCGGCCCGTCCCACCGGGCCCGGTCCTGGTCGGCCAGCCGGACCAGCCGTCCCCACCCGTCGAACCGGGTCGCGGCCCGGGACTCGTGCAGCAGCATCAGCGCCAGCAGGCCGAGGACCTCCGGCTCACGCGGCATCAGCTGGTGCAGCAGCCTGGTCAGCGCGACGGCCTGGGCGGCCAGGTCCCGCCGGGCGGGCTGGCGGCCCGCGCTGGCCAGGTATCCCTCGTTGAACACCAGGTAGACGACGGCCAGCACCTCGGCGAGCCGCCCGGCCAGCTGATCGGGATCCGGCACCCGCATGTCGGCCCGTTTCCCGTCCCGGCCCACCGCGGTCAGGGTCTTGCGCGCGCGCAGCAGGCGCTGGGTCATGGCGGGCTCGGCGACCAGGAAGGCGGCGGCGATCTGCGCGGTGCTCAGCCCGCAGACCGCGCGCAGGGTGAGCGCGATCTGCGACTCGCGGGGCAGCGCCGGGTGACAGCAGGCGAAGACCATGCCGAGCAGCTCGTCGTCGGCGTCTTCGGCGCTTTGGGTGCCATCCCAGGTGTCGGTGAACGTCGCCGCGAGCAGCGCCAGCTTGTCCTGCCCGGCCCGGGCGCGGCGCAGCCGGTCGATGGCCTTACGCCGGGCGGTGGTGGCCAGCCAGCCGCCGGGGTTCGGCGGGACCTGGCCGTCCCGCCAGTGCTCGAGGGCCTCGACGAAGGCGTCCTGGACGGCGTCGGCCGCGAGGCCGACGTCACCGATCCGGGCGGCCAGCGCGGCGGTAATCCGGGCTGCTTCGGTCCGGTAGAGCTGGTCCAGGCGTGCTGCGTCCAGAGCCGGTCCGCCTGGTTCAGCGGGCCTGGTTAAGCGGGTCCTCGTTCACGCCGGCCATGCTAACAGCGGCCGCCGTCATTTACTGCAGGCGCAGGTCGCCGACCGTGACGTCGCCCTTGCCGCGATCGATGGTGACGGGCTCGATAAAGCCCGGCTGGGCAGTGACCGTGGCGGGCAGCTCGTCGTGCACCCGCTCCTTCAGCAACTCGGTCGATACGTCGGCGAACATCTTGCGCAGCCCGGCGCCACCGAAGTTGACCCACAGCTCGTCGTGGTGCGACGGGATGAGGATCTTCGGCTGGTACAGCTCGACTAGGGGCAGGAAGACGTCCTCGAGCTGCTGGGCGACATGCGGCAGGCCGTTGATGGACAAGATGGCCACGTCCACCCCGCCGTGCCGGGCGACGAAGGCCCGCTCCTCGTCGCCGATCGGGCCGCCGCTGTCGCGGTAGGCGATGGTGAAGCCGCCGACGTCGATGATGTAGGTGAGGGTGGCCTCGGTGATGACCTCCGGGGTGTGCACGCCGCGTTCGGCGATGGCCGCGGCCAGGCGGTCCTCCTCCGGAGTGGGGGCGCCGAAGAAGTCGGCCTCGAAGTCGGCCCGGGCCTGCAGGAGCGCCTGCCACTTGGCCGCCCGCTCGGGCGGCAGATCGATGTCGAGGTGAAAGCCGTGCAGCGCCCGCACGGTGAAGTCGCCGTAGTCGAGGACCTCGCCCTCGCCCCGGCCGGTGACCCGGTGGATCTGGTCCGCGGGCAGGCCCTGGGCGAGCAGGTAGTCGGCGCCGATCTCGGCGATGGCCGCCTTGGCCCCGGTCTGCTGCGATACCCGCGCGGTGTCGGCGACGTGGTCGTGGTGCGGGTGGCCGACGAGCAGCAGGTCGGCCCGGGTCACGTCGGTCACGTCGAAGCCCAGGGGCCGGTTGCGCGGCGGGCGCTCGTAGAAGTTGTCCAGCAGCACGACCCGGTCGCCGAAGGCCAGCTCGAAGCTGGCCGTGCCGAACCAGCGCAGGGTCAGCGCGCCGGGGTCGGGATGCGCGGGACCGCCGAGCGATACCGGCAGCGAGTAGTTACGGATTGTCCTGGCGGTCATCTCAGCTGTCTCCTCATGGGGGCTGGTCGGCTGCGCACCCGGTCATGGCGGTGACCAGCAATCCGTGATTTCTATCAACTTAATAGGATTTGCCGCAGCGGGCTAGTGGGGTCTCATCGGTGCTGCTGGCGGGTGTAGCGGAGCCAGCCGCCGCGGTCGCTGATGTCGCTGACGCCAGGCGCGTGCAGCGCTTCGGTCCGCATGCGCATGGCCAGCGAGCCCGTTCCGTCGTCCAGCTCGATGATGCCCAGCTCGAGCTCGGGCGGCTCGGCGGGCAGCAGCCGGTCGCGCAGCACCGCGTAACTGACCTCGTAGAGTTCCCCGGGGACGCTGACGCCGCCCGCGGGGACCGGATGGAGCCCGGGGAACTCGTCACGGACGGAGTAGAAGCGGTACCGGGCGGCGGTGCGGGTCGGGCCGTGGAAGACCGCGTCGCGCAGGTGAGCGTTCAGCCGGCCGCCCGACATCGCTTCTCCGTTCACGAACATCCGAACGTGGTCGGACATGTGGCGTCATCCCTCCGCGGGCCCGCGGTCAGGCGCCGCTGAACCGGGGCGGGCGCTTGGCCAGGAAGCCGGCCAGGCCCTCGGCGAAGTCGCCGGAGGCGGCCAGCTCGCGCTGGATCCCGGCCTCGAACTCCAGCTGGGCATCCATCTGCGCGTACAGCCACTGGTTCAGCTCGCGCTTGGTCCCGGCGTAGGACCGGGTGGCGCCGGAGGCGAGGCGGTCCAGGAGGGCGTCAGCCTGGCCGGCGAACTCCGCGTCCGGCCAGACCCGGTTGATCAGGCCCCAGTCCAGCGCGGACCTGGCGTCGAGGCGCTCCCCCAGCATGGCCAGCTCCGCGGCGCGGGTGAACCCGACCCGGGCCGGCACGAACAGCGAGGAGCCCCCGTCGGGGACCAGGCCGATATTGACGAAGGCCAGCTGGAAGAAGGCTGACTCGGCGGCGACCACCAGGTCGCAGGCCAGCGCCAGGGACAGCCCGATCCCGGCCGCGGCGCCGTTGACGGCGGCGAGCACCGGCTTGGGCATCTGCCGCAGGCCGGTGATCAGCGGGTGGTATCTCTCGGTGAGCAGCCCGTACACGTCGATCGGGCCGCCGTCGGCCCGGTCGGCGGCCTCCTTGAGGTCGAAGCCGCTGGAGAAGGCCCGGCCGGCACCGGTGATGGCCACGGCCCGGATATCCGGATTATCGGTGACCTCCCGGATCGCGGCCCGCAGGTCGGTAGAGAACTGATCGCTCCACGCGTTCATCCGCTCGGGGCGGTTCAGCTCGACTTTCGCCCCCGCTCCCCGCCGGTACAGGTTGACCGTCTCATACTGGCGGTAAAGCTCATCGTCGCCCACGCCGGTCATGCTATCGCGGGGGTTCCGGGGCGATAAAGGCCGACCGAAGGAGAAACGGCGATGGCGGCAAAGAAGCACGCGGGGCAGCCCGACGGGGTGAACCGGCTACCGCGGAAGCTGTATGAGACCGAGCTGTACCGCCTGCAGGGCGAGCTGGTGAAGATGCAGGAATGGGTGCGCACGGAGGGCGCCAGGATCGTGGTCATCTTCGAGGGCCGCGACGCGGCCGGCAAGGGCAGCACGATCAAGCGGGTCACCGAGTACCTCAACCCCCGGCTGGCGCGGATCGCGGCGCTGCCCGCGCCGACCGAACGTGAGCGCAGCCAGTGGTACTTCCAGCGTTACGTCGACCAGCTGCCCGCCGCGGGCGAGCTGGTCCTGTTCGACCGCAGCTGGTACAACCGGGCCGGGGTGGAGCACGTCATGGGATTCTGCACCAAGGAGGAGTACAGCCGGTTCCTGCACCAGTGCCCCATCTTCGAGCGGCTGCTGGTCGAGGACGGCCTCCTGCTGCGCAAGTACTGGTTCTCGGTCAGCGACGAGGAGCAGGAGCGCCGGTTCCGGTCCAGGCTGAAAGACCCCATGCGGCGCTGGAAGCTCTCGCCGATGGACCTGGAGTCCATCACCAAGTGGGAGGACTATTCCCGGGCCAAGGACGAGATGTTCATTCACACCGACATCCCCGAGGCGCCCTGGCACGTGGTCGAGAGCGAGGACAAGCGGCGGGCCCGGATCAACATGATCGCCCACCTGATCAGCTCGATCCCCTACCACGACGTGCAGCCGCCCAAGCTCAAGCTGCCGCCCCGGCCGCCCGGCCAGGGATACGTCCGGGTGCCCAGAGACATGCAGGCCTACGTCCCCAACCACGCCGACGAGCTGGGTTCGGGGGACCGGGACTAGACGCCGGAGGCGGACTGGCCGGCGGCGGACTGGCCAGCGACGGCGTCATCCGCCGCCTGCTGGAGGCCGGCGAGCTCGACCGGCTGAGCATCACCTTGTGCCCCGAGCGACCTGATCCGGCCGCGGCCGGCCGGTGAGTTCCGGCCGGGGCCGACGTCCACACCAGGAACGCACGTTATGAGGGGAAGGCCGATGAACGACCGTAATCGCTGGGTCGCCCTGGTGGTGCTGTGCACCGGGATGCTGATGATCGTGCTGGACATGACGATCGTGAACGTGGCGTTGCCGTCGATCCAGGCGGATCTGGGCTTTTCGCAGGCCGGCCTGGCCTGGGTGGTCAACGCCTACCTGATCGCGTTCGCCGGGCTGCTGCTGCTGGCCGGGCGGCTCGGGGATCTGGCCGGGCGGCGGGACGTGTTCCTGGCCGGGCTGGCGCTGTTCACCGCGGCCTCGCTGGCCTGCGGGCTGGCGGCCAGCCAGGGGATGCTCATCGCGGCGCGGTTCGCGCAGGGCGTCGGCGGCGCGATGACCTCGGCGGTGATCCTGGGCATGATCGTCACCATGTTCCCCGGGCCGCGGGAGCAGGCCCGGGCGATCGGCGTGTTCGCCTTCGTCGCCTCCGCGGGCGCGGCGGTCGGGCTGCTGGCCGGCGGGATCCTCACCCAGGTGCTGAACTGGCACTGGATCTTCTTCGTCAACCTGCCCGTCGGAGCGATCACCGCCGCCTGCGCGGTGCGCGTCATCGGCCGGGACCGGGGCGCGGGCCTGCGGGCGGGCATGGACGTGCCCGGCGCGGTGCTGATCACCACCGCGATGATGCTGGCCGTGTTCACCATCGTGGATCCGGCCGCGCAGCGGGGCTGGCTGGCCCCGCAGACGCTGGGCCTGGCCGCGGCCTCGCTGGTCCTGCTCGGCGCGTTCATCGCCCGGCAAGCCACGGCGCGCCACCCGCTGATGCCGCTGCGGGTCTTCGCCTCCCGCAACGTGACCGGCGCGAACCTGGTCCAGGTGCTGGCCACGGCGGGGATGTTCGGCATGTTCTTCCTCGGCTCGCTGTACCTGCGGCAGATCCAGGGTTACCGCCCGCTGCAGATCGGGCTGGCGTTCCTGCCCGTCGCCGTGGTCATGGGCACGCTGTCGGTCCGGTACACCGACCGGCTGGTGATGCGGTTCGGCGCCCGCACGCTCATGTTCGGTGGCCTCGGGCTGATCGCCGCCGGGCTGGCCCTGTTCGCCCTGGCCCCCGCGCACGGCGGCGGGTACCTGACCTACGTATTCCCGGTCACGGTGGCGATCGGCGCCGGCGCCGGGCTGTGCTTCCCCGCGCTGATGACGCTGGCCATGTCCAGTGCCACCGCGCAGGACGCCGGGCTGGCCTCCGGCCTGGTCAACACCACCGCCCAGATCGGCGGCGCGCTGGGCCTGGCCGTGCTGGCCACCGTGTCGGCCGCCCGGACCAACGCGCTGATCGCGCAGCACCGGCCGACCGCGGTCGCCCTGACCGAGGGCTACCACCTGGCCTTCTGGATCGCGTTCGGCCTGGTCGTCGCCGCCATCGCGGCCGCCGCCGCACTGCTGCGCCCGCCGCGCGCCGCCGCGGCCGAGCCGGCGCTGGCCCCGGAGCCCGTCCCGGCCAGCCGGGCCCATTGACCGCCTGACCGCCAGGGCGCCCGACCGCCTGCCCAGGGCACCCAGCTAATTGACCGCCTGACCGAGCGTCGCAGGGGCACGCTCGGAGCCGCGGGAACCACGGTCCGTTCGGTAGGAAATTTTCGGCCGAACGGACCGTGGTGGCACATTCCGCGGATCGTTCCCGGCGGCCCGCCTGGTGTTCAGGCCGTGTTACCGGCGGGCCGGAGGCGGACGACCGGCCGAGCATGAAACTATGCCCGTGGGGACAGGCAAGAGCGAGGAGGCAGCGTGATGGCGGCTTCGGGGCTGGCACCTCTGCCGGAGCGGAAGGCGTGGCAGGCGCTCACCCGGCACCACGCCGAGATCGCAGGCCAGCATCTGCGGGAGCTGTTCGCCGCCGATCCCGGGCGGGGCGAGCGGATGGTCGCGGAGGCGGCCGGGCTGTACCTGGACTACTCCAAAAACCGGGTCACCGGCGAGACGATGCGGCTGCTGGTCGAGCTGGCCGTCGAGTCGGGGCTGCCGGAACGGCGGGAGGCCATGTTCCGCGGCGAGCACATCAACGTGTCCGAAGACCGCGCCGTGCTGCACGTCGCGCTGCGGATGCCGCGGACGCAGACGCTCATCGTGGACGGCACCGACGTGGTGGCGGAGGTCCACGAGGTGCTGGACCGGATGGCCGGCTTCGCCAACCGGATCAGGTCCGGGGAGTGGAAGGGCCAGACCGGCCAGGCGATCAGGAACGTGGTGAACGTCGGGATCGGCGGTTCCGACCTGGGCCCGGTGATGGCGTACGAGGCCTTGCGGGACTACGCGACGCGGGACATCACGTTCCGGTTCGTGTCCAACGTGGACTCCACCGACTTCGTCGAGGCGACCCGGGACCTCGATCCGGCGCAGACGCTGTTCATCATCTCCTCCAAGACGTTCGGCACGCTGGAGACGCTCACCAACGCCACATCGGCGCGGGACTGGATCACCTCGGCGCTGGGCGAGGACGCGGTGGCCAGGCACTTCGTCGCGGTATCGACCAACGCCGAGCGGGTCGCGAAGTTCGGCATCGAGGTGGCGAACATGTTCGGGTTCTGGGACTGGGTGGGCGGCCGGTACTCGATGGACTCGGCCATCGGGCTGTCCACCATGGTGGCGATCGGGCCGGAGCGGTTCGGCGAGATGCTGGCCGGGTTCCATGAGATGGACGAGCACTTCCGCACCGCGCCGCTGGAGCGGAACCTGCCGGTGCTGATGGGCCTGCTCGCGGTGTGGTACCGGGACTTCTTCGGCCTGCAGAGCTACGGGGTGATGCCGTACGAGCAGTACCTCAAGCGGTTCCCCGCCTACCTGCAGCAGCTCACCATGGAGTCCAACGGCAAGCACGTGACGCTGGCCGGCGAGCAGGTCGGCTACGACACCGGGGCGGTCTTCTGGGGTGAGCCGGGCACCAACGGCCAGCACAGCTTCTACCAGCTCATCCACCAGGGCACCACGATCATCCCAGTCGACCTGATCGGCTTCGGCAAGACGCTGAACCCGCTGCGCGACCACCACGACATCCTGTCCTCCAACGTGTTCGCGCAGGCCGCGGCCCTGGCGTTCGGCAAGACCGCGGACGAGGTGCGGGCCGAGGGCACCCCGGCCAGCGTGGTGCCGCACCGGGTGATGGAGGGCAACCGGCCCTCGAACGTGCTGCTGGCCGAGATCCTCACCCCGCGGATCCTGGGCACGCTGGTGGCGCTGTACGAGCACAGCGTGTTCACCCAGGGGACCATCTGGGACATCGATTCGTTCGACCAGTGGGGCGTAGAGCTCGGCAAGGTGCTCGCGGCGGCGATCATCCCCGAGCTGACCAGCCCGGCCGAGCCCGCGCTCGACCACGATCCGTCGACCAACGCGCTCATCCGCAAGTACCGCGAGCTCAAGGCCCGCTGATGCTGTGAAGGGATTCAACGATGCCAACTGACACGCCGATGCAGCTCGGGATGATCGGGCTCGGCCGGATGGGCGCCAACCTGGTCCGCCGCCTCATGCGCGACGGCCACCGCTGCGTGGCCTATGACCGCAACCCCGACGTGGTCAAGGCCATGGAAGCCGAGGGCGCGACCGGGGCGGACAGCCTGGCCGATTTCGTGGCCAAGCTGGAGGAGCCGCGCAACATCTGGATCATGGTTCCGGCCGGTGTCGTGCAGCCCACCCTGGAGCAGCTGCGCCCGCTGCTGGCGGCCGACGACATCGTGATCGACGGCGGGAACTCCTACTACCGGGACGACATCCCCCGGGCCGCGGAGCTGAAGCGGTACGGCATCCACTACATCGACTGCGGCACCAGCGGCGGGGTGTGGGGCCTGGACCGGGGCTACTGCCTGATGATCGGCGGCGAGGAGGAGCCGGTGCGGCGTCTGGACCCGATCTTCATGACCATCGCGCCGGGATCGGGCAGCGCGGAGCCCACCCCCGGCCGGACCCGCACCGGGACGGCCGAGCACGGGTACCTGCACTGCGGGCCGTCCGGGGCGGGCCACTTCGTCAAGATGGTGCACAACGGCATCGAGTACGGCATGATGGCCGCGATCGCCGAGGGCCTGTCCATCATCAAGCACGCCGACGCGGGCCTGCACCAGCAGGAGGTCGACGCGGAGACCGCGCCGCTGCGTGACCCCTGGGCGTATGAGTACCAGATCGACACGGCCGAGGTCGCCGAGGTGTGGCGGCGGGGCTCGGTGGTCAGCTCCTGGCTGGTCGACCTGACCGCCGCCGCGTTCGCCAAGTCGCCGGACCTGGATGACTTCAGCGGCCGGGTGTCCGATTCGGGCGAGGGCCGGTGGACGGTGCTGGCCGCGGTGGACGAGGGCGTGCCGGCCTCGGTCATCGCCGCGTCGCTGTACGAGCGGTTCGAGTCCCGCGACGCCGGGGAGTTCACCGGGAAGATCCTGTCCGCGATGCGCTCGGAATTCGGCGGCCACGCGGAGAAGAAAGCCTGATCCGCGATGAGCACCCCCGGATACACGCGGCCGGAAAACCACGTCGTCGTGCTGTTCGGCGCCACCGGCGACCTGGCCAAGCGCAAGCTGCTGCCCGGATGGTTCCACCTGTACACGGCGGGCCTGCTGCCCAGGGAGTTCCGCCTGATCGGGTCGGCGCCGCCGGGCTCGGCCATGACCGACGAGCAGTTCCGCGCGCACGCCCGGCAGTCGTGCGGCGAGTTCTGCATCACCAAGCCCGACGACGGGGACTGGGCGGGCTTCGAGCAGAACCTGTCGTTCGCGGCCGCCGAGCCGGGAAACACCGCCGACCTCGAAGCGGCCGTCAGCCGGGCCGAGAAGGAGATCGGCCGCAACCCGGGGCGGCTCTACCACCTGGCCATACCGCCGGTCGCGTTCACCTCGGTGGTGGGCATGATCGGCGCGGCCGGCCTGGCCCGCGGGGCGAAGATCATCATCGAGAAGCCGTTCGGCACCGACCTGGACTCGGCCCGCAAGCTGAACCAGGCGGTACGTGAGTACTTCGACGAGTCGCAGGTCTTCCGCATCGACCACTTCCTGGGCAAGGAATCGGTCGACAACATCCTGGCCTTCCGGTTCGCCAACGGGCTGTTCGAACCGGTCTGGAACCGCTCGCACATCCGGTACGTACAGATCGACGTGCCCGAGACGCTGTCGATCGAGGGGCGGGCCGCGTTCTACGACGCCACCGGCGCCTACCGGGACATGGTGGTGACGCACCTGTTCCAGGTGCTCGCGTTCGTGGCCATGGAGCCGCCGGTGTCGCTGAGCGCCGGGCCGCTGCGGGACGAGAAGTTCAAGGTGTACCAGTCGCTGCGGCCGCTCGACGTGCGGCACGTCGTGCGCGGGCAGTACGAGGGGTACCGCTCCGAGCCCGGCGTCGCGGCCGACTCGCAGACCGAGACGATGGTCGCGGTGCGGGCCGAGGTGGACAACTGGCGCTGGCACGGCGTGCCGTTCTTCCTGCGGTCGGGAAAGGCCATGGCGGCCGGCCGGCAGGTTATCACGCTCGGCTTCGACGAGCCGCCGACCCGGATGTTCCACGTGCACCGCCGGGACATCCCCACCGGCCGGATGAACGAGATCGTCATCGACTTCGCCGACCCGGGCTCGATCACCACCGAGTTCATGGCCAAGGTCCCCGGCCCGGAGCTGAGCCTGGGTCACGCGACGATGATGTTCAAGTACCAGGACTCGTTCGTCCAGGCGAACGCGCTCGAGGGCTACGAGCACCTGATCCTGCAGGCCATGGTCGGCGACCAGACGCTGTTCACCCGGTCGGACTCGATCGAGCGGCTGTGGGAGATCTCCGAGCCGCTGCTGGAGAAGCCGCCGCCGGTCGAGCCGTACGCGGTCGGGTCGTGGGGCCCGGAGTCGGTCAACCGGCTGGTCGAGCCCAACCGCTGGCACCTGTCGGACCACTAGCGGGCGGAGTGCCTGCCCAGCCTTCATCCGTTGTGCCCGCCAGCGTCGTTGTGCCTGCCCAGCCTCATCCGTCCCCGCTACACCATTTACGTGGTGGATCCGGGCTTCATGGAACATTTGGTGGATTCGGATGCACCGGATCTTCCACGGAGCCCGGATCTACCTGGGTCATGGTGCCGGTGATTCTGGGGTGAGACGTGGGGCGGGGCCGGGAGGTTCCGGCTCGCCCAGCCTCCGTGGCGCGGCCTCGCTGGACGGCCCCGCCTCCAGGCCGGGGGCAGCCGCTACGGCCGCGGCAGCGCAGCGGCCCCAGCAGCCTCATCCGCCCCGGCTCCGGCGGGCACCTCGATCGTGGAAACGGCCGCGGCACGGTGCCGGCGGCACCACACGCGAGGGATCAGCGCGAGTACGTCCCCTCGGTCTCAGCCGACTCGCCACGGAGCTCAGACTGGTTGGGGACTTAGACAACATTCCTGTTCCGCGCACAATGAACCATGCCGTCGGTGGCGTTCGTGATCAACCGGACCCGGCTCCGCGACCCGGGCTGGTTCGTGCGGCGCTGCCGGGTCGCGGCGCGGGCCGCGGGCTGGGAACCGCTGTTCGCCGAGACCAGCGCGGCCGACGGCGGCTTCGGGCCCGCCCGCCGGGCGCTCGCCTCCGGGGCGTCACTGGTCTTCGCGGCGGGCGGTGACGGCACTGTCCGGGCTTGCGCGCAGGCTCTGGCCGGTACCGGGACTCCGCTGGCCATCATCCCGCTCGGCACCGCGAATCTGACCGCGCGGGCGCTGGGCATCCCAGCGCAGGTCAGCCGGGCACTCGACGCGGGCTTCCGCGGCCGGGACCGGAAGATCGACGTCGCCTTCGCGAGCCTGGGCGATGCGGATCCAGACGGCACGGGTGCTGGGCGGGGCGGGGCTGGGCTGGAGGGGCCGGGCGGGATCGGCTTTATCGCCATGGCCGGCATCGGACTGGACGCGGCGGTGGTGGGGGCGGCCCGCGCGCCGCACAAGCGCAGGCTCGGCTGGGTGGCCTACGCCGTGTCCGGGCTCAGCCGCCTGTCCGTGCCGCCGGGCGACTTCACCATCCGGCTGGATGGCGGTGAGCCGCTGCGGCGGCGAGCGCGGTGCGTCGTCGTCGGGAACGCGGGGCTGCTGCCGGGCGGGTTCGTGCTGCTGCCCGGGGCCCGGCTGGACGACGGGCGGCTGGACGTGGGCATCCTCGCGCCCTCGGGCCTGCTCGGCTGGCCGCGCGCGGCGGCCCACGTGCTCACCCGCAGCCGGCGTCAGGACCGGACGCTGGAGCGGTTCCAGGCGCGCCGGGTGGAGATCAGCGCGGCGGCCTGCCTGCCGCGGCAGATCGACGGGGAAGTTATCACGCCCGGCCGGAGCCTGACCGTCACGGTAGACCCGGGTGCGCTGACCGTCCGGCAGCCGAGGTGACCGGCGGGCTGAGCACGCGGCACGGCCGTTAGGTATAAAAAGGTCTGTGCCGATAGCGGCGGGGGGCGAGGACGACCGGGAGGCACCGGACCGGGCCTGGCTCGCGGGGCTGGGCACCGTGCTGCGCGAGTGGGGCCGGATCGGGGTCACCGGGTTCGGCGGCCCGCCCGCGCACATCGCGCTGCTGCGGCGGCTGTGCGTGGAGCGGGAAGGCTGGCTCGACGCCGCCGAATTCGAGGACGCGATCGCCGCCTGCAACCTGCTGCCCGGTCCGGCCTCGACCGAGCTGGCCATCTTCTGCGCGTGGCGGGTGCGCGGCCGGCTTGGCGCCGTGGTGGGCGGCCTGGCCTTCATCGTGCCCGGGCTGATCGTCATCCTGGTCCTCTCGGCGCTGTTCCTGGCGGGCACGCCGCCGCTGTGGGTGCGCGGCGCGGGCGCCGGCGCGGGGGCCGCGGTCGCCGCGGTCGCGGTGCAGGCCGGGTGGACCCTGCTGACGCCCAGCTGGAAGCGCGCCTCGGCGCGGGAGCCGGTCCGCGTCTCCCGCCTGCGCTGGGCGGCGTACCTGCTGGCGGGCGGGGCCGCCTCGGCCACGATCGGGGCCTGGCTGGTGCTGGTCCTGCTCGGCTGCGGCACGCTGGAGCTGACGCTGCGGCGGGTCTCCTGGCGGCGTCCCACGATCGTGCCCGCGCTCGCGCCGCTGTTCCCGGCCACGCTGAGCGGGGGGGTGCTGGCCGCGGTGGCCTGGGTCGCGTTCAAGGTGGGCGCGCTGTCGTTCGGCGGGGGGTTCGTGATCATCCCGCTGATGCACGCCGACGCGGTGGGACGGGGGTGGATGACCAACGCCCAGTTCCTCAACGCGGTGGCGCTGGGCCAGATCACCCCGGGCCCGGTGGTGCAGACGGTCTCCGCGGTCGGGTACGCCGCGGCCGGGCTGCCCGGGGGGCTGCTGGCCGCGGTGGTCGCGTTCTCGCCGTCCTTCGCCTTCGTGCTCGCCGGCGGCCGGTACTTCAGCAGGCTGCGGGAGAGCCGCGCCGCACAGGCCTTCCTGGACGGTGCCGGACCCGCCGCCATCGGCGCGATCTTCGGCGCCGCGGTCCTGCTGGCCCGCGCGCTGAGCGAGGGCTGGCAGTTCGCGGTGCTAGCCGGGGCGGCGGCGGCGCTGCTGGCGCTGCGCCGCGGCGTGGTTCTGACCTTGCTCAGCGCGGCCGGCGTGGGCCTGATTGTCGCCTTCGCCGGCGGCCCGCTGCCCGCCTAGGCCTTCAGCCTGATGCGCCGCGGTGGAAGAACCGGCGGATTGGGGCCAAGAGACGAGCGATGATCCGGAGCGCGGGCAGGGAGAGTGCCCCGTAGCGGTCGTAGATGGCCGCATTCAGCTCCATGGACAAGATGACGGCCCGGCCGAGGATGAAGAACCAGCCGAGCGTCACGACCGTCGTGCCGAAGGCCCCGTAGAGCTGGCTGGCGCGATCCAGGCGATCAGGCAGGTAGAACTCGCTGACGGCGTGCATCACGGTGATGGTCAGCGCGACGAGCAACGAGCCCGGCAGCAGCGCGCCGGGATCCCTGGTGGACCGCGGCAGGAACATCGAGACGCCCAGCCAGGCGAAGGCGTAGATGACCAGGGCCGGGACGAAAGAGAGGGTGGCCGGGCCAAGGCCCGCGGCCTCCCGGACCCGGTTGACGAGGATCGCGATCACGCCGATGGTGGCGACCAGGCCGGCCACCGCGCCCACCGCGCGCAGCGGGGCGCGGCGGCCGACGGGCAAACCCCATGCCGTCGCGCTGGCCGCATACAGCACCCTGCTCAGCGACCGCCCGGCGACCAGGACGCCGAACAGGCCGAGCAGCACCGCAAACCACCGGGTGAGCCCGGGCTGCTGGAAGGCCGCCGTGACCTCCTTGGCCAGGCCGCCTGAGATCCCGGCCGCCTGGTTGGCCGAATGCGCATCCACCACCTCGGAGGCGAAGCCGGCCACGCCGATCGTGACGAGCAGCAGGGGGAGGAAGAACAGGAAAAGCCGGAAGGCCAGGGCACTGCTCAGGACCCAGCCCGCCCCCTGCCGGTCCTTCCTGAGGGTCCCGAGGACGACGTCGACGACGGGCAGGCCCCGGTACTTGGCCAGCCACTGCTGAACCGGACCCAGGCGCTCCCGGGTGGCGGCCGCCAACCGCCCGAGCGCCGTGGAGTCACCCTGGGCCTCCCCGGCCGCGTCATCGTCGCTGTCGCTGTTGCTGTCGCTGCGAATCGCGTCGCGATCATGGTTGCCCGGCCTTCGACGACGCATCGTCATGGACCCCCTGAGCACCCTAACGGTCGTCGGAGCTTGGCCTGCTGCCTCAACATACCGTGCCGGGTGCCGGGCGGTTCTGGCGCGTCCGGCGGCTGGAATCCGCTTGGTCAGGCGCCGTCGATGCCGATGGCCCGCAGGCGGGCGGAGTTCTGCTCGTCCAGGGCGGAGTAGGCCCGGATCTCGTCCGGATAGAGTTCGCGGGCCTCGGGTTCGCGGGCCTCGGGTTCGCGGGCCCCGTGCTCGCGGGCCCGGCCGGGCCGGGCCCGGGCCAGGGCGGACGGGTCGACGTCGGCGCGGTAGACGAAGGTGGCGTTGCCCTCCAGGACGGGGAACCACTGGCCTTCGCGAACCCGCAGGGACGCGGCGGCCACGCCGCCGGCGTTGCGGATCAGGACCTGGCGTTCGGGGTCAGCGCGGCCGATGCGGGAGTAGACGGCCCGGGCGGCGGCCATCCCGGAGCCGCAGGAGGCGGTCAGCCCGGCGCCGCGCTCGAAGGTGCGGACGAAGATCTCCTCGGGAGCCACTGGGAGCAGCACCGACAGGTTGGCCCCGGCCGGGAACATCGCGCGCCGGGCGGCGACCTGCTCCCCCATCGCGACCAGGTCGGATTCGACGTACTTGTCGACCACGGCGACCAGGTGGGGGTTCGGGATGGTCACGGCGGTGAACGTCAGGGCGGGGTCGAGCTCGGGCAGGGGTGCCTGCACCGCCGGGCTGCGCCCGGCCACCACGGGCGTCTCGGGGTCGAAGCTGACCGCCGGGTGCTCCAGCCTGATCTGGCGCACGCCCTCGGGCGTGGTCGAGCCGCGGTGCACCGTGTAGGCACGCGGGCCGCTGCGTATCTCGGCGGTTGAGGTCCCGCGCCGGTCGAGGATGACCCGGCCCAGGCAGCGCATGCCGTTGCCGCAGAACTCCGCGGCCGAACCGTCCGGGTTGAAGAACCAGGCTTCCGGCACCGGCCGGGCATCGTCGTAGAAATAGACGCCATCGCCGCCGAACGGGCCGGTGCGGTCGCACAGGTTCCTGACGAACGCGCGCAGGTCCGCCTCGGACGCGAAGTCACCAGGCCGCAGGGCGATCACGAAGATGTCGTTCTGCGAGCCGTGCGCGTTGAGGATCTCGGCCATCGCCGGCCAGCTTATCCGAGCGCTCCGCCCGGCCTACGTCACTAGCTGGCCCGGGCGTGCTGTCCCGGGCTGGCGTGGCCGGGGTGGCGCCGGGCGTGCCGGCCGGCGGCCCGGCGGCCCGGGGCGGCCAGATCCGCAGCGGGCGGAGGCGCCGCGGGCAGATCCCCGGCGGGCGGAGGCGCGGCGGGCAGGTGCGCGGCGGGCGGAGGCGGCTCCGCGGCCGCCGGCCCGTCAGCCCAGGAGGCCTGCGCCGTGGGCTTGCTTTCGCTTTCGTCGCGCTCCGCCGCCGGCCCGCGACGTGAACGCCCCAGTCCCAAAAACCCCATTCGACTCACCAGCCCTATATAGCCCATTGCCGTTGTCGGAGTCATAAGCCTCGGAAGACCCGCTGGCGTTGCCGCTTACCGGGTGCAACCGCTCAGTCCCGTTGACACTCGCCGGGGCGAACGCCGGATAGGTGGAAAAGCCCATCCCGTCGGCGTAGTTCCGGAGCGCTACCCGGGCCCGGTCGAGCATGTTCGTGGGGAGGTCGCCGACCGGGAACCAGCGGGCGTCCGGGGACGAGAGTTCCCCAGTCCAGCCGGATACGGACAGATAGAACCCGATGCGCCCGCTGCCGGAGACGTCGTGCATGACGTGGGCGAGCGACACCTCCTCGCCGCCGATCACGATCCCGGCCATCCGGGCCACCCTGATCGCCGTCTCCACGATCGTCTCCCGGCCGGCGAGCTCGCCCGAGGGCGGCTCGTACGCCCCGTCGCCGTAGCCGGTGTTGGCCCGCTCCCGCAGCAGGATGTGCCCGTTCCTCATCAGCAGGAGGATGACGTCCACCACCACCCTGCGACGTGGCAAGGAGCCCGCAGCGATCGGAGTACCGCCCGCACTGCTCATCAAGATCGCCTCGCGCCGCCCCAACGCCAGACCTGGGCCCCTGCCCGGCGCATATAGGTTCATACGCACTACCCAGGAAAGTGCACGCTACCGCCCGGGGCTTGTGGATCGCCATGTGCACAAGGGCGGTGAACCTGTGGACGAAGGCGGCAATATCGCCGGAGAGGCTGTGGACAACGGTGTGTGCAGGCCTTGCCAGGATTGAATCCGCGCTGTGGAGAACCGTCTGGGCTGCTGTGGACAGCCCGCGTGGAGAAAGTTCGGAAAGAGCGTGGAGAAAGTTCGGAAAGTGCAAAGCGGCCGCGGGGCGGACCCTTCATGGGGCCGGGTGAGGACAGCATCGCCGGCCGTCACGCCGGCGCTCGGGATCGTGCTGGCCGTGGCGCCGGACTCTGCCGGGCCAGCGCGGACCACGCTGAGGGACGCCGCTCTAGGCTAGGCGGAATGACCGAGGTGGACTGGAACTTCCAGCTGGCCGAGCAGCTGGACTGGCACTGGCGCGAGCAGCTGCGGCCGCGGCTGGACGGGATGACCGACACGGAGTACCGCTGGGAGCCGGTGCCCGGGGCGTGGAACGTGCGGCCGCGCGGGACGGGCTCGGCCCCGATCCAGGTGGGCGCGGGCGAGTTCACCATCGATTTCGCCATCCCGGCGCCGGTGCCGGCACCGGTGACCACCATCGCCTGGCGGCTCGGGCACATCATCGTCGGGGCGCTCGGCATGCGGGTGGCCGCCCACTTCGGCGGCCCGCCGTTCGACTACGGCACGCACCGTTATCCAGGTGACGCTGCGACGGCGCTGGCCCAGCTCGATGACGTGTATGCCGGCTGGATAGCCGGCGTGCGCAAGCTGGGCGCCCGCGGCCTGGCCCGGCCGTGCGGTCCGGCGGAAGGCCCCTGGGCGGAGGCATCCATGGCGGAGCTGGTCCTGCACATCAACCGGGAGATGCTGCATCATGGGGCGGAGATCGCCCTGCTGCGTGACCTCTACCTGTGGCACTTCGCGTCTGGAGCGTGAGCATGTACACCAAGATCCAGGTGGTCTTCGACGCGGCCGAGCCGGAGAAGCTGGCCGGGTTCTGGGGGCTGGCTCTCGGCTACGTGACCGAGCCGCCGCCGGAAGGCTTCGAGAGCTGGGAAGACTTCGCCCGTTCGGCCGGGATACCGGAAGCGGAGTGGGGCGACATCGCGTCCCGGATCGACCCGGCGGGCGAGGGACCGCGGCTGTACTTTCAGAAGGTCCCGGAGGGCAAGACGGCCAAGAACCGCGTCCACCTCGACGTCCGGGTAGCCGGGCGGGAGGTGCGCGGCGAGGAACGCAAGCGGCTGGTCAGCGAGCACGTGGAGCGGCTGGTCCAGGCGGGCGCCTCGCTGGCCTGGCGGACCGATGACGTGCGGGGTAGCTCGGTCACGCTGTATGACCCGGAAGGCAACGAGTTCTGCGTGACCTGACCGGGGCTAACCGGGGGCCCTGGCGAATGTAGGCGTCGAGGTCGGCCAGGTAGCCGGCCCGCGCCACCGCGGCCAGGCTCTCGTGACGTAGCAACGAAGGCAGGTCATCGGAGTTGACCGCCGCCCGAAGTGAGCAGTCATCCATACGGTTACTCGTGTCCCACTTTACCGGGCAGTAGGTTTTTAATTGACATTTACTGAGCCATTCTCGCGGTAGTCGGCGGCGGCCCCCCGAGGTTACGCCCGGTAACGCCGGAAATACGCGGTACTGCGCTGAGGTCGCCTCGGATCCGCACGCGGCTGACGGCGGGGCGGGGGCGCGCGGCGGGCCGCGGACCGGGCCGATGGCCCGTCGCCGGCGCCGGGACCTCAGCCGGCCAGCGGCAATTTAGCGGAAACGCCCCGGCCACCAGCCGGGGCCCGGCGGTGACCTGGAGCAGTCCGGCGGGATGCGGTTTTGGCGCGTTCACGAAGCTGGGACGGAAACCGATTGCCGGCGCCTTTTATCTATCCTATTCGTGAGTTAATCTAAAATTTTTCCGGAAACATAGCCAAGCACGGCGGCGGCCACTAGCATGCGGTTTAGACGTGATTTCTCTGCGCATGCAGTATGGTGACCCGCAGTGCTTGGCCCGCACAACGAGTGCCAGGTGGTGTCGGCGGATTGGCCTAGACCTCGCAGGCCGCCTGCTCGCGCTTGGAGGAGTTGGCCGCGGCCGAGCCAGGGTTCGCCTGCCGGCCGCCGGGTACGGCAGGAGAGGCTGTCAGCGTGGTCGCGCAGGGTGCGGGGACGCCGCCGCCCCCCGGGACGCTGGTGTCGGGGATCATCCCGCCGCTCGCCGTTCCCTACTTCGAGCGCCCTGAGACTGGCCCCGGACTGGCGTCGGGCCTGTTCCCGGGCCAGACCGCGGTGCTGACCCACGGCGCGGAGACCGAGGCAGCCCCGGCCGCCCAGGGCGGCACCGGCAAGACGCAGCTGGCGGCGGAGTTCGCCCGGACCCTGTGGAGCGCCCAGGTCGTCGAGGTCCTGATCTGGGTCACCGCGAGCACCAGGGAAGCGGTCATCGCCGGCTACGCGCAGGCGGCGGGCGCGGTCGGCGCGAGCGGCCCGGACGCGGACGCGCAGACCGCGGCAAGCCGCCTGGTGGCGTGGCTCGCGCGCACCGAGCGCCGATGGGCGCTGGTCCTCGACGACCTGGCCGACCCGGCGGACCTGGAGGGGCTGTGGCCGTCCGGACGGGGCGGCCGGGTGGTCATCACGACCCGGCTCGCCGGCACGGCCTTCAGCGGCGGGGCCTTCAGCGGCGGGGCCCTCGGCGGCGGGGCCCTCGGCGGCGGGGCCCTCGGCGGCGGGGCCCTCGGCGGCGGGGTGCATGCCGCGGCCGGCGGCCTGCGGATCGTGCCGGTCGGCGGATTCAGCCGCCGGGAAGCGCTGTCCTACCTCAGGGCCGGGCTCGCGGACTATACCGAGCAGCGGATCGAGGCGCTCGACCTCGGCGAGGACCTCGACGGCCTGCCCATCGCCCTGGCCCAGGCGGCCGCGGTGATCAACGCGAACCGGCTGAGCTGCCAGGAATACCGCGCGCGGCTCAGCGAGCGGCGCGACCACATGTCCGGCCGGCTGGTCGACGGGGTATCCCCGGCGGTCCTGGCCACCTGGTCGCTGGCGGCCGAGTGCGCGGACCAGCTCGCGCCCGCGGGTCTGGCCTGGCCGGCCCTGGCCCTGGCCGCCGTGCTCGATCCGGACGGGATCCCCGGGGCCGTGCTGACCAGCCCGGCCGCATGCGGCTTCATCGCCGGCCGGCCGAGCGGCGGCACGGGCACGGACCAGACCATGGCCCGGGCCGCCGTCAGCAACCTGGCCCTGGCCGGCCTGGTCAGCATCGACCCGGCGAACCCGGTCCGTACGGTGCGGATCCACACCAGCGTGCAGACCGCGGTGCGCGCCTACCTGCCGCCCGCTGACACCGAGCAGGTGCTCGTCGCCGCCGCGGACGCCCTGGTCCAGGCCTGGCCGGAACCAGGGAGCGGCCGCAGCGGCGGGTCGGAACTAGAGCAGGCCCTGCGCGACAGCGCGCTGCGCCTGTGCCTGGCACACGGGCTCCGCGCGGCGCCGGGCGGCATCCGCCTGGCGGGCGGCGACACCCCGCCGGGCGCCCCGCCGGACCTCGAGGCCGGGGCCGCCGCTTTGTGGCAGGCCGCGGCCCATCCGCTGCTGTTCCGCCTGGGCCGGAGCCTGGAGGACACGAGGCTCGGCGACTCCGCGATGGCCTACTGGCAGGCCATGGTGAGCACCGCCACCCGGCGGCTGGGACCACTGCACGCCGACTCGCTGGCGGCCAAGGACCGGCTAGCCGTCGCCTACGAGTCGGCGGGCCGCGCCGGTGACGCCATCGCGATGTTCGCCAGTGCCCTGGGCGACCGGGAACGCAGCCACGGCCCCGACCACCCGGACACCATCGCGGCCAGCGGCCGGCTCGCGCACGCGTACGCCAGCGCCGGCTTGCCGGCCGAGGCAGTCGCGTTGTACGAGCGCATGGTGGCCGACGCCAGTAGGCAGCTCGGCCCCGAGCATCCGGTCACCCTGACCGCCCGGGCCGGCCTGGCCGACGCTTACTCCGCAGCCGGCCAGAACGGCCAGGCGCTCGCCGCCTACCAGATGCTCAACGCGGACTCCGAGCGGCTGCTCGGCTCGCGGCACCCGAGCACGCTGGCCGCGCGCGACAACCTGGCCGCGGCGTTCCTGGCCAACGGCCAGGCCACGGAGGCCATTGACCGCTACAAGGGCCTGCTGGCCGACTACGAGACGCTGAGGGGACCGGATCATCCCGACACGATTGCGGCCCGGGCCAACCTGGCCTCGGCCTACCGCCGGAGCGAGCGGCACAAGGACGCGATCGCGCTGTACCGGCGGGTGCTGGAGGACCGGGAACGAATCGCCGGGACCGACCACCCGGACGCGATAGCGGCCCGGGCCAACCTGGCCTTCGCCCATCGCAGCGCGGGGCAGCAACGAGAGGCGATCCGTGAGTACGAGCGCACGCTCGCCGACTGGGACCGGCTGGCCGGACCCGACCACACGGACACCCGCATCGCGCGCCGCAACCTGGCCGCCGCCTACCAGCAGGCCGGCCGGCTCGCCGAGGCCGTTGTGCAGTACGAGCGCGCACTGGCCGACAGCGAGCGCATGCTCGGCCCGGGCCACCTGGAGACGCTGACCACCCGCGCCAGCCTGGCCTCGGCCTTGTTCGCCGGCGGCCGCCTGACGGAGGTCATCGCGGTGCTGCAGCGCGCGCTGGCCGACAGCGAGCGTCACCTGGGCCCCGATCACCCGATGACCAGGACCGTCCGCGACAACCTGGACACCGCGAGGCAGACCTGAGGGGCCCGGCGGTGAGCCGCGGCAGATCGGCCGGCTGGCGGCACGGGACGGCCGGCGGTCGGCGGTCGGTCCGGCCGACTAAATCCGAAATATGCAGTTAACAACAACAACTTGCCAGCACGGCGGGATTGACGAGGTAAAACGGCCAGCGCCAGGCCAGGCCGAGTAAGCCACGCCGAGTAAGCGGTAAAGAAGCCGTTAACACGTCCAGGCCCCGCTCGGAGCCCCTCTGGCCTGCGGGAAGTCGCTCGAGTGGCCGCCTACGGACAGTACCGGGACGGCACAGATCGGCTCGCCGGACGTATTGCATGAGTTGTCGCGACCTACGGTCACGGCACCAGGATCCTTATTACAATGCGATATAGGCCCGGTATGCGCGGTATGCGCGGGCTGGGCTCGCAGGCCGCATGACGCGGAAGAATAAGTCGGCGAGGGAGGCTGTCGGAGTGGTCGCGCAGCAACCCGGCACGCTGGCCGCGCCGAGGATACTGCTGTCCGGGATCGTGCCGCCGCTCGCGGACGCCTTCTACCCGCGCCCCGAGACCGGACCGGACCTGGCCAACACCGTGGCGCCGGGACAGTCCGTCGTGCTGACCCACGGCGGGGAAACCGACTCGGCGCCCGCGGCCCAGGGCGGCACGGGCAAGACGCAGCTGGCCGTGGAGTTCGCCCATAACCTGTGGAACGGGAAGCTGGTCGAGGTGCTGGTCTGGGTGACCGCGACCCACCGCGAACAGGTCGTCACCGGCTTCGCACAGGCGGCGAACACGGTCGACGCCAGTAATCCCGGCGAGGAAGCCGAGGCGGCCGCGGCCCGCTTCATCTCCTGGCTAGCGCACACTCAGCGGCCGTGGGCGCTGATCATCGACGACCTGGCCGACATGGCCGACCTGGACGACCTGTGGCCGGACGGCCCGTCAGGGCGGGTCGTGATCACCACCCGGCTGCCCGCCTCGCAGTTCGAGAGCCGGGACGTCCAGGTCATCCCGGTTCCGAGGCTGAGCAGGCGGGAGGCGCTGTCCTACCTCAGCTCGCGGCTGACCGACTCCCCCGACCAGCGGATCGAGGCGCTGGACCTCGCTGAGGACCTCGACGGCCTGCCGCTGGCCCTGGCCCAGGCGACCTCGGTCATAACTGCCCGCCAGCAGGGCTGCCGGGAATACCGGGCGACGCTGGCCGAGCGCCGCACGCACATGTCCCCGGTGGACGGGGCCTCCGCGATGGTCCTGGCCACCTGGTCGCTGGCCGCCGAGTGCGCGCACGACCTTCCCCCGACCGCCCTGGCCTGGCCGACGCTGGCGCTGGCGGCCACGATGGACCACCACGGCATCCCTGGCACCGTGCTGACCAGCCCGGCGGCGTGCAGCTATATCACCGGCCGCCCGAGCACGGCCGGCGGGGCGGATCAGAACATGGTGCGCGCCGCCATCAACAACCTGGCCGCGGTGGGCCTGGTCACCATCGATCCGGCCAGCCCGGTACGCACCGCTGCGATGCACGCCAGCGTCCAAGCCGCGGTGCGGGCCTGGCTACCCCAGGCCGACCTCGAGCAGGTTGCGCTGGCCGCCGCGGACGCGCTGCTGGAGACCTGGCCGGAAGCCGAAGGCGGGCCGGAGCTCGAGCAGGCGCTGCGGGACTGCACCGCGGCGCTGCGGGCCAACGACGGCGGCGTGCTGTGGAAGACCGAGGCTCATCCGTTGCTGTTCCGCGCCGGGCTGTCGCTGGAGAACAGCAGGCTGTCCGAGGCGGCCATCGCGTACTGGCAGTCCATCGCGGCCACCAGTACCCGGCTGCTGGGGTCCGCGCACGCGAACGCCGTGGTGGCCCGGGACCGGCTGGCCGGCGCCTACGAGGCGGCCGGGCGACCGGCCGAGGCGATCTCGGTGTTCGCGGCGGCACTGGCCGACCGGGAGCGGAACCAGGGACCCGAGCATCCGGAGACCATCGCCGCCCGCGGTCACCTGGCCCACGCCTATACCAGCGCGGGCCGGCCCGGTGAGGCCGTGGCCCTGTACGAGCGGATGGTGACCGACTCCGAACGGCTGCTCGGCCCGGGCCACCCGACCACGCTCGGCGCGCGGGCCAGCCTGGCCGCCGCCCACCAGAGCGCCGGGCAGCTCGGGGAGGCCGTCTCGGGCTACGAGCTGCTGCTCACCGACTCCGAGCACCTGCTCGGCCCGGGCCACCCGACCACGCTGGGCGCGCGGGCCAGCCTGGCCGCCGCCTACGCGGCCAACGGCCAGGCCACGGACGCCATCTCCCAGTACGAGCGGACCCTGGCGGACCGGGAGCGGATGCTCGGGCGTGACCACCCGGACGCCATCGCGGCCCGGGCCGCCCTGGCCTCAACGTATCGCTCCGCGGGGAAGCTCAAGGAGGCCATCGGGCAGTACGAGCGGGTGCTCGGCGACCGGGAGCGGGTCGAGGGCGCCGACCATCCGGACACGATCGCGGCCCGGGCCAACCTGGCCTACGCCTACCGCAGCGCAGGCCGGCTGCGTGAGGCTGTCCCGGTCTACGAGCGCACGCTCGCCGACCGGGAGCGGGTCCAGGGAGCGGATCACCGGGACACCCTGACCGCACGCTCGAACCTGGCCGCGTGCTACCAGCAGGCGCGCCGGCTGACCGACGCGATCCCGCAGTACGAGCGGGCGCTGGCCGACAGCGAGCGGATGCTCGGGCCGGGCGACGTGGAGACCCTCACCACCCGGTGCAACCTGGCCTCCGCCTACTACACCGCGGGCCGCCTGTCCGACGTCGTCGCGGTCCTGCAGCGCGCCCTGGCCGACTGCGAGCACTACCTGGGCCCGGACGACGAGATGACCCAGACCGTCCGCGAGAACCTCAACACCGCGACCCAGGCGTGAGGCTCGAGCGAGAGGCGGAAAAATATGTACGACTTTGTCATCGTGGGCGGGGGGTCGGCGGGGTGCGTGCTGGCCAACCGGCTGTCGGCCGGGGCCGGGACGCGGGTGCTGGTGCTGGAGGCCGGACGGCCTGATTACCGCTGGGACCCCTACATCCACATGCCCGCCGCGCTCACCTTCCCGATCGGGAACCGGTTCTACGACTGGAAGTACGAAAGCGAGCCCGAGCCGGCCCTGAACGCGCGCCGGATCTACCACGCCCGGGGCAAGGTCCTCGGCGGGTCGAGCAGCATCAACGGGATGATCTTCCAGCGCGGCAACCCCCTGGACTACGAGCGCTGGGCCGCCGACGAGGGCATGGCCGACTGGGATTATGCGCACTGCCTGCCCTACTTCAAGCGGATGGAGACGTGCCTGGCCGCGGACGTGGGCGACCCGTTCCGCGGGCAGCACGGGCCGCTGGTGCTCGAGCGCGGGCCGGCGGCCAGCCCGCTGTTCCGGGCCTTCTTCGCCGCGGTCCAGCAAGCCGGTTACCCGCTCACCGACGACGTGAACGGCTACCGCCAGGAGGGCTTCGCCGCCTTCGACAGGAACATCCACCACGGCAGGCGGCTGTCCGCGGCGCGGGCCTACCTGCACCCGGCGGCGAACCGGGCCAACCTCACCGTGGCCAGCCGGGCGCTGGCCACGAGGATCATCTTCCGCGGCCGGCGCGCCGTCGGGGTCGAGTTCAGCCACCAGGGCCGGACCAAGCGGGTCCGGGCGGGCGAGGTCATCCTGTCCGGGGGGGCGATCAACTCGCCGCAGCTGCTGCAGCTT
This sequence comes from uncultured Actinomycetes bacterium, assembly GCA_963753195.1. GTDB lineage: Bacteria > Actinomycetota > Actinomycetes > Streptosporangiales > Streptosporangiaceae > Palsa-504. The sequence goes on from CAVWBH010000003.1 coordinate 270,944, forward strand.
TCCGGCGTCGGCCACGCCGACGAGCTGTCCGCGCTGGGCCTCGACGTGGTGGCCGACCTGCCCGGCGTGGGCGAGAACCTGCAGGATCACCTCGAGGTCTACATCCAGTACGGCTCGAAGCAGCCGGTGTCGGTGGCGCCCGCGCTCAAATGGCGCAACCGCCCGGCCGTTGCCGCGCAATGGCTGCTGCGGCGCACCGGGCCCGGCGCCACCAACCACTTCGAGGGCGGCGGTTTCGTGCGCGGCAACGACGACGCGGCCTACCCCAACCTGATGTTCCACTTCCTGCCCATCGCGATCCGCTACGACGGCTCGCAGCCCGCGGGCGGGCACGGCTACCAGGTGCACATCGGGCCGATGTACTCCGACTCGCGCGGCACGGTCAAGATCACCTCGGCCGATCCGCGGGTGCACCCGGCGCTGCGCTTCAACTACCTGTCCACGCCGGCCGACCGGCGGGAATGGGTCGAGGCGGTCCGGGTGGCCAGGACGATCCTCACCCAGCCGGCCTTCGAGGACTACAACGCGGGCGAGCTGTCGCCGGGCGCCGGGGTCCAGACCGACGAGGAGATCCTGGACTGGGTGGCCCGCGACGCCGAGACCGCGCTGCACCCCTCCTGCACGGCCCGGATGGGGACCGACACGATGGCGGTGACCTCGCCGGCCGACCTGCGGGTGCACGGGCTGGACGGGCTGCGGGTGGTCGACGCGTCGGTCATGCCCTACATCACCAACGGCAACATCTACGCGCCGGTCATGATGACCGCGGAAAAGGCCGCCGACCTGATCCTGGGTCACACCCCGCTGCCGCCCGAGCCGGTCGAGTTCTACCGCCAAGCGCCCGAAGGGACAGGCGCCGCACGAACTTCGGCCCGTTCGGGCCATTGAGGGATTTTTTCCGGAGCCGAACGGGTCGTGGTGTACGGCCTGCACCACAACGTGGGATTCTTTAGCCGGAACCTGGACAGACCGGCCGAGGGTCACGATTATCGACTGCAGCGGTGGCGGATGGCATCGGCGCGGGCACAGCGAGGAGCGAGACGGCATGACCACACCGGAGGGCCTGGGCCGGGGCGTCGCGGACGACCCGCTGCCTGAGGCCCTGGCCCTGGTGCGGGGCGCCGCGGCCGCGAGGCACCAGCTCAAGATCCTCGGCGGGCTCGGCGTGCGGGTGCTGTGCCCCGATTTCCCGCCCCGCCAGCGCGCGGGCCAGGACATCGATCTGGCCTGCCTGGGCAAGGCCCGGCGGCAGGTGGCCGCCCACCTCGAGCAGGCGGGCTGCGAGCCGGACAAGCGGTTCAACAACCTCAACGGGGACCGGCAGATGTACTTCACCGCCCCGTCCGGCCGCCCGATCGACGTCATGGTGGACCGGCTGTCGATGTGCCACACGCTGGACCTGCGGCCGTCGTTCGGCACCGCGTCGCCGACGCTGGAGCCGGCCGACCTGCTGCTGTCCAAGCTGCAGATCATCGAGCTCAACGCCAAGGACGCCCACGACATCGCCCACCTGCTGTCCGGGGTGCGGGTCGGGCCCGACGGCACCCGGCCGTTCATCGACCCGGGCCGCTTCGGCTCGGTCCTGGCCGGCGACTGGGGCTGGTGGCGCACCGTGACCGGCAGCCTGAACAAGGTCCCCGACCTGCTGTCCGCCCAGCCGGGCCTGGTCCCGCCGTACCCCCGCTTCGACCCGGCGACCCAGGCCAAGCAGCTGCTCGAGATCGCCGAGACGGTGCCGAAGAGCCTGAAGTGGAAAACCCGGGCCAGGGTGGGCGACCGCGTCCGGTGGTACGAGCTACCGGAAGAAGTCGATCACTAGTTATCAGCGGAAGGCGCGGGCACCAGACATGAAAGTCTTCTTCGCCACGGATATCCACGGCTCGGAGATCTGCTGGCGGAAATTCCTCAACGCCGCCGCGTTCTACAAGGTCGACATGGTCATCCTCGGCGGGGACGTCACGGGCAAGGTCATGGTGCCGGTCCTGGCCACCCGCCCCGGCCACTGGGAGGTGACGTTCGAGGGCCACCAGGTCCAGCTGGAGACGCAGGCCGAGCTGGAGGAGATCAAGCGCAAGATCCGCGACCGTGGGTACTACCCGGCCGTGATGTCCACCGACGAGCTCGACTCCCTGCATGAGGAGGACGGCTCGGTGGACCGCCGCTTCACCCAGGAGATGACCAAGGGCCTGGAGATGTGGCTCGACATGGCCGACGGCAAGCTGCGCGGCGGCGAGATCCCCTGCATCCTCAACGGCGGGAACGACGACATCTGGGAGATCGACGACATCATCGAGCAGTCCTCGACGGTGAGCTTCGCCGAGGGCAAGGTGCTCGACCTCGGCGGCTTCTATCTGGCCTCCATGGGCTGGACCAACCCGACGCCGTGGAACACCTTCCGGGAGGCGCCGGAGGACGTGCTGGCGACCAAGATCGACGCGGTGGTGTCGCAGATCCCGGACCTGAGCCGGGCCGTGTTCAACTTCCACGCGCCGCCGTACGGCACCGGGCTGGACGAAGCGCCGGCCCTGGACGCGAACATGCGGCCGACGCATGGCGGCGCGGTGATGAAGCCGGTGGGCTCGACCGCAGTCAAGGCGGCCATCGGTAAGTACCAGCCGATGCTGTCGGTGCACGGCCACATCCACGAGAGCAAGGGCGTGACGCGGCTCGGCCGGACCCTGACCATGAACCCGGGCAGCTCGTACAGCGACGGCGTCCTGCAGGGGGCGGTACTCGACCTGAACGAGAAGAAGGGAAAGGTCGCCCGGTACATCTTCGTCAACGGCTGAGCCGATCTGCCGTGGCCCCGGCGCCGATCCCCGCGTGCGGGCTGCTAACGACGTGCCATTCAGCGGGCATTTCGACCATAAGCTTTCAAATTCGCAGAACTACTGCTCGTGAGCCGGACGTGAAGCCCTATTCTGACCCTTGATGTCCGCAGATATAACCCTCTCACCACCGTCCGTCCGATTCTAATCGTCAGAAACTTGGGATAAACCGGAGGGAATACGCATGGCGGCAGGAGCACTGGGCGAAGAGAGGCCTACCCTCTTCCTCCGAAAGGCGACCGGCCTCGTCCGGGGCTGGTCCGTGCGGGACTCGATGATCTACGCCTGCCTGTCCACCAACGTGGTGACGCTCGGCATGGTGGAGTGGACGGTGCAGTCGACGTTCCCGAACGGGAACCTGCTGTACTCCATCCTCATCTCGGGGGTCTGGGTCTCGTTCCTGGTCATCGCCTACGCCGGGCTGGTCGTGACCATCCCGCGGGCGGGCGGCGACTACGTCTGGCAGAGCCGCATCCTGGGCAGCGGGCTCGGTTTCGTGATGGCCGCCACCGGATGGTGGTTCATCTTGTGGCTGTGGGCGCCGATCTACGGGGCCGTGCTGTCCGAGGAGTTCTTCCAGCCGATATGGGCCACGCTGGGCTACCACGGCACGTTCTTCGTCAGCGAGACGGGGAAGTTCGTGGTCACGCTGATCACCATCGCGCTGGCGGGCGTCCTGGTCTCGATCGGGATGGCCGGCTACGCCCGGGTGCAGAAGTGGTGCTTCTACGGCGGCCTGGTCGGCGTCCTCGTGCTGGTCATCCTGCTCCTGGCCAACAGCCACGCCGCGTTCATCTCCTCGTTCAACTACCAGACGCACAAGATGTTCGGCCTCAACAACGCCTACCAGCAGGTGAACGCGTCGGCAGCCGCGGCAGGCTACAAGGCGCCGACGTTCTTCGGCGGGACGTTCGGCCAGAGCATGCTGCTGGTGCCGTTCATGATGTTCTACCTGCTGTGGCCGAACTGGGGCACCACCTTGTACGGCGAGATCCGCGGGGCCAGCGACTTCCGCCGGGTGTTCAGCGGCATGTTCATCGGGCTGTGGACCACGGTGGCGCTGTCGGTGGTATTCCTGTCCCTATTCGCCAAGACGTTCGGCTGGTCGTTCTACCTGAATATCAACTCGGGCCAGAACCTGGTCAGCAAGGCCGTGCTGCCGATCTTCCCGTACCCGGTCATGATGGCCGCCTGGCTGGTGCACAACTCCGCGTTCCAGGTCGTCGTGATCCTGCTGATGAGCTTGTGGTTCTTCGGGTGGGTGGGGACGCTGTTCCTGTCCTCGACGCGGGTGATCTTCGCCGCGGCCTTCGACCGGGTGCTGCCGGACGCGGCCGCGCAGGTGTCGGAGAAGCGCCGGGTGCCGGTGGCCTCGCTGGTGCTGATGCTGCTGCCCGCGGTGGGGTTCGGCGCGCTGTACGCGTTCAACACGACGTTCGCGTCGTACACCTTGGACGCGACGCTGGTCATTGCGGTGACGTACCTGTTCAGCGCCATCGCGGTGGTGATCCTGCCGCTGCGCAAGCCGGACCTGTGGTTCGCCTCGCCGGCCAGCAAGGTCAAGCTGCTGGGCGTGCCGGTCGTGCCGGTCGCGGGCGTGATCACCATCGCGCTGCTGGTGTTCAACCTGTACGAGTGGCTGTCGAATGACTCGTATTTCGTCAACAACCACGACTCGCTGCTCTACATGGGCGGCATGTACCTGCTGGCCATCGTGATCTACGTGGTCGCGCGCGTCGTCCGCAGGCGCCAGGGCATCGACCTCGGCCTGATCAACAAGGAGATCCCGGTCGAGTAGCTTCTTGGCTTGTCTCTCTTGGTCGGCTTCGTGATCGTGGATCGTTACTGCCCGCCCGCGGGCAGTAACGATCCACGATCATGTCTGGGGGGGTGCGGGTGCCGGTGAGGGGGGCTGGGGTGAGGGTGGAGGCGGGGCGGGTGGCGGTGGTGACGGGGGCTAATACGGGGATCGGGCGGGCTACGGCGCTGGGGCTGGCCGGGCGGGGGTGGCGGGTGTTTGTGGGGGCGCGGTCCCGGGAGAAGGGCGAGGCGGCGGTGGCGGGGATCAGGGCGGCGACCGGGTCGTCGTTCGTGTGGTTCCTGCCGCTGGATCTGGCCGATCTTTCTTCGGTGCGGGCCGGGGCGGATTCTTTTTTGGCGCGGGGCGAGCCGCTGCACGTGCTGGTGAACAACGCCGGGGTGGCAGGGCGGCGGGGGCTGACGCGGCAGGGGTTCGAGCTGACGTTCGGGGTCAATCATCTCGGGCACTTCGCGCTGACCGCGGCCCTGGCGGACCGGCTGGCCTCGTCCGCGCCGGCCCGGGTGGTGACGGTGGCCAGCGACGCGCACTACTCGGCCCCGGGCATCGACTTCGGCGCGCTGCGGCGGCCCGCGCGGGGCATCACCGGGCTGCGCGAGTACGCGGTGTCCAAGCTGTGCAACGTGCTGTTCGCCCAGGAACTGGCGCGCCGGACGGCGGGGACCGGAGTGCGCTCGTACGTGCTGCACCCCGGCGTGGTGGCCTCGGATATGTGGCGGCGGGTGCCGTGGCCGGTGCGGCCGCTGATCACCCGGCGGATGCTCACCGTCGCCGACGGCGCGGCGACGTCGCTGTACTGCGCTACCTCCTGCGAAGTGGCCGGTGACAGCGGGCTGTTCTACGACTCGCGGGGCCCGCGGGAACCCAGCCCGGCCGCTACGCCGGAGCTCGGCCGCGAGCTGTGGCGGCGCAGCGATGAGTGGACGGCTGTTTACCTGGCATGATCGTGGTGTGCAGCGGGCAGTAATCATGCCTGGGTGGTTGTCACTGTGGAGAAACGGGGCGATGGACCTTCCTGTCAACCCGCCGGTGGCGCCGATGCTGGCCAAGCCGGTGGAGGCGATCCCGGACGGGGACTACGTATTCGAGCCGAAGTGGGACGGCTTCCGTTCGATCGTGTTCCGGGACGGTGACGAGGTGGAGATCGGCAGCCGTAACGAGCGGCCGATGACCCGCTACTTCCCCGAGGTCGTCGCCGGGATCCTGGCCGAGTTGCCGGAACGCTGCGTGATCGACGGGGAGATCGTGGTCCCCGACGCCTCCGGCCAGCGGCTGGACTTCGAGGCGCTGCAGCTGCGTATCCACCCGGCGGCCAGCCGGGTCGGGCTGCTGGCCGAGCAGACGCCGGCCCACTTCATCGCGTTCGACCTGCTCGCGCTGGGCTCCGAGGATTACATGGAGCGGCCCTTTGCCGAGCGCCGTTCGGCGCTGGAGAAGGCCCTGGCCGGGGCGGGCTCGCGCGTCCACCTGACCCTGGCCACCACGGACCGCTCGGTGGCGGCGGGCTGGTTCCGCCAGTTCGAGGGGGCCGGGCTGGACGGGCTGATCGCCAAGCCTTCGGCGGGCCTGTACGAGCCGGACAAGCGGGTGATGAAGAAGATCAAGCACGAGCGCACCGCGGACTGCGTGGTGGCGGGTTACCGGGTGCACAAGAGCGGCCCGGACCGCATCGGCTCGCTGCTGCTCGGGCTGTATGCCGACGACGGCCGCCTGGCCAGCGTGGGCGTGGTCGGCGCGCTGCCGATGGAGCAGCGTATCTCGCTGTTCGCGGAGCTGCAGCCGCTGGTGACGGGTTTTGACGGGCATCCGTGGGACTGGGGAGCGCATGCCGCCGGCCAGCGAACGCCGCGGGCGGCCATGGCCAGCCGGTGGAACGCGGACAAGGACCTGTCGTTCGTCCCGCTGCGCCCGGAGCGCGTGCTCGAGGTCCGCTACGACCACATGGAAGGCCCGCGGTTCCGGCACACCGCCCAGTTCGTCCGGTGGCGCCCGGACCGCGAGCCGCGCTCGTGTACCTACGCCCAGCTGGAGGAGCCGGTCGGCTTCGACCTGGCCGAGATCCTGCACGGCCGGTCCGCGGGCCCTTCGGGGGGCTCCTCTTCAGGGGGCCCTTCTTCGGGGGGCTCTCCTTCGGGGGGCTCTCCGGGGGGCTCTTCGGGGGCGGGCCGTGGCTGAGCCCAAGAAGGTGCTGGAGCTGGCCGGGCACGAGGTCGCGATCAGCAACCCGAGCAAGGTGTTCTTCCCGCGGGCCGGAGTCAGCAAGCTGGACATGGTGCGCTACTACCTCTCGGTGGCGGAAGGGGCCCTCGGCGGGGCGGGCGGCCGGCCGATGGCGCTCAAGCGGTTCGTGAACGGGGCGGAGGGCGAGGCGTTCTTCCAGAAGCGGGCTCCGGAGAAGCGGCCGGACTTTATCGGCACCGTGGAGCTGCGCTTCCCCTCCGGCCGTACCGCGGACGAGGTGGTGATCACCGACGAGGCCGGGCTGGCCTGGGTGATCAACCTCGGCTGCATCGACCTGAACCCGCACCCGGTGCGCGCCGCGGACCTGGATCACCCGGACGAGCTGCGGGTCGACCTGGACCCGGTGCCCGGCGTGGAATGGCCGCAGATCAGGGACGTGGCCATGGTCGCGGCCGGCGTGCTGGCCGACTTCGGGCTGACCGGCTGGCCGAAGACCTCGGGCTCGCGCGGCATGCACATCTACGCGCGGATCGAGCCGCGCTGGCCGTTCGGCGAAGTTCGGCGCGCGGCGGTCGCGGTGGCCCGGGAGATCGAGCGGCGGGCGCCGGAGCTGGCCACGTCCAAGTGGTGGAAGGAGGAACGCCACGGCGTGTTCGTCGACTACAACCAGAACGCCAAGGACCGCACGATCGCCTCGGCGTACTCCATCCGCCCGGTCCCGGACGCCCGGGTCTCGGCCCCGCTGACCTGGGACGAGGTGCCCACGTGTGATCCGGCCTCGTACACCATCTTCACCATAGGAGACCGGTACGCGGCCATCGGCGATCCGTGGGCCGGCATGGACGAGGCGGCCGGGTCGCTGGAGGCACTGATCGAGCAGGCGGACCGGGACGAGGCGGCGGGCCTGCCTGACGCGCCATGGCCGCCGCACTATGAGAAGCAGTCCGGCGAGGCGCCCCGGGTCCAGCCGTCCAAGCGCCGTTCCGGCGCGGCGGGCGGTACTGCTGCAGCGGGCGGTGCTTCAGCGGCGGGCGGTGCTTCAGCGGGCGGTGCTTCAGCGGGCGGTGCTTCTGCTGCGGGCGGGCCTGGCGCTGTGCGGGGTGCTGCCGCTCCCCCGGCGCCGGGGAAGGCCGCCGGGCCCACGGGCCGGCGACGCAGCACCATGCCGCTGATTGAGATCGCCCGGGCGGAAACCGAAGACGAGGCCATGGCCGGGCTGGAGCGCTGGAAGGAACGCCACCCCGACGTGTGGCCGCGGCTGGAACCGCGCGACGTGCTGGTCGACAAGATGCGCGGGCGCAGCTCGGTCTGGTACCGGATTCGGCTCAATCTCCAGCACGTGCCCGAGGAACAGCGGCCGGCGCAGGAACCGCTGGAAGTGGACTACGACCCCTGGGCGGGCTTCCGGACCTAAGAGGAATTGCCGGGGTTGCTGATGCGGCTGCAGCGCGGCCAGTGGGCGTTCTCAGCGTGATCGCTGGTGTCAGGACATGGCGCTGGAGAACGGCCGGCGGGCGATGAACACATATTCGCGGCCGTCGTCGGTGAACGGCTCGCGGGCGAAGCCGCCGTAGAGAGCCTCCAGTTCGAGGCCGGCCACGTCGATAAGCCCGAGCCACTCATTCTTGGTCGCCCACCACAGGGAGCTCTTCGCGCCCGTATCGAGGATGATGTCGATCCGGTTGTCGCCCACTGCGTAGCGGTTCGTGTGTGGCACGGGCTCTTGCTGGTGCGCGCCGTCTAGGCGGGCGGCGAGCTGGTGGTCGAACGCGAAGGCGTTCCAGGCGAACCGCCCGCCCGGCTGGAGCGAGGCGGCGACGCGGTCGAAGGTGCGCCGGCGGTCGGCCCAGGACGGCAGGTGCAGCAGCGCGCGGAACGGGCAGTAGATCAAGGCCGCCGGCTCATCTAGCGCGAGGTCACGCATATCGCCCTCATGCAGGTCAAGCTCCGCGCCCGCCGCGGCCGCCCGCGCCCGGGCCTGGGCGAGCATCGCCGGCGACGTGTCGATACCGGTCACCGGCCGGCCGACGGCCTGCGCGACCGGGATCGCCACGCGCCCGTTCCCGACCGCGAGCTCGACTAGCGGGCCGTCCGCCGCACGCGCGAGGTCCACGTAGAACGCGATATCGCCCGTCATACCAGCCGACCATTCCGCGTACCGGTCTGCGAATGCCTCATCCCAGCTCACCGGTCCATGCTCCCGGCCACTGGACCGCATGTCCAACTGGCGACGTCGGCCCGCAGCAGCCTGCGCGGGCCTGCGTTCGGCGGTCAGGGGCGGGCTGGCCGGGCTGCGCGCGGGCCGGCTCATGGACGGCCGGAGATCTCGGGCTTGCCCGAGCGCCGGTCAGGCCCATCACCCGCTCGGGGTGAGGTAGCGGCAGCCGCTCATGGGCTTGGATGACACTGGCGGTTTGCCGGTGCCCGGCGGGGACAGGCACGCCCCGAACGTCCTCAGAGGAGTGGAGGCTGGCATGCCCGGCTCAGCTACCCGCGCCAGTGCACTCGATCATGTGGTGGTGGTGCTGTTTGAGAACCGGTCCCTGGACAACGTCCTGGGCCGCCTGTACGGGCCGGGGGACGGTAAGGCCTTCGAGGGCGTCATCGGGAAGGAGCTGAGCAACCCGATCCCCGGATGGGCGGAGCACGGCGCTGGCCGCAAGGTGGTGCCCTACGGCGTCAGTGCCGACTTGGATTCCCCTAATCCGGACTCGGGTGAGGAGTGGTATCACACCAACACGCAGCTGTTCGGCGCGATCGATGACCATAACCGGTTCAAGATCGGCGAGGGCGTGACAGCACCGTGGAACGCGCCGCCGCCGGGTGCGGTTCCGGCCATGGACGGGTTCGTCGCCGACTACATCAGCACGTTCACCGGCGAAGTCGGGCGGCAGCCGGCCTATGAGGAGTACGCCCAGATCATGACCGGGTACACCCCGGCGCAGCTGCCGGTGCTGAGCGGCATCGCGCGCGAGTTCGGGGTGTTTGACCACTGGTTTTCCGAGGTGCCGTCGCAGACGTTCATGAACCGGTCGTTCTGGACTGCGGCGACGTCGTCGGGGCTGGTGGTGAACAGCCCGGTGAGAAAGTGGTTCACCGACAACGACGCGGAGACGATCTTCGAGCGGCTTGAGCAGCACGGCAGGACCTGGAAGGTCTATGTGATGGAGCCGATGTGCCTGTCGTTCACCGGTGTCATCCACTATCCCCGGCTGAAGGACCGGCTGGCGACGCATTTCGTGCGGTTTTCGGAGTTCGAGAAGGACGCCGCGGCCGGGACCCTGCCCGATTTCTCGCTGATCGAGCCCGACATGATCGCGGGTCACGGCGACTACCACCCGGCGTTCGGCCGGTCATTTTTCGGCGGCAACGTCGATATCGGCCTGGACCCGTCGTCGGCGATGCTGGGCGGTGAGGCGTTCCTGGAGCGGGTCTTCAACGCCTACCGGTCCGCCACCGCAGAGCCGGGCGCTAACGTCTGGAACACCGCGTTGCTGATCGGCTGGGACGAGCCGGGCGGAACCTACGATCACGTGCCCCCCGGACCGGTCCCGCCGCCCGATCCGGCCGCACCGGCGGGTGAGTTCGGCTTCACGTTCGACCGTTCGGGCTACCGGGTCCCCGCCATCATCGTGTCGCCATGGGTCGAGCCGGGCTCGGTGTACAACGAGGAGTACCGGCACACCTCGCTGATCGCGACGCTGCGCAAGGCCTGGGATCTCGGCGCGCCGTTCACCCAGCGCGATGCCTCGGCGCGCACCTTCGACCACGTGTTCACCCGCGGCACACCGCGCGACCCGCAGACCTGGGCCACCGTCGCGGCCCAGCCCCTGCCTGGCCTGGGCGATTGACTACCAGACCATGGGCCAGGCCCTCGGCTACCTGGGCAAGGACGTCGCACCCGGCATCATCGAGCACGCCAGGCAGATGGGGGTCAAACTCCCGCCGCAGCTAGACGACCCCTCCGCCGAACTCACGCCCCAGCTCATCGTCGAAGTCATCAGGGACGTCGCCTTCCACTACTTCCCCCAGCTGGCGCCGCCTAGCGCCGGCGATAGCCACTGAGCCAACATCGTGCGCTGCTCCCGGTGCCACCCCATACAGCCCCCGCCCTAACCAGGCGCGAGCCCGGTCCGGCGCGATCGTGGATCGTTACTGCCCGCCTGCGGGCAGTAACGATCCACGATAATGAGGAACCCGTCGCGGCACCCCGCCGTCCGGGCTGGTGGCACACGGACCGATAGAAGCGGACCGTGCCAACCCTGCCACCATTCGGCCTGGGCGCCGGTTGACAATCGAAGCCACGGTGAGCTTGCGATCGCCTACGTAGCCCGCCTGCTATGTCACAGCCTTCACAGAAAAATCGCCAGCGCACGCCACGCCACAGCACGGCAGGCCGGCGTCAGTGGAGATGACTACGCCGTCCAGCACTGCAATCCGGCTGCAACGCCGTGTGTGACGCTGCGAAGCACCACGCACGAAAGACGAACGGCCATGACGGAAGGCAGGGGCCTCATGCCATTGCGAACGAATAACCCTGATGTCGTTGTGGTCGGTGGGGGTATCGCCGGCGCGTCAATCGCCACTGTCCTAGCGCGCGGTGGCGCCGAGGTGCTGCTACTGGAACGCCAGCGCGGCTATCGCGACCGAGTGCGCGGTGAGTACATGGCGCCGTGGGGAGTGCTGGAAGCACGAGCTCTCGGCCTAGAAGATGTGATCCGCAGTACGCACGCTGCCGATGCGCGCTACATGGTGCCATATGACGAGCTTTCTGACCCCTCCGTCGCGGAAAAGGCCAAGAGGGATAGCTCAACCTTCTTTCCCGGCGTCCAAGGTCCGCTGTGCGCTTCCCATCCCAACACGTGTCAGGCGCTTGCCGAAGGTGCTGTGCGTTCGGGGACGGAACTGGTGTGCGGCGTCGCCCAGGTGCAAGTGCAGACAGGCAAACGGCCGTCGATCACCATTCATAATGGCACCACGAGGGAAGTGCATCCGCGCCTCATTATCGGCGCTGATGGACGAGCGTCGACCGTGCGCAGGCAATCCGGCATTCACATCAATAAGGCACCGCCGACCCACGTGATTGCTGGCTTGCTGGTCGAGGGCGCGTCGCGGTGGCCCGACGACCAGTACGCCATCGGCGTTGAGAACGATCTTCAGTTCTATGTGTTTCCGCAAGGGGGCGGCCGCCTGCGCCTCTACACCTGTCATTCGAACGAGCAAGCGAATCGGTGGGCTGGGCGTGCCGGAGCGCAACACTTCGTCGAGGCATTCGCAGGCCTGCGGTCGATCCCGCAACCACTAGGTCTCAATGAGGTCAGGCCAGCCGGACCGTGCGGAACGTTCAGCGGCGAGCAAACGTGGTGCGACGAACCCTACGCTGATGGCGTCGTACTTATCGGCGACGCAGGCGGCTACGATGACCCCGTCGACGGGCAAGGCCTGTCGCTCGCGATGTGCGACGTGCACCGGCTTTCCGAACTGCTGCTGGCATCCGGCGATTGGACTGCGGCGACACTGCGCCAGTATGGGGAACAGCGCGCTGAGCGGCTCCGTCGCATGCGCAGAGTGTCCAAGACCTTTGCCGCGCTCATGACAACCTTTACCGACGCCGGGCGCGCTCGACGCGATCGGTACTACGCAGCTTCCAAGGACGGCCAGGACCACGTTCGCATGGCCCTAGGCGCGATTTTCCTCGGCCCCGAGCGCATGCCCAGCGAGGCGTTCACGGACCAGCTCCACCAATCGCTGCTGGCGTGATGATCGCAAACTGGCATCCCAGCCCCGATAGACGGGGCCGGGGAACACGCGCCCCGGACGGGGACGCGCGATCCGGTTTATTGATCTTGGCTTTGGTCGACGTCCACCCAGTCCAGGGTGCGCTGGACGGCCTTGCGCCAGCCGGCGTACCCGGCCGCGCGGCGGTCCTCGGTCCAGGTGGGCTCCCAGCGCCGGGACTCGTGCCAGTTGGCGCGTAGCTCGCCGGTGTCCCGCCAGAATCCGGCGGCCAGGCCGGCCGCGTAGGCGGCGCCGAGCGCGGTGGTCTCGGCCACCACCGGGCGGCTGACCGGCACGCCGAGGATGTCCGCTTGCAGCTGCATGGCCAGGTCGTTGGCGGTCACCCCGCCGTCCACCTTGAGCACGTCGAGGCGGACGCCCGAATCGACGGCCATCGCGTCGGCTACGTCCCTGGTCTGGTAGGCGATCGACTCGAGCGTGGCGCGGGCCAGGTGCGCGCTGGTGTGGAAGCGGGACAGGCCGACGATCGCGCCGCGCGCGTCGGCTCGCCAGTACGGCGCGAAAAGGCCGGAGAAGGCCGGCACGAAATAGATGCCCTCGGTGCTGGTGACCTGGGCGGCGAGCGTCTCGCTCTGGGCCGCGCCGCTGATGATGCCGAGCTGGTCGCGCAGCCACTGCACCGCGGCGCCGGTCACCGCGATCGACCCTTCGAGCGCGAAGGTCGCGGGCTCGGCGCCGAACTTGAAGCACACGGTGGTCAGCAAGCCGCTCGCGGACCGGACAATGTCGGTGCCGGTGTTCAGCAGCAGGAAGTTGCCGGTGCCGTACGTGTTCTTGGCCTCGCCAGGGGCGAAGCACACCTGCCCGGCCATAGCCGCCTGCTGGTCGCCCAGCATGCCGGTGATCGGCAGCGCACCGCCGAACGGACCCTCGGCGGTGGTCAGCCCGTAGGGTTCGGGTGTGGCTGACGGGGCGATCCGGGGCAGCATCGGCCGGGGCACGGTGAACAGCTCCAGCAGCTCGTCGTCCCAGTCCAGCGTGGTCAGGTCCATCAGCATGGTGCGGCTGGCGTTGGTGACGTCGGTGACATGGACGCCGCCGCGGATCCCGCCGGTCAGGTTCCACAGCAGCCAGGTGTCCACCGTGCCGAAGACCGCCTCGCCCCGCTCGGCATCGGCGCGCAGGCCGTCGATGCGCTCCAGCATCCAGCGCAGCTTGCCGCCGGAGAAGTAAGTAGCCGGAGGCAGGCCCGACTTGTGCCTGATCAAGTCGCCGCTCCCGTTGCGTTCCAGGGCGGCGGCGATGGTGTCAGTCCGGGTGTCCTGCCACACGATGGCGTTGCCGTACGGGCGTCCGGTGCGCCGGTTCCACACCACCGTGGTCTCCCGCTGGTTGGCGAGGCCGAGCGCGGCGAGGTCGGTGACGCTCAGGTCCAGGGTGTTCAGCACGGTCTGGATAACCGCGCTGGTCCGCTCCCAGATCTCCGCCGGGTTGTGCTCCACCCAGCCGGGACGGGGCAGCACCTGGGTGTGCTCGAGCTGATGCCGGGCCACCTCGGCGCCGGCGTGATCGAAGACCATGAACCGGGTGCTCGTGGTGCCCTGATCCACCGCGCCGACGAAATCGGCCACGCCGTCCTCCCTGTTCGACCGTTTCTCCGTGTTCCCGACATGCTGGGGTAAAGGGCTGTTCACCAGCGCGTACCGGACTGCGGGTAGATTGACTATGTACATACCCTAAAGCTATGGGGGGACGGGTGATGGCGAGTAACAACGGTGTCCTCGACGCCCGGGAGCGCGGCACGGCGCTCGGCCGGCTGGCGGCCGAGCGGTTCGACGTGCTGGTCATCGGGGGCGGCATCACCGGCGCCGGAGCCGCCCTGGACGCCGCGTCCCGCGGCCTGCGGGTAGCGCTGGTAGAGGCGCGGGACCTGGCCTCGGGCACGTCGAGCCGGTCGAGCAAGCTCGTCCACGGCGGGCTGCGGTACCTGGAGCAGTTCGACTTCAGGCTGGTCTATGAGGCGCTGCGGGAACGCGACCTGCTGGTGTCCAAGCTCGCCCCGCACCTGGTCAAGCCCGTCTCGTTCCTGTTCCCGCTGTACAAGAAGGTGGTCGAGCGGCCCTATGTCGGCGCCGGGCTGGTCCTCTACGACGCGATGGAGGGAACGCGCAGGCCCGTGCCGCACCACCGGCACCTGACCGCCCGCGGCACGCTGAAGCTGGCCCCCGCGCTGTCCGCGGACCGGCTGGCGGGCGGGATGCTCTACTACGACGCGCAGGTCGACGACGCGCGCTACACGCTGACGGTGGCGCGCACGGCGGCGGCGCACGGCGCGGTGATCGCCACCCGGGTCAGCGCCGTCGGGCTGCTGCGGGGAACGGACGGGATCCGGGTGACCGGCGCGCGGGTGCGTGACGAGGAGACCGGGCACGAGGTCACGGTCACCGCGGACACCGTGGTGGTCTGCGCGGGGGTGTGGACCGACCTGGTGCACGAGATGGCCGGGGTCCAGGCCGGCTACCAGGTCCGGATGTCCAAGGGCGTGCACATCGTGGTACCGCGGGAGGCGGTGCAGGCCGACAGCGGCATGATCGTGCGCACCGACAAGAGCGTGCTGTTCTTCATCCCGTGGGGACAGCGCTGGATCGTCGGCACGACCGATACCGACTTCTCCGGCGACCGGGCGGAGCCCGGCGTCACCGAGGAGGACGTGGAGTACATCCTGGCTCAGGCGAACCGGGTGCTTGACCGGCCGCTGGCCCGCGCCGACGTCATCGCCGCGTACGCGGGCCTGCGGCCGCTGGTGGCGGCCCAGGCGAGTAACGGGTCCAGGGCGGCCAAGCCCACCACGAAGCTGTCCCGGGAGCACGTAGTCGACGTGCCGGTGCCGGGCCTGGCCAGCGTCGCGGGAGGCAAGTTCACCACCTACCGGCTGATGGCCCGGGACGTGGTGGACGCCGCGGCGGCCGGCCTGGGCCGGGAGGTGCCGGCCTCGGTCACCGACCAGGTGCCGCTGCTCGGCGCGGACGGCCTGGCCGCGGTCCGGGCCGGCGCGGGACGGCTGGCCGAGGACTACAGGGTGTCCCGGGCGGCGGTGGAGCACCTGCTCGAGCGGTACGGCACGCTCGCGGCCGGGGTCCTGGACCTGATCCGGGCCGACCCGGCACTGGCCCGGCCGCTGGCCGATGGCCACCCCTACTTGCGGGCCGAGGTCGCCTACGCGGTCCTGCACGAGGACGCGCTGCACGTCGAAGACGTGCTGGTGCGGCGGATACGCCTGTTCATCGAGTCGGCCGACTCGGGCACCGGGGTGGCCGCCGAGGTGAGCTCGATCATGGGCCGGCTGCTGGGCTGGAGCCGGCGTAAGCGCGCCGCCGAGGCACGGCGCTACCTGGAGCTGGTCGCGGCCGAGCAGACTCAGCCGGCCACCCCGGCGCTGGCCGGCGAGGAGCAGGCGGGCCGGGTTCAGGGCGGCCTGGTGCAGGGCGGCCCGGGGCAGGGCGGCCCGGGGCAGGGCGGCCTGGTGCAGGCGGGCCCGGTGCTGGCTGGCAACGCGGCGGGATGAGCATGGAATGGCCGCGAAAAGCCCGCTGCTGACGTTCCGGCTTGACCGGGAGCAGCGACAGCGCCTGAAGGCGCGCCTGGCCGGCGAGGGGCGCACCATGTCCGAGGTGGTGACCCGCGGCCTTCGCCAGTACGTGCAGGGGGCGCTGGCCCGGGGAGAGGCCTCCCCCGCCGCTTCGGCGCCGCCCCGGCTGCCCGACCGCGTCGCCGCCCGGCTGCGCGAGCTGCGCTCGTCGGGGCACAGCGAGCTGCTGTCGGCCACGCTGGCCGCGCTCCGCGAGGCGGGTTGGCCGCTGCGCTCACTGGCCGAGGCCCTGGGCGTCAGCAAGCAGGCTGTGCAGCGGCGCATCCGCCGGCCCGTCCCGGGCGAGATAGGCGGCCGGGTGAGCGGCTACGAGCCGCCGCCGCCGTTCCCGCACCGGCGTGCGGCCAGCGCGAACGGGCTCCGGCCGCACCTGACGATCAAGATCGACCACGCGCTGCGGTCGGCCGCGCATGAGGCCGCCGCGCGCGAGGGCAGCTCGCTGAGCCAGGTAGTGGAAACCATCCTGGACCGCTACCTGCATCATGGCCTGGCCGGCGAGGATCAGCCGGTGGTCCCGCCGCGCGCGGCGAGCCGCTCCCGGTAAGCGGCCCGGCGGCGCTCAAGCCGGGCCGGGCCCGGATGCCGCTTCCTCGCGTCGCAGGATCAGGATCATCCGCCAGGCGTCCGTCGCCTCGACCGGGGTGTCGGCGCCGAAGTCCCCGTAGCTCGCCACGACGGCGAACCCGCCGGCCAGGCGGATCACCGCGGTCAGCTCGGTGGCGGTCCAGAAACGGTTGGGCACCACGTCGGTGACGGTGCGCACCGAACCGCCTCGCGCGCTGTAAGTGACGCTGACATGCTCCCTGGTGATCTGCGTGATCGGGTCGATCTCGTCCGTCCCGCCGCCCCAGCGGACGCGGACCGTCCCGCCGCCGACATCGCTGCTCCACTCGGTGCTGGTCCTGCGCTCGACAGCGAAGAAGTCGGCCGGGTGGGCCAGCTCGATAATGTACAAGCTGCCCGCGGCCAGGTGACGTGCCACCGCAGCCAGGTGCTGGAGCAGGTCATCGAGGGTCAGCAGGTGGCACAGGGAGTTGAGCATGGTGATGGCGAGATCGAACTGGCGGCCGAGACGGAACTCCCGCATGTCGGCCTGCACCACGGTCAGGGGCGCGGCATCCGCCGCCGCCAGATCACGGGCCCGCGTGCACATCGCCGCGCTGAGGTCCACGGTGGTGGCGTCCAGGCCGCGGCGGGCCAGCGCGCGGGCGTGCTCGGCCGGCCCGGCGGCCAGCTCCAGGACCGAGCGCAGCGGGGCCGCAGCCGGATCGCGGTACCGACTGGACCACCGCAGCAGCGCGTCCACTTCGACCGGGACGTCGCGGTAGGAGCACGCGGCCTCGTAGAGCTCGGGTTCGTCATAGATTCCAGGCACGCGACCATGATGCCCGACGCGGACCCGCCCCCGCCGACGGCGTCGGGCAGCACGACAGAACGGGCACTAGCCGCGCGCAGCCGGGCTACGGCAGACTGTCCGTCATGATGACTGAGAGCCAGGCGCTGGAGGCCCTGACGCGCCAGGATCCTGAGGCAGCCGGTGACGCGAAGGCAGCCCTGGCCTGGCTGACCGGTGACGAGGGCCTGGAGGTCATCTCGCTGCTGCGGTTGCAGGAATTCCTCTGGTATGCGCTCCCGGTCAAGTGGCCGATGTCCACGCCGGGCCGGGTCGGGGTGGCCAAGGCGCTCGGCCGCCTGTTCATGCTGGCGGGCCTGGACCGCTACGCCGGGGTCTGCTCGTCGGCGGGGACCGAGCGGATAATCACGGCCTACGCGGCCGGGCACGAGGAGGGAATCACCGCCTACACCGAGGCCATCGAGGCATCCAACGCGGCACCGCCGGATACTGACCTGCTGGCTTGGGGCTCGGTGATGGGACCACAGGAGCGCGCGGCTTACGACGCCTGCGCGGCCGCGCTCGAGCTGGCCTTTGCCTCCGGCGAGCTGTGCGTCGGGGCCCGCGGCTGGCGGACCAGGCGCGTGGAACTGGTCAACCGATGGCTGACCGGCCGCAGCGATGCGTCGCTGCATCCGGCTCAGGCAGGCGAGGGCATGGGGCTGGTGCTCGACAGCGTGCCGGGCACTGACACCTGGCTGGGCCGGATCAGCGCCGAGCGTATCGACGCGTGGGCGCACGGCCGGCCGGGCGAGCGGTCCCGGCTGGCCCGCACGCTGATCCCCCGCCTGCTCGAGCCGCCTGCGCTCCCGGACGACCCGCTGCCCACGCTGCGCTGGCTGCTCGGCCACGCGGACGAGGGACTCCGGCTCACCGCCCGGTACTACATCTCCCCTGCGCTGGTCACCGAGGCGGTCGACACGTTCGGCTGGCGTGACCAGCTCGTCGGCACCCTGCGCCAGGAACTGGACGTGTTCCCGCTGCACACCCTGCGCGGCATGGCGCAGACCGAGATGGGCGCCGTCCGCCGCAGCCGCACCAGCCTGGTGCTGACCAAGACGGGCAAGCTGATGGCCACGGACCCCGCAGTCAGGTGGCACATCGGCACGGCCGCCCTGATCGGGCCGGACGACGGGGCGCAGCCTGATTTTTCCGTCGCGGTCCGCGAAGCCGCGCTGCTCGTCATCCTCACCAGCGGGCCGACCGAATACGACGAGCTGACCCGGCTGCTGACCGACATCCACGGCGTGGAGGGCTGGGCCGCGGGCACCAGCACCGGCCTGGCCAGCGCGGTGCGCACCGAGCTGTACACCCTCCGGCACCGGCTGTGGGCGCTGCACCTGCTGGGCGGCGAGCGCAGCTTCACCGCGCCGCTGTCTCTCACCCAGACCGGAGTCGCCGCCGCCCTGTCAGCCCTGCTGGCCCGGGCCCTGCGACCCCGCCATCATCTGGGCGTCGGCTGATCGCGCCATTGCAGGCCAGGTGCGGGACGTCTGGGCGGTTACTACGTCCCGCGGCGGCCCGGCTCGTCCCGGCGCACCGTCAGGACGCGGTTCTTCGTGCCCTCGGCGGGTACCTCGGGGTCTTGGGCACTGGCGGGTGCCACGGGCGTTTGGGCGGCGGCAGGTACCTCCGGCGCGGGCGCAGCGGCGGGCTCCGGCGGGACAAAGCGGCCGCCGCGCAGCAGGGACGCGAACGCCGCCCCCGCCGACAGCAGGGCGGCCGCGATGAACACTACGATCAGGCCCTGGTGGAACGGCCCGGAGATGAGGGCGGGGAAGAACTCCTTCCCGGTGAGGATCCGCTGGCTCGCGGCCGGCAGGGTGGACAGCGCGTGGGCCTGCGCCAGCAGGTGCTGCACGGGATTGACGCCCAGCACGGTGGCGAACAGCGAGGACACCGGGGGCAGCGAGCCGATCTGGTGGGCGATGGCGTGCGGGACGCCGTGCTGCTCCAGGCCGCTGGTCATCGTCTTGGGCAGGCTGGCGGCCAGCCCGGCGATCATGAGGGAGAAGAACACGCCGATGGACAGCGCGGTGCCGGAGTTCTGGAAGGTGGAGCGCATGCCGGAGGCGGCGCCGCGGTAGCGGGCCGGGACGCTGCCCATGATCGAGGAGGAGTTGGGCGCGCCGAACATGCCGCTGCCGATCCCGTTGATGGCGATGATCACCGCGAAGGCCCAGTACGGGAAGCTGACGGGCAGCACGATCAGGCCGATGAAGCTGACCGCGGACACCGTCGCGCCGGCGGTGGCGATGCCCCTGGAGCCGAACCGGTCGGACAGGATCCCGGCCACCGGGCCCGAGGCGATGAACCCGGCGGTCAGCGGGAGCAGGAAGATGCCCGCCCACAGCGGGGTCTGGCTGAAGTCATAGCCGTGCAAGGGCAGCCAGATGCCCTGCAGCCAGATGATCAGCATGAACTGCTGGCCGCCCCGGGCGATGGCCATGAGCAGGCCAGCGATGCTCCCGGCGGTGAACGCCCTGATCTTGAACAAGCCGAGCTCGAACATCGGGTCGGCGATGCTGCGCTCGATGAGGCAGAACACGACGAGCAGCGCCACGCCGCCGCCCAGCAGGCCGATGACCTCCGGGCTGGTCCAGCCCATGGCGTGGCCGTGATAGGGCTGGATGCCCACGGTGACGCCGACCAGGACCGCGCCCAGGCCGACGGCGAAGGTGAGGTTGCCCCAC
This sequence comes from uncultured Actinomycetes bacterium, assembly GCA_963753195.1. Taxonomy (GTDB): domain Bacteria; phylum Actinomycetota; class Actinomycetes; order Streptosporangiales; family Streptosporangiaceae; genus Palsa-504. The sequence continues at coordinate 291,246 of CAVWBH010000003.1, forward strand.
CAGTCCATCCGGGCGCGGTGCCGCTCGCCGGTCTCATGGAGCCGCAGGTAGGCCCACAGCGTGCCGAACACGCCGACGGGCACGTTGATCCAGAACACCAGGCGCCAGTCGATGGCGGCCAGCAGGCCCCCGGCGACCAGGCCGATGAACTGGCCGGACAGGCCGGCGATCTGGTTGGTGCCGAGCGCGAAACCGCGCTTCTCGGCCGGCCACGCGTCGACCAGGATCGCGGCCGAGTTCGCCATCAGCATGGACCCGCCGATGGCCTGGGGGAACCGCCAGCCGATCAGCCACATCGCCCCGCCAGCGGCGCGGAACGGGTCGAAGGAGAGCATGATCGACGCGATCGTGAAGACGACGAAGCCCGCGTTGTAGATCTTCACCCGGCCGTACATGTCGCCCAGCCGGCCCAGGCCGACCACGGCTACCGCCTGGACCAGGCGGTAGCCCATGATCAACCACAGCAGGTAGAAGATGCTGCCGGGGGCCAGCGGGTCCAGCCCGATGCCGCGGAAGATGGCCGGCAGCGCGATGATGACGATCGAGCCGTCCAGCGTCGCCATGAACATGGAGGCGGTGGTGTTCGTCAGCGCCACCCATCGGTAGCGATCGCTCACCGGGGCCGACTCCTTCGCCATTCACTCTCCTCGTATCATGCCCCGCGGGCGTTGCTCAGGCCTCAGATGCTTTCGGCCAGCCGTTCGATCAGCGGTGCGGCCGCCATCAGCTGGCCCATCTCCTCGGCGGTGAAGCCGGCCGCCAGCGCCCGCGTAAGCTGCGCGATCCGCGCGTTGCGCTTGTCGCTGAGCGCGGACAGGCCCGATTCGGTGACGGACATGACCGCGCGCCTGCCGTCGGCCGGATCGGACTGGCGCTTGACCAGGCCGCGGGCTTCCAGCGTGCCGAGCGTCGCGCCCATCGACTGCGCGCTGATCTGCTCGGCCTTGGCCAGGGCGGTCACCGTGGCCGGCCCGCCTCGCTCCAGTTTCCGGAGCGCCGATGACTCAGGCAGCGACAGCTCACCCGGCGCCGACAGCTGCCGGAGGCGCCGTTTGAACAGGCCCACGCTCAGGTACAGGGCCGCAGCAACCTCCTCGACTTCCTGATCCGTGAGCATTTACCAAGGTTAACCTTGCAAGCCCAATATTGCAAGGCTAGGCTTCCTAATTGACCCTTGGGGACGCCGCTGGTGCCGGGGACAAGAGCTGCCGGGGACAAGAGCCGACAATGCCGTTTAGCCTGGTCGAGGGTGGTCCGGTCGAGAATACTCTCGAGTCCTTCGCAGAAAATCGAACGTATGGCCAATAAAACCTGGTGATCTGAACCAAGCAGCGCCGTGGAACGTTATTGTCACGGATCCGTTACCGTAAGTGCTCGATCAGGCATAGCCTTGGGCCTCGTGAATCTCACCAACCTGAAACGTGCCGGGAAGGGCGAGCGCACCCGGCGATCCCTCCGGGCATGCCGCTCCTGGTGGTCCCGTCTGTGGCTCAAGCTCCTTGAGGCCGTGGACGGATACGAGTGCTTCCCGCGATGCCCCGGCGAGAGGATGCCGCCGCCTCGCCCGCAGCCCGGCCCGGGCTGGGATGTCCAAAGCGACGACTGGGATCTGGCGGCTTGAGGCCGAGGCCGGGCCTGAGGCCCTTGATCCAGGCCCGGAGCAGGCTGGTGTCCTCGGGCAGGACGCGCATCGGGTCGTCGCCGGTCGATCCGCCGCCGCCAGCTCACAGAGCAGGCCTCCCGCCGTGATGCTCGTGGCGGGAGGCCTGCTGCGGTGAGGGCTGGGCCGTCGGTGACACCTTCCGGGACCACCGGAGACACCTCGGGAAAGAGCCGGTGGCCTAGACCCTAAAGCCGACGGCCCAGCGTCCAGCGGCCCAGTTCTACTGGGACAGTTCTTCCAGGGCACGGCGGCGCTGGCGCTTCCCGAAGATTGCGACCAGCAGGCCGGGGACGAGCGCGCACGGGATGGTGATGAACACGATGAAGCTCCGTGGTGCGGTCGCGATGTAGAGCTGTCCGGCGATCAGGACGCCGCCCCAGGCGCCGAGGTGGCCCACACCATCGGTCCAGCCGGTGCCCAGCGAGCGCATCCGGGTCGGGTAGTTGACCGGGATGTAGACGTACATGCTCCAGAGCCACAAGATGGTGCCGATGGTCGAGATGATGTAGAAGGTGTCCACGGCCGCGGTGCTGTGCGTCGCGTAGACACCCCACCAGCCGCCGGCGAACAAGATGGCGCCGACGAGCTGGGTGTATTTGCGTTCGAACCGGTCGCCGAAGAACGCGTTGATCAGGTAGACGATGGAGGCGGCCACACCGGCCCAGGACACCAGGGCGAAGACGCCGCCGGCGGTGAAGCCGCGGTTGAGGGCGAGGAACAAGAACGCCTGGCTCGCGCCGCCATAGACGATGCCGCCGTAGCCCAGCACCATTACCACCAGCAGCAATGTGGTGATGAGAACGTACCGCTTGCCGAACGGGGCGAGCCAGTTCGGCTTCTCCTCGGCCACCACCTGGTACGGCGCCAGGTCCGGATCGGGCAAGGCGATACGGCCGCCCCGGCTGGCCCGCATCTCCATCCGCTCCATGATCTTGCGGGCCTCGTCGCGGCGTTCCCTGGCCTCCAGCCAGCGCGGCGACTCGGGCATCCGGAAGAACAGCGCGATGGCGATCAGGATGTTCAGCGCGGCCAGGATCCACAGGTACGGCTTGTACTGGCCGGGGAACATGTAGTGCGGGATGATGCCGGTCAGCACGACCAGGAGCAGGAAGATGCAGACGACCTGGCTGACCATCATCACCCGGGGCCGGACCTTCGGCCCCATGATCTCGCTCATGTACACGACGTTGATGGCCAGGAACCCGGCGAACCCGAGCGTGTCGGCGATCGACAGGACGAACAGCGCCGGGTAACTCGTCACGTACGCGAAGGGCCAGATGAACACTCCGGCCAGCGTCGCGGACAGGATCAGGGCCGGGCGCCGGCCGATCTTGTCGGCCAGCCAGCCCAGGGCGTAGCCGCCGATCAGGATGCTGATCCCGGCCTGCAGGGCGTACAGGACGTTGTACTGGGAGTGGCTGATGACCTTGGCCGGCAGCCAGACGAACGGGTACAGCCGGGCGGCGATCCCGTCGGTGGATGCCGCGGTCGCCCAGCCGACCTGGACGATCAGGCAGATCTCCCAGGCCATCAGGCTCATGGGCAGCCGGTCGACCCGGGCTGCCATCTCGCCGGGAATGACCAGAGTGCCGCCGCCCGCGGCGGCGGCGGCTCCCGAGGTATCTTGTGCCATTACGGTTCTCCTTGCTGCCATCCGGTTCAAGGGGTGGCGGGGTAAAGCGGGGAATTGCGGCACCTTTGCCGCCGATGTGATGGGTGCCCGGGTCGCGGTCGACGACGCTGGTCATTAGCGGGGCCGTCGCCGGCTTTGGCGCAGGCGAAGACGCAGGGTCGGCGTCGCTCTCCTGGCCGCAGCGGGTAACGGTGAAGCTGCGCGAAATCCCAGGCACATGACCCCTGGCAGAGGCCAGATTCGCAGGGTTACAACGGTGTTAATGGGATTGTTGGATGCTTCGGGCGGAATGTCAACCCTTACCCCTGATGCGCAATTAAAATCTCCGACAATTGCTCGGAGACAATTGCCCTGAGACAATTGCTCCACCGCAATTGCTGATAGGCAATTGCTACCAGGCAATTGCTGCTGGGCAACTAGTGTGAAGGGAGGGCCGGGAGCTACTGCCAGTTAGCCAGAGTTCATCATGCTTCAGGTGGTACAGGGGCGCCCCGTGGGTTACGCCCCACCCTGGAATCTCGAATTCGGAATGCTGAATTCCGGTGCAGCATCCGCTCACGCGTACCTGACGCGCTCAGCTGTGGCTGGCAGCATGCGGGCTGAAAACCGGCTGCCGCACGGGGATCTCAGGCCGCCGGGCCTGCGTATCGTTGTGGCTGGGTCCTTGACCCCCGCAGAGGAGATGTGATGACGCAGCCTTCAGGCGACGGTGAGCGCCGGATTGTGGTGGGCGTGGACGGATCGGCTTCTTCGACGGCTGCGCTGGCTTGGGCGGTCAAGCAGGCCGCGCTGACCGGCGCGCTGGTGGACGCCGTGATCGCCTGGGAGGTCCCGGCGAACTACAGCTTCCTCGTGCAGGTACCCGTCGATATCAATTACGCGGAAATCGCCGCACAGGTGGCCGCCGACGCCATCGCGGAAGTCTCCGGGCCCGGCGAGCCGGTCAAGATCAGGTCCACGCCGACGGAGGGCAGCCCGGCGAAGGTGCTGCTGGATGCGTCAAGGGGAGCTGAGCTGCTGGTGGTCGGCAGCCGCGGGCACGGCGGATTCGCCGAAGCCCTGCTCGGCTCGGTCAGCCAGCACTGCATCCACCACGCCACGTGTCCCGTCGTCGTGATCCGCCACCCAGCGACCGGATCCTGAGCCCTGGCGTCCCCAGCCAGCCCGGGAGCGCCTGGCCGGCCTCCGCGACGGTGAGGTGAGGGGCAGCAGCCTGGCCAGACCCGGGAGGCGGGAAGCACGTCGAGGTCCGCGTGTAGGGGATGTGACAGGAGGGAAAGACGTTGACGAGATGCTGACGCTTCTCGCGCAGCGGGTCACGCTCAATGTGTTTCCGGAGAAAGGTGCCGTGCATGCCAAGCCGCCCGAGCGCAGCATGGGAACGCCTGGGCGAGATGCTCGTTCGCCGGCGCCTTGAGCTAGACCCCCGCTACCGCAACAGGCAGACCTTCAGCCGTGAACGGGGCCCCCGCCTCTACCGTGTCTTCAGCGATGTTGAGCTGGGGAAGCGCTCCGGCTACAAGCCTTCTACCCTGGCCGAGATAGAGGCGGCCTACCAGCTGGAGCCCGGATCGATCGGCCGGTTCCTGGACGGCGGCGACCTTGAGGCACCGGAGGCTGGCGGCAGCGAGCCTGCGGCGGCATCCTCAGCCGAGGCACCCCAGATCATCTGCGTCCTGGCCACGATCGGCCGCAACACCGCGACGGAGGTAGCCGAGATCACCGTCCTCGCCGACAAGGTGCAGGCGGTGGTGTCCGTAGCCCGCGCTTATCAGCCGCACGGCCGGCTGCACGGCGAGAAGCTGTTCCCGCGGGACCTCGCGGCGGACCAGAGGCTGGCCACGGCGTGGAACGTGCTGAACCTGATGGGTCTCGACGACGAGCTGCAGGCGTCAATTGCCGCCTGGAATGTGGTGAGCAAGGACGCCGCGGCGAGCGGGGAGCGGCGCGCAGGAGCCGGTCGGGTCCGCGATGATCTCGAGCCAGCTGACCAGAATCGGACGTAAAGTCGATAAAAATCAGTTAGCTCGCCCGCCGTTCCAGCTGGGAGGCGTGCGCCCGGTTTGGCCGCCGCTGGTTCGAGTACCTGCCGTCAGTTCCGGTGGACGGGTACGAGATCTACCTGCGGTGGCCCGGCGAAAGGGTGCCGCCGCCGCCCTCGGCCGGGCCGGACGGGCGGGAGGGCCAGAGCGACTGGGAGCTAGCGGCCTGACGGACGGGCCCGCTATTAAAACGGGCGCGCGGCGAGGTGCGCCGGCCTCACCAGCGGAGCGGGAAGTAGCCGGTGTAGTTCTCGGCCAGGGCGGTGGCGGCGGCGCGGGAGGAGATGACGTAGCGCAGCTGGGCGAGCTGCAACTGCGCGCCGAACGGGTCGGGGTCCGGGTCCACGTGCAGCATCGACGTCATCCACCAGGAGAAATCGGTGGCGCGCCAGACCCGGTCCAGGCTGGCCGCAGAGTAGGCGTCGGCCAGGCCGGGGTCCCCGTCACGCAGCAGGCAGGTCAGGGCTTCGGCCAGGACGGTCACGTCGCCGATGGCCAGGTTGAGGCCCTTGGCCCCGGTCGGAGGCACGATGTGCGCCGCGTCCCCGGCCAGGAACAGCCGCCGGTACCGCATGGGCGAGGCGACGAAGCTGCGCATCGGCAAGATGGCCTTCTCGGTGATCGGGCCGTCCTTCAGCTCCCACCCCGGGAGGCCCAGGCGGCGGCGCAGCTCGGCCCAGATGCGTTCGTCCGTCCAGCGCTCGATGTCGTCGTCCGGGGGGACCTGCAGGTACAGCCGGCTGACCTGCGGCGTGCGCATGGTGTGCAGCGCGAACCCGTCCTCGTGACGGGAGTAGATGAGCTCGTCGGTGGAAGGGGGGACCGTAGCCAGGATGCCGAGCCAGGCGTACGGGCAGGCGCGCTCGGCCACGCGGATCAGGCCGGGCGGGATGGAATCGCGGCAGATGCCGTGGAATCCGTCACAGCCGGCGATCGCGTCGCAGCGGACCTCGTGCCTGCTTCCCGCGGCGTCGGTGTAGCGCAGCACGGGCCGGCCGGTGTCGAGGTCGGCGACCTCGGTGCCGGAGGCCCCGAACTCGAGCTGGGCCCTGGCGGCCAGCCGCGAGCGGATCAGGTCCTTGACGATCTCGGTCTGGGCGTAGATGGTCACCCAGCGGCCGCCGGTCAGGTCGCGGAAGTCGAGGTGGTGCCGCTGGCCGGCGAACTGCAGGTATATCCCGCCGTGCTCGAGGCCCTCGGCGTCCATCCGCTGGCCCAGGCCGACGGCGCGGAGCAGTTCGACCGTGCCGGCTTCCAGCAGCCCGGCGCGCTGCCGTGCCTCGCAGTAGGCCCGGCTGCGGCTCTCCACCACGACCGAGTCGATGCCGCGCAGGGCCAGCAGATGAGACAGCAGCAGGCCGGCCCGGCGCCGACGATGCCGACCTGGGTGCGGGCTGTCACCATGGCCACCAGGCTAGAACGGGTACGGGGCGATGTCGCCGCGGATGGTGACCCAGCGGGTGTCGGTGAACGCGTCCAGGTTGGCCGTGCCGCCGAACCGGGCGCCGGTGCCGGAGGCGCCGAGGCCGCCGAACGGGATGTTCGGCTCGTCGTCGACCGTCTGCTCGTTGATGTGCACGATCCCGGTCGGGATCTGCCGGGCCAGCTCCAGGCCGCGCATGACGTCGCGGGTCAAGATGCCCAGCGACAGCCCGTACTCGCTGTCCGCGGCGAGCTTGACCGCGTCGTCGGCGGTCGCGAAGCGGATCACCGGGGCGACCGGGCCGAACACCTCGCTGGCGTAGGCCGGCATCTGCGCGGACACGTCGGCCAGCACGGTGGGGCGGTAGAACAGCCCGTCGTAGCGGCCCCCCGCGGCCAGCCGGGCCCCGGCGGCGACGCTGTCGCTGACCAGGCCGTGGACCTTGTCGCGCTGCCGTTCGTCGATGATCGGGCCGAGCGCCACCGGCTCGGTGGCCGGGTTCCCGACCGGGAGGTGGCTGGCCTTGTCGGCCAGCGCAGCCACGTAGTCGTCGTAGATGGCCTCGTGGACCAGGTGCCGGCCGGTCGTCATGCAGATCTGGCCCTGGTGCAGGAACGAGCCCCAGGCGCCCGCCGAGACCGCGCGGTCCAGGTCCACGTCGTCCAGGACGATGAGGGCGGAGTTGCCGCCGAGTTCGAGGTGCACGCGCTTGAGGTGGCGCCCGGCCAGCTCGCCGACCCGGCGGCCCGCGGCGGTGGACCCGGTGAAGGAGACCAGCCGCACCAAGGGCTCGGTGACCAGGGCCTCACCGGTCGCCGCCCCGCCCGGCAGCACGTGCAGCAGGCCGTCAGGCAGCCCGGCCTCGGCGAAGACCCGGGCCAGCGCGACGCCACCGCACACCGCGGTGCGCGGATCGGGCTTGAGCACCACGGCGTTGCCCAGGGCGAGCGCCGGCGCGACCGAGCGGATGGCCAGGATCTGGGGGAAGTTGAACGGCGCGATCACGCCGACCACGCCGACGGGAACGCGCTCGGCGAAGCTCAGCCTGGGCTGCTCGCTGGGCAGCAGCTCGCCGTAGGCGCGCGAGGGCAGCGTGGCGGCCTGGTAGATCTCGGTGGTCGCGACGTGGGTCTCGAATCCCATGGCAGGCGGGATCTTGCCGCTCTCCCTGATCCCCCACCACTCGATCTCGGCCGCGTGGGCCTCCCACAGATCGGCCGCACGGCGCAGCACCGCTGACCGTTCGGTATGCGGCGTCGCCGCCCAGGCCGGCTGAGCGGCGGCCGCGAGCCGGGCGGCGGAGGCTACGTCAGCGGGGCCCGCGATCCCGGTCCGGCCGAGCTCGGCGCCAGTCGCGGGCTCGATCACCGCGGCGTCCCCGCCCGAGCCGTCGACCCAGCCGCCGGAGTAGATCTTGCCGTGCCAGACCGCCTTGTCCATGAGAGACATGACCACTCCTTGCGTTCAATCGTGCGTAATACGTAACAATAACGATAGTTCACGCAAAGCTCCCGGGCGATGCTCGCGCCGATGTTGCCGTCGACCGAGCGGTGAGCGGGAGGCCCGCTGACGGCCAGCCGGGAACGGCCAGGCCGCCGCGCCGCGCCGCGCCGTTAAATCGGGGGCGCATTGGTGGCCGCGGGGCGGGCCGCCGGCCACACTAGCTTGCTATGCGCACGCTCGTCGTCGATCATCCCCTGGTCACCCATAAGCTCACCGCGCTGCGCGACGTCGCCAGCGATACTGCGACATTCCGCAGCCTGACCGCCGAGCTGGTGACCCTGCTGGCCTACGAGGCCACCCGCGAGATGCGGGTGCAGCCCGTGTCGGTCACCACGCCGGTCGCCGTCGCCCGCGGCGTCAAGCTGGCCCGGCCGGTCCCGCTCATCGTGCCGGTGCTGCGGGCCGGCATCGGCATGCTGGACGGCATGACCCGGCTGCTGCCCATGGCCAACGTCGGCTTCGTCGGGCTGCGCCGGGACGAAGAGTCGCTCGTCGCTTCCACTTACGCGGACCGCCTGCCCGCCGACCTGGCCGGCCGGGACACCTTCGTGCTCGATCCGATGCTGGCCACCGGCGGGACCCTGGCCACCGTCATCAGCATGCTGGCCAGCCGCGGCGCCGCGTCGGTGACCGCGATCTGCCTGCTCGCGGCGCCCGAGGGCCTGCGCCACCTGGAGAAGGTCTTCGCCGGAGACGAGCCGTGGGTACGGGTGGTGACCGCAGCGGTCGACGAGCGGCTGAACGAGCGCGGGTACATCGTGCCGGGGCTCGGCGACGCGGGCGATCGCCTGTTCGGCATGATCTAGGAGACGTTTCGGGCTCGAGTCGTTTCGGGCTCGAATTCTTTCGGGCAGGGCGCCGGGCCTGCCGCGGGATAGGCCACGGCGCCGGCCGGTACGCGGGCTTAGGCCCCCCCAATACTCGCGGGCGGCTGGCGCCCCCACGAGCAGAGCCCGGCACCCTGCCACTGAGCAGCCAAGCAGAACGGTCCGCGGAGCGATATCCCCGGATTCGGGGACGGGTAGGGTGAGCCCATGGCGGTGAGCGCCCGAGTGAGCACCGAATCCGGCCAGGAGATGCGGATCGCCGAGGGGACCCGGCTGGTCTTCGGCCGGGGACCTGGGGTGGACCTGGCCGTGGCGGCCGGGCGCGGGCTGTCCCGGCGGGCCGGCATCGTGACCGCGATGGCGGCCGGGGCGTGGATCACCAACATCAGCCGCACGCACGCGCTGTACGTAGCGGGCGAGGACTACCGGATCAGGCTGCCGCGGCTGGAGGACAGCGGGGAGCCGGCCGGCGGCTGGCTGCTGCACACGGGCACCGCGCGGGTCGGCTCGCGAGCCATGCTGGACGAGGGGCTGCCGCTCCAGGTGACGGTGACCGGGCCGCCGGGCGACGGGACCCCGGGCGAGAGCCAGCCGGACGGCGAGGGCACGATCCTGCCGCTCTACCTGGACCCGATGACCAAGGGATTCCTGGTCGCGCTGATCTGGTGCCGGCCGTGGCTGATCGACCCGAGCGCCACCACGCCGCTGCCACGGACGCCGGAAATCGCCCGGGCCGCGCTCGAGGTGACCGGCGCCTACCACGAGCTCGAGCGGTTCGAGACCGACGCCGAGTTCCGTGACCTGCTGTCGGCGCGGGTCGCCGAGCACATCAAGGTGCTGCGGCGGAAGATCCTCGATCGCGGGCTGGCCGGCCCGGACGTGCGGCTCTCGGACGAGGTGGCGGTCCGGATCCTGACCGAGCACGGCATCATCACCTCGGCGGACCTCGGCCTGCTGGCCGACCCGGCGTGGCGGTCCCGGCAGGAAGACCTGTGGTGGACCGAGAGCTGAGGCAGGACTGGTTCAGCCGCCGGGCGGCGCGGACGGGAGCACGATGAAGTTCGTCCTGGCCGTGCCGCCACCCGATGCGGAGGCATCGACCGTGACCTCGCCCAGCTTGAACGACTGCGGATAAAGCTCGCTGACCGGGACCGTGAACGTCCCGTCCGGGCCCACCGTCGCGTGGTGCGACGAGGTCACGTCGAGCAGGTCCGGCTGCGCCGGCGGTGGGCCGACCTCGCTGAGGGAGAACGTCACCGATGCCCCGGGCGAGAAGCGGTTCCCCTGGACCACGAACGCGGTACTCGAGGTGCCCTCGCTGAGCCTCACCATGCACAGGCCCGGCCCGGAGCCGGTGTGGACGGTCCCGCACACCGTGTCCGGCGGGTCCGGGATCGGCGGCAGGCCCGAGGGCGACGGGGTGCTGGAACTGCTCAGCGACGCGCCGAGGATGACCCCGGTCACCACCAGCGCCGCGCCGACCGAGACCCAGCCGACCCAGGCCAGGTGACCGCGCAGCCACTGCCGCCAGCCGCCCGCCGCCCGGGACGACGCGGGCCCGGTCCGGTGCCGGGCCTCCCCTCCGACCAGCCCGGGCCCGGGCTGGTCGGAGGGGGGCAGGTCGGTGTACGAGGGCGCGGTGGCATCCGCGCTGTCCTCGTTGTCGGCGGTGTCCGCGGGATCCGCGGGATCCACCGCACCCGCGGGTCCCGCGGCGAGCAGCGGATTGCGCTGGTACTGCGCGACCAGGGCCATGGCCGGCCCGGGCAGGTAGGAGTGCTCCCCGGCCGCGCCCGGGCGGGTCTCGGCAAAGTGGCCGAGCTGGGCGAGCAGCGCGGCCGACGTCAGGCGCTGCGCCGGCTCCCGGCGCATGCAGGCGGCGACGAGCGGGGCGAGCTCGGCGGGCAGGGCGGACAGGTCAGGCTCCTCGGTGGCCAGCCGGGCCAGCACGTCCATGACCGTGTCCCCGCGATAGGGAGGGTGCCCGGTCGCCGCGAAGACCAGCGTGGCGCCAAGGGAGTACACGTCGCTGGCCGCCGAGGCCCGGGCCCCCTCATGGGCCTGCTCCGGGGCCATGTACGCGGGCGTGCCGACGGTGCCGTGCGAGGTGGAAATGCTCATGCGTTCGGCCGCCCGGGCCACGCCGAAGTCGATTACCCGGGGCCCGTCCGGCGCGACCAGCACGTTGGACGGCTTCAGGTCACGGTGCACCAGGCCGACGCGGTGGATCGAGTCCAGCGCCTCCGCGCACCCGGCGGCGAGCCACCGGACCGCGGCCACCGGCAGCGGGCCGCAGGCCCGGACCAGCCGGCTCAGCGACGGCGCGGCCACATACGCGGTGGCCAGCCAGGGCAGGTCGGCCTCGGGATCGGCCTCGACGACGGCGGCGGTGAAGAACCCGCTCACCTTGCGCGCGGCCGCTACCTCCTGCGCGAACCGGTTGCGGAAGCCCGCCTCCTCGGCCAGCTCGACCCTGATCGTCTTCACCGCGACCAGCCGCCCGGCCGCGGAACGGCCCAGGAAGACCTGCCCCATCGACCCGGCCCCCAGACGGCCGAGGATCACGTACGGCCCGATCCGCTCCGGGTCCCACCGGCGCAGCCGCGCTCCCACCGGTTCCGGTTCCGTCATTGGTTCCCTCCCGGCATCTATCATGCCGAATCGCAGCCGTTTGCGCGTAGTGTCCGCTGCGGAGCGTTACAGGTGATCTGGGAGACGAACCCTGGTTCGTTAGGTAAGAAAGAAACTAGCTGGGTTGATGGGAGCCCAGCATGCTGACGGGAACCACGGCGTCGCTGCGGGCGCGGGCGGTGGCGAAGCCCGGCTTGATGACGGTGTTGATCAGTCGCAGCCGTTCGTCGAAGCCGGCGAACGCGCTCTTCATCGCGTTGATGGTCAGCCATTCGACATCAGACCAGCTGTAACCGAACTCCTCGGCCAGCCGGTGGAACTCCGAGCTCAGCGTCACCTGGCTCATCAGCCGGTTGTCGGTGTTGACCGTGACCCGGAACTGCAGCTGGCGCAGCAGCCGGAGCGGGTGCGTGGCCATTGAGGCGGCGGCCCCGGTCTGGACGTTCGAGGTCGGGCACATCTCCAGCGGGATCCGGCGGTCCCTGATGTAGGCGGCCAGCCGGCCGAGCCGGACGTTGCCCTGCGGGCTGATGTCGATGTCATCGGTGATGCGGACGCCGTGGCCGAGCCGCTCGGTTCCGCACCACTGCACCGCCTCCCATATCGACGGCAGCCCGAACGCCTCGCCGGCGTGGATGGTGATGTGGAAGTCCTCCCGCTTGAGGTACTGGAAGGCGTCCAGGTGCCGGCTCGGCGGCCAGCCCGCCTCGGCGCCCGCGATGTCGAAGCCGACCACGCCCTCGTCCCGGTGACGCACGGCCAGCTCGGCGATCTCCAGCGACCTGGCCGCCGTGCGCATGGCGGTGAGCAGGGCGTACACCGTGATCGGGCGCCCGTTGCTACCGTCGCGGAAGCCGTCGAGCACCGCCTCGACCACCTCGTCCAGGCTCAGCCCGCGCTCGGTGTGCAGTTCCGGCGCGAACCTGACCTCGGCGTAGACCACGCCGTCGGCGGCCAGGTCCGCCGCGCACTCGGCCGCGACCCGGCGCAGCGCGTCCGGGGTCTGCATCACCGCCACGGTGTGCCGGAAGGCGTCCAGGTAGATCTCGAGGTGACCGCGGTGCGCGCCCTCGGTGAGCCGTTTGGTCAGGTCCTCGACGTTATCGCCGGGCAGGTCCGTATAGCCCGTCTCGCGGGCCAGGTCGAGCACGGTCTGCGGGCGCAGGCCGCCGTCCAGGTGGTCGTGCAGCAGGACCTTCGGGACGGCGCGGATCTCGGCGAGGGTCAGCATCTCCCCATTGTGCTACGGGCCGATGTGCTGCGGGCCGACCACCTCGAGGACGAGGGGCGGGGTGGGCGGCGGAGGCTGGGCGGCGAACGTGGCCGCGCCCTCCAGGGCAGCCAGAGCCGGGGCGAAGCGCTCCGGCGCGTCGGCCCGCAACTCGAGCAGGGGCTGGCCCTGGCGCACCCGGTCGCCCGGCTTGGCCAGGCAGATGACGCCCGCGGCCGCGCTCACCGGATCTTCCTTGCGGGCCCGGCCCGCGCCGAGCCGCCACCCGGCGGTGCCCACCTGCAGGGCGTCCAGGCCGGCCAGCCAGCCGTCGGCGGGTGCCGGCAGAGCCGTGGTGACGTGCGCGGCCTGCGGCAGCGGGGCGTCCGGATCGCCGCCCTGAGCGCGGACCATGGCCCGGAACGTCTCGTACGCCCGCCCGTCGGCGATCGCGGCGGCCGGGTCGGCGTCGACGCGGGCCAGCGCGAGCATCTCGGCGGCCAGGGCGAGCGTGACCTCCATCAGGTCGGCCGGCCCGTCACCCTGCAGCGCCTGGATGCACTCCTGCACCTCGACGGCGTTGCCCACGGCGCGGCCGAGCGGGGTGTCCATCCGGGTGAGCAGGGCCCGGGTGGTCACGCCATGCTCCTCGCCCAGGGCGACCATGGTCTGCGCCAGCTCGAACGCCCGCTGCCGGTCCTTCATGAACGCGCCGGTGCCGACCTTGACGTCCAGGACCAGCGCGCTGGTCCCCTCGGCGATCTTCTTCGACATGATCGAGCTGGCGATGAGCGGGATGGACTCGACCGTCCCGGTCACGTCCCGCAGCGCGTACAGCCTGCGGTCGGCCGGGGCCAGCCCGGAGCCGGCGGCGCAGATGACACAGCCCGCTTTCGCCAGCACCTCGAGGGTCTGCGCCGTGCTGAGCGCGGTGCGGAAACCGGGGATCGACTCCAGCTTGTCCAGCGTGCCGCCGGTGTGCCCGAGACCGCGGCCGGACAGCTGCGGGACGGCGGCGCCGCAGGCCGCGACCAGCGGCGCGAGGATCAGGCTGACCTTGTCCCCCACCCCGCCGGTGGAGTGCTTGTCGACGGTCGGCCGGGTGATCGGGGACAGGTCGAGGCGCTCGCCTGAGGCGATCATGGCCGCGGTCCAGGCCCGCAGCTCGTCGCCGTCCAGGCCCTGGAAATAGATCGCCATCAGCAGCGCGGACATCTGTTCATCGGCGACGTCACCGCGGGCGTAGGCCTCGAAGAGCCAGCGGATATCGTCGCCGGGCAGCTTTCGCCCGTCCCGTTTGGCCGTGATGAGGCTGACCGTGTCGGTCACTAGGGCTCCTTACGCTGGTCCCTGCGCTGGGCCAGGTCGGTGCCGGTGAACGCGGCCGGGAGCAGGACCCTCAGCTCCACCGGCCCGCTCGCGGTGTCGACCAGGAGCCCCTCGCCGCCCGCTTCGAGCAGGAGCTGGCGGCAGCGGCCGCACGGCAGCAGCGGCTCCCCGTCGCCCGCCACCACGCAGGCGGCCAGCAGGCGGGGGGGCGCCCCGGCGGCCCCAGCGGCGTGCAGCGCGCTGACCAGGCCGCACTCCGCGCACAGGGTCAGGCCGTAGGATGCGTTCTCCACGTTGCAGCCGATGACGATACGCCCGTCGGCGGTCTGGCCGGCCGCGCCGACGCGCAGTCCGGAATAAGGAGCGTACGCCTGGGCCGCGGCCATGATGGCGGCCGCGCGCAAGGCCGGCCAGTCGGTGCTCACGAAAGGAGTCTAGGAGTCGCTCAGATCGGGCGACAGGTTCCCCGGGATGCCGGGTTCGTGTGAATGAGGCTGCAGGGGTGCCTCATCCACACGAACCCTCCCATGTCATCCGCGCGGCAGCGGCAGGGTGGCTGTCCGCGCTAGAGCAAGGAACTCTGGTAGTAATAATGCCCAACGACTTCCTAGGACCCACCCTGGAAGAAGTTCAGGTTTGGTTAAGATCTTCGCCCGATTGGGCACCTGCCGGTTTCGTGCTTAGCGTGGAGGCCGTGAACGCTCGCCTGGGCCGGGTCCTCGTGGTTGAAGACGACCCCGGCATCGCCACTCAGCTGGTCCGCGGACTGATCCGGGCCGGCTACGAAACCGGCAGTGTCAACACCGGGCAGGCGGCGCTGGACTGGCCGGCGCCCGACGTGGTGCTGCTCGACCTCGGGCTGCCGGACATCGACGGGATCGAGGTCTGCCGCCAGCTTCGCCAGTCCTGCGACGCGGCGATCATCGTGGTCACCGCGCGCGGCGAGGAATCCGACCGGGTGCTGGCCCTCGACGAGGGCGCCGACGACTACCTGATCAAGCCGTTCGGGCTGGCCGAGCTGCTGGCCAGGATCCGGGCCGTGCTGCGCCGCAGCAGGCAGCCCGCCGGCCACCCTCAGGTGCTGCAGTACGGCGCGCTCACGGTGGACCTGCGCACGCACAAGGTCACCGTCAGCGGGCAGCAGATCGCGGTGACGCCGAAGGAGTTCGCCATCCTTGAGTGCCTGTCCAGCGATCCGGGACGGGTGGTGAGCCGCCAGGAGATGCTCGAGCGGGCCTGGGATGAGCACTGGTACGGCCCGACCAAGGTCCTCGATGTGCACATGGCGGCGCTGCGCCGCAAGCTGGGCGACCCGGGCATCATCGAGACCGTCTACGGTCACGGCTTCCGGCTCGCCGACCCCGGCAGCTCGCCGTGACCAGGCGCATCCTGGTCATGCTGCTGGCCTTCACCGCCCTGGTGCTGGTCGGCGCGGTCGTGCCGCTCACCCTCAACGCGACCTCGCACGACCGGAACTCCTTCATCCAGGCGGCGGCGGGCACGGCCCGAACAGACGCCGTCGTCGCCCAGGCGCGGCTCGACCAGCTGTCAGGGTCGTCGTCCGGCAATAACTCGGCTCTCGCGACCGCGCAGGCTGCCGTCGGAATGCTCCAGGTGACCAAGGAGGCCCGCCAGGCCGGTGACGGCCTGCTCGTAGTGACGAACAAGGGCCAGCTGGTGGCCGGGTCGGGAATGCCCGCCGGGGACTGGGGCGAGTTCTCCCTGCAGGCGAACGATGAGGCTCAGCTCGCGCTCGGGTACGGTCAGCCGGTCGAGCCGATCACCGAGGTGACCGGCTCCGAGGTCATCGCGGCCATGCCGGTCTACAGCCAGGCCAAAACGCAGGGAACGTGGATCGGCACGGTCCTGCTGGCCCGATCCACCCAGCCGCTGGAGCACGAGATCCTCGAGCTGTGGGTCATCCTCGGCTCGATTGCCGTCGCGGCGATGATCGCCGCGGCGCTGCTGGGCTTCGCGTTGGCGCGCTGGGTGAGCAGGCCGCTCAAGTCGCTGGATACCGCGGCCCGCAGGCTTGCCGACGGGGACCTCGCGATCCGGGCCAAGGTGGCGTCGGGCCCGCCGGAACTGCGCCGCCTGGGCACCACGTTCAACACGATGGCCGGGCGGCTGGAGGCACTGGTGCACGGGAGCCGGGCGATGATCGCCGACGTGTCGCACCAGCTGCGCACCCCGCTGGCCGCGCTGCGGCTGCGGCTGGATCTGCTGGCCTCCGACACCGACCCCGAAACCGGGCATGAGCTGGCCGGTGCGCTGGACGAGCTGGCCAGGCTGTCCCGGCTGGTCGACGGCCTGCTGACGGTGGCGCGCGCGGAGGGCGTGGTCCCGGTGCCGACCGCGGTGGACGTGTCCGAGGTGGCCCGGGAGCGGGTGGTGGCCTGGCATCCGGTCGCCGATGACCGCAGCATCGTCCTGGCCGTTTCCCAGGCGCCGGGCGGCGCCGGCGGTGGGCGCGGGATGGCCCGTGCTCCGGGCGCACCGGTGCTGGCCTGGCTCGGCGAGGGGCACCTGGAGCAGATCCTGGACAACCTGATCGCCAACGCCCTGGACGCGCTGAGCCCGGGCCACGTGGTGCGGCTCACCGCGGAGGCCACGACGACCGGGGCGCGGATCACCGTGCGCGACAACGGCCCGGGCATGAGCGCCGAGGACCGCGAGCGGGCCTTCCTGCGCTTCACCACCTCGAGCCCGAACGGCACCGGGCTGGGCCTGGCCATCGTGCACCGGCTGGCCGTCTCCAACGGCGGCACCGCCCGGCTGGACGAAACACCCGGCGGAGGCCTGACCGTCACGCTCGACTTCCCCGGCGTCCCGAAGGCCGTCAGCAGTGGCAACGGCGGTGCCGGCGCCACGGCCGCGCCCGCGGCGACCGCGGCGAGCATGTAGGAAAGCACCAACGCGCCGGGCTGCAGCGGGGGGCATCTGTCCGGCGGGCCAGGAACCTCATCGTGATCGGGTTCCGATTCGGCAACGAGCGGGCCCGATCGCCGCATGTCCCCTTCACACACAGGACAACCAGGCATAACCTGCGGGTCAACCCAGGACGAAGGCGAGGCCGGGCGCTTGAAGAGCGCCTGGCCCAGTGGAGGTAAGCGTGAAACACAGCGCATGGGCCACGGCGGCGCTGGCCGTATCGGCGACGCTGGCCATCGCCGCGTGCGGCAGCAGCAGCAGCTCGGCCACGTCATCCAGCACCGCGTCGAGCTCGGCAACCAGCACGGCGGCCGCCACCGGAGCAAAGACCCTCGGCTGTATGGTCACCGACACCGGCGGTATCAACGACCGGTCGTTCAACGCCTCGTCGTGGGCGGGCATGCAGGCAGCGGCCGCCGCGAACCCGAACGTCACAGTCAAGTACCTGCAGTCGACGACACAGAGCGACTACACGCCGAACATCAACACCTTCATCGGCGAGAAGTGCAACATCATCGTCACCGTGGGCTTCCTGATGGGGGCCGCGACCGAGGCCGCGGCCAAGGCGAACCCGAGCCAGAAGTTCGCCATCGTCGACTGCTCCTACGCGACGGGCTGCCTCACCGGCACCAAGGAAACCAACATCGACCAGCTGACGTACAACACCGTCCAGGACGGCTTCCTCGGCGGTTACCTGGCCGCGGGCATGACCAAGACGGGCAAGGTCGCGACGTTCGGCGGAATCGAGCTGCCGACCGTGACCATCTACATGGACGGCTACTGGGACGGCGTGCAGTACTACAACTCCAAGCACGGCACGAAGGTGCAGGTGCTCGGCTGGAACGAGCAGACCCAGAAGGGCTCCTTCACCGGCGACTTCACCAACCAGACCAAAGGCCAGACGCTGACCCAGACGTTCATCAGCGAGGGCGCCGACATCGTCTTCCCGGTCGCGGGTAACGTCGGCCTCGGCGCGGCCAAGGCGGTCCAGCAGGCGGACGCCACGGCAGGCAGCAACAAGGTGAACATGATGTGGGTGGACGTGGACGGCTGCGTCAGCGCCGCGGCTTACTGCACCTACTTCATCACCAGCGTGGAGAAGGGCATCGTGGCGTCGGTAAAGGCCACGGTGCTGAGCGCGTCCGACGGCACGTTCAAGGGCGGCACCTACGTGGGCACCCTG
The DNA here is from genome assembly GCA_963753195.1 of uncultured Actinomycetes bacterium. GTDB lineage: Bacteria > Actinomycetota > Actinomycetes > Streptosporangiales > Streptosporangiaceae > Palsa-504. Next base: position 309,621 of record CAVWBH010000003.1, read on the forward strand.
GCCAATGGCGGCGCGGTGCTGGCCCCGTTCCACGACTTCGCGACGAAGGTCCCGGCCTCGCTGCAGAACGAGCTCGCGCAGATCGGAACGGGCATCGCGAGCGGCACGATCCAGACGCCGACCAAGAGCCCGGTCACCTAGGGACAGCACGGCATGAGACGATGTGGCAGCGGTGCGGCGCCGCGGACGGTCATCACGCGCACCGCTGCCACACGGGCCGGGGGACGGGGAGGCGGGCGGGTGCGCAGCCGAGGGAACTAGAGGGCCGAAGTGGAACTTGAGCTGAGGAGCATCACCAAGCGGTTCGGCTCGCTGGTGGCCAACGACCGGGTCGACCTCTCGGTCACTCCGGGTCAGGTCCACGCCCTGCTCGGCGAGAACGGCGCGGGCAAGACCACCCTGATGAACGTGCTGTACGGACTGCTGCAGCCCGACGAGGGCGAGATCCTGATCGACAGCCAAGCGGTCCGCTTCGGATCCCCGAAGGATGCCATCGCGGCGGGGATCGGGATGGTGCACCAGCATTTCATGCTGGTGCCGGTGTTCACCGTGGCGGAGAACGTGACCCTCGGCATCGAGGAGACCGGACTGGCCGGCCTGGCCGATCGCCGCTCGGGCTTCCTGCGTTTCCTCGCGGCCGTGTCCAAGCTCAGCGGCCTGCTTGACCGGCGCCGGACGCGGCGGCAGGTGCGCGAGCTGTCGCACCGCTACGGCCTGGAGATAGACCCGGACGCGCTGGTGGAGAACCTGCCGGTGGGCATCCAGCAGCGGGTCGAGATCGTCAAGGCACTGGTCAGGAACGCGACCGTGCTGATCCTCGACGAGCCGACCGCGGTGCTGACCCCGACTGAGACCGAGGACCTGTTCCGGATCATCCGCCAGCTGACGGCGGGCGGCACCTCGGTCGTGTTCATCTCGCACAAGCTCAAGGAAGTCCAGGCCATCGCCGACACGATCACCGTGCTGCGGCGTGGCGCGGTGGTCGGCGAGCGGTCACCGTCGGCCACCGAAGACGAGCTCGCCGCCCTGATGGTCGGCCGGAACGTGCAGCTGCGGGTCAGCAAGGAGGAGGCCACGCCCGGCGAGGTGGTCCTGGACGTGTCCGACCTGACGGTGGCCGACGAGACCGGCCGGGTCTGGGTGGACGGGATGTCCTTCCAGGTCCGGGCGGGAGAGATCCTGGGCGTGGCCGGGGTGCAGGGCAACGGGCAGACCGAGCTGTGCGAGGCGCTGATGGGACTGCGGCCCACCGCCGCGGGGCGCGTCAGACTGGGCGGCCGGGACCTGACCCGCGCCACGCCGGCCCAGCGGCTCCGGGCCGGCGTGGCCTATATTCCTGAGGACCGGCAGGAAGACGGGCTGATCGGCGACTTCTCGGTGGCCGACAACATGGTGCTGGACCAGTACAACCAGCCGCCGTTCGCGTCGGGGATCAGGCTCAACCTCAGCGCGGTGGCCAGCCGGGCGGCCGAGCTGGTCGGTGAATTCGACGTCCGGACCAGCTCGGCGGCCACGCCGGTGGGCACGCTGTCCGGCGGCAACCAGCAGAAGGTGATCCTGGCCCGGGAGCTCGGGCAAGAGCACAAGGTGCTCGTGGCCAGCCAGCCGACCCGCGGGCTGGACGTGGGCTCGATCGAGTTCGTGCACCGGCGCATCGTCGAGCAACGCGATCACGGCGTGGCGGTGCTGATCGTCTCGGCGGAACTCGACGAGATCTACGCGCTGGCGGACCGGATCGCGGTCATGTACGAAGGGCAGATCACCGGGTTCCGGCCGCCCACCGTACCGGCCGAGGAACTCGGGCGGCTGATGGCAGGCGGCAGCGACACGGGCCTGGCGCGGAGCGATGGAGAGCCAGGCGGGGCCGCCGGGCCAGCGCCGGAAACGCCAGCACCGGAAACGCCAGCACCGGAAACGCCAGCACCGGGAACGCCAGCACCGGGAACGACCGGAGCGGGAGCACCGGGAGCGGGTGAATGAGCGAGCAGACGCCCCCACCCGATCCGGCGGAGCCGGGCCCGCCTTCGCCGGAGCCGGCCGAGGCGCTGGCCGAGGTGGCCGCGTCCTCTCCGGAGAACCCCGAGCAGCCGGTGGGCCCGGCGGAGGGGGGCTGGAGCCCGGGCCAGCGGGCGCGGGTCATCCGGAACGCCCTGATGGAGGGCAACTCGTTCACCGTCACGGTGCTGGCCATCGTGACCGCGCTGGTGGTGGGCGGGCTGATCAACGCGTTCAGCAACACCACCGTACTGCACGCCTGGGCAAACCTGTTCTCGGCACCGGGCCACGCGTTCGCGGCGGCCTGGGACACCGCCGCGGGCGCTTACGTGGAGCTGTTCGAGGGCTCGGTCTTCAGCCCGCACACGGTCTCGGCGCTGTTCCAGCAGGCCTCCGTCGGCACGGCCGTCCACAACGGCTACCTCAGCGCGGTGTTCTACCCGCTGTCCGAGACATGCGTGCAGGCCACGCCGCTGATCCTGGCTGGGCTGGCGGTCGCGCTGCCCTACCAGGCGGGCCTGTTCAACATCGGCGGGCAGAGCCAGTTCATCGGCGGCGCGATCGTCGCGACCTACCTGGGCTACGGCATCAGCATGCCGGTCGTCATCCACGTGGTGGTGTGCGTGATCGGCAGCTTCGTGGGCGGTGCGGCGCTCGGCTGGCTGGTTGGCGAGCTCAAGGCGCGAACGGGCGCGCACGAGGTCATCGTCACGATCATGCTCAACTACATCATGGCCTATTTCCTGGCCTACCTGCTCTCCTACCACTACCTGCTGCAGGCCCCTGGCACTCCCAACCCGATCACCCTGGCCATCGCATCCAACGCGCACCTGCCGCTGCTGTTCGGCACGCACCTGCGCATCAACGTGGGCTTCCTGATCGCGCTGGCCTGCGCCGCGGCCATCTGGTGGCTGCTGGCCCGCACGACCACCGGGTTCGAGTTCCGCAGCATCGGCAAGAACCCGAACGCGGCGCGGGTCGCGGGCATGAACGTGGAGCGGAGCTGGGTCATGGCCATGCTGATCGCCGGGGGCTTGGCCGGCCTGGCCGCATCGACCGTCATCCAGGGCACCGACTTCACTCTCAACAACCAGAGCTTCGGGACCTACGGCATCGACGCCATCACGGTGGCGCTGCTCGGCCGGGGCAAGCCGCTCGGCGTGGTGCTCGCCGGACTGCTGTTCGGGGCGCTGCACGCCGGGGCGCCGCTCATGCAGGCCGCCACCGGCACACCGGTGGACATGGTTGAGGTACTGCAAGCCATCATCGTCTTGTTCGTCGCGGCGCCACCGCTGATCCGGTCCGTGTACCGGCTGCGAAAGGCGGGGGGCGGCGGCACCGGCCTGACGCTATCCACGGGGTGGAGCTCATGACGATCACCGAGCGTGTCCCCACGATGCTGAGGGACGGCGCCGCCCCGGTCAGCGCCGTCCGGCGGTGGCTGGCGCCCGCGACCTTCCTGGCCTTCGGGCTCATCGACATCTTCGTGTTCGGGCTGTTCTCTCACCACGGCGACGCGACGTTCGCGTTCTCCCAGCCGTTCGCCAAGGTGACCGTGCCGAACCTGACCCTGCCCGCCGCCCTGACCTGTTACGTCTGCGGTGCGATATCGATCGCGATTGCCGTGGTGCGCGCGTTCGTGCCCTTGGGCACGGGGCTGCGCCGGACCGCCGTGGCGGTGGTCTCGTTCCTGCTCGTGGTCTCGCTGCTGTGCTGGGCCGACGCCGGGCAGGGCACCGCGTTCAACATCGTGAACCTGCTGCAGGGCACGCTGGCCGGGTCGATCCCGATCATGCTCGGCGCGCTGACCGGCGTGGTGTGCTCCCGGTCCGGGGTGATCAACATCGCCATCGAGGGCCAGCTGCTGCTCGGCGCGTTCACCGCCGCGATCGTGGCCAGCGGCACCGGCTCCCTGTGGCTGGGCCTGGTCAGCGGCGCCCTGGCCGGCTCCCTGGTCGGCGCGCTGCTCGCGGGGTTCGCCATCGGCTACCTGGTTAATCAGGTCGTCCTCGGGGTGGTCATCAACACGCTGATCCTCGGCCTGACCGGCTACCTGTACGACGACCTGATGATCCCCTACCAGGACACGCTGAACTCGCCGGCCACGTTCTCCGCCATCAAGCTCCCGCTGCTCGGCGACATCCCCATCCTCGGCCCGGTCTTCTTCGACTCGACGGTCTTCCTGTACCTGACCTACGTCGCGCTGGCCGGGGTCCAGGTAGGCCTGTTCTCCACCCGGTGGGGGCTGCGCACCCGGGCCATCGGCGAACATCCCGTCGCGGCCGACACGGTAGGCATCCAGGTCACCGCGATGAGGTACCGCAACGTGATCGCGGCCGGGCTCATCGCCGGGATCGGCGGGGCCTACTTCACGATCGGCTCGGTCGGCTCGTTCGGCAAGGGCATGTCCTCCGGTGAGGGCTACATCGCGCTGGCCGCCATGCTCTTCGGGCGGTACAACCCGTTCGGCGCGATCGCGGCCGCATTGCTGTTCGGTTTCACCACGCAGCTGCAGTCGATCATGTCCACCCTCAACACGCCGATCCAGTCCAACCTGCTGCTGATGGCCCCCTACATCGTCACGATCATCGTGCTGGCCGGGCTGGTCGGCAAGGTCCGCGGTCCCAGGGCCGAGGGCATCCCCTACATCAAGGCATGATCACCGGCCCCGGTTTAGCGGGGCGTGGGTTGCTGGTGAGGGAAGGGCGGGTGAGGTAGGTGGCGAGTGAGGCTGAGCTCCGGGCCGCGGTCGAGGCCTGGATCGCGGATGACCCCGACGCGCGGGACCGGGCCGAGCTGCGGGCGCTGGCGGGCCGGGCTTATCCGCCCGCGGGAACCGGTACGGGCGCGGCGGCGGCGGATGACGGGGCGCTCGCGGAGTTGCGGGACCGGTTTGCCGGGCGGCTGGAGTTCGGGACGGCCGGGCTGCGCGGTGTCATCGCCGCAGGCCCGAACCGGATGAACCGTGCCGTGGTCAGAGCCGCCACCGCCGCGGTCGCGGGCTGGCTGCTCGGCTCGGCGGGCGCCGGGGAGACGGTCAGCGTGGTGGTCGGCGGCGACGCCCGGCACCGGTCAGCGGAGTTCGCCGACGAGGCGGCCCGGGTGCTGGCGGCGGCGGGTGTCGTGGTGCACATGCTGCCGCCGTCCGGACCTACTCCCCTGCTCGCCTTCGCGGTCCGGCACCTGTCCGCGTCGGCCGGGGTGATGATCACCGCAAGCCACAACCCGCCCGCGGACAACGGGTACAAGCTGTACCTCAGCGACGGGGCCCAGGTCATCCCGCCCGTCGACGCCGAGATCGAGACCCGGATCGCGGGCCTCGGGCCGCTGTCGCAGATCCCCGTCGCGGACGCGGACAGCCCGCTCATCACCCGGCACGGCGACGAGGTAGCCGGAGCCTATCTCGACGCCATCACCGCCGCCGGAGCCGCCCGGCGCCGGGCCGGTTTGACCGTCGTCTACACACCGATGCACGGGGTGGCCGGCGGCCTGATGCTGGCGGCCATGCGCCGGTCCGGCTTCGCGCCGCCGCACGTGGTGGCGGCACAGGCCGAGCCTGACCCGGACTTTCCGACCGTGGCGTTTCCCAACCCCGAGGAGCCCGGGGCTCTCGACCTGGCCCTGGCCGACGCGCAGCGACTCGGCGCCGACCTCGTACTGGCCAGCGACCCGGACGGGGACCGGCTGGCCGTGGCCGTACCGGGCCCGGAGGGCACCTGGCGCACACTGACCGGAGACCAGGTCGGCGCCCTGCTCGGCGCCAGCGCCCTGGCGCGGACGGCGGGCGACGCCGCCCCGGAGAACCGGCTGGTGGCATCGACGATCGTCTCCGCCACGCTGCTGGCCAAGATCACCGCCGCGGCAGGAGCCCGGTACGCCGAGACGCTGACCGGATTCAAGTGGATCGTGCGGGCGGCTGATCACCTGCCGGGGACGCGCTTCATCTTCGGCTACGAGGAGGCGCTCGGGTACGCCGTCGGCGACGTGGTGCGCGACAAGGACGGCATCGGCGCCGCGCTGGCCATGCTCGCGGTGGCCGCCGAGGCTAAGGCCACGGGGCGTTCGGTGCTGGACCGCTACGACGAACTGGAGACGGCGCACGGTGTGCACCTGACGTCCCAGGTGACGCTGCGCACCGCCGACCAGGCTCGGGTCATGCGCCGGCTCCGGGCCGAGCCCCCGGCCGAGCTCGGCGGCCAGCGGGTGATCGCTGTGGTGGACCTAGCGGGCGGAGCGGCCAGCGCGCTGCCGAGGGCGGACGTGCTGATCTTCCGGCTGACCGGTGCCCGGGTGGTGCTGCGGCCGAGCGGCACCGAGCCGAAAATCAAGTGCTACATCGAGGTGGTGGAGCCGCTGGCCGGGCGGTCGCTGCCGGGCGCCCGGCAGGCGGCCGCCGGGCGGCTCGCTCCGCTGCGGCACGCGCTGGAGGTCATGCTGGCCGGGGGGTGACGGCCCGGGCGTGACGGCCCGGGGTGCGGCTGACGGCCCGGGCGCCGGGCCTGCGGGTCAGCCGGCGGTCAGGGTGCGGGCCCGGCTGACGTCCTCGCGCATCTGGGTGACCAGGGCTTCGACTGAATCGAACCGCTCGTTGTCGCGGAGCCTGGCGGTGAATTCGATGGCGGCGTGTGTGCCGTACAGGTCCAGGTCGTCGCGGTCCAGCGCGTAAGCCTCGACGGTACGGTCGGTGCCGCCGAAGGTGGGATTGGCGCCGACCGAGATCGCGGCCGGCCAGCGGGTGGCCTCGGTCCCGTCCGGGCCCAGGCTGATCAGGGCGCCGGCGTACACCCCGTCGGCGGGGATCGCGGTGTGCGGCGGGGTCTCGAGGTTCGCGGTCGGGAAACCCAGCGCCCGGCCGCGCTGGTGACCGCGGACCACCACGCCTTCCACCCGGTGCGGGCGGCCGAGGGCAGTGGCCGCGCCGGCCACGTCCCCGGCGCCCAGCCGCTCCCTGATCTGGGTCGAGGACATCCGCACGCCGTCCGCGTCGAGCAGCGGCACGCCCTCGGCGGTGTAGTCGTACTTCTCGCCGAGCTGGCCGAGCAGCGGTACGTCGCCCGCGGCCCGGTGGCCGAACCGGAAGTCGTCCCCCACCACCACGGCGGCCGCGTGCAGCCGCTCGACCAGCACGGCCCGGACGAACTCATCCGGGCTCAGCCGGGAGAACTCCACACTGAACGGGAGCACGAACACCGCGTCGGCGCCCATGCCGCCCAGCAGCTCAGCCTGCCGCCGGGGGGTGGTGAGGAACGGCGGGTGCGAGCCCGGCCTGATGACCTCGTCCGGGTGCGGATCGAAGGTGATCACCACCAGCGGCAGGTTCTTGCCGCGCGCGACCTGACCGGCCCGCTCGACGACCCGCTGATGACCCCGGTGCACGCCGTCGAACACCCCGATCGTGGCGACACAGCCAGCCCAGTCGGCCGGCACGTCGTCCAAGCCGTACCAGCGGTACACGATCCCGTTCCTCCTTCGTCCTCCGGCGGCCATTTCCGGCGGTGAGCACCAGCCTAGCGTCAGGCGAAGACCACCAGCGGGCGCGCCTGGCCGTCCTGTTCGGTGAGCAGCGCGACGAGCGAGCCGTCGGGCGCGTAGGCGGCGGCCGGGGCATTGCCGGCGGGGGCGTGGCCGGCGGCCGGGGCACTGCCGGCGGGGGCGTGGCCGGCGGCCGCGGCGTTGCCGGCCGGGCTGGCCGCGGGGAGGCGGGCGCCGTGGGCCAGGCGGCGGGCCTCGTCGGCGGACAGGTCGCGGCGCGGGAATCCCGCCGCGGCGGCCTCGGCCAGCGGGATGATCTCGAACCTGTCGGCCAGCTGCTCCAGGGTTCTCGCGACCTCAAGGCCGTAACCGCCGACCCGGGTCCGGCGCAGGCGGGTGAGGTGGCCGCCGGTGCCGAGCGCGGCGCCGAGGTCGCGGGCCAGGCCGCGGATGTAGGTACCGCTCGAGCAGCGGACGGTCACGTCGACGTCGAGCTGGTCACCGGCCGGGCGCGTGGCCGTCACGGTGAACTCGTAGACGGTGACCGGCCGGGGGGCCAGCTCCGGCGCGGCGCCCGCCCGGGTCAGCCGGTAGGCGCGCTGGCCGCCGACCTTGATCGCACTGACCGAGGGAGGTACCTGGACGATGTCCCCGGTCAGGGCCCTTACCGCCGCGGCCAGGGCCGGCCCGGAGACGCTGGCGGGCGACGCGGTCGCGGTGACCTCGCCCTCGGCATCGTCGGTGCTGGTGGACTGGCCGAGCCGGATCGTGCCGTCGTAGCCCTTCTCGGTCACGGTGAGGTAGCCGAGCAGCCGGGTGGCCTTCTCCACTCCGACCACCAGGACGCCGGTAGCCATCGGGTCCAGGGTCCCGGCGTGCCCCACCCTCCGGGTGCCGGCCAGCCGCCTGATCCGCGCTACCACGTCGTGCGAGGTCATGCCGCCGGGCTTGTCCACGATGACCAGGCCGCCGGGCTGCGGTCCGGTCATTCGCCCTCGTCGCCCTCGTCGCCCTCGTCGCCCTCGTCGTCTTCGTCGTCCCATTCGGCTTCGGCGGGCTTGCGGTAGGGGTCGGCGTCGCCGGCCGGGAGCGCGCCCTCGCGCACCCGGGCCAGCTCGGCGTCGGCGTCGCGAGCCTGGGTGACCAGCTCGTCGATCCGGTGAGCGTTCTCGGGCAGCGCGTCGGCCACGAAGGCCAGCGACGGGGTGTGCCGCAGGCCAAGCTGCCGTCCCACCTCGGACCGGATGATGCCCGTCGCGCTGGCCAGCGCCATCGCTGTGTCGGCCCGCTCCTGGTCAGACCCGTACACGGTGTAGAACACGGTGGCCTCGCGCAGGTCGTTGGTCAGCCGTGCCTCGGTGACGGTCACGAAGCCGAGCCGGGGGTCCTTGATCCGCCGCTCCAGCATCTCGGCGACGATCTGGCTGATCCGGTCGGCGAGCTTGCGTGCCCGGGGGGCATCCATGCTCCGTCACTCCTCCTCGTTGAACAGCCGCTGCCGGGCCGACAGCAGCTCGATCTCAGGGTGCCCGGCCACCAGGCGCTCGCACTCATCCAGCACGCTGGTCGCGTTGGCGGCCGTCGCGGACACCACCGCCACGCCGATCTCAGCGCGCCGGTGGAGATCCAGGTGCCCGGTTTCGGCCACCGCCACGCCCGGGTAGCAACGGCGCAGCTCGGCGACGAGCGGCCGGACGACGGCACGTTTCGCCTTCAGCGAGTGCACGTCGCCCAGCAGCACGTCTAGCGTCAGCGCCGCAACATACACGGTGCTCTGCCCTCCGGCCTTCGTCCGTTCTGCCGTTGGCCTGGGCCCGGCAGATGGCTAGGCCCTCGGCTTCTCCCTCATCTCGAAGGTCTCGATCGTGTCCTCGACCCTGACATCGTTGTAGCCGATGCCGATACCGCACTCGTAGCCCTCGCGGACTTCGGTCGCGTCGTCCTTGAACCGGCGCAGCGAGTCGACCGTTAGGTTGTCGGAGATCACCACGCCGTCCCGGATCAGCCGCGCCTTGCTGCCGCGGTGGATCGAGCCGGTCCGCACGATGCTCCCGGCGACGTTGCCGACCCGCGGCACCCGGAAGACCTCCCTGATCTCGGCGGTGCCGAGCTGGACCTCCTCGAACTCGGGCTTCAGCATGCCCTTGAGCGCGGCCTCGACCTCCTCGATCGCCTGGTAGATGATCGAGTAGTAGCGGATGTCCACGCCCTCGCGCTGGGCCAGCTCGCCTGCCCGGCCGGCGGGCCGGACGTTGAAGCCGATGATCACCGCGTCCGAGGCGATGGCCAGGTTCACGTCGTCCTGGGTGATCGCACCGACACCGCGGCCGATCACGCGCAGGCTGACCTCCTCGCCGACGTCCAGCTTGAGCAGCGCGTCCTCCAAGGCCTCCACCGAGCCGGACACGTCGCCCTTGATGATGAGCAGCAGTTCCTCGCGCTCACCGGCCTTGAACGCCGACTCCAGCCCCTCGAGCGTGACCCGCCGCGGCGAGGCGAACGAGGCATTGCGCTCGCGAGCCTCCCGGCGTTCGGCGATCTGCCGTGCGATCCGGTCGTCGGAGACAACCAGGAAGTTGTCGCCCGCGTCGGGCACGGCGGTCAGGCCGAGCACCATGACCGGCCTGGACGGCAGGGCCTCATTGATCGGCGCGCCGTTCTCGTCCAGCATGGCCCGCACCCGGCCGAACGCCTCACCGCACACAATCGAGTCACCGATGTGCAGGGTGCCGCGCTGGACCAGCACGGTGCCCACCGGGCCGCGGCCCTTGTCCAGGTGCGCCTCGATGGCCACGCCCTCGCCGTCCTGGTCTGGGTTGGCCCGCAGGTCGAGCTCAGCGTCGGCGGTCAGGATGATCGCCTCGAGCAGCTCAGCGATGCCGGTCCGCTGGGTGGCGGACACGTCGACGAACTGGGTGTCGCCGCCGAACTCCTCTGCGACCAGGCCGTACTCGGTCAGCTGCGCGCGCACCCGCTGCGGGTCCGCGCCCTCCTTGTCGACCTTGTTGACCGCCACCACGATCGGCACGCCGGCCGCCTGCGCATGGTTCAGCGCCTCGGTGGTCTGCGGCTTCACGCCGTCGTCCGCCGCTACCACGAGCACCACCAGGTCAGTGGTCTGGGCGCCGCGGGCTCGCATGGCCGTGAACGCTTCGTGACCCGGGGTGTCGATGAAGGTGATCTTCCGCTCGTCGCCATCGACCTCGGTGGTCACCTGGTAGGCGCCGATGTGCTGGGTGATACCGCCCGCCTCGCGGGCCACCACGTTGGTGTGCCTGATGGCGTCGAGCAGCTTGGTCTTGCCGTGGTCGACATGACCCATCACGGTGACCACCGGCGGGCGGGCCACCAGGTCGGTCTCCTCGCCCTCGTCCTCGCCGAACTCGATGTCGAACGACTCGAGCAGCTCGCGGTCCTCTTCCTCCGGCGACACGACCTGGACGTTGTAGTTCAGCTCGGCCCCGAGCAGCTGCAGCGTCTCGTCGTTGACCGACTGGGTGGCGGTCACCATTTCGCCGAGGTGCAGCATGACCTGCACCAGGGAGGCCGGGTTGGCGCCGATCTTGTCGGCGAAGTCGGCCAGGCTGGCGCCCCGGGACAGCCGGACCACCTGCCCGTTGCCGCGCGGGACCTGGACGCCGCCGATGGTCGGCGCCTGCATGTTGTCGAACTCCTGGCGCCGCTGCTTCTTCGACTTCCTGGCGCCGCGCGACGGGCGGCCGCCGGGCCGCCCGAAGGCGCCCTGGGTGCCGCTGCGCCCGCGGCCGCCGCCGCCCGGGCGCGCCGGGCCGCCACCGCCGCCACCGGCGCCCGGCCGGGCCCCGGGGCCACCGCCGGCGCCAGGAGCGCCGCCGCCGCTACGTGGTCCTGCGCCGACACCGCGGCCACCACCACCACCGCCGCCACCGGGGCGGGTACCGGCGCCGCCGGGCCCGCCGGGGCCGCCACGGCCGCCGGGGCCGCCGGGGCCGCCACGGCCGGTGCCGGACGGGGCTGGCCGGGACGGCATGTTCATCGGGCTGGGCCGGGGACCGCCGGGCCGCGGGCCAGCGAACCCGCCGGGCCGCGGGCCGCCGTCCGCGCCGCCGGGCCGACCGGGGCCGCTAGGGCCGCGGCCGCCGCCGGGACGGGGACCGCCGGTCCCGGCCGGGCCTGCGGACCCGCTGGCCGGCTGGCCGGGAACGGGACCCTGGGTCCGGGCCGGAGGCGTCGAGCCCATGCCGGTCGCGGTTGAGCTGAACGGGTTGTTACCCGGCCTCGGGCCGGGCCGCGGGGCACCAGGGCGGGGCGCGCCGGGGCGCGGGGCACCGGGGCGCGGGGCACCGGATGGGGGCGTACGCGGCGCGGACGGCCGCGTTCCCTGGCCTTGGCTGGCCTGGCCCTGGCCTGGGCTGGCCTGGCCTGGGCCGGCCTGGGCGGCTGGGCTGACCTGGCCGCCGGGGCTGGCCGGGCCACGCTGGCCGCCGGGGCTGCCCGGCCCGCTGGGGCTGCCCGGCCCGCCGGGGCCGGCCGGGGCGCCGGGGCGTGGGGCCTGGGGCCGGGCCTGGCCCGTCCCAGGCCCGCGGAAGTCCGTGGGAGAGACCGGGGTCCGCGGCGCTCCCGGGACCCGGGGTGTGCTGGGGGCACTCGGCTCGCCCGGCCCGGGACGGGATGCGGGCGACGCGGGGACCGGCCCCGGTCGCCGCGAGGTGCCGTCGGCTGGGGCGGCCGGGGTGCCATTAGTCTCGGCCGGAGTCCTGATGCTGGTCCCGTCGGGCGTGCCCGCCTGCTCCGTGGCGCGGCCTTCCGCGCGCGGAGCACCGTCCGGCGCGATCCTGGGCGCCGGGGCGGTGCCGGGCACCGCTGCGCTCGGCCCACCGTCATCGCGGGAGGTCAGGCCGCCATCTTGCTGGGCAATGCCGACCGCCAGGCCACCGACCGCAGCTGCCGCGCCATTGCGTCCCACCGGCTTGGCTCGCGGCGCCTGAGTATCCTGCGCCGCCGCCCCCTGGTGATCCTGCGCGGCCTTCTGGTCATGCTGGTCATGCGCCGCCGGTGCGGCAAACGCTTCCTTGAGCCGCCGTACCACAGGCGCCTCTATCGTCGAGGAAGCCGACCGTACGAACTCGCCCATTTCCTTGAGCTGGTCCATGACGGCCTTGCTCTCGACACCGAACTCCTTCGCGAGTTCGTAAACCCGGACCTTCGCCACTACGCTCCTTCTCGGCCCAGCTTTGGGCCCTCTACCGGACCTCGGCCCGGGCAGAGCGTGCTCCGGGTGGGCCTCAGCCTATGGTGATCATCGCCGCGTGCTCATCGAGCGCTCATCAGCTTCTCGACCTGCTTTCCAACAGGAAATCCTTCTCGCTAATTACAGCGTGCTGCCCAGCCAGGTTGTTCCGCCGCGAGCAATGCTATGCCGGGGATTCCGCGCCGCAAAGATACTCAGCCAGATCAGTAGTGCTGAGCGATCCCGCGATGCGCAAGGCCCGGGGGAACGACCGGCGCCGGCGCGCAAGTTCCAGGCACGCGAGGCTGGGGTGCAGGTACGCACCCCGGCCGGGGAGCCGGGCTTGCGGGTCGGGCTGGATAACGTCCCCAGCCGCCACGAGGCGAAGCAGGCTGGACTTGTCCGCACGCTCCTTACAGCCCACACAAGTACGCAAAACGGGCGTACCTGACGTGCGCCGCTCGGTTAGCACGGCCACTCCGCTGACAAGTCTACCGTGTCCGCACGTCTCCGGCAGCAGGCGAGACCTGCGCTCGTGGTGCCTTTAGCGCCGGGGCGGTGTCTTCCGGGCCGGTGACCTCCGGGGCGGTGACCTCCGGGAGGTTCGGGGCCGGGGCATCGGGGGCGGGAGTGTCCTGGGCGGCAGCGTCTTGGGCCGCAGTGTCCTGGGCTGCGGCGTCCGGGGCTGCGGCGTCCGACCGGATGTCGATCCGCCATCCGGTGAGGCGGGCGGCCAGCCTGGCGTTCTGCCCCTCCTTGCCGATGGCCAAAGACAGCTGGTAGTCGGGCACGATCACCTGGGCCTCCCGGGCCGCCGCGTCCACCACCAGGACGCGGCTGACCCGCGCCGGGGACAGGGCGTTGGCCACGAACCCGGCCGGGTCGTCGGAGAAGTCGACGATGTCGATCTTCTCGCCGTGCAGTTCGTTCATCACGTTCCGGACCCTGCTGCCCATCGGGCCGATGCAGGCACCCTTGGCGTTGACACCCGGCTGGTGAGACCGCACCGCGACCTTGGTGCGGTGGCCCGCCTCGCGGGCGATCGCGACGATCTCCACCGCGCCCTCGGCGATCTCGGGCACCTCCAGGGCGAACAGCTTCTTCACCAGGCCGGGATGGGTACGGGACAAAGTGACCGAAGGCCCGCGGTGCCCCTTGTGCACACGCAGCACGTAACACCGGATCCGCTCGCCGTGGATGTACCGCTCGCCGGGCACCTGCTCGGCGGGGGGCAGTACCGCTTCCAGCTTGCCCAGGTCGACCAGCACCGTCCGCGGATCCTTGCCCTGCTGGATCACCCCGGCGACGATGTCGCCTTCGCGGCCCGCGTACTCGCCGAAGGTCAGCTCGTCCTCGACGTCGCGCAGGCGCTGCAAGATGACCTGCCGGGCGGTGGTGGCCGCGATCCGGCCGAACCCGGCGGGCGTGTCGTCGTACTCCCGGGTCTCCGCCTCATCCGCGCCGGTCTGGCTGGCCCAGACGGTGACATGGCCGCTCTTGCGGTCGATCTCGACCCGCGCGGCCGGCGATGCGCCATCGGTCTTGTGGTAGGCCACGAGCAGCGCGTCCTCAATGGCCTTGATCGCCAGGTCCAGCGAGATGTCCTTCTCGCTTTCCAGGCTGCGCAGCACGCTCAGGTCAATGTCCATCGCCGGTCGCTCCTAGCTCGCTGGGCGGATGCCCGAACTCCACCTGGATGGCCCCCGGCCCCAGGATGGCGTAGGCGAAGTGACGGCGGGCGCCCTCGACGTCCATGGTCACCCCGTCGGCGTCGGCACCGCAGATCCTGCCGGTTACGGGCCGGGAACTGCCCGAATCCGTGACCGTGACCGTGACCAGCCGGCCCACCGCGCGCCGCCAGTGCCTGCGGTCGGTCAGCGGCCGGTCCACGCCGGGCGAGGAAACCTCAAGGGTATAGGGAAAATCGCCCATCACGGCCACGCTGTCGAGCGCGGCGGACAGGTCGCGGCTGACCACCGCGGCGTCATCCAGGCTCACGCCGCCGTCGCGGTCAACTACCACGCGCAGCAGCCTGCGGCGGCCGGCCGCGGTCACCCGCACCGCCTCCAGGTCCATTCCGGCCGCGGCGACGACGGGCCGGATGACGTCCGCGATCCTGTCCTCATCGACCGATCCGACGGCTGCCTGCCCTCGCGGCTTCGGCGCGTGACGCGAGCCACCCGGCATCACGACCTCCTCGTCCGACCTGCGGGATTAGCCATAGCCTATCCGCAGCCGGGCCATCACGCGGATAGGACGGGAACAGGGGTTATCCCGATGCGGTAGCTTGCCGGTGTGCCAGACATCCTGCCCAGGCGCCGTGTGCTGGCCGCCTCGGCGGCCGCGCTGCCGGTACTGCTGGCCACCGCCGGGTGCCAGTCCTCGGAGGTGTTCGCCGGACCGGACCCGCTGGCTGGGCGGCCGAGCCTGTCACCCGACGTAATCACGCTGCAGGCGGTCATCACGGCGGAGCAGGCCATGATTCAGCTGTACCAGGCCGCCGTCGGGGCCGGGCTGCGCGGGCCGAATCAGGCGTCCGGACAGGGAAGGCTGCTCGACGGGCTGCTCGTCCAGCACCGCCAGCATCTCGGACAGCTCCAGGCCAGGCTGGTGGTCCCGTCGGGGCAGGCCTCGCCGAGTTCGTCGCCCGCTGCCGTCGCGGGCCGCGTGACCATCGCGCGGCTGCGGGCGGCCGAGCAGGCCTCGGCCGCCGACCTGGTGCGGCAACTGGCTACGGTCGAGCCCGGCCTGGCACAGCTGCTCGCGAGCATCGCGGCCTCCGACGCCACGCACCTGGCGGCGCTGGGCGGATGACGCGGCTGACGCAAGGGCCGGTGTCGGCCGCGGCGGCCTTGCAGGCCGCGCTCGCGGCCGAGGATGCAGCCATCTTCGGCTACGGGGTCGCGGGCGCCCACCTGTCGGGGAGCGCCAAGTCGGCCGCCGAGCAGTACTGGACCGGGCATCACGATGCCCGCGACACCCTGTCCTCGATGATCTCCGCGCTCGGCGCAACGCCCGTCGCCCCGCAGGCCTTCTACCAGCTGCCGTTTGCGGTGCATAACGCGGCCACCGCGACGGCGCTTGCGGCCCACCTGGAAGACGGGGTGACCGAGGCGTACCTCGGTCTCGTAGCGGTCGGCCAGGCGCGCCTACGGACGTTCGGCGCGCTGGCCATGCAGAGTTCCGCGGCGCGTGCCGCCTTCTGGCGCGGCACCACCGAGGCGTTCCCGGGCCTGGCGGCCCGCTAGCGCCCGGCCCGGCCGGGGCCCGCTCGGCCGGGCGCCGCATTGGCCAGCGTCCGCCATGGCCAGGACGGGCATGATGCCGGTCTGCCCTGGCAAGCCTCTCGCCCGTCCCGGGGTCTGCCGCGGCAGTCCTGTCCGCGGGTGATGGCTGCGTGCCCGCGGGTGATGCATCGCGTACCCGCACCGCCTCACCCGCCCCTACTGCACCGTTATCGGGGTAGATCCGGGTTCCGCGGAATATCTGGGGCACCCGGATGCACACGATCTACCACATAGCCCGGATTTACCTAGGTAATGGTGCCGGTGATCCTGGATTGAGCCGTGGGGCGGATGCCGGGAGGGTTCCGCCGCCCCCGGCTCTTGCCCCACCCCGGACAGCGGTTCTGGTGGTGCGGAGCGGACGGGTGTTACCTGTCCGGCGGTGCGGGAGCGGCAAAGCCGGGCAGGGACATGATCGCGGCGGCTATTTCCAGGAGGCGGCGGTCCCCACCGTAGCGGCCGACCAGCTGGAGGCCGACCGGCAGACCGGGAGCCGTCAGGCGGGGAACGGCGGCCGGGCCGGGAGCGGCGGCAAGGCCGGGAGCGGTCAGGCCTGCGGGGAGGGAAACGGCGGGATGAGCGGTGACCGTGATGCGGGAGCAGGACCGTAGCCAGTCGATGTAGGTGGCCATCGGTTCACCGTTGATCTCGCGCACCCATTCCGTCGCCACGTCGAACGGGAGCACCTGCACGGTGGGCAGCGCGAGGACCTCGTAGCGGCCGTCGTGCAGGAACGAGGAGAACCGCTCGAATATCGCGGCCTGCCCGAGCCGCGCGGCGGCGATCTGCTCGCCGGACAGCGCGATGCCCTTGGCGATATTCCAGGCCACGGTGGGCTTGATCTGGTCGCGGTGCTCGCGCAGCAGCGGCGCCATTCCGGCCATCCGGGCGGCCCGCAGCACACCGAACACCTCGTCGGCGTCGGACAGGTCCGGTGCCGCATCGTGCACCAGGCACCCGGCGGCCTCCAGCCGCGCCCGCGCCGCGCTGAGCACCGCCCGGACCTCGGGCTGCACCGGCAGGCCGCCCAGGTCGGAGGTCCACGCGATCCGCAGCCCGGGCAAGGAGGCGGGACGCAGACCGAGGAAGTCGCCGGGCTGGTCGGGGCGGGCCAGCGGCCGGCCGGGGTCGCGCCCGCACATTCCGGCCAGCAGCAGGGCGGCGTCTTCGGCGGTGCGTGCGATCGGGCCGATGACCTCGAGCGGATCGAAGAGCGCGCTGGGCAGCAGAGGATGAAGGGGGCCGCCGGGAACGAGCCCGGGCGTGGTCCGCAGCCCGACCAGGCCGCAGAAGGCCGCCGGGTTCCTGACGCTGGCCGCGACGTCGGATCCGTCCGCGAACGGGATCATCCCGGTGGCGACGGCCGCAGCGGCTCCGCCGCTGCTGCCGCCCGGGGTCAGCCGGGTGTCGTACGGATTGCGGGTCGCCCCGAACACCGGGTTGAACGTCTGCGACCCCGCGCCGAACTCCGGCGTGTTGGTCTTGCCGATCACCACCGCTCCGGCCCGCTTGAGCAGCGCCACGTGCGGCGCGTCGCAGGCCGGCACGTGGGAGGCGTAGACCGGGGAGCCGAAGGTGGTCCTGATCCCGGCCGTCTCGGCCAGGTCCTTGATCGCGATGGGCAGCCCGTGCAGCGGGCCGGCGAACTCGCCGCGGGCGGCCCGCGCGTCCAGGGCCGCCGCGGTGGCCCGGGCCTGCTCGGCGGCGAGGGTGACGATCGCGTTGACCGCGGGATTGACCGCTTCGATCCGGGCCAGCGTGGCCTCGAGCAGCCCGGCGGCGCTAAGCTCGCGGGACCGGATCATCCGGGCCAGGTCGACCGCCGCCATCGCGCACAGGTCTGAGCGGGGACCTGCCCGGTGCTCAGTCGCCGCGGCGCAGCGAGGCGAGCACGCGCACGATCGTGCCGGCCGCCAGGTCAAGGTCGTCGGCGACGGCGATCCGCTCCGCCCACGACCACCAGAACCACCAGATGCCGTCCTTGCCGCAGCCTGCGTAGACGTTCTCTTCCAGCGCCCGCGCGGCCGGGTTCACCACGTACAGGCTGGGTACCCGCCCCGGCGGGGCCATCAGCCAGGCCTCCAGCCCCCGGTGAGAGAGCTCGTCGGCGAGCTTCTCGAGATAAACCACCTGCATCCGTTCGCTATCGCGGTTTCCCTGAGTTTCCACCGTAATCACCATCATCGCCACACATAGGAGTCAACTGAAAACTTAATGTCGCCGCCTGCCCAGGATGACGCCGCGCTGGCACCCGCGCAACGCACATCGGGAAATTCGCAGCTCGGGAGATCCACGGGCACGACCGCATTTTCCCCTACCCATGCTGACGCGCCGAACCAGGAATCGGTTCACAAACTGACCATTTAAGCCGGGTCCGGCTGCGGGGCGGGCAGTGGCTCAGGAAGCGGCTGGGCGTGCAGGACGGTCAGCCGCGACACGGCCCGGGTGAGTGCCACGTACAGCCGGTGCAGGCCCCTGGCCTCGGCCTGGGCGATCAGGGCGGGCTCGACCACGATAACGTGATCGAACTCCAGGCCCTTGGCCAGGGTCACCGGCACCAGCGTCAGCCGGGAGTCCGAGCCGGGGGCGCCATGCTCCACCCCGGCGGCGTCCAGCGCGCCGGCCAGGCTGCGCACCTGCGGGTCGGCGGCAATGACGGCGACCGACCCGGGCCGGCTGGCGGCCCGCACGCACGCCGCCACCAGCTCGCGAGCCAGGGCAGCGGACGGCACCCGGACGATATCCAGCGCGCCGGGGTCGGCCCGCAGCGAGGTGGCCGGCCGCAGCTCGGGGGCGATGACGGCGAGCAGCGAGGAAGCGTAGTCCAGGATCTGCCGCGGCACGCGGTATCCCACCGACAGCTCCCGGACGCCGGTATCCGCCTTGCCCAGGTGAGACAGCAGCGAGTCCCAGGACGGCGCCGCCCACGGCGTGGTGCCCTGGGCGAGGTCGCCGAGCACCGTAGCCGCCCCGGTGGAGCACCGCCGGCCCAGGGCGCGGCATTCCATCGGCGACAGGTCCTGCGCCTCGTCGATCACCACATGGGCCAGGCTGGGAGTCCGCGTGATCAGGTCGCGCGCCTCGTCGATGAGGACCGCATCGGCCGGCGACCAGCGGGCCGACCCGGGCCCGCGCGGCGGCGGCGACCACAAGACGGTGGCCTGCTCGTCCGGCGTGAGCAGGCCAGACGCCGCCTCGGCCAGGGTGCCGGCCGAGGACAGCAGCCCGAATACCAGCCGGACGGGGTCCACCTTGGGCCAGATCGCTTCGACGGCCGAACGAACCGGGCGGGAGCGGCGGACCGCCTCGTGCGTTCGGTCGTCACAGGTTTCTCCGGCCGCCTCCATCTGGGTCAAGATCACGTGCGCGATCCGGTGCTCGAGCAGCTCGCGCGCCGCGCCGTAGCGCACGCCCCGGTGCCGCAGCTCGTGGACCAGCTCCTCAAGTTCCCAGGCGGCCACCCGCCAGCGCCGGGCGCCGCGCGGGAGGACCACGGCCTCGGCCGGCCGCCGCACTGAGGACCACAGGGCCCGCCGCAGCACCTCGGCCATCCGCGCGTCGCCCTTGACGACCGCGGACGCCTCGGGGTCCGATCCGCGGACGGCGACCGACCCCGACGATCTGACCAGCTCGGTGACGGTCGTCTGGGTGACGTCCGCCTCGCCCAGAGCAGGCAGCACGTTGCGGATGTAGGACAGGAAGGCCTGGTTCGGCCCGACGATGACCACCCCGCGCCGACGGACCTGCTCCCGGTGCGCGTAGAGCAGGTACGCCACCCGGTGCAGGCCCACGGCCGTCTTTCCGGTGCCCGGCGCGCCCTGCACGCAGACGGTCTGCGCGGCGTCGGCCCGTACGATGTCGTCCTGGTCCGGCTGGATGGTGGCCACGATGTCGCGCATGGGCCCGGACCGCGGCCGCTCGATCTCGCCGATAAGGATCCGGCTCGGCCCTGATTCAGTCTTTTGGGCCGAACGGTCGGTGGTGAACAGCTCATCCTCATACGCGGTCAGCTCGCCGCCGGAAAAACCGAAGCGGCGGCGCAGCTCCAGGCCCATCGGGTCCGCGCTGCTGGCCCGGTAAAACGGCCGGGACACCGGGGCCCGCCAGTCGATGACCGCGGGCGTGCCGTCGGGATCGTGCACGTGCCTGCGGCCGATGTGGAAGCTGTGCCCGGCCACCCCGTCCGCGGATTGCCCGGGCGGGGATATCCCGGTTTCGGATAGTTCGGGTTCGGGTTCGGGTCCGGGGTCGGCGCCGTAGTCGAGCCGGCCGAAGAACAGCGGGGTGTCCGGGATGTCCTTGAGGGCTTCGGCCCGGTGGTACAGGTCGGCCTTGAGGTACTCCAGTGAGACCCGGTCGCCGGCCATCGGCGTGAGCGACAGAACGTGCTCGCGCATCAGCTCGAGATAATCCCGCGAGCGCCGCAGCTGCTGGCGTTCGGCGGTAAGGACGGGATCAGCCACGAGGACGGAAACCTATCATCCGGTAGTCAGGAAGTCACGCGGTTTTCTGCTCGGCGGCGGGCCAGCCGGACAGCCCGCGCGGGGTGAGGAAGGTGTCGAAGACCAGCTCGGACGCGCCGGTAAGCACGCCCAGGTCGCCCAGGTTGGACGGCAGCAGGGCGGGCGGATCGCCGCGGCGGAACCGCATCAGGGTGGACTGGTAGCCGGCCTGCACCGCGGCCGGGTCGGCCGCAAACAGCGAGGTAGCGAGGCCGGACAGGCTGACGGCCGCCGGGTCATGGGCATTCACCAGCGCGCCGATGCCGCGGCCGAGCGCCTTGGCCGCCACGGCCAGCGCCCGGCGGCTGGCCGGGTCGGTGTCCGCCGTCGCGATGACCTGATCGGCCTGGCGCATCCGGTCCCCGTCCTTCGGTGCCCCGGCCGCACGGAGCAGGCCGCGGGCCCCGGCGTCGAGTTCCCAGCAGCCGGCCGACCCGCACCGGCATGGCTCGTTGCTCCCGGTCAGCGGCATGTGCCCGAACTCCCCGGCCGATCCGTGCGCGCCGGACACGGGCAGGCCGCCGGACAGCAGCACCCCGCCGATGCCGGTCGCGACGTGCAGGTGCAAGGCGACCGGCACACCGCGCAGCACGCCCCGGCGCGCCTCGGCCAGCCCGGCCAAGGTTGCATCGTTGCCGGCCAGGACCGGGCCTGCGGCCACCACGGCCCCCAGCGCGGCGGTCACGTCGACGCCCTGCCATTCGGCCAGGGTCGGCTGGACCATCGTGCCGCCGCGGACCGGCGACGGGACGGCGACGCCTACGCCGATCACGCGCTCGCCGAACTGCCGGCCGCGGATCGCCAACCGGTCCGCGACATCGTGCAGCATTTCCGTGCCCGAACTGGCGCCCCGCTCCTGGCGGTCGAGTACCGTGCCGCGGCCGGTCAGCTCGAACGCGGCCACGGCAAAGGAGTCATCCCGCAGGTCGACCGCGAGCGCGACTGGGCCCTGGGCGTGCGCCGACGGCACGCCGGTGGGGCGCCCGCGGGCGCGCTGCTCCGTGGCGATGACCGGGCTGGCCAGCTCCTCGATCAGCCGGCGTCCGGCCAGGTCGCGGACCAGCACCGTGGCCGTGCCCCGGGCCAGGCTGAGCTGCCGGGTGAGCTCGGCCCGGGTGAGCTGGCCGCCGCCGTCGTGGATGGCGCGCAGCAGCCGCACCAGGTTATGCGCGCGCAATTCGGCACTGGTGGTCGCGGCATCCTCGTCCCTACGCACACCTACGATCGTGCCATCCCGGTCTCGCGGGGCGGCTACCAGTCCCAGTGGAAGCCGACCGCGGTCTGCTCGGCCAGGCGCAGGTAGCGGTGCACCGCGAACTGGCTGTCCAGGACCACGGGCTCACGCTCGACGATCGGGCCGTCCAGCCCGTCCCACACCGCCCACACGACATTTCCCGGCAGCCGGTCCGGGTGAAACTGGACGCGAACATCGAGATTCTCGACAAAGGCCTGCACCACCCGCCGGAATTCCGGCGGCGGCGGCGCCGCGTAGTGGAAGCTCGCCGAATACTCCAAGGTGGCCGTTTCCCCCGCCATCAGCGGCTTGGCCAGCAGCATATCGACCACATACAGGCCCGCAACCGGCTGGTATACCGGGCCGGCCAGCCCGCTGAATCCCTGCCCGGCCTCAATGGTCAGCGCATTCGTATCGGCCCGGTAAGGAATCCGGTCCACGCCATCGGCAATCGCCTCGATCACGTGGATAACGCGGTGCCTGGCCAGCCATCCATCGGGGCCGAGATAATGGTGGTCGTGCAGGGAGAGCGTCTTGACCCGCTGGCTCCCGAGCCTGCTCGCCTTATCCTCACGGATCGCCCGCGGCCCGGAGAGCACGCGGACGTGCGCGGATCCCTCCCACAGCTTGAGCAGCTGCGCCCGCTCCGGCGGGCCGAGCGCGAATGCGTCCATGAACAGGAAGAGCGTGGCCTTGCTGAGCAGCTTGCCCGAAAGGGCCCGGGCCGCGGTGTCTTTGAGCTGGCGCGGCAGCACGTCAACATCGCCTTCTGCCCTCGGATGCTCCCACAGGTAATGGGCGAGCACCTCGGCCACCGCGAGCTGGTTGACCTGCCCGGCCCGGCTGCGTTCCGCATACTGCTCCCATTTCCGCCGGTAACGGCCCGGGCGCAGCAGCAACTCGCGAAGGTACGCCCCGGCCGCCTGCACGCCGGTGGACAGCGCGGAACCTCCAGGCATCACCTCGGGCGCAATCTCCCTTATCCGTTCGGGCGAATCGCTACATTCGTCAGCTATGGTACGGCTGATCCGCATAGAGAACACAGCGGCGGGAGCTAAAAGAGATGGAGTCGGGCCGAGGCCCACGGGGACAGCTCCTCCGGCATGCGCCGTCGCTGGCGCGCCGTGCGCGGGATCGTCCGCCGTCCGGATGCTGCCACCCGGGGTCAGGGGGTGGCAGGTAAAACGGGGAAAGGACGGCGATTGAAAATATTCGCCGGAATACTGGGTCGGGGAGCCACGACGAGGCGAGCTCCTCGGCAAATAACTCCTGGTAGTAGCGTTATAGCGGCGTTAATCGGATTGTTGGATGCTTTGGGCGGGATGTCAACCCTCCGCAGCGACGTTTTTCCTCAGTTCGGCGGCATAATTAATTGCTTATGGTCAAGCAATTGTTTGGGGGAGGCGGCCCGAGGCAGGGCGGGCGGCACCGTGCGGGCAGCGCCGGGCGGGCGGCGCCGGGCAGGCAGCACCGGACGGGCGGCGCCGGGCAGGCAGCACCGGACGGGCGGCGCCGGGCAGGCAGCACCAGGCTGGCGGCACCAGGCTGGCGGCGCCGATGAAGCGGCCGGCGGGGGTGACGCCGTCGCGGGCCGCGCAGTGCCGCCGGGCAGAGGGTAAATTCAGGTTATGTCCGGGACTGACGGACAGCCGCCCTGGCTGACCGACGAGGAGCAGCAGGCGTGGCGGGCTACTGTCCACCTGAGCCAGCTGCTCATGCGCCAGCTCGACCACGATCTGGCCCAGCACGGGCTGAACGGCCGCGATTACGAGATCCTGGTCGAGCTGTCCGAAGCGCCGGAACACCGCCTGCGGATGACCGACCTGGCCGACGCGACCAGCCAGTCACGGAGCCGTCTGTCGCACCAGATCTCGCGCATGGAAAAGCGCGGCCTGGTCCGGCGCGACGACTGCGAGGGCGACAAGCGCGGCACGTTCGCCGTGCTGACCCAGGCCGGATTCGACGCCATCGAGCGCGCGGCGCCGTATCACGTGGAGAATGTCCGCCGTTACTTCGTCGACCGGCTGACGCCGCACCAGCTGGCTGAGATCACGTCCGCGTTCCAGCCGGTGGTGGACTACCTGCACAAGATCCGCGGTCGCGACTAGCCGCGGCCTCCGGTAGCACAGCAGCGGCACCGGCCTCAGAACAGCACCGACATGAACCGGCCGGTATCGGTGAAGCCGGCTCGCCGGTACGCCGCCCGGGCGGGCGTGTTGAAGTCGTTCACGTAGAGCGAGACCACCGGAGCGATCGACCGGGCCGCCTCGACCACGACCGCGGCCATGCCGGGCGCGGCCAGGCCCTGACCGCGGTACTCCGGCCGGACCCAGACGCCCTGCACCTGGCACGCCTGCGGCGTCGCCGCGCCGATCTCGGCCTTGAAGATCACTTTTCCGTCCTCGATCCGGGCGAACGCCCGGCCGCTGCGGATCAGCTGCACGAGGCGGGCCCGGTAGGAGGCGCCGCCGTCCCCGATGGTGGGTGAGACGCCTACCTCTTCGGTGAACATCGCGACGCAGGCCGGCCACAGGATGTCGAGCTCATCCAGCTCTACCCGCCGGACCAGCGGATCGGGCGCAACCAGCGGCGGCCCGTTGATGACCATGACCGGCTGCACCGCGCGGACCTCCCTGGCCGGGCCCCACCGCGGCCGCAGCACGGCCCACAGGGCCTGGACCTCATCGGCCGGCCCGACGACGGACGAGCACCGCCGTCCCTGCCGCAGCGCCCGGTCCGCGAAGGCCGCGACCGCATCGGGCGTGGCCGCGACGGGAACCAAGTTGGCGCCGGAATAGCACAGCGACTCCAGCCGGCCGCCCGGCCCGTGCCCCCACATCTGTGCGCCGAGCCTGCTGGGTTCCACGCCGAGTGCGCGCACACGGGAACTGACGAATACGTGCATCACCGGATCGCGATCGCAGATGGCGAGAACCGCATCCCGGTCCCGTTCATCGAGCAACCGTACCGCGGACGACGCCTTTGCCCGCAACATGAGGCCAGCCTACACGGGGACAATAGCGTGGGAAGTTCTCATCCGGGACCGGCCTTTAGCGTCAGCTCCCCGGTCCCGGATCCGGTACGGCCGGGCAGGTGGCATTGACCAGCCCGGCCGCCTGCGGGAGGGCGCCGGTGGCGAGATAGGCGTTCAGGTAGCCCTGCACGCAGGCGTCCGGCGGCTGGGAGAACGACTGCCCGTGGTTGCCGCTTCCGGCCACGACCACCATCCGGGCCGAGGGCAGCAGCTTGTGCGCATCCTGCGCTCCGGCGTAGGGGGTGGCCGGATCGAGCGTGCCCTGCAGCATCAAGATGCCGGGCAGCCCGGTGCCCTTGATCTGCAGCGGCTCGGCCGGGCCGCGCACCGGCCAGAACGCGCAGGCCGCGTTGTACCACGCGTTACCCCAGGCGTAGAACGGAGCGGTCTTGTTGACCATCTCGGTGTTGGAGGTCCAGTAGGCGAAGCTGCGCGGCCAGCTGACGTCCGCGCACCCCACCGCGTTGTAGACGGCGAACTCGTTCTCGTTCTGGACGCCGTAGGACTGGTACTGGCCGATCAGGGCCGTGGCGTCCGCTGAGTTCAGGTAGGCCGAGAGCGCATGGGCCAGGCCTGGCCACAGGTCATCGTCATAGCCGCCGAGCAGGTAGGTGTCATCGAACTCGTCGGCCCCGATCACGCCGTTGGCCGGATGGGCCGCCAGTTGGCTGCGGGCCCGGTAATAAGCGGCTCGCACCTGCGCTGGCGTGCTGCCGAGATCAAAGCTGCTGTTGTACTGCGCGACCCAGGAATAGAACGCGTCAATACGGCTCTGGAAGGCGTAATCCTGGCTGATATTGTCGCTGTACCAGACGCCGGTCGGATCGACGGTGCTATCCAGGACCATGCGGCGGACGCGGCCGGGGAAAAGCGTGGCGTATACCTGGCCGATATACGTGCCGTAGGAGAACGCCAGATAATTGATTTTCGCCACGCCGAACGCCGCGCGGATGGAGTCCAGGTCACGCGCCACGTTCTGGGTGGTCATGTAGGGAAGCAGCCAGCCGAAAGCCCGCTCGCAGTCAGCGGCGTACGTTCTGGCCCGGCTGATGAGCATCTGCTCGGCGGCGACACTGGCCGGGACGTAGTCCGGGCGCGGGCCGGAGAAGAAGCCGGGCTCGCAGCTGAGCTGGGGTGCCGACGACCCGACGCCGCGCGGGTCGAAGCCCACGATGTCGTAGTCCCGCGCCACGGCCGGGCTGAGCCCGCCCGCCACCTCGGCGGCCAGGGACAGGCCGCTGGCCCCGGGACCGCCCGGGTTGACGAGCATGATCCCCTGCTGCTGGGCGGCCGGGGCACTCGCGGGGATCATGTCGAGCGCGAGGCTGATGTGCCTGCCGCCGGGGTCCGCGTAGTTCAGCGGCACGCTCAGCGTGGTGCAGTTGGTAATGCCCAGCTGGCCGGCCGTCCCGGTGCATGCGTGCCAGTGCAGCGTGCTACGGGTCGGGACGATCGGCCCGGCGTCCGCCGCAGCGCCCGCGGCCGCCGGCGTGCTGGCGGATGGGCTCGGCGGCGTAGCCGAGGCCGGGCCGCTCGCGGTGCAGGCCGAAACCGCGAGCAGCGCGGCCGCGCCGAAGGTCAGCGCCGCCGTGACGCGGCGCGCCACGCGCCCGTCCCGGGGAGGCATCGGCATCCCCCCATAATGCCGTAGGGCCGGGACCAGCCGGGGCCGCCGCAGGCAGCCCCGCGAGCCATTGGGCCCGGATCAGCCGGGCGCCGCAGGCAGCCGCGCGAGCCGCGCGGGACAAACAGCGACATCCGTCCCCGGAACCCAACACGCGCGGGAAACGTCTGAATTGATACGGATGGCGCTACCGAGGACCACCGCACGGGTCCTGGCGCCAGCTCCCGCTGCGAGGAGGGGAAGGGAAGGATGCTAGCCAGACACCGCCAGTCGCTCATATTGCAGGCCGTCCGGAGCGACGGCAGCGCACGGGTCAGTGACCTGACTGCGCGGCTCGGCGTCTCTGATATGACGATCCGTCGGGATCTCGAGGTGCTCGCCCGCGACGGGCTTGTGGAGAAGGTGCACGGCGGCGCGGTGCTGCCGGGTACGCCCTCGAGTCATGAGCCGGGATTCGAGGCGAAGCTCGTGCTGGAACGGCCGGAGAAGAACGCGATCGCGCGCACGGCCGCGAGCATGGTCGCGCCCGGCATGGCGATCGCCCTGGCCGCCGGGACCACCACGTTCGCGCTGGCGCAGTGCCTGCTCGACGTGCCCGGGCTCACCATCGTGACCAACTCGCTGCGGGTGACCAACCTGTTCAGCGGGGCGCGAGGAGGCCTGGATGGCACGGCCGACTCGGTGGTGCTGACCGGGGGGGTCCGCACTCCGTCGGACGCGCTGGTCGGCCCGATCGCCGACCTGACCATCCGCTCGCTGCACTTCGACCTGCTCTTCCTCGGCTGTCACGGCTTCGACGCCGACGCCGGCCTCACCACGCCCAACCTGGCTGAGGCCGAGACGAACCGGTCCTTCATCCGGGTCGCGCGGCAGGTCGTGGTGCTGGCCGACCACACCAAGTGGGGGCTGGTCAGCCTGAGCTCGTTCGCGCGGCTGAGCGAGGTCGACGTGCTCATCACCGATGACATGCTGCCCGCCGATGCGCGCGCCGCAGCCGCGGAACAGGTCGGCGAGATGGTCTACGCGGAGAGCATGGCACCCAGCCACGCTCACCGCCAGGCGGGGTAGCCGACCGCCAGGGCGCATTAGCGGACCGCCAGGCGGGGTGGCGGGCCGCCAGGGCGGGCTAGCGGAGCGCCAGGCGGGGTGGCGGACCGCCTGGGCGAGTTAGCGGGGCGCCAGGATGGTAACGGGCCGCCAGGAGGGTCACGGGCCAAGGCTAGGAACAAAGAAAATCAGCCTCCGCTCGGGCTGTTTCCTTGATCATGGGCCAAAGTGGTCAAATACCGCCCGAAACGACCCATGATCATGGTCGGTGTCCGTTATGACTCAATGTGGAGTTGAGACATAACAGGACATAGCCGACGTTAAGTCAAGCAGGAGGTTTGCAGCGCGCGGTTCGACCACGCCCGACCGCCCGCCGCGCTCCCGCCGGTGCCGCTCCCGCCGGTGCCGCTCCCGCCGGTGCCGCTCCCGCCTGCCGTGAGGACCCTGACCAGCAGCAAAGCCGGCACTACGGGCGTTCTTGTGTTCCCGGCCTTGGGCGAAGGGGCCGCGAGGCGGGCTAGCAGGGCCGGGGTCAGTAGGCGGTGACGATGGGCTTGCCCGCCGAGGGCGCGGCGCCGTCTTCGGGCCCGTTACCGTCTTCGGCTCCGTCGCCGCTCTCGGCGGAACGCTGCTCGGCGAGGCGCATGGCTTCCTCGATCAGGGTCTCCACGATGGCGGACTCGGGGACGGTCGCGATGACCTCGCCGCGGACGAAGATCTGGCCCTTGCCGTTGCCGGAGGCGACGCCGAGGTCCGCCTCGCGGGCCTCGCCGGGGCCGTTGACCACGCAGCCCATGACCGCGACCCGCAGGGGGACCTCCAAGCCGTCCAGCCCGGCGGTCACCTCCTCGGCCAGCTTGTACACGTCGACCTGGGCCCGGCCGCAGGACGGGCAGGACACGATCTCCAGGCGCCGCTCCCGCATGCCAAGCGACTCCAGGATCGAGATGCCGACCTTGACCTCCTCCACGGGAGGCGCGGACAGGGAGACCCGGATGGTGTCGCCGATGCCTTCGGCCAGCAGGGCGCCGAAGGCCACCGCGGACTTGATCGTGCCCTGGAACGTCGGGCCGGCCTCGGTCACGCCGAGATGCAGCGGATAGTCGCATTTGCGGGCGAGCAGCCGGTAGGCGTTGATCATCACCACCGGGTCGTGGTGCTTGACCGAGATCTTGATGTCGCGGAACCCGTGCTCCTCAAACAGCGAGCACTCCCACAGCGCCGACTCGACCAGCGCCTCCGGGGTGGCCTTGCCGTACTTGGCCATTAGCCGCTTGTCCAGTGAGCCGGCGTTGACGCCGATCCTGATCGGGATCCCGGCGGCGGACGCGGCCCGGGCGATCTCGGCCACCTTGTCGTCGAACTGCTTGATGTTGCCGGGGTTGACCCGGACCGCGGCGCAGCCGGCGTCGATCGCGGCGAACACGTACTTGGGCTGGAAGTGAATGTCGGCGATGACCGGGATCTGGGACTTGCGCGCGATGTCGGGCAGCGCGTCGGCGTCGTCCTGGGACGGGACGGCGACCCGGACGATCTGGCACCCGGCGGCCGTCAGTTCGGCGATCTGCTGCAAGGTGGCGTTCACGTCGGCGGTCAGCGTGGTGGTCATCGACTGCACGGTTACCGGCGCTCCCCCGCCCACCGGGACCGAACCCACCATGACCTGGCGGGACGTGCGGCGCTCAGCTAGCGGCTCGGGCGGCGTCTGCGGCATACCGAGGTCAATACTCATGAACCCCATCCGTTCGTTTGGCACATCCCCGAATCCCTCGACCCCGCCCATTGAACCACCCGCCGGCAAACGGAAGGTGACCGACGCTGACGGAAGCGTCGGGAAAAGCGCTCGGGCTGGTCAATGGACCGTTATACCAGTAAGAGCAGGTACGATGCGCCATCGACCAGGTCAGGCCGGGGTGGGGACTCGGGCTGCGGCGGGGACTCAGCTGGCGGGCGGGGACTCAGCTGGCGGGCGGGGACTCAGCTGGCGGGCGGGGACTCAGCTGGCGGGCGGGGACTCGGCCTGCGGGACTCAGCCGTTGATGAAGTTCACCGGGTTGACGATATCGGCCAGGACCACCGCGACGCTGATGAAGACCACCACCATGAACAGGCTGAAGCTGACCGGGAGCAGCTTGGACATGTCGACCAGGCCGGGGTCGGGGCGCCCGCGGAGCCGGGCGAACCAGGCCCGGATCCGCTCGTAGATGATCGCGGCGACGTGGCCGCCGTCCATCGGCAGCAGCGGGAGCAGGTTGAAGGCGCCGATGAAGATGTTCAGTGAGGCGATGAGCAGCAGCACGAAGCTGACCTTGTACTGCCAGCCCCAGTTGGCGGCCACCGCGGCCCCGGTCGCCTGGGCCGCGCCGATCACACTGCCGACCTGGCCGGCCGCGGTGCTCGACCGGTCCTTGCTGAACAGCTTGGGCAGCGCTGCGGGCAGGGCCGCGACGGCGTGCGCCGAGCCGGCCAGGGTCTGGCCGAAGGTCGTGCCCGCGTACTTGATCGCGCCCAGCGGGCTGGCCACCTGGAACACGACGGCCGGCGCGATCCCCAGGTAGGCGCCGCTGCGGCCGCTGACGCTGGCCAGCGTGGTGTGCAGCGTCACCGGCTGGCCGTCGCGCTTGACGGTGATGGTGACAGGCTCGCCGGGCCGGGTGGCGCGGATCGCGTTGTCGAGCTGGGTCCAGGTGGTCACCGGGTGGCCGTCGAAGGCCGTCACCACGTCGCCGACCTGCAGGCCGGCCTGCTTGGCCGGGGACGCCGCGTCGGCCGCGGCACAGGTGTTGTTGTCGTAGGCGGTGACGTTTGCGGGTACGCAGGTGCTGACCGTGCCCAGCTGGGTGACGTTGTCGTTCGCGATGCCGACGCCGAGGGCCAGGCCCCCGATGAGCAGGAAGGCCAGCAGGAAGTGCATGGCCGAGCCGGCGCACAGCACCGCGATCCGCTGCCAGGCCGGCTTGCTGCGGAACGACTGGGGCTCGTCGTCGGGGTCCTCGGGATCGTCCAGCGAGTGCATGCCGACGATCTTGACGAAGCCGCCGAGGGGCAGCGCCTTG
Source organism: uncultured Actinomycetes bacterium (assembly GCA_963753195.1). Taxonomy (GTDB): domain Bacteria; phylum Actinomycetota; class Actinomycetes; order Streptosporangiales; family Streptosporangiaceae; genus Palsa-504. The sequence goes on from CAVWBH010000003.1 coordinate 340,078, forward strand.
ATCCCGTATTCGGTCCCGCCGCGCCAGGTGGACCAGATCGTCGGCCCGAAGCCGACGAAGTAGCGGGTGACCTTCATGCCGAACCTCTTGGCCAGCACGAAGTGACCGGTCTCGTGCAGCATGACGGAGACGAGCAGGGCGACGATGAAGATGAGCCAGCCGATCAGGTCCATCCGGTCGTCCCCCTCTCTGGCCGTTCAGCGGGCCCAGTTCAGCCGGCGCGGTTCAGCAGGCCCAGCTCAGTAGGCCCAGTCCCGTAGGCCCAGTCCCGTAGGCCCAGTTCAGCAGCCGTTTATCTCGGCGGCACGCCGCCGGGCCCAGTCGTCGACGGCGAGCACCTCCGCCACGGTGGTGACGGCCGTGCGCGAGACGTCATGCTCTGAGAGTATCCGGGCCACGGTATCGACAATCCGGGTGAAGGGGATCCGGCCGGTCAGGAACTGCTCCACGCAGGCCTCGTTCGCGGCGTTGTAGACGGCCGGCGCGGTGCCTCCGGCCGCGGCCGCCTCCCGGGCCAGCGCGACCGCGGGGAACGCCGTGCCCTCCAGCGGCTCGAAGGTCCAGGTCGCCGCGGCGGACCAGTCCAGCCCGGGCGCGGCGTCGGGTACCCGGTCGGGCCAGGCCAGGGCGAGCGAGATGGGCAGCCGCATGTCCGGCGGGGAGGCCATGAGGACGGTGGCGCCGTCGGCGTACTCCACCATCGAGTGCACCATCGACTGCGGGTGCACGACCACGTCGATCCGGTCCAGCCCGAAGCCGAACAGCAGATGCGCCTCGATCACCTCCAGGCCCTTATTGACCAGCGTCGCGGAGTTGACCGTGATCAGCGGCCCCATCTTCCAGGTCGGGTGGGCGAGCGCCTGCTCCGGGGTGACGTCGGCCAGGTCATCCCGGCTCCAGCCCCGGAACGGCCCCCCGCTCGCGGTCAGCACCAGCCGCCGCACCTCAGACGGCGAGCCGGCCCGCAGGCACTGGGCGATGGTGGAGTGCTCGGAGTCCACGGGCACGATCTGCCCGGGCTTGGCCCGGCTGGTGACCAGCGGGCCGCCGATGATCAGCGACTCCTTGTTGGCCAGGGCCAGCACCCGCCCGGCGTCCAGCGCGGCCAGCGTGGCCTGCAACCCGGCCGCGCCGGTCACTGCGTTGAGCACCACGTCGGCCGGCCACCCGGCCACCTCGCAGACCGCCTCCGGGCCAGCGAGGACCTGGGGCAGGGAGCTCACGCCACGGCCCGTTAGGCCAGGAAGGTAGTCGCGGAGTGCGGCCTGCACGCCGATGGCGGCGCCTGGCGTGGCTACGGCGACGGCGGCCACCCCGAACTCGGCCGCCTGCCGGGCCAGGACCTCCGGGTGGCCGCCGCCCGCGGCCAGCGCCGTGACGCGGAAGCGGCCGGGGTTGCGCCTGATGATGTCGAGGGCCTGGGTGCCGACGGAGCCGGTTGACCCGAGGATCACCACGTCGCGCGGCGGGCCGGAGAAGGTCACCGCCCAATTGTGCCACGCCCGCGCCGGGCGCCGACATGACTGCGGGCCGCCACCGTGGGGGTGACGGCCCGCAGTCGGTGATCAGGCGTTATGCGCCAGCAGGGCGGCCCCGGCGATGACCGCCTGGCAGGCGACCGTCTGCGCTGCGGCCGCGAGGATCGGCTTGTTGCCGAACGCGGCCGATTCGAGCTCGCCCTTGATCGCCACGGCGAGCGCGTCGCGGACCTTGTCCAGCCCGGTCAGCGCCTTGTCGGTGGCGGTGTAGCGGGCGTCCCCGGCCGAGCTGCTCTCGATCGCCTTCGTGTCGGCCTGCAGGGTGTAGGCCCCGAACTGGCCGACGCTGGAGTTGAGCTGCTTGTAGCAGGCCCCCAGGGCGGCCACGCCGGACCCGCTGAGCGCATGATCCGGGTCGGCCACGATCTGGGTGATGACCCGGCCGTCGTGCTCGTAGTCGTCCTTCAGGCCGGCCAGGTAGATCAGCGTGGGCCGGATGTCGGTCTCATCCGCCCAGGTGCCGGTCGTGCCGCTGTTGATCACCTCGGTCTGGCCGCTGTTGGGGCCGGCGGAACTCGGGCCCTGGTTGGCGGGGGTGCCGTCCAGGCCGAGCTTGCGGACCCCGGGCCCGGCGAAGGCGGCGTAGTTCGTGTCGATCTCCGCGGCGTAGTCACCGTGGTCGTAGGCGAAGCCGGCGTTCTGCGTGACGCACGGGCTGCACGTGGCGCTGCCCGGGGACAGGAAGTAGTCCGGCTTGGCGAACATGGCAAACGTCGGCGTCCGGGCCGGGTCGGCGTTGACCATGTGCAGGATCGCCTCCTCGGCCGGGTCGGCCAGGTAGTTCGTGATCGGCTGGGTGCCGCCCGCGTACGGGTTGTCCGCGGTCAGCCCGGCCACGTCACGTTCCAGGGTGCGGACCGCGGGGGCGTTCGGGCCGGGATCACCGGTCACGTAGAACTCCGGTGCGGTGTCGGCTTCCAGGCTGAACGGCGTGGTGTCGCTCTTCTGGGTGGCCAGCAGGCCGGTCACGTTGCCGGCCAGCTCGCCGAAGGACCCGGCCGGGTAGGTGCACGGCACGTCCGGGGTGACGGTATTGCCGGAGACGGTCGCGCCGTCGCAGCTGGCCGGGGTGGGCTGGATGGACCGCCCGACGTTGGCGCCGGCCTCGTGGTCGCCCTCGTCGGAGCTCAGCACGAACTCCGTGTTCGACGGGGTGATGCCGTCCTTGGCCAGGCGCTGGAAGAAGGAGCCGAAGGCCTGGTTGTAGTACTGCGCCTGGGCGACGTAGCAGGCGCTGCCGCTGCCGAGCGCGGCCGGGGCGCCGTTGCACGCGGCCACCCCGGGGATGTGCTCGTTGCCGTGGATGTCGGAGATGTAGCCGTTGACCACCGGCACGCCCGACTCGAGCATGTCGGCCAGGTAGGCCAGCGACTGCGAGGCGTTGATGGAGCTGAACCCGGGGAAGCCGGGGTGGTTGGTGAGGAACGCGCCGTTGATCTGGTTGCCGTTCTCGTCGACCAGGTTCCCGGCCGAGTTGGTGACCTGGTACCCGTTGTGCGTGACGTTGTCGGTGCCGGCGCCGAGCTGCGGCGCGATGTACCGGTGGCCGTACAGCGCCTGGAAGCCGCTGTACCCGCCCGGCTCGTTCGGCAGCACGTCGGCCGAGGCGGTCGCCGACGGGGTGATCTGGTTGCCGCGGTCCCCCTGGGCGGTGGCGCAGAACGCGTTGCCCTGGGCGCAGTGCACGGCGACGCCGACGTAGTCCGCGGTCTCGGCGTCCTTGAACGAGTCGGGGTCCGCGGCGAGCTGCTGGACCTCGGGCGAGCCGGCGCCGAACACCTTGGGGAAGTCGACGGAGTTATTCTCCAGCTCCTGGTTCGCCGTGGACACGTCGCCCACGTCGCAGCCGGCCCGGGTGAACGGCACCCACGGCGCGGGGGTGACCGTGTCCGGCGCCACGGGCTGCGCCGCGGTGGCCGGCGGCACCGGCGCGTAAACCATGTTCGGGTTGGTGTCGTGGGCCGGGCTCGGGGTCTTGGCGGTGTCGAAGACCGGATCGGTCCAGTAGGCGAACGAGCTGGCCGGGTCGGTGGTGCTGAAGGTGCCGTTCGGGCCGTCGGCGTTGTAGGCCTGATAGCTGTTGGAGACCGGCATGCCCTGCCGGTCGCCGTACAGCCCGGTGTTCGTGGTCAGGATGTCGTCGGCGGTGTGCGCGATCAGCGGGGTGTGGCTGTTCGACAGGAACGTTCCGTTGCTTTCGAAGAAGTTCAGCAGGTAGGGCATCATTTCCAGATCGGACGGGACGTTGGGGTTGTCCCGGAAGAAGTGCACATTGTCGAACGTGAGCTGCACCACGTGCTGCACGCCGTGGCCGAGGTGACAGCTCGAGGAGCTGTCCGCGGCGAGCGCGGTGGCCTTGGCCGGGGCAGCGGCGGCGCTAGCCGCACTGCCCGTGGCGGCGAACGACGTCCCCGCCAGGCCCAGCAGGCCGAGCAGGGCGGCCGAGCTGGCGGCGGCGGTGACGCGAAACCACATCGCGCGGCCGCTGGCCAGGCCGGCATCCCGACGTCTGTCCATGAATCTTCCTCTCAACCGTGAAGCGCGGGCCGCCCAGTAGGCACCGCGAGTGCCCACGATGCCACGCTTCGGCGCACCAGTTAAGAGGCTTAATGATTACTATTTGTGCAAATCTGGGGAAATATTGGCCCCAGCTGGGTTTCGGGCCGGCAAACAGGCGGGCCGGCCAGCGCGGAAGCGCTGCCCCGGCCCGGCCCGATGGCGTCGGCCCCTTACTCCAGGAGCAAGATCCGGCGGGCCAGGGCGAAATCATCGGCGGTCAGCCCGCCCGCGGAATGCGTGCTGAGCGTCAGCGTCACCTTGTTCCACGAGATCCCGATGTCGGGATGGTGGTTGGCCTTCTCGGCTAGGTAGGCGACGGCGCCGACGAAAAAGATCGCGTCGCGGAAGTCGGCGCGCTCGATGACGGTGGTGAGCGAGCCGCCGTCGCGCGTCCAGGACGGGACGGTCTTCAGCTCGATCTCGATGAGCTCCTCGGGGAGAGTTTCCATGGGTACGGCATACCATTGCGCAGGTGACGTCATCAAGCCGCACCCCGCTGCTGGAGGTGCACGCCCGGCTCGGGGCGGTCATGACCTCATTCGCCGGCTGGCAAATGCCGTTGCGCTACGGGAGCGAGACGGCCGAGCATCAGGCGGTGCGGCACGCGGCCGGGCTGTTCGACCTGTCCCACATGGGGGAGATCACGGTGACCGGGCCGGGGGCCGGGGCCGCACTGGATTACGCGCTGACCGGGTCGCTGGCGGCGCTGGCGCTCGGCCGGGCCCGGTACACGATGATCGTGGGCCCCGACGGCGGCGTCCTGGACGACCTGGTCGTGTACCGGCAGGATGAGCAGGAGTTCCTGGTCGTGGCGAACGCCTCGAACACGGCCACCGTCTACGCCGAGCTGCGCTCCCGGGCCGCCGGTTACGATACGGTCGTCGCGGACGCCACCGGCGAGACCGCGCTGATCGCCATCCAGGGACCGGCCGCGGCCGGGATCCTCGGGCCGCTGACCGGCCTGGACGTGGCCGCGATGAGGTATTACGCAGGAGCGTTCGGCGACGTGGCGGGCTTTCCGGCGTGGGTCGCCCGGACCGGGTACACGGGGGAGGACGGCTTCGAGGTGTTCTGCCGGCCAGGTGACTCCCCCCGTGTCTGGGCCGCGCTGGCGTCGGCGGGTGCCCCGGCCGGCCTGGTCCCGGCGGGGCTGGCCGCCCGCGATACGCTCCGGCTCAAGGCCGGCATGCCGCTGTACGGCAACGAGCTCGGCCCGGACATGACGCCATTCGAAGCGGGCTTGGGACGGGTGGTGAAGTTCGATAAGCCAGGTGATTTCGTCGGGCGTTCGGCGCTGGCTGAGCGGGCGTCCTCGGGAGCCCGCCAGCGGCTGGTCGGGCTCACGGTGCAATCCCGCCGGATCGCCAGGCACGGCTATCCGGTGTTCGCGGACGGCCAGGAGGCCGGGACCGTCACGAGCGGCGCTCCGTCTCCCACCCTGGGCCGGCCGATCGCCATGGCCTACCTGACCGCTGAGGTTGACGTGCGAGATGCTGTACTTTCTGTCGGCATCCGGGGCGAAGCCGTCCCGGCCGAGCTGACGGACCTGCCGTTTTACTCCAGGAGTCAATAACGATGAGCATCCCAGCCGAACTGCGCTACACGGCCGAGCACGAGTGGGTCTCCGTCGAGGGCACCCTGGCGTCGGTCGGAATCACCGAGTATGCGGCGCAGCAGCTCGGTGACGTGGTCTACGTGTCCTTGCCGTCGGTCGGCGCCTCGGTCACGGCCGGCGAGCCATGCGGTGAGGTCGAGTCGGTCAAGTCCGTCAGCGACCTGTACTCGCCGGTGGACGGCGAGGTCGCCGAGGTCAACGCCGAGCTGGAAGACGATCCCTCGCTGGTCAACGCCGAGCCGTATAAGGCCGGGTGGATGTTCCGGGTGCAAGTGGCCCAGGACAGCAACGGCGCCGCCGCCCTGCCGACCGACCTGCTGTCGGCGGCCGAGTACGAGGACCTGACCAAGAGCGCCGACTAGCGCTGGCGGCTGGCGCTTGGGGCTAGCGCTTGCGGTGGCGCAGGAGGAGCAGGATGGTCAGGCTCACCACGATCGCGGCCGTGGCGGCGCCCGCCATGAGCGGGTCGATCTGGCCGGCCCGCTCGCGAAGCTGGAGCCTGGCCCGCTCGACGTTCTTCTTCGGGCTCACCCGGTCGGAGATGGCGTCGATGGTGCGTGCCAGTTCAGCGCGGGTGCGGTCGATGTCCGCCACCAGCGTCTCCTGATTGACGGGCTTCGATTCGCTATCCGCGTCAGCCATTGCGTGCTCCGTTCCCGGCTCCGTTCCGGCCAGGCTTGCCCCCGGTCAGGCAGGTTCTGGTCAGCGCGCCTATTTTGGCATACCTGCGGGGCCATGACGCCGCCTGGTGCCCGCGTGGCGCGAGTCATCGCTATGGTGCCCAGCGTGGCGCGGGGTCATACTTCGGCGAGACGCTGGGCGAGGAACCGGCGCTCGGCCGCGGTGCGGGCCAGATCCAGCGCACGCTGGTACGCGGCCCGCGCCTCGTCCCGGCGACCGAGCCGCCGCAGCAGCTCGGCCCGGGTCGAGTGCCAGTACTGGTAGCCCGGCAGGTCCAGTTCCTCCACCAGGGCCAGCGCCGCGGCCGGGCCGTCGGCTTCGGCTACCGCAACCGCGCGGTTCAGCTGGACCACCGGGGATCCGGTCCGCTCAGCGAGCGTGCCGTAGAGCACCGCGATCTGCGGCCAGTCGAGCTGATCTTCGGCCTGGAGCGAGGCAATCGCCGCCTGGATCACGTAGGGCCCGCTGGCGGCCGTTGCGTCGTCGAGGGCCCGGTCGAGCAGTGTCCGGTCGAGTAGGGCCTGGTCGAGCAGAGCCCGGCCCTCGGCGAGCTGCCGCCAATCCCAGCGGGACCGGTCCTGATCGGGCAGCAGCACCAGGTCCTGACCGTCGAACCTCGCATCGCGGCGCGAGTCGTGCAGCAGCATCAGCGCCAGCAGGCCGAGCACCTCGGGCTGGCCGGGCAGCACGGCCGCCAGCACGCGGCCGAGCCGGATAGCCTCGGCCGCCAGGCTCGGCCGGCCGGGATCCCCGTAACCTTCGTTGAAGATGAGGTAAACCACGGCCAGGACCGCGCCGAGACGCCCGGGCAGCTGGGGGCCGGAAGGCACGCTGAACGGGATGCCAGCCACCTTGATCTTGGACTTAGCCCGGGTCAGCCGGCGTTTCATCGTCTCGGGCGGGACGAGGAACGCCCGCGCGATCTCCTCGGTGGCCAGGCCGCCCACGGCGCGCAGCGTCAGTGCGACCTGAGCCTCGGTGGCCAGGGCCGGGTGGCAGCACATGAAGATGAGCTCGAGCCGCTCGTCAGGGATCACTGTGGCCTCCGCGGCGTCTGGGGCGTCGAGGTCCGCCGCCAGCAGCCGGAGCTTGGCGGCCAGGACGCGGTCCCGGCGCAGCCGGTCGATGGCGCGGTGGCGGGCCGTGGTGACCAGCCAGGCGGCAGGGTTGGCGGGCACCCCGTCCGACGGCCAGCGGCGCGCCGCGATCGCGAACGCCTCCGCGGCGGCGTCCTCGGCGAGGTCGAAATCGCCGAGGTAACCGATCAGCGAGGCCAGCAGCCGGCCCCACTCGTCGCGGAAGACCTGTTCGATCAGGGGTGCTCCCCCCGCCTGGTTCAAGACTGGCCGGTCACGACCGGCCGGATCTCCACCGAACCGCCGAGGCGGACCGCGGGAATCCGGGCCGCGATCTCGGTGGCCCGGTCGAGGTCATCGGCCTCCAGCAGGTAGAAACCGCCGAAGACCTCCTTGGTGTCGGCGAACGGGCCATCGGTAATGAGCAGCTGGTCGTCCTGGGCCCGGACGGTGGTCGCGGTCTCCACCGGATGCAGCGCGGCGCCACCGATGATGCCCGGGACGTCCCGCAGCGCCATGTACTCGCGGTGCACGGCCTCCTGCTCCGGCGCGGCGAGCGCCTCCTGCGCTCCGGGCTTGGTGTAGATCAGCAAGGCGTACTGCATGACCGGCTCCTTCCCTGGTGCCCCCGAGGGGGATCTTCTCGCGACGATGACGAACGAGGTCCGCCCGGGGGGACATTGACGATTATCTCGAGCCGTTCGGGGGCACCGGCGTGAGCGTCATGAGCACAGTGGCCGGTCCGCATCCGAGCTGATGTCGCACAGCGCCAGAAGATGGGGTAACTGCCCCATGTGCCACCAGCCGATCTCCGGCCATGCTCGTAAGCAGCCAGCGGGCACGCCGGCTGGCTGAGGAGAGCGGACGAGGAGACGATGTGGCAGGCAAAGCCGTAATCAGCCTTACCACCGGCCTGGAAGACCCGGAGAAGGTGACCGTGGCCTTCCTGGTCGCCGTGGCGGCGGCCGAACAGGGGCGCCCAACTTTGATGTTCTGTACCAAGGAAGCGGCCCGGCTTGCGCTGGACGGCGTGGCTCAGGGCGTGGCCTGTGAGGGGTGCCCGTCGCTGCCGGATCTGACGAAGCGGTACGAAGCCGCAGGCGGCCGGTACCTGGTCTGCCCCATTTGCTTCAATGCCAGGCACCTGGACGACGCGGCCCTGGTGGCGAACGCGTCGCTGGGCGGCACCGTACCGATGTGGGAATGGATCGGCGATGAGCCCGCAACAACATTCAGCTACTGACCACGGCACCGAAGGCCGGGCGGCGACCATGGGTGAGCGCTTCGCCCGTGCGCTGGCGGCCAAGGACCATGCCGCGCTCCGCGGGCTGCTGGCCGACCCGGTCGACTTCCAGGCGCTGACGCCGCGCCGTCACTGGCAAGCCACCGCGCCCGGGGATGTGGTCGATGAGGTCATTCTCGGCACGTGGTTCGGCGCAGGTGACGACATCGAAGCGCTGGAGTCGCTATCCAGTGACCGACTGCCAGGTCGGGAGCACGTCAGCTACCTGCTGCGGGTGCGCAATGCCGCCGGAGAGCACCTGGTCGAGCAGCAGGCGTACTACAACACCGAGGGCGAGCGGATCAGCTGGATGCGGGTCCTCTGCTCGGGTTATCAGAGGCTGCCCGGTTAGGTTCCGGCTCGCCGATGAGGCCGTGGCTAGCGGCGTACAGACTGGCGAGCGCGCGATTCGTGGTGCCCGTTTTGGTGTAGATGTGCTCGACGTGATGGCTGGCTGTCTTTCTTGAAATGACCAGCCGCTCGGCGATCTCCCGGTTCGACAGGCCCCCGGCCAGGAGCCTGAGGACCTCCACCTCACGGCTGGTCAGGCCGTCTGGCCTGGCCCGCCTGCGGGTTGCGCCGTGCCCGGCGGCGGTGAGCACCGCGGCCACTGCCTCGGCATCGAGCCTGCCGCCCTTGGCCTCGGCCCTCAGCTGCGCGGCGGCCTCGCTGACGCCGGACGCCTGGCGGTGCGGTCGCGGCTCGGTCCGTGAGTGGTAATAGTCGGCGGCGGCGAGCAGCCGGCCCTCAGGGCTGATGGCGTTCCCGGACAGCGCGCGCGGATAGCCGGACCCATCCATGCGCTCGTGGTGCTGGACCGCTATCGCGGCGAGCGGGGCGAGGGCAGGCGAGCAGGTCAGCGTGCGTTCGGTGAGGTAGGGGTGCAGGCGCACCCGCTCAGTCTCGGCGTAGCTGAGCGGTGCACGCTTGTCCCAGATGGTGTTCGGCACGCCGAGCCGTCCCAGGTCGTGAACCAGCCCCGCCAGCCGGACCTGCCGTGCGGCCGGCTCGCTCAGCCCGAAGACGCGCGCAGCTTCTCCCGCGAGATCGGCGACACCACGTGAGTGCCCGATGGTGTACGGCGACTTCACGTCGGCGAAGTCCGCGATGGCCTCCAGCGCGGCTTCGACCTGTTCTTCGCCCAGCCGAACGCCGCGGGCCGGTTCCGCCGCCATGACCGCGTCCCAGGTAGCGGCGTCATCCAGGCCTGTGCATAGCGCCGCCGCCTCGGCGGCGAAGAGGTCCACGATCGCGGGGTCGAACTGGGTTCCCCGCCGCTGCCGGGCGACCTCGACCGCGGCGTCTGTACCGCCCACACGGTGAAATACCTCGACCACATCGGCGAGCGCCACCAGCCGGGAGGCCAGGAGGATCTCCTCGCCCCGGATTCCCTTCGGAACTCCCTTACCGTCCCAGCGCTCGAACGTCTGCTCGATACTGTCGCGAACGCACTGGGCCAAGCCAAGCCGTGCCGCCAGATTGTCGGCAGCGGTCCAGTGGTTGTCGAGCATCGCCGCCGCGGCCTTGCGGCCCTCGCCCAGGAACGCGACGCTGAGCCTGGTCCGCTCCGCGGCTGGCCGACCGGCGCCGAGGTGGCGGAGCATGAAGAGGGCCTTGGACGCTCCGGTCGCGAAATCTGTCCGGCGGAAGTCGCTCTTGAACGCCGTGTCGTCCCCGAACCACTTCGCCTGCTCGTATGCGTCAACATGGCATCCAACCCAGGCAACGAGGGCTGAATAGTAGACAACTTCCCGTTCGGCCTCATCCACGCCAAGACGCTCGGCCAGCCGGAGCGCGATCAGGCACTGGCGCATTACATGCTCCATCGGCTGACCCATGCCCAGGTCCGTAGCTAGGGACAGGACCGCAAGCAGCTCAGCCAGCGTCACCCGCACACGAACCGGTTCTGCCATGCCACTGAATATAGACAACCTGCTAGGATACTCCGGCGGCACCAGTTTCCACGGCATCGAAGAGGCATTGGGTACGTCATCGCGGCTCGCGGACTGCGATGGCTTCACTCTGCGTGGGCCGGGTGGCCTGTAGGCCGGGGTGCAGGTCGCCGTGCTCGCCAACCTCATCGGCCGGCAGCCACCATACATCCTCGGTCTCCCACGCGGCCGCGGCTGCTCCGCCCGGAGCCAGCCCGCAACCACGCCACGATCGACCGAGCGGCTGTCCCTTAGACCGGGTATTCGGCAGGGGTGGTGGTATAGGTACGGCCGGCCGGCGTACGCCAGACCAGGACGCCTGGCTCGGGCTGCTCCAGCCGCCATCCTTCGGCCTGCTTACACCTATGGTGGTGCCGGCATAGCGGGGCGAGACCGCATTCGCAGGTGAGGCCGCCCTGGTCCCAGGCGATGGTGTGGTCCACGTCGCAGCGGGCGGCGGGCCGGCCGCAGCCGGGTGCGGTGCACCGGGCGTTGCGGGCGCGGACCAGGTGCCGGAGTTTGCGGCTGGGCCGGTAACCGGCCTCGGCCTGGTGGTGATCACAGCTGCCGCGGGCGATCGGGGTCATCGTGATACGCAGCCGGGTGATCCAGTCCTGCGGGCGGATTCCGGGCGGCGGGGGGTGGCGGCCGGGTACGCAGCCGTGGGCGGCGGCGGTGCCGTCGGGATACAGCGCGGTGACACACCACCGGGTGCGGGGGTCCCGGGCCGCCGCGGCGGCCAGGTCGCAGGCGTCGGCGGCGTCGACGGTGCCGTACCCGCCGACCTCGGCTGGGGTGGCGGACTGGCCGGTCCACGCGGACCACGGCACAGTGATGGTGACCAGCGCGGCCAGACTGGGCCCGGCATCCGCGCCGGGACGGCCGCCGGAGCCGTTGCCACCCGGGCCGCCCGCCGGACCGCTGCCACCCGGGCCGCCGCCGTTTCCTTCCGGACCGGTGTCCGGCGGCCCGGCCGTGGCTGAAGTCCCAGCCGGGCCGGGGCCAGGCACGGCGAGGCCGGTGTGGCGTTCCTGCAGCAGATCCAGGTAGGCCCGGACGCGGAGCTCTTCCAGGGTGCCGGGGATCCCGGCGGCGCGCAGGTCCAGCGCCCGCTGCTCCACATGCTGCCAGGACGCGAGCACCTCATCGCAGGGCAGTTCCCGGGCGATCATCCCGGCGTTCCCGGACGGCTCCCGGAACGGCTGCACGTGTGCGTTCCGCCGCCCGGCCGCCTTCCGCCGCGCCGCCGCCTCGGGATCCAGCTCCAGGACCAGCCGGTGCGCAGCCGACCGCAGCTTCCCGAACGTCAGCGACCCCGCCGTCCCGGCCAGCGCCGCATCAGCGGCGGCGGCATCCTCGGCGGACAGGATCTGGGTCTCCTCTTCGATAATCCGCAGATGCACCGGGTGCAGCAGGCCGGCGAACAGGGCAGCCAGGCACCGCGGCAGCCTAGCGGCCACGGCGGTGGCGTAGTCCAGCTGCACTGCCGCGGAGCGGGACGTCAGGTGCAGTTCGCACGCCAGCTGGTCGGCGGCGAACTCGGCCCCGGCGACCTCACCACCCCACCGGGCCGCGAACTCCGCGACCGCGGTCAGCGCGTACCACGCGACCCGGGATTCCAGCCGCCGGACCGCCGCGATGACCCCGATCAGCTGATCATCGGACAGCGTGCCCACTCCTGGCCCGTCCGGGCCGGTGACCGCGTCGATGATGGTGGCCAGCAGCGGATCCGGCGGCATCTCCGCCGCCGGCCCGCACTGCGCGAACCGGTCCGCATCAAACGACCCGGCCGGCACAGACAAGAACAAGCCCTGCGACCCGGCATCCGGATAGACCGCCCCGGGATCCCCGATGCCGGGCAGGTCAGGCTCCGGCCACTCGGGCGGCGGGTAGCCGCCGGGTTCCTGGCTGTCGCCAGGGTCGCCGCTGTCGTCGGCTGGGCTGGTGGATGGGTCCGGGAGCACGGGCCACGCTCCGTTCGGAAGGAAAGAGCTGGAATCACCCCGTCACTATCAGTTTACCATATACATGCTGCAGAGGGTTATATTCCGAACCTGTTTTTGAATGACTTTTAACCTCGCGCAGAGAGTGTGCGGGGTAGCGCACAGGCGCGGAGCTGTACCTCCGCGGTCCCATATCCATCACAGCCGGAAGCGTGCATGCGAAGGACGGCTGAATTGCGCCCCGGCCTGACCCGAGGGCGGCGAAGCCGGCAGAAGGCTGTCACCGCGCTGGGAGACGTCATCGGGGCTCGCGGACTCCGATGGCTTCACTCAGGGTCGGCCAAGTGGCCTGCAGGCCGGGGTGCAGGTCGCCGTGCTCGCCGACCTCTTCGGCCGGCACCCAGCGCACATCCTCGGTCTCCCAGGCGGCCGCGGCCGCGATGCTGACGCCCGGAAGGGCGCCTTCGGCGGACTCGAGGCGGACCACGAACGTCCGGTAGGACCAGCCGCACCCATGCGGGCACGGCGCCTCCAGCTCGGCGGTGACCGTGCCGCCGGCCACGTCGAGCCCGCACGTTTCCTCGCCGGTCTCGCGTACCGCGGCCTGCCATGGCGTCTCGCCGACGTCGATCGCGCCGCCGAACGTCGACCAGGTGCCGCCCGCCGCCACGCGCGCCGAACGGTGGCTCAGCAGCACCCAGGCACGTCCGTCAGGGGTCACCGACCACGGCAGGACGCCGGCCGCGCCACGCGGACCCCAGTGGCGGCCGATCCGGCAGTAACGGAAACGCTCGTCCGTCATGCCGTGCTCAGACATGGCCGCCCGCCTTTCCCAGCTCGCTCCCACCACGTGAGCTGAGCCCACGACGTGGGGAAACAGTGCGGGCGGGGGGATTTGAACCCCCATGGTGTCGCCACCAACAGGACCTAAACCTGCCGCGTCTGCCATTCCGCCACGCCCGCCTGCCGCTATCCCGGCCGCTGATAACCACCATCCCGGCCTTTAAATAACGGTACCGCCCGGCTAGGCCCCGATCTCGGCCAGCAGGCGGGCGACGTGACCGGTGGCCTTGACCCCGTACATGGCCTTCTCGATCACGCCGTCGGCGTCGATCACGAAGGTGGACCTGATCACGCCGACGGTCGTCTTGCCGTACAGCTTCTTCTCCCCGTAGGCGCCGTAGGCGGCCGCGACGGCGTGATCGGGGTCGGACAGCAGCGGGAAGGTCAGGGCGTCCCGGTCGCGGAACCTGGCCAGCTTGGCGGGCGGGTCGGGAGAGATGCCGAGCACCTGGGCGTCGAGGGAGTCGAGGTTGTCGCGGAAGTCGCAGGCTTCCTTGGTGCAGCCCGGCGTCATCGCGGCCGGGTAGAAGTACACGATGACCCGCGTACCGTGCAGCGAGGACAGCGAGATCGAGTTGCCGTCCGCGTCGGGCAGGGTGAAGCCGGGGGCGCGATCACCCGGCGCGAGTCGCTGGCCGGTCATGGAGTGGTCAGTCATGGAGCTCTCCGGTGATAAACGGGACGAGGGCCCGGAAGGCGCGGCCGCGATGGCTGATCGCGTCCTTGTCCTCCGGGCTCATCTCGGCCGTGGTCTGGCCGAATCCATCGGGAAGGAAGATCGGGTCGTAGCCGAACCCGCCGCTGCCGCGGGGCACGCGGATGAGCCGGCCCTCCACCTGGCCGGTCACCACCCACTCGCGCGCCTGCCCTTCGGCCGGGACGACCAGCGCGGCGGCGCAGACGAAGCGGGCGGCGAGGCGCTCGTCCGGCACGTCGGCCACCTGGGCCAGCACGAGGTCGAGGTTGGCCTTGTCGTCGCCGTGCCGGCCCGCCCAGCGGGCCGACAGCACGCCCGGCATGCCGTTCAGCGCGTCCACGCACAGGCCGGAATCGTCGGCGACGGCGGGCAGGCGGGTAAAGGCGGCGATGGCCCGGGCCTTCAGCAGCGCGTTCTCCTCGAACGTGGCCCCGGTCTCGGGCACGTCGGGGGCGCCGGGAAACTCCTCGAGCCCGGTCAAGGCGATGGTGGTGCCGAGGATCCGGGACAGCTCGCGCAGCTTGGCCTCGTTCCTGGTGGCCAGGACGACGGCGTCAGCGGGCATGGCCGTCCAGGGCAGTGCCGTCCAGGGCAGTGCCGTCCAAGGCGGCGCCGTCCAGGGCGGCGGCGTCCAGGGCGGCGCGCTGCAGGCTGGTCAGCTCGGCGCAGCCGGCCACGGCGAGGTCGAGGAGCTGGCCGAGCAGGTCGCGGCTGAACGGCTCGCGCTCCGCGGTGCCCTGGATCTCCACGAAGTCGCCGCTGGCGGTGCAGACCACGTTCATGTCGGTGTCGGCCGCCACGTCCTCGTCGTAGCACAGGTCGAGACGGGGCTCGCCGTCGATGACGCCGACGCTGACCGCGGCCACCGAGGTGAGCAGCGGTTCGCCCTTGGTCCTCTTCCGGCCCTGTAGCCAGGCCACGGCGTCGGCCAGCGCGACATAACCTCCGGTCACTGCGGCGGTGCGGGTACCGCCGTCGGCCTGCAGCACGTCGCAGTCGATGGTGATGGTGTTCTCGCCGAGCGCCTTGTAGTCCACGCAGGCCCGCAGCGAGCGGCCGACGAGCCGGGATATCTCCTGGGTCCGGCCGCCCAGGCGGCCCCGGACCGATTCGCGGTCATTGCGCGTGTGAGTCGCGCGCGGCAGCATCGCGTACTCGGCGGTCACCCAGCCCTGGCCGCTGCCCCGGCGCCAGCGCGGGACCTCCTCGGCCACGCTCGCGGCGCACAACACCCGGGTCCGGCCGAATTCCACCAGCACCGAGCCTTCGGCGTGGTCGAGCCAGTTCCGGGTTATTGTCACTGGCCGCAGTTCGGTCACGGATCGCCCGTCAGGTCGAGACATGACGTTCAGCCTATCCGGCCGCCCTGGGCCCGAGGACCAGTCCGGAGAAGGCCGCCGACAGCGGCCCGCGGTAGCTTCCGGCCGCCTCGGCCAGTGCCCCCTCCCGGTCGGACCCCGGCACCAGGTGCGTGAGCACCAGCTGCCCGGCGCCGGCCCGGGCCGCGTGCTCCCCGGCCTGCCGCGCGGTCAGATGCAGGTTCGGCGGATTGTCCGGGCCGGTGCGGAACGACGCCTCGCACAGCAGCACGTCCGCGCCCTCGGCCAGCCGCACCAGCGCGTCGCTCTCGCCCGTATCCGCCGAGTAGGCCAGCCGCCAGCCGGCCTGCTCCACCCGGAACCCGAACGTCTCCACCGAGTGGTTCATGTGCTCGGCGGTCATCCGGAACGGCCCGATCTCCAGCGTCCCGGGCGCGAGGTCATGGACGGTGAAGCGTTCCCGGACGGCCTCGACCCCGCGGTGGCCCGACCCCAGCACCGCCGCCACGCGCTCGGCCGTCCCGGCCGGCCCGTACACCGGGATCGGCGGCCGCGGCCCGCCCGGCGCCCACAGCCGCGCCACCGAGTACGAAGCCAGGTCCACGCAGTGGTCCGCGTGCAAGTGGGACAGGCAGATCGCATCCACCTCGAACAGCCCGGCATACCGCTGCAGCACCCCGAGCGCCCCGTTCCCCATGTCCACCACCAGCCGGAACCCCTCGGCCTCCAGCAGGTAGCACGACGCGGGACTATCCGGTCCCGGAAAGCTCCCCGAGCACCCCACCACGGTCAGCCGCATGCCCCCATTATCTCCTGGGGAGAAAGGGGACAATGGGGTGGAAATCAGGCCCAGAGCTGGCCTTCGAGGCGGGACTCGGCTTCTTCCAGGGTGCCGTCGTAGGCGCCGGTGGACAGGTACTTCCAGCCGCCGTCGGCGATCAGCACCACGATGTCGGCGCGCTCGCCCTCGGCGACGGCCTTGGCCGCCATGGCCAGGCCGGCGTGCAGCGCGGCGCCGGAGGAGATGCCGGCGAAGATGCCCTCGGCGGTGATCAGCTCCCGGGTGCGGCGCAGGGCGTCGGCGGAGGACACCGAGAACCTGGTGGTCAGGATGCTGGCGTCGTACAGCTCGGGGACGAAGCCCTCGTCGACGTTGCGCAGCCCGTAGACCAGCTCGCCGTAGCGTGGCTCGGCGGCCACGATCTTGACCCCCGGCCGGTGCTCGCGCAGGTAGCGGCCCACGCCCATGAGCGTGCCGGTGGTGCCCAGGCCCGCCACGAAGTGGGTGATCTCGGGCAGGTCGACGAGGATCTCCGGCCCGGTCCCCTCGTAGTGCGCCCGGGCGTTGGCCTCGTTGCCGTACTGGTAGAGCATGACCCAGTCGGGGTGCTCGGCCGCGATCCGTTTGGCCACCCGGACCGCCTCGTTGGAGCCGCCCGCGGCCGGGGAGCCGATGATCTCGGCCCCGTACATCCGCAGCAGCTGCCGGCGCTCCTGGCTGGTGTTCTCGGGCATGACCACGATCAGCCGGTAGCCGCGCAGCGTGGCCACCATGGCCAGAGAGATCCCGGTGTTGCCGCTGGTCGGCTCGATGATCGTGGCCCCGGGCGAGAGCAGCCCGTCCTTCTCGGCCTGCGCCACCATGAAGAACGCCGCGCGGTCCTTGACCGAACCGGTCGGGTTCCGGTCCTCCAGCTTGGCCCACAGCCGCACGTCGGCCGTCGGTGACAGCCTGGGCAGACCGACCAGGGGCGTATGGCCGAGGGAGTCGAGCAGGTTCTCGTAGCGCATGAGCCCGGGTCCGTTCGGAAAATTAACTGGCGCCGCCGGCCACCGCGGGCAGGACGGTCACCGTGTCGCCGTCCTTGACCGGGGTCTTTAGGCCGGCCAGGAACCGGACGTCCTCGTCGTTGAGGTACACGTTGACGAAACGCCGCAGGCCGCCGTCGTCTACCAGGCGGGCGCGCAGGCCGCCGTGCTTGGCATCCAGATCAGCCAGCAGCTCGTCGAGGGTGGATCCGTTCCCCTCGACCTGCTTGGCGCCGTCAGTGTAGGTGCGCAAAATGGTCGGGATGCGAACCTCGATGGCCATGAACAACGCTCCTTGAATTCCCTGTGTTGTGCCTTGGGTGGCAACCCGGGCCGGGCCGGGATCATTCCACCACGGTAACCGGCTCCTCGGCGACCTCGCCGCCGCGGATGCGGAACGAGCGGAACTCCAGCCGGTCCGGATCGCGCGTGGAGACCAGCACGTAGTGCGCGCCAGGCTCATTGGCGTAGCTGATGTCGGTGCGCGACGGGTAGGCCTCGGTGGCGGTGTGCGAGTGGTAGATGACGACCGGTTCCTCGTCCCGTTCGTCCATCTCGCGCCACACCTGGAACTGCTCGGTGGAGTCGAACTCGTAGAACGTCGGGGAGCGCGCGGCGTTGGTCATGGCGATGAAGCGCTCGGGGCGGTCGCTCCCGGCCGGGCCGGCCAGCACGCCGCACGCCTCGTCGGGATGGTCGGCGCGGGCGTGGGCCGCGATCTGGTCACGCAGGCCGCGGGCGATGGTGAGCACGGGCCTTAGGCTAGCGCCTGCACGAGCGATTCCTGGACGGCGCCGAGCCAGGCGTAGACCTCGTACGCCGCCCACTGCGGGTCATCGGGGCCCAGCCGGCTCCATTGGTCCTCGAACTCCTCGGTGACGTTCAGCCGGACGCCGAGCGCGAGGCGGACGTCGTTGAGGGCCTTGAGCCAGGCCGTGGCCTGGTCGCGGCTGAGCTGGATCCGGCCGCCGTCGCCCGGCAGCGTGTCCAGCATCTCGCGGGCGGCCTGCTGCTTGGCGCTGCGCAGCCCGGACTCGGTGTACTTGCGGAACTCCTGCGCGGCCTGCGGGTCGTCGCGGTACCCGTCGGGCAGCAGCCGGGCCAGCACGGGATCGTCCGAGGCCTGGGTCTGGCCGGTTGCCTCGGCCGGGCCGGTCAGCTCGGCCTCCCACTCGGCCAGCGGGCCATCCGCGGCCTGGGGCGCGGGCGGGCCGTCGGGGGCGATCAGCGAGATGACCTGGCCGACCAGGCTACGCAGCAGCGACGCCTCCGCGGGGGCGAGCGAGGCACGCGCGCCGCCACCTCGGGTGGGCCGGAAGGGTTCCATGGCTGCCTGGCCGCGGGGCCCGCTAGCTGTCGTGCTGCACGGTGGCCCACAGGCCGTACCCGTGCAGCACTTCCGCGTTGTGCTCCATGGCCTCCCTGGCCCCGGCGGCGACCACCGCCTTGCCCTTGTGGTGCACGTCGAGCATCAGCTTGTGGGCCTTCTTCTTCGGAAAGCCGAAGACCTGCTGGAACACGTACGTCACGTACGTCATCAGGTTGACCGGGTCGTTCCACACGATGGTGACCCAGGGCTTGTCGGTTTCCGGATGGTCAGCGGACCGCGGAAGATCCACCTCAGCGGGCGCCACGCTCACGACTAGCCACCTCCTACTACGTAGTCTTCCACCTGTGACGAACTCGGTGAACCACCAGCCCCCGGACGGGCCCGGGGCGGTACTGCCTGGAACCGCACTGCCTGGAACCGCACTGCTGACCGACCAGTACGAGCTCACCATGGTGCAGGCCTCGCTGCGCAGCGGCGCCGCTGGGCGGCGGGCCGTCTTCGAGGTCTTCGCCCGGCATCTGCCCCAGGGCCGCCGCTACGGCATGGTGGCCGGCACCGGACGGCTGCTGGAGGCCATCGAGCGGTTCCGGTTCAGCCCGGCCGAGCTGGATTTCCTGGCCGACGCGGGCATCGTGGACTCCGACACGCTGGCGTTCTGTGCATCGTACCGGTTCAGCGGCAACATCTGGGGCTACGCCGAGGGCGACTGCTATTTTCCCGGCTCGCCGATACTGGTGGTGGAGGGCACGTTCGCCGAGTCGGTGGTGCTGGAAACCGTCGCGCTGTCCATCCTCAACCACGATTGCGCGATCGCGTCCGCCGCGTCCCGGATGGTGACCGCGGCCGGGCACCGCCCGCTGATCGAGATGGGCTCGCGGCGGACCCACGAGCAGGCCGCGGTGGCCAGCGCGCGGGCGGCGTATCTTGCGGGCTTCGCGTCCACCTCCAACCTGCGGGCGCGGCAGGAGTATGGCGTGCCCAGCGCCGGGACCAGCGCCCACGCGTTCACGCTGGTCCACGACGACGAACGGCAGGCGTTCGCGGCCCAGGTCGCCTCGCTCGGCCAGGCCACGACGCTGCTGGTGGACACCTACGAAGACGTTCCCCGGGCGGTGCGGACCGCGATCGAGGTCGCGGGCCAGGACCTGGGCGCGGTGCGGATCGACAGCGGCGACCTGCCCGTGCTGGCCCGGCAGGTGCGCGCCGAGCTGGACTCGCTGGGCGCGACCAAGACCCGGATCGTGCTGACCGGCGACCTGGACGAGTACTCGATCGCGGCGCTCGGCGCGGTGCCGGTGGACGGCTACGGGGTCGGCACGTCGCTGGTCACCGGATCCGGCGCGCCGACGGCGGCCCTGGTGTACAAGCTGGTGGCCCGCGCGCTTGACGACGGCGAGGACAGCGAGTTGGTGCCGGTGGCCAAACGGTCGGTGGGCAAGCCGGGCCGGGGCGGGCGCAAGTGGGCCGTCCGGCACCGGGACGCCGACGGCATCGCGCTGAGCGAGCGGATCAGCCTGACCCCGCCCGAGCCCGGGCTGCGGGACCGGGAACTGCTGGTGCCGCTGGTGGTCGCGGGTGAGATCGTGGGCCGCGAGGCGGTGACCGCGGCGCGTGAGCGGCACCGCACGGCACTGGCCGAGCTGCCGCCGCACGCGCTGCAGCTGTCCCGCGGCTACCCGGCCATCCCCACCGTGTTCGGGCCGGACGGCTCCGAGGAGTAGGGGCCCGGGCACGGCCCGGGGCCCGGGTGGTAAATGCGTTCGCCGCACGGCGACGGCCCGGCTAGCCTGCCTGGCATGCCAGTTGACTTCGCGTCGTTTTCTGCCGTGCTCCGCGACCTGGGCGTGCCGGGCGAGGTGCGGGAGCTGCCCGAGCCCGCGCCGACGGCGGCGGCCGCGGCGGCCCAGCTCGGCTGCGAGGTGGGCGCCATCGCCAACAGCCTGATCTTCAGCGCCGACGGGGCCCCGCTGCTCGTCATGACCAGCGGCGCCCATCGTGTCTTCGAACCCGCGGTCGCGGCGCTGGTGGGCGCGTCGGCGGTGCAGCGAGCCGACGCCCGCTCCGTCCGGGCGTGGACCGGCCAGGCCATCGGCGGCGTCGCCCCGGTCGGCCATCCGGCGCCGATCCGCACCCTGGTCGACACGTGGCTCGAGCCCTACGACGTGGTGTGGGCCGCGGCCGGGCACCCGCACACCGTGTTCCCGACCTCGTTCGCCGAGCTCGTTCGGATCACGTCCGGCACCCCCGCCGAGGTGGGGTCGTGACGGTGGATACCGTGGGCTCATGCGTGCGCTGATCATCGCTGACGTGCAGAACGACTTCTGCGAGGGCGGCTCGCTGGCCGTGGCCGGCGGTACCGCAGTGGCCCGGGCCATCAGCAGGTATCTCGCGGACGGTCCCGGCTACGCGCATGTCGTGGCGACCAAGGACTTCCACGTCGACCCGGGCAGCCATTTCTCCGGCCACCCGGACTACGTGGCGTCGTGGCCGGCCCACTGCGTGGCGGGCACGACGGGCGCGGACTTCCACCCTGACCTGGACACCTCGGCGGTCGAGGCGGTGTTCCGCAAGGGACAGCACGCCGCGGCGTACAGCGGGTTCGAGGGCGCCGACGACGACGGGACGCCGCTGGGCGACTGGCTGCGCGGGCGCGGGATCGACGAGGTCGACGTGGCCGGCATCGCCACCGACTACTGCGTGCACGCAACCGCCGCTGACGCGGCCCGGGCCGGATTCGCGACGCGGGTCCTGCTCGACCTGACCGCCGCCATCGGCCCGGCCTCAACGGTGAAGGCCATTGAGGACCTGCACGGCCGCGGGGTGGAGCTCATCGGCACGCCGGTCGGGGGCTCGTAGCGGTCGGGGATCCTAGCGGTCACCGAAGACGTCGGCGAGCACCTGGCCGATGGCCGGGATCCGGCCCGGGTCTTCGGGCCCGATGACGATCATCCCTTCGGCGCCGGCGGCCGCCAGGGCGCGGGCGGCCGCGGCGAAATCAGCCAGGTCATCGGGGGGCAGCGCGAAGACCGTCCTGGTGATCTCGGCCGGGTCCCGCCCGGCCCGCTCGCAGTGCCGCTCCAGGACGTCGAACTTGTGCCGCACGGTGGCGGGGTCACCGGAGACGTTGCAGGCGTCCGCGTAGCGCGCGGCCAGGTCGAGGGTGCGGCGCTCCCCGCCCCCGCCCACCAGGACGGGAATCGTCCCCACCGGGCGGGGCGAGTTCGGTGCGTCGTGGACCGAGTAGTACGTGCCGCCGACGCTCGCCCGCTGGTCGGCGAACATCGCGCGGCAGACCACGAGGGCCTCGCCCAGGCGGTCCATCCGCTCGCCGGTGCCGGGAAAGGCGAGCCCGTAGGCCTCGTGCTCGGCCACGTCCCACCCGGCGCCCACGCCGAGCACGGCCCGCCCCCCGGACAGCACGTCCAGCGTCGTCACGCACTTGGCCAGCAGCGCGGGGTGGCGCAGCGTCACCGGGCTGACCAGGGCGAGCAGCCGGGCCGAGGAGGTCCGCATGGCCAAGGCGCCCAGCAGCGTGAAGGCCTCGAACATCGGCGAGTCCGGGCCACCGCCCACCCGGTTCTGCTGCAAGTGATCCGGCACCGACAGCGCGTCGAAGCCGGACTCCTCCGCGATCTCGACCGCCGCCCGCAGCCGGTCGAACACGCCCGGGCCATCGTCGAGACGGCCGTAGGACCCGAAATGCATGCCCCGCCTGAAGATGGCCATCGACGTTCTCCCTTCGCCTTCGGCGGATGAGCCGCCTTCGTGGATGAGCGCTACCGAAGCGTGAACCCGAGGTAGGCGGCCGCCTCCTGCGCCGGGCGCCCGGCCCACAGGCGAGCGTAGTTATCGCTGGTGGACAGCGACCTGGTCTCGACCCGGTCCAGGTACAGGCGGCCGCCGAGGTGATCGATCTCGTGCTGCGCGATACGAGCCGGCCACCCCGAGAACACCCGGTCCACGGGCAGGCCGTGCTCATCGAGCGCTTCGACCCGAACGGCCCGGTGGCGCGCCACCGACCCGGTGAGCCCGGGGACGCTCAGGCACCCTTCGTAGAAGCTGACCTGCTCGCCGCCGGGGGCCGGGTGCAGCACGGGATTGACCAGGACGGTGAAGGGCAGCTCGTCCCGTTCCCTGGCCGTCCGCTCCTCGGGCGTCAGCTGCCCCCAGCGCTCCGGGCCGTCGTGCAGGACCGCGAGCTGGATCGGCACGCCGACCTGGGGCGCGGCCAGCCCGACCCCCGGCGCGGCCGCCATCGTGGCCCGCATCTGGGTGATGAGCAGCTGGAGCTCGCTGCTGCGCAGGTCGGACGGGTCAACCAGGTCAGCCGGGCGGCGCAGGATGGGATCGCCGCACTGGACGATGGGCAGTACGCGCGGGCTGCTCACGGCCGCTAGCCGACCGCGTCCTGGCGGATCCCGGTGTCTGAGGCGCGCTGGATCTGCGCCAGCAGCTGGTGGTACCGGACGGCGGTGGCGAAGTCTGGCGCGGCCGGCCGGCCCTCGTTGATCGCCCGGGCGAACTCGCGGTACAGCACGGCGATGTTTCTCGGCGGCCCGGCGGGCACCGCCGCGGGTACCGGGCTGAACCGCGCGGGCACCGGCAGGTCTTCGGACGAGCCGTCGGGTCGGGCCAGCTGGACGGCCCAGTCGGTGATGTGGATGCCGCCCGGCGTGGCGGGCCGGATCACCAAGGTGGCCTCGGTGCCCACGATGCGCACGTCGAAGCTCGGGCTGACCGGCGCCGAGCCGCCCTGCACCGCGACGGACGCCACCGCTCCGCTTTCAAGTGACCCGGCCACGATGACCTGGTCCGGGGCGGTGACCGGCACCCGCTGCCCGGTCTCGATGACCGTGGTCTCCCGGTTGACCAGGGCCACGACGCCCGAGAGCTGGCGGAACTCGCCGACCGCGCGGGCCAGGGTGGCCAGGATGTGGCCGGTCGAGATGGTGAGCACGGTGGCCCCGGCCGCCTTATCGGTGGCGTAGAGGTTGGCCTGCGGGATCTGGCGCCCCGCCGGGCCCCCGGCGGCCATCATGGCGACCGTCAGCGGCTGCCCGATAGCGCCGTTTTCGATGAGCTCCCGGACGAACAGCGCGCCGGGCGCCTGGTAGCCCTGCAAGCCGACGATGTGACGCACGCCGCGGGCCTCGGCCAGATCGGCCAGGGCGGCGGCCTGGGCGAGGTCGACCCCGAGCGGCCACTCCGAGAACACGTGCTTGCCGGCCGCCAGCGCGGCGCGGATCAGCTGGTCATGCTCGGGAACCTTGACCGTGACCGCGACGGCGTCCACCTCCGGGGAAGACACCAGCTCGGCGTCGTCAGCGAAGGCCAGGGGTATCCCGAAGGCCGCCGCGGTCTGCGAGGCGGTGCTCAGCCTGGTGGTCGCCACGGCGGTGACCTGGAACTCATCCAGCGCGGCCAGCGCGGGGAGATGGGCCGCGGTGCCCCAGCCCCGGCCGGGGGTCGCGCCGATGACGCCGACCCGGATCGGCGGACTGCTCTGCGGTTCGATCACGCTCACGGCCTTATCCTGCCTTTCCGCTGGCCCGTCCGGCCTGCCATCCGCAGGAAATGCTAGCGGCAGGCGGCCTGCACCTCACCGCCCGCTGGTGGGATACTCAGTTCGGGGCGAGCCCGGGCAAAAGGAGCGCAAGCCATGGCCGACCGAGTGGACTACGACGAGTTCGGGCTGTTCGGCGAGAACGCCGAGGAGTACGGCCTGCCCTTTGACCGCCCGCCGACCGTGCGGCGGGTCTTCACCGAGGTGGCCGGCGGGCGGCGGCTGAGCGCGCTGGTGTGGCAGGAGCGGGACCCGGAACTGGTCCTGCTGCACGGCGGATCCCAGAACGCCCATACCTGGGACACGGTGGCGATGGCCCTGGACCGTCCCCTGGTGGCCATTGACCTGCCCGGGCACGGCCACTCGGACGGCCCCGCAGTCCCCCGGGAAGGCCAGCTCGACATCCAGGCCAACGCGGCCGACGTCGCGACCGTCGTCCGCCAGCTCGCCCCGGCCGCCCGGGCGGTGGTCGGCATGTCGTTCGGCGGGATGACGACCATCGCGCTGGCGGCCGAAGCGCCGGAGCTGGTCAGGAAGGTCGTCCTGGTCGACGTGCTGCCCGGGGTCAAACCAGAGCGGGCCCGGCACATCACCGACTTCGTCGGCGGACCGACCAGCTTCGCCAGCCTGGACGAGCTGCTGGAGCGGACGGCCAAGTTCAACCCGACCCGATCCCGGTCGTCGCTGCGCCGCGGCATCTTGCACAACGCGGAGCAGCAGCCCGACGGCACCTGGGTATGGCGGTGGGCCCGGCACCGCCGGGCCGTGCCAGACGATCCAGCCGCGGCGGAGACCCGCTACGAGCAACTCTGGGAGGATCTGTCAGCCATCACCGTGCCGGTGCTGCTGGCCCGGGGCATGCGGCCAGACTCGGTGCTGGACGACGACAACGAGCGGGAACTGCTGCGCCGGCTGCCTTCGGCCCAGGTCGTTCACGTCGAGGGAGCCGGCCACAGCCTGCAGGGCGACACGCCCCTGGAACTGGCCGGGATCATCGAGCGGTTCGTCTTCGGCTCCGGCTCCTGACGCGCGGACTGTTTTCATGATCATGGGTCAAAACGGGCGCCCCGAGTCCGAAACGACCCATGATCATGGTCGGAGACCGTTATGTCTCAATGTGAGGTTGCGGCATAACGGGACATAACCGGCGGGGAGAGGGTGGGCCAGCGGCGGGGGCGGTACTACGGCCGGCCGCCTTCCGCGCCGCCCATCGACGCTGCCGCCGGCGCCGCTCCGGCCTGGAAGCAGGACCCTGACCAGCAGCAAAGCCCGGAAAGTCGGCACTACGGGCTGCTTAAGTTCCTCGCTGGGCTCCTGACGGCCGGGCACTTCGCACTCCTGGGCCGGGACTAACGTCCCTACCAGCGTTTATGCGCAGGTGCGCACCCTCGGAGTAAAGGTAACGGGGAGGCGGGCCTGATGAGCCGGATGTCACCAGGGGTGCTGGCCCCGCCGCATGAGCTGTATACGCCGGATGAGTGGCAGCAGCAGGGGCGCGAGCGGCGCAAGATGACGCCCCGGCTGAGCCATGGGCCGTGGGAGCCGGCACCGGACCGGCCCGATCCGATCGACATCCTCCAGGAGCAGGCCAGGACCCGGGTGCCCGAGCTGGTGCCGATCCGGTACGGGCGCATGGCCGCCTCGCCCTTCGCCTATTTCCGCGGCGCGGCCGCGCCGATGGCCTGGGACCTGGCGCACACGCCGACGTCCGATATCCGGGTGCAGGCCTGCGGGGATGCGCACCTGCTGAACTTCGGCATGTTCGCCGCGCCGGACCGGCGGCTGGTGTTCGACATCAACGATTTCGATGAGACGCTGCCCGCGCCGTTCGAATGGGACGTCAAGCGGCTGGCGGCCAGCTTCGCCGTCGCCGCCCGCGAGCAAGGGTTCGGCGACCGCGACGCGCACACCGCGGCGAAGCTGGCGGTGCGCAGCTACCGCACCGAGATGGGCCACTACGCCTCGATGCGCTTCTTGAATGTCTGGTACTCCAGGATCGACATCGACGAGGTCACCCGGCTCTACGACACGCTCCAGCCGAGGAAGGCGGTGCAGCGCCGTCAGGCGGACATCGCCAAGGCCCGCCGCAGGACCAGCCTGAAGGCGTTCCTGAAGATGTGCGACCAGGTCGAGGGGCGGTACCGGATCCGGCCGGCCCACCCGGTGATCGTCCGCTACCCCATCGAGCGCCACCCCGAGGTCCTCAACGAGCTCCGGCACGCCATCACGCTGTACCAGGAGACGCTGCCCGCGGACCGGCATGAGGTGCTGCGCCGCTATTACTTCGGCGACTTCGCGCGCAAGGTGGTGGGGGTCGGCTCGGTCGGCACCGAGGCCTTCGTCTTGCTGCTGCTCGGTGACCGCCCGGACGAGCCGTTGTTCCTGCAGCTCAAGGAGGCGCAGGAGTCGGTGCTGGCCCCGTACGCGGGCAAGAGCGAGTACGCGCATCAGGGCGAGCGGGTGGTCAAGGGCCAGCAGCTGATGCAGGCCGCCACCGACCCGTTCCTGGGCTGGACCAGCGGCATCGGCACCGGCGGCACCGGCAGCATCGGGACCGGCATCGGCACCGGCATCGGCACCGGCGGCGGCACCGGCGGTCGGGGAGCCAGCGACGATGATCACCTGGGCCTGCACGTGGCGGCCAAGGACTACTACGTGCGGCAGCTGCGGGACATGAAGGGGAGCATGAGCGTCTCGCTGATGGACCCGGACCAGCTGGCCTACTACGGCAGGCTGTGCGGCTGGGCGCTGGCCCGCGCGCACGCCCGCACCGGGCGGGCCACCATGATCTCCGGCTACCTGGGCGGCAGCGAGGACTTCGACCAAGCCGTCGCCGACTTCGCCGTCGCCTACGCCGGCCAGAACGAGCGCGATTACCAGCAGCTGCGCAAGGCCATCTCGGACGCGCGCGTACTGGCGACCGCCGGGCAGTAGCAGCACAGGGCAGTAGCAGCACAGGGCAGTAGCAGCCGGGGAGGCGGGGAGCCGGGAGGTCAGCGGGCCGAGAGGGCCCAGGCCCGGATCCTGGCGATGCGGGCCTGGATCTGGTCGGCGCTGGCCTGGGGCAGCGCGGGGCCGCCGCAGGACTGGCGCAGCTCGGCGTGGATGACCCCGTGGGGCTGGCCGGTGCGGTGGCTCCAGGCGCCGACCAGGCCGTTGAGTTCCTTGCGGAGGGCCGCGAGGGCTTCGCGGCTCACCGGCGCGGCGGCCCCGGGCTGAGCCGGGGCGGGGCCGGACCGCGGGGCGCGGGAGCGGGCGGCGAGCTGGGCTTGCTGGTGCTTGCTGAGCAGGGTGCGGACCTGGTCGGGTTCGAGCAGGCCGGGCAGGCCGAGAAAGTCTTCCTCTTCCGCGGAGCCCGCGGCCGCCGCGGTGCCGAACTCGCCGCCGTCGTACAGGACCCGGTCGAAGTGAGCCGAGGCGCCCAGGGCCTGGAAGGCGGGCTCGTCCAGCCCAGCGTCCGGCGTGTCGCGCTGGCGCTGCGCCTCGGCCAGCTCGGCCTCCTCGGGCTCGGGGCCAGTGCTCGACCGAAGCACATGGTCGCGTTCGGCCTCAAGTTCGGCGGCGAAGGAGAGCAGGACCGGCACCGAGGGCAGGAACACCGATGCCGTCTCCCCCCGCCTGCGAGCCCGGACGAACCGGCCGACGGCCTGCGCGAAGTAGAGCGCGGTGGACACGCTGGTGGCGTACACGCCGACGGCGAGCCGCGGCAGGTCCACGCCCTCGGAGACCATCCGCACGGCGACCATCCAGCGCTCGTCCGAGGCGGCGAACGCGGCGATCTTCTTGCTTGCGGTCTTGTCGTCGGACAGCACCACCACCGGACGCTTGCCCGTCAGCCCGCGCAACAGGGCCGCGTAGGCCCGAGCGTCCTCGTGATCGCCCGCGATGACCAGGCCGGCCGCGTCGGGCATGCCGCGGCGTACCTCGGTCAGCCGCTTGTCGGCGGCCGCCAGCACCCGGCTGACCCACTCCCCCGCCGGGTCCAGCGCGGTCCGCCAGGCCTGGGCGATCTGGTCCCTGGTCATCGGCGTGCCGAGGGTGGCGGTGATCTCGTCCCCGGCCCGGGTGCGCCAGCGCATCTCGCCGGAGTAGGCCAGGAAGATGACCGGGCGCACCACGCCGTCCTCCAGCGCCGGCCCGTAGCCGTACACGTAATCCGAGGCACTTCGCTTGACGCCGCCAGGTTCGTCGACATAACTGACGAACGGGATGGGGCTCGCGTCGCTGCGGAACGGCGTGCCGGTCAGCGCGAGCCGGCGCCGGGCCGGGTCGAACGCCTCCTTGACCGCATCACCCCAGGTCAGCGCGTCGCCCGCGTGATGGATCTCGTCGAAGACGACCAGCGTGCGGCGGCGGGCGGTGCGCTGGCGGTGCAGGGCCGGATGCGCCGCGACCTGGGCGTAGGTGACGGCCACGCCGGCGAAGTCGGCGGCCGCCGGGCCCTGCGCGTTGCTGTAACTGGGGTCGATGGCGATGCCGAACCGGCTCGCGGCCTGCGCCCACTGGTGCTTGAGGTGCTCGGTGGGCGTGACGACGGTCAGCGCGGCGACCTCGCGCCGGGCGAGCAGCTCGGCCGCGACGGTGAGCGCGTACGCCGTCTTCCCCGCCCCGGGCGTGGCGACCAGCAGGAAATCACGCCTCGGGACCTTGAAGTACTCGCGGTACGCGTCCTGCTGCCACCCTCTGAGGTGATTCCCGGCGGGGTCGTGGTGCATGCTCACGAGGGCGAGATGCTACCGGTTCCGCGGCGCCGGCCGGGTGAACACGGCTAGTCGTTGCCGCCGTTGCCGCCGTTGTCGCCCGGGGGCAGGTGCTCGTAAATTTCCTTGCAGGTGGGGCAGACCGGGTAGCGCTTGGGGTCGCGGCTGGGCACCCAGACCTTGCCGCACAGCGCGGTGACCGGGGTGCCGGTCACCATGCTGTCGACGATCTTGCTCTTGTCGACGTAGTGCGCGAATCGCTCGTGATCGCCGTCACCGTGCGACACGTCGGGCCGCACATCCTCCTGGATGCGGGTCCGCTGGTCCGGAAGAACCTCAGTCTCGCTCACCTTGGCGAGTCTAATTGAAGCTGGGTCTAGTTCAAGCTGGGATCGTCGGGATACGTCGCCACGTAGGCGAGCTCGCCGCCCTGGCGGCGCAGCACCGCGGGCCACAGGCGGGCCGGCTCGGCGCTGAACGCGTCGGCGGGCTCGGCCGGGACGACGTACCAGGCCCCCTCCTCGATCTCCGCGCTGAGCTGTCCCGCGCTCCAGCCCGCGTAGCCGGCGTACACCCGCAGCGAGGTGATCGCCGGGGCGAGCAGGCCGGGCGGGGCGTCGAGGTCGACCAGGCCGAGCCTGGTCATGGCCGGGGCTCCGCCATCCAGCGGGTGCCAGCCCACAGGCTCGTCGGTACCTGGCACCAGGGCGAGGGCGAGGGCGCTGTTCGGCGAGACGGGGCCGCCGGTGAACACCACCGGGGGGTCGGTGGCCAGGTCGGTCCACGGCTCGAGCACCTGCCCGACCGGGACCTGCGTCGGGCGGTTCAGCACCACGCCGAGAGTGCCCTGCTCGGGCTCGTGCTCGACGACCAGGACGATGGTGCGGTGGAAGTTCGGGTCTTCTAGCAGCGGGGTGGCGACGAGCAGGCGGCCCGTCAGTGCGTCCGATGCCATGTCGT
Source organism: uncultured Actinomycetes bacterium (assembly GCA_963753195.1). Classification (GTDB taxonomy): domain Bacteria; phylum Actinomycetota; class Actinomycetes; order Streptosporangiales; family Streptosporangiaceae; genus Palsa-504. The sequence goes on from CAVWBH010000003.1 coordinate 369,924, forward strand.
CCATGCATCTATCATCGGTCACGATCGGCGGTGGCGGTGTCCGGACACCCGGGTACCGCGCGCGCGGCGTTAGGCTGGATAGGTGAGCACGGAACCGGTCGCCTCCGGGCCTGCGCTGGCGTTGGCCTCCGACGCGCAGCCCCCGGGCCATGCCGAGATCGACGTCACCCGGCTGCGCGTCGCCCTGGCCCGCCTGTCCCGCTGGCTGCGCCGCCACGAGCTGGCGGGCCTGACGCCGACCCAGCTCGCCGCGCTGGCCACGATCGGGAAGACCGGGCCGATGCGGCTCGGCGATCTGGCCGCGGCCGAGGGCATCGCCCCGTCGACCCTCACCCGGCTGGTGACCGCGCTGGAGGACAGCGGCTACGTGCGCCGGCTCGCCGACCCCAGCGACGCCCGGGCCAGCACCCTGAGCATCACCCCGCACGGGCAGGACGCGCTCCAGCGCATCCGGGCGGAAACGACCTTGATGCTGACCGCGAGCCTGGATCTGCTCACGCCCGATCAGCGGTCCGCGCTGGCGGCGGCGCTGCCGGTCCTGGAACGGCTCGCGGAGGCGCAGCCGACCACCGGGGGCGGGACCTCGTTACCTGTTTTCTGCTTGCTGGCGGTCGGCTAGGCGGCGGGCCAGTTCATCGCGTTCCCTGATGACCTCGGCGAGCCGCCGTTCGAGTTCGATGATGCGGCGGATGGCCAGCAGGGTGATGCCTTCGTCAGCCATGCTGACGACCCGCTGGATGACCCGGATCTCGTGCCGCGTATAGCGGCGCTGGCGGCCGGCCGACCGTTGCGGCGAGACGACCTGCAGCTCGTCCACACGGCGCAGGAACGCCTGCTTGACCGCGAGCATCTCCGCGACCTGCCCGACCGTGTACAGCGGCGCGTACTCGTCCTCTAGCGGTGATGGGGCCATGGCGTTCCCTCCTCCTGGCCAGATGGTAAGCGGCCGGCGGGGCGCTTCCGCGCCCCGCCGGCCGCTTGATTTCGTTACCGTGCTGCCGCTACCTGGGTCAGGCAGCCAGCTCCGGCTGCTGGTCGCCCTGGCGGACTTCCACCTTGCGCGGCTTCGCCTGCTCCAGAACCGGGATCCGGACCTCGAGCACGCCATTGTTGTAGGCGGCCTCGACGGCGTCGGCGTTCAGGGTCTTGGACAGGGTCAGGCGGCGCGTGAACGTGCCCATCGTGCGCTCGCGCACGACGAACTTGTCGTTCTCGGCGCGCTCCTCCTGCCGCTTGACGCTCACCGACAGGACACCACGGTCCACGGTGACATCCAGCGACTCAGGGTCGATGCCGGGGACGTCGAACCGCAGCAGTACGTCGCCATCGCGGCGGACGGCATCCAGCGGCATAACGCCAGCCTGCCCGAACGTGCGTCGGGCCAGGTCGAGAGTAGTCAGGTACATCCTTGCCTCACCTCCGAAGGGATATTTGGAGGACTCGGCCGGACGTCCGGATTTCATCCTCCATAGGCAAGGAACTTGCAACTGTACTTGTATATTCCTTGATGCTAGAAAAGCAGGGAAGCGAGGGCGGAGCGCGTTTTCGCCACCCGCGGATCGCGTGGCGGGAGGATATCGAACAGGCTGACCAGGTGCGCGCGAGCCTTGTCGCGGTCCTCGCCCGAGGTGCGCCGGACGACGCCGAGCAGCCGGTCGAACGCCTCATCGACCCGGCCCGAGGCCAGGTCGATGTCGGCCACGCTGAGCTGAGCCGCCACGTCGCCGGGGCGTTCGGCCGCGTCCCGGCGCACGCGAGCCTGGTCGTAGGAGCTGACCCTGCGGATCAGGTTGACCTGGGCCAGCCCGGCCTTGGCGATCGGGTCGCCCGGCGCGGCGGCCAGCGCCTGCTCGAAGGCCCGGGCTGCGCCGTCCAGGTCGCCGCGCTCCATGGCCGCGCTGGCCTCGGCGAAACCGGGCGGCAGCTGGCCCTCGTCACCCCCCGGGTCCGCGGCGGCCTGGCCCGCCTCGCCGCTGTCGCCGGCCCCGCCTGCCGGGGGGAGGCCCATCTTGTCCGCGATGGCCAGGACCTGGCTGAGCCACTGGCTGACCTGGGCCTCGGGCATCGCGCCGAGGAATCCGTCCACCAGCTGGCCGCCGACGACCGCCACCACCATGGGGATGCTCTGTACTTGCAGCGCCGCAGCGAGCTGCGGGTTGGCGTCGACATCCACCTTGGCCAGGATCCACTGGCCGTCCGCCTCGGCGGCGAGCTTCTCCAGCACCGGGCTCAGCTGCTTGCACGGCTGGCACCAGTCGGCCCACAGATCGATGATCACCGGCGTGGTCCGGGACCGCTCGACCACGTCGGTGTTAAAGGTCTGCTCGGTGACCTCGAGGACGACCCCGTCACCCGGCTCGGCCGGTCCGGCCGACTCGGCCTGTTGCCTGCGCTGCGCGGCCGCCTGCCGCGCACCCAGATCGACGGCGCCATAGAGCGAAAAATCCCGCGGCTGCATTACTCCATCCTGCCGCATACGCCCAGCGCTTTGACCCGGGCCCCGGCCAGTGCGCCGACGCGGATCAGCCGCGCGCGGGATCGGCGTAGCCGTGGGTGTAGGCGTAGCGGACCGCCTGCGTGCGGTCCCGCGAGCCGGTCTTGGCGAAGATCCGGTTGATGTGCGTCTTGACCGTCGCCTCGCTGACGAACAGCGCGCGGGCGATCTCCCGGTTCGACTTGCCCGCGGCGATGAGGCGGAGCACGTCGGCTTCGCGTGGAGTCAGCTCGTCGTCGTGGTCCGGCTGCGCCGCGGGCGCGCGGGCGGCCGCCGACGCCAGCCGGCGCTGCACGGCGGGATCCAGCACGGCCTGGCCGGCCGCGGCGGCCAGCACCGCCCGGCCGATCTCGGCCCGGGTGGCGTCCTTGGTCAGGTAGCCGAGGGCGCCGGCCTGCAGCGCGCCGATGATGGATTCGTCGTCGGAGTAAGTGGTCAGCACCACGACCTGGGTGCCGGGATAATCGGCCCGGATGCGGCGCGTGGCCGCCACCCCGTCGCAGCGCGGCATGTTCAGGTCCATGAGCACGACCTGGGGCCGGGCGGCCGCCACCGCCTCGACCGCGGCCACGCCGTCCGCGGCCTGGCCGGCCACGATGATCCCGGGCAGCGTGCCGAGCAGCAGGACCAGCCCCTCACGGACGGCGGCCTGATCATCGGCGACGACTACGCTCACCGGTTCGGGGTGCTCCGTCAGGTCGGGGTGCTCCGTCCGGCCGGTCACGCCGGGATCCTCAAGGTCACCTGCCAGTTACCCGCGACCGCCCCGGCGTGGAACGTACCGCCCGCCAGCACGGCCCGTTCGGCCAGACCGACCAGGCCGAAACCGGCCCCCGTGTCGGCTAGCGGTCCCCGGCCCGCCCCCGGCGGCAGCGGGTTGACGACGGTGAGGGTGAGGCCGGCCGGCTCGTAGCCGAGGCGGAGCGTGACGGGCTGGCCGGGCGCGTGCTTGCGGGCGTTGGTCAGCGCCTCCTGCGCCGTCCGGTACGCGGTCAGGCCCGCTTCCGCCGGGATCGGCCGGGCCTCGCCGCTGACCTCGAAGGTCACCGCCGGGTCCCCAGCCGCGGCGTACTGGCCGGCCAGGGCGGCCAGCTGATCGGGCAGCGGCGCCGCGTCATCGCGCAGCGCCAGCACCGCGCGCTTGGCCGCGGCCAGGCCGTCCCTGGTCAGCGTCCCGGCCCGGTCGATGCACTCGATCGCCTTGACCAGCTCCGGGTTGTCCGCGGACAGCGTGCCCGACGTCAGCAGGCCCTCGGCGGCCTGCAGGTTCACCGACACCGCGGCGAGCGAGTGGGCCAGCACGTCGTGCAGGTCGCGGGCGATCCTGGCCCGCTCGCCGAGCGCGGCCGCCTGGGTCTCGGCCGCCATGGCCCGCCGGGTCTCGGCCAGCGTGTGTTCGGCCGCCACGGCCCGGCCGACGAACTCGTTGCGGGTCAGGGCCACGGTCCACACGCCGATGTAAGCCCAGGCGTAGCCCAGCAGCTGCGCGGTCGGGATCCCGGTGGCCAGGCCGGTGGCCAGGAACCCGGCCACGGTCCCGGCCGTGATGCCCAGCGACACCAGCAGGGAAAGCCACGCGCCCGCGCTGAAGGCCGCGACGCAGCCCACCGCGATGGCGGGGCTGTTCGGCGACAGGCCGGCCAGCACGCCGCCCCCGACCCCCATGACGACCAGGCTGGCCACCATCGGCCCGTCCCGGCGCCCGGTCAGGATCCAGGTGACCCAGGCCGCGGCGCAGACGGCCAGCATGACCGCGATCCCCGTTTCGCGGGCGCTGCCGAAGCCCGGTGCCGGGCGGGCCACCGACACGGTGACGATCACGATGACCAGGCCCACCACTTGCACCGTCTGGATGACCCGCGCCACGCCCGGCGAGCGGGCGCCGGGCGGCGGGGACATCCGGGTGGCGAGGGAAGGCACCGGAACCTGCTCCTGACTGACCGAGCTATGACTGGCCGAGCTGTGAAGCCCCGGCGGCTCGACGCCGGACGGCCGATATCCAACGTAACTCGCGGCCGGCGTTTCTTGCGCTGGCGGCGGGTTGAGCACGGGTTGATCCCGGGTGGAGGCCACGGCCGCCGGACGCTTCCACCCGGGATTCACCCAGGGTCAAGCCGCCGGCCGACGCGCCTGCAACCAGGCCATTCCTAGCGTGGGGCAGGTAAGCACGACTGAGCGATTTGGGAGTTCACAATGGATGCCAGCGTCTGGATCATCAACCTCGTCATCCTGGCCGTGGTGCTGATCAGCGACCTCGGCCTGCGCAAGATCGGGACACTGCGGCTGGTGCGGCCGTTCATCGCCGCGGCGGTCGTGATCCCGTTCTTCATCAAGGGCGCCGCCACCTCGGGTAACGGGCTCGCCCTGGAGGCCGCCGGAGCGGCGGCGGGCCTGGCCCTCGGCGTGGGCGCCGCGGCGCTGATCCGGGTCGGCTACGACGCCGAGGCCGGCCGGGCCGTCTCCCGCGCGGGCCTGGGGTACGCCCTGGTCTGGATCCTCGTAGTGGGCGCCCGGCTGTTCTTCGCCTACGGGGCCAACCACTTCTTCGGCGCGGCGCTCGGGCAGTGGATGGTCAGCTCCGGGATCACCGTGGCGGCCCTGACCGACAGCCTGATCTTCCTGGCCGTGGCGATGCTGCTGACCCGGACCGGGATCCTCGCGGTCAAGGCGCGCGGCGCCGTGACCCGGGCCCGGCAGGCGCCGCGGGTTGCCGTGAGCGCGTGAGGTCCGGCCTGGCGGCCCTGCGCCGGGCGGGGTCGGCCCTGCGCCGCGCGCGGCGCCCGGGCCGGTCCGGGTAGCATCTGCCGTGCTACGGTGGCCCGGTGAGTGACACTCCGGATCCGGCGGTGCGCAGCGTCGAACGGCGGAGCGACGATCCGGCCGCCCGGACCCGGGAGCCCGGCCGCCCGGCGGCACGGGCCGAGGCGGCTACGCGGGCGCCCGGCCAGACGCGCATCGGGATCAGGGAACTGCGCCAGCACGCCAGTGTCTACGTCGACCTCGCGGAGAAGGGGTACACCGTCGACATCACCAACCGCGGGCGCCTGGTGGCCCAGATCGTGCCGGTCCGGGAGCCGGACAGCCCGCTGGAACGGCTGATCGCGGCGGGGATCATCGAGGCGGCCGAGGAGGCCGGCGGTCTGGCGGACATCGACCCTTACCCGGCGCGTGGGCCGGAGGCGGGGCCTGGGCGTGGGCCGGCGCGCGGGTCGGAGGCGGGGCCGGGGCGTGGGGCGGGACCTGCGCCGGGCGAGGCCGCCGCCCGGCCGACCGCGAGCGAGGCGCTCAGTGAGCAACGACGGGCGGCCGGCGAGTGATCTACCTCGACTCCTCCGCTCTGGTCAAGCTGGCCGTGACCGAGCCCGAGTCGGCCGAGTTGGCCGCCTGGCTGGCCGAGCGGGCCGGACAGCCGCTGGTCTCCAGCGTGCTGCACCGGGCCGAGGTGCCGCGGGCGATCTGGCGGGCCGAGCCCGGCGCCCTGCCGCGCAGCTACCGCCTGATCAGGCGTATCGCGCGAGTCGCGCTGACGCCCGGCATCCTCGATGACTCGGCCACGCTGCCGCCGCAGGGCCTGAGCCCGGCGCATTCCATCCACCTGGCCTCCGCGTTGGCGGTCCGGCGGGACCTGACTGCGTTCGTGGCCTACGACGAGGCGCTGCTCGCCGCGGCGGCCGACGCCGGCCTGCCGGTGGCCGCTCCGGGCCTGCCCCAATGGGCCGCCTGAGATCGTGGAAGATCCGGGCTTCGTGGTAGATCCGGTGTACTAGAGTCCCCTTTTTTACCACGAAGCCCGAAAATACCTCGGAAATCTTGGGCTGGCCGGGGCAGGAGGCGTGCGGGGCGGGGCAGGAGGCGTGCGGGGGCGGGGCAGAGGCGGCGGAGGGGGCAGGAGGCCGGCGGAGGCGGGGACGGGGGCAGGCGGGGTTAGAAGGAGGGGATCTCGGTGTAGGAGCCCCACTCGGCGCGCAGGGCGTCGCAGATCTCGCCTAGGGTGGCTTCGGCGCGGGCCGCGTCCAGCATCGGCGGCACCAGGTTTTCGTCGGTGCGGGCCGCCGCGACCAGGGCTGACAGGGCGGCGTCGACGGCGCGGGCGTCGCGCTGGGCGCGGCGGCGGGCCAAGGTGGCCACCTGCTCCCGTTCCACCTCGGGGCTGATCCGCAGGATCTCCAGCGGCTCGGCGACGGTGTCGGTGTGGGTGTTCACGCCGACAATCTTCTTCTCGCCCTTCTCGAGCTGCTGCTGGTAGGCAAACGAGGCCTCGGCGATCTCGCCGGTGAACCAGCCGTTCTCGATGCCCTGCAGGATGCCGCCGGTCATCGACCCGTCGGGGCTCATCCCCTGGATCTTGGCGAAGATCTCCTCCGCCTCGGCCTCCATCCGGTCGGTGAGCGCCTCCACGTACCACGAGCCGCCGAGCGGGTCGGCCACGCTCAGGGCGCCGGTCTCGTCCATGATGACCTGCTGGGTGCGCAGCGCGGTCTCCGCGGCCGCCTCGCCGGGCAGCGCGAGTACCTCGTCCAGGGCGTTCGTGTGCAGCGAGCTGGTCCCGCCGAGGACGGCGGCCATGGCCTCGATGGCGGTGCGGACGACGTTGTTGGTTGGCTGCTGGGCGGTCAGCGAGACGCCGGCCGTCTGGGTGTGGAAGCGCAGCCACTGGGCCCGCTCGGTCTTGGCGCCGTAGATGTCGCGGAGCCAGCGGGCCCAGATCCGCCGGGCGGCGCGGAACTTCGCGATCTCCTCGAAGAAGTCGATGTGCGCGTCGAAGAAGAACGACAGGCCCGGCGCGAACTGGTCCACGTCCAGGCCGCGGGAGAGGCCGAGCTCCACGTACCCGAACCCGTCGGCCAGGGTGAAGGCCAGCTCCTGCGCGGCCGTCGAGCCCGCTTCCCTGATGTGATAGCCGGACACCGACAGCGGCTTGTACCGGGGGATATGCGCGCCGCAGTACTGCATCAGGTCACCGATCAGCCGCAGGTGGGGCTGCGGCGGGAACAGCCACTCCTTCTGCGCGATGTACTCCTTGAAGATGTCGGTCTGCAGCGTCCCGTCCAGCGCCGACAGCTCGGCCCCCTGGCGCTCGGCGGCGACCAGGTACATGCAGAAGACGGGGACGGCCGGCCCGCTGATGGTCATGGAGGTGGTGGTGCCGGCCAGCGGGATGCCCTCGAACAGCGCGTCGAGGTCCGCCGCCGAGTCGATGGCCACCCCGCAGTGCCCCACCTCGCCCAGCGAGTGCGGGTCGTCGGAATCGCGGCCCATCAGCGTCGGCATGTCGAAGGCCACCGACAGCCCCGCTCCCCCGGCCCGCAGCAGCATCTTGTACCGCTCGTTGGTCTGCCGCGCGTTGCCGAAGCCGGAGAACTGCCGGAGCGTCCACGGCTTGCCCCGGTAGCCGCTGGCGTACAGGCCGCGGGTGAACGGGAACTCCCCCGGCCAGCCGATCCGGTCCATCCCCGGCACGACGGCGCCGGGCGGCGGCCCGTAGACCGGGTCGACCTCCAGCCCGGACAGCGTGGTGAAGTCCGCGTCCCGCTTGGCCGCCTGGTCATACCGCTGCTGCCAGCGGCTGCGGCCCGCATCCGAATCGTCCATCGATCCTCGCTCGGCGTGAATAGTAGGACGTCCTACTATTTTCAGTGTAACCGCCTGGACGCAATAGAGGCCGTTCGGAAAAAGAGAAGGTATCGGCGCAACCGGGCGGGTTGCTGTGTCGTCTCTAAGCTGCGTCGTCTGTTAAGAGCGCAGGATGCGGGACAGCCTGTGCGTGCAGCGGTGGCCCGGACGTCACGGAGGGCGCCGCGGCCGTTCACGGTTAGCGGCACTTAGCGGCGGCTGGGGCCCAGGGGTCCTAGAGCGCCTCGGGGACTTCGGGAACGAAGTCGCCGTTGGCCAGCCGCAGGCCACGGAGCAGGTCGAAGATCTCCTTCAGCTCGCCTGGCTCGTACCCGCCGAGCATGAACTCGGCGGCCATCAGATCCTGGGTGGCCAGCTTGACCACCTCGCGGCCCGCCGGGGTAATCTCGGCCAGGCGGCCACGGCCGTCGGCCGGATTGGGCAGGCGGACCACCAGGTGCTGGCGTTCCAGGCGGCTGATGATGTTCGTGACGCTGGTGGGGTGCACCATGAGCCGCTCGCCGATCACCCCCAGCGGCAGGGCGCCGCGGCGGCTGAAGGTGAGCAGGACCAGCGCTTCGTAGCGCGCGAACGTCAGCTCATGCGGCCGCAGCAGCGCGTCGAGCTGGCCCAGGAGGATCTGCTGGGCCCGCATGATCGAGGTGACGGCGGCCATCGACGAGGACGGGCCGAACCTGGCCTCCCAGATCCTGGCCGCCCGGTCGATGGGGTCGAACGGCAGCTCAAGCGGCTTACCCACGGGTATACCGTAAGTCCTCCCGCGCAGATGCCCGCTGCCGGGCCAGGATGTCGTCGGCCGCGGTGAACGGGTCCAGGGTCCCGTCCGCCACCCGGGCGGCCAGCTCATCGACCCCGCTGGCGGTCAGCGCGTCCCGCAGCGCGGCGTAGGCCAGCGCGGTGATCTCCTCGCGCGCCCGGGCGCGGCGGCGCCGCCGCAGCTCACCGGTGGAGGCCAGCCACTCCCAGTGCGCGTCCAGGCGGGTGACCAGCTCGGCGACGCCCTCGTCGCGCGGGCCGTTGGTGGCCGTGGCCGCGATGATCGGCGGCTTCCAGGAGCCCGGGGCCCGGTCCCCGAGCGCGATCATGTTGCGCAGGTCCCGCACCACCTGCTGGGTGTCCGGCTTGTCGGCCTTGTTGACGACGAACAGATCGGCGACCTCGAGGATGCCGGCCTTGGCCGCCTGCACGGCGTCGCCCATGCCCGGGGCGAGCAGCACCACGACGCTGTCCGCGAGCGAGGCCACCGCGACCTCGGCCTGGCCGACGCCGACCGTCTCGACGATGATCAGGTCGAAGCCGGCCGCGTCGAGGACCCGGATGGCCTGCGGCGTCGCGGCGGACAGGCCGCCGAGATGGCCGCGGCTGGCCATCGACCTGATGAACACCTGATCGTCGGTGGCGTGCTCCTGCATCCGGATCCGGTCGCCGAGCAGGGCGCCGCCGGTGAACGGCGAGGTGGGGTCCACCGCGAGCACCGCGACGCGCCGACCCGCGGCACGGAACGCGCCGACCAGCGCGCCGGTCATGGTGGACTTCCCCACGCCCGGCGCGCCGGTCAGCCCGATGATCCGGGCCTGGCCGGCCAGGGGCAGGAGATCTTTGATGACCGAACGGATCCGGGGCGAGTCATCCTCGGCCATCGAGAGCAGCCGCCCCAGGGCACGGGCATCGCCTGCCCGCGCCCGTTCGAGCTCGCTTTTTGGTGTCCCGGGCTCAGCCACGGACCCGCAGCAGCAGCGCCTCGCCCTGGCCGCCGCCGCCGCACAGCGCGGCGGCCCCGAGGCCGCCGCCGCGGCGGCTCAGTTCGGTGCACAGGTGCAAGGCGATCCGGGCGCCCGAAGCCCCGATCGGGTGCCCGATCGCGATCGCGCCGCCGTTGACGTTCACGATGTCGTGGCTCACGCCGAGCTCGCGCATGGACTGGACCGCGACCGCCGCGAACGCCTCGTTGATCTCGATCAGGTCGAGGTCCCCGACGCCGAGCCCGGCCTTGGCCAGGGCCTGCCTGATGGCGTTGGAGGGCTGGGAGGGCAGCGAGTTGTCCGGGCCGGCCACGTTGCCGTGCGCGCCGATCTCGGCCAGCACGTGGCCGCCGAGGCGGGCCGCGGCCTCGGCCGAGGCCACCACCACGGCGGCGGCGCCGTCCGAGATCTGCGACGCAGTGCCGGCCGTGATCGTGCCGTCGGCGGTGAAGGCGGGCCGCAGCTTGGCCAGCGCCTCGGCCGTGGTGCCGGGACGGATGCCCTCGTCCTCGGTCACGGACAGCTCGCCCCCCTTGCTGGCCACGGGCACCGGGACGATCTCGTCGGCGAACAGGCCGTTCTTGGCCGCGGCCGCCGCGCGCTGGTGGGAGGCGGCGGCGAACTCGTCCTGCTCCTCGCGGCTCAGCCCGAGCCTGCGCACGGCGTGGTCGGTGGACTCGCCCATGGACAGGTGGTCGAACGCGTCGGTCAGGCCGTCGAGGGCCATCGAGTCCTCGAGGCGCGCCGGGCCGTACTTGAAGCCGGAGCGCGACCCGAGCAGGAGGTGCGGGGCCTGCGTCATGGACTCCATGCCGCCGGCCACGATGACGTCGTATTCGCCCAGCCTGATCAGCTGCGCGGCGAGCGCGATAGCGTCCAGGCCGGACAGGCAGACCTTGTTGACGGTCAGCGCCGGGACATCCATGCCGATGCCGGCCGCGACGGCGGCCTGCCGGGCCGTGATCTGCCCGGTGCCGGCCTGCAGCACATGGCCCATGATCACGTACTGGACCTGCTCCGGGCCGATCCCGGCCCGGGCCAGGGCTCCCGCGATGGCGACGCCGCCCAGCTCGCTGGCCGGCTTGCTGGCCAGGGAGCCCAGCAGGCGGCCGACCGGCGTCCGCGCGCCGCCGAGAATGACCGGCTGGCGTGGTTCGCTCATGTCAGCAACGATACCTGCCGGCCATGGCCGGCAGGCCCGGGGGAAACGCCCGATTTGGTACTTCTGGGTCTAACGGGAAGCTTAGGATTGAGAACTCCGAAGGGCCCGCCAACCCACCTAAGTGAGAGTAGTCTCCCTGTCACCGGCCGAGAGTCGTACCCGTATGCTGACACCCGCCGTTGATAATCTTCCCCTTGTCGCCATCACGTCTAGCAGGATTAGGCCACATGCAATCGGACATTGACGCCCAGCTCACCAACTTCTTCGAAGAGGCCCCACCGCGTGAGTTCGCGACTGTGATGCGGGGCTACGACCGTCACCAGGTCGATGAGCACATCCGGCAGATAGAAGCCGAAGTCCGCACGCACCGCGAGCAGACCACGAACATGAAGCGGGAGCTGTCCGAAGCCCACCGCCAGATCCAGGAGCAGGAACGCCCCACCTATTCCGGTTTGGGCGCGCGCATCGAGCAGCTGCTCCGGCTCGCTGAGGAGCAGGCCACCGAGCTGGTCCAGGCGGCAAGATCCGAGGCGAACGAGATCAAGGCCGCGGCCAAGGTCGATGCGGCCGAGCTGCGCGCCGCCGCCGAGAACGAGGGTGCCGAGCTGCGCGCGAACGCCAAGCGCGAGACCGACGACCTGCGCGGCGCGGCCGAGCGCGAGGCCGACTCGATCAGGACCACCGCCCGGCGCGAGGCCGACGAGCTGACCAACACCACCGAGCGCGAGGCGGCCAAGCACCGCGCCACCGCCGACCACGAGGTGGCGGAGAAGCGCGCGGCGGCCGAGCGTGACATCGCCAAGCTGCGCACCAGCACCGAGCGCGAGGTGGCCCAGCTCAAGGCCACCGCCAAGCGCGAGCGGGATGAGATCCTCACCACCTCCAAGCGGCAGGCCGACGAGATGCGCAGCCAGGCGCAGCGGATCCTGGAGGAGAGCGAGGCCCAGCGGGCCCAGGCCGAGGCCGAGTTCGAGATCCAGCTCGCGGCACGCCGCGAGGAAGCCGAACGCCAGGAGGCCGAGCGGCTCGCCGCGGCGCAGTCCGCCACGCAGAAGCTGGTCTCGGAGGCCGAGCAGCGCGCCTCGACCGCCGAGCAGCGGGCCACGAAGGCCTCGGCGCAGGCGGACCAGACCCGCCGTGACGCCGACCAGCATGCCCGCCAGCTGGTCACTAACGCCAAGAAGAACGCCGACCAGCTCGTCAGCCAGGCCAAGGCCCAGGCCGACCAGCTGCTGGCCGAGGTCAAGTCCGATGCCGAACGCCGCCGGGCCGCGGCACAGCGCGAGGTCGACGACCTCACCCGGCAGAAGGACAGCATCGCGAGCCACCTGGCCCAGGTGCGCCAGCTGCTCGGCGGCCAGGTGCCGGGCATGGACGCCGCCGCAGCCGCGGCCGCGGCCAAGCCGGCGATCGCCGCCGAGCCGGCTCCGGCCGGGCCCCGCAACGGGTCCGCCGCCCCGGCCCAGCAGGCCCCCGCGGTGGCCGCGGTCCCCACCCAGGCGCAGGCCCAGCGGCCCGCGCCCGCAGCCAACGGGGCCCCGGCCGCCACCCAGGCCAACGGCAAGCAGGGGGCCAACGGCAAGCAGGACGAAGAGGACTGGTGGACCGAGTAACGGTCGCCTAGCGTCGCGTCCCGGGCGCCGGCCAGCTTCGCGCTGGCCGGCGCCCGGTTCGTTGTTACGGGCTAGGTCACAGGCACGATGGTGGCCTCGGCCAGCATCCCGGACTCGATCCGCAGCAGGCCGAGCGTGCCGTGCGGCTGGCGCCGGCGGTCGGTCGGCGAACCCGGATTGAAGATCCGCAGGCCGTACCCCGACTCATCGAGCGGGATGTGCGAGTGCCCGAACACCACGAGGTCCGCGCGGGGAAACGCGCGGCGCATCCGCGACAGCCGCCCGGGGGCCGGGCCACTGTCGTGCAGCATGGCCACGCGCAGCCCGTCCAGGTCGAGCTCGGCGGTCGGCGCGGCGCCCCAGTCGGCCACGTCCGGGCCGTCGTTGTTTCCGAGCACGGCCGTCACCGGCGCGTACTGCGCCAGTTCGGCCAGCACCCCGGCCGTGCACACGTCGCCGGCGTGCAGGATGAGGTCGGCGCCGCGCAGTTCCGCGGCCACCCGCGGCGGGCAGGCCCGCCATCGGCGAGGGGCGTGCGTGTCGGACAGCACGACGACCTTCACGGCGGCTCAGTCACGGTGGCTCAGTCACTGGGGCTCAGTCACGGGGGGCTCAGTCCACGTGACGCGGCTCGTGCTCGTGGATGGTGGGCATGAGGGAGGTGAGCGCCCCGCTGGCCTCGGCCGCTGTTCTTCGCCGCTTGTGCTCGACGTCGGCTGCGGCCGTCGCGGCGGACAGCCGCCGACGCGCCTCGCGCCGCCGGCCGGTCCGCTTGGCCGCCTTGATCACGCGGTCAACGATGAGCAGCAGGCCGACGAACACAACAATCGCGACGATGAGCAGCACAGTCACGGGCATCTTCCCTCTCGTAGTCAGCGGATGGCCGCTGGACCCCAGTAAAGCCTCTTAGCCTGGGATTTTCCAAACTGTCGGTATCCGGGTAAGTCGGGAAAAATGGGGCCACTGCCTGCTACGATGCTCGCTCCGGGGCCTCAGTGCGCCGGGAGCGAGAGGGAGAGTGGGGCCGCCCGGTTGAACGGGCCGGGCGGCCCGATCACCTGGCCGGCAGCTGGCTGAGAAGCCAGCCCGGCCCCTGGGCCGCAGCGCCCGCGGCCGCACTGCGCCGCCGCAGCTCGCGATCGGCGGTTACTACCACGCGGCGGCCGGGCAGCTCACGCACCAGCGCCACGATCGCGTCGTCGCCCGAACCGTCCGCCACCACCACCCGGACCCGTTCGGCCGGCTCGATCCGGGCCGCCGCCGCCCGGGCGGCGCCCTCCAGCACCATGACGAACTCCGGCGGTTGCGGGTGCGGGTCCGGGTCGGGGTCCGGGCGCGGGTCGGGGTCCGGGGGCAGGATGGGACGGCCGCTGGCGGCCAGCCGGGCGAGGTCCGCGTGCAGGCGGACCGCGGCGCCGGCCCGGTCCCGCCACCAGCCGTCCGGGCGGGACCCCATCACGTTGGCCACGTCCACGACGATCGTGGCCGGCGGCTCGCCGTTCCCGTGTCCGCTGGCACCGTAAGCTGACCGCATGGCAGACGCTAAACCCCCTGTCGGTTCTGACTTGCCCGGCGGGACCCCTCCCCCCGGACCCCCCTCGGGAAGAAACAACCCCCCCGCACCCCCCCGAGGCTTCGCCGGCCTCCGGCCCGTCGCCGATACCTCCAAGCTTGGCCTCTCCAAACTCGGCATCTCCAGGCTAGGGCAGCGCCACCCGGCGCCGCTGATCCTCGAGCTCGATCTCACCGACGGCGTCCCCGAGGGGCCGGCCACGGACCCGCTGTCCGCGGTGATGTCCCTGCGCAAGCTCAGGCTGCCCGACATCATCGACGGCCTGCGCCGCGCCCGGCACGACGACCGGGTCCGCGCGCTGGTGGCCAAGGTCGGCGGCCATATCGGCCTGGCCCGGATACAGGAGATACGGGAGGCGGTGGAAGGGTTCCGCGAGTCGGGCAAGCTCACCGTGGCCTGGGCCGAGACGTTCGGCGAGTTCACGCAGGGGAATCTGCCCTACTACCTGGCCACCGCGTTCGACCGGATCTACCTGCAGCCCTCGGGCAGCGTGGGCCTAACCGGCGTGGCGGTCGAGCAGCTGTTCCTGCACGACGCGCTGGCCAAGGTCGGCATCGGCTTCCAGAGCGCGAAGCGGCAGGAGTACAAGACCGCCGCCGACCCGCTGACCGAACGCGGCTTCACCGGGCCGGCCCGCGAGGCCGCCGAACGCCTGGCGGTTTCCGTCGTCGAGCAGATCAGCGCGGCCATCGCCGAGCGCCGCGGCAAGACCCCGGCGCAGGCCCGCGCGCTGCTCGACCGGGGACCGTTCCTGGCCACCGACGCGCTGGCCGAAGGCCTGGTCGACGCGCTGGGCTACCGGGATGAGGTTTACGCGGCCGTCCGGAAGGAAGCCGGCCAGGACGCGGCCCTGCAGTACGTGGCCCGGTACGCCAAGGCACGCGCCATGGCGCAGCGGGCCCGCCACCTGCCCAACCCGCGCGAGCGCTTCGTCGCGCTGATCCACGCGTCCGGCCCGATCAGGCAGGGCCGCAGCAGCCGGGGCCCGGTGGGCGGCGCCATGGGCTCGGACACGGTGGCGGCGGCGCTGCGTTCGGCCAGGTCCGACGAGCGCGTCCGGGCCGTGCTGCTGCGGGTCAACAGCCCCGGCGGCTCGGCCGTCGCATCCGACACGATCTGGCGCGAGGTGGTCAGGCTCCGCGCGGCCGGCAAGCCGGTGGTGGTGTCGATGAGCGACGTGGCCGCCTCCGGCGGGTACTACATCTCGATGGCGGCCGATGTCATCGTGGCCCAGCCCGGCACGCTCACCGGGTCGATCGGCGTGATCATCGGCAAGCCGGTGTTCGAGGAAGCGCTGGGCCGGATCGGCATCACCACCGATTCGGTGGCCGAGGGCGCCCGGGCCCGCATGTTCGCGCCCACCCATCCGTTCACGCAGGACGAGTGGGACCGGATCAACGCGTGGCTGGACGCGGTCTACACCGAGTTCGTGGCCAAGGCGGCCGAAGGCCGCCGGATGCCGGTCCAGCGGATGGGCGAGCTGGCCCGGGGGCGGGTCTGGACCGGCGCCGACGCCGCGGCGAACGGCCTGGTCGACGAGCTCGGCGGGCTGGCGGACGCGGCCGAGATCGCCCGCCGGCGGGCTGGCCTGCCCGCCGACGCGCTGCTGCGCGGCTGGCCCCGGCTGACCCCGCTCGATCAGCTGCGGCCGCCGGAGTCCAGCGAGTCCCGCCCGGCCGCCGCGGCCGGGCTGGATTTCGGCCTGTCCGGCGGGTATTCGGGCTGGGGCCCGGCCTGGCGGCTGGCGGCCCGCGCCGGCCTCCCGCCGTACGGACCGCTGATGCTCCCGGGCACCTGGGTCATCAGTTGACCGAACGGTCCGCGGGCCGGCCGCCTCGTTCGATGGCCGCAGGCGCGCTGGAGGAGTGGGCGGCCGGGGTCACGCTGGTGACGGTGGCGGACGGCCGAGATGACGTCGGCGCTACGGTCAGCGCGTTCTGCCCGGTGTCCGACGACCCGCCGCTGGTGGCGGTGTCGCTGATGGCCGGGTCGTATCCGGCGGAGCTGTTCGGCCGGGCCGAGGAGCCCGTCACCCGGTTCGCCGTGGTCCTGCTCGGGGCCGCTCAGCGGGTGCTGGCCGGCCGGTTCGCGGCCGCGGGACGCCCCGCGGCCCGGCTGATGCTCGGCGACGTGCCGCACCGGCGCGGCCCGGCGTCGGGGGCCCTGATCGCCGACGGCGGGCTCGCGGCGGTGGAGTGCTCGGCCGAGCAGGTCTGCCCGGCCGGGGACCACCTGCTGGTCATCGCCCGGGTCACCAACGTCCCGTACGTCACTGAGCTGGGCGAGCCGCTGATCCGTTTCCGCCGCCGCTACCTAGCCCATACCCTTACTAGCGATGCCTGACTTCGACACCCGGGTCCCGCACATCGCGCGGGTCTACGATTACTGGCTGGGCGGCAAGGACAACTTCGCCGCGGACCGCGAGCTCGGCGAGCGGACCTTGCAGGCCTACCCGAACCTGGTCTTCTCGGTCCGGGCCAACCGCGCGTTCCTGGCCCGGGCGGTGCGGTTCCTGGTCGGCGAGATGGGGATCAGGCAGTTCCTCGACATCGGGACCGGGATCCCGACCGCCGATAACACCCATGAGGTCGCCCAGCAGGTCGCCCCGGACAGCCGGATCGTCTACGTCGACAACGACCCCATCGTGCTGTCCCACGCCAAGGCGCTGCTCAAGAGCGCCCCGCAGGGCGCGTGCGCGTACCTCGACGCCGACCTGCGCCAGCCCGGGGAGATCCTGGCCGCGGCGGCGGACACCCTGGACTTCAGCCAGCCGGTCGCCGTCATGCTCCTCACGGTGCTGCAGTTCAGCGGCGGCGAGGCCGGCGCCATCGTCAAGACGCTGATGGCCGCGTGCGCGCCCGGCAGCTTCATCGCGATCTCGCACCCGGCCAGCGACATCGACGCCGGGCCGCACGCCGAGATGGTGCGGCGCATGAACGAGTCCATGCCGCAGCAGGTGACCGTGCGGGACAAGGCGGCCGTGACGGCGCTGTTCGACGGGCTCGAGCTGGCCGCGCCCGGCGTGGTCCGGGTCCCGCAGTGGCGGCCGGACAACGAGATCGAGGCGGCCAGCCCCGCGGTCCTATGGGCCGGCGTGGCCCGTAAGCCCTAGCGTTCCCGCGGCCAGGCGGCCCGCCTGCCAGACGGCCGCGATCATGGGGACGCCGGGGCGGTAGGCCAGGTAGGCGTGCGACGGGGCGTCCAGCAGGATCAGGTCGGCTCGCGCGCCCACGCCGAGGTGGCCCACGTCGGCCCGGCGCAGCGCCCTGGCCCCGCCCGCCGTGGCGGCCCAGATCGCCTCCTGGGTCGTCATCCGCATCTCGCGGACGGCCAGCGCGATGCAGAACGCCATGCTGGACGTGTACGACGAGCCCGGGTTGCAGTCGGTGGCCAGCGCCACGGCCGCGCCCGCGTCCAGCAGCCGCCGGGCGTCCGGGTACGGGTGCCGGGTGGCGAATTCGGCCCCGGGCAGCAGCGTCGCGACCAGCGGGGCGGATACGATCGCCGCCACGTCGGCCTCGGTCAGGTAGGTGCAGTGGTCCGCCGACGCCGCGCCGGCCTCGGCCGCCACCCGGATGCCGGGTCCCGGGCCCAGCTGGTTGGCGTGGACGCGGGCGCCGAGCCCGCGGGCCCGGCCGGCGGCGAGCACGGCGGTGGCCTCGTCCGCGCCGAACGCGCCCTGCTCGCAGAACACGTCAATCCACCGGGCGTGCGGGGCGCACGCCTCGAGCATCGGGCCGCAGACCAGGTCCACGTAGCCGGCCGCGTCGCCGGCGAACTCCGGCGGCACCACGTGCGCGCCCAGGTAGGTGACCTCGGGCGTGATCTCCGCGGCCAGCGCGAGCCCCCGCGCCTCGTCGCCGACGGTGAGCCCGTAGCCGGACTTGCACTCGACCGTGGTGGTGCCCTGCCGGAGCATCTCGGCCACCAGCCGCCGCAGGTTGGCCCGCAGCACGGCATCCGGCGCCGCCCGCGTGGCTGCCACCGTGGTGAGGATGCCGCCCGCGGCGTACGGGCGGCCCGCCATCCTGGCCGCGAACTCGGCGCTGCGCTCCCCGGCGAAAACCAGGTGCGCGTGCGAGTCGACGAACCCGGGCAGCACGGCCCGGCCGGCGGCGTCCACGACCGAATCCGCGGCGGGCGCCCGGGCCGCCGGCCCGGTCCAGGCCACCACGCCGCCGGTGACCACCAGGGCGGCGTCGGCGATCGCGGCGAAGGTGCCGGAGTCCGGGTCGTTGGTGACCAGCTCGCCGATGTTCGTGATCAGCGTGCTGTTGTCCGTGATCGGCGCGCTGTCCGTGATCGGTGTGGGCGAAGGCGTCACAGGGACAAGCTTGCCCCAGGCGGGAGGCGGAGCGGGGTGCGGGTGAGGTCTTCGTAGAGTTTTATGGGCAGCATCTCGCCGCCGAGGTCGCCGTACTGCGCGCGGGCGCGGCGGTAGATCTGCTCGACCAGCGCGCTCAGCTCGGCTGGCACGCCCACGTGCCCGGCCAGGTCGACGGCCAGGCCGAGGTCCTTGCAGGCCAGGGCGAGCGCGAAGGACTCGTCGTAGTCCCCGTCGCGCAGCACGGACAGGACGTCATGCTCGAGGAAATTGCTGGCGGCCGGGCTGGCCAGCAGGCAACGGCGCAGGGTGGCCAGGTCCACCCCGGCCCGGGTGCCGATGGTGAGGACCTCGGCCGTGGCGACCAGGTGCGCGAACCACAGCAGGTTGAGCATGAGCTTGACCGTGTAACCGGAGCCGTGCGCGCCGACGTACAGGATGCGCTCGGGATCACCCATGGCCTCCAGCAGCGGGCGGACACGGTGGTAGGTGGCCTCCTCGCCGCCCACGAAAATCTGCAGCGTGCCGGCCTTGGCCCCGGCCGCCATGCCGCTGACCGGGGCGTCCAGGATCTGCACCGGCCCGGCGGCGTTTGTCTCAGCCACGGAGCGCACCCGGTCGGCGACGGCGGGGACGGAC
Source organism: uncultured Actinomycetes bacterium (assembly GCA_963753195.1). Classification (GTDB taxonomy): domain Bacteria; phylum Actinomycetota; class Actinomycetes; order Streptosporangiales; family Streptosporangiaceae; genus Palsa-504. The sequence continues at coordinate 389,105 of CAVWBH010000003.1, forward strand.
GTGGACATGTCGATCCAGACCGAGCCGGGGGCCAGCCCGGACAGCAGCCCGTCCGCGCCGAGCAGCACCTGTTCCACGCTGGTCACCGTGGGCAGCATGGTGATCACCACCTCGCGGCCTGCGCCGGCCTCGCGCGGCGAGGCCGCCCATGCCGCGCCGGCCGCCTCCAGCTCGGCGCCCGCCTCCCGCCGGATGTCGTGGACGAGCAGGTCGTGACCGGCCGCGAGCACGTGGCGGCTCATGGGGCCGCCCATGTGGCCGAGCCCGATGAAACCGACGTTCATGATGCGCTCCTCGGTGCGGACGGTTCAGGTACGGGAAGCCTGGGGTGGCACGCACCAGGGCTGGGCGGGTGAAGTGGGGACCGTTCGGTCAAATCTGACTTTTTGGCGCGATCCCGGAGTATGGGGGCATGTTACCTGTCGGGGCTGCTCAGGTCGCCGCGCGTGATGAGTTCGACCACGGGCTCCAGGTCGGCGGGCACCGTGCCGTTGGACGCAGTGAACGGGACCAGCTCCCGGGTCAGCCGGTAGGCGCGGCCGGTGCCCTGTCCGAGGTAGCTGGGGCCGAGCTGGCCGGGCTTACCGGGGCCGGCGAGGGCGCGCAGGTCGATGGCCTGGGCCGCGACGACCAGCTCGATGGCGGCGACCCGGGCGCAGAGCTGGGTCATGTCGGCCAGGCGGCGCGCGGACAGCGGCGCCATCGTGGCGCGGTCCTCGATGCCCTCGCCCTTGACCGAGCTGGCCAGCTCGTAGGAGACCGGGTGAGCCAGGGTCCGGGCCTCGACGGTGATGGCCTGGCCGGAGGTGGCCAGCTCGGACAGCGCGTCGTCGGGGGTGGCGGCGACGGCGGCCAGGCCCGTGGACAGCCCGGAGAACGGTGCCTGCAGCAGCTTGACCGCGCGTTCGTTCGCGCTGGTCACGATCGGGGCCAGGGCAATCCTGGCGAAGTCGAGCGCGGCGGCCAGCGGGCCCATGTCGAAGTTCCCGACCGAGACGATCCGCCGCTCGGCCGTGACGACCACCGGGTTGGACTGCGAGGAGTTGAGCTCGAGGGTCAAGATCGTCCGCGCGTAGCCCAGCGCGTCGCGGGCCGCGCCGTGGATCTGCGGCAGGCAGCGGAAGGTCAGCGGGTCCTGCAGGAACCTGGCCGAGCCCGGCTGCCACAGGTAGCTGCCCGCCAGCAGGTCGCGCAGCCGTCCCAGGGTGGCGGCCAGGCCCGGGAACGGCCGGGTCTGCTCGATTATCGGGTGCAGGCAGGTCAGGTTGGCCCCGAACGCCTCCAGGTCAAGGGCCCCCGCCACGTCGAATGCGTCGACCAGAGCGCGGGCGTCATAGATCGCCATGCAGGCCCAGGCGGTGGTGAAGGCGTTGCTGCTGACCAGGGCGAGCCCCTCGTTCTCGGCCACCTCGAAGCCGCTGCGGGTGATGAGCCCGTGCGCGAGGTCGGCCATCGGGCCCAGGTCACCCTCGCCGAGCGAGCCGAGCCTGCGCACCGGCGGCGCGAAGCCCTCGTTCAGCAGAGTCACGATCATCTCGGCCAGCTCGGGACGGACGCCGGTGACGCCCTTGGCGTAGCTGTTGGCCAGGCAGACCATGGCGCCGCGGACCACGTCGGCCGGGGCCGCGTCGCCCTGGGCGATGCGGTGGTTGAGGACCAGGCGGCGGTTGAAGCTCTGCTGCTGGGCTGGGTCGAGCAGGAACGACTTGCGTTCGGCGACGCCGGTGGTGAGGCCGTAGACCGGCTCCCGGGCCTGCAGCATCTCCTGGACCACCGCACGGGCCTGCCGCATGGCCCGGGTGGCCCCCGGCGCGAGCGCGACGGCCTCGCCGTGCCGGGCCACCGCCACCACTTGCGTAACAGTCAGGTCACTTCCGCTGAGCATGATCGTCATGGATTGCTCACCTATCTATGCCTGAGCTAGGCTCAGCTGCTCTGGAACGTTTCACGAGCGGAACGCCAACGAGGAGGCCAGCGATGGCAGCGTTCCTGCTGAGGCGCCTAGGCCTGATGATCCTCACGCTGTTCCTGCTCAGCCTGATCGTATTCTTCGCCGGCCAGATCCTCCCCGGTGATCCCGGCCGGGCGACTCTCGGCAACCTCGCGTCGCCCAGCGCGGTGCAGGCCCTGGACCAGGAGCTCGGGGTGAACCGGCCGCTGCTCACCCGGTACCTGAGCTGGATCGGAGGCCTGCTGCACGGCAACATGGGCACGTCCTACGCCTACCGGTCGGCGGTCGAGCCTTTCATCAGGGCCGCGCTGATCAACTCGGTCAAGCTGGCCGTGCTCGCCTTTGTGATCGTGGTGCCGCTCGGCATCCTGGGCGGGGTGATCTCCGCGCTGCACGCGGGCCGCGGCACGGACCGGGTCATCTCGGTGACCGGGCTCTCGCTGTCCACCGTGCCGGAGTTCGTGTCCGGGATCGTGCTGCTGGTGGTGTTCGGCGTCGAGCTGAAGTGGCTGCCGGTGACCGCTTCGGCCGGGGCCGGCGCGTCGCCGCTGAACCAGCTCAGGCACCTGATTTTGCCGGCTATACCGCTCGTTTTTGTGCTGTTCGGCTACATTTCTCGTATGGCCAGGGCGGGGACCATCGAGGCGCTGAACTCCGACTATGCGCGGACCGCGGTGCTGAAGGGCCTGCCGCAGTCCACGGTGATCCGCCGGCACATCCTGCGCAACTCGCTGCTGCCCACCATCACCGTGATCGCGACCCAGACCGGGTACCTGATCGGCGGCCTGGTGGTGGTGGAGACGCTGTTCAACTACCAGGGCCTGGGCAACCTGATCTACAAGGCCGCGATCGCCCACGACTTCCCCATGCTGGAAGCGGGGGTGCTGATCATCGGCGTGGTCTACGTGCTGGCCACGCTGGCCGCGGACCTGCTGCTGACGGCGCTCAACCCGCGGCTCCGCCTTGGGGGGACCGAATGAGCCTTGGCAGCCTCGGGGGGACCGGATGAGCGATCCGGCCCCGCAGCCGGGATCCCCGTCGCTTCCCGACCCGGATGGGCTGGCGGACCCGGCGGGCCCGGTCGAGCTGTCCGCACCAGTCGCGGATCTCGATCGCACGGGCGGGTACCTCGGGGCGACCGGCGCGGCCGCGCTGGTGGCCGCGAGCCGGGGCACCCCGGCCAGTTGGCGGCTGCTGCTGCGCCGGCCGATGTTCTACGTGGGCGCGGCGATCTTGCTGTTCTGGGTGGTGTGCGCGATCTTCGGGTCCCATTTCGCGCCGTACAACCCGCTCGCGCAGCAACTGCTCGCGGTCAACATCGCCCCGTCCGGGGCGCACTGGTTCGGCACCGACCCGCTCGGTCGGGACGTGCTGTCCCGGGTCATCGTCGGCGCCCGGGACATCTTGATCATCACCCCGCTGGCCACCATCCTGGGTACGATCCTCGGCACCGCCCTCGGGCTGGCCATGGGCTACATCGGCGGCGTGTTCGACCTGGTGACCGGGCGGATCGTCGAGGCCTTCCTGGCCCTGCCCTTCGTGATCATCGCCTTCCTGTTCGTGGTGGCCCTCGGTCCGTCCGTGGTGGGGATCACCATCATCATCGGGCTGGTCTTCACGCCGCTCATCGCGCGGACGGTCCGCGCCGCCGTGCTGGTCGAGCGGAACATGGAATATGTGCCAGCGGCCCGGCTGCTCGGCGAGAACCCGGGCCGGGTCATGTTCGCCGAGATCCTGCCCAACGTCATGCCGGCCATCCTGGTCGAGTTCACGGTCCGGCTGGGCTACGCGGTCTTCGCCGTGGCTACGCTGTCCTTCCTCGGCTTCGGCATCCAGCCGCCCACCCCGGACTGGGGCGCGGACATCGCGGCCAACTACGTCAACCTGACGGCGGGCTACTGGTGGCAGACGCTGTTCCCGGCGCTGGCCATCGCCTCGCTGGTCACCGCGGTCATCCTGATCGCCGACTCGATCGAGCAGGTGCTGGCCTCATGAGCACTGACCCGGGCGCGGCGGGCGGCCCGGCACCGGGTGGCCCGGCACCGGGTGGCCCAGCGGCGGGTGGCCCAGCGGCGGGTGGCCCAGCGGCGGGTGGCCCGGCGCTGGCTGTAGCCAACCTGGACGTCACCTACCGGGTGCGCGGGCAGGACCGCCTGGCCCTGCGGGACGTGTCGTTCCAGATCGGCCGCGGCGAGTCGTACGGGCTGGTGGGCGAGTCCGGGTCCGGCAAGTCCACGGTCGCGCTCGCGCTGGTGCGTTACCTGCCCAGCAACGGCCGGGTGAGCGCCGGGACGGTCAGCATCAACGGGCTGGACCCGCTGTCGATGAACGCCTCGGCGCTGCGCGACCTGCGGGCCCGCACGGTGTCGATGGTCTACCAGGAGCCAGGGCGGGCGCTCAACCCGTCGCTGCGGGCCGGCAGGCAGATCGCCGAGGTGTTCCGCATCGCCGGGCAGTCCTCGGACGAGGCGACGGCATCGGCCGAGGAGATGCTGCGCAAGGTGCAGATCTCGGACCCGGGCCTGGTCATGCGGCGGTACCCGCACGAGCTGTCCGGCGGGATGGCGCAGCGGGTGGTCATCGCCATGGCGCTGGCCGTCTCGCCGTCGCTGCTGATCCTGGACGAGCCGACCACCGCGCTGGACGCGACCGTCGAGGCCGAGGTGCTCGACCTGGTCGCGGCCCTGCGCCAGGAGTTCGATACGACGGTGCTGTTCATCAGCCACAACCTGGCCGTGATCGCCAGGATGTGCGACCGGGTCGGCGTGCTGTACGCGGGCGAACTGGTCGAGGAAGGGCCCGCGCGCCGGGTGTTCGAGGATCCCCGGCACCCGTACACCGTCGGGCTGCTGCGGTGCCTGCCGCGGCTCGGGCAGCGCAAGGACGCCGACCGGCTGGACACCATCCCCGGATTCCTGCCGTCGCCCGGCCACACCATGACCGGCTGCATCTTCGCGCCCCGGTGCGCGCTGGCCGCCGATCGCTGCCGCGAGTCGGCACCGCCGTTCTTCAGCGTCGACGAGGTGCACACGTCGCGCTGCTTCTTCCACGAGCAGGCGCCGGGCCTGCCGCGGGCCACCCCGGCTTCGGTCGGCGTGCTGGGCGGCAACGGGACCGCCGACCCGCTCGTGGTCATCGAGGGGCTGTCCAAGACCTTCGCGGGCGGAGTCAAGGCCCTGGCCGGGGTGGACCTGTCGATCCGCACGGGCGAGACGCTCGGGCTGGTGGGCGAGTCGGGCAGCGGGAAGACCACGCTGGCCCGCGTCCTGCTCGGGCTCACCGCGCCGGACCAGGGTTCGGTCGTCACCCTGCACGACAAGCCGCTCAGCCCGGACGCGCGGCGGCGGCCGCGGGAGGTCCTGCGGGAGCTGCAGATCGTGTTCCAGAACCCGGACTCGGCCCTCAACCGCCGCCACACGGTCCGGAACCTGATCAGCCGCCCGCTGTCCCGGCTGGCCGGGCTCTCGGGCACGCAGCTGCGCGACCGGCTGGCCGACCTGATCTCCTCGGTGCGGCTGGAGGACCGGCACCTGCCGCTGCGCCCCAGCCAGCTGTCGGGCGGGCTCAAGCAGCGCGTCGCGATCGCGCGCGCGTTCGCCGGCGGCCCGGAGATCGTGGTCTGCGACGAGCCGACGTCGGCGCTTGACGTCTCGGTCCAGGCGGCCATCCTCAACCTGCTGGCCGACCTGCAGAAGGCGGAACGGGTCACCTACCTGTTCATCTCGCACGACCTGGGCCTGGTCCGGTACCTGTCGGACCGGATCGTGGTGCTGTACCTCGGCCGCGTGATGGAAGTCGGGCCGTCCGAGACGGTCTTCGCCGGGCCGCATCATCCCTACACCGAGGCGCTGTTCTCGGCCGTGCCCTCGCTCGACGGCCGGCGTCCGGCGCGGATCCGGCTGACGGGTGAGATACCGTCCGCGGCCGACCCTCCGACCGGCTGCGTGTTCCACACCAGGTGCCCGCGGCGGCTGCCCACCGGCATCTGCGAATCCACCGAACCCCCGCTGCTCGAGGAAGAACCGGGTCACCAGATCCGCTGCCACATCCCGCTTACTGAACTGCGGGAACTCCAGCGAACTGAATCCGTCCCTTCCCACCAGGAAGGTGCGTCAGGAAGCGGCTAGCGAGCAGCCGCTGCAGCTGTATACGGGCGATAACCAACACCGGGCCGGGGATGGCCCGGACTCATAAAGGAAGCAGGGAGGCTCCTGTGACACGGAGTATCGACCACCGCCGGCTCGCGCGCCTGCGCCAGGGCCAGGGCGATATCGCTAACCACATCATCGATGAGTTCGCCGCGGGGCGGCTGTCCCGCCGTGACTTCGTCCGCCGCGGCACAGTCGTCGGCATCTCGGTGCCGCTGCTCGGGTCGATCATCGCGGCCTGCAGCAGCAGCTCGTCGTCGTCGACCTCGTCCTCGAGCAGCTCGACGGCCTCGGCCACCGGCGCGGCAGGCGCGGTGATCAAGGCCGGAATCGTCGTGCCGACCGCGGCGATCAACCCGGTGACCGTGGCCGACCAGGGCGGCCTGGACATGCTCGCGCAGACCGGCGAGTACCTGTGCCTGTCCGGCCAGACGCTGAACCTGACCCCGGTGCTCGCCACCAGCTGGTCAGCGAACACGGCCGCGGACGTCTGGACGTTCAAGATCCGCCAGGGAGTCAAGTTCCACAACGGCAGCCCGCTGACCGCGGCCGACGTGGTCTACACCTACAAGCTGCAGACCAACCCGACCGGCTCGTCAAACGCGCTGTCCGCGTTCGCCGGGGTCCTCACGCCGTCGGGGGTGCAGCAGGTCGACGACTACACGGTGGCCTTCCACCTGGAGGCACCCAACGGGAACTTCCCGTACCTGACCTCCTCCGACAACTACAACATGATCATCATCCCGAACAACTACAACCCGGCCAACTGGCAGAGCACGTTCATCGGCACCGGGCCGTTCGTGCTCGGCTCCTACACGCCGAAGGTGGGCGCGACCTTCACCCGGAACGAGTCCTACTGGGGCACCAAGGCGCTGCCGTCGCAGACCCAGTTCACGTTCTACGACACGGCGTCCGCGTCGATCCTCGCGCTGACCGGCGGGAGCATCGACGTCCTCGGGCAGTTCGCCGTGAGCGGCGGCGAGGCCCTGCTCAGTGGCGGTTACAACGTCATCAAGCTGAAGTCCAGCGCGCACCGCGAGCTGTCGATGCGCAACGACCAGGCCCCGTTCACCGACCCGCGGGTGCGCCAGGCGATCGCGCTGACCCTCAACCGGCCGCAGATCGTCACGGCGCTGTTCAAGGGCTTCGCCGACATCGGCAACGACAGCCCGTTCGCGCCCGTGTTCCCCTCCACCAACACCAGCGTGCCGCAGCGGGCGCAGAACCTGAGCCAGGCCAAGTCGCTGCTGTCCGCGGCGGGCCACCCGTCGGGGTTCTCCACCCAGCTCATCACCGAGGATCTGCTCGAGATCCCCAACTACGCCCAGATCGTGGTGCAGTCCGCGGCGCAGATCGGGGTGAAGATCAACCTGAAGGTGGAGAGCTCGTCCGCCTACTACGGGAAGGCCACGTTCGGGAACTCCGACTGGCTCGACGCCCCGATGAGCCTGGTCGACTACGGGCACCGCAGCGTGCCGAACGTGTTCCTGACCGCCCCGCTGGTGACGACCAACGCCAAGACCGGCACCGGCCCGTGGAACGCGGCGCACTTCAACAACACCCAGTACAACAGCCTGGTCGCGAAGTACATCGCGGCCGTCGACCTGTCCACCCAGCGCAGCCTGGCCGGGCAGATCGAGACCCTGCTGCTCGCCCAGACGCCGATCATCTTCGGGTACTTCTACAATTACCTGACGGCGACCGCGCAGGGCGTCACGGGTGTGTACCCGACGGCGATCGGGCATCTGTTCCTGTACAACGCGGCGAAGAGCTGATCTCGGGCGCGCCGTGCCCGAGATCACGGGCACGGCGCGCTCCGATCACGGGTCTGGCGGGCCGCGCAGACGGGAAAGGCAGTCCAGATGGCGACCGACCAGCCCGCGCTGGCCAATGTCCACCACGAGGACGGTCACCATCACCGGGACGTGTCGGGCGGGTGGCTGCGCCCGGCCGTGTTCGGGGCCATGGACGGGCTGGTGACCAACGTGTCGCTGATCTCCGGGGTCGGCGGCGGCGGCGGGAAAGCGCACACGATCGTGCTGACCGGCCTGGCCGGGCTGGCCGCGGGCGCCTGCTCGATGGCGGCCGGGGAGTATGTGTCCGTCTCCTCGCAGAACGAGCTCATCCAGGCCGAGGTGGACAAGGAGCGGCTCGAGCTCGAGCACAACGCCGCCGCGGAGGAGGCCGAGCTGGCCGCCATGCTCCGGGACCGCGGCGTCAGCGCCGCCACCGCACGGCAGGCGGCCGCGGAGATCTCGGCGCGGCCGGAGAAGGCACTGGCCGTGCACGTGCTGGAGGAACTCGGCATCGACCCCGGCGAGCTGCCGTCGCCCCTGGTGGCGGCGGGCGCGTCAATGGCCTCGTTCGCGGTCGGGGCGCTGATCCCGCTGCTCGGATACCTGGTCGGCGTGGACGTGCTCGGTGTCGCGCTCGGGCTGGCCGCCATCGCCGCGGTGGTGGGCGGCGGCATGGTGGCCCGGCTGACCGGTCGGCCGTTCTGGCGCGGCGCGCTGCGGCAGCTGGCCCTGGGCGCCTGCGCGGCCGGCATCACCTACCTGATCGGCATCCTGGTCAGTCACGTCATCGGGTAGGCCTGTGGTTTTCGTCGTCTGGTCGGCTGGTTTCGCGGCCGCTGGGCGTCGGCTGGTCGACTCCTTTCGCGGCCGCTGGCCGGGCACTTTCCCCGGCCGCTGGGTGTCGCCTGGGCGGCCGCGGGCGTTGTGACGAACGCCTTACGGCTGGTGGCCGTGCATCGGCACATGGCGCGGGCGGTTCGGAATGCTGCCTATCTTTAATGGCGGGCAGACATCTGGGGAAAGCGCGAGGGCCGCATCGTGAGCGACTGGCCGGACGGCTGGTACCGGGACACGCCCCGGCAACAGGGGTCATTTCAGGCCGCCGGCAGTCCGGGCGACGCGCCGCCTACCGTGCCGAGCGCCAGCCGGTCCGGGTGGCCGGCGCAGCCGCCGCCGCGTACTGAACCGCGTCGCGCAGAGCCCGGGCCGCCCTACCGGAGCGGGCGCCGGTGGCGGTTCTGGGGCCAGCCGGGCCGCCGGGGGCGCCGGATAGCGCTGATCGCCGGTCTCGTCGTCGTCGTCCTGCTGGCCGCGGTGACCGGGTCGTATTTCTGGCTGAATTCCAAGCTGAACCGGTCGGTCGTGCTGCCCGCCTCCGCCGCCACATCGGCCGGCCAGAACTGGCTGATTGCCGGCTCGGACACCCGCCAGGGCCTGAGCAGGACGCAGATCGACCAGCTGCACGTCGGATTCGACTACGGCACGACCAACTCCGACTCGCTGATGCTGCTGCACATGGGCACGGGCAAGCCGGTGCTGATCAGCATCCCGCGTGACTCCTACGTGCGGATCCCCGGGCACGGCTACAACAAGATCAACGCGGCGCTCGCCTTCGGCGGGCCTGCGCTGCTGATCCAGACCGTCGAGAACGTCACCGGGCTGCGCGTCGACCACTACATGGGGATCGGGTTCGGCGGGCTGGTCAGCGTGGTGAACAAGGTCGGCGGCGTGAACATCTGCCTGCCGTCCGCCCTGAAAGACACGGACTCCGGCGTCAACCTCAAGGCCGGCTGCCATACGCTGAACGGCACCCAGGCGCTGGCCTTCGTCCGGGACCGGCATTCGTTCGCCGAAGGGGACCTGCAGCGGATACAGGACCAGCGGGCGTTCCTCAAGGCACTGCTGGCCAAGGCCACCAGCCCCGGGGTCTACCTCAACCCGTTCACCGCGCTGCCGTTCGGCTCAGCCGCCGCGAGCTCGATCTCCGTCGACCAGGGCACGCAGCTGTACGACCTGGTGCAGGCGGCGCTGGCCCTGCGTGATCCGGTGACCGGCACGGTCCCGATCGCCAACGCCAACTACGTCACGGCCAACGCGGGCGATGCGGTGCTGTGGAATCACACCGAGGCCCTCCAGCTGTTCAACGACCTGAAGAACGGGAAGACCGTGCCGTCCGGGCTGCTGAACGGGACCAAGGTCGGCTGACCCGGCTGCAGCGCGTGGGAGCGTTGGCGAGCTGACGCGTCGGCGAGCGGGCGGCTTATGGTGCTCAGCTGCTGGCGGCTGGTCAGCCGGGGTCCGGTGGTGGGCTGTGGCTGTGGATGGTTTTGCCGTCTGGGCTGGTGATCTGGCTGGTGCCGTCGGGGTGGGCGGTGAGGGTCCAGCCGAGCTGGTGCAGCAGGACGTGGTGGTGCCACCAGCAGTAGTCCTTGAGGTTGGTCAGGCTGGTCCGGCCGCCGTCCTGGCGGTGGATCACGTGGTGGGCCTCGCAGCCCGCGGCGGGCTGGTCACAGCCGCCGGGGTGCTGGCAGGTCTGGTCCCGCAGCGCGACCAGGCGCCGCAGGTGCACCGGGATGTCGTCGGTCTGCCCGACGTCCAGCGGCAGCGACGGGCCGTTCAGGCCCTTGCCGAGCAGCTGACGGCGCAGGAACGACGCGACCCCGCCGGGGCCGGAGACGACCTGCAGGACCTTGGCCACGATCTGGTGCTCCAGGTCGGCCAGCGCGGCGGTGACCAGCGCGGCCTGCCCCGCCTGGGCAGCGGCGCCCCCGGTCAGCCCGGCCGGGACGACGGCGCCGCCATCACTGCCATCGCTGCCGGGGCCGCAATCGCCGTCGCCGGGGGTGCCGGTGGTGCCGGGGGCGCCGGGGGCGGGTGAGGCCGGCCCGGGGGCGGTGCGCAGGCGGTGGTAGCGGACGCACAAGGCGATCAGCTCCTCCACCGCGCCGGCGTCGATGTCGCCGGTGACCACGGGGATGATCATCGCGTCGCAGGCCGCGGCGCGGGCCTGGTCCCCGGCCAGCCACGCGCCGCCGTCCCCGGTGGCCACCGACGCCGCGGCGCGGCGGGCAGCCCACCGGGCCCGGTATTCGGCGATCCAGCCGTCTTGCAGCGCGGAGCCGGCATCCAGGTCGCACAGCTCGGCGAAGGAGATGTGGACCAGGGCCTTGACCGGCTGCCCGGCCCGGCGGGGCAGCAGGCCGGAGGCCAGCAGCCGGCGCATCGCCTCTTCCAGCGCGTCGTGGTAACGCTGCGGCCGGGTCCGCAGGTCCCCGCCACCCGCCGGGGCCGACAGCGCATCCAGCACGGCCTGGACCATCGCCGCGCACTGCGGGGTCAGATCCCCGCGCAGGACACCCGCCCCGTCAAAAGTGGTCTCGAACGACACACCCCGGTCCAGGTCCAGGTCCTGGTCATCGGCTGGGTCCGGCGGAGCGGTCCGGTACAGGATCTCCGCGCAGATCGCAGCCAGCGCCTGCTCATCCGCCCCGGCCCGGGCCGCCGCCACCACGATCTCCTCAGCCGGGCCGCGGAACTCCACCGGGATCCGCCGGGTCCACCTGGCCACCTGCAACGCCACCGACTTAGTCAGCACGCTGCCCTCAGCCAGCGCGTCCGCCAGCACCGGATGCCGCCGCGCCAGCACCTGCACCGCCTTATGCTCAGCAGCCTGCCCCCTGGTCACCCGGGTGGAATGCACCAGCCACGTCCGCGCGGTCCGCTGCCCGTCAGCCACGTGCCCGTCACGGGCATCGAACGCCTCCAAGTACCGGCCCCGCAGCGCGGCCTCGACCGCGTCGACCCGTTCCAGCGCCCGCAGGCTCTCAGCAAGGACCTCATCAGGCAGGTCGGCCGCGTCCTGGCCGGCCAGGACGCCCAGCAGGGTTTGCAGCATCTCCAGCGCCTCGCTGGCGCTGGGCGGGACGGCTGCGGTGCACATGGCGCTGGTCACCTCCCGGGCTGCGTGATTATGGGTGGTTACTTAATTCGACCCTAACCACGACTACTGACATTTTCGGCTGACCTAGAGTCATATTCGATAATTTTTCTGAACAAGTTTCAGCCGGTGCGGGGCTGCCCGGTACGGGGCTAGCCGGCACGCGGCTAGCCGGCAGGGGGCTGCCCGGGACGGGCCAGCCGGCACGGGGCTATCGTGACGCAGGATGACTGACGGTGTCCGACGGTCCGGGATCGGGGCGCGGTATGGGATGGAGGGGTGGGATTCCGGCGGTGAGCGCGGCCGGCTCGGCCGGGGTCCGCGCGGCGCCGCCGGGTTCGGGGTGTCGCGTGCGGGCAGATCAGGGCGCGCCCCCGTATGATTTCACGGTGTTCGACGCCAGCACCGGGACCAGGCTGTCCCGGGACATCAGCCCGTGGTAGCCGCGGACGGCCCGCTCCGGATCGCGCTGCTCTCCTATCGCAGCAAGCCCCACTCCGGCGGACAGGGCGTCTACGTCCGCCACCTGAGCCGGGAGCTGGACGCGCTCGGGCACCGCGTCGAGGTGTTCTCCGGCCAGCCCTATCCCGAGCTGGACCCCGGCCCGGCGCTGACCCGGATCCCCAGCCTGGACCTGTACCGGGACGGCGACCCCTTCCGAACGCCGCACTGGCATGAGTACCGGGACTGGGCCGACGTGCTCGAGACGGCCATGATGTGGGGCGGCGCGTTCCCCGAGCCGCTGACGTTCAGCCTCAGAGTGGTGCGGGCGCTGGCCGCGCGGGCCGCGGACTTCGACGTGGTACACGACAACCAGAGCCTGGGCTACGGGCTGCTCGGCCTGCGGCGGCTCGGGCTGCCGTTGGTGGCCAGCATCCACCACCCGATCAGCGTGGACAAGCGCATCGAGCTGGCCGCCCTCGGCCCGCTGGACCGGCTGTCCCGGCGCCGCTGGTACGGCTTCGTCCGGATGCAGGCCAGGGTGGCACGGCAGGTCGCCCGGGCCGGGCCGCTGATCACCGTGTCGGGCTCGTCCCGGCGGGACATCTGCCGCGACTTCAAGATCCCGGCGGATCGGGTGCGCGTCATCCCGCTGGGCGTAGACACCCGGGTGTTCCGGCCCCGGCAGGCCGCGCGGATTCGCGGCCGGATCATCGCCGTGGCCAGCGCTGACGTGGCGATCAAGGGGGTGGCCACGCTGCTGCACGCGGTGGCCAAGCTGATCACCGACCGGGATGTGCACCTGGTCATCGTCGGCCAGCCGGCCCCGCCACCGAGCGGCTGGCCGCCCAGCTATCCCTGACCGACCGGGTCACGTTCACCCATGGGCTGGACGAACAGGCGTTCTCCGCCCTGCTGGCCAGCGCGGAGGTGGCGGTCGTGCCCTCGTTGTACGAAGGGTTCTCGCTGCCCGCGGTCGAGCACATGGCCTCCGGTACCCCGCTGGTGGCCAGCCGGGCGGGGGCGCTGCCCGAGGTGACCGGGGACGCCGCGGCCTTGGTCAGGCCGGCCGACAGCGAAGAACTGGCCGGGGTGCTGAGGAGACTGTACGACTCTCCGGCCGAGCGGGCGGCGCTGGCGGACCGGGCCCTGCGCCGGGTCGGCGAGCAGTTCGCCTGGCCGGCGGTGGCCCGCGCGACCGTAGCGCAGTATCGCGAGACGCTGGGGCGGTATCGCCGGACGCTGGGGCACGCCGACGGCCGCGGGACAGCCGAGTCGGCCGACCGCACCGGGACGACAGCGTGCTGACCGTCGACTTCCGCCGGCTCCCGGTCCGTCCCGGCCAGCGCGTGCTCGACGTGGGCTGCGGCGGCGGGCGGCACGCGTTCGAGGTGTACCGGCGAGGGGGGAACGTGGTCGCGTTCGACCTGGACCCCGCCGAGCTCGGGCCGGTCAACAGCATGTTCGCCGCGATGCGGGAAGCAGGCGAGGCCGGCCCGCGGGCCGGCGCGACGGCCATCTCGGGGGACGCCACCGTCATGCCGTTCGGCGACGAGGTGTTCGACCGGGTGATCGCGGCTGAGGTCCTCGAGCACGTCCTGGACGACCAGCGGGCGATGAACGAGCTCGCACGGGTGCTGCGGCCGGGCGGGCTGGCGGCGGTCACCGTGCCGAGCTGGCTGCCCGAGCGGATGTGCTGGGCGCTATCCGCCGAGTATCACCAGGTCCCCGGGGGCCACGTGCGCATCTACACGCGGGTCGAGCTGGAAGCCAAGCTGGCCCGGGCCGGGCTGCGTGTCGGGTGGCACCACTACGCGCACGGGCTGCACTCGCCGTACTGGTGGCTGAAGTGCGCGGTCGGCGTGCACGACGATAAGCACCCGCTGGTCAGCGCCTATCACCGGATGCTGGTCTGGGACATCATGAGCAAGCCGGCCGTCACCCGGCTGGCCGAGCGGGCGCTGAACCCCCTGGTCGGCAAGAGCCTGGTCGTGTACGCGGTCAAGCTGGAGCGCCGGTGACAGATGACACGGGGGCAGGGGACACGGGGACAGATGACACGGGGACAGGGAACACAGGGACAGATGACACGGACACGGCCGGGGCTCAGGGTGTGACGCTGACCGAAGCTGAGGTGCGTGCGACGGGTGAGTCGATCACGCGAGGTCAGGAGCCATCCGGGGCGATCCCGTGGCCGGACGGGCACGTCGACGCCTGGGACCACATCGAGTGCGCGATGGCGCTGAGCGCCTGCGGGCTGCGCGGGCCGGCCCGGCGCGCCTACGCCTGGCTGCGCGCCACGCAGCGGGCCGACGGGTCGTGGCCGCGGGCCAGCGTCCGCGGCGTGGTGACCGATCCGGCCGCGGAGAGCCATCACGCCGCGTATGTCGCCGTGGGCGCCTGGCATGAGTACCTGGTGACCGGGGACGAGAGCCACGCGCTGGCCATGTGGCCGACGGTGCGCCGGGCGGTCGAGTGGGCGCTTGCGCTGCGCGGGCCGCAAGGGGCGATCGCCTGGGAACGCAACGCGGCGGGGGCGCCTGGAACGTACGCGCTGCTGTCCGGCTGCTCCAGCATCCACCAGAGCCTGCGCTGTGCAGTGGCGCTGGCCAAGCTGGCCGACGACCCGCAGCCGGACTGGGAGCTCGCGGCGGACCGGCTGGCGCAGCTGGTGGCGGCTCAGCCCGGGGTGTTCGCGGACAAGAGCCGGTTCTCCATGGACTGGTACTACCCGGTGCTGGGTGGCGCGCTCCGCGGCCCCGAGGCGGCCGCGCGGCTGGCCGCGGGCTGGGACACCTTCGTGGTGCCCGGCCTGGGCGTGCGATGCGTCAGCGACCAGCCGTGGGTGACGGGCGCGGAGACCTGCGAGCTCGTGCTGGCCCTGGCGGCGTGCGGGATGCGCGCACAGGCCGCCGCCGTGTTCGCCACGGCCCAGCATTTGCGCCATCCGGACGGTTCCTACTGGACCGGCTGGCAGTACGCCAACCGGGCGCATTTCCCGGCTGAGCGGTCAAGCTGGACCGCGGCCGCGGTCGTCCTGGCCGCCGACGCCCTGATGGGCCTGTCGGGCGGCGCGGGAATCTTCCGGGATCTCGGGGGCGGGGGTGGCTAGATGCCCGGGCCGGTGCGTTCCAGGAGGCGGAGGGAGCCTTCGGCGCGGACTTCGGTGAAGGCGCCTGAGGTCAGCGCCCGGCGGTAGATCAGGTAGGGCGGGCGGCCGCCGTCGGCGGGGTCGGGGAAGACGTCGTGGATAGCCAGCGCGCCGCCGGGGGCGACCTGCGGGGCCCAGCCCTCGTAGTCAGTGAGTGCGGCCTGCTCGGTGTGGCCGCCGTCGATGAAGACCAGGCCCAGCGGCGTGTTCCACAGCCGGGCCACGGCGGCGGAACGGCCCACGATGACGATCACGTGGTCCTCCAGGCCGGCGGCGGCCAGGGTGGCCCGCAGGCTCGGCAGCGTATCCAGGCGGCCGGTCGCGGGGTCGACCAGGCCCGGATCGTGGTACTCCCAGCCCGGCTGGTGCTCCTCCGAGCCGCGGTGGTGGTCGACGGTGACGACCAGCTGGCCGGCGGCGCGGGCCCCGGCGGCGAGGTAGATGGTGGACTTGCCGCAGTAGCTGCCGATCTCCAGCACCGGCCCGCGGTCGCCGTAGACGGCCGCCGCGTCGAACAGGGCCAGGCCTTCGGCGGGCGGCATGAACCCGGGGGCTGCTTCCGCGGCCTGGATCAGTTCGCTCTCCATCCCGGTCATGATTCCAGGTAGGCCAGCACGGCGAGCACGCGGCGGTTGTCGTCGTCGCAGGGCGCCAGGTCCAGCTTGGCGAAGATGCCCGCGGCGTGCTTGCTCACCGCTTTCTCGGTGATGAACAGGCGCTGGCCGATCGCGGCGTTGGACCGGCCTTCGGCCATCAGGGCGAGCACCTCACGCTCCCGGGGGGCCGGCTCACCTTGTCAGGGATGTTGCGCTGGTTAGGCTGCTAGGTATGCGAGTCGCGTTGTGCCAGATACCGGTCAGCTCGAAGCCCGCGGTGAACGCCGAACGGGTCCGGGTGGCTCTGGCCTCGGCCGCGGACCAGGGCGCCGACCTGGCCGTGTTCCCCGAGGCGACGCAGATCAGGTTCGGCTCGGACCTGCGCGCGGCGGCCGAGCCGCTGGACGGGCCGTTCGGCGCCGGGCTGGCCGCGGCGGCCAAGGACACCGGGGTCGCGCTGGTGGCCGGGGTCTTCGAGCCGGCCCCGGACGGCCGGGTGTACAACACCGCGGTGGCCTACGACGCGGCCGGGGAGCTGGTCGCGTCCTACCGGAAGCTGCACCTGTTCGACGCGTTCGGATCTCGGGAGTCTCGGCAGGTCGCGCCGGGGTCCGACGCGGTGGTGTGCACGCTCGCGGGGGTGCCGGCCGGGCTGGAGATCTGCTACGACGTGCGGTTCGCCGAGCTGTCCCGGGCGCTGGCGGCGGCCGGGGCGCAGCTGATCGTACTGCCCGCGGCGTGGGCCGCGGGACTGTTCAAAGAGGACCACTGGGTCACCCTGGTCCGGGCCCGGGCCATCGAGAACACCGTGTGGGTGGCCGCGGCCGGGCAGGTGCCCGATCCCGACGAGCCGCCGACCCGGGCCGCGACCGGGGTCGGGCGCAGCATGCTGGTCGACCCGCTCGGCGTGGTCCGGCTCGACCTGGGGCCGGCGCCGGGGGTGGCGGTGGCCGAGGTCGACCCGGGCCTGGTCGAGACCGTGCGGGCGAGCGTGCCGAGCCTGGCCAACCACCGGGATGACGTGTTCGGCCCGCCGGCCGCGGTCCGCGGGCCGCTGCGCTAGCTGGCCGCTTCCGCTAGCCGGCCGCTCCGCTAGCTGGCCGTTTCCGTTAACTGGCGCCGCTTCGGCTAGCGGACCGGTGACTGCCAGAAGACGGGCTGCTCGCCGCCCGGGGTGGCGGTGAAGCCGACGCCGGTGAGCGTGCGCCCGGACGCGGTGAGGCCGGTGATGGCCTGGATGCCCGGCCCGGTCAGGCCCTGCCCGGCCGGCGTGACCGCGGTCCAGGCCGACCCGCTTGGTGAGCTCCAGACGACCACGTCCTGGTGGCCGGGCGTGGCACCGAACGTCCCGGTGGCCCAGAACCCGCCGCCGGCCGCGGTCAGCGCGGTGACAGATGCCTGGCCCTCCGGCACCGGCAGAACGGCCTCGGTCCAGGTGGCGCCGCCGTCGGACGAGCTGGCTGCGAACGGGAGCTGCCGGCCGTCGGTGGTAAGTGCGGAGCCGACCGCGACCACGGCCGCGCCATTGCTCGCGACCTGGGTGAGCTCGGCCCGGGCCGCGCCGACGGGCAGCGGGACGTTCTGCTGCGTCCAGGTGCGGCCGCCGTCCGCGGAGGCCCAGGCGGCCGGCGCGTCGCCGGCGGCGCCAACCGCGATGAACCCGCGGCGGACCGCGGTGACCGCCCGCATCTGGCGGCTGCCCCCCGGCCCGTCCAACGCGCCGGTTCCCCCGGCGGCCGAGACCGCGTCGCCCGCGCGGTGCCAGCCGGTCAGCCCGGTGGACCACCAGGCCGCCGCGACGGTGCGGCCGGCGACGATCTGGTAGCCGACGATGACATAGCTCGCCGCGGGTCCGGCGGCGGCCTGCTCGGTGACCAGGCCGGGCGGGCTGAAGGCCGCCTCGCCGTCGGCGGCGGCCCAGCTGCTGCCGTTGCCCGAGGCCAGGACCACCGGGTGCGCGGGGGCGCCGGCCGAGGCGCCGCCCACGGCCAGCCAGCCGTCGGCGCCGTAGGTCACGCCGGTCAGCTGCTGGATGCCCGGCCGTTCCAGTACCGCCGGGGTCTGGCCGCTGGCCCGGGTCCAGGTGCTGCCGCCGTCCGCCGAGACCCAGGCGGCGGGATAGCCGTTGGCGCTGCCCACCGCGACCAGCAGGCCCTGCTCGCTGAGCCCCGCCGCGACGTCGTTGACCGCCCGCTGCGGATCGTTCGCGCCGGGGATCGCCGCGATGTCCACGTGACTGGCGGGCGCGGCCGGAGCGGCCAGCACGGTGAGCATCGGCTGGCGGCTGGCCGGGTCAGTGGTGGTCGTGCCCGCGGCGACGACCGCACCGCCCCGGGCCACGGCCACGCCGGAGACCTGCTGCGCCGCCGCCGCGCCGAGCGGCGGCGTCTGCCGCCAGGAGGCACCATCCGCGGACGTGAACGCGACCAGGGCCTGGCCGGCCTGCCCGCTGATCACGGCGCCGTCCGGCCCGCCGCTGGCTGCGCCGCCGCTGGCCGGGCTGGGGCTGGCTGCGCCGCCGCTGGCTGGGCTGGCGGCGAAACCGGCCGGCGTGGTCAGGGTGGCGGCGAACGTCCACTGGGTGCCGTCGGCTGAGCGGTAGACGTCCACGGCGGGCTTGCGGCCCGCGGTGGCCGGCCGGGCCAGGATGAATCCGGATGCCGTGGCGGCCACGCCGCTGATCTGGTCCTGGGCGCCGTGCCCGGCCGGGGCCACGCCGGGCGGGACGGCCAGCGTCCAGGTGGTGCCGCCGTCCCGGCTCAGCCAGGCGGCGCTGGTGACCTGCGTGCCCGCCGTCGCGCCGCGCGGCGGGACGGCGACGTCGCCCGCGATCAGGATCTGGTTCTGGTCGGCGGCGGCGTAGCGGATGCTCAGCACGCGGCCGAGGCTGGCCGCGCCCTGGCCGAGGCCGAGCTGGCCGGCGCCGAGGCGCCGCCAGCTGAGCCCGTCGGCGGACAGGAAGATCACCGGCGTGGCTTGCGCCTGGTGGCCGCCCGGCACGTTGGATCCGGCGGCGATGAAGCCAGCCGCCGTTCGCCGCAGCACGCTGATCTGGTCGCCCGGGCGCAGCGGCAGCCCGGCGGTGGAGGCCAGCGTCCAGGTCTGGCCGTTCGGGCTGGTCCAGATCGATCCGGGGCCGATGGCGAGCCAGCCGCCGGGCCCGGCCGCGACGAACCAGGCCGCGGACCCGGGAGGCGGCGGTCCGCCGCCGGGCGTGCGGACCGCTCCCATGGCCCACGACCGCCCGGCGTCGGTGGACACGAAGAACTGAGCGCGCGCGATGCGGGCCCCCTGCTGCGACCCCACGGCCACGATCTCGGCGCCGTCGCTGGCCACCCCGCTGAGCGCCTGGGTGATGCCGCGGCCGTTACCGGCCGCGGTGAAGTCGCCGCCCGCCAGGGTGGCGGGCGGGAACCCGAGTGCCGCCGGCGGCGGCGCCTGCCCCTGGTGGCTGTTGTTCGCGCCCGCGACGACCGCCACGACCACCCCGATCACGATCATGGTCAGGATCGGGACGATCACCCTCAGCCCCGCGCCGCGGAACCGGAGCGCGGCGCGGAACTCGGCGAGCCGGCTGCGCCTGGCCGGCCCGGGCCGCAGCGAGCCGATCAGGCCGCTCCATTCAGCGTGCGCCCCCCCGTGCGGCGGCGGGCTGCTCGCGCTGAAGTCGTCCGCGCTGAACAGGCCCGGGCTGAACGGGTCCGGGCCGGAGGTGCGGGGCCGGGAGTCGAACTCGAAGCCCGGCTCACCGTCCCAGACGGGGGAGGTACGCCGGGGATCGGTCAGCCCCGTGATCGAGCCAGCCTCAACCGGTTCAGCCCGGCCCGGTGGAACCTGGCCGGGGCGAAACTGGCCGGGTGGAGCCTGGTCCGCGGCACGCGGGCGCCGACGTGCCGAAGGCCCGCCAGGACCCCACGCGCTACCGCCGCCCCCAGGATTGCCCGTCGTATCCCTCGTCACCCTGCCCTGCGTCCGAAGCATGCTGCCCGGCGTCCGGGCGTGCCGTTCCCGCCGATGGTACCGGCCGGGCTGACGGCCTGACCGGGACTTCCGCGGGCCGGGCCGGTTTCCGCGGCCGTGCGCCGCGGGAACCGCGCGGCGCTTCCTGGTCCGGACCTGACGACGCGCGGGTAGCCTGGTGAGGGAACATCAACTAACCGGATCACTTCTGCGGAAGAGGGTTTTGGGGGACAATGTCCGCCGTGTCTTCTGAATCAACACACGTCAATGGTGCAGTCCAGTCGGATGAGGCCGGACCGGATCAGGTCGCGAGCCAGGCCGACTTCGGGGCCAACGAGTGGCTTGTCGAAGAGCTCTACCAGCGTTACCTGGCCGACCCCAGCTCGGTAGACCGGGCCTGGTGGAGTTTCTTCGCCGATTACACCCCGACCCTGGCCAACGGAACCGGACCGCAGCCGGTCATCACGGCGTCCCGCGCGGCACCCGCCGCGCCGACGCAGCCGAACGGGGCCGCGCAGCCGAACGGGGCCGCCCGGCCCGCGGCCGCCGCCGCGCCGCCGGCCGCCGCGCCTCCGCAGGCCGCCCCCCCGCAGTCACCTCCGCAGGCTGCCCCGCCCGCGGCCCAGGCTCAGGCCGCTCCCCCGGCGCAGGCCCCGCCCCCGGCCGGGCCCGGAGCGGAGGTCAGCAGGCTGCGCGGGGCCGCCGCGCGCACCGTGGCCAACATGACGGCCAGCCTGGCCGTGCCCACCGCCACCAGCGTCCGCTCCGTGCCGGCCAAGCTCCTGATCGACAACCGGATCGTGATCAACAACCACCTCAGGCGCGGCCGCGGCGGCAAGGTCTCGTTCACGCACCTGATCGGGTACGCCGTGGTGCAGGCGCTGAAGGCGATGCCCGAGATGAACGACGCCTACACCGAGGAAGGCGGCAAGCCGGCCGTCGCCCGGCCCGAGCACGTCAGCCTGGGCCTGGCCATCGACCTGCAGGCCGCCGACGGCTCGCGGCAGCTCGTGGTGCCGAACATCAAGGCCGCGGACGAGATGGACTTCCGCCTGTTCTGGACGACGTACGAGGACATCGTGCGCCGGGCCCGGGCGGGCAAGCTCACGGTCGAGGACTTCCAGGGCACTACCGCGAGCATCACCAACCCAGGCACCATCGGCACCGTGCACTCGGTGCCGAGGCTGATGGTGGGCCAGGGCTGCATCATCGGCGTCGGCGCGATGGAGTACCCGGCCGAGTACGCCGGGGCGTCCGAGGAGACGCTGGCCCGGCTGGCCATCAGCAAGGCGGTCACGCTCACCTCGACCTACGACCACCGGATCATCCAGGGCGCGCAGTCCGGGGAGTTCCTGAAGACGATCCACGAGCTGCTGCTCGGCCAGGACGGCTTCTACGACCAGGTCTTCGCCGCGCTGCGCATCCCGTACGAGCCGGTCCGCTGGGTCACGGACTTCGCCTACGGCCACGAGGGCGACGTCGACCGGTCCGCCCGGGTCACCGAGCTGATCCACGCCTACCGGGTGCGCGGGCACCTGATGGCCGACACCAACCCGCTCGAGGTGACCCAGCGCAAGCACCCCGACCTGGACATCAACCAGCATGGGCTGACCCTGTGGGACCTGGAGCGCGAGTTCCCGACCGGCGGCTTCGGCGGCAAGCGGCAGATGAAGCTGCGGGACATCCTGGGCGTGCTGCGCGACTCGTACTGCCGCACCGTCGGCTCGGAGTACATGCACATCCAGGACCCGGAGGAACGCCGCTGGCTGCAGGCCCGCATCGAGGTCCCGCACCCGCGGGCCGGCCATGACGAGCAGATGCACATCCTGGGCCGGCTGAACGTGGCCGAGGCGTTCGAGATGTTTCTGCAGACCAAGTACGTCGGCCAGCGCCGGTTCTCCCTCGAGGGCGCCGAGTCCCTGATCCCGCTGGTCGACGCGGTGCTCGCCGAGGCCGCCGACGCCAAGCTCGACGAGGCCGTCATCGGCATGGCGCACCGCGGCCGGCTGAACGTCCTGGCCAACATCGTCGGCAAGTCCTACGGGCAGATCTTCAAGGAGTTCGAGGGCAACCTGGATCCGGGCAGCGTGCAAGGGTCCGGCGACGTCAAGTACCACCTCGGCGCGGAGGGCGTCTTCCACGCCCCCGACGGGCGGGCGATCAAGACCTCGCTGGTGGCCAACCCGAGCCACCTGGAGGCGGGCGACCCGGTGATGGAGGGCGTGGTCCGGGCCAAGCAGGACGTGATCGACAAGGGCGAGCCCGGCTTCACCGTGCTGCCGGTGCTCATTCACGGCGACGCCGCGTTCGCCGGCCAGGGCGTGGTCGCCGAGACGCTCAACCTGTCGCTGCTGCGCGGGTACCGGACCGGCGGCACCGTGCACGTCATCGTGAACAACCAGGTCGGCTTCACCACGGCCCCGCAGAACGCGAGGTCCAGCGTGTACGCCACCGACGTGGCCCGGATGATCCAGGCGCCGATCTTCCACGTCAACGGGGACGACCCGGAGGCCGTGGTCTGGGTCGCGCGGCTGGCCTTCGACTACCGGCAGACGTTCAAGAAGGACGTCGTCATCGACATGATGTGCTACCGCAAGCGGGGGCACAACGAGACCGACAACCCGTCCTTCACCCAGCCGCTGATGTACGACCTGGTCGAGGCCAAGCGCTCCACCCGGAAGGTGTACACCGAGTCACTGATCGCCCGGGGCGACATCACCATGGAGGAGGCCGAGGCGGCGCTGCGCGACTTCCAGCAGCAGCTCGAGCGGGCCTTCACCGAGACCAGGGACGCCGCGAACTTGCCGCCCGAGCCCGGCAGCGTGCGCCGGACCGAGCCGGAGGACCGCCCGGTCAACCACCAGCAGGTGCCCACCGCGATGCCTGCCGAGGTGGTCAAGCGGATCATCGACACCCAGGTCAACCTGCCCGACGACTTCACCGTCCACCCGCGGCTGAAGCCGCTGCTTGACCGGCGCGCCGCCATGGTCGCCGAGGACGCGATCGACTGGGCCACCGGCGAGCTGCTGGCCCTGGGCTCGCTGGTCATCGACGGCCACCCGGTGCGGCTGGTCGGCCAGGACACCCGGCGCGGGACGTTCGGCCAGCGGCACGCGGTGCTGGTCGACCGGCACACCGGCTGGGAGTACACGCCGCTGAAGCAGCTCGACTCGGGCCCGGCCAAGTTCTTCGTGCACGACTCGCTGCTATCGGAGTTCGCGGCGATGGGCTTTGAGTACGGTTACTCGGTCGCCCGGCCGGACGCGCTGGTCTGCTGGGAAGCCCAGTTCGGCGACTTCGCCGGCGGCGCGCAGACGATCATCGACGAGTTCATCAGCTCGGGCGAGCAGAAGTGGGGCCAGCGCTCCGGCGTCGTGCTGCTGCTGCCGCACGGCTACGACGGCCAGGGCCCGGACCACTCATCGGCACGGGTCGAGCGGTTCCTGTCCCTGTGCGCGCAGGACAACATGACGGTGGCGATGCCGACCACCCCGGGCAACTACTTCCACCTGCTGCGCTGGCAGGGGCTGTCCGGCCGGCAGAAGCCGCTCATCGTGTTCACGCCCAAGTCCATGCTCCGGCTCAAGGCGGCCACGTCCGCGGTCAGCGAGTTCACCGCCGGGTCGTTCCGGCCACTGATCGGTGACGAGGACGCTGACCCGGCGGGCGTTCGGCGCATCCTGTTGTGCTCCGGCAAGGTGTACTACGACCTGGTGGCGCGGCGGCAGCAGGTGGGCGCGACCGACGTCGCGATCGCGCGGGTCGAGCGGCTCTACCCGCTGCCCATCTCCGAGCTGGGCACCGAGCTGGCCCGCTACCCCGCGGTGGAGTCGGTCACCTGGGTGCAGGAGGAGCCGGCCAACCAGGGCGCCTGGCCGACCATGGCGCTGAAGCTCCCCCGGGTGCTGAAGCGCGAGATCGGCGTGGTGTCGCTGCCGGCGAGTTCTGCGCCCGCGACCGGCTCGGCCGCCCATCACGCAGCCACTCACGCCGAGCTCGTCCAGGCCGCGATCGGCGGATAAGGCAGGCCCGTGTACGACACCGACCGCGGCATCGAGGAGCTGGCCGACCGGCGGGGCGAGGAGCAGCTCGCCGTGGCCTGGCTGGCCGAGCGACTGCGCGATTTCGTCGACCTCAACCCGGGCTTCGAGACCGCGATAGACCGCCTGGCCAGCTGGCTCGCCCGCCTGGACGACGAGGACGACCGCTAAGGCCCTTTTCCCGAACGGACCGTGGCGGCAGGTGCCGGTGACTGGTGCGTGCCGCCCGAGCCGGCCATGTCGTGGTGGCAACCATGTCGCTGGGTGCGCGTCGTTGTGACAACCATGTCGTCGGGCCGGTGGCGCGTTCGCGATATGTCTTGACTTCCGAGGGATGAGATATATCGTTTAGGGGTAACAGCCGGGCCCACGGGAAGGACGGACGCATGGCGCACTGGACGGTTGAGGCTCCGACCAGCCTGGACTTCGACGCCGTAACGGCGCTGCGGGTCAGGCTCATCGCCGGGTCGGTGGCCGTGCTCGCCACCGACGCGAAGCCGTCGCTCGAGGTGGCCAACGTCAGCGGGGACCCGCTGGATGTGACGTGCGAGGACGGAGTGCTGACCATCACGCACGAGAACCTCACCTGGGAGGGCCTGCTGAAATGGCTGCGGCCGCAGCGGCCCTCGGCCACGGTGACGGTAACCGTCCCCCGCACCTGCCCGGTGCAGGTCGGCGTGGTCAGCGCGACCGCGGTGCTGAGCGGGACGGAGGGCAGGGCGTCGGTCAAGGGCGTGTCCGGCGAGATCACGCTGGACGGCGTGACCGGCGAGGTGGACGCGCACACGGTGTCCGGCGTGCTGGAGGCCCAGGGGATCAACGGCAAGCTCAACTTCAGCACGGTGGCCGGTGACCTGGCGCTGGCCGATGGCGGGCTGGAGCGGCTGGACGTGAACTCCGTGAGCGGTGACGTGACCGCGGACCTCGACCTGGACCCGCTCGGCGGCCTGCACATCAACACGGTGTCCGGCGAGGTGACGCTGAGGCTGCCGGCCGCCTCCGACGCGCAAGTCCACCTGCAGTCGGTTTCCGGCGGCGTCCGCACCGAGTTCACCGAGCTGACGTCGATCTCGGCGCCTGCATCCCATGCCGTAAGCGGTAGCCTGGGCGCCGGTTCAGCCCACATTTCGGTCACCACCATGTCCGGGCGGGTGACGCTGCTGAGGCGCGCCGAACGGCGGGCTGCGGCGCAGGGGGCCCATACCGGTCCGGCGCAGCCTGATAATGAGAATGAGATGGAAGGCGAGGCCAGTTGAGTCCGGTATTCCGCCACGGCAGCCTCCGGCTGTACCTGCTGCGGCTCCTCGACGAGGAGCCCAGGCACGGCTATGAGGTCATACGGCTGCTGCGCGACCGGTTCATGGGCGTGTACTCGCCCTCGCCGGGGACGATCTACCCCCGGCTGGCCCGGCTGGAAGAAGAGGGCCTGGTCACGCACGACGAGGTCGACGGGCGCAAGGTCTACCGGATCACCGAGGCCGGCCGCGAGGAGCTGCGCAGCCGCAGCGACGAGCTCGACGAGCTCGAGGAGGAGCTGTCCGCGTCGGTCAGCGACATCGTCCGCGAGGTCAGAGAAGACGTCAGGCAGACCGTGCGCAGCCTGCGCGAGGAGCTGACCTGGGCGGCCCGTGAGTCTCGCCGGACCGCCCGGGACGTAAGCGCGGAGGCCCGCGAGCAGGCCAGGCAGGCGCGCGACGAAGCCAAGGAGCAGGCCAGGGGGACCCGGGACGAGGCCAAGGAGGAAGCCAGGCAGGCGCGCGAGCAGGCCAGGGCAGGGCAGGCGCGCGAGGATCCCTGGATGGAGGCCACCGACGAGCCCGGATCAGATCAGCCGGAGGCTGCGGCGACGTCAGGTGCCGCGGGGGCGGGCGAGGCGCCTGGGCAGGACGCGGCCCGGCGGGTGCGTGAGCATGCGCGCTGGCTGCGGGAGGAAGCGCAGCGGGTCCGCGAGGAATCCGCGGGGGCGGCCGGGACGAGCGGATTCCGGGACCGGATCCGCGAGGAGGCGGGCGCGCGGTTCACCGGCGGCGAGCAGAACTGGGAAGGCTGGGACAGCCAGGGCTGGACCGGACGCCCCAGCTGGACGGACTGGCCCGGGCGGCGCGGGCGGCGCGGCTGGACCGGCGCGCTGGACTTCGGGACCCTGAAGGACCTGGAGCGGGTGGCCGTCCAGTTCACGGCCGACCTGCGGAAGCTGGCCATGCAGTCGACCGCCGCCGGCGAGAACGTCATCGCCGATCTGCGCACGATCCTGGAAGAGGCGCTGGAGCGGGTCAAGACCGAGATCTTCGGCGCCGAGCCGGAAGCGGGCGGCGAGCAGGCCAGTGCCCAGCATGATGGCGCCGAGCCCGAAGCGCCGGCTGCGCCGGGAGCCGACACCAAGGACTCCCCGGCCTGAGCTGGGGTGGGGGCCGCTCCCGGGGCGGGGGGCCTATTAGGGCTGGAAGACGACCTTGCCGAACAGGTCGCCCGCGACCATGGCCGCGAAGCCGTCGGGGGCCTGCGAGAGGGGCAGCACCCGGTCGATGACGGGGCGGACGCCGGTCTGCTCGCAGAACCGGGCCAGGCGGCCCAGCTGGCCGACGGTGCCCATGGTGGCACCGGCCACCGACAGCTGGGTGAAGAAGATCCTGGTCAGCTCGGCCGGCGGCGCGTCTCCGCTGGTCGCGCCGCAGATCACGATCCGGCCGCCGGGCTTGAGAGAGCGGACCGAGTGCGCCCAGGTGGCCTGGCCCACGCTTTCCATGACCACGTCGACCCGCTCGGGCAGCCGGGCGCCGGACTCGAAGGCCTGGTCGGCGCCGAGCTTGACCGCGCGCTCGCGCTTGGCCTCGCTGCGGCTGGCGGCCCAGATCCGGTAGCCCGCGGCGCGGCCGAGCAGGATCAGCGCGGTGGCCACCCCGCCGCCCGCGCCCTGCACCAGCACTGTCGCGCCCGGCTGGACCCCGGACTTCTCGAACAGCATCCGGTAGGCGGTCAGGTAGGCCGTCGGCAGGCAGGCCGCCTCCTCGAAGGACAGCGCGGCGGGCTTGGCGACCAGGTTGCGCCGCGGGACCGCCACCAGCCCGGCGAAGGTGCCGTCATATCGCTCGGACAGCAGCGACCGGCGCGGATCGAGCGTCTCATCTCCGCCGCCCGCATCCGGATCGCCGATCACCGCGTGCACGATGACCTCGTTCCCGTCCGGGTCCACCCCGGCCGCGTCACAGCCGAGCACGATGGGCAGGCGGTCCGCGGAGATGCCCACCCCGCGCAGCGTCCACACGTCATGGTGGTTGAGCGCGGCCGCCTTGACCCGCACCGGCACCCAGCCGTCCGGTGCCGCCGGATCCGGCCGCTCACCCAGCTCCAGGCCGGACAGCGGGTCATCAGCGCTGATACGCGCAGCAGTTGCAGCGAACACCACACCACCTTACCGAGGAAGGGGCGCCGGCGGGCAGCCCCCCTTGCGGGGCGCCGGGGCGCGGGGCGATGAGCCCCCCTTGCGGGGGCCCAGGGGGTACGGGGGGCGGGCAGCCCCCCGTAACGGGGGGTCACCGGGGGGTCGCCCGCCGGGGGCCAACAGTGTGTAATACTCGATATCGGCACCAGGCCATTACACACCGACCTTTTCCTCAGCCAGGGGACCCGTCCGTGGATCTCAACTCTTACGCCGAACTCGCGGTACGGCTCGTCAACACGAGCGGCGGGGGCGAGGACGGCGACCGGCTGACCAACCTGGACGGGTTGCGCGCCCTGGTCGCCGACCGGGAGCACCTCAGCGCCGGCATGACCCGCAACGACCTCGAAGCGCTGCGCGACCTGCGGGGCGAGTTCCGGGCCTTCTTCGCGGCGTGCGCAGCCGGCGACGGCGAGGACGCCGCGGCGCGGCTGAACGCGCTGCTCATCCAGCACCCGGTCCACCCGCAGCTGTCCGGCCACGACGGCCAGCCGTGGCACGTGCACTACACCGAGAGCGGGTCGGTCGCGGACAAGTACGCGGCCGGCGCGGCGATGGGGCTGGCGGTCCGGCTGACCGACCTGGGCATCGAGCGATTCGGCATCTGCCAGGCGGCGGGCTGCCGGGGCGTGTTCATCGACGGCAGCACGAGCAACACCCGCCGGTACTGCTCAGATCGCTGCATGAACCGGGCGAATGTGTCCGCGTTCCGGGCCCGTAAACGCGGCGAGGACGAACCGGACGCCCCGGCTAAGCAGACCACGGCGCCCGGCTAAGAATCCGCCGCGGCGTGGCTATTCCATATTGTGGGCAGACCGGCATATCGTGATGTGCTCCACAAGCCGACCCTGAATTTGTATCGGGTTATTTCCAGGACATGTCAGGGCGATGACGGCATGGCGTCCGATCCGCTCTTAAGCCCCGGGAAACAGGTCTTGACCTGCGTTATCAAAACGAATCCGGATGAACACTTCTCAGCTATCACGATGATCTCTACGATGATCTCACTCGAGGCATACGGGATACTCACCTGACCCACCTGGGTATCTCCTATGCAGCTAGCCCAAGGACACGATCGGGAAAGAGATCGATCATGGCATCTGAGACTGTGGGCGAGACCAGGCCGACTGATGTGGGCCTGCGGCGGGAAATCGGGCTGATCGGTGCCACCTGGGCATCGGAAACCTCGATTATCGGCTCCGGATGGTTGCTCACCGCGATGGGCGCCGTAGTCCTGGCCGGGCCAGCGGTCATCTACGGCTGGCTCATCGGCGGGGCGTGCGTCATCGTCCTGGCCCTGCTGCACGCTGAGCTCGGCGCGATGTACCCCATCGCGGGGGGGACGGCGCGGTTCCCGCACCTGGCGTACGGCACCGTGGCCGGTGCCTCGTTCGGCTTCTTCTCCTGGCTGCAGGCGGTCACCGTGGCGCCGATCGAGTGCTTCGCGGTGATGCAGTATGCCTCGTACTACTGGCCGGGGCTGTACAACTCAGATAAGGGCGTGTCCACGACCAGCGGCTTCCTGTGGACGATCCTCCTGATGGCGGTCTTCACCGGGATCAACTTCCTCGCGGTCCGAACGTTTGCGCGGGTCAACAGCACCATCACGTGGTGGAAGGTCGCGATCCCGGTCCTGACCATCATCCTGCTGTTCACCAAGTTCCACGGGGGTAACTTCAACCCCGGCGGCGGCGGGTTCAACCCGTTCGGCTGGAAGTCCATCTTCGCCGCCATCCCCACCGCGGGCATCATTTTCTCCTACCTCGGTTTCGAGCAGGCCGACCAGCTCGCGGGCGAGATAAAGAACCCGGGCAAGAACCTGCCGCGCGCGATCATCATCGCGGTCCTGCTCGGCACGGTGATCTACTGCCTGCTGCAGGTCGTCATCATCGGCGCCACGCCGTCCAGCCTGCTGCACAACGGCTTCCAGGGCATCCCGTCGACCAACCCGGTGATCATCTACCCGTTCGCCGCCGTGGCCGGCCTGGCCGGGCTCGGCTTCTGGGCGACGATCCTGCACATCGACGCGTTCGTCTCCCCGTTCGGCACCGGCCTGATCTACCAGACCTCCACCTCGCGGGTCGGCTACGGCCTGGCCAGAAACAGGTACTACCCGCAGCCCTTCGCGTGGATCGACCGGAACGGCGTGCCGTGGTTCAGCCTGATCATGGCGTTCGTCTTCGGCCTGTTCTTCCTGCTGCCGTTCCCGAGCTGGAAGTCGCTGGTCGGCCTGGTCACCGGGGCGAGCGTGCTCATGTACGCGGGCGCGCCGCTGTCGCTGGGTGATTTCCGCAAGAAGCTACCCGAGGTGCCCAGGCCCTACCGGATGCCCTGGGCCAGCGTGATGTCGCCGCTCGCCTTCATCATCGCCAACATGCTCATCTACTGGTCAGGCTTCGTCGTGGTGTGGAAGCTCGGCGCCTGCATCGTGGTCGGCTACATCCTGATCGGCATCTCCATGGCGTTCGACCGCCAGCGGCCGCCGCTGGACTGGAAGTCCGCGCAGTGGCTGCCGTTTTACCTGATCGGCCTGGGCATCATCTCCTGGCTGGGCCAGTACCCGCTCAAGGGCACCGGCGGCGCGCCGCCGGTCAACACCTTCCGGATCCCGTTCTGGTGGGACTTCCTGGTGGTGGCGGGCTTCAGCCTGGCCATCTACTACTGGGCGCTGGCCACCGCCCTGACGCGTGAGGAGACACTGGCCCTGGTGGCCAGGCAGAGCGGACAGGACGAGCTGCCGGACACCGGGCTGCACCACTGAGCCCAGCACCCCGCAACCCGGTGGCCCCGTCTGTGGCGGGGCCACCGGCGTTTCGCGGGGCACGCACCGGTGACCGTTCGGCCTGGAAGATACGGGCCTCAGCCGGGGCGGCGGCGCCAGTAGCGGACCAGGACCCGGCCCTCGATGAGCGTGCCGGGCACGGGCCCGAAGCGGCGGCTGTCCACGGCCCCGGCGGCCGGGTTGTCTGATTCGAGCCACCAGCCGCCGTCGACCCGGCGGCCCGCCCGCTTGACGATGAGCATGTCCGGGCGGCCGGGGTGGCGGGCCAGCACGATCTGGCCGGCGCGGATCCGGCGGGTGCGCAGGGCCAGGAGCCAGTCGCCGGGACGGAGGGCGGGTTCCATGGAGCGTTCGGCGACCGCGACGCGGATAACCGGCCAGTGCACGCATCCCTCCGGGTGTCAGGACCAGTCGCAGGGGTAGTGTCGGACCTGCAAGGTACCAGCCGGAGAAAGGGAATCGATGAGGCTGCTCACCCGCCTGCTCGAGCCGAAGGCCACCGCATACGCCCACTGCGACCTGCCGTGCGGGATCTACGATCCGGCGCAGGCCAGGATCGAGGCGGAATCGGTCAAGGCCATTGAAGAGAAATACCAGCAGAACACGGACCCTGAGTTCCGGGCCCGCTGCCTGATCATCAAGGAACAGCGTTCCGAGCTGGTCAAGCACCACCTGTGGGTGCTGTGGACCGACTACTTCAAGCCGCCGCACTTCGAGAAGTACCCGCAGCTGCACCAGCTGTTCAACGAGGCCACCAAGCTGGCCGGGGCGGCCGGCACCAAGGGCAGCTCGAACCCGTCCACCGGGGACGAGCTGCTGGCCAAGATCGAGGAGATCAGCAAGATCTTCTGGGAGACCAAGCAGGCCTGACCGGCGCGCTGCGCCATACCGCGTGATGAGACCCGGGGTGTCGCCCCGGGTTTCATTGCGTCCGGGGGCCCGGAGGACGGCGGAGCGAGGTCACGCAGGGTGATATCGGGACGGCGCGGCGATTTTCCCGGTACGCGCCAAGCGCGGTAGGTTCAAGTCAGGTGGGTAGCTAGCCGGAGGAGAGACGTGACCGAAGATACCGCCGCAGCGACGCAATACGGACCTGTGCCGGGTCAGCGCGAGCGGGGCCCGGCGCGGGCTGAGCGCGAGATCAAAGATCACGTGCGGGTCTGCCTGCCCGCCGAGGGCGCCTACCTCTCCGTGCTCCGGACGGCCACCGCGGGCCTGGCGGCGAGGCTTGACTTCACGCTGGACGAGATCGAGGACCTGCGCATCGCGGTGGACGAGGCGTGCGCGATGCTGCTGTCCCAGGCCATTCCCGGGACCGACCTGGTGTGCGCCTTCGACCTGGGCGCCGAGGAGATGACCATCACCGTATCCGTGACCGCGGCCGAGCCCGTCATGCCGGCCAGGGACACCTTCTCCTGGACCGTGCTGTCCGCCCTGGCCGGGGCCGTCGACTCCCGCCTGGGACCGGGCGGGACGGTGGCTATCGTGCTGCGCAAGCGCCGGGAAACCCTGAGGTCCGGGTGAGCAGCGAATTCGAGGTCCAGGTGACCGAGGAGCTCGACACGGTTGCGGCCGAAGCGGTCGAGGCCGAGGCGGTCCGCGCCGAGGCGTCGCGGGCGCAGGCCAGCCTGCGGGTCGAGCATTCATCGCCGGACCGGGCCCGGGCCCGGGAGCTGTTCGAGCGGCTCGCCGAGCTCCCGGCGGGCGATCCGGAGCGGACCAGGATCAGGGGTTACCTGGTCGAGCTGCACCTGCCGCTGGTGGAGTACCTGGCCCGCCGGTTCCGCAACCGCGGCGAATGGCTCGACGATCTCACCCAGGTGGCCACGATCGGGCTGATCAAGTCCATCGACCGGTTCGACCTGGAGCGCGGCGTGGAGTTCTCCACCTACGCCACGCCCACCATCGTGGGCGAGATCAAGCGGCACTTCCGGGACAAGGGCTGGGCCGTGCGGGTCCCGCGCCGGCTTCAGGAGCTCAAGCTCTCGCTGACCAAGGCCGTCGGCGAGCTGGCCCAGCGCGAGGGCCGGGCGCCGACGGTCAGCGAGCTGGCCTCGCACCTGCACATGAGCGAGGAAGACGTCCTGGAGGGGCTCGAGTCGGCCAACGCCTACTCGACCGTGTCGCTGGATGCTCCTGACTCGGGCGACGAGGACGCGCCCGCGGTCTCGGACTCGCTCGGCATGGTCGATGAGGCGCTCGAGGGCGTGGAGTACCGGGAGTCGCTCAAGCCGCTGCTCGAGCAGCTGCCGCCGCGGGAGAAGAAGATCCTGCTGCTGCGGTTCTTCGGCAACATGACCCAGTCGCAGATCGCCGCCGAGCTGGGCATCTCGCAGATGCACGTGTCCCGGCTGCTGGCCCGCACGCTGGCCCAGCTCCGGGACGGGCTGACCCAGGAGGACTGAGGGCCGCTACTCGCTCTTGATGGGCGACTGGCCCGGGGGGCGGTTGAGGGCCCGCAGGCTGGCCGGGGTGAACAGCCCGGCCAGGCAGGCGGCCGCGAGGGCCAGGGCGGGCACGCCCCATTCGGGGTGGTGGCCGTCCAGCAGCGCGACGCCCGCGATGATGACGCACAGCTGGGCCAGGACGGCCGGGACGCGGCTCCACGGCTGCGCCTTGACCAGGCCCACGGCGATCGCCGCCAGCCCGGCGGCCACGATGACGACGAGCACGGTGAGCCCGGCCCCGTTCCCGGGCGAGGACGACCGCCCGTCCGCGGTCGAGATAGCGGAGAAGATGGCCGCGACGGCCAGGCCGAGGGCCTCGATCCCCTGAGCGGCCGCGGCCAGGCGGAGCGCCTTGGGTTCCCGGACGGGCTCGGCGGGCGCGGTTGGGGCGGTTTGCTCGGCTGGCGCGGGCCGGGCGGGCTGGCTCGTTTGTGTCGCTGGGGCCGTTTTCTTGGCCGGTTTCTTGGCCGGGCCGGTCTTCCTGGGCGGGGCGGTTCGGTGGCTTTGCGCCGCTGCTTTGGCCCCGGCCGTTCGGTTGGCTCGCGCTGCCATGTCCACACCTATCCTCGAGATCCGGGGCCGCACCGGCTTCCAGCTTAGGCGGCGGCTAGCCTGAGCACGTGCGAGGCCTCCTGATCATTAACCCGCAGGCGACCACCACGACGGGGAACACCACGGATCTGGCCATCCGTTCGCTCGCCGGTCTGGTCGACCTAGACGTAGAACATACCCAGTATCGCGGCCACGCCCGCGTCCTGGCCGCGGAAGCCCGCGGCGACCTGGTAATCGTGCTCGGCGGCGACGGGGCCGTGAACGAGGCGGTCAACGGGATCATGTGCCGGCGTCCCGGTGGCGGGCAAGGGGGCGGGCCGGGCGGCGGGCCGCTGCTGGCGGTGATCCCGGGCGGAGGGGCCAACGTATTCGCCCGGGCGCTCGGGCTGCCGGTCGACCCGGCGGCGGCGATCGGCCGGATCAAGGACGTCATCGAGACGGGCCGGTACCGCACCATCGGGCTCGGGCTGGCCGGCGACCGGTACTTCACCTTCAGCGCCGGGCTGGGCTTGGATGCCGAGGTGGTGCAGAAGGTCGAGCGGAAGCGGGCCGATGGGCACAAGGAGAGCCCGGGGCTGTTCGCGTGGACCATCGCACGTCAGTGGGCCACGGGCACAGACCGCCACAGGCCCGCCCTGACGCTGGGGCGCGACGGCCAGCCGGTCACCACCGACCTGTTCATGACGGCCGTCACCAACCGCTCGCCCTGGACCTACGTCCACGGCCGCGCCCTGCTGCCCGTGCCGAACCCGGATTTCAGCTCGGGCCTGGACGTGCTGGCGCTGCGCAAGATGCGGGCTACGACCATCCTGAGCGCCATGGGCCAGATGATGTTCATCAGGCGCCATTCGCCGCGCGGGCGGAATCTGCTGACCGTGACCGGCCTGGAGTCGCTGACCATCCGCTCGGCGCGGCCAATCGCCTTCCAGGTCGACGGGGACTACCTCGGGGAGACCGAAGCAGTTAAGTTTCAGTTCATCCCGCACGGGCTTCGCGTCGTGGCCTGACCTGGCGCGTTGCGCCGGGACGGTAGGATGCGCGGCGCGAGCAAAATGTGATCGATCTGACATTAATTTGGGTAGATGAAAGCCTGCGCCCTCTTGCGCTTGACAACCGATGTTGAAAGGCTTTACGTGATGCCTGGCGCGGGGGCGCCTCGCACGTGTCATCAGGTCAGATGCGCTTGCATCGCTTAGATGGCACCGCGTCGCCTTCGAAGGGCGCGCTCGGGCCGTAAATGGCCCTGGCGGGTTTCTGCTAGGCATCACAGCGGTTCCTGGAAACTTGAGCCGCGTGACCGCACGGAATCGCTCGTGAAATACTTCACAAGCTCGATATAAAGTTTGCGCCGGCCGCATCCGCTAACGGCCGGACCCGCCCCGAAGGAGTGGACATCATGGACTGGCGTCATGAAGCCGCCTGCCGTGAGGTGGACCCCGAGCTGTTCTTCCCTATCGGGAACAGCGGTCCCGCGCTGCTCCAGATCGAGGAAGCCAAACAGGTATGCCGCCGCTGCCCGGTAATGGACGAATGCCTGCACTGGGCCATCGACAGCGGGCAGGACGCGGGCGTGTGGGGCGGGATGAGTGAGGACGAGCGGCGCGCGCTCAAGCGCCGCACCATCCGGCTGCGCGCCCGGGAACACGTGTAATAGGCAGACGGTAATCGCCGTATTACTCGCCGGGAAACCTGCGCCCTTAATTCGCATCTGACCGGGATATCGGCGACGGCCTCGGTGCCGCCGCCCGGCCTGGGCACGATTCGCAGCCGCCCGCCCAGCTCGCTGACGACCAGCGTACGCACGATCTGCAGGCCGAGGCCGGTCGCCGAATCCAGGTCAAAACCCTCGGGCAGGCCCACGCCGTTGTCCGCCACGGTGACCTTGAGCCGCTCCTGCTCGCGCACCACGATGACCTCGAGCAGGCCTTGATCGTCTGCGGCGGGCGGAAACCCGTGCTGCAGCGCATTCTGCAGCAGCTCGGTCAGGACCATCGCCAGCGGCGTGGCCGCCGAGGCCGGCAGCGGCCCGAAGGAGCCGGTGATCTTGGGGATGACCCGGACCTCGGGCGCCGACACCTCCCCGGCCATCATCGCGACCCGGTCCGCGATGTCGTCGAAGTCGACGACCTCATCCGGCGCGTGAGACAGGGTCTCGTGGACCACCGCGATCGACCCGACCCGGCGGACCGCCTCATCCAGCGCCGCGCGAGCCTCGGGCGCCCGCAGCCGCCGGGCCTGCAGCCGCAGCAGCGCGGCGACAGTCTGCAGGTTGTTCTTCACCCGGTGGTGGATCTCCCTGATCGTGGCGTCCTTGGTCATCAGCTCGCGCTCGCGGTGGCGCACCTCGGTGACGTCCCGGACCAGGATGAGCGCCCCGGTCCTGGTCCCGCCGACGATCAGCGGGATCGCGCGGAGCTGGACCACCGAGCCGTTCACGTCCACCTCGGCGGCCCCTGGCGCCCGGCCCGCGGCCACCACCATCAGCGACTCGTCCAGCGGCTCGTCGGACGCGCACAGCCCGGCGGTGACCAAGGCCAGCTCCGCGCCGATCAGGTCGGCGGCCAGGCCCAGCCGGCGGTAGGCCGACTGCGCGTTCGGGCTGGCGTAGCTGACCCGCCCGGATTTGCCGAGCCGGAACAGCCCGTCACCCACCCGCGGCGACCGGACCAGCACGGCCGGC
Organism: uncultured Actinomycetes bacterium; assembly: GCA_963753195.1. Classification (GTDB taxonomy): domain Bacteria; phylum Actinomycetota; class Actinomycetes; order Streptosporangiales; family Streptosporangiaceae; genus Palsa-504. Next base: position 425,025 of record CAVWBH010000003.1, read on the forward strand.
TCGCCGGGGAAGGGGAACGTCCCCTCGGCCACCATCCGGGCCAGGTCATCGGCGCCCTGCAGGTAAGTGAGCTCGAGCCGGCTGGGGGTGCGGGCCGAACTGAGGTTGGTGCACCGTTCGATGACGGCGATGACTCGGCCCGCCCGGGTCACGGGAATGGCCTCGGTCCGGACCGGGACGCCGTTGGTCCAGTCCGGGTCGCTCTCCCGCCAGATGCGCCGTTCGGCACGGGCGACGTTCAGCAGGCGCTGGTCTTCGGGGCCAGCCATGGTCCCGACCACGTCATCCTGGAGCGACGTGGGACCGGTGGTCGGCCGCATCTGGGCCAGGGCCAGCCAGCCGCCGTCGTCGCGGACCGGTGCCCACAAGATCAGGTCGGCGAAGGACAGGTCGGCCAGCAGCTGCCAGTCCGAGACCAGCGCGTGCAGCCATTCCACGTCGGCGTCACCGAGCGCGGTGCGGCTCGCGGCCAGGTCGTTCAGCGTAGGCACAGCACCATCATCGCATCCGGGGCGCAGCGCATGCGCACGGCGCGATTACTCTCAGAGTTGACGTTAACCCTTCATTCAGGCAATGATTCCGGATGACCGCTTCCGCGCTGCCGAGCGACGAGGACGCCGCCGGGCCACCGGTAGGCCTTCCGCCTGCCGGGCCACCGGCTGGCCTCCCGCCGAAGCTACCCAAGTACTACCAGGTGAAGCGACAGCTGCTGGAGTTCACGGCCACCCTGGACCCGGGCAGCCTGGTCCCGCCCGAGCGTGAGCTCGCGCGCTCCTACGGGACCTCGCGGACCACGGTCCGGCAGGCCCTGGCCGAGCTCGTCGTCGAGGGCCGGCTGCTGCGCCTGCAGGGCAAGGGCACGTTCGTGGCCAAGCCGAAGGTCGCCCAGCTGCTGGAGCTGGCCAGTTACACCGAAGGCATGCGGGCCCACGGCCTGCACCCCCAGACCGAGATCCTGGATATCGGCTACGTCACCGCCGACGAGCAGCTCGCCGTGCTGCTCGGCATCCGCACGGGCGGGCGGGCGCTGCGCATCCACCGGCTGCGGCTGGCCGACGGCGAGCCGATGTCCATCGACACCTCGCACCTCCCGGCCCGGCGCTTCCCGGGCCTGCGCAAGCAGCTGGAGCAGCAGCTGTCCCTGTACGAGACGCTGCGGCTCGGGTACGGCATCCAGCTCGCCGAAGCCGAGGAGACGATCGAGACCGTGCTGGCCGACCCGCACGACGCGCGGCTGCTCGGCGTGGACCCGGGCCTGCCCTTGCTGCTGCTGTCCCGGCACGCGTTCGACGTCACCGGGGAGCCGGTCGAATGGGCGCAATCGTGGTACCGGGGCGACCGGTACAAGTTCGTCACCCGCCTGCGCCGGTTACCTGTTGAGCCCAAGCCGGCCAGGGGTCCGCGGGCTCGAGGCCTGAGCTGGGGTCACGGCCTGAGCTGGGGCCTTAGCCGATTTCGGCGATGAGGTCGCCTTCCTGGCCTGGACTACGCCGCCCCCGGCGACTACGCCATCCGCTCCACGACGACATCGGCCTCACCCGCCACGTCTGACGTTATTGTGGATCGTTACTGCCCGCGCGCGGGCAGTAACGATCCACAATAATCCGTCGGCCTTCATCCGCGAGATCCGCCGGGCCCGCGGGTGAGAGAGGGCCGGAGGCTCAGGCCGCGTTTTGCTTGGCGGCCCCTGGTCCAGACGGCGGTGATGCGGGGCGGGGTCGGCGAGCACGCCGAGCTCGGCCAGGGGGTCGGTACGGGCCTCAGCCGATTTCGGCGATGAGGTCGCCTTCCTGGACGACGTCGCCCTCGGCGACATGCATGCTCGTGACGGTGCCCGCAGCCTCGGCCAGGACCGGGATCTCCATCTTCATCGACTCCAGGATGACCAGGGTGTCACCGTCATCGACGCGATCGCCCTGGGCCGCGACCACTTTCCACACGTTCGCGACCATCTCCGCGCGAATCTCAGCCACGGCGACTCCTGTCTGTGTTGTCTTAGCTGGGGTTGTCTTAGCTGGGACGCATCCTGGTTATCAGGGACGTATCGTAGTCCCCGCTGACGAACTCCGGGCTCTCGAGCAGCTCGGCATGAAAGCGGAGGTTGGTCTTAGGGCCGGCGATGGCGAAGGAAGCAACCGCTTCCCTGGCCCGTTCCAGGGCCCGGGGACGGTCGGCGGCGCGGACGCACAGCTTGGCCAGCAGCGGATCGTAGAACGGCGTCACGGTGTTGCCGACCCAGTAGCCTGCATCGACCCGGGTGCCCTCCCCGGACGGCTCCTGCCACTGCGTGATCGTGCCAGGCCCGGGCAGGAACCGGACCGGGTCCTCGGCGTAGATGCGCAGCTCGAGCGCGTGCCCGGACGGGGTGACGGCCGCCGGGTCGAACGACGGCGGGTCGCCCGCGGCGATGTGGAACTGCTGCTCGACCAGGTCGATGCCGGTGACGAGTTCCGTGACCGGGTGCTCGACCTGCAGCCGGGTATTCATCTCCAGGAACATGAACGAGCCGGTCGCGGTGTCCACCAGGCATTCGACCGTCCCGGCGCCCCGGTAGCCGACCGCTTCCCCGGCCCGGACGGCGGCGGCCAGCATCTGCTCGCGCAGGCCAGCCGAGACGCCCGGGGACGGGCTCTCCTCGGCGACCTTCTGGTGGCGGCGCTGCACCGAGCAGTCACGCTCGCCGAGCGCGACCACGGTCCCGTCGGCGAGGCCGAGGATCTGGACCTCGACGTGGCGGGCGCTGGACACGTAGCGCTCGAGCAGGATCTCCGGCGAACCGAAGAACCGCTCGGCCCGGGAGCGCGCGGTCTCGAACGCGGCCCGCAGGTCAGCGTGGCTGGCCGCGACGCCCATGCCGATCCCGCCGCCGCCAGCGGCCGCCTTGACCATGACGGGAAAGCCGATCCGGTCCGCCTCGGCGATGGCCGCGGCGAGGTCGGTGAGCGGCTCGCGGCTGCCCGGCGCCACGGGCACGCCGGAGCGCTCCATCAGGTTCCTGGCCCGGATCTTGTCGCCCATCTGCTCGATCGCCGCCGGGTCCGGGCCGATCCAGGTCAGGCCGGCCGCGATGACCTGGCGGGCGAAGTCCGCGTTCTCGGCCAGGAAGCCGTAGCCCGGGTGAACGGCGGCCGCCCCGGTCTTGCGGGCCGCGCCGATGATTGCCGCAGCGTCCAGGTAGCTGCGGGCGGGCGGGGCGGGCCCGATGTGCACCGCCTCATCGGCCTCATGGACGAAGGGCAGGTCCGCATCGGCGTCGGAGTACACCGCCACGGTCCTGATTCCCATCCGGCGGGCTGTCCGCTGCACCCGCCGGGCGATCTCGCCCCGGTTGGCGACAAGCACCGATTCAAGCATCAGCCCAGCCTACTGGGTCCTGCCGGTCGCCTACGGGGTGCCGCTCACAGCCCGCTGCACGTCAGATTTGTAGGTAACCACAGTCATCTTCGGGCGCGGGCACGTCAGGCGGCTCCAGTCTGGTTGTGCCCTGACTTGGCCCACGAGCACGGGCTATCGGCTGCTTCATCGCACTGACCTGCGGGTTCTCGTATCCAGTTCTGATGGCCAGAGGTAACGGTGCGGGCTGGGCCATAGTCCGACGGCCTGGCGTGGGCGGCATGAATTAATGTAGTGGCCGGGTCCGGTGATGTCCGACCTGGCGCTGCAGGGGTCGTATCGGAGCGGGCAGATGACTGACGCCGCGAGGCACTACGCGTTCCCGCACGCTGGCGCGGATGAGCGCCGTCGGCTGGAGCTCTTCGCGGAACGTCTCGACCCGCTCATGCTGCGCAGGATCAAGGCCCTCGATCTGGCTCCTGGCGCACGGTGCCTGGAAGTCGGCGGCGGCCGCGGCTCAATTGCGCGCTGGTTGTGCGAGTACGTCGGCCCGGCGGGCCGGGTTACGGCGACGGACCTGGAGACCGCCTTCCTGTCCGAGCTATCGCTGCCGAATCTCGAGGTTCTCCGCCACGACGTGACCAGCGACGATTTCCCAGACCGGTCCTTCGACCTAGTGCACGTGCGCGCTGTGCTCATGCACCTCCCTGACCGGATGGCCGCGCTGCGGCGGATGGTCTCCTGGCTGGCACCCGGTGGCTGGCTGCTGGCAGAGGATTGCGACTTCGGCCTGTGGCTCGCCGACTTCGATCCGATCTGGGCTGCGCATCCCGGTGCCTGGCACGAGGCGTTCCCGAACGGGTCGCTGGCCCAGGGCAGGGCGATCCTCCGCCAGATACACCAGCTGGGGCTGGAGGATATCGGCGCGGACGCTGAGCTTGACATCGTGCAGCCAGGAACCGCGCTATCGGAGTTCTACCGGCTCAGCCTGGCCGCCATGGCCGGGCCGGTGATCTCATCGGGAGTGATGACCGCCGCGGAGGAAACCAGGCTCGAGGCCAGGCTCGACGATCCGGACTTCCTGGGCTGCGGCTTCGCGTTCATCGGCGCCTGGGGACGCCGCCCGACCCGGTCGCCCGGATAAGGCGGCCCCGGGCACCGCCAGCGCAGCGCATCCGGGGTGACAGCGGCTTCGATGCCGTCGATGTCACAGCCGGATGACCGACCGGCGGTTCACCACCCGGCTCAGCGCTTCGACCGCTTCCGGGTCATACTCGCTGGCCGTGTCCAGGCGGAGCTGCTGCACGGCCGCCGCCGCCCGGCCGGGGTCGAGCGAGCTGCCCACCAGGTCGTCGAAGGCGTTGGCGGCCTTGATGATGCGGCTGCTCAGCGGGGGTCTGGACGACTCCTCGTCGAAGCGGTCCAGCCGGCCGGGCTGGCCCCGGTAGCCCTCGTGGGCCACCTCGACGCCACGGTACGGCTCATTCTGCCTGCGGACGATCTCAGCGACCGAGCCGAGGACCTGCGCCTGCTGGATCACCTCGGCACCCAGCTCGGCGATGCGCTGCTGATCCCGCCGGGAGACCAGGACCGTGGCCCCGCCGGGTATCGGGTCGGCGAGCGACAGCTGGCCGATGTCGTGCATGAGCGCGGCGTATTCGAGCTCGAGTAGCTGTGGCTCGTGAATGCCCAGTTCGCGCCCGACGGCGACGGCCAGACGGCTGACCCGCTCGGAGTGGCCCGGCTCCACGTAGCCGCCGATCTCGGTGACCTTGGCCAGCGCCCGGACCGTCTGCAGATAGGTCGCCCGGATCCCGGCGTAGCGCCGGAACGCAACCTGGGTGACCAGCAGGGGGACACTGAACACGGCTAGCGCGGCCAGCCCCATCACCTCGGCGGCGAACGCGATGAGCAGGGCCGACACCCCGACCGCTGCGCCCAGCGGCAGCTGGACGCGCATCTCGTCGACCAGCGCGACGCGGAACCTGGCGCGCTGCTCGTCGACCCGCAGCAAGGCGGTGAGCACCGCCTCGAGCAGCAGCGCGACCACGACCAGGGCCGTCATCAGGGCGAAGGCCAGGCCCCAGTGGTCGACGAGGGCGCTGTCCCCGGCGAGCGGGCGGAAGATGAATGCGACGCAGGCCACGCACAGCAGGCGGACGGCCATCCCGCTCACCTTGGCCGGCCGTCCCACGGCCAGGTGCGGCAGCGCACCGACGATCATGCCGATGGCGGTGACGGTGACCACCTGCTCGGCGCTGTGCTGAGCCAGGTGATCCCCGACCCGGATAAGCAGAGCGTAGGCCAGGGCCCCGGCCATCCCGATCGGGGCCGTCTCCCGGTCGCCCGGCAGATACAGCCGCAGCACCTCGCCGAACGCGATCAAGGCGCCGAACGCCACCGCGATGCGCGGGCCCTGCAGGCCTTCGTCGGCGGTCTGGGCCACCGACGCGACGAGCACCACCCCGGCCGCGACGATGAGCAACAGCAGCCCGGAATCCCTCACCTGCCATGGGAATCTACGCAGCTCATGCCGTCGTTCGGCCATCGTTGCCTCAGCGGCTGTCGATCACCCGGAGCGGCGCACCGGGGTCGTCGCGGTCATGGCCGGCGATGGCGGTCAAATCATCGGCCCCGATGACCAGCGGCTCGGGGCGATCCCAGCCGTCACGCTTGATCGCGGCCACGAAGGCGTCCACGAACGCCGGATCGAACTGCGTCCCGGCCCATTTCTTCAGTTCCGCGATCGCCTCATCGACCCGGCGCGCGCCCCGGTAGGACCGAGTGGAGGTCATCGCGTCGAAGGCGTCGGCGACCGCCAGCACCCGGGCGAACTCGGGAATCTCGTCGCCGGCCAGGCCCATCGGATAGCCCCGCCCGTCGATCCGCTCATGATGATGCATGATCCCGGCCAGCGCCTCGTCGAGGAACCCGATCTCCCGGACGATGTCCAGGCCGCGCATCGGGTGCAACTGGATCGCCGCGTACTCTTCCTCGGTCAGCTTGCCGGTCTTCTGCAGGACCTTGGTCGGCACGCCGAGCTTGCCGACATCGTGCAGCATGCCCGCATACCCGATCGCCTCGACCCGGTCGCCGCGCATACCGATCTCGCGGGCGATCATGACCGACCCGCGGGAGACCCGGTCGCTGTGCCCGCGGGTGTACAGGTCCTTGGTCTCCACCGCCTGGCACAGCGCGCCGACCGTGGCGTCGTAGGCCTGCTGCTGCTCGGCCATCTGCGCTACCGCCCAGCGGGCGACGAACAGCGGCACGAGCACGAGCACGGCGGCGAACGGTCCGACCACGCTCCACAGGGCGGCGATCAGCAGCCCGAACGCTCCGTAACCCAGATCGGAGGCGACCAGCTTGATGCTCAGGCCCAGGGGGGCCCGGCGCCCGGCGAAGTCACGCTCGCTGGTCAGCCACAGCACCCCCGCCAGGAGAGCGTGGTTGGTGACCACGTGCACCACGGCCGCGACCGCGAACGGGGCGATTATCTTCGGGAAGGACGTTGCGTTGGGCACGCCTACCGGCCCGCCCATGGCGATGAATACACGGCCGGCCAGATAGGCGGACAGGGACATCATGCCGGTGTTGAACGCCCGCTGGGCCGCCGACAGACCGCGTCGCATCCCGAACATGGTGCAGGCACCGACGAGCCCCGCGCCGACCGGCCCGAGCAGGACCGCGGCGGCCAGGGTCGCGGAGGAGTTAGGAGACCACGCGAGCTGCCGGGGACGCAGCAACGTGGCCGTGGACTCGAACACCAACAGCAGGAGGCCAAGGACCGCAACATTCCGCCACCACTGGATGCCGCCGAACGGGCCCAGAATGAGCACCACCGCGGCAACGGTGACTACCGCACCGACATACAGCCGTGCGGCCCACGAGAGCCGATCCAACCGCTCCCCCCCTTACCGCCAGAAGCGTGAAACGCGGGTGACGCTCATTGCGTTACCCCCACGTGCTCCCGGCCAGGGCGACCAGATGGATCCGGCTCGCCGTCACCTCATCCGCAGCACGCGTTACCCAGGCCGATTGACGCATGGAGCTGACCTCCCTAACTGCAACTACCTACAGCTCACCGGATATCGCCCAAGGTCAAGGATAACTTGGCCACAACGGTTCTCGCAGGCCCAAATCTCATCGTGAACAAGTCGTAAGCAAGGTAGTCACAATGGGCCATCAAATGCGGCACAGCCGACGCAATTGCCTCAGTCCTGGCAAATCGGGCGCCGGGAGGTTACTCAGCGAACTCGATCGTCGTCCGGACTTCCCTGATACGGACGAGGATTTTTGCGCGCAGGTCGGCGGGCGCCGGGTCGCAGCCGCAGTGTTTGGCCACCAGGCGCTTCACCGCCTCCTCCAGGCCGTACTCGCGCAGGCAGGGGCCGCATTCATCCAGGTGCTGGCGGATCTTCGCGCAGTCCACGTTGTCAAGCTCGCCGTCGATGTAACCGTAGACCCGGTCCAGCACCTCGGTACACGGCGTCTCGTGTGGCTTTCCGCAGCTCATCGCCCTTCCTCCCCGGGCAGCGAAGCCTCAGATCCGGTTCGCGCCAGGCCACGCTCCGACGCGTAATCCTGGAGCAGTTCCCGCAGCTGGCGCCGACCGCGGTGCAAACGTGACATCACGGTGCCAATCGGCGTCTCCATGATGTCGGCGATCTCCTTGTACGCGAAGCCCTCGACATCGGCCAGGTAGACCGCGATCCTGAATTCCTCCGGGAGGGCCTGCAGCGCCGACTTAATGTCAGAATCGGGCAGCCGTTCCAGCGCCTCCGCTTCGGCCGACTTCAATCCTCCCGAGGTATGCGACGCAGCCCGGGCCAGCTGCCAGTCCTCGACCTCCTCCGCACCGGAGCGCTGCGGCTCGCGCTGGCGTTTGCGGTAGGTGTTGATAAACGTGTTGGTCAGGATCCGGAACAGCCACGCCTTCAGGTTCGTGCCCTGCTGGAACTGGTGGAAAGACGCGTACGCCTTCGCGAACGTCTCCTGCACCAGGTCTTCGGCATCCGCGGGGTTGCGAGTCATCCGAAGCGCGGCGGAGTACAGCTGGTCCAGGAAGGGCAGCACCTCCTGCTCGAAGCGCTCACCGCGTTCTTCGAGAGTCTCCGGAACGGGACTCACCCCCTGGGCATAGTGCGGAATCGGGCTGCTGGCGTGCAGACCATATGTGCGGGAGGATACCGCGTCCGCGAACGGAGCAAGTTTCAGCATGCCACGAGGTGGTGAGGCAACGGCCATGTCGCGTTCAACACGGCGGCCCGGCCCGTCATTCCGCGATCGGCGGCATCTGGCAGGTGATAAAGCGGCCGAGACGGGAAGATTCCTTACGAAGGCATTCCCTGCCGGGGAGCGCCGAGTCAGGAGGCCGGTCCCGTGTACGATGCGGCCGCCGCCGTCACCACGCCGGACACCGATCAGCTTCCGGCCTACCTGCTATTCCACCAGGCCGTGGCGCAAGCCCAGCTCGCGGCCTGGCTGCCGCGCGGGCGGCGCATGATCGTGGATGTCTCGGGGCCCCGCGGGCCGGGCGCGGCGCTCGCCGCGAGGGCCGGCCATACGGTCCTGCGGGTGATCGACGGCTCCCCCTCGATCAGGGGGGTCGCAGGCGCTGACCGGGCTCCGCCCGCGGGCGGGACGGCCGGCGCTGACCGGGCTCCCCCAGCGGGCGGGACGGCCGCCGGCGCTGACCGGGCTGGCCGGAGTGACGGGCGAGGAACCAGCGAGGGGCGAGGAACCAGCGAGGGGCGAGGAACCAGCGAGGGGCGAGGGAGCCGCCGGAGCAGGGGGGAGGCAGGCGGGGTGCCCGAGGCGAGCGGGAAGACACCGCCGGGTGCCGTTGTCCCGTTGATCGCCGACCCGTCGCGACTGTCGTTCCTGCGTGACGGGTGCGCGGATGCCGTCATCGCGGAGGACCGGGCGCTGTCCACCCAGCTGGCCGCCGAGGCGATGATCGCCGAGATCGCGCGGGTCCTGCGCCCGGGCGGACGGGTGCTGGCCTGCGTCGACTCGCTGATGCTCGGCATGTCGGTGCTCGCCGACCAGCATCAGTGGGCCCACCTGGTCGACCTGCCGCACGCCGAGGTGGTGCTGGTGCCCTGGCCGGACGGCACCATCACCCGGTGCTACGGCCCCGACCAGGCGCGGGAACTGTTCAGCGGGGCCGGGCTGACGGTCAAGTCGATCCGCCCGCGCACCATGCTCGGCGAGTCGGTGGTCAACCTCGTGCTGCGGCGCGCGCCGCGCAGCCTGCCCAGCCTGGTCCGCGCCGAGCTGGCCGCCAAGTCCGATGAGTCGATGGGGACCCAGCTGCTGATCTCGGCGACCAAGAGACGCTAGCCCGCGGCTAGCGGCGGCGGGAGCGCTTGGCCTGGCAGTTGACGCAGCGGGCAGCGTCGGGACGCGCGTCGAGCCGGCCCTCGGGAATCTCGCCCTCGCAGTCCACGCATCGCCCGTAGGTGTCCTGCTCGATGCGGGCGAGCGCGGCGAGCACCTCGTCCCGCTGGCTGCGGGCCGAGTGCAGGACCGCCTCGGTGCGATCGGTCTCGGACAAGGCGGATCCCGCATCGGCCGAGTCCTGGGGGTACCCCTCCCCGGCCAGCGGCCCGGGGCTCTCACCCTGCAGGATGGCTATCGAGCGATCCAGGTCGTCGCGCATCTCCTCTAGGCGCTTGCGGGCGACGGTAATCTCCATTGGTCCTCGCCTCCCGTCCGCGTGTGCTGCGCAGCCCGGGCTCGGGTGAGCCCGCGGGTGCGTACCGCGGACTCAGAACAACTCGCCGGGCTCTCGCTCCTGATCAGCGGAAAGCGGCACGATCAAGTCGGGTCCGTTGTTCCGCACAGAGTTGACAGCCATTGAAACGGGGTGCGACGTGAGGCCGCCGGCCATGGCGGGCTGCATTGTCGCGGTGAGCTGGCCGGGCTCGGACTGGTCCGGGTCCAGCCAGTCGGCCCAGTGGTCAGGGGTGATGACCATGGGCATGCGGTCGTGGATCTGGCCCACGTCGTCGGTCGCCTGGGTGGTGATGATGGCGGCCGTCCACAGCCAGGCGCCATCGTCATCAGCAGGCCGCGTCTCGTCCCGCCAGAGCTCGTACACTCCGGCGAAGGCCAGCGCGCCACCGTCGTTCCGGTGGATGTAGTACGGCTGCTTGCGCTGCTTTCCCTGCTCGGTCACCGCCTGCCACTCGTAGTAGCCGTCAGCGGGAAGGATGCAGCGGCGCCTGGCGAAAGCGCGCCGGAACGCGGGCTTGACCGCGACCGTCTCGGCGCGGGCGTTGATGAGCCGCCCGCCGCCTGAGGCGTCCTTGGCCCACGACGGGATCAGGCCCCAGCGCACCACGCGCAGCTCGCGCGCGGGCGGCTGGCCGGCTTCCTCCTCGTCGCGGGGACGGCGTTCCATCACGGCGTACACCCGCCTCGTGGGCGCCACGTTGTAGTCCGGGCCGGGCTCCGGGTCGGATCCGCCGGCGACGCGGTCGCGCTCGATGCTGAACTCCTCGAGGAGCTCAAGACGCTTACGCGCCGACACGAAGCGGCCGCACATGCAGAACTTCCCTAAGTGACGACAATCCGGACATCCGGTTAAGACTGGATTGGCGTTTCATTGCCACAATCCCGCGCGGCCAAACGTTCCCGGTGCCCCGGGGCCGCCGGGGCCCGGCGCTCCAGGCCGGGGGTAACAGGGGGGCGGGGGGCGGGCAGCCCCTGTGCCGGGGGTCTGGGGGGTCGTCTCCCCCGGGGCAACATAGATAACGCAGTACGCTCATCCCTATGCACGCCGACGACCAGGACGGGACCTGGGCCGCGCCCGCCGCGGCCGGGCCGGTGCGCGGCCGTGTCCAGCTGCCCGCGTCCAAGTCCATCACCAACCGGGCCCTCGTCCTGGCCGCGCTGTCCGAGCGGCCCGCGTGGATCGCGAACCCGCTGCGGGCCCGGGACACCCTGCTCGCGGCGGCCGCGCTGCGCACGATGGGCAGCGAGGTCACCGACGGCGACGGTGGCAACGGTGGCAACGGTGGCAACGATGACGCGGAGCCAGGATCGGCCGCGGGGTGGCGGGTCAGCGCCGGGCAGCCGCCCGCCGGTTCGCGAGTCAGCGTCGACGTGGGCAACGCCGGCACCGTCCTGCGGTTCCTGCCCGCGGTCGCCGCCTTGACCTCGGCGCAGGTGGACTTCGACGGGGACGAGCGGATCAGGGAACGTCCCATCGGCCCGATCCTCGCGGCGCTGCGCCAGCTCGGGGCCAGCATCGAGGACGGCGGCCGGGGCGCGGCTCCGTTCACCGTGCTCGGGCACGGCCGGGTGCGCGGCGGCCCGGTCACCCTGGACGCGTCCGGCTCCTCGCAGCTGATCTCGGGGCTGCTGCTGGCGGCGCCGCGGTTCGACGAGGGCATCGAGATCCGGCACGAGGGGCCGCCCGTGCCTTCGGCGCCGCACATCGCCATGACCGTCCGCATGCTCCAGGCGGCCGGGGCCGAGGTCACCCAGACCAGGTCAGGGACGGGCGGCACGGCGTTTGACGCCCAGGGACGGCCTGACGGCTGGCAGGTCCGGCCGGGACGGATTGACCTGGGGTCGGTCACGGTGGAACCGGACCTGTCCAACGCGGGCCCGTTCCTGGCCGCGGCGCTGGTGACCGGCGGGACGCTCACCGTGCCCGGCTGGCCGCGGGACAGCCTGCAGGCGGCCGGGCCGATCCTGGACGTGCTGGCCCGGATGGGCGCGCGGTGGGAGGCGGGCGCGGACGGGATGACGGTCTCGGGGACCGGGACGGTCCGCGGCATCACCGCGGACCTGCGCGACGTCGCTGAGCTCGCGCCGGTGCTGACCGCGGTGGCGGCGCTGGCCGAGGGCCCGTCGGTGTTCACCGGGCTGGCCCACACGCGGCGCCACGAGACCGACCGGCTGGCCGCGCTGGCCAAGGAGATCAACGCGCTCGGCGGCGACATCACCGAACAGCCCGACGGACTGCAGATCAGGCCCCGTCCGCTGCGGGCTCGCGCCGACGAGCCGCTGCGTAGCTACGACGACCACCGGATGGTGATGGCGGCGGCCGTGCTCGGCCTTTGCGTGCCGGGCATCCGGGTGGCCAACGCGCAGACCGTGGCCAAGACCTTCCCCGGGTTCACCGCCGTATGGGCTGACATGCTGGCCGGGCAGGACGATCCCGGAACGCCGCCCGGGTGAGTCCGCCCGGCTACGACAGGCTCGACGAGGACGACGTCCGGGTCCGTCCCGGCCGCGGGTCCAGGCCACGCACCCGGCGGCGTCCCGTGCACTCCAGTGCCGTGGCGGGCTTTGTGACCAGCGTGGACCGCGGCCGCTACGGATGCATGACGGACGGCGGCCTGGTCGTGGCCATGAAGGCCCGCGAGCTGGGCCGGGGTTCGGTGGTGGTCGGCGACCGGGTCGCGCTGGCCGGCGAGACCTCCGGCGGGGAAGGGACGCTGGCCCGGATCGTCCGGGTGGAGCCGCGGACCAGCGCGCTGCGGCGGTCCCCCGACGACACCGACCCGTCCGAACGGGTCATCGTGGCCAACGCCGACCAGATGGTGATCGTCTGCTCGCTGGCCCAGCCGCCGCCGCGGCTGCGCTTCGTCGACCGCTGCCTGGTCGCCGCGTACGACGGCGGGCTCGAGCCGCTGCTCGTGCTGACCAAGGCCGACCTGGCCGCGAAATCGGCGCCGGGCACGGTCCGCGCCGCCTACGCCCCGCTCGACCTGCCCATGCTGACCACCCGGCGGCCGCTGGCGCCGCGCACGCTGTCCCGGGTGCGGAAGCTGCTGATCGGCCGGATCAGCGTGCTCATCGGCCAGTCCGGCGTGGGCAAGTCCACGCTGGTGAACACCCTGGTCCCGGAGGCGGCGCGGGCCACCGGAGTGGTCAACCCGGTGACCGGCCGGGGCAGGCACACATCGTCGTCGGCGGTGGCGCTGCCGCTCGGGGACGGCTGGCTCATCGACACGCCGGGACTGCGCGGCTTCGGGCTGGGGAACGTGAGCCTGGAGCGGGTGGCGGAGGCGTTCGGCGACCTGGCCGAGGGCACCGCCGGGTGCCCGCCGGGATGCGACCACCTCTCCCCCGCCTGCGCGCTGGATGACTGGGCCCGCGAGCACCACGCGGAGGCGCGCCTGGACTCGCTGCGCCGCCTGCTGCGCAGCCGCGAGGACAGCGCCCCGGACTGACGGCTGGCGGCAAAAAGGACGGCGGCCCTCACGGCCGCAGTGGGCTCCTGGCCGCGAGCCGCCCGATCCTGGCCTGCCAGGCCGCAGCACCGCGAGCAGATCGCGGCGGCGGCGCTGGCCATCGCCGACACCGAGGGATTCGACGCGGTCTGGATCCGCCGCGTCGCCGCCGAACTCGGGGCCGGGACCATGAGTCTCTACCGCTACATCAGTGCCAAGAGCGACCTGGTCGCGCTCATGGACGACGCGATCATGGGTGAATCGCCGATCCCCGGCGGCCAGCTTCCCGCCGACGGGCGCGAGGCCCTCGCCATGATCGCCCGCAGCACCAGAGAAACACTGCTGCGCCACCCGTGGGCCCTGCATGCGCGGCAAGGACGGCTGGCACCGACCCCGGTCACGCCGCCGCGATCACCGAATACATCCAGGGCCAGATCAGCACCGGCCAGTTCCCGCACCTGGGCCAGCTGGCGCGCGATCCGGCCGCTCACGCCATCGCCGATCCCGGCACGATACAGGGGCGGTTCGAACGCGGCCTCCGGGCCTTGCTCGATGGCGCCGAGGCCGAGCGGCGAACGCCCACTGCGGGAGCGAGCCAGGAGCCCGCTAGCTGACGGTGCCGCCGGCCCGCCAGTAGACGCCGGCCGGGGTCCGGGACAGGAAGTCCTCGTCGACCAGGTACCGGCGCAGGGCGCAGTAGTCGTCGAAGAGCGGCTTGAGGATCTCGTTGACGATCCGCTCGGGGTACCTGCGGCCCGGCTCGAAGGCCTGAGCCACCTGGTCGAGCAGTAGCCGCCGGCGGGTCTGCCGGGCCGGCACCGCCGTGATCCGGCCGCCGCGGATGAAGGGCTGCAGCTGGGCCGGCGGATCGGCGAGCAGGCCGTCGCGGTTGTCGTCCATCAGCTACCAGTATGCCGCCGGCCCGGGGGCGGGGGGCCTGGTGGCGCCGGGCCCGGGGCGAGGGGCCCGGGGGCGAGGGGCCGGGGGCGAGGGGCCTTGGTAGCGGGGCATGTGCACCAAGCGGTACCTTTCGCAGATGGCCCGCTACGACGATGACCTGCGCTTCGCGCATGTCCTCGCAGACGCCGCCGACGACATCACCATGCGGCGGTTCCGGGCGCTCGACCTGCGGGTCGAAACCAAGCCCGACCTCACGCCGGTGACCGACGCGGACCGGGCGACTGAAGAGTCGCTGCGTAACGTGCTGCGCCGCGCCCGGCCTCGCGACGCGGTGCTGGGCGAGGAACTCGGCCGCAGCGGCTACGGGCCGCGCTGCTGGGTCCTGGATCCCATCGACGGGACGAAGAACTACATCCGCGGCGTCCCGGTCTGGGCCACGCTGGCGGGACTGATGGACGGCCCGGACGTCGTGGTGGGAGTGGTGTCCGCCCCCGCCCTGGGCCGCCGCTGGTGGGCCGCGCAGGGGGGCGGCGCGTGGAGCGGGCGGAGCCTGACCAAGGCGTCGGCCTGCCACGTGTCGGGGGTGACCAAGCTCAGCGACGCGTCGCTGTCCTACTCGGGCCTGGGCGGATGGGCCGAGCGCGGGATGCTCGGCAACTTCCTCGGCCTGAGCCAGGCGGTGTGGCGGACCCGCGCGTTCGGGGACTTCTGGTCGCACATGCTGGTGGCCGAGGGGGCCTGCGACATCTCCACCGAACCGGAGGTGTCGCTGTGGGACCTGGCCGCACTGCAGATCATCGTGACCGAGGCCGGCGGCCGGTTCACGTCGCTGGAAGGAGAGGCCAGGCCCGACGGCGGCAGCGTGCTGTGCACCAACGGCCACCTGCACGACGAGGTGCTGGCGCAGCTGCGCGACGGGGGCCTGGGCGACGGGGGCCTCGGCGACGGGGACCTCGGCGACGGGGACCTCGGCGACGGGGACCTCGGCGACGGCGGGCTGGGCGACGGGGACCTGGCTCCTTAGCGTTCGTAATTTTGGGTAATTTTGCGCCGGGCCGGGATGGTGGTTCCGGCCCGGCCGCGCAGCTATTGGCTGACGTTTTATTCCGCGGCTGCTATCCCGATTTAGCGGTTTTTACCGGCTATCGGCGAAGGCGGCGGTTCTTTTTCTTTTCCACACTTCAGCGTGGCTTAGCGGAATCGCTATTAACCGCTCCTAATATCGGGCCTGGAATGTTAGCGGGATCGTATTTGCGTTATCAATGACAGGAGAATTCGGTGAAGCGAGCTGAGCCTGTCCGGCGGCGGCGGATCGTCGCCATGACGGCGGCCGCGGCGCTGGCGGTGGCGGGGGCGGCCGCGGCGCTGGCGGACCCGCCACTGATAACCTCATCGCTGCAGGCCGCACCGGCCGCTTCGTCAGGTGAGACGGCGATCGCGCAGGGTCTGGGCCCGGCCGTGCTGAAGAACGCGACCGCCCAGGGGGCCACGCCGCCGGGCACCTTCGAACTCATCTCGTTCATCCTGCGCGGGCGGGACATGTTCGAGCTGGCCTCGGCCGTCGAATCGGGCCGGTCCCCCAGCCTGACCGTGGCCAAGTTCGCCAGCCAGTACGGCCAGACCGCCACCGCGATCACGGCCCTGGAGAACTACCTGCGCCAGTACGGGATCGCCACCAGCGCCTACCCGGACAACCTCGACGTAACGGCCAGCGGCACCGCGGCGCAATTCGACCGTGCGCTGTCCGTGCAGCAGGACCAGTACCAGGTCCCCGCGGTGGCCGCGCGGGACGGCCAGGCCGCCATCCCGGCGCAGCAGATCCACGGCACCAGCGCCGACCCGTACCTGCCCGCGAGCATCGCCCCGGACGTGCTGGCCATCCTCGGGCTGACGAACTACGCGCCGTTCCGTGATGACACGGCCCACACGCCGAAGGGCGCGAAGAGTTCGGGCACCATTACGGCCACCGCCGCCCACACCGGTAACCTCACGCCCGCCGACTTCGCCCAGACCTACGACCTGGGCCCGCTGCAGCACCGCGGCATCACCGGCCAGGGCCAGACGCTCGGCATCGTCACGCTGGCCGGCTTCGACCCGGCCACCGCCGAGTACTTCTGGGACAACGTGCTGCACGTCACGACCAAGCCGAACCGGATCACGAGCTACAACGTGGACAACGGCCCCGGCGCGCCCAGCGAGGCGGCAGGCTCGGGCGAGAGCGACCTGGACGTCGAGCAGGCCGGCGCGGTGGCCCCCGACGCCAACATCGTGATCTACCCCGCGCCGGACACCGAAGGCGGCTACGTGGATGCGTTCTTCGCCGCGGCCAGCCAGAACCTGGCCGACACGGTGTCGTCGAGCTGGGGTGAATCAGAGACCCTGCTGCTCGCCTCGGCCGCCGCCGGCGGAGCAGCACCGGCCTACGCGCAGGCCTTCGACGAGGCGTTCCTCGAGCTGGCGGCGCAGGGCCAGAGCTCGTTTATCGCGGCGGGCAACGCCGGCGCCTTCGACGCCGCCGCGGACCTCGGGACCACCAACCTGTCGGTCGGCAGCCCGGAGGACAGCCCGTTCGTCACCAGCGTGGGCGGCACGACGCTCGGCGGCACGATCACCGTGGCGACCACCGACGGAGCCGTGAAGGCGACGATCTCGGCGCAGCGCACCTGGGGCTGGGACTGGCTGTGGCCGGACTACGCCGCGTTCGGCTTCCCGGCCGAGGCGTCGTTCGCGGCCGCGGCGGCGGCCGGCGGCGGGGGCGGGTTCAGCAGCTACGAGCCGCTTCCGCTGTACCAGTCCATGCTGGACGAGCAGAATTCCCCCGGCGCCGGCAGCTACAGCGCCGTGCCGTACCTGACGCCCGCGGACTACGGGAACGTCGACAACCTGTACCTGCCCACGCAGTGGAACTTCGACCCGAAGCCAGCCGTGGTGACCGGCCAGGGAACCGGCCGTGGTCTGCCTGACCTGGTCGCCGACGCCGACCCGTTCACCGGCTACCTGCTGTACGACCCGCTGGCCTCGCCGGCGCTGCAGGGCGGCTGGGGCGGCACCAGCTTCGGCGCGGCGCAGCTGAACGGGGCGGCCGCCCTCATCGACCAGTCCGCCGGCCACCGCGTCGGGCTGTGGAACCCGGCCATCTACTCCTTCGCGCTGGGGTCGCACTCGCCGTTCACCCCGCTGAGCACCTCGGGCCCGGGGAACGACAGCCTCTACTACACCGGCACGCCCGGCCAGGTCTTCAACCCCGGCTCCGGCCTCGGCTACCCGGACCTGGCCAAGCTGGCGAGCGACTTCGGCTAGCGGGCCGCGGGAGGGACCCGGTCCGTCGTGCCGGCCGGCCCGCGAATGCCCGACACTTAAGGCATGAACCGCGAACGCGCGGAAACCTTCCTGCGGCTGCTGGCCGAGGCCGAGCTGCGCGAGTGGGCCCCGCACGCGCGCGGGGCGGGCGGCGCGCCGCAGGCGCGCGGGGCGGGCGGCGCGCCGTTCGTCACGATGCCGGTGGCCCTGCCGCGGGCGGCGTGGGCGCTGACCGCGGTCGGGGCGGTCGACCTGGAGACCGCCGAAGCCATCCTGGCCGACACGGATCTGGCCCTGGACGCGCGGCGCCCGGCCGAGGGGGCCGGACGCGGGCCGGTGACGGCGGGCCCGCGCCGGTTCGCCGGCGTCAGGTTCACGTCCCGGCCGGCCCAGCAGCGGCGGCCTGCGGCCGCCGCGGCCACCGGCGGACCGGACCGTTACGTCCCCGTCGGGCGCATGATCTTGTTCCACGACGAGACGATCAGCGGCGAGCTCGATCTCATGTCGTACGTGCACACCGCGTCCGGCGCCAGGCTGATCGCCGCCTGGCAGACGCGTGACCCGCTCGGCTCGCGTCCCCGTGGCCTGCCGCCGGTCGAGGACTTCACCGTGACCGACGACCGGGGAAGCCGCTACGAGCTGCGGTTCGCGGCCAAGGGGCGGCGCGAGTCGGCCTGCGACCTGTCCCTGCACCCCGACCCGCCCCTGGACCTGCGCTGGCTGGAGGTCACCGCGCCGGGTGAGCAGGCCGTCCGCGTCGACCTGGGCCTGCCCGACCGCCTGCCCGCACCGCAGGTCAGCGATCAGGACCTGAGCGCCGGTGAGCAGCTGCTGAACCGGATCGCGGACCGGCTGCTCACGACGATCCCGGAGTTCCCGCCGCAGACGACGCCGGGACCGCTGACCAACCTCGCGGCAGGCCTGGGCGCCACGATCGCGGCGCTCGAGGCGGCCGACGTCCTGCCGCCCTGCAGCCCGGTCCCCGGCCAGCTGGCCGCACTGTGCGCGAGCCTGGGCGTGCGCGGCCACGGGATCACCGCGGCACCCGCGCCGGACCTGCCCGAACCGTGGCTGAGCGTGCTGTCGCACTACCGCCGCAGGAAACCCGAAACGGCCCCGGCCGGGGACGGCTTCGCCGCCGTGGCCGCCGCGCTGCCGGAATTCGACGGCATCAAGCTGGTCCTGCTCGGCCTGCACAACTGCGCCGGGGCCACCTGGCTGAACGCGCTGGCCCGCGGCCGCCTGCCGCGCCACCAGCCGGGGCCGCTGCGCGTCGAGGTGGCCTTCCCGCTGTCGATCTGGATCCGCGACGACGCCGGGCGCTGGCACGTCGCCCGCCCGGCGGGCTGGCATGACGACGGCGGCGAGGCCGCGCTCACGCTGCGGCTGACCCCGCCGCTGACCCGGTCACCGGACCTGATCGAGGTGCGGGCCGCCGGGCTGTCGGCCCAGGCCCGCGCCGCCGTGCCGGTGCACTGGGGGTACCGGCCGTGACGCCCGCCGGGGGTAGCGGGGGGTCGTCCCCCCGCGATGGCGCAGCGGCGAACGGGCCGTGGTTCACCTGCCTGCCCGGCTGCGAGACCGGCGTGCCGTGCGGCACCGGACGGCATACCGTCCGGTGGGAGGCCGGATCACTGCAGCTGGCCTCGCACCCCGACGCCGAGGGCGAGCTCGTGCTCGCCGCGCTGGGCGGGGAGAAGGCCCGGTGCCTCGAGCTGGCCGAGGCCTGGGCCCGGCACACCAGCGACCTGTCGGTGCTGGCCATCTGGCCGCGCGGCCCGGACGACGAGATCACCGTCGGCTGGGATGACGTGATCGCGGCCGCGCAGGGGGGCTTCGGGCCCCGGCCCGCTCCCGCGCCGGGGCTGATGAGCCCGCCGCAGCCCGGGGCGCCGGCCGGGCCGCTGATCGGCCCGTCGCAGTCGGGCCCGCTGGCCGGCCGGCCAGGGGCGCCGGTGGCGGCCAGGCAGCGGCAGCTGCAGCACGAGATACTGGCCGCCCAGCGCCGCCGGGATGACCTCCTGGCGCTGCTCGCGCTGGGGTACGGGTTCCAGGTCAGGCTGATCGGGCAGGTCGCCGCGGCGCATGCGGTCTCGGGCGGGGAGCAGGACCGGCCCGCGCTGGTCGCCGCGATCGCCGGGCGGCTCGCCCCGGTCGCCGAGCAGTGGCTGGGAATCGATCCTGACCAGGTGGTGGTGAGGATGCACCACGGGCCGGGCTGGGGTTCGGCCGAGCTGACCGGGCGGGAATCCGGGCGGCGGCTGCGGGTCAGCCTGCCGGCCGGATGGCTGGCCTCGGTCTGGGCCTGCGGGCTCGCGCTGACCGGACGGCACCTGGTGGTGGCGGTGGAACGGCCGGGCTGGCCGCACGCCCGGGTGGTCGCGCTGCGCGCTCCGGGCGCCGAGCCCGAGCTGCTTGACGTGCACGCTGACCCGGGTGGTCCTGGGAATGTCCCACACTGGGAGGTATGATCCAGCCCTGGTTGACGGGCGAGCTGGGCAACACAACATGAGCGAACCTTCGGTTCGCGGCGAGCGAGGCAACAGAGCATGAGCGAGCCGTGGGTTTGCGGGCGAGCGGGGCAACAGAGCATGAGCGAGCCAGCGTGAGCGACAATCCGGCCGCCGAGGCGCTCGGGGTCGCGGTCGCGGCCCGGGTGCCGGTCCTGCTGTGGGGCGCGCCTGGCACCGGCAAGACGTCCGCCATCCGGGCCATGGCCCGCGCCATGGACATGCCCTGCGAGACGGTCATCGCCTCGATCAGGGAACCGTCGGACTTCGCCGGGCTGCCCATCGTGGTGGGCGACGTGGTCCGGTTCGCTCCCCCGGTGTGGGCGCGGCGGCTGGCCGAGTCCGGGCGCGGCCTGCTGTTCCTCGACGAGCTGTCCACCGCGCCGCCCGCCGTACAGGCCGCCCTGCTCCGGGTGGTACTGGAACGGGTGGTGGGCGACCTGGACCTGCCGGATGAGGTCGCGGTGGTGGCCGCGGCCAACCCGCCCGAGCAGGCCGCGGACGGCTGGGACCTGTCCGCGCCGCTGGCCAACCGGCTGTGCCACCTGTCCTGGCTGGCTACCCCGCGTTCGGTGGCCGACGGCCTGGCCGGCGGCTGGGCCGCGCCGGTGATACCGGTGCTGCCCGACGGCTGGCAGGCGGAGGAGATCATGTGCCGCGGCCTGATCGCCGCGTTCCTGCACGTCCGGCCCGCGCTGGCGTCCGCCCCGCCGACCGACGCCGTCTCGGCCGGGCATGGCTGGCCGTCGCCGCGGACCTGGGAGATGGCGGGCCGCCTGATGGCGGCCGCGGGCGCGGCGGGCGCGTCCGGCGATGCGCGGTCGGCGCTGATCCGGGGGGCCGTGGGCGACGGCGCCGGGGTGGAGTTCCTGGCCTGGCTGGTGGAAATGGACCTGCCGGACCCGGAGCAGGCGCTGGCCGACCCCGCCTCGTTCCGGCTGCCCGAACGAGGCGACCGGGCCTACGCCGCGCTGGCCGCCATCGCCTCGGCGGTGGCCTCGAACCCGACCCCGGAGCGCTGGACGGCCGGCTGGCAGGTCCTCGCGCTGGCCGCCGAGGGAGCCCTGGACATGGCCGCGGCCGCGGCCCGGGTGCTGGCCAGGTGCCGGCCCGACGGGGCGCCGCTGCCGGCCGAGGTCCGCGTATTCGCCCCGGTGCTGCGGGCCGCGGGTTTGATGCCCGGTGGCTGAACGCCGGATCGAGGGCCTCGCGGCGGCCCGGCTGTGGGCCACCGACCGGTTCCCGTACCTGGCCACCGGGCTGTTCGGCGCCGAGGTGGTCGCGGCACCTGACAGCGGGACGGTGTCGGTGGACGAGGGCTGGCGGATGCACGCGGACCCGGACCTGGCGGCGGAGTGGACCGCGGCCCAGCTGGGCAGCGTGCTGGTCCACCACGTCTGCCACCTGCTGCGCTCGCACGGGGAACGGGCCCACGGGCTGGGCGTGGGCCCAGCCGACGCGAATGCCTGGGTGCGGGCCGCCGACGCGGAGATCAACGATGACCTGATCCCCGCCGGGCTGGAGCTGCCCGGCCGGCCGGTGCTGCCCCGCGACTTCGGCGCACCGGACGGCCTGCTGGCCGAGCAGTATTTCGTGGACGCACGCAGCACGGAGCGTTCGGCCCAGGAGGACGAGGAGCCGGCGGGCACCTGGCTTGACTGCGGGAGCGGCGCGGACGGGCAGCCCCGGCCGGGCGACCAGCCGGCCCAGGCCCAATGGCAGGCCGAGTTGCTCCGCCGCCAGGTGGCGCAGGAGATCGCCACGCACGCCAAGACGGCCGGGACGCTCCCGGCGGGGCTACTGCGCTGGGCGCAGGATGTCATCGCGCCGAAGGTCAACTGGCGCGCCCTGCTCTCGGCCGAGCTGCGCCGCGCCCTGGCCGAGGTCTCCGGCGCGGTCGACTACTCCTACCGGCGGCCCTCCCGGCGGGCCTCCGTGGCCGGCGCCGTCGTGCTCCCGGCGCTGCGGCGGCCGGTGCCCGAGGTCGCCGTGGTCTGCGATACCTCGGCCAGCATGAGCGAGGACCTGCTGGCCGAGGCGCTGGCCGAGGTCGACGGGCTGCTGCGCTCACTCGGCATGGCCCGCCAGGTCCGCGTGCTGGCCTGCGACACCGCGGTCGCGACGGCCCAGCGGGTCAGCTCCGCCCGCCAGGTCGAGCTCACCGGCGGCGGCGGGACCGACATGGCGGCGGGCATCGCGGCGGCGGCCGCGCTGCGGCCCCGGCCCGCCCTCACGGTGGTCCTGACCGACGGGTACACGCCGTGGCCGGAGCTGGCGCCGAAGGGCACCCGGGTGCTGATCGGCCTGCTCGGGGACGGCGCGCCGGACGCGCCGTCCTGGGCCCGGGCGGTGCGGGTCGAGCCGGACTGAGCCCCGCGTTTGCCTGGCGGGGCCGGAAGTGATCTGCTAGCGGGCGATGAACACCAGGCCAGAGCAGCAGCGGGTCATGACGCTGATCGCGATCTCGCTCACCTTCGCCTCAGGAGCGGCGGACGTGACCAGCTTCACCCGGCTGGGCAACGTCTTCACCTCCGTCATGACCGGGAACATCGTGCTGTGGGGCCTGGCCGTGGCCCGCGGGTCGCTGACCCTGTTCAGCCACACCGCGGTGTCGATCGCCGGGTACATCATCGGGGTGGCCGCGGCGACCCTGGTCGCGCACCGCGTCAAGACGGTCGGGATCGGCCCGGCCGCCCTGCTGGAGGCCCACGTCACCTGGGTGCTGCGCACCGAGCTGACCCTGCTGGCCGGCTTCGGTGCGGGCTGGGTGGCGAGCGGGGCCAGCCCGGCCGGATGGGCGCAGTTCGGCCTGCTCGCGACGCTGGCCGCGGCGATGGGCATGCAGTCCGCGGCGGTCAACGACATGGGCCTGGCCCAGGTGTCCACCACGTTCCTCACCGGGACCCTGACCGGGCTGGTGTCCTCCCTGGTCAGCCCCGGTAAGAAGACGCCGTACCGGCTGCGGAGGTACGGCGTGCTGGCCGGGCTGGCGGCCGGGGCCACCCTGGGCGGCCTGCTGGTCGCGACCGCGCCCTACGCGGTGCCCGCACTGCCCCTGGCCGCCCTGATCACGACCCTGTTCCTGGCCGCCCGCGCGTCCGCCGCCGCGTCCCCTTCGCCCTCCCCGCCTCCGTCCGCGTCCCCGGGCGGGGCCGACGAGGATCGTGGATCGTCACTGCCCGCGGGCGGGCCGTAGCGATCCACGATGATGCGGAGGCCCCGGGATTGTCACTGGGGGGTGTCAGGATGTGGCCATGAGTGAGCGGGACGGTGAGGGCCGGTGCGGCCGGCGTTGAAGGCGGGGCTGCTGCCGCTGTGGCGGGACCGGGACACGCTGCAGTTCGGCACCGATCCGCGCCGGGCGGTCGCGCTGGGCGGCCTCGGGCCGGCGGCGGCCGTCATCAGCCTGCTGGACGGCAGCCGGGACCGCGATCAGCTGATCGGCGCGGCGCAGGCATCGGGCATCCCGGCGGAGGCGGCGGGCCGGGTGCTGGCGCTGCTGGCCGAGGCGGGCGTGCTGGATGACTACCCGTTCGGCCTGCACGCCTGCCTGCCGGACCGGGTGCGGGGCCGTCTCGCGCCCGAACTGGCCACGGCCGCCCTGGCCTACGCGGAGGGCGACGGCGGGGCACGCGTGCTGGCCCGCCGTCAGGCCGCTTTCGTCCGGATCGACGGGGCGAGCCGGACCGGCGCGTGCGTGGCCAGCTTCCTGGCCGCCTCGGGGGTGGGTCACGTGGCGTGCACCGACCCGGAGCCGGCCGAGCCGGCGGACCTCGCGCCGGCCGGGCTGATCGAGGCCGACCTCGGCCGGCCGCGGCAGGACGGCGCCGCGCGGGCCGTCGAGCGGGCCTCGGCCGGCACCCGGACCGGTGAGGACGGCGGGGTCCCGGACCTGGTCGTCCTCACCCGGCCGGTGCTGCCGGACCTGACTGACGGCCTCATCCGCGACCGCGTGCCGCACCTGGCCGTGTGGGCCGGCGAGGCTCTCGGCGTGGTCGGGCCGCTGGTGCGGCCGGGGCGTTCGGCCTGCCTGCGCTGCGTGGACCTGCGCAAGGCCGATGCCGATCCGCAGTGGCCGAAGATCTTGGCCCAGGCCACCTTCGCGCCGCGGGTCCGGCCGCAGGCCTGCGACACCGTGCTGGCCGCCATGACGGCCGCGCTGGCCTGCGCGCAGGCCCTGGCGCTCATCGACCGCGCCGACCGGCCCGGGCCGGCGCTGGCCACCGTCGGCGGGACGCTGGAGGTGGTCCTCCCGGACTGGCAGTGGCGGCGCCGGACCTGGCCGCCGCACCCCGCGTGCGGCTGCGGGGCGGCGGCGAACGTGACGATCCTCACCCGGTAGGCCCGCGCCGTAACGATGCGGTAACGGATGCTCCGTAGCGTTTGTTGGCATAACGACAGGCGTAAGGGAGGGCCGGAGATGGCAGAGCTCGGGACGGCACCCGGGGGGGAACGGGATTACGCACGGCTCGGCATGCGGGACAATGCCACAGTGAACGATGTGCCGCGGAACTCGGTGACCCGGGCCGCCAAGCTGGCCGGGCTGCCGATCGGCCTGGCCGCCCGCACCGCCCTGGGCGTCGGGAAGCGGATCGGCGGGCGGCCGGCCGAGATCGTGGCCGAGGAGATCCAGCGGCGCACGGCCGACCAGATCTTCCGGGTCCTGGGTGAGCTCAAGGGCGGCGCGATGAAGATGGGGCAGGCGCTGTCGATCTTCGAGGCGGCGCTGCCCCCGGAGATCGCGGGCCCGTACCGGGCCACGCTGACCAGGCTGCAGGAGTCCGCGCCGCCGCTGCCCGCCCGGACCGTGCACCAGGTCCTGGCCCGGGAGCTGGGCGAGGACTGGCGAGAGAACTTCACCGAGTTCGACGACGTGCCCGCGGCCGCGGCGTCGATCGGGCAGGTCCACCGGGCGGTCTGGCGGGACGGCCGGCGGGTGGCGGTCAAGATCCAGTATCCGGGCGCCGGGCGCGCGCTGATCGGCGACTTCAACCAGCTCAGCCGGGCCGGGCGGCTGTTCGGCATGCTGATGCCGGGACTCGACGTCAAGCCGATGCTCGACGAGCTGCGCGACCGGGTCACCGAGGAGCTGGACTACACCCTCGAGGCCGCCGCGCAGCGAGCCTTCGCCGCGGCCTACCGCGACGACCCCGACATCTACGTGCCGGACGTGATCATGGGCACGGGCCAGGTCCTGGTCAGCGAGTGGCTGGACGGCACCCCGCTGGCGCAGATCATCAGCGACGGCAGCAAGGAAGACCGGGACCGGGCCGGCGCCCTGTTCGCCCGGTTCCTGTTCTCCGGCCCGGCGCGGGCCGGGCTGCTGCACGCGGACCCGCACCCGGGCAACTTCCGGCTGCTGGCCGACGGGCGGCTCGGCGTGCTCGACTTCGGCGCGGTGGACCGGCTGCCGGACGGGCTGCCGCCGTTCCTGGGCCGGCTGCTGCGGATCATGCACGAGGACGACCCGGACATCGGCACGGTCGAGCGGGAACTGCGCGCCCACGGGTTCCTGCGGCCGGGCATCGATGTCGACCTGGATGCGCTGCGCGCGTTCCTCGCGCCGCTGGCCGAGCCGTCCAAGACGGACTCGTTCAAGTTCAGCCGCGAGTGGCTGCGCGGGGAGGCGGCCCGGGTCACCGACGTGAGCACGAGCAACATCACGCGCAAGTTCAACCTGCCTCCGTCGTACGTGCTCATCCACCGCGTGTCCACGGCGGGCATCGGCGTGCTGTGCCAGCTGGAATGCGAGGGCGAGTTCCGGGCCGAGGTGCTGCGGTGGGTGCCGGGCTACTTTGATCCGGTACCGCCCGGGGTTGCGGGATTATCGCTTACCGGGCACGATCGCGGCTAGGTACCCCAGCGACCCGGGAGCAGCGATGACCAGCCCCCTCCAGCAGGCCGATGTGACCGATCCAGCGGCCCGGCGCCGCGTCGTCGTCGGCGTGGATGACTCGCAGCCCGCCCGGAACGCGCTGGCGTGGGCGCAGTTCATGGCGCTGGCCCTGGACGCGGAGGTCGACGCCATCGCCGCCTGGGAGATCCACGCGGTCGAGGCCGTGGAATGGTCCGATGATATGAAGCCGGAGAACGAGACGGCCGCGCGGCTGCACGCGATCGTGACCGAGGTCCTCGGCGCCCAGCCGGCGGTGACGGTACGCGAGTTCATCGCCCACGGCAGCGCGGCCGACGAACTCATCCAGGCCAGCGAGGGCGCGCAGATGCTCGTCGTCGGCAACCGGGGCCACCGCGGCCTGCACGAGCTGTTGATGGGGTCGGTCAGCTCGACCAGCGCGACCCACGCCCACTGCCCCGTCCTCACCATCCACGGCGACACGCCGCCCCCCGCCCCGGGGCGCTGAGCGGCCGGCCCGGCCCGCTGAGCGGCCGGCCTGCTAGGAGCCGGGCGCGGCCCGGCCCGGCAGGGTGGCGAGCTTGCGGAAGTCCCAGCTGACGATCTTGGCCGGGGTGATGCGCAGCCACGCATGCCGGCCGTCGGGGCCTCCGCCCGAGCCGCCGGAGTACTTGGCGGCCATCAGCCGCTCCGGCTCGGCCAGCTCAGGAACCGCGGGATCCTCGCTGGTCCGCGGCACCGGCCCGACCATGGCGGCCTCGCCTTCGATCTCGACGCCGCGCAGCTCGTGGTAGTGATGGCCGTCGTCGACCACCACGGCGACCCGGGGGTCGCGGGAGATGTTGGCCCACCGCTGGCTGCGGGTGAGCGAGGACACCCACAGCACGTGGGTGTCCCAGACGAACCACAACGGGGCGACGTGCGGCCCGTCCGGCCCGGTCGTCGCGAGCCGGCAGGTCCGCTGCTCGGCCAGGAACGAGTCCAGCTCTTCCGGGCTCATCGCGATCACCCGGCTACGCCGCTGCTGCTGCACCATCACACCTCGCCTCAGTCCGTTACGTGGCTGCCCGTGACGATAACCGCCACGTGCGCTCTACGCCACCCTGGCCGCCACCCTGGCCGGCCCGAAGGACGAGCTGACCTGCCCATCCGGGACGGAGCTCGTCGCCCTTGACGACGAGCAAGACCAGGTAGCAGGATTCGAAAGTGTGGCAACAATTGACGTCATTTTGAACGATCCGAAGGGCTGTCGATGGGAAAACTAGCTGATGCAGCCGTCGCCGGAGTCTATGAAACGAAGCAGGGAGACCTGAGCGAGCAAACGCAGCCCGCCGTCTGGTGGGAATCAGCCCGCGGCGCGTGCGCGGACGCCGGCCTGGACCTGGGCGAGATCGACGGGCTCATCGGCGACGGGCCGAACGGTGTCGGGCTGCGCGACGGGATGCCCGCGGCCGGGGTCGCCGAGCTGCTCGGCCACCCGATCCGGTTCTACGCGCGCAGCAACGTGGGCGCGGCGTCTTCGGCGGCCGGGCTGAACCTGGCCGCCTACGCCGTCTCGCACGGGCTGGCCAACGTGGTGCTGATCGACAACGCGGTGGCGGGCCGGGGTGAGGGATACGCCAGCGCCAGCCGCGACGCGGCGGTCGCGGCCATGGCCAAGCTGTCCGGGCCGTATGAGTACGTCTACGGCACGACCCGGATCTCGGACTACGCCACCCTGGCCATGCGGCACTTCCACGAGTACGGCACGACGCCCGAGCAGCTGGCCGAGATCGCGGTGGCGCAGCGGCACGGATCCACCCTGCACCCGCTGTCGGTGCACGGGCACCGGGGCGACATCACCGTCGAGGACGTCACCTCGTCCCGGATGATCGCCGATCCGCTGCACCTGCTGGACTGCTGCTCGGTCAACCAGGGCGCCGGCGCCGTCGTGGTGGCCAGGGCCGACCGCGTGCGCAGCATCGGCCGGCACGCCCCGGTGGGGCTGCTGGGTTACGGGGAGGGGCACAGCCACATTGACCCGAACGCGCTGGAGAGCCTGACCGAGTTCCCGGCGGCCAAGGTCGCCGCCGACACCGCGTTCGGGATGGCGGGGGTGAACCGGGAGGACATCGACGTGGCCGGGATCTCCGACCACTTCACCATCAGCGTGGTCACCGGCCTGGAAGACGCCGGGTTCTGCAAGAAGGGCGAGGGCGGCGCGTTCGTGGACAAGGGCGGCACCAGCCTGACCGGGCGGCTGCCGACCAACACCTCCGGCGGGTTCCTGTCCTTCAGCCACGCCGGCATGTGCGGGATCTTCACCCTGATCGAGCTCGTCGAGCAGCTCCGCGGCAACGCGGGCGGCCGGCAGGTGGCCGACGCCAAGCTGGCCTTCCTGAACGGTGTCGGCGGCGCGGACCAGGCGTTCTGCTCAGCGATCCTGGGGAGGGTCTGATGACGACAGCGGCGGCGGACTACAAGAAGTTCCTGCCCGAGGGCATCCCGCCCTCGCAGATGCCGTTCTGGGAGTCGCTGAAGGCCCGGGCGGTCAAGGTGCAGCGGTGCGACAACTGCGGGGCGTACCTGTACATCCCCAAGGACATCTGCAACCACTGCCACAGCGACCGGCTCACCTGGACCCCGATCAGCGGCCACGGCGAGATCTACACCTACACCGTCGTGCGCCGCGCCCCCACCCCCGCCTACGCCGAAGATGCCCCATATACCCTGGTTCATGTCACGATGGACGAGGGATTCCGGATGATCGGCAAGCTCAACGGTGTCGCGCCGGAGGACGTCCGCATCGGCTCGCCGGTGCGGATCACCTACGAGGAGGTCACTCCCGAGTGGACCCTGATGGAATTCGAGCCCGCTCCGGCCGCAGCCGGCGCAGAAAGCTGAGCGACCGATGGAGATAGAACTTTCCGAAGAACAGCGTTTCGTGCAGGAGGCGACGCGCAGATTCCTGGAGCAGGAATCGCCGCTGCTGACCGTGCGGGAGCGGGCGGGCAAGGGCGAGGCGCCCTTTGACCGCAACTACTGGACGCGGGCCGTCGAGCTGGGCTGGACCGCGATGGCCATCCCCGAAGAGCACGGTGGCGCGGCCGGCGAGCACCCCGTGCTCGACCTGGTCATCATCGCCGAGGAGATGGGGCGGACGATCGCGCCGGGCCCGTTCCTGCCGTCCGCCACGGTGATCGACGCGCTGCTGCGGTCGGGATCGGCGGAGCAGCAGGCCGAGCATCTGCCGGGGATCGCCGAGGGGTCCACCATCGCCACCTGGGCGCTGGCCGAGGCACCGGACGGCTGGGAGCCGGCCGAGGTCACGACCAAGGCCAACCGGGACGGCGACGGGTACATCCTGTCGGGCGAGAAGACCGCGGTCGAGGCAGCTGATGTGGCCGACCTGTTCCTGGTGACCGCGTCGACGCCGGACGGCCCCGGGCAGTTCCTGGTGCCGGCCAACGCCGAGGGCGTGACGGTCCACAAGCTGCCGCAGTTCGACCTGGGGCGGCTGTTCAGTGACGTCTCGTTCCACGACGTGCGGGTCCCGGCCAGCGCGGTGCTCGGCACCCCGGGCTCGATCGGCGCGGCGCTGGAGCACACGTTCCTGCTGGCGGTCACGCTGATCAGCGCAGAGACGATCGCCCTGACCGACAAGATCTTCGACGTGACGATCGAGTACACCAAGGACCGCTACAGCTTCGGCCGCCCGGTCGCGTCCTACCAGGCGGTCAAGCACCGGCTGGCGGACCACAAGACGTGGCTGGAGGCCGGGTTCGGCCTGTCCACGGCCCTCGCCCGAGCGCTGGACAGCGAGGACGGCAACGTCAGCAAGCTGGCCAGCGTGACCAAGGCGCACATCAGCGAGCAGTCGCTGAAGATCATCTCGGACTGCAGCCAGCTGGGCGGCGGCATCGCCCAGACCTGGGAGCATGACAACCACCTGTTCCTGCGCCGCGCGACGGCGAACGATTTCCTGTACGGATCGGCCAGGCAGCACAAGGAGCGCCTGTGCCGTCTTTACGGCGTGTGAGGGAGAGCTAGTGAGCGAGCAAGAGACCCCGCAGGAATTCCGCGCCCGCGCGCGCGCCTGGGTAGAGAAGAACCTGCCTCCGATCGACGGCCACGCCGGCGCCGGCCTGGCGGTCGACGATGACGAGGAACTCCGCCAGGTCGCCAGGTCCCGGGAACTGCAGAAGAAGATCTTCGACGGCGGCTTCGCCGGGATCCGCTACCCGAAGGAGTACGGCGGCCAGGGCCTGAGCCGCGAGTACCAGGTGGCCTGGCACGAGGCCACGGCCGGTTACCAGGTGCCGACGGCGTTCTCCGTCACGCACGGCATCATCGGGCCGACCCTGGTGGACTTCGGCACCGAGGAGCAGAAGTCCGAGCACATCCCGCGCATGCTGGATGGCACGGAGCTGTGGGTGCAGTTCCTGTCCGAGCCGAGCGGCGGCTCGGACCTGGCCGGCCTGCTGACCCGGGCCGACCGCGACGGCGACATGTTCCGGCTGAACGGCTCGAAGATCTGGAGCACCGGGGCGCACTTCTGCGACTACACCATGGTGTTGGCGCGGACCAACATGGACGTGCCCAAGCACGCCGGGCTGTCCATGTTCATGATGCCGGTCCGCAGCCCGGGCGTGACGGTGACCCCGATCAAGTTGGTGACCGGCGGCTCGCACTTCTGCCAGGAGTTCTTCGACGACGTGCAGCTGTCTCCGGACCAGCTGATCGGCCCGGAGAACGACGGCTGGCGGATCACCTCCAAGCTGCTCAACCACGAGCGCAACATGATCGGCGGCAACAGCCTGAACGACCATGCGGTGGTGGGCGAGGAAGGCGAGGACGACTCCATCGGCGAGCTCGCCGCCCTGGCCAAGGCCGTGGGCCGTAACGACGACAGCTACACCCGGCAGCTGATCGCCGAAGCGGTGATCCTGGAGACCCTGCCCGAGGCGCTGATCTCACGGGTCAACGTCGGGGTGCGGAGCGGCAAGATGCCGGAGGCAGCGGCCTCGATCCTGCGGCTCATGGCCGGCCTGCAGGGCCTGCGGCTGAAGGAAATCGGCATGGAGATCGCCGGCACGCAGGGAGTCATCCGGGGCGGTGACGACACCGTCGGCGCCTTCGGCCGGCAGTTCCTCGGGGCCCGGACCGGCACCATCGCGGGCGGCACCACGGAGATGTCGCGCAACCTGGTCAGCGAGCGCGTCCTCGGGCTGCCCCGGGAGGCGACCCCCGACCGCGGCGTGCCGTTCAACGAGGTGCTGGCCATGCGGCGGCAGCGGGGCTGACGGAGCCAGTGACGTGTCGCCCCGGCCCGCGGGCCGGGGCGACACGGGCCGCAGGCCGGGCGATACGGGCCGCGGTGCGCCCAATTCGGGCGAATGTGTTAATTCACGCGGCCCAATTCGGCGGGTCCGTTAAATTCAGGCCGCCAATTCGGGTGGCGTGTTAACTCTGCATGACTTGCGGTCCGCTGGAGCCTGGGCCTGCTCGCGGCGCTGTATGATAAGTCTCGAAGTTCTCTGTAAGAGCGTGCCAGCATCGGGACGATCTGGGCACCCAAATCAGGAGACCGAGCAATCTAATGGCCGGCAACCCCACGTTGGATTCCCCACCGACCGAAGTGTTCAGTGCACTGAGTGACCCGATCAGGTGGAGCATCATCACTCAGATGGCACAGGTGGACGAGCTGGCGTGCGTCACCTTGGAGAGCACGCTCCCGGTATCGAAGCCCACCATCTCCTACCACATCAAGATCCTGCAGAACGCGGGGCTGATCGAGACGCGCAAGGCGGGCCGCAACTACTACTACTGCCTGCGCCGCGACGTCATCCGCGACCTGCTGGACGGCCTGTGGGAGCTGGTTCCGGCACCTCGGCTGGTCGGCGGGCATAACAGCCCGAGCCCAGCCTCCCGGCGCCAGGGCCGGGCCTACCCGGCCAGCCGGTCGGCCAGCACCCGCCACCGGGTGACGGGCCACGACGAGCCCGAGGAAGCCGCCGTCCTCACCTGGTGAGGATCGTTCGGAATAAAGACTCCTCTGCTGGGGGCAGAGCGCATCAGCGGCGCGGGAGCACGAACCCGTTGACCGGGCGGCTCGATAATGCAACGATTGCAAAAGTAATGAACTGATGCGTTTGGTGCGCCGATGGTACCCGCCGGAGGTGCGTGGCGGGCTGTCGGGGCCGCCGGAGGAGAGACCGGAATGGACTTCGACCTCACCGCTGACCAGAAGCTGTACCGCACCACGGCCAGGGATTTCCTGGAGAAGCAGATGCCGCTGTCCCGGGTGCGGGAGCTGGGAGAAAGCGGGACCGGCTTCGAGCGCGACTGGTGGCGGCAGGGCAGCGAGCTCGGCTGGAACTCCATGCTCACCGGTTCCTTTGGGGACAGCATCTCCGGCGAGGGGCTGGTGGACACCTGCATCGTCGCCGAGGAGATGGGCCGCCTGACCGCTCCCGGCCCGCTGCTGGGGGTGAACCTGGTCGCGGCGGCGCTGAGCGAGGCGGCCAACGCCGACGAGCACGCCGAGCTGATCACCGCGCTGATGGCCGGTGAGGCGGTGGCCAGCTGGGCTGTTTACGAGCCGCGGCACGGCTGGGCCCCGCTGGCGCCCGGCGTGCAGGCGGCCCGCGACGGCTCCGGGTACGTCGTTTCCGGAATCAAGGACCGGGTCGAGGCCGGCGATCAGGCGGACTGGTTCCTGGTCACCGCGGCGGCGCCGGACGGCGTGGTGCAGCTGCTGGTCCCGGCGGCCGGCCCGGGAGTGACGGTCACCCCCGAGCAGAGCCTGGACGTGGTGCGGCGGTACGCACGGGTGGAGATGGACGGCGTGCGCGTGCCCGGGACCAGCGTGGTCAGGCCGGCCGGGCCGGCTGAGGCGGCCGTCAACCGGCAGATCCAGATCGCGGTCGCGCTGCAGTGCGCGGAGACGTCCGGGGTGATTCAGCGGGTCTTCGAGTTCACCACGCAGTGGGCGTTCGACCGGTACTCCTTCGGTCGGCCGCTCGCCTCCTACCAGGCGCTCAAGCACCGCTTCGCGGACATGAAGCTGTGGCTCGAGGCCGGCGCGGCCACGGCCAGCGCCGCGGCGCACGCCGCCGCCCAGCGGGCCGACGACGCCGACGAGCTGGCCAGCGTGGCCAAGTCCTATCTCGGGCAGCGGGCCACCGACATCGTCCAGGACTGCGTGCAGATGCACGGCGGCATCGGCGTGACCTGGGAGCACGACATTCACTTGTACCTGCGGCGGGCGACGGTGAACCGGGTGATGTACGGGACACCTGGCGATCACCGCCGGCGGCTGGCCGACCTCCTCGGGGTGTGAGATGACAGACAGTATCGAGGACGTGGAGTCCTTCCGGCTGCGAGCCAGGGACTGGCTGGCGGCGAACATGCCGCGGCTGAAGGCCGGCGACGCGGGCGAGGGGCGGGATGACGAGGCCTGGCCCCGGGCGCGCGAGCTGCAGCGCCTACTGTACGACGGCGGGTTCGCCGGCATCTGCTTCCCGCGGGAGTACGGCGGCCTGGGGCTGACGCCCGAGCACCAGCGGGCCTTCAACGCCGAGAGCGCCGGGTACGAGATGCCGCTGGTGCTCAACGTGCCCACGTTCTCGATCTGCTCGCCGACCCTGCTCGACATGGGCACCGAGGAGCAGAAGCGCCAGCACCTGTCGGCCGTCATCCGCGGCGACGAGATCATGGTGCAGTTCCTGTCCGAGCCTCGCGGCGGGTCGGACCTGGCCGGGGTCACCACCCGGGCCACGCCCGACGGTGACATGTTCATCCTGAACGGCTCGAAGATCTGGAGTTCCAACGCGTGGGCGGCGGACTGGGCGCTGTGCCTGACCCGGACCGACTGGGAGGCGCCCAAGCACCGCGGCCTGACCATGTTCCTGGTCAAGGTGCACCAGCCGGGCATCGACATCAAGCGGATCAAGCAGGTCAACGGCAGCAACGAGTTCTGCCAGGAGTTCTTCGACGACGTGCCGGTGCCCGCGGCCAACGTGGTGGGCGAGGTCAACGGCGGCTGGGCCGTGGCCAGCCGCCAGCTGTTCCACGAGCGCAACGCGGTCGGCGGCGGCTCGCCCTACGTCAGCGGCGGCACCGGCAGGCTCCGGCGCGGGCCGGGAATCGGCGCGCTCATCGACATGGTCCGGGACAGCGGCCGGTCGGGCGACCCCCGCGTGCGTGAGCTGGTGGCCGAGGCACACGCGATCGGGCGGGTCCAGCAGCAGCTCATCGCGAGGATCACGGCCGGCATGCGCACCGAGCAGATGCCGCCCCCGGCGACCGCCATCACCAGGCTGTTCAGCGGGGAGAGCGCCAGCAGGCTGGCCGAGATCGGCGTGGAGATCATGGGGCCGGACGCGGTGGCCGGCGCGCACGCCGACGTCGGCACGGCCTTCGTGATGCGTCAGGCCGGGTCGCTGGGCGGGGGCACCACGGAGATCGCCCGCAACATCATCAGCGAGCGGGTCCTGGGCATGCCGCGTGAACCCGCAGCCGACCGGGATGTGCCGTTCAGCCAGGTGCGCCAGGGCCGGTAGCGGCCCGGAGGCTACTCGAGGGCTTCGATGAAGGCCCGGAGCTGCCTGAGGTTGCGGACCTCGAACAACGCGTCGCAGAACGGCTGGTAACGGTCGAGCACGGAGTCGCCGCTGTTCCAGGCGCCCCTCGGCTCGGGGTTCAGCCAGTACAAGTGCCCGGCCCGCTGGGCGACGGTCTTCAGCACGTGCTCGGCCGGGTCGTGGTAGTTGGTCCGGGCGTCCCCCAGGATGATCACCGAGGTGCGCCTGCGCACCTGCTCACCCCACTGGTCCCAGAAGGACTCGAACGCGTGGCCGTAGTCCGACCGGCCGTCCAGCCACACGCCCTTGCCCTCGGCGTTGATCTCCTGGGTAACCTCGATGATGTTGTCGGCCTTGCGCAGCAGCTCGGTCACCTCGTCCACGCCGTCGACGAACACGAAGGTGCGGACCTTGGCGAACTGCGAGCGCAGCGCGAACACCAGCTGCAGCGTGAAGGCCGCGAACGTGGAGACCGAGCCGGAGATGTCAGCCAGCACGAACAGCTCCGGCTTGGACGGCCGGGGCTTGCCGTACTTCGGGTAGACCGGCACTCCCCCGGTGCTGAGCGACTTGCGGATGGTGCGCCTGAAGTCCAGCGGGCCGCGCCGGGCGGCGCGGCGCTTGGCGGACAGCCGGCTGGCCAGCTTGCGCGCGAGCGGATCGACCACGGCTCGCATGGCGGTGATCTGGTCCCGGGATGAGGTCAGGAAGTCCGCGTCCTCCGGCAGCGGCTGGCGCAGGGTCTTGGCCACGGCTGCGGCGCCCCGGTCCTCCACCAGGCGCCTGCGGACCTCGGCCTCCACCGCCTGGCGGAACCGGGCCAGCTGCGCCTCGCGGCGTTCCTCGGCCAGCCGCGCCATCAGGCCGTCGGTCGCGCTTCCGGCGCCGCCCGGGGACGGCTCATTCTGCTCTTCGGCCAGGCGGGCCACGAGGCGGTCGGGATTGACGGCCCGCATGGTGCGCAGCACGTAATAGGTGCCGGCCACCGGCCGGCCCGGTTCGACGTTGGCGTGCCGCTCCACGAAGATGCCCGCGATGGTCCGCATCATGACCTCGTTGTCCTCGCGGAAGGCGGCCAGCAGCAGATCGGTCAGGGCCGCGTCATCCAGGGCACCGAGTGCTCCCGATCCGGCGCCGCCGGAGCCGGACCCCGCGCCCTCGCCTCGGCTGGGCGCGGCCGGCGAGCCACCGGAGTCGCCGTCCTGCTCGGAGTCCTGGTCCAGCTCAGCTTGGCCCGCGACGGCCGGCTCGGGCGGAGTGAAGTACAGGTCGAACAGGGCGTCGAAGGCGAGCTCGTGGTCGTGGTTCTTGATCAGCGCCGCACGCAGCGCGGACTTCACCGTCCCGCGTTCGGCCAGCGGCAGGTACTCCAGGCTGTGGACCGCGTCGATACGCTCGGCGAGCGACACCGGCACGCCGATCTGCCGCAACTCGGTAATGATGCCTTCGATAGCGGCTTGCACCTGGATCAGCCTTTCGGGTTACGGGCCCGCCGGCCGGGTTTCGGGGCGGGTTGGCCGCGGCCGGGGGTGGCCGTGGTGGGGGGTTGGCCGTGGTGGGGGGTTAGCCGCGGCGGCGGGTGATCTCGTCGGTGAGGGCGGGGACGACCTGGTGGAGGTCGCCGATGATGCCGTAGTCGGCGAGTTCGAAGATGGGGGCTTCGGGGTCTTTGTTGACCGCGGCGATGGTCTTGGAGGTCTGCATCCCGGCCCGGTGCTGGATCGCGCCGGAGATCCCGATGGCCAGGTACAGCTGCGGGGAGACCGTCTTGCCGGTCTGCCCGACCTGGTTGGAATGCGGGTACCAGCCCGCATCGACCGCCGCCCGCGACGCGCCCACCGCCGCGCCGAGCAGATCAGCCAGCTTCTCGATCATCGCGAAATGCTCCGGGCCGCCCAGCCCCCGCCCCCCCGACACCACAATCGAGGCCTCCGTCAGCTCCGGCCGCCCCGACGACGCCCGCACCTCACGGCCCGTCACCGTCGCCGCCAAAGCCGCCTCCGACAGCTCCGGGGTCACCTCAACCACCACCGGCGAGACCTCATCGGGCACCGGGCTGGTCGCATTCGGCTTCACCGCGATCACCGGCACCCCCGCCGTCACCGCCGACCGCACCATGAACGACGCCGCGAACACCGACTGCGTCGCCACCACCGCCGGCTCACCCGCCTCCCCCGCCGCCACATCCACCGCATCAGAAATAAACCCCGACCCCAGCCGCAACGCCAGCCGAGCCCCGATCTCCTTACCCTCCGGGCTCGCCGTCAGCAGCACCGCCGCCACATCCCCCACCTGCCCGGCGACCTGCTCCAGCGCATCCACCTTAGCCACCACCAGATGATCAACCACCCGCTGATCCGCCACCGTGAACACCCGCACCGCCCCGAACCCGCCCAGCGC
This sequence comes from uncultured Actinomycetes bacterium, assembly GCA_963753195.1. Lineage (GTDB taxonomy): Bacteria > Actinomycetota > Actinomycetes > Streptosporangiales > Streptosporangiaceae > Palsa-504. Next base: position 462,079 of record CAVWBH010000003.1, read on the forward strand.
CCCGACCGCCTCGGCCGCCGACGGCCCGAACACCACCGCAGCCGGCTCACCCACCCGCCGCGCCAGCGTCAGCAACTCCAGCGTCGGCTTCGGCACCGACCCATCCGCCGCATCCACCACGACCAGGACCACACCCATGACACACTCCTCGCTACTCGCCGCCACCCCGGGCCCAGCGAACCCCGGGCTCGATGAACCCCGGGCTAGATGAACCGCTGCGCCACCAGGAAATCAGCCAGCGCCGACCCCCCATCCCCATCATCCTTCACCATCTGACCCGCCGTCCGGGCCGGCCGCCGCACCGCCGACAGCACCACCGACCGCGCCCCGCCCAGACCCACCAGCCCCGCATCCACCCCCAGATCAGCCAGGCTCCACGTCGTCACCGGCTTCTTCTTCGCCGCCATGATCCCCTTGAACGACGGATACCGCGCCTCACCCGTCCGGTCCGTCACCGACACCAGCGCCGGCAACCGCGCCGAGACCGTCTCCGACGACAGATCAGAATCCCGCAGGATCTCCACCACATCCCCCGACACCGACAACCGCCCCGCATACGTCACCGCCGGCACCCCCAGCCGCTCCGCCAGCAACGCCGGGACCACCCCCATCCCCGCATCCGTCGACGCCATCCCCGCCACCACCAGATCAAACCCGATCCGCTCCACCGCCGCCGCCAGCACCAGCGACGTCGCAAACGCATCCGACCCATGCAACCCCTCATCGGAAACATGCACCGCCGCATCACCCCCCATCGACAACGCCTTCCGCAACGCCTCCGCCGCACCCGCCGGCCCCATCGACAAATACGTCAGCTCCCACCCACCCCCACCCTCCTGCACCCGCAACGCCTGCTCCGCCGCATACTCATCCAGCTCAGACAGCCGCCCCTGCACCGCCCCCCGATCCAGCGTCCCATCAGCAGCAAACCGCCGATCCGACGTCAGATCCGGCGTGAACTTCACCAGCACCACAAGCTTCGGCACAACCAACCACCTCACCCATCACCCGACACCGAACCCACAACAGTTACCCGACCATCAAAACTATACAGACCACCACACCCCGGCCACCAGCACACGCCCCGCCCACGCCCGGCAGCTGGCGCGCACCCGGCCCAAGCGCCCACACCTGGCCGCGCGACGGATAAGATACGATGGTCATGAAACTAATTCGTCTTCGCAACATGACAGGCGGACTAACTAAGGTCAGGGAGTCATGACAATTGAGGCCGCTTCGTCGCAGCCCCCGACTGAGATCTTCAAGGCACTCGCTGATCCGGTCCGCTGGGACATCGTCATGCAGATGGCTTCGGTTGACGAGCTGGCGTGCATGACGCTCGAGGACACGCTGCCCGTATCGAAGCCGACGATCTCGTATCACACCAAGATCCTCTACCACGCAGGCCTGATCAAGGTGCGCAAGTCCGGTCGCAACTACTACTACTCGCTGCGCCGGGACGTGCTCCGCAACCTGCTCTTTGACCTGTGGGTGCTGGCGCCGACCTCGCAGCCGGGGGTGCCCGAAGAGGACGTCCGCGTCGCCATGGGACGGCTGCGCCAGCGTGGCACGGGCTACGCGCTGGCCGAGCCGACCCGCAAGGCCCGTGCCGCCCGCGACAGCACGGCCAAGGATGAGCTGGAGAAGGCGGCCTCGTCGCCGGCGAGCTGACCTCGGTCAGCCGATGGCAGGCCGATCCCCCGACGGCGAGGATCTCCCCGCCGCTCAGGTAGACCACGAGACCTCCACGTCTCCTATCCTCCAGCGTGTCATACTGTCTTGTCAAGATGCAGACCGTCTAGTCAATTGACGCTAGGCGGCGTCGCGGCCCTGCAGGAAGACCTTGCGGCCGGGGTAGTCCGGGCGGGGCAGGCCCAGGTCATGCTGGGCGATGATGGTGCGGAACACCTCCACGGTGCCGCCCGGCGTCGCGGTGTGCTGAGCCTCACGGTGGGCGAACTCGATGGCGCCGTCGCCGATGGCGCCCTCGGCGCCGTAGGGCAGGGTCGCCTCGGGGCCGACCAGGTCGATGAGCTCCTCGCAGCCCAGCCGGGCCGTGTCGGAGCCCTTGACCCGGCCCATGGCGGCCGGGGTGCAGGCGCCCGCTTCGATCTCGGTCACCAGGTGCCCGATCCCGGCCAGGAACACCTTGTCGCCGATCATCGGCCCGTCCCCGTCCGGGGCCTGCCGGGCCCAGCGCAAGGCGGCCTGGATGCCGAGCTCCAGGTTACGGGTGTGGTGCAGGGCCGGGCTCACGTCCTCGAGCTTGCTGACCGGGCCGCCGAGGTGGTGCTCGGCGTCCAGCGGCCCGTGCAGGACCGACCAGCCGTTGTTGACCTCGCCGATCCGGTACCGGTCGGGCAGCCGGATGTCGCTGTAGAAGCTGACGTTGGTCGTCTCGTCCCCGATGGTCGGCAGCGGCTGCCGCTCGAACCCGGGTGAGCTGGTCGGCACCAGGAACATGGTCAGGCCCTTGTGCTTAGGCAGCGACGAGTCGGTCCGCGTGATCAGGAAGACGTGCGTCGCGAACTGGGCGTTGGAAGTGAAGATCTTCTGCCCGTTGATGACCCACTCATCACCGTCCCGCACGGCCCGGGTCTTGGCGTTGGCGATGTCGGACCCGCCGTCCGGCTCGGTGTAACCCAGGGCGAACCGGACCGTGCCCTGGGCCACGCCCGGCTTGAGCTCATCGCGCAGCCCCGGGTCCCCCGACGCCTCAACCGCCGGCCACACCAGGTTGGTCGTGCCGAGCACCAGAATCGGCGCGTCCCGGCGGGCCAGCTCAGTCTCGAGGATCCGGACGGATACGTCGTCCAGGTCCGCGCCGCCGTCTTCCTTCCGCCACCGTGGCTCCAGCCAGCCCCTGGCCCCCAGGGCGAGGTAGAACCCCTCGTCATAGTTGACGGCCTGCGCGCGCTTGCGCGCGTCGACCTCCTCGGTCAGGTGCTCGTCCAGGAAGGCCCGGACCTCATCCCGGAAAGCCTGTTGAGCCCCGGTCAGCTCAACGGCGGCGAAATCCATGTCCGGTCTCCTACTGGACGCGGGCGGCGTAGGCCTTGGCGATGGCGACGTAGTCGTCGGTGGCGTTGCCGGCCAGCGCGGCCCACGCCTTGCCGCGGACGAAATACAGCGTCGCGTCGGCTTCCCGGGCCACCCCCAGGCCACCTTGCACATGCGCGGAAATCGACACCCCGCGCCCGGCCACCTCACGCGCATACGCAAACGCGACCAGCGGCAGATCCGGCCGCGCATCCGGATCATTCTCCAGCATCCACGCCGCCTTCCGGATCAGGTTCCGCGCCCCCGTCACCCCGATCGCCACATCCGCCAGCGGGAACGCCACCCCCTGCAACGCCCCGATCGGCACCCCCATCGTCCGCCGCGTCTTGGTGAACTCCACCCCAATCCACAACGACCGCTCCGTCAGCCCCACCAGCGCCGCCGCCGTCAGCACCTTCCACTCCGCCACCGCCCGGCCATACTCCCCCTCGGCCTGCGCCCCCGAAGCCAGCACCGTCCGCGACCTACCCGCCGGCTCCCACCAGCCCGCCGCCGTCCCGCCCTGATTCGCCACATGCGCCGACGGCGACCCCGAGAACAACACCAGCTCCCCGCCATCCAGCGCGATCACATCACCCGAAACCGACGCCTCCGGCACCAGCTGCCGCGCCCCGCCCCGCACCGGCTGCAAAGCCAGCGTGAACACCCGGTCCGCCGCCAGCGCATCCGCCACCAGCTCCGACGCCGCCCCCACCCGCGCCAGCAGCCGGCTCGCCACCACATGCGCGATCAGCGGCACCGGCGCCATCACCGACCCCGCCTCCTCCGCCACCAGCGTCAGATCCACCAGCGAGGACCCGTCACCGCCGGCCTCCGCCGGCAGCGCCATCGACACCGCACCCATCCCCACCAGCCGCTTCCACAGCCCCGGCGCATACCCCGCCGACTCCGTCTCCCGCACCAGCGACGACGGGCACTCCTTCTCAAAGAAATCCCGGAACGACCCCGAGATCATCTCCTGGTAATCCTCCAGCGAAAAATCCTGCAACCGCAGCTCAGCATCCATGCCCGGACCTCCCGATCACGTATTTCATGTCCACGACCCGCCGGAACCCGGCCAGGCGCCTACCGCATCTTCCAGTTCGGCGCCCGCTTCTCGGCGAACGCCCGTGGCCCTTCCAGCGCATCCTCGGTCTGCGCCAGCTGAGCAGACAGAATCTCCCGCAGCATCTCCGCCTGCGGGATGGTCATCTCCACGCCCTCCTTGACCAGGCGCTTGATCTCCTGCATGGCCAGCGGCGCACCCAGCAAGATCTCCTCAGCGATCCCCTGCGCCACCTTCATCACGTCATCACGGTCAGCGGCCACCTCCTGGATCACGCCGATCTGATACGCCCGCTCCGAACTGATCGGCGACCCGGTCAGCGCGATCCGCAGCGCCTCCGCCAGCGGAATCGTCCGCGGCAAGTTGATGAGCCCGGGCCAGGCCAGGATGCTGCGCCGCGACTCCGGCAGCCCGAATACCGACTTGCGGCTGGCGACCCGGATGTCGCAGGAGATGGCCAGCTCGAAGCCGCCCGCCAGGCAGTAGCCGTCGATGGCGGCGATCACCGGCTTGCGGCACTTGCCCACCGCGTCAAAGGGGTTAGAAACGGCCCCGTCCGGCGGACCGATGGTCCGCGGTGCCCCGGTGGCCACCTGCTCGGCCTGCCGTGCCGCCATCTCCTTCAGGTCCGCGCCCGCGGAGAAGGCCCGGCCGCCCTCGCCGGTCAGGATCACGACCAGCACGTCGTCGTCCCGGCCGATCTCGCGGAACACCGTGCCCAGGTCGGCCAGCAGGCCCTGACTCAGTGCGTTCATCGCCTCGGGCCGGTTCAGCGTGACCCACGCCACCCGGTCCTTCACCTCGTACTTGACGAACTTGGTGTCGACGGTCCCAGGCACTGATGCTCCTAACGGGCGATCGGAGGACTGACAAGCGATGTAATCGTGTGTCTTGTCAGATCGTCTTGTCAAGAGGCACACCGTCTAGTAGCGTCCTGGCGGGCTATCATAGATCTAATCCAATCGAATCGATATGGCGCTCGTCGCGGTGCAATCGAGAGCCAGAGGCAATCGGGAGCCAGATGACTGAGAACATGCATGCGGCGGTGTCTGGCGTACACCCCCACACGCGGCGGCTCGGTTCGGTCAGCGAGATTACGGGCCTGCTGAGCAGCGTGGGCTATCTGGCCACCGAGCACACCAGCACCGTGCTGCAGCTGGCTGACGAGCTCGGCAAGCCGATCCTGATCGAGGGGCCGACCGGATCGGGAAAGACGGACCTCGGCATTAGCCTGGCCGCCGCGACTGGCACCAGGCTGATCAGGATGCAGTGCTACGAGGGCCTGGATGAGGCCAAGGCGCTGTACGAGTGGAACTACTCCAAGCAGCTGCTCCGCATCATGGCCGGCCGCGTGAGCGGCTGGTCCGGTACCGGGGAGGGGCAGGACGTAGACATCTTCACCGATGAGTACCTGCTGACCCGCCCGCTACTGGACGCCATCAGGGCGACCGAGCCGGTGATCTTGCTCATCGACGAGGTAGACCGGCTCGACGTCGAGGCCGAGGCGCTGCTGCTGGAGGTCTTGTCCGATTTCCAGGTGTCCATTCCCGGGCTCGGCACGGTGACCGGTGCCCAGGTGCCGATGGTCTTCCTGACGTCGAACAGCACGCGGGACCTGTCGGAGGCGCTCAAGCGCCGGTGCCTCTACCTGCATATCGACTATCCGAGCACGCCGCGGGAGCGGGACATCCTCCGGGCGAGGGTGCCCGGGATCTCCGAGCATCTGGCCGGGCAGCTCGCCGCGTTCGTTGCCTCGCTCCGCCAGCTGGACCTGCAGCAGGTCCCTTCGGTCTCGCAGACCCTGGAATGGGCCAGGACGCTGCTGGCGCTCGGCGCGCAGGACCTGGACGCCGGGCTGGCCGCGGCATCGCTGGAAACCGTACTCACCCACCGGTCAGACGTCGACCGGGCCGCCGCGCAGCTGGCCGCCGGCCGTCTGGGCGGCTGGTAAGAGCCGACGGCGGCTGGTGAGGGTCGGCTGACCGCGCCCGGCGTGGCCGGGCGGACGGAGTCAGACGGCCGGGCGACCGCGGCTGACCGGCGTCAGTCAGGCGGACGGAGTCAGACAGCCAGCTGGGTCAGCCGACCAGGCGGCCGCGGCTGACCGGTGTCGCCTGGAGTTCGGCGGTGGCCTTCAGAATGTCCGACTGGTACTTCAGCATGACGTGCAGCGTGCTGACGACCACCTCGGTGCTCACCTCTTCGACGCCGAGCAGGTGAAGGGTCTGGGCCCAGTCGAGGGTTTCCGAGACCGACGGCCGCTTCTTCAGCTCCATTTGCCGCAACGACCGCACCACCTCGGCGATCTGCAGGGCCAGGTCGCTGCTGACGCCGGGCACGCGGCTGAGGATGATCTCCTGTTCCCGCTCGGGCTTGGGGTAGTCGATGAACAGGTACAGGCACCGGCGCTTGAGCGCCTCGGACAGCTCACGGGAGTTATTGGAGGTGAGGAACACCAGCGGCCGCTGGGCGCCGGTGATCGTGCCGAACTCGGGAATCGACACCTGGTAGTCCGACAGCACCTCGAGCAGCAGGGCCTCGGTCTCGATATCCAGCCGGTCAACCTCGTCGATGAGCAGCACGACCGGGTCCTTGGCGCGGATCGCCTCCAGCAGCGGCCGGGTGAGCAGGAACTCCTCGCTGAAGATGTCCGCCTGCAAGTGGGCCCATTCTTCCGGCCCGGTCTCGTTCTCATTGGCGGCCCGCTCGGCCTGGATGCGGAGCAGCTGCTTGGAGTAGTTCCACTCGTACAGGGCCTTGGCCTCATCCAGGCCCTCGTAGCACTGCAGGCGGATCAGCCGCCTGCCGTCCAGCGCGGCTACGCTCTTGGCCAGCTCGGTCTTGCCGGTTCCCGCGGGGCCCTCGACCAGCACCGGCTTGCCCAGCCGCTCGCCAAGGTAGACCACCGAGGAGATGCGCTCGTCGGGCAGATACCCGACATCCCGCAGCGAGTTCCCCACCAGCTCAGGCGAAGCGAACCGGCCCCCTCGGCCCTCGGCCTGGGCTGCGTCTGACTGCCGGTCCACTAGTGCCTGCCCTTCTGCCCGGCGCGCGGGAACCGCGGTAACCGGCAATATTCCTAGATTTCTATTATGTTACCAGTACATGCAGATAGGCCGACCTGTCGCTTCCGGGTGAATGATGCCCCGGAAATTCCGGCCGACCTTAATAGATCCAGCCCGCGCTCGAGGGCTCGGGAATCTCGGTCACGTACAAGAACTCGAAGCCGGCGAGCTTTGCGTAGTATTCGTCGGAGTTGGTGTCCCCGATGTGCAGTCTGCGGTTGACCTTGAACTGCGCCGTGGTCTCGATCATCCGGTGCTTGTTGCACATGAAGTCCACTTCGATACCGCCCATGGCCCAGATATGGCGCTGCTCGGACAGGGTCCGGTCGGACGAGCTGCCGATGACGTAGCCGCGGGATTTCGCGACGGCGACGTGCTCGAAGAGGATCGGTCCGGGGGGGTCGCCCGCGATCAGCGTGCCGTCGATGTCGAAGCTGACCAGGATCAGCCCGTTTTCTTCGTAGGGGGGATGCGGGGTATGGCCATTGGTGGCGGCGACGACATTCGCGCTGGGGCGAGATGTCGGGCGACCGAGTCTCGCTATCGCGCTCGCCCCGTCAGTTGCGCTTTCGCTAGCCCCGCCCGTCGCGGGATCCGCTATGCCGGACAATTAAACTCCTTTGTGTTATCGAGTGCAGATCGACGGGTTAGCGAGGACGGCGCTGTCATTTCGCATCGGGCCCCTGACCGGCAAATCGGTTTTGTGCCGCCGGTTACACCGGGTCTTTGCTCAACGCGGCAAAGTTGCTGAACCAGGGCATGAAGCCCCCGCACACCCCTAGGCGTGCGTCCATCTTGATCTGACGCTCTCCGGCCCGTCCTTGCAGCTGCTGGATGGTGTCGGTCCACAGCCAGAACCGGGTCCGGCCGCTGCCGATGTTCCCGCCGCTGGGCGAAACCGGCGTCGACCCGTTGATGCTGATGTCTTGGCTCGCGAAGAAGTCCAAGCACTCCCCCTCTTTGACGCCGAAGAAGCCGAAGCCTTCGACCCAGAAGACGTGGAACAGGCTAAAACCATCATACGCGTTCTCGAAGTGGACATCACTCGCCGAAACACCGGCCGACTCATACAGCCGGTGGGCCGTGCGCGCCGCCCAGCCCTGCACCTCTTCCAGGGTGTCGATGGCGCCGCGCGGCCTGAAGCCCCAGTAGGTCTTGCCGTCGTCCGACCCGCCGCTGGCGTGCCCCAGCACGTACACCGGAGGCTGGCGCAGGTCCCGCGCGCGCTCGGCGGTGGTGAACAGGTACGCGGCCGCGGTGTGGATCGGGATGTCGTTGTCGAGCAGGTTGGCCGGCTCCGCGATCCACCTGGACTGCAGGTACTCCTCGGTGGTGATCGGCGTCGGCCGGTGCTGGGCCCAGTAGCCCTCCGGCATCTTCAGCCCGTTGGCCTTGGAGTTGACCACGAACGGGGCCATCATGTCGTGCGTCTTGCCGTACTTGTGCAGGTACCGCTCGAAGTGCATGGCGGTGGCGTAGACCGGCGGGCCGGACAGGGCGCGGCCGTACTTGCCCGGCCCGGATATGGTCTCTTCCGCGTTCGCGCCGCGCTGGCCGTAGCGCCCGGGGAGGTTGTGCCAGCCCTTGACGGCCACCACGACCTGGCCCATCCCGCGACCTACGGACTCGATCGCGGCGGCCACCGCCATCGACATGCACAGCGGAACGGTCATCATGAACTTCAGCCCGGTCAGCTCGGGCAGGTTCTTGGCCAGCCACTCCGGGCTCAGCTGGGTGAGCCCGTCCATCGGGTTGGAAGTGTTCTCGAAGGCGGCCAGAAAGTCCGCCGGGACCGGCTCGCCCTGTGGCCAGAAGGCACCGGTGGTGGTCGACGTGTCGAACACCAGCCCGTCCACCTCACCGGGGTTGACGCCCGCGTCCTCAATGGCCCTGCGGATGGCCAGGATGGCCCACGCCCCAATGCTCGTCTGCGGATCGCCGTCCCAGCGCCGCAGCGTCGGGGAATGCCCGACGCCGACGGCGGCGACCTGGCCCCGGTGGGGCCACACCCCGGGACTATCCGAGGTCCGGTACATCCCGGCAGCATTGGTGTAAACGGTGGGGGCCGTCATTCGGGGTGCCCTCCCATCCTTCTGGCCGCCTTCGAGATTTTCCTGCGATTCCTGCTACGCGCCGGACGGATCCTTGCTGAACACGGCGAAGCTGCTCCAGGGAGGCATGAAGGAGCCGGTCACGCCGATGCTCGCTTCCTTCTTGATCTGCCGCTCACCGGCCCGGCCCTGGACCTGCTGGATGGTGTCGGCCCAGTTCCAGTACCGGGTCCGGCCGCTGCCGATGTTCCCGCCGCTGGGCGAGATCGGCGTCGGCCCGTTGATGGAGATGTCCTGGCTGGCGAAGAAGTCGAGGCACTCGCCCCGCTTGATGCCGAAGAAGTTGAAGCCCTCGATCCAGAACACGTGGAACAGGCTGAACCCGTCGTAGGCGTTCTCGAAGGCGACGTCCTGGGCCGTGATACCCGCGGCCTCGTACACCCGCTGGGCCGTGCGCGTGGCCCACTCCTCGTTCTCTTCCAGGTTGTTGATGGTGCTGCGCGCCTTGAAGCCCACCAGGTTGTCGCCTGCCATCGACCCGCCGCTGGCGTGCCCGAGCACGTAGGCCGGGGGGTTGCGCAGGTCGCGAGCCCGTTCGGCGGTGGTGAACACGAAGGCGCACGCGTTGTGGATCGGGATGTCGTTGTCGTACAGGTTGGCCGGCTCGGCCACCCACCGGGACTCCAGGTACTCCTCGGTGGTCAGCGGGTTGTTGCGGTGCTGATACCAGTAGCCCTCCGGGAACTTCAGCCCGTTGGCCCGGGAGTTGACCACGAAGGGGGCCATCATGTCGTGGGTCTTGTTGTACTTGTGCATGTACCGCTGGAAGTGCGTCGCGGTGCCGTACACCGGAGGACCCGCAAGCGCGTTGCCGTACTTGCCGGGGCCGGCCACGGTGTCCTGGGCCGCGGCGCCGCGCTGGCCGTAACGGCCCGGGATGTTGTGCCAGGCCTTGACGGCGACGACGGTCTGGCCCATGCCGCGGCCGACGGCCTCGATGGCCGAGACCGCGGTCATCGACATGCAGATCGAGGCGTTGATGGTCCACTTCAGGCCGGTCAGCTCGGGCATGTTCTTGACCAGCCACTCCGGGCTGAGCTTGATCAGCCCGTCGAACGGGTCGGACGTGTTCTGGAACGCGTCCAGGAAGTCCTGCGGGACCGGCTCACCTTCCGGCCAGAAGGCGCCGGTGGTGGTGCTCGGTTCGAGCACGATGCCGTCCACGTCGGCCGGGTTGACGCCCGCGTCCTCGATGGCCTTGCGGATGGCCAGGATGGCCCAGGCGCCGATGGCCTTCTGCGGGTCGCCGTCCCAGCGGCGCAGCGTCGGCGAGAAGCCGACGCCGACGGCGGCGACCTGGCCCTTGTGCGGCCACACGCCGAGGCCGTCGTCGGCCCGGTACAGCCCGAGCGCGCCGGCGTTCGTGTAAACAGTGGGAGCGGTCATAAGCTCTGTCCTCTCATCAGTAGCTCGTCGACGCTGATGGCTACTTGACGACGTTCCACTCGGGCACCTTCTGCCCGGTGGCCTGGGTCGCCTCGAAGGTGAGCTTCACTTTGCCGCCGATCGGCACGTCACCGGGCGCCTGGCCCGGCAGGTGCGACAGGAAGTTGATGCCCGGCGCGTGATCCAGCTCAATAACAGCGCAGTTGAACGGCTGGTCGGCCTGCAGCGCCGCGATGGGGGTGTCATACACCACCGCGTAGCTGTAGATCGTCCCGGCGCCGTCGTTCTCACGCCACTCCAGGTTGTCGGCAGAACCGCAGGCCCCGCCGCACACCGGCTCCGGCGGGTACTGCCAGCGGTCATCGACCGTGCAGTACTGCAGGACCAGCTTGTCCTGATTCGCGGCGTCGTAGAACGGCCTGTCCAGGTCGTCAGGGATCGGCGACTGCTTCGGCATATCCATCCCTTTCATCGCAGGTGATTAATGAGCGGGTCCAAGGACGGGTGCACAGCCTGGCACGTGATCGAACGCCGAGCGGCGCCCACGCGGTGAACCGACCAGCGCCAGGAATGGCTTCCTACCCACCGTCACCGTGAAACGGGCCAGACCGTTATCCTGCGCTGCCGCATACCTCGCGGGCCGATTGCCAGCAGCGAGAATCCCTTCATCCAGCAGGTGGACCATGGAACCTCCATCGCCGTCATCCTCCGGCACGGCACATTGTCTTGTCAAGATGCAGTCCGTCTAGTCAACCGCTCGGATTCCAGGGTAGTTTTGCAGGTAAAGCAGCACAGACCGAGTGCACACGCCTGTGGTTGGTAGGTAAGGAGAGCATGGCCGATGAAAGCTGCCCCGTTCGGATATCACGTCCCGGAGAGCGTCGACGCCGCGGTGTCCCTGCTGGGGAAGTTCAGCGGCGAGGCTAAGGTGCTGGCCGGCGGGCAGAGCCTGGTGCCCATGCTGGCGCTGCGCCTGTCCCGGCCTGAGCAGCTGGTGGACATCAACCGCGTGCCCGAGCTGAGCGAGGTCCGGCGGGAGGGTGGCACCCTGGTCGTGGGCGCGACGACCAGGCACGTCAGCTTGATGCACGACCCCCTGATCGCCGACTCGGTGCCGTTGCTGGCCAAGGCGGCGCCGCATATCGGGCACTTCCAGATCCGCAACCGCGGCACTGTGGGCGGTTCGACGGCGCACGCCGACTCGGCCGCCGAGCTGCCCGCGGTGGCCCGCGCGCTGGACGCCGAGTTCGAGGTGAGGGGCCCGAACGGGACCCGCCTGATACCGGCGGAAGAGTTCTTCGTGACCACATTCGTGACCACGCTGGAACCGGACGAGATGGTGGTGGCCGTCCGCTTCCCGATCTGGGCACCGGGAGCCGGCTTCGCCGTCTCCGAGGTCGCCCGGCGGCACGGGGACTTCGCGCTGGCGGGCGCCGTGGCCGGCGTCGAGATCGACGACGGCCGCATCAGCCGGGCCGCGATCGCGCTGATCGGCATGGGCAGTATCCCGGTTCGCGCGGAGGCAGCCGAACGCGAGCTGACCGGCGCCCGCGTAGACGGCCTGGATCTGGCTGCGCTCGGGCGGCTCGCGGTGAGCGAGACCGATCCGCCCGCGGACGTGCACGCGGGCAGCCGGTACCGGACGAAGGTAGGCGCGACGACGGTCGAGCGAGCGCTGGCCGAGGCAATCAAGGAGGCAAGCAATGCCTGAGGTGACCACGGCGGATGACGCCGGCACCGAGGTTGAGGTCCAGCTGACCGTAAACGGGGTTCCGCGGCGGATGCGCGTCGAGCCGAGAAAGACGCTGTGCGACGCCCTGCGTGATGACCTGCGGCTCACCGGCACGCACGTGGGATGCGAGCATGGGGTCTGCGGGGCCTGCACGGTCCAGGTGGACGGAGAATCGGTCCGGTCCTGCCTGATGTTCGCGGTTCAGGCGCAGGGCACCGAGGTCGTCACCATCGAGGGCCTGGCCGAGGCCGACGGCGAGCTGGCCCCCGTGCAGCGCGCGTTCCGGGAGTTCCACGGCCTGCAGTGCGGTTTCTGCACGCCCGGGTTCATCATGTCGGTGACCGCCTTCCTGCGCGACAACCCCGACCCCACCGAGGAGGAGCTCCGCGACGGGCTGTCGGGGAACCTGTGCCGGTGCACCGGCTACCAGGGGATCATCAAGGCGGCCCGGAGCGCGGCGGCGGAAATCCGTCAGCAGCAGACGGACAGCCCCTGGGACACCGAAGGACCGTGGAATGAGCACTGACACGGCGCCGGTGACCCTGCCGTCCGGGGTCGCGGCGCGGTTCGTCGGGCAGCGGATGCCGCGCACCGAGGATCAGCGGATGATCACCGGGCACGGCCGGTATATCGACGACCTCGACCGGCCGGGCATGGTGCACGCCGCCTTCGTGCGCAGCCAGGTGGGTGCGGGCCGGATCATCGGCCTGGACGTCACCGAGGCCCGGCAGGCACCGGGCGTCATCGCGGTGCTGACCGCAGCCGAGGTCAACCCCATAGTCAAGGTGCCCAGCGCGCCGGGCGACAATACGCCCAGGAACGTGCTGGCCGACACGGACGTCCGGTTTGTCGGCGACCCGATCGCCATCGTGCTGGCCGAGTCGCGGTACCTGGCCGAGGACGCCGCGGAACTGGTCAGCGTGGACATCGAGCCGGGCGAGGCGGTGGTGACCGCGGAGCAGGCCCTGGCCGACGGCGCCCCGCTGGTGCACGCTGAGCTGCCGGACAACTCCGCAGGCGTGCTCCCGGCCGCGGACAACGCCGAGCTGGACGCGATCATCGAGAACGCGCCGCATGTCTTCACCGAGACGTTCGCCCAGCACCGGTACGTGAACGTGCCGATGGAGACCCGGGGCCTGGTCGCCCAGTGGGATGTGGGCGCCAAGCAGCTCGAAGTGGTCCTGGCCTGCCAGGGCGTGCACGACGTGCGGGCGTTCTACGCCGCGATGCTCGGGCTGCCCGCCGACGACATCCGGGTCATCATGGGCGATGTGGGCGGGTCGTTCGGGCAGAAGGCGTTCCCCACCCGGGACGAGCAGGCCATCGTGGCGGCGGCCATGATCCTCGGTGACCGGTCGATCAAGTGGATCGAGGACCGGGCCGAGAACCTGATCAGCGCCGGGCACGCCCGCCAGGAGTCGCTGCGGATCACCGCGGCCACCGACGAGAACGGCGTGCTGCTGGCGGCCAAGGCCCACCACACCGAGAACGTCGGAGCCTTCCCGACCGGGAGCAACGGCCAGATGGCGGGCCTGTCCTCGCTGGTCTTCCCCGGGCCCTATCACTGGTCCGGGCCCGGTTCGGTGGCCTACTCCGGGCAGGCGGCCTACACCAACACGTGCGGGCAGTGCGCGTACCGGGGCCCGTGGATGATGGAGACCACCGGCCGGGAGCAGATGGTCGACGTCGTCGCGCACCAGCTGGGCATCGACCCGCTGGAGTTCCGCCGCCGCAACGTGCTGTCCCGGTCTGAGCTGCCCTACACCAACCCGATGACCCTGGTCTACGACGGGGTCAGCCCGCAGGAGTGCCTGGAGCAGGCGGCCGAGCTGATCGGCTACGAGCAGTTCCGCAAGGACCAGGAAGCGGCCCGGGCCGAGGGCCGCCTGATCGGGCTCGGGCTGTCGCTGTATATCGAGCCGCAGCCTTCGGGCGGCCAGGGCGGCTCGGCCGCGGCCACGATCCGGATCGAGCCCAGCGGCAAGGTCAACGTGTACATGGGGACCGGCAGCCACGGGCAGGGCATCGAGACGACCATGACCCAGATCGTGGCCGACGAGATGGGCGTGAACATCGAGGACGTGCACTACGTCCAGGGCGACACCGACTCCACCCCCTACGGCTTCCTGACCGGCGGCAGCCTGACCGCCGGGGTGGTCGGCGGGGCCGCGCACCTGGCCGGCGTGGCCATGAAGGACCGGGTGCTGGCCGTGGCCGGGCAGATGCTGGAGATCGACCCGGGCGACCTGGAGATGTCGCAGAGCGTGGCCCGGATCAAGGGTGACCCCGAGGGCAAGAGCGTGTCGCTGGCCGAGATCGCCGCGGCCGCCTACCTGCTCAACCCGGCGGCGCTGCCGCCGGGCGCCGAGCTGGGCCTGGAGATCTCCAAGCGGTACCACGCACCGACCTGGATGTTCTCCAACGCCTGCCACGCGGTGACGGTCGAGGTCGACCGGGAGACCGGCATGGTGGAGATCTTGCGCTACGTGATCTCCGAGGACTGCGGCGAGATGATCAACCCGAACGTGGTGGAGGGGCAGATCGCCGGCGGCGTGGTGCAGGCTATCGGCGGGGTGCTGTATGAGCACTTCCGCTACGACGACGCGGGCAACCCGACCACGACCACGTTCATGGACTACCTGCTGCCCACCGCGGCTGAGGTGCCGGACCTGGAGTACGGGCATGTGGTCACCCCGGCGCTGAGCCCCGGCGGGCACAAGGGCCTGGGCGAGGGCGGCGCCATCGCCGGCCCGGCCGCGGTGCTGAACGCGGTCCGCGACGCGCTGTACCCGCTCGGGATCAACTTCTACGACCAGCCGATGTCCCCGGACCGCATCATGGAGCTCATCGAGCAGGCGGAGCAGGCACAGGGGTGAGCTGAACACCCGCGCCGGGCGAACCCGGCGCGGGCTGGGGGTCAACGGCGCGGTGCACACCCGCAGCCGGGTAAGGAGGCCACCCATGAGCACGGACACGGACCCTGCGACCCTGCTTTCCGGAGCAACCGCCGCGCGGTGGGTCGGGCAGCGGATGCCGCGCCTGGAGGATCAGCGGATGATCACCGGGCACGGGCGGTACATCGACGACCTGCAGAAGGCGGGCCTGGTGCACGCCGCGTTCGTGCGCAGCACGGTGGCCCGGGGCCGGATCACCGGCCTGGACGTCAGCGAGGCGCGGCGGGCGCCGGGCGTGATCGCCGTGCTGACCGCGGCCGACATCAACGGACGGGCCCGCGAGGTCCCCCGGGCTCCGGTGGACCGCACCCCGCGGCGGGTGCTGGCCGACGGCGACGTCCGGTTCGTCGGTGAGCCGATCGCCATCGTAGTGGCCGAGTCGCGGTACCTGGCCGAGGACGCCGCCGAGCTGGTCGGCGTCGATATCGAACCGGACGAGGCGATCGTGGACGCGGCCACGGCGCTGGCCGCGGGCAGCCCGCTGGTGCACCCGGAGCTGCCGGACAACGTGTCCGGGGTGCTCCCGGCCAAGGACCTGCCCGAGCTGGACGGGCTGCTGGACGGCGCGGCGCACGTTTTCCACGAGACGTTCGCGCAGCACCGGTACGTGTGCGTGCCCATGGAGACCCGCGGTGTCATCGCTGAGTGGGATCAGTGGGCCAGGCGGCTCGAGGTGGTCATCTCCGGCCAGGGCGTGCACGATCAGCGGCTGCTCTATTCCCGCATGCTGGGCATCCCCGAGGACGAGATCCGGGTCGTGATGGGCGATGTGGGGGGATCGTTCGGCCAGAAGGCGTTTTCCACCCGCGAGGACCAGGCCGTCGTGATGGCCGCGATGATCCTCGGTGACCGGCCGGTGAAGTGGATCGAGGACCGGGCGGAGAACCTGATCAGCGGCGGGCACTCCCGGGAAGAGTCACTGCAGATCACCGCGGCGACCGACGAGCACGGCGTGCTGCTGGCCGCCCGCGCCCACCACATCGAGAACGTGGGCGCCTACCCGGCCGTGGCCAACGGCCAGATGGCCGGCTCGGCATCGGTCATGTTCCCCGGGCCGTACCGCTGGTCGGGGCCGGGGTCGGTGGCCTACTCGGGCCAGGCCGTGTACACGAACACGTGCGGGCTGTGCGCGTACCGGGGGCCGTGGATGATGGAGACCACCGGCCGGGAGCAGATGGTCGACGTCATCGCGCACAAGCTGGGCATCGACCCGCTGGAGTTCCGCCGCCGCAACGTCATCTCCCGCGCCGAGCTGCCGTTCACCAGCGCGACTTCGGTCCCCTACGACGCCGTCAGCCCGGCCGAGTGCCTGGAGCAGGCGGCCGAGCTGATCGGCTACGAGCAGTTCCGCAAGGAGCAGGAGCAGGCCCGCGCCGAAGGCCGGCTGCTCGGCATCGGGCTGTCCCTGTACATCGAGCCGCAGCGCGGGATGGGCGGGGGCGGCTCCTACGGAGCCACCATTCGGATCGAGCCCAGCGGCAAGATCAACCTGTACATGGGCACCGGCAGCCACGGGCAGAGCATCGAGACGACCATGACCCAGATCGTGGCCGACGAGATGGGCGTCAGCGTCGAGGACATTCACTTCACCCAGGCCGACACGGCCGCCGTGGCGTACGGCGCGCTCACCGGCGGCAGCCGGACGGCCGGGGTGGCAGGCGGAGTGGCCCACGAGGCCGGCGCGGCCATGAAGGACCGGGTCCTGGCCGTGGCCGGGCAGATGCTGGAGATCGACCCGGGCGACCTGGAAATGACCGACAGCACCGCCCACGTAAAGGGCGACCCCGAGGGCAAGAGCGTGACGCTGGGCGAGATCGCCGCGGCCGCCTACCTGCTCAACCCGACCGCGCTGCCGCCGGGCGCCGAGCTGGGCCTGGAACTGACCCAGCGGTACCACGCACCAGCCTGGATGTTCTCCAACGCCTGCCACGCGGTGACGGTCGAGATCGACCGGGAGACCGGCATGGTCCACATCCTGCGCTACGTGATCTCCGAGGACTGCGGCGAGATGATCAACCCCAACGTGGTCGAGGGGCAGACGGCGGGCGGCGTGGTCCAGGGCATCGGCGGGGTGCTGTATGAGCACTTCCGGTACGACGACGCCGGGAACCCGACCACGACCACGTTCATGGACTACCTGCTGCCCACCGCGGCCGAGGTCCCGGACCTGGAATACGGCCACGTGATCACCCCGGCCCTGACCCCCGGCGGGCACAAGGGCCTCGGCGAGGGCGGCGCCATCGCCGCCCCGGCCGCGGTGCTCAACGCGGTCCGCGACGCGCTGGCCCCGCTCGGGATCCCGGTCAACGACCAGCCCATGTCCCCCGACCACATCCTCGAGCTCATCGAACAATCCGGGGCCACGCCGCGCTGAGCGACCCAGGCGGCGGGACCGCTGTCGTGGAAGGGAGCCACCAATGAGCACGGAGCCGGACCCCGCGACAATATTTTCTCCCGCGGCAACCGCCGCGCGCTGGGTCGGGCAGCGGATGCCGCGCACCGAGGACCAGCGGATGATCACCGGGCACGGGCGGTACATCGATGACCTAGCCAAGCCGGGGATGGTGCATGCCGCGTTCGTGCGCAGCGCCGTGGCCCGCGGCCGGATCGCCGGCCTGGACGTCAGCGAGGCCCGTCGGGCGCCGGGCGTGGTCGCGGTGCTGACCGCGGCCGAGATCAATCCGCGGGCGCACCAGTCCGGGCCGATGCTGGCCGGCCGGGGCGCCGACCCTACGCCACGGCGGGTGCTGGCCGACGGGGACGTGCGGTACGTCGGTGAGCCGATCGTCATGGTGGTGGCCCAGTCGCGGTACCTGGCCGAGGACGCCGCCGAGCTGGTCAGCGTGGACATTGAGCCGCAGGACCCGGTGGTGGACGCGGCCGCGGCGCTGGCCGAGGGCAGCCCGAGGGTGCACCCGGAGCTGCCGGACAACCTGTCCGGGGTGATCCCAGCCGCGGACGCCCCCGAGCTGGACGGGCTGCTGGGCAGCGCGCCGCACGTGTTCACCGAGACCTTTACCCAGCATCGCTACGTGTGCGTCCCGATGGAGACCCGCGGCATGGTGGCCCAGTGGGATCCGTGGACCAGGCAGCTGGAACTGGTCATCGCCGGGCAGGGCGTGCACATGCCCCGGTTGGTCTACTCCCGGATGCTGGGCATTCCGGAGGACGACATCCATGTGATCATGGGCGATGTCGGCGGGTCGTTCGGGCAGAAGGCGTTCCCCAACCGCGAGGATCAGGCCATCGTGGTGGCCGCGGTGGTGATCGGTGGCCGGCCGGTGAAGTGGATCGAGGACCGGGCGGAGAACCTGATCAGCGGCGGGCACGCCCGGCAGGAGTCGCTGCAGATCACCGCGGCGACCGACGAGCGCGGCGTGCTGCTGGCCGGCAGGGCCCACCACGTCGAGAACGTGGGCGCCTACCCAGCCGGGAGCAACGGACAGAAAGCGGCGCTGGCCTCACGAATGTTCCCCGGCCCGTATCACTGGTCGGGGCCGGGTTCGGTGGCCTACTCGGGGCAGGCGGTCTACACGAACACCTGCGGGAGCTGCGCGTACCGGGGGCCGTGGATGATGGAGACCACCGGCCGCGAGCAGATGGTGGACGTCATCGCGCAGAAGCTGGGCATCGACCCGCTGGAGTTCCGCCGCCGCAACGTGATCTCCCGGGCCGAGCTCCCTTACACCAGCGCGACCTCGATGGTCTACGACGCCGTCAGCCCGGCCGAGTGCCTGGAGCAGGCGGCCGAGCTGATCGGCTACGACCAGTTCCGCAAGGAGCAGGAGCAGGCCCGCGCCGAAGGCCGACTGGTCGGCATCGGGCTGTCTTTGTACATCGAGCCGCAGCCCGGGGCGGGCGCCGGAGGCGCTGACGCGGCCACGATCCGGGTCGAGCCCAGCGGCAAGGTCAACGTGTACATGGGCACCGGCAGCCACGGGCAGAGCATCGAGACCACCATGACCCAGATCGTCGCCGACGAGATGGGCGTGAACATCGAGGACGTGCACTTCGTCCAGGGCGACACGGCAGCGACACCGTTCGGCTTCCTGACCGGCGGCAGCCGGACGGCCGGGGTGGCGGGCGGCGCGGCGCACGAGGCCGGCGCGGCCATGCGCGACCGGGTGCTGGCGGTGGCCGGGCTGATGCTGGAGATCGACCCGGGCGACCTGGAAATGACCGACAGCACCGCCCGGGTCAAGGGCGACCCGGACAGCAAGAGCGTCACGCTGGGCGAGATCGCCGCGGCCGCCTACCTGCTCAACCCCACCGCGCTGCCGCCCGGCAGCGAGCTCGGCCTGGAGCTGTCCAAGCGGTACAAGGCCCCGGACTGGATGTTCTCCAACGCCTGCCACGCGGTGACGGTCGAGATCGACCGGGAGACCGGCATGGTCCACATCCTGCGCTACGTGATCTCCGAGGACTGCGGCGAGATGATCAACCCCAACGTGGTCGAGGGGCAGACCGCGGGCGGCGTGGTCCAGGGCATCGGCGGGGTGTTCTACGAGCACATGCGCTACGACGACGCCGGCAACCCGACCACCACCACGTTCATGGACTACCTGCTGCCCACCGCGGCCGAGGTCCCGGACCTGGAATACGGCCACGTGGTCACCCCGGCGCTGACCCCCGGCGGGCACAAGGGCCTCGGCGAAGGCGGCGCCATCGCCGCCCCGGCCGCCCTGCTCAACGCGGTCCGCGACGCGCTGGCCCCGCTCGGGATCCCGGTCAACGACCAGCCCATGTCCCCCGACCACATCTTGGACCTCATCGAGCAATCCGGGGCCACGCCGCACTGAGCGACCCTCGCGAGCGGAACCAGAACGGTTACCGGCGGCCCGGCGGCGCGGCCGTAGTACGGCGGCGCAGGCGTAGTACGGCGGCGCGGCCTTGGCACGGCGGCGCGGCATTGCACGGCGGCGCGGCCTTAGCGCGGCGTTAAATAATTTCCGCCGTGTTGTCACGGCTTGCGTGACTCGCAGTCCGTCAGCCGCGGGAGTCCGACGGCGGAGAGTCAAGGGCGGCGGCCCAGATTTCGCTCAGCACCTTGAGCAGATCCGAGTCTTCCATTCGCAGAACATGGCTGGAATGGGCCAGGATAAAAGTGTGGGCGGTCATATGCGTCAGCAAGACAAGCTTCAGCCAAGCGGCGTCTTGCCCCGAAGCTGGCCGGGACGCGAGATATCTCGGGACGTGGCTCCGGTGGGGTGTCGGCAAGTACGGCACCGAGGGCTCGGTGGCGATCATCTCCTCCCACATTCTCAACACCACGATGTTCTCTTGGTGCGCGGCCCAGAGGCTAGCCAGCCACGGCTCGAGATCGTCGGCGGACACGTTCCCGTTCATGTCGGTCAGGATGTCGTCGAGTTCTTTGTATCGACTTGCCAGCGGCGGGTAGACGCTCTCGGTAATGGACAAAGCAAGCTCGGACTTACTCTTGAAATGAAGATAAAACGTCGCACGTGCCACCCCCGCTTCGGCTGAAATCTCCTCAACCGTAGCGGCGGTGTAGCCGCGCTCACGGAAGATGCGGAGGGCGGATTCTTGCAACCGCTGCCTGGTTAGCAGCCGCTGGTCGTCCCGTATTGACCTGCGGCGCTTCGGCGTCTTGTTACCGGCGTCCACAACGTCGTAGTATATCCCGCCGGTCATTGCCTTGCTGCTCATGCCGCTGAGTGTAAGCCCGGTGGCCCGCGGTGCTGGCGCCTGTCATGCGACTGAAATCTTCGCAATATATTTTGCCGAGAATCCGGGATCTGTTCGGCGGCCTTGGTCACGGAATGCCCGCGGGCCGCCCAGCCGTCCCGACGGCCGCCCCGGCCCCCGCTCGCCGCCCCAGGGCCGACGGCCGCGTGCGGCCAGGGGGCGCCGTTGACCCAGCCGGTCAGGCGCGTTAGCGTGACGGACAAGTGGATGTTTGTCAATTGGTCGATGTATCCGCACCCGGCCGAGGAGACCGATGGCAAGGCGATGCTCCCGATGACGACCCAGGATGCCCTGCCGCTGGACGGGATCCGGGTGCTGGACCTCAGCGGCCCGGTCGGCGCCTACGGCGGGCGGCTGCTGGCCGACATCGGCGCCGACGTGGTCAAGGTGGAGCTCCCGGCGGGGGACGAGCTGCGCCGCCAGGGTCCCTTCGCCGGCCGCCGCAGCGACCCGGAGCGCAGCCTCACCTTTGCCTACTACCACGCCAACAAGCGCGGGACCGTCGTTGACTACCGCAGCCCGGACGCGCTCGGCGTGCTGGCCGAGCTGGGCGCGAACGCGGACGTGGTGCTCCTGACCCCGCCGGTGGCGGGCTTCGACCCGGACTCGGGCCAGCTGTCCTGGGCCGCCGCGGCCGCCGTGGTCTGCGCGATCACGCCGTTCGGGCTCACCGGCCCCTACCGGACCTGGCGCGCCACCCACCTCACGTCCTGCGCGCTGGGTGGCGTCATGTTCTCCCAGGGGCCGCCCGAAGGGCCGCCGGTCGTCATGCCGGGCCGCCAGCTCTATGACCATGCGGGCACGCACGTCGCGATCGCCGTGCTCGCGGCGCTGCGTGAACGGCCCACCGCGGGCGGGCAGTTCGTCGAGATCTCGGCGCACGAGTCGCTGGGGTCCTACATGTTCGAGCTGCACCGGTACACCAACCTGCAGGAGATCATGCGGCGCCGGGCCGAATATCCCGGGGTGGGGGGCATGTGGCCCTGCCGGGACGGCCTGGTCGAGCTCGCGGTCGCCACGCCGAAGCACTGGGCGGGCCTGGTCCAGCTGCTGGGCAGCCCCCCCGAACTCAGCGATCCCGCCCTGGCCGACCCGAGCGTGCGGCAGGAACGCACCGAGGAGCTCCGGGCCGTCATCGGGCCGGCCATCGCGGCCATGGACCGCGAAGACTTCGTCGCCCGCGCCCAGGAGCTCAGCGTCCCGTGCGCGCTGGTCAACACCGTGGGTCAGTTCACCCAGGACCCACAGCCGCGCAGCCGCGGCTTCTTCGTGCGCGCACCGCTGGCCGCCCTGGGCGAGTTTGACGTCCCGGGCCAGCCGTTCGTGTCCGGGCAGCCGCTGCTCGCGCAGTACCGGCGCCCGGCCCCCCGGCTCGGTGAGGATGATCCCGCGGTGATCGCCGGCGAGTGGCGATCGGCGCCGCGGCCGCGAACCGGCCCCCCGCGGCCTCTGTCCGGGCTCAAGGTGATCTCGTTCGGCATGGTCATCGCGGGCGCGGTGTGCGCCACGTCCCTGGCCGAACTCGGTGCCGACGTGATCAAGATCGAGTCCCCTACCGTGCCCGACAGCACGCGCCGGCTGCGCCTGGGCGAGCCGGCGGTGCACGAGCCGTCCGGCATGGACACCTCCCCGATGTTCGCCAACTTCAACCGGTCGGTCCGCAGCCTGGCGCTGGACATGAAGCAGCCCGAGTCGATCGACCTGGTGCTGCGGCTGGCCAGCGTGGCGGACGTGGTGCTGGAGAATTTCGGCCCGGACGTCCTGGAGCGCTGGGGCATCGGCTACGAGAAGATCGCCGCGGCGAACCCGCGGATCGTGATGCTGTCGCAGACCGGCTTCGGGCACACCGGGCCCCGGTCGCATTACCTGGCCTACGGCGCGACGGTCTTCTCGTTCACCGGACTCGCCCAGATCTGGGGCCGGTCGCACGGAACGCACCTGGACTACCCCGCCGTGGCCCACGGGCTGTTCGCCATCCTGGCCGCGCTGGCGGCGCGTGACCGCACCGGTCTGGGTACCCACATCGATCAGGCCCAGATCGAGGTGGCCGGGGCGATCATGGGCCCGATGCTGCTCGACTACACGGTCAACGGGCACGAACCCGGCGAGGACCCGCCACCCGGCATGGTGCTGCGCTGCAGCGGCGAGGACGAGTGGCTGGCCGTGGAGGCGGAAACCGCCGACGACTGGCAGCGCCTGGCGCGGCTGGCCGGCGCGCCAGATCCCGGTGACCACGCCGCGGTCACCGAGGCGCTCGGGACCTGGGCCGCCGCGCTCACGCCGCAGCAGGCGATGCGCACGCTGCAACGGGCTGGCCTGGCGGCCGGCGCGGTCCAGAACAACGAGGACGTGACCCGCGACCCCGAGCACCGGGAACGGCATTTCCTGCAGGAGATGGATCATCCGGATCTCGGCGTAGCCGAGTACGCCAGCCCGCCCTACCGGCTGGCCAAGACCCCGGCCACCATCCGGCGGCGGACCCCGCGGCTGGGGGAGCACACCACCGAGATCCTGGCCGAGTGGCTGGGCATGGCGCCCGAGGAAAGCCAGACGTACGCCTGGCCGCCGGTGTCCCGATCCGGCTCGCGGCCGTGAGCCGCGGGGCCGCCGCGGGAGCCGGGTCCGGCCCGCCTCTTCGCACCGTTCCGGCGGGTGTTCCCGCTGCTAATCCGGGTGCTATCGTGCTTCTTGTCAGATTGTCGTGTCAAAAGTCACACCGTCTAGCGTCGGTCCGGACCAGTCCGGGCCGCACCCCGCCCGGGTCTCGGGCGCTGACCCCCAAGCGACCAGCCGGCCCGGCCACGGCCAGCCGATACCGGGCGGGCGGAACACACGTGAGAAAACACTTACGCCGGATCGAGACGGAGGTAGCGTGAGTCAGGCGGCTACGCCCGAAGAACGGGCAGCAGAGTACGACGAGTTCGCTTTCCTTGAGACCTACGCGACGCATGAGGGAATTCCATGGCGCGGCAGGCCCGCGGTGCACCGGGAATCGGGGCCGACCGGCGAAATCACGCTCAGCGGGCTGGTGTGGGGAGCCGACTCGCCGGAGCTGATCTTCCTGCACGGCGGCGGGCAGAACGCGCACACGTGGGATTCCGTGGCCATGGCCCTGGACCGGCCGCTTATCGCCATCGACTTGCCGGGACACGGCCATTCTGATTGGCGTGAGGACCGGGACTACCATCCGTCCACGAGCGCCGTCGCGATCGGCGAATGGCTCAAAGGCCTGCCACCGCAGCCACGTGCGCTGATCGGCATGTCGATGGGCGGGCTGACCTCGATCGCGGTGGCGGCGTCCGGGGTCGTTCCGCTCACGCATCTGGTGATCGTGGACATCACCCCCGGGGTCGGCCGGCGCGACCGCCCGCCCGAGCAGCGGCCAGAGGGAGTGGTCAGGCTCATCCAGGGGCAGCGGATCTTCGACACCTTCGACGACATGCTCCAGGCGACGGCGGCCCTGGCTCCCAACCGCCCAGTGGACTCGCTGCGGCCCGGCGTCCTGCACAATTCACGTCAGCTCGCGGACGGCCGCTGGTCATGGCGTTACGATCAGGCCGGCATGGCCGGCCCCGGCCCCCGCGGGACGACGAGGACTCGCCGATGGAGCGGCTGTGGGACGACCTGTCCCGGCTCTCGATACCGGTCATGCTGGTCCGGGGCGGTAATTCCAAGGTCGTCTCGCCCGAGGACGAAGCGGAAATCCTGCGCCGCAAGCCCGGCACCCGCATCGAAGTGGTGGAAGGCGCCGGGCATTCGGTCCAGAGCGATCGCCCGCTCGTCCTGGCCGGACTGATCACCGACTTCATCGGTTCAGCCGGCTGAACGGACTTCATCGGTCAGCCGGCTGAACGGACTTCATCGGTCAGCCGGCTGACCACCGAGCCGCCTGCTATCACCAAGGAGAACGGTCCGCCGATGAGCATCGAACTCGACCATTCCTTCACCGTGCCTGTGCCGCCCGCCCGGGCGTGGGACGTGCTGCTCGACCTGGCCGCGATCGCGCCCTGCATGCCGGGCGCCACCGTCGAAGAGATCGACGGCGACGTGGTCACCGGGCGCATCAAGGTTCAGGTCGGCGCCATGTCACTGACCTATCGCGGGACGGCCCGGTTCACCGAGCGCGACCCGGACGCACGCCACGCGGTGGTGGAAGCGGCGGGCAAGGAGATGCGGGGCGCGGGCACCGCATCGGCTAACATCCGGGCCGCGCTGGAACCCGACGGTGACGGGACCAAGGTCGCCATCCACACGGTCATGAACGTGACTGGCCTCGGCTCAGTTCGGCCGCGGCGTGATGGCAGACGTAACCGGCCGGCTGATCGGGAAGTTCGCCGAGAACCTGGCCAAGCAGATCACCGGAGAGAACTCGCCCGCGACGACGGCATGAGAATGTAGCCGCGGTGGGGGGTTGGCCGTGGTGGGGGGGTTGGCCGTGGTGGGGGGGGTGGCCGTGGTGGGGGGTTGGCCGTGGTGGGGGGTTAGCCGCGGCGGCGGGTGATCTCGTCGGTGAGGGCGGGGACGACCTGGTGGAGGTCGCCGATGATGCCGTAGTCGGCGAGTTCGAAGATAGGGGCTTCGGGGTCTTTGTTGACCGCGGCGATGGTCTTGGAGGTCTGCATCCCGGCCCGGTGCTGGATCGCGCCGGAGATCCCGATAGCCAGGTACAGCTGCGGGGAGACCGTCTTGCCGGTCTGCCCGACCTGGTTGGAATGCGGGTACCAGCCCGCATCGACCGCCGCCCGCGACGCGCCCACCGCCGCGCCGAGCAGATCAGCCAGCTTCTCGATCATCGCGAAATGCTCCGGGCCGCCCAGCCCCCGCCCCCCCGACACCACAATCGAGGCCTCCGTCAGCTCCGGCCGCCCCGACGACGCCCGCACCTCACGGCCCGTCACCGTCGCCGCCAACGCCGCCTCCGACAGCTCCGGGGTCACCTCAACCACCACCGGCGAGACCTCATCGGGCACCGGGCTGGTCGCATTCGGCTTCACCGCGATCACCGGCACCCCCGCCGTCACCGCCGACCGCACCATGAACGACGCCGCGAACACCGACTGCGTCGCCACCACCGCCGGCTCACCCGCCTCCCCCGCCGCCACATCCACCGCATCAGAAATAAACCCCGACCCCAGCCGCAACGCCAGCCGAGCCCCGATCTCCTTACCCTCCGGGCTCGCCGTCAGCAGCACCGCCGCCACATCCCCCACCTGCCCGGCAACCTGCTCCAGCGCATCCACCTTAGCCACCACCAGATGATCAACCACCCGCTGATCCGCCACCGTGAACACCCGCACCGCCCCGAACCCGCCCAGCGCCCCGACCGCCTCGGCCGCCGACGGCCCGAACACCACCGCAGCCGGCTCACCCACCCGCCGCGCCAGCGTCAGCAACTCCAGCGTCGGCTTCGGCACCGACCCATCCGCCGCATCCACCACGACCAGGACCACACCCATGACACACTCCTCGCTACTCGCCGCCACCCCGGGCCCAGCGAACCCCGGGCTCGATGAACCCCGGGCTAGATGAACCGCTGCGCCACCAGGAAATCAGCCAGCGCCGACCCCCCATCCCCATCATCCTTCACCATCTGACCCGCCGTCCGGGCCGGCCGCCGCACCGCCGACAGCACCACCGACCGCGCCCCGCCCAGACCCACCAGCCCCGCATCCACCCCCAGATCAGCCAGGCTCCACGTCGTCACCGGCTTCTTCTTCGCCGCCATGATCCCCTTGAACGACGGATACCGCGCCTCACCCGTCCGGTCCGTCACCGACACCAGCGCCGGCAACCGCGCCGAGACCGTCTCCGACGACAGATCAGAATCCCGCAGGATCTCCACCACATCCCCCGACACCGACAACCGCCCCGCATACGTCACCGCCGGCACCCCCAGCCGCTCCGCCAGCAACGCCGGGACCACCCCCATCCCCGCATCCGTCGACGCCATCCCCGCCACCACCAGATCAAACCCGATCCGCTCCACCGCCGCCGCCAGCACCAGCGACGTCGCAAACGCATCCGACCCATGCAACCCCTCATCGGAAACATGCACCGCCGCATCACCCCCCATCGACAACGCCTTCCGCAACGCCTCCGCCGCACCCGCCGGCCCCATCGACAAATACGTCAGCTCCCACCCACCCCCACCCTCCTGCACCCGCAACGCCTGCTCCGCCGCATACTCATCCAGCTCAGACAGCCGCCCCTGCACCGCCCCCCGATCCAGCGTCCCATCAGCAGCAAACCGCCGATCCGACGTCAGATCCGGCGTGAACTTCACCAGCACCACAAGCTTCGGCACAACCAACCACCTCACCCATCACCCGACACCGAACCCACAACAGTTACCCGACCATCAAAACTACCCGTCCCCACCTCACCGCACCAGACGGAGATGGTGTGACCTGTATCCGCGCGCCGGGTGGCCCGGAGACGGGCCGGGTGCCCCCGGACACGGGCCGGAGGGGACCGGCCGCGGCCAGACGGTTGTGGTCAGACGCCCAGGAAGCTCAGCACCGACTCCATGCAGCGGACATCGTTGGGGGTGCCGAAGTGATCCACCCCGCGCAGCGTGATCAGCTTCGCGTCGGGGATCGCCGCGGCCAGTCCGTCACCCGGACCGTACGGGTCCTGGTCGCCCACCACGACGAGCACGGGGCAGGTGATCCGGCCCACGTCAGCAGCGGTCAGCCGCTCCTGCGGCCGGCGCAGGAAGGCGATCAGAGCGGCGCGGTCGTTCCGCGCGGCATCGGCCAGCCGGCGGAAGACCACGCCCTGGACATTCTCCGGGTCAGGGTCGCCCTCCAGCGCGGAAATGATCTCCGAGGAGTCACCCTCGCCAGAGATCGCCTTCTCCCCGACACCGAGCAGGGCCACCCGGTGGAAGCGCCCGGGCTGCTCGCTGGCCAGCCGCATCAGCACGTGGGACCCGGCCGAAAAACCAATCGCGTCGACCTGCTCATAACCCGCGATCTGGTCGGCGACACGAGACTCCACCGAGTCGTACTCGTCCGGAGACGTAGGCCGGGGCGACTCCCCGTGGCCGAGCAGATCCACGGCGATCACCTCCCGGCCGGCTTCGGTCAGCAGGTCAACCCAGCCGGGCTGCCGCCAGTTGTGCTCGGCGGACGAGGCAAATCCATGCACCAGCAAGACGGGCAATGATTCCATGGTTTTATATTAGATTGACTGGCCCGCCGTGCCACGTCTTCGGATGTCCTAGTTGCCCTCGAAGGTGGGATTGCGGTGCTCACGGCGGGCCTGGACGCCCTTGTGGATGTCGTTGGTGGCCAAGGTCACCGGCTGGGCCAGCGCCTCCCACTGCAGGGCCGTCTCGAACCCGCCCCGCGAATGCTGCGTCAGCCCCGCCTTGGTCAGCCGGATAGCGATCGGGGCCGCCCGGGCCACGCCCTCGGCCACTTCCAGGGCCTGCCCCACCACGTCGTCGGCGATCCCGCTGACCAGTCCCCAGGCCAGCGCCTCTTCGGCGGCTACGACGCGCCCGGTATACAGCATGTCCCGGGCCCGCGGCATCCCCACCGCCTCAGGCAGCAGCCAGCTGACCGCCATCCCCCCGTGCGTGCCCAGCTGCGTGAACGGCGCGCTGAAGGTGGCGGCCGGCGACGCGAACCGCAGATCACACGCCAGCGCCAGGCACAGCCCAGCGCCGACGGCCGGCCCGTTGACGGCCGCGACCACGGGCACCGGGATCTGCTGCGGGGCCAGCCAGGCACGGTAGAACGGCAGCATCTTGTCCCTGAGCCGGTCGGGGGTGTTATCGCTGAGGTTGCCCTGATCCAGCCAGGACAGATCCGCCCCGGAGCAAAAAGCGCTCCCGGCCCCGGTCACGACCAGCGCGCGCAGTGACCGGTCGGCCGCCAGCTTGTCCATGACCGCGGTCCACGCCGAGGTCAGCTCGGTCGTCATGGCGTTGCGCAGCTGAGGCAGGTTCAGCGTCACCAGCGCCACGCCGGGCGACGTCAGCTGGAGATCCACCAAGTGTTCGCGCGTATCACTCATATCGCTCACCATTCGTCACGCCGGACCAGCACCACGGCCACCTGTAGTCCCCCTATAGCCCAGCCACGGGCGTGTCGTAAAGAGATAGATATTTTGTTAACGGTGAATTGATGGGGGCCGTCCGGCGGACGGCGGAACAGACTCCCGCAGCCAGTCCCCGATCCAGTCCGGCAGGGCCGGGGTCCCGTACGAGACGGTGGCCAGCGGACCGGGATGAGCGCGAAGGCCGATCCAGCCCGAGCGCGCGAACAGTTCCGCACCGCGCAGCGCAGTGACGTCGCCGGACCACAGCAGGCGGGCGATGAGCTGGGCCACCGGCTCGTGATCGGCAGGTCCGGCGGTCTCGAGGGCGACGGAGAACACGTCGATCAGCCCGGGCTGAGCCAGGGTGGCACAGCGCGCCAGCTGCGCGACCGCCTGCGCCGCGGCGTGCCGCGGCGCGGACGTGGCGTCGGCCAGGTGCACGATGCGCAGCGGCCGCGAGGTGCGCACCGCCTGCCGCGCCGCGGCCTGCAGCCACGCCACGTGCGACAGCACGCACTCGGTGACCGATGAGTAGCCGGCCAGCAGCTCCGGCCAGGACGGCGTGCCGGCACCGGAAGCCCCGGCGAACGCCCCGGGCGCGATGACGACCGCGTCGATGCCCTCGGTCACGTGCGCGGCCCGGGTCACGGCCTGATCGGCCGCGGCGAAGCCGGCGGGCAGCCGGTCCGGCGGCCCGGCCGCCGGCCACTGCGAGACAAGCCCGGCGGCCGCGTCGATGGCGGTCAGCCCGCACCGGGCGAGGGCCGGCGCCAGCGACCGGGCGAGGGCCGCGTTATCCGAGATGACCAGGCAATAGCGAGGCGGCGACTCGGCGCCGGCCACGGGGCCCGTGGTGCCCGGCCGGTCGAAGATGGCGCCGAAGCGCGCGTTGGCCCCGCCGGTCGAGCGCTGGCCGGCCTCGGCGGGGCCCATGACCACGGGAACCAGGGTGTCGAGCGAGGCGGCAAAGTCCGCCGTGCGTTCCGTGCGGACCGCCTCGATCAGCTGGGGCGGCGAGATCACGGACAGCTCGGGGCCAGCCGAGAAGATGATCTGCCCGCGGAATGCAGCGGCTTCCTCGCTGGCCAGGTACGCAGCGGCGGGCGCCATGTCCTGCGCGGCCGGCATGCCGGACAAGTCCAGGCCGCCGGCGCGCGTCTGGTCGGCGCTGCGCCCGCCGCTGCCGCTGAGGGCGCTGGTGATCATCCGGGTGGCGGCGAGCGGCGAGAGCGCGTTCAGGGCCACGCCGTCGGGGAGCAGGCCGGCCAGCTGCCAGGTGACCGCGGCGACGGCGCGCTTGGCGCTACTGTAGGAGGCATTGTCAGCGGCCGCTCGGGCCAGGCCCGCCCCTGAGGTCACGCCCACGATCCGGCCGTACCCGGCGGCCTGCATGAGCGGCACCGCCTCGGCCAGGACGTTCAGGTACCCGTCCAGGTGAACGCCGAGAACCGCCCGCCAGTCGTCCTCGGAGGCCTGCAAGAACGGGGCGAAACGCAGGATGCCGGCCGTGTTGACCACGATGTCGAGCGAGCCGAACTCCGCGACCACGCCGGCGAACAGCGACCTGACCGCGGCACGGTCGGTCACCGAGGCGGTCGAGGCCCGGGCCACGCCGCCCTCGGCTGTGATCAGGCGCGCGGTCTGCGCGGCGGTCGGCTCGTCCAGCGGCTCGCCCTGCACCCCCACCCCGGGGTCCATGGCCACCACGGCGACGCCCCGGCGGGCCAGCTCGAGAGCCACGGCGGTACCGATGCCGCCGCCGCCCCCGGTCACCACCGCCGCACGCCGGCGGCGGGCCGCCCCGGACACCGCGTCCGGCCTGCCGCTGCCCGTCAGGTCGGTCATGGTGTTCCTCCCGCCTCGGCGGCGCGTCCCCGGTGGCCCTGGCCGGGGCGGAGCCGTCGCGTACCTAGCTACTGACCTTAGGGCGCACGACCTGGGTTGCGCCATGGCCACCGATCCGCGGAGCTCAGCGGCTGGCCTCGGGCTGATCGCTTTGTTAGGTTTCGAACAGTAGGCGTTGGGCTCGGAAGGAGCAGCACATGATCGACCTCGGACTGGACGGGGCGCGCGCCGTCGTCATCGGTGCGGGCTTCATCCCATCCCGCGCGGGACACGGCCGCGGCAGCGCGCTGCGGCTGGCCGCCGCCGGCGCCACGGTGGCCTGCGTCGACATGGACGAGGGCCGCGCGAACGAGATCGCGGCCGAGATCGCGGCGGCGGGCGGTAAGGCCTTCGCCGTGGTCGGCGACGTCCGCACCGAGGCCGAAGCCAGGCGGGTCACCGACGAGGCGGTGGCCGCGCTGGGCGGCGTCGACGTGCTGGTGGACGTGGTCGGGCAGGCGCTGTTCGCCCGGTCCGACCAGCAGACCGAAGAGGACTGGGACTACCAGATGACGAAGAACCTCAAGCAGCTGTTCTTCGTCATGAAGGCGGTCATCCCGCACATGATCGAGCAGGGCACCGGCGGGGCGATCACCGCGATCACGTCGGTCGACGGCATCGCCGCCTCGCGGTACCACGTCGCCTACGGCGCGGCCAAGGCCGGCGTGATCTCACTGGTGAAGACCTACTCCGATGAACTGGGCCGGTACGGCATCCGGGTCAACTGCGTCGCCCCGGGAAACGTGGGCGGCGGCGTCTGGGACAAGCCGGACGTGCCGTTCGGCCAGGACGTGGTCAACTCCCTGGCCCCGCCGCGCCCGATGGACATCGCCAACGGCGTCCTGTTCCTGTCCTCCGCGCTGGCCGCACGGGTGACCGGGCAGACGCTCGTGGTCGACGGCGGCGCCACCACCCGGTCGCCGTGGGGTCACACCGAGGAGACCCTCGAGATGTTCAACGCCTGGGGCGCAGCGCGAGACTAGCGAGCCTGTCCGCGGCAGGGTGGGCTGGGCCGCAGGTTCAGGCGGCGCGGTCAGCGGCCACTTGCCGGGCGGCGATCGGGGCGCGGGATAGCCGTGCGGCGATCGGGGCGCGGGATAGCCGTGTGGCCATTGGGGCCGCGGGATAGCCGCGTGGCGCCGGGACCGACACCCGGACGCGTGCATCCCCCGGCCAGCAGGCCCGGAATGATTACCGTGGATCATTACCTACCCCCCGCGGGCAGTAGCGATCCACGATCCTGCGTACGGCACACGTCAGGGACAGCTGAGAGTGCTGAGGGGCACGCCGCTCATGGCGTGCGCGGGAACGCCCCGGGCGAACCTGGCTTGACGCGCGTCTCGCGAGCCGGGCCCGGACCCGGACCCGGCGGCCCGGTGCTCACGCTGCCCCTCAGTAGCTGATGCCCGTCTGGTTGGTGGTCTTGACGACCTCGCCGTTCTGGTTGGTCCAGACGTCCTCGGTGGTGGTGATCAGCATGAGGCCGAGCCTGCCCTCCCGCTCCCGGTAGGAGCCCAGGCGGCGGACCGAGGTGATCACGTCACCGGGACGCATGCGGACGCCGTACTCCACCTCGATGCCCGCGTTCACGCCGCGCTTCAGGCCGGGTCCTTGTATGCCCAGGACCTTCTCGGGCGATTCGTCGCCGCCGCCGCGGGCCTTGGACCGGTGCGTTCCGCCCGCCGACAGCCAGGCGAAGGGGTTGAACTCCTCCGGAGCCACGATGCCCCCGTAGGGGGTGCGGGCCGCGTACTCGGCGTCCCAGAACAGCCTGGGCGGCTCCTCCGGGTAATACACCGCCACCGCCCACCGCCTGATGTCAGAGTCGGTGATCGGATAGGAGGTCATCCGGGCCAGCTCCCGGCCGATCGCGCTGCGCATGTCATCGGTGATGTGGGTCGTGGCCATGTCTGCTCCCGGGGCTGGGTCGGCGCGGGTTATCAGCGGGCGGGTTATCAGCGGGCGGGTTATCAGCGGGCGGCGGGTGCGACGGAGATGCCCACGAGCTTGGTCTCCAGGTACTCGGTGATGCCTTCCTGGCCGCCCTCGCGGCCCAGCCCGCTCTCCTTCATGCCGCCGAACGGCGCCGCGGCGGAGGTCGGGTTGATGTCGTTGATCCCGATGATGGCGAACCGGAGGGCCTCGCTGACCCGGAAGGCGCGGGACAGGTCGTTGGTGTAGATGTAGGAGGCCAGGCCGTAGCTGGTGTCGTTGGCCATCTGGATGACCTGCTCCTCGTCATCGAAGGGGATGACGCCGGCGATCGGCCCGAACGTCTCCTCGCGGTAGATGAGCATGTCGGGGGTGACGTCGGTGAGCACGGTGGGCGCGAAGAAGGTCCCGTTGTCGTAGGTCCCGCCGCTCAGCCGCTCGCCGCCGAGGGCCACGGTCGCGCCCTTGCTGACCGCGTCGGAGACGTGCCGGTCCATCTTGGCCATCGCGGGCTCGTCGATGAGCGGGCCGGTGGTGATGCCGTCCTCCAGGCCGTTGCCCACCTTCAGCCGCCCGACCCGGCCCGTGAGGGACTCGACGAACTTGTCGATCATCGAGCGGTGCACGTAGATCCGGTTGGGGCAGATGCAGGCCTGGCCGGTGTTGAGGAACTTGACCAGGGCGGCACCCGTCGCGGCGCGGCCCGGGTCGACGTCGGGGAAGGCGATGAACGGGGCGTGCCCGCCGAGCTCCAGCGAGACCCGCTTGATGTGGCCGGCCGCACCCGCGGCCAGCATCTTGCCCACCTCGGTCGACCCGGTGAAGGCGAGCTTGCGCACCACCGGGTTGGCCATGAACTCCTCACCGACCACGCTGGGCGTGTTGGTGGTGACCAGGTTGACCACGCCGGCCGGCACCCCGACCTCGTGCAGGATCCGGATTATCTCGACGGCGCACAGCGGCGTCTGCTCGGCCGGCTTGAGCACCACGGTGCAGCCCGCGGCCAGGGCCGGGCCGAGCTTGCGGGTGAGCATGGAGGTCGGGTAGTTCCACGGGGTGATGGCCCCAACCACGCCGACCGCCTGGTGCTGCACCATGAAGCGCTGCTCGGGCCGGTGGGAGGGAATGGTCTGCCCGTAGACGCGCTTGGCTTCCTCGGCGAACCAGATGAGGAAGTCGGCGGCGTACTGGGCCTCGATCCGGGCGGTGCGCAGCGGCTTGCCCTGCTCGGTGGTCATCAGCCGGGCCAGGTCATCAAGACGCTCGGTCATCAGCTGGTAGGCCTTGTACAGGTAGTCAGCCCGCTCGTACGCGGTGCGGGCCGACCAGGCGGGGAAGGCCGCCTCGGCCGCGGAGATGGCCGCGCGGACGTCGGCGGTGTCCGCGTCGCTGACCTTGCCGAGGACTTCGGAAGTCGCGGGGTTCGTCGAGTCGAACGTGCGCCCGGAGGCCGCGGGCTGCCACTTACCGTCGATGTACAGCGTTCCCGAGCTGGTGTCCGGCATTGCCATGCGGGCCCTCCGAGCGGAGCTAGTGCCTTGGTCGCTTGTGGTCCTAAAGGATATAGAACTATTGCAGTTGTGGCGAGAGGCAGCCCGGCGCGAGCCCGGCGACCGGCAAACTTCCGGCTGCCTGGGGCCCGGGCGGTCTGGACCGGGCGGCCGGAAGGTTTTAAGGTTCTAGAGTTGACGAAGATCGGTGGGGAGCAGCCGGGCCGCAGCAAAGCCAGGAATGCCCGTGTCCGAGCCTTATCCCATGCTGACGTCGCTGCCAGGCAGACGAAGGGAAGCTGGACATGGCCGATAACCGCTACATCAAGTACGAGACGCTCGACGACGGGACCATCGCCAGGATCACGCTGGACCGGGCCCGGACCAGGAACGCGCAGAACCGCGGCCTGCTGGTCGAGCTCGGCGAGGCGTTCCTCCGCGCGGAGGCCGACGACACCGTGCGGGTGGTCATCCTGAACGGCGCCGGCCCGCTGTTCTCGGCCGGGCACGACATGGGCTCGCGGGAGTCCATCGAGGAGCGGCAGCCCGGCCCGAGCCAGCACCCGTCGGTGATCATCAACGGCGGCACCCGCCTCGGGGCCGAGAACCGCATGCTGCAGGAGTGGCATTACTTCTTCGAGAACACGCTGCGCTGGCGCAACCTGCGCAAG
Organism: uncultured Actinomycetes bacterium; assembly: GCA_963753195.1. GTDB lineage: Bacteria > Actinomycetota > Actinomycetes > Streptosporangiales > Streptosporangiaceae > Palsa-504. The sequence goes on from CAVWBH010000003.1 coordinate 497,161, forward strand.
ATCACCATCGCCCAGGTACACGGCCCGGTCTACGCGGCGGGCCTGATGCTGGCGTGGGCCTGCGACCTCATCGTGGCCGCGGACAACACCAGCTTCGCCGACGTGGTCGGCACCAGGCTGGGCATGTGCGGCGTGGAGTACTTCGCCCACCCGTGGGAGTTCGGCCCGCGCAAGGCCAAGGAACTGCTGCTCACCGGCGACTCGATCGATGCGCAGGAGGCCTACCAGCTCGGCATGGTCAGCAAGATCTTCCCGGCCGACGAGATGTCCGAGCGGACCCTCGAGTTCGCCCGGCGGATCGCCAAGACCAACACCATGGCCGCGCTGCTGATCAAGGAGTCGGTCAACCAGAGCCAGGACAACATGGGCTTCTACAACGCGCTGAACGCCTGCTTCTCGATCCACCAGCTCAACCACTCGCACTGGGCCGAGATCAACGAGAACCACTATGCGGTCGGCACGGCGGAGTTCGGCGTGGTGCCGTGGAACGAGGCGCCGCCGGTGCAGCCCGCGCTCAAGGAGAAGGCCGACGCGTCGGTCGGCTAAGGCCCGGCGCTGACCTGGCCGGCCACCAGCGGCTGGTGGCCGGCCGGAGGATCTGCATACATGAACCGATGAGGAGGCCGCTGTGACCCAGGCAACGAGCGAGCTGACGGTGGGCACGGAGATCCCCGTGTTCCAGCGTGCGACCGGGCTGCAGAACTGGAACCGCTACGCGGCGGTCAACGACGAGTTCGTGGACATCCACATGGACGACGACGCGGGCCGGGCCGCGGGCTTCCCGACGGCGTTCGGCATGGGCAACCTCCAGTGGTCCTACCTGCACAACATGCTGCGGGACTGGATCGGCGACGATGGGCGGATCGTGCGGCTGCGCTGCCAGTTCCGGTCGCCCAACATCAGGAACCAGGTGGTCTCGGCGCACGGCAAGATCACCGCCATCCGCGACGAGGGCACCGAGACGGTGGTGGACCTCGACGTCTGGACCGAGAACGACTCCGGCCAGGCCATGGCGCCGGGCTCGGCCACCGTCGCCATCCCCAAGGCATAGCTGCCGGGGCACAGGTTCCAGGGCACGGGTCCTCCCAAGGCAGGCCTTCCCACAGGCATAGGTCCCACGGCATAGGCCGGCCGGGACAAAGGAGCTGAACGCATGGCGATCGGCAAGCTGTTCCACATCATCCACATGACCGGCGACCTGCCCGCGCTGGAAGACTGGTACGACGACGTGTTCAGCGTCCGGCGCGGTTTCCTCGACCACAACTACATGCCGGGCGAGAAGCGGGACGCCTCGCTGGTCGTGCTGGGCGACTGCGTGATCGAGCCGCTGGCCCCGGCCTTCCGGGTGGACGGGTGGGACGTCATGCCGCTGGGCCGCTTCTACCAGCGGTTCGGGAATCACTGGCACTCCATCGCCTGGTACACCGACGACGCCGGCGAGATCTGGCAGCGATGCACCGACAACGACATCCGGGTGCTGGTCGAAGGCGGCGTGCTGACCACGCAGCGGCCGGGGCCGAACGCGGCGATCATGACCCACCCCCGGGACACGATCGCCCAGCTGGAGTTCATGAACCCCTACGGCACGGCCATGGGCGAGCTGGATCCCAGGCTCAAGCCGGACTGGGACCCGACATGGTGGGCGACCAATCACCCGCTCGGGCTGGTCGGCCTGGCCTACGCCACGGTGCTGACCCGTGACCGGGACCGGGCCAAGCACATCTACACCGACATCCTGGGCGGCACGCTGGTGCACGAGGGCACGTCGGAGCTGACCGGGACGAGCAATTCCTACGTGCTGCTCGGCGACACGGTCGTCGAGCTGGCCACGCCGACCGGTGACGGCACGCTGGCCGCGGCCGACATGGCGGCGCACGGCGAGGCCTTCCACGCCGCCACGTTCCGGGTCAACGACCTGGGCCAGGCCGAGAAGTACCTGCAGAGCAAGGGCATCGAACCGCTGGCCAGCGACGACACGACGCTGCTGACCAAGCCGGAGACCACGCACGGGGTGCCGTTCCGCTGGACGACCGGCGACATCCCCCGCTGAGGGAAGGACCTCCTCCCGGAGGGAAGGAAAGGACAGGCAGCTATCCCTCGACAGCCTCGAACCACTGCGACACGGGCGGGTTGGCCGTGACGTCGATGGCCGGGGTCATGTCGATCTTGCCGGCCTCCATCGCCGCCTGCAGGCCGGCCGCGACGCTGGCCGCATCGTCGGCGTCGGTCTCCCAGATGCACAGGTACCGGTGGGCCGGCGGGCCGCCCGCACCGGGCAGGTCCACCACCCGGTACCGGCGGGCCCCGGTGACCCCCGGGACTTCGGCGACGACCTGCGGTACGTGGATGTCGCTGTACCAGGCGTTGAATTCCTTGTCGCTCGCCTCATCGACGGGATTGGTCCAGACCAGGAATACCGACTTGGCCATCTGCTCTCCTCGGTGTCGTCTTCTCGCACCAGCTCGGTGTCGTTTCTCACACCAGCTTGGTGTTGTTTCTCACATCAGCAATGCACACAAACATCGACCAATTGACAAACATTGACCCGTGCGTCACGCTAACGCGTGGGACTGGCTAGGTCAACGGCGCTTTTTTCTGTGAAGGACATTTGGACAAGTGACAGCTCAGCCGGACGAGGCACACGGCGACGAGGAGCAGAAATCCAAGGCCGCGGGCGCCGTCCAGCGGGAGGCGTGGGCCCAGGGACTGGTCCCGCCCGTCGAGGAGGTCCGGCCGGGCCTGTGGTCGATCCCGGTGCCCTGGCCGCGCGGCGGCATTCGTTACACCCTGGCTTACCTGCTCGAGGGGCGCCGGGGCCCGGCGCTCATCGACACCGGGTTTCCCACCCGGGACGGCTGGACCGCCCTGGCCGACGGCGTCGGGCAGACCGGGCACGACCTGGCGGACATCAGGTACGTGCTCGTCACGCACGCGCACGCCGATCACATCGGCCTGGTCGGCCGGATCAGGGAAGCGTCCGGGGCCCTGGTCGGCATGCACGAGGCCGAGGCCGTGGTCCTGCGCGAGGCGGCGGACTGGCGGCCGCGGACGGCGGACTGGCTGCTGGCCCGCGGCGCTTCGCGCGAGGAGCAGGAGGAGATCCTCGGGCTGATGACGCGGGGCCGCGAGCGGGACGGGCGCCTGGCCCAGCCGGATTTCACCATCGGGCACGGCGAGCTGCCGCTCGGCACCGGGTCGTCCTTGCGGGCGGTGTGGACGCCCGGCCACACGCCCGGTCACCTGTGCTTCTACGACGAGCAGCAGGAGGTAATGCTGACCGGCGACCACGTGCTGCCCCGGATCACCCCGCACATCGGGCTCGGGCCGGGAGCCACCGGCGACCAGCTCGGCGACTTCCTGGCTTCGCTGCGGGAGCTCACCGACTACGAGCCCCGCGAGGTACTGCCGGCGCACGAGTTCCGGTTCGCCGACCTCGGCGAGCGCATCGAGGGGCTGCTGCAGCATCACCAGACCAGGCTGGCGGAGATCGAGCACGCCGTGTCGAACGATCCCGGCCTGTCGACCTGGGACGTCGCGGCCGTGCTGCACTGGTCCCGCAGCTGGGAGCAGACCACGGGCACGTCGCGCCAGGCCGCAGTCAGCGAGACCTGGGCCCACCTCTACCATCTGCAGGTCCACGGCCGGGTGATCGATCAAGGAAACGGCCGTGATTCGTGGCTGCCGGGCCCCCGCTGTTCCGCCCCGGACTGACCAGCCCACAATGGTTTGACAGAGTCGCGTTTGACACGGTCGGGTTTGACCCAGCCGGGTTTGACACAGCCGGGTTTGACACAGTGGAATGTTGGAAAAGCTTTCACACCTATCGAAATAGTGTGCCTGAGCCCGGGTAAGACGCCTCATCCCAGGCGAGCGAAGCCCAGGATCCCCATATCGAGGAGGTTCGCGTGGTTACGCGGATTGTGATCGGCTTGGTGGTGACCGTGGTCGCGCTGGCGGTAGCGGCGCGGCGGATGCATTGGCTGCAGCGGCTGGCCTTCAGCGGGCAGCCGGCGCCGGATCGGGTGATGGCGGTGCGGTCGCGGCCGTCGCAGGTCGGGGAGTATCAGACGGTTCAGGTGGTGGGGCAGCGCAAGCTGCTGAAGTGGTCGTTGCCCGGGGCGGCGCATGCGGCAACGTTCTGGGGCTTCATCGTGCTGATACTGACGATCATCGAGGTGTACGGGGATCTGTTCTCCCGGACCTTCGCGATCCCGGTGATCGGGACCTGGGCGTTCATCGGGTTCATCGAGGACCTGTTCGCCGTCGGGGTGCTGTTCGGGATCATCACCTTCACCGCGATCCGGATCAAGAACAACCCGCACCGGGAGGGGCGGGCATCGCGGTTCTTCGGGTCGCACACCCGGGCCGCGTGGATCGTGCTGGGGATGATCTTCGGTGTCATCGCGACGCTGCTGCTTTACCGGGGGGCGCAGATCAACACCGGGGTGTTCCCGTACGCGCACGGGGCGTTCGCGTCGCAGATCGTGGGTCACTGGCTGGCGCCGCTGGGGTACGGGGTCAACAGCGTGCTGGAGGTCGTGTTCATCCTGGCCCAGATCGCGGTGATCATGGCGTTCGCGGTGATCGTGGTGTATTCCAAGCACCTGCATATCGCGCTGGCCCCGCTGAACGTGATGTTCTCCCGCAAGCCGAACGGGCTCGGCCCGCTGGAGCCGATGCGGTCCAACGGGAAGGTGCTGGACTTCGAGGAAGCCGACCCCGACGTCGACGTGTTCGGCCTGGGGAAGATCGAGGACTTCACCTGGAAGGGCCTGCTGGACATGGGCACCTGCACCGAGTGCGGCCGGTGCCAGTCGCAGTGCCCGGCCTGGGCGACCGGCAAGCCGCTGTCCCCCAAGATGGTCATCTTGGACCTGCGCGATCACGCGTTTGCCAAGGCCGACTGGTTGCTGGCCGACTCCGATGAGGAACGGGACAAGCTGCCGGACGCGGTGAAGGCCGAAGCGGCACGCCCGCTGGTCGGCGGGGCGGACGTGAACGGGGTGATCGACCCGGATGTGCTGTGGTCGTGCACGAACTGCGGGGCGTGCGTGGAGGAATGCCCGGTCGATATCGAGCACATCGACCACATCGACGGGATGCGCCGCAACCAGATGCTGATCGAGTCCGCGTTCCCGGTCGAGGCGGCCGGGATGCTGCGGAACCTGGAGAACCAGGGCGACCCGTGGGGCATGGGCGCGGGCCACCGCGGCGACTGGATCGCTGAACTGGACTTCGAGGTCCCCGTGGCCGACGGGAAGCTCGCCGAGGACGTGGAGTACCTGTTCTGGGTCGGCTGCGCCGGGGCGCTGGAGGACCGGGCCAAGCGGACCACCAAGGCCATCGCGACCCTGCTGCACCAGGCCGGGGTGAACTTCGCGGTGCTCGGCCCGGCCGAGAGCTGCACCGGGGACCCGGCCCGCCGGATGGGCAACGAGTTCGTGTTCTCCATGCTCGCCCAGCAGAACATCGAGACCCTCAACGAGGCCGCCCCGAAGACGATCGTGGCGTCCTGCCCGCACTGCTTCAACTCCATTGCCCGGGAGTACCCGCAGCTCGGCGGCACCTACGACGTGATCCACCACACGCAGCTGCTGGCCCGGCTCATCGACCAGGGCAAGATCACCCCGACTGAACGGATCGAGGAGAAGCTGACCTACCACGACCCGTGTTTCCTGGGCCGGCACAACAAGGTCTTCACCCCGCCGCGGGCGATCCTGGAAGCCGTGCCGGGAGTGCAGGCCGAGGAAATGGAGCGGTGCCAGAACCGCGGGTTCTGCTGCGGCGCGGGCGGTGCCCGGATGTGGATGGAAGAACGCATCGGCACCCGCATCAACAACAACCGGATCGAGGAAGCCCTCGCCCTGGACCCCGACACCATCTCCACCGCCTGCCCCTACTGCCTGGTCATGCTCGGCGACGCGGTCAACGCCAAGAAGGCCGAAGGCCAGGCCAAGCCCACCCTCGAAGTCATCGACGTGGCCCAGCTGCTGGCCCGCTCGGCCAACCCCCCGCCCATCCCGGCGGCTCAGCTAAGCCAGGGCGGCGATACCGGGGGCAGCACGACTGCATGAGCTGAGCGGGAAGGCGTGGCCGTTCGGCCTAATCAGACTGGACGGCCGCGCCGGAGGCGATCAGGTCACCCGCGTCGGCCAGGCCCCACGCGGTGAGGGCCTCGGCCGTGTCCTGGCCGGGCCGGGCCGGTGCGGGGGCCAGGGCGCCCGGGGTCCGGGAGAACCGGGGGGCCGGCCCCGGCTGGATGACGCCGTCGCGGGTGACGTAGGTCTGCCGGGCGGTCAGGTGCGGGTCGGCGGCGGCCTCGGTCATGGACAGCACCGGCTCGGCGCAGGCCTCGCTGCCGGCGAACCACTCGGCCCACTCGTCCCGGGTCCGCTGCGCGAACCGCTCGGTGAACAGCTCGCGCAGCCGCGGCCAGTTCTGCGGGTCGTCGCGGTCCGGTGCGTCCTTCAGGTCGAGCCGTTCCAGCAGCGCGGCGTAGAACCGCGGCTCCAGTGCGCCGAGGGCCATCCACTTACCGTCGGCGGTCTGATACACGTCGTACCAGGGCACGCCGCTGTCGAGCATGTTGACGCCGCGCTCGTCGTGCCACCGGCCCGTGGCCAGCATCTGCAGCTGCATGGCCAGCATGGCGGCCACCCCGTCGACGATGGCGGCGTCGACGACCTGGCCCCGCCCGGAGGTGGCCCGCTCGACCAGCGCGGCGCAGACGCCGTAGGCCATGAGCATCCCGCCGCCGCCGAAGTCCCCGAGCAGGTTCATGGGGATCTGCGGCGGCCCGCCCGCCCGGCCGAAGCCGTGCAGCGCCCCGCTGCGGGCGATGTAATCGATGTCGTGCCCGACCGTGCCCGACAGCGGCCCGTCCTGTCCCCACCCGGTCATCCGCGCGTACACCAGCCGGGGGTTGCGCTGCAGGCAGACGTCAGGCCCGAGGCCGAGGCGTTCGGTCACCCCGGGCCGGAAGCCTTCGAGCAGCACGTCGGCGCGGTCGACCAGGCGCAGCACCGCGTCCACCGCGCGGGGGTGCCTGAGGTCGAGCACGGCGGACTGGCGGGCACGGTCACCGGACTCGCGTTCGGGGCGCTCGCCGGGGGCTGACGGGCCGCCGGGGCTCGGGGGGTCGCCGGCGCTGGGCGGGTCGCCGGGGCTGGGACGGTCGATGCGCAGGATGGTCGCGCCGGAGTTGGCCAGCATCATGGCGCAGAACGGCCCGGGGCCGATGCCGCCGAGCTCCAGGACGCGAACGCCTGCCAGCGGCCCCCGGCCATCTCCCGCCGCGCCTGGTCCCGGGTCGCTCACCATGCCGCACCTCCGTGTGCTCGTCTCATGTAGACCTGATACCTCATTGAATAACGTGGAGGCGCGGATGGACATAGCGGGAAACATCGCCCTGGTCACCGGCGGGGCGTCGGGTCTCGGGCTGGCCACCACGTCAGCTCTGCACGAGGCCGGCGCGTCGGTGGTCATCCTCGACCTGCCCGGCTCGGACGGCGCGGCGGTCGCCGCGGCCCTGGGCCCGCGGGTCCTGTTCTCGGCCGGCGACGTGACCAGCCCGGCGGACGTGGACGCCGCGCTGGACGCGGCCGGCGCCCTGGCGGGCGGGGTGCCGCGGATCGTGGTCAACTGCGCGGGCATCACCGCCGTGGCCCGGACCACGGAAGCGGCCGGCCCGTTCCCGCTGGAGGAGTTCACCAGGGTCATCCACGTCAACCTGATCGGCACCTTCAACGTGATCCGGCTGGCCGCCGACCGGATGAGCAGGGCCGGGGAGGCCGGGGAGGAGGCCGGCGGTGAGCGCGGCGTGATCGTCGCCACCGCGTCGGCCGCGGCGTTCGACGCTCCGGCCGGCCAGGCCGCCCAGGCGGCGTCCGCCGGCGGTATCGTCGGCCTGACGCTGCCGGTGGCCCGCGACCTGGCCCGGCTGAACATCCGGGCCATGACGATCGCGCCCGGCCTGTCCGGCGCGCCGCCGCGCGAGTATGCCGCGCTGGTGGCGCACATCGTGGCCAACCCCGCGCTTAGCGGGGAGACGATCCGGCTTGATGGTGCGGTCCGGGCCGGCCTGCGGCCACAATGAGCGATCAGGGATACGCGAGAGACGGAGGGCCGGGGATGACGGAACGGGCACTATCTGGGCGGGCACTGGCTGGGCGGACGATCATCGTGCTGGGCGCGACCGGCGGCCTGGGCCGCGCGGTCACCGAGCGGCTGCGGGCCGACGGCGCGTCGGTGCTGGCCGCCGACGCCAAGATCCCGGCCGACGCCGACGCCGACGCCGGCGCCGGCGGCCAGGATCAGCTGAGTTACGTCGAGGTGGACGCGCTGGACGAGGGCAGCGTCTCGGCGGCGTTCGCGGCGGCGCTGGCGGCTGGCCCGGCCGCGCCGCCGGTCGGCGGGGTGGTCAACCTGATCGGCGGGTACACCCCGCCGCAGGGCCTGTCCAGCCTCGACATCGGCGTGCTCCGCCAGCAGCTCGAGCTGAACCTGGTGACCGCGGCGATCATCACCAAGTACGCGATGCCGATGCTGGCCGCCCGGGGCGGCGGGCCGCTGGTGCACGTCTCGAGCCGGGTCGCAGTGCAGGACGGCGCCAACAATTTCGCCTACAGCGTGAGCAAGCTGGCCGTAGTCCGCCTGGTCGAGGCCGCTGCCGCGGAGGGCCGCGGCGACGGGGTGCGGGTCAACTGCATCATGCCGAGCATCATCGACACGCCGGCCAACCGGGCCGCCCTGCCGGACGCGGCGCATGACCGGTGGCCCAAGCCGTCCGAGCTCGCCGCCGTGCTCGCCTTCCTGGTCAGCGACGAGGCCGTCCTCATTTCCGGGGCGGCCGTCCCGGTCTACGGCCGGGCCTGAGGTGCAGGCGCGGCCCGCAGGTGTCCTGCGGCTGGGGCACCGGGCGTTCGGGCCGCGGCAGCGACTGATCATGGCCGTGGTGGAGCTCGCCGACGGGGCCGGGCTGGCCGCCGGGCTGGAGCGGGTGCGGACGGCCGCGGCCCAAGGGGCGGACATCGTGGAGGTGGCAGCGTCCGATACGGCCGAGGAGGCGGGGCGCGTCGCCGCGTTCGTCGCGGCGATCCGGGACAGCTGCCCGGAACTGGTCATCGGGGTGCGCACTGGGCGGCGCGAGGTGGCCCGGGGCGCCCGCGCCGCAGGCGCCGACCTGCTGAGCGCAGCAGGCGTCGATCTGCTCATCGCCGCGGACGCCGACCTGTTGAGCGGGTCGGGCGTCGCGGTCCCCGGGCTAGCCGAGGAGGCGGCCGAGGCCGGGGCGGCGGTCATCTGCCCGCCGGGCCTGGCCGCCCGCGTGATGGAGGCAGGTGTGGCGCCTGAGCGGATCGTCGTGCACGTGCCGGCCGCCGGGCCAGTGGCGGAGGTGGCGGAGGTAGCGGCAGCCGGGTGGCCGGTGCTGGTTTCGCTCCCGGGCCTTGACGTGGCCGGGAGCCTGGCCACGGCGGCGGTGGCCGCCTGGGCCGGGGCGCGGGTGTTCCGGGTGCGCCGGGTCCGCGAGACCCGGCGGGCGCTGAGCATGGTCTCGGCCATCTGCGGCGACATCCCGCCCGCGTACGCGGTGCGCGGGCTGGCCTTAGCGGGCCGGCCCGCGCACCGCCGTGTCAGTAATCCGCGGGTTCAAGCGTGCCGCGCAGTTCGGCGGCGCGGCGCCACGCCTTCATCAGGCGGCGCTCGGCCTTGCGCTCCATCCGGTGCGCCCGGCGCAGCATGAGCAGCCGGCGCGAAGGCCGCATCCCCTCCGCTCGCTGCATGGTGCTGCGGCTCTGCTCGGCCGCGAGCTGTTCTACCAGATACATGCTGACCACTCCGTTGTGCGTCATCGGGCCGCCTAGGCGGCCACTTCCGTCTTGCGGGGGCGCCCGCGAGGGCGCTTGCGGGGCACGACCGCCCCGCGCAGGAGCAGCTCTCCGCCCCAGACGCCCCACGGTTCCCGGCGCTCAAGCGCGCCTGTAAGGCAGGCGATGCGAGCCCGGCACTCCCGGCACATGGCCTTCGCCTGCTCCACATCCTGCGGAGATTCGGCGAAGAACAGCTCCGGGTCCTCGGTGCACGGAAACTCCAGCCCTGCCGGGAACGCGGTCGCGACAAACGCATCAAACCCCGTCGTGTCGTTGCCTCCGACGGTGGCAGCGCGCCACTGCATCGGTGCCATCCCCTCTCGATACCGGTCCTAGTTGTCGCCGATGCGATTTCTCGCTCGTTCGGTGGGACCTAGGCCTGGTCATGATTAAGGCCACGGACCCTGTGTGCGGGTCCGCGGCCTCGAGAGGGATTCTTGCCGCCGGCTGGTTAGGCCGGTTCCCTATCTGGAGGCGGACCCGATGCGCCTTCGCCACTGACGAAAACGCTGGTCATCTGGATGTAGTTATTCGTCTGCCGGACCTGCGCCATGGGAGCGGCCAGCGGAGCCAGGACGGCCTTGACCCGGACATGCGGGACGGGCTGAACCGGGCTGGACGGCCCAGTGCCGAGGGCGGCACCGAGCACAGCGGTCCCCGGGAAGGCCGAACGCGGGCTGAAGGCACCCGGACGCGCACGCCACGGGCCTGCGGTCACGGCCAGAGCCGTCGGAACGTCGCAGTTGATGTCAGTCACGTTGGGCACCTCCCTCCAGGAGCGTCGGTAACTAGCCCACGGACATGAAGGCAGCCTACGTAATGGCCCCGGAACGAGGCAACACATTTTCCGGGTGCGGTTTTCAGCTTTTTCGCAGGCGCCCGTCAGCGACCGCGGCCCAGCCGGAGGTCATCCAGGAAACGCGACCGCTGCCGCGGCGTGCCCCTGGTTCCCGGCGCCCGGGCCGGAGACCAGGACAGGTACAGGTGCTCGCGGGCCCTGGTCACCGCCACGTACAGCAGCCGCCGTTCCTCCTGCACCGCGTCGGCCGTCCGGGCGTGCACGATCGGCATCAGCCCCTCGACCAGGCCAGGCAGCAGCACCGCGTCCCACTCCAGGCCCTTGGCCGCGTGCATCGACGCGAGCGTCACGCCCCGCGGCTGCGGGGGGTGACCCAGTTCGGCCCGCTGGGTCAACTCGGCCGCGAAGTCGGCCAGGCCGGCCTGCGGGCGGGCCGCGTACATGTCGTCGGCGAGCTGGGCCAAAGCGGCCAGCGACTCCCAGCGCTCGCGGGCCGCCGCGCCGCCGGCCGGCGGCGCGGCGGTGAAGCCGATGCCGGTCAGCACGTCCCGGACCGCGGCGGGCAGGGCGTCCGTGCCGATCTCGCCGCGGGCGGCCCCGCGGAACAGGACCAGGGCCTGCCGGACCACCGGGCGCTCGTAGAACCGCTCCGCGCCGCGGACCACGTAGGGCACCCCGTGCTCGGTCAGCGCCCGCTCGAACCGTTCGGTCTCGGCGTTGATCCGGACCAGCACGGCAATCTGCGCGGCCGGGACCCCCGCCGCGATCAGGGCCCGGATCTGGACGGCCAGCCCGTCCGCCTCGGCGGGGTCGTCGGCGTACCGGGTGAGCACCGGCGGCGGCCCGGCCGGGCGCTGGGCCACCAGGGCCGGGCCGCCCGTCCGGATCAGCTGGTTGGCCACGGCGACGACCTGCGGCGTGGACCGGTAGTCGCGGGCCAGCCGGACCACCGTGGCGTCGGGGAACTCCGCGGTGAAGCCGGTGAGGTAGGTGGGCGTGGCGCCGGTGAAGGAGTAGATGACCTGGCGCGGGTCCCCCACCACGCACAAGTCGTCGCGGTCGCCGAGCCAGGCGTCCAGCAGGAGCTTCTGCAGCGGGTTCACGTCCTGGTACTCATCCACCACGAAGTACCGGAAGGCGCTGCGGACCTGGTCCGCCGCACCGCGGTGCTCCAGCACGATGGCGGCGGTCAGCTCCAGGACCGACTCGAAGTCGATCAGCTGCCGCTCCCGCCGGAGCCGTTCGTATCCGTCGTACACGGCGGCCATGGCGGCGATCCCGGCCGCGGGCGAGCGGCCCGCCGCGGCGCAGGCGCGGGCGTAGCCCTCCGGGCGGACCTGGACGGTCTTGGCCCACTCGATTTCGCTGGCCGCGTCGGCCAGGCCCGGGCTGTCCAGGCGGACCCGCTCCTGCGTGGCCGCCTCGCGCACCAGGGCGGCCTTGGAGTCAATCAGGCGCGGCGGGCGGCCGCCGACCACGCGCGGCCAGAAGTAGTTCAGCTGGCGCAGCGCAGCGGCGTGAAAGGTGGACGCCCGCACCTGCGCGGCGCCGAGCTGGCGGAGCCGGCCACGCAGCTCGCCGGCCGCCCGCACGGTGAAGGTGAGCGCCAGCACGTGGGCCGGGTCCACCACCCCGATGGCGGCGGCGTACGCGATCCGGTGCGTGATGGCGCGCGTCTTGCCGGCGCCCGCGCCGGCCAGCACGCACACCGCGCCCCGGGCGGCCAGGGCCACCTCGCGTTGCTCGGGATCCAGTCCGGCCAGCAGCGCGCCGGCTGTCCCGGCCGCGACCTCGGTCACTGCGCCTCCTTTGGCCGTCCCCGCATCGGGAAGGCAACCGGCCTCGCCGGTGTTACACGATGCAGTAATTCTCACCTACTCCGAGGAGGCGGCGGAGTTGTCCGGCCAGTTGACTATGTACACCACCCAATGGTGCGGCTTCTGCCGGAACCTGAAGCGGCAGCTCGCACGGGATGGGATCGAGATGACCGAGATCGACATCGAGCAGGACCCGGCCGCGGCCGAGTTCGTCATGTCGGTCAACGGCGGCAACCAGACCGTGCCGACGGTCGTGTTCCCGGACGGTACCGCGATGACCAACCCGTCGGCCGCCCAGGTCCGCGAGCGGCTGGCCGCGGTCAGCGCCGGGCAGTAAGGCCATTGACCGAACGGGTCGTGGTGCGAGCTGCGGACCGGCCTGACGTGGCCGGGGCGACGGCGCAGCGCGAGGACGAGGACACGTCCGTGGACGGAATCGTGCTGCGCCGGTCCGGGCGGGGCTGGCAGGTCGGGCCGGAGCAGATGGCCGACCTGACCAGCGCCATGGTGCTGGCTGACCTGCTGGCCGCCGACCTCGGCCCGCCGGCCCTCGCCCGGCCGCCCCTCGCCCGCCGACCCCTCGCCCGGCCGCCCCTGGCCCGGCCGCCCCGCGAGCTGAGAGCGACGCTGCCGAGAGCGACACCGACGAGAGCGACACCGACGAGAGCGACGACCGACCAGGCGGCGCGGCTGGCGGTGACCGTGGCCCAGCTCGAGCACGCGCTGGCCGCCCGGGTCCGGGTGGAGCAGTCCATCGGCGTGCTCGCCGAACGGCACCGGATCGCGCCCCGGCAGGCGTTCGACCTGCTGCGGCAGGCGGCCAGGACCCGCGGCCAGAAGGTCATCGAGATCGCGGAGGCCGTGGTGAACAGCGCGTCAAACCCGCTGCTCCCGCTGCCCGAGGAGCTGGCCCGCCAGCAGCGTCCGCCGCGCAGGCGCGGGCCTTCGCCCCGGCACGTGCGGGCCGGGCAGAATGTCAGCGAGCCGCGCTAGAGTCCTACGTGATGGGGTCACCGGGGGGCCAGCGCCAGGCCCGGGAGACGCCACGAAAACATGTACGTAACTACGCTAGAACTAGCGCATCTGAATCTGTAATGTGCAGGTCCATGAGAAGGCCTGCGGGTGAAATTCAGCTGCGCTGGCCACGCAGGATCCGCTGCGACCCGGTCGTCACCGCCTGACGGCCGGCCTTGTAATGCTGCCCACGACCTAACCTGGTTACATTGGGGGATCGCGTGCCTGAGCTGACCTGCCTGGAAATCTGCGCCGGAGCCGGCGGACAGTCCCTGGGGCTGGAGCAGGCAGGTTTCTCCCATGCCGCGGCCGTCGAGATCGATCCCGACGCCTGCGAGACGCTGCGCCTGAACCGGCAGCACGCATGGAAGGTCATCGAGATGGACGTCCATCAATTCGACGGCCTCCCCTACCACGGCATTGACCTCCTGGCGGGCGGGGTACCGTGCCCGCCATTCTCGGTAGCGGGTAAGCAACTCGGGGCTGACGACGAGCGTGACCTGTTTCCGCAGGCATTGCGCCTGGTCCGGGAGTGCGAGCCGGCTGCGGTGATGCTTGAGAACGTCCGGGGCCTTTCGACCGCGCGGTTCGCTGGCTACCGTGGGCAGGTGCTCGGGGAACTGCACGACCAGGGCTACGTGGCGAGCTGGCAGGTGCTGAACGCCTGCGAGTTCGGTGTCCCGCAGCTGCGGCCGCGGTTCATCCTGGTCGGGATGAAGCCGGACGCCTATGCGCACTTCGAGTGGCCGAGCGCGATCGGCACGCCGCCGACGGTCGGTGAGACCTTGCATGATCTCATGGCTGCCGACGGCTGGCCGGGCGCGGGGGCGTGGGCCAGGCAGGCCAACGGCATCGGCCCGACGCTGGTGGGAGGCTCGCGCAAGCACGGCGGCCCGGATCTCGGTCCCACCCGTGCTCGCGAGGACTGGCGCAAGCTCGGCGTGGACGGCAAGGGACTGGCGGACGCGCCGCCCGGAGCGGATGCCCCCGCCGGTCACATGCCGCGGTTGACGCTGCCGATGGCGGCCGCCATTCAGGGCTTCCCGCCCGACTGGCGGTTCTACGGGCGCAAGACGGCGGCGTACAGGCAGATCGGCAACGCCTTCCCGCCGCCGGTCGCGCGGGCGGTGGGCATCAGGATCCGCCTGGCCATCCAGGCCGCCCGCGAGAGCGGCGGGGCCGGATGGCAGAGCCTGCTGCGCGCCGTCTGAGTCGGGTCGCGTTCCTTCCCTACGGGTAAGGCCTCTGGAGTGATCACTGAGCCGCTCTTTCATCTTCCGGCCGACGATCCCGACATCGAGCTGGACACGGTGGAGTCGGAGCTTCACCGGCTCGATCCCACCGGTGATCAGGTGGCGATGGTGCTCCGGGACACCCTCGACCAGCTGTACGACGGCCAGCGCACCGGGCGATGGAAATATGACCAGCTGCACAAGACGGAGAAGACCTACATGGGCACTCTCGTCGAGATCAACCTGCACCGGCAGTTTGGTTTCGGTGACGGCGACGCGACCGATTACCGGATCGCGGGCATCGAGGTCGACTGCAAGTACTCCATGACCTACGGAGGCTGGGAACTCCCGCCGGAGGCCATCGATCATCTTTGCCTGCTGATCACGGCGAGCGACGAGACGAGCAGCTGGTCCGCCGGGCTGATCAGGGTCCGCGAGGGCTACCTTCGCGGCAAGCCCAACCGCGACTCGAAACGCCAGCTCAGCGCGACCGGACGGGACCTCGTCAGGCCGCTGTGGCGGCACGGCCGCCTCGCCGAGAACCTCTTCCTGCACATGGACCCCAGGATCCGCGAGCGCGTCTTCAGCGCGACGGCCACGCGCGGCAGGCAGAACGGCCAGGCCAGGACCAATGAGCTCTTCCGCTGCGTGCAGCGCCGGATAATACGGCGCGCCGAGGTGGCCACGGTCGCCCAGCAGGATGACTTCATGAAACGCGCCCGCGGCAACGGCGGCGCTCGCACCGCACTGCGGTCCGAGGGAATCCTGGTGCTGGGCCACCAGGACAACGACCCCCAGGTGGCATCGGCGCTCGGCCTGCCGGTTCCCCGCAAGGGCGAGTTCGTCTCCGCGCGAGTGGTGCCCGCGCGCGCGGACCGTGACGACCCGGTCGCCGACATCAACGGCAGATCCTGGGCCCTGGCCCGGCCAGGCGATCCGCAGGCTCCGGCACCAGTGATACCGCGCCGATCCCGGAACCGGGTTACCCGCCAGGATCTCGAGGTCAAGCTCGGTACGGCGGGGGCGGTCCCGCCCAGGCCATGAGCGGGCTCTCATCTCAGCATTCGCAGGATTCTCAGCTGTCTCAGCTGTCTCAGACGCGCGGCGTGCGCAGGATCGTGGATCATTACTGCCCGCCGGGGGGCAGTAGCGATCCACGATGATGATTCCAGGGCGGCCAGCCGGGGATGCCGGGTCCGGGCCACGATCAGGTGGGGCGGGTATCACCCCTGCTGGGTGATGCCCAGGTCACGGGATGAGAGTGCACTGGTGCTGGCACACACTGTCCCGCGATAACGGAGGATGACATGAGTGACGATACGCCCGTTCTGGACACGCTGACCGATATCACCGCTGCGTCGATCGACCACAATACGCTGTCGCCGCGCGACTACGTACTGGCCCGGCTGGCCGCCCTGATCGCGGTGGACGCGCCGCCCGTGAGCTACATCGCCAATGCCGCCGCCATCACCGACGCCGGCCTGACCATCGAGGATGTCCAGGGCGTGATGATCGCCGTGGCGCCCGTGGTGGGCACGGCCCGAGTGATGGCCGCGGGCGGGCACATTGTGCGGGCCCTCGGGCTGGCCATCGCCGTGGCCGAGGAGGAGCTGGCCGAAGAGCTCGACGAGTAGCACGGGAGCAGAGCCCTCAGCCGGGAGCAGAGCCCTCGGCTGGGGGCTCTGCGGCGCTTTCAGCCGGAGGCGCCGCGGCCACCGTGACCAGCATCACGGTGCTGCTCAGCGCGATGCGGATGGCCCGTGTTCCAGGTCATTTGCCGCCTGGGCCCAACGGAAAGGCGGTGCTGCAGTACTTACTGTATCGACCCTGTTTATCGAAGCCGGGTACCGCGATACGCCTGCCGCTGCGATAATGCCTGGATGACAGGGCTGCGCCTCGCCCTGGCCAACTTGAAGCCGGGCACTGGGAAGACGACCTCCGCGGTCTGGCTCGCCCATGTGTTCACTCAGGCGGGGAACAGCGTGCTGCTGGTGGACGCGGACCCGTCGGGCAGCGCGCTGGAATGGTCTGACCTGGCCGCCATGTACCCGGGGCTCGCGCCGCAGGAAGCGGCGTTTCCCTTCCGGATCGTGGCCCTGCCGTCGCGTGAACTGCACCGGCGGCTGCCCGAAATCGCCCGGCACGACGACGTGGTGATCATCGACACGCCGCAGATCGAGGACCACGCCGGCATCGCCCGTTCGGCACTGCGGTACGCGGATGAGATCTTGATCCCGTGCGCGCCCAGCCCGATCGAGATCAACCGGACCACGCCGGTACGGGACGAGATCGCCGAGGTGCGGGAAGTCCGCGACACGCCGGTACGCTCGGCGGTCTTGCTGAACCGGTGCGTGGCGCGGGCCCACTCCACCGCCGACGCCCGGGAGGCACTGGTCGATCTCGGCTACGACGTGCTGGCCACCGAGGTGCCCAGGCGGGAGGTCTACGCGCAGAGCTTCGGCGTGCCGATCCGGCGAGCGGGCTGCGACATATGGCGCCAGGTAGCCCGGGACCTCATCGAGCGCTGCGCCCCGCTGTGCGGGGTCCGGACATGACCCCGGCCAAGGACCGCGAACTGCGCAAGGCGCAGATGGCGGCCGCGGCGGGCCGGCGGGCCGACCCCGACGCGCGGCCGGCGGGGCGGACCGCGATCCGGTCCAAGCCGGTCCGGATCACCCTGGACCTGAGCCCCGAGCTCTACCGGGAGCTGACCGGGTGGGCGGATTCGGCGGCGATCGAGCTCGGCGTGCCGCGGGTGTCCCTGGCCGACGCGATGCGGGCCATGATCCGGGTCACCGCCGATGATCCCGACCGGGTCCTGGACCGGCTGCGCCAAGACCGCGACAAGTAACGCGGCCTAGGTGGCGCGGGACGCGCGGGCCCGGTCGCGGAAGCGGTCCCGGGCGTCCAGGATGGTCTTGCGCAGGCGGACCGCCTCGGCGGTCACCTCCACGCACTCATCGTCGGCGCAGAACTCCAGCGCCTGCTCCAGGCTGAGCAGCCGCGGGGGGACGAGCCGTTCCAGTTCCTCCCCGGTCGACTGGCGGACGTTGGTGACCTTGCGCTCGCGGGTGATGTTCACGTCCATGTCGTCGGCCCTGGAGTTCTCCCCGACGATCATGCCCTCGTAGACCTCGGTGCCCGGCGTGACGAACAGCGAGCCGCGCTCTTGCAGGTTGAACATGGCGTACGCGGCCGCGGACCCGGACCGGTCGGCGACCAGCGAGCCGGTCGCCCGGCCCCGCATCGGCCCCGCCCACGGCTCGTAGCCCTCGAAGACGTGATGGGCGATGCCGGTGCCGCGGGTCTCGGTGAGGAACTGGGTCCGGAAGCCGATCAGCCCCCGGGCGGGGACGACGAACTCGATCCGGACCCAGCCGGTCCCGTGGTTGGTCATCGACTCCATCCGGCCGCGCCGGACCGAGATCAGCGAGGTCACCGTGCCCAGGTACTCCTCGGGCACGTCCACGCTCAGCCGCTCGACCGGCTCGAAGACAGCACCGTCCACGTCCCGGGTGACGGCGGATGGCCGGCCCACGGTCAGCTCGTAGCCTTCCCGCCGCATGGTCTCCACCAACACGGCCAGCGCGAGCTCGCCGCGGCCGCGGACCTCCCAGGTGTCCGGCCGCTGCGTCGGCAGCACGGCCAGGGACACGTTCCCGACCAGCTCGCGGTTCAGCCGGTCCCGGACCAGCCGGGCGGTGACCTTGGACCCGGCGGCCCGCCCGGACAGCGGCGCGGTGTTCACGCCGATCGTCATCGAGATGGCCGGCTCGTCCACGGTGATCAGCGGCAGCGGGCGCGGGTGCTCCACGTCGGCCAGGGTCTCGCCGATCATGATGTCCGGGATGCCGGCCAGGGCCACGATGTCCCCGGGACCCGCCGAGTCGGCCGGCACCCGCTCCAGCGCATCGGTCAGGTACAGCTCGGAGATCTTGACCCTCTCGATCGAGCCGTCCCGGCGGCACCAGGCGGCCTGCTGGCCGCGCAACATGGTGCCGTTGCGGATCCGGCACAGCGCGATGCGGCCCAGGTAGGAGCTGGCGTCCAGGTTGGTCACGTGCGCCTGCAACGGCGCGCCGACCTCGTAGACCGGCGCCGGGACGGTGGCCTTCAGCGTCTCGAACAGCGGCTCAAGGTCCGGCGAATCGGGCAGCTCGCCATCGGCCGGCCGGGCCAGCGAGGCCCGCCCGGCCCGCGCGGAGGCGTACACGATGGGGAACTCGATCTGCTCCTCGGTCGCGTCCAGGTCGATGAACAGCTCGTAGCAGGCGTCCACCACCTCGGCGATCCGCGCGTCGGGCCGGTCCACCTTGTTGATGACCAGGATTACCGGCAGCCCGGCGGCCAGCGTCTTGCGCAGCACGAACCTGGTCTGCGGCAGCGGTCCCTCGCTGGCGTCCACCAGCAGCAGCACCCCGTCGACCATGGACAGGCCGCGCTCCACCTCCCCGCCGAAGTCCGCGTGCCCCGGCGTGTCCACGATGTTGATGGTCAGCCCGCCGTGGTGCACCGCGGTGTTCTTGGCCAGGATCGTGATGCCCTTCTCCCGCTCCAGGTCACCGGAATCGAGCACCCGGTCGGCCACGTGGGCGTTGGCCCGGAACGCGCCCGACTGCCACAGCATCGCGTCGACCAGCGTGGTCTTGCCGTGGTCCACGTGCGCCACGATCGCGACATTACGCAGGTCATCGCGGGTAGCAAGGTCGGCCTGGTGCTGGTGCGGAGCGGGCATGCGAGATTCTCGTTTGTTCGGGGCTGGGAGCTGCCACTGGGTCGGGTGGCTGGTCTCAGTCTAGTGACGCTGCGGGCCGCCGAGGCCCGCGGCGGCCCGGGGACGGCGGCCGCGCCTTTCGGTCCGGGCCGCAGGTACCAGGGACCGTTCGGGAAAATGTATTTGATTTCACCTGGTCTTAGAAGACTTAGGCGGCGGGCGCGGGCGGGCGCGGGACCTAAGCCGTTCGCCGCACGGAAGATAAGGCATTCGTCCGATGCCGGGCGCGGGGCCTTACCGCGAACCTTGAGGATATGGGGAACCAGAGCAGGTTCCCCGGGTCCGAGGAGGAACCATGCATCCCGAGATCATGCGTAACCTCGTTGCGCAGCACACCTCTGAACTGCGGGAACAAGCGCACCAGGCGGCGCTGGCGCGGACCGCGGGCCGGGCCCGGCGGGCCGGGCGGCGCGGCGCCGCGGGGACGGCCGCCGGTGACCCCGCCGGGACCGTCATTCCCGCCGTTCCCGACTACGTGGACGGCTCGTTCCGGACGGCCGGGGACGAGACGCCCAGCGTCCTGCCTGGCGCCCGGCATGCCGCCTGAGGAAGTCCTCGCGGCCGGGCCACACGGGAGCTGGCCCGGCCGCGCGGGTGGTGCCTATACAGCCACATCGCCAGCGCTTATGGTGACCCCGTGGGGGGTGACCAGGCGCGCCTGATGGTGGGCCGTGACCGCGAACTGGCGCGGGCGACCGGTTTGCTCGACGACGCGCTGGCCGGGCGCGGGCGCCTGGTGCTGTGCACCGGTGAGGCGGGAATCGGGAAGACCCGGCTGGCCGAGGGGCTCGCCGCGGCGGCCCACGCCCGCGGCGTGCCGGTGGCCTGGGCGCGGGCGGCCGACCGGGGCAGCTCCCCGCCGTACGGCCTGTGGCGGCTGGTGCTGGAGGAGCCCGCGGTCAATTCGGGCTCCGGGCCCGGGGCTGACTTGTGGTCGCCGGCCTTCGGTCCCGCCGGGAGCCCGGACCTGGGCGCCGATTCGGGCGTGGCCCGGCGGTTCGCGCTGTTCGCCGAGGTCCGCCGGCGGCTGGCGGCGGCAGCCGGGCGGAACGGGCTGGTCCTGGTGCTCGATGACCTGCAGTGGGCGGACGAGGCGTCGGCCGTGCTGCTCGCCGACGTCGTCCGCCAGCTCCGCGGGACGCGCATCCTGGCCTTCGCGACCAGCCGGGATGCGCCGGACGGGATCGTGCCGCGGCTGTCGGCGGAGGCCAACACCGAGCGGGTCGAGCTGCGTGGCCTGCCCGCCGAGGCGGTCGCGGACCTGCTGCTCGCCGCCGGGCTGCAGGCCTCACCGCAGCAGGCGCGCCGGGTGCACGACGAGACCGGCGGGAACCCGTTCCTGGTCCGGGAGCTGGCCCAGACGCTGATCGTCCCGGCTGGCCCGGCTGGCCTGGCTGGCCCGGTCGGCCCGGCCGTGCCGGGGCGGGTGCTGGAGGCCACCGGCTACCGGCTCACCCAGCTGTCGGACGACGCGCGGGCGGTGCTGCAGGCGGCCGCGGTCGCCGGTAACAGCTTCTCGGCCGGGGTGGTGGCCAAGATGCTGGACCGGCCGGTGCTGAGCCTGCTCGCCCCGCTGGACGAGGCACGAGGCGCCGGATTCCTGGTGGCCGGCGAGCGGCCCGGCGATCATCGCTTCTCGCACGCGCTGGTCAGTTCGGCGGTGGTGGCCCGGCTCAGCGCGGCAGAGCAGCGGCGGCTGCACACCGCGGCGGCGGACGCGATCGAGTCGCTGTACGAGGGACAGCTGCGCCTGCACCTGGCCGAGGTGGCGCGGCACCGGGTCGAGGCGTCGCTGCCCGGTGACCGGACGCGGGCGGTGGCGGCGTGCGAGGCGGCCGCTTCCGCGGCCGACGAATCGCTGGCGTTCGAGGAAGCCGTGCGCCTGTACCGGCAGGCCCTGTCGGCGGGCGAGGCGGAACTCGGCGAGGATGACCGCTCCCGGCTCGAGCTCGGGCTGGCCGCGGCCCTGCACCGCAGCGGCGACCTGCCCGGCTCGCAGCAGACCGCGTCCCGGGCCGGGCGGCGGGCCGAGGCGCGGCGCGACCGGCTCGGGCTGGCTCGCACGGCTCTGGTGATGGAGGCCACCGGCGTCCCGGAATGGGACGGTGAGATCTGCCGCGTCTGCGAGCAGGCCCTGGCCGCGGACGACCTGCCCGGCGGCCTGCGGGCCCGGGTCGCGGCCCGCTACGCGCAGGCGCTGGTGTACCGGGGCGAGTACGAGCGGGCCGGGCCGGTCAGCCGGGACGCGCTGGCCGCCGCCGAGTCGGCGGGCGATACGGTCGCGCTGGTCGACGCGCTGCGGGCCCGGCAGCTGGCCTGCTGCGCCCCCGACGGCCTGGCCGAGCGGACCGTGCTGGCGGAGCGGATGCTGGCGGCGGCCGGCATCCTCGGCAGCGCCTGGGCCGAGATGTGGGGCCGGCTGTGGCGGATTGACACCTTGTTCGAGACGGGCCAGCTGCGGCGTATACAACGTGAGCTGACCGACCTCGGTTCGTGCCTGGACCGGCTCAGCGGCCCGATCGGGCGATGGCATTACCTGCTCGTCGCGGCCACGCTGGCCATGGCCACCGGGCGCTTCACCGAGGCGGCCCGGCTGGCCCGGGAGGCCTTCAAGGTGTTCAGCGACATGGGACACCCAGCCGCGATCGGCGGTCTGTCCGTCATCTTGTCCCAGTCCGCGCTGCACATCGGGCTGGAGCAATCCGGTCTGGCCGGCATGTACGACCTCATCCCCCCGCAGCTGCGGCCGGAGGCCGTGGACACCACCCAGGGGGTCGCCACCATCTTTCCCGCCCTCACCCTGGCGATGATCCGCCTCGGCCAGGGCGACCGGGCGGGAGCGGCAGCGGCCTACGCACTGGCGGGGCCGGTCCGGTCCTGGACACCAACGCCGGCCATGCGCATGGCCGCCTGGGGTCACGGCCTGGCCATCGCCGTCGGCCTGGGCCGCACCGACGATATCGAGTTCCTGGCGTCGCAGTTCGAGCCGTTCCGTGGGCAGCACGCCGCGAACGGGGCAGGGGCCGGGGTCTACCTGGGCCCGGTCGAGCTGCAGCTCGGGATCGCGGCCGCCGCGCTGGGGCGGCTGGACGCGGCGGCGGCGGACCTGCAGACGGCGGTGTCGAGCTGTGACGCCAACGGCGCGCCCGGGTACGCGGTGCAGGCGCGCGTCGAGCTCGCCGAGGTCCTGGCGCGCCGCCAGGAGGCCGGGGACCTGTCCTGGGCGCGGGCGGAGCTGGACCGGGCGGCGGGCGAAGCCGGGCGGCTCGGGATGGCGCCGTTCAGCGAGCGGATCGAGCAGCTGCGATCGCGGCGGCCCGGTCCCGGCTCGCCGCTGAGCCCTCGCGAGCTCGAGGTGGCCCGGCTGGTCGCGCGGGGACTGACCAATAAGCAGATCGGTGCGGCATTGTTCGTCTCCGAGCGGACCGCGGAGAACCACGTCCAGCACATCCTGGTCAAGCTCGGCTTCAGCAACCGCAGCCAGATCGCGGCGTGGGCCCGCGACTGAGTAC
Organism: uncultured Actinomycetes bacterium; assembly: GCA_963753195.1. Taxonomy (GTDB): domain Bacteria; phylum Actinomycetota; class Actinomycetes; order Streptosporangiales; family Streptosporangiaceae; genus Palsa-504. The sequence continues at coordinate 520,178 of CAVWBH010000003.1, forward strand.
TCAGCTGAGTACTTCCCCGGATGGCCGGCCGCGGGGTTTTCCGTAGCGTCGTTCCTGCCAGCGCACGTAGCGCGCAGAAGTCGGATACGGAAAGCAGGACAGTCATGGCGTTCATTCACATCTCCGCCATCAAGGGCCGGAGCATCGAGGATTTCCGCGTGGTCTCGGCCAAGCACGACCTGCCGCAGGACATCGACGGCCTGCTGGCCTGGGCGGCCGGGTCTGATGATGACGGCCTGCACGTGGTGACCGTCTGGGAGTCCAAGGCACACCAGGAGCGGTGGGCGGCCGAGCAGCTGTTCCCCGCGTTCCAGGCGCTCGGCATGACCGATGTGCAAGCCGGTGGCGAGTTCACCGAATACGAAACCGGCGAGCTGTATATCCGGTGAGGCGCTTGATCCGAGCTTTGTCGTCCCGAGCTTTATCGTCCCGAGGTTTATCGTCCCGAGGTTTATCCGGGCTTATCCGGGCTTTATCGGCTCCCCGGCCGACGCGACGGCCGGGGAGCGGCGTTTCGCTCCGGTGCGGATAACGAATCGGACGATCGATGGTCTTGGCGGGTCGGCTGGTCTAATCAGTCAGCCAGTCTGGCGGATCATCGCCGGTCTCAGCGTGCCACACGGCGGTGAAGTGGTCGGCATCGGCACGGTAGGCCGCCTTGAGCGCGGGTACCGCGTCCCGGAGCAGCTCGTGGCGATGCTGAGCGGCCGCCATGGACCAGCCTTGGGCGAGGAGCCGGGCCGCCTCACGGTGACGGTCCTGCCCGCACAGGAGCTCGCCCTCCAGCAGCGCGGCCCGGGCAGCGCACGACGGGACCTCCGGCCAGGGCAGCTTGTCCTGGCAGATGCCCGTGGCCTCGTGCACGGCCGCCAGCGCGTCCCCGGCCAGCTCGATCTCGGCCAGCCAGCCCGCTTCGCAGGTCAGGCACTCAGCGAGAGGCGGCAGGTAGCGGGCCGGATCAGCGGCGGCCAGGTTACGGTACAACCGCACCGCCACCCCTATGGCGGTCAGGGCCTCGGCCAGGCGGTCATCGGCGGCCAGCAGGCGCGACTGGCGATCGAGGGCGTCGGCCAGGTCCGGCCCGTACTTGCCGGGGCGTTCGGCGGCCAGGTCCTGGTAGATCGCTACCGCCTCCTCGGCGGTCTGAAGCGCTTCCTCATCCAGGTGAGCCGCCTGCAGGGCGCCGGACTTGACGATCAGCCGGCTGGCCAGGGCATCACGGAACTGGCCGGGCCATATTCTGGCCAGCGTCCGCCATCCCGGCATCTCGCCGCTGAGCTGGGCGATCGCTTCGGCGGGCTGGTCGTTGTGCAGCAGGGCCGCGGCATCGGGCGCGGTGAAGACGAGGACGATGACCACGCCGGCGAAGACAACGAGCGGACCGGTGAGCACCCCGGCGATCGCCCACCACGGGCCGAGCAGCAGCCACGCCCCTGCACCGAACGCAACGGCGCCGACAGCGAAGAGCGCGATCAGCTTGCCGCGCGTCAGCTCGCCCCGCATGGCGCCATTATCAGGCCTTCCGGGGCTGGCCGTCCGTAGAGGGGCCTTGTGACGCCACGAGCCTTCGGCCTTAGATGGGGTAGCGGGTGGGTTCGGTGAGGTACTGCCGCCCGGCTGGGGTGGTCCAGCGGATGTGGCCGGTGGGGAGCTGTTCGGCGTTCCAGCGGGGGTCCTGCTTGAGGCGGTGGTCGTGGCGGCACTTCGGGTTGCCGTTGCATAGGCAGGTCCGGCCGCCTGCTTCGTATGGGATGCTGTGCTCGAAGTCGGCGCTGGCCGATGGGCGGCGGCAGCCCGGCCCGGTGCAGGTGGCGTGCCGGATCTGGGTCAGGTGCCGGAGCAGGACCCCGGGGTCGTGGCCGTTGGCCTCGTGCCGGTGATCGCAGCCGCCCGTGGGGATGGGCTCGAGGGCGATGAGCAGGTCCCGCTGCCCAGGGGTGCCGGTGGCCATCCGCCAGGTGCCGTACCCGCCGGGCGGGCCGGGCTGGTCCGTGGCAGTGAAGGTGAACGACGGGCCGCCGCCGGGCGGGCCGGGGCCACCTGCGGTGCCGGGTTTACGGCGTTTCGGGGGGTTCGCCCGGCTGCGGGCGGGGGCGGGACGGGCGCAGCCATGCCCGATGGCGTGGCCGTCCTGGTCGGTGACGGTCACGCACCAGGTGGACCGGGCGGCGCGGGCGGCTGCGGCGGCCAGGTCGCGGGCCAGATCGGGGTCCAGGGGGCCGATGCCGGGCATCTCGCCGGGCCGGTCGGCCAGGTGCAGCAGGGTGGCCAGGGGGATGGTGAGGTTGGCCCGGCCGGCGAACCCGGGCGGGATCACCCCGGCCAGCGGCCCGGCCGGAGCCGGCATCCAGGGCCCACGCGGACCAGACCCGCCATCCGGGCCGGGGCCGCTGTCCGGGCCGGGGCCGCTGTCGTGGCGGGGCTTGGCGTCGTGGCCAGGGTTGCCGTCCTTGCCCGGAGCGTTGTCCTGGGCGGGGTCGTTGCTGGTGCGGGTGCCTAGGGGCCGGGAGTCGATGCCGAGCAGGATGTCCAGGAACGCGCGGGCGCGGAGCATGTCCATGCCGCCGTCCAGGCCCGCCTGGCGCAGCTGCCGGGCCCACCAGGTGATCCGCTGATCAGCGGCCAGCACCTCGGCCGGGGGCAGCTCACGGCCGGTCAGGCCCGCGTTCCCGGACGGCTCGGCCCACCGCGCCACCCGCGCCTGCTTCGCCCCATGCTCCCGGCGTTTCTTCGCCTTCTCGGGGTTGACCTGCATCACCGCGCGGCTGATCGCCGACCGCAACCCGGCCGGGGTCAAGGACCCGGCCCGGTCCAGGACCATCGCCTCCGCGGCCCGGGCCTCAGCCGGGTCCAGCAGCATCGTCGCGCCCGCGATGATCAGCGCCTTATCCCGGGTCAGCACACCGGCCCGGAACGCCGCCCGGGTCCCCGGCAAGCTCACCTCCAGCGCCGCGGCCAGGGCCAGCACCTCCTCCGCATCACCAGCGGACAGGGCCAGCGCCGCACCCAGCTCCCGGGAGGCGAACTCATCCCACTCCCCCGGCAGCCCGGACGCAGCGTCTGCGGGGGTGCCGGGGGCGGGACGGCGGCGGAGCAGCTCCGCCACCGCGGCATGCTTACGGGCACTGGCATTGGCCTCGACCCGGTCCCACCCGCAGATCACCCCGACCAGCTCATCATCCGACGCACCCCGGTACCGGTCACCCTCCCCGGCCGCCTCATCGGCGAACTGGGCCAGCACCGGGCCGCCCGGCGCCACGTCCAGCGGCTTACCCGACGCGAACCCCGACGCCCGGCTGGTGTACTCACCGGGGTAGGTGTGCGCGGAGCCGGGCATGCCCGGGCCCCGCCGGCCGGCCGCCACGGAGCCGAGCGCGGCCCGGATCCCGGCCTGCCCGGCGCGGGCCATCTCCGCCTCCGCCGCCTCCTGCCCGGCGGTGAACGCGCGGGCCTCGGCGATCAGCGCAGCCAGCCGCGCGTCATCCATCCCGGGCGGCGGCGCGTTGTCCGGATCCTCATACTCCGCCCGATCGCCATCACCGGGATCATCCTCACACTGGGCCGCCAGGTAACCCGGCTCATCCATCCACTCCGGCCACTCCGCGCCAGACGGAACCAGCCGCCAATCCGGGGAGGCGGACCGGGGACAGTCAGCGGGACCCACGGGCCCGCCCGACGGGTCCTCATCCCGCCCGGGGTCCTGGGGTACCGGCGCTTCGTTCATGAATTATCACTCGATCTACAATCAGGCGGACATAATCCCAGAGAAAAGATCTTTATCAGTTATGTGTTCTACACTACAGGACCGGTGTGACATTCTTGGGAACGCAACGCCGAATCGCAAAGATCAGCGGAACGAGCCTGGCGAGGATCATCGGAGGATACTGAGCCCGATCGCAGCCATATATCGGGCGCCGGGCCGACGGTTAGATTAACCGGGTCTTTCGCCTCAACCGGATCCTGCCGTGGGCCGTCACGGCGGTAGAGCCGACCCACAGAGGGAGCCGTATGAGCGGCATTGTCGACCTGGACGGGGCCCGTCGGCACAGGGTTCGCTGGCACAGGGTTCGCTGGCACAGTATCCGTCGGCATAGTGTCCGCTGGTACGGGGTTGCCTGGTACGGGGTTGCCTGGTACGGGGTTGCCCGGCACGGGGTTGCCCGGCACGGGGTTGCCCGGCACGGGGTTGCCCGGCACGGGGTTGCCCGGCACGGGGTTCGCCGCGAAGGGCAGCGTTGGCGTCCTGGCCGCTGGGCGGCGGTCGGTGTTCTGCTCGGCTGCGTGGTGACCGCATGCTCATCAGGGCCGGCGCCAATCCCAACGCCGACCAGCAGCCAGGCCGGACAGTTCCGGAGTTCGGATGCTCCGGCGCTGCTGGTGCAGTGCATGCTCAGCCAGGGGACCCTCGGGCCCTCGGACTCCATCTTCGCCGGGAACCCAGGCTGGCTGCACGGGGAAAACATCGTCATCACCCCGGCCACGGCCGCGAATTTCGACACCTGGTACCAGGCCCACGACAAGATCATTGTGGACGGTGAGGACCTCACCCATTGGACCCAGTGGGCGGCCGCCAACGACCAGCTGCCCGCGGCGGTCTGCGGTCCGTCGGTGTCCGCGTCCGCGATGCAGAAGCAGGTCTTCGGGCAGGACCCCGCGGCCGGAAACCCGTGGGGCGCATTAGCCTGAAGAGACAACCGAGGCGTCTGGATTAGGTGACCCCGGCTTCACGAATATACGTTCGATTGCGGTTATGCTGGTGTGATGACCGGGTATACACCGCCAGGTTGGCCGGCCGGGGTGCACCCGCCGGACAGCGAGGAGTTCGAGTCCACCGCGGTCACCTGGCTGCTGGACGTGGTACCGCCTGACTACCGGCTGCACGGGGTGCTGCGCCGGTACCCGGTAGCGCTGGCCGCCATGGCCAGGTATCACACGAAGGCCTGTGTCGAGGGCGCGCGCGAGGGTTACCGTACGGCGCGGACCGAGCTAGCCGGGGCGCTGCCGCCGCACGCGATCGATACCGTCCTGGCCGCCTACCACAAGGAGGGCGCGCGGCTGGCCGCCACCGCGCGCGCCGTCGGGCTGGTCGAGCGCGCGCTGCGAGGGGAGGTCTTCTCCCCCAAGATGAAAGACGAGCGGGCCGCCCGCTGAGGCGGGCGGGAAATCCGGGACCACACCAGCCAGACGATACCGCCCGGAACCGCACGGGCTGTACAAGGCCGATGGACTGAACGTAACGTGAGTACTGAGCCAGGCTGGCCGGGGGGCAGCTGCAGGTCTGGGGCAGCGAGAGGGAAGTGGACCAGTGGCGCGGCAAGCGCGGATTCTCCTGGTTGACGACCGGCCCGAGAACCTGGTGGCGCTGGAGGCGATCCTGTCGTCCATGGACCAGATCCTGGTGCCGGTACGGTCCGGCGAGCAGGCGGTGCAGGCCGTGCTGGCCGACGAGTACGCCGTCGTTCTGCTGGACGTCAGGATGCCGCGGATGGACGGCTTCGAGACGGCCGCCCAGATCAAGCGCCACGCCCGGGGCCGGGACGTCCCGATCATCTTCCTCACCGCCGCGACCGACCAGCCCGAGCAGGCCTTCCGGAGCTATGCGGCAGGCGCGGTCGACTACCTGGCCAAGCCGTTCGACCCCTGGGTCCTGAAGGCCAAGGTGTCGGTGTTCGTCGACCTGTACCTCAAGCGCAGCGAGCCGGCGCTGGACCAGCTGGGGGCCGTGGAAGAGACGCTCGCGCTGCTGCGCACGCTGCCTGCGGTGCGACGGGATGCCGAGGCGGCCGAGACGGCCGCCCAGCTGGCCACGGGGGTGGGACGGCTGCGGGCGGCGCTGGACGGTTCGGCCGCCGGGTCGGCTAGCAGGGGGCCGGCAAGCAGGGCGCCGGCTAACAAGGGGACGGCTAACAAGGGGACGGCTAACCGGGGGGCGGCTAACCGGGAGACACCCACCCGTCGGCAGGCACGTACTGCCTGACTACCCGAGCCGGGACGCCCGCCACCACGCACTGGTCGGGGACCGTGCCGCGGACCACTGCGCCGGCCGCGACCACCACGTTGCGGCCGATGCACGCGCCAGGCAGCACCACTGCCCCGGCGCCCAGCCAGCTGCCGGACCCGATCCGCACGGCCGCGTTGCGCGGTAGCTGCCGCCCGATCGGCTCGTCGGGGTCGGCGTAGGAGTGGTTCTGGTCGGTGATGTAGACGTACGGGCCGGTGAACACGTCATCGTCGATAACCAGCGAATGGTGGGCGACGATGTGACTGCCCCGGCCGATCACGCAGCGGTCCCCGATCCGCAGCACCGGCGCCGGGCCCAGGTCCTGGCCGGGCACCATCCCGGCCGACAGGGACACCTGGGCGCCGATGATCGTGCCCGCGCCGATGGCGATCGACCGCTCGCCGAACACCGCCCCGGGCGGGAAGGCCGCCACCGAACCCGGGCCGAACGCGGCGAACCGCCGGCCACCCGGGGTATCGGCCGTCACCGCCCCGGCCCGCTGGGCCGCCGCCCACCCCCAGTGCACCGCCCGCCATCCCAGGCGGGCCAGCGGGCGGGTCATGGCCGCACCGGGCCTACCACGACGGCCACGGCCGGGCTGAGGCGGCCAGCCGGGATCACGGCCGGGCTGAGGCGGCCAGCCGGAGTCACGGCCGGGCTGAGGCGGCGAGCTGGCCGCAGGCACCGTCGATCTCCCGGCCGCGGGTGTCCCGGACTGTGACCGGCACGCCATGGGCCTCCAGACGGCGTACGAACTCGCGCTGCGCGGCGGGCCGGGACGCGGTCCACACCGAGCCGGGCGTCGGGTTCAGCGGGATCAGGTTGACGTGCGCGAGCCGGCCGGCCAGCAGCGAGCCCAGCAGGTCGGCCCGCCAGGCCTGGTCGTTCATATCGCGGATCAGGATGTACTCGATCGAGACGCGGCGGTGAGTGGCGGCGGCGTAATCCCAGGCCGACCCCAGTACCTCGGCGACCTTCCACCTCCGGTTGACCGGCACCAGCGTGTCCCGCAGCTCGTCGTCCGGGGCGTGCAGGGACACGGCCAGGGTGACCGAGAGATTCTCGGCGGCCAGCCGGTTGATGGCGGGCACCAGGCCGACGGTGGAGACGGTGACCGAGCGCTGGGAGATCCCCATGCCTTCGGGTACCGGCTCGGTGAGCCTGCGCACCGCGGCCAGCACGTTCGGGTAGTTGGCCAGCGGCTCCCCCATGCCCATGAACACGACGTTGGACACGCGGCCCGGACCCCCGGGGATCTCCCCCGCGGCGAGCAGCCGGGCGCCTGCCACGACCTGGGCCACGATCTCCGCGGTGGACAGGTTGCGGGTCAGGCCCGCCTGGCCGGTGGCGCAGAACGGGCAGGCCATCCCGCAGCCCGCCTGCGACGACACGCACATCGTGACCCGGTCCGGGTACCGCATCAGCACCGACTCGACCAGCGCCCCGTCGAAGGCCCGCCACAGCGTCTTGCGCGTGGTCCCGTCGTCGCAGGACAGCTCGCGGTCCGCGGTCAGCAGCGGGGGCAGCAGCGCCTCGGCCAGCGCGGCGCGGGACGCAGCGGGCAGGTCAGTCATGTCGTCGGGCCGCTGGGTGTACCGGCCGAAGTAGTGCCGGGACAGCTGGGCGGCCCGGAACGGCGGCTGGCCCAGGTCGGCGACCGCGGCCCGGCGCCCGGCCAGGTCCAGGTCAGCGAGGTGGCGGGGCGGCTTGCCGCGGCGGCCGGCGAGCGTGAGCGGGACGAGGCCCGGGGACGGCGCGGGCACGACGGGACCGCTCGCTGCGGATGGGGCGGGCACCACGGGATCGCTCGCTGGGGGACTTGGTGGTGACACCAGGCTCCGTTCGGTAAAAAGTGGGGCCTCACCAGGATAGGACGGAGGGGTGGCTGCGGCGGCCGGCCGGGACGGGCGGGGTTTTAGGTCGGCGGCTAAGTCAGTACATTTCGTTCATGGGCCCGGTCACGCTGCTGGAGAGCTTCAGCCCGTACGGCAGCCGCAAGGTCACCGTCGAGTACGACGGCCTGGTCACGGCGGCCTACCTGCATGACGACGCGGCGGCGATCTCCGCCACCTGGATCGCCAACCACCGGCCGGCGCCGGCGGCGACCGACCAGGCGCGGCTGGACGCCGGGCGCGCGCCGCTCATGCCCGCCGCGCGGACCAAGCATCCCGGCGGCCGGCCGCCGCTGCAGGCCGGCACGCTGGAGGCGCTGTGGTTCGAGGAAGGCGACGGCGTGGCCATCCTGGAGAACGGGCGCCCGCTCGCGGTGCTCGCGGGCTGGTCGGACTCCGACCGCGGTATGCCCGGGTACAGCCGGGACGTCATCGGCCAGACGCCGTTCGGCTGGTCGCTGGACGACGCCATGGAGGGATTCGCGGCCCGGCTGGAGCGGTCCCGGTCCTTCTGGCGGTGGCGGCCGGCCGGGTGGAGCCAGTTCACCCAAGCGCTGCTCGGCCACCTGCAGGCCAGGCTCGGACCCGCCGGGCACTACTGGGACGCGTCGGCGGGCAAGCAGCCACTGATCGGGGTCACCGAACGGCCGCCGGTCCCGGGCCGCCCGTACACGGTCTTGTCCACGGTGGGCATGAGCGGCCAGCGCATGCCGGTCGTCGAGCAGGTGCTGGACGACTCGAGCGGCTACGCCCGGATCGAGCTGGCGGTGGCCACCACGCTGCCCAGCGCGCAGGCGGCCCGGGTGTTCCTGTGGCTGGCCACCTACCCCTGGAACGCCGTCACCTGGTTCGGCCCGGGGCACAGCGTCCGCTGGTACCACGAGCCGGCCACGTTCCCGCTCGGCGGCGGAGCGGAGGCGGTGCTGCTCCTGGACCCACCCGGCGCGCTCAGCGAAGGGGGCCGTGCGGGCGGGCCGGCCCTGGCCGGGCCGCAGCCGCCGGACCTGTCGGGGTTCACCTTCGGCGGGGATCCGGTGCGCTGGCTGTGGATCATCCCGATCTCCGAGCGGGACCGGCAGCTGGCCCGCGACCGCGGCTCGGCCGCGCTGGTCAGCAGGCTCTCGGCCCAGCGCCGGAGCTGGGTGGTTGGGCCTTAGGCCCCCCAGGGGGGGAGTGAGGGGCCTAAGGCGTCTTTGGGGCCGACGCCGTTCCCGGGAGCCTAGCGGATGCGGGCGAGAACCCTGGGGATTCCGGGCCGGACGGCTAACAACTCCCCGCAAAGCGGGCGACGAAACCTCACTGCGTGGGAATGAACACCTCCAGCAGGAGCCAGACCACGGGCGCGGCGACGAGCAGGGAGTCGAGCCGGTCCAGGATGCCGCCGTGACCGGGCAGCACGGTGCCCATGTCCTTGATGTCCAGGTCGCGCTTGATCGTGGATTCGATGAGGTCGCCGACCGTCGCGGCCAGCACCACCGCCGCGCCGGTGAGCAGGCCCTGCCAGGGGTGGCCGTGCAGGAGCAGCGTCACGCACAGGGCGCCGCCGGCCAGGCAGGCGACCGCCGAGCCGGCGAAACCCTCCCAGGTTTTCTTCGGGCTGATCACCGGGGCCATCGGATGACGGCCCACGGTGATCCCGGCGAAATAGCCGCCGATGTCGCTGCAGATGGTCAAGATGACGAAGGTCAGCACCCGGCGCGGGCCGTCGGCCGGGACCAGCATCGCGACCACGAACGAGGCGAGGAACGGCAGGTAGACGGCGGCGAACACGCCGGCCGTGGTGTCCTTGACGTAGCCGGACGTCCCGCCCGGCAGCCGCCAGGCGAAGATGGCGATCATGGTCAGCCCCAGCGCGGCCAGCGCGTCCTTCGGCCCGAGCCAGTAGGTGCAGGTCAGCACGGCTGCCCCGCCGGCCGCGATCGGGATCACCGGAATGTTGATGTCACGCTTGGCCAGGGCCGCGGCCAGCTCGGCCAGGGCGACGCCCAGCGCCGCCCCCATGTACAGCAGGAACGTCGCCTTGACGGTGAGCAGGGTCAGTACGACCAGGCCGCCGAGCACGGCACCGACGCCGATGGCCGCGGGCAGGTTACGCCCGGCCCGCCCCGGAGGCCTGGGTTCTTCTGGGTCTTTTGTGCGCGGTCCGGCTGAGTCGGTGGCCACCTAGACCTCGAGGAGCTCGGTTTCCTTGTGCTTGAGCAGTTCGTCCACCTGCGCCTCGTAGGTGCGGGTGAGGTCGTCGAGCTCGCGCTCGGCGCGGTGCACGTCGTCCTCGCCCGCGTCGCCGGCCTTGATCATCTTGGTCAGGGTGTCCTTGGCGTGCCGCCGGATGTTCCTGATCGAGACGCGGCCGTCCTCGGCCTTGTTCCGCGCGGTCTTGATGTACTCGCGGCGGCGCTCTTCGGTCAGCTCGGGCAGCACGATCCTGATGATGACGCCGTCGTTGGCCGGGTTCACGCTCAGGTCGCTGTTCCTGATGGCCCGCTCGATGGCCGCCAGCGAATTCTTGTCGAACGGCTGGATGACCACCATCCGCGGCTCGGGAACGTGGAAGGAGGCGAGCTGGTTGACCGGCGTCTGCGTGCCGTAGTAATCGACCGTGATCTTGTTGAACATGGACGGGTGGGCGCGCCCGGTCCGGATGACGGCAAACTCCTCCTTGGCCACCGCGACGGCCTTGTCCATCTTTTCTTCGGCTTCGAAGAGCGTGTCATCGATCATTATTCGGCTCCGTTTACTCGCAGTGCTTAGGAGCTTAGCCGGTGGCTACGGACCGAGGGGATCGTCGGGATCCGCCAGGTCCGCCGCGCTGGTCCGGCAGATCAGCGTGCCGACCTTCTCACCGCGGATGGCCCGGACCACGTTCCCCTTGCCCATCAGCGCGAACACCACGATCGGCAGCCCGTTGTCCCGGCACAAGGTGACCGCCGTAGCGTCCATGACCTTCAGCCCGCGGCTCAGGTACTCGCCGTAGTCCAGCCGGTCGAAGCGGACGGCGTCCGGCGTGGTATGCGGGTCGGCATCGTAGACCCCGTCCACCTTGGTGCCCTTGAGCACCGCAGCGGCGCCGATCTCCAGGGCCCGCTGCGCGGCGGCGGTGTCGGTCGAGAAATACGGCGCACCCAGCCCGGCCCCGAAGATCACCACCCGGCCCTTTTCCAGGTGCCTGATCGCACGGCGCGGGATGTAGGGCTCGGCGACCTGGCCCATCGTGATGGCCGTCTGGACCCGCGTCTCCACGCCGTTCTTCTCCAGCACGTCCTGCAGGGCCAGGCAGTTGATGACCGTGCTGAGCATGCCCATGTAGTCGGCGCGGGCCCGGTCAATACCGCGTTCGGCCAGGGCCGCGCCGCGGAACATGTTGCCGCCGCCGACCACCGCGGCCACCTGGACGCCCTCCTGCGTCGCGGCGATGATCTCCGCGGCCAGGTGGGCGACCACGTCCGGCGAGATGCCCAGGGGCTCAGCGCCCGCGAACAGCCCGCCGGACAGCTTCAGCAGCACCCGATGCCAGCTCGGGTGCACCGATCCGGGTTCGGATCCCGGCATCTGCTCCGCCCTTCCGGGCTCAGGCCTGGCCGACCTGGAACCTGGCGAAGCCGGTGACGGTCAGGTTGTCGGCGGCCAGGACCTGCTTGATGGTGGTCTTGTTGTCCTTCACGAAGGCCTGCTCGGTGAGCACGACGTCCTTGAAGTAGGAGTTCAGCCGTCCGTCCACGATCTTGCCGATGGCCTGCTCGGGCTTGCCCTCGTCGCGGGTGATCTGCTCGGCGATCCGGCGCTCCTTCTCCACGACATCGGCCGGCACGTCCGCGCGCGTGACGTACAGCGGGCGCATCGCGGCGACCTGCTGGGCGAGATCCCGGGCCACTTCGGCGCTGGGCTTGTCGAGCTGGACCAGGACGCCCAGGGTGGGGGGCAGTGCGGCGTCGCTGCGGTGCAGGTAGCTGGCCACGTAACCGCCTTCCAGGCGGGCGAACCGGCCGAGCTCCAGCTTCTCCTTCAGCCCCGCGCCCGCTTCCTCGATGAGCTCCTGGACGGTGACGCCCGGACGGGCCTCGACAGCCAGCAGCGCCAGCCGGTCGAACACGCCGGACGACAGCGCGACCCGGGCGATCTCGGCGGCGGCCTGCTGGAACAGGTCCGTCTTGGCCACGAAGTCCGTCTCGCAGTTCAGCTCGACGAGCACGCCGGCGTCGTTCCCGGAAAGTTCGGCCGTGACCAGGCCGTTGGCCGCGGTCCGGGTGGCCCGCTTGGTCACGTCCTTGGCGCCCTTGAGGCGGAGCACCTCGATCGCGGTCTCGAAGTCGCCATCGGCTTCGCCCAGTGCGTTCTTGCAGTCCATCATGCCGGCGCCGGTCTGGTCGCGGAGCCGCTTGACATCAGCGGTGGTGAAATTCGCCATGTCCTCGTCTTTCGTCTCTATTCGGTTTTACCCGGTCTGGCCGTCTTACTGGGCGGTGTCGCCGACTTCCGCGGCGGGCGCCTGCGCGGCTTCGTCGGTGGCCTGCGCGGCTTCAGCGGCTCCGGCCTCCGCTTGCGCGGCCCCGGCTTCCGCTTCTGCGGCTTCCCCGGCGGCCTCGGCCAGGCCTTCCAGGTCGTCGGCCTGGTCGGCCTCGGCGGCCGCTTCGCTGGCCGGCGCGGATTCAGCGTTGATGTCCAGGTCGGCGGCGCCCTCGGTCTCGGCCGCGATCACGATCGCCTCGTCGGGCGGAGTCACCGTCGCGGCTGGGGCGCCGGCCGCCGAGCCCTGCAGGAGCTCGCGTTCCCACTCGGCCAGCGGCTCTTCGGTGCCCAGGCTGCCGGCCGGCTTCTCGTCGGCACCGGCCGCGCCGGCCCGCGAGATGAGCCCTTCGGCCACGGCGTCGGCCACCACCCTGGTCAGCAGCGCGACGCTGCGGATGGCGTCATCGTTGCCGGGAATCGGGTAGTTGACCTCGTCCGGGTCGCAGTTGGTGTCCAGGATGGCCACAACCGGGATGCCGAGCTTGCGCGCCTCGTTGACCGCGATGTGCTCCTTCTTGGTGTCCACCACCCAGATGGCGCTCGGCACGCGGGCCATGTCCCTGATCCCGCCGAGCGTCCGGTCGAGCTTGTCGTGCTCGCGCCGCAGGTGCAGGAGCTCCTTCTTGGTCATGCCGGAGGCGGCCACGTCATCGAAGTCGATCTCCTCCAGCTCCTTGAGCCGCTGCAGCCGCTTGTAGACGGTGGAGAAGTTGGTCAGCATGCCGCCCAGCCAGCGCTGGTTCACGAACGGCATCCCGACCCGGCGAGCCTGCTCGGCGATCGCCTCCTGCGCCTGCTTCTTGGTGCCGACGTACAAGATGGTGCCGCCGTGCGCGACGGTCTCCTTGATGAACTCGTACGCACGGTCGATGTAGTCGAGTGACTGCTGGAGATCGATGATGTAGATGCCGTTGCGCTCGGTGAAGATGTAGCGCTTCATCTTGGGGTTCCAGCGCCGGGTCTGGTGCCCGAAGTGGACACCGCTCTCCAGGAGCTGCTTCATGCTGACGACCTGAGCCATGCCCGCGGTCCCTTTCCATCGTGCGCCGCGCTTTTTCAGGTGCGCGGCGCTTCTCGGTTGGTTCCTGGTGCCCGCGGTACGACGCGCCTGCGGCCGGCCTGGCGGCCGGCGGACCGAGCGGCGCGTCCCGCCCCGTGTTCTGGATGACCAAGGTTCTGGATGACCAAGGGACAAACGGGCACGCGATGTAGCCGCCGAGCACGCACTTACCCAGTGCGGCTGCGACGACCCAGACAAAGGATACTTGACATTCCTCGCCCGCGGCGCCGACCTGCGGCGGCCATCGGGATGCGCGATGGCGCCGGCGTGGGCCAGCCGGCCGGCAGCGTGCGGGCAAAACCGGGGAACGGGCGGGATCCCCGGTTTCACCAGGTTAGAACGCAATGAAAGCCCGGTTTCATCCCGTTCCGGCCGGGCCCTGGGCGGGCTCTGGGGCTTAGGCCCGGGGATGAGCCTGTCGGTAGCTTGACTTCAGCCGCTCGATCGACACGTGGGTGTAGATCTGGGTGGTCGCGGGCGAGGAGTGGCCGAGGATCTCCTGCACGCTGCGCAGGTCGGCGCCGCCTTCGAGCAGGTGGGTGGCGGCGGTGTGGCGCAGGCCGTGCGGGCCGGTCGGCCGGGCCGCTCCCCCGTCGCGCAGGCGCTCGCGGGTGATCCGGCGGGCCGTGCGCGGGTCCAGCCGGCCGCCGCGGACGCCGAGGAACAAGGCCGGCCCGCTGCCGGGGCGGGCCAGGACGGGACGGCCCACCTCCAGCCAGCGGGTGACCGCGCGGAGGGCGGGCACGCCGACCGGGACGGTGCGCTCCTTGTCGCCCTTGCCCACGACCCGGACGGTCCGGCGGCCGTGGTCGAAACTATCCGGGGTCAGCCCGCACAGCTCACTGACCCTGATGCCGGTGGCGTAGAGCAGCTCGAGGACCGCCACGTCGCGCAGGGCGACCGCCTGCTCGGCGGCCGGATCTGAGCCAGCGGCGGCGTGATCTGAGCCGGCGGCCTCGGCCCGGCGGGCGGCGGTGTCCAGGACGGCCCGCATCTCGTCCTGGCGCAGCACGTGCGGCAGGGTACGGCGGGCTTTCAGCGTGGCCAGCCGCGGGCCCGGGTCGGCGGCCAGCCAGCCGCTGCGGTGCGCGAAGGCGGTGAAGGCCCGCGCCGCCGCGCCGCGCCGCGCCAGCGTGGTGCGTGCCGCCCCGGAGGCGTGCTGGCTGGCCAGCCAGCCGCGCAGGTGGGTGGCGTCCAGGCCGCCGGGCCCCTGGACCCCGGCCTGGTGCGCGTGCTCGAGCAGCGAGCCGGCATCGCCGACGTAGGCCCGGACCGTGTGCGGCGACAGCGAGCGTTCGGCCCGCAGGTGACGCTCGAAGGCGGCGAGCGCGGCCGCCATCTCGGTGGGCAGCCCGGTCTCGCTCGTCTGGCTCTGGCCCTTCATAGGGCCAGTGTGCACCCGCGGCCGGCCCGCGAGCCGGAACGGGCCAGGTGACACGGCGATCGCGAGTAATTTCGCATGCCGACACGCCGATCGAACTGAAGTTTGACAAGGGATGGGGGCTGCGGCAGGGTGATTCATGCGTTCACGTTCACCGGCGGGACCGGGACGCGCTTGGAGCAGCACCTAGAGAGGGATCGAGCATGGGTCAGAAGACTGTCCGGTTCAGCGACCTGAGCGGCCAGCTCATCACGCATGACGAGGCACTGGCACGCGTCGTGGTACACGAGCACCCCGAGCTGGTCGACGGCCCGGTCGAGATCGAGGCACTGACCGACGAGGCCGAGGCCATACAGCAGGCCGCGCTGCGGGTGGCGGTCATCGACCTGTACCTTCCCGACGACATGGAACCGCGCCGCATCGTCATGGAGGCTGACGCCTTCGACAAGCTGGCCACGGAGAACCCGATGGAGCAGCTGCTGATCGCCGCGCGGCCGGTCAGGCGGAGTCCGAAGACCTCAGTGAACGGCGGCGCCCGCGGGGACCGCCTGGACTACGGCACGCTGGAGCACGCCGGCAAGCCGCACAAGGGCAAGGTCACCGACGCGGAGAAGCAACTGATCCGCGACCATCTCGAGGAGATCAACGAGCGGCTGGCCGGGCAGGGGTTCCGGACGATCAGCGTGAGCGACCCGGAACAGGTCGAGCGGTACGGCCTCCAGCAGTCCGTCCGGGACCGCGCCACCGAGCTGGAGTTCGACGAGGAGGAGGAGCGGAGCGCCTTCGCGGCCGGCTAGGGCTCCGGCCTGGCCGCCGCTCGGGCAGTAACTATGTAGGCGAGCTGAGCTGGGTCGCTCGGGGGCGGCCGCCTCGCCGGCGCAGCGCGCCGACCGCGTTCCAGCGGAGGGCCCCCGCTAGGTCACGAGCGTGGTCGGTCATGGAGTAGTCGGGCTGGATTTCGACGTCCTGCAGCGCCTGGTCGAGGTCCAGGCCGTGCTCCTCGAGCACGATCGAGAAGTCTCGCCGCATCGGGCCGAGCCGCTCGTACCCGAACGAGCGGTAGATACGAGGGAACTGGGACCGGTACAAGCGCACGCGCTCATGCAGGCCGGACGAATGTGACATGGGGTTTTTCGGGCGCTGGCGGACGTAACTGGGCAGGATGTCGGCAAAGGCGTGCCGCAAGATCCATTTGTCCTGGCCGTCACGAAGCTTCAGATCGATGGGCAGGCGCATCGCCAGCCGGACCAGGGCCAGGTCCAGGAACGGCACACGCACTTCCACGCCCTGTCCCATGCTGGTGCGGTCGACCCGCTGCAGCTCGGTCCGCCCGAGGTTGTGCAGCTTGTGCTGGAACAGCCGCTGCCGCAGAACAGGGTCGGGCTGCCGGTACATCTCGTAGCCGCCGAACAGTTCATCAGAACCGTCCCCGCACAGGACCACCTTGACCCCGCAGCTGTGCACCCGGGCGAAGAGCAGCCGGGAGATGACCGCGTTGATGACATCGCCGTACTCGGTGAGCTCGGACATCCGGATGGCCTCTCGGATGTCCGGCAGGCGGATGTCGCCCGGAGCCAGTTCAATGACCTCGTGGTCGACGCCGAGCTCGCGGGTCACGCGGCGCGCGTACGAGACGTCGTCGCTGCCGGGCGTCCCGATCGTGAACGCTACGCAGTCCGGGTGCATCTCACGGACGTGCAGGAGCGTCAGCGTGCTGTCCAGGCCGCCGGAGAGGATAACGCCGACGGTGAGATCGGTGTCGAGCCGGACGCGGATGCTGTCTTCCAGCGCGGCCCGTACTTGCTGTGCGGCCGCGCCGATGTCGGTGACAGGCTCGTCGCCGTCTCCCATCCTCAGCAGGTCGACATAGGCGGTGACTGCGGGATCCTGGGCGGGACTCCCCCATCCGTGGTGGCCCGGAGGAATCTCGCAGACTCCTCCTCCCACCGGGACGAGTGCCTTGAGTTCCGAAGCCGCATACAGGTGACCGTCGTGGCGAGACCAGTAGAGCGGTTTCACCCCGAGCGGGTCACGAGCCAGATAGACCCGGTCGGTGGCGGTGTCGACGACCGCGAACGCGAACTCGCCTCGCAGGCGGTGCACCGCGCTTTCCCCCCATTCGAGGAAGGACTCAAGGATGACCTCGGTGTCGCTGTCACTGCGCAGCACATGGCCAAGGGCGGCAAGCTCTGACCGCAGCGCGCGGAAGTTGTAGACCTCGCCGTTGTAGCACGCCGCCCAGCGGCCGTCAGGCGAGCTCCACGGCTGGATGGCCCGCTCACGATCGACTATTTTCAGCCGCTGGGTGCCGAGCTGCTGCCGCTCAGCGCGGAACGTCTCCCGCACCTCGCCACGCGGCGCGATCGCATCCAGCATCGAGTCGAGGACCATCGGGTTGGGGTTCGGCCCGACGATCAGGGCGATGCCGCACATATCGAGAAACCTTCCCGGCCGGTGCTACCGAGCGCCCAGCTGGGCGTCGTAAGCGGCCTGCAATTCGCCGCAGGCAAGCGGATTGACGCACAAATGCCACGCCTGGCCCTCGTCAATGACATTGAGCTGGCCTGCCTCTTGACGGTCAAGAAGAAGCCGGGCCAGCACGTCTTTGCGATCGAACTGGCGGAACCAGTGCATTTCCAGATCACACGCATAGCCGACACAATGAGAACTCGGCAGTACGGCAGCGTAACCGAGAGAGCGGAGACGATGCTGGTGCTCCACGCTACGCACCATGCTGTTCACCCAGAGGCCGGGCGTTCGCGGCGGCAGCGCCGCGGCGAGGTCGCGAGCGATCTGGTTGACCACAGCGACGACTACCGGCCTCGAACGGGTGAAGCGCAACCCGGCCGTAGCAGGACGGGCGGCTGGGAGCACCTGGCGCTGCGCCCAGTCCCGGGCCCGGCCGGGCAGCCCGGCCGGCTGAGCGCGGTACTGGAACCGCAGCATCTTCGCCGACCTGAGCGGCCCGAGATCCACCAGTTCAGTCGAGCGCAGCACGTCGGCGTCGGAGACGAAGGGATTCGTCCGCGCCCACCAGACCGAATCGATCTGCGACAGCAGAAATATCCTGACGAACGTCGGCAAATCGCTGGCTGAGCTGCGCACACTGGGCTGGTAGTTGCTGATCTCATGGCTGAGGCGGGCCACCACCGCATCCAGGCCTCCGTCAAGACGCGAGAGCACAGCGGCGAACTCCGGCTGCTCCAGGCGCTTGGCGACAAGTTCCTCGACGGCGAGCAGATCAGTCGGATGCGGGTGCCTGCCCGCCTCCTTGACCAGTTCGTCAACTGCCGCCCGGTAGCGGAGCAGTTGAGATTCCGGCAGGGCGGAGGGCACCTCGGCCATGTCCCGCGAGTCATCCAGCGCGCGTTCCGCCCTCATGTGCTCGCCCACCGCCTTCTTCCTCCCCGCCCGCTCCCCGATTATCCGGGCGGCAGCGGGCGAATATGCCGTTGCCGCATAACACAATTCGTCCGGTTCCTGAAATTCTGTCCCATTTCGGCATTAACGCCCGAGTTCAAGGCAGCGGCTGGGAACGATGCGCCCGCGGGCCGACAGGGACAAACTGCGGGTTGGACAACTTCCGGTACCGCTCCGTGAGCAACAGGCCCCGCCTGCCGCGTTCACGCAGGATATCAAGACCGTTTTCGTCGCTCAGCATTTTCGATATCTGCCGAGACCAGCATGTCCAGTCATATGACCCCTTTCTCCGGTGTTTGGCCCGGGAGCTGAATCAGCTTGCCGCGGTCAGCGCCAGCCTGGTCGGGCTCCTGCACGCCGGGGCACCGGCCAGGCTAGGCTTTGCAGGTGCTTGATACGTGGCTTCGTGTGCGAGGTCGTCGTGCGCGGCAGGTGCGCCTGCTCGCCATCCTCGGCATCCTCCTGATTGCGGCGGGGGTTGCGCTAGCCGTCGCCGTGCTTGCCTCAGCGGTGCATTCCTGAGCGTGGGGAAGGCCGGGCCCGTCATCGCCGGCACAGGCGCCAGCCGCGGTCGCCGCGCTCGATGAAGCCCAGGCCGGCCAGCAGGCCGAGGCAGCGCAGCACCGTGTCCAGGTCCACGCCCGCCTCGGCTGCGATCGTCGATGGGCCCGCGGCGCCGCGGGCGGGGAGCGCGTCGAGCACCCGGGCGCTGTCGAGGTCGAGCTCGTCACGACAGGCCGCCGCGTCCTGATTACGGGGCGGCGGCCCGGCGGCGGGCGGGGCTCCGGTGGCCGGAGGGGCTCCGGTGGCGCCCAGCGGTGAGAGCATCTCGATGATGTCCGCGGCGCGGGTCACGCAGGTCGCGCCCCACTCCCGGATGATCCGGTGGCAGCCGGCCGACTGCACGGAGGTTACCGGGCCGGGGACGGCCATCAGGGGCTTGCCCAGCTCGGCCGCGTGACGGGCGGTGTTCAGCGCGCCGCTGCGCTCGCCCGCCTCGACGACCACGGTGCCGCAGCTCATCGCGGCGATGGTCCGGTTACGGACGAGGAACCGCAGCCGGGCGGGCCGGCGGCCCGGCGGCCATTCGCTGACCATCAGGCCGTCGCCGGCGATGTCCGCGAACAGTCCCGCGTGGCCTGCCGGGTAGGGCTGATCCAGGCCGCAGGCCATGACCGCGATCGTGGCCGCCCGGACGGCCAGCGCGCCGCGGTGCGCGGCCGCGTCGATGCCGTACGCGCCACCCGAAACGATCACCCAGCCCTGATCGGCGAGATCGGCGGCGATCTCGCCGGCTACGTGCGCGCCGTAGCCGGTGGCGGCGCGTGATCCCACCATCGACACCGAACGCAGGCAGGCCTGGCGCAGGTCCGCGCGGCCGCGCAGCCACAACGCGTACGGCCGGGCCGCGCCGAGCTCGTCCAGGACGGCGGGCCACTGCGGATCGCCGGGGCAGACGAGCCGGACGCCGTCGCGGCGCGTGCGCTCGATCGCCGCGGCGTCCGGAAGATCGGGCAGGCGGATGCGCCAGCGGCCCAGCGCTCGTTCCAGCGCACGCCGACGGCCCGGGCTGTCGCCGCATCCAGGCCCGGCTCCCGGCAGCCTGCCCGCCTTGATCGCGGTCAGCACCTCGGCCGGGGAACAGAATTCCAGCAGGGCGCCGAGGGCGGGATCGCCGGGCTCGGCCAGGTAGGTGAGGGCGGCCCGGGCCAGGGCCTGCGCGCCGAGCGGGCTCACCGCCGGACCCCGAGCCACAACCCGAGCGCGGCGTGGCATTCGTCCTTGGTCGGGCGCGGCTGGCCGGCCAGGTCGGCCAGGGTCCAGGCGACGCGGATGACCTTGACCACGCCCCGCGCGCTGATCTGGCCGCGCTCCAGCGCGCGTTCCACCACGGCCAGCGAGCCCGGTGCGGGCGGCCAGGCCCGGCGCAGCTCCGACCCGGGGACCTCGCCGTTCAGCCGCCATCGGGTGCCGCGCAGCCGGTGCGCCGACCGCTGCCTGGCCTCGGCCACACGCAGCGCCACGGTCCGGCTGGACTCGGCGAAGTCCCGGTCGCTGAGCAGTTCCCGGCGGCTGACCGGCTCAAGCTCGATCTTCACGTCCACCCGGTCGAGCAGGGGGCCCGAGATCCGGCCCAGGTACCGGCGGCGAGCGGCCGGGCTGCAGCTGCAGCCCCCGGCCGACCCGCCGCCACGCGCACACGGGCACGGGTTCGAGGCCATGACCAGGGTGAACCTGGCCGGGAACCGGGCCGTGACCCCCGACCGGGCCACCACGACCTCGCCGGCCTCCAGCGGCTGGCGCAACGCGTCCAGCACGTCCCGGGCGAACTCGGGCGCCTCATCGAGGAACAGCACCCCGCGGTGCGCCAGCGACGCCGAGCCGGGACGGATGACGCCGCTGCCGCCGCCCACGATCGCGGCCTTGGTCGCGGTGTGATGGGGCGCGAGAAACGGCGGATCGCAGAGCAGCGGAACCTCGGTGGGCAACGTCCCGGCGACCGAATGGATGGCCGTCACTTCCAGCGCGGCCTGCCGGTCAAGCCGCGGGAGAATGGTGGGAATCCGCTCGGCCAGCATGGTCTTGCCCGCCCCGGGCGGCCCCTGCAGCGACAGGTGATGACCGCCGGCCGCGCACACCTCGGCGGCTCGCCGGGCCATCGACTGGCCGAGCATCTCGGCCAGGTCGGGCGCCGGCCAAGAAGACGGAGCGGCGAGCGGTTCCTGGCCGCGGGCGAACTCGGCGGCGGGCGGCCCGCCGCGCGAACCCGGCGTGCCCCGCAGCCAGTCGACCACGGCGGTCAGGGTGCTGGCCGCGATCACCCGCACGCCGGGCACCAGGGCGGCCTCGGGCGCGTTCTGCTCGGCCACCATCACCGTGCCGAACCTGCCGTCGTCCGCCGCCGCGGCCACCGCGGGAAGCACCCCCCGGACCGGCCGCAGCCGCCCGTCAAGGCCGAGCTCACCGAAGAACATGACCCCGGCCGAGGCCGCGGCGGGCACCGTGCCCGCCGCGGTGAGCACGCCGACGGCGATGGCCAGATCGAACCAGCTGCCCCGCTTGGGCAGGCTGGCCGGGGAGAGCCCGACGGTGATCTTCCGCTGCGGCCAGTGCTCGCCGCTGTTGGCGATCGCGGCGCGGATCCGGTCACGCGCCTCGCGCAGCGCGGTATCGGGCAGCCCGACCAGGATCATGCCGACCAGCCCGTTCGCGATGTCCACCTCGACCTCGACCAGGTGGCCTTGCACTCCCACCAGGGCGATCGAATAGGTGCGAGCCAGTGACACGGCTAGCCCACTCCCCTGATGTGCTCGATGGTGAATCCGCCGGTGCCCTCGTACAGCAGGCCGACCACATCGATCCGGACCTCATCGAAGCGGACGCCGTGGGCGTTCAGCCATTGCACGGCCAGGCGGCGCAGCCGGGCGCGCTTGGCCCGGCTGACCGCCTCGAGCGGGCTGCCGTAACGCGTCGACGTCCTCGATTTCACCTCGCAGACGACCAGCACGTGACGCTCGACCGCCACGATGTCGATCTCGCCGTCCGCGCTGCGCCAGTTGCGGTCCAGGATCCGCAGTCCGCACGCTTCCAGGTACTCAGACGCCGCCTGCTCGCCGGACTTGCCCAGCACGTCTTTGGCTCGCATCGTCAACACCTCCGGTTCCGACGATCGCCGAAGGTGGGAGCGGGCCACAGGCGGGCTGCGTGGCTGTGGAAAACCAGCCGGGCGGGCCGGGACCGGTGGGAAACGAGCGGGAAATGTCAGACCCGGATGATTGGATCCGAACGGGGGTCGCTGCGGTCATCTACAGCGCGAGCAGAGCCTCGGGAGAGGGTGGCCCATAAGGCAAGGGGTACGGGGCGAAGACCGAAACTCCTCACCACGCCTGAGTCATAACCAACTGTATTAACTGGGATCGACTCCTGGCCATCCTGCCCCTCTAAATTAGTTGCCATTAATCAATTGCCTTGCGGCAAGCATATAGGGCAATTACCCAGTGACAAGGGCTTGACTTTCCGCCCGAGGCATCGAACAATCCGAGTAACAGCCTATTCACGCTCTGCTAGAAGCCGATCTCCGCGATCTCCTGCTATCACAATGCGAAGGCTCGGAGTCTTAGGTTCCCTGAAGCGTTGGAGGGAACAATGCCGTCTGGCTTTGACTCTGCTTGGTGCAGTCTCAGCCCGGCGCGGGCGGCGCCAAACGAAGCCGTGCCTTTACCGGCCTGGACGGGCTAGGTAATCCGTCCAGGCTCAAATTCCCAGGTCGGCAGCTCAATCGGCACCTCGGCGGACGGATCCGCCCTATTCCCGGCCCGGGACACCTACCACCGCCCCGGGCTCGTCCGCGTCCGCCGCAATTACCCAGCGCCGCGCGATGGCGTGGCCTGCACCAAAACGCCGACAAAGGCACCGCATGATGACCGGCGTCAGCGGTAAATCCGGGTTCTCGTTCCTCCGGGTTCTCGTTTCACAGACAAAGACGCCGCATTCGCTTTACCCGCCACCCGCCGCCCGGATGGCAGCAAGGAGAAATTGCCATGGCCCAAGACACGCCGGGAGCCGGGTCCGCCGGCGGCACCACCCGTCTGGTTATTCCCGGCGAGATGGCAGCCCGGATCGACCGCCTGCCCATGAGCTTCATGGCCTGGGAGCTCTGCCTGATCATTCAGGTGGGCTGGACGGTCTCGGCGAATACCGACGGGATCGCCCGGATCCTGTACCCGTTCATCTGGGGGCCGGCCAAGGAAATCACTCACACCCAGTACGACATCCTGTACGCCTTGCAGGTCGGGATCAGCATCCTGATCGGCGGCTACGCCCTCGGCTGGCTCGGCGACAAGATCGGCCGGCGCAGGGCCCTGATCACGTCCTCACTGCTGGCCGCCTTGTTCATCTGGCCGTTCGCGTACGTGACGAACTTCCCCGCACTGTTTGTCCTGTCGATCGCCGACACGCTCGGGTTCGCCGGGTACCTGGCCATGAATGTCGTGTACATGAGCGAGATCATGGGGCCGACGGTCCGGCCCCGGGTGATGATGGTCTGCCAGGTGGTGGCCATCTTCCTGCTCACCGTCGTGCTCGGCGGCATCGTCCCGCACTACTGGATCCCCGGCCACTACCGGTGGCAGCTGTGGATGATGGCCGGGCTGAACATCGCCGTGGCGATCTACCTATACTTCCGGATGCCCGAGTCGCCGCGCTGGCTGGAGGCCAGGGAACGCCGCGACGAGGCACGCAAGGTCGTGGAGAAGATGGAGGCGCGGGTCATGAGGCGTCACCCCGTGCTGCCCGAGCCCGACCTGGCGCCGCACGAGGTGGTGGCCGAGGAGAAGACCAGCTGGCTCGCCCCGTTCTACAAGCAGTACGTGCTCGTCACCGTACTTCTGCTGGTGGTCATGATGCTCGGCTACGGCGGCATCGTGTACGGCGGCGGAAGCCAATCAGTGCTGTTCCTGCATCTCAACCGCGGCTACAGCGCCGGCTTCATCTTCGCCCTGACGGCCTGGGCCGGGGTGGTTTCCGCCGCCGCCTACCTGGTGAACGCGCTGTTCGGGCAGCGGTGGGAGCGCAAATGGACGCAGCTCGTCGGCGCGATCATGTACGCCGGCGGCTGGTGGGGCGTCTACGAGGTGCACAACACCGCGGGCATGTCGGTCTTGTATGTCACGGCGGTGACCGGGACCGTCCTGTGGCTGTGGAGTATGTACGTGTACATTCCGGCCAACTTCCCGACCCGGATGCGTGCTCTCGGTACGGGCTGGACCGACGGCGTGGGCCATATCGGCGCCTGGGTCGGCGTCCTGATCGCCGGAGCGCTCTTCACCGTTACTGCGCCGCTGGCCTTCATCGTGTGGATCACGGTACCGTGCGCGCTCCTTCCCGGCGTCCTGGTCGCGATCTTCGGGAAGAGCCAGCGCAACCGGGCGCTGGAAGAGCTGTCCCGATAGACGCTGAGCCGCCGGGTCAGTCGGCTGAGCTGCGGCTGTAGGGCGTCCGCCCGGACGGCTGTTCCGGGCGCGGGCCTGCCTTGAGCGGCGGGATCCTGCGCTCTATCGCCCGGTGGCCGAGCTCAAGTTCCTCGCCGTGATGGCTCACCGTCAGCGGGTCGCCTTCCAGCAGCTGGTATCTGGCCCGGGTGCCCCTGACCGTGACGCTGAGCTTGCGGCCCTGGTAGCGCATCCGGAACGTCAGCCTCGTTATGCCGCCGGGCAGGCGCGGGGAGAAGGCCAGCGGGCCGTGGCCCGCGCGCAGGCCGCCGAACCCCGCCACCAGCGCCAGCCACGCCCCGGCGAGCGAGGCCATATGGAGGCCGTCGGAGGTGTTGTGCTCCACGTCCCTCAGGTCCATGAGGGCGGCCTCGGCCAGGTAGTCATCGGCCAGATCCAGCTGGCCGACCTCGGCGGCCATCACCCCCTGGATACACGCCGACAGGGAGGAATCGCGCACGGTCAGCGGCTCGTAGTAGGCGAAATTGGCGGCCTTCTGCTCGGCGCTGAACGCATCGGACCGCAGGTACATGGCCAGCACCAGGTCCGCCTGCTTGACGACCTGCTTGCGGTACAGCTGGAAGTAGGGGAAGTGCAGCAGCAGCGGGTACTTGTCCTCCGGGGTGTCCTTGAAGTCCCACCGGGCGTAGTCGGTGAACGAATCATGCTGCGGGTGAACCCCGATTCGTTCGTCAAAAGGTATGTACATGGCGTTGGCGGCGTCCCGCCAGGACGCGGCCTCCTCGGTCGAGACGCCGAGCGTTTCGGCCTGCGACGGCAGCCGGGAGGCCAGATCGGCCGCACAGGCCAGGTTCCGCTGGGCCATCAGGTTGGTGTAGACGTTGTTGTCCTTGACCGCGCTGTACTCATCCGGCCCGGTCACGCCCTCGATCCTGAAGCGGCCCGCGGCGTCGTGCTGGCCGAGGGAGCGCCACAGCCGCGCCGTCTCGACCAGCAGCTCCAGGCCGACTTCCGACTCGAACTTTGCGTCCTGCGTGGCGTCCAGGTAACGGATGACGGCATCGGCGATGTCGGCGTTGATGTGGAACGCGGCCGTCCCCGCCGGCCAGTAGCCGGAGCACTCCTGGCCGCGGATCGTCCGCCACGGGAACGCCGCCCCGGCCAGGCCCAGGTCGGCCGCGTGCTGCTTGGCCTCACCCAGCACTATGTGCCGCCAGCGCAGCGCGTCGGCCGCGGCCGACGGGTGAGTGTAGGTGAGCACGGGCAGCACGTACGTCTCGGTGTCCCAGAACGTGTGCCCGTCGTAGCCGCTCCCGGTCAGCCCCTTGGCCGCGATCGGGCGGTATTCCGCCCGCGCGGCGGACTGCAGTATGTGGAACAGCCCGAAGCGGACCGCCTGCTGGATCTCGGCGTCACCGTCCACCTCGACGTCGGCACCGTCCCAGAACTCGTCCAGGTAGGCGCGCTGCTCGGCCAGCAGGCCATCCCAGCCGGTCAGGTGGGCGCCGGCCAGGGCGCCGGTGACCTGGTCGATGAGCGCGGGCCTGGACCGCTGGCTCGACCAGCCGTAGCCGATGTACTTGACGATGCGCAGTTGCTCGCCCGGGGCCAGCTCGGTGGCGACCGTGGACCGGCCCAGGTCCGGGTAGGACTCGGTACGGCTGCCCATCTTCTCCGGGCAGTAGATCTCGTGTGACATCCCGGCGGCCATCCGCAGCCCGCTGGCCCGGGTCCGGTGCACCAGGACGACCCGGGGCGGCGTGCCGTCGTAGGTCTGGTGCTCCTCGCTGACCAGCGGAGCCTCCAGGATGGCGGCCAGCCGCGGGTCGTTGCCCCGGTTGGGCATCTCCTCGTTGGTGACCAGCTCGGACTGCAGCACCACCCGCAGCTTGCGGTCCACCGGCTGGACCGTGTAGCTGATGGCCGCGATCGCGCGCTCGGTCAGCGACACCATGCGCACCGAGGTCACCTCGACCCTGGCCCCGGCCGGGGAAGACCAGTCGGCGGTCCGGGTCAGCGTGCCCGCCCTCAGGTCCAGGACGCGCTCGTGGGAGTGCAGGGTGCCGTACCTGATGTCGAACGGCTCGTCGTCGACCAGCAGCCTGATCAGCTTGCCGTTGGTGACGTTGATGACCGTCTGCCCGCTGTCGGGGAAGCCGTAGCCGGCCTCCGCGTAGGGCAGCGGCCGGACCTCGTACATGGAGTTGAGGTAGGTTCCCGGCAGCCCGTGCGGCTCGCCCTCATCCAGGTTGCCGCGCAGCCCGATGTGCCCGTTCGACAGCGCGAAGATCGACTCGCTCTGGGCGAGCAGATCCAGGTCCAGCTCCTTCTCGATCAGCCGCCAGGGCTCGGTGCCGTAGGCGGCCTGCTTGATCATCGGGCGTCCTGGCCCGGGTGCGCGCCGGGTTCGAGAAGCTCCGCGAGGTCCTTGACCACGATGTCGGCGCCGTGCTCGCGGAGCTCGGCCGCCTGGCCGACCCGGTCCACGCCGACCACCAGGGCGAAATGGCCAGCGTGACCCGCCGCCACGCCCGCCTGGGCGTCCTCGAAGACCACCGCGTGCGCGGCGGGCACGCCCAGCGCCTCGGCCGCGGCCAGGAAGGTATCCGGCGCCGGCTTGCCGCGCAGGCCGCGCTCCTTGGCGACCACCCCGTCGATCCTGACGTCGAACAGCCCGGCGATGCCCGCGGCGTCCAGGACCTGCTCGGTGTTGGCGCTCGCCGAGACGACCGCGCGGGCGAGGCCCTTGTCCCGCACCGCCTCGATATAGGCGACGCTGCCGTCGTAGACCTGGACCCCTCCGGCGGCTATCTTCGCCAGGACCAGGGCGTTCTTGCGGTTGCTCAGCCCGTACAAGGTCAGCGTCCCCGGCGGGTCATCCGGCGTTCCCTCGGGGAGGTCGATGCCGCGGGAGGAAAGGAAGGACCTGGTTCCCTCCAGCCTCGGCTTGCCGTCGACGTAGGCGTCGTACTCGTGATGGGCGTCAAAGGGGACGAACTCGGTGCCGGTGCGCTCGGCGTACCCGCGGAGGAATTCGTCGA
Organism: uncultured Actinomycetes bacterium; assembly: GCA_963753195.1. Lineage (GTDB taxonomy): Bacteria > Actinomycetota > Actinomycetes > Streptosporangiales > Streptosporangiaceae > Palsa-504. Next base: position 547,430 of record CAVWBH010000003.1, read on the forward strand.
ACATCTCCTTCCACGCCGCGGCGTGCAACGTCGCGGTACGGGTTACCACGCCGTCCATGTCGAACAGGCACGCCGAAACGCCGTCAGGAAGCCCCAACATCCGCCCTCCGCCCCTCTGCTGAGGCTAGGCCGGGAAGTCCGGCTTGTCGGCCGGTACCTCCAGGTCAGCCTTGGCCAGTTCCTCGATGTTGACGTCCTTGAAGGTGACCACACGAACATTCTTGACGAACCGGGCCGGGCGATACATATCCCAGACCCACGCGTCCCGCATCGTAACCTCGAAGAAGACCTCGCCGTTGTCGCTTGACCTGACGTTCAGCTCGACGTCATTAGTGAGATAGAAGCGGCGCTCGGTCTCGACGACGTGCGTGAACAACCCGACCACGTCGCGGTACTCGCGATAAAGCTGGAGCTCCATCTCGGCTTCGTACTTCTCAAGGTCTTCCGCGCTCATGAGCTTATTCTCCTCTCGTTCTCCCCGGACCCATCCGCCAGGCTGGTCACCAAGCCGGCCACGCCCGCGGCCATGGGAGCCATGGCGGCCACGGGGTCCGGCTGGCCCATCGCGTCCGCGAGGTCCACGGGCTCGACCGGGACGGCACCGGCCTGGGCCGCCACCCGGTTCACGTTGACGAATGAGTACCGGTGGGCCGGGCACGGCCCATGCTCGGTCAGGGCGCGTACATGCTCATCGGTGTTGTACCCCTTGTGCCGGTCGAATCCATACTGGGGATAACGTTCGTGCAGGTCCCGCATCATCCGGTCCCGGCTGACCTTGGCCACGACCGACGCGGCGGCGACCGACGCGGTGACCTGGTCGCCTTTCCAGACCGCGAGGGCGGGCGTGCCCAGGCCGCGGACGGGGAAGCCGTCGGTCAGCACGTAGCCCGGCCGGCAGCGCAGCCCGGCGAACGCGCGGCGCATGCCGGCCACGTTGCACACGTGCAGGCCCATGGCGTCGATCTGCCCGGCGCCGATGACCACCACGTGCCAGTCGAGCGCCCAGCGGAGCACCTCGGCGTAGACGTCCTCGCGTTGCTGCGCGGACAGCAGCTTGGAATCGGCCAGGCCGGGCATGCGCTTGATGCTGGCCGGATCGAGGACGACGGCCGCCACCACCAGCGGTCCGGCGCAGGCGCCCCGGCCCGCCTCGTCGATGCCCGCCACGGGGCTGAACCCGGCCCGCCCGAGCACGAGCTCGTAGGCGCCCAGTCCCATGTCGCGCCGGGGTGTGTATCCGGCGTACCTCGGATAAGGGCTCCCGTCACGGGCGCCAGCGGCCGATGGGCGCGGGCCGCTGGCGGCCAGCACCCCGGGATCGCGCGTCATGACACTGGCAGCGTACGCCAGGTGGCGCCCCGACGCGGCCATGGTGCTAACGGGGCCGGGCCGGGCGCTCGGGCCGCGCCGGGCTCGGACGCGCAGCAGCGTCGCCTCGGCGCCTGGTCCGCAGCCGGACGCGGCGCTGCAGCCAGGTGAACGGGATGGCCCCGGCGAACCCCAGCGCCAGCGGGATGGCCGGTCCGGTGGGCTCGGCTCGCGCCGGCAGCGGCTCGGTGGCCTCGGCTTGGGCAAACGGGGGCGCGGCCGACGCATGGGAGCCGTTCAGCGCTGGCGTGGTAAACGTGGCCGGAATGGACAAGATCCGCCACCGGCTCGGCGGCCAGATGATGACGAAGGCCCGCCCGATCACCGCACTCTCCGGGACCGTGCCCCCGCCGGGGTCCCCCATGTGGTCGCGGGAGTCGGCGGAATAGAAGCGGTTGTCTCCCATGACCCACAGCCGGCCCGGCTGCACCACGATGTTGAACCTGGACAGCGAGGGAGCCGAGCCCGGGTACAGGTAGGACTGCTCGGTCAGCGGGACGCCGTTGACGGTTATCCGGCCCTGCGCGTCGCAGCAGGCCACGCGGTCACCCGGGATCCCGATGACCCGCTTGATGAGGATGTCTCCCGGGTGACCGAAGCCGAACATGCTGGCGAAGCCGGCCCCGAACTGCTGGAAGACGTTCCCGTTCGCCGGGATCGAGCCCGGGTCCCAGGAGCCATCGCCGTTGAAGACGACGATATCGCCGCGATGAATGTCGCGCATGTGGTAAACGATCTTATTGACCAGGACCCGGTCATTGATCTCGAGAGTATTTTCCATCGAGCCCGACGGAATCCAGAAGGCCTGGACCGCAAAGGTCTTGATCAGGACCGCGAGCACGAGCGCGATCACGATCAGGACGGGCAGCTCGCGCCAGAACGACCGCTGCCTGCGCTTGGCCCGCCCGCGGCCCTGCGGCGCGTCGGATTCGGGGTCCGGGCCAGGCTCCTGCTCGGCGGCGGCCGCGGCGGCCGCCCCGGGGCCGGCCTGCTCGTCGGCCTGCGCCGCCCCGGCGCCCTCCTCGTCGGCGGCCTGCGGGCCTTGTTCCGGCCCGCTCGCCGGACCGGCCTGCGGCGCTTGCGATGCGCTGTCCTGTGGACCGCTCACCTCGACCCACACCCCTCGTCGACCCTCACCGTCACCCAGTGAGCTTAGCGCCACTACCTGGCTGCCGGGCGTGCTGGCGGCGTGCCGCCTGCGTGAGCGCCTGCAGGGCCGCGCGGTCGCGGCACGGGCCGCGCGGTCGCGGCCACGAGTCGCGCGGTCGCGGCCACGGCGGCGCAGCAGGAGCAGGGGCGCGCCGATCACGCCGGCTCCCGCGGCGGCCCCGGCCACCGGGACGGCCGCCACGGCGGCCACCGCGGTCCCGCCGACGTCGGCGGTGCCGAGCACGGCTGCTCCCGCGGCCCCCGCATGCAGCGCGGCCTGGCCGAAGGTCGACGGGATGGGCAGATCGCTGATCCGCGACGGCGGCCAGATGATCAGGAAGGCCCGGCCGACCACTTCGTCCTCCGGCACGGCGCCGCTGCCGGGATCGCTGGTGTGATAGCGGGAGTCATCGGAGTCCCCGCGGTGGTCCCCCATGACCCACAGGTGCCCGGCCGGCACGACCGTCTTGAACGGGAACGACGGCGCGTCGCCCGGATACAGGTAAGTGCCCTCCGACAGGGCGACGCCGTTGACCGTCACCTTCCCGCCGGTGCAGCACGCCACGCGGTCGCCGGGCAGGCCGATGACCCGCTTGATGTAGTAGGTCTGGCTGCTGTACAGCCCGACGTCGGCCAGCAGGCCGTCCCAGACCCGCAGGACCGGGTTGGTGGGCGGGGGCGCCGCGTCGGGTCCCCAGGCGTCCTGGCCGCTGAACACCACGACGTCGCCGCGGGCGACGCCGCGGAAGCGGTAGATGAGCTTGTTCACCAGCACCCGGTCACCGACCTGGAGCGTGTTCTCCATCGAGGCCGACGGGATCTTGTACACCTGCACGACGAACGCCTTCACCACCAGGGTGAGGACGGCGGCGGCCACGACGATGATCAGCAGCTCACGCCAGAAGTGCTTGCGCTTGCGGGCCACCGGGGCGCGGCTGGGCTCATCGGGCCCATCCTCGGCGGGCGGGCCCGGCTCGGCTGGGTCCGGCTGGGCTGGGTCCGGCTGGGAACGCGGCGCCTGCCAACCTGCGTCGGCAGGCTCCCCGGGGCCTTGGGGACCGGGCCGTCCCAGGGGCTGGACGGGCTGGTTACGAGCCCAGACAAGGGTGTCAGGGTCGTGCGGGTCGTCCCTCTCCTCCGGCCACGGCACGTCAGCTGCCGGTCTGGTCGCGACGCTCCCTGATCCGCGCAGCCCGGCCGCGCAGTTCCCTGAGGTAGTACAGCTTGGCCCGGCGGACCCGGCCGCGGGTCACCGGCTCGATCTTGTCGATCGACGGGCTATGCACGGGGAACGTGCGCTCCACGCCGACGCCGTAGCTGATCTTGCGGACGGTGAAGGTCTCCCGAGCCCCGCTGCCCTGACGGCGGATCACCACGCCCTGGAACACCTGGATCCGCGAGCGGTTACCCTCCGTGACCCGGACGTGGACCTTAAGCGTGTCCCCGGGCCGGAAGTCCGGGATATCAGACCGGGTCTGAGCCCGCTCGATTTCGGCGATGGCGGTGTGCATGACAGCGATTTCCTCGATGGTGGTCGTGGTCGCGGCACCCGGCGGCAGCCGGGTCGCAGCAGGAAGCCTGGGCGCTCCCGGGCGCAGCCTGGAAAAGACAGCGGACTTCAGTGTGCCATATGTTCACCGCTACCCGGTACGCAGGCCCGGGACGAGAGCCGAGATTCAGCCCGCGGCGGGCGGCGGGTCCTCGGCCGGGAATCCGGCCTCGACGAGCACCTGCCGGTCGCGCCGGTCCAGGTCGCGCAGCGCCCTGATGAGGTCCGGACGGTGCGCCGCGGTGCGCCGCAGCGCCATGTCCCGCCGCCAGCGCGCGATCGCGGCGTGGTTGCCCGACAGCAGGACCTCCGGGACCTCCCGCCCGCGCCAGTCGCGCGGCCGGGTGTAGACGGGGCCTTCCAGCAGCCCGCGCATGGCCGGGTCGCCCGCACCGTGGAACGGGCCGCCGCCGAAGGAGTCGTCCCCGGCCGAGCTGGCGTTGCCGAGCACGCCGGGCAGCAGCCGCCCGATGGCCTCCACCATGACCAGGACGGCGGCCTCGCCGCCCGCCAGCACGTAGTCGCCGATGCTCACCTCGTCGACCGGCACGGCGGCCCGCATGGCCTCGACTACCCGCCCGTCAATGCCCTCATAGCGGCCGCACGCGAACACCAGCCGCGGCTCGGCCGCGTACCGGGACGCCATGTCCTGGGTGAACGGCACCCCGCTGGGCGTCGGCACGACCAGCCGGGCCCGCGGCGAGCGGGCCAGGATGTCATCCAGCGCGTCGCCCCAGACATCCGGTTTCATCACCATGCCCGGGCCGCCGCCGAAGGGCACGTCATCGACGCTGTGGTGCACGTCGGTCGCCCAGGATCGCAGGTCATGCACGCCGAACTCGATGTCGCCCCGGGCGGCCGCCTTGCCGATCAGGGAAACCCGCAGCGGGCCGTCGAAATACCCGGGAAAGATGGTCACGATGTCGATGCGCAGCCCCACGCCCTCTCCCCTTTTCATGCCGAACGGGCCCGTGGTTCCCGCCCCCGGCCGTTACTCCGCGTGCCCGAGGTCGAGCAGCCCGGGAGGCGGGTCGATGACGATGACGCCGGCGGCCACATCCACTTCCGGCACGATCGCGTGCACGAACGGCACCAGGTAGTCCGGGCCATCGTGAGCCGGGCGCCGGACCACGAGCAGGTCCTGGCCGTGATGCAGCACGTCGGTGACCACGCCGACGGCCTCGCCGACGGGCGTGCGCACGGACAGGCCGATCAGGTCGTGATCGCGGAACTCGTCCGGGCTGGAGACTGCGGGCAGCTGGCTCGAATCCACGCTCAGCCAGCTGCCGGTGAGCTCGCTGGCCGCGGTGCGGTCGGTGATCCCGGCGAACCCCACCAGCAGCTGGCCGGAATGCCAGCGTGCCGAGGCCACGCGGAGCGGCGCGCGGCCCGGGGGGTCGTCCCCGTCAGGGGACGACCCGACGTCCACGGCGGCGCCCACGGCGAAGCGGAGGTCAGGCTCGTCCGTCCTGACCCCGATGACTACCTCGCCGCGGATCCCGTGCGGGCGGCCGGCGCGGCCGACGATGACGCGCATCGCCGCTAGCGGACCTCGCTCGCGTCCAGCAGGTCGATGCGCACATAGCGGCCCGCCGCCAGAGCACCGATCACCGTCCGCAGCGCCCGGGCGGTGCGGCCGCCCCTCCCGATGACCTTGCCGAGATCATCGGGATGGACCCGCACCTCAAGGACGTTGCCCCGGCGCAGCACCCGGCTGCGGACCTGGACCTCATCCGGATACTGCACGATGCCGCGCACCAGATGGTCGAGGGCCTCCTCGAGCACGTCAGGCACCGCCCCCGGATTCCTCAGCAGAGGCCCCCGCGCCAGCGTCAGCCGCCGGTACCTCAGCTGCGGGTACCTCAGCCGCCGCCGCCTCAGCAGGCGCGGTCTCGGCCGCTGTCTCAGCAGGCGCGGTCTCGGCCGCCACCGTCTCGGCGGGCGCGGTCTCGGCCGCTGCCTCAGCAGGCGCGGTCTCGGCCGCTGCCTCAGCGGGCGCGGTCTCGGCGGGCGCGGTCTCGGCGGGCGCGGTCCGGGCAGGCGCCGCCTCAGCGGGCGCCGTCTCGGCCGCAACTTCTGCGGCGGGGGCCTCGCCGGCCGACGCGGCCCTGGTGCGGGCAGGCCTGGCGGTCCGGGAGGCGGCCCGGGCCGAGCCGGACGCCTTCTCGGCGGCCTCCTTGCTGGCCTGGCTCTCCCGGGCGGCGGCCGCGAAGCGCTCCTGGCGGTCCTCGCGCGGCGCGGCCGTCTTGAGGGTGCCTTCGGCTCCCGGCTCCCCGGTGAACTTCTGCCAGTCCCCGGTGATCTTGAGCAGGACACGGACCGGGTCGGTGGGCTGGGCACCCACCGAGAGCCAGTGCTGGACCCGTTCGGAGTTCACCTCGATGAAGGAGGGGTCGGCCTTCGGGTGGTACTTGCCGATCTCCTCGATCGCGCGCCCGTCGCGCTTGGTGCGCGCATCGGCGACGACGATCCGGTAGTACGGCTCCCGGATCTTGCCCAGGCGCTTCAGCTTGATCTTGACAGCCACGGCTTGTGGTCTTCTCCCAGCGATAGATGCGAAGCGGCGGACCCGCGCCGGCCGGGGAAAGCACCGACGGGACCGCTCGAAGGAGCCAGGCCGGGCGAACGAGGAGAGGGCGTCGCATGACCTGACAGTCAGCAACACATTGTGCCAGACAACTGCGGCCGGCTAGTAATCGCCGCGTGCGGCGCCCACGGCGGCGGCCCCGGCGAAAGGATGCTGCGCAGGAGGCCAGGCCCACCGGCCGGGGGGCCAGGCTCGGCCGTCCCGCCTTGAAACAGTTCCATAACGTGCGTTGACTACCCCCGACGAGCCCCCTAGCGTGGCCGGACCTTAAAGGAGACCGATTGCCATGCGTGATCAGACGGCCCGTGGGTCCGGAAAAGCCACGGGATGACCTCGGTGAACAACCCGCACGACAAGACTGAGGTGGCCGACGCGCTGTTCAAGGTGAAGATCGGGGGAATCGCCGGGCAGCTCGACTGGACCGCCGGCCAGACCCCCGCGCCAGGCGTCGTGGACACGCCCTGCGTGGGCGGGCAGTGGAAGCCCGACCCGAAGTACGGCTGGTCGGTGGAGGTGGTCGACAACACGCGGATGCCGCAGGTCCCCCTCACCGGGACGCTCGAACCGACGAGCAAATGACCGGATGACCGAACGGCGCGGGCTGCGGGGCCTAGGCTGGCCCGGGTGAGGCCAGCATGACGCCAGCGAACCCGGAGCCGCCGCAGCGGGCCAGGCCGGTCCTGCGCCAGGTCGCATGGGCTTCGGTACCGGTCTGGTCGATCGGCTTCCTGTCCTTCGTCCCGTTCCTCGCCTACGCCGTGATGAACCGCCGGAAGCGGGACTGGGCCGTGTTCGCGGCCTACCTGGCGGCGACCATCGCGATGATCATCGCGCTCGGCACGGTCGGCTCGGGCAGCAACGCCGGCGGCGCGGTCGGCGGCTTCATCATCGCGCTGGCGGGCTGCGCAGCGGTGCACACGGCCGTACTGTTCCGCCCCGGGGGCGCGGGGACGCTGGGCGGCCGGAGCGGGCGCTCCGGGGCCGGCCGGAGCGGGGGCGCTGGGGACGCTGGGGCCGGCCGGAGTGGGGGCGCTGGAGCCGGCCGGGGCAGGCGCCCTGGGGCCGCGGAGCCTGGAGGAGCGCAACCGGGAGACGGTCGCCGAGGCGAAGAGCCGGATCGAACGCCGGAAGGACGCGCGCCGTCTCGCCACGTCGAACCCGTCCCTGGCCCGCGAACTCAAGATCGGCCGGCCCGACCTGCCCCGCAACTACGACGACGGCGGCCTCGTCGACGTCAATCACGTGCCAGGCCCGGCGCTGGGCGCGCAGCTGGGACTGGCGCCGGCGGAAGTGACGGATGTGCTGGCGGCGCGCGATCGGCTCGGCCGGTTCGCCAGCGCCGACGAGCTGGGCGCCTACACGCAGCTCACCCCGGACCGGGTGGACGAGCTCCGCGACCTGATGCTCTTCACCTGACGGCTCGCGCGCCAGAATGTGCGTGTGCTACTTGCTGAGATTGCCGAGGTGTCGCAGGCCGTGGGCGCGGCCAGCTCCCGGCTGGCCAAGATCGACCTACTGGCCGGCGCGCTGCGTGCGGCCGGGCCGCTGGAGGTGCCGATCGCGGTCGGGTACCTGTCCGGAGAACTGCCGCAGCGGCAGATCGGGGTCGGCTGGGCGGCCCTGCGGGAGGTTCTGGGGGCCGGTCCCCCGGGGCCAGCACCGCAGGACGGGTTCACGCCCGCGGCCGCGCCGACACTGAGCTTGTCCGAGGTGGACGCGGCCTTCTCGGCGATCGGCACGGTGGCCGGGAAGGGGTCGGCGGCGGCGCGGCGGGCCCTGGTCGGTGAGCTGTTCGGCCGGGCCACCCGGGCCGAGCAGCAGTTCCTGGCCGGGCTGCTGTCCGGTGAGCTGCGCCAGGGCGCCCTGGAAGGGGTGATGACCGACGCGGTAGCCCGCGCCGCTTCGGTGCCGGCCGCCGACGTACGCCGGGCCATGATGTTGCGCGGCTCGCTGGGGGCGGTGGCGGCCGCGGCGCTGGCCGGCGGGAGCGAGGCGCTGCGCGCGTTCGGGCTGGAGGTCGGCCGGCCAGTGCGGCCGATGCTGGCGGCCAGCGCGCCGAGCGTCGCCGAAGCGCTGGCCAAGATCGGCGAGGGCCAGGCGGCCGCGGTGGAGTGGAAGCTCGACGGGATCCGGATCCAGGCCCATCTGGCGGGCGGCGAGGTTCGCCTGTTCACCCGCACCCTGGACGAGATCACCGGCCGGCTCCCGGAGGTGGTCGCCACGCTGGGCACGCTGCGGGTGCGGACCGCGGTGCTGGACGGCGAGCTGATCGCCCTGCGCGAGGACGGCAGGCCGCTGCCGTTCCAGGACACCTCGGCCCGCGCGGCCAGCGCCGGCGGTCAGGACGGGCCGCCGCTGTCGGTGTTCCTGTTCGACGCGCTGCGCCTGGAGGATGCGGACCTGATCGACCTGGCGGACGCGCAGCGGCATGCCGAGCTGACCCGTGCCGTGCCGCCCGAGCTGATCATGCCGCGCCTGGTGACCGGCTCGGCGCAGGAGGCCACGGAGTTCTTCCGCGACGCCACCTCCCGCGGGCACGAGGGCGTGGTGGTCAAGTCGCTGCACGCGCCCTACGCGGCGGGCCGCCGGGGGGCGGGGTGGATCAAGGTCAAGCCGCGCCACACCCTGGACCTGGTGGTGCTGGCGGTCGAGTGGGGCCACGGGCGGCGCCGGGGCTGGCTGTCCAATCTGCATCTGGGCGCGCGCGATGAGGCCACCGGCCGTTTCATCATGCTCGGTAAGACGTTCAAGGGCCTGACCGACGAGCTCCTGGCCTGGCAGACGCAGCGGCTGCTGGCGCTGGAGGAGCGGCGGGACTCCTACACCGTGTACGTCCGCCCGGAACTGGTGGCGGAGATCGCCTTCGACGGCGTGCAGCGCAGCCCGCGTTACCCCGGCGGGCTGGCGCTGCGTTTCGCCCGCGTGCTGCGCTACCGCGAGGACAAGACCGCGGCCGAGGCCGACACCATCGACATGGTCCGGGCCCTGGCCCCGCAGTAGCCGGGCGGGCGTTACTTCTTCTTGTCGCGGCGCTTGAACGCGGCGGGCACGTTGCCGCCCGAGGGGGGCGGGAAGTTCAGGCCGGGCTGCAGCTTGGCCAGTTCGTCGGTCAGGCCCGCCGGGAAGCCTTCGGGGAGGCTGCCGAGGCCACCGGGGCCGAGGGCCGGCGCGGCCTGGGGATCGCCGCCCGGGCCGGGTTGGGCGGCCGCACCGCGCGCGATCTCCGCGGCCCGCCGGGGGTCGCCGCTGCGGACCGCCTTCTTCTTGCCCTTCTTGCCGCCCTTGGCGGACTTCGCGGCCGCACGGCGGGCCATGGCGTTCATGCCGGGCGGCATGCCGGGGATGCCCCCGCTGAACATGGCCTTCATCTGCTTCTGGCCCTCGAAGAAGTTCGTGACCAGCTGGGAGACCTCACCGACGGCCACGCCGGACCCGCCCGCGATGCGCGCCCGGCGGGAGCCGTTGATGATCTTCGGGTTGCGGCGCTCTTCTGGCGTCATGGACCGGACGATGGCCTCGGCCCGGTCCAGGTCCTTGTCGTTGACCTGGGACAGCAGCTCCCTGTTCTTCGCCGCGCCGGGCAGCATGCCGAGCAGGTTCCCGATCGGCCCGAGCTTGCGCACCATGCCCAGCTGCTCGACGAAGTCCTCGAGGGTGAAGCCCTCGCCGGAGGCGATCCGCCCGGCCAGGTTCGCGGTCTGGTCGGCGTCGAAGTTCTTCTCGGCCTGCTCGATCAGCGTGAGGATGTCACCGAGGTCGAGGATCCGCGAGGCCATCCGGTCCGGGTGGAACAGGTCGAAGTCCTCGAGCTTCTCCCCCGCCGAGGCGAACATGATCGGCCGCCCGGTGAGCTGCACGATGGACAGCGCGGCACCGCCGCGCGCGTCGCCGTCGAGCTTGGTCAGTACGACGCCGTCGTAGCCCACCCCGTCCAGGAAAGCCTGCGCGGTGGCCACCGCGTCCTGGCCGATCATCGCGTCGACCACGAACAGGATCTCGTCCGGCTGGGTGGCGTCCCGGATCGCGCGGGCCTGGGCCATCATCTCCTCGTCGACGCCCAGCCGGCCGGCGGTGTCGATGATGACCATGTTGTGCTGGCGGCGCCTGGCCTCCTCCAGCGACTGCCGCGCGACGGCCACCGGGTCGCCCACGCCGTTGCCCGGCTCCGGCGCGTACACCGCGACGCCGGCACGCTCGCCGAGGACCTGGAGCTGCTGCACGGCGTTGGGCCGCTGCAGGTCAGCCGCGACCATCATCGGCGTGTTGCCCTGCTCCTTGAGCCACAGCGCGAGCTTGGCCGCCAGCGTGGTCTTACCGGAGCCCTGCAGGCCGGCCAGCATGACGACGGTCGGCGGCACCTTGGCGAACCGCAGGCGCCTGGTCTCGCCGCCGAGGATGCCGACCAGTTCCTCGTTCACGATCTTGATGACCTGCTGAGCGGGGTTCAGCGCGGCCGAGACCTCCTCGCCGCCGGCCCGCTCCTTGACCCGCGCGATGAACTGCCTGACGACCGGGAGCGCGACGTCCGCCTCGAGCAGGGCGATGCGGATCTCGCGCGCGGTCGCATCAATATCTGCTTCAGACAGTCGTCCCCGGCCGCGCAGCGCCGAAAAGACCTGCGTCAGCCGGTCAGAAAGGGTCTCGAACACCTACCCAGGCTACCGAACCGCCCGGGGAGTATCGTCCAGGACCGGCCCGGGGGACGTAGCGGCCGGTCAGCCGGCCAGCGCGGCCAGCACAGACTGCACGGTGGCGCGGCGCCGGTCCAGGTCGGTCAGCGGCGCGCCGTCCTCCTCGGTCACGTAGAACACGTCGACGACCTCGGCACCCAACGTCTCGACCCGGGCCGCGCGAACGTTGAGGCCGCATTCGCCCAGCGCCCGGCCGACCCGCCACAGCAGCCCGGGCGCGTCATGCGCGCGCACCTCCACCACCGTGGCCGTTTCCGAGGCCCCGTCCACCAGCGTGACCCTCGGGGCCGGGGCCCCGGTACCGTGCGCGGCGGCGGCCCGGGCCCGGCGTTCCAGCCGGTCCTCCACGTCCAGCCGGCCCAGCAGCATCCGGCGCAGGTCCCCGGTGACCAGCTCCGGGTCGGGCGACTCACCGAATTGCGGCTCCACGTCGAATACGGTGACCGCGGTGCCGTCGACCGAGGTCGCGTTCGCGCTGCGGACCGTCAGCCGGTGGCTGGCCAGGACGCCGGCCGCGCGCCACAGCAGGCCCGGCCGGTCGGGCGCCACCACGGTCACCTCGGATCCGCGCATCGTCGCCGCCGGGCCGCCGTCGGCGGCCAGCTCGAGCTGATCGGAGCGCAGCGGGCCCGGAGCGGGCATCGCCTCGCCGGACAGCACGGCCCCCACCCGCCGGACCAGGTCGGCGACCAGGGTCGCCTTCCAGTCGTTCCACGCGGCGGGCCCGGTGGCCAGGCCGTCCGAGATGGACAGGGCGTGCAGCAGCTCGAGCAGCACCCGGCTGGGGACCAGCGCGGCCACCCGCTTGACCGTGGCCGGGTCATCCAGGTCCCGCCTGGGCGCGACCTGGGACAGCAGCAGGTGGTGCCGGACGGCCGCGGCGACGAGCTCCACGTCCGGCTCGGGCAGGCCCATCCGGCGGCTCACGTCCCGGGCGACCACCTCGCCGGTGACGCTGTGATCACCGGGCCAGCCCTTTCCTATGTCGTGCAGCAGCGCGGCGATCAGCAGCAGATCGGGGCGGGCGACCTCGCGGGTCAGCGTGGCCGCGTGCGCGGCCGCCTCCACCAGGTGGCGGTCCACGGTGAACTTGTGCAGCGGATTGCGCTGCGGCCGGTTGCGCACCCGCTCCCAGTCCGGGATCAGCGCGGTGACCAGGCCTTCGGTATCAAGCGCCTCCCACACGCTGACCGCCGACTGACCCGCCCCGAGCAGCGCGATGAGGGCGTCGCGGGCCGGCGCGGGCCACGGGACGGGCAACGGCGGGCATTCGGCCAGCCGGTCAAGGGTGCGCGGCGCCAGCGGCAGCCCGGACTGCGCGGCCGCGGCGGCGGCGCGCAGCAATAGGACCGGATCGTTCGCCGGGTCGGCCGCGCGGGCCAGGACGACCTCGCCGTCCTGCTCCACGACCCCGTCGGCGAGCGGGCGGCGCTGGGCCGGGCGGCGGCGCAACCGCCGCCCGCGAAGCCGGTCGGCCTGGCGGAAGGTGTGGTCGACGGCGTAGGCGACGGTCCGCGCGGCGCCGGCCAGCATCCGCAGCAGCACGTCTCCATCGAGCAGCCCGAGCGCCCGGGCCACTTCGTCCTGCTCTTCGAGCACGAGCCGGTCCAGGCGGCGCCCGGTGACCTCGTGCAGTGCGTGCCGGGCGTCGAGAATCTGCTCATACGCGGTGCGCACCTTGGGCCCGGGCGCAGGCGCGACCCAGGCGGCGGCGACGGCCTGGATGGCGTGCACGTCGCGCAGCCCGCCGCGGGCCTCCTTCAGGTCCGGTTCGAGCAGGAAGGCGAGCTCGCCACTGATCCGGGTCCGTTCGTCATGGGCGGCGTGCAGCTCGGCCAGCCGGGCCGGCGCGGCCGCGCGCCAGTCCTCCAGCGCGCCCTCGCGCAGGCGTTCGGTCAGCTCGGGGTCGCCGGCCACGTGCCGGGCGGACAGCAGCCCGAGAGCGACCTTCAGGTCGCTGCGGGCCACCCGCCGGGCTTGCGGCACGGTCCGGACGGCGTGGTCGAGCTCCACACCCGAATCCCAGACCGGATACCAGATCCGGTCCGCGATGCCGGCGATGTCGTCCCGGCCCCCGTGCAGCAGTACCACGTCCAGGTCACTACGGGGCAACAGCTCACGACGCCCGTACCCGCCGACGGCCACCAAGGCCACGCCGGGCTCAGCACCGAGGAGTTCCGCGATCCACCGGTCGGCCTGAGCCGTCCGGCGGGCACGGTCCGCGGCGAACGAAGTCACGGTTTCCATGCGTCCCCCGGACGGCTCCATTGGGGTCAGATTGCGTCTGGCCCGCGTTCTCCGGTGCGGACCCGGACCACGCTCTCCACCGGTACCGACCAGACTTTCCCGTCACCGATCCGGCCGGTCTGGGCCGCTTTGACGACCACCCCGATCAGGTCGTCGGCGTCCTCGTCGTCGCAGAGGATCTCGACGCGGACCTTCGGCACCAGGTCGACCTGGTACTCCGCACCGCGGTACACCTCAGTGTGACCCCGCTGCCGACCGTACCCGCTCGCTTCGGTGACGGTCAGGCCGTGTACGCCGAACGCCTGCAATGCGGCCTTAACGTCATCCAGCTTGAATGGCTTGATGACAGCGGTGATGAGCTTCATCGTGAGGTGTCCCTTTCGCCAAGTCCTCTACCCGACCTTCCGCTGCGGACGTTTCACCAGGCGCGCCGGTGTGTGTCGCCGAGGTGAAAGACGCGGGCCGTGTGTTACAACCGTGTTTCAGATTGAACGGCGCTAGCCGAGCCCAAGCCGAGCCCTAGCCGAGCCCTAGCCGACAATGGCATCGACGAAGGCGGCGGGGTCGAACGGGGCCAGGTCATCGGGCCCCTCGCCTAGGCCGACAAGCTTCACGGGAACGCCTAGCTCACGCTGCACGGCGATGACGATCCCGCCCTTGGCCGTCCCGTCGAGCTTGGTCAGCACGATGCCGGTCACGTCAACCACCTCGGCAAACACCCGCGCCTGGCGCAGCCCGTTCTGCCCGGTGGTGGCGTCGAGGACCAGGAGCACCTCATCCACCGGGGCCTTCTTCTCCACCACGCGCTTGACCTTGCCGAGCTCGTCCATGAGCCCGACCTTGGTGTGCAGCCGCCCGGCGGTGTCGATGATGACCGCGTCCACCCCGGTCTCGATGCCCTCAGCGACCGCCTCGAACGCCACACTGGCCGGGTCGGCGCCGTCCCGATCGGCCCGCACCGTCTTGGCGCCCACCCGCTCGCCCCAGGTCTGCAGCTGGTCGGCCGCGGCGGCGCGGAACGTGTCGGCGGCGCCCAGCAGCACGGTCTGGCCGTCCCCGATCAGCGCGCGGGCCAGCTTCCCGCAGGTCGTCGTCTTGCCGGTGCCGTTCACGCCGACCATGAGGACCACCGCGGGCAGGCCGCCGTGCGGTGCGGTGTGCAGTGAGCGATCCTCGTCGCCCAGCTGGCCGAGCAGCTCGGTCCGGAGCAGCTCGCGCACCTCGTCGGGCCCGCGCACGCCGAGGACCTTCACCTTGGTCCGCAGGTCGTCGACCATTATCCGGGCGGGCGCGACGCCCACGTCGGCGGTGATGAGCACCTCTTCCATCTCGTCCCAGGTGTCATCGTCCAGCCGGTCCCGGGACAGCAGGCTCAGCAGCGCCGATCCCACCGAGCTCTGTGAGCGGGCCAGCCGGGCCCGCAGCCGGACCATCCGGCCCGCCAGCGGCGGCGGCCGCTCGACCTCTACCACCGCGGCGGTGGCCTGCGGCGGCCCGGCCTCGGCCGTCTCCTCAGCTGGTCGGGCGGCTCCCTCGGCTGGTTCCCCGGCGGGCGGGGCCTGCTCGGTGAGCACCGGCGGCGGCCCGGAGGGGGCGGAAATGCGGCGGCCCCGGCGCGGGCGCAGGAACAGCAGCCAGCCGCCGGTCACGAGGGCCAGCACGGCGATGACGATGATCAGGATTACGTATTCCATCAGGCTTTCAGTCTGGCATCCCGGGCCGGCTGCCCCGTCCATCGGGGCCCGCGCCCACGGGTCCTTACGCGGCGTTAGGCCAGCCACGCAGTGAGGGTGCGGTGCGGTCAAAGTCCTACGTCAGTCTGGCTCGGTGGCGGGGCGGGGCGGATACGTGCCCGCGGCGATTCCTGGCCGGCGGGAGGCCGGGGACCACGCCGACCCGGGGCGAAGCGGGTCGGCGCGGCGCGGCCGGGGACCACACCGACCCGGGGGCGAGGCGGGGCGGCGCGCCGGGTAGCGGAATCTGCCGGCAGCCGCCGCATTGCTCACCTCAGGATCACGCGGTGCCGGTTACCGTGGTAGATCCGGGCTACATGGTAGATCGGGTGGACCCGGGGGCGTGTTGCAAATTAAGTTTGGGTGTTTTGCCTGGTAAGACGGGTTTATGGCGCACAGGTATCTTCCGGTGGACCGGGATCAGGCTGCCCTTTTGCCTCTGAATATGTATGACTGGGTGGCGAAGGACCATGTTGTCTGGCTGGTTATCGACACGGTAGAGCAGCTGGGTACGGCGGAGCTGACGGCACGGCTGGCGGGCGGGGCGCGGAAGAGCGCCCGGGGCCGGCGGGCGTATGACCCGGTGATGCTGCTGACCCTGCTGGCGTACGCGTATTGCAGCGGGGTGCTGTCGACCCGGGCGATCGAGGACCGGTGCCGGGTGGATGCCACGTTCCGGCTGGCATGCGCGGGGCTGGTGCCGGATCATTCGACGATCTCCCGGTTCCGGCAGCGGGCCTGCGGGGGCGGCGGGCTGATGGAGGACGTGTTCTACGCAGTGCTGCGGGTGTGCGCGGCGGCTGGGCTGGGCCGGCTGGCGGTGGTGGCGGTGGACGGGGTCAAGATCGGCGCGAATGCGTCGAAGGAGGCGAACCGGACCGAGGCTGGGCTGCGGAAGCTGGCCACGGCGATCATGGCCGGGGCCGCGGCGGCCGAGGAGCCGGGCGCGGCCGGGACCGCGGAGGACCTGCTGGGCGGGGCGGCGCTGCCGGCGGGGTGGGCCGATCCGCGGTCGCGGCTGGCCCGGGTGCAGGCGTGCCTGGCGGACTTCGCCGCGCAGCGGGAGGCTGCTGATGCGGCCAGGCGGGCGCAGGGGCAGGCCTGGCTGGATGCGCAGGCGGCCGGCGAGCCGGTGACGAAGCCGCCGGCGTGCGTGGCGGTGGAGGCGGCGCGGACCGGCCTGGAGGCCGAGGTGGCCCGGCATCAGGGGCTGGTTGATGACTGGGACCGCAAGCGGGCCGCCGGGGAGAAGACCGGCTGCAAGCCGGTCCCGGTGGACCGGTCCCGCCGGGTCGCCCGGCAGCGGGAGCGGCTGGAACGAGCCCAGGCCAAGGCTGCGGCGCAGCCGCAGCCCGGGGAGGAAGCCGGCCAAGCCAGGCCGGCCGGTGCTGGGGAAAAGAAGAAGAAACCTGAGCCGGTGCGCAACGTCACCGACCCGGGCTCCGCGCTGATGCCGGTCCGCGGCGGCGGCTTCAAGCAGGGATACAACTGCCAGGACGCCGCCGCCGATGACCGGCTCATGCTGGGCGGATTCGCCACCGCTACCAGCAGCGACACGGTGCACGCCGCCCGGCTCGAAGCCGTCGCGGTCAAAGGCGCGCAGGTCGTCGCCGCCGCACACGCCGATCCCGGCCACGACGCGGCCGCCTGCCACGCGCGGATGTGCACCGCGGAAGATCCCGGCGATCCCGGCCACGACGCCGCCGCCTGCCACGCGCGGATGACCACCGCGCTGGGCGTGGTCGTGTTCGACGCCGGGTACTGCTCCGAGGCCAACCTCACCGCCAGCGGCACCGCGGACCGGCTGATCGCCACCGGCAACCGCCTGACCATGGGCAAGGCCGCCGCGGGCAACCCGGCGTCCGGGCCGCCACCCGAAGACGCCACCGCGATCCAGAAGATGGACCACCGGCTGCGCACGCCCGAGGGCCGCGCCGCCTACAAGCGGCGCGCCCCCGACGTCGAAGGACTGCACGCCAGCATCGAGGGCGTCATCGGGCTGCGCCGCTTCTCCATGCGCGGCCTGACCCTGGCCACCGGCGAGTTCCTGCTCGCCGGGCTGTGCCACAACCTGCTGCTGGTATCCCGGCTGCCCTGACCCCAGGCCGCCGGAAACTTCCCCACACGCAGCGCCCGCACGCCCGAAACTATCCACAGCCCCGGCAAACCACCCCGAACCAGGCCGGACTTTACGCCGCAACCAGCCCACAGACCGCCCAGCGCCCGGCCGACACCCAGGAACGAGCCCAGACCAAGCAGAAAACCGCAACAAGCCCCCGGATGCCCCAGATATTCCACGCAGCCCGGATCTACCACGCAAATGGTGCAGGGGGGCCGGGTGAGGCTGTGCGGGCACGCAGGCATCCGCTGCGGGCAGGATTGTCGCGGCAGAATCGGACCGGGCATCGCGGAGACCAGGGAGGCCGGGGCAGGACGGGGCAGGACGGGGCAGGACGGGGCGGGGCGGACGCAGGCCGGGGCGGGGCGGGGCATGGCGGCGTCGTGGCTGAGGCGGACGGTCACGAATGCGGCGACTTGGCCGGGAGGCGGGCGTCGTCGTGGCATCGACGTCGTGGCCGGCGGGCCGGGTTAGGCGGGCTGGTGGGTGGCCAGGGGCTGGCTGATGACGGTGGAGACACCGTCGCCGCGCATGGTGATGCCGTACAGGGCGTCGGCGGCTTCCATGGTGCGGCGCTGGTGGGTGATGACGATGAGCTGCGAGCTCTCCCGCAGCTCCTCGAAGACGCCGAGCAGGCGCTGCAGGTTGGTGTCGTCCAGGGCCGCCTCGACCTCGTCCAGCACGTAGAACGGCGAGGGGCGGGCCTTGAAGATGGCGAACAGGTAGGCGATCGCGGTCAGCGAGCGCTCCCCGCCGGACAGCAGCGACAGCCGCTTGACCTTCTTGCCGGGCGGCCGGGCCTCAATCTCGATCCCGGTGGCCAGCATGTCGTCCGGCTCGGTGAGCAGCAGATTGCCCTGGCCGCCAGGGAACAGCCGGCCGAACAGCTGCTCGAACTCCCGCGCGGTATCCGCGTACGCGGACGCGAACACCTCCTGCACCCGGTCATCGACCTCCTTGACCACGGTGAGCAGGTCGCGCCGGGTCTTGCGCAGGTCTTCCAGCTGGGTCGCGAGGAAGGCGTGCCGTTCGGTCAGGGCGGCGTACTCCTCCAAGGCCAGCGGGTTGACCTTGCCCAGCCGGTCGAGCTGGCGCTGGGCGTCGGCGGCCCGGCGCTCGGCCTCGGCCCGGTCATAGCGCGACGGCAGGGCCGCCTCGTCGCTCACGACGGGGACCGGGGCCTGCGGGCCGTACTCGGCCACCAGCACGTCCGTCTCGACGCCGAACTCCTCCAGCGCGTGATCGGACAGCTGGGCCAGCCGGAGCCGGTGCTCAGCCCGGGCCATCTCGGTGCCGTGCGCCGCGCCGACCACGGTGTCCAGGTCGGCGGCCAGCTCGCGGGCCCGGGCCCGGACCGTCTTCAGTTCGCCGGTGCCGCCCGCGCTGGCCGCCTCCGCCTCGGCGCGGCGGGCCTGGGCCTGGGCCGCCGACCGCTCGGCCGCCTCGACCGCGTACGCGGCCCCCACCGCGACGGCGCGGGCCACCGCGGCCTGGGCGGCACGCCGGGCGCGGCGCTGCACGGCCTGCTCGCGGGCCTGCCGCTCGGCGGCCGCGGCCGCGGTCAGCGAGTCGGCCCGGCCGCTGATCGCGCGCAGCCGCTCCTCGGCCGTGCGGACCTCGAGCCGGGCTTCCATCTCGGCTTCCCGGGCCGCGGCGCACCGCTCGGCGAGATCTTCCCGGCGGAAACTGGCCTCCTCATCCGGGCCAGCGGGCTCGTCGGCGGTCTCTTCGGCCGCGGCCAGGTCCTGCTGGAGCAGGGCCAGCTTGGCCGCGCCCTGCTCGGCCGCCTGGCGGGCCGCGGCCAAGCCCTTATCGAGCCGGTCGGCCTCCTCGCGCGCGGCCCGGGCCGCGCCCGCCAGCTGCCCGACCCGGCCGGAGACCTCCGCGGCCGCGGTGTCGGCCTCCTGCCGGCGCGCGAGCGCTTCGGCCGCGTGCCGCCGGGCCGCTTCCTCGGCGGCGGCCGCCTCGGCCAGCGCCGCAGCGGCCGCCTCGCACCGCTGCTCGGCTTCGGCCCGCCCGGCGGCCGCCTCGTCCGCGGCCGCGCGCAGCTCGAGCAGGCTGGCCGGACGCGCGCTGCCGCCGTGCGCCCAGCGTGACCCGAGCAGGTCACCGGCGCGCGTCACCGCCCTCAGGCCAGGATTTTCCCGAACGACCCGGCATGCGTCATCCAGGTCCTCGACCACCACCACCCCGGTCAGCAGCTCCACCGCTACATGCGCCAGCTCATCCGGCGCCCGCACCAGGTCGACCGCGCGAACCGGGGCCTGAGGGGCGCCCGGGGATGCAGATGCTGCAGTGGCCGGTGAGGCCGGAGTGACTGCTGTGACGAGAGCGGTGAGATCGGCGGGGGCAGCGGGGGTACCGGGGCCGGCGGGGGCGGCGGGGGCGGCGGGGGCGGCGATGACTAGGCGGGCGCTGCCGGCGTCGTGGCGGCGCAGGGCGGCCAGGATCTCGGCGGCGGCGTCCAGGCCGTCCACCGCGACCGCGTCGGCCGCGGCTCCCAGGGCGGCGGCGATGGCCACCTCGAAGCCCTCGGCGACGTGCAGCCGCTCGGCGAACGGGCCGAGCACGCCGGCGAAGCGGACCGGGTCGGCGAGCAGGGCCGCGGACGCGTCGGCGCCACGGCGCGCGGCTTCGGCCAGCGTCTCGGCGCGCGCCTTCAGCCCGGCCAGCTCGCGAGCCGACTCACGTTCGGCGGTGCGTGCCGCCACGGTCCGTTCGGCGTATTCGGCCAGGGAGCGGGCGGCCTGCTCGTGCGCGGCGACCAGCTCGCTACGGTCATCGTCGCCGCCGCCGGCCAGGTCGTGGGACTGGTCGTAGGCCTGCTGCGCGAGCGCGGCCCGGTCGGTGGCCTGCTCGGCCGCGGCGGCCAGGCGGTCCAGCTCGTCCTGGGCGGCGGCGGCCCGGCTGGCGGTCGCGCCGACCTGCTCGCGCAGCCGGGCCAGCTGGCCGGCCCGGGCGGCGGCGGCCTTGGCGCCGTCGGCGATCCGGCGCTCAGCCGCGCTGAGCTCGGCCTCGGCCGCGGCGCGCTGCGCGGAGGCGACCCCGGCCACCTCGCGGCCGGCCTCCAGCCGCACGGTCAGCTCGGCTTCCTCCTCGCGCAGCTCGGCGGCCTGGCGGTCCAGCTCGTCGGGGTCGCGGCCGGGGCGCTCGGGCTCGGCCTGCTCGGTCAGCAGGGTGTGCCGCTGCGCGGCCAGGTGCTGCGTGCCGCGCAGCCGTTCGGTCAAAGAGGACAGCGCGAACCAGGTCTCCTGGGCGCGGGACAGGACGGCCGAGGCCTGCTGCGCGGCCTGGTCCAGCTCCGCCTCCTGGCGCCGGGCGGCGGCCAGCTCCTGCTCCAGGGCGGCGCGCCGGGCCGCCGCGGCCGCCTCGTCGGCCTCGTCGCGCTGCAGCTCGGCGGCCAGCGTCACGTAGTCGTCGGCGAGCAGCCGCAGCCGGGCGTCGCGCAGCTCGGCCTGGATGGCCGCGGCCTTCTTGGCCATCTCGGCCTGGCGGCCCAGCGGCTTGAGCCGGCGGCTCAGCTCGGCGGTGAGGTC
The DNA here is from genome assembly GCA_963753195.1 of uncultured Actinomycetes bacterium. Lineage (GTDB taxonomy): Bacteria > Actinomycetota > Actinomycetes > Streptosporangiales > Streptosporangiaceae > Palsa-504. The sequence goes on from CAVWBH010000003.1 coordinate 568,409, forward strand.
GACCAGCCGGGTCAGGTTGGCCTGCATGGCCTCAAGCTTGCGCAGCGCCTTTTCCTTGCGCCTGCGGTGCTTGAGCACGCCCGCGGCTTCCTCGATCAGGGCGCGCCGGGCCTCCGGGCCCGCGTGCAGGATCTCATCCAGCTGGCCCTGGCCGATGATCACGTGCATCTCGCGGCCCAGGCCGGAATCGGAGAGCAGTTCGGCGACGTCGAGCAGCCGGCACGAGTCGCCGTTGATGGCGTACTCGCTCTGCCCGGACCGGAACATCAGCCGGCTGATGGTGACTTCGGCGTAGTCGATGGGCAGCGCGCCGTCGCTGTTGTCGATGGTGAGCGTCACCTCGGCGCGGCCCAGCGGCGCCCGGGAGGTGGTGCCCGCGAAGACGACATCTTCCATCTTGCCGCCGCGCAGGGACTTGGCGCCCTGCTCGCCCATGACCCAGGACAAGGCATCGACGATGTTGGACTTGCCGGAGCCGTTCGGCCCGACGACGCACGTGATACCAGGCTCGAGGCGCAGGGTAGTGGCGGAGGCGAACGACTTGAACCCGCGCAGCGTCAGGCTCTTGAGATACACGCGCCGTCCTCCTCCCCGCTGGATGATGGGCTTGCGGGCACCCTATCGCTTCGCGGCGCGCGAGACGGGGAACCCGGAAACCACGGGCGCAGGCGCGCCCCTATCACGGGGAGATAACAACGAAGAGGGGCACCCGGGCAGGCGCCCCTCTTCGTACCTTTTTGGTTTTTCCTGGGCCAGCCGGCGCTCAGGCGAGCGCGGGTTCGCGGTCCGGCACCAGCATGTCCTCGCGAGCCGCCTCAACCGTCAGCGCATCCTTCTCTTCCTGGAGCCGGACAAGCTCGGCTTCCAGGTCACGTACACGCTGTTGCAGGCGGCGCATCTCGGATACCATGCGGGGATCGGGACCGCCGACGTGGCCAAATAGAGCCTTCGCCATCGCTAAAGGTCCTCCACGCTGAGTGACCAGAGTGGGCACTTACTTAACACGCGCGAATTCGCGCGCGCAATCAACGGTCTCTAGTGTTCCACCCAGGTCTTTCCTGGTCAAGTTGGAGGCCGTGACTGGTGTCCTTTTTATGGCGGATCGCCCGGGAAAGTGGCGATCCGCGATGGTTCACCAGCGGGCGCGGCGGGGGCGGGGCTGGCAGTGCGGGCAGCTGTAAGCCGACCGGTTCATGAACGGGTCGCGCCGGACCGGCGTGCCGCAGGCGGGGCACGGGAGGCCCTCCCGTCCGTACACCGCAAGCGACCGGTCGAAGTAGCCGCTCTCCCCGTTGACGTTGACGTACAGGCTGTCGAAGCTCGTCCCGCCGGCCGTCAGGGCCTCGCTGAAGACCTCGCGGACGGCGGCCAGCAGGCGGCTGGTCTCCGGTCCGCTGAGGGTCTCGGTGGGCCTGGCCCAGTGCAGGCGCGCGCGCCACAGCGCCTCGTCGGCGTAGATGTTGCCGACGCCGCTGATCAGCGACTGGTCCAGCAGGGCGCGCTTGATCCCGGTGCGGCGGCCGCGCAGCCGCCGGGCCAGGGCGGCGGGGTCGAAGCCTGCCTCGAGCGGGTCGGGCGCGATGTGGGCGATCGGGGCGGGCAGCTCGGCGCCGTCGCGCACCACGCACATGTGGCCGAAGGTGCGCTGGTCGGTGAAGCGCAGATCCGGGCCGGAGTCGGCGAACGTGAACCAGATCCGCACGTGCGGGGACAGCGGCCGGTCCGGCTCGCCGACCAGCAGCTGCCCGCTCATGCCCAGGTGCGCGAGCAGGGCATCCTCGCCGGCCGACAGCCACAGGTACTTGCCCCGGCGCCGGGCGCCCTCCAGGCTGCGCCCGGCCAGGGCGGCCTCGAAGTCGGCCGGGCCGGCCAGGTGCCGGCGCACCGCACGCGGGTGCAGCACGCGAACGGACTCGATGGCCCGGCCGGTGACCTGGTGCTCCAGGCCGCGGCGGACCGTCTCTACTTCGGGCAGCTCGGGCACGCGGTCACGGCTCGGGCGCGGGCCCGGGGCCCTCGTCGTCCGGGCCGACCTGCGGTCCGGTGTCCGGGGCGGCCTGCGGTCCGGTCTGCGGGCCCGCTTGCGGGGCGGCCGATTCGGCGCTGATCGTCTTCCAGGCCGCTTCCGCGGCGTGCTGCTCGGCCTCCTTCTTCGAGCGGCCCTCGCCGGAGCCGAGCACCCGGCCCCCGACGCGGACCACGGCCCGGAACGACTTCTGGTGGTCCGGCCCGCTCTCCTCGACCTGGTAGTCGGGCACCCCGAGCAGCTGGGCGGCGGTCAGCTCCTGCAGCGACGTCTTCCAGTCCAGGCCCGCGCCCAGCTCGGCCGATCTGGCGATGACCGGGTCGAACAGGCGGTGGACCAGCGCGCCCGCCTCGTCCAGGCCGCAGTCGATGTAGACCGCCCCGATGACCGCTTCCAGCGTGTCGGCCAGGATGGAGGACTTGTTGCGGCCGCCGGTCACCTCCTCGCCCCGGCCCAGCTTGACGTAGGACCCCAGGCGGAGCTCCCGCGCCACTTCGGCCAGCGCGCGCATCTGGACCACGGCCGCGCGCAGCTTGGCCAGCTGCCCCTCAGGCAGGGTCGGGTAGCCGCGGAACAGCGTGTCGGTGACGACCAGCCCCAGGACGGAGTCGCCGAGGAACTCCAGCCGCTCGTTGGTGGGCGGGTTGGCGTTCTCGTAGGCGTAGGAGCGGTGCGTCAGCGCACGGTCCAGCGACTTGGGCATGACGGGCACGCCAAGGGCATGCCGGAGCTCGGCCGGATCCCGCGCCGAGCTGCTCCCCTCCCAGGCCTGGCTCACGACGCCTACCGCACCGGGGTCAGGACGGGTTGAGGACCTGACGGCGCCGGTAGGTGCCGCAGGTCGGGCAGGCCACGTGCGGCAGCTTGGGCTCGTGGCACTGCGGGCAGCTCACCAGCGTCGGGGCCGTGGCCTTCCAGTTCGCGCGTCGCGATCGGGTGTTGCTGCGGGACATCCTCCGCTTGGGAACAGCCACGTCAGTTCTCCTGTAGGTCGATGGCGCCGGAACGCCGGGTTGCTCGGTCGTCAGTCTCGCTGGCGCCGGTCTGGCTGGCGCCGGTCTCGCTGTCGTCAAACTCGCTCAGGGCGGCCCACCGCGGGTCGGGCGCGTCCTCGTGCCGGTGGGCCGGGCCCGCGTCGGCCAGCCGTACGCCGCACTCGACGCACAGGCCCGGGCAGTCCTCCCGGCACAGCGGCGACATCGGCAGCGCGAGCACCACTGCGTCCCGCAGGACCGGCTCCAGGTCGAGCAGGTCGCCGTCGAGGGACAGCTCCTCGTCGTCCGGCTCGGCGCTCTCATCCACCCATTCGCGGGCGCCGTGCCGGTGGTTCTTGTCGTGCTTGTCGTGCTTGTCACCCGAACGGGATCCGTGCGGGCGCTCGTCGTAGCGGTAGAGCTCGGTGAAGCTGGCCGTCACGGTGTCGGCCAGCGGGATCAGGCAGCGGGCGCACTCGCCCGCCACCGGGGCGGTGGCCGTCCCGGTGACCAGGACGCCTTCAGAGACGGCCTCGAACCTGAGATCAAGCCGCATCTCGGCGCCGACCGGGACCCGGACCAGCTCGAGCTGCAGATCGGCGGGGGCCGGTACGGTCAGCTGCTGGGTCCGTGCGGAACCGGCCTGGCGGCTGAGCGCGCGCATGTCAAAGACAAGCGCGCCGCGAGGCGCGTTCGTTCGTGTAGTGGGCATGACAGTGAACTCGTGTGTATCGCTTTACGGAACCGAGCGCTCAGCCTACCGGCGGCGCGCGGTAATCCCAACTTGATCACCCGCGCCCTGATTCCCGCTCCCGCGGCCGACCTCACTCCTCGGTCATGCGGCGGCGCAACTGGGAGACCACCGGCTCGGGCACCAGCCCGCTGACGTCCCCGCCGTACCTGGCGATTTCCTTGATCAGGCTGGAACTGAGGAAGGAGTACAGCGGGTTGGTCGTCATGAACAGCGTCTCGATTTTCGCCATCCGGTAGTTCATCTGCGCCATCTGCATCTCGTACTCGAAGTCGCTGACGGCCCGCAGGCCCTTGACCACTGCGGTGATCCCGTTGGCGGCGCAGAAGTCCACCAGCAGGCCGTGGAAGCGGTCAATCTTGACGTTGCCGTACTGGCTGGTGACCTCGCTGAGCAGCTCAACCCGCTCGTCCACCGTGAACAAGCCCTGCTTGGTCACGTTGATCAGCACGGCCACGACCACCTCGTCGTACATGGCTGCGGCGCGGCTGATGATGTCGAGGTGCCCGTTGGTCACTGGGTCGAAGGAACCCGGACAGACGACGCGATGCACGCGATGTCACCCCTTTCAAGGCTCAATCCGCATGTTAACCCGCCTGAGTCAGGCCAAACCAGAAGGTGGCTTCCCCGTACCGGCGCGCCCGGTCGGCCGTGAACCCATCCGGCCAGGTCACAGGCCCCGACCGGGTCGCGCGCTCGAAGATCACCAATCCCTCCGGCGGCAGCCATGTCCGGTCCGTGAGACGCCCGAGCAGCCGGGACACCTCCTCGTCCGGCATCGCGTAGGGCGGGTCGGCGAAGACGATGTCGTAGCGGCCCCCGGCCGGCCCGCGGGCCAGCACCCGCTCCACCCGGTCGGTGATCACCTCGGCGCCGGGCAGGCCGAGCGCGGTGATGTTCTCGCGGATGACGCGGCTGGCCCGGGCCCCGGATTCCACCAGCAATACGTGCCCGGCCCCCCGGGACAGGGCCTCCAGGCCGACCGCGCCGGATCCGGCGTACAGGTCCACGAAGCGCGCCCCGGCCAGCGGGCCTGCCATCGAGGCAATGGTGGCAAACAGCCCTTCCCGGGCGCGGTCGCTCGTCGGCCGGGTATCCCGGCCGGGCGGGACGGCCAGCCGCCGGCCGCCCGCCTGGCCGGCGATGACGCGTGTCACCCCTTAAGTGTGCACGCCGGGACGTCAGGTCTTGTCGAGGTAGTCGGCCTGGGGGCCGAGCAGGTCGTCGATGGCGGCCCGCAGGGCGGGATGACCGGACAGGGCGGGGTCGGCCGAGACGACGGCGGTGGCCTCCTGCCGGGCCTGCCCGATCAGGTCCTCGTCGGCGAGCAGCTGGAGCAGCTTCAGGCTGGACTGGCGGCCGGCCTGCGCGGCGCCGAGCACGTCGCCTTCCCGGCGCTGCTCGAGGTCCAGCCGGGACAGCTTGAACCCGTCAAGGGTGGCGGCCACCGCGTCAAGGCGCTCCCTCGCGGGGCTGGCCGGCGGGGCCTCGGTGACCAGCAGGCACAGGCCCGGCGCGCTCCCGCGGCCGACCCGGCCTCGCAGCTGATGGAGCTGGGAGACGCCGAACCGCTCGGCGTCCATGATGACCATCACGGTGGCGTTCGGGACATCGACCCCCACCTCGATCACGGTCGTCGCGACCAGGACGTCGATCCGCCCGGCGGAGAACTCGCGCATCACCCGGTCCTTCTCGTCCGGGTGCAGCCTGCCGTGCAGGATACCCAGCCGCACCCCGGCCAGCGGGCCCGCGTCCAGCGTCGCGGCCACGTCGAGCACCGACAACGGCTGCCGGCGGCCCGCGACCACGCTACGCGGGATGCCGCCGGTCATGTCCACGTTCGAAAAATCGTCCTCGGCCTGATAGCCGGCCTCATCCGGGGCATCGGAATCGGGGGCATCGGAATCCGGGCCGTCGGGATCCGGGCCGTCGGGATCCGGGCCGTCGCCGATGCGGGGGCAGACCACGTAGGCCTGCCGGCCGCGGCTGATCTCCTCCTTGACCCGCTCCCAGGCCCGCTGCAGGAAGTGCGGCTTGTCGGCCGCGGGCACCACGTGGGTCGCGATGGCCGAACGCCCGGCGGGCAGCTCGGTCAGCGTCGAGGTCTCCAGGTCGCCGTAGACGGTCATGGCCACCGTCCTGGGGATCGGCGTGGCCGTCATGACCAGCACGTGCGGCCGGTTGTCGGCCGCCTTGGCCCGCAGCGCGTCCCGCTGCTCCACGCCGAACCGGTGCTGCTCGTCGATGACCACCAGGCCGAGATCGGCGAACTGGACCCGCTCTTCGAGCAGCGCGTGGGTGCCGATCACGATCCCGGCGTCGCCGGTGAAGACGTCGGACAGGGCCGAACGCCGCGCGGCCGCGCCCACCGAACCGGTCAGCAGGGCCACCCGGGTGGCGTGCTCCGCGCCGCCCAGCTGCCCGCCCTGGGCCAGCGGGCCGAGCATGTCGGTGACCGAGCGGTAGTGCTGCTGGGCCAGGACCTCGGTCGGGGCCAACAGGGCGGCCTGGCCGCCCGCGTCGACCACCTGGAGCATGGCCCGGATGGCGATCACCGTCTTGCCCGAGCCGACCTCGCCCTGCAGCAGCCGGTGCATCGGGTAGGCGCAGGCCAGGTCGTGGGCGATGGTCTCGCCCACCGCCACCTGGCCCGCGGTGAGGGTGAACGGCAGCCGGGTGTCGAACTCGCCGGCCAGGCCGCCGCCGGTGGGCGGCCGCGGCATGGCGGGCAGGGCCGCGGCGGCCATCCGGCGCTGGGCCAGGGCCGTCTGCAGGACGAAGGCCTCGTCCCACTTCAGGCGCAGCCGGGCCCGGTCCCGGTCCGGCCAGTCGAGCGGCCGGTGGATGGCCCGGAGGGCTTCGGCCTGCCCGTACAGCCCGTAGCGTTCCCGCAGCGGCGCGGGCAGCGGGTCTTCCCCGGCCTCGAGCGTTTCCAGCACCATCCGGATCGACTTGGCGATGATCCACGAGCTGACCTTGGCCGTGGCCGGATAGACCGGGATCACTTCGGCGGCGAACTCCGCGGCCAGTTCCGGGGTGAGGTCGGCGTTGGGCGGCGCGCCGGGCAGCAGCTCGTACTCCGGGTGGACCAGCTGGAGCCGGTGGCGGTAGCTGGACACGGTGCCCGCGAACATGCCCATCATGCCGGGCACGAGCCGGCCGAAGCCGTGCTCGGCGCCGCGGGTCCGGAAGAAGAAGGTCAGCACCAGCTTGGCCCGGTCATCGGTGATGATGACCTCGCCCCGGCTGCGGAAATTACGGTTGGGCATGGGGAGCAGGCGGGCCTGGTCAACCCGGGCCAGCACGGTGACGTGGTCGCCTTCACGCAGCGAGGACAGGTCGGTCAGCTCGCCGCGGCTGTAATAGCGCCGCGGGTAGTGCCGCAGCAGGTCGCCGACCGTGGGCACGCCGAGGGCATTCTCCAGCGCCTTGCCGGTCTTGGGGCCCAACGCCCGGGTGAGCGGTTCGCGGAGCGTGGTCACACCTGGCAGCATAGGAGGGCCCGGTGTCAGGGTGCGCACGGTCCCCGCGGCCGGTTCGCGCACGCGCCGGGCATCGGGTAGGCTTCGACGGCTGCTTGATCCAACCTTCAACAATGGAGCGAACCGTGGCTTCCGTCTGCGACATCTGCGGCAAGGGGCCGGGCTTCGGCAACAACGTCTCGCACTCACACCGCCGCACCCGCCGCCGCTGGAACCCGAACGTCCAGCGTGTCCGGGCCATGGTGGGCGGGACGCCCAAGCGCCTGTACGTGTGCACTTCCTGCATTAAGGCAGGCCGCGTTACCCGCTGAAGTGGTCCCAGCCGGCCGGGCCGGCCCAGGCCTGGCCGTCGACCAGGACTCCGGAGCCGCCGCGGGCTTCCCGCACTTCTCCGATCACCGTCCACCGGGACGGCAGCGCCGTGCCCGGCGGGAACGTGGCGGCCAGCGCATGATCCTCACCGCCGGTGAGCACCCAGGCCTGCGCGCTGGTGGGCGCGGGGCGGGCACCAGGGTCCGTTAGGTCTGCATCGCGGGGGCGGCGGGCGGCCGGGGCGGCGCGCGCCGCGGTGAGCAGGGCGTCGCCGGGGCTCAGCCGGGCCGACACCACGTCGATGAGCACCCCGCTGGCCGCGGCGACGTGGCCGAGGTCGGCGAGCAGGCCGTCGCTGATGTCGATCATGGCTGTGGCGCCGAGGTCGGCGGCCTCGGGACCGGCGTCGTAGGGGGGCTGCGGCCGCCGCTGGGCGGCGATCAGCGGGGCCGCCCACGCCGTGGCGCCGGCCGGGGGGACCGTCATCCCGGCCGACAGCAGGGCCAGGCCGGCCGCGGCGCGGCCGAGCGGGCCGGCCACCGCGACCAGGTCGCCGGGCGCGGCCCCGGACCGGAGCACCGGGGCGCGGCCGCCCAGGTCGCCGAGGCCGGTGACGGCCAGCAGGACCGACGAGGCGCGGGCGGTATCCCCGCCGACCACGCTCGCGCCGGCCCGGGCGCACTCCTGCGCCAGTCCCCGGGCCAGGCCGAGGGCCCAGCTGACGGGCAGGTCGCCCGGCGCGGCCAGCGCGACCAGCAGCCCGGTGGGCACCGCGCCCATCGCCGCGACGTCGATCAGGCTCCGGGCCGCGGCCTTGACCCCGACATCGGCCGCGCTGGAGGTGTCCCGGCGGAAATGCCGCCCCTCGAGCAGGAAATCCGTGCTGGCCACCACCCGGCCGTCGGGGGCGGCCAGGACCGCGGCGTCGTCGCCGATCCCGACCAGGGCTCCCGTCCCCTGCTGGTCAGGCCACAGCACGGCGGACACCGCCGCGATGAGGCCGAACTCGCCCAGCTCGGCCACGGTCGGCCCGTCCGGCGGCTGGCCGTCCTGCGGCTGTCCGTCCTGTGACTGGCCGTCCTCAGCGATCGGGACCTCCCGCGCGTATCACCGGTCTGTACCTCTACGGTAGCGTGAGCCATCGGGGCCAACCGTCCCGTAATGGTCCCGGGAGGATCTCATGGTGGAGGCGTACATCCTCGTCCAGACCGAGGTCGGCAAGGCCTCCGACGTGGCCGCGCTGATCGGGAAGATCACCGGGGTGACGAACTCCGAGGACGTCACCGGCCCGTACGACGTGATCGTCCGAGCCCAGGCCGACAACGTGGACGATCTCGGCCGGCTGGTCGCCGCGCAGATCCAGGCCGTCCCCGGGATCACCAGGACGCTCACCTGCCCTGTGGTGCACATCTGAGCAGCTCAGCAGCGAGCGGCGCGGTCCGCGGGCCAAGGCCGAGGGCGGTGGCGGCGCGCAGGTCAGCGGGCGTGTCGACGTCCCGGCGCAGGCCCGGCACGCCGTCCAGGCCGAGCTCAGCGGCCCCGCCCGCCGCATGCCGTGACCGCGACGCGACGCCGAATGCGGGCCGGAACGCCGCGCCTGGCGCCGCGGTGTACAGCGTCGTTCCGTCGCCGGCGGCATCAGCCACGAACGCGTTCGGCCAGGCTGCGGCGGCGCGCAGGGCGCGGGTCAGATCGAGCGGGCGCAGCGCGGGCAGGTCGGCCGACAGCGCCGCCAGGCCGGCGGCGGGCCACCGCTGCGCGGCGTACGCGGCGCCGTGCCGCAGCGCGGCGTTCAGGCCGTCCCGCGGCTCGTCGGGGACCACCAGGGCGCCCAGCGCGCCCAGCGCGCCCGCCGCCGTCTCGTCGTCGGTGATGACGACCACGCGGGCGGCCGCCTCGCACCGCAGCGCCGCCGACAGCGTGTCCTTGGCCAGCGCGAGGGCCAGCTCGCCGCGGCGCGGGCCGGCCAGCTGGGCGAGCCTGGACTTGGCCTGGGCGAGTACCTTGACGGGCATCAGCACTGACCAGGTGATCAGGGCACTATCGGTCATGTAGTTGATCCTGCCTCGACACCAGACCACCTGAACCAGGAGACTGACCGCATGAGCACCGGGACTAGCGTCGACCAGCCTACGGTCCCCCGCGAGTGGGGATACTCACCGGCCTGGCGGCGGTTCTCCGAGATCATCCTGCGGCCCGGGCTCCGGCTGCCGATCAGGCACCAGTGGCAGGGCCAGGAGAACTTCCCGCAGACCGGCGGGGTGATCCTGGCTCCCAACCACCTGTCCTACGCCGACTGGCCCACGCTCGCCCTGTTCACCGACGCCTACGGGCACCGTTACCCGGTGTTCATGATCAAGTCGGCCATCTTCGAGGTGAAGGTGATCGGGCCGCTGATGTTCAAGCTGGGCCAGCTGCCGGTGTACCGGGGGCGCGGCGACGCCGGCCTGGTCCTGAAGCAGGCGGAGCGGGCCCTGGCGGGCGGCGCGTGCGTGATCGTCTACCCGGAAGGGACCGCGACCCGCGACCCGGACCTGTGGCCGATGGTGGCCAAGACCGGCGTCGCCCGGCTCGCGCTGACCACCGGCGCGCCGGTCATCCCGGTCGCGCACTGGGGGGCGCAGGACATCCTGCCCTACGGGTCGAAGAAGCCCCGGCTGTGGCCGCGCAAGACGGTCCAGATGGCCGCCGGGCCGGCGGTGGACCTGTCCGCCTACGCGGGCCAGCGGCTGGGCGCCAGCACGCTGCGGGCCGCCACGGCCGCCATCATGGCCGATATCACCGGGCTGCTGGCGCAGATCAGGCAGGAAACGCCGCCCGCCGGCGTCTGGGATCCCGCTGTGGGCGCCCGGGTCCCGGCCGTGGCACCCGGCCCGGCGGTGGCGCCCGGCCCGGCGGTGGAGCCCGGCCCGGCATGAGGGCGGCGGTCATGGGGGCCGGCTCGTGGGGGACCACGTTCGCGCAGGTGCTCTGCGACGCCGGGACCTCCACCGTGCTGTACAGCCGCCGGGCAGAGCTGGCCAAGGCGCTGCGCGAGCTGCACGAGAACCCGGACTACCTGCCCGGCATCGCGCTGACGCCCGCTCTGGAGGCGACCTGCGACGCGGCGGCGGCGCTGGCCGGCGCGGACATCGTGGCCTTCGCCGTGCCCGCGCAGTCGCTGCGGGCCAACCTGGTCACGTGGGCGCCGCTGATCCCGCCCGGCGCGATGCTGGTCAGCTTGATCAAGGGGATCGAGCACGGCACGTGCCTGCGGATGAGCGAGGTCATCAGCGAGGTGGCCGGCGCGGAGCCCGGGCGGGTGGCCGTGGTGTCCGGGCCGAACCTGGCGCGCGAGATCATCCGGCGGCAGTTCGCCGCCACGGTGGTGGCCTGCGCGGCCGCCGACGGCGCGCAGGCCTTGCAGGCCGCCTGCCACACGCCGTACTTCCGGCCGTATACCAACTCCGACGTGATCGGGTGCGAGCTCGGCGGGACGGTCAAGAACATCATCGCCATCGCGATCGGCGTCGCGGTCGCGATCGGGCAGGGCGACAACACCAGGGCCGCGCTGATGACCCGCGGGCTGGCTGAGATGGCCCGGCTGGGCTCGGCGCTGGGCGCGCAGCCGCAGACGTTCGCGGGCCTGGCCGGGATGGGTGACCTGGCGGCCACGTGCATGTCGGCGCTGTCCCGGAACCGGACGTTCGGTGAGAACCTGGGCCGGGGCATGTCGGTGGCGCAGGCCGCGGCGCTGAACGCCACCGCCGAGGGCGTGGGCTCGTGCGAGCCGGTGCTCGAGCTGGCCCGGTCCAGCGGGGTGGAGATGCCCATCACCGAGGTCGTGGCGGCGGTCATGCGGGACGGACTGTCCGTCGAGGCGGCCGCGTCGATGCTAGCGTCACGCTCAGCCAAGCCGGAGTGGTACGGGCCGTGAGGAGTTCAGCGTGGACATAGTGCGCAAGCAGACCGGGGAGAACACGCGTGCGGTGCATCTCCCGGCCCCGCCGGCGCCGTCGCAGCAGCCGCTGGGCACCCCGGTGTACCGGACCGCGGCGTTCTCGTTCGGGAACTCGGAGGAGTACCGCGCCGTCCTGAACGACGAGATGCCCGGCTACAGCTACAGCCGCATCGACAACCCCACCGTCGACGCGTTCGCCCGGGCGGTGGCCGCGCTGGAGGGCGTCAACCTGCCGCGGTGGCCCGCGGCCCAGGCGTTCGCGTCGGGCATGGCGGCGATCAGCGGGGTGTTCTGGACCTTCGCCCGGACCGGAGCGCATGTCGTCGCGTCCGCCGCGGTGTACGGCGGGACCTACTCCTTCCTGCGCAACGTCGCCTCCCGGTTCGGGGTGGAAACGGACTTCGTCGACATCACCGATCTGGACCAGGTCCGGGCGGCGATCAGGCCGACGACCAGGATCGTGTACGCCGAGACGATCGCCAACCCCACCACCGCGGTCGCCGACCTGCGCGCCCTGGCCGACATCGCGCACGACGCCGGGGCGCTGCTCGTGGTCGACTCCACCCTGGCCCCGCCGGTAATCTGCCGTCCGCTGGAGCACGGCGCCGACCTGGTCATCCACTCCGCGACCAAGTACATCGGCGGGCACTCCGACGTCACCGGCGGGGTGGTCACCGGGCGCATCGAGCTGATCAGCAACATCCGCAGCGTCCGGATCGACACGGGCGGCTCCCTGGCCCCGGACGAGGCGTTCCTGCTCCGGCGCGGCCTGGAGACGCTGCCGCTGCGGGTCCGGCGGGCCTGCTCGACCGCCTCGGTGTTCGCCGCCGCGCTGTCCCGGCACCCGACCGTGCTGAAGATCGACTACCCGGGGCTGCCCGAGCATCCCGGGCACCAGGTGGCGCGGCGTCTTTTCGACTCCGGTCCCGAGGGCGTGCGGTTCGGCGCGATCGTCACCGTGACCCCGCACGGCGGCCGGGACGCGGGCATGGCCCTGGCCGACAAGCTCCGGCTGGCCGAGGTGGCGACGTCGCTGGGCGGGACGCACACAGTGGTGAGCCACGTGGCCTCGACCACGCACCGCCAGCTCGACGACCGGGCGCTAGCGGCCGGCGGCATCGACCCGGGAGCGGTACGCTTCTCCATCGGCCTTGAGGACCCCGAGGACCTCATCTCCGACGCGTACGTGGCCCTGGAGGCCCTCAGCAGGCCTTAGGGCCTGGTGTTTGCTCCGGACGTCGTATTTGACTGCATGTGCTGTCGGCTCGCTGTGCTCGGGAGGTCGGGGTGACGGGGAAGATCCGGGTGGCCGTGGTGTTCGGCGGCCGCAGCGAAGAACACGCCGTGTCCTGCGCGAGCGCGGGGCTGGTGCTCTCGGCCATCGACCGGGACCGCTACGACGTGCTGCCCATCGGCATCGCCGCCGACGGGCGCTGGGTGCTCACCTCGGGGGACCCGGGCCGGCTGGCGCTATCGGCCGCGTCGGAGCCCTCGGTGGAGTCGGTAGCGCTGCCCGGGGCGGAGATCACGCCGCGGGCCGGCGGTGTACTGGCGGTGTCTGCCCCGGGTGAGGTGCCGCGCGACCTAGGCGAGGTAGACGTGGTGCTGCCGCTGCTGCACGGGACGTTCGGCGAAGACGGGACCCTGCAGGGACTGCTGGAGATGACCGGCAGCCGGTACGCGGGCGCGGGTGTGTTCGCCAGTGCGGCCGGCATGGACAAGGAGTACATGAAGCTGATCATGTCCGCGCGCGGGCTGCCGGTCGGGCGGTACGTGGTGGTGCGTGAGCGCGACTGGCTGTGCGGCGTGGGGGGCGTGGGGGGCGTTGACGGTCTGGGCGGCGTGGGGGGCGTCGGCGGTCCGGGCGGCGTGGGGGGTCCGGGGGCGTGGGCGGCGTGGGCGAGCGCAAGCGGGTCATGGACGAGATCGCCGAGCTGGGCTGGCCGGTGTTCGTCAAGCCGGCCCGCGGCGGGTCGAGCGTCGGGATCTCGCGGGTGACGGACGCGGCCGAGCTGGAGCGGGCGGTGGAGGCCGCGCGGGCTTTCGACACCAAGGTGCTGGTGGAAGCCGCGGTGGAAGGGATCGAGGTCGAGTGCGCGGTGCTCGAGGGCCTCGACGGCGGGCCGCCAGAAGCGAGCCTGCCCGGGCAGGTGGTGGTGGACCCGGACGCGCCGTTCTACGACTTCCAGGCCAAGTACCTGGCCTCCCGGACCACGATGCGGATCCCGGCGCCGATCCCGGCGGAGGCCGCCGCCGAGGTCAGGAGACTAGCCTGCGCGGCCTTCGACGCGATCTCCTGCGAAGGCCTGGCCCGGGTCGACTTCTTCTACACCCCGGCCGGGAAGGTCCTGTTCAACGAGATCAACACGATGCCGGGGATGACGCCCGCCTCGGGGTTCCCGCTGATGTGGGTGGCCAGCGGCCTGCCGCTGGCTGAGCTCTTCGACCGGATCATCCAGACCGCGCTGCGCAAGCGCCCCGGGCCCGCCTGGCGGCCATGATCGCGGCTGGCACGGCGTCCTGGCTATCCCCGGTGCCGTGGCCGGTCCGGTGTGGTGGGCGGTCCGGTGTCGTGGGCGGTCCGGTGTCGTGGCCAGTCCGGCGGGGACTGGCCACGAGCACGGGACTGTCCGTAGGCGGGCTACTTCCTAGCGGTCTTCTTGGGTCCGGCGTTAACAAGGGCCTTGAAGTCGGCGCCAGGACGGAACTTCGGCACCGAGGACTCGGGCACCTCGATGGTGGCCCCGGTAGCGGGGTTACGGGCGGTGCGAGCGGGACGCTCGCTCTTCTCGAATACGCCGAACCCGGTGATGGCCACCTTGTCGCCGTTCGCGACGGCTGACTGGATGGTCTCCAGGACAGCGTTCACCGCTTCGGTCGCGGACTTCTTGTCCCCCAGTCGCCCCGAGATCGCGTCGATCAGATCACGCTTGTTCATAGTCAACTCCTGCGCTTCCCCCACAGGCCGCGTGGGCTCCGATACGAGATCGCGACCTTCTGACCTGCCCGAAAGTAGGCCATCCCGCGCGGTCGCACAATAACCTCGGCCACATTGGGCCTCGTGTCGGGCAAGATCACACCCGGGCGGCGGCCAAATGCCCGGTTGGCGCTACTTTCCGCGTTCGTCCGCAGCCGTAAAGCGCTGGCCCGCTACCTGGAAGCCACCAGCGGCTCCCGGTGCTCCTCGGTACCGGCTTGATGGACCGTTGGCCCGGTAATAGCCCAACGCGAGGAACTTAAGAAAAGCGCACTCTGCTCGGGCTGTTTCCGTGCACTCTGCTCGGGCTGTTTCCGTGCACTCCGCTCAGGCTGTTTCCATGATCAGATCATGGTCGGTGCCCGTTATGCCTCAATGTGAAGTTTAGGCATAACGGGATATAACCGGCGTTACATCAAGCAGGAGGCCAGCGGCGAGCGGCTACACCACGGCCGACCGCCGCCCGCCCCGTTCGCTGGCACCGCTCCCGCCTGCAGTGAGGACCCTGACCAGCAGCGGGCCCCGGAAAGGCCGGCACAAAGGCGGGGGTACGTGGTTGCGCCGGGGCGGAAGTGAGCTTGGGCGGGTCAGGCGGTGACGGGGAGCCAGGCGGGGCGGGCCTGCTCGAAGGCGGTGATGTCGTCGGTGTAGCGGAGGGTCAGGCCGATGTCGTCGAGTCCCTCCATCAGGCGCCAGCGGGTGTAATCGTCGAGGTCGAAGGGGGACTTGATCCCCGCCGCCTCGGCCAGCACGACGCGGTCGCCTAGGTCGACGGTGATCTGCGTGCCCGGATCGGCCTCGACGGCGTCCTGCAGGGCGGCCACGACCCCCTCGGGCAGGATCACCGGCAGCAGGCCGGCCTTGGTCGCGTTGCTGCGGAAGATGTCGCCGAACCGGGGGGCGATCACGACGCGGAAACCGTAGTCGGTGAGCGCCCAGACCGCGTGCTCGCGGGACGACCCGATGCCGAAGTCGGTCCCGGCGACCAGGATCGTCGCGCCGGCGTACTGCGGCTGGTTGAGCACGAAGGCCGGGTCCTCGCGCCAGGCGGCGAACAGCCCGTCGCCGAACCCGATCCGGCTCACCCGCTTGAGGTACTCGGCCGGGATGATCTGGTCGGTGTCCACGTTGGTGCGCCGCAGCGGCAGCGCGCGGCCGGTGTGGGTGATGAATGGTTCCATCGCAGCTGTCTCCTTCTCACTTCTACAAGTCGGCGGGGGCCGCGAGGTGACCGGTCACGGCGGTGGCGACGGCGACCTCGGGCGAGACCAGGTGGGTGCGCCCGCCCTTGCCCTGGCGTCCCTCGAAGTTGCGGTTGGAAGTCGAGGCGCTACGCTCGCCGGGAGCCAGCGTGTCCGGGTTCATGCCCAGGCACATCGAGCAGCCCGCCGCGCGCCACTCGGCACCGGCCGCGGTGAACACCGCGTCCAGGCCCTCCTGCTCGGCCTGGGCCCGGACCTGCATGGATCCGGGGACCACCAGCATGCGGACGCTCGGCGCGACCTTGCGGCCGCGGAGCACCTCGGCGGCGGCGCGCAGGTCCTCCATCCGCCCATTGGTGCACGAGCCGATGAAGACCGTGTCCACCGCGATGTCGCGCAGTGCGGTGCCGGGCTGCAGGTCCATATAGGTCAGTGCGCGCTCCGCGGCGGCCCGCTGGTCCGGGTCGGCGAACGAGCCGGGGTCGGGCACCGATGCCCCGAGCGGCAGGGCCTGGCCCGGGTTCGTGCCCCAGGTCACGTAGGGCGTCAGCGTCGCGGCGTCCAGCGTCACCTCGTGGTCGAAACGGGCGTCGTCGTCACTGGGCAGCGAGCGCCAGTAGTCCAGGGCCGTCTCCCAGGCGGCGCCGGACGGCGCGTGCCGGCGGCCCTCCAGGTAGGAGAAGGTCACGTCGTCCGGTGCGACCAGCCCGGCCCGTGCGCCAGCCTCGATCGACATGTTGCAGACGGTCAGCCGGCCCTCCATGGACAGCGCGCGGACCGCGGAGCCGCGGTACTCGACCACGTAGCCCTGGCCGCCGCCGGTGCCGATCTTGGCGATGATGGCCAGGATCAGGTCCTTGGGGGTCACGCCGTCGGGCAGCGTGCCGTCCACGGTGATGGCCATCGTCTTGGGCCGCAGCTGGGGCAGCGTCTGGGTGGCCAGCACGTGCTCGACCTCGCTGGTCCCGATGCCGAAGGCCAGCGCGCCCAGCGCGCCGTGGGTGGAGGTGTGCGAGTCGCCGCAGACGATGGTCAGGCCGGGCTGGGTGAGCCCGAACTGCGGGCCGATGACGTGCACGATGCCCTGGCCGGCGTCACCCATGGGATAGAGCTGGATGCCGAACTCGGCGCAGTTCTTGCGCAGCGCCTCGACCTGCGTGCGGGACACCGGGTCGGTCACCGGGCTGCCCGGGCCGGACAGCGGCACGCCGGGACCGGTGATGCCCGTGGTCGGCACGTTGTGGTCCTCGGTCGCGATAGTCAGGTCGGGGCGGCGCACCTTGCGGTTGGCGGCCCGGAGCCCGTCGAAGGCCTGCGGGCTGGTCACTTCGTGGATCAGGTGCAGGTCAATGTAGAGCAGGTCGGGTTCGCCTGCCGCGCTGCGCACCACGTGCGCGTCCCAGATCTTCTCAGCGACCGTACGGCCCATCGCGCCGTCTCCCTCCGCTTGCGTCTCGCATTCCGAGACGGCAATATTCATTACATGAACAACTCTAGCGGAGTCGGCGTTCTCGACAAGACGGTTTCTGTCCTGTCCGCCCTGGAAAGCGGCCCGGCTTCGCTGGCCCAACTGGTCAAGGCGACCGGCCTGGCCCGGCCGACCGCGCACCGGATCGCGGTCGCGCTCGAGGCACACCGGATGCTGGCCCGGGACACGCAGGGCCGGTTCGTGCTCGGCCCGCGGATCGGCGAGCTGGCCGCCGCAGCCGGGGAGGACCGGCTGCTGGCCATCGCGCAGCCCATCTTGGCGCAGCTCAGGGAGATCACCGGGGAAAGCGCCCAGCTCTACCGGGCGCATGCCGACACGCGCCTGTGCGTGGCCGCCGCCGAGCGGGCCAGCGGGCTGCGGGACACCGTCCCGGTCGGCGCGGCGCTGCCGATGACCGCGGGCTCAGCGGCCCAGGTGCTGCTGGCCTGGGAAGAAGGCAGCCGCATGCACCGGGGGCTGCGCGGCGCGAAATTCACCGCGGCCACGCTGGCCCAGGTGCGCCGCCGCGGCTGGGCGGCCACCGCCGCCGAGCGAGAGCCCGGCGTCGCCTCGGTGTCCGCGCCGGTGCGCGGCCCGGGCGGCCGGGTCATCGCCGCGGTCTCGGTATCCGGCCCGATCGAGCGCCTGACCCGCTCCCCCGGCCGCCTGCACGCGGGCGCCGTCGTCGCGGCCGGCGATAGGATCAGCCGCCTGCTCCGGGCCGAGTATTGAGGGCCGAGTATTCGGGCCGAGTACTGAGGGCCGAGTATTGAGACTGCCGCGACACCAGAGGCTAAGAGCCGTCCGGGGGGCAGCGCAGGGCCCTACCTGCCGGGCGGCATGATGGATATCGTCAAGGACCGCAGGACCTGGCCGCTACGGGAAATGGATACGAGGTCAGCACTATGAAGGCAGGTGTCGTCAAGGAGACTGCGCCAGGCGAGCGCCGCGTGGCCCTGGTGCCCGAGGCGGTGGCCAAGCTCCGGGCGGCCGGGATCGAGGTGCTGGTCGAGCGCGGAGCGGGCGAGAGCGCCTGGCTGCCCGACTCGGCCTACGCCGAGGCGGGCGCCGCCATCATGGGCACCGCCGAGCTGTTCGCGGCGGCCGACGTCATCCTGACCGTGACCAAGCCGTCTGCCGCCGTGGTGAGCCAGCTCGGCACCGGCCAAGCGATCATCGGCATGCTGGCCCCGCTCACCGACCCGGAACTGGCCGCCGCGCTGGCCGCCCGGGGCGTGACCGCGATCAGCCTGGATGGCCTGCCGCGTACCTTGTCCCGGGCGCAGGGGATGGACGCGCTCACCTCCCAGGCGAATGTGGCCGGCTACAAGGCCGCGGTGGTCGCCGCGGAGTCGTTCGGCCGATTCTTTCCGCTGCTGATCACCGCGGCGGGTACGGCCCGGCCGGCCAAGGTTCTCGTCCTGGGCGCGGGCGTGGCCGGCTTGCAGGCGATCGGCACGGCCAAGAGGCTGGGTGCCGTGGTGAGCGGTTACGACGTCCGGCCCGCCGCCAAGGGCGAAGTGGAGTCGCTCGGCGCCTCGTTCATCGAGCTGACCTCGGTCGGCGGCGCGGCCGGGGAGGGCGGCTACGCCCGCGAGCTGACGCCCGAGGAGCGGGCGGCCCAGCAAGAAGAGCTGACCGGCCACATCGCCCGGCACGACGTAGTAATCACCACCGCCCAGGTCCCGGGGCGCAGGCCGCCGCTGCTGGTCACCGACGACACGCTCAAGGCGATGGCGCCCGGCTCGGTCATCGTGGACATGGGCGCCAGCGCGCTGGGCGGGAACGTGACCGGGTCGTTTCCCGGCCAGACGGTCGTCACCGGCAATGGCGTGACGATCATCGGCGCCGACAACCTGGCCGCCACCGTGCCGACGGCGGCCTCGAACGCATACTCGCGCAACATCTCGGCCCTGCTGCTGCAGCTGACTTCCGACGGAGCGCTGGCCATCGACACCACCGACGAGATTCAGGCGGGCGTGGTGATCGCGCATGACGGCAAGGTCGTGCACGAGGCCGTAGCCCGCCTGCTACCTGCGCAAGAGCTCACCAAGGGAGGCGCCGCCGATGTCGACGGCACTACTGACTGACCTGACCATCTTCATCCTGGCGCTGCTCGTCGGCATCGAGGTGATCGGGAAGGTCCCGGCCACCTTGCACACGCCACTGATGTCGGCAACCAACTCCATCCACGGCATCGTGCTGGTCGGCGCCCTGCTGATCGGCGTGACCGCGCATACCGTGGTCGGTTACATCATCGCGTTCGTGGCCGCGGTCTTCGCCTCCGCCAACGTGGTCGGCGGGTACGTGGTGACCGAGCGGATGCTGAAGATGTTCCGGCGCCGGGCGCCGGAGGCGCTCCCGGAGGCAGCACAAGCGGCCCCGGAGGCGCTCAACGGCCACCGAGGCCTGCGCGGCCTGATGCGCAAGACCGGCAAGCCCCAGTCGGGAGAGGACGCATGAGCGGGTTCACCGGGTACATCCAGCTCGTCTACGTGCTGGCCGCGGTGCTGTTCGTGGTCGGCCTGCACCTGATGAACAGCCCGGCCACCGCGCGGCGCGGCAACCAGGTGTCGATGGCGGGCATGATCATCGCGGGCATCGCCACGCTGATCCTGATGATCCACACCGGCACGGTCACCGCGACCGGCTGGATCGTGCTGATCGCCGGCGCGCTGATCGGCTCCGCGGTAGGCCTGTACGCGGCCCGTTCGGTCCAGATGACGGCGATGCCGCAGCTGGTGTCCGCGTTCAACTCGGTCGGCGGCGGCGCCGCCGCGCTGGTGGCGATCTACGCCTACTACGACGCCGAGTCGCACGCCGCCGGGGTGCTCGGCACGACCACGGTGTTCACCGTGCTCGACGTGCTCATCGGGTCGGTGACGTTCTCCGGCTCGATCATCGCGGCGGGCAAGCTGCAGGGCTTCATTCCCGGCCAGCCGCTGATCTTCAAGGGCGGCCGCCTGCTCAACGTCGCCCTCGCGGTCATCGCGGTCGGCTCGGCGGCGTTCCTGTTCACCACGGCCAGCCTGCCCGCCCTGCTGATCCTGGTGCTCGCGTCACTGGCGTTCGGCGTCATGATGGTGCTGCCGATCGGCGGCGCGGACATGCCGGTGGTCATCTCGCTGCTGAACGCGTTCACCGGCACCGCGGTGGCGATGGCCGGCTTCGTCATCGGCAACTGGGCGCTGATCGTGGCCGGCGCGCTGGTCGGCGCGTCCGGAAGCATACTGACCAAGCTGATGGCGGACGCGATGAACCGGTCGCTGACCAACATCATCGTGGGCGGGTTCGGCACCGGGGACACCGCCGTGGCGATCGGCGGCCCGGTCGACGCCCAGGTCCGTGCGATCGCGGCCGACGACGCGGCGATCCAGCTCGCCTACGCGTCCAAGGTGGTCATCGTGCCGGGCTACGGCCTGGCCGCCGCGCAGGCCCAGTACGGCGTGGCCGAGCTGGCCAAGCTGCTGGAGGACCGCGGCGTCGAGGTCAGCTACGCGATCCACCCGGTGGCGGGCCGGATGCCCGGCCACATGAACGTTCTGCTGGCCGAGGCGAACGTGCCTTACCCGCAGCTCAAGGAGATGGACGAGATCAACCCGGAGTTCCCGCGCACCGACGTGGCCCTGGTCATCGGGGCCAACGACGTGACCAACCCGGCGGCCCGCCGCCCGGGCAACGAGATCTCCGGCATGCCCATCCTGGACGTGGACAAGGCCAAGTCGATCATCGTGGTCAAGCGCTCGATGGGCCGCGGCTACGCCGGCCTGGACAACGACCTGTACTACGACCCCAAGACCAGCATGTACTTCGCCGACGCGAAGAAGGCGATGACCGACCTGGCCGCCGCGGTGAAGACGCTCGTGGCCTGAGTTCCCCGGGGGTGCGTGGGCCCCTCTGGCCCCGCCTATCGGGGTGCGTGTGCCCCTGGCCGCGTGCCATGATCCAGGCGGCCGGTCCGGAGGGGTCACGTGGCCGATGCGGGCGGTCCGGTCAGGGCGGCGATGCACGCAGTGAGCAGGCGCCGCATCTGATCTTGTTCGCTGGCGTCCAGACTGGCCAGCATGTCTTGCTCGACGCGGCGAACCGCGGCGCTGGCCACCTTGAGCTGGCGGCGCCCGCGGGCGGTCAGCTCGGTCGGCAGGGCCCGGCCGACGGGTGCCCGTGCTGGGCGGATAACGAGTCCCTGGTGTTCGAGGGCCTGCAGGAGCACGTTCATCGACTGCCGGGTGACGAAGGCGCCGCGGGCCAGCTCGGAGTTCGACAGGCCCGGTCGCTGGGCCAGCAGCTCCAGGCAGGCGTATTGGGTGATCGTCATGCCAAGCGGCCTCAGCACGGCCTCCAAGGCGGAGTGCAGGGCGCTCGCGGCCGCCTTCAGCATGTACCCGAGCGATGTGTCCAGCTCGATTCCGGGCTCGCCTTGACTCATGTCAGTATTCTGACATACATTGGGGTGTGTCAGAAGACTGACATACGATGAGGAGGCAAGAATCGTGGCCGTCACCGGACCCGACTTCATTTCGCTGCAGGTGCGCGACCTGGAGCGTTCCGCCGCTTTCTACGAGCGGTACCTGGGGCTGAAGCGCTCCGACGCAGGACCGCCGCACGCCGTCGTGTTCGACACCAAGCCGATCGCGTTCGCCGTCCGCGACGTCGTCGCGGGCGTCGACCTGGACGCGATCGCGCAGCCGGGCCAGGGAATGGCGCTGTGGCTGCACGCCCCCGACGCGCAGGACATCTATGACGCCCTCGCCGCCGCCGGCACGACGATCGTCTCAGCGCCCCTCGATGGGCCGTTCGGCCGCACATTCACGTTCGCGGACCCGGACGGCTATCAGGTGACCCTCCACGACCGCGGCTGAGCGTCCTGGCCTTCGGCGCGCCCAGGCCATGCACGCCCGCCGTCCACAACCGTTTGGCCAGCTCCGCCACGACGACCCAGTGCGGCCACAACTTCCGAACGTCCGGGCCTGCCACATCGGGCACGCGGGCCCTGGCCCCGCCTCGCGGAACCAGGGTGCCTGCGTGCCTGGGCCGATCCCGGACGGGTCCTCGTTATTGTGGATCGTTACTGCCCGCGGGCGGGCAGTAACGATCCACGATCCTGCCTTACCGGGTTTTCTCCTGCTGGGCCGGAGGTAGCGGATGCGCCAGTGCGGTGGTGGTGCTCGTTACCGTGCCGCGAGCACGAGGAGCGTTTCGGGGCGCACGCCGTCGTGCTGCATGGCCGCCGCCGCGGCGTCGGATTGCATGAATTCCTGGAACGCGTCGAGGTCTGGGATCTCGGCGATCAGTCCGACCTTGTTCGAGCCTGCGGGATCACGGAAAGTGCGAATGGTGATGCCCATGGGGCCGAAGATCTCTTCGCGCCTGGGCGAGTTCCACCAGCGGTCGACGTTGTCGACTTCGTGGGTGATCAGGTACGTGGCCATGTGTTAGTCCTTCCCCCCGGGGAGGCGCGATGGGCGCTTCCCGATGCCTTACTGTCCTATGGATTGACCCGCCGGCACCACCCGGCGCGCCGGGTGGCGGCCAGGACGACGTCGGCGCATTTAGCCGGCGGCGGGCTGCTGGCGCTGCGCTGCGGCGGCCCGGAGGTCGTCGACGATGAGCTGCACGGTCCTGGCGATGGTGTCGGGGATCCGGTCCAGCGGCAGGCCGTAGTCGTGCATCGTCCACGAGAATTCCGCGCCTGACATGCCGAGCAGGGTGGCGGTCGCCTCCTCGGTCGCTCGCCGGGGAGCGCCGATCGCGGCGACCGACCGCCGGATGGCGTCGAGCCGCTCGGCCCGACGCCGCTGCCGGACCTCGCGCCACATCGGGCTACGAGCGGCGGTCAGGGCCCGGGTCAGCGGCGATTTGACGGCAATCTCGTGGACGTCACGGAAGTAGCGCGCCAGATCGTCAGGACCGTCGGCCACCTGGATGTCCTTGGTGTAGAAGTGGCGGTCGAACCACTCGGCCAGGGCGATGATCTGATCGTCGGCGGTGGGGAAGTTCAGGTGGACCGTCCGTACGGAGACACCGGCTCGGCGGGCGGCTTCGCTCGGCGACAGCGTGGTGCGGTCGGGACTGGAGAGCTGCTCGGCGAACGCTTGCAGGATCGCTTCGCGCGTCGCCGCCGCCTGCGCCTCTCGCTTCGGGCTGACGTAGTGGCGGCTTGCCGTCACAGCTTGAATTCGATGCCGTGGCTGGACGCCACCCGCACCACAGCCGGAATGTCCGGCGGGCTCATCTCGACCTCGCTAGCCACCTGCGCGAAAAATCGGGCCGCCTCGCCGTACGTGGTGATCGTCAGGAAACGGGCTTCGGTGAGGTTCCGGTAGCTGTGCGTCACACCGGCGGGGACGTGGGCCACGCCACCGGGCGAGACCACGTGGGGCTCACCGTCGATGATCACCTCGATCTCACCGTCGAGCACCACATAGACCTCCTCCCACGGATGGCAGTGCGGAGGCGGGCCGGCGTCGGCAGGACCGCTGGTGTCGAAGATCTCCAGCGACGACCCCATGGCGTTGGTGAGCAATGGCCGCAAGGTCTCACCCAGGACGAACAGGTTGTCGCTCGCCTCGATGGTGGTAATAGTGCCAGGCATGCTTCCGCCCCCTCCGATCGATGATCGGGTGCTGTATGTTCACTGCACTTGGCTGCAATGAACTATCCCTGTCAGTATGAACTTCGCTTCAGCCGAGTGCAAGCAATTTCGCACGGGACGGGTCACTGTTCTTGAAAGGCGCCAGGGAACGGCGAACGCAGCGGCGGTGGGTGCCGCAAGCCCGGCGGGCGCGAGCCATTTCGGGGCGGGCGGGTGCCGTTGGAGCTGTTCAGGGCTTAAGGGTGCCGTTGGAGCTGTTCAGGGCTTGCGGGTGCCATTGGAGCTGTTCAGGGCTTAAGGTGCGGAAGAGGTATCCGCAGGAGGAGGCAGTCGTGGACGAGCGCACCAAGATCACCCTGGATGAGTCCGAGATCCCGCGCCAGTGGTACAACGTGGTTCCCGACCTGCCCTCGCCGCAGCCGCCGCCACTGCACCCGGGGACGCTCCAGCCGATCGGCCCGGAGGACCTCGCGCCGCTGTTCCCGATGGAGCTCATCCGCCAGGAAGTGTCGACCGACCGCTTCATCGATATTCCCGCCGAGGTGCTCGACGTGTACCGGCTGTGGCGGCCGACGCCGCTGTACCGGGCGCGGCGGCTGGAGAAGGCGCTGAACACCCCGGCCCGGATCTACTACAAGTACGAGGGGGTGTCCCCGGCCGGGTCGCACAAGCCGAACACCGCGGTTCCCCAGGCGTTCTACAACGCGGCCGAGGGGACCAAACGGCTCACCACCGAGACCGGCGCCGGCCAGTGGGGCAGCGCGCTGGCGTTTGCCTGCTCCCAGTTCGGCATCGACTGCGAGGTCTGGATGGTCCGCGCGTCCTACGACCAGAAGCCGTACCGCCGCACGATGATGGAGACCTGGGGCGCGACCGTGCACCCTAGCCCGTCGCGGGCGACCAAGGCGGGCGCGGACATCCTGGCCGCCGACCCGGACTCGCCGGGCAGCCTGGGCATCGCCATCAGCGAGGCGGTCGAGGCGGCCGGCGGCAGCGCCGAGACCCGGTACGCGCTGGGCAGCGTGCTCAACCACGTGCTGATGCACCAGACGGTGATCGGCCAGGAGGCGATCAAGCAGTTCGACGCGGCCGGGGAGGACATGCCGGACCTGATCGTCGGCTGCACCGGCGGCGGGTCCAACTTCGCCGGGCTGTTCCTGCCGTTCCTGCGGGAGAAACTGGCCGGCCGGGGCAACCCGGTGTTCCGCGCGGTCGAGCCCGCGGCCTGCCCGTCGTTCACCCGCGGGGTGTACGCGTACGACTTCGGCGACACGGCCGGCTTCACGCCGCTGCTGAAGATGCACACCCTCGGGCACGAGTTCATCCCGGATCCGGTGCACGCCGGCGGGCTGCGCTACCACGGCATGTCGCCGCTGCTGTCGCACATGTACAACCTCGGCCTGTTCGAGGCGGTGGCCAAGCCGCAGCGGGAGTGCTTCGCCGCCGCGCTGACGTTCGCCCGGACCGAGGGCATCATCCCGGCGCCGGAGCCGACGCACGCGCTGGCGGCCGCCATCGAGGAAGCCAAGCGGTGCGCCGAAACAGGCGAGCCGAAGGTGATCCTGACCGCGCTGTGCGGCCACGGGCACTTCGACATGGCGGCCTACGAGAAATACCTATCCGGCGAGATGACCGACTTCGAGTTGCCGCAGAAGCGCATCGACGCCGCCATCGCCGGTCTGCCCAAGGTCGGCTGATCCGCGCCGGATCCAGGGTCCATCCCGGTGGGGGCATAGGCCTAGGGTCCGAGGTTCGGTGCGTTGGGCGGGCACGAGGCTAGGAT
This sequence comes from uncultured Actinomycetes bacterium, assembly GCA_963753195.1. GTDB lineage: Bacteria > Actinomycetota > Actinomycetes > Streptosporangiales > Streptosporangiaceae > Palsa-504. The sequence goes on from CAVWBH010000003.1 coordinate 593,919, forward strand.
CCGGGGCGGCGGCAGGGGCGGGATGGACGGGCCGGGCGGGATAAAGAGCTGCGGCGGGAGCGGACGGCGGCGGCCAGGTCGTCGAGTACGGCGGCGGTCGCGGCGATGTCCATGCAGGCGTCGGTGACGCTCTGGCCGTAGGTGAGGGTCTGCGGGGGGCCGGGCTCCTGCCTGCCCTCGTGCAGGAAGCTCTCCAGCATCACGCCGGTCAGGCCGCGTTCGCCGGCGGCCACCTGCTCGGCGATGGCCGCCGCGACCAGCGGCTGGCGGCGGTGGTCCTTGCCGCTGTTGCCGTGGCTGGCGTCCACCATCAGCCTGCGCGGCAGGCCGGATCCGGTGATCAGGTCCAGCGCCTTGGCCACGTGGCTGGCCTCGTAGTTCGGGCCGCCGCGGCCGCCGCGCAAGATCACGTGCGTGTCCGGGTTCCCGGCGGTGGTCACGACCGCGGCCGCACCGTGCTCGGTCACGCCGAAGAAGGTGTGCCCGGCAGCCGAAGCCCGGCACGCGTCTACCGCCACCTGCACGTCGCCGTCGGTGCCGTTCTTGAACCCGACCGGCATGGACAGGCCCGAGGCGAGCTGGCGGTGGACCTGGCTCTCGGTGGTCCGGGCGCCGATCGCACCCCAGGTCACGGCGTCCGCGATGTACTGCGGCGTGATCGGGTCCAGCCATTCGCAGCCCACCGGCACGCCCAGGGTCACGATGTCGAGCAGGAGCCGGCGCGCGACCCGCAGGCCGCGGTGCACGTCATGACCGCTATCCATGCCGGGGTCGTTGATCAGGCCCTTCCAGCCGGTCACCGTACGCGGCTTCTCGAAGTAGACCCGCATCACGACCAACAGGTCGGCGGAGTAGGTGTCGCGGAGGGCGGCCAGGCGGCCGGCGTAGTCCAGTGCGGCGGCCGGATCGTGGACCGAACACGGCCCGGCGATGACCAGCAGGCGGTCATCCGCGCCGTCAAGCAGGGCGCGGACTTCGGCGCGGGTCCCCTCAACCGTCCCCGCGGCCTGATCCTTCAGCGGCTGCTCGTCGAGCAGCGCCGCCGGAGACAGCAGCGGCTCGTAGCCGGTGATGCGAGTATCCCTGGTGCGCGGCATCGGGTGCTTCTCCTCCCAGGCGAAGCGCCGCCCGCACGCCGGGGAGGCTGGCGACGCCCGGTCGATGCTACACCCGCGGCCGGACCCCGGCGGCCGGCTCGGACCGGAGCAGGGCGGCCAGGAAGTTCAGGGCAAGGCGGCCAGGAAGTTCAGGGCAAGGCGGCCAGGAAGTTCTTAGCGCAGACACATAATCCGCCAACCGTCTTCACAGCCGCAACGGCCAGTCTGGAGTAGCGCGCAGGAGCCGCATCCCTCCGGCATGCGCGTGGTGGGCATACACTCAGACACCCGGGGCCAAGGCCGGGCCACCCCTGCTGATTATGGAAGGCAGCTGCCTTGGCACGCCTGCTCGGTACGTCCGGGGCTACGGAACGCGGCGATCTGGCCGCGGCGCGGCCGGCCGGCGACGGCGCTGGGGTGCCCGCTGGGGTGCCCGCCGACGGGGAGAGCGCCGAGGGGCGAACCGCCGCCCGGCGGTCGGCCAGGCGCTGGGGGCTCCTGGTCGGGGTGGGCTGGCTGGTGCTGGTGGCGCTGCGGGTCTGGTTCAGCCGCGCTCAGACCGTGCCGCTGGCCAATCCCGACGAGTCCGCGTACCTGATCGCGGCGCGGGTCCTGGCGGGCGGGCCGGCCGCGGACTTCTCCTACTCGACGCTGTACCAGGGCGGCTACCCGCTGCTGATCACGCCGGTCTTCTGGTTCACCCATAACCCGGTGACGGCCTACCGCGGCGTCCTGATGGTCAACGCGCTGATCAGCGCGGGCCTGATGCCGCTGGCCTACGTGGCCGGGCGGCGGCTCGGGCTGGGCCGCCCGGCCGCCTACGGGGTAGCCCTGGCCACCGCGCTGCTCCCGGCCGGGTTCTTCTACGCCGAGTACGCGATGACCGACGCGATCTTCCCGGTCCTGATCCTGGCGTGGCTGCTGACGGTGCACAGCTGGCTGACGGCCCGGACCCGGCGGGGCCGGTATGCGGCCGCGGCCGGGTCCGCCGTGCTCGTCGGGTACGCCTACGCGGTGCATTCACGGGGCTTGGTCATCCTCGTCGGCTACCTGGCGGTCGGCGCGGCGATCCTGTGGCGCCGCCTGGCGCCGCGGGGCACGGTCGCGGTGGCCGCGCTGGCGACGGCCGCGTCGGTCGGGGCGGGCTGGCTGCTGGACCGCTACCTGTCCTGGGCGATCTACCCCGAGGGGACCCGGAGCCTGTCCGGCGAGATGGCGTCCCGGCTGCGCAACGTGCACGGGGCCATCAACGTGTTCGAGATGGCGGCCGGGCAGCTCTGGCGGCTGGTGCTGGACAGCTGGGGGCTGGCCGGGATCGGCCTGTTCGCCGCCATAGCCGTGATCGCGTGGCCGAAATCCCGCGCGGACGTGCGGATCATGGCCGCCCTCGCCGTGGCGGTCACCCTGGTCACCGCGGGCAGCGCGCCCGCCGCGCTGCCCTCAGACCAGTCTGCGACCTGGGCCTCGGGACGTTACCTGGACGGCATGATCGTCACGTTCTTCCTCGTCGGCGCCGTGGTGCTGCTGCGCTGCCGACCCCGATTCGTGGCCATCTGCGCGGCGTGCACCGTCGCGCTGAGCCTGATGACCGCGGGCATCGTGGCCGTCTACGCCGGCTCGTCGCTGCCTACCTCGATCTTCCCGACCGGATTCAACTTCGCCGAGCCGGCGGTGCTGACCCAGGACTGGACCAGCGCGAACGTCTGGGTGGCGACGGCGGTGGCGCTGGGCCTGCTGGGCCTTTGGATCTCGCTGGCGCTCGCGGCTCGCCGCTGGAGCGCCGTGGTGGTGCGCCCGGGAGCTCGGCCCTCCCGGGCGCTACGGGGGCCCAGGGCGCTATGGGGGCCCAGGGCGCTGCGGGCCGCCTTGGTGGCCGGGCTCGCGGCGGTCAGCCTGGTCGCCGTGGCCCAGGTGACGAGCCATGTCTCGCAGGCCGCCACGCCGGCTCAGGCGGCCAGCACGACCGGGTTCGTGGCGGCCAGCGGGCTCAAGCCGGGCGAAAAGGTCGCGGTGGCCAGCAACGTCAGCTACTCGCTGTGGACGCCGCAGGCGTTCGAGGTGTCCTGGACCGAGCTGGAATTCTTCAACCCTCCCCAGGCGCCGCCGGCCGGGACGGCCGTGGTCGAGGCGGCCTGGCCAGCCGGCCAGCCCGCGTCGGCCAGCTGGCCGCACGCCCCGGCCGGGTGGCACATCGTCGCCGCCAGCCAGGCCGGCGGCTGGGTGGCGTGGCGGCACTCGTGAGGACCGGCCGCACGCGGCGCGCGGCTGGTCCGGCGCTCCGCGGAGTGTTACGCATTTGTCGGCGGCGTTACGGGCTAGGCTGACTTTCCGTGACCGGCTCGGTGCATACCGTCAGCTCGCCCGGGCGGGCTCGCGAAGCCGGGCAGGCGCGCGGCCCCGTCGCCGGCCGCCGCGCGGGCCGGTGGGGGCTGGTGCTGGCGGCCGGCTGGCTGGTGCAGGCCGGGCTGCGCGCGTGGCTCAGCCGGGCGCAGATGGTGCCGCTGGCCACCCCGGATGAGTCCGCGTACCTGATCGCGGCGCGGGTACTGGCCGGAGGGGTCCCGGCCAACTTCTCCTACTCGACGCTGTACCCGGCCGGCTACCCGCTGCTGATCGCGCCGGTGTACTGGTTCACCCATGACCCGGTCACCGTGTACCACGCCGTGCTGCTCGGGATCAACGCGCCGATCAGCGCCCTGATCATGCCGCTGGGCTACGTGGCCTGCCGGCGGCTGGGGCTGGACCGGCCGTGGGCGTTCGGCGTGGGCATGGTGGCGGCGCTGGTACCCGCCGCGCTGTTCTACAGCCAGTACGCCATGACCGACGCAATCTACCCGGTGCTGGTACTGGCCTGGCTGCTCGCGGCGCAGAGCTGGCTTACCGCGCGGTCCGTCCGGGGACAGTATCTCGCGGCGGCCGGATCGGCCGTGGCGGCCGGGTACGCCTACGCGGTCCACTCGCGCGGCACCGTCATCGTAGTCGGCTACGTGCTGGCGGGCGCCGTGGTTTCCTGGCGGCGGCTGGTGCCGCGGGGCACCGCGGCGGCCGCGGCGGTGGCGCTGGTCCTGCCGCTGGGCGGGGCCTGGCTGGTGAACCGGCACGTGTCCTCGGTCATGTACCCGAGCGGCCCGCGCACCCTGGCGGGCGAGGCGCTGATCAGGCTGCGCACCGTGCACGGAGTGATCTTCGTGCTGGAGATGGCCGCGGGTCAGATGTGGCGGTTCGTCCTGGACGGCTGGGGGGTATCCGGGCTCGGCCTGGCCGCCGCCATCTTCGTGATCTTCCGGCGTGGTGTCCGGGACGAGGTGCGGATCATGGCCGCGCTCGCGACAGGGGTGACGCTGGTCACCGCCGTCATCTCGCCCGCCGCGCTGCCGCCGACCCAGCCGCAGGCCTGGGCCTCCGGGCGCTACCTGGACGGCATGGTGGTGGCGTTCTTCATGGTCGGAGCCGTGGTGCTGCTGCGCGCGGCGCCGCGCCGGCTGGCGCTGGGTGCGGCCTGCGTGGCGGCACCGACGGTGCTGGCCGCGATCGTGGTGGTCGCCTACGCGGGCGGATCGGTACCAACGTCGGGGTTCGGCGCGGCGTTCGTCTTCGCCGAGGTCGCCGTGCTGACCCAGGGCTGGACCACGGGCAGCGTGCTGCTGGCCACGGCGGTGGCGCTGGGCCTGCTGGCCGGGGCGGTGGCCGTGGCGGCCGCGGCCGACAGGGCGGGGGCTTCCCGGGCAGGGGCTTCCCGGGCGGGGGCTTCCCGGGCGGCCCGGCTCTGGCGGGCGGGCCTGGTCGGCGGGCTCGGGGCGGTCAGCCTGGCCGCGTCGGTCCAGATGACCAGCCACATCTCCCGGGCCGGCACGCCCGGCCAGGAGCGCGACACCACCGCCCTGGTGACCGGGACGGGGCTGGCGCCGGGGCAGCATCTGGGCATCGGGACCGGGCTGTCGTGGGCGACCTGGATGCCGCAGGCGCAGGCGGTCTGGTGGGCACCGCTGGAGTTCTTCACCGCCGGCGCCCAGCCCCCGCCGGCCGACGCGACTGTGGTCGAGGTGGCCTGGCCGTCCGGGCAGGGTGCGGCGTCAAGCTGGCCACAGGCACCGGCGGGCTGGAAGATCGTGCTGGCCGACCCGGCCGGCCGGTGGGTCGCCTGGCGCCGCTGAGCTTCAGTGCTATAAGGCTCAGTGCCCGGGATCGGCCGGGGCGCTGGCCGTCGGGGCACTGGCCGTCGGGGCACTGGCCGCCGGGGCACTGGCCGTCGGGGCACTGGCCGCCGCGACGCTCCGCCCGTCGGCGCGGCGGTGCCTGCGAGCCACGGAATGCAGCTGGGCCATGCGCGCCGCCCCGGCCAGGACGGTCAGCAGCACCCCGCAGACGGCCGCGAGCAGCAGGGCCACGCCGAGCGGCATGTGGCCCTCCGCGCCCAGGAAGGAGATGCTCACCTTGCTGCCGTTCTGCAGGATGAAGATCAGCAGGAACAGCAGCACCACGGCGAAGAACCCGATGGCCAGCCACAGGCCGCTGATCCTGGTGTGCCTGATCTGGTGCTGCGGGAGCGGCACCGGCTGGCCGGGCGCCCGGCCGACTGGCTGCGCGGGCGGCGCGGCGCGCTGAGGGTCGGAGGCCGGGCCGGGAGCCGACGTCTGGGTGCTGGGCTGCGGTTCCGTGCTCACTGGCTTCCCCCTTGCATACAACGGACAGGCACGCGCCCCCCTTACTGCCCGTCCGCGCGCAGGTTAATCACGACGTCAGCCTTCCAGGTAGGCGAGCACGGCGAGGACCCGCCGGTTGTCGTCGTCAGAGGGCTGCAGGTTGAGCTTGGTGAAGATGGACGCGGTGTGCTTGGCCACGGCCCGTTCGGTGATGACGAGGCGCTGAGCAATGGCGGCATTGGACCGGCCTTCGGCCATCAGCGCGAGCACCTCGCGCTCGCGCGGGCTCAGCACGCCGAGACTGGCGTTGCCGGTGTTGCGGGCGAGCAAGCGGGCGATCACCTCCGGGTCCATGGCGGTGCCGCCGGCCGCGACGCGGCGCACCGCGTCGACGAACTGGGCGCTGTCGAACACCCGGTCCTTGAGCAGGTAGCCGATACCGCCGGTGCCGCTGGCCAGCAGCTCGCGGGCGTACAGCTGCTCCACATACTGGGACAGGACCAGCACCGGCAGGCCGGGCGCCTCGCGCCGGGCCGCCAGCGCGGCCCGGATCCCCTCGTCGGTGAAGGTCGGCGGCAACCGGACGTCCACGATGGCCACGTCCGGCTTTTCCGCGGCCACCGCGGCCAGCAGGTCGGCCCCGTTATCCACGGCACCGGCGACCTCCAGGCCATGGGCCTGGAGCATCCGGGTCAGGCCGTCCCTCAGCAGGAAGAGGTCTTCGGCAATGACAACTCGCACGGGATCTCCATGGTGACCGCGGTCGGACCGCCGGGCGGGCTGCTGATGGCCAGGATCCCGTCGAACGCGGTCAGCCGCCGCTCGATCCCGCGCAACCCGCTGCCGCGGGCCGGATCGGCGCCGCCGTGCCCGTTGTCGGCCACCCCGATCCGCAGCATCCCGTCGGTGTGCCGGATGTCGATCCAGGTCTCGCGGGCCTCGGCGTGCTTGGACACGTTGGCCAGCAGTTCGCTGACCGTGAAGTAGGCGGCCGACTCAACCGGCGCGGGCGGGCGGCCGTGCAGGTCGCTGGCCAGGCGGATGCGCATCGGGCTGTCCAGGGCGAGGGCCCGGATCGCATCGGCCAGGCCGCGGTCGGCCAGCACCGGCGGGTGGATGCCGCGGACCAGGGCGCGCAGCTCGGCCAGGGCCTTGACCGAGGCGTCACGAGCCTCGGCCAGCAGCGCCCGGGCCGCCTCCGGATTCGTGTCCATGACCTGCCCGGCGGCGTCCAGGGTCATGCCCATGGCTACCAGCCGGGCCTGCGCCCCGTCGTGCAGGTCCCGCTCGATCCGGCGGATTTCGGCCGCCCCAGTGTCCAGGGCCTCGGTGCGGGTCTGCGCGAGGTGGCGGACCTGCAGGGCCAGCTCGGCCTGCCGGGTCGGCGCGAGCATGGAGTGGGCGAAAACGCCGTAGCCGCGCATCAGCCACGGCGCCACCCAGAACTCGCCGACCGCCAGCGCGATGGTCAGCAGCCGGACGGGCGCGGAGGTGTAGGGAGCGATCACGCCCAGGGCGCCGAGCACGAGCAGCCCGGCGGGCAGCAAGGCCAGCAGCCAGCCGACGCAGCCGTTGACCAGGGCCCACAGCAGGTCGCGCCAGGTCGCCGGGTCGGTAAGCAGCCACGTCACCCGCCGCCGCCAGCTGCCCGTCTCGCCGTCGGCGGCGGGCCGTGGCAGGTACGGATCGGGGATGGGCACGCCGCACCACCGACCGGACAGGCGCCGGGTCGCGCTGGCCAGTCCACGAAGGCCCAGCAGCAGCCAGGACGCGAGCAGCACGCTGACGACCAGCGCGGGAAGGGCCAGGATCAGCGCGGCCGCCCCGCCGGTGTGGTGCTGGCCGAGGGCATACGCGACGATGCCGGGGCCAGGCAGCGCCAAGGCCAGGACCAGCAGCGACAGGACGAGCCCGGGCACCGCGAGCGCGAGGAGCAGCAGCCCGTGACCGGCTGCGGCGAGGCCCATGCGGGCCCGGCCTGCGAGCTGGGCCCAGGGCATTGCCGGGGCGTCCCCGCCGGGCGCGTTCGGCCCTGTCTCTGCTGCGGCCGGGCCTGACGCCGGCGTGGCCGGCGGCCGGGGTGAGGTCAGACCGGATCCCGGAAGCTCGGGCAGGTCCGGAGCACCGGACGTGCCGGAGGCTGCTCCGCCGGTCATCGCTCGCCTCCCTACGCCCGATTGCCCTGACGCCAGTCTGCCGCGTTTGGCGCCGTCGCGGCAGTGGCGCTGAACACCCGGATGTGGTGTACCTAGGTCTACCCGCTCAAGCGTGCCTCGTCCCGCAGGGACCATACCTGGGCGACGCTGTGCACCGCAAACAGCTATTATAACGTTCAGTAATTTTATGATTACTCAAAGTTTATCTGGTGCATTAATGCTGTGTGTCAGCGGAAAGCGGCCCGGCTAGCGGCGAGAAGGCGGTTACCTGGGCGAGGATGCGGGCAGCGGCGGCGGGCCGGCTGACCGCCACCGCGCTGGCGCTGATCCTGGCCGTGCTGCTGCCGGCCACAGCGGCCCGGGCGCTCGCCCCGCGGGCGGCGGCTGACGGCCTGGCCTCGATCCCGGCCCACTACCTGACCTGGTACATGGCGGCGGCGCGGACGTGCCCCGGGCTGTCCTGGGAGATCCTGGCCGGAATCGGGACGATGGAATCGGACAACGGCCGGTCGAACGCACGCGGCGTGCACCAGGGCAAGAACCGCAAAGGGGCTGAGGGGCCTATGCAGTTCGAGCCCGCCACGTTTGCCGAGTACGCGGTGCGGGCGGACCGTTCGGCCAAGCTCAGCCCGTATGACCCCGAGGACGCGATCTTCACCGCCGCCCGGATGCTGTGCGCCGACGGCGCCAGGGGCGGCTCGGCCGGCGGGCTGCGAGGCGCGATCTTCGCCTACAACCATGCGCACTGGTACGTCAGGGACGTCTTGGCCCTCGCGGCCAGGTACTCGGCGGCGGTCGCGCGATCGGGCGGAAAGCGGCATGGGGGTAAGCCGGGCTGGGTTCATGGGTACTGACCCCGCCGGGTGGTGCTGGGTTGGCCGGGTGGTGCTGGGGTCGCCTGTCAGGGCTGGCGCGGCCGGTGTTGAGGCGCGGCCGGTTGGGGCGCGGCCGGTTGGGCGGCCGGGGGCGGTCAGCTGCCGGGCGTCGGGCCCGCGTCGGCGAGCACGGCCGTGAGCGCCGTCACCGCCGCATCGAGCGCCACCCTGGAGGTCAGCGCGTGCGTGTGAGCACGGTCAAGGTCGCCGAGGGCGATGCAGTCGTAGGCCACCTGCGCGTCGTGCTGGGCGGCCTGAAGCTCGCGCGCGGCTTCCTCCAGCGCCGGACTTCCACCTGCGATGCCTGGATCGGTCATCTCCGGTCCCTCCCCGGTCTGAGGCCGCCTAATCGCCGCCCATCATGTCACACCTAGTTACCGTGACGAGGGCGGAGAAGTGAACGGTAGCCCGCGCTCGGGAGCTGGTGCTGCTGACCGGCATGTTACGTGTGAGACTCGCTGCGGGCCTCGCTATGGGTGGCCAGGAATTCCGGCCAGGTCCGGCGACCCAGGGTGGCCTCGGACCCTGGCGATGGATACATCGCCCCAGCCCGGATCGGGCCGAGGCCCGGTATCCAGACCGGCACTACCGGCCGCGGCCGCCGACCGGTGACCCGCAGGTAGGTGCGGATCAGATCAGCGAAGCTGAGCACCTCCGGGCCCGCCATGTCGGGCACCCGGCCGCGCGGCTCGGCCAAGGCAAGCTCGGCAAGCCGCGCGGCAACCTCGCCGGAGTCGACCGGCTGGACGACGAAACCGGCCGGGAGCGGTATGACCGGGAGCTTCGCGAGCAGAGCGGTGCCCCGGTGGATCAGCTCGTAGAACTGGGTGGCCCGCAGCGTCGTCCAGGGCAGCCCGGAGCCGGCGATCACGCCTTCGGCTTCGAGCTTGGACTTGTAGTAACCGTGCGGAAAACGGTCGACACCGACGATGGAGATGTACACCAAATGCGGCGGTCCCGTCTCTGCTTTCACCTGCGACACGGCCTGCACCAGGTTCCGCGCGGCGGCCGCGTCCCCCCTCCTGGCGCTCGCGCAGTGCACGATCGTCCCGGCCCCCAGCGCCGCGGCAGGCAGCCCGGCACCGGTGACGAGGTCGCCGGTGACGAACAGCGGGCCGCGGGTGTGCCGGCTCAGCACCCGGACGTCGCGGCCGGCCTGCCGCAGGCGCTGCACGACCTGCTGGCCAAGGGTGCCGGTCCCGCCGGTGACCAGGATGGACGGCATCGTCATCGGGTCCTCCTCCTCCGCGGCTGATCCGGCACCGGGACAACCAGCTCCTGGGCTGGAATGTAGCCGGCCTCGGCGGACCAACAGCGAACCAAATTTATCCGGCCGCCGGGCCTGAGTCAGGTTCCGGAGTACCCGGGAATGTCATAGCCGGATCGTATAATCGAATTAGAAAATGGTCGTCCGGCCACACGGTTCCCGGGAGGGAGGTGAACGCGATGGCCACTCCCGCCAGCACCAGCGAAGCACTGGAGATGATTCTGGACGGGCTCGGCTACCTCGCCGCCACCGACCCGGCTGCCGCGGCGACTGAGTCCCAGGCCGAGTGCCTGCGGGCGCTGGAGCGGGCCGGTGCGGTGAGTACCGCGGTGCGGGCCAGGTACCTGGGCGCGTTCACCGCAGGTCAGGGTTATTGCGCTGATGCGGACTACAGCCCGACGGGGTGGCTGATCAACCGGACCGGGGTAACGAAGGGCGCAGCCCGCGCCTACCTGGGCTGGGCCCGCCGGTCCCTCGCGCACCCCGGGGTCGACGCCGCGCTGGCCGAGGGCACGGTGCTGACCGAGTCGATGGCCCAGCTGATCTGCCAGTGGACCGACCGGCTGCCGGAGTCCTGCCGGGATGCTGCCGATGACATCCTGGTCGCCGCGGCGCGGGCCGGGGCGCGCCAGGAGGACCTGGCGGCGCTGGCCGCGGAGATGTACGCCCGGTCCCGGCCCGACACGGACGACGACGATCCGGGGATGGTCTTTGAGGACCGGCAGGTCCGGGTCGAGACCACCTTTGACGGCGCCGGTGTCATCACCGGCGACCTGACCCCGGAGTGTGCGGCGGTGGTCACCGCGGTGCTGGACTCGCTGTCCGCGCCGGTGGGCGCGCAGGACACGCGGACCAAGGAGCAGCGCTACCACGATGCCCTGGCCGAGGCGATGCGCCGGCTGGTGGCCAGCGGCATGCTGCCGGAGCGGGCCGGGCAGCCGGTCAAGGCCTGGGCTCACGTGTCCCTGGCTGAGCTGCGGGCCCTGGATGACGGGTCGGTGCTGCAAGACCAGTGGATCACCGAGATGGCCGTGCGGTGGGCCGCCCGCCGGGCTGCCGCCGCGGACGGCAGCGGCAGCGACGGCGGCGCCTGGCTGGACGGCCCGGCCGCCCGGGCGGTGGCCTGCGACGCGACCCTCACCCCGGTCGTCACCGGCGACGTGGACCCAGGGGCACTGGATCACCTGGTCCGGCTGTGCGTCGAGCTGGACCGGCTCGAGCACCGGACCAGCCCGGCCCACGGCAGCGAGCCTGACGGGGGCAGCGAGGTCGGCGGCGGCGGGGCTGACGGCGGCGGGGCTGGCCCGCTGCGGGGGGATGCTGAGCCGCCCGGCTCGCCGTCCTGGGAGAGCCTGCGGCAGGCCATCATCGGCCAGGCCGTCGAGCTGCTGTCCGGTCCGGGCGGGCTGGCCAGTTTCCTGCGCACCCGGCAGCTGGGAGCCCGGCTGGCCGGGCCGAGCCTGCCGCTGGACATCGGGTACAGCACGACGATCCCGCCGGGCATCCGCAACGCGGTCATCCTGCGGGACCGGCGCTGCCGCTGGCCCGGCGGCTGCAACCAGCCCGCGGCGGCCTGCCAGGTCCACCACGTCAGGCACCTGGCCTACGGCGGGCCCACCAGCCTGGCCGACTGCGTGCTGCTGTGCTCCTTCCACCACCAGGTGGTGATCCACCGCTGGGGCTGGACCCTGATGCTCAACCCGGACGGGACCACCACCGCCCGCAGCCCTGACGGCTCGAAGGTCCTGCGCAGCCACGGCCCGCCCGCCCGTGCCGGGTAACAAGCCCGGGGCCCGCGTGCCCGGCCGAGTTCCTCGCGGCCAGGGTGGGATTGGACACTAGCGGGATGATGGCGTGAACTGATCCGGAGTTGCCAAGGGGGGGCCATGTGCCGACTATTTGGCTTGACCTCGGGTTCGGTACCGGTCCGGGCGACGTTCTGGCTGCTTGACGCGCCCGATTCGCTGGAGGTGCAGAGCCACCACAACGCCGACGGCAGCGGGATCGGCTTCTTCGATGCCGCTGCCGCACCCGTGCTGGACAAGCAGCCGGAACCGGCCTTCGATGACGAGGAGTTCAGGCACGAGGCGCGGCAGGTCGAGTCCGCGAACTTCATCGCCCACGTCCGGTGGGCGAGCACGGGCGGCCGGACGGTCCAGAACACCCACCCGTTCACCATGCACGGCCGGATCATGGCCCATAACGGGGGGTTCGGTGAGCTGCCGCGCCTGGATGAGCAGCTCGGCTCGTACGCGAGCCTGGTGCTCGGTGAGACCGACTCCGAGCGGTACTTCGCGCTGATCACCCAGCAGACCGAGGCGCGCGGCGGTGACGTCGGGGCCGGGATCGCGGCCGCAGCGGGCTGGATCGCCGCGCACCTGCCGGTCTCATCATTGAACACGATCGTGACCGCGCCGGGCGAGCTGTGGGCGCTGCGGTACCCGGCCGAGCACGCCCTGCACATCCTCGAGCGGCCCGGGGACGATGGCGGGCTGCATGTCCGGAGCGCGACTTCCTCGATGCACGCGCCCGCGCTGGGCCCGTCGGTGGTGGTGGCCTCCGAGAAGCTGGACGGGGAGGACGGCTGGCGCATGCTGGCCCCCGGCGAGCTCGTGCACGTCGGGCCGGACCTGAAAGTTCACTCGACGATCGCGGTCCCGGAGCCGCCGGCCCGGCCGCTACCCCTGCCGGCCGGCAGCCCGAACATCGACACCTGAACCGGGACGGCAGCCTGAGCGGGACGGCAGGGAGCCTGGCCTAGCGAGCGCTGCCCACGAAAGGCGCCTCCAGCAAAAGTAGCCCCGACCGGATTCGAACCGGCGTTACCGCCTTGAGAGGGCGGCGTCCTAGGCCTCTAGACGACGGGGCCGAACTTGGCACGACAGCTTCCTGACGAACCAGGACCAGCGGCGTACAGACTACCGCCTCGCCACCGGTCAGGCCAACCTGATCTAAACCTCCGAGGCCAGGCGCGCGGCGGCTTCGACGAGCTCGCGGTTCCCGCTGGCCGGACGCCCGTCAGGAAGGACCACGGTGTCCTCCAGGCCGATGCGGATATCCCGGCCCAGGCGGAGCCCGGCGCGCAGCACCGACCAGGTGGCCGGGCCGTAACCGTGGTGCAGGCGCGGGGCGGTGAGGCCGTGACGGTCCAGGGCCGCCTCAATGCCGGCGGCGAGCGCCACGGCGCCGTCGGGCGTGCGATCGTGCGGCTCGACCAGGATCCGCAGCACCTCACCGCCGAAGGTACCGGCCAGCCGGTCCGCGTCATCGGGCGTCCAGATCCCGGCCTCGACCGCGATGCCGAGGCCGGTCAGCAGCGCGGCCAGTTCGGCGGCACCCGGCTCGGACAGGTTGACCGAGGCGAAGTCCGGCCGGTCCGGCCCGACCCAGCGGCCTACGAGCGACATCCGGCGGGCCGCGTCCCCGCCGACCGCCCACAGCCCGGTGGTGACGCCGACGGGGGCAGGTATGGCGGCCCGCACCGCGGCCACCGCGGCCAGAACGCTGTCCGGCTCGAGCGTCTCGGCGCCGGAGGAGTCCCTGGGGTGCAGGTGGACAGCACCGGCCCCCGCCGCGACCACGGCCGCCGCGTCGGCGGCCAGTTCGGCCGGAGTCTGCGGCACCGAAGGATGCGCGTCGCGCTTGGTGGGGCCGTTCAGACACGCCTTGAGCAGCACGCTGCCTCCGGAAATGAACAAGCGCGGACACCGGATCGTGCCCGCGCTGTCAATTGACCTGCTGGGGTACCAGGACTCGAACCTAGACTAACAGGGCCAGAACCTGTCGGGCTGCCAATTACCCCATACCCCATCGAGGCGGAACCCGCCGCGCCCACGCAGTTTAGCGGACCGCGCGGGCACCAGCCAACCCGATGCTCAAAGTGGCGCGGTAACGGTCAGGCCGGCGTCGCGGTCAAGGCGGAGCCAGCGGGTGATCCGGCCGAACGCAGGAAGGAAGGTCGTGGCTGGCCACCTGGATCGCGCCGCGATACTCTTCCAGCGCCCCGGACAGCTGCCGGACCGAGGCCAGGTCAAGGGTGTTGGTCGGCTCGTCGAGCATCAGCAGCTGGGGGCCGGCTTGCCATGCTAGCCCGGCGTCAGGCCGGTGAGGGGGCGCCGGGAGCGGCGAGGAACAGGCGGGCCGGGCCGCGGGCACGCAGCGGGCCGTCCGCGGCGGAAACGAAACAGGATTCGCCGCGGGCCAGCTTGACGGCCCGGCCGGGGGCGGGCCGGTCCGGCCCGAGTTGGGCACGGCTCGCGCTGGGCTGGCTCGCGCTGGGCTGGCTCGAGCTGGGATGGCTCGCGCTGGTCCGACTGTAGGAGGGCGGCGCCGTCGGTGCACAGGACGATCCGGGGACCCGTCCCGGGCAGGGTGATCGTGTGCTCGGGCAGCTCGGCCACGGACAAGGCGAACTCCGGGGCCGGGGTATCGAAACGGCTGACCCCGTCGGCCACCGGGACGGGCGACAGGACGGGGACGGCGACGGCCGGGTCGAGGAGCGTCAGCAGCTCGGGGACGTCGACGTGCTTGCCGGTCAGGCCGGCCCGGATCACGTTGTCGGAGTTGGCCAGCACCTCGACGCCGGTGCCGCGCAGGTAGGCATGCAGGCCGCCGGCGGGCATGAACACCGCCTGGCCGGGCGCTAGCACCACGTGGCGCATCAGCAGCATGGCCACCACGCCCAGGTCGGCGGGGTGGTCGGCGGCCGCGCGGACCGCTGCGGCGCAGGCGGCGGCGTACGGGCCGGGGCCGACCGCGGAACCGCGTCGGGGGCCGGGGCCGGGGTCGGGCTCAGGCGGGGCCAGGGCGCGGCAGGCGGCCACCACGGCGGGGACCAGCTTGTCGGGATCCGGCCAGCTGAGGATGGTGGCCAGGGCCTGGCTGAGGGCCTCGGGGCCGGTGGCGGCGGCCAGGTCCGCGGCCAGCGGGGCGAGCGGGGCGACGGCCAGGGCGCGCAGCAGGGCGGCCGCGTCGGACGGGGTGCGCAGGCCGGCCAGCACCTCGAACGGGGTCAGGGCGCACAGCAGCTCGGGCTTGGGCCAGTCGTCGACGTAGTTCCGCTCGGCCGGCGGCAGGCCGCGGTCACGCTCGGCGCGGAAGCCCGCCTGCGCCTGGGGCCGGGAGGGGTGCACCTGGATGGACAGGGCCCGGTCGGCGGACAGCACCTTGAGCAAGAACGGCAGCCGGGGCCCGAACCGGGCCAGGCAGTCCTGTCCCAGCTCGCGGTCCGGGTCAGCCGCGATAACAGCATCCAGGGTGGTGGCGGCCACGCCGGAGGGAGCGGACGGGTGAGCGCCCAGCCACAGCTCCGCCTCCGGGCCCGGCGCCGGGACCGGGCGGCCCTGAAGCTCGGCGATCCCGTGCCTCGAGCCCCAGTCGTACGGGCGGATGACCGGCTGGAGAGGCTCCATTACGGTATGTTAACCCGGCTCACGCCCGGTTGAGAGGGCAGAGGTTGAGAGGGCAGAGTCGGCCGGGTACTCGACCAGGGCGACCACCCGGCTGGCCATGAACCGCGCGGTCCGGACCGGGGTCCCGGTCCGAGTCACCTCGCTGACCTCGATGATCCCGCGCCGGTTGGTGATGTCGACGCGGCGGCCCGCCCGGGTCGCCGCCACCTCGTAGGTCTGCGTGCCGTCACCGGAGTCGATCACGACTTCGACGCGATCTCCCTTCATGGCGGGGCTCCCGGCGACGGTCCGTTAGGTCTAATAGGTGGGCTCGGTCAGTAGCTCGGCAGGGAGGGGTCCACCTGGCTGACCCAGGCCAGGACGCCGCCGCCGACGTGCACCGCGTCGGAGAAGCCGGCGTTCTTGACGATGGCCAGGGCCTCGGCGCTGCGGCCGCCGCTCTTGCAGTGCAGCACGATCCGCTTGTCCTGGGGCAGCCGCTCCAGCGCGGCGCCGGAGACGAACTCGCCCTTGGGGATCAGGGTCGCGCCGGGGATGGACACGATCTCGTACTCGTTCGGCTCGCGCACGTCGACCAGGAAGATGTTCTCCTTGTTGTCGAGCATGTTGGCCAGGTCCTTGGCGCTGATGGTGGAGCCCTGGGCGGCCTCGGCGGCTTCCTCGGAGACCGCACCGCAGAATTCCTCGTAGTCGATCAGGTGCGTGATCGTCGGGTTCTTGCCGCAGACCGCGCAGTCCGGGTCCTTCTGCATGCGGACCGTGTGGTAGCTCATCTCCAGTGCGTCATAGATCATCAGCCGGCCGACCAGCGGGTCGCCGATCCCGGTGATGAGCTTGATCGCCTCGGTCACCTGGATCGAGCCGACCGAGCCGCACAGCACGCCGAGCACGCCGCCTTCGGCGCAGGACGGCACCATCCCGGGCGGCGGCGGCTCGGGGTACAGGCAGCGGTAGCACGGGCCGTAATCGGCCCAGAACACGCTGGCCTGCCCGTCGAACCGGTAGATCGAACCCCACACGTACGGCTTGCCGAGCAGCACGCAGGCGTCGTTGACCAGGTACCGGGTGGCGAAGTTGTCGGTGCCGTCGACGATCAGGTCATACCCGGCGAAGATGTCCAGCGCGTTGTCGGAGTCCAGCCGGGTCTCGTGCAGCACCACGGTGACGTACGGGTTGATCTCGCGGATGCTGTCCCGGGCCGATTCGGCCTTGCTCCGGCCCACGTCGGAGCTGCCGTGGATGATCTGGCGCTGCAGGTTGGACTCGTCGACCACGTCGAAGTCGATGATGCCGAGCGTGCCCACGCCGGCCGCGGCCAGGTACAGCAGCGCGGGCGAGCCCAGGCCGCCCGCCCCGACGCACAGCACTTTGGCGTTCTTCAGCCGTTTCTGCCCGGTCATGCCCACGTCGGGGATGATCAGGTGACGGGAGTAACGCCGGACCTCATCGACGGTCAGCGCTTCGGCGGGCTCGACCAGGGGGGGCAACGACACGGTTCTCTCCATGAAATTTTTTCTACCGAACGGACCGGGCTTGTGCCACCCGATCCCGTGTCACGGTCAACCGGCCGGCGCAAGCGGGAATTCCCGCACCCGCTGCGCGGCCAGGAGCACGCCGATCTCGGCGGCCACCTCGGCGGGATGCTCCATCTGCGCGACGTGCCCGGTGCGCGGCAGCACCACCACGCGGCCGTCAGCGAACGTGCGCGCGGCCCGGCCCGCCATCCGCGGGTCGACCACGCGGTCGTGGCTGCCGTAGATGACCAGGGTGGGCGCGGTGATCCGGGCCGCCTCCCGCCAGGCCGAACGGCGGAGGAACTCGGTGGTGAGGGTCCGGATGGAGCCCAGCAGGGCGGCGGGCGCGTAGTCGAGGGTGTCGCGGCGGGCCAGCTCAGCGACCTCGGCCGCGAACCGGGCCGGCGGGAACAGCCCGGGGTCGCGGTAGCAGGTGGTGATCACGTCGGTCACCCGGCTTTCCGGCGGCAGGACCTGGTAGCGCCGCAGCAGCCGGGGACCGACCCGCGGCAGGCTCATCAGCGGGAACCAGAAAAGGTCCCGCCGGGGGCGCAGGTCGGGCAGGGCCGGGGAGATCAGGGTCAGCGTGCGGACGAGTTCCGGGCGGGTGGCCGCGACCTTCACGGCCACCGCGCCGCCCATGGAGTTGGCGATCAGGTGGACCGGGCCGCGCCTGCGGCGCTCGATCAGGCCCGTGACGGTCTGCGCGAACGCGGCGATCGAGTAGCGGCCGTCCGGGCGGGGCGGGGAGTCGCCGAAGCCGGGCAGGTCGACCGCGTCGCAGGCCAGCTCGGGGCGGAGCAGGTCCATCAGGTCGGTCCAGTTGCGGGATGAGCCGGCCAGCCCGTGAACGAACAGTGCCGATTCGATACGGGCCGATTCGGTTCGGGCTGGCTGGGCCGGGCCGGGGGTGCTGCGGACGTAGACCTGGTGATCACCGAGCGAGATGAGCTGCCCGGGCCAGTCCGGGAGGGGTTCGGTCACGCGGAGGCCTTGCGGCGGGTGCGCGGCTTGGCTGCTCCGTCCTGGCTGGCCCCGTCCTGGCTGGCCCCATCCTGGCTGGCCCCGTCTTGGCTGGCACCGTCTTGGCTGGCTTTCTTGCTGCTGGCCCTGGGCCGGGCCGCCTTGGCCTTGGCCGGCTTGGCGGGTTTGGCGGCGGGCTCGGCGGGCTTGGCGCGGTCGCTCTTCACCGCGGCCACGCTGGCGCGCAGGATCTCGGTCAGGTCGGCGGGCTGGGCCTTGGGCTCGGGCAGGTCCGAGCCCTCCGGGCGGACGATGTCGTTGCCCTCGATCTTGGCCCGGACCACCGCCTCGAGCGCCTCGCGGTAGGTGTCGTGGTACTGGTCGGGGTCGAAGTCCTCGGTCATGGTGTCGATGAGCGAGGCGGCCATCTTCAGCTCCTGCGGCCGGACCTCGATGTCTTCGTCCAGGAACGGGAAGTCGGGCTGACGCACCTCGTCCGGCCACAGCAGGGTCTCCAGGGTGATCACCCCATCCCTGACCCGCAGCGCGGCCAGCGCCTCGCGCTGGCGCAGCGCGACCTTGGCCACCGCCACCTTGCCCGACTTCTCCAGCGCGTCGCGGAACAGCAGGTAGGCCCGGACGCCGGCGGCGTCGGGCTCGGTGTAGTAGCTCTTGGCCGCGTAGATGGGCTCCACCTGAGCGCTCGGCGCGAAATGCAGGACCTCGATCCGGTGCGCGGTCACCAGCGGGAGGTCGGCCAGGTCCTCGTCGGTGAGCACGACCATGTCGCCGGTGGGCAGCTCGTAGCCCTTGGCGATGTCGGAGTAGGGGACTTCCTCCCCGTCCAGGGTGCAGACCCGGCGGAACTGGATCCGGGCGCCGTCCTTGCGGTGCACCTGCCGGAAGGAGATGTCACGCTGCTCGGTCGCCGCGTAGAGCTTCACCGGGATCACGACCAGCCCGAAGGAGATGGCACCGGCCCATATGCTGCGCATGGTATTCACCTACCCCGGTTGACGCGGGATTTAGCCCGACTCTGCCAGCGAGCTTACGGCCCGGCTGAGATGATGAAGGCCGAGGAGGGGACGAAGATATGGGCGCTTTCGACGTAATCGTGCTCGGCGGCGGTACCGCGGGGGTGCAGGTCGCCGGCGAGGTGGCGCGGGGCGGCCGGTCGGTGGTGCTCATCGAGGCCGGGCTGATCGGCGGCGAATCCCCGTACCTGGCCTGCGTGCCGTCCAACTCGCTGCTGCTGTCCGCGAGCCGGGGCGAAGCCTGGGAGGACGCGGTCACCCGGCGGGACGAGGTGACCGGGGGCCTGGACGATTCCGGGCTCGCGCAGCGGCTGGCGTCCGCGGGCGTAACCGTGATCCGCGGGACCGGGCGGATCACCGGCCCGGGCACGGTGACGGTCACCGGCTCGGACCTGCCGCTGGTCTATTCGGACCTGGTGATCGCGACGGGCTGTGAACCGGTCGCGCCGCCGATCGAGGGGCTGTCCGACATCCCGGCCTGGACCACCGCCGAGGCCCTGTGCTCGCCGGACCTGCCGCGCCGGCTCATCGTGCTCGGCGGCGGCTCGGCGGGATGCGAGCTGACGCAGATCTACGCGGCGTTCGGCTCACAGGTGACGCTGATCGAGGCGGAGCCCCGGCTGCTGCCCGGCGAGCCCGCCTTCGCCGGGGAGACCCTGGCCACGGCCTTGCGCCGGGCCGGCGCTGAGATCCGGCTCGGCTCACCCGCCACCAAGGCCGAACGCACGTCTGACGGCCTGACCCTGGCGCTGGAGGACGGAACCCGCATCGACGCGGACCGGCTGCTGCTGGCCACCGGCCGGCAGCCCAGGATCAGCGGCCTCGGGCTGGACGCGCTCGGCCTGGACGGCCCCCTGGCCGTCACCGCCTCGGGCCAGGTCACCGGGGCCCGCGGGCCCGGCCGGGTGTGGGCCGCGGGGGACGTCACCGGGGTCACGCATACCCACTTCAGCCGCTACCAGGCCGAGGTGGCCGCGGCGAACATCCTGGGCCAGCCGCGCGAAGCCGACTACAGCGCCATCCCGCGCTGCGTGTTCACCACCCCCTCGGTCTACGCCGTGGGCGAACGGCTCCAGGCCGGGCTGGCGGCCGTCCGGGTCAGCCTGAGCGACACCACCCGTGGCCGGCTGGGCCTGGATGACCTGGGCTGTTTCGAGCTGTACGCGGCGGACGGGGTGCTGGTCGGCGCCGTCGCGGTGGGGCCGGACGCAGCGGCCTGGATGGCGGAGGTTACCCTCGCCATCAGGGCCAGAATACCGCTGAGCATCCTGGCCGACGTGGTGCATGCCTTCCCCACCTACGGGGAAGCCCTCCAGGCAGCGTTCCGCGAGCTGGCAGTGTCCGACCGCAAGGACATGACCGACCAGAAGGAAAAGGGGATCGCGCCGTTGAGCGAGCTGAACATGGAGACGCCGGAAGACGACGCCATCGAGCAGAACACCGAGCTCGTCCCGGACGAGACGGTGACCGCGGCGCGGCGTGACGTCGGGTTCGAGGTCAACGAGGCGGACGCCGCCGAGCAGGAGCGCACGGTCGGCTACGACGATGACGATTACCGCTGAGACCGGCTTAGGATCGAGACCCGCTTAGGATAGGGCCAGCGGAAACACAGCCATCACCCGGAGAGCCACCGTTGACCACGACGTCGGACGCGCGGCCGCGCGGTACCCGCCTGCCCAGGCACGAACGGCGGCGGCAGCTGCTGGACGCGGCGCTAGAGGTGTTCGTATCGCAGGGCTACCACGCCGCCGCCATGGATGACATCGCCGAGCGGGCCGGGGTCAGCAAGCCCGTGCTCTACCAGCACTTCCCCGGCAAGCTCGACCTGTACCTGGCCCTGCTGGACCAGAGCGTGGACGAGCTGGTGGCCACCGTGCGCGACGCGCTCGAGTCGACCACCGACAACAAGCAGCGGGTGGCCGCCACCTTCACCGCCTACTTCGAGTACGTCGCGGGTGAGGGCCAGGCGTTCCGGCTGGTGTTCGAGTCGGACCTCAGCAACGAGGCCCCCGTCCGGGAGCGGCTGGAACGAGGCCAGCAGGAATGCGCCCAGATGATCAGCCAGATGGTCGAGCAGGACGCCGGGCTGGATGACGACGAGGCCCACCTGCTCAGCGTGGCGATGGTGGGCCTGGCCCAGGTCACCGCGCGCTACTGGCTGACCACGCGTGACCAGATCCCGCGGGAGACCGCCGAGCAGCTCGTGGCCAGGCTGGCCTGGCGCGGCATCAGCGGCTGGCCCCGGAACTAGGGGCGGGAATTTAGGGGAGACATGGAAGTCAAGATCGGGATCCAGTCCGTGCCGCGCGAACTGGTCGTGGAGACCGACGCGTCGGCCGCTGAGATAGAGCGCGGTCTGACCGCCGCCCTGGAGAAGGGGGAGCACGCGCTGTTCGCCCTCTCGGTGACCAAGGGCGGCCGGGTGCTGATTCCCGCGGACAAGATCGCCTACGTGGAATTCGGCGCGAGCGAGGGACGCCGGATCGGTTTCGCGTAGGCCGGGGCCGGGACGGGGGCTGCTGCTGATATCCTGGCTGCGGCTGGGTAATGGAATGACATAACCAAAATTCGTGTTATCCAGTCGGCTGCTGTTTTTGCCGGGCACTGTTCTTGCCGAGCGCTGTTTTGCTCAGCGGTGAGCCCGGCGCCCCTGGGGAAGGCAGCGCACCAACGGCGTTAGCGGGCTCCCGGATGCGGTCAGCATCCGGTCGTAGCTCGTGGCGGGTCGCTGCAAGCGGCCTGCGAACATGACGGGGCCCGGCCGGGCCCATGATAAAGGACGGGAACCCCTGACAACTCAAACTTCTGATGGGGACACGGGGGCGGCGCTGGCCGTCCCGTTCCGGGATTTCGACATCAGCGAGGCCATCAGCTCGGGCCTGGCGGCCTCGGGCATCATCACCACTTTTCCCATTCAGGCCCTGACTCTCCCGCTGGCGCTGCGCGGGCAGGACATCATCGGGCAGGCCCGGACCGGCACCGGGAAGACCCTGGCGTTCGGCATCCCGTTGCTGACCCTCATCGAAGAGGGCCCGGCGGACGTCCGGCCGCGGGCGCTGGTCGTGGTACCGACCAGGGAACTGGCCATCCAGGTCGCGGACGACCTGCGGACGGCCGCGGTCAACATGCGCGTCAAGGTCCTCACCGTGTACGGCGGCCGGGCCTACGAGCCGCAGATCGACGCGCTGACCTCGGGCGTCGACATCGTGGTAGGAACCCCCGGGCGGCTGCTCGACCTGTCTCAGCGCCGGCACCTGGACCTGAGCGCGGTGCAAGCCCTCGTGCTCGACGAGGCGGACCGAATGCTCGACCTCGGCTTCCTGCCCGACGTGGAGCGGATCGTCCGGCTCACCCCCGCGGACCGGCAGACGATGCTGTTCTCCGCGACCATGCCGTCGGACGTGGTCACGCTGGCCCGCCGGCACATGCGCCAGCCGACCCACATCCGGGCCGAAGGCCACGACGAGCCCGCCCCGGTGCCCGCCACCCGGCAGTTCGTCTTCCGGACCCACCCGATGGACAAGATCGAGGTGCTGGCCCGGGTGCTGCAGGCCTCCGGCCGGGGCCTGACCATGGTGTTCTGCCAGACCAAGCGGGAAGCCGACCGGGTCGCGAGCGCCCTGGAGACCCGCGGCTTCGCGGTGGCGACCGTGCACGGTGACCTGGGCCAGGGGCAGCGGGAGCGCGCGCTGCGCGCGTTCCGCAGCGGCAAGGTCGATGTGCTCACCGCGACCGAGGTGGCCGCCCGCGGGCTCGACGTGGACGACGTCACGCACGTGGTGAACTACGAGTGCCCCGATGACGAGAAGACCTACGTGCACCGTATCGGCCGGACCGGGCGGGCCGGGCGGGACGGCGTCGCGGTCACCTTCGTCGACTGGCGGGACATGCACCGCTGGAAGCTCATCAGCGAAGCCCTGGGCCTGGGCCAGCCCGAGCCGGAGGAGACGTACTCCACCTCCGAGCACCTGTACGCCGAGCTGGGCATCCCGCGCGCGGCGACCGGGACACTGCCCCGGGCCATGCGCGAGCGGGCCGGCCTGCAGGCTGAGGCGGTAGAGGACATCGGCGAGACCGGCAAGGTCCGGTCGCCGCGCCCAGCCAAGGCCGCCAGCCCGGTTAAGGCCAGCCCGCGACGGCGGCGGCGCCGGACCAGGGCGGGCCGGGAGCTGGGCAGCGGCCCGGAGGAAACCCGGCGCAAAGCCTCCTAGGCAGCTTGCGTTCACCATTCCTGGGTAGGGTCTGCCCCTGTGAGCACACCAACCTCTCTCGAGCTGCCCGACGGGGTTCGGCCCGCCACGATCCGCACCGCTCGCGGCTCGTTCGCGGCCCTGGATGCCGTTCCGGCGTCCGGGGTCTGCGAGCGTGAGACGGCTCTGCTCGTTCCGGGCTACACCGGCAGCAAGGAAGACTTCCTCTCGGTTCTCGGGCAGCTGGCGGACCGCGGCCGGCGGGTGGTCGCGATCGACATGCGGGGCCAGTACGAGACACCGGGGCCACCGCAGGACGACGGCTTCTCGCCGGGGGCCCTCGGGGCGGACATCGCGGCCGTGATCGAGGCGGTCGGCGCCAGGCACCTGCTCGGGCACTCCTACGGCGGCCTGGTGGTCCGCGAGGCGCTGCTCGGCGAAAAGGCGCTGGGGGAAACGGCGCTGGGAGAAAAGGCGCTGCTGGGGGAAACGGCCGCGGTCGGCTCGCTGACGCTGATGAGTTCGGGGCCGTCGGCCCTGACCGGGCCGCGCGCGGAGGAGCTGGGCGGCGTCCTGGGCCGTCCTGGGCACGCGTACGGCTCGGCACCGGACCTGGCCGAGCTGCAGGCCGGGATCGGGGGCCTGTGGCGGGACTACCTGGAACCGCAGGCCGTCGCGGCCGGCGTCCAGGGCCCGATCGTCGCGTTCCTGGCCAAGCGGATGCTGAGCAACGACCCGAGGGGCCTGGTGCTCATGGCCAGGCACATCCTGACCGCCCCGGACCGGACGGCGGAGCTGGCCCGGCTGGTCGGCAGGCCCAGATCCCGGTGCTCGTCCTGTACGGCGAGAACGACAATTCGTGGTCGCCGGACACGCAGGAAGACATGGCCCGGCGGCTCGGGGCCCGCCGGGTGTGCATCCCGGGGGCCGAGCATTCCCCGGCGGTGGAGGCTCCGGCGACCACCGCGGCTGCGCTGACCCAGTTCTGGAACGCGGCCGAGGCTACGTGGGGCCCAGCCCGTCCCAGGGACGCCGCGTGACCGCGGCGACGGCGCCTTCGGGACAGTTCCTGAGGTAGTCGCACCACCCGCAGGACGCGCTGGGACGCGGCGGGAACACCTCGTCGTACCGCTGCTCAGGCAAACCGTCCCGCATCAGCTCGTCGGCCCGGGCGCACTCCCCCGCGATATCCTCCGCGCGGCCCAGGTGCCTGGCCAGCGACTCTTCGGAGTGTGACCAGGCCAGCACCTGTCCTGAGGGCAGGTGGTGCAGCTCGACCCGGCGGCAGGGGCGCCGCAGCACCCGCCCGGCGGCCAGCGCGTAGAGCGCCAGAGCCAGGGAGCTGCGCGCGTCGTCCGTGGTGAGCAGGTGCCGGCCGGTTTTGTAGTCGACCACGACCAGCTCAGCGGCCCGGGCGTCCAGCCGGTCGATCCGGCCGGACACCGCGAGGGTATCCGTGCGGGTGGCGACGGTCCGTTCCACCCCGACCGGCTCGTCGGCCGGGTCCAGCCCGGCGACGTACCCCTCCACCATCGCGATCGCGCGCTGCCGGTATCGCGCCGACTGGGTGTCGTCGGCGAAACCCTCATCGATCCAGCCACCCTCGACGAGCCGGCCCGCGGCGGCGACCGACCGCCCGGCCAGCGGCAGCCGCCACCAGCCGGCCAGCGCGTTGTGGACGGTGGCACCGAGGCTGTTGTGCGCCCAGGGCGGGCCCTTCGGCGGGGCCGGCCGGTCCAGGTACGTCATCCGGTACCGGCGGGGGCAGTCAAGCCAGGCGGCCAGCCGCGTCGGCGTGCACTGGTACAGCCGCCGCGGCATCCCGGAGAACTCGAGCTGCTCGACCCGTGCGGTCATCGCGATCGCTTCCTTCCCACGGCTCGCCGACCTTCTTATCACGGCCAGCCGACAAAACCCCTATCACGGCCAGCCGACAAAACCGTCCGATAACGCGCCGTGGGCGAAGGTGATCGCGGAGTTCGCGACGAGCTGGACAGCGATGGCGGCCAGCAGCAGCCCGGCGATCCTGGTCACCAGCTCGACACCGTTGTCGGTCAGCACCCGGTGGATGACCAGGGCGAATCGCATGGCCAGCCAGACCGCGACGGCGACCGCGGCCATGGCCGCGGCCAGCGCGAATCCGTCGCCGGCGCCGTGGATGCGCTGGACGTAGAGCATGGTGGCCACGATCGCGCCGGGGCCGGCCAGCAGCGGGGTGCCGAGGGGTACGAAGGCCACGTTGGCCCGTTCGACCTCGGCGTCGGAGGGCTCGCTCGCCTTCCCGGTGAGCAGTTCCAGCGCGACGAGCAGGAGCAGCAGGCCGCCCGCGCCCTCCAGGGCGGCCAGGCCCACGCCCAGGTAGTCCAGGATCGTCCGGCCGAACAGCGCGAACACGACGATCACGCTGAAGGCCACGAGGGTCGCCTGCCAGGCCAGCCGGTTGCGGTCCGGCCGGGACCGGCCCCGGGTCAGCCCGAGGAACACCGGCACCGTGCCCGGCGGGTCGATGATGACGAACAGCGTGACGAAGACTTCCCAGAAGAACTTCATTACAGGCCGCTGACCAGGAGATTTGTATTACTAGGCACCGTCTGAGGGCACATCCAGGGCACTCCCCTCGTGTCCGGGTCGCTGGAAGAACTGGTCGATGGCTTTGCGTCCGCGCTCGTCGGCGTCGGGCATCAAGTGCGCGTAAGTCTGATAGACGGTCTCGACCGTGTCGCCGAGCCACGCGGCCACGGCCACGATATCGGCCCCGGCACTGAGCCAGGCGGACGCCGCGGTGTGCCGCAGCGCGTGCATGCCCTGGTCGCGTGCGGCTTTGCGCTTTCGCCTTCGCCACGGGCGGCGTGATTCCTGCCTTCTGCTGGGCCCGATGCCAGTGCGCCTGATCGAAGCCAGGGC
Organism: uncultured Actinomycetes bacterium; assembly: GCA_963753195.1. Lineage (GTDB taxonomy): Bacteria > Actinomycetota > Actinomycetes > Streptosporangiales > Streptosporangiaceae > Palsa-504. The sequence goes on from CAVWBH010000003.1 coordinate 619,973, forward strand.
CTTTCCATGGTCGGCCATCAGGACGAGTCACGATCAGGCTGAACGTCAGCGGGTCGCCATCTGGCTCTTTCCACGGCAACGTGACCAGCACCGGAGGGTAGCGCCGGATGTGCTCAGCCAGGATCGGCCGCAACGACTGGGCCAGCGGAACGTCGTGCTCTTTGCGGTTCTTGATCGGAGCGAAGCACGGCACGCCGTGCACGACACGGACCTGGCGGCGGACGTGGATGACCGGGAGTGGACCGTCGAGCTCGATGTCGTCAACCGCCAAGCCGAACATCTCGGCCTGGCGCATGCCCGTACCGGCCCCGAAATAGACCAGCGCGGCATATCTGGGATTAAGAGCAGCCGCCATCGCTTCGACCTGCGCCAAGGTCCAGGGCCCGCTTTCTTCTCCTCCCGTTTCGGCCGAGTGACTGACTGGGCGCGGGTCGGATTCCGGCCGATCAGCCCGTCATCCATCGCGGCAATGAAGACGGACGACACGACAGTGATGACCTGGCCCTTCGAGCTGGCCGAGAGCTTCATGCCTGATACCCACGCCTGAGTCAGGCTGGGCCGCTTGCCTAGCTCCCGGCCCCGACCGCCGGGGCGAGATACAGCATCCGGCGGGTCCCGCCGAGCTTGGACCCTAGGACGCCGACCAGAAGCCCGATGACCATCGCCCGGGAGCCGAGATCCCCGAGGAACACGTACAGCAGCACCACAGGCAGGACAACACCCACCAGCGCGGCACCGAGAATATGAATCATCCGCCGTCCGCGTGACGGCTGGCTTGAGGCGCCCGCCGAGTCCACGTCACTGTTCGCTTCGGTCACGATCGCCGTCCCTGACCAGGCGCCGCCCAGAGCGACGGCTGCACCGGCAGACACCACGATGCCAGCCGCCTGCCCCAGCCACAATCACCCGAACCGGATGACTTGCCGCCCCACGATCACTTGCATCCGATGAGCCGACGTCAACTCTGTCTTGGCAGCTGGCCGGCTATCACCGGCAGGTCCATAGCGAGACATGGTTGGCCTCATTTTGGCCTTATAACGTCGCTCAACACTGCTGCTTGCCGCGCGTCATTGACGACGATTTCAGCAGGTCAGTTGCGGAATAAGCAGCTAGCGGGCGCGACCGCAGATCACTGCGGATCTGATGTTCTTGAGCGTCGCCGAATCTAGCCATGGCTGATCAAGGCGGTAGCGGCCCGGCGTGCTTGTCATACGCCTCCAGGGCCTTCTCTAGCGTGAACGGCCCGCGAAGCCACTGAAGCTGCGGCGGGATCTCGGAATAATCCACGTATGGATTATCGCCGCAGCCGGGGCAGATGAGTTCGAACACGTTGGTGTAGCCGCCTTCGATGCGGCCGTCTACGATGCGGACCGGCTGGCGCCGCACGAAGGCGGTCCGGCCGTGGCCGGGCTGCCCGGCAAGCGGGAATGTCATCCCATCCGTAGGCCCCATGCGCAGCCACGGATCACGGCGGTCGTTCAGGCTCGGCGCAGGGACGGCAAGCGGGCGGACAGCGGGTCCGGTACCGGTCCAGGTGTCAGGGTCGTTAAGGCTGCTCATCCAACTCACCACCCGGCCAGTAATTCCGGCGCTGCCCAGGGGCTGGAGCAGCGTTGCTCTTCGTCAGACCATACGCGCAGACACTGCGCGGCGAAATGTTCAGCCGAGCTGGACAGTGCCTGGTGAAGCTTTGTTTCCCGGCCGTTTGCCTCAGCGTCGGGTGACGTTTCCGGCGGTCAGTATGCGGGTGGAAGCGTGGGAGTTCTCCCCCGAACCCGCCATAGGAGGATCTGTGACTCCCGGAACCTGTCGTCGCATCAAGGCCGTCTGTTACCGCACCCATCGACAGCTGCTCACCGGCAGACCGCCAGATGGCGAACTCGACCGAGACATGCTGCGGATATGTCGTCGAGCATCGCTGTCCATGATCAGGGCAACCATTTGCCCAATGTGAAGGTAGGAGTCCAAAGACTCAAGGGCCAGAAGAGAACCGAGATGGCCCACTGAACCCAGCTATGGATCGACGATACACTGCTTGGAGTTGTCGGCAAATGGGGAGCCGCTGTATTAACAAAGACGCCGATCAGGATGTATAGCGCGATGAGGAGGCCTTTTACACTAAAAAGTGTCTTCAGGAAGTCCACTTCGGCTCATATCCTCTCGGTGGATGCTCGTGATCTCTGCCGACGACGTTGGCAATCTAGCCATGCCACTGAGTTTGTCCGCTCGTGGCACCCTTCAGCAGCGGACATGGTTGCCCCATTCCTGGCAATAGAGACATGTCGCCACGTTCTTCACGATAGTTCATCCGGAGCTATCCGTCCGCCCGACACTCCGGACTGTCGCGCGGCACCCGACGAGTTGATACAGAGCCTGGAAGGCCGGGGTCTGATGTCCACCGCGGTTCGGTTCGAGGGTGAGACCAGTCGCAGCGAGGAACCTGTCGACGGGCACGGACCGGTACTGGATGCGCATGAGGCGATTCCGGACCACGACGGCCGGTTGCTCGGCGCCGCGCGGAAGACGATCAAGTGCAGTGGCGGCGGAATCAAGTACATGCAAGGCTGACCGGCCGCGTAGCCCGGTCCAGCCCGGCAGCGTGCCACATTCGTGCCATACCAAGGTGACAACTGCGGTCATGAGCAGTCACTTAAAGACGCTGCAAACGGCCTCTGAACTGGGTTCATCGAGGTCAGCGCTGACCATGAAGCGTCCTCCTATCGCTTCCGGTGGGCCGGACGAACACCGCTGACCGTTCGGCCTCGGTCGTGTGGCCACGGCCACGATATCGGCCCCGGACGGACGCCGGCGGGTGGCGCACCCGCGCTGGTCACGGCGACGGCGTAGGCTTCACGCCGTGAGCGTCGAGGTGAGGTTGCGCAGCGTCGAGCCGACACCGACCGCGGTGGTAGCGGCGGCGACCACGTGGGCGGAGTTCCCGGCGGTGTGGGGGCCGATGCTGGACCAGGTGTGGGCCTTTATCCGGGGCGGCGCTCCGGGCGGCCTCTACGAGCAGGGCCACAACATCATGCTCTACAAGGACGATGTCCCCCACGTCGAAGTCGGCGTTCAGGTGAGCGGCTCGTTCGAGCCCGCCGGAGGAGTGGTCGCGTCAGCGCTTCCGGGCGGCCTGGTGGCTACCGCGACCCACACCGGCCCGATGGCCGGGATCGGCGACACCCATCAGGCGGTGCGGGCGTGGAGCGAGGCGAACGGGTACCGGCTGGCCGGCCCTCGCTGGGAGATCTACGGTGATCCCGACCCGTCCAGCGGCCAGTTCGACGTGCAGGTGTTCTGGTCGCTGCTAGCGCCGTAACCAGGACTTTGCGGCGCGTCCGGCGGCCGGGTACTCGGTATCGTGTGCGCCATGGTCGGCGTGGCGCTGGTGGCGGTGTCCCTGGGCCTGTCTAACCTCGCGGCCTCGGTGGGTATCGGGGTGGCCGGAATCGATGCCCGGACGCGGTGGCGGGTGGGCGTGACGTTCGGTCTCTTCGAGACCGGCATGCCCATTGTCGGCCTGCTGCTGGGTCATAGCCTGGCTACCGCGCTGGGCCGGCCTGCACACTGGATCGGCGCTGGTTTGCTGATCGCCACCGGGTTGTATGCCCTGGTCCAGGCCGTTCGCGCGCGGGGCGCCCGGGCGGCAGATGATCAGGCCGCGCGCATCGGGCCCGGACGGCTGCTCATCACCGGGCTGGCCTTGAGCATTGACAACCTCGCGGTCGGATTCGCACTGGGCACCTACCACCTCAACGTCACGGCGGCCGCCCTCGTGATCGGCGCGGTCAGCGTGGCCATGTCGCTGCTCGGCCTGGAACTCGGCAGCCGGATCGGCAGCCGGGCCGCGGACCGGGGCGAGCTCATCGGCGGCGTCGTCCTGATCGGAGTCGGCATCGCCCTGGCCGCAGGCGTGATCTAGGGCGCGGGCACAGCCAGCGGGAGCGGGTCCGGGGACGACTTGCGCCGGCGGTGGCGCAGGGCGCGGAGCAGGGGCAGCGCGGCGAAATAGGTGCCGGCCAGCGAGCTTACGCCGATGCCCAGGTCGACCGATATCCGGCCCTCCTTGGCCCAGTAGACGTCTTTGAGGTCCAGGAGCAGCGCGAACTCATCCACGATGAGCGCGAGCCCGGCACCGTAGGACACGGCCACGAACGGATGCCTGCGCTTGGCGCTGTCGCCGTGAACCGCTACGCCGCCGACGCCACTGACCATGCCGATTCCCCACATGTAGTGGTGCAGGTGCTCGCCGCCGACGCTCAGGTTGCGGAACGGGCCCCGCCCGGCCTTGATGCTGTAGGTGATGCCCCGCACCGTGGCGAACGTGGTGGTGAAGGCGAGCCAGCTGAGCAGGGCCGATCGCTGCCCCGGATCGAGTTCGGTGTAAAACACCGCGCGAACGTCGTTGGCGAGCGGTGAGCTGACGGTCATCTCTGGAACGATACCCGCCGGCCGCCTTAGGTGCCTGGCGTGGCGGTACGGGCGAGAGCGGCCAGCGCCTCGTACGCCTCGGCGGGCGTGGTGCGCGAGCCGATCCGGTGGCCGGTGAGGCGGCCGTGATCGTCGCTGCCGCCGGTGGCGATCAGGCCGAGCTCGCGGGTCAGGCCGAGCAGGCCGGCTTGCACATCGGCCGGCTGGTCCGGGTGGAAGACCTCCACCCCGGCCAGGCCCGCGGCAGCCAGGCCGGCGATCTGATCATCGGCGACGAGCAGCGCGCGGTCCGCACGCGGGTGGGCGATGACGGCGACGCCGCCCGCCGCGCGGACCAGGCCGATGGCCCGGACCGGATCCAGTGCGTACCGGGTGACGTAGGCGCGGCCGCCATCGGCGATCCAGTCCCGGGTAAAGGCCTGCTCAGGTGCGGCGATGGCCCCGCTCGCCACCATCGCGCGCGCGATGTGGGGGCGGCCGACCACCCCCGACCCGGCGATCGCTGCGACATCATCCCAGGTGATGGGCACGCCGAGGCCGATCAGGCGATCCACCATGGCTCGGGCGCGCCGCACCCGGTCGCCGCGGATGCGCCGGGTTTCCGCAGCCAGCTGCGCGTCGTCAGGGTCGAACAGGTAGGCCAGCAGGTGCAGGCTGCGGCCGTCCAGCAGGCATGACAGCTCCATGCCCGGCACCAGGGTGAGAGAACCGGGCAGCGCGCGGCGGGCCTGCGCATGCCCGGCCGTCGTGTCGTGGTCGGTCAGCGCCACCACGTCCAGGCCGGCCTGCGCGGCCCGGCGCATCACCTCCGCCGGAGGCTCGGTGCCGTCCGAAGCGCTGCTGTGCACATGCAGGTCGGCTCGCATAGGGGTCAGCTCGAATCAGGGTCAGCTTGAATCAGGGTCAGCTGAAACCAGTATCGGCAGGCCGGGCATGACAGTGGCGCCGACCCGCGGGGCCGGCGCCACTGTCATCAGAGCCTTACAGGTGGCCGAAGTTGGCGCTCCACATCTGGTTGTTGTAGACGACGTGGTTGGAGTACTTCGACAGCGTCCAGGTGGTCAGCTGCGGGCGCGGCTTGTCGGTCGGGTACGCGTTGCCCGGGTAGTTGAGCACGTACGGGTGGGAGAAGTTGGTGTCCGAGCCGTTGATCAGCGGGACAAAGTGACCCTTGATCGAGGCGTAGGAGTCCACCACCCACACGGTCTTGGCGGACTGGCCACAAGGCTCGAGGGCCACCCCGGTGCCGTCGACGGCCGTGCTGCCGACGCCGACGCAGTAGCCGCTGTCCGCGCCGTAAGGCGAGTATTCGATCTCGTACGCCCACAGCTTGGAGTAGTGCAGGTTCAGCGACGAGCTCACCAGACCAGCCTTATAGAAGTCATTCACCGTGCCCTGGAAGGAGATGGTGAAGTCTTCGCCCGGGTCGGAGTTGCTGGCTTGGAAGAGAATGATGGGCTGCCCGGCCTTGGCCTTGGCCTGGTACACGTCGAGCACGAAGTTGGGGTGCTTGTGGGTGCCGTAGAGCTGGCTGAAGATGTCGATGCAGTTGTGACCGCACGACGGGGTGGCCGCAGACGCGGCGCCCGCGGTGAGCGCCCCCGCTGCGCCGATGCCGCCGACCAGGGTCAGCGTGGCCGCGGCCGCGAAGATCTTGCTCTTGATGGACATTGTGGCCTGTTCCTCCTCGGGACTGCGGCCGTGCTCCGTGCACGACCGCTGAGCCGCCAGGAGCGGCTGACCCGGTGTCTCACTTAGAAGGACGCGTCAGATGTTGAATAGGTTGTCACGTTTCGTGTCAGGTTGTGCGAAGGAGACACGATGTGCGCAGCCAGTTGACAGGCGGCTGCGCCGCAGGCATAGAGCAGTGACGCCGGCCCCTTGCAGGGGGCCGGCGTCACGGGTTACTCAGGAAGCGAGTCCAGCCTCTAGTGCAGGACTCCGAAGTTGGCGCCCCAGAGCTGGTTGGAGGTGACGGTGCCCAGCTCAGGGAAACCGAAACCGTTGGAGAAACCGGTCAGGTTGGTCACGGTCAGCTGCGGCCGCGGCATGTCGGTCGGGAACCCGTTGATCGGGTAGGTCAGTACGAACGGGTGGGAGAAGTTCGTGTTCGAACCGTTGATCAGCGGGATGTAGCCGCCGTGGATGAAGGTGGGCCACGAGTCGAGGTAGTCCAGGATCCACACCGTGTTGGCGGACACGCCGCACGGCTGCAGCGTGACGCCCTCACCCTGGACCGCCGTGGTGGCGACGCCGAGGCACAGGCCGGAGTCCACGCCGAACGGCGCGTACTCGTTCTCGAACGCCGGGTCGTTCGGGAAACCATGAGCCAGGCCGCCGTAGTGCAGCGCGACCGCGGACGAGACCAGCTTCGCGGCGTAGAAGTCCGCCACGGTGCCCTGGAAGGCCACGGTCCAGTCCAGGGCCGGGTCGTAGTTCGCGGTCCGGAACAGGATGACCGGCTGGCCGGCCCGCTCGCCCTGCCGCAGCACGTCAACGGTGAAGTTCGGCGAGTGGTGCGTGCCGAACTGCTTGCTGAAGAGGTTGATGCAGGAATCGCCGCATGACGGCGTGGCCGCCGAGGCGGTTCCCGCGGTAAGCGCGCCCGCCATGCCGACGCCGCCGACCATGGTCAGCGTCGCCGCGGCGGCGAGCACCTTGCTCTTGATGGACATGAATGATTCCTCTCTTGGAACCCCGCAGCCGTACCCTGCGCACGGCTGCGTCGAGCTGGCCCCCGCAACGTCTGGCCTGACTGGTCCTGCGGTCCGATGGAGGGCTTCGCCTTCGCATAGGAAGACGCAGGACGCGGGCGAAAGGTTGACGCGCAGTGCACGAAAATATACAAAGAGTGACGCCAGCCTCCCCTCGGCGAGGAGGCTGGCGTCACCCGGGGTGCGAGTTCAGCCCCTAGTGCAGGACTCCGAAGTCAGCGCCCCAGAGCTGGTCGTTATTCGCGGTGCCCAGCTCCGGCCCGTTCGGACCGTTGGAGAAGCCGGTGAGCGGGGTGATGGTGAGCTGCGGACGCGAGCTGTCGGTGGGGTACCGGATGTTCGGGTAGGTGAGCACCTCCGGGTGCGAGAAGTTCGTGTCCGAGCCGTTGATCAGGGGGACGTAGCCGCCGTGGATGAAGGTGCTCCACGAGTCCCGGTAGTCCAGGATCCACACGGTGGTCGCGGACACGCCGCACGGCTGCAGCGTCACGCCCTCGTCGTCGAAGGCGGTGGTGGCCACACCGAGGCACAGGCCGGAGTCCACGCCGAACGGCGCGTACTCGTTCTCGAACGCCGGAAGGGCGTGGTAGTGGAGGTTGAGGGCGGCGGATACTAGTCCCGCAGCGTGGAAGTCGTTCACGGTGCCCTGGAACGCGACCGTCCAGTCCAGGGCCGGGTCGTAGTTCGCGGTCCGGAACAGGATGATCGGCTGGCCGGCCCGCTCGCCCTGCCGCAGCACGTCAACGGTGAAGCTCGGCGACTTGTGCGTGCCGAACTGCTTGCTGAAGACGTTGATGCAGGAAGGGCCGCACGACGGGGTGGCCGCCGAGGCGGTTCCCGCGCTGAGCGCGCCCGCCATACCGACGCCGCCGACCATGGTCAGCGTCGCCGCCGCGGCGGCTACCTTGCTCTTGACGGACATGAAAGACTCCTCTCTTGGAACCTGACAGCCTGCCTTCGGAGGGAAAATGTCCCCCGGGTCGAACCCGGGAAGGCGCAGATGGTGGCGTGCGACAGGCGGTGGTGACGCCGACCCCCCTCGCGGAGAGCCGGCGTCACCGTGCCGCTTTCGGGTGCGAGCTCAGCTGCTTAGCTGAGGACCCCGTACCTCGCGCTCCAGAGCTGGTTGGAGGTGACCGTGCCCAGCTCCGGCCCGGGGATGTAGAACGGCGGGCTGGACTGGGAGAAACCGGTGATGTTGGTGACGGTCAGCTGCGGGCGCGGCATGTCCGTCGGGTAGGCGTTGATCGGGTAGGTCAGCACGAACGGCTTGGAGAAGTTGGTGTTCGAGCCGTTGATCAGCGGGACGTACCCGCCGAGGAGGGTGGTCTGGATCGAGTCGAGGTAGTCCACGACCCACACCGTCCTGGACGACACGCCGCAGGGCTGCAGCGTCACGCCCTCGCCGGTGATCGCGGTGGTGGCCAGGCCCATGCACAGGCCGGAGTCCACGCCGTACGGCGCGTACTCGATCTCAAGCGCCCAGTCGTTCACGGCCTCGGTGTTCTGCCCGTAGCAGTCCGGGAAGTTGTGGCCCGCCAGCGGGGTCGGGATGCAGCCGTAGTGCAGCGCCAGCGCGGACGATACCAGGCCGGCCGCGTAGAAGTCCGCCACGGTGCCCTGGGAGGCCGCGGTCCAGTCCAGGGCCGGGTCGTAGTTCGCGGTCCGGAACAGGATGATCGGCTGGCCGGCCCGCTCGCCCTGCCGCAGCACGTCAACGGTGAAGTTCGGCGAGTGGTGCGTACCGAACTGCTTGGTGAAGATGTTGATGCAGGACGAGCCGCACGACGGCGTGGCCGCCGAGGCGGTTCCCGCGGTAAGCGCGCCCGCCATGCCGACGCCGCCGACCATGGTCAGCGTCGCCGCGGCGGCGAGCACCTTGCTCTTGATGGACATGAACGATTCCTCTCTTGGAACCCCGCAGCCGTACCCTGCGCACGGCTGCGTAGAGCTGGCCCCCGCAGCGCGCGGAACCGGAGGCTTCCGGCCCGCTCGGCACGCTGCCGGCTCGCGGCGGCCTGGCCAGGACGTGAAACGGCTGACCTGACCGGTCTTGCAGTCTGGAGAGGGAGCCCCCAGGCAAACCTGGAAAGTCTCATGCGGTCGAACGGTCATGCTCTGTCAAATGAGGACAACTAACATCACGAAATCGTCATCCTCTGATTACGGAGACGCACAACACGCGCAGATGGTTGACAGTCCGTCAGAGTTCTTACACAAAGAGTGACGCCGGTCCCCTTCCGAGGGACCGGCGTCACCGGGTGATGCAGAGTGCGAGGAGTGGACATAACAGTGACGCCGGTCCCCTTGCGGGGACCGGCGTCACCGGGTTACTCAGGGTGCGAGCTCAGCTTCCTAGCTGAGAACGCCGAACCTCGCGCTCCAGAGCTGGTTGGACTGGATCGTGCCGAGCTGCGGGCCGCCGTGACCGTTGGAGAAACCGGTCAGGTTGGTGACCTGGAGCTGCGGCCGCGGCAGGTCGGTCGGGTAACCGGCCTTCGGGTAGGTCAGCACGAACGGCTGGGAGAAGTTCGTGTCCGAACCGTTGATCAGCGGGAAGAACCCGCCGTTGGTGAACAGGTGCCACGAGTCGTAGGTGTCGACAATCCACACCGTGTTCGCGGACACGCCACACGGCTGCAGCGTCACGCCTTCGCCGCTGATCGCGGTGGTCGCCGTGCCCATGCACAGACCGGAGTTCACGCCGTAAGGCGCGTACTCGATCTCGAACGCCGGGTCGTCAACCGCAGCCACAGAGCCAGTTGCCGTAGTGCAGGTTGACCGCAGAGGACACCAGGCCCGCATTGTGGAAGTCGGACGTGAGGCCCTGGAAGGCCACGGTCCAGTCCAGCGCCGGGTCGTAGTTCGCGGTGCGGAACAGGATGATCGGCTGGCCGACCTTCTCGCCCTGCTTCAGCACGTCAACCGTGAAGTTCGGCGACTTGAACGTGCCGAACTGCTTGGTGAAGATGTTGGCGCAGGAGTGACCGCACGACGGCGTGGCCGCCGCCGCAGAACCCGCGGTGAGCGCGCCTGCCGCGCCCACGCCGCCGACCAAAGTCAGCGTCGCCGCCGCGGCGAGCACCTTGCTCTTGAAAGACATGAACGATTCCTCTCTTGGAACCCTCACAGCCGTACCCTGCGCACGGCTGTACGGAGCTGGTCAGGACAGGAACGGCTGGCCTGACCGGTCTTGCAGTCTGAGAGGGAAAGGTTCCCGGGCACCAAGCCCGGGAAGTCTGTGATCGTGCCCAGCGATGTGGCGGCGGGTGGTGCCAGCTCCCCTCACGAGGGGAGCCGGCACCACCGTGCCAGTTACTGCTGCGAGCTCAGGTTCCTAGTTGAGGACCCCGAACCTCGCGCTCCAGAGCTGGTTGGACTGGATCGTGCCGAGCTGCGGGCCGCCGTGACCGTTGGAGAAACCGGTCAGGTTGGTGACGGTGAGCTGCGGACGCGGCAGGTCGGTCGGGAAACCGTTCTTCGGGTAGGTCAGCACGAACGGCTGGGAGAAGTTGGTGTCCGAACCGTTGATCAGCGGGAAGAACCCGCCGTTGGTGAACAGGTTCCACGAGTCGTAGGTGTCCACGATCCACACCGTGTTCGCGGACACGCCACACGGCTGCAGCGTCACGCCTTCGCCGCTGATCGCGGTGGTCGCGGTGCCCATGCACAGACCGGAGTTCACGCCGTAAGGCGCGTACTCGATCTCGAACGCCGGGTCGTCCTGCGCGAACACGGAGCCAGTTGCCGTAGTGCAGCGTTGACCGCGGCGGAAACCAGGCCCGCCGCGTGGAAGTCGGCCACGTGAGGCCCTGGAAGGCCACGGTCCAGTCCAGCGCCGGGTCGTAGTTCGCGGTGCGGAACAGGATGATCGGCTGGCCGACCTTCTCGCCCTGCTTCAGCACGTCAACCGTGAAGTTCGGCGACCGGAACGTGCCGAACTGCTTGGTGAAGATGTTGGCGCAGGAGTGACCGCACGACGGCGTGGCCGCCGCCGCGGAACCCGCGGTGAGCGCGCCTGCCGCGCCCACGCCGCCGACCAAAGTCAGCGTCGCCGCAGCGGCGAGCACCTTGCTCTTGATGGACATGAAAATTCCTCTCTTGGAACTCCGTAGCCGTGCCCTGCGCACGGCTACGTAGAGCTGGCCTCCGCAGCGCACGAACCGGAAGGCTTCCGGCCCGCTCGGCATGCTGCCGGCTCACGGTGGCCTGGTCAGGACAGGAACGGCTGGCCCGACCGGTCTTGCAGTCTGGAGAGGGAAAGACCCCGGGAGAACTTGGGGAAGCCTCAGGTGGTCTTTACGGTCATACGAACTCAACCGAGAACAACTGTGATCATGAGATTGTTAGGTACTGATTACGTACTGAAACAACCACCATCGGGGCCCTGCAGCCCCGATGCTCTGCTCCTCATTTATCTCACATATGGGACGCCCGATGCGGCCAAGTGGTTGGCGTCGGTCGCGATAATTCGGCGATGTGACCAAATCGCAACTTAAAGATCATTTAGGCGCCGATCGGCCGCACATCTGCCATAGCGAGGAGAACGCTAGCACTGCTGCCGGGCCCCGCGGGGCGGCATCGATACTTAGGTTCATGCCCGGATCCGTGATCCCCTGCGTCGGCGCCGTCATCCAGGATGCTCGGGGACGGCTGCTGCTCATCAAGCGCGGGCATGCGCCCGGTGCCGGGCTGTGGTCGCTGCCCGGCGGGCGGGTCGAGCCTGGTGAGACGGACGCCCAGGCCCTGGTCCGGGAAATGCGCGAGGAAACGGGCCTGCTGGTCGAGGCGGGAGCGCTGATCGGCACGGTACGGCTACCCGCGGGTAACGGTGATGTCTTCGACGTCGCAGACTATGCGGCCACGGTCACCGGGGGGATGCTCCGAGCCGGCGACGACGCGGCCGAGGCGCGCTGGGTGGCGGCCAGCGAGGTTGGTGCGCTGCCACTCACCGACGGCTTGATCGAAACCCTCACCAGGTGGGGCGTTATGGGGCAGTAATAGTACCGATCGTCCCATTTAAGCCATCTTGACGACTATCCGGGTAAGTTGCTCGACGTATGCGACTAATGGTGGAGACTGGAGATAATCCTGAACTTTCGCCGGTTTTGCCCGGATTAAAGTTCACGGCATTGCCTCGGGCCACGACCGCTTCGGCCATTTTGCGGGACGCCTCGTCGATCATCTCGTCGCCGAGCATGACGGCGCCGCGGGCCTGCACCGTGGTGGCGTGGGAGTAAGCCTCGAGGATGGCCACGGCGCGTGAGTAATCCGCCTCGGACGGCGCGAACGCCTGGTTAGCGGCCTCGATCTGGCCCGGATGCAGCACCCACTTGCCGTCGTAGCCGAGCGCCGCCGCGCTGGCGGCCGAGCGGCGGAAGCCGTCCACGTCGCGGACCTTCAGGTACGGCCCGTCGATGGCCTGCAGGCCATGCGAGCGCGCCGCGATCAGGATGCGCATCAGCGCGTAGTGATAGGCGTCGCCCCCGGCGTAACCTTCCGGCTGGCCGCCGACGTCCAGGGACCGGATCCCGACGCTGGCCATGAAATCGGCCGGCCCGAACACCAGCGCCTCCAGCCGCGGGGAGGCGGATGCGATGGCGTTCACGGCGGCCAGTCCATGGGGGTCCTCGATCTGCGCCTCGATCCCGGTCTGCCCGACCGGCAGTCCCGCCTCCCGCTCGACCTGGCCCAGGAGGATATCCAGCCACACGACGTGATCGGGCGAGGTCACCTTGGGCAAGACGATGACGTCCGCCCGCCCGTCGCGGGCGACCACCGCCAGCACGTCGCGGTGGGCCCACGGCGTGGAGGCGTCGTTGACCCGGACCGCGACCAGGCGGCCGCCCCAGCCGCCGCTGACCGCGGCGGCCGCGTTCGCCCGGGCCTGTTCCTTGGCCGCCGGGGCCACGGCGTCCTCAAGGTCCAGGAACACCTCGTCCGCGGGCAACTCCCGCGCCTTGGTGATGAACCGCTCGCTGCTGGCCGGCACGGCCAGGCACGACCGCCGCGCCCGGAACCCTCGCTCCATAGAAGGAGCGTAGCCGTGGGGCCCCGCGAGCCGAAGGGCGCTCCACACAAGCAGCGTAGCGGGGGCCGCGCGGCGGCGACTTGACGGATTCTTGACCGCCCGTTCCCTTCATGGCCAGATTGTGTGCGCTCTTGTGTCATCCCGTTATGCCAGGTTTTGCCTCTGATGTGATCAGTCAGCAGACTCAGGAGGCGAGATGGGCGAAGGCCCAGCCACTGTCGGTGCCCGGCGCACGCGCACGGGCCGACTCCGCTATTACGCGGCCATGGCCGCCGCGACCGTGACGGGAGCCGGCCTGGCCGTCGGCGCCACGGTGGGCGCCGCGAGCGCGGCGCCGCACGCCGCCAGTTCCGTGACCGTTCCGGCGGCGAGCAGCTTGTATTACGCGCCGCCGACCTCGACGCCCATCAAGCACCTGGTGGTCCTGTTCGACGAGAATGTCTCGTTCGACCACTACTTCGGGACCTATCCGTACGCGGCCAACACCGACGGCAGCACCTTCAGCGCCAAGCCCGGTACCCCCAAGGTGAACGGCCTGTATACCTCGATCACCTCCAGCGGGCCGACCGGCCCGCTGCTGACCAGCAATCCCAACCTGAACAACCCCACCCGCCTGTCCCACGCCCAGGCCCTGACCTGCGACCAGGACCACGGCTACACGCCCGAACAGCAGGCCGTCAACGGCGGGAAGATGGACAAGTTCGTCGAGTTCACCGAGACCGCCACCTGCTCGCCGCCGAACTACGGCGCGCCCGGCCTGGTTATGGACTACTACGACGGGAACACGGCCACCGGGCTGTGGAATTACGCGCAGAACTACGCGATGAGCGACAACAACTGGGACACCACCTTCGGGCCGTCCACCCCGGGCGCGCTCAACCTGATCTCCGGCCAGACCGGCTACAGCTACGCGGTCGACCCCAACAATGGCAACGCGAAGATCACCACGCCCATCGCAGGCACGGTGAGCGCGCTGAACAGCGCGGGCCTGGGCACCATCTACGGCGACCTCGACCCGGCCTACGACGCCTGCTCGGACAACAGCCGCACCCCCTCCTCCCCCACGGCGAAGCTGAATCCGCTGGGGGTCGCGACCGGCCAGAACATCGGTGACGTGCTGAACGCCAGGCACGTCACCTGGGGCTGGTTCCAGGGCGGGTTCGCGCCGACCTCGACCAACTCCGCCGGATACGCGGTTTGCGGTAGCAAGCACACCAACATCGGCGGCGTCAGCGTCACCGATTACTCGCCGCATCACGAGCCGTTCCAGTACTACCAGTCCACGGCCAACCCCAACCACCTGCCGCCGAGCTCGGAGGCCGCGATCGGGCGCACCGACCAGGCTAACCACCAGTACGACCTGTCCGACTTCTACACGTCGGTCAAGGACGGGAACATGCCGGCGGTGAGCTTCCTGAAGGCCGCGGAGTACCAGGACGGCCACCCCGGTTACTCGGACCCCCTGGATGAGCAGACGTTCCTGGTGAACACCATCAACCAGGTCGAGCAGTCCAAATACTGGGCGTCCACCGCGATCGTGGTCACCTACGACGACTCCGACGGCTGGTATGACCACCAGCCCCCGGTGATCGTGAACGGCTCCAACACGTCCGCGGATGAGGCCATCTGCACCTCGGCGCCGATGGTCCTGGGCAGCTACCCCGACCGGTGCGGCTACAGCCAGCGCCTGCCGATGCTGGTCATCTCCCCGTGGACCCGCCAGAACTACGTCAGCCACCAGCTCACCAACACCGTCTCCATCATCAAGTTCGTCGAGAGCAACTGGCTGCACGGGAAGCAGATCGGCGGCGGCTCCTACGATTCGATCTCGCGCAGCATCGCCGGGTTCGGCGGCCTGCTCGACTTCTATACCAGGCCGCACTTCAAGCCCGTCATCCTCAACCCGACCACAGGTGAGGTGGTCAGCACGCTAGCAGCTGGCGAGTGGCGACGTAACACTCACCACGTTTCGTTAGGTCGAATTAGCAGAGATGAGGACGGGTTCGTAGCATGAACCCATGACCGCCTCGCGCAACACCCCGCCGAACGCCGAGCAGGTAACCAAGGCCCTGGACGGCGTGCAGGACCCAGAGATCCACCGGCCGATCACCGAGCTCGGCATGGTCAAGGGCGTCGAGATCGCCCCGGACGGGACCGTGGCCGTGGCCGTGTGGCTGACCGTCGCGGGGTGCCCGCTGCGCGAGACCATCACCCGGGACGTCACCGCGGCGGTCGGCAAGCTGCCCGGCGTGTCCTCGGTCCGGGTCGAGCTGGACGTGATGAGCGACGAGCAGCGGCAGGCCCTGCAGACCCAGCTGCGCGGCGGCCGGGCCGAGCCGGAGATCCCGTTCGCCCAGCCGTCCTCGCTGACCCGGGTCTACGCGGTGGCCAGCGGCAAGGGCGGCGTGGGCAAGTCCTCGGTCACGGTCAACCTGGCCGCGGCGCTGGCCGCCTCGGGCGTCAAGGTGGGCGTGGTCGACGCCGACATCTACGGCCATTCGGTCCCGCGGATGCTCGGCGTCACCGGGCGCCCGACCCCGGTCGAGAACATGATCATGCCGCCGTCGGCGCACGAGGTGAAGGTCATCTCGATCGGCATGTTCACCAAGGGCAACACCCCGGTGGTCTGGCGCGGGCCGATGCTGCACCGGGCCCTGCAGCAGTTCCTGGCCGACGTGTACTGGGGCGACCTGGACGTGCTGCTGCTGGACCTGCCGCCGGGCACCGGTGACATGGCCATCTCGGTGGCCCAGATGCTCCCCACGGCCGAGCTGCTGGTGGTGACGACCCCGCAGCTGGCCGCCTCGGAGGTGGCCGAGCGGGCCGGCGCGATCGTGTCGCAGACCCGGCAGCGGATCGCCGGGGTCATCGAGAACATGTCCTACCTGGTCTGCCCGCACTGCGGGGAGCAGCAGGACATCTTCGGCTCGGGCGGCGGGGCTTCGGTGGCCAACGCGCTCACCAGGATCACCGGCGCGCAGGTGCCGCTGCTCGGCCAGGTGCCGCTCGATGTGCGGCTGCGCGAAGGCAGCGACGCCGGGACCCCGCTGGTGCTCAGCGAGCCCGACTCCCCGGCCGCGCTCGCGCTGAGGAAGATCGCGGACGAACTCGGCGCCCGGCGCCGCGGCCTGGCCGGGCGCCAGCTCGGTCTCACGCCGCGCTAGGCCCCGGGCCGGTCAGGTCGCGTCGGGGTCGTAAGGGGCACGCTCGCCGGGGGCGAGCACCGGGGCGGCCCGGACGGGCCCGGCCGATGCGGTGGCCGCGGCCCGGGCGCTGTCCCCGTTGACGTCGTCGAAGAGGTGCTTGGCCACGAACCGCTTCGGGTTCAGGTCCTCGATGTCGAAGTCGGAGAACTCGGGCCCCAGCCCTTCGCGCAGGTCGTTCTTGGCGCCGTCGGCGATCCGGCGCAGGTCACGCAGGGCCCGCCCGGCCTGGGAGGCCATCTTCGGCAGTTCGTTGGGGCCGAAGATGACCAACGCGATCACCGCCAGGATCAGCAGCTTAGGGATGGACAGATCGAACACGGTCAGCTCTCCGTCTGGGGTCACGCTCTCGCACGTCCACTGTAAACCGCCGGCGGTCATCATCAGAATGCATCCTCAGCCGAACGGGTTGATCCACGACGCCAGCCGGGTGACGCCCCGTGACATCCGCTTCCAGAAGCCGGGCGGGACATCGTGCGGCAGCACCCTCACCACGTCGTCCACGGTCTGCGCCGGCGCGTCGGCCAGCAGCGTGTAGACCATGCCGTGGCTGGTCCAGGTCAATGACCGCTGATCCGGCTCGGCGGCATAGACGGCGTGGCCGGCCAGGGTGATCTGCTGCCAGCCGGCCAGCTTGGCGGCCAGGTTGCCGCGCTGCTCGAACAGCGAGATCACCGACAGCCCGTCCGAGTAGCCCAGGTCGAGCACGGTTCCGGTGCTGGCTCGCGTCTGGGCCCCGGTGAACAGCGACAGGCCGCCGGGCAGGCTGGTCGGGACGAGCCAGCCCTGGGCCCGCAGGGCGAGCAGCTGGCGGGTGGTGAGCGGGGTGGTCCACGGCGCCGGCGGGTCGGCCGGGCCGCCGGCCGGCACCGAGACCGAGGGCTGGTGCTCGAGCTGGACGTCGATGAACACGTCCTCGCTGATCACATGGGCCGCGGAGTCGAAGACCTCCCGCTCGAGCGGGAGCTTGGTCTGCTCGTCCAGCCAGAACCTCGCGGCCAGGCTGCCGTCTGCCCGCCACGCCTGCACGACCTGGGCCGCGCGGTTGTCCGCCGAGGCCGCTCCCGCGTACGCCACGATGTAGTGCGCCTCGAGCAGGGGGACGAGCTGAGTGGTGACGCCGAGCACACCTTCGGGCCACTGGCCGTCAGTGTCGGAGGATAGGTAGGCCGCGCCGCTGGCGGAGGTGCCGGCGGCGAGGGTCCTGGTGACCGTCTGGCCGCCGCTGACGTGCCAGATATCCGACATCAGCACGTTCTCGCCGCTGGTGTCCCAGTGCGAGACGATCTCCTCCCCCTGGTATGAGGCCAGGACCGCGGCCTGCGCGGCCTGGGTGAGCAGGCGCGCAGCCTGGGCGCTGCTGGCCCGCCGGCCCGCGGCCGCGGGCGTGCCCCGGGCCGGCGAGGCCGCACTGCTGGACGGCTCCGGCGACGGGCCCGCTCCGGCGGGGCCAGTGCATCCGGTCAGGAGCAGGCCCGGCAGCGCCACCGTGAGCAGGGCGGCCAGCAGCGGTAGTGGCCTCAGGAGACGGCGATGCGCGGACACGCGGACCTCACGGCTGCGTAATGTCGGAGTCATCCGTGGATGCTGCCGCTGACGACCGAGCTGACGGGCCGGTGAACGGGACCTCGCCCGTGGTGATGGCGTGCTCGACGCTGTACATCTGGACCGGCGGCGTGATCCGCGGGCCCGGTGCGGCCTGGCCGCCGCCGCCCGCCGTGAACGCGGCGGCGCCCAGGCCGACGACGACGGACACGGCGCCCAGCACCAGGTAGCGACGGCGGGTGGCGCGCGGCGGGGGCCGCCGCGGGGGCAGCGGCCCGCCCGGGCCGGTCATGGCGATCAGGCGCCGGGTCATGGCCGCTTCGGCTGGCGCCCCGGCGGTGAGCCCACGCAGTTTCCGCTTCAGCGCCCGCAACTCGGCCGCTTCCGCCCGGCACTGCTCACAGCTAGCCAGGTGAGCGTGCGCACGGTCACGTTCGGCGGCGCTCAGCTCGCCGTCCACCAGGGCTGACAGCCGGTCGCCGAGGTGGCTCATGGCTCACCTGGCGTGGCGCCGCGGACCTCGGCCGGGGCGGGCGTGGCGCCACGGACCTCGGGCGGGGCGGGCCTGCGATGCTCGAGCGCGGTGCGCAGCTGAGCGCGCCCGCGGTGAATCCGGCTGCGCACCGTGCCCAGTTTGACACCCAGGGTGGCGGCGATCTCCTCATACGAGAAGCCCTCGATGTCGCACAGCACCACCGCGGCCCGGTACTCCGGGGGGAGCGCCCTCAGCGCGGCCTGCACATCGTCATCCAGGTGATTGTCGTCGAAGGCCTGGGCGGGGGTGGGCTCGGAACCGGGCAGCCGGTGGGCCATCTCATCGGCCAGCCCCTCGAACCGGATCCGCTGCTTGCGCCGGGCCCCGTCGAGGAACAGGTTGGTGGTGATGCGGTGCAGCCAGCCTTCGAACGTGCCGGGGGTGTAACTGGACAGCGACCGGAAGACCCTGACGAAGACCTCCTGGGTCAGGTCCTCCGCGTCGTGCGGATTGCCGGTCAGGCGGTAGGCAAGCCGATACACCCGAGCGGAATGCATCCGGACGATGTCCTCCCACGTGGGGAGGTTCCACTCGGGCTGAACGGGCGGGGATTGGTGGCCCCCGGCCTCCTCCAACAGTCCGCCCTCCGGGTTGCGGAGTGTCACGCCTGAAACCATCGTGCCCTGGATTCTTCCGTTGCGCCACTTGGGCCGGGTGACGCTGTCCGGGCCGCGCGCACCTGGCCGGTATCGCCTGGGAAAACGGCCGAAGGCCCGGGATAGTTCCCGCGACCTGCGCGTCTGGCGCTAGGCTGCAGCGATGGGCCCCTTTGCCAATGGCACCGACTACGTCCCGGAGGACGAGCCGCTCCTGGCCGCCCGGGCCAACGCCGCCGAGCTGGGCGGCGCCGAACCGGTGGGCCCGGCGGTAGGGGCCACGCTACGCTTCCTGGCCTGCGCGGTGGGGGCCAGGACCGCGGTCGAGATCGGCACCGGCTGCGGCAGCTCGGGCATCTGGCTGCTGCGCGGAATGCGCTCTGGCGGCACGCTCACCAGCGTCGACATCGAGCCGGAATACCAGCGAATGGCACGGAAGGCGTTCGGTCACGCCGGGTTCGCGCAAAGCCAGTGCCGGCTTATCCTCGGCCGGGCGCTGGATGTGCTGCCGCGGCTGTCCGACGGGACTTATGACATGGTTTTCTGCGATGCCGATGCGCGGGACTATCCGGATTACCTGAACGCCGCGCTGCGGCTGCTGCGGCCCGGAGGGGTGGTGGCTTTCAATAACGCGCTGCCTGTCCCGGACGAGTCCGCGCCGTCGGAGGATACGGCCGACGTTGCTGAGCAGGTGCGCGGCGACGAAGGGCTCGTGCCGCTGCTGATGCCGCTGGGCAACGGACTGCTCGCCGCGGTCAAGAGGGGAGACTAGGGCCGGTCATTTGACCACGGACTTCAACGCGTCACCAAGCTTAGCCGCTTCATCTGCCGTCAGCTCAACAACCAGGCGACCGCCGCCTTCAAGCGGGACACGCATGACAATGCCGCGCCCCTCCTTAGTGACCTCAAGCGGACCGTCGCCCGTCCGCGGCTTCATCGCCGCCATTTCCCATCTCCTTCCTCACCTCACCAATCCGCGTACGGCCCCGCGGCCAGGCCTGTGCCGCGGCAAGACACTCCGCCCCGGCAAGATACTCTGCCCCGGCGCGGCATCCCGCCCTCAGACCCTGCGCGTACGTAATCTCTGCCGCTCGCGGCGGAACCGGCCAGCCACAATCGTTTCTATCTGTCGCCCTATTATCCCGTGTTCGGAAGCAGAATGGTAATGATCGGGCATGCTGGCGCGTGTCGCGCAGGCCCGCGACCCGCCGGGAGAGCCGCTGGGAGGCGTGCATGACCCGGGCGTCATCGGGTCCGCAGGAGCCGGCGAAGCCCACCGTGAGCCAGGGCACGGAGCAGGAGCCGGCCGGGAACCGGCGGCGGCTGCTCATCGATGTGACCCCGCTGCGGCGCTCACGCGACCTGCGCTGGCTGGTGGCGGGCGAGCTCGTCTCCATTCTCGGTAACCAGCTGACCACGGTGGCGGTGCCCTTTCAGGTGTACGAGCTGACCGGATCGTCCCTTTACGTCGGGCTGGCGTCCCTCGTCCAGCTGTTCCCGCTGGTCGCCGGGGCGCTCCTGGGCGGGTCGGCGGTCGACGCCATGGACCGCCGGCGCCTGCTGATGGCGGCGCAGGCGGCGGCGGGCTGCGGCAGCATCGGGCTGGCCATCAACGCCGATCTCGGGCCGGCGCTGTGGCCGCTGTTCGTCTTCCCGGCCCTGTCGGCCGGGTTCAGCGGCCTGGACAGCGCCGGGCGCAGTGCCATCGTGCCGAACCTGGTCCGGCGGTCGGAGGTGCCGACCGCGAACGCCATCTTCCAGGCCCTGTTCCAGTTCGGCCTGGTGGCAGGCCCGGCGGTGGCCGGGCTGCTGCTGGCCGGGGCGGGGGTCCGGTTCGTGTACTGGCTGGACGTGGCGAGCTTCGCGGCGGCCCTGGTCGCGGTGTTCATGATCTCACCGCAGCCGCCGGCCGGGGAGCCGGGCCACCGGCCGGGCCTGCGCTCGATCCTCGAGGGGCTGCGTTTCGTGCGCGGGCGCCAGGCCATCCAGGGCGCGTACCTCATCGACATCAACGCCATGGTGTTCGGCATGCCGCGGGCTTTGTTTCCGGCGCTGGCGGCGACCGTGTTCGGCGGCGGCGCGGCGACCGTCGGTTTCCTGTACGCCGCGCCCGGCGCGGGCGCGCTGATCGGCGCGCTGACTACCGGCTGGGTCAGCCGGATCCGGCGGCAGGGCCGGGCGGTCATCTTCGCGGTCATCGCGTGGGGCATCGCCATCACGTGCTTCGGGCTGGTGCACTGGCTGCCGGGAGCGCTGGTGCTGCTGGCCGTGGCCGGCTGGGCGGACGTGATCTCGGCGGTATTCCGCAACACGATCATCCAGCTATCCGTGCCGGATGCGCTGCGCGGCCGGCTGTCCGGACTGCAGATCGCGGTGGTGGCCGGCGGCCCCCGGGTCGGGGACCTGGAGTCCGGGGCGGTCGCGGCGGCCTTCGGCGAGACGGTGTCCGTGGTCTCGGGCGGCCTGGCCTGCATCGCGGGCGCCATGGTCCTGGCCCGGCTGCTGCCCGGCTTCCGCCGCCAGCGGACACCGGAACCGACCGAGGAGACCTGAGCGTGCGCAGCCAGCGGCCGGCCAGTGGTCACGGCCGCGGTCACGGCTGGGACTCGGGATCCTCGGCTCGGTAGGTGCGCTTCCCGCCCATCCAGGTCTGCAGGACCCGGATCTGATCGATCTCCCGGGGGTCGGTCTCCTCGGGGTCCCGGTCCAGGACGACGAAGTCGGCGTGCTTGCCGACGCTGATGCTGCCGAGCACGTCGTCGGCGAGGAGCTGCCAGGCGGCATCGATGGTCACGGCCCGCATCCCCTGGTGGACCGAGACCCGCTCGGCCTCGTTCAGGGTCCCTCCCCCCGCCATGTCCCTGGTGGCGGCGACGCGCACGTAGTGCAGCGGGTTGATGGGGCTCACGTTGTAGTCCGAGTGCAGCGAGATCCGGAGCCCGGCCCCGGTGGCCCGGGCCGTGCGGTCGAGGAGCTGGGCCCGCTCGGGGCCCAGCAGGTTGTCCCGGAGCGTCCGGCCCCAGAAGTAGACGTGGTTGATGAGGAAGCTGGGCGACACCCCGACCGAGGCCATCGTCTCGAAGACGCCGTCGTCGACCAGCGAGCAGTGCTCGATGCGGTGGCGCAGGTCCTTCCCGGGCCGGCCGCCGAGGGCCTTGGAGTACGCTTCGGCCACCAGCTGGGTGGTGGCATCGCCGTTGGCGTGCACCATGAGCTGCCACCCGTGCTCCTCGCACCAGGCGATCCGCTCGACCAGCGCCGACGGCTCGATGTTCATGGCCCCCCGCTCGGTGGTGCCGAGGTAGGGCTCGTGCAGGTAACCGCTGCGGCCCTGGTTGGACCCGTCGCCCACGATCTTTCTGGCCCCGATCCACACCCGGTCGTCGCCGGCCCCGGGATGGACGTGCTCGCTGTCCCATCCGGTCGCCTGGTCGTCGAGCACGGCGAGGCTGATCCGGGTGCGCAGGCGGCCCAGGCTGGAGAGCGCCCGGAGCAGGATGATCTCCTTCTCGCCCATGAGGGCCCCGGTGGCCGCCTCGCGCATGGTGGTGACCCCGACCCGGGCGGCGTCGTCGGTAATGGCGTGGATGTTGTCCACCAGGCCCCGCAGGCTCAGCCGGTCGATGCAGGTCAGCAGGATTTCCACCGCGCCCATCTCGCCCAGGACCCCGTTGACCCGCCCATCGGCGTCCCGGCCGAAGTGCCCGCCCGGGGGGTCCGGCGCGTCGTCGGTGATGCCGGCGATCCGCAGGGCATTGGAGTTCAGGTAGGAGAAGTGCATGGAGGCGTTCAGGACGGCCACCGGGTGGTCCGCGCAGACCGCGTCGAGCTCCTTCCGGCCGAGCTCGGGAAACCCGGGGAAGAGGGAGGGGTCGAAGCCCCGGCCGAGGATCCACGCACCCGGCTTGGCCGAGGAGGCGGCGGCCTTCAGCTCGCCGAGAACCTCCGCCAGCGAGCCATGCGTGAGCGGGCTGCAGTCGATCCAGCGGTAGATCAGCGCGGTTACCCACAGGTGCATGTGCGGTTCGACCAGCCCGGGATACAGGACGGCGTCGCCCAGCTCGACGGTCCTGGTGAGCGGCCCCACGTGCTCGTGGAGCTCCGCCACGGTCCCGACGCCGAGGATGCGGCCTCCCTTGACGGCCACCGCGCCGGCGTGCGGCCGCCCCTCGTCCATGGTCACCACGCGGCCGACGAAGAGATGATCGGCATGCGGGTGAGGCCGTTCGGCCGACGGCTCTTCGACCGGCCCAACGGCTTCGCCGACGGAACCACCGGCGTCCAGCAGCTGGCTGACCGCCGGGTCGGGTACGCACCCCTGATGGACAGGTGCAGCCACGGCTACCCCCAGTTACGGCATCATGGCAAAGCGTTATGTTACAGCGTACGCCTACTGATGACACTGAGGCGAGAGGGTGCCTGGCCGTGGGGCATGGTGGAGGTGGCGGGAATCGAACCCGCGTCCTTCAGTGCATCACCAGGGCTTCTCCGGGCGCAGCTTGCTCTGCTTTTCTCAGCCCCGGCGATCACGCAAGCTAGACGCCGACGGGCTCAGCCACTGTTTGATGTCCCGCCTGGCCCCGCGGCCGGAGCAGACGGTGATCCTTCTAGCTGATGCCAGGCACCGGGTCGAAGGCATCCCCGGGCTGACAGCTAACAAGCTTCTAACTTGCCTTAAGCGGCAAGAGCGAAGGTGTCAGCAGTGCGCGTAGAGTTGGCACTTATTGGTTTTGCGGCCGCAGGATTTGCGAGGTTACAACCGCAACCCTCGGCCCGCTTCCCCTGGTTCAACCACCAAAGTCGAAACCGTTCACCCCCTATTGAGTTGTGCGGCGGGCACGGCGGGTTCCGCCGTACTCGACCTCAGGAGTATAACCCGCGGCAGCCAACCGGGATTCCCGCATACGCCGGTCCCGGGGGCAGGCGGGCGGGCCGGGCGCTCGTGGGCCCCGACATAAAATGGCCCCTGCGGGCGCTGGCGGTGGCCGAAACGCGCCCGCAGGGGCCGACCGGCAGGGTCGAAGCCGGTCCAACAGGCCGGGATCTCCCCCGAGATGAGACCCGGACCTTTAACGCTGACTGGGCCGCAACCCCCCTAGCGAACCCCAGTCACCCGTAAGGACGTCGGTGAACATCGGCACGGTTGCTTACTCTCAGCAACTTTAGATTACATGTTCATAACGCACAGTAACTAAGGCCGTTGCGTTGATCAGCTGCCACGGGCCGCCCGGCTTGAGCCGGTACTCGATGGTGCCGCGGGTCATGAGAGGTGATGGTCGATGTGCCGCTGTACCAGAAAGAGCTAGCACGCCGGACCACCGACCAGGTCGGCGTGGCCGCGGCGGCGATCAGCTGCCGAGGGCCTTCAGGAACGCGCCGGCCAGCGCGGCCGCGGACAGCCGGGACGTCTGGCCGGACTCGACGACGGTGAACGCGATGTCGCCGCGGAAGCCGACGAACCAGCTCATCCACGTCGAGCCGGTGTGGACCAGGCCGACCTGCCCGTATACCGGCGTGCCGGGCTGGCTGGCCGCTTGCGCGGCGCCCGAGCGAACCGCGGCGCGCATGAGGCTGCGCAGCGCGGACATGTCGCTGGGATTCAGGGCGTTCCCGGAGGGATCGGCCGAGCTCTCGAGGATCTGCGGGGTATGCCACTTGCCCGAGTCCACCGCCGCGGCGACCATGGCCATGGCCAGGGGGCTCATCTGCACGTTGCCCTGCCCGATGGTCTGCGCGGCGAGTTCCGCCCCGACCGCCCCGGACGGGACCGACCCTGAGAACGCGGGGACCGGCAGCGCGGACCAGTCAGCACCGATCCCGAACTGCCTCACCACCTGGTCGAACTGGCCCGCCGTGAGGCGCTGCGAGGCCCCGGCGAACGCCGTGCCGCAGCCATCGGCGAAGTCGTCGCTGAAGGGCTCGGTCTGGCCGGTCCCGTCACTGGTGAAGGTCTGCCCGCCGACCGTGAAAGTGTTCTCGCAGGCGAGC
Organism: uncultured Actinomycetes bacterium; assembly: GCA_963753195.1. Classification (GTDB taxonomy): domain Bacteria; phylum Actinomycetota; class Actinomycetes; order Streptosporangiales; family Streptosporangiaceae; genus Palsa-504. Next base: position 645,013 of record CAVWBH010000003.1, read on the forward strand.
TGGGAGCCCGTATTCAGCCCGGTCCCCAGTAGCGCGGCGGCCGACACGATGGTGAACGCCGTGCCCGGCGTCAGCCTGGCGCTCAGCGCGTCGGCTCCCGTCTGGGCGCCGGATCCGTGGTGCTGGGCTACGGCCAGGACCTCTCCGGTGGACGCGCGGACGGCGACGAGCTGCCCCGAACCCGGCACGCCGCTCAGCGCGGCCAGCGCGGCGTTCTGCGCCGTTGAGCTGATGGTGGTGCGCACCGGGATGCCTGCCTCGCCCGGCCAGCGCGCGAGCACGCCCGCCTGGGTGCCGACCGAGGTCACCGCGACGATTTCGGTGGTCGGCGTACCGAGGAGCTGACGCTGATACGCCTGTTCAAGACCGGACAGCCCGACCGTGGTCCCGGGAAGGTAATACGCGCCTTCGTCGCGCAGCACCGAGCTGATCTCGTTGCCGACCCCGCCGATGAGCCCGGTCGCCTCGGCCTGGAACAGGCGCTCCCGATCCTGCTGCACCACGAGGCCGGGCACGCCGCGCAGGGCGGAGCGAAGCTGGACGTACGTCGCCGGATCCAGCGAGGCCAGCCGGAGAAACTGATGCGGCGGAGCGGAGGTGATCTGGCCGAGGACCTGCTGCGGGTTCAGTTTGGTCAGCCGGGCGAAGTCCCGTGCGGTCACGGCCGGATTGGCTAGCTCGGCGGGCCACACGCCCAGCACGTAGACCTGGCCCCGGACCTGCAGCGGCTGCCCCTGCGCGTCGAGCACGGGCGCCCGGTCCCGGAACTGAGTCACCACCGCCAGCCGCTCCCCCGGGCTCAGGCCCGGGTACACCACGCTCGGCGCCCACTGCACCTTCCAGGTGTCGTCGCTGCGGCTCAGGCCGAACTGGCCGCGGTAGGACCACACGCGTCCCTCCGCGGCCAGATCGACCGAGGCGGTGAACGATGCCTGCGCCGTATCGCCGTGTTGCGTGACCGAGTTCATAGTCAGGAACAACTGCGTGGCGTTGAGCTGCGCGAAGGCGCCTTTCAGCGCCGCGGCGACGGTGGTAGGCGCGGCCGAGGTCAGCGAGCCCGCGGCGGTGTAATGCTGCTGCTGCCAGTCCAGCAGGAAGGCCTGGGCGGCCGGCTCGGCGGAGGGCTCGGAGCCGAAGCTCGTGGCCAGGCCGATGACCAGCACCCCGACCACGACAATGAGCACCCCGATGAGCCGGGCCCGCCTCGTCAGCCGGATCCCCGGCCCGGACCTGTGGCCGGAGTGAGGATGAGGATCGCGCCGGGGGGGCCGCGGCCCGTGTGGTGAGTCAGGCGCGGCCGGGCCGGCGGAGCCCACGAGGCGGGCGAGGCCGGGCGGGGCCGGGCGGACGGGGCCGGCCAAGCCAGGGGGGCCGGGCGGGCCGGCGGAACCGGCTTCGCGCGGTCCGGGCACGGCGGGGCCCTGCGGCCGAGCCCGGCCGCCACGGTCGCTCGTCCTCCAGGACACGATCCGCCTGCCCGTCACCTTCGCCGTTTCAGCTCTCGGTCTATCTCCCTGGCTGCGTCACGTTTGGCCAGGTCCTGGCGCTTATCGTAGGTCCGTTTGCCCCGGCCCAGGCCCAGTTCCACCTTGACGTTCCCGTCCTTGAAATACAGCGAGAGCGGGATCAGCGTCAGACCTTGCTCGGCGGTCTTGGCGCTCAGCCGGTCGATCTCCTTACGGTGCAGCAGGACCTTCCTGATCCGCCGCGGGGTGTGATTGGTCCAGGTGCCCTGGACGTACTCGGGGATGTGCACGTTGTGCAGCCACACCTCGCCGTCGGAGATCTGCGCGAACCCGTCGGCCAGGGACGCACGTCCCGCCCGGAGCGACTTCACCTCGGTGCCGGTCAGGACCAGCCCCGCCTCAAAGGTGTCCTCGATGTGGTAGTCGTGGAAGGCACGCCGGTTACGGGCGATGACCTTCTGCCCTTGCTCCCGAGACACGACTCTCCCGTCACCTGCGCCGCCCTCCTTCTATATCCGCAGGTAGCGGCGCAGCGTCAGGAAGGACGTCACACCGCACAGCAAGACTCCGACGGCCATCGAGAGCAGGATCACCTCGACCAGGTCGCCGACCGACAAACCTACGTTGAAGGAGAAGTACTGCTCCAGGCTATCTAGCATGAGCGACTTGACGGCGACCAGGAGCCCGGCGGCGATGGCCCAGCCGATCAGCCCGGCGATGGCTCCCTCGAGCAGGAACGGCAGCTGGATGTAGAAGTTCGAGGCACCGACCAGCCGCATGATCGCGGTTTCCCGGCGGCGGTTGAAGGCGGACAGCCTGATGGTATTGGCCACGAGCAGGACCGCCGCCACGATCAGGATCAGGGCAATGATGAGGACGGCATTCCGGGCGCCATCGAGCAGCCGGTAGAACTTGTCCAGGATGGTCATCTCGTTGACCACCGTCTCCACCCCGAGCGTGCCGGTGACCGAGCTGGCCACGATGTTGTAGTCGGCCTCGGGATTGTGCAGCTTGACCTCGAACGAGTCGGGAATGTCGCCTTCCTGGGTGCCCTGGACGAGGGCCGCTCGTTCGAGAAGTCCTGCCTAAACTCGGAGTACGCCTGCTGCTGGGACACGTAGTACACGGCCTGCACCTGGGACATGGATTTCAGGTGCTGGTAGATCTGCTGCCGCTGCGCCGCGGTGGACGGCCCGTTCTGCGCGCATTGCGGCTGCGGGCTCGTCTTGATGCACAGGTAGATCGACACCTCGACCTTGTCCTGCCAGTAGGTTCTCGTCCGGTCCACCTGCTTGACGAACAGCAGGCCGGTGCCGAGCAGGGACAGGCTGATGGCCACCACCACGATCAGCGCCATCGTCATGGTGAGATTCCGGCGCAGTCCGATCCAGATCTCGGACAGGACGAACTGTGAACGCATACAGGCTGATCCTTACAGTCGTAGACGGCGATGACAGGTCAGTAGGCCTGGCCGTACACCCCGCGTGACTGGTCCCGCACGACCTTGCCGAATTCCAGCTCGATCACCCGCTTCCGCATGGAATCGACGATGGCCGCGTCGTGCGTGGCCATCACCACGGTCGTGCCGGTCCGGTTGATCCGGTCAAGCACCTTCATGATGCCGATGGAAGTGGCCGGGTCGATGTTCCCGGTCGGCTCGTCGGCGAGCAGGATCATCGGCCGGTTGACGAACGCCCGGGCCATGGCCACCCGCTGCTGCTCTCCACCGGACAGCTCGTCCGGCATGCGGTCGTGCTTGCCCTCCAAGCCGACCAGGTCGATGACCTCCGGGACGACCTTGCGGATGAAGCGCCGGTGCTTGCCGATAACCTCCAGCGCGAACGCGACGTTCTGGTAGACGCTCTTGTTCGGCAGCAGCCGGAAATCCTGGAACACGCAGCCGATTCGCCGGCGCAGGTAGGGCACCTTCCAGTTGGTAAGCCGCGCGAGATCCCGGCCCGCCACGTGGATCCTTCCTTCTGACGGCCGCTCTTCCTTCAGCACCAGCCGGAGGAAGGTCGACTTCCCCGACCCGGACGGGCCGACCAGGAAGACGAACTCGCCCTTGGCCACCGAGAGGTTGACACTCTCCAGCGCGGGGCGGCTCTGGTTCGGGTAGATCTTGGTGACGTTATCGAAGTTGATCACAGGACCATCACAGCGCGGTTGAGTGAGTTGGGCCCGCCGTTGCCGCAAACTCGCACAACATGCGGGTAACCTGGTTAAGGCCAGGGAACAGTCTAGAGCGAAACTGGCAGCTAAGGCCGTAACATCGCAACAAGTACCGGGGCACGGGCCAGCCGGAAGGGCTTCCGATGAGCTGTGAACACCTGATCTGCGCTCAGTGCGCCGGACCGGTCGTCGAAGGCCGCTGCCCGGCGTGTCGCGCGGCCCGGCAGCACGTCCACCATGACCATTTCAGCGCATCGCCGCAGCTCATCATCGCGGCCGTACTGGCCCTGAGCCTGCTGCTCCTGCTGGCGCTGCATTTCGGCGGATAGGGGCACCTCGGCGGCCGCGCCCTTCGGCGGATAGGGCACTCCGGCGGGTAGGGCACTCTGGGGGGCGCACCCTTCGGCGGGTCAGGGGCTCGCGGCGCTAGCGGCCGCTTTGGCGCAGCCAGCGGATCTCGGCGTCGATGAACTCGTCGATCTCGCCGTCCAGCACCGACACGGCGTTGCCCGTCTCCATGCCGGTCCGCACGTCCTTGACGTTCTGGTACGGGTACAGCACGTAGTTACGGATCTGGGTGCCCCAGGCGCGGGCGCCGTCGCCGCGCAGCGCGGCCATCTCCTCGGCCTCCTCCTGCCGCCGCCGCTCCAGCAGCTTGGACTGCAGTACGGTCATCGCCGAGGCCCGGTTCTGGATCTGGCTGCGCTCGTTCTGGCAGGACACGACGATGCCGGTCGGCAGGTGGGTGATGCGGACCGCGGAGTCGGTGGTGTTGACGCCCTGGCCGCCCGGGCCGCTGGAGCGGAACACGTCGACCCTGATGTCGTCGTCGGGAATCTCGATGTGATCGGTCTGCTCCACCACCGGCGTCACGTCGACCCCCGCGAACGAGGTCTGCCTGCGCCCCTGGTTGTCGTACTTGGAGATGCGGACCATCCGGTGCGTGCCGTGCTCCCCGCGCAGCGTCCCGTAGGCGTAGGGCGCGTTCACCGCGAAGGTGGTGGACCTGATCCCCGCCTCCTCGGCGTAGGAGGTGTCGTACACCTCGGTCGGGAACTTGTGCCGCTCCGCCCAGCGCAGGTACATCCGCATCAGGTTCTCCGCGAAGTCGGCCGCGTCCGCACCGCCCGCCTGAGCGTTGATCGAGATCAGGGCCTCCCGGGCGTCGTATTCGCCGTTCAGCAGGGTCCGCACCTCGAGCTGGTTGATGTCGCCGCGGAGGGCGGCGAGCTCGCGCCCCGCCTCCTCCCGGGTCGGAGCGTCATCTTCGCTCTCGGCCAGGTCGAACAGCACCTGGGTGTCGCCGAGCCGCTGGCGCAGGCCGGTCAGCCGGCCCAGCTCAGCCTCCAGGTAGGACAGCCGGCGGGTCACCTTCTGCGCCCGGTCCTGGTCGGTCCACAGCCCCGGATCGGCGGCCTGCTCACGCAGCGTCTCCGCTTCCGCGCGCATGGCGGCAGGATCCAGCACCGCCTCTATGCTGGCGAGCGTCGACGTCAGTGCCGCTATCTCATCGGCGGGATCAAGACCTGCCACGCGATGAGTTTACGCGAGGTTAATCAGGCCTGCCGCGCGGGCCGAACGCGGCGGGGAAAGCCGGTATCCTGCCTTAGCGTGAGACTCCGAAGGGGCGGGACCGGGCTGAGGTTCCCGGGGATTCTCGGGTCAGCAGTACTCGGGTCAGCAGTACTGCGGTCAGCAGCACTGGCGGCGGCGATCGCGCTCGCCGCCGCGGGGTGTTCCTCGGCGGCGGCGCCGGCCCAGGCGGCCGCCGGCACGACCCACGCCCTGACCCTCGCGGAGGCGCGCAGCATCTACAACTCCTACCTCACGCACAGCTCGGCGGCCGCCGAGCAGGGCGACGCGGCGAAGGGGCTGCCCCTGGCCGGCGATATGCAGTGGGCCATCCTGCACGCTCAGTACACGGCCCTGGGCACCACCCACGCACCGGTGCCGCAATACAGCTACGGCACGCCGGTGTTCTACGTGCCGGCCCTCGCGGGCTACCCGCTGTGGTTCATGGTCGCGGTCCCGGTCAGGACCGACACCGGGGGCCAGCTAGGCCCGGCCGTCACTACGCTGATGGTGTTCCAGCGGTACATACCGAGCCGGACGTGGACGTTGAACGGCTCCGTGGTGCTCGATCAGCCGCTGCCCGCCATTGAGCGGGACAGCGACGGCTATGCTGTCGCGGTCGGCGACAGCGACCCGAGCCTGCTGCTGCCCCCGGACCTCGTGGGAGCGACCCAGGCCGCCGTGGTCGACGAGGGGCCGGCGGCGCCGGCCGCCGCGGTGATCGGCCCCGGGCCGCAGACCACCGGGCTCTACACGACGCAGGATGCGCAGGGGAACTCGGCCGCGGCGCACGGGCTGAATTACCAGTGGCTGCTCCAGGGGGCGTCGTACGCGCAGTACGAGCTGGCCGCGGCGGGCGGCGGGGCCCTGGTGCTGTACTCGATGTACCTGAACACCACGATCGAGCATCCCGGCAACGTTTCCGGCTCGGCCATCCCGGTCCCGGCCAATTTCGTCCCGCTGGTCGCCACCCGGGCCACGGCCGGTATTCACGGGGTGGCCGCGAACTGGACCTACGAGTTCGCCGCGATCGACCCGCCGCAGACCGCCCACGGCGCGAAAGTACAGGTCATCGGGGCCAATGGCGCCCCCACGTACGGGAAGCCCTACTAGCCCGGCGGACGTACCACGGGCCTACTCCTGCGGGAGGGAGCTGGTGGCGACCAGAGTGCGGATGGCCCGCAGGGCGACCGACAAGGTCGTGAACGTGAAGCGCTCGCTCTCCCAGATCTCGCCCAGCAGCTGGGTCGCCATGGCGACCGCCGCCTCGTTACCGGACGCCCAGGCGGCGAGCCGCTCATCCGGCGTCCGGGCGGGTCCCGAGCCACTGACCCCCAGCACGTCCCGGGTCAGCGACGCGTGCGCGGCGTACAGGTCGTCGCGCAGCGCCGCGCGGGCCATGGCCGACCACCGATCCTCGCGGGGCAGCGCGGTGATGCGGTCCCGCAGCCGGGTGATCTGCAGCTGGTCGGCGAGGTCGAAGTAGACCTCGGCGGTCTCCTCGATGGGGCGCCCGACGCCGGCTGCGACCTGCACGATGTCGAAGGCGGAGTAGGTCGGGACCATGGCCGCGACCCGCTCGGCGAGGTCAGCGGACACGCCCAGGGCCAGGTAGGAGTCCCGGCGCTCCTCGAATCCGGCCAGGTCCCGGCCGGTGAGCAGCTTGGGCAGGCCGGCCCGCACGGTCCGCACCCCGTCCGCGAAGAACCCCACGGTGGCCTCGAGGTCGAACGGGGGGCGCCGGAAGTGCAACAGCCACCGGGCGGCGCGCTCGGTGAGCTTGCGCCCCTCGAGCAGCAGCGTGATCTGGGCGGCCAGGCTCACCTGGCCCTCGATCTGCTCGACCTGGCGCCAGAAGGCCGGCATGTCGAAGACGTCCCTGGCCACCAGGACGGCCCGGGTCATGTCTGGTACCGACGCACCCGTCTCCTCGTTCAGCCGGAACAGGAACGTGGTGCCGGACGTGTCGATCATCTCGTTGACCACCGAGGTGGTGATGATCTCGCGGCGCAGCGGATGTGATTCCATCTGGCCCGCGAAGGCCGACCGCAGCTGGGCCGGGAAGTACGCGTCGAGCACCCGGCGCAGGTACGGGTCATCGGGCAGGCCGGAGGCGAGGACCTCCTCGCCGGCCGAGATCTTGGTGTGCGCGAGGAGCAGGGCGAACTCCGGCGTGGTGAGGCCGCCGCCGGCCGACCGGCGTTCGGCGATCTCCCGCTCGCCCGGCAGCACGTCCTGCTCCGGGTCGAGCCGCTTGTCCCGCACCAGCCTGCGGATATACCGCGCGTGCACGTGCAGCAGGGAGGACGCCTGGGACCGGGCCGCGGCCAGGGCCATGTTCTGCCGGTAGTTGTGCCGCAGGACCAGCGCGGCCACCTCTGCGGTCATGTCGGTGAGCAGGCGATGCCGGGCGGCGGCCGGGATGATGCCGGCCCGGATCGCGTCGGCCAGCAGGATCTTGATGTTGACCTCGTGGTCGGAGGTGTCGACCCCGGCCGAATTGTCGATGAAGTCGGTGTTCACCAGCCCGCCGCCCAGGGAGTACTCGATCCGGGCGGCCTGGGTCAGGCCGAGGTTGCCGCCCTCGCCGACGACCCGCGCGTGCAGCCGCGGCGCGTCGATCCGCACCGCGTCGTTGGACCGGTCCCCGACGTCGGCGTGGGACTCGCGGCTGGCCTTCACGTAGGTGCCGATGCCCCCGTTCCACAGCAGGTCGACCTGGGCGGCCAGGATGGCGGAGATCAGCTCGTCGGGCGGCAGGGCGTTCACGGCGGCGTCGAGGCCGAGCACCGTGCGGGTCTGCGCTGAGACCGGGACGGACTTCACGCTGCGCGGCCAGACCCCGCCGCCCGGCGAGATCAGGGCCGGGTCGTAGTCCGCCCACGAGGACCGGGGCAGCGCGAACAGCCTGCTCCGCTCGGCGAAGCCGGCCGCCGGATCGGGGTCGGGGTCGATGAACACGTGCCGGTGGTCGAACGCCGCGACCAGCTTGATGTGCTCCGACAGCAGCATCCCGTTGCCGAATACGTCGCCGGACATGTCGCCGATCCCGGCCACGGTGAAGTCATCGGTGTCCGGGTTCATGCCGAGCGCCGCGAAGTGGACCCGCACCGATTCCCAGGCGCCGCGCGCGGTGATGCCCATCTTCTTGTGGTCGTAGCCTTCGGAGCCGCCGGAGGCGAACGCGTCGCCCAGCCAGTAGCCGTAGCGGGCCGCGATCTCGTTGGCCGTGTCGGAGAAGGTGGCGGTGCCCTTGTCGGCCGCCACGACCAGGTACGGGTCGTCGCCGTCCCGGCGGACCACGTTCGGCGGCGGCACCACCTGATCGGCTTCGATGTTGTCGGTGACGTCGAGCATGGCGGCGATGAACGTCCGGTAGCAGGCCAGGACCTCGGCCTGGTAGGCCTCGCGGTCGGCGGGGTCGGGCAACCGCTTGCACACGAAGCCGCCCTTGGCTCCGGACGGGACGATGACGGCGTTCTTCACCTCCTGCGCCTTGACCAGCCCGAGGACTTCGGTGCGGAAGTCCTCCAGCCGGTCCGACCAGCGCAGCCCGCCGCGCGCGACCCGGCCGAACCGCAGGTGAACGGCTTCCAGCCGGGGTGAGTAGACGTAGATCTCGAACTTGGGCCGCGGCTGGGTGAGCCCCGGTATGTCGCTCGGGTCGAGCTTGAGGACGAGGTAGCCCGGGCCGTCTGCTTGGCCCGGGTTCTGCGCCCGGTAGTAGTTGGTCCGCAGGGTCGCGTCGATCAGGGCCAGGTAGGACCGCAGGATCCGATCGTGATCGAGGCTGACCACCTCGTCGAGCTGGCCGCGGATCTCCTCGGCGATCGCCTCGCAGCGCTCGGCCGCGCCGCTGGCCTTGGCCGGGTCGAACCTGGACTCGAACAGCCGGACCAGGAGCCGGGTGATGGACGCGTTGGACCGCAGCACCCGCTGCAGGTAGTCCTCGCTGAACCGCATGCCGGCCTGCCGCAGGTACTTGGCGCCGGCCCGCAGCAGGGTCGCCTCGCGCCAGGTCAGGCCGGCCGTCAGGACCAGCGCGTTGAAGCCGTCGTCTTCGGTCTGGCCGTGCCACAGCGCGGTCAGAGCGTCCTCGAAGACCTGCCGCAGGCCGCCGGGCGCGGCGACGGCCGGCGGCCGCAGGCCGAATTCATATATCCAGAACGAACCGGCGCTCGAGCTCCCGGTGAACTGATAGGGGTGCTCGTCGACGACCTCGAGCCCCAGGTGCTGCAGCTGCGGCAGGACCTCGGACAGCGTGATCGGCGAGCCCGACCGGTACACCACCAGCGTCCATCGCTCCGGGTGCTCGACCAGGCGGACCGCGAACTCCTGCTCCGACTCGCGCAGCCCGAGCATCGTGGACAGGTCGCCGACCGCCTCGGCCGGCGAGACGTCGGCCTTGTAGGTCCCGGGAATGAGCGCCTCGAACCGGTCGAGCAGGGCCCTGGCCCGCTCCTCACCGAGCTCCCCGGTCGCCTCGGCGTTGAGGTCCTCGTCCCAGGACCGCACCGCGGCGGCCAGCCTGCGCTGCAGCGCGGCCGCGTCCACCTGCGGCACCGTCCGGCCGCGCTCGGCCCGGACCACCACGTGCAGCCGGGCCAGGGCCGAGTCGCCGACGGTCGCGCTGTAGTCAACCGACGCCCCGTTCAGCGCCTCGCGCAGGATCTCCTGGGTGCGCAGCCGGACCTGCGTCGTGTACCGGTCCCGGGGCAGGTACACCAGGCAGGACATGTACCGGCCGTAGCGGTCCCGGCGGAGGAACAGCCTGGTCTGCTTGCGCTCGCTCAGGCGCAGCACGCCCAGCGCGATCGGGATGAGCTCCTCGGCCGAGATCTCGAACAGCTCCTCCCGCGGGTAGTCCTCGAGGATCTCGGCCAGATCCTTGGCGTCGTGGCTGCCGACGGCCAGCCCGGCCTCGATCAGCACGTGGGCCACCTTGCGCCGGATCACCGGCACGGTGGCGATGGGCGCGGTGTGCGCCGCGTGCGAATACAGGCCGAGGAACCTGAACTCCCCGGCGACCGCTCCGTCCGGGCCCAGCCTCTTGACCGAGACATAGTCCAGGTAGTTGGCGCGGTAGACGGTGGACCTGGAGTTGGCCTTGGCCAGCACCAGCCGCTCGGTCGGGTCCTGCGCCCGGGCCGCCACCTGTGCGGACAGCTTGCGCAGCGGGTCCCGGCCGCGCCGGGTGTGGCGGAGTATGCCCAGGCCGGTGCCGGGCACGGCGCGCAGGGCGGCGGCACCGTCGGCCGTCCGCACCAGGTCGTACTCGCGGTAGCCGAGGAAGGTGAAGTTGCCGTCGGCCAGCCAGCGCAGCAGGTCACCGGACTCGGCCGCCTCGCTGCCCGCCGGCCCGGTGAGATCGCCCGCCAGCCGGCGCGCCGCCGCCTCCATCCGGGCCCGGTCCTCGGCCGCGACGCGCACGTCGTCCAGGACCAGGCGCAGGTCCGTCTCGAGCTGCTGCGCGGCGACCCGATCGCCGGGCGGCTCGAGCTCGACGTGGATCCAGGACTCGGTCAGCTCGTCCGGGGCGGGCGGGGCCGCCTCGTCGCCGCCGAGGCCGGCGATCTGGCCCAGGGTCCCGGCCACGTCCCGGCGGACGCGCAGCAGCGGGTGCACCAGCAGGCGGATCTCGGCCTGGTGGCGGTTCAGCCGGGTGGTGACCGAATCGACCAGGTACGGCATGTCGTCAGTGACGATGTCCACCACCAGGCTCGGCGCGGCGCCCTGGTCGAGGTGCGCATGTCCCGCGTCGCGGACCTGGACCAGGGCCCGGCCCTGCGGCCGGCGCAGGCCGAGCCGGGCGTGGGCCTCGGCCACCACCGCCAGCCGCGAGGGCGAGGCCAGGTCCTCGGTGGCGACGCGGTGATAGTAGGCGCGCAGGTAGCGCAGCACGGCCTCGCCGTCCGCCGGATCCCGGTCTCCGCCGGTACTCGGGGCGGCGGAACCCAGGGCGGGGGAACCTAGGGCGGCGGAACCCAGGGCGGCAGCGTCCAGGGCCGGGTCATCCGGCCAGGCCTGGGCCGCCTTGATCAGCAGGGCTTCCCTGGCCTCGTCGGCATTGCTGTCCGGCATCGTCCACTTCCTCGTGTTGTGTGCTGGCCTTAGGGCTCCGCCTGCGCTAGGCCACTCTGCCACCTCTTTGTGACTTATTCTTCTCTTTAAGTAACCATGCGGGCCCGGGGGCGGGGGGTTGCTGGGCGCTGTGCTGGTCCGGGGGGGCGACCCCCCGGTCCCCCCGGTGCTGGTCCGGGGAGGCGTCCCCCCGGTGCTGGTCCTCCCGGAAATAGGCGAGGACCTCCGGGTTGGCCAGCGCGTCCGGGTCGGCGGCCCGCTCCGGCTCGGTGCCGAGCAGGATCTTGCGCACCGGCACCTCCAGCTTCTTCCCGGACAGGGTCCGCGGGATACCCGGCACCGGGCGGATCTCGTCCGGCACGTGCCGGGGGGACAGCTGGGATCGCAGGGCCGCGCGGAGCCGGCCGGCCAGGTCGTCGTCGAGTTCGCAGCCCGCGGCGGGTACGACAAACAGGATCAGCCGGCCTTCGGCGCCGAGCCTGCCGGTATCCACCACCAGGCTGTCGGCGATCTCGGCGAAGCCCTCGACCACCCGGTAGAACTCGCTGGTGCCCATGCGCACCCCGCCGCGGTTGAGGGTGGCGTCGGAGCGGCCGTAGATGACGCACCCGCCGTCGGGCAGCAACTCGATCCAGTCACCGTGCCGCCAGATCCCCGGGTAGGTGTCGAAGTAGCTCTCCCGGTAGCGGACCCCGCCGGGATCGTGCCAGAAGCCGACCGGCATCGACGGCATCGGCTGGGTGATGACCAGCTCGCCGACCTGGCCGACCACCGGCTGGCCCGCGTCGTCGTAGGCCGCCACCGCCGCGCCGAGACAGCGGCCGGAGATGACGCCGGCCCGGACCGGCAGCAGCGGGCAGGGCCCGACGAAGCCGGTGCACAGGTCGGTGCCGCCGGAGAAGGAGCCGAGCAGCAGGTCCGGCCCGACGTGCTCGTACACCCAGCCGAACGCCTCGGGCGGCAGCGGCGACCCGGTCGAGCCGAGGCCGCGCAGCGCCGACAGGTCGGCGTCGGCCCCCGGGTGCAGCCCGGCCTTCATGCAGGCGACCAGATAGGGGGCGCCGACGCCCAGGTAGGTGACGCCATGCTCGGCGGCCAGCCGCCACAGCCGGTCCGGGCCCGGCCAGGCGGCGCTGCCGTCGTAGAGCACGATGGTCGCTCCGGTCAGCAGGCCGCCGACCAGGTAGTTCCACATCATCCAGCCGGTGGTGGTGTACCAGGCGAACACGTCCGCGGGCCGCAGGTCCTGGTGGAACGAGAGGGCCTTGAGGTGCTCGAGCACGATCCCGCCGTGACCGTGCATGATCGGCTTCGGCATCCCGGTGGTGCCCGAGGAGTAGACCACCCAGAGCGGATGGTCGAAGGGCACCTCCTCGAACTCCGGCTCGCGCGCCCCGCCGGCCTGCGGGCCCAGGTCTTCCCAGCGGGTGAACGGCCCGGGGGCAGCGCCGGTCAGGTTGACCATGACCACCGCGGACAGGCCGGGCAGGGCGGCGGCCACCTCGTCGACCAGGGCGGCGCGGGGGAAGTCCCGGCCCCCGTAGGTGTAGCCGTCGCAGGCGATGAGCACGGCCGGCTCGATCTGCGCGAACCGGTCAATGACCGCGCGCGCGCCGAAGTCCGGCGAGCACGAGGACCAGATCGCGCCGATGCTCGCGGCCGCGAGCAGGCCGATGACCGCCTCGGGCACGTTCGGCAGCAGGGCCGCGACCCGGTCGCCGCGGCGGACACCGAGGGCGCGCAGCCCGCGCGCCACGCGGGCGACCTCACTGGCGAGGTGAGCGTAGGTCAGGCGCCCGGCCCGGGACCGTTCAGAATCAAAGATGATGGCGGTGCGATCCGGATCGGTCCAGGCGGTCCGCAGTGCGTTACGGGCGTAATTCAGCGTGGCGCCGGTGAACCACTGCACGTCGGGCATGACCTCGCCGGCCAGGACCGGGCCCGGGCCGCGGTAGCCGAGCACCTCGAAGTAGTCCCAGACCGCGGCCCAGAACGGGCCGGGCTGCGTCACCGACCACTGCCACAGGTCGGGGTAGCCGTCGAACTGGTGCCCGCGGCCGGCCAGCCAGCGGATGAACCGGGTGACGCGGGCGTCGTGGACGGTCTGCTGGTCCGGCTCCCACAGCACCGCCCCGTAGCCGCGGCTGGTCAGGTCAGGAGTATCCATGGCCCCAGCATCGCGGCATCCTGGCGCGCCTGGCAACGGCCCGTCAGGCGCTGACGCCGACGTATCCACATTGATCACCATAGGTCAGGATTCAGGGGCTTACGGCCTCCGTGAGCCGGGTGATCAGGGCCATGAACGCGGCCGTGTCGACCAGGTCGGGCAGCACCGCGTCGGCCCCCGCATCCCGCAGCTCGGCCGCGCTGGCCCGGCCGCTCGCCACCGCCAGCGACCTGGCCCCGCCGATCCGGGCCGCGTCCACGTCGCGGGGCGAGTCCGCGACGTACACGGTCGCGTCCTCGCCGAACGTGACGCCCCGGGCGTCTGCGGCGCGCTGCCGGGCCACCCGCAGCAAGGTGCCCTTGGGGTAGGCCTCGGAGCCGTAGCCGCCGATGTCGAAATCGACGAAGCCGTCCAGGCCGAACGCCCGCAGCTTCACCATCGCGGCCGGCCTGCTGTTGCCGGTCAGCACGGTCGCCGTCGCGCCGTCGAGCTTGGCCACGGCGGCCATGGCCGCGGCCGCGCCTGGCAGCAGCTGGCCGCGCGCGGCCAGGTCCTCCTGGCGGGCGGCCAGGGCCGCGGCCAGCTGGGCGCTGAACGGCTCGAGCAGGCGCTCAGCCTCCAGGTCCGCGCGCACGTCCACGCCGTTCAGCGCGAGCGCATCGAAGAAGATCTCTGACTCCGACCGGCCCGCCATCTGCGGCAGCTGGATCAGCGGGCGGCGCGCCACCGCCTCGAACGCCTCGGCGTAGGCCCCTCGGGTGACCCGGGCTACATCGACTAGGGTCAGGTCGATATTCCACAGAACCAGCCGGTGAATGGCGCCCTCCGACGATATGTCAACCCATGTGAGGGTACCGGTAGTCGGTGGGGGGCACGAACAGCTCCTTGATCGCCCGGGCCGAGACCCAGCGGATCAGGTTGAGGATCGAGCCGGCCTTGTCGTCGGTGCCGCTGGCCCGGGCGCCGCCGAAGGGCTGCTGGCCGACGACCGCCCCGGTGGGCTTGTCGTTGATGTAGAAGTTGCCCGCCGAATAGCGCAGCGCCGCGGTGGCGTGCGCGATCGCCGCGCGGTCGGTGGCCAGCACCGATCCGGTCAGCGCGTACGGGGCGACGTCCGCGGCCTGGGTCAGGACCTGCGGGTAGGCGTCATCCGGGTAGACGTGGACGGCCAGGATCGGGCCGAAGTACTCGGTGCTGAAGACCTCATCAGCGGGGTCGGAGCACTCCAGCACCGTGGGCCGGACGAAGAATCCGTTCGTGTCGTCGTAGCGGCCCCCGGCCAGGACATTGATGGTGGGTGTGCTGCGGGCCCGGTCGATCGCGGCGGCGTGCTTGGCGAAGGCCCGGGCGTCGATGACGGCCCCCATGAACAGCGAGAGGTCGGAGGTGACGTCGCCCATGCTCAGCGACTCGACCTGGCTCAGGAAGTCATCGCGAGTCGTCCTCCAGACCGACTCGGCGATGTAGGCGCGGGAGGCCGCGGAGCACTTCTGCCCCTGGTAGTCGAACGCGCCGCGGATCAGCGTGGCCGTGATGGCGGCGGGGTCGGCTGACGGGTGCGCGATGACGAAGTCCTTGCCGCCCGTCTCCCCCACCACCCGGGGGTAGTTGCGGTACCGCGCGACGTTCTCCCCGACGGTGCGCCACAGGTGCTGGAAGGTCCCGGTGGAGCCGGTGAAGTGGATGCCGGCCAGGTCGGGGTGGGTCAGCGCGACCTGGGATACCGCCTGCCCGTCCCCGGTGACCAGGTTGATCACGCCGGGGGGCAGGCCGGCCGCCTCGAGCAGGCGCATGATGTAGTGCGCGGCGAGCTGCTGGGTGGGCGACGGCTTCCACACCACCACGTTGCCCAGCAGCGCCGGGGCGGTCGGCAGGTTCCCGGCGATCGAGGTGAAGTTGAACGGCGTGATGGCCAGGACGAATCCCTCGAGCGGGCGGTAGTCCATCCGGTTCCACGTGCCCGGCGCCGACTCCGGCTGCTCGGACAGCAGCCGGCGGGCGAAGTACACGTTGTAGCGCCAGAAGTCGATCAGCTCGCAGGCGGCGTCGATCTCGGCCTGGTAGGGCGATTTGGACTGGCCGAGCATGGTCGCCGCGTTCAACGTGGCGCGCCAGGGGCCGGCCAGCAGGTCGGCCGCCTTGAGGAAGATCGCGGCCCGGTCGTCGAAGTCCAGCTCGCGCCAGGCCGGGGCGGCCTGCTTGGCCGCGTAGATGGCGGCGGCCACGTCGACGTTGGTGGCGTTACCCAGCTGGCCGAGCACGTGCGCGCGGTTGTGCGGCTGCACCACGTCGATCAGCTCGCCGGCGGCCATCTGGGGCCGGCCGCCGATGGTCATGGTGAGCTCGGCCCGCTGGCCGGCCAGCTCCTTGATCTTGGCCTCCAGCGCGGCTCGCTCATGGCTGCCGGGCTGGTACGAGCGGACCGGCTCGTTGGCCGGTCCTGGGGTCCTGGAGACGGCGTCTATCACGATCGCTCCTGGCGTTCGGTTTTCGGTTTTCGGTCTTCGTGGCTGGTGGCGTACCCCTTATCGTCGCACGGTAACTCGGCCTGTCACCCGGCCTGGCACGCGGCCTGCTCACCCGGCCTGCTCACCCGGCCAGGTAGGACAGCTCCTGGGTGGCATACCAGCCGAGCTCGTGGCCTTCGGCGCCGTCCACGGTGAACTGCGCGTCCTCATCGCCCCCGTCGGCGGCGGGCAGCGCGCGGGCCGCGCGGCGCACATCCGCTTCGGCTTCCGTGTCGTCCACATGGGCGGAGGCCACGCGGGCCAGGGGGACCGGCTGGAGGATGATCACCCGGGCTGGTTCGGTGTCTCGCGCATCCCAGCTCACCTGCTCGGCCGGCATCTCCGCGGCCAGCACCACCCGGCGGGGCGGCGTCACCGGGTCGGCCGCGATCAGCCGCAGCGACGCGCGGGCCGCCTCGGTCAGCGCGGCGTACTCGAGTTCCTCGGCGTCCCCGCTGGCGTACGCCTCGCGCAGCGCGGGCGTGACCGCGAACCCCGGCAGCGGGCCGGGCCCGACCTGGCCGGCCTGCAAGGCCTGGCCCAGGGCCGGGAGGGTTGAGGCCAAGAAGACGCGCATGGTGGGACTCCTGAGCGTTAGTCAGCTTCCGGCGCCTGGGGCACCGCCTGGGGCACCGCAGGGATGGCACCCACCGCGGTCACCACGGCCGCGGTGGCCTCGTCCAGCGGCATGTGCTCCCACAAGCGGATCACCGACCAGCCGGCCAGCGTCAGCGCCGCATCGTTGGCCCGGTCACGCTCGACGTTCCGCAGCAGCTTCGGGCCCCAGTACCACTCGTTCGCCTGGGGCTTGGATCCGTGCTCCGGGCACGCGTGCCAGAAGCAGCCGTCGACGAAGACGGCCACCTTGCGCGCGGTGAACACGATGTCGGGCCGGACCCGCCTACCGCCGTCCAGGTCCAGCCGGTAGTCCTTGCGGTAGCGGTAGCCGAGCTGATGCAGGGCGCGGCGCAGGGCCAGTTCGGGCTTGGTGTCCGTGCGACGGATGGCCCGCATGTTGGCCGCCCGGCCCGCGCTGGACGGCAGCGGATATTCCGGCACGCGTAAAGGCTAGACCTGTCCCCTGGTCGCAGCGCATGGGCCCGGGAAATGTCACTGGCCCGAGGTACAACGTGGGCAGCCGAGCCTGGTGCGAACACGGCCGCCACGGGCGCGATTGTTCACCAGACCCGGAAGGCAGGACCATGCCCTCGGACGCTGCCCGGCCGGGCTTGCGCCTGGTCAAGGTGCCTGATGCGGCGCCGCCGTACGACTGTCCAGTGCACGGCACTCGTTGCCCGGAGCGCGCGCCCGGCGGGACATCTTTGGCCGGCGGGGCATCCTCGGCCGGCGGGGCATCCTCGGCTCGCGGGGCATCCTCGGCTCGCGGGGCATCCTCGGCTGGCGGGGCACGGGCCGGCGGGGCATCGTCGGCCGTACGTGCCGCGGCCGGGCCGGGTGACCAGGGCTCGGGCTCATCGGCGGCGGGCCCGACGGCCGCGCTGGCCGTGGTGATCGTGGAAACCCTGGCGGGCGTGCGGCCGGAAAGGCAGCTGATCCCCCTGACCACGGATCGCGTCCGGACGCGCATCCGGAGCCTGGGCCCGCTGCTGCGCTGCGATCAGCGGCCCCGGGTGCTGCGCATTGTCGCATCACGGCCCCGGCCGCGCGTGGTGGAGATGACGATGGTGGTGACGTTCGGGCCGCGATCGCGGGCCCTGGCCCTGCGCTTCGAGCACGCGGCCGCCCGCCCGGCCCGGCCGGGCGGGCCAGCGCGCCCGGCGCGCTGGCTGTGCACCGCCATCGAGACGGGCTGACTACAGGTCGGCGCGCATCCGCGGGTCGCCGTGGCAGCGCTTGAACTTGCGGCCTGATCCGCACGGGCACGGGTCATTGCGTCCGACGCGGGCGAAGGCGTCGCCGTCGGCCGGGCCCTGGGTCGTCTCCACCTGCCCGCCGCCGTCCAGGGACGGCGCGGAATACTGCAGCTGCTGCGCCCGGCGCGGCGCGAGCCCGGCCGGGAGCGGCGACGCCGCCGGCTGGCCGTCGCCCGGCTTCGCGTGCGCGCCGCTGGCGGGCCGGGCCGCCTGGCCGCCCTGAGCCCGCTGGGAACCCTGGCCGCGCTGGGAACCCTGACCGCGCTGGGCCCGGCGGGCTTCCTGGCCGTCACCGGCGCCGTCGGGCACGCTGCCGCGAGCGTGCGCCCCGCCGGGTGGCGCGCCCTGGGCGGGCACCACGAGACTCGCGGCCCCGAGAGGCTCGGCCGCCGCCGCTCCGTCCGCGGCGGCTTCCTCGACGATCGGGTTCTCCTGCACCTGGACCTGCAGGTTGAACAGGCTGCCGACGGACTCCTCCTTGATCCCCTCCATCATGGCGCCGAACATGTCATAGCCCTCGCGCTGGTATTCCACCAGCGGGTCACGCTGCCCGTAGCCGCGCAGGCCGATGCCCTCGCGCAGGTAGTCCATCTCGTACAGGTGCTCGCGCCACTTCCGGTCCAGGACGGCCAGTATCACCTGGCGCTCGAGCTCGCGCATGATCTCCGGGGTGAGCTCCTGCTCGCGCCGGTCATAGGCGGCCTGGGCGTCGGCCACGGCCAGCTCGGTGATGAGCTCACCGGACAGTCCCGACCGCTCGCCGCCTGCTTCCTCGATGACGTCGTCGACGGAGATGCTGATCGGGAAGAGCTGGCGGAACGCCTGCCACAGCTTGTTCAGGTCCCATTCCTCGGGATAGCCGTCGGCGGTCTCGCCCGCCACGTACCCGGCGACCACCTCGTCGACCATCTCGCGGATCTGCTCGTGCAGGTCTGCGCCCTCCAGCACCTTCCGGCGCTCGCCGTAGATGACCTTCCGCTGCCGGTTCAGCACATCGTCGTACTTGAGCACGTCCTTGCGGATCTCGAAGTTCTGCTGCTCGACCTGGGTCTGCGCCGAGCGGATGGCCCGGGTGACGACCTTGGATTCCACCGGTACGTCGGGCGGGATGTTCAGCCGGTCCATGATCGCGCGGACGCGTTCGGAGTTGAACAGCCGCATCAGGTCGTCTTCCAGGGACAGGTAGAACCGGCTCTCGCCCGGGTCGCCCTGCCGTCCGGAACGGCCGCGCAGCTGGTTGTCGATGCGGCGCGACTCGTGCCGCTCGGTGCCGAGCACGTACAGGCCGCCCGCCTCGACGACCTGCTCGTGTTCCTCGGCCACGGCGCGCTTGGCCTTGGCCACCGCCTCGGGCCACGCCGCCTCGTAGTCTTCGGGCGT
The DNA here is from genome assembly GCA_963753195.1 of uncultured Actinomycetes bacterium. Classification (GTDB taxonomy): domain Bacteria; phylum Actinomycetota; class Actinomycetes; order Streptosporangiales; family Streptosporangiaceae; genus Palsa-504. The sequence goes on from CAVWBH010000003.1 coordinate 664,232, forward strand.
CTCGGCCGGGGAAAGGCCCCGCTGGTGCAGCTCGGCGTCGGCGACGAACTCAGGGTTGCCGCCGAGCATGATGTCGGTCCCGCGGCCGGCCATGTTGGTGGCCACGGTGACCGCGCCGCTGCGCCCGGCCTGGGCGATGATCATGGCCTCCCGCTCGTGGTACTTGGCGTTCAGCACCTCGTGCGGGACCCCGTGCTGCTTGAGCATCTTGGACACGATCTCGGACTTCTCCACGCTGGTGGTGCCGACCAGGACCGGCTGGCCCTTCTCGTGCCGCTCGGCGATGTCCGCCACGCAGGCCTCGAACTTGGACTGCGCCGTCTGGTAGATGACGTCGGCCTCGTCGCCGCGGATCATCGGCATGTTGGTCGGGATCGGGACCACGCCGAGCTTGTAGATCTGGTGGAACTCGTTGGCCTCGGTCACCGCGGTGCCGGTCATGCCGGACAGCTTGTCGTAGAGCCGGAAGTAGTTCTGCAGCGTGATCGTGGCCAGCGTCTGGTTCTCGTCCTTGATCGGCACGCCCTCCTTGGCCTCGATGGCCTGGTGCATGCCCTCGTTGTAGCGCCGGCCGTGCAGGATGCGGCCGGTGAACTCGTCCACGATCAGGACCTCGCCGTTCATCACGACGTAGTCCTTGTCCTTCTTGTATAGCTCCTTGGCCTTGACCGAGTTGTTGAGGAAGCTGACCAGCGGCGTGTTGACCGGGTCGTACAGGTTGTCGATGCCGAGCCAGTCCTCGACCTTCTCGACGCCGGACTCCAGGATGCCGACGGTCTTCTTCTTCTCGTCGACCTCGTAATCGCCTTCGCCGTCCTCGCCACGGCGCAGCCGCGGCGCGATCTTGGCGAACTCGACGTACCAGCGGGCGCTCTGCTCGGCCGGGCCGCTGATGATCAGCGGCGTCCTGGCCTCGTCGATCAGGATGGAGTCCACCTCGTCGACGACCGCGAAGTGATGGCCGCGCTGCACGCATTCCTCGATCGACCGCGCCATGTTGTCACGCAGGTAGTCGAAGCCGAACTCGTTGTTGGTGCCGTAGGTGATGTCGGCCGCGTACTGGACCCGACGCTCGGCCGGGGTCATCTGGGCCAGGATCACGCCCACCTCGAGGCCGAGGAAGCGGTGCACCCGGCCCATCCACTCGGCGTCCCGCTTGGCCAGGTAGTCGTTGACCGTGATGACGTGAACCCCTTGGCCGGCCAGGGCATTGAGGTAGGCGGGCAGCACGCCGGTGAGCGTCTTGCCCTCACCGGTCCTCATCTCGGCGATGTTGCCCATGTGCAGCGCCGCGCCGCCCATCAGCTGAACATCGAAGTGGCGCTGGCCGAGGGTGCGCTTGGCCGCCTCGCGCACGGCCGCGAAAGCCTCGGGAAGCAGGTCATCGAGCGATTCGCCGTCCGCGTACCGCTGCCGGAACTCGTCGGTCATCCCACGCAACTCGGCGTCGCTCATGGCGACGAAGTCATCCTCGATGGAGTTGATCTGCTCGGCGATCCGCTTGAGCTTGCGCAGGATCCTGCCTTCGCCAGCACGAAGGACACTATCGATGATGGGTGGCACTCTCGTCGCGCTCCTCGCGGATCGTCTGACCTCTCCTGGCCGGTGACCGTATCCGGCTGCGGTGCACCGTCCCGCATGTCATCGTAGGCGAGATGAGGCACCATGCCGAGTCGCCCGGGGACCGCATGCTTATGATGACGTCACCGTCGGCGAGCAGGCCGCCGGGAATTTAGGGGTCGGCTGGTGATCAGTCTCGCACGTCGCAGTGAATAATAGGAGCGGTACCGAGGGAGAGGAGTGTCGAGTGGCCGATCAGGCGGCACCAGGCACCATGGCGGGCGAGACCGGCATAGAGCGGCACGGGGGGCACCAGGCGACCTACGACTCCTCAGGTCATGAGAACTTCCACGGCCGGACGACGTCCTGGGTGACGACCACAATCGTCTTCGTGGGCTTTCTCATCGGCGGGATAGCACTGCCCATCGGGCCGACGTGGTGGCTGTTCTGGGTCGGGGTCGGCATCGTCGTGATCGGCGCCCTGTTCGGCGCGGCCACGAAGATCTTCGACGACTGGTACTGAACCGGCTTCGCGCCGCGGCCGGCCGAGCCGGGTGGAATGTCGGCGGGCGCGGTTAAGGTGTGGGGGTGCGCCCGGATGTTCCCCCTGCTGAGGTAACGATCAGCCCGGATGAGGCCCGCCGGATGATGCTGCGCGCCCAGGGTTTGCTCGGCGCCACCCCGTGGCGCGCGACGCGGTCCGGGGTGGCCGCCATGCTCCGCCAGGTCGGCGCGGTGCAGCTCGACACGATCAGCGTGCTCGCCCGATCTCACGAGCTGGTCGCCTACGCGCGGCTGGGGCCAGTCGCGCGGGAGCAGATCGAGCAGGCCTACTGGCATCCCAGCAGGCCGTCAGCCTTCGAGTACTGGGCGCATGCGGCGTGCGTGCTGCCGCTCGAGCAATGGCCCTACTTCGCCTTCCGGCGCCGCGCCTTCCGGGCCCGAGGATCGCGGTGGCACCAGAGCCATCAGGAAACCTGCGAGAAGGTGCTGGCCCGGCTGCGCGCCGAGGGCCCGCTGACCGCAACCCAGCTCGGCGGGGCCAAGGGCGGCGGTCCGTGGTGGGACTGGTCGGAGGTCAAGATCGCGGCCGAGTGGCTGCTCGACATGGGCGAGGTCATCTGCGCGCGGCGGACCGGCTGGCGGCGCGTGTACGACCTGCCCGAGCGCGTGCTGCCCGGCGAGCTGCTGGCCGCGGAGCCGTCCGACCTGGAGTGCCTGACCTACCTGGCCGCGACGGCGGCCCGGGCGCTCGGCGTGGTCACCCACGCGGACCTAGTCGACTACCACCGGCTGGGCTTCCTCACCAAGGGAGGCCAGCACACCCGGCTCGTCGCCGACGCCGCGCAGGCGGCCGGGCTGGTTCCGGTCACCATCGCCTCGGACGGCAGCGGGTCAGCCCGGGCACCGGCCGCCCCGGGCTGGGCCGATCCGGCCGCCCTGGCCCGGAGGGCGGAGCGCGGGCGGCACCGCGTGACGCTGCTCTCGCCGTTCGACTCGCTGGTGTGGGACCGCAAGCGGACGCTGCGGACGTTCGGGTTCCAGCACAGCCTCGAGGCCTACGTGCCCAAGCACAAGCGCGTGCACGGCTACTACACCATGCCACTGCTCGCGGGCGGGCTCCTGGTCGGCCTGGTGGACCCGGGCCGGGAGGGCCGGACCCTGGTCGCCCGCAATGTATCGCTGGAACGCCCGGCCGCGGCCGAGCCGATGGCCCAGGCCCTGCGCGAGGCGGCCGCCTGGGTGGGCTGCGACGACGTCCGCCTTGAGCACATCGAGCCGCCCGAGCACGCCCGCCGCCTGGCTGCGGCGCTGGCGCGCACCTAGGCCGGATGCCGCGCGAGTCACGGTCTGCTCGGGTCTGCCGTGCGCAATCCGGGGTCTGGTGCGGTGTGCGGTGCCCGGTCCGGGGTCTGGTGCGGTGTGCGGTAAGTGGTCCGGGGGTCTGCTGGAGCCGTCCTGGCCGCGGGTCATGGAAGCTGCGTGCCCGCGCAGTCCCACCCACCCCAACCGAAACACTTACGCGGTAGATCCGGGCTTCGTGGTAGATCCGGTGGCTTGGGCTCAACGGGTCGTTGCAACACTGCCGGTAGATGACCCTTTCCGTGGTCACGATATACGGTGCCCGGCCCTGGGTGTCGCGTGCGGCCGGGGGCAGGCCTTTGGGCCTGGCCCGTGGTTGCTGCCGCCCAGGGGCCGCAGAGGTCTCCGGGGTCCAGGCGGCCCGCAGGGCCGTCGCCGTAGGCGATGCGCAGCAGCCTGGAGGCCGGAGGGGCGGCCCCGTACGCTGCGCGGCACCCCCCGGAAATGAGCGGCGGCGCCAGCCGCCACCGCGTGTGAGCCCGTCAGGCGGCGGTGTCGGTGTCTGCTTCCAGGATCTGGGCCATCGCCTCGGCCGGGGTCTTCCAGCCCAGCGTCTTGCGGGGCCGGCCGTTCAGCTCATCAGCGACCGCGGCCAGCTGGCCCGGGGTGTACCCGGCCAGGGACGTGCCCTTGGGGAAGTACTGGCGCAGCAGCCCGTTGGTGTTCTCATTGGTGCCCCGCTGCCACGGCGAGTGCGGATCGCAGAAGAAGATCTCCACGTCCGCGTCCACCGCGATCCGCGCGTGCGCGGTCATCTCCCAGCCCTGATCCCAGGTCAGCGACCGGCGCACCGCATCGGGCAGGCCCGCGATCACCGGCGTGATCGCCTCCGCCGCCACCGCCGCGTCCCACCGCGGCGGCAACGGCACCAGCATCGTGAACCGGGTGGTGCGCTCCACCAGCGTGCCGATCGCCGATTTCCGCCCTGCCCCGATGATCAGGTCGCCCTCCCAGTGCCCGGGCACTGCCCGGTCCGCCGCCTCCGCCGGCCGCTCGCTGATGTTCACCATCCCCGCGATCCTCCCGCGCCGCTCGCCCTCCTTGCGGCGGGGCTTGCGCAGCGCCCGCCCGGTCCGCAGGCTCTTCGCCAGCTCCTGCCGCAGCGCCCCCCGGCCCTGCACGTAGATGGACTGGTAGATCGTCTCGTGCGACACCCGCATCTCCGGACGGCCCGGGAACTCCGCCGCCAGCCGCTTGCTGATCTGCTCCGGCGACCACCGTTTCCGCAGCTTGCCCTGCACCCAGCCGCGCAGCTCCTCATTGCCCGCGAGCTTAGCCGCCTTCGGCCGCCGCGCCCGCACCTCCGCCCGGTACTGCGCCGCCGTCGCCCGGTAGGACCCCGTACCCGAGCTGTTCCGCGCCACCTCCCGGCTCACCGTCGAGGCCGGCCGCCGCAGCTCCCGCGCGATCTGCCGCAGCGGCTTACCCGCCGCCAGCCCGACCGCGATCTCCTCCCGCTCCGCCAGCGACAAGTACCGCCCCGACACCGGCCCCGGGCCATTAGCCTTGACCCCGCCCGCCTCGGTGAACCACCGCTGCGCCCGCCAGCCCAGCCCCGCCGCCGCCTCCGCATCCCACCGCCCCAGCCCAGCCCGCACGCCCTGCCAGAACCGCACCCGCGCATCCCGCGGCGCCGGCGGCCGGCCACCCCTCTCGTCCACAACGACCTCCCACATCAGAAACCGTTGCAACGACCCGTTGAATCCGCCTGGATCCGGATCCACCCGATCTTCCACGGAGCCCGGATCTTCCACGGTGACTGGTGCCGGTGATCCTGGAGTGAGCCGTGGGTGGTGTTGGGTCCGGGGTTAGCTGAACTCGATTAGCTTCTGGCGGACGGCGATCATCACCGCTTCCATGCGGGAGTGGATCTGGAGCTTCTCCAGGATGTTCCGGACGTGGTTCTTCACCGTGTTCTCGGAGATGAACAGCTCTTTGGCGATCTCGCGGTTGTTCATGCCGCGGGCCACGAGCTTGAGCACCTCCATCTCGCGATCGGTGAGCTTGGGCGCCGCGACATGCGGGGCCCGGTCCTCGGCGGTGTCCCGGTTGGCCAGCGTGGCGAACTCGGTGATCAGCTTGCCCGCCATCGACGGGTTGATCAGCGACTGGCCGCCGTGCACCGCGCGCACCGCCTCGGCCACCTCGTCCAGCGGGATGTCCTTGAGCAGGTAGCCGCTGGCACCGGCCCTGATCGCCTCGAACAGATCCTCTTCCTCGTCGCTGATCGTCAGCATCACGATCTTCGCGCTGGGCGCGACGTCCTTCGTCGCCCGGCAGGCCTCGATCCCGCTGGTCTTCGGCATCCGGATGTCCATGAGCACGACGTCAGGCAGCGCCTCGCCAGCGACGGTGACCGCCTCGGCGCCGTCGCTCGCCTGCCCGACCAGGTCGATGTCGTCCTCCTCCTCGAGGACCATCTCCAGGCCGCGCCGGAACAGGGCGTGATCGTCGGCGATCAGCACCCGGATCGGCTCGGAGCCTTCACCGCCGTCCGGTCGCTGCGCGGCAGCCACCGCTGCGTCGCCGCTTGCGCTCAATTCGTTGCCTCCCTCGGAACGGATCGCGTCAAGAAAAGACTCTCGCCGACCCACGGCCATGATGCAAGCCGGGCCTGGCTCGCATCATGGCCGACCGCGCGGAGGGCGGACTACTCCTCGACCAGCCGGATCACTCCGTAGTCATAGCCGCGGCGGCGGTAGACCACGCTGAACCGGTCGCATTCGCTGTCGTGGAACAGGTAGAAGTCGTGGCCCACGAGTTCCATCTCCAGCAGCGCCTGATCGATAGTCATGGGCGTGGCCGCGTGCATCTTCTCGCGTAGCACGACCGGACCGTCGCCCTCCATCTTGATCGGGATCATCCGGCTATCGGGGCCTGGCTCGGCCAGGTCATCTAGGGCGGCCCCGTCGGCCAGGCCTGAGCGGCCATCCAGGCCGGCCAGGCCGGCCAGGTCGCCGGTCTGCGGCCGCGCCACCCTGTTGCCGCCGGGCCCGGACAACGCCCCGGCGGCCGCCGGGACCGCGTCGGTGACCAGGGCCGGCGACCGAAGCGTGGCGCCGTCGGTGTGCCGGGCCTTGCGCCGCTCGCCAGCACGCCGCAGCCTCGACTCGAGCTTGGCGAAGGCGAGATCGAGGGCCGTGTACCGGTCATCCGCCGCAGCCTCGGCCCTGATCGCGGGGCCGCGAGACCGGATGGTCAGCTCGACGCGCTCGCGATGGTCGGACTGCCTCGGGTTGCGTTCCTCGGAGACCTCCACATCGATCTGTTCCACCTTCTGGTCAAGCTTCTCCAGCTTGGCGAGCTTGGCGGTGGCATGCTGGCGGAAACGCGCCGGGACGGTCATGTGACGTCCCCGGACGATGATTTCCATCACGATCTCCTTCCAGACCGAATCGCGCCCAATCTGATCCCGCACGGTCCCATCGCGGCCCGGCCGATTGAGCTGGGGCTGATGGGGCTGATGGGGCTGATGGGGCTGAGGCTGATTGAGCTGGGCTGATGGGCTGAGGCTGATGGGGGGCTGAGGCTGATGAGGCTGATTGGGCTGAGGTTGATTGACTCGGGTGGCACTCGCCCGGCCGACCTGGTCTTCGACCCCACATTCGCCTGCTGAGGGGTTCGCGGCCTATCTAGGGCCACTGGTGCCCTTCTCCCGGTTCGGAAGACTCCGTATCTCCCGGCGGGGCAGGTCTTACTCCTAAGCCGCACCGTGATCGGTCGACGAGAAGTCGCCTTACGTGGGCCGTTTCGCCTGCGGCTGGCATCGGCTTGCCCGACGTGAGTCCCGGAGCGGGAGCCACGCCCGGCGCAACCACGGACCCGGGCGAGTGCCATGCAATGAACGCTAGCTCGCCGGAGCGTGAATGTCAGGGGGGACATGCCGGCGATCAGTTACGAATTGTGACATAACGGCCGCGCGACGTTTCGTGGCCGGAGGATATATGACCTTTTCAGCCGCGATAAGTGCGATGCCCGGTCCTGCGCGGGGCGGACTGACCGCTCACCCAGGGTAGGCGGGATCCTGGCCCGGATCGCCGAGCCGGTACCACGGGCCTTCCAGGCTGGTCGAGACGTCCAGGCTGTTCCCGGACAGCCCGGCCACCAGGACGTTCGCGGCGCCGTCAGCGGTGATCGAGGTGACACCGGGCGGGGTGACGGGCAACTCCTGGCCGGGCTGGCCGTCGACCGGCACCTCCCATAGCGCGTTACCGTCGGCCGCGGCGTTGAGCACGACCAGGTTGTCGACGTTGTACCAGGCCAGTGCGACCGGGCCGGTGAGATTCGGCCCGATGACGGCGGCCTGTTTGATGGCCAGGTGCGCCGCGGGCGCGCCCAGCTCGCCGGCACTCTGCTGGCCGCCTCCGATGGCCGCGAGGTACAGCGCGGGAGGTTGACCGGAAAGCTGGGCGACGAAGGCGATCCGGACGCCGTCGGGCGCCACGCTCAACTCGCTGACGGACCCGGTGAAATCGACCAGGACCTGGCCGCTGCCGGGCGGCAGCATCATCACGGAGCCATTTGCGGCCACCCACAGGTCGTCACTGCCGTCCCAGCTGAGCGCGGTGATGCCCGTTGCGCTCAGCCTGGGCTTGGCCGTAAATGAGGCGAGGCCGCCCGTGAGCGAGCCGATGTACACCGCGTCCTTGGCGGCGGACACGACGGCCAGGTACTTCCCGTCCGGCGACACGGCCGCCATGGACAGGGCCGGAAGCGAACTGGGCGGAGCGGACGGAGAGGCCGTAGAGCCTTCAAAGACGCCCCCGCCGGCGCCGCACTGCTGGCCGCTGACGGCGCCGGCCCGGCCGACGACCGGCACGACCGAACCGATCAGTCCCTGCAGGGCCAGCGACTCCGAGCCGCATCGGGCCCACAGCCGGCCGTCATCGACGTAGTAGAAGCTGGACGGCGAGGACGGATACGGGTCGAAGCACTCGTTAGCGGCCAGCGTCTGGAAGGCGGTGGCAGCCGGGTTCCCGGTCCCGCCGCAGGGCGAGGTCTGCGGCGTCCATGGCCGGCCCCCCGTCTCGAGCACCACCGACTGGATAGGCAGGTTGGCGCCCTGGGCGGTCAGCGTCCAGACCAGCTGCGCGTTGAACAGCTCGAGCTGCTTCGCGGTGGCGTGCTTCACCTGGCCGCCGAGATTCACGGTGACGGTGGAGCCCGCCACGGTGACGCCGAGCACTGTGCTGCCGGGCGGGAGCTCGGTGTCGGCCGCGTCTTGCAGCCACGGCGTCTTGGGGCCGGTGACGAGCGCGCTGACCAGGTTGCCCAGCAGCTGCGACACGGTGGCGCTCAGCGGCACGAACACCGAGTCAGGGACGAGCGTCTGGTCCTGCGGGTCGAAGAAGTACAGATCCTGCGCCTTGTAGAACAGCTGGAAGTCCGGCGCGGTCAGCATCCGGTAGTCGGGCGGGTTGGTGATCCGCCACTGGCCGCCCACCTTCTCCAGGTTGAAGGTGTAAGAACCGGGCTCCTGGCCCTGGCCCTGGCCCTGGGCCGAGACGTACTGGCCGGAGCCGTCGAAGCTGGCCTGCAGCGTGCCGCTGACGCTGACCGTGACCTGCTGGCTGGCGCTGTGGACCGCGTTCGCGGCCGGAACCCCGCCGGGCACGTCCAGGTCGCCGTAGACGCGCACGGCCCAGCCCGGGTTCCACGCCTGGCTGGCCGAGCTGACCAGGTAATCCTCGGCGATGGTATAGGTCGGGTAGCTGGCGCTGGCCAGCAGGAAGCCCTGCACGATCTGGGACGGGTCCCCGCCCGGCTTGGGCCCGGAGGGGAACGGGCCAATGAAGTTCACGGCCGGGGCGGACGCCTGCGGCGCGGCGGTGGACTCCTGGGCCGGGCCGTTGGCGGGCATGCCCATGCAGCCCGCCACCGAGGCGACCACGGCGGCCAGCACGCACATCCGGCCCAGGCGCCGGGCCGGGCTAGCCACGGGAGATCACCTGGTCAGCGTCGCCCGCCGGGTAGGGCTCCGCGGGGCCGAAGCCGACCACCTCCGCCTCGTCCGGGCCGAGCGGCAGCGGGGAACCCGCGAGCTCCTGCCCGGCGGTCCGGGGCAGGGTCAGCCGGAACACCGAGCCCTTGCCGCGCTCGCCCCAGGCCTGCAGCCAGCCGCCGTGCAGCCGCGCGTCTTCCAGCGAGATGGCCAGGCCCAGGCCGGTGCCGCCGGTGGTGCGGGCCCGGGCCGGGTCGGCCCGCCAGAACCGCTCGAAGACCCGCTGCTCCTCGCCTGGCCGCAGGCCCACGCCGTAGTCCCGGACCGAGACGGCGACCGCGGCGCTGTCGATGGCGCAGGTGACCACGACGTCCTTGCTTTCGCCGTGCTCCACGGCGTTGACGAGGATGTTACGCAGGATCCGTTCCACCCGGCGCCGGTCCACCTCGGCGAGGCAGCCGGTCGCGGGCAGCCTGAACTCGATCCTGCTGCCCCGCCGCCCGGCCAGCTGCTGCGCGTCATCGGCCGACCGGCGTACCAGGTCGCAGACGTCGACCAGGTCGGCGTCGAGCGTGGCCGCCCCGGCGTCGTACCTGCTGATCTCGAGCAGGTCGACCAGCAGGGACTCGAACCGGTCCAGCTGGCTGGCCAGCAGCTCGACGGACCGGCCGCGGTCAGCGTCGAGGGCTTGCCTGGACTCGAACAGCAGGTCGGCGGCCATCTTGATGGTCGACAGCGGGGTCCGCAGCTCGTGGGAGACGTCCGAGACGAACTGCCGCTGCACGCTGGACAGATCCTCCAGCTCGCGCAGCTTGCCCTGCAGGCTGGCCGCCATGTCATTGAACGACGTGGCCAGCGCAGCCAGGTCATCCACGCCGAGGACCTGCATTCGCTCCTCGAGATGGCCGTCCGACACGCGGCGGGCGGCCTGGGCCGCGTGCCGCACCGGCAGGACCACCCACCGAGTAACCAGCGACGCGATCGCGGCCAGCAGCACGACCAGCGCCAGGCCCACGCCGACCAGCACCCGCTGCACCAGCATCAAGGTGGCCTGCTGCTGGGTGAACGGGAACACGTAGTACAGCTGGTAATACTGCCCGAGGGGCACGCCGACGGCCAGCGCCGGGCCGGAGGTGCCGGACCCGGATGCGTAGGTCAGCGTGGTCGGCTGCGACCAGGGCGCGCCCGTTTTCTCGTTGTCGAAGCGGGACTGCTGCTGTTCGTTGCCCACCTTGGTGATCAGGTCCTGCGGGATGGTGGCGGTGACGTTCACGCTGCGCGGGCCGACCCACTGCACGCCGCCCGAGGCGGCATTGGTCAGCTGAATGAAGACCACGTAGCTGCCGGTGCTGCCGCTGGCCTGCTGCAGCCGTTGGGCCGTAGCCTCGGCGGTGTTGACGGCGGTGAACTGGCTGGCCGGCGGCTCGAGCACCTGCAGGCTGGACTGCCCGATCGCGGCCTCGGCGCCGGTTTTCACCTGGGAACGCGCGGAATTCTCCGCGTTGGCCGTCAGTCCGGCCGCGATCGACTGGACCAGGAAGAAGCCGAGCAAGGCGATGACCAGCGCGGACAGCACCAGCGTGGTCGAGACCACCCGTAGCTGAAGGGAGCGGTGCCAGCGGCTTCGCAGCTGCGCGACGAGCTGGCGCTGCCGGCGCCGCCCGGCGAACAGGCTGCGCCGCACCCCGCCGGGCAGCCGCCCGATGATCGACTTCCCGAACGGTGACCGGAAGAAGGTGGTGATGAAATCGCGCTGCCGGTCGGTGCCTGCCGCTGCCACGTCGACGACCGGACTCAGCCGGGTCCCGCCTTGTAACCGACACCGCGCACGGTTACGACGATCTCGGGATGCTCCGGATCCCGCTCGATCTTGGCCCGCAGCCGCTGTACGTGCACGTTGACCAGCCTGGTGTCGGCGGCGTGCCGGTAGCCCCAGACCTGCTCGAGCAGCACTTCCCGGGTGAAGACCTGCCTGGGCTTGCGGGCCAGGGCGACCAGCAGGTCGAACTCCAGCGGGGTGAGGTTGAGCGTCTCCCCGTCGCGCTTGACCGAGTGACCGGCCACGTCGATCGCGATGTCGCCGATCTGCAGCATCTCGGGCGCGGGCTCGTCGGTCCGGCGGAGCCTGGCCCGTACCCGGGCCACGAGTTCCTTGGACTTGAACGGCTTGACGATGTAGTCGTCGGCACCGGACTCCAGGCCCAGGACCACATCGACGGTGTCGGTCTTCGCGGTCAGCATGACGATCGGGACCCCCGACTCGGCCCGGATCTGACGGCAGACGTCAATTCCGTCGGAGCCCGGCAGCATCAGGTCCAGCAGCACCAGATCGGGCCGTGAATCCCTGAAGACCTCGACCGCCTTGTCGCCGTCGGCTACGAAGGTGGGCTCGAAGCCCTCGCCGCGGAGCACGATGCCGAGCATCTCGGCCAAGGCGGCGTCGTCGTCGACGACCAGCACACGTCCCTTCATGGGATCCCATCGTTCCATGTGATTGACTCTGTGTGGACGCAGGCTACCTTCATTTTCCTGCTACGCGACACCGGTTCGACGTTAGCGTTTCCGGCGGGTGGGTAAACCAAACTGATTTGCTGACGCCGGGAGGCCCCGGAGCTGACAGGTACTGAGGTGACGTGCGGTGGGCGTTCTGGCCGGGACTTCGGGCTGGCAGTACCGCGACTGGCGCGGCGCCTTCTATCCGCCCGGCGTGCCGCAGCGGCGCTGGCTCGAGCACTACGCGCAGCAGTTCGCCACCGTGGAGAACAACGGGACCTTTTACCGGCTGCCCGGGCGGGAGGTCTTCGCCAGCTGGCGCGAGCGGGTGCCCGGCGACTTCGTCATGACCGTGAAGGCCAGCCGATACCTCACCCACGTGCGGCGGCTGCGCGACCCGGCCGACCCGGTCCGCAGGCTGCTGGCGGCGGCCGCCGGTCTCGGCGGCCGCCTCGGGCCGGTGTTGCTGCAGCTTCCGCCGGACCTGCAGGCCGCGCCTGAACTGCTGCGCGAGTGCCTGCGCCAGTTTCCGGCGGCGATCCGGGTCGCGGTCGAGCCCAGGCACGAGTCCTGGTGGACCGACGAGGTGCGGGACGTGCTCGCGGCGCAGGACGCGGCGCTGTGCTGGGCGGACCGCAAGGGATCGGCCCTCACGCCGCTGTGGCGGACGGCCGGCTGGGGTTACCTGCGGTTGCACGAGGGCGATGCGGAGCCGTGGCCCAGCTACCGCGACGCCACGCTGGCGACCTGGGCCGACCGGATCACGGCCAGCTGGGCCGCCGACCGCGAGGTCTACGTGTATTTCAACAACGACCAGAACTGCGCCGCGCCCCGCGACGCGGCCCGGCTGGCCGCGGCCGTCGCCGGGCGGGGCGGTCAGGCCGCCCCGGCGTGGCCGCGATGGGAGACGGGAGGGCCCGGGCGGGAGACGGGAGGGCCCGGGCGGGAGACGGGAGGGCGGACGGGAACGGGAGGGTCCGGGCGAGCGCTGGCTCGTTTGGCAGGAGGGGACGCGGTCAGGGGCGCGGCGGGGGAAGGACGGCTCGTTCGGCCTGAAAGGTTTATTGAGTTTCGGCAAACATCCAGGTGAGGCTAGAGTAGCTGGCCATGGCGGAGCCGTTGCGCAGCATCATCGACCCGGGCTGGGCCGATGCGCTGCAGCCGGTCGCTGGGCGGATCGCGGCCATGGGCGACTTCCTGCGGGGGGAGGTCGCCGCCGGGCGCCGGTACCTGCCCGCCGGGGAGAACGTGCTGCGCGCGTTCAAGCAGCCCTTCGACGCCGTGCGGGTGCTGATCGTCGGGCAGGATCCTTACCCCACGCCCGGGCACGCGGTCGGGCTCAGCTTCTCCGTCGCCCCGCAGGTGCGGCGGCTGCCGGCCAGCCTGGTCAACATCTTCCGTGAGTACTCCGACGACCTCGGCTACCCGGCCCCGGCCAGCGGCGATCTCACCCCGTGGAGCGAGCGGGGCGTGCTGCTGCTGAACAGGGTGCTGACCGTGGCGCCGGGGCAACCGGGAGCGCACCGCGGGAAGGGATGGGAAGAGGTGACCGACCAGGCCATCAGGGCGCTGGTGGCGAGGCAGGCGCCGATGGTGGCGATCTTGTGGGGACGCGACGCGCGGACGCTCGCGCCGCTGCTCGGGGACGTCCCCCGTATCGAATCGGCGCATCCGAGCCCCTATTCGGCGACGAGCGGGTTCTTCGGGTCACATCCGTTCAGCCGGGCTAATCAGCTACTTCAGCAGCAAGGAGCCGAGCAGATTGACTGGAAGCTTCCCTGACCGGTGCGGTACCTGGCAACTCGCGAAGTAACGCGAGGTGATAGGCTTATGATCCGGTTTCGGGGGCAGTTCTACCGTTCTTTGGCAAGCGACAGCTGAATAGGCCACAGGGGAAATCGCGTGGACGGGCGGGTACCGGCATAGTGGAATACACGCAGGTAGAAGACCGTGAGCCAGCGCCAGTCCACGAGCACTGGCTCAATTGGCAGCGGCTGGTGATCGCGAACGGGGCATTCGCGATCTACGCCACCGTCTTGGCCTTGGTCACCGGGCACGCGGACCGGACCTGGGCCATCTGGGCGGCGGCGGGCTACGCGGTGGCCACGGTGGTCTTCTGGCTGACCCGGCACAAAAACCTGCCGCTGATCCTGCCGCTGCTGGTCTCGCTGGCCGGGGCGCTGGCCGCCCCGGTGACGTGGCTGGCCACCCGGGTGGCGCCGACGGCCGAGGTGACCGTCATCTCCCAGTCGGCGTCGCTGCTGCTCCAGCACGGCACGCCGTACCTGCCGGCGGGCCAGCTGGATACCGTGCTGTCCTACAACCCGTACCTGCCGCTCATGGCGCTGTTCGGGATGCCCAAGGCGCTGGGCGCGAAGGGGCTGTTCGGCGACCCGCGGGTGTGGCTGACCGCGGTGTCCATCGCCTTGCTCTTCGCGGCGTTCACCGTCGCGGCGCCGCACCGGCACTGCGACTCGTGCCGGTACAACGTCCTGCTGTCCACGGTGTTCATCGCCGCCTCCCCGGTGATCGCGTTCCCGCTGGCGGTCGGGATCACCGACCCGCCGGTGATCGCGCTGATGTTCCTCACCCTGGCGCTGATCGCCAGGCCCTCGGGGCTGACGCGGGCCGCCGCCGCCCTCGGCGTGGCGGCCGCCATGAAGGCGACCGCGTGGCCCGCCGTGCCGGTCTTCACCGCCATGCTGGCCGCGCGGGACGGAGCCAGGAACGCCTGGCGCTTCCTCGGCATCACGGTCCTGGTGGCGAGCGCGCTGGCCGTGCTGATGGCCCCCGCGGCGCTGGCCGACCCGTATGCGTTCCTGCAGAACACGGTGCTGTTCCCGCTCGGGCTGACCAAGCACAAGACCCCGGCGGCCAGCCCGCTGCCGGGCCACCTGCTGGCCGAGACCGGAATGGCCGGGCACTGGGCCGCGGTCGGCCTGCTGATCGCGGCCGGAGTCGGCTTCGCGGTATGGCTCGTCGTCCGGCCGCCGACCGACGCGCGCGCCGCCGCCTGGCGCCTGGCCCTGGGCCTCACGGCCATGTTCACGCTGGCCCCGGCGACCAGGTGGGGATATTACGTGTACCCGATCGGGCTGGTCGGGTGGCTGCTGCTGACCCGGCCGCCGACGGAGATCGCGGCCGCGCCGCCGCCCGTCAAGCGCCGGGGGCGGCCGGTCGGCGAGCGGACCATGCCCGCGGGCGCGCGCTAGCCGCTTCAGGAGCTAGCCGCTTCAGGACCCGGAGCGCCAGGACTCCAGGTAGGCCTGCTGCGCGGGGGTGAGCGCGTCGATCGTGGTGCCCGCGGCGGCCAGCACGAGCCGGGCCGCCTCGGCGTCGATGGCGACGGGCACCTCGTACACCCCGGGCGGGAGCTTGCCGCCGGTGCGGTCCGGGGACGCTGGGGTTCCGGTGGGCGCTGGGGTTCCGGTCGGCGCTGGGGTTCCGGTCGGCGCTGGGTCTTTGGTCGGCGCTGGGTTTTCGCGGGACACCGCGCCCGCCAGCCAGGCCAGCGCCAGCGCCTCGATGCCGAACGCCACGTCCATCACCTCGGGAGGATGGCCTTCGGCCGCGACCAGGTTCACCACCCGGCCCTCGGCGAGCAGCAGCATGGTCCGGCCGTCTC
The DNA here is from genome assembly GCA_963753195.1 of uncultured Actinomycetes bacterium. Classification (GTDB taxonomy): domain Bacteria; phylum Actinomycetota; class Actinomycetes; order Streptosporangiales; family Streptosporangiaceae; genus Palsa-504. The sequence goes on from CAVWBH010000003.1 coordinate 679,714, forward strand.
CGAGGTCGTAGGCGTCCACGTGCGGGCGCACATCCTGGTGCACCGCCGCGGCCAGGTCGGTGAGCGCGCGCACGTCGATCTCCACGTCGAAGTGCCCCGCGTTGGCCAGGATGGCGCCGTCGCGCATGGCCGCGATGTGCGCCCCGCCGATCACGTCGCACGATCCGGTCGCGGTGACGAACACCTCGCCCAGCGGCGCGGCGGCCGCCATCGGCAGCACGCGGAAGCCGTACAGCGACGCCTCCAGGGCCCGGACCGGATCGATCTCGGTGACGATTACGTGGGCGCCCAGACCCCGGGCCCGTTCGGCCACACCACGGCCGCTGGCGCCGAACCCGGCCACCACCATGGTCTTGCCCGCCAGCAGCGTGTTGGTGGCCCGCATGATGCCGTCGAGGACCGACTGCCCGGTCCCGCAGGTGCCTTCGACCAGGCGCTTGACCGCGGTGTCGTGCGCCGCGACGACCGGGAAGGCCAGCGCGCCCTCGGCCGCCATCCGGCGCAGCCGCAGCACGCCGGTGGCGGTCGACTCGCAGCCGCCCCTGACGTGGGCCAGCAGGTCCGCGGCCTGGGTGTGCAGCGTGTTCACCAAGTCCCCGCCGTCGTCCAGGACCAGGTCGGGCCCGTGCGGGGCGTGAGCGAGGGCCAGCTCGATGTGCCGGTAGTAGCCGCGCCGGTCCACCCCGGCCCGGGCGAAGACCGCGGTCTCGTACCGGACGGCCAGGGCCGCGGCAATGTCGTCCTGGGTGGACAGCGGATTGGACGCGGCCAGCGACACCGCCGCGCCGCCCGCGCGCAGCAGCCGTACCATCATCGCGGTCTCCGCGGTGACGTGCAGGCAGGCCGCGATGGCCAGGCCCGCGAACGGCTGCTGCGCGGCGAAGCGCCGCATGAGGCCGGCCATCAGCGGCATGGCCCGCTCCGCGTACCGGATGCGGGCGTCGCCGTCGGGGGCGAGACCCGGGTCGGCGACGTCCGCCTGCGGCGGGGCTGGCGGTAGGGGGGCCGGCTGCGGGGGGGCGACCCCCTGGGCACCCCGCGCCGAGGTGTCAGTAACGGTAGTGCTCCGGCTTGTACGGGCCGTCCACCGTGACGCCGATGTAGTCGGCCTGCTCCTTGCTCAGCGTGGTGAGCCGGACGCCGAGCGCGTCCAGGTGCAGCCGGGCCACCTTCTCGTCCAGGTGCTTGGGCAGGGTATGCACGCCGACCGGGTACTCGCCGGGCCGGGTGAACAGCTCGACCTGGGCGATCACCTGGTTGGTGAAGCTGTTGGACATCACGAAGCTCGGGTGCCCGGTGGCGTTGCCCAGGTTGAGCAGGCGGCCCTCGGACAGCACGATGATGCCGTGCCCGTCGGGGAAGGTCCACTCGTCCACCTGCGGCTTGATGTTCGTCCGGCGGACGCCGGGCCAGTGGGCCAGGCCGGCCATGTCGATCTCGTTGTCGAAGTGGCCGATGTTGCCCACGATGGCCTGGTGCTTCATCCGGCTCATGTGCTCGGCGGTGATGATGTCGCGGTTGCCGGTGGCGGTCACGAAGATGTCGGCCGTGGCGATCACGTCCTCCAGGGTGGCGACCTGGTAGCCGTCCATCGCGGCCTGCAGCGCGCAGATCGGGTCGATCTCGGTGACGATGACGCGCGCGCCCTGGCCGCGCAGGCTCTCCGCGCAGCCCTTGCCGACGTCGCCGTAGCCGCACACCAGCGCGACCTTGCCGCCGATCAGCACGTCGGTGCCGCGGTTGATGCCGTCGATCAGCGAGTGCCGGCAGCCGTACTTGTTGTCGAACTTGGACTTGGTCACCGAGTCGTTGACGTTGATGGCCGGGAACCGCAGCTCGCCCGCCCGGGCCATCTCATACAGCCGGTGCACGCCGGTGGTGGTCTCCTCGGTCACGCCCTTAATGCTCTGCGCGGCCCTGGTCCACTTGCCCGGGTGGTCGGCCAGCGAGTTGCGCAGCCGGTCCAGGATGACCTGCCACTCCTCGAGGTCATCCTCGGCCGGCGACGGGACCCCGCCCGCCTGCTCGTACTCCGCGCCCTTGTGCACGAACATCGTGGCGTCCCCGCCGTCGTCCAGGATCATGTTCGGGCCGTCGCCGTCCGGCCAGGTCAGCGCCAGCTCGGTGCACTGCCAGTACTCCTCGAGGGTCTCCCCCTTCCAGGCGAAGACCGGGATGCCCCGCGGGTCGTCCGGGGTGCCGTCCGGCCCGACCGCCACCGCCGCGGCCGCGTGATCCTGGGTGGAGAAGATGTTGCAGCTCGCCCACCGGACGTCGGCCCCCAGCGCGGTCAGCGTCTCGATCAGCACCGCGGTCTGGATCGTCATGTGCAGCGAGCCGGTGATCTTGGCCCCGCGCAGCGGCTGGCTGGGCGCGTACTCCGCCCGCACCGCCATCAGCCCGGGCATCTCGTGCTCGGCCAGCTGGATTTCCTTGCGCCCGAACGCAGCGAGCGACAGGTCGGCGACCTGATAGCGGAGCTGATCCGCAGACATGGGTTTCTCCCTTAGATTCTCTTCTGGCCTAACGGGCCGTGGTGCCCCCTACCGGTCACACGTTATGGGAGCCGGGGCGGTACTCGCACGGACTCTGGGCGGTTTTTGACGAGGAATTGTTAGAATCTGGCCCATGCGCATCACGGAGGCCGCCCGGCGGCTCGGCACGTCGGCCCGCATGCTCCGCTACCGCGAGGATCTCGGGCTGCTGCCGCGGATCCGCGACCGTCCCGGGCGGGCGGCCCAGCGCGGGCCGTCGCACCGGCAGTTCAGCGAGGAGGATGTCGAGGCCGTGGCCGCCGCGCTGGCGCTGGAGCGGCGGTATGACATCAGCCCGGCCTCGCTCGCCTTCGGCCTGCGCGTGCTGGCCGAACCGCAGGTCCGGGCGGCCGTGGCCGACCTCGGCCGGCGGCTCGGCCGGATGCCCGCCCCGGCCAGCCGGGCCGTGGACTTCGAGAAGGAACGCGCGCTGCGGCTGCTGGGCCGCTGAGCGACGGTGCCCGCCGGCCACGTGGCGGCGTGGCCGGTCCCCCGCGCTGCGGGCGGCGCGGGATGCGGGCCCGCAGGTCCTGGCGTCTTGGTCGCGTAGCGGGTCAGCGCGGGGCTGGGGTATAGATCAGCTTCTTGTTGACGAACTCCTCGATGCCATAGGGGCCGAGTTCCCGGCCGACGCCGGAGCGCTTGGTCCCGCCGAAGGGAAGGTCGGCCATCGAGCCCTGCGGGCTGTTGATCCACACCATGCCGGTGTCGAGCAGGTCGGCGACTTCCTCGGCCCGGCCGCGGTCAGCGCTGAAGACGACGCCCCCGAGCCCGAACGGCGAGGAATTGGCCAGCTCGACCGCCTCCGAGGCGTCCGCCACCCGGTAGATGACCGCCGCCGGGCCGAACAGCTCCTCGCGGTAGGCCCGCATCTGCGGGGTGACGTCGGTCAGGACGGTCGGCTCGACGAACGCGCCCGGCCGGTCGACCCGCTGGCCGCCGGTGCGCAGCGTGGCGCCCTGGTCCACCGCGTCGCGGATCTGGTCCATCAGGTGCTCGGCGGCCGACTCCGACGACAACGGCCCCAGGTCCGAGGCGGGGTCGGTGGGATCGCCCGGGCGCAGGGCGGCCATCGTCGCCGTGAACTGGTCGACGAACTGGTCGTAGAGGTCACCGACGACGATGATCCGTTTGGCCGCGTTGCAGGCCTGCCCGGCGTTGCCCATCCGGCCGGCGACCGCCGCCCGCACGGTCTTGGCCAGGTCGTCGCTGTCCAGCACGATGAAGGGGTCCGATCCGCCGAGCTCCAGGACGACCTTCTTGAGGTTGCGGCCGGCCACTTCGGCGACGGCGGCCCCGGCCCGCTCGCTGCCCGTCACCGACACGCCGGCCACCCGCGGATCGGCGATCATGTCCGCGATCTGGCGGTTGGTGGCGAAGATGTTGATGTAAGCGTCCTCGGCCAGGCCGGCGTCGCGGAAGATCTGCTCCATGGCCAGGGCCGACTCCGGGCACTGCGGTGCGTGCTTCAAGATGATGGTGTTGCCGGCCATCAGGTTCGGGGCGGCGAACCGGGCCACCTGGTAGTAGGGGAAGTTCCACGGCATGATGCCGAGCAGCGGGCCGACCGGCTCCTTGCGGATCAGCGCCGTCCCCCCGGCCCGCGGGCTGAGCGGGGTGTCGGCCAGGAGCGCGGGCCCCTGGTCGGCGTAGTACCGGTAGATGCTCACCACCAGCAAGATCTCGCCCTTGGCCTCGCGGGTGGGCTTGCCCATCTCCCGGGTAATCAGCGCGGCTAGCTCATCGATCCGTTCGGCGTACAGCTCGGCCACTCGCAGCAGGACCTTGGCCCGCTCGTCCTTCGCGGTGGTCCGCCAGGACTGGTAGGCGCGGGCCGAACGCTCCAGCACCTGCTCGACCTCCGCATCAGTCGCGGCGGCGAACTCACGCTCGGTCTGGTTCGTGGCCGGGTTGACGACCTTGAACTCGCTTACTGCCGACGTTGCCTCGGACTCACTCACGCTGACATCCCTCCGGCTTCGTTGCCGCGACTACTTCCCGTTCCCGGATCGGTTCTGGCCTGCTTTGGCCCAGTTAATCACGATAGTCCAGGGGTATCGGGCGGGTCAGGCCGGACCGTGACGGAAGCAGCGTGGCGGCGGGGCGGCGGCCGGGACTCTGCGGGGGCGGCGCGGCGGCCCCGACCGGCGGCGGCGCGGCGGCGGCGCGGCAGTGGGACCCCGCGCGGAGGCGATGCCCGTGTGACCCGTGGTGTGTAACGGCCCCGTGGTGCGTGTCGCTGTGGAAGATCCGGGTTACGAGGAATCCCAAGTGCATCCCAGTACACCGGATCTTCCACGGAGCCCGGATCTACCACGATTCTGGGAGCGAGGTGGCACGTGTGTTCGGTGGGTGGGGAGGGACGGGAGGGCTGCACGGGACCGCGGGCTCGGCGGGTCAGCAGCGGGTCAGCGGCGCGGCCGGTCGGCGGGTCAGCAGTGGGGCCGGTCGGGGGGTCAGCGCAGGGTCCAGATGGTGGTGCTCTTGAGGTCGATACCTTCCACGATGAACAGGCCGGTGACGAGATAGCTTTCTAGCGGGACCAGATGCTCACGGGGCAGGTAAGCCCGGCCGAAGTCACCGGCCAGGATCTCGGCGCCGCGGGCCGCGCTTCGTTCGAGGTAGTGCAGCACCTGAGCGCCCAGGTCGCGCTCGTAGAAGGCGTCGGCGACCAGTACGACGTCGGTGCCGTCGGGCGCCTGGGCGTCGCCGGCCAGGATGTCGGCGCGCTCGGCCGCGACCTCGACGCCGTTGGCGGCCGCGTTAACCGTGATGGCGGTGACCGCGAGCGGGTCGATGTCGTAGGCGTTGACGGCTGCAGCCCCGGCCAGGGCCGCGGCGATGGCGACCAGCCCCGATCCGGAGGCAATGTCAATCACCTTCTGACCCGCGACCGTCTCGGGGTGGTCGAGCACGTACCGGGCCAGGGCTTGGCCGCCCGCCCAGGCCACCGCCCAGAACGGCGGGTCCAGATCGGCGCGGCCGGCCCTCTCCTCGATCGTGTGCCAGGCCGCCATCGGGTCGCTGGCCTGGTAGAGCCGGATCTCGGGGACCAGGGGTACCGGACCGAGCTCGCTGATGCGCTGGATGACCTCGACGTCGGACGGGCCGGTCACTTGGCCTCTTCCACCTGGTCGGACGGGCCGGCGTGATCGGCCCGGTCGGACGGGCCGGGGGGGTCGGCCTGGGTGGGGGGGTCGGCCTGGCCGGGGGGGTCGGCCTGGGCGGGGGGGTCGGCTTGGTGGGGCTGGCCGCGGCGGGAGGAGGAGGAGGAGGAGGGCCGGCCGCGCTGGGCGGAGCGGACGGAGGGGTCGGCTTGATCGGCGCGGGACGGGCGGTAGAGGTCGGGCTCCAGGTAGATCACGTTGGCGATGGGGACGGCGGCGCGGACCCGCTTCTCGGCGTCATCGATGCCCGCCGCGACCTGGGCCGCGGTGTCGGTGGGGCGCACCGCGATCTTCGCGGCGACCAGGATCGAGTCCGGGCTGATGTGCACCGTCCGCATGTGGATCACCCGGTCGACCTCGGCGCCGCCCTCAAGCGCGGCGATGATCATCCGCTGCACCTCGGCACTGGCGGCCTCGCCGATCAGCAGGCTCTTCATCTCCACGGCCAGGATCGCCGCGGCCGTGCCGAGCAGCAGGCCGATGGCCAGGGAACCCGCGCCGTCCCACTGGCCGTTCCCGGTCAGGGCGGCCAGCGTCACCCCGGCGAACGCGAACGCCAGCCCGATCAGGGCGGCCAGGTCCTCGAGCAGGACCACGGGCAGCTCGGGCGCCTTGGACCGGCGGATGAAGGTGCCCCAGTTGCGGTCGCCGCGGACCTTGTTGGCCTCGCTGACCCCGGTGCGCAGCGAGAGGCCCTCGAGCACCGCGGAGGCGGCCAGGACGACCAGGGCCACCTGGGGCGAGCGGACCGGCTCCGGGTTCAGGATCTTGTGCAGGCCGTCGTAGACCGAGAAGGCCGCGCCGACGGTGAACAGCATCACCGACACCACGAACCCGTAGAAGTACCGTTCGCGCCCGAAGCCGAACGGGTGCTCGTCCGACGGCGGCCGCAGCGACCGGCCGCGCCCCACGAGCAGCAGCACCTCGTTGCCGGTGTCGGCGACCGAGTGCACGGACTCGGCCAGCATGGACGCGGATCCGGTGATCAAGAACGCGACAAACTTGGTTATCGCGATGCCGAGGTTGGCGCCGAGGGCAGCCAGTACCGCCCTCATCTCCCGCCACGGAACCCGCAGTCGCACTACTCGATCCGGGCCTGGAGGTCGGTGATGGCGGCGGCCGCGCCGGGGTCGATGCCCGACGCGATGGCCAGGTACACGCTCGCGTAGTCGGCCAGCTGGACCACTCCGGCCAGCCGCACCAGCGGGTGCTCGCCGTCCATGGCCAGCTCGGACAGCCCGATCCCGCGCTGGGTGGCCAGCTCGGTGACGGCCCGTTGCTGGGCCGCGGCCCGCGGGTCCTGGTCCGGGTCGGTGATCAGCACAAGCCGCAGCGGGGTGAACCCGCTGCCCCGGGTCGTGTCCGTCAGCTCCGCTTCCTCGTAGTCCAGCTCCCAGGAGGACAGGTCCTCCAGGCCGGAGATGTCGTCGGGCGCCTCGTGCGTCGGAGCAGGCGCGGCGGGCGGGGAGAGCGCGCCCGGGACGAACGGCCCGTCGAACGCGGCGACCTGGCCCAGGGCGGCCTCCGACAGCAGGCCCGCGATCGCCGGGTACTTGGCGTTCTCGCTGAGCTGGGCGGCGAACCGGCGGGCCGCGACCCCGCTCAGCAGCGACGTCCCCCACGCCACCGGCAGCGAGCCGACCAGGTCGAGGGCCAGCGACTTGCCCGGGTTGACGAACGACTCGCTGGCCGGGCGGCACTGATGAGAGACCTCCTCGAGCCGGTTCGCCGCTTTCTCGTAGACCTCGGGCCCGAGCCGGGCCACACCCAGCCGTTCCGCGATGACCAGCAGCGGGATGGCCAGTTCCCACAGGGCGGAGCGCGGCAGCACCGGCCCGGACGGGCCTTCTCCCCCGACCGTGATGAACGGGGCCCGGGCCTGCTCCGCGACACGCTGCAGCGGGGAATCCTTGGCCCCGACGCAGGCCAGGCGGCAGCCGCGCCGCGCCGCCTCGGCCGCGATGGCCAGCGTCTGCGCGGTGGCGCCCGGGGCGGACACCGCGATCACCGCGTCGGCCGCCCCGACCCAGCCCGGCAGGCGCTCGGCCTGCGAGGCGATGATCTGGACCGGGCTGCCCGACCCGACGACAGCGCCCAGCACCTCACCGGCGAGGCCCGCGCTGCCCAGGCCCGCGGCCACCAGCGCGCGCGGTCTCGCGTCCGGGGTGAAGGCCGACAGGTTCGCCTCCTGGCAGGACCGCAGCGAGGTACGGATCTGCGCCGCCGCCGACGCCACCTGCCGCAGCACGTCCCCGGGATCGGCCGCCTCGATCACGTCGGGCGTGTCGAGCCGGTCCGCGGCCAGCGCGAACTCCGCCCCGCCCCAGTCGTCCAGGCCGTCGTTCATGCCGCATCTCTCATGGCTGGTGGCCGGGCCGTCTGGCCTCTTCCACGAGCAGCACCGGGATATCGTCGCGCACCGGGTAGGCCAGCCCGCACTTCTCGTTGGTGCACACCAGCTCGCTAGCGTCATCATCGACCCGCAGCGGCGAGTGGCATTCGGGACAGGCCAGGATATCGAGGAGCCAGCCTTCGATCTGCATCCGATCTCCCTGTAATTCCTGACGATCTGTAGTTCCTGACGATCCTGTAATGCTTGACGATCCTGTAGTTGCTTGACGATTTGGGTGACGCTTGACGAGGCGGTAGTTCCGGACGACGCGGTCAGTTCCTGACGATGCTGAGTACCTCGTCGCGCAGGGACGTCATGGCGGGCTCGGTGGCGGCCTCCACGTTCAGCCGCAGGAGTGGCTCGGTGTTGGACGGCCGCACGTTGAACCACCAGTCGCCGGCCGAGACGGTGAGCCCGTCGAGCTCGTCGGTGCTGACCCCGGGCCGGCCCGCGAAGGCCTCCTTGACCCGCGCCGTCGCCTCGGCCTGGTCGGCCACCTCGGAGTTGATCTCGCCGCTGGCGTGATACCGGGTGTATTCGGCCATCAGCTGCGACAGCGGCGCGTCCTGGCCGCCCAGGGCGGCCAGCGTGTGCAGCGCGGCCAGCATGCCGGAGTCCGCGAACCAGAAATCCCTGAAGTAGAAGTGGCCCGAGTGCTCGCCGCCGAACACGGCGGCGCTGCGCGCCATCTCGGCTTTGATGAACGAGTGGCCGACCCGGGTGCGCACCGCGACCCCGCCGTGCTCGGCGATGATCTCCGGCACCGCGCGGGAGGTGATGAGGTTGTGGATGACCGCGGCGCCGGGCTCGCGGGCCAGCTCGCGCGCCGCGATCAGCGCGGTGAGCGCCGACGGCGACACCACCTGCCCGCGTTCGTCGACCACGAAGCAGCGGTCGGCGTCGCCGTCGAAGGCGAGCCCGATGTCGGCGTGATGCTCGAGCACCGCCCGCTGCAGGTCGCGCAGGTTGGCCGGCTCGATCGGGTTGGCCTCGTGATTGGGGAACGTGCCGTCCAGCTCGAAGTACAGCGGGATCACCGTGATCGGCAGCCCGTCGAAGACCTTCGGCACGGTGTGCCCGGCCATCCCGTTACCGGCGTCGACCGCCACCCGCAGCGGCCTGATCCCGGAGATGTCAACCAGCTTGCGCAGGTACTGCGCGTACCCGGGCAGCAGGTCCGTCTGGGTGATTGAGCCGGTGACCGGGGCTGGGGCCGGGGACCGTTCGGCCAGATCTTTGATGTCCTGCAGGCCGGTCTCGATGCCGACTGGTTTGGCGCCGGCCCGGCACAGTTTGATGCCGTTGTAGCGGGACGGGTTGTGGCTGGCCGTGACCATCGCGCCGGGGATGCCGAGGTCACCGCTGCCGTAGTACAGCATGTCGGTCGAGCCGAGGCCGGCGGCCAGCACGTCCGCGCCCTGGCTGGCCGCGCCGCGGCCGAACGCGGCGGCCAGCGGGGCCGAGGTCGTCCGCATGTCGTGCACGGTGAGGATCTTCTTCGCCCCGGTCAGCTTGGCGAACGCCGCGCCGACCGCCTCGGCCACGCCCTCGTCAAGCTGGTCAGGGACGACGCCCCGGATGTCATACGCCTTGACGATGCTCGAGAGATCACCCACTGCTCGACACGCCTCCGGTGAAGGGACAGGTGCCGCCGGACGGTTGCGGCGGCAGTGCCGAGCCTATCCGTCCTGCGGAGGGCCCGAGCGTAGCACCCGGAGGTGACCGCGGCGGCCCACCTCGACGCCGTGTCCGACGGGCTCGGAATCCGCTTTCCCCACCCGGATCTCCGGCCGGGCCTCCATCACCGCGTTGGCCAGTGCTTCCAGGTCATCGGCGCGGTCGTCGGCGGGGTCGACGGGCAGCCGGACCACGTCCCAGCCCCGCGGCGCGGTCAGCCGGCCGGCGTGCTTCTCGCACAGGTCATAACAGTGCGGCTCGACGTAGGCGGCCAGCGGGCCCAGCACCGCCGTCGAGTCACGGTACACATACGTCAGCGTGTACACGGGCGGATGCTTGCATGCGGTGCGCGAGCAGCATCGAGAACTCACCCAGCCCACCTCGCTCACATCGCGCGTGACGATCAGATGACCGGAGCCCTGGGACGGCGTCGGATACAACCGTGACGGTATCCGCCCGCGGACGGTAACGCCACCACCGTGGCCCGGCGCGGTGATCGTGTCGTGCTTGTGCCTTATCCGCAAGTTCGAGTCTCCCGGGCGGCCGGGCCCGCGGCCACCTGCGGCTGCTCGGCGCGGACCGCGGGGAGGGGCGCGATCTTATACGCTCGGTAGCTGTGCAGACCGGGGAAGGCGGGCGGCCCGCTTCGAGCGAGCCGCGGCCGCGGCGGCGGGATCGCCATGGCCGAGGGCTGCGCGGCAGGCTGGTCCCGCCCGGGATACCGCTGTACCGCAGCCGGGCCCAGCAGTTCGACGACATCGTCCTGGAGGCCGTGGCCCGGCTCGAGCCGCGGTGGGAGACCGAGCTTTCCGACGTGGAGTTCGCCGTCCAGGAGGTGCCCGACGCCGACACCGCCGACGATGAGGGCGTGCCGCTGGCCCGCATCGTCCGCGGCTCGGCCGACGCCAGCGACCCGCAGCGCCCGGCTTCGGGACCGCGCATCGTCCTGTTCCGGCGCCCGCTGCTGGCCCGGGCGGAGGACGAGGACGAGCTGAGCGAGCTCGTGTTCGACGTGGTAGTCGAGGAGTTCGCCGAGATCCTCGGGGTGGATCCCGAGACCATCGATCCCGGCTACGGCGACTTCAGCTGACGGCCGGCCGCCGGTAGGTCAGCGGGGATCTCCCAGGCTTTCTTCAGGTCGAGTTGCGAGAGTGTGCCGATGGGGACCGAGCCACGGCTGTTGTCGGGCCGGGTGGCGGCTGGTGCCCGTGGTGTGCCGGCGTCCTGGCGGCCGGGCGACGTGCGGGCGGTCGTCCTGCTGGTGGCGGCGCCCGCGGTCATCTTCGCGGTTCCCGCGCTGCTCGGGCACGCCGTCCTCCTCGGCGACGACCTGGGCCAGAACTTCCCGCTGCGCGTGCTGGCCGGGCAGGAGATCCGGGCCGGGCAGCTGCCGCTGTACGACCCGTACAGCTGGGGCGGCGCGCCGCTGCTGGCCGGCTGGAACGCGGGCGCCGCGTACCCGCTCACCTGGCTGTTCGCGATCCTGCCCGGCACCGCGGCGTGGACGCTGAACCTGATCGTCACCTGGGCGGCGGCCGGGCTCGGGATGTTCGGCTTCCTGCGGGCGCTGCGGCTGACGAGCCTGGCCGCCTTCCTGGGGGCGTTCTCGTTCGCCTTCGCCGGGGCCATGCCGGCGCAGGTGACGCACTTCGGGCTGGTCGCCGGGATGAGCTGGGTGCCGCTGCAGCTACTGAGCGTGCTGCGGCTGTCGCAGGAACGTACCGTAGCGTCCAGGCTCCGCTGGACCGCGGTCCTCGCGGCGGCTATCGGCCTGGTGATCCTCGCGGGTGAGCCCCGCGCCATCGACGACGCCGTCGTGGTCGTGGTGATCTACGCGGCGTGGCAGGTCGCCCGGCTGGGGCGCCGCGCGGGCCCGGCCGCCGCGAGCGTGGCCGCGGGCCTGGTCCTGGGCGTGTGCCTCGGAGCGGTCCAGTGGCTGCCCGGCCTGGCGGCCATCAGCACCTCCCAGCGCGACGGCAGTTCCATGACGCTGTTCAGTTCCGGCTCGCTTCCGGCCAGGTGGCTGCTGCTGACGCTGGTGCCGGACCTGCTCGGCGGGTCCGGCTCGATGGGCCAGCCGATGTTCGTGACCTCCTACAACCTCACCGAGGTGACGAGCTACGTCGGCATCCTCCCGCTCGTCGCCGCGTTCGCCCTGCTCGGCCGGCTCCGGCTGCGGCCGCGGCTGCCCGAGTGGGCGGTGTGGCACGTCACGGCGCTGGCCGGAGTGATCCTCGCGCTCGGCGGCAACACGCCGCTGGGGAGCCTGCTGTTCCGCATCCCGCTGTTCGGCGATCAGCGGCTGCAGAGCCGTAACGTGCTGGTGCTGGACTTGGCGCTGGCCGTCCTGCTCGCCTACTGGGCCGATCATCCCCTCCCGCGGAGGAACGACCCGGCTCACGCTCGTCTCCTGCGCTATCTTCCGGTCCGCCGGATGGCCCCGGATACCATCCTGGGCGTGGTGCCGGCCCTGGCCGCCGCGGTGATCGTCGTGCTCGCCCTGACCTGGGGGGCCGGCCTGCTGGAGTGGATGGGGGTGAGCGCCGGCGAGGCGGCCGGCATCATCGGCCGCCTGAAACCATGGCTGATCCCGTCCGCGGTGCTGGGCGCCGGCGCGGCCGCGCTGGTGATGTTCGGGCGGGCGCTGCGGCCGAGGATGGCGTCCGGCCTGATGGCCGGCTTCGTCGTCGTCGACGTGCTCGTCTTCACCGTCTTGTGCGTGGTCGAGGTCGGGCACGGCATCTCCGGCGGCACCATAGCCTCGGCGGGCGCTTCGGCGGGCGCCTCGCTGGGCTCCCGCGGTTCCCAGGCGGGCGGTATGACGACGGCCGCGACGGCCGGGCCACGCCCGGTTTCGGCGCTCGGTTTCGCGGGGCGGTTCGCGATCTATGATCCCGACCTGCTCGACACCAGCGAGCTGTCCGATCTCGACCCGCCCGACGTCAACGCCATCATCGCCGATCCGATGCCTTCGGTTCAGGGCTACTCCTCCACCGTCGACGGGCGGTACGCGGCGGCGACCGGCTCGCACCAGGCCACCGGAGGAGGGCAGGACACCCTGGCCCCGCGCGCCGTGGCGGACGGGACGCTCGACCAGCTCGGTACCTCGGTCCTGCTCACCCCGGCGGAGTATCTCGTCACCAGTGCGGCCGGGGGCGGCCCGGCGGCCGGGCCGGCGGTCACCGGGCGGCGGGACCTCGCCGCCGGCCAGCGGGTCACCTGGTATCTGGGCCGCACCCTGGAGGTAGCCCAGGTCGAGGTGCCGGACGCCGGCGCCAGGCAGGACGCGGCGGCCGGGGTTCAGCTCGGGCTCACCGCACCGGACGGCAGCACGCAGTGGTTCCGGGCCCGGGCGATGACCTCCTCGGCCCTGGGCTTCACGTTGCCCGGGCCGGTGGCGAGCGTCGCGGTGATCGCGGCCGCGCCCGGGACACTGGCCGGGGCGCGCGGGCCGGGGAGCGCGCCGAGCTCGCTGGGGCCGCCGGCGGTGTCCGAGGCGGGCGGAGACGTCGTGGTGGCCGACGGCCAGCTCGCCGATGCCGTGGTGCCGCCGCACTGGACCTTCGCCGGCTTCGACGGCTCGTTCGCGGTGTTCGCCAACCGGCTCGCCCGGCCGGCGCTCAGTATCCAGGCGCTCGGTATCCAGGCGCTGGGCATCCAGGCGCGGGGCATCCAGGCGCGGGCGGGCCGCTCGGCGGCGGGCGCATGGGTGACCGGCGCGGGCGGGGCGCCGGCCGGGCCGGCGGCGGCTACGGTGTTCTCCCGCTCCGGCGCCCGCGTGGTCCGCTCGGTGAGCGACATCCCCGGCTGGAGCGCCACCTGGCTGCCCCGGCACGGCCCGGCGGCGGCGCTGGCCGTGCAGCGCGACGGGCTCGTCCAGGCCGTCGACGTGCCGGCCGGGCTCGGCGTCATCACCTGGAGCTATACGCCGCCGCTGTTCCCGGCCGGGCTGGCGCTCTCGCTTGGGGCCACGGCGGTGCTGCTGGCGGTATGGCCGTTCTGGCCTGGCTGGGCGCTGGGCGGGCCCGGGAGCTCATGAGCCGGCGACGCCCACCGCGGCGTTGAGCGCGTCGAGGGCCGCTGACTGGCGCCCCGCGTCAGCCCGGTCGAACGGCCCGGCCCAGGCCAGCCCGACCTGGTGGCGCCGGTTCGTGGCGTGCCGCCACAGCGAGGCCGCGTTGGCCAGGATGAAGTCGCGGTATTCGGGCCGGGGGCGGCGCAGGTGGAGCTGGTACAGGTTCCGCATGAAGATGCCCTTGAACTGCGGCCGGTCGCGGTCGCCGGCCGCGGTCTGTGCCTCGCCGGGCTCGGCGAGGATGCCCGGCGGCACGGTCAGGTCGCGCAGCGCCGCGGCCGCGATGGCCGCGGCCTGCTCGAGGTAGGCACCGTCGCCGGTGATCTCGTCCAGCACGGCGAGGCCGCCGATGATCACGCCCTGGTTGTAGGTCCAGGTCGTGCCGCCGTTGTTCACGCAGCCGGCGGTGAGCCCGTCGTTGACCAGGCCGGCCGGGCCGATCAGCCCGCTGGCCTGCAGCCACCGCCACTCCCGCATCGCCCAGTTCAGGTAACCGCCCGTGCCGGGGGCGCGCTGATGGAGGCGGGCCGCGATGAGCAAGAAGAGTTCGTTCGGTATCGCGTTCTTGTAGTCCTTCCTGCGGGTCCACCACAGGCCGCCGCCGCATACGTCGTCCCAGCCCGCCGCCATCCCGGCGAACAGCGCGCGCGCCAGGTCCAGGTACCTCGCCTCGCCGGTCAGGTCGTAGGCCGCGATCCAGGCCAGGGCCCACCAGCCGTCATCGTCGTAGTAGTCGTTGCTGAAACCGGGGCGGGCCCGCCCGGCCCGGCCGAACGTTGTCTCGATCACGTACCGGTACCTGCGCTCGCCGGTTTGCTGGCTGTAGTCGATCACCGCGGTCAGCGCGTTCGCGCCGTTCCACCAGCCCGTGGTCTTCCACAGCCCGGTCCTCGGGCGGTACCAGCGCTGCAGCGCCGCGACGGCCGCCGCGGCCCAGTCCCGGTACAGCTCCGGCGCTGGCTCCGGCTGGGGCGGCACGGCTTAGGGCGCCGGGGCGCCCGGGTGGTTGTCCGGCTGCCCGCCGCTGAAGTGCAGCATCGCCGGCACGAAGGTGGCCAGCGTGAGCCAGCGGGTCAGCGAGTTACGCGGCAGCAGGGCCAGGGTGACCCAGGCGAGCGCGGTGTACCAGGGCAGTGACCACGGCGCCACCAGCACCCAGGCGAAGGTCAGCGCGCAGGTGGCGGCGAGCACGGCGGGCACGTCGGGGGACAGCCGGTTGTACAGGTACCAGGCCAGCGCGAGCATCAGGAGCGGCCACAGCACGCCCATCAGCGACGAGACCGCCTGCTGGTGCCCCGGATACACCAGGTCGCCGATGATCTCGAACAGCCGCCAGACCGACGGGGAGATGACCCGGCTCGACGCATCCGGCAGCGGCTTGAGCGCGGACACGCCGTAGCTGCAGAAGTACAGCACGAGCGTGGCCACCGCGGCGAAGGCACTGGTCCGGAGCAGGCGGCCCCAGGCGCGCTCGCGGATCAGCGGCACGGCGATGCCGAGCGCGACGAACACCGCGTTCACCTTGATCGCGGCGGCCACGCCGATCAGGGCGCCGACCGCGAGGTCATGCCAGACGGTCGTGCCGCGGCGTGAGATCAAGATGGCCGAGATCCCGACGAGCGCGAGGAAGACGTCGAGCTGCGCGCCCATCACGAGCAGGTAGATCAGCAGCGGGTTCGCGGCCCAGATCAGGCCGGCGCGCACCGGGTTGGCCGCCGAGCGCAGCAGCAGGTACCCGGCGGCCAGGAACGCGATCCCGGTCATGACCATCAGGGCCCAGATGGTCAGCCACGGCCTGGCGCCGCCGACGAGCGCGGCGGCCAGCTGCGTCCAGGTGGCTACCGGGCCGTACACCGAGGGAGTCGTCCGCCACCGAGGGTCGACCAGCGCGGTGTACGGATTGTGGACGCCGCCGGGCAGGTCGGCGGGCGTGAAGATATAGGGGTTATGCCCGAGCGCGGCGATGCGGCCGTAGGAGGCGTAGCTGGCCGGGTCCGAAGTGCCGACCGGCGTGATGCACACCACGACGGCGACGACCACTACAGCGGTCCAGAAGACCCGCCGCGGGTCCGGGTTCCAGCCGAGGCTGTTCGCCCACAGCATCCCGGCCAGGCCCAGGGCGCACAGCGTCATGCCGCCGTACATCAGGACGTTGATGACGTCACCGGACAGGATCGGCGCACCGAGCCGGTTGGCCAGCGCGGTGAGCGGCAGGAGCACCGGCAGCGTCGCCTCGCTCGCGCCGGGCGCGGTCGCGCACAGCCCGGTGACCGCGATCATCCCGAGCCCGAGCGCGGACACCGCGACCGCGGGCAGCGGCCGGGCGAGCGGGCTGGACTTGAGCGCGCGGATGAGCACGCCCATCATCGCCTCGACGCGGCCGCCGGGTATCGGCGGCTCGGCCAGCTTGGTGGCCGGCGCGACCGCGGGATCCTGCGCGGTCATCACGTCCCGCCCCCGGTCGGTGGTGCTGCGGGTCATCGCGCCGCCCCGGGCGGGGGTATCGGTGGCCGCGCCGCCGGGCTGGGGTGGCGGGCTGTCCTGGGGCTGAGGACCGGCCTGGGGCTGGGGGCTGGCCTGGGGCTGGGGGCCAGCCTGGGGCTGGGGGCCGGCGCGGGGCGGCGGGCCGGCGCGGGGCGGCGGGCCGGCACGCTGGTCATCCGCGACGTCCCCGGCCCGGACGCGAGGATGCCGGGCCGCATCCAGCTCCCGTCACCGACCCCGTGGTCAGCCACGGCGCAGCATTGTGACCGGTGCCCACGGTTCAGCCCCATCTTTCCCATGCCCATAGATAGAAAGGAGGGTAGCGCGATTACCGACCGCGCGGCGCCGAGATGCACGCTCGGGGCAGGTCACCGGGCGGCCGGCAACTGTCCTTTCAGGTGGTTCGGATGCGGTTAGCTGGAAGCCGTGTCTTCGCCGCCTCGATCCCGCGCCGCCGGGCCCGCGCTCGCCCTGTCCCGGCGCGTCGCGCGCGAGTCCGCGGGACGATGCCGGGAGATGGCGCGGCGGCACTGGCTGTTCGGCCTGGCGGCGGGGTGCGCGACCGCGTTGCGCGTGGTGGTCCTGCTGGCCTACCAGCAGGCACTGATCTTCCCGGACAGCGAGCGGTACCTGCACTACGCGCAGGCCTTCCTGGCCGGGCAATGGACTCCGGACTGGCTGCGCACCGGCGGCTACTCACTGCTGCTCATACCGGCGGTGCAGGCCCGCAACCTGGCCGTGGTCGCCGCCGTGCAGCACCTGCTCGGGCTGGCTACGGCGGTGGCGATCTACGCGCTGCTGGTGCGGTTCGGCGCCCGGCGCTGGCTGGCCGTGCTGGCCTGCATCCCGGTCCTGTTCGACCCGCTCCAGCTCGACATCGAGCAGTACATCCTCACCGACGTCAGCGCGACGTTCCTGCTCGTCATGGCGCTGGTCGTGCTGGTGTGGAAACGTGCGGCCATCGGCAACTGGGCGCTGGTAGCCGTCGGGCTGCTGATCGCCGCGGCCACGGTCATCAGGGAATCCGACCTGCTCGTCGCGATCCCCGTGGTGCTGTACCTGGTGGTCGTCTTCCGGCGCAGGCGGCGCCGCGCGACCCAGGCCGTCCTACTGCTGCTCGTCGGCCTGCTGCCGCCGGTGCTCGGCTATCTCGGCTGGGTCCAGACGTGGTACGGGTCGTTCAACTTCGTCACCTACGGCAACGAGTTCATGTACGGGCGGATCGCCCAGTTCGCGGACTGCACGGGCCTGTCGCTGCCGTCGTACGAGGTGCACCTGTGCCCGCCGCACCAGGCGGCGGCGGCCGATCCGAACTTCTTCATGTGGGATCCGCAGTCTCCGCAGGTCACCCTGCAGCCGGCGGACGGGCTGAGCAAGAACCAGATCGTCGGTGACTTCAACACCGCGATCATCGAGCACCAGCCGCTGGCCTACCTGAAGGCGGTCGCCGGCGACGTCGTCTACAGCTTCTGGCCGGTGCGCGGGGACGGACCTGAGCACTACCCGACCACCTACCACGAGTTCCAGACGTACTTCCCGGCCGACAAGGGAGAGGCGGCAACGCTGCGCGCCTACACCGGCAGCGGCCCGCGCGTCCAGCCTGCGCTGGCCGCCTTCCTGGCCGGCTACGGCCGCTACTTCTATGTCCCCGGGCCGCTGCTCGCCGCCGGTCTCCTGCTGGGCGCGGCCGGCGCGGCCGGGATCGGCCGAGCCCGGCGCAGCGGGCTGCGCGCCCCCTGCCTGCTCTTCACGACCGGGGTGATCGCCGCGATCGTGCCGCCGTTCCTCATCGCCACCTTCGACTGGCGGTACGAGCTGCCCCAGCTGTCCCTGATCCCGGTCGCCGCGGTGTTCGGCGTGCTGGCCCTGACCGGCCAGCCGGGGACCAGGTCCGGGCAGCTGGAGGGCGAGGCTGACCAGCTGACCCGCGCTGACCCGCCGCCGATGGAGCCGGCGACACCGGTGACGCCGGCGACGCCGAGCTGACCCGGCTGGGCCCGGTCGGGGCGGCGGGACGCCGGGCCGGTCAGGGCTGGAGGCCAGGAGTTTCGGGAGTCCCTAGGGCCGACTTTCCGGCTTTGCTGCTGGTCAGGGTTCTCGTTGCAGGCGGGAGCGGCGCCCGCGGCGGCTGGCCGTGGGATAGCGCCCGCGGCAGGCTGCTACTCGATGCGACACCAGTCATGTCCGTTATGTCTCAACTTTGAATTGAGGGATAACGGGCGTCGATCATGATCATGGGCCAAGATGGCCGCTGCGGGTCCAAAAAGACCCATGATCAGATCATGAAAACAGCCCGCTGGGGCTCGGCGGGAGGGCGGAGCTGGCGCGGTCAGGGCGAGATGGCGGCGTAGGAGTCCCGGACCGGGGGCAGGCTGATCGTGGTCAGGGCGCTGACGGCCGGGATGATCGATACGACGCTGCCCTGGCCCTGCGTCTCCACCCGCGCGGCGTAAAGGGGTCCCGACCCGGCCAGCGGGGTGATCACGACGGCGAAAGCCGCCCCCCGGCCGCCGCCTCGCGGCGCTGCCGCCGGCACGGCCAGCGTGCGGCCGGCCGGGACGGTGACCTGCTGGCTGGCGGTGACCTGCTGGCTGGCGGCGCCCGGCTGGCTGGCGGTGGCTCCGCTGGCGCGGGAGCCAGCGGTCGGGGTCAGCTCGGTCAGCCGGACGCGGGCCGGACCGGCCGGAGCCGACAGTACGACGGTGGTGCTCAGGCCGGAGCCAGAGGTGTTCCCGGCGACGACCGCCTGCTCGCTGATGGGCGCGGTGGAGGCGGTGAATGCGCCCAGGCCGTTGCCGGGCACCAGCACGGCGGCGGCGACAGGGACGTTGGCCGTGAGCTCGAGGGCGGAGGCCGTGCCGCCCAGAGGAGGCAGCGGGACGTAGGACGCGGAGTCGCCGGGCACCTCGACCGGCTGGGTCCCGAACGGGCGGTACTGGCGCTGCGAGGTGATGGCCAGGACGCTGACCTGGGCGGCGGAGCTGCCCGGGACCACGATGAAAAGCCGGGCGGCGCTCCCCGACGACGCCACTCCGGGAATCAGCAGCCGTGTCGACGGCGGAGCGGTGGCGGGCAGCCAGCTCGCGGTCCCGCCCCCGGCCGTACTCTCCGAAACGTCCGCGGCCACCCGGCCGATGCTGGTCCGTACCTCGATCGCGGCCACGCTGGACCCTGCAGCCAGGGAGGACAGCGACTCGGTCACCGTCTGGCCCGGCGGAACGGTGATCCCGGTGTCGTTGCCGACCTGGACCGGCCCGGCATCGGTGACGACGCTGACGTCCACGCTGGCCGCCAGGGTGTCGACGTTCATCAGATCGAGCTGGGTGTGCGCGGCGCCGTTCTGCTGTCCCGGGCCCACGAACCACAGGTCCGAACCGGGCTCGCCGCAGCGGACGCTGGCCAGGCCCGAGCCGGTCGTCTCCTCGGCCTCCATGGCTTGCGCCATGGTGCCGGTCGCGGTCACCGACCAGCCCTGCGGGACGGTCGCGGCCTTCTTGGTCACGCTCTGCGCGGCCGGGATGGTCAGCGTGCTGAGCACGCCGGGCTCGGTCTGGCTGATCGGGGCGGCGGCTTGCAGCGCCGCATCCGCCGGCGGCAACGGCGCGAGCTCGGCCTGCCCGGCCTGAGCTGGCCCGGCCTGCGCTGGGCCGGCGCTGGCGCCTGGGCCGGCCTGCGGAGCCGTGCGGGGCCCGGCGAGGAAGGCGACCGTGCCCGGGCCGCTGCCCGCGACGGGCGGGCAGGCCCGGACGGCAGAGGTCACGGCCACCTGCCGCGATGGCGCGGTGGCGCCGGCCGGACCCGGCGACGCGGGCCCGGCCAGCTGGGCGACGCCAGCGATGGCGCCCAGCGCCAGCAGCACCGCCCCGGCGGCCATCAGCTCGGCCCGTCTCATGACCGATCACCGGATTGTCGCGGGGGGCCCGCGGCCATGGGGTCGTAGCTCAGCTGCCGGGTGGCCTGCGTCCTCCTCGGCGGGGACGAGATCGAGGCTCTCCGCGGCCGGGCCGCGCCCGCGCCGCGGGGGCTTGCCATGCCGCGCCGCGTGCTGGCCGCCGCGAGGGCGCTTGGGCGTGGCGGCCGCGGGTTCAGGTACAGGTGCAGGTGCAGGTGCAGGTGCAGGTGCAGGTGCAGGTGCAGGTGCAGAGCCGGGCTCGGCCTCGGCCTGGTCACCGGCGGCCGGATCCGGCCCGGACCACTGCGCTGCGTCGGCGGTGTATCCGGGCGGGTTTCCGCCTTCGGCGCCAGGCTCGCGGCGCGGGCGGAAGGCGGCGACGGCGGACCGCGGCGGGCGGGTACGGCGCGCTGGCCTGGGTCCCGCGGCTCGGTCCCGCCGCCGCCCGGCCGCCGGGGCGCGCTCGCTCTCGGGCTCCGCCTGCGCCTGCGCGGCGGCAGCCGCCGCGGTGGCCGTCGCCGTGGCGGACCTGGTACCCGGCAGGGCCAGCGCGAGGACCAGCAGCACGGCCACGGCCTCGGCGCCCAGGCTGAGGTCCCGGGCCGTGTCATCCCGGGTGATGACCAGGCGGCCGCCGCCGGCGGGCAGCACGAAGCCCTGCGCCCAGCCGTCCACCGGCTGGGCCAAGGGGGCCAGCGGTTTCCCGTTGAGGACGGCGGACCACCCGCCCGCCGCCTCGGCCAGCACCAGCGTGCCCGAGGTGGAGGCGGCCAGCACGGTGTTCACGCCGACCGAACCGGACGGGACCGGCACCGCGGCGCCGCCCGGTGCGATCACGCTGGCCCGCGCGACCGTCCCGGCGACCTGCCACAGGTCGTATGCGGGCGAGCTGGTCAGCCGGATCAGCCCGGCCGCGCCGGCCAGCTGGCTCGCGAGCGCCTGGTCGACCGGCGCGGGCAGCAGGATGTAGCCGATGTCGAACTGGCGCAGGGCCTGCCCGGCGTCCCCTCCATCCCCGCCCGCAGCCGCGGCCAGCGAGGCGACCACGCCGTCCAGTTCGCTGGCGGCCGAGGAGGCCCCGGTCAGCTCCGGCTCGCCGAGAACCGGGTCGGTGCTGCGCAGGACGGTGTAGGACAGGGCCGCGCCGTCCCGCCGCAGGACGAGGGTCCGAGCCTGATCGGGCCCGGCGGATGCGGCCGCGACGAACGGCGGCAGGATCTGCGGCCCGGCCTCGGTCACCGGCCCGCGGATACCTGCGGCCAGCCAGTACCCGGCCGCGAGGGCGGGCGCCGAAGCCGCCACCACGAGGCCCAGCACGGCCAGCACGGGCCAGCCGACGGCGGACCGGGCACCGGCGGGCGACCCGGGAGCGTCGGGCGAGGCAGCGTCGGGCGACCGGGGAGCTCGGAGGGAGCGCAGCGCGAGGACGGCCGACTCGATCACGGGCGTGGCGGCGAGCAGGAGCCCGACGGCGGCGAAGGCGATCGCCGCGGCCGGCCAGGCGCTGACCGTGGTGCCGCCCGGGCCCGTGACCCGCACCCGGCTTTCGGCCAGGGCGATCACCAGGCCGGCTAGCGCGACGGCCCATCCGGTGTAGACCAGGGGCAGCCGCCGGCGGGCCAGCAGTGCGCAGAACGCGGGCAGGACGAGGCCGGCGGTGACCCAGCCGGGCGGCAGTCCCGGGCCGCCCGGGCTGAGCAGCAGCACGGACCCCGGGCCCAGGCCCGGGGAGGCCAGCCCGGGCCGCTGCAGGCCGGCCTCGAGGAAGAGCGCTGACGGGCTGGCGAGCAGGTGGAACGTCCAGGGCAGGAGCAGCACGGCCGGCACCGCCGCCACGATCGCCGCGTTGATCACGGTCGCCCGCCCGAGCCAGGGCCAGGCCGCGGCCACAGCGACGGCGGCGGCCACGGCGATCAGCCAGACGAGGGGCACGAAGGCCGCGGCCACAGCGATCAGCAGGCCGGCGGCCCACGCCGCGCGGCGCGCGGTGAAGCGCGACGGGAGCGGCGCCGAGCGCCCGGTGAGGATCCGCCCGACGGCGATGCCGATGAGCGGAAGCAGGACGAAGGCCACGACGGTGCCGATCCGCCCGGCCGCCACGGCGCCCATGGCCACCGGGAGCAGCGCGTAGGTAGCGGCGAGCCAGATCCTCGCGGCCAGCACGGAGGTGAGGCGGCGGGTGGCCAGGAACGCCGTCAGGCCCGCCGCGGGCACGCAGCCGAGCAGGAGGACGTCAACCGCCAGCCACGGCTTGCCCGCCAGCAGGGTCGCGAGCCCGGCCATCACGGCGACGTAGGGCGGGGTGCTGGCGGCCGACCCGACGCCCGCGTCGTGGTAGCCCGCGAGGTATTCGCGCCACAGGTCGCTCGCGCCGCCCCAGGCGGGCACGAGCGCCCCGCCTGCGAGCGGGCCCGAGCCGGTCAGCACCGACCCGGTCAGCGAGCGCTCCGCCACCAGCGCGATCAGAGCGAGCCCGGCACCCAACAGCACGACCGGGCTGCCCAGCACGCGCCGGGCCACCGATCCCGACGGGGCCAGGGGCATCTCGTCGGCGGCGTCGTCGGAGAGAGCCTGGTGCACCCCGCGGCTCTCGTAGGCCGGGCCGCCGGACAGCAGGCCCGCGGCTGATTCGGCCAGCCGGGCCAGCGTCCGTCCCCTCGGCAGCTGGCCGCGCAGCAGCTGCCAGGCGGGACCGCGGCCGGCGGCGCGGCGGCGGCGCGCGTGAGCGAGCAGGACCGGGTGGCGCAGCAGCCAGGCGACGGCCCCGAGGTGATCCCAGGCCCGGCGCGGCTGCTTGGTGAGCAGGAAGTAGGGCGCCCGCAGCAGGGAGCTGGCCACGCAGCGGGCCACGATGGCGAGCATGGGGCCGACGGGCAGGTTGGCGGCGAAGACGTACAGCGCGCCGCGCCGGTCGAGCAGCCGGGGATGACCGCCCGCGGCCGTGACCTTCCGGATGTGCCGGGCCGACAGCTCGCGGTGGTACACCACGGCGTCGGTGACGACCCGGACGCCGTATCCGGCCGCGTGAGCCCGCCAGCAGAAGTCCATGTCGTCACGCATCAGGGGCAGGCTGGGGTCGAATCCGTCCAGCTGGTCCCAGACGTCGCGGCGGATCAGCAGGCCGGCCGAGCTGACCGCCAGCACCGGCCGGTTGCCGTCGTGCTGGCCCTGGTCGAGCTCACCCGGCTCGATGCCGGTGACGCGGCGCCCCGCCCGGTCGACGGTGACACCCGTCTCGCGCAGGACGCGCCGGTCGGCCGCGTCCCTCAGCTTCGGCCCGAGGACCGCGGCCGGCCGGCCAGCCGCGGCCGGCCGGCCGCTGCTGGCCTCCCGCAGCAGCTGCTCCAGGGCGTCCGGGGCCGGCTCGCAGTCATCGTGCAGCAGCCAGATCCATTCCACGCGGGGCCGGGGCCGGTGGCGGAACGGATCCGGGCCCGGGGGTGCGGGCCGCGGGATGCTGCAGCGCGCGGGCGACGGCCGTGCCGTACCCGGTATCCGCGTCCATGACGACGAGCGCGTCCTGGCCGACCAGCTCGGTCAGCGCCGCGCCGCTGAGGTCCTGGCTGCCGGTATCGACCCCGACGGCGCGGTGCACGGGATACGTCTGCTCCCGCACCGCGCTGACGAGCCCTGGCAGCAGCCGCGCGCCGTCGTGCACAACGACCACGAGGGTCACGACGTGGTGCAGCGGCGAGGCGTTCGGTGGCAAGGGTCCTGTCTGGTGCCGTGGGCGACGGCTCTGCGCGCGGGATACCCGCCCGGCCAGAGCGTACGGACTACATGAGCAGCAGCCCCCCGGCGCTCACGTAAGGACCAACCATACACAGCGGCGGTCCCGCGAGTTCGGCTAATTCACCGGACCGCGCGCCGGCCACACGGGCCCACCGGAGCGGGTCAGACCGCCTCGCGCTTCAGGCGGCGACGCTCACGCTCGGACATGCCGCCCCAGATGCCGAACCGTTCGTCGTTCTCAAGCGCGTAGTCCAGGCACTCGGCCCGGACCTCGCAGCTCCGGCACACCCGCTTTGCTTCCCGGGTCGATCCTCCCTTCTCCGGGAAGAACGCCTCCGGATCCGTCTGCGCGCATAGGGCCCGGTCCTGCCAGCCCAGCTCGTCCACCTCATCCGGGCTGACGAAAACCTGCGCTAGCGGGACGATCACCTCAGTCACGGCGCATCCTCCCTCCCTCCCCATTCGGAGCCCCCGTTCTCACCGCTGCCCTCGGGGCGAGAATCACATCATTGAAATTACACTCGCGTGTCTAGCTTTTAGTCAAGCGCGGAAGGTGATATTGGTCCCCTCGTTGTCGCAGATGCGAGATAAATCACTCGGAGAAGGCCGAAGGTGAGGCGGCGCGACCGGGGCCGCCGCGGGACCTGCCACACTGTGAGGTATGCGCATCACCGTGCTCGCGGGCGGCGTGGGAGCAGCGCGGTTCCTCCGCGGCCTGAAGCAGGCGGCCCCGGACGCCGAGATCACCGTCATCGGTAACACCGGAGACGACATCACGCTGTTCGGCCTGCGGATCTGCCCCGACCTGGACACCGTCATGTACACCCTGGGCGGCGGCATCAACGAGGAGCAGGGCTGGGGGCGCGCCGCGGAGACGTTCAGCGTCCGGGCTGAACTTGCCGCCTACGGCGCCAGCCCGGACTGGTTCACGCTCGGCGACCGCGACTTCGCCACGCATATCCGGCGCAGCCAGCTGCTCGCGTCGGGACGGCCGCTGTCGGCCGTCACCCGGGTGCTCTGCGAGCGGTGGCAGCCGGGGGTGGAGCTGCTGCCGATGTCCGACGAGGCGGTCGAGACGCACGTGGTGCTGGACGAGGGCGGTGACCGGCGGACGGTGCACTTCCAGGAATGGTGGCTGCGGCTGCACGCGCAGACGCCCGCGGCGGACATCATCGCGGTCGGCGCCGCGCAGGCCGCGCCCGCGCCGGGGGTGCTGGAGGCGATTGGCGCGGCCGACGCGGTCGTGTTCCCGCCGTCGAACCCGGTGGTGAGCATCGGCACCATCCTGGCCGTGCCCGGCATCCGGGCGGCCGTGGCGGCCAAGACCGTGGTGGGCGTGTCCGGCATCATCGGCGGCGCGCCGGTGCGCGGCATGGCCGACGCGTGCCTGACCGCGATCGGCGTGGAGACCTCCGCCGCCGCGGTCGCGGCGCACTACGGGCCGGAGCTGATCAACGGCTGGCTGGTCGATGACCAGGACAAGGCCGTGGCCGACGACCCGGCCCTGGCCGGGATTGAGGTCCGCGCCCTGCCGCTGCTCATGCGCGACCTGCCCGCGACCACCGCCATCGCGCGGGCCGCCCTCGACCTGGCCCTGGAGCTGAGGTGACCGGGGCAGGCGGCGGCCTCACGGTGACCCCGGTGACCGGGGCAGGCGGCGGCCTCACGGTGACCCCGGTGACCGGGCTGCCTGAGATCACCACGGGCCGCGACCTGGCCGCGCTGCTGGCCGACGCGGCCGGCGACCTGCGCGACGGCGACATCCTGGTCGTCACGTCCAAGATCGTGAGCAAGGCCGAAGGCCGGGTGGCGGCCATGCCCCGCGAGCAGGCCATCGAAGCCGAGACGGCGCGGGTGGTGGCCAGGCGCGGCGCCACGACGATCGCGCAGACGCGGCACGGGCTGGTCCTGGCCGCGGCCGGAGTGGACGAGTCGAACACGGCGCCGGGCACGGTGGTGCTCCTGCCTGAGGATCCCGACGAGTCGGCCCGGCGGCTGCGCAAGGCCCTGCACGCCCGCACCGGCCGACGGCTCGCGGTCGTCATCACCGACACCATGGGCCGGCCCTGGCGGGCCGGGCAGACCGACAACGCCATCGGGGCGGCCGGGATCACCCCCGTCCGTGACTACCGCGGCGAGGAGGACACGTTCGGCAATACTTTGGAGGTCACCGTGGCGGCGGTGGCTGATGAGATCGCGTCCGCCGCGGACCTGGTCAAGGGGAAGGCGCGAGGCATCCCGGCGGCCGTCGTCCGCGGCCTGGCCGACCTGGTCACCGAGCCGGACGGCCCGGGGGCGCGGGCGCTCATCCGGCCCGCTGACGAGGACATGTTCCGGTTCGGGTCCGCGGACGTGCCGCTGGCGCGCCGCACCATCAGGGCCTTCACCGCCGAGCCGGTCGATCCCGGGGCGGTCCGCCGGGCCGTGGCCACCGCGCTGACCGCGCCCGCGCCGCACCACAGCCAGCCCTGGCGGTTCGTGATCGTCTCCTCGCCCGCGGCGCGGGAGCGGCTGCTGGACGCGATGCGCGAGGCGTGGATCGCCGACCTCAGCCGGGACGGGTTCACCCCGGAGCAGATCACCCGTCGGCTCCGGCGCGGCGAGCCGCTGCGGCGCGCTCCGCTGGTCGTCGTGCCGTGCCTGGTCACCGACGCGGCGCACCAGTATCCCGACGAGCGGCGCTCGGCCGCCGAACGGGCCATGTTCACGGTCTCCATGGGCGCCGCGGTGCAGAACCTGCTCATCGCGCTGGCCGTCGAGGGGCTCGGCTCGGCGTGGATATCCAGCACCCTGTTCTGCCAGGAGGTGGCGGCCCGCGCGCTGGACCTGCCGGAAGGCTGGCGGCCGATGGGCTCGGTCGCGGTGGGCCACGCGGCCGAGCCGGCCCCGGACCGGCCGCCGCGCGACCCCGCCGATTTCCTGCTCGAGCGCTGAACCGCAGGCGCGCCGCAGCGGGGCCGGGCCGGGCGAAGCTGGGCCGGGGAAGATCCGGGCTCCGGGAAAGGTTGGGTGCAGCATGAGTGATACCGGCGGTGAGGACGGCAAGAACCGGATCATAGAGCCGGACGCAAGCGGGCAAGCCAGCGGGATCACGGCTTCGGGCATGCGACGGGCGCTGGCCCGGGCCCGGGACGGCAAGCCGCTGGACCCGGACGAGGCCACGGTGCTCCTGCACGCCCGCGGCGACGACCTGGTCACCCTGCTGGGCTACGCCAGCCGGACCCGGGACGCCGGGCTGGAGGGGGCGGGCCGCCCGGGCGTCATCACCTACTCGCGGAAGGTCTTCATCCCGCTGACCCGGCTGTGCCGGGACCGCTGCGGGTACTGCACCTTCGCCACCGTGCCGCACCGGCTGGACAGCCTGTACCTGGAACCGGACGAGGTGCTGGCTGTGGCCCGCGACGGCGCCGCGCTGGGCTGCAAGGAAGCCCTATTCACCTTGGGCGACCGGCCGGAGCTGCGCTGGAAAGCGGCCAAGGAGTGGCTGGACGCCCACGGCTACGACGACACGCTGTCCTACGTGCGGGCCATGGCCATCCGCGTGCTGGAGGAGACCGGGCTGCTCCCCCACCTCAACCCGGGCGTGCTGTCCTGGCAGGACTTCCAGCGGCTCAAGCCGGTCGCCCCGTCCATGGGCATGATGCTGGAGACCACCGCGGCACGCTTGTTCACCGAGAAGGGCGGCCCCCACTTCGGCAGCCCGGATAAAGACCCGTCCGTTCGGCTTCGCGTCCTGGAAGACGCGGGCCGCAGCAACGTTCCGTTCACCACCGGCATCCTCATCGGCATCGGCGAGACGCTGGCCGAGCGGGCCGACTCGGTCTTCGCCATCCGCAAGGTGGCCCGCGAGTACTCCGGCATCCAGGAAGTCATCGTGCAGAACTTCCGGGCCAAGCCGGACACCAAGATGCGCGACGTGCCGGACGCCGAACTCGACGACCTGGCCGCCACGATCGCCGTCACCCGGCTGGTCCTCGGGGCCAAGGCGCGGATCCAGGCGCCGCCCAACCTGGTCGGCGGCCAGTACGAGACGATCCTGCGGGCCGGGATCGACGACTGGGGCGGCGTCTCGCCGCTCACCCCCGACCACGTCAACCCCGAACGCCCGTGGCCCGAGATCGACGAGCTCGCGGCGCGCACCGCGGCGGCCGGCTTCACCCTGCGCGAGCGCCTGACCATCTACCCGCCCTACCTCCGCGAGCCGTGGCTGGACCCGCGGCTGGCCGCGCACGTGGCCGCGCTGGCCGACCCCGCGACCGGGCTGGCCGACGAGGCCGCCCGCCCGCACGGCCTGCCCTGGCAGGAACCCGGCGGCGGCCTGGCCGACGCGGGCGGGTCGGGCCGCACCGACCTGTACGTGACCATCGACACCGCCGGGCGCACCCATGACCGGCGCGACGATTTCGCCGAGGTCTACGGCGACTGGGACGAGATCGCCGAACGGGTCGGCCCGCGGGCCCCGGTCACCGTGTCCGGCGCGCCCGCGGTCTTGTCCGGCGGCGAGGTGGCCGAAGCCCTGCGGCAGGCCGAGCGTGCTCCGGCGCAGCTGACCGACGCCCAGGCCATCGCGCTGCTCGGCGCGCAGGGCCCGGACCTGGAGGCGCTGGCCGGCATCGCCGACGGGCTGCGCCGGGACGTCATGGGCGACGACGTCACCTACGTGGTGACCCGCAACATCAACTTCACCAACGTCTGCTACACCGGCTGCCGGTTCTGCGCGTTCGCCCAGCGGCGCACCGACGCCGACGCGTACACCCTGTCGCTGGAGCAGATCGGCGACCGGGCCGAGGAGGCGTGGGCGGCCGGGGCCACCGAGGTCTGCATGCAGGGCGGCATCCATCCCGACCTGCCGGGGACGGCCTATTTCGAGATCGCCGCCGAGGTCAAGCGGCGCTGTCCCGATCTGCACGTCCATGCGTTCTCCCCGATGGAGGTGGTCAACGGGGCCTCCCGCACCGGCCTGCCGATCCGGGAGTGGCTGATCCGGGCCAAGGAGGCCGGCGTCGGCTCGCTGCCCGGGACGGCGGCGGAGATCCTCGACGACGACGTGCGCTGGGTGCTGACCAAGGGCAAGCTGCCCGCCTCGGTGTGGATCGAGGTGATCACCACCGCGCACGAGCTGGGCCTGCCGACGTCATCCACGATGATGTACGGGCACGTCGACACCCCGGCGCACTGGGTCGGGCACCTGCGCGTGATCCGTTCGGTCCAGGAGCGCACCGGCGGCTTCACCGAGTTCGTGCTGCTGCCGTTCATCCATGAGAACGCGCCCATCTACCTGGCCGGCCTGGCCCGGCCCGGGCCGACGCGGCAGGAGAACCGGGCCGTGCACGCCGTCTCGCGCCTGCTGCTGCACGGGGCGATCGACTCCATCCAGTGCTCCTGGGTCAAGCTCGGCGACGAGGGGTGCCGCGACGTGCTGCGCGGCGGCGTCAACGACCTGGGCGGCACGCTGATGGAGGAGACCATCAGCCGGATGGCCGGCGCCGACCACGGCTCCTACAAGACGATCAGCCAGCTCCGGGCGATCGCCGAGCCCATCGGGCGCCCGCTGCGCCAGCGGAGCACGACCTACGGCGACGTTCCCGCCGAGCGCCAGGCGGCCGCGGCCGCCAGCGACGGGGTGGCGGCCTCGGTCCGGTCCCGGGCGCTGCCGCTGCTGGCCAAGTAAGGGCGGGCGCGGGCGGTCCTCCCAGCGGCGCGGGCGCATGGTCGATGGCCCGCTGTACCAGCTCTAACAGGTACAGCGGGCCATCGACCAGGTGGCGGGCGGCGCTAGAAGGAGCGGTAATCGCGGACGGGCATGCGGGGACCGCGGCGCGGGGGCAGGCCGCCGCCGAGCTCGATGAGCCGGGTCACCCGGTAGCGGTGCCCGGCGTAGGGGGCGAGCAGCTCGAGCATGCCGGCGTCGTCGGTGACGCGCAGGCCGGCCAGCGTCCAGCCGACCGCGTTGGGCAGGTGGTAGTCGCCCACCGAGACCGCGTCCGGGTCGCCGGCGGCCCGCTGCCTGATCTCGGCGGAGGTCCAGGGGCCAATGCCGGGGAGCGAGCGCAGGCGGCGTTCGGCTTCGGCGGGGTGCAGGTCGCTGGCCTGCTCGAGCCGGCCCGCCACGCCGGCCGCGGTGATGATGGTCCGGGCCCGGACGCCCTCGACTCCGGCCCGGTGCCAGTCCCAGGACGGGATACGCGCCCACGTGGCCGGGGGCGGGCAGACCCGCATGCCGCCGGGGCCGGCCCGGGGCCGGCGCGCCGAACCGGCCGAGCAGGATCCGCCAGGCGCGGTGCGCTTCGAGACCGACGACCTTCTGCTCCAGGACCGCGGGCACCAGGGCCTCGAAGACCCGCGAGGTCCGGCCCACGCGCAGCCCCGGGTGACGGAGGACCAGCTCGCCGACGACCGGGTGCCGGGCGGTGAATCCGGACAGGTCGTCCTGCGCGCCGAGCTGAGCGGGGAGGGTGTCCAGCAGCCAGGCGGCGCCCGGGCCCCACGCCTGGCCGGTGACCAGGGTGCCGTCGCCCGCGGCGCGGCCGGCGACGCGCATGGCGCCCGGGCCGGACGGGGTCTGCGACGTGCGCCAGACGGCGCCGGAGTCCTCGACGGAAAAGGCGGGATCGCGGCGGCCGCGGCGGTGCACGGACAGAATGAGCCCGACATCGAGGCGGAAGGGGGCGAGCCACTCACGGCGCATCCCGGCGGCGGGGCCGCTGGACGCGGCGGGGCCGCTGGACGCGGCGGGGCCGCTGGACGCGTCGGGGCCGCTGGGCGCGGCGGCGCCCGGCGCAGTGCTCGTCGCGTGCATCCCGGGCCGTTCGGCTTAGACGTCGGTGGAGAAGCGGACGGAGGTTTCCTCCAGGCGCACGCCGGGCCAGATCCGGATGCCCCGGGCCAGCTCGTTGCCCGGGCCGACGAAGGCGCCGTCCCCGACCACCGCGTCGTCGAGCACCGCCCCGGGGGCGACCACGGTCCCGCGGCCGATGATCGAGTCCCGCACCACGGCACCCTCGCCGACCACCGCGGCGTCGAACAGCACGCTGCCGGCGACCGTCGCCCGGGCGCCTACCGACGCCCCCGCGCCGACCACCGTCCCGCCGGTCACCGACGCGTCCGGCGCCACCTGCGCCCCGGCGAGCAGCAGAGCGGGCCCGGCCGGGCCGGGCACCGCGGACCTGGGCAGCCGCCCGAGCACCAGGTCGCACGAGCCGCGCACGAACGTCTGGGGTGTGCCGACGTCGATCCAGTACGCCGACTCCCGGTAGCCCATGACGAGCTGCCCGGAGGAGATCAGCGACGGGAACGTCTCCCGCTCGACCGACACCCGGCGCCCGGCCGGGATCTGGTCGATGACCTCGCGCCGGAACACGTAGCACCCGGCGTTGATCCAGCTGGTCACCGGGTCCGGCGTCTTCTCCAGGAACGCGGTGACGCGCCCGGACCCGTCGGTCGGCACGACGCCGAACCGGGACGGGTCGGGCACCTCGACCAGGTGCAGGGTCACCGCGGCGTCGCTCTTGCCGTGCAATTCAACCTGCGCGCTCAGGTCATGGCCGGACAGGATGTCGGAGTTGAGCACGACGACCGGGTCGGCGGGGCCGCCGCGCAGCGAGGCGGCGGCGTTGCGGATCCCGCCGCCGGTGTCGAGCGGCACGTCCTCCTGCACGTAGTCGATCGACAGCCCGAACGCCGAGCCGTCGCCGAAGGCCGAGGCGAACATCTCGGACTTGTAGCAGGTCGCGAGCACGACATGGGTGACGCCACAGGCCGCCGACCGGGCCAGCAGGTGGGCCAGGAACGGCACGCCCGCGGTGGGAAGCAGCGGTTTGGGTGCGGACAGGGTCAGCGGCCGCAGCCGGGTCCCCTGACCGCCGACCAGCAAAATGGCCTCAAGCGGTTCTCGCGGCATGATACGAGAGGTTACACCGCGCTGACGCCCGCAGCGGGTTGTTCGACGGCGCGTCGGTAGCTGGCCAGGTGCGCCTCGGCGGACGCCGCCCAGGTGAACTCCTGCGACCTGTTGTACCCCGCGGTGCCCAGCATTTCCCGCCGGGCCGGGTCGGCCAGGAGCGCGCGCAGCGAGTCGCGGATGGCCTCGGCGTCGGGCTCGGTGTAGGCGACGGCCTCGCCGCCCACCTCGGGCAGCGACGTGCAGTGGGTGGTCAGCACGGGCGCGCCGCACGCCATGGCCTCCAGCACCGGCAGGCCGAACCCCTCGCCCCGGCTCGGGAAGGCCACCACGAGCGCCCCGCCGAGGAAGCCGGGCAGGTCGGAGAAGCGCAGGTAGCCGGGGCGGATCAGGCGCAGGTGCGGCGGCACCTGCGCTACGGCGGCGTCCACCTCTTCGCTCCAGCCGCCGCCGCCGCCCAGGACCAGGGCGGGCGGCTCGTCGAGATCGGCCACGGCGGCGGCCCACCCGGTGATCAGCGCGGCCACGTTCTTGCGCGGGTCGAGCCTGCCCAGGAACGCGACGTACGGCTTGCCGTGCAGGCCCAGCCGGCTGGACACGGCCGAGACCTGCGCGGGGTCGGGCCGGTGGAACAGCTGGTGGTCCACCCCGTGGTAGGCCACGTCGATCCTGGTCGGGTCGGCCCCCAGCACCCGCTCCAGCTCGTCGCGGGTCGCCTTGGAGGGCACGATCAGCCGGACCGCGCGGCGCGCCGCGGTGCGGATCGCGGACTTGAAGAACATCACGCTGACCGGGCTGTACAGCTCCGGTTCAGTGAAGAACGTGACGTCGTGCACGGTCACCACGGTGGGCCGCCCCGGGCGCAGCGGCATGGAGTAGTGCGGCACGTGGATGACGTCGGCGTCCACCTGCTGGGCCACCAGGGGCAGCCCGCTCTGCTCCCAGGCCAGCCGGGCCGAGCGGTGCGACAGCGCGGTGGGCCCGGTGACGACGCTCGCGCCGGGGGCCAGCCGCCCGTAGCGTTCCTCGTCGGCGCGCTGGCACACCACGGCCAGGTCCGCGCCGGCCGCGTCGAGCGCGCCGATCAGCCCGTCGACATACCGGCCGAGCGCGCCGCGGTCGGCCGGCACGTCGGTCGCATCAACCAGTACGCGAGGCGCCACGACCGCACATGCTCCCTTCCTGGCTTCCTGGGGCACCCCGGGCAAGCAAACACTGCAGAGCTCGTGCCGACCGCACGACCCTGTGCACGCCCGCATGGATGTCCCGTCGGCAACAAAGCCTACGCCCCGCATATACGGGAGCGAGCACTTACCCAGTCAGCGCCTACCCCATCAGGCCGCCCGGCGGCCCCGGCGCGCGTCGAGCACGCACGAGCCGCTGCGCAGGCTCAGCAGGAGGGGACGGGCTGGCCGGTCTTCAGGGCATCGAGGTCGTTGACGGCCTGGCTGAGCGTGGCCACCTTGACCACCTGCAGGCCAGCCGGGATCGCGCCCCGCACGTCGGAGCAGTTCGCGGCGGGGGCCAGGAAGACCGTCGCGCCCGCCTGCCGTGCGCCGACCATCTTCTGCTGGATGCCGCCGATGGCGTCGACCTTGCCGCTGGCCTCGATCTCGCCGGTGCCCGCGATGAA
Organism: uncultured Actinomycetes bacterium; assembly: GCA_963753195.1. GTDB lineage: Bacteria > Actinomycetota > Actinomycetes > Streptosporangiales > Streptosporangiaceae > Palsa-504. The sequence goes on from CAVWBH010000003.1 coordinate 713,200, forward strand.
CCTGCCGCTGGTCAGGTTCTCCGCGGTCAGCTTGTCGATGATGCCGAGAGCGAACATCATGCCCGCGCTGGGGCCGCCGATGTCGCCCACGCTGAACTTCACCGTGAACGGGAACTTGTACTGCTGCGTGACCTGCACGCCCATCACCGGATGCCCCCCGGCCTGTTTGGTCCCGACCCGGACCGTCTCGGTGCGGCCGGCCCGGATGATGGTCAGCGTCAGCGGGCTGCCCGCCGGGTGCGCGGTGATGAGCGAGGTCAGACCCGACGGGCCGGTCACCGGATGGCCATCGACGGCGGTGATGACGTCGCCGGCTTTGAGCACTCCGTAAGCCGGGTAGCCCGGCTCGGCCGCGACCACGACCACCTGCGTCTGGTAGGGGATGTGCAGCTCGGTCAGCGCGGCCGCGGTCGCGGTCTCCTGCGAGCCGGTCATCTGCTGGGTGTCCTGCTGCTGGGTCTCCTGCTGGGTCGCGCCCGGGGCGAACAGCTCAGATTCGGGCACGACCGCCTCGTGCGGGTTCAGCCAGGCCGCCAGCGCGGAGAAGAGGTTGATGTTGGCGCCGGGGCCGCCCCGGTAGCCCACGGTCACCATGTTCAGGTGCCCGGCCGTCGGATACGTGACGTGGCCGGTGATGGTGATGAGCGGCTGGCCGGACGAATCCTTACCCAGGGTGTTCAGCGTCGGGCCCGGCCCGAGGATGACGTAGGGCACCGGGACCAGCACGGCGACCGCCAGCGCGGCGACCACGCCGATCGAAGCGATCAGCAGCGTCAGCGAGCGGCGCGACATCTCGGGCCTCTCACGGAGTGCCGACCCACTCGTCCGTCCCGTCGGTGAACCGCTGGTGCTTCCAGATCGGCACCGTGGCCTTCAGCTGGTCGATCAGCTCCCGGCACGCGTCGAACGCCTCGCCCCGGTGCGGGGCGGACACCGCGGCCACCACGGCCAGGTCACCGACGGACAGGTCACCGATCCGATGCACGACCGCCACCCCCAGGACCGGGAACTTCTCCGCGATAGCCTCGGCGACCCGGCGCAGCTCGGCCTCGGCCGACGGGTGCGCGGTGTAGGACAGGCCCGTGACGTCATGGTCGTGGTCATGGTCGCGGATCGTGCCGACGAACAGCGCAATGCCGCCGACGGCGTGGCCCTCGACGGCGGCGCGGACCTCGTCCACCGACAGCTGCGACTCGCGGATGGCGATCAGGGACACGGCATCTTCCGTCCCCTTCCGGGCGCTCATGATCTAACGGTACCCGGTCAGGAATCAGGCCGGCGGTGACGGCGGGCGCGGCGGACGATAGCGGCGGTGCCGATCACGGCGACGGTCGCGCCTGCGGCGGTGATCGTGGCCTCCTTGCGGGCCACGCGGCGGCCGGCCACGGCGTGCCGGCCATTCCGCTGGTCGAGCAGGACGCGGAGCGCTTCGGCGTTACCGAATCGCGGGCGCCAGCCCGCCGCCCGCAGCGCGGCGCAGTCCACCACCCACGGGTACACCATGTACCGCAGGTCTATCGCCGGCGCCGGGGTCACGCCCAGCCGGTGCAGGCGCTGCGCGGTGCCGAACGTCAGCCTGGCCGGCAGCTCGATGCTCTTCAGCCCGCTGATCTGCTCCACGGCATCCTGCTCGAGCCAGCCGTCACAGCCCACCGCGAACTGCCCGTCGACGCCGCCGCCGACGGCGAACTCGATCGCGGCGGTCAGGTCGTCGACGTGACAGAACTGCCAGCGGGGGGCGCAGCCCTTCACGGCGAGCAGCCTGGGCGCCTCGAAATGCCTGGTGACCAGCGTATCCACGCCGTCGCCCACCAGCGCGGCCGGGCGCACCACCGTCACCGCCATGCCGGGGTTGGCCCGCGGCGAGCGGCGGGCCAGCTGCTCGATTTCCAGCAGATCGCCGGCCACGCTGCTGTCCGCCTCGGCGGCCAGCGGCGCGTCCTCGGCCAGGGGGACCGGGTTGTCCGGGCGAGCTCCGTAGGCCATGGCGCTGCTCAGCAGCACCACCCGGCCGACCCGGCCCGCCGCGGCCGCGGTGAGCACGGTCTGGGCCCCGCGTACGTTGAAGGCCCGCCGCTGCCGGGGGTCGGAGTCTGGGGCCAGGTCCAGGTCCGTATGCACCACCACGTCCACCCCGGCCAGCCGGCCGGCCAGCGCCGGGTCTCGCACGTCGGCCACGCGCCAGGTCACGCCGGCGATGTCGCCCCGCTGGCCGTCGATCGCGATCACCCGCCGGACCTTCGGCGACGCGGCGAGCCGGGCGGTCAGGGCGTACCCGATACCGCCCGCCGCACCGGTGACGGCCACGACGGGCATAGTCTGGCGACGTACATCAGTGCGCTCGGAGCGAACCGGCCGCCGGGCGTTTGTCACAGCGCGCTTCTCCCGAGATAACGTGACGGTCATGACCCTTCTATCCTGCCGCAGAGCCAGCGATGGCTGACCGCCCGTTCGGCTTCGGTCTGCCCGACAAGCCGGACGACCAGGGTGGCCAGGGTTCATCGGGTCCGGGTGGACCCGGCGGCCCGCAGGGGCCCGGAGCCGGCGGCCCGTTCGGGGGCCAGGGACCGTTCGGGGCGATGGGCGACCCCGGGCAGTTCGCTGACGCCCTGCGCCAGTTCGCTGACCTGCTGTCCTGGCAAGGCGGCCCGGTCAACTGGGATCTGGCCAAGAACGTGGCCCGGCACGCGATCGTCGCGGCAGGCGACCCGAGCGTCCTGGAGGCCCAGCGCCGGGAGATCACCGAGGCCGTCCGGCTGGCCGACCTGTGGCTGGACGAGGCCACCGAGTTCCCCTCCGGAATCCGCAAGATCGAGGCCTGGAGCCGTTCGGAATGGCTCGAGGCCACCTTCCCGGTCTGGGCCAAGCTCTGCGATCCCATCGCGGCCAAGGGCGTCGAGGCGATGGGCGGCATGCTCACCATCGACCCGGCGCAGCTCGGCGAGGAGATGCCCGAAGAGATGCGCCAGGCCCTCGGGGCCCTCGGCGGCGGCGCGGGCGGCCTGGGCGGGCTGCAGGGACTGGCCGGCATGCTGCGGCAGATCGGCGGGGCGATGATCGGCAGCCAGACCGGTACGGCGGTCGGCGAGCTGGCGCGCGAGGTGGTCGGCTCCGCCGACATCGGGCTGCCGCTCGGGCCCGAAGGGGTGGCCGCGCTGCTGCCCGCGGGCGTGGCGCAGTTCGGGCAGGGCCTGTCGGTCGACGCGGGCGAGATCCGGCTCTTCCTGGCCCTGCGGGAAGCCGCCCACCACCGGCTCTTCGCACACGTCCCCTGGCTGCGCGGGCACCTGCTCGGCGCGGTCGAGCAGTACGCCAGCGGCATCACGGTCGACATGGCGCGGCTGCAGGAGGCCATGCCGGACGTCGACATCACCAATCCCGAGGCGCTGCGCGACGCGCTGGCCGGCGAGGGGCTGTTCCGGCCGGAGGACACCCCCACGCAGAAGGCCGCCCTGGTCCGGCTGGAGACCGCGCTGGCGCTGGTCGAGGGGTGGGTGGCGACCGTGGTCGCCGCCGCGGCCGGGGACCGGCTGACCCACGCCGACGCCCTGGCCGAGGCGATCAGGCGCCGCCGGGCCACCGGCGGCCCGGCCGAGCGGACGTTCGCCACGCTGGTGGGACTGGAGCTGCGGCCGCGCAGGCTGCGCGAGGCCGCCTCGATCTGGCACGGCCTGACGCAGGCGCGGGGCGTCGACGGCCGCGACGCGCTGTGGGCGCATCCCGACCTGCTCCCCACGGCCGACGACCTGGAGAACCCGGAGACGTTCGTGCACGGCCAGCCGGACCTGGACATATCGGATCTATCGGATCTTGAAGACGGCGATGACGGCCCTGGTGCTTGATGTAGGTTAAGGCCCACATAGGGCAGGAGCAGGGCATGGACGAGCCAGAGCACACCGACGTGGTCGTGATCGGCCTGGGCCCGGGCGGGGAGTACGCGGCCGGCGCTCTGGCCGAGGCCGGGCTGCATGTGACGGGGATCGAGCAGCGTCTGGTGGGTGGCGAGTGCCCCTACTTCGGATGCGTTCCGTCAAAGATGATGATCCGGGCCGGCAACCTGATCGCCGAAGGCCGGCGGATCCCGGGCCTGGCCGGCACCGCGGCCGTCAACCCCGACTGGGCGCCGGTGGCGGCGCGGATCAGGGACGAAGCCACCGACGACTGGGACGACAAGGTGGCGGCCGACCGGTTCACCGGCAAGGGCGGGCACCTGGTGCGCGGCCACGGCACGATCACCGGGCCCGGCGAGGTGACGGTGGGGGACCGGGTGCTGCGGGCCCGCCGCGGGATCGTGATCAACTCCGGAACCGAACCCGCTATCCCGCCTGTCGAGGGCCTGGCCGGCACCCCCTACTGGACCAACCGGGAGATCGTCCAGGCCGAGCAGGTGCCGGAATCGCTGATCGTGCTCGGCGGCGGCGCGATCGCCGCGGAGCTCGCCCAGGTCTTCGCCCGCTTCGGCGCGGCGGTCACCGTGGTCGAGGAGATGCCGCGGCTGGTGTCGTTTGAGGAGCCCGAGGCCAGTGAGCTGATCGAGCGGATCTTCGCCGCCGAGGGCATCAAGATCTACACCGACGCCCCGGCCGAGCGGGTCAGCCACGACGGCGGCGGGTTCACCGTCCACCTGGGCATGAGCACCGTAACCGCCGAGCGGCTGCTCGTCGCCACCGGGCGCCGGGTCGACCTGGCCGCACTCGGCGTGGCGGCGATCGGCCTGGATGAGGCGGCCCACGAGATACCCACCGACGGCTGGCTGCGCGCGGGGGACGGCGTGTGGGCGATCGGCGATATCACCGGCAAGGGCGCGTTCACGCACATGTCCATGTACCAGGCCGGCATCGTGGTGCGCGACATCCTCGGCCAGGGCGGCGAGCCAGCCGACTACCGGGCCGTCCCCAGGGTCACGTTCACCGACCCCGAAGTCGGCAGCGTCGGGCTGACCGAGGAGCAGGCGCGGGCGGCCGGGCTGCGGGTGCGCACCGGCCTGACCCAGGTGCCCAGCTCCGCGCGCGGATGGATCCACAAGGCCGGCAACGACGGGTTCATCAAGGTCATCGAGGACGCCGACCGGTCGGTGCTGGTCGGTGCCACGTCGGCGGGCCCGTACGGGGGCGAGGTGCTCAGCGCGCTGCAGGTGGCCGTCCGGGCTGAGGTGCCGGTGGCCACGCTGCGCAACATGCCGTACGCCTACCCCACGTTCCATCGCGCCATCGAGGACGCGCTGGCCGACCTTGAGTCGTCGCCCGGGTCGCTTGCGTCCGGGTCGCCCGGGTCGCCCGGGTCGCCCGGGTCGCCTGGGTCGTCGCCTGGGTCGTCGTCCGGGGCGTCGCTCGGGTCGTCATGAGCAGCCGGCAGGCCGTGGTGGCCTTCGACGTGATCGAGACGCTGGCCACGCTCGAGCCGCTGCGTGACCGGCTCGTCAAAGCCGGCCAGCCGCCCGGGCTGCTCGAGACCTGGTACACGCGGATACTCCGGGACGGCATGGCGCTGTCCATGACCGGGGACTATTCGCCGTTCGCGGACGTCGCTGAGGCCGCGCTGCGCGGGCTCACCCACGACACGATCAGCGACGATCAAGTGGCGCAGCTGATGGCGGGCTTCAGCGAGCTGCCCGCCTACCCTGACGCACTGCCCGCGGTGCGGCGGCTGAGCGAGGCCGGCCTGCCGGTGGCCTGCCTGACCAACGGCCCGGCCGATCTCATCTCGGCGTTCGTCGAGCGGGCCGGGCTCGGGCCGTGGGTGAACCGGGTGATCTCGGTCGGAGAGGTGTTCCGGTGGAACAGGCCGGCGTGGTCTACCTGTACGCGGCGGAGATCATGGGGGTTGCGCCCGACCGGATGGCACTGGTCGCGGCGCACGACTGGGACTGCCACGGCGCCAAGCGGGCCGGGCTGATCACCGGCTGGGTGAGCCGTAAGTCCGGCGGCTTCGGCGCGCCGTTCGCCCCGCCCGACGTGACGGGTGAGGACCTCACCGAGGTCGCGGCCAAGCTGCTGGACCTCGAGCCCTGAGGCACGGCTGAGCCGGGCAGGCTTCGCCGGCCGCCGGGATGCGTGTGCCCCCGGCTGCGTCTTGCGGGGCCCGCGGGCCCCGCCGAATTCCGCGCTGAGCATCGCCTTCGGTCAGGCCGCAGTCACGAGCGTCGATGACCGCGTAGCGGGCCTGTCCTTTGGCGCTATTTAGAGCGGCCGTGACCGTTCGATCGTCGGCTCCCGGATCGAGGCTCTTGAACTCGACAGGTATGCCGTCAACGCGGGCGTCGGCCGTGCGCCCGTAGACACCAAAGCCTTCGGATACCGAAAACTACCGCCGGGCCCTTAACGGCGAGATATTCCGCGATTCGGCGCTCCGCCGGCGAGAACTCCTTGGCCCGCTCGTCAATCACGCCCAGGCCGTGGCGATCCGCCTCACCCCGGCGCAGCGGAGCCTCCCATTCGACCCGCTCAACGGCAGGTCGTGTCGCAATTATCGCCCCGAAACTGATGATTTCACGGCTGCTGGCAGAGTTGATGGCTTCGAAGTACTCCTGTCGGCTGCGGGTCTCGGCCTCGTCTAGCTTCGGTGCCTGAGAGTCGGCGGATTCGCGGGCCAGCCGGTCCTTACGGGGTTGATCGTGGTCCTCGCCCGACCGATCGGATACGCCGTCGGTGCTCATATATCCATCTTCGTACCCTGCGCGGCGCGCCGGGCGCGGCCCTGATTTCGCTTGCGGTCAGCGTTCGTTGATGCCGATGATGCGCAGGCCATCGTGGTCGGCGAAGTCGTTGAAATCCTTGATATTAAGGGTTGCCAGCGGCAGGTCACGGACCAGGCACGATGCGGCGATCCAGGTATCGTTCACCGGGCGCGAGCGGCCTCGCCGTTCGGCGCGGGCCTGCAGTTCACCCCAGCGGATGGCGACCTGCTCGGAGTAAGGGAGCGTGACCACATGTTGCCGCCAGTCCGCCAGCGAGGCCAGCTTGGCCGGTCCCCAGCTCCGCAGCACGGTCCACTTGGCGAGTTCACCGACGGTGACGAACGAGATGCACCAAGTCTGGCCCGTCAGCCGGGCTCGCAGCGGATCGGCCAGGCGACCGCGCAAGCTGACCGAGGAGACGTCAGTATCGAGGACGACGAAGCTCACGCGAGCCCAGCGCGCCGGGACCCGTACAAGTCGGCCAGGAACTCATCCCACTCCTGATCCGAGTCGAACAACCCGGGGCGGGCCATATCTTCCACTGAGGCGACCGGCTGGACGCCCTGGCGGCGGGCCAGTTCCTCCGCAGAGGCCTCATCGGCGGCTGGCGGCTCAAGTGCTGGCTCGCTGTGCTCAGACGTCATGATCACCACCTCGTCCTGTCATTCTCCCACGACCTGCGCTGAATCGGGTCGTAACACCGCCGGGCGAGCCCCGTTCCTGTACGGGCACCGGACGCAGCGGATCCCGGACGGGTTCTCGTTATTGTGGATCGCTACTGCCCGCGGGCGGGCAGTAACGATCCACAATCCTGCATTACTGGGCTCAGCCCCTTGGATTGCATCCGCGTGGAGCTTCGCCCAGGAGCCGGTGAACGTGGTCGACGGTCTTCGCTGATCAGCTGTGACAGCGGCGCCCCTGCGCCAGCGCGCCTGCGGGCGCCCGGAGGCTCCTCGGGCGGGGGACGCCCGCGAGGTTCGCCGGGCTCGGCCAGCAGGCCGGGTGGCCCGGGCGTTCACGCAGGCGCTCGGCCTCGCTGCCGACCAGACACGGGTTCATCGCAGCGCCGAGTGCGGCGGTCAGGTGGCCATTCATGCGGCGGCGCCGCCGCCGGGCAGCACGGCGGACCCGGCCGGTGAGGTCGGCGGGCGCTTGTCACGTCATCGGTTCCATGCCGCTGTGTCGCACGGAGCATTCACCTGTGTGCCTGCGGCGCGGCGCGCGCACGGCGCGTGCCCGGTGCCGTCGCTGCGATGCCTGCGGTATAGACCCTGAGACCAGGGATCCGGCCAGGGACTGCCCCCGGTGCGAGCGGCGGTCCCGCGCGCCAGAGTAGGGGCTAGGACCAGCCCGGCGGCCCCGATCTCGGGCCCCGGCATTCGACGGGAGAGCCGAGCACATGGACAGGGAAGATTATGACGTGATCGTGGTCGGCGCCGGCTCACCGGGTGAGCACTGCGCCGGCGAACTGGCCGACGGCGGCCTGCACGTGGCGGTGGTCGAGCGGGAACTGGCCGGCGGCGAGTGCTCGTACTGGGCCTGCATCCCGTCCAAGACGCTACTGCGCCCCGGCGAGGCGGCCTACCAGGCTCGCCACGCGGCGGCCACGGCGCAGGTCGACGTGGCCGCCGCGCTGGCCTGGCGCGACTACATGGTCTGCGACCACACCGACGACGGGCAGGTGGCCTGGCTGGCGTCCAAGGGCATCGACCTGCTGCGCGGGAGCGGCGCGCTGGCCGGTCCGGGCGTGGTCGAGGTGGACGGCGTGCGGCACACGGCCCGGCATGTGGTGGTGGCGACCGGCGCGGACCCGGTCATACCGGCGGTCCCGGGCCTGCGCGACCTGGACGGCGTATGGACCAACCGCGAGGTGACCGCCATGACGGCTGTCCCCCGCCACCTGCTGATCCTCGGCGGCGGCCCGGTCGGCGCCGAGATGGCCCAGGCCGTGCGGCGCCTGGGCGGCGACGTGAGCCTGGTGGAGGCGGCCGAGCACGTGCTCGGCCGCGAACCCGCCCCGCTGGGCCACGCCCTCGGTGAGCAGCTGCGCCGGGACGGCATCGAGCTGATCCTGGGCGCGACGGCCACCCGCGCCCGGCGCGACGGCGAGGACTACGTCCTGACCCTCGAGGACGGCCGTGAGCTGCGCGGCGACCGCCTGCTCGCGGCCACCGGCCGGCGCCCGCGGGTGCCCGACGGCCTGGACACGGTCGGTGTCACGGCCGGCCCGCACGGCATCGCGGTCGACGCTCACCTGAGCGCGGGGAAGGGCCTGTGGGCCATCGGTGACTGCACCGGCATCCGGCTGCTGACCCACGTCGGCAAGTACCAGGGCGAGGTCGCCGCGTCCAACATCCTGGGTGAACCGCGCGAGGCCCACTACGAGGCCATCCCGGACGTGGTCTACACCGACCCGCAGGCGGCCGCGGTCGGCGCCACGCAGGCCCCGTTCAGCGCGACCGTGCCGGTCTCGGAGGTCGCCAAAATGGCCACGTTCACCCGCGACGCCCAGGCCACGGGCTTCTTGACCCTGCTGTCCGACGGCGACCGGCTGACCGGCGCCTACGCGCTGGGTCCCGAGGCTGGAGAATGGCTGCAGCAGGCCACGCTGGCCATCCGGGCCGGCGTGCCGCTGGCGGTGCTCCGCGATGTCATCCAGCCCTTCCCGACCTTCTCGGAGATCTACGTGGCCGCGCTGAAGGCGCTGCGCGGCCAGATCAAGGAATCGCCATGAGACACCCGGACATCGGCCACCGCGCCAGCGGTCACCGCATCGTGCCGGGGGCAGCCGCCGGCGTCTGCGCCAAACCCGTCCTAACCCAGGAGGTAATGCCATGACCCGCGAACCGGAACTGGCCGGGCAGACCGTCGTGGTGATCGGCGGCAGCGCCGGCATCGGCCTGGAAACCGCCCGCCGGGCCCGCGCCGACGGCGCCGAGGTCATCCTGACGGGCCGGAACGCCGAGCACCTCAAGCAGGCCGCGGACGAGGTCGGCGCGCGTTCGGTCGCGGCTTTCGACGCCACCGACCCGGCCGCCCTCGGGCAGTTCTTCGCCGGCCTGCCCGGGCGGATCGACCACGTGATGGTGACAGGCCCCGGCCCGTACTACGCGCCGCTGGCCGAACTGGACCACGCGCGGGTGATCAGCGATTTCGACGGCCACCTGTGGCTGGCCGTCGAGGTGGCCCGGCACGCCGTCGGGCGGGTCCGGCCGGGCGGCACGCTGCTGTTCATGAGCGGCACCGACGACCGCACGCGGGGACCCGGCCTGTCGATCATGGCCGCGTTCAACGCCGCGCTGCCCGCCCTGATCGGCAACCTGGCGGTCGAAGTGGCACCGATCCGGGTCAACCTCATCGCGGCCGGCTTCATCGACACCGGGCTGTCGGCCCGGCTGCTCGGCGGCGACCTGGCGGCGCGCCGCGACCAGCTCCGGGCCACGCTGCCCATCGGGCGCGTAGTCGGGCCGGCCGACATCGCCGCGCTCGCCGTGCACCTGATGATCAACACGGCCGTCACCGGGGCGACCTACGACATCGACGGCGGCCAGCAGCTCGTGCCGCCTTCGTGAGCTCACCACCCCGAGACACGGGAGCAGGCTTGGGCGGGGCTGCATTACGGTAGCGGGCCGTAACACCACGATTCGTTCGGACTGAATTGAATAGTCAGCCGGCGCGCAGGGCCTGTCTGCCCGGGCTGATCCCGGAGGGGCTCTCGTTATCGTAGTGGATCCTGGCTTACCGGGTTTTCTCCTGGTGGAGGGCGGCGGGCTGGTACCGGCAGCAACGCTAGTCACGGGAGTCACACGTTCAGCGTGGTTTCGATGGCCGGGTGGCGGCGGGTTTGCCTGATGGGCACCCTTTATCGGGGCTCTTCGGCCGCAAGCCCCCGCCTGGGATGGGTGCTCTCGGCCCGTCCGTGCACCGAGGCCGGGGGAAGCTTTCCGTTCGGGTCTTCTACCTATGTAGACAACGGTGGTCTACATAGGTAGTCTGCTCCCCATGGGAGCGCGTAGCGAGTTCTCGCCTCAGACACTCTCGGTGCTGGCGGCGTTGTGCGAGCAGCCGTCGGGGTGGCAGCACGGGTACGCGCTGGCCAAGCAGACCGGGCTGAAGTCGGGCACGCTGTACCCGATCCTGATCCGGCTGGCCGACCGGGGACTGGTCGAGGCGTGCTGGCAGGACGAGCCGCAGCCGGGCCGTCCGCGGCGGCACCTGTACCGGCTCACCGCCGACGGGCTCGCCAGCGCCACGACGGCGCTGGCCGCGGCGGAGCTGGCGGAGGCGGAACTGGCCGCGGCGGAGCTGGGCCGTACCGCGGTGCGCCCGGGCGCCCGCCCGCACCGCGGGCGCCGCGACGCAGCACCCGCGGTGCCATGAACTGGCGGGGCCCGCTCACGGCCGCGGCCAGGCGGGGAGCGGTGCGGCTGCTGCCGGCCGCGCGGCGGGACTGGGCCGAGGCGATCTGGGCTGAAGCGCAGGACGTGCCGGCGGGCTGGCCGCGGCTGGCCTGGCGGGCGGGCGGTGTCCTGCTGATAGCCAAGGAGGGGCAGATGGCACGCAGGATCGGCATCCTGCTGCTGGGCGCGGCGGCGGCGGGGACGGCAGCCTGGGCCGCCTGGCCGGGGTCCTCAGTCAGCCTGAGCCATGGCGCCGCGGACCAGGGCGACGTCATCATCACGCTAGCGCTGCTGGTCGGCCTGCCGCTGCTGACCCGCTGGCTGCTAGGGCCACCCGCTAACCGGGCGGCCCGGTGGCTACGGGCCGGCTTTTACGCCGCGATCCTGGTCATCATGCCCGCCAAGGCCGTCGCCGAGATGTTCGTCGGCGCGGTCCCGCGCGGGGGTATCGACCGGCATACGTTTGATCTGGTCACGCAGGGAAATCCGTTGCCGGGCAGCGTGTCCGGCGGTCCCGACTGGGGCGGCGAGATCCTGATCCTGTTCATCACGGCCTGCTACCTGGCCGTAATCCTCGCGCTGACCGCGCGGCGCACCCCGGTAACCCCCGCGACGCTCGTCATCGGCGCCCGCGCGGGCCTGGTCCTGGGTCTGGTGATGTACGCGGTGGACCCGCTCGGAGGGAACCAGATCGCCACCGATCCATGGCTGCACGGATCCGCGACCGACCCGCTTGTAGCCCTGGCCTGGGTCCTGCTGTTCGGCGTGCCGGTGGTCGCAGGCGCTCTCGCCGGGAGCCGCTGTCACCTGCCGGAGGATCCCGGCCAGGCATCCGCCACCCGGGCCTGGCAGGGCTTCACCGCGGGGCTGGTGTCCAACGGCGTCGCCGCTCTGACCGTCACCGTGCTCGGCATCAGCACGACCGCGCTGATGCTCAAGTCGGCCTGGGTGCGGGACTGGCTCTACCACGGGCAGCACCTGACCGCATCGGCCGTCTACGGGCGTGAGCTGTACGCGAGCGCGAACGTGGCGTTCTACGGCGTGATCTGCGTTGGTTTCCCGATCATCGGGCTCATAATGGGCCTGGCCGGCGCGGGGTATGCCAACGTGACCGGCCCGCAGCCGGGCAGCGGCGGCCCGGGAGGTCCGCCGGGTCCCGGCGAGCCTGAGCCGGTGCCTGATCCGCCCGCCGGTGGACGGCTGACCGATGCGGGAGCGCGGACCGCACTGCGGGCTGGCTGAGGCCGAGTCCCGGCCTCAGCCGCCGACTCGGCCTCAGCCGGCCGACGCGAGTCGGCCAGGGTGAGTTGGGTGGGTGCGTGTCCCGGGATGCGGTACTGAACGGTAACGTTCCCGGAACGCTTCGGGCGTAGCGTGAGGCGGGTGAGGGCAGGCACAGGCCGCGAGGCGGCTCCGCAGAAGCGAGCCGCGGAACGGCACTCCGGACTGGCGTCCCCGGCGACGGCGAGCGTGCTGGGCGCACTGGCCGTGCTACTGGCCGTCGCCGTGATCTCGCTCAACGTACTGGCCCACCAGAACGTGCTGGCCAATGCGGCGCAGCTGCTGGTCGGCGTGCCAATAGGCGTAGTGGGCTTCATCGTCGCCCGGCGTCAGCCACGCAACCCGATCGGCTGGCTGCTCCTGGCCGTCGTCACCAGCGTCCTGATCAGCCTCGTCGCCTATCCTTACAGCTGGCTGGTGTACGGGCTGGGCTACCAGCTCCCGTTCGGACCGATGGCCGCGTTCCTGGAAACCGCGTACTTCCCCGTCTTGTTCGTGGCGCTCCCGCCGGTGTTCTTGCTGTTCCCCGACGGGGTGCTGCCCTCGCCGCGCTGGCGCTGGGTGCTGCGCTCGTATCTGGCCGTCGCGGTCGCCCTGGTAGGCGCCCTGTACGTCGCCATAATCGTCGCCATCGCCGCGCAGGGCATCCACATGGACGCCAGCGGCGACCTGTCGATCCTTGATCACCCCTCCGGCAGCATGGCCTGGGTGCTCAAGAACGCGGGCAATCTGATCCTGCCCGCCGTGCTGGCGTTCTGGCTGGTATTCGCGGGTCGTCTGGTGCTGAGCTGGCGGCGGGCCCGCGGGGACCGGCGGCAGCAGCTGAAGTGGCTGGTAAGCGGCGTGGTGGTGGCCATGCTCGGCCTGTTCGTCAGCAACGTCGTTCCCGTGCTGGACCCGGCCGCGACCGCGGTGGGCGTCGGGACAGTGCTGCCGACGTGCCTCGGGGTGGCGATCTTGAAGTACCGGCTGTACGACATCGACCGGATCATCTCCCGCGCCCTGGCCTACGCCATCGTCACCGGCCTGCTCGTGGGCCTGTACGCGGGCCTGGTGCTGCTGGCCACTCGGGTCTTGTCGTTCCACACACAGGTCGCGGTGGCCGCCTCGACGCTGGCCGCGGCGGGGCTGTTCAATCCGCTACGGCGCCGGGTGCAGCTGGCGGTGGACCGGCGCTTCAATCGGGCCCGCTACGACGCTGATCAGATTGTGACCGCGTTCGCGGGCCGCCTGAAGGACGCGGTGGACCTTGGCGCCGTGCAAGCGGATCTGGCCATGGTCGTGCAGCAAGCGCTAGAGCCCACGCTTATCTCTGTGTGGATGAACGAGTGGCCGACCACCAGAGCACCGGTGCCCAGCGCCGTCGCGGGAGACTGAGCGGCGGGCGGGTCCCGCTACCTGGCGCCCTCCCTGATGACGCGTGACGCGGGTCAGGGTGCCACGGTCCCATGGCCTCAGCTGGCGACGGCGGCGGCGAGGACGCGGCGGAACTCGACCGAGACCCGGTCGGCCCGGGTATGCAGCTCAGCGGCGACGTCGAGCGGGAACTCCAGGCCGGACAGCGCCCGCCGCTGCAGGTCCTGGTCCTCCTCGAAGATCGTCATCTCGTACTTCGCGGCGCTCTCAGCCTCTTCCGGGTCGGTCAGGCCCGGGCCCGTCACCGTCTGGTACAGCCGGCAGGTGCGTTCGTCTTCGGGCTGCGCGGCGAAGGTGATGAAATTCCACCCGCCCGCGTCGAGGTACTCCAGCAGCAAGCTCGCGGTCAGCGGCGCCTGGTACCGGTAGGTCATCCGGCGGCGCTGCACCGCCGGCCGGGTACCGTCACGCACCGCGGGGTCGGTGAGGTTGGTGAACGTGTGCTCGCGGACAGCCGTGAACGACAAGCCCTGGCGGTCAACCTCGGCCCGCGAGATGGGTTCCGGCCCGGCGCCGCCGATGGTGGCCGCGTGAACGAACGGGAAGTGCGCCTCGTCGAGGAAGTTGTCGAGCATGATGGCCGCGTTGGCCTCCACCCGGACGACCGGGAGGAACACCGTCGCGACGCCGTCGCCGCCGGGCGGCACACCGGGTTGCAGCTCCGGGATGGGCGCACGTGGCGGCTCCGGGGCGAGCCACACCATGCCGTCCTGCTCGGCCACCCCGGCCGGGCGGCGCAGCGTGGCCCGCTCCGGGATGCTCGCGCCCTCCTCGAGCGCCGGGATATCCACGCACCTGCCCTCGGAGGTGAATCGCCAGCCGTGGTAGGGGCATTGCAGCGTGCTGCCGGTGATCTGCCCGGCGGACAGGCGGGCCCTGCGGTGCGGGCACGCGTCGGCGAACGCCGCGATGCCGCCGTCCCCGATGCCGCCGCCCGCAGTGCCGCCGCCCGCAGTGCCGCCGCCTGCGATGCCGCCGCTGAAACGGGCCAGCGCCCAGCCCTGGCCGCCGAGGCGAACGGCGACCGGCTCCTGGCCGACCTCGGAGGACAGCGCGACGGGATGCCAGAAATGCGCCAGCGCCGGATGCGCGTTGGTGAACTCCGCAGATGCCATGCCCTATCGTGACCCGGACGCGGCGCACGCGGCTAGGAAGATTCGCGAACTATGTGCGCTAACCGCGGCTATCGGGGCGCGGTTCATACGTGCGCGAGGACCCGGTCGAGCGGGCGCGGGACCCGGGTCAGGTCGAGCGCCGAGGCCAGGACGCGCCCGTAGCGGGCCTTGCGGCCCGACTTGGTGCCCATGAAGCGCCTCAGCTGCTGCTCGGGGGCCCGGCCGCGCTGCGCGGGCTGCAGGCAGAAGGTCCGGAAAGGCGTGAGCTCGCCTTCGGCGGCGATGAGCCGCTCGACCGCCTCGGCGCCGAGCGAGCGGATCATCTCATCTTCCAGGTCGGCGACGCACACGTAGAAGCCGAGTTGTTCCAGGTCCTCGCGGTCCGGGCCGGCGCGCAGGCCCGCTCGCGCCAGGCCGCGCCGGAACTCTCGCTCTTCCGCATCGTCGCACAGTCCGGCCAGCCTGGCGCCCAGGCCCTGCGGGCCGAACAGGTCGGCAAAGGCCGCGATGTTCGTCGCGCCGCCCATCGGGACCACGAAGACGCCTTGGCGGCGCAGGTCCCGGCCGGACCGCGCGGCCAGTGACTCCAGCGCGGCCTGGTCGCTGATCCCCTCCACCAGGATGACCCCGCGCGAGCCGGGGGGCGCATCCCGCACGCGCCGCACGGCCGAGGCGAGCGCGGCATTGGGGGTGCCCGCCGGCCCGGTCACCGCGATCAGGCGGGCGAGCATGCGGCCGTCCACTGACCCAGTCTCGCCGGCGAGGAGCGGCCGCCAGGCACGAACGAAGCGCGGATCGGGCCGCCCTCATAGCCGGGAAAGCGATCGGGCCGCCGTCATCGCCGGGAAAGCTGAGGTTCGCGGTGGGCGGGGCTGCAAGCTGACTGCAAGGCCGTCCGCCCACGATGGTCGCAGACCGGCCATCAGGAGGCAGCTATGTCAATATCACCCACGGCATCAGGGCCGACAGCGGTAGCACCCACGGCATCAGGGTCACCAGCGATCGAGAAGTTCCTGCACGCCATCCAGACCGCTACGATCCCGGCGTGCGACGCGTGGAGCGCCGACGCGACGCTGGACGCGACGGTGCCCAACTGGCGGCTGCACGCGACGGGCGCCGACGCGATCCGCGCCGAGTACGCGCGCTGGTTCGCGGACCCCGGCCAGTTCGGCGACCTGCGCCGGTACCCGGTGCACGCGGAGGGGGGGCCGAGCGAGATCGTGGAGTACACGCTCAGCTGGACCGAGAACGGCGTGCCGCACGCCGGCCATCACATGCACCTGCTCACGGTGCAGGATGATCTCATCGTGGCCGACACCGTCTTCTGCGGCGGACGGTGGCCGGCCTCGCTGCTCGCGGAGATGGAGGCCGCAGATGCCTGAATACCTCCCGCCCGCCGCCACCTTCGCCAGCGTGGCCGAGCTCATCGCGGGTGCCACCGAGCGGACCGGGCTGGACGGGGCGGCGGGGAAATCAGGCGCCCGGCTGGAGCGGGTGGTGATCGCCGGGCAGCCGTACGTGCTCAAGCACCTCGACCTGGCCGAGGACTGGACCATGCGGGCCTCCGGCTGCCTGCGCGGCGCGCCCCTGCTGGCCTGGGAACGGGGCCTGCTGAGCCGGCTGCCTGACTGTTTCAACCAGCCGATCGTCGGGGTCGCCCGCGAGGACAGCAGCGGCCGGCCGCCATCGGGCGGCTGCGCCGTGCTGATGCGCGACGTGACGCCGTGGCTGGTGCCGGTGAGCGACGAGCCGATCGGCCTGGACCAGCACCTGCGGTTCATGCGGCACATGGCCGCACTGCACGCCGCCTTCTGGGCCTGCGGCCGTGAGTGCGAGGTCATCCCGGTCATGAACCGGTACCTGGAGCTGTCTCCGTGGCTGGCGGACGCGGAGGCGGCCGCAGGCTCGGCGCATCTGGTCCCGCAGCTGGTCGGCCAGGGCTGGCCGAAGCTGGCCGAGGTGGCCCCGGCCGCGGCGGCGGTCGTCACGCCGCTGGCCCGGGACCCCGGCCCGCTGGTGGCGGCGCTGGAAGCCACGCCGCAGACGTTCGTGCACAGCAACTGGAAGCTGGACAACCTGGGCACTGACGACGAGGGCCGCACCGTGCTGCTCGACTGGGAACAGCCAGGGCGGGGCGCGCCGCTGTCCGACCTGGCCTGGTACCTGGCCATCAACTGCCGCCGGCTGCCGCAGCCGAAGGAGGAGGCGATCGCCGCCTACCGCCGGGCGCTGGAGGAGCAGGGGATCGCCACCGAACCGTGGTGGGACCGCCAGCTGGCGCTGTGCCTGCTGGGCGCCCTGGTCCAGTTCGGCTGGGAGAAGGCGCTGGGCGGTTACGACGAGGAGCTGGCATGGTGGGAGACGCAGGCGGTCCTGGCCGCCCCGCTGCTGGGCTGAGCGCGGGGGTACGGGCCGCCTACGAGGCGGCCGCCGCGATGTGGGCCGAGGGCCCGGAGCCCGTCTATGCGAGCCTGGCCCGCGCTCTACTGGCCTGCGCGGCCGAAGATCTGGCGGGGGGCGGGTCCGCGGGGGGCGGGTTGGCGGGGGTGCGGGTGCTTGATGTCGGCGCGGGGACCGGCGTGGCCGGGCGGGCCGCGCTGGAGGCCGGGGCCCGCTACGTGGTCTGCGCCGACGCCGCGCCAGCCATGCTGCGCCGGTGCCCCGGAAGGCTGCACCCGGTGGCGGCCGACGCGACCGCGCTGCCGTTCGGGGACGGCAGCTTCGACCTGGTGCTGGCGGCGTTCTGCCTCGGTCACCTGGACCGGCCCGGTGCCGGTCTGCGCGAGGCCCGCCGGGTGGCGGCGGGGCTGGCGGCCAGCTCGTTCGCGCCGGGCTGGAGCCACCCGGCCAAGGCGGCCGTCGATGAGGTCCTCGGCTCGTTCGGCTACCGGCCTCCCCCGTGGTACGTGACGTTCAAGCAGGACACCGAGCCGTGGGCCGGCGACCCGGCCGCGGTCAGCCGGGATGCGGCCGCGGCCGGCTTCACCGGCATAGGCCTGCGGACGGTCACGGTCGAGGTCGAGCTGGACAGCCCAGACCGGCTCGCCGCGTGGCGGCTGGGCATGGCCCACGTCGCCCCGTTCGTGTGCTCGCTGCCCGCCGCCCGGCGGGCCGAGCTGCGGCGGGCCGCAGCCGCCGCCACCGCGGGCACCGGGCCGCTGATCGTGTCGATGCTGGTGCTCACCGCCCGCTGAGGCTCAGCCAGCCGTAACCCGCCCGCCGTGACTTGCCAGGTGTCCAGCCGGCGCGCGGCCGCCCGGCGCAGCGTGTCGGCGTAGCCGCCGGCCTGGCGGGCCAGCCGTTCGGCCTGCTCGGCCGCGAGGTCCAGCCAGGCGGGAACGGCCAGATCGCAGGCGGTTTCCCCGGTCCACCACCAGGCCTCGACGGCCACGGCCTCCTCCAGGAGGCTCAGGTCGGCGGCGACCGCGTCCAGGTCCACCGGCAGGTCCAGCGCGCGGCGCGCCCGGTGGGTGAGGATGCGGGCCACGGCGAGGTAGCGCGGCACGCCGAGGGCGGCGGCTCGCGTCTGCAGTTCGGCCGCCGCGGCCAAGGCGGCCGCCGCGTCACCGCGCAGCAGCGCCAGCCGCGCGGTGATCAGCCGGTGCTTGAGGTCCAGCCGCCAGCCGAAGACCAGGTCGCCGGTCAGCAGCGCTCGCGCCTGCGCCAGCTGCTCCTGCGCGCCGCCGGGGTCACCGGACTCGACACACTGCTCGGCGAGATCCTCCAGCGCGGCGATGGTGACCTCCGCCGTGCCCTGGCTCTGCCCTAGTTCCAGCGCCTCACGGTGATGATCGGCGGCCTGCGCGGACGCGCCGAGGCTGCGCAGCACCCAGCCGGCGAAGTTCACCGCTCGGCCCGCGAAGCGCGGCACCTGGCGGAGCTCGACCTCGGCGGTATAGCGGGTGAACGCGTCCAGGGCCAGCGCCGGCCGGCCCGCCACGGCATGCGCATGCCCGGTGAACAGCAACGAGTGCAGGGTCGCCGCTGTGTGCGCCACCCCTTCGGTCGCGCGGGCCGCTGGCCGCAGCAGGGCCAGCGCCTCGGCAGCCTTGCTCTGGTGAGCGCGCAGTACGCCCAGCCACGCCGCTGCGGTCACCCGATCGGCCCCCTCGGCCAGCGAGAAGGCCTCCCCGAGCAGCAGCTCGGCCTGGGCCAGGTCCCCGGCCGCGTGCCGCGTCCGGCCGCCGACGGCCAGGCAGCGGGACCGGATGAGGGTGTCCGACGCGGCCAGCGCGCCGTCCGCGGCGAACTGGGCGGCCTGGGCGAAGCGCCGGTCGAAGTAGCACGCCCACGCGCCGACCTCCAGCGCGGCGGCGCCGGCCTCCGCGGCCCGATCGACATCGGCCAGCGCCTCGCCGTACCGGCCGCGGCGGGTACGCACCCGGGCCCGCTCGAGCCACCCGTCGACGTCCGGATGCAGCCGCAGGGCGTCGTCCAGCAGCGCCTCGGCCGCCGCATGGTCAAAGCGCTCGGCGGCCCGCTCGGCCGCGGTGCGCAGCGACTGGGCGGCCAGCGCCAGGTCGCCGCCGAGCCGCGCGTGATAGGCCACCATGGCCGGATCGGCATACGGCTGCCGGGCCAGCACGCGGCCCGCCTGCCGGTGCAGCAGCGCGGCCCGCCCCGGGGTCGCGCTGGCGGCCAGCGCCTCGCGGACCAGCTCGTGCCGGAACCTGAAGACGCCGTCGTCGGCGGCCAGCAGCTGCTTGGCCACGGCGCGCTCGGCGTCATCGAGCAGGTCGACGGCGGGGCGCCCGAGCAGCGCCGCGAGCAGCTCGATGTCCAGCTCCGGGCCGATCACGGCGCCCGCGCGCAGCATGGCGCCGGCCGGGCCGAGCTCGTCACAGCGCGCCGACACCGATTCGACCAAGGAGGCGGGAAGCTCGGCCCGGCCCGCCTGCTGCGCGAGCTCGGTGAGGAACAGCGGGTGGCCCTTGGAGCGCTCGTACAGCTCATCGGCCCGGGACGGACCCACCAGCTCGGCCACGGCCTCCCGGCCGAGCAGACCGAGGTGGACGAACGCGGTGGCCGGCATCGGCGGTTCCTCGCCGGACCGGACGGCGGCGACGACCGCAACGGGCATGCCCTCCCGCCGCGCGAAGCTCAGCCAGTTGGCCAGGGGCAGGCCGGCCAGATGCGCGTCATCGATCACCACGACCAGCGGGCCCCGGGCCGCCAGCCGCCCCAGCACCCGCACCAGCGCCGCGTACAGCACCGCCGGGCCGAGCATGCTGTCGGCCAGGATCGGTTCGGCCCGGGAGGACAACGGACCGACGCCGAGCAGGGGCGCCAGCATCGGCGCGTCCTGGGCGAGCAGGTCGGCGGCTGCGTCGGGACCGAGGCGGCGCAGCAATGCGGACAGCGCGGACAGCAGGGCATCCAGTGGCATGGAGCGGTCGAGCCGCCCGCAGGCGGCCACCAGCACGACGTCTCCGGCGCCCTCCCGCTGGGCGGCCCAGGCGCGGAGCAGGGCGGTCTTCCCGATGCCGGCGTCCCCGTCCACGACGACGATCTCGGTCGAGCCGTCCCGGGCCCGCCCGGCGATCGTGTCGAGATAGGCCAGCTCTTCATCGCGGGCGACCAGCCCGGCCGGGCCGCGAGCGGCCGCCGCCGCCGGGGCGGGCAGCTCGCCGCGCAAGATGGCGGTATAGAGGGCGACGGTCTCGGGGGAGGGATCCGTGCCGAGCTCGGCGGCGAGCCGCTCCCGGGCCTGGGCGTAGGCGGCCAGGGCCGCGGCGACCCGGCCGCCGGCGACGTAGGCGCGCAGCAAGACCCGCAGCGACGCCTCGTCGTATCCGTCGGCTTCCACCGCGACCGTCGCGACGTCGGCGGCCGCCATCCAGTCTCCGGCCTCGAGCAGGACCGCGGCGCCGACCTGCCGGGCCCGCCCCGCCAGCCGGTCCAGCTCGGCCAGCCTCAGCTGAGCCCATTCACCGGGCACCTGCGGCGGCGCGTAGCCGCGCAGCAGCGACAACGCGACCCGGGCCGCCGCGGCCGCGCCCAGCAGGTTTCCCGCGGCGCGACGGCGGTCCATCTCTTCGGTGAGCGCAGCCAGCTCGGACGCGTCGAGCCAGTCACAGACCAGCACGTATCCGCCGTCACGGCGCTGGATGCGCTCCCGGCCCAGAACCGAGCGCAGCCGGCTGATCAGCACGGCCACCTGGTCCTCCGGGCGGGCCGGCGGCGAGTCGCCCCAGAGCGTGTCGGCCAGCACGTCGCCCGGGACCTGCTGGCCCGCACCCAGCGCCAGCACGCACAGCGCCAGCCGGCCCTTCCTGCTGCCCAGGGCCTGCAGCTCGACACCGTCCACGCCGAAGCCGCTCAGCACCCGCAGCGCCAGCGACTTCATAGCGCTATCAAACCCCGCGCCAGCGACCGCCACCAGACCCGGGTGCGCTGCAAGAAAGCTGCAACCGCCGCGGGTCAGGCTAGGCCCAGATCGGTCAGCTCACCAGCTAAGGAGATATCCCATGACCGCCAAGGCAGAACAGAAGAACTTCGCCGCAGCCGACGAGACGCGTGAGTTCGAGCGCGGCGCGCTGGACCTGCTGCGGATCGGCGGCGCCGAGATCGGCCGGCTCACCCTGCAGCCCGGCTGGCGCTGGTCGGACCACGTCAAGCCGCTCGCCGGAACACAGCTGTGCGAGGCACCGCACTTCCAGTACCACGTGCAAGGAGTACTGCACGTGGTCATGGCCGACGGATCGGAATTCGACGCCCGGCCCGGCGACGTCACCGCCCTGCCCCAGGGACACGACGCGTGGGTGGTCGGCGAGGAGCCGGTGGTCGTCGTCGACTGGTACGGGGCCAGCAACTACGCGAAGAACTGAGGTCAGCAGAACGCCGGCCCGGTCGTCGACTGAGCCGTCGACTGAGCCGGCGTTCCGGTAAGAGCGCTACTCCGGGTCCTTGCTCAGCGCGGCGAAGTTGGCCCAGTGCGGCGTGAAGCCGCCGCACACGCCGAGGCGCGCGTCGATCTTCACCTGGCGCTCGCCGGCCCGGCCCTGCAGCTGCTGGATGGTGTCGGTCCACAGCCAGAACCGGGTGCGGCCGCTGCCGATGTTCCCGCCGCTGGGCGAGACCGGAGTCGGCCCGCTGATGCTGATGTCCTGGCTGGCGAAGAAGTCCAGGCACTCGCCTTCCTTGACGCCGAAGAAGCCGAAGCCCTCGATCCAGAACACGTGGAACAGGCTGAACCCGTCGTAGGCGTTCTCGAACTGGACGTCGGCCGCGGAGATGCCCGCGGACTCATACAGCCGCCGGGCCGTGGTCGCCGCGAACTCCTGGGTCTCCTCCAGGTTGTCGATGACGCCGCGCGGCATAAAGGCGGTGTAGGACTCGCCTTTGACCTGGCCCCCGCTCGCGTGCCCCAGCACGTAGACCGGGGTCTGGCGCATGTCCCGGGCGCGCTCCGCGGTGGTGAACAGGTAGGCGGCCGCGGTGTGGATCGGGATGTCGTTGTCGTACAGGTTGGCCGGCTCGGCCACCCAGCGCGACTGCAGGTACTCCTCGGTGCTCAGCGGCGTCGGCCGGTGCTGCGCCCAGTAGCCCTCCGGGAACTTCAGCCCGTTGGCCTTGGAGTTCACGACGAACGGGGCCATCATGTCGTGGGTCTTGTTGTACTTATGCAGGTACCGCTGGAACTGCATGGCGGTGTCATAGACCGGGGGGCCGGCGTACATGCCGTGCGAGGTGTACTTCATCGGCCCGGACACGGTCTCCTGCGCGTGCGCGCCGCGGGCGCCGTACCGGCCCGGGATGTTGTGCCAGCCCTTCACGGCCAGGACCACGTTGCCCAGGCCGCGGCCCACCGACTCGATCGCCGCGGCCACGCACATCGACATGCAGATCGGCGCGAGCATCACGAACTTCAGGCCGGTCAGCTCGGGCAGGTTCTTCACCATCCACTCCGGGCTCAGCTGGATCAGCCCGTCAAATGGGTTGGACGTGTTCTCGAAGGCGGCCAGGAAGTCGGTCGGGACCGGCTCGTCTTCCGGCCAGAACGCGCCGGTGGTCGTCGATGCGTCGAATACCAGCCCGTCCACCTGGCCAGGGGCGACGCCGGCGTCCTCGATGGCCTTGCGGATGGCCAGGATGGCCCACGCGCCGATGGCCTTGTGCGGGTCGCCGTCCCAGCGCCGCAGCGTCGGCGAATGCCCGATGCCGACGGCGGCGACCTGGCCCCGGTGGGGCCACACCCCGGGATTATCAGCGGTCCGGTACAACCCCAGAGCGGCGGCATTGGGGTAAACGGTCGGGGCGGTCATGCGCTGTCCTCTCATCCGGGCCGGGCCGACCCGCGGGCAGGGCGTCCCCCGCAGCGGCCCCGGACCGGTATCCCGCCGTCATCCTCAGGCGCGCGCACTGCCCTGTCAAGACGCGGGGGCCGCCCATCAGGATCCGGGCACGGGGCTCAGCTCAGCGGAACGCGCCGGCGTTAGCCGGGCACGGGGCTCAGCTCAGCGGAACTCGCCGGCGTGGGCGGCGGCCCAGCCGGCGAAACGGCGCGCCGGGGCACCGGTGAGGTCGCGAACGGTCGTGGTGACCGTCTCGGGCCGGGTCACGAACCTCTCCCAGGTGTCGAGGGCGGAGCGGGCGAAGTCCGGGTCGCCCCAGGCGGCGGCCAGCATCTGCTGGGCGGCCGGGCGCGGCAGCTCCGCCCAGGCCAGGCGCCGGCCGAGAGCCTGCCCGATCGCGGCGAGCTGCTCGGCCTGGGTGAGCGCCGCCGGGCCGCTCAGCACGTAACGGGCTCCGGCGTGGCCGTCCTCGGTCAGCGCGCGCACCGCCACGGCGGCGATGTCCCGCTCGTCGATCAGGGACCGGGCGGCGGCGCCGAACGGCCACCGGACGACGTCGCCGGCCCGGATCTGGTCGGCCCACATCAGCGTGTTCGACGCGAAGCCGGTCGGGCGCAGGAACGTCCACGCCGCGCCGGAGTCCGTGATGGCCCGTTCGACCAGGGGCCAGAAGGAGCCGGGCCGTTCCCCGGCGGCCTGCGCCGACAGGTACACCACCCGCCCGACGTGCCGGGCCGCGGTCTCGGCCACCTTCGGGGCCAGGGCGGCCGTCAGCTCGGCGGAGGTGAACGGCCAGAGCAGGAACAGCGCGTCGGCCCCCGTCAGGTGCGGCTCGAGTGAGCCGGGATCGGCCAGGTCGCCGCGGACCGCCTCGGTGCCGGGGGGCAGCCGGCCCGGGTTCCGGCTCACCGCCCGGACCGGCAGGTCACGGTGCCTGAGCTCGGCGATGACCTGCCGGCCCACTCGGCCCGACGCGCCCGTCACCACGATCATCGAGTGATACCCCCGTCCGTTCGGCCTGTTGGAAGGAGGCTAGAACCTCAACCGTGGTTGAGGTCAACGGGCCCGGTCACAGCTTCCCCCGGTTTCGCGACGTCAGGATGATCTGGGTCACCAGATAGGTGCTCAGGCCGAGTTTCCGCGCGATCTCGTCGGGCCGCTGGCCCTGCTCGTTGTACAGCAGCGCCAGTTTCTCCTGCGACCTGGTCCACGCCTTGCGGGGAGCGGGCGGGGCGGCGGGGCGAGGCCGGGCCGGGCGGCGCGGGGCAGGCCGGGCGGACTGCGCCCGGTCGGGCTGAGTTCGGGCGGACTGAACCCGGTCGGACTGAGCCCGGGCGGCGGGCCTGACTGCGGCGCCACCGGGCGCGGCCGGGGGCGCGGACGGGAGCGAGGTGCCGAAGGAGCCGCGCCGCTGGTCGGCGAACTTGCCGCTGGCCAGTTCGTCGCGGGTCTGCTGGTCCAGGAGCAGGTACTGCTCGGCTGACTTGTTCAACCCGATGGCCACCAGGTCCAGGCCCTTGAGGTTCTTGCGCTGGCATTCCGGCGCCATGCAGTAGTTGTATTTCTCAGCCCGGTCGGGATGCAGCTCGCTCCCGCACGTGATGCACTGGGCCATTGTTCTTCTTTCCGCTGTGCGTGCGCATTCGCATAACTAGAACACCTGGCCTACTAGCGGTGTTCCCGTCAGGGGGTCTCGCGCGTGACCTGGGCGGGGTTCTTGTCGCGACGCAGGCCCTGGTACCGGGGATGGCGCAGTTCCCCGTCCGCGGTCCACTCGCTGAACCCGACCTGGGCCACCAGCTTGGGCGTGACCCAGTGCACGCCGGATCTGGGCAGGCCGCGGACGGGCTCAAACGGAGCCGCGGGCTGCTCGTCGGCGGCCAGCGCCGCGTGCAGGCTGGTCAGCGTGTCCCGGTTGAAGCCGGTGCCGACCTTGCCGGCGTAGCGCAGCCGGCCCTCGCCGTCGTAGTAGCCGAGCAGCAGCGCGCCGAACCCCACGCGGGATCGCTGCGGGTCGGTGTACCCGCCGATGACGAACTCCTGGCCGTTCAGACACTTGAACTTCAGCCAGTCCCGGCTGCGCCCGGCCCGGTACGGCGCGTCCCCGCGCTTGGCGATGATCCCCTCCCAGCCCAGCTGGCACGCCTCCCGGTAATAGGCCTCGCCGTCAGTGTCGCGGTGCTCGGTGAAGCGCAGCGGGCCGCCGAACGACAGCAGGCTGCCCAGCACCTCCTTGCGCTCGAGCAGCGGCAGGCCCCGGACGTCGCGGCCGGACGCCCACAGCACGTCGAACAGGTAGATGTACACCGGGATCTCGGCGCGCAGGGCCGGGGCTGGATCGCGGACCCCGAGCCTGCGCTGCAGCCGGGAGAAGCTGGTCTGATCGCGGTCGAACGCCACGACCTCACCGTCCACGACGAAATCGCTGGCGCGCTGGGCCTGCAGCGCCTCGGCGATCTCCGGGTACGTGCCGGTGACGTGCTGCTGGTTCCGCGTCATCAGCCGCAGCTGATCGCCGTCCCGGAACGCCAGGCAGCGCTCGCCGTCGAGCTTCCGCTCGTAGATCCAGGCCGGATCGGAGAACCGATCCGCGGTCAGGGTGGCCAGCTCGGGCTCCAGCCAGTCGGGCTGGCTCATGGTGCCGCGCCGCGGTCAGCATGCATGGTCGCTCCAGCGTAGCCGACGGCTAATTGAGGATGTTGACGGCGCGGGCCACGACCAGGGCGACGGTCACGATCGAGATGGCGGCCTGGAGCGTCATGCCCATCTTGGCCCAGCGGGACATCGGCAGCACGTCGGTGGGGCTGAAGGCGGCGGCGTTGGTGAACGCCAGGTACAGGTAGTCGGCGAAGGCCGGCTCCCAGTCCGGCGGGGCCAGCTGCGGGGTGGCCATCTGGGCGAACTGGAAGTCCGGGTACGCGCGGTCGGCGTTGGCCCGGGAGGCCGGGCCGCCGCGGTCGAACTCCCAGTACCACAGGGCGAACACGATGACGTTGGTGAGCCAGATCATCCCGCCGGTGATCAGCAGCGACCCGGCGCCATTCCCCTCCGTGCCGTTCACCAGCCCGATCACGAGCCTGGTCACCGACCAGGCGTTGGCCAGGCTGAGCAGAGCGGCAACGGTGAGGCCCAGCAGGCGCAGCCCCTTTGATCGCTTGTTGATCCGGTACGGATTGGCGATCACCAGCGCCACTAGCAGCAGGGCCTCCAGCGTCGGCAGCAGCCAGGTCGGGTGCAGCACGAGCCGGTCCGGCAGCGCGCCCTGCAGCACCACCGCGACCGCGACCGCCGCCGCGACCGGCCAGCGGGTCTCGCCTCGCGTGGGCCGCCGCCACGCCGGGACGAAGCCCGGGCTGCCCGGGTGGGGCGGTTCGGCGGGGCGGAGCGCTCGGCCGGGCGCGAGCCGGGCCTCCAGCTCGTCCAGCCGGTGGTGCAGCGCGCGGATGCCGTCAATGATCAGCGCGCTGTCGCCCGGCGGGTCACGTGGGGCGCGTTCATCGTTTTCGCTGGTTCCAGGCACAGCTCTAGTGTGGCCGACCGCGGTGCCCGGCCGATCCATCCGCCCGCGGGAGCAGCCCCGGGGCGCGGCGGAAAGATCCGTCAGCTGACCGATGTCTCTCACTGCAATTTGCAGCACGATTTCTCGTGCAATTGGCCATGCAGTCCTGCAAGGGGCCACCCCGGAGGTAAGGGAGACAGCGGCGATGCCACGTAGGTTCACCCGGGCCGTCCGAGTCGCCGAAGCAGCGGGCGCCGTGGCCGCCGTCGTGATCCTGGCCATGCTGTTCCTGCCCAGGTTCACCGGCGGCGGGGAGGCGGCCGCGCCCCAGATCGAGCAGCCGGACCTCAACGTGGCGGTGGTGCCCGCCGCCGACTCCGCGGGTTTCTTCGTCGCGCTGCACGAGGGCCTGTTCGCGGCGCGCGGCCTGCACGTCACGTTCATCCCGGCGGTCAGTTCCGAGACGGTGATCAACGCCCAGGCGCTCGACGAGCCGCAGGACCGGGTCGACATCTCCTGCGGGAACTACGTCAGCTACATCCAGGCCCAGGAGCACTACGACCAGGGCAAGCGGTCCTCCTCGCCCGGCGATCCCATGGTCGCCGCCAACCTGGACATTTTCGCCGAGGGCTCGGTCATGCAACCGGGCGCCCAGGGCCTGTACGTGCTGCCCGGCTCGCACATCCGGACGCTGGCCGACCTGGCCGGCAAGACCATCGGCGTGAACGCGCCGGGAAACATCCTGTACCTGCTGGCCGCCTCACTGCTGACTGATAACGCGGTGAACGTGTCCGGCGTGCGCTTCGCGTACTACCCGCTGCCCCAGATGGCCGCGATGCTCAAGGCAGGCAAGATCGCCGCGGCGGTCCTGCCCGAGCCGTTCGCCAGCCAGGCCGAGCAGTCGATGGGCGTGACGCTGCTCGCCGACCTGGACCAGGGCGCCACCCAGGCGTTCCCGGTGCAGGGCTGCGCCGTCACCCGGCAGTGGGCGGCGCTGCGCCCGGCTACGCTGGCTGCCTTCCGCGGCGCGTTCGAGCAGGGCCAGGCGATCGCGGATACCGACCGGGCCGCGGTGGACCAGTCCATGCAGGCGCTGCCCGCGCCGCTCGGGCTGTCCGGGATTACCGCGGCGGTGATGGCCGTGGACAGCTACCCGATCGGGCCAGTCGACGCGGTGCGGGTCCAGCGGGTCGCCGACGTGATGCGGGAGTTCCTCGGCTTCCCCGCCTTCGACGTGAGATCGATGATCGGCGGCTGAGGCCCGGGCCGTTGTTGACGTAGAGTAACCAAATCAATGTGTTAGGTGATTCACGCCCGGCGTCACCGGCCTGTGGTGCAGCCTGGTGCACTAAATAGCCGCGCGTTTGCCGCGCCCGACCTGAGGCTCGATCGTGTCTAGCACGCTCAACCGGCACCCTGAGCCGCCGGGGCCAGCCCCGGCGAGTCCTCGCACGGCTTCGCGTCACCGCCGGGCGGCACCGGCCGGGTCCACCTGGCGGCACAAGGCGATCAGGATCGCGGCCACGGTCGTGGCGGGCGCCGCGGTGCTGATCGGGGCCGGGCCGACCGCGGCCCACTGGCTGGCTCACTCCCCCAGCGCGGCCTGGATGGGCCAGGCTGATGCGCTCGGCTTGCAGTTCGCCGGCCCGCTGCGCGCGCAGGCCAGCCAGCAGCAGCTTCAGGTCGTCAGCGTCGGCATCGCGGTCGCGCCGATCTACCTCAACCCGCTCCGCAACGTCAGCGGCCTGGTCCCCGAGCGCATCGACCAGGGCGTCGACTTCAGCGGGTCAGGCCCGGTCTACGCGCTGGGCAACGCCGTCGTCCTCGACGCCAACGGGGCGGACGGCGGCTGGCCGGGCGGCGGCTGGATCACCTACCAGCTCACCGACGGCCCGGATGCCGGGCTGGTGGTCTACCTGGCGGAGGACGTGACGCCGACCGTGGCGGCCGGCCAGCACGTCTCACCCTCGACCGTGATCGGCGAGATGTTCGAAGGCGGCGACGGCATCGAGACGGGATGGGCGCAGCCGGGCGGCGCCGGCGCGGAGTCGCAGCAGCCGGAAGCCGGGGGCATCGGCGGGGCCGGCCCGTTCCCGACCAGGGTCGGGGCCAGCTTCGACGAGGTGCTCGAGTCGCTGGGAGCGCCGGCGGCACCCAACGCCGGCCAGCAGGCGTACGGGCTGCTCCCGGCGAACTACCCCGCGGCGGGCTGAGCACCACGGCCCGGACCCGGCGGCGCGCCCGGGGCCGCGTCTGGGTCCGCGTCTGGGGCCGCGCGGCTTCGCCGGATTGAATCGCGGGGCTGCGGGTACAGGCACGATCACCCCCGTCCTACTTACCTGGGAGGCCGGATGCGGATCAGTGATGTACTTCGCGCCAAGGGAACTCAGGTCGTCACCGTCACCCCGGACACCACCGTGCGGCGCCTGCTGGCGGTGCTGGCCGAGCACCGGATCGGCGCCGTCGTGGTGTCCGGCGACGGCCGGTCAGTCGGCGGAATCGCCAGTGAACGGGACATCGTCCGGGCCCTGGCCCAGCGCGGCGCCGCGGTGATGTCCGAACCGGTCACGGCCATCTTCACCGCCGAGGTCCGCACGGTCACGCCGGAGACGCCGGTGGAGGACGTCATGCGCCTGATGACCGAGCTGCGGGTGCGGCACGCGCCGGTCGTGGTCGACGGCGCGCTGGCCGGGATCGTGAGTATCGGCGACGTGGTGAAGAACCGGATCGACGAGCTCGAAACCGAGCGGACCGCGCTGACCGACTACATCACGAGCTCGGTGACCTGATCGGGCGCGCAGGCCGGGGCCGCTGCGGCTTCAGGCCTCGTTCAGCTGGCCGGTGTCCTGTTGGGCAAGTTCCTCCCGCTCCGGCTGCGCGCCGCCGTCCGGGACCCGGGTTCTCAGGTACAGGGAAAGGAAGACACCGATGACCGCGACGGCGCCGCCGATCAGGTAGGCCACGACATAGTAGGGCGCGTGACCGGCTGTTCCCCGTCCGGCCGCCACGCCGCCCAGCACACTCAGGCCGAGCACCGAGGCGATCTGCGTGAACATGACCTGGAGCCCGGCGGCTGAACCGTAATCCTCCGGGGTCACCGAATTAATGAGCATCACGGTGAGGCCCGGCTGCGAGACGCCCAGTCCCAGCCCGCCCAGGACCAGTGCCGCCATGAGCGCCGCCAGCGAGTGCGTCGCGGCGCCCAGAGCGAAGACGCACATGGCCAGGACGGAAAGCAGGCTGCCGACCAGCGGACCCCGCCGGGTCCACTTGCGGGACAGGCGGACCCACATGGGGGAGGAGAGGCTGTTGGAGACCGGCCTGAGCGTCATGATCAGCGAGGTCACTCCCAGCGACGTCCCTAGTCCCGTTTCAAGATAGATCGGGGTCAGCAGATAGCCGCCGAAGTAGCCGAATATCAGGCAGGACGGGATCGCGATGGCGAGGCAGAACGTCGGTTTGCGGAAGAACGACATCCGGATCAGGGGATCGGTAATCCGCAATTGGCGCCAGGTGAACAGGGCGAGGATGACCACGCCGGCCGCGAAGATCGCGCCGAGCCGCGCCGACACCCCACTGGTGGGCAGCTCATTGATCGCGAACAAGACGGCCAGCACCCCTGCTATGAGCAGGCCGGCGCCGATGAGATCCACCCGCGTCCGCCGCGACTCCTGATCGCGGGGCAGGGTAAGCACGGCCAGCAGCAGGGACCCCGCGGTGATCCCGGCCTGGATCACGAACAGCGAGCGCCAGCCGAAGGCCTGGGCGAGGGGGCCGCCGATGATCAAGCCGGTCACCGGGGCCCCGGCCCCGACCATGGCCCACCAGCCGGTCGCCTTGGCCCGCTGGCTGACCGGGTAAGCCCGCATGATCAGGGCCAGCGCGGTCGGCTGGGATGCGGCGCCGAACGTCTGGCCGACGATCCGGAGGGCGATGAGCGCGGCGGCGGTCGGCGCGAAGGCCGTGGCCAGGGCGGCCGCGGTCGAGCCGGCCAGGCCGATCAGGAACAGCTTGCGGTGCCCGTAGGTGTCGCCCAGCTTGCCGAACACCGGCGTACACACCGCCATAACCAGAAACGGGCCGGTGATCGCCCAGGTCAGGACGCTGTCGGCGACGCCGTAGCTGTGGGCGATGGGCGCCAGGACCACGCTGAACAGGGTGACGGGAAAGGAGGTGGCGAACTGTCCGGTCAGCGTCGCTATCAGTATCAGCCTTCGGTTATGAGGCTCCGCCATGCGCCGACCGCCCTGTCTGCCGCGCTTCGGCGGCTGCCGCGAGCCTAATTTCGCCCGAACACCGTGGTCAATAGACGCCCGCTGCACCGCTCGCCTCTGGGGCCGGCTCGCCGCTCCGCCAGCCAGGGACCCGGATCTACCGGACACCGGCCCTGTCCGGCGGCGTTGGGCCTGGCGCTGGCCCGTCACCCAGCCGGCCGCGTGGCGACGCTTGTCCGTCACCCGGCCTGTCCGCGAGGCGACGATTGTCCGTCAACCGGCCGGCTGCGAGGTGACGATTGTCCGTCACCGGCCGGCTGCGAGGCGACGATTGTGAAAATTTTCACGAGGCGTTTCCGCGGAAACGCGCGGATCCCTGGCGCGCGCGGACCCCGCTGCTGTGACTGCTGTAGGCCGCACTACCGGGAACCGCGCCACGGGGGCTGGCCACACGGACTGGCCACACGGACTGGCCACGGACTGGGCCATAGGGGCTGGGCCACACGGACTGGGCCAAGCTAGGCTGGGCGGCCGGGACGGCGGGGACGCCGGGGCATCCCGACACGCAGCTGAGGCGATGTGGTGGCGACGCTGGCCAGGAGCTGGGCGGGTCCGGCTAATGCCGTGCGCGCGTCCCGGCCGGGGCGCGGGCTGGTGGGCGTTGCGGTCGGGCTGGGCCTCGGGCTGCTGGCGCTTGGCCCCGGGTTGCGGCGGGGGTTCCTGCTCAGCTACGACATGCTGTTCGTACCGAGCGAGCCGTTCTCCGCAGCCTGGCCGGGCCAGGCGCCGCCGCGGGCGGTGCCCAGCGACCTGGTGATCGCCGCCCTGTCCCGGGCTGTCCCGGCCGACATCGTACAGAAGGCCATCCTGCTGTCGGTCTTCGTGCTCGCCTGCTCGGGCGCGGCCGCGCTGCTGGACCGCGAGCCGGTGGCGGCCCGGCTCGCGGCCGGGGTGTTTTACGCGTGGAACCCCTACGTCGGCGAGCGGCTCATCATCGGCCAGTGGGCGCTGCTGCTCGGCTACGGCGGCCTGCCCTGGGTGCTGCGGGCCGTGCTCGCCCCCGGCCTGGCGTCACGGCGCGGAGCCGCCCGGTTGGGCCTGGCGCTGGCGCCCGCCGTCATCGGCGGGTTCGCCGCCATGGCCATCACCGCGCTCGTCATGGTGCCCGCGGCGCTGCTCGGGCGCAGCGCCCGGCGGGCCGCGGTGGCGCTGGGCGCCCTGGCCGCGGGCAGCCTGCCCTGGCTCATCCCGTCGGTGCTGCACCCGGTGTACGTCGACCCGGCGAGCGTCGCGGCCTTCGCGGCGCGGGCAGACACGCCGTTCGGCAGCATGGGCAGCTTGCTGATGCTGGGCGGCACGTGGAACGCGCAGACGGTCCCGGCCGCCTACGGCGGGGCGTGGTCGGCGCTGTGGCTGGCCGTGGTGATCATCGCGCTGGGCGGCTACCTGCTGCGGGCGCATCCGGGCCGGCGCTGGCCCGGGCTGGGCGTGGCCGCCGCGGCCGGGCTGGCGATCGCGGGCCTGGGCGTGACCGCGCCGGGCCGGGACCTGCTGCGGGCCATGATCGGCGCCTGGCCGGGCTTCGCCACGGCGCGCGACGCCCAGCAGTTCGTGGCGCCGCTGGCGCTGGCCGCGGCCGCGGGGCTCGGCGTGGTGGTGGCCGGGGCGATGAAGCCGGGTTCGTTCGGCAGGAAAAGAGACGGTCCGGTTCGCCGGGATGCGGCCGGAACCATGCTCGGGGCGGTCGCGATCCTCGCGCCGGTGCTGCTGCTGCCCGGCCTGGCCTGGGGGGCCGCCGGGCGGCTGCGGCCGGCCGTCTACCCGGCCGGCTGGCTGGCCGCGGCGCGCGTGGTGGACGGCAGCGCGGCGCCCGGCCGCGTGCTGCTGCTGCCGTGGGAAACGTACCGGACGTTCGGCTGGAACCACGGCGAGGCGGTGCTCGACCCGTGGACCCGGCTACTGTCACGCCCGCTGGTCTGGGACGACGGGACACGGGTCGGGGACGTCGAGCTCGCGCCCGATGACCCGCTGGCGCGGCGGCTTGACGCCGCCGTCCGCGGCGGCGGCCCGCTGACCAGCGTGCTGCGCGCGGCCGGGGTTCGGTTCGTGCTGGACGACGCGGCCGGAGCGCAGGCCGGCCCGCGGCTGCCCGGAGCGGTGGTGATCATCGACCAGCCCGGGCTGACGGTCTACCAGCTGCCGTCTTAGGTCACCGGCGTAGCCGTGATCCTGGTGACCGCGGCCTGCATCAGGCGCCAGTGCTCCTGCTCGGGTACCGGGACGGCCTGGCTGGCCAGCATCAGCGGGATGCCGTCCTCGATCCGGTACAGACGGCGCAGCCGCGGGTTGTACAGCACCGCCTCGCCGGCGAAGTACAGCAGGCCGCGCTTGTCGATCGGGCAGACCAGGATGTCGAGCAGGGCGTCCTCCAGAGCCATAACCGCCGCCCCGGGTCGGCGAAATAGCCGGGGACCGTGGCCGGGCCGGGCTCGCCGTCGCCGGCCTTGTCCCGGCCGGGGGCCTGCCGGGACAAGGTGATGAGCACGACCCCGGCCACGGCGATGGCGGCCAGGCGCAGGCCGAGCTTGGCCGGGCCCGCGGGCAGCTGCTCGTGGAACAGCCAGGTCCCGGTGATCAGGAAATAGACGCTGCCGGTGACGGTGGAGGCGGGGACGAGGATGGAGGCGCGGCAGGACTGCAGCCCGACCTGGTACAGCAGCATGGCCGCAGCCGAGCAGCCCCCCAGCACGTACAGGTAGGGCGAGGCGGCCAGGCGGACCGCGACGTCCGCGGCCCCGTCGCGGCCTACGCTGTCGTGGCCGACCAGGATCCCCGACAGCGCCTTGATGGCCAGCGCCGCGACGCCGTACAGCAGTCCGGTGCCCACGCCGAAGCAGACCGCCGCCCGGGTGCGGGGGCCGCCGGGCTGGGTGCCGCCGGGCTGGGTGCCGCCGGGCCGGGTGCCGCCGGGCCGGGTGCCGCCGGGTCGGGCGCGCAGCGGGCTCGCCGCGACCAGCAGGCCGATGACGGCCGACGGGATCGCGACCGCCGCCATCCAGCCCGGGCTGGCGTGGTGCCCGGCCTCGGCGCCCGTGCCGCCTGCCGAGGCGGCCAGGAGGATCACGCAGGCGGCCAGCGCGCCTACGCACCACAACTCCACGGCGCCTAGGCGCTCGCGCAGGACCAGCCGGGACAACACCAGCACCAGGGCCACGCCGGAGGCGAGCACCGGCTGCACGACACTGACCGGCTCGAACGACAGCACGGCGATCTGGCAGGCCAGGCCGACGAGCATCAGCGCGAATCCGGCCAGCCAGGCCGGGTCGGCGAGCAAGCCGACGACCAGGCGCGGGACCCGGCGCACGTCGAGGGCGGGCATCCGCCCCAGGGCCCGCTTCTCCTGGATCAGCCCCACGTTGTATGCGGTCGCGGCCAGCAGGGCCAGCGCGATCCCGGCGTAGGGCCCGGCGCTCATCCGGCCTCCCCGGGCGCCGGGGCTTTGCGGCGGCTCGGCGGGCTTGTCCACGGCTCGGGCGGGGCTTGTCCGGCGGCCGGCTCGGGCGGGGCTTGTCCGGCGGCCGGGCGGGGCTTGTCCGGCGGCCGGCGGCGGGGCTTGTCCGGCGGCCGGGCGGGGCGGCCGTGTTTCGCGGCCAGCTGGGCGGGGCCAGGGCGGGAGGGTTGCCGCCGGGACCAGCGCGGCGGCCAGCGCGACCAGCGCGCAGGCCTGCGCGGGCCAGCCGAACGGACCGAGCAGGCCCTGGCCCGACGGGCTCGCCGCGGACAGCACTCCCGAGGCCACCATGGCGGCCAGGGCGAGCAGTGGCAGCGGTTCGAGGGCTGTCCGCCCGGCCTGGTCTGCGCGCTGGCGCCAGGGCCGCCAGGCCAGGCCGGCGAGGCCGGCGAGGACCGGAACGACGAGCGCTACCGGGCCACTCACGACGAAGATCAGCGCGGTGACGGCGAGCACGCCCAGCCAGGCGTGGCGGCCCGGGCGCCGGGTCGCGGACCAATGAGAGCCACTTTGTACCGGCAAGAATGGGTACGGCGTCACAACCATTGGTTCCGCGCTCCTCGAGCCAGGTGCTGCTACGGCATTGTGGCCGGCGGGGGGACGGCGGAGGAAGGACCACGCGGTGACGGCGAGCAGGATGAGGGCGGCGAGGATGGAGATGACCAGGGCCAGGTGATAGGTCGCGGCCGGGCGGAAGGTGAGCGTGATCGGGCCGCCCGGGCCGGCCGGCACGACGAAGCCCTGCTGCCAGCCGTCGAGGCGGACCGGGGTGAGGTCCTGCCCGTTCAGCGTGGCGGCCCAGCCGGAGTTGTAGTTCTCGTGAACTTCCAGGTAGGAAGCCGCGCCTGGGCCGATGCTGAGCCTGCTGCGGTCCGGCTGCCAGCTGGCGATGGTGACGGCCCGGGAGGCGCTGGCGGCTTGCGGGGCGGAGGCGGGGCTGGCCGGGCCGGGGCTGGCCTGCGGGGCCGGGGCGGGGCTGGTCAGGCTGAGGTCGGTGACGGCGAACGTGCCGAGGGCGGCGGTCAGGGTATGCCGGCCGGCGCCGAGGATCAGCGTGCCGCCGGGCGAGCACAAGCGGATCTGCAGCGGAAGGTACTGGCTCAGCTCGCCGATCGTGCCGCTGACCGAGGTGGCGAAGACCCGCCCGTCGACGGTCAGGGCCGGGCCTTGGCCGCAGGGCAGGGTGAAGCTCGCCGATCCGGGCGGCGTGACGGGGCGCAGGTCCGCCAGGGCGGGCACGGCGAGCTGGGACAGCCTGACCGGGAGCGTCTGCAGCTGGCCGGTCGAGGTGACGATGGTGGCCTGGCGCACGCGGGGGAAGGACACGTCGATCCGGTTGGCGGTCAGCGGGGCGAACCGGACCACGCCGTCGGGGGGAATAGCGGCCTGGCGGGTGCCGTCCGGGCCGGTGATCTTCACGGTCAGCGGGGTGGACGGCAGGCCGGCCGCGGGCCGCACGATCAGTGACGAGATGCGCCGCTGGCCTGGCCAGCTCAGGTGGATGACCGGGCTGGCGTTATCGGCGGTCCAGGGGACGCCACCGGTTCCGCTGATCAGGCTGCCCGGGAACCCGGCGGGCCGAGCGCCTGCGGTCGCGGGCACGCTGACCTGGAGCAGGCCGGGGCCGGGTGGGCTGATCCGGTCCAGCAGCGCGTCCAGCCCGGGGCCGGGCAGGGCGAGCGCGTCGGCATGTAGCTGCAGGGCACCCGGGCCGGGCAGGGTGAAGGCCCGGGCCATCGGCGCGGTGGCGGCCGGGTCGGCGAAGGCGGCCGGGGACGGCACCTGCTGGCGGAACGAGAAAGCGACCGAAGCCGCCTGCCGGCCCGCGGGATCCTCGGCGGGCTCGAGCAGACGGGTCACCTGGACCCCGGGGATCAGCACGTCCGAGATTCCCGCCCCCGGATAGGCCACGCTCACCCGCCGGGCGGCGGCGATGGTGATGCGCAGCCAGCTGGTGCGGCCGGGAACCACGTTCAGCGGCTGGATCGCGCCGGTTGCGGCGACCGGGGTGAGGACGCTTCCGGTCGCGGTGGACACCCGCAGCTGGCTGGCGATCTCGCGGTCCGTGCTGTCATCGAGCAGGCTGACCCCGACGCGGGCCGGCAGGCTGCGCGGTCCGGAGAAGCTGATCTGGATCCACTGCCCGACGGGCGTCTGCTCGTTGCCTTCGGCCCAGGCGGTCGAGGGGTTGCCGTCGAAGGCGTTCACCAGGTCGTCCTGCTGGGTGTCGGCGATCCAGGAGCCGTAGGACGATGCGGTCACGCTGGCCGCGCCGGAGAGCACGGCTACGGTCTGGTGCCCGGCGGCCGGGACCGGCAGCAGCTGCCGGGGCGGCCCGCCCGCCCGGCCGAGCTGGCCGGCGCCGGCCGGGTTGGTCTCGGCCGCGGTGTAGGGGTAGGAGACATTGGAGTTGACCAGGCCGAACAGCGTGTCGGCCCGGCGCTGCCCGTCGGTGACCGCCCACTGCGCGGGCTTGGACGGCAGCGGGTCCCCGGCGATGATGGCGGCTTGCCCGGGGCCGAGCAGGCCCTGCCCGGTGAGCTGCAGCAGCGAGTCCGGTCCCCCGTTCACCAGCATGGTCTGGCTGACGGGCATGGTGGCTACCGGGCTTGGCGGGGAGGTCTGGGGGGGTCGTCCGCCCGGGCTGGCGCTGGGCGGCACCGGTCCGGCGCGGGCCGCGGCGTAGACCTCGACCGCCGGGTAGCTGGGCAGCGCCGCCTGCTGGGCGCGGGTGGCCCGCGGCTCGGTCTGGGCTCCGCCGATCAGCGGCCCGAAGGAGGCGACCCGGGCAAACCCGGACAGGGCCAGGGTCTGGTGGACCAGCGCCGGGGACGTGTAGCCGACCTGACCGGGATCCAGGTCGTTGCGGACCACGATGTAGCGGACTCCGGCGCGCTGCAGGTACCCGGCCAGCCCGCTGACCTGCTCGCCCGATTCGACGGCGTCTTCCGCGGTCTGCAGCAGGATCTGCGATCCCGCGCCGCCGTAGGGCACGAGGCCGAGCTCGGCCCACGGTGAGGAGGCCAGGGCCACCAGCGGGTCGTCGATCGGATCACCCCACAGGTAGTCGCCGTGCGCGTCCGCGGGCACGACCAGCGCCGTGTTCAGCGGCGACCGGGCGGCCAGGAAGGCGGCGGCCTGATACCAGTAACGCGGCACGGCGGAGAACGCGCCGGCGTTCAGGACCTGGCCGGACAGGTACGGCAGCATGAGCCCGACCAGCACCAGGCCGGTGACGGCCCAGGCTTCGGCGGCGAGGACCCGGCGGATGCGGGCGGGCGGCTCGCCGGCCGACCTGCTCGGCCCGTCCACCCGCCTGCTCTGGGCTAGGGAAAGCCAGGTCGCGGCGGCGTGCGCCAGCCCCAGGGCCAGTACGGCCGCGATGACCGGCTCCAGCTTGTAGACATTTCGGAACGGGGCGAGCGGGCCGTCCAGCAGGTGATCCAGCGGCTGATGGAACGGGCCGCCCAGCGCCCCGCCGTAACCCGCCAGCGCGCCGGCCGCGGCCAGGCCGGCCGACAGGCGGAGCCAGGCCGCCCGCGGCATGCTCGCCATGGCCAGCCCGTACAGGCCGCACCCGGCGGCGATCGCGGCCGCGATGATCGCCGTGGAAGTGGTCACCATGGCCCAGCCCGCCGGCAGCCAGGGCGTGCCGAGGTTGAGGTAGGCCGTCCAGTTTCCCGCGCCGCGCAGCGCGGCAGCGGCCGACATGGTGCCCGTGGTGGCGGGCGCCTGCTCTATATAAGGCAGGAAGTTGAACGCGTACCGGCCCTGCAGCAGCAGCGGCAAGACCCACCACGCGATAGCCATGACCACCGCGCCGACCCAGCACAGGGCCAGCGCGGCCAGCCGCCGCCCGCGGGCGTAGGTGAGGATGAACAGGCCCGGCAGCAGCAGCGCGTCGATGGTCACGGTGGCGTTGACCCCGGACATGCACAGCACCACGGCGCCGGACCGGGCGGCGGGCCAGATCACGCGGCCCGGGCCGCGGACCGCCGTCACCAGCGGCAGCACCGCCCACGGGGCGAGCATGCCGGGCAGCGCCGCCGACGAGGTGGACCCGATCACGATGGTGAACGTCGGCCAGAACGCGAAGACCAGCCCGGCCAGGCCGCGCGAAGCCGGGGAGCCGATGCCGAGCGCGCCGGCCAGCTTGACCAGGCCGCCGAAGCCGACCGCGATGATCAGCGACAGCCACAGCCGCTCGATCAGAGCGACCGGCACGTGCGCGAGGTGGCCGGCCAGGTAGAACGGCGCCATCGGGACGGCGTAGCCGACGGCCTGGTTGTTCAGCGCCCCGAAGTCGGTCAGCGGGTTCAGCAGGTGCCACAGGCCGGCGTAGAAGCCGGACGGGTCCAGGTCCACGCTGAGCTTGGTGTCGAAGAACATCCGGCCCGGATCGTTGGCCAGCAGGACGACGAACGTGCCCAGCCAGACCAGGCCGCACCAGCGGAGCACCGGAGCCCGCGGCGGCCCGCCGTCGGTGGGCGCCTCGTCCCGGGGATGGACGCCGGCGGGCCGCGCCGGGTACTGCTCGCCGGCGGGCCGCGCCGGGCACTGCTCGCCACCAGGCTGCGCCCGGAACTGCTCGCCGCCAGGCTGCGCCCGGAACTGCTCGCGGCGGCGCGCCGGGAGCTCGCCGCCGGGCCGGGCGGTCATCCGACGCGTCTCATGATCAGCAGGAGGTTCCAGGTGGCGACCTCGCGCAGGCCGGGCAGCCGGACCAGCAGGCGGCACCAGCGCGGATAGTACCGGGGCCGCACGTCGACGAGCTGGACGTCAGGCCGGGCCCGCAGCGCGCGCAGCACCGGCCCGATGTGCACCGGGAACAGGTTGACGCCGCGCCGGTGCTTGGGCTCGCGCTGATGGCGCCGGGCGTAGCGGCGCTCGGCGTACCCGGACCCCAGGTAGTGCCAGGGCGACATCTCGTGGCCGCCCCACGGGGAATACCAGTTGCAGAACGACAGGTACACCAGCCCGCCCGGCCGGGTCACCCGGATCATCTCCTCGATCAGCCCCATCGGATCGGGAACATGCTCGAGCACGTTCGAGGAGAACGCCACGTCGGCGCCGCCGTCGCGGACCGGCAGCCAGTAGCCGTCCGCGACCACCGCGCCAGCCGGCGCGGCGGTCCGTAGGACCAGCTCGGCCACATCAGGTTCGAACAGGTAGCAATGCGCGCCGCGGGCCCGGAACGCGGCAGTGAACCAGCCGCCCCCGCCGCCGATGTCCACGACCGTCCGGCCGCTCAGCGCGCCATGCTCGGCCACCTGCGCCACGGCGTCTTCGGCCAGGTGAGCGTAGAACGTCTCCGGGTCGGCCTGCTCGGCCAGGAACAGGCGGAACAGCCGCACCGACCGGAGCAGGCCGGAGCGGGCCGCCTGATCGACACCAGGGCGGCGAATCGGTGCCAGCAGGCCCATGCAGGTCCTCAATTGTCGCGCCTGGACGCAGAGCGGCAGCGCATGTATGTTAGCGGGC
Source organism: uncultured Actinomycetes bacterium (assembly GCA_963753195.1). Lineage (GTDB taxonomy): Bacteria > Actinomycetota > Actinomycetes > Streptosporangiales > Streptosporangiaceae > Palsa-504. The sequence continues at coordinate 753,087 of CAVWBH010000003.1, forward strand.
GCCGGTAGCCGGGGGCGGCCCATTGACGGCCGACCATAAACCACCAAATAATGCTGCAATCTTCACACCCGAGATGACGACCTGGCTATTGGAGTACGGATTCCGCGCGTCGGCCAGCCACCTGGAGCCGCGATGTGAACGAAGATCCAGGCGCTGCGCCTGCCGGGACGGGCTTGTCCGGCGACGCGGCCGGCGACCCGGCCGCCGTCAGGCCCTGGGGCCGCCCGCAGCCGGCCCGGCACATCCTGTTCATCGCGTGGCGGGACCTGGCCAGCCGGCTGGCCGGGGGCTCGGAGGTTCTGGTCGACCAGCTGGCCTGCGGCGTGGCGGCCCGCGGCCACCGGGTGACGCTGCTGTGCGGCGGCCCGGTCGCCGAGCGGCCTTACCACGTGATGCGCAACGGCGGCAGCTACTCCCAGTTCGCGCGCGCACCGCTGGCCTACCTGCGGAACTTCAGGGACGCCGACCTGATCGTCGAGGTATGTAACGGGATGCCCTTCCTGGCCCCGCTGTGGTCCCGACGGCCGGTGATCTGTTTGGTGAACCACGTGCACACCGAGCTGTGGCCGATCCGCTTCCGCCCGCCGGTCTCGACGGTGGGCCGGCACATCGAGAGCACGGTCATGCCCTGGGTGCACCGCAAGAACCTGTTCCTGACCGTGTCCCCGTCCACGGCGGAGGCACTGGAGCGGATGGGAGTCGGCCCGGACCGGATCCGGCAGATCTGCAACGGCGTGGTCCAGCCCGACCCGCTGACGGCGCGCTCGCCGGACCCGCTGTTCCTGGCGCTTGGCCGGCTCACCGATTACAAGCGCCTCGATCTGCTGCTGCGGCTGTGGGATCGGGTGCGGCACGTGGTCGGCGGGAAGCTGGTGATCGCCGGGGACGGGCCGGAGCGCGCGCGGCTGGAGGCACAAGCCGGACCGGGCGTGGTGTTCACCGGGCGGGTGTCGGAGCAGGAGAAACACCGGCTGCTGTGCTCGGCGTGGCTGCTGATGCACCCGGCGCTGATCGAAGGCTGGGGCATCGTGGTATCGGAGGCGGCGATCCGCGGTACCCCCGCGGTCGCCTTCGACGTGCCGGGGCTGCGTGACTCCGTCGTGCACGACGAGACGGGGATGCTGGTGCGGACCGAAGGCCAGTTCGCCTCGGCCTGGGCCTCGCTGGCCATCGACGGGCGCCGGCGCGAGGAGCTGGGCCGGGCGGCGCGCACCCGGGCGCTGCAGCTGCACTGGTCGGCCGCGGTGGAAGGCTTCGCCGACGTGGCCGAGGAGGCCGTCAAGCGTGCCGCGGCCAGGTCGCGGCGCTATCGGGGACGGCGTCATCGGGGACAGGGCCACCGGGGACAGGGCCATCGGGCACGGAGGGAACCATCGTGGCGGTAAGAGCGCCGGCGGCGGGCCAGCCGCTCCAGGCGTTCTACGAGGATCCGGGCGTCCCGTTCAGCTCGGGACCGGACCGCGCCCGGCGCCAGGCGCGGCTGCTGGCCGGGATCCTCCGTGAGCACGTCGGCCCGGCCGTGATCATCGACCTGGGCTGCGGCGACGGCACCGCGCTGGCCGTCGCGGCCAGGCAGAACCCGGCGCACCGGCTGGCCGGGATCGACTGGTCCGCCGCTGCGCTGCGCCGCGCGCAAGCTCTTGGCCTCGCCGTGGTCCGCGCGGGCGTGGCCGCGCCGGGCCTGCCGATCGCGGACGGCGCCGCCGATGTGGTGATCATGAGCGAGCTGATCGAGCACCTGGTGGACCCCGACGGGGCGGTCGCGGAGGCGCGGCGGGTGCTCCGGCCGGGCGGCTCGCTGCTGCTGTCCACCCCGAACCTGGCCGCCTGGTACAACCGGGGGCTGCTCGCCGCCGGGATCCAGCCGGTCTTCTCCGAGGTGAGCCTGCGCGGAGTGTTCGGCCGGCCGGGCCACGTGGTGGCCGGCCATCTGCGCCTGTTCACCCGGCCGGCCCTGACCGGATTCCTGACCGCGAGCGGCTTCCGCTGCGTGACGGTCACCGGGGCGCGCTACCACGACGTGCCGCGGCCGCTGCGCTGGCTCGACGGGGCCTTCTGCCGGTGGCCGGCGGCCGCGTCCATCCTGCTGGTGCACGCCCGGAAGGAATGATGCGGCGGGGACGCGAGCTGGCCGGGCTGGCCATCGGGATCGCCGCCGGGCTGGGCATCGCGCTGGCCTGGCTGGTCCCGGCGCGGGGCCACTCCCCCGGACCGGCCGCGGCGGCCAGCAGCGACCGGCCGTTCGGCATTAGTGGTCTGGCGGGCGGGCCGGCCGCGCTGGATGCGGAGTGGGTCGCGTACTCCGACCATTCGACCTGCGCCGACTGGGCCGGCGGGGACGGGGTGTCCGCGATCCGGCTGAACTCCTCGCAGCTGGCCTGGTTCTTCTCCGACACGTCCATCGGGCCGGCCGGGCCCACCATCGGTTTCAGTCAGCTCAGCGGGTTCGCGCACAACTCGCTGGTCATCCAGACCACGACCGGGCCGGGCCGCACGTTCGTCACCATGACCGGCGGCGCAGCCTGCGCCGGTGCGGGCGGACCCGGCAACGCGGCCCCGGTGGTGGGCCCGCCGCCGGCGGTGCCCGGCGGGCCGTCCGACCGGTACTGGGCGGAGGACGGCCTGGAGGCCAGCGGGACGGTCATCAAGTTTTACAACCACTACCGGGCCGGGATCGAGCCGTACGTCCCGCTCGGGACGGTGATCGCGGCCTTCCCGGTCAGCCAGCTCAGCGCGGCCGGCCGCGGACCCCGGTACGGCGCGGTGGCCCGGCCCGCGGTGGTCCCGCTGCCGTCGTGGACCCCGCCGGGCGGCGGCTCGCCGGTCTTGTGGGGGGCGGCGTTGGCGCGCGAGGGAAACACCGTCTACATCTACGGCACGCAGAGCCCGGACGTGTCCGTCCCGGACCGCCGGCTCTACCTGGCCCGGGTCCCGGTGAGCCAGCTGACCGAGTTCTCCGCGTGGCGGTTCTACGCCGGCGCCGGCCACTGGGCGGCCGTCCAGGGCGAGGCCCGGCCGGTGCAGCCGCCGGGTCGCGCCCTGGACGTCTCATCCGGTTTCAGCGTGGTCGCGGCGGCGCACCGCTACTGGCTGATCCAGGCCGGGGCCGCGGTGGGCGACCCGGACGTGGAGGCCTACCCGGCCGCCGCGCCGTGGGGGCCGTTCGACCCCGCCGCCGGGCGGCTGCTGTACCGGGACCCGGCGGTGGGCCTGGACGCCGCGCATGAGTACCGGATCATGTACGAGGCGCGGGCCGAGCCCGCGCTGTCCACCGCCGGCACGCTGGTGATCAGCTACAACGTCAACTCCGAGGCGGTCACCACCGGCTGCGCGCCGATGTCCTGGATCACCAACACGGTGATACTGCCCCGGTTCATCGCCGTGCCCCTGGCCGCCTTCGGCGCGGGCGCGAACGCCGGCGCGGTCACCAGCGGGCCGCCGGACTATCCGCCGATCGTGCAGCAGGACCCCTCGCAATGGTTCGACGCGTGGAAGTACCCGGGTGACTGCCCGCCGGTGCCCGCCGTGGCGTCAGCGCGGGCCCGCCCGGCCGCCGGTAAGGTCACGGTGAGCTGGCCCGGCGCCGGCCTCGACATCCGCTATCGCGTCTACCTGCAAGGCCCGGGCGAGCCGGGCCGGACCCCGGTCGCGACCGCGTCCGCCGACGCGGTCACCATCACCGGGTTGCGGCCCGGCCGGTACCGGGCCACGGTGGTACCGGTCAACTTCTACGCCCGCGCCGGGCCCGCTGCCCGGGTGGATTTCACCGTGCCGTGACCCGGCGGCAGGAAGACCGCGCGTGACCCGGCGGCAGGGAGACCGCGCGTGACCCGGCGGCAGGAAGGAGGAGGACCGTGCTGCGGCTGATCATCGCCATCGTCGTGGGGCTGGCCATCGCCCTGGGCGGGGCCGTCCTGGTGGTGAACGTGCTGTCCAGTCACGGCAGCGGCACGCCCGGCAACTCCTCGACGTATAACTATGGGTCCCGCTGACCGGTCCCGGCCCTGCTGCGGCCGCTCCCGGGATTCCCAGGCCTAAAGTTCGCTCTTGCCGAAGTGCAGCATTTTGGACAGAATCGGTTCTGTAAACCCCGGGAGGATGACGTTGTCCAACCCTTCTGACCAGCATGGATGGCTATTTAGCCGATGCTATGGGCAGTTCTTCCTGCGGTGGTCCGCGCCCGCGCCGGGCAGCGAGGTAGTTCCCGGAAGCGCCGGCGGGGCATGGTGTAGCACGACAGGCAACTGACAGCAAGGAGGCGGTCGGGTGAACGCGGCACCGGCCAGGGCGACAACAAGGGCCAAAGACGGCCTGCGCGGTCGCGCGGCGATCGTGGGCATAGGCGAGACCACGTACTACAAATGGGGACGGGCCACCGAGCCGGAGTTCAAGATGGCCGTGGATGCCATCCAGGCGGCCTGCAAGGACGCGGGCATCGACCCGCAGCGGATTGACGGGTTCGCGTCGTACTCAGATGACCGGAATACGTCCACCCGCCTGGCGTCCGCGCTCAACCTGCCGGACCTGCGGCTGTCCTCCATGCTGTGGGGCGGCGGCGGAGGCGGCTGCTGCGGGGCGGTGGAGAACGCCGCGATGGCCGTGGCGGCCGGCGTCGCCGAGTGCGTCGTGGTGTTCCGGAGCCTGGCCCAGGGGCAGTTCGGGCGCTTCGGGCAGGGCCGCCCGATCGAATCGATCAGCGGGGAGATGGCCTACTCGATCCCCTACGGCCTGATGTCACCGGCGCAGATGTTCGCCATGCGCTACCAGCGGTGGATGCACGAGCACGGCGGGGTGGGGCTGAAGGCTCAGATGGGCGTGTCACTGGCCTCCTACCACCACGCGCAGAACAACCCGCGGGCGGTGATGTACAAGCGGCCGCTGGATGCCGAGTCGTACGAGGAGTCACGCTGGATCGTGGAGCCGTGGCGGCTGTTCGACTGCTGCCAGGAAAACGACGGCGCGGCGGCGCTGATCGTCATGTCCGCGGACGCGGCGCGGGATGTCTGCGAGAAGCCGGTGTACGTGCTCGGCGGCGCGCACGGCATGGACCAGCGCTACGCGGCCCCGGTGCATAACGGCGGCGCCTACTCGTCGTCGGACTTCGGGACGGTCGCGCCGAGGCTGTACGCCATGGCCGACCTGACGCCCGCCGATGTCGACGTGACCCAGTGCTATGAGAACTTCACCGGAGGGGTGGTGATGAGCATGGTCGAGCACGGCATGGTGGCCGCCGAGGAGGTGGACGAGGTGCTGCAGCTGGACAACCTGATCGCGCCCAGCGGGAAGGTGCCGCTGAACACCAGCGGCGGCAACCTGGCCGAGGCCTACATCCACGGGCTGGAGCTGGTGGTGGAGGGCGTCCGGCAGATGCAGGGACGTTCGGTCAATCAGGTGCCCGACGCGAAGGTCTGCCTGGTGGCGGGCGGCCCCATGGTCTCCCCGGTTTCCAGCGTCATCCTGGGCACGGAGGCGGCGCTGTGAGCGCCGGCGAGGCCTACCTGGCCGACGGGCTGGCCAAGCCCGTAGCGGACGGCATGGGCCTGGACACCGCGTACTGGGAGGCCACCGCGGAGCATCGCCTGGCGGTGCAGAAGTGCCGGTCCTGCCAGCACTTCCAGTGGGGACCGGAATGGGTCTGCTGGCGGTGCGGATCCGATGACCTCGGGTGGGAGGACGTCGCGCCCACCGGGGTTATCTACTCCTGGGAACGGGTCTGGCACCCGGTCCACCCCGCCCTGGTCGCCTCGGTGCCCTACGTAGTGGTCCTGGTCGAGCTCCCGCACGCGGACAACATCCGTATGGTCGGCAACCTGCTCGGCGACCGTCGCCAGGAGGTCCCGATCGGAGCAGCGGTCCACGCCGACTTCGAAGACCACGACGGCTACACCCTGGTCCAGTGGGCCCTCGACTAGAGGCGGCCGGAACGGGAGCGATCACATGAAGCAAACCGGGCCGTACGACATCGACGCCGTCCGCGCCGAGTGGATCGGGAAGAAGAGCGAGGTGAAACAGGGCCGGTATCCGGTTGAGTACGATGCCATCCGCCGCCATTGCCACATGGTGGAGGACGGCAACCCGCTCTACCTCGACCCTGATTTCGCGGCCGGGACGCGATTCGGCGCGGTCATCGCGCCGCCGGTGATGGCCGACTATTTCGCCGGCGACGGCATCTGGCCCAAGACGGACGAGGGCCCGCAGCTCATGCTGCTCATCCCGACCCCGGGCGACCGGATGATCAACCTCAACCAGCAGATGGAATTCTTCCGCCCGGTCCGGGTGGGCGACCGGCTGTCCCGCCAGATGGTCATCGTGGACGTTTACCAAAAGCCCATCCGGCTGGACCCGAAGGCCGTCTGGACGGCGGTGGAGACGCGGATCACCAATCAGGACGGTGAACTGGTCGCGGCCATCCGCAACACGCTGCTGGTCCATCGTGAGCCCGAGGAAGTGGCGGCGGACAGCTCCTGATCACCAGGAGCGGCCCGGGGCAAGAGGCACGCCGGCCAGCGGCCGCCGGCGTGCCTGGTACGGCCGGCCGCAGCAACAAGGGAAGAAGCGCACACATGTCGGCACCGGTTATCACGCAACGGTACTGGGACGATGTTAAGGAGGGCGAGGAGATCCCGGGGTTCGAGATGTTCTTGTCCGAGACCAAGATGGTCGAGCAGGTCAGCGGTTCCCAGGACTTTTACCCCGTCCACCACGATCGCGAGTTCGCCCGTGAGGGCGGTCACCCGGATGTCTTTTTCAATACCGGGTTCACCCGGGCCGCGCTGGGCCGCCTGCTCAGTGACTACGCGGGGACGGAGGGGTGGGTCCGCAAGCTGGAATATTCCATGCGCAAGATGAACCGTCCCGGTGTCACCCTCAAGGTCCGGGGCAAGGTCACCCGCCGTTATGTCGATGACGACGGCAACGGCCTGGTCGATCTCGACATCTGGCTGGAGAACGAGAAGGAAGGGGTGACGACGCCAGGCAGCGCTACGGTCATGCTGCCGCGCCGGTAAGCACTACCGGCCTTGCCGCAGGCTCGCCGGGGTCGGGTCTGATCGCTTAAATTTGTTGAGTGAGTCAGCCGACGGGTCCCGTGACTCCTGCGACGCAGGCCCAGCAGGCCCGCTACGCCCGGGTGCTGTCGGCGGCCGCCGAGATCTTGTCCGCCGAGGGCGGCGACGCCATCCAGATGAAGGACCTCGCGCAGCGGGCCGGGGTGTCACTGGCCACCTTGTACCGGTACTTCCCGTCCAAGGATTACGTCCTGCTCGCGCTCGCGGTGGCGAGGTACCAGGAGGCGGCGCGCAAGGTCTTCGCGGAAGTGCCGCAGGGTGACTCGGTCCGGGACCGGGTGACCAGGTACCTGCTGCGGGAGTTCCACGCGCAGCAGCGGGACAAGCGGCTGACGGCTACGTTCGCGCAGACGCTGACCAGGACCAGGCGCGACAACAGCGCGATCATCGAAACGATCGAGCACCTGCACCTGCAGATCGTTCGTCATGTGGCGGCGGGCGGCAGCTCAGCGGGCGACCGGCAGCAGCGGGTATTGCCCATTGTCATCGACATCTTCAACACGGCCTGCCGGCTGTGGCTGGCCGGGATCATGTCGGCCGCTGAGGTGGAGGCCGAGATCGAGATCGGCTGCGAGCTGCTGGAACTGCCCGAGGACGTGGTGGCCGCTGAGCTCGACCGCGCGGCGCCGGACACCAGGATCGGCTGGACCAGCGCCGCGCCGGCCGACGTCGGCCCGGGCTCGGTCAGCCGAGACTGGCCCTGAGCCGGCCAGCTCGTCACCCTGGTAAGACCCGCGCTTCGCGACCGCCCGCCGCACCTGAAAAGCGAAATCGGTACGGCGCTGAGCCAGAAGGAGTATCGGTTCTACTTTTTTACGCCCAGCGCCTCATTGTTCCCACTTGCCGCATTCTTTCACAGAGGCTGGCCCGGCATATTGACTGAACCAGAACCGAATGTCACCATGTGGCCAAGCGGCTCACCACGCAGGAGCGGCAATGGCGCAGCGCAAATACGACACATGGCTGCGGAGACGGGCCCCGCCGGCCCGGAGCGGGCCATGCGAACGGGCCTTTAGTTCATCGTGGCGCCGGGAAGCGCCCGACTGAGCTCGCTCGGCCCGGGCATCAGCCCTGCATTTCGGGCTCCTCGTGGCCTGGACGGGGATGTCAATGCTCGCTGGCGGCGGCCGGGCTAACCGGTGCGACCAGCGCGCAGTCAAGCCCGTTCGGCGACCGGATCGGCCGGGCCGACCTGGCCGTACTCGCCGCGGGCTGATCACCCATTCGATGTTCCGCACGCACGCGCCACAATGGCAATTCGCCGCCTGCTACCGCGTGCGGGATTTCGCCGAATTACCTGAACGCAATGTTCAGGATCCTGGGCCAGACACCCCACCACATTGGCGGCAAGTCCGTCCTGCCGTCCCAGCACCACCAGCGAAAGGCGCCACCTTCCCCGCTTTAGCGCCACCCCCTGAAAACGGATGGCAGCAAGGAGAACGCAAATGGCACAAGATACCTCGGGAGGCGGGGCCGCCTCGGGCGGAACCACCCTGGTCATTCCCGGCGAGATGGCGGCCCGGATCGACCGGCTGCCGATGAGCGCGATGGCCTGGGAGATCTGCCTGATCGTGCAGGTCGGCTGGGCGGTCGCGGTCTCCACCGACGCGATCGCGGCCAGGATGTACCCGTTCATCTGGCTGCCCGCCAAGGAGATCACCCACAGCCAGTACGACGTCCTGTACGCCCTGGAGGTCGGGATCGGCATCCTGATCGGCGGTTACGCCGTCGGCTGGCTGTCGGACAAGATCGGCCGCCGCCCGTCACTGATCCTGTCCTCGGTGCTGGCCGGGGTGTTCATATGGCCGTTCGCCTACGTGACCAACTACCCCGCGCTGGCTGTCCTGTCGATCGGCAGCACCCTGGGGATCGGCGGGTACCTGGCCATCAACGTGGTGTACATGAGCGAGATCATGGGGCCGACGGTCCGGCCCCGGGTCATGATGGTCTCCCAGGCGGTCTGCATCTTCCTGCTCGAGGTCATCCTGGTCGGCCTCATCCCGCACTACTGGTTCCCCAGCCAGTACCACGCGTACCTGTGGCTGCTGGCCGGGCTGAACATCCTGGTCGCGGTCTACCTGTTTTTCCGGATGCCGGAATCGCCGCGCTGGCTGGAGGCCCGGGAGCGCCGCGACCAGGCACGCACGGTGGTGGCGCGGATGGAGGCGCGGGTCAGCAAGGGCGGCCGGGTGGCGCTGCCCGAGCCCGACCTGAAGCCGCATGAGGTGGTGGCCGAGGAGAAGACCAGCTGGCTCGCTCCGTTCGGCCGGCTGTACGTGGTCGCCACCATCTTCCTGCTGGTGGTCATGGTGCTCGGCTACGCCGGCATCGTGTACGGCGGCAACAGCCAGATCGTCTTGTTCCTGGTCCTCAACCGCGGCTACAGCGCTGGCACGGTCTTCGCCATCACGGCCTGGGGCGGGGTGGTCGCCACCATCGCCTACCTGATCAACGCAGCCTTCGGCGACCGGTTCGAACGCAAGTACACCCAGCTCTTCGGGGCCATCGTGTTCGCCGGCGGCTATTGGGGCATGTACGCGTCGCACAGCCACGCGGCGGTGTCCACCTTCTTCGTCATCTCGATCACCGGCGGCGTGCTGTGGCTGTGGAGCATGTACGTCTACATCCCGAACAACTACCCGACCCGGATGCGGTCGCTGGGCACCGGCTGGACCGACGGCATCGGGCACCTCGGCGCCTGGGGCGGCGTCCTGATCGCCGGGCAGCTTTTCTCTGTGACCGCGCCGCGCGGCTTCTTCGTGTTCATCACGATCCCGTGCGCTCTCCTGCCGGCCCTCATGGTCGGGATCTTCGGGAAGCGCCAGCGCCGCCGCGCGCTGGAAGAGCTGGCCCGATAGACGCTGGGCCGCCGGCCTCCCGCACCCACGACCACAGCGGGAGGCCGGCCCCCGGGCGGGGTGGTCATGTGTCACCCGAGCCAGCCTGGCCCGGAGGCAAGACGGCAGGTGGCGCGGCCTCTTGGGTAGAATCTCTCTTGATGAGAACGATTCAGACGCTACGCCAGCCGATAGTGCCTGCCCTTCCCTCCACGCCCGCACAGCACGGGCGCTACGACCGCATCCTGGCCGCGGCCACGACCATGCTCGCCCTGGGCGGGGAAGACCTGCTGCAGATGAAGGAGCTGGCGCAGCGCGCGGACGTGTCGCTCGCCACGCTGTACAGGTACTTCCCGGCTAAGGACTACGTGCTGCTGGCCATCGCGGTGGGCCGCTACGAGAACGCCCTGCGGCGGGTCACGGACGAGACGCCGGACGGGGCCACCCCGGCCGAACGCGTGACCAGCCATCTGCTGCGCGAATTCCGGACCGGGCAGCGCAACCAGAAGCTGACGGCGAGCATGGTCAGAGTCCTGACCGATACGAGAGCCGATTACCGGCAGGTCATTCTCCAGGTTCGCGATCTTCATCTGAAGATTCTTCAGCAGGTCGCGGTAGCCGGACGCCCGCTGCGCGGTGAGCAGCACCGGCGGCTGCTGATCGTGCACAACGTCTTCTCAGCCGCGAACCAGCGGTGGCTGGCCGGGGTCTGCTCGGCGGCCGAGGCCCGGTTCGAGATACGCGTGGGCGGTCACCTGCTGAACGTGCCGGGCTTGTTCCCGGACGACGACCCGGCCGGCCTCGGGCCCCAGTAGAGGATCTTCAGTAGAGGATCTTCGCGTCGCGGAGCCGGCCGATCTCGGCCGCGCTGAGGCCGAGCAGGCCGGACAGCACCTCATCGGTGTGCTCGCCCAGGTTGGGCGCCGCGCTCTGGTGGCCCGGCGTGCGGTCCAGCCGGTAGGCGAAGCCGTCGTAGGGCATCGGGCCGGCCTCGGACTGGTCAAGGTCGCGGAAGAACCCCCAGGCGCGGAGGTTCTCGTCTTCGCGCAGGTCCGCGCAGTTCTGCACCGGGTAAGCGGAGATGCCCGCCTGCTGCAGCGACGCGGTCAGCTCGGCCGCGTCGCGCCCGGCGACCAGGCCGCCGACGTACTCGTCGACCTCGTCGCGCCGCTCCAGGCGGTCGGCGGGCCCGGGGAACATCGACAGGCCCGCGTCGTCCCCGAGCACCCGCAGGAGGTCCCGCCACTGCTCATCGCCCGCGACGGCGAGGGCCACCCAGCGCTCACCGCCGGCGTCGTCACGGCACTGGTAGGCGCCGTGCGGCGCGTACCGTGCCGAGCGGTTCCCGGCGGGCTGCGCGACCCGGCCGGTGGCGAAGTAGTCGGTGATCGCCGGGGACAGGAAGTTCAGGGCCGCCTCGTACTGGGACATGTCGATCATCTGGCCCTCGCCGGTGCGGCGGCGGTGGTCGATGGCCGACAGCAGCGCGAAGCACGAGAATCTCGGCGCGACGAAGTCGGTATACGGCCCATGCACCGGGGTGAGCTCGTCGGGCGAGTACCCGGACACGCTGTAGAAACCGGAGATGGCGGCCAGCTGCGTGCCGAACCCGGCGTACCCGGCTCTCGGCCCGGTCTGGCCCTGCAGGCAGGTCGCGAGGTAGATGAGGTCCGGGCGGAGCTCGCGCAGAACGTCGTAGCCCAGGCCCCACTTGGCCATGGTCCCGACCCGGAAGCTCTCGGCGACAATGTCGCAATGCGGGACGAGCCCGCGGATCAGCTCCCGGCCCTCCTGCGTGCTCATGTCGATGCTGACGCTCTTCTTGGAGGAGTTGTAGTTCCCGAAGTACTGGCTCCGGTTGGGGCTGAGGCTGGGATCCCCCTTGAACGGCGGCGCCAGCCGCAGCCCGTCCGGGCGAGCGCGCGACTCGATCTTGATCACTTCGGCGCCGTTGTCGGCCAGGTACTTCGTGGTGACCGGGCCCACCGCAAACCAGGTGAAGTCCAGCACCCGCAGGCCCTCGGCGACCCCGGTCACCGGCCTGCTCCCTCTCGTGCCGAGCAGATCACGCCGGCCGCCTCCAATGCGACGAGTTCCTCCCCGCTGAGGCCGAGCTCGCCCTGCAGGATGTCCGCGTTGTGCTCGCCGAGCATCGGCGCGCGCCGCCCCGGCGGGGCCGGGGTCCCGCTGAGCTTCGCGAACGGCCCGATCAGAGTGAGACTTCGGTCCAGGCCGGGATGCTCCACCTGCTGGTAATAGTCCCGCGCGGCCAGCTGCTCGTCATGAGCGATGTCCGCCACCGTGTTGACGGGCGCGATGGCCCAGCCCTGGGCGTGGGTCCGGCTCATGATCTCCGCCTTGGTCAGCCGCGCGAGCAGGCCGGCGATCGCGGTCTCGCAGGCGGTCATCTCGGCGATGAGCTCCGGGTCCTGAGCGCGCTGCCGGTCCGGCGTCCACCCGGCGAAGTCGATCGCGGCGACCGGCTCGGGCAGCGGCCCGAGCTCCTTCGCCCACTCCAGCAGGCCGACGGTGGTGGCCAGGAAGATGCCGGCGTTGACGGTGAGCTGGACATGGCCGTCGGCGCACGGGTAGAGATACCGGCCGGCCCGCGGCATGAAGGCCGGGGTGGGGCCGTTGCGGGCCATCGAGCGCCCCTCCAGGACGGGAAACGCCGTCTCGGTGTTCAAGGCCCCGGCCGCCGCGGCCTGCAGGCTGATCACGACCTGCTGGCCCTGTCCGGACCGCTCGCGGTCCAGGTGCGCCAGCATGCTCGCGACGCCCGCCTCCGCGCCCGCGAAGAAACAGGCCTGCGGGACACTGACCTGCAGCGGCGGCCGCCCCGGCGCGCCCATCAGCGTCATCATCCCGCTCGCGGCCCAGCCGACGATGTCGGCGGCGCGCCACGCCGCACCCGGCCCGCCATCGCCGAACGCCCTCACGGAGGTGTAGATGAGCCTGGGGTTGCGCGCCGCGAGCGCCTGGTAGGAAAGGCCGAGCTGGTCCAGGTAACCGGGCGGAGACGACTCGACGAGGAAGTCGGCGCCGTCGGCCAGGCGGGCCAGCAGGTCTCGTCCTTCCGGCCGCTGCAGATCGAGCGTCACCGACCGCTTCCCGGCCGCCAGGGCCTGGAAGTACAAGCTGCGGTCCGGCCCGGTTCCCTCGTCGAGAAACGGCGGGATGCTCCGGGTGGGACAGCCGCCCGGCGGTTCCACCTTGACGACGTCCGCGCCGAGATCAGCGAACATCTTCCCGCACAGCGCGGCGGTCTCGTCCGCGAGGTCAACGACCCGGTAACCGTGCAGGGGCCGGCCGATATGGTCATGCGGTCCTCCTTCGGAGGCCCCGGGTAGTAGCCCGTGCTGACGGCGAACCCTCCGGGTCCAGACCAGAATCGTTTCTGGAACTTTGTGTGTCAACCCTCTATTTCGCGGACATTTAGTACTCGTTGGTAACTTGACCGTCGCTCTGGGCCCGGGTGCGGCGCCCGGCCGGGCCTGCTCCGGCTCCGGCCGCGCCCCCGGCTTACGTACACCGGCTTTGACGTGGGGATACGAGCGGGACGCCGGCCCTGGCCGGCCGCTGGCCGCGTCCGGCCCGCGGCCAGGCGGCGCCCGCGGGCCACCGCCCGCCCGGCCGCGGGGACGGCGGGTATCCGCTCCATCAGGCAGAACACGTTCTACGCCGAGAGCCCGGGCCGGACCCCGGCGGCCGCGGATATCCAGGGACGTAACGTTTCACTATTGCCGAACTCGGTCATGTTGGTCAGAATCGGCACTGTCGATATCGGCACTGTCGACCTCGGGAGGATGAAGGTGTCCAGCCCCATTACCGAAACCGATGACTTCGCCGGCTTCCTGGGCGGGATCCGGGTCCTGGAGATCGGTGACGAGCTCGGCGAGTACTGCGGCAAGGTCCTGGCCGGGCTCGGGGCCGATGTGGTGCGGGTCGAGCCGCCCGGCGGCGAGGCCACCCGGAGGTTCGGGCCGTTCTACCACGACGAGCCGGACCCCGACCGCAGCCTGTACTTCTGGCACTACAACCTGGGCAAGCGGTCGGTGGTGCTGGATCTGGACGCCGCCGAGGGCCGCCAGGCGTTCGCCCGGCTGGCCCGGACAGCCGACGTGGTGGTCGACACCCGGCCGCGCGGCTACCTGGCCGGGCGCGGGATCGGGTACGACAACGTGTCGGTGGACAATCCCGGGCTGATCTGGGCCCGGATCACGCCGTTCGGCGACACCGGGCCGTGGGCCGATTACGCCGCCAGCGACCTGGTCCACCTGGCCCTGGGCGGGATCATGCTGAACTGCGGCTACGATCCCGACCCGGCTGGTTTCTACGAGACCCCGCCGGTCGCGCCGCAGATGTGGCAGTCCTACCACATCGCGGGCGAGATGACCGTCATGGCCATCCTGGGCGCGCTGAACTACCGGCTGTCCTCCGGCCAGGGCCAGCGCATGACGACCAGCGTGCACGACGCGGTCAGCAAGAACACCGAGACGGACCTGCCGGACTGGGTGTTCCTGGCCCAGCCGCACCAGCGGCTGACCTGCCGGCACTCCTCGACCAGTGTCACCGGGTCGGCGCTGGCGATGACGAAGGACGGGCGCTACCTGCTCCCTTACCGGGCGTTCGGCCGGGGCGGGGTGGGCGTGAACGCCTGGGCCGGGACGGTGTCGCTGCTCAAGGACCACGGGATGCAGGGCGACCTGGACGACCCCAAGTACGACGGCGACCACCGGTTCTCCGCCGAAGCCGGGGACCATATCTCGGTGCTCACCGACAAGCTCATCTCGCGCCTGATGTTCGACCGCGACCTGTGGCGCGACGCGCAGGGGTACGGCATGCCCTGGGCTCCGCTGCGCCGCCCGGAGGAGAACATCAGCGAGGAACACTGGCAGATGCGGAGCGCGTTCTTCGAGGTCTATCACGACGAACTGGACGAGACGTTCGTCTACACCGGCGCGAAGTGGCTGACCGAAGGCCTGCAGTGGTGCGGGCGGCGCCGGGCCCCGATGGTGGGCGAGCACACCGCCGACCTGCTGGCCGAGTGGATCACGCCGCCGCCGCGCCGCCCCCGCATCCATGTTTCCGAGCGCGCCAGCCAGGATCCGTTGGTCAGCAGGCACGGCAAGCCGTTCGCGCTGTCGGATATCCGGATCGTCGACCTGAGCTGGATGCTGGCCAGCGCGGGCGCGGGCCGGTACTTCGCGGCCATGGGCGCCGAGGTCATCAAGGTGGAGCACGTCAGCCACCTGGACGGCATGCGGGCCGCCGCCATCGGAGCGTGCCCCCCGGGCGGCCGCGAGGAACGGGATCGCGCCACCGGGCCCATCCCGCCGCCCCCGGTCGAATCACCGGACCGGTGCGGGTCGTTCATGGAGATCAACGCCGGGAAGCTCGGGCTGTCCCTGGACCTGCGGAAGCCTCGCGGGCGGGAGATCCTCGAGGACCTCATCCGCGACGCGGACATGGTCATCGAGGGGTTCTCGCCCGGGACGATGACCCGCATGGGGCTGGGCTACGACAAGCTCAGGGAACTGAACCCCAGCATCATCTACGTGCAGCAGAGCGGCCTGGGCGAGGCGGGCTTGTACGGGCGGGCCCGCACCTACGGCCCGACCGCCGCGGCCATCACCGGACTCAGCGAGATGTCGGGCCTGCCCGAGCCGTTCCCGCCCGCCGGGATCGGCTACTCCTACCTGGACTGGTTCGGGGCCTACAACATGGCCGTGGCCATGCTGGCCGCGCTGTACCGGCGCAACGTGACCGGCGAGGGCTGTCACATCGACGCCTCGCAGGGCGAGACCGGGCTGTACCTGACCGGCACGTCGATCCTGGACTACACGGTCAACGGCCGGCGGTGGTCGCGGTACGGGAACCGGTCGCCGTACAAGCCGGCCGCGCCGCACGGCGCCTACCGCACGGCGGGTGAGGACCGGTGGATCGCGATCGCGGCGTTCACCCAGGACCAGTGGCTCGCGGTGGCCGACGTGCTCGGGCTGGCGGCCGCGGCGGCGGACGAGCGGTTCGCCACCTTGCCGCAGCGGCTTTCCAACCAGGACCAGCTCGACACGGCGGTCGGCGCGGCGACGCAGGGCCGGGACGGGTACGCGCTGATGACCGAGCTGCAGAGCCGGGGTGTCCCGGCCGGGGTGTGCCAGACGGCCGAGGACCGCTACGAGCACGATCCGCAGCTGGCGCATCTCGGCTGGCTCCCCGAGCTGCGGCAGGCCGAGATCGGCGTGTGGCCGGTCAAGGAGCATCCGACCAAGCTGTCGGAGACCCCGGCCTACATGGGCGGCCGGATGGACCGCTCGGGCCCGAGTTACGGCCAGGACAACGACTACGTGCTGGGCGAGATCCTCAAGCTGAGCAGCGCGCAGATCGATGAGCTGCGGGAGACGGGAGTGCTCTGAGGGGCGGCGGCGGCGTTTCGTAGCTAACGGTAGATCTGCCGACGATGACCGGCGTCCACGGCCTTGATGCGTTCGACTACGGGCCGGTCGAGCTTTCGCAGCGCCCGCACAGCTTTCGGGCGAACTCCAGCGCATACCGGCGGGACGTCACGTCCCGAGGCCGAGTTCCGCCCAGACCTCCTCGGCCGGTAACGGCTCGGCGCCCGCCTCGACCTCGGCCAGCGACTCGCGCGCCGCCTGCATCCGCATCCGCATCCGCATCCGCATCCGCATCCGCATCCGCGAAGTCTTCCAGCAACTCGCGGAGTTGCTCAGGAGTCAGGCTCTCCAGTTCGGCCGCGAGTTCGGCTGGGACGATCGCAGCGAGCCGCTCGCCGCGCTCCGTGAGATAGACGACCTGACCGCGGGCAGCATCATGCGCTGCGTCGGTAACCTGGCCGGTGCCTCTTCGAGCGGAATCTCGCTCACGTCACCACTGTAAGGCCGACGGTCCTGCACCTACGGCGAACGGCCGGGGCAAGCCAGGACGAATGCCAGTTCGTCAAGGGCCACCGGCCCTGGGATGATGCACCAGCAGGGTCGGCGGAACCGATGGTTATGGCAGCCTGCGCGGAAGAGCGATCTTCGATAAATCCCACTACAGTCACGACAGCTCAGCGCATCGCCTCGCGATCGAAGCCACCTGCTCTAGGCTGGGGTAATGGTAAATCGGCCGTTCCAGGTGATCTGCGAGATCGAGCCGCCGACCCGGCCCGACCTCATGCATGTCCGCCATCAGATCGGCACGCTCAGCAAGGTCGCCGATACCTTCCTGATCCCAGACAACCACCTGGGCCGGGCCACGGTATCCAGCGTGGCCGTGGCCCATGAGGTGGAGGCGATGGGTGGCCGCAGCATCGCCTGCCTGAACTCGCGGGACCGGAACCTGCTCGGATTCCGGCGCGACCTGCTGACCGCAGCGTCGTATCACGTTGACCAGTTCCTCTTTGTGTACGGCGATAAGCCCAGCTCCGGCACTCGGACCGGCGAGCTGAACGTGCGGGCGATGATGGACGAGGTGCGGGCACTGCCGACCGATCCGGCCTTCGCCGCGGTGCAGCCGTTCAGGGTTGGCGCCGTGGCTGCGCTGCGCCCGCTGCCCGCCTGGAAGCGCTCAGCCGACTTCCTGTTTTTGCAGGTCAGCTTTTCCCTCGACGGGCTGCTACGGTGGCGGGACGCCAATCCGGTCGACATTCCTGTTTACGCTGGCGTGATTGTGCTGGCCAGCGAATCCCACGCGCAGCGGCTCGGAGCCGCCGTCCCGGACATCGCGATCCCGGACGGACTGGCACGCCAGGCGCGCACTGACCGCCTGGCGGGCGTCGAAGCGGCCTGTGATCTCGTGCTGCAGATCCGGGACTCAGGCGCGTTCGCAGGCGTGCATCTCATCCCGGTGGCCCGATACCGGGAGGTGGCTGTCCGACTCGAACAGCGGCTGGACTGACAGCCCGCCGCCGCGCCAGCACGCCAGCCGCACGAGGCCACCTGCACAGTTTGACTCTAGCCGCGCGTGGCCGTATCCAATCGGCGCCGGACCTCCGACGTGTTCACGCCGAGAGCGTCCAGCAGCGCCGCGGCAGGATCTGGTGGCTGGAGAGCGAGGATCTGGGCCAGCACCTGCTGCGCCGTGACATAGAGCCTCCGGCGATTGGGCTTGGACGCTTCCTCAAGCACTTTCTTTGCCGCGGGCGTCATGCGGAAGCGATCTTTTTTCGCGACGTCTCTGATCGTCGGCTTCTTCGGCACGGCGCGCATCGGCAGCGCGGGAGCGTCGGTGCCGGACCCCAGGCCCACGGCACCCAGGGCTTCGTGATCGAGCGACTCAAGGGCCTGGCGAGCTTGCTGCAGGCTCACGCCCAGCATGACCTCGATCGGGGGATTTTCCAGCAAGGCGAGCAGGATGTGATCGGTGCCCGTTCGGCGATCACCCCGGCGACGAGCCTCCTCACCGGCCCGCAGATAGATGGCCCAGCCGTGAAGATCCTCTGGCGCTGCGGATTCGGTGGTCATGATGACTCCTTGCTGTATTTGGTGTGCACGGATTGGCGGGTGATGCCCAGGGCGTCTCCGATCTGCTGCCACGACCAGCCCTTTCCCCGGGCGGACGCGACGTGGTTCGCTTCGACCCGTTCAGCCAGGCGATGGAGCGCCAGCGAGGCGCGAAGCCCAATTGCCGGGTCATCCGACGAGACGTCCGCGCTGAGCTTTTCGATGTCCATGCCTGTCAGTTTGGACTGACAGTCTCGATTTGTCAATCTAAACTGACACAGCAGGTCGCCACACCGGAGTGCGCCAGATGACACGGATCTCTGGCTGGTGCGAGCCGTCCGCTGCCGCAAGCACGGGATGACGCGGGATGATCTGGACAACGTGGGTCGAGACGCTGAACGTCGAGGTGGGGGGCACGATGGACCGCGAACCGCGCACGCTCTGAAAACCACTAGGGCGCCGCTCCACCCCGACACACAGGCCCGAACACACCCCCGTGTATGTACAACATCGGTAGAGGCATCTTGGCTAAATCCGTTGACACCCCCAGCCGTCCGGCCAGCTCAGCACGGCGTCTCGTGATCGGAGCCACGGCTCAGCCCGGCCGCGGCATACCTCGCCCACGCCAGGCCCTGCAGACGCACGAGAGCCCCGACCGGCGCCAGGCTCCCCCTCCGACCACCACATACCTCACCCGCGCAGAAGGCCTACATCGGCTTGTGGGTCGCCCCAGTGTGATCGGTGCGCCCATTGCATCAGATCGGCACCGACGTCGAGGGCGGCCGGCGGTTCCCTATAGAAGGCAAGCACTGGCCAGCGATAACGTTCGCGTCGACCGCGCCCGCTTGGGGGGGCCACGGTAAGAAGACACGGTGAGAAGAGGAGACATGGGCGCTGACAAAAACGTAGAGCTGGTGAGGGCCGGTTACGCGGCGTTTAGCGCGGGGGACATGGCCACGCTCAATGGCCTGTTCGCCGAGGACGCGGTCTGGCACACGCCGGGCAGCGGTGTGCTGTCCGGACCGAAGCAAGGGCGAGATGCGATCCTGGCCTTTTTCGGTGAGACTATGGCGCGCTCGAACGGAACTTTCACCGTGAGCTTGCTGAACCTCGCCGCTGGCGACGATCGGGTCTACGCCTTGCACCACACCCACGGCGAGCGCGAGGGCAAGGTCATCGACTACGACAACGTCAACGTCTTCCACATCAGCGACGGCGTTGTGACCGAGGTCAGGGAATTCTCCCCAGGCACCGGCGAGTCCGACGCATTCTGGGCCTAGCCAGAACCATCGATCGCGGCGCTGGGTCGTCACCCGCGGGCCCCAGTCGGGGTTACCGGCGACTCGGCTGTGCAGGACATCCACCTGTGGGCCCCGGCCGACTCGGCCGGGGCCCACAGGCGCGCTGTGCGCTCCAGCACCTTCCGCAGCCGGGCCGCTCGCGGTGTCCCGGTCACGGCCAGGTCAGCAGCCGGTGCGGCAGGCCCGAACCGCTCCAGCCGCCCCGGCCGGCCGCAGGTCACACGCAACCGGCCTCGGCCCCGCCAGGCTGCCCGGCATCCCGCAGGTGCTCCACCAAGTGATGCCACAGATGCCGATCCGCAGAGCCCAGCTCCGACCAGGCCACTCGCACCCGTGCCTGCGGCACCATCCACCGGGCTCGCTGCCTCTATGCCCGCAGCAACCGCGTCCCAAGCCCTTCAGCCCCGGACCAATGAGAGTGGCTCTGTACCCATAAGAACCATTACGCAGCCACTCTCATTTGGTTGCCGCGCGGGGGTGCCGCAGGGGGTGGTTACCGCGGGGGCGTTGGTTACTGCGGCGGGGGCGGGGAGAGCTGGGCCAGCTGGGCGGCGGTCATGGCGGGCACGCTGCTGAGCGGGCCTTCGGCCCGCAGGCCGGCCAGGTGGATGTCGAGGTAGCGCTGCCAGGCCGTCGGGGCCGCCTTCCCGGTGGCCTGCGCGACGCCGCGCATGGCCCAGATGAGCGCCATGACGTCGCTCGCCGTGACGGCGGGGTTCACCGTGCCCGCCGCCGCGGCGCGCGCGGTGAGCGCCTCGACCGCCGCGCGTATCCGCCGCGAGGCCTCGGGGTCGGCCGGCCGGTTGAACATCAGGTCGGCGTAGCGGGCATGGTCGGCGAAGGACTGGCCGATCACGCGCAGGAGTTCCTCCAGCCCGTGCCCGTCAGCGCGGATCAGGGCCAGGTCAGCGGCGGCCGTTATCTCCGCCGTGGCGAGCCGCACGAGCTCATCGACCAGGGCGTCCTTGCTGGCGAACCGGCGGTAGACGGTGCCGATGCCCACGCCGGCCCGGGCGGCGATGTCCTCGATACCGGCGTCGGCGCCCGACTCGGCGAACAGCTCGCGGGCGGCGTCGAGGATGCGGTGGTAGTTCTGCACGGCGTCGCGCCGGGGGGCCCGGGCCGGATGCTCGAGCGCGGGCCAGGACGGCTGGCTACCCATCCTCGCTCCTCCCCGCCGACCCGGTCACGGGCTTGTAATCAGCCAGCGTCCCGGCCGCGGTCACGGCCTGCCCGGCCCGCTCCGGCTCGCCGGGCCGCCCCGGGCGCCGTACCGCGGGGATCAGCAGGCCGGCCAGCGCGGCCAGCACGAGCATGGCGGCCATGACCGCGAACCCGGCCGTGTACCCGGATTCCTTGGGCAGGCCGGACGGCTGCAGCTGCGAGGTAACGATGCTGGCCATCACCGCCGAGCCGATGCTGCCGCCGATGGTGCGGATGTTCGCGTTCATGCCGCTGGCCACCCCGGTCTGGGATGGTGGCACGGCGGCGACGACCAGCGCGGACATCGCCGCGAAGGCCAGGCCGAAGCCGATTCCCTGCAGCGCGTTGGCCAGGTAGATCTGCCACTCGTGCTCGTGCGCGAAGGCGAGGATCGCCATCGAGAGGGCGCCGATCAGGCAGCCGGTGACCACGAGCACCTTGCCGCCGAGCCGGCCGGCCAGCCGGCCCGCGAACATGCCCGTGAGGAACATGGTGACCGACGAGGGCAGCAGCAGCAGCCCGGAGCGGGTGATGCTCGCGCCGAACCCGTACCCGGCGCTGGGCGGCGTCTGCACGAACTCGGGCAGGAAGGCGAACGTCGCGTACATCCCGAGGCCG
This sequence comes from uncultured Actinomycetes bacterium, assembly GCA_963753195.1. Classification (GTDB taxonomy): domain Bacteria; phylum Actinomycetota; class Actinomycetes; order Streptosporangiales; family Streptosporangiaceae; genus Palsa-504. The sequence goes on from CAVWBH010000003.1 coordinate 774,557, forward strand.
ATGAGCAGAGCCACGAGGTTGTTCGTCCACACCGCCGTGCGCCGCATCATCGTCATGTCGATCAGCGGGGTCCGCGCGTGCAGCTCTGCGGCGACCCAGCCCGCGGCCAGGACCACCGCGGCGGCCAGCAGGCCGATCACCCGGCTGGAGCCCCAGCCCCAGCTCGGCGCCTGGCTGACCGCGAGCAGCAGCGCGACCAGCCACCCCGACAGGAGCACCGCCGACAGCCAGCTGATCCGGCCGGGCGCGCGGACCGGCGACTCGGGCACGAAGAACACCGCTGAGATGCCGGCCGCGATGGTGAGGATCATCGGCAGCCAGAACAGCCAGTGATAGTTCAGCGCCTCGTCGATCGGGCCCGCCAGGACGATTCCGAGGCCGCCGCCGACCGCGGTGAGCGCGGCCAGGGCGCCGACCGCGCCGGCGACCTTCGCGGCCGGGAACTCGTCCCTGATGATCCCGAACGCGACCGGGAGCATGCCGCCGCCGGCGCCCTGGATGACCCGGGCCACGATCATGACCCCGATCGACGGGGCGATGGCCGCCAGCAGCGATCCAACCGCCAGCGCAGCCAGCGAAACGACGAAGATCCGCTCCTTGCCGACCATGTCGCCGACCCGGCCCAGGATCGGGGTGAAGACCGACGCCGACAGCAGATACGCGGTCAGCACCCAGGTCACAGCGTCCTGCGTGGTGTGCAGCTCGTGTTGCACGGTGGTCAGCACCGGGATCACCAGCGACTGCAGCAGGGCAAACGCCGCCACCCCCGCCGCGAGGACGGCGAAGGTCACCTGATAACGCGCGCGCGGCCGAACCTCGGCCATCCGCACCTCCCCATAAGCGGAACTTGATTTCCGCAAGCAGATTAACAGAAGCGGAACTCCGGTTCCACTGACGGGGTGCCGACAGAGCGCGGAAGCGATCCGGGCCGCGCTGGATGCCTCAGATCATCGTGGATCGTTACTGCCCGCCCGCGGGCAGTAACGATCCGCGATCATGATTCCTGGCCCGGCTCGACGGGCCGGGGAGGCAGGTGGCCGTGGGCGCGCAGCAGCGGCGGCGCCTAGGACGGCTACAGGTAGGACCGCACGGCCCCGATCACGTGGTACTCGTCGGTTACCAGCGGAACCAGCCGCCACTTGTCGAACGAGGTGCACGGATGCGAGATGTAGCTGCCGACCAGGTCCCCGACCGCGAGCGGGGAGTCGGCGGGCAGGCGCAGGCGGGCGTGCTGGTCGTTGAGGGAGAGCACCTCGTACCGGGCTGGGTCCAGGTCAGCCGGCCCGCTGGCCGTGCGAGCGGCGAAAGGAGCCGGGAGTCCCTGGTCGTGTCCGGCGTCGCGCTTGCCGAAGTTGAGGACCGCCAGCCCGGGCTCGGGCCGGGAGAGGATCGAGGCCCACAGTTCAAGGGCCTGCTCGAGCCGCGGCGAGCCGCCCGACCGGGCGGCCAGCGGCGAGAACTGCTCGTATTCCGCGAAGTCATGGGCGACGTAGGATCCGGCCCGGACCACGGTACGGACCGGGCGGGACAGCGCCCACGATCCGGCAAGCTTCGCGGCGACCCGGTCGAACCACATGCTGCCCCCGGCGCTGACCACGATCTCCGGCGCCGGGCCGAACAGGCCCTCGCCGTCGAGCGTGGTGATGAGGTCACGCAAGGCCTCAAGGAGCTCGTCCACCCGGCTGATCGTCTGCTCGGCCGGGCCGGGCGGGAAGAGATTCTCGTATGCTTCGGCCCCGGCGATCCGCAGGCGCGGCAGCGGCGCGATCCTGGCGGCCAGATCCACCGCTTCGGCCACGCTGCGGCACCCGCAGCGGGCGCCCGGGATGCCGAGCTCGATGAGAACGGGTAGGCGGCCGCGGAAGCCGGCGTGGGCCAGGTGCCGGTCGAGCAGGGCGGCCCCGGCCCAGGAGTCGACGAGGCAGTGCATCTCCAGGCCCGGGTCGGCATCGAGTTCGCGCGCGAGCCAGGCCGCCGAGGCGGCGTCGGTCACTTCGTTGGCCACGAAGAGGCGCTGCGCGCCGGCCGAGCGCATGACCCTGGCCTGGTGCACGTCGGCGACCGTGAGCGCCCACGCTCCGGCGGCCAGCTGGCGAGCGGCGATCTGCGGGGACAGCGGGGTCTTGGTGTGCGGCGCCAGGCTCAGCGCGCGCGCCGAGCAGTAGGCCGCCATCAGGTCGATGTTGTGCTGCAGGGCCCGGTCCTTGAGGATCATGACCGGAGTCGAGAACGGCGGCTCCAGCGCGTTCCAGCCCTGCTCGCCCGCGTCGCCGATCCGCACCAGCCGGTCGGTGACCGGGAACGCCTTGTACTGACCGTCGATCGGCTCCGCCATGATGGCCTCGAGCCGCAGGGGCCTTGCGCGTTCCAGGTCCATGTCCCTTCGTGCGGGGTCGCTACATCGTCAGGGTTCCCTGGCCGCGGACGGCCGGCTCGTCGCGGAAGGCGCGCACCATGTTGTCCTGGACGTAGGAGGCGACCTGCCGGCCGTCCTCGGTGAAGACCTGGCCCATGCCGTAGGTGCGGCCGTGGCCGGCGAAGATGCTCCGGTTGGCCAGCAGGAGCCAGCCGGTCGCGTCCACCGGCTCGTGGAACGACAGCGTGTGGGTGAGGACGCCGGTGGATACGGTGTCGTGGGCCATGCCCTGGCCGATGCCCTCGTGCGGGCGCATGGCCGCCGCGATCAGGAACGGGTCGGTGTACCAGGACAACAGGGCCTGATGGACCGCCTGGTCGTCCGGCGCATGGCTGAACCTGGCCCATACGTTCAGCTCGGCCGGCCCGGTGACCTCGGGCGTGTTCAGGTCGACGCCGTCGCCGATGCGCACCTCGGCGCCCTCCTCGCCGCCCTTGGGCGGCTCGGTCTCCTCGGGCCCGGCCACCGCGGGCTTCGGGTCGCTGTGCCGGATCACGTCGGGCTCGCCGGCGTCGAGCAGGAGCAGGCCCCGGCTCAGCAGCCGGTCCCCCTGCCGGGCGGTGACGCTGAGGCTGCCCAGCGCGCGCCCCGAGTGCATGACGTCGACCTCAAGATCGACCGGCTCGGCCACCGTGCCAGCCCGGGCGAAGATGGCGTGCAGCGAGCGGACGGTCTTGCCGGGCATGGCGGCGCTGGCCGCCACGATCATCTGGCCCATCAGCTGGCCGCCGAAGACCACCGGCCTGGTCTCCGACGGGACGCTCGGCCCGCGGTACGAGGACTCCCCGGTCCGCTCCAGGACCAGCGAGTTGAGGATGGGATAGGACTCGGACATGGCAACGCCTTTCCCGCGCATCCGTCACTCGCGATGACATCACGTTCCGGCCGCCAGGTCCAGCGGCGGGCGCTAACGCGGTCTGCCAGTCGACGAGCGGGAGCAGGCGGTCGGGCTCACCGCCGCGGCAGACCATGATCCGCCCGGCGATGGTGTCGTCGGCCAGAAAGCTCATGACGGCCCAGGCGATGTCCGCGGGCGTACGCGCCGGCGGGAGGGCAGCCCGCTCAGCCGGGGTCATCCGAGCGTGCGACCGGCGCGAAGCCGGCGTGTCGACCAGGCCCGGGCAGACGCAGTTGACCCGTACGCCCATCGAGGCGCGCAGCGGGGCCAGGCAGGCGGTGAACCGCATCACCCCGGCCTTCGCGACCGCGTACTCGGGTGCGTCGTGGCTGGTCGTGCCCAGCCCGGCGACCGAGGCGATGTTGATGATCGCGCCGCCGCCGCGCTCGGCCATGGGCGGCAGGATCAGCTGAGTCGCGAGCATGACGGCCCGCAGGTTCAGGTCCAGGGTGAGCTGCCACCGGGCCGGGTCGGTCACCGGGAAGGACGGCCCCTCGACGCCGCCGGCGTTGTTGACCAGGACGCCGACCCGGCCGGGAAGCTGGCAGGCGGCGTCAACGGCGGCGCGGACCCCGGCGCTGGCGGCCAGGTCGGCATGGACGAACGAGCCGCCGATCCGGGCGGCCGTTTCCGGGCCGAGCTGCTCGTCGCGATCGGCGATGACGACGTGCATGCCCCGGCCGCCAGCCGTTCTGCGATCCCGGCGCCCATACCGGCGGCGCCGCCGGTGACCAGGGCCGTGTTTCCGGCAAGGTTCATGCCAGCATTGCCGGCCCAGGCACTGACATTGCGGCCGGCTTCCCGTCCGGGCTGGGCTGGTACCTTGATGTCAAGGTAACTGCGGGAGCGCGGATGATCCACCACGTGCAGCTGGCCTGCCCGCCCGGCAGCGAGGACACACTGCGGGACTTCTACGGCGGCGTGCTCGGCTTGCCGGAAGTAGCCAAGCCGCCCGTGCTCGCGGCCCGCGGCGGCTGCTGGTTCCGCGGTCAGGGCATCGAGCTGCACCTGGGCGTGGAGCAGGACTTCCGCCCGGCCCGCCAGGCGCATCCCGGCCTGCAGGTCCGGGATCTGGACACCTGGGCTGAACGGCTCCGGGCCGCGGGCGCCCCGGTCCGGTTCGACGACGACTTCCCGGGCATGCGCCGCTTCTACACCGAGGACCCCTTCGGCAACAGGCTGGAATTCCTCGAGCCCCGTGACCGGGACTGAGCCCGGCCCGGTCAGTCCCGGTCACGGGGCGAGCCGACCAGGACGGCCTCGGTGGCCGGGTCGCAGGGGATGGAGGGGTGCCCGCACACGACGTGGCCAGCGCGCCTGACCGTATCGTCGCGCGCGAAGAACTCATCTTCCAGGCTCATCCACTCGATCCACAACGGCAGGCGCGGCCGGCCGTCGCGGGCCAGGGCACGGCGCAGCCGCTCGGCCCGGGGCGCGGTCACCCACAACGCCATGGTCAGATCGGCGGCGATGGCCCGGCGTGAGGCCGTGATGCCCTCGACGATCACGACCTCAGCGGGCTGGACCTCGGCCCATCCGGCCAGGCCCCGGCCCAGCGGGTCGCCGGCCCAGTCACGGACCCGGAACCGGGCGGGCGATCCGGACAGCAGAGGCCGCAGTGCCTCATGTTCCAGCCGGGGCCACCAGCCCTGGATGTCGTGCCAGTACAAGAAGTCATCGACCCGGATCACCGGCGCGCCGCCGCAGGCCGCCGCCAGCGCCCGGGCCAGCGTGGACTTCCCGGACCGGCCGCGCCCGTCCACCGCGACCAGCCGGACCGCCCGGGCGCACGGCGGCGCGCGGATCTCCGCGGCCAGGTCGGCCACCGCCCGCACCCGCTCCCGCAGCGGCCCCGGCTCCGGCTCGGGCTCTGGCTTCGGCACGACACGATCCTCTCGCGGGGAGCCGGGGAGCGGGGAGCCGGGGAGCGGGGAGCGGGAGCGGGGAGCGGGAGCGGGGAGCGGGAGCGGGGAGCGGGAGCGGGGAGCGGGAGCGGGGAGCGGGAGCGGGGAGCGGGAGCGGGAGCGGGGAGCGGGAGCGGGAGCGGGGAGCGGGATACAGTGATCTCGGTGCTCGTGGACCCGCCGCTGACGGAGGGAAGAGCGCGATGCCGACCGATGGCCTGCCGACCGCGGCGGAGGTACTCGTCGGCCTGCCCCCGGCTCTGGATGATGATGGCCGTCTGCGGGAATCCGTCCGCGCGATGCGGGCCGCGGACGGGCTGCTGCTGGGCGCGCTGGATGATGACCCGACCGGGTCGCAGGCGGTGCACGGCGTTCAGGTCGTGACCGTGCTGGAGCAGGACGCCTACCAGGCCGCCTTCAGCGCGGCCCCGGTCTGCTTCGTGCTGACCAATACGCGCAGCCTGGCTGAGCCGGCCGCGGTCGAGCGCACCAGGCAGGCGGCCGACGGGCTGATCGCCGTGGCCGGGCAGCGGGGTGCGCGGATCCAGCTGGTCAGCCGGAGCGACTCCACGCTGCGCGGGCACGTGATGGCGGAGGTGGCGGCGCTGCAGGCCGCCCGCCGGCAGGCGCTCGGCCGCGGCTTTGACGGGGTGCTGCTGGTCCCGGCGTTCCTGGAGGCCGGGCGGCTGACCGCCGGGGACATCCACTGGGCCCGGGTGGACGGGGAGCTGATCCCGGTGGGCCAGACCGAGTTCGCCAAGGACGCTGCGTTCGGCTATTCGGCGTCGGACCTGAAGGACTTCATCAGCGAGAAAAGCGGCGGGAGGATCGGCCGGGGCGAGGTCGCCAGCATCAGCCTGGCCGACATCAGGCTCGGCGGGCCCGCCCGGATCGCCGACCTGCTGGCCGGGCTGCCGGACGGGGCCTGGGCCGTGGTCAACGCCACCGAGTACTCCGACCTCGAGGCGGTGGCCTACGGGGTGCTGCTGGCCGAGCGGGCCGGCCGGTCGTTCCTGTTCCGCACCGGGCCCTCGTTCGTGCGGGCCCTGGCCGGGCTGGACCCGATGGCACCGCTTCGCGGCCCGGACATCTGGCCGGGGCCCCGCCGCCGCGGGCACGGCCTGATCGTGGTCGGATCCCACGTCGGCCAGACCAGCCGGCAGCTCGACGCGCTGCGCGCGCGCCGCGCCACCGCCGACGTCGAACTCGACGTCGCCGCCGTCATCGCCAGCCCGGATCAGGTCGCGGCCGAGGTGGCCGAGCAGGTCGCCGCCGGGCTGAGCCGGTCCGATGTCCTGCTGTACACCAGCCGCACCCCGGTCCGCGGCCGCGATGCCGCCGATAGCCTGGCCATCGCCCGCACGGTGTCCGCGGCCCTATCGCAGATCGTCCGCCGCGCGCTGGCCGCCGAGCCCGCCTGGGTCATCGCCAAGGGCGGGATCACCTCCCACGACGTGGCCCGGTACGGCCTGGGCATCCGCCGCGCCGAGGTGGCGGGCCAGCTGTTCCCCGGCATGGTCTCGCTGCTGCGCCCCATCGATGCCGCAGCCCTCGCGGTCGGCATGCCCTATGTCGTCTTCGCCGGCAACGTCGGCGACGACCAGGCCCTGGCCGACGTGGTGGACATCCTCAACGCGGGCTTACAGTTCGCCTGCGCCGAGGTCGGCCACCTCGTTATCCATGTCCCGGCGGATGACCTCAAGGGCCTGGGGTGACGGGCCGATGGTGCCGTCCGGATAGCTGATGAACCGGGTGACTTCGTAACCGGAGGGGTTCACCGGAGGTATCGGGCAGCGCGCTTCGGCCCGCACGGCTTCCTTGAACCGGTCCAGCTCAGTGCGGTTCTGCTCGTACGGTTCCAGGGTCGGGTCCGGGGGCCTGATGCGCAGATCGGGATACAGCGGGATCTGCGTCTCTCCGGGCATGGCCAGGTCCGCCATGCGAGCCAGGTTCCCGAAGTACAGTTCTTCGTCATCCGGGTCGTGCACGAGCACGAAGATCGGCCGGCTGTCGCTCCAGATCCGCCGCAGGCGGTTGTCGATCGGGATGACGTGCCGCCCCTCCTCGCCGACCGGCCGGTAGCCGAACTCGTGGTTGAACTGGTAGTCCATGTCCCGGAGCCGGTTCGGCTTGCCCTTGAGCTTGCACTCCTGACCGCCTTTGATCTGCAGCCAGACGATCAGCCCGGCATCCGCGCCGGTCCAGGCCAGGCCCAGGATGGCATCCTTGCCGTTGTCGCCGCGCTGATGAACCTCCTGGAAGATCAGGTCATCTTCGTCAAAGACGGTTTTAGCCCGGTTAACGGCCCGTCGCGCTATCACGCGCGCCCTGTTTGCGTGCTGATCCATGCTGGTCTGCGCTGCTGCGGTCAGCTGCGGCGGCCTGCGCCCGGCGCGGCGACGGGACACGTGCCAGCGGCGCGGCTCGGGGAACTCAGGTCTCGGTCCAGCGGGTTGAAGGTCCGCTGGACCAGCGCGACGTCCTCCGTCATGACCATCCTCCGGCTCGTGGGCCACGATCGCATCCCCCAGTCCAGAGTACGTGATCAGTACTTTTTTTAGGAGTTGCCCCTGATCAGTGCCGGCGTCAGGGCGGCCATGGCCTCGCGGACCGGATCCAGGCCGGGCCGGGCGGTGATGATCCGGACGATGGTCTCGTCCAGCCCCGCGCTCAGCCGTGCGAACGCGGCCGGCGCCGGGCCCGGCGGACCGTAGTAGCCGACCGCCTGCAGCATCTCGTCGGAGGCCGCGGCCACCAGCTCGGGCAGGGCCGTACCCTGCTCCCGGCGCTGCTCGAGCTCGCTCAACTCGGCATCGAACCCCATCTGGCCGAACAGGCCCCGGTAGCCCGCGTCCTTCGGGATGCCGGGGCGGCCCATGGCGTAACCGAGCACCTGCTCGCCGAACGCCTGCCGTGCCGCGGCCACGTCATCATCGATGCAGACCCGGATGTACATGGTCATCGGGACCGAGCCCGGGTCGCGGCCTGCCCGCGCGGCGCCCTCGTCGATCCGCTCCCGGCTGACCGCGATCCGCTCGGGCGTGGCCCAGTTGAGCAGCGCTCCGTCGGCGGCTTCGCCGGTCAGCCGGAGCATCTGCGGGCCGAGCGCGGCCAGGTACACCGGAGCCGGCGGCAGATCCCGCAGGCCGAGCGAGGCCGAACGCGGCCATCCGGGGGCACCCGGGCTCCCGCCGTCCCGGCCGAGGATCTCCCCGGCCGTGGCCTGCTGGCCGTCCAGCAGCCCGCGGATCTCGGTCACGTACTCGCGCATCACCGCGATCGGGCGGTTGGGCAGGCCCACCGACTCCCAGAAGGCCGGCCCGTAGCCCCCCGTGCCGATGCCGAGCACGAACCGCCCCGCGGACAGCTGAGCCAGCGTGGCCGTCTGAGCCGCCAGGCCCAGCGGTGTCCACATGCGGGCCGCCGGGACGACGGAAATCCCAGTGCGCAGCGAGGTGTCGTGCGACCACGCCGCGCAGACGTGGAAGGAGTCCGGCACTCCCCCGGCCGGCGTCCACAGGCTCTCGAAACCGAGGGTCTCTGCTTCCCGCGCGGCCGCCCGCAGCTGATCGAACGGAAGACCGAGCCGGGCGTCCAGACCCACACCAATCATCATGACCCGCAGTATGCCGCACATGCCGCGAGCCGGCGTGGCCGGGTGCGGGGGGCGCCGGCGACGGGTACGGGTCCCGTTAGCCGGCCCGGGCACGACGGAGGCGCTCGCGGGCCTCATTCTCCGACAGCGAGACGACTGGTTGCCCGACCGCGTGCTGGTACTTGGCGTCGTAGACCCGCGTCCAGACACCGGCCGCCCACGACCGCTGGAGTTCGTCCTCGCTGAACCGCCTGCCACGGGCGTCGCCGTAGGCCGCGAGGAACTGCTCGGTTTCCTCGACGGTGGCCAGCTCTTCCGCGCTGACGGTCGAATACAGCGCAGCAGCGAAGCCGGCCAGGACCGCTTCGCTGTCGGCGGTCACGCTGTCCCAGTCGTGAACCACCAGCAGGTTGTCGCCGCTCCAGCGCAGATTGCCGGCGAGCCAGTCGCAGTGGCCGATCACGGCTTCGGACGCGCCGGCTTGCAGCCGGTCACGGGCACGGCGCCCGGCGCCGTCGATCCACCCGGGCCCCGCCACCTCGTTGAGGTTGACGTCGCCGTCCTCGGGACGCGGCCACAGCCCGGCCTCGGCGTGATTCCAGGCCGCCCACGACGGTGCAGGGTCCAGAGTGGACACCTCGGCAGGCCGCGGGGCGAGCTTGACCAGCCGCGCGAATGCCTCGGCGAACGCCCACGCCGCACGATCCGGCCCGGGCAGCATGGCGCCGCCGGGCACGTAGGTCTCGGCCGTAGCCACGTCGTCACCGAAAGGGGCGGCGCCGGTAAGCGGCTGCGGGCACGGATAGCCGGACTCGAAGAGCCGACGCTGGACGTCCACGCAGGCCGCCACCCGCGGCGAACCGGGACGCACCTTGACCACAGCCGTCCGGTCGTCAGCCAGCCGCAGCCCGATCACCGCAGAGAGGTACCCGGACCTGAAGATCTCCTCAGCCGGCGGGCTGCCGAGATGCTGCACGCACCAGTGCGCTAGGCGGCCGGGATCGACGTCACGCGGGCCAGATGACACCCGATCATCCTCGCGCGAACGGCAGGTGTCCCGCGCCCGAGCCGCCATACTGGGGAGGTGGGGCTGGGATGGCCGTTATCCCGGAAACAGCACCAGGGCCTGCATCAGGAGCACCCCGCTGGCGCCGCTTCCTGACGCCGTGGCGCTCCCCCGCGGATCAGCCTGCCTGGGCGCGGCCGGCGCTGCTGGCCATCGCCGCCGCCGCGGCGGTCGCGTACGGCTGGGGCATGGCCGGCGCCAGCGTTGAGTCGTTCTACGGCGCAGCGGCCCGCAGCATGTCGGAAAGCTGGCACGACTTCATCTTCGGGGCGTTCGATCCCGCCGGGACCGTCACCATCGACAAGCTGCCCGGCGCGCTGTGGGTGCAGGCCGCGGCGCTGCGGATCTTCGGCTTTCACATCTGGGCCCTGGTCCTGCCGCAAGTGGTCGAGGGCGTGCTCACCGTCCTGGTGCTGTACCGGGCGGTGCGCAGGCTGGCCGGGCCCGCGGCCGGCCTGACCGCCGCGGCCGTGCTCGCCGTCACGCCCATCACCGTGCTGCTGAGCCGCGGCAACGTGTCGGACTCGCTGCTGATCCTGCTGCTCGTGCTCGCCGCCGACGCCACGTCGGCCGCGCTGCGCACCGGGTCGCTGCGGCAGCTGCTGCTGGCCGGCGTCTGGGTCGGCCTGGCGTTCCAGGCGAAGATGATCCAGGCCTGGCTGGCCCTGCCCGCGCTGGCCGCCGCCTACCTGCTCGCCGCGCCCGCGCCGCGGCTGCGCACCCGGTGCGCGCACGTCGCGCTGGCCGGGCTGGTCACCGCCGTGGTGTCCCTGTCGTGGATGACCGCGGTCTGGATGGTGCCGTCCCAGGACCGGCCCTACGTGGACGGCAGTGCGGACGACTCGGTGTACACGCAGGTCTTCGACTACAACGGCCTGGGCCGGCTGACCGGGAACTGGACGAGGATCGCCGGTCCGCCGTCACCGCTCCTGGCCGCGGCCAGAGAAAACGGGCAAACGCTGACCGCCGAGACCATAGGCATCAAGGCGAGCTGGCACCGGCTGCTGGCCGGCCCGTTCGCGGCCGACGGCGGCTGGCTGCTGCCGGCGGCTCTGGCCAGCACCCTGGGCGTGCTCATCTCCCGGCGCCGCCAGGGCAGGCGCGACCCGCTGCGCGCCGCCGTCGTGCTGTGGGGCGGCTGGTGGCTGGTGCTCGCGGTCTTCTTCAGCGCCGGCACGTACCTGAACTCGTACTATGTCGCGGCGCTGGTCCCCGCGGTGGCCGCGCTGTGCGGCACCGGGGTCGCCGCGTGCGGTCCTGGCCCGTGGCCGGCCAGGGTGCGGCTGATCGTCGCCGCGACGGTGCTCGGCTGCGCCGGCTACGGCGCCTACCTGATGTCCGGGACGGCATCCGGCCCGGTCGCCCTCACCGTGGTCTCGCTCGTCGTGGCGGCGGCCGCCGTCGCGGCGTTGCTGCGGCCCGCGCACGCCGTGCCCGGGCACCGGACCGGGCACCTGACCGGGCACGTGACCGCGGTCGCGTTCGCCGGGGCCGCCGTGCTGCTGCTGCCCGCGGCGGCGTCGGTGAGCTGCGTCATCCGCGGGCTGGGGCCGTTTGACGTCCCGTTCGAGCCGTCGACGACCGCGCACAATAACCAGCAGCTGGCCGCCGCCGTCCCCAACCTGACCAGGGCCATCCAGCAGCTGGAACTCCAGACGCGGCCCGGTGACGCCCTGTTCGGCACAGACACGTCCGGCCTGGCGCAGGATTACATCCTGTACAGCGGCAGGGAGGTGCTGCCGATCGGCGGCTACCTCGGCAACGTGCCGGCCCCGACACTGGGCACGCTGCAGGCCGACATCAGCCGCGGCTACGTGCGGGTATTCGTGCTGCCGGTGTCACCGCCGGGCCCGGACCCGCGGGTGCGGTGGCTCGAGTCGCACTGCACCAGGCCGCCCCCGCCCCCGGACCGCCGCTCGGTCCCGTACGCGTACTTCTTCTGCGGGCTCCCCGCCGCCCAGCCGGCCGGCAGCGCGACGACCGGGGCGCCGTCGGCCTGACCAGGCTGGCCTGACCAGGCTGGCCTGACCAAGCTGGCCTGACCAAGCGGGCGTGGGCCGCTCGCGGGTCAGCTGAGCCGGCGGACACCTTCGGCCTTGCGGGCCTCCCGGAACGGGATGTTGTGGTCGACCGACGGGTCGTGCGGCAGGCCGAGGACCCGTTCGGCAATCAGGTTGCGCTGGATCTGGTCGCTGCCGCCGCCGATGGAGTTGATGAACGACCACATCGCTTCCTGGTTGGCGTCGTCACCCTCTTTCGAGCCGCCGCCGCCCGCCACCAGCATCGACTCCTGGCCCAGGAGCTGGGTGTGGATGCGCGCGGAGCCGTGCAGCACGGTGGACATGGCCAGCTTGAGCACGGTGGCAATGTTCATGTCGGCTTCTCCGCCGGACCGTTCGGCGTTCCAGGTCCCGATACGGCGCAGCGCGTGGATGCGGGCGATGTCCTGGCGCATGACCGGGTCGGTGTTGCGGCCGGTCTGGTTGGCGATCGTGACCAGCTCCGCCGCGCCGCGCACCGGTGAGGCCGCCTCCTCGCCGGCCGCGGGGTCGGTGCGGGCCACCGGGGCCCGGCGCAGGCCTCCGCCCATGCTCATCCGCTCGACGGCCAGGGCGGTCTGCAGGACCCGCCAGCCATCTTCCAGGGCGCTGATGCGCAGGGAGTCAGGGACGCGGGCGTTGGTGAAGAACACCTCGTTGAAGGTGGACTGCCCGGTCATCTGCTTGATGGGCCGGATCTCCACGGCGTCCTGGCGCATGGGCAGCAGGAAGTAGGTGATGCCGCGGCGCTTGGGCACGTCCCAGTTGGTCCGGGCGGCGAGCAGGCCGTGGGTGGCCTGCCGGGCCCCGGAGGTCCAGACCTTCTGGCCGTTGACCACCCATTCCTCACCGTCACGGTCGGCGCGGGTCTGCACGGCGGCTAGGTCAGATCCGGCGCCGGGCTCGCTGTAGAGCAGGCAGGTGCGGTACTCGCCGGTGAGCAGCTTGCGCAGCACCGGCCCGCGCAGTTCGGCCGACTCGGCGAAGTCCTTGATGGCCGTGGCGGCGATGGCGCTGGCGGTGGTGTCGGGCACGGGGGCGCCGGCCGCGGTGAACTCCTCGGCGATGATCGGCGTGAGCTCTTCGGGCAGGTCGCGGCCGAACGTGTCCCGGGGCCATGACGGGCGGGCCCACCCGGCGTCGACGGCCGCCTCGGTGAACGCCCGGCGGTCCTGACCCGGGGACCAGTGCGCCGACAGCCATTGCCTGACGTCCGAGCGGACCTGCGCCGCCAGGCGCCCGTCGATGGCCACGTCTTCGGTCATCGTGCCGTCCTCCCTCATAGTGCTATCTCGTTCACAGTGCTATCTCGTTCACAGTGCTATCTCGTTCATAGGCCGATCTCGGCCGCGAGGATCTCGCGGTGATGCTCGACGTCCCCGAACAGGAACTCCGAGGACTTGGCTCGCTTGTAGTACAGGTGAGCGGGGTACTCCCAGGTGAATCCGAGGCCGCCGTGGATCTGGATGTTCTCGTGTCCGGCCAGCAGGCACGCCTCGGAGCAGAACGAGCCGGCCACCGCGATGATCTCGGCCAGGTCGTCGGGATTCTCGGTGATGGCCACCGCGGCCGCGTAGGCGGCTGATTTCGCTGATTCCGCGGCCACGTGCAGGTCCGCGCACTTGTGCTTGATGGCCTGGAACTGGCCGATGGGCTGGCCGAACTGGATGCGCTCCTTGGCGTAGGCCACCGCCATTTCCTTGGCCGCCTCGGCCACGCCCGCCTGCTCGGCGGCCAGGGCGGCCACGGCGACCAACCGGGCGTGATCGATCGCGCCGGCCGCCGCGCCCTCGGGGCCGAGCAGCCGGGCCGGCGCGCCGGAGAATTCCAGCCGGGCCAGCTTCCTGGTCTGGTCGAGGGTCGGCAGCAGGGTGCGGGTCAGGCCGGCCGCGTCGGCGCGGACCGCGAACAGGCTGAGCCCGCCGGGGGTGCGAGCGGGCACGACGATCAGCTCGGCGGTGTGGCCGTCGATGACGTAGGCGGCGGTGCCGGATACGGTCCAGGACCGGTCATCGCCCGCCGGCTGGGCCGAGGCGGTCGCGCCCTGGTCGTCCCAGTCCCGCCCGGCGTGCGTGAAGGCCACGGTGGCGATCGTGGTTCCCTGCGCGATCCCCGGGAGCAGTTCCTTGGCGGCCGGCGCGTCACCGGCGGCGAGGATGGCCGACGACGCGAGCACGGAGGCCAGCAGCGGGGCGCACAGCAGGCGGCGGCCCGCTTCCTCCAGCACAATGGCGAGTTCACGGAACGTGTACCCGGAGCCGCCGTACTCCTCGGGCACGGCCAGGCCCGCCGCGCCGAGCTGTTCGTTCAGCTGCGCCCAGACGGCGGGATCGTACCCCGTGTCGGTGGCCATGAGGCGGCGCACTTCGTCCTCGGGAGATTTATCGGCCAGGAAGGACCGGACGGCCTCCCGGAACGCTACTTGCTCAGGGCTGAAGGTGAGCGGCATGAGTTCTCCCGGGCCGACGCAGCACTGCGGTCTGCGGCCAGGCTATGACGGGCCCAATTCGCCCGCAATAGCCGATCGGGGACGGTTGTGAGCGAAAGTCGGCTGGAATACTGTCGTCTTACTCAGGCTGCCACGTCATACGAGGACGGAGGGCGGCACGATGAGCCTGCCCGCAGATGCCCCGCCGCACAGTCCGCCGCCGGACAGTCCGCTGCCGCTCGCGGGTATCCGCGTGCTGGACCTGACCGACGGGCCGGGCCAGATGTGCGGCCGGCTCCTGGCCGACCTGGGCGCCGACGTCCTGCTGATCGAACCGCCGGGCGGCTCGCCCGCCCGGGCCGCCGAGCCCGTGGCCGGCGGCATCAGCCTGCGCTTCGCGGTCCAGGGCGCCAACAAGCGCAGCGAGATCGTCGACTGGCGGGGGCGGGCGGGCCGGGATCGCGTCCTGGAGCTGGCCGGGTCCGCGGACATCCTGATCGAGGACCAGCGGCCGGGCACCCTCACCGCGGCCGGGCTCGGTCCCGATGACCTGCACCGGGCCAACCCGCTCCTGGTCGTGACCTCGATCAGCGCGTTCGGCCAGACCGGCCCCTACCGTGACTGGGCCGGGACCGACTGGGTGCACCTGGCCCTGAGCAGCGAGCTGTCCCGGTCGGGCCTGCCGGGCCAGCCGCCGCTGATGCCACCCGGGCAGCTCGCGAGCCAGACGGCGTGCACCCAGGCGGCCTGGGCGACGCTGATCGCGCTGTGGGCGGCCCGGCACACGCGGCGGGGCGAGCACGTCGACGTCTCCATCCTCGAGGCGTCGCTGCAGACCATGGACGCGCCGTACGGCCCGGCCGGATCGGCCACGATCGGCGTCCCGGCCAGCGGGCCCCCGGCCGGGCGGCCCGACGCCCGGCATTACTTCCCGATCTTCGCCTGCGCGGACGGCTACGTGCGGATCTGCGTGCTGTCCCCGCGCCAGTGGCGGGCCATGTTCGGCTGGCTCGGCGAGCCGACCGAATTCGCCGACCCGAAGTACGACCTGACCAGCAACCGGTTCGCGGCCGGCGCCACGCTGAACGACCTGATCGCCAAGCTGTTCCGGGACTCGACCCGGACGGACCTGGTCGCGGCCGGGCAGCAGCGCGGCATACCGATCGCCTCCGTGCAGAGCCCGGCCGAGGTGCTGGCCAGCGCCCATTTCCGGGCCCGCGGCAGCTGGCAGGAGTTCCGGCTCCCGGACGGCACGGCGGGCGTGGTCCCGAGCGGCTTCCTGGAAATCGACGGCCGCCGGGCCGGGCTGCGCAGCCCGGCTCCAGCGCCCGGAAACGCCACCGGGTTCCGGGACGCCCCGGCCCGGGAACAGGCGGCCGGGGATGGACTTTCTGGGCCGGCCCCGGCCGGCGCCCTGGCGGGACTTCGGGTCCTGGACCTGGGTGTCATCGTGGTCGGCGCCGATACGGGCCGGATGTTCGGGGACGAAGGCGCGGACGTCATCAAGATCGAGAGCCGCGCCTTCCCCGACGGCAGCCGCCAGGCCCTGGCCGACGGCCCGATGAGCCCGGGCTTCGCGTGGGGGCACCGCAACAAGCGCAGCCTCGGCCTGGACCTGCGCAGCGACGAGGGCAAGGCGATCTTCCTGGCCCTGGTCGCCTGCAGCGACCTCGTGCTGAGCAACTTCAGGCCGGGGACGCTGGAATCGCTCGGCCTCGGCTATGCGGAGCTGGCGAAGGTCAACCCGGCCATCGTGGTGGTCGACTCCAGTGCGCTGGGCAGCAGCGGCCCCGAGAGCCGGAGCATGGGCTACGGCCCGCTGGTCCGGGCCGCCACCGGCCTGACCGCGCTGTGGCGCTACCCGGGGGAGCCGGACGGTTTCAGCGACAGCATCACCATCTATCCCGACCACACGTCGGCCCGGATCGGCGCGGTCGGGCGCCCTGGCCAAGCTCATCGGCCGCGCCGCCGGCCAGCCGGGCGGGACGGTGAGCGTGGCCCAGGCCGAGGTCATGATCAACCAGTTCGGGCCCGAGTTCCTGGCCGAGTCGCTGCAGCCGGGCTCGATGACCGCGGACGGCGACGCCGGCCGCGGCGACGCGCCGTACGGCGTCTACCCCTGCGCCGGCGAGGACCAGTGGTGTGCCATCACCATCCGCGGTGACGGCGACTGGGACCGGCTGTGCACGGTGATCGGCGCGCCCGACCTAGCCGCCTCGCCCGCGTTGCGCACGGCGGCCGGCCGGGTCGCGAACCGGGCCGACATCGACCTCCGGCTGAGCGCCTGGACCGCACGGCATGATCCCCAGCTGGTCATGCGCCGGATGCAGGACGCGGGCGTGCCCGCGGGTGCGATGGCCCGGGACAGCGACCTGCGGGACGATCCCCAGCTGCGCAGCAGGCGGTTCTTCACCGTCATGCTGCAGCCCGGGCTCGGCGAGCTGCCCACCGTCACCGGCCCGGCCATCTTCCGGCACTGCGCCGGGCCGGCGCTGCGGCCCGCGCCGAGGCAGGGCGAGCATACCGCCGAGATCGCCTCCGGCCTGCTCGCCCTGCCCGAGGACCGGGTCCGCCAGCTCATCGCCGACGGCGTGCTCCAGCCGGCCAGCCCGTCGCCCGCCCCGGGCGGCCCGTCCTGACCATGCCGGGACGCCTGACGATACCGGGAGGATGGCGCAGCGGCAGCAGGCCTAGCCGTACGGCGTGGCCGTTCCTGGCCGCGCTGATCGTCGTGATGCTGGCCGCTGCGTGCAGCTCCCCGGGCGGGCCCGCGCCGACCGGGCCTGGCACCGGCACCGGCACCGGTACTGGTACCGGTACCGGTACCGCTACGGCCTCGACGGGACCGGCGCAGGCCGTGGCCCCGCCCGGTACGCAGGCGGGCGGGCAGCTGCGCTGGCTCCTCGCGGCCATGGCCAAGCTGCCCGTGCCCGGCGCCCAGGTGGACGCCCACTTCGACGCGGCCTTCCGGGCCAAGGTCAGCCCGGCGGTCCTGGACGGGGCCCTGCAGACCGTGGCGGGCGCCGGGCTGCGGTGGATCCAGGTCAGCGAGCTGAACACGGTCACCGCTCTCGTGTCGGCCGGCGAGGCCGGAACGCAGGCCCAGATCTGGCTCACCGTCGACGCGCAGGGCCTGATCAGCGCCCTGAGAATCAGCCCGGACACCACCGGGCCGACGCCTGGTACCTGGGCCGATGTCGACGCCACGGTCCGTTCGGTCGCACCTCAGGTCCGCCTGCTCGTCGCCGGCGTCAGTAACGGCTCGTGCCAGCTGGTGCACGGCATCGACCCCGGCGCGGCGGCGCCGGTCGGCGCGGCCTTCAAGCTCTACGTGCTGGACGCGCTGGGCCAGTCCGCGGCCGCGGGCACGGTCGGGTGGAACCAGCCGCTGACCGTCACCACGCAGCTCAAGAGCCTGCCCGCCGGCGACCTCCAGAACGACCCTGACGGCACTCAGGTCTCAGTGCTGGAGGCGGCCGCGGCCATGATGTCGGTCAGCGACAACACGGCCACCGACATGCTGATCAACCTCGTGGGCCGGTCCTCGGTCGAGGCGGCGCTGTCGGCCGCCGGGATGGCCAGCCCGGCCCGGGACCAGCCGCTGCTGACGACCCGCGAGATCTTCGTCCTCAAGCTCAGCCAATGGCCGGCGCTCGCGACACGTTACGTGGCCGCCGACGAGTCCAGCCGCCGGGCCCTGCTGGCCGGCACGGTCGACCAGGCGCCGCTGCCCGCGGTGGCGGCGGCCGGCTCGTGGACCGCGCCGCGCGACATCGACAGCCTGGAATATTTCGCCTCGGCCGGCGACCTGTGCCGGGCCTACGCCTCCCTGGCCACGCTGGCCCGCCAGCCGGGCCTGGACCCGATCGGCGAAGTGCTCTCGCTCAACGACAACGGCCTGGCCCTGGACCCGGCCCAGTGGCAGAGCACCTGGTTCAAGGGCGGGTCAGAGCCCGGCGTGCTGGCCATGGCCTACCTGGCCACGACCAGGACCGGGCGCAGCTATGTCGTCACCGCGCTGGCCGAGAACCCCTTGCAGCCCATCGACGAAGCGGTCGCGATACCGGTCATGCAGTCGGCGATCAGGGGCGCGTTCACGCTGGCGGCGCGCGGGTGACGCGGGCCACCGCGCCCTTGACACGAGGATGGCCGCGGCACAGGATGGCGTCGCAGGCCGCCCGGTTGCCCGGTCCGTTAGGAGGGTCAGGTCATGGATTTCTCCGCTGTGGTCCTCACCGGAGCCCAGCAGGCGTTCCGGGATGAGGTCCGGGCGTTCCTTGATGAGCACGTGACCGCCGGGGATCCGGCCGGGATCGACAACTTCGACGAAGCCTTCTACCTCGCCCTGGGGGCCAGGGGCTGGCTGATGCCGCGGTGGCGGCGCGAAGACGGCGGCGCGGAGCTCGACGACGTACGCGTCGCGATCCTCGAAGACGAACTGGATCGCCGGGACGAGCTGGCCGGGACGGACCGGCTCGGCGTGCTGTCCACGACCCGGCTGGTCTGGCCGGCCATCGAGGCGTCCGCCGAACCGGGGCTGCTGACGGAACTGACGCCGCGGGTGGCCCGGGGAACGGCCCGGCTGACGCTGGGCTACTCCGAGCCGGACGGCGGATCGGACATCGCCGGGGCCAAGACCCGGGCGGTCCGCGACGGCGACGAATGGGTCATCAACGGGCAGAAGATCTTCACCACCAACGCCCAGCACTCCCAGTACACCTTCCTGATCACCCGCACCGATCCGGACCTGCCCAAACACCAGGGCCTGACCATGTTCCTCTGCCCGCTGGAGGGCCCCGGGATCGAAATCCAGGCGCTGCCCACGATCGGCGACGAGCGGACCAACATCGTCTACTACAGCGACGTCCGCATCTCCGACCGGTACCGCGTGGGCGAGGTCAACAGCGGCTGGGCCGTCCTGCACGGCCCGCTGGACGCCGAGCACTACATCGGCGGGGAGGCCAGCAAGCTCCAGGACATCAGCGGCGGGGCCGGTCACCTGCGCTGGCTGCGGCGCGCGGTCCAGGCCGCGGTGGGCTGGGCCCAGGACACCCCGGACCGGGACGGGCAGGCGATGAGCACCGATCCCGTCTTCCTGGCCGGGCTCGGGCGCATCCTGGTGCAGATCGAGGCGGGCCTGGCCACGCCCGGGCCGATGGGCCGGATCAAGGGCGCCGACGTGGCCATCGCCGGCTGCGAGCAGCTCATCGACCTGACCGGCCCGGCCGCCACCTTGCCCGCCGGGGCCGACGGCGCGATCGACCACGGCGTCATCGAACTGGCCCACCGGGCCGTCCAGGTCACCGCTACCTACGGCGGCACCGTCGAGGTGTTCCGCACCGTCATCGCCCAGCACCACCTCGGCCTGCCCCGGCCGGACTACCCCGGCCACAAGACCTTCCTGTCAGGTAGCCGCCGCACCGCCACGGCGGCCTAGGCCGCACCGCCACGGCGGCCTAGACGGCCGCACGGTCGGCGACGGCGATCGCCGAGTAGACCGCGGGGAAACCGAGGCGCCAGCTGGGGTACCTGGGGGTCCAGCCGAGCTCGCGCTTGGCCCTGGCGTTGGCGGCGCCGCGGGCCTGGGTCGCCAGCACCACGGCGGCCTGGCCGGCGACCAGGCGGGCCAGCCAGGACGGGACGTGGCGCGGCGGCCTGGCGCCCAGCGCGCTGGCCAGCACCGGGAGCCAGTCGCGCACCGGGGCGGGTTCGTCGTCGACGATGTTGTAGATCGCCGGCCCGGAGTGCTCGAGGGCGAGCACCGTGGCCGCGGCACCGTCGTCGAGATGCAGCCAGGGGAAGATCCCGCCGCCGTCGCCGACGACCGGGAACTGGCGCTTGCGGACCGGCTCGATCAGCGCGTCGTTGGCGGCGCCGTAAAACCCGCCGTAACGCAGCGCGATGCCGCCGAAGCGGGTGGCCGCCTGCTCCAGGTAGGCGATCGCGGCATAGGTCTGGCCGGTGTTCGGCAGCGGGCTCGCATCGACCGGGTCGGCCTCGGTCTTGACCGGGCCGCCCTGGCGCGCGTACAGGTAGGGCGCGAAGCTCTGCGCCACGAACCGGCGCACGCCTGCTTCCCCGGCGGCGGCGAGCAGCGCGTCGGTTCCCTCGGTGCGCAAGCGGTTGGTGGTGGCGAACGTCTTGTCCAGGCTGCGGCCGAACGTGACGTTGGCCAGCGCCGTGGCCTGATGCACGATCGCGTCGGGCCTGGCCGCCAGCACGGCCCGGCGCACGGCACGCGGGTCGAGCAGGTCGAGCCTGACCGGCTCGGCGCCCAGCGCGGCCAGCAGCGGGGCGCGGTCCGGCGAGTGGTGAGTGCCGATCACCTCGTGCCCGGCTTCAATCAACTGCGGTACCAGATGGCTCCCGAGTGCGCCGCTCGCCCCGGCCACGAAGACTCGCATCGTGTGTTCCTCTCGCTCGTTCATGTCCTGTGCGGGAAGACGCGCCGCGAGCCGGAAATGTGACCGGACCTTCCTCGCGTCACATCGGCCGGTCCTGGCGGGTCTTCACCGATGACCCTTAGCCGAGGGAGGATGCCGGGAATGAACGACCAGGACTGGCTGGCCCAGCGGTTCGAGGAGCAGCGGCGCCGCTTGCGGGCGGTCGCCTACCGGATGCTGGGCTCGGTGACCGAGGCCGAGGACGCCGTGCAGGAAGCCTGGCTGCGGCTGGCCGGCGCCGACTCCGGCGAGATCGAGAACCTGGCCGGGTGGCTGACCACCGTGGTCGCGCGGGTGGCGCTGAACATGCTGCGCTCACGTGCGGTACGCCGGGAGGAGCCGCTGAGCCCGCGCCTGCCCGACCCGATCCTGGACCGGGCGGACGGCGTCGACCCCGAGCATGAGGCGCTGCTCGCGGATTCGGTCGGGCTCGCGCTGCTGGTGGTGCTCGAGACGTTGACCCCGCCCGAGCGGCTCGCCTTCGTGCTGCACGACATGTTCGGCGTTCCGTTCGAGGAGATCGCCGCGCTGGTGGACCGCTCCCCGCAGGCGGCACGTCAGCTGGCCAGCCGGGCCCGGCGCCGGGTCCGGGCCCGGCCCACCACGCCGGATGCCGACATCGGCGCCCAGCACGAGGTGGTCGAGGCGTTCCTGGCCGCGGCGCGCAAGGGCGACTTCGACGCGCTGGTCGCCACGCTCGACCCCGATGTGGTGCTGTACGCGGACGGCGGCGCGGCGCTCGCCGCCCTGTCGGCCGAGGTGCGCGGCGCCGTGAACGTGGCCCGGCAGGCGGTCATGTGGTCCCGCGTCGACCTGGCCATGCGCCCGGCGATGGTCAACGGCGCGGCCGGCGCGGTGGCCACCCGGGACGGCGCGGTGTTCGCCATCGCCTCGGTCATCGTCCGGCACGGGAAGATCGCCGAGATGGACTTCCTGGCCGACCCGGAACGGCTCGCCCGGATCGACCTGACGATTCTCGACCGCCGCGTCTAGTCCGCCGCGTCTAGTCCGCCGCGTCTAGCCCGCCGCCTAGCCCGCCGCCGCTGGGCTGGGCGGGGCGACCTGGTAGATCACCACGCCGGCGTCCGAGGGGTGCCGGGTCAGCTCCCCGCGGATGGCCAGCACCTCCAGGTGCGCGGCCGTCTCGCTCGTGGCCAGGAACTTGTTCATCGGGTCCAGCTCGCTGAACGGCTGCTGCCGCCGGGTCCACCGGATCGCCTGGGCCACCTCGTAAGCGGTGGCGTGGCCGGCCTGCACCGCCTGGCGGGTCTCGGCCAGGCGCAGGTCGTGGTGGGCGAGCAGCTCGTTGACCCGGTCGTGGGTGCTGCCGGTGACCGGGCCGTGGGCGGGCAGCAGCACGGCATCGGGCAGGGCGAGCATCCGGTGCAGCGAAGCCAGGAAGCTGCCCAGCGCCAGCCGGTCCCGGGCCGGCTCGAAGCCGATGGACGGGGTGATGTGCGGCAGGATGTGATCGCCCGCGAACATGATCTTGGCGGCGGCGTCGTGGAAGACGGTATGACCGACGGTATGACCCGGTGTATGCACGGCCCGCAGCGTGCGGGAGCGCAGGTCGAGCTCGGTGCCGTCGGCCAGCCAGCGGTCGGGTTCGTCCCATTCGGGGAAACTGGGATGCCGGGCCCGTTCGTGCCAGGCCGGCCGCGGCGATCTCGGCGGCCAGCTCGTCCGCGCCGAGCTGGTGCAGCAGGTCCCCGCCGAACATCAAGTTGGTGCCGGTCCGGGCCATCTCGTGCATCGCGGTGATGTTGGCCCGCTCGCCCTCCCCCAGGCAGACCACGTTGTGCAGGGTCTGCCGGAGCTCGACCGCGAGGGAGTAGTGGTCGGCGTGAATGTGGGTGACGAAGAAGTTGCGGATATCGCCGAGCTCATAGCCGATCTGCCGCAGCCCAGCCACGAGCCGCTCCCTGGCCTCGACCAGGGCAATGCCGGCGTCGATGAGGTCGACGCCCTCGTCATCGGCGATCGCGTAGACATTGACCGCCCGCAGCGCGTCCATGGGCAGCGGCAGGGGGATCCGGTACACGCGCCCGCCGAGATCCTCGACCCCCGGCTCGGTCCATGCGTGCCGGTCCGCCGCGGACATGCTCATCGCGTTACTGGCCCCTTCGTCTACCGCCCATGGCGCCGGGGCCGCAACCGCCGGTCCGTTACTCCCGCTAAGCAACCATATCGAAGACTCGCAGGCCGGACGGCGGGCGGGGCAGTCCCTGGCCACCTGGTGGATGGGCCGTTCTACCTGTTCTTACAAGTACAACGGCACATCGACCATGTTCGGTGGGGCGCTTTCTGGGGTGGGGGCGGGGGCTTCGGGGGCGGGGGCTTCGGGGGCGGGGGCTTCGGGGGCGGGGCGCTTCGGGGGCGGCGGGCGCTCTCGGGGCGGGGGCGCCCCGGGGCGCCGAGCGCGGCGGGGCGGGGCGGGGCGGGGGCGGTACGGTGTCGGGCTGTTGTTGCACAGGGATGCGCTTGTGGAAACGATTGTTTGGGTAAACGCTTCAGGTGACGGCAGGGGAGGCGGGAACTGTGGGCGTGAGCCGGCGCGCGGCCGCGCAGGGCGCTCTTACGGTCGGCGCGCTGGGAGTCGTCTTCGGGGACATCGGGACGAGCCCGCTGTACGCCATGCAGACGGTTTTCAGTCCAACCGATCCGCATCCCGTCAGGGTGTCGCGCGAGTCCATCTTCGGGATCGTCTCGATGATCTTCTGGGCGGTGACGATCATCGTCACCATCACCTACGTGGTGCTGGTGATGCGGGCCGACAACGACGGCGAAGGCGGGATCATGGCGCTGATCGCCTTGATCCGCCGGCGGGCGCTGCCGGGCGGCCGCCGGGCCAAGATCGTGCTGGCCGCACTCGGGATCTTCGGAGCCTCGCTGTTCTTCGGCGACAGCATGATCACGCCCGCCATCTCGGTGCTGTCCGCCGTCGAGGGCGTGGAGGTCGCCGCGCCGTCGGTGTCCGACCTGGTCATCCCCATCACCGTGGCGATCATCGTGGTGCTGTTCCTGTCCCAGCGGCTGGGCACGGGCGCCGTGGGACGACTGTTCGGGCCGGTCATGTGCTTCTGGTTCACGGTGATCGCCGTGCTCGGGATCCACGGCATCACGGCCCACCCGGTGATCCTGCAGGCGCTGTCGCCCACCTACGCCATCAGCTTCCTGGTCGGCCACTTCGCCACGGCGTTCTTCGCCCTGACCGCGGTCGTGCTGGCCGTCACCGGCGCCGAAGCGCTCTACGCGGACATGGGGCACTTCGGCCGCGCACCGATCACGCGCGCCTGGCTGCTGCTCGTCTTCCCCGCCTGCATCCTGAATTACCTGGGACAAGGCGCCTTGATCCTGGGCCGCCCGGCCAGCATCAGCAACCCGTTCTTCCTGCTGGCCCCGGGGTGGGCCAGGCTCCCGATGGTGTTCCTCGCCACCGTGGCGACCGTCATCGCCTCGCAGGCCGTCATCACCGGCGCGTTCTCGGTGGCGCACCAGGCCGCGCAGCTCGGGTACCTGCCGCGGCTGCGCATCCAGTACACCTCGGAAAAGATAATGGGCCAGTTCTACATCCCGTTCATCAACTGGCTGTTGCTAGTCTCCGTCCTCGCCCTGGTGCTCGCGTTCAGGAGTTCGGCCGCGCTGGCCTTCGCGTACGGCACCGCCGTGACCGGCACGATCACGATCACGACCTTGCTGTACTTCTACTACGCACGGCATCAATGGCGCGCGCCGCTCTGGGCGGTGCTGGGCGGCGGCGGCGTCCTGCTCACCATTGACCTGCTGTTTTTCGCCGCTAACCTGACCAAGGTGATACACGGAGCGTGGTTTCCGCTGCTGATCGGCCTCACCGCGTTCACCATCCTCACCACCTGGCAGCGAGGCCGCGAACTCGTGACCCAAGAGCGGGCCCAAGCGGAGGGATCGCTCCCGGAGTTCATCGACGAGCTGCACGCCCTGAACCCCCCGCTGCACCGGGTCCCGGGCACCGCGATCTTCCTCAACCGCGGCAAGGCCACCGCCCCGCTGGCGATGCGGGCCAACGTCGAGCACAACGAGATCCTCCACGAGCAGGTCGTCATCCTCTCGATCGAGACCATGCCGGCGCCGCACGTCCCCGCCGAGCAGCGGCTGGAAATCGACGACCTGGGGTACAAGAACGACCGGATCAGTTACGTCACCGCCCGCTTCGGCTACATGGACCACACGAACATCCCCAGCCTCATGCCGCTGATCCGCGGCGCCGACTCCGAAAGCTCCCTGGACGACGGCAACCTGTCGTATTTCGTGTCGCGGATCGAGATCGTCGCAGGCGATGCACCGGGCATGAGCCGCTGGCGCAAGCACCTGTTCATCGCGACCTCACGGATCACCGCCGACGCCGCCGAATCCTTCCGGCTGCCGCGCGAACACACCGTCATCATGGGCTCGCGCATCGAGGTCTAGCCCGGCTGCGGCCCGGCTCTGGCCCGCGGGCGGCGGGCCGCGGGTTGCGGGTCACGGGCGGCGGGCCGCGGGCCGCGGGCCGCGGGTTGCAGTTCTGCGTGGTGGGCGCTGGCCTGGTGGGTGGCTGCGAGAATCGTGCGATGGTCCCTGCAGACATCCGCGACTTCTTCACCGCGAGCGCGAGCGTCGCTGGTGCGCTCATCGGGCTGCTGTTCG
The DNA here is from genome assembly GCA_963753195.1 of uncultured Actinomycetes bacterium. Lineage (GTDB taxonomy): Bacteria > Actinomycetota > Actinomycetes > Streptosporangiales > Streptosporangiaceae > Palsa-504. The sequence goes on from CAVWBH010000003.1 coordinate 800,008, forward strand.
TGGCCATCACGGTGGCTTCCGAGCGGCTGGCCCGGGTCGAGGAGGGAGGGCAGATTCACCGCATCCGGGCCTCAGCGGCGCTGACGGCCTTCACCAATGCCCTGGCGGTGTCGCTTTTCGCGCTGATTCCGGGAAACAAGATCGGGCCAACCGCCACGGCTGTGGCCGCCGTCGGGCTCACGTTCATCACCGCCTCGCTGATCTCATTGATCCGCCTGCGCCAGGTCCACTGGAATACCCTGCGCGACACCGTGTTCCTGGCCGGGCTGATCGTCACGTTCGTGGTCCAGCTGATCGACGGAATTGCAGTGAGCGCCCATCCGGATGATCCGAGCGCGGTCAATACGATTGCCGTCCTGGTGGCGGTGTGCTTCCTGATCGGCATCAGCCGGGCCTGGGAGCTGGTCGGCGGGCCGTCGATCGGCATCAGGCAAGAGGTAGCGGCCCTGGTATGGGGCCGTGAGCGGGGCGCTGAGGATCCGGGCCGGGAAGGGCCACCGTCATAACGCCGGTTTGAACCGGGCGGGCCGGGGGACTTGCGGGCCGGAGGTGACCGGACATGTCGGTTATCAGCAGACGCCGGGAGCGAGAACGCGCCAGCCGGCGCGGCTACTACCGCCGGGAGCGGCGCGGCTACTACCGCCGGGAGCACGCAAGCAGGGGATGGTGGGGGGCCCGCCGGGTCGCCGGGTCGGGCTCGATCGACGCGCTCGCCCGGTTCGGGCTGGTCGCCCGCGGCATCATCTATATCGTCATCGGGGCGATCGCCGTCATGCTGGCGTTCGGAGCCGCACGGCACGTCCCCGACCGGACCGGGGCGCTGGCGGCGGTGGCCAGCAAGCCGTTCGGCTATGTGCTGCTCTGGATCATCACGCTCGGCCTCGCCGGGCTCGCGCTGTGGAAGATCGTGCAGGCCGCCGTGGCCCGGCTGAATCCGACCGAGGGCCACCGGCTCAAGGCGGCGGGCTGCGCCGTCGGCTACACGATCGCGTTCGTCACCACCTACTGGTTCGTGCGGGACGGGCGGGTCCCCGCGTCCAGCGACACGGTGTCGCGGGATCTCACGGCCACGGTCATGTCCTATAACGGCGGCCAGCTCATCGTGGCCATCGCCGGGGTGCTCATCACCGTGACCGGGATCTACCTGGCGGTGCAGGCCTTCCGGCTCGACTTCACCCGCTACCTGCGGATGGGCTGGATGAGCCGCCGCACCCAGGACACGGTGGTGCAGCTGGGCCGGGCCGGCTACGCCGCGCGGGGCGTCATCGTGTTCCTCGTCGGGCTGGCCGTCCTGGACGCGGCGGCCAGCTACGACCCGGGCCGGGCCGAGGGTCTCGACGGGGCCCTGCGCACGGTGGCCGACCAGCCATTCGGGCCGATCCTGCTTATTCTGGCGGCCCTGGGGCTGGTGGCGTTCGGCCTGCTGTCGTTCTTGGAAGCGAAGTGGCGGCGCACGTACGGAGGCGTCCCGGTGTGACGGTTGGGCCGCGTTACTGACTGGCGGCGGGCGCCCTCGGATGGCGGGGCGCCCGCCGTGTTTCAGCTGGCTTGTGAAAGATTTCACGACGCGTTTCCGCGGAAACGTCTGCCGGGCGGATGGGGTCGGCTAGATACGGTTCCGCGGCAACGTCCGGCGGCGCTGGCTATGAGTTCCTAGTCGCGGCCTGCGCGGCCGGCGAGTATGCGCCTGCGTCGATGTCGTCGAGGAGGGCCGGGCCGGTGGGGGTCCAGCCGAGGAGCTCTTGCGTCACGGCGGCGGTGGCCGCGAGATCCATGCCGAAGAAGGTGCCGATCCAGCCGAAGTGGCCCTGGACGTCATCAGGGGCGATCGAGGTGACCGGCAGGCCGAAGGCGCGGCCGATGGCCGCCGCGATCTCGCGGGTGGGTATCCCCTCTTCCGCGACGGCGTGCAGGCGGGCGCCCGCCGGAGCCTTCGCGAGCCCCAGAGCGACGAGGCGCCCGGCGTCGGACCGGTGCACGGCGGCCCACCGGTTGGTCCCGTCGCCCGGGTAACCGGACACGCCCTTCTCGCGGGCCACCGCGGCGATCGCGGCGATGAACCCGTGGTCGCCCGCGCCGTGCACGGTCGGCGCAAAGCGCAGGCTCACGGTGTGCACCCCGCGGCTGACGAACTCCAGGGCCAGGTTCTCGCTGCCGCCGCGCGGCGAGTCGGGGCCATGGAAGGGGGACGCGTCGTCCTCCGCGGACGGCCGGCCCTGGGTCAGGCCGGCCACGCCCGAGGCGAGCAGGAAGGGGCGGCCGGTGCCGGCCAGCGCATCGCCGATGGTCTGGACCGCGGCTCGCTCCGCGGCGGCCGAGTTGGCCGGATTGGACCAGTCGTGCTTGTTCGCGAGGTGGATGACGGCGTCAGCGGCCTGGGCGCCAGCCCGGATGCTGGCCAGATCGTCGAGGTCGCCGCGGCGGACCTGGACCCCCTTGGCCGCCAGGGCCGCGGCGGAAGCGTCGGACCGGGCGAGCCCGGTGACCTCGTGTCCGGCGGCGAGCAGTTCATCGACGGCGGCGGAGCCAATCCAGCCGGAGGCTCCGGTGACGAAAACGCGCATGGCACTGTTCCCTTCAGCTCCGTCGTGGACGGAGCGGCTGACGTAGTGATGTCAGTGACTGATGTCAGTTACAGACATCACGATACACCTTACGACAGCAACTGTCATCACTAGACTCTGTCATCACTAGACTGGGGATCATGGCGCGTTGGGAACCCGGTGCGAGAGAGCGCTTGCAGGCGGCCGCACTCGAGCTGTTCGCCACGCGCGGGTTCGAGCAGACCACCGCCGCGGAGATCGCCCAATCCGTCGGCTTGACCGAGCGGACGTTCTTCCGGCACTTCAGCGATAAGCGCGAGGTGCTGTTCTACGGGCAGGAGCAATTCCTCCAGGCGTTCGTCGACGGGGTGGACGCCGCGCCGCGCGGCGCATCCCCGCTGGAGGTCATCGCGTCCGCGCTGCACGCAGCCGGATCGTTCTTCCCCGACGAACGCCGGTCATATTCCCGCATGCGGCAGGCGGTGATCGACCAGAACCCGGCGCTGCAGGAACGCGAAGGGCACAAGCTCGCGGGCCTCGCGGCCACGGTGGCCAGGGCCCTGCGCGCACGGGGCGTGGCCGAGCCGGCCGCCACCCTGGCGGCCGAGTCCGGCGCCACGGTGTTCGGGATCGCGTTCGCGCAGTGGATCCGCGTCGGCGAAACCCGGTCCCTGCCCGACATCGCCTCAGACGTGCTCCGCGAACTGCGCAACCTGACCGGCTCGGGCCAGGTCCCGTGACACGCGGGAGTCCGCTCGTTTAAGGTCACATGCGTGGCGATTCACCTGAATCTTTCGGCCGACGAGGTGCTGTCAACGACCCGGGCCGTGCGTAGGCGCCTTGACCTGACGCGTCCGGTCGAGCGGGAGGTGCTCGAGGAGTGTCTGCGGCTGGCCCAGCAGGCGCCGTCGGGCAGTAACGCTCAGGGCTGGCACTTCGTGGTCGTAACCGACGCGCAAACCCGCGCCGGACTGGCCGAGCTCTGGCGGCGGGGCGCCGAGCGGTACCGCAGGTTCATCGGCCCGGGGCCCTTCGATCCGGCTAAGGCGCGTATCTACGAGACGGTCTGGCACCTCGCCGACCACCTCCATGAGGTACCGGTCCACGTCATACCGTGCATCGAAGGGCGGATCGACGGAGCGCCCGGCGCGGTCCAGGCCGGGAAGTGGGCGTCGATCATCCCCGCCGCCTGGAGCTTCATGCTCGCGGCGAGGGAACGGGGCCTCGGCACCGTCTGGACGAGCTTCCACCTGAACTGGGAGCAGGAAGCCGCGCAGCTCCTCGGCATCCCCTACGACAACATGATGCAGGCCGGGCTGATCCCGGTGGCGTACACCATCGGCACCGACTTCAAGGCGGCCAGCCGTGAGCCGCTCGAGGGCATGGTGCACTGGGATCGGTGGTAGCTCACTCGCTGGCGCGGTGGGCGCCGATGAGGACCAGGGCCAGGACGGCCGGCTCGGTTCCCCGGTTCCCCCAGCGGTGCCGCGTCCCGTTCTGCACCACGGTGTCGCCCGGGCGGAGGACCCTTTCCGCCCCGTCGTCCAGTTCGAGGATCACCTCACCGGACAAGACCACCTCGAAGTCGACCGTGTCCGTGGTGTGCATGCCCGGGTTGTCCGGCTCCAGATGACCCAGGAAGCCCGGCAGCTTCTCCTCCATCTCGGCCACCGCGGCCTGCCGGTCCAGGCCACCCGGCGCTGAGGTGGTACCCGGGAGGACGGTGAACAGCCCGAAGCGGTAGCCGCCCACGGGAGGGAAATAATTGTGCTGCTCGGGCGGGCGGCCGTCGTCGGGGAAGGTCGGCAGCTGATCCGCGCCCCACAGGCGGTGGTAGGCCCGGTCGGGCCGCAAGGCCACGGTCACCGGATCGACCTGCTCATCGGAGACGAAGACGGCCTTGCCGTCGCGGTCGTGACCTGTGACCACCCGTCGTACGCTCATGCCGGTCCTTCATCGACGCTGCGAAATGCCCTGTTATTGTCCCACAGCCGGAGCCCGGGACGGCAGCCCAGTTGACAAGCCGGATTATCGATTGTATGCATGTCTTATGGTCATAGATAAAGGTGACGATGCGGGGGGCGGCGGGGCTGGTGCGTCGCCTGCGGGCGGCGGGGCTGGTGCGTCGCCTGCGGACGGCGGCACGTATTCCGACCAGTACCTGCGCGTCTCCGACGCCGAGCGCGAGGCGGTCGCCGGCGGCTGGCCGAGCACTTCGCCGCTGGCCGCCTCGACCAGGCCGAGTTCGACGACCGGGCCGGGCGGGCCATGAGCGCCAGGACCCGGGGCGACCTGAGGGGGCTGTTCGCCGGCCTGCCGGAAGCAGGGGCACCGGCCGGGCCAGAGCTTTCGCGGGGTGGCGACGGCACGCCGGGCGGCGGGCCGACCCGGCCGGGGGACGGGGCGCGCACGCCGGGGGGTGAGCCGCGCGGGCCGGGGTCGCCGATCGAGTTCCGGCTCGATGCGGCCTCCGGGGTGCCGACCTACCTGCAGCTGGTGCACCAGGTCGAGCACGCGCTGCGGCTGGGCTATCTCACGCTGGGCGACCAGCTGCCCAAGGTCAGGGACGTGGTCGCCTCGCTGGCGATCAACCCGAATACCGTGCTGAAGGCCTACAAGGAGCTGGAGACCAAGGGCCTGGCGGCCGGCCGGCCCGGCCAGGGCACGTTCATCCAGGCCACGCTGAGCCAGGTCGCGCTGCCCGAGCTGGCCGGGCTGAGAAAGACCCTGCTCGGCTGGCTGGCCGCCGCGGACGGGGCCGGGCTGGACGAGGACGGGATGGTCGCGCTGTTCACCAGCGCGCTGCGGGATTTCCATGAGCGCCGCGGCGGGTCACGCACCCGCGGCGGCGCGGCGAGCGGCGAAACGGAGGGCGTCGCATGAACACGAACGTGATCGAGGCCAGCGGCCTGGGCAAACGCTACGGCCGCAGCTGGGCGCTGCACGAGTGCTCGCTGGCCATCCCGGCCGGGCACGTGGCCGCGCTGGTCGGACCGAACGGCGCGGGCAAGACCACGCTGCTGAACCTGGCGGTCGGCCTGACGACGCCGACCGCGGGCGGCGTGACCGTGCTCGGCGGCCGCCCCGCCGGGTCGCCCGCCGCGCTGGACGGCGTCGCGTTCGTCGCCCAGGACACGCCGCTGTACAAGAACTTTTCCACCGCGGACATGCTGCACGTGACGGCCAACCTGAACCGGCGCTTCGACCAGCCCTACGCGCAGGCCCGGCTGGCCGAGCTGGGCATCCCGCCGAAGCGGAAGGCCGGAAAGCTGTCCGGCGGTCAGCAGGCGCAGCTTGCGCTGACCCTGGCGCTGGCCCGCCGGCCGCGGCTGCTGGTGCTGGATGAGCCGATGGCGATGCTGGACCCGGTCGCCCGGCACGATTTCATGGCCACGGTGCTGACGGCGGCGGCCGACGACGGCGTGTCGGTGGTGCTGTCCTCGCACGTGCTGGCCGAGCTCGAGCGGGTGGCCGACTACCTGATCCTGCTGTCGCAAGGCCGGGTCCAGGTGGCCGGGGAGGTCGATGACCTGCTCGCCTCCCACCGCGTGCTGACCGGCCCGGCCGCCGCGGCAGACAGATATGCCGAACGGCCCGTGGTGCATGTGCGCCGCGGCGAGGCCCAGGCCCACCTGCTGGTCCGGGCCAGCGCGGATGATCCGGTCCCGCCAGGCTTCCAGGCGCATCCGGTCGGGCTGGAAGAACTCGCCCTGGCCTACCTGCGCGAGCCCGGCGCCGGCGCGCTGCCCGGCCCGGCCCGCGACCGGGCGCTGTCGCTTGACACTGGGCCGCTCGACACTGGCGAACCGTCGGAGGTGACGCGATGACGGCGCTGAGGGTGACCGCCCGACCGGAGCAGGACGCGAGCCTGCGGCCGGTGCCGTGGCGGCGGATGGCCTGGGTCACCTGGCGGCAGCACCGGCTCGCGCTGGCCGGGGTGGCCGCGCTGCTGGGCGCGCTGGCGGTGTGGCTGGGGCTGGAAGGCCTTCAGGCGCACCGCGCCTACGCCGCCGCGGCCGACTGCCGCCCGGCCAGCTCGGGGGCCTGCGGAGCCCTGGTCGGCTACTTCCTCGCCTACGTCTCGACGGCACAGACCATCGCGATCGTGCTGCAGGCGGTGCCCGCGCTGATCGGGGCGTTCGCGGGCGCGCCGGTGCTGGCCCGGGAGATGGAGACCGGCACCTTCCGGTACGCCTGGACCCAGGGCTTCGGCCGATCGCGCTGGACGGTGGCCAAGCTGGTGCCGCTCGCGATCGCGGTGGCGGCCGCCGCCGGGGCGTTCAGCCTGCTGTTCTCCTGGTACTACCAGCCGTTCCTGGCCCAGACGCTCTCCTTCAACTTCCAGGTCCCGCTGGACCCCGGGGTGTTCGACCTGCGCGGGGTCGCGTTCGCCGCCTGGGCGCTGGCCGCCTTCGCGATCGGCGTGCTGGCCGGCATGCTCATCCGCCGGGTCGTCCCCGCGATGGCCGCCACCCTGGCCGCCTACACCGGGCTGGCCATCGCCGCCGGCTTTTACCTGCGCGAGCACTACCTGACGCCGCTGCTGGTCAAGAACGCGGACGCACCCCGCTTCGCCTGGGTCATCGGCCAGCAGTGGTACGCCAAGGGCGGCCAGCCGGTCAGCCAATCCGTGCTCAGCCAGGTCCTCCAGGGGGCGCCGCAGCTGGCCGGGGGGAAGGGCGGGATCCCGCAGGACGACCCCACCGTGAACCAGTACCTGGCCCAGCACGGGTACACCCTGTGGACGACCTACCAGCCCGGCAGCCGGTTCTGGCCGTTCCAGTGGATCGAGGCCGGCTGGCTGCTCGCGCTGTCAGTGCTGCTCATCGCCGCGACCGTCTGGCTGGTCCGCCGCCGCGCCGCCTGAGCCGCCGGCCCCCGTTCAGTGCCGCGCGGCACGGCAGGCGGCGGGGTCAGGCGGCCGGCGGCTCGCGCCGCGGCGGCGGCCTGCGCTCCAGCGCCGCCAGCCGGAGTTCCAGCTGGTCGACCCGGTGCCGAAGCGTCTCGAGCTGGGCCTGGTCAGCCAGCCGCCGCTCAGCGGTCCGGCGCAGCCGCGGTGAGGCCTCGGCACGGGCCGCGACGAGCGCCAGCGGCACCAGGCGCTGCGGCCCGTGCGGGCCGTCCACCAGCCGGGACGGGATCTGACCGGTCCGGTACCAGCTGCGCAGGGCCGCACGGGAAACCCCGGTGTCGGTCACGGCGCGGTCGAGCGTCACCCAGTCGGAGCCCTCGAGCTGAGCGTTCAGCTCGAGCTCGAGCTCCCAGTCGTCGAGCCGGTCATCCCAGTCCATAGCGATCCAACCCTCTCTCGGACAACCATGTTAATAGCATGGTATTGACATGGTTGGAGCGGGAGCCGGACGCTGGTCCGTATGTTCGAGCGATTCACGGTCAACGCCAGGCGGGTGATTGTCCTGGCCCAGGACGAGGCCAAGCGGATGCAGCACAACTACATCGGCACCGAGCACATCCTGCTCGGGCTGCTCGGCGTCCCCGAAGGGGTCGCGTGCCGGGCCCTGGCTGGCCTCGGGCTGTCCCTCGGGGACGCCAGGGAAGAGGTCACCGCCATCATCGGCACCGGCGGCACGGCGCCCACCGGGCGGATCCCGTTCACTCCGCGGGCCAAGAAGATCCTGGAGCTCTCGCTGCGCGAGGCGCTGCAGCTGCACCACAACTACATCGGCACCGAGCACATCCTGCTTGGCCTGATCAGGGAGGGCGAAGGCGTCGGGGCCCAGATCCTCGCGCAGCACGCCGAGCTCACCGCGATCCGCGCCGCCGTGCTTGACCAGCTGCGCGGGGCGGGTATCGAGGCCGGCCGCAGCAGGCGCTGGCTGCGGCGCCGGGCCGGGTCCGAGGCCGACGTGTCCAGCGGGCCGGGTGAGCAGTCGGTGCTCAACGCCACGCCGGCCGCGGACGCCACGCTCAGTGAGGCCGCCCGGCTGGCCGGGGTGCAGCCGGTCGGCTCGCACCACCTGCTGCTGGCCGCCCTGGCCGATCCCGACAGCGCCGCCGCCCGGGCGCTGGGCGCCCTCGGCGTCGACCTCGGCCAGGCCAGGGAGGCGCTGCACGACGTGGACGTCACGGGCACCAGCGACGAGCCGGCCGAGGAGGCGGGCCGGCGCCAGATGGTCATCCGGGTGACCGGTGAGCGGCTCACCATCGAGGCCGGCGATCCGGTCATTCTCGAAGCCGGGCGCGCGGCCCTCCGCGCGCTGGGCGACAAGGCCGACCCAGCCCACGGCATCCGCGGTGACCTGGCCGAATGCGCCAGCCTCAGCGCCGTATGGCAGGCGCTCCAGGAGAGCCTGCAGGCCATCCAGCGCAGTGGCGCATCGCCCGCGGAGCCGCCGGACGGACCCCGGCCAGCCGGGGACCGAGGCGGCCTAGCAGGGTAATCGCGACGGCGGGGTCACCTTGCTAGCATTGCTAGCATTGCTAGCATTGAGAAGGAGGGGGTGATCGCGCTGTCAGCACTGAGCATCCGCGACCTGGACGACCGGGTGAAGGAGCGGCTCCGCGTCCGGGCGGCCCGGCACGGCAGGTCAATGGAGGCTGAAGTCCGCGCCATCCTCACCGATGCCGTCGCCGAGCCAGGCGAGGCCCCGGGCTTGTTCGAGGCCATCATGGATCGCTTCGGCGAACTGGGCGGGGTCGAACTCGACCTTCCCCCGCGCGCCACCCCGCCTAGGGCGGCGGAACTCGGCTCGTGATCGTCGTTGACACCAATGTCGTATCCGAGCTGATGCGGCCTTCGCCCGCTGCGCAGGTCCGGGAATGGGTCAGCGCGCAGGCACCGAATGAGCTCTGCACGACGGCCATCACCGTCGCCGAGATCCGCTACGGCCTGGCGCGGCTTGCTGATGGGCGCCGTAAGCAAAGCCTGCTGGCTGCCGCCACCGAGTTGTTCGCCGCGTTCACCGACTACATCCAGCCGTTCGATGCCACCGCCGCGATCTGGTATGCCACGATCGTGGCGCACCGCGATCGCCTCGGTCTTCCCATCGACGGGTTCGACGCCCAGATAGCCGCCATCTGCCGGACCCGGGGTGCGACGCTGGCCACGCGGAACGCCAAGGACTTCCGGGAAACCGGGATCGACATAATCGATCCATGGCGGCCAAGCTGACCGGTGTGGCGCCGCACGAGGGTTTGCATGCGGCGGTGGTGGGCGCGGTCAGCCCGGCCCTTCGCCGGAGGGGGCGCCGGCGACGAGATCCCGCAACCGGTTCCAGCGCGCTTCGTAACGCGGGCCGAAGCGATGTTCGGCGCGTCCGGCGCGCCGCGGCCGGCTGACGTAGTGGCGCACGGCCCACCATGACCCCGGCTTGGCCAGCCGGATAGCGCCGACGATGGCGACGACGCCGATGAAGATACCGATGACGCCGGTCACGATCTTTCCCTTGAGCAGGCATATCACGCAGAGCAGGAGATTGACGACGATAACGGAGATCGACGACCACCATGCCGCCGTCCCGGCACGGCCGGTCACGAAGCTGGCACCGCCGATGAGTGTTCCGGTTATCACCAGCAGGCAGAAGATCGCGTCGACCGACTTGCGCCCCTCGCTGGTCCAGTAGACGTCCTCGAGGCGCAGCCAGAGCGCGAACTCATCGGCGGTGAGACCGACGCCCACGCCGAAGACGGCCGCGGCGGCGTCGAGAGCAGGTCCTTTCGGCGACTGGGACACCAGGACGATGCCCGTCCCGATGATGATCAATATGCCGAAGACCTGGTGGTGAACGTGATTGCCGCCGATCTGGAGGTTGCCCAGTCCGGCGCTGGCGCCGCGGCCTGATCGGATGAGCCTGGTCACGGTTCTGGTGACGAGGAACGTGACGAGTATGGCCAGGAACATCCACATCATGGGATACAGAGAGGACCCGGTACCGACCGTGATCTTCGCCCCGGAAGCAAGCACGGGAAGGGCGCTGGCAGCGTGGGCTCGCACGGCATCCTCCTGCGTCTACCGCCTGGTCCTTGGAGTCTACGTAGCGTAATGACCCGAGGCGGTAGGGCAGATGACTTCCGGACTGCGGAGGTTGCTCAGACTGAGACCAGGTCGCACACGAAGATGAGGGTCTCGCCCGGCGCGATCGCGCTCCCGGCGCCCCGGTCTCCGTAGGCCAGGTCCGGCGGGATGATCAGCTGGCGGCGGCCACCGACTCTCATGCCCTGCACGCCCTGATCCCAGCCGGCGATGACGTGCCCGGCACCGAGCTGGAACTCCAGCGGGTCGCCCCGGTTCCAGCTGGCGTCGAACTCCTCCCCCGTCGAGTACGCGACGCCGACATAGTGAACCTTGACCCGGTCGCCCGGGCTCGCCACGCTGCCGTCTCCTTCCCAGATGTCGGTGATCAACAGCTCCGCGGGCGGTTCGCCGCCGGGAAAGTCGACCTCTGGTTTGGTGACGCTCATACTCGACCTCTTCCAGTTGCTCGCCGATCTGGCCTGATCGCGCCGTGGAAGCGGGGCGGTTCCGCAGAACCGCCCCGTTCCGGCAGCTGGCAGCCCAGGTGGGCTGGGCAGCGCGGCTGAACCGGGCCTAGAGCGGCTGGACCTGCTCGGCCTGGGGGCCCTTGGGCCCACGGCCGGCCGTGTACTCAACCCGCTGGTTCTCCTGCAGGCTGCGGTAGCCGTCCGCCTGAATGGCGGAGTGGTGAACGAAGACGTCGGCGCTGCCGTCGTCCGGGGCGATGAAACCGTACCCCTTGTCCGCGTTGAACCACTTCACGGTGCCCTGAGCCATGTGTCCTCCTGGTGACGATCTTCGGGCCGCACGTGTGCGCGACCCGGGTCGGTGCGACCGCCTGCCCGTAAAGGCCTGGCTTGGATGCCCGCGGCGCCCGCTGTCAGAACTCCGCAGGCGCTGTGACACGTACACGAACTTCGACTCCAACCGTGCCCTATTAAACACCATCGCGGCCCCCGGCGGGGCCGGACCGGGCACGCACCGTGGCCGCGATGGGCGCTCGCAGGCCTCCGGCCACCGTCGGAACCTAGGCCACGAACGTCCGGACCTGCAGGTCACGAGGGCTTAGACGGCTCGCCGCCGACGTTTCGCCGGACCCGTCTTCAGCCAGGATTCACTCCAGTGACGTCATGTGTTCACGACGAACGCGGCGAGGCGATTCATGCAAGTAGCGCCCGTGCATGGCGCGGGCGGCGTGCGGGATGACCGACAGGCCAAAGGGCGCGGGCGGCGGGCGGGATGACCGGCAGGCCAAAGGGTGCAAGGATAGCCAGCAGTGCGGCCGGTCATCGCGACAGTACGTATCGGCTGATCCCGGGCGGTTGGCCCGTCTCGGCCCGACTTGGAGGATCAACGTGACCGGCAACGCGCGGGCGCGACAGGCTTGGCCGGAGATGATCCGGGCTGGCACCGAGCTGCGGCCGGTGCCGCTGGTGCCAGATATCCGGATCCATCAAGCCAGTGATCCGATCGGCTTGTGGCAGCCCACCGAGCTGCAGTCAGGACGGACCGGCCTGGATCCGCCGTTCTGGGCGTTCGCGTGGGCGGGCGGGCTGGCGCTGGCCCGCTACCTGCTGGACCATCCTGAGACGGTCCGGGGCCGGCACGTGATCGACATTGCCTCCGGCTCGGGAGTGGCGGCCATCGCCGCAGCCCGGGCCGGTGCGGCCACCGTGACCGCGTATGACATCGACCCGGTCGCGGCCGTGGCTATCGGCATGAACGCGGCCGCCAACGGCGTAACGGTCCCGGCCGTCTGCGCTGACGTCCTGGACCAGGACGATCTCCCAGCCGCTGGCGCCGATCTGGTCCTGGTGGCCGACACGTTTTACCAAGGGGATCTGGCCGGCCGGGTGATGCGGTTCGCGGAGCGAGGCCACGCCCGCGGGGCGGCGGTCCTGGTCGGCGACTTCGGCCGGGCCTTCCTGCCCCGCGACCGGCTCAGGGAGCTGGCCAGCTACGACGTTCCCGGCCAGCGCATGCTGGAAGGCACCGAGATCAAGCACACGACCGTCTGGGCCCTCGCCTGACGAGCAAGCGGGCCGCACCGGACGTTCTTGTACATTCCGATCTGCGGAGTTGACACTGAGGGTCAGCACACGATGCGCACTCCGGAGATGAGCATGTTCGAGCTGGTGCATAGCTACGACACGATCAACCTGCACCGCAGCGGCGCCGCGGTGAAACTGGAGCTCAACCGGCCGGAGCGGCTGAACGCGCTCAGCGACGAGCTGGCAGGCCAGCTGCTCGTGCTCCTGCAGGAGGTCGCCGAGGATCCGTCGGCGCGCTCGGTGCTGATCACCGGCGCGGGCCGCGCGTTCAGCGGCGGAGCTGATATCCGGCAGGCTGCCGCTGACGGCGCTTCCCGGCCCGAGGTGAAGAAGATCCTCGGGGAGGTCTATCACCCGATCCTCCGGACCATCCGCCAGATGCCGAAACCGGTCATCTGCGCGGCCAACGGCCCGGTGGCGGGCGTCGGCAACTCCCTGGCGCTCGGCGCTGACCTGGTGATGGCGGCGGAATCAGCGTATTTCCTGCTGGCCTACGTCAATATCGGCATAGCTCCCGACGGGGGCACCTTCCTGCTCGCCGCGTCGCGGGTGGGATTTGCCCGGGCCACCGAGATGGCGATGCTGGGCGAGCGGATCAGCGCACGCCAGGCCCTTGACTGGGGCCTGATCAATCAGGTCTGGCCCGATACTGAGCTGCAGGCCCGGGCCGAGGACCTAGCGTTGCGGATGGCGAACGGCCCGACCAGGTCGTATGCGGGCATCAAGCGGGAGCTGAATAACTCGATGTTCGCCCAGCTGGACGAGGCGCTGGAGGTCGAGATCCAGGTCATGGCCGAGCTCCGGGATACCGCCGACGCGGCCGAGGGACGCGCTGCCTTCGCCGAGAAACGGACGGCCCAGTTCATCGGGCGGTGACGACCGGCCGCATCGGGCGGTGATCACCGGCCGCATCGGGCGGTGACCACCGGGCGCACGCCGATGAGCGGGAGCGGCCCGCTCCCGGGGCCCCAGTACCCTCGGGGTCATGGAGCTCCACGTCGGCTGCGCGATGGGAGCACGCACCGCGGCAAGGCCGTTACCTGTCTGGATCGCTGTCCCCTCGGGACCGTCTGCGCGCGTACGCGAGCTGGTGCAACGCCGTCGAGGGCAACACGACCTTTTATGCGGTACCCACTGCGGCCACGGTGAGATCGTGGGCCGAGCAGACCGCCCCGGACTTCCGGTTCGTTCTGAAAATGCCGAAATCGATCACCCATGAGCGCCGCCTCGCCGATGCCGACGACCCGCTCCGCGCCACCTCGGTCAGCGAACTGCGCGGCCTGCTCGCCGTGCCCGCGGACACTGACCAGGCGGCCTACGAACGCGCGGGCTATGTCCGCGCACTGCGCGGCGCCAACGGCTTCCCGTGGTAGCTGGGGCCGCTGGGGTTGGGTTGCCGCGGGTTGGGGCGGTGCGGTTAGCGCCGGCCTGGCCTGGCCTGGCCTGGCCAATGAGGCGATCGGGGTCTGGGCTTTGGTGCTGGTCGGGGTCGTCGCTGCTGGCCTGGGCTTTGCTGGGTTGGCCAGCCCATGGCTCACTCCAGGATCACCGGCACCATTATCGGGGTAGATCCGGGCTACATGGTAGATCGGGTGCACTGGGGGGCTTGTTGCGGTTTTCTGCTTGGTCTGGGCTCGTTCCTGGGTGTCGGCCGGGCGCTGGGCGGTCTGTGGGCTGGTTGCGGCGTAAAGTCCGGCCTGGTTCGGGGTGGTTTGCCGGGGCTGTGGATAGTTTCGGGCGTGCGGGCGCTGCGTGTGGGGAAGTTTCCGGCGGCCTGGGGTCAGGGCAGCCGGGATACCAGCAGCAGGTTGTGGCACAGCCCGGCGAGCAGGAACTCGCCGGTGGCCAGGGTCAGGCCGCGCATGGAGAAGCGGCGCAGCCCGATGACGCCCTCGATGCTGGCGTGCAGTCCTTCGACGTCGGGGGCGCGCCGCTTGTAGGCGGCGCGGCCCTCGGGCGTGCGCAGCCGGTGGTCCATCTTCTGGATCGCGGTGGCGTCTTCGGGTGGCGGCCCGGACGCCGGGTTGCCCGCGGCGGCCTTGCCCATGGTCAGGCGGTTGCCGGTGGCGATCAGCCGGTCCGCGGTGCCGCTGGCGGTGAGGTTGGCCTCGGAGCAGTACCCGGCGTCGAACACGACCACGCCCAGCGCGGTGGTCATCCGCGCGTGGCAGGCGGCGGCGTCGTGGCCGGGATCGCCGGGATCTTCCGCGGTGCACATCCGCGCGTGGCAGGCGGCCGCGTCGTGGCCGGGATCGGCGTGTGCGGCGGCGACGACCTGCGCGCCTTTGACCGCGACGGCTTCGAGCCGGGCGGCGTGCACCGTGTCGCTGCTGGTAGCGGTGGCGAATCCGCCCAGCATGAGCCGGTCATCGGCGGCGGCGTCCTGGCAGTTGTATCCCTGCTTGAAGCCGCCGCCGCGGACCGGCATCAGCGCGGAGCCCGGGTCGGTGACGTTGCGCACCGGCTCAGGTTTCTTCTTCTTTTCCCCAGCACCGGCCGGCCTGGCTTGGCCGGCTTCCTCCCCGGGCTGCGGCTGCGCCGCAGCCTTGGCCTGGGCTCGTTCCAGCCGCTCCCGCTGCCGGGCGACCCGGCGGGACCGGTCCACCGGGACCGGCTTGCAGCCGGTCTTCTCCCCGGCGGCCCGCTTGCGGTCCCAGTCATCAACCAGCCCCTGATGCCGGGCCACCTCGGCCTCCAGGCCGGTCCGCGCCGCCTCCACCGCCACGCACGCCGGCGGCTTCGTCACCGGCTCGCCGGCCGCCTGCGCATCCAGCCAGGCCTGCCCCTGCGCCCGCCTGGCCGCATCAGCAGCCTCCCGCTGCGCGGCGAAGTCCGCCAGGCACGCCTGCACCCGGGCCAGCCGCGACCGCGGATCGGCCCACCCCGCCGGCAGCGCCGCCCCGCCCAGCAGGTCCTCCGCGGTCCCGGCCGCGCCCGGCTCCTCGGCCGCCGCGGCCCCGGCCATGATCGCCGCGGCCAGCTTCCGCAGCCCAGCCTCGGTCCGGTTCGCCTCCTTCGACGCATTCGCGCCGATCTTGACCCCGTCCACCGCCACCACCGCCAGCCGGCCCAGCCCAGCCGCCGCGCACACCCGCAGCACTGCGTAGAACACGTCCTCCATCAGCCCGCCGCCCCCGCAGGCCCGCTGCCGGAACCGGGAGATCGTCGAATGATCCGGCACCAGCCCCGCGCATGCCAGCCGGAACGTGGCATCCACCCGGCACCGGTCCTCGATCGCCCGGGTCGACAGCACCCCGCTGCAATACGCGTACGCCAGCAGGGTCAGCAGCATCACCGGGTCATACGCCCGCCGGCCCCGGGCGCTCTTCCGCGCCCCGCCCGCCAGCCGTGCCGTCAGCTCCGCCGTACCCAGCTGCTCTACCGTGTCGATAACCAGCCAGACAACATGGTCCTTCGCCACCCAGTCATACATATTCAGAGGCAAAAGGGCAGCCTGATCCCGGTCCACCGGAAGATACCTGTGCGCCATAAACCCGTCTTACCAGGCAAAACACCCAAACTTAATTTGCAACACGCCCCGGGATGCCCCGGATATTCCACGGAGCCCGGATCTACCCGGCAGATGGTGCAGCAGGGGCTGATGATGCCTGTGGGCAGGATCGGCATCACCCAAGGCAGGATGGTCGGGGCAGACCCTGGACCGGGCATCGCGCAAACCGGGGCAGACTGCGCAGACCGGCATCATGGCCGTCGCGGCTACGGCGGGCGCCGGCGAATGCGGGCGCCTTCCTGGGCGCGATCGAACCCCTCGGGGGCCGCGCCCACACCATCTGGATTCAGCTGCCGCCGTCCTTCAGTCCCGCCGGCCTCGGCGCTCTCACCGGTTTCCTGCGCCGCTGAATCAGGGGTGCTCGGGGCCGGTGGGGTCGTCGGGCGGGGCGTCCTCCGGCTTCTGGTGCTCGAGGTCGAGGTCGAGCGGCCGGATGGCGCAGCGCACCGCGGCCTGCTCGGCCAGCTGCTGGCTATTTTGCTGGTACATGGCCTGGATCCGCCGCACCGCAGCGGCGTGATCGGCGGGAGCGGCGAGCTGCCGGCGCAGCGTCTCGCGCACCTGCTCAGCGAAGTCCGGCGTCCAGGCCGCCACGCGCATCGCCTTCACGATGCCGGTGGCGGCGTCGACCAGGGTTACCTGCAGCGGCAGGTACTGACCAGGGTCGCCGAGAGGTACGCCGCGTTCGCTTTCCGATACCTGCCATGGCTCGAACGGGGTGTCCATCCACGGCAGCGCGCCGAACCGGAAGCACAGCACCGACGCGGGCCCGCCGTCGACCCAGGCGAAGGCCACGGTACCGGTGCGCACCTCAGCGGCCTCTTCGGCAGATGGCTCGTTGAGGAACAGCGCCAGGTCGCAGCCAGCAGGTGACAATCGCAGGTGCGGGGTCTCGGGCCAGTTGGTGCGCGTGGGACTGTAGAGCTGGCCGACCTCAACCCGGTGCCAGGTGGCATCTGGGTCACTGCTCATCACGCACCACCCTGCTGGTGAGATTCATTCTCATGTTAGCTACGCCGGAGCCGGATGATCGGAATCTGGCGGGTGTCCCGGCACTTGTCCTGGTACTCGTACAGCCCGGTGATCTCCTCGCTCATCAGCTGGAACAGCCGGTCCCGGTCGGGGCTGTTGAGGACCGTGTCCGCCACGGCCGGGAAAGACTGACCGAGGTACTCGACCGTCAGGTCGGGGTGCGCGACCAGGTTCCGGTACCACTGGGGGTGGCTCGGCTGGCCGCCCGCCGACGCAGCGACGATAAGATCGGGCCCGTCTTCACGTACGCACACCGGCTTGTCGTGCGTGCGCCCCGTCTTCGCGCCGGTAATGGTCAGGATGACCAGCACCTGGCCCGTCGAGGTCTGTCCGCCATGAGCGCGGAGCTCGGCCATGACCGATTCATCACGAGCATGCCGTTGCGTCACCATCGGATCTGTTGTCACGGTACAGAACCTTAACCGACGGGAAACCGGCAATAAACTGCTCCGATGCCCAGCCGAGCCGAGATCGTGACGTTCGACGACTCCCCGCCACCCCGCGGAGCAGATCCATGGGTGCCGGGCGCCTCCCCGGCCGTCGGCATCGAGGTAACCGACCCCGACCCCGCCTGGCCGCAGCACTACCGTGACCTCGCCGCCCGGATCCGCGGGGTTCTCGGCTGGCGGGTGCTGGAGCTTGAGCACGTGGGCTCCACCTCGGTCCCCGGGCTGGCGGCAAAGCCCGTCATCGACATCGACCTGACGGTGGCCGACCCCGGGCGCGAACAGGATTATGTGCCCGCGCTGGAGACGATCGGGTTCCGGCTCGTGATCCGCGAGCCCTGGTGGTACGACCATCGGGTGCTGGTGGCGGACGAGCCGCGCGGCAATCTCCACGTTTTCGGGTTCGACAGCCCCGAGCCAGTCAGGCACCGGATCTTTCGCGACTGGCTGCGGGGCCACCCCGGGGAGCGCGACCGCTACGCCGCCGCGAAGCGCCAGGCCGCCCGCCTGGCCAACGCGGGCGGAGAGCACGTCATGCAGTACAACGCCCGCAAGCAGCAGGTCATCAGGGAGATCTACCGCCAGGCGTTCGCGGCCGCAGGTCTGCTTGGGGAGCAGGAGTGACACGTCATGGCGTGGACGAGGACTTTTCCCGGGACCAATGGCACTAGCCGCGCCAGCTCCCCTGCGGCAGCCTCAAGGCGAGGGGCGGTGCAGGTGAACGACAACGACAGCGACACCACGCTCATCCCGGACAACCAGGACACTTCGCCGCTGGCCGGCGAGTGGCAGCGGATCGCGGACTATGAGCGCGGACGGCGAACGATCACGCCTCGCGTAATCCGATCCGCCGGGCACACCCAGGCGTTCGCCGGTGGCGGGCCGGGGCAGATGCGAGCCTCCGACGCGGACCGCGACGGCGTGGTGGAACGCCTCAACACCGCCTACAGCGAAGGCCGGCTGTCCCAGGACGAGCACGACGGCCGCCTGGAGAGCGCCTTGTCCGCGCGCACCTACGCCGAGCTGGACCAGCTCGTGACCGACCTACCCGCCGCGCCAGCGGCCGCGGTGACCGCGGTGACGTCGGTGGCCAAGCTCAACGGGCTCGCGCTAGCGAGCTTCGTCTGCGGGTTCGCACAGTTCATCTTCGGGCCCCCGGCGGCCATCCCGGCGATCGTGTTCGGCCATGTGGCCCGGCGCCAGATCAAGCGGACCGGAGAACAGGGGGCTGGCCTGGCGCTCGCGGGCTTGATCATCGGCTGGGTGACGGTGATCCTGGCCATCGTCCTCATCGTCGCCGGCCTGGCCATGTCCGTCGGGACGCACGGCACCGCGCCCACCCACTGAGCCGCCGAGCCTGCGGCGATCCCTCGCCGCATACCGCCAGCGAATCACCGGCTCAGCGCACCAGGCGCGCGGCCGGTCAGCCTTTGAACGCTTCTTGCAGCTCGATGGTGATCTGGTCGATGGACGCCGCCATCTCGCGCTTGACGACCTTGGGCGTACCGGTAAACACCTTGTCGAGGGCGGGCTCGATGGTCGCCTCGCCGACCACGATGAGCCCGGCCTTGTCAGCAACGAGTTCCTCGGCCGTCTCAGTCAGCTCCTTGCGGGTCAGGACCCCGCCGCCGAACCACTCGGGGACGACGCGGGTGCGCGGGCGGTCAATGCGCGCGACGACGTGCGGCTGGCCGTCCTCCTGAGCGACCACCGCCGCGTCGTACCGGCCGGCTACCTCGCCGTGGTGCAGGTGCTCGATGGTGTCCAGGACGGCTTCTGGCTCGGCCATGGCATCTCCTTGGTTAACTCGGTGGATGAGTCGGCATGACCAGCATCGCGCAGCGGCCGCGGCCTGGTTGGCACCGGGTCGTGCGTTAAGCGGGGATCCGTTCGGCCGCCATGGTGACATTGCGGAGCATCCCGCCGAACACAATTCCGTGGAACGGGGAGATGGAGCGCCAGTACGCGTGCCCGGCGAGCCCGCGCGGCTGGAAAATGGCCCGCTGGCTGTAGGTTGTCATGCCGTCATGGTCACGGCCGACGGCCAGCTCCAGCCAGGCCAGACCGGGCAGCTTCATCTCCGCGCGCAGGCGCAGCAGCGATCCGGGGGTGATGGCCTCGACCCGCCAGAAGTCCAGCGCGTCCCCGACGAGCAGGTGCCGCGGATCCCGCCGTCCGCGCCGCAGCCCGACACCGCCGGCGAGCCGGTCGAGCAGGCCGCGGACCGCCCAGGCGGCCGGCAAGGAATACCATCCGGTCGTTCCGCCGATGCCCTCGATCACCTCCCACAGCGCCTCGGGCGACGCCCGCACGACGCTGATGCGCGCGTCCACGTACAGCGAGCCGCCCGCCCACGAGGGATCGGTGGGCAGCGGATCGCTGGGGGCTCCGGGTGTCGCGGCCGATGACCACCGGGTGGACACCTGGCCCTCGCGGGTGTGCCGCAGGGCCAGGGCAATGGCGCGGTCCAGGGGCACCAGGCCCTCCGGCGGGTCGGGGATGTACTCGGCAATGTCGTGCTCGGAGCAGACGACCTCGTTACGGAGCGATTCGACCAGCGGCCTGGCCAGGCCGGCCGGCACCGGGGTCACCAGGCCGACCCACAGCGAGGAGAGCCAGGGGGTGAGCAGCGGCACGGAAATCAGGACGCGCGGCCGCAGCCCGGCCACCGCGGCGTAGTGACGCATCATCTCCGCATAGGTCAAGACGTCCGGGCCGCCGATGTCGAAGGGCCGGCTGATCTCGGGGGGCAGCGCCGCGGCACCGACCAGATAACCCAGCACATCCTGGACCGCGATCGGCTGGATGCGCGTGCCCACCCATTTCGGGGTGATCATCACCGGCAGGCGTTCGGTCAGATACCGGAGCATCTCGAACGACGCCGACCCGCTGCCGATGATCACCGCGGCCTGCAGGGCGGCCGTCGGCACGCCGCTACCCAGAAGGATGTTCCCGACTTCCCCGCGCGAGCGCAGGTGCGGCGACAGGTCGCCGGGCGGGCCGGAGATGATGCCGCCCAGATAGACGATGCGTTTGACCCCCGCCGACATGGCGGCATCGGCGAAGATGCCCGCCGCGTCACGGTCCCGCCGTTCGAACGACCCGGCGGTGCCCAGCGAGTGGATGAGGTAATACGCCACGTCGACACCCTCAACGCCGCGCCGCACCGCGGCCGCGTCCATCGCGTCCGCGACCGCGACCTCGACGTCACCGGACCAGGGCCGGCCCGCCAGCTTCCCCGGGTCGCGCGCCATGCACCGGACGCCGTACCCCGCAGCAAGCAGTTCCGGGACCAGTCGCCCGCCGATGTAGCCAGAGGCTCCCGTGACAAGACAGCGCAGCTGGGACACCAGTCAATTCTCGCACGCGGCCGGGGCCATCATCGCCGGGGTCACGTGAGAGTCCCGGGCGGCCGCTGCCCGTTTACTGCGGCGCTACCGCCATCGGCGAACGCGGCCGCTCGTTCATCGTCAGGGCGAGGGGCAGCCCCGACGATGGCCGCCAGGTCCGACCCGTCGATCGTCTCGCGCTCAAGCAGCAGGCAGATGACCTGGTCGAGAGTCTCGGCATGCTCGCGGAGCAGCTTGGTGGCCGTGTCCTCGGCCTCCCGCAGCAGCCTGGCCACTTCCTGGTCGATGGCACGCTGCGTATCCTCGGCGTAAGGACGCCCGGCGAACGGATTGTCCCGGCTCGGTCCCTCCGGCCCGTAGCTGACCGGCCCGACCTTCGCGGAGAACCCCCACTCCCGGACCATGTGCGTGGCGAGGGCGGTCGCGCTCTCGAGGTCGTTAGACGCGCCGGTCGACGGCTCGGCCAGGATGACAATCTCCGCGGCGCGGCCGCCCAGGCGCACGGCGAGCGACGCGGTCAGGTGGCTCACCGGATACAGATGGCGCTCGAATTCAGGCAGCTGCTCGGTCACACCCAGGGCGGCGCCGCGGGACAGGATCGTGACCTTCGCGACGGGATCGGCGTCCTCCAGGAGCGCGGCCACGAGGGCGTGCCCGGCTTCGTGCACGGCCACGGCATGTTTCTCCTCGGGCAGCAGCGCGTTCGACGCGTCCCGGCGGCCGATAAGGAGCCGGTCCCTGGCGGTGTCGAAGTCGGCGGCGCTAAGAACGCGGCGATCAGCGCGCACGGCGTTGATCGCCGCTTCGTTCACCAGGTTGGCGAGATCAGCGCCGGAGAATCCGGGCGTGCCCCGCGACACGACGTCGAGATCCACGTCCGGAGCGAGCTTCTTGCCGCGCCCGTGGCTGGCCAGGATGGCGGTCCGCTCGGCCCGGTTGGGCAGCGGAATCTCCACCGTCCGGTCGAAGCGCCCGGGCCGCAGCAGGGCCGCGTCGAGGATCTCCGCCCGGTTGGTCGCGGCCATGACGACCACCCTGGCGCCTGGATCGAAGCCGTCCATTTCCGACAGCAGCTGATTGAGGGTCTGCTCGCGCTCGTCATTCGAGCCGAAACCGCCGGGACCGCGCCGGCCGCCGATGGCGTCGATCTCGTCGATGAAGATGATCGACGGGGCGACCTTTCTGGCGTCAGCGAACAGGTCCCTGACCCTCGAGGCGCCGACGCCGACGAACATCTCGACGAAACTCGAGCCGCTCAGGGAGAAGAACGGCGCGCTGGCCTCGCCGGCCACCGCCCGGGCCAGCAGGGTCTTGCCGGTCCCCGGTGGCCCGACCATCAGCACGCCCTTGGGGCCGACCGCGCCGGCCCGGTCGTACCGGGCCGGATGCTTCAGGAAGTCCACCACTTCCATGACTTCGGCCTTGGAACTCTCATAGCCGGCGATGTCCGTGAAGCGCGTGCTCGGCCGGTCCTCGTCGTAGACCTTGGCCTTCGACTTGCCGAAGGCCATGATCCCGCCCATCCGCCCGGCGAGATGCTTGCTGCCGCGGCGGCCGAACCAGACGAAAACCCCGAGGATCAATAGCAGCGGAACGATCCAGCCGAGGAGCCCCAGTAGCGGGCTCGCGGCCGAGCTGGTCCCCGTGACCTGGACCTTGTGCCCGAACAGGAGGGCGGGAAGAGCGCTGTCGTTCAGTGCGGTCGGGATCTGGGAGGTGTAGGCGCCGCCGTCGTGGAGCTTCCCGCTCACCGCTCCCGTCGAGGTGATCGCCGCCGTCGAGACCTGATTCGCGGTCACGTCGCTGACGAAGCTCGTGTAGCTCAGCGCCTGAACCGGCGCCCCGCCCGGGCGGAAGACCAGCAGCGCGATGAACGCGACCAAGATCCCGGCCGGCAGGACCCAGATGATCCACCGGGGCGACGACGAGGGCTGGTCCGGAGCCGGAGCGCCGGATTTCTTACCAGGACCAGGCCTCGCCGTCATCGGGAAAGCGGCACGGGGGCCGTGACGCACATGCAGCCTCGGTCCAGGGCACCCGAGACAGTAGCCAGGCAGTAGCGGGAAGCGACGGAATCATGCTCCTGCGCAGTATGCCCGCACGGGCAGGGCGTGTCCGGCGGATCGCCTTGCGATGGTGTGGTCATGAAGTCAGTCAACCGTGCCCGGGCCGCATGCGAAATGACCGATCCGGCATGAGCCCATCACGGCAGCCGATAGCCAGCAGCCGGCGAGCGTCGCGGCCGGGCGCGGCGCGGCGCGGCCGGGCGCGACGAGAGATGCTCAGAGGAGACGCTGGTGGACGTAGCACCATCTCCAGGCCGATCCCGGCGCAAGCCCGGCGGCGACGGGGTGGTCGGTCTCCTCGTAGTGCGCCCTGGCGTGCTGGTTCGGCGAGTCATCGGAACAGGCCACCCAGCCGCAGGTCAGGCAGACCACGAGGCCGGCCCGGGCGGCCCCGGCGGTCCCGGCCGTCCCGGCCGTCCCGGCAGTCCCGGCAGTCAGCTGACCGCGGCCGGACCGGCCCGAGACCGTCCAGGTGCTCACATCGCGGGGCCGTCCCGTTCGGGCTCACGGCCGGCAGGCCCGGCGCCATGCTCTGGCCGGAGATCATGGCAACCTCCTGTTACGTAACGGAAAACGCCGGGGCCGGCCCGGCCGATCAGTCATGAGTCAACCCCCGCAGCACGAAAGCGGAAACAGGCAACGCGAGCACGGCCCATCACCAGAACCGATCACCTGGCGGTGGAAGTAGGCTTGCGGTACGGGGATGGGCTGGATGCGGACTTGGCGGCGGGCATGGAGCTACGGCAGCTTCGCTACTTCGTGACGCTGGCGGAGGAGCTGCACTTCGGCCGGGCGGCCGAGCGGGAGCACATCGTGCAGTCGGCGCTGAGCCAGCAGGTCCAGCGGCTGGAGCGTGAGCTGGGCGTCCGCCTTCTCGAACGCAGCACGCATCATGTCGCGCTGACCGGGGCCGGGGTGGTGTTCCTGGTCGAGGCGCGGCAGATCCTGGCGCACGTGGACCGCGCCGCGGAAGCGGCCCGGAACACGGTCGGTGCCGCCGCGACGCTGCGTGTCGGCATCATCGACTCCAGCTACGACTCGATGCCGCAGATCCTGAACGAGGTTCAGGCCCGCTACCCCGGCCTGGTCATCCAGCAGGTCGAGGCCAGCGTGCCCGAGCAGTACCAGCAGCTCATAGACGGCCGCCTGGACGTGGGTGTCGGCCGCGCGGCGCTCGCCCCGGCGCAGATCGCGTCGCTGCTGTTCCGCCAGGACCCGCTCGGGGTCCTGGTGCCGACCGGTCACCCGTTCGCGGAGCTTGAAGGGGTCTCGGTCGCCGTGCTGGCCACCGAACCGCTCCTGCTCGCCGAAGAAGCGAGGGCGCCGGAATTCAATCAGTTCACCATCGAGATGTGCCGGGCGGCCGGCTTCACGCCCACCGTTTACCGGGGGACGGTGGAGAGCATCCGGGCGGCCGCCGATCTCGTGGCCAAGGGACGCTGCCTGTACTGTGTCCCCTCTTCCTGCATCGCCGCGCTCCCCGGAACCATCTGGCGGCCCCTCACCGAACCAGCGTCGGACTACCCGTGGTCGATCCTGTGGCGCGCAGCCGACGACTCCGGCCACGTACGCGCCGTGGTCAGCTGCGCCCAGGCCATGTCCAAACGCCTCGGCTGGCTCACCACGGCCAGCCAGACGATGCCTTAGCCCGCCGGGCCGGCCCGCGGTGCTCCGGCGGCATCGCCTTCACCGGCGCGCGGCCCGGCTGATCAGGCGTTCTGCTTCTTGCCGAGGACGTTCGCGGCGATCGAGGTCTTCTCCCCCTCGCCGGGAATGATCACCCACGCGACCAGGTAGGCCAGGGCTCCGGCGCCTCCGGTGATGACCGCGACGACGGCCACGATCAGCCGGACCAGGGTCACGTCCAGGCCGAAGTACTCGGCGAGTCCCGCGCAGATTCCGGCCACCATGCGGCCCTCCCGGGGGCGCACCAGGGTCTTGGTTCCGTCTTCGCCGTTCATGTCGGCCGCCCTCGGGGTGACCCCGGAGGTAGCTGGCCGCCGTAGGCGGCTGATCCCGGTGCCTGGCCCCAGCCTATGGCCGCAATCTGAAACTAGCAATATTTTTCAAGAAACAGCTGTACACTTGCCTGCATGGCGGAGTGGGGCTTCCTGACCAACCACGCCCGGGTCCTGCTGCACATCGCGGGCGACCCGGGCGCACGACTGCGGGACATCGCGGCCAGCTTGGGCATCACCGAGCGGCGCGCCCATGGCATCATCACCGACCTCGCCGAGGCCGGGTACGTGATCACGCAGCGGGACGGCCGCCGCAACCGCTACCAGATCCAGGCTCACCTGCCGGTACCCGAGCCAGGCACCAGGGAGCCGGCCGTCGGCGAGGTGGTCGCCCTGTTCGCCGACCGGCACCGGACCGGAACCGGGTCCGCCCCGGCGGGTGACCGCCCTGCCGCCAGCGCCAGCTAGTGCTGACCTCGAAGGACCCAGCTCGGGCGCCGTTCGGTGTCATGGGTTGGGATTGTCCCGGATGATCAGGACCGGGCAATGCGCGTGATGCACGCAGTGCTGGGCGACTGAGCCGAGCAGCGCCTCGGCGAATCTCCCGTGGCCGCGGCTGCCGACCACCAGCAGGTCCGCGCCGGCCGCGGCCTGCAGCAGGACCTCGGCCGGATGACCGTTGACGACCTTGGCGCTGGCCAGGTGACTGTCGTCGGCCTCGACTTCGGCTTTGAGGACGGCCTCGAGGGCCTTGACCGCGCTCTCCTGGAGATCGTCTGTCTCATCCAGGGAGGCCCAGGGGTAAGTGGCCAGCGTCGACGGACTGTGCCAGGCCATGACGGCGTCCACCGTGCCGCCGGCGAGATCGGCGTACCTGATGGCCCAGCGCAGGGCGGCCCGGGACGAGGGAGAACCATCGACCCCGACCACGATCCGGGGACCGCTGTTGGTGACGTCTGCTGACATCAGAGCCAGATCCTTCCGCCGCTGTCCGCTACCGCTACCGCTACTGAAACGAGCGTATGGTGCCGGACCTAGGTTACGTAGGGCCTGTCAGCCCCGGTGCCGCAGACCAAGGTCCCCCGGGTGCTGCGGGGCCATCGGCGACAACCCGCCGGGAGGGCGTGTGTATAAGCGCAGCTCACGGGTAGGGGAGGTATGTTCCGGCTAGGGACGATGGGGCCTGGCCACGGAAAGCTCGGGGGAGCTAGTGAAGGTACTGGTGGCCGGCGCGTCCGGCTTCGTCGGCCAGCGGTTGTGCGTGGCCTTGGACCAGGCAGGCCACGACGTGGTCGCCATGACCAGGAACCCGGACGGGTACGAGGGGGCGGGCACGCCGGTGCGCGGCGACGTCCACGACCCCGCCACCCTGGAGCCGGCCATGGCCGGCGGCCAGGCCGCGTACTACCTGGTGCACTCCCTCCAGGACGCGGACTTCGAGCGCAAGGATGCCGCCGGGGCCAGGGCGTTCGGCGAGGCGGCCGCCCGCGCGGGCCTGCGCCGCATCATCTACCTGGGCGGCCTGGGCGACGACGCGGACAACCTGTCCGCGCACCTGCGCAGCCGCCGTGAGGTCGAGAAGCTGCTCGGCACCGGCGGCGTGCCGGTCACCGTCATCCGGGCCGGGATCATCGTCGGGCACGGCGGTATCTCCTGGGAGCTGACCCGGCAGCTCGTCGAGCACCTGCCGGTCATGATCACCCCGCAGTGGGTCTCCACCCGCGCGCAGCCGATCGCGATCGCCGACGTGGTGGCGTACCTGGCCGGCGTGCTGGAGCCGCCGGCGGCGTCGGGCCAGGTCTATGAGGTCGGGGGGCCGGAGGTGCTCCGGTACGCGGACATGCTGCGCCGGGTCGCCGCCATCGAGAACCGCCCGCTGCTCCTCCTGCCCGTGCCGCTGCTCACCCCCTGGCTTTCCTCGCTGTGGCTGAGCGTGGTCACCGACATCGACATCGGTACCGGCCGGAACCTCATCGACTCCATGACCAACGAGGTGATCGTGCGCGATGACTCGATCAAGGAGCTGATCCCGATCCAGCCCATGTCCTTCGACGACGCGGTACGCGCGGCGCTCCGCGAACGGCGCGAGGCCCAGCAGGCCGAGTCGTGACGGCAGGGCGCACCGCCGGGGTCAGTCGCGGGGTCAGTCGCGGGCCTAGTGGCGGGCCTAGTGGCGGGATCCCGGCCGCGGCCTGGCGCGCGGCGGCGGGCCTTGGGGCGGCGGCGCTGCTCCGGTCCTCGTTCACCGCCAAAGCCGGCTCTACGCGCTTCTACCTGCTGACCACCAGCCTGGCCGGCATCTGGACGGGCGGCGCGCTCGGCACGGGCCCCATCCCGTGGCGCGGCGACGGCTGGCACAACCGCCCAGGAAGCGCGGCGCGGGCCCTGATTGTCATCCCCGTCGTCACCGGGGCCGCGACCTTCGCCCTGTTCTACGGGGCCGCGCGGGTCGCCCGCCGCCACCCCGGCCTGCGCCGCGCCGTCGCGAGCGTGCTGCGCTACGCCGATGCCGGGTCAACCCCGCTGGTCGTGATCATCGCATCGGGCAGCGGGGTGGCGGAGGAACTGTACTTCCGCGGCGCCTTGTGGTCCGGGCCGCGTCCGCTGCGCACCACCACCCTCGCCTACGCCGCATCGACGGCCGCCACCGGCAACCCGGCGCTCATCCTGGCCGGCCTGATCACCAGCGTGATCTTCGGCTGGCAGCGGGCCGTCACTGGCGGAGTGATCGCCCCGGCCGTCACCCACGTCACCTGGTCCTTGCTCATGCTGCGCTACCTCACGCCGTTGTTCCGTGACGCGGACCGGCCGCCGGTCCCGGCCGTATATCCCGCTGAGGCGGCGTAAGCCAGGCTCAGCCCGGGCGAGAACAAGACCGTCGCCGCGGCGAGCGCCGCTAGACCCAGGGCCGCCGCCTTGTTGAGCGCGTCGATCATGAGCTGCATGATCATGGCCAGTATTGGACCGAATCTGGCCATTCCTGGCCATGATCAGATCATGAAAACAGCCGCGCCTGGGTGCGCTGGCCTTAAGGCCTTGGCCTGGACCGGAGCCGGACCGGCGGTCGGGAACGGCATCCTCGCAGAACCGCATGAGCTGGTCTGGGGATGAGGAGGCACGGGGTCTGGGAAGGGTGGGTGTTGACCGGCGGTGCGGGTAGGGCTGGACTGGGGGCGACGCGTCAGTTCTGCGACAGGAGGGCCTGCCATGCCGAAAGTCTTGATCCTCACGGGCGACGCCGCGGAGTCGCTGGAGGTCATGTATCCCTACCAGCGGCTGCTGGAGGAGGGATACCAGGTGGACATCGCCGCGCCGTCGGCCAAGAAGCTGCAGTTCGTGGTGCACGATTTCGTCGAGGGCTACGACACCTACACCGAGAAGCCCGGATACACCTGGCCTGCGGACCTGGCCTTCGCTGAGGTCGACCCGGCCGCCTATGTCGCCTTGGTCATTCCCGGCGGCCGGGCTCCGGAGTACATCCGCAACGACCCCGATGTGCAGCGGATCGTGCGGTACTTCATGGAGGGCGACAAGCCGGTCGCCCAGCTGTGCCACGCGCCCCTGGTCCTGGCCGCGGCGGGCACGCTGGCGGGCCGCCGGACCGCTGCGTACCCGGCGCTGGCGCCTGATGTGACTGCGGCCGGGGCGGAGTTCGTCGACGGGGCGGCGGTGATCGACGGGCAGATGGTCTCGGCCCGGGCCTGGCCCGACCACCCAGCCTGGATGCGGGAGTTCATCGCCATCTTGCGCTCGAAGTCGCCCGCGTAACGACGACTGCCTAACGACGTCTGCGTAACGACGTCTGCGTTCGCCTCTGGTCAGGCCGCCCGGGGCTCGGGAGCGTGCTGGAGGTCAGGCTGCCGGCGGCCGGGAATGGTGGCGGCCGCGTCGGCGTCGCGGATGGCCAGCGAGCAGGCCACGCCGCACAGGCAGATCGCAGCGGCAGCCAGGAAGGCGGCACGGTAGGCGTTGAGGTTGGCGACCGGGTGCCCGGCGACCAGGTGGACGGGGCCGACGGCCACGATGATGGTGGTCAGCAGGGCCACGCCGATCGCGCCGCCGAGCTGGCGGATCGCGTTGAACATGGTGGACGCACGGCCGGTCGCCGCCGGGGTGATGGTGGCGAACGACGCGGCCTGGACCGGGACGAACACCTGCGCCATGGACAGCCCCAGGGTGAGCATGAGCAGCCGCGCCCACCACAGGCTGGTCTGCGGGCCCATCAGGGCCAGCAGGGCGATCGACGCCGCCGTCCCGGTCAGCCCGATGGTGATGTGCCGGCGCGGGCCGAGCCGCGGATACAGCACCCGGCTGGCCAGCTGTGCGCCGGCCATGACCCCGAGGGCCTCGGGGAAGGTGCTCAGCCCCGAGCCGAGCGCGTTCAGGCCCCGGCCGTCCTGGTAGTACAGCGAGATCGTGTACAGGGTGCCGAGGAAGGCGACCGACGCGAGGACCATGACCCCGTTGCCGGCCCGGAACAGGCGGTTGCCCAGCAGCCGCAGGTCCACCATCGGCGCGCGCGTCCGCAGCTCGACGGCCACCATGGCCGCCAGCAGGACCAGGCCGGCCGCGATCGTCCCGAGCACCTCCGGCCGGTGCCAGCCCAGGTTGGGTCCCTCCGAGACGCCGTACATCAGCAGCCCGAGGCCCAGCCCGGACAGCAGGAAGCCGGCCAGGTCGAACCGCCCCGGCTGCGCCTGCGCCGACTGCTCGAGGAACAGCGCCCCGAACGTGAAGGCCGCGACGCCGATCGGCACGTTGACGTAGAACACCCACCGCCACGACAGCTCGGTGACAAGCAGGCCACCCAGCACCGGCCCGAGGGCCGGAGCGAACGTGGTGGGGATGGTGAGGATGGCCGAGGCCCGGATCCGCTCGGCGGGCGGGAACACCCGGAACAGCATCGCCATCCCGACCGGAGCGAGCATGCCGCCCCCCGCGCCCTGCAAGACCCGGAAGGCGACCAGCTCGCCCAGGCTGGAGGCCAGCCCGCACAGCGCCGAGGCGGCGGTGAACACCACGATGGCCGCGAGCAGCACCCGCTTGCCGCCGAAGCGGTCGCCCAGCCAGCCGGACGCCGGGATGAACACAGCCAGGCTGACCAGGAACGCGATCGAGATCGCGTCCACGGCCGTGGCGGACACGCCGAACTCCCGGCCGATGGTGGGCAGCGCAACGTTAACAATCGTCACGTCCATAATGCTCATGAACATGGCCGCGACGAATACGACGCCGACCGCTACTTTCTGGCTCATGCGTGCTCCCACAGCCTTTCACAAGACCACGCCGGCGCCGTAAATTCCGGCCGCGCACCCCACGCCCAGGACGAGACTTCGGCGGCCAGGAAGGCGCACGGCACGCCTCGCCAGCGCTGGCTGTCGTCAAAAAGGCGAGGCCCTATCCTCCTGGCGAGGGACGCGGCTGGAGGGCTGAGCTCGTACGGTCTCTCGCATGGAGGCGATCAGCTGCGAGGGCCTGACGAAGCGGTTCGGGTCCGTGGTTGCCGTTGACGAGCTTGATCTTGCCGTCTCGTCGGGCCAGGTCTATGGCTTTCTTGGCCCGAATGGCGCAGGCAAGACTACGACCATCAGGATGCTGCTCGGCCTGGTCGCGCCGTCGGCGGGCCAGATCCGTCTGCTCGGCCAGCGTCTTCCCGCCCCGCGGGTCGTGGCGCAGACCGGCTCGATGATCGAGGAGCCGGCCTTCTACCCATGGATGAGTGGGCGGGTCAACCTCGAAGTGCTTGGTGCCACCAGTGGTGGCTGCGCGGCCAGCGAGGTCACCAGGGTGCTTAGCCTGGTCGGTCTGGGCGACGTCGCGGCCCGGAAGGTCAAGACCTACTCCCAGGGCATGCGCCAGCGGCTCGGGATAGCGGCAGCGATGCTGGGCCGCCCGCCATTGCTGATCCTCGATGAGCCGGCCAACGGGCTCGATCCGGCTGGCATCAGGGAAATCCGCGGGCTGTTGCTCGGTCTCGCGGCGGAAGGCACGACAGTATTCCTCTCCAGTCACCTGCTCGCCGAGGTCGAGCAGGTTTGCGATCGGGTCGCCGTGATCGTCCGCGGCCGGCTGGTCGAGGAAGGTGCGCCCGTGACGCTCGGCGCGATCAGGCGGCAGGTCCGGGTGGAGGTCCGTGCCGCGGACACCGAAGCCGCCACCCGGCTACTGGCCCGGTGGCCGGCCAGCTACGTCGATGGGCAGTTCCTGGTCGAGCACGACAGCGGCCGGGACGTGAACGGTGTGCTGGTGGCCGGCGGAGTGGTCGCCGAGTCGGTGACCGTCGAGCGGCCCAGGCTGGAGGACAGGTTCCTTGAGATCACGGGGAAGGGGAGTGTACATGCGGTGGCTGCTGGCAGCTGAGCTCCGCAAGCTCATCAGGCCGCTGGTGGGGGGAACCGGGCTGGCCATCATCGGCTTCTGCCTGCTCATCACCTGGGGCGGCACGAATAACGCCCGCGCCGCGCTGGAGCGTCCGCGGATTCCTGATGTCTGCGCGCAGGCCTTGACCGCGCAGTGCCAGCAGGTCATCGGGCACGCGCAGGCCGCGGCCAAGAGCGCTGCCGCTGCGACGAGCCTGCTGGCGCAGCCCGGCGAGGTAGGCCACGTCGCGGCCGGCATGCTCGCCTCGGTGCCTGGGCTGCTGCTGGTCGCCCTGGTCGCCGGCGGCCACTGGGGCGGCGAGTGGGGATCGAGGACTATCAGGCAGCTGCTCAGCAGGGAGGGCCGCCGGAGCCGGGTGCTCGCCGCCAAATGGCTCACGATCTGGGCCGCGGGCGTGGCGACCATGGTGTGCTGTTGGCTGGTACTGGCGGTCGCCGCGCCGGTGATCACGGCTACGGCCGGCCTCCCGGCGGTTCATTCCTCCGTGTGGGCTGGCCTGGGCTCGTCGGCATCCGCCGTCGGGCGCGCGGTGATTGTGCTCGGGCTGTTCGCTGCCGTCGGGACCGCGGCTGGTGCGATCGGCCGGGGGCAGCTCGCCACCACGGCGATCACCGCGGGCTCGATGCTGCTCGCGCTCCTGGTCGCCGGCCTGGCAGGCATCGGGCGGTTCTCGCCAGCGTCGTCCGTGCAGGCCTGGATGAGCTTTGACAGTGCGGGCTACCTGCCCACTAACTTCTGGAGCAGGTTCGTCAGCGGCGGGACGCAACCCGGCGAGCTGGCCGGGCTGTCCGGCATCGTGCTCACCGCCGCGGCCGCGGCAGTCATCGCCCGCTGGCGGTTCGCCGCCGACGTCACAGCGTGATCGCCGGACCGGCGGCGTAGGGTCAAGGCGTGTGGAGAGCCTGGTCGCAGCGGCGGCTGCGGGCCGAGACCGTTGACCGCCTGATGGCGGCGGTGCTGCTGGTCTGGGCGTTGTTCGATGTGCCCTGGTGGTGGCGTCCGCCGGGCCATGGCGGTTCCGCGCCGATCACCCTCGGCGTCATCGCACTGGCCGCCGCGCAGTCGGTACCGTTCTTGTGGCGGCGGCAACAGCCGACGGCCGTGCTGGTGCTGGCCGGCGCGGCCCTTGCGGTGAAGTATGCGGCAGGCCTCAACCTTTGGTCGGCCGGCGCCGCGGTCCTGGCCGCAGCCTACGGACTGGGAGCTTACGGCAGCAATGCTGCGCGCCGGGCCAGCCGGGCACTAGCGGCCTGCGCGCTGATCGCGGTCGTCATCACATTGCAGGCCGACAACGGCAGCCACGGGCCCGCCGTGGCCTGCGCGCTGCTGGCGACAGCTCTGGGCATGGGCGAGGTCACCAGCGCACACCGCGATACGGCTGCGGCAGCGGCCCGGCACGCCCGCGATATGGAACGGGCGAGGCTGGCGCGAGAGCTGCACGACGTGGTAACCCACCAGCTCAGTGCCATCGCCGTTCAGGCCGGGGCGGTGCGGCTGGCCGCGGCCGGTGATCCGCAAGCGGCCGGGGTGGGGATAGCCGCTATCGAGCGGCAGGCCCGCAGCGGCCTCACCGAGCTCAACCAGCTCGTCCGCGAGCTGCAGCCGACCGGGGACGTTGGGCGGGCTATGCCATCGCAGCCGCGGCTCGCTGACCTCCCTGACCTGATCGAGCGTGCGGGAGACTCAGGTTTGCGAGCTGGCTTGCGCGTGGAAGGCGAGCCCCGGCCGCTGCCGGCCGCCGTCGAGCTTGCTGGCTACCGGGTCGTGCAGGAAAGCCTGACGAATGCGATCCGGTATGCGGCGGGCACCGCGGCCACGGTGTATCTCGCCTACCGCGACGACGGGATCGTGGTGGAGGTGACCGACGACGGGCCCGGTGTGCTGGCCATTGGCGAGCCTGGTGCGACCCCGATCCCTGGTGGGGGCGCCGGACTGGCCGGGCTCAGGGAGCGAGCCCGCCTACTCGGCGGCCAGCTTGAGGCCGGCCGCGCCGCAGGGCAAGGCTTCATGGTGCGCGCGTTCCTGCCGGCCCCGCCGTGAGCATCCGCATCCTGGTGGTCGACGACCAGCCGGTAGTGCGGGCCGGCGTAGCCATGATGATCGGCACACAGCCAGACCTTGAGGTGGCCGGGGAGGCGCCCGACGGGCTGGCGGCAGTCCGTGCCGCAGCCGAGCTCAGGCCTGATGTCGTAGTGATGGACGTGCGGATGCCGTACCTCAACGGGATCGAGGCCACCAGGCGTGTGGTCGCCCTGACCCCGGAGCCGCCGCGGGTCGTGCTGCTCACGACCTTCGACCTGGACGAATACGTCTTCGATGGCCTGCTGGCCGGGGCCAGCGGGTTCTTGCTGAAGCAAGCGCCCCCGGAAGAGATCTTGCTCGCGGTCCGAGCTGCGGCCGCTGGCGACGCCCTGGTCTCCCCGGCGCCGATGCGGCGGCTCGTTGAGCACTTCATCCGCAGTCGGCCACGGCAGTCGGCTGACCTGGACCGGCTAACCAATCGGGAACGTGAGGTGCTCGTCTTGATGGCCCGAGGACTGTCCAACGCCGCGATCGCCCGCAACCTGGCCATCGGCGAGACGACAGCCAAGACGCACGTCACCCGAATCCTGACCAAGCTCCGGCTGCGCGATCGCGCCCACGCCGTGGTCTACGGGTATGAGACCGGGCTTGTTCGGCCCGGTGAGGGCGGTGCGCAGCAGGCATGGCCTTTCACGGGGAACGGCAGCTGAGTGGCGTTCGCCGCGTCCCGCGTGCGGATCTTGGCGTGAAACGATCTAGGCATGACAACTGAGCACAGGCATAGCTGGCTGCCATTGGAATTCCAAGCACATGGGCAGCTGCATAACACGCCCGAGGCATGGTCATTGCGGAATCTGGTGCTTCGCGAAGTAATTTGCGTCGATTGCGGAGAAACACGAAAGACAGCAGATATCCTCAGCGCCCGGGATATCCGAGGGTAGCATTCCCCATCGGACGGCGGCGGCGCAGTTTCCAGGTGAGCGAGGCCACGTCCAGCACGGCGAAGTTCCGCAGGCTGCCCTCGGCAGCCAGCCCGGTAACCTGGACCGGACCGTACCCGAAGTCACAGCTGCGCCGGTAAGCGCGATGCAGGTGGCCATGCATAAGATGCGCTGGCCGCACCGCAGCCACGATGCGGGCAAGCCGTTCCCGGTGCGCCTGGTTGCGCGCCAGGTCCGCCGCCGCCCACCAGGACGGCTGCCGGGGGAAGGCGTGGGCCACGCCAGCTGGGCAGTCGTGGCACACCATCACGTCGGCCGGGCCGCCCGCGATCATAGCCGCCTCCTGCGCGCTGGTGATCTCCTCCTGCGGCCACCAGTCGCTGCCCTCGGCGCGGGCCGCCTTGTCCAGGCTCACCCCGCCGCCGCAGGCCAGCCAGGTACGGCCATGCCACTGCCAGCGGTGACCGCGAGGCAGGTGAAAGATGTTCGGCCGGACCGCGACGCGCGCACCCGGAACAGCTCTGCTGGCCAGCTCGGCCAGCAGGGAGAAGTCCTCGTGATTCCCGTCGATGAACCACAGGTTCGCGCCCACCAGGTCCAGCACCGTGCTGACCGAATCCAGGTAACGCCGGCCCTCGACGCCGGGCCAGATCCCGAAATCCCCCAGCTGGAGAATCAGGCGCGTCTGCTCACCGGCCAGCAGCTGGGGGACGCGCTTGATCACGCTCAGCGCCCAGTCCCGGTCACCATGCCAGTCTCCGGCGACGAGGATCAGGCCCGGGGGCGGGCCAAGAGCGCTCCCGGGCGGAGGCCCCTGCGCCATAGCTGACATATCACCTTATGCTCATCGGCACGCCCATCCCGGCTTTGACCGAGATTTAGATATTGTCCGCCGACCGGCGCCGCCTTGCCCTTCGTTGCCCTACGGTGCTGGCGTAACCAGCCTCGCGGCTTCCAGCAGCCTATTAGCCAGCAGTATAGCGCTGGCGTAGTCGATGAAGATCATGGTCGGATTGAATTCGATGCTGTCGGCGATCTTGTCTTCGTCTTCCTCGGTTAGCTTCTCGGCGTCGCCGTAGACATATATCGCGGCCATCGGCTGATGATCCTTCGTGCTGGACAGCTCGATTACCTGTCCTGGGTTCACCTTCCGATCGTGGCCAAGGTCAGCTAGCGCTTGGGCCTGAGCTTCTGTGAATTCCACGGTGGCCATCGTTGCCCATCTCCCATGCGGCCTTGCCGTCGCACCAGGCATCGATTGAGACCTTCGGCGGTCGGCCCTACTTAACCAGCACAGCCGGCCCGCCAGCTGGAGGATCCGGGCCAAGGTCTTGATCTTCGGTTACCTTGGTCCTGTCCCTGAGGACCACAAGCCAGGTTCAGCCTGGCCCGCGGCTGGCACGCGTGACCGTTCGGTCGATAACGGTCTTTAGCCACGCCAGCGGAAGAACCCGATGGCCAGGATGTAGGCAAGTCCGCCGATCGCGGCGAGCCAGCCATACGGGCTGCCGCTGTGCCCGCGGGCGATATCCACCAGCCAGGCCACGATCACGGTGATAGTCAGGACCAGCCCGGCCACGGCGGTCGCCCGCAGGTCGATCTGGGCGAAGCGCTCGTCGCGCCCCACCGTCAGGCCGCGGATGGTCTCGCTGCGGCCGGTCAGCAGCAGCACCAGCAGGCCGAAGACGGCCAGGACGACCAGGCCGTACACCCCGACGACCAGCTGGCCGCCCAGCCAGCTGGCCAGCAGCACCACCCCGCCGAGGCCGAGGCTGAACAGGGGCAGGAACCACCTAGAGCGAGCGATCGCCTGGCATCGATCCTTGATCATCGAACATCTCCTCGACCGTCACGCCGAAATACCGGGCGAGCGCGATGGCCAGCGGCAGCGACGGAGTGTAGCGATCATTCTCGATCGAGTTGATCGTCTGCCGTGACACCCCCATCGCCGCCGCCAGCTGGCCCTGCGCCAGCCCGCGCTGCGTCCGCAGTTCTCGCACCTGGTTCTTCATCGCCGCCGGCGGTGCGACTTACCCTGCCTGCCGGTTGCGGCGAGGCAGACAGCGGCGGTAGCGGCCAGGCCAGCAGGCCGCGACGATGACAGCCGGGAACCACAGGCCCTCGGCGATCGGCCCCCAGCTGCCTTGCCGGACGGCCTGCACCACCGAACTGACCGTCACGAACACCAGCGCAAGGCCTGCGATCACTTCCAGCCTCCGGGGTTTCACGACGAGCCCCCTTTCTGTCAAGCGTCCTTGTCATAGACAAGCTAGCTTGTCACCTGCCCGGCTGTCAAGCGAGCTTGTCGTTTCAGTCCGCCGATCGTCACTGCGGCTCATCGCGCGCCTCTCGGGGGCGGCCCGGCGCAGTTGACGCTTAGAAAAGTTTCGCTCTAAATGGGTTCAGTGCGCCGGGGCCGGCGCGGCGGCTGCGGACCGTTCGACCGCACTTGCGGCCGGGGGCATCCGCGCCAGCGGAAGCTGGCTGGACCAGGGGCGCAGGAGGCTACGTGATCCGGTGGCGGCCGAGCCAGGAGCTGGTGGTCCTGCTGTCCTACACGGTCGCCCTGTACATGACCGTGGTCGACAGCACGATCATCTACACGGCCTTGCCGTCGCTAGCCCGGGACTTCCACTCGTCGCTGGACGCCGCCCAGTGGGTGACGTTGAGTTACCTGCTCAGCCTGGCCGTGGTGGTCCCGTCGTCGGGCTGGATCGGGGACCGGTTCGGCACCCGCCGCACCTTCCTGATCGCCCTCGTGTTGTTCACCGGGGCGTCGGTGCTATGCGGCCTGTCCGGCTCGCTGACCCAGCTGGTCATCTTCCGGGTCATCCAGGGCCTCGGCGGCGGCCTGATCATCCCGGTCGGGCAGGCCATGCTGTTCCGCACCTTCCCCCCGGCCCGCCGCGCCCGCGCCGCGGGCATGGTCGCGCTGGGCACGTCGCTCGGCCCGGCCACCGGCCCGCTGCTGGGCGGCATCCTGACCACCTACCTGTCGTGGCGGTGGTGCTTCTTCGTCAACATCCCCTTCGGCGCCGCGGCCCTGGCCATCGGGATGGCGTTCCTGGCCGAGCACCGCGAGCCGGCCGCCGGGCGGCTGGACCTGCCCGGCTTCGTGCTGGCGGGCGGCGGGCTGGGGCTGTTCCTGTACGCGCTCAGCGAGGCCCCGGTGCGGGGCTGGGGCAGCCCCGTCGTCATCGGCACCGGCGTGGCCGGCGTGGCCGCGCTGGCCGCGCTGGTGGCGGTCGAGCTGCGGTCCAAGGCGCCGATGCTGAACCTGCGCCTGCTGCGCAACCGGATCTTCCGCACCACGAACCTGGTCTCGGTGTGCAACCTCGGCGTCTACAGCGCCTACCTGTTCCTCATGCCCGAATTCCTGCAGCTGGCCCGCGGCGCCTCGGCGCTGAGCTCCGGGCTGACCACGTTCCCGGGCGCCATCGGCATATGGACCAGCTCCCAGATCGCCGCGCGCATCTACCCGCGCGTCGGCCCGCGGCGCATGGCGATGGGCGGCCTGTGCGGCGTGATCACCGTCTTCTGCCTGCTCGGGCTCGCGGTCGGGCTGGACACCAGCATCTGGGTGATCCGGCTGCTGACCCTCTGCAACGGGTTCGCGAACGGTTTCACCGTCATCGCGGTCCAGGCCTCGTCGTTCGCGACCATCTCCCCGGCCGACACCGGGCGGGCCTCCGCGCTGTTCCAGACCCAGACCCGGGTCGCGGGCAGTATCGGCGTGGCCGTGCTGGTCACCGTCGTCTCGGTGGCCGCCCCGGCCGGGGCGACCGGCGCCGCGCTGGTCCCCGCGTTCCACTATGCGTTCCTGACTGCCGCCGCGATAACCGTCCTCGCGGCCGGGTTCGCGCTGACCATCCGGGACGCCGACGCCGCGGCTACCATGCGCCCCCGGGAGCCGGTCCCGGCTCCGGCTCCGGCTCCCGCGCCGGAGCCACCTGCGGCCGGGGTCCCGCCGGGGATCGGTGAGGGTAGCGCGGACGCCGGGTAGCACGCGAGCGGGCTGGAACTTCAGGGGTCAGCGCGGCCGGCGTCCTGCGGGTCTAGCGTTTCCTGGCTGGCCAGCAGCTCCGGCGTGGCCGGTTCGGGCCTGGCCGCGGCGGCCTCGGGCCACTGCTTGAGCTCGACCTGCGGAATCAGCCAGCTGGCCAGGAAGGCGAGCGCGGCGATCGGCACCGCGATCAGGAACACGGTCTGGATCGACTCGGCGTAGCCGGCGACGAAGCCGGCATGCACCGCGGCGGGCAGGTGAGACAGCAGCGCCGGGGTGGCGTCGCCGCTGCCGAAGCCGTGCGGCAGGGCGACGCCGTGCAGGTGCTTGGCCAGGTTGCCGATCAGCACGTTGGAAAAGATAGCGCCGAAGATCGCAGTGCCGAACGACCCGCCGATCGAGCGGAAGAACGTGGCACCGGATGTCGCGACGCCCAGCTCGCTGTGCGGCACGCCGTTCTGCACGATGATGACCAGCACCTGCATGACGCCGCCGATGCCCATGCCGAGGACCAGCATGTACGCCGCGTCCTGCCAGGTTGAGGAGTCCACGCCCATCAGCGAGAGCAGGTACAGGCCGAGAGTCACCATCGCGGTGCCGGCGATCGGGAAGAACCGGTACTTGCCGGTCTTCGAGATGATCTGGCCGGAGGCGATCGAGACCGAGAGCAGCCCGGCCATCAGCGGGAGCAGGTACAACCCGGAGATGGTCGGCGAGATGCCCCGCACGACCTGGAAGAAGGCGGGCAGGTAGGTGATGGCGCCGAACATGGCGAAGCCGACGATGAAGCCGACCAGGCTGGTCACGGAGAAGGTGCGCAGCTTGAACAGGTGCAGCGGCAGGACCGGCTCGGCGGCCCGCCGCTCGACCAGGACGAACACGCCGATCAGCAGCACGCCGGCCACGCCCAGGATGTAGATCGGGGCCGACTTCCACGGGTAGGTGGTGCCGCCCAGGCTGGTCAGCAGGATCAGCGCGGTGACGGCCGCCGACAGGGTCAGGATGCCCAGGTAGTCGATGACGTGGTGCACCCGGCGCAGGTGGCCGGGTACCTGGCTGGCCACCACGACCAGCGCGATGATGCCGATCGGGACGTTGATGTAGAAGATCCAGCGCCAGGACAGGTTGTCCACGAAAACGCCGCCGAGCAGCGGGCCGATCACGCTGGCGAAGCCGAAGACGGCCCCGAACAGGCCCACGTAGCGGCCGCGTTCCCGGGGCGAGACGATGTCGCCGACGATGGCCTGCGCGCCGACCATCAGGCCGCCGCTGCCCAGCCCCTGCACCGCGCGGAACGCGATGAGCATGATCATGGACGTGCTGAGGCCGGACAGGACCGAGCCGATGAGGAAGATGACGATGGCGGCCTGGAAGAAGAACTTCCGGCCGTACTGGTCGCCCAGCTTGCCCCACAGCGGAGTGGACACCGTCGTGGCCAGCAGGTAGGCGGTGATGACCCAGGCGATGTGAGAACCGCCCTTGAGGTCACCGACGATCGTCGGCAGCGCCGTGGACACGATGGTCTGGTCGAGCGCGGCGAGCAGCATGCCGAGCATGAGCGCGCCGATGATGAGCAGGATGCGCCGGTGGCTGAGCCCGGGCAGGGCGCCGTTGCCGGCCAAGCCGTCGGCGGCCGGCTGGGAACCGCCGGCGGGCGCGGGAGTGGCGGTGGCCATCAGCGGTTGTCCTTCCTGTCGGCCACGTCCGCCGCCGGGACCGGGGGGCGTTCCCCGGACGCGGCGCAGACGTGATCCCCCGCGACCTGGCGCAGGGCGCAATGCTCGGGCAGCCCGTCCGCGAGCGCCTGGAACGCCAGGTCGATGAGCTGGTCGAGCGGTACCGTCCCGCCGATACCGGCCCAGAACGTCGTGCTGGCGCGAAACACGCCGGCGGCCGTGGCGGCCAGCAGCCCCGGATAGGGATCCCGCTCCGGGTCGGTGCCGAGCCGCTCGGCGAGGCCCTCAGTGATGGCTCGTTCAACCATCGCCATCTGCGCCGCGTGGGCCGCGCGCACGTGCGGGTCGGCCCGGGCCTCCTTCATCCGGCGCAGCCAGTCGCCCGGATCGCCGCCCAGCTCAGTGAGCTCATCGGCCACCGCCAGGGCCTCGCTGGCCATGACCACGCGCAGCGCATCCAGCGCAGGCTGTCCGGGCGCCTCATGCACGAGGCGCTCGCGCAGGGCCGTGACCCGGTCCTGGTCCGTGCCGAACAGCGCGGCTTCCTTGGACGGGAAGTAGTTGAAGAACGTGCGCGGCGACACATCGGCCGCCTCGGCGATGTCCTCCACGGTGACGTGCGCGAAGCCGCGCTCGGCGACCAGGTCGAACGCCACCTGGCGGAGTGACCGGCGGGTGGCCAGCTTCTTGCGCTCGCGCAGCGAGGCGCGCGGCTCCCCCGCGGGCGATATGCTAGTAACTGTCATCGTGCGCTCACTGCAACCTTGCATCTCGCGTAAAAATGCAGACCAAATAAATTTACACGGTGTGCAACGGAGATCGTTCGGCGGATATTCCGGCGCGTTGTCTTAGCGCGTCGTCGCGTTGCCTTGGCTCAGGGTCCCGGCCCTGGCCCGAGGCGCTGAGCTACCGCCCCATCTCCCCGTCTCCCCGCCTGCCCCAGGTTTCTCTCCCGTCGCGGCCAGTAACCAATGGTTGTTGCTCTGTACCCATTCTTCTGGGTACAGAGCCACTCTCATTGGTTCCCGGGCCCGGGTCCGGGGCCGGGCTGGGGGCGGGGGATGGTGCGGCTGTGGCAGTGGTGAGGGTTGGGTTGGTTAGTGGTTCCGGGGTCAGGGGTCAGGGGTCAGGGGGTCGCGGGGGCCGGCGCGGGGGCCCGGGTCGCGGGGCCGGGGGCTAGCGGCTTAGGCCGGGCGGGCAGGCTGATCAGGACGCTAACGGGGATGTGCTAGGACCAGGCCCGGGGCGTCGAGGGGCCGGGGGGGCCGGTGCTACTGTCACCCAAACGGGCTGGGAGGGTCGCATGGACAGGCTGCCGATTGTGTACGTGCGAGGGTATGCGGGGCCGACGGCCGGAATCGATGTCGCCGTGGACGATCCGTTTTACGGATTTAACGCCGGGGCGACGCATGTCCGGATCGGCGGAGACGGCGACCCGATGTTCTACCAATTCGAGGGGCCGCTGCTGCGCCTGATGACCGATGAGGATTACCGGTTGTTCGTGCACGGCGACCAGCACCGTTACCTGCTCGACGCCGGTGACCACAGCATTTCCCCGGCGTCCTTGTGGGTCTACCGGTTCTACGATCAGGCCGCGACCACCTTCATGCCGCCACCGCACGAGAATGTGGTCGAGCGCCTGTTCAGCCGGGTCCATCAGAAAGTCACCGCCGACGGATTCGACATCGAATCAGCGGCGGCCGGGCTGTATGACCTGATCATGCTCATCCGCGAGAAGACCGGGGCGCCCCGGGTCTACGTGGTGGCGCACTCCATGGGCGGCCTGGTCGTGCGCTGCATGATGCAGAAGATCTGCTTTCTGCCCGACGCCGGGGGCCGGAACCGGGAACCGGCCCGGAACCTGGTGGCCAGGTTCTTCACCTACGGCACCCCGCACGGCGGGATCGCCTTTAAAGCCGACGCGCTGGACTGGGTTGAGCAGGCGTTCGGCCCAGCCGGATCCGGGATCTTCGCCCCGGAGAAAATGTATGGCTATCTCGATCCGAGGGCGACGTTCGGTGATCTTCCGCCCGCCGGATCGACCTGGGATCCGCAGGAGCTACCAGAAAACGTCTTCGCCGCCGACGACGTCTTCTGCCTGATCGGCACCGATCCGAAGGATTACGGGCTGCCGCGGGTGGCCGTCGGGCCCAAGAGCGACGGGCTGGTGTTCATCGAGCACGCCTACGTCCGCAAGGCACACCGCGCCTACGTGTACAAATCTCACTCCGGGACATATGGCGAGGTCAACTCGGAGGAGGGATACCAGAACCTGCGCCGGTTCCTCTTCGGCCGCTGGGGAGTGGGGGTCGGCCTGGCGGGCCTGCCGCCCTACCCCGGCCAGGGGGATCCGCCCTGGCCGGTGTGGCAGGCCGACCTGCGGCTGACCATCCGGGGGCTGCCGATCGTGCTGACCGAGCAGCTGGCCGAACACTGGTGCCCCATCCAGCTGAACGACGAGATCCAGCGGCTGGGCGACACCCCGGACCATCCGGTGCCCCTGGTCG
The DNA here is from genome assembly GCA_963753195.1 of uncultured Actinomycetes bacterium. Taxonomy (GTDB): domain Bacteria; phylum Actinomycetota; class Actinomycetes; order Streptosporangiales; family Streptosporangiaceae; genus Palsa-504. Next base: position 842,467 of record CAVWBH010000003.1, read on the forward strand.
GCACCTTCCTGCTCGAGCCGGGCCGCCCCGATCCCGCCCAGCCAGCCGGCGACCCCGGGGCGCCACCGCACGGCGGGCGGATGCGGTACACCATCACCTTGCGGGTCTTCAAGCTCGACCAGCAGGGCGGAACCTTCCGGTTCGCCGATCACCTCGAACAGGTACCCGACTGGGCCGACTCGCTCATCGCGGACATCGGCCCCAACCAGGACGGGACGGGACTAGCGGCCTGGGTGGCGTGGAACTCGGCGGTACACGGGGCCAACGACCAGTTCGACCCGATCACCGAGGGCTTGCCTGAAGGCCAGCGGGATCCCCTGGCGCTGGCCCGAGCCGGGGCCGGCTACGTCGGCCGGGTCCCGCTGCCCGAGGCGGCCCGCGCCCTGCCGGTGCTCGGCCAAGCCGCGAGCCTCACGATCAGCGTGACCGACCGGGCCGCGGATCAGGCCCCCTGAGCGCCACCGTCGCGAGGACGAGGCGTGGCTGAGCTTGTTGGGGTCGGCTGGTCCGCTTTTATTGGGGTCGGCTGGTCCGCTCTTATTGGGGTCGGCTGGTCCACACCGAGACGTGCGCGGGTTCCAGCGCCGTCTGCACGGCGCGGGCCAGGTCCTCGCGGATGGTGTCCAGGTCGACCGCGTCTTTCAGCTGGGCGGCGAACGCGGCCATGGTCTGGTCGGCGTCATACCGGGCCCGGTTGAACCGCCGGTCGACCCGCTGCTGCACCCGGTGCCGGACCGGGCTGAACAGGGCCGCCGCGGCCAGGGTGGCGGCGGCCACCGCCACCGGGGTGTGCACGCCGAACACCCCGGTCGCCAGCAGCACCAGCCCGGCGTAGACCCCGGCCAGCACGCCGGTGACGATCGCGTAGGCCAGTGTCCGGGAGATGACCCGGTCGATGTCATACAGCCGGTACTTCAACACCGCGACCGCGACCGCGGTGTACAGGCCCATCAGCGCCAGGCAGAAAGCCACCTTCAGCGTGGCCACCGCAGTACCCGCGGCAGCCGGGCTCAACCCGATCTGCGGGGCGAGCGCGAGCGGGATGATCGCGGCGACCACGAGCAGGGCCGCCATCGCGAACCACTTCAGCTGCAGCCGCTCCTCACCCGATGACCGGGCGAACCGGGCCGCTACCGCGGCCGCGCCGGTCAGCAGCGCGGCGGGCACCAAGATCAGGATCGCGGCACGCAACCCCGGATACCACCCGGCACTGATCGCGGTGTACGGGTCCGCCCACACACGGCTGGCGCGTACCACCTGGGCCGCCGCATCCAGCGTGAACACCGCGGCCACGAACCACGCGGCCGGGCGCCATCGCGGCGAGTGCAGCCGCCCGGTCGGGAACAGCAGGAGCAGGAACGCCAGTCCCGCGGCCGGAAACTGCCAGGCCACGTTCACGAACCAGGCGGCCGCCCGGGCCGCCGGCAGTGACCCGGGAGCCGCGACCAGTCCGCGCTGCCCGTACCGCTGGCAGAAAAAGCCCAGGCCCAGTACCAGGCCCGCGCCGAGGATGATCCAGCCGATCCTGTTCCCGGGCCGCCTGGACGCCAGGACGAAGCCCACCGCCGGGACGGCTATGAAGGTGGCCTCCTCGAAAACACTGGAGAAGTCCCAGCCACTCGCGGGCACCAGGTGCCGGTCGGAATATGAGAGCGCCATCGCGCCCGTCAGCAGCGCGACAGAGACCGCTGCGACGCAGCCGGTCGCCCAGGGCAGGATCCGGACCGGCAGCCGCGCCTTCGGGGGCGAGCTGCGCCGCTGGCCGGCCCGCATCGGCCACCTACGCCAGAACGCCGCCCAGGGCATGTGTCACCTCTTGAGCCGATTACGCCCGTATGCCACTGACGGCCAGATTAGAGACCATCCGTTACCGCATCGTTACGGCAGTCGCGTGGTCCTCGGGAAAAGAATCCTGGGCGAGGATGACCTGGCCGTAACGATCTCGTACCGGCGGTTCTCTAGCTTGGGCGTAGGTAAGGAGGCGGGCGCCATGACCGCACTGGCAGCAAGGGGCATCTACAAGTCGTTCGGCCGCCGCCGGGTGCTGACCGGGGCGGACCTGGACGTCGCGCCGGGCGAACTGGCCGCCGTGGTCGGGGAGAACGGTACCGGGAAGACGACGCTGCTGCGGATTCTGGCCGGTGACGTGCGGCCGGACGCGGGAACCGTCGTGATCGGCGGCAGGCTGGGTTACTGTCCGCAGGCGGTAGTCCTGGATGAGGCGCTCACCGTGGACCAGCACGTGCGCTACTTCCAGGCCGCATACGAGATCGGTCGCTGGCTCGGGCGGAGGAGCTGATCGAGCGGCTCGGCCTGGACGCATGCCGCAGCCAGCGAGCCGGCACGTTGTCCGGCGGTACCAGGCAGAAACTCAGCCTGACGCTGGCCTTGATGCACAACCCGGCGGTGCTGCTCCTGGACGAGCCTTACCAGGGCCTGGACTGGCAGACTTACCTGGCCTTCTGGGATCTGGCCGCGGACCTGAGGGACGCCGGGACCGCGACGGTGGTCATCAGCCATCTGGTCTTCGAGCATGAGCGTTTCGACCGGATCTGCCACCTGGCCGGCGGCCGGATCGAGGAGGAGGCCAGTCATGCGCCGGCAGCTTGAGATCGCCGTCCGCCTGACCCTGGCGACGCAGATCCGCAACCGGCTGGCGTGGGTCCTGCTGGTGACGTTCGTCCCGGTGTGGTACTTGCTGATCGGCTCGATGATCTCCCACGCGGGCACCGGGTTCCGGCTGCGGGCCACTGGCACCGACATCGTGGTCGACGGCCACGACCTGACCCTGGTCACCGCCGGGCTGAGCGCGATCACCCTCATCACCGGGTTTGTCGTGTTCGCCGCGGTCCGCCGGTCGCGGCCGTTCGACCGGCGGCTGGTGCTGTCGGGCTACCGGCACTCCGCCCTCATCGCGGCCAAGACCACCGCCGCGCTGGCCCAGGCCGTGGGCATCGGCGCCTACGCCGCAGCCGTCATGCTGGTCTTCTGGCGGCCCGCCGGGATCTGGGCCATCGCGGTGGCGTTCATCTTGGGCGCGGCCACCTACGCCGCGTTCGGCCTGCTGATAGGCGTCCTGGTCCGGGGTGACCTGGAGGGCTTCTTCCTCATCATCATGATCTCGCTGCTGGATACCTTCCTGGAAAACCCGGTGGACAACCCGCTGGCGAACAAGCCGATCCTGGGGCTCTTCCCCTCCTACGCCCCGACCCAGTTCGCCGCCGCCGGCGGGTTCCACCACCAGGTACTGGGCAGCATGGCGGCCCTGTCCCTGGCCTGGACGGCCGCCTTCGCCCTGCTCGGGCTGGCCGTCCTGCGGCTGCGGCTGCCCCGGCCCGGCCGCGCCGTTGACCTGACCGGCGACGCGCGTTAGCGTCACGCATTAGTGGATATTTTCCAGGGTCCGCTGCCGCTGGACGGGATCCGCGTGCTGGACCTCAGCGGCCCGGTCGGCAGCTACGGCGGGCGGCTGCTGGCGGACGCCGGCGCCGACGTGGTCAAGGTGGAGCTTCCGGCGGGTGACGAGCTGCGCCGCCAGGGGCCCTTCGCGGGCCGGACACCCGGACCGGAACGCAGCCTGGCCTTCGCGTACTACCACGCCAACAAGCGCGGGATCGTGCTGGATTACCGCAGTCCCGAAGCACTCGGCATGCTGGCCGAGCTGGGCGCCAGCGCCGACGTGGTCCTCTTGACCCCGCCGGTGGCGGGTTTGCACCCGGACTCGCGGGAGCTGTCGTGGGCCGCCTCCGATGCCGTGGTCTGCGCGATCACGCCGTTCGGGCTCACGGGACCCTACCGCTCCTGGCGCGCCACCCACCTCACGTCCTGTGCGCTGGGCGGCGGGATGTACCAGTATGGGCAGCCCGAAGGGCCGCCTCTGGTCCTGCCGGGCCGCCAGCTGTACGACCACGCGGGCACGCACGCCGCGATCGCGGTGCTGGCGGCGCTGCGGGCGCGGCCTGCCGTGGGCGGCCAGTTCATCGACCTCTCGGCGCACGAGGTGATGGGCTCCAGCCTGTACGAGCTGCACAGGTACACCAACTTCCAGGACATCATGCGGCGCCGCGGCAGCTATGCCGCAGTGGGCGGCATGTGGCCCTGCCGGGATGGCCTGGTCGAGTTCACCGCCTCGACGGAGAAGCAGTGGGCCGGCTTCGTCCGGCTGCTGGGCAGCCCGCCCGAGCTCAGCGATCCGGCCTTCGCCGACCCGGCCGTCAGGCAGCAGCGCGCCGAGGAGATCATGGCCGTCGTCGGGCCGGCCATCCTGGCCATGAGCCGGGAAGAGTTCGTGGGCCGCGGCCAGCAGCTCAGCGTGCCGTGCTCACTGGTCAACACCGTGGGGCAGTTCGCCCAGGACCCGCAGCTGCGCAGCCGCGGCTTTTTCGTGCGCCAGCCGCTGGCCGGCCTCGGTGAGTTCGATGTGCCGGGCCAGCCGTTCCTGTCTGAGCAGCCGCTGCTCGCGCAGTACCGGCGCCCGGCGCCCCGGCTCGGCGAGCATGATCCCGCCGCGATCGCCCGCGAGTGGCGGTCTCGGCCGATCGCCGTCGAGTGGCAGTCGCGGGCGGCCGCCCGCGAGTGGCAGTCGGCCGGACGTGCGCAGCCGCGCCCGGCCGGGCCGCTGTCCGGCCTCAAGGTGATCTCCTTCGGCATGGTCATCGCCGGCGCGGTGTGCGCCACGCTGCTGGCTGAGCTGGGGGCCGACGTGGTGAAGATCGAGTCCCCCACGGTGCCCGACAGCGTGCGCCGGATACGCATGGGCGACCCCGCGATAACCGAGCCCTCCGGCGCGCCGACATCCCCGATGTTCGCCAGCTACAACCGCTCGGTGCGCAGCCTCGCGCTGGACATGAAGCAGCCTGAGTCGGTGGACCTGGTGCTGCGGCTGGCCGGCGCGGCGGACGTGGTGATCGAGAATTTCGGCCCGGACGTGGTGGAGCGCTGGGGCATCGGATACGAGAAGCTCGCCGCAGCGAACCCGCGGATCGTGATGCTCTCCCAGAGCGGCTTCGGGCAGACCGGGCCCCGGTCGCACTACCTGGCCTACGCATCGACCGTTTTCTCGTTCGTGGGGCTCACCCAGATCTGGGGCCAGTCCCACCCCACGGCCAGCGATTACCCCTCCGCGGCCCACGGGCTGTTCGCCATCCTGGCGGCGCTCGCGGCGCGCGACCGCACCGGGCGGGGCACTCACATCGACCAGTCCCAGATCGAGGTGGCCGGGGCCATCATCGGCCCGTTGCTGCTGGACTGCACGGTGAACGGGCACGAACCCGGCGAGGACCAGCCGCCCGGCATGATCGTCCGCTGCCTCGGCGAGGACCGCTGGCTGGCCCTCGAGCCCGCCGGCGACGAGGACTGGCGGCAGCTGGCGCGGATCGCCGGCGCGCCCGATCCGGGCGACCGGGCCGCGGTCACCGACGCCCTCGGCGCCTGGGCCGCCGCGCTGACCCCGCACCAGGCCACGCGGATCCTGCAGCGGGCCGGCCTGGCGGCCGGCGCCGTCCAGGACACCGAGGACGTAACCCGCGATGCCCAGCACCGCGAACGGCATTTCCTGCAGGAGATGAACCATCCCGATCTCGGCCTGGCCGAGTACGCCGGGCCGCCGCACCGGCTGTCCAAGACACCCGCCGCCATCCGGCGGCGGACCCCGCGACTCGGCGAGCACACCACCGAGGTCCTGGCCGAATGGCTCGGCATGCCGCCCGAGGAAAGCCTGACCTACGTCTGGCCGCCGCCGTCCAGATCCGGCGCCGGGCCCTGAGCCCCGGCCCGCTTACGTCCAGATCCGGCGCCGGGCCTTGAGCCCCCGGCCCGCTTACCGCCAGCCGAGCGCGGGCGCTACGTGGGTCAGGATGGCGTCGATGACGTGGGCGTTGTAGTCGACGCCCAGCTGGTTGGGCACGGTGAGCAGCAGCGTGTCGGCGGCGGCGATCGCCTCGTCCTCCTTGAGTTGCTGGATCAGCGCATCCGGCTCGGCCGCGTACGTTCGGCCGAAGATGGCCTGGGTCTGGCCGTCGATGAACCCGATCTCGTCGCTGTGCTGATTCCCGAGGCCGAAGTAGGCCCGGTCCCGGTCGTCGACGAGGGCGAAGATGCTGCGGCTGACCGACACCCGCGGCTCCCGCCCGTGGCCAGCCTGCTGCCATGCGTCACGGAAGGCCTGGATCTGCTCAGCCTGTTGCAGGTGAAAGGGTTTGTCCGACTCGTTATTGATCAGCGTCGAACTCTGCAGATTCAGGCCCAGCTCGGCGGCCCAGATGGCGGTCCGCTGTGACGCGGCGCCCCACCAGATGCGCTCCCGCAGCCCGGGCGAGTGCGGCTCGACGCGCAGCAGGCCGGGCGGGTTGGGGAACATCGGGCGGGGATTGGGCTGCGCGAAGCCCTCGCCACCCAGCACCTCAAGCAGCACCTGGGCGTGCCCCCGGGCCATGTCCGCGTCCGTTTGGCCTTCTTGTGGCTGGTAGCCGAAGTATCGCCAGCCCTCGATGACCTGCTCGGGTGAGCCGCGGCTGATCCCCAGCTGGAGGCGGCCGCCGGAGATGAGGTCGGCCGCGCCGGCGTCCTCCGCCATGTACAGCGGGTTCTCGTAGCGCATGTCGATGACGGCCGTGCCGATCTCGATCCGGCTGGTACGCGCGCCCACCGCCGCCAGCAGCGGGAACGGAGATCCCAGCTGCCTCGCGAAATGGTGCACGCGGAAGTACGCGCCGTCGGCGCCGAGCTCCTCGGCGGCGACGGCCAGGTCGATCGACTGCAGCAGCGCGTCCGATGCCGACCGCGTCTGCGAGCCGGCGGACGACGACCAGTGCCCGAACGACAGGAAGCCAATGTTCTTCACCAGCGCGTCAACACGAACCGCCCGGGCGACATTCCTGGCCGGCGAAACTCCCGCATCCGCAGCCCCGAGAGTAACGTGGGAATCGGACAATACCTGGGCTCAGTCGCGCTCATGCATGACAGGGGATCGGACCAATCATGTCCAGACGTTTTGCCTACGCTATTGACAAGCTATATCTGCCGTTGCTGGTGCCCTTCGGGCTGCGAGGGTCAAAAGACGGCGTCACGCTCACGGACGACGGCTCCTTCTCGGCGACTTTTGGTTTCTTCAAGATCAAGACGCCGCTGGCAAATGTCACTGAGGCGCACATTACTCGGGACTACCGCTGGTGGACCGCGTTCGGTGTGCGCGGGTCCATGGTCGACGACGGCTTGAGCTTTGGCACGAATCACGACGCGGGGGTGTGCATCCATTTTGCGGAGAAGGTGCCATCACCGCTGCGCCGAAGCGGCCACTCGGCGCTCACCGTGACCGTAGCGGACCTCGAGGGGCTGACCAACGCCCTGGGGGCCGGGCACGGCGAAGCGGCCAGCGCCTCCCCGCCCTGAGCCGGAGCGGCCGATTCAGGTCGGCGGTTTGGGGGCTGAAGCGGCAGGCAGGCGCGTGAGCGCTTGCGCGGACAGGGCGGTGAGCCAGCCGAAGCCGGTCACGATGCTGGCTCGCTGGAACAATCCGGCGAGATTGACCAGCCGGGGTGATTGATTAAAGCCGGCGCCGGCCAGGGCCGTGGTGGCCAGCATGGTCGTGGCGGTAGCAGCGCAGTACCGGCCGAATCCGCGGTGGCCGGCCCGGGCGGACTGAGCGCTGCAGGTGAACGCGGCGGCGGGCAGGCCGAGGAACACCGGGATCGCGGCGAGATTGTGCATCACGCCGGTGCGGCTGGGCTGAGTGAGCGCGTCGGGTGTTCCCGGCGGGTAGCCGCTCACGGGGTCAGTAGGGAAGACGGCGGCGCCGATGAGGCCGGCCCCCGCTGCGCCGATCAGGGCCCGTCCCGCCCGGCTGCTGAGCGGGGGATCAGCGGCGCGCCCCAGCCCGGCGGCGCCGGCCAGGACCAGGGTCCCGGTCACGGCGAAGTTGGCGGCCTGGACCCAGCCGCGCGGCCCGAGCGCAAGCGAGCTGACTGGATGACGCGAAGGGCGGTACCCGGCCCGGGTCGCGCCGTCGGCGAGGAATGTGGCGACGAAGACCGGCCCGGCAGCCAGACCGCAGTACAGCAGACCGCGAGCCCATTTCGCCGGCCGGCCATGCGCGCTGACGGGATCCACCAGTAAACAGTAGCGAGCCGGGCCGGCCAGGCCCGGGGGCGCCGCCGGATCAGCAACCCAGGAGCTTGCTGTCCCTGCGGACAGAGGGGACAATGGTGTTCAAGTGCTCATTATTCAGCTTATTCAGCCGTGGGCTTGCGGCACCAGGACGAGAGGAACGCGATGACGTCAGCAGGCAGCCATGTTGTTTTCATTCACGGCCTGTGGCTGCACGCAACCTCGTGGGGCCCGTGGACGGAAGCGTTCCAGGCGGCCGGTTACACGCCGCTGGCGCCGGGCTGGCCGGGAGAGCCGGACACGGTCGAGGAGGCCCGCAGCCACCCGGACCAAGTGGCCGGGAAGGGCATCGACGATGTGGTCGAGCACTATAAGCAGATCATCCGGGGCCTGGACGCCCCGCCGGTCGTGATCGGCCATTCCTTCGGCGGCCTGATCGCCCAGCGGCTGCTCGGCGAAGACCTCGCGGCCGCGGCGGTGGCCATCGATGCGGCACCGATCAAGGGGGTCATCTACCTGCCCCCGTCGGCGCTGCGGGTCGCCTCGATCGCGTTGCGGAAGCCGGCCAACAGGAACAATGCGGTGGCGCTCACCCCCGAGCAGTTCCGCTACGGCTTCGCCAACGCCCTTCCGGCCCAGGAAGCCACCGAGCTGTACGACCGGTGGACGATCCCCTCCCCGGGCAAGCCGCTATTCGAAGCGGCCGCCGCGAATCTGTCCTCGCGGTCGCCCGCCAAGGTCAATACGGGCAACAAGACCCGCGGACCGCTCCTGCTGACCGCCGGGGGCCACGACCATACGGTCCCGGCGGCGATCACCAGATCGACCCGCAAGCAGTACCACAAGTCCCCAGCGGTCACCGACCTCCGGGAGTTCAACGACCGCGGCCACTCCCTCACCATCGACCATGGCTGGCACGAGATCGCCGAGGAAACGCTCAGCTGGCTTGGCCAGCGCGTCAAGTAGCGGCGGCCGGCGGCTGCTGTACTCCACGTCAGCCCGTGTCCCCGGGGCGGCCCGCGGCCGGGGGTTGCCAGCCGTAGATGGCGGCCAGGCCGCGCAGCGCGGCTCCCGGTGCGAGCCTGCCGGTCAGCCGCGCCGCCGTGTTGCGGAAGGCGACGGCGGGAGGCGAGGCCCAGGTAGTCATCGTGGCGGCACGGCGGGACCAGCGGACGACGTCGGTGGTGCGCGGCAGCCTGGCGGCGGTGTAACGGGCCAGCATCCCGGTTACCGCGTCCGGTCCTGTCCCGGCGGCCAGCCGGGAGATGACCGCGGCGTCTTCGAGGGCCTGGCACGCGCCCTGGCCGAGATTCGGCGTCATCGGATGGGCGGCGTCGCCGAGCAGCGCGACCCGGCCGAGGTGGAAGGACGGCAGCGGTGCGGCCAGCTCGGCGACATCATGGCGGAGCACGTCCTGCGGCCTGGTGATCGCGAGCAGTCCGGGGATCGGCTCGTGCCATCTGCCGAAGAGCCTGACCAGCTCGGCCAGCTCGTCACCGGCGCGCGCGCCGGGGTCCGCAGGCGCGGCGGCGTAGCAGTAGACCCGCCCGTCCGACAGCGGCATCACGCCGAAGACGGTGCCGCGCCCCCAGCTTTCCGCCATCGGGACCGGCCCGGTCACCGGAGCGGTGAGCAGCCGCCAGGTGGTGAACCCCGCGTAGCGAAGCCCCGGATGACCTGGGAACAGCGCCGAGCGCGACGCCGAACCGATCCCGTCCGCAGCCACCACGAGGTCGGCATCCAGCTCGCCCGCCGTGGTGGCCACGCGCGCGGCCGCCTTTCCCCCGGGCTCGACCGACGTCACCTCGGTGGCCAGGGCGAGCACCCCGCCGGGAACACGGGCCGCCAGCGCGTCGATGACGGCCGCCCGCGGCACCAAGATGACCGGATCCCCGAACCGGTCGGAGATCATCCGGCCGCTAGTGCTGCGCATAAGCCAGCGGCCGTCGCAACGTCGGATGCCTAGTTCCTGCGGGACCGCCAGCGCCCGCAGCGCATCCCCGGCGCCGATAGCATCCAGCGCGCGCAGCCCGTTGGGCGCCAGGGCCAGCGCGACCCCGACCGGCTCAAGCGACCCGGCCCGCTCGCAGGCGGTGACCTCCCAGCCGGCCGCGTGCAGGCCCGCGGCCGCCGCCAGGCCGCCGATCCCGGCGCCGATCACCACCGCGCGCGCTCGTGCCACCGTCGCGCCCCGTTCAGCTCGCCACAGCTACTACAGCCCATAGTACATAGCTCGCTCGCCGGGCAGGGCGATGCCGCGCTAACGGCCAGGGCGGGCCGCCTCGCCTTCGGGCGGGGCAGCGCCGGCCAGCTGGCTCTGCTGCAGCGCCAGTTGGACGGCGGCGTTGCCCAGCTCGCGGTAGGCGTCGAACTCCGCGCTGTCGTACAGCTGTTCCATGGTGGAGGCCGTCGGGTAGTCGGGATGACCTTCGGCATAGGCACGCACGTCCCATGGCGCGCCGGTCCACCAGCCGAGCTTGCAGACCAGGATCGTCTTGCGCTGTTCCGGGTCCTGGCCGGTGAACGTGCCGCTCGCCCATGGCTGCACCACCTGGCCCTGGAGAAGTTGCGCTGCCCCGCTCCCGGCCGGAGTGATCATCTGCGTGGGATTGAGCACGATCTCGGTGCCCGCATCGGACCTGGCCAGCGCGATGGACCCGCCCAGGGTGAACCAGGTGTTCGCCTTATCGCCGCTGGCGTCCAGGACCAGAATGTGGGTAATGCCCAGTTCCGGGGCCCGTTGCAGGGCTTCGACCAGGCCCAGGTTGTCGTAATGCCCTCCGTCGGTGACGCACATCCACGTGCTGCGGTAGCTGGTATGCCCAGCGGCTTCGGCGTACAGCATGCCCAGGGTGGGCTGCAGCGCGTGGTACAGCAGGCCGCCGAGATACTGCTGCGAGGGGGTCCCCTCGCAGCGCAGTTTCAGCACGTAGGCCCATAGCCGGGCCTCCTTGAGTTCCCGGGCCTGGTCCCCCCGCCGCCACGTCGGATGAGGCACCATGTACCACAGCAGCAGCCCGAGCGCGTGCCACCAGCGGTCGGGCCGGTGGTCCGGTTTCGCGGCGTTCTTCTGGTCGTCGAGTTCCTGTCGCGCGGCCTTGACCACGGCCGGGTGCGGCAGCCAGACACCCAGCCGCAGGTCAGTAGCCGTGAACAGGATCCGGTAGGCCTGGAGCGTGGCCGAGCCCATCAGCGGGGAGAAGGCCGCCCCGCTGATGGCGGACACGTCGAACAGCGTGAACCGGCGCGGCCCCACCAGCGCTTCGTAGTCGGCCGTGCTGGCCTGGACAGATTCGTTGGGCCCCGGTCCGCGCAGCGTCGCGTGGTCCGGGTCGAAGCTGAAGCTCAGCCCTCCGCGCCCGGGCGGTACCTCCCGGTAGGCATTGATGTTGGCCGTGGTGCACATCACCAGCTCGGGCCGCTGCCCGCTCAGCCCGGAAAGGAGCGCCTCGGGGAAATCCTCGGTGCCGAACGGAGCCGGCTGGCCGTTCGGCTGACTGGTGTCTCTGATCACCGAGTACGCGGTGGCCAGCCGCCACCGGTAAAAATCGTGCAGCGATATCCGGTTAGCATCGGCCAGGAAGCGCATGATCAGCATGACCGCGAGTGCGCCGATGACCAGGCCCACCTGACCCGCCGTGAATCCGGCCGCCGCGCCGTCCTTGACCCAGCGCAATGCGGCCACAGCGAACCCCACCAGGACCAGGATGCTGGCCAGCCAGGGCAGTACCAGCCCGCGGAGATAGGCAATCGCCTTGGCGGCCACTCCCGCTTGGGCTGCGTCGGCCCCCGGGGCCGCTTCCGGGGACTTGAGCAGGTCGTACTTGACCAGTACCGTCCGGGCGGACTGGGACACCGCGAGGACCGCCGCGACAAAACCGCCGATGGCGGCGGGACTCCAGGTGGCGCCGTTGCCGAAGCCGAGATCGTCCAGCACGGTCTTGATGGCACCGGCGTGCGATCCGGATAGCCAGGCAATGACCGCCGGGACGGCGAACATGGCCAGCGCCAGCGACAGGGTGACGAAAGCGGCCCACCCGAGCGCTTTGGCGGCGAGGTTACTGTGCTGCTGACCGCGCGGCCCCGGTATCAAGGTGAGCCACCACCACAGGAAGATGAGCGCCGTCACCCCGGCGGCTATGGCCGGCCAGATCCACCACGTGGTCCCGGTCAACACGGCCGTCCCGGTCAGCGTCTGGGAATGGGGCGCGGCCGTGACGGTCAGCGCTCCCCCGGCGCGCAGGATCCAGCCCCAGACGTGCGCCGCCGCGAAGAGCGGGGTGAGGACCAGGACCAGGGTGACCGCCACGCCAAGCAGCAGCGACAGGACCCCGGCCAGGACGGTCTTGGCGTCGGGGGCAAGGTAACGCGAGTTGTCCCGCAGGTGCTGCTCTTCCGGGCTGCCCGCCGCGTACGGGGGCAGTCCGGGCGGGTCCGCGCCCGGCCTGGCCGCACTCTGCTCGAGACCGTGCGCCACGAGCGCCCGCGATGCCGCGATATAGCTGCCGCCGGACACGCCCAGGATGAGCCGGGCCTGGCCCAGGAGACCGACCTCTCCGAGCCGCTGCAGGGCGCCCAGGCAATACGAGGCAGAACGGATCCCGCCACCCGAGCAGCAGATCGCCCATGTCTGCGTCCCGTTGAGCTCCGGGCCGGAGGCCGCGTCCGGGGCGTACGACTCAGTCGGCGTATCGGTAGTGCTCATGTGCTAGTCACCGCCCCCACGGCCGGCGCTGAGACTGTGGTCGCTGCTGACTTGCCATTCCTGCCCCTTCACGGTCGGGTGCTCTGGCCGATGATGACATCAGGCTTCCCTGCGCCGAGACTTCACCCTTGCGGAGGGACCGGATGCGTCGGCTAATACAGTGCACCACCTTCTCGCCGAGCGGGCCATGCACCGCTTGGGCCAATAGCTGCGCTATTTATTAATCGCAGCAGATCCTGTGGCTTTGTCAACGCGGACGCAGATCCCAGTCGGACAGCGTAGCGCAGGAAGGGTTCAGGAGATCGCCAGGACCATGCGAGGCGCGGAGCCGAATTCGGTGGCGGCGACGCCGCAATCGGTGAAGCCGGCGGAGCGGTAAAACCCCAGCGCATGAGGATTCGCGGTCACCTCCAGTCGCTCCGCCCCCCGGGCACGCAGGACCTCCGCGGTACGCCTGATAAGGGCGGTGGCAATCCCGCGCCGCATATAGCCCGGATCCACGAACAGGTCTTCCAGTTCCATGGTGCCGGCGATCTCAGCCCAGGTGGCGAAGCCGACGAGCGAGCCGTCCTCTTCCGCGACCAGAGTGCGGCCCTCGGCTAGCCCCGCTGGCCCCAGGATCAGGTGTTCTGGATGAGCAAGCAGGTTGTCGCGGTCGCCCGCATTGGACAGCGAAGCGCGCCGGTAGACCTCGGCCGCAGCGGGGAGATCAGCAGATGTTCCCAGCCGGATCATCACCGCAGTGGCTAAGGCACGACCACGACGGGCACCGGTGCGTGGCGGGCCAGGCTGACGGCGACCGACCCGACTACGCGGTGCATGGCGTGCGATGAGCTCCCGACCACGATCACCACGGTGTCACCGGGATGGTCACCGCGGATGGCCTCGGCCGCGGCGATCAGCTCATCCGCGATGATGCCCTGCCGCCGCTCATACCGCCAGTGCTCCTCGCGGCCGCGCAACTGCTCGCTGGCCGTGGTCTGCAGCTCCTGCGCGATCTCGTCGAAGCTGGCGTCCATTTCGGCTACGGCACCTGCCGACAGCATGTCGATACTGGGCAGGTGGGCAACGTACACCACCTCGATGCTGCCGGTCCGGCCGCGCAGCAGCGCGACCGCGGCGTCGAGCGCCCGGGTAGCCGGAGGTGAGCCGTCATAGCCGACGACGAGGAACAGGGTCCCGCCGGGCGGCGCGGTAGCGTCCATCGGGGCTAAGGCTATCCGGTTCCCGGCGCGGCGTCCCGGTATCGCCCGGCGCGGCGTCCCGGTATCACCCGGCGCCGGACCGGCGGGTGGCGGGAGCCGGCCGACTGGTCCATGCTGATTGGGATGGCATTTCCGGAGTGGCGCACGGGTTTGGACCGGTGGTGGCGGGGCGTTAATGACCGGACCGGGGACGGCGGGGTGCACCGCTCGATGAGGTCGCGGACGACCTGGCGCCACAGGTCGCGGCCCGTGTCGGGAATCGGCAGGCCGAAGCTCTGGGCGTACACCTCCAGCCGCGGCACCGCGGTGGCCAGCACGTCATAGCCCAGATCCTGCAGCGCCTGCCGGGCATCGGAGGTGGAGTGCGCCCGGGTGATGCAGCGGTTCAGCAGCACGGCCGAGCGGACGGGCCGGTCACGGACCGCCTGCAGGTCGGCGATCTCGTCCCGCACCGGCGTGGTGCGGTTGATCTCGATCGGGTTGGGCGCGCACGGGATCACGATCTCATCGGCGTACCGCAGCGCGGAGCGGGCGATGGCGGCGTGGTCCTCGATCTGCGGCGCGTCGATGATCACCACGTCATCGTCGCGGGCGATGTCGGGCAGGCGGCGGTGCAGCTCGCGGGACGGCAGCGCCACGATCCGGAACGGGAAGGCCGCCTGCGGCGCCGCGAGCCGCGGGTCCATGGCGGCCAGATCGGACCACTCCAGGGCGCTGCCCGAAGGGTCGGCGTCCACCAGCAGCACGCTGTTGCCGGCCCGGGCGAACACGTGCGCCAGCCAGACCGCGGAAGTGGTCTTGCCCGTGCCTGGCTTGAGGTTGGCCAAGGCAAGGCTAAGACCCGTCATCCAGGCAGTATGCCAGCAGCCGCGGCATCACGGCCAGGCAGGTCCGGCGGGCGCGATCGACGCGCGCCGATGGCCGGTGCGCCAGCCGGGCAAAATCGCGCCTGCTGCGGGCCGCAGAACCGTTATCCACAGCCTGTGGACGCCTGTGGAGATTGATAACAACATGGCAACAAGCCGGGCCCCGGGCCGCAGATGCCGGTAGGCGCGGTCGCTGGCCGGGGTTACTGGCCGGGTTACTGGTGGCGCAGGGAGATCTCGTCGGACTTTGCGATGCTGTCGGCGTTGATGGCCCGCAGTCCCTGGCCGAGGCGCTCGCGGGCCTGCCGCAGGAGCATAAGGGAGTTGGTGGACAGGCTCTGCGGGGCGGCGCGCTCCGGATCAGCCCCGTGTTCCTCGATAAGGTGCGTCTGGAGGGCGGCGGCGACTTCGTCGGCCGCCTTCAGCGCGTGGTAGATGGCCCGGTCGCGTGCGATGTCGTCAACCATGCAGCCAGTATCCCGCGCCCCTCGCCGCCGTGGGCCCGGACCTGAGCGCGTTAGGCTGCAGGGTGACGGAACATGGGGGTCGAGATGCCGTGGTTTCCGGAGTTCGCCAGCGCCGCGGAGCTGGCCCGCAGGCAGGCTCGTGCCGCAGGCCAGGCCGATCCGGTCGGGCAGTTCTTCACGGCGCTGAACACGGGTGACGCCCACGCCCTGGAGACTGTGTGGCCCGGCGAGGTGGTGATCTACGATCCCCGCGCAGGCGAGATCCGCGGCCGCCGGCAGCTGCGGCGGTTCGTCAGCCAGAACCAGTCCTTGCTGGCCGAGCACTACGCCCGGACCGAGACGGTGGCCTCCACGTGCGCCGGCGGGCGGGCCGTGGTTGAGTTGCTGGCGCACGTGGGCCGCGACGGGGAACTGGCCTGGCCGATAGCGGTCGTGGCCGAATCCCCCGACGACCGGTCGGTGGTGTTCCGCACCTACTGCAGCCAGTCGCCGGTCGACGGACGGCGCCACGTCAGGCCGCCCGTACTCAAGCCAGGACCCGCCCGCCCCGGTGATGTCGTGGGCCGCCACCAGGCCGCGCTCGAGGCGGGCGACGTCGAAGCGGTGGTGAGCACCTTCGCGCCGGACGGGTCCTTCCACGAGCCGATTGGCCCGCACTACGCCCACCGCGGCATTTCGGAGATCCGTTCGTTCTTCACCATGTGCTTCAGCGCGGGCGGCGGCATCGGCCTCGAGCACTGCACCGTGACCGACGATGGTGTGCGCTGCGCCGTGGAATACAACTGCGTCCGCTGGGGCCGCCACGAGCTGCCGCCCCAGGCGGGAATCGGGGTCTACGAGCGAGGCCCGGACGGGCTGCTGGCCGCGGCCCGCGTGTACGACGACGTCGAAGCACCCACTGGGTAGCGGTGAGGCACGGGAGCCCCGCCCCTTGCCTCACCCGGACAGGTTCGCCATCTGCGCGTTCATCGGCCCGGTCGGCCGCGGCATGTCCGCGATGGCCATCCGGAGCGCCGTCAGCGCCGCGTCGTAGATCCCCGAGAAGCTCGGGAACGGCTGGATCGTGTCACTCAGCACCTCCACCGGGACGTGCGCGCGGATGGCCAGCGTAGCCTGTTGCAGCCACTCGCCGGCTTCGGGCCCGAGCGCGTAGGCGCCGGTCAGCCGCTCGCCGTCGGACAGCAGGGTCAGGAACCCGTTGGACTGCGCGTAGGCGTGCGTGTAGGTGGCGGTCTTCGGCACCTCCGACACCGGTGCGGTGGCGCTGTAGGCCGCTTCGGCCGCGCCCACCGCCGCGGCCTGCGGATCGGTATAGGTGACCCGCGGGACGGCTTCGTAGTTCGCCGGGCGCGCATCGCCGGCGATGTTCGCCGCGACCACGTCGCCCTCGTACTCGCCGACGTGGGTCAGCGGCCAGATGCCGTTGACGTCGCCGATCGCCCACAGGCGCTCGCCCGCGCGCAGGTGCTCGTCGACCGGGATCCCGTGCGGATCGGCCTTGACGCCGACCGTGTCAAGGCCGATCCCCTCGACGCGCGGGCGTCGGCCGGTGGCCACCAGCAGCCGGTCGCCCCGCAGCTCCGGACCGCCCTCGACCTGCAGGACGTACTCCTCCCCCTCCCGCCGCACGGCGGCGGCGCGCTTCCCGAGGACCAGCTCGATCCCGTCCCGGCGCAGCGCCTCGCCGAGCGCCTGCCCCAGCGGCGCGGGCTCGCGGGGAATCACGCGGTCGGCGCCCTCGACGAGGACCACCTCGCCGCCCAGACGCCGCACGACCTGCGCCAGCTCGACGCCCGCGGACCCGCCGCCCAGGACCAGCAGGCGGCGCGGCACCGCCTTCATGCTCGTCGCCTCGCGGGTGCCCCACACGCCCGGCAGCTCACGCAGTCCCGGGATCGGCGGCACGACCGGATCTGAGCCGGTCGCCACGACGACGTGCTCCGCGGTGTGGCGGACGTCCCCGACCTGGACGACGCCGGGGCCGGCCAGCCGGCCTATGCCCCGCAGCAGGTCGATGCCCTGGCCCGCCAGCCAGCGCTCCTGGCCGGCGTCGGAATAGCCCGACACCATGAAGTCCCGCCAGGCCAGCGCGGCCGCGACGTCGACCTGCGCGGTCGCGCCGGCGTCGCGCGCGCCCTGCACCGCCTCGCCCGGGCGCAGCAGCGTCTTCGACGGGATGCACGCCCAGTAGGAGCACTCGCCGCCGACCAGCTCGCGCTCCACGACCGCGACGCGCAGCCCGCGCGCAGCCAGGGCCGCCGCGCAGTGCTCGCCGGGCGCCCCGCCGCCGAGAACGATCACGTCGTAGTCGCTCACGACGGCAGCCCCGTCCCGGCCTGCTCCGCCACCATGTACGCGGCGTACCAGTCGGGCCAGTTCGGGTCGGCGGCGCCGATGCGCTTCTCGTGCTCGCCGTGGGCGGCCGACGCGCGCCGCATCGCGCTGGCCAGGTCCGCGGTGGAGGCAAAGGTCGTCTCGGTGGCGTCGACCCGGCCCGGCAGGCGCGTCGTGACCTCCTGCAGCAGCCAGCCATTGCCGTCCGGGTCGGCGAACGTGGCGAACGAGCCGTAGCTGCCGTGACCGGGTGCGGGGCCGCTCACACGACCGTTCGTCCCGCCGGGCTGGAACTGAGCGCCCGGCGTCCCGGCGTGGAACACCTCGCTGAGGTCGGCCCCGCGGGCGGCGAGGTCGCCGTGCGCCGCCTCAATATCGGAAACGATCAGGTACAGGCCCTGGGCCGAGCCAGGCGCGGCCGACGTGAGCTTCGCGCCGAACTGGATCGAGCACTCCGAGCCCGGCGGCGTGAACTGGACGATCCGGACGCCGTTATCGAAGGGGAAGTCGGCGTCGAGCCGCCACCCGAGGCGCCCGTAGAAGTCTTTCGCGCGGTCGACATCCGAGACGGGGATGACGACCACCTCGAGCTTCGTGTCCACCATGCCTGGCTCCTCTCCCCTGCTTTCCCCTGTGATGTCAGTGCTATGGTCTCAGACCGGAACGGCCCGGGCTTATCCTGCGTCCTGGTCGTCCTCGGTCTTCTCGGTCTTCTCGGCGCCTGTCTCCTCAGTGCCTGTCTTTTCGGCGCCTGTCTTCTCAGTGCGATGCGATTCCCGGACGCTGTAGGCCATGGTGGCCAGGACGGTCAGGCCCCCGATGGCCACGCTCACGCCGGTGGCCACGCCGGAAAAGGGCAGCAGGTCGGTGAGGACCAGCACGGCGCCGAGGGCGAGGGCGCCCACGCCGAACAGGACGGTGCAGGTCGTAGCCACGCGGCTGGCCGCCGCGGTGAGGGCCGCGGACCGGGCGCGGGCCTGCACCGCAGCGAGATGGCGCCTGGCCCATCGGTACTCGACGGCGAACACGGCCAGGCCCAGCGCTATCACCACCAGGCCAGGCCCGGGCGCGACCAGGAGCACCGCGCCGACGGCGACGATCACGGTGCCCGCGACGGTGATCGCGATCCGCCGGAGCAGCCGCACCAGGTCATTCACCTTTGCAAGCATGCCAGCACGTGGATGATGTTCCGGCGCATCGCGGCGCTGCGCCAGGGACATGGCGTCCAGGGGGCCTGCCCTATCCTCAAGACGTGGACTGGAGCATGTTCGGCTGCGCCCGCAAGGGGCACGTTAGTTACGCGCCGGACGAGCCGGAGCTGCGGGACCGGCTGATGGCATCGACCGCCGACGGGACGGTGTGGCGGTGCCTGCGCTGCGGCGCATTCGTGACCGACGGGCAGCACAGCAGCGGGCCGGCGGCCGCGGCGCCGCTGATCCTGCGGGGCAAGGAACTGCGCAGCGCGCTGATCCTGCGCTTGTTCGCGGTGGAGCGGTTCCTCCGCTTCCTGGTCCTCGGCGCCGCAGCCTACGGGATATGGCGATTCCGGTACGACCGGGCGGGCATCCAGCAGGCGTTCAACAACGACCTGCCTGCCATCCGCGCCCTCTACCAGGACTTCGGCTTCAACGTCAACCACTCCAAGCTGCTCGGGCTGATCCAGCATTCGTTCACCCTCGACTCGCGGACGCTCACCTACCTGGCCATCGGCCTGGCTGCTTACGCGCTCATCGAGTTGGTGGAGAGCATCGGGCTGTGGCTGGCCAAGCGATGGGGCGAGTACTTCGCCATGGTGGCGACCTCGATCTTCCTGCCTTATGAGGTCTACGACCTGAGCGTGAAGATCACCTGGCTGCGGCTCGGTGCGTTCGCGGTGAACCTGCTGCTGGTCATCTACCTGGTGTGGACGAAGCGGCTGTTCGGCGTCCGGGGCGGCAGAAGGGCCTATGAGGCGAAGAGGCGCAGCGAGTCCGTCATCGAGGTGGAACAGGCCGCGCTGGCCTCGGCAACGGCCGGGCCAACCGGCCAGGGCGAGCGGGCGGGCGTGCCCGTTCAGCCGCCGGGCGGCTCGGTGACCGAACGGCCTGAGCGATAGGACCCGGCCGCAGCTACTGGCTTGCCGCCGCGGCGTCCTGCGGAGGTCCGCCCGCCGCGGCCAGGGCCTGTGCGGCCCAGGCGTGGATGATCTCCCAGTTCCGCAGGTCTCGCGGTGGGCTCTTGCTGCGCCCGGGCGGGTCAGCGCCGCCGAAGACGGTGACCGCGGCCGGGGTGAGCCAGTCGCGCTTGGCCAGGGCCCGGTCAAGCTCGGCCCGAGAGCGCTGCCAGGCCTCATCGGTGTCGGTGCGCGGTCCCATGGCGAACACGGCCACGGGCACGTCGGGAAGCTCCCGGCGGTGGCGGCGCAGGAACCGGTGGGCGTCACGATGCCAGCGTCCGGAGTACAAGGGCGCGCCGAGCACCACCAGGTCGTAGCCGGCGACTGTTTCCCCAGCCGCCCGGGCCGGGAGCAGCGTGACCTCGGCGCCGCGCCCGCGCAGAGCCATCGCCACCGCGGCGGCGACCTGCTGGGTGGAGCCGTTCTTGGTGGCATAGGCCACGAGCACTTTCACCAGGCACCTCCTGGAGCCCACACTGGACCGGTTCTGGCCCGCGGGCCCAGGGCCGTTGGTCCTCACTGTGGCCACACGGAGCGCGCGGGACGCGGAGCTGGTAGGAGTACACGACCGAGTCGCGGCGGGCAGGCTTGCGGCCCATGATGGGCGTTAAGACCAAGGGCAAGATCCATCGCCGTGAGGGAGTCACGATGGGCATTGAACTGAACCACACCATCGTTCGGGTCCGCGACAAGCGCGAATCGGCGCAATTCCTGGCCGAGATTCTCGGCCTCAGCGCCCCCACGGCGTTCGGGCCGTTCCTGGCCGTGCAGACCGGCAACGACGTCTCCTTGGACTTCGCCGACGACCACGGCCCGGTCAGCCCGCAGCACTATGCGTTCCTGGTTTCCGAATCCGACTTCGACCAGATCTTCGGCCGGATCCAGGACCGGCGGCTGCCGTACTGGGCCGACCCGGGCAGGCGACGTCCGGGTGAGATCAACACCAACGATGGCGGCCGGGGCGTGTACTGGGAGGATCCCAGCGGCCACTTCCTGGAGATCATCACCCGCCCTTACGGCAGCGGCAGCTGACCCGGCCGCCGGCCGGTCACCCGCGGCCTCCGTCTGCAGCACATACCCCTACCGCGGTTGATCACAGCTGAGCGGAATACCATCTTTTTCTCGCGGCTTAAGAAGGTCGAAGCGGCTGAAGACCGGGGATACGGCAGGGGGCCTGTCGGGCCATGGATGGCAGCGGCGTGGGTGAGCAGGCCCGGGCGTCATGGCCCGAGGGCGGCCCGGCGTTCGATCTTCTGGAGTCGAAGCTCCAGGGGCCCCCGATGCGGGCTGGGACGGTTCGCCGGTCGTCGCTGCTCGAGCGGCTGGTGCGAGACGATGTCCCTCCGATCGTGTCGGTAGTGGCCCCGGCGGGCTACGGGAAGACGACGCTGCTGGCGCAGTGGGCGGAGCGGGACGGCAAAGCGTTCGCGTGGGTGTCGGTGGATGAGAAGGACAACGATCCGAAGGTGCTCCTCACCTACGTCGCCCGGGCCCTCGACGCGGTGCAGCCGGTAGACCAGCGAGTGTTCTCCGCGCTGAGTTCGCCGGCCAGCTCGGTACCCGGGTCGGTCGTGCCGCGCCTGGGGGCGGCGTTCGCGGCTATGACCGCACCGGTGGTGCTGGTCCTGGACGACGTGCACCTGGTCCGCAATTCGGAGTGCCGGGCGGCGCTGTCGGTGCTAGCCGATCATGTGCCAGACGGTTCCCGGCTGGTGCTCGCCGGGCGTGAGGAGCCGCCGGTGCAGCTCGCCCGGCTGCGCGCGGAAGGGCGGGTCTTCGAGATCGGCCTGGGTGACCTGTCGCTGACGCGCCCCGAGGCGGCCTTCCTGCTGCGCGCCGCCGAGGTGACGCTGGGCGCGGATGACGTGGCCGAACTGCACCGACGGACCGAGGGATGGCCGGTCGGGCTGTACCTGGCGGCGCTGTATCTGCGGGAGGGCGGTTCGCTGGCGCAGGCCGCGCTGTCTTTCGGCGGGGACGACCGGCTGGTAAGCGAGTACGTGGAGTCGGAGTTCCTGGAGCGGATCTCCCAGAAGCAGCGGGAGTTCCTGATCCGTGCCGCGGCGCTGGAGCGGATGTCCGGGCCTTTGTGCGAGGCCGTGCTGGACCTGCCCGGGGCCGCCGCATCGCTGGAGAACCTGGCTCAGTCGAACCTGCTGCTGGTGCCGCTGGACCAGCGGGGCCAGTGGTACCGGTATCACCACTTGTTCCGGGACATGCTCCAGGCCCAGCTGGAACGACATGAGCCGGAGCTGATCCCCGTCTTGCGGCGCCGGGCGGCCAGCTGGTGCCTGCATAACGGCCTGCCTGAGGAGGCGCTGGAGTACTCCATCGCCGCCGGGGACGTCGACGCGGCAGCTCGCCTGGTGGAACGGCTCGGAGTGCCAGGCTCACCGGCAGGGTCGGTTTAACACGCTCCAGCGGTGGTTCGGGTGGCTGGACGACCAAGGCGGGATGGACGGGCACCCGATGGTCGCCGTGCTGGCCGCGCTGTTCTTCGCGATGATGGGACGACCGGCCGAGGCTGAGCGATGGGCTGATGCCGTCGATCGCTGGCAGTACCAGGACGCGGCGCAGCCGGACGCCGCGCACGCCGAAGCGCACGCCGCCATCCTCCGCGCGCTCATGTGCCGCGGCGGGGTGGACCAGTTGCTGGCCGACGCCGCCGACGCGGTACGCCGGTGCGCCAGGGAAGACATCGTGACCCCGGCACCAGCGCTCTACCAGGGACTCGGCCTGGTTCTTCTCGGTGACCTCGACGCCGCCGACGAATCCTTCGCCGCGGCGGTAAGCGCCGGGGAACAGGCGGGCGCGCATGAAACTCTCGCCGTCACGCTGTGCGAACGATCGCTGGTGGCGACGGCACGCGCAGACTGGGCCCGGGCCGGAATCCTGGCCGCCGACGCGCGCGCCGTGCTGGACCGCGCCCGGATCGAGGAGAGTTACGCAACACCTCTGGTCTGCGCCGTGCAAGCCCACGCGGCTCTGCGCCGCAACGACATCACGGCGGCGCGCCAGGAACTGGTCGGCGCGCAGCGGCTGCGGCACCTCCTGACCTACGCGATGCCGCAGTTCGCCGTCCAGGCCCGGATCCACCTGGTCAGCGCCCATCTCGCGCTCGGCGACCTGGCCGGGGCCAGGACCCTCATGCGGGAGATCGACGAACTGCTCAGCCGACGGCCCGCCCTGGGCACCCTGGCCGACGAGGCGCACGCGCTCCGGACGCGGCTGGCCAGGCAGCGCGCCCAGGGCGGGCCCGCGGCATCGGCTCTGACCGCCGCCGAACTGCGCCTCCTGCCCATGCTGTCCACGCATCTGTCGCTCCCCGAGATCGCCGGTGAGCTGTTCCTGTCACCGAACACCATCAAGTCACAAGCGGTGTCGATCTACCGCAAGCTCGGCGTCGCCTCGCGCAGCCAGGCCGTCGCCCGATCCCGCGAGCTGACCCTGCTGCAGGGGTGATCACGCCCGCGCGTGGTGACCCCGCCGCGCCGCACGCCGGTGCCGCCGTGCCATCGCGGCGCGGCGCAGGCCCTGGCTGGCAGCGCCGAGCAAGTGGCGGCCAAGCTCGGCGCGCTCGCCTCCGCGGGTGTCACCGAAGTCGCCTACCAGCCAGCCGGGCCAGACATCCCCCGCGAACTACGAGCCCTCGCCTCGGCAGCCGGCCTTCCCGCCAGCTGAGCGACCCGGAACCGCCGGTGGCACACTGGCGATGTCCGGGGTGCTGGTCGAGATGTCACTGCTGCCCCGGGCCAGGAAGGAGCAGGGCTGTGAGCATGGGAGAGATCCAGCAAGTCAGCGAGGGCATCTACGCCTACCTGCAGCCAGACGGCAGCTGGTGGCTCAACAACACCGGCTTCCTGGTCAGCGGAGCCGGCGTGATCAGCGTCGACACTACCTCCACCGAGCGCCGTACCCGGGCCTACCTGGACGCCATCGGGACCGTCACCCGGCTGCCGGTGCGGACGCTGGTCAACACCCACCACCACGGCGATCACACGCACGGCAACTACCTGGCCAGCGGCGCCACCATCGTCGGCCACGAGCGGTGCCGCGAGGCGATACTCGCCTCAGCGATGCCTCCTGCGCCCGGGATCTGGACGGACGTGGACTGGGGCCACCTCGAGCCGGCGCCGCCGTTCCTGACCTATACCGAGGGCATCACGCTGTGGTCGGGCGGCCTGCGCTGCGACGTCCGCTACGTGGGCACGCCCGCGCACACCACCAACGACTCGATCATCCACATCCCGGAACGCTCGGTGGTGTTCACCGGCGACCTGCTGTTCAACGGCGGCACCCCGTTCGCGCTGCAGGGCTCGGTCAGCGGCTGGATCGAAGTGCTCCAGAGCGTGCTGCGCCCGCTCGGCGCGCAGACGCTCGTCCCCGGCCACGGCCCGGTCTGCGGTCCCGAAGTCATCGGCGACACGCTCGCCTACCTGCGTTTCGTGCAAGACACCGCACGCGCGGCGAAAGCGGCCGGCCTGTCTCCCCTGGAGGCTGCCCGCGCGACGGACCTGGGGGACTTCGCGGATCTTCTTGATCCCGAACGGATAGTGGGGAACCTCTACCGCGCCTACCTCGAACTGGAGGGCGGCGAGCGCGGAGCCCCGGCGGATATGGCAGGCGCACTCGGTGACATGGTGGCCTACAACGGCGGCCGCCCACTGACCTGCCGCGCCTGACGGCCTGGCGGGGGGTGCGGATCTTGCGGCGTGCCGAGAGGGGCGTCACACTGGGCGCAGCCTTCCAGGAAGGGACTGTCAATGAAGACCAGCACCGAGCGGATCTTGACCACGCATACCGGCAGCCTGCCCCGGCCTGCGGACCTGGCCGACCGCCACGACCAGGACGCGGTCCGATCGGCGGTGCAGGAGACGGTCCGGCGCCAGCTGGAAGCGGGCGTCGATATCGTCAATGACGGCGAGGTCAGCAAGCCCAGTTACGCGACGTACGTGACCGAGCGGCTGTCCGGTTTCACCGGTGAGCCGGTTCCGCTTGAGCTGCGGGGCTTCGAGGAGTTCCCCGAGTTTGCCCAGAAGATGTGGGGCGATCCGGAGATGGCGGCCGTCATGGCCAATCCAAGTTGCGACGGGCCGGTTGCCTACGTCAACCGGTCGCTGGTCGAGGCCGACATCGCCAACCTGCAAGCCGCCGCGGCCGCGGACGGCGCGGCCGAGGTCTTCATGTCGGCGGCGTCGCCTGGCGTGATCGAGATGTTCATGGCCAACCGCTACTACCCCAGTACCGGGGATTACCTGCAGGCCCTGGCCGAGGCGATGAAGCAGGAGTACGACGCCATCAGCCAGGCCGGCCTGGTCCTGCAGCTGGACTGCCCGGATCTGGCGTGCGAGTGGGCCATGGGGCCGGAGCAGACCACCGCGGAATTCCGCCGGGTGGTGGCCCAGCGGCTGGAGGCGCTGGACTACGCCACCCGTGATATCCCCCCGGACCGGCTGCGGATGCATTTGTGCTGGGGCAACTACGAGGGCCCGCACCTCACCGATGTCCCGCTGGCCGACATCATCGACCTGGTGCTGGCGGCCCGGCCCACGGCGGTGTCATTCGAGGGGGCCAACCCCCGCCATGAGCACGAGTGGAAGGTCTTCGAAGAGGTCAAGCTGCCGGAGGGCAAGGCCGTCATTCCCGGTGTGCTGGATTCCACCACCAACTACATCGAGCATCCTGAGCTAGTGGCCCAGCGAATCATCCGCTACGCGGACGTGGTGGGCCGTGAGAACGTCATCGCCGGCAGCGACTGCGGCTTTGCCACCTTTGCCGCCCTCGTTCCCGTCGACCCGAAGATCACCTGGGCGAAACTGGCCGCGATGTCCGAAGGCGCGCGGCTGGCCAGCCAGCAGCTGTGGAAATAGCCGTCCAGTTCTGACGGTCTCCGGTGGCCGGAAGGGCGGACGCTCAAGCAGGCTGGTGGCGGGGGGCGGCTGGCTCGTCGCGGGCGTCGTGGGGCGGGCGGGGCCGCAGCTGCGAGGCGAGTGCTTGCAGGGCGCCGACGTGCGCCTGGACGTCGGCGTGCGCCTGGACGTCGGCGGCGGCGGCTCGGGGTTACTGAGGATCGGGACCAGCAGCCGACCCATCGCGGCCGGCCCATCGGTCACGGCGGCGTTGATGATCTCGTCCTTGCCCTGCCATATGGGGCATGTGGGCCCGAAGCCCCGCCTCCGGGACCAGAGTGCCTCGTGTGCCCGGGCTGCCGGTGCAGCCCCGGATCCCGGGCGGGTCCTGGTTATCGTGGATCGTTACTGCCCGCGGGCGGGCAGTAACGATCCACGATCCTGCCTTACCGGGCTCCGCCCCCTCGGTGCTGCCCTGACGACACCGGGATTCCATCGATGCTGCCCAGACCCACCTCGACGGCCGATGTGGCATGGCTGAGCGATAAGGGCCGGTGGCCGGGACCGCCGCACGCAGCAGCCGGGCCCCGGGGCTGCGGCGCCGGGGCTGCGGTCCGGGCCTCCTGCGTGGCCGCTAGCTAGCCGGGGGCTGGGGTGCCGCCAGGGACTCCAATGCCCGGTCCAGGGTGCAGGCCAGCGGTACCTGGCTGTCCAGTCCGATCAGGCGGAACAGTTGCCGGATCCGGGGCCGGGCGCAGACTGCCTGCAGGCCGGTCCCGTGCGCGGCGGCACGCCTGGCCGCGCTGGCCAACGCCGCGAGCCCGGCAGAATCAATGAAACGGACCTGGTCAAGATCGACTACCAGCGGGCGGCCACTGGCGGCCAGCTCGAAAAGGCGCTCGCGCAGCTGGGTTACGGTGGCAATGTCAACTTCCCCGGCGACAGCCACGATCGCATAGCCCTGTTCGCGGCGAACCCGGATGGTCAGTGCTTTGCCCATAATTAGCCTCCTGCCCGCCCCTGGGCCACGCTCCGGACGTTACTCCGGGTGCATGCACTTTGCACAGAAAGGAGCGGAAAAAGTTAGCGGCGAGGCATAAGGGGCACTTCACGTGAATCGCGAAGGGCCGGAGACGACCACCCGAGCGCCCTGGGCGAGGTCCCATCGCAGACCTTCACCAACCGGTCATTCTGGACCGCCGCGACCGCATCGAGCCGTGCCTGAGCCTGGGACACGAGGGCCGCCACCCCGCCATCGCCCGCGCCCTGCACCACGGGTGTGGTTCGCTGGACCCATGCCAAGTGCTGCTGCCTTCCGTTCCCGGCTCGTCGCCCGCGAGGCCTTGTATGGCGCCTGGTCGGTGATCCCGTCGCCGCTGAGCGTGCGATCGCTGGCCGCCGCGGGCTTGGACTACGTGGTGATCGACCTGCAGCACGGCGGGGCCGCCGAAGCAGACCTGCCCGCGATGACCAGCGCGATCCGGCTCGCGGGAGCGACGCCCATCGCCCGGGTCCGGCATGCGCACACGGCCGACATCGGGCGGGCTCTGGACCTGGGCTGCGAAGGCGTCATCGTGCCGAACGTCGATTCGGCCGCCCAGGCTCGCCAGGTGGCCAGCGCGGTTCGGTACCCGCCCGCCGGGCACCGGTCAGCGGGCGGCGTGCTGGCCGGAGCGGAGCCGTTCTGCCTGGTCATGGCCGAGTCAGCCGGTGCGCTGGCCGAACTCGACGCCACTTTGGCCGCCGACGGCGTCGATGGCCTCTACGTGGGTCCCCGCGACCTGTCGCTGTCCCTGGGCTGTGAGCTCGACCCGGATGACCCGGTCCTGAGCCAGGCTCTGCAGCGCGTCTGGACGGCCTGCGCCGCCGCGGGCAAGCCGGTCGGGGTGCACGCCACCGATGGCGCCCTGGCCCGCCGTTACCGGGAGGCCGGCTGCACCCTCATCACGACGGCCGACGACGCGGGTGCGATCACCCGCAACGCCGCCACCCAGCTCGGCCGCGCCCGGGCCTGAGCGCATGAAATCGGGCGGGAATACCCGATAGCGGCACGGCGCTGGCAGACAGTTGAGCGCGTTGAGCACCGTGTCCCCGAAGGAGCAGCCGTGGCGACCATCGCAATTCTCGATCTGCAGCTCAAGGCCGACTCACTGGA
The DNA here is from genome assembly GCA_963753195.1 of uncultured Actinomycetes bacterium. GTDB lineage: Bacteria > Actinomycetota > Actinomycetes > Streptosporangiales > Streptosporangiaceae > Palsa-504. The sequence goes on from CAVWBH010000003.1 coordinate 870,306, forward strand.
AACCGCGCACAAGATAATCCACGCGACGCTCACCGACACCCGCGCGTTCCCCGGCTGCCTGGGCATCACGGTCCTGACCGATAGCGACGACCCGGCGCACGTGATCATCTATGAGACCTGGGAATCGATCGAGCACGACCAGGCCTACCGGGCGTGGCGGGCGACCCCCGAAGGTGCCTCGGAGCTCGGCTCGATCCTGGCCGCCGCGCCCAAGGTCACCCAGCTCACAGTGGCCGAGGGCGTCTAGCGCCGGATCCGTTCGGCCCAGGAATCGGGGCCTGAGCTGGCCTTGGTGGCCGGCGCGGTCCACACTGTTCGGATGAGCAGTCGGCTGGATAAGCTTCGTTCGCTTGACCTGTTCGGGGGGCTGGGTGAGGAGCAGCTGTCAGAGCTGGTGGCGGGCAGCACCGAGGTTTCCCTCCGGCCCGGGCTGGAATTGTTCCGCGAGGGCGAGCACGCCGACTTCTGGTGGGTGCTCCTGGACGGGGTCATAGACCTGGTCCGCCACGTGGGCTCCGAGGAGACCGTGGTCGCGAAGATGGATGCGCCGGGCCGGTGGGCGGGCGGATTCCGGGCCTGGGACGACCAGGGCGTCTACCTTGCTACCGGCCGGGCCGCGACGACCGGGCGGGTACTGCGGATACCGGCCGAGGTACTGCGTGAGCGGGTGAGTGCCTGGTTCCCGCTCGGCGGGCATCTTATCGAGGGGCTCTACCGGACCGCTCGTTCCATCGAGGCGACCGCGCGGCAGCGCCAGTCTCTCCTCAGCCTCGGCACGCTCGCGGCCGGCCTGGCGCACGAGATCAACAACCCGGCCGCCGCGGCCGTCCGCGCGGTTGACGCCCTGGAGGATGCGTGCCAGGCGCTGCTGGCCTCGGTGAGCCAGCTGGCCGCTCACCAGGTCTCGGCCCAGCAGCTCGGCGCGCTCGACATACTGCGCCAGGAGCTCACCCGTCCGGCGGTCGCGCCGGACGCGCTGGCGCTGGCCGACCAGGAGGAGGACCTGGCGTCGTGGCTGACCCGCCATGGTGTCGGCCGCGAATGGGAGATCGCGCCTGCCCTCGCCGCGGCCGGGGCCGACCTCGCCTGGTGCGACCGGGCGGCCAGTATCTTGACTGGACCAGCGCTGGAGCCGGGCCTGGAGTGGGTGGCCAGCGCCTCGTCCGTCGCCCCGTTGCTGGCGGAGATGAAAGAGTCAAGCCAGCGCATCTCGACGCTGATCACCGCGGTCAAGTCCTACTCGCAGATGGACCGTGCTTCGATGCAGCGCACCGACGTCACCGAGGGCCTGGAGAGCACCCTGGTCATGCTCGGCCATAAGCTCGGCGACGGCGTCACCGTGGTGCGCGACTACGGCACCGGCGTCCCGCCGATCCAGGCCCACGTCGCCGAGCTCAACCAGGTGTGGACCAACCTCATCGAAAACGCCGTCGAAGCGATGGACGGCAAGGGCGTGCTCCAGCTGTCCACCCGCGCCGAGGCCGGCGATGTCGTCATCGACGTCGTCGATGACGGCCCGGGAATGTCACCGCAGGTGGCCTCCCGCGCGTTCGAGGCCTTCTTCACCACCAAGGCGCCCGGCCAGGGCACCGGCCTCGGCCTGGACATCGCACGCCGCATCATCACCCAGCGCCACGCCGGCACGATCACCATCGATTCGCGGCCAGGCCGGACGGTGCTCCAGGTCCGGATGCCCGTCCGCCCGCCGCAGCCAGCCGGCGAAGGGCGGGGCCGGATATCTGGTTGACGGCGTGGCGGGCCGGGGCCCATGCTGGCGGCTGTGGCCGGGACCGGGGATCATGTGCGGCGCAACCGGACCGCGTGGGACCGGTGGGCGGCGGAATACGCGGGCCCGGGCTTGCGTAACTGGGCCGCGGCCGAGCCCACCTGGGGCATCTGGAATGTCGCCGAGGCGCAGGCGGGCGTGCTGCCCGCTGACCTGCAGGGCCGGGACACCATCGAGCTGGGCTGCGGCACCGGCTACGTGTCGGCCTGGCTGGCCCGCCGCGGCGCGCGGCCGGCCGGCCTGGACAACTCCGCGGCCCAGCTGGCCACCGCCCGCGAGCTGCAGGACCGGTTCGGGCTGCGGTTCCCGCTGATCCACGCCAGCGCCGAGCAGGCACCGTTCGCCGACGCCAGCTTCGACGTGGCCATCTCGGAGTACGGGGCCAGCATCTGGTGCGATCCCTACGCCTGGATACCCGAGGCAGCCCGGCTGCTGCGCCCGGGCGGTCAGCTGATCTTCCTGGTCAACTCGGCGCTGCTCATGCTTACCATGCCGGACACCGACGACCAGCCCGCGGCCGAGCAGCTGCTGCGGCCCCACTTCGGCATGCACCGGTTCGATTGGCCCGGCGACGAATCGGTGGAGTTCCACCTCGGCCACGGCGACATGATCCGGCTGTTGCGCCGCTGCGGCCTGGAGGTGGAGGACCTCCTCGAGCTCCGGCCCGACCCGGACGCCACGACGCGATACCCCTACGTGACCCTCGAATGGTCGCGGCAATGGCCATGCGAAGAAGTCTGGAAGGCCCGCAAATTGCCCTGAAGATCACCCGCGTCGGCGGGCGGACGGCGGGGCGTGCCGTCGTATGTTGGCAGGATGGCTGGTCGAAACGGGGATGGCCCCTACCTGGATATGGGCCGCGATGCGTGGCGCAACTTGCGCGCCAGCACTCCCATGTCGCTCACCGCCGAGGGACTGAATGAGGTGCGCGGCCTGGGCGACCCGATCCAGCTCGGCGAAGTGGAGGACATCTACCTGCCGTTGAGCAGGCTGCTGCGGCTTTATTTCGAGGCGAGCGCCGGGTTGCGCGAGACGATCGGGGCGTTCCTCGGGCAGGACATCCGGCCGGCGCCGTTCATCATCGCGGTGGCCGGCAGCGTCGCGGTCGGCAAGTCCACCACGGCCCGTGTGCTCCGGACGCTGATCAGGCAGTGGCCGCAGCATCCGCGCACCGAGCTGGTGACGACCGACAACTTCCTGTACCCCAACGCGGTGCTGGCCCAGCGGGGCCTGACCAACCGCAAGGGCTTCCCGGAGTCTTATGACCGGCGGGCTCTGCTGCGCTTCGTCCAGCAGGTGAGGGCGGGCGCGCCTGAGGTCAGCGCGCCGGTGTACTCGCACGTGGCCTACGACATCCTGCCCGGGCAGCGGCAGTCCGTCCAGCGGCCCGACGTCCTGATCCTGGAGGGGATCAACGTGCTGCAGCCCGCCCCGCCCGGCGCGCTGACGATCTCCGACTTCTTCGACTTCTCGGTCTATGTCGACGCGCGGATCGAGCACATCCACCGGTGGTACCTCAGCCGGCTGCACGCGCTGCGCGATACCGCGTTCACGAACCCGCAGTCCCCGTTCCGCAGGCTGACCCAGATCAGCATGGCGGAGGTCGACGCGTTCGGCACCCAGGTCTGGAAGACCGTCAACGAGGTGAACCTCATCGAGAACATCCAGCCCACCCGGGCCAGGGCCACCCTGGTCCTGCACAAGGGAGCCGAGCACTCAGTGACCCGAGTCCGGCTGCGGCGGTTCTGACGGCGCCGCCCCTCGTGACGGGCGCGGTTAAGGATGCGGCCTTCGTGCCCTGGGCGGGCGCCTCGGCCGCCGGCTGGGGCGCGGGCTCCGGCGGGACCGGGCGGCCGCCGCGCAGCAGGGACGCGAGGGCGGCCACCACCGACAGCGCGGCGGCCGCGATGAACACCACGACCAGGCCTTGATGGAACGGCCCGGAGATGAGCTGCGGGAAGTATTCGCGGCCGGTGAGCACCCGCTGGCTCGCGGCCGGGAGGGTGGACAGCGCGTGGGCCTGCTCCAGCAGGTGCTGCACGGGATTGACGCCCAGCACGGTGGCGAACAGCGAGGACACCGGGGGCAAGGAGCCGATCTGGTGGGCCACGGCGTGCGGGACGCCCTGCTGCTCCAGGCCAGCGGTCAGCGTCTTGGGCAGGCTGGCGGCCAGCCCGGCGATCATGAGGGAGAAAAACACGCCGATGGACAGCGCGGTGCCGGAGTTCTGGAAGGTGGAGCGCATGCCTGAGGCCGCGCCGCGGTAGCGGGCCGGGACGCTGCCCATGATCGAGGAGGAGTTGGGCGCGCCGAACATGCCGCTGCCGATCCCGTTGATGGCGATGATCACCGCGAAAGCCCAGTACGGGAAGCTGACCGGCACCAGGATCAGGCCGATGAAGCTGACCGCGGACACCAGCGCCCCGGCGGTGGCGATGCCTCGCGAGCCGAACCGGTCGGACAGGATCCCGGCCACCGGGCCCGAGGCGATGAACCCGGCGGTCAGCGGGAGCAGGAAGATGCCCGCCCACAGCGGGGTCTGGCTGAAGTCATAGCCGTGCAAGGGCAGCCAGATGCCCTGCAGCCAGATGATCAGCATGAACTGCTGGCCGCCCCGGGCGATGGCCATGAGCAGGCCAGCGATGCTCCCGGCCGTGAACGCCCTGATCCGGAACAAGCTGAGCTGGAACATCGGGTCGGCGATGCTGCGCTCGATGAGGCAGAACACGACGAGCAGCGCCACGCCCCCGCCCAGCAGGCCGATCACCTCCGGGCTGGTCCAGCCCATGGCCTGGCCGTGATAGGGCTGGATGCCCACCGTGACCCCGACCAGGACCGCGCCCAGGCCCAGGGCGAAGGTGACGTTGCCCCACCAGTCCATGCGCGCGGGATGCCGCTCCCCCATCTCCTTGAGCCGCAGGTAGGCCCACACCGTGCCGAACACGCCGACGGGCACGTTGACCCAGAAGACCAGGCGCCAGTCGATGGCGGCCAGCAGGCCCCCGGCGACCAGGCCGACGAATTGGCCGGACAGCGAGGCGATCTGGTTGGTGCCCAGCGCGAAACCGCGCTTGGAGGCCGGCCATGCGTCGGTCAGGATCGCGGCCGAGTTGGCCATCAGCATGGATCCGCCGGCGGCCTGCAGAACCCGCCAGCCGATCAGCCAGATCGCTCCGGCACCGCCGCGGTACGGGTCGAAGGAGAGCAGGATCGACGCGATCGTGAAGACGACGAAGCCCGCGTTGTAGATCTTCACCCGGCCGTACATGTCACCGAGCCGGCCCAGGGTGACGACCAGCACGGCCTGGACGAGCCGGTAGCCCATGATCATCCAGAGCAGGTAGAAGATGCTGCCGGGGGCCAGCGGGTCCAGCCCGATACCGCGGAAGATGGCTGGCAGGGCGATGATGACGATCGAGCCATTGAGGGTCGACATGAACGTGGCGGCGGTGGTGTTCGTCAGCGCCACCCATCGGTAGCGATCGCCCACCGGGGCCGGCTCCTTTGCCATTCAGATGCTCTCGGCCAGGCGCTCGATCAGCGGTGCGGCCGCCGCCAGCTGGCCCATCTCCTCGGCCGTGAAACCGGCCGCCAGCGCCCGCGCCAGCTGCGCGATCCGCGCGTTGCGCTTGTCGCTGAGCGCGGACAGGCCCGATTCGGTGACGGACATGACCGCGCGCCGGCCGTCGGCCGGATCGGACTGGCGCTTGACCAGGCCGCGGGCTTCCAGCGTGGCCAGCGTCGCGCCCATCGACTGCGCGCTGATCTGCTCGCCCTTGGCCAGCGTGGTCACCGTGGCCGGGCCGCCCCGCTCCAGGCGGCGCAGCGCCGCGGACTCCGGCAGCGACAGCTCACCTGGGGCCGGTACCTGCCGCAGGCGCCGCCTGAACAGGCCCACGCTCAGGTACACGGCCGCGGCTACTCCCTCGACTTCCTGTTCCGTGGGCATATACCAAGGCTAACCTTGCAAGCCCAATATTGAAAGGCTAACCTTCCTAATTGGGAGACAGTGCATGGGAGACAGTGCATGGGAGACAGTGCATGGGAGGCGGTGCATGGGAGGCGAAGCCCTGCGGGCTGACTGCGAACGCTGCTTCGGGCTGTGCTGTGTCGCGCCGGCCTTCTCAGCTTCGGCCGATTTCGCGCTCGACAAGCCCGCGGGGCAGCCCTGTCCCCATCTGCAGCCAGATTTCCGGTGTGGCATTCACCGGGAGCTCAGGCGGCAAGGTTTCCCGGGGTGCGCCGTGTATGACTGTTTCGGTGCGGGCCAGCAGGTTTCCCAGGTCACATTCGGGGGGCGGGACTGGCGCCAGGCGCCGCAAGCCGCGAAGCAGATGTTCGAGGTGTTCCCGGTCATGCGGCAGCTGCACGAGCTGCTCTGGTATCTGACCGCGGCGCTGGCGATGCCGGCGGCCCGCGCCGTCCACCGCGAACTGCGCCTGACCCTGAGGGCGACGCAGGCCTTGACGCGCAGCCCGGCCGACGCCCTGCTGGGACTGGATATCGCCAGGCACCGGGAACAGGCCAATGCTCTGCTGCTCACCGCGAGCGAACTCATGCGGGCCCAGGTCCCGGGGCAGAAGCTGGACGGGCGGGGAGCCGACCTCATCGGCACCGACCTCAGGAGCGCCGACCTGCGCGGCGCCAACCTCAGAGGGGCCTACCTCATCGGCGCTGACCTCAGCGGCGCCGATCTGTATCTGGCCGACCTCACCGGAGCCGACCTCAGGGGCGCCGACCTGCGCGGCGCCGACCTCACGCAGGCCCTGTTCCTCACCCAAGCCCAGCTCGAGGCGGCCACGGGCGACACCGGGACCAGGGTGCCGGCCTCGCTCGCTCACCCAGCGTCCTGGTGAGCGGTCATCCGCCTACCGGGTCCCAGCCGCGCAGGTGCCTGACGGACTGGCGGTACTCCCATTCGATGGCGTCTTTGAGCAGGTGGGCCAGCCGCCCGCCGGTGGTGAGGCCGGCCACGTCGGCGACCCCGCGGCGGGTCCCGACCGAGACGACGAACCCCTTGTCGTGGAAGGTGAACGCCTCCAGCGCCTTGCCCTCCAGCTCCGCGTCCAGGTTGCGGGCCACCGTCTCGCCCTCCTCCAGTGCCACCTGCGCCAGCGGGGGCAGCACGTGCCCGGTGCGCGGATCGGTCACCGAGGCGAGGTCGCCGGCGACGTAGATTTCCGTGCGGTCCAGCACGCGCAGGTACCGGTCGACCTTGACCCGGCCGTTGTGCCCGGTCGGCAAGCCCGAATCGGCCACCAGCTCGGGTGCTTTCACCCCGCCCGCCCAGACGAACACGCCGCCCTCTACGAGCTCGCCGCCGGTGAGCCGGAAGCCCTCCTGGGTCGCGGCGGCGATCGTCGCATTGGTGCGGACATGGACCCCGAGGTCGGACAGGATTCTGGCCGCCTTGTCGATCAGCTGCGGTGAGGAGCCGGCCAAAATGGTCGGGCCCGCCTCGACCAGCTGCACGGCGGGCCGGTCGGGCGCCAGGCCTTGGCGGCTGGCCACCTTGGGCATTATCTCGGCCAGCTCGCCGGCCAGCTCGACTCCGGTGGCGCCGCCGCCGCCGACCACCACGGTGGCCAGGCGGCGCTGCTGTCCGGGATCGGCGGCGGCCGCGGCGTTCTCGAGGGCCTGGCTGACCGCGTCCCACACTTGTTCGGCGTCGCCGGCTGAGTACACCGACAGGGTGCGCTGGGCCAGGCCCGGGATGGCGAAGTCGTTGGGCCGGCTGCCGAGCGCGAGCACCAGCCGCGTCCAGCCGATCGGCCCGGCCCCGCTGCGGAGCAGCCGGCCGGGCAGGTCGAAACCACTGATCTCGGTCTGCACGAAGCGGACTCGCGTGGCCAGCAGCTCCTGGATCGGGATGCGTACCGCGTCGGCGGCACGGGTCCCGCCCGCGACCCTCGGCAGCTCGGTGAGCACCTGATGGTAGTCGTGCCGGTCGACCAGGGTCAGCTCCACCGCGGGGTAGTGGCGCAGCTTGGCCATCAGGCGCAAGGCAACGTGCAGCCCGGCGTAGCCCGCGCCGGCGACGACGATCTGACCGCTGCTCCCGGCGGTGGATGCATTCACCTCGTGCTCCATGGATATCTCTGGACTTCGTGACGCTTTCTGTCTAACACCCGCCCAACCCGCGCCAGGTATCGGCCCCCGAGGTCGTTACCTGTCACGATCTTTGAGCAGGGTGGTGAGCATCGGCATCGAGCTGAACCTCCCTAACCGGTGAGGTCTCGCCCTAGCTGGACTCCAGGGCACGCTTCAGGGAGTTCAGCGTGCGGCTCCGTTCCCGGTTCGCCATCCATGCTGCGGCAGGCTTCATGAACCTCATCCAGCCATAGAGCTCCCCGACGGCCACGTGGTGAACGACCGTCGCGGCCTCGTCTGTCTCCAGGGAGTACTCGGGCCGAGCCTGTGTCATCGGGGAGCCGAACCAGCGGAGAGTCTCCCGGAAGGCGATTCGCGTCGGTGGCACGAACTCGGTCACTTCCCCATCGAAGGTGCCCATCCGCGTCGAATCGATGTAGGTCGTCCCCCGTCGGACCGGGGGCTCCGACGTGAGGCTGCACCCGCGGAACAGGCCGGTGCGGTGCATCCACCCGCCGTAGCCCGGCAGATTCGCCAGACGTTCGAAGACTTCGCTGATGGGTCCTTGGATCACTGTGCGCGACTCGAACCGGACAATGCTCTCAGCCGCCGATGTCTCTCCGCCCTCACTCTCGGGCGCCGGGGCGGCTGTCCTGATCTCTTTCACTTCAGGCCTCCTGATTGCTGGGTGGTGATCATGCTGGGTTGGGTGAGCGTGGGCACGTTCACCAGGCTGCTGGCTGAGCTCCGGGATGATCCGGTGGCGGGGGTGGCGTTCAGGTGGCGGTGCACCAGGGGGATGGTGGCCGCGCCTTCGCCGACCGCCGAAGCGACCCGTTTGACTGACCCCAGGCGCACGTCGCCGGCTGCGAACACCCCGGGCAGGCTGGTCTCCAGGGGCAGCGGCGGGCGGCCGGGGGGCCAGCGGGTGCCGGCGGGCAGGTCCGGTCCGGTGCGGATGAATCCCTGCCGGTCGTGTGCGACGCTGCCGGCGAGCCATTGCGTCCGCGGCTGCGCGCCGATCAGGACGAACAAAGCATCAGCCGGGGCGCTGCGCCGCGCCCCGGAGACGGTGTCGGCCAGGACCAGCGATTCGAGATGGCCGGTGCCGGAGCCGCCGACGACGTGCACGCGGTAGCAGACGTCCACGTTCGGCGCCGAGCCGATCTCGCGGATGAGGTAGTCGGACATGCTGGCCGTCAGCGATCCCGCGCGGACCAGGACTGTCACCCGGCTGGCCCATTTGGCCAGGTGCAGCGCGGCCTGCCCGGCGGAGTTTCCAGCTCCGGCGACGAACACGGTCTGCCCGCGCATGGCCGGGGCCTCGCTGGCCGCGGCGCCGTAGAAGACCCCCCGGCCCTGCAGGTCCTCCAGGGCCGGGATGCCCAGCCGCCGGTAGGTGACGCCGGTCGCGATGATCACGGTGCGCGCGGTCAGGACGTCGCCGTCGGACAGCCGCAGCCGGTAGCGGCCGCCGGTTTCCGACAGGCCCCGTACCTGGCGCATGTACAAGAAGGTGGTGCCGAAGGCCCAGGCCTGCCACCAGGCCTCCTGGGCCAGCCGGGCGCCGCTGATGCCCTGGGAGAAGCCGGGGTAGTTGCGGATCATCGAGCTGGTCCCGGCCTGCCCGCCGACGGCCTCGTGCTCGATGACCACGGTCCGCAGGCCTTCGGAGGACGCGCCGACCGCGGCGGCGAGCCCGGCCGGGCCGGCGCCGATCACCGCCACATCGAAGACCTCCCCGGCCGGGATCGGCGTCATGACGCCGAAGGCGTCGGCGATCTCGGCGTTGGAGGGGTTGACCAGCGCCGTCCGCCCGGCCCCGAACCGGAGCACGACCACCGGCAGGTCCGGGCCGACCAGGCCGAGTTCGTGCAGCAGCTGCCGGGCCTGCCCGGAGGCGGCGTCGTAAAAGCCGGCCGGGATCCGGTGGCGGGAGAACAGGTCACGCAGCTCCTGGGATCGCGCGGACCATCGCTCGCCGATCACCCGCACCGCCTCGAAGCCGCCGCTGCGCTGGCTGTTCCACTCCCGCAGGAACTCGGTCACCGAGCGGTGGAACTCCTCGTCCGGGGCCTGCACCGGACGTGTCATCCAGTGGTCGATCGTGCCCAGTGTGACCGCGTCGAAGACCGACCGCATCGATTCCCAGTCGCCCCAGCGGACCGCGGCCACCCGAAGCGCCGTCGGGTCGGTGCCGCGGACCGCGGCCAGCACCTCGATGCCGTCCGCATCCTGCCCGCCGACCCCGCCGATGACCAGCGCCACCGGCAAGCCAGCTTCCCGCAGGTCCCGCAGCCGAGCCGCCAGCTCCGCGGGCCGCCCGCAGGCGAGGATCTGGTAGTCGGCGCCGTACCGATTGGACAGCTCCCGGCTGAGGACCTCCCGGGCGCCAGGCTCACGGCCCACGATGACGATGGCCGCCTGCGTCCCGGCATGGTCGCCGTGCCCGGCGGCAGAAAGCCCCTCATCTGCAGCGGTGGCAATACCAGCTGATGCACTCATGTCGTCCTCTTCAGGTATGTCGCCGGGAATCCAGTGCACGGCCGAAGGTGTGAACGGCAGCGTTCGCGCAGCGCTCGCTCGCGTGCCTCGTGCCACGCCGACGGAAGTACGCCCAGAGCCGGGCGAGTGTCCGGCTCCGCGGCTGTCTCGGCCCTGGGCGGCCCAGGGCGGTGGATGGGGCAGGGTGTGTCCTTGTACCGAGCGGCATAGGCCACGATGAGTGTCGTGGCCACGATCTGGATCCCGCCGAGCACGATGAATACGCCGGCCTGGATGGCGATGGCGCGTGCCGTGACCAGGACAGAGGCCAGCAGCCATACCCCAAAGGCCAGGCGGCTGAGGCCAGCCGAGCAGCGGGCCCTGATGAGGTGCGAAATCTGCGGTATATAGGCTGCCCCGGCCAGCCCGGCGCCGGCGAAACCCGCGATCTGCGTGGCGGTCAGCATGGCCGGCTCAATGACCCAGGCGCCTGTGGGCCGGCGCTGCCGTCCTGGTGGGGATGAGGCTGATGCATGGTGGTCTCCGGTGCAAGGTGATCAGCGCACGGCCTGCGCGGTTGACGTTAGAGCGCGGATCCGGCGGGGTGTATCAGCGGAGGGTGAGGACGGTTTCCAGGTAGGTCGCGGGGATGGCGATGCTGCCGCCACGGTTCCGGTCCCAGTGCCGGGCCAGCTGGGCCAGGTCGGCCGCCAGCGCGGCGCGGCCGTCATCGTCGAGTACATCGAATGCCGTCAGGGCCGGCCCGTACCAGCGGCGGAAGAACCAGACGAACTCCTCGGGGGAGGTGAACCGCCAGGTGCAGGTGCGCGGCACGGACCGGGCATCGGCGATCATCACGCCGAACAGGTCGGTCAGGTGCTGTTCGGTGCCCCACAGCAGCGGCGATGCGACCCCGGGCGGCCCGGGCACGTGCCGGGTGATGACACCGAACATCTGGCCGATGAACCCGTCCGGGGTCCACGAGGCCAGGCCGACGGTGCCACCGGGGCGGGTGGCTCGGATGATCTCATCCGCGGCCCGCTGGTGATCGGGCGCGAACATCACCCCGAAGACGGAAAGCACCGCGTCGAATGACCCGTCCGGCACGGGCAGGTCTTCGGTGTCACCGAGCCAAAAGTCGACATCGAGGCCCTCGGCCACTGCGCGCGCACGTCCGTCCTCGAGCAGTCCGGGAACGTAGTCGATGCCCACGGCGTGGGTGCCGGAGCGGGCCGCGGCCAGGGTGGCGTTGCCGGTGCCGCACGCGACATCCAGCACCTCCCAGCCCGCCTTCAGGTCGGCCGCGTCGGCCAGCAGCTCGCTGACCAGCACGATACGGGACGCGACCACGGCGTAGTCGCCGCTGGCCCAGGTCCTCTGCTGGCGCGCCTTGATGACCGGCAGGTCCGCTCCGGCAGTGCTGCCGCGTGCGTCCGACGCCCTCTGGTGTACCAAATGGTTCATGTACCATACGGTACACTAAGGCATGCGCACCTCACAAGCCCGGGAACGGCTGCTCGCCCTGGCCGTCGGCCACGCCCTCGACAGCGGGATCGCCGACCTCAGCCTGCGCCAGCTCGCCGAGGCGATCGGCACCAGCCACCGGATGCTCATCTACCACTTCGGATCCCGCGAAGGGCTGCTGGCCGCGGTCACCCGGGAAGTCGAGGAGGAGCAGCGGTCGGCTCTGCTGGAGGCGGGGACAGCCACCGCGCGCGACGCCCGGCAATTCTGGCAGCGCCTCAGCGATCCCGCGCTATGGCCGCAGGAGCGGCTGTTCTTTGAGCTGTATGCCCAGGCCCTGCGCGGCCGCCCCGGCACCGAGGGATTCCTCGACGGGATCGTCGAGTCATGGGTCACCCCGATCGCCGACGCCATGGTCAAGGCCGGCGCAGCCGAACGGACGGCCAGAGCCGACGCCCGGCTCGGCGTGGCCGTGGTCCGCGGCCTCCTCCTGGACCTGCTCGCGACCGAAGACCGCGCGGGGGTCACCGAGGCCTACGAGCGATTCCTCGCCCGCGGACCGGCCGCCGCTGCGCCGGCCCCGGGAAGGGGCTAACGCCCGCCGGCCCCAGGAAGGGGCTAACGCCCGCGGGCCCCGGACTCGCTCTGCGTCCAGGGCCTGCGGGTGGTGGTGGTGCAGCGTCGTTGGTACCGGGCCGGGCTAGCGGCTGGGCTCGCTGGCGGGCTGGACGTTCTGATTGATGTGGAAAATGTTGTCCGGGTCGTAGCGGTGCTTGATCTGGGCCAGCCGGTCGTAGTTGCCGCGGTAGGAGGCCTTGACCTGGTCCTGGCCCTCGTCCATCAGGAAGTTGATGTAGCCGCCGCCGGCCGAGGTGGGGTGCAGCGCGGCCCAGTAATCCCGCGCCCATTGCGAGATGCGCCCGGCGTTGGCGGGATCGGGGTCGACGCCGACGATGACGCCGGCCCAGCCGCCGTCCCGGTAGGCGAAGGCGGTCGCGTCCTGGGCGACCCGGCTGGCCGCGCCGTCGATCGGGTACAGGTGCATGGTGGAGTGGCCGGTCGGCAGCTGCGCGCCGAATTTGGCGTGCACGTCGATCGCGGCATCGGAGATCTCCTTAAAGAAGTCCGTCTTCCAGTACCACTGCAGCCCGGCCGGGTACAGGGCGTCGAACGCGCTCTGCAGCGCGGTGAACGGCATCGGCGCCACGCCGACCAGCAGCGGCGAGCCGTACGTCCGGACCGGTTCGAGGACCTCGTCGGCCCGGTCGTGCGGCCCGGTGTAGCACCACACGATGCCGCACGCCTGGCGTCCCCACAGCTCCTCGGGGAACGGCGGCGCGGGCGGGATGGTCAGCAGCGCGATCCAGCCGCTCAGCTCCTCCGGAAGCGACGGCACCAGCTCCCGGTACCAGCGCATCACCTCGGGCATGTCGGCCAGGTCGTAGAAGACCGGGCCGCCGATGATGGTGCCCCCCTCGCCGATGTCGTGGCAACGGAAGGTGAACGAGGTGACGATGCCGAAGTTCCCGCCCCCGCCGCGGAGGGCCCAGAACAGGTCGCTGTGGGAGCTCTCGCTGGCCGTCACGAAGGTCCCGTCGGCCAGGACCACGTCGGCGGCGAGCAGGTTGTCCACGGTCAGGCCGAACCGCCGGGCGAGGTAGCCGATGCCCCCGCCGAGGGTCAGGCCGGCCACACCGGTCGAGGCCAGGAAGCCAGAGGGAGTGGCCATGCCGAACGCCACGGTGGCATGGTCGACATCGCCCCAGGTGCATCCGGCGTCGACCCGGACGGTATGGTTCGCCGGGCTCACGGTCGTGCTGCGGAGCAACGACAGGTCGATGACCAGGGCACCGTCCCACACGCCGAAGCCGGCCGCGTTGTGGCCGCCCCCGCGGACCGCAATCTCGATGCCGTGGGCGCGCGCGAACCGCACGCAGGTGATGACGTCGGCGGTGTCCCGGCAGCGGGCGATGGCCGCCGGGTATTTGTCGATCATGGCGTTGTACACGGCACGCGCCTGGTCATAGCCGGGATCACCCGGCACGATCAGGTCACCGCGGATGGCGGCGGCCAGTTCCGCGTACACAGCGGTCGTGGTGGCGGTTGAGGTAGTCATGGTGCGCCTTTCGGATGCGTGGAAAACCGGTGCACGCCGAAGGTAGGTCCCGCGGCGTTCGCGGAGCGTTCGGCCCGCGCGGCAGGTGCTAGTCCGCCGGGGGAACGCCGGGAGCGGATTGGCGAACGCGTCGCGCGCCGAGGTCACGCTCGCAGCGCCGAAGCAGCGCGAGGCTGCCGTGTCCGGAGGCCAGCTGCGCCGCGGAACGCAGGCGGGTGAGCGCGGCCTGCTCATCGTCATAGGCGGCGCGCATGCGCATCACCTCGGGCAGCCACCACACGTCGTCGTGGACGCGCCCGGCGGCCAGGGCGGCGTCGAGGGCGGCGCGGGCGGCGCCGGGCTGGTGGTCCCGCGCGGACAGGTCGGCGAGCAGCGAGAGCCAGTACGGCATGCGCACGAAAGCTCCCTCCGATTTGAGGTTGCTGATGCCACGGCGGGCCAGATCCAGGCCCGATGGGCCCGTGCGGGACCAGCCGTCCAGGATCAGCGCCCACTCGCGGTAGTAGGCGAAGTCATGCCGGTCGCACAGCCGGCGCAGCTCGTCCACGGTGTTCCTCAGCTCGGGCAGGTCGTGACGCATCTGGTGGGTGATGGCGCCGTAGGCCAGCGCCACCGCCTGGCTGTAGGGGTCGTCGATGGCCCGGGCCAGGCTGATGGCCTCGCGGCAGGCCCGCACGGCCTCGGCATCCTGGCCGAGCAGCCAGTGGGCATGCGCGGCCCAGGCCCTTCCGTGCACGTCGGAGCGGGTGCCGACGATGAGCCAGACGCCACCGCCGGCCATCTTCGCGGCCAGGTCCAGGTGACGCAGCCCCTCAGCGGGCCGGCCCAGGTGGATGGCCGAACCGCCGACAGCGAAATGAGCCTGGCCGCACAGCTGCGAGGAGGGGTCGGCGAGGTCCAGGGCCCGGATGGCCGTCCGGTGGCTGTCGGCCGTGCGGCCCTGCACGATCTGCGTGGACCACAGCGCGGTCATGCCCGCCACGGTCGAGTCCTGGCGGCCCAGTGACTCCGCGAGCATGACCGTGCGCTCCAGCTTCAGCTGCAGATCGGGCGAGGAGTAACCCTTGCTGGCGTTGAGCGGTGCGGCCATCGCCTCCAGCACCGCGAGTTCGCGGGCGTCCCGGTCCCGTCCGGCCGCCAGGGTGGCGATGATCGACAGCGCCTTCTCGTGCAGCCGGATGGCCTCGGCGTAGGCGAACATCCCGGTGGCGACATCGGCGGCCCGCTGGTAGTAGGCGACCGCGCGCTCGGGCCGCCCGGCCCGCGCATACTGCTCAGCGAGCTGGGCCGCTACGCTGTCCGCGTCCTCGCCGTGGAGCAGTTCCAGGCCCTGGGCGATGCGCCGGTGCAGCAGCCAGCGTTTCGGCGGGCTGATGCCCGAGTAGGCCGTCTCGCGCAGCAGGTCATGGGAGAAGTCGTAGCCATCCCCGAAGACCCGCACGATCCTGCGCCGCCATAGCTCGTCAACGGCCTCCACGACCAGGCCGGCGTCCAGGTCGCTCGCCTCGGTGAGCAGGTCGAGGGTGAAGTTCGTCCCCACCGCCGCGGCGAGCGCGGCCACCTCCCGGCCCGCCGCCGTCCCCTGGTCCAGACGCTTGCGCAGCACGGCCGCGAGATCACCGACCGGCAGCGGCGTGCCGCCGGCCACGGCGACGCCGCGGATGGCCTCGATGATGTACAGCGGGAAGCCGCCCGTCGCCGCGTGCAGCAGCTCCGCGTCGGTCTCCGGCAGGCGCTGCCCGGAGATAGCCTCGGCCAGCTGCGCGGTGTCGGCGGCCTCCAGCGGGCTGAGGGACAGCTCGGTGAGAAACCCCGAAGCCCGCATCCGAACGATCCAGCCGGAGAGCTCAGGGTCCTCCTCGACGTTGTCCTCGCGCAAGGTCGCGGCGACCAGGACCTGGCCGCCGTCGGCGAGCCCCAGGCAGAACGTGATGAAGGCCAGCGTCTCCTGGTCGCACCACTGCATGTTGTCCAGGACCAGCAGCAGCGGGCGCCCGACGGCGAGCAGCGCCCGGGCCAGCCCTTCGAAGAAGCGGTGACGCTGCCAGGCATCCGCCGTCCCCCGCAAGCCGGCCCCGCGGCGGCCGGCGGGCATGAGCCTGCTCACTTCGGCCCGCCAGGCGGGGTCGAGAGCGGCCACCGCCGACTGGACCGCATCGCTGCGCAGCCACTCCGCCACCGGGGCCAGCGCCAGCCGTCCCGCCGCGCCGAAGCATTGCGCGACCGCGACCACGGCGCCCTGCTGCCGGGCCGTCTCAGCCACCTCGGCGACCAGGCGGGTCTTCCCCACGCCGGCGCCACCGCGGACCAGCACGAGGCCACGGCGCCGGGCCTGGGCGGCCCGCCAGGCCTCCTGCAGCGTGCCGAGCTCGGCGGACCGGCCGAAAAGCTGGGCCGCCGCCGGGCCGGGGCGCCCCTCCCCCGGGTTGGCGCCCGGGGGCCGCGTGGCCGGGCGGCCCTCAGCCATCAGGCGCTGGAACGCCTGCCGGGTCGAGGGGTCGGGGACGACGCCGAGCTCGCGTTCAAGCACGGACGCGCAGCGATGGTAGGTGCTGACGGCCCCGGCCCGGTCACCCAGGTCGGCCTGCAGCTGCATGAGGGTGCGGTAGCCGACCTCCTCCAGGGGCTGAAGCTGGACCCGGCGCCGGGCCGTCTCCACCGCCCCGGCCAGGTCACCGGCTCGGGCCCGGGCCGCGACGAGCAGGTCACACAGCTCCACGCACTGGCGCTCAAGCTGCGCTCTGGCGTCCAGGAGCCAGTCTTCGTACACGCCGGGCAGCAGCTCACCCCGGTACGCGGCGATCGCCGCGGCCGCATGGCGCAGGATTCCCTCTTGATCATCGCAAGCCGCCGCGGCCAGCGCGGCCCGTCGCGCGGTGTCGAAGACGCGCACGTCGACGCGGCAGGTCTTCGTGTCATCCCAGCGCAGGTCCCGGGACGTCACCACGAGCGAAGGCTCGTCGCCCAGCACCTGGCGCAAGTGATGCAGTTCGCGGCGCAGGTTGGTCAGCGCCTGCGCATCGGTCGACTCGGGCCACAGCAGGCCGGCGATCCGCGGCCGGGCCTGGGCGGACCCGGCGTGCACGACGAGCAGGGCGACCAGGACAACAGCGCGCGACGACCGGGCCCGGATGCTACCGCCCTGGTCGTCGGTGATCGACTGCTCCCCGAGGAGCGACACACGCAACACGCCGATTACTCTCCTGCCGCCCTACTTGCGTCGGCGCGCGTGGGGAAATCATGCGGTCGGCGTGGAGAACGTGTGAAGATCCGGCTGATGGCCCGGAAGACGGAAGGAGACACCGCCCATGCGGATCGCGGTCGCCGGCGCCACCGGCCGGATCGGACGGCTCACCACCGCCGCGCTGGAACGCGCCGGTCACCAGCCGGTGCCCGTCAGCCGCAGCGCCGGCGTTGACGCCTACGCCGGGACGGGCCTGGAGGCGGCGTTGCAGGGCGCCGACGCGGTCATCGACGCCATCAACTCCGCCGCCCGCGACCAGGCCGAGATCGTGGACTTCTTCGCTGTGACCACGCGCAACCTGCTGGCCGCCGGGGAACGGGCGGGAGTGCGGCACCACGTCCTGCTGTCCATCGTGGGCATCGACCACGGCCAGCCCGTCGCGCACTACGCGGGCAAGCGGGAGCAGGAGCGCCTGGTGACCGAGGGGCCGGTCCCGTGGAGCATCGTCCGGGCCACCCAGTTCCACGATTTCGCGGCCATGGTGGCGGGCTGGGCCGATCAGGACGGCGTCGCGACCATAGCCCCGCTCCTGGTGCAGCCGATTGCTCCCGCCGACGTAGCGGCGGTGCTGGCGGAGGTCGCGGCCGCTGCGCCCCTGCGGGCCAAGCTGGACCTGGCCTGCCCGGAGACTCAGGACCTGGTGGACATGGCCCGGCGCACCTTCGCCGCCCGCGGGCAGGACATCGAGCTGGTCCCGACCTGGCGGGGCACCTTCGGCCTGTCCATGGCCGGGGAAGTCCTGCTGCCCGGCCCGGGAGCCCGGCTGACCTCGACCACGTTCGCGGACTGGCTCGCGGCCGGTGCTCGCTGAGGCACAAATGAAAGCCTGATCCGCGGGCTGGCGCACGCAATGTATAAGACGCGTTGATTGGCCGTCCGACCGTAATTCAGGGCTTTGACGAAGGCGCCGGCAATCGCGCATGGCCGGGCGGGCCTCATGGTGCCTTGGCCGGTAAAAATAGAACAAAGCCGCAGCACGCGGTTCTTGACAGTGCTGCGTGTGACATGTACGTTAACGGCAGGCAGTCGTGCACGAAAGGCGCAGGTCGTGGGCGATTTCAAGGAACTCGGAAAGCAGCTCTCGAACTGGGGCCGCTGGGGCGCCGATGACCAGCGCGGCACCCTGAATTTTATTACGCCAGAGCACGTTCTCCGGGCCTCGTCGTCCATTCGCTCGGGCAAGGTTTTCGAGCTGAGCCTCCCGCTCGGGAGTAACGGGCCCCAGCAAGGCGCCGGGCGGCGATTCAATCCGGTCCACGCGATGACGGTTATGCCAGGCGAATTCTCCTCGCCCGAAAACGTCGTCATCACCGATGACATGCTGACCCTGGCCTTGCAATGCGCATCGCAATGGGACAGCCTCGCGCACGTCGGGTACGACGACAAGTTCTACAACGACGTGACGGCGTCCCGCGCCATCACGGCCCTGCGCGGCGCCAGCCGCAATGGCATCGACCAGGTGCTGCCCGGCGCGGTCGGCCGCGGCGTCCTGCTCGACATCGCGCGCCTGCGCGGGGTGGAGTGGATCGGCGCCGACGACGAGGCGATCGGCGTCGCCGAGCTGGAGCGGGCCGAGGCGCAGCAGGGCGTGCGGGTCGGCACCGGCGACGCGCTGTTGTTCCGGACCGGATGGCGGCGCAAATCGGTCGTCGAGGGCTGGTCGGCGGAGTGGATGGCGGCGAACCCGGGCCTGGCTCTGGAGTGCGCCGAGTGGCTCTGCGAGCGGGAAGTGGCGACCGTCGCCTCGGACAACTGGAGCGTCGAGGTGCAGCCGTCCCGCACCGAGGGCGCGTTCTTCCCGCTGCACTGCGTGATGCTCCGGGACGTGGGCATGATGTTCGGCGAGATGTTCGACCTGGAGGCGCTGGCCGATGACTGCGCCCAGGACGGGCAGTGGGACTTCTTCTTCTCCGGCCCGCCGCTGCGGGTAACGGGCGGGGTGGGATCCCCGGCGAATCCCATCGCCGTCAAATAACCCCTGGTCCACCCGCAAGCTGGGAGTCGCGGTGCCCGCCTTCACGTACAAACTGTCCTCTCGCCCGGGCCCGGTAACCGTCGAGGACTACCGTGCGCGGGCCCGGCGTGCGGTGCCGGACATGGTCTGGGCCTACGTCGACTACGGGGCCGAGGACCTGGAGACACTGCGGGCCAATCGGGCTGCGTTCGGCCGGTACATGCTGAAGACGAAGGTCCTCACGGGGCACGAGGCCACGGACCTGACCGTCACCATCGGCGGCCAGCAGGTCTCGCTCCCGGTCCTGTTCGCTCCGACCGGCCTGGTCGGGCTGTCGCACTGGACCGGGGAGGTCGGCGCGGCGCAAGCGGCGGAGCGGTCCGGCACGCTGTCCATCGTGAGCACGGCGGGCTCTTACACCTTCGAGGAAGTGGCGGCCGGCACGCAGCGCAGCCACTTCTTCCAGCTGTATCCCTGGGCGGATCGCAGCACCGGGCGGAACGAGCTCACCCACTCGCTGATGAAGCGGGCGAAGGACGCCGGCTACGCCGGCATGTTCGTCACGGTCGACGTCCCCGTGCTCGGCAACCGGGAGTCCGAGCGTAAGCGCGGCATGGGAAACCCGCCGGTGATCACGCCGGCCAGGGTCCTGAACGCCGCGGCACGCCCCCGGTGGTGCGTGAACTTCCTGAAGCACCAGCGCATCTCCGCCCGTAACCTGGTCCAGGCGGGGGGCGCCCGGGCCGCGGTCTCCTCGCTGCGGACGCAGTACCGGATGATGCGCCCGGAACTGAACTGGGACGACTTCGCGTGGATGCGCGAGCACTGGGACGGTCCGTTCTTCATCAAGGGCGTCCTGGACGCCGATGACGCTGAACGCGCGGTCGGCCTCGGCGCGGACGGCGTGGTGGTGTCGAACCACGGCGGCCGGCAGCTGAACTTCGCCGTGGGCGCCCTGGACGCGCTGCCCGCCATCGCCAGGAGAGTCGGCGGGCGGGCCCAGGTCCTGGTCGAGGGCGGCATCCGGCGGGGCAGCGATGTGGTGAAGGCGCTGTGCCTGGGGGCCGACGCGGTCTGCATCGGGCGGCCGTATCTGTACGGGATGGCCGCCGCCGGCCCGGCGGGCGCCGAGCATGTGGTGGGCATCCTCCGGGAGGAGATCATCAGGTGCATGACGCTCATGGGCGTGGCGACGCTGGCTGACCTGGACGAAACCTGGCTGCTGCCGGCGGGCCAGGCTGTCGCGGCGGGCAGGGCGCGCGGCCAGGGCGGTGCGGCGCGGAAAGGACAACGACGTTGACACACCGGTCACTGTCCGAGGCCTGGGCCTCGGGAGGCGTGGCGCTCGGCGGCTGGGTCTCGGCCGGCGGGGAGTTCTCGCTCCGCGCCTACCGGCGGGCCGGATACGACTACGTGGGGATCGACTGCCAGCACTCCACCCTCGGCGAGGCGGACGCGGCGGTCATGCTGCAGCGGACCTCGCCGGCCGATCCGGCGACCATCGTGCGGGTCTCGAAGAACGACTCCGCGCTGATCGGCCGGCTGGCCGACGCGGGCGCCGACGGGATCATCGTGCCGATGGTCAGCACGGCACAGCAGGCCCGCGAGGCCGTGGCGGCCATCACCTACCCGCCGGCCGGCGTCCGGAGCTTCGGTCCCATGAGGCCGGACCTGCCGTCGGGTGACCTGACCGAGATGGCGGCCCGGGTCAGCCTGTTCGTGATGATCGAAACGGCGGAGGGCCTGGGCAACGTCGAAGAGATCGCGCAGGTGCCCGGCCTGGGCGGCGTATACATCGGTCCCGCAGACCTGTCCATCGGGCTCGGGCTGGAGCCGATGCGGGCGTTCACGACCGATCAGCTGGCCGAGCCGGTGGAACGCATCCGCGCGGCGTGCGCTGCGTCGGGAATCGTGCTCGGCATGCACCAGATCGACGGCGCGAACGCACGGCGCTGGATCGAGCGGGGCGTACGGCTGGCCACCCTCGGGGGTGACCTCGGCGTGTTCATCGCGGCCGCCCGCGCGCAGCTCGAGTTGGCCCGCGACCAGCCCGCCGCCGAGCCGTAAGCCACCGGTCAAGCGGCTGACAGTTCCTCGGCGGCGAGCAGGCTCGCGTTCGCCAGCACTCCCTCGATCCACCCGGGGCTGCCGGTGAAGGCGCCCGTGCTGAACAGGATCCGCTCGGCGACCCGGACGCAGCCGGCACCATCAAACGGCGTGCCGTGCTTCAGGTAGGTGATGCCGATCGGCCAGTCCCGGCTGACGAACTCCTCCGCGTGCTTCAGCTCGGGCAGCTCGCGGCCGACGGCCTGCTCGATCTTCGCCACCAGCGTGTCCCGGAACACCCGGTCACCGGAGGCACGCAACGCGGCCCAGTAACTGCTGTTCGAGCTGTCGCAGTAGAAATAGATGGTCCGCCGGCCGGTATCGAAATACAGCTTCTGCAGTTCGTTATCGGTCACGAAGCAGCAATCGTCGAGGTCTGAATCCTGCCACCACGGCTCGCGGAAGGTCAGGAACCCCTTGGACAGCGGCACGGTCACCAGCTGCGGCAGCCAGTCGAACGTCCGCGGGTGGACCGGCAGGCAGAGCGAAAGGAGTTCCGCCGGCGGTATGGCCAGGACGAGCTGTTCGGTGACAAGGTGCAAGCGGCACCGTTCGTTCGTCAGAAGGTCCAGGTCCAGTCCTCGCGGGCTGCTCTCGGCGGCGACCAGCCGCGTCGAGCGGAGCATCGTGACGCCGCGGGCGGCCAGATAGTCGCGCAACGCATCGACCAGGCCGGTGAATCCCGCCGCCGGGGCGACCCACGCGCTTCGATGCGCTGCGCTACCGAAGGCCTCGGGATGAGTACTGATCAGGTCCAGGCCGCCGACGACCGGGAACCGGCGGTCCCGGATCGCCTCGTAGCCGGTGAGCGAGCAGAAGCGGTCGGCCTGGGCCATGCCCAGCCGGCCGGCCAGCGCATCGTAGAAGCTGGCCTGATCATCGAGCCCGGTCAGGTCCATGGCCGAGAATTCATCGGCCTCCGCCTGGCCCGAGGTGTATTTGATGGTAAAGACGTGCGGCGCGGTGTCGATTCCGAAACGCGTGACCAGCGCATCCAGCCGGGGGTGCAGACGCGGGTTGTACCGCCCAGCACCGAGCTCACAGACGTGTCCGAGGCGGCCCGTATAGGTATGCAGCCGGCCGCTGCCCGGGCTCGCGTCGACGATGGTGATGTCCTCGGCGCCGACGGCGCCTGAATCGAGGAGGCTGAGAGCAACGCTGAGTCCGCCGATGCCGCCGCCGACAATCGTCACCGGAATGGGCCGCAACCGGTTGTCGCGGGGCTGCCGTCTGCCATTAGGCAAGCGGCGGACCTGCGATTCTGGCCGGGTGGGCTGGGCGGGGGGAATGTCGGCGGCGGCATGTGGGCTGAAGGGCATGTCGCTAGTGGCGGTACGCGGACTAAAGGGCATTTCGCTAGTGGCGGCACGCGGGCTGAAGGGCATGTCCCCAGCGGCGATATGTGGGCTGAACTGGTCATTCATCATTGTTGTATTCCTTAGCGGGATCGGAATGGATGACTCGATGATGAACGGGTCAGAGGCCCGGCGCCCTAGGGATGCTCCCTAGTTGACGAACGGTTAAGCGCCGATGCCCAGGCATATGCCCTAGCGCCCTGGGGTGCGGCACGATCTCCGCTTTGAGCGCGGCACGACGCTTCGTGCTGATAGCTGGCCGCCGTTTCGTAGGCCTAGTGCGGCGGCCGGCAATTACGGTTTGGCCCGGCTGCCGGATGGTTGGGTGAGTTGCAGGAGATTCCTGTGATGTGAATTGCAGTCGGCCATGCTCATGTTGGTTGTGAGGCACATGAGCACAAGGCGGCTGCTGCTTTGCTGCCTGCCGGTCGTGTCCTCCTTCATGATCACGGTTGCCGTCGGCACCACGCACGATCCCGCGGGTCCCACCAACGGGCACGCCTGGCCCGCAATTACCCGCTGGTCAGCTTGCCACTAGGGGAACCCCGCCGACGGCCGCCGCAGGCTCGCCAGCCGCCTAAATCATTCAAAAACAAGTTCGCAAATATGGCTCTCTGCAGCATGTACATGATAAAATAGTGACGACGGGGTGATTCCAGCTCTTTCCTTCCGAATGGAGCGTGGCGCATGCTCCCGCACCCATCCACCAACCCAGCCGGTGACAGCGGCGAACCCGCCGACGGCCAGGAACCCGGCGGCTACCCGCCGCCGGAATGGCCCGAGCCCGACCTGCCCGGCATCGGCCAGCCCGGGGCCGTGTATCCGGATGCCGGGTCGCAGGGCCTGTTCTTGTCCGTGCCGGCCGGGTCATTTGACGCGGACCGGTTCGCGCAGTGCGGGCCGGCGGCGGAGATGCCGCCGGATCCGCTGCTGGCCACCATCATCGACGCGGTCACCGGCCCGGCCGGGCCCGGAGCGGGCACGCTGTCCGATGACCAGCTGATCGGGGTCATCGCCGCGGTCCGGCGGCTGGAATCCCGGGTCGCGTGGTACGCGCTGACCGCGGTCGCGCAGTTCGCCGCCCGGTGGGACGCCGAGGTCGCCGGGGCCGAGTTCGCCGCCGATCAGCTGGCCTGCGAACTGCACCTCACCTCCCGGTCCGCCGCGGTGCAGCTGGACTATGCGACCTCGGTGGCGGCGCGGCTGCCGCGGTGCCTGGCCGCGCTGTACGCCGGCTCGCTGCACCCGGTGCACCTGCGGATCATCGAGGAGGAAACCCAGATCCTGTCCGCCGCCGACGCGGCCACCGCGGACGCGGCGCTGGCCGGGACGGCGGGGGCGCTGACGTTCGGGAAACTGCGCTCCGCGGCGCACCGCATGGTCCTGAAACTGGACCCTGAGGCGGCGGCCCGGCAGAAGGCGGCCGGGCGGCGGAACGCGTACGTGCAGACGTTCCGGGAGCCCTCCGGGAACGCCGGGATGATCGCCCGGGAACTGCCCTGCGATGAGGTGCTCGCCTCCTGGCAGCACGTCGAGCAGCGGGCGCTGGACCTGCGCGCCGCCGGGATCCCCGGCACCCTGGAAGAGCTCCGCGTCCGCGCTTACCTGGATCTGCTGCAGGAACGTCACACCGGCCTCACCGTGCCCGCCCCGGACCCGGCTGGGACATCGGCCACGACCGGCCCGCCGGACACCGGCCCGGAAGGGAACGGCGGCGGACCCGGTGGCGGTGGTCCAGGCCGCGGTCCCGGTGGACGCGGTCCCGCGGGCGGCCCGGGCGGCGGCGGCTCCGGCGGTCAGCCCGGCGCGGATACCGGGCCGAGCCTGGCCGCGCTGATCAACATCACCGTGCCGTGGTCCACGCTGACCGGCCAGTCCGCCACCCCAGCCGAGGTCGGCGGGTACGGCACCGTCGACGCGGCCGACGCCCGGGACCTGGCCGCCGCGGCGGCCCGCGACCCCCGCACCCGGTGGTGCGTCACCGCGCTGCACCCCGACGGCACCGCCGCCGCCCACGGCTGCGCACCCGGCCGCCACCCCCCGCCCGGCACCCCCGCCTCCGGCCCCGGGCAGGACCCGCCGCCCGGCACCCGGCCGCAGGACTGGATCAGCGGGCTGCGGATCACCATGACCCCGGTCACCCGCGGCAGCTGCGACCACCAGCGCGCCGAGGCCGGCTACCGGCCCAGCCGCAAACTCCGGCACATTGTCCGCGCCCGCAACGCCCGGTGCACCGCACCCGGCTGCGGCCGGCCCGCCGCCCGGTGCGACCTGGACCACACCATCGCCTGGGACCAGGGCGGACTGACCTGCGAATGCGATCTCGCGCCGCTGTGCCGGCACCATCATCGGTGTAAGCAGGCACAAGGATGGCAGCTGGAGCAGCCCGAACCGGGCGTCATGATCTGGCGCACCCCAGCCGGCCGCACCTACCTCACCAGACCTACCCAGTACCTCGCCTAGGGCACTGACCACGAAGGTCGGGGTACGCGGCGTCACACCAACCTTAGATCGGTCACTGGCTGGATGCGGCGGGCTGGAAGCGGAACAGGGCGTTGCCCTGGCCGGTGTCGTGGAAGACCACGGTGACCGGCATGTCCACCCGGACCTGGTCCGGCTCGATGCCGACGATGTTGGTCATCACTCTCGGCCCCTCTTCCAGCTGAACGTAGGCGATAACGTACGGGAGCGCGTCGGTGTACCCCGGTACCCCGCTGCGGTGCACGATCGTGAACGTGTAGACCGTGCCCCGGCCCGACGCCTCGGTCCACGACGTGCTCATGCTGCCGCACGACGGGCAGAACGGCCGCGGGTACCAGATGTACTCGCCGCAGTCGTCGCATCTGCGCAGCAGCAGGCGGCCGTCGGCGGTCGCGTCCCAGAACTCCTTGATCTCCGGTGAGATGTACGGCGCCGGGTTCGGCAGCTCATTCGTGCTCATGCGTCCTCCTGCCCCAGGATCAAAGTGGAGCTTCCCATCCGGCTGCCTATCGAGCCACCGGTACCGTGCGCCAGCGCAATGTCGCAGTTCGGTACCTGCGTCGGCCCGTTCGCCTCGCCGCGCAATTGGCGTACCGCCTCGATGACCTTGGTCACGCCGCCCCGGTTGGACGGGTGGTTGTTGCACAGGCCGCCGCCGTCGGTGTTGATCGGCAGCTTGCCGTTCGGCGCCACCAGCGCGCCGTCCAGCACGAACCGGCCGCCTTGGCCCTTTTCGCAGAACCCGAGGTCCTCCAGGGTCTCGATCACGGTGATCGTGAAGGAGTCGTAGATAGAGGCGTACTTGATGTCGGCCTGCGTCACCCCGGCCTCAGCAAACGCGATCGGCCCCGAGATGACCGCACCGGTGTAGGTCAGATCGAGACGGCCCTGGTCGGCGTGCTTGACCGTCTCGCCGTGCCCGAGCACCTGCGCGCAGTGCCGATCCAGGCTGCGGGCTACTTCCGGGCTCACGACGACGATCGCGCCGCCGCTGTCGGTGACCACGCAGCAGTCCATCCGGTGCAGCGGGGAGCTGATCATCGGGGAGTCGAGCACTTCCTCGACGGTCACCGGGTCGGGCAGGAACGCGTTCGGGTTGTGCTGGGCGTGCCGTGACGCCGCGACCTTGACCTCGGCCAGCTGCTCGCTGGTCGTGCCGTACTGGTACATGTGCCGGGTGGCGGCCAGCGCGTACCCGGTGACCGCGCCGGACATGCCCCACAGGCCCTCGAATACGGCGTCGGGGACGGGCTCACCGGCGCCGCCCCCGCCCATGGCGGCCGAGCGCGGCCGGCCGGCCATCGTGATCAGCGCGACCGAGCACTTGCCGGCCGCGATGGCCTCGGCCGCGTGCCCGACATGCACCACGTAGGAGGAGCCACCGGTCTCGGTGGAGTCAATGTGCTTGAGCTTGAGACCCAGGTAGTCAGCCATCGACAGGCCGCCGAACCCGTGCGCCGAGTCGGTGAAGTAGCCGTCGACGTCGGCCAGCGCCAGGCCCGCGTCGGCCAGCGCTCCCGCTGCCACCTCGGCCTGGATCTGGCTGCTCGACCGGTCCGGGATTTCCCGCAAGGGATGCTCGTATACCCCCGCGATGAACGCCTTGCCGCGGATACTCATACGCCTACTCCCTCCAGCGCGGTTTTCCACATTTCCACAGCCCGCTTATTCACAGTCATACAGCGCGCTGAGCAGCGTCTTTGCCCGAATCCTGCGCAAACTTATGCACAGGTTGTTATCCTGACAGCCCAAACGCCACAAATCAGCATAAGCGAGTACGAACCAACGGAGAAAGCCCGTGATATGGCATTACGCACCCTCCTGGGGGGTAGCCAGGAGGTGACCCGCTAGCCAGGTGGTCCCGGCCAGGTGTTGCAGCACGCGGCCGGGACCTTACGTCGGACCAAACCTTAGGAGGAACCCCGACATGTTGAGTATGGCAGTTGCCGCCAAGCGACGGCACAAATTCGTAGCGGCGGCCGCGCTGATGGCCGCGACGCTCGTCCCGGGCGCGGCCATGGTCGCCGCAGCCGCTCCGGCGGCGCAGGCATCGGTGTCTGCATCCGCCGTCACCAGCAGCAACGGCGGAAGCTCGGCGGGAAACGCGGCCTTGAACTGGGCCGAAAAGCACGCGACGGGCTGCTGGTACACCTACGGCGGGACCAGCTGCGCCCAGGGCTACGACTGCTCGGGCCTGGTCATGGAGGCCTTCGGCCACGGGGCCGGGATCTGGCTGCCGCATTCGACCTACGCGATGCTGGGCAACTCGCACCTGCACCGGATCTCGCTGTCGCAGGCCCGGCGCGGCGACCTGATGTTCTACGGCTCCGGGCACGTGGAAATCAACACGGTCTGGTACCACCAGACGTTCGGGGCGCATAACAGTGGTCAGCGTGTCGGCTGGATCACCTGGGGTCCGTGGTGGTACCCCACGGCGGCGTACCGGGTCTACTGACGCCGGGGTACTGACGCCGGGGTACTGACGCCGGGTCACTCACGTTTAGTTCCGGTGGATCAGCGCTGATCCACCGGCACTTCACCGTGGTCGGCGTCAGCTGCCGAGGACGGGCAGGATCAGCCGGGACGGGTCGTCGCCGCCGCAGAAGACATCGGTCTGTGCCTTGGCCGGGTTCGGGGCATAGAACGGGAAATCGCTGCCGGACACATCCACCCGGATCCGGTGGCCCGGGCGGAAGACGTTGGTGACGGTGAGGATCTCGATGTCGAACTGGTAAGTCTGGCCGGGCTCGAGGTCGGCGGGATGCTCATGGGAGTGCACGTGGCGGCCCTTGAGCGCGCCGACGTTCAGCAGGTGGGCCGACCCGTCGGGGAACACGTCGCTGAGCCGGACGCAGAAGTCCACGTCGGCCGCGCCCGGGGCCGCGGACAGCACCAGCCGGGGCAGGCCCGTGACGGTCAGGTCACGCTCCAGCGGGGCCGTCGTGAACGTGAGCGCGCCGGGTCCGAACGACCGCTGGTCGCCCGCGTCGCCCGGTGTCCGGCTGGGGGCGGCGGGGTCGTGCGAGAGCAGCAGCGAGCCGGCCCGGCCCGCCGGCTCCCAGGCCAGGCCGCCGCCGTCGGTCGAGCCGGTCCCGCCGCCGGAGGCGGTGAGGAACAGCGGCGTTGGCTCGGCGGCGGCCGGCCATTCCGCCTGGTCCGTCCACTGCCGTGCGCCGGTCAGGTAATACCGTACGGCGGGCTCGTCGAGCACGCCGTTCTCAGCGCCGCGCAGGAAATAGTCGAACCACCGGATCTGCAGCCCGGCCAGGCCGCCGTCTCCGGCGGTGGCGTCCAGGTCCAGCGCTCCCGGGACCAGCAGCATCCGGTGCGGGACGGTGAGCCCCTCATGGAACCGCATCGTGCCGCGGATGAAGTGGTCGTGCAGCACGCCGACATTGAGGACGGGCGCGGTGATCCCGGCGAGCCGGCGGTCGAAGCTGCGCGCCTGCCAGAACTCGTCGTAGCTGTCGTGGGACACGCATTCGGTGGCCCAGTCCAGGGGCACCGGGCTGCGGCCGCGGGTCATCCGCTCGTAATGCCCGTAGTAGCGCTGCTCGAAGACCTGGCGCTTGCGCTCGTAGGCCGGGCCGTCGGCCGGGCCGGGGTCCAGCGGGGCGATGCAGGACTGCATGAGCATCGGCCACCGCAGCCGGTCCTCGTAGCGGAACATCCCGCCGGGGAACCACTGGTCGAGGTAGAAGTCAGCCGGGCACATGTACGCCGCGACGGCCTTCAGGTGCGGCGGCGCCGTGATCGCCGCGGCGTAGGCCAGGACCGCGCTGCCCGACAGCCCCCACATGCCGACGTTCCCGTCGCACCAGGGCTGCTCGGCGATCCACTCCACCGTGTCGTAGCCGTCCAGCGGGCCGCCCACGGTGTTGTAGTAGTCATAGGTCCCCTCGGCGTAGCCCGTGCCGCGGCTGTCGCTCAGGACCACGGCGTAGCCGGCCTCGATCAGCGCAGCGACCGACCGCTCCATCAGCTGCTCGGTCGCGGCGCGCATGCCCGTCATGACCGACGGCGGCCGGCCGTCCGCGCCGAGCATGACCCAGCCGCTGGTGGCCGTCGGGCTGACCGCGAGGTTCTTGACGTAGGGGGTGCGGATCAGGACGACGGGACCGCGCCGGACCGAGTCCGGCCGGTAGAGGTCCGCGGAGATTCCGATCCCGTCCCGCATCGGAATGTAAATGTCATTCTCTGTAGCCATGGCCCGTTATCCTCGTGTCGATTCCGGCTCGCTGCGGGTGAGCACGAAGCCGTCGTAGCCGTTGCCGACCTGTCCGGCGCAGCGCTGGGTGTAGGTGTTGAAGCCGCCGATGTAGATCATGAAGTTCCGTGGCTTGCCCGGTATGTTCGCGCCCACGTACCAGGAATCGGCGTACCGGTAGAGCGTCTTGGCCGCCATTTCCTCCATTTCGGCGCCCCAGCCCTGTTCGGCTTCGGCCGTCGTGTCGATGCGGGCGTAGCCGCTGCGTTCCAGGTCCTCGATCACGCCGGCCACCCAGTCGACCTGCCACTCGCCGCCCGTGATCATCTGGGCCAGCACGCCGGGGCTGCCGGGGCCGTGGATCATGAACAGGTTCGGGAAGCCCGCCACCATGAAGCCCAGGTAGTTCGTCGGGTGCTGGGCCCACTTCTCGCGCAGGTCGGTCCCCCCGAGGCCGGTGATGTTCATCCGGGTCAGGGATCCGGTCACCGCGTCGAAGCCGGTGGCCAGGACGAGGATGTCGAGGTCATAGTGCGCCGCGGTGGTCCGCAGGCCACCGGGGGTGATCTCGGTGATGGGGTTCGCGCGGACGTCGACCAAGGACACGTTCGGCCGGTTGAAGGTCTCGAAATAGCCGGTGTCCATGCAGATCCGCTTGGTGCCCACCGGGTAGGTCTTCGGGCAGAGCATCTCCGCGACGTCCGGGTCCTTGACGATCTGGCGGATCTTGCCGCGGATGAACTCGGCGGTGATCTCGTTGGCCTCCAGGGTCCGCATCGTGTCGGTGAAGGTGCGCAGGAACAGCAGGCCGTTGCGCTGGGCCCAGGCCTCCTCCAAGATCCTCGTTCGTTCCTCCGGGGTGTAGTCGAAGACCGATCCGTACTGCGGGACCGGCAGGTACCCGGCGGCGAAGTTCTGCCGCATCTCCGCGCGGCGCTGCGGGTACTGCTCCTTCCACTCCCGTTCGTAGGCCGCGGGCAGCGGCCGGTTGTTGGCCGGCAGGCTGTAGGCGGGCGTGCGCTGGAAGACGTACAGGTGCTCCGCGGACTTGCCGATGGCCGTAGCCGCCTGCAGGCCGGTCGACCCGGTGCCGATGAGCCCGACGCGCTGGCCGGCGAAGGACACCTCCTCCTTGGGCCACTGCGAGGTGTGATACCACTGGCCGCGGAACGAGCCGAGGCCGGGGAAGTCCGGGATGTTGGTCGCGTTCAGGGCGCCGGAGGCGGCGACGACGTACTTCGCGGTGATCTGGTCGCCGCGTTCGGTCGATATCTGCCAGCGGCTGGTCCGCTCGTCGAACCGCAGCCGGTTCACCCGGGCCCCGAACCGGATCAGCTCGCGCAACCCGAACCGGTCGACGACGTGGTTGGCGTACGCCTCCAGGTCGGCCTGGGGCGAGAAGTATTCGGGCCAGCGCCATTCCTGCTGCAGGTCATCGTCAAACGAGTACGAGTACTGCATGCTCTCGATGTCGACCCGCGCGCCGGGGTAGCGGTTCCAGTACCAGGTGCCGCCGACGCCGTCACCGGCCTCCAGGCACACCACCGTCAGGCCCAGCCCGCGCAGCCGGTAGAGCGCGTACAGGCCCGAGAAGCCGGCCCCGACCACGACGACGTCGGCCGTCGTCGTGGTCGTGGTCGGCTCAGTCTTCTCCGGCGCAGTGGATGCTGTCGTCATCGTCGACCTCCAGGTGGCTCGGGCGATCAGGGCCCGCCTCGGCCAGCGCCGGGTACCCCGGCGATTTGAGCCATTCGTCACGACCAGCTACTGGACTGAGTGTCTATCGGGAAAGACACTCAGTCAACGGAGAAGCACGCCGCAGCGGCCGATGCGCGTACCGGGGTTGTCACAGGAACCGGGGCGCCGGCGTCTCATGTTCGTTCGGTCCGGCAGGACGTATCCCATGAGTGAGGACGAAGTCATGGAGCCCCGATTCAACATGTTCGGCAACGAGATCGGCGCCAGGTTCGCGAAGCGGTTTGCCAACGCCAGCCTGGTGATCGGGCAGTCGCCGCTGCCGAAGTCAACGCAGGAGCTGGTGGGGCTGCGCGCCAGCCAGATCAACGGTTGCGGCTGGTGCGTCGACCTCCACACCAAGGAGGCCGCAGCCGCCGGCGAAACCGCGGTCCGGCTCAGCCTGGTCGCCGCCTGGCGCGAGGCCAGCGTGTTCACCGCGGCCGAGCAGGCCGCGCTGGCGCTCGCCGAGGAGGGCACCCGGCTGGCCGACGCCGACCACGGCGTGTCCGACGAGACCTGGGCCCAGGTGCGCGAGCACTACGACGACGACCAGGTCGCCGCGCTGGTCGCCCTGGTCGCCATGATCAACGCGGCCAACCGGCTCGGCGTGATCGTGCGCCAGAAGGGAGGCTCCTACGAGCCCGGCATGTTGGCCAGCATGACGAGCTGATCGGCAAGTGAATTGCGGCCGGCCCCGGCTCATTCGGTGCGGTACTCTCGGCGGTGGTCACGCTGGGCGCAAAGGAGAGCCAGATGAGCGAATCCACCGTTGCTTCGGAACGCTCCATTCAGTCGGCGCGGGGCGCTATTAGCACCGACCGCATCGGCCGGACCCTGATGCACGAGCATGTGTTCACGGTCAGCTCAGAGATGGCGGCAAATTATCCGGCAATAGCCTGGAGCGGGACGCGAGAGGACCGGATCAGCGAGGCGATTGAAAAGCTCAATCATCTCAAGGCGACCGGGATCGATTCGTTCGTCGACATGAATGTGCTCGGTCTGGGCCGCTCGCTACCCGACATCCTGGCCGTAGCAGAGAAGGTCGAGCTGAACATCCTGCTGGCCACGGGCATCTACCCGGACCGGGGCCTGCCGCAAGCCATTGAAAGAAGTGACCCGAAGGCCGGGGGCGCCGCAGGGAAGCCTGACATCCTGGCCGAGCTGTTCGTGCAGGATATCGAGAAGGGCATCGCGGGGACCCGCGTCCGGGCTGCCCTCATCAAGGGTTACACGGACCGGCCAGGCGTCACGCCGGTCATTGATCGCTGCCTGCGCGCCGTGGCCTGGGCCCACCGGCAGACCGGTGTGCCCATAGAGACTCATAGCAGCGCTGTCACCGAGGCCGGCCTCGAGCAGCAACGCGTTTTCCGGGAAGAAGGCGTCAACCTGGAGCGGGTTATCATCGGCCACTCAGGCGACACCACCGACGTGACCTACCTGCGGACCATCATGGACGCCGGCTCCCTGATCGCGTCGGACAGGTTCGGCCTGTATCTCGAGGGCATGGCGAGCCTCGAACAGCGCGTCGCGGTGATTAGCGAACTGTGCAGGCTGGGCTACTCGGATCGGATCGTGCTCAGTCACGACGCGCACTGCTACGCGGACTACGAATCCGACCAAGGACGCCTCAACCGGCGCACACTGCCGTACTGGGTTCACACGCACCTAATGGAGCACGTGCTGCCCAGGCTGCTTGACAGCGGCGTCACGCAGGGGCAGATCGATCAGATGCTCATTGATAATCCACGGCGAGTATTTGAATATCAGGGCGCGTATTAGAGGCGGTCAA
>CAVWBH010000004.1:0-471363 GCA_963753195.1 uncultured Actinomycetes bacterium
CCGCAGCGCGTTGGTCACAAGCTCAGAAACCACTATCTCGATATCCGCACTGCGTTCTGCCGTGCCCCGCCGGCGCAAGGTGGCGACGGTGAAGTCCCGGGCGGCGCGGACCGATCCGGCATCCGCGCCGAGCGTCAGCGTGGCGATCCGCGGCCGCAGGCTCGGCCGGTAGCGGGATCCGGTGGGCGCGGCCAGCCGCCGTCAGCCAGGCCAGCCATCTCCGCGGCCAGCATCAGCCAGCGGTAGCCAGGACCGCCGGTCAGGCGTGCATGTCGCGGAACATGGCGCCCTGGCGATCGTCACTGGCTTGTGCCGCCCGGCGGCCACCGCACGCTGGCCAGGCCCGGACCGCAGTCACGACCGCGCCGCGAGAATGACGGTACCGGCCGGGTCCGCAGCGCGCTTGCCAGCAGGCATGACCTCAGCAGCCGGGACATCGTGGTGCAACTCCCGCTCTCCCCGGCTGGCCGGCGGAAAGCCGCGGGCAGCGCGGCCGAGGTCCGGGCTCATTTCCGCGGCGGCGCTGCTGGCGGTACGGTCGCCGGGCACGGCGCCGGCCCAGGCGCCGGGCATGTCCGGATCCCACGGCACGACCGGGCGGGAGGCCCAGAATCCCGGATCACTCTGCTGGCATCGGGGGCAGGCCAGCCGGCCCAGGGCGTCGATGCGCAGCCGGCGCCGATCGCACGGGCCCGGGTGTCGGCCTCGCCGAACGCCGCCGGATCGGTATACCAGGAGATGCACGAGTCCATCTCGCACCACATGATCGGTATCCGTAGCTGATCCCCGATCACAGCCCGCATCGCAGCCCCGGCGCGGGCAGCAGCATCGGCCTCCGCGTGGGCGTCGGCCTGAACGCGGGCGCGGGCCTCGGCAAAAGCATCGGACCGGGCGCGAGCGCGGGCATCGGCCCGGGCAAGGGCATCGGACCGGGCGCGGGCATCGGCCTCGGCAAGGGCATCGGACCGGGCGCGAGCGCGGGCATCGGCCTGAGCGCGGGCCCGGGCGTCGGCAAGGGCATCGGCCTGAGTGAGGACTTCGGACCAGGGATCGTCGGCGCTGTCCGCTTCGGCGTGACCATGGCCGGGCGGCCCGGTACGGGTATCGACGCCGAACTCGGCGAGCCGGTGGCCCATCCGGGCCGAGCCGTGTTTCTGGACCGTGCTGGGATCGTCTGGCCGGATCTTGATTTTCATGTCGGGTCTCCCCTTGCGACATGGTGAGCGGTGGGCAGCTGCGGGTGACCTGCCCTGGGCCGGTACACGCGCCGGGAAGCGGCTGCGCATCCTGGCTGCCGGGCTCCGGTGGCAAGCGCCGACGGCCGTGTTTGCCGGGCGCTGCCCGTGCGCTCGCTCTCCCCTTTCAAAGCGCCCGGGCCCGCCGTCTCTGGGTTCGGTCTTTTCACCGTCCCGGCCCGAAATCACAACACGATAAATAAACGGTCAATGTTAGGCCTATTTATGAGCTATTGCGGCGCGGCGTGTGGACAATATCGGGTTTCGCAGCAGGCGCAGGCTATGGATGGTGTTCGCCCAGCTAAAGGCCCTTATATGAGGGCGGCCAGGCGGCGGGATCCCCAGCATTTCACTGCGAACGCACAGGTTTGGTGCCGTTGTGCACAAGTAACACACATGGTTATCCACATAAGTCGGCAGCAGACCTCTTGCCGGGCTGGGCAGCCCTCAGCGGCTGAGCGCTTCGGCGCTGGCATGACACGCCCGAGGAACTCGACGCCAGGACTTCGTGGATCAAATCGCGCACCAAGGCAGGCACCGGGGTCACCCCCGTTTCCCCCACAGGACGAGCGGCCCGCGGATCCGCCGGCCGGGCCGGTAAACCCCGACGTGCCGGGAAACTCCCCGCAACGTCCGGGAGTACCACCTGCAACGGTGGCGGGCCCGCGCTACTGCCGGATGGTGTGTCAACGGATCTTCGCCGGCTGACCGGGCACCCCGCCTGACGGCGAACAGTCAATGGTCCCGCGCGAGCCTGGTTGCCCGCGCAGCGGCTTGCACGCCCGCTGCCTCTGCGCTTCGCGCCTTCCGTCGCGGCGCGGCCGCTCAGAACCCTCTCCCGTAACCGATCGTGACCCCGGATGATCGCGGCTGGCATCCCGGCAGTGGCCGACCTGCCGGGCCGGTTGCTGTCAAAGCGTTCCGGCCGGGCAGAATCAGGCAAGGCCCCTCCATGTATGAGATGGAGGGGCCTTGCCCGGCCTCGCCGCACCGGCTGGCCAGTTGCCTGGCCTGGCCGACGCCACGCGCCGCCCGCCGGGGCCAAGCACCCGCGCGAGGACCGGTCTCCCGCTCCTCCCACGTTCCCGGAGTCTCCCCCAGGTGGTACCAGTTTCCAGCGGCAAGACCATTTCTACAGCCATACGCGAGCGTCGCGCAAGAGCAGGCAGCCAGCCATTTCGGGTTCTTCCGCTATCCACAAATCAATCCACAGGAAGCGCCCAGTTATCCGCATTTAACAGCGGTTATCCACGGTTTATTCACAGTTTATCGACAGGCTAATGATGTGAACCGGAGAACGCCGGGACTGCTCTCCCAGGATGTAATCGGCTGATCTTCATACCGGCTTGAAGGTAATCACCCGGGCGGGGGACGGTGATCCTTTCGGAGATGCTGGCCGACCCGGCACTATCCCCTGGTACGGGAGGCCGCGTGCGGTGACCGATGTGACGAGCCAGACGTTTCGCCGGTGGCGTGAAGCCAAGGGCTGGGGCGCGCCGGCCGTTCAGGCCCAACCAGAGATCGTCCACCTGGTGGCGCTGCTCGACCGCGAAACCGCGGCCCCGTTCGCCGGCAGCCTCGAGGACGCGTTGCGCAAGCTCGCCGCGGGAGCCTCGGCAGCGGGGCCTCGATGTACGGTTGCAGCCGCCCAGCGATCCCGATGGGGTTTCAGCCAGCGCGGCAGCGGTCGTCTACCGGATCGTCCAAGAGGGCGTGACCAACGC
Source organism: uncultured Actinomycetes bacterium (assembly GCA_963753195.1). Classification (GTDB taxonomy): domain Bacteria; phylum Actinomycetota; class Actinomycetes; order Streptosporangiales; family Streptosporangiaceae; genus Palsa-504. The sequence goes on from CAVWBH010000004.1 coordinate 2,960, forward strand.
CCTCAAGCACTCGCCAGGGGCGCCCATCGTCATTGCCGTCGACTGTGCCGACGAACTCACTGTGGACGTCTTCAACGGCAGGGGAACAGCACCAAAATCAGCTCTCGGCTCGGCCGGAGGGGGACGCGGGCTGATGGGCGCCAGGGCCCGTGTCGCGCCCTCGGGGGCGCATTCACAACCGGACCGGAGCCAGGCGGAGCCTGGCGGGTCTCCGTCCGCCCTTCCCAGAAGCTGATGGCCGTTAGTGCTGTCGACAACCGTGGACGTCACGCTTCTGTAATTCGGTCTGCCTTGTCACCACTCGGCGAGCAGAGATATTGAATTCCGTGGTCAGAGCGATGTTGATCACGTATGTAAGTTGCGTGTCGGGCCTCGGACACGTTAAATCCCATATCCGCGCGTTTCAGGGCACGCCGGATAGTTCACCCGCGCGCATCCTGCCGCCAGCGCCGGGCGATCGGCGTCCTGAGCTTCTCTTCCCTCCTGACCAGGGCTTTTTGCAGCCGGGTTAGCGTATTCTCACGGTGACGGCCTTGGCGGTCTCGGTAGCGGGCGCCTCGGCCCTCCCCGGCGCAGTGGGCTGCGGTGACCGCTGGAGCGCTGCGACCTTATGACCGGCGAGGAGCCGCGAGGCGCCGTTGACGCCGGCACCGCGGCGTGGACAATTGGGGCTGAGGGAGGGAGGTACTGAACAACGGGCATTACCAGCCAGCGACAGCGTCAGATGCCACGAACAGATCTCTGGTTCCGCTTTGACGATTCCCACCCCGGAGGCCATGATGCCCGGCCCAGTCTCGCGATGCCGGCGGCATCACCGTGTCGCCCGGCCGAGTCGAGCTTAAGCGCCGATGCCCTCGACGTCCGTGGTCCACGACCACGTCTTCCCGGACCGCCCGGTACGGATCATCGATCCATTTGGGGCCGGCGGGGGCGTCGATGTCATCGTCCGGGCTCTGGCCAGGAGGCTGGCGGCGGCGTGGGGTCAGCCGGTGATCGTGGAGAACCACCCGGGCGGCGGCAGCACCGCAGCGCCCGCGCTGGTCGCACATGCGCCTCCCGACGGGTACACGCTGCTGATGAACACCAGTGCCCACGCTTACAGCGCCGCCCGGGCAGGCGGGCTGCCGTACAACCCTCTCCGGGACTTCGTTCCCGTCGCTGCGCTCACCAGCCAGCCCTATGTCCTCGTCGCCTGCGCGCAGTCCGGCATCACCACCACCGGCGAGCTCGCCGCCGCGGCCAGCGACCGGCCCGGCGAGATCCGCTTCGCCTCCGCCGGCACCGGCACCGGCACCCACCTCGCGGTAGCGAAGCTCAACCGCGACCTCGGCATCGCCGCAGTGCACACGCCGCCCGCAGCCACGGACGCAATCACCGATGTAATCGCCGGCACGGCGGCCGGGCACACCACGTACGCGATGCTGCCGATCCCGCCCGCCGCTGCCTGCCTTCAGGACGGCAGGCTCATCGCGCTCGGGGTCAGCACAGCCCGCCGCTCGCGCCTGCTGCCGGACGTACCGCCGCTCACACAGGCTGGTGTCGCCGGCTTCGATTTCCCGATCTGGTACGGGATCTGGGCGCCAGCGCAAACACCGGCCGGCATTGTCAGCACGCTCGCCCGCGACATCACCGGCACCCTCGCCACGCCAGAACTATCGCAATGGCTGACGCAGCATGACGCGGATCCCATGCACATGAGCCCCGCCGAGTTCGGGGCCTTCGTAGTCAGCGAAGCCGAACGCGCCGCGGTGCTGCTATCGACTTCCTGAGCCCAGGGCCGATAGTCCCCCGCAACCAAGCCATGGAATTGCTGTGGCGCCCGCGGTGGTGGCTAGTCTTCCTCGCCCAGGAACGCGGCCGCCGGCCCGGGCCGCCGGGAACGGAGCGGCAAGGCGGGTCCGGGCCTGGCACATGACCTAGGGGAGCTGAATGTCTGCCCGGTGGCGGCTGCGGTAGGTTCACGGGAATGCCGATGTTCCGGATCAAGGAGGCTGCTGGTCTGCTGGGGGTCAGCGACGACACGTTGCGCCGCTGGGCGGACCGGGGCCGGGTCGTGATGATCACTGATCCCGCCGGGCGGCAGGCCGTCGACGGTGCGGAGCTGGCCAGGCTGGCCCAGGACCTGGCCGAGGAGGCCAGCTATGACCAGCGCCCGATGGTGGTCGCCCATTCGATGCGGAACCGGTTCCCCGGCCTGGTCACCCGTGTCGTCCGGGACACGGTGATGGCTCAGGTGGAGATCCAGGCCGGGCCGCACCGGTTCGTGTCGCTGCTGAGCCGCGAAGCCGCCGACGAGCTCGGCCTGGAGCCAGGCATGCTCGCGGTCGCCGCCGTCAAGGCCACCAGTGTCTCGGTTGAGATCCCGGCAGGCGAATCACGACCCTGAATATCCCCAAAGCTGGTCTCGGTTCCGGTCGTCCTCGGCCTGCTAACGATCGGGCTGGAGTGCTCGCCGACGATGACCGTCCTGACATCGGGTCCAAGGTCTCCGGAACGGGTGACGTGTGGCCCTGTGCGCTGCGCCGATACCAGGCGAGCCTGCCAACTGGTTCTTGACCTCGCGGGAGGAGCGCGGCGACATGGGCGGAATGATGGGCAGCGCTGGCACGGCGTGGGCGTGGATTGTCCCGTGGAGCGTGCTGGGTGTTGTCCTGCTGGTGACAGGCGGCGTTGTGGCCGCGCGTGCCCTGGCCGCTCGCCGCGCGGCCGAATCTTCGACGGTCCGCGCCGGGGAACCGCCTGGCTTGCCGGAAGCCCGGGCTACTTTGCGGATGCGTTATGCGAACGGGGAAATCAGCCGGGAGGACTATCTGCAGGGCAAAGTAGAGCTAGAAGACTGACCCACCGGCCAGCAGTTTCTCTCTGCCGCCGAGGTTGCGGTGATGCCGCACCGGACCGCTGGCCAGGCCGTGGGGTCGGCGAGAAGATGGATCATCGTGGACCCCGACGAGCGTGCGCCCGCCGAGCGAGCCAGGCTCACGCGGCGGGGATTCTGGCTGGAGTACGCCAGCATGGCCTGCCTCCTCGATTGCCCTGATCGGCTTCGGCCTGGACTCAGTGATCGAATTCTTCGCCGCCGCCGTGGTGGTCTGGCAGCTGCGCGGCGAGAACGAGGACCGCGAGACGCGCGCAGTCCGCCTGATCAGCATCACCTTCTTCGCCCTAGCCGCGTACCTGGCCGCCGGGAGCATCCGCGATCTCATCAGCCAGGCCAGACCCGGACAGTCGCCAGCAGGCATCGCGGTGACTTCGGCAGCCTTGCTGGTCATGCCGTCGCTGGCCGTGGCGAAACACCGCACAGGCGAGGCCCTGGGCAACCGGACGCTCATAGCCGACGCCGCCGAAAGCGCCTTCTGCGCCTCCATCTCCGCAGCCGCGCTCCTTGCCCTCGGACTCAGCGCCTGGCTCGGCTGGTGGTGGGCCGACCCCGCAGCAGCCCTCGTCATCGCCGCGCTCGCCGCAAAGGAAGGCCTCGAAGCCTGGGAAGAGAGCTGACCGCCGCAGACTCGCATGGACCCGGACCTGCCGCGGAGATCCGTGTCCCGGCCTGCCAGCCCGGGAGGCAGGCCGAGGCCGGACGGGGCATGGGCCATCTCTGCGTGTCGTGCACCACCTGCCGCTAGGCGGGAGTTGTGAGAGTGAGCTGGCGGCGGTGGAAGTCGTAGTGCTGGGTGGGGTAGCGGAACAGGTCGGCCAGGGTCATGTAGCCGGTGAAGAACGGGTCCCAGCGGACTGGGTAGTGCATGGCCCGGGCCAGGTCCGCGGGGGTGGCAGCATCGATGCGGCGGTGCAGGCCGGCGAGCACCCGGTCGAGTTTGGCGGCCATCCGCTGGTACCCGTAAATATGGATGGCGGCGCAGGGGCCCAGGTAGTTGATGACGTTGAACGGCCTGGTCGCGGAGTTGAGCAGGCGGGCGTAGCTGCGGCTGAATTCTTCCGGCAGCCGCCCGAAGGCGGCCACCAGGGGCAGCAGCCTTCTGACGATGAGGTAACCGAACAGCATGTGGAACAGCAGCTGTTCGTTGGTCCGCCTGGTCTCGCTGGTCCGCCGGGCCAGGCTGGCGGGAGTCGCCTGTCTGAGCAGGCGGTGGAAATCGGCCTGGACCCGGTCGAGCTCGTCATGGACCAGCTGCCTGTCCCATGGTTGCACCTGCGTCATGCACCGCCTCCCAGCAGCAGGCAATCACGGATCCTCCGCACCATCACGGTAGTACCGGCAGGCGAAGGCCGGCCGCCGATCCAGCCAGCACAATGGGCCCCGGACCCGACGCTGGATCTCAGCCCAGCAGGTGTGTCCCGGTGGGGCCGGTGATCTGCTGGAGCATGGTGCGGGCGAGTTGCTGGACCTGGGACGGCAAGGGGACATAGCCGTTCGCGGCGGCGTTGGCCTGGCCGTCGTGGGTGAGCCAGTCGAGCATGGCGACCAGGGCCTGGCCGGTGGCCTGGCTGTGCTGGTGGGTGTAGATCAGTGCCCAGCTGTAGCCGCTGATGGGGTAGCTGGCTGCGCCGGGCTGGTTGACGATGGAGAAGTCGGCGGGGGTGATGGCGGGCTTCTGGGCGGCATCCGCGGTGACGCTCTGGGCGGATGGGATGACGTAGTTCCCGGCTTGGTTGCGGAGGGCGGCGAACGGCAGGAGCAGGCCCTGGGAATAAGCCTGCTCGACGTAGCCAATGGAGAACGGGGTGCGGTTCACCGCAGCGGCCACGCCGTTGTTGCCTTGTGCGCCGTCTCCGGTGGGCCAGTTCAGGGTCTTGCCGGTGCCGACCTTCGCGGCCCAGGCTGGGTCGACGCTGGACAGGTAGTTGCTGAAGATGTAGGTGGTACCGCTGCCGTCGGAGCGGTGCACGACGTTGATCGATGCGGGAGGGAGGGACAGGCCTGGGTTGAGAGCGGTGATGGCTGGGTCGTTCCAGTGGGTGATCTGGCCGAGAAAGATGGCCGCGAGTACCGGCCCGGTCAGGTGCAGGCGGGCACTGGCCGGGAGGCTCAGGTTGTAGGCCAGCCCTTCGCCGCCTAGGTCGACGGGCACCTGGGTGACGGGCCCGCCTTCGGCGGCGGTTTGCTCGCTGGCGGTCATCGGCACGTCGGAGGCACCGAAGTCGACCTGCTCGGCGCTGATTGCGGCGATGCCGGCGCTGCTGCCTACCGCGGAATAGCCGATGGTCACGCCCGGATGCTGCTGCTGGTAGCTGGCGAAGGCGACGGAGAAGAACGGCGCGTCGAACGTCGACCCGGCCCCGGTCAGGGTCGGTTTCTGGCCGCCCGGGATGGTGCTGGCCGCAGCTACCGCGGACGCCGAGGAGCCGCTGCTGGCGGTGCTGGAGCAGGCACTGGCGGCGAGGACGGCGACCGCCGCGGCGGCGGCCCAGACGGCGGGATGAGGTGAGCGGCGGGGGTAGTGGCCTGACATGGGTGCTCCTCTGCGCTGAGGTGCGGAGCGGGTTGGTTAATGCGAGCCGGCGTGCCGGGTCCAGGCCTGGGCGCCCATCTGGACGGCGTCCCAGGGGCTGCCGAGCGGCGGGGTGTAGGACAGGTCCAGGTCGCTGACGGCATCGACGGTCATGCCGTGGAAGATCGCGGTGGCGGCGATGTCGATGCGCTTGGCGATCTCGGCGTCCTTGTGGCCGAACAGCTGCAGGCCCAGCAGCCGCCCGGTGGCCCGGTCGCCGGTCACCCGCATCGTGATGCGGTGGCTGCCGGGGTAGTAGGCCTTATGGTCATCGGCTACGGATTCGACCGTGACCGGGTCGAACCCGGCCGGGGCCGCTTCATGGTCGCGCAGCCCGGTCCGGGCGGCAGCTTGGCCGAAGATCTTCACGACCTGGGTGCCCAGGCTCCCGGCGAATTGCCGGCTGCCGCCGAGGGCGTTTTCCCCGGCGACCCGGCCCTGCTTGTGCGCGGTGGTGCCCAGCGGCAGGTAGGTGTGGCCGAGCAGCCGGTGGTGGGTGATCACGCAGTCCCCGGCGGCGAACACGTCGGGGAGGCTGGTGTGCATGCTGGGATCGACCGCGATCGCGCCCTTGACGCCGAGGGTGGCTCCGGCGTCGGCGGCCAGGGTGGTTTCAGGCCGCACCCCGACGACGACCAGCACCATGTCCGCCGCCCGGGTCACCGCGGAGCCGTCAGCTGTAGTCGCCTGGACGTGCAGCCGCCCTGCTGCGCCCGGCGGGGCCTTGCTGATCGCCTGGACGGTCGTGCGGGTGAGCACCTCTACGCCGTGGGCGGCCAGCTCGGCGTGCACCAGGGCGCCCAGTTGCGGGTCGACGGTGGGCAGTACCTCGGGCAGCTGTTCCATCTGGGTCACCCGGAGCCCGCGGACGGTGAGGGCGTCGGCCATCTCCAGGCCGATGTACCCGGCGCCGACGATGACCGCGCTGGCGGGCGCGGCCTGCTCGAGGGTGTGCATGACGGCGAACGTGTCGCCCATCGAGTGCAGCAGGTGCACCCCATCGGCGGGGCCCTGGGCGTCCGGGCCGGCCAGGCCGCTGATCGGGGGCCGGACCGGGACCGCGCCGGTACCGACGATGAGCTTGTCGTAGCTCAGCAGTTCCTCCCCGCCGCCGGTGGCGGTGACCAGGAGCTTGCGCCCGGGCACGTCGATGCGCTGGGCGGTGGTGTCCGGCCGCAGCCGCATTCCCGCTGCCTCCAGGTCGGCGACGGTGCGGTGGGCCAGGTTGCGCCATTCGGCGACCTCGCCCGAGAGGTAGTAAGGGATTCCGCAGATGGAGAAGTTGGGGTAGGCGTCCTCCAGGATCACCGTGACGTCGGCGCCGGGGTCCAGCTCGTGGGCCCGCAGGGCCGCGCTGATCCCGGCATCACTGCCGCCGATCATGACCAGGTGCATGGCAGGCTCTCCTCTAGTTGCCGGTCAGTGACGCAGGGCCGGACGGCCGCCCGTCTGCAGACAGCGACGCGCTGTCGTGCGCCGCGGTGCCAGGTGCCGGTCCGGCTTCGCCGCTGTGAGGGAAGATGATGTCGGCGGCCTCAGCCGGCGTGATCGCGGGATACAGCGCCTTGATGATCCCGGCGGCCAGCAGGCCGCCGAGGATCTGCGCGGCGATGAAGGGCAGCACCGAGGACGGGGCGATACCGGCGAAGGTGTCGGAGAACATCCGGCCGATGGTGATGGCCGGGTTGGCGAAGCTGGTCGAGGAGGTGAAGAAGTACGCCGCGCCGATGTAGGCGCCGACCGCGGCCGGCGCGGACCGGCTGCGCCCGGACCGGGCCAGCGCGAAGATCACCAGCAGCAGGCCCAGCGTGGCGATGACCTCGGACAGGAAATGCGCGGGCGAGGCCCGCTGCTTGGCCGAGATCGTGACCGCGGGCAGCGCGAACATCAGGTTGGCCGCCACCGCCCCGGTGATGCAGCCGGCCACCTGCGCCGGGAGGTAGGCCGCGGCCTCGCGCCAGCGCAGCCCGCCGAAGGCGGCATCGACGAAGGACACCACCGGGTTGAAGTGGCCGCCGGAGACCGGGCCGAACATCAAGATGATCGCGAACAGCCCGGCCGCGGTCGCGGCCGCGTTCTCCAGCAACTCCAGGCCGGTCTGGCCCGGGGACAGCCGCTGCGCGGCGATGCCGGAGCCGATGACCACCGCGGCCAGGAACGCGCTGCCCAGGAACTCGGCCAGCAGCCGCCGCCATAGCCGGGCAGGCGCGGGATCTGATGTGCTGGTCACGTCGTCACCTTGACATACCGAAACTGCCTCAGTCAAGATTGAGTCAATGAACAGTGAGCAAAATGAGAGCCTGGTGAGGCGCGCCGCGGTGCACGCGGCGCTAGCCGACCCGGCCCGGCTGCGGATCACTGACGCGCTCGGCGACGGGGACGCGTCCCCGAAGGAGCTGGGCGCGTTGCTGGCCATGCCGTCCAACCTGCTCGCGCACCACCTGCGGGTGCTGGAGCACGCCGGGCTCATCACCCGCCGCCGTTCCGAAGGCGACCACCGCCGCAGCTACCTGCAGCTGGTCCCCGGTGCCCTGGAATCAGCGGCGGGACGGCCCGGGCGGGCCGCCCGGCGGGTGCTGTTCGTGTGCACCGCCAACTCGGCCCGCTCGCATCTGGCCGCGGCGCTGTGGTGCCAGGCCAGCAGCATCCCGGCGGCATCGGCCGGTACCCATCCGGCGGCAGCGATAGATCCGGGCGCTATCGATGCCGCTGCCCGTCACCGCCTGCCGCTGCCCCGGCGGCGGCCCCGGCACATTACCGAGGTCCGGCGCGATGGTGATCTTATTGTCACTGTCTGCGACCTGGCGCACGAGGAACTCGGCGACCTGGAGGCGGTGCACTGGTCCGTTCCCGACCCAGTTCCCGCCGGCGACCCCGGCAGCTTCGACGCGGCGCTAGCCGAGCTGGTGCACCGCGTGGAGCGCTTCGCGCCGCGCCTGGCCGCCTCTTAGCCCGAAGCTCGGCTTGGCCGCGAGACCCCGCACCATCCGCCAGCCCGGATACTCCGCTGACCGCGATACCCGGCTATCTCCAGCAGGCGCCATGCCTCACCCCGCGCCGAGGGTGCTGCCGTACCATCCCGGCCAGCTCTGCGATGAGATCAGCAGCAGCTGTCAGCAGAGGCCGTGGCCGCTGCGCAGCACTGCCCGGTGTTCTGGGCATCTAGCCCGGCAGCCGCCGGGTCCTGCTCCTGGCTCCCGTCCGCGCCCCAGAAGGTCGGGCTGTCGGCCAGGACGGTGTAGATTTCCCAGGCCTCCCCGTCAGGCGCGCCCTGGACCCAGAACTTGTCCTGCCTGGCATAGCAGCAGGTGGTTTGGCGTTCTTCCACGGCGGCGAGCCCGGCCCCGGCCAGGCGGGCCTGCTCGGCCTCGACCGTGCCAGTGTCGGGAACCTCGACGCCGAGGTGGTTCAGGCTGCCGCCCTGGCCGGGGTTCTCCAGCAGGACGAGCTTGAGCGGCGGCTCGGCGATGGCGAAGTTCGCGTAGCCGGGCCGGACCTTGGCCGGCTCGGTGCCGAACAGCCGGGAGTAGAACGTGATCGCCTCGCTGATGTCGTTGACATTGAGAGCGAGCTGCAGACGAGAGGACATGGGAAACCTCCTGAGCGAGACATTGATGTGTGTCTATTTCTGTCCCTGGCGGTCAGCTTGCCACAGACATCGAAGCATGTCAATATAGACATATGCCGAAGTCCTTGGTGGTGCTCGACCAGGCCGGGACGGGCGCATGCTGCGCCCCGGGAGTACAGGTCCACCTGCCCTCACAGCAGCCTGGCCAGGAACTATGCTGCGCCCCGCTGGCCGTCGGGCCGCTCACCCCAATGCAGGCGGAGCAGGTCGCGCCGCTGCTCAAAGCACTAGCCGACCCGGTACGGCTGCGGCTGATGTCGCTGGTCGCCTCAAGCCAGGGAGGCGAAGCCTGCGTCTGCGACCTGACGGAGGCCTTCGACCTGTCCCAGCCGACGATCAGCCACCACCTCAAGGTGCTGCACGAAGCCGGGCTGCTGGACCGGGACAAGCGCGGCGTGTGGGTCTACTACCGGGCCCGCGCCGACGCTCTGGCCAGCCTCGGCCTCCTGATCGGCTGCCCGCCCCGCTAACCCGATACCCGACGGGCAGCCGCTGCCTTCCCGTAGCCGATGGCCGATCCCCTTGACTCGGGCCGGTCCCTGGTGCCCGCGCACGCGCTGGAGACGGTGAGCGTGCTGCTAGTGCTGAAGGCCTTCTCGGCCGGGTGCAGCGCGCTGACCGGGGTGGCAGCGATCGCGAACGGGGTCCCGCTGTTCAAGCAGCCCCGCGTGCCCCGGGCGAAACAGACCGAGCTCATGCTCGGGGTGATCCTCGGCGCGATGCTGCTGGGCCTAGCCGTGCTCGCCGACCGCTGGCACATCGGCCCCCGCTCCGGCCAGACCGTGCTGAGCCAGATCATGGCCATCGCCGTCGGGCGGCACTGGGCCTACTACGTGATGTCGCTGACCATCACGCTGGTCCTCGCGCTGGCCGCCAACACCTCATTCGGCGCCATGCCGCTGCTGGCCAGCCTGCTCGCCAGGGACAACTACCTGCCGCACCGGTTCGCCCTGCGCGACGACCGGCAGGTGTTCGCCTCCGGCATCTGGACGCTGGCCATCTTGTCCGCGGCCCTGCTCATCGCCGTGGACGGCAACACGCTCCGGCTGATCCCGCTGTTCGCCATCGGGGTGTTGACCGGCTTCACCCTCGCCCAGGCCGGCCCGCCCGGGACCGCCGCGTCTGTCGGCGGCCGCCGGTAGTGGAACAGAGCGGTCTTCAGCTGTACGCGGTTTGACTGCGTTCAGGCAGCTAGGCTGGCCGGGCAGCGTGATTGCGTTGGCGGTGCAGGTGAGGGGAAATGAAGCTGCGATGAGCCCGGCCGGCTACCCCGAAGCGCTTCGTCTGCTGCGCCAGGGCGCCGGCGGTGACCTTCACCGGGTGCTCGCCGCCGCGTGTGAACCGCTGCCGGCCTGGGATCCGGTGATCTACCTGGCCGACTTCGCCAACCTGGTCCTGGTCCCGCTGGCCGGGGGCATCGCCGAGGAAGAGGTAGCGGCGACGATGGCGGGCCGGGCGTTTACCACCGGCAAGCCAGTGATCAGTGAGCGGGACGGCTCGGTCCGGGTGTGGGTGCCGGTGGTCGAGCAGACGACCCGGACGGGGGTGCTGGCCATCACGGTCCCGGTAGCAAGCCCGGACCTGCTGGCCCAGGCTGACCTGCTCGGCGTGTTCGCCGGCCTGGCCACCGCCGCGGCCACGCGGATCAGCGACATACCCTACCTGCGGCGGCGCGGCCGGGTCATGTCGCTGCCGGCGGGCATGCAATGGGATCTGCTGCCACCGCTGAGCACCCGCACGTCACAGGCCCTGATCGCCGGGGCTCTCGAACCCGCCTACGATATCGCCGGCGACACATTCGACTACGCCGTCAATGACGGCGAGCTGCAGTTCGCGATCCTCGACGCCATGGGCCATGGCCTCGACTCCACGCTGCTGACCAGCCTGGCCATCGGCGCGTACCGGCACGCGCGCCGGCAGGGGACATCGGTCCCGGGGATTCACACCGCCATCGACCAGGTGCTGGCCAGCCGCTATGACGACCTTTCCTTCGCCACCGGGATCATCGCCCGGCTGGACACCGCTTCGGGCCGGATGGAATGGTCGTGCGCCGGGCACCCGCCGCCGCTGCTGCTGCGCGGACGCAAGGTGGTCGCCGAACTCAGCTGCAGCCCAGTGCTGCCGTTCGGGCTCGGCGACCAGGTTCCCGGGCTCGGCCGCCAGGACCTGGAGCCGGACGATGCCGTCCTGCTGTACACCGACGGCGTGACCGAGGCCCGCACCCCGGACGGGCAGCTGTTCGGGCTGGACCGGCTCACCGACCTCCTCGAACGGGAAGCCGCCAGCGGCCAGCCAGCTGAAGAACTGCTGCGGCGACTCGTGCGCGCGGTACTCGACCACCAAGGCGGCAGCGGACTGCGCGACGACGCCACGCTGCTGCTAGTGCAATGGACTGGCCCATGACAGCACATACGGTGCGATCACCAGCGAGTCACCCACCAGCCGGGCAGTACGGGATCGGCGTGTCGCCGACGTCGTAGCTGAAACGGTATCCAGCGATAGGCCCTCGGCGGCATTGCGTGCAGCCTCTGCCCAGGGCAGGAGTCTCTCACAGCTTTCTCACGGACCGGCCGCGTCTGGCCGCGTTTTGCCCTGGCTGTGACGGGGAGAGTGCAGCGGCATGACTGAGCGCTGGTATGAGAAGGCCATCATTTACTGCCTGGACGTCGAGACGTTCCAGGACTCCGACGGCGACGGTGTCGGTGACTTCATCGGGCTCACCCGCCGGCTGGACTACCTGGCCCGCCTCGGCGTCGACTGCCTGTGGCTGAACCCCATCCATCCCTCGCCGGGCCGGGACGGCGGCTACGAGGTCAGCGACTACTACAACGTGCATCCCCGGCTGGGTACGCTGGGTGACTTCGCGGAGTTCTTGCAGGCGGCCGACAGCCGCGGCATCCGGGTCATCATCGACTTGGTGGTTAACCACACCTCGGACGAGCACCCGTGGTTCCGGTCAGCGCGTTCGTCGCCCGGCTCGCCGTACCGGGACTGGTACGTCTGGTCCGAACAAGAGCCGCCCGACCGGCACCAGGGCATGGTCTTCCCCGGCGAGCAGGATGAGACCTGGACGTATGACGAGACTGCAGGCGCGTGGTACTTTCACCGGTTCTACCGTTTTCAGCCGGATCTCAACATCAGCAACCCGCGGGTCCGCGACGAGATCAAGAAGATCGCGTCATTCTGGCTGCGGCTGGGGGTTGCCGGGTTCCGGATGGACGCGGTGCCGTTCCTCATCGAGTACACCACTGCGGACGGCAGCCGCGATGACAAGGATTTCGAGTTTCTCACCGACCTCCGCCAGCATGTGCAGTGGCAGCGTCAGGACGCGCTGCTGCTGGCCGAGGCGAACGTCGACCCCGACCAGCTTATCAAGTACTTCGGCGACAGCGGCGGCTCTGCGAACAGGCTGCACATGCTGTTCGACTTCCTGCTGAACGCCCAGATCATGCTGGCGCTCGCCCGCCAGGACCCGGAGCCCGTCATCGACGCGTTGCGCGATACCCCGGCGCTGCCCGACTGGTCACAGTGGGCCACCTTCCTGCGCAACCACGATGAGGTCGACCTGTCCCGGCTCACCGCCGACCAGCGGCAGGAGGTGTTCGCCGCTTTCGGCCCGGAAGCGGACATGCGCCTGTACGGGCGAGGGATCCGCCGTCGTCTCGCGCCCATGCTGGGCGGCGACCAGCGCCGTATCCGGCTGGCCTACTCGCTGCAGTTCACCCTGCGAGGGACGCCGGTCATCCGCTACGGGGAAGAGATCGGCATGGGCGACGACCTGTCGCTGCCGGACCGGGAGTCTATTCGCACGCCGATGCAGTGGTCATCGCTGCCTAACGCCGGCTTTTCCGCCGCCGCAGTCGACCGGCTGGTCCATCCGGTGATCGCCGATGGAACGTTCGGCTACGAGGAGGTCAACGTGAGGAGGCAGCGTAACGACCCCGGTTCACTGCTGTCCTGGTTCGAACGGATGATGCGCACGCTGCGCGAGTGCCCGGAGATAAACACCGGCTCCTGTAGCCACGTCGACGTGCCCACGCCGCCCGGCCTGCTCGTGCACCGCGCCGACGACACGACCGGCACCATGCTGTTCCTGCACAATCTCGGCGACCAAGACGTCACCGCCGATGTCAGCAGCCTCGACGACATTGCCGAGTCGCCCACCGAGATGCTGGCCGATCGCGACTACGGCGACATCGACCTGGCTAAGGTCAGGGTCGGTGGCTACGGCTACCGCTGGATTTGCCTGCGCCGGGAACTGTCCCTGTAGCGTCACCCTGCCCGCACCGAACTCATGCGGGCCATCGCTCTGCTCACCGCCCGGAGCGCATGGAGATGGCGCCAGCCGTCCTCATTTTCGGATAAGCTGGCCTTGTTGCACTTTGGTGCGCCTGGCTGGGTCAGCAGTTGCTGCAACGGGTTTTAAGCCCTCTTGGTCGGCCAGGAACGCAGGCGTGTCGCGGCGATTGGTCTGGCCTACACGCTGCCCGTGGCCCTGAGCATCTTATTCGTGAGGCTTCGTTTCTCGGTTTTCTCGGGGCTGTCCAATCGGAAGGCACCTGAACCATGAGCATGCGATTTGGCTTTGTCAGTACGTTCCCGCCGACCCAGTGCGGGCTGGCCACGTTCACCGCCGCCTTGCGCGGCGCCCTCTTGCACTCCAGCACTGACGAGGGCTGGGTCGTTCGCCTGGTCGAGGCGGCCGCACCACGACCCGGCAGCGAGGTGGTCGCGCAGCTCATCAATGATGACTCCACCTCACTGCGCGAGGCGGCCGCGCAACTGAACCAGTGCGATGTCGCCATCTTGCAGCACGAGTATGGCGTCTACGGGGGAACCGACGGCAGCCAGATCCTGCACCTGCTGGACCAGGTCTCGGTGCCGTGCGTCATCGTCCTGCACACCGTGCTGACCGATCCGACGCCACACCAGCGTCAGGTCCTCGAGTCGGTGGTAGCGAAAGCCGATGCCGTCGTGGTCATGACGATGACGGCGCGCGAACGGCTCGCGGCCGGCTACGCCGTCGACATGACGAAGGTCAGCATCATCGCGCACGGCGCGCCCGCCCTGCAGACCACGATGGCGGAGCCGACGTTCCGCACGGGGGAGTTCACCATCTTGACCTGGGGCCTGCTCGGCCCAGGCAAGGGCATCGAGTGGGGCATCGAGGCCATGGCGATGCTGCGCGATCTGGTGCCCATGCCACGCTACGTGGTGGCCGGCCAGACACACCCGAAGGTGCTGCTCGACGACGGCGAAGCCTATCGCGATCGCCTCCGCGAGCAGGTTCGGCAGGCCGATCTGGACTCCTGGGTGACCTTCGAGGGTTACTACCGGACCACCAGCGCGCTGGCCACGCTCGTCCACTCCGCCGACGTGGTTCTGCTGCCCTACGACTCGACCGAGCAGGTCACCTCGGGGGTGCTCATCGAGGCGGTGGCGGCCGGGAAGCCGGTGGTGGCGACGCGGTTCCCGCACGCCACAGAGATGCTCGCGGGCGGAGCGGGCCTGCTCGTGCCGCACCGCGATCCGGCCGCGATCGCGGCCGCGCTCCGCTCGGTGATCACGCACGGGCAGGTGATGACGAGGATGGCGGCCGCCGCCACGCAGACGGCGCCGCAGCTGCGGTGGCCGGTCATCGCAGACCAGTACCGCGAGCTGGCCAGGCTGATCACGGCGAGCGTCGCCGCATGACCACCGGCAGCGTGACTCCCGCAAGCGCCGTTGACCCGCCGGTATTCGATCACCTCGAACGGCTGACTGACGACCGCGGGCTCTTCGAGCACGCCCTCGGCACGGTCCCCCGGCGCGAGCATGGCTATTGCGTCGACGACGCCGCCCGCGGGCTGGTCGTCGTCTGCCATGAGCAGGAGCCCAGGCAGGCCGTCCGTCGCCTGGCCCGCTGCTACCTCGCGTTCGTCCTGGACGCGCTCGATGCGACGGGGACCTGTCACAACAGGATGGCCGTCGACGGGCAGTGGCGCGACGAGGCAGCGGTGGGTGACTGGTGGGGACGGGCGCTCTGGGGCCTCGGTGTGGCAGCCGCCAGGGCACAGACACCGGGCATGCGGGCCCGGGCGCTCGGCGGGTTCCGCATCGCGGCGCAGCCTCGTTCTCCGCACCTCCGGTCGATGGCGTTTGCCACGCTGGGCGCGGCCGAGCTGCTGAGAGAGCGGCCCGACGAAATAGCGGCCAGTGGGCTGCTGACCGACACGCTGGCGATGATCGGCGAGCGGAAGGACGGCGGTTCCCGGTGGCCCTGGCCGGAGGAGCGCTTGAGCTACGCAAACGCCTCGATTGCCGAGGCGCTGATCGTCGCAGGTGACGCCCTGTCCGATGGGCCGGCCCTCAGCCGCGGCCTCGGCCTGCTGGAGTTCCTGCTGCTCACGCAGACTCGCGAGGGCCATCTGTCGGTGACCCCGGTGGGCGGCCGCGGCCGCGGCGACGTAGGCCCGGGCTACGACCAGCAGCCCATCGAGGTCTCCGCGCTCGCTGACGCCTGCGGGAGCGCGTTCCGGATCACCGGCGACCCGTCCTGGCTGACGGGCATCGACCTCGCATGGGACTGGTTCCTCGGTGACAACGACAGCGCTACGCCGATGTTCGACCCCCGTACCGGTGGCGGCTATGACGGCCTGGAACGGTACAGCCGCAATCTCAACCAAGGTGCCGAGTCCACCCTGGCCATGCTCGCGACCGCGCAGCAGGCCCGCCGGATCAGCGAGCAGGAGTGATCGCGCACCGCGTTCAGGCTGGTCTGCGCCCCGATCCGGCCCGCGTCATCGCGCGGCTTTTCCTGCCGGGCGAGGAGCTGCACCGGGCCCGTTCGCGGGCCAGCCAGGTGGTCGGCCGGGTGATGAGCCTGCCGGAAGACGAGGTCGAGCGGCTGGCTGCCGGCCTGCTCCGCGACTTCAGCGGCCGCCACCACCATTACCAGGAGCTGCTGCGGCGCAATGCGTCGAACGTCTCCGCGCACATCCAGGAGGCGCACGAGCTGACGGCGGCACGCACGCTGCTGCTGGGAGCCACCTTCACCGCGGAGTACGCGACGGAGGCTGCGGGCCTGTGCAACCCGAGCGCGGTGCTGAGCCCCGACCAGGACGGCCTGCGCGCGGGCCAGGCCCGGGTGGCCCTCAGCGTCCGGGGCATCGGTGAAGGGCACATCTCCTCGATTGGCTTCTGCTCCGCCGTTGTCGGCCCCGGGGCGCAGTGGTCTTTCGAACCGCGGCTCCTGCCGGCGTCCGCGGCGGACACCATGCCGACCAACTGGCGCAAGGCGCACCTGCGTGCCGTCCTCGCGGACCAGGGGAATCTCGATGAACTTGCGGAGGCCGTCCTGCACGTCCTGCCCGCCGAGCTCGAGGACGTCGATCTCGAGCGGGCGCTGGCCAATGCGCACCGCGACCTGCTGGCCCGGCCGGGATCCGCGGCCACCGTCGACCTGCTGCGCACGGTGGTGTCGTCGGCCTACAGCGCCGCCTTCGCCCGCGACGTCGACCTCGGGCAGCGGATCTTGTCGCCAGCCGCTGACGAGGAGAGCAACGGCATGGAAGACGCGCGGTTCACGCGGTTCGTCGACGATGACGGGACCGCCGAGTACCGCGCCACCTACACCGCCTATGACGGGCGGCAGATCGCCCCGCGCCTGCTCATCAGCTCGGACCTGAGCGCGTTCCGTGCTTACCGGCTCGCCGGGCCGGCCGCCCGGAACAAGGGCATGGCGCTGTTTCCCCGCAAAGTGCACGGACAGCACCTCGCCCTGTGCCGCTCCGACGGCGAGAACACCAGCCTGGCCAGCTCGGCGGACGGTTACGTGTGGGACCGGCCAGTGCTCTTGCGGGAACCGTCCGCGCCGTGGGAGATGCTGCAGGTCGGGAACTGCGGACCGCCGATCGAAACCGACCAGGGCTGGCTGGTGCTCACCCATGGCGTCGGTCCGATGCGGGTCTACGTCATCGGCACGCTCCTGCTTGATCTCGATGACCCGACGCGCGTGGTGGGCTATTCGATGACTCCGCTGCTGTCCCCCGGCCGGGATGAGCAGGACGGCTACGTCCCCAACGTCGTGTACTCGTGCGGAGCCCTGCTGCACGACGGCCTGCTGTGGATTCCCTACGGCATAGATGACTGCCGTATCGGGGTGGCTTACGCGCCCCTCGGCGAGGTGCTGGCCGACATGAGCAGCGCTTCGTAGGTGCGCAGATACTCCTCGACCATGCGGTCGACGCCGAAACGCGCGACGGCGCGGGCATGGACGGCCGAACGGTCCAGCCGCACCGCCGCGCGGACCGCATCGACCGACGAGGAGATGTCATGGGCCAGGTAGCCGGTCACGCCCTCGTCAACGACCTCGGGCATCGAGCCGCGCCGGTAGGCGACGACCGGGGTGCCGCATGCCATGGCCTCGACGACCGACAGGCCGAACGGCTCGTCGAAGTAGATCGGGTGCAACAGCGCAGCAGCATGGCCAAGGACATCCGCCCGGCGCTCCGGGCCGACCGAGCCGAGGAAGATGACCTGATCCCCGTCGACATACGGCTCCACGGCGTCGGCGAAATACCGCTCGTCCTGCACGATGCCGCAGATCACCAGCCGCCATCCGGCGCGGCGGGCGATCTCGATGGCGTCCGCTGTGCCCTTGTCGGGATGAATGCGCCCGAACGAGACAAGGTAATCCCCCCGGGCGGCGCGATAGGGGAACGCCCTGAGGTCGATGCCGTGATGGATGGTCGCGGCATAGTCGAGCCCGGCGTAGCGGTCGGAAGCTGAGATCGCGACGAACGCTGAGCGCGACCGCGTGTAGGCCGGAAGGATGCCCGCGCCGGAGAAGCCGTGGATGGTCGTCACCATCGGCGCCCGGGCGTGCTCGCCAAATGCGAGCGGCAGCCAGTCAAGGTGGTTGTGCACAAGCTCGAACTCGCCCGATCGGGCCAGGGCATGCGAGACATGCAGCGCCTCCCAGACCCGGCCGTCCAGCTGCGTATCCTCTGCGTAGCCGTGTGGGCAGACGCCATCGAGAACCGCCGCCGTCACCGAGTCCAGCGTCGCGAAAAGCGTGACATCGACTCCGCGCGCGACAAGCCCCTCAGTGAGCAGGCTGGCGATCGACTCCCACGGCCCATAGTGCTTGGGCGGCGTGCGCCAGGCGATCGGCGCGAGCATGGCGAGCTTCATCGTTCAGCGTGGCCGGAGTTTGGCGGGCTTATCACGTCGATGACCCGGCCGGGTCCTCACCGCGGCCCTGTTTCGCGGTAACTGCGCGGCCCCTCAATCTGCGTTCGGCCCGGCATACTGCCGTCCGTCGCCAAATGGGATCCCGCCGAGCGCAGCTGCGGCGAGCGCGAGCGTGGCATGGACCTGAGCGGCGGCCACTGCCTCACTGCGACGGATGCCCTTCGGCTCACCGTAGTTGGGGTCGGCCAGCAGCTTTTCCGCCTCTGTGTAGTGCTCTGGACCTGTCATTACCTGCCTACGTCTAGTAACGGGGTGATCCGCCGCGACTTGTCCGAGGCGCGGTTTAGTACGGGTTCGCGGGCAAGCTGGCGCAGCTCGGCCACAGTGAAGGCGACGGAAAGCTATCTGCTCCTCGGTGAGCAGCGTATCCCGCTCAGGGACTTCTCCTTCGCACGAGTCCCGAGGTCATCTACTCATACTCCGCCGTTTAGTGTCGCGAGCGACCTCACCCCAGCATGAACTCTGCGGTGAGAGCGAACGCATGTGCAATTGTCCGAGTCCTCCATCGGACACCGTGTTTCCCCAGTTCAGAGCCCTGAAATAGGGTGCGGGAAGGGCTCGTGATACTCGTTTGATACTTCGGGGCAGCACGCCACCTCCACCAGCTCAGCGCCGGGCCTGATGACTGCTCGCTGCGCGAGCGTGCCCTCGATCGAACGCACTATCGAGGGTTAGCAGACCGCCAACCTCCGCGCATGCGCTGCCGCGAAGCTGCCATCCACCATCCGCGACAGCGCGGCTGTGGATAGCAGTTGTGGACCTCCGGGCCGCAAATTTCCGGCAGAGTTTTCTTCCGCACAGCGGTGGAACCGCATTCGCGCAGCTAGCCGCCGTGGCTGGCATTTTCCACCGGCATTTCCACAACTATTTCCCCAGGCCGCACACAACGTGACCGGCGTGTCTGCACACCTTGTCCACACCGTCGTCCACCGGTCGGCTTGGTGCTCGGCCGGGCTGCTCGCGAGAATGTGGGCTCCCGCCAGCTCTACGAACTGTCGATGATGGCCCAGGTCAGCAACGGTTTCTCAGGACTGCTGAGGAATCAGGCCGTGCTGCTGATCCTCAGCCTGGTCATCGTCCTGGTGATCGGCGGAGTGATCTTCCCCGCCGTCTGGTCGGGCCAGAGGACGCGCCGCGCGGCGGCACTCGACGTGCTCGACCGCATCCTGCGGTGCAAGCGCTGATCATCGGCGGGCGCGGAGCCGTGCCGGGCTGGCTGGACGCCGGGCGGTACTTCCTCCGCCTGCCCTTGCCCCGGCCCGGCACGGCCTGGGCGCGGGCAGCGTGTATGAGATCCGCCCCCGCGCTAGTTACAGCGTTACACGACGCTGCCTGGCCAGCCGGTCGGGGAGACCTAATCGAGATCTCTGGGGTCCGGGAAACGGCCGGTGTGCACCCAATCGCTGAGGTAGTACCGCACGGTGCGGATCGGCTGGCTGACGGTGTATGACTCCGTACAGCACGTCTACGCGGGTGCAGTCGATCCTGGCGGCCGCCTTCGGCATCGGGGCCGCGGACGTGCGCGTCATCGCCCCGCACACCGGGGGCGGCTTCGTTACGCTGCCCGTCAACGCGGACATCCCGGCGACCATCGACATCGCCTTCGTCGACGAGTTCGACGCCTACGCCGGCCCGCTGGGCGCCAAGGGAATCGGAAAGCTGTCAGCCACCGGAGTCGCCGCAGCCGTCGCCAACGCCGTATTCGACGCCACCGGCAAGCGCATCCGCGAGCTCCCCATCACCCCCGGCCAGCTACTGGACACCGCACTGTGACGGCTCATCCCAGCAGCCGGCCAGGAAGAACGGGCTGCGGCGCGATCACGACTGGCCAGCTACCGGCATATGGTCCGCGGCGATGGTGCCTGAGCCGGATTTCATTCGGCCGGGTGCTTGCGGAGCCACCAGACCGAGGCGAGGACGGCGAGGGCGGCGATCACTACGAGGATGCCGTTGCGGGCGAGCGCTAGCCAGACCAGGTGGCTGTGCGGCTGGTAGGCGATCCATTCAGTGAGATGATGCTGCGCGAGCCAGCGAGCCTGCTGCGGCTGCGGAACGTTTGGCAGCTGCGCGTACACGGTCATCGGGTTGAGCTTGGGGCCGCCCGGACGGGCGAACCACGTCTGCGCGACGTAGCTGCCGCTGGGGTACTCGGGGTTGGCGTAGTTGACCCGCAACGGGATGTCGCCGACGCTGAACAGGAACGTGGACAGCCAGGTCTGGGCGAGCACCAGGCACCCGCCGAAGATCACCGCGAAGGTGATCATGGCGGGCAGCACACGGCGGATCGTCACGCCGAGCAGCAGGGCGAGCGCCATAGCCAGCAGTGTCCAGCTCACCACGGACAGCGGGGTCATCTCGAATGATTCCCAGCCCCACGGGGTGGTTCCGCCGTCAAGCCGGAACTGCGCCACCTGGAACCACCAGTGCGCGGCCACACCGCAGATGGCGGCGGTTGCCGCGGCGAGCAGGGTGAGTGGTCCGAACGTGCCGAGCAGCCAGCGACGCGGACTGACACTCTGGGTCCAGGTGAACCGGAAGCCGCCGCCCTCGAACTCGCGGGCTACCCACGGCACTCCGGCGAACAGGCCTGCCGCCGCGGCCAGCAGGATTACCGCCAGCACGGTGCCTTCCGTCCGCCAGTAGTTGACGAACTCCGCGAAGATCCCCAGCTGGTACGGCGCGTTCTGGGTCAGGCACCGGCTCGAGGTGGAGTTGTCCCCGTAGGCCAGGCAGTAGGTGAAGTGGTGCGAGCTAATCCAGCGGCGCTGCAGCAGGCTGTCGATGACCAGCAGCGCGGCGGCGAGCAGGAACATGCCGGGGATCCCGAGTACCAAGGTCCGGTGCTTGTACCAGGTGACCCGTGTCATCCTCGGCACGTTGATCGCCTTAGGCATCGCCACGGTCACCGCGCTACCCCCAGCCGGGGCAGCACCCGGGCGGACGGCTCCCGCAGGTAACCGAGCACGAGTTCCTCCATCGTGACCGGGCGGCCCGCCCAGCCGGGCGGCGCCGTGTCGGTCCTGGCCAGCACCTGGGCCTGGCGCCCGGTCCGTTGTGCGGTAATGACGGGCACCTGGCCGGCCAGCTGGCCGGCGTCGGCCGCCGGGCCGGTCAGCGCGAGATGCGAGTCGAGCAGGCTGTCGACCGTCGCGGCGACCTGTACCCGTCCCTGGGACAGCACCACCAGGTATGTGGCGACGCGCTCAAGTTCCGCGATGACATGCGAGGAGAACACGACGGACAGGCCATCCTCGGCCACGCAGGTCATCAGCCAGCCCAGCACCTCCTGCCGGGCCAACGGGTCCAGGCTGGCCAGCGGCTCGTCCAGCAACAACAGCTGAGGGCGGCGGGCCAGGGCAAGGGTGAGCGCGAGCTGGGCTTGCTGGCCGCCAGAGAGCTTGCCGACCTTGCCGGACGACATCAGGTTCAACGAGGACAGCCGTTGTACGGCGAGATCGGTGTCCCACTGGTCGTTGAGTTCCCGTGCGGCGGCGAGCTGGTCGCGGACCCGCAGGTGGCGGTAGAGCGGCACCGTCTGGTCGATGGCGGACACCGCGTCGCGGGCCTGCTGGCTGCCAGGTGTAAAGCCAAGTACGGTGGCCGTGCCCGCCGTCGGGGTCGCTATACCAGCCAGGATGCGCAGCAGGGTGGTCTTGCCTGCGCCATTGTGTCCGACCAGGGCAGCCACGTGGCCGGCCGGAACGGTGAGACGGCAGTCTCGCAGGGCCCAGGTCTGCCGGTAACGCTTGCCGAGGCCGTCCGTCTCGATGACGTTCATGCCGCCCCGCCTTCCCGGCGAGCTTTGGCGCGGCCGGGAAGGCGGGACGCGGCGCCCCGGCCGCTAAAATCCCGTAGCGCCGCCGTGAACAGCGCCTTCATGCCAAGCTCGTCCACTCCGGCCTCGGCCGCCTCGGCCAGCCACGTCGTGAGCTTCTTCTGCAGCGCGGCCATCTGCTTAAGGCCGACGACGGGTGGTGCCTGCGTGATGAACGTGCCGACGCCGGGCCGCCCGGCCGCGATGCCGCGCAACTCCAGCTCGCGGTATGCCTTCATCACCGTGTCCGGGTTCACCGCCAGCGAGCGGGTCACGTCCTTGATCCTCGGCAACTGGTCACCCGCACGCAGGAAGCCGAGCCGCAGCGCATAGTCGACCTGGTGCACCAGCTGCAGGTAGGTCGGCACCCCCAGCCCCCGGTCCAGGTAGAACGCGATCGGCGATACCCCGTCATCGGAGTTGTCTGGTTTATCGGTAACCATGGTTAAACCATAGGATGGCGCTTAGCGGCGGTCAAGGGCCGGCCCGGCCGATGGCCTCACGCCCACCGCGGACAGGATGAACTTGAAGCCGCCTACCAAGAGCACATACTCGCTGTAGTGACTGACCTGCGGATATATGATGTGAAGGCATTCGCCAGAGTCAGGTACAGGCTGTTTCCGCAGATCAGGACCACGGCCACGACTGAACCGAACCGGCCGCGCTGGTTATGCACCGCAGGTTGAGAACGGGGAGCGGGCTATCCCGCTATACCCGGTCGACCCGTTCGATCGTGATCACGTCGTCATCGATCACGTAGAGGACCCGGTACCGGCCGACGCGGACACGGTGGTACCGGCCGCGGTGCAACCCTTCGGCCGGTTCGGGGTCATCAACCAAGCGGCCGACCGCTTCACCGAGTGCCCACATGCCGGTCTGGTCCTGCATGAAACGGCGCGCCGTCACTCTTGCTGCCGGGGACCATTCGATCCTCACTGGTGATCGTCGAGCAGCTCGGCCATTGCTTCCTCGTGGGAGACGGCACCGGGGCGGCCGACTGCAACCCACTCGTCATGCGCGGCCAGGGCCGCCTCAATCTCAGCCTCTTCGAGCGCCTCCGGCGAGGCATGCCGCTCGACCGCCTGAAGGCGCCGCAGCTCGGCAAGCGGGACAATCGCGGCGGCCTGGCCGCCCAAGTGGATCACTTCATAGGGCAGGCTGCGGGCTGGTGCATCCATAGGGTCGCTGTCCTGCTGGGCACTCATGGGGACACCGTAGCGGCGACCACTGACACGCGGCGGCTAACGACCGATTCTCCGCTTCCCCTTCCCTTGGTGTGGTTGAGGGTCAGCGTGCCCGCAACGTTGAAGATGCCGCCGCCAGGTCCGGGACTGTCACCAGCCCGCGGCGCTGGTCACGATCGGCGGCATATCAGCGGCTTTCCTTCACCAGCGCGGCGTACCGGTCCAGGTACAAAGGCCAGCCCTGCGGCCCGTCCACGCCGTTGGTGACTGCTTCGGATCCCGGACCATGCCGGTCGATGTGCCGGTGCTCCAGCTCGACCCGGGTGCGGGTCGGCGACTCGGCGTAGAACCGCACCTCGACCTCGCTGGTCTGAGCCTGGTCGGTCTCGATCGTCCACCGCGGGCTGATATCCCAGCTGAACACCACCCGATCTGGCCGGTCATAGGCCAGGATCCGCGCCCACCGGCACTCGCTGCCGTCCACCGCCCGGTCCACGATGCCGCCGCCGACCCGGGGCTCGAACACCGTCTCGGCGATCGGCGCCCCGAGCAGGTTGTGCTCGCGCGGCTTGAAATCCCCGAACCGGTCGGTGAACACCGTGAAGGCACGCTCGATCGGCGCGTCAACCACGATTTGCTTGCGGACCGTCACTGCCTCGGTCTGGGCCATCACGTCTCCTCGGCCGGCGCTTCCGCGGCATCGGCGTACCCGGCCAGCGCCCGTTGCCAGTATGTGTCGAGCTGATCCCGCAACGCGGCCAGCGCGACTGGGTTGAGCCGGTAAATCCGGCGCGTTCCCGCCGCCATGTCCTCCACCAGGCCGGCATCCTTGAGGATCTTCAGATGCTGGGACACCGCCGACCGGCTCACCGGCAGCCCGGCCGCCAGCCGCCCGACCGCCTGAGGCCCATCGGCCAGGCACGCCACGATGGCCAGGCGCGTTCCGTCGGCCAGGGCACCCCACCGGTCAGCATCTCGGTTAGTATCCACTAACCGTTAGTATTCTCTAACCAAAGGCGCTAGGTCAAGGTACCCACGGAGTCGTGCACCCAATGGACACCGCCGTACTCCACGGCTCCGGTCTAGACCGGCTATACGACGCGTACAGCCGGTCTAGATCGGCTGAACGACGGTGGCCATGGTGCTGATCAGTTGCCGGAATCGCTGGACTGGCCCGGTTTCGCCGGTGATGTCTATGCCGGTGTCCGACCCGGTGAAGATGAGGGCGGTCAGGGCTTCGGTGGTCGCGGTGATCGTGACGTCGGCTCGTGCGGGTGGGGGCCCCGCGGTGAGCGACCACTGGCGGCCGTCGTTTTCGACCAGGTAGTCCGCACCGTCGAGCCGGAAGTGCCAGCGGGCTGGTTCCTGGTCGCCGGCGGCGAGGTCGATGGCCTGGGTAACCGAGCGGAGCAGGTGCTCGGCGTGCAGCGGCTCGCCGGCCTGGGGCCGGCGCCAGGCATGCTGTAGCCCCCACCGGCTGAGTGCGTCGAGGACGGGCCTGAGGTCGTCGCCGGCCGGTGTCAGGCGGTACCAGACTTCCCGCCGCCCCGGTTCACGGTCGGCGGCGACGATCCCGGCGTCCTCCAGCTCGCGCAGGCGCTGGCTGAGCGTCTTGGGGGTGATCCCGCCGAGGCGGTCCATCAGGTCGGTGAACCTTTTGGTGCCGGTGAGCAGGTCGCGGATCACCAGCAGGCTCCAGCGGTCGCCGACGCGTTCCAAGGCGCGGGCGGTCAGGCAGAAGTGGTCGTAGGTGCGAACGTTCCGTGTCACGCCTCCCATAATACTAGTTGACAGATACTATCTACAAACTACTATCTTGTAGATAGTAGACGTTGATCAGAGGAGGATGTCATGTACGACCCGCCTGGCTATCTGTGGGTGATCATCATCGCCGGAGTCACCGCGATCCCGGCCGCGACCTGTGTCGTGCTGTACGGCGGCGCGGTGCGGGCCGGCCTGGGCCGCAGGGGTGCGGCGCTGCTCGCCGGGGGCGCGGCCGCCGTGCTCGGCGGCTGGTTCACCGCGAGCGCGGTCATCGCGGGTCACGGCTGGTACCACGCGCGGCTCGGCCACGGGGTGCCGTGGATGCCGGTCGCGGTGATCGGCTCCTTTGGCGCGTGGCTGGCGCTGCGCCGCATCCCGGCCGTCGCGCGCGCCCTGGCGGCGCCCGGCATGGTGAGCCGGCTGGAGCTCCCGCATACGTTCCGGGCGGTCGAGGGGACGGCCTTCCTGGCCATCATGGCCCTGGGCCATCTGCCCGCGCTGTTCGCCCTGCCCGCGGGCCTGGGCGACATCGCCGCCGGTATCGCTGCGCCGCTGGTCGCGCGCAGGCTCGCGCAGGGCGGCGGCCGCCGGGCCGGGCTCTGGCACAACGCGTTCGGCATGACCGATCTGGTCGTGGCCCTGACCCTCGGCACCCTCACCGGGTTCCAGCTGATCAACGTCACCCCGTCCGGGGCGCCGATCAGCGAGCTCCCGCTCGTTCTGATTCCCACCGCCGCCGTGCCGCTGCTGTTCGCCCTGCACATCACGTCTGCGTCCGCGCTGATAAGGCCCCCGCGGACACCACGGCCAGCCACCGCCCCGCTCGCTGCCGCCGCGAGATAGCAGGACACGAGAATGACGATCGATGCATTCCGGACGGCGCGGTCGCCGTAACGATGCAGTAACGGGTGGTCCTTTAACCTGGCCTTCAGTGGCATAGGCGGATAATCGACTCAAGAGGTGAGATATGCCCCAGGGGGCGGAGTCCTTGCGTGCAGCTGATGAGGGCTGGGCTGCGTCGCAGCTGGCACCTGGGGGCGTGCAGGGTTGACAGCCCGAATGCTGCGCTGGGCGACCGGCTGCGTCGCGGCGATAGCTGTCGCGCTGCTGATCGCCGGGATAGCGCTGTCCTATGTCGACCGGCACATGGGGCCGCTGAGCCGCTGGGACTTCTCCAATGTCTTCGAGGAGGCGGCGTTCATAGCCCTCCCGGCGGTGGGCTTCGTCCTGGCGTCCAGGCGGCCCGGGAACCGGGTCGGCTGGATTTTTCTCGGCGCGGGCCTGGTGGTGGGCCTGGCCTTCTTTGCCGACCGATACTCGCGGGGCGGACTGGTCGCAGCGCCGGGGTCACTGCCGGGAGCCCGGGCGGCCGCATGGTTCGTGAACTGGGTCTCGGTGATTCCGGCGGCGAGCTTGGCTTTCATGCTCCTGCTGTTCCCGACCGGGCGGCTGCGCTCGCCGCGATGGCGCCCGGCCGCGTGGTTCGTAGCTGCGGTGTTCACGCTGTATGCGGTGGCCTTGGGGGCACGCGCCAGCCGGGTATGGGCCGACCCGTTCAGCAGGCTCAGTGACGGCTGGTACCCCGGGACGCATACCGCGGCCTTCATCTTGGTGCCCGCCGCCCTGATGGCCGGTGCCGCCGCGATAGCGGTCCGGTACGCCCGGTCCTCGGGTGAGGAGCGGCTGCAGCTGAAGTGGATCGTGGCGGCTGTCCCGCTCGTGGTCGCCGCGGCCATCCCGTTCGCCTTCGTCCCGCAGCTCGCGTTGAGCACCGCTGCCGAAAGCGCTGCGGTGTCCGCGGTGAAGGTGGTGTTCAGCCTGGCGCTGCTGTGCCTGTACGCCGCCATCGCGGTCGCCATCTTGAAGTACCGGCTATATGACATCGACCGGGTCATCTCCCGGACGCTGGCCTACGCGATCATCACCGGCGTGCTGGCCGGGGTCTACGCCGGGCTGGTGCTGCTGGCGACCGGGGTGTTCCGCGTGCACACCCCGGTGGCGGTAGCCGCCGCCACCCTGGCCGCGGCGGCCCTGTTCAGCCCGGTCCGGCACCGGGTGCAGCAGCGGGTGGACCGGCGGTTCAACCGGGCTCGGTATGACGCCGACCAGGCCATCGCCGCGTTCGCGGCCCAGCTGAAGGACGCGGTCGACCTGGACGCCGTCTGCGCGGACCTGGCCCGCGCGGTGCACACGGCGCTGGAACCCGCTCACGTCTCGGTGTGGACCAGCCGGCGCGAATGAGACCAGCGGCGGAGAGCAGCGCCTTCCTGCCACCCGGGTGCGATCATGGGGCTATGCCGGGCCGGCCTGGCTCGCGTCTGGTCCTGCTGCCGGTCCTACCCTGGCGCCCGGCCGTCCCGCGCGGCGCGGCGCCGCGTCCTGCCGCACGGAGGTTGTCCCCTTGGCTCTTTCCCTCGACCCCGCCATCGCGACCGCCCTGGCCACTCGTGCCGAACGGGCGGCCGGCGTCGAAGTGCCCGCCCGCGGCGACGCACTGGCGCTGCGCGCGCTGATCAACGCCGGCTTCCCGGCCAGTTTCGCTAGCCTGGCCGCCGCCCCCGATGTCAGCTGGACCGGCTACCAGGCCACCGCCGAGGACGGAGCCGCCATCGAACTGCGCTGGTACACCCGGGCGGGCGCCCAGCCCGGCTCGGCGGTGGCCTACATCCACGGCGGCGGGATGATCTGCGGCACCATCGACTACTACGACCCGCTGGTACGCCAGTACGTTCAGTGGACCGGGGTGCCCTTCCTGTCGGTCGAGTACCGGCTGGCCCCCGAGCACCCGGGCGAGAAGCCGGCACGCGACGCGCTGGCCGGCCTCCGCTGGCTGGCTGACCACGCGGCCGACCTGGGCGTGGACCCAGCCCGGATCGCGGTCATGGGCGACTCCGGCGGCGGCGGCGTGGGGGCCGGGGCCGCCATCCTGGCTCGCGACACCGGCATCGCGATAGCCCGGCAGATCCTCATCTACCCGATGCTGGACGACCGCAACACCGTGCCCGACCCGTACATCGCGCCCACCGCCACCTGGACCTACGACATGAACTACACCGGCTGGCACGCGCTGCTTGGTGACGCGATCGGCACCGACGACGTGTCCCCGGCCGCTGCCCCCGCCCGCCTCAAGGACTTCACCGGGCTGGCCCCGGCCTACATCGAGGTGGGCAGCCTCGACATCTTCCGCGACGAGAGCTTCGACTACGCGCAGCGGCTGCTGAAGGCGGGCGTCGACGCCGAGTTCCACCTCCACCTGGGCTCACCGCACGGCCATGACTGGATGAGCCTCGGCACGCCGCTGGGTGACCGCTGGAAAGCCGACCGTATCCGGGTGATCACCGGCTTGTAGTGCGGGTCAGGCAACCCCTAGGTCCAGCGTGCGGATGTCCTCGGGAACGCCGTCCTCATCGATGACCAACTGAACAGCCTCGCGGAGGTCGGCCACGGCTTCCCTCTGGGGTCGCGCCGTTGCCGTTCGCGCCTCCGCTCGACCCGAGCCACGCATGCGCGCACCAGATGCCGTCCTCGTCCTGTCCCAGCATGTACGGCACGCGCACGGTCCTGGGCTGGCTGCTCATCGTGATCGTCTCCCTGAGCCTGGCAACCGGCTAGCAGACCTGCGTCTCGGGGAACTAGTGGCTAGCGGCAACTAGTAGCGAGAATACATCGTTGTCTCTTGGAGTCTCACGGCGCATTCCTAGGGGACCCGCCTCGGCGTCGATGAGCGCATGCACGACGACTGCGCCGAGCTCAGGGAGATCTCGGCCGCTGGCTCCCAGGCGCCACGACACGCCGCGAATATAGCAAGCGAAACCGAAGACTTATCTGGCCTTCCCTCGAACACAGGAACGTCGAAACCGCGCAAACATCCGACAGCGCCTTCCGTAGGCCAGCGCCGTCCAGGCATCCCCGGCTTGCCTTCAGATGGCGTACCGGAGGATTGCCGCCACTGGGCCGCCACCGGGTATGTCCTCCTGCCGAACGGCCAACACCGAGCCGCCAGACAAGAACACCCGCCGGGCGACTTCATCGAGCACTCCGTAGTTGGAGGCGTCGTTGGCCGGGTCGAAAGTCACAGCGCCTGATCCCTCGTCGACAGACCCCGGAATGGTTTGGTCGATGTCCACGAGCACCGTGTCAACCGCCCCGAACGTCGCCAGTCGGGCCACGTCCGACACGTCGGTGGCAGAACGCCCCTGAGAGGAGCGCTGGTCGAACAGCCCCCGGACCGAGGCCAGTTGCTCGACGTAGACATCGTCCAGCACCAGGCGGGCGGCGGCGACCAGATCAGCGTCGGACGTCGTCTCCGGGTTGCCGGCGTTGCGCCCGTCGGCCAGCCCGGGATAGCTGTTGACCGTCCGGTACAGGGCGGCGATCGTCTCGGTGGCGGCCAGCACCAGTGGCAGGTCCTGCCCATTGAGAATGTGACGCAGGGCCTGGTCGATGCGGCGGACGTAGGTGGCCTCCCGGGCCATCACCACCTTGTTGCCTCTCGGGTCCCACGCGTCGGCCGGCAGGTCCGGGACGTCGACCTCGTCGGAGGGGCCGTCGGGTCCGAACTCGAGCAGCCGCACTGAGCCCGCGGCCAGGGCCAGCACGAATCCCTCGTGAGGGAAGGTGCACGAGCGCAGCAGCGGCTTGAGGTGGAACCGGTCGGACACCTCGACCGCAGCAAGCAGCCGGTTCGGGAGCCGGAAGGTCCGCAGGCCCGTGGGGCTCACGAAGACAGCCAGGCTGACCGCCTGGAAGGACCAGAATTCGTCGTCGGCGGCGAGGTCGCCCAGCAATGTCTCGATGGCGCCGACGACCCGCTTGTCCTCGCCGGACGCCCGGAGCTGGTCGAGCGCTTCTGCAGCCAGGTTCTTCAGTTCGATCTGAGCTGCCCTGCCCTCATCGGGCAGACGCCCCGTCGGCAGGTAGAGGGAAACGCTGGATGGCATGCGGTCGGTCATCAGGCGCCCGATCTGGGCGCGGGTCGGGAGATCGGTGTGCAGCGCCATGGTGGCATGCTCGACTCTGACGTGGGGACTGATTCTCCACCGATTCTACGGCGGCAGACACCGGATCCAGTATTCGACCGATTACGCACAGCTTCGGGAGCCAGGAAGTTCGGTCGCCGGTACGCCTATGGGACTGATCCCAGAATCGTCCGAGCCGTCGATTTTCGCAGGCCAGGTGTATGCCGGCCCTGGTCCGGCTGCGGAGCCTGGTCAGGACCTTGCCTTCGATGCCCGGCCATGCCTGCGTCCTTGGGTACGTTTTATTACCGGGAAAGGAGCGGTCGTGTCTGGAGCAGGCAAGCGCACGGAAGGCCGCTCGGTAACCATCGTGGTGTGCGATGACAGCGGGAGCCTGCTCGGCAGCCTGGGCCCGTTCGATGTTGCCACTCCGTGGTGGCAGGACCTCGAGCCGATCCGCTGCCGATTCCCGATGCTCACCGTGCTGAGGCTGCTCCACGGCACACCCGGCGACGGAAGCGCCTTCGGCGGTCAGGTGACCTACCTAGCGGAGGGCGGGCCGGGTCTGACTGGTTTGTCGGCCAAGCTGCCGGTCGATCCCGCGGCTCTGGCCGATCATCCGCACCGGATGCCGTGGGCGCGGCCAGGCGGCCCGGCCGCAGATCTCGACTGGGCCGTACATGCTGCGTCAGCAGCCGGCCTGGAGGCTGCAGGGCCCCCGTTGCAGCACCGCACCTGGAACTTGTCGTGCATCTGGTCGCTTCCCGTGCGCGATTCGGCCGGGAGCCGGGGCAGGCTCTGGCTGAAGTGCGTACCGGGATTCTTCGCACATGAAGCAGGTGTCCTGCGGCGGCTGTCCGCAGAAGCCGTGCCCAGGCTCGTCGCGGCCCAGGACCACCGTCTCCTGCTCGGGGACCTGCCTGGCCGCGACGGATTCGATGCCACCCCGGACGAGGCGAAGCAGGTCATCGAGGCTCTGGTCGGGCTGCAGATCCGGACACTTCCCCTCGTCCCCGCCCTGCTAGCTGACGGCGTGCCAGACGCCCGCGACGAGGCCCTCAGCCAGCAATTGCAGGCCGTCGTGGCCCGCCGGGCTCCGGGCCACCCGATCCTGCGCGAGCTCGCCGACAGTGCTGGAAAGCGGCTTGCCCGAGCACAATCCTGCGGGCTGCCGGACGTCCTGGTCCACGGTGACGCCCACCCCGGGAACGCCCGGATCGGGCTCGGCACACCCATCTTGTTCGACTGGGGTGATTCCCGGATAGGAAACCCCGTCCTGGACCTGGCGGTACTCAATCGCCTGCACGGACCGGCCCGGGACGCCCTCGCCGATTACTGGCTTCGCACCTGGAAACAGGTGCTGCCCAGCAGCGACCCGGAGCGAGCATGGCATCTGCTCCGCCCGCTGGCCGCCCTGCGGGCCGCCGCCGTGTACCAGCATTTCCTCGACAGCATCGAGCCGTCGGAACGGATCTACCACCAGGAGGACGTGCGCCCAGCGCTCGAGATCGCCGCCCGCCTCGCCGCTCACGACTCCAGGCGATGACGCCGAGGCCAGCCGCTCCCTTGGCGGCCGATGCCGGGTCCAGGACCTAAGCCGCCGCGGATGGCGGGTTTCCGATGAAGCGGGGCCGATGAGGGCCGAGCCGGTCGGCTGTCTCAGCATTTAGCGCGTATTAGTTCGGCCGGACAGGCCTCTGCCAGTAATAGACGCCTACAGGCTGACCGGCAGAGGCAGAGCCAGGCAGCGGAGCATAACCCGCAATGGCCAGCGCTATTCGCCCGCGAGGCCGCCCGGATCCGGCGGGCTCTCGGACTCAGCCGGCGAGCAGGCGTACGCCCCTGCGCTGGAGGCCGCCGGCCACGTCCTGTGCATCCGCGAGCCGGAGACTCCAAGACCGCCATCGTGCAGCAGATCATGGCACGCGCCAGGGTCGGCGCGCGTTCTCCCATACCGCGCCTATGACTCCTTCCTCGGAGCACGTGGTCACGGACGCCCCGGCGGGCCGGGGGTCAACGCGGCGTCCAGTCCGGGTCCCGGCCGATGAAGCCGAGCATCTTGGTCTGCGCGTCGGCGTCGTCCTTCACCGGCACCCGGGCACCGTACTGCCCGGACGACCGCATGACCTGCTCGATCGGCTCCATCCCGGCCAGCAGCTCGAAGCAGAAGCCGGGGTCGAGCCGGTCGTCTTGGCCGGTGGCCCGGGCGAGGTCCCAGGTGTGCATGAACACGTCGGCGGTGTAGAACTGGTCGATCGCGCGGTCCAACGGCACCTCGCCGATGTACTGGTTGCTCAGGACCAGGCCGGCGGTCTCCGGGTCGTCGAGCAGTGTCTGCACGGCGTCGCACTGTGCCTGCCACGCGCCGACCGGGTCGTCGTCGACGCTCGGTCCGGCCGGCAGCTGTATGCCGCTGCCGGCGGCGAGGAACGAGGGGAACCATGCCGTCAGGTGGCGCACCACGTCCCGGGCGGTCCACTCGGCGACTGGCGAGGGCACGTCCCACGACCGGGTGCCCTGGACGCGATACGTGAACACCCGGCCGATCTCCCGGTGCCGCTCGGCAGGCCGGTCAGACATTGCCATTGGCGAGCATCTCCTCGAGCTTCGCGTAGCCCTCGTTGACTCCGACCTCCATGCCGCTCTTGAGCCATGCGTCCCGGCTCTCGAAACTGTCCACCAGGGACTGCGTGCGCAGCCGGGTGCGGCCGTTGCCGAGGTCCTCGAACCACAGCGTCTCCAGGGCCACACCGTCGGGGTCCCCTTCGTAGGTGAACGTCTGCACGATGCGGTCCGGCCGGACCTCGTGGAAGCAGCCGCGGAACGCGTGTTCCTCCCCGTTGCTGGTGGACACGAACCGCCAGCTGCCACCGGAACGCGCGTCCCACTGCTCGATGCGCGTCTCCAGGGAGCTCGGGCCGATCCACTGCGCGAACAGCTTGGGATCGGTGTGCGCCCGGAACAGTTGCTCGGGCGTGCCCGCGAACTCGCGGGTTACGCGAATGATCGGCACGTTAGGGTCAGCCTCGATCGTGGCTTCGGCGATGGTGCTCATGCCGCGCTTCCCTTCTACTCGTCGTTGCTGGTCTCGGTTTCGTTCAGTTGCGCGAGGACCTCGTCCAAGCGGCGGTAGCGCTCCTCCGCCTGGCGCCGGTAGCGCTCGATCCACTTGTCCATCAGGTCGAAGACCTCCGCCTCCAGCCGTACCGGCCGAGGCTGGGGCCCCGGCGGCCGGCGCACCACCCCGGCGTCCTCGAGCACTTTCAGGTGCTTGTAGACCGCCTGGAGCGAAATCTGGTACGGCTCGGCGAGCTGGTTCACGGTCGCGTCGCCGACCGCCAGCCGGGTCACCATGTCGCGCCTGGTCGGATCCGCGAGTGCCGCGAAGATCCGGGACAGCTCGTCCACAGCCACCGACACCTCACTCGATTGGCCTTTCAACCCGTTGGTTGAAATTACGTTACGCGGCCAATCCCAGATGTGTCAACCGTTGCATTGAAAGTCCTGCTCAGCCGACTGGGTATGGACGAACAGGTGGGGTTGATCGTGGTTGGCCAGGTGCGCTGCCGGTACTCCAGGGAGGAGGCCAGCGCCGACCCCGGGGTCGGGCCCGCGGGGTGATCTGATCGCCGAGTGGGGGCGACTCTCCTATCCCGCCCGGCAAAAGACCCAGGCCCGGCCCTACGCCCGCACCATCGCAAAACAGCCCAGGGTCCGCCGCGGCGGCCGCTTAGCGCGGGATGACCGGCAGGATGATGTGGCTCGGATGCAGCGGATCGTGGTAGACCGCCTGCCGGGCCGGGCGCAAGTCGGTGTCCCGGTCGGTGCCGAGCGGGCGCCCAGTCCCCGGGTTGGGCTCCCATTCCGGGAAGCTGCTCGAGCTGATATGCACCCGCAGCCGGTGGCCGGCCGGCAGCACGAGGCTCGTCGCTACCAGGTCGATGACGTACTGGTAGACGGCGTCAGCCGCCAGCGGCTGCGGCAGCCCGGCGTGCCGGGCGCGGACGATGCCCTCGCACAGGTTGATGGCTGTGCCGTCGGGATGAACGTCGATGAGCACCGCGGCGAAGTCGGTGTCCGCCGCGTCCGTGGACGCCCACACCAGCGCCCGTACCGGCCCGGTGATCTCCAGCGGCTCGGTCAGCGGTGCCGAGGTGTAACTGAGAACGTCCGCTCGCTCGCCGATGACGCGCTGGTCGAACGGCCCGGCGAACTCACCGATGCCGAGCAGCCGGCCGCCGACGGTCGGAACCGGGTCAGCCGGATCGTGGCGGAACTCATCAGGCGCGCTTCCTGCCGGGCCATCCGGTGACAGGCCTCCGGCCTGCTGCAGATACCACGGCGTGTACCTGGTCCTGGCCAGGGGCCATTCCTGCTCGTCCCGCCAGGCGTTCTCGCCCATGACGAACAGCCGAACCGGGGCCAGGCCGGGATCGGGACCGTCCTGCAGCCAGGCGCTGAACCAGTCCCGGCGCAGCGCGGTGGTGTCCAGTACGGCGGCAGGCCCGAAATCAATGCTCCCCACCACCGGTGACGTCGGCAGCCAGTGCGCCCAGGGGCCGACAATCAGCCGCTGCGCTTGCCTGGCCCGCACGGTCGGCGCCTGCCGCCGCATCCCGGTGAAGTTGGCCAGGATGCCGTCAAGGTGAATGTCGTACCACCCGCCGACATGGACGGCGGGCAGGTCGAGGACGTCATAGTAGGTGGCCGGATTGACCCGGCGCCAGTTCGCGTCGTCGCGCGGCTCGTGCTCGAAGATCTCGGCCAGCCAGGTGGCCCGCTCATGCCACAGCGGATTGCCCAGCATCGGCCGGATCCGGTACACGTCGTCGAGTACCTGCTTAGCGCGCATCCTGGCCGGCCGCACGGCCGCGATGTCGCCGGAGGCAAGGGCCGCTGCGACGGCCAGCCCGGCCTCCCTGACCTGGTCGAGCAGCGGATCCTCGATCCCCCACTGGGGGGCCATCGACGCCACGACGGACGCGGTCCAGCCGATCCGCAGCGCGAGCCGGAGCGCGCCGCCCGGGCCGAACGACGCTGACCAGTACTCCGACGGGCAGCACTCCGGCAGCATCGCCGCCAGATGCGGCGGCCGGGCCACGGCGGCCAGCCACTGCGTGTAGCCCATGTAGGAGGCACCGAAAACACCGACCCGGCCGTTCGACCAAGGCTGGGCCGCGGCCCACTCCACCGTGTCGTACCCGTCGTTCACCTCGGACTGGACATAGGTCCACTCCCCCTCAGACCCGAACCTGCCCCGGCAGTCCTGCAGGACCACCGCGAAGCCGGCCGCGGCCAGCTCGGCGGGCGCCGCCATCAGCGCGGCGGTCTGCTTGTCGTAGGGGGTACGGCAGATCAGGACGGGCACGGGCTGGCCCGCGGCCGGCCGCCACACGTCGGCCGACAGCCGGACGCCATCCCGCATCGGGACGCTGACTCCGCGCTCCTCGATGACAGCCCGCCCGGCCTGAAGTTCGTCAGTCGTCACATAACAGGGATACACCGGGGTCATACCAGACCGAAAGGGACTGCGGTCCCCGAGCGGCGGATAGCTCCGCCCGGCGGCTGGTCCGCCGGGCGGAGCCGATGTCGCCGACCCGTTACCGGGCCGTACCTGTGGGGCGCGACGGAAGTGCAGGTCCGTTACTCCGGCGCCACCGCAAGGATCTGGGAACACCACGGCACGGGTGCAGCGGGTAACCTCTCGCGTTCCCGCGGGCATGCCAGGATGACCAGCAAAGCCCGGAGGTTTCGTAGGAGGCAGCAATGAGCGCCCAGCCAGCCATCCTGGAGGACTACATCGCCCGGTACAGCCGGTGGGGCCGGTGGGGGCCCGACGATCAGCTCGGGGCGATGAACCTGGTCGGCCCCGAGCAGGTCCGGGCCGCGGCGGCCCTGGTCCGCGACGGGCAGGTCATTTCCTTGACGATGCCGTATGACCAGACCGGGCCGCAGCGGGGCGGGCTGCGGTCCAACCCGCGACTGATCACCACTGCGACTGGCACCGATGTCCTGGCCGGAGCCCAGGACCGGCTGGGCTTGGGCAGCCTCGGCTTCGCCGACGACCTGGTCATCATGGGGACCCAGACCGGGACCCAGTGGGACGCCCTGTCGCACATCTTCCACAAGGGCAGGATGTGGAACGGCTACAGCGCGGCCGAGCACACCTCGGCGGGCGCCGGCCGCAACGGCATCCAGCACTGGAGCGACCGGCTGGTGATGCGCGCGGTCCTGGTCGACCTGCCGGTCCTGCGCGGCATCCCCGCCCTGGACGACGGCTATGCGATTACCGCCGCTGACATCGAGGAGGCCCTGGCCGCCACGGGGGTGAGCGTCCAGCCCGGCGATGCGCTGGTGGTGCGGACCGGGCAGATGGCCGCCCGCCGCGGGCAGTGGGGCGACTACGCGGGCGGCGCCGCGCCCGGCCTGTCCCTGTACACCGTCCCGTGGCTGTTCGAGAAGAGCATCGCCGCGGTGGCCACCGACACCTACGGGGTGGAGGTCAGCCCCAACGAGATCGACGAATTCCAGCCGCTCCACCAGGTCGCCATCGTCCATATGGGCCTGGCGCTCGGCGAGATATTCGACCTGGACGCACTGTCGGCAGCATGCGCCGCCGACGGCAGGTATGAGTTCATGCTCGCCGCCACCCCATTGAAGATCACCGGCGCGGCCGGCTCACCGGTCGGGGCGGTGGCCATCCGGTAACTGCCCCGCTCACACCCGCACCGCACCTCCTATAGGAGCCCAGGCCCATCGGCGCCCGGCTGGCCGCCTACCGGCTACGCAGTGTAAGAAAAGTCGTGGTGACCACGCTTGCCAGTGTAAGACCAAGTGTCTTACAGTGGCGATATGGCTGGCACGATCACGATCCGCACCGATGACGAGACCGAGCATGCTCTCCAGGTGCTGACTCACGATGGCCTCTCGCGATCCGCCGCGATCCGGCAGGCGGTGCTCGAGGCAGCCAGCCGGCGCGAGCGCGCAGCCCAGATGCGCCGGGAAGTACTGCGGATGGATCTAGGCAAGAGCGACGGCGTCAATGTGGCAGAGGAAATGGCCCGGGATCGCGCCGGGGAACGCTGATGATCTACCTCGACTCAGCCGCTGTCGTCAAGCTCGTCCACGCCGAGCCGGAATCTGCGGCGCTGCGCGGCTGGCTGGATGAGCGAGCCGAGACCGGGTGGATCAGCTCCGTCCTAGTGGAGATCGAATCATTCCGGGCGCTGGCCAGATATGCGCCAGACGCCGTTGCCCGCCTGCCTGCTGTGCTGGACCAGATCGACCTGATCGACCTCGACCCGCGTATCCGCATCCTGGCTCAGACGGCCAAGCCCGCCACGGTCCGCAGCCTGGACGCGATCCACCTCGGCACAGCCCTATACGCACGCCCCGGGCTGATCTCGTTCGTCACATACGACGAACGCCTGCTGGACGCGGCCAGCGCGGCAGGCTTGCCGGTCGACTCACCTGCTTAGCCCAGAACGACATGACGGCCGCGGGCCCGGTGCCAGGGCCCGACGCCGGGGCCATTTTCCATCACGATGTCGTCGGCGAAGTTGTCGAAGGCCGGTGCGTAATCTCCGCGACGGGACGCGTCGAGTATGGCCTGAGCGCGGTCGAAGCTGGGATGGCCGGCCATCCTGCCTCCTTGCTGAGTCAGGTGCCTGGTATGAACCCTCGAGGCCGGGCCCAGTTCGACCTAACCGCACGGCGCCCGGACGTTGAAGGATTGCGGCGCTAGCGCTCCACCGGGGCAGGCTCCGGCCGCTGGCCGAGATGGCGATGGCCGCCGCGCACACCGCGAGGACGGTCCACCACACCGGGTCCGAGGACGGCCCGCCGGCGCCGGGCGCCGGGAAGGTGTGGACCCAGCGCGCGACCTGCGGGACGAGGCTGGACGCCATCAGCACGAGCACCACAGCGGTGCCGGCCA
Organism: uncultured Actinomycetes bacterium; assembly: GCA_963753195.1. Taxonomy (GTDB): domain Bacteria; phylum Actinomycetota; class Actinomycetes; order Streptosporangiales; family Streptosporangiaceae; genus Palsa-504. The sequence continues at coordinate 40,928 of CAVWBH010000004.1, forward strand.
GCGCGCCAGGTTCCCCGGTCCGCGTCCGGGCCACGCACGCCGCGGCGAACCCGAGCAGCACGTTGCCGGTCAGCGCGAGGCCGGCGGCCGCCCAGGGCAGCGCCAGTCCGCGCAGGGCCGCGGCCAGCATGACCAGCGCGCCGGCGGCGAGCGGCACCAGCAGCGCAATGGCGCGGATCATGGTGCGCCGGGCGGGTCCGGTCGGGGTCACGTCGACGATCAGGCTGGCCGGCTCGTCGAGGGTGAAGGCCGCGGCCGCGGCGAGCAGCGCGAAGCAGATCGGGAACAGCATGGTGGCGGCGGCCGGGAACGCGGCTCCGCAGCCGCCCACCACGACCGCCACGCCGGTGACGCCGACGACCGCCTGCCACGCCCCGGCCCGCAGCACCGGCCCGGTCATCACGTGGTGACGGCGTGGGTGAACCCGCCGGTGCCGGCGAGCACGAGCATGAGCACGGCCACCACTCCGGCGATCCCGAGGGCACGGATGATCCGGGAGCGCAGCCGCCCCTCGGCCCCCCGCAGGAGCGCGACCAGGACCGCGATCGCGCACAGGGCGAGCTGCCAGCCGATGAAGAACCACGGCGACCCGCGCCAGGCCGTGACGCCGGCGTCGCTGTGGAGCGTGAAGAGGGCGAACGGCGCGAACAGCCGGAGCACCGCGACGGGCGCCGAGTCCGGACGCGCCAGGGTCAGGGCCATCACCAGGTTTACCCAGCCGGCGAGGATCAGGAACAGCACGACCGCGGCGCCCGGGAACCGCACCCAGCGGCCCAGCGCGACGCCGAGCAACGGGCCGCCGAGCGATGGGACGGCGATCTGCCCGACCAGGACGGCGATCCGCGCTGACGGGCTGAACGCCCCGTAGGCCGGGTCGCCGACCGGGTGAAACCGCAGGAACGCGAGCAGGGTCAGGCAGCCGCAGCCGAACGGCACGATCGCGACCATGCACAGGGCGGCGGTGCGCGCCGGCAGGGTGGCCGGGGTGACGCCGACGACCGGCTCGCTGTCGCGCATCGACCGGGTCAGCCAGAACGCGGCCAGCATGCCGAACCCGCCGAAAAAGACGGCCGAGATCGTGTTTGCGCCGTCGATCTCGGTGACCGTGCGTCGCTGCCCGCTCCAGAGTGTGTAGGCCGTGAGCGCGACGGCGAGCAGGAAGACCGGGTTGAGGGCGAAGCGGCGCGTCTCCCGGGCGGTGAGCGCGACGAACATGGCCCGGCCGGCGTCGGCTTCGGGCCGGGCGGGCGTGAGGGCCGTGGTCACGACGTCACCTCGGCCAGGGCGAGAAGCAGCATCTCGTCACCGGGGCGGCGGTCCATGACCTAACTGTCGCCTCCCCGCCCGGGAAAAGATTCACCCCGCGGCCGGAAATTTCCCGGGCCGGTGCCCTCAGCGACGTACGCACTGGCCAATCATGATCATGGCCACGCGACGCCTTACCTGCCGTCCCGCCAGCCACGAGGCTGAAGCGGGACGGCAGGGCTCAGCGGGGTTCTAGCGGTGGTGTGAGGCGATAAATGATGTCAGGCCGCTAAAGCCGACGAACGCGCCGTAGATGGCCCGTCCTGTGGCACACTGGTCCCGCGAATGGCCAGGACCATCAGAGAAAGCTGGGGCGTCCGGGACAGCAAAGCTGTTGAGGGCCCGTTTCTGAACTTCGGCGCGCTCGCATGGGCCGATTTCCTTAGTGACGTCCGGCGCCAATCAAAAGATCAGAACTTAGTTCCCTAACGGCTGGAGTGTGGGCGGTCATCCCTAGCCCAGCTACCGCATCCCTTCTCGTTTCATCATGAGCGCAAAGGATGCAGCTGTGACATCGTGACGGGGCACGAGGAGCATCCAGCCTCTCGTACCCACCGTCATGCTGCGGCTTGGTCAAGGCAATATCGCCTGCATGTGCAATTGGCAGGCCTCGGACCTCGGACGCACAAACCGGTGCGATTTCCCCTAAACCGCGTACTGCTCGGACACGCATGCCGGCCGGCCGGTCATCACGGCCGTACCGGCTGGCTCGAGGTGGTTGGGGCATCATCTGCCTACTTACCGCCCCTGCTGTCGAGGTCACGGGCAGCGTCCTTCGTGACCGTGGCCGCCTGCGTGGTCGTTGTGGTGCCGGCCGGTCCGGTGTGGCAATGTTCGGTATGCGGCCGGGGCAGGTCGAGCGCCGGGTTGGCATCGAAGAAGCCGAACGGGCGGAGGTGGAATCCGGCCGTGGTCACCGGCATGACCGGCCAGTCTTCGGGCCGGACGACATGGTGGGCGACGAAGGTGTGCCAGACGACGATGTCGGTGTCGCGCACTGACCGGTCAGCCAGGGCGTAAGCGGGCAGCCCGGCACCGCCGGGGTGCTGGTAGGGGTATTCGCCCGCGGCATGCAGCTCGCCGGGGTCGTAGGCCGTCACCCACAGGTGCCTGGTGGCGAACTGGGCCCGGGCCAGCGCAGGCGCGTCCGGCTGGAAGGGCGGCAGCGTGCTAGGCCCCGGCACCAGCTGGTAGCCGACCGGCCTGCCGTGTGGGCCGCGGGCCGACTCGTTCACCACCAGCCAGTACCGCCCGGCCGCCGCATCGGCCAGCCGCTGCGCCTCGGCCTCGGTCTCCAGCGGCCGCTCGCGGGCGATCCAGGCGTTACCCGCCGGGTTGCCCGGCCCGGGTGGCGCAGCAACGGCATCGACCTCGAACACCGAGTTGGCGTTGCCGTCCACGGCCATGTCGAGGCGGACGTTGAAGAAGTGCTGGTGGTGCGGCCCGTACAGGCCAGGAGCGACCACCGTGCCGTAGGCCGGCTCGGAACCTTCAGCGAACGCGCCAGTAGAGATGATGCCGGTGAGCTTGACCTCGTAGGCGATCGTCCCGTCGGTGTGCAGGTACCAGAAGAACCCGTAGTCATAATTGCCGACCGTGGTGAACATGGATATGAGCAGCCGCCGGCCGCGCCGGACCTCGACCGAGCCGCTCAGGTGCTGGGTGTGTTTCCAGCCGATGCCGGTGTCTTCCTCGTGGATGCAGATCGCATTGGGCAGCCGGACCGGCTCGCCCTCGTCGTCGTTGACCACCGCGTCCAGGTAGCTGATCTCGCCCAGGCAATCGCAGCCGAGTTCCAGGGCGTTGGCCAGCGAGCCGATGCCCGCCTCGCCGGCGTCGAACACGTCCTTGACCCGGTGTACCGGCGCCGGGTCCCCATAGGGCACCCACATCTCCGACAGTGAGGCAGGTGGAGGATCGAGCGCTCCCGGCCGCCGTCGGCATACCGGACCCGATGCAAGACCAGGCCCTCACGCGGGGAGTACCCGATGATCAGGTGCCATTTCTGCCAGCGGATCTCGTGCCCGTCGAGCGTGAAGCTCGGGCCGTCCGGCTGGGTGATATCGATCGGCTTGACGTCCGCCCGCAGCGCGGCGACCACTGGGTAGTTCCCAGCGTCGGACGCGAGCTCGGGTGCATAGTTGCCCGCCAGAGGCGGCAGCGGTACCACGTCGTCGTCCACGGCGAGCACGGTCGAGGTGTCCAGGTCCACGGTAACGACCAGGTTTTCCGCCGGCCGGGCGAACGTGTTGTCGGTTGGCGAGAAGCCGACCCAGGTCAGCGCCTTGGCCACCCGGGCGTCGTGAGCGGCGTCGCGTTCCTCGTGGTAACCCGGGGGCCACGGCTGCACCTCAACATGGGTGTAGTCGGTGACCCCCCGGCTCCGCATCGCCTCCTGCCAGCGGGGATCGGACTTCACCGCCTCCACCGCGGCCAGGAAGTCCCGCCGGCTGGCCTTGGGCCGCGCGCCAGGCACCGGCAGCCAGGACCGGACCTTGCCATCAGCCAGCGAGACCACCACCTCGCTTACCAGGCGCCGGGACCGGTCGTACAGCACCACCTTGCCTTGCCGGTCTGGCACCCGGCCGGCCAGCTCATACTCGGCCACGGCGGCCTTGGCCGGCTCGCGAAGCGTGATGTAGATGAACACCGAGCCGTCGGCGTACTCCGGGTGCGCGCGCACGGCCGCCGCTGCGTCACGAACCTCATCTTCGGTCAGCGGCTCCAGCGGGTGCCGCAGCCGGTGCGGTTGCTGGCCAGTCGGCTGCATTACCGGGCCTCCCTAGAGGAATCTCTTGCTTGGTTACTCAGAACCAGACTCTGGTGTTCTTCAACTCGCTTTTCCTATGCTGCCCCCTGCCGTGGCCCCTCATGAGTGCTCGTCTGAAGGATCCTCAGGTCGGCTCTGTATTTCCGATATTTCAGATCGTTAGCATGACAAAGGTGGCCCGTCTGCCGGGATGGGCGGTTGATGGAAGGTAGGGACAGGATGACGGCGCTGGACGGGAAGGTAGCCATCGTCACCGGGGCGAGCCGGGGCATCGGAGAGTACATCGCGCGGGCCCTCGCGGGCGCCGGGGCCGCCGTAGCGGTGGCGGCCCGCACAACTGAGGTAACCGACAAGCGGCTCCCCGGCACCATCCACACCGTGGCGGACCATATCCGTGAGCGAGGCGGCCGGGCGCTGCCAGTGCGGCTCGACATCCGGGATCCGGAGAGCATCGCAAGCTGCGTCCAGCAGACCGTAGCCGAATACGGGCGGGTCGACATCGTGGTCAACAACGCCGCGATCATGGTGCCCGGCTCCATCGAGACGATCCAGCCGCGGCACCTGGACCTCATCTGGCAGATCGACCTCCGCGGGCCGCTGCTGCTCATCCGGGAGGCACTGCCGCACCTGCGCGCGGCCGGCGCGGGCCACATCATCAATATCTCTTCCCGCGTGACGGCCTTCCCTGGCCCCGGCCCCTACCAGCAGACCGCCACGGGCTCGTTGTCGTTCTACGGCATGGTGAAGACCGGGCTGGACCGATACTCACAGAGCCTGGCCATGGAGCTCCAGGACGCGAACATCGCGGTCAACGTGCTGTCCCCGAACGCAGGCCTCCGGACACCGGGCTTTATCTTTGCGGAGAACGACCCCCAGAACCCGGACCTGGACTTCCAGCCGGCCGGCCACATGGGCGCGGCAGCCGCGTGGATCTGCGAGCAGCCGCCCAGCAAGTACACCGGGAACATCGTGTTTGACGAAGAACTCTGTGCCGAAATGGGGATCGAGCCACGCACCGACTAGCCACCGCCGGCGGTTACTCGTTGGAGACGGTCTGCTCCTTGTCGGTGATGAACTCCAGCAGGGCGGGCTGGCCCTGCTCGGTGGCGGCGATGCCGCGCTTGAGCGCCGCGACGATGCCGCCGGGGTCGGTGATCCGCTCGCCGTAGCAGCCGAACGCGCGGGCCATGTCGGCGTAGTTCCCGGAGATGTCCGTCGACCCGTACTTCGCCTGCGAGACCGGCATGACCGGTATCTCGATGGCCATGGAGAAGTTGTTGAACAGGACCGACAGGATCGGGATCCGCTCGCGCGCGGCGGTCTCCAGGTCCATCCCGGTGAAGCCGATGGCCGCGTCGCCCCAGACGTTGATGCACAGGTGGCCGGGCCGGGCGAGCTTGGCCCCCATGGCGAAGCCCAGGCCGGAGCCGAGCTGAGTGGTCTTGCCCCAGCCGATGTAGGTGAGCGGCGCGGTCGACTCCCAGAAGGGCGTCAGCTGGTCGCGCGGGCTGCCGGCGTCGTGCGTGATGGTGGTGTTCGCCTTGTCCACCAGGCGGTTGAGCTCGGCAATAACCCGGTAAGGGTTGATCGGTGTGGCGTCGTTCTGCAGCTTGGGCGCCCATTCGGACAGCCAGGCCCGGCGCAGCCGGGCGATCTCGGACGGGACGTCCTGGCGGGCGGCCGCGGTGGACTTGTCGAGGCCGTCCATCGCCTGGCTCAGCGCGGTCAGGGTGAGCCGGGCGTCGCCGATCAGGGCGTACTGCGCCGCCACGTCCTTGTTCAGGTCCTTCGGGTCGAGGGTGGCGTGGATGATCGTCTTGCCCGGTGGCATGCCGACCCCAAAGCCGGTCAGCGCGAAGCTGCAGCCGACGCCCAGGATGACGTCGGCCTCGGCCAGGAAGCTCTTGACCGCCCGGGGGTTGGCCCGCCCGCCGCTGCCGAGCGACAGCGGGTGATCCTCGGGGAAGGCGCTCTTGCCCTCGATGGAGGTGGTGACGGGGATGTTCCAGGCCTCGGCCAGGGCCTTCAGCTCGGCCCAGGCCCGCGCGTAGTGCACGCCCTGGCCCGCGTAGATGACCGGGCGCCGCGCGGCCGCCAGCACCGCGGCCGCCTGCGTCAGGTCAGCCGGGTCGGGCGCGCTGCGGGCGGTGTAGCTCGGCACGTGGACCCAGCCGTCGGGCACCTCCTCGTTCCACAGGTCGGCCGGCACCTCGAGCAGCACCGGGCCGGGCCGGCCGTTGCGGAGCTGGAAGAAGGCGCGGCGCAGCAAGTCAGGGACGGCGGGGCCGGAGGTGACCGGCTCGGCCCACTTGGTGATGTGCTGCATGTTCAGGGTCGAGTTGAAGTTGGGGTAGTAGTGGGCCAGGTGACGGGGGTAGCCGCCGGGGATCACGAGAATGGGCGACGACTCGGAGTACGCCTGGGCCACTCCCCCGAAGGCGTTCTCGGCACCGGGGCCGTGCTGCATGCAGAAGACCCCGAACTTCTCCCCGGAGCTCATCCGCGAGTACGCGTCGGCCATGTGCAGGCCGGTGCGCTCCTGGCGGACGATGACCGTGCGGATGTTCTCCTCGGCGGCCGCCTCGATCAGCGGGTTGACCGGGTAGGCGAAGAGGATCTCGACGCCCTCGGCCTTCATCGCCTTGGCGATGGCGGTGACGACTTTCATCGGTTGGGTCCCCTGTTCATCGGGTAGGGCTGCCACCGCTCGAGCACCGCGCGCGGCAAGACAGTCGGGTTGACGCAGCTCATCGGCCACCGGCCGCGCAAGACCATGGCCACCTCGCGGCCGACGCGGCGGCGTGCTTCTGGTCGCATCCGAGTGCTGGCCGACGCGATGTGCGGTGTCACGATCACGTTGTCCATGGTCAGCAGCGGGTTGTCGGTCGACGCGGGCTCGGTCTCGGTCACGTCCAGGCCGGCCCCGGCGATCACGCCGTCACGCAGCGCCTCGATCAGGGCCGCTTCGTCCACGATCGGGCCGCGGGCGGTGTTGATCAGGCCGGCCGTCGGCTTCATCCGGCGCAGGGCGGCGGCGTTGATGGAGTGCTCGGTCTCGGTGTTGTGCGGGGCGTGGACCGACAGGTAGTCGCTGCGCTCAAGCAGTTCGCCGAAGCTGACCGGCTCGACCCCGGCGTCGATGATCTGCAGCTCGCTGACGTAGGGGTCGTAGGCGATGACGCGCAGGCCGAAGGCCATGGCCCGGCGGGCGGTGGCCCGCGCGACGTTGCCAAACGAGTAGAGGCCGAGCGTCGAGCCGAGCAGGCGGTCACGGCGGCTGAGGATCGGCCGGGCCTCGTACCACTGACCCTCGCGGGCCATCTTGGCCATCAGCGGCGTCATCCGGGCGACGTTGAGCAACAGCATCATCGCGTGGTCGGCGACCTCCTCGATGAACACGTCCGGGACGTTGGTGACGACGATCCCGGCCACGGTGGCGGCCTCGACATCGACCATGTCCACCCCGACACCGCCGACGCCGATGACCACGCAGCGTTTCAGCGCCCCGATGATCTCCTGGTCGATGCGGATGCCCCAGGAGGTGATGATGGCGTCCAGGTCACCGGCGGCGGCGGCGAACTCGGCCGGGGTGTCGGCGTGGATCTCGATGATGTCGGCGATCGGGGCCAGCGCCTCCAGCTCATGGGCCCAGCGCTGCTCAGCACTCTGGGGGGTCACGTGCCGCGGGAGCCGGATGCCGACTCTCTTCCTCGCTGGTTCGCCCGCCATCCCGTCGCACCGACCTTCCGTGGAGTCCGGAGCCCGGCCGACCCTTCGCTCCGTCGACTATCCAGTTATAACTCCGCCGGGCGAATCGGACTACCGCGCCGCCCATGGCACCGGCCGAGCAAGGGATGTTTCCGAACTGAACAATGGCCTCGTGCATGATGTCAGCAAGGCCTATTCAGCAAAATTCTCTGTGCGCTCGGAAGGCACGCATAAAGCAAAAGCCAGATGCCGCCGGAATCCGGGACCGCTGGTTGGCCCCAAACGACCTGCGGGGCCGCCCCGGTACGACCACGGCACGGGTTAGGAGGCGGCAGCAGCGTCGCGGAGGAACTCCAGCAGCAGCGCCGCAACCTGCTCCGGCTGCTCCTGCTGAACCCAGTGGCCCGCCCCGTCGATCAGGTAGACGCCGGTCATCTTGGTGCACGCCCGGGTGCGCATCGCCTCCAGGGCACCGGGCGTCTGGTAGTTGCCCCAGTCCTGCCGGCCCGAGATGAACGCGGACGGGACGTCGATGGTGCGGCCGGCCCAGATCTGCATCTCGGCGTCGAACGCCCCGGCGGACCCGACGCGGTAACTCTGCAGGCCGCCCTGGAATCCAGTGCGGCCGTACTCGGTTACGTACTGCGCGAGTTCCGAGTCCGGGAGCCAGGGATTGGCCGCGATGGCCGCTGCGGACGGCATGTGCGCGGCGACCGTCTGGGCCATGGTCTGGTCGAGGTCCATCACGTAGTACTCGGGCATCTGGGCGATGTCCGCGGCCGTCCAGCCGGCCAACTCGAACGGCTGGTTCTCCGGCACGTCCGCGCTCTTGAAGTGGTAGTAGCCGCGTATGAAGTCGTGCAGCCCCTGCGGGGCGAACTGCATGTCGGCGTTCGCCTCGCGGGTGGAGTAGTAGAGCCGGTAGTGCTTGCGGGGGCGCGGCAGGTTCGCCAGCTCCTGGTGGATCGGGTCGGCGGCCCAGGGGCGCCGCGGGCCGGGCTGCGGCCCGAGCGGCAGCGGGGCGACGCCGGCGAAGGGAGCGCTCATCATCACGACCGCGCGGAAGATGTCGGGCCGGATCAGCGCGCTCCAGGCGGCCACCGGGGAGCCGAAGTCATGCCCGATCACCGCCTCGACCGAGCTGTACCCGAGCGCGGCGACCAGCCCGATCATGTCGCGCACCTCGTTCACCATCCGGAACGGGCTGAGGTCACCGTCGTAGTCGGCCTGCCATCCCGTCGTCCGCCCGTAGCCGCGCAGGTCGGGTGCGACGACGTGGTACCCGGCGCCGGCCAGGGCAGGCATGACGCGCCGCCAGCAGTACGCCAGGTCGGGGAACCCGTGCAGCAGCAGCAGGCACGGCCTGCCCGTGGTCTCGAAGCCCGCCTCGAGGAAGTGCATCCGCAGGCCATTGACCTGGTCGGCGTAACGCGAGCGGATGCTGTCGGGCAGGGCGAGCTCGGAGAGTTGCCCGGTAGGGGTCATGCCGACCACGTTACCGACCGGGACGCCGGCTTCCCAGCGGCACCGGGGTGCCGAATGGCGCTGACCGGCACCAGAACGAGGAAAACGGGCTACGCAATTCGGAATTCGGAATTCGAGGGGGAATGTGGGCCCATGATGCGGCCGGATGCGGGCTGCACGGGCGAAACACCCGACATCCGAACCACACCTGAACCATGATCAACTCTGGCTAACCCGCATCGGTTCCTGGCCATCCTGCACCAATTAGTTGCCTAAGAGCAATTGCCTAGGAGCAATTGTCGTGGCAATTGTTCGTGAGCAATTGCCAGGCGGCAAAGGATTGACTTTCCGGCCGACGCGTCCAACAATCCGATTAACACAGCTGTAACTCTGTGAATGTGGCCTCTACCGGGAGCCACGTAGCAGGAATTTTGTGACAGCTATGTCGTCACCGCTGCGGCAAGGGCAACGACGTCGGCGCCGCCCCTGTGTCCTGGCCTGCCTGTACCCCGGCGAAGGCCCCGCTTGATAGCCAGCATTGCCGGCTGCGATCCCGGCACCCTCGACGTCAGGGGCCAATTCCAGGTTTTCGTCACAACATCGGCCAAGGTGCCGCGTTTCCCGTTTTACCTCGCCATCCCCTGAGACCGGATGGCAGCAAGGAGAGCAGTAATGACACAAGACGCTTCGGGAGCAGGGACCGCCGCGGTCGGCACCGCCCTGGTCATTCCCGGCGAGATGGCAGCCCGGGTTGACCGCCTGCCCAGGAGCTGGATGGCCTGGGAGATATGCCTGATCGTGCAGGTGGGGTGGGCCATCGCGGCCTCCACCGACGGGATCGCCGCCCGGCTGTACCCCTACGTCTGGCTGCCCGCCAAGACCGTCACTCACTCCCAGTACGACGTCCTGTACGCCTTCCAGGCCGGGATCAGCATCGTCATCGGCGGCTACGCCATCGGCTGGCTCGCCGACAAGATCGGCCGGCGCAAGGCATTGATCATCTCCGCGGCGCTGGCCGGAGTGTTCATCTGGCCGTTCGCGTACGTGACGAGCTATCCGGCGCTGATCGTCTTGTCGATCGCCGACACGCTCGGGTTCGCCGGGTTCCTGGCCATCAACGTCGTGTACATGAGCGAGATCATGGGCCCGACGGTCCGGCCCCGGGTCATGATGGTCTCCCAGGTCTCCGCCATCTTCGTGCTCGGGGCCATCCTGACCGGCATCATCCCGCACTACTGGTTCCCCGCCCAGTACAAGCAGTACCTGTGGCTGCTCGCCGGGCTGAACATCGCGATCGCGGTGCTGCTGTACTTCCGGATGCCCGAATCGCCGCGCTGGCTGGAGGCCCGGGAACGCCGCGACCAGGCGCGCCAGGTCGTGGAGCGGATGGAGGCACGGGTCATGAAGAAGCACCCCGTGCTGCCCGAACCCGACGTGTCGCCGTACCAAGTGGTGGCCGAGGAGAAGACCAGCTGGCTGGCGCCGTTCGGCAAGCAGTACGCGGCCGTCACCGTCTTGCTGCTGGTGGTCATGGCCCTCGGCTACGCCGGCATCGTGTACGGCGGTGCGAGCCAGGCCTTCTTGTTCCTGTCCCTCACCCGCGGCTACAGCGCCGGCTTCGTCTTCGCCCTCACGGCCTGGAGTTCGGTGGTCTCCTCCATCGTCTACCTGCTCAACGCGTTCGTCGGCGACCGGTTTGAGCGCAGATGGGTTCAGCTGGCCGGCGCCATCCTGTTCGCCGGCGGCTGGTGGGGCGTCTACGAGATACACAACACCCCGGGCATGGTCACCATGTACCTCGTGGTGGGCGCCGGCACCATCTTGTGGCTGTGGAGCATGTACGTGTACATCCCCGCCAACTACCCGACCCGGATGCGCTCGCTGGGCACCGGCTGGACCGACGGTATCGCCCACATGGGCGCCTGGGGCGGTGTCCTGATCGCCGGGCAGCTGTTCCTCGTGCTCGCGCCGCGGAACTTCATCCTGTTCATCACGGTCCCCTGCGCGCTCGTCCCCGGCGTCCTGCTCGCGATCTTCGGCACGAACCAGCGCCGCCGCGCACTCGAAGAGCTGGCCCGATAGCCGCTGGGCCGCCGGCTGGGTAAGGCCGCCGGCCTTTCCCGAGGTGTCTCCGGCGGCCTCAGGTGTCACCGGCGGCCCAGCCCAACCCGAGCCGGCCTCCCGCCAAACAGGACCATGGCGGGAGGCCGGCGCACCGGGCAACGCTGCCCGGCGGCACGCAAACCCCGGGAATGCCCGAAGCCGCGCAAGCGCCTCAGCCCCAGGCAACCCGGGGCATACGGATGAATGAGTGCCTCACCGTCGTGCGTCAGCTCCTGACCGGCGCCGCGGACGGCTTCCGCCGCCGCTACGCAGGCCGCATGGCCTGAACGACAGCATCGGCGTGGCGCCTGAGACCCGGGCAGTTCTGCAGGTTCCGGACGTGCTGCGGGTTCAGAGCCGCCAGAGGTTCAGCAGTGGCCGCGGGTCGGAGAGATCCGCCAGCACGATGTCTGCGCCCAGGCCGCTCAGCTCCTCGAAGGTGTTCCGCCCGGTTGCCACGAGCGCGCAGTGCACGCCCACCGCGCGAGCGCAGGCGAGGTCGCGTGGCGTATCCCCGACGATCCACACTTCGTCGAGACCCGGATGCCACCCGGCCGCAGACAGGCGGTCGATTGCCACCCGGGCGACCGCGGCGCGATCCAGGGCACTGTCTCCGTAGCCGCCGAAGTCAGGCGCAATCGGAGGGATCAGGCGCCCGGCTTCGAGCTTGTGCCGGGCGATGGCCGCAATGTTGCCGGTTACCACCGTCTGCCTGACACCCGCCTCCGCCAGCCTAGCCAGAAGAGCATCGACTCCGGGATAGGTGCTGGTCTGCGCCCGCAGTTCGTCGAGGCGCTCGGCGACCAGACGCTGGAGCACTTCGAGGACGTCGCCGACGCGGGCCGTCGTCGACCCCACGGCCGCAAGCAGCATGTCCGCGATCTCCGGGTCGAGCCGGCCCCCGTAGTCACGCCTCTCGGCCGTCGGCCGGACGCCTGTCACCTCGGCTACCGCATCGAGGAAGGCCCGCGCGGCCACTCCACCCGAACGGACAAGCGTGCCATCGATGTCCCACAGCACCGTAGTTGCGCGCCTGGCCGATGTCCTAACGTCACTCCCCATGCCAGTCATCGCTGCGAACCTACACGCTTCGTTCCGGGTATCGCCACGTCCGGCCGCAGGCAGGTCACGCGCACTTGAGTTCCGCGATCGGGAGGCGAGCCCCGGTTGCCCGGATTTCCTCTGTTCTGGGCGGCGACGAATCGGTCCGCAGCATGGGCCCGATCTGGAGCGGTGTTTTGCGGGCCGGTCAATCATGTGTTGAGGGTTTCGTCCAGCCAGTCGAACATGCGCTGTTCGAGGAGAGCGCGGGCCATCGGCTCGCAGTGCATGTCCGCGCCCTCGGCCTTGGTGAACGGCACGAGCACCTTGGGCCCGGGCAGGGCGTCGTAAAGGCGCTGAGACTGGCCGGGCCAGAACTGCTCCCCTTCGGGATCGGTCACCATGATCGGCGTACGGATTTGCTGGACGAGGTCACCGAGCCGGTACTGCTCGGCCGTTTTGAAGGCGTCGTAGGCGGAATCCTGGGTTCCGTAAGGCTTAGCCCGCCATTCCATCTCCTGGCGCTCGCGGGGCGTCGCCGACTGCATGCCGATGTCCATGAAGGCATTGAAGTTCTTCTCATCGCCGGCGTCGAGCAGGGCGAGCAATTCCTGCGGGAGATGCAGCCGCCACTACGACGCCACGTCATCCACTCCCGGGTCGGCGACGGCCGCGGCGATGCGGTGCTCGAAGGCCAGCGCCCGCGGGACCCAGTAGCCTGCCTGGCTGATGCCGTAGAGAGCGAGCCCTCTGGCGTCCACTTCCGGCCGTTGCAGCAGGAAATCGACGATGGGGGTGATGACGTGCTCCCAGTCAGGACGGAACGGGACCTGCCGCTCGAACAGCATGCTTTGCTGGCCGGGTCCGTCGAACACCAAAGCGTTGTAACCCCGGGCGAGTGCCGCTGCTCCCAGGCCGGGCCATAGCCCGGTCACCGGCCCGTCGCTGCCGTTGTTGATGATCAGGGTCGGCCGGGCTTTCCCGTCGGCGGCCGGGACGAAGAGATAGCCGGGCAGCGTACCGCCCTCGTAGGGGATCGCGACAGCCTCGGCAGGCGGATCGAGCAAGCGTACGTGGGCGTCGAAGCAGCGCCGGTGCGCGGTGAAAATCGGGCCGAGGAGCTTGTCGCCGTCCTCGACCCCGTCGATGGCACTGAGCGTGGCCGCGTAGTAGGCGGCGGCCCGCAGGTAGGCATTCCTGGCGCTGACCAGGTGCCCGCCCGACTGCGCTGTCGTGGCGATGGCCTCGATCCGCCGGGCCAGCTCCTGCCACTGCGTGACCCAGCTGGAGTCGTCGCCGTCGGTGATCGCGGCGACCGTGGCCAGCACCTCCCCCACGTCTCCGCAGCCGTAGTGCACCTGCCCGAGAATGTTGCGGGTCTCGAATTCGAAGGCCTGGTCGGTAAAGAACAGCTGTGACATGGTGCCTCTCCTGTTGATCGTGCTGGCGGCGGTCTCGCGCAGCTCCTCGAGGCGCGCCACCAGTTCCATCACCCCCCAGAAGGACCGAACCGCCGGGTCGCCGGCGAGGGCGACGGAGCCGCCCAGGCGGCCGTCGGGGCGCTGATCAAGGTGGAGGATGAGCTTCATGTCCTCATGGTGTCTGGCCGCGGCGCGCTGGTCCCTAGGGAAAACCCCTAAAAGCGGCGGTTGCGCAGTTCGCGCCGGGAGGTGATGCCGAGCTTGCCGAAAACGTTGCGCAGGTGGTATTCGACGGCCTTCTCGCTGACGTACAGCTCGCCCGCCACCTCTCGGTTGGTCAGCCCCCTGGCTACCAGCGTGGCGACATCTTGTTCCCGCTCGGTCAGCGCTGGCGGACCGCCGGCGGTCCGGCCCGCGGGCCGCAGGCCGGACCGGGCCAGATCCTCGGCCACCCGCTGGCGGAACGGCTCGGCGCCCGCCGCCGCGAGCTGCTGGTGGGCCGCGCGGAGCTGGTCCCGGGCGGCGCTTCGGTGGCCCCGGACCCGCAGCAGCGACCCGAGGGCGTGCTGCAGCAGGGCCCGGTCCAGCAATGGGTCATCCGCTCCAAACGCGTCCAGGGCGTGCTGGAACAAGGAGGCGGCCTGATCGAGGTCGCCGCGGGCCTGGGCTATCCGGGCCCGCAGGCCGAGAATCCGGGCCCGGAAGTCGAGCAGCCGGTCGCCGGCCGCTTCGGCCAGCTGATCGACCTGCCGCGCGGCCGCGTCGATGGCGCCGGTGTCGATGGTCGCCACGATCAGGGTCGGCCACCAGCCCAGCGAGCTGAGCATCGGGATGGCCCGCACGTCACCGTGGCCGGCCAGGGGCTCCAGGCTGTCGACCACGCCGTCCGGCTCGTCCCGGGCGCGGGCCAGGGCGGCCTGGGCGATCCGGGCGGTGAACACGGCCTCCGACGTGCCCAGGGCGGCCGCCGCAGTGTGCGCGGCGCTTGCCTCCCTGGTGGCGATCGCCCACTGTCCCCGGCCGACTGCCACCGTGGCGAGCGCCGCGTGAGCTTGGGCTTCGATCCACATCAGCTGTTCGTCCGAGGTCAGGGACAGCGCCAGCCGCGCGTGTACCAGGGCGTCGTCCCAGTCCCCTGAGCTCAGCAGCAGCTGGGCGAGCTGCAGGTGCGCACGGGCGAGTTGCGCGGACGCCGAGTTGCGCGGAGCGGCGCGGACGGCGGCCCGCAGGTCGGCGGCGGCGGCCATGGTCCGGCCGGCATAAAAACCGAGGGTTCCCCGGGTGATGAGCAAGGTCGTGTCCGCCCCGGACACCGACTCGGCGGCGCCGGGGAGCCTCTCGGCCAGCCGGGCGAGGCCGGCCGGAGCACCGCGCCGCATCCCTTCGCCCAGGGCCAGCACGGTCCACGCGGCCCGCTCCTGCGACTGGTCAGCCGGGGCCAGGGAAATGGCCCGGGTGGCCAGGGTGACGGCTTCGGCGGCTCGGCCCTGGTGGACATACAAGGAGCCGAGCGCGCACAGGGCGGCCGGCACGATATCCGCCGGCCAACCCGTATGGTCCTCGGGGCCGGCGGCCTCGCCGTCTGGGGCCGTGGCGGCGAGCAGCCAGCGCTCCGCGGTCGTTGCGTCGCCCTGGTCGACGGCGAGGGTGCCCAGCACGAGGTTGCGCAGCGGGGTCGGCGGGCAGGCTATCGCGCGCTCGCGCAGCCCGGCGGCGCGTGCCGTCTGCCCGTCGGCCAGCAGCAGGCGCATCGCCGTCAGCAGGCGCCGTTCCTGCTGGTCTGACGCGGCGCTGAGCGGCCAGGCCTACAGCAGGTAGGTGGCCGCCAGCGCCACGGCGCCTTGCTCCAGCTCCCTGAGGGCAGCCGCCTCGACGTCGCCGGCCAGGCGGTCATCGACCTGGTCGGCGGCCGCTACCCGGTGCGCGAGCGCGGCACCTGCATCGAGGACCTGGGCGGCGGCGTGGTGCAGGGCCTGGCGGCGGGTGGGCGACAGGTCCTCGTACACCGCGGCGCGGTACAGCGGATGCGTGAACTGGACCGGCGTGTGCATCTCACCGGGCTCCCAGGTGACGAATCCGGCCGTGAGCAGGCTCTCCAGGGCCGGAGTCGGCTGGCGGAGGCCGGCGATACGGCTGACTTCACTGAGCGCGCTGCGCTGGTTGACCACGCTGAGGGCCGCGGCGAGCAGCCGTGCATCCGGCGGCAGCGCGGCCAGCTGGGCCACCGCCGCTGAGGCCAGGGAACGAGGCGCGGGCAGCTCGCCATCCGGGACGGTCAACTGCTCGCGGGTGAGCTCCGACAACAGAGTCCGCACGTACAGGGCATGGCCGCCAGTATGCCGGTGGAGCCTCCCGGCGTGACCGGGGGACAAGGCCTTGCCCGCCCGGCCCGCAAGCTCGCTGACCTCAGCGACGCTCAGGCCGCCCAGCACCACCCGCTGGCACCGCCCAGGATCAAGGCAGAAACGCTCCCAGCCGTCAGCCCGCGGCCCAGGCCGGCTGCTGATCAGGAACACAACCTTGTCCCGCTCCAGCCGCCGCGCGGCGGTCAGCAGTGCCTGGCCGGAAGCAGCATCGGCCCAATGCAGGTCCTCGACCACCACGGCGACCGGCCCGGCGTCCTGGGCTGCGCCCAGCAGCGCCAGCAACTCCATACCTGCCGCGAACGCGTCACGAGCGCTGATCGGCGCAAGCCCGGTCAGGACGCCCAGCGGCACATCACCCGCCAGTTCGTCCGCCTCCGCCCGCAGGACCTGACAGGCCGCTGGCAGCCGGGCGAGGGCTTCGGCCAGCAGCGCGGTCTTCCCCGACCCGGCGGCGCCTTCGATCCAGACCACCTGGGCCTGGCCCGCGACCGCAGTACGAACGCTGGCCGCGACCGCGGCAAGTTCGGCGTCGCGCCCGACGAAGGCCCGCTCGCTCACCGGCCCGGCACCCGCGGCTGCATCACTGTCCTTCCCCTAGCACGACAGTACTAGGGGTTTCCCCTAGGGATTAGGAGGCCGCCGGCCCGCAGAATCACACCATAACCGCCCGCCGGACCAGTCGGCCGGCGCAGCCGCCCCGCCCACCACCAGACGACTAGGGAGTATCCGATGACCGACCTGATCTGGAGCTTTTCCCCCTGGCTGGCCTTCTTGATCGGTACGAGGGTGACCTCGTTGTACGGCGCCGTGGCGGCCGGCGTCGCGGTCGCCGCCGTCGTGGCCGTCACGGCGGTGACCCGGCGCCGGCTGCATCTGCTCGACGTCGCCGGCCTCTGCTACTTCCTGGCTCTGGGCGCCGTCCTGGTCGCCGTCGATCCCGGGCACCTTGAGTTCTGGTCCCGGTACGCCCAGGCCGGCTCGCACATCGCGCTGACCGTCATCGTGTTCGGCTCCATCCTCATCGGCCACCCGTTCACCGAGTCCTACGCGAGGCACACAGCCCCGGCCGCGGTCTGGCCCACCCGCCAGTTCCACGCGGTCAACCGGCGCATCTCCGCCGTCTGGGGGCTGGCGTTCCTGGCCGGGACCATCTCCCTGCTCATCGCCGGCAGTGCCGGCGACCGCCAGGTCCTGCTGAGGGTGATCGTTCCCTTCGGGGCCCTGTACCTGGCCTACCGGTACACCCAGAAGCAGGCTAGGCAGGCACAGGACGCTACCCCCGCCAGTGAACCGGCCGCCAGCGGCCCGGCCCGGCCTACCCCGGCCAGCTCCGCACACTGAGCCGCAGCCAAACCCGGCGAGCGCGCCAGCGTGCTCGGACCACCAAGCGGCAGGCCGTCCTACCCACCCGGGCGCCAGCTATCGTAGTCTGCGGCGGAGCACCGCAGCCATCAGCAACTCGCGCGACGCCGGCCGCTGCCTCCGTCAATCGCGAACTCCGCGGCCAGGACGTCCGCTTGTCAGTCGCAATCACTAGGGGCCTCATAGTGCCGGACACCACCTGTCACATGTCGATCTCTCTGGACGGCTTCGTCGCCGGGCCGGACCAGAGCCGGGAGGACCCCCTGGGGAAGCGGGGGCGGGAGCTGCACGGCTGGCACATCGGCGACCCGAGGGCCAACGACGCGGACAAGATCGCGAACGGGTGGCTCATGCGCCCCCGGGGCGCGTACGTGATGGGACGGAATATGTTCGGCCCGATCCGTGGGGACTGGGACGAAGACTGGTCTGGCTGGTGGGGCCCCGAACCGCCGTATCACGCGCCGGTGTTTGTGCTGACCCATAACCGCCGTCGTTCGATCCAGATGGACGGGGGGACGACCTTCCACTTCGTCACCGAGGGCTTCGAGGCGGCCTACTCCGCAGCGTGTGAGGCCGCCGGGGGCAACGGGGTGGACATCGCCGGCGGCGCCTCGACCGTCCGGCAGGCGCTGGCCGCCGGCGTGATCGACGAGCTCACCCTCGACATCGCGCCCGTCCTGCTCGGCTCGGGCGAGCGCATCTTCGACGGGGCTGAGTCCTTCGGCTTCGAGCCCGCCGAGGTGCTGCACTCACCGCTGACCACCCACATCCGCTACCGCCGCGTCAGCTGACCCGGCGGCGGTGAGCGATTCCGCCGGTGATCTCGGCCTTCACCCGGACTCCCCGGCGGGCGCACTGGACGGCCAGTGGGCGGGCGACCAGTCACCTTCCGGGTCTGTGGTCTGCCCTACTTCGATCAGATGGCCGTCGGGATCGCGGATATAGCAGCGCTTCTCGTACTGGTGCTGTTTGGGCGGGGTCAGGAATTGAGCACCCCGGGCGCTCCATTCGGCGTACACGGCCTCGATGTCTTTGACCCGGATATTGAGGAAGCTGCTGACCCGGTCGGGATCGCGTGGCGTTTCCAGGATGACCGTGGGCTTGTCGTCGGTCGGTCCGCCGCCGCTATTGATGACGATCCAGCTGTTGGCTAGTGCGACGTTGACCGGATTCCCGGGAAAGGCCACCCTGCCGCCGAGTACTTCGGTGTAGAAGCGCCGGGAGCGCTCGACATCGTCCGAGACGATGAAGTGGGTGAGCACAATTCCCTCTGGGGGCGATGGGAGCTCGGCCATCCGGGCACCTCCGCTGGCTAGGTCTCACACCCCGCTTTGCGACGGGGCCCGCAGCCGACGTTACTACGAGTTAGCGTTCGATCTCCTGCCACGTCCGCGTGGGGACCCGGACCGCAGGCGGCGGCACTACGTCCCAGGCTGGATGTTCATCGGCACCGGAGGTAATGTTCGGCCACCGATCTCGCCGGCCGCAACTCAGCGTGCTAAGGGATTCGGGGCTGGGCCGTAGTGAGCCCCAAGACTGACTGGGCCGCAGCGCACAGTGAGATCCTGCTGAACTACGGGACACGGTCATGCAAAGACGCGAGCTGCAGACAGTCATCTACGAGAAAGACGGGCCGGTCGCCAGGATCATCCTCAATCGCCCGGACAAGGCCAACGCGCAGGACTCCGCGATGGCCTGGGACGTCGAGAACAGCCTGCGGGACGCCGAAGCCGACTACGCGATCAAGGTGGTCCTCATGAAGGCCGCCGGCGCCGGTTTCTGCTCCGGGCATGATGTCGCGACCGCCCTGTCGTTCCCGGAGTTCGTCCAGGCCAGGCAGGCCGGGCACCCGTGGGGCGGATCAGACACGCTGTTCTTGTGGCCGGTGCTGCACCTCTGGGAATTCCCCAAGCCGACCGTCGCGGCGGTGCACGGGTACTGCCTCGGCGGCGGAACGTACTTTGCCCTGCTGAACGACATCGTGGTGGCGTCCGAGGACGCGTACTTCCAGATGCCGCTGCCGCAAGGCGCCGGCCTGCCCGGCGCGGAGACCATGGTGGAGCCGTGGGTCTTCATGAACTTCCACCGAGCCTACGAGTACCTGTACCTGTCCCAGACCCTCGACGCGCGTGAGGCGCAGCGGCTGGGCTTGGTGAACCGCGTTGTGCCCCGCGCTGAACTGGATGACGCCGCCGAGGTCATCGCGCAGCAGATCGCGCAGGCCCCGCTCTCGGTCCTCATGGCCATCAAGGCGGGGGTAAAGCGGGCCTGGGAAACGATGGGCATGCGGGTCCACCTCCAGTCGCAGTTCCACCTGATGTGGCAGGTCGCCGCAGCTGGAGACGTAGCGGCCTGGCGCGAGGAGAACGCGGCCAAAGGCTACGGGCCCTACCCGCGCACGATCGCGGCCCAGCGGGCCGAAGCCGCCGCCGAGGCCGCGACGGCCAGAGACGGATCTGACCAGCCCGGCCACCCGGTGGCCGCGGACGGGCCAGGCGGCCCGCCGGATGACGAACACGCCGCGGAATAGCCGGCCCGGGCCGCGGCTGCTGGCGGTGGCCAGCACATCAGCGACGCGAAAGAGCGAGGCCAACAAAGGACCAGAGATAGACCCGCATTCGCCGCGCGCAAGGCCGAGGCCGCGAGCTCCACCGAGAACTCAGCTTGTCCTGCTCACTACCCGCTTGTACTGTATTACAAAGATCATGACCAAATCCTGGCGGCGGCAAAGGAGAGACAAAGCAATGCCCGATGCGTTGTTCCTGGTGTTCACGCAGCCTAATACGGACCAGGAAGAGGCCGAGTACAACAGCTGGTACGACGAGACTCACATTCCCGAGCTGCTTGAGCAAGTCGAAGGCTTCCGCTCGGCCCGCCGGTACCGCCTCGCGCCTCATCCGTCCAGCACCTCGTGGCCGTGGCCGCCTTACCTCGCGGTCTACGAGATCGCCGGAAAAACACCGGAGCAAATCGCTGAGGTACTCGAAAATCTCCGTATCGCCCGCGACAGCACGCTCACGATGAGTCCTTCCCTGGGCCACGGCGATCGCGCCCCCGTGCGGGTCGTATACGTACCGCTGGACGGCCAGGAACAAGACGAACCGTGACCGCCCGGTGGCAAAACCGGACCCGAACCGGATCTGGCATCGCTTCGGACGGCCAAAGCGCTGGCCGGCCATGCTGGTGCGCGACCAAGACGGAGGCCGGCCGCCGTGACTGACGATCCGTCCTTCCTGGGGATCACCGGCCACGTCGCGATCGTCACCGGCGGTGCACGCGGGATTGGCGCTGCTATCTGCGATGGGCTGCTGGCCCAGGGCGCCGTCGTGGCCTGCATGGACTCAGACCAGACCGCCCTTCACGACTACCACGCCCAGGTGCCCGCGGCGGCGCGAGAGCGGCTCTTCACCTACCTGGTCGATGTGACGGATAGCGCGCTGGTCATGCGCATCGTCGGCGAGCTCGCGGCACAGCTCGGCCGGATCGACATCCTGGTCAACAATGCCGGCATAGCCCAGGAATCGTCCTCGCTCTGGAATATCCCAGATGACCAATGGGACGCGATCTTCACCGTTAACCTCAAGGGCCAGCTAAATCTGCTGAGGGCTGTCGTTCCGCGTATGACAGAGCGGGGCTACGGGCGGATCGTCAATATGTCGAGCATGGCGGGAAAAGAAGGGAATGCCGGCAGCGGCGCTTATTCGGCGGCGAAGGCCGGCATCATAGGGATGACAAAATCAGCCGGAAAAGAACTGGCGACATCAGGCGTCCTCATTAATGTGGTGACGCCCGCCGTGATCGAAACTCCGCTCACCGCGAAATTCGATAAACAGCGCCGTGACTCGCTGGTGGCGCGTATCCCTATGGGGCGACTCGGCCAGCCGTCCGAGGTGGCCGACCTGGTCTTGTTCTTGTCGTCGCCGCGACTGAGCTTTTCGACCGGCGCCGTCTATGACATCAGCGGCGGACGCGCCACTTACTGAGTGACCTCTCATTCTCTGCGGCTACGCGGAAGGAGCGACCGGATGACCGTGGGCGCAGCAATCCCGGCCGGCGACAGGGCAGCCGCACTCCCGGTCCTCGAACGCTGGGTTGAGGACTTCAACCGGGCGCTTGAGTCCCGGAGCGAGGCGGCGCTGGCGGCGCTGTTCCTGGACGACAGCTACTGGCGTGACTTCGCTGCTTGCACGTGGGACATCCGGACGGTTCGCGGCGCCAGCGATATCGCCGCAGCATTGCTCGCCGTGGCGGAGCCGGAGAAGGTGCACGAGTTCTGCCTGGAGCAAGGCAAGACGGCTGCGGTGGTGGAACGACCGCAGCCGTGGCAGCGTTCACTTGAGGCCCTGGTCACCTTCGACACCGCCTCGATCCGGGGCCGCGGCCACGTGAAGCTCGTGGCCGGGCCGAGCGGGGAGTGGCTGGCGTGGACGCTGCTCACCACCCCCGACGAGCTTAAGGGGCATCCGGAGCTCACCGGAAGCAACAGGCCGGTCGGCGAACTCCACCGGCACGCGCTCACCTGGAGCGAGCGGCGCGCTATCGAAGTCGGGTTCTCCGATCGCGACCCGGAGGTCCTCGTTCTCGGCGCGGGCCACTCGGGTCTGTCCGCCGCGGCCCGGCTCAAGGCGCTTGGCCTCGACACCCTGGTCGTGGAGAAAAACCCTCGCGTCGGTGACAACTGGCGCACGCGGTACAGGTCACTGAATCTGCACAATGAAGTGTGGGCCAACCAGATGCCCTATCTGCTGTTCCCGCCGACGTGGCCCGCTTACTGCTCGAAAGACAAAATCGCGGACTGGTTCGAGTCATATGCCTCGATCTTGGATCTGAACGTCTGGACTGGGACATCCCTGGAACGTGCTTCCTATGCGGAAGATGCGCGGCGGTGGACCATAGAGGTGCGCCGTCCCGGCGGCGAGGTGCGCACGCTGCACCCCCGGCACCTCGTCCTGGCGATAGGCGTGTTCGGCGAGGCGCGGCGCATCTCACTGCCCGGAGCCGATGACTTCCAGGGTGAAATCATCACGTCCCAGGAGTACCGATCCGATCGGGACGCGGCTGGCCGGCGGGTGGTGGTGGTGGGCACCGGGAGCAGCGGTCACGACATCGCGCAGGACTATGTCGTCCACGGCGCCGACGTGACGATGGTGCAGCGATCATCGACATGCGTCATGAACGTGGAGACGACCAATTCGCTCGCGTACGCGCTCTACACCGAGGATGGGCCGCCCCTGGATGACGCCGATGTCATGGCCGCTTCGACGCCGATCCTGCTGAGCGGTGAGCTGCAGCGGCACATGAGCAGGCGGATGGCCGAGCTGGACGCTGATTTGCTGTCCGGGCTTCATGCGGCCGGATTCAAGACAGACTACGGAAGCGACGGTACGGGCTTCCTGCTGAAGTACTACCGGCAGGGCGGTGGCTATTACATCAACGTCGGCGCGTCGGACCTGATCGCGGAAGGCAAGATCAAGATCAAGAACGGCGTCGAGATCGCCGGTCTGCGCGAGCGGACCGTGGTCTTTACCGACGGCTCCGCGCTGCCCGATGTGGACACCATCGTGCTGGCGCTGGGATTCCGCAACATGCAGGATACGGTGCGGAACCTGCTGGGCGATGGCGTCGCGGATGCCGTCGGCCCGGTCTGGGGCCTGCGTGCAGACGGGGAGGTCCGGGGACTCTACGGTCCGCTGGGCCAGCCCGGCCTGTGGATCATGGGCGGGAGTTTCGTCCAGTGCCGGCTGATGTCAAAGGTCCTGGCCATCCAGATCAAGGCGCGAGAGGTCGGCATTATCGGCGACACCGCTCCGGTCCGGGCGCAGGCGTGAACGCCGTCCCTGACTGGGTTCAGCGGCTCGCCGACCAGCACCTGGCTGAGGTAACGCACGATGAGGCGTGTAACGGAACGCTGCGCTATATCACGCCCCAGGCGCGGCTGCGCGGCACCGCGGCGGTGCGCGAGGGGAAGTGCCTTTCGCTGTCCCGGCCGCTGCAAGCGGGCGCTTCGGTCCGCGCCGATGAGGCGCGGCCGACGTTCACGATGGAAACGTTCGCGCGGTCTGCTCTGGCCGGCCATACGACGGGTTCAGACCGGGTCGAGATCGACTGCCACGGCCTGGCCAACACGCATCTCGACGGCCTGACCCACGTCGGGTTGGACGGACGCTGGCACAGCGGGCAGCCGAGCGCCGCGCCGAATCCCGATGGCTCGGCGGACATGCTGATCGGGGCGGCTACCGGCATATCAACCCGTGGCATCTGCCTGGATATCACCGCGCTGCGCGGGAGGGCCTGGGTGGACTCTGCGGTCGAAGCCGGCGAACTCGACGCAGCGGTGGCTGCCGCCGGCATCGACCTGCAGCCGGGAGACGCCGTGCTGATCTATATGGGCCGTGATGCCTTTGAAGCCAGCGGCCGCACCTACGGTCCGGTCGGCGACCATCCTGACGGCCGGCCCGGGCTCGGCCATTCCGGTGCGCAGTGGCTCGCGGAGCACCAGATCAGCGTCCTGTGCTGGGACTTCCTGGACGCCCACGTACCTGGCCGTTCGGCCTTGCCAGCGCACACCGTGGCGTGGGCGACCGGGCTCGTGCTCGTCGACAACTGCCACGTGGGCCCGGCCGCGCGCGCACTGGCCGCGGCAGGCCGTCACGCGGGCCTGCTGACGATCGGGCCCCTCTCCATTTACGGCGCCACGGGGTCGGCAGTAAATCCTGTGCTGCTTTACTGACCGCCGCCTCCGGCCCGAGCCGGTACAGGCGATCTGTCCCGCCGTCGTGGTGGCCAGGCTCACCCGGACCGGGCCACCCTCACCCGGCCAGGAGCGGAAAATCCGCAAATACGCGCAGGCACTTCACGGGAGCGGGCTGGGTGGCGACACTAGAAGCCGGGGGCGGCCTGTCCGGGCCGTCCGCCGGCTCGTCTGAGACGGATGAAGTGCCGACCAGCGTTCGGCCCCGGCAACAGGATTGGAGACCAAAGATGGTCGAGGAGCAAAAAGACGGCGCACTCCTGGTCGCGCGGCCGGAGGACCACATCGTCGTGCTCACGTTCAACCACCCGGAGCGGCTGAACGCGCTGACCGCCGAGCTGAGAGACCGGCTGACGCAGATCTGGCCCGAGATAGACGCGGACCCAAGTATCCGCGTCGTCGTGCTGACCGGGGCGGGCCGGGGCTTTTGCTCGGGCGCCGATATGGCTAACCGGCCCGTCGCCGACGCTGCGGCCCCCGGGGAGCCGCAGCTGCCGCGCTTCACGGCCCGGCAAGCGCACGTCTACAAGCCGGTCATCACCGCGGTGAACGGTGTCTGCGCCGGGGCCGGGCTGCATTTCGTCGCCGACGCTGACATCGTCATCTGCAGCGACAAAGCCACCTTCACCGACAGTCACGTCAACGTGGGCCAGGTCACCGCGCTGGAACCGATCGGGCTCTCCCGGAAGATGCCGCTCGGGCTCGTGACGCGCATGGTGTGCGTGGGCCGGCACGAGCGGATGCCCGCGCAGCGGGCCTACGACGTCGGCATGGTGAGCGAGATCGTGCCGCATGACCAGCTCATGGACCGGGCCATGGAGCTGGCCCGGTTTACGGCCGCCGCGTCACCGGCCACCCTGCAGATCTCGCTGAAGGCGATCTGGGAAAGCCTGGAGCTGGGCCTGACCGACGCCTACAACAACGGGTACGCCCCGCTGGCCGCGCACTGGGATCATCCTGACGCGGCCGAAGGCCCGAAGGCCTTCATGGAGAAGCGGGAACCCAACTGGGCCGACTGATACCCGGCTACACCAGATGCGACGAACCGGCGGCCAGCTGATCGTCCGGGCGCTGGAGGATGCCGGAGTCCGGCACTGCTTCGGGGTGCCCGGTGAGAGCTTCCTGGGTGTCCTGGATGCTCTGTACGATTCCTCGATCACGATGGTGTCCACGAGGCACGAGGGCGGCGGCTCGTTCGCGGCCACCGGCTACGCCCGGACGAGCGGGGAGATCGGCGTCTGCTTCGGGACCCGGGCCGTGGGCACCGCGAACATGGCGATCGGCATCCACAACGCCAGGCAGGATTCGCTACCCATGATCGCCTTGGCCGGCGAGGTGAACCGCTCCTTCGCGGGCCGCGAGGCGTTCCAGGAGACCGACCTGGTCGCCGCGATGACACCGCTGGCCAAATGGGCGGTCCGGATCCCCGCGGCTGAGCAGGTCCCGGAGATCATGGCGAAAGCCATCTCCCGGGCCTCGTCCGGCCGCCCGGGGCCGGTCTTCGTGTCGGTCCCGCAGGATGTCTGCAATGAGCGATCGGACTCCAGCCCGCGGGCCGTGACGCCGATTACGGCCGCATACCCCGACCCCGGTGCCCTGCCCGTGCTCCTGGACGCGCTGCTGACGGCGCGCCGGCCGCTGATATTCGCTGGCGGCGGCCTCTACCGCTCGCCGCAGGCGCTCGAATTGCTGGTGCGGTTCGCCGAACGCACGCAGATCCCGGTCATCACGAGCTGGCGTCACCACGACGAGTTTCCCAATGACCACCCATTGTTCCTCGGCTGCACCAGCCTCGGCGCTCCGGCCACGGTGTGGGAACGCCTAGCCGATACCGACGTCATGCTGGTCATCGGGAACCGGATGCAAGAGAACAGCACGAACGGCTACACCTACCCGCTGACGACCACCAGGCTGCTCCAGGTGGACGTCGATCCGGCGGCGTTCATCAACCACCGGTCCCCGGAGCTCGCGGTCCTCGCCGACGCGGGCGCCGCACTGTCGGGGCTGATCGAGCAGCTACCCGACCCGGTGCCATCCCGCCATGAGCGCCATGACCATAACCAGGCTGACCGGCAGCGGTTCGAGGACGCCACGGTCATTCCCGAGGCGCCGCTCACGGGCGACGGCGTTCCGTATGCGCACGTCATGCGGGTCCTATCCGAGACGCTCACCCCGGACACCATCATCGCGTCGGACGCGGGCAACTTCTATGGGTGGCTGGCTCGCTACTACCGGTTCCGCCAGGCACGCACCTATCTGGGGCCCGCGTCGGGGGCCATGGGCTTCGGGCTGCCGAGCGCCATCGGCGCAAAGGTGGCCCGGCCCGGTACCCCGGTCGTTTCCCTGTCGGGCGACGGAGGCTTCGCCATGACCATGTCAGAATTGGAGACGGCGGTGCGTTATGGTGCCGACGTGGTCGCCATCGTGCTCGACAACGCACGGCAAGGCACCATCCGCATGCATCAGGAGGCCCAGTTTCCCGGCCGGGTCATCGCTACCGAGCTCGGGGCCACGGATCTCGCCTCGGTCGCCCGGGGGCTCGGGCTCGGCGGTTACCTCGTGCAGGATCGCAGCGACTTCGAGCCGGCGCTTCGGTCGGCGCTGAGCTCGGGCAGGCCGTCGGTGATTCAGGTCCGGATGGATCGAGATCAGCTCTCGGTGACCAAGCGCCTGACATCTCCCTAGGTTGCGGAGGTGACACCAGCTGAGCAGCCCGGCTCAGGCGTAGAGTCGCGCTCTTCGGCTACTGAGCGCATCGCGAAATTCGGTATTTAGCATTTCGTATTTAAGGAGTCGTGTCATCAGTCAACGCGCCTTGGCGTGAGGCCATCCGTCCAGGTCAATTAGTTGCCGATAAGCAATTGCCTAGACGCATTTGCCCACGAGCACTTGCCCAAGAGCAAAGGGTTGACATTCCACCTGAAGCATCCAACAATTTCGTTAACGCAGCTGTAATCTCCCGTGAATCTGGCCTCTACCAGGAGCCATGTTCCGGGAATCGGGTGACAGTGAAGCTGTCACCCGCCGCGGCAACGACGCCGATACCGCCTCTTTTGGCCTGCCTCTCCGATCGCGGCGCAGGCCCCCGCTTACGACCAGCATCGGCGATCGCGCCCCTCGCGTTGTCGACATCGGCGGCAGAGTCCAGATTGTCGTCCCGGGCATCAGCCGAAGCGCCCCCCGTTCCACGCGTTACCCCGCCACCCCTGAACCCGGTGGCAGCAAGGAGATCTGCAATGGCACAAGATACCCCGGGATCCAGGACGGCCGCGGCCGGCACCACTCTGGTCATTCCCGGCGAGATGGCAGCCCGGGTTGACCGCCTGCCCAGGAGCTTCATGGCCTGGGAGATATGCCTGATCGTGCAGGTGGGCTGGGCCATCGCGGCCTCCACCGACGGGATCGCCGCGAGAATGTACCCCTACGTCTGGCTGCCGGCCAAGGAGATAACCCACAGCCAGTACGACGTCCTGTACGCCTTCCAGGTCGGGATCAGCATCGTGATCGGCGGCTACGCCCTGGGCTGGCTGGCCGACAAGATCGGCCGGCGCAAGGCCCTGATCCTGTCCGCGGCGCTGGCCGGGGTGTTCATCTGGCCGTTCGCCTACGTGACGAACTACCCGGCGCTGATTTTCCTGTCGATCGCCGACACGCTCGGGTTCGCCGGGTTCCTGGCCATCAACGTCGTGTACATGAGCGAGATCATGGGCCCGAGGGTCCGGCCCATGGTGATGATGGTCTCCCAGGTGGCAGCCATCTTCATGCTCGGGGTCGTCCTGACCGGCATCATCCCGCACTACTGGTTCCCCAGCCAGTACAAGCTCTACCTGTGGCTGCTCGCCGGGCTGAACATCCTGGTCGCGGTGGTGCTGTACTTCCGGATGCCGGAGTCCCCGCGCTGGCTGGAGGCCAGGGAGCGCCGGGATGAGGCGCGCCAGGTCGTGGGGCGGATGGAGGCGCGGGTCATGAAGAAGCACCCCGTGCTGCCCGAGCCCGACGTGTCGCCGTACCAGGTGGTGGCCGAAGAGAAGACCAGCTGGCTGGCGCCGTTCGGCAAGCAGTACGCGGCCGTCACCGTCTTGCTGCTGGTGGTCATGGCCCTCGGCTACGCCGGCATCGTGTACGGCGGCGCGAGCCAGGCCTTCTTGTTCCTGTCCCTCACCCGCGGCTACAGCGCCGGCTTCGTCTTCGCCCTGGTGTCCTGGTCCGGGGTGGTCTCCTCGGCCGTCTACCTGCTCAACGCGTTCGTCGGCGACCGGTTCGAGCGCAGATGGGTCCAGCTGGTGGGCGCCATCCTGTTCGCCGGCGGCTGGTGGGGCATGTACGAGGTGCACAACACCCCGGCCGTGGTCACCATGTACTTCGTGCTGGGCATCGGCACCATCTTGTGGCTGTGGAGCATGTACGTGTACATTCCCGCCAACTTCCCGACCCGGATGCGCTCGCTGGGCACCGGCTGGACCGACGGTATCGCCCACCTCGGCGCCTGGGCCGGTGTCCTGATTGCCGGGCAGCTATTCGTCGTGCTCGCGCCGCGGAACTTCATCCTGTTCATCACGATCCCGTGCGCGATCGTCCCAGGCGTTCTGCTCGCGATCTTCGGGAAGAACCAGCGCCGCCTCGCACTCGAAGAGCTGGCCCGGTAGAGCTGGGCCGGTACAACTGGCCCGGTAGAGCTGGCCCGGTGAAGCTGGCCCGGTAGACGCCGGCCTCCCGTCATGATCGGTTTGGCGGGAGGCCGGCGCGCCGGGCCGGCGTCGCCCGGCGGCCTCGGGAAATCAAAGGAAAGCCGATGAGTGACAGCCAGACGGTCACCATCCCTGCCGGAGGCCACGCGGCAACAGCAGAAACCCGGCCCGCGCGGCTCCTCAGAGAACTGGCCCAGAACCCGGAACCACTCTCAGCCCTCGCCCTGGCCAGCCTCCTAGCCGAACCAGGCCGACGCCGGAGACTCCTGGCCTCCTACGACCGGGCGCTGCACCGGCACGAGCAAGCCGGCCACGTCGAACGAGCAGGCCACGCGACCAAAGGACGCGGCCGGCCCGCCATCATCTGGCGCATCACCACCGCGGGTCGCGACTGGCTCAACGAACACGACCGAGCACCAGCCCTCGCCGCAGCCGCCGCCGCCGCAACCGAACAGGCACAACGCACGGCCACCGAACGCGACCGCACACTAGACCAAGCTCGCGCCACCTTCAACCGCCAGACCCCGCGGATCAGCCGCAAACGCGTCGCCCACCAGCTCCGAGAACTCGGCTGCACCCTCGACCAGATCGGCGCCATCTTCCACGTCAGCAGGGAAAGAATCCGCCAGGACCTCCTGTGGGACCCGGCGGGACGCACACCCCCGAGAACGCCGAAGCCGCGCGAACCCCTCACCGCCGAAGGACACGAGATCGCCCGCGAACTCGGGAAACACGCCTAAGCGCGGCGGCGCGGTCATCACTCTTCCCCGCCGAGCTCGCGGGTCAGGTATTCACTCACCGGCCCGAACATGCCCGGCAGCAGCTCGCCTGCCTCGATCAGGCCGGCCCACCGGACCTCGGCCAGCTCTTCGCTGTCGCCCACAAACACATTCGTCCCGTGAGTCGGCGTGGCGGCCAGGTAGATCATCCGGCGATGCGTCACGGGGTGCTCCCGTTCGCCGATAACCGGCCCGACGCGGATCTCGAGGCCGGTCTCCTCCCTGACCTCACGCACCGCGGCGTCCGCAAGCTGCTCGCCGGGCTCGACTTCGCCGGCCATGAACGTCCACGGCGGCTTGCCGTCGTGGCGACGGCCGACCAGGACACCTTCCAGGCTGGTCACGATCACGGCGACGACAGGCTGCACGGCCGCGGCAGCAGCCATAGACACACCACGCATGACTCAGGCCTCGCGATCGTCAGACTGTCGGGCCCGTCACGATGGCACGCGCACCCACGTGCAGGGCCCGCCGATATTGAAAGAGTAGACGCCGGACAGGTTGACCGTCGCGGGGCCGTCCAAGCGGACGGTATAGCCGGGCTTGCTGGCGCTGCTGTTCACCGCGTAATCGCAAAGACCGCCACCGTCGACCTTCCCGTCACCGGCGGTGTGCCAGGTGCCCGACTTGATATCGTGGCCGACCACGTACAGGCCAGCGGCGCGGATGGTGTTGGCCTGCAGCTCACCGATCTCGGCCGCGATGGCCTGGCGCTGCCCGTTCAGCGTCGCGGCCTCCCGGTTCAGCGCCGCGTTGCGGGCCGCATAATCCTTCTGTGCCGCGGCCTGCGCGGCGCTCACGGCGTTCGCAGCCTGGCGTCCGCCGCGGTTACCTGCGAGCTCAAGGTGGCGTTGCGGAGCAATGCGACCGTCGCGACGCCGGCGAGCGCGCCGATGACCACGACCGCGGCAGCCACGGCGAGGATATTGCGCACACGGTGTTGTTTGCTGGGAAGCGCAGGCGGCTGCTCGTCGTTCATTGTCCTCCCCTTCTCCTGGGCGCCGGTGGATCCGGCACTCCAATGACCATACGCAACCCTGGGCCCGGCCGTCCCCTACCCCCCCGGCCGGGGCCCGGGAAATGTCGGGCCGTTGCTCCGGGTAGATCTTCCCTCGATTCGCATTTACAGCTTGGAATTTGAATTCTCCACGAGGATACCTGCGAGAGAGCGTCCCTTTGGGGGGCGCTTAAGCCCCGTTTCCGAGTGCTCCTGCACGGCGCTCCGGAGGCGGAGTATTACCGGGCCTCGGGCGCATTCGTCCGATCATCGTGGCGGTGAGGAAAACCAGCGGAGCTGCTACGGAACCCCGGCATACCGCTATGAGCGGGGCGCCCGGCCTGGGCTGGATATCCGTTCCGGGAGGGCGGCGGTGGATTGAAACGGAGCGATTTGGTCATGTGATGCCACCGGAAAATCTCGAGATAGATGGTGTACCAGCTGAATACCCAGACGATTCCGCTGACCCGTCGCAGCCATCTCATCGTCAGGCTTCCGGTAGCTGGCACTGCGGCATAGCTCTGGTCTATCACTGGTACCGTCCGGTGTCCGCGCCTACGGACAGCGTGCCTGCCCAGCAGGACTGACGAGAACGCGCCCGTCGGCATCAGCTTCATGCCGGTCATGGGCGGCTTGGCCGTTGCTCTGGATAGGCTGGCGGCGTGGCCGACTACTACCGCGCCCCCGGCTGGTTCACGCGCAACGTTTTCAACCAGGTGGTGGCATTCCTGACCCGGCATGGCATCAGCGTTCTCGGCTCGCGTGTCCTCGCGGTGAAAGGCCGGACGAGCGGGCAGTGGCGTACCACGCCGGTGAACCTGCTCACCCACGACGGCCGCCGCTACCTGGTCGCGCCCCGCGGCGAAACCCAGTGGGTGCGCAACTTGCGCGCCGTCGGCACCGGCGAACTGCGGGTGGGCAGGCGCGCCGAGAGCTTCCGCGGCCGGGAGCTGACCGACGACGAGAAGGTCCCGGTGCTGCGCGCCTATCTGAAGAGATGGAAGGCAGAGATCGGTATCTTCTTCGAAGGTGTCGGGCCGGACTCCAGCGACGACCAGATCCGCGCCATCGCGCCCAGGCACCCAGCGTTCGAGGTGCTTCCTGGCGATTAGCCCCGGAGACGGGTCGCTAGGAGCACGCTGCGCAGCAAGCCCCGGCTGAGCGAAGTGCGGTTCAGGGCTGTTGCGCCGGGATGCCGGGCGGGCCCAGGATGTCGATGCCGTATCCGGCGGCGAGGGCGGCCATCTGCGCGGGGTCGGGGGGCTGGCCGGCGGCGGCGGCAGGGTCAGGGAGCGGGCCGGCTCGGCGCAGGTCCGCATGAAGGCCTCGAACCCGCCCGGCTCGGTGACGAGCAAGAAGCTGGCGCCGCCCGCTGAGCTGACGGTGAAGGTATGCGGCGTGCCCTGAGGTCCGAACACGAAGGATCCTGCGGGTGCGCGGATCACCTCGCCGCCGACCCAGATGGTCAGCTCGCCGTCCAGGACGTAGAACCATTCGTCCTCGCGGTGATGCACATGAAGCGGTGATCCGGCGTCTTGGGGGCCAAGGTGATGGATGACCGCGACACGACCAGCTGTTTCTTCGCCGGCGGCCTTGATGGTGGCCAGGAAGCCCATGAACCAGAGCGCCTCCCCGTCGCCGGGCTGCAGCGCGATCGCTTTCTGCGCGGGGACGTGAACGTTACTCATCGGGCGCTCTCCTTTTCTGGCGACCTGGGGCGGCGGGGCGCACGGCTGGTGTCGGCGGCTGCGGCGATGTCGGCGGCTGCGGCGAGGACGGCGCCCCCGGCCGTACCAGGCTGGTCCGGCGCCCAGGCCGGCGTTTCGGCGGCGCCCTGGAGCCGCCTGAGCGTGTGCTTCATGGCCTCCCGCAGCTCGCGGTGCCGGTTGGTCGGGACGTCGATGATCCGGGCCCAGGCCGGGATCCAGCGGACCTGGTAAGACTCGGTGACCCGGGTGCCGCCGGCTACGGGCTCGAAGCGGTAGCGCCAGACCGTGGACTCGCGGCCGCCTTCCTCGGTGACGAACGCGAACTCCTGGCCCCGGGCGGCGGCCAGCACGCGGCCGCGCCTGGACCAGCGCATGAGGCGGAACGGGCCACCCCGGTTGTAGCCGGTGAACCTGGCCCCCACCGCCGCGGCAGTGCTGCCGCCGGTCCACTCGACCCGTTCGCATTCCGGGCTCCACTCGCCCATGCGGGGCAGGTCGGAAATCAGGCCGTAGATCCGTTCCGGGTCAGCGTTGATCACGATCTGCTGGCTGTCGCAGGTCAGCCACCATCTTCCCGTACTGGCTGGCATAGCTCACACCTCTCGTATCGCTCGCACAGCTAAAGCTACGGTCATTAACTAAAGCTGTCAAGCGCCGAATGAGCTACGATGATAGACATGAGCACAAACAGCGCGGCGGCCTTGCCCGCGGCCGCTGCTAGCGTCCCCGGGCGGCCGGACCGGCGGGCCCGGCACCGCCAGCAGACCATCGAGGAGATCCTCGCCATCGCCACCGACCTGATGACCGAGGAGGGAGTCAACGGGCTGAGCCTGGCCGGCATCGCCCGCCGCCTCGGCGTCCAGCCCCCCTCGCTGTACAAATATTTCCCGTCGCTGACCGCGGTCTACGACGAGCTGTTCCGCCGGGGCCAGGGCGAGCACCTCACCGTTATGCGCGGCGCCATGGCCGGCGCCGAGCCCGGCCTGGCCGCCCTCACCGCCGGGCTGGAGGCCAGCGGACGCTGGCTGCTGGCCCACCGGGCGCTCGCCCAGCTGATGTTCTGGCGCCCCGTCCCCAGCTTCGAGCCTTCCCCGCAAGCCTTCGCGCCCAGCGCCGAGATGGTCGCCCTGCAGCGCGCCGCCCTCGCCGACGCGGTCACCGCCGGGCAGCTCGGCCCCGGCGCCGACTCCGACGAGGCCGTCTACCTCGTGTCCACCATGATCACCGGAATGCTGAGCCAGGCCATCGCCAACGAGCCCGACCTTCCCTGGGGCCAGGGCCGCTTCACCCCCCTGTTCCCGAAACTGCTAAGCCTGCTGGCGGCAGCCTACCCGCCGGCGCCGGCGCCATGACCGCCGCGCGCTGAATCCGCCGGGCTGCCTTCGCATGGGGCGCACACGAAACGAGCGCGTTCCGTCGTCAAAGGCACCCTCGGCCACCCTCGCCGGCACGCGTCCCTCCTGGGTGGAGTCGGGCCGGACCGGGGGCGGCCGCGGGTACTGTGGCGCGGCCCAGGACGGCCGGCGCCACGAACTTCGGGGCCTTCGGCAGCGTGGTGTGCTCCAGTTGATCGACCGTGAAGCCGGCCTGCTGGATGGAGTCGAGGGTGGGGCGGTTGCAGTCGCAGCAGACGACCAGCCGGTTGAGCCAGTTCATCCGGTCCTGCAGGCGGGCCAGAGCGGGGTCGGCGGAGCGGAGATGCTCGATGAACAGGAGCCGGCCGCCGGGCCGCAGCACCCTGCGCAGTTCCCGCAGGGTCCGGGGCTGATCGTCAACGCCGCACAGGACGAGGGTCGACACGGCCACGTCGAAGCTATGGTCCTCGAACGGAAGGTCCTCGGCCGGCGCACGCAGGACACGGGCGGACGGCCAGGGCTCGCCCGCGGGCTGCTCGCCGATCCTGCGCTGCAGGCGCCGCAGCATGGCGGGCTCGGGCTCGGTGATCGCGAGCGAGGTCACGTCCGGGCCGTAGCAGGGCAGGTTGGCGCCGGTTCCGCCGCCGATCTCGAGCACGTCGCCGTGGGCGCCGGCCAGCAGTCGCTCGCGGAAGGCGCGCAACCCGGCCCGTTCCGTTCCGGCCATCTGGCGGTCGTAGGTCAGAGCGAAGAACGTGGTCCGCAGGCTCATGGTTTACCCTCACTTGGTCGCGGTGGAGATCGCTGCTACCGGGACCGTAACGACGCGGCATCGGCCAGCACATGAGGTGAACGCCCCATCTTCAGGGCCTGTCCGCACAGGTCGGTGACGGTTAAGCTGGACTGGTGGGAGGGGGTGCCGGGGACCGGCGCGCCCGGCTGGCCGAGCTGGTCGCGGCGCTGTCGCTCGGCGTGGACCTGGGGTTCGGCCAGCCGATGGAACACGTCCTTCGGCAGTGCCTGATCGCGTTGCGGCTGGCCGATCATGCGGGGCTGGGCGACCAGGACCGGATGGCGGTGTACTACACCGCGCTGCTGGTCAACGTGGGTTGTCATGCCGATGCGCATGAGCAGGCCAAGTGGTTCGGCGATGACATCGCGCTGAAGTCCGGCAAGTACGCGCACGAGCTGGGCAGCGTTCGCGGCACGCTGGCGACCATGCGGCTGGTCGGCGCGGGCAACCCGCCGTGGCACAGGTTCCGGGTCGGGCTGGAGTTCGCTTTCTCCGGGCACCGCCAGCTCGACGGGATGATCTCCCAGCATGCCCGGCTGGCGCGGGTGCTGGCCGAGCAGCTCGGGCTGCCCGCCGTGGTGCGCGAGTCGGTCGGCGCGGCCTACGAGCAGTGGGATGGCCGCGGCTGGCCGGGCGCGCTGAAGACTGACGCGATACCGATCGCGGCCAGGATCGCCCAGCTCGCGGAGTTCATCGAGGTGGCGCACCGCGTCGGCGGTATCGCGGGCGCGACGGCGCTAGCCCGCAGGCGCGCGGGCCGGCAGTTCGACCCGGTCCTGGCCGCGCTGCTGTGCGACCGGGCGGATCAGATCCTCGGCGGCCTTGACGCGGTCCGGGCCTGGCCGGCGGTGATCGCGGCCGAGCCCGCGCTGGCGGTGGAACTGTCGGCCGGGCAACTCGACGCCGCGCTGGCGGCGATCGCGAATTTCGTGGACCTGAAATCACCGTTCACCCTGGGTCACTCCGTGGCAGTCGCGGAGCTGGCCGCCGACGCCAGCCGCAGACTCGGGCTGCCGCCGGAACAGGTGCTGACGCTGCGCCGGGCCGGGTTCGTGCACGGCTTCGGGCGCCTGGGGGTGTCGAACTCGATCTGGGACCGGCCCGGGCCGCTGAGCGCCGGGGAGTGGGAACGCGTCCGGATGTATCCCTACCTGACCGAGCGCATGCTGCACCAGTCGGCGGCGCTGGCCCCGCTCGGTGAGATCGCGGTCCAGCACCGGGAGCGCCTGGACGGCAGCGGCTACCCCAGGGGGCTTTCTGGCGGCGCGATCTCCAGGCTGGCCCGGGTGCTCGGGGCCGCCGAGGCGTATGCCTCGATGCTCGAGCCCCGGCCGCACCGGCCGGGGCGGCCGGCCCGGGAGGCGGCTGCGGAACTGCGGGCCGAGGTCCGGGCCGGCCGCCTGGACGGCGCGGCGGCCGACGCCGTGCTCGAGGCGGCAGGCCACCGCCTGCCGCGCCGCCGGGAAGCCGTGGCCGGCCTGACCGTCCGCGAGGTCGAGGTGCTCATCCTGCTCGCGCGGGGCCTGTCCAACCGGCAGATCGCCCAGCGGCTGGTGATCACGCCGAAGACGGCGGGCAACCACGTCGAGCACATCTACGCCAAGATCGGCGCCACCAACCGGGCCGCCGCCGCGATGTTCGCGGTCCAGCACGGCCTGCTCCCGGAGGAGAAAGCTGCCGCCGCCGCGCCGCAGTGAACCCGGCGGCGATAAGGCGATCGCCGATACCGCGGCCACGGCCCGGTCGACTTCGTCTGGGGTGTTGTAAAAGTAGAAACTGAGGCGGCAGCTGGCCGGCGGGGTCAGCCCAAGAGCGTGGTGGGCCAGCGTCGCACAATGGCATCCCGCCCGCGACTCCACCCCGGCCTGGTTGAGGGCCTCGGCCACGCTGGATGGATCGCGGGCGGCCAGGTTGAACGCGACCAGTGACGTCCGCAGGGCCGCATCGCGTGGCCCGTAGATGCTGATCCCGCCGATAGCACTCAACCCGTCCAGCGCCCTCTTCGTCAGCTGCTGATTCCAGTCGCGAATACGCTCCATGGCGGCCCGGACGGCAGCGGGTCCGAGCGGCCTGGCGGTCCCGAAGTAGACCGGGCGGTCCGGAGTCAAGGCGAGATCGAGCAGGAGGCGGAGGGCCTGCGCGGAGATGATCACGCCGAGGATGTTGGGCGTTCCGGCAGCATACTTCCAGGGCAGTGAGCTGTAGTCCACCTGGTCGGGGAACACCCGGCCCGCCGCGATCATGTCGCCCCCGTACAGGAACGGCAGCGAGGCGGCCAGCAGGCGCTCCCGGGCGAACAGCACGCCGACGCCGAACGGCGCCAGCACCTTGTGGAAGGAGAACGCGAGGTAGTCGACGTCGAGCGCCTGCACGTCAACAAGGGATCCGGGCACCAACTGGGCGGCGTCGATCAGCAGGTAGGAACGACGCTCGCCAGTGGGCTGGCGGTATCCGCTCGAGTCGGCCAGGGCTCTGACCGCAGAGATAGGGTTCCTGGTACCCAGAAAGTTCGACGCCCCGGTGCAGCAGACCAGTTTGGTGCGCTCATCGATCAGCGATGCGAGGTGTTCCAGGTCCAGCTGGCCGCTGTCCGGATCGAATCGCGCCAGCCGGTATTCCACCCGTCGCCCCAGTCGGGGCAGTATCTCCCGGCACATCGCGTACCAGGGGACGTAGTTCGAGTTGTGCTCCATCATGGTGGTGACGACGTTGTCGCCGTCGCGGAACTCGGTGAGCAGCGAGTACATAACCGCGTTGATGGCTTCGGTGGTGTTCCGGTACAGCGCGATGCTCCTGCGGCTGGGTGCGCCGATGAACGCCGCGATCGTGTCGTAGGACGCCTCGAACTCCGCGGTCATCCGCTGTGAGGCGGAGGACTGCCCGCGATGCACGTTCTCGTACCCGGGCGCGAGCGACTCGTACAGCGCCAGCAGTTCCCGGGGCGGCTGGGTGCTCGCCGCGTTGTTCGTGACGATCCGGCCGGACTGCGGGAACGTAAAGTGCTTTCGTACCGCGTGGACGTCCACACTCGGCTCCGCGACATCCGCGCCACGGTCATGGGGGCGATCCCGGCCAGACCTGATGAGGGAGATCATGCCAGCCCCTTGCGCTTCCAGGCGCCGATCATCAGCGGCCACAGCATCGGCCGGTCCGCGAACAGGGCGGCGTCGCGGCTCAGCGCGGCCAGTGCCGCCGCGGCGGCATCCTCAGTGGTGACGCCCCGAGCCAGGGCGACCGGCAGCAGACTGCGCAGAACGCTCTCCAGCATGAGGTGCCCGGTACCGAGCGGTTCGATGCGGCCGGCGACATCGGTGCCGTCGGGAGTTCCGACGCCCGCCTGCGTGAACAGCGGCGCGAGCCGGGCACCGGCCTGCACGTCGGCCCCGGCCGCGCCGAACGCGCCGATGATGACGCGGCCCACCTCGTCGACGCTGGCCAGCTCCGGGAGCACGCTCACGGCACGGAGGTCATAGTCCTGCACGACGAGGTGACCGCCCGGCGCGACCGCGTCCCACAAGCGAGCCAGCACGGCCACCCGCTGCGGCAGGTGGAACAGCAGCAGGCGCGTGTAAACCAGGTCAAACGGCGCGCCGGGGACCGGCACGTCGGTGGTGAGGTCGTGAGCGTGGAAGGCACAGTGACCATGGCCACTGCCATGCAGCATCGCTACGGCCAGCGCGCCGATCCCAGGGTCCGCGTCGACCCCAAGCACGCGGCCCTCCGGCCCCACCCTCTCGGCCAGCAGGCGCATCGTCTCACCAGGCCCGCAGCCAGCGTCCAGGCAGCTGGCGCCCGCAGGCAAGCCGACCTGGTCGAGAACCCGCCCCGTCGCGACTTCCCATATCCGCGCCTGGGCCCGCAGCCGCTCATACTCCTGTGACGCGTGTCCCAGCGCGTAGCTCCTGGCCTGCCGGGTGATGTCGGTTGTGCTCATTGCCATCCCTGCCTATCCGCCGACGGCGGTCCGCCGTACGGTCAGCATCGGGCTCAGGGCGGGAGATGTCATTGGGCCAGCGCGCAAGGTCATTCGCACTGCGCGACAGCATGCGGTACTCCATCGGAGGCAGCCCGTGCACGGTACGGAAGGCCCGGCTGAAGTCACCCGGGTTCGGGAAACCCCACCTAGCTCCGATGGCCGCGACCGGCCGGGAGGCCAGCGCAGGGTCGGACAGATCTCGGCGGCAACACTCCAGCCGCCGTTTCCTGATCCAGCCCGCAACCGTCAGGCCCTCGTCATGGAAGAGCCGGTGCAAAGAGCGCAACGACATGTGATGCGCAGCGGCGATCATGGCGGGCGAAAGGCCCGCGTCACCCAGGTGCTGCTGGGTGAACGCCTGGATCGTGGTCAGCAGGGCATGTCTGCGGGCCTCTGGCGTGTCCCAGTCATGGGCGTCCAGTTCATGCGCCAGCCGGGTCGCAAGCACCTCCACCGCGGCGGTCGACAGGCGCGCCGCCTCGCCCGGGCTGCAGTGGTCGATATTGCGAGCCAGCTGGAGAAGGAACTGCGACGTGACGTCGCCCAGGCCCGCACCCGCCGGGAACGGCATGGCGGCCAGCTGCCTGAGCTGGTTCCGCGACATCGGCAGCAGGGCCGGCGGGAACATGAAGGTCATCATCTGAACCGCCCGGTCCAGGCCCGGCCCGCAGACCACTTCATAGGGCCGCCGGGTGTCGTAGAGGGCGAACTCACCCGGCCGCAGGCGCGCCTGCCGGCCGTCCTGGCTGACCACACAGGAGCCGCCGCGCACCAGCGCTATCTTCAGCATGTCCGGATCGGCCTTGGAAATCAGGGCCGGAGTCCGGCGCACCGTGGCCGGCGGAACGTCCATCACCACGACCTGCATGGGCCCGAGCCCGCTGGCGCGGAACTCCGCAGGGTAGTCCTGGCGGTCCGCGGGGCGGCAGTCCATCGGCAGCCACATGGTGGCCATGACCTCGCGCAGGAAATCAACGAGGTCGCCCGCTGCCACCTGGTCCGTTCGAATAAGCATGCTCATCGCTCAACCTGCTGCTTGTTCGTCACTAGATGGTGACTCGGCGTTGGCCGCCAGCATCCCGCTGCGCAGCGTCGGCTCGCTCAGCAGGCGGGCGGGAACCGGAAATCCCCCGGGAATCCTGATCCCGGCTGATTAAGCCCACGCTCCCAATGTGCAGCAGGCATGCAAATGGTGTGCAGACGAGATGAAGATCTGCCGCCAGCCACGCCGGACGATCACCTGCGGTCTCGCCGGGAATCCCGCCGACAGCATTCAGCGGTTCCAGCGGGGCGCCCAGCTGTCCCATGTCGCCGGACTCTACTGGGCGTCCGGCTTCTCGTGGCCGTGACCCGGGCTGAGGTAGATGGCCTCGCGGACGGCGTGGACGGCGAACGTCGCCGCGGCGGCGGCCGTGGCCACCCGGGCCGCGCCCGGCCGTTGCTGCCAGCAGGCCAGCAGTGCCGCCCCGGCAGCGCTGCCGGACACCGGCACCTCGATGCGGAGCAGGAGCCGGGGCAGCGGGCGGAGCCGGGCGGGCGCGCCGGTCAGCGTCATCTGGGTATCCCGGGCGAACAGCGCCCCGCAGCCGGCTGCCACCAGCAGGCTGCCGCCGCGGCCGAGCCGCCGCAGCGCGAGCGGGGCGAGCGCCACCCCGGCCACGCTCGCGGCCAGCAGCGCCGCGCCCGCCCGGCCCTGCCCGGGCGGCTGGCTGCCGTTCCCGTCCGCAGCCACCGCGGGTGCGGCGCCAGGCTGCTTCCCGGCGCCGGGGCCCGCGTGCTGGGAGGACTCCAGGTACCGCTTGAGCCCTGCCCATGTCGCTCGTTCCTGCCGTCCGCCCACCCAGGTGAGGACCGGTGTCAGCAGCCGCAGCGGCCAGGTGAACCGGGCGTCCCATGACCATCGCAGCCGCGTGCCAGCGCCAGAGCGCTCGAACGTGAGCGTCCCGCTGAACTCGGCCTGAGCCATCCTCGTGGTCGAGGCCAGCCGGGATGGCCGCTCGAAGCCGGTGTACTCGATGGCCATCTCGGCGAGCCGGCCCCCGGACCTGACCGCCGAGCGGAATTGGGTGCCCGTCCCGACCGGCCCGGGCGTGACCTTCGCGGATCGCACCATGCGCGGGTTGTAGGCCGGCTCGTTCCGCTGGTCGGCAACGAAGTCGAAGACCACGTCCGCTGGTGCGGCGATGACGAGCTCGCCGGTGATCCTGGCCATGCCAGGCCTCACACCGGCTCGACAGGATGCCGGATGATCGTCCGCAGCCTCTCCGGCGCACTGCGGCGCGGGTCGCCGAGGTAGATCTCGTGGTGGCGGCCACGGGGGCGGTAGCCTGCTTCTGCGATGGCCTCGTGCAGGGCCGCGATCGACGGCGCTTCGGCGGCGTACGGCCCGATGTGCAGCAGCTGAGCGCACAGGCCCTCCGCCCACCGGATGTACTCCAGGCGAGCCAGGCCGGGCAGGTCCTTCTTGCTGGCCGCTTCCGCCGTAGCGGCGGCGATCAGCTCCGCATCGATCGGGTCCGGCTGCATGATCAGCGCCTGCCATCGCCAGCTGCCGCGATCGCTGTCGGCCATGGTGACCTCGCCCCGTCCCACCGCGGCGACGATGTCCTGCTGCGCCGGGTCGTCCACCCACCACAGCCCTTCCAGCGGCATGACCCGCAGTGCCTCGCCGGTGAGCTTCTTCAGCCGGAAGTGCGCGCCATAGCTCACGCTGGACAGCGCCTGCACCGCCTCGGTGAACTCGGCGCCGCCGGGCTCACCGGTCCCGGTCACCGCCACGAACCCGAACTCGGGGACATCCACGATGCCCACCGCACCTTTGCGTACCTTGAGCAGCGACTCGTAGCTGGTCGCGATAGCACTCATACCATCATCGTTGCCACCGCCCGGCCGACGCGGAAAGGGCCGAAGGTCCGTAACCAGCGGGCGCTAATGCTCCTCGCACCTGGACCGGACACAGAGTGCATCGGCATCACAACGGCTAACAGCCAGTCCTTTCGTTTGAAGATGATGTAGAGCACAATCCCGGCGACGACCATTACGGCGATC
The DNA here is from genome assembly GCA_963753195.1 of uncultured Actinomycetes bacterium. GTDB lineage: Bacteria > Actinomycetota > Actinomycetes > Streptosporangiales > Streptosporangiaceae > Palsa-504. The sequence goes on from CAVWBH010000004.1 coordinate 82,564, forward strand.
GAGGCGGCGAAGCCAGCCTGTCGGCTGAAGCCGGGGTAAGGCACGTTCATCCCGTAGAAGCCGGTAATGAATGTCGGCACCGCGATGATCGCGGCCCAGCTCGTGACTTTCTTGGTGATGACGTTCAGCCGGTTGCCCTGGATGGTCAGGTTGGTCTCCAGAACGCTGTTGACCAGATCTCGCAGGCTTTCAGTCCATTCGGCGGCGCGGAGCACATTATCGTAAATGTCCTGGTAGTAGGGCATGAGCTCACTCCCGACAACATGCAGGTCACGCCGCATCAAGGCGTTCACCACCTCGCGCATGGGGATCACGATCCGGCGGAGCAGCACCAGGCTCTTGCGTAGCTCGAAGCTGCGCCGCTGGACCTGCATGTCCTGCGGAGCGTCGGAGAACAGCTGGTCCTCCAGCATCTCAACAGAGTCGTCCAGGCTCTGCACTGCTTCGAAGTGGCCATCTACGATGTAGTCGAGCAGTCCGTACAGCAGGTAGCCGACACCGAATCTGGTGAGATCGGGGCTGGCGTCCCAGCGTTCGACGACAGCGCCGATATCCAGCCCGTCATCCTTGCGGACAGTGATCAGCGCCCGCGCGGTGACGAAGGCGGCGAGCTCGCTGGTGGCCAGTTCTCCCGTGCCCGTGTCCAGCCGCGCTCCGTAGACGTTCAGGAACAGGTGGGTGCGGTAGCGGTCAAGCTTCGGGCGTTGGTGCTCCTGCTCGGCGTCCTCCACGGCTAGCGGGTGCAACCCGAACTCCCCGCTCAGCACAGCCAGGTCACGGCGGTCGGGGTCACGCAGGTCAAGCCAGATGGTGACCGCCTCATCGGCGAGGTGATCACTGATCTCGCTGACAGGGAAACCCTCAAGCTCAAGCCGGCCGTCCCGGTACAGCCTGGTTCGTGCCTGGCACCTGGTCGGGGTGACATTGCAGATAGCTGATGCGGCCACCGTGTCAGGATCACGGCCGTGGAACGTCTGGGCCATCAGCGGCCGGGCACCCAGCACGCCGCTGGACGCGCCGACTGGAACGGGCGGCCGCTCCGGATCTCGCCCGTTGCTCACGATCCGCGGGTCCCTCGCCGCGTCCGGGCTGGACGCAGGGCCGGGCTGCGGTGAGTTCATCGGGTTCTCCTCGCGTCAGCGGCGGGCCCATCGCAAAACGGGCACACCCCGTCCAGGGTTTCATCGATCGTTGCCGCGCGGCCCCATGCGAGGGACAGGCCAGATCCCCAGGCCTGCCGCGACACAAGGCGCGCCGAGCCGCCAGGCTGATCACGGCGCCGGCCAGCCCGACTCGTGCACAGGGTAGCTGTCCCGCGTAAGCTTTCGCCGCTACCCCTGCGTCGCCGATCCGGCCGGGTGGCCCGATGCCAGCGGTTGCGGGCCGGCCCCGGGTCGCCGCGCCGCTGGAACAGAAGCCTTTCAAGGCCGGTACTTCCCTGGGGCTTCGCGGCACGCGTTACGGTGCCTGCTCAGTCTTCAGGTGCTTGCCGAAGAAAGCAGCGATGCGGCGGCGGGCGTCCTGTGCGGAGGGCTCGTGATAACGGGTTCCGGAGATCTTTGCCAGGAAGATCAGCAGCGGTGTCGCGTCCGCCGGGTCAGGGTCGTTGATGAACCCGTGCCCGGCGGCGGGATACACCTTGACGTCATGATCCACGCCCAGTGCGGTGAGAGCCTTCTCCAGCCGCGGCGCGGCTCTGCGGCCCATCGGCGAGCGGTCCTTGCCGCCGTAGCTGCCGATGATCGGGCAGGAGCCGGCCAGGGCCCGCTCGGCGTCCTTCGGGGAACCGCCGTAGTTCACGCTCGAGGCCGAGTAGCCGTGGCCGGGGGCCAGCGCCACCGCGTAGGCCCCGCCCATGCAAAAGCCGATCACGCCGATCTTGCCCGTGCACTGGTCATGGCGTGACAGCCAGGCCCGCACGCTGTCGATGTCGTCGAAGGTCCGCCCGCTGCCCGCCGCGATCTCGCGCATGATGGTCCACAGGCAGCGGAGCGGGCTTCCCCAGTAGTACAGGTCGGGCGCCGCGGCCAGGTATCCCTCGCCCGCCAGCCAGTCGGCCTGGTTCCGCAGGTCCTGGCTCATCCCGGCGAAGTCGTGGATGACCACCACACCTGGCCAGGGGCCTGCGACTGAGGGAACGGCCACGTACACCGGCATCTGCCCGGACGAAGTACGGATCATTTCATCGGTCATCGCGGCTCCAGCCAGGCACATCCGGACACCTTCATATGCTGCCCGTCGGCCGCACTGGCGGCAACCATGAGCCAGCCGGCCGACGACCCGCGGGAACGGCGAGTTGACGTCACCGGTCGGCGAGAACCGGGCGCGTGGTGCTGCGCTCGCTGATGCAGCCCGGCCAGCCTGGCGCCCTGCCGGCCGCCGCAGCCGGCGCGCTCGCCGCCTGCGCCGCCGTGTGCGTCGCCGTGTGCGTCGCCGTCATCGCCGCGGTGATGGGCAGGCCTGACACGGCCATCCCAAGCCGGTTACATCGAGCCGTGGCGAACCGGGCCGGCTGGTTCGTAGGTGCCGATGACGATGCCGAGATCGGTCACGGTGAGGTCGACAGGGCGCATCGTCGCCGGGAGGATGCCGTCGTTGAACAAGCGGCGACCGGAGCCGAGCACCAGCGGAAACGTCATCAGGCGGAAGCGGTCGACGAGCCCGTGCCGCAACAGCGTCTGAAGCAGTCCGCTGCTTCCCCAGATCTGCAGCTCGTCGCCGGGTTCGTCCCGCACCGCCTGCACCGCGGCGACGACGTCGCCGGTCACGAGGCGAGCGGTGTCAGGGTGCTCGCCGCGCCAGCGGGCATCGGCCTCGCTGAGCGAGTTGGACACGACGTACTTGGGCAGCGAGTTGATCGCCGTGGCAATGGGGTTGGCGGGGTCGGTCTGATCGGGCCAGTAGCCGCGGAAGATGTCGAACGTTCTGCGACCGAACAAGAACGCGCTGGCGTGGCGGTTGAGCTCGGTGACGAACTCGCCGACGGCCGGGTCGGGGAACGGGGCCTGCCAGCCGCCGTGCGTGAAGGCGTCGCTGGGATCTTCCTCGGGCCCCCCGGGGGCCTGCATCACGCCGTCGAGGGTCAGGAACGTCTGAACGGTGAGCTTCATGTCACTACAGACGCAGCGGCGCACTGATTCTCAGCGGGGGCCGGTCACTGGACGGTCAGGTCCCCGCCGAAGTGAGGGTTCAGGGTGTGGTAGTCGGCCAGGAGGCTCGCGTCGATCACCGGCCGCTCGCCCGCCGGGCGCCGGCGGGCGGGGTCGCGCAGCCAGTTCCAGACCAACCGGCTGTCCAGCGGGCCGTTGGTCGCCGACCGGCCGTGCTGGTTCCGGTAATAGTTGCTGGCCCGCGGGTCCATGTAGACCATGGATTCCTGGGCGCGGTCGAGGTGCTCGTTGTACCGCCAGTAGGCGTCCTCGGTCGCCTCGACCGACCGCTGGCCGGTCTCGATCAGGGCGCCGATGTTCTCCAGGGCGAAGCGGGTCGTGAGCTCTTCCATGGTGATGATCTGCATGCCCTGGTACTGGTTGGTGTTGGGGCCGTAGATCATGAAGAAGTTGGGGAAACCTGGCAGCATCGCGCCCAGGTAGGCCCGCGCGCCGTCCCTGGCCCACAATTCACCGATGCCCTGGCCACCGCGGCCGCGCACCTCCATCGGCCACAGGAAGTCGTTGGCCCGGAAGCCGGTGGCCAGCACGATGACGTCGACCTCGCACGCAGTACCGTCGTTCAGTTCGATGGAATTCTCGGTGATCCGCTTGATACCTTCGCTGACCAGGGTCACATCGTCTTGCAACAGCACGTCGATGACGCTGTAGTCGGAGTCGATCAGGATGGGCCGGGCCGACATCGGCGGCGAGTTGGGGATCATCTTTTCCAGCAGGTCCGGGCGGTGCCCGAGCTTGCGGGTCAGGAACGCGATGCGGTCCTCGCGGAGCAGCTTGTTGACCGGGCTGACGGCGTGCTCGTCGACAAAGTCCGGGTCCATCCGCACGCCCCGCAGGGCGACCTGCGAGCGGCCCAGGAACGCGTTGCGCAACCGGATGAAGTTGGACAGGTAGGGGAAGTTCTCGTCCAGCCAGACGACCTGCTCGGGGTAGGGGGCGAGATAACCGGGGACGTTGTAGACCCAGTTCGGCGTGCGCTGGAAGACGAAGAGGTGCCCGGTCTCCTTCACGATCTCCGGGATCAGCTGATAGCCGGTGCAGCCGGTGCCGATGACGGCCACCCGCTTGCCCGCCAGGTCGACCCCGCTCGGCCAGCGGGCCGTGTGGAACCACTGGCCGCGGAAGTTCTCGATGCCCTCGAGGTGGGGAATGCTGGGCCGGGACAGGAACCCGACCGAGCTGATCACCGCGTTGGCCCGCCAGGTGCGGGGACCGTCGGGCTGCTCGGTGGTGACCACCCACTCCGCCGCGTCCTCGTCCCAGACCATCGACTTGACCTCGGTGTCGAACTGGATGTCTGCGCGCACTTCGAAGGTGTCGGCCACCCAGTTCAGGTACTTCTCGTTCTCCGGTTGCGGACAGTACGGGTAGGGCTTGGCGAAGCCGACGCCGTACAGATGGGAGTAGGTCCGGCTCGGCGTGTCCACCCGGCAGCCCGGGTAGCGGTTCTCCCACCAGGTGCCGCCGACGGTGGAGTTCTTCTCCAGCAGCGTGAACGGGATACCGGCGTGCTTCAGCTGCACAGCGGCGTTCAGCCCGCCCATTCCGGCGCCGATGACCAGCACCGAGAACCCGGCCTGCGCCGCCTGGCGGCCGTGGGCCGGGCTGGACCACTCCAGCGCGCGGGCCCACGGGTCGATGGCCAGTTCCTCCAGCCACAGGTCGAGTTCCTCGGCCGGGATCTCGGTACCGACGGCCAGGCCGATGCTGTCCCGCAGCCGCTCCGCGGGGCCGATCGGGAGCTCGCCGGCGCCGGAGTCCCGGTAGGACTTGAGGAACGCCGCCGCCTTGGCCCGGATCAGGGCGATATCGTCCTTGCTCGCGATGTGCCACAGTTCCCGGTACACGCCGACGACCTGCATTTTTACCTCGACCGCACGCACTTCCTCGTCGCCGGTCAGCTGGTAGAGCAGGCCCCGCAGGGCCATCGGATCCGCGTACTGCACCGCAGCGTCGATTTCCGCGTCGCTCGCCCCGAGGACTTCTGCCCTGTGTTGCGTCATCGCTGCACCTCCGTGCCATCTCCGGAGCTGCTTTCCGTATTCACAGTCAAGTCCTGTTAGCTCACTGACTTCACGGAGCCCGGGAGACCCTTAGTCAGGAGACTATAGCGACTGATCTGCTTGTAAATAACGAACTGGTAACGATGATCAGCCGGAGCCGATCCCCGTTCCTTGTCGCTGCCCTTGATTATGGGCGGGGGCTGGCGGGGAGCTGCTCGGCGTTGTCGCGGACCAGGGCGGCGAACCGGAACACGACGTGCACGAACTTGCTGTAGGGGGCGGAGGCGAAGGACAGGATCACCGCGGCCAGGTGGATCAGCAAGATGACGCCAAAGGCGGCGGTGTCCCTGGTCAGCAGCACCGCCAGTCCCGACAGGGCCAGGAAGGTCAGGGCGGTGAGCAGCCCGTAGTCCTTCACCGTCATCTGGGCGATGCTGGTGACCGGAGAGGAACGGGCCTTGAGCAGCAGCAAGGCCACGCAGCCGGCCAGCAGGCCGATGCCGCCGATGGTGCCCGAGATGACCGGGACGGACAGCCAGGCATAAGGGGGCTGCTCGCGGAGGATGTCCTGCAGGACGGCGGCGGCGGCCGTGGAGACGACGCACAGGCCGAAGCCGGCCACGGTGAGCAGGTGCAGGTAGCGGCGGACCGGCGAGGGCTGGTCGTCTTCCGGGTAGTAGCAGTCGACGCCGCCGCCGCGCAGATAGCGCAGGGTGAGGGCGTACCAGGTGGCCCGCAGCACGTCGGCCGGGCGGACCGGGACGTCGCGGCGGCCCGTGGCGGCCCAGTAGCTCCGGGCGGCCAGGGCGCCGACGAGCATGCTGTAGGCGACAGCGGCCAGCATCAGGCCGACCAGCACGCCGCCGGGGATCAGCCGGTACGGGGAGGCGGCGGCGTCGTGGCCGGCGACGATGGCGGGCCAGCCCGCGTGGGCCACCGCGATGCCGACGAACAGGGCGGCCGAGGCCACGGCGCCGGCGAACAGGCCGGTCCAGCCGCGCAGCAGCCCGGGCACCCGGGCCGGCCACACGTACCGCCGGTAGTCCGCCAGCCGGACCTCGGTCAGCACGGCCGGCACGTTGAGGTCGAACTCGTGCGGCGCGGTGTACATGCAGGCGTCGTAACAGGCCCGGCAGTCGTGGCAGAGGTTGGCCAGCTGGCTGACGTCGCCCGCGCTCAGCACGGTGCGCCGGGACAGGGCGGGGAACACGGCGCACAGGCCCTCGCAGTAACGGCAGGCGTTGCAGATGTCCAGCTGCCTGGTGGCCTCGTCCACCAGCAGCGACAAGCGGGTCCGGCCCTCCGGCGAGGGCGGGGTGGAAGGGCTAGTGACTGACATGCTCGGCCGCCTTCTGTCCCGCGCGGCGTCCCCACACGGCGCCGATGGTCATGCCGAACCCGGCCAGGTAGCCGGAGCTCAGGATGTTGCCCGACATGATCTCCCCGGCCGCGAAGACGTTCTCGAACGCCGAGTCGTCCTTCCGCTTCACCCGGGCATCGAGGTTCACCGCCGCGCCCATGTAGGTGAAGGTGATGCCGGGGCGCATGGCAATGCCGTAGTAGGGCGGCCGGTCGAGGCGCTGCGCCCAGTGCGACTTGGGCACGGTCAATCCGTCGGTGTGGCAGTCGTCCAGCACGGACGGTTCGAAGGTGCCGCCGGGGGCCACGGCCGCGTTGTACTCGGCCACGGTCCTGGTGACCGCGTCCCGGTCAAGGCCGAGCTCCGCCGCCAGGTCGCCGATGTCGTCCGCGGTGGTCGCCCCGTACATGGGCGGCAGGAACAGGCCGTTCACCTTGGCGTCCCAGAGCGAGAAGATGAGCTGGCCGGGCTGGCCGGCGATGTTGCGGCCCCAGATCGCGTACCGCTTGGGCCAGATGTCCTCGCCCTCGTCGTAGAAGCGCTGGCCCAGCTGGTTGACCGCGATGCCGAACGGGATGGTATCCAGCCGGGTGGCGATGCCGCCGTCGAACTTGGGCGCCCGGGCGTCGAGCGCGATGGCGTGGAAGCCCTTCTCCTCGCCCGCGCTGGCCGCTCCCGCGTCGTAGAGCTGGGCCAGCACGTGCCCGTCGTTATAAGGAGTGCCGCGAATGATGTAGTTGTCGACCGCGTCGGACCAGTAGCGGCGCAGCCAGTCGAGGTTGGCCTCGAAGCCGCCGCTGGCGCACACCACCGACCGGGCCGCGACCCGGACCCGGCGGCTGTCGGCGAGCACCACGACCAGGGCGTCGCAGCGCGGACCGGTGAACTCGAACTCCTCGGCCTTGGCGTCATAGGCGACGGTGACGTTCGGCCGGGTGGCGAGATGACGGTAGTAGGAGTTGAGCAGGGCCTTGCCGCCGCCCAGGAAGAAGCGGTTGGTCCGGCCGAGCTGGAGGGTGCCGGAAAGCGGCCGCTGCCAGCGCGCCCCGTGCGCGGCCATCCAGGCCGGGATGGTCTCGGAGTCGCTGACCGTGAAGTGAGCCAGCTCCTCGTCGCTGGGGCCGGTGCCGACACCGCACAGGTCGGTCCACAGCTCGTCGAAGCAGTAGTCACCCGAGTTGAACTCGTCCTGCCGGTGCACGCAGCGGATGTTGCGGGTGTGCCGGGTGTTCCCGCCCCGCATGGGCACCGGTGCCCGCTCGACGATCAGCACGCGGGCGCCGCGGTCGTCGGCGGCCATCGCCGCGCTGACCGCGGCGTTGCCGCCGCCCACCACGACCAGATCCCAGGTCGCCGCGGCCCAGGCGGGCAGCGGCGGGAGCGGCGCGGCGGCCGGGGAGACTTTTCTGAACACATAAGGAAAATACGTCCCGCACGGTGACGCGTCAGGGGTGCCTAACGAGCGCGGGCTCCGGCGGCGAGGAATGCGGTTCCGAAGAACAACTCGGTCCAGGAGAGATCAGCCAGCTCTTCCTGCATGGCGGCGCGGATCGCCTCCCACGGACGGCGCATGAGCCACTCATCAATGGAGGCGAAAGGCCGCACCATTGAGGTTCCGAGCTGCGCCAGCCACCCGGGCGTGTGGCCGGGAACCTTGAGGTCCAGCACGGCCCAGCGTCCGCCCGCGGACAGGGCCGCGGCGCCGTGGGCGATGACCTCCGCGCACTCGGGCACCTGCGACAGGGCGTACGTGGACAGGATCGCGTCGACCCCGGTGGGGAAGTCGAAGTCGGCCGCGTCGGCTTGCACGAGGCTGATATTGCTCCACCCGTTCGTAGCTACCCGATCCTGAGCACGGGCGAGCATCGCATCGGTCAGATCGACGCCGACGATCCGGCCGTCAGGACCGACCACCCGCTCAAGCAGCGGGAAATTCAGGCCTGTGCCGCAGGCCATGTCGATCACGGTGCCACCCGCGCGAAGGCCGAGCGCTCGCACGGCCTGGAGGCGTTGGGTCCGCTGGGGGTAGCCGGGCACGGGGTAGAGCCGGGAAGTGACGTCGTAGTGCCTGGCCTTCTTGCGGTATGTCTCGATCAGGTGCTCTCGGGTACGGTCGACCTGGGTCACGGCATGCTCCTCGATCTCGGTGGCGTCGCGCTAGAACCGAACCACCCCGCCTAGGGTTCTGCACCCTCCCGCGAATCGGACTGTGTGCCCTTTCGCGCATCGGCCTCGACAGCAGCCTTGATCGCCACCATCTCACTATCGCTTACGCGCTGAATCCGGCTCTGGAGCATGCGGGCGGGGACCGCGCGCATGAGGCCCGCGAGGTCGACCTCGATCCACATCATGGTGTCGGTCTGCTTATCGTCCACCGGCTCGAATTCCATTCCCCAGCGCGCCGCGGAAGTTCCCATCGGCCCGGCGAACGCCACGGAGCGGGGCGGCTCGACGGCGGTCACCTCCTGGCTCCGGCCGCGACTCAGCCCGAACATCAGCTTCGCCCGCTGCTCCACCCGCGAGCCGGGCTGAAGCGGACCTCCGCCGCGGACCCGGCCTTCGAGAACCGTCGGCGCCCACTCCGGCCAGCGTCCGACGTCACAGACATACGCCCACACGTCACGGGCGCTGCTGGCGATGGTGATGCGGCTCTCGGTTCTGAATGTCATCGTGCGGACTTCCCCTTCATCTTGATCGCTGGCAACGGGAGGGCTACGGGCGGCACAGGCTCACCGGGCCCGTAGCCGGTCAGTGCGTTCGCTATCTCCTGCGTGGTCTGTTCCCAGCCGCCCAGGGTCGACTGGCGCTGGCGGGCGGCGGCCCGTAGCCGGTGTCGGTGGCGCTCGTCGCCGAGCCAGTCTCCGAGCGCGGCGGCGAGGGCCGCCGGATCGCCGGGAGGGATCAGCTGGCCGGGGCGGGCGCCATCGGCGGTGGAGCCGAGCGCTTCGGGCAGGCCGCCGACGGCGGCCGCTATGACGGGCAGGCCGTGGGCGAGCGCTTCGGTGACGGTCATGCCGTAGGTCTCCGAGCGGGACGGCGCGACGAGCAGGTCGGCGGTGGTGTACGCGTCGCTGAGCGCCGCGCCGGTCAGGACGCCGGGGAGCCGGACGCGGTGGTCATAGCCGAGGCGCGTGATACGGGTCTGCAATTGCTCGACGAAGTCCGGGTCGCGGTCGAGCGATCCGGCCAGCACGCAGTGCCAGTCCCGGTCAGCGAGGTCGGCGAGCGCCTCGACGAGGAGGTCCTGCCCCTTGTGGCGGCTGAGGACTCCGACGCAGATCAGCTGGCCGCGGACGGGACGGGCCGGGGCCGCGACCCGGTCGACGCCCGGCCGCGCGACGTGCACCCGGCAGGCCGGGATCGCATATCGGGTCAGGACCTGCCGGCGGGTCCATTCGCTGGTCACGACCACGCCCGCGGCCGCGCGGAGCACGGCCCGTTCGGAGCGCTCCGGGCCGGCATCATGGTGTGGGCCGACGGCGGTGGCCAGGGGCATGTGCAGCAGCACCGTCATTCGTATCCGCCCGGTGTGGGGCAGCAGCTGCTCGGCGGTCGGCGAGGCGATGAGCCCGTCGATCAGAACGGTCTCACCGTCGGGGATGGCGGAAACGATGCGGGCCAGGTCGGCGCGGGCACCCGGACCGGGTACCGGCCACGCCGCGGCGACGGTGGCGACCAGCACCTCCCAGCCGGCCTCGGCCAGTCCGGCGCAGACCCGCCGGTCATAGATGTTGCCGCCGGTCGGCCGGCCGGGATGGTCGAAACCCTCGGGGACTACTACGTGGACCCGCACGATGTTCCGGCCCTCCGGAGCGCCTGCCGCACCGGGCCGGCCTCCCCCCTTGCGGCCGAGCTGAACCACACCCGCCGCGGATCCGTCATACCTGACACAAGGTAATACGTGGCAGCGTCGGGCGCGGTTCGACCCGAGACAACCGCGTGGGATCTGACGTGAGACAGGATCAACGAGCACCATTGTTGACGGCGCTGGAGCGGGCCCGGGCGGCCGCCTATCCCGCGGGCGAGTATGTAGGCCAGGAGAGCTTCATGCGGGCGGCCGAGGTCCGGAGGCTGGCTGAGCAGGCCCGGGTCGGCCCCGGCGTCTCGGTGCTCGACCTGTGCTGCGGGGCGGCCGGCCCCGGCCGGATGATCGCGGCGGAGTCGGGATGCCACTACCTGGGTATCGATCACTCCGCCGGCGCCCTGGCCACCGCCCGGCAGCGGGCCGGGAATCTTCCCTGCCGCTTCGAGCAGGCTCACCTCCCGCCGCTGCCCGAGGGCCGCTTCGAGGTGGTCTTCCTGCTGGAGACGATGCTGGCCTTCCCCGACAAGGAGGCCTTGGCCGGTGCGGTGGCGCGCGTGCTGGAGCCGGGCGGGCGTTTCGCGTTCACGGTCGAGGAGGGCCGGCCGCTCACCCAGCAGGAGCGGGCCCGGATGCCCGGCGCCGACACCGTCTGGCCCATCGAGCTGGCCGAATTGACGGGCGTGCTGCGCCACGCGGGGCTGGCCGTGACCTGGCGGCAGGAGCACAGCTCCGCACATCACGCGATAGCGACGGCGCTGCTTCGCGGTTACCGGGCTGACTCACCTCAGATCGCCGGCCAGATCGGGACGCAGGCCACCGCCGAACTGATCACGGCCCATCAGCTGTGGAGTGACTGGCTCGGCAGCGGACGGGTGCGCAAGTTCGCGATGATAGCCGAGAAGCAATGACTTGCTCCGATGAAGCCCCGATGACCCCCGGCTACGCCCGCTACCTGGCCGCGAAGACGACCGTGGATGACCGGGCGCTCAACCGGCATGTGCTGGTCGAGTTGCGCCGCCTCATGCCCGCGGGTGCGCCGCGGGTGCTGGAGGTCGGCGCCGGCCTGGGGACGATGGTGGCCCGGCTGATGGACTGGGGCGTGGTCGGCGCCGGTGAGTACATCCTGCTGGATGCGGATCGGCAGCTGCTGGATCATTCTCGCCGGTGGCTGCGCGATTGGGCGGCCACGCGGGGCCTGCGCAGCGACCTGCGGCCGAATGGGCTGCAGGTGGGTGATCTGCGGGTGCGCCTGGAGCACGCCGAGCTCGGCCGGTACCTGGAGGCCGCGCACGGAGCGCCGGCCGATGTGCTGATCGCCAACGCCGTGCTGGACCTGGTGGACGTGCCGGCCATCCTGCCCGGATTGTTGCGGCTGCTGGTCCCCGGCGGCGTCTACTGGTTCACGATCAACTACGACGGCGAGAGCATCTTCGTGCCCGGCCACCCCCACGACGACCAGGTCATGCAGGCCTACCACCGGGACATGGATGAGCGCGTTCGCTACGGCCGGCCGGCCGGGGACAGCCGGACGGGCCGCCGCCTGTTCCACGACCTGCGGGCGGCGGGGGCGCCCGCGCTGGCGGCGGGGTCGTCGGACTGGGTCGTGAGCGCCGGCCCGGATGGGAACTACCCGGGCGATGAGGCTTACTTCCTGCGCAGCATCCTCAGCACGATCCAGGACGCGTTGCGGAGCCGCCCGGATCGGGTGGAACCGGCGGACCTGGCCGACTGGCTGGCCGTGCGCGGTCGGCAACTGGCTGCGGGCGAGCTGGTCTACATCGCCCACCAGCTTGATTTCGTGGGCCGCTCGCCCGGCTAGCGCCCCGCCAGCGGCGCGGCAAGGCCGGTCACCCGTAAGGCCGGTAAGCCACGAACAGCCTCCCTCGTCAGCGGGGCCGGATCAGGTCCTCTCGGCTCGCCCGAGTGCCTCCGGCCGCGACGGCGGCGAACGGCGTCCCCCAGCAGCAGGCCCGCGCCCGGGGAAACCGCGGCCAGCATGAGCACCGCATAGAGGGTGGCGACCGTGACCCCGTTAGCCGCGCCGAGCCCGGCTGCGGCGAAGGCCCAGGCGGCAATACCCTCCCGTGGCCCCCACCCGCCGATACTCAAGGGGATCCCGGCGGCAATCTGGACGACCATCAGCAGCGCGATCAGTTCGCCCAGGGGTGCGGTGCAGCCGGCGACCCGGGCCGCGATGACGAACGTGGCCGTGTGCCCGGCGACGACCAGCACCGAGGCCAGCGTGAGCTGCGGCCACACGCCCCGGACCAACAGGCCGTGGCGCAGGTCAGCGGCAATGGCCCGGGCGGCGCGGGCCGGCCGCGACCGGCCGCGGCGAGCGGCGCCCCGCACGATCAGCGCAGCACACCCGGCTACGCCCACGATGCCCGCCAGAAGGTAGGGCAGCGCGGGCCGGACCGACGAGGGCAGGGCCAGCAGCACGACGACGGTCACCACGGCCTGGATGACCTGACCGTACAGCCGTTCCCACCCCACCGCGCGCACCCCCTGCGCGACGTCTCCAGCGCGCCGTCCCTGCGTGACGGCCCGGTGCACGTCGCCGAGGATCCCGCCGGGGAGCACGGAGTTGAGGAACAGGGAACGGTAGTAGGCACCGGTCGCGACGGGCAGGTCGATGTCGGCGCCGAGCGCCCGGGCGACGACCCGCCACCGCCAGGCCGAGCACACCGTGGTCAGGGCGGTGAGCGTGACGGCGGCCACGATCGCCGGCCAGGTGACCGCGCGCAGCCCGTCCTCGAACGGCGCCGCGCCCACCAGGCGCCCGAGAAACCACAGCACGATGACGCCAGCGGCCAGCCGAAGCAGCGACGGGCCGAAGCGACGGACGGCCGGACCGATCCCGGCCGGAACTGAGTGCAGGGGCGCCACACGGGTAACACGGGCCGGCCAGAGAAATGGTTCAGCCTTAGGCTGGGGCAGCCTGGCGGGCCGCGGCCGGCCGCGGTGAACCAGCGTGACGGCGGACCCGTTGTTCCGGTAAGGGATGACGGCAGATGGCACGGAGACGGAGGCGCGGTGCCTACCATTCAGCCTGCGGAAGAAGACGCGCCGCCTAGGGTCCGGCCCGCGGGCAAGGGCGCGCCGCCCACGATCCGGCTCGCGGGTAAAGGCACGCTGCCGACGATCGGGCTCGCGGCGATCCTGGGCATGCTCGCCACCGCCGCCCTGCTCGGCGTGGTGTCCGCCACGGCTGGTCTCGGCGTGGCCGGCTGGATCGCCGGGCTGGCCACGGGTTCGGCGGCGACCGTGCTGATCGTCACGGCCCGCATGCGCAGCGACCAGCCGGCGATACACCCGGCGGACTGGGTCACCCTGACCCGGGCGCTGCTGATCGCCGGGGTCGCGGGCCTCGTGGCCGACTCGTTCGGCAGGCCGGTGTCGAGCACCGCACTGGTCACCCTGTCCACCGTCGCGCTGGTCCTCGACGCGGTGGACGGGCAGGTGGCGCGGCGGACCGGCACCGCCACCCCGGTGGGCGCCCGCATCGACGGCGAAGCCGACGCCTTCCTCATCCTGCTGCTCAGCATCGTCGTGTCCCAGGACTACGGCGGCTGGGTGCTGGCCATCGGCGCCGCCCGCTACGCGCTGCTGCTGGCGGGCTGGCTGATCCCGTGGCTGGCCGCGCCGTTGCCGCCCCGGTACTGGGGCAAGGTCGTGGCCGCGGTCCAGGGCATCGTGCTCACCGTGGCCGCATCCGGAGTGCCCAGCCGCAAGGTCGGGACGATCGCGGTCGCCGTCGCGCTGCTGCTGCTGGCGGAGTCGTTCGGCCGCAACGTGATCTGGCTGTACCGTACCGGCGCCGGCCCGCGCACCCGCCGGGCCGTGCGGTTCGCCATCACCGGGCTGGCGCTCGTGATCTTGTGGCTCGACCTCTTGACGCCCGACCGTACCTGGCAGTTCGGCCTCGCCGCTTTTGTCCGCATCCCAGTGGAACTGCTGGTCTTGGTCGCTCTCGCGCTGGTGCTGCCGCCCTGGCCACGACGGATCGTGGCCGCTGTCGCCGGGATCCTCTTCAGCCTGCTCACGCTGGACAAGGTCCTCAACATGGCGATGTACGGGACGGTCGACCGGGCGTTCAACCCGGAGAGCGACTGGAGCAGCATCAGGCCGGCCGTGGGCGTGGTACGCGACGCTATCGGCGCCACGGCCACCAACGTCGCGCTCGCCGCCATCTGGATCGGTGTCGCCCTGCTCGTCGGCGTGCTCACCGCGGCCACGATTCACCTCACCGCGGTGGCCGCCCGTCACCGCCGCGGTACCGTTCGCGGCCTGGCTGTTCTCACCGCCGTCTGGGGGCTGTCCGCGGGCCTGTCGCTGCAGTTCACCCAGGGGTTTCCGGTCGCCTCGACCAGCGCGACCGCGCTGGCCGTCGCGCAGGTGCAGGCCTACCGGGCCGGGCTCAGCGACCCGCGTGTGTTCACGGCGGCCACCCGCAGCCCCGACCCCGAGGCCACCATCCCCGCTGCGGACCTGCTGACCGGATTGCGCGGCAAGGACGTCCTGTTCGTCTTCGTCGAAAGCTACGGGCAGGTCGCCGTCCAGGGTTCGAGCTTCTCGCCGGGCGTCGACGCCGTCCTGCGCCAGCAAAACAGCATGCTGACCAGCGCCGGCTGGTCCACGCAGAGCGCCTGGCTCACGTCGCCGACCTTCGGCGGGATCAGCTGGCTCGCCCACTCCACCTTGGAGTCAGGGCTGTGGGTCGACAGCCAGCAGCGGTATAACGAGCTCATCGCCAGCCAGCGGTTCACCCTCAGCGACGCTTTCGGCAAGGCCGGATGGCACACGGTCGCCGACGACCCGACTGACGGCCCGCACTGGTATCCCGGCACGGTCTTCTACCACTACGACCAGCTCTACAACCAGTCCAACGTCGGCTACCGCGGCCCCAGCTTCAGCTACTCCGAGATGCCCGACCAGTACACCTTCGCCGAGTTCCAGCGGAACGAGCTCACGCCTGGCCATAAGCCCGTGATGGCCGAGATCGACACGACCTCCTCGCACATACCCTGGGCCCCGCTGCCGACCATGGTGCCCTGGAACAAGGTCGGCAACGGCTCGGTATTCGACCCGCAGCCCGCGCAGAGCGAATCCGCGGCCACGGTCTGGCGCAGCAACAACACCGTGCAACAGTTCTACGGGCAGTCGATCCAATACTCGCTGACGGCCCTCACCTCATGGGTCACCGAGCTGAACGACCCGAACCTCGTGCTCATCTTCATGGGCGACCACCAGCCCCACACCGCGGTCTCCGGCCCCGGGGCCACTCACGAGGTGCCGGTCTCGATCGTCACCCGCGCCCCTTCGGTGCTCAAGCAGATGTCCTCCTGGCACTGGCAGAACGGGCTGCTGCCTAATTCCGGCGCTCCGCTCGAGCCCATGGACGCGTTCCGCAATCAGTTCCTCAACACCTTCAGCACGGCCCCGGCCGGGTGAGTCACGGAAGGTGGCTGGTGTCATTGACGCGATGGACGGCGGCAAACCCATGACCGTGCCACTGGATCTCGCTGATGCAGGCGGAACCCAGATACAGCCGGTAGAGGGTGCTGAGCGGAGCGCCGAGAGCCCGGCACAGGATGATCTTTATCGGGGTGACGTGACTGACCACCAGGACGGTCTGGCCGCCGTGATCCCGTAGCAGCCGGTCGCAGGCCCGGTTCACCCGGCGTGAGGTGTCGGCGAAGCTCTCCCCGCCCGGGGGGGCCTGTTCGGGGTCGTGCCGCCAGGCGGCCGCGGCCGCGGGCCATCGCTGCTGGATTTCTTCCAGGGTGAAGCCATCCCAGTCACCGAAGTCGGTTTCACGGAGATCATCATCAATGGCGGCGGCGAGGCCCAGTTCGCCGGCCGCGATCGCGGCGGTGGCGATGGCGCGCTGCAACGGCGAGCTGACTACGGCGTCGATCGGGGCGCCGCGGGCGAGGCGGCGGGCGGCGGCCTGGGCCTGCCGGGTGCCATTGGCGCTGAGCGGGAGATCGCGCAGCCCGCTGAAGCGGTGCTCAGGTGATACCTGGGTATCGCCGTGCCGCAGCAGGACCGTGGTAGTGGGATCTGCGGCGGGGTTATCCCAGCCCAGAGTCATACGGCTGCCCCCGCGGTGGCGACGAAGTGGTGTGTCCCTATGACAGGACACGAAGATGCCAGCAGAACGGTTCAGCCGCTCGGCCTTAGCCTCCCCACAGTACCCATGCCCCAGGACCCGGCCGGGCCGGTGTCAGCAGCGTGCGCGGTAGCCGCCAAACGCGACGGGCGTCTCCCAGACTCGCACGGCCAGTGATTCGCCGCCTGCGGCCGCTACGGCGGGCGAGAGGGTGTCATGCACCCAGCGGGCGAACACCTCGACGGTGACCGCCTCGGCCTCGGCTGGGCGTATCTCCTCCAGGTTGCGGTCTTCGACCCGGCTGGTCAGCTCGGTGAGCGCCGCTTCCAGCACATCCAGATCACAGACCATGCCCCGCCCGTCGAGCTGGTCACGGTCCACCACGATGTCAATCCGGTAGTCATGATCATGGAGTTGCCCCTCTGGCCCGGGCAGTCCCGGCATGATGTGGAAAGCGCGGACGCTTCGGCTCAGCCCGACTTCACAGGTCACCGGCGGCACTCCTGTCGTAGTTGAGAACGGCATGCATCAGCCCGGGTGTCCCCTGGTCCACGGCCCGGAACGCGTCGGCGGCGGCACCGAAGTCGAAGACGTGGGTGCACAGCTGCGCCAACGGCAGCTCGGGCAGCAGCTCAACGGTCTCCTGGCGGCGCCGAGACCGGCTCCAGGTGCCGGACAGCCGGGCCGGCACGGTGGAGACCTGCGTGCTGCGAATCGTCAGACGCCGCCGGTGGAAGGCGCCGCCCAGGGGCAGGACCACGGGTTTGGCCCCGAACCACGACGCGACCAGCAGAGTCCCCTCGTGGGCCAGCAGGTCCAGCGCCATCGCGGGCGCATCCGGGTTACCGCTGGCGTCAATGACCAGCGGGACTTCCTCGTTCATCAGTTCCGCCGGCGCCGCGGCGGTGACGCCGAGGCTGCTGGCGACGGCGCGGCGCCACGGGAGCGGCTCGGCCATCAGCGGCCGCCACCCGGCGCGCTGCAACAGCAGGCCGGTCAGCAGCCCGAGCACGCCGGCCCCGAGCACGATGACCCGGTCCCGGTATCCGGTCCCCGCATCGAGCGTCACCTGCAGCGCCGTCTCGACCAGCGGAAACAAGGTGGCGGACGCGGGATCGACGCCGGGCAGCGGAATCAGTTCACTAGGCCGCGCCGCAAATATGTCCTGGTGCGGATGGAACGCGAAAACCGCCTGGCCGGACTCCGCTACTTCGCCGACACACGCATACCCATAGGCGAAGGGATAGGAGAAGGTACCGCCAAGCGCGCCGATCGTGTCGTCCAGCGCCAGCTCGGCGGGGACCTCGCCGCGGTACACCAGCCGTTCGGTGCCACCGCTGATGCCGGAGCACACGGTGCGGACCAGGACCTCACCGGCCGCGGGCCGCGGGGTGGGCAGTTCCCTGATCTCCACACGGCGCGGCGCGGTATGAAATAGCGCGCGGGCAGGTACGCCGCTCATTTACCCGCCATCTATCCGGCCGGATGTGACATAGATGATCTTACGGGAATCGTGTTCTCACGGTTGCCGGAACCCGAAGGCGTGTGAGCCGGCCGAGGCGAGCATCCGTTTAGGACAAGTAGGCCCGTGCTTCGCGGGCACGAAACGGGGGCGGCACGATGATTACCGAGCTGGAGCTGGCCAGCTGGCGGCGGATGACCAGTGAGCTGTATGCCGCGGTGCGGTCAGCGGAGGATCCTCAACGCGGGCACGCGCTGTGGCGCCGCGGCCGGGATGAGCTGTTCCGGTCCCATCCGCAGAGCCCGCTGCCGCCCGGCGACCCGCTGCGGACGGCAGGCCTGCCGTACTGGCCCTACGATCCGGGACTGCGTTTCGAAGTCCCGGTGCTGCCGTCTGAAGCAGAGGTGTCGCTGTCGGTGCCGGCCAGCGAGGGCGCGATGACGATGGACCGCATCGGCCACGTGCACCTGCCGGCCCCGCTGAATGTGCTCCTGGATGTGTGGTGGCTCCGGCAGTATGCAGGCGGCCTGTTCGTGCCGCTGCGCGACGGCACCGCGGGCCGCTCCAGCTATGGCGGCGGCCGGTACGTGCTGGACACCGGGAAGGGCGCCGACCTGGGCGGCCGGGACGGGCACCTGGTCATCGACCTGAACTTCCTCTACCACCCCTCGTGCCGTTACAGCCCCAGCTGGCTGTGCCCGCTGGCGCCGCCCGCGAACACCATCAGCGCTCCCGTCAACGCCGGCGAGCGCCTGCCGTAATGACGTCCGGGACGGACACCACGCCGCAGGTGAGGTCCCGTCGGGCCGAAGGGACCTCACTGCGCACCCAGACGCTTGATGAGGTTGTCCTCCCAGCTGAAGTCGAACTGCAGCGATTCGTCGAGTTTCTCCCGCCGGAACCAGTCGTAGGTCTGCTCCACGGCGGACTCGAAGGTGTACGCGGGCCGGAACCCGACGTCCTCCCGCAGCCGCTCGACCGAGAAGAAGGTGCTGTCGTTCCAGTCGTGGATGTTGGGCGCGAGCCGCTGGATGAGCCCGCGAACGTCCACCGCCCGCGCGCCCTGCTGGGTGACCGTGGCCGCCGCCGAGTCGCCGGACTGGCTCATCCGCGGCAGGCCCTGGCGAACCGCGCCCTGCTCTCCCTGGCCTGCGTAGATCTCGTCCATGACCTGGGCCGGGACGAATACCTTGTGGGGGGTGACGCCGATAAGTTCGGCGAAGGTGTCCACGTACCCCTCGTCGCTCCAGTAGTCGCGGCCAGTGAGGTTGTAGCGCTTGCCGAAGGTCTGCGGCTGCATCATCAGCATGCGCATGGCGGCCGCGCCGTCGTCGACATGCCCGATCTGGCTCAGCGTGGTGCCGTCGCCGGGGATGAGCACCGGGCGGCCGAGCAACAGCCGCTGGAACATGCGCTGCTCGCGGTCGGCGATGATGTTGTTCGGGCCGAACACCATCGAGAACGGCACCACGGTGGCGGGGAAGCCGTTCGTGCGGTACTGCTCGAACAGGTACGCCTCGACGTTGAGCTTCTGGTTCCCGTACTCGGTCTGCCTCGCCGAGCGGTCGACCGGGTCGGACTCACGGATCGGCAGGACCCTGGGCTTGGCGTAGATGACGGTCGAACTGGCGAACACGTAGTGACCGATCCGCCCCCGGAGGATCTCGACGAGTGGCTGGACGTCGGCCAGCGCATAGCCCGACGTGTCCTGGACGACGTCGAACTCCTCGGCGCCGAGGACCTCACGCAGCTGATCGTGATTGGTCCGGTCGGCGTAGAGCCTGCGGACCGCACGCGGCAGCGGCGCCTTGCTCTGGCCACGGTTGAGCACCGTGACCTGGTGGCCCCACTTGGCCAGCTCCTGCACGAGCGCGAGCCCGTTGAAGCGGGTACCGCCCATCACCAGCACCTTCACCACTGCACCTCCATTGCGGTTGACGCCGTCGTCTGTCGCGGGCGTCAGGTGATGAACACCGGTCGACGCGACCCTATTGGATATATTTCTGCACTGATAAAACAGTTAAACGATAGTTGCCACGAAAGAGCAAGCCCGGCGCTGACTTCCCTCTCGGACATCAACCATTTGCGCGCACGATGGCGACGCAATAGCCAGCGACGGGCCCGTAGAGCTCACGGCTGGCGCAGGTCCGAGCGGCACGCGCCCGAGTCCAACATCCGCACTCTGGGCGGGCTGCTGGTGCTGGTCACCACCATCGGCTACGGTGACTGCACCCGGTCACCGCGCCAGGGCGGGTCACGGCGTGCGTTATGGCCACCGATGTGGTGCGATTTGTCAATGATGCGGAGAATGCCATGCACGCCAGGCCGTGGGATGATAATCATCTGGTGCGGAAGATCCGCCAGCCTGCGGAAGTGAGGTGATCCGGATGTCTGAGGATCCGCAGCCGGGTGTCAGCCCTGATACGCCGGCTGGCCAGGACGTAAACCTGGCCGACGGCAAGCGGCTCAGCGACATCGTCGCCGGCCACCTCGCTGACCAGGCCCGTCGCACGGCCAAAGCCGCGAGAGCCGGACGGGTGGCGAACGCCCACGGCGAGCCGGGAGTGCTGGACCTGACGCCGTTGCGCGAGCTCCTCCCCGAGCTTGCGGGGGAGCTGCGGAAGGTGAAGCCGCGGGAGCGGATAGCCCGCGCGCTGCGGCAGGCCGCCGACATCATCGACCCGCCGACGCCGGTCCGCTCAGACAGCGTCGTTCCGTAGGTCAACTGTGCTTATGCTCAGCCGGCTCGCTGTTCGATCGCGGCGCTGGCGATGCCATGGTCGGTCTCGACATCCGTGAAACCGTTACCGTCCGGGGAGGTGTACAGGTCGAAATGGTAGGTGTTGCCGAGGATGAAGGTGCCTGTGCAGTTCGCGGCGATTTTATAGGTGCCAGCGTAAGCGCTGCTGCGGGTAATGACGCCGTTGGTACTGTCGGTGCTGCTTTCCTGGACGTGGCCGGCGCCGTTGAAGTGGTCGGTTCCCGCGAAGGCCACCGGCTTGGCGGTGCCGCGCGAAACCGACCAGCCGTTGCCCTGGAACAGGTAGGTCCCTTTGAGGGTGGCTACGCTGCAGGAGGCCGGGAGCGACTGGCGCGCAGCAGGCGTGGTGGCGTCAGCGCAGCCAGCCAGGCCAACGGCGCCAGCGGTTCCGGCCGCGGCGACTACGGCCGTGATGGCCATGCGGCGGCGAAGGCGGACGGACTTGCGCATGTGATCCTCCGTGTGTCTACCCGTCACGGGCTCATCGGCAGCCTGACGGCAGATGCGGCGCTGGGTAATGCCGTGAAGGACGGCCATTGCCCCCGATGGCCGGATTGACGCTAGCCGATAGTCATGAAAGCGACCAGCCATGATGCGGCCGATCGCGGGTTGCTGACCGAAATAAGGCTTTTCCGTTGCTGATGCGGGGCTAACGTCGCGTGTCCGGGTTTCCGCGCTTCTCGCACCAGGCCGGCGCCTACTTCCTGTCTCCCCCCTGATCGCATGGCGGCTGCTCCTGCCTGCCCTTGAATATAGCAGCGGGTGATGACGGGGTGACAGTACGGCGCGCCGTGTCGCTTCCTTCTTGGTTCTCTAACCTCGGGCTTTCGTCTGAGATTAGCCCGGCGTCGCCGTTCGAATGAAAAAGTGCCTTTGACCTGGAAGAATAGGACTTGTCTAGGGACCTATCAGCCACGAGTCGAAGGCACTTTTCCCGCGAAGAATAGCGCACGTACTGCTCGCGTCATGGTGTCTGCTGACGGGCGGGGCCTGGTGTCTCAGGCCGGGGCCGTGCTGCTGTGGGAAACGATGCGGGTGACCGGCCTGGGCCGGGGTCGCGGCGAGGTGTCCCGCATCACGAACGGCAGCGGGTCCGCAGGCGCATCGTGTGGATGCACGTGCATCATCCAAGTGCCGTGAGCCGACCTCGGCGATGGCTGTGAACGAACCCGGTTTGGGCTCATCTGCCGATGGCAAGGGCGAGGAGGGTGTTGACCGCAGTTTCGAACGGGCGGGTACTCCGATGCACCTGGGCGAGTAGAAGCCCTCCCTGGAGCGTGGCGAGCAGAGTAGTGGCGAGGTCGTCCGGGTCGATGCCGGGCGGGAGTTTCCCGTCGGCATCAAGGGATCTGAGTGCATCGCCGATGACGGCTGCCCACTGATCGAACCCGGCCGCGATGAGCGCTCGGGCCTGCGGGTCACTCTCGGCGAGCTGGCCGCCGAGGGAGCCAAGTGGGCAGCCCCCCTTTGCTTTGGTGACCTTCGCTGCAGTGATCACCATGTTCCGCCAGGCTTCGACTCCGTTCGCGCTGCTGAGCACCTGCCCCTGGTGAGTGACGATGGTGTCGGCTTGGTAGTCGATGACCGCCTGCACGAGTTCGTTCTTGTCGGGGAAGTAGTGGTACATCTGAGAGCCGCTGACTTCCGCCGCCGCCTTGACGTCTTCCAAGGTGGTGCCCGCCACCCCGCGCTCATGGATCAGGGCGGCGGCCTCCTGCACTATCCGTGCCCGGGTGCGCGCTCCCTTGGCGGTGAGCCTCGGCCGGTCGCTCGTCTCGCTGGCCATGCACCAATGCTAGCAGGATTTTGAGTTTGACAACCCAGAGCCCGGCCTGTCAGAGTGAGTCGCAGAACCCATTCTGTACGAGAGGATGACACATCGCATGACTGACCTAGAGGGCAAGACTGCTCTGGTAACGGGCTCGACGAGCGGGATCGGCAAGGCTACGGCCATCGCCCTGGCCGCCCGCGGCGCTCACGTACTGGTAGTCGGGCGCAATGAACAACGAGCCAAAGAGGTGGTCGCCGAGATCGAAGGCAGCGGCGGCAGCGCGACGTCCCGGCTCACTACGCTGGGCGACCTCGAATCGGCCCGGGACCTGGTCAAGTGGGCCACTGAGGCAGGCGACGGTCACGTCGACATCCTCATCAACAACGCTGGCGTCGCCGTGCTCGGGCCAAGCAACGCAGCCACCGAAGCAGAGTTCGACGAGACCTTTGCACTGAACGTCAAGGTTCCGTTCTTCCTCGTCGCGTCACTGGCGCCAGCCATGGCCGAACGCGGATGGGGTTCGATCGTCAACATCTCCACGATGGTCGCCAGCTTCGGACAAGCCGGCATGGCCCTGTACGGCGCCAGCCGGGCGGCTCTCGAACTGCTGACAAAGACCTGGGCCGCCGAATACGGCCCCAGTGGTGTCCGGGTCAACGCCGTCGCCCCCGGCCCGACGCACACCCGCATGATGGAAGCAGTCCCCGACGAGATGGTGAATCAGCTCGCAGCACTAGCACCAGCAGGCCGCGTAGCTCAGCCCGAGGAACTTGCTGCGGCGATCGTCTTCCTGGCCAGTGATGATGCCAGCTTCGTCCACGGCGTCACACTTGCGGTCGACGGCGGCCGAACGGCGACGTGACTCCCGTCATCGGCGCCGCTTAATAGCGAAGATCCAGAGCACAAATCATAACCAGCAACTGCGGAGTATCCGCATGAGCGCATACGTCATTATCGAATTCACAGTCAAGGACCCGGATGTTGTGCGTGAGAAATACGGCCCCAACGCTGCGCAGACGGTCAAAGAGCACGGAGGCGAGGTTCTCGCCAACAGTAACTGGGAGATCCTGCACGGCGATCCCATGCTCTCCTCGGGGGCGATCATGAGGTTTCCGGACCATGAGACGGCGGTCAGATGGTACAACTCGCCTGAATATCAGCAGCTGATCGATGTCCGAAGTGTCGCGATGGACGCCCGTTTCAGCTTGCTCGACGGCCTCCCTAACGAGGATTTGTCCGATGGGAGAAGCGTATGAGCAAGTTCGGCGCCCAATTCGCCGGAAGGCTCGACGGTCAGACCGTCTTGGTCACCGGCACGACCAAGGGTGGTATCGGCCATGAGACAGCTCAAGGTGTCGGCAACAGCGGCGCGACTGTGCTGGTGCATGCACGACGCGCTGACCACGCCAGACGAGCAGTAGACCTGCTGGTCAGCAATGGCAACGGCAAGGGCCAGTACCTAGCCGTGGCTGGAGATCTGGGCTCGCTGGCCGGCGTCCGCGAGTTGGTCAAGGCGGTGCACCAAGCGAGCCCGAAGGGTTTGAACGGGCTGGTCAACAACGCGGGCGCAGGCTTCGCCACCAAGGCCCTCTCTCCGGACGGCTATGAGCGAACGATCGCGATTAATCACATCGCTGTCGCAGCGTTGACGGAGGGGCTGCTCGACCTTCTGCGCAAGGGAGCTGATGACTTCGCATCGCCCTCCCGGGTCGTGAACATGACGGCGTTGATCGAGTCACGAGGCAAGCCGATTACTGACTGGAGCTACCCCGGAAAGTACTCGCAGATGCATGCCTACGCAGACGCCAAGCTTCTTGCGCTGATGTACACATACGCCATGGCCCGGCGGCATCAAGGGGACGGCCTGACCTTCAACGCGGTCAGCCCCGGCACGGTCAACTCCGGCTTTGGCGGCAAGGCCGGCGGCACGTTCAAGACCATTCAGGCGCTGATGAAACCGTTCGTCGGACCGCCGGAGAAGGGCTCGCGCGGCTGTGTCCGGCTGCTGGCCGATCCCGGCCTCGCCACCGCCACCGGCGGCTACTACACCTCGGCCAAGCTCAAAAAGTCATCCAAGAGGTCTCGTGACCATGACGCTCAGGACCGGGTGTACGAGCAGACCGAACGCGAACTGCGCATCCACAACTGAGGCGGCCCAAGCCGACTATCGCCAGCACAGCCGGTGCGGCAACGCTCGCGCCTTCACTAACCTCGGGCTTTCCGGGTGATGAAATCATGGCTGACCGGGATGTTCCTGCTGCGGCCCAGCCAGTCCGCCAGCCGCCTCGACGACCAGTGCATGATCCCCTGCTTCTGCAGCGATTCCGGCGGCGGGGTCACGGTCGCGGCCAGGATCTCGCACACCGTATCCCCGGTCAGCACGGTCACCGGGCCGCCCCCGCGTGGCGCGTCCTCCAGCCCGGCCAGCCCCGACTCGGCGTAGTGCCGCCGCCACTTGATCACCGCCGCCTCGGTGCACCCGGCCCGTTTCCGCGGAAACATAAAGAGAGACACGCGTCATACCCCTAGGGGCGGGCGGCGCCGACGAAGGTCGAGGTGTACCAGCCGGTATCCATGGGGATCTTCTGTACGTCCATGCCCGTCTGCGGCGCATCGATCATGTAGCCGTTCCCCACGAACATGGTGACGTGCCCGATTCCGTCGTAATACAGCAGGTCACCGGGCTGGATGGCGGACGCGGGGATGTGCTGGAGGGCGGCCCACTGCTCGTAGGTGTCACGCGGGATGGAAACCCCGGCGGCGGCCCAGGCGGCCTGGGCGAGACCGGAGCAGTCATAGCTGGAGGGCCCAGTCGCGCCCCACTGGTACGGTTTGCCGAGCTGAGCGTAGGCGAAAGCGACGGCCTTTTCCGCCTGGGTAGAAGTCGGGCCGGTGTACGTCGCAGTCGCCGTGCCGTTGGCGCCGATGGAATTGGCCTGCACCGTCTGCTGCTGCGGCACGGTCAGGCTGTCCAGCGTGGCCTTCTCGGTGGCGATGACCTTGCCCAGGGACTTCTTGTGGGTGTCGAGCTTGCTCGTGAGCTGGGCGATCCCGTCCTCGGTGCGCTGCATCTGCTGCTCGGCGGCGGTCAGCTTGCTGGCATCGACGAGGAGCTGCCTGGTCTGGGCGTTCTGGTTACCGGATTGCTCCTGCAGCAGGGATCCCTGTTGCAGGATTGCTGTGGGGTTGCCGGAGGTGAGGACTCCGGCCAGGGAGGTTGCGCCGGAGTCTTCAAACGTGGCCGCGGCGGTCTGCGCCACCTCCGCGCGGGCCGCCTCGAACCGGGCGTTCGCGTCGGCGAGGTGCCCGCGGATCTGGGCGAGCCGGGACTGCGCCACCGAAAGCTGCTCGTCGGCCTGGTCAAGCTGCGTGCTGACCTGATCGAACTGCGACGTGAGCTGGTTGACCCGGGCCTGGACCTGGCTCACGGTCGGCTGCGGTGCCGCCCCGGCCATACCGCCGTAGGAGGAAATAGCCGCGGCCACCATGAGCCCGGCGGCGACCGCAATGCCGCGCCGCCGCACCGACGCCCTGGCTAGGAGGCTGCTCACCGGCCTACCACGCTCCTTCTCGTCTCTGGCGCCGCGTCGCGCCAGGAAGTGACGGTAGCGAACGGCCGAAGCGCCGCGCATCCGGTTCGGCGGGATATCACGGATTTATTACGGATGCGCTGCTAACCGGCACAGGTCGACGCGGTCGTGGAAGCCCAGCGAGGAAGGCATCCGGACGCGGTGGATCTCGCTAGCCGGATCAGGTCACCTTGAGCTGCTCGACGCATACCTGCCGGCTGCCGTCCGGGGCCAGCCGCAGGGTCGTGAGGGCGCAGGTCCCGACGCGGCTCGGCGAGCCCGAGTAGGCGGCGGCGACCGACCCGGAGCTGGCGTCGAACGGCATGTCCCAGTGGCCGAGGGCCACGTAGTCGCGGCCGCTCCCAGCGATCTCCGCCGGGGAGATCGGGTAAGCGTGCCGAAGGTCAGCGGGCCCGCGGGTCAGGTGGCCGTGCGCCATGGCGACCTGCCAGGTGGCCCGGCCGCGGGGCGGGACGTCCTGCATGGGCCGGAAGTCCTCGTAGCCGCAGTGCGGCCGGCCCCAGATGTCCAGGTCGAGCTCGGCTAGATGGCAGGTCTCGCCGCCGGGGGTGCTGAGCACGTGCACGTTCGCGCCGAGGTCGGCTCGGGTGTAGGCCGACCCCGGGATGAACGGGTCATGATTGCCGGGCAGGATCACCACCGGGGCGCGCACCTGGCCCAGCGCGCCCCCGATGGCGGCCAGCGTTGCGTCGCTGACGCGCCCGTGGTCGAAGAAGTCGCCGACGATGAGCAGCGCCCCGGCCGCCCGGTCCGCGGCCAGGGCGGCCAGGACGCTGACCTGGTCAGCGTCGCCCGGCACTTCCAGGTGCAGGTCAGAGACGTGCAGCAGACGCAGCGCCGGGCCCGCGGCCGCCCCCGCCGACGGCAGGCCCGGGTCGGTCACGACGGCCGGTTGGCCGCGTCATGCTCCGCCGCCGGCCCGGTGGCATAGGGCGCGTCCCGCCAGGTCAGCGCGGACCGGAGGCCTTCTTCTTGAGCACGGCGCCCGAACTCGGCGAAGGTCGGGCTGAGGTGGGCGATGGCGTCGTAGTCCACGCACTCATACAGGGCAGTCCGCACGCCCTGCAGCTCCAGCCAGCGGTTAGTCGCCTGCTTGTGGACGGTCAGGATGTCGAGCGGCTGCATGGCGACGCGCTGGCAGAACTCCATGACCCGCTCATCGAGCTCGGCGGCGGGCACGACGTGCTGGATGATCCCCAGCTCCTTCGCCGCCTGCGCGTCGACCAGGTCACCGGTGAAGAACAGCTCCTTGGTCGCGGCGGCGCCGATCTTCATCGGCAGCATGCCCATGAGGACCGGGATGCCCATCCCGCGGGCCGCCGGGTGGCCGAACCGGGTGCCCTCGGCAGCGAAGACGATGTCGCAGGTGCTGATGAGGTCAAGCCCGCCCGACAGGCAGTAGTTATGCGTCTGCGCGATGATTGGCTTGCGGTAGTTCCACATCCACATCCAGCTGTCCACCATCCCCCGCATCCGCTCCCGGTCCACGGAGATGGAGGACTCGCCGTAATCGGCCAGGGCATCGCCGTGCGCCGTCCCGTTCCCGGTGCCGGCCCCGCCGTACCCGTGGCCATCGCTTGGCCGGCCGGGGCTGAGGTCATAGCCCGGGCAGAAGGCCCGGCCCGCCCCCTTGAGCCGGATGACCCGGATCTGGTCACCGGGGTTCAGCGCGACCAGCGCGTCGTGCAGGTCGGCCCGCAGCCCCTCCGACAGCGCGTTCAGCTTCTCCGGGCGGTTCAGGGTGATGGTGGCCACCGGCCCGTCGGTGTCTACGAGGATGTTCTCGAATTCCATGGCGCGCTCCTTTGCTCGCTGGGGGGATTACACGGCACGTGGCGGCGGCCGTCACCGGCGGCCAGCGGCCCGGCGGGGAGCGCCGTGACCTCGACCGTCTCGTAGCCGGACTCGGTCAGCTGGCATATCGACACCCGGGCGGCCGGACCGTCCAGATCGAGGAAGCCGATGGTGCCGAGCTGTGTCTCGAGATTGTGCGGATAGGTGGGCGATCCGGGATTGACGCACAGGGTCGGGCCGATCACGTCGATACGCTGGACGTGCGTGTCGCCGTAGACGACCACGTCGAGGGCCTCCGGGGTGCCCGGCTCGGCACCGAACCGCCGCCGGCTGACGGCCTCGACGGTCAGGTGCGGCGGCACCTCGGGGATGGTCAGGTCATGGATGATCCCGACCCGCAAGCCCGGCAGGCCCGCCGCAGGGGAGCCCGCCCCGCGCAGCTGCACGATCCAGGTGTCGCGCACGCGCGCATCGGCCCGGGCGCGCGGCCGGCCGCCGAAGCCCTCGTCGCCGTTGCCGCGCGCGGCGAACACGGGCGCTACCTGCTCCAGCTGGTCCAGCAGCCACAGCTCGTGGATGTCGCCGGCGTGCAGGATCGCGTCACAGCCCGCGAACGCGTCGAACACCTGCGGCCACAGCTCGGCCCGGGCCTCCGGGATGTGCGTGTCAGCGACCAGGCCCAGCCGGACACGCGCGGACGCGGTCACCGCGACGGTCGCGTACCCGACGTCCTGCGGAATCGACGGACTGGCCACTACCCATCCATACACGATCACGGCCGCCAGCGGTAGGCGTCACCGGGCGCCTGGCCCGGCTCGCGGCCGACGCCGGCCCTCGGCTAGCTGAGCGGGCTCGGCGCGCTGTACCCAACCCTCAGCACGGCTTGGCCCAGTAGGCAGGGCGACCTGTTGCCCGGACGCGGGGAGGACCTGGGCCGGCTGCGCGGCAATGAGCGCCTGCATCCAGCTCAGGTATGCGGCGCCCGTCAGGTGGGCCGCGCTGTCCAGCGTGGCCAGGTCCATTGACCGCAGCAGGCCGGCCGGTCCGCCGCCAGGCGACTGGTCAACGAAGTCCACGATGCTCACCGGGTGGCGTTCGGCCATGATGGCCAGCAGCTTCGGCAGCCGCGGATCAACATCACCGCTGAGAAGTTGTGCCCGGGCTTGGGCCGAGGCCGCGATCTGGCTGTCCGCCAGCAGAAGAGCGTCGGCCGTCTTCCTGGCGCGCAGGGCCATCAGCTGAGCGGCGCTGTAGCTGGCGGCACCGCCACGGAAGACCAGCCGGATATCGATGCGGGCGTTGTCCGATCCGAAGCTCGCGATGGTGGCCGGAGCGTAAACGGTGGCCAGCCGGGGGCCGAACTCGGCTCGGACAGCGGCAGTGGCGACGACCAGAGCAGAGCCGGCTGGATCATGCGGCGTGGTGCCGAGCCTCAGCAGGTTCGCGGACGGGTAGCCGCCGCTGATCAGATCGGCGCATATCTGCGGATCACATGACACTACTGTGGCCCGGCTGACCTGCTGCAGGATCCAGGTGATGGCGTCGGTCTCAGCGGTGAGTGCCTGGCCATTGCTGCCCGCAGGCGGCCCAGACCCGGCGCCGAGCCGGGGAAGAGTGAAGGCGAGTGCGCCTGCTCCGGCCACCAGCAGAATCACGGCCAGAATCACAGAGGCCCGTCGGCGCCGCCAGATGCGGCGGCTCCCGCGGCCCCGCTGACTGGAGCCCGGACGCCCCCCGCGAGCCGATCAGGCCATCGCCGTTGCTCTCCGGTGAACCGGACGATGCCCCCTGTGAGCCGGATGTCGTCTCCTCAGCCAGCTGGGGCGGAGACCTCATCTGCAGCTGGGGCGGAGACCTCATCTGCAGCTGGGGCGGAGGCCTCCGGCGGCATAGGCCCGGTGAGCCGCGCGCCGGCGGCCACCAGCTCGCCCAGCACGTCGCGGGCCGATGGCCGGGCGGCTGGATCCTTGTCCAGGCAGCGATAGACCAGCGAACCCAGCGGTTCGGGAAGCCGGCCCATCTTCGGCTCAGAATGAAGAATGGCATACGCCGTAGCGGTCAGCGACTCACCCCTGAAGGGCAGCTCACCGGTACCGGCGAACACCATCGTCACCGCCCACGACCACATGTCAGCCGCCGCCGTCACCCGCGTCCCGGCCAGCTGCTCAGGCGGCATGAACGCCGGCGTCCCCACCGTGACCTCACCAGAAAACACTGTGGTCATCCCCGGCACAGCCGCCAGCCCGAAATCGATCACCACCGGCCCGTCGGGCCCGAGCAGCACATTGGCCGGCTTGAAGTCCCGGTGCACCATCCCGGCCGCATGCACCGCACCCAGCGCCGTCAGCGTGGCCACCGCGATCCGCTCCAGCGCCGCCCCGCCCCGAGGCCCCAGCTGCTCCACGATCTCCACCAGCGACGGCCCGCTGACGTACTCACTGACAATGAACGGCCGCCGCTCGAAAATCCCCGCATCCAGCACCTGCGCGGTACAGAACCGCGCCACCCGCTGCGCCGCCGCGACCTCCTTCAAAAACCGGCTCCGCACCTGCGGGTCCGTCGTCGGCGGCAGAAGCTTGACCGCCGCCCAGCTGCCGGTGGGCCCCTCCGCCAGGAACACCACACCCTGCCCGCCCTCGCCCAAGCGGCCGAGCAGCCGGTAGCCACCCACCTCGCGCGGGTCCGTCTCGCGCAAGGCGAGCATCTCGGGCACTGTGGGCCAAGCGGACGTCACCCGGCCATTTTGCCCCCCGGAGCTCAGCGCACGCCACCATCCCCTTTTGCCAGCCCCCCACCTACGTGCTGACGAGGAGCCGGTCCAGCTTCTTGGCCGCTTTCCGGAAGGTTGCGCTGGCGGCAGCCCCGACGATCACACCAGACGCCCTCATCGATGCATCAAAGGCCATCGTCCACGTCAGCGAGCTACCGCCGCCCGCCTCGCCTGCGATGCTGTAATTCTCGGCCAGGGCGCTGATCCCTGGCATGGTCGCCTCCTCGATCGCGAACGCCCACCGTGACGGTTCATCCCAAGCGAGGATCGTCTCGATTGTCGGGCGGCCGAAGACGATCATTTCGCGGCGCGAGCCGACGCCGTACGGCGCCGGCGTCAGGTAGTGGCTCTTGGTCGAGAACCCGGGAAACCACCGTCCCCAACCGGGCGCGTCGGCGAGCGCAGCAAACACCGCCGCCGGCGAGTGACCAAAGTGCACCCGGACGACAGTGCGCTTCGGAGCGGAGTCGATGAAGTCCAGCCCGACGGTTCTGAAGGTCTTAGCCATAGCCAACCCTATTGGGTCGGCAATGCTGGTGACGATACCGCTGACCTCATCGGGGCATCGTCGGAGGCGGCCTAGTGCCGCGGCAAGCTCCGTTCGCCGGGGGCGGTCCGGCCCGTGCCGTTAGCGGGCTCACCTCAGCTGCCGTGCGCATTATCGTGGATCGTTACTGCCCGCCCGCGGGTAGTAACGATCCACGATAATGATTCCAGGCCCGCCAGCCGGGGATGCCGCGCCCGGGCGTCCGTCCCGGCGCGACACGGGGCTATCCCCGGCCCCGATCGCCTCACCGCCCGGCAAGTGGGGCGCTGACCGCGCCACCTGAACCTGCAGGCAACCCAACCTGCCGCGGCCTTAGCTCAGCAGCGGCCTTAGCTCAGCAGCGGCGGGCCTTGCCGGATCCGGGCCATCGCACCGGCTGGGTCACCGCGCCACCAGCCCAGCGCTTCCACCCACCAGGTGAGACCGGCTTCGCGGTAGGCGCCTACGTGCCGCCCGCCGCGGTCAGCCGCCGCGCCGTCGGTGCGGCCTTCCAGCGCAACAGCCAGCGGCGGGACCCCGTCTTCCCGGTGCTCGCGGAGGTAGCGCACGACGGCGGCCAGCTCGGCCGGCGGCATGGTCTCCCCCAGGCCGTAGCCGGCGTGGGTGGGCATGACCCCGTCCCAGCGGGCCGCCCGCCGGAACGGCGCCTTGCTCGGCCACCGGCCGCCACACCAGATGGGAATGCGCGGCTGCTGCAGCGGCGGGGGAAGCATGGTCACGCCGGTGACGGTGAGGTGCTCACCATGGAACGTGACCGGCTCGCCGCGCCACAGTTCCGTCAACACCTCCAGCGACTCATCCAGCCGGGCGGCGCGTTCACGCAGATCACCCGGTTCCCCGAACGCGGTGAACTCCTCGGGCACGGAACCGAGCCCGGCGCCGAGGATCAGCCGGCCACCGGACAACCGGTCCAAAGTGACCGATTCCCGCGCCACCTTGCCGACCCGGCGGCGGGCCAGCTGGTTCATCAGCACACCGAACCGGACCCGGCTGGTGCGGGCCGCCACCGCCGCGATGACCACCGTCGGATCGGCGACCGGCCAGCGCTGGTCCCGGTACAGCAGGTGATCCCAGATGAAAAAGGCATCCCAGCCGCTGTCCTCGGCCGCGACCGCCAGGTCCGTCAGCAGCAGCGGATCGCCGAACGGGCCCACGTTGGGAACCCCGGCCGCGAACCGCACGTCAGCCCTGGGCCGCATCCGGCCCGGGACGGCGGGCCGCGGCCGGCGCCGTGGCGGCCGGCCGGCGGGGCGGGCCGCAGACGGATGACATGCGTCCCAGAGTGGCAGATCCGCGACCGGGTCGCACGGGCCGGATCTGAGCGTGTCCTCTTCGCGCCTGAAAAATCGACCTTGGGCGTGTTTGATCCGGCCAGCGGATTTTGGTGGCCATGGCCACGATAGGAACACGAAGTCAGTCAGCTTCGATGAGCGGCGCGGCCGGTCCGGCGGCGGCCGCTTCGGTCTGAAGGGAATTGCTGATGTCACGCGTGCTCATCACCGGGTCCACCGAGGGCCTGGGACTGATGGCGGCCAGGCTGCTGGCCGACGAGGGACACTCGGTCACGCTGCATGCCCGCAGTGCAGCCAGGGTGCAGGACGCACGTGCGGCCCGGCCCGCGGCCCGGGCCGTCGTCGTCGGCGACCTGTCCAGCATCGCAGGCATGCGGCAGGTCGCCGAGCAGGCTAACGCGGACGGCCCTTACGACGCGGTCATTCACAATGCCGGGGTCGGTTACCGGGAGCCGCGGCGCATCCGCACCGATGACGGCCTGGAACACATCTTCGCGGTCAACGTGCTCGCACCATACCTGCTGACCGGCCTGATCGGGCGGCCCGGCCGGCTGGTCTACCTCAGCTCGGGCATGCATCGCGGCGGAAATCCCGGCCTGACCGATCCGCAGTGGGAACACCGTCCCTGGAACGGCTCGCAGGCCTACTCCGACAGCAAGCTGTTCGACGTCGTGCTCGCCTTCGCCGTCGCGCGGCGGTGGACCGGGGTCCTGTCGAACGCGCTCGAGCCGGGCTGGGTACCGACCAGAATGGGCGGCCCCGGCGCGCCCGACGACATGTCACTCGCCCCGGTGACCCAAGCATGGCTGGCCGTCAGCCCGGATCCGGACGCCAGCGTGACGGGCGGCTATTTCTATCACCAGAGGCCCCGCCCGGCACACCCGGCCGCCCGCGACCCCGAGATCCAGGACCAGCTGCTCAGGTATTGCGCCGAGCTGACCGGCGTAACCCTGTAACTCCGCTGATGCGGTGAGCGGTTCGGTATCGAAGATCTGCTGCAGATGCTGCCAGGGATCGGCGCAGTCGCCGGCGATGATGTCGTCGAGCCAGACGCGCAGGCCGGCCACGGCCCGGCCGACCAGCAGCCGGGTGGGCCAGCCGGGCGCGGCGTCACTTCCCCGGCGGGCCGCGAGCTGCCGGGCCAGGCGCTGTTCCTGTTCTGACAGCCGGGTCAGCGGTGACCAGCGGATGTCCGCCGAGGTCCGGCGGACCTCGGCGAGCTGGTGCAGCCGGGCGCGGTGGGTGAGGGCATAGGCGGCGGTCTCGGTCAGCGCGTGCCGCAGGGCCTGCGGTTCGGACATGTCGGCCGGCGCAGCGGCGATCGCCGCGACGACCCGGGCGGTCATCTCGCGGGCCGGCTCGGTCAGGACGTCGTCTTTGGTGGCGAAGTACCGGAAGAAGGTGCGGCGGCCGATCCCGGCGGCCGCGCAGATGTCGGCCACGGTGACGTGGCAGTACCCGCGCTCGGCGAACAGGGCGAACGCTGCATCGACGGTCGCCGCCCGGTTATCGACGCGGTTACGTTCTCGCAGGTCCGTAATGGTGCCCTCCGCGGGGCTAAGGTGGGAAACGCTGGTTTGGCGGCGGCCAGTCCCGGCCCACCTTGCCGGAGGCGTGCCGCTGATGGCACGATATGCCCTGATGGCGCTTCGTGTCATGTCACTGAGTCACGCTTAATGCGCCGTGCGGCAGCCGGCCGGAAGGCAGCCATGATCGAGGAAACGCCAGCGGCAACCCCCGGTGCGGACGTCCGGGCAGGACCGCCTGCTGAGGCGGATGCGGGTGGCTGGCTGCCCAGCCAGGTCGCCGCCCTGGCGGTGGTCGCCACGGCGGGCTTGATGGTGTCGCTCACCATGTCGGTCCTCATCCCGGTGCTGCCGCAGGTCGCCGATGACCTCCATAGCTCGACGACCAGCACCGAGTGGCTGCTGACCTCGACGTTGCTGGCCGCGGCCGTGGCCGTCCCGATCATGGGGCGGCTGGGTGACCTGTACGGCAAGCGGCTGATGCTCATGGTGTGCGCCGGCTTCCTCACGGCCGGCTCGCTGATCTGCGCCCTGAGCCACAGCCTGGTCCCGCTGGTCATCGGGCGCGGCGTGACGGGGCTATCGCTGGCCACCGTTTCGCTCGGCATCAGCCTCATCAACGTGACGCTGCCCGCGCGCCGCGCGTCATCCGGGGTGGCGCTGGTCAGCGCGATGCTCGGCGTCGGCGGGGCACTCGGCGTGCCGCTGGCGGGATTTGTCGGCGAGCACGCCGATTACCACTTGCTGTTCTGGATCTGCGTGGCCGGCGGCATTGTGTCGCTGCTGGGCAGCTGGCTGTTCCTCACCGAGCCGGCCCAGCGCGCGGCGGGCGGGTTCGATTTCCCCGGCGCGATCCTGCTCGCCGCGGCCCTGATCTGCTTGCTGCTGCCGCTGAGCGAGGCCGCGGTGTGGGGCTGGGGAGCGCCCCGGACGATCGGGCTGCTGGCCGTCGCGGCCGTGCTGCTGGCCGTCTTCGTGCTGATCGAGCGCAGGGTAGCCTCGCCGCTCGTCGACCTGGCGGCCAACGCCAAGCCCGCGTTGCTGCTGACCAATGCCGCCTCGACCTGCATCGGGTTCGCCCTGTTCGCCAGCTTCATCGGCACGGCGGCCTACGTGGAAACCGCGGTCGGCTCCGGTTACGGCTTCGGCGCCTCCATCGTGGTCGGCGGCCTGTGCCTGCTGCCCAGCGGGCTCGGCATGCTGGCCCTGTCGCCGGTCTCGGCGAAGATGACCCGCCGGTTCGGCCCCAAGATCACCTTGTGCACCGGATCGCTGGTCGT
This sequence comes from uncultured Actinomycetes bacterium, assembly GCA_963753195.1. Lineage (GTDB taxonomy): Bacteria > Actinomycetota > Actinomycetes > Streptosporangiales > Streptosporangiaceae > Palsa-504. Next base: position 117,810 of record CAVWBH010000004.1, read on the forward strand.
CGCGGCCGGGTTCGTGATCCGCATCGTGCTGACCGGCCACTTGTGGGAGATCGTCCTCGGCACGACGGTGGCCGGCGCGGGTACCGGGATCGCCTACGCGGCCATGCCGGCCCTCATCGCGCTGGGCTCACCGCACTCTGAGCTCGCCGCCGCCAACGGGCTGAACTCGCTGTCCCGCCTGGTCGGCAGCTCGGTCGCTAGCGCGATCGGGGGAACCATCCTGGCCTCCTCGGTCGTCGTGCTGGGCGGCGTGGTCCTGCCGTCGCTAACGGCCTACCGGATGCTGTTCGGCATCTGCGCCGTCGCCGCCGTGGCCGGCGCGTCCATTGCGCTGCTTGTGCCCTACCCGCCCGGTTACGCCCCACTTGATGCCCGCCCGCGGCGCGATGTCGAGATCGTGCACCCGGCGACCGGGCACGATGGCACCACGGTGAGCCCTTAGCCGACCCGGCCAGCAGGGCATCCAGGCCGGTCCGTTCCTTCGACTGCTGAATCGTTCGGCGACAGGATTTCACTTTCCCGAACGGAGGGTGGCGTCACTGTCCCCATGTCGCTGGCCGCCTCGGGGTCAGGCCCGGGCCGGGTCGGCGGGGCCGGGTACGGTGACGGTGCGGCGGCGGGACCGGGCCGGGCGTCCGGCTGGGCCGCGCGCAGGCGGGCCTGAGAGATGGCCCAGGCCGCGTTGACCAGGCCGATATGACTGAACGCCTGCGGGAAGTTGCCGATCATCTCGCCGCTGCCCGGGTCGACTTCCTCGGCGAGCAGGCCCACGTCGTTGATGGCCGCCACGGCGCGCTCGAACGTCGCGGTGGCCTGGTCCAGCTCTCCGGCCAGCGCCTGCGCGTGCGCGAGCCAGAACGTGCAGAGCAGGAAGGTTCCCTCCCCGCCGGCCAGGCCGTCATGAGCCAGGTAGCGGTACACCAGGCCGCGCTGATCGGTCAGCCGGGCGGCGATCGCATCGACGGTGGCCTTCATCCGCGAGTCGTCCCCGGGCAGGAAGCCGGTGATGGCCAGCATCAGGCTGGAGGCGTCCAGATCCTCGCTGCCGAAGGCCTGGGTGAAGGCACCGGCTTGGTCGTTCCAGCCTCGTTCCAGGATGGCCGCGCGGATCTGGTCGCGGACGGCGGCCCACGCCTTGGTCCGGTCTTCCGCACCGAGGCGCGGGGCGAGGGCGATGGCCCGGTCGAGCGCGACCCAGCACATGAGCTTGGAGTACAGGAAGTCCCGTGGCTCGCCGCGGATTTCCCATATCCCCTGATCCTGCTCGTTCCACCGGCTCGCGGCGGTATCCGCCGCGGCGGCCAGGAACTGCTGGGTGACCGGGTCGAGTTCACCCAGCTGGTCGGCCAGCCGCTGCGCGGCATCGAGCAACTCGCCGTACACGTCAAGCTGGCGCTGGGTCCACGCGCCGTTGCCCACCCGCACCGGCCGGCTGGCCCGCCAGCCGGCCAGGTGCGGCAGTTCCCGTTCGGAGAGGTCGTGCTCGCCGCCGACCCCGAACATGATCTGCAGGTCCTTCCCCAGCCGCAGCTCAGATGCGGCGGCGTCGGCCAGGAAACCGAAGAACTTGCCGGCCTCGTCGGGGCACGCCGCCACCCACAGGGCCTCCATGGTCAGGCTGGCGTCGCGCACCCAGGTGTAGCGGTAATCCCAGTTGCGCTCGCCGCCGACCGCCTCCGGCAGCGAGGTCGTGGGCGCGGCCACGATGGCCCCGGTCGGGGCGAACGTGAGCGCCTGCAGGACCCGGCCGGAATGATGCACCAGGTCGCGCCAGGGCCCCTCATAGGCCTGGTGCAGAGCAGACCAGGAACGCCATCCTTCGATGGTGTCCTGCAGGCGGGCGGCGATCTGGCCTGCCGCCCAGGCGGCCAGCGGCGGCTCTTGCAGCAGCCCGTGCTGGAGCGCGAAGCTCACGGTCTGCCCGGCGACCAGGTGGAGCTGCGCGGTGGCAGTGTCCCCGGCGACCTGGATACCGGCGGGCGCGGAAAGCAGGAGCCGGCTGGCGCCGCCGCGGGCGGCGATTCCTCCGGCCACCGTTTCCAGGATCGGGTAGATCAGCCCGTATTCGGGCCGCGGCGCGTAGCTGACATCGACGTCGATTTCCCCGGCGGTGCACGTGAGCCGGCGCAGCAGAACTCCCGGCGACCCGGCACCCAGGTGGTGCCCGCGGTCGTCGCGGCCCACGGCCATGGCGTCGGTCAGCACCGCGGTGCCGCCCTGCGTCCTGAACGTGGTCTCCAGGACCATCGTCTGGTCGACGTACGCGCGGCTGGCCTGGAAATCGCCGGCCGGCCGGATCGCGAAGTGGCCGCCGTCGGGATCAAGGAGGCGGGCGAAGACGGCCGGCGCGTCGAACCGCGGGAAACCTAGCCAGTCCACCGAGCCGGCCCGGCTGACCAGCGCAGCGGTGCGGCAGTCCGACAGCAGGGCATAGTCGCCGATCGGCAAGCTATCCATCTCGGTTCCCTTCGCGAGGCGGTCACGCGAAGATCCCGCCGGGCGGTCACGTGCGCCGCCGGGCCTGATCGTCGGTGCCCTCGTCGCCTTGCCGCCAGTTCCGGGCGAGGGCGACGAGGCCGCGGACCACGTCGGGAGGCAGCCCCGGAGTGCTCGCGAGGTGCCCCAGCGTCGGGTCCTCATACTCGCCCGGCCCGAGTTCCGGCGACCCCACCTTAGGGTCCCCGCCGGCCAGTATCCGCCGGCACGAACCCGGGACCCAGCCGAGCCGGTTCTCGACCATGCCGAGGGTGCTGGGGGAAACGTGCTGGCCGTTCTCGAGCTTTCCCAGCGTCCGCTCGGTCACCCCGGTCGCCTCGGCAAAGGCCCGCCTGTCCCGCATGCCTAGCTCGACCCGGCGGGCGACGACGTAATCGGCGAGCCGCTGCCAGTCCTCACCGGCCATGTGCACGTCCTTCCCGCGAGCCGCGGCTAGTCCCGCCCGCGGCCACGTAACTATCCCTCTCCGAAGAGGATAGAAGATTCTAGCTCTCCGACGAGCGGCTAACCGCACGGGCCTGCGCCTCTCTTCTCGGCTCATCTTGTATATGCTCTTTACTTCCTACCTCTGCTGGTCTATCGTGCCTAAAGCATGAGAAAGTTTCTTGTTTCTTCCTAGACTTACCAGCATCGAACCTTCTGGGATCCAGCGGAGTCAGGACGGTGACCCAGGCCGTCACGCTGCGGGCCGTAGCGTCCTCGCGCAGGCGAGGAGGGGAGCGCAAGGCCGCTCCGGCCACGCAGCGGGACGCCGGCCCGGCCCGGACCTCGGCTAGCTAAGTGGGCTCGGTGCCCCGAACCCGGTCCTCAGCACGGCCTGGCCCGTAGTCAGCGTGATCGGTTGCACCCACGCGGGGAGAAATTGGGACCGCTGCGCATTGATGAACGCCTGCATCCAGCTCAGGTAGGCGGCACCAGTCAGGTGCGCCGCGCTGTCCACCGTGGCCAGGTCCATTGACCGCAGCAGGCTGGCCGGTCCGCCGCCAGGCGACTGGTCGACGAAGTCCACGATGCTCACCGGGTAGCGTTCGGCCATGATGGCCAGCAGCTTCGGCAGCCGCGGATCAACATCACCGCTGAGAAGTTGTGCCCGGGCTTGGGCCGAGGCCGCGATCTGGCTGTTCGCCAGCAGCTGGGCGCCGGCTTCCTGCCTGGCGGCCAGCGCCGTCTTTTCATCGGCGCTGTATTCGGCGGCGCCGCCGGAATAGACCAGCCGGATGTCGATGCTGGCGTTCCCGGACCCGAAGCTGGCGATGACGGCCGGGGCGTAGACGGAGGTCAGCCGGCCGCCGAACTGGGCCCGGATAGCGGCAGTGGATACCACCAGAGCAGAGCCGAGGGGATCATTCGACCCAGGCCCGAGCGCCAGGAGGTTCGCGGTCGGGAAGCCTCCGCTGGCCAGACCCGTACATACCTGCGGATCGCACGACACGACTGCGGCCCGGCTGACCTGATGCAGAATCCAGGTGATGGCGGCCGACCTGACCGCATCCTCATCGGTGAGCGCCGGGTTAGTCGGGGCAGCGCGACCCGCTAGCCGCTCAGACGCTGCGCCGTGCCGGGGGAGATTGAGGGCGAGCACGCCAGCGCCGAGAACCAGCACCATCGCGGCCAGGAGCACAGCCGCCTGCCGGTGCCGCCGGGCGCGGCCACTCCTGCGCCGCGCCGACCGGGGCCCGGACGCCAGCCCGGCCCCGATCAGGCCGTCGCCGCTGCCGTGCCGCGGCTGCGGCGGTCCGGCAGGCGGACGCGGCGAGCTGGCTGCCTCCTCGGCCACGGCCAGGGCGGAGGCCTCCGGCGGCATTGGCCCGGTAAGCCGCGCGCCGGCGGCCACCAGCTCGCCCAGCACGTCGCGGGCCGATGGCCGGGCGGCTGGATCCTTATCGAGGCAGCGATAGACCAGCGAACCCAGCGGTTCGGGAAGCCGGCCCATCTTTGGCTCAGAATGAAGAATGGCATACGCCGTAGCGGTCAGCGACTCACCCCTGAAGGGCAGCTCACCGGTACCGGCGAACACCATCGTCACCGCCCACGACCACATGTCAGCCGCCGCCGTCACCCGGGTCCCAGCCAGCTGCTCAGGCGGCATGAACGCCGGGGTTCCCACCGTGACCTCACCAGAAAACACTGTGGTCATCCCCGGCACAGCCGCCAGCCCGAAATCGATCACCACCGGACCGTCGGGCCCGAGCAGCACATTGGCCGGCTTGAAGTCCCGGTGCACCATCCCGGCCGCATGCACCGCACCCAGCGCCGTCAGCGTGGCCACCGCGATCCGCTCCAGCGCCGCGCCGCCCCGCGGCCCCAGCTGCTCCACGATCTCCACCAGCGACGGCCCGCTGACGTACTCACTGACAATGAACGGCCGCCGCTCGAAAATCCCCGCATCCAGGACCTGCGCGGTACAGAACCGCGCCACCCGCTGCGCCGCCGCGACCTCCTTCAGAAACCGGCTCCGGACCTGCGGGTCCGTCGTCGGCGGCAGAAGCTTGACCGCCGCCCAGCTGCCGGTGGGACCCTCCGCCAGGAACACCACACCCTGCCCGCCCTCGCCCAGGCGGCCGAGCAGCCGGTAGCCACCCACCTCGCGCGGGTCCGTCTCGCGCAAGGCGAGCATCTCGGGCACTGTGGGCCAAGCGGACGTCACCCGGCCATTTTGCCCCCCGGAGCTCAGCGCACGCCACCATTCCGCTTCACCAGCCACCTGGGCCAAATGATGCGCTCAGCCGAGAACATAGGAAATTTCCCTTTGAAACGGGCTTGCACCCGGGCATGCTGTTGGACAAGCCCGGCCATATGGCGCCCCCAAGGGGCAGCCAGCGAGCCGGGTCAGGGGCGGGGCCCCGGCAGCACCGTCTCCCCCCCCACGGTGCCCGGGGCTCCGCTCCACCTCAGGCACCGGCCACCACGCCGACGCCCCTTTCCGGCCCTCCACCGGGGCAAACGCGTTAAGGGGTGACGATCGCGAAGTCGGGGTCGGGGTCGTCGATGAGCGACATCAGCTGTCCTAGGACGGCGGGGTCACCGGACATGCCGATCCCGTCGGGTATTGCGGTGGCCAGGAGCTGCAGCAGCTGGGGTCTGGTCAGGGTGACCGTCAGGTCCGCTGTCTGGTTGCCGGTGGTGGGGTAGTGGATGAGGGCGCCGTTGCTGAGTTCCATCCGGTAGTTCTCGTGGACGTCGGTGAAATGCCAGCCGACCGACAGCCGCTCGCGCCAGGCTTTGGGGCCGTCGATCCGGATGGCGATGGAGTCGAAGAGCTGGGTGATGGTCAGGGCCGGGGCCAGGCCGGCGCTGCTGACCTCGGTGTGCTCGATCTTGTTCGTCCGCAGCTCGCGTGCGCCGGTGAGGTAGCTGTTGCGCCAGGTCGCGTTCTCCGCACCGTAGCCCAGCCGTTCCAGGATCGTGGCGAGCAGCTCTCTCGCGGCCTGGTCGCCTGAGTCGGCGAACACGGCGTGGCTGGCCAGCTCGGCGGCGAACCGCAGATCGCCCTGCTCGAAGAATTCCCGTGCCTTGGCCACCGTCGCGTCCACGCCGCCGAAGGCTTGCACGTACCGTGTCCCGGCCGCCTCCGGCGGGTGCTGCCACAGGTGGGCCGGGTTCGCGTCGAACCAGCCGAGGTAACGCTGGTAGATGGCCTTGACGTTGTGATTGGCCGAGCCGTAATAGCCGTGGGTGTGCCACTCCCGGTCCAGCTCGGGCGGCAGCTCGATCATTTCGGCGATCTCGCTGTGGACGTAGCCCTGGTTGATCAGCCGGAGCGTCTGGTCGTGCAGGTAGGCGTACAAGTCCCGCTGCTGGGTCAGGTAGGCGACGATCTCACTGGTGCCCCAGGTGGGCCAGTGGTGCGAGGCGAACGCCACGTCGGACTGGCCGGCGAACAGCCCGATCGCCTCGTTCAGGTATCGCGACCAGATCCGCGGGTCGCGGACCTGTGCGCCGCGCAGGGTGAGCAGGTTGTGCAGGTTGTGGGTGGCGTTCTCGGCCAGGCACAGCGCCCGCTTGTCCGGGAACCAGAAATTCATCTCGGCCGGGCATTCGGTGCCGGGCGTGAGCTGGAAGACAATGCGGACCCCGTCCAGGACCTCCTGCTGGCCGGTGCGGGTGATGTAGCGGGTGGGCGCGACCAGGCCGGGAGTGCCGGTCGATCCGCCCGCGCCCAGCCCGATCCCCAGCGTGCCGGTCGCGCTCTTGGGCAGGCCGATAGCGGCGTAGTAGTAGCTGCGGCGCAGCATCGCCGTCCCGGCGTAGACGTTCTCCGACACCGCGTGCTCCAGGAAATGCTCGGGCGCGAGGATCGGGACATCGGGGCCGGCCTCGACCACGCCCAGCACCCCGCCGAAATGGTCCAGGTGGGCGTGGGTGTAGATGACGGCAGAGACGGCGCGGTCGCCGCGGTGCTGGCGGTACAGCGCGATCGCCGCGGCGGCGACCTCCCGGGAGATCAGCGGGTCGATCACGATGACCCCGTGGTCGCTCTCGATCAGCGTCATGTTCGACATCTCGAACCCGCGGACCTGGTAAATCCCGTCCGTTACCTCATACAAGCCGTGCTTGGCCGTGAGCTGAGCCTGCCGCCACAGGCTCGGGTGCACCGTGTCCGGGCAGTCGCCAGCCAGGAAACCCCACGAGTCCATGTCCCACACCACGCGGCCATCCGCCGCCTTGATAACCATCGGCTCCAGCGTGCCGATGAAGCCCCGGTCGGCGTTAACGAAGTCACGGTGGTCACCGAAATCAGCAGCGGCCGGCCCGGTCCCCGCGGTCTGCTCAGACATCTCACTCCCCGAAAGACGACGGCCAGGCCGCTGATCCGCGGCCCGCACTGATAGCCAGATAGCCAGGCTGCCGAGGGCAGCCGGAAATCCCTAGGGGGCCATTGTCCCGCAGAACCCGGTTAGGGTCGCATCCTTGAGCTCGGACGACGCGATACCAGGCCCCGGGCTGGCGGGCGGTATGCCGCACGCGATTGTGGCACCATGGCGGTCGGCGATCCGGTCCAGATCGCGGCACCCGCAGGAGGAACGATGTCCGTTACAGGCCTGGCCCAGGACGATATCACGCGGATGCGCGACCAGCTTTTCTTCGAGGGCCCCGCACGCGATCGCCGTCTGAGCCGCTTCTGGCTCCTGCTGCCGCTGTCGGCGGTGATCGCGTCCGCCGGGGTGGTCAGCGACTCGACGGCCACCGTGATCGGGGCCATGATCGTCGCCCCGCTGATGACCCCGATCCTGGGGATCGTCCTGGCGGTGGTGCTGACCGACGGGGCCAACCTGCGCCGCTGCCTGGTGCTGGTCGTGGTCGGCGCGGCCACCGTGGTCGGGGTGGGCGCTCTGATGGGCCTGTTCGTCCCCTACCCGGTGGTCGCGGCCACCAACGCCCAGGTGGCCTCCCGGGTCACCCTCCAGCTCGCCGACCTGGTGGCCGCCCTGGCTACCGGAGCGGTGGGCTCGGTGGCCCTGGTCCGGTCCGATATCTCCGACACGCTGCCCGGCGTGGCCATCGCCATCTCGCTGGTGCCGCCGCTGGCCGTCGTCGGCATCACCCTGGAGTCCGGCGCCCCCCGCCAGTCGCTGGCCGCGCTCCTGTTGTTCACCATGAACGTCGCGGCCATCCTGGCCAGCGGCATCGTGGTCATGGCCCTGTACCGGGTCCGCCGGGCCTCCGGCCGGGCGGATGCCGCGGTCTTCGGGTATCGCGGCGCCGTGGCCGTCATTGCCGTCCTCTTGCTGGCGGTGATCGTTCCGGTGTGGATCAGCTCGGACCGGCTTGAGAAGACCGCCATCAGGCAGACCGACGTGCAGGCGGTGGCCGAGCACTGGGCCAGCGCTGCGGGCTGGTCGGTGATCGCCGTCGACGCCACCGGCGACCAGGTGCTGGTCGACGCCACCGGGCCGAACCCCGCTCCCGACCTCCGGGCGCTCCGCCGCGACCTCGACGCGGCCGGCCTGAGCAGCCTGGACGTCCGCGTCAGCCTGGTCACAGCCAGTTACAAGTCGCTGCCCGGGTAGGCAGGCCGGGTGCTTTGAGGGGACCGGCCTGGTCTGGTTCGATGAGGGGTCGCGCCTGTCGCTTCTGCGGAAGGGCATGGTCTTGAATACAGCACTGGCGGAAGCGTTGTCCCTCGTCCTGCTGGCCGGGGTGCTGGCTTGTGCTGTGGTGCGCCCGTGGGGCTGGCCGGAGGCAGTCGTGGCGGTCCCGGCGGCGCTCGTGCTGCTGGGCACGGGGGCGATCTCGCTGGACCAGGCCCGCGCGGTGGCGGAGAAGCTGGGGCCGGTGATCGGATTCCTGGCCGCGGTGCTGGTGCTGGGTCAGCTGTGTGATGACGAAGGGCTGTTCCGGGCGTGCGGGGGCTGGATGGCACGCGCGGCGGCGGGGCGGCCGCGGCGGCTGCTGCTCGCGGTCTTCGTTCTCGCCTCGGTGATCACGGCGGTGCTGAGCCTGGACGCCGCGGTCGTGCTGCTGACCCCGGTGGTGTTCGCCACGGCCGCCCGGCTGGGCGCGCGTCCCAGGCCGCACGTGTATGCCTGCACCCATCTGGCGAATACCGCCTCGTCGCTGCTGCCGGTGTCCAATCTGACCAACCTGCTGGCCTTCGCGGCCAGCGGGCTGAGCTTCACGCGCTTCGCCGCGCTGATGGCGCTGCCGTGGCTGGTCGCCATCGCCGTCGAGTATGCGGTCTTCCGCCGGTTCTTCGCCTCCGACCTGAACGCCGGCGCCCAGCCCCCGCCGGCCGCCGGGCCGCCCGGGGTGCCAGTGTTCGTCGTGGCGGTGGTGGCCAGCACCCTGGCCGGGTTTGCCGTCACCTCCGTCGCCGGGGTGAACCCGGCCTGGGCGGCCCTGGCGGGCGCGGCGGTGCTCGCCGCCCGCGCCCTGGCCCAGCGCCGCACCACCCCCGCTGCCATCGTCCAAGCCGCGAATATCCCCTTCCTGTTCTTCGTGCTGGGCCTGGGGGTCGTGGTTCGCGCAGTGGTCGATAACGGGCTCGCCGGGGCTCTGGGGCATCTTCTGCCCGGCGGCGTGACCCTGGCTTCGCTGCTGGGCATCGCGGCGCTGTCCGCCGTCCTGGCCAACGTGATCAACAACCTGCCCGCCGTGCTGGTGCTGCTGCCACTGGCCGTCCCCGCGGGGCCCGGCGCCGTCCTTGCGGTACTGCTCGGGGTGAACATCGGCCCCAACCTCACCTACGCCGGATCCCTGGCCACTCTGCTGTGGCGCCGCATCGCGGGCGAACACGACACCAGCGTCGACCTTGGAGAATTCACCCGGCTCGGACTGCTCACCGTGCCTGCCGCCCTGGTCCTGGCGGTGCTGGCCCTGTGGGCCTCGCTGCACGCCATCGGAGGCTGATTCCCGTGACCGTGATCGCCTGGATCGTGGAAGGCACCTGGCCGGCCTGCGTTGACGCCGCCCGCACCTACGCCGCCGAAGGCGCCGGGATCGTCCTGCTCCACGTCACCGGCGACGACGTCCCCGATGCCGCCCGCGGCGCCTACGCCGGCCTGTTCGGCCGCCACCGCCCCGAGCGCGACCCCGGCACCCGCCTGCAGCAGCTGGCCGCCGCCGCCGCCCAGCAACTCCTCGCGGCCGCCGCCGAGCGCCTGGGACGGCCCTGCACCCGGCTGGAACGATCCGGGCGGATCGAGCGGGAAGTCGTCGCCGTTGCCGACGGCGCCGATCTTCTCATCCTCGCCCGCGACGGCGACCGCACCCACCTGGGCCCCCGGAGCCTGAGTCCCGGCACCCGCTTCGTCGTCGACCACGCACCCTGCCCGGTCCTGCTGGTCTGGCCCGAGACGCCGCCCGCCATCACCACCATCCCGCCCGCGCCTCCCCGCCCCCCGCACCGGCCAGATTAGGAGCGCCAAGGCATCCGCGCAGCGGCTGCTGGCGGCCGCGTTCGCCGCTCAGGTCGGCGCCGTGCTGGCCCGTGCTCATCCTGTCGGACCGCGCTGACCAGCCGCTGCCTGCGGGGCGACCCGATGCAGGCAGGCGGGGCATCACGCCGATCTCGTTCCGGCTGAGAAAGCCATGCCGGAGGATGTCTGAATGCTGGGAATCGGCGTGTTTCTGCGCGGGGGTGGTGGCGAGCCTGGCCGCGAGCTGGCTGCTGGTCACGCGGCTCGAGCGGCTCGGTGAGCGAGCTGGTTTCTCCGAGGCCTGGCTGGGATTGGTCGCCGCGCTGGCCGCTGATGCCCCGGAAATCACCTCCGCGGCGACCGCGCTGTCCCGTGGCCAGGCGAGCGTCGGCGCGGGGGTGGTGCTCGGGTCCAATGTGTTCAACCTGGCCGCGCTGCTCGGGCTGGCCGCCGTAGTGGCCGGGTGGATCGGCTTCCACCGCCGGGTGGTGGTCCTGGCCGGGATACCCGCGGTGTGGATCGCGGCGGCGTGCCTGCTCACGGTGGGGGCGGTGGTGGGCCCGGCGGCCGGGCTGGCCCTGACCATGGTGGTGCTGGTGCCGTATGTGGCGGTCTTGGGCATGCGGCGGACGCGGATGGAGCGGCTGCGGCTGCCGGGCCGGTGGGTCCGGTGGCTGGTGGCGGCGGCCCATGAGGAGGAGGCCGAGCTGCTGGCGGCGATCAGGCCCCGGCGGGGCGGCTGGCGTGACGTGATCGCCGCGGTCGCGGCGCTGATCGTGGTGATCGGCGCGAGCACGGTGATGGAGGTGGCGGCCACGACCCTGGGCCGCCGGTACGGGGTCGCGGACATCATCACCGGCGGCCTGGTCCTGGCCGTGGTGACCAGCCTGCCGAACGCGGTATCGGCGGTCTACCTGGCCCGGCGGGGCCGGGGCGCCGCGGTGCTGCACGGCGCTGAACAGCAATGCGATCAACGTCGTGGCCGGGCTGCTGATCCCGGCGTGCCTCGCCGGGCTCGGGCCGAGTTCCGGACAGGGCACGCTGGTAGCCGCGTGGTACGCGGGCCTGACCGTGCTCGCGCTCGCCCTGGCGTTCCGCGGACACGGCCTGGGCCGCATGTCAGGCGCGGCGATCATCGCGGGATACCTGGCCTTCGTGACCGCCCTGATCCTCACCGTGGAACAAGAAAGCGTCCGCCCGGCCACGGCCATCATCCCGGCCGCCGTGATCACCGCGGCCGGCGCGGTGCTGCTCACCTGGCCACGGCGGACCGCGATGGCCCGCCCGGACGGCCTGTGGCAGCAGCAGTCGGTGCTGCCCGGATGGAGCATCGGCCGCCTATGGCGCCTCAGCCTCCTCTCTCTCCTGCGCCGTAATAGCAGCCTGCGATACCGCCAGCGGCCCGCACCTGATCCTGATCGGCCTGCTGATCATCGGGCCGGTCGGCGCGCTGCTCACCGCCCGGTGGACCCTAGCCGCCACAGCCAGCGGCGTCGCGATTGCCCTCGGCGTGGTCCTCGGGGTCCCAGACCAGATTTTCGCCACCCTCACCCAGTACATACTTCTGGCCGCCGTCGCCGCCGTCGGGACGACCGCCACCGTAGGCGCGGCCATCCTCCAGCACCGACGCTCCTGATCGCAGCAGGCGCGCATCGTGAACGCGGACCGGAATCGCGGTCAGGTCGTGTACTCCTCGCGGCGTGGGGGCCGATCGGCCCAACCACGCTGTGACGGGCCGCTCTTACCCAGAGGGGCCGCGCACCTTCTACGGCGACACGGACGTGGTCGGCGGGTAGCCGGGTAGGCGGGTGCCGATGGCAGGCGGAACCTCTGGCCTGCCGGACACCTGCCATCTCATCCGGCCGACGGCACTCGGAGGTCCCGGGACATGCGGCCAGGACCTTTGACCCGGCTTTCGAGCCGTTCGCCGCTACCTCGGGACCCCCGCTGCCGGTGGAATGGAATTAGGCAGGCGAGCGCAGGAGACGGCCGCGTGCACGCCACCGTGAGGGACGTGATACCACGAACGTGGCCGCCGCCGGGAAGGACTGGCCCGCTGTATTAGGAGGCCAACATGTACCTGTACCCAGCGCTTTCCGTCAGCCCATACCCGAACTCGGCGATTTCCGGCTGGCAGCTCGCCATCATCGCGGTCATCCCGACGCTGGCGCTGGCCGCCTGGCTCATCATGGTGTTCGTCGCGGCCCGCCAACCGCGGCGCCACGACATCGCCGAAATCACGCCACTGCCGCAGCAGCCGCGGGCCCGGGAAGAACAGCGCGAAGAACCGGAACGCAAGGCTGCCTGACCACGACCGGCCCGGGGAAGGCGCCGGTCCACCATCGCGGGCAGTCACGACTGGGCCAGCCGCAAAGTCACGGCACCGGTCCCGGGGACGCCATCTTCGTCCAGCTCAGCGTCACCCTCAAGGGCACGGCGCCTAGGGCCGGAGGCCTGAAGCGCTGGTGTGCTGCTGGAGTCCGGCCACGTTGCTGGCGGTCGATGAGACCTGGGTGAGGCGGACGCCGACGCCGACCGGGCTGGTCTGGTTGCGGGTGCTGCTGCCGGTTCCCAGCGGCCCGTTCTGGTGGCCGCCCCAGGCCCACAGCCGGCCCGAGCTGTCGATGGCGTAACAGGAGTAGCCGCCGGAGTTCACGGTCACGAAGGTCACTGCGGCCGGAACGGTGACTCGCACCGGGACGCGGGAGTTCGCCGTGCCACCGTCGCCGAGCTGGCTGCGGGAGTTGTTCCCCACGTCCACACCGACCCGTCGGCCAAGATGGCAATCGTCTGGCCGTTGGCTGCCCCGCTGCCGCCCTGGGACACCTGCCGGACCGCAGCGGGCAGCTTGACCTGGACCGGCACGGCGCTGTTGCCGGTGCGGCCGTCGCCGAGCTGGCCGGCGGCGTTGTAGCTCCAGTCGTAATAGGCGCCGGTGGCCAGCAGTGCCCCCGAGCCCTCCCACGAGGAGGTCAGCGCGGTCACGCGCGCCGTGCCCGGCAGGCCGGTGACCGGGGTGGGCGTCGGGCGGGCGGCCGTCGAGCCGTCACCCAGTTCGCCGGCGTCGCCGCTGCCGCACGCGTACACCCGGGCTGCGGAGTAGAACAACGAATGGGTCCGCGCGCCGGTCGCCAGGGTCACGTCGGGCAGCGGCAGCTGCGCCGGGCGCAGCTCGAGCAGGGCCGGCAGGCACAGGTCACCCGAGGCGTTCAGGCCCCAGCCCCAGGCGTGGCCGCGGGAGTCGATGGCCAGGGCGCCGTCGAACGGCATCGGGTTGGCCAGGGCGACGATCTTGACGCCCGCCGGGAAGTCCACTTTGACCGCTCGCGTGCTGTAGGGCGCGGTCTGGCCGTCGCCGAGCTCACCTTAGCTGGCCACACCCCAGGCCCAGACCTCGCCGTTGGCGGTCAGCGCGTAGCTGTCGGAGTTCGACGTCGCGATCTGCACGACATCCCCGGTAATGCCGGCCACCACGGCTGGCGTGCTGAGCTCGAGCTGGGCGATCTTGCCCTGGTTCCCGACGACGCCGAACCGGTACACCGTAGTGCCCGGTGCGCTTCGGCCGGGCTGAGGAGGGCTCGTGCTGGCACTGGTGCAGGCCATCAGCCCTACGGCCAGCGCGAGCAGGAGAGCCGGCGCCGCGCGCCCGGGCCTCATCCTGCCTCATCGCCTTCCTGATCAGTCAGCTGCTCATCACCCGCGTTGCCGCGGCGACCCGGGGCCCCGGCGGCGCGGTGTTCGCCGCTCAGCCCGGCGAACAGCCAGCGCAGCACCCGCGCCAGCAGGTCATCGGGCACCGCGCCCGGGTCGAGCCGGCGGCGCCGGGCCAGGCCCTGGAACAGCGCCAGCACGACCACCGTCACCTCGTGCGGGGCGGCGTCCGGGAGGGCGCCGAGACGCTGCAGCGTGCGCGCCACCACAGGCTCGAGCTCAGCGACCTGGCCGCTGAGGCTATCCGCGATCACCTTCTTCGCGGCCGGGTTCCGCTCTGCGTACAGCCAGAACTCCGTCTGCAGCGGCGCGAGCTCCCGGTCGCGGTCAGCGGCTTTCACGAACATCCCAGTCAGCGCGTCGAAGGGATCGGTACCACTGGCCAGGGCTTCGTCAAAGATCTGGGTGACCTCGCCGATCCGCCTGGCTGCCGCCCGGGAGCGGTGCGCGGCGACGACCTCCGCAAGGCCACCCAGCGATGGCCGCGGCCGGCCCGGAATATCGCCCAGCGCTCCTCGTTATACGGGTGGGGGTATCTGACCTGGATTCTGGAAGCAGGGATGAGAATGAGCACCGTCGCACTGACTGGAGAAACGTTCGAAGACGCGGTCACGAAGCCGGGAATCACGCTGGTGGACTGGTGGGCCTCCTGGTGCGGGCCGTGCCGGATGTTCGCACCAGTCTTCGCCGCCGCAAGCGAGCAGCACCAGGACATCACGTTCGCCAAGATCGACACCGAAGACCAGCCCGGGCTGTCGGCCGCCGCGCGGATCGGCTCGATCCCGACCCTGATGGCCTTCCGCGACGGCATCCTGGTGTTCTCCCAGCCCGGAGCCCTGCCCGCCGCGGCCCTCGAGCAGGTCATCCAGGCCGTCCGCGACCTCGACATGGACGAGGTCCGGTCCGGCCTGACGCGGCAGCAGCCCGCGGGGGCACCGCGATGAGCTACGGCACCAGCGTCACCCTGGGCATTCCCTTTGCCGACGCCGTCAGCCGGGTCCGCACCGCCCTGCAACAGCAGGGATTCGGCGTGATCACCGAGATCGATGTCACCGCCACCCTCCGCGCCAAGCTCGGCAAGCAGATCGAGGACTACATCATCCTGGGCGCCTGCAGCCCGCCGATCGCCCATCAGGCCCTGGACATCGACCGCAGCCTCGGGCTGCTGCTGCCGTGCAACGTCGTGGTCCGCGCCGCCGCGGACGGCACCGTGGTGGAGGCGCTCGACCCGCAGGTCATGGTCACCCTGACCGGGCGGCCCGAGCTCAAGCCCGTGGCCGACGAGGTCGCCCGGCGGCTGGCCAGCGCCCTAGCGGCGCTCACGCCGTGAGACCGGATCGCGGAAAGACTACGGCAAGCCGGCCCGGGGCGCCTTACGGGCCGGTGCGGCTGTTCACGGGCAGGTGCACCGCTTCTCCTCGGGAATTGCGGCCATCACTTGATCAGCGTGGGCGCCGCATCCGCTCCAGGTGACCTTCTTACAGCGAGGACACACGATAGGGCTGCACATGGGTTCTCCTCTTCTCACGGGGTAAACGCTGGATCCTGGCCTCAGCTGACACGGCCGGCGCCGCCGCCCTTGGCGACCACAGGCAGCCCGGCCCGGGCCCAGGCACGCATCCCGCCGGCCAGGTTGGACACCTCACGCCCGTCCCGGGCCAGGATGGCCGCCGCGCGGGCGGACCGGCCGCCGGACCGGCACACGGTCACCACGGCGCGGCGGTCCCGCAGTTCGGCCGCCCGCCGGGGAAGCTGGCTCAGCGGGATGTGCCGGGCCCGGGGGGCGTGGCCGGCCTGCCACTCGTGCGGTTCGCGCACGTCGAGCAGGATCGCGCCGCCGTCGGTGAGGGCGGCCGCCTGAACGGCCGATACGGTTTGGTAGGGCTTGCTGAACACGTTCCTGAGCACGCGCTCATGGCTCCTTCCGGTGGCGGGATGTCAAGGGCTGGTTACTTCGCCGCCGCGTGCTCCAGGCGGCCCTCTAGCGGCAGGCCGGCCGGGGCGGCACGCTGGAACTCGTCGTCCACGGCGACGACAGCCCGGCCCGTGGCATCCAGGAAGGACGCCGCGATCGAGGCGCGGTACCCGGCTTCGCAGTGCACCCACACCTCGCCGACGGGGACCTCGGCCAGGCGGGAGGGCAGCTGGTGGATGGGGATGTGCACGGCGCCGCTGATGTGCGAGATATCCCATTCCTGGTCGCGGCGGACGTCCAGGATGACGACGCGGCGATGGTGGCGGACCGCAGCCAGGCCGGCGAAGCCGGCGACGGGGTAGCTGCGCAGTGCCCGGCCGCCGGCCCACTCACCAGGGTGGCCGGTAGCGGCCGCGGCCGGCCGGTCGATGCCGATCCGGGTCAGCTCCCGCTGGGCCCCGGCGACCTGTCCGGGGGTCTGGCCGAGCAGGGTGAGCGGCGTGCCCCACGGGATCAGCCAGCCCAGGTAGGTCGCGAAGCTGCCGTCCAGGTCGAAGCTGAGCGTGCCGGCCGCATGCCCGGCGGCGAACGCCCGGCGGGCCCGCAGGTCCACCACCCACTCGCCCGCCTCGATCCGCCGCCTCAGCTCGGCGGCGGAGGCCCGGTGCGGCGGGGACAGATCGGCACCGGGCGGCCCGGCGGCGTTGGCCGGGCCCATATGCGCGTAATAGGCGGGAAAGGCGTCCAGGCCGGCCAGCAGCTCGCGTACGTACCGGTCCTCGTCCAGGATCAGCGCGGGGTTGACCCGCCGCTCCCGGCCGATGGTGGACGAGCTGCCCTCGGACTGGGTGGCTGAGCAGAAGCTGCCGAACCCGTGGGTGGGGTACACGTCCGCATCCTCCGGCAGCGCGGCGGCCAGCCGGTGCGCCGAGGCGAACTGGGCGTGCGCCAGTTCGCTGGCGTGAGCGCGGCCGAGCAGGTCAGGCCGGCCGGTTGAGCCGTACAGCAGCGACCCGCCGGTGAAGACCGCACGGGATGCCCGGCGGCCTCCAGCACATACGACAGGTGCGTGAAGGTGTGCCCCGGCGTGGCCAGGACCCTCACCCGCATGGCGGGGCTGACCTCGATGACCTCCCCGTCGCCGGCCGGCCGCCGGTCGAAGGCCACCTGATCGGCTCCGTTGACGTGGTAGGCCGCCCCGGTGGCCCGGGCCAGGGCCAGCCCTCCGGTCACGTAGTCGTTGTGCAGATGGGTCTCCACGACGTGGGTGATCCGCACCCCCCGGGTTGCGGCCAGGGCCAGTACCCGGTCGATGTCCCGCTGCGGGTCGACGACCAGGGCCACCTCCCCGTCATGCGCGAGATAGCTCCGGTCGCCGAGCGCGGGCGTGTCAATACCCACGACCGCTACGCCGGACCCCGCTACTGCGCCCATGGAAGGTCTCCTCCGCAGCTACCGTTCTTATACCCGCGGGGGTATCTGATGGGCCTTAATGTACGTGCTGGCGGCGGCAGGCGCAACTGCTCCCCAGCCCTGAGCGGCAAGGCGGACGCAGCGGGGCCGGGGAGGCTAAGCCACCCGGAGCTGTCACGCTGCCGCGTGCGATATGATACCCCTGAGGGTATATAACGTGGATCTGGTTGCCGTCGGGTGGCGTCTTGCCGACTGCCGGATGGAGGAGCTTGGCGTGGATGTGGACAGCGAGACGATGGCCGCCGTGATCAGGCGGCTGCGCCGGGCTCAGGGCCAGATCGGCGGGGTCATCAAGATGATCGAGGAAGGACGGGGCTGCGCCGACGTGGTGACCCAGCTGGCCGCCGCCTCCCGGGCGCTGGACCGGGCCGGCTTCAAGATCATCGCGACCGGCCTGCAGCAGTGCGCGGCCAGCGCCGATGCCACGGCTGAGGCCGACCGCGCCCAGCTTGAAAAGCTCTTCCTCTCCCTCGCCTGACCCACGTGGTCATGCTGGACGTGATGCCGTGACCGCTGCTGCGGGCGGCACGAGCCAGCGCAGTAGGCCGGAACGCGGGTCGCCCGGCCTGCGAACGCTCACGGCGCATCCTCCCATGTACCCATAGGGGTATACGACAGCGCCTGCCCAGGTACGTTCGTCACCTAGTCATACCCCTACTGGTATTTGCCGGGCGGGGCCGCCGGAGGATACGCTGGCTTCATCACATACCCCCTGGGGTATAAGATCTGGGGGCCCGCATGCTGGCCATCGCCGTCCCGGCCGGGCTGCTGATCGGCCTTTCGCTCGGCGCCCTCGGCGGGGGCGGGTCCATCCTCACCGTGCCGGTGCTGGTCTACCTGCTGCACCAGGCACCGCATGCGGCCACCACCGGATCGCTGCTCATCGTGGGGATCGCTGCTTCCGGAGGGATGATCGCGCACCGGCGGGCCGGCCGGGTCCGGCTCTGGCCGGGTGTCACCTTCGGCGTCCTCGGCGTGGCGGGCTCCTATGCGGGCACCCGGCTGTCTTCCAGCGTCCCGCCCGACCTGCTGCTCAGCTTGTTCGCCGGGCTCATGCTCGTCGCGGCCGCGGCGATGCTACGACGCCGGCGCGGGACGGTGGGCCCGTGTGACCGCGCTGCGCAGAACCGGCCTGATGGCGCGAGGACGCGGGCCGGGCGGATCGCGTGGCATCGTCACGGCCCCTGGCGGGCGGCCGCGGCCGCCCGCCAGGGGCTTAAGGTCCTCGTCGCGGCCACCGGGGTGGGCCTGCTCACCGGCTTCTTCGGCGTGGGAGGCGGGTTCGTCGTCGTCCCCGTGCTGGTGCTCGCCCTGGGCTTTGACATGCCTGCCGCGGTCGGTACCTCGCTGCTGGTCATCGCGATCAACAGCGCCACCGCGCTCGCCGTCCGCCTGGGCGGCCACCCAGCCTGGACTGGACGCTGCTCGGCGTGTTCACCGTCGCCGCGCTGGCCGGGGCGCTGGCCGGCAACCGCGTCGCGTCCCGGGTCGACGCCTCCCGGCTCACCACCGCCTTCGCGGTCCTGCTCATCGCCGTGGCCGCCTACTCGCTCGGCCGCAGCCTGCCCCAGCTGGCGTGACCGCCAGCGCTGACAGCACCGAGACGATGGTCACCTTGGTCACGGACCAAGGCCCCTAGCCTCTGAGCCCAGGCCGCCGCAGGTTAGAGGCATGAAGCGGATCGTGATTCTCGGCGGCGGGACGGGCGGGACGATCGCGGCCAACCGGCTGCGGCGGGTGTACGGCCCCAGCGAGGCCGAGATCATCGTCGTCGACCAGGACGACGATCATGTCTACCAGCCCGGGTTGCTGTTCGTCCCGTTCGGGCTCGCGGAGCCCGGCCGACTCGTCCGGCCGCGGCACCGGCAGCTGCACGCCGGAGTCGGTTTCCGGCAGGCCGGGATCGACCATGTCGACCTGGCCGCCGATCAGGTTCACCTCGAGGACGGGACCGTGCTCGGCTACGACGCGCTGGTGATCGCCACCGGGGCCAGGCTGCTGCCGGAAGAGACCGAGGGCCTGCTCGGCCCCGGGTGGATGAAAGACGTGTTCACGTTCTACACCCTGCCCGGAGCCGCCGCTCTGCAGGCGGCACTGGACCGGTTCGACGGCGGCCGGCTGGTGGTCAACGTCATCGACATGCCGATCAAGTGCCCGGTCGCGCCGCTGGAATTCTGCTTCCTGGCCGACCGGTACTTCCAGCGGCGCGGGATCCGCTCGCGCGTCCAGCTCAGCTACCTCACGCCCCTGGACGGCGCGTTCACCAGGCCGGTCTGCAACACCGAGCTGTCCGGGCTGCTGGCCAGCCGCGGCATCGAGCTGGTCACCGAGTTCAATACCGGCACGGTGCAGGCCGGGGCCGGAGCGTCCCGGCTGGTCTCTTACGACGACCGCGAGGTGCCGTTCGACCTGGCCGTCGTGGTCCCGGTGCACGGCGGAGCCGCTTACGTCGACCGGTCTGTAGGCCTCGGCGACGAACTCGGCTTCATTCCCGTGAACCGGCAGACCCTGCAGGCCACGGCCAAGCCCAACATCTTCGCCATCGGCGACGCCACCGATGCGCCCGCCTCCAAGGCCGGGTCGGTCGCCCACTTCGAAGGCGAGATCCTCACCGGCGCGATCCGCGCCTACCTGGCGGGCCAGCCGGTCACAGCCGCCTTCGACGGCCACACCAACTGCTTCATCGAGACCGGCGGCGGCAAGGCCCTGCTCATCGACTTCAACTACGACACCGAACCGCTCACCGGCCACTACCCGGCCGGGCTCGGCCTGCCGCTGCTCCGGGAATCGCGGCTGAATCACCTCGGCAAGCTGGCCTTCGAGCAGCTCTACTGGCACAGCCTGCTCCCGGGCCGCAACCTGCCCGGCATCAGCGCCGCCATGCCCCGGCGGGGAAAGAAGGGCCTGCCAGTCAGCAGCTGACGGCAAGCCGCCGGCCATAACCGGGCTCAACCGGGTGGCGGCCGGCCTAGAAAAGGAGGATGACCATGCCGGACGTCAGCTACGACGGCCAGACCGTATCCGTCAATGACGAAGGCTTCTTCACCGACCCGGCCCAGTGGACCGAGGGCCTGGCACCGCAGATCGCCAAGGCCGAGGGAATCGACCAGCTGACCGACCGGCACTGGCAGGTCATCCGGTTCATGCGGCACGAATACGAGGCCAAGGGCACCGGACCGAGCGTCCGCGCCCTGGGCAAGACCTCCGGAGTCCCGGTCAAGGAGCTCTACCAGCTGTTCCCCAAGGGGCCGGCCAAGCTCGCAGCCAAGATCGCCGGGATCCCCAAGCCCCGCGGCTGCATCTGACCCCACCCGGCTGAAAGGACGGCACCTCATGTCCGCCACCATCGAGAAGGTCTCGATCATCGTGTCCAAGGGATCCCTGGAAGGGATCTACCCCGGCCTGATCATGGCCAACGGCGCGCGAGCCGAAGGCATCGAGGCCAACCTGTTCTTCACCTTCTTCGGCCTCGACGCGATCAGCAGGAAACGCCACGAGCACATCAAGGTCGCCTCGGTGGGCAATCCCGGCCTGCACCTGGCCACCATCGCCGGCGTCCTGCCCGGGATGCCCGGCCTGATGACCGCCTACATGGAACACAAGATGGGCAAGCTGGACATCCCGCCCATCCCCGAGTTCATCGAGATGATCGCCGACACCGGCGCCGGCCTGTACGGCTGCCAGGCCTCCTGCGACCTGTTCGGACTCGGCAAAGACGACCTCATCGACCAGGTCACCGGCATCATCACCGTCGGGGAGTTCTACGCCCTCGCAGCCGGCGGCCAGATCATCTTCACCTGAACGTGCCATCGGTGCTGCCGCGTGCACCCCGGTCCGTTCGGCTTGGGTTACTATTTCCCGCCGAGTTCGATGCTGACCTCTGGTGACTGGCGCAGGGTGTTGTGCACGGTGCAGTGCGAGGCCACGGCGAGCAGCGCGTCGGCCCGCTGCGGCGGTACGCCGCCTGGCACGGTGATCTGCAGCCGGACGGCGCCGACCCGCGCGGGCCGGTCGGCGGCCATGGCGAACTCGGCGGCGACGGTGAGCCCGGCGCGGTCCAGGCCGTGGCGGAGCAGGTACCGGCCGGTGTAAAAGGCGACACATGAGGCGAGCGAGGCGACGAGCAGCTCGGTCGGCGTCGCCGCCGCGTCGTGGCCGCCGTCGGCGGCGGGCTGGTCGACGAGCACGCCGTGCCCGCGCGCGGTGATCGCGTACGCGTCACCCTCGACGTGGCGGACGGTGACCCGGCCGGGCCGGGCCAGATCATCCTGGCCGTCCCGTTCGGCCGCGGCGGCCTGGGCCAGCAACGCCGTCGCGAGCTGCCGGGCCTCGGCGGCCGACAGCCCGGCCCACGAGCTGCCGTCGCCGTCCTGGCGCGGCCCGAGATCAAGGAACACCCGCCCGGCGGGGCGGGCAGCGTCGCCGAGCGCGAGCCGGCCGATGGTCACGTCGCGCCCGCATGATGTCCGTACGTGGTCATGCTCCGCCGTCGCCATGATCAGCCTCCTCGTTAGACGGGCATCCTCTTTGATACCCCCATGGGTATAGACAACGTGGCGGAGGCAATCATTCCGGCGAGGCGCATGCATCCTGAACGGGCGGTGATAGGCCCTTGAGAAGGGGCGCGATCGGCAGGGCGGCATGCGGGTATCCGGCCGCGGGGCGAAGGCCAGCGGTGATGCCGCTGCGCGAGCCGGCCTGCCCGAGGTAGCACTGGAAACCTACGCGGTCGCCGTTCAAGCAGGCGAGAATGACGGGGCGGGGGCATCGTGTTAGACGTTGGGCAGATGCGAGCAGGAGGGGGCTGGGCGTGATTCTCCCGAGAGACCGCGACCCTCGTTTGGTGACGCTCCGCCGCGGTGGGACTCTCACCGATTCGGCTCACCAGCTCCTCGCCCTGTGGGCGGCATCGTGCGCGGAGCACGTCCTTGACCTTTTCGAGTCGGCTCAGGCTGAGGACCCGCGACCGCGTCGCGCGATCGAACTCGGGCGGGCCTGGGCGCGTGGCGAGATCACCATGACCCAGGCTCGCACGGCGGCCGGCCATGCAATGGCCGCGGCCAGAGACCTGAGCGGGGCAGCACGGCATGCGGCGTACGCGGCCGGCCAGGCCGCGGCCGTCGCACACGTCGCCGCGCACGAGCTCGGTGCGGCCGCCTATGCGATCAAGGCCGCCCGTGCTGCCGCGCCGGAAGGACAGGGCGAAAGCGCAGGGCGAGCCGAGTGCCGGTGGCAGCGCGAGCGGCTCCCGGAGGCGATCCGCGAGCTCGTACTCGACGACCAGCGGTTGCGGAACGACATCTGCTGGTCGGTGTTCGACTGCTGAGAGCACGTCGGGGCGCCAGCACCCCCGACAAGCGCATCAGTGAGTGCGTGGGCACACCTAACAGTGTGGCCAGCGATGGCGAGAACGTCATCTCCGCGGCCAACCGCGACTTCGCACTCGAGAAGGTGTACCGCCGCAGCGGCGCACGGCGCCGGTCGTGGTGGATCACGCTTTATTCCACGTATCCCGCCCCGCGTACCGGAGGGACGCCGTCAGGCCGGCCGCGCCGCGGCGGCGGCGGCCGGCGGCAGGAACAGACGGCCGGTGGCGACGCCGCGGGCGGTGCGCACGGCGACGACGAGCCAGGCGGCCAGGAGCAGGCCGTACAGGACGACCGAGGCCACCCGCAGGGCTATTGCGTCGGTGCGGGCGGCCAGCGCGATGGTGCCGGTGACGACCGTGCCGACCGGGAAGGTGAAGCTCCACCAGGTCAGCGCGAACGGGAGCCGCTGCCGGGCGGCCCGCAGGGTGATCGCCGCGGCCAGGGTCAGCCACAGCATCGCGAAGCCCCAGGCCGGCACCCCGTACAGCAGGGCGAATACGGCCGCGCCGGCGGGATATGACGCGGGCAGCACCCGGGCGGCCTGGGTGCCCAGGGCGCCAGCCGCGGTGACGGACTGGCCGAGCGGGCCGAGCACGATCCACAGTGTGGGCACCATGACCGCGGCCAGGGTCCGGTAGTGGACCAGCCGGGACCAGATCTGGCCGATGATGATCACCGACGCGAACAGGCTGATGCCGAACATGGCGTAGCAGGCCAGCAGCAGGGTCAGCCGGCCCTGCCCGGGGCTGGTGTAAGGGATCAGCAGCGCGCCGGTGGCGGCCGAGACCATCGGCGGGACGACCGGCATCAGCCAGCCGCCGAACGCCGCGTCCGGGGCGATGTCGTGCCTGGTCATCATCAGGTACGGGATCCAGCAGGCCGTCACCAGGCCCAGCGCGGTCCCGGCCGCCCACAGCGCCCAGTCGGCGGTAACCGCGGCGCCGGTGCCGATCAGGCCGCGGCCCAGCAGCAGCGTCCCGGCCCCCACGGTCAGCAGCGCCATCGGCGGGACGCCCCAGAACTGGGCCATGACCGGTTGGCGGCATGGCCGCGGGCCCGGTCCGGGTACCGGATCCAGTGCACGGCCCACGCGGCCGTCAGCGCGACCAGCGCGGCGGCGGCCACCGCCCACACGGCGGTGGCGAACACCCGCAGCCCGGGAACCCGCACCGGCAGGCCCGCCCCGGCGGTGGCGAGGATGCCGGTGCCCATCACGGCGGCAAACCAGTTGGGCCCGATATCGCCGAACACGTCCCCGGGTCGTTCCAGTTCGCGCAGCAGGCCGAACGGCCGGCGGTGATACGCCAGCCCGGCGCCGGACGGCGCCGGATGATCGAGAACCTGAGCCATGGCTCCAGCATCACCGCCGGGCGCCGGCCCCGGTAGAGCCCCGCTATGAGGCCATAACCTTCGCTTATGCCCCTGCCAGCGCGAGTGTCGGACCTGACCGGCATGGACCTGCTGCTCAGCGTGGCGCGCACGGGCAGCATCGGGCGCGCGGCGGCCGAGCACGGCGTCTCCCAGCCCGCCGCCAGCGCCCGGCTGCGGCGGCTGGAGGGACAGCTCGGCCTGGCGCTGATCGAACGGTCGCCGCGCGGCTCCCGGCTGACACCGGCCGGCGCGCTCGTGGCGGGCTGGGCGCAGGCCGCCGTCGACGCCGCGGCGGCGCTGGACGCGGGCGTCATCGCGCTGCGCCAGGAGCGCGATTCCCAGCTGCGGATCGCGGCCAGCATGACCGTCGCGGAGTACCTGCTCCCGGTGTTGCTGACCGCGCTGGCCGCCGCCGACCCGGGCGCGGCCGTGGCGCTGTCCGCCGTCAATTCCGACCAGGTCGCACAGGCCGTGCTGGCCGGCACCGCCGACATCGGCTTCGTCGAGGGACCCGTCGTCCCAGCCGGCCTGCACGCGGAGCCGGTCGGCCGGGACACGCTGGCCCTGGTGGTCGCCCCGGCCCACCGCTGGGCGCGGCGCCGCGGCGGGGTGCCGGCCGGCGAGATGGCCGCCACGGCGCTGATCACCAGGGAGGCCGGCTCGGGCACCCGGCGATTCCTGGAGGAGGCGCTGCGCCGTCAGGCCGGCTTGACCTCGGCGCCGCCCGCCGCCGAGCTGTCCTCGACAACCGCGATCAAGGCCGCGGTCGCGGCCCGGGCCGGGCCTGCGGTGCTCAGCTCGCTCGCGGTCGCGGCCGAGCTGTCCGCCGGGACCCTGCGCGCGGTGCCGGTCACCGGGCTTGACCTGAACCGCACGCTGCTCGCGGTGTGGACGGCGGGCCGCCGGCTGACCGGCCCGGCCCGGGACCTGCACGCGATCGCGTCCCGGGAGGTGGGCCGCGTACCCCACGGAGTAGCATCGGGCAGGCCGACGTCAGAGACAGTTAGTGCTCAGCTCGGCCGGCTCGGCGGAGAGTAGGAACAGCGGGTTCCGGTCCGGATAGCCTGATCGAGGCGAGCGGCGGCTTCCGGGGCGCGGTCACGGACGCGCGAGATCGCGGTCCTGATGGCCCGGGTGACGTTAAGCCGGGCTCGTTCGGATTCCGAGCCGAGCTGCCGCGGCCGGCCACCGAGTCCGGTCGCGGCGGTGAGCTCGCGGACCAGGAAGTCTTTCTCGGCGCGGAGCCGGCTGGCCCGCTCGGTGTCGCGCCATGCTTCGGCTTCGGCGAGTTCCTCGTCGAAGCCGGTGAGGCGCTGCCGGTAGGCGGTTCGGGCTTGCTGGTCGAGGATGTCGTCGGCGGGGGCTCCGGATGAATCGTGCAGGCCGTCGGCGCACGCCGCGGTGGCGGCCGGGCCGGTGGCGGCCGCGAGCCGGGCCAGTTCCACTGCGGCCAGCTCCCGGCCGGGGTTACGGACGAGCAGGTCCAGGTACCGCAGGCCCAGGCTGTCCGGCACACGGGCGCGTCCGTCCCCGTAGCCGATGAGCCAGAAGTCGTCCTCCCGGTTCAGGGTCGGACCGGGCTGTCCGAGCGGTACGTGCGGGAGTGGCTCGGCGGCATGTTCGCCGCCGGGTACCTGAGCTACGACGAAGCCCAGCAGCGCTACGCCCTTCCCGCCGAGCACGTGCCCACCCTGGCCACCGAACCCGGGGCCGCCTTCTTCGGCGGCGTCCACCAGGAGCTGATCGGCGCGATCCAGCGCTACGACCAGGTAGCCGACGCCTTCCGCCACGGCGGCGGAGTCCGGATGGCCGAGCTGCACCCCGACGTCTGGGCCGGCACCAGCCGGTTCACCGCCCAGTGGCACCAGAACACGCTCGTCCAGCAGTGGCTGCCGCTGGCCCCCGAGACGACGGTCAAGCTGTGGGCCGGCGCCCGGGTCGCCGATACGGGCTGTGGCACCGGGCAGGCGCTGATCGCCCTGGCCCGGGTGTCCCCGCGATCACCGCCACCGGCTACGACGTGCACCCGCCGTCGATCCAGCAGGCCCGGCGCGCGGCCGCCGAGGCCGGCTTCGCACAGGTCCGGCACGTCGAGATGGATAACCCGTTCAACAGCTTCTACGAGCTGGCGCGGTAAGGACCGGCCCTGTGTGACCGCTTGTCCTATGAGGGACCGCTCTTGCCGAGTCCCGACGGGCCGTGCGCTGCGTCACGGCCCGTCGGGACCGCAGATCTGACCGGGCTAGGCGAGCCTTTCATCGGCGGGTGGCTGCTTGACCTTTAGACTTGCGGTTGTGGGGGAGACGGTCGGCATGGCGGGTGTCGTCGCGGCGCTGTCGGTGGTGAGCGACCTGGCTCGCGGGCACCCGCCGGGCGAGGCGGTCCGCGCGTGCCTGCTGGCGACGGAGCTGGCCAGGCGGGCGGGCCTGGAGGAACGTCGTCAGGGCGAGGTCTATTACGGCACCTTGATGCGGTTCGCCGGCTGCGCCGCGACGTCGCACGAGATCGCCGCCGTGTTCGGCGGTGATGACATCGTGGTCCGCGCCCGTGGTGACCTGATCGACCCGGCTGAGCCGGGCGAGGCGCTGGAGTTCCTGGCCGGCCTGGGTGTTGACGCTGCGCGGCTGGGGGCGCTGGGCGGGCCAGCAGGTATCGGGAGGCTGAAAGCTGAGGGAGCGCGGGCGGACTGCGAGGTCGGCGCTGATCTGACCGCTCGCCTGGGGCTCCCGGACGCGGTCCGGCGGGCTGTCCTGGACAGCTTCGAGCGCTTCGACGGCCACGGCGTCCCGGCGGGCCGGGCTGGCGCCGAGGTCGCCGAGGCGTCGCGGTTCGCCGCCGTCGGCTACGCGGCCGTGATGTTCGACGCGGTCGGCGGCGGCGATGTCGCGGCCCGGACGGTGGCTCGCTGGTCGGGACGCGCGCTGGATCCGGAGATCGCCGCCGTCTTCACGGACGCACCGGGCGAGCTGCTGGCGCTCTCCAGCCCGGACGACCTGTGGGCGGCCGTGACCGGCGCCGAGCCCGGGCCCCGGCGGGTGTTCCGCGACGAGGCGGCCTTCGACGAGGCGCTGGCCGGGTTCGGGGACGCCGCTGACCTGAAGAGCCCGTGGTTCACCGGCCACTCGCGGGGGGTCGCCGCGCTGGCGCGCGCGGCAGCCGAGCTGGCCTCGCCCGCCGACGTGGCGGCCGCCTACCGGGCCGGGCTGCTGCACGACCTCGGCCGGGTCGCGGTGCCGGCCGGCGTCTGGGAGCGGCCGGGTCCGCTGCGGGCTGAGGAATGGGAGCAGGTGCGCCTGCACCCCTACCACACGGGGCGGATCCTGGCCCGGTCTGCGGTGCTCAGCCCGCTGGGATTGATCGCGTGCCGCCACCACGAGCGCGTCAACGGGTCGGGGTATCCGGCTGGTATCGGCGGAGCGGAGCTGGACACAGCCGCTTGCCTGCTCGCCGCGGCCGACGTGTTCTGTGCGCTCGGCGAGGCGCGGCCGCACCGGCCCGCCCTGGAGCCGGCCGAGGCGGCGCGGGTGCTGGCGGGCCTTCCGCTGGACCGTGCTGCGGTCCGCGCCGTGCTCGACGCCGCGGGGACATCATCGGCTGTCCTGCCGTCGCTGCCGGCGGGCCTGACCGAGCGCGAGCTGGCCGTCCTGCGCCTCCTGGCGGCGGGCCGCACCAAGCCGCAGATCGCCGCCGACCTGGTGATCTCCCCGTCAACGGTGCACACGCACACGGTGCACATCTACGCCAAGTGCGGCGTCTCGACCAGGGCTGGCCTGGCCATGTTCGCGATGCGGCACGGCCTCGCGGCCAGGACTGGCCCGGCCGTCGCCGCCAAGATCGACTGAACAGTCGATAGCTCCAGATGGTGCCCGCTGCTTACGGTTCATGGCAGGCAACCACCAGCTATCAGCAAAGGATCCCGTCCATGACCGCCAGCACGGAAACCGCCAGTACGGAAACCGCCAGCACAGCCACCACGGACGTCGATGTCGTCCGTGCCCTTTTCGGAGCGTTCGCCAGCGGCGACCTCGCCGCGCTCAGCGACCTGCTCCACGCCGACGCGACCTGGCACCACCACAACGACGACCGCCTCGGCGGCATCCACCGCGGCGCCGAGGCGGTTGTCGCCTACCTAACCGAGTCTGCGCTGCTCACCGCAGGCACGCTGCACGCCGAGCCGCAGTCGGTCATTGCTGACGGCCAGGGCCACGTGGCCGTGCCGGTACAGCTGCGCGCCAGCCGCCCCGACGGGCGCATGATGGACGGCCCGCAGGTCCTGCTCGTGACCGTGGAGGGCGGCCGGGTGCGCGCTATCGAGCAGTTCGTCGGCGACCCGGCGGCCGTGGCCGCATTCTGGGCCTGACCCGGTTCCCGGAACGGAGAGGGGCAAGATCATGAGCGCCGAGCAGAACATGGAGACGGCCAGGCGACTGTACGAGGCGTTCGGCAGCGGTGATGTCCAGGCCATCCTGGACCGCGTCACCGACGACGTCGACTGGTCCACCGACGCGGCCATCCCATCTGCGCCGTGGTACGGCCCCCGGCGCGGCACAGACGGGGTGGTCAGCTTCTTCGAGGGCATCGGCAAGACCGGGCCGGTCACCGAGTTCACCCCGCTGGCCTACGCCAGCAATGATGACGGGGACGTGATGGTGTTCATCCGCTACGCGTTCACGGTCACCGCGACCGGCAAGCACGTCGCCATGAACATGCACCACTACTGGAAGTTCCGCGACGGGAAGGTGTGCTACGTCCGCAGTTCCGAGGACACGGCGCAGGTCGCCGCGGCCCTGACGCCCTGACCAGCGCCCAGAAGCGCCCCGGGCCCACGCCCGGGGCCGCTCTGAAAGCCATCGGCTGGGCTCTCAGCCTGGCGAGAAGCAGTATGCCGAGTGTGACCAACCAACGTCGGCGGGCAGGGCGAGGACATCGCCGCCGCGCCCGGCGCCGATACGTCCGGCAGTCTCGAGCACCTGGCCAGCGGGGCGGGCGATCCGGCTCGTCAGCGTTCCGTGCATCGTCTCCACAACCGAGGTTGCGGCCGGGCCGGGCCTTGCCTGCCCGCAGCCGGGTACCGGAGCCGGCCTCGTAGGATCGGTAGGCGTGGCACCAATTGACGCCCCCGCTGCCGAGTGCGGCGCGGCGGGCGGTGCGCTGGCTGCTGGTCCGGGCGCTAGCCGCGGCGGGCCAGACGATGAGACGGCGCAGTGGCTGCTGGCGCTCGGCGGTGCGGGCCCGGTCCGTGAGCTGGCGCTGGCCCGGCTGCACGGCCTGTTGCTGCGCATCGCCCGGGCTGAGCTGGCCAGGCGCGCCGGGCGGCACGCGATCACCGGGCCGGAACTTGACGACCTGGCCCACCAGTCAGCTGATGATGCCCTGCTTGCTGTTATAGCCAAACTCGGGCAGTTCCGCGGGGAAAGCCGGTTCACGACGTGGGCGTATAAGTTCGTGGTCCTGGAGGTCTCCAGTAAGCTTGGCCGGCATTTCTGGCAGCGTCCTGCCGTCGTCCTGGACGCCGCGGACTGGGACCGGCTGCCCGACCGTTTCGGGATCAGCCCGGCGGACCACGCCGAGCGGCAGGATCTAATGGGCGCGCTGCGCCGCGCGGTTGAGGAGGACCTGACCGAGCGGCAGCGGCGGGTGTTCACCGCCATCGTGGTCCACGGCGTCCCGCTCGACGCGCTGGTGGTCGAGCTGGGTTCGAGCCGCAACGCGATCTACAAGACGATGTTCGACGCGCGGCGTAAGTTGCGGGCCGCGCTGGCCGCTAAAGGCTATCTGGCCGGCTCCGCTCACGGGACTGGCCTGGACGGCAGGGGGGCGAAGCAATCATGACGGGCTGGGACCAGCTGGACCGGTTCCTGCGGACCGACCCGCGCGACGTCGGCTGCGACCAGGCGCTGCACATCCTGCACGTCTACGTGGAGCTCATCCTCGACGACGCATCCGGTACCGAGGCGGCCAGTCGCTATCCCG
This sequence comes from uncultured Actinomycetes bacterium, assembly GCA_963753195.1. Taxonomy (GTDB): domain Bacteria; phylum Actinomycetota; class Actinomycetes; order Streptosporangiales; family Streptosporangiaceae; genus Palsa-504. The sequence goes on from CAVWBH010000004.1 coordinate 147,977, forward strand.
GGGTCGCCGCGCACCTGCTCAGCTGCGGCCCGTGCGCCGAGGACTACCAAGGACTGCTCCTGGCATCTCGGGCGGACCCGGAGTGACCGGCCATCTCCAGGCGCACAGGTAAGACGCCGATCTGAACCGGCGCTCACCGTATGGGGTGCCGTGCCAGGCCGGGAAGCCAGGGCCACGGCCCGTAGTCAGCGCACGTGTCGGGCCGGGCACGGCCCGCAGTCAGCGTAAGGAGCCCGGAAATGACCAGTCCATCGACCATCGCCGGCCGTGTCGCCGCCATGCACGCTACGCGAGCAGCCACGGCGTCAGGCAATGTCACGAGTGCGTTTACCCTGGAACAGGCCATGCTGGCCGGCGGCGGCGGCCTGCCAGCCGGCCTGGCCGCTGCCGGGAACGTGCTGCCAGACACCGGCCTGCTCGATCCATACGCGGCAGCCACCACGTTGTACGCCGTCACCGGTGACAGCACGGCGGTTCTGATCTTCTACCGGGGTGCCTGGTGCCCGTATTGCAACATCGCTCTGTCCGCCTATCAGGCGGACCTGCTCCCGCAACTGACCGAACGCGGCGTCCGGCTGGTCGCGATCAGCCCCCAGAAGCCAGACGGGTCGCTGACCATGCAGCAGAAGCACAACCTGGCCTTCACGGTGGTCTCCGACCCCGGTAATGTCATCGCCCGCCGACTCGGCATCCTCACCAAGCCGTCCCCGGAGGCCCGAGCCGCCCAGCTTCAGCTGGGACTGGACCTGACCAGCGTCAACGCCGACGGCACCGTCGCGCTGCCGATGCCCGCCGCCGTCATTCTGGACGCCAGCCACACCATACGGTGGATCGACGTCCACCCCGACTACAGCAGCCGCACCGAACCCCAGCAGATCCTCGACGCCCTCGACCAGGCCAGCGGCTGACCAGTGCCGGCCCGGCGTGCGCGCACCCTCCCCGGGCGCTTGGCCCGTTCCCGGCAGGGCCAGCGCCGGGGGTGCGGGCGCCAGGCGGTGCGTGGCCGGAGACCGCGAGGTAAGACCGTCTGCCGTGGCGGCGCTAACCACACGACGGCCCGGTACCCGCCGGCCGCACGTCCGCGAGCCGATCAAGGAGAGCTGTTATGCCGCTGCTGAGCCCCGGAGACTCATTCCCCGCCCTGCCGCTGACTCCGCCGGGCGGCCCGGCCATGACCCTGCCGGACGCGTTCGGCGGCGAGTTCGGTGTCATGCTGTTCTTCCGCGGGGCGTGGTGCCCGTACTGCAACGCGCAACTGCGGGCCTTCCAGCGTGCCGGTGACAGCCTCGCTGACGCCGGGGCCAAGGTCGCGGCGCTGTCGGTTGACGACGAGCCCACCACCGCCGGGCTGATCGCCAAGCACGGCCTGACCTTTCCCGTCGGGCACAGCGCCGACGCCCGGGCCATCGCCGCGCTCACCGGCGCGTTCGTCGATCCTGGCCGGGGCTTCCTGCAGTCCACCGGGTTCGTCCTCGGCCCAGCCGGCCAGGTCGTGGTCGGCGTGTACTCCAGCGGCGCCATCGGCCGGCTCGTCCCCGAGGACGTGATCGGCCTGGTTCGCTACCTGCGTGAGCACGCGGCAGCCTGACGACGCCCGCGAGTAGCAGGCCTGGACCCGGCGGCGAGCACTTATGTTAAAGTTCATTCATTAGATATCGAAGATATCTTCGATATCTAGATGTCGAGGGGAGTCCGGTCGGATGAGCACGGTGAAGACGCCGGTCGAGATGGACGAGGAGGCGCTGGCCGCCGCGGCGGAAGTGCCTGGCACCAAGGCGAAGAGGCACGCGGTCGGCGCCGCCCTCCGCGAGGCCGGGCAGCGGCTGGCGCGGATGCGCGTCCTGGTCAAGCTGGGCGAGATGACCGACAGGGCCAACCTCGATTGTGAGGAATACCGCTGGGGTCTCCGCAAGACAGACCCGTCCCGCCGGTAACTAGCTGAAGGTAACCAGGCAGGCACTCACCGCTTCGCATCGCTGGGTCAGTAGTTCCGGAACAGCAAGTCATGCTGAGCGCGCCTGGGACGAGTTCCGTAACGTGACTTCTCCTTACGTGTCCCTGGCCGAAATGCATTCGGCGAATTCTGGCAAGGTGGCTAAATTTGGTCTCCGGGCCGCCGGAACCAGCGAACATACCGGCTGTTACGTCTTCGTGTAAGGAGTTATCCTGGAATCAGGAAAGCCCTGTACTCGCCGGCACGTAAAGATATATCGGGGCTTCGACCCTGAAAGGTATGGGCCAAGATGGCAGAGTTGCGACTTGAGGTCAGCGACCATATTGCGGTGATCACGCTCGACAATCCGCCGTTGAATCTGTGGAATCCCGAATGGGATGAGCAGCTCGAGGATATGTTTGATTCGTTCGACACTCGTGACGATGTCCGGGTGGCGGTGATCACGGGTGCCGGTGAGCGTGCCTTCACCGCCGGAGCCGATCACCGGTACACCGGTCCGCCGCCGCGGCGACGGTCAGTGCGTAACTACCTGCAGGCGCTCATCGACTGCAGTGTGCCTGTCATCGGCGCCATCAACGGGCACGCACTGGGTCACGGGCTTGCGATCGCCTCGCAGTGTGACTTCCTCATTGGTTCCGAGAACGCCCGCTTCGGGCTTCCGGAGATCCGGACTGGCGGCGCGAACGGCGGACGTTTCTTCATGCGGCTGTTCCCTGTCGGCTTCGCACGCTACGCCGTGTACACCGGGGAGAGCATCGACGCACACGAGGCCTACCGGCTGGGGGCGTTGCTGAAGCTGACTGCGCCGGCAGAGCTGATGCCTGAGGCCATGCGCATCGCGGCTGTTATCGCCGGACAGGCCCCGCTGGCCGTACGGGCGTTCAAGGATTCGCTTCGCTGGGTGGAGGACATGGACGTGCAGCGCGGCTATGAGTTCGAGAACGAGCAGCACCGCAAGCTCTACACCGGGACACCGGCCGGCCAGGCGCAACGGCGGGAAGCGCTCAGCTCTTTCTTCGAGAAGCGCAAGGCCGACTTCAGCGGACCCGGATAGCCCATGGACCCGGGCGCCGGCACTCTCGCTATTTGTGATTTGATAGCTACTTAGCGGACATCGTAAGCCTTTCTTCATCCTTCCGTCTCGCGGGTACGCAAAGTAGCTTCTCGTCTTTCCAGGTGCAGGTCACGAGCCGGCAGATGATCAGGCGACCGCGGCCGCTGCGGCGGTCTTCTCGTCGTGCGCGCGCCCAGCCTGCGCATGACCGTGGCCGACGACGGGTGCTGGCCTTTCTTCTTGCCCATGGCCATGACGAGCCGGGCGGCGATGTCGCGCAGGCTGAGCTCGAGGCCAGTCCCTGAGCTGCGCGAGAAACTCCGGTGGGTCGTCAGCCGGATCGTGAGCCCCTGCTACGCAGGGTGAGCACGGTGGTGGTTCGGTGGTGGTGCCCTGAGTCCTGGGACGGCGACAGATCCCTGTCGACGCGGCCAGCGTATGCTGCGACCTTGGTGTCCCGTAATGGGCAAAGATCAGGCCAGTCCGGGGCGGGCTGAAGAAGCGGCAGCCCAGCGTGATATCGGGCCGGCGGCTTCGGCGCTGGGGGGCTGGGGTGTCGCCGCCGCCACGTCGGCCTCACCTGACATGCGCACCCGGCCCGGCGTCGTGGGTGAGGTGGTGGAGGGCTCGTGGTATGGCGTGGGGATCTTTCCGCCTGTGCTGGCGGCCCGCATTTGATGTTGATACCGATGGTATTTAAATATCAAAGGTATGAGCCCGCGCCTGTCCTTGCTGAACAGAACGACCGCAATCGCGCGCTGCTGCTGGCTGCCGCTTTGCGATGTTCGTGACCCGCGGGTATCACGCCGTGACGCTTGAGCAGATCGCTGATGAGGCGAGCGCCTCTCAGGGGGTGGTCTCCCGGTTCGACAGCAAGGCCGACATGTTCCTGGCCTTGCTGGCGGACAGGATCACCGAGCGCGCCGCGCAGAACGCATCTGCTGCCGGGCAGCTGGCCGGTTCGGGGCTTTCCGCCGCCCTGCTTGAGCTGGCATGGCAGGCCGAACGCGCCACCCCAGACTGGCGGCTGCTGGTCACCGAGTTCCGGGTGCATGCGGCCAGGGATCCCGAACACAGCCGCCGCTACGCGGCTGCCCATGCAAGCACCGTCGATGAGGTGGCCAGCGCCCTGGCATCTGTCGCTGTACGGAACGCCCAGACTCTTGCGCTTCCGGCGCGGCAGAAGCTGAGCTGCTGCTGGCCATCGAAACGGGGCTTGCCTTCGAGCAGCTGGCCGACCCGCACGCCGTCAGCCTCCTGCAGCTGCCGTCCGTGCTTGGTGAGCTCGCCACATTGCCCGCCGGGTCACCCGCATCCGGCGAGATACCCGAATTGAGGCACGCATGACCACGATTACCAGCGCAGACCTTGACATTCTCCGCGCCCGGAGGGCTGCGGCCATCGGCGGGCGGATGGCCGCGCACATCGAGCGCCTCGGCTGGAGCGTGGGACAGCTGGCCGGGTGGCAGCGCGGGCGGCTGCAGGCGCTGCTGGCCCGCGCCACTGGTGAGTCCGCCGGACTGGCGGGCGCAGGCCCCTGCGTCTGCGCTGGAGTCCGGGTCCGTGACGGCCAGTAGGCGGCCTTCAGCCCAGCCGGGCCCACCGGCGCCACGCTGGTCCCCGCGTTCCGCCACGCATTCCTGACCGCCGCCGCATAGCCGCCATCACCACCCCGATCGCGCGCACCATCCGGGACGCCGACGCCGCCGCCACCATGCGTCCCCGGGAACAGAACCCGGCCGCCCCGCCGCCCCCGGCCGCGGTCCCGCCGCAAATCCAAGGAAGGCACCTTAGACCTCGGGCAGGCGAAGCGGCCTCGGGCAGGCGCGGCAGACGGTCCGGGCCGCATCATCCAGTCCAAGGCAGCTGCTCACCCGATTAGCTGGGCGTGCGCCAGTGGACCCTGGCCGTAGGGGCTGTTCAGGGCGTATGGGAGCGCGGTATGGGTCAGGCGGCCTGGGTCTAGCCTGGCCCGCCCGGTTCAGGTTCGGTGATGCGGCAGAGGGTGACGGGATCAGCGGAAGAACCACGCACGAATTAGCGGTAGCGCTCTGGCTGTGGAGATCTGAAACCTTTGAGACCACCAGGACGAACACAGTGGCGGGGCTTAGGCAGATCGTCGGCGGCGGCTGAGCGGCTGCTGGCGTGGGTAGTTCATGATGCATGACTGGCTCGCAGATACCGGAGGTACTGGTGCTTGATGACCAAGGTCACACCGGGCTGGGTGGCGGTCATGGATCTTAACCGCGGGCTGGAAGACCTGGTGGCCGTGGCGCTGGTGGCGGCGCTGGCGCCGATGGTGGTGGCCGTGCTGCCGGGGCCGCGGATCCCGCAGGTCGTGGTGTTCCTGTTCGGCGGGATCCTGATCGGCCCGCACGTGCTCGGCGCCGCCGAGACGTCGAATATCCAGCTGCTTTCCAACATCGGGCTGGGGTTCTTGTTCCTGCTGGCCGGATACGAGCTGGACCCGGCGTTGCTGCGGCAGCGGCCCGGGCAGCTAGCCATGCTTGGCTGGCTGATCTCGGCGGTGCTCGCCGTGGGGGTGGCGGCCGGGCTGACCGCGGCGGGATACATCAACGATTACGTGCCGGTCGGGCTGGCGCTGACGACCACGGCGCTGGGCACGCTGCTGCCCATCTTGCGGGATAACGACATGCTCGGCGGCCGGTTCGGCCAGGACATCTTCGCCGCGGGCGCGGTCGGGGAGCTGTTCCCCATCGTGATCATCGCGGTCTTCCTCACCCAGCGCGGCCATTTCGTCGCGCTTGCCTCGGTGGCAGCGGTCGGCGTGCTCGCCCTGGTCCTGTCGGCTATCCCGGGGCTGGCTAGGAGCAAGGCGGTGCAGCGGGTCATCCGTGAGGGCCAGGACGCGACCGGGCAGGTGACGCTGCGCTGGGCCGTGGTGCTGCTGTTCGTGCTGCTGGCGGCCGCGAGCCGGTTCGGCCTAGACGTCGTGCTCGGCGCTTTCCTGGCTGGGATGGTGCTGCGCGGCTGGACCCGCCGCCTGAACATCGACACCGCCAGCCTGGAGCATAAGTTCGACGCGGTGGGCTACGGGATCTTCATCCCTATCTTTTTCATCTCCTCGGGCATGACCTTGGACCTGAAGGCGATCAGCCAGGACCCGCTGCGCCTGCTGATTATCTTCGCCTTGCTGCTGATCGTCCGCGGGCTGCCGTCGCTGCTGGTCTACCGGCGTGCCCTGCCACTCCGCCAACGGGCCGAGATGACCTTCATCACCGCCACCACGCTGCCGCTGCTGATCGCCCTGGCCGACATCGGCGAACAAGACGGGGTCATGCTCCCGGCTACCTCCGCCGCCTTGATCGGCGCGGGCGTGCTGTCAGTCCTGGTCTACCCCCTCATCGCCGTGGGACTACACCGGTCAGCACCGCTGACCCCCGCCGACATCCAGGCCGCGGCGCCAACGGCCACTGGGACCAGCCCCCCGCCGGATAACCCCGGCCAGCCTCAGCCAGACCGATAGCGCCCAGCTCCCAGGATCCCCATATCAGTCGCCTCTTGCAGAACAGCTGCTTCTAGCGCGGTGCCCTCTTACTGCACTTGAGCAGGGTTTCACCGGCCGCAGCGATGCAGATCCGCCTGGCACCGCACGCAGGCCGACCAGGCGCGCGTTGGGATATCGCTGCTCATGACGGCCCTTCGTGACTGGCCGAGTCAGCAGGACCGGGGCGAGAGCTGAAAAGGCCCGATGCCTGGCTATCGACGGCGCCCTTCAGCAACTGCACTCCGAGGAGAGTAGATCATGACCGACAGCACCGGCGACTACCATAGCAGCGGCTAGGGATGGCCGCTGGTGATGGGTTTCAACCCGATAATGTGGCCACGACGAGGAATGTCAGCGACGTGGGACGCCCTACCCACCCGGGCATACAGCAGAGTAGGGAGCGCCTGCCCGAACTTCAGCTGACCGGCAGGGCCGCTGGGCCACAGCCGACGGCATGGGAGGAATGTTCATCGCCGAAGCCGACAGCGCAGCAGCCGCGTTCGAGACAACGGCGACATTCGCTGACCTCCTGGACTTCAACCTCGTACCTGTGCTGGACATGATGGAGGCGGTGCCGATCAACGCGCGGGTGTTCGACTGGATCGACTCGGTCGGCTGACCGGTCTTAGCCTGGCGGCCCGTCCAGTTCGGCGGCGTACCCGGCCAGCTGAGAGCGGCGCAGGCCGGTCTTGGCCAGCAGGGCCGCCACGTGCTTCTCCACGGTACGCGGCGACAGGAACAACGCCACGGCGATTTCCCGGTTGGCCAGGCCCTGGGCGGCCATCCGCAGCACATCGGCCTCGCGTTCAGTCACCCCGAGGGCCCGTAGCCGCCCCGGCAGCGTCACACTGCCCGGGTGCCGCCGCGGGACCGGCGCCCCGGCCCCGCGCAGCAGCCCCAGCAGGCGGCGGCCACCCGGTCATCACCGCGTGCGGCGAAGTAGCCAGCTGCCTCCCGCAGCCAGCCGACCGGGGCTCCCCACCTGTCGGCCAGTGCGGCCCGCGCAACCAGGCGGCGGGCATAGTGCCGGTACCAGGCGACCAACGGTCCCATTTGCGCGTCCGCGGCGGCGAAGGCGGCCTCCGCCTCCCCGGGCCGGCCCTGCCGGCCGGCCATGACGGCATCGGCGTAACCGAGCAGCGAGCCGACCACCAGGTGCCGGGTCGCGTGGGCGGCCCGCACCCGGGCGGCCGGGCCGGCCAGGTCCAAGTTGAGCACGGCACCTAGCAGCGGCCACAGCCCGAGGAACGGCGGCGCGATCGCGGTCGGCGAGCTCAGCAGCAGCCCGGCCCCGGTCGCACGAAGAACCGGGCCCAAGGGTGTCCACCAGCCGACGCGGCCCGGGAAAGAGATTGGGCGGACAGCTCCGGATCATACGGACGCCCGCACGCTACCGCAGCAGCAGTCCACACTACGGCTCCGACGACCGCCTTGACGTCCCCAGTTTCTGTTGTCTAACTGGCTGCCGGTTTAGTGGGTGTTCGAAAGTGGTGAACGCCGCTGCGGTACGGTCGTCCGGCTGCGGGAGGCAGCCGGGGCGGCCAGCCCAGGAGCACTGGCGGCGACGGCCGTAGCTTTGTGACCTCCATAGGCACTAAAGTACCCAGCTGTCGCGGGATTCGGCGCGGGTTCAGCTGCCGGGCATGGCGCCTGTCACGAGTCCCGCCGGCCGCTGGCGTTCAGCAGGTGATAGGGCCGCCTGCCGTGTGACGCTGGCTTTGGGCGCGAGGAGACTGAGCATGATCGAGGCGCTGCGCACTCCGGATGAGCGGTTCGCTGACCTGCCTGGATTCAGCTATACGCCGTCCTACGTCGAGGACCTGCCCGGTTACGAGGGTCTGCGTGCTCACTATGTCGACGCCGGGCCGGCTAACGCCGGGGATACCTACCTGCTCCTGCACGGCGAGCCAACCTGGGCCTACCTTTACCGGAAGATGATCCCGGTTTTCCTGGCGGCTGGAGGCCGCGTAATCGCCCCGGACTTCTACGGTTTCGGCCGCTCAGACAAGCCTGTGCGCGAATCGGACTACACCTTCGACTTTCACCGCAACTACCTGCTGCGGCTCGTCGAGCGCCTGGACCTGACCCGCATCACCCTGGCGGTCCAGGACTGGGGCGGCCTGCTCGGGCTCACCCTCCCGGTCGCGGAGGGGTTCACGCCCCGGCTGAACCGGGTGCTGCTCATGAACACCGCCATTGCCGTGGGCGAGTCCCCAGGTCCGGGCTTCGATGCATGGCGCGCTTACTCAGCCGCTCACCCCGACCTCGACGTCGGCGCGCTGCTGCGGCGCTCCGAGCCCGGGCTCAACAGCGCGGAGGCAGCCGCCTACGACGCGCCGTTCCCCGACATCCGGTACAAGGCCGGCGTCCGCGCCTTCCCTGAACTCGTCATGACCGACCCCGGCATGCCGGGAACCGCGCTGTCCCGCGCCGCCCTGAAATTCTGGGCCGGATGGGACGGCCCGGTATTCATGGCCGTCGGAACGCGGGACCCCGTACTCGGGCCGCCGGTCATGGACGCGCTGCGCAGCGCCTTCCCCGGCTGCCCGCCGCCGCTGCTACTGAACGACGCCGGCCACTTCGTCCAGGAACACGGCGATACCGTAGCCCGCGCCGCGATCGCCGCCTTCACCGAGCGCGCCGCCACATGACCAGCCGTCCCGGCCGCCAGGATCTGCGCCGCCTGGAGCGCCGGCCAGCAGCAGCAGCCGGACCTGTGACCCTTCGGTTGATAAAACTCGGCCAGGCCCACGCGACCCCGCGGCGGCCAGCGGTGCATGATGCCGAAGCGCAGTGCCGCGAAAGGCACTCGTGAGATCCGCCAGCGAGTTGCGGGCCAGCCCTGCTCAGCCCGGATGCGCGGCGCTGCACCGAGAGCGCGCTGCCGAGCCGGTGACGTGTGCTCCGGTCGCCGTGGACACCGGCTTGCAGGCCACCGGGTAAGGCAGCGCCTGCGCCGCAACGCCGTGTACAAGGTGATTTTCGACGCGCGGCGTAAGATCCGCCGGGCGCTGGCCGCGAACGGTTACCTGGACGAGCCACGCATGGAGCAGAGATGAGCGACCTGGAGAGACTGGAGCGGTTCCTGCGGACCGACCCGCGCGATGTCGGCTGCGACGAGGCGATGGCCGTCCTGCACATCTACGTCGACCTCACGGTGACGGGCGGGGACGCAGCGGAACGCTGCCCGGGCGTCGCCGCTCACCTGCTGGCCTGCCGGCCGTGCACGGAGGACTTCACCGGACTGCTCGCGGCAGCCGCCAGTGAGTAGCGGGGATCATGCTGGCGACCGCGAGGTGCTGGCCTTCGACCTGTACGGGACGCTGGTGGACCCAGTCGCCGTCTCCGGCGAGCTCAGCCAGCTTCTCGGCGATGCCGACGGGCTGGAGGCGGCGCGCCTGTGGCGGCTCAAGCAGCTGGAGTACACGTTCCGGCTGACCGCGATGGGGCACTACAAGGACTTCCAGTGGGTGACCGAGCGCGCGCTCGGCTTCGCGCTCGCCTCCCTCGGCGTCAGCCTGCCGGCGGGGCAGTCCCGGCGGCTCACCGGCCTTTATGACCACCTGCGGCCGTTCCCGGACGCCGTTCCGGCGCTGCGTGCGCTCACGGACAGCGGGTATGACCTGGCGGTCCTGTCCAACGGGACACCCGCCATGATCAGGGACTGCCTGACCCACAGCGGCCTGGGAGAATTCTTCGGCCAGCGGGTCAGCGCTGACGAGGTCGGGGTGTTCAAGCCGTCGCCCCTGGTGTACCGGCACGCAGCCGAGCGTCTGGCCCGGCCCGCCGGGCGGATCCGGCTCGTCACCAGCAACGCGTTCGACAGCGTAGGCGCGAGCGCGGCCGGCCTGCGCACGGCCTGGGTCAACCGGACCGCCGCCCCGTTCGACACGATCGGCGCTCAGCCTGATCTGACCGTGCCTGCCCTGGACCAGCTGCCCGCGGCCCTGGCTGACCTCAGGTAGCTGGGGCGGCGGACGCCGGGCGGGTCTCAGGCTGGTGTGGGGGCGTGCTGACGTCCCAGATGGCCCCGGTGCCGTCGCCGGCCAGGTGGGCGAGCAGCGCCGCGGCGGACTGGCCGGGGGTGATCAGGGTTCCGGCGGCGTAGTTCCGGTTGAACCGCTCGCGCAGGGCACCAATGCGCTCGGGGTCCTGGCTGCGGATCCAGGCCTGCATGGCAGTGTCGACCCCGCCCGGCCGGTAGATGTTGACGGTTACGCCGGTACCGGCCAGCTCGGCGGCCAGGTTCACCGTGTGGGCCTCGAGCGCGGCCTTGGTGGCGGCGTAGGCGTTGCCGCGGATCATGCCGGCCGGGCTGGCGACGATGCCGCTGGAGACATTGACCACGCGGCCCCAGCCGGCGTCCAGCATGCCGGGCAGCACAGCGGCGGTGAGCGCCACCGGCGCGATCACGTTGACCTCGAAGGCCACCCGCAGGTCCGCTGAGGCGATGCCGATTGTGGGCCCGAGCGGCTCGACGGTGGCTGCGTTGTTGACCAGGATGTCGACCCGGCCCGCCGCGAGCACGGCTGCGGCGGCGCGGCCGCGGTCCTGCTCGTCGGCCAGGTCGGCCGGGACTGTGCTGATCTTTCCGCCGGGCACGCCTTGCTCGCGTAGCAGGGCGCGGGTCTCCTCCAGCTGCCCGGTGGTGCGGGCGAGCAACACGACGCGGGCGCCGGCGCCCGCCAGCCCGAGCGCGACGGCCCGGCCGATGCCGCGCCCGGCCCCGGTGACCAGCGCGGTTCTGCCAGTGAAATCGGTTCCCACTGCGGTCTCCTCAACGGTCCAAGGTGTCAGCGGGACGGTACGGAGATAACCGCACCGGTTCGCCCGGCTGTCTTGTTCTTCCTTGCGGTTAGCGGCGGCCGGCGGCGCTGTCTTACCGGCCGGGACCTGGCCCCGTGAAGTCCAAGAGGTAAGACCGGCAGCCAGATTGACCCATACCGGGTAGACAGCCCATTGCCGGGCCGTCCCGAGCACCCGTGAAGGAGGACCGCGATGCCCCTGCTCAAACCAGGCGACCCGTTCCCGGAGCTGACGATCACCACCCCCGACGACCAGACGCTCACCCTCCCTGGTGCCTTCGCCGGCGACTTCAGCGTCGTGCTGCTTTACCGGGGCGCCTGGTGCCCGTACTGTAACGCCCAGCTGCGCGCCTTCGAGCGGGCCAGCCAGGCACTGGCCGACAACGGGATCCGCGTCGCCGCCCTCTCGGTGGGTGCGCATCGTCGCCGCCCAGCGACACTACACCGTCGACTGGCGGTTCATCTCGCTGCGGATGATCAACTCCCATATCGACTACGACAGCCACTTCCCGGCCGGCTACGAAGAAGGGCACACCGCCGGGCTGCGGCTGCTGAGGGTCGCCGCACGGGTCAGGGCCGAGCACAGGCGGGCCGCCCGTCGGCCGGCTCTACGAGGCGGTTAGCAGCGAGATCTTCGACTCTCCCGGTGCAGCTGGGCTGACGGCCGCGACCCGGGGCAGCCGCGCCTTCGCGGGGCCGCTGCTCGCTGCGGCCGGACTGCCCGCTGACCTGGCGGACGCGCTGGACGAGACAGGGTGGGACCAGGAGATCAGCGCTGAGGGCGAGGAGGCGCTGACGCTGACCGGCAGGGACGTGGGCACGCCGATCATCCTGTTCGGGCCGCCCTGGGGCACGGCCTTCTTCGGCCCGGTGATCGGCCGGCTCCCGGCCCCGGAGGACGCCGTCCGGCTGTGGGACTACGTGACCGGCCTGGCCGCATTCCCCGGCTTCGCCGAACTCAAGCGGAGCCTTCGCGAACAGCCCCAGCTGCGGTCCTCCGGCGTCGACCAGGGCGCAGCCGGGGCGCAAGAGGACCGGCACGCAGGCAGCCGCAAAGCCGCGCGCTGACGCCTGCCGGGACACGTTGTGAGCGCGGGACGTCTTGTCGCGGGACGCCCCGCGCTGCGGGTGCCCTGTCAGTCTGCGAGGTGGTCGAGGGCGTCGATGACCTGCTGTGGCTCGGTGCGGGTGCTGTAGTCCGGGCGGACGTCGATCCACCGGACCGTGCGGGCGGCGTCGAGGATGACCGTGGCGGGCATCGGCAGGGTCACGGTGCCGTGTGCGTTGACGCCGCGGGCGTGCAAAAGGATCAGGTTGCTCTCCGTGACGGGCTTCCTATCAGTCTGTGTCTTCGCTGCCGGAGTTCATGATCCCGGCTGACCACCTGGCGTGACCAGGGTCCTTGGCCGTGCCCGCGGCGCCCGACCCTGTCCGCGGCATGAGCACCGTAACGCGGTGTGTGTCAAGTCGGGCGGGTGCTCCGCCGTCTTCTCGTGCTCTGCCTAGCTTCAAGCGGGTTGTTCGCGACAGCGTGAATCGAGCTTGGTGAGAAGACGGACGGGGCTGCCCATGCTCATGCGCGAGGTTGGTTCCTCGAGGAACGTCCGGGCTCGCCCCGCCCAGGTCTGTGACGCCGCGGCCAGCTGCCGCTGGCTGGTGATCAGAACGCTCAGCATCCGGTTATCAGAACTGGCCGGAATCCGCTACCACCCTGGCGACCCCGCTCGCAACGACCTGGACCTGCAGGGCCGGGAGATCCGGATCCGCGGCAAGGGCGGCAAGGCCCGGACCGTCAAGATCGGCCATCAGGCAGCCCGCAGCCTCGACCGCTACCTGCGGGCCCGGGCACGACAGGCCCAAGCGTGGCGGCCTCAGCTGTGGCCCGGCGTGAATAACCGGGGGCCGCTGACCGAGACCGGGATCTACCAGATCGTCGCCCGCCGCGGCCGCCAGTGCGGGGTGAACGTGTACCCGCACCGGTTCCGGCACCACTTCAGCCACACCTGGCTCGACCGCGGCGGAGCCGAACGGGACCTGATGGAACTCAACGGCTGGACCTCCCCGCAGATGCTCACCCGGTACGGCGCCAGCGCCCGCGGCGCCCGCGCCCGCCGCAGCTACGACCGCATCATGGACGAAAGCACCTGACCCCGGCCATAACAGCATCCCGCAACTCAGCACGGGCCAGCGGTCCACACGACCTCGCGGACCTGAGCAGGCAACCTAGCCAGGGCAAGCCCGGCATGGACGCGGAAGCCCCCGCCACTCAAGACGTCACCCGGCACCGCACCTTCATAGCACACGCCGAAACTGTGCCGGCGGCGGCAGCCCCGCGAACGAGGCGCTGCCCGATGCCCGGCGCCGACCCTCAGACCGAGACCATGACCATCACGCAGGGTCAACTCCCGCACAATGCTGAATCCTGGCTATAGCGCCGATCGCTGAACATTTGCGCTTGGTCAAATAAGGGTCGGAAGGGGCTGGGCGGTGCAGCGCAGCCGGTTATGAGCTCCGGGCCGATTTCGGTGGCCGGCTGCGAGCGTGGGCGATGCTGGGGCGCGGGTGGTCGTCCTCGGCGTACCTTGTGCTGGCGTCCACCGCGATCCAGCCCTCATCGGACGGCTGGTCATGCCGGGTGGGCGCGAAGGGGGCCATCGTGTCTGCAGGCCGCCACAGTTGCATATTTCCTTAATATGCAACTACAGTGCAGGCGATGGCTCACTTTGATGGGGAGGCCGCCCTGCGGGCCCTCGCGGACCCCCGGCGCCGGCAGATGCTGATACTGGCCTGGGATCGTGAGTGCAGCCCGAGTGAGCTGGCAACGAGGTGCCAGCTTTCCCGCCCCGCAACGTCCCAGCACCTCAAAGTGCTGAGGGATGCCGATCTGGTCAGTGTCCGGCTGGAGGGCAACCGCCGTCTTTACCGGGTGCGGGCGGACCGGCTCGCGGAGCTGCGGTTGATGCTGGATGAGTTCTGGGGTAGCCGGCTCGCCAGCCTGAAATCCGCGCTCGGCACTTCCGGCGGGGAGGCCGGGCGGTGATCAACGGCGACGCGGTGGTCCACGAACTCGTCCTGGCCGCGCCAGCGGAGCAGGTGTTCGATATGTTCACCGACCCGCGCAAGCTTGTCACCTGGATCGGCATCTCGGCCGATCTGCAGCCGCGTCCCGGTGGCCGGTTCCGGTTCGAGGTCATGCCCGGGCGGTTCTGCGAGGGACAGTACGTCATCATTGACCGGCCCAGCCGGCTGGTCTTCACCTGGGGCTGGACCGATCCCGGCTTCGGGCTGCCGCCCGGCACCTCCCGGGTTGAGGTGACACTCACTCGCAGCGGTCCTGACGGGCGCCAGACCCGGCTCCGCTTGGTGCACACCAGCCTGGCAGGAGACCTGGGCGTCCTGCATGACGACGGCTGGTCACGCTTCCTCACCCGCCTGACCGCCGTCATCGCGGACCGGCCGCCGCCCGCCTACCCAGCGCAGCACCCGGATGAGCGGCTCGCCACCCTGCGCCGGGCAGCGCGGAAAGAAAACAGCCCATGAACCGGAGAGCACCATGGCCGTCGACGTACTAACCGAGATCACGATTGCCCGGTCCGCCGATGCCGTCGCGGCCTACGCCGCCGACCCGTCAAACGCCCCAGCCTGGTACCGGAACATCACCTCCATCGCATGGGGAACCAGCCCGCCGCTGCGGGCCGGTTCCCGGGTAGCATTCACCGCGCGTTTCCTCGGCAGGCGGCTCGCCTATACCTATGAGATAACCGACTTCACCCCCGGCCAGCGGCTCGTTATGCGCACAGCCCAGGGGCCGTTCCCCATGGAGACCACCTACACCTGGCAGGCCATCGACGATCACTCAACGCGGATGACGCTGCGCAACCGCGGGGAGCCAGCCGACTTCCCCAAACTCACCGCGCCTCTCATGACCATCGCCATGAAACGCGCCAACCGCAAAGACCTCCGCAACCTCAAGGCCATCCTCGAAACCGCCTGACAAGGAACCCGCGTCACCTGGCGATGACCCTCCGCACGCCTCAGCCTGCACGTCCCAGAGCCGGGCAGATCCGGCACGGATCGCCCCGTCCCGCACGCCGGATCCCGCGGGCAGCGACCCATCACAACCTCATCGGCCTCGCCCGCGTGTCGACCGACGCCCAGGATGCGCAGCAATAGCGTGACGCCCCTGAACGACGCAGGCTGCAGCCGGATCTTCGATGAGAAGATCCCCGCCCGCGAGACCGGGCGGCCCGGCCTCGCGGCCGCGCTCCACTACCTGCGGCCCGGCGACACTCTGTGCGTGTGGAAGCGAGACCGGCTCAGCCGCTCCGTCAAAGACGTGCTCATCATCGCCGACGACCTGCACGAGCAGGGAACAGGCCTGCGCGTCCTCACCGGCAAACTTGCCGGCCCTTCAGCCCGAGCGGGGAAGGCAAGTTCTTCTTCACCATGATGGCTGCGTTCGCCGAGCTCGAGCGCGACATCATCCACGAGCGCACCATGGCCGGGCTCGCCGCGGCGCGCGCCAAAGGACCAACCGGTGGCCGGCCCACTGTCATGAACGCCGACACGCTCGCCGCGGCCCAGGCACGGCACGCCAAGGGCGAAAGCCCCACCCAGATCACCAAAGCCCTCGGCGTTTCCCGCGCCACCGTCTCCAGGCACCTGGCCGGGTAGCTCCGCACGAACCACGGGGCACCGTGCCTCTGGCCGTAGCTTCGGGAGTCCCGGGCCTGCACAGGCCACCGACCGCGCAGCAGCGCGCACGCGTTCAGTACGCGAACATCGGCGAACACTCAGAACGGCCGCCCACCAGATCAGGGTTGTTCAGTGGGGTCCTAGGTCGCCGGCTGGTGGTCGAGCGTGTCCAAGAGGTCACCCAGCCAATACTTGCTCGCGATTACCGCCCCGTTGCGGCTGGCGGTCCAGAGCGCCTGCCCCGGCCCCGGCGGATCAATGACCGTGTCCGGGTGCTGCGCTTCATAGGCGCGGCGGTGGATGACCGGATCATCCCCCGGCTCACCGATAGCCGGATCATCAGCAGCGCGCGGATCATCCCCGGTGACGGCGGCGAGGGGCCGGGCGGCGGCGAGCATCATATCGACCCGGGCGTCGGTCGCGTCGCCGGAATCCTGGATCTCGCCGGTCAGGCGGGCTCGGATGACGTGCAAGGCGCGCAGCATCGCGTCGATGTCGCCGATCGCCTCATGGGCGGCTGAGCAGCCGGGGGCGCCGGGGCCGGGCTGGCGGGCGTGCCAGGCGGCCAGGTGGGCGGCGAGCTGGGCGGCGAGCTCGCTGATCCTGACATGATCAGTCATGACCGCATTCCCCTCGAAGCGCGGTCGCGGCCCCGGGTCCTATCCGGCGTTATTATGGCAGACGCCGGCCGGGCCGTTTCGCGTGTGCTGAGCCTAACGCGGCCCCCAGTCATCGTAGGTACGAACGGGGTCGGTGGCCAACAGGATCCGGCGCCGGGATGCGGCCGCCTACTGACCTGGCATCACACAGTGGTACTCGGCGTTCAGCGAGACTGTTGAGCGCTCCGTCTCAAGCACCGCTCACTTGACCTGGCTGCTCATACAAGAGCACGAGATGCACGCCTAGCCATCGAAGGCTGGATACCCTGGGCGATCTTCGAGAACGGGGACTGCCCCCTGCTCGGCAGGACCCCGCGCGTCCGGCGCCGCTGGTCATTTTGCTGCGCGTTCCTCGAAGATCGTGGTCAGGTTTCCGCGCAGGTCGGGGGGTGCCAGGACCAGGACATCGTCGGCGGCTTTGAGGCGGGTGTCACTGGTGATCGCGACGAGCTGGCCGTCCCGGACGATGAAGCTGACCCAGGCGTCGCCGGGCAGGCCGGCCAGGTCCTCGATGGTGCGGCCCTCGGCCGCCGAGCCGGGCTTGATGGTGAGCCGGTGCACGCCGGTGGGCTCATCGCGCAGCTGGACCCCGAGCGCCCATGGCTCGGGCTCGATCACGTGCATGGGAACGCGGAGCAGCCGGGCGGCGGCGGGCACCAGGCTGCCTTGCACCACCACCGAGAACACCACCACGACCGTGATGATGCCGTACAGCCGCCCGGCGCCGGGCACCCGGGCGGCGACCAGGAAACTGCCCAGCAGGATCGGCACGGCGCCTTTAAGCCCGGCGAACAGGACGAAGGCGCTCTCGTTGCTTTTCAGCCGGGCGGGGAGCAGGCACAATCCGACCAGGACCGGCCGGATGAGGACGGCGAGCGCGGCCCCGAGGATGAGCCCGGGGATCCACACATCGGCCCGGGCGATCACGCTCAGGTCGATGGTGAGGCCGAGGACGACGAAGGCGACGATCTCGGCGAGGCTGGCCAGCGAGGCATGGAACGTCTGGATCTCCCGCTTGAACGGGACGCGCTCATCGCCCACCACGATCCCGGCCGTGAACACCGCCAGGAACCCGGAGCCGTGGGCGAGGGTGGCGGCGCCGAACAGCAGCAGCACGCACGCCAGGGTGCGGATCGGATACAGCCCTGCGCTGGGCAGGCTCACCCGCCGGGTGAACCACAGCAGCGCCCGGCCGCCCGCCACCCCGGCCGCGAGCCCCACGGCCATCTGCCCCAGGAACTCCCCGCCGACATGAACGAACGCGCCCGCGCTGACCCCGCCCGCGGCGATCAGGCCCGCCATCAGCGCGATCCCCACCGGGTCGTTCGCGCCCGCCTCCCCCTTCAAGATGATCCCGGCCCGGCCGGAGACCTCCCGGTGGCCCAGGACGGAGAACACCACCGCCGGGTCGGTCGGCGCGACCGCCGTGGCCACGAGCAGCGACACATACCAGGCCAGCCCGAACGCCAAATGCGCCAGCAGCGCCGCGGCGATCACGGTCAAGAACGTGCCCAGCACCCCGGTCACGGCGATCGGGACCGCCGCAGACCGGACCCGCGCCCAGCCGATGTCCATGCCGCCGTCGAACAAAATGCAGGCCAAAGCCACGGTCACCACCCGCGTCACGGTCTGCTGCGAGGGCCCGTGCACGGCCGGGACGACCTTGGCCGCGATGGCCGCACCCACCAGGAACAGCGCAGGAGCGGGCAGCTTGACCCGGTCAGCCAGCCGATTAGACAGCACCGCGACCAGCCCCACCGCGGCTATCACCACCACCAGCAGGGCAAACGGCTCAGCATCGGTCACAACGGTGCTCCCCAAGGACGGTCACGGCTAACACATTTACCGACCAGGCTTCCCGGCGCACCACAGCCAAGCCTAGCCGGTACCCAGGGCTGAATACAGTGCCGCAACGGTACATCCCAAAGCCGCCCAGGGAGCCACACGCACGCAGGTTGTCCTCCCAAGTGTCGATCTGGGAGCCGCCGGCAGCGGCGGTCTTCCCGTCGCCCACATGGCCGTCACGTCGAGCTTGCTGAAGGCGTTGATGATCGTTGCGGACGCATTCTGGATCTTCGCGCGGTGGCGTGCTTGTTGGCGGCCAGGGTCAGCTTCTGCGCGCTGACTTGGCTGCGCCTGTGCGCGGTGACCTGGGCCGGGCCGAGCAGGGGGCCGTGTGCGAACACCGTCAGCGCGTACCGGGTGAGCGTGTCGCGGATCTTGGGGTCCGACCCCGAAGCGGAACCGAAGTGGTGGTGCCAGCCCAGCAGATAGGCGGTGCGGGTGAGGATGTCCGGCAGCGCCCGCTACGGCAGCCGGTCACGGATCGTGGCCTCCATCTGTAGCGCCTCTGGCCGCCGGTCGGCGCCGTTGCGGCGCCTGAGCACCGGGCGGCCGCCTTCGAGCACCAGGTCGGTGTTGGACGGGTACCCGGCGTCCACGCGGGCGGCGACCTCGGCGAGCCGGGGCGCGGCCACAGACCGCGAGGTAAGACCGTCTGCCGCGGCGGCGCTAACCACACGACGGCCCGGTACCCGCCGGCCGCACGTCCGCGAGCCGATCAAGGAGAGCTGTTATGCCGCTGCTGAGCCCCGGAGACTCATTCCCCGCCCTGCCGCTGACTCCGCCGGGCGGCCCGGCCATGACCCTGCCGGACGCGTTCGGCGGCGAGTTCGGTGTCATGCTGTTCTTCCGCGGGGCGTGGTGCCCGTACTGCAACGCGCAACTGCGGGCCTTCCAGCGTGCCGGTGACAGCCTCGCTGACGCCGGGGCCAAGGTCGCGGCGCTGTCGGTTGACGACGAGCCCACCACCGCCGGGCTGATCGCCAAGCACGGCCTGACCTTTCCCGTCGGGCACAGCGCCGACGCCCGGGCCATCGCCGCGCTCACCGGCGCGTTCGTCGATCCTGGCCGGGGCTTCCTGCAGTCCACCGGGTTCGTCCTCGGCCCAGCCGGCCAGGTCGTGGTCGGCGTGTACTCCAGCGGCGCCATCGGCCGGCTCGTCCCCGAGGACGTGATCGGCCTGGTTCGCTACCTGCGTGAGCACGCGGCAGCCTGACGACGCCCGCGAGTAGCAGGCCTGGGTAGCCGCCCGCGTGTGTCAGCGCCGCGGACGATCGGGGCGAGCCACCGCGCAGGCCGCCTGGACATCCTCGTGGCCGCCCGGCTGCCGGATGACGACCCCGCACCGAGCCACTGCTGGTGCCGGCTATCGCGGTCACGGCCGCGGTCACCTCGGGGGCGTCAGCCGCGAGCACCGCCATCAGGCCGCCACGGACATCGCTGCCGGCCCTCCTGACCTGCACAGGAACCACGCGCGATCTGGCGCGCAGACCTAAGGTGCAGTAGCTGATAGAGTCATCATGCGATCATTGCAGTAGGCAAGTAAATGGGGGTGCGTCGAGTGTGACGGAGCAGGGGGCGGACGGGGCCGCGGTGGACGCGGTGCTGACCGCGAGCCGGACCCTGATCGCGGTGGCCACCCAGTCGCTGGGCGCCGCGGCCGAGGACACCACCATCGCCCAGTACCGAGCGCTGGTGGTGCTCGCCTCCCGGGGGCCGCAGCGGATGACCGAACTGGCGGCGGCGCTGGCTGTCACGCCGTCCACCGCGGGCCGGATGTCCGACCGGCTGGTGCGCAAGGGCCTGATCCGCCGACACCGCGCCCGCTCCGACCGCCGCGCGGTGCAGGTCTCGGTCACCGCCGCCGGGCGTGAGGTGGTGGACCAGGCCACCGCCCGCCGGCGGGCGCTGATCGCCGGCATCTTGGGCAGGCTCCCGGCCCGGCAGCAGTCGGCCGTGGCCAACGCGCTGGCGGCGTTCGCGGCGGCGGCCGGGGAGATCCCCGACAGCCAGTGGCCCGCGGATCCCACGCCGGCGCCGGCGGAACGGGAGCCTGCGCGCTCCGGCAGCACGCAGGGACGATCATGACCGGCAGGGCGTCGGCGTGTAGGTCGGCCGGAGCATGGCCGTGGGCCGGCCAGGCGAGCGGGTGGCTGCGGACCTCACGGGGCGGCCTGTTCACGATCGCGCTGGTGGTAGGCGCCGGGTCAGGGCTGGCCGCGATGGCGTTCCGGTACCTGATCTACTTCTTCACCTGGCTGGCCACCGGCCACGTCCAGTTCGGCCAGCAGGGCCGCGTCGGCAGCGCTCACTTTCCCGGGCTCGGGCTGGGGTTCTTGGTCGTGATCCCGGTGCTCGGCGGGCTGATTTACGGCCCGCTGATCTACCGGTACGCCCGGGAGGCCCGCGGGCATGGCGTGCCGGAGGTGATGCTCGCAGTGGCCGAGGGCGGCGGCCGGATCCGTCCGCAGGTCGCCGCGGTCAAGTCGCTCGCCTCCGCGCTGTGCATCGGGACGGGCGGGTCGGTCGGCCGGGAAGGCCCGATCGTGCAGATCGGCTCCGCGCTGGCCTCCAGCCTGGGCCAGTGGATACGGATGCCGGAGAACCGGCTGCGGATCCTGGTCGCCTGCGGCGCGGCCGGCGGGATCGCCGGCACGTTCAATGCGCCGATCACCGGGGTGTTCTTCGGGGTGGAGATCATCCTGCGGGAGTTCTCCATCGAGGCGATCTTCACCGTGATGCTGTCGGCGATGATCGCCGACCTGGTCAGCCGCCAGTTCCTCGGCAGTGCCCCGTTCCTGTCCGGGCTGCCGCCGGGGATCACGGTGCACCACCTGAGCAGCTACCTGCTCATCGCGGCCCTGGCCGTGGTCGCGGCGCTGGTCGGGCTGGCGTTCGCGAAGATCCTGTACGCGACCGAGGACCTGTGCGACAAAGTGTGGGGGAACCGCCCGGAATGGGCCCGGCCTGCAGTGGGCGGGATCGCGCTCGGGCTGCTGCTGCTGGCCCTCCCGCAGATGTACGGCGTCGGCTACCCGGTCATGTACAGGGCGGTCGGCGGCAGCTACGCCCTGTGGTTCCTGATCGTCCTGGCGGGCGGGAAGATCATCGCGTGCAGCCTGACCATCGGCATCGGCGGATCGGGCGGGGTGTTCGCCCCGTCGCTGTTCATCGGCGCCACCTCCGGCATGGCCTTCGGCGAGATCGCGAACTACCTGTTCGGCCCGGCCGCCGGGCAGCCCGCCCTGTACGCCGTGGTCGCCATGGGCGCGGTGTTCGCCTCCGCGGCCCGGGCGCCGCTCACCTCCGTGGCCAGCGTCGTGGAGCTGACCGGTGACTACACCCTCACCCTGCCGGTCATGCTCGCCGTCGCCATCGCCGCCGCCCTGTCACGCGCCCTGAGCTACGGCACCATCTACACCACCAAGCTGCTGCGCCGTGGCACCGACATCGACCGCCCCGCCTCCGCGGACCCGTTCGAGGACCTCACCGCCGCCGACGCGATGCACCCCTTCGCGGCACCGCTCACCATCGCGGCCGGGTCACCCGGGCCTCCCGGCCCGGGCCGGGAGCCACTGCCAGGCCCCATCACCCACCAGCACCACCCCCAGTTGCTGTTCGCCACCGAGTCCCTCACCCAGGCGCTGCGCCAGCTCGAGCTCTATGGCCGCGACGGGCTGCCGGTCATCTCCGCCGACGGGCAGCACCTGCAAGGCTGGATCACCAGCCAGAACGTGCTGCAAGCCGTCGCCCGCCAGATGTACGCCGTCCCCGCTGCACAGGCGCCCCACGCCGCTAGCCTGGCCGTCTCCCGCGCGCAGGCCGCCCCCCGCCAGCCGCCGGACCCGCTGCCCGGCTACCAGGTCCTGGAGGTCAGCATCTCCGCCGGCTCGCCCGCCGCTGGCCAGACACTCGGCGACACCACCTGGCCGCCAGGCTGGATCCCGGTAACCGTCCTGGACAACCACACCCTCCGCGACCCCGATCCCAGTATCACCCTGAGCCCCGGCGACCGCGTCAACCTGCTCGCCCGCGAACCACGCACCGAGCACCCAGCGCACCCGAACAGCCAGCCCGCCAGCCAGCCAGACGGCCACCCCCCAGATCCGCGGCCAGCCGCACCAACGTCGGCTCCCGCATCCGGCGAGCCTCCCCGGCCCCCGGGAGCCAGCGGCGCTGGAGAACCTACCGCTTGACCCGTCAAGCAGCGCAGCCGTCCGTGCCGCAACAGGCTCAAATCCCTGGCCAAGGTCGGCGGCCAGGCGCGCGCAGGTAAGAACCTGTGCCCTCGGGGTGTTGGCGGGCAGAGGCCCGAGGTTTATGCTCATTGCTAGGTGAGCCGGGAAGCCTGGTCGGCGCGTTCGTGACCGTTGGATATTGCCGCCAGGAGGCGCGATGACCACCCCAGCCGCACCCGCCGACACCACTCCCGCTGCAAGTAGGCCCGCATCGCCGGCCGCGCCGTCGGCGCCTGCTCCGCCGAGCTGGCCGTGGCGCCGGTCCGCGCTCATCCTGGCCGGCGCAGCACAGCTGATCACCATTTCGGCGCTGGTGACTCCCGACTATCCGCTGGCTGCCACGTGGTGGTCGCTGCTGCTGGCCATCGCCCCGGCGCCGCTCGCCGCGGCGGCCGCGTTCGCCCCGGCCCCGGTCAACCTGCTGGCGGCCGTGATCGGTGTGCTGGTGCTGGTCGCCGGGATCGTGGGCGGGATCCTGCATACCGGCCTGTTCTTCGCCCCGGCGCTCGTGGCGCTGGCCGTCGGCGCCGTCAAGCTCTGGCGTGAGCAGCCGTGACCCGCGCAGGGGTCCACGCCTCGATGTCTGGTTACGTGACCCGGGACCGTCTGGCCGGGCTGGCTGGGATAGCAGGGCCGCTGGCGCTGGCGGCCGTCCTGGTGCCGTTCCGGGCCAGCGTCCCGAATACCGATGCAGCGCTGGCCATGCTGCTGATGGTGGTGGCGGTGGCCGCGAACGGCGACCGGCTGGCGGGGGTGCTGGCTGCCGTGTCGACGGCGGTGTGGTTCGACTTTTTTCTCACCCAGCCCTACGAGCGGTTCACTATTACCCGGCGGACCGACATTGAGACGACCGTCCTGCTGCTGCTGATCGGCGTGGCGGTCACCGAGATCGCTGTCCGGGGCCGCCGCCACTACGCGACCGCGAGCAGGCGGGCTGGCTACCTCGATGGCATCAACAACGCAGCGCGGGCGGTGGCCACCGGCGGCTCCGCTCAGGCGCTGATCGGCCAGGTCAGCGGCCAGCTCGTGCAGCTGCTGTCGCTGCGGTCATGCATCTTTCAGTACGGCGTCGCCGGACTCGGGCGGCCCGCCCGGCTGCAGCGCGACGGTTCGGTCACCTTCGGGCAACTGCGCTGGGCAGCCGACGGTGACGGATTCCCGGTGGACACCGACGTCGAGCTGCTGGTGGAAGGCGGCGGCATCTTCCAGGGCCGGTTCCTCATGACCCCGGCGCCCGGCGCGCGGCCCACGCTCGAACGGCGGCTGCTGGCGATCGCGTTCGCCGATCAGGTCGGCGCCGCGATGGCCAGCAGTCATCCAGTCGGCCAGCGCTGACCGGAGCCTCCTTGACCATTACGGCTGCGGAGCCTACTACCGCGCCATGGCAGTAGGGCGGCTCGCGAGAGAATCTTGGGGTGACCGAACCCGACGCCTCCACCTCCCAGTTTTCGCCACGCACAGCGTGGGCGCGGCGGCTGGAGACGCCGCTTCGCCAGTTCCTGCGCACCGAGACCGGCAGCGCGGCGGTCCTGCTAGCCGCCACGCTGGCCGCGCTGGCCTGGGCCAACATCGACCCGTCGGGGTACACGGCGACGTGGCACACCATGCTGGTGATCCGGTCCGGCACCAGGGGGCTGGCCGATAGCTGGCAGGGCTGGGTGAACTCCGGGCTGATGGCGTTCTTCTTCCTGGTGGCCGGCCTGGAGGCGCGCCGCGAGTTCGACCTGGGCGAGCTGCGGGAGCGGCGGCGGGTGGCGCTGCCGCTCGTGGTGGCCCTGGGCGGGATAGTCGTGCCGATCGCGATCTACCTGGCCATCAACTTCGGCCGCTCATCAGCGTCCGGCTGGGGCACGGCCATGTCCACCGACACCGCATTCGCGCTTGGCGCGCTGGCCCTGGTCGGCCCGGGCGTCCCGGACCGGGTGCGCACCTACCTGCTCACGTTCGCGCTGGCCGATGACGTGGCGGGGATCGTGGTCATCGCGCTGGCCTACAGCGGCCACATCGACCTGGCCGCGCTGGCCGCGGGCGTCGCCATCCTCGGCGCGGTAGGGGCGGCGCGGTGGCGGGGTGTCCGCAATGGCCCGGTCTACCTGCTGCTGGGGGTGGCGGCCTGGGTCGCGTTCTTCGAGTCCGGTGTCGATCCGGTGGTGGTCGGCCTGGCGATGGGCCTGCTCGCGGTGGCCTACCCCGCCGCACGCAGCGACCTGGAGCAGGCCTCGGAATCGTTCCGGCTGTTCCGCGAGCAGCCGATCCCGGAGCTGGCCGCCGACGCGCGGGAGAGCGTGCGGCTGGCGCTCTCGCCGAACGACCGGCTGCAGCAGCTGTTCCATCCCTGGACGAGCTACCTGATCGTGCCGTTGTTCGCCTTGGCGAACGCGGGGATCACGGTCAGCGGGAGCTTCCTGGCTCGCGCCTACACCTCGCCGGTCACGCTCGGGATCCTGCTCGGCTACGTGGTGGGCAAACCAGCCGGGACCGTCGGCGCGGCCTGGCTGCTGGCCCGGGTCAGCCGGGGCGCGATCCGCCCGCCGGTCGGCTGGGCGGCGGTGACCGGCGCCGGGGCCGCCGCGGGCATCGGCTTCATCGTGTCGCTGCTGATCGCCTCGCTCGCCTTCCAGGGCAGCCAGCTGGCCGAGGCGAAGGTGGGAGTGCTGTCCGCCGCGCTATGCGCCTCGGCGCTCAGCTGGGTCGTCTTCCGGCTCACCGCGATGCTGCCGCAACGGCTGCGCGCCCGCGCGCTGCTCGGCACCGCCGACACCATCATCGACCTGGCCGTGCCCGTCGACGCGGAGCGCGATCACGTGCGCGGCCCGGACGCGGCACCGGTCACGCTCGTGGAGTACGGCGACTTCGAATGCCCCTACTGCGGCCGGGCCGAGCCGGTGATCCGGGAGCTCCTGGCCGAGGCCGGTGACCTGCGCTACGTATGGCGGCACCTGCCGCTCACCGACGTGCACCCGCACGCCCAGCTCGCGGCCGAGGGCGCCGAGGCCGCGGCCGGCCAGGGTAAATTCTGGCCGATGCACGACCTGCTGCTGGACCACCAGGGCGCACTGACGGGCAAGGACCTGATGCGGTACGCCGGCGAGCTCGGCCTGGACATCGACCGGTTCACCCGCGACCTGCGCAAACACGCCGGGCAGGCGAAGATCGCTGCGGACGTGGACTCCGCCGACCTCAGCGGTGTCTCGGGCACGCCCACATTCTTCATCAACGGCAAGCGGCACCACGGCGCCTACGACATCAGCGCCCTTTCCGACGCGGTGCGCACAGCCAGGACCCGGACCCTGATCAGCTCCCCCCGGCAGCCACGGCGCGCATCCTGATCAACTCAGCCCGCAGGCGCAGAAGGCGCAGATCTGGAGGGCCAGCGCCTGACCAGCACCGAGCTGTCACATGCGCAAAGGCGGATATCGCGTGCCGGACGACCTGTGAGCCGTGACCGTCTGTCACGAAACGGCAGCGTCTAGGGAGGCAGTCAGGAGGCGGCGCGGCGAGCGACACATGTCATCCGGCTTCACAGCTCGTCATAACGGCGCGTCGGACGCGACGCGCGATGCTGCCGCGAGCGCCTGCTCGTACATCGGCGTGATCACCGCGTTCAGTGTGGAGTTGAGCACCTCGATCCGGCGCCGTGTCGAGGGCCGCCCGGCATCGTGTCAGCCCGCTGGTATGGTCCCGGTGCGGTGCCACAACTCGCACACCGGCTCTGAACTGGTGTTCTGTGCTCGTCAGGCCGCTTGGGCCTGGCCGGCCTGGCGCGGTCAGAAGCCGGCCATGACGGGGTAGTAACTGTCATCGACGTCGTAGCCGACTCGCTCGTCCACCCCGACTACGCCTTCGACCGCCAGTGCGGCTGTGATCAGGCCTGCTATCGCAGAACTGCATTTGACCTGGCCTGATAGCGACACCACACCGTCGTGCACCGACACCGCCAGCCGCCGCGGGTCCGCGCCTGGCACCCGTGGCAGCACCTCGGCCAGGATCTCGGCGCGGATCTCCTCACCGGGGCGCCGGTAGATGCGCAGCAGGTCGGAGCGACTCACGATGCCGGTCAGCCGGCCGGTGACCACGACCGGCAGCCGTCCGACCCGGTGGCGGCGCATGAGGCGCGCCGCCTGCTCGACGGTGGCCTCCGGGCGGATGGTGACGGCGGGCGTGGTCATCAGCTCACTAACGGTGCGTGCCAGGGACCGGCGGTCCCGGCGGCACAATCGGTGCTCCGGCCGCGGTCCCGCGACAACGGGCGGGTCAGCTGCCTTTGCGATCAGGTCGCGGTTCGACACCACGCCCAGCACCTGGCCGGCCAGCGTGACCACAGGGACCGCGCCGATGTCTCTGGCGTACAGCAGCGCTACCAGGTCCCGGAACGGCAGCGCCTCGGTGGCCGTGACCACCGGTGTGGTCATGACCTCTTCCACCAGCGTCTTCTTCACGGACAGTGCCTCCTTCCCGGCCGGGGTTGCGCGCTCAGCGGGCGGCCTTCAGGCACTCCAGCAAGGAGTCGCTGATCTGCCCTTGCCGCGGCGGGTGACGGCCAGGCTGTAACGAAATCCCGGGCACATGGCGCCTGGTAACGGCCAGATTCACAGCGTATGAGCCCTGTTAATGGGATCGTTGGATGCTCCGGATCGAATGTCAACGCTTCATAAGCGTATTCTTTGAGCCTCATTCCCGCAAAAGCAGTTGCTCCTGGGCAATTGCCTCAGAGCAGTTGCTCCTGGGCAATTAATTTCAAGTTCAGGATAGCCGGGAGCCAATCCCGGTTGACTAAGATGTTTAATAGCGGGGTACACAAGGCGAGGCCGAGTGAGGTTTCGCGAACTTGCGGATCGCAGCCGCCGCGGGCGGTAGGCCGGGACGCCGCCTGCTCGTGGATTCGCACTTGCGTGTGATCAGCCGCCGGTGCCAGGCGGGCAGCGTCGCCGGGTTCACGGCGAACACCTCGGCGCACCGCTGCCTGGGGATCAGCCGGGACAGGGCCGCGAGCTGCAGCCGGTCGGCTGGCTGATAGCGGACATGGCTGATCTGGCCACGCAGCGCCGGGTTCTGGTACCGGAACACCAGCAATGCAGGCGCAGACACGTTCACGCACCGGCCACCGAGCCATGCACAGGCCAGGTAGCGGACCAAAGAGCGAACATTTCGCGGTATCGCTTGGTGCGTTGACCCCGCTCCTGTTACTCCTATTGCCTGATTTCCCCGACCCGGGGAGATTTCACCGGTTTCCGTGTTCAAGTCCGCCTCGGGTACACAAGCTGGGGAAATCTCCCTAAGCCAGACGAAATACCAGTCACAATCGGGGCCGATGCCAGGGGTACCGATGGGATCTGCGGCAAGGTAACTCGGCTAGTCGTTGACCCGGTCGCGCGGGCGGTCACCCATCTGGTGATCCAACCCAGGCACTGGCCCGGCCTGGGCCGGCTTGTGCCGCTCGACCTCGTCGATGCCGCGACACCGAAGGAGGTCCGGCTGCGCTGCAATCGGGCGGAGTTCGATGAGTTCGGCTTTGCCGAGGGCACAGATTTCGCGCCGAGAGCCAACCCGGACCAGTACGCAGGCTACAGCTCGGAACAGATGCTCATGCTGCCTTACTACGGCCGGAGGGCAGGAGAGGATATGCCCTCGGCCCGGGATGATGAGCCGGCCGACGCCTACGGCTCATTGCCCCCGGGCGAGGTCGGCGTGCGCCGCAATAAGCCCGTTTTGCCACCGACGGCGAGATCGGCCGAGTCGAGGGGCTGGTCATCGACCCTGGCAACCATCACGTGAGCCACGTGCTGCTGCAGCAGGGGCATTTGTTTGGCCGCAGGCAAGTGGCCATCCCGATCAGCGCCGTTACCGGGGTCGTGGACAGCGTCCAGCTCAACATCACCAGGCAGCAGGTGGCAAACCTGCCGCCCGTGAACACCGACCACCCCAGCGGATAGATCCACCAGGATCCGGAGAAGCGATGCGTCAGCGGACCGCCCAGCGGCCGGGTCCGCCTGCGCCGGCACGGACCCGGCCGTCACAACCGGAGAGCTAGAATCCGATGGCTTCGCGGAGCAGCAGGACGGTGCCGCGCCCGGGGTGCGGTTCGGCGTTAAGGATAAGCACGCGGTTGATCGCGCTGGGCTGCCCATAGGCCTTCATGGCGCGTTCGCTTTCCAGCGGGAGGCAGTGGTCTTCGATGCGGCGCAGCGCGGTGCTGAGGTCGGGCACCACCTTCTGCGCGCCGACGACCCAGATCGCCTGGGCGGAGCCGCCGGCGTAGCCGGTGAGCTGGCTTCCGCTGGCCGAGGCGACCACCAGGGAGCCGGTCTCGGCGACCGCGCCGACGCTGCCCACGATGACGTCGGGGCTGGCCAGTATCCGCCGGATCTCATCCATTTGAGTGGCGCGGTCCATGGTCGCTCCGCGAGTCCTGATGGCGTCGTACCGCCCGCTGTGGTTGATGTCCTCGTCGATGCCGGACAGGCGGAGGGTCTCACTGGCCCCGGTGAACACGCTGGCGCCCTCGGGAATCAGCTCCTTGACGCGGGCCCGCGCCGCGGCGGCGTCAGCGAGGATCTCAACGGCGAAATTTTTCGCCGCCAGCGCCGCGGCCGCCCGCTCCAGGCGCTCGACGGGCGCCGGGTCAGTGAACGATGCTGCCGGAACCGAGGTAGTCATGGTGTGTCCTGAGCTTCCTGCGCGCTGGATGATGTGTTCGTCTCAGCAGTACGACAACCCAGCCCCCCGGAATGTGAGGCGACGAGCCAGCCTCACATTTTGATGCGCTGTCTGGTCGGACGGGTGAGGGCAGACGCCAGCCAAGGGAGCCGCCGGCACCATGACCAGCCGATCCGCGCCAGACGCTGCCGATCCAGGCCGGGGCCGAGGACGCCGTCCAGGAGACCTACGCCCGCTGGTATGCCCTGTCCCGGCCGCAGCAGGACGCCATCGCATCCCCCGGCGCCTGGCTGACCACGGTCGCCAGCCGCATCTGCCTCAACCTGCTCGGCTCAGCCCGCGCCCGGCGGGAAACCTACGTGGGCGAATGGATCCCCGAGCCGCTGCCCGAACCTGCGGAGTGGATCGCCGGGCGGCCGGGCGGCGCCACCACCGACCCAGCCGACCGGGTCACCCTGGATGAGTCGGTGAACATGGCCTTCCTCGTGGTGCTCGAATCGATGACCCCGGCCGAGCGCGTCGCGCTCATCCTGCACGATGTCTTCCGCTACCCCTTCGCCGAAGTGGCCCAGATCACCGGCCGCACGCCGACGGCGTGCCGCCAGCTGGCCTCCTCGGCCCGCCGCCGCATCCGCGCCGCCCGGGCTCCCGCCGCCCCGGCAGCCCGGCAGGCTGGCATCATCAGGGCCTTCAGGCAGGCCTGGGAAGCTAAGGACATCGACGCCCTGATCGGCCTGCTCGACCCCGACGCCACGGCGATCGCCGACGGCGGCGGCCTCGCCACCACCTTCCTGCGCCCCATCGAAGGCGGCGAGCAGATCGCGCGCGCCTGGGTCGAAATCGCCAACCGGGCACCCGGCAACATGAGGTTCCTGGAACGCACGGTCAACGGCCAGCCCGGCCTGGTGGCCCAGCAAGACGGCGTCACCGTGACCGTGTTCGCCTTCGACGTCGCAGGTGGCCGGATCAAGCACATCTGGGTCGTGCGCAACCCCGAGAAACTCCGGCCCTGGACGACGACCTGACGCGCGTCCAGAGCGCGCGCAAGAGATAGGCATTCGGTATTTGACATTCGGGTATTCGGTACTTTGCATTTTGCATTTTATGGGAGCTCCATGGCGCGGCCAGATGCGGGCTGCACCGGCACACACCAGGCACTCTGCACACACCTGAGCCATGATCCACTCTGGTCAGCTCGCATTTCCTCCCGGCCATCCTCGAGTCCAAACAGTTGCCCAGAAGCAATTGCCCAGAAGCAATTGCCTGGGAGCAATTATCCAGGCACAATTGCCCGGGAGCAAAGGGTTGACATTCCACCCGCAGCATCCAACAATGCCGTTAACACAGCTCTAACCCCTGTGAATCTGGCCTCTACCAGGAGCCATGTGCCGGGATTCCGGTGACAGCCTGCTGTCACCAGCCGCGGCAACGGCAACGACGCCGATACCGCCCGTCATGCTCGCCTATGCCGAACGCGGCGCAGGTCCCCGCCTAATTACCAGCATCGCCGATAGCGCCCAGCGCGCTGGGCATCAGCGGCAAAGTCCACGCCGATAACGGGCGAAGCGAAGCTCTTTCCCGCTTTGCCCGCCACCCCCGGATTCCGGATGGAGAACTGTAATGGCACAAGATACTTCGGGAGCCGGGGCCACGGGCGGCGGCACCCTGGTCATCCCCGGCGAGATGGCGGCCCGGGTCGACCGCCTGCCCATGAGCGCGATGGCCTGGGAGATCTGCCTGATCGTGCAGGTGGGCTGGGCGATGTCGGCCTCGACCGACGGGATCGCCGCCCGGCTGTACCCGTTCATCTGGCTGCCCGCCAAGTCCGTCACGCACAGCCAGTACGACGTCCTGTACGCCCTGCAGGCCGGGATCAGCATCCTGATCGGCGGCTACGCCCTGGGCTGGCTGGCCGACAAGATCGGCCGGCGCAAGGCGCTGATCCTGTCCTCGGTGCTGGCCGGGGTGTTCATCTGGCCGTTCGGCTATGTGACGAACTACCCGGCGCTGATTGTGCTGTCGATCTTCGACACGCTCGGGTTCGCCGGCTACCTGGCCATCAACGTCGTGTACATGAGCGAGATCATGGGCCCGACATGGCGGCGCAGGGTGATGCTGCCCAGCCAGACCCTCTGCATCTTCCTTCTCTTCGTCGTCGTGGGCGGCATCATCCCGCACTACTGGTTCCCGGCTCACTACCGGTGGTTCCTGTGGTTCCTGGCCATCGTGAACCTCGTGATCGCGGTGGCGCTGTTCTTCCGGATGCCGGAGTCGCCGCGCTGGCTGGAGGCCAGGGAGCAGCGCGACAAGGCCCGCAAGATCACGGAGCAGATGGAGGCGCGGGTCAGCAAGGGCGGCCGCATCGCGCTGCCCGAGCCCGACCTGCAGCCGTACGAGGTGGTGGCTGAGGAGAAGACCAGCTGGCTCGCGCCGTTCGGCAGGCAGTATGTGGTCGTCACCATATTCCTGCTGATGGTCATGCTGCTCGGCTACGCCGGCATCGTGTACGGCGGCGCGAGCCAGATCATCTTGCTCCTGATCGGCAAGGGCGGCTACAGCGCCGGCTTCATCTTCGCCATGACGGCGTGGGCCGGCGTGGTCGCCACCGTCATCTACATACTCAACGCATTCATCGGCGACCGGCTCGAGCGCAGATGGACGCAGCTCATCGGCGCGATCTGTTTCGCCGCCGGCTACTTCCTCATGTGGAAGGACGTACACAGCAGCGTGGCCGTGTACATCGGCTACACGCTGGGGAACATCGGCGTCGTGCTGTGGCTGTGGAGCATGTACGTGTACATACCCCAGAACTACCCGACCCGGATGCGCGCGCTGGGCACCGGCTGGACCGACGGCGTGGGCCACCTCGGCGCCTGGGGCGGCGTGCTGATCGCCGGAGCGGTGTTCAGCCTGGCCTCGCCCAGCGGCTTCATCCTGTTCGTCACGATCCCGTGCGCGCTCCTGCCCGGCGTCCTGATCGCGATCTTCGGGAAGAACCAGCGCAACCGCACGCTCGAGGAACTGTCCCGATAGCCACTGGGCCGCGGGCCGGGCGGTAGCCGCCGGCTCCTTCCCGAGGTGTCTTCGGCGGCCGCAGGTGTCACCGGCGGCCCAGCCTCACCGTAAGCCGGCCTCCCGCCCATGCAATCCATGACGGGAGGCCGGCTCGGCGCATAACCGGGGCAGGCCGCGGGACCGGGCCAGGATCCGCCGCGGCCTCGGGACCAACGCCGGACGCGTCTCCCGCACGACCCAGGCAGGAAGGAAAGCCGATGAGTGCCAGCCAGACCGTCACCATCCCTGCCGCAGCAACAGCAAAAACACGGTCCGCGCGGCTCCTGCGGGCCCTGGCGCAGAACCCGGAACCACTGTCCACCCCCACCCTGGCCAGCCTGCTGGCCGAGCCAGGCCAGCGCCAGCGGCTCCTCGCCTCCTACGACCGGGCACTCCGCCAGCACGAGCACGCCGGCCACGTAGAACAGGCAGGCCACGTGACCAATGGACCCGGCCGGCCCGCCATCATCTGGCGCATCACCACCGCGGGTCGCGACTGGCTCGACGACCACGACAAAGCACCGGCTCTAGCACAACGCAAAACCGAGCAGGCACGACGCACGGCGTCCGAACGAGACCACGCACTAGAAGAAGCCCGCGCCACCTTCAACCGCCAGACTCCGCGGATCAGCCGCAAACGCGCCGCTCACCAGCTCAGGGATCTCGGCTGCACCCTCGACCAGATCGGCGCGATCTTCCACGTCAGCAAGGAGAGGATTCGCCAGGACCTCCTCTGGGACCCCCCGGTACGACCAGCCGCCCGCAAACCCCCCAGGACGCCCAAGCCGCGCGAGGGCACCTGAAGCGGAGACCTCCACGATGCCGCCATTCGCCGGGGCGGCTATCGCGGCTGCCGTTACCCGCCCGGAGCCGATGATCATCATCCGGGTGCCCGGCAGATCGGCACGCACTGGACATCAGCCCGCGGCTCATGCGATTCATCACCTTGAGATCGTGGCAGCCGGACAGTGAGCAGGCGGAGCTGGCTGGTTTAGTGGAGGGCATGAGTGCTGATGAGGTCATGCCCTCGGATGCTCAGGTCCAAGCCGCTGCCCAGGGGCACGCAACGCACTCCCAGGAGCCGCATAGCGGCGGCACTGCGGGGCGGCTGAACTGGCTGCGGGCTGCGGTGCTCGGGGCCAACGACGGGATCGTGTCGGTGGCCGGCATCGTCATCGGGGTCGCCGGCGCCACCACGAACCGCGGCCCTATCTTCACGGCCGGGCTGGCCGGGCTGGTCGCCGGGGCCGTGTCGATGGCGCTGGGTGAGTACGTGTCGGTCTCGAGCCAGCGCGACAGCCAACGCGCCCAGATCAAGCAGGAGAAACGCGAACTCGCCGACAGCCCGGAGGCCGAACTGACCGAGCTGACCGCCCTGTATGAAGCCAAGGGCCTGTCCGCGGCGACCGCCCGCACCGTCGCCGCCGAGCTGACCGCCCGCGGGGCCCTGGCCGCCCATCTCGACGCCGAGCTGCACATCGACCCCGACGACATCCCCAGCCCGGGCCAGGCCGCCAGCGCATCGGCCCTGGCGTTTACCTCCGGCGCCCTGCTCCCCCTGCTGGCCATCCTGCTGCCGCCGGCCGCGGCGCGGGTCCTGGTCACCTTCGTCGCTGTCCTGATTGCTCTCGGCCTGACCGGCGCCCTCAGCGCCCGCCTGGGCGGCAGCGACGTCCGCCGCGCCGTCCTGCGGGTCGTCATCGGCGGAGCACTCGGCCTGGCCCTCACCTACGGCATCGGGCACCTGTTCGGCACCGCCATCGGCTAACCGGGCACTGCTGCCAGCCGCAGGAACAGTCAGTAGGCCCCGGGGCTCGGGTACGGCCGGCCCAGGCTCCCCGGCCACGTGAGGGGAGCCGGGCAGACTATGGCCTGCAAGATCTTGGTTGCCTGCTATGCACACGGACCCGGCCGGCGCTGGCCCGGCACCCCTTGCTCAATGGCGAACGGCCTTGAAAATAGGGCCTTCTGGCCCGGGGCTATCCTGCCGTGCGCGGTGCAGGCTGGGGTCATGATGAGGAGTGGTGTCCGGAGGGCATGGGCGTGGCTTTGTGGCCGTTCGGCGTTGGTGCTGCTCGTGGTGACCGCGTCGGGCCTGGCCGCGGGCGGGGTGGCGTGGCTGGCCGGGGACGGTGCGGTCGCTGACGCGGCGTGGCTGGCCACGGCGGCCTGCGGGATCGGCTATGCGTTGTGGTCCGCGATCGACGGCATCCGGCACAGTCGCGTCGGCGTCGACGTGATCGCGCTGCTCGCCGTGGCCGGCGCGGCCGCGACCCGGGAGCTGCTGGCGGCGGCGGTGGTCAGCGTCATGCTGGCCAGCGGGCGGGCCCTGGAGGCGTGGGCGGATCAGCGTGCGCGGCATGACCTGAACGCCCTGCTGGCCCGGGCCCCCAGGACCGCCCGGCGGTACCGCGGCGGGTCGCTGGAGACGGTGCCGCTCGGCGAGATCGCGATAGGCGACGTGCTGCTCGTGGCGCCTGGCGACGTGCTCCCGGTAGACGGTGCCGTGGCCTCGGGGATCGCGGTGCTGGATGAGTCCGCGCTGACCGGCGAGGCCCGACCGGCCGAGCACGGTGCCGGCGATGTCGTCCGCAGCGGCACCGTGAACGCCGGCGGGCCGTTCGGCTTGCGGGCCGAGACGGACGCCGCGGGCAGCACCTACGCGGGCATCATCCGCCTGGTTTCCGAGGCGGAGAACTCCCAAGCGCCGTTCGTCCGGCTCGCCGACCGGTACGCGGCGTGGTTCCTGCCGCTGACGCTGGCCGTGGCCGCGGCGGCCTGGGCCGTGGGAGGCGCGGAGCGGGCGGTCGCGGTCCTGGTCGTGGCCACGCCGTGCCCGCTGATCCTGGCGGCGCCGGTCGCCTTGGTGTCGGGGCTGTCCGCGGCGGCGCGCCGCGGGGTGGTGGTCAAGAACGGCGGTGTGCTGGAGCGCCTGGCCCGGTGCACCACGCTGATGATCGACAAGACCGGGACGCTCACCGCGGGCCAGCCCGCGGTGACCGCGGTGGTGCCGGCCGGGACGCTGCCGCCGGAGGAGATCCTCCCCCTGGCGGCCTCGCTGGATCAGGTTTCCGGGCACGTCCTGGCCGCCGCCGTCGTGCGGGCGGCGGCCGAGCGCGGCGGCCAGCTGGTCCTGCCCGAAGCGGTGACCGAACAACCGGGCCAGGGCATCGCCGGGACGGTTCAGGGGCGCCCGGTCAGGCTCGGGCGCGCCGGATGGGCCGGGGTTACCGGCGACCCGCCGTGGGTCAGGACCGTCCGCAGGCGGGCCCGGCTGGACGGTGCCCTGACGGTGTTCGTCGCGGTCGACGGCAAGCCGGCCGGCGCGCTGCTGCTGGAGGACCGGATCCGGCCGGACGCCAGGGCAATGATCCGGGCCATCCGCCGTGACGGCATCACCCGGATCGTCCTGGCTACCGGCGACCGGGCCGAGGCCGCCGACGCGGTCGGCGCGCTCACCGGAGTCGACGAAGTACTCGCCGGGCTGACCCCGGCCGGCAAACTGGAAGCGGTACGCCGCGAACAGCGGCGGGCACCGGTCATGATGACCGGCGACGGCATCAACGACGCCCCCGCGCTGGCGCTCGCCGACGTCGGGATCGCGATGGGAGCACGGGGCTCGACCGCCTCATCCGAAGCGGCCGACGCGGTGCTGACCGTCGATGAGCTCGGCCGCGTGGGCGAAGTCGCCGCCATCGCCCGCCGCACCCGGCGGATCGCGCTGCAGAGCGTGCTGGCCGGGATGGGCATGTCGCTGGCCGCGATGGGCGCGGCCGCAGCCGGCCTGCTGCCCCCGGTGTGGGGCGCGCTGCTGCAGGAGGCCATCGACGTGGCCGTCATCCTCAACGCGCTGCGCGCGCTGCGCCCGCCCGCTCCCGCGGTCCGCCTGACGACGGCCGACACGGCACTGACCAGGCGATTCCGTACCGAGCACCAGGCCATCCGGGCCGACATCGACCAGCTGCGCACGGCCGCGGACACCCTCGATGAACCGGGCGCGATGACCCGCGTCCGCCAAGCCCACGCCACGCTCACCGGCGAGGTCTGGCCGCACGAGAGCGCGGAAGAGGACGAACTGTACCCGTCCCTCAACCGGATACTGGGCGGCGCCGACCCGACCGCGCCGATGAGCCGTGCGCACGCCGAGATCGCCTACCAGATCGCCCGGCTCGGCCGGCTCACCGAAGACATCGGCGACCGGGAACCCGACACCTCCGAAACCGCCGAACTCCGCAGCACCCTATACGGGCTGCACGCCATCCTCGCCCTGCACACCGTGCAGGAAGACGAGACCTACCTGTCGCTCGGCGACACCGCCGACACCCCGTCACGCTGACCCCACGGTCAGCAAGGACAGGGCGGGTGATGGTGGTCAGTTCCCGGGTCGGTTCAGGTGACGTAGAGCTGGCCGTCGGCGCCCGCTGCGACAGCAAGCCTCTTCAATCCGGTCGCAGCCGGGCCGACCTCCACCGCGCCGGTGCTGGCGCTGAACTGTGATCCGTGGCATGGGCAGACGATCACCTTAGCGGCGGGGTCGTACCCGACTGTGCAGCCGGCGTGCGGGCATACGGCGTCGAAGGCCAGGAATTGGCCGGAGCTCGGCTGGATCACGATGGACGGATCGCCCGTGGCCGGATCCTGGAATGCGGCGGCCTGGCCGACGGGCACGTCGGCCGCCGGGCCGATAGCCGTGCCGGAGGGAACCTGGCCCGGCTTGGACCCCGGCGAGCTGCTGGGCCCCGGCGAGCTGCTGGGCCCGGCCGGGACGGGACCGGCGGCCGAGGGCAGGCTGGACGGGCCGCCCGTGCCCGCGGTCCCGCCGACCAGCCTGCCCAGGCCCGCGGCCAGTCCACCGATGACCAGGCCTACGGCCACGACCGCCGCAGTCGTCATACCGCCGAGCACCACTTCGCGGCGGCCGACCCCCGGTCCAGTGGCCCCGGATCGCCGCTCCTGGCGCCGGGCCACGGCAGCCTGACGGCCGGCCCAGTCCTTGACCGCGGCGTCCAGCGACAGCACCGAGCCGGAACCGGCTAGCAGCAGCGGCGTCCAAGCGAACGCGAACACTATGTCCGCCCCGGTGTAGTACGGCGTCGAATGGAAGCTGACCGTCAGGAACAGCAGCACGGACAGCACGAGCCCCCCGGCCGCGGCCAGCCGCGCCCGAAAGCCCAGCAAGGTGCCGACGCCGACCGCTAGCTCGCCGAACGCGATGAGGATTCCGAGCGGGACCGCGACATGGGTGAGCGGCGAGATCAGCGCGTGGACCGGGCTGCGCCGGGCGGCGCCCGCCAGCTGGGCCTGGATCGAGGCGGGGTCGGCGGCGGTGAAGAACCGGGGGTTGGCCAGCTTCTGCAGGCCGGCGAAGCAGAACGTGAACCCGAGGAAGGCACGCAGCGGGAGGAGCACCCGGCCCAGCTCTTGGGCCGCCGATGGCGGAGCTGGCTTGGCTGTCACCTGTAACCCCTCCGATGGTCTCGTCGGCCCTGGCTGCTGCCCAGATGCTACTGACCTGCGCCGGGCGCCGCTGACAGCCAGTGGCCCACGTGACCGAGCAGGAGAAATCCGAGCAGGACGCCGGCCACCAGGCTGGCCGCGATCAGCCACTGCCGGGTGCCGGCCCCGGTGACCTCGCGCCGGGCCCGGCGCATCCAGTCCCGCGGGGCCACCCGGACCACCTCGCCCAGGTGGCCGAGCACGTGAATCGTCATCGCGCCGAACCACAGCACGAAGCTGGCCTGGTGCACCTTAAGCAGCACCGGCAGCCACGGCCGGCTCACCAGCACCAGCCCGACGCCGCTGAACAGCAGCACCAGGGTGAGGATCACCACGAGCGGGCCGAGCAGGCGCAGCAGCACCGGCGGCGGCCCCTTGCGCCGGTAAGCCGGAGCACCGGTGTAGTAGCGGGCGAACCGCCACATCGTGCTGCCCACCTTGAGCAGCACGGGCGGGATGAGCACCACGCCGATGAACACATGCGGCGACAGCAGCTGGCGCACACTCAAGATCGTGAGGCCCTCGGCGGCCAGCAGCACCAGCAGGACGACCGCATTGGCCGCCGTCAGGCGGGCATTGCCCGCCACGCCCGCATCGGCCCGACGCTCGGCCCGGCGCGGCGTGCCGGGGCTGCTCTCCTCGGGCGGACCGGCCGGTCCGCCCGCACGGCCGTACCCGCCGGGCAGCCACGTCTCGTCTCGCCCCTCCGTCCTCACGCAGCGACTCTATGGAACGATCATGACGGCCGCGTGAAGGAGCGCAGCGCGGCCTATCCGGTCGCCAGGTGCGTCGGGGTTGATCCGTCCGGCAGCAGCAGGTCGAAGCCGTCGGGGGTATCGAGTTCACCCGGCGCGGTGCCCGCGTTGCCGGTGACACCGAACTGCTACACCAGCGCGCCGGTGGCCGGGTCGATCGCGACTATGCGGTCGTTTGTCGTCGTCGTTGGCCATGACGACGCCGCTGGGCAGCAGTTCGGCAAGCGAGGGGTGGTTGAGCATCCCGGCCCGGACGTCACGCGGTAGCGGTAGCGGGTCTTGCCCACCGGCCGGCCAGATCCTCCCCGGGAGGCGGGTCGCGCAGCGGCCGGTGGCCGGTGCGCTTGTGCGTCACGTTGCCTTCATGGTGCCCGGGTAGGTTCCGGGAGCGCAGGCCGGCCCTGTCCGCACGCACGATGAGGAGGTAGAGCGAGTGTCACACCCGGGATCAGCCAGGCCCCGTAACCCGGATGACTCATCTCCCGTCACCTGGCAGCTGCGCCGGACCGATTACCAGCTATCCCAGGATGATCAGCCGCACGGATGGCGCCCGGCGCAGGGCCAGTTCCCGGCCGGCAGACCCGGCGGCCAGGGGCCGCGCGGCCGCGGGTCACGGCGTACTTACCGGCGCGGCCGGGTCCGGCGCCTGCTGCGCCGGCCGGCGGTGCGCGTGGCGGCCGGGGTCGTGCTGGTCTTTTCCTGCTGGCTGTGCTGGTCGGTCGGGCAGGCGCTGGCCGCGGACAACGGCTTGTCCCTGGCCGGCAAGCTGGCCGAATGGGGCCGGGACCACCACCTGGGCCCGGCCATCACCGCGCTGGAGCAGATCACCTACAGCCCGCCGACGGCCGGCGGCAAGCCGCAGTTCTCACTGGCCGGCCCGAAGGGCGCACCCAAGTACAAGCACGTGCACGGGTTCACGGCCGACATCCCGAGGCACCTGACCCCGTTCGCCCGCCCGGTGCTGCCCGGCGAGGGCGCCTGGCGGCTGGCGGAGAGCGTGCACGGCCAGCCGGCCGTCTTCACCACGTTCCTGCGGGTGGACGCCATCCATACCTCCTACGTGGCGGGCATCGCGTCGTTCGACCAGCGGCTGGTCAGGTTCCAGCTGCACCCCGGCTCGCAGGACCCTGGCACCGGCTTCGGCGGCGGCCAGCCGTGGATCCCGCCCGCGCACCGCGATGGCCTGCTCGCCACGTTCAATGGCGGCTTCCGGCTCAGCGCCTCAGATGGCGGCTTCTACCTCAACGGCACCACCAGCGGTGCCCTGACACGGGGGGCGGCGTCCATGGTGTACGACCGCAACGGCACCATCAAGATCGGCCAGTGGGGCCGTGATGTGCGGATGACCTCCGATGTCGCGGGTGTGCGCCAGAACCTGAAGCTGATCGTGGATCACGGGCTGGTGGCCTCCGACATCAACCAGAACGTGGAGACGAACTTCGGCGCCACGCTGGGCGGAGCCTATGCCGTATGGCGGTCGGGCATCGGCATCACCAGCGACGGCCGGGTCATCTACGTATACGGCCCCGCCCTGTCCGCGCAGTCGCTGGCTGACCTGCTCCAGCGCGCTGGCGCGGTCGAGGCCATGGAACTGGACATCAACCCGTTCTGGACCACGTTCGAGTACTACCAGGCACACAGTCACCCATCAGACCCCACCCCGGCGGTGCTGCTGCCGGACCAGCAGACCTCCGCCTACCGCTACTACTCCCCCTACAGCCGCGACTTCACCGCTGTCTTCGCACGGTGACCACCTACGGCCGTAGTCCGCAGGCGCGGGCCGCGCTCGCGGGCATCAGGCGCGCTCCGCGAGCGCGGCCGCTTGGTAAGCTGATCGCCCGCGATCCGCTGTTCGCCAGGGCACTCGCCGCGGGCGTCGGCCTGCGGCTGCTGGCGATGGCCGGCTACCCGGGCGCGCTGTGGTTCTCGGGTGACTCCTATCTCTACGTGGGTGCCGCGCTGCGGCCCCGGCCGGACCTGTCCAAGACCACCGGATACTCGCTGTTCCTCCGCGCCCTGCTGCCCGTTCACAGCTTCACGCTCGTGGCCGGCCTGCAGCACCTGATGGGCTTGGGCATCGCGGTCATGATCTACCTGCTGGCCCGGCGCGCCGGGGTGCCGGAGAACTGGGCCACGGTGGCCACGCTCCCGGTGCTGCTCGACGGCTTCCAGATCGAAGACGAGCACATGATCATGGCCGAGACCTTGTTCACCTTCCTCGTCATGCTGGCCCTGCTCGCGATCCTGTGGCAGTACCGGGTGCCGTGGCCGATCACGCTGATCGCGGGCCTCCTGGTCGGCTACGCGGTCGACGTGCGCAACGCGGGCCTGCCGCTGCTGGTCCTGTTCCCCGCCTTCCTGGTCTTCCGCGTGATCAGGCAGGGCCGGACGAACTGGCGCGGCTGGCTGGGGGTGTTGACACTCGCCGTGGGCTGCGTGGCGCCCGTGATGGCTTACGCGGCGTGGTTTCACTCCTGGAACGGCCAGTACGCGCTGACCAGATCCGAGGGCTTCTACCTGTGGGGCCGGGTGTCGTCCTTCGCCGAGTGCTCGGTCATCAAGCCGCCCGCGAACGAGCTGGCCATCTGTCCCTCCGGCGCCCCGTCCAGCCGCACCCCGCCGGGCGACTACGTCTGGCACGCGCCGCAGGTACACGACATCCCCGGCGGCCCGGTGAGCGTGGCCAACGACCGCCTGCTGCGCGACTTCGCTATCCGCGCGGTCGAGGCCCAGCCGTTCGGCTACGCGGAGGCAGTGCTGAAGGGCCTCGCGCTGGCCGTTGAATGGCCGCGCCAGGATTATCCCGGCCGCGGCACGGTGTCCTACTACAACTTCCGGCTGCAGCCGCAGACCATTCCGGATCGCTCGTGGATTCCCGGCGGGACCGCCTACCAGGACGCGGTCCGTTACGGACATGCCAGCCCCAGCACGGTCGTCGAGCCGTTCGCGGCCCTGATCGCCGTGTACCAGCACCTCGTCTACACCTACGGGCCGCTGTTCGGGATCATCCTGCTCACCGGCCTCGGCGGGGTGGTGCGCGTCGAGGGCCTCAGGCAGCGGCGGCCCAGGCTGGCCTGGTCCCGCCGGGTCGGCAGCATGCTGCCCTGGGTGACCGGCGTGGTGCTGCTGGTGTCCCCGATCGCGGTCGCCGACTTCGACTACCGGTACCTGCTTCCCGTTCTCCCGTTCGCCTGCCTGGCCGCCGGCCTCGCCTTCGCCCCGGCCCGGGCCCGGTAGCCGGCACCGACGACCGCACGTTCACCCTGGACCGCCCGGCTTATGGCAGCACGATGTCCTCGCCGGTGACGGCGGGCGGCACGATCACCGCGGAACCCGCAGCCCGTGGTCGGCAGCCAGTACGGGCGAGGTTGCAGGCACGCGCAGACGGCCGGTCAGAGGCCTGACCCAGGCTGGCTGCCGCGGCGGCGAGCCGGCTGCGGCGAGCGGAGGTGTTCCAGCCGGAGTGCGAGCTTCGGGCAGGCGCGGACCGTCTCGCGCGCATCGGCCAGCAGCCAGGCCGGCACCGGCTGGCCGCTGGTGATCGGGAAGCCCCAGTCATCGAGGGTGATCAGCTCGGGCAGCGCCTCGGCGCACAGCCCACGGCCATCGCATGTGATCGGATCGACCCGCAGCCACGCGCCGGGATCACCGATCACCGCGTCCTCCCTGGAGGAACCGGCAGCACGCTCCTGGCGCCCCGGCACCAGCCGGCCGCGTGCTCGCTGAGCTCGGCGCCGAAGACCCGCAGGGCGCTGCGGACCAGGCGGACCGCGCCATCAGGATGAGCGCAGGCGCCGCGTCCGTCGACCTGCCCGAGCCACCGCCGCAGCAGGGCGAGGTCGGTGGTCCAGCCCGCAGCGATCCGCTCCAGTTCGGTGGCGGTCGCGGCCAGGCCGAACAGGCACGGGCCGCACTGCCCGGCGGACTCCGCAGCCAGGTAACGCACCACCCGCGCGGTCTCGGCAATCCCGCACGCGTCAGCGGGCAGCGCCGCGATCAGGCCAGCCCCGGTTCCCGCGCCGAGGTCGGCGAGGCCTGCCGACGAGAACGGCCGGGCCGCCGCATCGGAGGCATTCACCCAGCCGCCGGAGTACCCGCCGAGCAGCAGTGCCTGCAGCGACGCGGACGCGCCACCCGCCTGGCCGAGCACCTGCCCGACCGGGGTCCCGATGGCGACCTCGAGCACGCCCGGCTCGCGCACCGCGCCCAGCACCGTGACCAGCATCGAGCCGGGTTCCGCCGACGTGCCGACCGACCGGAACCAGGCCGCGCCGTAGCGGGCGATCAGCGCCAGGTGCGCCAGCGTCTCCACGTTGTGTACCAGCGTCGGCCTGCCCCCCAGGCCCCGCTCGGACAGCCGCGGCGGCTTCGCGGTCGGCATGGGGACGCCTCGCTCGACCCAGTGCACCACCGCGCTCGCCTCGCCGCCAGTAAACCGGTCCGCCGCAGTACGGATCCTGACCCGCACCCGGTCGAGGCGGGCGTGGCGGCGCTCGGCGGCCGCCTCGTCCATGATCTCGCGGACGCCGTGGTGCACGACGAGCACCGCTTCCCTGGCGCCCACGAGCTCTGCCGCGAGCACCGCGCCGTCGAGGACCAGGTGCGGCGACCGGGCCATCAGCACCTTGTCTTTTGAGCTGGCCGGCTCGCCCTCGGTACCGTTCGCGATCACCACCGGGGCGCGCCCGGCCGCTACCGCGGCGAGCTTGCCCGCGGCGGGGAAGCCGGCGCCGCCCCGGCCGGTGAGCCCGGCCCGGCCTACCTCCGCGATCAGTTCCCGCCGGCGCGGGCCGCCGAGCGCGGAGGGTGACGGCCCGTACCTGGCCAGGTGACCGGCCAGGCCGACCGGGCCGGCCGCGGGACGGCCAGGCAGCAGGCGCGGCAGCGTGCCGGGCCCGCGGATTGCGCCATGCGCGGTGACGTGTCCTGAGCGGCCTGCGGCCGGCATCGTCAGCGGATCCTTCCGGCGCGTTCGGGCCTGGCCAGCGGTTCGCCGGACTGACCTCGCGCCCCGGCCAGCAGGCGGGCCACGATGGCGGTTGCGACCGCCGCCGCGCAACCCCATTCGGTCAGCGCCGCCCACCAGATCCGCAGGTCCGGGCCTGCGGAGACCGCGTGCGCGAACGCGACCGGCCAGGCCAGGTAGGTCAGCCAGTGCACCGCGCGCCAGGCACGGTAGCCCAGCCGCTGCCGGGCCAGGCTGGTGATCAGCACGGCACCCGCGCAGTCGACCGCCAGGGCGCCGAGGCCGATCGCGAGCGTCCAGTACCCAGACGCGAACGGGACCACGGCCGCCGCCCAGCCGATCGTTACGTACCGGTCCAGGATCGCGGTCAGCACGTGCAGGCCGAGGAAGGCCACGCAGAACAGCGCGAGCGTGCGGTGAAGCTCGCCCGTGGCCAGCGTGGTCCAGCGCCTCGGCGCCGAGCCGAGCCGGGCCGCGACGCCCAGCACCACCACTGCGCTGAACGCGACCAGCAGGGCCAGCCCGCTCCCGCGCGAGAGGAACCACAGGGCCTGCGATCCGCCGAGCGCGCTCACCGGCCCCCTCCCGTCGGCCCAGCCCCGGCATAGACGCGGCTGACCGGAGTCACCGGCAGCGGCCGCCCGCTGGCGGCAGGCCAGCCGCCGACGCGCACCACCTGGCCGTCGTGGCCAACCAGCCGGGCCGGGACCCCCGCCCCGGCCAGCCAGCTTTCCGCCCGCGCGCCGGCCACGATCGCCGCCGTTGCCGCGGCGTTCGCGTCGGCGCAGGTCACCGCAGCCACGCTCGCCGTCCGCCACGGACCCTGCGCGGGGAGCCCGGTCTCGGGGTCGATGATGTGATGCAGCACCGTGTCACCGCGCCGCCACCTCCGGCACGTCACCGACGACGTGGCGACCGCCCCGCCCGGCAGGCGGACAAGCTGGGCGCCAGCAGAGCCAGCCTCATCCGGCTGGTCAGCCACGGTGACCGGCCAGCCGCCGCGGGGCGGCGTGCCGCCGACGGCGATGTCGCCGCCGAGGCTGACCAGTATCCCGCCGGCCTGCCCGGCGGCCGACATGACCGCCCGCACCGCCCGGTCGCCGCCCACTCCCTTCGCCGTCGCGCCCAGGTCCAGGCGGACACCCGGCGGCAGGCGCAGCAGCCGCCCGTCCAGCCCCACCCGCTGCCAGCCCGCGGCCGGGACCGGCAGTGCGGGCGTGCCGCCGCCGTCCGGGTCGATGGCCGCGAAGTCACGGTCGTAGCCCAGCGCGATGAGGGCACCGCCGACCGTCGGGTCGGT
The DNA here is from genome assembly GCA_963753195.1 of uncultured Actinomycetes bacterium. GTDB lineage: Bacteria > Actinomycetota > Actinomycetes > Streptosporangiales > Streptosporangiaceae > Palsa-504. The sequence goes on from CAVWBH010000004.1 coordinate 192,960, forward strand.
GCGGCCGCCGGTCCACCGGGCCGCGGCCAGGGCGACGCCGACCGCCTCGGCCAGGCCCTCGCCGAGCAGGAACAGGCCGCCGCCGGCCCGGTGCAGCCAGCTCAGCTGCGAATCGGCACGGAACCTGCTCGCCTGCTCATCAAGCTCGGCCAGCACGCCGTCTACTGCGGTACACGCGATGCCCAAATTGCCCGGCGGCCAGATCGCGACCCTGGCGGTGGTGCCCAGCGCGTCGCGCTCGGCCACGGCGACGGCCTCGTCACCGGTCAGCACCTGCTGCCACGCCACGGTGCCGGCCAGCCCAGGCGCCCGGATCGCCATCAGTTGTCCTCGCTGGCCGGGACGTTCCGGACCTGGGTGACGACGGTCTTGCAGTTGGCGGTGCGAGTGGTGGTGGTGGTCACGCCGGACGCGCTGGTGGTCGCGACCGGGTGCGTCACCTGCGGTGCGTTCCCGCCCGGAACGCAGGCCGAAGGCCCGGCGGCTTGCGCTGCTGTGGTCGAGGCCGGAACCTGGGCCGGCCGCGCCTGGTGGGCGAGGCCCACCGCGGCGGCCGCGGTGCCGGCGATCAACGCCGCCGCGGTCCAGTTCGACACATGCCGGGCATGCCGGATACCGTCCCGGCGACCCCCGGAACGCCCGGCTGGGGCCGGGCCGCCGGATTCCGGTAGCCGCACCCGCCGGTCACGGTCGCTGCCGTTCGCGTCCATCGCCGTCTCTCCTATCCCACGCTGAGCCTGCGATTCGATACTGCGCGAGCCGTGATGAACTGACCGTGAAAGGCCGATGAGAGCCCTCACATCTTTCGCCGGAGCCGACGGCGCGGGCGAAGAGCACCAACAGCCGAACGCCGGCGAAGAAGAGCGGCCCGGCCACGATGGGCCTGCACGACGCGCCATGACGGGCAGGCGCGGCGCGATCAAGGACGGCTGACGGTACCGGGCAGATGCAGGGCCACCACGGCGCCGCTGGGACCGTTGCGGGCCGTCGCCACTCCGCCGTGCGCCGCGGCGATGGCCTGGACGAGCGCGAGGCCCAGTCCGGCACCCCCGTCACTCCGCGACCGGCCGGTGTCTGGGCGCCGGAACCGCTCGAACGCATACGGCAGGAAATCGTCCGGGAAGCCCGGCCCGGCATCACGGACTTCGATGTCAAGAGCGGCGCCGTCGGCGGCGGCCGCGAGCACGATCGCCGATCCCCAGGGGGTGAAGCGCAGCGCGTTATCGACCAGGTTGTCGACGGCCTGGCGGATCCGGTCCGCATCGACATCGGCATATGTCCCGGCCCGGATGTCGACGCGGCAGGCGATCCCCGCCGCGGCCAGGCGGGAACCGGCCAGCCCGGCGCTGCCCGCGAGCACCTGCCCGATGTCCGTCCGCTCCAGCCGCAGGCTGAGCCGGTCCTCATCGCTCCTGGCCAGCAGCAGCAGATCACCGGTCAGGCGGCCCAGCCGTTCGGCTTCGGCCGCGGCGCTGCGCACGGCCGCGGCCAGCTCATCGCGGTCTCGGCCGGGCCGCGACGCCAGTTCGAGCTCTCCGCAGAGCACCGCCAGCGGTGTGCGCAGCTCGTGGCTGGCGTCGGCGACGAAGGCGCGCTGCCTGGCCAGGGCGCGCTGCAGCCGGGCCAGCAGCTCGTTCATCGTGCCCGCCAGCGCGGCAACCTCGTCCCTCGTCGCCGGCACCCCCACCCGTGACGCCTCGTCACGGGCGGAGATCGCGGCGACCTGCCGCCTGAGCCGCTCGACCGGGGACAGGGCGGCGCGTGCCAGCCAGTAGGCGCCGAGGCCCGCGACGGCGACGAAGACCGCGCCGCCGACGGCGAGCTCCCGCGCGACCTGTCCCTGGATCGATTCGTCTGACGACAAGCCGCTGGCGAAAAGCCACCCGCCAAGCGCGAAAAACGCCGCGGCGATCACCGCGAACGCGATAGCCAGGCGCAGCCTGATCGGCATGCCGCTACCCGCCGTCGGCATGGCGCAGCCGGTAGCCCATGCCGCGGACCGTCTCGATGTCATGCCGTCCGAACGGGACGTCGATCTTGCGGCGCAGGTAGTTCACGTACTGGTCGACGACGTTGGACCCGCCGTCATAGGCGAAATCCCAGACCGCCTCGGTGATCTGCGAGCGGCTCAGGACCCGGCCGGGATGACTGAGGAACAGCTCCAGCAAGGAGAACTCCTTGGGCGACAGGCGCAGCTCATTCCCGGCCCGCCACGCCCGCTTCGCGGCCGGGTCCAGCCTGAGGTCCCCCTCGGCCAAGATCACCGGCCGGCGGCTGTCGTCCCGCCGCGCCAGCGCCCGCAGCCGCGCGGCCAGCTCCAGCAGGCTGAACGGCTTGACCAGGTAGTCGTCGGCTCCGGCGTCCAGCCCGCGGACCCGGTCGCTGACCGCGTCCCTGGCCGTCAGCATCAGCACCGGGACCCATCGCCCCGACTCCCGCAAGCGCCGGCAGAGCTGGAACCCGTCAAGGCCAGGAAGCATGACGTCCAAGACGATCGCGCCATAGCTGTTCTCGGTCGCCAGCCACAGGCCCTCGGGCCCGTCGGCCGCGACGTCGACCGCGTGGCCTTCCTCCCGCAGCGCGCGCCGGAGTAGCCCAGCCATCCGGGCCTCATCCTCCACCACCAGGACGCGCACGACATCACGCTACGCAACGAATCCTGCAGGAAAGCTGAAGGATGCCGCTGAGCAGGCGCAGAGGCCAGGCGGCCGTAACAGGACGTGCGAGAAGTGCGCACGCCGCGCCGGTCCGCATCGCGGCCAGCGCAGCGCGGCTCGAGATGGTGACCAAATGCCGCGGCTCCCAGGACCAATAACCCTGGCGGAGGCGCCGAGACGGCGCTGTGCTGAGGGCTATCAAGGGCGTTGGCCGATGTGGGTCGTGATTGAGATGATGGGCGCACAGTGGCGCCGCCGCCAAGCGGCTGCGGTGCGGCGTTTGCCGGTCGATCCGGCAGCCAAAGCCGGGACGGCTCTGGGACGGCTGAGGACGCCTCCGCGGCGGGTGGGGACGCTGGCCGCGATGCTATGCCTCGCCGTCTGCGTCTTGGCGGTGTCTGGCCCGCTGCCTGCGGCCTCCGCCGCCACGCCGCCGCTCCCCGCAGGCCTGGGGGGCCAGAATTGGACGGCCATCCCGACCCACGCCAAGGTCGTGGCGCTGACATTCGACGCCGGCGCGAACGCCGACGGCGTGCCGAGCATCCTCGGCACGCTGGCGAAATACCACGCGACGGCGACGTTCATGCTGACCGGGAACTTCGTGCAGGATTTCCCGGCCCAGGCCAAGGCGATCGCGGCCGCGGGCTACCGGATCGGCAACCATTCGGTTTCCCATCCCTACTTCACCACCCTCACCGACGCGCAGATCCGTGACCAGGTGCTCGGCGCCGAAAGCCAGATCACGTCGGTGACCGGCGCCGATCCATGGCCGTGGTTCCGGTTCCCGTACGGGGATTACAACCAGCACGCGATCTCGGTGGTGAACGGCACCGGCTTTGTCCCGGTCGGCTGGACGGTCGACACCCTCGGCTGGGAGGGGACCTCGGGCGGCATCACCACCCAGACGGTCCGCAGCCGGGTGCTGGGCAGCCTGCAGCCGGGCGAGATCGTGCTCATGCACTGCGGGTCCAACCCGGACGACCACTCCACCCTCGACGCAGACGCGCTGCCCGCGGTGATCCAGTCCCTGCAGGCGCGCGGATACTCGTTCGTCACCCTGGATGCCCTCGGCGGGCAGGCGGCATGGAGTTCGCGGCAGGCGTCGCAGGCCGCCGCGCAGGCCAGCGGCGTCATCGACGTGTTCTGGAAGGCGGCCAACACCAGCGTGGGGCACAACTGGTACATGGCCGGGTGGAACGGCCCGCAGCAGATGGGCGCAAACCCGGTGGCCGGCGAGCCGTCCGCGACCACGTCTTCCCCCGGAGTGGTGGACGTGTTCTGGCGCGGCAGCGACGGGCACCTGTGGCACCAGTGGTACACCCCGGCTGGCGGCTGGAGCGGCCAGCAGCAGATGCCCGCAGGCACCATCGGCGGGCCGCCGCAGGCGGTGGCCCAGGCCGACGGGGGCGTGGACGTCTTCTGGCGCGGGACGGACAACCACCTGTGGCAGATGAGCTACCGGCCCGGCCAGGGGTGGTCCGGGGCCCGCAACCTCGGCGGCTCCCTCGCCTGCGACCCGGCACCGGCCGCGACCACGCCGGGCACCGCCGACGTGTTCTGGCAGGGCACCGATGGCCAGCTCTGGCACGCCTACCGTATCGGCACCGGCTCCTGGTCGGCAGCGGCCAGCGTCGGCGTCGGCCTGATCGCGGGCCCGCCATCGGCCACCGGGCAGGCCACCGGCGCGGTCGACGTGTTCTGGAAGGGCACCGACAGTCACCTGTGGCGGGCGGGCTACACCCCGGGCTCCGGCTGGTCCGCGGCGGCGGATCTCGGCGGCGCCCTGGCCTCGAACCCCGCTCCGGTCGCCTCGGCGCCGGGGACTGTCGATGTGTTCTTCACCGGCACCAACGGCAACCTGTGGCATGTCTACCGGGTCGGCGGCGGTTCCTGGTCGCCGGCGTCCAGCCTCGGCATGGGCACGCTGGGCAGCAAGCCGTGGGCAAGCGCCCAGCCGGCCGGAGCGATCGACGTGTTCTGGCGCGGATCCGGCGACAGCCACCTGTGGCACGCTTCCTACCGCCCGGGCACCGGCTGGGCAGGCCCCGGCAATCTCGGCGGCGACCTGTACCCGGTCAGCTGACCGGCGCGCACCACCGGGAACACAGTCACGTCGACAAGCTGCCTGGTGGGCAGGGTCCACGAGGGTGACCTTCGCCTCTAGGCCAGACTCCCGAAGCGCGCCATCTTAGTTTCGGGGACTTGTCCGCGGAGGCCGACATGATCACCTTGAAGCCTCAGTCTGCCCAGGCCGGCGTGCTGGCCGCCTGGGCGTGGGCCGCCGTGGCGCTGACGCCAGCCGGATGGTTCTGCGGCGTTCTTGCCATCGCGTACAGCCACCTGGGCGACGTGACGGATGCAGGCATGATGACCGAGGGGGTTGCGCTGTTCGTCAGCCTGCCACGAGCGCGTTCATCCTGGCCGTCTACGCGGCACGGGCCGGGCACCGGTCCGGCAAGATCGCCCTGATCGTGTCCGGGCTGCTGCTCCTGGCCACGACGGTGGTCATGGTGCTGTACGGCGGGTGGATCGGCCTGGCCGTGGCCGGGGTGATCGCGGCGCTGGTTCTCGCCTGGGCACGCTCCCGCCACCAGCCGCCGCCGGGGGCCCGGCGGCATACGGCGTGAGGGACCGCCCACCGGGCACCCTGATTGCCTTCCGCCACAACGGCGCCCGGAGCGAGCCAGCGCTAGAGAGCTGCGCAGAAAGCTGCTGAATGCTCCGCTCTTGTTGTCCATATTTCACGATTTCCCGATCCGGGAAGGCCGAGATCTTAAATATTTCGGCGGTCAAGTCCCTCGGACACACAGACCGGGAAATTTCCTAAATCCCGTACTGCACCCTAACCGACGAAGCGCGTATCGCGGGCTCCGCTAAAGCGAAGCATCGTAGACGTGCCCACGAGATTGCTGTCGGTACTAATACCTTTCGTGCAGGTCTGACCCACTTCAAGCTCGGCAAGGGGGACGCGGCCGGTAGGGGTGACGTACGCAAAGCCCTCCTCGCCCTAACTCTTGTTATGTAGCGTTACTGCTGGAGAGCTACTCGCCGGCCCCCACGATGCGGCGAATGCGGTCGCGGCTGGAGAGGTGAGATGGTTGTCCTGCTCGCGGTCGTCGTAGTCGGCGGCCTGGTGTGGCTGGCGCGGCTCGGTCGCGGCGGCACACGCGCGGATCGCGCACGCCCGGATGCCGCGGGGCCTGGTTTCCCTGGCCGGCCGCTCGGCGGAAAGCGGGTTTCTCCCACGCTGATGGCCCAGGGACGGATCGACGTCTGCGGGCTGACGAAAGAATACGGCGGCGTCAGGGCCGTCGATGACTTGTCGTTCACCGTGGCACCGGGCCGGGTTACCGGGTTCCTCGGCCCGAACGGTGCGGGGAAGACGACGACTTTGCGGATGCTGCTCGATCTGGCCGAGCCGACCGCGGGAACGGCCACCATCGGCGGCGTCCGCTATGCCGACCTGGATCAGCCGATCCGGCGCGTCGGCGCGGTCCTGGAGGCAGGCGCCGCGCATAAGGACCGCACCGGGCGCGATCACTTGCGTATTATCTGCCAGTCCGCGGGCATCTCGCTGGCGCGGGCGGACGAGGTGCTCGAGCTGGTCGGGCTCTCCGCCGCCGGCCACCGGACGTTCCGTGGCTACTCCCTCGGCATGCGCCAGCGCCTCGGCGTCGCGGCGGCGCTGCTCGGGGACCCGCAGGTGCTGATCCTCGACGAGCCGGCCAACGGGCTGGACCCGGAGGGCATCCGGTGGATGCGCGACCTGCTCAGGACGCTGGCTGCGCAGGGCCGGACGATCCTGGTGTCCAGTCATCTGCTCGGGGAGATGGAACAGCTCGCAGACGACCTGGTCATCGTGGCGGCCGGACGGCTGGCCGCCACGGGAACGGTAGCGTCGGTGATCGGTTCAATGACGTACCTGGGCCGGACCCTGGTGCGCAGCCCCGAACTGGAAAAGCTCGCGGCCGTGCTCGGCCGCGATGCGGTGGTCACGCCGGCCGGCGACGGCGAGGCGTACATCACCGGGGCGGACGCGGTCGCGATCGGCGAGGCCGCGCTGCGGGCGGGCATCGCCGTCCACCAGCTGGTCACGCAGCTCCCTGACCTGGAAGCCGCGTTCCTCGAGCTCACCGCGGGAAAGGCGGCGATCCGATGACGCCGCTGCTGGACAGCGCCGCCCTGGACCGCTCTGGCGACACCGGGACCACCCCGGCTCGCCTGGTCAGGGCCGAGTTCATGAAGATCCGCACCACGAGCACCGGGTGGCTCTTCATCACCGGTTTCATCGTGTTCACAGCGATGGCGCTGACGATTAACGGGTTCGGCAGTCACTACCAGCTGCACCCGCAGCAGGGCCTCGTCAGCCCGGCGCAGGCCCTCGCCCAGGCGGCGCAGGCCCGCACTCCCGCGGGCGTGGCCGCGATCGCCGCCAGCATGATGACCTCAGGGCAGCGCATCGGCGTCATGTTCGCGCTGCTCCTCGGCGTGCTGGTGGTGACGAGTGAGTTCGCGAACCAGACGGCGGCCGTGACGTTCGTGACCGTTCCGCGCCGGACCACGGTCATGATGGCCAAGGTGGCCGCCGCGGCCTGCTGCGGAGCGCTGTTCTGGCTGGTGGGCACAGTCCTCGCCGCAGTGGCCACGCCGCTGTTCCTGTACAGCCAGCACGTCAGCACGTCACTGGCCGGATGGCCGGTGGCCCGTTCGGTATTGCTGAACTTGCTCGCGTTCATCGCCTGGGGCGTCTTCGGGCTCGGTCTCGGCGCGGTGCTGCGCAGCCAGATTGTCGCCGTCATCGCCGCGATCGCCGTGTACGCGGGCAGTTTCGGCACCGAGCTCGTCTTCACCGCGCTCTACAACTTCTTCCACCAGGGCTGGATGCTCGGGGCGCCGGTCATCGGCCCCGCGGTCGCTTCGGAGGTCATGACGACCTCCGGGCCGGCCTTCCCGTACGCCCCGCCCGGGTGGGTCGGCGGGGTCATCTTGATCGGCTACACCGTGGCTCTCGTGGCGGGCGGAATCGCCGTGACCAAGCGGCGCGACGTGATCTGACCGGGCTGCGAGCGCCGGCGCCCCCCCCCCCCGCTTTCCGGCGGCCCGGTTTCGGCTGGCGGGCTCGCGGGAGGTCGGCCGGCTTTCAGCCCGGCAGGCTCTGGACGGTCCCGGCGGCGATGGCGCTGACGAGCTGGGCGTGGTCTCGCTCGTTCTGATCGGCGTACTGGCGGGCGAACCGGCTGATCGCAGCCGTGAAGCTGGAGTTCTTGCCGATGTAGCTATGGATGGCCACCGGGTCACCGGTGCGGGCGTGGGCGCGGGCCAGCGTCTCGCCGCATGCGGTGCTGAACTCGACCAGGCGGGGGGCGATCAGCTCGGTGGTCGGGATGATCTTCATGTCGCGGAACTGCCGCACGTAGTAGTCCCTGCCGTGCAGCGAGCCCCAGCCGACGAAGATGTCGGTGGCGGTCTGGACCAGCCGTTTGCCGTTGACCACGCGGGCACCGTGGCTGGCGTGGCGGCTGGGCTGGGTGTGGGCCTCATACACCGACGGCCCGGCCTGCTTGACCTGCAGGAACAACGGGTCGACACCCGTGCGGCCCTCAAGGAGGATCAGGTAGACCTGCATCCCCACACTGCCCACCCCTACTACCTGGCGGACCACATCGACCTCGGTGAACCGGTCGAACAGGCTCCGCCGGTCCTCCTGCAGGGTCAGCCGGTACCCGGCCAGGAGGTGGTCGACCAGGTCCGCCTGTTCGTCGTCGCTGATCGTGACGCGGATCGGGGGATCCTCGGTTATCCGGGGCCGCCCGTGCGTCATCGTGGTGAGCTTGGCGAACGCTCCGCGGCTGGTGCGGCGTTTGCGCTTCTTCTCAATGTGGATCGAGACCCGCCCGCGGTCGGCCGGCTCGAAGTAGCTGATGAGCCGGTCGACGTGCATGCCGTCGTACCAGATGTCGAGTTCGGGCATCATCGTGTACCGGCGCATCCGCCGGCGATAGGCCTCCAGGCCGGCGGTTACCGCGGCCGCGGCCCGGGCCGGCTTGATCCCGTTCTCCCTCGCTGCGACCACGACGCTGGCGGCAAAGCGCTTGATGTCCCACTCGAACGGGCCGGGGTGAGTTTCGTCGAAGTCGCGCAGGTCGAACGACAAGTTCCGCTCCGGCGTGGCCCACAAGCCGAAGTTCAGTATGTGCGCGTCACCGCACAACTGCACCTCCAGCCCGCTGCTGGGCTGGGACGCGAGGTCACCGGCCATGACCGCGGCCGCACCCCGGTAGTAATTCCAGGCCGAGGCGGCCATGCGCTGATGCCGGAGGGGAACCAGCTCGGGCACCCGGATCTGGTTCTGGGCCAGGATCGTCTGGAGCGCGTCGTGCCCGCGCTCCTCCTCGGCCCAGTACCCCAAGCCGCCCCGGGGAGCCCGTTTCCGGGCGGCCTTCCCCGCCGCTCGCCTCTCGCCACTCGTCGCCGCCAGATCATGCCGCACAGCCGGCGAGGATCCTGGTCTGGGCGAGCTGGACTCCGTCATGAAGCCATTTTCCGAAGGGCCGCCATGGGCACCGGTCACTCACCTGTCCTCGCCTGCCGACTGGGCCCATGCTACCCAGCCCGGATCCTCGGCTGCTGCCGCTGGACGCGATATGGGACAGGCTGCCAGGGTATTTCTTGATTGGTCCGGGACGGCTGGGCGCTGAGCGGAGGAGTGCATCTCGATGCGAATCGTTATCGACAAGAACCTGATGGTGCCGATGCGCGACGGCATATCGCTGGCGGCCGACGTGTACCGGCCGGACGGGCCCGGCCCGTTCCCCACGCTCGTCCAGCGGACGCCGTACAACAAGGAGTTCGGGCTGATCGGCTTCAGCTTCGACATCATGCGGGGCGTCCAGGCCGGGTACGCGGTGGTCGTTCAGGACACCCGCGGGCGGTGGGCGTCAGGCGGGGAGTTCAATCCCTTCTTCGACGAGGCCCGCGATGGCGCCGACGCCATCGGCTGGGCTGCCGCCCAGCCATGGTCTTCCGGTGCGGTGGGCATGATCGGCGGGTCCTACTTCGGCGCGACGCAGTGGACGGCAGCGACACAGGCCCCTGAGGCGCTGCGGGCCATCGCTCCGTTCGTCACCACCGACCAGTACTACGACGGCTGGGCCTACCAGGGCGGCGCGTTCCAGCTCGGGTTCAACTTGCACTGGACGCTGTCGTCGCTGGCGCTGGGCGAGGTGGTGCGGCGCATGAGGACGGGCGCGGCCACGCCCCAGGACTTCGCTGCGCTGGTGGCGGCGGTGGACGGCAACGACGCCGTTTATCGCCGCCTGCCCCTGCTGGGGCTGCCGGAGGTCAAGGGGCTCGCGCCGTACTACGACGACTGGCTCAGCCACCCTTCCTACGACGAGTTCTGGCGGGCCACAGCTCCGCGAGAGTCCTACGGGCAGATCACCGTCCCGGCGCTGAACATGGGCGGCTGGTACGACCTGTTCCTCAAGGGCACCCTGGCCAACTACACCGGGATGAAGGCCCGGGGTGGCAGCGACGCCGCCCGCCAGCACCAGCGGCTGGTCATCGGCCCGTGGGCGCACGGGCCGCTGGGCGGGTGGTTCCCCGAGCAGTCGTACGGACTGCTGGCCGGCACCGAGACCGCCGACATCACCGGGCTTCAGCTGCGCTGGTTCGACTGGCTGCTCAAGGGCGAGGACACCGGCCTGGCCGCCGAGAAGCCGGTCCGGCTGTTCGTCATGGGAGCAAACGAGTGGCGCGACGAGGACGACTGGCCGCTGCCCGGCACCGAGTACGTCGACTACTTCCTGCACAGCCGCGGCCGGGCCAACACGGCCGGGGGTGACGGGAGGCTCTCGACCGACGCGCCCGGGGACGAGCCGCAGGACGCGTACCTCTACGACCCTCGGCATCCCGTGCCGACGACGGGCGGCGGGACGTTCCTGCCCGGGCTGTCGATCGGGGCCAACGCCGGGCCGCGTGACCAGCGCGCCGTCGAGGCCCGCCACGACGTGCTGTGCTACACGACCGAGCCGCTCGCCGCGCCGCTCGAGGTGATCGGCCCGGTGCTGGCGGTGCTGCACGTCTCCTCCTCAGCCACCGACACCGACTTCACGGCCAAGCTGGTCGACGTGGCCCCCGACGGGCGGGCGGAAAACCTGGCCGACGGGATCCTTCGCGCCCGGTACCGCGAGTCGCTGTCGGAGCCGTCGCCGCTCGAGCCGGAGCGGGTGTACGAGCTGACCGTCGACCTGGTGGCCACCGCCGCCGTCATCCCGGCGGGGCACCGCATCCGGCTGGAGGTCTCCAGCAGCAACTTCCCCCGGTTCGACCGGAACACCAACACCGGCGGCGTAATCGCCACCGAGGGCGAGGCGGAGATCCGCCAGGCGGTCAACCGCGTGCACCACACCGGGGTCCGGCCCTCCCGGCTCGTGCTACCGGTCATCCGCCGCTGAGCGACCGCGAAGCCGGCGCGCCGACGCCAGCGCCAGGAATTACCGGAAGCGAACGCCCGGTCCGGAGCAGAAAACCCGGGCCGGGCGCTGGCTTTTATCGGGCCCGTCCCGTGAAGACAGCCCTTGCTCCGGGTGTCTCAGGTACTCGAGCCTCGCGGGGTGTCTCAGGTACTCGAGCCTTGCGCGAGGCGTGCCTTCGTCATCATCTCGGCGTTGACCGCCATGACAGCCTCGGACAGCCCGGCCAGCAGCTTGCCGAGCTCTACGAGGTCGTCCAGGTCAGGGGTGGGATTCCCGTCTTCAAGGTGGTGCCGAGCCTCCCTCGCTGAGTTGAGCGCTTCGTGCAGAGCGCGGTGTACGCCGATCGTCGCCGTGTCGGTGCTGCTCATTTCGCTCCTGGGGTAGGTCAGCGGCTCATGTCCGCCGTGTGCGTCCTCGCGATCATTGACGGCCAGGATACGCAGAATGGAGCTGACGGACGCGCCCAACCGCCGCAGGCCGCGTGCTGACATGCTGTTCTCATGAGCGACAGACGTCACCAGGTGGTCGTCGTTGGTGGCGGGTTCGGCGGGGTCAGGGTGACGCGTGCCCTGGCCCGTGCCGATGTTGACGTCACGATCGTGGACCGGACCAACCACCACTTGTTCCAGCCGCTGCTGTACCAGGTCGCTACCGGCATCCTGCCCGCGGGCCTCATCGCGCCGGCGCTGCGCAGCGTCACCAGGAAACAGGCCAACGCGCGCGTCGTGCTGGCCGGGGTGGAACACCTGGATCTGGACGGACGGGTCGTGCACGCGCTGGCCCCCGACGGCCAGCAGCTGGCGCTGCCGTACGACACTCTCGTGGTCGCAGCCGGAGGCACGGATGCCTATTTCGGGCACGAAGAGTGGGCTCAGTTCGCGCCCGGCCTGAAGACCCTGGAAGATGCGAGCCGCCTGCGCAGCCATATCCTCGGCGCCTTCGAGATGGCTGAGCTGATTACCGATCCTGCGCAGCGAGCGGCGTATCTGACCTTCGCGGTCATTGGAGCCGGACCTACCGGAGTGGAAATGGCCGGCCAGATCGCCGAGCTCGCGCACGAAGCACTGCCGCGGGAGTACCGATCGGTGGCCACGACGGAAGCGAAGATCCTGCTGATCGAGGCGGGCCCGGAGGTGCTCGCCGCTTTCGCCCCCAAGCTGCAGCGCTACTCGCGGCGGCGGCTGCAGCGGATGGGGGTGGACATACTGCTGAACACCGCGGCGCGCGCCATGGACCAGTCCAGCGTCACCGTCAGGGGTCCTGACGGCGACCGGCGTATCGCGGCGCGCACCAAGATCTGGGCGGCCGGGGTGCAGGCTTCCCCGCTGGCGATGATGCTAGCCAAGGTGACCGGGGCCGACACCGACCGGGCGGGCCGGGTCGCGGTGGGGCCGGACTGCAGCTTTCCCGGTCACCCGGAGGTCTTCGCCATCGGGGATATGGTCCGGCTGAACGACCTGCCCGGGGTGGCGCAGCCCGCGATCCAGGAAGGCACCTACGTCGGCAAGCTGATCAGCGCCCGGCTGGCAGGCAGGACCGGCATGAAACCCTTCGCGTATCGCGACAAGGGCAGCATGGCCACGATCGGCCACCTGTCGGCCGTCGCGGACTCCTACGGGCTGAAGTTCACGGGCGTGGCCGGCTACACGATGTGGGGATTCGTTCACGTGCTTTACCTGATCGGCTGGGGTAACCGGGTAGCCGCCATGCTCAACTGGGCGCGGGCCCTGACCTTCACCAAGAACCGGCCCTTCCGGACCATCACCGTCGAGCACGCGCGGCACGAGCTCACTCATGACACAGGTCACGATACGAACGAGGCATAGCGGGCTTCCGCACGATCGTGACCAGGCTCCTGCCTTCCCAGAGCGCCTAGGGGAAGCGGGCCGCCGGACATGGTGGATGTGCCGTTGTACAGGAAAGAGCTGGTACAACGGCCCATCCACCATGTGACCAGGGCGCGCTGCGCCGCGCACGAAAGCCGCAAAAGGGGGCAAATGCCTACCGGCGGCAGGCTCGCGGAACCGCGGCAGGCCGTCAACCACCTCACGGGCACCGGGTCGGCGCCCCGGAAGGACCCGCGGCGCCGCCTGCAGTACCCGATCCCGCGCTAGCGCGTAGCGGGCATCCGGCAGAACTCGAGCAGTTGCTGCTCGGTGCCGTAGTACCGGTCGCGGTCGACCGGCTCGTCGGTGTACTGCCAGAACGTCCACCGCTGCCACGGCGCGGGCACGGTCGGCTGGCTGACGCCGTAGTGGGCGATCCACAGGAACCACGAGCCCATGCCCGCCGAGCCGCCCGCCTCGGCCCACGCCGGGTTCATGTACGGCAGCACCCGGTGGTTCGGGGCCAGGGAGTTGATGTGGTGCAGGCATTCCACCACCCGCGGCGCGCACTGCGCGGGGGTCAGCCCGTCGTTCAGCTGTTCGTCCGAGCTCGTGGACTCCAGGTCCAGGACGAAGTGGTCGCCGGGGAGCAGCCCGTGGGCCTTCACGGTGGCGACCAGGTGGGCGGCCTGGACCACCGGGTCCTGCCCAGCACGGAAGAACAGGTAGGCGAACCGGGGGAACGTGTGGGTGGCGTTCATCGACCACATGGAGTCCCAGTTGTGCCCGAAGTAAGCGTCGGTCATAGCGCCGCCCTCGCAGGCTTTGGCTAGCCCGAACCCGATTTTCCCCTGCCAGGGCGTCCAGTTGAAAGCGCCCTGCCAGTTCGAGACGTCGATGCCCGGCACGGTCATGTGCTTTCCCTTCTCGCGCACAGCTGCTCGAGCTGGACGCCCCTGACCGGCATCCGGCGAGGGCAGGTACCGTCCAACCTCGACGGTTTGACCCGTTACGTCTATCATGCGGGCGTTGCCTGTCACCCGGGGAGCCCGGCCCGCTCCTGGGACCAGCCTTGCCGGAGGCGAGCGGCCGATGGCACGATATGCCATTATGGCGCGTTATGTCATGTCCCTAGCGTCACACTGAGGCACCGTGCCGCAGCCAGCCGGAAGGCAGCCATGATCGAGGAACCGCCAGCGCCCGCGGAGGACGTCTGGGCGAGCCGGCCTGCCGAGCCGGACGCGGACCGCTGGCTGCCCAGCCAGATCGCCGCGCTGGCGGTGGTGGCCACGGCCGGCTTGATGGTCTCTCTCACCGGGTCGCTGCTGATTCCGGTGCTGCCCCAGATAGCGCGGAGCCTCGGCAGCTCGACGACCAGCACCGAGTGGCTGCTGACCTCGACGTTGCTGGTCGCAGCCGTCGCCGTCCCGATCGCCGGGCGGCTCGGCGACATGTACGGCAAGCGGCTGATGCTCATGGTGTGCGCCGGCTTCCTCACCCTCGGCTCGTTCATCTGCGTGCTGAGCCACAGCCTGATCCCGCTGATCATCGGGCGCAGCGTGACCGGGCTGTCGGTGGCCGCTGTTCCCCTGGGCATCAGCCTGATCACCGTGACCCTGCCCCCCCGCCGCGCGTTGTCCGGCGTGGCGCTGGTCAGCGCGATGCTCGGCGCGGGCAATGCGCTGGGCCTGCCGCTGGCCGGACTGGTCGCCGAGCACGCCGACTACCACCTGCTGTTCTGGATCTTGATGGCCGGCGGCATCGTGTCGCTGCTGGGCAGCTGGCTGTTCCTGGCCGAGCCGGCCCAGCGCGCGCGGGGCCGGTTCGACCTCCCCGGCGCGATCCTGCTCGCGGTGGCGCTGTTCTGCCTGCTGCTGCCGCTGAGCGAGGCGGCCGTGTGGGGCTGGGGAGCGCCGCGGACGATCGGGCTGCTGGCGCTCGCGGCCGTCCTGCTGGTCTCGTTCGTCCTGATCGAGCGGAGGGTTGGCTCGCCGCTGGTGGACATCGCGGCCAACGCCAAGCCGGCCCTGCTGCGGACCAACATCGCCTCGCTGTGCGTCGGGTTCGCCCTGTTCGCCAGCTTCATCGGCACCGCCGCCTACGTGCAGGCCCCGAGGGCCACCGGCTACGGCTTCGGGGCCTCCATCGTGGTCGGCGGCCTGTGCCTGCTGCCCAGCGGGCTGGCCATGCTGGCCCTGTCACCGGTCTCGGCGCTGATCTCCCGCCGGTTCGGCCCGAAGATCACGCTGTGCACGGGATCGCTCGTGGTGGCCGCCGGGTTCGTGATCCGTATCTTGCTGACCGCTCACCTGTGGGAGATCGTGGCCGGCACCACGATCGCCGGCGCGGGAATCGGCATCGCCTTCGCCGCCATGCCCGCTCTCATCTCGCTGGGCGCACCGCACGCCGAGCTCGCCGCCGCCAACGGCCTGAACACGTTGTGCCGCGCCTCCGGCGCCTCGCTGGCCAGCGCGGTCGGGGGGACGATCCTGGCCTCCTCGGTCGTCGTGCTGGCCGGCGTGGCCCTGCCGTCGCTCACGGCCTACCGGCTGCTCTTCGGCATCTGCACCGGCGCCGCTATCGCCGGCGCGTCCATTGCGCTGCTGGTGCCCTACCCGCCCGGTTACTCCCCCGTTGATGGCCGCCCCGGCGGCGGGAGGCCAGGGAAAATTCCCGCCCGGGGGTGAAACTATTCCGGCCCGGGGAGGCGACAGTTAGGACATGGACAGCCGCCCGGGCGACGAGGCGCTGCTGCTGGCCGTCGCCGAACGCGACGTGGGCGCCTTCCGCACGCTGTATGAACGCCACGCCGGCTGGCTCGCCATCCGGCTGGCCCGGCGGTGCAACGACCGCGACCTCGTAGCGGACGCGATCCAGGACACGTTCGTCGCCGTCTGGGAGAAACCGCGGGGTTTCCGCGGCGACGGTGACATCGCGGCGTGGCTGTGGGGGATCGCGATCCGGCGGCTGGTGAGCCGGCTTCGGACCCGCAGCAGCGTCGCCGCCGTGTTCGAGAAAGCCGAAGCCGCACCGGCCGCGGAAGACCAGGTGCTGCTGTCGGTTGAGTACGGCGACATCGGCCAGGCGCTGGCCCGGCTGTCGCCGGAGATGCGCGCCGTCATCCAGGCCGTCGTGCTGGACGGCCTGTCCGCCAAGGAAGCGGCGCAGCTGTTGCGCGTACCGGTGAGCAGCGTGAAGACCAGGCTCTACCGGGCCAAGGCGCACCTGCGGGCCGCCCTAGCGGAGGGACCATCATGACCGGCTGGCACCTCGACGACGACGCGCTGCGGCGCTACGTCGAACGGACCGATTCGCTGGCCGAAGGGACCTCGGCCGAGCAGCACCTGCTGTCCTGCGAGCAGTGCCGGGCGCGGGTCAACGCCACGGTCGGCGTAATCGAACTCAGTGTGATCGACTTCGCCGCGGTGTGGGACCGCACGCGCGACGCCGTGGAAGTGCCGCGGCCGTCGGTGTTCGAGCGGCTGCTGCGCGTCGCCGGGCTCCCCGCCCACGACGCGCGGCTGGTCGCGGTGGCCAGCGCCTTCCGCGGCGTGTGGCTGGCCGGCGTGGCCGCGGTCCTCGCGTTCGCCGCACTGGCGGCGGCGGTCGGACACGCCCGCGGGATGTGGCTGTTCCTGGCCGTGGCGCCGATCGCGCCCTGCCTGGCCGTCGCGTCCAGCTACGACCCGAAGCTGGACCCGGCCCTCGAACCGGAACTCGTCACGCCCTATCCGGCGCTCCGGCTGATCCTGCTGCGCACGATCGCGGTTCTCGCCCTCGCCTTGCCTGCGGTGCTGCTCCTCGGGCTGGTCATACCCGGGGAGGCGCCGCTCGCCTGGCTGCTGCCCGCAGTCGGCTTCGTCGCGGTGGTCCTCGCCGCGTCGACCTGGGTCAGCCCGCTGCGCTCGGCCGTCGCGGTCAGCTTCGGCTGGCTCGCCGTGGTCTGGTTGCTGGCGGGGCGGGCCACTTCGCCGGACGCGCTGCTCCAGGCCCGGGCCCAGGCGGGCTTCCTGGCGCTGGCGGCGGCTTCATTGGTGATCTTTCTGGTGCGCCGGCGCCGGCTGCGCCAGCTCCGACCGTGGAGGTAGCGATGGTGACGGCTTCGATCAGCCTGCGTGACGTCGGGCGCGCATTCGGCGCCACCCGGGCGCTGGCCGGCGTCGACCTGGACCTGAAACCGGGCGTGATCGGGCTGCTCGGCCCCAACGGCGCAGGCAAGACCACGCTGCTGCGCCTGCTGGCCACCGCGCTGCCGCCCACCCAGGGACAGGTGCGCGTGCTGGGCCTGGACCCCGAGGTGCCGGCCGAACGCACCGACATCCGCCGCCGGCTCGGCTACCTGCCGCAGGAGATCGGCTTCCCGCGCGGCTTCACCGCCTTCGCGTTCGTCGACTACATCGCGCTGCTCAAGGAGTGGACCGAGCCGGCCGCGCGGCACGCGGAAGTGCGCCGCGTGCTCGACCTGGTGGGGCTGTCCGACCTCGGCCCGAAGCGGATCCGGGCCATGTCCGGCGGCCAGCGCCGGCGGGTCGCGCTGGCCCAGGCGCTGCTCGGCTCGCCGCCGGTGCTGATCCTGGACGAGCCGACCACCGGCGTCGACCCGGAGCAGCGGGTGACGCTGCGGACCGTGCTCGCGGAGATCGCGCGTACATCGATCGTGGTGCTGTCCACCCACCAGACCGAGGACGTCGCGGCGCTGTGCGAGCGGGTGATCGTGCTGGACCGCGGCCGGGTCCGCTACGACGGCGCGGTCACCGACCTGACCGGCCAGGCGGCCGGGCGGGTCTGGCTGGCCGACGCGCCGGACCCGGCGGCGAGCGTCTCGTGGCGGACCGGCACCGGCCGCTACCGCAACGTCGGCCCCCGCGTGCGGGACGACGTCGAACTCGTCGAACCATCCCTCGAAGACGCCTACCTGCTGCTGCGCGGCCGGTCACCCGATCACGAGCCCGCCGAGGAGGTCGCGCCATGACCGCGATACTCACGTTCGGGCCGCCCGAAGCCGCCGCCGGGCGGCCCACGTTCGCCGCGCTCGCCGTCCGGGAGACGCGCCGCTTCGTCCTCAACCCGGTCTTCCTGCTCGCCGTCGCGCTCATGGTGTACGCGCTGCGGGCCGGCCCGGGCACCGGGACCGAGATCGACACCGCGAACCCGTACCCGGCGATCTTCCTGGGCGGGTTCGGCATGATGGCCGCGTACTGGCTGACCCGGTCGATGCGGGCCAGCGAGCCGGTCGCCGGCGTCACCCCGGTCACGCGGCCGGCCCGCACCGCCGCCCTGTGCGCGGTCGCGATCGTGCCGTTCGCGTGCGGCTGCCTCGCCCTGCTGAGGTTCGTGCAGCTCATCCCGGTCAGCAGCGCGCTCTACGGGCCATTCAGCCCATCCGGGCGGGTCGCCGTCCTGGTCGGGCAGATCGTGGTGCCAGCGCTCGGCGGCCCGCTGCTCGGGGTCGCGCTGGGCCGCTGGGTGCGGTTCCCGGGCGCCGCGCTCGTGCTGTTCCTGCTCCTGTACGGCTGGGTCAGCCTGGTGACGATCCTGTCCATGCCGCATCCGGATTCGGCGCCCGTCGCGGCGGCGCGGCTGTTCGCGCCGTTCGCCTTCTTCACCTACACCGGGGACACCAACTCGGCCGGGAACGCCGTCACGGCCTGGCGCGGGTCGCCGTGGTTCTTCATCGGCTGGCAGCTCGCCCTGTGCGCGATCGCGGTCCTGGTCGCGCTCCTGCGCGGGGCCGAGGGACGGGTGCGCGCCCGGATCATCCGTGGCCTCGGGATCGCCGGAGCGGTGGCCGTGCTCATGCTCGTGCTGGCCGTCACCGGCGGGTTCACCTACGCCGTCACCGCATGACGACCGGGCCGACGCTACGGGCCGGGGCATCGTGATGCCCGTGCAGCGAAGTTCTCACGCGCCGCCGGCTGTGACGACCATGTCGGTGAGAAACCCGGCCGTCAGCCCGAGCAGGACACCCCAGTGGTGCACCTACTTGCGGTGCTCGCGGGCGCCGGGCGGCGGGTTGTCCTGCGCGGCGGCCGGTTGTTCCGGGGCACGGGGCGGCGCGGGCGGGCGGGCCCGGACGTAACGCCAGGCGCCAGCGGCCAGGAGGATGAGCACGGCGGCGGCGATGATATAGGTGGGGCCCTTGAATCCGTCGACGATCGAATGCCAGTTGGCGCCGACGGCGTAGCCGGCGAAGGCCAGGGCGGCTGTCCAGGGGATGCAGCCGAGTGTGGTGTAGATGCCGAACCGGGCCGGGTTCATGCCGGCGATGCCAGCGGGCAGCGAGATAAAGGTCCGGACGACCGGCAGGAGACGGCCGATCAGCACGGCCCGGGGCCCATAGCGGTCGAACCACGCGCTGGCCCGGTCGAGCTCGTCCGCACGGATCCGCAGGCGGCGGCCCCACCGCCGCAGTGCGGCCTGGCCACCGTAACGGCCCGCGGCCCAGGCGACGTAGCTGCCGACGACGTTACCGGCCACGCCGGCGATGATCACACCGGCCAGGTTGAGGCTCGTTCCGGGAACGGCCCCGGCGGCCAGCGCGCCGCCGAACGTCATGACCAGCTCGGAGGGAACGGGGACACAGGCCGACTCGAGCAGCATCAGCAGGAAGATGGCGACATATCCGTAGGTCGCGATGAAATGCTGCATCAGTTCACCAGGCCCAGGTACGCGACGCTGCCCAGTCCAGCGATCAGGCCGTAGAGACCGAACGGGGTGAGGGTACGGGTCCGCAGGTAACGGAGCAGGAACCGGACTGACAGGTACGCGCCAAGCCCGGACAGCACACTGCCGAGGAGGATCTGGCCCCGGATGCCGCTGCCCAGCGGCCCGAGCAGGTCCGGAATTTTCAGCGCGCCGGCGGCCAGGATGACCGGGGTGGCCAGGAGAAAGGCGAACCGGGCGGCGTCCTCGCGCGAAAGGCCGCGGGCCATGCCCGCGACTATGGTGACCCCGTCCCGGCTGATCCCGGCCAGCAGGGCCAGGACCTGTGCGGACCCCACCACGACCGCCCGTGGGTAGCTCATTCCGGCGAGCCGCCGGTCGGCCTGGACGGCGTCGGCCTGCTCCCGGTGGCGCAGGGCCTGGCTCGCGGGCCGGGCTCGGACCGTGGCCTGGGATCGGCCGACCGCCACCAGCTCGGGCTCTGCGGCTGAGACCCGGCCTGGATCGCGCTGGGCGGCGATCGCGGCGTCGGCGGCGAGCGACGCCTTAGTCCGGTAAGCCTCCCCGGCGAGGAGGATGAGGCCGTTGACCGCGAGGAAGACGCCCGCGATCACTGGCTTGCCGAAGATCACCCGGAACGCATGCTCGAACAGCAGGCCCGCGATCCCGACCGGGATCGTGGCCAGGATGATCATCCAGGCGAGCTTCTGGTCCTCGGTGCGTACTCCCCGGTCCCGGATCGAGGTGAGGAAGCCCCCGATAATCCGTATCCAGTCCCGCCAGAAGTAGATCAGCAGCGCGATCGCGGTCGCCACGTGCAGCCCGACGACGAACGCCAGATAGGGGGACTCGGCGCTGGAGACGTTCAGGTCACGTGCCCAGGATCCGCCGATTATGGCCGGGATCAGCACGCTATGGCCCAGGCTGGAGACCGGGAACATCTCAGAGACGCCCTGGACGAGGCCGACCACCGCCGCTTCCAGGTACGTGAGTTGGGTCATGCCAGGCCTTTCGCTGAAAGTCGAGAGGGTGTCCCACGTCCGCGCGCCGGCCGGATGCGCTCGGATCGCCGGGAGGGAAGCCCCGTGGCATACTGGAGTCGTTGTTCTACAGCAATTGTAGAATATCTACAGGAGTTGTAGATGACAATCTCCGCAGAGAGGTGGCCACGTGGGTGACGAAGATCCTCGGCAGGCCCCAGGCAGCCCAGCCAGCGTGGAACGGCGGGCGGCGGGGGCGCTGGGAGCCGAGATCCTCGCGATCCTGCGCGAGGCGGACGGCCCGCTCACCCCTGGCCAGGTCCGCGAGCGGCTCACGCCGCGCCAGCCGGGCCGGCAGCCGCCAGCCAGCGGGGCGCCAGCCAGCGGGGCGCCAGCAGACGGGGCGCCAGCAGACGGGGCGCCCACGGAACTGTCGTACAGCACAGTGGTGACCATCGTGTCGCGGCTGCACGCGAAGGGCCTGCTGGCCCGCCAGCGGGCCGGACGCGGGTTCACCTACACGCCGCTCGATGACGCCAGCCTGGCCGCTAGCCGGATGAGACAGGCACTCGGCAGCGAGCGCGACCACGATGCGGTGCTGAGCCGGTTCGTATCGGGGCTGTCCAGCCGGGACGCCCGGCTGCTCCGCGAACTGCTGGCCGCCGACACCGACCCGGTCGGCAGCGACCCGGGCCCGGCCGGGGAACTGGGATAACCCATGTGGCCGCTGTACCTGCCCCTGGTGATCCCGGCATTGGCCGCAGTGGCCGCCCACCCGCTGGCCGCCCGGCTGGAGCCTCGGCACGCGACCTGGCTGCTCACCATCGCCGCGGTGACCCTGGCCGCGTGCAGCATGGCCGCGCTGGCCCTGCTCGCGGCCTACGCTGCCGCCCGGGCGCCGTTCCTCGCCACGGCCGGGGACTATTCGGCAGAGGTCATCCGGCGTGGTGACCCCATTCCCGTGACCGTCGGGGCGGCAGCCGCGCTCGCCCTCACGGGGGGCGCAGTGGCGGTCGCGGTCATGTTCCGCAACCGGGCGCTGGCCCTGGCCGAGTCGTACCGGCGCGCCGCCGGGCTGCACCCCGAGGATGGCATCGTCGTGGTGCCCGGCCCGGAGATCGAGGCCTACGCGCTGCCCGGCATGCCGGGCCGCATCGTGGTCTCGGGCCGCCTGCTCGACTGCCTGGACGACCGGCGCCGCGCCGCGCTGATCGCCCATGAGCAAGCGCACCTGGCCGGCCGGCATCACCTGTTCGCCGCCATGACCCGCCTCGCGGCCGCGGCCAACCCGCTGCTGATCCCGGTGACCCGCGCGGTTGACTACACGGTGGAGCGCTGGGCTGACGAGCACGCCGCCGCCGTGACCAGCGACCGCAAGCTGGTGGCCCGTACGATCGGCCAGGTCGCCCTGCTGGCCGGGACGGGCCGCCGCCGGCCGGCCGGGCTTTCCTTGGGCATCATCGGGCCGGCCCTGGGCATCATCAGGCCAGGAAGCGCCCGTGTCTCGCTCGCCTGGGCCGGCCCGGTGCCCCGCCGCGTGGCGGCCCTGCTCGCCGCGCCGCCGCGGCGGCAGCTGCTCCTGCTCACCGTGTGCACACTGGTGGTCCTTAGCGCCGCCGCCGCAGCGCTGCTCGCAGCCGGGGACCTGCACGCACTGATCGAGATGGCCCAGGGAGCACGCTAGCGGGCGGTTCCCAGCCCATCATGTGCTGGCGCAGCCGGGCTCTTCGCGGACGGAGGGTGTGGTCTCGGCGAGCCGGGCGGCCAGGAAGCGCCGTTCCGGCTCGGTCTGCGCGAGGTCGAGCGCCCGGCGGTAGGCGAGGCGGCCCTCGCCGTCGCGGCCGGCGCGACGCAGCAGCTCGGCGCGGGTGGAGTGGAAGTACCGGTAGTGGTCGAGGTCGAGGCGGTCGAGGATGGCCAGGCCGGCCTCGGGCCCGTCGATCTCGGCCACGGCGATAGCCCGGTTCAGCTCGACGACCGGGGAGCCGGTCTGCCTGGCGAGCGCCTGGTACAGCGCGGCGATCTGCCGCCAGTCGCGGGGCTCGGCCAGGTGCAGGTCGGCGATGGCCGCCTGGAGCAGGTAGGGCCCGGTGCGCCCGTGGGCTATGGCCCGCTGCAGCAGCGCCCGGCCCTCGCCGATCTGCCGCGTGTCCCACAAGGTACGGTCCTGGTCGTCGAGGGGGACGATCTGCCCGTCGCGCAAGCGGGCCGCTTTGCGCGCGTCGTGCAACAGCATCAGCGCCAGCAGCGCGAGTACGTCAGGCTCGTCCGGCATCAGGCCGGCCAGGGCCCGGCCGAGGTGGATCGCTTCCGCGGCGAGGTCGACGCGGCCGCCGCCCCAGCCCTGGTTGAAGATCAGGTAGACCACGGTGAGGACGGCCGCCAGCCGGTCGGGCAGCTGGTGATCGGGCGGCACGGCGAACGGGATGCCCGCGTCGCGGATCTTGTGCTTGGCCCTGGTCAGCCGCTTGCTCATGGTCTCCGGCGGGACGAGGAAGGCCAGCGCGATCTCGTCGGTGGACAGGCCGCCGAGCGTACGCAGGGTGAGCGCCACCTGCGTCTGCAGGGCGAGGGCCGGGTGACAGCAGGTGAAGATCAGCTCCAGCCGTTCGTCCGGGATGGTGGCGGCGTCGTCCATGAGGGCCTCCGCTGGCTGTGGGCCGGTCTCAAGGTCGCGGGCCAGCAGCGTCGTCTTGCCCGCCAGGACCTGCTGGCGGCGCAGCTGGTCGATGGCGCGGTGGCGCGCGGTCGTGACCAGCCAGCCGATGGGGTTGGCCGGTTCCCCGTCGCGGGGCCACCGTTCGGCGGCGATGGCGAACGCTTCGGCGGCCGCGTCTTCGGCGAGGTCGATGTCGCCGAGGATCCCGACCAGGGTGGCCAGCACGCGGCCCCACTGATCGCGGAAGACGGCGTCAAGCGCCACCGAAGCGCCCCTCGAGGATAGGCCGGACCTCGATCGCGGTGCCTCCTCTGGTCTGGCCCAGCAGTTCCCCGGCGCTGGCCAGCGCCCCGTCGAGGTCGCCGGCCTCGATCAGGATCAGGCCGGCCAGGTACTCCTTGCTGTCGATGAACGGTCCATCGGTCAGCAGCACCGGTCCCTGGTCGTTGCGCAGCGTCGTCGCCGACTCCTCAGCGTGCAAGCGCACCCAGCCGGCGATGTCCGGCCGGTCGAGCCGGGCGGCCAGGGTACCCGGCATCGGGCGCGTGGCCCGGTCGGTGTCCTCCGCCGGGGCGTAGATCAGCAACGCGTACTGCATGAGTCCTCCAGTCACGGGCCGGCGCCCGCTTCGAGTATGAGACGAACAGCGTCGCCGTGGACGGACAGCGACCGCCGACTGATTTTCCCAGCGATGGTGTCCGTCCGGCGGCCGACCGTTCGTCACTGCTGCAGATCCGCCCGACCCGGGCGGCCGGGACGCTGGAGGAGCCGATGACGAACACCCGATCCCCGTCCACCGTGACCAGGGTCCGGCCGCGCTGGGTGCTGGGCCTGACCTCGGTCGCATACTTCATGGTGGTGCTCGACTCGCTGGTCGTGGTCACCGCCCTGCCCCGGATGCAGCAGGACCTGCACGCCGATCTCGCGGCCCTGCAGTGGACCGTCAACGCCTACGGCATCGCCTTCGCGGCCGGGATCATCACGGCCGCCGCGCTCGGTGACCGCTTCGGGCGACGGCGGGTCTTCATCCTCGGCCTGCTGCTGTTCACGCTGTCCTCGGCCGCGTGCGCGCTGGCTCCCGATGCGGCCGCGCTAATCGTGGCGCGCACGGTTCAGGGACTCGGCGCGGCCGTCATCATGCCGCTGAGCCTGACCATCCTGACCGCCGCGTTCCCCCCGCAGCGGCGCGGGCTGATCGTCGGCATCTACGGCGGCCTGGCCGGGCTGGCCGTCGCGGCCGGCCCGCTCGTCGGCGGCGCCGTCACCGAGAGCCTGGGCTGGCACTGGATCTTCTGGCTCAACGTGCCGATCGGGCTGCTCGCCGCGGCGCTCGGCCTGCGGCTGCTGCCGGAAAGCCGCGGCGCGGCGCAACGGCTTGACCTGCCCGGGGTCGCCCTGGTCACCGGCGGGGTCGTCGCACTGGTCTGGGCCTTGGTACGGGTCAACCAGGACGGCTGGTCCAGCCCGCAGACCGTCGGCACGCTGCTGGCCGGGTGCGCGCTGCTGCTGGCGTTCGTCTGGTGGCAGCGGCGAGCCGACGCGCCGCTGGTGCCGTTGGGGCTGTTCCGCAGCCGGGCGTTCGCCGCCGGGACCGTGACGGCGTTGCTCATGTCCGGCGCCACGTTCGCCGCGGCGTTCCTGATCACCCAGGAATTCCAGTTCGCCCGCGGATACTCGCCGATCTCGGCCGGGCTGCGGCTGCTGCCGTTCTTCGCCACGCCGATGATCATCTCGCCGTGGGCCGGCGCGATCTCCGACCGGATCGGCCGCAGGCCGATCATGGTCACCGGCCTCGTCCTGCAGGCGCTCGGCTTCGCCTGGGTGGCCGCGCGCGGCTCGCTGCGCACCAGCTGGGTGGAGCTGGCCGTCGCGTTGCTGGTGGCCGGCGTCGGTATCTCGATGGCGCTCCCCACCGTGCCCACGGCCGTGCTGAACGCGGTCCCCGCGACGCGACTGGGCACGGCATCGGGGATCAACTACATGGCCCAGCGCTTCGGCGCCGTCTTCGCCATCGCGATCGGCAGCGCCGTGTTCTCCGCCCACGGCCACCTCGGCAACCCCGCCGCTGTCACCGCCGGATTCCGCCCGGCCCTGTGGTCCATCGTCGTGTTCGCCACCGCGGCCGCGGTGGCGGCCCTGGCCATCCCCGCACCGCCGCGCCGGACCATCAGCCCCGCGGCTACCGCCGACACCGACCCGGCCGACGTCCCCGTCGCCGCCTGACCGAAGGGAAGATCGATGACCACCCAACCCACGCCCAGCCCAGACGCCGCGCGGCTCGAGCGCACGTACGACGCTCCGGCGGAACTCATCTGGGAGCTGCTGACCACCGCCGCCGGCCTGGAGGAATGGTGGGCCCCCGGCGGCTTCGAGACCCGGGTGAGCGAGCTCGAGCTCAGGCCCGGCGGCCAGCTGCGGTACACCATGACCGCGACCGCGCCGGAGCAGGTCGCGTTCATGCGGGAAACCGGCAATCCGCTCTCGGCCCAGTTGGCTAAGACGTTCACCGAGGTCGCACCGCCGACCCGCCTGGCCTACCTGTCGCGGATCGACTTCGTGCCCGGCCACGAGCCGTATGAGCACCTGACGACCGTCGCCCTGGAGCCCGCCGGGGACCGCACGAATGTCGTCATGACGGTCGATCCCCTCCACGACGAAACCTGGACGCAGCAGCACCGCGCCCATCGCGGCGAGGAGCTCGACAACCTCGGGGCGGCGATCAGGCGGCGCGCACGGTGATCGCCGAATGCGTCTCGTCTGGCCGGGTACGTGGACGGCTCGACGCGGGCTTTCTCCGTCCGTGCCTGGCCGCCCGAGGAGCCATCGTGAGCATTCCCGACCCCGATGAGATCGTCAGCAAGATCAATGCGATGGTCGCCCGCGCTCCCGAGCCGGAAAACGCGGTGCTGACCGACGAAACCCGCGTCGTGCGCTGGACCGGGCCGCTGTTCGCCCTGTTCTCGCTGACCTTGCTGCCGTGGACGGTCTACCTGGCCGAGACGCTGCCCGCTGAGCAGGTGTCCACCAACTATGACGCCGCCTGGGCCGGCTTCGACGTGCTGCTGGGGCTGACGCTGGCCAGCACGGCCTATTTCGCGCTCCGCCGGTCGCGCTACCTGGCCACGGCGGCCACGGCGACGGCCACGCTGCTGGTGGTGGACGCCTGGTTCGATGTCCTGACGACGCCGGGCGCGCAGCGGATCGAGTCCATCCTGCTGGCCGGACTCGTGGAGCTGCCGCTGGCCGCAGTGTGCATCTGGCTGAGCTGGCACACCCAGCAGCTAGCAGAACGGCGGATGGTGCTGTTGATGCGCCGCTACCGGGGCGTTGGGCACCGGGGCCTGGGGTATCGGGGCCGCCGTCGCGACCCGGCCTAGGAGCAGGCTGGTAGCGGAGCCTGGGCCGGCGTCCCCGCCAGGCCTCAGGCCGACTGCGGCGGCATCCGCAGCAGCAGACCGCCCGGCTGCGCCACGATGGTGAGCTGGCGGGTCGGTCCCATAACGTCGCCGTCCAGCTCCCACAGCTGATCCCGGTCGAGCGTCACCTGCAGCCTGGTGAACTGAATGCGGTAGATCCGGCCGTGATCCGGGCACCGCAGCAGGATGGCCGCCGTCACCGCCAGCCACCCGGTCAGGCCCCCGGCGGTCAGCACGACGGCATCCGGCATGCCGTCGTCGGGCCGCGCATCCGGCAGCAGCGGGAGGCCGCCGCGCAGCCGGCCTACGTTGCCGGCGATCAGCGCTTTGGCCCGCATCCGGCGACGCCGGCCGCCATCGGCACTGACGGTCACCCGCATCGGCCGGTCACCCAGATGACGAACGGCCGAGATCGCGTAGGCGAACCAGCCGAGCCGCTTCTTGAGCGGCTCGCTGGTACCGCTCAGCATCTGCGCATCCAGGCCCAGGCCTGCCATCACGACGAACAGCGTCCCGTTCACCCGCCCCACATCAATCGGCTGTTGCGGGCCGCCGAGCGCGACGGCGAGCGCCTCGTCCAGGTCGGCCGGCAGGCCGATGTTGCGGGCGAGCAGGTTGCCGGTGCCCAGCGGGATGATGGCCAGCGGTACTCCCGTGCCGGTGAGGCCTTCCGCGCATGCGGTGACCGTGCCGTCACCGCCGCAGGCGAGCACGAGGTCGACCCCGGCGGACACGGCCAGCTGAGCCTGGCCCCGGCCGGGGTCCTCCGGCGTCGTCTCCAGCCAGAGCGGCTCGTCCCAGCCGCGTTCGTCCATGATCCGGCGGACAGACTTGCGGAACGCCTCGTCCTCATCCAGCTTGGCCGGGTTCACCACGACCGCGGCCCAGCTCATCGGCGGACCCGTCCGGATGCGATCCGGCGGCCTACCACGTGCCCCAGGCCAGGGCCGGCGCCGGCAACCGCGGCGGCGTCCCGAACGCGGGCGGAGCGGCCAAGTCCAGCGCGCCGAGCGGCGAGGTCGCCGCCGCGTCCCGCCGGGTCAGCGCGGGCAGATTCCACTTCTCCTCGATGAGCTTCAGCACCGAGGTGTGGTCGAAGATGTCGGACAGGACGCAGTCCGGACGCGCGTAGGGTGACACGATCACGGCGGGCACCCGGAACCCGTAGGTGTCGTAGGAATCCGGGCCCGCGACGAGTTGCTCGGCATGCCGGACATAGCCGGGGAACAGTACCTTCAGCACCCTGCGCAACGGGGACGGATGCGCGACCAGGCTGCGGCCGGGGCGGTCGTCCGGCGGCACCGCCGCCGGCGGGGCGACATGGTCGTAATAGCCGCCGTGCTCGTCGTAGGTCCAGATGAGCAGCGTGTCCGCCCAGCCCGGGCCGTGCATGACCCGGCTGATCACCTCGGCGGCGAAGCTCTCCCCCTTGCGGATGTCGTGCGGGTTCTCCTCCGAGAAGCTGCCGAAGTCCGGGTCCACGATGCAGAACGACGGGAGATTGCCGGAGTCGGCATCGGCGAAGAACTGCTCGATGCTGCGGACGTGGGCCATATAGCTAGCCATCCCGAGCGGGTAAATGGCCGAGGTGAACTGCAGATCGCGCTTGAACACGTCGCTGGTCCTGCGGAGCGGACGGCCGAGGGAGGTCAGATGGTGCCGGTTCCGGCGGCGCCGGTACTGCACGTAGCGGCGGAATTCGGACTGGTCGGCGCCGCCGGGCCGGTAGTTGACCCAGGAGATCCCGTGCCGGGTCAGCATGTCCATGATCGTGCCGGCCTGGGGCCGGTCCAGCAGGTTGAAGGGAAGGTCATCCATCAGGCCGTTGGCCGTCCCGGCCAGCATGAACCGGCGGTTCGGGAACGTCGGCCCGAGGCACGAGCTGAACCAGCGGTCGGCCAGCGGGAAAGTCCGGGCCAGCCCGTGGTAGAAGGGCAGATCCTGGCCGGTCCAGTAGGCCATGGCCGCGGTCTTGTCGGCCTCGGGCGCGGCCTGCTCGATCGAGGTCACGAAACCGTTCATCTTGCCGCCGGCCCACTGCGTATGGCTGGCACTCCAGCTCTGGCCGGGCGCGCCGTCCTGCTGCACGGTGGACCTCGCGTGATGGGCCCGGATCATGATGCCGGCGGAGTCGGGATTCTCCGCATCCGGCGTACCGTCCTCGCCCAGAGAGAAGCCCTCCCCCCGGCCGAGGGTGCCGAGGTAGTTGTCGAAGGAGTGATTCTCCATCATCAGGACGAGGATGTGGTTGATCTGCGGCAGCATGTCGGTTCCGGCCGGGCGGGAGGGATCGGGCCGGTCGCCAGGCCGGAGATGGCGATGGCGCATCTGCCGCTCCTGCAGGCGCAGCTTCCGGCGTTCGATCCGTTCCCAGGTGCTCGCGCTGGTCATGTCAGCCCGTCCTCCGCTGCTCGCTCGCGCCCGCGGACACGCGGTCCTCCGCTGGCCGTGACCGGGCGGCCCGCGACCGCCTCCGCCGCCGCACGACAGCCGCGATAACCCCGGCGATCACGAGCAGGGCAATCAGCCCGGCGATGAAATAGGCCGGGGTGTTCACCAGGCGCTGGACATGCGGCCAGTTAGCCCCGGCCGCGTACCCGGCCCAGGCCAGGGCGGCGACCCAGGGCAGGCAGCCCGCCGCGGTGTACAAGCCGAAGCGAACCGGCCGCATGCGGGCATAACCCGCGGGCAGCGAGATGAACGTCCGCACCACCGGCAGCAGGCGCCCGAAGAAGACGGCACGCCC
The DNA here is from genome assembly GCA_963753195.1 of uncultured Actinomycetes bacterium. GTDB lineage: Bacteria > Actinomycetota > Actinomycetes > Streptosporangiales > Streptosporangiaceae > Palsa-504. Next base: position 222,384 of record CAVWBH010000004.1, read on the forward strand.
GCCGTAGCGATCGAACCAGCGCCGGGACCGCTCGATGCCGGACCGGCCGCCGAGGAACCGCGACCACCGGTTCGCGGCCGCCTCGCCTCCGTACCGGCCAGCGGCCCAGGCCAGATAGCTGCCGATGACATTGCCCGCCAGGCCGGCCACGATGACCAGCGGCAGGCTGAGGTGCACCCCGGCCACCGCGCCCGCCGCTATCGCTCCGCCGAGGGGCATAGTGAGCTCGGACGGTACGGGTATGCAGGCCGACTCGGCCATCATCAGAAGGACTATGGCCAGATATCCGTAAGAGCTAATGAAATGCTGCACCCGCGCCGTCCCGTTCAGTCCGATATCGGGGGAACCGCCGCCCTGCGGCGGCGGTGCGCAGCTACCCGCCGATCCCCCCGCGAAACGGCCGGTGCCCCGGCCGGGTGATACGAGGGTGACAAATAATCATCAAGTGACCCCTGGCCTGGAGCGGCCAGGAAGCCGGTGTCCCGACCAGGGGTTCAGTCGCCCTCGAACCCGATGAGCCAGTGGAGACCGTAACGGTCGATGACCTGCCCGTCGGATGCGCCCCAGGGCCGCGTCTGCAGGTCGTCCACGACCCGGCCGCCTTCGCGCAGACGGGAAAACCAGCTGCGCAGAGTCGAGGGGGCGGCGGTACCGAGCAGGGCCAGCAGCAGGCCTTCGGATCGGAACGGAGGCTCGTCTCCGGACACATCGGCGCCGAACAGCGCGACAGGCCCCCCGGTCAGGTAGCCATGGGCGATGGCGTCAGCCGGTCCGTCAGCCCGGCTGAACTCCGCAAAGGTGTGCAACTGAACGGCACAGCCAAAGACTTCGCCGTAGAACGTCAAGGCCGCACGAGCAGTGCCGGGGAAGTGGATGTAAGGCGCCGGGCCGGACATGGGTCACATGTTATCCATCGTCGGCGCCGGGGACGCCAGCAGAGCGGACCGTGGTGTCGTCGTGGCCGTTCGCCAGCAGCGGGCCGGAGCGCCATTCCGGCACCGCGGCCAGGTCGGTCCTGGACGGGGAGTAATCGGGCGGGTAAGGCACCAGCATGGCGATGCCCGCGCCGAGGACGGCGGCGACGGCGCAGAGGACGAACAGCAGCCGGTAGGCCGTCAGTGACGGCAGGGCCACGCCGCCGACCACGACGACCGAGGAGGCCAGGATGGTTCCCCCGATCGCGCTGGCCAGCGAGCCGCCGGAGGCGCGGCACAACGAGTTCAGGCCGTTGGCGGCGGCGAGCTCGGAGTGCGGTGCGCCCAGCGCGATAAGGGCGGGCATGGCGGCGTAGGCGATGCCGGTGCCGGCGCCGGCGATCGTCGTGCCGGCCACGATCTCCCACAGGTGAGCGGTCGCCACGATGCGGATGGCGAACCCGGTCGCGACGACGAGCGAACCGCTGCACAAGGTGATCTTGGGGCCGAACCGGCGGGAGATCAGCGCCGAGACCGGTGACAGGGCCAGCTGGGCCAGTCCGCTGGGCAGCAGGCACAGGCCGCCGACCACGATGGAGGCCCCGAAGCCGTAGCCGGTGGCCCTCGGGGCCTGCACGTAGGCGGCGGTGCCGATGAAGCTGGCGAACAGGGCGAACCCGACGCACAGCGAGGCGATGTTGGTCCGCAGCAGGGCCGGCTTGGCGTTGGCCGCGATGTCGACCAGCGGCGAGGCCACCCGGCGCTCGATCAGCACGAACACGGCCAGCAGGACGGCCGCGACGGCCAGCAGCCCGATCGTCCGCGGTGCTCCCCAGCCCCACACGGCCGCCTCGCTCAGGGGCAGCAGCAGGCAGAACAAGGCCATGGCGAGCAGGATCGCGCCGGGGAGGTCGAACCGGCCGATCCGGCGCTGGGCCGGCTCGGTGAGGAACAGCCAGCTGCCCAGCAGCGAGACGATGCCGCCGGCGGCCAGGATCCAGAACAGCAGGTGGTAGTCGGCGTGCTCGCCGACCAGTCCGGCCAGCGGCAGGCCGAGCGCACTTCCGGCGCCGAGCATCGCGCTGACCAGGGCCACGCCGAACAGCGCGCGGCGCAGGGGCAGTATCACGGTGATCAGGCTGATGCCGAGCGGAATGGCGGCCACCGACAGTCCCGTCACGCTGCGCCCGATGATCAGCGGGATCAGGCTGTGGCTCAGGGCGCAGATGAGCGAGCCAGCGGTGAGGAAGCCGGCGCACACGATGAGCATCAGCCGCTTGCCGTACAGGTCGCCCAGCCGCCCCATGATCGGGACGGCGACGGCCGCGGCCAGCAACGTCGAGGTCAGCAGCCACTCGGTGCTGGTCGTCGAGCTGCCGATGTCCTTGGCGACCAGCGGCAGCACCGGGATCAGCACGGAGAAGGTGAGAGACACCATCAAGCCGGCCGTGGCGACCACCGCCAGCGCGATGACCTGGCTGGGCAGCCAGCTATCCGCATCCGTCGGCGCAGGCGGCCCGGCCCCGGCGTGGTGACCGGGCGATCCCGCTGACGGTTCCTCGGTCATGGCTGCCTCTCGGCCGGCTGCGGCACGGCGCGTGAAGTGAGTGCGACGCGGCGAAATGACACGATGCGCCATTGTGGCATACTCTGCCGTCAGCGGCCGCCTCGGGCAAGCCGGTCCCGGGGCTCTGCCGCGGTCAGGACCAGCATCAGCCCACGTCAGTGTCGCGGAGGTGTGGCGTCGCGGACCTGCGAGAACGTAACCGGGTCGATAACCGCGCGGCGACCGTCGACGCGGCTTTCGCGTTGTTCGCCGACCGCGGGTACTGCCACGTGACGGTGGCTGATATCTGCCACGCGGCCGGGATCGGCCGCCGGACCTTCTTCCGGTACTTCGCCACCAAGGACGACGTGCTGACCGAGCCCGCCCGGGAGATGGCCGCCCGGGTCGCGGCCGCGATCACCGCCGCCCCGGCCGGGCTGCCCGAGTCCCAGGTCCTGCGCCAGGCGCTGACCGAGATCGCCGCCTACGCCCTCAGCGACCGCGTCCGGCTGCACCAGCTCGCTGAGGTCGGCAAGGCCTCCGCCGACATCCGCTGGTCACCGCTGACCCGGCTGTCGGACCAGGAACAGGCCCTGGCCGGGCAGCTGGCCGCCCGCCGCGGCGGCGACGCCGCACCCGGCTGGCGCACCCGCCTGCTGGTCGCCCGGGCCGTCGCCAGCCTGCGCGTCTGGCTGGACGACATCACTGGCGGCGAGTGCGCCGACCCCGGGCAGCACCTCCAGCAGATTTTCGACACCGAACCACTCCTCGGCCCGGCCACCACCCCGCAGGAAACTGGAAAACCGGCACAAACACCCCGGCCCGTTCGGTAAAGGGAGATATTTCCGGAATCACCCGGGCCGCGGCCTTCCGCCGCGCACGGAGCGAGACTGACGGTGCCGAATAAACGCCTCGGGATCGGTCCGGCCGGGCACAGTAAGCCCGGATCGAAGGTGCGGCAGAAAAGCCGCGCTCGGCCCCGCGCGGAGGGGGCCGGAAAGCAGGGCTCGCAGCTGCGCGGAACGGGCCGGCGGCCATGGCGCCTCCCCCCGGCGGCGGCGACGCCCAGGCTCGCGCGGTGGCGGCCTCGGCGCGGTCGGCCCGGGGTATCTGGGACTGGATGTCGATGACCTAAAGTCTCTGAGTTATCACTAGAAGTCAGCATATGATCGGTCACATCACAACTTGGTCACAAACGTGTCACTCTGATACCTTCGTCACCACTAGACACCTATGCGTAAACCGCCCAGACGCGTCGTGCGTCTTTGGTGTGCCAGAAGGGCTGAGCGTCGCGCCGTCTCCGAGGACCCGAGGCGGGTGGGCGTGGGGCCGGGTCCCGCCACTGATTGGCCGGGCCTGAGCTTTGCTGGCCGCAGGTCTTTGGTCACGCCAAAGGCCTTTGAATTATGCCGAATTTACCCATTCGAATCATGCTTTACGGGCATAGTCCGCGCAAAATCAGACCTTTTGCGTTTACGCCATGTTTGAGTATGATTCAGGCCCGTAAGGTGGTACGGTCCTGGTTGCGAACCGGGTCCGGATGAGTGGGGGAGTTCCGATGTCTGGTTCAAGCTGTCCGGCTACGTCTAACCATGCTCATTGCAGGCGCGGGCTTACCAATACTCGCGGAGGGAGATGATCTGCTTCTCGCTCCGGCCAAGCTTCTCCCCGGGCCCGGTGAAGGTCCGCCATGGGTGCCTGCCCGTCATCTCCGCAGCGCGTTCAGGGGATCACTCGTCTGGGCGTGGCGATGACTGAAAACACGTTCACCATCGACACCAGCACGCCAGCGGTAGTCCTCAAGTTTGACCCGAACGTCATGCACCATGGCGGGCTCGGCGTGATCCGCAGCCTGGGCCGGATCGGCGTGCCGGTCTACGGGGTACACGAGGGGTTGTGGGCTCCGGCCGCCAGTTCCCGGTACCTGGCCGGCCGCTTCTTCTGGCAGCCCAGCCCCGAGGACACCGACCGCGTGCTGACCGGCCTGCGGCGGCTGGCCGAGCACATCGGGCAGCCGAGCGTCCTGCTCACGACCGACGACGCGGGCGCGATCTTCCTGGCCGAGCACGGCCGTGACCTGCGGGACCGGTTCCTGTTCCCGGATCCGCCTGAGGATCTGCCGCGGCGGCTGGCAGGCAAGCACTCGCTGCACGAACTGTGCCGCGAACTCGGCGTACCGAGCCCGCGTACCATCATGCCGGCCTCGCTGGCGGCGGCGCGGGAGTTCGCCTCGGCCGCCGGGTACCCGCTGATGGCTAAGCTCACCACGCCGTGGGCAGAGGGCAGCGCGCTGCGCAGCACCTCGGTGCTGGCCAGCCAGGAGGACCTGGACCACGCCTACAGCACTTGCGCACGCTCCGGCGCAGGGCTGATGCTGCAGCAGTTCATCCCGGGCGGGCCGGGCCACGACTGGTTCTTCCACGGGTACTGCGACGCCACATCGATCTGCCGGCCGTTCACCGGCGTCAAGGAACGGTCTTATCCGGCCACGGCCGGGCTGACCAGCCTGGGCCGGTCCGCGCCGAACGAAGAATTGCGCGAGCAGGTCATCACCCTGCTGGCCAAACTGGCCTACCGGGGAATCCTCGACCTCGATATCCGCCTGGACGAGCGCACCGGCGAGTACCACCTGCTCGATTTCAACCCCCGGCTCGGGGCGCAGTTCCGGCTCTTCCGCGACACCGCGGGCACCGACGTCGCGCTGGCCGCCTACCTCGACCTGACCGGTCAGCCGATACCGCCGGGCGACCAGGTGAACGGGCGTGCCTTCCTGGTCGAGAACTACGACCCGATCAGCGCGCTGTCCCACCTGCGCCACGGCGACCTGACCCCGCGGGCCTGGCTGGCCTCGCTGCGCACGGTCGACGAAACCGCGTGGTTCGCGCGAGACGACCTGAGGCCGTTCGGCCTCATGTGCCTGCGGATGGGCTGGCGCCTGGCCAGCCGTCCGCTGCGGGCCAGCGGGACACACGCCGCCCCGCCCCGCATCCGCTACCGGGCCGGCCGGGCGGCGGCGCCGCCGAATCACGCAGCGCCGCCCCAGGAAACACCGGGCCCGGAAAGGCCGCTTCCGCAAAAGGAGGAAATGCCGCTATGAGCGATGTCGATGTGGCCATCATCGGAGCTGGCCCGTACGGGCTCTCACTGGCCGCGCACCTGAGTGCGCGCGGCGTGAGTTACCGCCACTTCGGCGTGCCCATGTGGCTGTGGCGCAGCGCCATGCCGAAGGGCATGTTCCTCAAGTCCCAGGGCTTCGCCTCCAACCTGTCCGACCCGGAGGGCACGCACACGCTCGAGGCCTTCTGCCGGGCCACGGGCCGCCCGTACCAGAGCTACGGGCTCCCGGTCGCGCTGGACACCTTCACCAGCTACGGCCAGTGGTTCCAGCACGAACTCGGTCTGAAGGTCGAGGAGGTCCTGGTCACCGGCCTGGCGCAGCGGCCCGGCGGATTCGGGCTCACCCTGGCCGACGGCGAGCAGCTCACGGCCCGCCGGGTGGTCGTGGCCATCGGCGTGGAGCATTTCGCCTACGTGCCCCCGCCGCTGTCGGACCTGCCCGCCTCGGCGTGCACGCACAGCTCGGCGCACGCCGACCTGGCGGCGTTCGGCGGCCAAGACGTCGTGGTGGTGGGCGCCGGCCAGTCGGCCCTGGAGTCGGCGGCGCTGCTGCACGAGCACGGCGCGGCCGTCCGGGTCCTGGCCAGAGAGCCGGCCATCGCCTGGAACGGGCTGCCGCTGGCCCCGGACCGGCCGCTGCCCCAGCGGCTGCGGGAACCCGAGTCCGGGCTCGGCTCGGGCTGGGCCACCTGGTTCTACTCCAACCACCCGGAGCTGTTCCGGCGCCTGCCGCAACGCACCAGGGTGTACCGGGCCCGCACCGCGCTGGGCCCGGCCGGGGCCTGCTGGCTGCGCGAGCGCGTCGAGGGCCAGTTCCCGGTCCGCACCGGCCAGACCGTGGCCGGCGCCAGGCAGCAGGACGGGAAGGTCCTGCTCGACGTCGGCGGCGGTGAACTGGCCGCCGATCACGTCATCGCCGCCACCGGCTACCGCATCGACCTGACGCGGCTGCGCTTCCTGCCGGACACCATGCGGTCCTCGCTGCGGACCGTGGGCGGGAGCGCCGCGGTCGGGCCGGGTTACCAGTCCTCCGTTCCCGGGCTCTACTTCATCGGGCCGTCGGTGGCCCCGACCATGGGGCCGGTCATGCGGTTCGTCTTCGGAGCCAGGCACGCCGCGACCACGGTCGGGCACCAGCTGGCCGCCGACCCGGGCCACAGATTCTCGCCCGCCATGGCCACCCGCCCGTTATGCTCCCGCACTCCGAGCGCGACCTGGCCAAGCCGGGAACCGGCCCCGGCCAGCAACGCACCGGGACCAGACGGACCATGGCGATCCAGTCGCTGGCGCTACCGGCCGCCGACACGGCCGCGCTGGTGGCCGCGACCGCGATCAGCGGGGTCAGCCGCGGCGGTCAGGGGAGCCTGCTCGGCGCGCTCTACATCGCGGCGGTCCTGGCCCTGCTCGCGGCGGGCCGGCTGCACCGGCTGCGGATCTGCCTGCGCGTGTCCGACCAGGCCGGCCGCATCCTGGTCGCGACCGCCGGCCCGGCGCTGGCCCTGCTCGCCTGGCAGCCCGCGGGCGCCGTGCTCGGGCTGGCGCTGTGGTCGGGCGGGCTGGTCATCGCCTGCCGCGGCCTGCTGCACGCGGCGCTGCGCGGCGCCCACCGCCGTGGCCGGCTCGACCGAGCCGGCCGTGATCATCGGGACCGGCACGTTCGGGGCCTACCTCGCCGAGCTGATGCTGCAGCATCCCGAGCTCGGCCTGCGGCCTGCGGGCCTGCTCGACGACGGCCCGCCCCGGCTGGACCTGTCGGTGCCGTCGCTGGGCCACCCGGCCGACCTGGCCGACGTGGTGCGCAGGCTGGGCATCCGCCGGGTCATCGTGTGCTTTTCCTCGGCCGTGCGCGACGAGGACGTCGTCACGCTGATCCGCGCCACCCGCCCGCTCCCGGCCGACGTCTGCGTGGTGCCCCGGCTGTACGAGCTGGGCATGGCGGTGCCGCGCGGCTGCCTGGACGAGATCTGGGGCATCCCGCTCATCCCGCTGCGGGGGCCCGGAGGCTCGCGTCCCGCGCTCGCGCTGAAGCGGGTCCTGGACGGGGTCATCTCGGCCGTTCTGCTCATCATGGCGGCTCCGCTGATCCTCGCCCTGATGGTCGCGGTCCGGCTGCGCACCGGGCAGCCGGCCCTGTTCCGGCAGGCCAGGGTGACCGGGCCGGGACAGGTCGCGCAGATCGTCAAGGTGCGCACGCTGGCCGCCCACGACGACCATGACACCCGCTGGGCCGTGACGGAGCCGGCCAGGCCGCTCGGCCGATGGCTGCGCGTCACCCACCTGGATGAGCTGCCCCAGCTGACCAACGTGCTGCGGGGCCAGATGTCGCTGGTGGGCCCGCGGCCGGAGCGGCCCTACTTCGCCGACCGGTTCAGCCGGGAGATTCCCCGTTACGCGGACCGGAGCCGGATGCCCGCGGGCCTGACCGGATGGGCGCAGGTCAACGGGCTGCACGGAGACACGTCGATCTTCGAGCGGGCCCGGTTCGACAACTATTACGTCGAGTACTGGTCCGTCTGGCTCGACCTGGTCATCCTGGCCCGGACGCTGGCCGCCGTGATCCGCGGCGGCCTGCGGACGGGAGGCACGCCATGACCGCTCCCGGCCGCACCCGGCGGGCGGCCGCCGGGACGGCGCCCGCGGGCCGGCTCCCCCTGGGCCGCGTGCCGATGATCCTGATGTACCACGCGGTGGCGGACATGGCCAAGGACCCGAACCAGCTGTGCGTGACGCCGGCCCGCTTCGCCCAGCAGATGGACACGCTGCACCGGCTCGGGCTGCGCGGCGTCGGGATCGGGACGCTGGTCGACGCGATGCGGGCGGGCCACCCGCGTGGCCTGGTCGGCATCACGTTCGACGACGGGTACGTCAGTGTGCTCGAGGCGGCCGTCCCCGAGCTGCTGCGCCACCGCTTCACCGGCACCTTCTTCGTCATCTCCGGGCGGCTCGGCGGGACCAATGACTGGGACGAGGGCACGCCGTGGCCGCTGGTCTCGGCCAGCCAGGTGCGCGAGCTCGCGTCCGCCGGGATGGAGATCGGCGCGCACGGCGCCACGCACATCCGGCTGGCCGGCCTGGACGGCGGCCAGCTGCACGCGGAGACCGGCGGGAGCCGGGCCCGGCTGGGCGAGCTCACCGGAGCGCCGGTCCGCGGCTTCGCCTACCCGTACGGCTCGATGGACGCCGCCGCCCGGAGCGCGGTGAGCGAGGCGGGCTACGACTACGCGTGCGCCGTGCAGAGCCCGCTGGCTGACCTCGGGCCGATGGCGCTGCCCAGGATCTACGCCGGCCAGCGCGACGGGCCGGCCCGGCTGGCCGCCAAGCGGCTCACCTACCGCGCATACATCGCAGCCCAAGGGAGACGCGTGTGAAGGTCCTGCACGTCATCACCGGCCTGGACGTCGGGGGCGCCGAGATCCAGCTGGCGCTGATCCTGAAGTACACCAGGCACGACAGCGATGTGGTCACGCTGTACAACCCCGGGCCGGTCGCGGACCGGATCCGGGCCGCGGGGACCAGCGTGCGCGACCTCGGGATGCGGCGCAACACCCAGCTCAGCGCGCTGCTGAGGCTGCGGTCGATCATCGCCGAGGGCCGCTACGACGTGGTCCACACGCACCTGTACCGCAGCCAGATCTACGCCCGCCCGGCGGCCCGGCTGGCCGGCACCCCGGTCGTGCTGACCACCGAGCACTCCATCGGCGAGACGCACATCGAGCGGCGCAAGATGACCGCCGGGGTGCGCGGGCTGTACCTGGCCTCGGAACTGTTCTCCGACGCCACCATCGCCGTCTCCGGCATCGTCCGGGAACGGCTCATCGCCTGGGGCGTGCCCGCTCGGAAGATCACCGTCATCCCCAACGGGCTGGACACCGCGGAGCTGGCCTTCGACCCGGCGGCCCGCCAGCGGGTACGCGAGCAGTTCGGCATCACGCCGGACACCTACGTGATCGGATCGCTCGGGCGGCTGGACCCCAACAAGCGCATCGACCTGCTCGTCGAGGCGGCCCTGCCGGTGCTCGGCGAGCGGGGCCAGATCCTGATCATCGGCCGCGGCGAGGACCAGGCCCGGGTGGCGGCCGCGGTGGCCCGGCTCGGGGCGGCCGACCGCGTGATCTTCGGCGGCTTCCAGTCGGACACGGCCGCCATGATGTCCGCGTTCGACCTCTACGTGGCCGCGTCGGCCCAGGAGACCTTCGGCCTGTCGGTCCTCGAGGCGATGGCCAGCGGCCTGCCCGTGCTCTACACGGCCTGCCCGGCCCTGGACGGGATCGAGACCGGCCAGGCCCGTCAGGTCGCCGGGACGGTCGAGGCCCTGGGCGCGGAGATCCGCAAGGCGGTCGAGGCCGGCCCGCAAGACCGCCAGCCCGACCACGCGGTCTTTGGGCGGTACGGGATGGAAGCGGTCGTCGGGCGGATTGACGACCTGTATGAGCAGCTCAGGGCGAACGGGGGCCGGAGGCGGCACGGCGGAACATGAGAGTGGCACTGGCAGCAGAGGGTACCTACCCGCACCAGTTCGGCGGCGTCAGCGTCTGGTGCGACCAGCTGATCCGCGGGTTGCCGCAGCATGAGTTCACCGTGATCCCGCTGGTCGCCTCCGGGAACGAGGCCATCCGCTGGCCGCTCCCGGCCAACGTGACGTCCATGGCGACGATCCCGCTGTGGGGTCGGCCGCCCTCGGTCCCGCTGCGCGCCCGGCTGCCCGGGGGCCGGGACGACTCGCCGCTGGCCGAGCTGATCGACGTGCTGCTCAGCCCGGCCGATCAGGCCCAGGACCGGTTCACCGGCGTGATGCACCAGGTGTTCGACTACGCGCAGACGCGGAACCTGCGGGCCGCCCTGTCCGCCGAGTCCGCGGTGCGCCTGCTGGCCGAGGCATGGCGGCAGCGCTGGCCGGAAATCCTGCCCAAGGCCACTACCGCCCCCACCAACTGGCCCGGCGCCCCGGGTGAGACGGGCCACGAGCGGATCGTGCCCACCCTGGGCAACACGGTCGTCGCGCTGCAGCTGCTCGAGCACGCGCTGCGCCCGTTCTCGCATCCGCCGGTGCGGGCGGACGTGATGCATGCGGTGACCAACGGGCTCGGCGCGCTGCCCGCGGTGGCGGCCAAGTGGCGGTACGGGATGCCGATGATCGTCACCGAGCACGGCGTGTACATGCGGGAGCATTACCTGCATCTGCGCCACCCGCAGTTCGGCTGGCCGGTGAAGGACCTGTACCTGCGCTTCCTGCGCCGCCTATGCACGCTCGGCTACCAGGAGGCCGACGTCATCACCCCCGGCAACGTCTACAACAAGCGCTGGGAAACCGAACTCGGCGCGGACGCCGCCCGCATCCGTACCATCTACAACGGGGTGGACCCGGCCACCTTCCCGGTGCTGACCGAAGAGCCGGAGGTCCCGACCATCACCTGGGTGGGCCGGATTGACCCGATCAAGGACCTCATCACGCTGCTGCGGGCCTTCTCCCTGGTGGTCAACGCGATGCCGGGCGCCCGGCTGCGCATCTTCGGCTCCCCGCCCGAGGGCGGGCAGGCCTACCTGGAGCACTGCCGGGCCGAGGCCGCGGACCTGGGCCTCACCGGGCAGGCCACCTTCGAGGGCCGGGTGTCGGCCATCACGGACGCGTACGCGGCCGGCCATCTGTTCGTCCTGTCCAGCATCAGCGAGGGCTTCCCCTACACGCTCATCGAGGCGATGGCCTGCGGCCGGGCCAGCGTGGCCACCGACGTCGGCGGGGTCAGCGAGGCGGTCGGGGACGTGGCCGGGCTGGTCGTGCCACCCCGCGACCCGGCGGCCCTGGCGGAGGCCTGCCTGCGGCTGCTGCGGGATGACACCCTGCGGCAGGCGATGGGCGCCGCGGCCCGGGCCCGGGCCATGGAGCACTTCACCGTGGACCGCGCGATTGGCGCGTTCGATGAGATGTACACGGCTCTGGGTTCAGGCCGCGGCCTCGGCTCGCCCGACGCGGTGGTCACCGAGCCCGACGAGCAGACCGTGATCATGGACGCGGTCACCGTCGAGCCCGACGAGCAGACCGTGATCTTGCCCGCGGTGACCGCCGAGGCCGCCGAGGCCGCCGAGGCCGCCGAGGCCGCCGAGGCAACCGAGGCGCTGCGGTGAGCGCCGGCCGCGTGCCGCCGCCGGTCAACGGCGGCACCCCCCGGTGGCTACGAGAACCCAGCGGGAACGCCGCGCCCACCGTCGCGGCCCTGTGCGAGGAATTCAGCGAGGTCTGCGAGTCGGCCGTGGATCCGCTGGAGGTCGCGAGCGCGCTGGAGTTCGACGGATTCAGCGACCGCTCGGTCCGCAGCCAGTACGGCGTCGACGACGTCTTCGCGCTGGCCCGCGCGATGTACCTGCGCGTGCCGCGGCGCCCGGCCTACCCGGCGCCGCTCCCGGAGCCGTGGCCGACGAGCCTGCTCCGGCCGCTGCTGCACGGCCTGATCTACGCGCTGCCGGCCGCGTGCTTCCCGGCGGCGGCCGGGCTGCTGCACGGCCCGGCCGTGGTGCCCACCCTGGTGCTGGCCCTGCTCGTGGCGTGGGGGCTGAGCCAGGGACTGGCCAGCATCGGGTACCTGCGCCGGGCCGGATCGGCCGACGAGGACCAGGTCAAGCGGGTGCTCCGGGCCGGGCTGGCCGCGGGCCTGGTCCTGGTCGGGCTGGCCATGGCCGCGGCGGGGCTCGTCCTGCACTCGCACTGGCCGGTGCTGGTGTTCGGCGCGGGCGAAGGCGTCTTCATGCTCGGCGCGTGCGTGCTCATGGTGACAGGAACGGAGAAATGGCTGCTGGCCGCGCTGGCCCCCGGCGTGACCGGCAGCGTCGTGTTCCTGGCGTCCGGCCGGCCGCCCTCGCTCCAGCCGCTGGCCTGGGCCGCCCTGGCCGCCACGCCGCTGGCCGCGAGCCTGATCGCGGTGGCCTGCACCCGCCCCGGCGGCCCCCGCACCGGCCGCCTGCTGATCGCCGCCGAACTGCGGGCCGCCGGGCCGGCCATCGCCTTCGGCGCGGTCGCGGCCGGGTTGCTGATCTTCCCCATCGCGGCCGGCCCGGAAGGGCACGGCGGCCTGAACCCCGGCGCGCTGCTGGCCGCGGTGCCGCTGTCGCTGAGCATGGGCGGGGCCGAGTGGATCCTGCTGTGGTACCGGCGGCGGGCCCGGCTGCTGCTCGGCTCCCGCCGGGACCTGACCGGATTCCGGCGGCGCGCGCGCCTGCTGCTGGCCGCCGCGCTGGCGCAGTACGTGTGCGGCACCGCCGCGCTCATCGCGGCCGCAGCCGCCGTGGCCGCCGCGACCGGCCTGGCCCGGCCGGGCCGGGCCGACGTGCCGGAGCTGGCGGCGTACCTGATGCTGGGGGCGGCCATGTTCCTGGCCCTGCTGCTGCAGACGATGCGGCTGCGCGCGGTCCCACTGCTGGCCGGCGCGGCGGCCCTGGGCGCCGAGATCGCCCTGCGCGGCCACGGCATGATCGTGCAGGTAGTGACGCCCGCGATCCTGCTCGTGGTGCTGGCCTGCTTCGCCGCGGCGGCCCTGGGCTCCGCGGCACGGCACGGATACTGAGGAGGAAGCGAATGACGGATGTGGTCGCGGTCACCGGCGCCGAGGGATTCATCGGATCCCACCTGGTCGAGGCGCTGGTGCGACGCGGGTACCGGGTCAAGGCCATGGTCTTGTACAACATGTGGAACTCCTGCGCCTGGCTGGACACCCTCGGCCCGGACATCATGGACCAGGTCGAGGTGGTGTTCGGCGACGTGCGCGACCCGGCCTCGGCCCGGGACCTGGTGGAGGGCGCGCAGACCGTCTACCATCTGGCCGCCATCGGCTCGGTCCCGTACTCCTACCGGGCGCCGAGGTCCTTCGTGGACAACAACTCGATCGGCACCCTGCACGTCCTGGAGGCCGTGCGGGCCTGCCGCACGCCGCGGCTGGTGCACACGTCGACCAGCGAGACCTACGGCACCGCGCGGACCGTGCCGATCGCCGAGTCGCATCCGCTCCAGGCCCAGTCGCCGTACGCGGCGTCCAAGATCGCCGCCGACAAGCTGGTCGAGTCCTACCACCTGAGCTTCGGGGTCCCGGCGGTGACCCTGCGGCCGTTCAACACCTTCGGCCCCCGGCAGTCCACCCGCGCGGTCATCCCGCAGGTCATCACCCAGCTGGCCACCGGCGCCCGCCTGCTCAGGCTCGGCGCGCTGGACCCGACCCGGGACTTCAGCTACGTCACCGACACCGTCGGCGCGTTCATCGAGCTGGGCGAGGCCCCGGCCTCGGCGGTGCTGGGCGAGGTGTTCAACTGCGGCCCGGGCGACGACATCGCGATCGGCCAGCTGGCCGAGGACATCGCGGCGCTGATGGGCGTGGACGCCGACATCGTCGAGGACGCCCAGCGGCTCCGGCCCAAGGAATCGGAGGTGATGCGGCTGGTCTGCGACGCGACCAAGCTCCGCGAGCGGACCGGCTGGCGGCCCCGGCTGACCAGGAACGAGGGCCTGCAGCAGACCATCGACTGGTTCCGTGAGCCCGCGAACCTGGCCCTGTTCAAGACCAACGAGTACCACCAATAAGACTGCTACCATGCGCATCCTGATTACCGGCGCGAGCAGCTTCCTCGGCGGTCACATCCGGCGCGAGGCGGCCGCCGCAGGCCACCAGGTCGTCACCGCGGGCCGGTCCCCGCTGCCGGTGCCGGCGTCGGCGTCGCACCACCGGCTCGACCTGGCCGCCGACGGCCCGGCCCGGATCGCCGCCCTGCTCGCCTCCGTCGCGCCCGACGCGGTGGTCAACTGCGCCGGCGCGACGGCCGGCGCGACGGATGTGCTGGCCGCGGCCAACGTGACCGCTGTCCACGCGCTGCTCACCGCGATGCTCGATGCGCGCAGCACGGCCCGTTTGGTCCATATCGGGTCGGCCGCGGAGTACGGGCCGGCCACCGAGGGCACGCCGGTCACCGAGCTGGCCCCGCCCCGGCCCGCCAGCGCCTACGGCGCGACCAAGCTGGCCGGCACCGCGCTGACCGAACTGGCCAGGACGGCCGGCCTGGACGCCGTGACGCTGCGCGTGTTCAACGTGGTCGGCGCGGGAGCACCGCAGGACGGCCTGCCGGGCCGCGCCGCCGCGCTGCTGCGCCAGGCCATCGCCCGCGGCACGAGCCTGCGGCTCGGGTCGCTGGACGCGGTGCGGGACTTCGTCGACGCGCGGGACGCCGCCGGGGCCGTGCTCGCCGCGGCCGCCGCGCCGGCGCTGCCGCATCCGGTTATCAACGTCGGCAGCGGCCGCGGCGTCAGCTGCCGCGCCCTGGTCGGCGAACTGCTCGCGGCCAGCGGGCACGACGTCGCCGTGCAGGAGGACGCGCCCGGCTCGCCGCGGACCGGCGCCTTGCCGTGGATGCAGGCCGACATCACCCGGGCCGGCCAGGACCTGGCCTGGCGGCCGTCCCGGGACCTGAAGGCGTCCGTCTGCGACCTGTGGGAGGCCAGCGATGACGCGCTCCGCTGAGGGCCGCCCGCGGCTCGTCGTGCCCGCCTACTTCCATCCCGCCGTCCACCCCGGCCAGTGGGACTGGCTGGCCGGGCACGCCCCGCGGGTCCGGCTGGTGATCCTGAATATCCAGAACGGACCGGGTGATACGCCCCAGGCCCCGTTCACCGACGCCCGGGCCCGGCTGCGCGAGGCCGCAGTGCCGGTCATCGGCTACGTGGACACCGACTACGGCCGCCGGCCCGCCCCGCCGATCCTCGCCGAACTCGGCCGCTACCTGGACTGGTACGGCGTCGACGGGGTCTGCCTGGACCGGGTCGCGACCGGCGCCGCCGCCCTGGCCCACTACGGGGCGCTGTCCGCCCGGGTCCGCCAGCTCGGCGCCCGGGTGGTGCTGTTCAACCACGGCACGCACCCGGACCAGGGCTACGCCGCGCACGCCGACGTGCTGGGCACGTTCGAGGGCCCGTGGACCGCCTACCGTCAGCTCAGCGTGCCACGGTGGACCGCCGCGTGGCCGGCCGAGAAGTTCCACCACGTCGTATACTCGGTGCCGCCCGAGCGGTTCGCGGACGCGGCCCGGCTGGCCAGCGAGCGCCACGCGGCGGCCGTCTACATCACCGAACGCGGCGGGTCCAACCCGTATGACCTGCTGCCCGCCGATTGCCAGTCCTGACCGTGGCGCACTCATCCGGAACGACCCGCGGCCGCGGCCGGCGGCGCACCGCGCGGCTGGCGCTGGCCGCGGCCGCGCTGGCGGCGGTGGCGGGGGTGGCGGCGTGCGGGTCGGGCGGCTCTTCGGCGGCGGACCCCACGGTGAGCCCGTCGGCGGCCAGCACGGGCCCGTTCTGCCAGCAGCTGGTCATCCCGGCGTTCTTCTACTCCGCGTCGGTGTGGGCGCAGGCCGCCGACAGCCAGCCGCCCCCCAGTAACGTCATCCTCGACATTTCCGGATCCGGCGCGGGCAGCCAGCCGGATCCGCATTTCGAGGCGCTGGTCCGCCTGGTGAAAGCCAGGGGCATCACCCTGCTGGGCTACATCTCCACCGAGGACGGCCAGCGGCCGGCCGCGCAGGTCCAGACCGAGGTCCGGAACTATAAGGCCTGGTACGGCGTCACCGACATCTTCCTGGACCGCGTGTCAGGAACGGCCTCCGACGCCGCGTACTACCGCCAGCTGGCCAGCTTCATCCACACCTACAACGCGGGCTCGTCGGTCTGGCTCAACCCGGGCCAGTACCCGGACCAGACCTACATGTCCATCGGCGACGTGGTGATGGTCTTCGAGGGCACGTACGCCCAGTACCTGGGCCTGCAGGTGCCCGGCTGGGCGGGCAGCTACCCGGCGTCGAAGTTCGCCCACACGGTCTACGCCACGCCGGCTTCCGGCCTGGCCCGGGTCCTCGAGCTGGCCGCCAGCCGCCGCGCCGGGCACGTCTATGTGACCAACGGGACCGGGAGCAACCCCTACGACGCCCTGCCGAGCTACTTCTCGGACGAGATCTCCATCGCGTCGGGAGGCTGCCCGAGCTGATGAATTCCCGGCCGTTGCGAGTGGCGACCCTCATCACCCGGCTGGAGGGCGGGGCGGGCATGCTCGCGCTGCGCGGCGCGACGGCGCTCGACCCCGGCCGGTTCCGGGTCACGATCGTCGCCGGGAGCGGGAATCACCTGCTGGACCAGGCGGCCGCGGCGGGCCTGGAGGTGGTCACCGAGCCGGCCCTGCGCATGCCCATCGATCCCCGCAGCGACCTGCGCGCGCTGCGCGCGCTGACCGGCCTGCTGCGCCGGGGACGGTTCGACGTGGCGCACACCCACACGGCCAAGGCCGGGACGCTCGGCCGCCTGGCCGCCCGGCATGCCGGAGTGCCGCGGATCGTGCACACCTACCATGGCTTCCCGTTCCACGAGTTCCAGTCCCGCGGCCGCCGCGGGGCCTACGTCGCGATCGAACGCCGGCTGGGCCGCATCACCGACGTCGCGCTGTGCGTCGGGACCGGCGTGTCGGTCGAGGCCATCCGCCGCGGCCTGATCGCGCCGGACCGGGTCCGGACCATCGGGGTGGCCGTGGAGACCGGCGCGCCGTCCGCCCGCACACCGGGGGCCCGGGAGCGGGCCCGGCGCGCGCTCGGCCTGCCCGCCGGCGCCACGGTGGTGGGCGCGGTCGGCCGGCTCACCTACCAGAAGGCACCCGAGGACTTCCTGGCCGCCCTGCGCCAGCTGGGCCGGCCGGAGGTGATCGGCGTGTGGGTCGGCGGCGGCGAACTCGCCGATCACGTCGGCCGCCTGGCCAGCAGGCAGCCGGGCACCCGCGTCGTGCTGGCCGGCGAGCGGGCGGACGTGCCGGAGATCCTCCCGGCGTTCGACGTATTCGCGCTGCCCAGCCGCTACGAAGGACTGCCGACCGCGGTGGTGGAGGCGATGGCCTGCGGCGTCCCAGTCGTGGCCACCGCCGTGAACGCGGTGTCCGACGTCGTGGTGCCCGGCGAGACCGGGCTGCTGGTACCGCCGCAGCGCCCGGACCTCATGGCCGGCGCGGTGGCCTACCTGCTGGACCGGCCCGAGGTCGCCGCGCGCCTGGCCGGCACGGCGCGGGCCCGGCTCGGCGACCGGTTCGGTGCGCCGGCCCTGCGCGACGCGCTGACCGCGGCCTATGCGGACCAGCCCGGGGTCACCCCCCGAACGGCGCCGAGCCGAGGGTGAGCGTGAGCGGACGGGAGCCGAGCGTCGCGTAGCCGGAGAGCTCGCCGGCGTACGGGCTGGCGAAGGCCGGGCGGCCCGATCCCGCCGTCGTCCCGGCCGGGACCGTAACCGGTACCGTGGTGCCCGGCGGGCCGGAGATGGTCACCGTGTTGCCCTCGACCCACGCGGTGACCAGGTGCTCGCGCAGAGCCGTGGCCCACAGCTGCTGGTCGTGCAGGGCGGCGCCGTCCCCCGACATGGGGAGGTTGACGATCGGGGCGCTGGCCCCGTAGACGGCCCGGTACGCGGACAGGACGGCGTCCATCACGTCGTAGGCCAGCCGGTCGCCGGCCAGGTTGGACTGGTGCATGAAGAACGGCCGCGGGTCATTGGCCAGCATCGCGTTGAGCACGATCCGGGCTTGGCCGGGCAGGATGTATGAGGTCCACCCGGTGGCCGGGTCCAGCGGCGTGATGCAGGCGGTGACCTTGCTGCCCTGGCATAGCCCGCTGCCGCCGTCGGCCTTGGACGTGTTGTACCAGTTGAACTCGCTGACCTCCGCGGCCACGGTGTCGACGTCGTACCCGACCTCGATCGGGTGCCGGGGGACGCCGAGCGCCGCGCCGACGTAGCGCATGTCCGGCTCGCGTGAGGCGTCCATGGCGACCCACTTGATGCCGTCGGGGCCCATGGCCGCGTCCAGGTAAGGATTGTCCACCGGCTGCTGGGGCAGCAGCAGCAGCCCCGAGTACTCGCCGGTGGCCACCGAGGCGGGCTCGGCGGGGATGCCGTTCTTCGCGGCCCAGGTGAAGTTGCGCTCGATCTCGCTGTTGATCAGGCTGGGGCCCGCCGCCCATACGAGCTGCCCGCCCGACGTCACGCACTTCCACGGCACCACCTTGAAGTCCTGCTGGCAGCCCAGGTAGGCGTGGCTGTAGGTGTGATTGACCCAGTAGAAGTCCTGGGCCAGCGGCTTGGTCGCCTGCAGCAGGGGGTCCACCCCGTTGACCTCGGCGGCGACCGAGCCGCCGCCGTTGTACAGGAACTCGATGGTGAAGTCGTGCTGCTGTTCCCACTGGGCGGCGTACCCGATGTCGGCCGGCGTCATATTGATCGACGGCGTCATCGGCGTGCCCTTGGGGCAGGCGGTCTCGCCGGGCGTGCAGTGGCCGGTCATGCTCCACTGCGAGTCGCCGAGGAACATGTCGTCGTAGGCGACGTCGAGGTAGTTGCGCCAGTCACCGAGGTTCACGCCGCGGGTCACCCAGGTCACGATGCCGTGCGCCAGGTAGTGGAACTGGGTGGTGTACGAGGCGTAGCCGAAGCCGATCCCGAGCTGCTGGCGGCCGCCGGCGTCGTCCTGCCACACCAGCGCGCCCCGGCCCGCCGAGCCCGGGATGGCCGCGTCGAGCAGCGGCGTGGCGCCGCCACCCGGCACGGGATCGGACAGGTAGGTGTACGTGGCTGGTCCGGCCAGCCCGCCGCTGAACGGGAACGACCCGTTGAGGTAGCCGAACCCGGCGCTCGCGCCCGCCGACGTCACGCTCACCGTCCCGCTGAGCGGCCCGCTGTAGGCCGGCGGATTCATCCCGAGGCCCGGCTCAGGCGCGGTGTAGGCATCCACCTGGCGCACCTTCAACGTGCGCTCGTACCAGGCCAGCGCGTCGTCCTCGGCGGCGGACAAGCCCACGGGGTCCGCACTGGGCAGGACGATCCCCTCGAAGTTGCCGCCCTGGCCGCCGCCGGGCAGGCTGCGGGCGAGAAACGCGCGGGTGATGGCCGGGCGGGACGAGCCGTGCAGGTTGATGACCGTGGTGGGCACGCCCTCGGCGGTCAGCTGCGCTCCGATGGCCTGGACCGGCGGCGTGCCGTCGGTGACCACCAGCACGTCGAGGTTCACTCCGCCGTGCGGGGCAACCGGCGGCGGCGTGGGCACCGACGTGGGCGAGGACGTCACGTACGGCGTGCCGGGCTTGGCCGACCCGCCCGCGCCGCACGCGGCCAGCACGGTCACTCCGGCCACGGCCACCGCGGCCATGACCGCCCTGGATCGCTGCCCTGCCCGCTTTCCCATGAGCGTTCATAGTATTTGCTGATTCTGGGTGTTGTGCGGCACGCGGCGCACCCGGGCCCAGCTGGCGCGGGTTGGCGCCGACCTGGCCTCGGCCAGGCAACTTTCGTCCGGCGCTCATCTCGTAGGCTGGGCTGGTGAACCCGATCGCCGTCACGGCAATCCAGGCGATGGTGGCGCCGGTGGCGGTCAGGACTGGGGCTGTTCGCTGACCAGGTGCAGCCCTGGACGGATAGCCGCGACGGGATCGTGCTCGGCCTTCACCGGCGCACCGCAGGCGGTGCACCGGACCGTGACTTCGACCGGGCTCGCGAGTAGGCCGAGCGCGGTCGCGATAACCAGCGGATCGGCGGCGAGCACGGTTTCCAGTGCTCCTACGGAGTGACCATGCTCGAACGCGCCGATCAGCCGGAGCGCTGCGGCCGCCACATCGTTCATATCCGGGGTCTCGGTCATGGTGATGATCCTGCCACGCGGCGGCTCCCCGGCGCCGGGAACAGCGACAGTCGGCCTTCGTCCTGCGGCACCGCGGGGGCCAGGATCGGCGACTTCGCGTTGCGCCGCGGCGGGCGGGTTTCATGGCGGGCTGGGTGCGGTGGTGACCAGTTCCGGGTGGGTGGGTGTGGCGGGTGCCGGGGGGCAGCGGGGCGCGGTCGGTGGCCAGGTAGGTGGGAGCGTCGGTGCCGAAGGGGATGAGCAGCGGGTCGCGGCCGCGGCTGCGCCACATGGCGGCCACTGCGGGGTTGGCTGCGATGAGCAGGCCGGCGGCGGCGGCGACCTGCCGCTCGCGGCGCGCCAGCATGGCCGCGTTCACCCCGAACAACGCGGCGCCGGCGACGAAGTCGTCTTTGGCCGAGTAGGCGCGCACCGGTTCACCGCAGGCGCCGAACACCGGGAACTGCGGCCAGCCCGAGAGCACCGCGCTGACCTGCCCGCCGAGCCGGGCGGCGGCCCAGCGCAGGTCCCGGCGGAGCAGGGCGGCCGCGGTGCCGGCCACGGCGCGGCGGGCCGGGAACGGCGGCGCGGCGGGGATCAGCCGGGCCAGGCCCGGCCCCTCCTGCCGCAGCCGCAGGCCGACCCGGCGGGGGCCCCGCGCGGCCGGGCGCCGGAATGAGGGCGGGTCCACGTACAGCACCGGGGCCAGCTTTGATAGGTGCTGGGCCAGGTGCCAGTCACTCATCCGGACGCCGTCATAGGAGGCCACCGCGCACACCACGATGAGCCCGTCCCAGCCCGGCCCGCCGCGCGGCGCTGTCCCGGCTGGCATCGGTGACCTCCAGGTGCTGATTCGCGCCGCGCAGGCACGACCACTTGCGGTAGTAAGTTACTACGCGGAGTGAGGCCGGGCGGGCGGGAACCAGCATTTGATGATGCACGGGAGCGGCCCGGCCGGGCCCTGCCGCGGACCGCTCCGCAGCGGGCACGGTGAGGCGCCCGGCCAATTCCTTCTGTGATAGAACAATAAATAGTTCTTCTACAGAAGTAAGGGCCATGGGGTTGGGTTGGGAGTCCGGGCCAGCGGCGGCCGCGGGGCGAAGGCCAGCGGTGCTGCTGCTGCGCGAGCCGGCCCGGCCGGCGGCAATCCGCGAGCATCCCATGGCGCCGTGGCTGGCGGTGGCCACGGTGTGCTTCGGGGCGTTCATGGGGCAGCTGGATGCCAGCGTGGTGACGTTGGCGTTCCCCGCGTTGCAGCGCCAGTACGGCGTGGCCCTGGCCGGGGTGCAGTGGGTGTCGCTGGCCTACCTGCTGACGCTGGTTGCGCTGCTGGTGCCGGTGGGCCGCTGGTCGGACCGGTACGGCCGCAAGCTGGTGTACCTGTACGGGCTCGTGCTGTTCACCGCGGCGTCGGCGGGGTGCGGGCTGGCCCCCACGCTGGGCGTGCTGATCGCGGTCCGGGTGGTGCAGGCGGCCGGAGCAGCGATGCTGCAGGCCAACAGCGTGGCGCTGGTGGCCACCAGCGCCCCGGCCGGGCGGCGGCGGGCGGCCCTGGGACTGCAGGCTGGTGCGCAGGCGGTGGGCCTGGCGCTGGGCCCGGTGGCGGGCGGCCTGCTGGTCGCCTCGGCGGGCTGGCGGTCGATCTTCTTCATCAACGTCCCGGTCGGGGTCGCGGCGGTGGCGGCGAGCTGGTTCTTGCTGCCGCGCACCCGCCAGCGCGCCGCCCGCCCGGGCACCGACCCGCTGGGGCTGATCCTGCTGGCCGCGGCCGCGACCGGGACGCTGGTCGCCGTGTCAGCGGTATCCGGGCTCGGCCTGCCGCGGCCCGGGCTGGCCGGCCCCGCGGCCGTGGCGCTGCTGGCCGGGGCGGGCCTGGTGTGGTGGGAACGGCGCGCGGCCGCGCCGCTGGTTGACCTGAAGATGCTGGCCGCCAACGGCACCTGGCCGCTGCTGGCCGGGGCACTGTGCGCCTACCTGGTGCTGTTCGGGCCGCTGGTGCTCATCCCGCAGGCCCTGACCGCCCATGGCGGCACCGTGGTGCACGCCGGGCTGCTGCTGTCCGCGCTGCCCGCCGGGTTCGGGCTGGCCGCCGTGGCCGGTGAGAAGATCCTGCCCGCGCGCTGGCCGGACCGGCGCCGCTGCCTGGCCGGCGGGCTGCTGGCCAGCGGCTGCGCCGCCGCGCTGGCCATCCCCGCCCCGGATATGGTGACAGCGGCCTGGCTGGGCCTGCTCGGCATCGGCCTGGGCACCTATATACCGGCCAACAACGCGGCGATCATGACGGCGATCCCGCCCGGACAGGCGGCCGCGGCCGGCGGGATGGTGAACATGGCCCGCGGACTGGGCACCGCCCTGGGGGTGGCCGTGGTGGCCCTGGCGCTGCACACTGCCGCGCGGCTGGGCCATCCCGCGGCCGGCCCTGCGGCGGCCATGGCGGCGCTGGCCATGTGCGCCCTGGCGTCAGCGTGGGCCGGCCGCCGCGTCGGCCCGGGACGTGCGCCGCTCCCGTTACCAGCCGCGGCCGGTTACCAGCCGCTCCCGGTTACCACAGGCCGAGCAGGGAGCCGAGGGTACGGGCGGCGGGGCCGCCCTCGTCCTCGGCGATGCGCAGGGCGGCCGGCACATCGAGGTCACGGGCGAGCGCGGCCCTGACGGCAGCTACCGCCCCGTCCCCGCGTCCGGCGACGCTGCGGCCGGGCCGGCCCGCGGCGGCGGCGAGGCGTTCCAGCCGGGCCGCGGCCGCCTCCAGCCCGGCATGGTCGTAATCCCAGTCCTGCGCCCATCGCCGGTCCAGGATCAGCAGCCGGATCACCCCGGCGGGATACTCGGCGAGCAGGTCGCTGACCAGCACCAGGTTGCCCGTGGACTTGGCCATCTTGGCCCCGGACACGTGGACGACGCCGGCGTTCAGCTGGGCCCGGGCGAACGGCGTGACTCCGGTGAACGCCTCGGCCATGGCCGTCTGGTAGGCGTGGTGCGGGAACCGCAGGTCACCGCCGCCGGCCTGGATGTCGACGGCCGGGCCGAACGCGTGCAGGGCCATCGCCGCGCACTCGGCGTGCCAGCCAGGCCGGCCGGGGCCCCACGGGCTCTCCCAGGCCGGTTTCCGGTCGCGGGCCGCCTGCCACACCACGACGTCGAACGGGTCCTCCTTGCGCGGGTCCTCAGGGCGGTCCCCGTACTCGGCGGCCAGGCTCCGCGCCGCCGCCGGGTCGGCGACCGCCCGGCGAGCGACCTCGGCCCCGCGGAAGTACACCTGCCCGTCCCGCTGGTAGGCCGCGCCCCGTTCCAGCAGCCCCGCGGCGAGCGAGATGACCTGCCCGATGTAGGCGTGGGCCCGCGGCTCCAGGGCCGGCCGGGCCACGCCGAGGGCGGTCATGTCCCGCTCGAAGTAAAACTGCTCGATGGCGGCGAACTCGTCATAGGGAGAGCCCGCACGGGTGGCGGCGGCCAGCAGGACGTCATCCACGTCGGTCACGTTGCGGCACACGATGACCTCGGTGCCGCCCGCGTGCAGCACCCGGGACAGGGCGTCAGCCCAGACGAACGTCGCCGCGTGGCCCAGATGCGTCACGTCATAGGGCGTGATCCCGCACACGTACACCCGGGCCCGGCCGACCAGCGGGAGCATGGTCCCGCCGAGCGTCAGCACCGGCGACCGCCCGGTGGCCTGCATCTGTCCGGCCAGCACATCATTCATCGGCAACCTCGCTGTGGAGATGTTCCTTCGGCGGCACTGCGCACCTCCAAGTGAGGCTACGCCGGGCGCGTGCATGATGCCCCGGCCGTTCGTCCTGGCCGCCGTGGACCAACGCCACTGTCCCTGGCCGCACTCGAGATTAACGACTCGGCAGATAGTGCGGTGTGCCATCCGTTGCCATCCGTTGCCGAAGACGCATACGGGTGTATGCGATACAATCGTATGTATGGCACAGGTAGACAGGTTTTCCGTGACGATGCCGCCCGATCTCGGAGAGGGCGTCCGGCAGGCTGCTGCCCGCCAGGGCACCAGCGTGTCAACGTGGCTCAGCGATGCAGCGGCCGACAGGCTGCGCAATGAACTCCTTGGTGCCGCTCTGGACCAATGGGAAGCCGAGGACGGCTCGTTCACCCAGGCGGAGCTGGATGAAGCGGCGTCACGCCTCGGGCTGGCGTCACGCCCGGATGTGGCATGAAGGCGGTCCTGGACGCAGGTGCGCTGGTGGCGGTTGATCGTCGTAACCGGATGATCGGCGCCCAACTGCGGGTCCTTCAGCAGCAGGGGACGCCGATCCGGGTCAGTTCCGCGGTGGTCGGCCAAACCTGGCGAGACGGACGCAAACAGGCCAACCTTGCTCGGGTGCTGGCCGGCGTCGGCCTTGTGCCGGTAAGCGGGGATGACGGCAAACGCATCGGCGAACTACTCGCGCGGGCAGGCTCCACGGATGTGGTCGACGCCCACGTAGCGCTGATGGCCGTGCCTGCCGACCTCGTCCTGACCAGCGATCCCGCCGACATCCGCAAGCTCCTGCAAGCTCGCGGGGTGTCCGCACGGGTTCAGGCCGTGTGAAGAACTTGACTACGCAGTGAAATTGTATGGTGACTTAGCGGCACATGTTATGTCACACTAAGCGTATGAATGATGACATAACGCTATCCGGCTGGCGGAAATCCTCACTGAGCTTCAGCAACCAGAACTGCGTCGAGGTGGGTTCCGGTCCTGGCGTGATCGGGGTACGGGACACCAAGGACAGGAACGGGCCCGTCCTCACCTTCGCCGCCGCGGCCTGGCGTGACTTCAGCGCGAGGATCAAAGCCACTTCCCCGAGGGTCTGAGCACCAGATCATGACTGCGTTTCCGCGGAAACGCCCCGCGCAATCGCGCGGGGCGTTTCGCGCGGATGGGAGCCGAGGCCTTCGCCGAACGGGCCCGCGGGCGGGCTCGCTCCCCGGGAAATACTATACATTCCTTCGACAATGTCTTGACAATGTCTCGGAGGCGGGCTTAGCTTACCTCTGAACGAACTCTCGACGGACTCTAGACGAGGCCACGTGCAAGGCGGGGCCGGAGGAAGCAGACATGCGAAGGTTCAAGTATCTGGCGGCAGCCGTGGCGATCACGGGCCTGCTGGCAGGCTCGGCGACGGCGGCGTCAGCGGCCACGTCCCGGCCCGCGGCGGCTCAGGCCGCGGCGACGGTGCACGTGAGGAGCGGAGCCACCGCGGTCACCACCGCACCCGGCATCGCGGCGGCGCTGCTGACCAATGGCATCGTGCCGCTCGCGACCTGGCCAGGCAGCCAGTCGGTGCAGTCCCCCGCCAGCGGCCCGGCGGTGCGGTTCACGTTCCCGGTGACGGGGGGCCGGGTCAGCCTCAGCCCGCTTGGCGGCACGATCAATCACAGCGGCGGGATCCTGTTCTTCAACGTGAAGAACGGTAAGAAGATCGAGGTCAGCTGGTTCACTATCGACCTGACTCACGCTGACCTGACCGGGATCGTGAACGGCAACCCCCGCGTACGCGTGCCGCTGTTCCGCCTTGACCTGTCCCACGCCAGGCTCGCGGCAGGCAAGCATGTCGTCACCGCCGGGGGGATCGGCGTCACGCTCACCGCGACCGCAGCCAAGGCCCTCGACGCCGCGCTGGGCACCAAGGTTTTCTCGGCCGGACTCAAGTTGGGCACGGCCAGCACGCTGGTGCGGTTCTAGGCCCATCCGGGCGGCGGCGGGCCTGCACGGTGACGCACGCCGCTCGCGAGCGCGCTCACTGCGGCCACTGGATATTCTCGGCCTCGGTGACGGGGTCGCCGGTGAGCAGCCGGGCCCCCGCGGCGCTGGCCAGCTGCGGGGTGGCGCCCGCTCCGGCCAGGGCGAGCGGAGCGCGGTGGGCGAGCACGGTGAGCTGGGCGGCGTGGGGCTCGAGGCTTCCGGGCCGGGCCGAGGCGAGGACGACGAGGTCCGGGCGCCTCGCGTCGGCCGTCCGGGTCAGCTCCTCGACGGGGGTGTTCATCCCGAGGTAGTCGATCCTCCACCCGTTGCGGTTGAGCACGATGCCGAAGATCATCAGCGCCAGGTCGTGCAGCTCGCCGGGGGGGCAGGCGAGCATAGCGCGGGGGCCGTGCCCGTTCCCCCAGCCCCGGGCCAGCCCGGCGAGCCGCCCGCGGATGAGGTTGCTGGCGAAGTGCTCCTGGGCGATGCTGGCCGTTCCGCTGGCCCAGCGCTCCCCGAGTTCGGAGAGATACGGCAGCAGAACGTCGCGGAGCACCGTCGTGAGGGAGAGGTCGGACACCAGCCGGTCCAGGGCGGCCTGCGCGGCTGGCTCGTCGAAGGCGTCCAGGGCCTGCCTGAGGTCACCGGGCAGCTCACTCGTCGCCGGCGCGGCGTGGTCCGGGCCGGCGGCCCGGCCATGATCCGCCCGGGTCCCGCTGTCCTCCCCGAGCACCGCTCGCGCCGCTTCGGCGGCCGACAGCCCATGGGCGAGGTGGACCTGCATCCGCCGGACCCGCGACTCGTCCGCCTCGGAGTACAACCGGAAGCCGCCCGGCGAGCGGACCGGCTGCAGGAGGCCGTAGCGGCTCTCCCAGGCCCGCAGGACATGGTCGCTCACGCCGAGGCGCCGGCTCAGCTCACCGATGCGGAGCAGCGGCGGGCCGTCGGGGGCATCCATGCCAGCACTCTACAGTACTTAGACAGAAATTTGACAACAGCAGGCGCCCGGGCTATTGTTATGTTAGACAAACTCTAGATGAAGGTTAACATCATGGGCTTCCGCGCCAACGGCCGGCGACTGCCGCCGGGTCTGCCCAGGACACCATGAAACTGCTCAAGACCGTGGTCGTCGACAAGCCCCTGGACGCCGTGTTCGGCTACCTTTCCGACTTCACCACGACGACCGACTGGGACCCGGGCACGGTGACCACGGTGCGCCTGCACGGTAGTGGCGGAGTCGGCACCACCTACCTCAATACCTCAACCTTTCTCGGCCGGACGACCCAGCTGACCTACCTGGTCGAGGAACTGGTGGACCAGAAACTCATCCGGCTCCGCGGGGAGAACAAGACCGTCATGTCCGTTGACACCCTGAGCTTCCGGCCCGTGGCGTCCGGAACCGAGGTCGCCTACGCCGCCGAGCTCACCTTCAAAGGCGCATCCCGCATCGTCGCCCCGCTGCTCAGGCCCGCGTTCGAGCGCCTCGGCCACGAAGCCGAAGCCGGCCTGCGCGAGGCCCTGAACCGACTCTGACCCGGCTATAAGGCTGTTGACCTGGACAGCTGGGTGATGATCAGCTGCGCCTTGTCCGGCCCGTCAACCTCCCAGCGGGTGCGCCACTGGTCTGGCCCGGTGATGGTGATCAGGCCGCGATAGGAATCTTCGCGGCACGGGTGCTGCACCCATCGGCCCGGAATCCAGGGATGGAACAGCCGCCCGTCGGCGAAATACAGCCACCACCCCTCCCCGGCGCGCCGCAGGCGGTAGGACCGGGATACGGGCAGGCGGGATCCGTTCCACAGCAGGGTGCCCTGCTCGGCCCACGCGATCTGACCGCGCTCGCTGCGCAGCGTGAGCCGGCCGGACACCGTCCCGGACCGTCCGGTGCGCTGGTCGGCGAGCTCCCGGGTCAGCCGCCAGTCCCCGAGCAGCGCCGTCGGGTCGATCGCCGCGCTATCGTTACCGGCCATCGGATGGCAATCGGGACCTGCGCGGCCGCGTCAGGCGGGGACGGCCTGCATGGCTTCGGCCAGGAGCGTGACCGACCGCAGCCGGTTCTCGATGGCCGGCGCCTGGTGGGCGACGATCACCTCGTCGGCCTCGGTATGCCGGATGAAGCCATCGAGATAGTCGCTCACCTGGGCCGGAGTGCCGACCGCAGCGTACGTGAGCATCTGATCCACGTGGGCGCCGACACCGGCGGCCAGCAGCTGATCGGCCTGCTCGTCGGTCAGGTGCTCCGTGTCCTGGCCCTGGCGCCCGCGCCGGTACAGGCTGATGGCCCGCGCTCGCCGGATTCCCTGGAGCTGCTCGCGGGCGTCGCTGTCGGAGTCGGCGGCGATCACGTTGACGCCCGCGATCGCGTACGGCCGTTCCAGCTGCCCGGACGGCCGGAACTCACGCCGGTACAGGGCCAGGGCCTCTTCGAGCGCAGCCGGCGCGAAGTGCGAGGCGAACGCATAGGGCAGGCCGAGCGCGGCGGCCAGGCTCGCCCCGAACAACGACGAACCGAGGATGTACAGCGGGACGTGCGAGCCCTTGCCGGGGATGGCGTTCACCTCCGGCACCAGGGTGTTGCCGGTGAGATAGCCCTGCAGCTCGACAACGTCCTGCGGGAAGGTGTCGGCCGAGCTCGGGTCGCGGCGCAGCGCGTACATCGTGTTCTGGTCCGAGCCCGGTGCCCGGCCCAGGCCGAGGTCGATCCGTCCCGGGTACAGGGCGGCCAGGGTGCCGAACTGCTCTGCGATCAGCAGTGGCGCGTGGTTAGGCAGCATCACCCCGCCCGCGCCGAGCCGGATCGACCGGGTCTGCGCGCCGATGTGCGCGATCAGCACGCTGGTGGCAGAAGAGGCGATCCTGGCCATGTTGTGGTGCTCGGCGTACCAGACCCGCAGGTACCCCAGCTCCTCCGCCCGCTGGGCCAGCGCCACACTGTTCGCGAAACTGTCAGTAGCGCTCTGACCCCGCGCGATCGGCGCCAGGTCGAGAATCGACAACGGGATACGCATCAATAACTCCTCGGGGTCCTATAGTCCTGCCGCGGAACCTGCTTACCGTCCGCGGCGGTCCCCGCGAAGCCGTACGCCGTGGCCATGACTGCTCCTCATCGTCGGGACAACGGGCTCAGCTGCGCCCGCACCCTCACCCGGCCAGAACACCCAGCCCCGGTCGATCGATTCCGCGGAAACGAGCGGCGGCGCAGCCCCCGCCGGGATCGGGCGGCGGCAAGGGCTCCGGCAGGGAAATCTGGCCTGCCCGGCGACCGGCTGCACGGTCCCGGCACAACACCCGGCACCCGGTAGACCTGCGCCGCCGGCCCTTTCCCGAGGTGTCTCCGGCGGCTCAGCCATCATAACCGGGAAGACCCCTGGCCTGGCCCTTGGCCAGGAGGGTTTTATCTCTGCCGAACGGGCCGGGGTGCGTGTGCCCGGTTTGCTGTTTCCCGCGGGGTGGCGGGGGCGAACGGCTGCGGTCAGCCCTCGTTTTCGATGAGCTGGGACACCGCCTCGATCAGGGCGAGATGAGTGAACGCCTGGGGGAAGTTCCCGAGATGCTCACCGGTCGACGCGTCGATTTCTTCGGCGTACAGGTTCAGCGGGCCCGCGTAGGACAGGAGCTTCTTGCACAGGGCACGGGCCCGGCCGGTCTCGCCGATCAGGGCCAGCGCGCTGACCAGCCACCACGAGCAGATGGTGAAGGTCCCCTCCTTGCCGGCGAATCCGGTGTCGGTGGTATCCACCTTGTAGCGCAGGACGAGGCCGTCCTCGGTCAGCTCGTCGGCGATGGCCAGCACGGTGGCCCTGATGCGGTCGTCGTCGGGGGGCAGGAACCCCATGATGGGGAGCAGCAGCAGCGAGGCGTCGAGCTCGTCGTTCTCGTAGGCCTGACGGAACCGGCCTTTCTCGTTAACGCCCTTGTCGAGGATTTCGGCCTTGATCGCGTCGGCGGCTTTCTGCCACCGGGCGGCGCGCCCGGAGTCGCCGCGTTCCTGGGCCAGGTCGGCGCCGCGGTCGGCGGCGAGCCAGCACATCACCGCTGACTGCGTGAAATGCTGCGGCTGGCCGCGGATTTCCCAGATGCCCTGGTCGACGTCACCGGCGTGCTTGATGGCGTCATCAACGAAACCGGCCAGGCCTTCCCAGACCGGCTTGATGATCTGCTCGGCGCCGCGGTGAGTGTGGGAGTCCACGGCGTCCACCAGCATGCCCCACACATCGTTCTGGTGCTGGTTCCACGCGCCGTTGCCGACCCGGACCGGCTTGGAGTCGCGCCAGCCCGAGAGGTGGTCGATCGTTTTCTCGGTAAGGTCTCGCTCACCGCCGATCCCGTACATGATCTGCAGTTCGGCGAAGGGCTTCTTGATGTCCTTGCCCCGGACGGCGTCCAGGATGAAGGCGAAGTACTCCATCGCCTCCCAGTCGTAACCGAGCCGGTAGAGGGCGCGCAGGGTGAACCCGGTGTCCCTGATCCAGGTGTAGCGGTAATCCCAGTTGCGGGCCCCGCCCGGGGTTTCGGGCAAGCTGGTCGTCGACGCGGCCATGATCGCCCCGGTCGGCGCGTAGCTCAGCCCCTTGAGGGTCAGCGCGCTGCGTTCGAGGTATGGCCGCCACGGGTGGTCAGGAAACGTCCCGGTGCTGAGCCAGTCCCGCCAGAAGCTGATGGTGGAGGCCAGGTCGTCGTCCGCCTCCGGCCGGCTAGCCAGCGCCGGCCCGGCCCAGGTGAGGGACATGAAGCCCGACTCGCCCTCGTCAAGGGTGGCCCGGACGTAGGCGCGGGCCGCGATCTGGCCGAGCTGGAAGCTGGAGTGCAGTCGCAGGGATACGTCCCCGTCGGGCTGGCGTATCACCAACGAGTGGTAGCTGTCGGTGTCGTAGCTCCAGGAGGCTGGCGCGGACCCGTAATCGAACATCGGCAGGCAATTCGCCGTGACGTCGACCTTCCCCGAGATGCAGGTGGCCGTGCGCAGGATCGTGCCGACCCCGGCGCCGACCCGGGGGACTCGCTGGTAGCCAGCTCGGCGCCCCTCGTCGCTGACCGGCCGGACGACGAACATGTCGTTGACCACCAGCCACCCGGTCGGGGTATGCCAGGTCGTCTCCAGCACCATCGTCCCCGGCACGTACCGGCGATGGTCGGGCACGATGGCGTTGGACGGGCCGAACCGGAAGCTCCCGGCGTTCCGGTCCAGCAGCGCGCCGAACACGCTCGGCGAGTCCGGCCGGGGCAGGCTGAGCCACTCGATAGAACCGTCCGGAGCCACCAGGCAGTTGTTCTCGCAATCCGACAGGAATGCGTAGTCCGCGATCGGGGGAAAGGTGCTCATAGCGCATGCTCCATCCAGCTGAGGAGTCCGGGCGATGAGAGAACCGCAGGATCTCCGGGAGCCGGCGCGGTGCACGGCCCCGCCAACTCCGCATAATCCCAGGTAAGCCCCGAAACGGGTGAGTTGTCATCACCCCATGCGGGTGAGAATCGGGGCTGCCCCGGGCACCGGCGCCATAGGCCCTCGGGACGGCCCCGGATCGGCTGGCTGCTTGCCTATCAGGATTTGCTCGCGGCGGGCCGGATGGTCATCACGCCGAAGGCATTTCCGCCGTAACTATTTGTCGCGCGATATTCGTTTTTGCAGCTTTTCGGGCCCGGGCCGCTGCGTATTATTGGGATTAGCGTTGTTCTTCCCCGCGTGCATTTATTTATACACAGGTCGCGCGGCCGGGCGCCCGTCTGCGCGCGGCCCGACTGATGGGCCGGATGCCGCTGCCTACCGGCGGCGGGCGGCGGCAGGCCGGGCGGCAGGGGACGCGTGGGTGAAACGATGGGGTGGATGGCCGCAGGCGATGTCGCCGAGCGGTGGTTCCGCGGGTTGCTTGAATCGGCGCCGGACGCCATGGTGATCGTGGACGAGGCCGGCCTGATCCGGCTCGTCAACGCGCAGGTGGAGTCCCTGTTCGGGTATGACCGCGCCGAACTGGTCGGGCAGCGGATCGAGAGGCTGGTCCCGGCACGGTTCCGCGGCCCGCATCCCGGCCACCGCGCCGGGTATGCCGCTACCCGGCGGATCCGGCCCTGGGGGCCGGCCTGGACCTGTACGGCCTGCGCAAAGACGGCGGTGAGTTCCCGGTCGAGATCAGCCTGTCCCCGCTGGATGCGGCCGGCGGGCGGCTGTACTGCGCGGCGGTGCGCGACGTCTCAGGCCGCAGGGCGGCCGAGCAGCACACCCGCGACCTGGCCGATGTCGTCGAATCGTCCCACGATGCCATCTTGTCGGTGACGCTCGACGGGCGCATCACGTTCTGGAACGCTGCCGCCCAGCGGCTGTACGGGTATCCGGCGGAGGAGGCGATCGGCGCCGGCCTGGCCATGCTGGTGCCGCCCGGTGCGGGGGGCGAGATCCCCGGCCTGCTGGAACGGCTCGGGCGGGGGGAACGGGCCGAGCATGTCCAGGCCGTCCGGATGGCCAAGGACGGCCGGCTGGCGGATGTCGACGTGACGCTGTGGCCGACGCGTGACCTGGACGGCACGATCATCGGCGCCTCGGCCATCGTGCACGACATCAGCGACCTCAAACGTGCCGAGCGTGAGCTGACCCAGCTGTATGAGCAGCAACGGCACGTCGCGCTCACCTTGCAGAAAGCCCTGATGGGAACGCCCGCGCACATCCCCGAGATCGAGACTGCGCACCGCTACCTGCCCGCCACCGGCGGCGCCGGAGTGGGCGGCGACTGGTTCGACCTCATACCGCTCGGCGCCGGGCGAGCGGGGGTGCTCGTCGGCGACGTCATGGGCCGCGGTCTGGAAGCCGCCGTGGTCATGGGGCAGCTCCGGTCGGCCGCGCGCGCACTGGCCAAGGCCCAGTTCCCGCCGCAGCAGCTCATGCAGGCGCTGGACGCGTTCGCCGCCGACCTCCCCCAGCAGCTGATCACCTGCTGCTATCTGGTCATCGATCCCGGCCTGGACGCCGGTCCCGGGCTGCCGGTGACGATCTGCTCAGCGGGTCACCCGCCGGGACTGCTGGTCACCCCCGGCCCCGGCGGCGTCAGGGCAACCCGGATCGCCGCTCCGGTCAGCGTGCCGCTCGGCGTGGGCCAGGTCCCGCACCAGCAGGGCCGTTTCGTGGCCCCGGCCGGATCGATCCTCGCGCTGTACACCGACGGGCTGATCGAAACCCGGGACAGTGACCTGGACCTGCAGATCGATAAGGTCGGCGCCGAGCTGCAAGCCGCATGCGCCGACGGGCTCGGCCTGGAAGAGATCGCCGACCGCGTCATCAACCGGCTGCTCGGCGAGGCCGGCCAGCACGCAGGCGGCTTCGCCGACGACGTGACGCTGCTGCTCGTCCGCCTGCCGGACGGCCCGGTGGCCACCGCGGGCGCCGAATTCGCCAGCGACCCCGCCTGCGTCCCGGCCGGGCGCCGGTTCGTCGCCGCGCGGCTGGACGACTGGGCCTGCTCGCACGTGACCGAGACCGCAACCCTGCTGACGTCCGAGATCCTCACCAACGCGGTCGTGTACGGCCTCGGCCCGGTCAAGCTCCGGCTGCGCCGCACCGATACCGAGGTCGCCGTCATCGTCTCCGACCGGAGCCGGCAGCTGCCCCAGCCCCGCCTGGCCGGCCCGACCGACGAATCCGGCCGCGGCCTGAACCTGCTGGAAGTGCTCGCCACCAGCTGGGGTGCTCGCGCCACCGCGGACGGCAAGGACGTCTGGTTCACCCTCACCGTGTGAGGTCAGCCCACGTGGCCTTTATGGTGGCGGCATGGCCTCATGGTGGCAGCGCGACGTGATCGCGGCAGGCAAGCTGCCCCTGATGCTGTGCTTTCTGGCCTTCGTCCTCACGTTCGTGCTGACCCGGACGATCACCCGGATGATCCGCGACGGGCGGGGCCCGTTCCGGAACCAGGTGACGGCGGGCGGGACCCACATTCATCACGCTGTCCCCGGCATCATCTTGCTCATCACCGGGGCCTTTACCGCGGTCGCCGGGCCCGGCTCGCTCGGCTGGCGCTCGTTCGCCGCCGTGGCGGTCGGCATCGGCACGTCGCTCGTCCTGGATGAGTTCGCGCTGATCTTGCATTTGCAGGACGTGTACTGGAGCGGCGAGGGCCAGCTTTCGGTCGAGGCGGTGAGCCTGACGGCCGCCTGCCTCGGTCTGGCCCTCATCGGGTTCAGCCCGTTCGGCGTGCAAGACATCGACGGTGTCGAGCTGTCATTTCGCCTGACCGCGACCGGGATCCTCATTGCCGACGGCGTGCTCGCGGTGATCTGCGTGCTGAAGGGCAAGTACCGCACGGCGCTGTTCGGGCTTTTCCTGCCACCGGTCGGGGCGATCGGGGCGGTGCGCCTCGCGCGCCCGTCCTCGATCTGGGCGCGGTATCGCTACCGGGGCAAGCGCCTGGAACGCGCGGCCCGCCGCGCCGCCGACTTCGACCGGCACTGGGCCCCGCTGCAGACCGGCTGGGCCGACTTCATCGGCGGCAAGCCGTCCCGGCCCAACCCGCCGGCCAGCAACTGATCTAACCCGCCGGCCAGCAACGATCTGGTCGACCTCGCAGGTGATGGTGCTGTGGCCTCACCTAACGGGCGGCGGGCGTAGCCTGCCGGCGGTCGTCCGGGGCCTTGCGGCGGGGCAGGCCCAGGCGCGAGCGGCCGGCGCGGTCAAGGCCGTCGCTGGCCGGCTTGATGAGCAGCGCAGTGGCGGTCAGCCAGAGCGCGGCGAAGAGCAGGCTGCCGAGGATGTCAGTGGGGTGATGCTCGCCCCGGTACATGCGGGCCACAGCGATCATGAGCGGCATGACGATCGCGGGGATCAGGAACAGGTAACGCCACCAGCCGCGAGCGTAGCCGATGACCAGGATGGCGATCCCGACATACAGGCACGTGGTGGCAGCCATGTGCCCGGACGGGAACGCGGAGGTGGGCAGATTCGAGTCGAGGTGGGAGACGTCCGGCCGCGGGCGCTTCACCACCGCCGCGACGGTCAGGAAGGCGGCCAGCTCGCCGAACATGACCACGGCCACGAAGAGCACCGGCCGCCAGCGGCGGGTGATGGCGAGGAACACGACGCAGGTCGCGCCGCTGACGATGAGAATGTCCTGGGTGGCCCCGAGATTGCTGGCGATCAGGCTCCAGTGATTCAGCGCCGGCGAGCGGTGCGCGGCAAACCAGTGCGGGATCGTTCGGTCGCCCAGCAGGTTGCCGTTCCCGTTGTGGGTGAGCATGATCAGCTTGCCGATGCCGGTGAGGGCGCCGACGATCAGCACCCAGATCACCACCACTCCGGCGGCGATACGGCCGTACTCGCGAGCGCGGTCATGAGGCACAGTCGTCTCCTGTTCTGCGGGCCGCAGGTCGGTGCGGGCCTCGGGCTCAAGCCCCTCTGTTACCGGATCGGTCACCGGTGCCCCGGCGGCCTGGCGGGAGAGTTCGAAGGCGAGGGCGGTGAGGCCCAGCCAGGTGATGCCGAGCGCCCAGCCGCCCAGCACGTCGGAGATGTAGTGCACGCCGAGCAGGAGCCGGCTGATGCCGATGGCGGCGATGAGCACGACGATCACGGCGGTGAACACGCGGCGCCACGTGCCGCGGACGGCGGGCAGGAAGACCAGGAACAAAGCGCCGTAGCAGACGATCGAGCCGAGGGCATGCCCGCTGGGAAAACTGTCGCCGTTACCGTAGGCGACGGGATGGGCGACCACTGGGCGCAGCCTGCCGACCAGCGCCTTGAGGACCGGGTCGAGCGTCAGCACCCCGGCGCCGGTGACCAGCAGGTAGATCGCCAGCCGCCACCGGCGGCGGATGGCCAGCACGACGGCGGCCGCGCCGATCAGCGTCCACAGCACGCCGCTGCTGCCCAGCCAGGTGATCGCCTTGACGATGCGGACCACCGCGGGGTGGCCGGCCACGAGGCTGTTCAGCCCGGCTGCTGCGCGGTGATCGGCGGACTCGAGCGGCGCCCACTGCAGCCGTACCAGGAGCAGCAGGAACGCGAAGAGCAGCGCCGCTGCGGTGACGATGGCGAGCGGCGCGAGAGTGCGCCGGGCAGTGGCTCTCGAGGACATGGCCCCCGACTGCCCATCATGAGCGGTTTCACACGCATGGCCGGTTCCTGGCCTTCCGGTGACCGCGGCCGCCCCGGTGCCGGTGCGCCATCAAGGGCCGGTGCGCCATAAATCGGTACCACGAGCCCGCGGTCCCTCGCGTTTGCCTGCCTGCGGGCGAGGTAGTGACGGGTATGCACTCTGTATCGGCGCCGAAGGTAACGCGCACGGCACGGCGGGCTTCCGACAGCCCAGCCGCACACTTCCTGGCCCGCGCGGGCCTGATCGCGCGCGGGCTCATCTACATCCTGATCGGCTGGGTGGCGGTGCTGGTCGCGCTGGGCCAGAGCTCGCGCGAGGCGGACCAGCAGGGCGCCCTGCAGCTGCTCGCGGGCAAATCCTACGGCCTGGTCTCGCTCTGGCTGCTCGGCATCGGCTTCGCGGCCTATGCGCTGTGGCGGCTGAGCGAGGCCGCGTTCGGCGTCACCGGCGAGCCGCCCGGGGCCGGCCCCAGGCTCAAGTCGCTGGCCCGGGCGGTCATCTACACGGGCCTGTCCTACCTGACGTTCACGGTGATAGCCGGCACGGCCCGCAGCCAGTCAAGCCGCCAGCAGGACATGACGGCCACGGCCATGCAGCACACGGCCGGCCGGGTGCTGGTGGGCGTCGCCGGGCTGGTCGTCGTCGCCTGCGGCATCGTCCTGGTCATCGAGGGCGCCCGCAAGAAGTTCATGAAGTACCTGCAGACGGCCCAGCTGAGCGCACGCATGCGCCGTGTCGTCGAGCTGTCCGGCATGACCGGAACCATCGCCCGGGGGCTGGTCTTCGCTCTGGCCGGCGTGCTGGTCATCGACGCGGCCATCACCCACAAGGCGTCGGAGTCCGGCGGCATCGACAAGGCCCTGCTGACGCTGCGCGATCAGCCCCTCGGCGAGTTCCTGATGATGCTGGCCGCCCTCGGCCTCGTGGTCTTCGGCGTCTACGGGATATTCGAGGCCCGCTGGCGGAAGGTCTGAGGCCGACCGGAAACGCTCAGGTCTTAGGCACGGGCTCGGCTAGGAAAGGAAACTGGCGTGGGCTGAGATCGTGGTCACTGGCCCAGGAGCCATTGCCCTGGTGCGATGAGCTCACCGGCTTCGGGCGGCCCCCATGAGCCGGGCACGTACCCGCGGACCGGGGGCGGGCTGGTCAGCAGCGGCTCGGCCGCCTGCCACGCCGCGGCCAGCCCGTCCGGCCGGGTGAACAGCGAGCGGTCGCCGAGCAGGACGTCGTGGATCAGCCGCACGTACGGTGGCAGCGGGTCCGCGCCGTGCAAGCTGGCCAGCGGGATCGCCGCGCGGGCCACGTCGAGGTCCAGGGCGGGCCCGGGCTTCTTGGCCACCATGAACAGGTCGATCTCCCCGTCGCCGGCCAGCGAGAAGGACAGCACGTTCCCAGCGCGGGGCAGCTGGCCGGCCAGCGGCCCGGGCGGCTCGCGCAAGATCAGGGCGACCCGCTGCTTCGACGCGGCCAGGCGCTTCCCGGTGCGCAGGTAGAACGGCACGTCCCGCCAGCGGGGGTTGTCGATCCACAGCCGGGCGGCCACGAACGTGTCCCGGCCCGAGTGCGGATCGACGCCCGGCACCTCCCGGTAGCCGTCGAACTGCCCCAGCACCACCTCCCGCGGGTCCAGCGGCCGGAAGCAGCTGACGGTCTTCTCCCGTGCGGCCTGCAGGTCCAGCGCGTCCAGGCTGGCCGGGGGCTCCATGGCGACCTCGGCGGCCACCTGGAACAGGTGGGTGACGAGCATATCCAGGACCGCGCCGGTGGCGTCGTAGAACTGGGCCCGGTCGCTGATGCCGAGCGTCTCGGGCACGTCGATCTGCACCGACTCGACGTGCTCGCGGTTCCAGAACGCGGCCGACGACGTGTTGGCGAAGCGAAGCACGTGCAGATCCTGGGTCGCTTCCTTGCCCAGGAAATGGTCGATCCGGTACACCTGCTGCTCATCCAGGACCGAATGGACGACCTGGTCGAGTTCGCGGAAGTTGCCGGGCGAGGTGCCAAATGGCTTCTCGTAGACGACCCGGGCGCCGCCGGCCAGGCCGTACTGCCCCAGCGCCTGGGTCAGCCCGCCGAAGGCGACCGGCGGGACGGCCAGGTAATGGACCAGCTGCGCGCCATCGCCGAGCGATGTGCGGGCCTGGCCGAGCACATCGGGCAGGCGGCCGGGGCGGCCGGGACTGAACCCGCCGCCGGCGAAGAACACGCGCGGCGCGAATGAGTCCCAGTCCCTGCCCTCAGGCTTGGGGCCGAACTCGGTGAGCGCCGCATGGACATGGGCGCGGAAATTTTCGTGCGTAACGTCGCCGCGGCCGTTACCCACCAGCAGCCACTGCCGGGGCAGGAGCCCCTCGCACGCCAGCCGGTAGAAAGCCGGCAGCACCATCCGCTTGGCCAGGTCACCGGTCGCCCCGAAGAGAACGAAAACCGCCTGCCGGGCCGCTTGATCCGGCTGCTGCGTCATGGCCTCCACGCTACATTCCCGCCCTGGGCGGGCCAGGGACCGGTTCCGGCCGCGCGGCGGGCCCGCCGCCGGTCCAGCACAATGGGCTGGTGATCGACGTCGAACCCGGCCGTTTCGAGGACATGGTCGTGACGGCGCTGGACGGGCTACCCGAGGAGCTCGGCGAGCTCATGAGCAATGTGGCCGTGACCGTGGAGCACGGCGCTGGCCCGCGCGGCCTGCTCGGGCTCTACCAGGGCCTCCCGCTCACCAGCCGCACGTCGCAGTACGCCGGGGTGCTGCCCGACCGCATCACCATCTACCGCCAGGCGATCTGCGCGATCTGCCGTACCGAGTCCGAGGTCGCCGACCAGGTCCGCCGCACCGTCATCCACGAGATCGCCCACCATTTCGGCATCGACGACCGGCGGCTCCGCGAACTCGGCTGGTAAGAGCGCAGGCGGCCCGTCAAGCCGCCCGCTTGGGCGGCAACTTGACGCCTGCGGCGGTCAGACTGCGGACGACCTCGTGATGCAGAGCGTCACGCGGTACCAGGATCCCGTGTTCCCTCGCGAGCTGACGCAGCTCGGACATGGTGTAGCCGAAGGAAGCCATCTGCTCCTCGCTGAGGCGGCGGATCTCCGTCACGAGGCCTTCGCCTGCTTGCGCGCCGCTGAGGTCATCTACCCATCATCACACGCGGCGCGGGACCAGTGCTGGAGGCCGGCCTTACGGGCCACCCCGCCGCCGGGGTGGCCCGTAAGGCCCGCGGGCCCGGGCACGCGGGCCCGCCGGGGCTCTGGCCGGGCGGTTGCCGGCAGGTCGCACCGAGGGGTTGACATTCCGCCCGAAGCGGCCAACAATCCCATTAATGCTGCTGTAACACTGCACTCCCGGCTATCCCAAGAGCCACATGCGTGACATTTCGTCACAGCTTCGCAGTCACCCGCCACGGCAAGGGCAATGACGCCGGCGCCCCTAACGCCTCAGCCCAGGCCGGACCTGGTGCAGGCCGCCGCTCGATGACGGGCATCACCGGCGGTGGCCCCGGTACCCAGACATCAGCGGCACAGTCCACGTTCTCATACCCGACCCCGGTGGAAGCGCGGTCCTCCCGCTTCTGCCTGCCACCCCCTGACACCTGATCATGGGCGCGCAGGCCCTCGCCATCTTCCTGCTCTATGTTGTCCTGCTCGGTCTCGTCCCGCATTACATCATCCCCGTCGACTACCGGCCCTACCTGTGGCTGCTGGCCGGGCTGAACGTCCTGGTGGCGGTGGCCCTGTACCTGCGGATGCCTGAGTCGCCGCGCTGGCTGGAGGCCAGGGGACGCCGCGACGAGGCCCGCCGGGTCATGGAACGCCTGGAGGCGCGGGTCATGAAGCGCCACCCCGTGCTGCCCGAGCCCGACCTGACGCCGCACGAGGTGGTAGCCGAGCAGAAGACCAGCATGTTCGTCGTGTTCGGCAAGCAGTACCTGTGGACGACCATCCTGCTGCTGGTGGTCATGGCCATGGGCTACGCCGGCATCGTGTACGGCGGCGCGTCCTACGGGTTCCTGTTCCTGTCCGAAAGCCGCGGCTACAGCGCCGGTTTCGTCTTCGCCCTGACGGCCTGGGCCGGCGTGGTCGCCACCGTCGCCTACATCATCAACGCAGCGATCGGCGACCGGGTCGAGCGCAAGTACACGCAGCTCGTCGGCGCCATCCTGTTCGCCGCCAGCTGGTACCTCCTGTACGTCGTGCACCACAACACGCCGGTCATCGTCGTCCTGTACATCATCCAGAACATCGGCATCGTGCTGTGGCTGTGGAGCATGTACACCTACATCCCCAGCAACTACCCGACCCGGATGCGCTCGCTCGGCACCGGCTGGACCGACGGCATGGGTCACCTCGGCGCCTGGGGCGGCGTCCTCATCTGCGGACAGCTCTTCATGGCGACCGCGCCGCTGAACTGGATCTTGTTCATCACGATCCCGGGCGCGCTCATCCCGGCCATCCTGATCGGAATCTTCGGCGTGCGCCAGCGCCGCCGCACGCTGGAAGAGCTGGCCCGGTAGACCCGGCCGGGTAAACGCTGGGCCGCCGGCTCCTTCCTGAGGTGTCTTCGGCGGCCTATCTCGGGCGTCTGCCGTTAGCGGGCCGCGGGGAGCGGGAGGTGCTTCTTGGCCTGCTCGTAGAGGTCGGCCGGCAGCGGCCCCCGCGCCGCGACGGCGATGTTGCCGGCCAGGTGAACCGGGTTCGACGTGCCGACGATCGTGGTGGACAGGCCGGGGTGGCTGAGCGTGAAGCGCAGCACGAACTCCATGTTGCTCAGGCCCGCCTCGCTCAGCAGCCCGGCGATGCCGGAGGTCTCCCAGTTCCGCTGGGCGACGCCGGGGTCCTGGCTCAGCGGCCGGGTCCGCCAGTTCTTTTCTGCCGACACGGCGCCCCGCGCCGCGCCGCCCCGGATGAACGTGCCCGCGCCCGCATCGGCGGCCTCGGTGATGAGCTCCTCGTGATCGCGCTGGATCGCCGAGTACGGGATCTGGAAGACGTCGAAGACGCCCATGGCCAGCTGATCGGGCAGATTAGGCAGGATGCCCGACATGCCGACGAAACGGACCTTGCCTTCGGCCTGGAGGTCCGTCAGCGTCTCGACGGTGTGGTTCTCCTCGAGCGTCGCCCGGCTCGGTGACATGTGCACCTGAACCAGGTCGAGGTGGTCGGTGCGCATGCGCCGCAGTGACTGCTCGACGTCGGCGCGGACATTCTCGGGCCGGTAGTCATGCGGGTAGGGCGGCGGCGTATCGGCCGGGGGCACGATGGGGCACCCGCACTTGGAGGCGAGGAAGAACTCGTCCCGGCGGTGGCCGATATAGGCGCCGATCAGCTCCTCGCTGCGGCCGTAGTCGGGCGAGGTGTCGATCAGGTTGATGCCGCCGTCCAGGACCGCGTTCAGCAGGCGGCCCGCGTCCTCGTCGGCAATCTCGGGACCGCGCGGCCGGCCTCGCAGCTCCATGGCGCCGTAGCTGAGAATGGTCACGTCCGCGCCGGTGCGGCCCAGGGTTCGTGTCATGATCGCCATGTCCGCCACGCTATCGCGCAGACCTGGGCCGCTGCGCCGCAGCCACGGGTCCGTTCGGTATCGCAGAACTTGCCGCCGGCCGGACTTTAGTAGTGGATGACGCCGGGCGTCCCGCCGCCGCAGGCGATCGACTCGCCGTTGACCGAGGCCGACAGGGGCGAGGCCAGGAAGGCGATCACGGCCGCGACCTGGCTGGCGTCGATGAGCGTGCGGGTGAGGTTGCGGCCGGCCATCCGCCGCTCGATCTCGGCGGGCTCGACGCCGGCCGCCGCGGCCTGGGCCGCGATGACGCCCGGCGTCGCCTCGGTCCGGGTCAGCCCGGGGTGGACGGCCGTCACGTTGACGCCTGATGGGCCCAGCTCGTCGGCCAGGTTCTTGGTCATCGCCGAGACGGCCACGTTGCGGATGGATCCGATGACCGACCCGGTGCTGAGGGCGGCCAGGCCGCTGACGCTGATGATCCGGCCCCAGCCGCCCGCGACCATGCCCGGCGCGACCGCCTGGGCGCACCGCAGATAGCCCAGCACCTTGATGTTCACATCCGACCAGAACGCCTCGCTGGTGATCTCGGGCAGGGACAGCGGCGGGGCCTGCCCGGCCGGGCGCGCGGCGCAGTTGACCAGGATGTCGACGCCGCCGAGCCGGTCCTGCGCGGCCGCGACCAGCTGCCGCACCGAGGCGTCGTCGCCGGTGTCGGCCTGGAAGGCCGCTACCGCCCGGCCGGCGTCGGCACCCAGGTCGGCGGCTGCCTCGCCCAGGCGGCGCAGGTCACGCGCCGCGATCGCCACCTCGGCGCCCTCGGCCAGCAGCGCGGCCGCGGCGGCCTTGCCGATGCCGCGGCTGCCGCCGGTCACCAGGGCGCGCCGCCCAGCTAGCTGCAGATCCACCTGTCACCACCTGCTCTCGGGCCGATGGCACAGTCTGGCAGACGGGCCGCCACCGCGCGTGACCGGGCACGCAGCTCAGCGGCGCCGGGCCAGCGGCGGCGCGCCTACACGACGGTAACGGTCCGGCCCGGGAATAGGGAGTCTTTCTAGGGACCGGGGCCGCAGGCCGGCCGATAGTGGATTTACCGGTGAACAGTGACCCGCTATTGGCGGAGGCTAAGAGGAGACCCAGATGGCGATCCAGTTCCGTACCAGGCAGCGCGCTGCGGCCGCGATCACGGCGGTGCGGCCAGGCCTGCTCCTGAAGCGGCTGGTGCTGGTGATCGGAGCGGTCTATTTCACGATGGTCGCGGTGACCAACACGGTCAACTTCATCGCGGCCGTGGGCGGTTTCCACTGGACCTTCCTGAATTCCGGGAACGCGGCGTACATCGCATCGATCACCAAGGTCTACTCGTGGCCGGCCTGGACCACTGACGCCGCCGTGCTGGCCGCGGCCCTGGCCGAGGGCTTCGGGGCGTTCTTGTTCGCGCGAGCGCTGCTGAGGTACCGGGGCGGCGGGACCGGCCTGCGTGCCGCCTGGCTGGCGCTGAGCTGGAACATCGCGGTCTGGCTGGGCTTCGTCGTGGGCACCGAGTTCTTCGTGGCCTACACGTCCGAAGGCCCGTTCCGTGAACTCCTGGCCATCGCGCTGCTGATGGCCGTGGTCATAGCCGTCGTCCCGGACGGCGTTCCCGGCGGCGAGGACCCCAAGGGGGCTTAGGCACTGACCGGCTCGGCCGGCCGCGCGCTGGGCAGCCAGGACGGCCGTCCGGGCCAGCACCATCGTGACGGCCATGAAGGCACTGCGCCGCACGCCGCCGCGTTCGCGTCCCGGACGTCACGCGTGCGCGGTCTCCAGGTAGGCGGTGCCGATGGC
The DNA here is from genome assembly GCA_963753195.1 of uncultured Actinomycetes bacterium. Taxonomy (GTDB): domain Bacteria; phylum Actinomycetota; class Actinomycetes; order Streptosporangiales; family Streptosporangiaceae; genus Palsa-504. The sequence continues at coordinate 265,704 of CAVWBH010000004.1, forward strand.
CTGGTCGTCGACCAGCTTCTGGTACTGCTCGTCGGACAGGCCGATGATCTCCTTGTACACGTACTCGTTGTGCTGGCCCAGCGTCGGCGCGGGCCGGAACGGCGGGCCGTCCGCGGTGTGCTGCAGCTTGCCCAGCGGGCCCGGGTACAGGTGGGTGCCGGCCGCCGGGTGGGTGATCGGGCTGAAAAAGTTCCGCGCCGCCAGGTGCTCGTCGGTGTGCATTTCCTGCTGGTGGGCCAGCGCGGCGGCGACCACACCGCTGGCCTGCAGCTGCCGGGCCAGTTCCGCGGCGGGGTAGCCGCGGGTCCGGCCGGCGACCAGGTCGTTGACCGCGGCGCGGTGCCGGAGCCGGGCGGTGGTGGTGGCGAACCGTTCGTCATCGGCGAACTCGGCCGCGTCCAGGTGGCCCAGCAGCGCGGCGAACGCGGCGTCGGAGGTGCAGGCGATGGCGATCCAGCGGTCCTCGCCGGCGCAGGGGAACACCCCGTAGGGCGCGAACGCGGGGTGGTCGTTGCCGCGCTGGCCCCGCTCACGATCGTTGAATTCGTAGTCCAGCACGTCGTAGACGATGTGGTGCAGCACCGCCTCGGACTGCGACAGCTCGATCAGCTGCCCCTGACCGGTGCGCTCCCGGGCCAGCAGCGCGGCCTGCACCGCCCAGGCCGCGTGCGTACCCGGCGTTCGGGTCGCTGTGCAGCGAGCTGGGCGTGGTGGACGGGTCGTCACCGGCGTAGCCGCGGACCATCGTGTGCCCGGCGACCGCCTCCATGTTGGTGCCGATGCCCTTGTGGTGGGCGTAGGGCCCGGTGATGCCGAAGCCGGGGAAGCGGACCATGATCAGCTGCGGGTTGGCCGCGTGCAGCACGTCCCAGCCGATGCCCAGGGTGTCCACCACGCCCGCGGCGTTGTTCTCCAGGAACACGTCGGACTGCTTGACCAGCTCCAGGAACAGCTCGTGACCGCGCTCGCTCTGCAGGTCGAACGTGGCCGACAGGCAGCCCCGCTTCCCGTAGTTGAACCACACCTGGCGGTCCCAGAAACCCTCCGAGCCGTCGTGGTTGGCGTAGGCATTCCCGCTGGGCCCCCGCATCACGGCGTCGGGGATGTGCCGTAGCCGGGTACGCGTCAGGTTGAGGTGCTGGATCGACTCGATCTCGATGACCTCAGCGCCCAGATCGGCCAGGATCACCGTGGTGGTCGGGCCGGCCCACGCCAGGCCCTGGGCCAGCACCCGGACACCCTGCAGAGGTGGTCGGCGGTTGCTCATCGCGCCCTGCCCTTCGATGCCTAGATCACGTTCTGGGTGCGCAGCGCCGCGACTTCCGGCGGCGTGTAGCCGAGCTTGCCGAAGATCTCGAGGTTGTGCTCCCCCAGCAGCGGCGGGCGGCGCAGCTCCCCGGGCGTGCTGGTAAACCGCAGCGCCAGCCCGGGCAGCTCGAGCGAGCCCGCCTCGGGATGATCCACGGTGACGAAGAACCCGCGCTCGCGCATGTGCGGATCCCGCATCACGTCAGCCGGGGTGTTCAGGGCGGACAGCGGCCAGCCCTGCGCCTGGGCCTCCTCCATCGCCCGCTGCTTGGTCAGCGGCCGCAGCCACGCCAGGAACGCCGCCTCCACCTCAGCGCCGACTACGTCGGTGTCGTTCAGGTTGCTGATGATCCGCTCATCGGTGATCCACTCCGGCTTGCCGATGACCCGGAACACCCGGCTGTACCAGGTCACCAGCGTCGAGACCTGGATATAGCCGTCCGCGCACCGGTAGACGCCGCTGGGCAAGGCGTTCCGGAGGCTGGCGGCCCGGCGCTCGTGCGACAGGTGGCCGGTGTACTGGAAGGCCATCAAGTTCGGGCCGCCGCGGTCCATCGAGCCGGCCAGCGCCTCCTGGATCGAGAAGTCCAGCACTTCCTGCTGCTTATCCCGGTGCGCGGCCCGCATCGCGCCCAGCGCCAGCGGCGCGCAGATCGCGCCGGCCAGGAACAACGACGCGTACAGGCCCAAGGCCACCGGCTCGCGATCGGGCAGGCCCGTGACCTGGAACACGCCCGAGGCCGCGTACTCGATCAGGTCGTCGGCCGCGAAGTCGCGCCGCGGCCCGGTCTGGCCGAAATTGGAAATACGCACCAGCGCCGCCGCCGGGTTCGCCGCCGCGAACCGCTCCGGGGTCAGGCCGAACCGCTCCAGCGTGCCGGGCCGGTAACTCTCAATGATCAGATCGGACTGGCCAGCGAGCTGCAGCAGCAGCTCCCGGCCGGTCCGGGTGGCCAGGTCCAGCGTGACGCCGCGCTTGCCGGTGTTGAGGGTGAGGAACATCCCGCTCTTCTCGGCATGCGGATCATCACCGGGAAACGGGCCCATCCGCCGGGACACATCGCCGCGGCCCGGCCGCTCGACCTTGATGACATCCGCGCCGTAATCCGAACACAGCTTGGTCACATACGGCCCGGTAACGCCCTGACTGAGATCCAGAACCTGCCAGCCCTCGAGGGGACCGCTCATGACGCCCACCATTCGCTGCGATGCGAATCACCTAGGCGCTGTATAACACCGTGCGCGAGCTCTGCCAACCCCGGCGACGGCGCCGGCGGTTGGGGCGGCTCGCCCAACGTCGCGTCATAGTAGCTCAGGCCCCGGGCCCGCTCAGGCCGTGAGCTCCCGCCCACGGCCGTGAGCTCCCGGCCCATCTCTCCCGCCTGCCCCGGTATCCTCTCCCGTCCCTCATCGGATCGTGTCCCCAGCCAATGGTTGCTGCGCTGTACCCACTCTTGTGGGTACAGCGCCACTCTCACTGGTCAGCGGTCAGCTCAGCTACGCATCAGGGACTTCGACGGCTCCGGTCTGGCGCAGGTACTGGTCAAACTCCCTGTCCTCGCGCCCGGCCAGCTGCTGCAGCAGGCGCGCCAGGGCCACCTCGCTCGCGTGCACCGTCGATCCGACCACAAAATGACCCTGAGACGGGCGCGCGTCCGCCGCGACCGCCGGCCGCGGGTAGGGCAGGTAACAGCGCCCCTCATCGATTTCCAGCACCGGCCACCGGGTGACAAATGCGCCACGCCAGAATCCGTCGACCAGCTGCCTGGCGATCGAACGATGGGGGAAGTTCCAGCCCTCGAACGTCAGCCCGGTGGCCTCTGTCATCCCCCACGCGAGCCGCAGATCGATATCGTCCCGGTAGATGGCCAGGTAAACGTGGCTCTCGGCTTTCAGCGACCGCCAGTCGCCGGCCGTCACCCCTTCGAACCGGTCAAGGTAAACATTGCCCTCGACCTCGATAACTTCCCAGTCTGCCGACGAGCTGCCCGTGATCAGCTTCCTGACTTCTTCATAGCGCATCCCGCAACGCTACTAGAGGGCTTGGCCAGTGTCACTGGCGGCCGGCCCGCGCTCTGATCAGCACCTCCGGCCCAATCCCGGCGGTCCGGCGGCCGCGGGATGATAGGGCTATGCGACCCGACCCCGACGACAGGAAAGTACCGCCGGAGCACGGCAACGAGGAAGCGCTGCCGGAGCGCAGCGACGAGGAATCCGGCATCGGCTGGGGCGAAGCTCCCGAGCCAGACGATGACGAGCGCCTGCGCCAGGAACGGCCGCCGCATTGGGACCAGTGAGCCCGGGCACCCGGATCGGCGGGCGGTCACGGGAAGTTCTGGAACTACCGCTGAGCTGCTGAAATAGTGGTAGCCGCCGCGGGGTTACATAGATGTGCACGATACGCCCGCATCCAGCGGGCGGCACTCCGCGAAGGATCTTACGTGTCAGATAACTACCGCAAGGACCCCGAGGCCATCTCACGGCTGACGCCGGAGCAGTACCAGGTCACCCAGGAAAAGGGCACCGAGCCCCCGTTCCGGAACGAGTACTGGGACAACAAGGAGCCGGGTATCTACGTCGACGTGGTGTCCGGCGAGCCGCTTTTCGCGTCGGTCAGCAAGTACGACAGCCGGTCCGGCTGGCCGAGCTTCACCGAGCCGATCGAGCCGGGCAACGTGGTCGAGCGACGGGACCGGAGCCTCTGGATGATCAGGACCGAGGTCCGCTCGGCCCACGGCGACAGCCACCTGGGCCACGTCTTCGACGACGGGCCCGCCGACGCCGGAGGCCTGCGCTACTGCATCAACTCCGCCGCCCTGCGCTTCGTCCCGCTCGATGACCTCGAGCGCGAAGGCTACGGCGACTACCGCAAGCTGTTCGAGCCCGTCCACGACACCAGGAGCGCATCATGACGACCGAGAAGGCCATCCTCGCCGGCGGCTGTTTCTGGGGCGTGCAGGACCTCATCCGCAAGCTCCCCGGCGTGCTCACCACCCGGGTCGGCTACACCGGCGGCGACGTCCCCAACGCGACCTACCGGAACCACCGCGGCCACGCCGAGGCGATCGAGATCACCTTCGACCCGGACAAGATCTCCTACCGGGACCTGCTGGAGTTCTTCTTCCAGATCCACGACCCGACCACCTTGAACCGGCAGGGCAACGACATCGGGACCAGCTACCGGTCGGCCATCTTCTACCTCAGCGACGCGCAGAAGCAGACCGCCGAGGACACCATCGCCGACGTCGAAGCCTCCGGCCTGTGGCCAGGCAAGGTCGTAACCGAGGTCACGGCGGCCGGGCCGTTCTGGGAGGCCGAGCCCGAGCACCAGGACTACCTGGAGCGTTACCCGGACGGGTACACGTGCCATTTCCCCAGGCCCGGCTGGAAGCTGCCGCACCGCGCGGACCAGGTCACGTCCTGACGTCCTGACGTCCTGCCCGCAGCCTGATCGATGCCCGCCGGGTCCCGCCCGGCGGGCATCAGACCGTCCAGGCCCACGTGGTCGCGGCGGCGGGTATCGGGCACGGGCGCCCTCCCCACGGGCCTGCAGGCTAGCTTCGCCGTGGCGCACGCAGGCGGGCCCGTTCGGCCATGATTCATCAGCCCAGGGCCATGGCTACGGCGTGCAGGGCCAGCCCCACCCCGGCCCCGACCACGGTGCCGTTGATGCGGATGAACTGCAGGTCACGTCCGAGCAGGAGTTCCAGCTGGCTGGAGGTCTCGGTGGCGTCCCACCGCTCGATGGTCCCGGTGACCAGGCCGGCCAGCTCGTCGTGGAACTGATCGGCCAGGGCCCTGGCGCCGGACTCCACCATGTGCTCCAGGCCGTCGGCCAGGCGGCGGTCTGACCCGAGGCGCCGGCCTGCCGCCGCCAGCAGGTCGGCCAGCTGGCGGCGCAGCTCAGAAGACGGGTCGGCCGCCTGGCCCCGCAGGGTCTCCTTGGTTTTCTGCCACAGCGACGAGGACCAGTCCCGCAGCCCGGGGCTGGCCAGCAGGTCATGCTTGAGTCGCTCACCGCGCTCACGCAGCTCCGGGGATGTCTCGAGGCGGCCGGGGAGCCCCGCGATCCACGTCTCGAACTGCTGCCGGGCCTCGTCCTGGGGATCAGCGGCCATGCCCGCCAGCCGCTCGCGCAGGCGGGCATACATCCGCTCGAACACGCGCCGGTAGACCGCGTCGGGGATCCAGCGGGGGGCCTCGGTCTCGAACCGCTCGCGGAGCTCGTCGTGATGGTCGGCGAGATACCGGTCGGCCGCGGACACGGCGACGTCGAACAGCTCGGCGTGGTGGCCGCCCGCGATGATGACCCGCAGGGCCCGCCCGGCCAGCGGGGCCACCTCGACGGAGTCGATGGCCCGGGTCAATTCGGCCGTGAGCACGCGCTGGACATCCTCGTCGCGCAGCGCCTCGGCCACCGTGACGACCAGGTCCGCGGCGTGGCCGGCGAACCGGGCGGCGTTGGCCGGCTCGGCCAGCCAGCCGCCCAGGCGCGGGACGAGGCCGGCCGAACGGATCCGCTCGGCCAGGACCTCGGCGTTGAGGAAGTTCTCCTGGACGAACTGGCCCAGGGTGGCGGCGAACTGGTCCTTGCGCTCGACCAGCAGTGCGGTATGCGGGATCGGCAGCCCCAGCGGGCGGCGGAACAGCGCCGTCACCGCGAACCAGTCGGCCACCCCGCCGACCATGGACGCCTCGGCCCCGGCCTGCACGTAGCCGAGCAGAGTCCCGTGGGCGCCGGCGACGGTCACGGCCACGAACAGCGCCGTCACCCCGACCAGAAGGCCAGTGGCGCGCCGTCGCGCGGCCGCCAGGCGCTGCGCCCGCAGGGCGGTTGACTCGCGCTGGAGCGCAGGTACCGGTGAAGCGGGCATCGTCCCGGCAGGTTCCATTGATTACGGGCGCGGGCCAGCGGGCGGGGCCTCGGCGGCGGGCGGGGCCTCGCCGGCGGGCGGGTCGCCGCAGTCCAGCCGCCGGACCGGGTTGGCCAGCGTGCCGATGCCCTCGATCGTGATGCGCACCAGGTCGCCCTCGGCCAGGGTGAAACCGGCGGGCGGGATGAGGGGGGTGCCGGTGAGCAGCACCGCCCCGGCCGGGAAGGTAAGGGCGCGGCCGAGCCAGTCCGCCAGCTCCTCGAAGGTCCGCAGCAGCCACGACGCCGGGGCCGTGCCGCGGAAGGCCACCGCACCGCCACGCTCGATGACCAGCTGAATCTCCATGTCACGGCGGTCCGGGACGGGGACCAGGCCCGGGCCCAGCGCGCAGGAGCCGTCGTAGATCTTGGCCTGCGGCAGGTACAGCGGGTTGGCGCCCTCGATGCTGCGCGAGGACATGTCGTTGCCGATGGTCAGGGCCGCTACCTCGCAGGCCGAGGACAGCAGCAGCGCGATCTCCGGCTCCGGCACGTCCCAGGTCGAGTCCGAGCGGATGGTCACCGGCTCGCCGGGACCGCGGACCCGGGACCCGCTCGACTTGTAGAACAGCTCCGGCCGGGCGGCCTCGTAGACGGCCTGGTAGATGGCGGCGTGCGCCGATTCGGCCTGGCGCGCGTCGCGGGATGGCGCGTAGGTCACCCCGGCGGCCCACACCTCCTGGGATTCGACCGGCGCCACCACCCGCGCCGAGCCGGGCAGCTCGCGCCGGGGCGCCGCCGTCAGCCGCGGCCAGAACTCCGCGGCCGGGCCGGCCAGCAGCTCATCCAGGCTCAGACCCTCGACCAGCGCGGCCGGACCGCTGTCCGGCGGGCCGATGGCCAGGTGACGCCGGCCGTCGGACAGCGCCACCCGGTAGGCCGCCTCGGTCATTCCTGTCTCCTGTCCCGCTCGGTGAGTTCGGCTGACGGCATCTTCCCGGAGGCCGGCCGCTCCAGCCTGGTCATCAGCCCGCTACCCGCACCTCATACCATCGGCCGTCGTTAAGGTCGAGGTTGTTGCCCTGCGCCTGACCTGGGCGGTCGTCGCCGATGTAGGTGTACAGCGGGTGGCCGTCGTAGGTCGCCTGCAGGCCGCCGCCGGGCCGGGTAATGGTGCCGAGTTGGCCCGTGGCGCCAGGCCCTGCTTCGGGACGGCCGGCCACTGGCGGCCAGTAGGCGGCACACGAGCCGGTGCACCTCGAGGTCGTCGGGGTGTCCGGGGAGAACCAGTACAGCGTTCGGCCGTCGGCGTCGGCAAGCACGGTAACGCCGCCGACCGTCGTGGTCTTCAGGGTGACCGAGGCGCCGACCGCTCGCCGCCGCCGGTGCGCCCGCATTGGCCACCGCGACGCCGAGCAGGGCCAACGCGGCCACCGACACGACACCGACCGCGGTGATCACCAGCGACATCGCCGCCTCAGCCCGGGCCAGCAGCCGGAGGCCGGGCCTGGCCCGGCGGCCGGACGGCCGCGCGGCAGGCGCAATGAGCGCGGCCAGGCCCAGCATCGCGAACGCGGCCACCTCGATCAGCCCGGCCGCGATCCCCGCTCTCGTGCGGACCTCCTTGAACCCGAACAGCCCGATCCGGACGGCCAGCACGTACGCGCTGAGCGTGGACAGCGCGAACACCGCGCAGGCCGCAGCGACCAGCCGGCTGCGCGTCACCAGCGCCGTGGCCGCCAGGACGAAGCCCGCGATGAACTGCACCAGGAACAGCCAGCCGATCGTGGGGATCGACCGGTACCCGGTCAGGTACAGGCCCAGGTGGATGCTGGCCGACCCGGCCAGCAGCGCCGCTCCCGCCAGCGGGAGCCATAGCTGGGCCCAGCTGCCCATCTCATCCCGCCGATGCCTGCCCACCACCCGCACGCCCTCTCCGCGCTCGGCCGCATTCCGGCTGCTGTCACCCACACGCGCCGCGGCCTGCTCCGGTTCACCAGCCAGCCTGCCAGGTCGAGTGGCCCCGGGGGGCAAGGTTCGTCAACCGGCGCGGCTGACGGCGGGGCGTGGCAATATCGGACCGACATGTTCCACGCCGACCTGCATATCCACTCAAAGTTCTCGCGCGCGTGCAGCAAGGACTGCGACATCGAGCATCTGTCCTGGTGGGCGCTGCGCAAGGGCCTGCGCGTGCTCGGCACCGGTGATTTCACCCATCCCGCGTGGGCCGCGGAGCTGAAAGACACCCTGGTCCCGGCTGAGCCTGGCTTGTTCCGCATCCGCCCCGACCTCGAGCGGCGGCTGCTGCGCGATTCGCCGGCCACCTGTGCCGGCTCGGTCCGTTTCATGCTCTCGGTCGAGATCTCCACGATCTACCGCCGCGAGGAGCGGACCCGTAAGGTTCACCACCTCCTGTACGCGCCGAGCTTCGAGGCCGCCGACCGCATCACCCGCGCGCTGGCCAAGGTGGGCAACCTGGCCTCCGACGGGCGGCCCATCCTCGGGCTCGATTCCCGGGACCTGCTGGAGATCACCCTGTCGGCCGGGCCCGGCTGCTTCCTCGTCCCCGCGCACGTCTGGACGCCGTGGTTCGCCGTGCTCGGCTCCAAGTCCGGCTTCGACGCGATCCGGGACTGCTACGCCGACCTGGCCGGCCACATCTTCGCGGTGGAAACCGGCCTGTCGTCGGATCCGGCGATGAACTGGACCTGCTCGTCGCTGGATCCCTACCGGCTGGTCAGCAACTCCGACGCGCACTCCCCGCCGATGCTGGGCCGTGAGGCCACCGCGTTCGGCACGGAGCTGGACTACTTCGCGATGGCCGACGCGCTGCGGACCGGGCGGGGCCTGGACGGCACGATCGAGTTCTTTCCCGAAGAAGGCAAGTACCACCTGGACGGGCACCGCAAGTGCGGGATCCGGATCAGCCCCGAGCAGACCCGCGCGCTGGCCGCCAGGTGCCCGGAGTGCGGCAAGCCGCTGACGGTCGGGGTCCTGCACCGCGTCGCGGAGCTGGCCGACCGCCCGGCCGGCTTCCGGCCCGCCGGGGCGGCGGGCTTCACCAGCCTGGTCCAGCTGCCCGAGATCATCGGCGAGCTCCTCGCCACCGGGCCCAAGAGCAAGAAGGTGGCCCGCGAAGTGAGCAGGCTGGTCGCCGCGCTCGGGCCGGAGCTGAGCATCTTGCGCGAGGTCCCGCTCGATGACCTGGGCCGGGCCGGCGGTTCGCGGCTCGGCGAGGGCATCGCCCGGCTGCGCCGGGGCGAGGTGATCGCGGACGCGGGCTACGACGGCGAGTACGGCACCATCCGGCTGTTCCAGCCGGGCGAACTGGACGGGGCGGCGCTGTTCGCCGTGCCCGCCCAGCCGCCCTCGGCCCGGGGAAAACAGGATCCTGCCGAACGGAGCGGGGTATCTGCGGCCGCGGACCGGCCGCCCGCGCGCCGGGGTGCCGCCGCGGCAGCCTCCGCAGAGGAGGGCTCCGCAGACGGGGGCTCCGCAGGGGGAGCCTCTGCAGACGGGGCTCCGCAGACGGGGGCTCCGCTGACGAGTCGGGGACCGGGACCGGATCGGTGCTGGACGGGCTTGATCGCGAGCAGCGGGCCGCGGCGACGGCCGCCGGGCCGCTGCTGATCATCGCCGGGCCGGGTACCGGCAAGACCCGGACGCTGACCCGCCGCCTCGTCCACCAGATCCTCGAGCGCGGGCGGCCGGCCCGCCAGTTCCTGGCCATCACATTCACCCGGCGGGCGGCCCAGGAGATGCAGGACCGTCTGGCCGGGCTGGGCGCGAGCCGGGCGGGCGAGCTCACCGTGACCACGTTCCACGGCCTGGGCCTGCGGATCCTGCGCGAATACCACGCCGAGGCCGGGCTGCCCGAGCGGTTCGAGGTCGCGGACGAGGCCGCCCGGCTGCGGGTCGCGGCCGGGCTGACCGGATCGGAGCGTGACGGCCGGCGGCTCGCGGATGATCCGGAGGGCAGGCTGGCCCTCCGGCAGGAGCTGGTCCGCCTGGGCCTGGTCGACTTCGACGGCCTCACCGAGATGTCCGCGGCGCTGCTGGCCGGGACCCCGGCCATCGCGGCCGGGCTGCGGGCCCGGTGGCCGTACATCAGCGTGGATGAGTACCAGGACATCGACGCCACCCAGTACGACCTGCTCCGCTCGATCAGCGGCGACGGCGCGGGGCTGACCGCGATCGGCGACCCGGACCAGGCGATCTACGGCTTCCGCGGCGCAGACGTCGGCATCTTCGGCCGGTTCACCGCGGACTTCCCGGCGGCCACCACGGTGGAGCTGACCACGAACTACCGGTCCAGCCCGCCCATCGTGACCGCCGCGATGCAGGCCATATCGCCCGCCACACTGGTCCCGGGCCGGGCGGCCGGGGCTTGGGGGCAGGCCGCCCGAAACGATCCGGACGCTGGCCCGGTCGTCTTCCACGAGGCGGCGGACGAGGCCGCCGAGGCCGCCTGGATCGCCGCAGCGATCGACCAGCTGCTCGGCGGAGCATCCTTCCACAGCCTGGACAGCGGCCGGGCCGACGGGCACGGCCACGGCAAGATCGGGCTGTCGGACATCGCCGTGCTGTACCGCACCGATGCCCAGGCCGTCGCGCTCGGCCAGGCGCTGACCCGGGCCGGGCTGCCGTATCAGAAGCGCTCCCACGACCTGCTCGCCCGCCTGCCGGGGTGAGCGACATCGTGCGGGAGATGAGCCACGCCGGCGGCCCCGGGGATGTCGCCGCGGCAGCTGGCGGCGGCCGTGCGCGCGCTGGCCGCCGCTCGCGGCGAGCGCGACGCCACGGTGCTGGACATCCGGGCCGCGGGCGAGGTGCTGGCGCCGCTGGCGCGCCAGTGCGGGACCGACCATGAGCGCTTCCGCGCCGAGCTCTCGATCGGCGCGGAAGCCGACGCGCTGGATCCGCGGGCCGAGGCCATCACGCTGCTGACCTTGCACGGGGCCAAGGGCCTGGAGTTCGACGTGGTGTTCCTGGCCGGCTGTGAACGCGGCCTGCTGCCGCTGCGGCTCCCCGGCTCCGGCCCGCTCACCCCGGCCGAGGCGGCGGAAGAGCGGCGGCTGCTGTTCGTCGGCATGACCCGGGCCCGCGGCATGCTCACACTGACCTGCGCGGCACGCCGGACCCGGCACGGGTCCGAGCAGGCCGCCGGCCGGTCGCCGTTCCTGGCCGCCATCGATCCGGCGCTGCTCCGCTCGGCCGCGCCTGCCCGGGCCCGCCGGGCCCAGGACCGCCAGTTGCGGCTACTGTGAGCTCGCGGTACCCTCCCGCTGCTGCGCCCCGGTCAGCGCGGCGGCGGCGCGCTCCACTATCTCGGCCAGGACCGGCTGCGGCGTGGCGAAGTTGAACCGGAACGCACCGGGGCCGCCCTCACCGAACGCGGGCCCGTCGACCACCGTGATCTGGGCGCGTTCGGTGATCAGGGCGCCGGGCGAGCCGGGCAGGTCCATGGCCGTGCAATCCAGCCAGGCCAGGTACGTGCCATCGGGCGGCCGGTAGCGCACCTGCGGCAGGTGGCGGCGCAGCAGGTCGGCCAGCAGCCGGCGGCTGTCGTCCAGGTAGGCCAGGACCTCCTCCAGCCACGCCTCGCCGTGCCGGTACGCGGCGGTGTTGGCCACCACGCCCGGGCTGCTCGCGCCGCGCCAGGCCAGATGCCCGAGCTGCGCCCAGCGCTCCTCGTCGGCTTCGCTGGACAAGATCACCTGGGCGCACTTGAGGCCAGGCAGGTTCCAGCCCTTGGAGGCGGACGTGCCGGTCAGCGTGTGCGCCGCGGCGGTGTCCGACGTGGCGGCGTAGGGGATGTGCCGCCCGCCCGGGTACACCAGCGGGGCGTGGATCTCGTCGGCGAAGACCCGGCCGCCGTGCCGGTCGACCACGGCCGTCAGCTGGGTGATCTCCTCCCGGGTGTAGACGCGGCCGAGCGGGTTGCAGGGATTGCAGAAAATGAGCAGGTGCCCCCCGGCCCGGAAGGCGTCCTCGATCGCGTCCAGGTCCAGGGTGAAGTAGCCCGGTTTCTCCTCGCGCATCCGGACCTGGATGATCTCGCGGCCGAGCTGGGGCGGCACGGACAGGAACGGCATGTAGGCGGGGGTGGGCAGGATGACCGGCGAACCGGGCCGGGAGTAGAAGTTGATGGCGATCTCCAGCGCCTTGATCACGTCGGGGATCAGGTGGATCCGCGCCGGGTCCACGGTCCAGCCGTACCTGCGCTGCTGGAACTCCGCGCACGCCGCGACCAGCTCGCTGGTCAGGACCTGGGACGTATAGCCGAAATTCGCGTTGGCCGACAATGCGGCCAGCGCGTCGATGATGGCCGGCGCGGCGCCGAAATCCATCTCCGCCACCGCCGCGCCGAACCCGTCCGGGCCCGGAGAGGTCCATTTGGCGCTGCCGCGCGCGCGGAGCATCGCTGCCGTAGTGGTGTCGATGGTCTGTCTGAGGGTTTCTGCCACAGAAGTAATCCTGCCACTGGTGAGCCCGGGCCAGGTGGGGCAAGCTGGGTCCATGGCGGACGAAATACTCATCGCTCCCCGGGTGATGACCGGCGAGCAGACCGTCACCGACGGCGCGGTCGTGGTCAGCCAGCGCGTCGTGGAGTGGGTCGGGCCGGAGGCGGCCGTGCCGGCCCAGTACGCGGCGCGGCCGCGGACGGACTACCCGGGCGCGACGATCCTGCCGGGGCTGATCGACAGCCACGTTCATCTCGGCTTCGACGGCGGCCCCGATCCGGTCGGGCGGATGCGCGCCGAGACCGACGCGCAGCAGCTGGTGCTGATGCTGCGCAGTGCCCGGGAGCTGCTCGGCGTGGGCGTTACCACCGCCCGCGACCTGGGCGCGCGGGCCTACCTGGACGTCGTCGTCCGTGACGCCATCGCCGAGGGCCTGGCCCCCGGGCCGCGGATGATGGTGGCCAACCGCCCGGTCACCGTGACCGGCGGGCACTGCTGGTTCATGGGCGGCGAGGCCGACAGCGAGGACGACCTGCGCCGCATCGTGCGCACCCACCACAAGCACGGTGCCGACCTGATCAAGGTCATGTCCACCGGCGGGTTCATGACCGGCGGCTCGGCGCCCTGGTACGCGCAGTTCAGCGCGGAGCAGCTGGCCGTGGTCGTGGCCGAGGCGAGGCGGCTCGACAAGCCGGTCGCCGCGCACGCGCACGGCATAGAGGGCATCCGGCGGGCGGTCGAGGCGGGCGTGACCACCATCGAGCACTGCTCCTTCGTGACCGAGACCAACGAGCGGCACTTCGACGAGCGCCTGGCGGACCGGATCGCGGAGCGCGGCATCTTCGTCTGCCCGACCGTCAATGTGAACGCGCCCTACGTCGCCGAGCTGACCGGCCGGGCGGTGGGCGAGAACGTCATGAAGATGCGCGACGCGGGCGTGCGGATCATCGCGGGTACCGACGCGGGCATCAACAACAACCCGCATCACCAGTACGTCGGCGGGCTGCAGGCGCTGGTGTCGTTGCTGGGCTTCAAGCCCGCCGAGGTGATCGCGATGGCCACCACCGAGGCCGCGGCCGCGCTCGGCCTGGGCTCGGTCACCGGCCGCCTGGCGCCGGGTTACGACGCGGACCTCATCGTGGTGGACGGCGACCCGCTGGCCGACATCGCGGCCCTCGGCCGGCTGCGCCGCGTCATCGCCCGCGGCCGCGAGTACGTGCCGGACAGCGGCCGGTTCGACGTCAGCGCGCCCGGCACGCCGTACGCCGACCCGGACGCCCGGGTTAATCTGCGCCGGCTCGCCGATGCGGCCCGGCAACGCCGCGCCTAGCTGCGGCGTGTCAGGATGGCGGCATGGCCGATCCGCGTGCCGGGCAGCCCGCTGCCCGGCAAGACCTCGTCGACGTGGCCAAGCTGGTCACCGCCTACTACGCGCTGCATCCCGATCCGGGTGAGCCGGCCCAGCGGGTGTCGTTCGGCACGTCCGGGCACCGCGGGTCGGCGCTGACCGCCACGTTCAACGAGGACCACATCCTGGCCACCACCCAGGCCATCTGCGAGTACCGGGCCGGGCACGGGATCGGCGGGCCGCTGTACCTGGGCGCTGATACGCACGCGCTTTCCGAGCCTGCTCAGGTCAGCGCGCTGGAGGTGCTCGCGGCCAACGGCGTCCTGGTGCTGACCGACGCCCGCGGTGGGTACACGCCGACACCCGCCGTCTCGCGGGCGATCCTGGCGCACAACGCGCGGGAGCCCGGGCCCCGGGCCGACGGGATCGTAGTCACGCCGTCACACAACCCACCGCCCGACGGCGGCTTCAAGTACAACCCGCCGGATGGCGGGCCGGCCGGCACCGACATCACCCGGGCGATCCAGGACCGGGCCAACGACCTGCTAGCCGACGGGCTCAAGGGCGTACGCCGGATACCGTACGCCCGGGCGGCGGCGGCCGGCACAACCGGGAAATTCGACTTCCTCGACGCCTACGTGTCGGCCCTGGGCCAGGTGGTCGATCTGCCCGCCATCCAGGCCGCCGGGATCCGCATCGGCGCCGACCCGCTCGGCGGGGCCAGCGTCGCCTACTGGGGCGAGATCGGCGAGCGCTACGGCCTGGACATGACCGTAGTCAACCCCGAGGTGGACGAGACGTTCCGGTTCATGACCCTGGACTGGGACGGCAAGATCCGGATGGACTGCTCGTCGCCGTACGCCATGGCCAGCCTGATCCGCCGGCAGCACGAGTTCACGGTGGCGACCGGCAACGACACCGACGCGGACCGGCACGGCATCGTCACCCCCGACGGCGGGCTGCTCAACCCGAACCATTACCTCGCCGTCGCCATCGACTACCTGTACCGGCACCGGGGCGGCTGGCCCGCCGGGGCCGCGGTGGGCAAGACACTGGTCAGCTCGTCGATGATCGACCTGGTAACCGAGGGGCTGGGCCGGGAGCTGCTCGAGGTCCCGGTCGGGTTCAAGTGGTTCGTGCCGGGGCTGCTCGACGGCTCGGTGGCGTTCGGCGGCGAGGAGAGCGCCGGCGCATCGTTCCTGCAACGCGACGGCTCGGTATGGACCACGGACAAGGACGGGATCATCCTGGCCCTGCTGGCCTCGGAGATCACGGCCGTGACCGGGCAGTCGCCGTCTGCGCTGTATCGCGGCCTGACCTCACGCTACGGAGACCCGGTGTACGCCCGGATCGACACCGCGGCCACCCGGGAGCAGAAGGCGGCCCTGGCCCGGCTGGCCCCGGACCAGATCACGGCCAGCGAACTGGCCGGGGAGAAGATCATCGCGGCGCTGACCGCCGCGCCCGGCAACGGCGCGCCGATCGGCGGCATCAAGGTGGTGGCCGCGTCCGGCTGGTTCGCCGCGCGCCCGTCGGGCACCGAGGACGTGTACAAGCTGTACGCGGAGTCCTTCCGCGGCCCCGGGCACCTGGCCGCCATCCAGGACCAGGCCCGGGAGATCATCGCGGCGGCCATCGGCTGACAGTCTCTGGACGCGGCGGCCCGGCCTGCGGACGCGGCGGGCCGATCAGCGGACGCGGCGCCAGATGACGGATTCCCAGGGCCGCAGGCGCAGGCCGGGCGGCGGCCGGAGCGGCGCCCGGCCGGTCAGGCTGCTCAGCACCACGGCCGCCTCCGCCCAGCCGCCGTCCAGCGGCAGCGCCGCGCTGACCACCTCGGCGGAGAAGTTCGCCGCCACCAGCAGCTCGGCGCCGGGACCGCGGCGCAGGAACGCCCAGATCGCCGGGTGGTCGGGCAGCAGCAGCTCGAAGACGCCGTCGGTGACCACCGGATCGGCGTGGCGCAGCTCGATGAGCTGGCGGTAGTGCTCGAACACCGAGCCGGGCCGGCCGACCTGCGCGGCCGCGTTGACCTCCACGTGGTCGGGGTTGATCCCGATCCAGGGCGTTCCGCTGGTGAAGCCGGCTCCGGGTGAGCCGTCCCACTGGACCGGGGTGCGGCCCTGGTCGCGGCTTCGTTCGGCCAGAATTGGCAGGAGCGCGGGCAGGTCGGCGTCGCCGCGGGCCGCGGCCTCGGCGTAGTAATTGAGCGTCTGGATGTCCCTCAGGTCGCTGATCCGCGTGAACGGCGCGTTGGCCATGCCCAGCTCGTCGCCCTGGTACACGTACGGGGTGCCCTGGTGCAGGTGCAGCACGGTGGCCAGCGTCTTGGCCGAGGCCACCCGGTGCTCGCCGTCGTCGCCGAACCGGGACAGCGAACGAGGCTGATCGTGGTTACCCCAGTACAGCGAGTTCCAGCCGTGGCCGGCCAGCCCGGCCTGCCAGGAGGCCAGCGACGCCTTCAGCTCGGCCAGCCGCAGCGGGCGCGGGTCGTAGCGGTTCGTGCCGTGGTCCAGCTCGACGTGCTCGAACTGGAATACCATGTCGAGCTCGCGTCGCGCCGGCTCGGTGAATGCCGCGGCCTCGGGGATGGTGACGTCCGGCATCTCGCCGACGGTGAGCACGTGGGCGTCGCGGCCAGCGAAGACTTCGGTGTACATCTCCCGGAGGAACTCGTGGTTACGCGGACCGCAGATGAAGTACCGGCCGCCGTACCCGTACGGCGACCCCGGCCGGGGCTGGGTGTCGGGCAGCGACGTGTCCTTGCTGATCATGTCGATCACGTCCATCCGGAACCCGTCCACGCCCCGGTCCAGCCACCATCGCATCATGGCGTAGACCGCCTGGCGCACCTCGGGATTCTCCCAGTTCAGGTCGGGCTGCTTGGGGGAGAACAGGTGCAGGTAGTACTGGCCGGTCGCCTGGTCCCAGGCCCAGCACGGACCGGAGAAGAACGACTCCCAGTTGGTCGGCTCGGCCCCCGGCGTCCCCGGCGCGGCACCGGGGCGGGCGTCGCGCCACCAGTACCAGTCCCGTTTGGGGTTGTCCCGGCTGGAGCGGGCCTGCATGAACCACGGATGCTCGTCTGAGGTGTGGTTGACCACCAGGTCCATGACCAGCCGCATGCCGCGGGCATGCAGCGCGCCGATCAGCTCGTCCAGGTCGGCGAGCGTGCCGAACAAGGGGTCGACGTCGGTGTAATCGCTGATGTCATAGCCGTTGTCGTCCATCGGCGACCGGTAGACCGGCGACAGCCAGACCACGTCCACGCCGAGGCGCTGCAGGTAGTCCAGGCGCGACAGCACGCCCCGCAGGTCGCCGACGCCGTCCCCGTCAGAGTCGGCGAAGCTCCTCGGGTACACCTGGTAGACAACCCAGCGCCGCCACGGTTCATCCGGCACGGCGGCCTACAACCCTATGTCGCCGAGTTCCTTGTACAGGTCGGCCCTCGGATGGCCGGGGCTGACCGGCAGCACCTGGGTTCCCTGCGATCCCGGCCCGGAACTGGCGGGCGGCTTGGCCCGGCCGCGCCCTGGCTCCCTGCGCCTGGTGCGGAAGATCCAGCCCGAGGCGATCCCGCCGATGAGCCCGCCGAGGTGGCCGATCCAGCTCACACCGTGAGCACCGGGTATCGCCACGGTCAGGATGTAGGCGTAGGACAGCCCGATGACGACCGCGGCGAGCGCGTCGATCAGGTTCCGCTCGACGATCCCGCGGGTCAGGACGTAGCCGAAGTAGCCGAAGATTAGGCCGCTGGCGCCCACGGTGAGCTCGTTATTGCTCTGGAACAGCCACACCGCCAGGCCGCTGGTGACCGCGACGATCACCGTGACGCCGAGGAATTTCACCACGCCGCGATAGGCGGCGAGCAGGCCGAACACGAACAGCGGCCCGGAGTTCCCCTCGATGTGATCCCAGGAGAAATGCAGGAACGGCGCGGTGAAGATGTCCCCCAGGCGCCCGAGACTGCGCGGCAGGATCCCGTAACTGGCGTCGAGATTGTAGTGGTCCGCCCAGTTCGCCACCTGGAGCACCCAGATCACCGCGATGAACCCGACCATCAGGAAGAACGCCTTCCTGGCCTCGTCCACGTCGATCTCGGCCGCCCGGCGGCGCGGTCCGCCGCTGGGGGCGCCCTGCGGGGCCGTTCCGGAGCTGGGACTCGTCATGCTCCTATTGTCCACGAGCTTTCCTGTAGCGGGGCTGGTCTGCACGTCCCAGTTAGCTGCGTGCCGGCATTGCGGGGGCCGGGCGCGTGAGCCGGGCAAGCGGAGCAGAGTGGCTCGGTGCCTATAGGGGTGCCCGAGTCCGGGATCAGTGTGAGTTCCGTGGCGGGCCGGCTGAGGATCGAGGAGAGGTGCCGGCTGTGACCCCTGGCCGCCTGGTGCCGCCGGGGACCGCGCCGCGGCCGCCGTGCAGGCGGCCTCCGGCCGCCGGGGCCGAGGCCGAGGCCGGGCCGGGGCCGGGGCCGGGGGCCTCCCGTCCCGCCTCATGTCTCACCCCAGGATCACCAGCACCATGACGGTGGTAGATCCGAGCTTCGAGGTAGATCCGGTGTATCCGGATGCACTCGATCTACCATGTAGCCCGGATCCACCACGATAACGGTGCAGCCGGGACGGATGAGGCTGCGCGGGCAGCTGGGCATCACCCGCGGGCGGGACCACCGCGGCAGACCGGACAGGGGACCGGGCAGATCCGGGCAGATCCGGGCAGACCAGACATCACAGCCGTCGCGGCCACGGCGAAACGCCGACGAACGCGGCAACTTACCCGAAAGACGCGCTGCCGCATTCCGCACCAGCCCGTAGGACTAAGTACAGAGCCACTCTCATTGGTGCGGGCCGCGGCTTGGAGACGCGGGGTGCGGTTAGTGCTCGAGGGCGGCGTCCAGGGTGATCTCCACCCCGGTGAGCGCCTTGCTGACCGGGCAGCCGACCTTGGCCTCCTCGGCCGCCTTGGCGAACTGGGCGTCGTCCAGGCCGTCGACCTCACCCCGGACGGTGAGCTTGATGCCGGTCAGGCGGACGCCGCCCGCCGGGTCGGGCCCGAGCGTCACGTCGGCCTGCACGTCCAGCGCCTGTGGCGTGCCGCCCGCCCGGCCGATCGCCCCGGACAGGGCCATCGAGTAGCACGCCGAGTGCGCCGCCGCGATGAGCTCCTCGGGGCTGGTGTACCCGCCGGCCTCTTCGGCGGCGCGCCTGGGAAATGACACCTCGTAGGTGCCCAGCTTGGAACTCGTCAGCTCGACCTGGCCCTTACCCTCCTGCAGGGTGCCGGTCCAGGCGGTGCGTGCGGTTCGGGTTGGCATGGCTCTCCCTCATCCGGTCCGGATCACGCGTCAGTGCTCACCCTAGTACGCCGGTCCTAGCGGCCGGCGCTACCCCTCAGGGACGGCCCAGTCGGCCACGGCCCGGCGGGCCGAGGCGATCCGCTCGGCGTCCCACCTGATCTCCGGGTCGGGCTCGAGGGACGCCAGCGCCAGGCCGGCCAGGCCGAGCGCGGGCAGGGACCACTCAGCCGGATCGGCCGCGCCGAACGGGCTGGCCTCCACCCGGCCCGCCGCGACGTCCGGGGCGGACAAGGCCATGAGAACCATGCCGCGCATGGTGGCGGCGAGCAGCGTGGCCAGGACCTCGAAGGTGATCCCCGACCCGGGCCGCAGCCGGTAGCCGAGCAGCGCCGTCAGCTGCCGCCAGGCCTGCGCGAGCCGCTCGTTACGGGCCAATTCGCAGGCCGACAGCGCGGACTGCACCTGATCGCGCAGCGTCCCGTCGGCCAAGCTCAGGAATGTGGCGTGCAAGGCGATATAAGTCCGCCAGCCAGGCGAGTCGGAAATAGCCTGGTAGTTCAGCAGGGATAGCTGGCGGAAAATCTCCGGGAGCAGGCGGCGGCGGAGCTCGGGCGTCTCCAGCCAGTCCGCGCGGGCGATCGCGATCTGCTTCATCCGCTCCAGCTCGTCCGCCACGACACCGGGCGCGACGTCCAGAGCCAGCTGCTTGACCAGGTCGCTGAAGAACAGGTCCTTGTACGGCCAGCGGCGGTAGACCGCGCTGCGCGACACATCCGCATCGCGAATGATGTCCTCGAAGCTGAGATGGTCCAGGCTCACCGTCAGGCCAGTACGGCCTACCACGGCCAGGGCGGCGCCCAGCATGCGCCGCTCTGTCTCCTGATCAGATAGCCGGCGTTCCCGGCGGGCCAGACCGGTCGGGGGCAGGGTGCCGGTCGCCATCGGGGCATCACCTCCAGGCGCCTTCCAGGCTCATGGGCTTGGCGGGCCTTAAAACTCAGGACTCTACGTCCCGAGTTCATATTTTGAATTATCTCACACCATAGGGCTCGCCCCCGGAATAAGAAAGGCCCATTTGCATGATCACTTCACACTGCCGAAACAGCGCTGTCATATGGTGCGGAGATGCGTTTGACCGAACGCGAGCAGGAACGCCTGCTCATCACGCTGGCCGCGGACGTAGCCGAGCGCCGCCGGGGCCGCGGCCTGAAACTCAATCACCCCGAGGCCGTCGCCATCCTCACCTCGTTCGTGCTGGAGGGCGCCCGCGACGGGCGGGCGGTGGCCGAGCTGATGTCGGCGGGCCGCGAGGTCCTGCGCCGCGACGACGTCATGCCGGGCGTCCCCGAGATGATTGACTCGGTCCAGGTCGAGGCGACCTTCCCGGACGGCACCAAGCTGGTCACCCTGCACAGTCCCATCCGATGACAGTGGCCCACCCGATGACAAGGCCCACCCGATGAGAAGGCCCACCCGATGACAGGGCCGACCCGATGAGAAGGCCCACCTAATTGAGACCGGCCGATCCGGTGAAGGGAGCGAGCGGAACGTGATCCCCGGCGAGATCATCACCCCCGAAGGGGCGATCGAGCTCAGCCCGGGCCGGGACCGGATCCAGCTGGCCGTTGAGAACGCCGGTGACCGGCCCGTCCAGGTCGGCTCGCACTACCATTTCGCCGCGGCCAACCCGGCGCTGTCCTTCGACCGCGCCGCGGCCCGCGGCTACCGCCTGGACATCCCGGCCGGGACGTCGGTGCGGTTCGAGCCGGGCGTGTCCCGGCAGGTCACCCTCGTCGCCCTGGCCGGGGCGCGGGTGGTACCCGGGCTGCGCCCCGAATCCGCGGGGGCGCTGGATGGCTGAGATATCGCGGGCCCGGTACGCGGCCCTGTACGGGCCGACGGCCGGGGACCGGGTCCGGCTGGCCGACACCGACCTGCTGATCGAGGTCACCGAGGACCGCTGCGGCGGCCCCGGCCCGCTGGCCGGCGACGAGGCCATCTTCGGCGGCGGCAAGGTCATCCGCGAGTCGATGGGCCAGTCCGTCGCCACCCGGGCCGAGGGCACCCCAGACCTGGTCATCACCGGGGCGGTCGTGCTCGACCACTGGGGCGTGATCAAGGCCGACGTGGGCGTGCGCGACGGCCGGATCGTGGCCCTGGGCAAGGCCGGCAACCCCGACGCCATGGACGGCGTCACGCCCGGCCTGGTCATCGGCCCGGCCACGGAGATCCTGGCGGGCAACGGCCTGATCCTCACCGCGGGCGGCATCGACAGCCACGTGCACCTGATCGCCCCGCAGCAGATCCCGGTCGCGCTGGCGGCCGGGATGACCACGCTCATCGGCGGCGGCACCGGCCCGGCCGAGGGGACCAAGGCCACCACGGTCACGCCGGGCGCCTTCTGGCTGGAGGCGATGCTGGCCGCAACGGCGCACTGGCCGGTCAACATCGTGCTGCTCGGCAAGGGCAACACGGTCAGCGCCGAAGCCCTCTGGGAACAGCTGCGGGCCGGCGCGGCGGGCTTCAAGCTGCACGAGGACTGGGGCTCGACGCCCGCGGCCATCGACGCCTGCCTCACCGTGGCCCAGGCGGCGGGCGTCCAGGTGGCGATCCACACCGACACCCTCAACGAGGCCGGCTACCTGGAGTCCACCCTGGACGCCATCGGCGGCCGGCCGATCCACACCTACCACACCGAAGGCGCGGGCGGCGGCCACGCGCCGGACATCATCAAGGTCGCCTCGCACCCGAACGTGCTGCCCTCCTCCACCAACCCGACCCGGCCCTACACCCGCAACACCCTGGACGAGCACCTCGACATGCTCATGGTCTGCCACCACCTGAATTCCTCGATTCCCGAGGACCTGGCCTTCGCCGAGTCGCGGATCCGGCCCTCCACCATGGCCGCCGAGGATGTCCTGCACGACCTGGGCGCGATCTCGATGATCGGCTCGGACTCCCAGGCCATGGGCCGGATCGGCGAGACGATCATCAGGACCTGGCAGACCGCGCACGTCATGAAGCAGCGCCGCGGCGCGCTGCCCGGCGACGGCGGCGGCGACAACGGGGCCGACAACATGCGCGCCCGCCGGTACGTGGCCAAGTACACCATCGGCCCGGCGGTGACCCACGGCCTGGATGAGCACATCGGCTCGGTGGAGCCGGGCAAGCTGGCCGACCTGGTGCTGTGGGAGCCGACCTTCTTCGCCGTCCGGCCGCACGCAGTGCTCAAGGCCGGCGTGATCGCCTGGGCCGCCATGGGCGACGCGAACGCCTCGATCCCGACCCCGCAGCCGCGGCTGGCGCGGCCGATGTTCGGCGCCTTCGGCGCGCTGCCCGCGCGGCTCGGCCTGCACTTCGTCTCGCCCGCCGCGCTGCAGGCCGGCCTGGCCCAGCGCTGGACCAGCGAGCGGCCCCTGGTCCCGGTCCGGGATGTCTCGGGCCTATCCAAGGCCAGCCTGCCCGAGAACGACGCCTTGCCCGCCATCGACGTCGACCCCGAGACGTTCGCCGTCCGCGTCGGCGGCGAGCTCATCGAGCCGGCCCCGGCCGCCGAGCTGCCCATGACCCAGCGCTACTTCCTGTTCTGACGCCGATGAACACGCTGCTGCTGCTCCTGCTCGACTCGCGGGCCCCGGCCGGCGCGCACCACCACTCCGGCGGGATGGAGGCGGCGATCGGGACCGGCCTGGTCACCGGGCTGGCCGACCTGGAGGACTTCTGCCGGGCCAAGCTGCGCACGTCGGCCCGCGTCTCGGCCGCGTTCGCCGCCGCGGCCTGCCGGCTTCAGTCGCAGTACGCCGAACGAGCCGTGGCGCCGGCACCGGATCAACGGCCGGAGCACGCCGAACGAGCCGTGGTGACTGCACCGGATCAATGGCCGGAGCACGCCGGACGGGCCGTGGCCTCGGCCGCAGATCAGTGGCGGCTGTTGGACGCCGAGTTCGAGGCGCGCACGCCATCCGAGGCGATGCGCACCGCGTCCCGTCAGCTGGGCAGGGCGCTGGTACGCCTGCTCCGTTCGGTACTTCCTGAGGCGGACCTGGTGACGCCGTGGACCCTGGGCGCGGGACCTGCGCCGCATCACCCGCTCGCGCTGGGGGCCGGCGTCGCCCTGGCGGGCGGGACACCCGACCTGGCCGCCCGGGCCGCGGCGCTGGCCGCGTGCGCCGGGCCGGCCAGCGCGGCGGTGCGGCTGCTCGGCCTGGACCCGTTCGCCGTACAGGCCATGCTGGCCCGGCTGGCGCCGGGCGTCGACGAGTGCGCGGCCGGCGCCGCCGCGGCCGCGGCGGGGCCGGCGTCCTTGCTGCCCGCTGACACGGCGCCGGCCCTGGACCTGCTGGCCGACTACCATCTCACCGCGGAGGTGCGTCTGTTTGCATCCTGACCATCATCACGCCGCCGACGAGGCGCCCGGCGGGCCCCCGGGCGCGCGGGTACCGAGGATCGGCATCGGCGGACCGGTCGGTAGCGGCAAGACCGCGCTGGTCGCGGCGCTGTGCCGGGCCCTGGCCGGCGAGCTGGCCATCGGCGTCGTCACCAACGACATCTA
Source organism: uncultured Actinomycetes bacterium (assembly GCA_963753195.1). Lineage (GTDB taxonomy): Bacteria > Actinomycetota > Actinomycetes > Streptosporangiales > Streptosporangiaceae > Palsa-504. The sequence continues at coordinate 289,521 of CAVWBH010000004.1, forward strand.
CACCACCGAGGACGCTGACTTCCTGCGGCGGGCCGGGGTGCTGCCGGACGCCCGCATCCGCGCCGTGCAGACCGGCGCCTGCCCGCACACCGCCATCCGGGACGACATCAGCGCCAACCTGGACGCCGTCGAGCAGCTCGAGGCCGACTATCCCGGCCTCGAGCTGATCCTGGTCGAAAGCGGCGGCGACAACCTGACCGCGACCTTCTCCTACGGGCTGGTCCACCGCCAGATCTTCGTGATCGACGTGGCCGCCGGGGATAAGGTCCCGCGCAAGGGCGGTCCCGGCATCACCCGCTCCGACCTGCTGGTGATCAACAAGACCGACCTGGCCCCGCTGGTCGGCGCGGACCTTGAGGTCATGGCGCGCGACGCCGCAGCAGCGCGCGGCGACCGGCTCACGCTGTTCACGTCGCTGGCGGCCGACCCGGCGGCGGCGGACGTGGCCGCCTGGGTGCGCTCGGTGCGGTCCGCTGTCGCGGGTCCGTGATCGCCCGCACGACGGCGGTCGTCGAGCCGGATGGGGTGCTCGGCACGCTGTCCTGCCAGCCGCCGCTGACGCTACGGCAGGTGCGCGGCGACGCCCGCGGCCGGTGCGAGCTGCGCCTGGTCGGGACCGCGGCGGGCCCGCTGGCGGGCGATGACCTCTCGCTCACGCTGCGGCTGCGGCCCGGTGCCCGGGCCACGCTGCGGGCCACCGGGGCCAGCCTGGCCCAGGGCCGGGGCGGCCGCGGGGCGGCGAGGCTGTCGATCCGGGCCGAGCTGGCCGCCTGCGCCTCGCTCGTAGCCGACCCGGGTGCGCTGGTCGTCTGCGCCGGCAGCCGGGTGGACGTGCGGCTCGAGCTGGCCCTGGACGCCGGAGCGGCGGTGCAGTGGCGGGAGCTGGTCGTGCTGGGCCGCACCGGGGAACCGCCCGGGCGGGCCACGCTGCAGTGGGATGTGACCCGGCTCGGGCGCCCGGTGCTGCGCCAGCTCACCGACCTGTCCGACCCGCAGGCCCCGCTCACCGGGGGCCGGCGGGTCCTGGCCTGCGCGCTGATTTCCGATCCGGGCGTGGCGGCCCGCACCGTGGTCGCCTCCCCCGGCGCGGTCGCGCAGCGGGTCGACGAGCACACGCTGCTGGTCACCGTGCTGGATGACGACTCGGCCAGCGCGACCCGCCAGCTCGACGCGCTGTGCGCCCAGGCCCGCGGGCGGCCCGCCGGGTCCTTAAATAGTTCGCTCCCGGAGCCGGGGCTGGCCTAGCGTGGTGGACGTGCTGGACCGGGGGCAGCTGGCGGAGTTCGCGGAGCGGGGATTTCTGCTGCTGCGGCAGGTGGTCCCGCCGGAGGTGGTCGCCGTCGCGTCGCGGGCCATCGACGAGCTGACCGAGCGCGAGCCACCCGGGGCTGACATCCGCGGACCGTACAACTACTTCCCGGTCGCGGCGGCGGCGCCGGAGCTGGCCGCGCTGCTGGCGGGCAGCCCGGCGTTCGGCCTGGCCGAGTCGCTGACCGGCCCCGGGACGCTGGAGGTGCCGGGCCAGATCCAGGTGGCGCTGAACATCCCGCCGTTTCCGCACCGGCCCGGCCTGCCCCACATCGACGGCTTCCCGCCCGAGCCGGACGGGCGCCCGGGCACGTTCACCATGCTGGCCGGGGTGCTGATGACCGGCCAGCAGGACCGGGACGCCGGGAACCTGTGGGTGTGGCCGGGCACCCACCTGGGCCACGCCGCCTACTTCCGCGCCCGCGGGCCGGACGCGTTCCTCGCCGCGGGCGGCTACCCGCCCATCCGGCTGCCCGAGCCGGAGCAGGTCATGGGCGGGCCAGGTGACCTGCTGCTCGCCCATTACCTGCTGGGCCACAACATCGGGGGCAACACCTCACCCGCGGTGCGGCGCGCCGCCTACTTCCGGGTCAATCGGGCCGGGCACGACCAGCGGTGGCGCGAGTTCCTCACCGATCCGTGGCTGGACTACCAGCCGGTCCGCGACACGGCCGGCTGACACGGTCGGCTGACACGGTCGGGTGCCACGGGCGGCGGACGCGGGCGGCGGGCGCGGCCGGCTGACCGGGCGGTTCGCCTGGCGCTCAAGGGGAATATCTTGCTCAGCCAGTTAATTGTTTGCTATAAAGCAACTAATTTCTGCATGAGCGAGGCCGGAGTCAGCCGCGGAGCCGTGCCGCACCGGGCTTCTCGCCGGGAGGGAACGTGGTGACCGCTTCACCTCAGCCGCACGTCGGGCCGCACTACAAGTGGATCGCCCTGTCCAACACGACGCTGGGCGTGCTGATGGCCACCATCAACTCGTCTATTCTGCTGATCGCCCTGCCGGACATCTTCCGCGGCATCGGCGTCAACCCGCTGCAGCCGGGCAACACCACCCTGCTGCTGTGGCTGATCATGGGCTACCTGGTGGTCACCGCGGTGCTGGTGGTCAGCTTCGGCCGGCTGGGCGACATGTTCGGCCGGGTCCGGATGTTCAACCTGGGGTTCGCGATCTTCGCCCTGTTCTCCGTGGCGCTGTCGGTCACCTGGCTGCAGGGTACGCCCGCGGCCTGGTGGCTGATCGGGATGCGGATCCTGCAGGGCATCGGCGGGGCGATGATCATGGCCAACTCCAGCGCCATCCTCACCGACGCGTTCCCGTCCAACGAGCGCGGGCTGGCGCTCGGGCTGAACCAGGTGGCCGGCATCGCCGGCTCGTTCATCGGGCTGGTGCTCGGCGGGCTGCTCGCCCCGGTCAGCTGGCGGCTGGTCTTCCTGGTCTCCGTGCCGTTCGGCGTCATGGGCACGATCTGGTCCTACCTCAAGCTGCGTGAGCTCGGCGTCCGCAAGCCGGCCAAACTAGACTGGTGGGGCAACGTGACCTTCGCCGTCGGCCTGATCGCCGTCCTGGTCGGCATCACCTACGGCATCCAGCCCTACGGCGGGCACGTGATGGGCTGGACCAGCCCGGTGGTGCTCACGCTGATCTTCGGCGGCCTGGCCGTACTGAGCCTGTTCTGCGTGATCGAGACCCGGGTGGCCGAGCCGATGTTCCAGCTTTCGCTGTTCAAGATCCGCCCGTTCACCGCCGGGAACGTGGCCAGCCTGCTGTCCGGGCTGGGCCGGGGCGGCCTGATGTTCATTCTGATCATCTGGCTGCAGGGCATCTACCTGCCGATCCACGGCTACAGCTTTGAACGGACCCCGCTGTGGGCCGGCATCGCCATGCTCCCGCTGACCGTCGGCTTCCTGATCGCGGGGCCGACCTCTGGCTGGCTGTCCGACCGGTTCGGCGCCCGGCCGTTCGCCACCGGCGGGATGGTCGTGGCCGCGCTCTCGTTCCTGCTGCTCGAGATGCTGCCGGTGAACTTCCAGTACTGGCAGTTCGCTGCCATCCTGGCGCTGAACGGGATCGGCATGGGCCTGTTCGCCTCGCCCAACCGGGCCGGGATCATGAACAGCCTGCCGCCGGAGCGCCGCGGCGTCGGTGCGGGCATGAGCTCGACGTTCCAGAACTCGGCCATGGTGCTGTCCATCGGCATTTTCTTCACGCTGATCATCCTCGGCCTGGCCTCGACGCTGCCCACCGCCCTCAATCACGGCCTGGTCGCGCAGGGAGTGTCGTCGGCCGACGCGGCCCGGCTGGCCGCGCTGCCGCCGGTGTCGATCATGTTCGCCTCGCTGCTCGGCTACAACCCGATCCAGATGCTGCTCGGGCCCGCCCTGGCCAAGCTGCCGCCCAGCCACGCCGCCTACCTCACCGGGCACACGTTCTTCCCGTCGCTGATCTCGGCGTCGTTCCAGCATGGCCTGGACATCGCGTTCGACTTCGCCATCGCGTGCTGCCTGGTCGCGGCGCTGGCCTCGCTGCTGCGGGGCGGCAAGTACGTGCACGACGAGCACGGCGCGGTCGTCCGGCAGGACACACCGGAGCAAGACACCCCGGAGCACGAGGAACTGGTCAGGCCGTAACCACCCGCCGGTCCGGTCATCAGGCGTGCCGCGGGCTGAAGAAGATCACCGCGACGCCGACCGCGACCACCGCGGCGCCCAGCCAGTCGAACCTGTCCGGGCGGCGGCCGTCGAAGCCCCAGCCCCACAGCAAGCTCATGATCACGAAAACGCCGCCGTAAGCGGCGTACACCCGGCCGAAGTCGGCGGTCGGCTGGAGGGTCGGGATGACCCCGTACCCGATCAGGATGATCGCGCCCGCCAGGCCGGCCGGCCAGGACGCGCCCTCGCGCAGCCACCGCCAGATCAGGTAGCCGCCGCCGATCTCAGCCAGGCCTGCGGCGATGAACAAGCCGATGCTGCGGATGACATTCATGGCCCGACCCTAGCGTCCGGCCCGGTGCCGGGCTCCCGCTGCCGGTTTGCGTCGCGGGCCCGCGGGGCACTGAACTTCGTACCCGCAACCGGCCTGGTCTCGGCCGACCGCACCATGCTCTAGGCCTGTACCATTGCGGATGAAGGCGCCGTAATTGGCCGCATGTAGTCCCTGCGTGGAGGTCGCACCTCTTGGCGAGCATGGCCCACCGCGTTGTAAAGGGCCTCGTTGGGGGATGCGCGATCCTGCTCGGGGTCATCATTTCCGGATGCGCGGCGCCCCAGTACACGTACGTGGCGAATTCCAGCGAGAGCACCTACTTCAAGGTCCCGGAAAACTGGCACCAGATCGGGTCGTCCGCGCTTAACCACGCGATGCAGGAAGATCTCGGTGGCTCAGCCGGATGGTCGGTCGCCTACGAAGCCGGCAGCGCCCCCACGGCCAACGATTTCCTGTCTTTCGGCGATGCTCACCCGTTCGTGTTCGCCGAGATCGGCACGCTCAGCTCGACGGCGAGCCAGGCGCTGTCCTACGACAGCCTGAAAGATTTTCTGCTGCCCGTCACCTCGACCGCGAGGCAGAGCGTCCCGCAAAGTTACCCGCTGACTAATTTCACGCAGGCCCGGGACCAGGTGCTCACGCTCGGCCAGGGAGTGCACGGGGTACGGGAGACGTTCAGCTACACCCTTTCCGGCTCGACTGACACCTTTGATCAGGTCGCGCTCACGAACGCCGACCAGACCACCGTCTATTTCCTCCTGCTGCACTGCACCACCAGCTGTTACAACAGCGACCAGGCTGAGATCAACCAAGTGATGTCGTCGTTCACCGTCAGGAGCTCGTCATGATTGAGGCTCGCACCGCCACCGGAATGCCGCCTGGCGGGCGGCCGCGGGACGAGGACCGGCAGACCCGCAAGCGGCTGCCCTTGTGGGACCGGGTCAAGTTCCTGATCCTGCTGGTGGCGATCTGGTTCATCCTGGTCTGGTCGGTGATGGCCAACAATCCCCTGGTGGGGTTCTCGGACGCGGTGAGGATCGAGGTCCGCTCGGGCTGGTGGGTATTCGTCCTGTTCGGCCTGGAGGTGATCCGTCAGATCCACTTCCTGATCAGCGAGCACTCGGCGGCCTACCACCGGTTCTGGACCGTGGCGGTCTTCGGCGGCTTCGAGCGGGCCACTCACCGCCGGATGTCGGACTGGACGAGGTTCCGCATCTCGCGGATCCTGGCCTGGGTGTTCTGGATCGCCGTGCTGGCCGTGGTGGTCGGCAAGGTCATCCACACCACCCCCGTCGTGGCGCTGCTGCGCCTGCCGCAGATCATCTGGCACGTCCTGCCGTTCGCGCTCCAGGTCGCGCTGACGCTGCTGTTCGTGGTCCTGCAGTTCGTCGCGCTCTTCTGGTTCATGTCCCGGGGCGGGGTGGACGTGTACTTCCCCGATGACATCAAGACCAGGTTCGCTGATGTCTGGGGCCAGGACCACGTGCTGGAACGGGTCAAGGAGAACATCATCTTCCTGGAGAACCCCGAGCTGGTCGAGGAGAAAGGCGGCTACGTCCCCGGGGGCCTGCTCCTGTGGGGACCGCCGGGGACCGGCAAGACGCTGATGGCCGAGGCCGTCGCGGGCGAGACCGGGAAGCCCTACGTGTTCGTCGACCCCGGGGCGTTCATCAACATGTTCATGGGCGTCGGCATCCTCAAGGTGAAGTCGCTGTTCCGTAAGCTGCGGCGGCTCGCGCTGCGGTACGGCGGGGTGATCGTGTTCTTCGACGAGGCCGACTCGCTGGGCAACCGCGGCCAGCTGACCACGGGCGGGCCCGGCGGCGGCCAGGGGACGGCCACCCCCGCGCCGTTCGCACCTGCGGGCTGCCATGGATTCTCTTACCTGTCCACGGACACTCAGTGGCGAGTGTTCCAGCAGGCCATGGCCTCGGACGTGGTGGATGAGCCGGATGCCCGGCGCAGCAAGCAGATGGTCGGCGGCATGATGAACGGTGGGGGCGGCGGCGGCATGGGCACGCTGCAGGCGCTGCTCACCGAGCTGTCCGGGCTGAAGAAGCCGCGCGGCCTGGTCAACCGGTACGTGCGGCGGATCTTCGGGATGCGGCCCAAGCCGCCGCCCAAGTACCGGATCCTGGTCATGATGGCCACCAACATGCCGTCGGCGCTGGACGAGGCTCTGCTGCGGCCAGGCCGGATCGACCGCATCTACAAGGTCGGCTACCCCTCCAAGGAGGGCCGCATCCGCACCTACGAGGGGTACTTCGCCAAGGTCAAGCACGAGCTCACCGCCGAGCAGATGGACAAGCTGGCCACGATCACCCCGTACGCCACCGGCGCCACCATCAAGGACCTGGTCAACGAGTCGCTGATCACCGCGATCAGGAACGGCCACGACGTCATCACCTGGCCGGACGTGATCAAGGCCAAGCAGCTCAAGGAACTCGGGCCGCCCGAGGACGTGGAGTACATCGAGCGCGAGCGGCACGCGGTCGCGGTGCATGAAGCCTGCCACGCGCTGGTCGCCTACCGCACCCGGCAGCACATGGAGATCGACCTCGCGACGATCGAGAAGGGCGGCGACTACCTCGGGATGGTGGCGAGCATCCCGCCCGAGGACCAGTTCACCAGGTGGCGCAGCGAGTACGAGACCGACATCCTGGTCTCGCTGGCCTCACTGGCCGGCGAGCGGATGTTCTTCAATGAGGACAGCTCCTCCGGCGTCTCCGGTGACCTGGAGTCCGCGACCACGGTCGCGTCGTTCATGGAGGGCTTCTGGGGCATGGGCACCACGGTGTCCTCGTACTCGACCGCCAAGCGGCTCGAGGTCGGCTCGCCCGGCGGCGGCCGCGGCGGCACGGCTAAGAAGGGCCAGGACCCCGAAGCCCAGGTCCGGCACGCGCTCGCGGACCGGATCGAGGACACGCTGGCCTCGCTGCTCCGCCAGGTCGAGGAGATCATCAGGGAGAACCGCAAGCAGGTGCTGGCCCTCGCGCACGCGCTGGAGAAGTACAAGACGCTCAGCGGCGAGGACGTCCTCGCCGTGCTGGAGCACACGCGCGGCCCGCTGGTGGACGGGACGCCCTACGCGGACGAGTCGTTCATGACTGAGCTGGCCGACTACCACACGGCCGCGGCCCGCGCGCATCGCGAGCACAGCCAGGAGCAGCTTCACCTGCCGGTGGCGGCCAACGCGCAGCCCTGGTCGATGCCGGTGGCCGTGGCCGAGCCGGACGCTCCAGGACTGAACGGGCACAACCCTGAGTCCTGACGCGGCACGGGCCGGCCGCGCGGTGATGCGTCCCCGGCTGCGGATCCGGCAGGTGGTCAACCTGGCCAACGGCTCGACCCTGGCCGGGCTCGGCGTCGCCGCCCTCGGCGGCGCCGCGGTCGCCCGCAGCGCGGACGGCCTGTTCACCGGCACCGGGTACCGGCTGCCCGTGCCCCCCGCGCCGGCGTTCTGCCTGGGTAACGTGATCGTCACCCGCGGGGAGGCCATCGACCCGGGCTCGGGCCTGTTCCGGCACGAGGCGCGGCACGCCACCCAGTTCGCCTGGTGCGGCGGGGTGGCGATGATCCCGCTGTACCTCGCGGCGGCAGGCGCGTCCTGGGCGCTGACCGGCGACTTCGGCGCCCGCAACGTGTTCGAGCGGCTGGCGGGCCTGGCTGACGGCGGCTACACGGACAAGCCGCTGCGGCCCTTTCCTCGCCGGGGCGCCAAGACCAGCGCGGTCGGCAGCAGGGTCAGCGGGGAGCTGGTGAAGGTCAGGGGTTAGCGGGCTGAGAGGGTGGCTCGCTCAACGTCGCGTCATCGGAGCTCAGTTGCGCATTCGTCAGTGTCCGCCGTGGCTGTGACGGCCGGTGCGCGCGGTGCACCGTCTGCCCCCGTCCGCGCGGCGCCCCGTCTGCCCCCGTCCGCGCGGCGCCTTGTCCAGGTCTACCGCGGCGGTCCTGCCTGTGGGGTGATGCCCGGGTGCCCGCGCAGCCTCATCCGCCCCTGCTGCACCATTTGCGTGGTAGATCCGGGCTACGTGGTAGATCAGGTGCACCCGGATGCACTCGATTTACCATGTAGCCCGGATCCTCCACGGTCATGGTGCTGGTGATCCTGCGGTGAGACATGAGGCGGGCTGGGAGATTCCGCCGCCGACCCCTGGGCCGGCGGGGGGCCGGGGGAGAGATGGGGCGGGGCCGAGGGTTGGGTGGTGGTTTGCGGGGGCGAGGGCTGGGTGGTGGTTTGGCGGGGGGAGGTCGGCGGCTAGCGGCTCACGCCGGAGAGGATGCGGTCTAGGGCGGCTTTCTCCCGGGTCGGCTTTAGCCGGACGTGGCGGATGGACCGCCAGCCTTTGCCGGTGAGCAGGAATTCTCGTTCGGCGGGGAGGGCGGCGATGCCGTTCATGATGGCCTGCGGGTCGGCCAGATGCCGTTCCCAGGCCGGGCGGGCGTTGACGATGTCGGTGACCTCCCCGGTGTCCGGCTCGATCCCGGCCAGGTAGTACGTTCCTGCCACGTTGGCCCAGATCGTGCCCGCCGACCAGGCCAGATCGTTCAGGCCCGGCACGCGGGCGCCCGCGAGGCGGACGTAGATGACCGCTTGCGGCCGCAGGTCCAGCGGGTCGCGGCGGACCAGCTCGCTGCTCCCGTCGCTGGTCATCAGGTAACCATCGGCGGCGCACAGGCCCCAGCCTTCCCGGTTGTAAGGCACCCGCTCGATCAGCTCCAAGGTCGCGGCGTCCCACTTCAGCGCGACCCGCTCCTGCCAGGTGAGCTGCCAGATGACCTCGCCCGCCCGGCAGATGCCCTCGGCGAAGAACTCCGCCGGCACCTCGGCGCGCTGCTCGGCCTGGCCCGCGCCCAGCTCGTAACGGCACAGCGCGGAACCGCCGTACCGGCCGGTGGATTCCCACACCCGCTCACCGTCCGCGATCAGGCCCTGGGTGAACCCGCGCCCTGGGTGCGCCACGCGCCGGATGACCTCAGCCCGCCAGGTTCTCACCTGCCACCGCCTCTTCCGGTTCGCTGTTCTCGCACCGCGCGCCGGTCCCAGCTCGCCCGGTCTGCTTATCGCGGGTCAAGATCCCTACTGTGGGCCTTGCTTCGGCCCACGATAATTGTGGGGCCTGCGGATGGCGTCCATCAGCAGGTCGAGCATGCGTTCCAGTTGCTCGTGACCGCCGACGAGTGAGGTGGCGGTGAACATGCTGGCGGGAGGTGACCCAAGGCGGGAGGTGACCCAGGGCGGGAGGTGACCCAGGGCGGGAGGTGACCCGGGGCCGGACGGGGGTCAGGCTGAGCGCTGGATCTGGTGGAGGAACTCGGCGTTGGTGGCGGTCTGGTGGGTCTTCGCCAGCAGGAGCTCGAGAGCCTGCTGCGGGTCGAGGGCACCGAGCGCGCGGCGCAGCTGGCCGGCCGCCCGGTATTCATCGGCGGGCATCAGCAGCTCGTCGCGGCGGGTGCCGGACGGCATCGGGTCGATGGCCGGGAAGATCCGCTTCTCGGCCAGCTCGCGGCGCAGCCGCAGCTCCATGTTGCCGGTGCCCTTGAACTCCTCGAACAGCACGTCGTCCAGACGCGAGCCGGTGTCGACCAGGGCGGTGGACAGGATGGTGAGCGATCCGCCGCCCTCGATGTTCCGGGCGGCGCCGAGGAACTGGCGGGGCGGCAGGAGCGCCGAGGCGGCGACCCCGCCCGCCAGGGTGCGGCTGCTGGCCGGGGCGGCCAGGTTGTAGGCACGGCCGAGCCGGGTGATGGAATCGAGCAGCACGACCACATCGCGGCCCAGCTCCACCAGGCGCTTGGCGCGCTCGATGGCCAGCTCGGCGACCCGTATGTGGTCTTCGGGGGACTGGTCGAAGGTGGAGAAGATGACCTCGCCACGCACCGAGCGGCGCAGGTCGGTGACCTCTTCGGGCCGCTCGCCGACCAGCACCACCATCAGCTCCACCTCGGGCTGGCTGTTCGCGATCGAGGCGGCGATGGCCTGCAGGATCATGGTCTTGCCCGCCTTGGGCGCGGACACGATGAGGCCGCGCTGACCTTTGCCGATCGGGGCGATGAGGTCGATGATCCGGGCCGTGTCGGACGGGTCGCCGTCCTCCAGCCGGAGCCGCTGGTCGGGGTACAGGGGGGTCAGGTCGTCAAAGTGCGGGCGGGACCGGGCGAGCTCGGGCGGCATTCCGTTGACGGTGTCCACGCCGGCCAGGGGACGGTACTTGGCCCGGCCGCCGGCCGAGGCCCGGGCCGTTCCTTCGATCTGGTCGCCCTTGCGGAGCCCGTACTGGCGGATCTGGCCGGCCGACACGTAGACGTCGGCCGGGCTGACCCGGTAGCCGGAGGTGCGCACCAGGGCGTGCCCGTCGCCGGGGTCGACGATGCCGGTGACCGGGACGGTTTCCAGCGGCCGGCTGGCGCGGGCCGGCGCCGCGGATTCTTGGATTGTTGCTGTCATAAAATGGATTTCCTTTCGGGGAAACGAGCGCTGCGCGCGCTGAATTAGCGCATGCGGAAAATGATCGATGGCGCAGCGGGCGGCAGAACGCGGAGGCGGTGGGCAGAACGCGGAGGCGGTGCTAGGCCTAACTGGAAACGCGGAGGCGGGGCTAGGCCTCGTTGGATAGGCCCGAGCCGTGTGCGCTACCTGGGCAGATGAGTCCTTCGGAAATGGCGCGTAACCCGCCGGGAGACCCTCGTTGATGGCCCAACCGTTAATTGCTCAACGTCAGCTGACGGAGCGGCGAAACTGCGCCCGACAACACCGCCGGGCGCCGGTTCATTCCCCGCCGCGACGGCGGCGCTGCGGGACGATGGTGTACTTGGGATCCCGGGCGGAGGCCCGGCCCGCCTCGAAGATCCCGAACCGGGTCATGGCCGAGGCGGCGACCAGCGACGCGCCCGACAGCGCGGAGACCGCCCGGCTCTTCCCGCCGAGCACCGCGCCGGCCAGCGCGCCCGCGGTCAGGAACTCGGCCACGCGGAGGATCGTGCCCGTCGCCCCGGCCCGGTACGGTTCGGCGAGATCGCCGAGACGGGCCAGCAGCTGCCGTTTGGCGATGAGCTCCACCGCGGCACCGAGCACGGCCAGGTCGCGGGCCGGCCCGGCGTCCGCCGGGCGGACGACTAGGAGGCCGAGGCCGCCCGCGGCGCTGGCCGCGGAGCCCGCGAAGACGTACGGCATTTCCCGGTACCCCTCATGCCAAGCCGGCACCGCCGTGTCGCAGATCAGCGCGGCGGTGTAGGTCGCGATACCCGGGCCGAGGAGGCCCGCGCCCAGGGTGGCGGCCAGGCCGGCCCCGGGCAGGAGGCCGGTCACATCGGCTACCGCGGCCGCCCCGGCCACCGGGCCGTACCCGGCCAGCAGCCAGGAACCGACGCTCATCGGCGAGCTGGGCTTGAACACCCGCAGCATGTTCACGAACCGCGCCGGCAGGCCCAGGTCATTGATCAGGGCGACGGCGGACAGGCTGATCGCGCCGAGCGCGCTGATCTTCGCGGACCGGGCCAGCGGCCGGTACCCGGACAGCTGGGCGCCGGCCGCCAGCACCGACGACGCGCCGGCCAGGCCGCCGAGGAACAGATAGGCGGGGACGTCCGGGTTCTTCCACACCGGCTCCTTGATCACCGGGCGGCCGTAGTAGGAGGAGAACGTCGCCTCCGGGACCATCAGTTCCTCGCCGCGCCGACGCCGCCGGCGCGGACCATCACCCAGGGCCGAACGATTCCTTTCTCCCGGAGGCGCTTCATCCGCTCGAGCCCCGCCGGGCGGGTTTCCCTCCGCCCGGGGGCCCGGCCCGGCGGCCCCCCGGGCCTCCCCGCCGGGGACGGTCATGGCCGCGGCCAGGACCGCAGGCAGGGCAGGCCACCAGCCGGAGCTTGGCCGCCCGCGCCCGGGCAGGGCGGCAGACAGGGCGGGCCGCCAGCCAGCACCTCTCAGTCCGCGCGCCGCGGCCTGCGGGGCAGGAAGGGCCTGACGCCAGCCGAAACTCCGCAGCCCGGGCGCGCCGGCGCGCCTCACCTTCGCCGGCCGAGGGCCAGCGCCACCGCCGTGGCGGCCAGCCCGGCCGCGGCGATCGCGACGTGCCGCCACATGTCCGGCAGATCGCGGGTGGTGACGACCGGGTCCGGCGGCAGGCCGTACACCTCGGGCTCGTCGAGCAGCAGGAAGAACGCCCCGCCGCCCCCGATGCCGTCGTCCGGGTCGGCCAGGTAGAGCTGCGCCTGGTCCTGGCCGGACGCGCGCAGGTCTGCCACCCGCAGGCGGGCCCGCTCGCGCAGCTCATCCAGCGGGCCGAACTGGATGGAGTCCGTCGGGCACGCCTTGGCGCAGGCGGGCTCCAGGCCGGCGCCCAGCCGGTCGTAGCACAGCGTGCACTTGTGCGCCTGCCCGTCCTCCTCGCGTCTGGCGATGACCCCGAACGGGCAGGCCGGCACGCAGTAGCCGCAGCCGTTGCACACATCGTCCTGGACCACCACGGTGCCGAACTCGGTGCGGAACAGCGCGCCGGTCGGGCACACGTCCAGGCAGGCCGATTCCGTGCAGTGCTTGCAGACGTCACTGGCCATCAGCCACCGCACGCCCGCCGCGCCGTCCGGACCTGCCGCGCCGGCTGGGGCGGGCGCGCCGGCCGGGCCTGCCGCGGCGGCTGGGGCGGGCGGGGCGGGCGGGGCGGGCGGGAGTGGCTGCTCGATGAACGCGACGTGACGCCAGGTCGAGGCGCCCAGGCCGACGGTGTTGTCGTAGGACATGCCGGTCAGGCTCAGCCCGTCCGCGGGGACCGCGTTCCACTCCTTGCACGCCACCTCGCAGGCCTTGCAGCCGATGCACACCGAGGTGTCGGTGAAGAAACCCAGCCGCGCCGGATGATCGGCGTAGCCGGCCAGGCCGGCCGGATCGATGCTCATCTCACGCCTCCGTGCCGGTGTCGTCGGTGATGCCCGCCCGCTGCTGGTAATCCTGCACCAGCCGGCGCAGCGCGGGCCCGCGCGGCCGGCGGCCGGGCCTGATGTCGCAGGCCAGCGCCTTGACCTCCTGGATGTGCACGTTCGGGTCCAGGGCCAGGTGGGCCAGGTCGTTCGCGGAGTCGCCGGTGCTGATCCCGTTGGCGCCCCAGTGGTAGGGCAGCCCGACCTGGTGCACCCGCCGGCCCTGCACCTCGATGGTCCGGATCCGCGCGGTGACCAGGACCCGGGCCTCGATGGCGGCCCGCGCCGTGACGATCGTGGCCCAGCCCCCGTGCTCCAGGTTCCGCTCGGCGGCCAGCTCCGGCGAAACCTCGCAGAAGAACTCCGGCTGCAGCTCCGACAGGTAGGGCAGCCCCCGGGACATGCCGCCCGCCGTGTGGTGCTCGGTGAGCCGGTACGTGGTGGCCACGTAGGGGAACACGGCCGCGCCCGGCTGGTCGCCCACGGGCTGGAACGGGTTGTGCCGGTGCCTGATGATCTCCCGGACCGGGTTCCGCTGCTGGCCGTACAGCGGGTTGCGGAACGGGGACTCCTGCGGCTCGTAGTGGGCCGGCAGCGGGCCGTCGACCACGCCGGCGGGCGCGAACAGCCACCCCTTGCCGTCGGCCTGCAGGATGAACGGGTCGATGCCGGAGATCGCGGCCACGCCGGTGGCGCCCGGCGGGGGCCGGTAGGACGGCGGCCGGTCGGCGACGAAGTCGGCGATGTCGTGCCCGGTCCACTCACCGGCCGCCGCGTCCCACCAGACCAGGGCCTTGCGCTCGCTCCACGGCCGGCCCTCGGGGTCAGCCGAGGCGCGGTTGTACAGGATGCGCCGGTTCGCCGGCCACGCCCAGCCCCAGTCCGGGGCGACCCAGCTCTGCTCCGATCCGGGCTTGCGGCGGGCGGCCTGGTTCACGCCGCCGGCCCGGACCCCGCAGTAGATCCAGCAGCCGCACGCCGTGGACCCGTCGTCGGTGAGCTGGGTGTAGGACGACAGCGGCCGGCCCTGCGCGTCCCAGCCGTTGATCTCGGCCAGGACCGCCTCGGCGTCGGGGTCATCCAGCGGCCCGCGGGTCGGGTAGTCCCAGGTCAGGTCCAGCACAGGCCGGTCGATCTCGTCAGCCGAGGCGGCTAGCCTGGCCCGGATCCGGCGGCCCAGGTGGTAGGCGAACCACAGGTCGCTGCGCGCGTCGCCGGCCGGCTCGACCGCCGCGTGGTGCCACTGCAGCATCCGCTGGGTGTTGGTGAAACTGCCGTCCTTCTCGGTGTGCGCGGCGGCGGGCAGGAAGAACACCTCGGTGCCGATGTCCTGCGTGCGCATCTCGCCGGTCTCGATCTCCGGGCCGTTCTGCCAGAACGTGGCGCTCTCGATCATGACCAGGTCCCGCACCACCAGCCAGTCGAGGCTGGCCAGGCCGAACCGCTGCATCCGGCCGTTGGCCGAGCCGACCGCCGGGTTCTCGCCGAACAGGAAATAGCCCTGACAGTTGCCGTTGATCTGCTCGACCACCGTCTCGTAGGTGCTGTGGCTGCCGGTCAGCCGGGGCAGGTAGTCGTAGCAGAAGTCGTTCTCCGCCGTGGCGGCCTCGCCCCACCAGGCTTTCAGCAGGCTGACCGTATAAGCGCTCATGTTGGCCCAGAAGCCCGTGTCCATACCCTCCGCCTGCACGTAGCGGGCCAGGTCCTCGTTCCCGTGCACGTGCGGCATGGGCAGGTAGCCGGGGAGCAGGTCGAACAGGGTGGGGATGTCGGTGGAGCCCTGGATGGAGGCGTGCCCCCGCAGCGCGAGGATGCCGCCGCCGGGCCGGCCGATGTTGCCGAGCAGCAGCTGGAGGATGGCCGCGGTGCGGATGTACTGCACGCCCACCGTGTGCTGGGTCCAGCCGACGCTGTAGACGAACGCCGTGGTGCGGTCCGGGCCCGAGTTCTCGGTGACCAGCTCGCAGACCCGGGCGAACGCGTCCGGCCGTACCCCGCTGACCTGCTCGACCAGCTCCGGGGTGTACCGGGCGAAGTGCCGCTTCAGCACCTGGAACACGCAGCGCGGATGCTGCAGGGTCTCGTCCCGGTCCGGGGCCGCGGGGGCGTCGGCGCCGCCCGCGCCGTGCGCCTCGCCGCGGGCCGCGCGGCGGACGTCGCCGGGCCGGCCGTCCGGCCGCACCCGGTCGCGCCGCCCGGCCGCCGCCGACATGTCGCCGCCCTGGTAGCGCCAGGCGTCGTAGTCGTAGGCGCGGTGCTCGCGGTCCAGGCCGGAGAACACCCCGTCCAGGTCCTCGGTGTCGGCGAAGTCCTCGGTCAGCAGGACAGCGGCGTTGGTGTAGTTCAGCACGTAGTCGCGGAAGTACTTGTCGTTGGCCAGGACGTAGTTGATGATCCCGCCCAGGAACGCGATGTCGGCCCCGGCCCGGATGGGCACGTGCAGGTCGGCCACCGCGCTGGTCCGGGTGAACCGCGGGTCCACGTGGATGACCGTCGCGCCCCGCGCCTTGGCCTCCATCACCCACTGGAACCCCACCGGGTGGCACTCGGCCATGTTCGACCCCTCGATCAGGATGCAGTCCGAGTTCTGCAGGTCCTGCTGGAAGGTGGTCGCGCCGCCGCGGCCGAAGCTAGTCCCCAGACCGGGGACGGTGGAGGAGTGTCATATCCGGGCCTGGTTCTCGATCTGGATCGCGCCCAGCGCCGTGAACAGCTTCTTGATCAGGTAGTTCTCTTCGTTGTCCAGCGTCGCCCCGCCCAGGCTGGCGAACCCGAGGGTGCGCCGGGTGCGGTTCCCGCCGACCTCCTGCTGCCACCCGGCCCGGCGGGCGGCCAGAACCCGGTCCGCGATCATGTCCATCGCCGTATCCAGGTCCAGGTCTTCCCATTCCGTGCCGAACGGGCGCCGGTATTTCACCTGGTACTCGCGCGAGCCGCCCGTGGTCAGCTGCAGGCTGGCCGATCCCTTCGGGCACAGGCGGCCGCGGCTGACCGGGGAATCCGGGTCGCCCTCGATCTGGATGACTCTCTTCCTGGGGGGATCCGTCCCCCCAGGACCCCCTCGGTCGTCCGCGACGTAGACGTTCTGGCCGCAGCCCACCGCGCAGTACGGGCAGACCGATTTGACCACCGCGTCGGCCGTGGCGGTCCGGGCCGGAGCGGTCCGGCCGCTGCGGGCCGCGGCCCCCAGCCCGCGCCGGTCGGTCCCGGTCAGCTGCCGGTAGAGGGGCCAGCGGGCGATCCGGTTCACCGGTGCCATGGCTCCGCGTCACCTCCCGCCTCGCCGCCGTCCTGGCTGGCTTCTCCTACGCTACGACTTTCTCCTACGCTACGACCTGCCCCGGCGCACCGGGCCGCAGGGGCCGGTTTGCGCGGCATGCGGCCAGGTCCGTTAGGCCTCAGTGAAAGACAGAAGGAAGTCGAGTCCGGCCGGGACGACGCGGGTAGACTCGCCACTGAGATGATCATGATCGTGGCCGGCGTGTCGGGCAGCGGCAAGACGACCGTGGGCGCGCTGGTCGCCGGGCGCCTGCACTGGCGGTTCGCCGACGCGGACGCGTTCCACCCGGCCTCGAACGTGGCCAAGATGCGAGCCGGCATCCCGCTGACCGACGCGGACCGCTGGCCGTGGCTGCAGGCCATCGGGGCCTGGATGGACGAGCGCATCGCGCGGCGCGAGCCGGCCGTGGTGACCTGCTCCGCGCTCAAACGCTCCTACCGCGACATGCTGCTCGGCGGGCGGCCCGAGGCGCGGATGATCTTCCTGAGCGCAAATCCCGACGAGATCGCCCGGCGGCTGGCCGTCCGCCACGATCATTTCTTCCCCAGCCAGCTGGCCGGCAGCCAATTCGACACCCTCGAACCACCCCAGCCGGACGAGCGGGCCGTTACCGTGCTGCCCAGCGGCGACCTCGAGGACACGGTCACGGCCGTCATCGCCATGATCCCGGCCGACGCCATGGGGGGTGATCATGAAGCTAAAGCTTGACCTGCACGACATCTACAACCGCGGGCAGGACATCGACCGCGCGCTGCAGGCGATCATCGACGAGGCGGTGGCGAAGAAGGCGCCGCTGGTCGAGATCATCCCGGGCAAGGGCTCGGGACAGCTCAAGAAGCACGTACTGCGGTTCCTCGAGCGCAAAGACATCAAGGCCCAGTACCACCGGCTGGAGAAGGACTCAAAGAACTTCGGCCGCCTCTTCGTGCACTTCCGCTGGTAAGCGGGCCTTAGCCGGCGCGGCGGGAGCGGGCGCGGGCGCGCGCCCGGCTACCCTGACGCATGCGTCGGGCAGCCGGGGTTGATAGCGGCCGCTAAGCAGGCATTCAGGGCAGACTCTCAGTCAGCACGCAGACTCTGCGGCCCGCGCATCGGGCCGCCCTCAGCGCTACCTCCGACCGAGACAAAGGACGCGCAATGCGATACCCACTCGTGGCCCGCCGAATCATCCTGGCTCCGGCGCTGGCCCTGGCCCTCGCGGTAACGGTGGCCGCCTGCAGTTCCAGCTCGTCGTCAGGCTCGTCGGCTCCTTCGACCTCCGCGCCCGTGTCTTCCGCCGCGGCCTCGCCCACCGTGTCCGCCGCGGCGCAGATCACCGCGAACTGGGAGAAGTTCTTCAACGCCAGCACTCCGACCGCGCAGCGAGTCGCCCTGCTGCAGAACGGGACCGTCTTCGCCCCGGCCATCACCGCGTTCAGCAAGCTGCCCCTGGCCAACGGGATCGGGGCCAAGGTCACCGCCGTGACGGTGACGTCCGCCACCGGCGCTACCGTGACCTACAACATCGTGTCCGGCAGCACGACCTTGCTGGGCGGGCAGAAGGGCGTGTCGGTGTACCAGGACGGGACCTGGAAGGTCGGCGACGCCAGCCTGTGCGGCCTGTTCAAGCTGATACCCGGCGGCTCCGTCCCCGCCGCGTGCAGCTCGGCCGGCTGAGGCAGGGCCGCTCGGTTGGCCCGCCAGGCCGGGGCCGTGTCCGGCGACCAGGGGATGGTGACCCGCGGCAGCCAGTGGATGGCGCTCGCGACGCTGTGCACGCTGCTGTTCCTGACCTTCCTGGACAACACCGTGGTCAGCGTGGCCCTCGGCGACATCCAGACGAGCCTGCAGGCGGGCATCGCCGACCTGCAATGGGTGGTGGGCGCGTACGCCCTCACCTTCGCCAGCATCATGCTGGCCTGCGGGATGATCGGGGACGAGCTCGGCCGCAAGAAGGTCATGCTGACCGGCACGGGCGTGTTCTGCGCCGGCTCGGTCCTGTCCGCGCTGGCCCCGAACGTCCAGGTCCTGATCGCCGGGCGGGCGGTGATGGGCCTGGGCGCGGCGGCCAGCGAACCGGGCACCTTGTCGATGCTCCGGCACCTGTATCCGGAAGCCAGGAGCCGGAGCCGGGCGATCGGCGTGTGGGCCGCCACCTCAGGTTTCGCGCTGGCCATGGGCCCGGTCGTCGGCGGCGTGCTGACCGGGCTGTGGAGCTGGCGGGCCATCTTCTGGTTCAACCTGGTGCTCGGCCTGGCCGTCCTGGCCGTCGCGGCGGTCATCCTGCCGGAGAGCTCCGACCCCGCCGCGGGACGGGTGGACACCGCGGGCACGCTGCTGGGGGCGGGGGCCCTGGCCGCCTTCGTCTACGCGATCATCGACTCGGAGTCGGCCGGGTTCGGCTCCGCGACGGTCATCGCCCTGCTGTGCGCCAGCGCGGTGCTGGCCGCGGGTTTCGTCCTGCAGGAGCGCCGCGCCCCGCACCCGCTGCTCGACCTGCGCTTCCTGCGCATGCCGCAGTTCACCACGGCTAACATCGCCGCGTTCTGCACCTATTTCGCGACCTTTGCCATCTTCTTCTTCACGGCGCTGTACCTGGTCGAGGTGGTGGCGGTCTCCGGCTACGAGCTGGCCTTGGTGTTCCTGCCGATGACAGCCCTGATGATCGTCTCGTCGCTGCTGGCCGGCCGGTGGACGGCCGTGGTCGGGCCGCGCTGGTCGATCACCATCGGCTGCCTGCTGCTGGCCGCCGGGCTGCTGCTGGCCGGGGGCTTCCTCAAGCCCGCCCCGTCCTACGGGCCGCTGATCATTGCGCTCGCGCTGGCCGGCATCGGCATCGGCACCACCCTCGTCCCGGTCACTTCGTCCGTGCTGAACGCGGTGCCGGCCGAGCGGTCCGGCATGGCCGCCTCGTCGACCAACACCAGCCGGGAGATCGGCGCGGTCACCGGGGTGGCGATCCTGGGCTCGCTGGTGTACTCGCAGCTGCACGCCAGCCTGGTCACGCAGATGAACCATCTCGGGGTCCCGGCCGGCTTCCAGGGCCTGGTCATCAACGCCGTCGAAACCGGCGCGATCCCGAAGAACACCGCCGGCTACGCGGGCTTCGGCCAGCTCGTCAATGAGGTCATCGGGGCCGCCTACGCGGCGTTCCACGACGGGCTGCAGGCCGCGCTCTACCTGTCGGCAGCGCTGGCGCTGGCCGCCGGGCTGCTCGCCTTGATCACGCTACGCGCACGTCCGGCCGACGCAGGGTCTTGACTTTTCGCGTTCGCTGAGGGATCCAGGAACTATACGGCAATGGCGCACGGCCCGACCTCGGCGGCACGAAAAGAGGCTGAACCATGGTCTGCTACGCCCGGCCTGCGATCAGGATGGCGGCCGTCGTCCTGGTCGTGCTGCTGATACTCGGCCGGGCGGGCGCTCATCTGTTCCCCGGCCACTTCTTCGGCACGGCCGCTCTGATCATCGCGGTCACCGCGGCCGCGGGAGGCGCGGCGGTGGCCGCGGCGCTCGCCTTCGCGGCGTTCGGCTCGATCCGCCGCAGGCGAGCGGTGGCCGGCGGCTGTGTGCACTGCCAGTTCCGGTGCCAGCACGCCATGACCGAGCAGCCGCGGCGGCGGCCGGTCGCTCGCGCCGGGCAGGCCGACCCGGCCACGCCCCGGTGGCCGGACCGTCCGGCCTACCGAGCGGAAGCGGCCGCCCCGCCGGCGGGCCACGCCGAGCGCGGGGAGCGCGCGGGCTCGCCGGTCTAACCGATCACCCTGGCACCCGCGCGCGGCTTCCCGTGGCGCCCGTCCGCGTTTGACCTGCGGGGCCAGTAACCCGCGGCGGGTGATGACGGCATGGGGCACCGTGGGTCATCCTTTGGGGTGCGGGCCCACCGAGGCGATCCGGTAGACCGGGATGAGGGAACGAGATGACAAGACCAAGGCAGGATCCCCTGGACCAGGCGGCCAGCGGCGGATCCGCACCACGGGCGCCGAAGTCGAACGCTGATCGTCAGATGGCATTCGGGGTCATCGGGCTGGGATTGCTCATTCACATGATCCGGAGCCGCCGCTTCTACGAGCGGGCGGCCTTCGTCGTCGTGGTGCTGGCGGCGCTGACGGGACTGGCGGGGCTGGACAAGGAGAGCCGGGCCAAGGCCCTCGCGCGCGTGATGGCGTGGCTCAAAGACCAAGACGACACAGTCAAGAAGGCGCTGACCTAAATCGAGCGGATGGCGCCGCCGTCCACCGGGACCATCGAGCCCGTGACGTAGGACGCCGCCGGAGAAAGCAGGAACGCGGCAACCCGCCCGAACTCCTCGGGCTCCCCGTACCTGCGCAGCGGGATCTGCTGAGATATCCGGGCCCGTACCTCGTCGGGATCGCCGCGGAGCGCGTCAAGCTCACGGACCCGGTCGGTGGCCACCCTGACGGGCAGCAGCCCGTTCAGCCGGACGCCGGATGGGCCGAATTCGTCGGCGAGCGCCTTGACCACGCCCGCCAGACCAGGGAAAAGCCCGTTGGAGATGGCAAGCTCCGCGAGCGGCACGCGCACCGAGGAGGCCAGCACGAAGGCGATCGAGCCGCCGGTTCCGGTCAGCGCCCCCGGTCCGGGGCCGTCGCGGCCCTGGCCGGCCAGGTCAGCCGCCAGAACCCGGGCCAGCCGGACGGCACCGAGGAAGACGCTCTCGAACGCGGCCCGCCACGCTTCGTCGGTGGTCGCCGCTACCGTCCCCGCGGGCGTTCCGCCCACGCTGATCAGCGCGCCATCCAGGCGGCCGAAGCGGTCCCGGGCGGCCGCGATCAGCCGGCCGGGAGCGGCCGGGTCGGCATTATCCACCACAGCCCACGTAACGTCATCAGCCGCGGCGGCGTCCTGCGCCAGCCGTGCCACGGCCGCGGCCGCCGTAGCCTCGTGGGGCGCGGCGACCACCACGCGAGCGCCGTCGGCCACCAGGGCCCGGGCCGCGGCGAACCCGAGGCCCCGGCTGCCGCCGGTCACGAAGTACACCCGGCCCCGCAACCCGATATCCATGGGGTCATTCTGCCGGATCGCGGGCGCCCGGTCTGACCCGAGCCCGCGACCGCGCGGCAGTGATCACGCTGGCTGCGTTCCCGGGCCGCGACGGCCGCCGCAGGCCTCAGTAGGCGCGGGCGAAGATGACGCGCTTGCCGTAGGCGGACGGCTTGCCGCAGCGGACGCAGGGGCCCTGCTCAGGCTGGCCGTCCAGCGGGATGCAGCGGGGAGTGGCCGTGGTCTCGGCCTTGATCTCCTGTTCACAAGCCGGCTCGCCGCAGTGCAGGGCCAGCGCCCAGCCGGCCGCCACGGCGGCGGTGAACTCGGGCCACGAATTGACCACGGCGGTGTGATCTTCGCGGAAGTCGGCGGCCCGCCGGGCGAGCATCGCCTGGAAGGCGGCAAGCTCAGCAGTCAGCAGGTCCGGCGCCGCATTGAGCGGGATCGCTTCCTTGGCCGCGTCCGGTTGCCGGTACGTCAGGCGGCGGGACATCAGCGCGGTCCCGTCAGCCAGGTCCCGCGGGCCGAGCTCGAGCCGGATCGGCACGCCGCGCATCTCCCAGTCGTTGAACTTGAAGCCAGGCGAGACCTGCGGCCGGTCATCCACATGCGTCCGGATACCCGCGCGCTGCAGGGCAGCGGCCAGCTCGGTAGCCGCGGACGACGTTACCCAGGCCTGCTCCCCGCGTCCGATCGGGACGATCACCACCTGGTAGGGAGCCAAGGCCGGCGGCAGCACGAGGCCCTTGTCGTCACCGTGGGTCATGACCAGGCCGCCGATCATCCTGGTGCTCATCCCCCAGGAGGTGGTGTGGCACAGCTCGGCCGTACCGCTCTCGCCGGTATAGCTGATCCCGAAGGCCGCCGCGAAGTTCGTCCCCATGAAGTGCGAGGTACCCGCCTGCAAGGCGCGTCCGTCTCGCATCATGCCCTCGATGGTGAAGGTGCGCTCGGCCCCGGCGAACCGCTCGCCGGGCGTCTTCTCCCCCGGCACGGTGGCCAGCGCCGCGATGTCCACGGCCAGATCCTGGTAGAAGCCCAGCGCCAGCATCGTCTCGGCGATCGCGTCGGCCGCGGTGGCGTGCGCGGTGTGGCCTTCCTGCCAGAGGAACTCGCTGGTGCGCAGGAACATCCGCGGCCGCATCTCCCACCGGAGCACGTTGGCCCACTGATTCAGCAGCAGCGGCAGGTCCCGGTGCGAGCTGATCCACTTGGCCATCATCTCGCCGATGATCGTTTCCGAGGTCGGCCGGACGACCAGGGGCTCCTCCAGTTCCTTGCCCCCGGCGTGGGTGACCGTGAAGAGCTCCGGCGCGAACCCCTCGACATGCTCGGCCTCGCGCTGCATGTAGCTCTGCGGGATGAGCAGCGGGAAATAGGCGTTCTGGTGCCCGGTGGCCTTGATCCGCCCGTCCAGGTCCGCCTGCAGCAGCTCCCAGATCCGGTACCCGTACGGCCTGATCACCATGCTGCCGCGAACCGGTCCCCGGTCCACCAGCTCGGCACGGAAGACCACGTCGTTGTACCAGGCGGAGAAGTCCTCGCTCTGCGGGGTCACGCTGCGCTCGTCACGTGCCATGACCTCCAGATTACCGAGCCGGCGACGGTCCGTCTCAGATCGCGCGAAGGGCAGCCGCTACAGCTTCAGCACCGCGCTCAGCACAAAGACCGCGACGGCGCCCTTGGCCCGTTCTGTCGCGTTAGGGCTGGTGTTGCACTGGCCCTTCTTCGGGCCCGACTGATACCTCGGCCCGTACCCGGCAAAGTAGACCTCCACGGTGCCCGGACCCGAGGTCCGGGCGAAGCTGCCGGTGCTCCTGCTGCCCACCACGGCGAAAACGAGATAAGTCGCGGAGGAGAAATGGCAGGCCTTCAGGTTGATGTGCTGGTTTCTGGTCGGCGCGGCGGTGATCCTCACCGTCAGCTTTCCGGCCGAAGTCTTGAACGTGTACCGCTGGCCCTTCTTCGGCGCGGGACCGTGCGGTGAGAAAACGCCGCGAGTGTTCACCAGTCCCCGCCAGGACAAGGGGATAACGGGATTGTTCGCCGTCGCAGGCTTGCCGTAAATGGCGCCGTAAGCGATCTCCGGGCCCGTGATCGCGTTCCTGGTGCTCGCCATGGCCGGAGTGCCGCCCAGCACGAGCACGCCGGCACCGACCGCCACGGCCAGAGCCGCGAGCCTGAATCTGAGTTTCATTGCCCCCACTAAGGATGATGCTGATTCTTCCTCTGACATGGAGGCTACTCCGAGCGGACCGGAAGCGGAAAAATGCCGTGACTATATCGGGTAATGAGTCGATGAGCGCGTAGCGTCCGGAGCCAGGAACTCATATCCCAGATATCAGGACGATCAATCCCTAACTAATCCGACAAAGGGTATCCTTTACCCTATGACCGCTGCCTCGTCGCCCGCTCCCCTGCTGCATCTAGTGATCGGATATGACGGTTCGCCACCCGCCAGCCGGGCGCTCGACGCCGCCGCCTTGCTGCTACAGGGCCGGCCCGGCCGTATCGCTGTCGTGTACGTAGCTCACCTGAGCGGCATCGTCATAGAGGCGCCCGTCGCGGCGGCCGAAACGGAACCCGGCTTCGACCAGATCGAGCAAGAGCTTCGCGCTCAGGCCGCCGACCAGCTGCGCGACCGCGCACCCTGGGAGTTCGAGCGGCGCCACGGCAACATCGCCGAAGAGCTGAGCACGGCAGCCACGGACATCGGTAAGGCCAACCCCGGTGAATTCGTCATGATTGTAGTCGGGAGCTCATCCTCGCCGATCCACCGCGTGGCCGGTTCCGTCGCAGTCGGCTTGGGCCGCCACCCCCCGGTGCCCGTCCTGATCGTGCCATAGATGCTCGTCGGCCCGGCGGTCAGATCCCGTGTCAGCCCGGCTGCCGCTGAGCAGCCGCTACCGGCGGACCGGATCCTTCAGCTCACCGCGCACTTCGTCGGCGAGATCGTGAATCCGCTGCTCGGTCTGCTCCAGTCTGGCCTCCGCCTGCGCGGTGCGCTCAGCGGCCCGCCGTTCCGCCTGGGTTGGCTCCCGTCCGGCGCGTGCGTGCCGCGGTGTGCTGCGGAAAAGCCCCATGGTCTGTCCTTCCAAGCTGCTATCCGGTGACGATTGAGGGCCTGCTACCCGGATCCCGTCCTTCCATGTCTGGGCGGCCCGGCGGGCCCCAGGCCTGGCGGCCGGGACGGCGGAGGTCAGCCGGTGCAGCCGGTAATCGAGCCGAGCGGCTGGCAGTTGTCCGGCTTGTTGCCGGCCGGGGACGAGTCCGTCAGCGTCACCGTCGCCTGGGTGCCGTCGTCGTAGATCCCGCCGCCCCCGCCGACGGCCCGGTTGCCGGTGATCTGGGTACTCGACGCGTCGACGGATCCCTGGTTGTAAAGGCCGCCGCCGCGGGCCCCGGCATGATTCCCCGAAATAGTGCTGTTAGCGAACGACGCATACGGGAATCCGGAACTCATGCTGTTATCGATACCGCCGCCGTCACCGCCGGCCCGATTACCGGAAATCGTGGTCGCGGTAAAGGACAGGCCGCTGCCGATGGCGTCGATGCCGCCGCCGGCGCCACTGGCACGATTGCCATCAATGGTATCGTCGGCGTACCGGACGAGGGTGCCGTTGGCGTCATTGATGCCGCCGCCGTCGGCCGCGCTGTTGTCCATGATGATGGTACTGGTTATTGACCCCAGCGAACCGTCCGATTCCTCGTAAAGGCCGCCGCCTGCCTGGCCCGCGTGGTTCCCGGTAATCTTGCTGTCTTTGATCGCGACGGGGTTTCCGCCGGGACTGTCGAAGATCCCGCCGCCATCCCCGGTGGCACTGTTGTCACGGACCATGGTCCCAGTGACCAGCGACCCCTGATCGTCGACGAACAGCGCACCGCCCGTCGTGGCCTTGTTCCCTTGGAACGTCGAACCACTTATCGTGGTGCCATTACTCGATTCCCAGTAGGCGCCGCCCGAACCGGCAGCGGTGTTCCGCATGAAGCGGCAGTCGGTGATCAGGTCTCCGCGGGCGGTACTGACGTACATCGCGCCGCCGTTTCCCGTGGCCGTGTTGTTGATGAAAGAAGCACCGTCCACTTGCACAACCGTGCTGCCGGTGTTGTCGATGGCGGCGCCGTCGGCAGCGGTGTTGCGGCTGAATACTCCGCCCGTCACCGTCAGCTGGGCCAGGTTGTCCACCGTGATAGCGCCCTCACCGTTGGTGAAGCTAAGCAGGTTCAGCGTGACCGTGCCGGCGGTGATGGTCAGGATGGTGAACGCGGCCGTGCCGGCCGCGGCGCTGCGGCGCAAGGTGGCCCCGTTACCGTTGATGGTCAGGTCCTGCGCCACCGTCGGCAGGGCCGCGGTCAGCACGTAGGCACATTTCTTGGCCAGGCTCAGCGTCGCCCCGTCGGACGCCTTGGATACTGCGCTGACCAGTGCCGGGGTGCTGCACGGCACCCCCGTCACCGCGGCCGCGGCCGCAGCCGCTGACATCATGCCCACGGCCAGCACCGCAGCCACCCCCGCCGCGGCCATTCTCCGGCTCATTTCCCATTCCCCCTCATGCCGATAATGGCGTCCGTGACCGCCCCGGCCGGCGAACTGGCCGAGGGGGAGCCCTCGCCGGCCGCAGTCCGTCCGCCCGATCCCCGGGACCGTTCGGTCGAAAGCCCACGAGCTGCGGTTTTAGCTGTTCACGGGCTTCATGGCCTGTCTCACCCGACGCAGGTTTCCCGCACCCGTCTGGTTACCCTGTGTAATGATATACACGCTCGGGGTCATGTCGCCGCCATTATCAGCAGGCCCGGCTATCAACGCCTGCCGTGCGCAAGTGCGCGGCCAGCCTGCCGGATGGTGTCGTGGGCGGCTCCGACGGGATCGGTGATGCCGGTGGAGGCAACGGCCTCGGGCGTTACGTTCCTAAAGGTGAAAAACGTCGGCGGCAGAAGCAGAAGCTCCCAGCGTGACTTCCCCGGGGCCAGTAGCCCTGCCGCTAGCGGACCTGGAGATGGATGGGCTCTTCGGCCTGCTGGGAGGTCCGTACCGTGGCTGGCCCGGGCCGGAGCTGCGAGGGGAGGCGAATAGTGATGGCAAAGGTGCCACCTGGCATACGCACGGGAACGGCCCCCAGGGGCTGCTGACTGTGACCCTGGATCACAAACATGGTGAGACCAGTGAAGGGGCTGGCCGGGGGCTGCTCGTTGGTGTCGTGGCAAGTCTGGTATCCGTACCCGTAAATACGCAGTGTCTGGCCGGGCGAGACGACGACGGGCCTGGAAATGGCGGCGTTCGGGACGGTGGTCAGCAAAGGCGCCGTGCAACTTGCGCCACTGACACTGGCGGTTGTCTCGGTACAACCGCACACGACAATGAGAAACCAGCAGAACAGGACCCATCCTGTTCGGCGACGTCCGGGCAGTCTCAAGTGCCGATCCTGTCCCCTGAGAACCGTGGTGCCTCTTGGACGCCGGATTAAGAGCCACGGTTGCATGCCCGTTCGATCGTCTCTTGACGGTCAAGGCACAGTTGACGGCCGGGGGGCAGCTTCGGGTGTCACCAGGCACTGGCAGTGAGCGGATCGGCGCCGTCTTGGTATCCGGGCGGCCGGCTGCGCGGCGGGACGGGCTTCTCCCGGTCGATTTCACGAAGAATGGGCGCGAATATGGCCTCGTGGGCCGTGGCGCCGTGCTTCTGCCTGATGGCGCGGAGCACACCCTTGCCACTGGCCTGTCCCACCAGCTCGTCCAGGACGCGGTAGTCAACTTCCTGGCCGCTAGCCAGCTGGTCGTATGCGGCCTGCGCGATCCGCGCCACGCTGGGATGAGCAGCAGACTCAATCAGGATCATGAGCGTTGCGTCCCTGAGGTCCATGCCCGGGAGTCTATGACTGTCCCTGGAGAGGGCCGCGACTACGCGTACCTCACTCACGGCCAGGTCCTCGTGGTCGCCGCCGAAGCCGGGCGCGGCCGACAGCTGATCCCCTGACACAGGGGCTAGCCTTTATCGCTATGACCACTGCCCCGCCGCCCACAGCGTTTCTGCACCTGGTGGTCGGGTATGACGGTTCGCCACCCGCCAGCCGGGCGCTCGAGGCCGCGATCACGCTGCTGCACGGCAGGAGTGGCTACATCGACGTCGTGTACGTGACTCACACGGCGGTCGTCGCGGAGGACCCCGTCGCTCCGCCCGACATAGAACCCGGCCAGGTCACGCAGGATCTCCGCGCTATGGCGGCCGAGCAACTGCGCGACCGCGGCGCATCCTGGGGGTTCGAGCATCACCAGGGCGTCCCCGCTCCGGAGCTGAGCGGGGTTGCCGCAGACATCCGTGATGCCAATCCCGGCAGGTTCGTGATGATTGTCGTCGGGAGCTCGTCCTCGGCGTTTCACCGCGTGGCCGGGTCAGTCGCGGTCGGCCTGGGCCGCCACCCGCCGGTGCCGCTCCTGATCGTGCCATAGCCCCGCCGCCAGAGGTGCTGCGCCAGCCGGTCGCGGGTCGCCGGTCTCCCGCGCAGGTCCGCGTCTTCGCCGTGACCGGGCGTACCGTGAGGGCAGGCGGATCCGTTCGGAAGCGGGAGACAGGATGTCCCGGATCGGGCGTCGCGTACGCGCAGAAGTCAATCCGGTCTCGACTGCGGCTACCCGGTGGTGGTGCCGTTCGGCCCTGCGTCACGTGCTGACCGGATACGGGCCGACGGCCAGGCACCGGCAGTTCACCGGTCGCGGGCCGGCCCAGGGCACCGGCCGGCCGGCGTCCGCCGAGCGAGTGAAGGCGCGCAAAGCGGCGATCGACCAGCTGCTTGACCAAGACGACCACGAAAGGTGAGAAACGCGGCGCAGCTATCCCGCGTCTCGGCTGGCGGCGCGGTGGAGTATGTCAGGACGGCTCATCTGGCCACAAGATCACTACGCGCTCGGCGGCCTCATGGATTACCGAGCTGTCTAGTTCCGCACGTGTCTCAGCCACCTCATGCAGCAGCCAGGATACGACGAAGGTGACCGGGCCGTCTGGGGGCAGCGGGTGAACCCAGAAGCGACCGTCCCATTGGCGATCGGTCCCGCCGGTGCCGACTTCGCGCAGGAGCAGGTCCTCGCCGTCAGCTTCCTCGACAGGTATCGGACGGTGGCTGCTGGTTCTGGCCCGGCGGCCATCGGCGTACAAGACGCCCAGCCGGAGGGCCAGTTCAGGCTCCTGCCCGGTGCGCGGGTCGGCGAGCGGGTCAAGTGGGCTCTTGCCCCAGACGAACTGCTCGTGGCGCAGCCGCGCATTGACGGTGAACTCGAAGCCGTTCGGGTAGCCAAGCACGTTGCCCACGGCCACGGCCATCTCATCGGTACGGGCCAGGAGCAGGCCGACCGGGGCAAGGCCGGGCATCACACCGTTCGGCCGCCTCCAGGCCGGATGCCCGGCGTGACCGGACCGGGGAGGCAGCCGCTCGGGAGTGTCGTCGAAGAAGTTCACGCCATCAGGCTATTCCGGCGGTCTGCACGTGGACCACACTGCCCAACGGCCTTGTTGTCTCGGGCCGTTACCGCAGGCTGCGCCCGCACGTCAGCTCGATGGTGCCTGGAGGAAGGCAACGAAGGCCGGGAGGGCGGGCCGGGTCCTGGAACAAGAACCCGTGACCGCCTTCGTAGCCGTGCAGCTCGGCGCCGCGGATGCGCGATGCGATGCTGGTGCTGTTGCGGGCGGGCGCGATCCCGTCGTAGTTGCCGTAGCCCACCAGGGCCGGGCAGGTGATCACGCTGAGCCGGTCCCACACGTCATGGCCTTCGCGCGCTTGGAGCTGGGCCGCGCGGGCGGCCACGGCGTCCGGGTCCTGCTGATCTGGCCCGGCGGCGGTCAGCCGTTCAGCGATGGCCCGATCGACGGGGTGGGCTGCCAGCCACCGCTGGTCCCAGCGGCTATCCGCCAGCTTCAGCTCCGCTGCCACCCGTTGCTCCCGCGGGAGCTCCAGCAGCTCTTGCAGCGGATAGGAGGACCCGCCTTCGCCGCCGGCGGACGTGCACGCCAAAGCCAGGCGCTCCACCCGGCCCGGATTGGTCACGGCGAACTCCTGCGCCACCATGCCGCCGAAGCTCACCCCGATCACCCGATAGGACTCCCACCCAGCGATCTCCACCAGGCCCGCGGCATCAGCCGCGACGTCCGCCATGGTGTACGGCCGCGTCACCGGGGCGCTGCGGCCAAAACCACGGTAATCCCACGCCAGCAAATCGAAACGGGCCGTGAGGGGATCAAGCAACGGCTGGACGTCCTGCAAGGTCAGCCCGGACCCGTTGCAAAACAGCAACCGGGGACCACTGCCCCGTTGCTCCCAATACAGCTCAACCCCATTAACCTGGGCCACCGGCAACGCGCTTACCTCGTGTCCATTCACAGGGTCTTTGAGCGACGCGCCGACGTTGCCTGGTGTTTGAACCTTTAGTGCAGGTTGAGCATGCTTGGGGCTCATGCCTGAGGAGCCGGGCCCGCCTGACGAGGTCGCGGGGCAGCGTGAGGTGCTGTCGCGGCTGCGGGCCGTGGTAGAGGCCAAGGATGCGGAGAACGCGGTGCTGCGGGCTGAGCTGGATGCCGAGCGGGAGCTGAGGCGGCGGCTGGAGCTGCGGCTGGCGGAGCTGGAACGGCGCCTGTCGATGGACAGCTGTGACTCGGGGACGCCCAGCTCGAAGGAGCGGATCGGGGCGAAGGAGGCGCGGCGGGCGCGGCAGCAGTCCGAGCGGGATCGGCGCGGGGACCGCAAGCGAGGCGGGCAGCCCGGGCACCGGGGCAAGGGCCTGGAACGGGACCCGGACCCGGACGAGACCAAAGACGCTGAGCCGCCGGCGCAGTGCCGCCGGTGCCAGGCCGGCCTGGGCGGCGCGCAGGCCGCGGGCTCGCGGTGGGCGCAGGTCATCGACGTGGAGGTCATCCGGAAGGCGACCGAGTGGGCGCTGCCGGGACTGGAGTGCTCGTGCTGCGGGGCGGTCACGTTCGCGGGGCCGCCGCCGGGTGCGCACGCCGGCTCGGTGTGCTACGGGCCGGTGCTGAATGCCGCCGCGGTGGTGCTGACCGGGTACGGGAACGTGCCGCCCGAGCGTGCCGCGCAGGTGATGGCCATGCTGCTGGGGGTGCCGGTCTCATCGGGCTGGGTGGACAAGGCCAGCGGCCGGCTGGCGGCGCAGCTGGGCAAAGCCGGGTTCGGCGCGGCGATGCTCGCGGCCCTGGCGGGAGAGAAAGCGCTGGCCGCGGACGAGACCCCGGTGAACGTGCTGGACAGCAGCGCCCCACGGCCCGCCGGGCGGGAAGAAGAGGCAGAACAGGACCCCGAAGAGGAGAAGGCGGCTGCGGGCGCGCCGCACGTGCTGATCGTCCGGACCCCGGACGGGCGGCTGACCTGGCTGCAGGCTCTGGCCTCGCGGCGCAAGGGCGATGTCGCCGCGGGGATCCCGGCCGCGTTCACCGGGCTGCTGATGACCGACGGCTACACCGGTTACCAGCACCTGCTGACCCGGCTGGCCGGCATCCAGCAATGCTGCCAGCACATCATCAGGCGATGCCGGGCAGTCATCAAGCTCGGCCCCGGCGGCCTGCAGTCCTGGGCCGGCGACATCATCGCGATCCTCCGCCAGGCGCACCAAGCCGTGGACGACGCCCGCGCGCGCGGCAGCACCGCCCTCGGCGCGGACCTGCTGGACGAACTCCGGCAGCGCTACGACGAGGCCGCCACCTTCGGCATCATCCACAACCGGCTGCGGGACTGGCACGAGGGGAACCACCCCGGCTATGCGCTGGGCTGCTGGCTGCGCGAGTACAAGGAGCAGGTCTTCCTGTTCACCCGCAACTTCGCCGTGGACTGGACGACCAACGTCGCCGAGCGCGGAGCGAAAGCCGCCAAGCGTCACCAGGCCGTCTCCGGCTACTGGCATTCGCTCGCCACCCTCGCCCGCTGGTGCCGCGTCAGAAGCTACCTGGACTCAGCCGCCGCCCACGGCATCACCGCACTCGACGCCATCCGCGACGCACTCACCGGAAAACCCTGGCTACCGCCACTGCCCGCCGTCCGCTGACACCAATTCACAGCACCCCGTGAATGGACACCTTACCTCCCCGGCATGGCTACCTGGCATCCCGCCCTGGCCAGCCAGCCTAATAGGGATTGCCGCGGCTGCCCATGCCGTGCCAGATGGCGGCCAGGGGACCTTCGCCCTGTCGGCTGAGGCTTGGCGCGCTGCCCGCTGTCAGGCCCAAGGCAGGTGGTGACAGTCGAAGGAAGAGGGTGACCCGCGCGATGCCTGCTGATTTCGCTGACCGTACCGATTTCGACAATGCGAGCCGCGAGCTGCTCGCGCGGCTGGAGCCGGGAGTGATTTTAAGCGACACATTACCGGTGTACCCATCGGCGGTACTCTTACGAAATGCGACCGCTTCGGTACTCCATCAACGTCACATTGGACGGGTGCTGCGATCATCGTGCAATCCCCGCAGACGAAGACTTGCATGGTCATGCGGTCGAGAACCTCAGCCAGGCCGATGCCCTTCTCTTCGGCCGGGTGACTTACGAAATGATGGAATCAGCGTGGCGGCCGCCGATGCCGACGGGGGCGAGACCTGATTGGATGGAACCCTTCGCCCAGACGATCAATGCGGCAAAGAAGTACGTTGTTTCGAGCACCCTGGAGCAGGTCGATTGGAACGCGGAACTCGTGCGCGGGGATCTGGGCAAGGCCGTCCAGCAACTCAAGCAGGAGCCGGGCAAGGGACTGTTCGTGGGGGGTGTGAAGCTCCCATTGGCGTTGACGGAGCTGGGATTGATCGATGAGTACGAGTTCGTGGTGCATCCCAGGCTTACGGGCCACGGGCCGACGTTGTTCGCGGGGCTATCGAAGCATGTCGACTTGAAGCTCGTGAGCCGGCTGGAGTTCGGCTCGGGGGCAGTGGCGATGCGATACGAGCCGAGAAGGTAGCCATCGGGCTTGACTCGAAAGGTTCGCCGCGCACCTCTCGGGCCTGGCCCTCGCCGTAAGGGCCGCCTGGACGGCCGGCCGGTAGTCGCCGCGCCAGCGTCATCCCGGCCCGCCCGGCCGGGCTCGTCACCGTCCAGGCTGACGGACCAGGTGCGGCCGGCCAGCCTGCCGGAGATCAACCTCCAAGGTGAGGCACGGCAAGCCCGGCCGCCCGGCAGAGGCCCAGGCGGAGAGCCAGGCCGTGCTGTCTCGCCTGGCCTGAAACCAGTTGAGTGCAGGAGTAGACGGAGTTACGCTGATTACTCAGGAAATCAAGGAGCTGATGGTGGACCAGGAAGAGAAGGAGCGCCTCGAACGCCGAGCCGAAGAAGAGCTGAACAGGCAGTTCGGCGACGGGACCGTGCAGAAGGTCGAGGTGCTGCAGTACGGCGACGAACCTGCGATCGAGCCCGGCCAGGTGATGGTCCGGGTGATCCTCACTCCGACGGACGAAGATCCCGATGAGACGCTTCACGCATTTGAGAAAGCGCATCGTGGGGCTATCGAGGACCTGCGCACAAAGGCCGCCCAGAAGATGCCCTTCATCGGGCGCGTGCAATTCACGCTCCCCACCCAGCCCGGCCAGCGCAAGCATCCCGTCATCTCGATGTCTGTCAGCCCGCCGGATCGCACGGCCCCGGGCCGCAGCCTCACCCCGGTGATGGCACGGCTCGACCCCAGGGATGTTGAGGTCCTCGACGCCCTGATCACCGCTGGCATCGTCTCCAACCGCGCCGAAGGCGTCCGCTGGGCGCTAACCCGCATCCGCGAGCGCCCCGCCTATACCCAGCTCCGCGAGCACATCGACAAGATCGACGAACTCAAGGCCCAGCTCTGAGCAAATCCCGTCCCGCCACCTGCGGCCCCAGCCCACCAGACAGCTACCGCAGGCCGGGCAGTGCAAAAAACGTCTAGGGCCCGTCATGGATCAACCGAGGCCAATCCGTCAAGGATCAAGTGAAGCTAGGCACAAAGGCCAATGGCCAAGGCACACGACACCAAAGGAAAGCAGCCAAATGACCGCAAAGGCGCAAAACGTTAAAGGTGCATTATTTAGACCGTGCGGGACGGATCGGCTAAGACCGACACCGAGGGCTTGCCTGGAGCGGTATAAGTGGGTCATGATGGCAGCATGATTGCTGCAGCCGTCCTTGTCGTTCTCTTAATAATCTTCATCGGGCGCTTCGCTGGCGGTGGCAAAAATAGCAAAGGTGTCCCCTCGGCGCGGCTGGCCGCTGTTCTTGCCGTGATCATCCTGATCTGGCTTGTCGTTACCGTGCGTAGCCCAAGCGAAGGCTCCAGCGTTGCCGGATACGGTGCTAACGGCATATCTGAGGCAGTCACAGGTTTCGTAAATTTCCTACATGACCTTTTTAGATGATATTCCTGAATGGGCATGTAGCGCATGGCTGTTACAGAAGCTTTACGCCGTCCGGGGGGCGTAGGCCGACGGCGTGCCTCGCTGCGAGGATAACGGCGCAGGTTGGCGCTCGGTCCTCGCGTGGTCCACAGGGCGCCTGGCCCCGACCTGGCAGCTGATTTCCGCATGGGTGGGTTGAACCGTAGCTTTGTCACATGGAACGGCGCGCGGAAGGCGACCATGATCGCTCGGCAGGCATCTATGCCGCGGTCATCTCTGCGCTGATCGCAGGCGGCCACGCGAACTACGACCCGTGGCCGCCGGTGACCTACATCGACGCCACGGCGCGCTCTTCCGCTGGGCCGGTCGCGGTGAAGGACGTGGTTACCCAGGTCATCCCCGACGAGGTCCAGCACCGACTAGCCGAGGCATTGGCCGCCTATACGCACGTGCGCTTTGCGGACGATCCTCAGTCGGTGATCCAGCCAGACAGCCGGGTCCGGGATCACGGTGTCCTCATCACGCTGGCACCGGTACCGCCCGACGGCAGCCCGGTGCAAATCGGGGCACAGTCTTACAGCGGCAACCTCGGCAGGACGAGCTGCACCTTCATCGTGGACAGGGCCGGGACACAGTGGCGGGTGACCGGCACCACCGGTGTCTACAGTGCGTCCTGAACGGCGGGCGGCAGGCACAAACGGACCGATGGCCGTGGCAGGCCGCGATCAGTTCGGCTCAACGTGGCAATGTCCACGAACCCCAGCCGCTGCGGGCCTGTTACCGGAGGGGTTCAGCCGCTGCGGCCCGCAGCCGGGCTACCGATCCGGCGGCGACCAGGGCCCATCCGGCGGCGGTCCTCGGCCTGCGCCGTTGCACGGCCCGGGCCACCCAGGGGACATGGATCACGGTGTTCGGGGCTCCGACAGCGATCGTGAGCACCGTCAGCCGCCGCGGCCAGCGCAGGCCCCACCACACGCCGATGACCATCCCCACGACAGTGGAAGCAAGCCTGTACTGGGGGGTGTCCGTGGCCCTGAAAAAGGGGGCGGACCGCGATAGGTGGCGCTCTAGGCGGCGGGCCGCGGGTGTCGGCGTCCCGGCGGCAGCCGGAGCCTTGGGGCCAGGCTCGGGCAACACCCCCTCCCTTTGCAGCCGCTGGATGTTCTGTTGCATGTTCTCTCGCACCTCGGCCGGGGTCGGCGCTTCCGTGCCCAGGCCCCACGCCACCAGCCCGTAGCCAGCAGCGCTCGTCCACGCGGCCAGGGCCCGCCACCGGCGCCCGGCGGCCCAGTGCCCGGCCCCGACAGCGGCCTGGGTAACAACCGGAGCGATATGAGGCACCCACCCGAGCATCCCCGGGGGCCTGGCCTCGTCCAGAATGGGCGGCAAGACCACCCGCAGCATCTGGGCCCAGCTGTCATCACGAGCCATCCCGGCATTGTCGCCCAGGCGGCGCGTGCGTGCCAAGCGCCCGCTCTGCCGCTACCCGGACGTTGCCGCCCGGCGGCAGGGCGGCGCTGATGCTCAGGTCCGGCCGC
The DNA here is from genome assembly GCA_963753195.1 of uncultured Actinomycetes bacterium. GTDB lineage: Bacteria > Actinomycetota > Actinomycetes > Streptosporangiales > Streptosporangiaceae > Palsa-504. Next base: position 324,875 of record CAVWBH010000004.1, read on the forward strand.
ATCCGCGCTAGCGCCCTGTCGCTCATCTGCTCAAGCGGGATCTCCTGGCCGGGCTGCGGGGCCCTGTCACCTCCTGCTCCCCCGTGCGGAAGTACCCCGCACCGGCGACTCAAGCTCGACCCTGGTGATCCCATCGACTACGAGTTCAACCTGGGGTCAGTGACAGCCACCATCCGTAGATCAATGGAGTCTGTCCGGCCAGTACTCCGCAATTCAGAATCACAGGTCAGCGTCCTGCTAGGTGTCCAGAATGGACGCCATAGTCCCGTACCGTCCGGTCAGTCCGTGAGAAAACTGTGAGAGATCCCTACCCCTGGACGACATCCCATTGGTGTTGGCTCTCAGCGAGGCTCCCGCGGTGATTATTACCGCTTAAGCGGTACTCGTAGTGACGTCGTTTGCGGCGGAGGGTGGCCGGGCCCTGCTCGTGGACTTCCAGCAACTGCTCGCCGAGGGCCATATCGGGCGGGCTCAGCACCGAGGCTCTCCGCTCACGCAAGAGCCCGCCAGGGATAGATAGCCTGGCGGACTCCGTGCAGCGAGTACTGTCGCGGTCTACTCGGCAGAGATCTGGGCACGCACCTCTTTGAGGTCGCTCTCAATCTTGGTGATCAGGCCAGGACCCTGGCCTGAGTGTCAGGCTCCTCGCCCGGTGCCGCATTCCAGTACGTGACCACCTTCCGGATCTCCTCGTGCCAGAAGGCGCGCTCCTGGTCAGGCGGGAGCTGGATGCCGAGGCGCTTGCGAAGCAGGCCCTGGGTGTTCTGGCCGCGAGGTCCCTGGTAGGGCGCCATACACCCAAAGGATTCATGAATGCCCCGTGGCGGCCACCCAGAAGATGATTATATGTCTTTACCCGTTTTGTAACGCGAGAGACTCGGCCGCCTTTTGACCCGAGCAGCGGCGATCGTTGCGAAGGGAAGAGAGTGCGTATGGAAGGCGGCTTGCGCGCTTCAGCCGGGCATGTGCGCTGGCTCAGGGGTGCCAATGCGAGGTGCGAACGTAGTGCGTAAACGATCGGTGACCAATCCCGGCGACCCAGCTGGCGCTTCCGGGGCCGTCAGCGAAGGGCCAGCCGACCGGGAGGGTTCGGTGCCTCTTGCGGGCGGAACGGCCGCGGGTGACGGCTCGGATGCCGTCGGCGGACGGGACACGGCGAGCACGGGACCGCAGCCCATCATCGGCCCGGCCGCTTCCGGCGGCCAGACGCCCGTGGTCGTCGCCCAGCCCCAGCCGGGGGCCCCGCTCCCGGCCGACACGGTCGGGACCACCCATCCGCATCCGGGACCGCCCGGATCGGCCCGGTCGCGGTTCGCCCTAGGGAACTGGCGCGTCCGGTGGCGGCTGGCCGCCGTGATCGCGGTGCCGTTGCTGATCGCGGTGGTGTTCGGTGCGCTGACCATCAGCAGGGACGTCAGCAACTGGCAGACGGCCGGCCGTGTTCAGCACCTCGCCCAGCTCAACAGCGCGGTGGTCAAGTACATCCAGGCAGTGGAAGATGAACGCGACTATTCAGTCGCCTCCACCGCGAATAGGGGTGGCTTTCCCGCCAGCCTGAAGGCCGCACAGCGTGTCACCGATGGCGCCGCCGCAGAGGTCGCCGCCTTGGCGGATGGCATCACCGTCGGAGACGGCTATCAGCTCGCCGCGGTGCAGGCGGTGAACGCGGTACAAGTGAGCGCGGCAACCCTTCCGCTCGTCCGCGGGACGGTGGCCGACCCGGAATCCCTCATGACGGCGATCATGCAGGTGTACACCGTGAACGTCATGCAGCCCGCGAACACATTCACCAGCATCGTCGGGAACGAGGCCAGCAGTACCGATCTCCGGCGCGACGTCACCGCACTAGGCGCACTGCTCCAGGTCCAAGACGCCAAGTCGGTTCAGCGGGCCATCATGCTGAGGGCGGTCAGTTTCCCGCAGCCGACGCTGTCGCCCGACGACTATGCCAGCCTCCAGCAGGCACACCAGCAGGAAGTGGCGGATCTGGCCAACTTCAACGCATCGGTAGATCTCGCCGAGCAGCAGAACTACACCAACACGGTGAGCGGGCCGCCGGTCGATAGCGCCGCCCAGCAGGAATCACTCGCGGAGGCGTTGCTTACCGGCCCCTTGCCGCACACGCTCACCCCGCAGCAGGCGCGCATCCTGGCCGCGGCAAACGTGAACAACGACATGTCGTCCACCATCGGCAAGGTGCGGCAAGTCTCCGACGAACTGACCGGCAACATCTCCACGCTGGCCAATACGGCCAGGACCAATGCCAGCACGGGACTGCTGGTCACCAGCCTGGTGACGCTGCTGCTGCTGCTTGTGGTCCTGCTCATCTTCACCATGGTGGCCCGCTCGCTGACCCGACCGCTGCGCAAGTTAGTATCTGCCGGTTTCTCGTCGCTAGCAGCACCCAATGCAGGGCCGCCCGCATGAAGACCGTCATGAAATTGTCTCGCGACCCGCTGCTTAGGTCTGTTTGCGCAGCGGGTCAGCCTGCCCGTCCGCAGTGAGTCAGCCTATTGGGCTGTCCGGGAGCGACCGTGGTTTCCCGTATTGACCGGCCGATCGGGCACGCAGCGGGCACGCTGCATCCGCTCGGGTCCATAATGCTTAGGCCATGTTCTCGGCGGGACGGCGCCATCGAACGACCTTCCGCTTCCGGCTGTCGTGAATACTCCTACGGCGGGTTCGGGGGAGGACACCCACACTTCAACCCGCACACCGTCTTCGAGAAACCCCGCCAAGGGTTTCAAAAGCGGCCGCGGCGTGCGCAGGAAGATGGCGAAGGTGGCCGAGACCCCGGTGTCGGGGTGGTCCTCGCCCAGGACGCGGCGGCGGCGGGCCAGGGTGTCTTCGTCGAGCTGCACGTGGGCCCTGCTGTCATCACCGGCCATCCCCGCATTGTCGCCTCGGCGGCACGTGCGTGCCAAGCTCCCCGCCATCGAAAAGCATCAGAGTGTGAGCGGCTTGGCTACGGTCGGGGCCGGTTCATGATCGCAAGTGGCCCCGTGGCCTGGCGCTCTGATCCGTAGCAGGATCAGGGCCATCTCCAGCAGTCCATATAGGTCTTAATGCGCTGGTCAGTCCACGTCTGGTTCCAACGGCGTCCACTGCCGTGCAGCACCGTTGTTAGCACGTGTGTTAGCGAAAGCGAGCTTGACGACCCGTATCTACACCAGCCTCACGACGGTCGGTTAGGGTCGGTGGGATTGATCTGCAAGTCTCCGTCCCGCGCGCGAGCTGAACACTCACTCCATTGACACTCCCATCAAGCTCGCATGACAATGACGGCGATCGGCCCGAGGACCCCGACGAAGCGAGTGCGCATGGCCTTTCCCGGAGAGCTGCACGCGATCATCTACGAGGAACGCGATAACGTCGCCTGGATCACGCTGAACCGGCCGGAGGTCCACAACGCGTTCAACGAGCAGATGCAGCGAGAGCTCCGGCGGGTCTGGCGTGGCCTGCGGCGCGTCGACTCGGTCCGGGCCATCGTCCTGACCGGTGCCGGAGACCGGGCATTCTGCACCGGGGTTGATCGCACCGAGGCCGCCGGACAGCGTCTGCTGCCCGAGGCGCCCGGGGAGGACCGGCCGAACTCCTGGGGGTCCACCCCGTTCATGTTCAGCGACGCCAAGGACTGGCTCTCGCCGAAGACCAACGGGCTGTGGAAGCCGGTGATCGCCGCGGTGAACGGGATGGCTTGCGGCGGCGCGTTTTACCTGCTGGGCGAGGCAGACATCATCTTGGCGGCCGAGCACGCCACGTTCTTCGATCCTCATGTGACCTACGGCATCACCATGGCTTACGAGTCGGCGATGATGCGCCCCAAGCTTCCGCTGCACGAAGTGCTGCGGATGTCGCTGCTCGGCAACTGGGAGCGCATGACCGCCCAGCGCGCCCTGCAGGTGGGCCTGGTGACCGAGGTAGTACCGATCGGCGAGCTGGGCGAGCGGGCAGCGTGGGTGGCCCATGCGATCGCGTCGGCGCCACCCACGGCGATTCAGGCGACACTGCGCGCGGTGTGGGCCGCCGAGGAACTGTCCCGGTCGCAGGCGCTGGAGCAGGCCTGGGCCTTTTCCGCGCTCGGGAACGACCCGCACGAGATGGACCGAGGCGACGCACTATTCAAAGACCAGCCGCGCATCCAGTACCGGCTGCGCTAGCCGCTAATCCAGCGACTGCTTCTTAATCAGGGAATGTCGATAGGCGTCTGTGCTTTCGTATCTTGACCATGGCCTGCTACAAGTGGTCCGCACGCGTCCGCTGGTGTCTGTCGCCGTCAGCGGCGATCGGTTGAGTCGGCCTGGAGCGCGGTGTCAGCGTTACCGCTGGTCCGTTTCCAGGCCGCTCGCCGAAACCGCCGTGCGTGTTTCCATGCAACGGGCTCTCCGTGATTCCTGCCGTCAGGCGCTGGTTGCTGTGGGCCAGGGGCTGGGGATCTGGTTGCCGCGCCACTGGTACCGCGTGATGGAGATCGCGGCGATGGGAGGTAGCTCGATCTCGCCCGCGCTGGGTTGCCGCCACCGTCCGGTGGCGGTGACCAGCGTCCGGCGGACGTCGGTCCAGTTTCAGCGGTGCCGTCGCATCAGCATCCGGATCAGCCGCCGCCAGGCGAAGTGATCCAGCATGCCGAAGGTGTGCTTGGCGACGGCGTGCCGGAAGTAGCCGGCCAAGCCGTGCATGACCTGGTTGAGCCGGGTCAGCACGTATCCGAGGTCCTGCGGTGATGTCCTGCGGGTCAGTGCGCGGATCTTCGCTTTCAGCGACCGGACCGGCCGCTGGGCGATGAACGTGTACACGTACGACTTGCTCGTGCCTCGCTTGCGGCGCCACTGGAGGCGGAACCCCAAAGGAGTGGGCACATCGTCCAGGAGCGTCCACCGCTGCCCGTGTGCTGGGGCGACATTCCAGAGCTGTCCGCACGTGTCAGTCGTTGTCTACCGGCTTGGCAGCAGTATCGGCAGCAGTCGCGCCGGAACGGCACTGATCCCGACCGTCCGTTTTTCAGGCGTACCGGACTGCCTGTTCGTCTGATCAGGCCCGAGCGTGGCTGGATGCTGTCGTGTGTCCCTGGTGGGGGTTTGGCTGCCGATGTTGCTGTCATCGTTGCTGTCAGCTCAGCCCAGGTCGTCCGGTGGCAAGCCGACCCGGATCGCAGGGCCACCAGGCCCAAGGACCGGAAGCGGCGCGGCAGAGCTACGCACTACGAGGGTGTCACGGTGCGTTGCTCGCAGGTTCAAAGTCCGCGCTAGCTTCGTGTTCGCAGGTTGCTGCTGGTGGCGATCGATGGCTGTTGACGGCAGATCGGGGGCATCTCGGGGGCACGCTCGTGCGTAGGCCAGGGTGCTCGGTGGAGTGGCGCTGCCGCACGACGATCCGCTAATGAGTAGCGGTCTGCCTGTTCGGGTGTCCAGGTCCGAGTGTGGTGCGCGGTCCCTGGCGTGCAGATCCTCGTGCTGCCAGGTAGAAACCGATCACTATAAGACAGACTGTCTGCGGATAGGCTACGACTCGTTCAATCCCTCCTTCGCCGAGGCCAAGGTCGTGACTGCTGGCGTAAGCCACTAGGGCAAGAAGCGCCATCACTCCCGAAAGGAAAAAGTACAGGCGCAGAAGTGCTGGCATCTTAAGGGAAAATGCAAGGATAATGAGCGAAGCATTTCCCAGCACGAACGGGATAGCTGCGCCTAGGCCGTGTAGCGCTGACACGCTGTTCTCCGGAAAAAATCCTACCATTATGACGCCCACTCCGGATATGGTCATTGCGGCGAAGCCCGCTTTTGAGGCGCGGCCATTTGCGAAATTCCGGGATACGAGCACCGATCCCAGCGTCATGGTAATGCCCAGCACAACAAACGACGTGTTCATCAAGTTGTGGAGAGGCGAGCAAACGTACCGTCCGTTCCAGGTTCCACAGACGGTGTTCCCCAGATCGCTAATCGTGTCGCGAGACAGGTTATAAGGCGGCTTCCATTGCAGCGCTACGAAGAGCTGGACGGCAAAATACTGAATACTTGTCACATAAAGAATCGGCCCGAGCCTTGGGTAATGCGCAGAATGCTGTTGCGCCCAGCGGCGTGGTTTCACTAGTACAGTGAGTACCTGACGTTTGGGCTGCTTGATCACGTTGCCGTCCAGCTGCATGAACCAAGTGTGGAGGCACGAGCCAGCCTCCGGCCATGGGGGAAACCCCCGGTTTGATCCGAAGCCAAACCCCCTCACCGCGCCCATGACCTGCTGCGCTCCGAGGGACTCAACCTGCCAGCGCGCGACCCGCTCCTTAGAAGGCTGCGGAGGCGATCCGGCCGATCAGCGAGTTAGCAGCTCAGGCGGCTGATGGCCTTAGCCGTGAGGCACCGTCATTGACTGCGGTTAGCTACCTGATCGGGCACGGAGCGGGCATGCACACGGCTCTGGAGGCCGCCCGCGTGATCGCACGAACCTTGGCGCTGACCTGCGCCGACTGCACGAATGGCGGCGGCGGCAGCGGAGGTCGTTCCGCGCATGTTCCGGATCACCATTTGTCCAGGCTGGGCTAGTGTCAGACCATCGCGTAGGACGATTCCCTTCCGGGATCTACGCTGTGATGGTGGAGAGGATTAGCGATGGTTTCTTGTCGTGGCGGCCGTTGATTGCCGGGGACCTTCCCATGCTGGCCGAGTGGTTGCGAGAGCCCCAGGTCGCCCGGTGGTGGAATCATGAGACAACCCTTGAGGCGGTCGAGCGCGACTTCGGCGCGAGTACGCGAGGCGAGGAGCCGGGGGAAGACCTCCTCGTCCTCCTCGACGGCCGGCCAATCGGCCTGCTGCAGCGCTCGGCGATTTGCGACTACCCCCAGGATCTCACGGAATTCTCGGCAGTTATCGAGGTGCCAGTCGGCGCCGTCGAGCTTGACTACCTCATCGCGGACCCAGCGCTGCGCGGTCGCGGTCTCGGATCCCGCATGATCGCTGCGGCCGTTGAGGACACCTGGAACTCGTATTCTGATGCGCCCGCGGTGCTTGTCGCCGTGGTGGCCGCCAATGTAGCCTCCTGGCGTGCACTGGAGAAGGCTGGCTTGAAGCGGGTCGCTGAAGGCCCGATGTCGCCCGACAACCCGATTGATGATGCGCTGCATTACATCTACCGTGTTGACCGGCCTGGCCCCGCCTCGCTGGCCTTTAGGCGCTGACACGTACGAACGAATCGCTGCGCGGACGGACCTCGGAGCTACTAATTTCGCGGTCGGCAAGAGGATGTACTCACTGAGCACCTGGTCCTGCCCGTCGTCCTCGCAGGCGCAAATCCCTGGGGAGTGGCGGCCGGGTCAAGGCTCGGCGGAGCCGACCCGGAGAGCGCCACAGGCGGCCTTGATGCGGCTGCCGCGAGCGGGACAATCGAAGCCGAGGATGACGGCCTTGCGCCGCACTCATCACCGGGCTGCCGGTTGACCCGCCTAGATTGGTGGTACTGCTAGGGCTGGGACGGCGCGGGCGTGCCGGGCGGGCGTCCCAACGCAGAGCCCGGCGCGGGGAGCGCCGGACCCGGCGCCGCATAGCGGCGCCGCCTTGATCCGGCCACCGGGGAAGTCGTGCCCAGCTGGGACCAGGCGCTGGACGAGCTCGGCGGCCAGCCCCACCACGTGGCCCGGTTCGGCGCACGGTTCGACGCTCAGGGTGTGCTCGCCGGGTCCAAGGACGCTAACCGACGCTATTGACGACCTGTTCGGAGCGTGAGGTGAGCGGCATTGGCAGCAGTACCGGCTGTTTCATGATCGCAAGTGGCGTGTGGCCTGGCGCGCTCGGAGGGACTCGAACCCCCAACCTTCTGATCCGTAGTCAGATGCTCTATCCGTTGAGCTACGAGCGCTGGTGCCTGGCTAGTTTACGACACTCTGAGCGCGCCTTGTGTCAACGAGCCAGAGCTCCTTACCGGCCGTCGATCAGAGTGCCCCGGCCGCGCACTCTGAGCAGTCGGCGCGGATCGGCTCCGCGTCGCGGAGCCCTGACTCGGCCTGCGCCGGCCAGGGCGCGGCCGAACCTGAGCCGGGCCGTGCTCCGCCACGCTCTGGCCGCGGTCCCGGTGACGATGTGCAGCCACAACTCGGCCTGGTCCGCCGCGGCCTCGGCGTCTACCTCGCTACCGGAGGCACTGCGGCGCCACGGTATCTGGCGCTTCCAGCTCTGCGCAGCCAGCGGATTGTCGCTCTCAGTAACAGATGTGGTTGCGCAAGCACGCAAAGGACGCACAGGCTTCGCCTCATTGTGCTATGCATTCATTACCAATAGGCGGTTTAGGTTGATCTTGACAGGCTGGTGTGCTCTGCTGTGGCAGGTGAGTCGCTGATACGTGCGGCGGAGGGTGGCGACTGAGGATGAGGACAACGGTCTGGCGCCGCTCGGAAGCATGCTCGTGAAGGTCGGCACGCTGGACGGGGCAGGAGAGCCGACGAGCGACACCGGGAAACCAGTGCCGGACTCGGCCAGGCCAGCGGCGGCCGCGCCATCGTGGGGCCGGGTCCTGGCCACGACGATCGAGCTGTGGGTGCGCAGGCGCTGGCAGGTGATCGCCGCGGTCGTCGTCGCGGCGGCCGTCGCGGTGACTGCACTCGCGGTCGGCGGCGCCTTCAGCGCCACCACCGTACCGGCCGCGCGGGCGCATCCGGCCGGAAAGGTCGCCTCCCAAGGCGCATCCTCCCCGGTCACCACGACCCCCAAGACCGAGGCCGCGGCGTGGGTGGCCAGCCAGGTGAGCGGCAACGCGATCATCGCGTGCGATCCCGCCGTCTGCGCTGCGCTGCAGGCGCGGGGCGTCAGCGCGGGCCGGCTCATACCGCTGAACCCGGGATCTCCTGACCCGCACGGCGCCGCCGTGGTGGTGACCTCTTCCTCATCCCCGGCCGTAAGCCAGTATGCGCCTGCCGTGATGGCAGGTTTCGGCTCGGGCAACGCCCAGATCGAGGTCCGGGCCGCCGAACCTGGCGGCCCGGGAGCTTATCAATCAGCCTTGCGGTCTGATCTGGCCGCACGGGTGAGCGCGGGCTCGCAGCTGCTCAAGAACAACCGGATCAAGTTCACCGCACAGGACGCCGCGCAGCTCCGGGCGGGTGAGGTGGATGCGCGCATGCTGGCGGCGCTGGCGGCGCTGTCGTCCCAGCACTCCTTCAGCGTCATCGCGTTCGGCGATGCCGCCCCAGGCACCGCGACCTTGTACCGGGGGGTGACCATCACCAGCACCGCCGCCACGAACGCCGCAGCTGACCTGACGGCCGACCTGGCGCTGGTGAAGGCACAGGTCCAGCCGTACTTGCCGGCGTACGCCGCACTCGTGCGCACGCCCGCGGGCCAAGCCGCGCTGAGGGTCGAATTCGCCGAGCCGAGTCCGCTGGGGCTGCTGACCGCGGTCCTGGACGAGGCCCGGATCGCGAGCTGACCGGCTCAGCAGACCTGGATCCCTGCGGGGCGCGTCCGCTCGGGACCCGGGCGGGCGCCAGCCAGCTGCCATGATCGTCCTGGCCTATGCGGCCGGCCCCCGGGGGCCCAATCTTTGGCGGCCCGGAAACGCCCCCCGCCGTTACGCGGCGTTTCTCCGGGCTAGAGCGGTATCGGATCGTTAGCATGACTGCCGGTAAGGGCCTGATCGACAGCTATCCGGCGGGACGAGATACGACGACGAATTCGCCCAGACGCGCGCCCGGCCTAGATGGAGTCCGGGCGCTGGCGGTGCTGGCCGTCATCGGCTTCCACGAGGGTGCGTCGGAACTATCGGGCGGTTTCCTCGGCGTCGACGTGTTCTTCGTGCTCAGCGGGTTCCTGATCACTGACCTGCTGGCCACCAGGTACGACCTGGCGGGCCGGGTGGACCTGAAGAACTTCTGGACCAAACGGGCCAGGCGGCTGCTGCCGGCCCTGGCCATAATGCTGATCGTCGTCGCCGCGGCGGCGACCGTGATCGAGCCGGATCAGGGCAGTTCGCTGCGGCTGGCCCTGCTCGGCGCCGTCACCTACACCAGCAACTGGTATCAGATCCTGCACCACGTGTCGTACTTCGCTTCACTCGGCCTGTACAAGGCGCCACCGCCGCTGGATCATCTGTGGTCACTGGCCATCGAGGAGCAGTTCTACCTCATCTGGCCCCTGATCCTGTGGCTGCTCCTATTCAGGCTGAACGGACGGCGTGCCCGCATCACGGCCACGCTGATCCTGGCCGCCCTGTCGGCGCTGGCCATGGCTCTGGAGTACTCGCCCGGTGACCCGTCCCTGGTCTACTACGGCACCGACACGCACGCCTCCGCACTGCTGATCGGCGCCGCGCTGGCCCTGGCCTTCCCGCTCGCTTCCCTGGCGTCGATCCCGGCCGCGCAGGTCAGGCGCCTGGACGCGGCAGGCGTGGTCGGGCTCGTCGTGCTGGCCTGGGCCGCCGGCCATTTTTCCGGCAACGACCGGGCGGTCTACCCGGCCGGCCTCCTGCTCGCCGCGGTAGGCGCCGCCGGCCTGGTCGCCGCCGCCGCGGGTACCGGCGTCATCGCCGCGATGACCAGCCTGGCCCCCCTGCGCTGGATAGGGGTCCGCTCCTACGGGATTTACCTGTGGCACTGGCCGGTGATCGCGCTGTCCGACGCGATGACCGGTCCCGGCCCCACGTCGCCCTGGCTGTGGCTCGTCGAGGCCGCGGTGACGATCTCACTGGCCTCGGCGTCCTGGCGGTTCATCGAGACGCCCATTCTCCGGGACGGGTTCTGGGCCACCTGCAACCGGTGGTGGTTGCACCTCGAGGAGGGCGTGCGGCCGGTGGGCTCGCGGCGGCAAGTCGCGCCGCTGATACTAGCGGTCGGGGCGCTGACCGCCGCGGCGGTGGCGGGCTACGGGATCGCCCGCCCGGCCTCGGCCACCCCGGCCGGGCTGATGCAGCAGGTCGCCGAGGGCCAGCAGATCAGTGCCGAGTCTCAGGCCACCGCGTCCGCCAGGCCAGGCGTCTAGCCAGGCCACGGCGTCTAGCCAGGCCACCGCGTCGGCCCGCCCCACCGCGCCGTCCGGGGTCACCGGGCCGGCCGCGACGCCTTCCGCGTCGCGCGCACCAGCGCTGGGCTGCCCGGCCGTCACGCCGCTGCCGAAGGTGTCGGGCCGGCAGGTCACGGCCGTGGGCGACTCGGTCATGGTCGCCTCAGCGACGGCGCTGGACGCAGCCATGCCCGGCATCTATATCAACGCGGAGGTCGGCCGCGCCATGATCAACGGGCTGGCGGTGATCCAGGACCTGGCCGCCAGCGGCGAGCTTCGCCACTACGTCGTGGTCGGGCTGGGCACCAACGGCCCGGTCAGCGCGGCCCAGATTCGGCAGTTGCGCCGTCTGATCGGATCGGGCCGGGATCTCGTCCTGGTCAACACCTACGGGCCGATGTCGTGGGAATCCTCGGTCAACAAGGTGCTGGATACGGCCGGACGGCACACGGCCCACGTAAGCCTGGCCGACTGGCACGCGGCGATCGCGAGCCATACCAGCCTGCTCTGGCCGGATGGCATCCACCCGCAGCCGTCGGGCGCCAAGGTCTACGCCCGGGTGGTCCTCGCCGCCATCCAGGCCCAGCTGCCACACCCCTCGCCGTCAGCGTGCGGCCAGTACGGCAGAGTATCCCAGTGACGCCTGGCCGTGGTCCAGGCACCGTGGTCCGTTGACCCGCGCCGGCCCCGGCGGTCAGCATCATGGTCATGGATTCGTTCACGGGGAAGCTGGCCGTGGTGACCGGCGGCGGCTCAGGCATGGGCCGGGAGCTCACCCGCCAGCTGGCCGCCCAGGGCTGCTCGGTCGCGGCCGAGCTTTTCGCCGGGCTGACCGGGACCGGGGAGCCCGCCAGCTGAGCGGACTGGCTGCGGCAGTGCATGAGACCCTGCATTAGAGCTCACTCACGAGGGAGCCATGTCCACGAAGCGGCTGTAATGGCCCTGGAACGCCACGGTCACGGTCGCGGTCGGGCCGTTCCGGTGCTTGGCCACGATCAGGTCCGCCTCGCCCGCCCGCGGCGATTCCGCCTCATAGTGGTCCTCGCGGTGCAGCAGGATGACGACGTCCGAGTCCTGCTCGATGCTGCCCGACTCGCGGAGGTCGGACAACAGGGGCTTCTTGTCCGTCCGCTGCTCGGGTCCGCGGTTGAGCTGGGACAGGGCGACGACGGGGACCTGGAGTTCCTTAGCCAGCAGCTTGAGTGAACGAGAGAGCTCGGAGACCTCCTGCTGGCGGTTCTCGACCCGCCGCGGGGAGGACATCAGCTGCAGATAGTCGACGATGACGAACTTCAGGTCGTGCCGCTGCTTCAGCCGGCGGCACTTGGCCCGGATCTCCATCATCGACATGTTCGGCGAGTCGTCGATGAACAGCGGCGCGTCGGCCACCTCGCTCATCCGCCGGGCCAGCCGGGCCCAGTCGTCGTCGTTCATCTGGCCGGTGCGCATCGTCTGCAGGGAGACCCGCGACTCGGCCGACAGCAGCCGCATCGTGATCTCGTTACGCCCCATCTCCAGGCTGAACAGCACCGTGGTCATGCCGTTCCTGATGGCGGCGGCCCGGGCGAAATCCAGCGCCAGGGTGGACTTACCCATGGCGGGACGAGCGGCGATGACGATCATCTGGCTCGGGTGCAGGCCGTTGGTGAGGGCGTCCAGGTCGGAAAAGCCGGTCGGGACGCCGGTCAGCATCCCGCTGCGGCTGCCGATCGCCTCGATCTCGTCCAGCGCGCCGGGCATGATCTCCGACAGCGATGCGTAGTCCTCACTCGTCCGGCGCTCGGTAACCGCGTAAACCTCGGCCTGGGCCCGGTCCACGAGGTCGTCGGCGTCGGCGTCCCCCGCGTAGCCGAACTGCACGATCCTGGTGCCGGCCTCGACCAGGCGGCGCAGCACCGCCCGCTCGCGGACAATGCGCGCGTAGTAGCCGGCGTTAGCCGCCGTCGGCACCGAGGCGATCAGCGTGTGCAGGTACGGGCCGCCGCCGACCCGGGCGATCTCACCTCGGCGGGTGAGCTCGTTGGCCACGGTGATGGCGTCGGCTGGCTCACCCCGGCCGTACAGGTCGAGGATCGCCTCGTGGATCAGCTGATGGGCCGGACGGTAGTGGTCGGCCGGGTGGATCACCTCGATCACATCGGAGATGGCATCCTTCGACAGCAGCATCCCGCCCAGGACGCACTGCTCCGCCGCCACGTCGTGCGGCGGAGTGCGCTCGAAGTCGTCATTCCTCGGAGCGATCTCGGCAACACTCACCTAGCCTCCTCCCCCGCATGGGTAAACGCGCGGCGAACGCACTGCTGCTCTCGCCCGAGTCCGTTGTAACCGATGGCTCTGACATTCTCGCGAGCAGCCGGGCCGAGCACCAGCCGCCCGGTGGACGACGGTGTGGACAAGGTGTGCAGACACGCCGGTCACGTTGTGCGCAGGCTGGGGAAATAGTTGTGGAGACGGCGGAAGGAAAGGTCGGCCCGCGCCTGCTACCTGCATGAATGCGGTCCACTGGGTGTGCGGAAGAAAAACTCGGCCCGCAATTTCCGGCCGGCGATCCACAACTGCTATCCACAGCCGCGCGGCCGCGGACGGTGGAGGCCAGCTTGGCGGAAGCGCCCGCACGGAAGCCGGCGGGCTGCTAACCTTCGATGGTGTGTTCGATCGAAGAGGCGGCGTTCAGGCGCGTGGCAGCGGCCATCGACCAGCTGGAGGCCGATCGCGCCAGCGTGGCGCCGGCCGACCTGGAGGCACGCGTCGCCGCCGTCTGGTCGATGGTGAGCGAGATCCACCCGGAACTCGCCAGGCTGGCGTCCGGCTACGACAAGCCCCGCCTATAACAAGCCCGCCTATGGCAAGCCCAGCTGACTAGCTGGCGACGATCTCGATGTCCACGGGCGCGCTGACCTCAGGGTGCAGCCGGACCCGGACCTGGTGCTCGCCGACGGTCTTGATCGGGTCGCGGACCTCGATCCGGCGCCGGTCGAGTTCGGGGCCGCCGGCCTCGCGCACGGCCGCGGCGATGTCGGCGGGCCCGACCGAGCCGAACAGCCGGCCGCTGCCGCCCGCACGCCGCCGCATCAGCACGCGCAGTCCCTCGAGCTGGCCGGCGACGGCCTTGGCGTCCTCCACGCCGCGGATCTCCCGGGCCGACCGGGCTCGCTTGATCAGCTCGATCTGCTTCTCCGCGCCGCGGGTCCAGGGCATCGCGAAGCCGCGGGGAATCAGGTAGTTGCGCCCGTAGCCGCCGGCCACGTCCACCACGTCACCGGGCGTGCCGAGGCCGCTCACCTCCTGGGTGAGGATGAGCTTCATAGGTGTACGACTCATCTGCTCTGCCTGACCTCTCTCAGCGCGCCGTGCTCGTGTACGGCAGCAGGGCCATCTCGCGGGCGTTCTTGATCGCGGTCGCGACGTCCCGCTGGTGGCGCGTGCAGTTTCCCGTCACCCGCCGGGCGCGGATCTTCCCGCGGTCCGAGATGTACTTGCGAAGCAGGCCCGTGTCCTTGTAGTCGACGTATACGAGCCGCTCCTGGCAGAACGAGCAGACCTTCTTCTTGGGCTTGCGCAGTGGTGGCTTGGCCATCATGGTGCTCCTTTGCAGAGCCCCGCCTCCGGCGGGGATGGTGTGGTTCTGATAAGGGACGGCGGATGGCGCCGTCCTAGAAGGGCGGCTCGTCGGAATAGCCGCCGCCGGCTCCGTCGCTCGCCCACGGGTCGGCCTCCGCGCCGCCCTGGCCGCCGCCTGACCGGCCGCCGCCCTGGCCACGCTGACCGCCCTGGCCGCCCTGGCTGCCGCTGTAGCCGCCGTCCCCGCCGGAGCGGGCCACCCGGTTGACCTTGGCCGAGGCATTCCGCAGCGAGGGGCCGACGTCATCGACCTCGACCTCGTACACGGTCCGCTTCTCGCCTTCCTTGGTCTCATACGACCGCTGCCGCAGCCGGCCCGACACGATCACCCGCATCCCCCGGGTCAGCGACTCGGCCACGTTCTCCGCGGCCTGCCGCCACACGTTGCAGGTCAGGAACAGGCTGTCCCCGTCCTTCCAGTCGCCGGTGGCGTTGTCCCGGAACCGTGGCGTGGAGGCCACCCGGAACCGCGCTACCGGCTGCCCGGCCGGGGTGAACCGGAGTTCCGGGTCTTCCACGAGGTTCCCCGCGATCGTGATCTGGGTGTCGCCTGCTGCCATGGGGGTACTCCGGATCTGACGAATTGCCTGCTATGAGAACACTGCTATGGGAACGGGTGAGGGAGCGCCGCGATCAGTGGTGATGCTCGGGCCGCATGACCTTGGTCCGCAGCACGGCCTCGTTCAGGTTGAGCTGGCGGTCGAGCTCGGTCACGGTGCCGGGCTCAGCGGTCAGGTCCACGACCGCGTAGATGCCCTCTGACTTCTTCTCGATCTGGTAGGCCAGGCGGCGCTTGCCCCAGATATCCACCTTGTCCACGTTGCCGCCGCGGCCGGTGACGACCGTGAGGAACTGGTCGAGGGACGGCTGGACGGTCCGCTCCTCGAGGTTGGGGTCGAGGATGATCATTATCTCGTAGTGGCGCATAAGCGTCGCACCCTCCTCTGGACTGATGCGGCCACGGTCTTTCCGTGGCAGGAGGTGTCGCGGGTCGCAGCCGACGGTGGCGTCGGCCGGGTGGCCCGCAGCGGCGTCAGTCTACCAATACCGGCCGGCCTGGCGTGACCAGACAGCCAGCCAGCCGAGGCATCATGTTGGCCACAGCCCTGGATTCCAGGCTCGTAACCCGGGGAAGATTGTCACATAGCGCATGCTGCCAAAGTGATGGCGATAGCCAGGAGGTGGTCATCGTGGCCGGCACGGTCCAGAACGGCTCGCGTCAGAACATCCTGAACTCAGACGGGCGGCCGCACCCGCTCGAGAACATCCTGACCGTTTTCACGCTGCTGACCGGCCTGGTCTCCTTCGTGCTCGGCATGATCATACGGAACGTATCGGGGACCGGGTCCGCGGTGATCATCATCGCCACCGCCACCGGGCTGGCCTCGGTGCTGGTGGGACTGTACGTGCAGATGGTCTCGGCCACCCGCGAGCAGCGCATTCTCATCGTGACCGGAATGATCGCGGGCTTCGTCGGGCTGGCGCTCGGCCTGTCCAAGGGCGGCTTCCTCGCGTAGGGCGGGGCCGGCCGCCGGGCGGGGGCGACCTGGCCCCCCCCGATAGGCTCGGTGCATGCCGCGCATCGGAGCCCACTTCCACGTCGATAACCCGCTCGCCGAGGCGACCGCCCTCGGGGCGGACGCGGTCCAGTTCTTCCTCGGTGACCCGCAGGGCTGGAAAGGGCCGGTGATACCCGGCGGCGACGCCGGCGCCGTGAAGTCCGCCTACGCCGCGGCCGGGGTGGACATCTATATCCACGCGCCGTACGTCATCAACGTGGCCACGAGCAACAACCGGATCCGGATCCCGAGCCGCAAGCTGCTCGGCCAGCAGCTCAGCGCGGCCGCGTCGATCGGGGCCAAGGGGCTGATCGTGCACGGCGGCCACGTCACCGCGGGCACCGATTTCGCGGACGGCCTGGAGAACTGGCGCAAGGCGGTGGAGCGCATCGAGCGGCCGCTGCCGATGCTGATCGAGAACACCGCGGGCGGCGAGGGGGCCATGGCACGGTCGCTGGACGCGATCGGCAGGCTGTGGGACGCGGTGACCGGGGCCGCCGGGGACGCCGGCGGCGACGTCGGGTTCTGCCTGGACACCTGCCACGCCAACTCGGCCGGCCTCGAGCTCGGCGAGGCGGTCGACCGGATCAAGGCGATCACCGGCCGGATCGACCTGGTGCACTGCAACAACTCACGCGACGAGTTCGGCTCGGGCCGGGACCGGCACGCCAACATCGCCGCGGGGACGATCGACCCGGCGCTGCTGCTCGGCGTGGTGCGCGCGGCCGGCGCGACCGCCATCTGCGAGACGCCTGCCGAGGACGGCGGGCTGGCCGCCGACGTCAGCTGGCTGCAGGAGCAACTGCGCGCCGCAACGCAGCACCGAGCCGGAGCCTGACCCGGTCCGGGGCCTGATCCAGGACCCCGCCGGCCGGGTCATCGAGGCCGCGGGCACGCACCACATCCCGTTCGGGAAAAAGGATGTCCCGCACCACGTAGGCGGCGAGCAGGCCTACGGTGAGGAGCCTGGCCACCAGCGCGGCGAAGTACCAGCCTGCGCTGATGCCCTGGTAGCCGGATACGGGCTGGCCCGGGCCGACGGTGACGACGATGAGGTAGCCCCAGATGCCGAAGAAGTACCAGACCTCGGCGAGCTGCCACAGGACGTAGGGCCACCAGCGCGGCCGGGCCAGCACCGCCAGCGGCACCAGCCAGATGACGTACTGCGGTGACCAGACCTTGTTCGTGATCAGGAACGCGGCCAGCAGCAGGAAGCACAGCTGCGGCAGCCGGGGCCGGCGCGGCGCGGCCAGGGCGAGCAGGGCGATCGCGGCGCAGGCGACGATCATGGCCGCGGCGGACATCTTGTTGAGCGTGCTGAGCTGGTAATTCCCGAGCTTGGGCACGCCGTAGTACTCGAACAGGTACCAGATCGAGCCCCAGTCGGCGCCCCGATGCTGGCTGAACACGTAGAAGGTGGCCCACCCGGACGGGGCGGCGATCAGGACCGGCAGGTTGACCGCCAGCCAGGCCGCCGCGGCGGCGGCGGCGGTCCTCGCGAAGTCCTTCAGGCGGCCGGCCCGCAGGCACAGCAGGAAGAGCGCGCCGAGGACCACCAGCGGATAGAACTTGGTCGCGATGCCCAGGCCCAGAAAAACGCCCGCCCACACGCCGCGCCGCGCCGCCCAGGCCGCCATGCCCAGCGCGGTCAGCGCGAACGCGATCAGGTCCCAGTTGATGAACGCGGACAGGATCAGCGCCGGGGACAAGGCGACCATCAGCCCCTGCCAGCGGCCGTCCGGGCCGGCCGCGCGGGCCGTCGCGATCACCCCCGCCACCGCGCACACCGCGAGCAGGGCCACGGTGACGTCGAAGAACTCCCGGCCCCTGATCACCCCCTCGACGCCGTGGACCAGCCAGGCCGCGGCCTGCATCGCGCCGCCGATCAGGACCGGGTACTCCACCGGGTGCCCGGTGTAGGGGACCTTCCCGGCCGACAGGCCTTCGGTGTAATACAGCGGGTAGATGTCGGTGTAGCAGGCGTCCTGGTACTGCTGGATGCCGTTGTTCCAGGCTCCTGAGCGGCACGGCACCTTCTCGGCGAAGGCCAGCACCATGGCCAGCACGGAGGCGGCGAGCAGCACGCCGGTGCCGCCGAGGATCACCGCGAGCGCCGGGCGGTCCCGCGACGCCCAGTTCACCTCGTGGTGATCACCGGGCGGGGCCGTGCCCTGTCGGGCGTCTTCCACTGTCCTATCTAACCGCGCTGAGCGACCAGGTGTTACCCGCCGGTGGCGGGGGCGTTCGGGTCACAGGTCACCACCGTCGGGTCGCAGCTGTAGGTCGGGTAGGGGTTCGGGTTCCCGCCCCCGCCGCCGGGGCTGGGGTTCTGGCCGCCGCCGGGATTCTGGGCCTGGACGGGCTTCTTCTTCGCAGGCGGCGGGGCCACCACGCGCAGGCCGGGCGGAACCTGGTTCCAGGTCTGCCCGGTGAATACGGCCGGCTGGAAGTTCTGCATTCCCAGCGGGACGAACATGTTCTCCGCGTAGGTGTGCCAGATGGTGGCCGGCCAGGTGCCGCCGTAACCGCCCTGCGCCAGGCCGCCCAGGTTGTTCAGGGTCTGGCAGCTGGCACTGGTGACAGTCGCGTTGCAGTCGCCCTGCAGGCCGGTGAACAGGGCCACGGTCAGGGCCTGACTGGGGATGGCGCCGACGAAGAACGCCGACTGGGCGTGTTCCGTGGTGCCGGTCTTGGCGATGATCGGCTGGCCGTTGCTCAGGGCGGCGTTCGGCGCGGTGCCGTAGTCCGGGTTGGTGTCCTCGGACATCGCGTACTGGACCTGCGAGTCCATCTCCGCGTTCTGGGCCGGATTGGGGCTGAACACCAGACGGCTGGTGATCTTGATCGGGGTCTGCACGTTGTTCCGCGAGATCGAGGTGATCAGGTGCGGGTCGTGGTAGACGCCGTTGTCGTCAATGGTGGCCAGCATCGAGCCCTGCTCGATGACGGTCAGCGAGGCCACGCCAAGCGCGACGCCGTCCTTGTTCTGGAAGTCGTTCTTCGTATCGGTGATGCCGGCCGCGTCGGTGTCCACCCCGAACGCCTGCGCCATCTGGCCGACGCTGTTGGCCTGGCCGGGGCTGCTGTAGCCGGCCACCTTGTGCCAGAGGTCGGTGTAGGCGGTGTTGATCGACGCGGCCATCGCGACCTGTGGCGTATACGGGCCGTTTTCACCGGTGCTGTCGTTATGGACGATGGAAGACGAAGGCACCTGGTCGGTGGTCGAGTACGCGTTCGGCGACGTGTCCGGCGGGATGTACAGGTTGTTGAAGCCGTTCAGCGTGCTGGTCTTGACGTTCATGCCCTCCTTGACCGCGGTGGCCAGGATGTAGGGCTTGAACGAGGAGCCGACCTGCTCCCGGGCCTGGTAGGCCATGTTCTCATCGCAATTGATCGCGCGGCACTCCTTGGCCGTGATGACCCGGCCGGTCCCGTTGTACTTGTAGCCGGCCTCACCGGGCCCCGGGTACAGCGCGTCGATCTCGCCGTTGGCCGGGTTCTCCAGCACCGCCCCGACGTGCATATAAGACTCGAACGGAGCCGAACTCGAGTTGATCTGGGCCTCGTTCTGGCTGACCGCCTGGTACAGGGCGGCCATCTTGGTGTCGTCGAGACTGGTCTTGATCACGTAGCCGCCGGTGTAGATATCCGACTGGCTGAGGCCGTAGATCTGTTCGAGCTCCCGCTCGAGCATGTACATGACGTACGGGTCCCAGACGTCCTTGCCGAAGGTCTGCGATACGTGGTCCTTGAGGCCCGGGAACTGAGCCGTCGCCGCGTCGTGCGCCGAGAGGTTGCCCATCGCCGCCATGCCGTCGAGCACGTAGTGCCAGCGCGCGGTGAGCTGGGCGCGGTACTGCGGCAAGGGGTAGCTGCTCGGCTGCTGGATCATGGCGGCGATCACCGCGTCCTGGGCCACGGTGAGCTGCCCCACCGGCTCGCCGAAGTACGTCTCCGCCGCGGCCTGGACGCCGTAGGCGCCGTCACCCAGGTAGATGGTGTTGAGGTAGTTCTGCAGGATCCACTGCTTGGACTTCTCCTTGGCGACCTTCATCGCCACGAAGATCTCCTTGATCTTGCGGCTAACCGTCTGCTGGGTGCCGATCCCGGTGTAGTAGTTCCGGACGAACTGCTGGGTGATGGTCGAGCCGCCCTGCAGCGTTCCGCCGCTGCCGGTGACGTCCTCGTAGGCGGCGCGGACGACGCCGGTCGGCGAGACCCCGCCCTCGGTCCAGAAGCTGCGGTCCTCGGCGGCCAGTACGGCGTTGATGATCGGCTGCGGGATCTGGTTGTAGGCCAGCTGCTGGCGGTTGGTGGTGCCGAACCGCCCGATCAGGGTGCCGCTGCTGGAGTAGACCACGGACTGCTCGTAGCCGGTGGCCGCCACGGCCTGGGTCGGCACCGGCGTCTGCTCATAGGCCACCACGATCGCGATGGCGCCCAGCACGATGAACGCGCCGATGGTGCCCAGCACCAGGCCGAGGGCTTTGCGCCAGGTCCAGTGCCGCCACCAGCTGCCTTTCATCTTGACCGGTGCGGTGCCGCGCGGGGGGCCGCCGGAGCCTCCCCGGCGGCGCCGGCCCGGCGGCGGCCCCGGGACCAGGTGGTCGGGGACCGGCTCGCCTGGCCGCCACTCCTCAGTGCTCCCGGGCGGTTCCGGGGCCCAGCTCAGCGGCTCGACGGGCGACACGCTGGCCGTCTGCACGTGGCCGCCGTCGTCTGCCTGCTGGGGCGCCGGGCCGGCGAGGGCCGTGTCGCGGCGGTCCGGATAGCTGGCCACGGGGCTGCGGAAGCCCTGCGTATCCCAGCCGTTCGCGTCGTAGCCCAGGTCGTAGTCGACCGTTCCGCCGAGAACGCCGTTATCGGCGCCGCCGGGGTTCCAGTAGCCCCCGTCGGCTCCGCTTCCCCCGGCCGCGCCGTCCCGCTCGTCGCGGTACCGGACGTCAAAGTCATCAGCTCTGCTGCTCACGCGTCCTCGCTGGTGGCTCGGAGGCCGCAGCTTCGGGGGTAAGCGGCCTCTACGTATGGCGGGCCCGGCCTGCCGGGAACCCGCCGGGTTCACACGTTACCTGCTGGACCCGGAGTTCACTGGCTAGTCCGCGCACGTCGCCTCCGGCGTACGGCAGGCTCGCCCGTGCCCAGCACATAGGAGGAGGCGAGGTGGTTCCACCCGCAGCTCTGGCAGACTTCGACCACGTAGACGCGGAATTCGCCGTACTCGGCCGCCATCTCCTCGAGTTCTCGCGTCTTCTTGACCCGTCCCTCGTACTGGCCGAGCTCGTCGCCGTAGACGTAGGTGACATGGGTCAGCCTGGCCTTCCGGCAGATCGGGCAGCGCTCCTCGGTGGGCTCGCCGTGGAACTTCGCCGCCCGCAGCAGGTACGGGTGAGCGTCGCAGACGTCGGTGACGGTCGTGTGCCCGGAATACACAGACGCGAGCGTCGCCCGGCGGGCGAGGCCGTAGTCCACGACGGAACGCCTTGACGTCATGTTGGCCAGAGTACGTCGGAACCGGGCCCTGAGCCGAGCCCGGATCTGATTTGTCCCGGCCCGCTTGGGCACGCGTCCCAGTTCGCGGGCCGGTTTGCCGCCGAGGATTGCGGTGCTCCCGGGCGTGGCATATGATTCGGATATATCGGTTCGATACATCGCAGCGATCTAGCGGACAGAACTATCGCCCAGACGCATCGCTTTGACGCATCGGGCGGATGCACAGCGGGATACGCGGAACGTACTCCGGACAGGGAACCGAGCGGGCTGGAGGGCAGCATGGGGCGCAACCGGTCCGCAGTGCTCGAGCTGGCCGTGCTCGGGTTGCTGCGCAACACGCCGATGCACGGCTATGAGCTGCGCAAGCAGATCACCAGCGTCCTCGGCTTGTTCCGCGCGCTGTCCTACGGCTCGCTGTACCCGTGCCTGCACGAGCTTCTCGCCGCGGGGCTGATCGCGGAAGACCGTGACGAGACCGCCCCCGCCGACGCCCGGCCGAACGGCCCGGCCAAGCCGCGGGGCGGGCGCCGGTCGCTGAAGGTGTACCGGCTGACCGCCGACGGCAAGGAACGGCTGGCCGAGCTGCTCGGCGAAGGCGGGCCCGCGGCCTGGGAGGACGACGGGTTCGGGGTTCATTTCGCATTCTTCGGCCAGACCACAGCCGACGTGCGGCTGCGCATCCTCGAGGGCCGCCGCAGCCGGCTCGAGGAGCGGATGGAGGGCATCCGGGCGGCGCTCACGCGGACCAGGGAACGCGTGGACAGCTACACCCTGGAGCTACATCGGCACGGCCTGGAGTCAGTAGAACGGGAAGTCCGGTGGCTGAACGAGCTGATCGCATCGGAGCGGCAGTCCGGCGGACAAGCAAACACTTCCGAGAAGGAGTCATCCTGATGGGCAAGGTGCGCATCGCCATCGTGGGGGTGGGCAACTGTGCCAGCTCCCTGGTGCAGGGGCTGGAGTATTACAAGGACGCCGCGGACGGCGCCCGGGTCCCCGGCCTCATGCATGTCCGGTTCGGGCCCTACCACATCAGTGATGTGGAGGTTGTGGCCGCCTTCGACGTGGACGCCAAGAAGGTCGGCTGCGACGTCGCCGACGCGATCAGCGCGAGCGAGAACAACACCATCAAGTTCGCCGAGGTGCCGCCGACCGGGGTGACCGTCCAGCGCGGTCCGACCTTCGACGGCCTGGGCGAGTACTACCGGGAGATCATCACCGAATCGGACGAGCCGGCCGTGGACGTGGTCCAGGCGCTGCGCGCCTGCGGGGCCGACGTCCTCATCTCCTACCTGCCGGTCGGCTCGGAGCAGGCGGACCGCTACTACGCCCAGTGCGCGATCGACGCGCATGTCGCGTTCGTCAACGCGCTGCCCGTGTTCATCGCCTCTGACCCGCAGTGGGCGGCCAAGTTCACCGAGGCCGGCGTGCCGATCATCGGCGACGACATCAAGTCCCAGGTCGGCGCCACGATCACCCACCGCGTGCTGGCCAAGCTCTTCGAGGACCGCGGGGTCGAGCTGCTGCGCACCTACCAGCTCAACTTCGGCGGCAACATGGACTTCATGAACATGCTGGAGCGCAGCAGGCTTCAGTCCAAGAAGATCTCCAAGACCCAGGCCGTCACCTCACAGATACCGCACGAGATGGAGCGCGCAGCGGTGCACATCGGCCCGTCGGACCACGTGCCCTGGCTGGATGACCGCAAGATGGCCTACGTCCGGCTGGAAGGCCGGGCGTTCGGCGACGTGCCGCTCAGCCTGGAGTACAAGCTCGAAGTCTGGGACTCGCCCAACTCGGCCGGGGTGATCATCGACGCGGTCCGCGCGGCCAAGATCGCGCTGGACCGGGGCATCGGCGGCCCGGTGACGTCGGCGAGCTCGTATTTCATGAAGTCGCCGCCGGAGCAATACGGCGACGACGTGTGCCGCGACCTGGTCGAAAAGTTCATCCTCGGTGAGGTCGCCCGCTGAGGAGGGCGACCTTAAGCTGGGTCGCGTGGGCCAGCGCAGATCGACGTTTTTCGGTGATCTGCGCACCGTGCTGGCCGGCCGGGACTTCCGGCGGCTGTTCGCCGTCCGGCTGGTGTCCCAGACCGGGGACGGCATCATCACCGCCGGGGTCGGCACGTACGTGTTCTTCAACGCGTCGACGTTCCCGAACCCGGCGGCAGGCGCGGCCGCGTTCGCCGCCCTTTACGTGCCGTACTCGCTGATCGGGCCGTTCGCCGGGGTGTTCATCGACCGCTGGTCCAGGCGCCAGATCCTGGTCTGGTCGGCCCTGCTCCGCAGCACCTTCGTGGTGGCGACCGCGGCGCTGATGGGGTCGGGCCGCCACGGGCCCCCGCTCTACATCGCCGTCCTGCTCATCCTCGGCGTGAACCGGTTCTTCCTGTCCTCGCTGTCGGCGGCGCTGCCGCACGTGGTCGCCGGGGACGAGCTGGTGATGGCGAACTCGGTGTCGCCGACCGCAGGCGGGGTCATGGCGACCATCGGCGGCCTGGTCGCCCTGGGCCTGAACGTCGGCACCGGCAACACCGAGCGCGGCGCCGCGCTCACCCTGCTGGCCGGGGGCGCCTGCTACGTGGCGGCCAGCCTGGTCGCGGCCACCATGCGGCGCGACCTGCTCGGGCCGGTGCGTGCGCCCGGCCAGCCGCCGCCGGGGCGGCTGGCCGGCGAGCTGGCTAGCGTCGCGGCCGGGCTGGCCGCGGGCGCGCGGTATGTCCTCAGGCGGCGCGGGCCGACGGCGGCGCTCGCCGTGACCGGCGGCTACAGCTTCCTGTTCGGGCCGTTGTTCCTGATGGTGATCCTGCTGTACCGCAACTACTTCTACACCTCGAGCGCCGGCACGGCCGAAGGGCACCTGGGCAGCATGGTGGTCGCGTCGGGGATCGGCTACTTCTGCGCCGCGCTGGTGACCCCGCAGGCGACCAGGCGGCTGTCCAAGCCGACCTGGATCACGCTGCTGGTGGCGGCGAGCGCAGTGCTGACCGCGGCGCTCGGCGAGACGTTCATCGAGATCGCCTACCTGGCGCTCGGGTTCGGCCTGTACCTGGCCAGGCAGGGCGTGGCGATCTGCGCGACCACGATCCTGCAGGAAGAAGCCGACGACGCCTACCGAGGCCGGATCTTCGCCTTCTACGACATGATGTTCAACGTCACGTACGCCGCCAGCGCCGGCCTCAGCGCCGCCTTCATGCCGGACAACGGCCACGCCCCGGCCATCGTCGCGCTGGTGGCAGCCGGATTCGCCATCCTCGCCGCGGCGTACTGGCTCTTCCAGCGCACGGGTCAGGCTCCCTCGTCCGGGTCCGGGTCGGCCGGCGGCGGGGCTATGCCCTCGGCCGCCGCCCAGCGCAGCAGCTCCTGAGTGGCCTGCTCCCGGCCGATCGGGCCACGCGCCATCCGCAGTTCCAGCAGGAAGTCATACGCCCTCCCCACCAGCGGGCCGGGGGCCAGGCCGAGGATCGCCATGATGTCGTTGCCGTCCAGCTCCGGCCGGATGCTAGCCAGTTCCTCCTGCGCGCTGAGCTCGGCAATGCGCTGCTCGAGGCCGTCGTACGCGCGGGCCAGCCGCAGGGCCCTGGCCCGGTTCCGGGTCGTGCAGTCGGCCCTGGTCAGCACGTGCAGCCGGGTGAGCAGCGGCCCGGCGTCCCGGACGTAACGGCGCACGGCCGAATCCGTCCACTCGCCCTCACCGTAACCGTGGAAACGCAAGTGCAGTTCGACCAGCTGGGAAACGTCGCGGACCACGTCGTTCGGGAAACGCAGCGAGGTCAGCCTGCGGCGGGCCAGCTTCGCGCCGACCACCTCGTGCAGGTGGAACTCCACCCGCCCGTCGGGCAGCAGCGACCGGGTCTTCGGCTTGCCGATGTCGTGCAGCAGCGCGGCCAGCCGCACGGTCAGGTCGCCGTCCAGCGCGTAGCGCGGCTCCAGCTCGATGGCCTGGGCCAGCACGGTGAGGCTGTGCTCGTAGACGTCCTTGTGGCGGTGATGCTCGTCGGCCTCCATCCGCAGCCTGGACACCTCCGGCAGCACCTCGTCGGCGGCGCCGGTCTGAACCAGGAGGTCGACGCCCCGCGCGGGGTCCGGGGCGAGCATGAGCTTGGTCAGCTCGCCGGCCACGCGTTCGGGGGAGACGATCCGCAGCCGCGCCGCCTGCTCGGTCATGGCCGCACGCACCTCGGGCGCGACGGTGAAGCCCAGCTTGGCCGCGAACCGGGCCGCGCGCATGATCCGCAGCGGGTCGTCGCTGAGGGAGTCCTCGGGCCGTCCGGGGGTGCGCAGCACCCGCTCTCTCAGCGCGTCGAGGCCGCCGAACGGGTCGACCAGCTCGTAGCCGGGCAGCCTGGCCGCCATCGCGTTGATGGTGAAGTCCCGGCGGCTCAGGTCCTCCTCGAGCGACCGGCCGTACCGCACCTCGGGCTTGCGGGAGGAGGCCTGGTACTGCTCGCTGCGGTAGGTGGTGATCTCGAACACCCAGCTGCCCTTGCGCAGGCCCACGGTGCCGAACGCGATCCCGACGGTCCAGATGGCGTCGGCCCAGCGCTCGACCACGGCCAGGACCTGCTCCGGGGTGGCGTCCGTGGTCAGGTCGAAATCGGCGGGCTGCTCGCCTCGGAACACGTCCCGGACCGGGCCGCCGACCAGGGCCAGCTCGTGGCCGTGCCGCGCGAACAGGCGGCCGATGCCAGCGACCTCGGGGACGCGCTCTTTCAGCAGCGCAGCGGCCGCCTTCCGCTGTTCGTTGGTCATGGGCACGGGCATTGAGGGTATCGGCAAAGCACAGGTCCGGTTTCAATCGGCAATAACATTAAGTGTGCACGGCTTGCTCACGGCAGACGTCTCGCGGCGGGTCCTGTCCCTGGCCGCCGCCGTCGCCATGCCGGCCGCCGTCACGGCCGTGCTCGCGCTGGCCGCCCCAGTGCAGGCCAACGCGGCGCAGGCCAGCCCGGTGCAGGCGGCCAGCCCACAGGCAGGTACGGCGCAGGCCGGCCCGGCCGAGCCTGCGCAGGCGGGCCGGGTGTCGATCGTCATCGACTCGATGAGCCCGCAGACGGCCCGGCCCGGCGCCACGGTCACCCTGACGGGAACGGTCAGCAACGAGACCAGCCAGGCCGCGGCCGGGCTCGGTGTCCAGCTGCTGGCTTCCCCGGCGCGCTTCTCGACCCGGGACCAGCTGGACCAGTACGCGAGCCAGGGCACCGGAGCGAGCCTGCAGCAGGTCGGCAGCCAGGTGGCCATCGCGGCCGGCCTGAAGCCCGGCGCCACCGCCAAGTGGCGTGCTTCGTTCCAGGTCAACCTGGTCGGCATCACCGAGTTCGGGGTCTATCCGGTGACCGCCCAGCTGGTTGACATGGCCGGGGACGTGGTGGCCTCGGACCCGACGCTGCTGCCGTTCTGGCCGGGGCAGCAGGCCGCCGGGCTGCTCCGCCCGCTAAACATCGGGTGGACCTGGCCGCTCATCGACCAGCCGCATCACCAGGTGTGCTCCGCGCTGACGAACAGCGACCTGACCGGCGCACTGGGGACGGGAGGCCGGCTCTCGGCCCTGCTGGCCGCCGGGCAGGCCCATCCTGGCGCGGACCTGACCTGGGTGATCGACCCCGCGCTGCTGAGCGACGCGGACACGATGACCAGGGCCTACCAGGTCGATTCCGGCTCCGGCTGCAGCACGGCGGTCACCCAGCTGGCCAGCCCGGCGGCGCGGACGTGGCTGTCCGGGGTCCGCGAGATCACGTCGGACCAGCCGACCGTGCTCACGCCGTACGCCAACGTCGATGTCTCCGCGCTCGTGCACAGCGGGTTGTCCGGGGATATCACCACCGCCTACAGCACGGGCGAGACGGTGGCAGACACCGTGCTGCATGCGTCGTTCGGATCGCCGCTGGCGCTTCCCCCGGGCGGGACCGCCGATCTCAGCGTGCTCACCAACCTGGCCTCCGCCCAGCACATCGGCACGGTGGTGCTGGACAGCAGCGAGATGCCCGCGAACCCCGCGGTCTTCGAGCCGGACGACGCGGTCACGTCGGTCCGGACCGCAGACGGCCGGACCATGACCGTCCTGCTCGCCGACCACGTGCTGACCGGGGTGCTCGCGGCAGGCGACACGCCCTCCGGCGTCCTGCCGCCGAGCACGCAGTTCGCGGTCAGCCAGCGGTTCCTGGCCGAAACCGCGATGATCGCCGCCGAGGCGCCGGATTCGGACCGCTCGATCGTGGTGGCA
This sequence comes from uncultured Actinomycetes bacterium, assembly GCA_963753195.1. GTDB lineage: Bacteria > Actinomycetota > Actinomycetes > Streptosporangiales > Streptosporangiaceae > Palsa-504. Next base: position 352,746 of record CAVWBH010000004.1, read on the forward strand.
CCTCCGGAGGACTGGAGCCCGTCGGCCGCGCTGGCCAGCGAGCTGCTCAGCGAGACCACCAGCACGCCGTGGCTGACCCCCGCCACGGTGGGCAGCCTGGCCGGAGCCCGGGACAGCGACGCCGCGATCGCTCGCCAGCGCCCTCCCGCCAGCCAGGACAGCCCGGGTGAGCTCAGCGCCAGCTACCTGAGCAGGATAAGCGCGGTCGGCACCCAGCTTGACGTCTACCGTGACCTGCTCTCCCAGCCTTCTGCCCCATACCTGCAGGGACTGAACGAGGCCTTGATCGCCACCGAATCCGCCGCGTGGCGCGGCGCCGGAGCGGCCCAAGGTCTCGCCCTGGCCGGCAAGCTGTCCTCGTTCATGAGCGGCGAGGAGAGCCGCATCACGATCATCGCCGCGCGGCAGGTACCGATGGGCGGCTCGTCCGGGCTGATACCCGTGTCGGTCCAGAACGGGTCGCATCACGCCATCCAGGTCAGGTTGAACGCCGGCGTGGTCAGCACGCCAAACCAGACCTCCCAGCTGACCGTCGGGCGCTTCCAGAACCTGATCACGGTCCAGCCCCAGGAGGCACCGACCATCCGGCTGCCCGTCAGCTCGGCACCAATCGGGCCGACCGACATCCGGCTCAGCCTCAGCACCGCGAGCGGCAAACCGCTACAGCTCCCGCCGACGTCGCTGACCGTCGAGTCGACCAGGTACGGCCGGGCGATCTTGTTCCTCATCGGCGCGGCGATCGGCGTCCTCGTCCTCACCTCGGTGTTCCGCGGCATCCGGCGGTGGCTGCGCGCTGACCCCCAGTCAGTCCCCGAAGACACGGCTCCACCGGGTAGCGTCGTCACAGGCACCAGCAGCGCGCGACACCCGACGGAGGCACGGGATGACCTGGCCGATGCACGACGCTGGGTCGACGACACCTGAGCCGGACTCAGGCGAGCCGGAGCTGTCGGAGCGGGGGGCTGGCCAGGGCCGGCACGCCGCCGCCGACCCGCTGCCGCCCTTGGACGGCCCGATGCCGGGCGGCGGTCCGAGTCCGGCCGAGACGACGCTGCCGCTGGCGCTCGAGTGGCCTGCCCCGCCCGCCGGGACTCTCCGGACCCCCCGTTTTACCCCGTCAGGTCCGCCCGGCCCACCCGGATCGGCGGACGCGCCGCCCGGCTGGCGCCGGGTGCCCCGACCGGACGGCTACCGGCCGCCCCATGATCTGCCGCCACGGTATCCGCAGCCGGGATACCCGCCCCAGCCGGGCACCCGGGGAACGCCGGGCGGTCCCGGCGGTCCCGGCGGCCCCGGCGGCCCTGGTGGGCCCGGCGGCGTGCGGCCGCCCAGGCCGCCCGGCCAGCGCGCCACGCCCCGAACGAGCCTGGTCCGTTCCGGCGTCGGCATGGCGGTCGGCACCCTGGTGTCCCGGGGCACCGGCTTCCTGCGCACCCTGGTGCTGACCTACGCGATCGGGACCACCTTCCTCGGCAACGCGTACAACAACCCCAACACGCTGCCGAACACCGTCTACTACCTGATGCTGGGCGGCATCTTCACCGCCGTGGTGGTGCCGCTGCTGGTCCGGGCGGCCCAGCGCGACCCGGACCGCGGCGAGGGCTATGCGCAGCGGATGTTCACCCTGGGCGCGCTGGCCCTGCTGGTCGTCACCGTGCTGGCCACCGCGCTGGCGGGACCGCTGGTCAACTTGACCGCGCCCACCATCCACGGCCCGGCCGGCAGCCACCTGGCCGCTGAGCACAACCTGATGGTGCTGTGGGCGTACTTCTTCATCCCGCAGATCTTCTTCTACGGCATGAGCTCGCTGATCGGGGCGATCCTCAACACCCGCGGCCGGTTCGCCGCGCCGATGTGGGCGCCGGTCGTCAACAACCTCGTCGTGATCATCATCGGCGGGCTCTACGTGGCGATCTTCCACCTGGGCCGGGAGCCGTGGAACATCCCGGCCAGCGCCGTGCAGCTGCTCGGGATCGGCACCACCCTGGGCGTCATCGCGCAGACCGTCGCCCTGTTCCCGTCCCTGCGGGCCGCCGGGTTCCGGTGGCGGCCCACGCTGGGATTCCGGTCCGGCGAAGTACGCGAGATAGGCCGCATGGCCGGCTGGATGTCGGTCTACGTGGTGACCCAGTCGGCCGCCAACCTGGTCGCCCAGATCCTCGCCAACGGGGCCTCGGCCGGGGCGAACGGGTACTCGGCGTACTCCATCGGGTGGCAGTTCTTCCAGCTCCCGTACGCGATCGTCGGCATCTCGGTCATCACGGCGCTGCTGCCCAGGATGAGCGAGCACGCGAGCGCACGCCGGTATTCGCTGGTCCGTGACGACTTCTCGATCGGCGTCCGGCTGGCCTCCGTGCTGGTCGTGCCGGCGTCGATCTACCTGTTCGTGCTGGGCGGCCCGATCGCGGAGTTCCTGATCTCCTACGGCAGCAACACCCCGGCCGACGCCAGGTACATCGGCGAGGTCTTCGGCCTGTTCTCCCTCGGCCTGATCCCCTACATGCTCACCCAGCTGCAGCTCCGGGTCTTCTATTCGTTCCAGGACAGCCGGGGCGCCGCCTTTGTCGGCCTGCTCACGATGATCGCCAGCATCGCGACCGCCCTCATCGCGTTCTCGCTGCTGCCAGGCGCCGAGGTGGTGGCCGGGCTGGCGGTCGCGTATGGGATCGCCAACGTGGTCGGGGCGACCGCCGGGTGGGCCCTGCTGCTGCGGCGGGTGGGCAGCCTGGACGGCTGGGCCATTGCCCGGAGCCTGACCCGGATGCACCTGGCCACCGTGCCCGGCCTGGTCTTCGCGGTGGCCGTCATGATCGGCGCCGGGCACGTCGTGCACAATCCCAGCGCGGCCTACGGCCTGCTCGTGACGGTCATCGGCGGCGGCGGCGCCGTGCTGCTGTACGCGCTGTGCTGCCGGGTGCTGCGGGTGGCCGAGTTCGGCTTCCTGACCAGCACGGTGGCAGCGAAGTTCGGCGGGCAGAGCAGGCGGCATTAGCATGGGTGACGACCTATGAGCACATACACGTCGGAACCAGGAACCCGCCTGGCGGGGCGCTATCGCCTCGTTGACCAGGCGGGTGCTGGCGACGGATGGACGTTCTGGAAGGCGACCGACGAGACGCTCGCCCGCTCCGTGACCGTGCTCACGTTCGCGTCGGACTTTCCGAGGATCAGCCAGGCCATGACCGCGGCGCGGGCCGCGAGCAGGCTCAACGACCCGCGTTTCTCCCAGGTGTTCGACGTGGAAGATGCCGACGAGCTCGCCTACGTGGTGATGGAATGGGTGGCCGGCGACTCGCTGCTGGACATGCTCGCGGACGGCCCCCTGGATGGCCCGCACGCGGTGTCGCTGGCGTACGAGGCCGCCCGGGCCATCACGGCGGCGCACGCCGCCGGCCTGGCGCACCTGCGGCTGACCCCGGAGTGCCTGCACTGGACGCGCGGCAGCGGCGTGAAGATCACCGGACTGGGCATCGACGCGGTCCTGTCCGGCCCGGGCCCGGCCGACCCGGACGTGACCGACCCGGACGCGACCAGCCTGGACGTGACCGACCCCGGCCCGGCCGACCTGGACGCCACCAGCCTGGACCTGACCGACCTGGACGCGACCGGCCCGCAGGACACCGACCGCCGGGAAGCCACTGGGGACAGCCCGGAGCTGACCGACACCCGTGGCCTGGCCCGGCTGCTGTACGCCGCGCTGACCGGCTACTGGCCCGGCCCCGGGCCGTCAGCCGGGCCCGCCGATGCCGACGGCACTTTGCCTGGCGACCCCCGGGCTGACGGCACTGCGGCTGATGACAGTGCGGCTGATGACACCGGCGAACGCACCAGACCTGCCCGCCTGCCCGCCGCACCTGAAGCCGACGGGGTGCCGCGCACGCCACGGCAGGTGTCCGCGGCGGTGCCGGCCGATCTCGACGACCTGACCTGCCGGGCGTTGTTTCAGCAGCCCAGCCGTCACGGCCCGGCGCCGAGCACCCCGGCGATGCTGGCCGAAGAGCTGGCCGACGTCGCCCCGCCCGTTCCGCTGCCGCCTCCGGCCGCGCCCACCACGTCGTTCCTGGTCCCGGCCGACGGCGAGTACCGGCCGACCGGGCCGACCGGCGCGGCACCGCGCGCCACCGCCTCCTATCGCCGGCCGCGCGGCCGGCGCTCCTCGGCGACGTCGGCCATTATCGGCGTGGTGATCGTGCTCGTCCTGGCGGCGGCCGGCGTGGCCGGGTGGGCCCTCAGCCACCGCGACACCCCCTCGGGCGCCGCGCCGCCGGGCGGCCGGCCCGCCTCGTCGGCCACGCCGTCCGCGGCGGCCTCCGTCGTGCTCACGCCGGTCAGCGCGAACAGCTTCGATGTCCTGGGCGATGACGGCGGGAACGAGGACGGCGGCCAGGCGGTGAACGTGCTGGACAACAACCCGGGCACGTTCTGGCACACCGATTACTACCTCACCTATCCCGCGCTGGGCAACCTGAAGAAGGGCACCGGGCTCATCCTGGATATGGGCAAGCAAGTCCGGCTGAGCCAGGTCGTGGTGCAGTTCGGCAGCAGCTGCTGCGCCGACGTCCAGATCGAAATCGGGAACGACAACAACCCGGTCCCGTCCGCGCTGAGCAGCTTCGCCTCCGTGGCGAGCAGCACCACCGCCACCGGCGTCACGACCTTCAACGTGAGCAGCGCTACCACCGGCCGTTACGTGCTGATCTGGCTCACCCGCCTGCCGCCGCTGGCCGGGGCAGCCAATCAGTACCAGGCGCAGATTTACAACGTCGTGGTCCATGGCGCCGCCGTAAGCCAGTCGGGCTGATGCCCCGTGCCCGGCAGCGCCGGCGAAAGGCCCTCGGACGCTGAACTCCTCCGCAGGCACGTGGCGGGAGACAGCGACGCGTTCGGCGAGTTGTTCCGCAGGCACCGTGACCGGCTGTGGGCGGTCGCGTTGCGCACGGCCAGCGACCCCGAGGAGGCGGCCGACGCACTCCAGGACGCGATGGTCTCCGCCTTCCGCCGCGCGGCTGACTTCCGCGGCGATTCTGCCGTCACCACCTGGCTGCACCGGATCGTGGTCAACGCAGCACTGGACCGGCTGCGCCGCCGCGCCGTCCGTCCCGCGGTGCCGGCCGACGAGCAGGCGCTGCAGGCCCTGGCCGCGCACGACCCGGATCCCGCCCTGGCCGCCGACACCAGGATGGACGTCGACGCCGCGCTGAGCCTGCTCCCGGCGCCGCAACGCTCCGCCCTGGTCATCGTGGACATGCTCGGCTTCTCCGTCGACGACGCCGCCGCCATCCTGGCCATCTCGCCGGGGACGGTCAAGAGCCGCTGCGCCCGGGGCCGCGCCCGGCTGCTGCCCTACCTGGCGCACCTGCGGGCCGGGGCGCCCGCCCGGGACCGCGGCGTCCCGGGGGGCCGCCCCCCCGGACTGGCCCAGCAAGGGAACCGATCTGCGGGCGAGAGCGTCTCACCTGCGCAGGGAGGAGATGCGTGAGCGAGCCGAAGGGCCGCCGGAACGAGCACATGACCCACCCAGATCCCGAAGTCCTGGCCGAGTTCCGCGCCGGGCTCATCACCGGGCGCCCCGGCGCCCGGATCTCGGCGCACCTGGCTACCTGTCATCACTGCGCCCGTCTTGGCGGCGAGCTGGCTGAGCTCTCCGCGCTGCTCGCCGCGGTCCCCCCGCCCGCGATGCCCGACCGCGTGGCTCAGCGGCTCGACCGCGTACTCGCCGCCGAGGCGACCCGGAGGGATGATCCGCAGCGGGCCGGTGCCGACCGCCCGGCCGGACCGGTGACCAGCCCGCCGCGCAGGCGCTGGGATTTCCGGCTGGTCGCCCTGCGCGTGCTCGCCCCGGCCGCGGCGGTCGCCGTGCTCGCCGCGGGCGGGTACGGCCTGAGCCGAATCGGCAGCAGCCCGGCGGGCTCCGCCGCAGCCGGGACGACGGCGACCACGGCGGCCCAGCCGCGGCCCGGCGCCCTAGCCGCGACCGGACCGGAAAACCGGCCCAACGCGATCCCGGCCATCGAGGCGCCGGCCAGCATCCAGGTGGTGTCCAGCCGGACCGATTACCGGCGTGCCACGCTGCAGCAGCAGGTCGAGCACGAAGTGCAGCTGAACGCCCGGGGCGCCGCGGGCCCGCGGGAGCCCGCTCCGGAGTCAGTCAAGGGGTGCGTGCACCGGGTGACCGAAGGCGTCAGCCCGGGGACCCTGGTCCTGGCCGAGACGGCTTACTTCCAGGGCCAGCGCGCCGTCCTGGTCGTCGCCGTGAGCGGCGACCGCGAGGCGGCCTGGATAACCGCCTCGGGCTGCTCGGCGAGCGGCGACGACGTGCTCGACGAGACGACCCTCCCGGGAACATCTGCGCCCTAGGATCGGTTCACTGGAGTGCTACTCAGATGAGCGGGGTTGATCAGTGTTGGCAGAAGCGCCCGAAGTCCGGAACGTCGTCATCATCGGCTCTGGGCCAGCCGGTTATACGGCGGCGCTGTACGCGGCCCGCGCGGAGCTGAAGCCCTTGGTCTTCGAGGGATCGGTCACGGCCGGCGGCGCGCTGATGCAGACCACGGACGTGGAGAACTTCCCCGGCTTCCCGGACGCCATCGTGGGCCCAGAGCTCATGGACTCGATGCGCAAGCAGGCGGAGCGGTTCGGCGCCGAGCTGCTGTCCGACGACGTTACCGAGGTGGACCTGTCCGTGACCCCCAAGGTCATCCGGACCGACAGCGAGACCTACCTGGCCAAGGCCGTCATCATTGCCACCGGTTCCAGGTACAAGGAGCTCGGCGTGCCGGGCGAGAAGGAACTCGGCGGGCACGGCGTCTCCTGGTGCGCCACCTGTGACGGGTTCTTCTTCCGCGGGCACGACATCGCGGTCATCGGCGGCGGTGACTCGGCCATGGAAGAAGCCATGTTCCTCACCAGGTTCGGCAAGTCGGTGACGGTGATCCACCGCCGGGACAAGCTCCGGGCGTCGAAGATCATGCAGGACCGCGCGCTGGCCAACCCCAAGATCAAGTTCCTGTGGGACAGCGAGGTAGCCGAGGTGCTCGGCTCGGACAAGGTGACGGGCCTGCGGATCAGGAACACCAAGGACGGCACGGAGCACGCGCTGCCGGTGACCGGGATCTTCGTCGCCATCGGTCACGACCCGCGGTCGGACCTGTTCACCGGCCAGCTGGCCACCGACCCGGACGGATATTTGCAGGTCAACCAGCCGTCGACGCGCACGGCCATCGAGGGCGTGTTCGCCTGCGGCGACGTTGTGGACCGCACCTACCGGCAGGCCGTGACCGCGGCCGGGACGGGCTGCGCGGCCGCCATCGACGCCGAGCGCTGGCTGGCCAGCCAGGAAGACTCGCAGTAACAGCATTAGACAGCGACAGCAGTTAAGGATGTGATCGCAAGTGGGTGCGACCAAGGCCGTGACGGACGAGACCTTCGAGACCGAAGTCCTGAAGAGCGACAAGCCGGTCATCGTCGATTACTGGGCGGAATGGTGCGGCCCGTGCCGCATGGTCGCCCCGGTCCTGGAGGAGATCGCGGCCGAGTACGCGGACAAGATCGACGTCGTCAAGCTCAACATCGACGAGAACCCGGCCGTCTCGCAGCGTTACGGGATTATGGCCATTCCGACCATGAACGTGTTCTCGGGCGGCGAGGTCGTCAAGCAGATCGTGGGCGCCAAGCCGAAGTCAGCCCTGCTCCGCGAGCTCGCCGAGTTCATCTGACCCTCGCGGACGGTCCCGCGCGGCGCTACACCGGCCGCAGCACGCCCTGGGGTGCCGACGGCGTCATCGAGCCGAGCAGGCGCTCCAGGGCGACCTCGACGTCCTCCCGCCAGGTCAGGATGGTCCGCAGCTCCATCCGCAGCCGCGGGTAGTGGTGATGCGGGCGGATCGTCTTGAAGCCCACCGCAAGAAGATAATCCACCGGAAGCAGGCAGCCCGGCGATTCCCATCTCCGGTCGCCGAAGGCCTCGATCGCCTTCACGCCTCGGCGGGTGAGATCCTTGGCCATCGCCTGCACGAGCATCCGGCCGATGCCGCCGCCGGTGAACTCGCTCAGCAGATGCGCGGTCATGAACAGCACGGCGTCGGCGCTTACCGGGCTGGTCGGAAAGGCCAGCGACCGCGGGACGTACTGCGGGGGGGCGAACATCATGTATCCCGCGGGGACGCCGTCGACATAGGCGATCTTCCCGCAGCTGCCCCATTCGAGCAGCACCGAGGACACCCAGGACTCCTTCTCGAGTTCCGGGTCGCCGCTTTCCTCGGCCCTGGCCCCGCTGGCCGGACCCAGTTCCCAGAAAACACATTTGCGGCACTTCGGCGGCAAGTCGCCGAGATTGTCCAGCGTGATATTGACGATACGGCGCGACATCCTGTTCCCCGGTACGCCGGCCCACGGCCGAATCCACAAGCGTCCTTAGCAGATACCGATTATCCTGGCATGATACTGGACCATTTCAGGAGCGGACTTCAGGAGACGCCGTGACCGGCGAGCAGCAGACCCCAGCACAGCCACAGCGCGTTGACCGCTACGTCGGTCAGTACGCCGAACGCGCCGTGGGCATGGTCGCCTCCGAGATCCGCGCCCTGTTCGCCGTGGCCGCCCGGCCCGAGATCGTCTCGCTGGCCGGCGGCTCGCCCAACGTATCCGCGCTCCCGCTCGATGCCGTCGGCGACATGATCGGCCAGCTGATCGCCAGCCGCGGGGATACCGCGCTGCAGTACTGCACCGCGCAGGGGGACGCCGGGCTGCGCGAGCGGATCTGCGACGTCATGGCGCTGGAGGAAATCCAGGCCCACCCGGACGAGATCGTGATCACCGTCGGCTCCCAGCAGGCGCTTGACCTGCTGACCAGGATTTTCATCGACCCCGGCGACGTGATCCTGGCCGAGGCGCCGTCGTACGTGGGCGCCCTGGGCGCCTTCGCCAGCTACCAGGCCCGCGTGGTCCACGTGGCGATGGATGACGACGGGCTGATTCCCGCGGCGCTCGAGGAAGCCATCCAGCGGACGGCCGCGGCCGGCCGACGGGCCAAGTTCCTTTACACCGTGCCGAACTTCCACAATCCGGCCGGGGTGACGCTCGCCGCCGAACGGCGGCACCGCATCCTGCAGATCTGCCAGCGCGCCGGCCTGCTCGTAGTCGAGGACAACCCCTACGGCCTGCTCGGTTTCGATGGCGAGCCGATGCGGGCGCTGCGGGCCGACGACGACGAGGGCATCGTCTACCTCGGCACGTTCTCCAAGACCTTCGCCGCGGGAGTCCGGGTCGGGTGGGCGGTCGCCCCGGCCGCGATCAGGGACAAGCTGATCCTGGCCGCCGAGTCGGCGGTACTGTGCCACTCCAGCTTCTCGCAGCTGACCGTGCGCGAGTACCTGACCACCCAGCCCTGGCTCGAGCAGATCAAGACGTTCCGCGAGCTCTACCGCGAGCGCAGGGACGCCACGCTGAGCGCCCTGGAGACCATGATGCCCCCCGGCTGCCAGTGGACCCGGCCGGGCGGCGGGTTCTACGTCTGGCTCCGGCTACCGGAAGGCGTCAACGCCAAGGCCATGCTGCCGCGGGCGATCTCCTCACGGGTCGCCTACGTGCCCGGAACCGGCTTCTACGCCGACGGCTCAGGCGGCCAGTACGCGCGGCTGTGCTATTCACTGCCCAGCCCGGACCGGATCCACGAGGGGGTCCGCCGGCTGGCCTCGGTGATCGAGACCGAGATCCAGCTGCGGGACGACTTCGGCCCGGCCCCGGGCATCCGGTAGACCATGTACGAACTCGATCGGGTGGTGGTCCTGGCCGGAGGCCTGTCCGCCGAGCGGGAGGTCTCGCTCCGCTCAGGTCAGCGGGTCCGTGACGCCCTGGCCGAGGCGGGCATCGAGGCCGTGATAGCCGACGCCGACGCCGATCTGCTCACCCGGCTGCGCGCCGACCCGCCCAGCGCGGTCTTCCCCGTCATTCACGGTGCCTCCGGGGAGGACGGCGCGATCCGGGAGGTGCTGGGGCTGCTCGGCACGCCGTACGTCGGGTCGGTGGCCAGTGCCTGCCAGATGGCGTTCGACAAGCCGACCGCCAAGGCCCTGGCCGCGGCGGCGGGACTGGCCACGCCGCAGTCGGTGACGCTGCCCCGGGAGACCTTCCACGACCTCGGCGCGGCCGCGGTAATCGACCTCATCATCGCCAGGCTGGGGCTCCCGCTGTACGTCAAGCCGTCCCGGGGCGGCTCCGCGCTTGGCGCGGGACCGGTGCGCGCCGCGGCTGAGCTGCCCGCCGCCCTGCTGGGCTGTTTCGCCTACGGCGACATCGCGCTCATCGAGCAGCTCATCTCGGGGACGGAGGTGACCGTCGGGGTAGTCGACCTCGGCCACGGCCCGCTGGCCCTGCCGCCCGTCGAGATCGTCCCGGGCGACGGGAGCTACGACTACACCGCCCGGTACACCGCGGGCAAGACGGAGTTCTACGTCCCGGCCCGGCTGCCCGGCGAGGTCGCGGCCCAGGCGTCGCGGATCGCGATCGCCGCGCACTCCGTCCTCGGGCTGCGCGACCTGTCCCGTACCGACCTGATCGTCGACGATACTGGCACGGCCTACTTCCTCGAGGTGAACGTCTCGCCGGGGATGACGGAAACCAGCACGCTGCCGATGGCGCTCGAGGCCTCGGGTCACGCATTCGGTACCACCTGCGTCCGCCTGCTCGAACTGGCCGCGTCCCGACGCGCTTAGCAGGTTCCCGACGTTGCGAGCCGCGAAGCCGGGCGAGGCTCGGCGCAAGCGGTTCGCGGTCACTGGTGCCGTGGCAGGTTGGGTTGGCCCGCAGTTCAGGGGGCGCCGTCAGCGGCCACGGGCCAGGCCGATGAGGGGATGCGGTGGGACGGACGGCAGGACGCGGCAGCGCCGGCGGGCGCGCGGATGGCGGCCGGGCGTGGTTAGCCGCCCGCTGCTTGACCGGGACGCCGGTTATGCGTTATACCCCGTTATGCCGCAACTTCACATTGAGGCATAACGGACGTTGACCATGATCATGGGCCAAAGCGGTCCTCCATTTGGCCGAAATGACCCATGATCATGGAACGGCCCGAGCGGAGGATGCTTTTCTCATGGCGGGAGCGCCCCGGGCGAACGTAACGTGACACGGGCACTTGCACTTGCCAGGCCGGCAAGGCGAACAGGCGGCGGGATAGCCGTGTTGCGCCCGGATTCACGGGCTGGAACGTGTACGGGTCCTGACCAGCATGTCGTGACGGGCCACACCAGACCCGCCTTCGCACCCAGACACGGGCGAGCGGTAGTTACCGCGGCGGCACGATGGCTCGGCGGCACCGGTGTGCGGCGCACCCTCTGCCCAGCGGCTCGGTGGCCGCGACGGTGGCCCGATTGCGGTCCCCTACGCTCGTGGGCATGACAGGACACAAGAGCTTCGGCAGCGACAACCACACGGGCACGCACCCGGCGGTGCTCCGGGCCATCATCGAGGCCAACTCCGGCGACGCGATCGCTTACGGCGCGGATGAGTGGACAGAGCGGGTGACGGCGCAGTTGTGCGAGACGTTCGGGGCGCAGGGTGCTTTCCTCGTGCTGAACGGGAGCGGCGCCAACGTCCTTGGCCTCAGCGTCCTGCTGCGCAGGCACGAGGCTGTCATCTGCGCCGAGTCCGCGCACATTTTTACCGATGAGTGCGGCGCCCCGGAACGGCTGGTCGGCACCAAGCTCCTCGCGGTAGCAGCGCCCGATGGCAAGCTCACCCCGGAGCTGATCGGCGGGCAGCTACGCGGCCGCGGTGATGACCACTTCGCCCAGCCCGGCGTGGTGGCCCTCACCCAGTCGACGGAGTTCGGCACCTGCTACACGCTCGCCGAGCTGCGGGAGATAGCCGAGTTCTGCCGCTCCAGCGACCTGCGGGTGTTCCTGGACGGAGCTCGCCTGGCCAACGCGGCCGCCTACCTCGGCTGCTCCCTGGCGGAGCTCGCGGAATGCGCGGACGTGCTCACCTTCGGCGGCACGAAGAACGGCGCCATGGGCGCGGAGGCGCTCATCGTGATGAGCGGCGGCCACGCCGCTGATGTGCCGTACCTGCGGAAGCAGCAGACCCAGCTGACGTCCAAGATGCGCTTCGTGGCAGCCCAGATCAGCGCGCTCCTGCAGGACGAGCTCTGGCGGGACAACGCCGTCCACGCCAATGCCATGGCGGCCAGGCTCGCCGATAGCGTGCGCGCCGTGGACGGCGTCCAGCTCGTCTACCCGGTTCAGGCCAATGCGGTCTTCGCCCGGCTCCGGCCGCGGCACATCGCGGCCCTCCAGGAGGACTGGCGGTTCCACGTCTGGGACGAGCACGACTCGGTCGTCCGGTGGATGACCGCCTTCGACACCACTGCCGCCGACGTTGACGCGTTCCTCGCGGGCATCCGCGCTACGGCCGCCGCTTAAAGCGGCAATGTTTCACGTGAATCCAACGCGAGCTAGCCGTCGTGGCCGGGCGGGCCGGGCGGGCTCATCGCCTTGACGATGCGCTCCAGATCGTCCACGGTGGCGAACTCGACGACGATCTTGCCCTTGCGCTGGCCCATTTCCACCTTGACCCGCGTCTCGAAGAGGTCGGACAAGCGGTCGGCCAGGTGGCGGAGGCCGGGGGCGGTGGGCCGCCTGCCCGCGCGGGCCGTGCGCTGGCGCGGGGTGTCACCGGAACCGACCGCGACGATCTCCTCGACGGCGCGGACCGACAGGCCCTCGGCCACGATCCGGCTCGCCAGGTGATCCTGCGCCTGCGGATCCCCGAGGCTCAGCAGAGCGCGGGCATGGCCCGCGGACAGCACGCCCGCCGCCACGCGCTTCTGCACCACGGGAGGCAGGTTCAGCAGCCGGAGGGTGTTGCTGATATGCGGGCGGGAGCGGCCTATCTTGTGCGCGAGTTCCTCGTGGGTGGCGCCGAAGTCGTCGAGCAGCTGCTGGTAGGCCGCGGCCTCCTCCAGGGGGTCCAGCTGCTGGCGGTGCAGGTTCTCGATCAGCGCGTCTCTGAGCAGGTCGTCATCCTGCGTCTGCTTGACGATGGCGCCGATATCGGTCAGCCCGGCCCGCTGCGCCGCGCGCCACCTGCGCTCGCCCATGATGAGCTCGTACTGGCCAGCGCCGGCCGCGCGGACGACCACGGGCTGCAGCAGGCCGACCTCCCTGATCGAGTCGGCGAGCTCGTCGAGTGCCTCCTCGTCGAAGGTGCGCCGCGGCTGGCGCGGGTTCGGGCTGATCGCGGTCACCGCGATCTCCTCGTAGCGGGCGCCCGCCACCTCGCCGAGCTCCGGGGCCTGGATGGCCGGCTCCTCGCCCGCGACCGGAGACGGATTCGGGCCACGGGCCGCGTCACCCTCGCCCAGACGGGCCGAGTCAGGGATCAGGGCCCCGAGGCCTCGACCTAGACCGCGCCTTTGCTGCGCCACCGGCTCTCCCCGATCTAACCGTGCTGGCTCTGGCCCAGCGAGCCGGCCGATTGCATGGCCAGCTCCTTCGCCGCCTCCGTGTAGGCGATCGCGCCGCTCGAACCGGGGTCATAGCTGATCACGGATTGTCCCCGGCTCGGTGCCTCCGACACCCGGACGCTCCGCGGGATGATCGTACGCAGCACCGACGCGCCGAAGTGCGCGCGCACGTCATCGGCCACGTCTGCGGCCAGCCGGGTACGTCCGTCGTACATCGTCAGCAGGACCGAGGAGACGTGCAGCCCCGGATTGAAATTCACCCGGACCAGATCGGCGGTGTTCAGCAGCTGCTGGACGCCCTCCAGCGCGTAGTACTCGCACTGGATCGGCAGCAGGACCTCTTCCGCCGCGACCAGCGCGTTGAGGGTCAGCAGCCCAAGCGATGGCGGGCAATCCACGAACACGTAGTCCAGCTGCGAGGTGTCGTAGGCCCGGAGCGCACGGGCCAGCCGAAGCTCCCTGGCGACCACCGGAACCAGTTCGATCTCAGCGCCCGCGAGGTCGATGGTGGCCGGAGCGCAGTAGAGGCCCGGCATGTCCCCGGCCGGGCGGATCACCTCGGCCAGCGGGCAGTCCTCGACCAGCACGTTGTAGACAGACGGGACGCCCGCGTAGTGATCGACGTCAAGCGCGGTCGACGCATTGCCCTGCGGATCCAGGTCTATGACCAGGACCCGGGAGCCGTGCTGAGCGAGGCTCGCGGCCAGGTTGACCGCGGTGGTGGTCTTGCCGACCCCGCCCTTCTGGTTCGCGATCGTCATGAGCCGGCAGCGGGACGGGCGCGGCCAGGACGGCCCGTCGGCCCGGCCCCGCACGCCCACTGCGGCCCGAGCGGCTCGTCCTATCGGCGTGTCCACCTGCTCGCCGGGTACCTCGGGGACAACGACCGGCGGGAGCGGCGTATCCGCCCGCCCGCCGTCCCCGGCGGCCTCGACGGTCCCGCTTACAGGTCTCTCACCGTTCACCTGAACGCCTCTCGATCCCGGGTTCGATCCTCGTGCCGCAATCGGGCCCGGGTCCTGCGCCGGCCAGCCCAGGCCGCCAACGTCGGCGGCCGCGCCAGTCACCGTGGTGCCTTCCGCCCCCGCCGCCCGCGACCCGCCCGGCCAGCCCAGTCCCGCTGCGCCCTGCACTCTCGCTGCGCCCTGCAGTCCCGCTGCGCCCGGGCGGTTATAGCTAGGCCCCACCTATGCCCTGCCTCATCTCAGCGAAGAACCGCACGACGGTTGTCGCAGGAACGACCTTACCGTGCCCCGCCCACACAACCTCGGCGTCGCGGGCACCAATTCGACGCAGTACCGGCTCCGCCGCCTTCAGTTCCTCTGCTGCGGTGCGCCCTTTCATCGCCAGCACCATACCCCCCGGGCGTACCACGCCCATGGCCAGCCCGGCCAGCCGGGGCAGCGGAGCGACCGCACGAGCGGTCACCACGTCCGCACGAATGGTGACATCCTCGGCCCGGCCGCGCACCACGGATACGTTGGTCAGGTCCAGCTCGGTCACGCACTCGGCCAGGAAGCGACAGCGCCGTTCCATCGGCTCGAGCAAGGTGACCGCCGTATCCGGCAGCACCATGGCCAAGACCAGCCCGGGCAGCCCGGCCCCCGAGCCGAGGTCCAGCAGCGTACCGCGCCGGTCATCAATGAGCTCAGCCACCACCGCGCAGTTCAGCAGGTGCCGGTCCCACAGCCTGGGCACCTCCCGCGGGCCGAGCAGGCCCTGCTCCACGCCGCGGGTGGCGAGGATGTCGGCGAACGCCACTGCGGCGGGCAGAGCCGGTCCGAACACGCTCGCCGCGCTGCCGGGCGGCGGCCCAGCCTTGAGGTCAGGCCAAGGGCCGGCGTCGGTGCCTTCCGGGACCGCGCTCACCTCGGACAGGTCCCGGTCACCACAGGCCGTGCATCACCCGACGGGGAAGACCACGACCCGCCGGTTGGGCTCCTCGCCCTCGGACTCGCTCCGAAGCCCGGCGGCGGCCACCGCGTCGTGGACGATCTTCCGCTCGAAGGGCGACATCGCGGCCAGCGTCTTCGGCTGGCCCGTGCGGGCGACCTCCTCGGCCACCGTGCGGCCGTAGTCAGCCAGCTCCGCGCGCCGGCGCGCCCGGTAACCGCCGATGTCCAGCATCAGCCTGGCTCGGATGCCGGTCTGCTGGTGCACCGCCAGCCGGGTCAGCTCCTGCAGCGCCTCGAGTACCTCGCCGTCCTCACCGACCAGCTCCTGCAAGGTCGCTCCGACCACCGATACGATGGCCCGCTCGCCCTCGACGTCCATGTCGATGTCACCATCGAGGTCGGCGATGTCGAGCAGGCCCTCTACGTAGTCGGCGGCGATATCGCCCTCGAGCTCAAGATCACCGACCTGCGGCTCGCGCTCAGCCGCGTCGGGGGCATCCTCCTCGGCCGTGACCTCTACGTCCTGGCTCATTGTGTTCTGGTCTCCCGCCGTGCTCCGCGTACTGGTCACCGCTTGCCTGACCGCTTGCTCTTGGCCTGGCGGACAGGCTGCTGCCGGACCACCTTGGTGGCGGGCACCTCCGGCTCAGCGACCGGCTCCTGTTTCCGGCCCAGCCCCAGCAGCCCGCGTCTGCCGCCACCATTCTGCCCGCCTGGCGTGGCGGACGCAGCGGCGGCATCACCACGCGCCGAACCGGTTCGCGGGGCGCCCGAGCCGGTGCTCACCGAGCCGGTGCTCACCGAGCCGGATCCGCCCGTGCCTCCCGGCACCGCGGCCGCCGGCCGCACCGGACGCCCGCTGCCCGCGCCAGCCTTCGCACCGCCGGCACCCGAGCCGCTCTTCGCGGCCCCGGTGGTCTTGGTGCCGTTCGCCGTCCTGGCCGCCCTGGTGGCACCGGCCGCACCGGCGGCACCGGCGGCAGGACGCGTCGACCTCGGGGCGGCCCGAGCCGGGGAACTCGCCGCCGCGGCGGCCCCGGCGGCCTGCGCTGGCTCGGTGTCCCAGTTCCGGAACATGACGTGCTGCTGGCCGAGCGTCCACAGGTTGGTCGTCACCCAGTACAGCACCAGCCCGTACTGCCAGTACAAACCCGTCAGCGAGAAGAACGGGACGATGTACATCATGTACTTCTGGGCCCCGGCCATCGGGTTGTCCGGGTCCACGTTGGTCTGCATAAGACCGCGCTTGGAGGTCTGCCGGACGGTCATGAACGTCGTGGCGGCGCTCAGCGTGACGGTGATCGCGGCCACGATCGAGGGCACCAGCCCCATCCCCGGCGTGTGCGGGAACAGCAGCTTGTCGTACAGGTGCACGCCGAAGATGGTCGCCTTCTGCGCGCTCTCCAGCACCGGGACCGTCAGCCCGTACTTGGGCACTTCGCCCGGCTTCCACTCGGCGATCTCGCGCAGCACGTAGAACAGGGCGAAGAAGATGATCATCTGCGGGACCATCGGCAGGCAGCCCGCGAGCGGGTTGACCCCGTTCTCCTTGTAGAACTTCATCGTCTCTTCGTTGAGACGCTGCTTGTCGCCCTTGTACTTCTTGCGCAGCTCGGCCAGGTGCGGCGCGTGCTGGGCCATCTTCCGCTGCGCGTGCACCTGCTTGACGAACAGCGGGATCAGGCAGACCCTGATCAGCACGACGAGGAGCACGATGGTCAGGCCCCAGGCCAGCCCGCTGGCCTGCCCGAACAGCGCACCCAGCACGGCATGGATCCGCATGATGACCCATGCCACCAGGTCCGCTAGTGGGTTGAGAATGGCCACCAGTCAGCTCCTCGCGGGCTTTGCGGGCGGCACCGGGTCGTAACCGCCGGGATGAAACGGATGGCATCGGGCGATGCGCTTGGTCGCGAGCCACAGCCCGCGCGCCGCGCCGTGCTCGGCCAGCGCGTCGAGGGCGTACTCGCTGCACGAGGGCGCGAACCTGCACCGCGGTCCCAGCAGCGGGCTGATGAACCGCCGGTAACCCGTGATGGGCAACATGAGCAGCCGGGCCGGCACCGTCGCGGTGCGGGCTGTGCTGTCCTGCGTGCTTGTCTGTGGCATTACCGACGTGCGCCCCAACCTGTCGCCGCAGCAACCTGCTGATCACCGAGTCCAGATCTGCGGCGAGATCCGGCTGACTCGCGTGCGCGGCCGCGGCGTTCGCGCGCACCACAAGAAGGCTACCGCCAGGCAGCAACTGAAGGTACCCGAGCATGAGCGCGCGCAGCCGCCGCTTGACACGGTTCCTGGTCACCGCCGGGCCAACCGCCCGGCTCACCACGAATCCTATCCGGGCCGGTTCAGCGGCCCGGTCGGCCCGGACGAGCAGATGACCGACGACGGCGGGACGGCCCGCGCGGGTCCCGGTGCGCACGGCCAGCGCGAACTCCGCGCTCCGGCGCATCCGGGCCGCTGGCGGCAAAATCAGGCACTCAGCCGAGCGCGGCCCTTGTGCCGGCGAGCGGCCAGGACGGCCCGGCCGGCCCGCGTGCGCATGCGCAGCCGGAAACCATGCGTCCTCGCCCGGCGCCGATTGTTCGGCTGGAACGTGCGCTTACTCACTGGAGCTCCAGATCAGGAATCTTCGATGATGGGGCGCGCTCAGTCGACACACGTGCCGCCCACGGATTCATCCCAGGTTACCATCTAGAACCCCGGTGTTTGCCGCCCGTGGCCGGCCGCTGCGCCTTAGGCTGTGGAAAAGCCTAGCTGCCCCGGTCACCGCGTGCAGCCGGGAAGCCACGTGCACAACATGTGGATAGCTCTGTGGATCGTGAGTGCCTGGCTCGCGGCGTCGGGGATGCGAGGGGAGCACGCAGGTGGCTGATTCAGACCTGGCAGAAGTGTGGGCACGATCCCTTGACGGACTCGCCGACCTGCAGATCCAGCCGCATCAGCGGGCCTGGCTGAAACTCACCCGGCCGCTCGGGCTGGTGGAGAACACGGCGCTGATCGCCACCCCGAACGAATTCGTCAAGGAGCAGCTGGAGACCCGGCTGCGTCTGCTGGTGACCCAGGCGCTGTCCCAGGAGCTCGGCCGGGACATCCAGCTGGCCGTCACGGTCGACCCGGCTCCGCAGCTCGGGTCGGCTCCGGGCGCGCCGGTCAGCGACCTGGCGGCCGAGGCCGCCGCGCCGCTGACCGCAGAGCACCCCCGGCGGCCCGCCACGGACGGCAGCCCGAGGCACGAGCCGACGGTTCATTCGTCCTCGGACCCGGCCGGGCCACAGCCGGTGCACGCCGATCCCGCGCGCCCTGGCACCAGCCCGCCGGACGGCGGGCCGGCCGGGCCCCGGCTGGGGGGCGCCCGGCTGAACTCGAAGTACACCTTCGAGACGTTCGTGATCGGGTCGAGTAACAGGTTCGCGCACGCCGCGGCGGTGGCGGTCGCCGAAGCGCCGGCCAAGGCCTACAACCCCCTGTTCGTCTACGGCGATTCCGGCCTGGGCAAGACGCACCTGCTGCACGCGATCGGGCACTACGCCCAGACCCTGTACTCCGGCCTGAAGGTCAGGTACGTCAGCTCGGAGGAGTTCACCAACGACTTCATCAACATGATCCGGGACGGCAAGCAGGACGGCTTCCGCCGCCGGTACCGGGACGTGGACGTGCTCCTGGTCGACGACATCCAGTTCCTGGAGAACAAGGAAGGCACCCAGGAGGAGTTCTTCCACACCTTCAACACCCTGCACAACGCCAGCAAGCAGATCGTCATCTCCAGCGACCGCGCGCCCAAACGGCTGGTCACGCTGGAGGACCGGCTGCGCAGCCGGTTCGAGTGGGGCCTGCTCACCGATGTCCAGCCGCCCGAGCTCGAGACCCGCATCGCCATCCTGCGGCGCAAGGCGATCCAGGAAGGCCTCAACGCCCCGCCCGAGGTCCTGGAGTACATCGCCAGCCGGATCTCCACCAACATCAGGGAGCTGGAAGGCGCCCTCATCCGGGTCACCGCGTTCGCCAGCCTGAACCGCCAGTCGGTCGACCTCCAGCTCGCCGAGATCGTCCTCAAGGACCTCATCCCGGAGGCGGCCGGCCCGCAGATCACCGCGGCCACCATCATGGGCCAGACCGCCTCCTACTTCGGCCTGTCCATCGAGGACCTGTGCGGCACATCCCGGTCCCGCGTCCTGGTCACCGCCCGGCACATCGCCATGTACCTGTGCCGCGAGCTCACCGACCTGTCACTGCCCAAGATCGGCCAGCAATTCGGCGGCCGCGACCACACCACCGTGATCAACGCCGACCGCAAGATCCGCTCCCTGATGGCCGAACGCCGGTCCATCTACACCCAGGTCACCGAGCTCACCAACCGCATCAAGCAACAAGCCCGGGCCGGCTGACCCGGCGCCGCGGATGTAGAAGACACAGTTTGTGGACAACATTGTGGAAGAGTTTCGGATAACCGGGGGACAACCGGTGACAAGCACGTGCGCCGCCGGTCGCGCCCACAGCCAGCCGACGGTCATCCCCGGTCGCCGAACATCCCCTGTGCGTACCCGCAGGCCCGCTGGGCTGCGGGAAAAGGGGTTCTCCCCAGAGTCCACCGCACCTATGACTACGACGAATCTCCTCCAGATAAGAAGAACAACAGCAAGTAGGAGGCAGTTTCCGTGAAGCTCCAAGTTGAGCGCGACCAGCTGGCGGAGGCCGTAGCCTGGACGGCGCGGGCGCTGCCGACCCGCCCTACTGCTCCCGTGCTAGCCGGGATGCGCCTGCACGCGGGCGCTGAGCTCACCCTCTCGACCTTCGACTACGAAGTCTCGGCCCAGGCCACCGTCCCGGTGATCACCGACGAGGAGGGCACGGTCCTGGTGTCGGGCCGGCTGCTCGCCGAGATCGTCAGGTCGCTGCCGGCCAGGCCCGTCGAGCTGGTCACCGACGGCACCCGGGCCACCCTCAAGTGCGGCAGCGCGACCTTCACCCTGGTCCTGCTGCCCGAGGAGGAGTACCCGACGCTGCCGGAGATGCCGCCGCTGGCCGGCTCGGTGGGCAGCGACGCCCTGGCCACCGCGATCGGCCAGGTGGCCACCGCCGCGGGCCGGGATGACACCCTGCCCGCGCTGACCGGAATCAGGATCGAGATCACCGGCGACACGCTCACCCTGGTCGCCACCGACAGGTACCGGCTGGCGGTCCGCGAGCTGCGCTGGAACCCGGCCCGGCCGGACCTGTCCACCGCCGTGCTCGTTCCCGCTCGCGTGCTCGGCGACACCGCACGCGCGCTCACCGCCGGGGCCGAGGTGGCCATCTCGCTCGGCGGAGAGAGCCTCATCGGCTTTGCCGGGGCGGGCCGTCAGACCACGGCCAGGCTGCTGTCCGGCGAGTACCCCAAGTACGCCTCCCTGCTGCCCAGCGAGTTCAGCGCGACGGCGGAGCTGGCGGCCGACTCGTTCGCCGAGGCGGTGAAGCGCGTGGCGCTGGTCGCCGAGCGCAACACCCCGGTACGGCTGGCCTTCAGCGCCGGCCAGCTCGTGCTCGAGGCCGGCGCGTCTGAGGAGGCGCAGGCGACCGAGATCGTCGAGGCCGGCTTCGACGGCGAGGATCTGCAGATTGCCTTCAACCCGCAGTACCTGCTGGACGGCATCGGGGCGATCGGCTCCGACACCGCCCGGATCTCATTCACCTCGCCGACCAAGCCGGCCGTCATCACCGGCAAGACCGAGCGCGAGCCCGACTACCGCTACGTGCTCATGCCGATCCGCAGCGGGGTATAGGGCAGTCCCAGGCCGTACTCTCGATCTGTGCACTTGACTCGGCTGGCGCTGACGGACTTTCGGTCTTATGCGGACGTCAGTATTGAGCTGGGGCCGGGGGTGACCACGTTCAGCGGGCCGAACGGGGAGGGCAAGACCAACCTGGTCGAGGCGATCGGCTACCTGGCCACCCTGGGCAGCCACCGGGTCGCCACCGACGCGCCGCTGGTCCGGCGGGGAGCTGGGCGCGCCGTGCTCCGGGCGGCGGTGACCGGGGTGAACGGCAGCACGCTGGTCGAGCTCGAGCTCAACCCGGGCCACGCCAACCGGGCCCGGCTCAACCGGTCCCCGCTGCCCCGGCCGCGGGACATCCTCGGCACGCTGCACACGGTGCTGTTCGCCCCGGAGGACCTGGCCCTGGTCAAGGGCGACCCGGGTGAGCGCCGCCGGTTCCTCGACGAGCTCCTGGTGGCGACCGCGCCGCGTTACGCGGGCGTGCGCGCTGACTACGAACGGGTGCTGCGGCAGCGCACGGCGCTGCTCAAGTCGGCGGGCAGTAAGGGCCACCTGCGCGGCACGGCGCGCGAATCGATGACGGCCACGCTCGACACCTGGGACGCGCAGCTGGCCCGGGCGGGCGCGCCGCTGCTGGCCGGGCGGATGCGCTTGGCGGCCGCCCTGCGCCCGCAGGTCGCGGCCGCCTACGAAGCCGTTTCCGGCGGTCAGCCCGGCGACGTGACCGGAATGAATTACCGCAGCTCAGCGTTTAATAATGAGGATGGATTCGAAGACGCAGCCGTCCCCGAGACGGCCTCGCTGGAGAAGGCCCTGCAGGCGGCGCTGGGCGGAGTGCGGGCCAGCGAGCTCGACCGCGGTGTCTGCCTGGTGGGACCGCACCGCGACGAGCTCGAGCTGACCATTGGCGCCCTGCCCGCCCGCGGCTACGCCAGCCACGGCGAGTCCTGGTCGCTCGCGCTGGCGCTGCGCCTGGCCAGTTTTTCCCTGCTGCGGCAGGGTCACGAGGACCCGGTGCTGATCCTCGACGACGTGTTCGCCGAGCTGGACGCGGGCCGCCGGGACCGGCTGGCCGGCCTGGTGGCCGGCGCCGAGCAGGTCCTGATCACCGCCGCGGTGCCAGCCGACGTCCCGCACATCCTGGCCGGCGCGCGGTTCGACGTCCGGGCCGGAGAGATCGGCCGTGCCGGCTGACGCGCGCGACGACCGTAACCGGCGGGCGGCCGAGGCGCTGGCCGCGGCCAAGGCGGACGCGGGGGCCAGGGGAGATCTGCCGGCCGGCCTGCGCGGCCAGCCCGGGCCGGGCCAGACCGGCGAGGCCGAACGGTCCGGTGCGAGGGCGGGGACAGATGGGTCCGGTCCGGCCCGCGGGCGGTCGCGCCGCGACGACCCGCAGCGGCTGGGTCACGCCATCGGCGGCCTGCTCGGTGATCAGGGCTGGCAGCAGCGGGCCGCGATCGGCTCGGTGTTCGGCCGGTGGGCGGAGATCGTCGGGGCGGACCTGGCCGCGCACACCAAGCCCGACGCCTTCGCCGACGGCGAGCTGGCCGTGACCGCCGACTCGACCGCCTGGGCGACGCAGGTCCGGCTGCTCGCCCCGCAGCTGGTCCGGCGGCTGAACGCCGAACTCGGTGACGGGACGGTGCGCCGGGTCAAGGTCCGCGGTCCGGCACCGCCGCGGCAGCGTGGCGCATGGCGCGTTCCCGGTGGCCGCGGCCCACGCGACACGTACGGCTAGGAGCCAAGACGGCCCTGGCTGTCAGTGCTCGCAGGTAAAATATACGTAGCGCAAAGATGGCCACATCGTTGGGGGCTGGGCTGCGCGTCTGAAGCAGGATGGAGTTCGGTTTGTCCTACGATGCACGCTCGATCACGGTACTGGAGGGGTTGGAGGCTGTCCGCAAGCGGCCCGGAATGTACATCGGCTCGACCGGCGAGCGGGGCCTGCATCACCTGGTCTACGAGGTCGTGGACAACTCCGTCGACGAGGCCCTGGCCGGGTACTGCGACAGCATCGAGGTGACGCTGCTCGCGGACGGCGGCGTGCGGGTCCGGGACGACGGCCGCGGTATCCCGGTGGACGAGCACCCGGTGGAGCACCGGCCGGGGGTCGAGGTCGTGATGACCACCCTGCACGCGGGCGGCAAGTTCGACGGGAAGTCCTACGCGGTGTCCGGCGGCCTGCACGGCGTCGGCGTGTCCGTGGTGAACGCCCTGTCGATGCTGCTCGAGGTCGAGGTGCGCCGGGACGGCTACGTCTGGACCCAGGCCTACGAGCGCGGCGCCCCGATGGGCCCGCTGGAGCGGGGTGCCCCGGCCGATGACACCGGGACCACGATCACGTTCTGGCCTGACGACACGATCTTCGAGACCACCGACTGGTCGTTCGAGACGCTGTCCCGGCGGATGCAGGAGATGGCGTTCCTCAACAAGAACCTGGCCATCTCGCTGACCGACGAGCGGACCCTCGACGAGGCGGGCCAGCAACGGGCGGTGAGTTACCAGTACGAGGGCGGGATCGCCGATTTCGTTCGGTATATCAATAATTCCAAGGAGCCGGTGCACGGGTCGATCATCGACTTCGGTGAGGACGGGGACGGGATCGCCGTCGAGATCGCGATGCAGTGGACCGGCTCGTACACCGAGTCGGTGCACACCTTCGCGAACACCATCAACACCACCGAGGGCGGGACGCACGAGGAAGGCTTCCGCGCCGCGCTGACCACGATCGTCAACCGGTACGCGCGGGAGCAGAAGCTGCTGCGTGAGAAGGACGAGAACCTCACCGGCGACGACGTGCGCGAGGGCCTGACCGCGATCGTCTCGGTCAAGCTGGCCGAGCCGCAGTTCGAAGGCCAGACGAAGACCAAGCTCGGCAACACCGAGGCCAAGTCCTTCGTGCAGAAGGCGGCCAACGACCACCTGCGGGACTGGTTCGACCGTAACCCCGGCGAGGCCAAGGAGATCATCAACAAGGCCAGCCAGGCGGCCCGCGCGCGGATTGCCGCCCGCCAGGCGCGGGACCTCACCCGCAAGTCGCTGCTGGGCGGGACGTCGCTGCCGGGCAAGCTGGCCGACTGCCAGTCCACCGACCCGGCGCAGTCCGAGGTCTACGTGGTCGAGGGCGACTCGGCCGGCGGCTCGGCCAAGGGCGGCCGCGACCCGTTTTTCCAGGCCATCCTCCCGATCCGCGGCAAGATCATCAACGTGGAGAAGTCGCGGATCGACCGGGTGCTGAAGAACAACGAGGTCCAGTCGCTGATCACCGCGCTGGGCACCGGCATCCACGACGAGTTCGACATCAGCAAGCTGCGCTACCACAAGATCATCCTGATGGCGGACGCGGACGTGGACGGGCAGCACATCCGGACCCTGCTGCTGACCTTGCTGTTCCGGTTCATGAAGCCGCTGGTCGAGGCGGGTCATGTCTACCTCGCGCAGCCCCCGCTGTACAAGATCAAGTGGGACGGCCGCGGGGTGCAGCCCGGCTACGCCTACAGCGACGCCGAGCGCGACCGGCTGATCGAGGCCGGGATCGCCGAGGGCCGCCGGGACCCGCGGCCGCGGGACGGCGTGCAGCGCTTCAAGGGCCTGGGCGAGATGAACGCCGAGGAACTGTGGGAGACCACCATGAACCCGGCGCAGCGGGTCCTGGGCCAGGTGACGCTCGATGACGCGGCTCAGGCCGACGAGCTGTTCAGCGTGCTGATGGGCGAGGACGTCGAGGCGCGCCGCTCGTTCATCACCCGCAACGCGAAGGACGTCAGGTTCCTCGACATCTGATCCGCGGGCGCCAGCTGGGGTCAGCGGTTTAGTGAAGGATTGCGAAAAGTGACCGAAGTTACCGATCTGCCTGAGGGCGGCCACGACCGCACCGAGCCGGTCGACATCCAGTACGAGATGCAGCGCAGCTACATCGACTACGCGATGTCGGTCATCATCGGCCGGGCGCTGCCGGACGTGCGGGACGGGCTCAAGCCGGTCCACGTGCGGATCCTGTACGCGATGTTCGACGGCGGGTACCGGCCCGACCGCGGGTTCTTCAAATGCTCGCGGGTCGTCGGCGACGTCATGGGCAATTACCACCCGCACGGCGACAGCGCGATCTACGACGCGCTGGTCCGGATGGCGCAGCCCTGGTCGATGCGGATGCCGCTGATCGACAGCCAGGGCAACTTCGGCTCGCCCGGCAACGACCCGCCCGCGGCCATGCGGTACACCGAGTGCCGCCTGGCCCCGCTGGCGATGGAAATGCTGCGGGACATCAACGAGGACACCGTCGATTTCCGCGACAACTACGACGGCCGCTCGTCCGAGCCGGTGGTGCTGCCGAGCCGGTTCCCCAACCTGCTCATCAACGGGTCCGAGGGCATCGCGGTCGGTATGGCGACCAAGATCCCGCCGCACAACCTGCGCGAGGTCGCCGCCGGGGTGCAGTGGTACCTCGAGCACTTCGACGCCTCCGACGAGGAGCTGCTGGACGCGCTGACGGAGCGCATCCAGGGGCCGGACTTCCCGACCCATGGCCTGATCGTCGGCCGCCGCGGCATCAGGGACGCCTACCGCACCGGGCGCGGCTCGATCACCATGCGGGCGGTCGTCGATGTCGAGGAAGACGCCCGGGGCCGGACCTGCCTGGTGGCCAAGGAACTGCCGTTCCAGGTCAACCGGGACAACCTGGCCGAGAAGATCGCCGAGCTGGTCAAGGACGGCCGGGTCAGCGGCATCGCCGACGTCCAGGACCAGAGCAGCGGGCGCACCGGCCAGCGGCTGGTCGTCGTGCTCAAGCGGGACGCCATCGCCAAGGTGGTCCTCAACAACCTGTACAAGCACACCCAGCTGCAGGACACGTTCGGCGCCAACATGCTGGCCCTGGTCGACGGCGTGCCGCGCACCCTGCGGCTGGACCAGATGATCCGCTACTGGGTGGCGCACCAGATCGAGGTCATCGTCCGGCGCACCACGTTCCGGCTGCGCAAGGCGGCCGAGCGGCTGCATATCGTGGCCGCACTGGTCAAGGCCATCGACCGGATCGACGAGGTCATCGCGCTGATCAGGGGCAGCGCGTCGGCCGCCGAAGCCCAGCAGGGCCTGATGGGGCTGCTGGACATCGACGAGATCCAGGCCCGCGCGATCCTGGACATGCAGCTGCGCAAGCTGGCCGCCCTGGAGCGCCAGGAGCTCGTCGACGAGCGCGACGAGCTGGAAGCCAAGATCGCCGACTACGAGTCGATCCTGGCCTCGCCGGAGCGGCAGCGCGAGATCGTCAGCACGGAACTGGCCGAGATCGTCACCAAATTCGGGGACGACCGGCGGACCCAGATCATCGCCTACGACGGCGAGGTGGCCGACGAGGACCTCATCGCCGAAGAAGACATTGCGGTCACCATCAGCTACGGCGGCTACGCCAAGCGGACCAAGACCGAGCTGTACCGGGCCCAGCGGCGCGGCGGCAAGGGCATCCGGGGTGCACAGCTGCGCACCGATGACATCGTCGATCACTTCTTCATCACCACGACCCATCACTGGATCTTGTTCTTCACCAACAAGGGCCGCGTCTACCGGGCCAAGGGCTACGAGCTGCCCGATGCCGGGCGGGATGCCCGCGGCCAGCACGTGGCCAACCTGCTCGCCTTCCAGCCCGACGAGCGGATCGCCGAGGTGCTGGCGCTGCGCGACTACCAGGTGGCGCCGTACCTGGTGCTGGCCACCCGTAGCGGGCTGGTGAAGAAGTCCAGGCTGACCGACTTCGACTCGCCCAGGTCCGGCGGCATCATCGCGATCAGCCTGCGGGAGGACGACGAGGTCATCGGCGCCCGGCTGGTCGCGCCCACCGACGACCTGCTGCTGGTCAGCAAGGGCGCGCAGGCCATCAGGTTCCACGCTGACGACGAATCGATGCGCCCGATGGGCCGCGCCACGTCGGGCGTCATCGGGATGCGCTTCAGCGAGGGTGACGGGCTGCTGGGCATGTATGTGGTCAGGGACGGCGGGGACCTGCTGGTCGCCACCGGCGGCGGGTACGCCAAGCGCACGGCCGTCGACGCCTACCCGGTGCAGGGCCGCGGCGGCCGCGGCGTGGTCACGGCGAAGATCGTCGAGGCCCGCGGCGAGCTCGTGGGCGCACTGATGGTGGACCCGACCGACGAGATCTTCGCCATCACCTCGGGGGGCGGGGTGATCAGGACCCGGGCCGCCGAGGTCAAGCAGTCGGGCCGGCAGACCATGGGGGTGCGCCTGATGAACCTCGCGGCGGGCGACAGCGTGGTCGGGCTGGCCCGCAACGCCGAGTCGCTGGTCGACGGCGATGTGGAGCTGCCGGAAGAGGAGGGGGTTCAGGGCACTGACGAGGGAGAAGCTGACCAGAGCTGACGGATGCGGCTGCCGTGACTCACGCGTCGCACCAGTATCATGGCACTGCGGTAATCCCGGCTGAAGCCGCCTCCTTCACGAGGCGGGTCATATGGGCGTGTCGTCCAGAGATACCCTCATGAGGGTCAGATCATAGGAGGACGGCTTGGACAAGCGCGCGGACACGTCAAACGGCTCGGGTGGAACCTCACGCACGGTTGTGACTTCACGGCGAGACGACGATGACCTGACGGCAGCAAGCGACCAGCCGGCCGAGATCGTGACCACGGACGAGAACGGGAAGGACCGGCCGGCCGGCGCGGTGGCCGATGCTGTCCCGGCCATGCCCGCAGACAGCATCCGGCAGAGCCGGAGTTCGGGACCCTTCACCTTCAACCGGTCAGCGTCCGTCCCGGTTACGCCCGAAGCAGATGGCGGGAAGGCCGATGATCACGACGCCATGGCACCCGAAGACGAGCCTCCCGAAAGCGAGCCTGCCGAAAGCGAGCCAGCGGCGAGTGTGACCGGCACCGGTCGGCCATCGGACGGCACCAAGCCCGGCGGCCCGGCCAGCACTGAGCCATCGGCCGATGACAGGTCGCCCGCGCCGGAGCCCGAGGCCACGGGCGTTTCCGCGGCCGCATTCGCCTGGGACTCGCCCGAACCCGCCGCCACCTCGCCGTCGTCTCCGGCCCGGAACTTCCTGCGGGCCAGCGCGGCAAGAGGCTTGGCTGCCTCCCGGAGGCCGGCCGCTACGGCGGGCCCGGCCGCGTCAAGCCAGGCGCCGCCCTCGGAGGCTCAGCCGAACGGACTTACGAGGCGTTCGGCCCGGCAGGCGCACCTGACCGTCGCTCGGGTCGAACCGTGGTCGGTGATGAAGTTCAGCTTCGTGGTGTCCCTGGTCGCCTTCGTCATCTTGTTCGTCGCGGTCAGCGTGCTCTTCGGCACCTTGTCCGCTCTCGGCGTGTTCACCTCGCTTCAGCATGTGGTGCAGAGCGTGACATCCAGCCAGGACTCCACCGGGGTGAACGCGTCCAGGTGGTTCACGGCGTCCAAGGTGCTCGGTTACACGGCCCTGCTCGGCTCCATCAACATCGTGCTGATCACGGCCATGGCCACCATCGGCGCGGTCATCTACAACCTGACCTCACGGCTGATAGGCGGCGTGGAGGTGACCCTCCGCGAGACCGAATGACGCCTCGGCCCGGCTCGCCGGTTCACGGCCCGGCAAGCCCACCGGCCCGCCTCGCCCGGCGGAGGAGGCGCAACCCGCCTCGCGTGTGCGGTAGGATGATTCCTGCTCTTGTTTCTGCAGCTCAATGGGGTTATAGCTCAGTCGGTTAGAGCGCTTCCCTGATAAGGAAGAGGTCCCAGGTTCAAGTCCTGGTAACCCCACCAGGTCAGAGGCCATGACACCCCAGCGGAAGTCATGGCCTTTCGCTTGTGAGTAACTAAGCATCGGTATCCCGCTCGGGGAACCAGTCGTCCATGACGGCCGCACCGCCCATGACCAGGGGACGGATCTGCTTGCGGTAGACGGTTTCCGTGGTAGTGGTCCCGGTATGGCCGACCGGGCGGGCGATCTTCTCGACGGGGACGCCAGCGTCTGACCTGAGCGAGACGAAACTGTGCCGCAGCTCGCGAGGCGTCCAGTCTTCCGGCGTCAAAGGCCCGCAGCCGCGAGGATAGCCCGGAACGGCCGGCGGACGTTCCCTGCGGACAGTTCGGTGCCGACTCGACGTACCGGCTGTGATCCCTGGCCGCCTGGTGCCGCCGGGACGGCGCCGCGGCCGCCGTGCCGGGGCCCGCCGGACCCGGGCGGAACCTCCCGGCCCGCCTCACGTCTCACCCCAGGATCACCGGCACCATTTATGGGGTAGATCCGGGCTCAGTGGAATATCCGGGGCATCGGAGTGCACTCGATCTTCCACGTAGCCCGGATCTACCACGAAAACGGTACAGCGGGGACGGATGAGGCTGCGCGGGCAGTTGATACTAGGTTTTTTTCGTGCCACCCGTCCCCGCGCGCTTGCGGAGCTGGTACTGGCCCGGTATACCTTGCGCGCCGACGCCGCTGCGCACCTGTTCCCCGCGGCGGTTCTGCTGCGTCTGAATGCCGCCCTGCTTGACCAGCGTCAGGGCGACCGGTTCCTGACCGCCGCGTACGCCACCTTCCGCGTCACCCCCAGCGGCATGACCGGGCGACTGTGCTGCGCCGGGCACCCGCCGCCCCTGATACGCCGCGCGAGCGGACGTGTACTACAGATCGACGCCCGCGGCCCGCTGCTCGGGATCGTCCCTGATATCCAGCTCGCCGATGTCCGGTTCCGGCTTGCCCCCGGCGACACCTTGCTGCTCTACACCGACGGCGCGACCGAGGCCCGCGCACAGCAGAGGTCTCCAGCAGCCGCCCGTCCGCTGTTCGGTGAGGAGGCTCTGGCCGAGGCCCTGGCCGGTACTCACGGCCTGGACGCCGCCGCCACCATCAGCCGCCTTAGCCAGGTCCTGGCCGAGCACACCGGCAACTGGGCCAGTGACGATACCGCGCTGCTCGCGCTCCGTGTCCCGCCCCGCCGCTAAACCAGGCTGAGGGCACCCAGGCCAATCTCCCGCCGCGGACGAGCTGGGCTGGCTGAGCCACGACCTCACTTTGCGGCTACGCGCGGGTTGGCTTGGTAGGCTGCCGTACACCGAGTCGCCCGAGAGCGGCCGGGTCTGATCCGAACGTCGTCGCGGCGGAGGGCTCCTTGTGAAGATAAAGATATTGCTGGTCATCGTCCTTGCGCTTGGCGGGTTCGCGGTCTGGCGCAAGGTCCAGTCCGATCGGGCCGAGCTCGACCTCTGGACCGAGGCCACGGCAGCTGACGAGGACTAACCCGTGCGGCCGGACAGCTCGCGGGCAAGCCGTTCCGAACGAGGAGGCTAGCCGGTGAGCGATGTTCCCGCCGTATCGCTGGTCTGCTGCGACGTGGTCGGCGCTGCGGCGGTCGACGGCAGCGTGCTTGAGCGGGCGTTCGTCGAGGCGATCGCGACCCAGGGCGTGGTGACCGGCACGGCCGCCTACGTCAGGTCGATGGTCCAGTTCGACCGAACCCGCGGATGGTTCCCCGCCGATGTCATGCACACTTTGTTTCCCGAGGATGAGTTCCGGGCCCAGGCGGCCAGCCTGGCCTTTGAGCGGTCGTTCCAGGCTGCCATAGACCGGTTCGGTGCCCTGCCGCTGCCCGGTGCGAACGAGGCGTTGGCCAAGCTTGCCGCGGCCGGGACCAAAGTATGCCTGATGTCCGGCTTGTCCAGGCCTGCGCTCAGCCTGATCATGGAGCGGCTGGCTTGGTGGCAACGCGGGGACCTGATCCTGTGCGCTGACGACGTGGCCAGGTGCTTTCCCTGGCCCGATCTGGTGCTCAGCGCGATACTCCGGCTGGGCATCTGCGATGTGCGGGATGTTGCGGTGGTCACGGCCACCGAGTCGGGAGTCCTGTGCGGTCGGAGGGCGGGAGCCCGGATCGTAGTCGGCGTGCTGAGCGGCGTGCACGACGGCAGCAGGCTCCGCCGCGCCGGAGCTACCCACCTGCTGGCCGACCTGAGCGACCTGCCCGACCTGGTGGCCTCGTCGGGTTAAGTCGCGCCTGCTCACCGGGTTGAGCGCGCGCTGGCACATGGCAGACTGTGAGACATGCCGGAACTGCCGGAAGTGGAGTCGCTCGCCGCTTTCCTGCGCGCGCACGCGACCGGGCATGCCGTCGCGCGGGCCGACGCCGCCTCCTTCTCGGTGCTGAAGACCTTCGACCCGCCGCTGAGCGCCCTGACCGGGCAGGTGATCGCCGAGGTCGGCCGGCACGGCAAGTTCCTGGACCTGTCTACCGACCAAGGCCTGCATCTGATCATGCACCTGGCCCGGGCGGGCTGGCTGCGCTGGCGCGATGACCTGCCCGTCGCACCGCCCAAGCCGGGCAAGAGCCCATTGGCCTTCCGGCTCAGGCTCGATGACGGCTCGGGGTTCGATCTCACCGAGGCAGGCACCCGCAAGCGCCTGGCCGTCTACTTGGTCCGTGACCCGGTCGAGGTCCCAGGCGTGGCCACCCTCGGCCCCGATCCGCTGGCCGAGGATTTCACCCTTGACACGCTGGCCGGCTTGCTGACCGGACGGCGGACGCAGGTCAAGGGCATACTGCGGGACCAGCGCGTCATAGCGGGCATCGGGAACGCCTACTCCGACGAGGTCCTGCACGCGGCCAAGATGTCGCCGTTCAAGATCGCGGCCACCATGACCCCCGACGAGGTGGCGACCCTTTACGAGGCGATCAAGGCCACCTTGGCCGAAGCGGTCGAGCGCTCCGCGGGCCTAGCCGCCGCCGACCTCAAGGGCGAGAAGAAGAGCGGCCTGCGCGTGCACGGCCGGACGGGCGAGGAATGCCAGGTCTGCGGCGACACCATCCGAGAAGTGTCCTTCGCCGACTCCGCGTTCCAGTATTGCCCTACCTGCCAGACGGGCGGCAAGCCACTCGCCGACCGGCGCCTGTCCCGTCTGCTGAAGTAACCTTTCGGTGTTCATCCCCGGCGCTTGACACGGGACCGGCCCGGGGATCCGCGCTGACCGGTGGCAGCGGGTACGCTGGGCGGAAAGACGATGCGGGGCTATAGCTCAGCTGGAAGAGCGTCTGGTTTGCATCCAGAAGGCCAGGGGTTCGAGTCCCCTTAGCTCCACAGGTCAGAGGCCAAATGCGATCTTGAAGGCGAAGATCGCTGAGCCCACGGCTTGAAACGACAGCGGGCGCTGTGGGCCGCCGCTCAGCGCCAGCACCGAGCCAGCAGCGCACCTGTGGCTTCGCCTCATGGGCTCACGTCGAACCCCGGCGGGACATAAGAGGCACAGTGGCCGCGGCTCACTTCAGGTTGCGGCTGCCTTGAGGAAGACCTCGTCGAGGTGCCACTCCAGGAACTCACGCCCGGGCCGGTCGGCACGGCGTTCGGGTAGGTCGATGAGCTGCCCGGCCTTCGCGTAGAACTGGTCACCGTTGCTGAAGTCCGCCCGAAGGCGCGGGCTTACGAGCAGGCGGTGCTGCGGGTCCACGCCGCAGCGCCGGTGGTAGGAGTCCAGGACCACCGCCTTGAAGGACTGCTGTCCTAGCCGGTACGGCGCCAGCCGCGGGTCGCCGAACACTGGCCCCGGCCGGTGCCAGGGCTGGCTGAAGTCAGGTTCCACCTCAGTGCCGAGGATCAACTGCAACAGGTCGGCGAAGTACGGCGCCACCGCAGGATCGGCCAGGTCGTAGCTCTTGCCCGGCACGATGTTGCGCGCGAATTGAGGCGGCGGGTCCGCGGTGCCGTTGTCCGGGAAGAACCGGACGTCGCGGACGAACAGGCAGCCGATCACCGGGTCGTCGCCGATTCCGATCGGTTGGCCCGCCTGCTGCTATCTCGCCTCCGGGTCCTGCCATCACCGGCGCCTCCCTTGGCAGCAGCTAAAGGTCTGTGGTCGCTGTCGCCAGGCCAAAGTCCATAGCGGTGGGGACGTAAGCCCCTGCCCGCACTGGCGGCCGAATCGGTTGGCTCTATGTATCGTGCCGTGCTGCCGCGGGAGCGTCAGGATCTGGGATCGGAGGTGGCCGTGAGGCAGATCGCTCGTTTGAGCCCGGAAGAGCGGCGGGCTAAGGGCGGCCAGGCTCGGCAGAAGACGCCGCTGTCGAGTCATTCAGGGTGGTGCCCGGCCACGGACCGCCCGGACCCGGTTGCACTGCTGGAGGCGCAGGACCTGACCCGGGAGCCGGATCTGGTGCCCGTCCGCCACGGCCGGATGATGGTCTCGCCGTTCACCTTCTACCGGGGTGCAGCCAAGATCATGGCGGCAGATCTCAAGAACACTCCGGCGGCTGGCCTGGATGTCCAGCTGTGTGGCGACGCGCACCTGTCGAATTTCGGCGTGTACGCCTCCCCGGAACGGCGGCTGGTGTTCGACCTGAACGACTTCGACGAGACGCTCCCGGGTCCGTTCGAGTACGACGTGAAGCGGAGGGCGGCCAGCTTCGCGATCGCGGGCCGCAACAACCGGTACTCCAAAGCAGACATCCGGGGGTGACGCTGGCGTCGGTAGCCGCCTACCGGGAGGCAATGGCCGGGTTCGCGGGCATGCGGACGGCGGATATCTGGTATGCCCAGCTGCCTGAGGACGAGCTCATGACCGCGGTCCGCGGCACGGTGGCCGAAGCGGCGAAGGGCAAGCACGCGAAGAAACGGGCCAAGGCGGCAAAGAAGGCCATCGAGCGTGGGGAGGAGATGGCCAAGAAGGCCCGCACGCGTGACAGCCTGCAGGCGCTATCCAAACTCGGTGAGCTGGCCGATGGCCGGTACCGGATCGTCAGCCAGCCGCCGATCATCGTCCCGGCTCGTGACTTGGCCGCCACCTACGGCATCTCCCCGGATGTTATCGGCCAGGTGATCCGCGAGCAGTTCCGGGCTTACCGCAATACCCTGCAGCTGGACCGGCGCCACCTGCTGGAGCGTTTCGAGGTCGTGGACATGGCCCGCAAGGTGGTGGGCGTGGGCAGCGTCGGCACCCGGGCGTTCATCGTGCTGCTGCAAGGACGCGACGCCGATGATCCGCTGTTCCTGCAGATCAAGGAAGCCACCGCCTCGGTGCTGGAGGACCACCTGCCCAAGAGCCGCTTCACCCAGCCCGGCGAGCGCGTCGTGCAGGGACAGCGGCTGATGCAAGCCGTTAGCGACATCTTCCTCGGCTGGACCAAGGGAGCGGAACAGAACCGCTATACTACTACTACTACTACTACTGGCGGCAGCTGCGCGACATGAAAGGCTCCACCGACGTGGAGTCGATGAAGGCGACGGCACTGACCTTCTACGCGGGCATGTGCGGCTGGACGCTGGCCCGGGCACACGCCCGATCCGGAGACCCGGTCGCGATCGCCGAGTACCTCGGCAGCACCGACACGTTCGACCAGTCAGTCACCGACTTCTCGCTGCGCTACGCCGACCAGAACGAGCCCGACTTCGAAGCCTTCCTCAAGGCCATCCGGTCGGGACGGCTCGAAGCAAGGGAAGGCATCTGAAGACCGGACTGGTACCCACTACACCCTGGTATCAGCCACCCGCACGGTGGCACCTCTAATTCCTAGGCCGCAGCAATCTGGAAGGTGATTTCGTGAGATCGTTCTCCGAGTTCCAGACCACACTCGACCAGACCGCCCTCGACAAGGCGGATCATGCACGGCTGCGTTCCTCCGCGGCCTGGGCCTATCTGCTGCTGCGGCCGGGTATGGAGTTCGTCCGGCAGCGATCGAACTTCATCCTCGGGTGGCAGGCCGCCGCGTCATCCAGGCAGGCGGTTAGCGAGGGGGTCTCCGCCGGCGCGGTCGGCCAGGCGGGCGTGCCGCCGCTCGGCTCCTGGATGATCCTCCCGAACCTGACGACTCCAGCTACCCGCACCGTCCTGCCCAATGCCGACGCCCTGTACGGCGCCGCGCACATCGAGCTGGATCTGCTCGGCCCCGTGGTGCTAAGCGTCCCGGCCAACCTGGACGACCGCTACTTCTCGGTATCGGTCATGGACGCACACCTGAACAACGTGGCGCACATCGGCCCCCACTGGACCGGCAACGAAGCGGTCAAGGCCCTGGTGGTCCCGCCGGGTTGGCAGGGTGAGGCACCGGAGGGGATGAAACTGATCGTGTCGCCGACCGTGTCGGCCTGCCTTTACAACCGGATGCTGGTGCGCCGGACCGGGGGCGACATCGACCGGGTACGCGAATGGCAGGCAGGCCTGCGCATCACACAGCTGTCCAAATGGGGGCAGCAGCGGGTTGTTCCCGATGAGGTGCCGGTGAAGAATTTCCTGCACCCAGACCTCAACGAGACGACCGATACATTCGAGTACCTGTCGATCGGGTTGGCGCACCTCAAACGCAACCCGATGGTCAAGGAAGCCAGCTGGCTCGCGGAGATGGTTTCGGGTGCCGGTTTCGATCGGGCCAGGGCCGAGGAGAACCTGCGCAAAGCGGTAGAGGACGGTGTCGAAGAAGGGACCCTGCTGCTCGACGCCTCCTTGGCAACCTGGCCCCGCGACAACGGCTGGATGAGGCCTGACCCCAGCCTTGGCCTGCCCAACCCCTATGTGCAGCGAAGCGCCGCATACCAGCAGTTCCAGATCGGCTCGAACGACATGCCCGAGGCGACCTACTGGTTCAACGACACCGACACGGACGGCAAGGGCCTGGACGCCAGCGGCCGACAGGTCTACGAGATGACCTTCGCTCCCGGCCAGGCGCCCCCCATCCACGCTGGCGGTTACTGGTCGCTCACCATGTACAACGCCGACAGCCTGCTCTGCGAGAATCCGATCAACTGTTACACGGTTCGCGCGGACAACCCCGGATTCGCTGCGGCCGGGGATTGAGATATCACGATCACGCTCGCAACCGACCTGCCGCCGGGAGCACCGGAGGGCAACTGGCTGCCGGCACCGGACGGCCGGTTCCGCCTCGGCCTGCGCGCCTACTACCCGGCCAGCCCCATCCTGGAGGGCAGCTGGATCCCGCCCGCTGTCAAGCGCGTCCTCACCTAGCCGCTACAGCACCACGGAGGCTGCGGCCTCGCGCCAGATAAGGCGCCGCCTTGATCTAAGGAACGGCTCAATTCGGCAACGCAGTGCGCCGACCCGACACCCCTGTCTAAGTGGATTCTGGAGGCGCCAGCCAGAAGGCTTTGATAAAGGGCTGGCCAAGAGCCAAGTAGCGGCTGCCCGGCCCTCGGACCAGGAGGTTGGAGCTGCCCGGGTAGCCGCGCTCGCGGATCTCCCGCAGCAGCTGCTGAACGGGGACCCCGGGTTCCTCGGCTCGGCGTTTGCGAAGGTAGTCCCGGTAAGGGTCGACGAGGGTGGGCCGGTACTGGGCGGCGCGGCGCAGCCGCCCGGGCGCTTCGATGCGGTCGTAGCGCTTGACCGTGTTCAGGGCCAGGCCCAGGCGGCGTGAGCAGTCAAGCAGCCCGGCCCCTTTCTCCCGCAGGTCGCGGACCTGCTGCCAGCGCTCGAGCGTGGTCTCGGCTCGCTTGCCTTCCTGGAGCGGGGCGCTCGCGGCCCAGCAGGCGGAGTGAGCTGCGACTTCTTTCGCGGCGGCCTCGGCCAGCAGATGCCACAGGTGCCAGCGGTCCCCGCACTGGACGGCGTCCGGCAGCGCCGAGCGGACGGCCTCGCCGTAGGCTCCCGACCCGTCGCGGGTGACGACCTCGACGCCGGGGTGCCCGCGGAGCCAGTCCTTGACGACATCGGCGGTGCGCCCTTCCAGGACGTCGACGCGCCGGCCGGTCTCGGCGTCGATGAGGACCGTGGCGTAGACCAGGCCCCGGCGCAGGGCAAAATCATCGATCCCCAGCACGCGGGGCACTTCGAGGCAGGGAAGGCGGATCGCGAGCAGGGCCCGCAGCGCGGTATGCCGGGAGACGCCGATGCCCAGTGCCGGCAGCAGCCGCGCCGAGGCCCTGCCGGCTGAATTCGCGTGCCACCGCGCTGACCTGGGCCGTCAGCCGCGAGATGCGCCGCTGGTAACGCTCCAGGACGCCGGGGGCCTGCTCGCGGAACGTCTGCACCTTGCAGTCCAGGGCCGGGCAGCGCATCCGGCGCACCCGCACCTTCACCAGGACGCGCCGGCCGTCGACGGGAACGTCGGCCGCCGTCCGCTCATAATACCCGTGCACCCGCGACGTTTCCGCGCCGCAGCCGGGGCAGGCGACCGCCTCGCCCCTGGTCCTCGCCCGCACGACGATCGCGTCGCCCGCGTCCTCCACGTCATGGATAACCAGCGCAGACAACCCTGAAAACACGATCCCCACAAGATCCGCCACGTAAATCATGACCGATCGTGACACATCAGCACACGTAGCTACCACCGAAAGTGCGACAGAGCCGGTTTTTCTGGGTAAGAGCGGTTGACATGGCGTTGGCGTGGGCGCTGGCCCTGGTGGTAGTCATCGGCGCCGTCTTGCCGGTGACCGCCTGGCTGATCACGCGCCGAGCGCCGCCCCCCAAGACGGCGGGCAAGCTCGGAGGCGGGTCCGACGCGATCGACAGGTGGCTTGTCGACCGGTACCAACTGCCGCCACGCGACCGGTTGCGTGTCCGGACAGCGGTCCTCGCAGGCCAGCAGGTCAACGATGCGGCGCTGACGCAGGCCGCGCACGGGCTTGCCACCCGGGTGCTGGCCAGAGGGTTCAAGGTGCAGCGGATGACCCAGGTGCTGGGCTGGGTGGACCTGATGCTGGCGATCGGGTTCGCGGGGACCGGGATCTTCTTGCTCACGGACGGGATGGTGTTGGGCCTCCTTGCTCTTGTCGGCGGCGGGCTGTACCTGTTCGTCGGGGTGGAGCGTGCATTTCGAGCCCCGGGACGGATTCGCCGCAATGCGGCGAGGGCCCTGCAACTCAACCAGGACAGCACATAGGACAACCCGGTGCGGGGCACAGGCGGGCCGCGCAATTCGGAATTCGGAATTCGAGGGGGAGTCCCGGTACCATGCACCACATCTGAGCCATGATTAACTTTGGTAAGCGGAATCGGCTGCTGTCCATTCTCAGCCCCAGATAAGTTGCCCGGGGGCAATTGCCTCAGAGCAATTGCCTAGGCGCATTTGCCGGGAAGCAATTGCCTAAGGGGGTTACCCTTTAGGGAAATTTCCCGGAGGGAAAGTGTTGACATTCTGGCGGCAGAATCCAACAATCCGATTAACACCGTTGCAGCCCAGCGAACCTGGCCGCTACCAGGGGTCATGTGGCTGGGATTTCAAACAGCTTCGCCGTCACCCGCCATGGCAAGGGCAGCGGCACCGGCGCCATCCCCATGCTTTCGCCTGCACCAAACCCGGCGACGGCCACCGGTTGATGACCAGCGTCGCCAACTGCGACCGGGGCACCCTCGACATCAGCAGCAAAGGTTCCACAATTCCCCGCTTTACCCCGCCATCCCCTGGAACTGGATGGCAGCAAGGAGAACCGTAATGGCACAAGATACTTCGGGAGCCGGGGCCGCCGCCGGCGGCACCCTGGTCATCCCCGGCGAGGCGGCGGCCCGGGTTGACCGCCTGCCGATGAGCATGATGGCCTGGGAGATCTGCCTGATCGTGCAGGTGGGCTGGGCGATGTCGGCCTCGACCGACGGGATCGCCCTGCGGCTGTACCCATTCGTCTGGCTGCCGGCCAAGGAGATAACGCACAGCCAGTACGACGTCCTGTACGCCTTGCAGGTCGGGATCAGCATCCTGCTCGGCGGCTACGCCCTGGGCTGGCTGGCCGACAAGATCGGCCGGCGCAAGGCCCTGATCCTGTCCTCGGTGCTGGCCGGGGCGTTCATCTGGCCGTTCGGCTACGTGACCAACTATCCGGCGCTGATTGTGCTGTCGATCTTCGACACGCTCGGGTTCGCCGGGTACCTGGCCATGAACGTCGTGTACATGAGCGAGATCATGGGGCCGACGTGGCGGCGCAAGGTGATGCTGCCCTGCCAGGCCGTCTGCATCTTCCTCCTCTTCGTCGTCATCGGCGGTATCCTCCCGCACTACTGGTTCCCGGTGCACTACCGGTGGTTCCTGTGGTTCCTGACCATCGTGAACATCCTGATCGCGGTGGTGCTGTTCTTCCGGATGCCGGAGTCGCCGCGCTGGCTGGAGGCCCGGGAGCAGCGCGACAAGGCGCGCCAGACCGTGGCGCGGATGGAGGCGCGGGTCAGCAAGGGCGGCCGCGTCGCACTGCCCGAGCCCGACCTGTCGCCGTACGAGGTGGTGGCCGAGGAGAAGACCGCCTGGTGGGCGCCGTTCGGCCGGCAGTACGTGGGCGTCACCGTGTTCCTGCTGGTGGTCATGGTGCTCGGCTACGGCGGCATCGTGTACGGCGGCGGGAGCCAGATTATCTTGTGGCTTATCGAAAAGGGCAACTACAGCGCCGGCTGGATCTTCGCCATGACGGCGTGGGCCGGCGTGATCGGCACCGCCGTCTATCTACTCAATACGTTCATCGGCGACCGCCTGGAGCGCAGATGGACGCAGCTCATCGGCGCTATCCTGTTCGCCGGCGGCTACTGGCTCATGTTCAAGGTGCCGAACAACAGCGCGGCCGTATATGTCGGCTACAGTCTCACGGTCGCCGGCGTGACGCTGTGGCTGTGGAGTATGTATGTGTACATCCCCCAGTGCTACCCGACCCGGATGCGCGCGCTGGGCACCGGCTGGACCGACGGCGTGGGCCACCTCGGCGCCTGGGGTGGCGTCCTGATCGCCGGAGCGCTCTTCAGCGTGACCGCGCCGACGGGCTTCTTCGTGTTCGTCACGATCCCGTGCGCGCTCGTCCCGGGCGTCCTGATCGCGGTCTTCGGGAAGAATCAGCGCAACCGCGCGCTGGAAGAACTGGCCCACTAGATGCTGGGCCAACAGACGCTGGGCCGCCGGCCCGGCGGTTAGCCGCCGGCTCTTTCCCGAGGTGCCTCCGGCGGCACAAGCAAGGTGTCACCGGCGGCCCAGCCCACACCGGATCCGGCCTCCCGCCCATGCAGAACTTGACGGGAGGCCGGCTCGGGAGAGTCAACCGCGGACGCGTCTCCCGCAATCAGCCACCATGCGAACCCGGCCGCCGGGCAGGAAGGAAAGCCGATGAGTGACAGCCAGACCGTGACCATCCCTGCCGCACCACACGCAGCAGCAGAAACCCGGCCCGTGCGGCTCCTGCGAGCACTGGCGCAGCACCCGGAACCACTGTCCGCCCCCGCCCTGGCCGGCCTCCTGGCCGAACCAGGCCGGCGCCGGAAACTGCTGTCCGCCTACGACCACACGCTGCATCGGCACGAAGAAGCCGGCCATGTCGAACGAGCAGGCCGCGAGCGTAATGGACGCGGCCGGCCCGCCATCATCTGGCGCATCACCACCGCGGGCCGCGGCTGGCTCGACGACCACGACAAGGCACCAGACCTCGCCGCGGCCGCCACCGCAGAAGCACGACGCAAAACCGAGCAGGCACGACGCGCGGCCGCCGAACGGGATCAGGCCCTGGACGAAGCCCGCGCCACCTTCGACCTTCAGACTCCGCGGATCAGCCGCAAGCGCGCCGCTCACCGGCTCAGAGAACTCGGCTGCACCCTCGAACAGATCGGCGCGGTCTTCCACGTCAGCAGAGAAAGGATCCGCCAGGACCTCCTCTGGGACCCGGCGGCACGCAAACCCCGGAGAAAGCCCAAGCCGCCCACCCGCCTCAGCCCCGGGCAGACGCAACTCCTCCTGGGTCTGGCCACATCAGGGTTCTGCTGAAAGCACCCCGGTCATCATCAGCGGCGGCCGCGCCGGCACGGTGTAGGTGCGGGTGCGGCATGCAGCTCGTACCGGGGCGACCGGTGGGAGTTGGTCAGCTGGCTGGGGTGGTGAATAGGACGTCGGAGGGTTCCAGGCGCATCAGTTCGTCTTTGTTGCGGTTGCGTGCGGGGTCTGAGGCGAGGCGGTGGGCGTGGCGGAGCCGGGCTTGTTCCAGGTCGTTGCGGACGCTGCGGGCGTTGGCGAAGCGGGGTTCGCGCATCCGGACGGCGAGTTGCTGGCGCAGTGCGGTCTCGGCTTGGTCGGAGAGGTAGTACAGGGCGTCGGTGAGCATCATCTGCCCGATGGCCATCAGCTCGTCGAGGGTGTAGGGGGCGAAGTCGAGGTGGTGGGCGATCCGTGAGTTCATGCCGGGGTTGGAGTCGAAGAAGATGTCCATGCGGTCTTTGTAGCCGGCCATGATGACGACGAGTTTGTCTCGTTTGTTCTCCATGACCTGCATCAGGATGTCGATGCTTTCCTGGCCGAAGTCCTTGGGGTCTGAGGGGCGGTACAGGGAGTAGGCCTCGTCGATGAACAGCACGCCGCCCATGGCGTGCTCCAGCACCCACCGGGTTTTGGGTGCGGTCTGGCCGATGTATTCGCCGACCAGGTCATCGCGCATGGCGTGGACGACTTTGGTGGTTTCCAGGTAGCCCATCCGGTGCAGCAGCTCGGCCATCTGCAGCGCGACGGTGGTTTTCCCGGTGCCGGGGTCGCCGGTGAAGCACATGTGCAGGTTGGGCCGCTGGGCGTCCAGGCCGAAGCGGCGCCGGGCCCGGTCGACGACCAGCAGCGAGGCGATCTGCTCGAACTGGAAC
Organism: uncultured Actinomycetes bacterium; assembly: GCA_963753195.1. Taxonomy (GTDB): domain Bacteria; phylum Actinomycetota; class Actinomycetes; order Streptosporangiales; family Streptosporangiaceae; genus Palsa-504. The sequence continues at coordinate 394,359 of CAVWBH010000004.1, forward strand.
TTCACCGGGATGAGCCCGACCAGGGTGCGGTCCAGTCCGGCGACGATGTCGTCCACGCCGGCGGCCGCGCGTTCTTCGGTCAGGGCCACCACAGCGTCCGGCGGCAGCGGCGCGGCCTGCCCGCCAGCCCCGCGCCCCGCCCCGCGTCCGGCCGGCCGCGGAGCCGCCTCCCGCGCCGGGACCCGCAGGCCAGGAGCGGGACCGCCGGCCGTAGCCATGATGCGAACCGCGGGGAAACCGCCGGCGGCGGTCCGCACCTGGGTGGTGCCGGGCGGGTAGAGGCTCAGGAACACGGCCAGACCCAAGACGCCGAGCAGCGGGATCAGGGGGAACACGACAAGCGGGAAGTAGAACCAGGCCAGCAGCGAAACGGTCAGGCCGGCGATGATGATCAGGGTCGCGATGAGATTCCGCTTGGTCAGGCCAGGCATAGTGAGCTTGAGGCTAAGCTAGCCGCTCGGGCCCGGTCAAGATGCCCTACAGCCAAGTGTGACACCGGTCACAGGGGTAGAGGCGGTCTTTCTCGTCCCCGAGAGGGGCGGGTTACGCTGGGGCTGTGGCGCGAGTTGACCCGGAGGACGACGGCCTCAAGCGCTTCATCGTCCGCCACTTCCGCTATGACCCGCAGCGGCGGGAGCGCAGGCATGTGGTGGTGGCCGCGTTCGACAACGAGCCGGAGTTCCGCGCTGGCCTGGACAGCGTGCGCGACGAGATCAAGGGCCGCCGGGACCGCGGAGAGCCCGTCGATCCCGGTGAGCACGCGTCGGGCGTCGTGCACGAGCCCGGGTATCTGCGCCGGGCCGCCAACGGGCACCTGCTCAGCCGGGCGATCAGGCACGGGGCGACCGGCTTGTGGATCGCGGAGCTGGAGCTGCCCTCGACCATGTCGGTCGCGCGGGCGGAGCGCCCTGCGGGTTAGCGAAGCCACACTTCACGCGCTTGAAGGCAACACCCGCACCGTCCGGCCGGACACCCTTCTCGTTTAGTCTTGAGGCGCGCATCACCCGGCTCCTCGCGGGCCGGGCATACGGTCTCCCGCCGATCGTGAGGGTGGGGAGAGGTCTGGAGGGTCTGCGTCCATGTCTGACGACGGCATGCCGCAGGGCCCCCTGGCCGGCTCGCTGTACCTGGTGATCAGCGGCGCCGTTGCGCCGGAGGGCGTGCCCGCGCTGGTGGCCGCCTGCCAGGCCGCGGGATGGCGCGTGACGGTGTTCGCCACGCCGGTCGGCGCCACGTTCATCGATCCTGGTGAGCTGGAGCGGCTGACCGGCGCGCCGGTCCGCTGGGAGTACCGGACGCCGGGAACCGGTACGCCGGTCCCGCCCGCGGACGCGGTGCTGGCGTGCCCGCTGACGTTCAACAGCGTCAATAAGTTCGCCCACGGCCATGCGGACAACTTTGCCGTGGGGCTGCTGTGCGAGATGGCCGGCTATGGCGTCCCGATGGTGGTGGTACCGCACTGCAAGCCGCAACTCGCGAGCCACCCGGCCTTCGCCGCGAGCATTGAGACGCTGCGCGGCATGGGCGTGCAGGTGCTGTTCGACCCGGATGCCCCGGAGGGCCGCAGGCGGCCGGCCTGGCGCCAGGTCGTTGCGGCGCTTCCCGGGCCATCGCAGAAGGCGCCGCGCTGAAAAATGCCGTACCGGACCCGGATTTATTTACCGCCGCGCGTTACCGCCTGCCCGCAACGGCGGTTAGCTCATCTGACCTGGATCTTTGCTGCCTATCCACGAGCACGGACCCGAGCAGAATCCAGCCCTGTAACGGGTGCGATTGAGAACTTTTAGGGCGATTCTCGTTGAGAATCGCACATAACTGTGCTTAAGCTCACTCGATGGCTACCTGTCTCAGAGCGCGAGAAGAGAGGTTCATGAGGTCCGAACGCGTCTTGATTCAGCGTGGGCAGGAGGCGGCCTTCTCGGTATCCGCCAATTAGCCAAGCGGTCCCGGCCATGTGTTGCAGCACGCGGCCGGGACCTTTGTCGGACCAAACCTTAGGAGGAAACCCCGACATGCCTATTATCCCTGTCGTCGGGCTAGCTCAGACCCTTACGGCGGTCACGATTTTGCTGCATCCGGCCGCGCACCACAGCGCAGCCAGCTACACCGTCAAGTCGGGCGATAGCCTGTCGGCGATCGCGGCCCACGCCTACGGGAGCAGTGCCGACTGGTCTGCCGTGTGGTGGGCCAACCGCCGCCAGGTACACAACCCGAACGTGATCTCGGTAGGCCAGAAGCTGCAGCTGCCCGCCAGCGGCCACGTCACGGCACAGATGGCCCACGCCGCGCTGGCCGCCGCCGCTGCCTCGGCCCCGGAACAGGCCCCGGCTGCGGCGACGTCGGCCAGCTCGCAGCAATCGGCGCCGGCCGTTTCGGCACAGTCGACCACGGCCCCGGCCGCCTCGAGCGGGGCGAACTGGTCCGCCATCGCGGCGTGTGAGTCAGGCGGCAACTGGAGCACCAACACCGGCAACGGCTTCTACGGCGGCCTTCAGTTCACCCAGCAAACCTGGCTTGCCTACGGCGGGGGCCAGTACGCGTCCTCGGCCAACCTGGCCAGCGAGTCCGAGCAGATCGCGGTGGCCCAGCGGGTCGAGGCCGGCCAGGGCATCGGCGCCTGGCCGGTGTGCGGCGCCGGGGGCTGATCGCGGCCCGCAGGCAAACCGGACGTCACCTGCCTGTTCCTGGCTAAATGAGCCAGGACGGGCAGGTGACGCGGTTCCGGCCACCCGCCAAGGCGCACGGCTGGCTAGCACGACGCCGGGCGCCGCCGAGCTACCAGGCACCCCAGCGCAGGCTGGGTTCTGGCAGCGGCGGCGGCTGCAGGAAGGCCGGGGCGCTGGTGAAGTCCAGCGCATCCAGGGGCGCTTTGGCCGCCGCATCCCGCGCGGTCAGGGCGGGCAGGTTCCATTTCTGCTCAGCCAGCTTGAGCACTGAGGTGTGGTCGAAGATCTCTGAGCTGACGTAGCCGGGCCGCGCGTAGGGAGACACGATCACGGCGGGGACCCGGAATCCGTACCGGTCATACCGGCGCGGCCCGGCGTCCAGGTTCTCGTTGCTCCGGACCACGCCCGGATGAACCAGGCGGAGGAACGCCGTCAGCGGGTTCGGCCGCCCGATCACGCTTCCGCCTTCGACGTCATCCGGCGGGATCGCCGCAGGCGGCGGCACGTGGTCGTAGTATCCGCCGTGCTCGTCATACAGCCAGATCAGCAGCGTGTGCGGCCATCCCGCGCCGTGCAGGACCGTTTTGACCACCTCGGCCGCGAAGCTCTCGCCTTTCCTGATGTCCTGCGGGTTCTCCTCGGAATAGGCGCCGAAGTCCGGGTCGACGATGCTGAAGGCGGGCAGCGTGCCGCGGGCGGCGTCGGAGAAGAACTGGTCGAGTCCGCGGACATGCTCCATGTACCGGCCGATCCCCAGCGGGAAGACATCGGCGGTGAACTGGATGTCTTTCTGGACGCCGTGGGCCAGGCCGGGACCGGCGCTGGTCACGGACTTCAGGCGGCGCCTGCCCATCTTGTACGTGTGCCGGGCGTAGTGCCGCCACCGGGGCTGCTCGCTGGCCACGGGGTGATAGTCCGTCCACGAGACCCCGTACTCGGTCAGCAGGTCGAAGATGGTCCCGGCGGGCGGGTAGTCGAGCAGGTTGCTGGGAGAATCGTCGATCAGGCCGTGCGCGGTGCCCGCGATGAGAAAGCGGCGGTTGGGGAAGGTCGGGCCCAGGCACGAGCTGAACCAGCGGTCGGCCAGCGGGAAAGTCCTGGCCAGCCCGTAGTAGAACGGCAGGTCCGGCTCCGACCAGTAGCCCATGCCGACCCCGGCCGCCTCAGGGCTGAGGTCGGCGTCGACCCCGGTGCCGGCTCGGGCCTGAGCCTGCATGGCCTGCGCGCTGGTCACGAACCCGTCGCATTTTCCTTCGCCCCACTGCAGGTGGCTCGCGTGCCAGCTCTGCGACGGCAGCCCGCGGCGCTGCGCCGGCGAGGGCATACGGAAAGCCCGGACGAGCTCGCCGTCGGCCGCGGCATTGGACACGTCGGGCTGGTTGTCGGGCGACAGCGGGAAACCCTCGCCGCGCCCGCGCAGCATGCCGAGGTAGTTGTCGTAGGAGTGGTTCTCCATCATCAGCACCACGATGTGCCTGATCTGCGGCAGCAGATCCGTCCCGGCGGGCACGTCGGGCCGGGGGAGCGATCCGTTCCGGGCCGCGCTGCGCCCGCGGGCCAGGCGTGTCATCTCGCGACGTTCGAGTAGGTGCCACACGTCAGTGCCGCCTCCGGATCTGGTCTGCGCTAGCCCGTAGCTTCCCAGGTGCCCGTGGCCGACGCCGGTAATCGTGCCAGAGGTTCTGGCGGGCATCCGGATCGGTCATCTCGCGACGTGATCATGCGGCCCGGCCCCGGCCTGCGCAAGACCGGGCGACGGTCCGCGTGGTCCGAGGCGGGAGTCAAGGGCGGTCGCGCCCGCGGCCAGGCCGAGGAGCAGCAGCGAAACCCAGAACGAGTTCAGGACGGCCTTGGCGTAGCCGATCGCCGAGACGTCGATGAACGGGTAGGGATACCAGTGGATGACCGCCCCCCGGATCAGGGTGAAGACCAGCCAGCAGGCCGGGAACAGCAGGGACAGCCAGGCCACCCGCCGCGATGCGTAGCCGCGCGGGCCGAACATCAGCCAGCCCAGGACCGTGAGCAGCGGCACGACCGTGTGCACGAGCTGGTTGCCGAGCTGCTGGATGCCGTCAAGGTCAAACAGGCTGGCCAGCGCCACATGGTAGACCACGCCGGTGGCCGTGATCGCGACCAGGCCGATCAGCCGGAACGTCTGGAAGACGGTGGATGGCCGGTCCAGCCGGACGGCCAGCAGCAGGGCGGTGCCGCCGGCGATCAGGTTCGACTGGATGGTGAAGAACGCGAAGGTGTTGAACGCGCGCTCGATGCCAGTCTGGAAGTGACCGGGCCCCCGTGCGGCCGAGTAGACGCTGAGCGCGACCCCGGCCAGCACGCACAGGGCCGTGACCGCGAACCACAGCCGGGCCCATCTGGCCGGCACGTCATGCCTCGCGGACCGCGCGGACCAGGGTGTCGATGGCCGCCGCGGGGCCGCTCTCCCGGCTGACGATGCGCTGCACCCGCTCGGCCCGCACGATGTGCAGCCCGGTGAGCTCCGCGCTGACGGCCGCCGGGGTGTACAGCACTTCCGGATCCTGCGGGCCGCCCACGCCGTCGGCCAGGTTGGTCAGGTCGTGACCCACGACGAAGGCCGTGCCGCCCGGGGCGAGCGCGCCGGCGGCCCGGGCCATGACCGTGGCCCGCAGTTGCGGGCCGGCCTGGAAATACGCGATGAGCACGAGGTCATAGGCGCCGCGCCCGGGCTCGTAGTCGCGCAGATCAGCGACGACCCAGTCCACTTGGGCCTGGTCGACGCCGCGTGCCGCGCTCAGCTCGCGGCCCTTCTCCAGCCCGACCCGGGAGAAGTCCACGGCGGTGACCCGCCAGCCTCGCTCGGCCAGCCAGACGGTGTTGCGTCCTTCGCCCGCGGCCAGGTCGAGGGCCCGGCCGGGCGGCAGCCCGGCCAGTTCGGCGGCGACGAACTCGTTGGGCTGCATGGTCCACTCGAACTCGGTGCCTGAGTAGCGCTCGTCCCATTGCTGACTATCCACCTGGACACTCTTCCTGATCAGCAGCGTCATCGGCAACCTGGCGCGCGTCGGCGCGCTAGTCGCCGAGCTCGCGGCGGCGGCGGACCACGAAGTCATCGAGCTCAGCCCGGATCCCCTCGTCCAGCGGCGGCGGGGTAAAGTCCTCGACCTTCTTGCGCCAGATCTCGCTGGCCCGGGCGGCGGTGTCCTTGCCGCCCTGCTTGAGCCAGCGCTCGTAGTTCGCGGTGGAGGACAGCAGCGGACGGTAGAAGCAGTCGCGGAACCGCTCCATGGTGTGCGCGGCGCCGAGGAAGTGCCCGCCGTGGCCGACCTCCTCGTGCGCGCCGAAGGCCAGCGATTCCTCGGTGATCTCCAGCGGGGTGAATTCCACTCGCAGTTCGCGCAGCAGCTCGATGTCGATGATGAACTTCTCGTAGCTGCTCACCAGTCCGCCTTCCAGCCAGCCGGCCGCGTGCATGACGAAGTTGGTCCCGGCCAGGAAGGTGGGCAGCAGCGTCATCAGCGCCTCGTAGGCCGACTGGGCGTCGGCGCTCTGGCTGGAATTCAGGCCGCCGCCGGTGCGGAACGGCAGCCCGTAGTGCCGCGCGAGCTGCCCGGTGCACAGCAGCCCCAGGGCCGATTCCGGCGTGCCGAACGACGGCGAACCGGACTGCATGTCGATGTTGGACAGGAACGAGCCGAAGATGACCGGGCAGCCCGGCCGGATCAGCTGGGCCAGGGCGATCCCGGACAGCGCCTCGGCCAGCTGCTGGACCAGCGCGGCCGGGATGGTCACCGGCGACATCGCCCCCATGAGCAGGAACGGCGTGAGCACCACCGGCTGGGCGGCGGCGCAGTACTCGAACTGCGCGTCCAGCATCCGGTCGTCCCAGCGCAGCGGTGAGTTGCAGTTGATGAGCGAGATCGTGGCCGGCACCCGCTCGATCGCCTCCCGGCCGCCGAACAAGATGGACGTCATCGCGATGGTGTCGGCCGCGTTCGGCCCGGAGACCACGTTGCCCATGTAGAACTTGTCGGTCAGCGTGGCCAGCGCGTAGATCATGTCCAGGTGCCGCGAGTCGAGCGGCGCGTCGTTCGGCTCGCAGATCACGCCGCCGGCCGAGTCCAGCTCGTCGTAGGCCTGCGACAGCATGCACAGCTGGCGGAAGTCGTTCAGCGTGGCGTCCCGGCGCACGTTGCCCTCGCGTATGAACGGGCAGCCGTAGACCGAGCTGAACACCATGTGGTCGCCGCCGATATGCACGTTATGGGCGGGGTTGCGGGCCTGCACGTCGAACTCGCGGGGCGCCTTGGCCACCTGTTCCAGCACGAACTCCGGGTCGAGGAACACCACCTCGCCGTCCACGCGCTGCCCGGCCTGGGCGAACAGCTCGACCGCCGCCGGCTTGGCGAACTGGACGCCTATCTCCGAGACGATCCGGCGCCAGCCGCGGTCGAGCACCGCGATCGCGTCGGCGGACAGGATCTCGTACCTCGGCATCGAATTGACGAACATCGACTTCACTCCGCCTTCCGGAAGTGCGCGCTGGCTCGTCGCGCCCTGGCCACAGCAGGAACTTGACCGATATTAGGCCGCGCTTTACGATCACATAGTAAAACTTTAGTCCCATAAAGTGGAACATAGGCTACTCCCGAAGACGCGAATCCCGGACGACGAATCCTGGACGACGAACCCTGGAAGAGACCGTGCAGACGCCGAACGAGATCCCCGGATGAGCAACCAGAACGGCACCCAGGCGGTCGACCGGGCGGCTCGCCTGCTCACCGAGGTGGTGCACGCCGCCGACCCGATGACGTTCACCGGGCTGAGCGCGGCCACCGGGCTGGCCAAATCCACCACGTCCCGGCTCCTGCTCGCGCTGGAGCGCAACGGGCTGGTCCGCCGCGATGACCACGGCCGGTTCCTGCCGGGCGAGATGTTCGTCAGCTTCGCCTGGCGTGGCGGCGCCGAAGCCGGCCTGGTCGCCGTGGCCCAGCCCTTCCTGCAGCGGCTCGGCAAGGCGAGCGGTGAGACCATCAACCTCGGCGTGGCCAGCAACGGGATGGTCGAGCAGATCGCCCAGGTGGACAGCACGTACCTGATCGGCGGGACCAACTGGGTCGGGATGTCGGTGCCGCTGCACTGCTCCGCGCTGGGCAAGGTGCTGCTGGCCTACGGCGCCGCCCAGCCGCCCGTCGGCCCGCTCGAGCGGCGCACCGACAAGACCATCACCGGCGAGGCCGCGCTGCGGGCCGAGCTGGCGGGCGTGCGGGCGCGCGGCTACGCGGTCACCGACGAGGAACTCGAGCCGGGCCTGATCGCCGTGGCCGCCCCGATCCACGGCTTCGACGGCGGCGTGGTCGCCGCGCTGTCGGTCTCGGCACCGGCGGCCCGGATGACCCGGGACCGGCTGGCCGCGGCCGCCGGGCACTGCGTCGCCGAGGCCACCGGCTTGTCCGCGGCCCTCGGCTATCGCCAGCGCGCCGGCCGCCAGCCCAGGAAAGCGGGATGACCGGGATGGCGACAGGGCCCGGGATGGCGACAGGGCCCGGAATGGCGACAGGGCCCGGAGGCGAGCAGGAGGATAGAGCATGACCAGGGAAGAGCTGCTCAGCCAGCTGTACGACGACACGCTGACCGGCAACAGGCCGGCCGTGCTCGAGCTGACCAACCAGGGCCTGGCCATGGGCCTCGGCCCGGAGGAGCTGCTGTACGAGGCGCTGATCCCATCGCTGGAAGAAGTCGGCGCCCGGTTCGAGCGCGGTGACTTCTTCGTGCCCGAGATGCTCATCGCCGGCAAGGCGATGGCCGCGGCGCTGGAGATCCTGCGCCCGCTGCTGGCCGAGACCGGCGCCCAGGCGATCGGCACGATCGTGATGGGCACGGTCAAGGGCGACGTGCACGACATCGGCAAGAACCTGGTCAACATCATGTTCGAGGGGGCCGGCTTCCAGGTCATCGACCTCGGCGTCCAGGTCGCACCGGAGAAGTTCGTCGACGCGGTGCGCGAGCACAAGCCGGACATCGTCGGGTTCTCGGCGTTCCTGACCACGACCATGCCGATGTTCAAGGCGAACATCAACGCGCTGCAGAAATCCGGGCTGCGCGATGAGGTCATCGTGATGGTGGGCGGCGCCCCGGTCACGCAGGAGTACGCCGACGTGGTCGGCGCGGACGGCTACGCGGCCGACGCCTCCGCAGCCGTGGTCCGGGCCAAGGAGCTGATCGCCAAACGCCGCGCGACGGTCAGCGCCTGACGACTAACCCAGGGGAAGCCCCGTGCACACCATCCTGTCCTCGGCGACCAAGACGGTCCGCATCGGCGACGACCAGCCGTTCGCGATCATCGGCGAGCGGATCAACCCCACCGGCCGGAAGATCTTCTCCCAGCAACTGCGCGCCGGCGACCTGTCCCGGGTGGAGATAGACGTCAAGGAGCAGGCCGATGGCGGCGCCATGCTGCTGGACGTGAACATGGGCACCCCGCTGGCCGACGAGGCCGAGCTGATGCGGCAGGTCATACCGCTGATCCAGCAGCTCACCGACCTGCCGCTGGTCATCGACTCCTCCATCATCGAGGTGCTCGACGCGGGCCTGGCCGTGTACCAGGGCAAGGCGCTGGTCAACTCGGTGACCGCCGAGGACGACCGGCTCGAGGCCATCTTGCCGCTGGTCCGCAAGTACGGCGCCGCGGTCATCGGCCTGCCCAACGACGAGGAGGAGATCCCCGAGGAGCCGGCCCGCCGGGTCGAGCTGGCCCGCAAGCTCATCCACGTCGCCACCGAGAAGTACAAGATCCCCATCGAGGACATCGTCATCGACCCGCTGGCCATGCCGGTCGGCGCCGACACCTTGCACCCGAGCCGCACGCTGGAGACCATCGCGATGCTCAGGGCCGAGTTCGGCGTGAACATGACGCTGGGCGCCTCCAACGTGAGCTTCGGCATGCCGGACCGGCATTCGATCGCCGCCACGTTCCTGCCCATCGCGATCAGTACCGGCTTGACCAGCGCGATCATGGACGCCCGCTCGGCCCAGATCGTCCGCGCGGTCAAGGCCGCCGACCTGGTGCTGAACCGCGACGAGTGGGGCGGGAACTGGATCGCGGCGCACCGCGCCCAGCAGGCCGCCCAGCAGGCTGCGGCCGGACAGGCTGCGGCCGGCCGCGGCCCCGCGGCGGCCCGGGAGGCGGGGGCGCAAGGGCCGCCAGGGCCGCACGGCCAGGGCGCCGGATGACGGTGACGGAGGAGGTCGAACCCGGGCCCGTTCGGGTTAATCTGCTGTTCAATGAGCGGGCCGTCCGGGTTCCGTACGGTGTGACGCTGTTCGACGCGGCCAGCTGGAACGGGATCGCGATCGACTCGACCTGCGGCGGCCACGGCACCTGCAAGAAATGCCGGGTCAGGATCGCCGGTGATCCGCCCGCGCCGTCCAGCCTGGACATCCGGGCCTACACGCCGCAGGAGATCAAGGACGGCTGGCGGCTGGCCTGCCGCACCCCGGCCACCCGGGACACCACGGTCGAGGTGCCGCCGCTGACGACCCGGCCCAAGGCGGCCACGGTCGGCGTCGGCCGGCAGGTCATCCTGCGGCCCGCGGTGCAGAAGCGGTACCTGGAGCTGGCCGAGCCGAGCCTGGCCGACCAGGCCAGCGACCTGGAGCGGGTGCTGGCCCAGCTGGACGACCTGGAGCCCCGGGCTGATTTCCCGGTGCTGCAGACCCTCGGCCGGACCTTGCGCGCGGCGGACTACAAGGTCACCGCGGTGGTGGTGGACGACGTGCTGATCGCCGTCGAGCCGGGCGACACCACCAGCCGGCGGTTCGGCATCGCCTTCGACCTCGGCACGACCACCGTGGTGGCCACCCTGCTCGACCTGTCCACCGGCGCCCCGGCCGCGGTGGCCTCGGCGCTGAACAAGCAGCAGCCGTTCGGCGCCGACGTGATCACCAGGATCAGCGCGACCATGATGGACCCCGGCGCGCTGGACAAGCTGCGCCAGCTCGCCCGGGAGACCCTGGCCGAGCTGGCCGCGGCGGTCTGTGCCGACGGCGGTGTCCCGCCGCAGGAGGTGTACGAGGTCGCGCTGGCCGGCAACGCCACCATGACCCACCTGGTCCTGGGCATCGACCCCGAGCCGCTCGGCATGGCGCCGTTCATCCTGTCGACCAGGCTGTTCCCCGAGGTGCTCGCGGCCGAGCTGGGTCTGGACGGCGCCGTGCACCCGCGGGCCCGCGCGGTGGTGTTCCCGTCGTTCGGCGCCTACGTGGGCGGTGATATCACGGCCGGCCTGCTGGCCAGCGGCATGGACCGGGACGCCCGGGTCCGGCTGTTCGTCGACATCGGCACCAACTGCGAGATCGTCCTGGGCAACCGGGACTGGCTGCTGGCCACGGCCGCGCCCGCCGGGCCCGCCTTCGAAGGCGCCGCCATCCGGTGCGGCATGCGCGCCGCCGACGGCGCGATCGAGGTGGTCGGCATGACCGCGGACGAGCTGACCCTGAAGGTCATCGGCGATGCGGAGCCGCTGGGGCTGTGCGGGTCCGGCCTGGTCGACGCCGTGACCGGCCTGGTCGCCCTGGGCCTGCTCGACTCCTCCGGCCGGTTCGTGGCCGAGGAGCAGGCGGCCGTCCTGACCCCGGGCCTGGCGCCCCGGCTGACCCGGATCGGCCAGGAGCGGGTGTTCGTGCTGCACTGGCGGGGGACGGCCGAAGACAGTATCTACCTGTCCCAGCGCGACGTCCGCGAGCTGCAGTTCGCCAAGGCGGCCATCGCCACCGGCTGGCGCATCCTGCTCGACGAAGCCGGCCTGACCGAAGCCGACGTCAAGCAGGTCCTGCTGGCCGGATCGTTCGGCAGCTTCCTGTCCCCGGCCGCCGCGATCAGGATCGGCCTGGTCCCCCGGGTCGCGGTGCAGCGCGTGGTGCCGGCCGGCAACGTGGCCGGCGAGGGGGCCAAGATGGCGCTGCTCAGCCTGCGCGAGCGGGCCGGGGGCCTGGCCCTGCTGGAGGAGGTGAGATATGTCGAGCTCTCCGACCGCGCCGACTTCAACGACCAGTTCGTGGAGCGCCTCTCCTTCCCGGAGAACTGACCAAGCCGTCCCCGCGGGCGGGCCTGACCCGCGGCTCGACGTCCTGGCCTGCGGCGCCCTGGCCGGGCACGTCCGCGAGATCGCCGCCCGGCGCGGCTGGCCGGTCGCCGTACGGTCCCTGCCCGCCGTGCTGCACAACCGGCCGCGGGAGATACCAATTCTGGCCGAACGGTACGTGGTCTGCGCCCAGCGTGCCGGCCGCCTGGCCGCGCTGGCCTACGCCGACTGCGGTACCTACGGCGCCCTGGACGAGCTGTGCGCCCGGTACGGCGTACGCAGGCTGCCCGGCCTGCACTGTTACGACGTGCTGGCCGGCGCGCCGCAAGTCGAGGCGATGTTCCGGGCCGAGCCCGGCACCTACGTGCTGACCGACTTCCTGCTGCGAAGCTTCGACCGGTCAGTGCTCGCCGAGCTGGGCCTGGACCGGTACCCGGAGCTGTGGGAGGACTACTTCGGGCACTACCGGCGGCTGGTCTGGCTGGCCCAGGAGCCCACCCCGGCGCTGGCCGCGCAGGCGGAGCGGGTCGCGGGCATGTTCGGCCTGCCGCTGACCCGGGTCCAGACCGGCGTGTCGCGGCTCGAGGCGGCGCTGGCCGCGCTGGTCCGGGAGGCCGGGCCATGACGACGGCCGGGCTGGATGCGTTGCTGCGCAATGCCCGGTACGAGGTGATCCCGGCCCCGGGCACCGAGCAGGCCGTGGCGGACTTCGTGCCGGCCGGGATGACGGTGACGGTGACCGCGTCGCCGGTCAAGGGCCTGGAGCCGACCATCGAGCTGGCCGAGCGGCTGGCCGCCCGCGGGTACCGGGTGGTACCGCATCTGGCCGCCCGGTCGGTCACCGGCGATAGGCACCTGGCGGAGATCGTCGCGCGGCTGACGGCGTGCGGCGTGGACGACGTCTTCGTGGCGGGCGGCGACGCGCCCCACCCGGCCGGCCCGTTCGACGGCGCGCTGGCGCTGCTCGAGCGGCTGGCCGAGATGGGCCGCCCGTTCAGCCGGATCGGGATCACCGGCTACCCGGAGAGCCACCCCAGGATCCACGACGACGTCACGATCCAGGCCATGTGGGACAAGCGCAGGTACGCCAGCTACATCGTGAGCAACGTGTGCTTCGACGCAGCCGCGCTGACCCGCTGGATCGGCCGGATCAGGGCCCGCGGCGTCACCCTGCCGCTGCAGGTGGGGCTGGCCACCCCGGCCGAGCGCGCCCGGCTGCTGCGGATGGCGGCGGTGGCCGGCGCGTCGGAGTCGGCCCGGTTCATCACCAGGCATCCCGGCTGGATCCTGCGGTTCTGGGCGCCCGGCGGGTACAGCCCGGACCGGCTGCTCGACCGGGCCGCCGCGGCCCTGACCGCGCCCGGCTCGGGCGTGGCCGGACTGCACCTGTTCACCCTCAACCAGCTGCAGCAGGCCGAGCAATGGCGCCGGGCCGCGCTGCGGCGCACCGGATCCGACACGACACTCCTGGCGGGATAACCCTCATGACTGACTTCGCAGCCCGGGCCGGCGCCGATGCCAGTGCCGTCATCATCGGCGCGGGCATCGTCGGCAACAGCCTGGCTCATCACCTGGCCCGGCTCGGCTGGCGGGATCTCGTCCTGGTGGACAAGGGCCCGATGCCGAACCCGGGCGGCTCCACCGGCCACGCCTCCAACTTCATCTTCCCGATCGAGTACGCCAAGATGATGTTCGAGCTGACCGCGGACAGCACCGCCCAGTACCAGGACCTGGGCGTGTTCACCCGAAGCGGCGGGATCGAGGTGGCGCGCACCGCCGAGCGGATGACCGAGCTGCGCCGCCGCTGCTCCCAGGCCAAGTCCTGGGGCATCCCGGCCGAAGTGATCTCGCCCGCCGAGGTGGGCAAGCTGGTGCCCTACCTGGACGAGTCGGTCATCCTGGGCGGCGCCTACTTCCCCACCGTGGGCGTGGTCGACTCGCTGCGGGCGGGCACGCTGATGCGGGAGGAAGCGCAGCGGTCCGGCGCGCTGACCGTGCTGGCCGGCACCGAGGTGCTCGGCATCACGGTGGACGGCGGCCAGGTCCGGTCGGTGACCACCAGCCAGGGCGAGATCGCCACCGGCCACGTGGTGATCTGCGGCGGGGTGTGGTCGCCGCGGATCGCCCGGATGGCCGGCGTCCGGCTGGCGCTGACCCCGGTCGTGCACCAGATGATCAGCGTCGGCCCGATCGCGCTGTTCGCCGACACGCCCGGGGAGATCTCCTATCCGATCGTCCGCGACGTGGACACCAACATGTACGAGCGCCAGCACGGCGGCGATATGGAGGTCGGCTCGTACGCGCACCGCCCGATCATCGTCGCGCCGGACGAGATTCCCTCCATCGAGGCGGCGGTGCTGTCCCCGACCGAGATGCCGTTCACCCAGGAGGACTTCGACCCGCAGCTGGCCCACGCGCTCGAGCTGATGCCCGACCTGCTCGGCGACGAGCGGGCCGGCATCAGGTACGCGATCAACGGGCTCATCTCCATGACCCCGGACGGGCACCCGCTGCTGGGCGAGCTGCCCGAGGTCCGGGGGCTGTGGTCGGCGGCGGCCAGCTGGATCAAGGAAGGCCCCGGCTGCGGCCGCGCGGTGGCCGAGCTCATGTCCGGCCTGGTCCCCACCGTCGACGTGCACGAGGCCGACGCCGCCCGGTTCTACCCGCACCAGCGCACTGTGGCCCACGTCCGGGCCCGCGCCCGGGAGAGCTTCAACAAGATGTACGGAATCGTGCACCCGGCCGAGCAGTGGGAATCGGGGCGGCCGGTCCGCCTCAGCCCGCTTTATGAGCGGGAACGCTCGCTCGGAGCGGTTTTCTACGAGACCGCGGGCTGGGAACGGCCGTTCTGGTACGGGTGTAACGCCGATCTGCTGGAGCGGTACGCGGGCCGGCTGATGGAACGCCCGGCGGAATGGGAATCGCGCTGGTGGTCGCCCGTCATCAACGCCGAGCACCTGGCCATGCGGGAGTCCTGCGGGCTGGTCGACCTGTCCGCCTTCGCCGTGTTCGAGGTGTGCGGCCCGAGCGCGCTCGACGCGGTGCAGAACCTGTCGGTCGCGCAGCTGGACGTGCCGGCCGGGCGGGTGGTGTACACGTCGTGGCTGAACCCCGACGGCGGGTTCCGGGCCGACCTGACCGTGATGCGGCTCGGCCCGGACCGCTTCCGGGTGGTGACCGGCGGCGCGACCGGCATGTCCGACGCCAGCTGGATCGCCGGTCACCTGCCCGCCGGGGCGTTCCTCGCGGACCTCACCTCGGCGTGGACGACCATCGGGCTGTGGGGCCCGCGGGCCCGGGACGTGCTCGCCTCGGTGACCGCCGACGACGTGTCGGACCAGGGGTTCGGATTCGGCACCTGCCGGGAGATCGAGGCCGGCGGCATCGTCGTGCTCGCGTCGCGGATCTCCTACGTCGGCGAGCTCGGCTGGGAGCTGCACGCGCCGGCCGAGCAGGGCGCCCGGCTGTGGGACACGCTGTGGGCCGCTGGCCGGCCGTACGGGCTGGTCCCGGCCGGCATCGGCGTGTACGGGACCACCGGGCGGCTGGAAAAGGGGTACCGCTCGTTCGGCGCCGAGCTCACCGCGGACTACACACTGGTCGAAGCGGGCATGACCCGGCCCAAGGTCAAGGCGCAGCCGTTCGTAGGCAAGGACGCGTACCTGCGGCAGCGGGCCGAGGCCCCCTGCGCGGTGCTGTGCACGCTCACCGTGGACGCCCACGACTCGGCCGACGGAACGCCGCGGTACATGCTGGGCGGCGAGCCGGTGCTGTCCCCGGCCGGGGAGCGGCTGGTGGACGCGAAGGGGCGGCCGTCGTACGTGACCAGCGCGGGCTCGGGCCCGTCGGTGGGCAAGCACCTGCTGATGGCCTACCTGCCCGCGGCGAACGCGGTCGAGGGAGCCTCGCTGCTGGTGGAATACATGGGCGAGCCGTATCCGGTCACGGTGGCCCGGGCCAGCGCTACGCCGCTGTTCGACCCGTCGAACTCGCGGATCAGGAGCTAGCGGTCGTGGAGATTCTCGTCTGCGTCAAGCGGGTGCCCACCGTGGGCGGCATGATCACGGTGACCCCGGACGGGCAGGAGGTCGACACCCGGATGTCGGGGTTCTCGATCAGCCCGCACGAGGAGTGCGCGGTCGAGGAAGCGGTGCAGATCACCGAGCGCCTCGGCGGCGGGGTCTCGGTGCTGACCCTGGGACCCGAGGCCGCGGTCGAGCAGCTCCGGGACGCCATGGCCCTGGGCGCCAGCCGCGCGGTGCTGCTGGTGACCGACGGCCGGGAGTTCAGCCCGGCCGCGACCGCGGCCGCCATCGCCGCCGAGGTCCGGGCCCACCCGCAGGACCTGGTGCTGCTGGGCAACGAGGCGGCCGACACCGGGGACTACCAGGTCGGCATCCGGCTCGCGTACGAGCTCGGCTGGCCGGTCGCCACCGGGATCAAGGACCTGTCGGTGTCCGGTGACGGCGTGGTCGCCCGCCGCGAGTACCGCGGCGTCCAGGAGGCCTACTCCCTTCCCCTGCCCGCCGTGATCACGGTCAAGGAGGGCATCAACCTGCCCCGGTACCCGTCGCTGCGCGGGCGGCTGCGGGCCAGGAGCGCCGCCGTCGAGCGGTCCGTCCCGGCCTGGGCGGCGGACGGGCTGCACAAGGAGGTGCTCCTGGTGCCGGACTCCGGACAGCATCAGGCCGCCGTGCTGGGCCACGGGATCGACGCGGTACCGGAGCTGGTCCGCGTCCTGGACGAGCTGGGGGTGCTGCCGTGAGCGTGCTCGTCCTGGTCGAACTCGACGGCCAGGCCCCGGCCGAGGCCTCGCTGCGGGCGCTGACCCTGGCCCGGACCCTGGGCGACACTTCTGTCCGGACAGTTGTGTTCACCGACCTGGGCGAGCTGCGGGGCGCCGGCCTGGCTGAGTACGGCGCCAGCGACGTGTACGTGATCGAGCCCGCCGTGCTGGACGGGTACGCGCCGCAGGCCTGGGCCCGGGTGCTGGCCGGGCTGGCCGGCCAGACCGGCGCGACGGCGGTGCTGGCGGCCGGGACCGACCGGGGCAACGAGGTGCTGGCCCACCTGGGCGCCATCACCGGCCTGCCGATGGCCGCGAACTGCACGGTCGTGACCCCGGACGGCGGCCAGACGCACCGCCTCGTGCGGCACCGCTGGGCCGGGCTGCTGCTGGAACAGGCGGTCATGCAGGCCCCGGTCGCGCTGTTCACCGTGGTCACCGAGGCCGTGTCGCCGGTGGCCGCCGAAACGCCCTCGGCCCTCCAGGTGCACCGGCACGAGCCCGAGCTGGACCCGGGCGACCTGCGGGTGCGTGCGGCGGAGTCGCCGGCCGGCGCAGGCGGCGCGTCCCTGGCCACCGCGCGCGTCGTGGTCGGCGGCGGCCGCGGCGTCGGCGGGCCGGACGGCTTCGCGCCGCTCGAGGAGCTGGCCGGGCTGCTCGGCGGAGTGCTCGGCGTGTCCCGCGTGGTCACCTCCGAGGGCTGGCGGCCGCACCGGCAGCAGGTCGGCCAGACCGGCACCAAGATCACCCCCGAGCTGTACCTGGCCTGCGGCATCAGCGGCGCCATCCAGCACATCGCCGGCTGCGCCGGGGCCAAGCACATCATCGCGATCAACACCGACCCCGGCGCCCCGATCCTCGCCCACGCCGACTACGCCGTCATCGGCGACCTGCACCAGGTGGTGCCCGCCCTCATCGCCGCCCTCCGCGCCCGCTGAGCCGCGCGCTCACGGCGTCTCCCCGGGCAGGCACGGGGACGCAGCGCGGAATGGTCCCGTGTGATCGCCGCGGGATGGGAAAGTGTTAAGGACGAAACGCACGTTCATCACGAGGAATGGGGACCTTCTTGGCGCCGATCGCGGTATGGCCGGGCGACAGCTATCCACTCGGGGCTACCTATGACGGCGCCGGGACCAACTTCGCGCTCTTCTCCGAGGTCGCAGAGCGGGTCGAACTGTGCCTGTTCGACGAGGACGGCAAGGAGAACCGGATCGACCTGCGCGAGGTGGACGGGTTCGTCTGGCACGGGTACCTCCCCGGCATCAGCCCCGGCCAGCGGTACGGGTACCGGGTCCACGGCCCGTACAACCCGTCCGCCGGTCAGCGGTGCAACCCGGCCAAGCTGCTGCTCGACCCCTACGCCAAGGCCATCGACGGCACCGTCAAGTGGGGCCAGCCGGTGTTCTCCTATTACTTCGGGAACCCGGACCGGCGCAACAACGCCGACTCCGGCCCGCACGTCCCGCGCTCGGTGGTGAGCACCCCGTTCTTCGACTGGGGCCTGGACCGGCCGCCGCGGACCCCCTACCACGAGACCGTCATCTACGAGGCGCACGTCCGGGGGCTGACCAGGGAGCACCCGGTCGTTCCCGACGAGCAGCGCGGGACCTACCTGGGCCTGGCGCACCCGGCCATCATCTCGCACCTGCACCGGCTGGGAGTCACCGCCATCGAGCTGATGCCCGTGCACCAGTTCGTCACCGACAGCCACCTCAACGACCAGGGCCTGCACAACTACTGGGGCTACAACACCATCGGCTTCTTCGCGCCGCACAACGGCTACGCCGCCACCGGCACCCGCGGCCAGCAGGTGCAGGAGTTCAAGACCATGGTCCGCGCCCTGCACGAGGCCGGCATCGAGGTCATCCTGGACGTGGTGTACAACCACACCGCGGAGGGCAACCACCTGGGGCCGACGCTGTCCTTCCGCGGCATCGACAACGCCGCCTACTACCGGCTCGTCGACAACGACCGGCGCTACTACATGGACACCACCGGCACCGGCAACAGCCTGCTCATGAGGCACCCGCACGTGCTGCAGATGATCATGGACTCGCTGCGCTACTGGGTGCTGGACATGCACGTGGACGGGTTCCGGTTTGACCTGGCCGCCGCGCTGGCCCGGCAGTTCCATGAGGTCGACCGGCTGTCCGCGTTCTTCGACCTGGTCCAGCAGGATCCGGTGGTCTCCCAGGTCAAGCTGATCGCCGAACCGTGGGATGTGGGCGACGGCGGCTACCACGTCGGCAACTTCCCGCCGCTGTGGAGCGAATGGAACGGGAAGTACCGGGATACCATCCGCGACTTCTGGCGCGGCCAGCCCGCGACACTGCCCGAGTTCGCGTCCCGGCTCACCGGGTCCAGCGACCTGTACCAGCAGGACAGCAGGCGCCCGGTCGCCTCGGTCAACTTCGTCACCGCGCACGACGGCTTCACCCTGCAGGACCTGGTCTCCTACAACCACAAGCACAACGAGGCCAACGGCGAGGACAACCGGGACGGCAGCGACGACAACCGGTCCTGGAACTGCGGCGCCGAGGGCCCCACGGACGACCCGGCCGTCCTCGCGCTGCGGGCCAGGCAGAAGCGCAACTTCCTGACCACGCTGCTGCTCTCCCAGGGCGTCCCGATGCTGCTCGCGGGCGACGAGATGGGGCGCACCCAGCAGGGCAACAACAACGCCTACTGCCAGGACAACGAGATCTCCTGGGTCGACTGGGCGGTCCGCGCCGAAGACGACACCGAACTACTCGATTACGTCCGCGCGCTGATCCGGCTGCGGGCCGATCACCCGGTGTTCCGGCGCCGGCGCTTCTTCCGCGGCCAGCCCGGCCGCGGCGGCCGGCCGCGGCTGGGCGACATCGCCTGGCTCACCCTGGCCGGGGAGGAGATGAACGACCACGACTGGGAGGCGGGCTTCGCCAAGTCGCTGACCGTGTTCCTCAACGGGCGGGCCATCAGCGAGCCGGACCGGCGCGGCGGACGGATCGCCGACGACTCCTTCCTGCTGCTGTTCAACGTCAGCGAGGAGGACCTGACCTTCACCATCCCGCCGCGCCGCTACGGCCAGCGATGGGCCAAAGCACTGGACACGGCGGCGCCCGCGACGGATTTTGAGAATGACACCGCCCTCAAGCCGGGAGACGTGATCACGGTGCTGAATCACTCCCTGCAGGTGCTCTACCGTGGCTGAGCGGGCCGGCTGGGATGGGCCGAACCCGTGGGCGCCGGTGTCCACCTACCGGCTGCAGCTGCGCGCGGGTTTCGGCTTCGCCGAGGCCGGCGAACTGGCGGATTACCTCGCCGACCTGGGCGTGACCCACGTCTACCTGTCGCCGATCCTGCAGGCCAACCCGGGCTCCCCGCATGGCTACGACGTGGTGGACCACTCGCGTATCTCAGCCGACCTGGGCGGGGAAGACGCTTTCCGCGCGATGGCCGAGCGGTTCCACCGCCACCGCCTGGGGATCGTGCTCGACATCGTGCCCAACCACATGGCCAGGCCCACGCCGGAATCCCTCAACCAGCAGCTGTGGTCGGTGCTGTTCCAGGGCCGCGCCTCGCCGTTCGCGCACTGGTTCGACGTCGACTGGGACGCCGAGGACGGCAAGCTGCTGATGCCGATCCTGGCCGGGCCGCTGGAGAAGTGCCTGGACGACGTCATCATCGACACGGCGCCGGAGAACCTGGGCCACGCCGAGCACCGCGGTCCGGTGCTGCGCTACTTCGATCACGTGCTGCCGCTCCGGGACGGCGTCGCGGACCTGCCGCTGAGCCTCCTGCTGGCCGAGCAGCACTACCGGCTGGCCGACTGGCACGAGGCGGCCACCCAGCTCAACTGGCGCCGGTTCTTCGACATCGACACGCTGATCGCGATCCGGACCGAGGACCCCGACGTCTTCGAGGCCACCCACCAGGTGCCGCTGCGCCTGCTCAGGGAAGGGCTGATCGACGGGCTGCGGGTCGATCACCCCGACGGCCTGGCCGACCCGGAAGGATACCTGCGACGGCTGGCGACGGCCACCGGCGGGGCCTGGGTGGTGGTGGAGAAGATCCTGGCCCGCGGGGAGGAGCTGCCCGCCTGGGACTGCGCGGGCACCACCGGCTACGACACGCTCGCCCTGGTCGACGGGCTGTTCCTCGACCCGGCGGGCGAGCAGCCGCTCACCGAGGCCTATGTCCGCTTCACCGGCGGGAAGCCCCGCTTCGCCGAGGTGGCCCGGGACGCCAAGCGGGGCATCGCCGACGCCACGTTCACCGCCGAACTGTCCAGGCTGACCCGGCTGTTCGCCCGCGCGGACTTCCCCGCCCTGGCCGGCGTGGGCGAGGCCGACCTGCACGACGTGCTGGTCGAGCTGCTGGCCGCGTTCGGCGTGTACCGGGCGTACGTGACGCCGGGCGAGCCGCCGCCTGAGTTCTCCGCCTCCGTCCTGCGGGCCGCCGCGGCCTGCGCCCGCGACGAGCTCGACCCCAGGCTGCATCCGGCCCTGGACGCGGTGTGCGATGCGGTGCTCGGCTTGGGCGGCGCGACCGGCGACGCGGCGCAGCAGGCCGCCCGCGACGAGGTGGTCGTGCGGTTCGGCCAGACCACCGGCCCGGTGCTGGCCAAGGGGGTCGAGGACACCGCCTTTTACCGGTGGCCGCGGCTGGCCTGCCTGAACGAGGTGGGCGGCGACCCTGACCTGTTCGGCGTCAGCCCAGCGGAATTCCACGCCGCCGCCGGCCGGCTGGCCGCCCGCTGGCCGGCCACCATGACCACCTTGTCGACGCACGACACCAAGCGCCAGGAGGACGTCCGGGCCCGCCTGGCCGTGCTCGCCGAAGGGCCCGAGGACTGGGCCCACAAGGTCGCCGAGTGGCACGGCCTGGCCATCTGGCTCACCGATGGCGCGGCGGCCCAGGCCACCGAGCGGGCGCCGGAGCCCGACCTGGAGTACCTGCTGTGGCAGACCCTGGCCGGCGCCTGGCTGCTGGGCGAGGAACGCCTGCGCTCCTACCTCGGCAAGGCCATGCACGAGGCCAAGACGCGGACCTCGTGGACGGTGCGTGACCCGGGATACGAGGAGGCGGTGCTCGGGCTGGCCGACGCCGTGCTCGCCGACCCCGAGCTGGTGGCCGGCCTCGCCGAGTTCGTGGCCAGGATCGCGCCGGACGCCCGGGTGAACTCGCTCGGCGCCAAGCTCGTCCAGCTCACCATGCCCGGGGTGCCCGACGTCTACCAGGGCTGCGAGCTTACGGCCCGGTCGCTGGTGGACCCGGACAACCGCCGGCCGGTCGACTACCAGCGCCGCAGGCGGCTCCTGGCCGCGGTGCAAGCGGGTCAGGAGGTGGTGGGCCTGGACGCGGAGAAGCTGCTGCTCACCACCCGGGCGCTGCAGCTGCGGCGCGATCACCCCGACTGGTTCGCCGGCAGCTACACGCCGCTGGCCTGCGAAGGCCCGGCCGCCGAGCACGCGGTCGCGTTCCAGCGCGGCGAGCACGCGGTCACCGTCGTCACCCGGCTGCCCGGCAGCCTGCGGCGGCGCGGCGGCTGGGCCGACACCGTCCTGCCGCTGCCCGAGCTGCACTGGCGGGACGTCCTGACCGGGGTCAGGCACGCCGGCCTGCGGCCGTTGCTGTCCGAGCTGACCCGCCGGCTCCCGGTCGCGCTGCTGATCCCGGAGGAGATCTACCAGGCCGAGCAGGAGCGGCTCGCGGGCGAGAGCGCGCGATGACCACGTTCAGCGTCTGGGCCCCCGCCGCCACCCGGGCCGAGGCGGAGGTCGCCGGTCAGCGCTATCCGATGACCCGGGACGCCGCGGGCTCGGCCGCGGGCTGGTGGAGCGCGGACGTGCCCGGCGTGGCCGCCGGAATCGACTACGGCTTCATGCTGGACGGCGGCGACCTGCTGCCCGACCCCCGCTCCCCTCGGCAGCCGTTCGGCGTCAACGGGCCGAGCCGCACCTACGACCACTCGGCGTTCGCCTGGACCGATCGCCGCTGGCGCGGCGGCGCGCTGCACGGGTCGGTGATCTACGAGCTGCACGTCGGCACGTTCACCGCCGAGGGCACCTTCGACGCGGCCATCGGGCGGCTGGACCACCTGCGTCAGCTCGGCGTGCACACGGTGGAGCTGATGCCGGTCGCGGCGTTCCCCGGCCGGCACGGCTGGGGCTACGACGGGATCGGCCTGTGGGCGGTGCACGAGCCGTATGGCGGCCCGGACGGCCTGAAGCGTTTCGTGGACGCCTGCCACGAGCGCGGCCTGGCCGTCCTGCTCGACGTGGTGTACAACCACGTCGGCATCGGCAACCGGCTGGCCGACTTCGGGCCGTACTTCACCGAGGCGCACGTGACCCCGTGGGGCCCGGCGGTGAATCTGGACCAGCCCGGATCGGACGAGGTGCGCGCGTTCCTCATCGGCAACGCGCTGATGTGGCTGCGCGACTACCACCTGGACGGGCTGCGCCTGGACGCGGTGCACGCACTGGAAGACCACCGGGCGCTGAACTTCTCCGAAGAGCTCGCGGCCGAGGTCCAGGCCCTCGCCGCGCTGCTGAACCGGGAGCTGGTCCTGGTCGCCGAGTCCGACCTCAACGACCCCCGGCTGGTCACCTCCCGCGAGGCGGGCGGCTACGGGCTGACCGCGCAGTGGAGCGATGACTTCCATCACGCCGTGCACGCCGCGGTGACCGGCGAGCGGCAGGGCTACTACTGCGACTTCGGGTCCATGGCCGCGCTGGCCAAGACCTACACCAAGGTGTTCTTCCACGATGGCATCTGGTCCGCCTTCCGCGGCCGCACCCACGGGCGGCAGGTCGACGTGTTCCGCGTGCCCGCGCACCGGTTCCTCGGCTACCTGCAGGACCATGACCAGATCGGCAACCGGGCCACCGGCGACCGGATCGCCGCCTCGCTGCCGCCCGACCTGGTCAAGGTGGCGGCCGGCCTGGTGCTCACCGGGCCGTACACCCCGATGCTGTTCATGGGCGAGGAATGGGGCGCCGACACCCCGTGGCAGTACTTCACCGACCACATCGAGCCGTGGCTGGCCAAGGCCGTGGCCGAGGGACGCAAGGCCGAATTCGCCCAGCACGGCTGGGCCGCGGCCGATGTGCCCGATCCCCAGGACGAGGCCACCTTCCTGCGCTCCAAGCTCGACTGGGCCCAACTCGACCACGAGCCGTATGTCGGCATTCTGGCCTGGTACCGCGAGCTGATCGCGCTGCGCCGGGCCCGCCCCGAGCTGACCGATCCCCGGCTTGACCGGGTGAGCGCCGACTTCGACGAGGACGCCCGGTGGCTCCTGGCCCGGCGGGGACGGCTGCGCATCGCGGCGAACCTCGGCCCCGAGCCCGTCCACCTCGCGCTCGGGCCGCCCGGCACCGCGATTCTGGCCGCGTCCAGCCCGGGAATCGCGATCCACCAGGACACGGTCGCCGTCCCCCCGGCCGCCTTCGCCGTCATCGAGACCGCGGGGCCAGGCCTGGCCTCAAGCTGACTGCGCCCGGTAGGAGGGCAGCTTGATCGCGGTCGCGGTCCGGGCCGACAGGTACCGGACCAAGGGCTTGGCGGGCAGATAGCGCAGCACCCTGAACAGCCGGTCGCGCCGGCGGATCGCCTGCTCGGTCGCCGGGGCGAGGAAATCCCGGCCGCCGCGGGCCTGCTTCTGCCCCCGGGCCACGTACGGGCGCAACCGCTGCTCGTACCGGTCGAACGCGGCCCGGTAGTCACCGCGGGCCGCGGCCAGCTCGCCGGCCAGCACGTAGGCCGCGACCACCGCGGTGCCGGTGCCATTGCCGCCCGGGCCGGCCGCGTAGCCGGCGTCGCCGATGAGGGCCGCCCGCCCGGCCGACCAGCGGTCCAGGTGCACCTGGCTGACCGAATCGAAGTAGAAGTCGTCCGTCGCGGCCATCTGGCCCAGCAGCACCGGCACATGCCAGCCCATGCCGGCACAGGCGCGGGCCACGATCTCCTGCTGCCGGCCGATGTCGCGATAGTCGTAGCGGAAGCCGGGCCCGTCCGGGGCGGCGAAGAAGAACTGCGCCACGGCCCTTCCGGTCTGCCGGGTGCTGAACACGGCGGCCGTCCGGCCCGGTTCGCTGTACAGCAGGCCCGAGTGATCCAGGCCGAAGGAGTCGGCCACGCTGAAGATGGATACGTACAGGCCGAGGTCATGCACCGAACCGGGCCGGTCGCCAAAGGCCAGCCGCCGCACGTTGGAGTGCAGCCCGTCGGCCCCGATGACCAGGTCGAACACGCGCGGAGCCGCATGGCAGAAGCTCACGCGCACGCCGTCGGCGCGCTGCTCCAGCCCGGTGATCGAGTCGCCGAACAGGTACTCGGTGCCGTCGCTGGTGGCCTGGTGGAGGATCCGGCCCAGGTCGCCGCGGAGGATCTCCACGTCGCCGGCGAAGATCTCGGCCGGCATCGCGGCCGCCGGCGTGCCGTCCGCGCGGACGTAGGTGGTCGCGGCCAGGTGGGTCTGCTGGGCCCTGATCTGGTCCAGGAGGCCCATTTTGGCCAGCACGGACAGGTGGGCGGCGCCGCGGAAGTCCACCGCGTAACCGCCACCGCGCAGCTGCGGCGAGCGCTCCACCACCGTCGGGGTGAACCCGTAACGGCGCAGCCAGAAGGCCAGGGCAGGGCCGGCCACGCTCGCGCCGGAGATCAGGATGTTCGCGTAGTCCATGACCGGGATCATACATACGTATAAGACAGTCGTATAGTACGTCTGTATAGATTTCTTGCTATGCTCCAGTCTTGTGAGCCACCGCGAAGACCTGCTGGCCGGCGCCGTCGCATGCCTGCGGGAGAAGGGCTACGCGCACACCACGGCCCGCGACATCGTCGCGGCCTCCGGCACCAACCTGGCCTCGATCGGCTACCACTACGGCTCCACCAGGGCGCTGCTCAATGCGGCCGTGCTCAAGGCCATGGACGAGTTCGGCGAGCAGATGGCCCAGGCCATGAGCGCCAATGACGAAGGCGCGGCACTGCTGGAGCGCTTCGAGCGGTTCTGGGAACGGGTCATCGACTCGTTCCGGACCAGCCGGCCGGTGTGGCTGGCGACGTTCGACATCTTCGCGGTGGCGCAGCGGGACCCAGACGTGCGCGCCGCGGTGGCCGACGGCATCGAGGAGGCCCGGGGGTTCTGGGCGCAGACGCTGTACGGCGTCGATCCGGCCGACCACCAGCAAGCGCGGGCGGTCGGCTCACTGCATCAGGGGCTGGTCAGCGGGGTGCTGGTGCAATGGCTGATCGACCCGGACCGGGCCCCGTCGCCGGCTGACCTCGCGCACGCCATGAAGGCCATCGCGGATCGGATCACCGGCTGAGGCGGCCGGCGCAGCGGCAAGCCATTACCGGCTGATGACGGGCGCGGCGGCGCTGAACCACGGGCGCCGGCGCACCCGTATCCCGGTTAGCGGCCAGTGCTCGCGGCCGCCGCGATATCCACCGCCTTCTTTCGCATCGCGGCCGCGGCACTGGTCCTGGCCGGCCTCGGCCGCCGGGAAGGGAGAGGACGATATGACGTTGAGCGGGCGGCCGCCCTGCCCGTGCTGTGTCCAGCGCGCGGAGCACCTGCTCGCGGTGGCGCGCAGCCGCATCGCCGCCGCGCTGGCCGCGGCCGTGCTGACCTCGCTGGCCCTCCTGTGCTGGTCCGCCGCCGGGCCGGGCCGCGAACCGGCCGACCGCATCATCCTGATCGCCGTCGCGACGATCGTCGCGGCCGCCTTCATCGTCGTGCCGCTGGTCGCTCGCGCACGCCGCCAGCGGGGGCCGGCCTTTGCCGACTGGCGGACATGGCCGCCCGGCTACGATCCCTGGGCGGGCCGCTAAGGTGTCCGTATCAAGACGTAGCGAACTGGTGAAAAGGCCCTACGGGCAACGCGCCTGCGGCCAAAGGTGAAGCCGTGACATTAGCCTGGCAGATGCTGACCGAGCTCAGCGCGTATCGCGTCACGGAAATACCCCGGCCTGATGCGGGCGAGACAGGTCCTTCCGGGCACCAGACCGCTGATCAGGGCCGGGCCCAGCGGCTCGCGGCCCTGATCGCGGCGTACCACGCCGGCGTCGGTGCGGTCGGTGCGGTCGGTGCGGTCGGTGCGGTCGGCGTGGGGGCCGCGGGCGCCGGTCTGGGCGCGCTCGCCGTCGGCTGGGTGCGGCACCGGGCCGGGGGCCCGGTGCAGGTCCTCGCGGCGGGCCGGGGGCTGGTCGGCAGCGAGGACGGCCACGAGGTCCTGCTCACCCTGCCGGGCGGGGCCCGAGCCCAGCCGCTGCCGCCCGGCGAGCTGGCCGCGCTCATGACCCAGCTGCCGTCCTGGCGGGCCATCGGCGGGATCAGCGACGGGCTCCGCGGCGACACGCAGCGCCGCACCGCGGAGCGGCCGCCGCCGTCGCTGGAAGAATGCCTGCTGGCGGTGTGGCCGGGGCCGTTCGGCTGGCTGCTGGTCGCCGAGCCGGTCCGGGACGCGGAGATCCTCCAGATCGCCGAGCAGGTGGCCCGCCGTGAGGAACATGCCGCCGGCCAGTCCGACCGTTTCCCCGAACGGGCCGTGGCGGCCCGCCGGCTGCATCTGCGGCACGCCGAGCTGAGGCAGGGCCTGTCCACCGGCCTGTGGCGGCTACGGCTGGCGGCGGGCGGCACCGACCCGGACGCCGCCGCCCGGGTGGCCGGGCTGGTCTGCGCCTCCGCTGATCTGGCCGAACTGCCGTACGCCCTGGCCCCGGCTGAGGGCGACGCCGGCGGCCTGCGTGAGCTCATGGAGGATCCGCGCCCGGCGCCGGCTGGCGGTGACGCTGAGCCGGGCTATCCCTGCTACGCAGGCACCGAGCTGGTCGCAGTCATCACCAGGCCGCCCGACCGCGAGGTCCCGGGGGTGCGCCTGACGCTGCGGCCGGACTTCGACGTGACCCAGGAACACGCGGCCCGCCGCGACGGCATCGAGGTGGGCGAGATCCTGGACCGCAACCACCGCCCCGCGGGGCCGCTGGTCCTGCCGGCCGAGTCACTGAACCGGCACGTGTTCGTCTGCGGCGCCACCGGTGCGGGCAAGTCGCAGACGGTGCGCGCCCTGCTCGAGGCCGGCACCAGAGCCGGGATTCCGTGGCTGGTGGTGGAGCCGGCCAAGGCCGAGTACCGGCTGATGGCCGCCCGCCTGGGCCCGGCCGCCGAAGTCGTCCGGATCAGGCCGGGAGAATCCGACGCGATCGCGGCCGGGCTGAACCCGCTCGAGCCGGCGCCGGACACGCAGGGGCGCCGGTTCCCGCTGCAGACCCACGCGGACCTCCTCAAGGCGCTGTTCGTCGCGTCCTTCCGCTCCGAGGAACCGTTCCCGCAGGTGCTCAGCGCCGCCCTGACCAGGGTTTACGAGGACGCCGGGTGGGACCTGGCGCTCGGTGAGACGATCGTGCCCGATCCGAATCCCAGCTATCCGAACCTCACCGACCTGCAGCGTGCCGCGATCAGGATCGTCCGGGAAATCGGCTACAGCCAGCGGATCACCGACGACGTGCTGGGCTTCATCAAGGTGCGGCTGTCCAGCCTGCGGCTGGGCACCACCGGCCGCTTCCTCGAGGGCGGCCACCAGCTCGACTTCGGCGAACTGCTGCGCACCAATGCCGTGCTCGAGATCGAGGACGTCGGCGACGACAGCGACAAGGCGTTCCTCATGGGCACCGTGCTGATCAGGCTGGCCGAGCACCTGCGGATGGCGCACCGGGCGGAACCGGCCGGACCGGTCGCGCTGCGGCACCTGACCGTCATCGAGGAGGCGCACCGGCTGCTCCGCCGCCCGGACGCCCCGGGGAGCGGATCGGCCGGGGGCGCGGCCGCGCACGCGGTCGAGATGTTCGCTGGCCTGCTCGCCGAGATCCGCGCCTACGGCGAGGGGCTCATCATCGCTGAGCAGATCCCCGACCGCCTGGTCGGCGACGTCATCAAGAACACCGCGGTGAAGATCACCCATCGCCTCCCGGCCGCCGACGACCGGGACGCGGTGGGCGCCACGATGAACATGACCAGCGCGCAGAATCGTTTCCTGGTCACCCTGCGGCCCGGCGAGGCGGCCGTCTTCGCCGACGGGATGGATTATCCGGTGCTGGCGCGGATGCCGGACGGCACCGGGCGGGAAGCGGAGAGCACGGCGGTCACCGCGACCCCAGCGGGGGTGATCCAGCCGCGCAGCACGACCTGCGGCCCGGACTGCGCCGGGCGTCCCTGCACGCTTCGCGACATGCGCGTGGCCCAGCGAGCCCTGAGGGAGTATCCGGCCGTCATGCTGTGGGCCGAACTGTCCGTCCTCGCGCACCTGACCGGCTGGCCGATGCCGGTGCCGAGGACCCCGCTGGCCTCGCTGCTGCAGATGATGCCGGCCCGGCTGCGGGACTGTGCCCTCTCGCACGGCGTGGACGCGGCGGTCAGCGTCCGCGTGCCGGTCATCGCCGGGCGGGTCAGCCCGGTCGGCCTCGCCGCGCACATCGCCACCGCGATCAGGGCCCGGCTGGCTCGCGGCACCTGGCTGTGCCAGCGGGAGGAACCCAGGTGGCTCGCTCCGGCCTACCAGTGGACGCTGGTCCTGGACGCGCTCAAGTCGGCTGACCGGAAGAACCGCGGGGCCGGCCCGCACCCGCGCAGCGCGGAATGGGAGCGGACCTACGGGCGGGCCATAACCGGCGAGACCTGCGCCCGGCAGGTCGGGACGGTCCAGCGCTGGTACGACTGGGCGCAACGCGATGCGTGGGAGGTCCGGGCGGTGGCCTTCGGCGTGGACGGCCCGTCGGCCGTTGAGCGGGCCGTCGGGGCCGCGGCGGAAGACGACGACTTCGAGGAGCGACTGACCACCTACCTTGACCAGTTCGTCGACTGCCGCTGGCCACGGCTGTACCTGACCGCGGACGCCCTCGGGATTCCCCCGCAGCCGCCCATATAGGACATTCAAGTTGTCCACAGCTGAATCCACAGACATGTGCATTGAGTTGCCACACCCGTATGCATCCTGGGACGTTACGCGCTGAGTTATCCACAGACTGTGGTTGTGGAGAATACGGGGTCAGGCCAGCGGGGCGAGTTCCGCCAGCCGGCCGGCCGGCGCCGTCGACCCCGAACGCCAGCCCCAATGCCCCCAGACGCACAGCCACACCAGCGCCGCGGTGGCCAGCAGCCGGACGCCCGGCGTCAGCCATGCCCCGTCGAACTGCCCGATATCGGCCAGCCAGTGCGGCTCGGCCGGGCTCTGCACGGCCTGGACGTAAACGGTGGCCCCGGCCAGCAGGCGGATCAGGACCACCCAGTCGAGCCTCGACGCGGAATACAGCGCGAGGAGGCTGATGGCCATGACGTCATACCACGGGCGCTGGTAGGCGGTGACGAACAGCCAGGCCAGGCTCAGCGCCAGGGCTGGGGCCACCGCCGGCAGGCCGGGTGTCCGGTCCGGGAAGCGGGCCACGGCCAGCACCGCGACGCAGGCGAACAGCAGGTAGGCGACCAGTTCCAGATGCGGCGGAACACTGGTCACGCTGAACTGCGTGTACCCGAGCACTGGCCGCCAGAACAGCTGGTACATCGTGTCCCAGGTAATCCCGGGACTTCGCGTGATGAGGATCTTGACCGCGGGCACGCCCGCCGCCCAGTAGCACGGCAGCACCGCCGCCGCGAACCCGGCCGCCGCGGCCACCAGCGGCCGGACCGATCTGCGGCACGCCCAGGCTACCGCCAGGCCGAGCAGCCCGTACTCGGCCTTGATGCCGGTCGCGACACCGATCATCAGGCCGGCCAGGGCCGCGTCCGCGGCGCGGATCCGCCCGCCCCGGGTCCGCAGCGCGACGACGCCCAGCAGCCCGGCGAGCGCGGCGAGCCCGTCGATGTGGCCGCTGGCCACGATCTGGTACAGCAGCAGCGGGTTGACCGACCAGAGCAGGTGAGCGCGAAGCCGCTGGGCTGGGTCGGAGCGGAGCATCCGGTCCAGGATCAGGATCACCGCGCCGAAGGCCAGCGCCGCCTCCAGCTTCAGCCAGAACGTGATGCGGGCCAGCGATGACCCGCCGAGCTCAGCGGCGGCCCATTCTGCCGCGGTGGCCACCGGACCGTACACGGACACCGTGGTCGTCCAGGTAGACGGGATCTCGGCGAACGGGATCTGCCTGCCGATCGGGTCGCCGCTGCGCTCCAGCTCCAGCGGCGTCATGACGTAAGGGCTGTGCCCGGTCACCGCCATCCGCCCGTCGGCGGCGTAGGAGATGGCGTCCGTCGAGCCCGCCGGGGGCAGCACGGTCACCACCGCGACCGCCACGAACGCGAAGGCCAGGACGGCACGCACGGGCGGCCGCGCGCCGCGGGAGACCGCTACCAGCCCGGCGATCACGCCGGCGCAGCCCACGGCCATCGCGGCCCACAGCGACACCGTCACGACCGTGGCCGTGAGGTGCAGCGTGTGCCACCAGGACGGACCGCCGGGCGCGTGCGGCAGTTCCGGGACGGCCACGTTCGGGCCGGCCGCCGAGATGACCACGACGATCAGCGTCGCGACGGCGATGGCAGCCGCGGCCATCCAGGCCAGGAAACCGGTCAGCCGGGGCGAGCGGGAAGAGGCGGGCGGGCCCACGGGAGTGCTGCCGTTCCCGTCGTTCCCGCTCACCAATCCGCCCGCCCGCTGATCACGATGCTGGAAGCGGCCACGCTGCACCGCCCGGCCCATGAAGCCGTGAGTAGACGGTACCGGATCGGCGTCCGGCTGGTGGTCAGCTCCCTGGCGTCGCCACCCGGCCGTTGACCTCGGAGTGCGCCGCGGACCCGTCGGCCTGCTCGCTATCCGGGGCATCCACCGTGGTGTCGTTCTCGGCGGCGGCGGTGGCGCTGGCGTAACGGCGCCGCATCGCGACGGCCGCGGCCGCGCCGGCAGCCGCGGCGGCTGCGCCGATGCCGACCAGCAGGCGCCAGTCGAGCAAGACGCGAATACCGGTCTTCGCGCGGGCGCGCTCATCCGGCTTAACCTGGCGGGCGGCCGTGTGCAGGGCGGAAGACACGGCCGGCGCCACCGACAGGGTGACGGCCTCGGCGGCGTCGTCAAGCCGCGGCGCAGCCCATTCCCGGGCCCCCCGCACGGCGTCCGCCGCCCGCGGCGCAGCCCATTCCTTCGCGCTCGCAACGGCGTCCACCGCCCGCGGCGCAGCCCATTCCTTCGCGCTCGCAACGCCCTGGACCGCGGTCGTTCCCGCCTGCTTGCCCAGCGGCACAACCAGGGCGACAGCATCCTTCGCGCGCGTGCCGATCGCGGCCATCCCTTCGGCCGGGTCATTGGTCTTCATAATGGCCACAATAAACCTCCCGAGCGTTATCCCGTTATCAGAGGCTTCCCGTCCGGGCTGGGTTCAACCATCCCGGGCGACCGGTACGGTGATGACCAAAGAGGTTTTACGCCCGCGAAATGATGGCCACCGAGTTGGCCGCACGAGGAGTCGAACGCATGGCAGACACGCTGACGGCGACGTTGCAGACGAACCAGGGCCGGATTGTCCTGCGCCTTTTCCCTGACCACGCACCGAAGACCGTGCGCAACTTCGTGGAGCTGGCCGAGGGCGGCCGGGAGTGGACCGACCCGGCCACGGGCCGCCCCACCACGACCAAGCTCTACGACGGGACCGTCTTTCACCGCGTCATTCCCGACTTCATGATCCAGGGCGGCGATCCGCTCGGCACCGGCCGCGGCGGCCCCGGCTACAAGTTCGCCGACGAGATCCACCCCGACCTGCGCTTCGACCGGCCGCACCTGCTGGCGATGGCGAACGCCGGTCCCGGCACCAACGGCTCCCAGTTCTTCATCACGGTCGCTCCCACGCCCTGGCTCAACGGCAAGCACACCATCTTCGGCGAGGTCATCGAGGGCGCGGACGTGGTGGACCGGATCAGCCGGCTGAAGACCGCCAGCCAGGACCGGCCCGCCGAGGACGTGACCGTCGAGTCGGTCACCGTGGAGCGGACCGAAAGCTGATCGGACCGAAGCCGTGAGCACGCCCGGCGACCCGGGTCAGCCGGGCCCCGAGGATCGCGCCGGCCAGGGCGACGGGGAGCTCACCACCTGTTACCGGCACCCGGGCCGGGAGACCTACGTGTCGTGCGTGCGGTGCGGCCGCTACGCCTGCCCGGACTGCATGCGCTCGGCGTCGGTCGGCCAGCAGTGCGTGGAGTGTGTCGGCCAGGCCGCGCCGGGCGCGCGGCAGGCCAGGCCCGCGTTCGGGATGCGGTCTGCCTCCGGCGCCGTCGTCACCTGGACGCTGGTCGGCATCAACGTCGCGATCTTCCTGCTCACCTGGGTCCGCCCGAGCATCGTCACCAGCCTGGAGATGCTCGGGTACGCCATGTACGGATCCGGCGGCGCGCCGCACGGCGTCGCCGCAGGCGAGTGGTACCGGCTGGTCACCTCGGCCTTCCTGGCCCCGGCGACCGGCCTGAGCGGCCTCGGGTTCGTGGACATCCTGTTCAACATGTGGGCCCTGATATTCGTGGGCCCTTCCCTCGAAGGCCTGCTCGGGCGGCTGCGCTTCCTGTCCGTGTATCTGCTCAGCGCGGTCGGCGGCGGAGTGATGTACTACTTCCTCGCGCCGGGGAACGCCCCCGCGGTCGGTGCCTCAGGCGCGATCTTCGGCTTGTTCGGCGCGTGGTTCGTCGTGGCCAGACGGCTCCGCCTCGACACCCGCGGGATCGCCATGCTGATCGCCATCAACCTGGCCCTCAGCTTCTTCTGGCACAACACCATCGCGTGGCAGGACCACATCGGCGGGCTGCTCACCGGTGCGCTCCTCACCGCGGCCTACACGTATGCTCCGCGCAAGCACCGCGCCGCCCTGCAGGTGCTCGCCACCGTCGCGGTGGTGGCCGTGCTCGCGGTCGCGGTCGTGATCAGGAACGGCCAGCTCACCGGAGCTTAGCGGCCGCCCTCAGCGCCACCTGGTGGCCAGGATGACGCCGGCGATGATGAACACGAAGCCTGCCACCAGGTTCCACGCGCCGAGGGCCGACATGCCAGGGAACGAGCCCTGCGTCACGTAGTACACCGCGATCCAGGCCAGGCCGATGACCAGGCAGGCCACGATGGCCGGGCCCATCCACGGCGGGCTGACCTTGCGCCGCGCCGACTGCCGCGGCGGGGGCGTGTAGACCGTCCGCTTGCGGACGCGTGACTTGGGCACGGCGGCCTCCTGCTTACCAGACCATGCGGAATTCTGGGATGTCCCGGGCTCGCACGGCGATGCGGAACCCCAGCGTAGCCGCTCCGGTCACAGCTGGGGGCCGAGCCCGCCGCTATCGCCCGCAGACGGAGTCGGACTCGAGGACGCGGACGGGCTGCTGCTGGGCGTGGTGGACGGAGACGCAGGCGGCGATGCCCCGTTCTGGACGAAGATGGTGACCGTCGATCCCTTGGCCGCCGTGCCGGTCGCGGCCGGCTGCTGCGAGAACACGGTGCCGTTGGCGTACTGGGCCGGGCCGCTGCCCGGCTGGACGCTGACGGCGAAGCCGGCCGTGGTCAGGATCTGGCTGGCGGTCTGCTGCGAATCGCCGATCACCGAGGGCACCGGCACGGCGCCGCCGGAAACGGTGATCGTCACCGTGGAGCCCGGTGGGGCGGTGCCTCCGCTCGGATTCTGGCTGACCACCGTGCCCGAGGGCTGGGTGGACGTCGGGTCGGACTTGACCGAGACATTAAAGCCCTTGGCCTGCAGCGCGGCCGCCGCCGTGCCCTCCTGCTGGCCCACCACGCTGGGCACCGCGACCGGCGCCGCTCCCGTGGAGACATACAGCGTCACCAGGGTATTCGCGGCGACATTATTGCCCTGAGGCGGATTGGAGCTGACCACGAGGCCCTTAGCCACGCTGCTGCTCGACTCGTCGACCACGGCCGAGCGCAATTTCGCGGCGCTGATGTCTCGCTGCGCCTGGGCTACGGGCAGGTTGTTGACCAGCGGTACCGACGTGGTCTTGCTCCCGGCGAGCAGGTAGTAGCCCACGCCGATGACGACCCCGAGGACCAGCACCAGCCCCAGCACCCACGGAATCCACCGGTGCCCGCCGCCGCGACGGCCCTGGTCGTAGTCATAATCAGCCACCGGGGGGATGGCCGACGTCGGGTCGCTGCTCAGCCGCGTGCCCTGGTACATGTCCGCCCTGGTCGGCGGGGCGGCCGCCACGGGCAGGCCGGACGCGGCGCGCTGCAGGTCGGCACGCATGTCGGCGGCCGTCTGGTACCTGTCCGCGGGGGACTTGGCCATCGCCTTCAGCACGATCGCATCGGCCCACGGCGGGACATCCGGGTCGACCCGGGACGGCGGGACCGGGTTCTCCCGGACATGCTGGTAGGCGATCGCCACCGGGGAATCACCGGTGAACGGGGGCCGGCCGGTGAGCAGTTCGTACAGCAGGCAGCCGGTCGAGTACAGGTCGCTGCGGGAATCGACCCGCTCGCCCCGCGCCTGCTCCGGCGACAGGTACTGGGCGGTGCCGATCACCTGGGCCGTCTGGGTCATGGTGGCCTGAGCGTCGCTCATCGCGCGGGCGATGCCGAAGTCCATGACCTTGATGTCGCCGTTGCGGGTCACCATCACGTTGCCCGGTTTGATGTCCCGGTGCACGATGCCGGCCTGGTGGCTGTAGTCCAGGGCCCGCAGCACGCCGTCGATGATCTCCAGCGACCGCTCCGGCAGCAGCCGGTGGCCGTCCTGCAACAGGTCACGCACCGTGCGGCCGTCGACGAACTCCATCACGATGTACGGGATGGGAGTACCGGTCGCCATGTCCTCGCCGGTGTCGTAGACGGCCACGATGTTCGGGTGGTTCAGCGAGGCGGCCGACTGGGCCTCACGGCGGAACCTGGCCTGGAATATCTGATCCCTGGCCAGGTCAGCGCGCAGTGTCTTGATCGCGACGATCCGGTCCAGCCGGATGTCGCGTGCGCGGTACACCTCCGCCATGCCGCCGCGCCCGACGACGCCGTCGAGCTCGTAGCGGCCGCCGAGTAGACGGGGCTGTGTCATGTCTCGCACTCTGCCAAACCACCCTGCGTATCGCCAGTAACTAAGGCGCCGCCGACGACGACGACGAGGAAGAACTCGCCGACGCCGACGCCGACGCCGATGAAGAGGCACTTGCCGATGTTGAGCTGCTCGCCGAAGAGGTAGGGCTCGTCGACGATGGTGATGTCTTGGGTGAAGATGTGGGTCTGGATGTCTTCGTCGGTTTAGGGCTAGCCGTGGTAGCGGCCACCGTTGATGGCTGTTCCACCGTACTAGGAGTTGGCCTGGTCGTGCCGGGATGACTGCTGCGCGGCGATGGAGTCCCGGCCGACGAGCTGATGTGCTGCACCGTGTTGTTGCCGCTCTCTCCGCTGGTCTGGCCGTGCAGATGACCGCTGAGATACAGGCCGGCGGCGGCCGCGAAGGCGCACAGCACCGCGGTCAGGCCGGCCGTCGCCCAGCGGCGGCGGCCGGGCGGGCGCGGGCCCGGGCCGCCGGCCGGTAGTCGTCCCCGAGCAGGGGGCCCGCGGGCCCGGCGGGCAGGTCGGCTCGGGTGACTCCCGCGAAGTCAGCCCCGGCGAGCTCGCCCGCCCGGGCGACGTCGCCCAGGGCCAGGGACTCCCGCAGCTGGTCCGCGCGGTCGGCCACCGCCCGGGCGCTCGCCGGGCGCTCAGCGGGGGTCTTGGCCAGCATGTCGTAGACCAGATCGGCGACCGGCGGGGGCACGTCGGGCGGCAGCGCCGGCACCGGCGCGTGCTTGTGCGCGAAGGCGATGGCCAGCGGCTCACGAGCAGTGAACGGTACGTGCCCGGCCAGGCATTCGTACGCGACCACGCCGAGGGAGTAGATGTCGGAGGAGGAGTCCACCGGCGCGCCGGTAGCCTGCTCCGGCGAGACGTACATGGCCGTGCCCATGACCATGCCGGTCTCGGTCAGGTGCGCGGCCTGCGCGGCGAGTGCCGCGGTGGCGATCCCGAAGTCAGTGATCTTCGTGGTGCCGCCGGCCGCGACGAGCAGGTTACCCGGCTTGATATCGCGGTGCACGATGCCGGCCTGGTGCGCGGCGTCGAGCGCCCGCGCCGCCTGGCTGATGATGTCCAAGGTGGCGTCGGGAGACAGGCGGCCCGCCCGGGCCAGGATCGCGGCCAGCGGCTCGCCCCGGACCAGTTCCATGACCAGGTACGCGCCGCCGAACTCGGCCGACTCGCCGTAGTCGTAGACCCGGGCGATGCCCGGATGGGACAGGCTGGCCGTGTACCGGGCCTCAGCCCGGAACCGGGCCAGGAACGCCTCGTCACCCGCCCGCCCGGTAGGCAGCAGTTTCACCGCGACGGTCCGGTTGAGCAGCGAGTCCTCGCCGCGCCACACCTCTCCCATGCCGCCGGTCGCTATCCGGTCGGTCAACCGGTAGCGGCCCGCCAGCAGGTAATCGGTCACCTTATTATTTCCCCAGGGTGGCCAGGTAGGCCTTAATGACCTGGACTGCGATGGGAGCAGCTGCGGTCGCCCCGTAGCCGCCACCCTGAATAATGACGCCGACGGCGATCTGCGGGTTGTCGTACGGTGCATAAGAGGTGAAGACGGCGTCGTTGAGCCCGGTGTTGTTCACGCCGTTCTGCGCGGTACCCGTCTTGCCGGCCATCGTGAAGCCGACCGCCGCGGTATTGAAGGCATTCGCCGTGCCATCGGAGTCCTGGACCACGGCGAGCATCATCTGTCCCAGGTCAGCGGCTACGGTGGGCGAGACCGCCTGGCTCAGCTGCTTCGAGCTCGTCGTGTCCACCGTGCTGAGGTCACTGGCGGTCACCTGCTTGACCAGGTACGGCGTCATCAGCTTGCCGCCGTCGGCGACGCCCGCCGAGAACATGGCCTCCTGCAGCGGGGTCACCGTGTCGCTGTACTGCCCGATGGCCGAGAACGCGGTCAGCGCCTTGCTCGGCGGGATCACGTAGTTGCTCGGCGTCACCGGCATCGGGATCTTCAGGGTCTTGTCGTTCATGCCGAATAGCTCGGCAAAGTTGTTGAGCGCCGGGCCGCCGAGGGTCATGCCGATGCTGCCGAAGGTGGTGTCGCACGACTGGGCGAAGGCGGTGATCAGCTGGGTCTGGCCGCCGCCGTTCCCGCACACCTCCCCGTCGTTGTTGGTCAGGATATGGGTCGTCTGCGGCAGCGTCAGCTGCGTGGGCGAGTAGACGCTGGTCTGGGGGTTGCTGTTCGGGTTACTGGCGAGATACCCCGAGCTGGTCACGATCTTGAACGTGGAGCCGGGCGGCCAGGTGTAGTTGATGGCCCGGTTCAGCAGCGGGTTGCCTGCCTGCTTGAGCAGCGCCTCGTCGGCCGCGTTGAGCTGCTTGCCGTCGTGGGTGGCCAGCACGTTGGGGTCGTAGCTCGGGTA
The DNA here is from genome assembly GCA_963753195.1 of uncultured Actinomycetes bacterium. GTDB lineage: Bacteria > Actinomycetota > Actinomycetes > Streptosporangiales > Streptosporangiaceae > Palsa-504. The sequence goes on from CAVWBH010000004.1 coordinate 432,252, forward strand.
CGAGGCCATGGCCAGGATCGCGCCGGTCCGCGGATCCAGCGCGACGACCGCGCCCGGCTTGCCGCCGGTGCCCGCCTGCAGCGCGTTCCAGGCCGCGTTCTGGGCCTTGGAGTTGATCGTGACGGTGACGTTGGCGCCCTTGCGCGGCTTGCCGGTGAGCAGGTCGATGAAGTTCCGGACCGTCAGCGAGGAATCGCTGCCGTTCAGCACGGAGTTCTCGTAGTACTCGATGCCGCTCTGGCTGTACAGGGTGCTGTAGCCGGTCACCGGGGCATACTCCGGGCCGTAAGGGTATTTGCGCTGGTACTTGTAGATGTCGTTGCTCGGCGTGGACTCGGCGATGGTCACGCCGTCGGAGGTGAGGATGCTGCCGCGCTGGTAGGCGAACTGCGCCTCGAAGGCGCGCGCGTTGTTCGGCTTGGTGGCCAGGCTGGCCGGCTGAAAGCCCTGCAGGTAGTTGATGTTGACCAGCAGCAGCACGAACATCACCAGGATGGCGATCGATATCCGGCGCAGCGCGCGGTTCAATTGAGCGTCACGACCTGCGTCAGCCCCTCCTCCTGGATCGGCCGCGGCGGCGGGCGGCGGGCGGCGTCACTGATCCGGGCCAGCATCGCGATGAGGATCCAGCTCGCCACCAGCGAGGATCCGCCCTGCGACAGGAACGGGGTGGTGATACCGGTCAGCGGGATGAGCCGGGTCACTCCGCCGACGATCACGAAGACCTGCAGCGCGAGCATGAACGACAGGCCACCCGCCAGCAGCTTGGAGAACGGGTCCTTGACCAGCATCGCGGTGCGCAGCCCGCGCTGCACGATCAGCCCGTAGATCAGCAGGATGGCCATGAGCCCGGCCAGGCCCAGCTCCTCACCGAAGGCGGTGAACACCAGGTCGCTCTGGACCAGGGGCGTGATGTACGGCTGGCCGCCGCCGAGGCCCTTGCCGAGCAGCCCGCCGCTCCCCATCCCGTACAGGCCCTGGACGAGCTGGTAGGCGCTATGGCTCGGGTTCTGCCCGCTGAACGGGTGCAGCCAGATGGTGAACCGCTCGCCGACGTGGGCGAACAGCTTGCTCGCGGCGAACGCGCCCGCCACGAACATGACGAAGCCGAGCAGCAGCCACGACGTCCGGGACGTCGCGATGTACAGCATGGCCACGAACAGGCCCATGAATACCGCGCTGGTCCCCACGTCGCTTTCGAAGACCAGCAGCAGCAGGCTGGTGGCCCAGATGACCAGGATCGGGCCCAGGTCGCGGGCCCGCGGCAGGTCGATGCCGAGCACCCGGCGGCCGGCCAGGGCCAGCACGTCCCGCTTGGCGACCAGGTAGCCGGCGAAGGAGACGGCCAGCGCCAGCTTGGCGAACTCCTCGGGCTGGATGGTGAACGTGCCGAGCCGGATCTGGATCTTCGCCCCGAAGACCTCGCTGATCGAGGCAGGCAGCAGCGCGGGCAGGGCCAGCAGCACCAGCCCGGCGACGCCGAGGGTATAGGTGTAGCGCTGCAGCACCCGGGGCTCGCGGATCAGGGCCAGGACCGCGACGAAGCACGCGACGCCGATGGCGGTGTACAGGATCTGGATACCGGTCGCGGACGGGCTCAGCGGCGTGGAGAGCAGGCTGCCTTGCGCGGCCAGCCGGTAGGTCATCACGATGCCCAGGCCGTTCAGCAGGGCCGCGAGCGGCAGCAGCAGCGGGTCCGCCCACGGGGCGAGCCTGCGCACGGCCAGGTGGCCGACGAGGGTGATGATGGCGAAGGCGCCCAGGTATTCCGCCAGCGACGAGGGCAGCTTGCCCGTCAGGCTGTAACCCACGTTCGCGAACGCGAACGCGACCAGCGCGAACGCGAAGACGAGCATGATCAGCTCAGTCCGCCGCCTGCTCCGTGCCGCCGGGATCAGCGGGCCGTCGGGATCGACGGCCGGCGTCGGGGCCGTGATGCTGCTCACCGGGACCTCACCGCGTCCCGCGGGCCCCCCGCCCCGGTCAAGCTGACCCCGGGGCGGCCGACGGCAGGGCGCCGGCCGGGACGCCGAACGCCCCGGGCGGCGGGCACATCGCCGGGGGCGGAGCGGGCTGCGGGCCGGGCTTGGGGATGCTGGCCGTCGGTTTCTTCAGCTTCTTGGCCTGGGCCACGGCGGCGTTGTACTCGTCCTCCGCAGCCTTCCAGCTCGCGAGAGCGGCGTACGCGTCCCGGCAGCTGTCCACGCCGGCCTGGATGTTCCCCACCGTCTGGCGGACCTGGTTCAGGCTGCCCGTGCTGTAGTTGGTCTTCACCGTCTGCTGGTAGTTCGACGGGACCTGGGACAGCGGGATCCCGGTCAGCTGATAGGGGCTGGACCAGCTGAAGCCGGCGATGCGCTGGCTGATGCCGCGGTAGATGACGACCTGGCCGTTGCTGTTCGTGCCGACGTAATACTGTCCCTGGCTCACCCGCCAGAAGACGTAGCCGCCGCCGATGACGACCGCCACGAGCACCACGAGCGCGGTGGTCACGATCGGCCAGCGGCGGCGGCCCGAACCGCTGGATCGCCGGGGCTGCGCCCGGTGGCTGCGCCTGGCCTCTCGCGCCCGGGGATCGGCGCCGTTCTCGCTCACCGTCAGCGGCATGACGGCGGAGGTCATCAGCGGGTCCAGGTCGTCGACCGCCGGCTGGGGCGCGGTCCGCCCGTGATCCTCGTCGTGGTCGGTGAAGCCGCGCAACGGCCCGGTGCCGTCGGCCAGCCCGGGGTCGGTCATGCTCGCCGCGGCCCCGGCCAGCACCGGAGTGGTCGTCAGCGGCAGCCGGGTGGTGGCGGTGTCCACCACGTCCGCGACGATGCAGGTGATGTTGTCGGGACCGCCGCCGTGGATCGCGAGCTCGATCAGCTGGCGGGTGGCGGCATCGGGATCCTCGATGGTCGCCAGCGTGTCCCGCAGCGTCTCGTCGCTGACCACGCCGGACAGGCCGTCGGAGCACAGCAGGTAGCGGTCGCCCGCCTGGCTGTCGTGTACGGACAGGTCGGGCTCCGCGGCCGACCTGCCGTCCAGCGCGCGCAGCAGCAGCGACCGCTGGGGGTGCGTGGACACGTCGTCCGCGCTGATCCGGCCCTCGTCGACCAGCGACTGCACCAGCGTGTGGTCGTGAGTGATCTGGTAGAGCTCGCCGTCGCGTAGCAGGTAGCCGCGCGAATCCCCGATGTGGCAGATGGCCGCGTGCCCGTCGGACCACAGCAGGGCGGTCAGCGTGGTGCCCATGCCTTCGACGGCTGGGTTGGCCAGGATCTTTTCCTGCAGCTTGGCGTTGGCGGCGATGACCGCCGACGAGAGCGCCTCCAGCATGTCGCCGCCGGGCTCGACGGAGTCAAGCTGCGCCATGGACTCGATGGTCAGGGCGCTGGCCACCTCGCCTGCCGCGTGCCCGCCCATCCCGTCGGCCACCGCGAGCAGGCGCGGTCCCGCGTACGCCGAGTCCTCGTTTCCCTCGCGGAGGAGGCCGACGTCAGAACGTACCGCGTAGCGGAGTTCAAGTGTCATCTGCGCAGTTCCAGGACGGTCTTACCGATGCGGATCGGCACGCCCAGCGGAACGGGCGTCGGGCGCGTCACCTTCTGCCGGTCCAGGTAGGTGCCGTTAGTCGAGCCGAGATCCTCGACGATCCACTGACCGTCCTGCGGGAAGATACGGGCATGTCGGCTTGAAGCGTAGTCGTCGTTCAGGACCAGCGTGGCATCATTGGCCCGCCCCAGCGTGATCTGCTGCTGAGCCAGGTCCAAGCTGGTGCCCTTCAGCGTGCCGGCCGTCACCACCAGGAAGCGCGGTGAGCCGCGGCCGGGCCGCTGCGGCTTGGCCGGGCGGGCCTGACGAGGCGGCCGGGCGGTCTGGGGCTGGCGGCCCCGGCTGCGCCGCGGCGTGGTGGCCGATCCGAGCAGGTCGGTGCGCACCACCCCGATCGCCGCGATGACGAACAGCCACAGCACGGCCAGGAAAGCCACCCTGATGATGGTGAGGGAAAGCTCGCTCATCGGTGCTCACTCATCTGGGGCCACGTCCCCGAGCGTCAGTAGCTGCCTGGATAACCACTGCCCTGGCCGTCCTGGCGGCGGTCCTGGCGGAAGACCAGCGTAGTGCGGCCCAGCGAGATCGAAGTGCCGTCGCTGAGCGCGACCCGCCGGACCGGCTGGCCGTTGACGAACGTGCCGTTGGTCGAGTCCAGGTCGGCCAGGACGACCTGGTCGGTCTCCACGCGCAGCTCGGCGTGGTGCCGGGACACCCCGGGGTCGACCAGGCGCAGGTCACAGTCCGTGCCCCGGCCGAGCAGCGTCACCGGGGTCTGCAGCTCGTAGGTGTGCTGGTTGTCCCCGGCCCCGGGAGCGCCGGGCACGGAGACGAGCAGCCGGGGATGGCCGGGGAAGCCGCGCCCGCCGGGCCGCGGCAGGTCACTGGCCGGCAGCCTGATCTCGCCGCCCTCGATGGTCGAGCCGCGGATCACGCCGGAGCGGATCCGGAACGTTCCGGTGGTCATGTCGGGCACGCCCTCGAACCGCATGCGCACCGGGCCCACGAACGAGTACCCCTGCTCCTTGGCGTAGTCCCGGGCCAGGTTGGCGAGCTCGACACCCAGGCTCTCGGCGTACACATCGAGACGGTCATGGTCGCTCTCGGCGAGCTCCACCACGAAGTCGTTCGGCACCAGGGTGCGGCCCTTCGCCACGATGGCGGCCCGGTCGTCCATCTCCCGCTGCACCGCGCTAGCCACCTCGACGGGCTGCAGTTCTGACCTGAAGGCGCGCGCGAAGGCCCCCTCCACCATGCCTTCGAGCCGTCGCTCAAAGCGCTGCAGGACTCCCAACGTGCCACCTCCCTTCCCGTCTCATCCACCCGATCGTATCCGGGGCGCGGCAGCGCTCGGGGTCGTGCTAATCTACTCGTTGCCCGGGGCGGGTGGCGGAACGGCAGACGCGCACGGTTCAGGTCCGTGTGTCCGAAAGGACGTGAGGGTTCAAATCCCTCCTCGCCCACTCATTTTCCCGCTGGTGCGGCGTGGTCCGCGGCCGGCGGTCAGGGGACGACGATGACCGGGCAGCGGGCGTGGCGGGCCAGCCAGCCCGATACGGAACCCGCGATCCGGTGCCAGAAGTGCGTGGGCGCCCCGATGACCAGCGCGTTGGCGCAGAATTCCTCCGCGGCGGCGGCCAGTTCCCGGGCCGGGCTGCCCCGCCGGGTCCGGACGTGCACGTCGAGGTCGATGGGCCCGGTCACCTGGTCGAGCTCGGCGAGCAGCCAGCGTTCCAGCGCGTCAGCATCGCGCGGCACGCCCACCACCTGCCCGGTCAGCGGCTCGCAGTACACCCCGGACGAGCACACGTACACGATGAGCAACGGCCGGCCGAGGCGCAGCGACAGCCCAGCCGCGTAGGCCAGCGCGTTGCGGCTCGGCTCCGAGCCGTCGTAGCCGGCCACCACCGGATGCTCGAGCCTGAGCGCCGGTATCCGGGTATGCCGGTCCGGCCGGTCAGCCGGCTTGCCCGGCCGCTCCGGCTGGCCGGGGTCCGGCTGGCCCGGTGACGGGCTTGACTCTGCCTGGTCCATCGCCGCGTCCTAGCGGAAGACCGTCTCTCCGGCAGCCATACCATCATGATTGCCCCGGATGACCGGCCTTACTCGTATTTGAAAAGCACTATAGATCAGCGCGGTGCTCTTTTGTTAGGCCTCACACGCCGGCCCGGCGTATTCTTTTCCACCGCGGGCGGCCCGGCGTGGCACGATATCCGGGTGACCGCAGAGCAGGCGGGGACGATGAGCGGCCGCTCCGATGTGATGGCGCGGGCCGTGATCGAGTGCGCGGCCGACGCGATCGTCGCGTTCGGCACCGACCGGACGGTGTTGCTGTGGAACCCGGCCGCCGAACGGATGTTCGGCTGGACCGAGGCCGAGGTGATCGGCGCGGAGCCGCAGATCATCCCCGAGGAGCTCCAGGCCGAGCACAATGCGGTCCTGGAACGGGTCCGCGGCGGGGGTCAGATCTCGTTCGCGACACGGCGGGTACGCAAGGACCGTGCGGTCATCGACGTGCGGATCGACACCAGTGCGCTGATCGGCGACGACGGCGAGGTGACCGGCTGGGTCAACGTCTGCCATCAAGCCGGCGAAGACGACGTGGCCCGGCACTACATGGCCGAACGCGCCCGGGTGGTGCGCAGGCTCGGCGACGTGGTCGCCGACATGAACGCCCAGCGCGACCTGGAATCGGTGCTCGACCGCATCGCGGCCAGCCTTCGGGAACTGACCAGTGCCGACGCCGGCGGGTTCGTGCTCATCGAGGACGACACGCTCCGCCTGGTCAGCACGGCCGGGTTGCCCGCCAGGCTGCGCGGGCGGACCGCCGCGCTGGCCAAGAGCCTGGTCGGCGAGCTCATGGCCGCAGGCAAGACGGTCATGATGGCGACCGGGGAATCCGGCGGTTTCGATGACCTGATCTGGTCGGCGCTGCCGGGCCTGCACACTATCGCGCTGAGCCTGTCGCACGTGGCCAGGCCCTACGGCGCGCTGTACGCGCTGTACAGCCGGCGCAGGCTCAGCCATGTCGAGCTCGAACTGCTCGAACTTCTCGCCGGGCACGCCGGCGTCGCGCTGACCAACGCCATGGCCTTCGAAGAGGTCGTCAGGCAGCGGGCCCACGAGCGGGCGGTCATCGACGGCAGCGCCGACGGCATCGCCGTGCTGGACGCGGGCGGCCTGGTACGCCAGTGGAACCCGGCCGCGCACCGCATCACCGGCATTCCCGCGCAGGCCGCGATCGGCAAGTCCCCGCCGTTCCCGCTGCCTGACCCGGACGCGATGCTGACCCATAAGCTGCCGAACGGGCGGTGGCTCGACGTGCTGTGCACTGCGCTGGCGGACGGCGGGGAACTGGTCATCGACTTCCGTGACGTCACCGCGACCAAGGAGCTCGAGGAGGCCAAGGACCTGTTCCTGGCCACGACGAGCCACGAGCTGCGCACGCCGATCACCGTGGTGCAGGGCTTCGCCAGCACGCTGGCCAGCCGGTGGGACCAGCTCGGCGACGCGGAACGGCGGGACGCGGTGCAGACGATCGCGGAGCGGGCCGGCTCGCTGGGCCGGCTGGTGGAGCAGCTGCTGCTCGGCTCGCGGGCCGGGGCCGACCAGCTTCCGGTCAGCAACGGCCCGTTCGACCTCGGCGCCGTGCTGCGCGCCGCCGCCGCCGCCTTCCGGGCGCTGTCGGACAAGCACACGGTCGTCGCGGACATCCCCGACGACCTGCCCGCGGCCAGCGGGGACACGATGGCCACCGACATCATCGCCGGGCAGCTGCTGGAGAACGCGTTCAAGTACTCACCCGCCGGCGGCACGGTGACGGTGCGGGCCCGCCCGGACGGGGCGTGGCTGGAGCTGGTGGTGGAAGACGAGGGCATCGGCATCGCCGCGGCGGATCGCGAGCGCATCTTCGACCGGTTCTACCAGGGCGAGACCGGCGACCGCCGCCGGTTCGGCGGCGTGGGCATCGGCCTGTTCATCGTCCGCCGGCTGGCCGAGGCCCAGCACGGTGAGGTCACCGCCATGCCGCGCCCCGGTGGCGGCACGGTCATGCGGCTGCGGCTGCGCCGCGCGGAGGGCTGACCGCCTCAGGAGGCGGTGTGATCGGCCTCCTGGGGCAGCTCCCGGTGGCGAGGCTCCCCGCCGGTGGCCGCCACGTAGGCGTCCACGATGGCCGTCACGTCGTAACCCTGCCTGACGACCTCGCCCTTCTCCAGCCAGATGACCCGGTTACAGCTGGCCTCGATCTCGCCCAGGTTGTGCGTGACGAGGAACACCGTCCCCGCCTCGCCCCGTAGCTCCATGATCTTCTCGTGGCTCTTGGCCCGGAAGTTGGCGTCGCCGGTAGCCAGCGCCTCGTCGATCATCAAGATCTCATGGCTCTTGGCCGAGGCGATGGAGAAACGCAGCCGCTGGGCCATCCCGGTGGAGTACGTGCGCATCGGGTAGTCGATGAAGTTACCGACCCCGGAGAAGTCCACGATGGACTGGTAGCCGTCCTTTACTTCCTGCGGAGTCATGCCCATGGCCAGGCAGCCGAGCACCACGTTGCGTTCCCCGGTCAGGTCGTCGAGCAGCGCGGCGTTAACGCCGAGCAGGGCGGCCTGACCGCTGGTGTACACGCAACCGCGCTCCGGCGGAAGCAGGCCCGCGATGGCCTGCAGGAGGGTCGACTTGCCCGACCCGTTCCGCCCGATGATCCCGACCGCGTCGCCGTGGTTGGCCACGAACGAGATGCCCCGGATAGCGTGCACCTCGCGCACCGACGGGCGGCGCTGGCGCTTGACGACCCGCATGAGCGCGGTCGCCGCGGTTCCCTTGTCGCCGCCCGCGCCGTACACCCGGTACACGACGTGCAGGTCATCGACTATCACGGTCGGCTCGGACCCGTTACCGGTGGGCATACCGCAGACGTTACCGTGCCCGCGGCAGCGATCGGCGCGGGGCGGCTCGCCAGCGGCCTTCGTGGCAGGCCGCGATGTCAGCGGCGCTGGCGTGTTTCCAGGGTCCTCAGACGGGGCATTTTTCCGCTCGTACCAGGTTCACTTACAGGTCGGCTAGTTCAGCCACGCTGATGTGGAGGTGACTGAGTCGAGCGTCCTACTGCTCCCGTTCACCGCGGCAAGCGTCGGCGTGGCCCGGCGGAACTTGGTGTCCGATCTCATCGAGGCCGGCATCCGCGGTTCTGTGGTAACCGACACCGCCCTGGTGATCAGCGAACTGTTCAGCAACGCCCTGCAGCACGGGACGCCGCTGCCGGGCCAGGCCATCCGGGCCGCCTGGGATCTGGACGGCGACACCGTCCGGGTCTCGGTCAGCGACGGCGGCGGATCGGCCCGGCCCGAGCTCGGCCAGCCCACATCGACCGCGACCGGGGGCCGGGGCCTGCGGATCGTGGCCAGGCTGTCGCGGCGCTGGGGGACATCCAGCGGGTACGAAGGCACCACCGTGTGGGCGGAGGTCCAGCTCGGGCCGGTGCCCGCCGTCGCGGCGGAAAGCGGCTTCAGCGGGCACCGGTGTCCCCTGGTCAGAGAACTCTAAGCTGGCGCTCAATGTAGTTACCTGGCTTCCGGGCTCGCGGCACGATAAGGTCGGCTCGTGGAGCTTAATGTCTCGAGTCGATTTCATGATGATCACACCATCGTGACCATTTGCGGTGAGATCGATCTTTACACCGCTCCGCGGCTGCACAGCGAGCTGGCCAGCCTGCTGGCCGAAGGCGCGCCCGCCCGGATGACCATCGACATGTCCGGGGTGGAATTCTGCGACTCGACCGGCATGAACGTGCTGCTCTCCTGCCTGCGCCGGGTCCGCGAGCGCGGCGGCGAGCTGGAAATCGCCGCGCCTAAGCCCGCCGTGCGCAAAATCCTCCAGGTCACCGGGCTGGACTCGGTGTTCACCCTGGTCGAGAACGCTGATCCGAGGGGCGTGCCGCAGTAACCGCGAACGCCGACCGGTTGACCTAAGATCGGGCCCATGTCAGGCGGGTCACGATCCGGCGAGATCGCGGTGGTCATCCCGGCCCGGAACGAGGCGGATCGTATCCGGGCTACGGTGGCGGCCGCGGCCGGGCTGCCGGGCGTCGCGTTCGTCCTCGTGGTTGACGACGGCTCGGCGGACGCCACGGCCGCTGCGGCGCGCCAGTCGGGCGCCATCGTGATGCGGCACCCCCGGAACCGGGGCAAGGGCGCCGCCATGGAAACCGGCGCGGAGGCGGTACGCCTGCTGGACCAGCGGGAAGGCCGCGACCGTCCCCGGCACCTGCTGTTCCTGGACGGCGACCTGGGGGACACGGCGGCTAAGGCTGGCCCGCTGATCGGTCCGGTCCTGGCCGGCCTGGCCGACATGACCATCGCCGTCTTCGCCGCCGCGGTCAAGCTCGGTGGTCATGGCCTGGTGGTCGGCCTGGCCGGGGCGGGGATCCAGCGGGCCACCGGCTGGAAGCCGGCGCAGCCGCTGAACGGGCAGCGCTGCCTGACCCGCGCGGCGTTCGAGGCAGCGCGCCCGCTGGCGCCGGGCTGGGGCGTGGAGACCGCGTTGACCATTGACCTGCTGCGCCAGGGGCTGCGGGTCACCGAGGTCGAGGTGGAGCTGGCGCACCGGGCCACCGGCACGGGGATGCGCGCCCAGCTGCACCGTGCTCACCAGCTCACCGACGTCGCCATGGCTCTCGCCCGGCGGCTATGACCGGGCGGCGGGCGGGCGGCCCGCACGGGGGGGAACAGGCCAGCGCGTCCTGGGCCGCCCGACGAGAGAGAACCCAGGCGAGAGAACCCTGACCTGGCGGGCTCATCCCGCCGGTACTGGCATGATGTGGGCTATGCCAGTTGCCTATCTGGGGCCCGAGGGCACCTTCTCCGAGGCGGCGCTGCGTGCCGCCGATCCCGGTGCCGAGACCCTGTCGTGCCCGACCATCCCGGCTGCGCTCGCGGCGGTGCGGGCTGGCACCGCCGAACGAGCCGTGGTGCCCATCGAGAGTTCGGTCGAGGGAGTCGTCACCGCCACCCTCGACGACCTCGCCGCCGGGAACGACCTGGTCATCGTGGCCGAGGTGCAAGTTCCTGTCGCGTTCGCGCTGCTGGCCCGTCCCGGTGCCGCGGTCGGTGACATCAAGAAGGTGGGCGGCCATCCGCACGCGATGCCGCAGTGCCGAAGCTGGCTGGCCGCCAACCTGCCGGACGCCGAGCTGATCCCGGTCGCGTCCAACGCCGAGGCCGCCCGCCAGGCCGCGGACGGGCAGCTCGACGGCGCGCTGGCCGGCGCGTTCGCCGCGGAACAGTACGGCCTGGAGGTCCTCGTGCCTGACGTGCACGATCGGGCCAACGCCGTGACCCGGTTCGTCGTGGTGGCCGCCCACGGCCCCCTGCCCGCGCGCACCGGGACGGACCGGACATCGGTGGCGGCGTTCCTGGCCGACGACCATCCCGGCGCGCTGCTGGAGTTCCTCACCGAATTCGCGGTGCGCGGAATCAACCTGACCACCATCCAGTCGCGGCCGACCGGTGACCAGCTCGGCCGGTACTACTTCTTCATCGACTGCGAAGGGCACGTGGATGACGCGCGGGTCGGCGAGGCCCTGATGGGGCTACGCCGGGTGTGTCGCGACGTCCGCTTCCTCGGCAGCTACGCCCGATGCGACGGCGGCGTCACCCAGGTGCGGCCCGGCACCTCCGACACGGAGTTCGCCGCGGCCGCGGCCTGGCTGGGGCGGCTGCGCTTCGGCCGTCCGTAGGGCCGGCCGGGGGGGCAGAGCCGGGCGCGGGGGCACGCGCCACGGTCCGTTCTGATCGAGGAACCTCTACAGGTACGGGCCCGAGCCTGGGTGCTGCTGCGGTTCCTGGTCTGGCTGTACCGGCATCATCCCGGGCGGGAGCGCGCGGCGCATCTGCTCCAGCTGACTCCGGGCCGCCATCTGCTGGGCGAACAACGTGGTCTGGATGCCGTGGAACAGGCCCTCCAGCCAGCCGACCAGCTGGGCCTGCGCGACCCGCAGCTCGGCCTCGCTGGGGAGCTCGTCCGTGAACGGCAGCGACAGCCGCTCCAGCTCGCTGACCAGCTCGGGCGCCAGGCCGTCCTCGAGTTCCTTGATCGAGCTCTGGTGGATCTCCTTCAGCCTGGCCCGGCTCTTCTCGTCCAGCGGCGCCGCCCTGACCTCTTCCAGCAGCTGCCTGATCATGCTGCCGATCCGCATGACCTTCGCTGGCTGCTCGACCATCTCCGTGACCGGGCGCTCATGCTCGCCGTCATCGTCCGGCGGGTTAGCCGACACGGCTATGCCGTCAGGGCCTACCACCAGGACCTGCGGGTGATCTTGCGCTTCAGGGTTGCTCATAGCCCTAGTCTGTCCCTCCCGGTACGCGGCATGCGCCAAGGGTCAGGTTGGCAGCAGCAGGATTTTACCCGCGTGCTCGCTGGCGCCCAGCACCCGGCGCGCGATGCTGGCGGCCTTCTCCTGAGCAGCCGCCGATGTCGAGTTCGCCTCGCGTGCCGCCCGGCATGCCGACGACGGCCACGGTGGCCGGGGCTCGATTGGCGACTCATTGCTACCAAACCTGTGCGGAGGGTATCGAAATCAGGCGAAAATTGCCTTAGGCTCGGATTGATGGACGAACCCCGCCCGGCATGCGCCCACCCGTGCGGAACTGAAGGGGGCGACCCGTGAGCACGAATAACGATGCGCCGCAGGTATTCAGCGACGACCCGAGCGACGACGAGGTGCTCGGCCGCGGCTGGCGCGCCGGCCCGGATGACCCGGATCCGGCCGAGGCCATGTTCCATGACGGGCCGGCCGACGCCGAACCATTCGGCTCGTGGTTCGGCTGGGACACCGATGGCTACCGGCAGCCGCCGTTCTCACCGGAAGACCAGGCTTATCCCCCCGAACTGGAATCTCCGCCGGAGCCCGGTTACCCGCCGGGGCCCGGTTACCCGGGAGAAGCTGGTTACCACGGTGAAGCTAGTTACCGGCTCGATCCTGGTTACCCGGCGTTCGGGTATCAGCAGGAACCGGAGTACCCGCAGGGCCCTGGGTTTGCTCCGCTGCCAGCCGATTACCCGAACCGGAGCGAACCGGGCTATCCCGCTGGCACCGGCTATGCGGCGGACCCGGACTACGCGCCTGAGCAGGAGTACCCGGCCGACGGCTGGGCCGCGCCCGAGCCACGTCACGGCGGGTCTTCCGGCTACGCGGAGGCGGCCTACGGACCGGAAGCGGGTACCGTCCCGCCCACGGCGCCGCGGCCCCGCTCCGCGCCCCAGCCGCTGGCGCGGCCGTCACCGGGCTGGATGCCGTCGGCCGCTGCGGGCCCTCCCGGCGCGGCCGGGACGTCCGACAGCCTGACCGCCGAGACGCTGCTGCACGGCAAGCGGCCGGCGTCCGGGTCGGGCTGGCGCCACCGGATCTTCCGGGTGACCGGCGGCCTGCTGCGGCTGGGCGAATCGGCTGCCGACATACGTCGGCGCGATCTCATCAACCGGGTCAGAACCCCCGTCGCCGGGGGTCACCACCGGGTGGCCGTGCTGAGCCTCAAGGGTGGGGTGGGCAAGACCACGACGGCCGTCGGGCTGGGGGCCACGCTCGCGACCCTGCGCGGCGACCGGGTTGTCGCCGTCGACGCCAACCCCGACCGCGGCACGCTGTCGGACAAGGTGCGCCTGGAGACCGCCGCGACGATCAGGGACCTGCTGAACGAGCGGGACCAGATCCGCCGCTACGCCGATATCCGCGCGTTCACCACCCAGGGCCCGAGCCGGCTGGAGGTGCTGGCCTCAGACCGGGATCCCGCCGTGTCCGTGGCCTTCAGCGCGGAGGATTACTATGACACGGCGCGCGTACTTGAGCACTTCTACTCGATCTGCCTCACCGATTGCGGTACTGGCCTGCTGCATTCGGCCATGTCGGGTGTGCTCGAACTGGCCGACCAGATCGTCGTGGTCAGCTCCCCGTCGGTGGACGGCGCGCGCAGTGCCAGCGCGACCCTCGACTGGCTGGAGGCCCACGGCTGCGGGGACCTGGTCAGCAACGGCATCGTCGTGCTGTCGGCCATCCGGCCGAAGAGCAGGAGCACGGTCGACCTGGACCGGCTCGAGCACCACTTCGCCGCGCGCTGCCGGGCCGTGACGCGGATCCCGTACGACCCGCATCTGGAAGAGGGCGCTGAGGTCGAGCTCGAGCTGCTCACCACCGAGACGGCCGATGCGTACCTGACCCTCGCCGCGCTGGTGGGTGACGGTCTGGCCTGGCCGCGGCGGCTGACGTCCCGCTCCGCATTACCGTAGGCTGTTGGGCACAGGAGGGCTCGCCTAGTGGCCGATGGCGATGGTCTTGAAAACCATTGTGGCGGCAACGTCACCGTGGGTTCGAATCCCACGCCCTCCGCTTTTACCTCGGAAAACTAGTCCTGAGCTGCTCTTATGGCTGTAGATCTCGCGCACCAGGCTCGTCACCACCAGCGTGGTGCGCGCTGTGGGGGTGTTCCGCGGCGTCGGCCGAGTCGTCGAACTCGTGCCCCCCAATCCTGCTGGTGTCAGCCAGGACGACCTGGTCTTCCGCAGCGGCACCATGCACGTGGTCAGCACGCCCGGGGCCCTGTTGTCATTCTCGGTCATCGTTCTGAAACGAGTGTCGGCTGTCCGAGAACTTGCGCTCGGCACGGGTCATCCGGCTGGGCGAGCAGAAGTCTCTCACAGCTTTCTCACGGACTGACCGGACGGTGCTGGACCATAGCGTCTATTCCGGACACCCGGCAGGACGCTGACGAGCGGATACGGATTCCGGCGCACTGACCGGACATGCTCCATCGATCTATGGATCTGAAGGTTGGGGGTTCGGGTCCATCCAAGCGCGCCGACCAGCTGTGGCAGACCGAACTCGGGATATTTGCGGGGTGACGTTGGCTGGCGGGCCAGCGTTGCGCAATGTCTTCTAGCCGGTGCCACCCGGCTCGGCCACTGCTGCAGGTCCGGCGAGCTGCAGCTTGTGGGCACGCTGCATCACCAAGACCCGCTGGAAGCCCAGGCTGATGGCCAGATACAGAACGATGGTGGCGACTCCAAGGCCCCGGATGCCGTTCCCGTGTCCGACAAGGATGTCGTAACCCAGGTGCGCGGCCAGGGAGGCGATCCACAAGACCGCGGTCAGCCAGTTGCCCTGGGACCGTGCCTGCCCGTCGTCCAGCCAGACCCGGACGGTGCGGGCGCGTAGCGCGCCGAAGATAGCCGCGAGCACCAGGCTGCCGCCGAGGGCGGCGAAGGTCACCGGGTGAGCATGATGCTGGCTCAGGAACCGGTAGGTCTGCAGCAGGCCAATGACCAGCAGGACCGCAATGAGCCGCAGGGCAGAGGCGTTTACGGGGCGGACCGACAGCTGCCGGTAGATCAGGAAGACGAGGACCGCGGCTCCGAGGATAACGTCGACGACGAGCACAGTGATCACCCCTTCGGCGTTGCCGCGGTACCCCGATGCCCGCACCACACGCCGCATATTGCCAGGAGGCGCCCACTTCACGGTACGCCCAGACGCCGTCATTTCGGTATGCCCATACCGCGGCACCTGGTCGACGCCGGAATCTCACCCGTGACAAGCGCGGGTATGAGCCGGGTGTGGCTCGCTCTGGCGCTGTGGATGCGGCCGCGGCCAGCACACTCGCCTAACACGGCGCGCGCTTCCTGGCAGTCAGGGGTGCAGCCGGAAGTTTCCCGGGTCGGGTGCGTGCGGCGGGTCGTGATCCCCGGTCATCGCGGTACCGCGTGCGCTGGCCACGTGCTTCCCCTTGAGCAGCGACCATGCGCGCTGCAGCGACGTAATCAGCGGGACGAAAATGATGATGGATAGGTTGATCAGCTGATCGCTGTTATGTGAATCAACGAGCAGCAGCACCCCGAGTCCGAACTGAGCCGTGTAGGCCAGCAGCGTGATGGCGAGCACGATCAGGTTTCTGCCCGTGTGCAGCCGGCGCTGGAGCCGGACGATCGCGACGATGCTGATCACGGCCATGATCACGGCGGGCTCGCCGATGTTGATCTTGGGGATGAGGCCGAGCAGAGAGACCACGAATGAGTTCACCAGGCCAGTGAAAGCGGTGATCGCCAGCGCCTCACCGCCCGGCATGGCATTCGGCCCGAAGATCGTGTCATCTCGGACCGAGACAGCCACAAACAGCAGGCCGATGAGCGCCGCAGCAGCCGTGGCCATCGCGGCAAGGTAGGCGTCGTATGCGCCAGGCACCATGCCAACAGAAGCTGGCATGGTCGATCTGCGATGTCAATCCGGTGAACGCTGCCGTTCGCCAGCGTAATGGGCTCCGCCGCGAATACTCCGTCACTCACTGGCTGGCCAGCCATCGCATGGTCACTGTCACTGCGCCGCGCGGTGGCCAGCCGATGCACTCGGGCCCGCCGCGTGCCTCTGGCATGCTCATAACCCCAGCGACAGCAGGCGCATAATCGAGACATGACGCGAAAACGCCGACCTGTGTACGGGCATAGTCTGGCCACCGCGCTGCAATGGGTCCGCAGTCATCTTCCGAGGTGGCGCAAACGGCCGCCGACAGTGGGCGTTCGTGAACCTCGCCGACCGAAGCCCACTCTTCCAGCAGCTGCGGTCGCACTTAAAGAGCCGCGCGTCGGCCTCAGGTACCGGATCAAGCTGGGTAGCAGGCATACGGGGCGATGAACCTAGGTCGCAGGTGCACCAAACCTAATCGCGGGATATACGCGGGATGGTCTTGCTTGGCTCGCTATCCCCGAGTACTGACATAGCAGGCTGGAGCCTCATCGGGCCCCCCTCGGGGGAGCGGTGGTCTTTGCCTTCGCCGCGACGCGAGGATGGCAAGGAAAGTCCTGGGACCAGGACCGCAGACGCGAACCCCCGGTGCCACCTGGCAGCGGGGCGCCGTTTGGCCTCTGACCGCAGCTGGCCGTTCAACTCGGCGAGACCCGGTCGGCGGCAGTCGGCCTGCAGGCGGAAGTGCGGGGCCGGATTCTCCATAGTCGATCGATCCGTCTCCTCGTGTGCTGAAATGGGCTAATGCGAGGGGTGGTGACGCTGTCGGCGTCCTATGGTGCGCACGGCGACAAGGTGGGCCGCGCCTTGGCCGAGCGGCTGCAGCTTCCGTTCGTCGATCGTGCCATTCCTACCACCGCTGCCGCCCGCCAGCTCGGCCTGCCCGAAGAGAGCCTGGACGAGCAGCCTCCCAGCCGCTGGCAGCGGATCGCGGCAGGGTTCGCCAACTTGGGGGTGCCAGTCGGGCCGATCGTGCTGCCTGCGGATATACCGCTCACGCCCGAGCAATTCCGGTCAGCGACCGACGCCCAGCTGCAGCACGTGGCCGATACCACCGGAGCCGTGGTTCTGGGTCGTGCGGGAATGGTCGTGTTCCGTAGCCGGCCCGACGTGCTGTGCGTGCGCCTGGACGGCCCGGTGGAGGCGCGGATTGCCCAGGTCGTGGCGCAAGGTGTCGACCAGGTCAGGGCACGGCAAGGCCAGCGGGAAGTGGACAGCGCCCGGGAGGCTTACGCCCGGGTGTTTTTCAACGTCCGCCAGGACGACCCCCGGCTGTATCACGTGATTCTCGACAGCACCGTGCTGTCCGCGGAGGCCTGCATCGACATTATCGTCCGAGCGGCACAGGACCGCTTCGGGCTATCGCGCCCTAGAGGTCCTGAAAGCCCCCCTGCGCGGTAGGACTCCCTTCGGTCAGTTAGCCGTCTTGGCCGTCTTGGCTGACCGGATTCTCCGGCAGCGTGCTGGCCGCCGCGGCAGATTCCGCTGCCGCGATCCCAACGTCCGCCGGTGTGAGCGGTGCTGACCGATGCAGTCGTACCGCGATGAGGGGAAATACCAGGACCGAGATCACGCCCGCGCCGACCAGAGCGGCTTCGGTGGCGGGAAGCATGACCCCATCCTCCTGGCCGATCT
This sequence comes from uncultured Actinomycetes bacterium, assembly GCA_963753195.1. Lineage (GTDB taxonomy): Bacteria > Actinomycetota > Actinomycetes > Streptosporangiales > Streptosporangiaceae > Palsa-504. The sequence goes on from CAVWBH010000004.1 coordinate 449,704, forward strand.
CGGCCAGGGCGATCAGCAGCGGCAGTGTGGTCGCGGTGATGAACGTCATCTCCACCCGCTGCCGGGCCGGGAGGGCACGACGATAGACCAGAAGCGAGGGCAGGCCCCGGACGATCAGCAGCAACACGAGGAAGGTGAGCAGCCGCAGCGGGTCCTGGCTGATCGCCTTCAGGTCGAGAGTCATGCCGGAGGAGATGAAGAAGATGGGAATGAAAATGCCATAGCCCACCGCGTCGAACTTGTGCTCGAGCCCGGTGGTATCCATCTTGAACCGGCGGGTCCAGGCCCGGAGCACCATACCGGCCAGCACGGCACCGAGCACAACATCCAGGCCGAACCGGCTTGCGACGGCTAGCAGCAGAAACAGCAGGACCATGGCCCAGCGCAGGGTGGTCTGCCCGGTCCCGTCCTCGCCCTCCCGGATGATCCGCTGCACCGTACTGCTTCTGGCCAGCCGCGGAATGGCGGACAGGGCCAGGGCCAGCACCCCGACCAGCGCCACCGAGGCAAGCGCGATGAAATGGCCCCGCTGGGTGAGGAAGATGGCGATGATCAGGATCGGGAGGAGCTCGCCGACCGCGCCCGCGGCGTACACGTACTGGCCGAATGAGCCGGCGAGCAAGTCATTGTCCCGCAGGATGGGCAGCAGCGTGCCCAGCGCCGTGGTCGTCAGTGCCAGGCCCACCGGTACGAAGTCCCTGATATAACCTGCCGCGTCCAGCCCGGCCGTCACCCCGATGGCGAGCATGGCCGAGATCAGCCAGCCCCCGATCGCCAGCCTGCCCGGCTGCCGCCGCAGCAGCGCTGGATCCAGCTCGTAACCGGCCAGCAGGAACAGGAAGCCCAGCCCGATGTTGGCCAGTAGCTGGATGCTGGATGTCTCGGCCAGGCCGAGCACGTGCGGGCCGATCAGGACGCCGCCGAGCAGGAAGATGACAACCTGCGGAATGCGCGGGCCCCGGCAAGGCAGCCACTACCAGCGGTGTGAGGGCAGCCACCACCGCTACGGCCACCAGGTCCAGTAGCCCCTGGTTCAGGTCCACAACGGCCGCCTCGTCTAGCGTGTGACTTTTATCCTTGAATTCCGGCGATACTCAGGCATTACCCAAGCGGGCGGCGTCTTAAGATCTGGACCTGGGCGGCTGTTTACTGCGGGAACGGCTTCAAACCGGAATGCAGCATGGTGACATCCGCAGCCGCTCCGCTACTTCGCGAGGAGGCATCCGTCCACAGCGGGCCATGACGGGAAGGAAAGCGCGCTCCTCTCCACTTCTAACGTATAGCGAACCGGGGGGCTTGCGGCAAGACCCGGGTCGTGCCGCATAATCGCTGGCCGAGGCCAGAACCGCCGGAACGGGGGCCGCAGATGCGCAGGTCAGTTACCAACGCGGGCGACCTGATCAACAACGGCCACGGGGTCCGCGTCAGCGGCCGCAAGCGGCCTCAGATCGGAGCTGATGAGTGAACCCCCTGGCTAACAGCGCGTTTGACCTTCCTGACCGCCTCCGCGCCAAGGCCGACCCGGCGCTGATCGCCGATGACGAGCAGCACTTCGCGGCCATCGCGGAAAGCCTCGAGCAGTCGATCGCGGACCTGTCCGGCCGCCTCGGTGCCGAGCTCAGGGCGCCCGGCGGCATAGGCCAGAAGGCGATGGACCGGGACATGGAGATTCACCGGCTGGCCGCTCGCCTGCGTGTCCTGGGCCGCTTCGGCCTGGACCTGTGCCTCGGGCGCATCGTTTACGCAGACGGCTCCGAACCTGCCTACATCGGACGGCTTGGCCTCACGGACAGCTCGGGCCGCCGGCTCCTGCTCGACTGGCGGTCTCCCGCGGCTGAGCCGTTCTTCGGGGCGACCCACGCCAACCCGATGGGTCTGGCCAGCCGCCGCAGGTATCGCTGGGCCCGCGGCCGGATCAGCGACTACTGGGACGAGGTGTTCACCCCGGACGGCCTCGAAGGGAACGCCGCGCTCGACGACCAGTCCGCCTTCATCGCCAGCCTGGGCAGCAACCGGTCGGCCCGGATGCGGGACGTGCTCGGCACCATCCAGGCTGACCAGGATGCCATCATCCGCGCGGGATCCCGCGGCGCCCTGGTCGTCGACGGAGGTCCGGGTACGGGGAAGACGGTTGTCGCCCTGCACCGCGCCGCCTACCTCCTGTATTCCGATCCTCGCCTCGGTCACCGCCGGGGCGGCGTGCTGTTCGTCGGTCCGCACCAGCCCTACCTGGCCTACGTTTCCGACGTGCTCCCCAGCCTCGGGGAGGAGGGCGTGCAGATCTGCACCCTGCGGGACCTCCTCGCCGAGGGAGCCGCGGCTACGGTCGAGACCGACCCGGACGTGGCCCGGCTGAAGTCGTCCGCGGACCTGGTGAGGGCGATCGAAACGGCCGTCAGGTTCTACGAGCAGCCACCCGCGGAAGGGATGAAGGTCCAGGCCGACGGGTCTGACCTCTGGCTGAGCGCCGACGACTGGGCCGAGGCGTTCGAGGCGCCAGAACCCGGTACTGCGCACAACGAGGCGCGCATCAAGATCCTGGATGAGCTGGTCGTCATCCTGATGGACAAATATGAGGGCGACGTCCCGGCTGACCTGTTCCGAAAGTCGCTGCGGCAGAACAGGGAGCTGATCGCGACCCTCAACCGGGCGTGGCCGCTGATCTCGGCGGCTGACCTGGTCGGAGACCTGTGGTCGGTACCCGCCTACCTGCGCAAGTGCGCTCCCTGGCTCAGCCCCGACGAGGCCCGGCGGCTACAGCGCCGGGACGCCCAGGCCTGGACCACCTCTGACCTGCCGCTCCTGGACGCAGCACGACAGCGGCTCGGCGATCCGGAGGCATCACGACGTCAGCGCCAGCGTGACGCCATGGCCGCCGCTGAACGGGAGCAGATGGCCCAGGTTGTCGATAACCTGATCGAAGCCGCGGATGACGAATACGGCGTAGGTCTGGTCACAATGCTGCGCGGCGAGGACTTCCAGGACGCCCTGGTCAATGAGGCCGCACTGCCCGGCACCGATCCGGACCTCCTGGCCGGCCCGTTCGCGCACATCGTCGTGGACGAGGCTCAGGAACTCACCGACGCGGAGTGGCAGATGCTGCTGCTGCGCTGCCCGTCCCGGAGCTTCACCATCGTCGGGGACCGCGCGCAGGCCCGGCACGGGTTCACGGAGTCGTGGCCGGAACGGCTCGAGCGGATCGGGTTCGACCAGATCAGCCTGGCCTCCCTGAGCATCAACTACCGGACGCCGGAAGAGATCATGGCGGAAGCCGAGCCGGTCATCCTGGCCGTGCTCCCGGACGCCAACGTGCCTATCTCCATCCGCAGCAGCGGCATCCCCGTCCGGCACGGATCTGCTGCCGATCTGGGCGTGATCCTGGCTGGCTGGCTCGCCGCGCATGCCGACGGGATCGCCTGCGTCATCGGCGACCCCGCGTTCCGGGAGACCTCCCGCGTCCGGTCGCTGAGCCCGGAACTGGCCAAGGGCCTCGAGTTCGATCTGGTCGTCCTCATCGACCCGGAGGCGTTCGGCAAAGGCACCGAAGGAGCGGTCGACCGCTATGTCGCGATGACCCGGGCTACCCAGCGGCTCGTCATCCTCGAGAGTTCCTGACGTCGGCCGAGCGCGTGCCCTTCGAGCGAACTCACCCTTTCCCTCACCGCCAGCCGCTCGGGTGAGTCTGGCGGTGGCCGAGTAGTCTCGGCGGCATGGAAAGCGCGCTGCCGCCGCTGAGCGTGGCCGAGCTCGTCACCCGGTGGCAGTTCGCGCCGGTCGTGACCGGCTTTGTGGTAGCCGTGGCCGGCCTCTACCTCTGGGGCGTGCTGCGGGTTCGTCGCAGGCATCCGGCTCGCCCGTGGCCGCTGCCGCGCACCGCCCTGTTCCTCGGCGGCCTGGCTGTCGTGGTGATCGCGACCGAGAGCGGCATCGGCAGTTACGACGACGTGCTCTTCTGGGACCACATGGTGCAGCACCTGCTGCTGCTGATGGTCGCCCCGCCGCTGCTCGTCCTGGGGCAGCCGGCCACGTTGCTGCTGCACGCGAGCCGGAACCCCGTGCACACCTGGACCAAGAAGCTGCTGCGCTCCCGCGTGGTGACCTGGATCACCTGGCCTCCGTTCGGGGTCGCGCTCTACGTCGGCGTGATCGTGGGCACCCACCTGACCGGCTTCATGAACCTGGTGCTGGCCAACGAGACCGTGCACAACGCCGAGCATGCCCTCTACCTGGTCGCCGGGTACCTTTACTTCCTGCCCCTGGTGGGACGGGAGCCGATCCGGTGGCGGGTCTCCTACCCGACCCGGATCTTCCTGCTTTTCCTGGCCATGCCGGTGGATGCCTTTACCGGCCTGGTTCTCGGGTCGGAGGGCAGCAACCCGTTTCCCGGCCTGGCCCAGGGCCGTCCGGCCTGGGCGCCGACCCCCGTGAGCGACGTGCACATCGGCGGCGCGGTGATGTGGGTCGGCGGAGCTGGCCTCATGTTCGCCATCATGATGACGGTGTTCTTCGCCTGGACCCGTGAGGCGCGTAGCGACGGCGGCCTCGGCTGGCTGGAGACCGCGCGCCGCACCAACTTCGCCACCGTGGTCGGCGCACATCAGGAGGCCGACGTCAGCCGCGCCGGCCCGGCCCGGCCCGCCGCGGCCAGCCGGCCCGCCGCGGCCAGCCGGCCCGAGAACGTTGACGACGACGAGCACCTGGCCGCCTATAACGCCTACCTCTCCCGGCTCAACCAACAGCACGAGCGCTGAGCCGCCGCGACACGCCGGTAGGGCTTTCTAGCGGAATCTAAGGCCTGGGCTAGATCTCGCCATAGAGTCCGATGTATGGACCCGGTGCGCAATCCCTACGCTCCAGGTGCGGGCCAGCGGCCGCCTGAGCTCACCGGGCGGGACCGGGAGATCGGCCAGTTCGAGGTGGTGCTCGAGCGCATCGCCCGCGGCCGACCGGAGCGGAGCATGGTGCTGACCGGGCTTCGCGGCGTGGGCAAGACGGTGCTGCTGAACACGTTCAGGTCCATGGCTCTCCAGCGGCTCTGGGGCACGGGGAAGATTGAGGCCAGGCCGGGCCAGTCGATCCGGCGGCCGGTAGCCGCGGCGCTGCACATGGCGGTGCGGGAACTCGCGCCCAGGCACCGGGCCCCGGATCGGGTCGAGTACTTCCTCGGCGTCCTCAAGGCGTTCGCGATCCACGACCCGAAGGCGCCCAAGGGCAGCTCGGTCACGGTCGGGCTCGGCATTGACGTGCCCGCCCAGCGCGGCCGGGCAGATTCGGGCGACTTGGAGGTCGACCTCACCGAGTTGTTCGCCGAGGCGGCCTCGGTCGCCGCCGACCTCGGCGTGGGGATCGCGCTCTTCGTCGACGAGATGCAGGATGTGCCCGCCGACGACGTATCCGCGCTCTGCGCCGCCTGCCACGAGCTGTCGCAAACCGGCGGCCCGCTCATCGTCGTCGGCGCGGGCCTGCCGCACCTGCCGTCAGTGCTCTCGGCAAGTAAGAGCTATTCTGAGCGGCTGTTCAGCTACGCCAGGATCGACCGGCTGGACCGGCCGGCCGCCGACCTCGCGCTGATCGCCCCGGCCCAGCGCGAAGGCGTGACCTTCACCGCAGGCGCGCTCGACGCGCTGTATGCCTCGGCCGACGGTTACCCCTATTTCGTCCAGGCCTACGGCAAGGTCACCTGGGATGTGGCCGCATCGAGCCCGGTGACGGCGGCGGATGTCAGCGTGGCGGCTCCCGAGGCGGAGAGCGAACTGGCGGTCGGCTTCTTCGGCAGCAGGTATGAGCGCGCCACGCTGGCCGAGCGGGAGTACATGCGCGCGATGGCCGCCACCGGGGATGGCCCGGTGCCTACGTCGGTCGTGGCCGACGAGCTCGGGCGCAAGCCGTCCAGCTTGTCGCCGGCCCGTGACGCGCTGATCAAAAAGGGCCTGATCTACAGCTCTGAACGTGGCCTGATCGCGTTCACCGTCCCGCACTTCGGCCAGTACCTGCGATCGCAGCCCGCGTAGGCACGCGGCGGCCTCGCGCTAGCTAGAATTCGATACCGCTATCTAGTACACAGCTTAGAATCCCCTAGATAACGACAGACTGGCCAGTTCCGGCCGGCCGAGGATCTCGCCGGTGTCCGCGTCGAGGACTGCCACTCGGATGGGCGGCCGCCGGGCCTGCAGGTAGACGGCGAAGACGATATCGACTCGGCGGCCGCGCGCCAGCCCCGGATACACCACGAAACGCCAGCATCCTTCCCGCCACACGTCGGCCGGGGCGGCCGCGGAAACCTGGCCTGCGTACCGGCGCCACGCAGAACTGGAGCGCAGCGCCGTCAGCGTGCGGCCGACGGGGAGCCTGCGCACCTCGCACGGCTCGGAATAGCCGAGCCTGACCAGGATTTCGCTGACTTCGGGGGACAGGAAGGCGATGAGGGACAACTCGAAGGCCGCCGCGGCCAGCCAGAGCTCGGCCGTGGTGGGAGAGGACGGCATGCGGAGCGGCGGAAGGCCGATCGTGACGGCGGCGGCCGCGCTCAGCACCCCGGCGCGCGTAATGGTCCGCCATCCGATGGGGGTCTCGCTGAACTCGCCGAAGCAGCCACAGCCGGCCTCGGGACGACGCTGCCGCGTTTCGTTCAGCGCGGCCATGGCGACGAGGAAGAACAGGGCCGTCCCGGTGCGCACGATGGTCGACGGCAGGCGTGGGCTGACCGGGCCGAACCTGCGCGCGGTCGTGATCAGCGCGACGCCCAAGCCGAACTCGGCCGCGCACATGGCCAGCATCATCGGCCGGCGCAAACGGAGCGGGAACAGGCCAGCTGGATCCATAACCGGCGCGATGGAACGTGACCTCAGCACGCGCCACGCCTTGGTCGCGCATCCGCCCAGCAGCAGGGCGGCTAGCAGGGGGACCTGCAACTCCCTGACCGCAGTGAGCATCGCCTACCCGCCGATCGTCATGGTGGCGTTGAAGCACCCGGCTTCGAGGGTGCCGCCGAGCTCCACGAAGGCCGCCATGGTGAGGTCGGCGATCCGGCCCTTGCTCGACGTGCCGCACGTGACGCAGCGATCACAGAACAACCTGGCCGTCGCACCGCAGCTCGTGACGAGCAGCATCCGGCTGCGCTCGGCGCAGTCGTTCCGCAGCCGGAGCATGCTCCCGAGGGACAGGTAGGGGAGGCGGACGCACCCCGGCCCGGTGGCGTGCGGGTCAACGGCGTGCTCGTCGCCCGAGCACTCCGGCAGCGCCGAACCGGGCCGCTCGCCGCTCGTCTCGGGGTCCAGGGCGGGGTAGGCCAGCCCGAGGAGATCCGCTGGCTCCTCCCCGGGCTCGTGCCAGACCGCCGTGCCGCTCACCGGATCGGGCACATGCCCGCTGACCATGGGCGGCGCGGGCGGGTGGCCGGCCCGGTACGGCGGCTGCGAGGTGGCGGGAATCAGCGCCTGGAGGAAGCCGTCCTGCTTCAGGCCGATCACGTCGATGAGGTAGCCAGGCTCAAGCCGCGGGAAGCGGACCTGAATGCGGCCGGCCGTCTCGCGGGCGATGATCACGACCTTGCGCCCGCTCGCCGGACCCTCGTCGACCAGCAGCGTTGCTGGTCCTTTTCGTTCGACGATGGTGCCGGTCGCCCGGCCGACCTGGGCCCAGATGCGGTCCACGACCGGGCCGCCGGGATGCTGGCGCCGGACGACCGCATGGTCGCCCTGCCGGAGGGCGGCTGGCGGAACTTGGCCGCCGCGCCAAGCTTGCGCGCACGAAGCCAGCGGGAACCGCTGCTCGCCGAGCTCGGTCCGCAGCACCAGAACGTGCGGGCTGACGTCCAGGATCTTGCCGGTGACCGTATACACCAAGGTGCTCGCCGCGGCTGCGGCGCCGTCTTCTCCCGTTACCGGGAGCGAGTATCCCGGTTCCTCCCGCCGGCCCAGAACCGCTGCCTTAAGCAGCGACCTGCGCGCGAAGCGGGCCGGACCGGCATGTTCCGTGACATCATCGCACCAACGGGGAATGTCAGCCAAATGCCGCACTTGCCCTCCGTGGGATTGCATGAGCCTCAAGTAGACCATGCTCGGCCCCTGACAGTTACGTCAAGTCATTCCGACACAATTGTCCGTGAGGACATAGATATACATCCGCGGTGGATAGCCGCCCGCGACGTGCCTGCTCGCCGTCTTGGGCACCTACCGTAGTCATGCCGACTACCTTAAGTAAGGTAGTCGGCATGAGCTTCGTCGGCGATCACGAGGATTCCCCCGGCAGCGACGACGACGTTGCGTTCCGCGATTACGTTCTCGCCCGCGGTACGACCCTGCTGAGAATAGCGGTCATGCTCACCGGCAACCGGGCTGACGCCGAAGACCTGGTCCAGGCCGCCTTGGCCAACACCTACCTGGCGTGGGGCAAGATCAATGACCGCGCCGCCCTCGACGCCTACGTGCGGCGCGCGATGATCAACACGCATATATCGTGGTGGCGGCGCCGCAAGCTGGAAGAATACCCGACCGACGAGCTGCCGGACCAAGCGGTGGCGGACCATGCGCGAGACAGCGACCAGGCCGAGGTGGTCCGGCGGGCCCTCGACCGGCTGCCGCAGCGGATGCGCGCCGCGGTCATGCTGAGGTATTTCGAGGACATGACTGAACCGGAAATCGCCGCGCGGCTGGGTGTCAGCCTGGGCACGGTAAAGAGCACGGTTTCGCGTGCGGTAGCCAGGCTGCGCATCGACGCGGAACTCGGCGAGGATTCCGGTGCCTAACCCCTTTACCGGGCTAAATCACGACTTATCTCTCTATAGCACTCTGGGCGGACGTTAATTCGCGCCGCGTGGGTCTACTGCGGGACGCCAGGCTCATGGCAATATCAGGTATGCAGCTCAGGCGCCTTCGGGAGGTGGCTCGATGCGCAGCACGATGATGGACATCCCGCTGACGATCACGTCGATCATGCGCTACGGAACGTCGGTCTTCGGGGATCGTGAGGTTGTCACCTGCACCGAGGATGGGACCAGGCGCCGAACCTACGCCGAGGCGGGCCGCCGCGCCGCACGCCTGGCCAACGGGCTGCGCCGCCTGGGCGTGGGCGCCGGCCAGCGCGTGGGCACGTTCATGTGGAACAACGCCGAGCACCTCGAGGCTTATCTGGCGGTGCCGTCGATGGGCGCGGTGCTGCACACGCTTAACATCCGCCTCGCCCCCGCCGAGGTGGCTTACATCGTCACCCACGCCGAAGACCGCGCCGTCATCGTAGATGCCTCGCTGGTCTCTAGGCTCGCCGAGATCCTGCCGCACGCGCCGACCGTCAAGCACGTGATCGTATCCGGGGCGCAGCCGGGCCAGACGCCGGGAGCGCAGGAGCTGGCCGGCGTGAGCGTCCACTCCTACGAGGAGCTCCTGGCCGCCGAGCCTGACTCGTTCGACTGGCCCGCGCTGGAGGAGACCTCGGCCGCGGCGATGTGCTACACCAGCGGGACCACCGGGTACCCAAAGGGCGTTGTCTACAGCCACCGGTCCAGCTACCTGCATTCGATGGGCGCCTGCCTGGGCAACTCTTTCGCGCTCAGCGAGCGGGATCGCGTGCTGCCCGTCGTGCCCATGTTCCACGCCAACGCGTGGGGGCTCCCCTACGCCAGCCTGATGTCCGGTGCGGCGCTGATCATGCCGGACCAGTACATGCAGCCGGCCATCCTGGTGCGGCTCATCGGCGCCGAGCAGGTCACCGTGGCGGGCGGGGTGCCCACCATCTGGGCCGGAGTCCTCGCGCACATGCAGGCCGACGGCGGTGACCTGTCCTCGCTCCGTATGGTCGTCGCAGGCGGCTCGGCGGTGCCGCGCGCGATGCAGGCCAGGTTCGAGACCGAGTTCGGGGTCCGGATGCTGCAGGCCTGGGGAATGACGGAAACCTCGCCCCTGGGCAGCCTGGCCCACCCGCCCGCTGGCCTGACCAAGGAAGAGGAGTGGCAGTACCGGGACAGCCAGGGCCGGGTGATGTGCGCGGTGGAGGCCAGGCTGGCCGGCGACGGCGGCGCGACGCTCCCCCTCGACGGCGAGGCGGTGGGCGAAATCGAGGTCCGCGGCCCGTGGATCACGGGCTCGTATTACCTGGACGACGACCCGGCCAAGTTCCATGACGGCTGGCTGCGTACCGGTGATGTGGGGACACTCGACGAGCACGGCTTCATCCGGCTGAGCGACCGGGCCAAGGACGTGATCAAGTCAGGCGGCGAGTGGATCTCCTCCATGGCGCTGGAGAACATCCTGATGGCCCATCCGGATGTGGCCGAGGCCGCGGTGATCGGGATCGCCGACGAAAAATGGGGAGAACGGCCGCTCGCAGCCGTCGTACTGCGATCCGGTGCCCAGGTCACAGCGGAGAAACTCCGGGCCTTCATGGCCGAGCAGGTCCCGCGCTGGCAACTGCCGGAGCGCTGGTGCTTCGTCGCCGAGGTCCCGAAGACCAGCGTGGGCAAGTTCTCCAAGCGCGCCATGCGCGAGGCTTATGCCCACGGGCAGTACGAAGTCGTCGAGGTTCGCTGACGCGAGGTGCGAATACTTTGCCCGGGCGGCGTCACTCCCGGTACGCTAAGGCCCACCGCGCCCGCGGGTGCGGGTGGAGGATTCGCCTAGTCCGGTCTATGGCGCCGCACTGCTAATGCGGTTGGGTCTAACGGCCCTCCGGGGTTCAAATCCCCGATCCTCCGCAGCCCGCAGGCCCTCCCCCTGAACACCAAGGGGCAGGGCCTGACTCACGAGGCACCCCGGCCTGTCTGAGCATCGGGCGGCGGTCGTGATCCCTGGTCACCGCCGTGCCGCGCGCGCTGGCCAGGTGCTTCCCCTTGAGCAGCGACCACGCGCGCTGCAGCGACACGATCAGCGTGGCGAAAACGATGAAGGACAGGTTGATCAGCTGATCGCTGTCATGCGGATCAACTCGCAGCAGCACGCCGAATCCGAACTGAGCCGCGTAGGCCAGCAACGTGATAGCCAGCACAATGCGGTTTCTGCCCGTGTGCAGCCGACGCTGGAGCCTGACGGTCGCGACGATGCTGATCACGGCCATGATCACCGCGGGCTCGCCGATGTTGGTCTTGGGGATGAGCCCGAGCAGGGACACCACGAACGAGTTCACCAGGCCGATGAAAGCGGTGATCGCCAGCGCTTCGCCGCCCGGCATGGCATTCGGCCCGAAGATCGTGTCGTCCCGGACCGAAACAGCCACAAACAACAGGCCGATGAGTGCCGCCGCAGCCGTGGCCATCGCGCCAAGGTAGGCGTCGTACACACCGGGCACCATGCGAACAAAAGCTGGCATGGTCGATCTGTGATGTCAATCGGGTGGACGCTGTCGCTGGCCATTGCTCCCCGCCAGTGCATTTCCCTAGACTCTAGCGGGGCTCAGCGGCCGGATGAGGAGGACGCATGCCAGTCGACTGGGTGGTCATCGGCCTGGATAACGGCGGGACGACCAACAACGGGACGGTTCTCGACGCCGGCGGCCGGTTCCTCCTCGACCAGCTGGCGGAAGTCCCGAGCAACGTCAGGGAGGGCCCGGACAAGGCCCTCCAGTCGCTGGTCGAGTCCGTGGACCAGGTGCTGCGGATCACCGGCGTGCCGCTGGCGGCGGTCCGCGCGGTAGGCCTCGACACGCCCGGCCCGGCCAGCTCGGAGGGCATCATCTCCTCGAAGGGCGCGACCAACTTCGGGGACGCCGGCTGGGGCGGCTTCGACATCCGCGGCGCGCTGGCCGAGCGTATCCGGCTTCCGGTCATCTACAACAACGACGGCAACGCGGCCGCGCTGTACGCGCATCACGTGCGATTCGGCGCGGAGTCGGCGCGGCACAGCTCGCTGTCCGCGATCGTGGGCACCGGCCTGGGCGGCGGGCTGATCGAGGCCGGACGGGTGATCAAGGGCGCGGCCGGGATGGCCGGAGAGCTCGGCCACGTCCCGATCCCGCTGGACGGCCTGCTCGGCCCGGGTCAGCCGCCTCCCGCCTGCAACTGCGGTCAGTGGGGCGACGCGGAGAGCGTGGCCTCCCTGACCGGGATCCAGAACAACCTGCTGCCGTACTGGCTGGCCAGGTACGAGGGCCATCAGCTCGCGGACCTCCCCGCGGGTGTGGCCGCCAAGCTGGTCCGTCAGTACGGCGAGCAGGGCGACGCCCTGGCGCTGGCCATCTTCACCCAGCAGGCTATGGCGCTCGGGCGGCTGTTCACCATCGCCGCGAACTTCTTCGATCCGGGCGCCTATTTCCTCGGCGGCGGTGTGGTGGAGGCCGCGCCGCACTTCCGTGACTGGTTCCTGGCCGAGGTGCGGGCCAATACCATCCTGCGCGAGGAGCAGGCCAAGGTCGCGGAGGTCATCCTGGTGCCCGACCGCGACATGGCAGGTGCCCGCGGGTCCGCGATCGCGGCCCGCGACTGGCTCATCGGGGTGGACGCCGGAGCGCAGGTCGCCGGCCTGTAAGCCCTCGGCCGGCGGGATGACGACCACCATGGTGAACCGGACCGGCTCCTCGCCTTCGTTGCTGTAACGGTGCGGACGGCTCGCCGGGAACCGGGCGCACTGCCCCGGGCTGACCGTATGGCGCCCCCCGGCCACGGTGAGGGTCAGCCGGCCTTCCTCGACCCAGGCCATCTCGCGGGTCGCCGGGGCGTGCGCGTCACCACCGAACGCCTCGCCGGGCATCACCTCCCAGCGCCACAGCTCGACGGCCCACGGCGGGTCCGTGGCGCCGAGGATCGTGCCGGTGCCCCCGGACGGTCCGCGCCACAGGACCCGGGAGGCGCCCGGGCTGCTCACCCTGACGGTCGGCTCGGTGCCCACCTCGACGAGCTGCGTGACAGGAACACCGAACGCATCGCCGATCCGGGCCAGCGTGGCCAGATTCGGGTTGGAGCGTCCCTGTTCGAGCGCGACGAGCACGCCCTTGCTCACCCCCGAGCGCGCGGCGAGCTGGTCAAGTGACCAGCCGCGTTCGGCCCGCAGCGCCTGCAGGGTCCGCGCCACGGCAGTGGTGATGTCGGGTACGTCGGCCATTATCCCTTCCCCGGGTCGTCCCGTCGGTCGGTATGATGTACTACTTGTACTAATATTCCGACCGATGTCGGGTGTTTCGAAGGGCCAGCCATGGTGACGATCCTCGCACTGGCCGCTGCCGCTCTCTATGGCACCGCCGATTTTCTCGGCGGCGTCGCTTCGCGGCGGGCGAGCGCGTTCACGGTGCTGGCGCTCACCGTCCCGGCGGGCGCGGTCGTCATGGTGCTGGCCGCGCTGCTGGGGCAGCTGTCGGGCGGGCTGGGTACCCCGGTAACGGCCGGAGGCTGGAATGCCATCGGCTGGGCGGCCGCGTCCGGCGTCTGCGGAGCCGCCGGCCTGATCGCGTTCTACGCCGGTTTCGCCACCGCGCCGATCAGCGTCGTGGCGCCGGTCGCGGCCCTCGTCTCCGCGGTCCTGCCCGTAGGCGTCGCGATCGCGGGCGGCGAGCGGCTCGGCGTCCCGGTGATCACCGGAGGCATGATCTGCCTGGCCGCGATCGTCCTGGTCAGCGCGCAGCCGGCCGAGCGCGCGGGAGGCCGGCCGGGGGACGGCCGAGCAGCCGGAGGCCGGTGCCGCGGCGGCTGGCTCCCGGAGCGGCTGCTGGCGGTCGGTTACGGCGTCGCCGCCGGTGCCGGTTTCGGCCTGTTCTTCCTGTTCCTGAAGGAGGCGGGGCAGTCCGGTGTGCTCTGGCCGGTGGCCATCTCACGATCCGCGGGCACCGTGGTCGCCATCGGCATCGCGCTGGCCACCCGCACGCGCCCCAGGTTCGGCCGGGGCGGAATCACCGGCATCGCGCTGATCTCGGGCGCGATCGACGCTGCAGCCAACGTGTGCTACGTGCTCGCGACCCGGGCCGGCCTGTTCGGGCTGGCCGTCGTGATCACGTCGCTGTACCCCGGGATCACGGTATTGCTGGCCAGGCTGCTGCTCGGTGAGCGGATGCGCCACCTGCAGCAGGCGGGCCTGCTGCTCGCCGCAGCTGGAGTGGTACTCGTGACCGTGTAGAGCCCTAGTCGGGGCTTTCTTCCTTCTCCCTGAAGATCAGCCCGCATACCTCCAGGTACAGCTGCTCGGGGTAGGGGAGGTAATCGACGTTGCGCAGCGCCTGATCTTGTCCCGCTGATTCGACAATGAATTCGCCATATCCGAGCAACTGCCCCATAGCGGACCGCTGGAAGCTCATGTCCGTTACCTTCGCGAGCGGCATCATGTTCACCTTGCGGAGAAGAAAGCCCTGAGCCAGCAGGAGCCGCTGAGACGTAATGACGAAGTAATTCAGCGACCAGTCCAGGACCTTCCACAACAGGCGCAGCAGCAGGACCACCCACAGGATCCAGATCACCAGGAGGACCGCGCCGTTGCCGTGCGTCAGAGTGCTCACCCAGCCGGCGATGGCCAGCCCGACCAGAACTTCGAAAATAGGCAGGATCAGCACGGCAGGATGCTGATGAACGCTGATGACCTGCCGCTCATGGGGCAAAAGGTACCTATTGACCGTGGCCGGAACCGTATCAGTGTTCGGAGCCAGCCTCATCCCCGCACCGCGCCCTAAAGCGAAGCGAAGAAAGTCGAAATCCCGTGCGCGGCTGAGGTCAGGAAGGTCCCGATGTCATGCACTACGTGCGCGGCCCCGGCGGGGTCTTCCACGATCCACCAGATCACAAAGGCGACCGCGAGCCACCCAAGGATTGTCTTAAGATTCACGTTTTCTCCCAATAGGCGCCCGGACTCGTCCGACTGGTCAGAGAACCAATGTTAGCTTGGACCGCTAACGGGGTGTGCCGTGTCGGCATCAGTATGCCCCGGTCCCCTGATCAGTATGCCTGATCAGCGCAACTAATGCGCGGCCGGGTGGGCCGGCCCCGCCAGGGCAAGACGGTAAGGCCGTCGCCGGCTGGCTTTCATCCGCGATTCAGCCGCCATGGGCGCCCCCCATCTGACAGCATTCCTCCGTGCAGAGCATGCTGGTGCAGTGACGATGTCGGATCTGGGTGAGACGGACTTCGCTGTCATCATCTACCGGGAAGAAGACCAATGGGAAGCCGACGCGCTGCCCGCCGCGGTCACCGCTGACCTTGACGGCCTCGTGCACGCGCTGCGCCGGCAGCCGAGCATCGGCGGCACCATTGGCTTTGCTGGCGTCGGCGACGACTTCTGGCTGGCGGTCAGGGTCCTCGGCGAGGAGGTCTCGCTGTTCCTCTCCGACCTCACCGCGGCGGTAGATTATCCGCTGGCCCGCCAGGTGCTCCAGGCCCTGGATATCCCGGTTCCGGCGGACGACGAGCTCGATCAGGTGCTTCCCGCCGGCGACCTGTCCATCTTCGCGGATCTCGGGCTGGAGGAGATGGAACTCGGCGCGGTAGCCGCCGACCTCGATCTCTACCCCGAGGACGCCGTGGCAGGCATCGCCGAACGGTTGCGGTTCGGGGAAGCAGTGGAGCGCGCCCTGGACCGCGCGCTCGGCGCGTGACCGGTGACCCCGTGACCGGAGACGCCGTGACCGGTTACGCCGCGGGCTTCGAGCCCGCGATGCGGCTCGCGCTGGCCGAGGCGGTACGGGCCGGGCCGGAGCCGTCCGGGGCGGCCCCGGAGGACGTCCCAGTGGGCGCCGTGATCCTCGACGCAGCGGGCACGCTCGTCGCGCGGGGCCGCAACCGCCGGGAAGCTGACCGCGACCCCACCGCGCACGCCGAGATGGTGGCGATCAGGCAGGCCGCGCGAGCCATGGGCAGCTGGCGCCTCACCGGCCTGACCCTCGTCGTGACCCTGGAACCGTGCACCATGTGCGCCGGGGCGGTGACCTTGGCCCGGCTCGACCGGCTCGTCTACGGGGCCGAGGACCCGAAGGCCGGCGCCGTGGGCTCGCTGTGGGACGTGGTCAGGGACAGGCGCCTGAACCACCGGCCGGAAGTCATCGGCGGCGTCCTGGCCGGCGAGTGCGGGGCCGTGCTCCGCGAGTTCTTCGCGCTCCGCCGGGAACAGCAGGTCTAGCCCGGCCACCGTCGGCGCGGCGGTTCAGGTAAGCTCACCCACGGTGGAGTCGCCTAGTGGCCGAGGGCGCACGCCTCGAAAGCGTGTGAGGGGGCAACCCCTCCGTGGGTTCAAATCCCACCTCCACCGCTCGGCGGGATCCGGGGCGGGCAGGAGTGCCTGCCCCGGGAACCGGATGCCGCGTCTCGGACGTTCGCTGAAGTGATCACAAAGCGGTGCGCGCAGGGGCCCGTCCCGGTCGAGGCGACCCATCGCCACCGGCCAGACGCTGGCGAGGAGACCGAGTGTTTGAACCCCAGGGCACCGGGGTCTTCCTGCTGCTGATCGTGATCTTCACGGCATTGCTCGTCTGGGTGGCCCTGGCCAAGCAGGTCGTGTTCCGCGTACTGGCCGCCTGCCTGGCGTTCGTTCCGGCCATGGTCTTCGGGGTCGCCGCGGTAAATAAGTATTACGACTACTACCAGACCTGGGGCGGGATGATCAACGATCTCACCGGCCAGGGCGCGAACAGCATTCCCAAGTACTCGGTCGCCGGCGCCGGGTCCACCAAGCAGTTCGACAAGGACATCGGCCGGGTCACCAGCACCGCCGAAGACGCCCAGGTCGGGTACCTGTTCCAGACCACGATCACCGGCCAGCGGAGCCATCTGCTCCGCGACGTGTGGGTCTACCTGCCGCCGCAGTATTTCCAGAAGCCCTACGCGCGCTACAAGTTCCCGGTCATCGAGCTGCTGCACGGCTCGCCGGGTAACCCTCAGGCGTGGGTGGACGTGATGGACGTTCTCCCGGCCTTCCTCAGCCTGCTCGAGGCTCACCCGTCGGACGCCGCGGTCCTCGTGATGCCCGATACCGACGGCGGCCAGCAGTACTCACTGCAATGCCTCAACGAGCCCGGCGGCATCCAGGACATGACCTTTGTCGCGCAGGACGTGCCGGACTACATCGCGCGGCTGGTGCGCGTGCAGCCGCCGGGCCCGGCCTGGGGCCTGGCCGGCTATTCGGAGGGCGGGTACTGCGCCGCTAACATCGCGCTGCAGGATCCCGGCGGCTACGGGGCCGCTGGGGTCATGTCCGGCTACTTCGCGCCCACTACCAGCCAGGTACCGGCGGGCTACAAGCCCGGCGGGAAACCGACCGTGGACTATGTGTTCGCCGGGCATCCGGCGCTGCTGCTCGTCAACTCACCGCAGGCGTACATCGCCAGAGTGCCGACCGGCACTCAGTTGCCCATGTTCTGGCTCGCGGCCGGGGCGCAGGACAAGCAGGACGTCGAAGCGGCGGCAAGTTTCCGGCAGCTACTCCAGACCCGCCAGGCGGTCGTGCCGCTCGTTATCGTTTCCGGTGGCCATCAAGGCAGCGTGTGGCGCGCGGCCCTGCCCCCGATGCTGGCCTGGATGACCCCGCAGCTGGCGCAGGCCGCGAAGGCAGGCGCAGCCGAGGCGGCGCCCGGTTCCACGACCCAGCCTCAGGCGCCTCTGGTCACGAACCCGGCCTCGTCGCCCGCCGTCCCGCGGAAGAAGTAGCTCCCCGAGCGGGTTCCTTCCCGACGACGCAGGTGCGAAGGAGCAGCGGATATGAGTCAGGAAAGATCGGCGGCGACCGCAGCGGGGCGCGGCCGGGTGGAACTCGGGCCAGTGGGGGTGTGGACCTCGATGCCGCAGTGGCCCAGCGACCCGGGGGCGATCGGTGACGTCGGCGCCGAGCTCGAGGAGCTGGGCTTCGCCGCCGTATGGATCGGCGGGTCGACCGGCCAATTCGCGCCCGCAGCGGCGCTGCTAGCTGCCACTACTTCTCTGGTCGTCGCTACCGGCATTATCGAGGTGTGGTCGAATCCGGCCGAGCGGGTGGCCGCTGAGCACGATCGGCTGGCGGCTGCGTACCCCGGGCGGTTCCTGCTCGGGTTGGGACCGGGGCATGCCCCGGCGGTCGAAGCCAGGGGGCAGCGCTACGAACGGCCGCTCGCCAAGCTGTCGTCGTACCTCGACGAGCTGGACGCCGCCCGGACGCCGGTCCCGGCCGGCGAGCGGGTCCTCGCCGCCCTCGGCCCGCGGGCGCTGGCCCTGGCCGGCCAGCGCTCCGCGGGGGCCCATCCCTACAACGTGACCGTCGAGCACACCGCTATCGCCCGGGCCGCGCTCGGCCCGGGCCCGCTACTGGCACCGGAACAGAAGGTCTACTTCGGCGACGACCCCGGTGACGCCCGCGATGTAGCCCGCCAGAAGCTCGGCAGGACTCTCGACCTACCCAACTACAGCAACAATCTCCGGCGGCTCGGCCTGGCTGACGAGGACTTCGCCGGCGGCGGCAGCGACCGCCTCCTGGACGCGCTCGTCGCGTGGGGTTCACCCGACACGGTGGCCGGGCGAGTGCGGTCCCACTTCGACGCGGGCGCCGATCACGTGTGCGTCCAGGTCCTCCTCGGCGGCGGCCGGGGCGGCCTGCCCCTGGCCGAATGGCGGATCGCCGCGGCGGCGCTGCTCAGCCGGCCAGCGCCGGGGCAAGGGCGGTGACGGGCACCGTTCCGCTGATAGTCGTGCCCCGGCCCGGTGCGGACGCTATCCCCAGCTGGCCGCCCATGGCCGACAGCCGGTCGGCCATGCCCTGCAAGCCGGTGCCGTGCGCGGCAGCCGCAGGGTCAAAGCCTGCCCCGTCGTCCGCGACGCTGAACTCGAGCCTGCCGGCGACCTGGTTCAGGGTCACCGTGGTCATCGAGGCGTGCGCGTACTTCGCGACGTTCTGCAGTGCCTCGAGGATACAGAAGTACAGCGTCGCCTCGGCGTCACGGGAGAACCGCCCGATCCCTGTGGCGTCGACTAGCACCGGCATCGGTGCCCGGTCGGCCTGCGCCTGAAGGGCAGCGCGAAGACCCTGGTCGGCCAGCAGGGGCGGGTAGATACCGCGGGCAAGGGCTCGCAGGTCATCCAGGGCGGCCCGCACTCCGGATCGCAGCTGGCCGGTCAGCTCCCTGACCTCGCCTGGATCGTCGGCGACTCCGTCGAGCAGGCCGAGCTGAATGCTCAGCGCGACCAGTTGCTGCTGGGCGCCATCGTGCAGGTT
The DNA here is from genome assembly GCA_963753195.1 of uncultured Actinomycetes bacterium. Taxonomy (GTDB): domain Bacteria; phylum Actinomycetota; class Actinomycetes; order Streptosporangiales; family Streptosporangiaceae; genus Palsa-504. Next base: position 468,777 of record CAVWBH010000004.1, read on the forward strand.
CCGCTCGATCCGCTGCCGCTCATCATCTTGCGCCTGCACCAGCCGCCGCCGCGACGCACGCAGATCGTCGACCGTGGCCTGCAACTCGGCGGTCAGCCTGACGTTCCTGAGCACGAGCCCAGCCTGCGAGGCCAGATCGGCGAGTAGCTGGTCCTCCGCGGCGGATACCGGTTCGTTCTTGGCCTTGCCCAGCGTGATGGCGCCGAGCAGTTCGTCCTGGTGATACACGCCGATCGCCCGGGCGACCGGCCCAAGGATGGCCAGGCCTGCTGAGCGGGTCACCATCGCGGGCGCGGCTCCCGGTTCGGCATCGGCTGGCCAGACCGACCGAGGTGATAGACCGGCGCCGACCAGCACCCAGACCTCGACGCGCTCGGCGCCGGTCGCCCCGCCGAGCACAGCGGCCATCCGGTCAAGCGCGGCGTTGGCGTCGAGCTGACCGGCCATGTCCTGGGCGAAGTCGGCGAGCACCTGGTAGGGCGAGGCGCGCCGGCCGTAGACGAAGCGGTTGGCCAGCAGGTTGGCGCGCTGGCGCACCGGATGGAAGAGCACCGAGACCACGACCGCCGCTGCCACGGTGAGCACCGGGCCGCCCGCGTAACCGGCCAGCGTCCCGATTCCCACCACGATGCCGATGTAGACGGCCGTCAGCGCCGCGGACAGCAGGCCATAACTGACGGCCCTGTTGATGATGACGTCGATCTGGTACAGGCCGTACTTTCCGATCGCGATCGCAATGGCGATCGGGAATCCGGCCAGTCCGATCGCCGAGACCACCACGTCTGCCGCAGTGGTCAGCGCCGCCCAGGACTTTCCCCCGATATCCACAGATACCAGGACGACGACCGAGCAGCCGATCGCAGTGGCCGCCGTGAAGGCGACCCACTTGATCTGCTGCCGCAACTCGCGGCCTCCTGACCGGTAGCGGATCGTCATGGCCGCCGTGGAGGCCGCCATCAAGACGATGAACACCAACCACGCCTGACTGATGGTTCCGATCAGCATGGTCATTAGCGGCCCGGGCAAGGAGCGCACGCCAAGCGGGTTCTGGACCGAGAGCGAGATGCCGCCGGGAGCCGGAAGCTGCACTTTCTTCGGCTGTACCAGGAATCCGATCAAGGTCAGCGCGATAAGCAGCAGGCACAAGCCTGCGACGGGACGCCAGCGCGGTGACGGGAGGTGCCCGGTCGGGAAGAGCAGGAACATGAAAGCGATGCTGCATATCAGCGGAATGAAAGACCACTCGGCCAGAACGCCCATGATCGCGGGACCTGGCAGGGCACCGGGATGCCTGATGCCGAGCACCGCGTACGCGGAAGCAAGGGCCACCAAGCCGTCGGCAATGCCCGCGATGAGCAGGTACCAGCCGATGGTGTTGCCCGCACGACGGACGATCAGCGCTCCGAGGGTGGCGTAAAGAACGGCTGATGGTACCTGGCAGACCGTGGAAATCGCGTCACCGGTGACCATTTCGTTCCAGGCGCGGATGATCAGGAGCAGGGCGCCTGCCGCGAGGACGACGGCGACGGTCCACGCTGCCGTCGCGATGGTGCTCTGCCGCCGGCCTGTGACGTTCATGCGGCCCTGCGCCCGGTCCAGACGTACAGGTAGGCCGGGATGGCGAGAATGAGCAGGCCGTCGGTCGCGTGCAGGGCTCCGAAGATCACGTGGTCGTCGGCCAGTCCGGCCAGCAGGCTCTGCAAGAACGCCGTCATCAACACCAGCAGCACGGCACCGACCACGGCGCGCGCGCCCGGCCGGGCGATCAGCGTCAGGATCAGGATGACGACCGCCGCCCCGGCCATCGCGAAGCCCAGCATCCGGTGCGGATCCAGCGCCGGGTCACCGGCCCCGTGCAGGAGCTTGAAGGCGCCCAGGCCGGCCAGGAAGATCTGGACCACTCCGGCGGCCAGGAACACCAGCAGCGCCCAGCGGTAGACAGTCAGCATGACGCCGCCTGGTCGTGCCTTCGCGGCGGCGCCGGCGTCGTGCTCGATGGTCATGCTGCGCCCAAGTCCCGTTCGGCCACGGCGAGAAGCAGCGCCTCGTCCCCCTGGGCGGCCCTCCATGCCCTACTGTCGCCTCCCCCGCCCGGAAAAGATTCACCTCGCGGCCGGGAATCTCCGGGCCGGTTCCCTCAGCGAAGTACGCACCGGCCAACGATGTCGAGCACACTCTGAACGTCAGCCTGCCCGAGGACGCGATCACCGGCCACGCAGACCGTCGGCCCGCCCTGGAGTCCGCCCGCACCTGCTCGGCCAGACGGAACGCAACAGCGCGGTGTTGCGTGAGCACATCGATGACATCTCCGCCACCGAGCAGGCCCGTGCCGCTTCCGCCGTCGCAGATGAGCGGGGCCGCCGGGCTCGCCGTCGAGGCCTACGTGGAGGGCGTGCCGGTGCTGCTCCCGCCGAGTATGTGCTGGCCAGCGAGCCTGGGAGGCTCGAAGTGCGGACCGGAAATGAGACCAGCGACGCAGAGTCACGCCGGGTCCCGCATTCAACTTCCGACATAATGGCCGGTCAGCGCTGCGGCGGAGGATAAGAGATTCGAACTCTTGAGGGGTTGCCCCCAACACGCTTTCCAA
>CAVWBH010000005.1:0-132745 GCA_963753195.1 uncultured Actinomycetes bacterium
AGTTCGTCAACTACCGGTGACACAGGCCCGCTCTAATTTAGCCGGGCGCAAGCTGGACCCGCTTGACGCCTACGCCGTCAGGTCAACAGGCCCGCGCCCGCAGGTCGGCGGTACCCGCCTGCCACGCTGCGCCCATGGCCGCGGCGGCAAGGACCGGGCCTGACCCGTCCTTCGTGCCGGGCATCCTTTGGCTGGGCAACTCCTCGGCACCTAACGGAAGGACGGGGAGGAGCGAGGCTCCTGGGCCGCCGTCAGTGCTCAACACGCCTTCGGGCGTTATCGCAGACACGAGTATTACCAGGTCACGAGGCAGGGAAGCACACGGAAAGCTAGTGTTCAGTCAACTACTCTGAGTGACGTAGCGGATGATGACCTGTCCCCGCGGCTCCAGACGGGATGACCGATGTCCGAACGCAGTCACGGAAGCAGGACCGTCCGATCCGTGTGGCGATATCTGATCGGGTTCGTCGCCACGATCGTCGTTCTGGTGCTCGCACTGGCCATCACCCTTCTCTTCCGTCACCAAAGAACGGTGGCCAGCACTAACCAGGCCCAGCAGGTGCTCGCCCCCTTCTACGCCCTGCCGGCGGGGTGGCAGTCAACGGCGCCAGGCGCGGTGTTGCGCGCCGAGAGCGTGGCAGGCGTGCCGTCGGGAGGCCGGGGCTGGCGGATCCTGTACGGACCCAGAAAGCCGACGGCTCGCCGGCGGTCAGCAGTGGCCTGGTCTTCGCGCCCGGGCCGCAGGCACCCTCAGCTCCGCCGGGGGGACGTGACGTCATCGCGTGGGCGCATCCCACGGTCGGCCTGGGCGTGGACTGCGCGCCGTCGCGGGCTCCGGACGTCGAGGCGGACATCCCGGGACTCGCGAACTTCCTGGCCGCCGGGTGGGTAGTAACCGCCACTGACTACGCCGGCCTGGGAACCCCGGGACCTTCTCAGTATCTGGTGGGCGCGGCTGAGGCTCATGACGTCCTGAACTCGGTGCGAGCGGCTCGCCGCATGCCCGGTGTTGACGCGGGGACCCGGGTCGGGCTCTGGGGGCACTCGCAAGGCGGGAACAGTGTCTTGTGGGCTGCTGACCTCGCCCCGCGCTACGCCCCGGAACTCGACATCGCGGCGGTCGCCGCGGCCGCACCGGCGGCGGACCTTCCGATTCTGCTCTCCCACGAATGGAATTCTGTCATCGGCTCGCTGATCGGGTCTGAGGTGCTCACGACGTGGCCAGGCACCTATCCAGGCCTGAAACTCCCGGATATCACAAATTCCTCTGCGGGTGATATCAGCAAGATGGCCGCCACGTGCGTCGAACCGGAGCTGATCAAGCTTGACCTGGGCAGCCATCTCGGCGGGAAGCCCCTGATCAAGACGAATCCGCTCTCGTCGCCGCGGTGGGCCGCGGCCTTCGCAGCGAATACGCCACCGCCTCCTCCGGTGCCTGCGCTGCTCATTCAGGGAACTAGCGACCCGATCGTCCTGCCCGGCTCAACGGTCACGTACCTTAAGACTTCCTGCGCCGCCAGCTCGAACATGACCGGGATCTTCATCGGCGACCTCGGCCATGTCAAAGCGGGTGTGGCCGGTGCGCCTTATGCATTCACCTGGCTGCAGCAACGATTTGCGGGCCTGCCAGCAGGCAACACCTGCAAAACCACTAGTCCCGTGATGCCGCTGCAGATCGTCCAGCCGTTATCCATCGCGCGGCGCGAGCGGCGACGAAGCTCAGTCAATGACCATTGCATTGGCCCGCTTCGGCTACCCGGGTTCCGCGGTGCCTTCCTGAATGCGCGGCGGGACCGCAGCCGGGATCCGTTCCCGGCGGCGCATGGTGGCGGCGGCGTCGGCGTCCCGGATGGTCAGCGCGACCAGGGCGGCGATGCCGCTCAGCGAGGCGGCGGTCAGCAGGGCGTTGTGGAACGCGGGGATCAGCGCGGCGCCGGTGGCCCCGGCCGGGGCGGAGGCCGCGACGACGGTGACCAGCAGGGCCACGCCGAAGCCCCCCGCGACCTGGGTCTGGGTCTGGAACAGCGCGGACGCGCGGCCGGTGTCGGCTGAGGAGATGGTGGCGAACGACGCGGTCTGAAACGCGATGACGGCAAAGCCGCTGGTGAACCCGCTGGCGAAGGTCAGCACCCGGATGACCCAGATGCTGGTGTCCAGCCCCACCGTCAGCGCGATCAGCGACCAGACGATGACGATGCCGCACAGCCCGCCCACCGCCAGCCGCCGCGGCCCGATGCGAGGATAAATGCGCGCCGCGATCTGGGCGCTGATCAAGACCCCGACGGCGCCCGGGAACGTGGTCAGCCCGGAACTCAGCGCCGAGGCCCCGCGGGCCTGCTGCAGGAACTCCGGCATGACGAACAGGTAACCGCTGTAGGCGGCGTTGTGGCACAGCGCGATCACGCTGGTGGTGCGGAAGATCCGGTTGCGCAGCAGCCGCAGATTCAGCATCGGCTCCTTCAAGCGCAACTCGACCACCACCATCACGGCCAGCGCGGCCAGGCCGACCGTACCGGTGCCGATGATGACCGGGCTGCCCCAGCCTCGCTCCGGTGCCTGGCTCAGCGCGTACAGGACCAGCGCCAGGCCGCCGCCGGCCAGCACGAAGCCAGCCATGTCCAGCCGGCCGGCGGCCGGCTCGCGGTGCTCGGCCAGGAACAGCAGCCCGATGATCAGCGCGATGGTACCGAACGGCACGTTGACGAAAAAGCACCACCGCCACGAGAGGTAGGTCGTCAGGACGCCGCCCAGCAGGGGTCCGGCGGCCGGGCCGAGGCTGGTGCCCAGCAAGACCATGCCCGTGGCGTGAGCACGGCGCTCCGGCGGGAAGGTCCGGAACAGCATGGCCTGCCCGACCGGGATGATCAGGCCGCCGCCGACGCCCTGGACGACCCGGAAGATGACCAGCAGGGGCAGCGAACCGGACAGGCCGCACAGCGCCGAGGCCCCGGTGAACAGGGCCAGGGCGAGCAGGAAGATGCGCCGGGTGCCGAACCGGTCCCCGATCCAGCCCGACAGCGGGATCATCAGGGCCAGCGTGAGCACGTAACTCAGCGTCACCCACTGCGCATCGGCCAGGGACGAGTGGAAGTCCCGGGCCACCGAAGGCAGCGCGGTGTAGATGATCGTGTTGTCCACCACGGTCATGTACAGCGCGACCGTGTAGCACACCAGGACGACCAGCTCCTGGCTCGGCCGCCAGCGGATCACAGCGACCTCCCACGGCCCCGGTTCGGGTGCATCGGGCCCCGTCAGGTACCCGGTCCGGCCGACCAGGGCGTGATGGGCCGCTGGAGCCGCATGCCGTCCAGGCTGACATCAATCCGCTCATCGAAGAACGCGATAAGACCGCGGACCTGTGTCGCGTCGTGCAGCGGATCGTCATAGGTCCAGGCGATATCGGCGAGCTGACCGCCGCGCAGCGCCACCGACCAGTACGACGCCTGTCCCTTGTAAGCACAGTACGTCCGGGTGCCGCTGGGTATCAGCTTGGCCTGGATGTCCTCGCGCGGCAGGTAGTAGCGAGTCGGCAGCATGGTCTCGAACAACAGCACCGGCCGGGAGCTCTCGGCGAGGAGCTGGCCGTCCAGCTCCAGCCGGACATGACGAGAACTGGCGAGAACGTCGATGCGGTGAAACGGATCTCGCGGATGAGCCACGTTGACTTCGTCTTCCTCATACCAGGAATCGAGGGCGCCGAAGTCCAGGATCACGTATCCGGCCAGGTCCGCATCGGCGGGACGGTATCCCGCTCCCGGTCGGCTCTGGCCGCCGGCCAGGAGGTCTACGACCTGCCCCTCGGCGGTATGCACAGCGAAGGGAACCGACGGGTCGAGCACGGGGCGCCGGAAGAGCGCAGGCATGGGGAGACCGGCGTCATCGGTGGCCGGAGCGGCCGCCACGGCCGCCGGGACCAGCCTGCCGCTGACGTCATCCTCCGGAACGGCATACGACGGCACGACGCGACGCGGCTCCCAGACCAGCATCGCCCGGGTGGTGTCCACGACGGTCACACCAGCCAGGACGGCCCGGATGCGCTTGGCCGTGGGCTCGAACCGCACCTGGTCGAACCCGCTCGACAGCAAGCTGCGCAGCTGAATGCTCATCGCTCTCCTCCCAGTCACCGCCGTTCCCATCATGGCGCAGGGCCGGCTGTTCCCTCCAGCGGCTGACCCGTCCGGCGACAGCCCAGAGGTCACCGGCGGTAGCCGGCCAGGGCTTCCAGCCGGCGCAGGCGCTCGCCTGCGGGCGGGTGAGTCGCGAACAGCCGGGCGAAGCCCTCGGCGCGGAACGGGCTGGCCATCATGAGATGGCCGACCGAGGTCACCCGCGCGTCAGGGGCCAGCGCCAACTCCGCGGTGCCGGCCTCGATCTTCCGCAGGGCGCTGGCCAGGGCCACCGGATCGCCGGTCAGCAGGGCGCCGGCCGCGTCGGCCCGGTACTCGCGTCCCCTGCTCACCGACAGCCGGATCACGAGCGCCGCGACGGGCCCGAGCAGCAGCATCGCGGCCCCTTCCATCAGGCCGAGGCCGTGCAGTGCGCGACCCCGGGCCAGGCCATCCGGAACGCGACCCCGGGCCGGGCCATCCGGAACGCGAGCCCGGGCCAGGGCGTGCGGAACGCGACCCCGGGCCAGGGCGTGCGGTGCGCGACCCCGGGCCAGGGCGGCCGGGGACGTGATGATGGTGGCCAGCGCCGCCGAGAACGTGGCGGGCAGGATGTCCCGGCCGGAGATGTGCGCGAGCTCGTGGCCGAGTACCCCGCGCAGCTCGGCCTGGTCGAGTGAGGCCAGCAGTCCCCTGGTGCAGCAGATCGCGGCGCCGCGGGGATTGCGGCCGGCGGTGAACGAGTTCGGCTGCTCGGCAGGCGACAGGTACAGGCGCGGCACCGGGAGGCGGCCGGCCTTGCTCAGCTCCCGCACCAGGCGGTAGAGCTCGGGGTGCTCGACCTCGCTCACCGGCCGGGCCGCCATCGCGGACAGGGCCAGGCGGTCGCAGTAGACACCGGCGCCCGCGATCGCCGCGGCCGCGGCCGCCACCCCGGCCACCGCACCGCCGGCCACCGCGCCGCCGCCGCCCGCGGCCGCGGCGCCGACCGCGGCGCCGATCGCGATCAGCGGGATCGCCGACGCGGTGAGCCTGACCGCCGCGCCGGTCAGTGCCGCCGCCCGCGGCCGGTCACTGCGCACCGCTATGCACCTCCCGGGGTCCCGCGTTCGGCCCGCCGAAGGGCAGGGCCTGGCCGGTATGCCACCTGAGTCCCGGCCGCTCCAACAGCTACGGCAGGCACAACCGGGGCCGCGAGCGCGTAACGGAATCTGTCACAACCTACATGCGCACCGTCAAAAAACGGCAAACCGGGAATAGCATCGGGCACATGCACGTTTGTCGTTGCCCTCTCGCCGCGTAAGATCTGAAGCAGCCTAACTCACACCCCCGCTGCGGGGTGATGCTGCCAGAGGGTCCGGCTGGGGCAGGCCGAGGAGGTCCTGGAGTGGTGGACAAGCAGGTCCAGCAGCTCGATCATGTCATCATCAGGTTCGCCGGCGACTCCGGCGACGGGATGCAGCTCACCGGGGACAGGTTCACCCAGGAGACGGCGGTCTTCGGGAATGACCTGTCCACGCTGCCGAATTTCCCGGCCGAAATCCGTGCTCCGGCCGGCACCCTGCCCGGGGTATCGAGTTTCCAGCTCCATTTCGCCGATCATGACGTTCTCACGCCGGGCGACGAGCCGGACGTGCTCGTGGCGATGAACCCGGCCGCCCTCAAGGCCAACCTCAGCGATCTGCCCCGCGGCGGCGACCTGATCGTCAACACCGACGAGTTCACCAAGCGCAACCTGGCCCGGGTCGGGTATGGCGTCAGCCCGCTCGAGGACGGCTCGCTGGAGCAGTACCATCTGCACGCCGTGCCCATCACCTCGCTGACGGTCAAGGCCCTGGAAGAGTACGACCTCACCAGGAGGGACGCCGAGCGGTCCAAGAACATGTTCGCGCTCGGCATGCTGTCCTGGCTGTACGACCGGCCCGCCGAGGGCACGCTGGCCTTCCTCAAGGCCAGGTTCGGCAACCGGCCGGAGATCATGGCCGCGAACGTGGCCGCCTTCCAGGCGGGCTGGAACTTCGGCGAGACGACCGAGGCGTTCCCGTCCCGGTACCAGGTCAAGCCGGCCCGGCTGACGCCCGGCACGTACCGCAACATCAACGGGAGCACCGCGCTGGCCTACGGCCTCATCGCGGCGTCGCAGCTGGCCCGGCTGCCGCTGTTCTTCGGCTCCTACCCGATCACGCCGGCCTCGGAGATCCTGCACGAGCTGGCCCGGCACAAGCGCTTCGGGGTCCGCACGTTCCAGGCGGAGGACGAGATCGCGGCCAGCGGCGCGGCCCTCGGCGCGTCCTTCGGCGGCTCGCTGGGCGTGACCGCCACCTCCGGGCCCGGCATGCTGCTGAAGGCCGAGACCATCGGCCTGGCCGTGTCGGTCGAGCTGCCCCTGATCATCTGTGACATCCAGCGGGCCGGCCCGTCCACCGGGATGCCGACCAAGACCGAGCAGGCCGACCTGCTGCAGGCGATGTTCGGCCGCAACGGCGAGTCGCCGGTGCCCATCGTCGCCGCGGCCGGCCCGGCCGACTGCTTCCACGCGGCCATCGAGGCGGCCAGGATCGCGGTGAAGTACCGCACTCCGGTGTTCCTGATGTCGGACACCTACCTGGCCAACGGCTCCGAGCCGTGGCGGATCCCGGACGTGGCCGGCCTTCCCGACCTGAGCCAGGAGTTCGCGTTCACCGTGGCCGCCGACCTCGGGGGCGAAGGATTCGAGCCGTTCCGGCGGGACCCGGCGACCCTGGCCCGGCCGTGGGCCGTGCCCGGCACGGCGGGCCTGGAGCACCGCATCGGCGGCATCGAGAAGGCCGACGTCACCGGGGACATCTCCTACGACCCGGACAACCACGACCGCATGGTCCGGCTGAGAGCGGCCAAGGTCGACGGCATCGCGGCCGACATCCCGCTGGTCGAGGTGGACGACCCGGACGGCGACGCCCGGGTCCTGGTGCTCGGCTGGGGCTCGACCTTCGGCACGATCGGCGCGGCCGTCCGCCGGATCCGCGGCGCCGGCCAGCAGGTGGCCCAGGCCCACCTGCGGCACCTCAACCCGTTCCCGCCCAACCTGGGCGACGTGCTCCGCCGGTACGACAAGGTGCTCGTACCGGAAATCAACCTCGGCCAGCTCACCCTGCTGCTGCGCGCGCGCTACCTGGTCGACGTGATCTCCTACAACCGGGTCAGCGGCATGCCGTTCCAGATAGCCGAGCTGACCGGCGTCATCGAGGATGTGATCAGCCATGTCTGAGGCGAACGGCCACCAGGGCCACCGGCTCGCCTCGCTGGCCCTGGTGCCCAGGGCCACGGATCGTTCGGCAGCGAAGGATTTCAAGTCTGACCAGGAGGTACGGTGGTGCCCGGGCTGCGGGGATTACGCCATCCTGGCCGCCTTCCAGGCCTTCCTGCCCGACCTTGACGTGCCGCGGGAGAACGTGGTCGTCATCTCCGGTATCGGGTGCTCATCCCGGCTGCCGTACTACGTGGACACCTACGGGATGCACTCCATCCACGGCCGCGCGCCGGCCATCGCCACCGGCCTGGCGGCGTCCCGGCCCGACCTGTCGGTCTGGGTCATCACCGGTGACGGGGACGGGCTGTCCATCGGCGGCAACCACCTGATCCACGCGCTGCGCCGCAACGTCAACATCAAGATCCTCCTGTTCAACAACAGGATCTACGGGCTGACCAAGGGCCAGTACTCGCCGACCTCCGAGCAGGGCAAGGTGACCAAGTCGACCCCGTTCGGGTCGCTGGATCACCCGTTCAACCCGGTGTCCCTGGCGCTCGGCGCCGACGCGACCTTCGTCGCGCGGACGATCGATTCCGACCGCAGGCACCTGACCTCGGTGCTGCGCGCCGCCGCGGACCATCAAGGCGCCGCGTTCATCGAGATCTTCCAGAACTGCCCCATCTACAACGACGACGCGTTCGCGCCGCTGAAGGAGTCGGCCGGGGGCGGCGAGCGGCTGGTCCGGCTGGAGCACGGCGCGCCGGTCCGGTTCGGGCCCGAGGGCTCCAAGGGGCTGCGGTTCGGCCGGCACGGCGAGCTCGAGGCGGTCGACGTGGCCGACGCCGACCCGGACACGCTGATCACGCACGACGCGTACCGCGCCGACCCGTCCTACGCGTTCGCGCTGTCCAGGCTGGACACGGCGGACTTCCGGACCACCCCGATCGGGGTGTTCCGCCAGGCCGAGCAGCCGACCTATGACCGGCTGATGGCCGAGCAGATCGCCGCGGCCCAGGCCCGCGGCGGCGCCGGCGACCTGGCCGCCCTGCTGGCCGGCAACGACACCTGGGACGTCAACTGAGCCTCGGGGCCCGCCGCGCCGGCGGCTGACGCCAGCTGCGGGTCAGCCGGTCCGCTTGTCCACGAAGTCGCACAGCCCGAGGAACGCCGCCCGGGCTGGGCCGGCGGGCAGCGTCATGATCTCGTTCCTGGCCCCCTGCGTCCAGCTCAGCACCTGAGCGCGGGCCTCGGCCAGGGCGGGGTGGCCGCGCAGCAGGGCCAGCGCCTCGGTCAGCAGGGCATCGTCACCCAGGTCAGCGTCGGTGAGCAGCCACTGCAGCCGCGGGCCAGTCTCGGCCGAGCGCAGCGCGTACAGCACCGGGAGGGTCCGCACGCCCTGGCGCAGGTCGGTGCCGGGACTCTTGCCCGACTGCTCCGGGTCGCTGGCGATGTCGATCACGTCGTCCGACAGCTGCCAGGCCACGCCGATCTGCTCGCAGGCCGCCGCGATCCGCGCCGCCACCTCGGCCGGAGCGCCGGAGAACAGCGCCCCGAACTGCCCGGACGTGGCGATCAGCGAACCGGTCTTCTCCGTGATCACGTGCATGTAGTGGTCGACCAGGTCCTGGCCGGGACGCGCGCCGATGGTCTCGGCCAGCTGCCCGGCGACCAGCCGGTTGAACGTCTCGGCCTGGAGCCTGACCGCCTCCGGGCCCAGGCGGGCGAGAATGCGGGAGGCCTGCGCGAACAGGAAATCGCCGGTCAAGATGGCGACCGAGTTGCTCCACCTGGAGTTGACCGAGGGCAGGCCGCGGCGCACATCCGCCTCGTCCATGACGTCGTCGTGGAACAGGGTGGCCAGGTGGGTCAGCTCGATGGCCACCGCCGCCTCGATGACCCGGGGATCTCGCGGGTCGCCGAACTGAGCGGCCAGCAGCACCAGCAGCGCCCGGAACCGCTTGCCGCCCGCCACGATGGAATGCCGGGCCGCCTCGGTGAACAGCTCCTCATCGGGATGCGCCGTTTCCAGCAGCGACGCCTCGACCCGGGCCAGATCGTCAAGGATCTCCGCCTCCAGGGCGGGGTCCGCGAAATCTACCGGAACTGCTGTGATCACATGCTCTCCAGCTCATCGGCACGCATGAACGCCTCGAATTTCCGAGTATGCCCGTTCCGGGCCCCGCCCAATCAGTGCCGTCATGCTCATCAGGGCCGACGATCAGCTCACGAACAGCTGATTCGCGGCATGACTGGCCAGGCTCAGGAGCGGTTCCGGGATGATGCCGAACACGATGGTCGCCGCGACGCCGACCCCCACGGCGACACCGCTGAACACGTTCGGCACCACCACCTCGGGCCCGTCGGCGACCGGGGCGCTGAAGAACATCAGCACGATGACGCGGACGTAGAAGAACGCGGCGATCGCGCTGGCCAGCACGCCGACGATCACCAGCGCCGTCTCCCCGGCGCCGATCGCGGCCTGGAAAACGGCGAACTTCCCGATGAAACCGCTGGTCAGCGGGATACCGGCGAAGCCGAGCAGGAACAGCGCGAAGATGCCCGCCACCATTGGTGAGCGCCGGCCCAGGCCAGCCCACCGGGACAGGTGCACAGCCTCACCGCCCGGGTCCCGCACCAGGGTGATCACGGCGAACGCGCCCACCGTGGTCAGCCCGTAGGTGGCCAGGTAGAACAGGGCACTGGACAGGCCCGCGACGCTGACCGCGATGACCGCGGTCAGCACGAACCCGGCGTGCGCGATGGAGGAGTAGGCCAGCAGCCGCTTCACGTCCGTCTGCGTGATGGCGATGACCGCGCCCGCGACCATGGTCAGGACGGCGACCACCCACATGGCCGGGCGCCAGTCCCAGGCCAGGTTGCCGAACGCGACGTAGAAGACGCGCAGCAGCGCGCCGAAGGCCGACACCACCACGCAGGACGCCATCAGCGCGGTGATCGGGGTCGGCGCGCCCTGGTAGACATCCGGCTTCCAGCTGTGGAACGGGACCGCCCCGATCTTGAACAGCAGCCCGAGCCCGGTGAGCGCGATCCCGGCGTACAGCAGGGTGTCGTTGGCGGTGTTGCTGGCCGCCTCGGACGCGATGGCGGACAGCGAGACCGAGCCGGTGAAGCCGTACAGCATCGCGATGCCGAACAGGAAGAAGGCCGAGGAGAAGGCGCCCAGCAGGAAGTACTTCATGGCCGCCTCGTGGGACAGCAGCCGGCGGCGCCGGGCCAGGCCGCACAGCAGGTACAGCGGCAGCGACAGCACCTCGAGCGCGACGAACATGGTGAGCAGGTCGTTGGAGGCGGGGAACAGCAGCATCCCGCCGACCGCGAACAGGATGAGCGGGAAGATCTCGGTGTGCATCATCCCGGCGGCCAGGCCCTCGCGTTCCTCCGGGCTGCCGGGCGGCGCGGCGGCCTGCGCGGCGAACGGGCTGTCGCTGGGGTCGGCGATGAGCAGCACGCTGACGAAGGCCAGGACCAGGATCGTGCCCTGGATGAACAGGGTGGGCCGGTCCACCGCGACGGCGCCCGCCGCGGCGGCGTGGCCGGGGCTGCCGTTATCGAAGATCGAGCTGGACGCGATCACGATGGTCAGGATGAACGCGGCGGTCAGGGAGCCCAGCGCGAGCACCAGGTGGACGGCACGGCGCAGCGGGCGCGGGGTGAAGGCCTCGACGAGGACGCCGACCACCGCCGCGCCGAAGACCACCAGCATCGGCGCGAGCTGGCTGTACTCGATGCTCGGCGGCGCGATCGTGCCGGTCGAGGCGGCGAGGACCCCGGTCACGGTGCCAGTCCCTTCTGCAGGGCCGCGGTATAAGCCGCGGTCGTGCTGACTGCGGGCGCTGGATGCGGGGGCACCGGATCGGCCTTGCCGACCTGCGCCATCGTCACCTGCACCGCGGGATTGATGATGTCGAGCACCGGCTTGGGGTAGACCCCGACGAAGATGATCAGCCCGATCAGCGGCGCGACGGCCAGGATTTCCCGGATCCTCAGGTCGGTGAAGCCCTTGACCTGGTCGCGGACGGGGCCGTTCATCGTCCGCTGGTACATCCACAGGATGTACACCGCGGCCAGGATGATGTTCACGGTGGCGAACACCGCGGCCACCTTGTACCGGGTGAAGGTCCCGAGCAGGACGAGGAACTCGCTGACGAAGCTGCCCAGCCCGGGCAGCGAGAGCCCGGCCAGGCCGGCCACCAGGAACAGCCCGGCCAGCAGCGGCGCGACGGACTGCACGCCGCCGAAGTCCGCGATCCGGTCCGACCCGCGCCTGATGATCATGAACCCGACCAGGACGAACAGCGCGCCGGTGATGAACGCGTGGTTGACCATGTACAGCGTCGCGCCCGACACCCCCTGGCTGGTCATGGCGAAGATGCCGAGGGTGATGAGCCCGAAGTGGGAGATGGAGATGTAACCCATCAGCCGCTTCAGGCCGGCCTGGCCGATGGCCACGACCGCGCCGTACAAGGTCCCGATCACCGCCAGCGTGATGACCAGCGGGGTGAACCACTTCGCGCCCGCCGGGAACAGCTCCCAGCAGTACCGCAGCATGCCGAACGTCCCGACCTTGTCCATCATGCCGAGCATCAGCACCGCCGTGCCGGGCTGCGCCGCGTCCGCCGCGTCGGGCAGCCAGGTGTGGAACGGCCACAGCGGCGCCTTGATCGCGAACGCGATGAAGAACCCGAGGAACAGCCACTTCTGCACGGTCGAGCTGAGCGTCACGTGCAGGAGCGTGCTGAACAGGAACGTGCCGTGGTGCCCGGTCGCCGCGCTGTTAGCGGAGTACACGTACAGCGCGATGACCGCGACCAGCATGAGCAGGCCGCCGAGCAGGCTGTACAGGAGGAACTTGACCGCCGCGTACTGCCGCTTGCCGACCCCGTAGCTGCCGATCATGAAGTACATCGGGACCAGCATGGCCTCGAAGAACACGTAGAACAGGAAGACGTCGGTGGCCGCGAAGACGCCGATCATCATCGTCTCGAGCGTGAGCATCAGCGCGAAGTAGGCCTTGACGCTGTGCTTCCCGTCGTCGGCTTCGTTCCACGCGGCCAGGATCACCACCGGCATCAGCACCACGGACATGCCGATCAGCACCAGCGCGATGCCGTCGACGCCGAGCGCGTAGTGCACCCCGAAGGCCGGGATCCACGAGTAGACCTCGGTGAACTGGTAGTCCGGGCCGCCGACCTGGAACTTCACCGCGATGATGATCACCACGACGAGGGTGGCCACCGAGAACGCCAGCGCGAGCGACTTGGCCAGCGTGTTGCGCGCCTTCCGGTCGGCCTCGGCGCTGTCGGCCGGCAGGCCGGGAATCAGCGAGATCACCAGGGCGCCGGCCAGCGGGACAGCGCCCGCCACGGTCAGCCAGGGAAAGCCGTTCATCTACAGCCTCACCGCCAGGAGCAAGGCGACCAGCACCGCGGCGCCGAAGAACATGGATAGCGCATAGGAGCGCACGAACCCGGTCTGCCACTTGCGCCATCGCCCGGACGCCCCGCCCACCACCGCGGCCAGGGAGTTCACCAGGCCGTCCACGCCGCGGTTGTCGAAGTACACCGACAGCCTGGTCAGCCATTGCCCGGGGCGCATCAGGACGGACTCGTTGATGGTGTCGCCGTACAGGTCCTTGCGGGCCGCGACGACCAGGGGGTTGCCCCGCGGCGCCGACTCCGGGACCGGGACCCGGCCGTAGATGACCCAGGCCAGGGCCACCCCGGCCAGCGCCAGGACCAGGGCCGCGATCCCGGCGGCGGTGACGAAGCCGTGCGAGACCGGCGGCACCCCGACCACCGGGGCGAGGAAGTCCTGCAGCCGGTCGTTGATGATGAGGAACCCGCCCGCGCCGACCGAGCCGATGGCCAGCACGATCATCGGGAAGGTCATCACCGCGGGCGATTCGTGCGGATGCGCCTCGGCCGCCCAGCGCTTCTTCCCCCACCAGGTCATGAGCATCATCCGCGTCATGTAGAACGCGGTGAGGCCGGCGCCGATCAGCGCGCAGATGCCGAGGATCCAGCCGCCCGTGCCGTGCTCGGTGAAGTCCCCCTCGATGATGGGGTCCTTGGTGAAGAAGCCGGAGAACGGCGGGATGCCGATGATGGCCAGGTAGGCCAGCCCGAACGTCACGTAGGTGGCCGGCAGGAAGCGGGCCAGCGCCCCGAACTTCCGCATGTCCTGCTCGTCGTCCATGCCGTGCATCACCGAGCCCGCCCCGAGGAACAGGCCCGCCTTGTAGAACCCGTGCGCGAGCAGGAGCGCGATCGCGAACACGTACCCCTCGGGCCCCAGTCCCGCGCCGAGCGTCATGTAGCCGATCTGGCTCATGGTGGAACCGGCCAGCGACTTCTTGATGTCGTCCTTGGCCGAGGCGATGATGCCGCCGAACAGCAGCGTGACCGTGCCGACCACGGCGATCCCGATGCGCGCGTCCTGCGACAGGGCGAGGATCGGGTTGGACCGGACCAGCAGGTAGACCCCGGCGGTGACCATGGTGGCCGCGTGGATCAGCGCCGACACGGGCGTCGGGCCCTCCATCGCGTCCAGCAGCCAGGACTGCAGCGGCACCTGCGCGGACTTGCCGCACGCGCCGAGCAGCAGCAGGAACCCCAGGGCCGTGGCCACCCCGGTCCCGCCGGACGGAACCTGGTGGAACACCCCGGTGAACGACACCGAGCCGAACTCGGCGAACATCAAGAAGATGGCCAGGGTGAGGCCGGCGTCGCCGACCCGGTTGACGACGAACGCCTTCTTCGCCGCCACCGCGGCCGAGTTCCGCTGCTGCCAGAACCCGATCAGCAGGTAGGAGGCGAGGCCGACGCCTTCCCATCCGACGTAGAGCACCACGTAGTTGTCGGCCAGCACGAGCAGCAGCATGGCGGCGACGAAGAGGTTCAGGTAGGCGAAGAACCGCCGCCGCTCGGCGTCGTGCGCCATGTAGCCGACCGAGTAGATGATGATCAGGGATCCGACCCCGGTGATCAGCAGCACGAAGCAGATGGACAGCGGGTCGATCAGCAGCGACACATCGACCTGGAAGCGCGCCACCGGGATGTAGGAGTACAGGTGCTGGTCCTGTTCCCGGTTGGTGTCCCCGAGCAGGGTGAAGAACGCGATCACGCCGTAGACGAACGCGGCCACCGGCATCGCGACGCCGAGCAGGTGCCCCCACCGGTCGGTGCGCCGTCCGCCCAGGAGCAGCACCACCGCGCCGAACAGCGGGAAGACGAGCAGCAGCCACGACAGTTTTAGCGCACCGGTAGCCGCAACGGTGGTCACGTCGTTATCCCTTCAGCTCAGTATTTGAGCAGGCTGGCGTCGTCCACCGACGCGGATCTGCGGGCCCGGAAGATCGCCATCAGGATGGCCAGGCCGACCACGACCTCCGCCGCCGCTACCACCATGACGAAGAACGCGATGACCTGCCCGTCCAGGTTGCCGTGCATCCGCGCGAAGGCGACGAAGGCCAGGTTGCACGCGTTCAGCATGAGTTCGATGCACATGAACACGACGATCGCGTTGCGCCGCACCAGGACGCCGACGCCGCCGATCACGAACAGGATCACGGACAGGGCCACGTAATGCACCGGGCTCATGCGTCGGCCCTCCCGGACGGGGCCACGGGGTCGGGCTCCCGCTCGCCGCCTTCGGCCGTGATCTCGAGCGTCCTTCCCGGCGGAACGATCCGTGGTCCTTCGTCCGGGTCACGCGGCACCAGCACCGTGCTGACCGACGATTCCGACGTGCTGCCGTCGGGCAGCAGGGCGGGCCGGTCCGCAGCGTCGTGCAGCGCGTAAACGCCCGGCGAGGGGTCCGGCGCGAGCTGACCGCTGGCGACCCGGCGGGCGGCCATTTCGCGCTGCGCGAGCCGGGGCGTGGCTCGTTCGCGGTGCGCCAGCACCATCGCGCCGAGCGCCGCGGTGATCAGCAGGGCGCCGGTGACCTCGAACGGGAACACGTAGGTGGTGAAGATCAGCGTCGCGATGCCGGTCAGGTTGTCCGTGCTGAACGCCGCGCTCGGCGCCGCGGCCGGCCCGATGGCCGCGTGCCCGATGCCGAGGGCCAGCAGCACCAGCAGGCCGATCGCGGCCAGGCCGGCGGCCAGCCGCTGGCCCTTGATGGTCTCCACGATCGAATCCGCCGAGCTGATGCCGACGAGCATGAGCACGAACAGGAACAGCATCAGGACCGCGCCGGTGTACACGATGATCTGCACGAAGGCCAGGAACGGCGCGCCCTGCATGGCGTACATGGTGGCCAGGCACAGCATCACCACGGCCAGCATCAGCGCGCAGTGCACGGCCCGCCGGACCAGGATCATGGCCAGCGCGGCGGCGCACGAGACCACGGCGAGGATCCAGAAGACCGTCTCCACCGCGACCGAGTCGGCGTTGTTGCCCGCCGCCGCCAGCGCGTGGGTCATCGGTCTGCACCGTCCTCGCCCTGCGTCTTCGTCCGCGTCCTCGTCGCGGACCTCCCGCGGCGCCCACGACAGCGAGGCATCCGGCGAGCTGGCGAATACCGCCGGGCCGGACGGCCCGCCCGGCCCGGCCATCCCGGGCGCGCGGGGCCCGGCCACCATGCCGGCGGCGCCGAGGCGGTAGTAATCCTTCTCCGTGTCGCCGAGCCGCATGGGATGGGGCGGCGCCTCCGTGCCCGGCAGCAGCGGGACCAGGAGCTGCTCCTTGGTCCAGATCAGGTCTTCCCGGCTGTCGTTGGCGATCTCGTACTCGTTCGTCATGGTCAGCGCGCGCGTCGGGCACGCCTCGATGCACATGCCGCACAGGATGCAGCGCAGGTAGTTGATCTGGTACACGGCCCCGTAGCGCTCCCCGGGGGAATACCGTTCGGCCTCGGTGTTGTCCCGGCCCTCGACGTAGATGGCGTCGGCCGGGCAGGCCCACGCGCACAGCTCGCAGCCGATGCACTTCTCCAGCCCGTCCGGCCACCGGTTGAGCTGGTGGTGCCCGTGGAACCGCGGCGCGGTGGGCTTTTTCACCTCGGGGTACTCGACGGTCTCGACCTTCCTGAACATCTCATGGAAGGTGACCCCGAACCCCTTGATCGGGTTGAGGAAATCAAGCACCTGTGACCTCCTTCGTGGAGGTAGCGGTAGTCTGCGGGCCGTCCTGCACGCCGATGCCGTGATAGTGCGGCAGGTCCAGCGGCGGCACCGGGAACGCGGATTCCCCGGGCGGCCCGAGCGTATCGGGTAGCCCGGGCTCGGCGGAGCCCGGGGCCGGGCCGGCGGGCATGTTCCTGGCCGCGCGCCGCTGCGCGCCGCTGTCCCACGCCATCACCATGATGATGAGCAGCACGAACACGAGGCCGGCCACGACGTAGATGGCGGTGGAGTTGAAGTTCAGCTTCCAGGCCCGGATGACGGCGATGAACAGGATCCACACGATCGACAGCGGGATGAGGATCTTCCAGCCGATGGCCATGAGCTGGTCGTAGCGGACCCTCGGCAGGGTGCCGCGCAGCCAGACGTAGCAGAACAGCAGGATGAACACCTTGATCAGGAACCACAGCACCGGCCACCAGTTGCTGTTCGCGCCCGACCACAGCGAGATCGGCCACGGGGCCAGCCAGCCGCCGAGGAACAGCGTGGTGGCCAGCGCGGCGACCGTGGTCATGTTGATGTACTCGGCGAGGTAGAACATGGCGAACTTCATCGACGAGTACTCGGTGTGGTACCCGGCGACCAGCTCGCCCTCGCCCTCCGGCAGGTCGAACGGCAGCCGGTTGGTCTCGCCGACCATGGTGAACAGGTAGATCACGAACGAGACCGGCAGCTCCCAGAAGAACCAGCCGTTCTGCTGGGACGACACGATCGAGGTGGTTTCCAGGGATCCCGCGTACAGGAACACGGCCACGAAGGCCAGCGCCATCGCGATCTCGTAGCTGATCACCTGCGCGGCCGAGCGCAGCGCGCCGAGCAGCGAGTACGGCGAGGACGAGGCCCAGCCCGCCAGCACGATGCCGTAGACCCCGACCGAGCTCATGGCCAGGATGAGCAGCACGGCCACCGGCAGGTCGGCGAGCTGCAGCGGGGTGTAGTGGTGGAAGATCGACACTTCCGGGCCCCACGGGATGACCGCGAACCCGACGAAGGCGACCCCCGCCGAGATGAGCGGGGCGACGATGAACACCATCCGGTCCGCGGTGGTGGGGATGATGTCTTCCTTCAGCGGCAGCTTCAGCGCGTCCGCTATCGGCTGCAGCAGGCCGAAGGGACCGGCCCGGTTCGGGCCCGGGCGGTTCTGCATCCGGCCGATCACCCGGCGCTCGAACCAGATCATGAAGATGGTGGTGAGCAGCAGGAAGGCGAAGACGATCACGACCTTCAGCAGCACCATCCACCAGATCTCCTGGTAGAAGTCGGCCAGCGTCGGGAAGTTGGTGCTCGGGGCCGCGAGGACGTGCGGCAGCGCCGGCTGCTGCGTCATTCCGGCCTCCTCAGCGTGACGGTGCTGCCGTGGCCCGCGCCGAGTTCCGCGCGGATGGTGGAGCGTTGCCCGGGCAGCCCGGTGGCGGGCAGCCAGACCACCCGGTCCGCCATCGGCACCACGTCCACAGGGACGGTGACCGAGCCGCGGTCGGTGGCGATGGTCACCTTATCGCCATCGGCCACGCCGGCTTCGGCCGCGGTCGCCGCGGACATCCTGGCCACCACGGACCGGGCCGTCCCGGCCAGGGACGGCTCGCCGTCCTGCATCCGCCCGCTGTCCAGCAGCTGCCGCCAGGTGGCCAGCAGTATTGTCCCGGGGGGGACGACGACCCCCCCCAGATGCCCCACCGCGGGGGAACTATCCGTCCCCTCGTACCCCCCGGACCCGCCCGGGCGGGGCGGCTCCGGCCTGGTGCCGCGCCAGATGCCGAGCGCCGCGAGTTCCGCGCGCGCCGCGGCGGCGTCCGGCAGGCCGAGATGGACGTCCATCTCATCAGCGATCGCGCCGAGCACGTACAGGTCGGTGCGGACCCCCGGGACCGGCAGCGCCTCGGCGAACGAGCCGCCGCGGCCCTCCCAGTTCACGAACGTCCCGGTCTTCTCCGCCGCCGCGGCGACGGGGAAGACCACGTCGGCGCGGTCGGTAACCGCGCTGACCCGCAGCTCCAGGCTGACCACGAACGGCGTCATCTCGATGGCCCGCAGCGCGGCCGCCGGATCGGGCAGGTCCGCCGGGTCGACGCCCGACACGACCAGCGCGCCGAGCTCGCCCGCCTCGGCAGCGGCGAGCATCGCCGCGGTGTCCCGTCCCGGCTCGGCGGGCAGCGAGCTCTTGCCCCAGCTCCGCGCCACCTCGGCCCGCGCCGCCGGGTCGGCCACCGGCCGCCCGACCGGAAGCAGGCCGGGCAGCGCCCCGGCCTCGATCGCACCGCGTTCGCCGGCGCGGCGGGGGATCCACGCCAGCCGGGCGCCGGACGCGACGGCGAGCCTGGCCACCGCGGCGAGCGCGCCGGGCACCTCGGCGAGCCGTTCCCCGGCCAGGATCACCGCGCCGGGCGCGGCGAGGGCCTGCCCGGCGCGGTGCCACGGGTCATCGGCGGTGCGGGAGTCGCCCTGCTGCCCGGCCGCCAGCGCGGTCAGCGCGGCGGCCTCGCCGCCGGGCGCGGTGACGAGCAGCTCGCCGGACAGCTTGGCCAGCCCGCGGCTGGCCAGCGCCGCGATCGAGAACACGGTGAGCGGCCCGCGGCGCACCGCCTTGCGCAGCCGCAGGAAGACGATGGGCGATTCGTCCTCGGGCTCGAAGCCGGCCAGCAGGACCGCGGGCGCCTGCTCCAGGTCGGCGTAGCGGACGTCGATGCCGCGCCCGGCGACGCAGGCGGCCAGGAACTGCTCTTCCTCGGCGGAATGCGCCCGGGCCCGCATGTCGACGTCGTTGGTGTCCAGGGCGACCCGGGCGAACTTCGCGTAGGCGTAGGCGTCCTCGAGGGTCAGCCGGCCCCCGGTGAGCACGCCCACGCCGCGCGCCACCGGGCCCTCCTCGTCAGCGTCAGCGGCGGCGCCCAGGCCGGCCGGCCCAGCGGCGGCCTGCTGGGCGTCGCGCGCCGCGGCGAGCCCGGCCGCCGCCACCGCCAGGGCGTGCGGCCAGGACGCCGGGACGAGCACGCCGCGCTCGTCCCTGACCAGCGGGACGGTGAGCCGGTCCGGCTGGGTCGCGTAGGTGAAGGCCCAGCGGCCCTTGTCGCAGTTCCACTCCTCGTTGACGGCGGCGTCCTCGCCGGCCAGCCGCCGCGTCACCCGGCCGCGCCGGACGTCGGTGCGGAGCCGGCACCCCGACGCGCAGTGCTCGCACACGCTCGGCACGGAGACCAGGTCGTACGGGCGGGACCGGAACCGGTAGGCGGCGCCGGTGAGCGCGCCGACGGGGCAGATCTGGACCGTGTTGCCGGAGAAGTAGGAGTTGAACGGCTTGCCCTCGGCGGTGCCGATCATCTGGTTCGGGCCGCGCTCGACGAAGTCGATGAACGTGTCCCCGGCGATCTCGTCGGAGAACCTGGTGCACCTGGTGCAGGAGATGCAGCGCTCGCGGTCGAGCAGCACCTCGGTGGAGATGGCCACCGGCTTGGCGAAGGTCCGCTTCTCCTCGGTGAACCGGCTCTCGCCCCGGCCGTTGGACATCGCCTGGTTCTGCAGCGGGCACTCGCCGCCCTTGTCGCACATCGGGCAGTCCAGCGGGTGGTTGATGAGCAGCAGCTCCATCACGCCGTGCTGCGCCTGGTCGGCCACGGCGGAAGTGAGCTGGGTGCGCACCACCATCCCCTCGGTGCACACGGTGGTGCACGAGGCCAGCGGCTTGCGCTGGCCCTCCACCTCCACCAGGCACTGCCGGCAGGCGCCGATCGGGTCGAGCAGCGGGTGATCGCAGAACCGCGGGATCGCGATGCCGAGCAGCTCCGCCGCCCTGATGACCAGCATGCCCTCGGGCACCCTGATCTCGAACCCGTCGATGGTGACGGCCACCGTGCCCTGCGTCGTCTCGACCGTCATGCCGCGCTCCCCGAGGCCCACAGGGTCGACGCCGCGGGATCGAAGGGACAGCCGCCGTCCTTCTGGTGCTGCATGAACTCGTCCCTGAAGTACTTGATGCCGGAGGTGACCGGAGGCGTGGCGCCGTCGCCGAGCGGGCAGAACGCGCGGCCGTTGATGTTGTCGCAGATATCCAGCAGCTTCTGCAGGTCCTCGTCGGTGCCCTCGCCGTCTTCCAGCCGCTGCAGGATGCGGACCATCCAGAACGTCCCTTCCCGGCACGGCGTGCACTTGCCGCACGACTCGTGCTGGTAGAACTCGGTCCAGCGCAGCACCGCGCGCACGACGCAGACGGTCTCGTCGAAGATCTGCAGCGACCTGGTGCCGAGCTGGGACCCGACGGCCGCGACCGACTCGAAGTCCAGCGGCACGTCCATGTGCTCGTCGGTCAGGATGCCCACCGACGAGCCGCCGGCGGTCCAGAACTTCAGCTGGTGGCCCGCGCGCATCCCGCCGCCCAGCTCGAGCAGGTCCCGCAGCGTGATGCCCAGCGGCGCCTCGTACTGGCCCGGGGTGGTGACGTGTCCCGACAGCGAGAAGATCCCGTACCCCTTGGACCGCTCGGTGCCCAGGCCGGAGAACCAGTCGGCGCCGTTGGCCACGATCGACGGCACGCTGGCGATCGATTCCACGTTATTGATCACGGTCGGGCTGGCGTACAGGCCGGCCACCGCCGGGAACGGCGGCTTGAGCCGCGGCAGCCCGCGGTAGCCCTCCAGCGAGGTGAGCAGCGCCGTCTCCTCGCCGCAGATGTAGGCGCCCGCCCCGGCGTGCACGATGATGTCCAGGTCGAACCCGGAGCCGAGAATATCCCGGCCCAGGTAGCCGGCCGCGTACGCCTCCTGCACGGCGTGCCGCAGCCGCCGCACCACGTGCAGCACCTCGCCCCGCACGTAGATGAACGCATGGTGCGCCTTGATGGCGTAGGACGTGATGACCGCGCCCTCGATGAGCAGCTGCGGGTCGGCCATCATCAGCGGCACGTCCTTGCAGGCGCCCGGCTCCGACTCGTCCGCGTTGATCACCAGGTAATGCGGCTTGTCACCGCCCGGCGGCAGGAAGCTCCACTTCACGCCGGTCGGGAACCCGGCACCGCCGCGGCCGCGCAGCCCCGCGTCCTTCAAGGTGGTGACGAGATCCTCGGGCGACATGCGCAGCGCGGCAGGCAGCGCCCGCCAGCCGCCGGAGCGCCGGTAGCCGTCCAGGGTGAAGATGTCCGGCTGGTCCCAGTGGGCCGTCAGCACCGGAGTGAGCATGTCGGTCACCGCGGCTCCTCACCTTCGTCACGTACCGGGCGCTGGCCGGCCGGCCCGGGATCGGGCGCCCGCCAGCCGTGTTCCTCGGCGATCCGCAGGCCGGCCAGGGTGGCCGGGCCCGCGGCCGGGCCATCGGTGGCCTGGTCGTCGTTGAAGCCGGCCAGGATCCGGGACGCCTCGCGCCAGCTGCACAGCCGCCGCGGGCCGCGGGTCGGGGTAACCGGGGTCCCGGCGCGCAGGTCATCGGCCAGCCTGCGGGCCCCTTCCGGCGTCATGTTGTCGAAGAACTCCCAGTTCACCATCATCACCGGGGCGTAGTCACAGGCGGCGTTGCACTCGACGTGCTCGAGGCTGACCTTGCCGTCCGGGGTGACCTCGTCGTCGCCCACGCCGAGGTGCTGGTGCAGCTCGGCGAGTATCTGGTCACCGCCCATGATCCCGCACAGGGAGGTCGTGCACACGCCGATGTGGTAATCGCCGACCGGGTGCCGCTTGTACATGGTGTAGAAGCTCACCACCGCGGTCACTTCGGTCTCGGTCAGCCCCAGCTGGCCGGCGCAGTACCCGATGCCGTCGGTGGAGACGTAGCCCTCCTCGGCCTGGACGAGGTACAGCAGCGGCAGCAGCGCCGACCTCGGCCGCGGGTACAGGCCGATGATCCGCGCGGCGTCGGCGTCCAGCCGGGACCGTACTTCCTCAGCGAAGGGCATTACCTGTCCACGCCTCCCATTACCGGGTCGATGCTCGCGATCGCCGGGATCACGTCAGCGACCATGCCGCCTTCGCACAGCGCGGCGATCGACTGCAGGTTGGTGAACGACGGGTCGCGGAAGTGCACCCGGTACGGCCGGGTTCCGCCGTCGCTCACCACGTGCGCGCCGAGCTCCCCGCGCGCCGATTCCACCGCGGCGTACGCCTGGCCGGCCGGCACCCGGAACCCCTCGGTGATCAGCTTGAAGTGGTGGATCAGCGCCTCCATGGACTGGCCCATGATGTGCGCGATGTGCTCGGGCGAGGGTCCCAGGCCGTCCGGGCCGAGCGAGAGCTGGGCCGGCCAGCCGATCTTGGCGTCCCTGATCATCACCGGATCATCGCCGGTGACCCGGGATTCGCGCTCGGCCAGCCGGTCGACGCACTGAGCGACGATCCGCAGCGACTGGTCGATCTCGTCCATCCTGATCACGTACCGGCCGTACGCGTCGCAGGTGTCCGTCACCGGCACGTCGAAGTCGTAGGTCTCGTACCCGCAGTACGGCTGGGACTTGCGCAGGTCCCACGGCAGCCCGGCCGACCGGAGCATGGGCCCGGTGACGCCCAGCGCCATGCAGCCCTGCAGGTCCAGGAAGGCGACGCCCTTCGTCCGGCCGATGAAGATCGGGTTGGCGTCGATCAGCGCACGCAGGTCATAGACCAGCTTGGGCGCGGTATCGAGGAAGGTGCGGATCGCGTCCAGCGAGCCGGGCGGCAGGTCCTGCGCCACCCCGCCCGGCCTGATGTAGGCGTGGTTCATCCGCAGCCCGGTGATCAGCTCATACAGGTCGAGGATGCGCTCGCGCATCCGCAGGCCCTGCAGGAAGATCGTCGTCGCGCCCAGTTCCATGCCCATCGGGCCGATCCCCTGCAGGTGCGAGGAGATCCGGTTGAGCTCCATCATCATGACCCTGATGATCTGGGCGCGCTCGGGGATCCGGTCCTCGATGCCGAGCAGCCGCTCCGTCCCGAGGCAGTAGGCCGCCTCGTTGAAGAACGGCATCAGGTAGTCCATCCTGGTGCAGAACGTGACGCCCTGCGTCCAGGTGCGGTACTCCATGTTCTTCTCGATGCCGGTGTGCAGGTAGCCGATCGAGGCCCGCAGCTCGGAGACGGTCTCGCCTTCCAGCGTCAGGATGAGCCGGAGCACGCCGTGGGTGGACGGGTGCTGCGGGCCCATGTTGATGACGATCCGCTCGCCGCTCTCGAAGTCCCCGGCCTCGTTGGCCGAGGCGAGTATCTCTTCCCAGTCCTCGCCAACGGTGTACACCCGGCCCTCGGCGGCTTGGTCATCGCTCGCGCCCGACGGCGCGTGCGGCGTCGGCCCAGCGCTCATGCGTAATACCTCCGCTCGTCTGGCGGCGGGATCGTCGCGCCCCGGTACTCGACCGGGATCCCGCCCAGCGGGTAGTCCTTGCGCTGCGGGTGGCCCTTCCAGTCATCCGGCATCTGGATCCTGGTCAGGGCCGGATGCCCGTCGAAGATGAGCCCGAAGAAGTCCCAGGTCTCCCGCTCGTGCCAGTTGCATGTCGGGTACACGCCGACCAGCGAGGGGACATGCGGGTCGGCGTCCGGCGCGGTGACCTCGAGCCGCACCCTGCGGTTGTGCGTGATCGACAGCAGGTGGTAGACGGCGTGCAGCTCGCGGCCCTCATCGTGCGGGTAGTGCACGCCGGAAACCCCGCCGCACATCTCGAAGCGGAGCGCGGGGTCGTCGCGGAACCGTGCCGCGACCTCGGGCAGGCGCTCCCGGCGCACGTAGAAGGTCAGCTCGCCGCGGTCGGCGATCACGTGCTCGATGGCGTCGGAGAAGCCGACCCCGGCCTGGCTCAGCGCGTCGCCGAGGGCGTCGGCGACCGCGTCGAAGTACGAGCCGTACGGGCGCGGGCTGTCGATCAGCGGCGCGCGGTGCACCCGGAGCCGGCCGTAGCCGGAGGTATCGGGCGTGTCGTGCACGCCGAACAGGCCGGTGCGGACGACCGGCGCGTCCAGCCGGGCTTCCCCGGCCCGGGCGGGCAGGCTGCCGTCGGCCTCCCCGCCGTCCGGGACGGCCGGGACGCCGCCGCCTGCCGCGGGGGGCGTGGGGCCCTGCGGGGCCTGCGATCCCTGGGTCTGCTCCGGGCCGGCCGGCTGAGGCTGGCCCGGCCCGGCCGGGGGCGGCGGCTGCGGTCCGCTCATAGCTCGGACTCCTCCGGCAGGGCCAGGTGCAGCGGCCGCATGCCCAGCCGCGCCTCCTCAAGCTCGGTGATCTGGCGCTGCCGGTCCTTGCCGAGCTTGGTGTTCATGATCTTGTCGTGCAGCTTGAGGATCGCGTCCATCAGCATCTCCGGCCGCGGCGGGCAGCCGGGCAGGTAGATGTCCACCGGTACCACATGGTCGACGCCCTGCACGATCGCGTAGTTGTTGAACATGCCGCCGCTGGAGGCGCACACGCCCATCGAGATGACCCACTTGGGGTCAGACATCTGGTCGTAGATCTGCCGCAGCACCGGCGCCATCTTCTGGCTGACCCGGCCCGCCACGATCATCAGGTCCGCCTGCCGCGGCGTATTGGAGGCCCGTTCCATGCCGAATCTGGCCAGGTCGTGCTTGGGGCCGCCGGTCATCATCAGCTCCATGGCACAGCAGGCCAGGCCGAAGGTGGCCGGCCATACCGAGCGGGCCCTGGCCCAGCCCGCTAGCTTCTCCACCGAGGTCAGCAGCACGCCGCTCGGCAGCTTCTCTTCAAGACCCATGTTCTAATCCCATTCCAGGCCGCCGCGCCGCCACACGTAGGCGTACGCGACGAGCACGGTGATGACGAACGTCACCATCTCGATCAGCCCGAAGGCGCCGAGTTTGTCGAAGGTGACCGCCCAGGGGTAGAGGAAGATGATCTCGATGTCGAACACGATGAACAACATCGCGGTCAGGTAGTACTTGATCGGGATCCTTCCCCCGCCGGGCGGGTGCGGCGTCGGCTCGATGCCGGACTCGTAGCTCTGCAGCTTGGCCCGGTTCCAGCGCTTCGGGCCGAGCTGCGTGCCCATGAATACGGAGAAGCCGGCGAACAAGAACGCGAGCACGGCCAGGACGAAGATCGGAAGATACAGCCTCATGGATGCGCGCTCCTTTTCCCCTGGTCCCGGCGCCAACGTCTTATCCTAGGGATTACCTGCATAGCCACTCACCCGGGGTTTCGTGCCAGCTTGGACAGGCCGTTCACCAGCCGGTCTGTCGCGTCTCCGTGCGGATCGGTCAGGTTCGCGAGCAGCTTGAGCACGAACCGCATGATCGCGGGCCGCGACATGCCGTGCTTGGTCGCGAACCGCATCAGGTCCGGCCGCCCGATCGCCTTGACGAAGACGCGGCCGAGGGCATAGTAGCCGCCGTAGGCCTCGCGCAGCGCCCGCGGATACCCGGCCAGCACCCGCTCCGTCTCGGCGCGGGTCGGCCGGGCCAGGGCCTGGGCGATCGTGCGGGCCAGGATCTCGCCTGACTCCATCGCGTAGGCGATCCCCTCGCCGTTGAACGGGTTCACCATGCCGCCCGCGTCGCCCGCCAGCAGCAGCCCGTTGAAGTAGGGCGGGGTCCGGTTGAAGCCCATCGGCAGCGCCGCGCCCCGGATCGGCTGGGTGCGGTTCTCCTCGGTGAACCCCCACTCGGCCGGCATGCCCTTCAGCCACTGCCGCAGCAGCGCGTGGTAGTCGGTGTGCCCGAACGCGGCGGACGTGTTCAGCAGGCCGAGGCCGACGTTGGAGGTCCCGTCGCCCATGCCGAAGATCCAGCCGTATCCGGGCAGCAGGCGGTCGCCGTCCCACAGGTCCAGCCAGGACTCCAGGTAGTCGTCGTCGCTGCGCGGGGTCCGGTAGTAGGTCCGTACCGCGACGCCGAGCGGCCGGTCATCCCGCTTGCGCAGCCCCATCGCCACCGACAGCCGCGAGGAGTTGCCGTCCGCCGCCACGATGACGCGCCCGGCGTAGGTGCGCTCGTCACCGTCGCCCGCGGGCCGGGCGCACACCCCGGTGATCCGGCCGGTGCGCTCGTCGAGGACGGGGCCGGTCACGGTCAGGCCCTCGACCAGCCTGGCGCCCGCCTGCTCGGCCCGGCGGGCCAGTATCTCGTCGAAATCGGTCCGGGGCCGGACCAGGCCGTAACCCGGGTAGCTGGATAGCTCGGGCCAGGCCATCTCCAGCCGCCGGCCCGCGCCGATGACCCGCAGCCCCTTGTTCCGGATCCAGCCGTCCTGCTCACTGACGCTGACGCCCATGGCGATCAGCGCCCGGACCCCGCGCGGAGTCAGGCCGTCGCCGCACACCTTCTCCCGCGGGAACCTGGACTTCTCCAGTAGCAGCACGTCGATCCCGGCCTGCGCCAGGTAATAGGCGGTCGTCGACCCGGCGGGCCCGGCGCCGACGATGATGACGTCGGCCTGGTCGGCCGGCGGCGCGCGCCGGAGCGGTCAATGGCCTGGGTGGATGCAGGAGCGTGTTCGGTCACTTAGTGAGGTCCTGAACGTCTTGTGAACCGCTTCACAAATTCTTTGCCCTTAGTTTAGACCCCCATGGGGGCGGCCATACCCGGGGTCAGCCGCGCGGGCGGCGGGCGACGTGCACCGCCACCACGCCGAGGCTCAGGTTGCGCCATCGCACCGCCGACCAGCCCGCTGCCTCGATCAGCCCGGCCAGGTCGCGCTGGCCCGGCCAGTCCGTGATCGACTCGGCCAGGTACTGGTAGGCCTCCGGGCTGCGGGCCGCCCGCCGCGCGATGGCCGGAAGGACGTTGATCAGGTAACGCCGGTAAAGCATATCGACCGGAGGGATCGGGATCGTGCTGAACTCGCAGATCACGAGGCGGCCGCCGGGCCGGGTCACCCGGCGCATCTCGGCCAGGGCCTGCCCCGTGTCGGCCACGTTGCGCAGCCCGAACGAGATCGTCACCGCGTCGAACGCCTCGTCGCGGAACGGCAGCCGGAGCGCGTCCCCCGCCACCAGGCCCAGGCGGCCGGTATTGCCCTGCTCGCGGTCAGCTAGCCGGGACTGCCCGGCTTGCAGCATGCCCAGGGAGAAGTCGCAGGCGACGCAGTCGGCGCCGGTGGCGGTGAAGGACAGGGACGACGTGGCCGTGCCGGCGGCCAGGTCGAGGACGCGGTCGCCGGGCCCGGCGCCGGTGATCCGGGCCACGGCGCGGCGCCACAGCCGGACCTGGCCCCCGGACAGCAGGTCGTTGAGCAGGTCGTAACGGCCCGCGATGGCGTCGAACATCGCCGCGACATCGCCGGGCTGCTTGTCGAGGTCAGCACGCGGCATGGCCCCAGCCTAGGGGAACGCGGGCGGCGGGATGCGTCAGAGCAGCGCCGGGCGCTGCCACGGCTGGCCGAGCACGTGCTGGGCCAGGAAGGCCAGGACGGTCTCGTACCAGATCCGCGCGTTGCCGGGGGTGAGGATCCAGTGGTTCTCGTCCGGGAAGTAGAGGAACTTGGCCTCCAGCCCGTACCTGGACAGGTCCCACCACAGGCGCAGCGCTTCTGACACCGGTACCCGGTAGTCCTTGTTGCCGTGGATGACCAGCATCGGCGTCCGGATCTTCTCGATGTGCCGATGCGGCGAGTTGGCCTCGTACATCTCCGGCTGGGTGAGCGGGTCGCCGAACTGCGGGCGCCAGAACATCGGGTGGTCGGTGGTGCCGAACATCTGGTCCAGGGCCCACAGCCCGGCGTGCGAAACGATGGCCTGGAAGCGGTCGGTGTGGCCGGCCATCCAGTTGGCCATGTAGCCGCCGTACGAGCCGCCCATCATGGCGACCCGGTCCGCGTCGATGTCCGGGCGGGAGGCCACCGGCTCGGTCGCGGCCATGATGTCGCCGAAGGGCCGCTCGCCCCAGCTGTGGTAACCCCGGGCGATGAACTCCTGACCGTAACCGGTGGACAGCGCCGGGTCCGGCAGCAGCACGGCGTAGCCACGGGCGGCCATCAGCCACGGGTTCCACCGCCAGGACCAGCCGTTCCAGCTGCTCATGGGGCCGCCGTGCACCCACAGCAGCAGCGGCGCCGGGCTGGCGGCCGACGCGCCGGAGGGCAGCACCAGCCAGGACCGGATCGGCCGGCCGTCGTCGGCGGCCGCCACCACCTCCTCGACCCGGCCCGGCACGGTCAGCGGCACGCCCGGCGCCGCCAGCGGGACCGGGGCGGCCGCGGCCGCGTCCAGTTCGAGGCGCACCGGGGTGGGCGGCGAGTCCACCGCCGACCGCAGGGCGTACAGGTAGCGTCCGTCCGGCGACGGGTTCAGGTCGGTGTACACGCCGTTGTCGCCGGTCACCTGCCTGACCTCGCCGGTCGCCGCGTCGACGCGGAACACCGGCCGCCGGCCGGTGTCATCGGCGGCGAAGTACACGGCGCGGGAATCGGGCGACCAGGCGGCCTCGGCCGGCCACCGGTCCAGGCCGGGCAGCAGGTCGCGCCCCGTTTCGCCGCCCCCGCCCGCGCCGCTGACAGCGCCCGCGCCGTTGACCGCGAGCAGCACCAGGGTGACGTCGGGCGGGAGCTCGGCGGTGCTCTGCGTCTCGCGCAGGCAGACGATGAGCCGGCCGTCGGGCGAGACGCGGGGACTGGAGAAGTTGTACTCCGGCGCGCTGAGCAGCACCTGGCGCTTCGCGCTGGCGACGTCGATGGCCACCAGCTCGGCGTGCGACAGCCCGGCGGGATCCCATTGCCACCAGCCGGTCAGCACCGAGGTGCCGTCCGGGGTCAGCTCGAACGTCTCCTCGTCGAGCGCCCGGCCCGGTTCCGGGGTCAGATCGCGCATCCCGGCGAACTGCTCCGGATCCTCGGTCCCCGCGAGCTTGGAGAGTCGTTCGGCCTCTCGTAGCCGGTCCGGGCCGACATGGAACAGCCGCACCTGGTCCGGTCCCAGGTCGTGATCCCAGAACCGGACCGGCGCGGACTCGTGCAAGATGGCGGTCACCCCGGCGTCGCCCCGCTCCTTGCGCAGCCTGGCGTCATCGGCGGCGGTGCTGTCGGCCGGGGGGACGGGCAGCACCGGCGAGCTCACCACGACGGCCCCGTTGCCCGCGGCCACCTCGGCCGCGGTGATCCCGCCCGGCAGCGCGGCGACGACGCGGGCCTCACCCCCGGCGGGAGGAAGCAGCCAGAGCGCGCCCACGTCGGCCGCGGCGCCGTCGCGGCGGGCCTGGCCGGCCCCGGGATCCGGCCGCCGGGAGGTGAACAGCAGCGACCCGTCCGGACCGAACCGCGGGCTGGCCTCGCCTTCGGCGGACCGGGTCAGCCGCCGCGGCGATCCGCCGCCGGGATCGATCCGCCACAGGCTGGTCAGGTACTTCTTCCCGTCGGCGCTCAGGGTCTGCACCGCCGCGGCCAGCCAGCTCCCGTCCGGCGACAGCCGCAGCGACCCGATCCGCGGTATGGCGACGTAGTCCGCCAGGTCGTGGAACGGCGTGGCGGACGGGCGGCCCTGGGCAGGCGATTGCGCGCTCAACAGATACTCCCGTGCTGTCGGTGGGCCCCGAAGCGTTCCGGCGGGCTAGCCGGCCTCGGTGATCATGGCGGCGCCCACGGTCGCGTTGGTGGCCTCGTCGATCAGGATGAGGCCACCGGTGGTCCGGTTCCGGGCGTAAGGATCACAGAAGATGGGCTGGGTGAGGCGGAGCCGCACCCGGCCGACCTCGTTCAGGCTGAGCTGGGTCGCCGATTCGTCGCGGTGCAGGGTATTCACGTCGATCCGGTAGTGCAGGTCGGTGACGATGGCCTTCACCGTGCGCGAGGTGTGCTTGACGATGAGCCTGCTGCGCCGGGTCAGCACCTGGTCGGAGTCCATCCAGCACAGCATGGCCTCGATGTCCTGGGCCACGGCGGGCCGGTTATTCGGCCGGCAGATCATGTCGCCGCGGGAGATGTCCACGTCGTGGTCGAGCAGCAGCGTCACCGACATGGGCGGGAACGCCTCGGCGACCGGGGCCCCGGCCGCCTCGATACCGCGGATGGTGGTGGTGAAGCCGGACGGAAGGTGCAGGACCTCGTCACCCGGCTTGAGCACGCCGCCGGCGACCTGGCCGGCGTAGCCGCGGTAGTCGTGCAGCACGGCGTCGGTCGCGGCCTGCGGGCGGATGACGTACTGCACCGGGAACCGGACGTCGATCAGGTTGCGGTCCGAGGCGATGTGCACGTGCTCCAGGTGGTGCAGCAGCGAGGGCCCGTCGTACCAGGGCATGTTGGCCGACCGGTCGACCACGTTGTCCCCGTGCAGCGCGGAGATCGGCACGAAGGTGAGGTCGCCGATGTCCAGCCGGGCCGCGAAGGCGGAGAACTCCTCGCAGATCCGCTCGAACACGCCGGCGTCGTAGCCGACCAGGTCCATCTTGTTCACCGCGAGCACCATGTGCGGCACCCGCAGCAACGTGGCCAGGAACGCGTGCCGGCGTGACTGCTCGGTCAGCCCGTTGCGCGCGTCGACCAGCACCACGGCCAGGTCGGCCGTGGACGCGCCGGTCACCATGTTGCGGGTGTACTGGATGTGGCCAGGAGTGTCGGCGATGATGAACTTCCGCCGGGGCGTCGCGAAGTACCGGTAGGCGACGTCGATCGTGATGCCCTGTTCCCGCTCGGCGCGCAGGCCGTCGGTCAGCAAGGCCAGGTTGGTGTAGTCCTCACCCCGGTCCCGGCTGGTCCGCTCGACCGCCTCCAGCTGATCGGCGAAGATCGCCTTGGAATCGTAGAGCAGCCGCCCGATCAGCGTCGACTTGCCGTCGTCGACCGAGCCGGCCGTCGCGAACCGCAGGATGTCCATCCGGGGGGCCAGCGGGGCGCTCCCCCCGCGGCTAACAGAGTCCATCAGAAGTACCCCTCGCGCTTACGGTCTTCCATCGCCGCCTCGCTGACCCGGTCATCCCCGCGGGTCTGGCCGCGCTCGGTGATCCGGGTCGCCGCCACCTCCGTGATGACCTCGGCCACCGTGGCGGCCGAGGAGGAGACCGCCCCGGTGCCGGTCATGTCGCCCACCGTCCGGTACCGCACGGTCGCGGTGAACAGCGGCTCTTCCTCGCTCCGCGTCACGAAGGGGCTGTCGGCCAGCAGCAGGCCGTCCCGCTCGAAGACCACCCGTTCGTGCGCGAAGTAGATGGACGGGATCTCCAGCTCCTCCCGCTCGATGTAGGCCCAGACGTCCAGCTCGGTCCAGTTGGACAGCGGGAACACCCTGATGTGCTCGCCGCGGTGCAGCCGGGTGTTGTACAGGCTCCACAGTTCCGGCCGCTGGTTCTTCGGGTCCCACTGGCCGAACTCGTCCCGGAACGAGAACACCCGCTCCTTGGCCCGGGCCTTCTCCTCGTCCCGGCGCGCGCCGCCGAACAGCGCGTCGAACCGGTGCTCCTCGATCGCGTCCAGCAGGGTCACCGTCTGCAGCCGGTTCCGGCTGGCGTGCCTGCCGGTCTCCTCGGTGACGCGCCTGGCGTCGATCGAGTCCTGCACGGACGCGACGACGAGCCGCACCGCGAGCTCCGCCACCCGGCGGTCACGGAACTCGAGCACTTCGGGAAAGTTGTGCCCGGTGTCCACGTGCATGACCGGGAACGGGATCTTGGCCGGCCAGAACGCCTTCGCCGCCAGCGACAGCATGACGATGGAGTCCTTGCCACCGGAGAACAGCAGCACCGGGCGCTCGAACTCGGCCCCGACCTCCCGCATCACGTGGATCGCCTCAGCCTCGAGCACGTCGAGCTGGGACAGCTGGTAATCAGGGGGCATTGGTGACTTCCCGGATGGCTTGCAGGAGCGGGCCGGCCAGTACCGGCCGGCAGACAAGGATATCCGGCATCAGCAGGTCGGGCTGGTTGTAGGCCAGCGGCGACCCGTCGATGCGCGAGGCGTGCAGCCCGGCGGCCCGGGCGACCGCGACCGGCGCGGCGGTGTCCCACTCGTAGAACCCGCCGGCGTGCACGTACGCATCAGCCTCGCCGCAGACCACGGCGGCCACCTTAGCGCCCGCTGAGCCGAGCGGTACCAGTTCCGCATCAATGAGGTCGGAAATGTCCCGAACGAGCTGTGGTGCGCGCGTCCGGCTCACCACGATGCGCACCCGGCCTGCGGCCCCGCGCGCGCCGGCGGCCACGCTGGCACCGCCCGGAACGGTGGACAAGACCATGCCCTGAGCAGGCAGGGCGACGGCCCCGGCGGTGAGGTCCCCGGAGCCGGCGGCATCGCCGCGGGCCCACAGGGCTACGTGCACGGCCCAGTCGGTGCGGCCCGGGTCACCGAACTCCCGGGTGCCGTCGAGCGGGTCGACGATCCAGACCCTGCGGGCGGCCAGCCGCGCCGGATCGTCCGCGCCCTCCTCGGACAGGACCACGTCGCCGGGGCGGCGGGACGGCCAGTTCCGCGGTGAGGAATTCGTGCGAACGCCGGTCGCCGTCCTTGCGCAGCAGGTCCGGCTCGCCACCCCGCGCCCGCAGGCCGAGCAGCCGCTCGCCCGCCGCGGCGGCCAGGTCGCGCGCGAGCACATGGTCGTTTCCTGCCGTCACTGCCTCTCCTTCGTTCCGGGCACCCGCCCACCATCAGCAGCCGCCGCGCGGCGCTCATTCCCGGACCTCACAAGTCCGGGCCAGGCTCAGCGTGGTAGATGCTGCTGCGCCACGGCCAGGCCCTTGCTGACCAGCGTCTCGGCGGCATCCGCGCCGCGGTCGACCAGGAACGGGAGGTCCTTGCGCTCGGCCGCGGTGAAGTCGCGCAGCACGAAGGCGGCCGGATCCATCCGGCCCGGCGGCCGTCCGATGCCGAACCTGACCCGGTAGTACTCGCGCGTGCCGAGCGCGCGGGTGATCGAGCGGAGCCCGTTATGGCCGTTGTCGCCACCGCCGAACTTCAGCCGCACCGAGCCGAACGGAAGGTCCAGTTCGTCGTGCACGACCACGAGCCGGCCGGGCGGGACCTTGTAGAACGCAGCCAGCGCGGCGACCGGCCCGCCGGAGGTGTTCATGTAGGAGCGCGGCCGGGCCACGGTGACGGGAATCCCGGCCAGGGAGCCGTCGGCGATGTCGCTGCCCGACCGGTGCGCCTTGAAGCGCACGCCGACGCCGCTGGCCCGCTCGGCGAGCAGGCCGGCCACCAGCTGGCCGATGTTGTGCCTGTTGCCCGCGTACTCCGGTCCGGGGTTGCCGAGGCCGGCGATGATCCAGCGTTCGGGGGTCAGCCGGCCTGCTCCCCTTCGCCATCCGCGGCCGCCTCAGCCACCGGCTCCGGCACTTCGCCCGTCTCTTCTCCCTCTTCCGCCTCGGGCTCCACGGCGATGACCTGGTTGACCACGTGCAGGACCAGGGTCTCCGGGTCGACCTGCAGGCTAACGCCGGGGGGGAGCTTCAGGTCGCTGGCGTGGACCGCGTCGCCGATCTCCATGCCCGTCACGTCGACCTCAATGGCCTGCGGGATGCTGGTCGCCTCGGCCTCGACCGGGATCTGCACGAGCTGCTGCTCCAGCATCCCGTCCGGCACGATGTCGCCGGTCACCCGGACCTGCACGTCGACGGTGACCTTCTCGCCCCGGCGGACCAGGATCAGGTCGACGTGCTCCAGGACGCCCCTGACCGGATCACGCTGCACCGACTTGGGCAGGGCGATCTCGCTCCCGTTCCCCAGGCCGTCCAGGTACAGCAGCACGTTCGGCGTCTTCAGCGCCAGCATCAGCTGGTGCCCGGGCAGGTTCAGGTGGCGGGTGTCCGTGCCGTGGCCGTACAGCACGGCGGGCACCAGGCCCTCGCGGCGGATACGGCGGGCAGCGCCCTTGCCGAACTCGTCACGAGTCTGGGCGGCGATATGAACCTCGGGCACGTTACTGTCTCCTCAACTCGGGCGCGACGCGGAACGAAGTGTAGCCGACAACTGCGGCGCGCGCCCAAGTGGCGCCCAGAACGCCCGCTCGCCGCCGCCGGGGTCAGGTGCCGCCGGGGTCAGGTCTGGCCGTCGAACAAGCTGGTGACCGAGCCGTCGCTGAAGACCTCGCTGATGGCCCGGGCGAGCAGCGGCGCGATTGACAGCACCGTGAGCTTGTCGAACCGCTTCTCCTGCGGGACGGGCAGCGTGTTGGTGATGATGACCTCGCTGATCCTGGAGTTTTTCAGGATGTCCACCGCGGACCCGGACAGCACCCCGTGCGTGGCGGTGGCGATGACCTGGGCCGCACCCTGCTCGAACAGCGCGTCGGCGGCCTTGGATATCGTCGCCCCGGTGTCGATCATGTCGTCCACCAGGATGCAGGTGCGGCCCGCCACCTCGCCGACCACCTCGAACATCCTGACCTGGTTGGCCATATCCGGGTCGCGCCGCTTGTGGATGATGGCCAGTGGGCAGCCGAGCCGGTCCGTCCACCGCTCGCACACCCGGACCCGGCCGGCGTCGGGCGCGACCACGGTGACCTGGCTGATGTCGAGCTTTTTCTCCAGGTGAGTGGCCAGGATGGACAGGGCGAACAAGTGGTCGACCGGGCCGTCGAAGAAGCCCTGGATCTGCGCGGTGTGCAGGTCGACGGCCATGAGCCGGTCCGCCCCGGCCGTCGCGAACAGGTCGGCCATGAGCCGGGCCGAGATCGGCTCGCGGCCCCGGTTCTTCTTGTCCTGCCTGGCGTAGCCGAAGAACGGTGTCACCACCGTGATGCGCCTGGCCGAGGCCCGCTTGAGGGCATCGACCATGATCAGCTGCTCCATGATCCACTCGTTGATCGGCGAGGTGTGGCTCTGCAGGACGAACACGTCGCAGCCACGGACCGATTCGAGGAACCGGACGAAGATCTCGCCGTTGGCGAAGTCGAAGAGCCTGGAGGGCGTCGGCTTGATACCCAGGCAGGCGGCCACCTCATCGGCCAGCTCGGGGTAGGCCCGGCCTGACACCAGCAGCAGCTTCTTCGTGCCCGGGGGCATGATCTCGTTCACTTGCCCGCAGCCCCCTCGTCGTCGTCTTGCGGCAGGTCGGCGGGCGGCCCGCAGATGGCCGCCCGGCGGGCGCGCGCGGCCGCGCCGATAATGCTGTCCTCGCCGGTGTCCGCGTCGCCGGAATAAGACAGGCGCGGGATCGTGGTTCCCTCGCCGACCGTCGCGTTCTTCAGCTCGACGTAGGCGCCCAGGCGGGCGCCGGCGCCGATCCGCGTGCCCGGCCGGAGGAAGGCGAACGGGCCGATGCTGGCCCCGCTGCCGATCTCGGCGGACTCGCAGACCGAGTAGCGCACCGTGGCGTCCGGGGCCACCGTAGTGTCCCTGAGCACGCAGTTGGGTCCCACCCGCGCCCCGGGCCCGATGGCGGTACGCCCCTCCAGGAAGGTTCCCGGCAGGACCTGGGCGTCCTCCCCCAGGGTCACGTCCACATCGATCCAGGTGGCCGCCGGGTCGACGACGGTCACCCCGGCCCGCATCCAGTCCTCCAGCAGCCGGCTGTTACAGGCCCGCCGGGCCTGCGCCAGCTGGATCCGGTCGTTCACGCCCTGGATCTCGGCCGGGTCGGTGGCCAGGACCGTGCCCGCCGAGCGCCCGTCCTGGCGCAGGATCCCCACCACGTCGGTGAGATATTCCTGGCCCTGGGCGTTGCCGGCCGCGACCCGCTCGACCGCATCGGCCAGCAGCGCGCCGTCAAACGCGTAGCAGCCGGAATTGATCTCGTCGATGGCCCGCTGCTCCGGCGTCGCGTCGGCGTCCTCAACGATCCCGGCCAGCGCGCCAGCCTCATCCCTGACGATCCGCCCGTAGCCGGACGGGTCGCTCACCCGGGCGGTCAGCACCGTGACGGCGTTCCCGGCCGCGGTGTGCTCGCGCATCAGCGCGGCGAGCGTCCCGGGCCGGAGCAGGGGCATGTCGCCATAGGTCACGAGCACCGTGCCACACAGGACGCCAAGCGCCTCGGTCACCATGCGCACGGCATGGCCGGTTCCCCCCTGGCGGTCCTGCACGACGACCTCGGCGTCCGGCGCGCACCGCGCGGTTTCGGCGGCGACCTGCTCCCGGCCGTGCCCGGCGACGACTATCAGGTGCCGCGGATCGAGCCCGCGGGCCGTCGCGAGCACGTGCCCGAGCATGCTGCGCCCGCACAGGACGTGCAGCACCTTGGGCGTCCGTGATTTCATCCGGGTGCCCTCGCCCGCGGCGAGGACGATGACAGCGACCGGGCGAGGTTCGCTCACGCGACAAGTCTCCTCGGGTAGGCCGACATCTGCGTTCCGGGGGCTCAAGGGGTAACGCCCGCACTTACCGGTCGGGATGAGATGGCGAAGGTGTTCACCCATCCCTCATGTGCAGGATACCGCCCGGTCGCCATGATCGGACGGCGCGTCACGGTAAGCCGGACCACGCGCCGCCGCCCGGATCCAGCTCCTACCCTAGGCCCGTCGCGGCCGCGACGTCAGCCGGGCTGGTTCCGGCCCGGCTCGGTGGTCGCGGCGGCCTGCCCGTTGGCGTGCGTCCCGTCCGCGGCCGGGTCCGGGACCAGCTCGCTCGGCTCGAAGGCGCCTTCCCCGGCCACAGCGGCCAGCTCGCCGCCGAGCGTCTCGGGCTCAGCGACCGGGATAACCCGGCCGGTCAGCGCCGAGGCCACGGCCGCGAGCACGCACGCCCCCCCGGCGAACGCGAAGGCCACCCCCAGCCCGTCCTTGAACGGGGCGGTGATGAGCTGCGGGAAGAACTGCCGGCCGATCACATAGGCGGCGTGGGCGGTGGACAGGTGGGCCAGCACCGGGCCGAGCAGCTGCTGCATCGGGTTGTAGCCGAGGAAGGAGGCGAACAGGACGCCGATCGGCGGCAGGTGCGAGATCTGATTCGCAGCACCCGCGGGGACGCCCTGCGCGATCAGGCCGCTGGACATGGCGGTCGGCAGCTTGCTGGACAACCCGGCCACCATCAGCGTGAAGAAGACCCCGATGGACAGCACGAACGCGGTGTTCTGGAAGGTCGCGATCATGCCGCTGGCCGCGCCGCGCTGGTCCGCGGGGACGGAGT
This sequence comes from uncultured Actinomycetes bacterium, assembly GCA_963753195.1. Lineage (GTDB taxonomy): Bacteria > Actinomycetota > Actinomycetes > Streptosporangiales > Streptosporangiaceae > Palsa-504. The sequence continues at coordinate 37,357 of CAVWBH010000005.1, forward strand.
TCATCATCTCGGCGCGGTTCGGCGAGGTGAACAAGCCCGAGCCGAAGCCGTTCAGGGCCAGGATCAGGGCGAACAGCCCGTAAGAGAAGTTCACCGGCACGAGGATCAGGAACAGGAAGCTCAGCGCGGTCAGCAGCGACCCGCCCACGGTGAACGTCTTGGCGCCGAACCGGTCGGACAGGAAGCCGGACAGCGGGGCGGACAGCAGGAAACCGGCGGTCAGCGGCAGCAGGTAGATGCCCGCCCACAGCGGGGTCTTCTCAAAGCTGTACCCGTGCAGCGGCAGCCAGATGCCCTGCAGCCAGATGATCAGCATGAACTGCAGGCCGCCACGGCCGACCGCCATCACGAAGTTGGCCAGGTTGCCCATCGCGAACGCCCGGATCCGGAACATCGACAGCTGGAACAGCGGCTCGGCGACCTTCGTCTCCACGAAGCAGAACACGATCAGCAGGCCCAGCCCGCCGAACATCAGGCCCAGCACCTCCGGGTTGGTCCAGCCCATGGGGTGCCCGCCGTAGGGCTGCAGGCCGTAGGTGATGCCGACCAGGATGGCGATCAGGCCGACGCCGAACAGGATGTTGCCCCACCAGTCCATCCGGGCCGGCTTCTGCTCACCGATGTCCTTCAGCATGTAGAACGCCCACACAGTGGCGAACACCCCGACGGGCACCGAGACCAGGAACACGAGGTGCCAGTTGATCGGGCCGAGGACGCCGCCGAGCAGGAGCCCGACGAACGAGCCGGCGATGGCCGCGATCGCGTTCAGGCCCAGGGCCGTGCCGCGCTGGTTGGCCGGGAAGGCGTCGGTGAGGATCGCCGCGGAGTTGGCGAACAGGAACGCGCCGCCGATGCCCTGCACGATCCGCCAGATGATGAGCCACAGCGCGGCCGGGACTCCGTCCATCCAGGTGATGGCCAGGAAGATGGAGGCCACGGTGAAGATGACGAATCCGAGGTTGTACATCTTGACCCGGCCGAACATGTCCCCGAGCCGCCCGAACGAGACCACCAGCACCGCGGTCACGACCAGGAACCCCATGAACATCCACAGCAGGTAGCTGGTGTTGCCGGGGGCCAGCGGGTTGAGCCCGATGCCGCGGAAGATGTCCGGGAGCGCGATCAGCACGATGGACTGGTTGATGGTGACCATCAGCACGCCCAGCGTGGTGTTCGACAGCGCGATCCACTTGTAGTGCGGCCCGATTTCAGCGCCGCGCCCGCGGGCCGGCGCTCCCGTCAAGCCCGAGTTGGCCGTCATAGCCGGCAAGGCCCCCAGACGTAGTTCAGGACAGCTCTAATAACTTGCTTCGCATCAACCAACTAATCATAAGCCTGATTCCCGGCCCGGCCCCGGCTGGATCTCCGGGGACCATCCCTCCTCAGGCCGCCAGGCCGCGGCCCGGGAAATCGCTCCCGGGGTGAATCGCTGACGGGTAGACAGCTCCCGGGGGGGGACTCGAACCTCCGTTGACGGAACCAAAATCCGTTGTCCTGCCAGCTAGACGACCCGGGATGGCCTGAGCCCTTACTCTACCTAAATCCCCTCGGCGAAGCCGGCCGCGTCGTGGTGCTGGGTGCGGGCGACGCGAGCCAGGCGCCGTCCCGGATGGCCGGGCGGGAGCGGATCACCGGCGCACCGTGACCAGAGCGATACGTCCCGTTTCATATCTCGCATGCTGAGACACCAGGCCGCGGCACACCGCGGATTCACGCGGCTATTTGCAGAAATTTACCGGGCGGAGTATTGCCTAACCTACGGTGTCGTAGGCTACGGTTACGTAAGCGTACAAGCTCGTTTTCCCGTCGGCCACACCCGAGGAGCACGATGACCACTACCCCCGATACCGTCAACGTGACCGAAGCCGCGGCTACCTCGGACCAGGCGACCGCGCCGGCCGGGCCAGCGCCCGGCGGGACGGTCGGGGGAGCCGCCAGAACCGAGCGCCGCGCGCCGAGACCGGACCTCGAAGAGGAGCCAAGCTCGGCGGTCCAGCGCTTCCTGGTTGGCCTGTTCGTCGCGGTCCCGCTGGCGGCCCTGATCGCGGCCATCCCGCTGGCGTGGGTCTGGGGCTTCCTGGGCTGGCACGACGTGGTCATTGCGCTGGTCTTCTACTGGGTCTCCGGGCTCGGCATCACGGTCGGTTTCCACCGGTACTTCACCCACAGCTCGTTCAAGGCGAAGACCGGGCTGCGCGTCGCGCTCGCCGTCGCGGGCAGCCTGGCCATCGAGGGACCGGTCATCACCTGGGTGTCCGACCACCGCAGGCACCACAAGTACAGCGACAAGGAGGGTGACCCGCACTCGCCGTGGCGGTACGGGGACGACTGGAAGGCGCTGAGCAAGGGACTGGTGTACGCGCACGTCGGCTGGCTGTTCGACCCCAACCAGACCTCGCAGGAGAAGTTCTCGCCCGACCTGCTCGCCGACCGGCGGATCAAGCGCGTGGATGCGTTGTTCCCGGCGCTGGTAGCGGTCACGCTGCTGCTGCCCGCGCTGATCGGCGGGCTGTGGGGGATGTCCTGGCACGGCGCGCTGACCGCCTTCTTCTGGGCCAGCCTGGTCCGCGTCGCGCTGCTGCACCACGTCACCTGGTCGATCAACTCGATCTGCCACACCTTCGGCAGCGAGGAATTCGAGGTCCGCGACAGGTCGCGCAACGTCGCCTGGCTGGCCATCATGTCGTTCGGCGAGTCCTGGCACAACCTGCACCACGCCGACCCGACGTGCGCCCGGCACGGCGCGCTGAAGGGCCAGATCGACCCGAGCGCGCGGGTCATCTGGGCGTTTGAGAAGCTCGGCTGGGCCTACGACGTCCGGTGGCCCGACGAGGACCGGCTCACGGCCAAGCGTCCCGCCACCGCTACCCGCAAACTCGGCTCGATGACACGTCGGAGCAGCCGGGTTCGTGACGCGGCGCCGGCGCAGACGCCATGATGGACCGGTGAGCGCCCAGCCGCCGAGACCCGGCCGCAAGAGGATGACCGGAAAAGAGCGGCGGGAGCAGCTGCTCGACATCGGGCGGCGGCTGTTTGCCGAGCGCGGGTTCGAGGGGACCTCGATCGAGGAGATCGCCGCCCAGGCTGACGTGTCCAAGCCGGTGGTGTACGAGCACTTCGGCGGCAAGGAGGGGCTCTACGCGGTGGTGGTCGACCGGGAGGTCGAACGGCTGCTGACCATGGCCACCTCGCTGCTGGACGGCGATCATTCCCGGGACAAGTTCGAGGTCGCGGCGGTGTCCCTGTTCCGGTACATCGACGACAACGCCGACGGATTCCGCATCCTGGTCCGGGACTCCAGCCCCGGCTCGAAGACGGGCACCTACGGCACGCTGCTGAGCGACATCGCCGGCCAGGTGGAGTACATCCTCGGCGACTTCCTGCTGTCCCGCGGCCATGATCCCAAGGTCGCGCCGCTCTACGCGCAGATGCTGGTCGGCATGGTCGCCTTCGCCGGGCAGTGGTGGCTCGACGCCCGCAAGCCCAGGCTGGAGGAGGTCGCCGCCGACCTCATCGACCTGGCCTGGAACGGCCTGTCCCACCTGGACGCCAACGGCCGGGGGTAACGCGCCTGGCGCGCCCCGGGGGCCAGGGTGACGGTGCCCTGGCCGCTCGGCGCGGTCGGCAGGCCCGCGGCCGACCAGGCGCGGAACCCGCCGATCACGTCGGTGGCGCGGCGCAGGCCCAGGTCCTGCAGAGACGCCGCGGCCAGGCTGGAGGTGTACCCGTCCATGCAGAAGACGATGATCCGGTGGTCATACCTGGTGACCCACGGCAGCCGGGCGTCGCAGCCGGGATCCAGCCGCCACTCCAGGTGGTTGCGCTCCACGATCACCGATCCGGGGATCTCGCCGTGCTCGGCTCGCTGCGCGGCGGGCCGGATGTCGACGAGCACGGCTCCCTCGCCGCGTTCGGCGAAGGCCTCCCGCGGCGTCAGCCGCAGCAGCTGCCCGCGCGCGGCGGCGAGGATCTCCTCGATGCCGCGCGCGCCGGCCGGCCTGACCGCTACCACGCCGCGGCACCCTCCGTGCCCAGCTTGACCAGGCCGCCCGCGGTCAGCTCGTAGCGGGTCATCTCCGGGAGCGGCGGCGAGTACGCGTGCACGCTCACCGCGACCGAGGCGGCGGCGGCGTTGCGGACGTCGTGGATGTAGCGGGGACCGAAGGCGCGCGACCCGCCCGCCCCGACCGGCTTGGCCAGCACCTGCCCCGTGGCCACGCCCCCGGTGACCCGGCGTTCCATCAAGGTGCCCAAGACCACCGCGAACGCCCCCGCCGACCCCCCGTGGTCATGGAATCCGGTGGCCTGCCCGGGCAGCCAGCTGATCAGCCAGACCTCGTGGCTGTCGTCGAGGTGAATCCGCTCGTACCAGCGGCCCGCCGGATTGAGCCGGACCCTCGTCAGCCAGTCTGCCGGGCTGGCCGCCAGGCGGCGTACCACGTCGCCGAGCTGCCGGGCCCCCAACTGCCGGGCCCCCAACTGCTGGGTCCGCGACTGCTGGGCAGGGAGCAGGCGCGCTGGCAGCGCGCTGGCGGGTGACGTCGGGTGGGTCATGGTGCTCATGTGGTTCTCTCCTCACGTCTTGCGGCTGGCTGCGGGAGGCCAGTGGAAAGTGGCGAAACGAAGTGGCCGACGCGCCGGTGGGCCGGACGCCGGGTGACCAGGCGAGCCTGGCGACCGGCGAGCTGGGCCGGACGAGCCGGAAAGGCGGAACGAGCCGGGCCGGTCAGAGCGAGTCGGCCGGACACCACGGGACGTGACACGCCAGCGAGAAGACGCCGGCGGGAACGCTGTGACGGCACGGCACTGATCGGCTGAGCACTGAGCGGCTTAGCAGTGATCGAATAGGCAGGCCACGGCGCATGCCGTGATACTGCCAGAGTTTCCCTACAAAATCAATGGGAAAAATCCGGTAACTTGGCCCGGTGGGCGACGGCGAACACCCGGCGGAACGGGAAAACCGTGCCGAACGAACTCGACGGATACGCCGCGCGGAGCCGCTCGCCGTACTCGGCCAGGAAGTCCCCGGCCGATCCGGCGTCGAGCACAGCCAGGACCGGACGCAATCCCGTGCCCTTGTACCACTCGAGCACCGGATCGCCTCCCTCCAGGATGTGCACGTACGTCGTCTCCCACGCGTCGACCTCGAGGCCGGCCTCGGCCAGCAGCTCGGCGTAGCCGGCCGGATCGGCCGACTGACGGTTCAGCTCCGCGTCCCGCAGCAGCGGGTGCCACCGGGCCGAGGCAGCCATCTCGCGCAAGATCACGTGCGATGGCTGATCGAAGTTCCCCGGGACCTGGATGGCCAGCCAGCCGTCCTCGGCCAGCCAGCCCGCCCAGCGGAGCAGCAGCTCGCGATGGCCGGGCACCCACTGCAGGACCGCGTTGCAGACGATCACGTCGGGCAGGCTCTGCGGCTCCCAGTGCCGCACGTCGTCGAGCATGAACGACAGCCCGGGTGCGTGGCTGGCGTGGACCGGGCCGGACCCGGCAGGCCGCCGGACGGCCGCGGGGATCAGCTTCCGTGCCGCCTCGATCATCGGCGGCGAGCTGTCGACACCGATCACCTCGGCGGACGGCCAGCGGTCCGCGAGCAGGGCCGTCAGGTTTCCCGGGCCGCAGCCCAGGTCGACCACGCGGGTGGGCAGCTCGGCGCCGACCCTGGCGAGCAGGTCAACGAACGGCCTGGCGCGCTCGCCGCCAAACCGCAGGTACTGGGTCGCGTCCCACATCGCGGCTAATCCTTCTTCACTACCGCAGGCCCCTGCCCGGTGATTCCCCTTGTACCCGACCAGCAGTCTTGACGTCAAGAGATACGCTCTACTAATGGCCCAGCGCGCCGGCACCGGCACCGAGGACGGCTCCGATCCCGGGATCGGCCTGCGGGACGAGGTCGACGATCTGGTGGCCTCGTGGCGGGCGCAGCGGCCGGACCTTGACGTTGAGCCGCTGCAGGTCCTCAGCCGGATCTCCCGGCTCGCCCGGCACCTGGACATCGCCCGGCGCGGCGCGTTCGCCGGCCACGGCCTGGAGTCCTGGGAGTTCGACGTGCTCTCCGCGCTGCGCCGGCAGGGGCCGCCCTTCCAGCTGACTCCCGGCGCGCTGCTTCGCGCCACCCTGGTCACCTCGGGCACCATGACCAACCGGATCGACCGGCTGGCCGCCGCCGGACTGGTCCGCCGGGAGCCCGACCCGACCGACAAGCGCGGCGTCCTGGTCACCCTGGCCGAGCAGGGCCTGGTGCGGGTCGACGCGGCCCTGGCCGATCTGCTGGACCGGGAGCACGCCCTGCTGGCGGGCCTGGGCCCGGGCGAACGCCGCCGCCTGGCGGACCTGATGCGCATCCTGCTCGCCCCCTTCGACGCCGGCCAGTGACGCCGGGCGGGACGCCCGCCAGTGACGCCGGGCAGTGAGCCGCCAGTGACGCCGGTCAGGTGTCCAGGACGGCCGCGACGTCAAGCCAGCGGTCCTCCAGATCCGATTTCTCGGCCTGGACCGCGCGCAGCTCGGCGCCGAGCACGGTGAGCTTCTCGTAGTCGGCGGCGTTCGCGGCCAGCTGCCCGGCCAGTTCGCTCTCCCGCGCCGACAGCCGGTCCAGCTGGCGCTCCAGCCGCTGGAGCTCCTTGCGGGCGTTGCGGTCCCCGGCCGCCGACGACGCCGGCGCTGCCGGCTTCATCGCGGGCGCAGTGGCCGCGCTGGCTCCCGCGGCCGGAGCGGCGTCGCGGACGTCAGCCAGGTATTCCTCGACGCCGCCGCCGAGGAAGGACAGCTTGCCGTCGCCGAGCAGCGCCACGACGTGCTCGGTCACCCGCTCCAGGAAGTACCGGTCGTGGCTGACCGCCACCAGGGTCCCCGGCCAGCCGTCCAGCAGGTCCTCGAACTCGGTGAGGGTCTCGATGTCCAGGTCGTTGGTCGGCTCGTCGAGCAGCAGCACGTTGGGCTCGTCCATGAGCAGCCTGAGCATCTGCACCCGGCGCCGCTCGCCGCCGGACAGGTCGCCGACCCGGGTCCACTGCCGTTCGGCGGAGAAGCCGAGGCGCTCCAGCAGCTGACCGGCGGAAAGCTCACGGTCACCGACCCGGATCCGCAGCTGTACCTCCTCGACCGCCTCGCGGACCCGCTGGCCGGGGTCGAGCTCGGCCAGCTCCTGAGACAGGTGGGCCAGCCGCACCGTGCGGCCCCGCACGACCGTCCCGTCGATCGCGAGCCCCGGCCCGGTCGTCCCGGCCAGCAGGTTGAGCAGGGACGTCTTGCCGCTGCCGTTGACCCCGACGATTCCCACCCGGTCGCCCGGGCCGAGGGACCAGGTCACGTGCTCCAGCAGCGGGCGCCCGGCGGCAGCCTGTCCTGGCCGCGATACCGTCAGGGACACGTCGTCGAGCTCGAGGACGGTCTTGCCCAGCCGGGCCGTGGCCAGCCTGGTCAGCTCCACGTTGTCGCGGGCCGGCGGCTCGGCCGCGATGAGCGCGTTGGCCGCGTCGACCCGGAACTTCGCCTTGGTGCTGCGGGCCCTGGCCCCGCGCTGCAGCCAGGCGAGTTCCTTCCGGGCCAGGTTACGGCGGCGGCGTTCGGCCGCTTCCTCGCCGCGTTCCCGCTCGGCCTGGGCGAGCACGTAGGCCGAGTAGCCCCCCTCGGCGGAGTGCACCTGGCCGCGGTCCAGCTCCCAGGTCCGATCGCAGACGGTATCCAGCAGCCACCGGTCATGGCTGACCACGATGACCGCGCAGTTCCCGTTCTCGGCGCGGTCGCGGAGGTGCCGGCCCAGCCAGTCGATGGCCTCGATGTCCAGGTGGTTGGTCGGCTCGTCGAGCAGCAGCACGTCGGGCTCGGCGATCAGCAGCGCGGCCAGCGCGACCCGGCGGCGCTCGCCGCCGGACAGCCTGGCCGCCTCCGCGTCGAGCGCCACGGCGGGCAGCAGCTCCGACACGATGACGCGCACCCCGGGATCCGCTTCCCACGGCACGTCTGTGGACCGGCCGCCGAACAGGACCTGGCCGACCGGCCCGGCCAGCTGGTCCTGCTGCGGCAGGTAGCCGAGCCGCAGGTCGGCCACCCGGGCCACCCGGCCCTCATCCGGCGCGACCGCCCCGGCGAGCAGGCCGAGCAGGGTGGACTTCCCCGCGCCGTTGCGGCCGACCACGCCGATCCGGTCACCGGCCGCCACCCCGAGCGAGATGCCGTCGAGCAGCCTGCGGTGCGCATAGGCCTTGGCCGCCTTCTCCAGGCTGATCAGGTTCATCTAGCCGACGCGCACCACGGTGGCACCCGGCACGGGGCCGCTGACCCGGGCCACGGACCGGCACACGCCCGCCCCGGAGATGGACACGGCCAGCTCCAGGGCGCGCTCGGCGTTCGCCGCGAGGAACACGCAGGTCGGCCCGGAGCCCGACACCAGGGCGCCGAGCGCGCCGAGCTCCAGGCCCGCGGTCAGCGTCTTGCGCAGCGCGGGGAACAGGGAAACCGCGGCCTGCTGCAGGTCATTGCTGAGCCTGGCGCCCACCAGCCGGGCGTCGCCCGAGCGCAGCGCGGACATCAGCGCCGCGTCGAGGGTTATTTCCCGGGGGCCGACTCCCCTGAGCCGGTCGAGGGCGGCGTAGACGTCGGGGGTGGACAGCTGGGCGTCGGCGAGGGCCAGCACCCAGTGATACTGCGTGGCCGGGGCGAGCGCGGGCGTCAGCTGCTCACCGCGGCCGCGGCCCACCGCGGTCCCGCCCAGCAGCGCGAAGGCCACGTCGCTGCCCACCGTGGCGGCGATCTCGAGCAGCCGCTGCTGGGTCAGGCCGCTGCCCCACAGCTCGTTGCAGGCCACCAGGGCGGCCGCCGCGTCGGCGCTGCCGCCCGCGAGCCCGGCGGCCACGGGGATCTTCTTGGCGATGGTGACGTGGACACGGCCGGGGCCGCCCGCGCGGTCGCGGACCGCGGCGCGGAGCGCGGCGGCCGCCCGCAGCGCCAGGTTGTCCCGGCCACCAGGCACCCGGTCCGCGCCCTCGCCGGTGACGGTCACCCCGTCGCGCCCGGCCGGCTCCACCGTGACCTCGTCGAACAGCGAGACGGCATGGAACACCGTCACCAGGCCGTGGTATCCGTCGCGGCGCGGCGGCCCCACCGCGAGCTGGAGGTTAACTTTGGCGGGCACCCGCACACTGACCCACGTCACGATGATGCGATCGTACGCGCCGACGCGAGGCGGGCGAACTCGGCCACGCTCAGCGACTCGCCCCGCGCGCCCGGGTCGATCCCGGCCGCGCGGAGCAGCCGCTCGGCCTCGGGAGCCGACCCGGCCCAGCCCGCCAGCGCCGCGCGCAGCGTCTTGCGCCGCTGGCCGAACGCCGCGTCGATCAGCGCGAACACCTCCTCGCGGCTCGCGGCCGCGGCGGGCGGATCGCGCCGGGTGAACGCGACGAGCCGTGAATCCACGTTCGGCACCGGCCAGAACACCGTGCGCGGCACGGTACCGGCCAGGCGCGCCCGTGCGTACCAGGCCAGTTTCACCGACGGCACGCCGTACACCCGTGATCCGGGGGCGGCGCACATCCGGTCCGCCACCTCGGCCTGCACCATGACCAGCCCGCGGGCCAGCGACGGCAGCGCCGCCAGCAGGTGCAGCACCACCGGCACCGCGACGTTGTAAGGCAGGTTCGCCACCAGCACCGACGGCGCCTGCAGGTCCGGTTCGCCGACGCTCAGCGCATCGGCGGCCACCACGACCACCCGGTTCGCCAGACCCGGGGCCCGCGCCGCGATGGTGCGCGGCAGCTCCGCGGCCAGCGCCCGGTCGACCTCGACCGCTACCACCCGGGCCGGGCCAGCGGCCAGGAGAGCCAGCGTGAGCGAGCCGAGGCCCGGGCCGACCTCGAGCACCACGTCGTCCGTGCGCAGGGCCGCGAGCGCGGCGATCTTCCGCACGGTCCCCGCCTCGATAACGAAGTTCTGGCCCAGCCGCTTGGACGGCCGCACCCCCAGCCTCGCGGCCAGCTCCCGGACATCAGCCGGCCCGAGCAAGGCCGGCGGGGTGAGCGCGGCCGGGCCGGGCACGGGCGTGGCGGGCATGGGCTACCAGGGACCGAAGGCGCGCTGCGCGGTTTCGGTCACCGTGTCGCACAGCTCGGCCAGATCCAGGCCCTGGACCTGGGCCAGGCAGCGCAGGGTATTGGCCGCCTGGGCAGGCTCATTGGGCCTGCCCCGGTTCGGCACCGGGGTCAGGAACGGCGCGTCGGTCTCGGCCAGCAGGAGATGCGGCGGGGCGGCCGCGGCCGCGTCGCGCAGCGGCTGCGCGTTGGCGAACGTCACGTTGCCCGCGAACGACATCACGTAACCGGCCTCGGCGCACTGCTTGACCATCGCCACGTCACCGGAGAAGCAGTGGAACACCACCCGGGGCGGCGGTCCCTCCTGCGCCAGCAGGCGCAGCACGTCGGCGTGCGCCTCCCGGTCGTGGATCATCAGCGCCTTGCCGGTGCGCTTGGCGATCTTGATGTGCTCCCGGAACCACCAGCGCTGGACGTCGGGTGCGGCGTGGTCCCGGTAGTAGTCCAGCCCGGTCTCCCCGACGGCGACCACCCGCGGCTGCCGGGCCAGCGCCTCGATCTCGGCGAGCACCTGGTCCGCGGTGCGGGACGGCCCCGGCGGCGCAGCCGTCGAGGCGTGCGGCGCACGGGGTTCCCGGGCGGGCGGCGCCGGCGCGGTGGCGGCCTGCGTGTCGTTGGGGTGGATCGCGACCGCCGCGTAGACGTCGTTATGCTCCCCGGCCGACCGGGCCGACCAGCGGGACGACTCCAGGTCGGTCCCGACCGTGATCACGCGGACGATTCCCGCGGCCCGGGCCGCGGCCATCACGGCCTCGACCGGCCGGTCGATCATGTCCAGGTGCGTGTGGGCGTCGAGGGCCGGCCTGGGCAGGGCAGGAGGCGGTGCCGGGGCGCTCACCACGGACCGTTCGGCGTGGCAGGCCTGCTCATACGGACCCGAGCCGGGCCAGTTCCTCGTCCACGACGGACTTGTCCAGCTTGGTGAACAGGGGCGTCGGAGGGGCGAGCGGGGTGCCCGGGCGCACCGGCTGCGAGGCCCAGCGGGCGGCGCCGTCGTACTGGCCGGTGATGACCGGGTAGGACGGGCCGCCGTCCTCGTCGACCTCCTCGATGCGAGGCATGTCCGACCAGGTGCCGGCGCCGCCCAGCATCTCATGCACCAGCTGGGACGAGCGGGGCAGGAACGGGGTGAGCAGCGTCTTGGCGTCGTCGACGAGCTGCAGGGCCACGTGCAGGACGGTCCGCATCCGGTCCGGGTCGCTCTCGCGCAGCTTCCACGGCGCCTGCTCGGAGAAGTACTTGTTGGCCTCGGCCACCGTCCGCATCGCCTCGGTGATGGCGAACTTGAACCGGGACCGGCCCAGGTGCTCGCCGACCGTGTCGAAGGCCTGCCGGGACCGGGCCAGCAGATCGGAGTCCGCAGCGGTCAACGTCCCCGCCTCGGGGATCGAGCCGATATTGCGGGCCGCGAACGACACCGCGCGATTGACCAGGTTTCCCCAGGTGGCGACCAGCTCGTCGTTGTTGCGGCGGACGAACTCGCTCCAGGTGAAGTCGGTGTCCTGGTTCTCCGGCCCGGCGATGGCCACGTAGTAGCGCAGCGCGTCCACGTCGTAGCGGGCCAGGAAGTCCCGGACGTAGATGACCACCGAACGGGAGGAGGAGAACTTGCGGCCCTCCATGGTCAGGTACTCGCTCGAGACCACCTCCGACGGCAGGTTCAGCGTGCCCAGCGGGCCGGGCGAGCCGCCCTTGTCTCCCAGCCCGCCGTAGCCGAGCAGCATGGCCGGCCAGATCTCGCTGTGGAAGACGATGTTGTCCTTGCCCATGAAGTAGTACGACTCGGCGTCCGGGTCGTTCCACCAGGCCCGCCAGGCGTCCGGGTCGCCGCTGCGGCGGGCCCACTCGATCGACGCGGACAGGTACCCGACCACCGCGTCGAACCAGACGTAAATCCGCTTGTCCGGCCGGTCCCGCCAGCCGTCCAGCGGGACGGGCACGCCCCAGTCCAGGTCCCTGGTGTACGCGCGGGGCTTGAGGTCATCCAGCAGGTTGAGGGAGAACTTCAGCACGTTCGGCCGCCACTGGCCGCTCTTGGACTGCAGCCAGGTGCCCAGCGCGTCGGCGAAGGCGGGCAGATCGAAGAAGAAGTGCTCCTCCTCCGTGAACACCGGGGTCTCGCCGTTGATCCTGGACCGGGGGTTGATCAGGTCGACCGGATCGAGCTGGTTGCCGCAGTTGTCGCACTGGTCGCCGCGGGCGCTGGGGTACCCGCAGATGGGGCACGTGCCCTCGATGTACCGGTCGGGCAGCGTGCGGCCGGTCGACGGCGAGATCGCGCCGAGCGTGGTCTGCGGGAAGATGTAGCCGTTCTTGTACAGGCCGAGGAAGATCTCCTGGGTGACCGCGTAGTGGTTGCGCGTCGTGGTCCGGGTGAACAGGTCGTAGGTCATGCCCAGCCCGGTCAGGTCCTCGGCGATGACCCGGTTGTAGCGGTCGGCGAGCTCACGGGCGGTCAGGCCCTCGGCGTCCGCCTGCACCTGGATGGGCGTGCCGTGCTCGTCGGTGCCGCTCACCATCAGCACCCTGTTGCCCGCCATCCGCTGGTACCGGCTGAACATGTCGCAGGGCAGCGCGAAGCCGGAGACGTGGCCGATGTGACGAGGGCCGTTCGCGTACGGCCAGGCGGGGGCGGACAGGATGCTGCGCATGGGTTAAAGCCTAGGGGCAGCCGCCGACTGCTCGACCTGATTAACGGCAGCACCGGAAACGGGCGGTGCGGACGACGCCATCGCCGGGTGGCGGGTGTGCTTGATGCCGAGGATGGACAGGAAGAACGTGCCCAGGATCACCTGGCAGCTGACGATCAGGGCGGTGACCGACGGGATCATCAGGCGCAGCGAGTGCTCGTAGTTGAGGTGGCTGAACTTCTGGCCGTTCCAGTACAGCACCGAGAAGATCAGCCCGGCCAGGCCGGCCAGGCCGATGGCCACGCCGAGCAGCAGGCCGCGTTCCAGGCTCAGCTTCTCCAGCAGGCGCTGGACCTTCGGCTCTTCGGGCAGGAATCCCTCCGAGCCGGCGTAGACCTGAGTGAACAGCCAGAACAGCACGGACTGGAAGCCGATCACCACCATTGCGGAGGCGGCGACCAGCGTGTCCACGTCGAAGGTCACCGTGCCGACCCGGAACGGGTGCGGTATCACGATGGCGCCGATGATCAGGCCGGCGATCAGCAGCACCAGGCCGGGCAGGAAGAACAGCCAGCGCGGGCTGAACAGCAGCAGGAACCGCAGGTGCCGCCAGCCGTCCCGCCAGGTGTGCAGGTGGGGTGGCCTGCTCCGGCCGTCCTTGGCCAGCGTGGTCGGTACCTCGGTCACGTGCTGCCCGGCCAGGGCCGCCTTGACCACCATCTCGCTCGCGAACTCCATCCCGGTGGCCTGGAGGTTCAGGGCCATGACGCTGTCCCGGTTGAAGCCGCGCAGCCCGCAGTGGAAGTCGCCGATCTTGCTGCCGAAGAACAGCCGCCCGATGAAGCTCAGCACCGGGTTGCCGAGGTAGCGGTGCAGCGGCGGCATCGCGCCCGGCGCTATCCCGCCGGCGAACCGGTTGCCCATGACCAGGTCGGCGCCCTGGCGCAGTTCGGTGACGAACGGCATCAGGTTGGTGAAGTCGTAGCTGTCGTCGGCATCGGCCATGATGATGTACGTGCCGCGGGCCGCGACGATGCCGCCCATCAGCGCGTTGCCGTAGCCCTTGTCGCTGACCGGCACGACCCGGGCGCCCGCTTCTTCAGCCAGCCGCTGGCTGCCGTCCGTGCTGCCGTTGTCGGCCACCAGAACCTCGCCGCTGATCCCGCTGGCGGACAGGAACCCGATAGCCTTGCGGACGCACGTCGCCACGGTCTCCGCCTCGTTGAGGCACGGCATGACCACGGTCAGCTCCACGTTTCGTCTCCTTCACGGTCAGCGGATCGGCCCGCAGCGGCCGTCCCTGGTCGCGCATCGTATTAGCGTAGGCGGGGACGAACGCGCGCCACCGGCCGTTGGGTCATGGTCAGGGGTTATCAGCCCAGCACAGGAGGGTACGGCTTGAGGGTAGTGCCTGAGGCCACGTCGCGTGCGCCATCGGCGCGGCGAGGCTGGTCCGTCCGGTCCAGTGTGCCGACCCCGGCCGGCGTCAGATCGCTGGCCGCGCGCACCTGGGCCGAGCACCGGCTGTTCATCATCGCGGCGATCCCTGCGGTGCTGCTGCGCGCCGACGCCGAGCTCGGGTACCGGTGGCAGGCCTGGTTCAACGACTCGTTCACGTACGTGTCGGACACGGTCCACTTCAACCTGGATCCGGCCCGCGTGTCGGGGTACTCGGTCTTCCTGAAGATCCTGGAGCCGTTCCACAGTTACGCACTGGTAACGATTCTGCAACATCTTATGGGCCTGGCGGTCGCGGTGATGCTGTACGCGCTGACCAGGCACCGTTTCGGCGCCCCCGCCTGGCTGGCCACGCTGGCCGCGGTGCCGGTGCTTTATGACGGGTACGAGATCGAGCTCGAGCACCTGATCCTGTCCGACGTGCCGTTCCTGTTCCTGATCACCCTGGCCACCACGCTGCTGCTGTGGGACCCGGCGGGGCCGTCGGCCCGGCGCAGCGCCTTCATAGGCCTGCTGCTGGGCCTCGGGGTGGTGCTGCGCTCGATCGGCGAGCCACTGCTCGCCGTGTTCGTGGTCTACATGATCATCAGGCGGTTCAACTGGCGGAAGGTCGCGGCCACCGTCGTGGTCGGCGCCGTGCCGCTGGTCGCCTACGCGGGCGTGTTCGATCTGGAGCACGGGCAGTTCGCGATGAGCGACGCGACCGGGGTGTTCCTCTACTCACGGGTGATGACGTTCGCCGAGTGCCCCAAGATGCACGTGCCCGCCGACGAGCTGTGGCTGTGCACGGTGCTGCCGCCGGACCAGCGCCCGATCGCGCAGAACTTCATCTGGCGAAGCACCCCGAACACCCCGCTGGACCGCTACACGTCGCAGAAGTTCTCCCCGCAGCCGAACAAGCTGGCCGAGGACTTCGCGATCCGGGCCATCGAGGCGCAGCCGCTGGACTACGCCCGGGCCGTCTTCGACGACACCTGGCGGGTGTTCGCCTGGCCGCGGCAGGTGTTCCCGAACGCGCAGACCTACAACGAGTACCAGTTCCTGGCCAAGCCGACACCGATCCCGTCCTGGGACGACGCCAGCCTGGGGCCGTACAAGTCCTACGCGGCCGCCTACGTTCAGGGCAACCCGCAGACCCAGCTCGTCAACCCGTTCGCCACGATCATCCGCGACTACCAGCGGTATGTCTGGCTGCCGGGCAGCGTGTACGGGCTCATCCTGCTGGCTGGGCTCGGCGGCATGGTCCTGGCCTGGCGGCGGCTGGGCGGCGAGGCGCTGCTGCCCTGGGCCATATCGGTGGCCATGGTCGTCGTCCCGGCCGCGACCGCCGAGTTCGACTACCGGTACGTGCTGCCGGCCGTCCCGTTCGCCTGCCTGGCGGCGGTCATCGCGTTCAGCCCGGGGACCGCGGGCGGCGACTGGCGGCGGCGGCTAGCGGACGCGGTCCGGCGGAGGACCGGGGGAAGCGCCCGGCCCGTCGCCGCTGCCGTCCCGGGTGCTCCGGTCTCGGGTGCTCCGGTCTCGGGTGCTCCGGTCTCGGGTGCTCCGGTCTCGGGGGCTGCCGTCTCGGGTGGCTCGGGCGGCCAGGGCGCTCCTGGCCCCGCGCCGTCCGGTTCCGGCGACGACCAGCGTGATCTCGCCACGGACGGCGCCTGAGCCGGCCCACTCGGCGAGCTCAGCCACCGTGCCGCGGCGGATCTCCTCGTGGATCTTGGTGAGCTCGCGGCACACCACCGCCTGCCGGTCCGGCCCATGTGCGGCCGCGAGCTCGGCCAGCGTGCTGGCCAGCCTGCGGCCGGACTCGAAGTAGACCTGGGTGCGACGGTCGTCGGCCAGCTCGGCGAACCGCCGCTGGCGCTCCCCCGGCCGCCGGGGCGGGAATCCCTCGAAGCAGAACCGGTCGGTGGGCAGCCCGGAGACCGCCAGCGCGGTCGTGACCGCGGACGGCCCGGGCAGCGCCGTCACCCGCAGGCCGGCCGCCGCGGCGGCGGCCACCAGCCGGTAGCCGGGATCGCTGATCCCGGGCATTCCCGCGTCGGTGACGAGCAGGACGTCCTGACCGGCCTGCAGGACCGCGACGAGCTCGCCGGCGCGGCGCGTCTCCACCGCGTCGTAGTAGGAGATCAGGCGCGCACTCAGCGTGATGTTCAGGCTCGACGCGAGCCAGCGCACGCGGCGGGTGTCCTCGGCCGCGATGACAGTGGCCCGGGCGAGCTCGGCCGCCAGGCGGGGCGAGGCGTCCTCCGCCCGGCCGATCGGCACCGCGGCCAGCGTGAGCACGCCGGTCTCCCCCTCGTCACGTTCGGCCATAGCTGTATCTTCCCGCTCGCTCGGCGGCCCCGCGCCGCGCGGGGGCAGTAGCATGTGGCCGATGATGGGTACCGAGGCCGGATCGGCCGCGCCGGCCGCCGATGAGGCCACCCGGCGGTCGGTGCTGCGCGCCCGGCTGGCCGCGCCGATGCCCGATGACCGGCCCTGGGGATGGCTCGGGCCGCTGCTGGTCACGGCGTTCGGGGCGTGGCTGCGGTTCGACCGGCTGGGCATCCCGCGGGCCCTGGTGTTCGACGAGACCTACTACGCCAAGGACGCCTGGAGCATCCTGCAGCACGGGGTCGAGTGGAACTACGTCACCAGCTCCGCCAACCCCAACCTGGCCAACGACCTGATCCTGCAGGGGCATACCACCGGCCTGTTCGCGGCCTGCAGCGGCAGCGGCTGCGGCGAGTACGTGGTCCAGCCCGAAGTGGGCAAGGAGCTCATCGCGATCGGCGAGTGGCTGTTCGGGCTCAGCTCCTTCGGCTGGCGGTTCTCCAGCGCGGTATTCGGGTCGCTGGCCATCCTGCTGATGTGCCGCATCGCCCGCCGGATGACCCGCTCCACCCTGCTCGGCTGCGTGGCCGGGCTGCTGATGGCCCTGGACGGCCTGGAGTTCGTGCTGTCCAGGACCGGCATCCTGGACATCTTCCTGATGTTCTTCATCCTGGCCGCGTTCGGCTGCATCGTCATCGACCGGGACGCGTCCCGGGCCGCGCTGGCCGACGGCGTCGCGCGCCGGGCGGGCGGCGACGCCGGGCCCCGGCTCGGCCTGCGCAAATGGCAGGTGGCCTGCGGGATACTCCTCGGCCTGGCGGTAGGGACCAAGTGGATCGCGGCCTGGTACATCATCGGGTTCGCCGGGCTCGTCATCGCCTGGGAGATCGGGGCCCGCCGGGCCGCGGGCCTGCCGTCGTTCGTCCGCGGCGCGTTCCGCGAAGCGCTCTGGCTGCCGCTCACGTTCATCGTGATCCCGCTGGTCGTCTACGTGGCCACCTGGAGCAACTGGCTGTTCACCAGCACCGGCTACTACCGGAACTACGGGCAGGAGCACGGCGTCACCACGCCGGTCATCTCCGCGCTGTACTCACTGTACGAATACCACCTGCAGGCCATCGGCTTCGGCCTGGGCCTGAGCACCCGGCACCCGTACCAGTCCCAGCCCTGGGACTGGCTGCTGATCACCCGGCCGGTCGCGTTCTTCTACGAGCAATACCGCGTGCCGGTCGCCAGCGCGCAGAACTACTGCCCGGCCCGCGGCTGCACCGGCCCGTACTGGTCGCAGGAGGTCCTGGCCATCGGCACCCCGCTGATCTGGTGGAGCGCCATGCTGAGCCTGGTGTTCTGCCTGGGCTGGTGGCTGCTGCACCGGGACTGGCGGGCCGGGGCGGTACTGCTCGGCGTGCTGGCCGGATGGGGGCCCTGGTGGCCGCTGGTCACCCGGACCAAGTTCTATTACTACGCGCTGGAATTCGAGCCGTTCCTCATCTTGTCCATCGTGCTGTGCCTGGGGCTGATCCTCGGGCCGGCCGGGGCCAGCGTCCGGCGCCGCTCGATCGGCGCGGGCATCGTCGGCGCGTACGTCCTGGCCGCGCTGATCATGTTCTGGTACTTCTACCCGGTCGTGGCGGCCAAGGTCATCCCGTACCCGGACTGGCTGAGTCACATGTGGTACCGGATCGGTCACGGCTGGATCTGAGGCTTACAGCGTGCTCTGAGCTGCCCTTCAGCCTGCTTCCGGGAGCCGGTGCATAATGGTTGGCAACGGGGCGCACTAGTTAGTCACGGGGGCAAAGTGACGTGATTTCCGCAACACTGGGTACGTTTTCGCGCTCCACTGCGTCTATATACGAAGAGATGACAACCCGGAGCGAACCATGAGCCGAGCCGAACACTCCAGCGAAGACCGCGCGCGATTCGAGCGTGACGTCATCCCGCAGCTTGGCCAGCTGTACCCGGCGGCGCTCCGGATGACCAGGAACCCCACCGACGCAGAGGACCTGGTCCAGGAGACGTCGGCCAAGGCCTACGCGGCGTTCGGCCAGTTCACCCCGGGCACGAATCTGCGGGCCTGGCTGAACCGGATCCTGACCACCACGTTCATCAACGTGTACCGCAAGCGGCGCCGGGAGCCGCAGCAAGCCCTCGGCGGCGACCTGGCCGAATGGCAGATGTCGGCCGACCGGCTGGCGCCGCCGGTGCCGTCCGCCGAAACCCAGGCCCTGGACCGAACCACCGACTCCGACCTGCTGCGGGCGCTGCGGGAGCTGCCCGGCGAGTTCCGCACGGCGGTGTACCTGGCCGACATCGAGGGATACCCCTACCGGGAGATCGCCGAGATCATGGGCACGCCGGTCGGCACGGTCATGTCGCGGCTGCACCGCGGCCGCCGGAAGATCCGTGAGCAGCTGCTGGCCAGCGGGCACCGCGCCGCGCCCGCCGAGGGCGCCTGAGGCCTCAGCCGACCGGCGCGGGCTCCCAGCCCAGGGCCACCGGGTCGTAGACGCGCTCGACGTAGATCTGGTGCCACAGGGAGAACACGACCAGCAGCCACACCTGCCGCCAGGGCACCTCGGGGTCCCCGGCCCGGAAGCGGCGCAGCAGATCGGCCGCGGCGGCCTTGTTCAGCCACTGGCCGGTCTGGGCGGTACGGATCACCTGCTCGGCGAAGCCGTACATGCCGCCGCTCAGCCAGTGCCCGAGCGGCACCGGAAAGCCGAGCTTGGCGCGCTCGGCGGCGGCCTGCGGGAGCAGCTCGCTGACCGCCTCGCGAAGCGCGAACTTGGTCGTGCCCGCCGCGGTCTTCTCCACCCGGGCCAGCCGGGCGGCGACCGCGAGCACCTCGCGGTCCAGGAAGGGCGTGCGGAGCTCCAGGCCGTGCGCCATGGCCATCCGGTCCGCCTTGACCAGGATGTCGCCCGGCAGCCAGGTGTTGATGTCGACCAGCTGCATGGTGGCGACGTCGTCCAGGCCGGCGTCGGCGGCCTGCCGGTAGACCGGGTCGGTCACGTCGAACTCGCTGCCGTTGCCGCCCCGGACCAGAACCCGGGCCTCCTCGGCGTGAAAGACGTACGCGTTGCCGATGTAACGGCGCGGCAGCGGTGTCGAGGTCCGGTTGAGCAGGCCCTTCCCTCGCTTGCCGACCGGCAGCTCGGCGGCGACCCGCCCGATCGTCGCCCGGCCCCAGCCGGGCAGCGCCCGCCCGGCCCGCACCACGCCTGGCTGGTAGTAGACGCCGTAGCCGCCGAACAGCTCGTCTGCTCCCTCGCCGGACAGCACCACCTTGACGTGCTTGCGGGCCTCGCGGGCCGCGAACCACAGCGGGACCGCCGCGGCGTCCGCCATCGGGTCGTCCAGGTGCCAGATGATCCTGGGCAGGGCAGCGACGAATTCGTCGGGGGTGATGACGTAGGGATGGGACTTCACGCCG
Organism: uncultured Actinomycetes bacterium; assembly: GCA_963753195.1. Lineage (GTDB taxonomy): Bacteria > Actinomycetota > Actinomycetes > Streptosporangiales > Streptosporangiaceae > Palsa-504. Next base: position 57,276 of record CAVWBH010000005.1, read on the forward strand.
AGCGCCGCCGCCGTCTGCGTCGCGAACTCGATCTCGCTATACCCCTCGCGCTCGAATCCGACGGTGAAGGTCGCCAGCCCCGGAATCGACTCGGCGGCCAGCGCGCACAGCGTGGCCGAATCCACGCCGCCGGACAGGAACGCGCCGACCGGCGCATCGCTGCGCAGGTGGACCGCGACCGAGTCGCGCAGCGCGGCCAGGATCTTCTCCGGCGAGGCCGACGAGGGGGACCTGGCCGGCCGGAGTTCGGGCCGCCAGTACCGGAACACGTCGACGCGGCCGCCGGGCCGGGCGATCAGCACGTGCCCCGGCGGCAGGGCCCGCGCGGGCGGCACCAGCGTGGCCGGCGCCGGGACGTACTGGAACGACAAGTACCGGCGCAGCGCGTCCGGGTCGATCGCGGTCACCTCGCCCGAGTCGGCCAGGGCCTTGCGCTCGGAGGCGAACCGCAGCTGCGGACCCGGCCCGGGCCGCTGGCCGCCGGCGGTCAGCGCGTAGAAGAACGGCTTGATGCCGAACGGGTCACGCGCGCAGAACAGCTCCCGGGTCCGCCGGTCCCAGATAGCGAAGGCGTACATGCCCCGGAGCTGGCGGACGACGTCCTTGCCGAGCCACGCGTACATCTCGACCAGGACCTCGGCCGCGGACCTGGTGCGCAGCTGGACCCCGCGGGCCCCCAGGCGCTGGGCCAGCTCCACGTAGTTGTAGATCTCGCCGTCGAAGGCCAGCACGTAGCGGCCGTCCGCGGAGTACATCGGCTGGCGGACGTCAGCGGACAGGTCGATGACCGCCAGCCGCCTGAAGGCCAGGGCCAGATCGGGATCGGCGAAGTAACCCTCGTCATCGGGACCGCGATGGGCGACGCGCATGGCGGCCCGGCCCACCCAATCGGTATCGGGGCCTGCTCCGTCGGCCAGCGCCAGGCAGCCGGTCATTCCGCCCATGCGTGCCGCCCCACGATCGCGATAATTCCAGCGCCCCCGTTCCCGGTCTACCTGGGCTGGAACCTTACCCCCCCGTCGAGGCGGATGACCTCGGCGTTCAGGTAGTCGTTCTCGATCACGCTGAGCACCAGCCCGGAGAATTCATCCGGGCGGCCCATCCGCTTGGGGAACGGGATCGGCGCGGCCAGCGCGGCCTTGAACGCCTCGGGGTCCGGGTTGAAGCCATAGATCGGGGTGTCGATGATGCCGGGGCAGATGGTGATGACCCGGACCCCGATGGCGGACAAGTCCCGCGCGGCGGGCACCGTCATCCCGATGATGCCGCCCTTGGACGCCGAGTAGGCGATCTGGCCGACCTGCCCCTCCATGCCCGCCACCGAGGACGTGTTGATGATGACGCCGCGCTGGCCATCGCCGTCGGCGGGCTCCGTCTTGGCCATGGCCGCCGCGGCGATGCGCATGAGGTTGAACGTGCCGATCAGGTTGATGCTGATGACCCGCTGATAGCTGGCCAGGTCATGCGGGGTGCCGTCCCGGCCGACCGTCCTCGCGGCCATGGCGATGCCCGCGCAGCTGACCGCGACGCGCAGCGGCGCCCCGGTGCTGGCCGCGGCGTCCACGGCGGCGCCGACCGATGCCTCGTCCACCACGTCGGTATGCGCGAACAAGCCGCCGATCTCGCCGGCCACCTGCTTGCCGCCCTCTTCATTCAGGTCGGCGATCACCACCCTGGCCCCCGCCGCGGCCAGCGCCCGCGCGGTCGCCTCGCCGAGCCCGCTCGCGCCACCGGAAACGATCGCCGCAGTACCATTCACGTCCATGCCGGGAGCATACCCGCCGCGGCCCGGGACACCCTGCGCCCGCGCGGAATTTCCTCCCTTACGCCGCAGCTAGCTGGGGCCGCCGGGACCGCACCACGGCCCCGGCGGCCCAGCCCAGTCAGATGGCCGGGACCATGAGCTCACCCGGCTCATCCGGCTCAATGGGGAACAGCCCGGGCAGCGGGTCGGGATCAGCCACGTAGCCGGCCGGCTCCCACGGGAATCGTTCCGCGAACGCGGGCCGCAGGTCGGTGAGCCAGGCGGCGGCCGGGTCGAAGCTGGCGAAGAACGGCGTCCCCACCAGGCGCGGGTCGCGGGACTGGATCATGCGCAGCACGAAAACCTTGGCTCCGGCCACCTCGGCCACCCCGTCGATGCACACCTTCCCGGGGGTGGCCGACATCGACGGGCCGCGGACGGTACGGCACAGCCCCGAGACGCCCTGGTAGGCGTCGCGGAAAATCTCGTACCCGCGGGCCAGCGGCACGGCGAAGTAGTCCTGCGGCCCGGTGTCCCGCTCCACGAACATGTAGTACGGGATCATGCCCTGACGCACCTGCGCCCGCCACATGGCCCGCCATGTCTCCGGGTCGTCGTTGATCGTCCTGATCAGCGGCGCCTGGGTGCGGATCACCGCGCCGGTGCCCCTGATCCGGCGCACCGCCTCGGCCAGCACCGGCGGGGTCAGCTCGCGCGGATGGGTGAAGTGCGCCATCAGGGCGAGGGTCCGGCCCGAGTCGACGACCTCACCGAACAGCCGCAGCGTCGCATCGGCGTCGGGGTCGGTGACGAATCGCTGCGGCCAGTACGACAGTGACTTGGTCCCGATCCTGATCGACTCCAGGTGATCCAGGCGCGGGTCGAGCAGCGGCTCGATATAGCGCCGCAGCACCGGCTCGCCCATGATCATCGGATCCCCGCCGGTGATCAGGACGCTGGTCACCTCCGGGTGCTCGCCGAGGTAGGCGACCAGCGTGCCGATATCATCGGTCGCCATTTTCAGCTCGGGCTCGTCCACGAACTGCGCCCACCGGAAGCAGTAGGTGCAGTACGCGTGACAGGTCTGGCCCTGCCGGGGGAAGAACAGCACCGTCTCCGGGTACTTGTGCTGCAGCCCCGGCAGCGACCTGCCGTGCAGGCGGGGCGCGTTCAGCAGCAGCTGCCCGGCCGGATGCGGGTTCAGCCGCATCCGGATCTCGTGCGCGGCTTCGCGCAGCGCGGGCTCCGGCGCCTGGGATTCGATCAGGCCGGCCAGCCGGCGCACGTCGGGCGCGGGCAGCATGTCAGGCTGGGGAAAGACGAGCCGGTAGATCGGGTCGTCCGGGGCCGCATCCCAGTCGATCAGGTTGTCGACCACATACGAATTCGTCCGGAACGGCAGCACCGCGGCCACGGCCCGGATGGCCAGCCGCTCATCCGGCGTCAGCCCCGCTCGCGCCGTGAGCATGTCCAAGTGTTTCGCCGAGTACGCATGGAACCCGCGGCCGGGTGACCGGGCCGGCGGGACGAACTGCTTGATGTCTGTCACGCGCCTTCTCCCTCGTGGTGCGCGCCGCCCGGCGCAGGCGCCGTTGCATGCGCGAAATAGCCCTGATGACACCCCGCTCCCCAGCGGTTCCCCCCGAGCCTGGCCCCGCCCCCGGTAGCTGCACGGCCAGAACTGCCTCCACTTTAATTACGCTCTGGCCACTGCGTAAGTTCCGATTATCCACCGCCTTTCTTTCCGACCTGACAAATACCATGCCGCGCAGGAAATATTCGCCGTAACCCCGGAAATGCGCAAGCGGCTGTTTTCTAATTCGACGCATTCTGCGGCGGCTTAGCCCGACAAGGCACGATGGCGGGCGTTACCGCCGGTGCGCCCGGTTCCTGCCCTGCCGCCGGCCGTCCCGCCCCGGGCCCGTGGCGACAGGCAACCTCAGGGGAAAGACCCGGCGAGTTCCGCGCTGGGGCCATAATGGGCCCACCAGACAGGCACTCTTCGCTGAAGGAACCGAAGGATGAGGCACCGTGGCGCCTTGGGTACGTGGTGTCTCCCCGGGGCGGCGGTCCCCCCGGCTTCCCCCCGTAACGGGCGGGAGTCCTCCCGCCCGGACGCCCCTTGGGTGATCCGCTGAGCACCGGGCCGGACAGCCCGGAGTGGCCGCCCGCGGCCCAGGATGCGCAGGGCCCGGCCCGGAGCGGCCCGACGAGCTCGATGAGAGCCGGGCCCGCCGGCGCTTCTCCGCCCGCCCGCACGCGGCCCGAACCGGTGCTGGCCGTCGACGCGATGGGCGGCGATCACGCCCCCGACGAGATCGTGGCGGGCGCGCTGGCCGCCCACCGCGAGCACGGGGTCCAGATCCTGCTCGCCGGTCCGGCCGCGCAGCTACGGCAGGCGCTGACCAAGATCGGGGTGGATCCCGGGTCCGGCGAACTCGGCATCGTGCCCGCGGAGGACAACCTGGCCATGGACGAGGGCGCGCTGGCCAGCCTGCGGCGCCCGCGCTCGAGCGTGGCCGTGGCCTGCCAGCTGGTCCGGCGCGGGGAGGCGGCCGCGGTCGTGTCGGCCGGGTCAACCGGCGGCGTGGTCGCCACCGCGAGGCTGCGGCTGCGGTCACTGCCGGACGTGCCGCGGCCGGGGCTGGCCGTGGTGCTGCCGACCCGGCCCGGCCGGACCGTGCTCATCGACGCGGGTGCCACCGCCGACCCCAAGCCGGAGATGCTCGTGCAATTCGGCCAGCTCGGCGTGGCCTACGCGCAGCTCGCGCTGGGCGTGGCCGCCCCGCGGGTCGGGCTGCTCACCATCGGGGCGGAGCCCGGTAAGGGAAACAGGTTCACCAGGCGGGCGCATGAGCTGCTGGCCGCCGATCCGCCGCACGGCGCGCTCCCGCTCGGCTTCGCGGGAAACGTCGAAGGCGGCGACCTGCTGGCCGGCGAGGTCGACGTGATCGTGACCGACGGCTTCACCGGGAACGTCGCGCTGAAGACGCTGGAGGGCTCCATCCGGTTCGCGGCGGCCGAGCTGCGGGCCGCGGTCACCGCGACGCCGGCCGCGCGGCTCGGCGCCTTCCTCCAGCGCCGAGGCCTGCGCGACATGGCGGCCAGGCTGGACGCGGAGAGCTACGGCGGGGCCGTCCTGCTCGGCCTGGGCGGAACGGTGGTCATCGCCCACGGCGCCAGCACGGCCCGCGCGATCACCTCCGCCTGCCTGCTCGCGGCCGACCTGGCCCGCGGCGAGATCACCGAGAAGATCACCCAGCGGCTCGGCCCCGGTCGCGGCGCGAGGGGCGGCGGGCATTTCCTCCGCCGCCCCTGATCGCCGATACGCTGGAACCATGGCCGATCCGCAGCAGATTCTCAGCGACCGGGTACACGACGCCATCGTCGCCTCGTTCGGTCCGGAGTTCGGCGACGCCGACCCGCTGATCCGGCCGTCGTCCTTCGCGGACTTCCAGGCCAACGTGGCGCTCCCGCTGGCCAAGCGGCTGGGCCGCCCGCCGCGCGAGGTAGCCGGGGAACTGGCCGGCTCGACGTGGCCGACGTGTGCGAGCCGCCGGAGGTCAGCGGGCCGGGCTTCATTAACCTGCGGCTGCGGGAGCGCTGGATCGCGGAGGCGGCCTCGCGCATGCTCGGTGATCCCCGGCTCGGGGTGGCGCCCGCGGCCTCGCCGCTGACGGTGGTGGTGGACTACTCCTCACCCAACATCGCCAAGGAAATGCACGTCGGGCACCTGCGCACCACCATCGTGGGGGACGCCATCGTGCGTGCGCTGGAGTTCGCGGGTCACCGGGTGATCAGGGACAACCACGTCGGCGACTGGGGCACGCAGTTCGGCATGCTGATCGAGCAGCTGCTCGACGTGGGTGAGGACTCGCCGGAGGCGGGGCTGCTGCGCACCGACCCGAATGCGTTCTACCAGGCCGCCCGGCGTAAGTTCGACTCGGATCCGGATTTCGCCGAGCGTGCCCGCAAGCGGGTCGTGGACCTGCAGGGCGGCGAGGAGGCCACGCTGGCGCTGTGGCAGGAGATCGTCGACCTCTCCAAGGATTACCTGCACCGCATCTACGGCGGGCTGGGCGTCACGCTCACCGACGCCGACATCCGCGGCGAGAGCTTCTACAACGCGCTGCTGGCCGACACGGTGGCCATCCTGGAGGCCAAGGGCATCGCGGTCTACAGCGACGGAGCGCTATGCGCGTTCCCGCCCGGCTTCACCGGCCGCGAGGGCAAGCCGCTGCCGCTCATCATCCGCAAGAGCGACGGCGGCTACAACTACGCCACCACCGACCTGGCCACCATCCGGTACCGGGTCGACGAGCTGGGCTGCGACCGCGCGATCTACGTGGTCGGCGCGGACCAGACGCTGCACTTCCAGATGGTCTTCGCGGTAGCCAGGCAGGCGGGCTGGATCCCGGCCGGGGCCAGCTTCGAGCACGCCGCGATCGGCCTGGTCCTCGGCCCGGACGGCAACCGGCTGCGCACCAGGTCCGGCGACAACGTGCAGCTCAGTGACCTGCTGACCGAGGCCGTCGAGCGGGCCAGGGGCATCCTGGAGGATCTGGAGGCGCCGGCCAGGTTCGCCGCCGCCGAGCTGGACCAGATCGCCGCGGCGGTCGGTATCGGCGCGGTGAAGTACGCCGACCTGTCCACCGCCCGGGAGAGCGCCTACGTGTTCGACTGGGACCGGATGATTTCCTTCCGGGGCAACACCGGCCCGTACCTGCAGTACGCGACCGCGCGGATCCGGTCGATCTTCCGCCGGGCCGGCGCGGCGGACGCGGCCGGCCTCCCGTCCGCACGCGTGCAGATCACCGCGCCGCCGGAGCGGGCGCTGGCGCTGCGGCTGCTGGCTTACGGCGCGGCGATCACCCAGCTCGGCCAGACCGCCGAACCGCACCGCCTGTGCGCCTTCCTGTTCGACGTGGCCAGCCTGTTCACCACGTTCTACGAGGAATGCCCGGTGCTGAAGGCCGAGCCCGAGTCGCTGCGGGCCGCCCGGCTCGCCCTGTGCGCCCTCACGCTGCGCGTCCTGACCAGCGGCCTGGACCTGCTCGGCATCCCGGTGCCCGAGCAGATGTAGGGCGCCACGCAGGCTCTCGGGCACGATAGATAACCGGACGCTGAACTCCTGCCCCGGTCCGAGCGGCGGCTTTGCGCCGGGCCCGGCCGCATGTGAAGCCGCGAACGTACTGCTTACATGAACTCCGAATCCGGGTGCGGGCCCCCCCGGGCCGGGCACGCTCGGACGCATGCATACGAACGGGCCGTCCGTCAGCACCTCAGCAGACCCCCGGCCCGGCCCGTCAGACATGGACGCGCGGAGCGGGCGCGGCGTCCACCGAAGGAGGCAATCATGATGGCCCGCACTCGGCGTAACGCTCAGCGTTCCGCCAGCAGGCGCACCCCAGCCAGCCAGACCCGGGCCGGACGGACCCGGGCCGGGATCGCGGCCGCGGTGGTGGCGGGCGGCGGGACGATCGCCGTCGCGGCCATGGCGGCAGGCGGCCACGCTGCCGGGCCGGCCGCCGCGCCGGCTGCCTATGCCACCCGGTCCGCCACCGAGGGCACCGTGCTCGCGACCGCACTGGCCGACTGGAACTCGGCCAGGCCAGGCACGTACTCCCAGCTGGCCCAGCTGACCTCGGCACGCGGCTACAGCCAGGCGTCGCACCGCGGCCAGACGCTCGACATCCAGCGCGGCATCGTGGTCCTGGCCACGAGCCGCTTCCTGATCCTGCAATCGGCGGGCGGAGCCCTGCACCTGTGGCTACTGTCGCCCGGGACCAGATTCCAGAACGTCTCGGGCACCGCGGCCGGCACCGCGGCACTGACCGCGAGCACGTCCGCGACGCAGCAGGCGATGCAGACCGGCAACATGACCCCGGCGACCACGCTGCTGGCCGGCAGTCCCGCGACCGCGGCCGGCCTGCTGACGCCGACCGCCACGGCGCGGACGGTGTCGGTGCACGTGGCCAACACCGACCTGACCGTGACGGTCACGGTGACGCGGAGCACCGCGACGGTGTCCCAGACCGCGACCACTCCGGCGAACGCCGCGCCGGCCCCGAAGGCGAGCACCTACACCCTGAACGCATGGCAGGCCACGAAGTCGGTAGCCCGCGGTGACCTAGCGGTCGTGGTCGGGACCCGCTCGCACGGGACGTTGCACGCTCAGCTGGTCCTGTTCAGTCCGCTCGGCGCCAGCGCGACCGGCCGGACCGGCACCAGGGCGGCCCACCCGTCGGCCGTGCCCACGCACTGGTCGCAGGCCCGCCCAGCCGGCCACGGCCCCGCTCCGCCTCGGTGACCTCGTGCTCGATGAAGAACGCTGGACGGTCCACCGGGCCGGGACGCCGGTGGACCTGTCGCCGACCGAGTTCCGGCTCCTGGCCTGCCTGATGCGCCACCAGGGGACGGTCGTGTCCCGGCCGCAGCTGCTGCGCAGCGTCTGGGGGCTGGGGTACACCGGCCAGTCCCAGGTGGTCGAGACCTACGTGAGCTACCTGCGGCGCAAGCTAGGCCGGCTGGGCCCGCCGCTCATCCACACCCGCCGCGGCGCCGGCTATGTGCTGCGCGGTGCGGAGACCCGGCCCGTTCCGGCCCCGCGGTAAGACATCCGGCCGGGCTGCGCCTCGCGCAGCCCGGCCGGATGTCGTAGTCTCGAAGCGGGTTCGCAAGCAACCGCAGGTTCAGGAGGCGGCCGTGTCCGGGCTCATCTTGGTGCTGCTGATCGGCGTCCTCGTGGCGTACGGCTATACGCGCCTGCGTGGCAAGATGAAACTCAGCGTCTCGGGCAAGAACTGGGTGGCGCCGATCGTCATCATCGGCGTGGTGCTGCTCCTGGTCTGGGCCTCCCACAACGGCCATTAGGCCCGCGCCACGCCCAACCTCGGTCAGGGCCGGCGGCCGCTGCGCGGCATCTCGAACCAGACGGCCTTGCCCTCCGGCGTGGGCCGGGATCCCCACCGGGTGGCGAGCTGCTCGACCAGGTAGAGGCCGCGGCCGCCCTCGTCGGTGTCGGCGGCCGTCCGGATCCGCGGCAGCCGCAGGTCCGGATCGAAGACCTCGACCCATACCGAGTTCGCCCCTCGCCGCAGGCGCAGCGCGAACTCCCGGGCCGGGTCCCGGGCCGCGCGCGGCCCGGTCCGGCCGTCCTGCGCCGGCACAGCGTCCCACCCGGCCGCAGCGGCCTGCGAGACCTTGGCCGGGGTGCCCTCGACCGACAAGGTAGCCGTAACCGCCGCGCCCGCCGCCGCACCGGCCGGGCCCGGAGCGGTCCTGACCGCCGCGGGCGTCCCGGCCCGCGGCCGAGCGGGGCCTGGTTCGGCCCCCCGGGACGCGCCGACCGCAGCCGCCATGACCACCGGATCGAGATCGAAGTCAAGGTCCCGGCCCGGGCTCGGCGTGACCGACGCGTGCAGCACGGCGTTGGTGACCACCTCCGAGACCAGCAGGCAGGCCAACTCGACCTGCCCGGCGTCCATGCCCCACGAGCCGAACGTCTGGGCGGCCAGCCGCCTGGCCTCGGACACCATGATCGGCTCGGCGGGAAAGACCTGCTCGATCGAGGCGAGGTCGGACGGCGAGGACTTGACCACCAGGATGGCCATGTCGTCGTCGATGTCCCCGGGGACCGCGTACTCAGCCGCCGTGGCCACGGCGTCGGCGTCGCCGCTCGCCGCCGCGGCCCGGACCGCGTGGCGCAGCATGTCGAGCGCTTCGTCCTCCGTGTAGTGCCCCGAGCCGTCGGCATGCGTACGCCGGTCGGTCAGGCCGTCGGTGTAGAAGACCAGGACCGCCCCGGGCGGCACGACGGTCGTCTGCTCCTTGTACGTAGGCACCCCGCGGATCCCCTTGCCGCGCACGCCGAGCAGGACGCCCTTGTGCAGGAACTCCAGCTGCCGGGCCTGGCCCCCGCTGACCATGAGCGGCGCGTCGTGGCCCGCGTTAGCGGAGGTCAGCTCCCGCGACCACGCGTCATAGATCATGTAGATGCAGCTGACCGTAGGCGGGTCGCCGGCCAGCGGCACCCCGGCTTCGTCGGCGGGCGCGAGGGAGCGGCACCACTCGTCCAGCTTGCGCATGATGTCAGCGGGCGGGTTCTCATCCTGCGCGAACGCCCTCAGCGCGGCGCGCATCTGGCCCATGATCGCCGCGGCGCGCGCGCCGCGGCCCTCCACGTCGCCGATGACGATGCCGACCCGCCCCGCAGCCAGCGGGATGATGTCGTACCAGTCGCCGCCGACCTGCGTCTGGATCCCCTGGCCCTGCGTTTCCAGCGGCTTGGCCGGCACGTACCGGCAGGCGATATCCAGGCCGTCCAGGTCCGGGATCGCCTGCGGGAGCAGGCTCTTCTGGAAGGCCAGGGCGGTCTGCCGCTCGGTCTCGAACAGCATCGAGTTGTCGATCGCAATGGCCACCCGGCTGGCGATCGCCCCGATCAGGTCACGGTCGGGCGCGTCGTAGTTACGCTCCTCGCGGTCGGTGAGCCGGGACAAGGCCAGGCTCATCACGCCCAGCAGCTCTCCCCGGGCGTACAGCGGGGCAGCCACCACCGAGGCGAGCCCGGCCTCATGGGCGGCGGCCAGGCTCTCCGCGCTCGGCGCCGGGTAGTAGTCGAGGTCCAGGTCGGTCACTACCACCGTGTCCAGGCGCGCCATGGCCAGCTGGCAGAAGTGGCCGTCCGGGTAGTGGATCTGCTCGCCGACCTTGGCCCAGATGCCCGGGGCGGGCGCCCAGTTGCTGGCGTGCCGGTGGACCCGGCGGATGAGCTGCTCGCCCTGGAAAAGATCGATGAAGCAGTGGTCGGCGAACTGCGGGACCAGCAGGTCCGCCACGTGCTTCAACGTGGTCCCGATCTCCAGCGAGCCGGCCAGCCGCTCGCCGACGCGCTCGAGCAGGGCGATCCGGTCCAGCTGGAGCTGGCCGTCGCGCTTGCTGGCCTCGCGGGCGAGGATCACGATCCCGTCGACGTCGCCGCCCGGGTGGCGCAACGGCACGGCCTGGGCCCGCATGAGCCCGCGGGAGCCGTCGCCACGCTCGGCTTCGAAGGTGCCCTCCCAGGAGCGGCCCCGCAGCACCTGACCGGCAATGTCCTCCATCGTGCGCACGTCATCGCCGGAGAACAGGCCGAGGGACGGGACCGGCTGGCCGGCCAGCCGCGATACATCGCCGGGAATCCGGAACAACCGGGCCGCGTAGGAGTTCAGGAACAGCAGGTTGCTGAACCGGTCGGTCACGACGATCCCGATGTCGGCCTGGCTGAGCACCATGTCCGCTGGGAGGTATGCGTCGAACGCGCCCTCGCCCCAGCTCGTCATGTCGCCGCTCCGATCCCGGCAGGCCTGCCGAACGACATGATCACGCTCCGGTCGCCGATCCAGCGGCCGCCGGGCGATACCGGCTCGATTGGGACACGAAGATGTGCGCCGCGACCGGACCGGCCAGCTCCGAAGAGCTGGGGTCCATCGAGTCGCCAGCCGTCACGCGCACGCCATCGCCGGTAGCCATGAGTATCACCTCGCGTCCGGGTTGTATCCCGGCGCGGCTGAGTTTATGCATCAGGACGAGGTCACTCTGGATTTGCTCGCCGATTCGCCGGATGACGACCGGCACGGCGTCCGCGGATACGACCTTCGTCATCGCCTCACCCGCCTCGGTCATGGCCGTGCGCATCTTCTCTTGCGCCTCGCCCGGTATGCCCAGCTCGGCCAGCCCGGGAATGACATTGCCGTGCGGGCACCGGACCGGGTAGCCGAGCAACTCGACCAGACGGCGCTCGACGCTTTCCGAGATCACGTGCTCCCAGCGGCACGCCTCGATGTGCACTTCCTCCCAGGGCAGCTTGATGACCCCGACCAGCAGGCATTCAGCCAGCCTGTGCTTGCGCATGACCCGGGTGGCGAGCGTGCGCCCGATCTCGCTCAGCGACAGCTGCCGGTCGCCGAGGACATGCAGCAGGCCGTCCCGCTCCATCCTCGCCACGGTCTGGCTGACGGTCGGGCCCGTCTGCCCCAGCCGCTCCGCGATGCGGGCGCGCAGCGGCGTAACGCCCTCTTCCTCCAGCTCGAAAATGGTGCGGAGGTACATCTCCGTGGTGTCGATGAGCCCCTGGGCGGTCAACTGCGCATCCCTCCTGCTTGTGATGCTATGCCGGAGGGCAAGGAGAGCAACCTGCGATGCACGCCGGAAAGCAGAACGCCTATGGGGAAAGCCGCTCGACCGTCCAGCCATCGCCGTCGCGGCGGTACCGCAGGCGGTCATGCAGCCGGTAGGCGCCCGACTGCCAGAACTCGACCGTGTCGGGAATGAGCAGGTACCCGCCCCAGAAGCCGGGCATCGGGATGTCCTCGGGCGCCGGCCAGCGCTGCTCCAGCTCTGCGGCGCGGCGGTCGAGCTCGGCGCGGGATCCGATGACCTGCGATTGCCTGCTGACCCAGGCTCCGATCTGCGACCCGCGGGGCCGTGACCTGAAGTACGGTTCGCTGGCGGCCTGCGAGAGCATCTGCACGCTGCCCTCGGCGGTCACCTGGCGGCCCATCGCGAACCAGGGAAACACGACGCAGGCCGTGGGCTGCGCCGCGAGATCACGGCCCTTGCGCGAGGTCCGGTTGGTGTAAAAGGTGAAGCCGGCCGGGTCGTGGGCCTTCAGCAGGACCGTGCGAGCCCGCGGGCGGCCCTGCGCCGATACGGTGGCCAGGACCATCGCGGTCGGCTCGGGGATGCCGCGCTCCTGGGCAGCGGCCAGCCACCGCGCGAACTGCGCCATCGGGTCGCTGGCCAGAATTCCCTCCGAGAGGGTGCCCGGATCGGAATCACGCCGTGTCGCGTCCATGGGCCATGATCTTCGCACCCGTCCGGTAACCGCAAGTGCTGATCAGGATGGCCGATGCTGAGCCCGGACGCGGGCGTAGCCCCGGTAGGCTGCCAGAATGAGCCAACTGGTGATCCCGGCCGGGCTCAGGCCGGCGGACGGCAGGTTCGGCAGCGGCCCGGCCAAGATCCGTCCTGAGCAGCTCGCCGCGCTGGCCCGCTCGGGCAGCGCCTACCTCGGCACCTCGCACCGCCAGCCGCCGGTCAGGTCACTGGTGCACCGGATCCGCGCCGGGCTGGCCGAGCTGTTCAGCCTGCCCGCCGGCTACACCGTCGTGCTGGGCAACGGGGGCACCAGCGCATTCTGGGACGCGGCCGCATTCGGGCTGGTCCGCGAGCACGCCCAGCACCTCAGCTTCGGCGAGTTCTCGGCGAAATTCGCCGCCGTCACCGGCCGTGCCCCGTGGCTGTCCGCGCCCACCGTGGTCCAGGCCGCTCCCGGCAGCCACCCGGCGCCGTGGCCGGAGCCCGGGGCGGATGCCTACGCGCTTACCCACAACGAGACTTCGACCGGGGTCGCGATGCCGGTGCGCCGCGTACCGGGCGCCGACCCGGGAGCACTGATCCTCGTCGACGCGACCAGCGCCGTCGCCGGCCTGCCGGTACTCCCCGGCGAGTTCGACGTCTACTACTTCGCCCCGCAGAAGGGCCTTGGCTCCGATGGCGGGCTGTGGATCGCGCTGTTGTCCCCCGCGGCGGTCGAGCGCGTCGGCGAGATCGCCGCGAGCGGCCGGTACATCCCCGACTTCCTGTCACTGCAGGTGGCGCTGGAAAACTCGGCCCTGGACCAGACGTACAACACCCCGGCGGTGGCGACCCTGTTCTTGCTGGCTGACCAGGTCGACTGGATGCTGGGCCAGGGTGGCCTGGAATGGACCACGGCCCGCACCGCCCGCTCGGCGGAAACACTGTACAAATGGGCGGAAAAGGCCGCCTATGCCGACCCGTTTGTCGCCGATCCGGCGCAGCGCTCACCTGTCGTCGGGACCATCGACCTGGCTGAGGGGCTGTCCGCCGCCGCCGTCGCAGCATGCCTGCGGGCCAACGGAATCGTTGATACCGAGTCCTACCGGAAGCTTGGCCGTAACCAGCTTCGCATCGGGATGTTCCCCGCGGTCGAGCCGGCGGACGTGGCGGCCCTCACCGCCTGCATCGACTACGTGGCGGAGCGGCTTTAGCCCGCCGGGCGCCGGACGGGATCATGGGCACTGCTCCGGGCGAGCTGATGAGGCTGTTCGTGGCCATCGCCGCGCCGCCGGCCGTGCTCGACGAACTCGACGCCCTGACCGGACCGCATCGCGCCGGGCGGCCGGACCTGCGCTGGACCAGCCGGGGAGCCTGGCACGTGACGCTGGCCTTCCTCGGCCAAGTCGATGAGTCCGCCGCGGCCCGGCTGCTGCCGCGCCTGGAGGGCGCCGCGCGGCGCCACCATGCCTTCCGGCTCACGTTCAGCGGCGGAGGCGCCTTCCCCGTCGTGACCCGGGCGAACGTGCTGTGGAGCGGCCTGGCTGGGGACCGCGAGGCGCTGGCCCGGCTGGCCCAGTCCGTGGCCGCGGGCGCGAGCCGGGCGGGCGCCCCGCCCCCCGACCGCCGCCGCCGGTTCCAGCCCCACCTGACCCTTGCGCGCAGCCGGGTCCCCGCGGACGTCACGCAGATCGTCGCCGCGCTGGCCGGCGACCAGGGGCCGCCGTGGACCGCCGACCGCATGCACCTGATCCGCAGCCAACTCGGCGCGACCGGGCAGCCTCGGTACACCACGCTCGCGAGCTGGCCGCTGCGCCCGCCGGACCCGGGTCAGCGGCCGCGGTTAACCAGGGCCGACCCGGATGGGGCCGACCCGGATAAGGAGGACTGGCTGAGCTTCTCCAGGATGGGCACGGCGGCCCGCAGCGTGGCACGTTCCGCCGCGGTAAGCTCGGCCAGCCGCCGCGCCAGCCACGCGTCCTTCCTGCGGCGCACGCGCTGCACCACCGCCCGTCCCTCACCGGTGACGGTAAGGATGACCTGCCGCCGATCGGTCGGATGCGGCGACCTGGACACCAGCTCGCGCTCCTCCAGGGCGGCGATGACACGGGTCATCGACGGCGGCTGCACCTTCTCGTGCTCGGCCAGCTCCCCCGGGGTCATCGCCTGGTGCACTTCCAGGGCCGACAAGGCGGCCAGCTGGGTCTCCGACAGCGCGGCCTCGGTCAGGCCCGAAGCTGCGCGCTCAGCCCGGAAGCGCCGGGCCAGCCTGCTCACCGAGATCCGCAGAGCGGTCGCCAGGCCGCCCTCGGTCCTGGTCTGGGTAACTGTCATCACCGGTAACCTTGCACTTCTCACCGCGCCGGCCAGCCTAAGCCGTCCACTAAGTACATCACGCCTGCGGACCGCCCACAGCCGGCCAACAGACCCGTAGCCTGGGTGGGTGAGGGAATCCCGCGAGCCACGGGCCCGCCCGGCACCGCCCGCGCCGCTCGAAGCGAACGACCGGCTGGTCACCGGCACCATCACCGCCGGGTGGGCGCTGGCGCTGATCGTCCTGGTCATCGTCCGCGGGAGCCTGCCCGCTGATGCCCGGTGGTGGCTGTGGACGTGCGCGACCGGGTTGGTGATGGGACTGTTCGGGCTCTGGTACGTGCCCAGGCTGCAGCGCTCCCGCGCCCGGTCCGCGGCGCGACGGGCTGCGGACCGGACGGATCAGTCGGCTCCGCGGGACAGCGGCTCGAACACTGTCTCCTCGACCGATACGCCCGGCAAGTCGACCATGTCGTAGCCGAACTCATCAATGACCGGCGAGATGGACCGCCCGGCGGCCTGCCAGATGACCGCTTCGGAGTGGGCGCCGCAGCCGTGGTCAGCCGAGACGACCCGGCCGTCGTCGGGCGCGTACGCGTTCGCGCAGGCGCCGAACAGCCGGCCGAGCTCGCCGCTGAGCGGCACGAAGAACCCGCAGCTGACACAGTGCGCGGGGGCGGCGTGGGCCAGCGGTGTCCGCGGGCCGTGCTCGCTGGCGTACCAGCGTTCGGCGGCGCTCTCCCGGCCGGCGGCCGACAGGACGCGAGACCGCCCGGGCGCGGGCAGCTCGGCCGGCTCAGCTGGCCCAGCGTCCTGTTCGCCAGCCTCCTGCCCGCCGGCGAACCAGTCGATCACGGCGTCGTCGCCTTCGAGGGTCACCAGCGGGATGAGCCGTTCGTCGTCGGGCGGGGCCGGCAGCAGGTCCCCGACACCCAGGTCGCCGGGCCGCAGCCGGTCGTGCCACGGCACCCAGTCCGGCGCGAGCAGGGCGTCCGGCCCGGGGAGCATGACCGTCTCGTCGACCGTGACCACCTTGGACCGCGGCGCGCGGGCCACCGTCACCGCCCACCGCCAGCCGACGTAGGCCGGATCCTGGCTCTCGAACAGATGGGTGACGACACGCTCACCCTCGGCCTGGAGGCCCAGGTGACCGCCGACGCCCTCGGGGGCGGCCACCGCGACGGCAGCAGCCCGCGCGAGGTCGACCGCCTCCGCGCATACCTGGTCTGGTTCCCTGGTGCGGGTCCGGGCAGTACTCACAGTCACCAATTCTCACTCATTGCGTACGGTGATAATGCGGTTACCCGCCGGTTGCGGTGAAGTCGGTTCGCCGCACCGGTAGCTACCAAGAATACTGGGTGCATGTGGATGTCGGAGGCGCTGCGCCGGACGGGGGGCGCCGCCCGCGCCACCACCGGCGCGGTCAGGAGCGGCACCCGCAGGACCGGTGGCCTGGTGCACCGCGTGACCGGCGCGTCAGGAGCCGGCCGCACCGGGCTGTCGACGCTCATCGAACTGACCGCCGCCGCGGGAGCCGGCGACGCCTTCGTGATCGTCTCCCTGGCCGGGACGATCTTCTTCAACACCTCCGTGGAACAGGCCCGGGGCAAGGTGGTGCTGTTCCTGGTCGTCACCATGGCCCCGTTCGCGGTGCTGGCGCCGTTCATCGGGCCGGCCCTGGACCGCGCGCAGCAGGGCCGTAAGTACCTGCTCGCGGGCACGCTGCTGGCCCGCGGCCTGCTCTGCTACGCAATGTCGGCCGCGGTCAAGAACCCGATCACGCTGCTGCCCGCCGCGTTCGGCGTGCTCGTGCTGCAGAAGGCCTTCGGTGTGGTCCGCGCGTCGGTCGCACCGCGGCTGCTGCCCGAGCAGATCACCCTGGTCAGCGCGAACGCGCGGTCGCAGCTGATCGCGGTGATCGCGGCCAGCATCGCCGCCGCACTCGCGGCGGGCATCCAGGTGGCCGGGGGCGCGGCCTGGGTCCTCCGGGTCGGCATGGTGATCTACCTGGCGGCCATGGTCCTCGCGCTGCGGCTGCCCGACCAGGTCGATACCCCGCCGGCCCCGGCCGCGCAGACCGGCGGGGCCGCCCCGCCCGCCGCCGACGTCTGGCCGCCGCACCAAGCTGACCGCGCGCGGCCGACGCGGCCCGATTATCCGCCGAACGGGCCGGGGCCATACCCCCGCGCAGGCGACCGCGACCCGTGGCATACCGAGCAGGCGGACCGCACGCTGCCGTACGAAACCGCCGCCCCGCCGTCCCGGGCCGCGCCGCCCGGGACCGCGCCGCCCGGGACCGCGCCGCACGGGTCTGCGCCGCCGGGGACCGCGCCGCCCGGGTCCGCGCCGCCCAAGGCCGCGACGTCCTCGGGACGATGGCGGACGCTGAGCCGGGTGGGTCCGGTGGTCGCGGAGGCGATGACCGGCAACGCGGTGCTGCGCGCGTTCTCCGGCTACACGTTCTTCTTCTTCGCGTTCCTGCTGCAGACCGAGCGGTTCAGTGTGTCCAAGCACGTCGCGCTGGCGTCCCTGGCCGTCGCCGTCGCGGGCGGCAGCATGGTCGCGATGGCCATCGGATCCTGGCTCCGCTCCCGGGCCCCGCAGCTGATCATGTTCACCGTGCTCGCCGTGGCCCCGGCGGTCGCGGCCGCCGCCGCCTGGTTCTACGGCCTGGCCTCGGTGATCGCCGTGGCGTTCGCCGCCATCCTGTGTGCCAGCCTGGCCAAGCTGGCTCAGGATTCCATCGTGCAGCGGGAGATCGGCGACGAGATCCGGTCATCCACCTTCGCGGTCTCCGAGACCCTGAACCAGGTGTCCAACGTGGCCGGCGGCCTGGCCGGAGTGCTGGTGTCGATGCTCAACAACGGCCCGGTCGGCCTGGCCATCGCGGCGGCTCTGCTGACCATCGCGCTGGTCCTGATGGTCGCGCGGCGCAGGCGCCGGGTCCTCGCGGGACGAGAGGCCGAACCCCAGCCTGCCCAGCGCCGTCCCCGCCGCGTGCGCTAGCTGGTCAGGGCTCGATGTCGTCGGCGACGGCACGCAGGACGGCGGCGATCTTTTTCGCGTCGCGAGCGTCCGGGTGCTTGCCCCGCCGGTACGTCGTCGACACGTCGTCGAGCAGCTTGATCAGGTCCTCGACGAGGAGGATCATCTCGTCCGGCTTCTTGCGGGCCTGCTTGGCCACCGCCACCGTGGGCGGCGGCTCGAGAATCCGCAGTTGGAGCGCCTGAGCGCCCCGGCGACCCTCGGCGACCCCGAACTCCACCCGCTGACCCTGCCGGAGCGAGGTCGTCCCGGATGGCAGCGCGGACGAATGCACGAACACCTCGCCGCCGTCGTCGCGGGCGAGGAAGCCATACCCCTTGTCGGAGTCATACCACTTGACCTTGCCGGTAGGCACGCGCAGACCTCACGTTGGAGAGAACTAACAACAACCAGCGATCAGGTGACCGGCAGGATGCTATGGGCACTCTAAGGCTATCGGTCCGGGACGGCGGATTACATCCGCGTTACGTCGGGCCCGCCGCGTCCTCCGGCCGCGGCGATGCTCCCGGGCCGCGGACCCCGGCGCTCGGGCCGGGCAGCCTGACGCCGAACGGCCCGGGGTTTCCCCCGGGCCGTTCGGCTTGCCGTGCCGTGCGCCTTAGAAGTCCATGTCGCCGCCGCCGCCTGGCATGGCGGGGGGCGCAGCCTTCTCCGGCTTTTCCGCGATCACGGCCTCCGTGGTGAGGAACAGGCCCGCGATCGATGCCGCGTTCTGCAGCGCCGAGCGGGTGACCTTCGCGGGGTCGATGATCCCGGCCTTGAACATGTCGGTGTACTCACCGGTCGCGGCGTTCAGGCCATGACCTGCGGCCAGCGTCCTGACCTTCTCGGCCACCACGCCGCCCTCGAGGCCGGCGTTCACCGCGATCTGCTTGAGCGGCTCCTCGACCGCGCGGCGCACGATCGACGCGCCGGTCGCCTCGTCGCCGGACAGCTCGAGCTTGTCGAACGCGTTCTTGGCCGCCTGCAGCAGCGCCACGCCGCCGCCGGGCACGACGCCCTCCTCGACCGCGGCCTTGGCGTTACGCACCGCATCCTCGATCCGGTGCTTGCGCTCCTTCAGCTCGACCTCGGTCGCCGCGCCCACCTTGATGACCGCGACACCGCCGGCCAGCTTGGCCAGCCGCTCCTGGAGCTTCTCCCGGTCGTAGTCGGAGTCGGTGTTGTCGATCTCGGTGCGGATCTGGCTGACCCGGCCCGCGATCTGCTCGGCGTCGCCCGCGCCGTCCACGATCGTGGTCTCGTCCTTGGTGACCACCACCTTGCGCGCCCGGCCGAGGACGTCCAGATCCACGTTGTCCAGCTTGAGGCCGATCTCCTCGCTGATGACCTGGCCGCCGGTCAGGATGGCGATGTCACCGAGCATGGCCTTGCGGCGGTCGCCGAAGCCGGGGGCCTTGACTGCCACCGACTTGAACAGGCCGCGCATCTTGTTGACCACCAGGGTGGCCAGGGCCTCGCCGTCGACGTCCTCGGCGAGGATGACCAGCGCCTTGCCGGACTGCACCACCTTGTCCAGCAGCGGGAGCAGGTCCTTGTTGGCCGAGATCTTGGAGTTGACGATCAGGATGTACGGGTCGTCGAGAACGGCCTCGAGGCGCTCCGGGTCGGTGACGAAGTACGGCGCGATGTATCCCTTGTCGAACCGCATGCCCTCGGTGAGCTCAAGCTCCAGGCCGAAGGTGTTGGACTCCTCGACGGTGATGACGCCTTCCTTGCCGACCTTGTCCATCGCCTCGGCGATCATCTCGCCGACCGCGGGGTCGCCGGCCGAGATGGAGGCCGTGGCGGCGATCTGCTCCTTGGTCTCCACCTCCCGGGCGAGCTTGGACAGCTCCTCGCTCACCCGCTCGACGGCCGCCTCGATGCCCTTCTTCAGGGACATCGGGTTGGCGCCCGCCGCGACGTTACGCAGGCCCTCGCGCACCAGCGCCTGGGCCAGCACGGTGGCCGTCGTCGTGCCGTCGCCGGCCACGTCGTCGGTCTTCTTCGCTACTTCCTTGACAAGCTCGGCGCCGATCTTCTCCCACGGGTCCTCGAGCTCGATCTCCTTGGCGATGGACACGCCATCGTTGGTGATCGTGGGTGCGCCCCACTTCTTCTCGAGCACCACGTTCCGGCCCTTCGGGCCGAGGGTTACTTTCACGGCGTCGGCGAGCTGGTTCATACCGCGTTCGAGGCCGCGCCGGGCTTCCTCGTCGAACGCGATCATCTTCGCTGCCATAGGCTCCAGTCCTTCGTGGCGAATGCGAGGATCGAGCCAACGCCCGCGACGGCCGGCACCCCCGGCGGACAGTCCCTTCCTGCCGCGAAGTCGTGCCTCATCGCCCGATCCCGCCCTCATGTTGGCACTCGCACTAGGAGAGTGCCAGCACCATGTTTAGCACTCTCAAGGTGAGAGTGCAAACGGCACGGCAGAAGAGAATCAGATCGGCCCGGCCCCCGCCGGGGGCCGGGCCGACAGCTGAACCAGGCAAGATCGTCGGCCCCGGCCGAATCCGGGGCCCCACGACCGAACTTAAGGGACCACGATTACCTTGTCGGCCTGCGCGCCCCGGTCGCTTTGCGTGATCTCGAACTCGACCCGCTGACCCTCTTCGAGGGTGCGGTAGCCGTCAGACTGGATCGCCGAAAAGTGCACGAACACGTCCTTGCCACCGTCGACGGCGATGAAGCCGTATCCCTTGTCCGGGTTGAACCACTTGACGGTGCCCTGAGCCATTCCAAACAACTCCCTAACTGCGCTCCGGACTCGAGCCCCGCCCTTGTCACCGCGGAACCCGTCGATCGCGAACCGGGGAGAGCGGCTCCGTGCCTAGCGCGCGAATCCCGTCCCGTCCGACGGCGACCGGAATTGACCTTACCCTGTGCCGAGCGCGCTGGCGCAACTTACCCCCCAACATGCCACGCGCCTGCGGCCGGACCGCCCCGGCCAGCAGCTGCGCCGGTGGCCGGGCTCGCGCCGCCGGCTACCGCACGGTCACGAGACGGCCTGCTGGAAGGCCTCGACGGTGGGCCGGATCGGAGCGGGCACGTCCACCACCGCGGCGATCGCGTCCAGCGTCTTCAGCCCGTCGCCGGAATTGATGATCACCGTCTCGGCCGCCGGGTCGAGCTGGCCGTCGGCGAGCAGCTTGCGCAGCACGCCGAGGGTGACCCCGCCCGCGGTCTCGCCGAAAATGCCCTCGGTCGAGGCGAGCAGCCGCATCGAGTCGACGATCTCGTCGTCGCTGACGTCGGCGATCGCGCCGCCGGTGCGCCGCACCACGTCCAGCACGTACGGCCCGTCAGCCGGGTTGCCGATGGCCAGCGACTTGGCGATGGTGTCCGGCCGGACCGGCCGGACGACGTCGTAGCCGGCCGCGAACGCGGCCGACACCGGCGCGCAGCCGCTGGCCTGGGCGCCGAACACCCGCCATGGCTTCTCCGGGACCAGCCCGAGCGAGGCCAGCTCACTGAAGCCCTTGTCCACCTTCACCAGCTGCGCACCGGAGGCGATCGGCACGACGATCTGGTCGGGCAGCCGCCAGCCGAGCTGCTCGGCGATCTCGAAACCGAGGGTCTTCGATCCCTCGGCGTAGTAGGGCCGCACGTTCACGTTGACGAACGCCCAGTCCTCATGCTCGCCGGCCAGCTCGGATGCGAGCCGGTTCACGTCGTCATACGTGCCGTCCACGGTGACGAAGGTGCCGCCGTACACCGATGTGGTGATGATCTTCTGCGACTCAAGGTCGGCGGGCACGAGCACCACGGAACGGATGCCGGCCCGGGCCGCCGCGGCCGCGACGGCGTTCGCCAGGTTGCCGGTGGAAGGGCAGGCCAGCACCTTGAAGCCCAGCTCGGTGGCGGCGGCGAGGGCCACTGCCACGACCCGGTCCTTAAACGAGTGCGTCGGGTTGCCCCGGTCGTCCTTGATCCAGAGCCTGCGCATGCCCAGCGCGTGGGCGAGGTTGTCCGCCCGCACCAGCCGGGTGTAACCGGGCTGCAGCGTGGGCCGGCTGGCGATGTCGGGCGGCACCGGAAGCAGCGCCGCGTAGCGCCACATGTTCTGCGGCCCGGCCTCGATGGCGGACCGGTCCAGCCGCGGGTAGTCGTAGCAGACCTCGAGCGGTCCGAAACACTCGCCGCAGGCGTACAGCGGGCCGAGCTCGTAGACCTGGCCGCACTCGCGGCAGGACAGCCCGGTGGCATAGCCGAACCCGGCGGATGCTTCGGGTGTGCGTGTGGTTCCTGTGGTCACCGGCGAGGCCTTCCTTCCCCATCTTTCCCAGCGGTCGCCGTGACCGCGGGCCGGACTTGGCACCATGTCACGCGCCTCGCCGCCCGAGACGGGCATAGATGCGCGATAGGTTGCCGGGGCTTCACAGGGCCGATCCCTCCACCCCTCTGGATGAGCGTTATTCAGTTATGTGATAACTCCTACAAGATTAGCAGTAACTCCCGGCGGGACGACTCCGGGATCCCTCCGCTGCCGCAGAGCCTGGGAGGATAGCCTGCCGGACTATGAAGAAACGGGTTCTGGTCGCCTCTAATCGGGGTCCGGTGTCGTACCAGTTCGGACCGGACGGCGCGGTGACCGGCCGGCGCGGCGGCGGGGGCCTGGTCGCGGGGGTGGGCGCGGGGCTGGCGGCGATGGCGGCGGAGGCCGACGTCACCTGGATCTGCGCGGCGCTCAGCGACGCGGATCGCGCCGCAGCGCGCCAGCTGGCGGCCCGCCCGGCAGAGCCCCAGGAGCCCGGCGACGTTCCGGTGCGGATGCTCGACATCCCGCCGGAAACCTTCGAGCGGGCCTACAACAACGTGGCCAATTCCGTCTTGTGGTTCGTCCAGCACCTGCTGTTCGATACGCCGAACGAGCCCCGGTTCGGCCGTGAGTTCCACCGTGACTGGGACGCCTACCTGGCCTACAACGAGGCCTTCGCCGACGCGATGGCCGACGAGGCGAGGTGGGACGAGGCTCCCCCGGCGCAGCTGCGCGCGCTGATCCAGGACTACCACCTCAGCCTGGTGCCTCGGCTGCTGCGGGACAGGCTCGGCGCGGCCGGCCCCAGGCCGGCATCGCGCACTTCTCGCACACGCCCTGGGCGCCGCCGGACTACTACCGGATGCTGCCCGCTGAGGTCAGCGAGGCCGTGCTCGACGGCATGCTCGGCGCCGACCAGGTCGGCTTCCATGCCGGCCGGTGGGCCGCCGCGTTCCTGGACTGCTGCGAGGCGATCCTGGGCGCGCAGGTGAGCCGGGCCGACGGCGCCGTGGCCGGCCCGGCTGGGCAGGTCGTCTACCGCGGGCGCGTCACCGAGGTGGCCGTGAACCCGCTGGGGGTGGACGCCCCCGCGCTGCGGGCCCGCGCCCGGGCTGACGACGTGCAGGCGCATGTCGCGGCCCTCAGCCAGGCGGCCCGGGGCCGGAAACTGATCGTCAGGGTCGACCGGACCGAGCTGTCCAAGAACATCGTGCGCGGCCTGGCCGCGTACCGCGAGCTGCTCGCCAGCCGGCCGGAGTGGCACGGCCGGGTGGTCCACCTGGCGTTCGCCTACCCGTCCCGGTCCGCGCTGCCCGAGTACCGCGCCTACACCGAGCGGATGCGTCAGGTCGCGGCGGAGATCAACGCGGAGTTCGGCACGCCGGACTGGAATCCGCTGATCCTCGAGGTCAAGGACGACTACCCACGGTCGCTCGCGGCCTGCGCGGTGGCCGATGTGCTGCTGGTGAACCCGATCAGGGACGGCATGAACCTGGTGGCGCAGGAAGGCCCCGTGCTGTCTGAACGCGGCTGCGCGCTGGTGCTGTCCCGTGAGGCGGGCGCCGCCGCGGTCCTCGGCGGCAGCGCGCTGCTCGTCAACCCCTACGACGTCAGCGAGACCGCCGCGGCCCTGCACCAGGCCCTGGCCATGCCGGACGAAGAGCGCCGGCGCCGCGGCGACGCCGTGGCCGCCACCGCCGCCACCAGGCCCCCCGCACGCTGGCTCGGTGACCAGCTGGCCTCGCTGGAACGATGACCTGCCGGGCGCGCGGGCTTACCGCGCGCGCTTACCGGGCGCGGGCCTCCACTTCACCGGCGATCGCGGCCAGCAGCGCCACGATCCCGTCCGGCCCCGGCACGACCAGGTCGGCCTCGGCTTCGACCTGCGGGGACTCAGCGCTGGCGCTGGCCACGGCACAGCCGGGGATGCCGCGGGCGCGCATGACCCGGACCGCGGCGAAGGCGGGCAGGTCGCCGAGGTCATCACCGCAGAACAGGACCGCGGTCGCGGCGCGCTCCCGGGCCAGGCTCCGCAGCGCGGCGCCCTTGTCCACGCCGGGCGGGCGCAGCTCGATGACCATCCGGCCGGGCTCGGCCGCCAGGCCCAGCCGCTCGGCCAGGTCGCCGAGCGGGCCGCGCAGCGCGGCCAGCGCGGATCCGGGATCGGCCGCGCGGCGGGTGTGCACGGCCAGCGCGTGCACCTTGTCCTCGACCCAGGTACCGTCCGCGGCGCCGGCCCGGCTGAGCACGCCCGGCAGTTCCCGGCGGGCGGCCTGAACCGCCGCGGGGGAGTCCGGCCCGGTCAGCTCGCCGTCCTGCCACCGCTGCCAGCCGTAGTGGCCGAGGACGATGAGGCCCGGGACCGCGTCAAGGCCGCCGCAGGCCACCGCTTCGGCTGCGGGCCTGCCGGTGATGACCGCCACCGTGCCGACCACCCGGGCCAGGCGTCGCAGCGCGGGCACCGCGCCGGGCAGGGGACGCGCGGCGCGGGGGTCGGCCACGATCGGCGCCAGCGTGCCGTCGAAATCCGTGGCGAGCAGCGCCTGGCCCGGGCGGGCGAGCAGCGCGTCAAGCCCGGCCCGGCCCTCGGGCGTGGCTGGCCGCGGCAGAGGGGTCACGCGGGCCGCCCCTTCGACCGGGGAGAACGGATGCGCTGCCGCCGGGCCCGCTGCGCGCGCAGGCGCTTGACCAGAGCCGGGTCGAAGGCGAGCGCCTCCGGCCGGTCGATCAGCTCGTTGAGCAGCTGGTAGTACCGGGTCGCCGGGATATCGAGCACCTCGGCGATGGCCTGCTCCTTGACGCCGGGCGAGCGCCATCCGCGCCGCTCGAACGCCAGGATCCGCATGTCGCGCTCGGACAACGCGGACACGCGGCCTCCTGGTGGCGAATCATGATCCGGTTATCCACACGGTACCTTGCGGCCGGGGGGCGCGCCCGGCCGCGCCGCCGACGTACGCTCACCGTTCGTGACCCGTTTCCGCTACCTGAGCTTCCTCACCGACTACGGCCTCCAGGACGGGTTCGTGGCCGCCTGCCACGGGGTGGCCGCCCGCATCGCGCCGGACGCCCGCATCATCGACGTGACCCATCTGGTACCACCGGGCGACGTCCGCCGCGGTGCGGCCGTGCTGGCCCAGACGGTGCCCTACCTGCCGCCGGCGGTGCACGTGGCCGTAGTCGATCCGGGTGTCGGCACGGCCCGCCGCGGCGTCGCGGTGGCGGCGGGCGAGTCGGTGTTCATCGGCCCGGACAACGGCGTGCTCTCCTGGGCCGTGACGGCGTGCGGCGGCGCCGTGGCCGCCGTCAGCCTGACCAACCGCGCGCTGTGGCTGGCCGGGGCGGCGGCGACCTTTCACGGCCGCGACATCTTCATGCCGGCCGCCGCGCATCTGGCGACGGACACGGAACTGGCCGCGGCCGGAGAGGAAATCGACGTCACGGATCTTGTCATGCTCCCGGCCCCGGAAAGGCTCGTCCGCGAGGCCACCGCGGCAGGAGAAGTCCTGACCGTGGACAGATTCGGCAATGTCCAGCTGTCCATTACCGCGTCCGACGCCGCGGAAATCGGCGTCCAGCCGGGCGGCACCACGCTGATCCGCAGCGGCCGCCGCCGGCTTATGATCCCGTACCGCGCGACGTTCGGCGCCGTCGCGCCTGGTGAGCTCGTCGCCTACGCCGATAGCGCCGGGCTGGTCGCCATCGCCGTGAACGGCGGAGACGCCGCCCGGCGGCTGGGCCTGTCGCCGGGCGCGCGAGTATCGATTACCGCGGCAGGTGCGCAGCCCGCTTATTAATCCGCTTAATCCGCGCGTAACGCGTTCCGCGCGAGCCGGGGCGCGTGGCACGATTACCTAAGCTCACCCGAAATTGCCCCCAGCCCAGCCCAGCCCGGTCGGCCCGGAGGAGAAACCTGACCGAAGTGGCACGCCATTCGCTCCGCGGCAATTTGCTGCCGCCCGCCGCTGGACTCGCGGCGGTGCTGACGGTCCTGGGCGCCGTGGCGTCCGGGCCTGCCCTCGCCGCCGCCCGCGCTCAGGAGTGGTGGCTGACCAGCCTGCAGGTGACGCAGGCGTGGGGGCAGTCCGAGGGAGCCGGGATCACCGTCGCGGTCCTCGGCACCGGGGTCGACGCCGGCTACCCCAGCCTGTCCGGCTCGGTGATCACCGGGCCGGACTACAGCGGCACGGCCGCGCGGGGCCGCGAGCCGGGCGGCCCGTTCTGGGGAGTGGAGGGCACCGCCGTCGCCGGCCTCATCGCCGGCCACGGACACGGATCGGGCATCACCGGCGTCGCGCCGGCCGCGAAGATCCTCTCCGTCCGGGTGACGCTGGAATTCAACGACCCGCTGGCCTCGGACCCGGCCGTCAGCCGGCGGCTGGCGGCTGGCATCGCCGAAGGCATCAGGTACGCGGCCGGCCACGGCGCCCGGATCATCGACCTGCCGCTCGACCCCGGGACGCTGGGCCTGACGGCCAGCGGCGATCCGGCCGCGGCGGGCGGCAGCCCGGCCGAGCGGGCCGCGGTCGCCGACGCGCTGAGCAAGGGCATCGTGCTGGTGGCACCCGCCGGCGACGACGGGCAGGGCCCGGGAATCGTGAACTACCCAGCCGCCTACCCGGGCGTGATCGCGGTGGGGGCCATTGACCGGGCCGGCCACCTGGCCTCGTTCAGCAGCGCGCGCTCGCGTGCGTCGCTGACGGCGCCGGGAGTCAGCCTGGCCTCGGCGGCACCGCCGGACGGCCACGGGACGATCAGCTCGACGAGCGCGGCCAGCGGCATCGTGGCCGGCGTGGCCGCCCTGGTCCTGTCCAGGTTCCCCCAGCTCACCGTGGCCCAGCTGACCCGGGCGCTGATTGACAGCACCGGCAGCGTGCCCCCAGCCGACCTCACCAGCCTGCCGCCCATCCCGGCCCGGTCGCCGTCCGGGACGGGGTACGGGACCGTGGACGCGGCCCGGGCGCTCGCCGAGGCCGCCGTGATCAGCGCCGCGAGCCAGCCCCGGCCGCCCGCTCGGGCCGCCCCGCCGGGTAAGCCCGCGCCGCACCAGGCCGCGGCACCTCACCGGCAGGCGGCCGCGAGCGCGCTCGCGGGATCCCTGCTGCGGGACGCGGTGATCGCGGTGGGCCTGCTCATCGCGTTGCTGCTGGCGGCCTTGCTGGCCGCCCGCGCCCGGCGGGCACGCGGCCATAGGGCGGAGGCCGGCCGGGCCCGGATCCGGGGACAGCACGAGAACCGCAGGCCCGCGGGTCCGGCAGGCCCCCCGGCGGACGGCGACTTGGGCCAGCCCCCCGACGCGGCGGCCCGGCCGGTGCTAGCCCCTTGGCCGGGCCCTACCGGCAGCACCCGGACCGGGCGGAGCCCGGCCAGGCCAGACGGCGCGGCAGCGCCGCCGTGGGGACCCGCGCCGGAACCGGAACGCGAGCACGGCCCGGTCCCGGCGCCGTCGGCCACCCTGCCGCCGGAGCCGGGCCGCAGCCTCGGCTTCGGGCCGGCTCCGGTCCCGGCCGACTACGCCACGCCAGCCCCAGGACCGGCGCTTGATCCCCCATGGCACGCCGAGGCCGCCGGTCCCAGCTCCAGCTGGGATCCGGCGGCCTCCGACGTCCCGCCGCCGTAGGCTCAGGCGGCGTCTGCCACCGCGGTCGGCCCTGACCCGGCCGACTGCGACCCGGCGGGCTCCAGCGCCAGCCGCAGCACCTCACGGACGTCGCCGACGGTGTGCACGTCCAGCTTCGCGAGCACCTCCGCCGGAACATCGTCGAGGTCCGGCTCGTTGCGCTGCGGGATCAGCACGGTGGAGATCCCGGCCCGGTGCGCGGCCAGCAGCTTCTGCTTGACCCCGCCGATCGGCAGCACCCGCCCGGTCAGGGACACCTCACCGGTCATCGCCACGTCGGCGCGGACCGGCCGCCCGGACAGCAGCGACGCGAGCGCTGTCGTCATCGTCACGCCGGCGCTCGGCCCGTCCTTGGGCACCGCGCCCGCCGGCACATGCACGTGCACGCCGCGGTCCTTCAGCTCGCCGACCGGGAGGCCGAGCTCCTCGCCGTGCGAGCGCAGGTAGGACAGCGCGATCCGGGCCGACTCCTTCATCACGTCACCCAGCTGGCCGGTCAGCGTGACTCCGGTCTCGCCGGTCTCCCGCCCGGCCAGAGACGCCTCGATGAACAGGACGTCCCCGCCTGCGCCGGTCACGGCCAGGCCGGTGGCGACGCCAGGCACGGCGGTGCGGCGATCGGGCGCGGCCAGGCTGGTCTCCGGCGTGAACCGCGGCCGCCCCAGGTAGCCCTTGAGCTCACCGGGGCCCACCGTGACCGGGAGGCTGGCATCGCCCAGGGCCACCTGAGCCGCGACCTTGCGCAAGATCCGCGCGATCGACCGCTCCAGCGACCTGACCCCGGCCTCGTGCGTGTACTCCGCGGCGAGCAGCCGCAGCGCGTCCTCGCTGACTGACACCTCATCGGCGTTCAGCCCGGCCTTGGACAGCTGCCTGGGCAGCAGGTGATCCCGCCCGATCAAGACCTTCTCGTCCTCGGTGTACCCGTCCAGCTGAACCAGCTCCATCCGGTCCAGCAACGGCCCGGGAATCTGGTCGAGGACGTTGGCGGTAGCCAGGAACACCACATCGGACAGGTCGAGCTCGACCTCGAGGTAGTGATCGCGGAAGGTGTGGTTCTGCGCCGGGTCGAGCACCTCGAGCAGCGCCGAAGCGGGGTCGCCGCGGTAGTCGGCACCGATCTTGTCCACCTCGTCCAGCAGCACGACCGGGTTCATCGAGCCGGCTTCGCGGATGGCGCGGACGATCCGGCCGGGCAGCGCCCCCACGTAGGTGCGCCGGTGCCCGCGGATC
Source organism: uncultured Actinomycetes bacterium (assembly GCA_963753195.1). Lineage (GTDB taxonomy): Bacteria > Actinomycetota > Actinomycetes > Streptosporangiales > Streptosporangiaceae > Palsa-504. Next base: position 86,310 of record CAVWBH010000005.1, read on the forward strand.
TCGGCCTCGTCCCGCACGCCGCCCAGGGACACCCGGACGAACTTACGGTCCATGGCCCGGGCCACCGACTCGCCGAGCGACGTCTTGCCGACGCCGGGCGGGCCGACCAGGGCGAGCACCGCCCCGGAGCGCCGCCCGCCGATGATCCCGAGGCCACGGTCCGCGCGGCGCTTGCGCACGGCCAGGTACTCGATGATGCGCTCCTTGACGTCATCCAGCCCGGTGTGGTCCTCGTCCAGGACCCGCCGCGCGCCGGCGATGTCGTAGGAATCCTCGGTGCGGGCGTTCCACGGGATGTCGAGGACGGTGTCCAGCCAGGTGCGGATCCAGCCGGTCTCGGGTGAGGCGTCCGGAGTACGCTCGAGCTTTTCCACTTCCTTGAGCGCGGCGTCCCGGACCGCCTCGGGCAGGTCGGCCGCCTCCACCCGGGCCCGGTAGTCATCCTCCTCGGTGGCCGCCTCGCCGTTCAGGTCGGCGAGTTCCTTCCGGACCGCGGCGAGCTGCTGGCGCAGCAGGAATTCCTTCTGCTGCTTGTCCATGCCCTCCTGGACGTCCTTGCGGATCGATTCGGCCACGTCGAGCTCGGCGAGGTGTTCCCTGGTCCAGCCGATGACCAGTTCCAGGCGCTCGACCAGGTCAGCCGTCTCCAGCACCTGCAGTTTCTGCGCCGTGCTGAGGTAGCTGGCGTACCCGGCGTTGTCCGCGACCGCGGAGGCGTCGGTGATCTGCTGGATCACGTCGATGATCTGCCACAGGCCGCGCTGCTGCAGGATCGAGGTGACCAGGGTCTTGTACTGCTGGGCCAGCTCATCGGCCCGCGGGCCGCGGCCGGTCTCGTCCACCGTGGTGCCCTGGACCCAGAGCGCGGCGCCCGGGCCCGTGGTGCCCGAGCCGATCTTGACCCGGGACACACCCCGGACCAGCGCCCCCGGCTGGCCGCCGGGCAGCCGGCCGACCTGCTCGACCGTCGCCAGCGTGCCCACGCCGGCCAGCCCGCGGTCGGGCAGCCGGGGCACCAGCAGCACCCTAGCGGTGGCCTCCGAACGCATGCCGGGAACCTGCCTCGACGGCATCCGCGCCGCGTCGATCGCGGCGCTGATCTCCGGCTGCGACGTCTCCAGCGGCACCACCATCCCCGGCAGGACCACCTCGTCGTCTAGCGGCAGGACCGGTAGCGTGAGCGTTTCACTCATATGAGAGCCTCCAAAGCTTGAGTCACATACACTCAAGAAAGAAGAGCCCTCAGCTATTCCGCCGGCTAGTTCGCCTGAAGCGATCAGCCCGCGGGTTCCGCCGCGGGGCCGCTGAGCAGGGCCGATCCGTCCCGGGCCCGGGTCGTATGGCAGCGGCCGAGGACGGCCAGCGCCGCCACGTACCCGGGCCCCGCGTCGAGGTCGAACAGCGACACCCCTCGCGGGTCTTCCGGGTAGGGCCAGGCCTCCAGCCGGGGCGCCGCGGCGCCGGCGGCCACCACCACCTCGCTGAACGGGACCCGCATCCCGTCGCCCTTGGCCTTGGTCACCGCCTCCTTCCTGGCCCACGCGACGAGGAAGGCACGCGCCCGCCCGGGCGGATCGACCGCGGCCAGCTGCTGCCGTTCCGGTTCGGCGAGCACCACCCGGGCCAGCGCGGCCGGATCGCCGCCGCCCAGCTCGTGCGGGCGGTCGGCCAGCTGCTCGACGTCCACGCCGACCGGGGCCGTCGCGACCGCGACGGCCACCAGGTCGCCGGAATGAGCCACGGAGAACTCCAGGGCGCCGCACCGCAGGACCGGTTTGCCGTGCGGCCGGCCGCAGTCGCGGCACGTCCGGTCGAAGCTGATGTCGGCCGGCTCCCGGCCCGTGCAGGCCCCGATCACCGTCTTGGCCAGCGCGCACCCGACGACGAAGCGGTCGCGGTCCGGATCGCGCCGGTAGCCCGCCCAGCGCTCCCGCTCGGCCTGGTCGAGGAGGCCGGCCAGCCGCGGGGACGCATCCGTCGTGCGCGCCCACCACACGTCGGCGGTCCCCTCCGCCGGGGTCCGCGGGGCCGCCCGGCTGGCCGCTGGCGGAGGATACGACACCCACCCAGGGTAAGGCAGGCCGGCCCGGGCGGCGGCGGGTCCGGCCTCGGCCGCCTGATCGGGATGACCGGTGCGGCGCAACGGGAAGATCGGGCATACGTTATACATTGGACCTGTGCGCCCGCGCGGCGTAACCTCTCCCCCCCAGGCCGCCGCGCCCGGCGTCCGGAGTCGGCAGCCGGGTGCGTGAGCGCCCGGCTGCCGACAGCCGTCACCGGCGGATCGTGCCTGCCGCACTGATCCGCCGGGCTCCCGCGGACCCGGCCACGGCCGCCCTCAGCTGGTCCGGACGCCGCGCTCGATCGTGACTGCCGCGGTATAGGCGCCGTCAGCGATCGGCTTGCGCACCTCGAGACGGAGCCAGGCGACCGGGTGGTCGGCCAGCAGCCGCTCGGCGACCCGCTCGGCCGCGGTCTCGATGAGGCGGAACCGGCCGTCCCGGACAACCGACGCGACGGTCTGCGCGACCGCGGAGTAATCCAGGGCGTCCGCCAGGTCATCGGTCCGGGCGGCCCGGGCCACGTCGGCGGCCATCACGACATCGAAGACAAGGGTCTGGGTGATGCCGCGCTCCCAGTCATGGACGCCGATGACGGCTTGGACGCTCAGGTCCCTGACGGATACAAGGTCCACTGCGTGCCGCTATGCGACGTAGGGCTCGGCGCCGTCCTCGCTGATCATCGGGCGCCCCGCGACGGCCCACCCGGTCATGCCATCGGCCACGTTGACGGCCTTCAGGCCGGCGCTGGCCAGCGCCTGGGCCGCGTACGCCGACCTCGTGCCGCTCCGGCAGATCACGTACACCTCGCGGTCATTCGGCACTTCGCCGACGCGCGCGCCCAGCTCACCCAGCCGCACGTGCACCGCGTCGGGGGCGTGCCCCGCCGCCCACTCGTCGTCTTCGCGGACGTCCAGCAGGAACGCCTCGGCGGGCAGGTTGGTCGACAGCACTTCCGGCACGGCCTGGGGCTGATTCATCTCGGTCTCCTGGGCGGTTCGCGGGCCCGGTCATCCGGTCACTGTCATCCGGTCACTGGCGCGAGGCATTTCGAATGCAAGCACTGTACCCGGCAGGCCCGGGCCGCCGCCTGCCCGGTGCGGCCGTAGCCCCGGCGGAGCGCGGCGAACGCGGCTGCGGCCAGCGCCGGCCGCCGCCAGCACCTCGAGATGAGCGCGGCCGGGGGCCTCCCGCTGGATGCGGCCGTGGAACCGGTCCACGGCCGCCGGGAACGGCGACCGGCCCAGGAACAGCCTGGCCGGCTTGTCGGCGTCGGGGAGCGCCGCGCCCGCCATGCCCGCCACCACGGCCGGCCGGCGATCGGCCGGGGCCAGTGCCGCGAAGGCGCCCATCGCGGCCAGGCTGACCAGCCCGTCGGGCACGGCGGCCCGGAGGAACTGGCGAGTGCTGCCCCAGTTGCCCCAGTGCGGCAGCGCGTCGAGCACGAAGTGCGACGCGATCCCGGCCGCGAAGGCGGCCGCCGGGCGCCGGGCCAGGGCGCCGAGCAGCGCCCCGGACAGGACGTGGTTGGTCAGCAGCACGCGTTCACCGTACGCGAGCGCAGGCGGGAGATTATCCGGGGCGACGGGGCGGGCACCCCTGGTAGCGTTTCGATGCGGGGCAGGCAACTTCACCAGAGAACATCGAGGCTGACGCGTAGCCATGCTGGACAAGCGATTCATCAGGGAGCATCCGGACGAGGTCAAGGCGGCCGTCCGGGTCAAGGGGATCAACCTGGACGTGGCGGAGCTGCTCAAGCTGGAGGCGGCCAGCCGCACGCTGCAGCATGAACTGGATGAGGCCCAGGCCCTTCGCAAAAGGTCGGCCAGAGAGTTCGCCAGGGCGGACGAGGGCCGCCGGGCCGAGCTGCGGGCCGAGCACGACCAGCTCGACAGCCACCTCAAGGCGCTCCGCGAGCAGCTGGCCGAGACGAACGAGAAGCTGACCGGGCTGCTGCTGATGGTCCCGGCCATCCCGTGGCCGGGCGCGCCCGTCGGGCCCGACGAGTCGGCGAACGTCGTCATCAGGACCGTGGGCACGCCGCCGGAGTTCAGCTTCCGGCCGCTGGATCATGTCGAGCTGCTGGAGCGGCGCGGCTGGGCCGATTTCAGCCGGGCCCGGAAGGTGGCCGGCGAGCGCGCCTACGCGCTGGTCTCAGATCTCGTGCTGCTGGAGCGAGCGGTGCACTCCTATGCCATCGACCTGCTCCGCGGCCAGGACTTCACGGTGATCAGCGTGCCCTCGCTGGTCAGGGAGCAGGCGCTGATCGGGACCGGCATGTTCCCGGCCCACCGTGAGGAGACCTACTCGATACCGGCCGACGACCTGTACCTGGCCGGGACGGCCGAGGTCGCCCTGGTCGGCTTCCACAGCGACGAGATCCTCGAACTGGCGCAGCTGCCGATCCGGTACGCCGGGATCTCGCCGTGCTTCCGGCGGGAGGCCGGCAGCGCCGGCCGGGACGTGCGCGGGCTGCTGCGGGTCCACCAGTTCGAGAAGGTCGAGCAGTTCGTCATCTGCGCGGCCGAGGTCGCCGAGTCCGACCGCTGGCACGCCGAGCTGCTCGGCACGGCCGAACAGCTGCTGGCCGGGCTCGGCCTGGCCTACGAGGTGATGGAGGTCTCCACCGGAGACATGGGCGCGGGCAAGTACCGGATGAACGACATCAACACGTGGATGCCGTCGCTGGGCACGTACCGGGAGACCCATAGCTGCTCGTCGCTGCTGGACTGGCAGGCCCGGCGGGCCAACCTGCGCTACCGCGACGCCGACGGCACCGTGCGGTTCGCCTACACGCTGAACAACACGGCGGTGGCCACCCCGCGGATCCTCGCCGCGCTGGTGGAGAACTTCCAGACGGAGCAGGCTCAGGTCACCGTCCCGGCCGTGCTGCGCCCCTACCTGGGTGGCCGGGAGCTGCTGTGAACTGGGGGGACGCGTCCCGGCCTGAACAGGCGTACCCTGCGAGGGGTGAACCTTGACGCCGATCGCGTGGCCGAGCTGGCCGCCCGGCCGACCAGCGAACTGACCAGGCGTGACGTCGCGCTCGCGCTGCTGTCGGTGCCGTCGGACGACGCCCTCGGCTCGTTGCCCATCATCAGGAGAGGGCTGGTCGCGGCGGGCAATCCGCTGTCCGCGGTGTTCTGGTCGTCGGCTGAGACCATCCTGCACAAGATCAGCGACAGTAAGGCCACGGTCGGGGACGTCAGGACGTGGCTGGAAGCCACCGGGACCGAGCCGAACGGGATCATCGGACTGCACGTCTGGGACGACCAGTCCGAGCGCAGCCAGCTGGCCGCGGAGATGCACACCAGGCTGGTCAGCCACCTCGAAGAGCGGCTCGCCGCCGGCGAGATCGATCCCGACCTGCTGGTGACGGCGGACCCGGCGGCTTGCCTGGCCTATATCGCGTTGCAAGAGCGCTGGATGACTTCGCCGCTGCTCGACGGCCGGGTGCCGATGGACGTGCTGCTCGAGGAGAAGGACGAGGAGTTCCTGGCCGAATGGGACGCCGCCGACGCCGAGGCGCTGGCCGCGCTCGGCGAGCTGCTGGACCAGGTCGGCGGCCGGCCGGTCCCGGCCGGCGACCTGCGGGCCGCCGCCGCCCGGCTCCGCGAGCAGCTGGCCCGGCCGGGCTGGCCCGGGCAGCTGCTGATCGAGTGCGGCGGGATGCGCCCGGCCGAGGTGCCGGCCGACGACGCCGAGCTGTGGCTGCGGCTGGCCGCGGGCGTGGCGTCCCCGGAGGGGACGGACGACTGGGCGGGCCCTGAGCTGGACGAGGCGACCGGTGAGCTGAGCGAGACGGACAGCGCCGTGGCCGCCATCTGCGCCATCGAGCACTTCGACTGGCTGGCGGTGATCACCGCGCTGGCTGCCGGCGGGCCGGGCACGTCCGCATCTGCCGCCGACCTGGCCGGATACGTACGGGACTACGATCCGGACGACGGCGAGCCAGGCGATGACGACCTGGACGAGCCGGACGAGGCCGACCTCGACGCCCTGGACGATGACGCAGAGTTCGACGAGCTCGGCATGGAGGGCCTGTTCCTGCCGGTCACCTCGCTGTGGCAGGTCCTGGGCGCCATCGACTCCGACGACCGGCTGACCCCGCTGGGCTGGTGGGGCCTGCCCGAGGCCATGCGCCGCGTCTGGGCGCCCTCCGGCGGCGCCTCGGGCTAGCTGGCCAGGCCGGCCAGATCATTACTCACCCGGATCCGCCTCGGCGAGCCGGCGGTAGGCAGGGGCCAGCACGTCGGCCAGGTCCTGGCCCCTGACCTTGACCGGCGGCGGCGGGAACATGCGCAGCAGCAGGTCGGAAGCGGCGGAGCCGGACGACGCGGCCAGCGCGCGCAGCCGGCCCGGGCTCAGCCGGGCGGACCAGAACTCCTCCGCGGACTCCGGCAGCGGCGCCGCCGGGGCCGCTGGCCGTGGGGGAGCCGATGCCTCGGCCGGCCCACCGGCCGACGGCGGGTCCGGGGCCTGCATCGGGCCGCCGACCGCCAGCGGGCCCGGAGCCGGGCCGCTCCCGGGGGCCCGTACCCGCCGCAGCGCCGCGAGCAGCTCGTCGCGGCCCTGGCCGCGCCAGGCCAGCATGGCGAACGGATCGCGGTCGAACTCCTCGGCCAGCACGTAGCAGACCGCGGCCAGATGCTTGCACGGCACTTCCCAGTCCGGGCAGCTGCACCGCATGTCCAGGTCGCTGGCCAGCCGGGGGAACAGCGGCGTGCCGCAGCCGCCGAACACCTCCTCGATCTCCTGCGGCATCTCGCCTGCCAGCAGCTTAGCCCGGAACAGGGCGCGGGCGGCCAGCGCGGACTCGACCCGGCGCCACTGCGCGGTGGTGAGCGGCAGCACCCCGATGCGGACTTGGTAGGGCCGCGCCCGGGAGCCGTCGCCGAGCAGGTGCGCGGGATGGTTGCACACCTGCTTGAGCTTGGCCAAGGTGGCCAGCACCAGGCCGCGGCGGCTGATGTCGTCGGCCGCGTCCTCGATCCGGCTGAGCATGTCGGCGACGGTGGCCGCGTACAGGCTGGCCTGCTCCGGGGTGAGTTGCACCAGACCTTCATCTCCTGCTTGTCAGGCAGGTCGGAGATGATCGCCCTGTCGGCCTTCAGAACTCCATGATCGACCACAGGTCCGACAGCCGGTTGTCCACCGGCATGCCGGTCAGCGCGATCCGGGTGGCGGCAGGCAGGGCCCGCACGGCCCGGGCCTGCTTAGTGGCGTGGTTCTTGATGGTCTGTGTCTTTCGTATCTACCGGATATCAAAACCGTGGTAGGTTACGCCCATGGGCGACGAGAAGAAGCAGCTCAGAGCGATCGTTGCGAAGCGGCTGTCGCATCTCACCGAGGCCACTACTCACCTGGTGACCGAGACCGAGACAATCGAAGCATTCTGCAAGCGCAAGGACTTCATCGTTGTAGCCGCGACCGAAGACCTCGACGTCTCCGGCGGCAAGCCGATCAGAGAGCGCCCCAAGATCGGCCAATGGCTGACGCTTGACCACCTGGACGAGTGGGACGTCCTCGTCATCTACAAGCTGGACCGGGGATTCCGGAACCACCTGGATTTCGTCACCTTCTACCACGAGTTCTGCGAAGTCCACGGCAAGCAGATCGTCAGCGTCAGCGAGGACATCGACATGTCCACCCGCATAGGCAGGTTCTTCGCCGGCCAGCTCGTGCAGTTCGCCGAGTGGGAGCTGGAGACCATGCGCGAGCGCCGGGCGGCCGCGGCCAGCGTAATCCGGCGCGAGGCGCGATGGAACGGAGGCATCTTCGGTTTCGGGTACGAGCCGTTCAAATCAAGAAATTACTGGTACCTGCGCCCGCACCCTGTCTATTCAGAGGAAGCCCGGAAGATGGCCCGGGCAGTGGCCTCTGGCCGTCCGGCTGCCAGCGTCGCGGCCGACCTTAATGAGCGCGGCATCCCCACCACCAAGGACGCCGCGGCGATCCTGTCGGGCAAGAAACCACGAGGATACAAGTGGACGACCAAGGCAGTTATCGACTACCTGAGGTCAGACAGGGTTCGCGGTTATGTCATGCACTATGCGCACCGGCTGGACAAGTCACCGGTGCGGGTCGTCGGCAACAACGGAGAGTACGTCCGCCGTGAGCCGCTGATCGACGACAAGCTCTGGCACGAGGTGCAAGCAGCCCTTGACACCGCCTCTACCCCGAATTCCGGTATCCGGTACGGAGGTTCCTCACTGCTCCGGATCGCATTCTGCGGGTACTGCGGCACGGCCCTACACAAAAACACCGGAGGGGGACGGAACGGCACGAGGTATCACTACTACATCTGCCCGGCCAGGTTGCGCAAGGCTCCGGACAGGTGCACGGCGCTGGGCTTGGTCCCGAAGGACGCTCTGGAAGAAGCGGTGTTCAGCGACCTGCTCGATACCGTGGGCTCATGCGAGGTGACTGAGCAGCAAGTCATCATGGGAGACGATCATTCCCAGACCCTCAACAAGATCGGCATGCAGATAGCCGACCTGACCACACAGCACTACACGCGGAGCGGCGTCCCTGATTATCACGCCAGGATGGCTGCGCTCGAAGACGAGCACAAGCGCATCTCTGCGATACCGGCGGAGAAACCGAAGATCCGGCGGGTATCGACTGACAAGACGTTCCGGCAGCTATGGGAGGAGATGGACGACGAGCAGCGACACGCCTACCTGAAGTCGGCCGAGGTGACCGCTCTCGTGGTTCGTAGCGCGGATCTCACCCAGGCCATGGTGGTTGACCGGACGACGGATTTCTCCGAGAACCCGGTGCTGGATATCCCGATGAACATTATCCGCGAGTGCGGGGACTTTGTCGTCAACATCAGCCTGGGCATTCTGGGCGACCAGCTTCAGCTTGCCTCCTAAGCCTCGATCCACGTGCGCCGTGAGGCGCTGACGATTCGAGTGGAGGTGGGAGACCTTCACCGTTGTCCCTGTCGCAGCGGGGTTGGCGAAGCTGGGGGCAGCCTGATCCGGGAAGCGCCGGTGAGGGCGGGAGCAGCCCCGACAAAGCCGGGACGTGTCATCAGTTCTGCATAGCGCTTGCGGGCTCCCTGAGTGCTCCCGGTGCCTCCTCCCTGTCAGTCTGCTGGTTGGCCCGGTTGATCAGCTTCCGGAGATCATCAGGGCTCGGCGCGTTCAACCAGGGATTCGGGCGAGCATGCCAAGTCGCAGAGCCGTCAGGATGGAACACGTACCAGATCTGCCAGCCGGGATAATCGTCCTGAAGTTCCCGTCGCATCCGGTCAAGTTCCTCAAGCAAGCTGAATGAAGACATGTCCGGTATTTTAACGCATGATTTCGATCTAGTATCGGCGAAACGCCGCATATTAGAAATTGTGTCCGATTACATCACTCTAACCAACCGGAGCCCCACGGTTCCCCGGGACAGGACGGAGATGTTGGGCTGGTGCAGCACCCGCGATACGGCCACATACGGCGAGAAACTCACTGCGGGGCAACCCCACCCCGATCACTGGATGCGCTACCGTGAGAAGCACATACAAGCTCCGGCTGTGGCCTGCCAAACGACAGGAGACCGCTCTGGCGCCTGTTTGGAGAACACCCGTCAGGCCTTAAGATGCCGCGTTTGAGGGAAGGCGCGAGGCTAGCTGATGAGGTGACAAGCATGCTCGTGGTGCACGGTATCTGGGCCTATGGCGCGGTGCAGCTATGGGCCGAAGATCCAGCACTGTCGGCGCACGCCCCACCCCGTGTCGGCCGACCGTCGCGCGCGCCACGCAGGCACCCGTTCGCCGTCGGCGCGGCCCAACTGGCCGACGCACTCGTCGCGCTCGGTGCGCCAACCGCCGATCTGGCCCGAAAAGCGGTCGACGATGAGCTGACCCTGCGGCTGCCAACGGCTGGCGATGGGCCGCTCGCCTCACCCGAACTCACCCGGCCGCGTAACGCAGCCGAACCGCCAGGCGAGGATCATCCGTCCGGCAGTACGCGGCCGTCGATGATCGCCTGGCGGATACCGGTGCTCATGTTCGAACCGGACGCAGCGGCCGGGCTGCTCACCGCGCTCGCCGGAGCGCAGTCCGCCGAGATTACTTCTGGCGGCTCCATCGGCTACCTATGCGCCATGGCGTTGTTCGCGGCCGATCTGGCCACGCGTGGCCGGGTGCTGCCCATGCTGGTTCCCGAGGAGGACGGCTACGCCGCCCGCTGGCGGCCGGTGCTCGCCGCCGCCGATGCCCAGCGTGCCAGGGAACTCGCGTCCGCGATGCCGCCACTGTGCCGCGCGGCCGAGGATGCCCCGGCCGGGACCGCGCTGGCCGACATGCTCGACTCCTTCGCAGATTCGACGGTCCGCTCCCAGTTGCAGGCACCGCTTCTTCCCGCGCGTCGAGGCCGCCGCCCCGCCCGCATCGACCTGACCGAACGTACGGTAGCTGCTCTCACTACTCTTGATGCTCGCGTAACGGTGGAAACGTCGCAGGATGCGACCGAGGCGCAGGCACTGGTCAAATCACTGGGCGCCTGGCTGGCCGCCGCGCAAATCCCGGCCGGCCCGGTCCGCACCTGCTTCCGCCTGGTGGAACCACCCGAGCCCGACCCGGCGAGCGGAATAGTCAATCCCGACATTTCACACGATGGCGGGGTGTGGCGTGCGGATTTCGCGTTGCAGTCGGTGGAGGACCCGAGCCTATTGCTGACGGCCGGGGATGTCTGGGCCGGGGCTGGGACTGGCTGGCTCGCCGGAGACGAGCACCCCGACGAGCTGCTTCTCGCTGGCCTCGGCGCCGCCGCCCGGCTGTTCCCCGACCTTGAAGATGCGCTCCGCGAGCCCGCTCCCGCGGCGGTCACCCTGGACAACGCGGGCGCGTTGCGATTCCTCAGAGAGACCGGGCCGCTGCTGGCAGGTGCCGGCTTCGGCGTGCTGCTTCCCGACTGGGCGCGCAAGGCGCGGCTCGGGCTGAAGCTGACCACCAAGTCGAGCACGGCTAGCTCGCCATCGGCCCGGCCATCCGCATTCGGCCTGCAGGACCTCGTCGAGTTCCGCTACGACCTGGCAGTGGGCGACCACGTGCTTTCCCCTGGTGAACTGGCCGAGCTCGCCGCGCTCAAGGTGCCACTCGTCCGCGTCCGCGGCCAATGGGTAGAACTGGACGAGCAGCACCTGAAGACCGCGCTGAAGTTCCTGGAGCGTAATCAGTCCGGCACAATGACCGCCGCCGACGCGCTCCAGGCCGACGCGCACGGGACAGCCGACGGCGTGCCAGTGACGGTGGCCGCGGACGGCTGGCTCGGCGACCTGCTGTCTGGACAGGCCGACCGGCGGCTGCCGCTGCTTAGCACACCAGGCGGTTTCCGCGGCGAGCTGCGACCCTACCAGCAGCGCGGCCTCGCCTGGCTGTCCTTCCTCGGCGAACTCGGCCTCGGCGCCGTCCTCGCCGATGACATGGGCCTGGGCAAGACCGTTCAGCTGCTCGCCCTGATCGCCGCTGCCCCGCCCGGGAACCGGCTGACGCTGCTGGTGTGTCCAATGTCGCTGGTAGGAAACTGGCAGCGGGAGGCCCAACGGTTCACCCCAGAACTCCGGGTGCATGTCCACCACGGCGCGGAGCGGCTGACGGGTGACGAACTGACCGCTGCGCTGGTGGACGCGGACCTGGTGATAACTACGTACGGAATCGCCAACAGGGACCGGGACGCGCTGAGCCTGGTGCGGTGGGTCCGCGTCGTATGCGACGAGGCACAAGCGATCAAGAATCGCGACACCGCACAGGCCAGGGCGGTCCGTGCGCTGCCCGCGGCGGCCCGCATCGCGCTGACCGGGACGCCGGTCGAGAACCAGCTCTCCGAACTGTGGTCCATCATGGACTTCACCAACCCCGGCCTGCTCGGCTCCGCCCGGAAGTTTCGCGAGCGATTCGCTGTCCCGGTCGAGCGGCACGGAGATCCCGAGGCGGCAGAGCAACTGCGCCGAATCACCCAGCCGTTCGTGCTTCGCCGCCTGAAGACGGACAAGTCGATCATCTCGGACCTGCCAGAGAAGCAGGAAATCAAGGTGTGGTGCAACCTCACGCAGGAACAGGCCACCCTCTACCAGGCGACCGTCACCGACATGCTCAGCCGGATCGACGAGGCTAGCGACGACATCACCAGGCGCGGCCTGGTGCTGGCCACAATGGCCAAGCTCAAGCAGGTGTGCAACCATCCCGCCCACCTGCTCGGCGACGGCTCCCGGCTGCCCGGCCGCTCCGGCAAGCTCGCCAGGCTCGAAGAGATCTGCGAAGAGGTCGCCGCCGACGGCGACAAGGCCCTGTGCTTCACCCAGTACGCTGAGTTCGGCCGGATGCTCCAGCCGTATCTGGCCGCGCGGATCGGCTGCCAGGTGCTCTACCTGCACGGTGGCACGAGCAAGAAGCAGCGCGATGGGCTGGTGGCCAGGTTCCAGGAGGCCGACGAGCCGGTGCTCTTCCTGCTCTCCCTCAAGGCCGGTGGCACCGGGATCAACCTGACTGCCGCCAACCATGTCATCCACATCGACCGATGGTGGAACCCCGCAGTGGAAGACCAGGCGACCGACCGGGCGTTCCGCATAGGCCAGCGCCGCGACGTGCAGGTCCGAAAGTTCGTCTGTGTCGGCACCCTGGAGGAGCGGATCGACGCGATGATCGAGGAGAAGAAGGCGCTGGCCGAGCAGATCATCGGCACCGGTGAGAGCTGGCTCGCCAACCTGTCCACGTCCGAGCTGCGAGACGTGGTGTCGCTGACCGCCGATGCGGTGCCCGAATGAGCCCACCGTACTTCCCTTTTCCTCAATCCGCAGGACCGATCCCCGTGGACGGCGGGATCAGGGCAAAAAGCAAGCGGGGCGCGATCGGCGAGCAGTGGTGGTCCCGCCGGTTCATCGCCGTGCTCGAAACCCTCGGGATGAGCGGCCGTCTCCAGCGCGGACGCAACTATGCGCGCAAGGGACAGGTTCTGGAGTTCTCGCTGACCCAGGGCAAGGTCACCGCCCAGGTGCAGGGCTCGCGACCGAAGCCGTACAGGGTAACAATCGGCGTGCTTCCGCTGACCAGCTCCCAGTGGCGGGAGGTCGAGCGCAGGCTGGCCAGCCAGGCGCTGTTCCGCGCGAAGCTGCTGGCCGGCGAAATGCCAGCGGAAATCGAACAGGTCTTCGCCGACTGCGGCACGCCCCTATTTCCCCGGTCGGCCGCCGACCTTGATATGCACTGCAGCTGTCCGGACTGGGAGGTGCCCTGCAAGCACCTCGCCGCGGTGTGTTACGTGCTCGCCGAGGCATTCGACGACGACCCGTTCGCGATGCTCGCCTGGCATGGCCGGAGCCGTGACACGCTGCTCGCAGCGCTGCGCCGGGCCGGTCCGCGGCCCGCTGCCGGGAGCCCCGAGACAGGCGGGCGCGGCCGGGCCGAAGCCGACGCGCCGGCCGTCCCCTTGGACGCGACCGATGCGAGCGCCACGCGCGCCGTGCTGGCCGACGTAACAGGGCCGCCGCTCGCTCAGGCCGGTGACTTCTGGTCCCCCGGACTGAGCCAGGCGCGGCTGCGCGCACTGGCCGCACCTCCCGTGACCACCGCGATCCCCGACCTGCTGCTCCGTATGTTCGACCCGCCCCCCCTCATGGTCCGTGGCAATGACCTGCGCACGGTCCTGTCCGCAGCCTACGAACAGCTGGGCCGCCATGATGGCTCCGAATTATCCTGAACAGCGACGCCGGGCCAGTTGGCGCCTCGATGCATCTGCTGGTCCAGCACGGCGGTAACCGGGTCCACCGCATCAGCCCGGTCAGGGACTGGACCTGGTCGCGCAGGTGCGATCTGACCGTCGGTAAACCAAAGCGAAGGGCGATCTCGGCGGCTGCCCGCCTCCTCGCGCGGGGTGCTGCGGATTCGACAGGCATCCGGCTATGACCTGATAAGTGCCCAGCGAATCGGTCGACCTCGATGGCGTCCTGAGCCAAACCAGGCGGAGGCGTTGAGGACTAGAGCGCCGGTCAAGTAGCGGGGGCAAGTTCCTTGGTATGAGCGGTTGACTGCGGTCGAGTGTGCTATTGCCACCAGGCGGCAACCAGACTTTCGATGCGCGGCTCGTGCCACTGCCCCCGGTTGCCGGGTCTACCAGGGCGGTGCAGTCCACCGGCTCGAACAGCAGAACCGGCACCTGGTCAGCACGGCCGCCGGATTCGGTGATCAGGCCGCCGTCAGGTGCCGCGCCGGTGACGACGCCCCGGCGGCCGGGGCCGAAAAAGCGGGTCGTCCTGAAGGCTGCCCGGCAGGGCATCTCGATTTCCGCGGCAACGCGGTTGAACAGTTCCCGAAACCCAGGCGTACCGGACCGGAACCCAGCCGGGCCGTCTTGCCAGGGTTGCTCGGCTGGCTGGGTCTGCGACCGCCGGTCGGGCTTGTTTCGTGCTGCTTTCCCATGACGAACTCAGTTCTCCTGATCAGCGTTTGGGGTGGGGACAACGACGTGGTCTTCAGAGCGGCCGAACAGCCCGCGAGGGCCAGCCGTTGCTCACAGCCAAGCGTGGTGTCCGCCTGCTGCAGGTCGTGGCGGACTGTGCTGAGGAGCCGGAAGGCATCCTCACCTGCCAGGCTGCGGTCGGCGAGCCCGGACCGCGGTTCGAACAGGAACCGCCGCGCCGCGGCCAGATAGAACCCGGCCTCCATGGCCAGGCCCGGGCAGCGCGGCCAGCAGGTCGGCCAGCTCGGCGGCCGGGCAGGCGAACGGGTGCGGCGCGGGGGCGGGCGCCGGGTCACGCGGCGCGGGCGGCAGCTCCGGATCCTCACCCCACACGCGCAGCGCCCCGTGCGCCCAGATCCCATGGATGACCCGCATGCCGCTGCCGCTCCTACTTCCGCGTCTGCCTCCAGAACGCTAACAGCGCCAGGGACCTCGCCGCGACAAGGACCGGGCGCTAGGCCCCGGGAAAGCGACCCGATAACCGCCCGGGCCGAAACATGAAAGAAACATTCAAAATACGTCTTATTTGAAAACGATAGGTAAATAAACCGTTTAGCGGTAACACCCCGCTTGCCGCCTCTACCAGCCTTCGGGCAGAATAAGACGATTCCTCCACTGCAGGGATAAATCCGGGTTAGGGTATTGCAGCAGCCTTTGGTGGGGACCCGAGGGGGAGCTGAGTGCTACTCAAGTTCAATTTGTACGACCTGTTCGTGCTTTCTTTCGTCCAGCTGCTCATCTCGACCGTGCTGGTGCTGAGCCCAGCGCGCGAGATAGGGACGCGCTTCCGCTGGACGGGCTCGAGGATCACCGAAGTCGTGGTGGGCAGCGCCGGCGCGGTCGCGATCACGATCATCGCGTGTGCGGCGACCCACGTCTTCTGGGGCCTGCCGATCAGCGGCCTGGAGACCGCCGCCTACCCGCTCGCCATCGTCTCGATCGTGGTCATCGCCTTGCAGGCCGA
Organism: uncultured Actinomycetes bacterium; assembly: GCA_963753195.1. Taxonomy (GTDB): domain Bacteria; phylum Actinomycetota; class Actinomycetes; order Streptosporangiales; family Streptosporangiaceae; genus Palsa-504. Next base: position 101,786 of record CAVWBH010000005.1, read on the forward strand.
CCGCAACGTCGTGGGCTGCGTCTTCTACGCCTCGTTCGGCTCGGCGTCGCTCGCCTTCATCATCTGGGCGGCCTACATCGCCGTGGTCGCCACCACGTCCATCCTCGAGACGGTGACGGCGTCCCTGGTGCTCCTGCTCGATGTGGCCGCGTTCCTGGTGTGGATGTCCAACATCAACTACCAGAGCGACGTGCTGTGCCGTGCCCGCCGGGGCAGGCCGCTGCCCAAGGCCGATCCGGGCTATCAGCCGTTCGTGTCGCTGCACATCCCGGCCTACAACGAGCCGCCCGAACTGCTGATCCAGACGATCAAGGCGGCCGAGGCGATCGACTACCCGGACTTCGAGGTGGTCGTCATCGACAACAACACCAAGGACCCGGCCGTCTGGCAGCCGGTGGAGGAGTACTGCCGGGACCGGCCGCGGGTCACGTTCGTGCACGTCGACCCCTGGCCCGGGTTTAAGGCCGGCGCCTGCAATCTCGTGCTGCGCCGCTACACCGACCCGCGCGCCGAGATCATCGGCCTGGTCGACGCCGACGACCTCGTCCAGCCGCACTACCTGCGTGAGACGGCTCCCTACTTCTCCGACCCGGACCTCGGCTTCGTGCAGACCTTCGAGGGCAACCGCGAATACGAGGGAAGCCCCTACTACACCGCCTGCGTGGACTCCTTCCAGGCCTTCTACCTGTCGGTCATGTCGTCCCGCAACGAGCGGAACACGGTGCCGTTCGTCGGGACGATGGGGCTGTTCCGGCGCAGCGCGCTGACCGCGGTCGGCGGCTGGAACGAATGGTGCATCTGCGAGGACACCGAGGCCTCGGTCCGGGTGACCAGGGCCGGCTGGTCCGGCCTGTACATTCCCCGCTGCTTCGGCCGGGGCGTGGTGCCGCCCAGCTTCGCCGGGATGCTCACCCAGCGGCACCGCTGGTGCTACGGCGCCATGCAGATCCTCCGGCTGCACTGGCGCAGCCTGATGCCGTGGGACCGCTCCCCCGACAACCACCTCACCGCGGCCCAGCGCCGTGACTTCCTGATGGCCTCGCTCGGGTGGTTCCGGGACCTGCTCATGCTGGCGTTCAGCCTGCTGCTGCTGGCCATCACCGGCCTGCTGGTCACGCATTCCGGCTTCGCCATCGCCCCGATAGACGGCTCCCGGTCGCTGCTGCCGCTGTCGCTCATGATCATCGCCACCACCTGCATAATTTTCACGCAGCGCCACTGGACCACCTTGTCCTACCGCCGCGCGGTGCTGTCGCTGGTCATCAGCCTGGCGGTCGCCTTCGTCATCGCGCGCGGCTGCATCGAAGGGGTCACCAGGCGGGACGGGGTCTTCCTGCGGACGTCGAAGTCCGGTGGCCGCCGGACCATCTTCACCGCGCTCAAGCTGGTCCGGTGGGAGACGGCCATGGCCGTCGTCCTGTACCTCTCGGTCGGCCTGCTGGCCGGCTTGCGGCATAAGCCATGGCTGCTCATCTTCCTCATCTTCATCCAGGCCACCGTGTACCTGTGCGCCCCGATCGCCTCGGTGTGGAACCTCCGGGCCCAGGGGGCCCGGAGCCAGGCACGCCAGCGCGGCTTCGCCGAACGCCGCCTGCGCGCCGAGCGCCGCCGGCAGGCCCGGGCCCTGGTGCCCCGGCCCGCGGCCGCGGCCCTGACCGCGCTGTGCGTCGGGGGGGTGGCCAGCGCCTTCGTGGCCCCGGCCGCGCTGCTGCACGCCACGACCACGCCGCGAGGAGCGGTCTCCCCGCAGTCGCTGCTCGCCTCCGGGCGCACCGAGGTTTACCTCAAGGTGGGCTCGTCCGCCGCGGAGGCCGGCCGCACGTACTACCCCATCGGCTCGATACACCTGTCCGAGGTGACGGCGCAGCCGGCGCGCGGACCGGCGCAGGTCGGGCTCAGCTTCCAGACCTCGTCGCTGGTACTGCTCGGCGAGGTCCTCGGGGCGGCCGCAAACGGGCGGCGGATCTCGCCGGTCAGCCTGGCGTTCCGCACGCCGGGCGCGGACGGCCAGGCCGCCACCGAGCTGGTGGACACCTTCACCACCGCCGCGGTCGCGTCCCTGTCCGAACAGCTGTCCGGTACGCCGGTGGGCAGCGTCTCGCTCCTGCTCCCCGCGTCCAGCGACGTGACCAGCACGCCGGCCACGCTGCAGCGCATCGGCCCGTTCGCGGCCCTGTCCGGGGCGCCGACGGCCAGGGCGTCGGTGACCCTGGGGGCCACCGGGGGCGGGACGCCTACCTACGCGGTGACGGCGGTCAGCCTCTCCCAGGCGGCGTCGGGCGCCCCCATCAACCTCAGCTTCGCGTCATCTGCCCTGCCCTTGCTCGACGGGATCTTCCATTCCGAAGGCGCGGCCGGCATCCCGCGGCTCACCCTCTCAGTACAGGCGGGTGCGGGCGGTGGCCCGCTGTGGCACACCTTCTCGCGGCTGAGCGTCTCTTCCTTCGAAGAGAACCTCTCGGGTTCGGTCTCGGGCACCGCGGCGTTCGTCATCCCGGCACGCTAGCCATCTGTCCGGGCCAGGTCCCACGGCCAGCGCTAACCGCAGGCCGCGTCCAGCAGGGCGGCGTGCACGTCGAGGCAGTAGGCGGAGATCTGCGCGGAAAACCGCGCCGCGGCCGAGTCCATCGGATCGCCGCTCGCCGGGCCGAACTCGACGCCGAAGGACGCCGTGTCGAGCCAGTAGTGCCGGGCCAGATCGGCCCAGCCGTAGTTGTCGCGCAGGAGCAGGCTGGCCGCGGAGAACACAGTACTCAGGTCGACGCTGACCCGGCCGTGGCCGACGACGCCGGCTTGGCTGGGGACGAACCACAAGGTGCCGCCCCACGGTGCGGTGCGCCCGTCCCGGTCTATATTGCTGGCGTAAATGGACCATGTCTGCGTGCCCGGGCGGGCCGTCCCGTCGACCGCGTAGGGGATGGTGGCCGTCCCGACCTGCAGGCTGGCCGGGAGGAGCGCCCGAGCGTCGTAGTCGGTCCAGACCATGATCTCAAGCGTGCCCTCGGACCGGCACGGCTGCGTCGTGCCCGTCTGGTGCAGCCACAGGTCATACGCGATGTCGTAGGTGACTTGTGAGGTCTGGGCCGAGTAGTCGGTCACGCCGATCAGGTGGGCCGGTATCGAGTCCAGCCGCATCGGGAACCGAAGTCGCGGCGACTGCGGCGGGGACGTGTCCGCGTAGCACTGGTTGATGCCGTACAGCACGTTCGGGTAGCCCCGCACCCAGGTGAAGGCGCTCGGCGCGAGGCAGGCCGCCCCGGTACACGGCGCCGCGGCGGCAAAGCGCCCCTCGATCGTCACGGCGCCGCCCGGACTCACCGACATGTGCAGGGAGCCCGCGTTCGCCGGACCGCCGAGGTTCCACTCGTCGCCGTTCAGCTGTGCGTAGCCGAGGATCGGGCCTGCCGCGGCACAGCCTTGTTCAACCGCGGGGCCAAAGGGGCACTGGCCCGTCCACTGCCAGCTGTGACTACCTGCGCCCGTGGCCGGCAGTAGCGCGACGTCGGGGCGGGGGCCGGCCGAGCCGCATGAAGCAAGAACGACCGGCACGGCGACCAGCGCCAGCACCCGTGCGGCCGGTGACCGTGCCAGCGCAACGGCCTCCGGCCGTATCTCACAGCAGGCCGAGGAACATATGGCCATTGCGGCCGACGACGGCGACCCCCTCGCCGACGACGGACGACTTCGAGATGGGCCCGAAGTCCCGCGAGTCACAGGCGTCCGAACGGTTGTCGGCCAGCACGAAATACTGGTCAGAGGTGAGCGTGGTGCTGCGGATAGGCGTCGAGCCGATCTGGCCGAAGCGCGGGTTGTACCAGCCCCGTTCGCTGAGCGGCCGCCCATCGACGAAGATCGCGCCGCCGACGGACCAGATCGTGTCGCCGGGCAGCGCCACCACCCGCAGGACGAGATCACCACCACTGCCGCCGATCACGGTGCAGGGCAGGGAACCCGGCGGACGGAAGACGACGATCTCGCCGCTGCGGACGGGACCCTCCAGGAGGCCCGCCTTGACGACGAGGATCCGGTCGCCCGCCTGAAGAGCGGGCGACATCGCATTCCCGGGTACCGCAAAGGGCTGGATCACGAAGGCCTGCAGGAGCAGCACGGCCAGCGCCGCCAAGGCGACGAAAACGGCCGCCTTGGCCAGGAACGGCCTGCGGCGGCGCTGGTGGCGGTCTGGTTGTGTCAGCGTGGCGGGAACGTAGTCCGTCGGCTCAGCGCCGATGCCCCGCAGCCGGTAGTCGAAATCCTGCGGCAGCCGGACGGCGGTCCCCGCAGCGGCGGCCTCGCCGCGGGGGGCCCGCGGATCGCCGCTATCAGCGGACGAGGGGCTCATCAGCGACGTCCCTTTCCTTTGGTGGCAGCCAGGAACCGCTGCAGACCGTCGGTCTCGTCGTCGGCTAGCTCCGCGAAGGCCACGCCGAAATGCGTGTCGGCTCCAGCGCTGCGGCGCCAGCTGACCCGGCCCGTCACGTTGAGGCAGAGCCGCGACGTGGTCGCCTCGGCTTCGAGCAGGATCGGGCCGCCGAGAGTCGCGCCCGGTGCGAGCAGCGGCGGGTCCTCAGGCAGCACGCACCGCACCCCGCCCTCGCTCAGATCGACGAGCCCGGCAGAAATGGTGGCAGGCCCGCTTCGGATGTGGGCCCGGCCGCCGACTCGCACCCGCATATCGCGTCGCTGCTCGGTGGCGACGCGGCCGGGGCCGCTCGTGGCGCCGGCCAGCTGGCCGTGGCCGAAGGCTGCGGGGCCGGAAGACGCAGCGTGCCCGTTCGCGTGCGGCCCAGCGGGCGCAGCCACCTCCGCCCGGAACGGGCGCAGACGGCGGACACGATGGGCCGGCCCGCGCCCCCGTCCGACGAACTCGATGCCCCAGGTGCGCCGTTCGGACGGCGTCAGATCGGACCAGTTCGCTGGCATCCGCCGAAGGTATGACGGAACGCCCTCGGCTGGCTCGGCGTGGAGCTGCGTGCCCCATCCCGCGGCCACCGAGGCGGCCTGGGGGAAGCTCACGGTCACCGCGCTCGGGTCGTAGGGCAGATCGAACAGGCCCTGGTCATCGAGCCAGCCGGGACTGGCGGCGCTGATCGCCTGGGCGACGTCCGGCCAGCGCACCCGGGCGAGCAGGTACGGCACGGCGCGGTCGGCGAGCACGAGGTACTTTATTTCTTTCACTCCGGCCACAACGGCCATTCCCCGCCCCCCTCAAGGCACACGGCACCTCAGGCCTCGGCACCGTCAAGGATTCACAGGCTAGCAACGGCATTCCGGGCGGACCAACACATTTCCTCCCATTTCACACGCATTTAACCTAAACCTGGCCCACGGCCGGCCGAGGCGGAACCAAGATCGGCGTAAGCACAGTGACCGCCCGGCGGAATGCTGACCGCCTGCCCGGTGAGGAGACCCTGAACAGGCATGACACCGACTCCGGACCGGCCCCCCTGCGCCGCCCTGTCCTGCTCGCTCGCGGCGCTGGCGCTTGCTGCCGTTCTCACGCTGGGCCTCGCCTGGCTGCTGGCCGGCGCGCCCGGCTCCGCGCAGGCCAGCCGGACGCCCGCGCCGGGAAGGCCGGATCTCGGACCGAACGTCTACGTCTTCAGCCCGAGCATGCCGCCGAGCCGCATCCAGGCCACCGTCAACTCCATCGCCAGCCAGCAGGCCAGCAGCCAGTTCGGCAGCCGTCGTTACGCGCTGCTGTTCCAGCCGGGCACCTACGGCTCCGCCGCGGACCCGCTATTCCTCCAGGTCGGCTACTACACCAGCGTGGCCGGCCTCGGAACCTCGCCGGGCGAGGTGATCATCAACGGCGCCGTCGATTCGTTCAACCAGTGCCTCCCGGCCACGTCTTCGGGCAGCGCCAACTGCACCGCGCTGAATAACTTCTGGCGCTCGCTATCGAACCTGACGATCAACTTCCCGGCACCGCCGACGGGCGCGCCGTGCCAGCAAACAGCCGAATTCTGGGCGGCGTCCCAGGCCGCACCCGTGCGGCGGGTTGAGTTCAACGGGTTCACCTCGCTCATGGACTACTGCTCCAAGCCCGGCTACGCCAGCGGCGGCTTCATCGCTGATTCGGAGTTCTCCGGCCCCGCCGTGCTCAACGGCAGCCAGCAGCAGTACCTGGTCCGGAACAGCACGCTGCACGGCTGGAGCAACAGCGTGTGGAACCAGGTGTTTGTCGGGGACGTGGGGGCACCTGGGCAGAAATTCGGCGCGGGCGCGCAATACACGACCCTGGCCGCCAGCCCGGTCACCGAGGAAGCGCCCTTTCTGCAGGTGGACTCCGGCGGGAACTACAGCGTGTTCGTTCCGGCCGTGCGGCACGGCTCGGTGGGACCGTCCTGGACCAGCGGCGCCGCGTCCGGCCATGCGCTGCCCGTTCAGCGGTTCTTCATCGCCGCTCCCGGCGACCCGGTGTCAGCGATCAATGCGGCGCTGGCCCGGGGGCAGGACCTGATCCTCACCCCCGGCGTCTACCACCTGGACCAGAGCATCGAGGTCACCCGGCCGGATACGGTGGTGCTCGGCCTCGGCTTTCCCACCCTGGTGCCGGCGAACGGCATCATCGCGATGCGGGTCGCCAGCGTCCAGGGCGTGAAGCTGTCCGGGATGATCTTCGCGGCCGGGCCAGTGAGATCCCCGGTACTACTACAGGTGGGCCGCCAGCCTGGGCTCGGGCCAGCAGACCCGGCCGATCCCACCCTGGTGCAGGACGTGTCCTTCCGGCTCGGCGGCGCCGCGGCGGGCCGGGCGGCCACCAGCCTGGTCATCGACAGCTCCCAGGTGATCCTCGACGACATCTGGGCCTGGCGGGCCGACCACGGCGACGGGGTCGGCTGGACCGACAACTCCGGGGCCACGGGCCTCGACGTGGAGGGGGACGACGTGACCGCCTATGGCCTGTTCGTCGAGCACTACGAGAAGGACGAGGTGATCTGGAACGGGCGGGACGGCACGGACATCTTCTTCGAGAACGAGATGCCGTACGATCCCCCGAGCCAGGCCGCCTGGCGGGCCAGTGCGGCGACCGACGGGTACCCGGCGTTCCTGATCACCCGCCGCGCGGCCGGCTTCCACGGCTACGGGATGGCCAGCTACAGCTTCTTCGACCGCGGCGTGCCGATCCAGGCCACCGCCGCGTTCCAGACCGCCGGGCCGCCCGGCAGCGAACTGCACGATCTGCTCACGGTCTTCCTCAGCACGGCCGGGTCCGGCGGCATCGAGCACGTGGTGAACGCCGCCGGGCGGTCATCGACGGCCGCGAACCCCGATGCCGCGGTGGATGTGGTCAGCTATCCGTGACCCGCCGGCCCTCGGCGTTCTCGTCGTCGGGGAGGCTGGGGCCGGGCTCGGGGGTGATCTTGCGGAACTGCTTGTTCATCGAGCGGACCAGGAAGACCAGGGCGACGGCCATCGCGGCCACGACCAGGAACCCGGCGACGCCCGCGCCGATGTCGTCGGGGTTCGGCGAGGAAGCGGCGACCGCCGCGAGGGCGCCGAGGGTCACAGGCTCACCCTCTCCCGGACGCCGGCGAACAGGTCATCCTCCGGCAGCTCGGTATCGACAACTGACCTAGCCAGATGATAGTCCTCCGTCGGCCACGCGGCGCGCTGCACGTCCAGGGGGCAGGAGAACCAGGCGCCGTTCGGATCGACCTGGCTGGCGTGCGCCTTCAGCGCCTCGTCCCTGACCTCGAAGAAGTCGCCGCACGGCACCTTCGTGGTGATCTCCAGCTCGGCCCAGTCCTCGCCGCGCCGCTTCACCCGCTCGGCGTAGATCTTCTCGTACGGCGAGTCCAGTTCGCGGCGCACCATCTCCTCGTGCAGCGCGGCGTACTTGCCGCGGTGGAACGTCACGAAGTAATAGAGCTTGAGCGGCTGCCACGGCTCGCCGGTCCCGGGATAGGCATCCGGGTCGGCGGCGGTCTCGAAGGCCGCCACGGCCACCTTATGGGTCATCACGTGGTCGGGGTGCGGGTAGCCGCCGTTCTCGTCGTAGGTGATCATCACATGCGGCCGGAACTCCCGGACGGCCCGGACCAGCGGCTCGGCCGCCTCGGCCAGCGGGGTGAGGCCGAAACACCCTTCGGGCAGCGGCGGCTTCGGGTCGCCCTCGGGCAGGCCGGAGTCGACGAACCCGAGGAAGCGCTGCTGCACCCCGAGGATCTCCCGGGCCCGGGCCATCTCCTCCCGCCGGGTCCTGGGCATGTCCGCCTTGACCTCGGGCCGGTCCATGGCCGGATTCAGCACGCTGCCGCGCTCCCCGCCGGTCAGCGTGCACACCAGGACCTGCGCGCCCTCGCTGACGTAACGGGCCGTGGTGGCCGCGCCCTTGCTCGACTCATCGTCGGGGTGGGCGTGCACGGCCATCAGCCGGAGCTGGCTTCGCAACAACTGTCTCCCTCAGGTAAACAACTCTGGTGACGCCAACACCCGTTTACCAGCCCGACATTCCCGGTCCACCAGAGTTGGTAAGCTTCCGCATTTGACTAGATCGCTCTAGTCACCGACGCTAGTTAGCCTCAGCAGATTACCCCCGAGGACCGCCGATGGTCCCAGCGGACTTGCCAGTCCTGCACAGTGCCAAGGAGTACCCGTGACCGAGACGCGTGAAGAGAGCGTCACCTGGCTGACCCAGGAGGCGTTCGACCGGCTCAAGGCAGAGTTCGAAGATCTCTCCGGACGAGGCCGCATCGATATCGCGAAGAAGATCGAGGCGGCCCGCGAAGAGGGCGACCTGCGGGAGAACGGCGGTTACCACGCGGCCAAGGACGAGCAGGGCCAGATCGAGGCGAGGATCATCCTCCTCCAGCACATCCTGGAGAACGCCCGCGTCGGCGCCCCGGCGCGCACGGACGGCGTGGTGGGGCCGGGCATGACGGTCACCATCCGGTTCGTCAGGGACGAGGAGGAGGTCACGTTCCTGCTCGCCTCCCGCGAGGAGAGCGGCTCGCCGATCGACGTCTACTCGCCGCGCTCCCCGCTCGGCGCCGCGATCATGGGCAAGAAGATCGGGGAGAAGGCCACCTACTCCCTGCCGAACGGCCGCTCCAACACCGTCGAGATCCTGGAAGCCGTCCCGTACGTCGGCGTCTAGAGCCCGTCATAGGCCGAACGGGCAGCGGTATCACTAACCGCTGCCCGTTCCGGCTTTCCGGGGGAATCGCCCCCGGTTACGACACGAGCTCGGCCTGCTGGCTCGCGGTCTCGCCGGGGTCCGGGGCCGCCCGGCCGCGCAGCGGGACCTCCTTGATGAACAGGGCGAGCACGAAGACCGCCGCAGCCGCCGGCAGGGCCCAGATGAACACGCTCTGCGTCGCGTGCGAGATGGCGACGAACACGTCGTGCTTGACCACCGCGGGCAGCGAGTTGACCATCGTGGGGTCAAGCTGGCCGCCGCTGGCACTGACGTGCACCCCATGGGATGCCGCGCTGGCCAGCGAGCTGATCAGCTCCCGGGTGAAGATGGCGCCGAACGCGGCCACGCCGAGCGAGCCGCCAATCTGCTGGAAGAACATCCGGGCGCTGCTGGCCACGCCCATGTCCTTCTGCTGCACGCTGTTCTGCGCGATGAGCGAGACCATCTGCATGAGGAAACCCATGCCCAGGCCGAGGACCGCGTAATAGATCAGCGAGGTCGTCTTGGCCGTGTGCGGGCCCAGGTGGGTCAGCAGGAACATGCCCACGAACATGATGGCCCCGCCCAGCACGGGGAAGATCTTGTACCGGCCGGTCCTGGTCGTCACCTGCCCGGACACGATCGAGGTGATGGTCGACCCGATCATCATCGGGGTCAGCATCAGGCCGCTCAGCGTGGGCGAGGCGCCCTGGACGGTCTGCTGGTACAGCGGCAGGAACGTCATCGCGCCGAACAGGGCCAGGCCGGTGAGGACGGTCAGGGCCATGGTGACGGAGAAGTTCCGGTTCTTGAACACGTGCAGCGGCAGGATCGGCTCGGCGGCCCGCGTCTGGCGGTACAGGAACCCGGCGGTGGCCGCGGCGGTGAGCAGGGCCAGGCCGATGATCTGCCCCGAGCCCCAGCGGTACTCGGTGCCGCCCCAGGTGGCCAGCAGGATCAGCGAGGTCGCGGCCACCGCGAGCAGGCCGCCGCCGAGGTAGTCGATCTTGTGGCCGACCCGGTGCGCCGGCACGTGCAGCGTGGCCATCAGGTAGATCAGGGCGGCGCCGCCGACCGGGATGTTGATGTAGAAGATCCAGCGCCAGGAGAAGTTGGTGGTGATGAATCCGCCCAGCAGCGGGCCGCCGATGGTGGCCAGCATCATTATCACCATCATGTAGCTCATGTAACGGCCGCGCTCGCGCGGCGCCACGATGTCGCCCATGGTGGCCATCGCGCCGACCATCAGGCCGCCCGCGCCCAGGCCCTGGACGGCCCGGAAGGCGATCAGCTGGGCCATGGTCTGGGACAGGCCGGACAGCGCCGAGCCGGCCAGGAAGATCAGGATGGCGGCGATGAAGAACCTCTTCCGCCCGTACATGTCGCCGAGCTTGCCGTAGAACGGCGTGGTGATCGTGGACGCGAGAATGTAGGCGGTCACCACCCAGGACAGGTGCGCGACCCCGCCGAGGTCGCCGACGATCCGCGGCAGCGCGGTGCTCACAATGAGCTGGTCGAGCATGGCGAGCAGGATGGCCAGCAGCAGCCCGGGCAGCACGATCATCACCTCGCGATGCGCGAGGAACTGCCCGTTCGGCCCGGATGACCCGTCGGCCGCTGCGGCCGCCCCCGTGCCGCCGCCCGGCCCGTTCGTCCCAGGCCCCGATGCTTCCGCCACCTGCCGCTCCTCTGCGTCGTCCCGTCCGCGGCTCGACCAGATACACTACTTACCGGTCGGCAGGTTATATGTTAAAATGCTTACTAACCGGCCGTCAAGTAAATTAGACTTAACTCGAAGGGTACGACGGGAATGCAGGACGAGGGGTCTGGTGCGGCTACGCGGGTCGCGCCCGCGGCGCACGACCGGGGCGGCAGGCGCGCCTCCGGCCCGGGCGGGGGGTTCGGCACGCCCCGCACCGATACCCGGTCCCGGGCGCAGAAGGTGGCGCTCGAGCTGTTCGCCGAGCAGGGCTACGAGAAGACCTCGCTGCGCGAGATCGCCGAGCGGCTCGGCGTGACCAAGGCCGCCCTGTACTACCACTTCAAGTCCAAGGAAGACATCGTCCACAGCTTCACTGACGATTACTTCGAGGAGATCGACCATCTTCTGGACTGGGCCAAGGACCAGCCGCAGACCGAGGAGACCCGGCGCGAGATCCTGGACCGCTACGTCGGTATCGTGCTGGCCGGCAGCGAGGTGTTCCACTTCCTGGAGCAGAACCGGGCCGCCGTGCAGGGCATGGAAGCGGGCAAGGAACGCTTCGCGCGCTTCCGTGACCGGCTCGATGCGCTGGTCGACCTGCTCGCCGGTCCCGACGCCTCGCTGCGCAGCCGGGTCCGCGCCACCACCGCCGTACTGTCGATGGGCGCGACCTGCCTGCTGTACCTGCAGCAGGTCGACGACCCGGACAAGCTCCGCGCCATCGTCCTGGAAATCGCCGCCGACCTGATCCACTAACCGGCGCGCTCATCCGCGTCTGGTGCGGGCCGCGGCTTGCGCTGATTCCTGGCGCGCGAGTTCCAGGCTGTGCCGTGAGGCCAAGGTCTTCGGGTGATCGGCGCCCAGCAGTGCCTCGCACGCAGCCGCGTTCTTCTCGAACAAGACGACAGCCTCGGCTGGCCTCCCCGTGGCCCGGTACACGCTGCCAAGATTGTTCCGCGACGCGAGGGTGCTGGGATGGCCGGCGCCGAGCAGCTGCTCCTCGGCCGCGAGAGCCCGCTCGAGCAGCGGCACCGCCTCAGCCACCCGGCCTGCCTCTCGGTAGGCGAGCGCCAGGTCGTTCTGTGCGCGGATGGTGTCAGGATGACCGGGGCCGAGCAGACGCTCAAGCTCCGCGGTCAGCGGCTCGCCGATGGTGACGGCAGCTGGCATGCTGTCGCCCAGCTCGATCAGGTGATGCATAGCGAGAGATCGCAGCTGTATCAGCAGTCCCGGCGAGCTCCTCGCCGGCCTCGGCGGGCCGCTGGCGCATTATTCAGCAACGCCATGACCTGGCCGAGCATCTCCCTGACCGCAGCCTGATCGCCTCGCTTCACGAGGGCCTCGGCCGCGGGTCCCAGGGTGGAGGCGGCCGCCCGGAACGCCGCCGCCAAGCGTCCCCGCTGGGCCGCCTCTTCGCGGACCGCTCGCGCCACCAGGCCGTGCACGCTGACGACCTGGCCGTCGAGGCTGAAGCCCAGCAGGGACTGTTCCCTCAGCCGCTCCAGGGCGTGGTCCACCATGGGCGCGGCCACCCGGCGCCCGCGGCCGAGCAGCGTGCCTGCCTGCCCCGGCGGCACGCAGCAGGTCGCGGCGAACCGCGGCCGGGGACAGCATGGCCATGAGCTCCATGACCCCGGTGCACACGCCGAGCCGGTCGGCAGCATAGGCGGCCTCCAGGGACAACGCCGCCGCCTCAGCCACACCCTGCGGGTAGGGCTGCTCGCGCCCGCCTGGCCCGTCCCCGGTCCGCAGCGCGCGCAGTTTCGCCAGGTACTCCGCGTACCCCAGGTGCTGGCCGGCGATCACCGCCGCGGCCAGGTCCAGCGCCAGCGGCAGATGCGCCAGCTCGGCGGCCACGGCCGAGGCGCCGGCTTCGTCGGCCAGGCCAGTCCGCCCGTCCAGCACGGCCAGTGCCTCCTCGGCGCTGAACGCGTCTACGGGCAGACTTGTCCCCAGCTCCGCCATCGGCTCACCAGCCGCGGTGATCAGTACCCGGGCCGCGCCCGTGGCTGGCACGAAGGGCCGCAGCAGGCCAGCATCCCGCGCGCCATCGAACACCAGCAGGCAACGGCTCCCGTCAGCCTCCAGCCAGTGCCGGACCAGCCGGCCCACGTCTTCCGCGCCGCGGCCGGAACGGTGATCAGACAGCCCGGCGGCTTCGGCCACCGCGGCCAGCCCGGCGATCAGGCTCTGGTGATCCTGAGCGTCAACCCACGCGATCAGCCGCCAGCCGCCCGCCAGCCTGGCCCGCGCGTAGGTAGCGGCCAGCTCGGTCTTGCCCACTCCGCAGGCGCCCGTGAGCACCGCCGCCGACGGTGCTTGGCCGGCCTGGGTCAGCTGGGCCAGCAGTGCGGGCCTGGGCTGGAGACCGGGCCGGGGCGCCGGGATGTTACCGACGACGACCTGCTTGTTGACCATGGCCTGGACAGGCCGCTCTAGGGTGGGCGGCTCTCCCGTTCTAGCCGCAGGATGACGAACGACCGTGGGATCCACTGTCAGGCCTCTAGAGGTTGCCAGGCTCTGCGCAGGAGCCGCAGCGACGTCGTAATTACGTAGATTTACATACCCGCTCTAGCGGGGATAAACGAGACACCTTCCCCTCGGCGGCCGGCCGGTCCCGGGTCACCGGTAGTCCCGGTGTTCGGAAGGCTACTGTCCGTGCCGGTAGAATTTTTGACCCAGCCGTCTTGACTTGCTCGCCCATAGAAGATGTGAGAGGAGGCCCGGCGGATGCTCGGGGAGAGCCCGCTCGCGCTGGTGGCGCTGGCCGGTCAGATGGTAGTCGCCGCCGCGGACACGGACGGGTGGGAGACAGTAGAGCACGGATACGCTCAGCTGCTTGGCTGCGGGGACGCCGAGCAGACTCGGCTGGCGGAGCAGTGGCTGAAGGAGACACGCGAGCAGCTCGCAGGCCGGGCCGGGGCCAATGCGGAGTTGATCCGCACCGCTCTGGCGGGCCGGTGGGCCGGGCGGCTGGCGGACTTGCTCGAGGAGAATCCGGGCGCCGAGACTGAGCTGCGGGTTCTCATTCAGGAAAGCCAGGCGATAGTGCCTGGCGAAAATCTGCCGGCGCCCGGCCATGCGGTCTCCGCCGATGGCGATGTGAGCGACTTCGCGGCCGGTCCCGAGCACCCCGGTGCCCTGGCCACGCAGAGCGAACTCGCCTACGCGGCCGGGCAGGCCGGGGACGCGGCCGGCGCGCGGGACCAGTTCGCCGCGCTACTTCCGGTCGCCGAGCGCATCCTCGGCCCCGAGCACCCCGACACCCTCGCCGCGCGCGCCAGCCTGGCCTACTGGACCGGGCAGGCCGGGGACCCGGCCGCGGCCCGGGCCCAGTTCGCCGCGCTGCTTCCGGTCGCCGAGCGCATCCTCGGCCCCGAGCACCCCGATACCCTGACCAACCGCCACAACCTGGCCAACTTCGCGGGCTACGCGGGAGACGCGGCCGGCGCCCGGGACCAGTTCGCCGCCCTGCTCCTCGTCCGCGAGCGCGTATTCGGCGCGGATTCTCCCGACACCGCGGTGGCCAGGTTCAACCTGGCCTACTGGACCGGGCGTGCCGGGGCCCCGGCCGCCGCCCGGGACCAGTTCGCCGCCCTGCTCCCCGCCCGCGAGCGCGCGTATGGCCCGGACCACCCCGACACGTTGGCCGCGCGGGAGGAACTCGCGTACTGGACCGGATGCGCCGGGGCCCCGGCCGCCGCCCGGGATCAGTTCGCCGCGCTGCTGCCGACCTACGAGCGGGTCCTCGGGCCCGAGCACGCCGAGACTCTGGCGGTGTGGTACCAGCTGGCCCACTGGACCGCGCTAGCCGGTGACGAGGCCGCCACCCAGGACTAGCTGGCTGCCTGCGGCCAGCCCGCCGGCGGCAGGTCCCGTCACCGGCTCACCTGCCTCAAGCCGTCGGCGACGGGGATGACGAGGGCGAAGGCGACGCGATGCGACGGTGACGGCGAGGGCGACGCCGTATGCGACGGTGACGCCGAATGCGACGGGGAGGGCGAAGCCGACTTCGATGGCTTTGGCGAGGGCGACTTGGTCGAATGCGCGGGCGAGGGCGAGGGCTGCGCCTGAGGCGAATACGGCGATTGGCCCTGGAACGACGCGGAGGCCGAAGGCTGCACAACGGCCGGGGACGACTTCGCCGCGCCCGATCCCGGGGCGGCCGCTGTACCCGGGGTGCCCGCGGGACTCCTCGGCGAGGTCCCGACGCTGGCCTGAGCGCCCTTGACACGGGCGGTACTCGGCTGGGGCGCCTGCGCATACGCAGCGTGGGAGCCAGGGAAGGTAAGCAGCGTAACGCTCACCGCCGCCACGACCCACACTGCGACAGCCGCGGCGGCGATCGCCGGTCCAGGATGAGCCCGGATGCTGGCCCAGCTCAGTCGCCTTATGGCCCGCGAGAGCCAGGCGAACCATATCGCTTCCGCGCGCCGGGCTACCCGCCGGCGATACGCCACCGCATCCTCAGCCGGGGAGGTACAGCGGCTCAGGACCTGCTCCCGAAGTTCCGGGGGGAGCGGGGCCGACGGCAGCAGGCGGAAGAACGCCGCCGGGCGCAGCGCGCCCCATCCGTGATGGGCGCAGGTCCGGCAGTCCTTGATATGCCAGCTGACCAGTTCCCACGTCTGATCGGTCAGCTGCCCATCCCAGTCGGCCAGCAACTCCCCCAGTGCCGGGCACGCATCCCGCCTGGTAAGCACGATATGCAGCGCGTACAGGGCTTCTTCTAGCCGGCCGCGGGCGCGCGCGGCCAAGGTGCGTGCCCGGCTCCATGACACGTCGAGCACGATGGCCAGATCATCGTCGTTCATGGCTTGCCTGAAACTCAGCTCGATGACCTCACGCTCACGAGGCTTCAGCCCGGCCAGGATGGATTGGATCAGGCTCCTGAGTTCGGCTTCGGCCCGGTCACCGTTGACTTCGGCCGGACCGGGGTCTCGCGGGCTGACGACGAGGAACGGCATGGTCGCGTCGCCCATCATGCCGATCGCGGCGAACGGCATAGTCATATCCAGTGGCTCGCGGGCCGCATCGGCCAGCCCGCCCACCGCCGAGAACTGCACCGTCGAATCCGACACCCCACCGGCCGCATCGGCCAGCCCGCCCACCGCCGAGAACTGCACCGTCGAATCCGACACCCCACCGGCCGCATCGGCCAGCCCGCCCACCGCCGAGAACTGCACCGTCGAATCCGACACCCCACCGGCCGCATCGGCCAGCCCGCCCACCGCCGAGAACTGCACCGTCGAATCCGACACCCCACCGGCCGCATCGGCCGGCCCGCCCACCGCCGAGAACTGCACCGTCGAATCCGATACCCCACCGGCCGCATCGTCAGCCCGCCCACCGCCGAGAACTGCACCGTCGAATCCGACACCCCACCGGCCGCATCGGCCGGCTGGCCGACCGGATCGATCTGGCCATCGCGGGAAGCTGACGTCGGCCGGATCCGGCGCCGGCATTCGTTACGCGCCAAAGCAAACAGCCATGGGCGCAGCTTGGCAGGCTCGGGCAGGTCGCTGAGCGTCGCGGCGGCGACGGCGAACGTGTCCGTCAACGCCCCGGCTGCGTCCGCAAAGTCGTGCAGCAGCCAATGGCAGTAGCCGTACAGCCCGGCGGCATACCTGTCGTAGGCCATGGCCATGCCCGCCGGGTCGTCCGCCATCATCGCCGCGACAACCTCGCGGGCGTACTGGACGTCTTCGGGCGGGTCCTGCGTCCGGCTTGCGGACTGGTCGGTCAGCTCGGCAGACGAGCGTGCGACGCTGTCAGGAAGCGGCTGCCGGGCCGGATCGGCGGGAGGCCGCCGGAAGCCAGCCGGAAGCACCCGCCGGGCCGGATCGGCGGGAGGCCGCCGGAAACCGGCAGGAAGCGGCGGCCTAGCGCGGAGGGCTGAGTCTTCCGGGTCGCCACGGTTTGACCGGCTGGCCGGCTCGTCTTGGCGACCCGGCCCCCAGCCCGGTTGGCGCGGGCGAGATTCTTCGGTGCGGTCTGAGTATCCGGGTGATCGGAGCGCAGTACTCGGCTTCCGGCCGGCCAAGGTCCGCTCGAGCAGCGGGATGGCCTCATCGGCCCGGCCCGCGTCCTGGTAGGCCCTGGCCAGGTTCTTGCGTGAGGTCTGGGTATCGGGGTGATCGGTGCCTAGCACTCGTTCCCGGCCGGCCAAGGTCCGCTCGAGCAGCGGGATGGCCTCATCGGCCCGGCCCGCGTCCTGGTAGGCAGCGGCGAGGTTACCCCGGGAGTTCAGCGTGCTGGGGTGGTCGGCACCCAGCAGCCGCTCTCGTACCTCCAGGTTGAGCTCGTAGAGCCGGATCGCATCAGCGGTCCGGCCTGCGTCCTGATAGGCACTGGCGAGGTTGTTCTGCGAGGTCAGGGTGTCGGGATCGTCAGGGCCCAGCAGGCGCTGCCGCACGGCCAGGGTCTGCTCGAACAGCGGGATCGCCTCGGCGACCCGGCCGGCCGACAGGTAGGCGGTGGCGAGGCTGTTCCGCGAGTTCAGGGTGTCGGGATGGTCGCCCCCCAGCGCGCGCTCGAGGTCCTGGGTCAACGGCTCGCCGACCGCGATGGCCTGCGGCGCACTATCACCCAGTTCAAGGAGGTGATAGAACGCGACGAACCGGAGCCGCAGCAGAAGCCAGGCGAGCTCTTCGTCGACCTCAGTCACCGACCCGGCCAAGCTGCCCAGCAGCGCCGTCACCTGCTGCGGGATCCCTCTGACGGCCCGGCGATCCGCTGATCCCACGAGCGCCCGCGAGTACACATCCAGCACGAATGCGGCGGCCTCACACACCGCGGTCAACGTGCGCCTGCGCTCCAGCCCGTCACGGATTACCTGCGCCACCAGCGGGTGCAAAGTGACGGTCTGACCATCGAGGCTGAAGGTCAGCAGGGACCGGCCGCCGAGCCATTCCAGCACCCGATCCACCGGGCTCGCCGCAACCCGATGCCGGCCGCTGGCCAGCACGCCCGCCCGCCCGGCGGCATGCAGCAGCTCGCGGCGGACCCCGGCCGCCGACAGCACCGAGAGGATCTCCATTACCCGCGTGCATACGCCCGTCCGGTCGGCAGCCCGGACCGCCTGCAAGGACAGCAGCACCGCCCGCGCGAAACCAGGCGGGTACGGCTGCCCGTCATCCCCGATCAGGGACGTGTCGGCCGGCGTCGCCTGCAGCCGGTCCAGATACCCCGCGTACCCGGCGCGCTGTCCCGCGATCACCGGCGCGGCCAGGGCCAGCGCCAGCGGCAGATGCCCGAGTACGGCAGCTACCGCAGCCGCCCCCGCCTCATCGTCCAAGCCCGTCCGCTCGGCCAGGAACGCCGACGCCTCAGCAGCACTGAACACGTCGACCGGAACGACGCTGCCCAGGTCCGCGGCCTGCGGCCGCGTACCGGTGATCAGCACCCGGGCCGGCCCGCGGGCCGGGACAAACTCTTGCAGCACCTCAGGGTCTGGCACATCATCGAACACCAGCAGGCAGCGATCCCCGTCGGTCTCCAGCCAGTCGCCGCACCGTGGCGGCCGCGTCGGCGATGCCCCGCCCGGAATCGTCGTCAGTCAGTCCCGCGGCGTCAGCCACCGCCGCCAGCCCGGCTAGCAGGCTACCGGTGTCCGCGCAGTTGACCCAGGCCACCAGCCGCCAGCCTGCTTCCAGCTTCGCCCGCGCGTAGGCGGCCGCCAACTGCGTAGCGCCCAGGCCATGCAGCCCTGCTGCCGCATGAATCAGCTGACACCCGTGCACCAGCGCGGTCCAGCTCCGCGAGCAGGTCTGCCCGGGGCAGAAAACCAGGCGGCTCGGCCGGGATGTCACCCACCACGACCTGGTGACTCGCTGCTTCGGGAGTCCCCTGGGCCGCGGACTCCGCGGCGGATACGTGCTGATGGCTAATCAGCACGTCACGGGAACGCGGCGTCTAGGTCCCGCTCCGTGCGCGTGTCCAGCTGGACGTCGCCGTCAGCGGCCCGGTCCACCATCACCCCCGTTCCCTGCACCTGGACTTCGAAGGCTAGTCAAGCAACCACCGTGACACGACGGCTGCGCGTTAACAGGCCACCCTGTGGCCTAAATAGAGCGGCAGCCTCAGAGTATCCAATTAGAGGACACGTCAGGTTCCCGCTAAATACGTGCGGTCCCTTATCGCGGCACGTCGCTCGCCGCCCGCGGCCGCGCGGACCAGGGGAGGATCCGGTAGGGGACCTGGGCGGCGAGGGATATCGCGGTCGAGGCGCGGACCACGCGTACCGCGGCCCGGAGACGGGCTCTGCGGATGAGGCGGCGTACGTCCTGGAGGCAGATGCCGCGCGGTTCGTCTTCCGTGGCCCGGTCCGGCCCGGCACCGCGCTGGGCGCACGGGTCGCCGCGCATGGCGACGGAGTCATCGACCTGGCCCTCGGGCTCGGCTCGGCTGAAGACGCCTACCAGTCCGCTCGCGCACGGGGCCGCGGGCTCGAGGCTCCACGCATCATCGAGGATGAGCACGGCAAGGTCGCCCTCGCCTATCGGCGTGCCGTACGGGCGGAGCTTCTTCGCCGAGATCGACCACTGCGTGGGCAACGTCGAACTGGGCCGGATGAACGAGTGGGTAGAGTTCTACCACCGGGTGATGGCTTCACCACGGCCCCGGCGCCGTTACGAACGCCGCCTGGTCACCCGCCGCACCCAGGCCAGGACAGTCTTCAGGTCGCCGTCGTCGAGGAAGTAGGCGACCACGCCGAACGCCACGATCGCGCAGCCGGCCGCCGGCACCGCCAGGGCGGCGGCCTCCAGCTTGTGGTGCAGGGGCACCGCCAAGCTGATGGCCAGGCCCACGGCGACACCCGCGGCGCAGGCGGCCAGCCCGGCCAGCGTCGCATGGCCGGCGCCCTGCACCGCGGCCGGGCCGCAGATCCTGCGCGTGACGAATACCAGCGGGATGGCGACCACGGTCTGGCCGATGGTGGTACCGAGGGCGAGCGCGGCGACCACCAGGCGCGCCGGAACCAGCTCGACCAGTACCACGTCCACGACGATCGTGATCAGCCAGCTTCCGGCCAGCGCGACGGTGGCGACCTTGAGCCGCCCGATGACGAACATGACCCGGGACAGGTTCGCGATCACCGCGGTGCCCGCGATGCCCGGAGCGAACAGCAGGAAGGCCTGGATCAGCTGCGAGACCTGATCGGGCTGCTTGGCCAGCACGTGCGCGGCGGGAATGGCGATGGCCGCGATCACCGCGGTGCCGAGCCACGACATGAGCAGGACCGCCCGGGTCGACCCGGCGCTGGTCCGGTCGAAGTCCGGCCCCTCGCGCGCGGACAGCACCGGGAACGCGCTGACCACGATGGACAGGGCCAGGATCGCGGCTATCGAGTTGAACACCTGCGAGCCGTAGTTGAACAGGACGATCGCGCCGGTTTCCCCGCGCCCGTTGGCCAGGGCGATGGCCACGACGCTGGCTACGTCGATGGCGATGAGCTCGACGACGCCGACCAGCGCCAGCCCGCCCGCCCGGCGCGCCACCCCGGGCGGGAACCGCAGGGCCGGCCGGAGCCGCAGGTGCAGCCGCCACGTCGGCGGTATGGCCACCACGACCAAGGTGGCGATGCCCAGCGTGGTCCCCACCGACAAGACGAGTTCGGCCGACACGGGCAGCTGGGCCAGCGACCGCCCGTTGTTCAACGGGACGAAGGCCAGGTAACACGCGATGAGCACCAGGCTGGAGATACCGGGGCCGATCGACGGGGCGGCAAACCGGCGGTAAGACTGCAGCAGCCCGAACAGCACCACCGACAGCCCGTACAGCAGCGCCTGGGGGGCGAACACCCGCAGCATGTTGCCGGTGACCGCGACCACGTCGGCGTGGACGCAGTGCGCGTTCGGGTTGCTGGGGTTCAGCAGCGAGGCTATCGGCCCGGCCGCGAGCGCAATGGCCACCGTCAGCGGCACCACAATGATGACAGTCCAGGTCAGCAGCGCCGAGGTGATCTGGCCGACCCGCGCCTTGTCCGCTGGATCATGCCCGGCCCGCTCCGCCGACCGAGCCAGGACCGGGACCATCGCGCTGGCCAGCGCGCCGCCCAGGATCAGCTGGTACAGCAGATCGGGTACCTGGTTCGCGGTGACGTACGCCGTACCCAGGCAACCCGCGCCGACGGTCTGCGAGAACACCAGAGTGCGGACCAGGCCCAGGATCCGGGACAGGATGGTCAGGCCGGCGACGACGGCGGCACCGCGGGCGATGCCCGCACCGAGCCGCCGCGCCGAATCCGCACCCGCCGGCTCGGCCCTGACCTCGCGAGCACTGTCGCCGGCCTGCACATGCAACTCGCGGTCCTCTTGCATGCGAGGCCTCCGCCCGGTGACGCTGCTATCGGCCGGCAGAACCCGGATTCAGCCGGAGACCGAATCCCCGATAGGCAAGCGCGCGGTCCTGTCTCAGGTGTACACGGTACTGGTCATAGGATTGCGCAGCCATCTGGAAGATACGTGTAATCGACGCCACTTCCCGTAGCCCGTCACCGGCCGGAATGGCGTCAGGTGAACGCGAGGGTGTAACCCTCGGCGCGCAATGCGCCGATCAGCTCTTCGCAGTGCGCCGGGCCGCGGGTCTCGACGACCAGGACTACCTCCGCCTCATCGACACGCAGCCGCAGGCCCAGCCGCTCGTGCCCGACCTCGAGCACGTTCGCGCCGAGGTCGGCGACGTCGCCGAGCAGCTTGGCCAGCGAGCCGGGGCGGTCCGGGAGCCGGCACCGGAAGGCCAGGTAGCGGCCGGCGGCGCCGAGGCTGTACCGGAGCAGCTTGGACAGCAGCAGCGGGTCGATGTTGCCGCCGGACAGCACGACCACGATCGGGGGCGTGAAATCGCGCGGATGCTCGAGCAGCGCGGCGGCGCCGGCCGCCCCGGCTGGCTCCACCACCTGCTTGGCGCGCTCCAGGCAGAGCAGGAGCCCGCGGGACAGGCTCTCCTCGGAGACCGTGACCACGCGCTCGACCAGGTCCGACATGATGGCGAAGGGCACATCTCCGGGCCGGCTGACCGCGATGCCGTCGGCCATGGTCGGTTCGGCCTGGACCGACACCGGATGCCCGGCGGCCAGCGAGGCCGGATAGGGCGCCACGGCCTCGGCCTGGACGCCGACCACGCTGACCGACGGGTCGAGGTCCTTGATCGCCACCGCGATGCCGGCGGCGAGGCCGCCGCCGCCCACGGGGACGATGACCGTGCGCACCTGGGGGCACTGCTCGACGATCTCGAAGCCGACCGTCCCCTGGCCGGCCACGATGTCCGGGTGGTCGAAGGGGTGGACGAAGACGGCGCCGGTCCGCTCCGCGTAGGCGAGAGCCTCGGCCACGGTGTCCTCCACGGAGCTGCCGGCCAGCATGACCTGCGCGCCGTAGCCGCGGGTGGCCTCGACCTTCGGCAGCGGGGCGCCCTCGGGCATGACCACGGTGGCCGTGCAGCCGAGCAGGCCGGCCGCGAACGCGACGCCCTGGGCATGGTTGCCGGCGCTGGCCGCGACGACGCCGCGGGCCCGTTCGGCGTCGGACATCCGGGCGATCCTGAAGTAAGCGCCGCGGACCTTGAACGACCCGGTCCGCTGCAGGTTCTCGCACTTCAGGTACACAGGGCCGCCGACCGTCTCGGACAGCACCCGCGAGTACAGCACAGGAGTCTCAGAGATCACGTCGCGGAGCAGCTTGCGCGCGGCTACCACGTCATCGGAGCGGACCGCGCCAGGAGTCATGGTCACGGGATGCAAGTGTGCCACGCCTCGGCCCAGCCCGGCGCCAGCCATGTGACCTGGCACACATGCGAGGACGGGCGATAACGACATAGCCTCGAATGGTGGACCAAGACAGCCAGGATCACCGCGAAAGCCCGCCGCCGACCATTGCCACGCTCGCCCAGTTGCGGGCGAGCGGCCATGAATACCGCGGGGTCAGGGCGGAGATAAGAGAAAACCTGCTGGCCATGATGCGAGCCGGCCAGGATCCGTTCCCCGGCATCGTCGGCTTCGGCCAGACCGTACTGCCCCACCTCGAGCGCGCGCTGATCGCGGGGCACGACATCATCCTGCTCGGCGAGCGCGGGCAGGGTAAGACCCGGCTGATCCGCACCCTGGTCGGGCTGCTCGACGAGTGGAGCCCGACCATCGCGGGCTGCGAGATCAACGACCATCCGTACCATCCCACCTGCGCGCGGTGCCGGCGGCTCGCGGCCGAGCTCGGCGAGGATCTGCCCGTCACCTGGCGGCACGCCAGCGAGAGGTACGGCGAGAAGCTCGCCACCCCCGACACCAGCGTCGGCGACCTGATCGGCGACATCGACCCGGTCAAGGTGGCCGAGGGACGCACCCTCGGCGACCCGGAGACCATCCATTTCGGGCTCGTGCCGCGGACCAACCGGGGCATCTTCTCCCTGAACGAGCTGCCCGACCTCGCCGAGCGGATCCAGGTGTCGCTGCTCAACGTGATGGAGGAGCGCGACATCGGCATCCGCGGGTACGCGCTGCGGCTCCCGCTCGACCTGCTCCTGGTGGCCAGCGCCAACCCGGAGGACTACACCAACCGGGGCCGGATCATCACGCCGCTGAAGGACCGGTTCGGCGCCGAGATCCGCACCCACTACCCGCTGTCCCTGACCGACGAGCTCACCTTGATCCGCCAGGAAGCCGAGCTGTCCACGGGGGCGGAGCTGCCCAGCCACCTCATCGAGGTGATCGCGCGGTTCACCCGCGCCGTGCGTGACTCGCCGGCCGTCGATGCGCGCTCGGGCGTCTCGGCCCGGTTTGCCATCACCGCGGCCGAGAGCGCGGCGGCGTCCGCGGTGCGCCGGTCCGCGCTGGCCGGGCCGACAGTCGCCGGGGCGGCGGCGGACCCGCCGGTGGCCCGGGTGTGCGACCTGCCTGCCGTAGTCAGCACGCTCCGGGGGAAGGTCGAGTTCGAGGTGAGCGAGGAGGGCCGTGAGGAGGAAGTGCTCAACGCGATGCTGCGCCGGGCAATCGCGGACACCTTCCGCTCCCGGCTCGGCAACGTCGACCTGTCCGGCCTGCTGGCCAAGTTCGAAGAGGGCGGGACGGTGGAGTCGGGCGAGCTGGTGGCGGCCGCCGAGCTGCTGCAGCGGATAGGCGAGGTGCCCGGGCTGGCCAAGATCATGTCCCGGCTGGATATGAACGGCGGTGAATCCTTCGGGCACGCGGCAGCGGCCCTGGAGTTCGCCCTGGAGGGGCTGTACCTGTTGCGCCGGCTGTCCAAGGACAGCGCCGACGGCACGAGTGTCTACCGGACCTAAAGAGGCACCGCATGGCGATTTACCGGTACGGCCGGTACGTATACGGCCCGGACCCGCTGGCCGACGCCTACGACGTCCGCGGCGCCGTGGACGAGATGGGCGACGCGATCCTCGAGGGCGCCAGCCCGTCAGACGCGCTGCGGGACATGCTCAGGAGGGGCGTCGGGGACCGGCGCGGGCTGGACGACATGCTCCGCCGGGTCCGCGAACGGCAGCGCGAGATCCGCAGCAGCGGCCGCCTGGACGGCATCCTGGAACAGGCCCGGGCGCTGCTGGACACCGCCGTCGGGCAGGAACGGGCCGAGCTGTTCCCCGACCCGAGCGACGAGGCCCGGATGCGCGAGGCGGACCTTGACTCGCTGCCCGCCGACACGGCCCAGGCCATCCAGCGGCTGGCCGACTACGACTGGCGGTCAGCGGCCGCCCGCCAGACCTTCGAGCAGCTCCGCCAGCTGCTGCGCAATGAGGTGCTCGACAGCCAGTTCCGCGGCATGCGCCAGGCCCTGCAATCCCCCGACCCGCAGGCCATGCAGCGGATCAAGGACATGCTCGGCGACCTGAACCAGATGCTGGCCGCCGATGCCCGCGGGGAGCACACCCAGGCCGATTTCGATCAGTTCATGGAACAGTACGGCGACCTGTTCCCTGATAATCCCCGCAACCTGGAGGAACTGGTCGATTCGCTGGTCAGCCGGATGGCCGCGGCGGAGCGGCTGCTGCGCTCGCTCAGCCCGGAGCAGCGGGCCGAGCTCGCCGAGCTGATGTCGAACGCGCTCCAGGACGCCGGGCTGGCCAACGAGATGGCGCAGCTGGCCGACGCGCTGCGGTCCAGGCGGCCCGACCTCGACCAGGCGGGCCAGATGGGCGGGGTCCAGATGTCCGGCGAGGAACCGCTCGGCCTCGGCGACGCGACCACGGCCCTGGCCGAGCTGGCCGACCTGGCCGAGCTCGAGAACGCGCTCGGCCAGGACTACCCGGGCGCGACCATGGACGACATCGACGAGGATGCGGTGCGGCGGGCCTTCGGCCGCCAGGCCGTCGATGACATGGAGGCCCTGCGCCGCATCGAGCGGGAGCTCGAACGCCAGGGATACCTGACCCGCAACGGCGGACGTCTCGAGCTCACGCCCAAGGCCGTGCGCCGGCTGGGCGACACGGCCCTGCGCCGGATCTTCGCCGACATGAGCTTCGGCAGCCGGTCCGGCGACCATGACCAGCGGGACGCCGGGCAGGCCGGGGAGCTCACCGGGTCCACCAGGTCCTGGGAGTTCGGGGACGAGCAGCCCCTTGACGTTCCCGCCACGGTCCGCAACGCCATACTGCACGGCGGCGCCCGGGGAGAAGGCGGCCGCATCAGGCTTTCCGCGCGGGACTTCGAGGTCGCCGAGACCGAACGGCGCACCTCGGCGGTGGTGTCCTTGCTGGTCGACCTGTCCTACTCGATGCAGCTACGCGGAACGTGGGCGGCGGCCAAGCAGACGGCCCTCGCCCTGCACGCGCTGCTGCGCACGCGGTACCCGCAGGACGCCGTCCAGGTCGTGGGCTTCTCCAACTACGCGCGCGAGCTGCGCGAGACCGACCTGGCCGAGCTGGGCTGGGACATGGTCCAGGGCACGAACCTGCATCATGCGCTGATGCTGGCCGGCCGTCACATTGACCGGCACCCGGACCACGAGCCGGTGGTGTTGATCGTGACGGACGGTGAGCCAACGGCTCACCTGCAGCGGGACGGGCGGTCCTGGTTCGACTGGCCGCCCTCGCCGGAGACGCTCGAGGTCACCCTGGCCGAGGTGGACAAGATGACGCGGCGGCATGCCGCGCTGAATATTTTCATGCTTGCGGACGATGTGCGGCTCACCGCGTTCGTGGACAATGTGGCCAAAAGAAACGGGGGCCGGGTGCTGCAGGCCGCGCCCGAACGTCTCGGTGAGTACGTCATCCGCGACTTCTTGCGCACCCGGAAGGTCGGCCGACGGTAGATTTTCCTCGTCGGCCGCGGACCCTTACCCACCGCAGCCGACGCGGATCCGTACGGACCTGATGACCGCGACCGCCGACACTAAGACAGTTTTTGCTGCATGCCGCACAAGGAGGAATCGTGAGTTCTGCGAGTGGATCGAACCAGAGGTCGACGGGGAGGACGGTCCTGGCCATAATCCTCGGCATCATCGCCGTCGTGGCGCTGGTGGCCGGGATCATGTACCTGGCCCTGCCGGCGAAGTCGCTGACCGTCCTGCCCGGGCACATCGCGGGCTCGACCGGCCATCACCCGCTGCGCGCGACCGGCAGCTTCGTCGTGGCCATCGTTTTCGCGGTCGGCGCCTGGTTCGCCCTGTCCTACAAGCCCAAGCCGCAGGCGCTGGCCGCCGATGACCGGGAAAGCTCGCCCGCCGGGAAAAGCTGATGGCCGCAGGCCCGCGCGTTCAGCGCCCGCGTCCCCTGGCCGGGACGCGGGCGCTTGGTTTTACGGCGCCGGTCTTACCGCAGCGCCTGTCTTACCGCAGGGCCTGGCGCAGGTCGTCGAGCAGGTCGTCGCAATCCTCGATGCCCACCGACAGCCTGATCAGGTCGGGCGGGACCTCCAGGGCCGAGCCCGCGACGGAGGCGTGCGTCATCCGGCCCGGATGCTCGATCAGGGACTCGACGCCGCCGAGCGACTCCGCCAGGGTGAACAGGCGGGTCCGGCCGCAGACCCGGACCGCTGCCTCCTCCCCGGCCAGCAGCCGGAACGAGACCATGCCGCCGAAGCCCCGCATCTGCTCCTGCGCCGTCTTGTGGCCGGGATGGGCCGGCAGCCCCGGATAGAACACTTCCGCCACCGCGGGATGCTCGGCCAGCATCTGCGCGACGCGCATGGCGTTGCGGGAATGCCGGTCCATCCGGACCGCCAGGGTCTTGATGCCCCGCAGCGTCAGCCACGCGTCGAACGGCCCGGGTACGCCGCCGGTCGCGTTGCGAGTGAACGCGAGCCGCCCGGCCAGTTCCGGATCCGCCACGACCACCGCGCCGCCGATGACATCGGAATGCCCGCCCAGGTACTTAGTGGTCGAGTGCACGACCGCGTCGGCGCCCAGGGCGAGCGGCTGCTGCAGGTACGGGGAGGCGAACGTGTTGTCCACCACGAGCATCGCGCCGGCCTCGTGGGCCATCCGGGCCAGGGCCCGGATGTCAGCGATGCTGAGCAGCGGGTTGGTCGGCGTCTCGACCCAGATCATCTTCACTGGGCCGGCCGCCAGGCGCTCCCCCACCGCCGTGAGGTCGGACATGGCGATCACGTCGTGGCTGAGGCCCCATCCGGCCAGCACCCGGGCGAACAGCCGGTAGGTCCCGCCGTAGGCGTCATCGGGGACGAGGACGTGATCGCCGGGTGAGCAGACCGTCCTGAGCAGGCAGTCCTCCGCGGCCAGCCCGGACGCGAAGGCCAGGGCCGCCGGTCCCCCCTCGAGCGCGGCCAGGCACTGCTCAAGCGCGCTCCTGGTCGGGTTGGCCGAGCGGGAGTACTCGTAGCCGCCGCGCAGCCCGCCCACCCCGTCCTGCTTGAACGTGGACACCTGGTAGATCGGCGGCACGACGGCCCCGGTCAGCGGGTCCGGATCCTGGCCCGCGTGGATGGCCAGGGTCTCGAACGCGTCGTGGTTGCTGCTCATGATGGCCTCGTCTTCCCTCATCGTCAGCTGCCGGAGGCCAGGAAGGTCAGCACGTCCTGGCGGGTGAGCAGGCTTGATGGCTTACCGTTGACGTGCACCACGGCCGCTCCCGCCTTCTCCAGGGCCAGGACCGCGCGGGACACCGGCTCGCCGGAGCCGACCGTCGGCAGGGGCGGCGACATGTGCCCGCCGACGGGATCCGACGGCGCGGCCCGGCCGGTCACCAGCGCGTCGAGGAGATCGCGCTCCACCACCGAACCAACCACCTCGGCCGCCATCACCGGCGGTTCCTGCTTCACCACCGGCAGCTGCGACACGTCGTACTCGCGCAGCAGCGCGATGGCCGCCCCGACGCTCTCCTCCGGGTGGACGTGCACCAGCTCGGGCAGGCCGCGTTCCCTCCTGGCCAGCACGTCCGCGACGAGCGGCTCCGAGGTCTGCGCGGACAGGAAGCCGTAGTCGGCCATCCATTCGTCGTTGAAGATCTTGGACAGGTAACCGCGCCCGCTGTCCGGGAGCAGCACCACGATGACGGCGCCGGGCCCGGCCGCGGCCGCCACGCGCAGGGCGGCCGCCACGGCCAGCCCGGAGGAGCCGCCGGCCAGCAGGGCCTCCTCCCGCGCCAGCCGCCGCGTCATGCCGAACGACTCCGCGTCGGTGACCGCGATGATCTCATCGCACACCGACGGGTCGTAGGTCGCCGGCCAGATATCCTCCCCCACGCCCTCGACCAGGTAGGGCCGCCCGGAGCCGCCGGAGTACACCGAGCCTTCCGGGTCCGCGCCGATGACCCTGACCGCGCCGCCCGACGCCTCCTTCAGGTACCGGCCGGCGCCGGTGATGGTGCCCCCGGTGCCGATCCCGGCGACAAAGTGCGTCACCGTCCCGTCCGTCTGCGCCCAGATCTCCGGCCCGGTGCTGGCGTAGTGGGAGGCGGGGTTCTCCGGGTTCGCGTACTGGTCGGGCTGCCAGCCGCCGGGCATCTCGGCGGCCATCCGGCGCGCGACGCTGTAGTAGGAGTCCGGATGATCGGGTGCCACCGTGCCGGGGCACACCACCACGTCGGCGCCGTAGGCGCGCAGGACGCTGATCTTGTCCTGGGCCACCTTGTCCGGGCAGATGAACACGCACCGGTAGCCCCGTTCGGCCGCGACGATGGCCAGTCCCACCCCGGTATTGCCCGACGTCGGCTCGACGATCGTGCCGCCGGGGCGCAAGGCCCCCGACTGCTCGGCCGCCGTGACCATCCGCAGCGCGATGCGGTCCTTGACCGATCCGCCGGGGTTGAAGTACTCCACCTTGGCCAGCACCGCCGAGCCCGGGATGCCCCGGGTCACCGACCGCAGCCGGACGAGCGGGGTGTTTCCCACCAGATCGCTCAGTGAGTCATGTACCTGCATGGATGTCCTTCCGGGCGCCGCGGCCAGGAGAATAGTCTGGAGGAAACCCTATGCCGAGGAGGCCGGTGCCATGCCCGAAGCAGTGATCGTCGCCACCGCACGGTCGCCGATCGGCCGGGCGTTCAAGGGCTCGCTGACCGGCATCCGCCCGGACGACCTGGCTGCGCAGCTGGTGGCTGCGGCCCTGGCCAAGGTACCGCAGCTGGATCCCCGTGACATCGAGGACCTCATGCTGGGCTGCGGCCTGCCCGGCGGCGAGCAGGGCTTCAACATGGCCCGCGTGGTGGCGGTGCTGCTCGGCTACGATCACCTGCCCGGCACGACCGTGAGCCGGTACTGCTCGTCGTCGCTGCAGACGACCCGGATGGCGTTCCACGCCATCAAGGCGGGCGAGGGCGACGTGTTCATCTCCGCCGGGGTGGAGTGCGTGAGCAGGTTCGTCAAGGGAAGCAGCGATTCGCTCCCCGACACCCAGAACCCCCGCTTCAGCGAGGCTCAGCTCCGGACCGTACAGGCCAGCTCGCCAGCAGCGGGGCCGTGGCACGACCCGCGCGCGGACGGGACGCTGCCCGACATCTACATCGCGATGGGCCAGACGGCGGAAAACGTCGCGGAGCTGCGCGGCATCACCCGCGAGCAGCAGGACGAGTTCGGGGTGCGCTCGCAGAACCTGGCCGAGAAGGCCCTCGCCAACGGCTTCTGGGCGCGCGAGATCACGCCGGTGACGCTGCCCGACGGGACGGAGGTCACGGCCGACGACGGCCCGCGGCCCGGTACGACGATCGAGAGTGTCGCCGCGCTGCCGCCGGTCTTCCGCCCGAACGGCACAGTAACCGCAGGTAATTGCTGCCCGCTCAACGACGGCGCGGCCGCGGTGGTGGTGATGAGCGATGTCAGGGCGGCCGAGCTCGGCATCACGCCGCTGGCGCGGATCGTGTCCTCCGGCGTGACCGCGCTCTCCCCGGAGGTCATGGGACTGGGACCGGTGGAGGCGTCACGGCGGGCGCTGGCCCGGGCCGGGATGGCCATCTCCGACATCGACCTGGTGGAAATGAACGAGGCCTTCGCGGCCCAGGTCATCCCGTCCTGCACCGACCTCGGCGTCGACCTCGCGACGCTCAACGTAAACGGCGGAGCCATCGCGGTCGGCCATCCGTTTGGCATGACCGGGGCGCGGATCACCGCCACGCTGCTGAATAGCCTGCAATTCCATGACGCGACCCTGGGCCTGGAGACCATGTGCGTGGGCG
This sequence comes from uncultured Actinomycetes bacterium, assembly GCA_963753195.1. Taxonomy (GTDB): domain Bacteria; phylum Actinomycetota; class Actinomycetes; order Streptosporangiales; family Streptosporangiaceae; genus Palsa-504. The sequence goes on from CAVWBH010000005.1 coordinate 132,181, forward strand.
GCGGCCAGGGCATGGCGATGATCTTCGAGCGGCTTAGCTGAACATCTGGTGACCGGCGGGGGGTTGCCAGGTGGCTGCGGATAGGGCACTCTCAGCTCTAGGGGAAGCTTCCTTTGGAGGTGCCAGTTGTCGCTGATCCACTCACCGAACCTGCACAGCAGCCTGATCGCCCGCATCCCGGCCGCGACCGGCAGTAGCCTCGCTGAGTGGTTTCACCGCCTTGAATCCGGCCCCGCCTTCCTGCGCCGTGAGGAGCGCGCCCACTGGCTGGCCGACGAAGCCGGCATCTCCGGCGGGTACGCGTATGCGATCGTGCACGAATACGAAATGCGCAGGCGGCTGCGCTTGAACGGGGCGTAGCCGGTACGCCCGGGTCGCATGCACAGGTATCTACCGCGCGTCTGCACGGCCCGTTCCGCATGATTGCCGGCCCGGCCAGTTAGCCTGGCCGCTTGGCGCTGCCATCGTTCGCATCAAGAGATCAATCGGGCCTCCCCAGCCAAGGTCACCATCGGCTGACGTGATAACGGTAATATCCGGATTTGTCCGTTTAAATCCAGAGATA
>CAVWBH010000006.1:0-118664 GCA_963753195.1 uncultured Actinomycetes bacterium
TCCTTAACCACGGTTCACCCGATCGCCTTGGTATTCTCTACCTGACCACCTGAGTCGGTTTGGGGTACGGGCCGCTTAAGTGCTCGCTGCGAGGTTTTTCTTGGCAGCATGGGATTACTCACTTCGCCAAAATAGGCTCGGCGTCAGGTCTCAGGCTATGTGGTGCGCGGATTTGCCTACGCACCGCCCTACACCCTTACTCCGGGACGACCATCGCCCGGTAGAGCTACCCTCCTGCGTCACCCCTACAGCTTGCCTACTACCAGTCTGGATCGCACGATCAACCGGATCAGCCCCGAAGGGCTCCCCGGCGTCTTGTGCTTAGCATCGCTAGCCTCGGCATTGGCGCACTTACGCGGGTACGGGAATATCAACCCGTTGTCCATCGACTACGCCTGTCGGCCTCGCCTTAGGTCCCGACTTACCCTGGGCGGATTAGCCTGCCCCAGGAACCCTTGGTCATTCGGCGGAGGGGTTTCTCACCCCTCTTTCGCTACTCATGCCTGCATTCTCACTCGTGTAGCATCCACAGCTGGATCACTCCGCTGCTTCCCTTGCCACACGACGCTCCCCTACCCACCCGCGCACCTGGACCCTGAAGGAGCCAGAGGCCGCGGTTTCGGCAACCGTAACCGAAGTTACAGTGACCAGAACCGCCATCCTCCTTAACCATAGAGGGCCGGGCGATCGCGCGAGTGTCACAGCTTCGGCGGTGTGCTTGAGCCCCGCTAAATTGTCGGCGCAGAATCACTTGACCAGTGAGCTATTACGCACTCTTTTAAGGGTGGCTGCTTCTAAGCCAACCTCCTGGTTGTCTCTGCAACTCCACATCCTTTCCCACTTAGCACACGCTTAGGGGCCTTAGCTGGTGATCTGGGTTGTTTCCCTCTCGACTACGAACCTTATCGCCCGCAGTCTCACTGCCGCGCTCTCACTTACCGGCATTCGGAGTTTGGCTGACTTCAGTAAGCTTGTAGGCCCCCTAGGCCAACCAGTAGCTCTACCTCCGGTAAGAAACACGCAACGCTGCACCTAAATGCATTTCGGGGAGAACCAGCTATCACGGAGTTTGATTGGCCTTTCACCCCTACCCACAGGTCATCCCCCAGGTTTTCAACCCTGGTGGGTTCGGTCCTCCACGCGGTCTTACCCGCGCTTCAACCTGCCCATGGGTAGATCACTCCGCTTCGGGTCTACAACATGCGACTGAACGCCCTATTCAGACTCGCTTTCGCTACGGCTGCCCCTCACGGGTTAACCTTGCCACATATCGTAACTCGCAGGCTCATTCTTCAAAAGGCACGCGGTCACTTCACTCCGGCCTAGACCGGAACGCTCCCACGGCTTGTAGGCACACGGTTTCAGGTACTATTTCACGACCCCTCACCGGGGTGCTTTTCACCTTTCCCTCACGGTACTGGTTCACTATCGGTCACCAGGGAGTATTTAGGCTTAGGGGGTGGTCCCCCCAGATTCACACGGAATTTCACGGGCTCCGTGCTACTTGGGATACCGCTCGAGAGTCGTCTAAGTTTCGCGTACGGGGGTATCACCCTCTATACCGACGCTTTCCAACGTCTTCCACTACCCAGACGATTTGTAACTCTCTGCCAGATCAGCAGCTCCAGCTGAGCGGTCCCGCTACCCCGGCCACGCAACGCCTGCCGGCTTTAACACGTGACTGGTTTGGCCTCTTCCCCTTTCGCTCACCACTACTCAGGGAATCGCGGTTGCTTTCTCTTCCTGCGGGTACTGAGATGTTTCACTTCCCCGCGTTACCTCCACCTGCCCTATGTGTTCAGGCAGGGGTGATGGGCAATTACGCCCAACAGGTTTCCCTATTCGGAAATCCCCGGATCAATGTCTGGTTGCCGACTTCCCGGGGCTTATCGCAGGCTCCAACGTCCTTCTTCGGCTCCTGGTGCCAAGGCATCCACCGTGTGCCCTTATTAACTTGGCAACTACAGATGATGCTCGCGTCCACTATGCAGTTCTCAAGATACGGGCGGTCCCGGTCCGCACACCTCCGCATCCGCGGTGGGGCGATCCCGGGCCGAGAGACGGCCAACTGCCCGTTCCCTCAGGACCCAACAGCGTGCTCGACCAGTCCGCCACCGCCGCCACCCTTCCGTCCCGGAGGACGTACTAACTGGGTTGAGCGACGAGCTGGCCGAATAACCAGTGCTCCACAGTGAGCTGCCATCTCGGGACGTTCGCCCGAGATATGGCTCTGGACACGACCTCAGCAGAGGCCGTGCCAGTTGCTCCTTAGAAAGGAGGTGATCCAGCCGCACCTTCCGGTACGGCTACCTTGTTACGACTTCGTCCCAATCGCCGATCCCACCTTCGACGGCTCCCTCCCTTACGGGTTAGGCCACCGGCTTCGGGTGTTACCGACTTTCGTGACGTGACGGGCGGTGTGTACAAGGCCCGGGAACGTATTCACCGCGACGTTGCTGATTCGCGATTACTAGCGACTCCGACTTCATGGGGTCGAGTTGCAGACCCCAATCCGAACTGAGACCGGCTTTTTGGGATTCGCTCCACCTTGCGGTCTTGCAACCCTTTGTACCGGCCATTGTAGCATGTTTGCAGCCCAAGACATAAGGGGCATGAGGACTTGACGTCATCCCCACCTTCCTCCGAGTTGACCCCGGCAGTCTCCTATGAGTCCCCGGCATTACCCGCTGGCAACATAGGACGAGGGTTGCGCTCGTTGCGGGACTTAACCCAACATCTCACGACACGAGCTGACGACAGCCATGCACCACCTGTGCAGGACCCTTACGGACACCATATCTCTACGGCTTTTCCCTGCATGTCAAACCTTGGTAAGGTTCTTCGCGTTGCGTCGAATTAAGCAACATGCTCCGCCGCTTGTGCGGGCCCCCGTCAATTCCTTTGAGTTTTAGCCTTGCGGCCGTACTCCCCAGGCGGGGCGCTTAATGCGTTAGCTGCGGCACGGAATCCGTGGAAGGATCCCACACCTAGCGCCCAACGTTTACGGCGTGGACTACCAGGGTATCTAATCCTGTTCGCTCCCCACGCTTTCGCTCCTCAGCGTCAGGTAAGGCCCAGAGAACCGCCTTCGCCACCGGTGTTCCTCCCGATATCTGCGCATTTCACCGCTACACCGGGAATTCCATTCTCCCCTACCTACCTCTAGTCTGCCCGTATCCACTGCAAGCTCGGGGTTAAGCCCCGAGTTTTCACAGCGGACGCAACAGACCGCCTACGAGCTCTTTACGCCCAATAATTCCGGACAACGCTTGCGCCCTACGTGTTACCGCGGCTGCTGGCACGTAGTTAGCCGGCGCTTCTTCTGCAGGTACCGTCACTTTCGCTTCGTCCCTGCTGAAAGGGGTTTACAACCCGAAGGCCTTCATCCCCCACGCGGCGTCGCTGCGTCAGGCTTTCGCCCATTGCGCAATATTCCCCACTGCTGCCTCCCGTAGGAGTCTGGGCCGTGTCTCAGTCCCAGTGTGGCCGGTCGCCCTCTCAGGCCGGCTACCCGTCGTCGCCTTGGTGGGCCGTTACCTCACCAACAAGCTGATAGGCCGCGAGTCCATCCCTAGCCAAAATTCTTTCCACCACAACAGATGTCTAAAGTGGTTGTATCTGGTATTAATCCCGGTTTCCCGGAGCTATCCCAGAGCTAGGGGCAGGTTACTCACGTGTTACTCACCCGTTCGCCGCTCGAGTACCCCGAAGGGCCTTTCCGCTCGACTTGCATGTGTTAAGCACGCCGCCAGCGTTCGTCCTGAGCCAGGATCAAACTCTCCGTTGATGTTTATTAACAACCGCCTGCTTACGCAGAGCGGATTGTTGACATGAGAGTGCTTCCGCGACGACCTTGCAGCCGACCCGGAAGCGATCATGGCGCCGTTAGTGAGGTCAGTCCGTACGAATACGGAGCCGCCCCACTGACGGGGTTTTGTGCTTTTGTGCACTGGCTTTTAGCACGCTGTTGAGTTCTCAAGGAGCGGGCGCACACCTTCGGCGGACTCTCATCCGCTTCCAGGGCAACCGTTTTAACTTACCAGGCCGGATCCGCTTCGTCAACTTGGTCCGCTAGGACCTCGTCGGCTGGTGAACCTGCCCAGACCCCCAGGGCGGCCTAAGCTGGAGACCTCCGCAGACAGCGCGAAGGCCCTGACTTCAGGGCTTCCTGGTGGCTCCCCGGGACCTGGCGCTTTCGCATCCATCCCCTCGGGGCAAGAAGAACTCTAGGGGTGCTGCGCGCCTTCGTCAAATCGAATGGCGAAACTTCTCGTTAACCCAGGTCAGACGCGGCGTGATGGAGAAATCACGCACAGTATTCGATTGGCTCGGATGGGTGAACGGATGGCGAAAGCCAGCCAGCCGTCGCCGGTCAGGGCCTGTCAGGGCCGCGCGTGCCGCCTGAAATAAGCACGAGCGGGCCTTGTGCCGCACCGCTCTCGATGCAACCGAGGCACCCCGAGGGCAGCACGAGAAACCAGGGCAACTACGGGAGACCCAGCGGGCCCCGGGCACCCGGCGGGCCGGAGACCGACGGCCGGCACACCCGGCGGCGCCGGAGACCCAGCGGTGCGGCGACGACAGGGCGTGGAAGGCGACAGGAGCCCCGGACACCACGTGGTGAGGAAGAGGGATGCCGGTCCTGGAGATAACGAGGCACGCGTCGTCTGGCGCCCTGCTGACCCCATTAGCCCGCGCGGCGACCGTCACGCGCAGGCTCAGGGCCGCCAGCGGCGGCGAGCTCTATCCGGCGGGCGGCCGATCGGCGCCGACAACCTCCACCGCGCCAACGGTTCGCTTGCCCCGGCGCAGAATCAGGAAGCGCCCGTAGAGCAGATCGTCGGCGGTCGGGGCGGCATCCACATCCGTCACTTTCCGGTTGTTCAGGTAAGCGCCGCCTTCAGCGATCGTCCGCCGGGCGGCCGACTTGCTCGGCACGATCCTGGTCCCGACCATCAGCTCAGCGACGGGCGGAAGGCCCCCGCCACGGCTGGCCGCCCCGGTACCGGCATCGATCGTTCCGGCTCGCGCGGCGGCTGTTGCGCTCTCGCCGACCAGGTGGAAGTCCATGGAAGGGACTTCGGCCTTCGCGGCCTGAAGGGTCCGCTCGTCCACCGCTGACAGCTCTCCCTGGCCGAACAGGGCCTGGCTGGCGGCGATGGCGCGGCGGGTCTCCTCCGCACCATGCACCAGCGTGGTGAGCTCTTCAGCCAGCGCGCGCTGGGCCGCCCGGAGGGCCGGGTGCGCGGCGCTCTCCCGTTCCAGCGCCTCGATCTCCTCGCGGGATTTGAAGCTGTACACCCGCAGGAGCCCGGGTACCTCGGCGTCAGCCACGTTGAGCCAGAACTGGTAGAAGGCGTACGGCGGCATCAGGTCGGGGCTGACCCAGATCGCGCCGCCCTCGGTCTTGCCGTACTTGGTCCCGTCCGCCTTGGTGATCAGCGGTATGGCCAGGGCATGAACGGTCGCGCCTTCGACCCGCCTGATCAGGTCGACTCCCGCGACCAGGTTGCCCCACTGGTCGCTGCCGCCGAGCTGCAGGGTGCACCCGTAGCGCCGGTTCAGCTCCAGGAAGTCCATGGCCTGCAGGATCTGGTAGCTGAACTCGGTGTAGCTGATCCCGCCCGCCTCAAGCCTGGCCTTCACCGATTCCCGGTCCAGCATGCGGTTGACCGAGAAGTGCTTGCCGATATCGCGCAGGAAGTCGAGCACGGGCATCGGCCCGGTCCACTCCAGGTTGCTCGCGATCAGCGCGCTCGACTCACCCGCGTCGAAGTCAAGGAACCTGGACACCTCGCCGCGGATCCGCTCGACCCACTGCGCCACCAGCTCGCGCGGGTTCAGCACCCGCTCGGCCGACTTGCCGCTCGGGTCGCCGATCAGCCCGGTGGCCCCGCCGACCAGCCCGATCGGCCGGTGCCCGGCGAGCTGCAGCCGGCGCATGGTCAGCAGCAGCGCCAGGTTGCCGATGTGCAGGCCCGGCGCTGTGGGATCGAAGCCGGCGTAGAACGTGACCCGGTCGGAGCTCAGCGCCCTGCGCAGCTCGCCGATATCGGTGGTGTCGGCGAGCAAGCCCCGCCAAGCGAGTTCGTCGATGATGTCGTTCACGCCTGCATGGTGCCATCTCCGGGTCGGGAGGAGGTAACCGGTTTGCGTCGCGGCACGTGTGCCCGGTAGGCCGAGACGGTCGGGTCGCCGTCGGACCAGAACCGCCACGGCACCTCGGCCGCGGCAGACACTCCGACCCGCGGGCCGCTGGAGATCGTTCCGCTGGGGATCCGGCTCAGCAGATTTTGCGCCGAACGGGCTGTGGTGCTCGCGTCCGGCCACCGGACGCGGAGCGGCGAACCGGGGACGCACACGTCCGCGCCGTCCTGCGAGCGGTCGATATCGAGCGCCTGGCACAGCCGGGCCGGGCCGCGGGCCAGGTCGCGGTACGGGATCACGGGCGTCCCCCGCGTCCGGCGCGCGCGGGCCAGCTCCTCCCCCTCGATGACCGCCCCGGCCCGCAGCAGCACCGCGGACGCGCTGCCGCCGCCCAGGCATACCACGTTCACGCAGAAGTGCATGCCGTAGGTGAAGTACACGTAGGCGTGCCCAGGCGGCCCGAACATCACCGCGTTGCGCGCCGTCCGGCCGCGATAGGCGTGCGAGGCGGGATCGCTCGCCCCTGCGTAGGCCTCGACCTCGGTGAGCTTCACCGCGACCAGGCCGTCGGCCGTCTGGTGCTCGATGACGACGCCGAGCAGGTCCGGCGCGACCTGGACGGACGGCCGGGCGAAGAAGTCCCGCGGAATCAGGGCCACGAGCCGGGTCCGCTACCGGGTGTTCCCGGCCGCCCAGCCGGCGTGCTCCTGGACCGCGGTCCGCAGCGCCGCGATCTGCTCGGCCACGCGCTCGGGCGCCGTCCCGCCGTAACCCTTGCGAGCGGCGAGGGCGCCTTCCACGGTCAGCACCTGGCGGACGTCGGGTGTCAGGTGCTCGGATACCTTGGCCAGGTCGGCGTCGCTCACATCCTCGAGCTCGCAGTCGTGCACCTGGCACCAGATCACGAGGTGACCGACCACCTCGTGCGCTTCGCGGAACGGTACGCCGCGGCGCACCAGGTACTCGGCCAGGTCGGTGGCCAGCGTGAACCCGACCGAGGCACCGCGGCGGAGCCGCTCGGGGTTGACCCTTAGCGTCGTGATCAGGCCCGCCATGGCGGGCAGCACGAGCAGCAGGGTGTCGACGGCGTCGAAGACGGGTTCCTTGTCCTCCTGCAGGTCCCGGTTGTAGGTCAGCGGCAGGCCCTTCAGGGTCGTGAGCAGGCCGGTCAGGCCGCCGATCAGACGGCCCGCCTTGCCGCGGGCCAGTTCGGCCACATCGGGGTTCTTCTTCTGCGGCATGATCGAGGAGCCAGTGGCGTAGGCATCATCGATCTCCGCCCAGCCGAACTCCTGCGAGGACCACAGCACGAGCTCCTCGCCCAGCCGGGACAGGTGCACGCCGGTCAGCGCCGCCACGAAACAGAACTCCGCGGCGAAGTCCCGGTCGCTGACCGCGTCCATCGAGTTCGGCGCGGCCGCGTCGAAGCCCAGCTCCGCGGCGAGCAGCTGGGGATCAACCGGCAGCGACGACCCGGCCAGCGCGCCCGACCCGAGCGGGCTGATCGCGGCGCGCCTGTCCCAGTCACGGAGCCGGCCCACATCCCGGGCGAGGGCCTGGACATGGGCGAGCAGCTGCTGGGCGAACAGCACCGGCTGCGCGTGCTGCAGGTGGGTCATGCCGGGCGCGGGCACGTCGCCGCTGGCGACCGCCTGGTCGATCAGCGCGCTCTCCAGCTCAGCCAGCCGGCTTGCGACGAGCCGGGCATGATCGCGCAGGTACAGCCGCAGGTCGGTAGCGACCTGGTCGTTACGGCTGCGGCCGGCCCGCAGCTTGCCGCCGAGCGCGCCGAGCCGCTCCAGCAGCCCGCGTTCCAGCGCCGTATGCACGTCCTCGTCGGCCACCGTCGGCCGGAACGAGCCGTCCGCACAGGCCCGGTCGAGCTCGTCGAGCGCCTTGAGCATGGCAGCCAGCTCCGCGTCGGTGAGCAGGCCGGCCCGGTGGAGCACCCGGGCGTGCGCCCGGGAGGCGCGCAGGTCGTAGCGGGCCAGCCGCCAATCGAACTGGACGCTCACCGACAGCCGGGCCAGCGCGTCGGCTGGCCCGGTCTCGAACCGGCCGCCCCACAGCCTGGTAGCTGGTTCAGGTCCCACGCCCTCGGCTCCCGTTTCGCCCATCTGCCCGATTCTCCCCGCCCTTTCCGTCTTGACGCCCCCACCCTAGTGGGGCCCGTGTGCCCATAGCCCCGTCTATCGGGGCCAGGGTGCCACAAGCCCCGTTAGGCCGCTCCCTTTGGGCGGGGTGGGTGTGCGGGGCTACGCGCCGATGCGGCGGTCGCGGATGGCGGCGATCTTGCTGGGCAGGCCCCAGAGCTCGACGAAGCCCTTGGCCAGGGACTGGTCGAAGGTGTCACCGGTGTCGTAGGTGGCCAGGGCGTAGTCGTACAGCGAGGCGTCGCTGCGCCGGCCGGTGACGACCGCGCGGCCACCGTGCAGGCGCATCCGCACGTCGCCGGTCACATGCACCGATGCCTCGGCGATGAAGACGTCGAGGGCCCGTCGCAGCGGGGAGAACCACAGGCCGTCGTAGACCAGCTCGGTCCAGCGCTGCTCGACCTGCCGCTTGAACCGGGCCAGGTCCAGCTCGACGCACACGCTCTCCAGCTCGGCGTGCGCGGTGATCAGGGTGATCGCCGCGGGCGCCTCGTAGATTTCCCGGCTCTTGATGCCGACCAGCCGGTCCTCGACCATGTCGATGCGTCCGATTCCCTGCGCCCCGGCCCGCTGGTTCAGCTCGGTGATGATCTCCAGCGGGTTGAGCTCCCGCCCGTCGATGGCGACCGGCACTCCCGCGGCGAAGGTCAGCACGAGCTCATCCGGCTCGCGTGGCACCGACGGGTCGGCGGTGTAGGACCACACGTCGTCGTGCGGCGCTTCCCAGATGTCCTCCAGGTGCCCGGTCTCGCACGAGCGGCCCCACAGGTTCTGGTCGACCGAGTAGGGCGACCGGGACGTCACGTCGATCGGCAGGCCCTTGGCCGCGGCGAACTCGATGGCCTTGTCCCGGGTCATGCCCGAGTCCCGGACCGGGGCGTTGACCTTGAGGTCAGGCACCAGAGCGGCGAGCCCGACCTCGAAACGCACCTGGTCGTTGCCCTTGCCGGTGCAGCCGTGCGCGACGATGGTGGCGCCCTTCTCGGCGGCCACGCGGGCCAGGTGGCTGACGATCAGCGGCCGGGACAGGGCGGAGACCAGCGGGTACTTGTCCATGTAGAGAGCATTGGCCCGCAGTGCCCCGATGCAGTACGTCTCGGCGAAATCCGCGCGCGCGTCCACCACTTCGGCTTCGACCGCACCGCAGGCCAGTGCCCGCTTGCGGATCGTCTCCAGGTCCTCGCCGCCCTGCCCCACGTCGACCGCGACCGCGATCACGTCCGCGCCGGTCCGCTCGGCGATCCAGCCGATCGCCACCGAGGTGTCCAGGCCGCCCGAGTAGGCGAGCACCACCTTTTCTGTTGTCATGATTTATCCCCTATTGAGGTATTTGCTGATGGGTGTGGTATCCGGCGCTGAGCAAGCCGGAGGAACTCGGCCGCCAGGGCGTCGCCGCCTGCCGGGTCACGCGCGATGATCAGCACGGTGTCGTCGCCGGCCACGGTGCCGAGGATCGACGGCAGCGCCGCATGGTCGATGGCCGAGGCGAGGAACTGCGCCGCACCGGCCGGTGTCCTGAGGACCACCAGGTTGGCGCTCGCTTCGGCCGAGGCCAGCAGCTCGCCCAGGTAGCGAGCCAGCCGGGCGAGGGGTGCCGGCTCGGCTGGCGTCGTCCGGGGGGACGGCCCTGCCTTCCCGCTCGGGGCAGACGACCCTGCCTTCCCGCTCCGGGGGGACGACCCGGCCCTCCCGTTGCGGGCGGCCCCGCCCCCAAGGCCCTCTGGGGGATCCCCCGGGTACAGGGGGATTTCCCGGTCGGGGGCATCCCCCGCGTACAGGGGGATGTCCCGGTCGGGGACGATGCCGCTCAGGCCGCCGGGACGGGAGCCGGGGCCGCCCGGCTCCTCGGGCAGGGCGTAGACCAGCCCGCCGCCCGCCGCCCGCAGCCGGACCACGCCGAGCTCGTCGAGATCGCGGGACAGCGTCGCCTGGGTGACGTGCATGCGGGCGTACCGCTCGAGCAGATCGGCCAGCTCTTCCTGGGAGCGGACCTGCTCGCGGGCCAGGATGGCCGCGATGCGCGCCTGCCGCGCGGTCTTGGTCACCGGGGTCACGCGCGCTCCAGCAGCCAGGTGATCAGCGCCTTCTGCGCGTGCAGCCGGTTCTCCGCTTCCTCCCAGACCACGCTGTTCGGCCCGTCGAGTACGCCGGCCGTGATCTCCTCGCCGCGATGCGCCGGCAGGCAGTGCAAGACCAGGCCGCCCGGGCGGCCCAAGGCCAGCTTGGCCTCGTCCAGGCGGTAGGACTCGAGGAGCACGAGCCGTTCGGCGTGGAGGGCTTCCTGGCCCATGGAGGCCCACACGTCGGTGGCGATGACGTCGGCGCCTTCGCACGCCGACTCCGGGTCGGACCGGACATCGGCCGCGCCGCCGGTCTGGGCGGCGATCTGCCGGGCCGCGGCCAGCACCGCGGGGTCCGGGTGCAGGGACTCGGGCGCGCCGATGCACACCCGCATCCCGGCGGTCGCGCCGCCGAGCAGGTAGGAGTGCGCCATGTTGCTCGATCCGTCGCCCAGGAAGGTCAGCTTGCGGCCGGGCAGCGAGCCGTAGTGCGCGCGGACGGTCTGCAGGTCGGCGAGGACCTGGCAGGGGTGGAACTGATCGGTGAGCGCGTTGATCACCGGCACCGCCGAGGCCGCGGCCAGGGCCTCGAGTCGCTCCTGCTCGAAGGTCCGCCAGGCGATGGCCGCGACCTGGCGGGACAGGACACGGGCCGCGTCCTCGATCGTCTCGCCCCGGCCGAAGTGGGTCGTCTGGGAGTCGATGACCAGCGGGTAACCGCCGAGCTCGGCGATGCCGACCGAGAAGGAGACCCTGGTCCGCAGCGACGGCTTGTCGAACAGCACGGCGACGGTCCGCGGGCCAGCCAGCGGCTGGTACCCGAGCCGATCCTTTTTCAGCTGATCGGCCAGGTCGAGGACCGCGGCCTGCTCGCCTGGGGTCAGGTCATCGTCGCGCAGGAAGTGCCTGGGCATCACGCGGTCTCCTGGCCGAGGATGGCGGGCCAGGCGGCGAGGAATTCGTCCGCCTCGGCGGTAGTGAGGATCAGCGGGGGCGCCAGCCGGACCGCGTCCGGCTGGACCGCGTTGACCAGGAACCCGGCCCGCCGGGCGGCCGCCTCCACGTCCGCGGCCCGGTCGGCGGTCAGCACCACAGCCAGCCACAGCCCGCGGCCGCGCACGCCTTCCACCAGCGGGTGCTTGACCGCTTCCAGGCCCGCCGCCAGGTGCTCGCCCACCGCCGAGGCGTGCGCCAGCAGCCCGTCCCGCTCGATCGTGTCGAGCACGGCGAGAGCCGCGGCGCAGGCCACCGGGTTGCCGCCGAACGTCGACCCGTGGTCGCCCCGGGCGAAGCCGGTGCCGGCCGCGCCGAAGCCGACGCACGCACCGATGGGCAGCCCGCCGCCGAGCCCCTTGGCCAGCGTGAGCACGTCAGGGCGGATGCCCTCGGCCTGGTGGGCGAACCAGGTCCCGCCCCGGCCGATGCCGCTTTGGATCTCGTCGACGACCAGCAGGGCGCCCGCCTCGTCGCAGGCCTCGCGGGCCGCGCGCAGGTAGCCCTCGGGTGCGGGCACCACGCCGCCCTCGCCCAGGCAGGGCTCGAGGAAAACGCCAGCGCAGTCGGGCCCGACCGCGGCCCGCAGCGCGTCCGCGTCGCCGAACGGCACGAACCGCACCGTCAGGCCGAACGGGCCGAACGGCTCGCGGATGGACGCCTTGCCGGTCAGCGCCAGCGAGCCCATGGTCCGGCCGTGGAAACCGTGCTCGGCCGCCACCATCACCGGGCGGGCCGGCCCCTGGATGCGGCGGACCAGCTTGATCGCCGCCTCGTTGGCCTCGGTGCCCGAGTTGGCGAAGAAGATCCGCCCATCTCCCCCGAGGAGATCCAGGAGGCGTTCGGCGAGCTTGATCTCGCCTTCGTGCAGGAACAGGTTGGACGTGTGAGCCACCTGGGCGACCTGCCCGGTGACCGCCTCGACGATGGCCGGGTGGGCGTGGCCGAGCGAGCTCACCGCGATCCCCGCGATCAGGTCCAGGTACTCGCGCCCTTCCGGGTCCCACACGCGGCAGCCCGCCCCGCGGCTGATCGCCACCGGCGGCACGCCGTAGTTGGGCATCAGCGCGGCCTCGAACCGCTTCTGCAGAGTCTCCGTCTCGCTCATGATTGGCCTCCTTCGGGCAGGACCATGGTGCCGATGCCGGCGTCGGTGAAGATCTCGAGCAGGATGGCGTGGCTGAGGCGGCCGTCCAGGACGTGGGCCTGCGGGATGCCGCCGCGCACCGCGGTCAGGCAGGCCTCCATCTTGGGGATCATCCCGGCCGACAGCCCTGGCAGCAGCCGCTCCAGCTCGCCGGCGGTGAGCTGGCTGATGACATCGGCCGGGGCCGCGCCAGCCGGGGTCACGCCAGCCGGGGCCACGCCAGCCGGGGCGCCATCGGCTGATGATGGCCAGTCCCGGTAGAGGCCGGCCACGTCGGTGAGCACGACGAGCTTGGCCGCGCCGAGGGCGACGGCCAGCGCTGCCGCCGCGGTGTCCGCGTTGACGTTGTAGGTCTGGCCGTCCTCGCCCGCGGCGACGCTGGATACCACCGGAATCCGGCCGTCGGCCAGCAGCGCGCTGATCGCGCCGGAGTCGGTCGCCACGATCTCGCCGACCAGGCCGATGTCCACCGGCTGGCCGTCGACGATCGCGGCCTTGCGCACCGCGGTGAACGTGCCCGCGTCTTCGCCGGAGATGCCTACCGCGAACGGCCCGTGCCGGTTGATCAGGCCGACGATGTCCTTGTTCACCGTCCCGGACAGGACCATCCGGACGACTTCCATCGCCTCCGGAGTGGTGACCCGCAGGCCGGCGGTGAAGGAGCTTTCCAGGCCGAGCCGGTCCAGGAGCTCGGTGATCTGCGGGCCGCCGCCGTGCACCACCACCGGGTGCAGCCCGGCGTAGCGCAGGAACACCAGGTCCTGCGCGAAGGCCACGCGCAGCGCCTCGTCGGTCATGGCGTGCCCGCCGTACTTGATCACCACGGTCTGGCCGTGGAACCTGTTCAGCCAGGGCAGCGCCTCGATCAGCGTCGCCGCTTTGGCTGAGGCGTCCTCCACCCGTCCCTGCAGCATGGTCATGTGGAGTAAGCCGAGTTCTCGTGGACGTAGGCGGCGGTCAGGTCGGTGGTCAAGATGACCGCGGAGGCCGGGCCGGTCGAGAGGTCCACGGTGATCGTGACGTCCTTCGGGGTCAGGTCCACCTTGGAGCGTTCTTCGCCGGCGGCGCCGTGGCGGCACACCCACACGCCGTTGACCGCGACGTTCAGCCGGTCCGGGTCGAAGATCGCGTCGGTGGTCCCGACCGCGGCCAGGATCCGGCCCCAGTTGGGGTCCTCACCAGTGATCGCACACTTGACCAGGTTGTTCCGGGCCACAGCCCGGCCCACCGTCACCGCGTCGTTCTCGCTCGCCGCGCCGATGACCTCGATGGTGATCATCTTCTGCGCGCCCTCGGCGTCCAGCTGGAGCTGGCGGGCCAGGTCCGCGCACACGTCGGTCAGCGTCTCGGTGAACTCCCGTTTATCGGGCCGCACCCCGCTGGCCCCGCTGGCCATCAGCAGCACCGTGTCGTTGGTGGACATGCAGCCGTCGGTGTCCAGCCGGTCGAAGGTCTCCGCGACCGCCGAGCGCAGCGCCGAGTCCAGCTCGGCGGCGGTCAGGTCCGCGTCGGTGGTCAGCACGCACAGCATGGTGGCCAGGGCCGGGGCCAGCATCCCGGCGCCCTTGGCCATCCCCCCGATGGTGTAGGCGGCCGACGGAGCCTGGCCCGAGCGGAAGGAGATCTTCACCACGGTGTCAGTGGTCCGGATGGCGTCGGCGGCGTTCAGGCCGCCCGCGCGGGACACGGCAGCGACGGCGACATCGACGCCGGGCAGCAGCTTGTCCATGGGCAGCCGCTCACCGATCAGCCCGGTCGAGCAGACGGCCATCTCGCCCGGGGAGTCCTCGATCGCCGCGGCCAGCCGCTCGGCCGTCGCGTGCGTGTCCTGGAAGCCGCGCGGGCCGGTGCAGGCGTTGGCGCCGCCGGAGTTGAGCACCACGGCCCGGACCCGGCCGCCGCTGACCACCTGGCGGGTCCAGGTCACTGGCGCGGCCTGGACCCGGTTGGAGGTGAAGACCGCGGCCGCGGCGCGGGACGGCCCGTCGTTCAGGACGACGGCGACGTCGGGATCGCCGGATTCCTTCAGCCCGGCCACCACGCCGGCGGCGCGGAATCCGAGCGGGGCAGTGACGCTCATGGAGCGACTCCGTGTGGGGTCAGGCCGGAGGTCTCCGGCAGGCCGAGCATGAGGTTGGCCACCTGGATGGCCTGGCCGGCCGCGCCCTTGACCAGGTTGTCCAGGGCGCAGACGGCGATCGCCCGGCCGGCGTGCGGGTCGGCGGCGACCTGCAGGTGGGCGGCGTTGGATCCCAGGGTGGGCCCGGTGGCCGGCCAGCGTCCTTCGGGCAGCAGGTGCACGAACGGCTCGCCGCCGTAGGCCGCGGCCATCGCGTCCCGCAGCTGGGTCCCGGCCTGGGCCGAGGCCAGCCGTGCCGTGCAGGTGGCCAGGATGCCGCGCGGCATCGGCGCGAGCGACGGGGTGAAGGACACGGTGACGGGCGCGGATGCCCGAACCACGGATCGTTCGGAAGAAAGGGCTTGTTCTATTTCGGGGGTGTGCCGGTGCGTGCCGGCCACCGAATACGCGGACATCGACCCCATCACCTCGCTGGCGAGCAGGTCAGGCCGGGGCGAGCGGCCCGCGCCCGACGTGCCGGAGGCGGCCACGATCACGATGTCGGACGGCTCGACGAGGCCGGCGGCGAGGAGCGGGGCGAGGGCGAGGATGGCGGCGGTGGCGTAGCAGCCGGGTGCGGCCACCGTGGCCGACGCCCTGATCGCATCCCGGGCGCCGGGCAGCTCGGGCAGCCCGTAGGTCCAGCGGCCCGCGTGCGGCGTCGGGTAGTACCGCTCCCAGGCGTCGGGGTCGGCCAGCCGGAAGTCAGCGGACAGGTCGACCACCTTGAGCTCGGCCGGGAGGGCGGCGGCCAGCTTCGCGGATTCCCCGTGCGGCAGGGCGGTGAAGAGCAGGTCAGCGTCGGCGAGCGCGCTGGGTTCGGCCGGCACGAAGACCCGGTCCTGCAGGCTAGGGTGACCGGTCAGCTGCGGGAGCAGCGAGGTCACTGGCGCCCCGGCACTGCCGTGCGCCGCCACCGCCCCGATCTCCAGGTCAGGATGGCCGGCCAGCAGGCGGAGCAGCTCACCGCCCGCGTAGCCGCTAGCCCCCGCGACCGCAACCTTCGCGCCCAACTGCCCGCCTCCTCATCTCTTCTCTGGAAGAGTATTCACGATAGCGCATTAATATGCAAACCTTCGCGGTCCTACGCTTGGCGGGGTGGACCGGGAGGGGCAAGGCTGGCCAGCTCGCGGGTCCAGGGCCGCGCGGGTGCTCGGCCCGCTCGCGGCCAGCGCGGCGCTGCTGGCCGGCGGCATGGGCGCCCTGGCGGGCTGCGGGTCGACGGCACCCCCGGGCGCCGGGCCTGGGGCAAGCTGCGGCACCACGCACACCGCGGCGGACGTCCCGGTCATCGTCAAAGTAGCCCAGGGGACCGTGAACTGCGCCACCGCGATGCGGGTCGAGAACGACTACGCGGCCATCATCCGGGCCGGGCAGGTCCGGGGCAACGGCGGCGGCGCGCCGGTCGTGGTGAACGGCTGGACCTGCCAGGGTTATCCCGCCCCGGAGGTGCTGAGCACGGGCAACGCCTCGCGTTGTCACACCGCCACCGCCGCGATCGTGGCGGTGCTTCCCGTTCCTGGTCCTTCGGCCACGGTCACGGCTGGGTAGCCCGCCCCGCTAACGAGGTCAAGGCCCGCTGGAAGACGCTCGGCTCAGCCTGGGCGGCCACATCGCGGTCCTGGCCGTCTTGCTGCATGCCGTCTCGTTCCATTCCGTCGCGGGCCGCGCCATCACGGGCGGCGCCATCGCGGGCCGCGCCGTTTATACCGCGCGAGGTGCCGCTGACCGCGCTCAGGCCCCTGGTGGTGCTGATCATCTGCACCTGGTCCCGGCCGGAGCTCTTCGCCCGGTACAGCGCGGCATCGGCCGCCGCCATCAGCTGGGAGAAGTTCCGCTCGGCCCCGGCGTCCAGTGCTGCCACGCCGATCGACACCGTCACCTGGACCCGCTCCCCGCCGATGGCGCCCGGAGCGATCACCGACAGCCCGGCGATGCCGGATCGGATGCGCTCGGCGATGCGGATGGCGTCCACGGCCCGGGTCTGCGGCAGCAGCAGCGTGAACTCCTCGCCGCCGAACCGGCCGGCCAGGTCATAGTCGCGCAGCTGACAGGTCAGCGTCCGGGCGATCTCCTTGAGGACCTGGTCGCCCACGAGGTGGCCGTAGGTGTCGTTGATCACCTTGAACCGGTCGATGTCCAGAAGGGCGATGGCCAGAGCCGACCGGGTCCGGACGGCGCGGACGACCTCGGTGCTTGCCTGCCGCTCCCAGGTGGCCGCATTCAGCAATCCGGTCTTGGCGTCTTCCTGCGACGACTGGACCAGCTGAGTGTGTCGCAGCGAACGCTGCAGCAAGGTGATGAACGGCAGCGCGAAGATCAGGGCAATGGCGCTGCTGGCCACGCAGAAGCTGACGATCACCGCCACGCACAGCTCGGCCACGTCGTTGTAGACGGCCTCCCTGGCGAGGACCACGCTGCGGAGGCGCAAGCTCGGGTCCGAGCCCTTGACCGCCGTCCAGAGCAGGGCCTGGTTGACCGTCCACTGCACCGCCGCGCAGACTGCCGCGATCAGCATCCAGGCCAGCGCGTGGTCGGCCGGGCGAGCGTCCGCGCCGGGCACCAGGCGGATCAGGCCATGAAAGGCGAAGGCGGCAGCGACGTAGCTCAGCCCCACCACGGCGGCGCTGACGACCCGCCGGTACACGGGGCCGCGGTGGACCCGCCACTGGGTCAGGGCCATGCGGACGATGGGAAGCACCGGCACGTAGGCCAGCGGCAGCAGCAGGGCGGCCGGTAGCTCCCAGGTCGCGTACACGTCCTTGACTACGCCATTGTTCTCGCCGGCCCGCCGGGTCAGCTCGACGGTGGCCGCGCTGCTCGCCAGCAGCCCACCGAACAGCACGAGATCACGGCCCTGGAACTCGACCTCGCTGGCGGCGAGCACGAGGACAACGCCGTCGGCGATCACGACGGCGATGACGAAGGCGCGCAGCCAGCGCGGAAGCTGCCAGATCGGCCAAGCCCGGACCCCGATGCTTCGCCGGTGGACCGGACGGCCGAAGGCCTGATTATCAGCCAAAAGCACCTTGAACCTGTGTGGGGGGGCGACACGTACCACTTAGTGTCCCGGATTGTCGCGACATCGGCTGCCGAACGTCAAAATTCCGCTACCGACCGAGGTTGATCACCGTACAGGCGCTCACGCTGCCCGGGATGCCAGACATTTCTGAACCGGACAATGCTTCTGCGCGGTCATCCGCTATGCTCCCCGACTTGACTTGGAGTAACCGCCCGTCGAGAGGGGTTATCGTGCGCACCACTACCTGGATCTGAGCCCAGCTCGTCTCTTCTTAACCACAGCTCACAGAAGGCCAGCCTGGACTCGGAAGGATGGAACGTCACCGTGCGTACCACGACCTGGATCTGAACGCCTAATCCCGTTCGCGGCCTTCCGGGCCATGCTCGGGATTAGCCGACCGCCGGGGGATCACTGCTTTCGCGTTTGCTTGCAGTGCTTGCGGTGTGCTGGCTCAGCGAGCCGGGGCCAGGCGTGACTGACCGTGATGACGTACCGCGGACCATGATCGAATGCCCGGGGCGATCACAGACCCTGCTCGCGCCGGAAGACGCTGGGCGGGTCCTCGCCGTCGTCCGAGCCACGATCCGCCGCGGCGATCCCCGGGCCGCTGATCGCGCTCAGGCCGCGGGTCGTGCTGATCATCTGCACCTGATCCCGGCCGCCGTCCTTTGCCCGGTACAGGGCGGCGTCCGCCGCCGCCAGCAGCTCGGAGAGTTCGCGCTGACTGCCGCTGTCGAGAGCCGCGACGCCGATCGAGACCGTCACGTGCACCCGCTCGCCGCCACTGGACCCTGCGGCGATGATGCTCAGGGCCGCGACGTTAGCGCGCACACGCTCGGCGATGCGGAACGCATCGACGGCCCGCGTCTGCGGCAGCAGCAGGGCGAATTCCTCACCGCCGAACCGCCCGGCCAGGTCGTACTCGCGGAGCAGAGTGCTGAGCGTGTTGGCGATCTCCTTCAGCACCTGGTCGCCGACGAGGTGACCGTAGGTGTCGTTGATCGCCTTGAACTTGTCGACATCCACCATCGCGACCGCGAGCGGGGACTTGGTGCGCACCGCCCGCGCGAGCTCCGCCGAAGACTCGCGCTCCCAGGTCGCCGCGTTCAGCAGGCCGGTCTTGGAGTCGTTGCGGGCGTCGCTGACGAGTTTGACGTGGCTCTTGCTCCGCTGGAGCAACCCGACGACAGGGAGCGCGGCCAGGGCGAGCAGCGGGATCCCAGCCACCGCGAACGTCACCAGGATGGCCGCGCTGGTCTCGGCAACGTCGTTGTAGATCGCCTCGCCGTTCAAGAACGCCGCACGGATATCCGCCGTTCGGTCAGAACCCTTGACGGCTGTGATGATCATGGCGTTGTTCAGGACCCACTTAACGACGGCGCTGAGGACCACCAGCGCGATCCATGCCGCGCCGCGGCTGAGCGCACCGTCGGAGCCGCGCGGCACCAGGGGGGAAAGCCCGTGGAAGACTACCGACGCGCCCCCGTAGGACAGCCCGACCGCCGCAGCGGTGAAAACTCGTCGGTAGACCGGGCCGCGCCGCACCCGCAACTGGGTCACCAACACCCGGGCGACCGGTATCACAAACGCGTAAAACGGGGGCAGCAAGATAGCTACCGGCAACTCCCAGACGGCCTGAACGTCCGTCATGAAGCCACCTTGTTCGCCGGCCTTCCTGGTTAGCTCCACGGCGGCCGCCGTGCAGCCCAGCAGCAGGCAGAACAAACCCAGATCGCGGCCGGAGAACGTAGTGAACCGCGCCGCCACGCCGATGGCGGCCAGATTCGCGGCGACGACGGCAAGCACGAAGGCCGTCAGCCACCGAGGCAGGGACCAGACTGGCCAGCTGCGGATGGTCCTCAGCTGCGGCGGCAGGAGGCGAGACGCCCGCACCACCGCCTTGCTCATCCGCTACCGCCTTCGTCGCCCATATAGAAGGTCGTATACCTATTGTCCCGCATTGTCAGCCCTAGAGAGTGCAAACCGTGAAAACACGGCTACTCACGGGTAGACAATACCCTCCCTGCTGACTGGATCCCCATAGGGCACACCACTGTACGAAGTGGCACGGTTCCTCACGGGGAGGCCGCCGCCGTACAAGTTGCCGTCAGTCACGGGAGATTCCCGGTATTTTCCGACATTAGGCACAAAGTGCCTCTGCTTCGCAATAACGGGCACAATGGGTAGCCGCGGCGCCGTTGCCCGAGGACGCAAGAGCCGAAAGGGGAACGCGGTCCCAGTGGCGAAATGCGAACCGTGACCGCAAACTAGACGTTTACAACAGTCACTCAGAGGATTCAAATGTGTACTTAGAGAGATTTTTCGCATGTTTGATCGTGGCCCGGGCCCTATCTGGCACATTGCACGACCCTTCTCGACCATTCACCCCGGTCACCGTCACCAACCTGAACAGGAGACCGCAGTGCGCGACAGCAACTGGACCTGACCCTCGCACCGCACCCCCAGACAACCGACCCGGAACAGGAGACCGCAATGCGCGACAGCAACTGGACCTGACCCCCGCACCGCACCCCCAGACCACCGACCCCGAGCAGGAGACCGCAATGCGCGACAGCAACTGGACCTGACCCCCGCACCGCACCCCCAGACCACCGACCCGGAACAGGAGACCGCAATGCGCGACAGCAACTGGACCTGACCCGCCCGCACCCCCGACCACCGGACAGGAGACCGCAATGCGCGACAGCAACTGGACCTGACCCCCGCACCGCACCCCCAGACAACCGACCCGGAACAGGAGACCGCAATGCGCGACAGCAACTGGACCTGACCCCCGCACCGCACCCCCAGACAACCGACCCGCGAACAGGAGACCGCAATGCGCGACAGCAACTGGACCTGACCCCCGCACCGCACCCCCAGACCACCGACCCGCGAACAGGAGACCGCAATGCGCGACAGCAACTGGACCTGACCCCCGCACCGCACCCCCAGACCACCGACCCGCAACAGGAGACCGCAATGCGCGACAGCAACTGGACCTGACCCCCGCACCGCACCCCCAGACAACCGACCCGCAACAGGAGACCGCAATGCGCGACAGCAACTGGACCTGACCCCCGCACCGCACCCCCAGACCACCGACCCGCAACAGGAGACCGCAATGCGCGACAGCAACTGGACCTGACCCCAGCCCCACACAGCAAAAGAAGAGCAGTGCGCGACAGCGACTGGAGCCGGCTTCATGCGTCCTGATGGCGTCGGCTCGTTAGGCGCCCGTCCTCGCGAGTGGCGCTGAGAGCAACCGCAAGCGCTGCCGCGACGCCGATCGCGCCGCAGACAGCAATGGCCCGGGCCGGGGAATGATGGTCGGCTGCGGCCCCCGCCAGGATCATGACGACGCCCTGGCTCAGGCTCATAGCGCCCTGGGCCAGGCCGAAGGCCTGGCTTCGCCGTTCGTGCGGTGCTGCCTGCACGAAAGCGCTGTTGGCGGCCAGCTGATAAGCGCCGCATAGGCCGGATGCGACCAGGATCGCCAGTGAGACGTAAAGGT
The DNA here is from genome assembly GCA_963753195.1 of uncultured Actinomycetes bacterium. Lineage (GTDB taxonomy): Bacteria > Actinomycetota > Actinomycetes > Streptosporangiales > Streptosporangiaceae > Palsa-504. The sequence goes on from CAVWBH010000006.1 coordinate 21,156, forward strand.
CAGGCTGGCAGAAGAACAGGACGAGAATGCCGCAGGCCGCAATGGCCAGCGGGGCCATGAGACGCAGTCGCGTCGGGGGAGCAACGAAACGGCTGAAGGTGAGCGACCCGACGGTCTGCCCGAGGGCGCTTGCGGCCAGGATCACCCCGACGGCGACGGCTCCGCCGCCGAAAGACCCGGCCAGGGGTGCGGCCACACCTTCGGGGGCGTTATAGAAGGCGGCGAGCAAGCCGAAGAGCATCGGCGTGCGCAGGCCAGGCCGGGCCAGGACGAGCGGGGCACCGGCGAAGATGCTCGCCATCCGCGAGGACGCCGGGAAGGGCTCGGCTGCCGCCGCGGGCCGCGCACGGACCCAGATGCGGATGATGAGCGCTGAGCAGGCGAAGGTCGCGGCGTCCAGGACCAGCGAGGGCCGAGTGCCGAGGAAGGCGACGAGCGTGCCGCCCGCTACGAAGCCGAGAACCAGCGCGAACTGGTAGGTAGTCACCGTCACCGCGGTGCCCGTCACGTACCTGTCACCGCTGAGCACGTCGGGCAAGATCGCGGCGCGCGCCGAATTGAACGGGGACCCGGTGAGAGTCACGGTGAACAGGAGCGCGATCATGACCGGCAGCGGCACCTTCGGCAGGGCCATATCCAGGACGAGGACCGCCCGGATCATGTCGCAGGCGATCATCACGGCGCGGCGAGGATAGCGATCCGCCAGCCACGCCAGCGCCACGCCGCCGAAGAAGGTCGGCACGATGCTGGCCACGAACGTGATCGCCGCCAGCAACGCCGAACGGGTCCGATCGTAGACGAGCACCGTAAGGGCGACCCGGGCCAGCTGGTCGCCGAACACGGACAACAGCTGGGCCAGCCACAGTGCCCGGAACTCCGCTATCGCGAATACCTCGCGGAACGGAGTCCGCGCGGCCTGTTCGGCCGCGCCTCCCTGGGCCACCGCGTGCCTTGTTATGTTGTCCTCCGGCTCAGCGCGCGCTGCGGTCATCAGTAATCACATCCTGACCGACAGTTGCCTATTTTTGCAAACAGACCGGACCGGCCGGGATCATTCGCCCACCGCTGCGGTCAGCGCCGGCCGAGTCGTCAACTGCTGCGATCGGCGCCGGCCGAGTTCGTCAGCCGCTGCGCAGGACAGCGCCGACACGCCGCTGCGCCTCGGCGACGGCCGCGTCACGCGCGTCGGCGGCCTCCACCGCGGTGAGCGTCCGGTCCGGGGCCCGGAAGCGGAGCGTATAGGCCAGGGACTTGCGGTCCGCACCAATCTGGGCTCCGGTGTAGACGTCGAACAGCCTGATGCCTTCGAGCAGGTCCGCGGGCGCGCCAGCTGCCAGCGCCGCCTCCACCTCGGCGGCGGGGACGGTCGCGTCCACGATCAGCGCTACGTCCTGGATGGCCAGCGGGTAGGCCGACAGCTCCGGGGCCGACGCGGGGCCGACCGTCTCGGCCGCGGCGAACAGGACCGACAGGTCCAGTTCGAGGGCGCAGGTCCGGGCGGGTAGCCCGAACGCCTCGATGACCCTGGGGTGCAGCTCTCCCGCGTACCCGGCTAGCCACTCCCGAGCCTCGTCCGAGCCGACCTGCGCGTAGATCGCCGCGCAGCGCCCCGGGTGCCAGGGCGCGTGCTTGTCGGCCCGGATCTCCAGCGGCACCCGGCAGATCCGCCCGGCCGCGCGGGCCGCCTCGATCGCGTCCGCCCACGTCGCCGGGCGGCCCTTTCCCCACCATCCGTCCAGCTCACGAGCGCCGGCCAGGACGGCCGCGAGGTGCTGCGGCTGGTCGGGCAGCGCGGCTTCCAAAGTGGCCAGCTCCGCCACCGTGGGCCCGCGGTCCACGGCGAGGATGGGGGCCTGCGGAGCAGCACCAGGCCGCGGCCGGAAGACCAGGCCGATCTCGTACAGCGCCGTGTCGGCGAAACCCCGTCCGATGTTCCGGGCCAGGACGCGCAGCAGTCCGGGCAGCAGCGTAGTCCGCAGCAGCGGTTCATCCTCGCTGAGCGGGTTGGCGATCGCCACCGCGGGCCGTCGCATGTCCTCGGGCGGCAGCCCGAGCAGGTCCGCGTCGGCCCGGGCCGCAAACGGCGAGGACAGCACCTCCACGTAGCCGTCTTCGGCCAGTGTGCGGCCCACTGACCGGCGCAGCCGCTGCCGCGCGGTGAGTCCCCGCCCGGCCAGCGCCCGGGGCAGCCTGGCCGGGACGTTCTCATACCCTTCCAGCCGGATCACCTCCTCGGCCAGGTCGGCCGGGTCGGTGAGGTCGGGACGCCAGGACGGCGGGGTGACGTCCAGGACCGACACCGAAACTGGCGGAGCCGACCGCAGGGAGTCTGCCGCGGCCTGATCCGACGAGGATCCGGCCCGCCACGGAGCCACCGTGGGCGCGGTGGCCCGGGTCTGGGCCACGGTGCAGCCGACCTCGCGCAGCCGGCGCACGACGGTGTCGCGGCCGTACACCACGCCTGCCACCCGATCCGGGTAGTTCACGGCCATCGAGATCACCACCGGCGCCACGTCGAACTGCGCGTGGCTGCAGCCCGGCACCACCTGGCCGCCGCCCAGCCCGGCCAGCAGCGCCATCGCCTTCGCGCTGGCCCGCAGCGGCAGCTCGCGGTCCACGCCGCGCTCGAACCGGTAGGAGGCCTCACTGTGCAGCTTGTGCCGGCGGCTCATCTTGGCCGTGCCCCGGGCGGAGAAGTGCGCCGCCTCGATCACCAGGTCGGCGGAGGCGTCGTCGATCTCGGTGGTCAGGCCGCCCATGGTGCCGGCCAGGGAGATCGGCCCGGAGGAGTCGGTGATCAGGATGTCCTCCGGATCCAGGGTCCTGACCACGTGATCCAGGGTCTCCAGCTTCTCCCCCGGCCGGGCTCGCCGCACGACGATCTCGCCGGACAGCTTGGACCGGTCGAACGCGTGCAGCGGCTGGCCGAGCTCGAGCATGAGGTAGTTGGTCACGTCGACCGCGAGCGAGACCGGCCGCACGCCGCACCGGGCCAGCCGCACCATCATCCACAGCGGGGTGCGCGCCCCCGGGGAGAAGCCCCGTACCTCGCGCAGCACGAACCGGTCGCAGGCGGTCGGGTCGTCGATCCGGGCCGGGTAGACGCCCGGGCCTTCCCAGTCCAGGGGCCCGCCCAGCAGGGTCGCATCGGGCAGCGCGGTCGCGGCCGGGTCGGTGAAGGGCACGTTGTACGCGCTGGCCAGCTCGCGGGCCAGCCCGCGCACCGACACCGCGTAGCCGCGGTCGGGCGTCACCGCGATCTCGAACACCTCGTCGCGCAGCTGCGCGTAAGCGACGAAGTCCTCGCCCAGCGGCGCGTCAGGGGGCAGCACGAGGATGCCGGTGTGATCCTCGCCCAGAGCCAGCTCGCTGGCCGAGCAGATCATGCCCTCGGAGATGTGGCCGTAGGTCCGGCGCGCGCCGATCTCGAACCCGCCGGGCAGCACCGCGCCCGGCAGGGCCAGCGCGACCCGGTCGCCGACCTCGAAATTGGCCGCGCCGCAGATGACCCCGGAGGCCTCGTCGGGCGTCCCGTCGAGCTGCGCCGCGGAGACGGCCACCCGGCAGTACCTGATCGGCTTCTTCAGCCCGGCCAGTTCCTCGATCGCGAGGACCTGCGCCACGACCACGCCGCGGATGTCGTGCCCGACCGACTCCAGCGCCTCGACCTCGAGCCCGGCGCCGGTCAGCCGCCGGGCGACTTCGGTCGCGTCGACCGGCTCGGGCAGCTGTGCGTACTCACGCAGCCAGGAAAGCGCTACTCGCATCTCAGATCTCCATCCCGAACGCCCGGCTGAACCGCACGTCGCCGTCGACCGCGTCCCTGATCTCCGTCAGCCCGTGCGCGATCATCAAACTGCGCTCGATGCCGAGGCCGAACGCGAACCCGCTGTACCGGTCGGGGTCGATGCCGCAGGCCACCAGGACCCGGGGATTGACCATCCCGCAGCCTGCGATCTCGATCCAGCCCTGCGACCGGCACACCCGGCACGGGTCTCCGCCGGGTTTGGCCGAGGCGCCGCGGCAGACGTGGCATTCCATCGACACGTCGCCGGAGGGCTCGGTGAACGGGAAGTAGTCCGGCCGGAACCGCGTGCGCAGGCCCACGCCGAACATCGCGTCGACGAACGCCTGGATCGCGCCGCGCAGGTCGGCCATGGTCAGGCCCTCGTCGACCGCGAGCCCCTCGATCTGGTGGAACACCGGGCTGTGCGTGGCGTCCAGCGCGTCATGCCGGTAGGTGCGGCCCGGGCTGACCACGTACAGCGGCAGCGGGCGGCTCAGCATGGACCTGATCTGCACCGGAGAGGTCTGCGTGCGCAGCACCATGCCGGACTTGCGCCCGTCCCCCTGGGGGCTGGCGATGAAGATCGTGTCCTGCGAGTCCCGGGCCGGGTGGTCCGGCAGCATGTTGAGCGCGTCGAAGTTGTACCACTCCGCCTCGGCCTCGGGTCCCTCCGCGACCTCGTAGCCCATGGCCACGAACACGTCGGACAGCCGGTCGGCGAGCGTGGTGACGGGGTGCCGGGCGCCGGGAGGGACCCGGCCGCCGGGCAGGGTGACGTCGACCGCCTCGGTGGTCAGCACCTGGCGGTCGCGGTCACCTTCCAGCTGGGTCTGGCGCCGGCCCAGCGCGTCGCGGAGCCGGCTGCGGGCCGCGCCTACCAGCCGCCCGGCGTCGGCACGTGCCTCGCGCGGCAGCGCACCGATCCCGGCGCTGGCCAGGGCCAGCGGTGACCGGTCGCCGTCGTGGGTGATCCGCGCCGCCTTCAGCTCATCCAGCGTTCTGGCTGCCGCGACGGCGGCGAGCGCCTCGTCGAGGGCCCGGGCGACGCCTTCGGCGGCCGGGTGGTTATTCTCGTTCGCTACGGACATGAGGGGTCCTGCTTCCTGCGGGCCGTACGTAAGGGTGCGCTCTGCTGGGGTTCCGGCTGATCGTTCTGCCGAACGGGCGGTGGTGGCAGCCCGCGGTCAGCCGCGGAGTTGCCGGTGGCTAACGTCGCGGGGAGGTCCATGGCCTGGATGAAACTCATGCCCAGGCGTCAACGTCCGCCTTCGCTGTGTGGATAGCCCGAAGGGACATTACCGTACCGCGCCCTGGCCCGCGGCTACTGGGCAGCCGCGTTCAGCCCGCGGCGGTCCCCGCGGGCACGATAAATCGGAATTCGGCGCCGCCGCCGGGCGCTGACCCCACGCCGATGGTGCCGCCGTGCGCCTCGACCAGGCCCTTGACGATGTAGAGGCCCAGGCCGGTGCCGCCCCGGCGCTTCCCGCGCCAGAACCGGCGGAACACGCGCGGCGCGACCTCGGGAGAGATGCCCTCCCCCTGGTCGCGTACGGACACCGCGGCCGCGTCGGGCTCGCAGGACAGGCTGGCGGTCATGCCGACCGCCTCGTCGTCCAGCCGTGCTGGTTCAACCACGATCGTTACGATACCAGCGCCGTGACGGACGGCATTTTCCGCCAGATTGCCGAGGATCTGGTCAATTTTGTCGGGGTCCAGCCAGGTCTCAGGCAAGCCGGGGCGGATCTCCAGCCGGAAGCGGTCCTCGGGATCGCCGGCCACGACCCGGCCCGCGATGACCTTCCTGGCCCGGTCCGGCAGGTCCACGAGCTGACGGTGGACCTCCATGCGGCCGGACTCGATCCGGGACACGTCCAGCAGCTCGGTGATGAGCCTGGTCACCCGGTCGGCGTCGGCGTTCACCGTTTCCAGCATCACGCGCTTCTGATCGTCGGTGAACCTGCCCCACTTGTTCAGCAGCGTGGCGGTGAAGCCCTTGACGCTGGTCAGGGGCGAGCGCAGCTCATGCGCGACGGTGGAGACCAGCTCGGCCCGGCTGCGTTCCAGCCGCTCCCGCTGCTGCGCATCGCGCAGGCTGATGACCAGGCGCCGTACCTCCTTGGCCCGATCGCGCACGTAGCCGACGGACACCAGGATCTCGGTCCCGTCCAGCAGGTACAGCGCGCGCTCCGGGTGGCGGGTGCGGGTCGGCAGGCCATGGTACGGGTCGGCGTGAACCCACCAGTCCCGGTCGTCGTCGTCGTGCAGCGGCAGCACATCGAACGCGAACTTGCCGGTGACCTCGGCCGGATCCAGGCCGGTCAGCCGGCCTGCGGCCCGGTTGAACACGACGATGCGGCCGACCTCGTCGGCGACCACTACCCCGTCCGGCAGCTCGTCGGCGAAGATCAGGCTCCCGATCGGGACGGGACCATCCGGGAGCGGGCTGATGCCGCTGTCACGGCCGTCAGCGGTCTCGCGGTCCGGCGTGGGAGCTGCCGCCCTGCTCGTTACGAGCTCGTCCACTTCAGCAAAGCCTCCGTCCGGCCAGGCGGCACGACTTGTCTATCGGGCTGTCCATCGGGCTCTCCATGGGGATCGTCCGGCGGCCGGATACGGTCACGGTACGGGTGACGGATTGTGATCAGACTCTAGCGCTTAAACGCTCATTGGGACAGTCCTGAGATATGAATTCTCGATGTTGCGGCCCAAATACTCCATGCCACCAGGCGCTACTTAGATCCCCGCATGTCCGGTATGTCGCGCACTCGCTGTGCACGAGCGGACTCGTAGAGACATACCGCCGCGGCAGCCGCCAGGTTCAGGCTTTCCGCCTGGCCGTAGATGGGCACCGCGATCGGCTCATCGGCCATCGCGACCAGCTCCGGCGGCAACCCCCATGCTTCGTTGCCGAACATCCAGGCGGTCGGCTCGCCCAGCCGGGCCCGGACCTCCGGATCATCCAGGGACCGCCCGGCGCGCCCGTCCGCGGCTACGATGCGCAGTCCCGCCGCGCGCATGGCCGCGACAGCCTCCTCCAGGCGGGCGCCGGCCACCACGGGGAGGTGGAACAGGCTGCCCGCCGAGGCGCGCACGCATTTGCCGTTGTACGGGTCGACGGACGCGTCGGCGAACACCACGGCCTGCGCGCCGGCCGCGTCGGCGGTGCGCAGCACAGTCCCGGCGTTCCCCGGGTCACGCACGTTGGCCAGCAGCGCGACCAGGGCGGGGGCCGGCTGGGTGAGCGCGGCGAGGGGGACGTCAACGAACCCGCACACGGCCAGCAGGCCCTGCGGGGTCACCGTCTGGGCCAGTTCCCCCATCACCTCGCTGCTGACCAGGTGCACAGGCACTCCGGCGCTCTCGGCGACGGCGACCAGATCGTGGTGCCTGCCGCGGGCGGCCGCGGTTACGAACAGGTCGCTGACCTTGGCCCCCGAGGCCAGGGCCTCGGCCACCGCCTGCGGCCCTTCCGCCAGGAAGGCCTGCTCACGCTCGCGGAAGGCACGCTTGGTCAGCCGCCGCGCCGCTCTTACTGGCCCAGGGGGGTCGACCCCCCTGGAACCCCCCGCAGGCCCGCTGTTGTGGCCACCGTAGTATCGCGCGGTGGGGGGGCCGTCGGCCCCCGCGAGCCGCGCGATGTTTCCACGCCCCTTGGCCACTTAGGCGGCTGCCGAACCCGATGCGTCGGGCAGGGCCTTCTTGGCCACCTCGACCAGGGCCGCGAAGGCCGGCTCGTCCGAAACGGCGAGCTCGGCGAGCATCCGGCGGTCGACTTCGACCCCGGCCACCCGCAGGCCCTGCACGAACCGGTTGTAGGTCATCCCGTTAGCCCGGGCGGCGGCGTTGATCCGCTGGATCCACAGCCGCCGGAAGTTGCCCTTGCGGTCCTTGCGGTCGCGGTAGGCGTAGGTCATCGAGTGGAGGACCTGCTCCTTGGCCTTGCGGTACAGCCGTGACCGCTGCCCCCGGTAGCCGCTGGCCCGTTCGAGGACAACCTTGCGCTTCTTGTGGGCGTTGGTCGCCCGCTTCACGCGTGCCATTGTTCTGTCTCCCTCGCCGGGCCGGGCTACTTGCCCAGCAGCTTCTTGATCTCCTTGCGGTCGCTCGGCGCGACCACTACTTCCCCGCTAAGCCGCCGCGTCAGGCGGGACGGCTTGTGCTCGAACAGGTGGCCTCGGTTGGCGCGGCGGCGCATCACCTTGCCGGTGCCGGTCAGCCGGAACCGCTTCGCGGTGCCGCTGTGGGTCTTCATCTTCGGCATGGTCGCCGTCGTCTCCGTCCGTTAAGTTCTTTGTTCGTTAAGTTCTTTGCCACGGCGTTTACCGCGGCCGGCTAAGGCACACAGCAGTCACCGTCCCTGGCACGAGCCCCGCAAGGGCCTAGCGCCGGGGATGAGTCCGGCCGGGCCTGCTACCGACTAGGCCGGACCTGATACCGCGGCGCCGTCGGCGGCTGGTTCGCTCACCACGGGCTCGCGGTTCGGGCTCGGGCTCCGCTGTCGCGCGCGGGCTGGGCACAGACCTGCTGTGCGACTGGCCGGCGTGCGCCTTGGTCTCGCTCTTCTTCTTGTGCGGCCCGATCACCATGACCATGTTCCGCCCGTCCTGCTTGGGCTGGGACTCCACGAAGCCGAGCTCCTCGACGTCCCCGGCGAGGCGCTGCAGCAGGCGGAAGCCCAGTTCGGGCCGTGACTGCTCACGTCCCCGGAACATGATCGTCACCTTGACCTTGTCCCCCGCCTTGAGGAACCGCTCGACGTGGCCCTTCTTGGTGCCGTAGTCGTGCGGGTCGATCTTCGGCCGGAGCTTGATCTCCTTGACGATGGTCTGGGTCTGGTTCTTGCGTGACTCCCGGGCCTTGACCGCGGCCTCGTACTTGAACTTGCCGTAGTCCATGAGCTTGGCCACCGGGGGCCGCGCCGTAGGTGCCACCTCGACCAGGTCGAGGTCGGCCTCCTGGGCTAGCTTGAGTGCGTCATTGATCGAGACAATCCCGATCTGCTCTCCCTTCGGCCCGACGAGCCGGACCTCAGGAGTACGGATGCGCTCGTTGATACGCGCTTCGGCGCTGATGTGACCTCCTTGAGCAGGTATCCCGCCGTCGGCGCTTCCGGCGGCGGTTTACGCTCGCCTTCGGTGCTTCCGGTGCTGCCGCCAAATGGCGGAGGCCACACACGAGAAAGCCCCGCGGGCGATGCGCTCCACGGGGCGGACCACGACAACGACGCCGTCCTGCGGGGCCCCGGTAAGCGGGCCCGCAGAAATGCGCCGTGCCAGCTTGTACCAGCGGCGCACACGCTTTCGGCGCGTAACGTCGCAGGGACTTCTGGCCAGACCCGCCTGCCTCGGTGTTCACCGGGCCGACCGGGTGGGAGGTGGTCCTCCGCTTCGCGCGCCCGGCGCCTGGGCACCGAGCTTTGATTCCTAAGACTAACAGCACCGGGCCGTGAAACCATATTCCCGGCGGGGACAGGTCAGCTACCGCCTGGAGTCTAGTTGAGGACCCGGTTGGTGAAAGTGCGGATGCCCAGGTAGCTGAACACCACGGTGCCGCCGACCAGCGCGAGCAGCACGGCCCACATGGGCATGTGCCCGAGTTCCGGGGTGAGCACGGCGCGCAGGCCCTCGGACATGTACACCAGCGGGTTGATCAGGACCGCGATCTGCAGCCAGCGGATATGTTGCAGCGCCGACCAGGGGTAGTAGACGCAGCCGAGCATGGTGGCCGGCAGCAGGATCACCGCGAACAGCATCTGCATCTTGCGCGGGTCCATGGCCGTGCCGAGCAGCAGCCCGAGCGCGGCGGTCAGCAGCGACGAGGCGGCCAGGATCAGGATGAGCAGCGCCCAGTTGGTCACGTGCACGTGCGGAGCCTGCCCCGGCGCGTGCACCAGCAGCACGATCGGGAACACGATGCATGCGCCGAGGAACGACTGGACCGCCCCGGCCGCGATCTTCTGGATGGCCAGGACCCGGATCGGGACGGGAGCGAGGGCCCGGTCCTCGATCGTACGCTGCCAGGAGAACTCCATGACCAGCGGGAACGTCACGGCCATGATGCCCTGCATGAGCAGCATGGAGGCCATCAGCCCGGGGACGAGGATGGTGGCGAAGTTGATGCCGCCGGGGACGCTGGTCCCGGCGGCCGCGGCGCCGCCGCCGAGGTTGAAGCCGCCGCCGATCTTCGGGAACACGTAAGCGAAGACGAAGACAAACAGCAGGGGCTGCATGACGGCCCGGGTGAACGTGCCGACGGCGTTGCGCCGCAGCACCCGGAACTCGCGGGCCATCATGGCGTTGAAGGTCCGCAGCAGGGTCGGCCGCGGCACCGGCGCGTCGGCGATCAGCGCCGCGATCTCGGCGGACGAGGGCACCCCGGCCGACTCTGCTGGCCGGACCGGAGCGCTGGTGGTCGTGGTGGTCATTACTCTCGGTACTCCCTACCGGTCAGGGTGAGGAACACGGTTTCCAGGCTGGGCTTGAGCTGAGACGCGTCACGGACGGTCAGCCCGGCGGCCGACCCCGCGGTGATGAGCTCGCCGAGCACGCCCTCGGGCTCGCGGGTGAAGACGCGGATGAAGTCGTCGTCGGATTCCACCTTGCTGACCCCGGGGCGGCCGGCCAGCCCGGCCCGGGCGGCCAGGTCAGCGGGGACCGCGTCCTCGTACCTGACCGTGATCACCGTCTCCGCGCCCGCGCCGTCCTTCAGCTCGTTCACGGTGCCCGAGGCGAGCACCTCGCCGTGATCTATGACCGCGACCTGCTCGCACAGCGCTTCGGCTTCCTCCATGTAGTGCGTGGTGAGCAGGATGGTCTGCCCCTCGCCGTGCAGCACGCGCAGGATGTCCCACAGATTCACCCGGGTCTGCGGGTCCAGGCCGGCCGTGGGCTCGTCGAGGAATAGCACATCCGGCCGGTGCACCAGGGCGCGGGCGATAAGGAGCCGCCTGACCTGCCCGCCGGACAGGTCAGTGGACATCGCCTTACGCCGGTCGGAAAGGCCGAACGCTTCGAGCAGCTGCGCGGCGCGCCGGGATGCCTCGCGCAGCCCCAGGCCGAAGAACCGGCTGCGGAACTCCAGATTCTCGGCCACGGTCAGCTGCATATCCAGCGTGTTGTTCTGGGTCACCACCCCGATCCGGCGCTTGACCCCGACCGGGTCGGCCACCACGTCCAGGCCGGATACCCAGGCCCGGCCGCCGGTGGGCAGGATCAGCGTGGTCAGCATGCCGATCGTGGTTGACTTGCCCGCCCCGTTCGGCCCGAGCAGCCCGAAAAACTGGCCGGAGCCGACCGACAGGTCGATACCGCGCACGGCGGGCACGTCGCCACGCGACGACTTATAGGTCTTGCGCAGGTCTTCAGTACGTATCGCGGGCCCCGGCCGCCCCGTCCCCGATGTCTGCGTCCCCGATGTCTGTGTCCCCGGTGGTACCGTCATGATGTCAACTTACGTTGACAAACCCTTGTCGTCAACTTTAGTTGACAATACTCCCTCACCGGCCGCGCTCCTTCCTGGCCAGCCCGCCGAACTGGCCGATCATGTCGATGAAGAACTTGCGGATGACCGGCTCATCAGCCGGGCTCACGAAGTCGAACGCGGCCCGCCACCGCGGGCCCGCCTGCGTGAGGTAGTCCTCGCAGACCCGGCGGCCCGCGCCGGTCACGTACAGCCGGACCACCCGCCGGTCCCCGGGATCCCTGCGGCGCTCCACGTAACCCTCGCGGACCAGCGTATCGACCACGGAGGTCAGCGTGCCTGGTGACGACCAGCCGCGGGATGCCACGTCACTCGACTTGAGCCCGTCGTCAGCCAGCAGGACCCGCAGCACCCCCAGCCCGGCCGGGCTGATCCGCACGCCAGCCTGGACCACGGTACTGGCGTAGAAGGCGCCCATGACCCTCGATGCGGCCAGCAGCAGCGCGTGCAGCGGCGCGTCCGCGGGGATGCCGTCCGCCGGGTCCCCCCCGATCCACCCGGAGGTGTAGCCCGCGGCCAGCCCCGGCTCGCACGCGGTGGGCTCGCGCTCGCCGTCCGCTCCCCCGGCCGAGGCCGCCTGCTGCCCTTCGTTTCCCGGCGCCATCTCAGCCTCTCGCATTCCGCCAGTCTTCACTGGAGCTATTTTTAAGTCAAATCATTTGAACCCAAACTATTTTAATAGCCGTTAGGGAACCGTGTCCGGGGCCTACGCCGGGTTCGTCCGTCCCACTGGCCGGACGCCCTAGGCTTAGGCGCAGTGAGCAGCGTCACGAGCGAGCAGGGCCAGCCCATTCCGGAGAAGTCCGCCCTGCCCGAGCCCGCACCCAGCCCCCGCGCGGCGAGCTGGGCCGGATGGCTGGTCGTGGGCCTGTACGTGCTGGCCTCCTTCGCGCTGACCTGGCGCCTGTGGGCCGATCCGGCGGGACGGGCCGCGGGGCACAATCCCGGGGACGTCGACCTGGTGGCCTGGTTCATGCGGTACAGCGCGACCGCGGTCTCGCACGGCCGGCTGCCGGCGCTGGTGACGACCGGGCTGAACGCGCCGCAGGGCATCAACATGATGTGGAACGCCTCGATGCTGCTGGCCGGCGTCGTGCTGTCCCCGGTGACGCTGCTGGCCGGCCCGCTGGCCAGCCTGACCATCTTGCTGACGGGGGGCTTCGCCGGCTCCGCGGCCGGCCTGTTCTGGGTGCTGAGGCGCTGGGGAGCCAGCGTCACCGCGGCGGCCATCGGGGGGGCGGTATACGGGTTCTCGCCCGCCCTGGTCACCGCCAGCGCCGGTCACTTCCAGCTGCAGTTCGCCGTGCTGCCACCGCTGATCATCCATGAGCTGCTGCGCATCCTCACCGGCCGGGGCAGCGCCGTGCGGGCCGGCCTGTGGCTCGGCCTGCTGGCGGCCGCCCAGGTGTACCTCGGGGAAGAGCTGCTGGCCGACACGGCCGTGGCCGCCGCGATCATCGTGGCCGTGCTGGCCCTCAGCCATCCGAGGGCGTCGGCCCAGGCCGTCAGGACCCGGGGCGGCGCGATGGCGGCCGGTGTGGGTACCGCGGTCGCCGCCGCGGGTGTGGCCTGCGGGTACGCGCTGTGGGTGCAGTTCCGCGGCCCGCTGTCCGAGCACGGCAGCCCGTGGACGGTCATCGACTTCCACAGCTACCTGTACGGCTTCGTGACCCCGTCGGGCGCCTTGGCGTTCCACACCGCCTCCAGCGCGGCGGTCGCGGCCAGGTACCCCGAGCCGTCGCCCGAGTACCTGGCGTACCTGGGCTGGCCGCTGCTCGCCGTCGCGGTCGTGGCCGCGATCGCCTTCTGGCGGGATGACCGGGTCCGCGTGGCCGCTGTGACCTTCGCGCTGCTGGAGCTGTTCTCGCTCGGCGACGTCCCGGTGAGATTCTTCGGGATCCGCTACCCGGCCGCGCTCTTGCCGTGGCACTGGCTGGCAGGCAACCCAGTGGGCGCCAACGTGCTGCCCGACCGGTTTTCCATTCTCGCCGACGGAGCCGTAGCGGCTCTGCTGGCCTTCGCGCTGGACCGGGCCCGCGGCCAGGCGCGGTCGAGCGGTCTGCGCCGGGTCCGGGCGTACGCCGCGACCCTGATCGTGGTGCTGGCCGTCCTCCCGCTCGTCCCGCTTCCCCTTCCGGTCGAGGCCGTCCCGCCCGCCCCGGCCGGCTGGCAGGCCGCCTTCACCCGGCTCCAGCTCCCGGCCGACGCCCACGTGCTGGTCATCCCCGACCTGCAATACGGCTTGCGCTGGCAGGCCGAGACCGGCGTACCGACCTCGATGGTCGGCGGCGGTGATTTCATCGTGCCCGGCCCGGGCGGGAAGGCCACCAGCTATATATATGAGCGGCTGCGGACCGCCCAGTACCTCACTACCCTGTGGCAGGGGCAACCGACAACACGGGCACCGTCCCAGGCGCAGATCCGCAACGATCTTGCTTCCCGGCAGGTGGCCGCGATCGTCACCGCCACCGGCCGGGACTCGCCCCTCGCGCGCTTCCTGACCAAGCAGTTCGGGCCGGCGACGGTGGACGTCGGCGACGTGCTCGCGTGGCGGCTGGCGCCGCCGCTTCCCTCATCCGTTAAGTTATGGGCTGCACATGACGAAGGGAGGTGCGGATCTGGTGTCCGAGACGATCGTCATCACCGGGGGAGCCGGGTTCCTCGGCTCGCATCTTTGCGAGCGGCTTCTGGACGACGGCTGCTCAGTGATATGCGTAGATAATTTCTGCACCGGGACCCCGGCCAACGTGGCCCACCTGATCGAGAATCGCCGGTTCCGGCTCATCCGCTACGACGTGACTGAGTACCTGCACGTGGGCGGCCCGGTGGACGCGGTGCTGCACTTCGCCTCCCCCGCGAGCCCGGTCGACTACCTCGAGCTTCCGATCGAGACGCTCAAGGTCGGCTCGATCGGGACCATCCACGCGCTGGGGCTGGCGCGGGAGAAGGGCGCGCGATTCCTGCTGGCCTCCACGTCCGAGGTCTACGGCGATCCGCTGGTCCACCCCCAGGCCGAGGACTACTGGGGCAACGTGAACCCGGTCGGCCCGCGTGGCGTCTACGACGAGGCCAAGCGCTTCTCCGAGGCCCTGACCGTGGCCTATAACAAGAACCACAAGGTGAACACCAAGATCGTCCGCATCTTCAACACCTACGGTCCGCGGATGCGCCCTAACGACGGGCGCGCCATCCCCACCTTCATCCGCCAGGCGCTGGACGGCGAGCCGATCACCGTGGCCGGCGACGGCAGCCAGACCAGGTCGGTATGCTACGTCAGCGACCTCGTCGAGGGCATCCTGAGGCTCCTGCGGTCCTCGCATCCCGGCCCGATGAACATCGGGAATCCCGGCGAGCTGTCGGTCCTGGAGCTGGCCGAGACGATCCGGCGCATGACCGGGTCGCAGTCGCCGATCGCCTTCATCCCGCGGCCCCAGGACGACCCGATGGTCCGGCAGCCGCGGATCGACCTGGCCCGCGACGTCCTGGGGTGGAAGCCGGAGATCGGCCTGGAGCAAGGCCTGGCCCGCACGATCGAGTGGTTCCGCGAGCGTGCCAGTTGAGAGAGGTGAAGCTCTCCATCCTGATGCCGGTGTACAACGAGGCCAGGACGGTGCAGGCGGTCATCAAGCGGGTCCTCGACGTTGACTTTCCCTGCCCGGTGGAGGTGGTGATCGTCGATGACGCCAGCACCGACGGGACCGCCGAGATCCTCGGCCGCTTCCACGATGAGCGGCTGGTCATGCGCCGGCATCCGGAGAACCGCGGCAAGGGTGCCGCGATCCGCACCGCGGTCGCCGCGGCCACCGGTGATTTCATGATCCCGCTCGACGCGGACCTGGAGTACCAGCCGGAGGAAATCCCCGAACTGCTCAAGCCGGTCCTGAGCGGTGAGGCCGAGGTGGTGTACGGCAGCCGGGGCTTCGGCAGCCACGCCTCCTATTCCTTCTGGTACGTCATGGGCAACAAGGGCGTGACCACCTTCGCGAACGTCCTGTTCAACGCGTACATCGCCGACCTGGAGACTTGTTTCAAGCTCATGCCGCTGGACCTGCTGCGCAGCCTGAACATCAGCTCCGAGGGGTTCGGCATGGAAGCCGAGATCACCGGCAAGCTGCTGGCCCGCGGGATCCGCCCGTTCGAGGTGCCGATCACCTACCGGGCCCGCACCCGTGAGGCGGGCAAGAAGATCACCTGGCGGGACGGCGTGGAGGCGCTGTGGATCCTGGGCCGGATCAGGGTGAGCACATGGGTCCCGGCCGCTCCGCGGCGCGCGAGAAGGCTGGTGCCGTAGCCGCGGCGAGGCGGTGTCAGGTGCGGTCGAACGGCTCCGGGTACGTGAAGACGCCGCACATCGTCGGCTGGTAACCGGTCAGGACGCGGACCTGGAAGTGGGGCTGCCATTCCGGCCGGGGCGGCATGACCTGGTAGTCGGTGCTGAGCTGGAAGCCGAACCGGCGGTAGTAGGCGGGGTCGCCGAGCAGCGCAACCAGCGGCTCGCCGAGCGCGTCCGCGGCACCGAGAACGGCGTGCATCAGGGCGCTGCCCACGCCGCGGCGCTGGCTGTCCGGCCGCACGCTCAGCGGGCCGAGCGCGAGCGCCGGCGTGCGGCCGGCGTGTCCCCGGGTGCACAGCACGTGGCCGACTATCTCCCCCGCCGGCGTGGCCGCTACCAGGGACAGGCCCGGCAGCCAGGACGGGCCGGCGCGGAGCTCGTCAACCAGCCGGGCCTCGGGCGGGTCCTGGCCGGGGCGGGCGAACGCGGCGGCGGTGATGGCGCGGATGACGCCGGTGTCGCCGCCGGACTCGGGTCGGATCAGCACACTGGAGATCCTGCCGTGTCGCCTGCGGCCTGTCGCCTGATTATCCGGCGTCAGCTCGCGGCGGGCCGGTAGACCGAGGCCCCGTCGGCCCGGTAGGCAAAGCGGAAGCCGGTGGCGGACAAATACCGCGACAGGGCCTGGCCCGGCTCCGGCAGCCACACCACCACCCAGCCGACGTGCAGCGTGCGCAGGTCGTCCCGGGCCTTCGCGACCTGAGCCTGGCCCACCTCATAGCCGAGCTGTGCCTGGTTGAGCCGGACGTAGAACGCGTGCTGCTTGATGCCGGCGATGGTCTGCGTGGGCACCCAGGACGCGTAGCAGATCGCCCGCGGATGCCCGTCGGCGGTCGCCATCAAGATGGCCTGCTCGGTCGGCTCGAGGCCGTAGGACGGCTCGTTGTCCAGGCCGAACGGCACGTCGACCACGATCGAGCCGCTGTGGTCGGCGGCGATCGGCCGGTCCAGCGCCGCGAACGTGGTGGGCATGGTGGCCAGGCCCCCCGGGGACCCGGCCCAGCCCGCCTCGAGCGCGCCGAGAACCGCCACCGCCAGGATGACGGGCCAGGCCCGTCGCCGGGCTAGCCAGTCAACCGCCGCGCCCGCGAGCAGGGCGGCGCCGACCAGCCCGAGCAGGGCCAGCCGGTCGGCCTCGCGGAAGACCGACAAGCCGGGGACCCTGATGAACCAGGTGTAGGGCATCAGCACCGAAACGCGCACGCCCTGCCAGATCTGCGCGAACGGCACGTACAGGTGATGCCCGACGTACAGCACCGGCCCGAGCGCCAGCGCGGCACCGCCCAGCCAGAGCAGCAGAAGCAGCCAGGCGCTGCGCCGGCGCCAGCGGGCGACCAGGCCCGCCACGGCGAGCAGGCTCAGCACCACGCCGAACGTATTCAGCGTCTCGATGCGGGTCTGGGAGGTGTAGATGTGCCCGAGCGCGCTCAGCCCGTCGTCGGTGAGCCGCGGCGAGGGCGCGAACAGGCTGGGCACGCTGGCCACCCAGGTGGCGTAGCCGAGCGACGCCGCACTCGCGCCGTTGCCGCCGGCCCGGGCCTGCTGGACCATCGCCGCCAGCTGCGGGCTGGCCACCACCAGGCCTGCGACCGCGGCCGCCGCGACGCCGCGCACCGCACCCCGCACCGCGGCCCGGGAACGCAGGCCGGCCAGCCACGGGATCAGGGCGAGCACGGCCAGGATCAGGGCCATCACCGCCGACTCCTGGTTGACCAGGACCGAGGCCCCGAGCACCGCCCCCAGGATCACGCCCCGGCCGATCGAGGGGTCGCGGCGCAGCCGGACCGCGGCCTCCAGCGTCAGCGGCAGGAACACCGTGCCGTACACGATGTTGAGGTGGTACCAGGTCTGGAAGGTCAGCATGGCCGACAGCCCGAAGAACGCCCCGGCGGCGATCGCGCCACTCAGCGTGGGCAGCCACAGCCGCGCCGCCCGGTACATCGCGTAGCAGGCCAGCCCGGGCGAGGCGATGACCAGCAGGTTGTAGGCGGCCGACGGGCCGAAGGCCAGCGTGACCGGGGCCATCAGCGCGCCGAGCAGCGGCACCAGGGTGTGATATCCGAGCTGGAGGCCGACCGGCGCGGCCAGGTAGCCGGTGAACCACGGGTTGTGGAGATGGATGAGCTGGTGGGCCACCCACCACAGGTCCCACACGTAGATGGCCACGTCCCGGCTGGCCGGGAGCCGGCCGGTCAGGGAGGTGGCCAGCGGCCAGGTCGCCGCGACCCCGGCGGCCAGGTAGGCCGCCAGAACGGCCAGCTCCCGCGCCCATGGGCGACCGGAGACGCCCCGGAGTCCTTGCGGCCTGGCCGCCGCCCGGGCCTGCTGGCCGGCTGCCTGTCCCTGGACCATGACAGGCAGCCTAGTGTGCAGCGGGCCCGGGCGCGCCGACAGCCGGGGCGAGTGCCGTCCGCTCCGGTAGAGTCGTCCGGTGGCATCGACTCGGACGGCGAAGCGCGGCAGAGCCCGCGCAGAATTTTCGGCGGCAGACGCAGAGCTGGCGGAGACGCTCGACAATCTCGACGGCGCCGGCAACTACGCGGGGTGGATATTCGAGCTGATCGAGCCGCACCTCGGCGGCGAGGTGCTGGAGATCGGCGCGGGTCATGGGACCTTCACCGAGATGCTGGCCAGGAAGGCCACACGGGTCGTCGCGTCGGATATATCGCAGCGGTGCGTCAGCAGGTTGCGCGAGCGGTTCCGCGGCGAGGAGCAGGTCGAGATCCTGCTCGGATCGGTTGACTCGGCCGCCGCCCATGGCCCCTTCGACACCGTGGTCATGATCAACGTCCTGGAGCACATCGAAGACGACGACGGCGCCCTGGCCGAACTCCGCGGCCGGGTACTGCGACCTGGCGGGCGAGTCGTTCTCTGGGTCCCCGCGTTCTCGTTTCTCTACAGCGACTTCGACCGGAGGATCGGCCACTACCGGCGCTACACCAGGTCAGGACTGCGGGCGCAGCTCTCCCAAGCCGGATACCAGGTGCAGGACGTCCGGTACGTCAACGCCGTCGGCGCGGTGGCGTGGCTGGTCCTGGCCCGCTTCCTGCGCCGCACGCCCACGCACGGCACGCCGGTCAAGGTCTTCGACCGGTATTTCGTTCCCGCGCTCAAGCGGCTGGAGCAGCGGTGGCAGCCGCCCTTCGGCCAGTCGGTGCTGGCGGTCGCGTCCCGGCCGGCGCAGTAGCCGCTCTGGCGCCGCAGAGCGGTCGCTCAGCCGGCCAGCAGGACGCGGAGGCGGGCGGCCTGACGGTGCAGTTCGGGTTCGGGCACGGGGTCGGCCGAGAAGATCTGCGGCCACTCGATTGGGCCGCCCGGCGCCGGGTCGTCCCGGTACCGGGGCACCACGTGCGTGTGCAGGTGCGGGAGGGTGTTGCCCAGCGTCATGTAGTTCAGCTTGACCGGGTCGAACCGCGCTCGCACCGCCCGGCCGGCTGCGAGCACCTCCTGCCAGTACCCGCACGCTTCCCGCGGGCCGAGGTCGGACGGCTCGGCGATATGCCCGTGCCGCCACACGACCAGGCAGTAGCCCGGGAGCCTGCTCCGCCGCTCCAGGTTCACCTCGGCGAACTCGCCGGTGAAGACGTTCACCCAGTACTCGTTGTCGCCGTGGCCCACGGCCGCGCACATCGGGCAGCCGGCGCCTGCCATCCGCTCATCCCAGTCAGCGGGCCACTGGCCGGCGGCCATCCGGGGTTACCGCTTCCGCGCCACGCCGGACCAGGCGGTCACCTGGTCCGGGCTGATGACGCCTGGGTCGGGCCGCCACTGCTGCGGCTGGACCACGCCCGGTTCCAGCAGGTCGAGCCCGTCGAAGAACCGGCTGATGGCGGCCTGGTCACGCATGGTCGCCTGCGGCCCGCGCATCCGCTCGTTCACGCGCCTGGTCATTTCCGCCTGGCTCGACGCGCGGACGTCGCTGGCGGGATGGGCGAGGACCAGGTAGCTACCGGCCGGCAAGGCCTCCACCAGCGTGGCCACGATGCCGTACGGATCATCCTCGTCCGGGATCATATGCAAGATGATCAGCAGCATGAGCGCGACCGGGGCGGTGAAGTCCAGGGTCCGCGCCGCCTGCTCCGTGATGGCCGGGATGTCGCGGAGGTCGGCCGCGACGTAAGCCGTGCGGCCCTGGGGCGTACTGGTCAGCAGCGCCTGCGCGTGGGACAGCACCATGGGGTCGTTGTCGACATAGACGATCCGCGCGGCCGGGACGACAGCCTGCGCCACCTCGTGCGTGTTGCTGGCCGTGGGCAGCCCGGCGCCGATGTCCAGGAACTGGCGGACGCCGCGGTCGGCGGCCAGGTGGCGCACCGCGCGAGCCAGGAACATCCGGTTGGCGCGCGCGTCCGCCACGATCCCCGGATTGGCCGCGATAGCCTGCTCGGCGGCTTCCCGGTCGGCAGCAAAGTTGTCCTTGCCGCCCAGCCAGTAGTTGTAGACGCGTGCGGAATGGGCGTGCCGGGTGTCGAGCTTCGGCGCCTCGGACATGACCTTGATGCTAGCGGTGCGACGCGGATCACACATGCCGGGGGCCGGCAGCGACCCGGGTGTGGGTCATTCTTGCTTCAGATGAGGTTCTCCGAGGCGCTCGTGCTCCTGGCCGCCGGGACGGCGGGCGGCATCTTCAGCACGGTGGTCGCCATCGCCTCGCTGGTGACCTATCCGACGCTGCTCGCGCTCGGGGTGCCGCCGCTGTCGGCCAACATGACCAACACGGTGGCCCTGGCCTTCACCGGGGCAGGCTCGGTGGCCGGGTCGCGGCCCGAGCTGGCCGGGCAGGGCCGAAGGGTGCTCCGCCTGGGCCTCATTACCGCGCTCGGCGGCGCCGCCGGCGCGGCGATCCTGCTGCTGACCCCGGCGGGCACGTTCACCGTGGTGGTTCCGGTGCTGATTGCAGGCGCATCGCTGATACTGCTCGTGCAGCCCCGGCTCAGGCGGCTGTCGCCGCCCGCGGTACCGGGCGGCAGGCGGCGCCTGGTGACGGTCGCGGCGCTGTTCGCGGTGGCCATGTACGTCGGGTACTTCGGCGCGGCCGCCGGAGTCCTGCTGCTCGTGGTGCTCACCGCGATGATCAGCGAGCCGCTGGTCAGGGTCAACGCGATCAAGAACGCGGTGTCCGGGATGGCGAACGCCATGGCGGCGGCGTGCTTCGCGATATGGGGCGACGTGCGATGGAACCTGGTGGTTCCGCTGGCCGCGGGCTTCCTGATGGGCGGGTGGATCGGCCCCAAGATCGCCCGCCGGGTGCCTGCGCAGGCCTTCCGGGTCCTGGTCAGCGTGGCCGGGTTCGCCCTGGCGGTGAAGCTGGGCCTCAGCGCGTACCGCTGAGGCCGCTGATGCCGTGGTCAAAATGAGGTAAGTGCGCTCATCGGGCGTTCGAGCGTGGCAAAATCTCACCCAATACACATCTGGCACGCTTTCTGCGTGCTAGCAGGCCGGCATCGCGGGCGAGGGTCAGACCCGCTGCGGGCGGCGGTGGTCAACTCGCGCTGGGGTCGCAGGGCAGTTTCCGCGCGAGCAGATTAGGAGCTCGAGATGCTGGTCGTAGTCATTGTCATACTCGCGGTCGGCTACCTGGTGTCGCTGCGCATTCACCCGCTCCGCAAGTGCCCCCGCTGCAACATGAGCGGCAGGCACTTCGGCGCCATCTTCGGCGGCTCGTACCGGCGCTGCCGGAAGTGCGATGGACGCGGCCAGCTCGACCGGGTCGGCACCCAGGTCTTCTACGGCGGGACCGGGCACTCCGGGACCTTCAAGAAGTAAGGCTCCTCAGGGCGTCACGATGATCTTGCCGATGACGCCGCCCTCGGCCGCGTCATGCGCGGCGGCGACGCGATCCAGCGGGTACTTGTGCACGGGCAGGCCGGTGAGGTCGCCCGCCGCGAGCGCGGCCGTGACGTCGGCCGCCGCGCGCTCCAGCTCCGCGTCGGGCACGCCGTACAGCAAGACGAATCGCAGGATGACGTTGGCGGTCATGCAGGCCCGGACGGGCAGGACCGGGTCGGCCGACTCGGCTGCGTAGGTGACCACCGTGGTCCCGGCCCGGGCTACCGACAGGTCAAGGAGGAGGTTGGCGCCGAGCGCCACCTCGATCACCCGGTCGACGGCAGGAGCGAACGCGCGGATCTTCTCCGCCGCCCCCGCGGTGCGGTAGTTCACTACCAGGTCCGCCCCGGCCTTCTCGGCCAGCGCCGCCTTCTCGGCGCTGCTCACCGTCGTGATCACACGAGCCCCGGCCCGTTTGGCCAATTCGATGGCGAAGTGACCGACCGCTCCGGCCCCTCCGGCCACCAGTACGGTCCGGTCTTTCACCGGGCCGTCCGCGAACAGGCAGTAATGCGCGGTCAGGGCCGGGACGCCCAGGGAGGCGCCGAGCTCGAAAGAGGCGCCGTCCGGCAGCGGCACCGCGTGGCGCTCCGGCACCACGGTCCACTCGGCGGCGGTCCCCCAGCGCCGCCCGGCCGCGGCCAGCCACAGCCACACCCGCTCCCCCACCCGGCCCGGGTCGACCCCGGGACCGACCGCCTCGATGATGCCCGCGCCGTCCTGATGCGGGATCTGGAAGCCGTCGATGGGCCGGGGCGTCATCC
This sequence comes from uncultured Actinomycetes bacterium, assembly GCA_963753195.1. Lineage (GTDB taxonomy): Bacteria > Actinomycetota > Actinomycetes > Streptosporangiales > Streptosporangiaceae > Palsa-504. The sequence goes on from CAVWBH010000006.1 coordinate 43,348, forward strand.
CCGCGCGGGACTTGTAGTCGGTGGGATTGACGCCCGAGGCGCGCACCCGGACCAGGACCTCCTCCGGACCCGGCTGCGGCCGTTCGATCTCCTCGACGTGCAGCACCTCGGCCGCCGGCCCGGTGTTCCGGTACAAGGCTGCTCTCATGGATGCAGCGTAGCCCCCTTGAAGACCTTGTCCACGGCGTTGCGCGGCCCGTGCAGCCCGAGCCCGGCGAACTCCAGGTCAGCCGCGGCGACGGCGCGCACCACGGCCCGGTTGTCGTCGTCATGGCCGGTGGCGAACATGTCCATGGTGTAGATGGCCATCGCCATCCCGCGGGCCAGCGCCCGCTGGTGCGCCGCGGCGAGCACCGGGCCGTCGGCCGCGTAGACCACGACGGGCTGGCGGAACAGCTCCAGGTAGGCGTTCCCCGAACCGTCCTCGTACGGCTTTCCCATGACCTCCGGCGCGGCGGCCGCGATGCCGCTGGCCAGGAACGCGGTGACGTTGAGCTGCTGCCACTGCTCCAGGTCGGCGCGCACTGCGATGGCGATCTTGGTATCGAAGCGCATATTCACCGTTCCCACGGTGGCCTGGCCGCGGGCCCCCGTCTTGAACGCTGGAGCACGGGGCGTTGCGATAATAGAGTATGGCTGGCGGCGGCCCTTCGTCCGCGGACTGGGCTCGGTACTGGCGCGCGGACAGCGTGCCGGTGGAGGCGATGTACGCCCACTTCAGCTCGCACGTGTACCACCGGCACAGCCACGAGAGTTACTCGTTCGGCGTGACCGAGACCGGAGCCCAGGCGTTCACCTGCCGGCACGGGCGCCACGTGAGCGGTCCGGGCATGGTGATGGCCTTCAACCCTGACGATCCGCACGACGGCCACGCGGCCCGTGACGGCGGGTTCACCTACCGGATGGTGCACATCTGGCCGGAATTCTTCGCCGGCCTGGCCGGCACCGGCGGCGTGCTGCCGCTGTTCCGCTCGCCGGTCCTGGATGATCCGGCCACGGCGCATGCGCTGCGCGGCCTGCACCTGGCGCTGACCGGTCCGGCCAGTGAGCTGGAGCGTTACGAGCGGCTCGCCGCCGCGGCCGGGCTCCTGGTCCGGCACGCCTCCGGGCGCGCTACGGTCCCCGGCCCGGCGCGACCGGATACTCAGCTGGCGGTAAGGATCCGCGCGATCATCCACGACTGCGGCGCGGCCGCCGACCTGTCCGCCGACGGGCTGGCCGCTGCCGCCGGGTGCAGCAGGTACGCGGCCTACCGGGCCTTCCGTCAGGTGTACGGGCTCGCGCCCAGCGAATACCAGCGGCAGCTTCGGGTACGGGCGGCGCGCGGGCTGCTATCCCGCGGCGTATCGCCCGCGGCGGCCGCGGCCGAGGCCGGGTTCGCCGACCAGGCGCACCTGACCCGCTGGTTCCGGCGCAGCTACGGGATCACCCCCGGCGCCTACCGTGCCGCCGCGATGCGCCCCGGGCAACATCGCCGATCGTGAGGGAGGACCGCCGGTGACCGCCAGCACGTGGAGCACGATCGCCAGCCTGGCTACCGCGCTGGGCACCCTCATCCTGGCCGTGGCCACCTTCTCGGCGGTCCGTTCGTCGAACCTGATGGCCAGGGTCGCGCGCGAGCAGCTGCTGGTCCAGCTGCGGCCGGTGCTGACCACCTCGCGGCGGGAGGACCCGGCCCCGAAGGTCAACTTCGGCGACAGCAAATGGTGCAGATCCCCGGCGGCGGCGCGGTGGGCGAGGTCGGCCCGGGCGACGGGTCGCTGGGGCCGGACACCCCGGTCGTCTACCTGGCCATCGCGCTGCGCAACGCGGGCAACGGCATCGCGGTGCTGCACGGCTGGCGCTTCTACCCGGACTGGCACCGCGATCTCGACCATGCCCCGCTGGAGGAATTCGTGCGGCAGACCCGGGATCTGTACATTCCGGTCGGCGACGTCGGGTTCTGGCCGGGCGCGTTCCGCGACACCGAGCAGGCCGGGTACGAGGAGGCACGAAAGGTCATCGAGGCCCGCGAGCCCTGGACGGCGGAACTGCCCTACGGCGACCACGAGGGCGGGCAGCGGGTCGTCAGCCGGTTCACCGCGACACCGGTCGGGGACGCGGACGGCCAGCCGCGATGGCTGGCCTCGGCGAGCAGGCACTGGAACATCGACCGGCCCGACCCGAGGTGAGCCTCGCAGGCTACGCACAGGGATTCCCCAGCTCGCGCGGGTGATTCCGGACCGGCTTTGCAGCATTACCTCTGGTACTGTCGCAAGCCTGTACATCACGATCAGGTATCAGTCCCCGTCCGGAAGCGCCATATTTCGCGACATGGCAAGGCAGGTGAGCGGAGCAGGTGCGGTGGCGAGCAGCGCGGCGTGCCGGACCAGACCCGGCGGCCCGGGGCGGCGAGAAGCCCCGGCCCGGGCAGATCAGCGGCCCGCGCGGGCGCTGGTTCTCGGGGCGGTCGGCTGCGGTCGCCCTCATCACCGCGCTGAGTGTCGGCGTGCTCGTCACGGTGACCCCGGCGGCAGGCGCCGCCGGTGACATTGCCACCGGGTTCGCGCGGGCGGTGCGGCAGCTGGTGTCCGGATCACAGACCGGGCGGCCCTTCGCCGGAACCCCGGCGGTCGGGGCGCTGTTCACCTGGTCCGCAGGCAAGCTCGGCCGTCACTTCTGCACCGGCAGCGTGGTCGGCAGCCCGCAAGGGGACCTGGTGGTCACCGCCGCGCACTGCGTGAGCGGCCTGCAGGACTCCTCGATGGCGTTCGTGCCGGGATACAACCGCGGCACGGCCCCTTACGGGGTGTGGACGGTGACGAAGGTCTACACCGACCACGCCTGGGCTTCGTCGGCCGATCCGGATGACGACGTGGCGTTCTTGCAGGTCAGCCAGCCCGGATCGATCGTGCCGATCCAGGACGTGACGGGTGCGGAACAGCTCCGGACGGGCACGGGCGCCCGGCAGCTGGTCGATGTCATCGGCTACCCGGAGGCCGCCGGTGAGCCCATCGCCTGCCGGGACTGGACCAGCGAGCCGATGGCGGGCCAGCTGGAGTTCGACTGCGGCGGTTACACCGACGGGACGAGCGGCGGGCCGTTCCTGGCCGACGTCGACGCGGCGACCGGCCAGGGCACGGTCATCGGCGTCATCGGCGGGTACGAGCAGGGCGGGGATACGCCGGACGTCTCGTACTCATCCGTGTTCGGCGCGAACGTCGCGTCCTTGTACGCCGACGCCGTGGCCGGCGTCTGACCCCGGGCCAGCGGACCTCAGCTGGCCCCGGAGGCGATCAGCGGGAAGCGGGCGGCGGCGGGACGATCTGGTCGATCTCGGCCAGCTCGTCCTCGGACGGGATCCACTCCGAGGCCGCCGCGTTCGCCTTCACCTGCTCGGGCGTCATGGCCCCGGCGATCACTGACGAGCAGCCCGGCTCGGCCGCCAGGCCGCCGATGGCCACCTCCAGGACCGAAGTGCCGTGCTGCTCGGCCCAGGCGATCAGCGCCTCGACCTTGGCCAGCTTCTCGTCGGTCACATAGCCCGCGCGGCTGGCCAGCCGGCTTCCGGCCGGTACCTGCTGGCCCTGCCGGACCTTGCCCGTGAGCATCCCGTTGGCCAGCGGGAAGAACGGCAGCACGCCCAGGCCGAAATGCGTGGCCGCGGGCACGACCTCAGCCTCGGCCGCGCGCTCGAGCAGCGACCAGTGGTTCTGGGCGGAGATGAACGGCGGGTGGCCGCCGGCCGCCGCGAGGTGCGCGGCGTCGGCGATCTGCCAGCCGGAGAAGTTGGAGTGGCCCAGGTAGCGGATCTTGCCCTCGTCGACCAGTTCGTGCAGCGCCGCGATGGTCTCTTCGACCGGGGTCACCGGATCCGGCGTGTGCAGCTGGTAGAGGTCGATGTAGTCGGTCCGCAGCCGCCGCAGCGACTCGGTCACGGCCCGCCGGATGTAGGACCGGCCGCCCTTGGCGCCCGCCGCGGGCCCGTACCCCATGTCGCCGCCGCCGAACTTAGTGGCCAGCACGACCTGGTCCCGCCGCGGGCCGAGGATCTCGCCGAGCGCGCGCTCCGACGCGCCGGCTCCGCCATAGACATCCGCCGTGTCGAACAACGTGATGCCGACGTCGATGGCCGCGTCCACCACCGCCCGCGCCCCGTCCAGGTCCAGGCGGCCGCCGAAGTTGTTACAGCCGAGTCCGGCTACCGATACTACGAGTCCTGAGTCGCCCAGCGGCCTGTATCGCATGCGGCTATTTTACACATCCCGGGCGGCCATGCCCGGCCCCCATAAGGCCATTTCAGGGCCGAACGGGCCGTGGTTATCCGCCGGCCCCGTACTGCTACTCCCGGGTAGGCTGACCTGCGCGGCAGGCCGCCCGCCGCGGGCGTGCGCGGATGCAGGGCGGCTGCGTGCCGGTGCCGGTAATCTGCCGGCATATCGGGCTGCAAAATAATTATCTGCGCACCCGGGAATTAGCCGTAAATTCACGCTGACCGCAAAAATGTCCGGCCGCATTGCCGCCGCATGTCATCAGGCTCGCCCGGCCCTGGAGTCGCCGACGGGTTCCGGGCTGGCCCGCTTCGCTTAGCCGCGCAGGTATCTATGCGTATTTGAGTTATTGCCTTTTGTGATTCACACGGCCCGTCGGCCCGGACGGCCAGCGGCCTCCTGCCCCTGCGACCGGCCCTTTCGTGCCGCGTCCCGGCCTTCGGGCGCGGCAGGCCGGGATAATCGCCAAGCCGCGCCAGGACGCGCGCCAGGCCACCCCGGCGACCTGCCGAGACGTCTCCCCATCAAGCCGGACCCGGACTGCTAATCACCTTTAACAAGACAGAAGTGTCCGGCCGGGGAGGGCTGGTCCGGCCCCTTTTGGGGGGTGGCACGCAATCCCATGTGGGATATCATCACGGTTAACGAACCCAAGATGGCAACGCCTTGCCAAGCAATTGCGTAAAACAATTCCAGTGTCGGGCGGCGGACCAGGGAGGCGTCGTGCCAGAGGCGACAGAAGGGCCGACTGTGCTGCGCATCCTACTTGGCACCCAGTTGCGCAGGCTCAGGGAAAGCCGGGGGATCAGCGCGCAAGCCGCGGCCAAGGCGATCCGCGGGTCAGAGTCCAAGATCAGCCGCATCGAGCTGGGCCGGAACTCGATCCGCGAGATCGACGTGCTCGACCTGCTCACCTTCTACGGTGTCGGCGCGGTCGAGCGCGAGCAGCTGCTGACCCTGGCCGAGCAGGCCAACCGCCCCGGCTGGTGGCACAGGTTCAACGACATCCTGCCAGACTGGTTCCAGTCCTACGTGGGGATGGAAGAGGCAGCGACGTCCATCCGGGTCTACGAGCCGCAGCTCATCCCGGGCCTGCTGCAGATCCCTACCTACACCGCGGCCGTCCTGGCGCTCTGCGACATACCGCTGGGCGAGGCGGAACGGCATGTCATCCTGCGCAAGGAACGGCAGCGCCGGTTCACCGAGGGACGGCTCAAGCTCTGGGCGATTGTCGAGGAAACCGCCTTGCGGCGGCCGGTCGGCAGCATGGAGATCTTGTGCGATCAGCTCCGCTACCTGCTCAGCCTGAGCGACAGGCCCAACTTCACCCTGCAGGTCATCCCGAGCGGCACGGGCAGCCACGCCGTGACCAGCGGGTTCACCATCCTGCGGTTCGCCGAGCCGGACCTGCCCGACGTGGCCTACCTCGAGCACCTCACCAGCGCCTTGTACTTTGACAAGAAATCCGAGGTCGACCGCTACCTGCTGGCGATGGAGCGCCTCAGCGTCGTGGCTGCGAAGCCGAGCCAGACGACCAGCATTCTGACCAGGATCCTCAGCGAGCTGGAGGAAGTGGTGCGGTGGTAGCGGGACCGCCCGGGCCCAGGGCCGGGATGTCCGTCCACCCCGGCCGCGGGCATGCCGAGGGCGGTGGCCCGAACGGGCCACCGCCCTCTCCTTCCCCCCAGCTTCACCGCGCAGCACGCAGCGAAGACCCCGAACCCCCCAAAGTCAGGAATGCCCCGGGTCGTCTTTCCTGCGACCGCCTAGTGCGAGCGGTCAGGCGACGGGAAGGTCGAACTCGCCGTTCTTCGCGCCGATGATGAAGCACTCCCACTCGTGCCGGTTGTACACGTGCGGGGTCTTGCTGCGGTCCTTCGAGTCTCGGAGCGCGACACCTCCCTCAGGAAGGTGCGCTATCTCCACGCAGCCAGCAGCGCTGCTTGCGCTGCTCTTGAACCAGCGCAGGCCGTCGAGGTTGGATTCCATCCGTTTCTCCTTTCGGTTGGGTAATGCGGTTTTTCTCGGAAAAAAGTCTGATTAGGTGAGCTCCTCCAGAACCTGCTGAATCAGCTCAACCGAGGCGGCCGGGGAAAGCGCCGCGGCTCGCATCCGGTCGAACGCCTCGGCGCAGGCCCGGACCTCCCGCTCCTTCTCGAGGTAGATCATGCCGCCCACGGATTCGGTATAAGCCACCTCAGAATCGCCGCGCTCGGGGAACTCGAGAATCGAGAACGGACCCACCAGCCCTGCATGCGCGCCGGCTTCGAACCCCAGGACCTGGAGGGTCACGTTAGACCACCGGCTGGCCTGAATCAGGTGCCCGAGCTGAGGTCCCATGACCTTGGCCCCGCCGATGTTGCGCCTGATCGCGCCCTCGTCAAGGATGAGCCACAGGTCGAGGGGCGGGTCGTGGTCCAGCAGGCGCTGCCGTTGCATCCGCAGGTCCACGCCCCGTGAGATCTGTTCGTCGCTGTCCCTCGGCCGCAGTTCGCGCAAGACGGCCAGTGCGTACTCGGTGGTCTGCAGGAGCCCGTGCACCAGGTCCGTCTCGTAGCTGCGCAGCCCGCTGGCCTCCGCCTCCAGGCCGACATAGATGTCGAAACCGCTCGGCAGCACGTCGTCGTAGATCGACCACCAGCCCTTGCGGTGACCCTCGCGGGCCATGTCGACGAGGACCTTACGGACGGCGGGGTCATCGACCCCGTACATCCCGAGCATCGAGGTCAGGTAGGCGGTCTTGGTCGGCGCCTTGCCGGTCTCGATCCGGGAGAGCGTGGACGGAGCCAGGCCTAGCTGCTCGGCCACTTCCTCAAGCTTGAGCGAGTTCGCCTCACGAAGACGGCGGAGCTCCGCGCCGAGCCTGCGCCTACGGACGGTAGGTCCAAGAGGCACCGGAGCTCACCTCCTCATCCGTTCCCGCGGGGCCGGCTCAACGCCCAGGTCCCGCTCGTCCGTCGAGCGTAACCGGAGCATCCGGCCTCGCGCGACAACCAGAACGATACAGCAGTCACAGTCAGTTTGAAATCCCATCTAGGATTTCATCGGCCAAATTTGTCCTACGCACTTGCGTAGCGGTCACTTCAGGCCCATCATCAAGTGTGTGGACGCTAGGCCATACGGCCGACACCAAAGGCGCAAATTTGGACAATTGTCGCACGTTATGGTGACGGAAGGCCTGGGCCTCAGATGTCGATATGGATGTAAGCGGATGCAAGGGCCGCGGACAGATTCGGCCATTTCGGCGAAAGTGGGAGGCGCTGGACATGGAAACGACCGCCGCCGGACCGTCGCGCGCTATGGTGCTCGGGTCCCTGACGATACCGGGGCGTCCGGAACAGGTTGGCCTGGCCAGAGCCTTCGTCGCGCGCGCTCTGACCGCGAGCGAGGCTGGCGCGGACGCTGACGCGGCGACCTTACTGACGTCGGAGATCGTCACTAACGCTATCCAGCACACGAGATCGGGTGCCGAGGGCGGAACGGTCACGATCGTGGTGATCGGCATTTCGCGCGGCATATTGGTCGAGATTATCGACGACGGCGCGGCGGGCGCCCCGGTCGTGAAGGGCGACCTGTACGCGGCCGAGGGGCACGGGCTGTTCCTGGTCGAGCATCTGGCTTCCGAGTGGGGATATCAGCGGGACGAAGCCGGCACCACGGTCTGGTTCCACCTGCCCGCGAGCTACGAGCCGCGTGCGTCCGGCGAGCGGCCGGACCCGCCGGCAGGCCGAGCCCGCCAGATATCAGCTGACTTCACCCCGGACGCCGTACCCGGCCCGGCCCGGCCCGCCCAGTTCTGGGCCGCGGCGCCGCCAGCCGCCACCCCGGCCTGACCGGCTTACCGTCAGCTGGCCCGGGTCCGATCTACGGCCCGCGGAGCGGCAGCCTGACCCAGGTCCGATCTACGGCCCGCGGAGCGGCAGCCTGACCCGGGCCTCGGCCGCTGGCACGGCGGCGAACACGTCGAGCCAGGCGGTGCCGGCCCGCAGCGGGGGGATGATCGCCAACGACTGCATGACCAGGCCGGCCTCGTTCCACGGCAGGATCCCGCTGGTGCGGGTGACGTGCCAGTCGCCGCGGCTGTCGCGGACCCACAGCGCCTGCAGCGGCCTGGTTCCCCTACTGAACTCCCAGTCATCGTCGGGCCGGGCCCCGCTGACCAGCGTGTGCAGGATGGTGCCGGCGACGGCGTGATCCAGGCCGAGGATGGTGAGCTTGGTGCCGCCCAGCATGGGCTCAGCGGTCATGGCCCAGCGGCCCGGCCGGAGCGCCGGGAAGTCGCCGCGATTGGCCAGCATGCTCTCCCAGGGCGCAGGCAGCACGGCGGCGGGCGGCGCGGTGATGCCGTGGCCGGGGATGCCCAGGCGCTCGCACAGCCCGGCGAGCTGGCCGGGCAGCGCACTGGCCGGGGACAGCGCGCCGGCCGCCAGCATCGCGGCGGTGATGTCGCCGGGCTTACTGCCGATGAACGCGCGCAGGTCAGGCGAGGCGGTGACCGGCCCGGGACCGGCCGGGAGGACCGGGGCGGTAGCGAGGATCCGGGCGGCGATGACGTCGAGCATGAGCTCGCCCGGGCTGGTTGCCGTCCGGGCCATGGCGACCTCCACCCGGGGGCGGCCGTTGTCGAGAGAGTGCTGATCCGCAGAGTCCTGATCCGCAGAGTCCAGGTCGAAGCGGGCAGCGATCCCGCCCGACGCGGTAAGCACGTCCAGCCAGCGGATGGGGTGGGCCGGACCGGGAAGCAGTTCGAGCACGCCGGTCCGCGGCCCCCGCATTAGCCGGAGGTGGTAGTTGGCCCCTCGGTCATCGGTGGCCGTGAGCTGGCCGGGGAAGCCAGGTATCCCGCCCGTGATGGCGAAGCGCGCCCCGGCCGGGCCCTCCAGGTAGGCCAGGACGGTCACGTCGCCGTTCGGCGCGGCGCCCGGGATCACCTGGCCCACCGACACGACCCGCCACGGCACAGAACCTGCCGCCAGGGGCCGGGCCGGGCCGGCGGCGGGAAACTGCGGGGCGACAGCCAATGGCGGCGGGACCGGCAGCGACCGGTGTAGCCGCCTCGCGGCCAGCGACGGTGGCTGGGACTGGCGGGGCTGCCGGGCCGCCAGCGCAAAGTCGGCGTCGGCCCGGATACTCCAGGCCGTACCGGCGTCGATGGCGCCCACGGCGGATAGCGCCTGCGCGGCCAGCAGCAGCTTCGGCCCGTGCCAGTAGCGGCCAAGGCGATCCGCGCCTCCTGCCCTCAGCTGGCGCAGCTCGGACTCCGCCAGCTGCCGCAGGTAGGTCTCGGCCTGCTCGCGGCTCATGCCCCCAGTGTCCTCCCGCCCGCCTGCGCCTGCCCGCCTGCTCCCTGCGCGCATGCTCCCTGCGCACAGGCTGCGCCTGGATCGCAACCTCACCGGGGATCGCAGCTGATTCCGGAGGGTCCCGGTGCGGCGGCCGGGCCGAGGGAGCTACCCGCCGCTCTTGCGGCGGAAGGAGCGACGGCTGACGGCGGGGCCGTGGGAGCCGTGCACCTTGCTGCTGTCGTGCGCGCCTTCCGCGCTGGCGTGGTTATCACGCTTGCGGTCGAGTGCCTCGCGGAACTTCCGCTTCAGCTCATCGAAATCGGGCTCGGCGCCGGACGGCGGGCCGGCCGGCGCGGGAGCTTCGGCAGACTGGACCGGTTGGTCCGGATCCGGTACGGCTTGCGCTCCGGATTGCTCGACAGCCATGCGGGCCTCCTAGTGCGGGCGTCGTACCTACGATACTGATTGTCATGGGAAAGCGGGCGAGGCAGGACCCGGTCGATAGCGGCATAGGCGCCCAGGGCGGCACCGAGCTGCTGCGGGACGCCGACCGGCCGGCCGCGTGGGTGCTGCTGGTCGACGGCGTCGCGCAGTCGCACGTCGACCTGGACGACCCGAGCTACCTGGACTTCGAGTACGTCCGGCGGCTGGGGCACGTAATCGACACGGCCGCGCCGCCCGGGCAGCGGCTGCGCGTGCTGCACCTGGGCGCCGGGGCCCTCACGCTGGCCCGGTACGTCGCGGCCACCCGGCCGGGCTCGGCCCAGCTGGCCGTCGATACCGACGCCGCGCTGGTCGACCTGGTCCGGCGCAGGCTGCCGGTGCGCGGGGTCCGGATCCGGATCGGGGATGCCCGGGAGGTGCTCGAGCGGCTGCGGCCCGGCTCGTTCGACGTGGTGATCGCCGACGTGTTCGCGGGCGGCCAGACGCCCGCCCACCTGACCTCAGCGGAGTTCGCGGCGGCGGCCCGGCGGGTGCTGAGCGGGACGGGCGTATTCGCCGTCAACGTGGCGGACGGCCCGCCGCTAGCGCACACCCGGGCGCAGGTCGCGACGGCACGCGCGATCTTCCCGCAGGTGGGCCTCATCGCCGAGCCGGGAGTGCTGCGGGGCCGGAGGTTCGGCAATCTGGTGCTGGTAGCGAGCCCGGAGCCGCTCCCGTGGGACGCGCTGACCCGGCTGGTGGCGGCGGATCCCATGCCCGCCAGGGTCCGCCACGGCCAGGACCTGACCCGCTTCGCGGCGGGCGCCAAGCCGGTCACCGACGCGGTGGCCAGCCCCTCCCCCATGCCTCCCGCAGAGGTATTCGCCCGGTTAGTGCCGCTTCGCCCGGGCCGCCGGGCGGCCGGCGCGGCCTTCGCGCTTGGCCCGGACCCGGACCGAGACGTGCACCGGGCTGCCCTCGAAGCCGAACTCTTCGCGCAGCCGCCGCTCGACGAACCGGCGGTAGGCCGCCTCGAGGAACCCGGAAGTGAACAGCACGAAGTGCGGCGGCCTGATCCCGGCCTGGGTGGCGAACAGGATCTTCGGCTGCCGGCCGCCCCGCACCGGCGGCGGGGTCGCGGCCACCAGGCCGGTGAGCCACGCGTTGAGCCTGCCGGTCGAGACCCGGGTCTCCCAGCCCGCCAGCGCCGTCTCCAGCGCGGGCACCAGCCGGTCGGCATGCCGCCCGGTCAGCGCGGAGATGTTCACCCGCGGCGCCCAGCGGGCGTTGTACAGCTGGCGGTCGATCTCGCGGTCCAGGTACCGCTGCCGCTCGGTGTCGACCAGGTCCCACTTGTTGTAGGCGATGACCAGCGCCCGGCCTGCCTCGATGACCATGGAGACGATCCGCAGGTCCTGCTCGGCGAGCGGCTCGCTCGCGTCGATGAGGACCACGGCCACCTCGGCCCGGTCCAGCGCCCCGGCCGTGCGCAGCGCGGCGTAGTAGTCCGCGCCCTGGTTCTCGCGGAACCGGCGCCTGATGCCGGCCGTATCCACGAACCGCCAGGTCGTGCCGCCGAGCTCGATGAGCTCGTCTACCGGGTCCCTGGTCGTGCCCGCCACCGCGTCGACCAGCGCACGCTCCTGACCGGCCAGCTTGTTGAGCAGGCTGGACTTGCCCACGTTGGGGCGGCCGAGGAGCGCGACCCGGCGCGGGCCGCCCTCGGTGTCCTCGGTCTCCATCGGCGCGTCCGGCAGCGCGTTCAGCAGCACGTCGAGCAGGTCACCGCTGCCCCGTCCGTGCAGCGCGCTGACCGGCTCAGGCTCGCCGAGCCCCAGCTTCCACAGCGCCGCGACGTCCGACTCGGCCTTGGTGTCGTCGACCTTGTTGGCCGCGACGACGACCGGCTTGCCGGACCGGCGCAGCACGGCGGCCACCGCGGCGTCCGCGTCGGTCACGCCCACCGTGGCGTCGACCACGAACAGGACGGCGTCCGCGAGGTCGACCGCGACCCGGGCCTGGGCGGCGACTCGCGCGGTCAGGCTCTGCGTGCCTTCCACTGACGGCTCCCAGCCGCCGGTGTCGACCAGCGTGAAGGAACGGCCGTTCCAGATCGCGTCGTAAGCGACCCGGTCCCTGGTCACCCCGGGGGTGTCCTGCACGACCGCCTGCCGGCTGCCGAGGATCCGGTTCACCAGGGTGGATTTGCCCACGTTGGGCCGGCCCACGACGGCGACCACGGGAACAGCTTCGGTCGGCATGGCTAGCTGCCCGCGCGCCGCGGCGACGGCAGGACGGCCCGCTCTCGGGCCAGCCCGACGATGAGGTCGATCACCTGGTCCAGGCCGAGCCGGGTGGAGTCGATCACGACCGCATCGGCGGCCTTCATGCTCTGCGCCGCGTCGAGGCGGTCGCGGCGGTCCTGCTCGGCCCGGGTGGAGTCCGCTGACCAGCTGGTCTCGGCGGCCCGGCGGCCGGCCCGGGAGGCGCTGTCCGCGGTGAGGAACACCTTGACCGCCGCACCGGGCGCCACCACGGTGCCGATGTCACGGCCCTCGGCGACGATCCCGGGAACGCTGGCGATGATGCCGCGCTGCTGCGCGATCAGAAGCGCGCGGACCCGCGGCACGGCCGCGACCGCGCTGACCGCGCTGGTCACCTCGCGGGTCCTGATCGCCTCGGATACGTCGGTGCCGTCGACCCGGACCCACGGCGCTTGCGGGTCGGTGCCGACCTCGATGACCGGTTCGGCGGCCAGGTCACCGACGAGGCCGGCCTCGCTGAGGTCCGCGCCGCGGTCCAGCAGCCACCAGGTCAGGGCCCGGTACATGGACCCGGTGTCCAGGTACCGCAGGCCGAGGGCGATCGCCGCGCCCCGGGACGCGCTGGACTTGCCCGCGCCTGATGGCCCGTCCACGGCGACCACCAGCCTCGGCTCGCTGGCCGCTCTTATGTCGTCGCCCGTATCGCTCTCCAGGCCGGCAGAAATGCTCACCCAGGCGATGGTACCGGCGCAGCACGCCCGCGTGCGCACGCACGGCCCGCGCAGGCACGCGCCACGGCCCGTTCGGCATAAGAAAAACGGCGCGGGCGGGCTGTTTCAGCGGCGGACCGGCCAGCCGCCTGCCTCCAGGGCATCCAGCAGCACGCCCGCCTCGGCGGGCCGGACGGACAGCTCGGCGACGCCGACCGGCAGGCCCGGCGAGTGCTCGATACGGACGTCCTCGATATTGACCCCGGCCGCCCCGGCCGCATGGAACAGCCGGGCCAGCTCGCCGGGCTGGTCGGAGATCACCGCCTGGACGACGGCGAACTCGTGGGCCGCGCCGCCGTGCTTGCCGGGAATCCGGGCCACGCCGGCCTGGCCGCGGTCCAGGAGCGCCGCGACGGCCTTGCCCGGGTCGTCGCCGTCGGCCAGCGTGCGCGCGGCGTCGGCCAGGTCGGCGGCGACCGCCGCGAGCACCTCGGCGACCGGCGCGGCGTTGGCGGACAGGATCTGGGTCCACAGGGCGGTGTCGCCGGCCGCGATCCGGGTCACGTCGCGCAGCCCCTGGCCGGCCAGGTCCAGGGCCTCGCCGGGGGCCTGCTCCAGGCGGGCCGCCATAGCCGCGGCCACCAGGTGCGGGGCGTGCGAGATGAGCGCGACCCAGCGGTCGTGGGCGGCCGGATCGGCGCTGACCGGGATTGCCCCGCAGGCGCGGACCAGCTCGATGACCGCCTGGCTGACCTGGCTCGAGGTCTCGGGCAGCGGGCACAGCGCCCAGCTGCGGCCGAGGAACAGGTCAGCGCGGGCCGCGGCCGGGCCGTGCTTCTCCCGGCCGGCCAGCGGATGCCCCGGCAGGTAGCGGGTCAGGTCGCAGCCGAGCTCCCGGGCCTGGGCGACCGGCAGCTGCTTCACGCTGGCCACGTCGGTGTAGGCCGCGGCCAGCCGGCGTGCCTGCGCGTCGGCGAGGGTCGCGGCCACGGCGTCCGGGGGGACTGCGATCACCGCGACATCGGCGGGCTCGGCGGGCGCGGCAGGAAGCGGGTCGCCTGCACCCAGGTCGGCGGCGAGCCGGGCGGCGGCCGGGTCAGCGTCGGTCAGCCAGACAGCCGATCCCTGCTCCCGCAGGGCCAGGGCGATCGAGGTCCCGATCAGGCCCGTCCCGATAATGATGGCCCGCACGGGTCGCTCACTGGGCGATGTCGAGGCGCAGGGCGACGGCGCCCCGGAGGTAGACGTGCTGGATGGCGGACCGCGGGCGGTCGGTCTCGATATGCGCCATCAGGCGGATGACGCGCGGCATGGCGCCCGGCCTGGCGATCTCCGTGGCGCAGATCAGCGGCACGTCGTGGAAGCCGATCTTGCGCGCGGCCAGCGCGGGGAACTCGGCGATGAGGTCCGGCGTCGAGGTGAACAGCACGCTGATCACGTCGTCGGTGCTGAGCTCGTTGCGGGTCATGACCTCCGCTACCAGCTCGGCCGTGCCTTCGAGTATCGCGTCACGGTCATCGGTATCAACCTGCACCGCGCCGCGCACCGCCCTGACCGTCATGTGCCTGCTCCTCTCACCGCCACAGGCTACAGCCCAACGGCGGCGTACAGCTCGCCGATTTCCCTGGTGGTCAGGTTACGGGAGGTACCGGGTTTGAGGTTGCCGAGCCGGATGGGGCCCACATCGGTGCGGACCAGGCGGCTGACCGGGTGACCACTTTCGGCCAGCATCCGGCGGACGATGTGCTTGCGGCCCTCGTGCAGGGTGATCTCGACCAGCGCGCGGTGGCCGGACCGGTCGACGAGCCGGAACCGGTCGGCGGTCGCCACGCCGTCCTCCAGCTCGACACCGGCCTGGAGGCGCCGGCTGAGGTCCTTCGGCACCGGGCCGCCGATCTCGGCCAGGTAGGTCTTGGCCACCTCGAAACTGGGGTGGGCCAGGCGGTGCGCGAGCTCGCCGTCGTTGGTGAGCAGCATCAGTCCCTCGGTGTCGTAGTCGAGCCGGCCGATGTGGAACAGGCGTTGGGTCCGGTCGCCGAGGAAATCCGCGATGGTCTTGCGGCCGCGGTCATCAGACATGGCGGTCAGGACCTTGGGCGGCTTGTTGAAGGCGAGGTACACCAGCCCGGGCTTGGCCGGGATCCGTTTGCCGTCCACCCTGATCACCTGGCGGTCAGGATCGACCCGGGCGCCGAACCTGCGGACCGTCTGCCCGTCGACCTCGACCCGGCCCGCGCCGATGAGCTCCTCGCAGTGCCTGCGGCTGCCGACTCCCGCTTCGGCCAGGACCTTCTGCAGCCGGACGCCGCCGGGAACGTCGGTCAGCGTATCCCGGTCTTCCTCGGCCCAGTCCTCGTCGTCTCCGGTGTGCTTCGCAGTCACGGGCGCGCGTTCTCGCTCTCGATGTCCTCGATATCCTCCGGCAGGAAGGGGGCGAGGTCGGGCAGGTCCTCCAGGCTGGCCAGGCCCAGCCGCTCCAGGAAGTACACGGTGGTCCGGTACAGGATGGCGCCGGTCTCGGAGTCGGTTCCCGTCTCCTCCACCAGGCCCCGCAGCACCAGGGTGCGCATCACGCTGTCGCAGTTGACGCCTCGGACGGCCGAGACGCGCGCCCGGCTGACCGGCTGGCGGTAGGCCACCACGGCCAGGGTCTCCAGCGCGGCCTGGGTCAGCCGGACCTCCTGGGCATCGCTGACGAACCGCTCGACCAGCGGCGCGCAGTCCTCGCGCGTGTAGAACCGCCAGCCGCCGGCGATCTCGCGCAGGTCGAAGCCGCGGCCTTCGGCCTGGTAGGCGGCGGCGAGGTCGGTCAGCTCGGTGATGACCTCGTTCCTGGGCCGCTCGAGGACCTGGGCCAGGACCACGACCGGGACCGGCTCGTCGGCGACCAGCAAGATCGCTTCCAGGCTGGCCCGCAGGCCGGGCCCCTGGTCATCCTGGGTGCCCTCTGGTTCAGTGCTCATCCGCGTGTGCCAGCCGCCGGTCTCGTCGGGTGGTGGGTTCGGTTTCAGACGTCGCTTTCCGTCAGCTCATTGACGCTATCAGCAGCACCCTGGTGGCTGGTCCAGGAGTTCCGGTCGCCGGTCCAGGTCACATACAGCTCGCCGAGCGGGGTGACCTGCTCGAAGGACACGGCGTCCTCCCGGTAGAGGTCAAGCAGGGCCAGGAACGACGCCACCACCTCGTAGCTGCCCTGGGCCTTCGCGGTGAGCTGGCGGAAACTGGCCCGGCCGAGCTCCGCCAGCAGCGCGGCGATGATGCGGGCCTGATCCTTGATGCTGATCGCCGGGGCGTGGATGTGCTCGGTGGAGACCTTCGGCGCCGGCTTGGGCGCGAGCGCGAGCGCGGCCAGCCGGGCGAACTCGCCCGGCCCCAGGCCGAGGAGCACTTCGGGAAGGAGCTCGGCGAAACGCGGCTCGAGCGGGACCCGGCGGGGGAAGCGGCGGGCCGCGGCGTTCATCCGGGCGGCGAACACGCCGGCCACTTCCTTGTAGGCGCGGTACTGCAGCAGCCGGGCGAACAGCAGATCCCGGGCCTCGAGCAGCGCCAGATCCTCCTCATCCTCCACTTCACCGGACGGGAGCAGCCGGGCGGCCTTCAGGTCGAGCAGGGTGGCCGCGACGACGAGGAAGTAGCTGACCTGATCCAGGTCCCAGCCGCCGGAGCGCTCGGAGATGTAGGAGATGAACTCGTCGGTGACCCGGGAGAGGGCGACCTCGGTGATGTCGAGCTTGTGCTTGGAGATCAGCGCGAGCAGGAGGTCGAAGGGGCCCTCGAACACGTCGAGGTGAACTTCGAAACCGCTGGTGGGATGGGGTGCGCCGTCGTCGTCCCGGGCGCCACGGCCATCCAGGCTGTCGTCCACGTTCACAGTCACGACGGTAGCGGAGTTCCGGCTGCGAGGGGTGTGCCCACTGTGCGGGGAGTGCCGGCTATGAGGGGTGCGCCGGCTGTGCGGGGTGGGCCGGGTGTTAGCGGTATCCGGGCGCAGGGGCCGTGGTCAGCCGACGGACCGGGCGGTCCCGTTGTCGCCTGGCGATACGTCCGCGCTGGCGTCGGCCTTATTGGCACTGGCGATGCGACGGGCGAGCAGGCTTTCCCTGCCGCGCGCGTCGAGATCGGCGAGCAGGACGGCGATCGCCTCCCGGACGATCCGGCCGCGGTCGGCGGCGGCGCCGTAACGCAGCAGGGCGAGCCGGGCGCGCTCCAGGTCAAGCAGTTCCTCAGCGGACAGGTAGACAGTGATCTTCTGGGTGTGTTTCTCACGGCCGCTGGCCCGGCGGTGGTCGCCTCCGTCCGGACCGGGAGCCGCGGGCCGCACGAGCTCTGCGACCCCCGGCATGCTTACCCTCCGTGATCGACTCCTGACTGTCGCCACCGCTCCAGTACCTCCTTGGCCAACTCTCGGTAGGAGTTTGCCCCCAGTGACCCTGAATCGAAGCTGGTGATTGGTTCTCCAGCCACCGTAGCGTCCGGGAAGCGCACCGTGCGGTTGATTACAGTATGAAAAACCTTGTCGCCGAAACCATTGACGATGCTGCCCAGGACCTCACGGGTATGAAGCGTGCGAGAGTCGTACATGGTGGCCAGAAGCCCGTCAATGGTGAGCTTTGTGTTCAGGCGGCGCGAAACCTTTTCGATGGTCTCCATCAGCAAGGCCACGCCGCGCATCGCGAAATATTCGCACTCCAGCGGGATGAGCACCCCGTCCGCGCAAGCGAGAGCGTTGATGGTCAGCAGGCCGAGCGACGGCTGGCAGTCGATCAAGATCACGTCGTAATCAGGCACCAGCGGTTCGAGTACCCCGCCGAGCACGTACTCGCGGCCGACCTCGTGCACGAGCTGGACCTCGGCGCCGGACAGGTCGATATTGCTGGGCAGCAGGTCCATGCCGTCGACGCCGGTCTTGTACAGCACGTCATGCGCGGCGACGCCGCGATCCATCAGCAGGTTGTAGATGGTGGCGTCGATGTCGTGCGGCTGGATGCCCAATCCGACCGACAGCGCGCCCTGCGGGTCGAAGTCGACGAGAAGCACCCGGCGGCCCTGCTCGGCCAGGGCCGCGCCGAGGTTGATCGTCGTGGTCGTCTTGCCGACGCCGCCCTTCTGGTTGCAGACGGCGACCGTGCGGGCGGGGCCGTGCTCCAGCAGCGGCTGCGGATCGGGAAAGGAAGGGTACGGCCTCCCGGTCGGGCCCAGCTCGCCTGCCTGGGGCTCTGTCATACGTGATGCTGCCACAAGCACTAACCTCCTGGGCTATGGCCGCGACGTTGCCCACGGATCCTGGCTCTGGACTCTAGGACCTGGACCAGGGCCCGGCAAGCAGGCGCGCCGTTTGCACCCGATATCCACCTGCCGAAAAACAAGCTGGGCCTCGCGGTTTCGACACCGCGAGGCCCAGCCCTGCAGATTTGCTACTGCCGCTTCAAGGACGCCGGCCCGCTTGGCGGCTACCGCCCGTCCCGAATTCCCCTGGGGCCTGGGTTGACCGCCAGGATCATCACGGGGACGCCCGTCGCATCATCAGCAACGGGAGCGTGGCCTGGCCAGCGACGGGCCTAGCGGCCCGCGGCCACCCCGGGCTGCTGGTCAGCAGCCGTCGTAGGGCGACCAGTTGGACTGCCCGCCAGCGGCCAGGGCATTAGAGAACACCTGGTTCTGCTCAGCTACGCTGGCGTTGCCGAAGTCCGCTGAGGAACCGCCGTACGCGGCCCAGGTGGAGGCGCTGAACTGGTAGAGGCCGTAGTGGCCCGAGGAGTTCATGACCTGGGCGTTGCCGCCGGACTCGCGGGCGACCACGCACGCGCCGAACGATCCGCCCGGAGTGCCGCCGGAGTACGTGGCGGCACTCGAGGCGGTCTGCGCCGCCGGGCTCGAGGACACGGTGCCAGCCGAGTACGCCGGCGCCTGAGCCACAGCAGCTGCTGGAGCCGCCGCTGGCGCCGGAGCCGGAGCCGGGCCGAGCTGGCCAGGTGCGCCCGGGATCTTGGCGGGCTCGGCGGGAACCCGCAGGACCTGGCCGGGCTGGATGATGTTCGCCCACTTGATCGTGCTGTGGTTGGCCCAGTACAGCACCGGCCAGGCGCCTTGGTTGTGGTATTCGCGCCCGGCGATCGCGGACAGCGTGTCACCGGACCGGACGGTGTAGGAGGACGGCTGGCTGGCGGCCTTCTTCTGCTGCGCGGTCTGCTCAACCGCAGCCAGCAGCTGCGCCGAAGGGCCGAGCGGGCTGCGGACGTCCGCGGTCACGGCGTGGGCCGTGGATGAGCCGGTCGTTGAGGGGTCGGCCAGCGCCTGCGGCGCCAGGCAGAACGCCGCGGCCACGCTGGCCAGGGCGGGCGCGGCCACGATCGGCAGCGCGATTCGGAGACGAGATGACTTGCTGTGGCGGCCCAAAGGGCTCCTTTCCGTGCACTGCGCGCTCACCAGGAAGACCGCGCAGCGTGCGGGCGGGCTTCGGAGCGCCTGACATCGCGGGAGCTTAACGGGCATTGATGCATCATTTTGGGCAAATACGCCAAAACTCGTTAAATCGATTTATGGATGCTAAAATGCCTCATCCTACGTCACATGAGCCACACGACTTACTTCGTGACGCTAAAGAATCACCTGCCTCTAGCGCCCATGTGGTTCGGATTGGCTACTCTCCGTAGCCATATTCGGGTTCGCTCTGGCCACCCGGAGGGCGGCGGCGGCTCCTGGCCAAGGCCCGCGGCGGGCTCCCGGCTGAGGCCCGCGGCGGGCTCCCGGCTAAGGCCGCGGCGGGCTCGGGAGCGCGGCCGACGGCGGCCGCGGCCCGGGTGTAGGTATCAGGCCCGATGCCCGCGGCATCGCCCACCCGGGCGACGTTCGTGGGACCGATCACGGCAACCCGCATGCTGGTCACTCCTCCGGCCGGACGGGCAGACGGTCAGGCACCGTGGGCCGCGAGGGTGAAGCGCGGATCCGCGGCGGAACCTCCGCAAGCCAGGTCGGCGGCGAGTTCGCCGGTGAGCGGCGCGAACTTGGCGCCATGGCCGGAACACGCCGAGCAGATCACGAGCGGCCCGCGCCGGTCCAGGATGAAGTCCTCGGTCGCCGTCGAGGTGTACAGGCAGGTCAGCTGGCCGACCGGGTCGGGATCGAGGTCTTGGAGCGTCTCGCGGACGAACGTGCGGACCTCCTGCCGGCCGGCCGCCGTGACGATACCGTCGCGGCCGTCGGCCGTGGAGATCGTGCCCCCGCCGTGGTGGCCGATCTTGATCGCGCCGGGCACCTCGCCGTCCCGCCCGGCCGGCAGCCCGTACATGACGACCTCGCCGTGGTAGATGAAGACCGGGCGGGGAGCGGGTGAGGTCCGGGGTGCTCCGGTGTCCCGCGGCGCGAAGTGGAAGGCCTCCTCCTGGGTCACGGCCAGCGGCGGCAGGCCTACGTGCTGGCCGAGCAGCGGCGCCAGCCAGGCTCCGGCGGCCACGACCACGACGGGCGCTCGCCGCGACCGGCCGGCCGTGTGCACCACCGCTTCGGCCTCCGAGGCCGAGACGTCCAGTACCGGCGAGCCGTAGTGAAGCTGCGCCCCACAGGCCCCGGCCAGCGCGCGCATCGCCGTCATGGCCCGCTCCGCATCGATGACCCCGGCGTCGGGCTGGAACATGACCGGGGCGGTCCCGAACGCTGTGCCAGGCCACCGCTCGGCCGCCGCCGCAGCCGGCAAAAGCTCCACGGGGACCCCGGACGCACTCAGGATCTCGTGCATCTTCTCCTGCTGCCGGGCCGGGCCGAAGTCCAGGCCGCCCGTGGTCGCCACCAGATCCTCCCCCGCTTCGTCGGCTAGCTGCCGCCAGAGCCGTTCGGCCTGGCCGGTCAGCCGGAGGTAGAAGGGATCGGGGTAGGCCCGGCGGAAGATCCGGGCGCTGCCATGCGAGCTGCCGCGGCGGTGGCCGGGCTCGAAGGCCTCCAGGACGACGACCGAACGCCCCCGGCGGGCCAGCGCCCGCGCCGTGGCCGACCCGGCCAGCCCGGCCCCGATGATTACCGCATCGACCCGGTCAGCGCCCACGCTCCACGGTAACCCCGGCCGGCGCACGGCCGCGGCCCGGCCGGGGCGGGCCACCTTGCCCAGCCGGCACGGCCGGGCCGGGCCGGATAACCTTGCCCAGCCGGCACGATCGGGCCGGCGCCGGAGCGGATAACCTCGGCCAGCCGGGCCGGCGACCGAGCAGGGCGACGATCTGATCCAGCAGGCCGCCGCCGGTCACGGCCACCCGCGGCGCGAAGGCCGCCCCCGGCCGGCGGCGGCTCTGCCCGCCGGGCACCGACCGGGCGATGTCCAGCGCCGGGGCGAGCAGGCCGGGCTCGAGCTCGTAGGCCACGCCGAGCGCCCGTGCGACATCCCACCCGTGCACCACGTAATCCACGAAGTGGAAGCCGATGGCCTGCCCGGCCGGGAACCGCAGCCGCGGGCTGATCTCCGGCAGCACGAATTCCCGGTCCAGCGCGCGCGGCGCGCCGAAGGCCGCCAGCACCCGCGCCGCCGCGGCGGCGTACTCCGGCACCGGGTCGGCCGCTGGCGCCCCTGTCTGCCAGCGGACGAGATCCGCGCCGCGTCCGGCCGCCGCGGCGGCGAAGCCGTTGTGCTGCGCCGTCATGTGCGCGAGCAGTTCGGCCAGTGTCCAGTCACCACATGGCGTCGGCCGGCCCAGGTCCGCGAGACCGGCCAGCGCCGTCACTTCGACGCTGGCCTGGACGGCCTGAGCGTCCAGGCGCACGATGTCCTGTAGCGTCACGATTCGTATGCTCTTTCATATGATAAGCTTTCTCATATGATATGACTATACCTATAGTCAGCACAATCTTGTTATTATGCCCGCACGATGAGCGCGTTCCCGGATGACCGCAGGGATCTCGCCGCGATGTTCGTGCCCCTGACCAGGGCGCTTGTTGCGCGCGAGGAACCCGTGCTGCGCGCGCACGACCTCTCGATGTGGGGATAC
Organism: uncultured Actinomycetes bacterium; assembly: GCA_963753195.1. Lineage (GTDB taxonomy): Bacteria > Actinomycetota > Actinomycetes > Streptosporangiales > Streptosporangiaceae > Palsa-504. The sequence goes on from CAVWBH010000006.1 coordinate 65,252, forward strand.
ATCGTGCTGATGGCGCTGGTCGAGCAGCCGGTCCGCACGCAAGCCGCCCTCGCCCAGGCCATCAAGGCGGACAAGAGCCGCATCATTGGCGTCCTGGACGAACTGCAGGAGCGCGGGCTGATCGACCGGCAGCCGGACGAGGCGGACCGGCGGGTGCACCTGCTGTCCCTGACCCCGGCCGGCGACCGGCTGCGGCGTTCGGTGGAGGCTGGTATCCGCCGCCGGGAAGAGCAGGTCCTCGTGCTGCTCCCGCCCGCCGACCGGGAGGCGTTCCTGCGGTCGCTGAAAGCCCTGTACGAGCACTTCCACCAGGGGCCGTGAGAGCTGGAAGTGCCACATCAGGTCCGGCCCGGAGGTAGCACAGTGCAGCTCGGACTGCAGATCCCTGACTTCACCACCCCCGGCGGCCCGGCCCGCCTCGGCGCTGACCTGGCCACCGTAGCCCGCACCGCGGACGAGGCGGGCTTCGACTTCATCGCGGTCATGGACCATTTCTTCCAGATCCGAGGGATCGGCCCGCCCGAGCGCGAGATGCTCGAGGCGTATACGACGCTCGGCTACCTGGCCGCGTGCACATCGCGGGCCAAGCTCCTCACCGTGGTCACCAGGGCCGTGTACCGGTATCCCGGCCTCCTGGCCAAAGCCGTCACCACGCTGGACGTGCTGTCCGGTGGGCGGGCCTGGCTCGGCATCGGGGCCGCGTGGAACTCCGAGGAGTCGCGCGCGCTGGGCATCGCGTTCCCGCCGGTCGCCGAGCGGTTCGAGCGGCTCGAGGAGACCCTGCAGATCTGCCTGCAGATGTGGCGCGGCGACGAGAGCCCGTACCGGGGCAGGCATTACCAGCTGGAGCGCCCGCTGAACTCCCCGCAGGCCCTGACCAGGCCGCACCCGCCGATCATGATCGGCGGCGGCGGGGAGCGCAAAACGCTGCGCCTGGTAGCCAGGTACGCCGACGCGTGCAACTTGTTCCAGACCCCGGACCTGGCCCGCAAGCTCGACGTGCTGCGCGCGCACTGCGACGCCGAGGGCCGCGACTACGACGAGATCACCAAGACCTGCTACTTCGTATTCGACGTCGGAGAGAAGGGCGAGGAGGCCGCCGAGGTGATCGACCAGCTCGGCCGCCTGGCCGAGATCGGCTTCCAGGCCGCCATCGGCGCGGTGGCCAACGTATGGCAGGTGAGGCCGCTCGAGGTGATCGCCGCCGAAGTCATCCCCGCCGTGCGCGGCCTCTGACCGGGCGGCCGGGTGTGGGCCGGGCTAGGCGCCTGGTTTGGGCGCGCCGTCGACCCGGGCGGCGTTCGCGTGCTCGACGGCGGAGGCCATCGGCTCGTCGCCGCGGCCGGACAGGCCTGCGGCGACGCCCGCGATGTCGGCCGCCGGGCGGTTCTGGCTCAGCTTGGCCTTGGCCTCGATCCGGGTGATCTGCAGCTCCAGGCCGACGATGGCCCGCAGCTGGCCCTCGATGAATGCCCGCGGCGCGTCGTCCACCGACCACGGCATCGCCTGCCCGGGCGAGGCGAGCCGGGCGGCTTCGTGCTTGGCCGTCAGCCGCCGGACCACGTCTTCGACCCAGGCCGGGTCGTCGTGCACGACGAGCTTCCCGTACACGTGAGCCGTCACGTAATTCCAGGTCGGGACGACCCGGCCGTGCTCGGCCTTGGCCGTGTACCAGGACGGGGACACGTAGGCATCCGGGCCGCGGACGATGACGAGCGACTCGCCGAGGGCCGGCCTGCGCCACTGGTCGTTGTTCCGGGCCACGTGACCGTACAGGGCGCCGCGGCGGCAGGCCGACGGGATGAACGCGAACGGCAGCATCGTGGCCAGCAGGCCGTCCTCGGTCAGCGTGACCAGGTCGGCCGCGCCATGGCGGGTCAGCAGCTCGGCGACCTCGGCGTCATCGACGGCGAAGTGAGCGGGAACGTACATCGGGCCTCCCGCAGCCAGGTTACGCGCCGAACCTCGGGACCAAGCCCGGCCAGGCTACGCGCCGAACCTCGGCTCCAGGCCGGCCCAGACGGGCGTCGTAGGCTTGCTCGCCTCGCCCATCAAATCAATGGCCGCAGGTCATGATGGCCTCGGCAACGAGCACCGGGCCGGTCACGCCCCGGCCAGGTACGTCCTGATCACGGTGTCGAAGTCGGGGTCGGGGGTCAGGCCCAGCCGGGTGGCCCGGTCGGCGCGGATCCGGGCCGGCCAGTTCGCGACCACCCCGGCCACCGCCGGGTCGGGGATCCAGTCGATCAGCCCGGTCGCCTGGGGCCCGGCGGCCCGGCCCAGGGCGGCGACCATGTCCGCCACGGTCACGGTGAGCGCGGGCATGGTGACCGGCGCCGGGTCGGCCCAGGCCTGATCGGAGGAGGTGGCGGCGCACAGCAGCGCCTCGACGGCCTTGGCCGGCGAGGCCAGGGCGACCTCGGTGTCCGGGCTGACCGGGCAGACGGCACGCTGGCCGGCCAGCGGTTCCCGGATGATGCCGGACAGGAAGCCTGATGCCGCGGCGTTGGGGCGGCCCGGGCGCACGCTGACCGTCATCAGGCGGACGGCCCGGCCGTTCAGGAAGCCTTTCCGGGTGTAGTCGGCCAGCAGGTACTCGCTCATAGTCTTCTGGGCGCCGTAACTGGTCTGCGGATTGGGGCGGGTGTCATCGGTGATGACGCCCGGGAGCGGCTGCTCGGGCGACCCCCCGAACACCGCGACGGAACTCGAGAACACCACCACCGGGCTGGTCCCGAGCGCCCGGCAGGACGCCAATAGCAGGTGGGTGGCCTGCAGGTTCGCCCGCAGGCCGAGGTCGAAGTCCGCCTCGCACTCGCCGCTGACGGCCGCGGCGAGGTGGAAGATCACCTCGGCATCGGCCAGCGCGTCCTGGGCGGTGCCGGCGTCGTCCAGCAGGTCGGTCAGGTCGCCGCGGACCACCCTCACCCGGTCATCGGCGGCCAGGTCCGGCGGCGCCGGCGCGCGGTCGATGAGCGTCAGCCGGGACAGCGGGCGGGCCGCGTGACCCGCGGCGGTCAGCGAGCCAGCCGCTAGCAGCTCGCGGGCCAGCCGCGAACCAAGGAAACCGGTACCGCCGGTCACCACTATGTGCACCACGGCATCTTACGTGCCGGGCCGCGGGACCGGCGAGCTACCGGCCGGCGCGCTTCGCCAGCGTCAGCCGGCGAAGCCTCAGGATCTCGGTGTCCCGCGCCTGCAGCACCGGCTCGACCACGTTCATGGCCGCGTGCACCGCGGTCTCCGGATCGCCGGGTATGCCGTAACGCAGGAAGCTGCGCGCCAGGGCGCGCCGGAGCCTCTCGCCGGTGATGGCCAGCAGATCCGGCGGATCTGGCACGCCGTCGCGCTTGGCTCGGGTGGCCGCGCCCCGGGGGCCCGCCGGGCCGAGCGGGCTCGGACGCCGGCCCCGGCCGGCCGGGCGGCCCCGGGCACGGCCGGGAACCGCGACCGGGCCGGGCTCGTCCTGGTCCGGCACGCCGAACAACGGAGTCATCACCCACGGCTGCGGCACCGGTGCGGCGGCACGCCGCTTTGGTATGGTCGGCTCCGGGAGCATTGGCGTGGCCTTCCTATCTGGAATGTCTGCACAGCGCCGATGCTCCCCCTTTAATGCGCCCGTGTCACAGATGTCCAGGTCACACGGCGTGTCTCCGGAGCTTCGCAGCGTCCCTATAGCCTGGTCACGTGGAATACCTGAACGCGGGAACAAGCCCGCAGATCTCCCGGATCGGGCTGGGTACCTGGCAGTTCGGCTCCCGGGATTGGGGATACGGACAGCCGTACGCCGACCGGGAGGCGCGCGCCATCGTGCGCCGGGCGGTGGAGCTGGGCGTGACGCTGTTCGACACGGCCGAGCTCTACGGTTTCGGGCGCAGCGAGCGGATCCTGGGCCAGGCCCTGGGCGAGGACCGGGAACGGGTCTTCCTCGCGACGAAGCTCTTCCCGTTGCTGCCGGTGGCCCCGGTCGTCGAGCAGCGCGCAGTGGCGAGCGCGAACCGGCTGGACGTCCGCCGGATTGACCTCTACCAGGTACACCAGCCCAACCCGGTGGTCCGGGACGGGACGATCATGCGCGGCATGCGCGCGCTGCAGCGGGTCGGGCTGGTCGGCGAGGTCGGCGTCAGCAATTACTCCCTGGACCGCTGGCAGGCCGCGGAGATGGCGCTGGGCAGCCGGGTGCTGAGCAACCAGGTCGCCTACAGCCTGGTCAGCCGGTCGCCGGAACTGGACCTGCTGCCGTTCGCCGAGTCGACCGGCCACGTGGTGATCGCCTACAGCCCGCTCGCGCAGGGCCTCCTGTCGGGCCGGTATGACCGGGACCACCGGCCGGCCAACCGGGTCCGCGCCGCCAATGCGCTGTTCCTGCCCCAGAACCTCGAGCGGGCCGGCGACCTGATCGCGACGCTGCGCCAGGTGGCCGAGGCGCACTCCGCTACGCCGGCCCAGATCGCCCTGGCCTGGTCCATCCGCCGCCCCGCGGTGGTCGCGATACCGGGTGCCTCGAGCGTTGGGCAGCTGGAGAGCAACGTGGCCGCAGCGAGCATCAAGCTCACCGACGGCGAGTACCAGGCGCTCAGCGCGGCGTCGGACCGGTTCCGGCCCATTACGGGTCGAGCGGCGCTCCCTGGCCTGATCCGGGCCCGTTTCGCGTTAGCGTAATGCGCATGCAACCAGGGCCAGGGCCGCAATGGCGCCCGCTGAAACGTCACGACAGCCAGTTCGCGGAGCAGATGGTGGAGCGGGCCGCGGAGCTGGCCCGCGATTCCCACGCCCGGACCCGACATGCCGCGGTCCTGGTGAAGGACGGCAGCATGCTGGCCTGGGGAACCAACGGGGTGCCGTTTCCCGGTGAAGACCACTGCTACTGCAAGTTCGGCGAGTTCGGCCATCATGACCTGTGCCGGACCCATGCTGAGCAACGGGCCATCACGCTGGCCCGTGACCCCGACGGCTGGCAGCTGCTGCCGGGATCGAAGCTGATCTACGTGCGGCTCGAGGCCGATGACTCGGTCCGGCTGGAGGAGCCGCACTTCTGCGCCAGGTGCAGCCGCCTGGCGTTGTCCCTGGGGGTGGTGGAGTGGATCTTCGCGCTCTCGGAGGGCCTGGTCGCGTACCCCGCGGCCGACTATGACCAGATCGCCGCGCTGAGATGGTGAGCTTCCGCCTGGCGGACGCGCCCAGGCGGAAGCGAGCCAGCAGAAATGGGATGCTGATCGGACACTCGTGTGGAGGTGAGCCGTGGCGGATAGGTGGCTGACGTTTGACTGCTACGGGACGATCGCGGACTGGAACACGGGCATGGGCGCGCCGCTGGAGAAGATCGTCGGCCGGGACACGGGCCGGCTGCTCAGTGCCTACCACCAGGCCGAGCTCGAGCTCGAGGCGGGCCCGGGCTGGATGCCATACCGCGAGGTGCTCACCTCCGGGCTGGCCTCGGCGGCCCGGCACGAGGGAATCGCGCTGCCCGACGGGGCCGAGGCGACGTTTGTCCGCGCCTGGCCGGACCTGCCGGTTTTCGAGGACGTGGGCCCTGCCCTGACCGCGCTACGGGAGCAAGGCTGGCGGCTGGCCATCCTGACGAACTGCGACGACGACTTGTTCGGCGCCACCCGGCCGCACCTGCCGGTGCCGTTCGACCTGGTGGTGACGGCGCAGCAGGTGGGCAGCTACAAGCCGGACCTGGGGCACTTCCGGGCGTTCGCCGACCAGACCAACGTGACCGCGGCAGACTGGATCCACGTGGCCAACAGCTGGGTGCACGACATGCTGCCCGCAGCCCGGATGGGCCTGCGCAAGGTCTGGGTCGACCGAGACGGCACCGGGCATCCGGCCAAGCTGGCCGAGCGCCGCATCACCAGCATGCGCAGGCTGCCCGAGGCGGTCGCCGACGTCAGCGCCATCGCGCCGCGCTGACGTCATGTGATCGGGGGTAGCGATCCCTCATGAAGCAGCGGCGCCGCTGGTGCCTCGTCCAAATCTGCGCGGAAAATCCGGTCTTCATGGTAATTCCGGGGGAACATGATGCCTCCGGAATTACCACGACGCCTCGATCTACCATGGCGATGGGATGGGTGTTGCTGGTGGTGCCAGAGCGTCAGGGGCTGAGCGGGCCGGAGAAGGCGGAGCTGTCGCTGGAGCAGCTGGCCGCCGCGGTGATCCCGCCGTTGGACTGGGCCAGGCCGCTGACCGAGCCGGACGCGCTGGGCCTGGCCGGGGTGCTGGAGCCGGCCTGAGGGTGCTGGAGGTGGCTGGGGTGGTTGGGGCTGCGGACGCGCTGGGGGTCGCGGAGACGGGGGCCAGGCCGGTGAAGTCGGAGCCGAGGATCAGCTCGACCGTGCCCGGCTTCAGGCTGCTGTCCTGCAGGGTGGTGACGTCGGCCAGCTGCTGCTCGAGCGTGTTCACCGCGGCCATATCCGCCGCGGAGGAGTACTCGATGACCGACTTGGTGTAGGCGAAGCTGGCGGCGTCGCCGGTGCCGGTCACGTCGAAGCCGCGGCGGGTCAGCCCGGCCGCCGCCTGGGCGGCGATGCCGGATGCGCCGGAGCCGTTCAGGACCTGGACCTTCACCTGGGACGGGCTGGTGGTGAGCACCTGCGGGGCAACGGATGATGTCGGCGTGGCCTTGACCTTGGGCACGGCCACGTCGTGCGCGATGGCCGCGAACACCGCATCGGCCTGCGGCTGCGCGAACTGGACGCGGGCGGTGGGGTCGGGGGGCCAGGCCTGGTTCGGCGCGGTGATGAACTGGACCTCCTGGCTGGACACGTTATGCAGGCTCTCGGCGATGCCCACCAGGTCTGCCACGGTCATGCCGCCGTCGGTGGTCATCGAGGCGGCGGCGTCGGTGACCACCGACAGCAGCCGGAGCGGGTTCGATAGCAGCCCGCTGCCCAGGACCCCCTTTACGACCTGGGCGGACATGAACTGGTCACGCTGGATGCGTTCCAGGTCCGACCCGGTCCCGATGTCCTCGCGGGTCCGCCAGAAGGCCAGCGCCTGGACCCCGTCGATGTGGTCCTCGCCGGCCGCGAGGTCGAGGCCCGATACCTGGTCATTCACCGTGAATGGGACGCAGACGTTGACGCCGCCCAGGTCGTTGACGACGTTGACGAAGCCGAGCATGCCGATCCCGATGAAGTGGTTGATGAAGATGCCGGTCTCCTGCTCGACCGTCTTCCACAGGCATGCCGGGCCGCCGATCGCCAGCAGCGAGTTGATCTGCACGTATGAGCCGGGGCTGGCCTGCTGGCCCGCGTAACCGGGGCTGGCGTCGCACTGGTACCGGGGCACCATGGTGTCACGCGGGATGCTCAACGCGGTGACCCCGTGCCGGCCCGGCGACAGGTGGACGACCATGATGGTGTCGGTGTTATCGGTCTGGTCGCTGCCGGTGTGCAGGATGAACTGCTGGTGCGCGTCCAGGCCCTTCCGGCTGTCATCGCCGTAGATGAGGATGTTTTCCGAGGACGAGCTGTAGTCCTGCGGGCGCTGGCCCAGTTCGGCGCCCGGGACGGCGACCCGGGTGATGCTGTCGTAGACGGCGCGGTACTTCAGGTACCCGGCTAGCGTTCCCGCGGACAGGATGACGACCGCCCCGACGGCAACCCAGCGCAGAATGTGCCGCTTGCCGTCGCGCGGGGCGCTCCGCATGCGTCACCTCCCGCCATGGCCGGGCCAGCCAGTCCCCACCCCAACGGACCACAAAGTCCCCTAGTTCCCGAAATGTTACCCAGTATCATGCGATCCCATCCGCACCAGCTCGGCGGACTTAACGTACTGGTAAGAGGATTAACGTCCCGGTAAGGAATCCGCGGCGGAGAGGCGGCGCAGCGCGGCCCGGACCAGGGCCGGGTCGGTGGTCGTCCAGAACGGAGGCAGCGACGCGCGGAGGAAGTCGCCGTACCGCGCCGTCGCCAGCCGGGGATCCAGTACCGCGACCACGCCGCGGTCGGTCATCGTGCGCAGCAGCCGTCCGGCGCCCTGGGCCAGCAGCAACGCCGCATGCGCCGCCGCCACCGTCATGAACCCGTTGCCGCCACGCGCGGCCACCGCGCGCTGCCGGGCCGAGGCGAGCGGGTCGTCGGGCCGCGGAAACGGGATCCGGTCGATGACGACCAGCCGCAGCGCGGGCCCGGGCACGTCCACGCCCTGCCACAGGGACAAGGTGCCGAACAGGCAGGTCGGCTCGTCCTCGGCGAACTGCCTGACCAGCTGGGCGGTGACGTCGTCGCCCTGGCAGAGCAGCGGGTAGGAGATGCGGTCACGCAGCGCGCCGGCCGCCTGGACGGCTGCCCGCATGGACGAGAACAGGCCGAGCGTGCGGCCGCCCGCGGCGTCGATGAGCTCCTCGAGCTCGGTCAGGTACGCCTCGGCCAGCTGGTCCCGGCCGGGCGGCGGCAGATGCCTGGCCACGTACAGGATCCCGCTGCGCGGATGATCGAACGGCGACCCGACGTCCAGGCCGGTCCAGGACGTCTGATCGTCGCGGGGCAGGTTCAGGCCCCATTGGCTGGCCAGGGGAACGAATGAGCCCCCGACGGCGAGCGTCGCCGAGGTCAGCGTGACCGTGCGCTCGCCGAACAGGCGATCGCGCAGCACCGGCCCGACCTCGAGCGGCGCCACCCGAAGGGTAGGCGGCCGCCGCGCATCCTCGGTGAACGGCCGGTCGAGCCACACCACCTCCGGGCGGCGGTCGAGTTCCTCGGTGAACGAGCCCAGGATCCGGCTGGTGGTCCGCTGCAGGTCGTCGAGGGAGGACAACGCGATCCTGGCCGCCGCGAGCCGGGCCGGGTCGTCGTCGCCCAGACTCGCCGCGCTGGCCTTGATGGCCTCGGCGGCGGCCTTGGCCGCGTCGTCCACGGAACGCAGGGTCGCAGCCAGTGCGTCGGACAGCACGTCCATCCGGCCCGCGGGGGCGTCATCGAGGTCAAGCGTCAGCGCGGCGGCGGCGTGCCGCAGCTGGTCGGCCACGGCGGGCGCGCCGCCCTCAGCGGCGGCTGACTCGATCTCCCGGGAGGCACGGCGGGCGACCGCATCAACCGCGGCACCGGACAGCTCGCCGGTGGTGGCCGAGGTGACCCGGTCCACCAAGTCGTGGGCCTCGTCGACGATGACCACGTCGTGACCGGGCAGCACGTCGACGTCCGAAGTCGCGTCGATGGCCAGCAGCGCGTGGTTGGTGACAACGACGTGCGCCTTGGCCGCCGCCTCCCGGGCCTTCTCGGCGAAGCACCGTGAGCCGAACGGGCAGCGCTGGGCGCCGATGCACTCCTGCGCGCTGACTGAGACCTGGCGCCACGCCGCCTCCGGCACACCGGGGACCAGCTCGTCGCGGTCCCCCGTCGTGGTCTCCTCGGCCCACTCGTGCAGCCGCTTGACCTGGCGGCCCAGGGGCGAGGACGGGCCGCCCGCAGAATCGGATGCGGCGGCCGGGTCGAACAGCCCGTCCTGCGGGTCGTCGGCCGGCCCGCCGCGCTGCCGGTGCAGGCACAGGTAGTTACGCCGGCCCTTCAGGATCGCGAAGGCGGGCTCCTGGCCCAGGGCCGGCGCCAGCGCGGTGACCAGGCGCGGCAGGTCGCGGTCGATCAGCTGGCGCTGCAGCGCGATGGTGGCGGTGGCCACGACGACCGTACTGCGGGAGCTCACCGCGTGCCGGATCGCCGGGACCAGGTAGGCCAGCGACTTCCCGGTGCCGGTCCCGGCCTGGACGGCCAGGTGCTCGCCGCTCGCGATGGCATGCTCGACCGCCTCGGCCATGGCGACCTGGCCGGACCGCTCCGCGCCGCCGATGCCGGCCACGGCCGCCGCGAGCAGCTCGCTGACCGAGGGCAGGTCAATCGGGGTGGGTCCGGGAGGAGAGACAGGAGCGGGTTCGGGGGGAGAAACACAGTCCTGGCGGCCTGCTGACACGGTCGAACGGTACCTCGCGCCGGCCCGCGTGGCGACCACGCAGGCCGCGGGCCAGGTGGGCGCGGCGTGTCACTAGGGCCGTTCCGGTGGCGGGGTGCGGGAAGGCGGGCTTGGATGGGAACACCACGGCCCGTTCGGATAAATTCTGTTCTGATTTGAAAGGTGGTGTGCGGGTGACCAGTGCGGAGCTCTTGACCGACGCGTTCGGCCGGGTACGGGATACCGTGCACAGGGCGGTGCGCGAGCTGACCGCCGGCCAGCTAGCGGCGCGGCTGGACGAGGACGCGAACTCGATCGCCTGGCTGTGCTGGCACCTGACCCGGGTGCAGGACGATCACGTGGCCGGCGCGTTCGGCGTGACGCAGGTGTGGCCGCGCTTCATGGACCGGTTCGGGCTGCCGTTCGGACTAGGCGAGATCGGCTACGGGCATAGCTCCGCGCAGGTCGCCGAGGTCCAGGTCTCGTCCGGGGACCTGCTGACCGCCTACCACGACGCGGTGCACGCGCAGACCGTCGGCCTGGTGTCCGGCGTCACCGACGCGGACCTGTCGCGGGTGGTGGACGAGGGCTGGGATCCGCCGGTCACCCTCGGTGTCCGGCTGGTCAGCGTGATCTCCGACGACCTGCAGCATGCCGGGCAGGCCGCGTTCATCCGCGGCGTCCTGCTGCGATCAGCGGGCCGCGGCTAGCGGTCCCGCTGGTCCCGCTGGCGTCACCCGTGGTCAGCGGAAGACCCGGACGCGTTCATTTCGGAGCGCCGCGCACGCATTGCCCAATATGTGATTCGCAAAGGGGGGAAATGGCTGATCACCGCTTGATCAAGGTGGCTTGCGCGGCACCATGCGGCCGTGGATAATCTTCGCTACGCGGCGACGCCCGCGTTACTGGGTCCGGAGGCGCGGCCCACCCTTCTGCTATGAATGGGCGGTGGCCGCAGATGCCTGGTGAGCACTTTCCGGTGCTATGGATAGGCCAGACCGCCGTCGTGGCGCTGCCTGCGGAGATTGACATCACCAATGCCGACCAGGTCCGCGAGGATCTGCTCTCGGTCGTTAACCAGGGTGCCGCCTTGCTGGTCGCCGACCTGACCAATACCACATTTTGCGATTCGTCCGGGGTAAGCGCGCTAGTGCGCGCATTCCGGCGGGCCCAGGCTAATGGCGGGGAAATGCGCCTGGTCGTCAGCGCGCCGGCCGTGCAGCGGGTGCTGGCCCTGACCGGCGTCGATCGCCTGGTCGATGTTTACGCCAGCGTTGCGACGTCGCTCTCCGGTCCTAAGAGAAAATCCGTCCTTGATGACACGGCGTTCGGCGAGAAGGCAGATACCGATGGCGGGGCGGCCTAACGAGAAGGCAGCCGCGAAACCATCTGCCGAGGCGGACGGCGCCACGGCATAAATCCTCCTCAAATGCACGCGGCGGCTGCGGGGGCTCGCCGCTGACACTGGTGACGATCGCGCTGGCAATGTCGCGGAGTTTCACGTTGCGCTGCTGCGACGCGGAGCGCAGGATGGCGAAGGCGCGGGCCTGGCTGCAGCGCTCCCTGGCCATGATTATCCCGAGCGCCTGATCGATAACGGCCCGCGATGCCATAGACGAGCGAAGCTGATCGATCAAGGCGGCGTGCGAGGCCAGCCGGATAGCCAGGGCCAAGGCCCCGGAGGCATTCTCGGCGAAACCCGCGGCGTGCTCGGTCGCCGCCTCGCCGAAGGCCCATGCGTCCCGCGCGTACAGGTTAAGGGCGCCTATCGGCTCGCCCTGCGAGCTCAGCGGCAGCGCCAGGCATGACCGGATGCCCTGGGCGGCCGCGCGCCTGGAGAACTCGGGCCAGCGCGGCTCGCCCGCCGTGTCATCGATGCGGACCATGTGATTGTCGCGCATGGCCTCCAGGCACGGACCGGCCTGGAGTTCATGCTGGACCGCATCCATCTTCGCGGCCACCGGGTCAGTGCACGCCGCCGTCACCGGCTGCGGGCGGGAACTCATCATCATCGCGCAGGACAGGTCGCTGCCCACCGCCCGGGCCGCCAGCATGGCCAGGTCGTGCAGGAACTGCTCGATGCTCTTGGTCTTCACCAGCGCGTCATGCAGGCCCTTGAAATCCCCCGGAAAATCATCCGTCGTCATTGACGTACCTACCCAGTGCAGGTCTCGCGCATCCTTTTGTCCGTGCCGTCACCTACCCACGTCGGGCACGCTAAACGGCCGTCCGGGCCGCAGCGGCGGGTTGTGCGATCATCTGCCTGGGTGTACACCGTGTCTATACCACTCATTTGAGGACCTGCGATGAAAGGTATTGCGCAGCGGCGGGCGGAGTCGCTGTGAGCGGAGTCGCGGTGAGCGCAATCGCGCCGGGCCGATCAGCTGATCAACTGCCCGGGCAGCTCCGCATCGCTGCTGCCTCATACTTCCCGGCCAGGGCCGATCGGAGGCCAGGTGGAGCTGACCTTCGGGCGGTTCCCGGCACCGAGCAGAAGGTTCCCGAATGACAGGTCCAGCCGTAATCCGGTAGCCGAGCTACGAGCGAGAGGACAGAGCTCATGAGCGCCCCCACGATTTACCCGTCGGCAGCCAGGTTGGGGATGTTCCGGGCCGAGGACGACCTGGGCGTGTGGCCCCACCGGGGCAAGGTCGCCGCGGTCGGCGTCGGGCATTCGCCCACGCTGCGGCGCTGGGACGGCGACCCGCAGAAGAGCATCGGCGCGTGGTCCATCCTGGCTATCCGCAGGGCCATCGAGGACGCAGGGGTCGCTCCCGGCCAGGTGGACGGGCTGGTGATCGTCGACTCGACCACCACCGGCGCGTTCTGGCCGGAGGGTGAGCCGGTCCCGGCGGACTTCCTGGCCGCGTTCCAGAACACGTCCGACCCGTTCGACGGGCTGATCAAGCTGAGCCCAGAGTGGCTGGTGAAGAACCTGCCCGAGCTGACCGGCCTGAAGTTCGTGATGGTCGCTCCCGGGTGCATGTCGCATGCCGTGGCCGCGGCCATCGAGGCGGTGGGCCGCGGGATGGGCGAGGTCGTGCTGTCCGTGAAGGGCTGGCACAACGTTCCCGGCCGCTACGGCCAGCGCGGGGCGGCCGCACGGGAGACCGTGTCCGGGCCGCAGAAGTTCAGCGCGCTCGCGGGTCCCCCGGTGTACGGCACCGCGCAGCAGTTCCAGCGGTACCTGTACAAGTACAACAAGACCCACGACATGATGGCCCCGTTCGTGGTCAACTCCCGGTCCAACGGGCTGAAGATGCCGGAAGGCTACTGGTACCAGCACCGGAACAACCCGCTGACCACCGACGAATACCTGCAGTCCAGGTGGGTGGCCGAGCCGGCCAACCTGTACGACAACGACATCCCGATCCACACCGCGGCCGCCTATCTGTGGACCACCCCCGAACGCGCCCGGGACATGCGCCAGCCCCCGGTCTACGTGCTGGGCCACGCCACCGGCGGCCGGGTCGCCGGCGACAGCCTCCTGGGCTTCAAGCCACGCAGCGTCATTGCCAACCTGGAGGAGACCGAGGAGCAGGCGTCGCGCACCGCCCGCCGGCTGTATGACTCCACCGGGATCTCCGCCAGCGATGTCGACATCGAGAACGCCTACGACGGGTTCAGCCTGTTCCACGTGTTCTGGATCGAGGGCTTCAACTTCTTCGGCATCCAGCGCGGGGAATGCCTGGACTTCTTCAACAGCGAGGACATCAGCATCAACGGGCCGACGCCGATCTCACCCAGCGGCGGGAACATCGGCAGCGGCCGGACCCGCTTCTGGCTGTGGACCGACACCATCCAGCAGCTGCAGGGACGGGCCGGGGAGCGGCAGGTGAAGAAGGACGCGCGCATCGGCGTGGCCGGCGGGTTCATGCCTATCCAGAGCAGCTTCGCCGCGCTGAGCAAAGACCCGGTGTAACGGGCAGCTGCCCTTTGCCAGGCAGAGATACCGGGCCGAGTTACCAGGCAGGATCCGGCGCGGGCCGCGTGATCGGCCCGCGCCGGCCTTGTTGCCGGCTAGATCAGTCCGGCTAGATCAAGTGGTCGCCGTGGCATCGTGCAGGCCGGCCCGGCGCAGGTCCGTGAGGGCCTCCTCCAGCACGCCAAGATGATCGTCGGCGGTGGCCAGTCCGGCGCCCATCGTGGCGATGGTGAGATAAGTTGCGCCCAGCCGCTGCCAGCCCGCCACGTAATCCACCCGCTCGCCAGGCGGCACGGCCGTCAGGTTCAGCCGCGGCTCCAGCCCGATGGTGGCGGGATCCCGGCCCGCGTCCCGCGCGTAGCCGCGCAGCCGTTCCACCGGTTCCGCGCCCGCGGCCGCGTCCATCTGGGGCAGCCAGCCGTCCCCGATCCGCGCGACCCGGCGCAGCGTCCGGTCCGAGCCCCCGCCGAGCCAGACCGGGATCCGGCCGGCCGCCGGGCGCGGCTTGATCCCGGCGTTGTCCACCCGCTCCCAGCGTCCCTCGAAGTTCACCAGCGGCGCCGCCCACAGCTCGCGCAGCAGCGCGATCTGCTCCTCGCTGCGCACGCCCCGGTCGTTGAACGACAGGCCGAGGGCCTCGTACTCGACCGGGTTCCACCCGACGCCGATGCCGAGGCGCAGCCGCCCGCCGCTGAGCACGTCCACCTCAGCCGCCTGCTTGGCCACCAGCGCGGTCTGCCGCTGCGGCAGGATCAGCACCCCGGTGACGAGCTCTACCCGGCTGGTCACCGCGGCCAGGTACCCGTACAAGACGAATATCTCGTGAAACAGGGACTCGCTCGTGTAGCCCTGCCAGCCCGGCCGGGTGTCGGTACCGGCGCCCAGCACGTGGTCGTAGGCGAGGATGTGGTCAAAGCCGAGGTCTTCGACGGTCGTCGCCCAGCGGCGGACATCCGCCGGGTCGCTGCCGATCTCGGTCTGCGGGAACACGGCTCCTATGCGCATCCCTCATCTTTTCACGGCCGCTGGCGCCCGCGCCCGCTCGCGGCGAGCCGGGCCCGGCCTGGCCACGCCGTTGAAGACGATTCACCTTCACCGGCCGCGAGCAGGTTCACCCAGGCCGGCACCGGCCGCTTGACAGCCAGAGCCTACGAAGATCTAGAGTTTCGTTCTAAAATTGCGTTCAGTGCTCTGGGGTCGGCCTAGCGTCGCAGGCCCCGCGGCCGCGCGGTGGTTCGGGTGCGTGAGCACCAGCGGATGCTGGGCGGCCCGGGGTCGTGGGAGGTTACGTGATCCGGTGGCGGCCGCGCCAGGAGCGGGTGGTCCTGGTGTGTTACACGGTCGCTCTGTACATGACCGTGGTAGACAGCACGATCATCTTCACCGCGCTGCCGTCGCTGGCCCGGGACTTCCACGCATCCCTGGACGCCGCGCAGTGGGTGACGCTGAGCTACCTGCTCAGCCTGGCCGTCGCCGTCCCGTCGTCGGGGTGGATCGGGGACCGGTTCGGCACCCGGCGCACCTTCCTGACCGCCCTGGTGCTGTTCACGGGGTCCTCCGTGCTGTGCGGCCTGTCCGGCTCGCTGACCCAGCTGGTCATCTTCCGGCTGATCCAGGGCATCGGCGGCGGCCTCATCATCCCGGTCGGCCAGGCCATGATGTTCCGCACCTACCCGCCCGAGCGCCGCGCCCGGGCCCAGGGCATGGTCGCGCTGGGCACGGCCCTCGGCCCGGCCACCGGGCCCGTGCTGGGCGGGATACTCACCACCGAGCTGTCCTGGCGGTGGTGCTTCTTCGTCAATATCCCGTTCGGGACCGCCGCTCTGGTCATCGGGCTGCTGTTCCTGGCCGAGCACCGCGAGCCGGCTCCGGGCCGGCTGGACATCGGTGGCTTCGTGCTGGCCGGCGGCGGCCTGGCGCTGTTCCTGTACGCCCTCAGCGAGGCGCCGGTCCGGGGCTGGACCAGCCCGGTCATCGTCGCCACCGGCACCGTCAGCCTGGCCGCGCTGGCCGGCCTGGTGGTGCTCGAGCTGCGGCTGAAGACGCCGATGCTGAACCTGCGGCTGCTGCGCAACCGGATCTTCCGCACCACCAGCCTGGTCTCGCTGTGCCAGGGGGGCGGCTACAACGGCTACCTGTTCATCATGCCCGAGTTCCTGCAGGAGGCCCGCGGGGCCTCGGCGCTGAGCTCCGGGCTGACCACGTTCCCCGGCGCGGTCGGGCTCCTGATCAGCGCCCAGATCGCGGCGCGGCTTTACCACCGCATCGGGCCGCGGCGGATGGCCGTCGGCGGCCTGTGCGGCGTGGTCATCGCCTGGACCCTGATCGGGCTGACGGTGGGGCTGGACACCAACATCTGGCTGATCCGGCTGCTGACCTTCAGCAGCGGGGCCGCCAGCGGCTGGTGCGTCATCGCCGTCCAGACCTCGTCGTTCGCGACCATCTCCTCGGCCGACACCGGCCGCGCCTCGGCGCTGTTCCAGACCCAGAACCGGATCGCGGGCGGGGTCGGCGTCGCCGTGCTGGTCACCGTCGTCGCGGCCACCAGCCCGCCGGGGGCGACCGGCGCCGCGCTGATCCCCTCGTTCCACTATGCGTTCCTCACCGCCGCCGCGATAGCCGCCGTCGGCGTCGCGATCGCGCTGACCATCCGGGACGCCGACGCCGCCGCCACCATGCGCCGCCGGGAGCGCATCCGGGCCCCCGCGCCGCCCGCGGCCGCAGTCCCGCCGGGGATCGGCGAAGGCACCGCGGACACCGGGTAGCCCGGAAGAATGCCGTCGCGGCTCCAGCGCCCGGCAGACCCCCTCTTGACAAGAGGATTTGCCAGGACAAAGGATGAAATCCGAGGCAGGAAACTGCAGGCTGATGGATCGCCCTGGACAACGGGAGCTGCGCTTGTTCACCTCGGCTCCGGTCGGGCACATACCTGATAAGGGCGGGATGAGACGAGGCTGGTGGGCGCCGCCCAGGCGGCGGGTGCTGGCCGGCGGCACGCTTGCGGGGGACCTCACCGGCGATTACGCGACTAACGCACGTGGGTATATCGCAAGGATTCAGCATTAAGTAGCTAGGAGAGCTAGAAAATGGATTTCTCAACCGTTGCCCTCACCGAGGACCAGCAGAAGTTCAGGGATGAGGTCCGGGCGTTCCTGGATGAGCACCTGACCGAGGAGGTGTACGCGGGCGCCCGTGAGAGATGCGACCACTTCGACAAGGGCCTGTATCTCGCCCTGGGCGCCAAGGGCTGGCTGATGCCGCAGTGGCGGAAGGCAGACGGCGGCGCCGAACTGGACGACGTGTGCCTCCGGATCCTCGAGACGGAACTGGCCGACAGGGACGCGCCGGCCGCGGTGGGCCCGGGCCTGGTCTGGCCGGCGGTCGACGCGCACGCGGAGCCGAGCCTGCGCGCGGAGCTGATGCCGAAGGTCGCCCGGGGCGAGGTCCGCTTCTGCCTGGGCTATTCCGAACCGGACGGCGGATCGGACATCGCGGGAGCCAAGACGCGGGCGGTGCGTGACGGCGACGAATGGGTCATCAACGGGCAGAAGATCTTCACCACCAACGCCCAGAACTGCCAGTACGCCTTCCTGATCACGCGGACCGACCCGACGCTGCCCAAGCACAAGGGCCTGACCATGTTCCTGATGCCGATGGACGCCCCGGGAGTCGAGATCCAGGAGCTGCCCACCGTCGGCGACGAGCGGACCAACATCACGTACTACAGCGACGTCCGGCTTTCTGACCGGTACCGCCTGGGCGAGGTCAACAACGGCTGGTCGGTCCTGCACGGCCCGCTGGACGCCGAGCACAGTATCGGCGATGAGGGCAGCAAGCTCGAGGACCTCAGCATCGGCATAGCCCATATGCGGTTCCTGAAGTGGGCCGTGGAAGCCGCCGCCCGGTGGGCCAAGGACGCACCGGACGGGGACGGGTCCACGATGGCCGAGGACAAGGTGTTCATGTCCGGGTTCGGCCACATTCTCGTGGAGATGGAAGCGGCCAGGGCCACGCCGGGACCCATGGGCCGGATCAAGGGCGCCGACACCGCGATCGCGGGTGCCGAGCAGCTTATCGACCTGATCGGCCCGGAGGCGGTCCTGCCCTTCGGCGCAGACGGCACCATCGCGAAGGGCGCGATCGAACACGCCCACCGGGCGGTCCAGGTAACCGCGACGTACGGCGGCACCGTCGAGGTGTTCCGGACCATCATCGCCCAGCATCACCTGGGCCTGCCGCGGCCGGATTACCCCGGCCGCAAGGCGTTCCTGCAGGCAGGTCGCCCGGCAGCGGCATAGCCGCCGCAACGGCCCTGGGTCGGTCCAGCCCGGAACGGCGCTGGACCGGCCCAGGGCTGCGGCTTTCCCGGTGCCTCCCGCATCGTGACCCGCAGGAACTGCGGCCGGGGCACCGAATCCGGCCCGCACGACCCGCGGATCAAATGCTCTGTTTCTGGTTAAGTCCTCCGTGCGACACGTAGCCCATCACCTATCGTTGCGACTGAGCTATTGTCTGTGACTCTGTGTAACGCTTGGGCTACTCAATGGAGGATTGAGGCATGGGGAAGTGCCGGATTCCGGCTGCGATCATTGCTGTCATCATCGGCGGGGCTGGCCTGACCGCGTGCGGGGCGAGCGGGTCGAGTTCTTCCGCCGCCGTGTCGGCGGCTTCGTCCGATCCGCCCGCGGCGTCGCCGACGACCGCGCTTACTGACCCGCCTTCGGCTTCGCCGACTAGCGTGCACTCCACTGCGGCCAGAGCATCCAGCACCGCCACGGCTTCGGTGAAGCCGAAGACTTCCACTCGCGCAACGTCTTCCGCGCACGCGACGAGTTCCTCCTCGAGCACGAGCTCGGGGACGCACAACTTCACCGTGCCCGCCATCCCCGGCGACGACATCGTCAGCGGCTACGGCTCGTACACCAAGATAGGTACCGCGCGGGTGAAGGTGACCATGTGCGCCAAGCAGACCGCGGCCGCGTTCTCGGTGGGGACGCAAGCGCTCGTCTATAACTCCAGCGGCGCCAGCCAGAACCTCGGTGCGGTCATCCTGACCGGGCCGGGTGATCCCACGTGCGTCACGGAGACGTTCCTGTTTTACACAGCGCACCTGAAGGTCCACGCATTCATCGGCGGCAGCCATGGCACCATCGCGAAGACCGGGCCGGTCCTGACCCTCTACTGACGCGTCCAGGACGGGAGCTGCGCTCAGCCTGGGCCAGGAAGCTTGCGGCCCGCCTGATCTTGCCTCAGGGAAGACCAGGCGGGCCGCAGCTTGCCCGCGGTGATCGCCAACCCGTTATCCGCTCAGCCGCTCAGCCGCGCTAGCGCACCGTCCGGTACGCAAAAGCCACTCGGCCCATGTTCGGTTATGAATTCGAATTATCCGTTTAATCGTCTTTAATTCGCGAAAAAGGTGGTAATCTAAAAGTAACTATTACCTGAGATGAGATGAACGCGATGCCGTTCAGGCCAGCGCCGTCACGAAGAGGGCACAACGCAACACAAACCGGGATCGCCATCAGCCGGGTGCTCGCTGACAGGGGCAGCGCTGACCAGCTCGCTCACGCCGATCCCGCCCTCCGGGTCGCCTGCCCCGTCTGCGAAGCACTCAGCCATCAGCGGTGCCTGGAGCGCAACCCGAAGCAATACGTCACCCCGCACGCCGAGCGCGCCGCGCTCGTAACCGGTACCGCGATGAGCGGGGGGACGTTCACCGGGCCTCCATCGCGTCGCTATCGGGCCATCGCGGACACCTGAGGATGATGCGGTTGCGACCGGCGGCGGGGATATACCCGCGCCTAAGTGCCGTTGCAGTATTAAGGCGTCAGCCCATCCAGAGATTGATGCCCGGGAGGCTTCCGAGATGCCACTGCTGCCCCCGCTGGTCAGCCCCGAAGAGCTCCGAGACGCGCTCGGTGATGAGCGAGTACGCGTGTTCGACGCAACCGTCTTCCTCCGCCGCGCGGTGGACGGCGGCCCCTATACCGTGGAGAGCGGGCACGAGACCTACACGCGAGCCCATATTCCCGGGGCCGCGTTCGCCGATATCCCCGGCGCGCTGTCCGACCCGGCGTCGCCGTTCGCGTTCACCCTGCCCGCGGCGGAGCACTTCGCCGCCGCGATCGGCCGCCTCGGCATCGGCGACGGCACGCACGTCGTCGCGTACGCACAGGACGCGCCGATGTGGGCGACGCGGCTATGGTGGCTGCTGCGCTACTTCGGGCATGATGACACCAGCGTGCTCGACGGCGGGCTTATCGCCTGGAGAGCAGCAGCCGGCCCGGTGGAGTCGGGCGAGAGCAAGTACCCGCCCGCGTCGTTCACCGGCCGCCCCCGGCCAGAGCTCCTGGCCAGCCTGGC
Source organism: uncultured Actinomycetes bacterium (assembly GCA_963753195.1). GTDB lineage: Bacteria > Actinomycetota > Actinomycetes > Streptosporangiales > Streptosporangiaceae > Palsa-504. The sequence continues at coordinate 85,431 of CAVWBH010000006.1, forward strand.
CGACGTCCGTGAGATCACCGAGGATGGGTCCGCCTGCCTGGTCAACGCCTTGTCTCCAGAGGCGTTCCGCGGCGAGGGCCCCGGCGCCTACGCCCGCCCGGGCCGCATCCCGGGCAGCGTCAACGTACCGTGGAACGGCCTGGTCGACGCGGCGACGAACCGCTTCCGCCCGCCCGCCGAGCTCGCCGCCACCCTGCGCGGCGGCGGCGTCCGCGCGGACCAGCCGGTCATCGCTTACTGCGGCGGCGGCATCTCCGCGACCGTCGACCTCTTCGCGCTCTCGCTGACCGGCCGCGACGACGCCCGGCTGTACGACGGCTCGCTGACCGAATGGAGCGCCGACCCGGACCTGCCCCTCGTCACCGGCTGACGCGGGAGATCGCCGCGTTGGGCCAGGGCCGCTGCGCGCGTCCGCTCACCTGCGACCGCTGGCCGCTGGCGGTCTCTGTTGCCGCCACGTTCATGTCGCCTTCTTCGCGCTCGGGCCGTCTCAGGTGAGGATCAGGTACAGGCTGTTCGCGATGAGCCAGAAACCCAGGATGAGGCTGCCCAGGATGATGACCTGGTCGGTGTGGGTCTCCATCCAGGTCCTGAACCTGCCCAGGAGCGCCTTGCTCTGGTCGGGCCTGAAGCCGGCATAGATCTCCAGGGCGACGTAGGAGGCCGAGCCCAGGACGCAGAACAAGAACAGCGCCAGGTAGGTTTCCCAGCTGGACAGCTTGGCCTCGACCACCGTGGCCGCGCCCGCGCCGATAAGGCCCCAGGGCTGGAGGGCCGGACCAAGGGCCATGGCAAACCACGGGGACATGTTGTCTACGTGCGACTGCCACTTGGGCGGCTTTTTCGGCTTCTTGGGTTGTCCCATCCTGCGCCGCTGCCGGATCGCGAGCGCGACCAGGCCCGCCCCGATGGCGGTCTTGGCCGCCAGCGCTGCGAGTGAGGGCGCCGTATTCGGCTTGGGGGGGTTATTGCCGGTAGCAAGCACGGTGACCGTGACCACGATGGCCAGGGACACCAGCCACCCGAACGTCCACGCCGCACCTTTTCTCACGCCGCGCTCTGACGGCAGCACGATCACGAAGGCGGACAGCGGCAGCGGGTCGAGCGCTATCGCCAGGCCGATCAGGACAAGGCTCAGGATCACGGCTGCTCCTTTCTCACCTGGCGCGAGGGCTCGTCTTTATCCTCTCCGGGCGCTCTGCGGGTTTCATCACCCAGACCGGGTGGTTTGCGGCGGGTCTCTTCGCGGTCGCGCACAGACAGGCCGCCGGGCGAGCCAGGCATTGAAAGCGCGGACGGCGCAGCTCCCAGGCGGTCGGGACGAGTGGGTCTGCAGGCTGGGTCTGGTGCAGGCAAAACCTGGTCGATATGGTGCTAAGAAGGCATTCTTCGAGAGATTGCGAGGCTTCTCATGGCCGAGAAGACGTTCGAGCTGGTGACCTACGAGAAGTCGAACCGGATCGCGTGGATCACGATCCGCAATGAATCGAGGATGAATGCGCTCAGCACCGGGGTGCTGAACGGCCTGTTCTACAGCTTCGAGGAAGCAGACAAGGACGACGACGTCCTGGTGGTCGTGCTGACCGGGGCGGGCGGCCGCGCCTTCTGCGCCGGGATGGACCTCAAGGAGATGACCGAACGGGACCAGTCAGGAGCGGCCCCGACCGCGAAGAACGGCTTCGGGGCGGTCAGCAGCACCCTCAAGCCCGTCATCGGCGCCGTGGACGGGTTCGCGCTGGCCGGCGGGATGCAGATATCGGCTCGCTGCGACTTCCGCATCGCGACGCAGAAGTCCACGTTCGGGATGCCCGAGCCACTGCGCAGCCTGACCCCGATCAACTCGATGGACACCATGGAGATGGGTTTCGTCCCGCTCGGCAACGCGCTGTGGATCATCCTGTCCGGGGAGCACCTCTCCGCGGAGGAGGCCCACCGGATCGGGTTCGTGCAGTGGCTCGTGCCGGACCGGGACGCGATGATGGCCGAGGCCGAGAAGCGCGCGGAGATCCTGAAGCTGTGCGCGCCGCTGGCGGTCAAGGCGCTGAAGAACGGCGTGCACCTGCACATGAACCCGCCCACCCCGCCGGCCGGCGTGACCCTGCTGGAGCACCTGCGCGAGGTCAACGGGCCCTGGTACAAGAAGGTCGACGAGAGCGAAGACCGCCTCGAGGGCCCGAAGGCCTTCGCCGAGAAGCGCGCCCCGAACTGGAAAGGCCGCTGAACTCGTTCGGGATGAGCTCAAGGTTTGCCGCAGATGCTGAAGCGAGCCCCTCCGGCTTTCTTCGCCTCGTACATGGCCAGGTCGGCGCGGGCCAGCAGGCTAGGCAGGTCGCCCGAGCCGGTGGACTCGGCGATGCCGATGCTGATCGTGAACATGACCGGCGTGGCGTCCCGGCTGCTCACGCCGGTCAGCGGTCCGGTCAGCCGGGTCGCGACCTGGGCCGCCCGGCGGCCGGTGGCCTGCGGTATCACGATGACGAACTCATCGCCGCCGTACCGGCCTACAATATCGTCCGGCCTCACCTGTTGGCGGCAGGCTTGCGCCACGTCAGCGAGGACCCGGTCGCCGACGGCATGACCGTATACGTCGTTGATCTGCTTGAAGTGGTCCACATCGATCAACAGGACGGCGAGCGGCTGGCCGAGCCGCTGCGCATGCGCCAAAGCAATCTCTCCGACCTCCATGAGATGGCGCCGGTTGTACAGACCGGTCATCTCGTCGATTGAAGCGAGTTCGGCGTACCTGGCCGTGAGCCGGCTGTTGTCTTGCAGGGCGGCGAACTGGCGCACGCTGACCAGCACGGTCAGCAGGACCGCGCCAAGGAGAACGCCGCCCACGGAATTGAAGGTGACGCTCCTCAGGCCGACGATCATGAGCAGGATGTAGCTGCCGGCGACGGCCAGATAGGGCAGAATGCTGGGGCCCGAGGTGAGGGGCCGCGGCGGTGCGGCGAATTCATCCTGGGGCCTGGCGCGCAACTGGCATGCGGCCGCAACAAACAGGATCGCCAGCGCCACCATCCATAGCGTGTCGACGGGGTCGCCGCCGAGGTAGCTCGCGTGGGTGCTGACGTAGTCGTAGGCGACATCGGCCACGATGAATACGAGCATGCCGGTGGCGAAGATCCGCAGCGAGGCGACGCTCGACCGCGGGGCGCCCCGCCACAGCAGCGCCAGCACTCCGAACAAGAGCAGCAGGTCGCCGACCGGATAGGCAAAAAGCACCAGGTTGGCCAGCTCGAAGCCGCGAGCCGACGCCACGGCCGGCGCGAGCGAGATGTACCAGATGACCGTCGCGCCGCCGACGAAGACCGTCCCCGCGTCCAGCAGCAGCCGGAACCACTGGGACATCGTGCGTCTGGGCGAGGGGAAGGCGAGCAGGCCGGCGAAGGCGACCGGGTAGAAGCTCAGGTATGCAGCATCGGCCCAGCTCGGATCGCCCTTCTGATGGAGCACCACCTCGTAGAGGAGCTGTACCGCGTCGCCCAGCAAGTAGAGCCAGAACGCGACGGACAGCAGGCGCCAGGCCCGGCAGGTGGCCCGCCCCAGGTCCTGGCGCCGTGACACCCGCCAGGCCCACAGGGCCGCGCCGCCGTTCACGGGGAAGAAGGCCAGATCTCCGATCAGGGCCTGATGCTGAGGATCGCCCCAGCGGAACACCTGCCACAACCCGTAAACGACCAGCATCGCCAGCGCGGCAGCCAGCGCGGGACCCCCCAGCCGGTCAGCCAGGTGGCGCGCGCGCGAAAGCCGCGGGTAGGCGTAGTTCACCAGACGGCCGCCGGAATCTGTTACCGCTCCTTCGTCGGCCGGCAGCGCGTCGCGAGGCGCTGCCGCGCCCCGTTGTCGCGGCACATGCCCCCGCGCGCGCAGCCACTCCGCGAACCGGTCGGCAGGCATCGGTTTCCCGAGGAGAAAGCCTTGGCCGATGTCGCACCCCAGGGCCTGCAGCTCGGCCCTGACGGCTTCCGACTCGATTCCCTCGGCGACGACCTTGACGCCGAGTTGATGGGCCAGGTCGATGGTGTTGCGGACGATGGCCCGGAACGTCGAGCTGCTGGCTATCGGCCTGACGATGGAGATATCAAGCTTGAGCTCAGCCACGGGCCAGCCGCCCAGGCTTTCCAGGGAGGCGAAGCCCGTTCCGAAGTCGTCCAGAGAGATTCGCACGCCGAGCTCCGCCAGCTGAGCAAAGAAGGTCGGGTCTACCGCCGCGGTCCCGGTCTGCTCGCTCACCTCTAGGACAAGCATGTGACCGGGCACGTCCTCACTGCGCAGGCACTCGGCGATGACGGCCGGGAATCCTGGATCTGTCACGCACCTGGGTGCGGCATTGACCGAGACCGGAATACTTCGTCCCTCGGCGGCCCAGGCCCGCTGCTGCCGCAGCGACAGCCTCAGCATCAGCTGGGTGAGTTCACCTATCAGGCCTAGCTTCTCGGCGAGCGGAATGAACAGTGCGGGTGCCAGTGTGCCCAGTTCGGGATGCTCCCACCTGGCGAGCGCCTCCGCAGCCACCACCCGGCCGGAGGGTAGCTCTACCTCGGGCTGGAAATAGGCCACTAGCTGCCCGCTCTCCAGGGCGTGCGGAAGCTCGGCCTGGAGCCCGGCCACCAAGTCTTCGGCCTTACTCGTCATCGCTGCCCGCTCTCTCGATGACTACCCAGGCGTCTCATGCAATCACTAATAGTGATTATAGCCATACAAGGTGTCACCAATGACGATGGCGGGCGTGCGTCATCCCAGGACCCCAGCAACGGCGGGGCAAGCCACCGCGTCACCCGGGCCGGATGAGGACTCACCTGCAGAAGCCGACAATCCTGGCATAATGACTCCCCGCCAGAGGCCAGGCGTCAGCCCCAGCCGGAGGTAAGCGACATGGCCAAGAAGAAGGCGGACAAGCAGGATGACGCGGAGGTCCGTGCCTCGTCGGCGGCAGCGCGGCAGGCGGCCGGAGCCGGCCAGCCGCCGAAGATGAAACGCAAGGAGTACGAGCGGAAGATGAGAGTCCTGCACGCCGAGCTCGTGACCATGCAGGAGTGGGTCAAGGCGTCGGGAGCCAAGATATGCATCGTGTTCGAGGGCCGGGACACCGCCGGGAAGGGAGGCACGATCAAGCGGATCACCGAGCGGGTGAGCCCGCGGGTGTTCCGGGTCATTGCCCTGCCCGCCCCGACCCAGCGCGAGAAGTCGCAGATGTACATCCAGCGGTACCTCCCGCACTTCCCGGCGGCCGGCGAGGTCGTGATCTTCGACCGCAGCTGGTACAACCGGGCCGGCGTCGAGCCGGTGATGGGCTTCTGCACGCCGGAGGACACCGAGCGGTTCCTCGAGCTGGCACCGGCGGTCGAGAAGGCCATGGCCGATTCGGGGATCCTGCTGCTGAAGTACTGGCTTGAGGTCAGCGCGGACGAGCAGACCCGTCGGCTGGAGAGCCGCATCGACGACCCGCGGAAGATCTGGAAGCTGTCGGACATGGATCTGAAGTCATACAGCCGCTGGTATGACTACTCCAGGGCCAGGGACGCCATGTTCGCCGCGACCGACACTGCGTGGGCACCCTGGTACGTCGCGCACACTGACGACAAGAAGCGCGGCCGGCTCAACATCATCAGCCACCTGCTCAGCCAGGTCCCCTACGAGCCGCTCGCCCACCGTGACATTACGCTGCCCAAGCGGCAGCGCTCAGGCGGCTACGTGGAGCCGGACCTGCCATTGCGGTACATCCCGACGCCCTATTAGGGCCCAGCCTGGCGCGCCCCTTGTGGACGGGTTCGCGGCAGTTCCTCGCTCGCGCCGGGCGGCGAGACCGGAGCCCAGGTCATCCACGGCGGGTGATGCCGTATCCCGCCATGACCTGGCACGATACGGCCATCAGGACGCCGAGCGAACAGCGGGAGATCCGAGTGCCAGTCGTTGAGTATGAGCAGGGTGCTGCGTTCCCCGGGGTGATCGGGCGGACGGCGGAGGAGTCCACACCGGCCTGGCCGGCCCCGGTGCGGGCCCGCGACGGCGCGCCGAATGTGCTGTTCATCGTGCTGGATGACACGGGGTTCGGCCAGCTGGGCTGTTACGGCAGCCCGATCGAGACCCCCAGCTTCGACGCGCTCGCCGCGGACGGGCTGCGCTACAGCAACATGCACACGACAGCGCTGTGCTCGCCCAGCCGTTCCTGCATCATCACCGGCCGCAACCATCACAGCAACGCGATGGCCGCCATCACCGAGCTGGCCAGCGGCTACCCGGGATACAACGGCGTCATCCCGTTCGAGAACGGCTTCTTGTCCGAGATGCTCGTCGAGCACGGCTACAGCACGTTCATGGTCGGGAAGTACCACCTGACGCCGAGCAACCAGGAGACGGGCGCAGGCCCGTTCGACCGGTGGCCGCTCGGCCGCGGCTTCCAGCGCTTCTACGGGTTCCTGGGCGGAGACACCAGCCAGTGGTATCCGGACCTGGTGTACGACAACCACCAGGTCGAGCCGCCGCGCACGCCCGAGGAGGGTTACCACCTCAGCGAGGACCTCGTCGACAAGGCGATGGAGTTCATTTCCGACGTCAAGCAGGTCGACCCGGCCAAGCCGTTCTACATGTATCTGGGCTTCGGCGCCACGCACGCGCCGCACCACGTGCCGAAGGAATGGGCGGACCGGTACGCGGGCCGGTTTGATGACGGCTGGGATGCCTACCGGGAGCTGGTGTTCGCCCGGCAGAAGGAACTCGGCATCGCTCCCGCGGACGCCGAGCTGTCGCGGCACGACCCCGACGTCCCCGACTGGGGGTCGCTGCCGCCGGAGGCACGCCGCCTGTACAGCCGCATGATGGAGGTCTTCGCCGGCTTCCTGTCCCACACCGATCACCAGGTCGGGCGCCTGATGGAGTTCCTGCGCATGCTGGGGGAACTGGACAACACCCTGGTCATGGTCATCTCCGACAACGGCGCCAGTGCCGAGGGCGGCCCCACCGGGACCACGAATGAGGCGCAGTTCTTCAACAACGCCCAGGAGCCGCTGGAGGAGAGCCTGGCGCTGATCGATGAGATCGGCGGCCCCAAGCACTTCAACCACTACCCGTGGGGCTGGACGTGGGCCGGGAACACGCCGTTCCGCCGGTGGAAGCGGGAGACCTACCGCGGCGGCGCCAGCGATCCCTTCATCGTGTCCTGGCCGCAGCAGATCACGGCCAAGGGCGAGATCCGCACCCAGTACGCGCACATCATCGACATGGTGCCCACGGTCCTGGACCTGCTGGGCATCGAGCCGCCCGCCACGATCCGCGGCGTCACCCAGTCACCCCTGCACGGGGTCAGCTTCGCCCACACCCTGCAGGACGTCGCAGCCGAGACCAGGCACCACACGCAGTACTTCGAGATGCTCGGTCACCGGGCGATCTACCACGACGGCTGGCGGGCCGTCTGCCCCTGGCCGGGCCCGTCGTTCACCGAGGCAGGCATGCCCTTCGGGCAGCCGATCTCCGCCGAGACGCTGTCCCACCTGGACGCCACCGGCTGGGAGCTCTACCACGTGGCGGAGGACTTCGCCGAGAACCACAACGTGGCCGCCGACCATCGCGACCGGCTGATCGCGATGATCGGGACGTGGTACGTGGAGGCCGGCAAGTACAACGTGATGCCGGTCGACGGCAGCGGCCTGGCCCGGATGATCGCCGAAAAGCCGCTCGTGGCGGTGCCCCGCGACAGCTACACCTACCGGCCCGGCACGCAGTCGATCCCGTTCTTCGCCGCGCCCAGGGTCCTCAACCGGCCGCACAGCATCACCGCGGACGTCGAGATCCCCCCGGGCGGGGCCGAGGGAGTGCTGCTGTCCCAGGGCACGTCCGCCGGCGGATACTCGCTGTTCATCAAGGACAGCAAGCTCCGCTACGTCCACAACTACGTCGGCCGGGCCGTCTACGGCGTCGAATCCGACGTCGTCCTCGAGCCAGGCCAGCACACGCTCAGGTTCGAATTCGAACCCACCGGGCAGCCGGACCTGGCCCACGGCAAGGGCGCGCCCGGCAAGCTCCAGCTCTACGTCGACGGCACCCTCACCGGGAACGCGGAAGCGCCCGTCACCAACCCGTTCGTGCTCAACCCCGGCGCGCTCACCTGCGGCGCCAACCCCGGCTCCGCGATCAGTGACGACTACCCCAGCCCGTTCAAGTTCACCGGCACCATCCACAGCGTGACGGTGGACGTGAGCGGCAAGCTGATCGAAGACACCGAAGCCGAGCTGCGCATGCACATGGCCCGCCAGTAAGCGCCGGGGCAGCAGCCGAACTTGTCGGCGATCCGAGCAGTATTCAGCTCGGCGTGACGCAACAACAGATCGCGCTGCTCCCCCGCCGCCTCGTGCCACGCGCGGTTGGTCTGGTATGCGCTGCTTTCCTCGATGCCCAGGCGAGCAGCCGTCCGTGAAAGGGGACGCCCATGACCGATGGACTTGGGGGCCAGGGACCGCTGGCTGCGAGAAGCGCCCTGCGGACGCCTCGCGCGGCCGCGGTCGCCGGCATCGCCTTTTCCGCGCTCCTCATCTCAGCGCTTGTCCTGCTCAGGGTTTCAGTCCCGGCTAATCCGGCCGTCCCAGGCGCGTGGCTGACCGATTCGGGGAAAAGAGCCGCCGTGACGATCGGGCTGAACCTCATCCCGTTCGCCGGAATCGCCTTCCTGTGGTTCATCGGAGTGCTCCGGGACCGGATCGGAGCGCACGAGGATCGCTTCTTCGCGACCGTGTTCCTGGGCAGCGGCCTGCTGTTCGTCGGCATGATGTTCGTGGCCGCGGCGGTCGCCGGCGGCCTCATCGCGGAGATGTCCTCATCCGCCCCGCCGGGTGCCGACACCCTGGCCCTGGGCCGCAACGTCACCTCGCTCCTGCTGAACGTCTACTCGATGCGGATGGCGGCAGTATTCACGCTGACCACCGTGACCATCGCGCGCCGCACCAAGATCGTGTCCAGATGGCTCACCGTGGCCGGGCTCGCGACCGCGCTGGTACTACTCGTCGGCATCGGCATCTCACCGTGGGCAGAACTGCTGTTCCCGGCCTGGATCCTGGCCATAAGCATCGAAATCCTCACCGCGGGCCCGAGGGCCACTTCCGGCGCCCCCGAAACGGCCCCGCAGAGCTGATTGCCCATCATTGACCGCCCGGCGCTGAGCTCACCCGTCATCACCTGGAGGGGATGAACCGCTGCGCGGGCGTCTCGGCTTGAATGGCCGTATGGTGATTTTCGGCTTCGGGCCAGGCCATCCCGAGGATCTGGGCGAGGTCGCGCCCTGCGTATGCCCGAACTGTCATAACCAGGTGTTCCTCCACCACGTCCGGTCGAAGAAGTCGGTGCGCCTGTACTTCGTGCCCGTCGTGCCCTACGGGACGGACGACTACCTGGTCTGCCCCGTCTGCAGCCGGGGCCTTCAGATCGCCAGCGCACGGATGCGCTATATACGTTCGATGTCCGACGCGACCGCTTCGTTCCGCGCCGGGCGGCTCACCCAAGCCCGCTACATGGCGCAGGCCGAGCAGTTCTGGCGTCAGCTCGGGGTGAACCCTGCCGGCCAGCAGCTCGTGACCACGGCGGGCCCCGGTGCCGCCGGCCCCCGCCCAGCCAGCCCCCGCCCAGCCACCCGCCCCGGCCCCGTCCCCGCCCGTGGCTGCGGATGACCAGACGTCGTGGATATCGCAACTGCGCACGCTGGCACGGCTGCACGACCAGGGCGTGCTTTCCGACGCTGCCTATGCGGCAGCCAAGCAACGCATACTGGAACAGCAGACGCCGTCTCAGCCGCCGGGGCCGACGGCATTATCGTCGGCTTGACCATCAGGTACGGTCCCGCGGATCGCAGCGCGGTTAGCGGTCAGATCGGTTCGATCTCGCTGGGCCGCCAGGTCTTGTCGAAGAATGACGGAAGCGGGTTATAGAACCGGATGACGGTGAACCAGCCTTTGCCCGGGACGGTCTGGAGCCAGTTGCTTGTCTTTCCGGCGGGCGCCGCGGGTCCGAAATAGATGTCGGTCGAGCCGTCCGGGTTGGTCTCCACTGTGCCGGACTGGCTGCCCAGGTCCGGCTTGGGCTGGCCGGTCTGGAGCATGGACCGGGTCTGGTTGTCATAGAGCAGCACCGACCAGAAGCGGCTCTCCGGGATGCCGGGCGGCAGGGAGAGCCGGTAACCGAAGCCAGCGCGCCCGGGGTCCGGCCCGCTGGCACCGCCCGAACGAACGGAGCCAGCGGACCGGGACACCAGGCTGCGTCAGTACCCGTAACCGCCGCCGGACGAAGCGGCCGGGACCGTACCTGGCGGTGACGAGGAGCCGGCGTGCCGCAGGCCACGTATCGGCGGCACCGGATCAGCCCGGCGTGGCTAATGGCCTATAAATGGCACCAGCCGGAAGCGCTGGGCCAGCACCAAGGTGTCGTCGTTCACGGCGAAACCGGGGTCGCCCAGCTCCGCGCGCACCTCCGCGCTGTGCCAGAACCTTTCGTGCCCGGCGCGCCACTGCGCCACTGACTCATCACCTTCACCCTCATCGAGGACGTGCTGCAAGTCCACATCGGCAAGCCGGACGACACGCACCTCGGTCAGCTCGATCGCCGCGACTCGCCGGTCCTCGGAGTCCACCACGGCCGACATCTGGCCAACCCTCGGCAGCGGCTCGTTCTCACGCTCGTATGCGCGCACCAGGCCAGAGGTTGAGGTCTTCGCGCCGGACAGGATCGCGGCCACCAGCTGATCCCGCAGCGGCCCAGGGAACGCGAACTCTGCCCGGGGCAGATCATCAAGATTCATGCCGTCCAGGGTGCGGTATGGCGTGGCCCATCAGACAGTGAGCTTCAGTAGTCGAAGTCGAGATCGTGCAGGCTGGCTCCAGGCAGCCACTGATGTCTCCGCGCGGCCAGGTCCATCGTGAGGTCGATGTGTCCTCCCAGTGTTCGGAACCCAGCAGCGTGGAATCGCTGTATGGCAGCGATGTTGCGAGCAACGGGGCGGATGGCCAGGTACTCGTGACCACGGGCGAGAGCCTCCTCGACGACCCGGCTGATGAGCTGGCGGCCGATGCCCTGATCCCGGACTGCCTCCGTGACGACGACCGGCTCGACTTCGGCACTCGTCCCGTGGTCGAGCAGACCGGTCAGGCCGACGACCCTGCCGTGGGACTCAGCCACCCAGGATCTGACCCGTTCCGACGTGGCGAGGTAGCCATCAAATCCCGCTCCAGGGTCGTGTCCACCGATCGTCGGGTCCCCATAGATATGCCGGTGGTACTCCGTCAGCTCTGCCCACAGGGCTCGGCAAGCGCGATAGTCGCCCTCGGCGTAATCGCGAACGATGAGCTCCGGCGTGGCAGGTGAGCCTGGCTGCTGCGAAACCGTCATCACCTAATGTTCCCAGGCGTAAAAGACCCACCCAGGGACCGCCGCCAGATGACATACAGCGCTAGTTTGACTTCTGCTTGCCAACGGAATATTTGCTCCGGCCTCATCGCGAAGACACTAGCCCGGCGGCGCGGACAGGCGGGCCACTATATCTTCCGGGTTCTCGACGGTCAGTACGATGCTGTCGTACCTGGTGTTGGCCAGGTCGATGACAATCCCGGGGTTGTGGCCGTGGCATACGGCGAAGGTGACGCGCTCGTCCTCATGAAAGCTTCCCACCCGGATGCCGGGGAGCTCCGTGCCTGCCCACTTCAGGCCGTGGACTTCGGCAATGCAGTCCGGTACGGCCCGCACGCCGCTGACCGCGCTGCGGGGGAATGTCTGATCTCCGTGCGCCGCCTCGAATCTCTCGCCCCGTGACATATCGATCGTGACCGCGTCATCGGTGATCAGCAGGTGCGCCATGAAACGACATTCTGCCGCGCGGCGGCCACCGGCAGCCAGGAGTCCTGCGGCCGGCCAGCCCTTGATCCGGGTCTCACGCCGGTGGTGGCCCGCTGTAGGCGGCGCCGCCCGGCGGGGCAACTTACTGTCCGGCCGTTAGCTCTGTTTGTGTGTGCTGAGTCCGTCGAGGATCAGGGCAAGCATGGGCTGCGATCGGTCTTCCGGCCCGGATGCGGCCCGCCAGAGGGCGCCGGTGAGCTGGAGGAAGTCGCGGGGGTCGGCGTCGGCGCGGATGGTGCCGTTGCGTTGGCCCGCGTCGAGCAGCTGTGTGATGGCGGCGATGACCGGCCCGTAGGTCTGCTCGGTGATCGACCGATGTGCACCAGGGCTGAGTGCGTCACCGAGACCGTGTTTCCTCCGCATGGCGCTCACCAGGTCGGTGGTCCAGCGCCGTAGTGCCTCGAGCGGCGGCAGGGCGGCCAACAGGCCCGGTACCGAGTCGATGAGCTGATCAACCTCGAGCTGGTAGACGGCCAGCACAAGCGCCTCTCGGGTCGGGTAGTTGCGATACAAGGTGCCAGGTCCAACGCCAGCACGCTGGGCGATCTGATTCATCGAGGTGTCGCCGTCCTCGGCTAGGGCCTGCCGGGCGGTTTCCAGGATGCGGGACCGGTTCGCGCGAGCGTCTGAACGGACCATTCCACTCCTTGCTATCTGGAGAGCTCTCCATTACTGTAATCGGAGACCTCTCCATAACCATAGAGGAGCATCGTGCAATACATCAAGCTCGGTACCACCGGTCTCGACGTGTCCCCGATCGCCATCGGCGCGATGACCTACGGCGACCCCGGCCGCGGTCACCCGATCTGGTCGCTGGACGAAGCAACCAGCCGTCCGCTTATCAAGCACGCCCTTGAGGCTGGCATCAACTTCTTCGACACCGCCAACATGTATTCCTACGGCTCCAGCGAGGAGATCCTGGGCCGCGCGCTTAATGATTTCGCGAACCGGGACGACGTCGTGATCGCCACCAAACTGCGCCACCCGATGCGGCCGGGACCGAACGGGAAGGGACTCTCCCGCAAAGCGATCATGACCGAGGCCGACCACAGCCTCCGCAGGCTCGGCGTCGACTACATCGACCTGTACCAGATCCACCGCAATGATCCCGGCACACCGTTTGAGGAGACCCTCGAAGCCCTGCACGACCTGGTCAAGGCAGGGAAAGTCCGCTACCTGGGCGCCTCTTCCATGCACGCCTGGGAATTCGCTAAAGCCCTCCACCTCCAGCGCCAGCACGGCTGGGCCAGGTTCGTATCGATGCAGAACCACTACAACCTCCTGGCCCGGGAAGAAGAACGCGAGATGATCCCCCTGTGCCTCGACGAAGGAGTCGGGACCATCATCTGGAGCCCCCTGGCCCGCGGCCGACTGGCCCGCCCGTGGGAGGCCGCGAAGTCGACGACACGGGCCGAAACCGACGGGGCGTACGCGGATCTGCTCTACACCCCGCTCACCTCCGACAGCGACCACACGATCATCGATGCTGTCGGCGCGATCGCGGTCGAACGCGGCGTCACCGGAGCCCAGGTCGCCCTGGCCTGGCTGCACAGCAAGCCGGTCGTCACTGCCCCACTCGTCGGCGCCAACACGACCGCCCAGATTGACGACGCGGTCGCCTCGCTGGAAATCAGGCTCACCGCTGAGGAACTCACTGCCCTCGAACGGCCCTACACACCCCGCTATGACTTCCAAGGCATCTCCAGCGAGGCAGAACTCCAGGCGATTCGCGCCCGTATACCGCAACTGGCCACCGCCGACTGACATCCCAGGCGCGTCCCGCTGTCGAGGACGAGACGCGCTGTCGGCCACCTGGGTCTGGGTCGGCTGCCGTTGACGACGAAGCTGCCAGACAACGCGGCGGCCACGTTGGCGGTGCCCAGGCCGACCAGGTCGGTGTCCTCGCTGAATGCTTCCTCGTACTTCCCGGCGTACACGCATGAGGTCGCCGCGCTCTGGGCCAGGATGACCACGAACAGTGACACTGCGGCTCCAAGGAGCGCGACGGCGTCATGCCCGCCGAGCGCGAGCCGGGCAAGCCGGTCCAGACGATAACAGCGGCCAGGGCCCGATACTGATCGAGGCGGTCTGCGATCGCTGGAGCTGGGCCCGGTTGCGCGGGGTACAGGCAGGCAGCTATGCCGCGACCGGGTGCGGGGCAGCCAGCATAAGGAACGCTGCGCCCCGGACGAACGTCTCCCCGATGGTGTGACCGGCCAGGTGGGCCTTATATGCCCGGTACCGTGCCATCTCCCACGCCTGCCCGCGCGGCGGCAGCGATCCGAGGTCCGGCTCGGGCACCGGTCTCCACGTCCAGGCCATGACACCGCGATCAGCACCGGGCTGGCTTTGCTCCGGCTGGATGAAATCGGCGGAGTCGAGAAAATATCCCATCTGGTTACGCACGAACCGCAACCCCGCGAACGTCCCCTCGATCGCCCGCCGCCGGGCGGGGGCCTGGGATTTCATGGCGCTCTTGTAGGCATGGCGGTGATATCGCACCAAGGTGGCATCGACGATGGTGACCCGCCATACTGCCTCGCTGATCACCGCGAACCCCTGCGCATGGTCCAGTACCTGATCCCTGGCCAGCCGCTCTATAGCATCGCGCATCCCGATGATGGACCACTCCAGCGCACTCGCCTCGGCCTGCGGGTCTCCGGTGTGCTCGCGGTTCCACGCGACCCGGCAGCGGGGACGGCAGAACCGGGCATGCTCACGGCGCGGCGTGAACAACGCCCCGCACTGCTCACAGGTCCGGGTATCGGCCACCCGGCAATTTTACGCACGGCATGGGCGCACGCCAGCATGCTCACGCTGGGCATACCGGGCGCGCACGCCAGCATGACGTGGCGTCGCCGCGGAGGCCGGGCAGGCCGGGCAGGCCGGGCAGGCCGGTCCCGCACCTGACCCCGCGTGGTTCTGCGGCCCGGCCGATAGCGGGCATATGCAGGCACCTGCCCAAGACCGGGCACCAGGGACATGCCGGTGAGCGGCGGTCAGGTCCTCACGGGGACGATGCCTGGTCGGCCACACGCAGCGGCTGGGGGGCCGCGGCCGGGGGGCTGGCGGGCATGTCTTCCAGGCTGCGGCGGGCCGGCTCGGGCAAGACGAAGGTGAGCGCCATCCCGAGCACGGAGACCCCCGCGGTGAGCAGCAGCGTGCCGCGCAGGCCGAGGGACGACGACAGCACCGGGAACAGGAACACCCCGATGAACGCACCCAACTTGCCGATCCCGGCCGAGATCCCGTGTCCGGTCGCGCGCATGGCCACCGGGTACAGCTCGCTGGGCATCACGAAGGTGGTCATGTTCGGCCCGAACTCGGTGAAGAAGTAACTCACCCCGTAAACCAGCAGGAACGGCGCCACGGTAGTAGTCATGCCCGGCACCGCCGCGATGATGAGGAAGCAGGCCGCCATGACCGCGAACCCAGTCCATTGCAGCCGCCGGTGCCCGATCCGGTCCAGGCAGGCGATCGCCAGCACGTAGCCGGGCACCGCCGCGACCGCGAAGATGGCCAGCTGCAGGGCGATCTTGGTCGTGGTCGAGGCGTGCGGAGAGATCAGGCCGAGGATCTGCGGGGTGGAGATCGTGTTCCCGTAGTAGGCGTAGTCCAGCAGGAACCACGTGCCCGCCGTCCCGGCCAGCATGATCAGCCACCGGCGGTCCGTCAGGAACGCCCGCAGCCCCAGTTCCTGCCGCGGCCCAGCAGTTCCGTCGCCGCCGACCCGGCCGCCGGTGAAGGCGGCGATCTGGCTCGCCGCCTGCTCCGCCCGTCCTTGCACCTGCACCTGGTAGCGCGGTGATTCCGGCATCAGCAGGCGCAGGTACAACACCGCAGCGGCGGGCACCGCGCCCAGGCCGAGCAGCACCCGCCACGTCACAGTGTCGCTGGCCCCACCGCCGAGCAGGGCCAGCGCGACCAGCGGCCCCACGATCAGCCCGAGCGCCTGGGTGCCGAACACCATGCCGACCAGCTTGCCGCGGTCCTTGCGGTTGGCGTACTCGCTCATCATCACCGCGCTGACCGGGTAGTCGCCGCCCACCCCGAAGCCGAGCACGAAGCGGAACACGATCAGCATCCAATATGACGGTGACAACGCCGACCCCACCGCGCCCACGATCATGATCGCCGCGACCATCCAGTACGCGCGCTTGCGCCCGGCCACATCAGCGAGCCGACCGAACACCAGCGCGCCCAAGAACGCCGCCGCCAGCATCACGCTGTTCAGCAGGGCGAGCTTGCCCGAGCTCAGGTGCCACTGCTTGGTGATCAGCGTGGAGGCGATCCCGATGACGAACAGGTCATAGGCGTCGGTGAAGAACCCCATCCCCGACACCAGCACCGCCCGCAGGTGAAACCGGCTCAGCGATGCCTCATCCAGCGCCGCGATCAAGTCCCCGGACTGCATCTCGGTCATGGCGCCCCAACCCTGCAGGCGGCCTGCCATGACCTCTGACCTGCCGCAATCCGTCTCCTGCGCAGCATGAAGCTAACCGGCGCAGGTGACACTCCCCCGAACCGCACATGAACGCCAGGTGAACACACGGCAACCGCAAGCTGAATTAGCAGCCGCCTGCCCCAGCGCCCACGCCGTCCAGAACAGCTCTCCTGACCTTGCCCGCGCCCGAATCCGGGTGGAGACCAGCCTGCTAACCGGGCGCAGATCCGGCGAGATAGATCACCCGCCGGGCGACGTTGACTGCGTGGTCGCCAAGACGCTCGTAGAAGCGCGCCACCAGCGTCATCTCCATCGCCACCGGCAGTGTCATGCGTCCTGAAGCGAGCTCTGCGATCAAGCTGGCGTGCAGCTCCTTCATCTGGTCATGGCGCTCGCCCAGCGCCAGTGCGACAGTACGGTCGCGGTGACGCCAGGAATCCGCGACCTGGCGCCACATCCCCCAGGCCAGATCCCCCATTCGCTCGACCAGCCTCCGGCTGTCCGGCGAAAGCTCCGCACTGAGACCATGAGCGGCCCGCGAGGCGATCTGCACGACGAGGTCGTGGGAGCGCTCGAGCTCGGGCACGATGCGCACCACCGACAGCAAGAAGCGCAGGTCTGAAGCCACCGGTGCCTGCAGCAAGATCTCCCGGCCAGCCAGCTCGTCGAGCTCCCGGTACAAGGCGTCGATGACCCGCTCACGCTCGGCCAGCACCCCGAGCCCCTCGTCATTGCCGCTCAGGAGCGCGAAGGTTGCCCCGGGCAGGTCTCCAGCGACCATGGCGAACAGGCCGGTGACCTTGGCTTCGATGGCCTCCAGATCGCGCTGGAATTCTTGCCGGTTCTCGACCACGGCCAGAGCCTACCGGCCGCCATCCCAGCCCTGCATAGTCACAAATGCTCCGTACAGACGCACCAGTGCAGACGCCCCAGCGCTCCGGCCTAGGCCTCGGTCTTGTGCACTCGCAGCAGCCCGCCCGGGATGACATGCACGAACCGGCCCAGGCCCGGCAGCACGGAGATCTTCCCGCGCAACTCAGCCCCGTCGCGGACAGCTCGCCGGACCCGGCGATCGTTTTCGTCGGGCTTGGCGGGCCGTTCACCTGCCGCGAGCGGGCCAGCTCCGAGGCGCCGGATTGACCCGGCTGCTCGACGCCCTCGGCCCTACGTAGGCTCCGCATCCTGCCGGGCCTGCTCGAGGACTATCAGGCAGTTATCCAGCGCGCGGTCAGAACGGCCTGACCGCGCTCCCGTTCCGCTGCTCGGCCATCTGCCGCGTCGTTCCGTGACCAGGCTGAGAACACGATCTCCCAAATTTCTCCCAATACGGCGACAGCTCCCATCCTCTGCGTAGGATGAGAGCTGTTTGTGGATCCTCTGACCTGGACTTACATCTGTGGGCGATACTGGGATCGAACCAGTGACCTCCTCGGTGTGAACGAGGCGCTCTCCCGCTGAGCCAATCGCCCGCCGCTGGCCCGGCGCCACCTGTCGGGGCCCAAGTCCCCGCGGCAGCCTCGTCCCAGCGCTCCCATAGGGTAGCGCATCTGCGAGGTTCACGGCACGCTGGCCGGCCTGGGCCCGGGCGTCCGGCGGTCTGGCGCCGCGTCTCCCGGCGAGGAGCCGGCCACTCCCCCGAGGGCGTCCGGGCGCCCGTATCTCACCCGGCGACCGGTCACGTTACGTAATGACAAAGGCCTGCAATCGTACGCATCGGACTAGTTTTAATTACTGTCAGTATTGTTACTGAAACACTTCGTAGATTAGAGCATGTGATAATCGCTACAGGCTATGCAATCAACGCGGGGAAACACTAAACTGCAGCAACATCGTTGACCGCGCGGGACAGTGTTTGTCCTGGTCAGGGCGACGATGGAGGCTCGTCTTCTGGTTGGGCACGAAAGGCGCAAAACGGGATGCAGATCATCTGGGAAAGCTTCACCCTGCGTGTGCGCCTTAGTCACCAAGTGACCGCGCCTTATAGGGAGAGCCCGGTCGTGTGGACGCCGGCTAGGTAGGGGTGGGAAGCAGATGAACAGAAGCAGCAGCACGACGATCTCGGCCGAGCTGGGCCTCAAGCTTGTCGTCCCCCAGCAAACGATTGTCCCGCTTGTCGCTAGTCTGTACTACAGCGGCCGGGATCCCTACGCGGTACGTATGGCGTTCCATGTCGGCACCGATGAACCAGTTGAGTGGATTTTTGCCAGGGACCTGCTCGCCGCCGGGATCAAGTCACGCCAGGGTGAGGGTGACGTGCAGGTATGGCCTTCGGCCCAGTCGTGCGCCGAGACCGACAGCCTGGACGCCATCGGACCGGCCGACACCGAGGACAACGCGGTGCTGAACATCGAGCTTTCGTCGCCGTTCGGGCGAGCGCACTTCGAAGCGCCGACGCGGGCCATGGCCGCGTTCCTCGACCGGACCTATCAGGTCGTGCCGGCTGACCAGGAAAGCGATTTCATCGACATAGAGACCGAGCTCAACGACCTGCTGCGCCAGGCCTGACCCGCGCTTGCGCACGGGAGCGGTGCTCGCGTGGCACCGGGGTTGATCAGAGGTCCCCTGGCAGCACGAAGGTGATCATGACCCGGCTACCGTGGCGATCCGACCACAGATCCAGCCGGGCGGCCAGCCGCCGCGCCAGCCAGAGGCCGTGGCCCGCCGTGACGGGCCAGGCGGCCAGGGTACTGGCGGAGCCGATCTCGGGGGGATCGACGTGGGGCGGGCGGCCGGATTCGGGGGAAGCGCCGGTCTCGGCGGAGCCGGACTGGGCGGAGCCGGACTGGGCCCCCGGGCCGTCATCCGTGATCTCGCAGCTGAGGGTGCCAGGCTGGTGCCACAGCCGGAGGTGGCCGTAGCCGGCGCCATGCGCGATGGCGTTGGCGGCCAGCTCGTGCACGGCTAGGACCAGGTCGCCGACCAGCTCCTCGGCCAGGCCGGCCTGGCGGCCGTGAGCCCACAAGGCGGCGCGGAGCACGTGCAGCGTGTCCGGATCGAACTCCTGGTCCAGCAACAGCGCCCGCGCGTCCAGCCGGCCCGTCCCCCCGGCTCCGCCTGCGGCGGCCCCGGTCGGGAAGCCGTCACCGGTCATTGCCCACCGCCCAGGCTCACGCCGCTCTTCTACCAGCAGCCCCAGAAGGTAAACCGCGCGGTCACCGGAAGTCCCGGAAGCGGTCGGCGGCGGCTTGGCACAGCTGCGGCAGGAGCGCGTCGACGGCCGCGATCTGCCCGGCCACCTCCCGGTCCACGTCCATCCGCGGCACCGAGGCCCGGACGGCGTCGTGCACGGCCCGCAGCGGCTCGCTGGGCGGCGCGATGTCGGCCCGCAGGTCGATACCCTGGGTGGCGCAGCAGATCTCCACGGCCAGGCACGTGCGCACGTTGGCCACCACGTCGCGCAGCTTGCGCACTGCGGTCCAGCCCATCGACACGTGATCTTCCTGCTTGCCCGAGGTCGGGATGGTGTCCACGCTGGCCGGGTGGGCCAGCACCTTGTTCTCGCTGACCAGCGAGGCCGCGGTGTACTGGGCGAGCATGAACCCGGAATTGGTGCCGGCCGCGGGGGCCAGGAACGGCGGCAGGCCGCGGGAGAACGCGGGGTCGAGCATCCGGTCGACCCGGCGCTCGCTGATGGAGGCCAGCTCGGCCACGGCCATGGCCAGCATGTCGGCGGCGAACGCGAGCGGCTCGCCGTGGAAGTTGCCCGTGGTCATGACCTCGCCGTCGGCCACGATGACCGGGTTGTCGACCACCGCCCCGAGTTCGGTGGTGAGGACCTGCCGGGCGAACCCGAGCACGTCCCGGACCGCCCCGTGCACCTGCGGCGCGCAGCGCAGGCAGTACGCGTCCTGCACGGCATGCCGGCTGTGCCGGTGGCTGGCCAGCAGCGGTGAGGAGGCCAGCAGCCCGCGCAGGTTGGCCGCGCTGACCAGCTGCCCCGGATGTGGCCGCAGCGCCTGGACCCGCTCGTCGTAGGGCCGGTCGGTGCCGAGCAGCGCCTCAATCGACATGGCGCAGGCCAGGTCGGCCGCCTGGACCAGCATGCCGGCGTCGTGGACCGAGAACGCCAGCAGCGCCTGCATCGGCTCGGTCCCGTTGACCAGTGACAGGCCCTCCTTGGGGGCCAGCGTCAGCGGCTCGAGCCCGCGGGCGGCCAGCACCTCGGCCGCCGGGAGGCCGCCGGGCGGGCCGCCGGGGACGCGCAGCAGGCCCTCGCCGATCAGCGGCTGAGCCAGGTGCGCGAGCTGGGCCAGGTCACCGGAGGCGCCCACCGAGCCCTTGCCGGGGATCACCGGCAGCAGGTCCAGGGCCAGCAGCTCGAGCAGCCGGGCGGGCAGCTCGGCCCGCACCCCCGAGTAGCCGGCCGCCAGCGTCCTGGCCCGCAGCAGGAGGATGGCGCGCACGGCCTGGTCGTCCAGCGGCGGGCCGGCCGCGGCCGCGTGTGAGCGCACGATCGCGGCCTGCAGCGCGGTCAGGTCGGCGGCCCCGATCGGGGTGTCGACCAGCGCGCCGAACCCGGTGTTCACCCCGTACACGGGCGCTCCCCCGCTCAGCGCCCGCTCGACGACCGAACGGCTCGGCTCCATCCGCCGCGCCACGTCGGGACCGAGGCTGGCCCGGGCCTGCCCGCGCGCTACGTCGATCACGTCGTCGATGCTCAGCGCGCTTCCGTCTACCAGGACTTCTCGCATGACCGACAGCTTCCCACGGCCGGCCCGCCCGGATCAGCCGAGGTCCAGACCGAACGTGTCGGCCAGGCCCTGCGCGCCCGCCGCGGTGACCAGCACGCTGCGGCGGCGCGCGCCGCGGGCGATCCAGCCCAGCTCGAACAGGCGGGCGGTGATCGCGGCGCACAGCGCGCCGTTCAGGTGCCCGCGGCGCTGGGTCCAGTCGATGCACTCCCCCGCGAACAGCCGGCGTGACCGGCGGACTTCGGTAAGATTTATGCCGAACGACGCCAGCGTTCCCGCTCCGGCCCCGGTAACTGCGAGGCGGGTGCCGGCGCCCTCGCCACGGTCCGTTCGGCATGAAAATCGGTCTTTTGCCAGCAGGCCCTGGGCGAGCATCGCCTCCAGCAGCCCGACCCCGGCCCGCCCGGCCAGGTGGTCGTAGCAGGTGCGGGCCTCGGCCAGCGCGGCGGCCTCCCGCGACTGCCGCAGGCTGCGGACCGGCAGCGCCGCGCTGATCACGCCGATCGCCTCGAGTGCGGCGGCGACCTCGTGGCCGGCCAGCCGGTAGTAGCGGTGCCGGCCCTGCCGGGCCGCCGCGATCATGTTCCCGTCCAGCAGCTTGGCCAGGTGAAAGCTGGCCGTGGCGGCGCTCACGCCGGCCAGCTGGGCCAATTCCCCCGCCGCCAGCGGCCGGCCGGCGAGCAGCGCGCGCAGCATCGCGGCCCGGGTCGGGTCCGCGATCAGGGCGGCGGCCGGCGCCAGGTCAGCGTCATAGGGAACAGGGCCGTCAGGAACACTGTCGTCCGGGGCGGAATGGGCCGGTACGGTCATCTTCCGACGGTAACCCAGCGGCCTTTCGATCCCGGTCGAAGCATGCCCGGCGGCCCGGATCCGGGGGTTGGAGTTTGCGCCAGCGGCAGGATCGGCTACAGTTCTGATCGCACGCTAGGCGCGCGGACGTGGCTCAGTTGGTAGAGCATCACCTTGCCAAGGTGAGGGTCGCGGGTTCGAATCCCGTCGTCCGCTCTAAGGGTCCGTATGCCCTTGCGGCATGGCCTTTGTGGCGGAGTGGCCGAGTGGCTTAGGCAAGGGCCTGCAAAGCCCTGTACACGGGTTCGATTCCCGTCTCCGCCTCCAACCCGTATCCGGATCAGGGCGCGCTATCGGCGCCCGGCTGGATGAGGCCGGCTTCGTAGGCGAGCACCACCACCTGGACCCGGTCGCGCAGCCCGAGCTTGGCCAGGATCCGTCCGACGTGCGACTTCACCGTCGCCTCGGAGACGTACAGGCTGGCGGCGATCTCGGCGTTGGACAGCCCGCCAGCGACCGAGATGAGCACTTCCCGCTCGCGTTCGGTCAGGGCGGCCAGCTGGGGGTACCGCTCGGCCATCTGGCTCGCGGACAGCGGGACCACCCGGGCGTACTCCTCCAGCAGGCGGCGGGTCACCCGGGGCGAGACGACGGCGTCGCCGGCGGCAACCGTCCGGACGGCCGCGACGAGGTCCGCCGGGCGTACGTCCTTGAGCAGGAAGCCGCTGGCTCCGGCGCGCGCCGCGCCGAAAGCGTACTCATCCAGGTCGAAGGTGGTCAGGACCAGTACTCGCACCCGTTCGTCGGCGGCAGTGATGCGCCTGGTGGCCTCGATACCGTCGGTGCCCGGCATCCGGATGTCCATCAGCACGACATCCGGCGCGTGGCGGCGGGCCTGCTCGACGGCCTCCTCCCCGTCGCCGGCCTCGGCCACCACGGTCAGGTCGCCCTCGGCCTCCAGAATCATCCGGAAGCCCCGCCGCAGCAGCGGCTGGTCATCGGCCAGCAGCACGGAGATGGTCATGCCGGCACCGTCCGGTCGGCCCGGGCCGCCCGGGGCCGGAGGATGGCCTCGACCAGCCAGCCGCCGCCGTCGGCCGGGCCCGCGCGCAGCGCGCCATGGTGCAGGGCGGCCCGTTCCCGCATCCCGTCGATGCCGTGACCCTGGCTTTCCGGGCCAGCCGACATGCCGTGGCTCTGGTTTCCTGGGCCGGCCGAGATGCCGTGGCCCTGGCCTTCCGGGCCGGCCGAGATGCCGTCGTCGGCCACCCGGATCCGCACTTCGGGCTCGTCGTAGGTGACCGTGACCGCCGCGTGCTGGGCGCCCGCGTGGCGCAGCGTGTTGGTCAGCGCCTCCTGGACGATGCGGTAGGCGGTCAGCTCGGTGGCGGCGCCGAGCGGGTACGCCGTGCCCTCGACCGTCAGGCTCACGGCCAGGCCAGTGGCCCGGATCCGCTCCACCAGCGCGCCAAGCTGGCCGACGCCCGGCTGCGGGGGCTGCGGGGCCTGGCTGCCCGGCGGCTCGTCGGTCCGCAGCACGCCGAGCATGGCCCGCATGTCGGACAGCGCGTGGCGGCCGACCTCGGAGACTTCGGCCATCGCCTCGGCCCCCTGATCGGGGTCGGCCTGGCTGACCAGCGCCGCCGCGTCGGCCAGGGTGATGACCACAGCCAGGCTGTGCGACACGATGTCGTGGAGTTCCCGGGCGATCCGGGTCCGCTCGGCGGCCGCGGCGATCGTGGCCTGCTGGTCACGCTCGACCTCCAGCCGCCGGGCGCGCTCGTCCATCCAGGCCAGGTAGCGGCTGCCCGAAGCGGCCGTCATCCCGGCGAACAGCGCGGCCACCACGGTAGCGGTGAGGAACAGCAGCGAGCGCGGCAGCGTGCCGGCCGGCTCCCACCTGACCGCCGCCATGACGGCCCCGGCCTCCATCACCCCGGTGGCGAGCAGGGCCCGGGTCCGGGACTGGTGGGCGGCCACCGTGTACAGCGCGATGAGCAGGGCCACGTCGCCGAGGAGCGGGAAGCCCAGCAGCCACTGGGCGAACCCGATCGCGGCGGCGGCCAGGAACACCGCAGTGGGCCAGACCCGGCGGACGGCGATCACGGCGATCAGCGCGGCCTGCACCAGGCCCGCGTGCAGGCTGGCGAACTCTGACTGCGCAAGCCACACCGTGCACACGGCCAGCAGCACCGCCGCGACCAGCGTATCGATGGCCAGCGGATGCGCGTGCGCCACCCGGCGGCCCTGGCCGAACAGGCTGCGGTCGATCTCGTCCGGCGGCTGCAGTCCGGGAGAGAACTCTGTTGTCGTGCCCAAATGCGCTTCCTTCGCGGTCACCTACCGGCAGCGTACGACTTAAGGATGAGTGGGCTAGCCGGGAATTCGTCCCGCAGGCTGTCCCGTGGGCGGGCCGACCCCGCATATTGTCGGTCTAGCCATCTTGGCACCTGGAGGGGACCTTGCCTGCTCAGCTACCGCCTGCGCTCGACCGCGCCCTGCGCCTGGCGCGGGTGGATTTCGCGCCGGCGCGCCGGCAGCCCACCGCGATGCGGGTGATCCTGGCCTCGGTCCTCTCGGTGGTCGGGTCACTGGCGGCCGACGCGCTCCTGGTGGTCATCGGCCAGGCGATGTTCCCCTCGACCAAGGGATACGGCCACTTCCAGTTCTCCGACTACGCCAAGCTGACGGTCATCGGCGTAATCATCGCCTGCGTGGCCTGGCCGATCGTGACACGGATCAGCTCGTCGCCCCGGTGGCTGTTCTTCCGGCTGGCCATCCTGGTGACCCTGGTGCTGCTGCTGCCGGATCTCTACCTCCTGTACCGCGGTGACCCGGGTCGCGCCGTGGCCGTGCTGGTCGTGATGCACCTGGCCATCGCCCTGGTCACGTACAACTGCCTGGTGCACATCGCTAAGGTCGAGCCGGCCGAGCGTCCTAACGGGGCCGCGCACACGAGGCCGCCGGGCTCCGACCCGAGTCGTTACGCCAGACGCGCGAGCTGAGGCATGCCCAGCACCCACCAGAGGTTCTTCCCCGAGCCTGTCGCGGCCAAGGTGCCGGAAATCACTCTGCTGTTCTGGGTGATCAAGATCCTGACCACGGCGGGCGGCGAGGCCACATCGGATTACCTGGCCCTGGACCTGGGCAGCCGGCTGGTAGCAGGCTGTATAGAGGCCGGGATCTTCGTGGTCGCCCTCGTCTGGCAGTTCCGGACGAGGCGCTACGTCGCCGCGGCGTACTGGCTGCTGGCCTACGCCATCGCGATCTTCGGCACCGGGGTGGCCGACGCCCTGCATCTGTTTGTCGGCATCCCGTACGCGGGCACCACGGCGGTGTGGGCCGTGGTGCTCGCGCTGGTCTTCTGGCTCTGGTACCGCAGCGAGCGCACACTGTCGATCCACAGCATCCTCACCCAGCGCCGGGAGGTGTACTACTGGTGCGTGGTGTTCGCCACCTTCGCGCTGGGCACCGCCCTGGGGGACTACACGGCGATCGCGCTGCAGCTGGGTTATCTCGCGTCCGGGATCTTGTTCTTCCTCATCATCTTGATCCCCGCGGTGGCGTGGTCGCGGTTCGGGCTGAACCCGGTGGTGGCGTTCTGGTTCGCCTACGTCGTCACCCGGCCGCTGGGGGCCTCCTTTGCCGACTACTTCAGCAAGCCGCACTCGCTCAGCGGCGCTGATTACGGCGACGCCACGGTGGCCGTTATCACCACGATCATCGTGGCCGTCCTGGTCGCCTACCTGTCGGTGACCCGGCGCGACATCCAGCGGCCGCAGCAGGAAGAACGAGGCCCGGCTCGAGCGGTTAAAAGTGACGTCGCGGGTATATGAGACGCATGATCAGGATCAGGCGGTGGGTCACCGGCCAGCGTAAGAAGGTCGTGTGGTCAGAGCCGAAGCTGCCGCCGTACGTGAAGATCAACCCGGACAGCCCGCCTGGTGCTAGCGAAGGGCTCCAGCCTGGTGACATGTCGATGGGCGCCATGGCCGAGGAGTTCCTGATGCAGGACGAGGGCGAAGACGAGGCCCCGGTCTAGCTCAGCTGCGCCCGGATTGCCGTCAGCGCGGACTTGAGGTTCTCGGGCGAGTTGGCGTAGGAAAGCCGCAGGAAGCCCTCGCCCCATGGGCCGAAGGCGGTGCCCGGCAATGCGGCCACTCCGGCGTCCCGCAGCAGCGCGGCGGCCAGCTCTCCTGATTTCAGGCCGGTCTGCGTGATGTCCGGGAAGACGTAGAAGGCGCCCTGGGGCTCCAGGCAGCGCAGGCCCGGGATGTCGTTCAGTCCCGCGACCATGATGTCCCGGCGGCGGCGGAACTCGGCCACCATGTCCTGCACCGGCTGCCAGGGGCCCTCCAGGGCCGCGATCGCCGCGTACTGGCTGAACGCGGACGTGCAGGACACTGAGTTGATGGCCAGCCGGGTGATCGGCTCGACCAGTGCGGCCGGGAAAACGCCGAAGCCGAGCCGCCAGCCGGTCATGGCGAAAGTCTTGGACCAGCCGTCGAGCAGAATCGTTCGGTCGGCCATGCCGTCGACATCCAGGACGCTGGCGTGCTGGCCGGGGCCGTAGCGGATGGCCCAGTACACCTCGTCGGAAAGCACGATGAGGTCGTGCCGCAACGCGATTTCCGCGATCGCCTCGCAGTCCTCGCGGGTCAGCGCGCTACCGCACGGGTTATGCGGTGAGTTGATGATGAGCAGCCTGGACCGGTCGGTGACGAGCCGGGAGAGCTCGGCGGTGTCGATCCGGAAGCCATTGCCCTCGCGCAGCGGCACCGGGACGGGAACCGCCCCCGCGAACGAGGTGATCGACTCGTACATCGGGAAGCCGGGGTCCGGGTAGAGCACCTCATCGCCCTCGTCGGCCAGGGCGAGGATGGTGAAGAACATGATCGGCTTGGCGCCGGGCGTCACGACCACCCGGTCCGGCGTGACCCGCATCCGGCCGGTCCGCTCCAGGAATGCGGCCACGGCCTCGCGCAGAGCGGGAATGCCGGGCGCAGGCACATAGTGGGTGTGGCCGGCCTGCATGGCCTCCACGGCGGCCGCCATGACATGGGCCGCGGTCGGGAAGTCGGGCTCGCCGATCTCCAGGTGGACGATCTTGCGGCCGGCGGCTTCTAGGGCCTTGGCCCGGGCGAGGACCTCGAAGGCCGACTCGGTGCCGAGCCTGGCCATGCGGCGGGCCAGCCGGAAGTCTGTCATGGCCCCGATGATAAGACCGTGGCGTACAGCTCCGCGGCCCGCCAGCAGTACCAGGCCAGCACCGAACGGTACGGGCGGTACGGCTCGCCGAGCGGCTGGAGTTCCCGCGCGGACGGCGCCGCGACCTGCCAGGCCAGGCCATAGCCGCGCCGGACGCCGAGGTCGCCGACCGGCCAGACATCGAGGCGGCGCAGCTGGAACAGCAGGAACATCTCAGCCGTCCAGGTACCGATGCCGCGGACGGCGGACAGCCGGGTGATGATCTCCGCGTCGCTCTCCCGGGACAAGCCCCGTGGCGACAGCACCACCGTCGCGTCCAGTACCTTGGCCGCCAGGTCCCGCAGCGACGCGACCTTGGCCCGGGACAGGCCGACCGCGCGGAGGGTCTCGTCGGACAGCGCGAGAAGCGCCTCGGGCTGCGCCTCGCCGCCGAGGGCGGCGATCAGCCGGCCGTGGATGGCGGCAGCCGCGCGCGTGGCCAGCTGCTGGTAGACGATGGCCCGAACGAGCGTGGCGAAGTGCGTCTCCGACGGGCGGGGCAGTCGCGGCGGGCCGGCCTGCGCGAGCAGCCGGGCGATGACGGGATCCCGCTCGGCCAGGATGCGGGCCGCGGCGGCGAAGCTCACCTTCCGCTGCGGCGCGAGGTCAGGGTGCGGTCATGGCCCCAGTCTCGCGCATGGCGTGCCTTCCAGGTTCATCACCTGACCCGGGTTGCACCGCGGCCGGCCGGGCGTGCTGGGATAAGAGCATGCCAGCCAGCCCGAACAGCACGCATCCACTCCAGCGGCTTGGCCGCCTGTCGCTCAGCCCGGCACTGCGCGGGCTCGAACCGGACCCGGCCGGGTCAGACCTGGCGGTGACGGCCACGGTCGCGGTGCCGGACGCACCGGTCAGCCGGTCCGACGCGTGGGAGGTGGCCTGGGCCGACGCCGCGCGCGAGGCGGCCCGCCTCGGCGCCCATCCGGACACGGCCAAGGCGCTGGAGCGCGGCGCGGGGGCTGCGGCCGCGGGCCGTTCCCGGGTCGTGATCGCGGCGCACGGCGAGGTCCTGCTGGCCTGGTGGCTTCCGTCCGGGGCGGGCGTGAGCTCGGTCCGGGTGGGGCCGCTCCCGCACCTGCTGGAGGTGGCCGACGCGGCGGCGCGGCGGCCGGCCTACGTGGTGCTGCTGGCCGACCGGGACGGGGCCGACATCGTCATGCACGCCGCCGGCGATCAGGTTCCCGGCATCCTGCTCGAGCCCGGGAACCGTCCCGGCGCGCAGCATGATCCGCATCCCGGACGGCCGCCCGCGCTGCATCACGGCGAGCGGCACCTGACCGACAGCGAGCCGGAAAGCGGCGGCCAGCGCAACGCCGAGTTCATCGCCGCGCGGGTGGCCGAGGCCGCGGACAGCGTGGGAGCGCATATCGTCCTCGGTGCGGGTGACCAGCACATCCTCGAGGCGGTCTCGGGTCACCTGCCCGAGACGGTCGGGCCGGTGACGGCCATCGCCGGCGGCCGGGCGGCTGACGGCCGTGACGATCACCTCACCGCGGGAATCAGCGACGCCCTCGCCGCGATCACCGACGCGGCGGTCAGCGCGGTCGCGGACCTGGCGACCTCGGACCCGGTGACCTCGGCCGCCGGGGAGACGAGCCCGGCCGCGGTGCACGGCATCAAGGAGGTCGCGGAGCAGCTGGCCGAACAGCAGGTCGCCGTGCTGGTGGTGGCGGCGGACGTGACCCGGGCCGACGCCCAGGGCTCGACGTACCGGATCGGCAGCCGGCCGACCGAGTTGCTGGCCGGCGACGCCGATGCCGGCGCCGAGGTGCCGCTGGATGACGGCCTGGTGTGGGCCGCCGTGCACCAGGACGCGATCGTCGTGCAGCTGCCCGACCGCAACGGCCCGCTGGCCGGAGAGGCGGCCGCCGCGCTGTTGCGCCGCGGGGCCGCCCGGTAGGGGCGCCGGCCAGCTGGCCGGCGCCGCTGGCCGGCGGGCAGGGCACTCGCCGGCTACCGCCGGGCCAGGAAACGCTCCAGCCGGGCCAGGGTCTCCAGCAGGTTGTCCTGGGAGATGAGGGCACGGGCCTCGGCCAGTGACAGCCAGCGCAGCGGGGCATGCTCATTCTCGGGCCGCACGGCATCAGGGGTACGGGTGGCCATGAAGAAGCGCAGATCCGCGTGCTCGTGGGCGGGCTCGCCGTTTCCTGCGGGCACGGACACGATGACCAGGTGGCGGAGCTGCGCGCCCGGCCACGGCACCAGGTCGTCCAGCCCGGTCTCCTCGGCACCCTCCCGGAGGGCGATGGCCAGCGGCTCGCGCTCCCCCGGGTCACCGTGCCCCCCGACCTGCAGCCAGGCCTGCTGCCGCTGGTGCCAGCGCAGCAGCACCCGGCCTGTGGCCGGGTCCGCGATCAGCGCGGATGCGGTGACGTGCAGTGGGATGTCCCGCCGCCACGGGTCGCCCGCGGCCGCGGCCAGGGCCCGGACCCGGCGCAGGTCGGCGTGCTCGGCATCGCCTTCGGGCTGGTACTGGTCCAGGAGCGCGGCCAGCGGGGACCGCGCGGAGTCAGGTTCCACAGGACGCGATGCTAACCGGACCGGGTACCTGCGCGGCGGCAGATACCCGGGTCCGTTCGGCCCGAAGGGAGACCTGGGATGAGGCGGCGCGCTAGCTTGCGAAGAACCGGTACGAGCCGATCTCGGTGAGGTTCTCCGTGACGGGACCCTGGTCGACGCGATCGGCGATGCCGGCCTGGAATTCACCGAAGGCCCGTACGGCCAGCAGCGGGTTCGGATCCGCCCGGACCTGGACCAGATGGACGAAGGTCACCTGGTCCTCCAGGCGGAACGTCGCGTAGCTCACGCCGTCGGGGCAGGTGCCGTGCAGCTCGGCGTAGACCGCCTCGACGAGCCTGGCGTTGGCGTCGGCCTGCTCGGGCCTGGTCCGGTAGCGAATGAGGCGCTGGTGCATGGTTATCTCCTGATCTCGGCGGGCAGTGGGCGGGGCTGAGCGGGCACGGCGGGAGCGGTCCGGCGCCGGGCCGGGATGAGCAGGCCGGCGGCGGCGCCGAGCAGGCCCAGGCCCGCGCAGGTGCCCATCGCCGGGCCGAAGCCGCTGGTGAACGAGGCCGGTGAGGCGTAGCCGCCGCGGGCAGCGAAGACCGCGGCGCAGATCGCGATGCCGAACACGGCGCCGAGTTGGCGGAGCGTGTTGAGCGTGCCCGAGGCCGGCGTGATGGCGGCGGGCGGCACCGTCGTCATGACCGCGCTCATCGTGGCCGGGATGGCCACCGACACCCCGCAGCCTACTATGACCAGCGGGGCGACCAGTTCTGCGTACGGCAGGCCGGTCCGGGCGGTCAGCGCGATCCAGGCCAGCCCGGCCGCGGCCGCGGTCAGGCCGCCAGTGATCAGCGGGCGTTCGCCCACGCGGGCGATGAGCCGGCCTGCGAACGGCGCGATCAGAGCCAGCATGCCCCAGCCGGGCAGCAGCCGCAGGCCGGTGCCGAGCGGGTCATAGCCGAGGCCGTTCTGCAGGAACTGGGCCATGAAGAAGACCAGTGCGAACAGCATGGCGAACACGGCGAAGGTGGCCGCGTTCCCGGCCGCGAAGGCCCGCTGGCCGAACATGCGGACCGGGACCATGGGGTGGCTGGTCCGCAGTTCCCAGAGCACGAAGGCGACGGTGAGCAGCGCGCCGCCGGCCAGCGCCGCGGCGACCTGCGGGCTGGACCAGCCGATGCTGTTGGCGCGGATCAGGGCCCAGACCAGGCCCAGCGCACCGCCGGTGGCCAGGATCAGGCCGGGGAGGTCCAGCGGCGTGCGGGATCCGGCCGCGGCGGGCATCCTGGTCAGGATCAGCGGGATCATGACCGCGCCGATAGGGACGTTGAGCCAGAAGATCCAGGTCCAGTCCAGGCCCTGGGTAACGGCGCCGCCCACGACCGGCCCGGCCAGGACCGCGATCCCGGTCACGCTGCTGAAGATGCCCAGGGCCCAGGCCCGGCGCTGCGGCGGGTAGGCCGCGGACAGCATGGCCAGAGCCAGCGGGAGCATCAGCGCCGCGCCCGCGCCCTGCAGGGCCCGGGCCGCTATGAGGGCGCCGGCGTTCGGGGCCAGGGCGCACGCCGCCGACGCGGCAGTGAACACGCCGACCCCGGTGGCCAGCATGCGGCGGCGGCCCAGCCGCTCCCCCAGCGCCGCGCCGGTCAGCAGCAGCACGGCAAAGCTCAGGGTGTAGGCGTTCACCGTCCACTCCAGCGCGGCCAGCGAGGCGTGCAGCTGCACCCGGATCACCGGCAGCGCGGTCGCGACCACCTGGCTGTCCAGCGACACCATGAACGACACCGCCGAGGTCAGGGCCAGCACCCAGCGCGGCCCGGGTGGCGTCTGGTTGGGTTGTGATCTCATGTCTCCTCCTTCGCCGGTACTGACACCGGGCCGGGCGGAAGCTGAGCGATGATTTTGCGGGGCCCGCGGGGTCCGTACCGGGCGAGAGGTAGGTGATGCGCAGTGGACACGGCGCTGGACCGGGCCCGCGCGGGGGACGGCGGGGCGTTCGGCGAGCTGACCGATCCGTTCGTGGGCGAGCTCCGGCTGCACTGCTACCGGATGCTCGGCTCGCTGCCGGACGCCGAGGACATGGTGCAGGAGACCTTGCTGTCGGCCTGGCGGGGGCTGTCCGGGTTCGAGGAGCGCGCATCGGTGCGCACATGGCTGTACCGGATCGCAACCAACCGGTGCCTGAACGCGCTGCGCGCCAGCGCCCGGCGGTCGCGGCCGGTGCCGCCGGAGCCATCATGGGCGCCGGAGCCGACGCGGCGCGGTGAGCCCCGCTTCCTGTCGCCCTACCCGGACATACTGCTGGACGACCTGCCCGATCTCGAGCTTGGCCCGGAGGCGCGGTATGAGTCTCAGGAGGCGATCGCGCTGGCCTTCGTCACCGCCGTCCAGCAACTGCCGCCGCGGCAGCGGGCGGTCCTGGTGCTTCGGGACGTGCTCGGCTTCCGTGCGGCCGAGGTCGCAGACATGCTGGGCGTCAGCGAGGCCTCGGCGAACAGCGCGCTGCAGCGGGCCCGGGCGACCACGGCCCGTTCGGCGCCCGGGCCGGATCGGGAACGCGCGCCGCTGCCCCGCTCCGCGCGGGAGCGTAACGTGGCCGACCGCTTCGCGGCAGCGTTCACGGGCGGGGACGTGGACGGCATCGTGGCGCTGCTGACCGACGACGCCTGGTGCACCATGCCCCCGGCACCACTGGAGTACCAGGGGCCGATGGCCATCGCCGGCTTCTTGCGGTCCGTGCCCGAGAGGCGTGGGCTACGGCGGTACCGGCTGGTCCCGACCAGGGCGAACGGGCAGCCGGCGTTCGGGCTCTACCAGCCCGAGGACCATACAACGACGTTCAGGGCGCGCGGGTTCTTCGTGCTGACGCTGGAGGGAGATCGGATCTCGGCGCTTACCCGGTTTGGCGAGAATGGTGAGCTGAGGTGGTTCGGGCTGGCGCGGGAGATGACGTTTTAGCTGCGGGTTGTGGCGTGTGCTGCCGGTGGTGCCGTGGGCTGCGGTTGGGGCTTGGCGCGGTGGACGGGGCGGATCGAGGCTGCGTTGCGCGGCCGGCGGCGCCGTCGGCATCGCGCGGAGCGGTGCGGGCTCTGGTAGCATCTCGGCGAGGTACTCGGGCCGTTAGCTCAGCGGGAGAGCGCTTCCCTGACACGGAAGAGGTCACTGGTTCAAATCCAGTACGGCCCACCAGCTCAGAGTATATGACGTCCCAGGGGGAGCCAGGGCCGCCCGTGGTGGAGTAACGAAGTCAGTGCAGAGCCGGTGTTCCTCTTGCGGTTCAAGATGGTCCATCGCTTCGCGCCGGCCTCGACGACGGGCCGGAGCTGGTGGCGATAGACGGTCTGGGTGATGATTGTGCCGGTGTGGCCGACCAGGTCGGCGATCGGCTCGATAGGTACGCGTCGTCTGTCATGAGCGAGACGAAGGTGTGCCGTAGTTCGCTGGGCGTCCAGTCCTCCCGGACGAGGCCTGCTGCGCGTGAACGGCGGAAGGCTCGGCGGACGTTGCCTGCGGCGAGTGGTGTGCCTTCCGGGAGCAAAGACGAGATCGTTATCGTGCCAGTTCTCCCCCGCCTCCCGCGTGGCGGAGCTGTTTTAGGTCATGGTGGACGCGAGTGCTTCGCGCAGCGTCGGGGAGCTCGAGAGTGCGGCGGGACTTCTGGTCTTGGTGTCGCCGCCAGCGCGG
>CAVWBH010000007.1:0-726372 GCA_963753195.1 uncultured Actinomycetes bacterium
CCGCATCCACCTTGCCCTCGGGCTTGACCCCGGCGAGCACGTCTGGCGCCGGGATGCCCAGCTCGGCGGCTATCGAGCGGGCGGCATACGCGTTGTCGCCGGTGACCAGGAGCGGCCGGATGCCTAGCTGGGTGATCCGGGCCACTGCCTTGGCTGCATGCGGCTTGAGCTGGTCAGCGACCACGAGCGCGGCGCGCGCCTGACCGGCCCAACCGGCCAGGACTACGGTCCGGCCGCTTTTCGCGGCGGCCTCAGCGGCCTCGGCGAGCAGCGCGGGAACGGTGAAAGACAGCTGGGCGAACAGATCCGGGCGGCCGACGATGATCTCCCGGTCCCCGACGGTGCCGCGGACCCCGGCGCCGGGTAGCGCGGTGAAGTTCCCGGCTGGCGGGAGGGAGCCGAGGCGGGCGGCGGCGGCCCGGGCGACCGCCTGGCCGACGGGGTGCTCGGAGGCGTCCTCCACCGCGCCTGCGAGCCGGAGGACCTCATCCTCGGCGGTGCCGTCGGTGATCACGTCCAGCACGGTCATCGTGCCCGTGGTCAGGGTTCCGGTCTTGTCCAGGGCCAGAGTCCGGATCCGGCCCGCCGTCTCGATGGCCTGGGCGCTCCTGATCAGGATGTGGAGCCCGGGGCCGCGGCTGACCGCGGCGAGCAGGGCGGGCGGGGTGGCCAGGCCGAGCGCGCACGGGTAGGAGCACAACGAGGACCGCCACCGCGGCGCTCCAGGCGGACGCCGCGGAGGCCGGCGCCGAGCCAGAAGGCCAGCGTCGCGACGGCGATGGCGATGACGACGGCACGAACACCGCGGCGATCCGGTCGGCCAGCCGCTGCGCGCTGGCCTTGGTTGCCTGAGCCTGGCTGACCAGTCGGGTGATCTGGGCCAGCAGGGTATCGGCGGCGACCGGGGTGGCCCGCACCACCAGCCGGCCACTCATGTTGACCGTGCCCCCGGTCACCGGGTCCCCCGGGCCGACCTCAGTCGGCATGGACTCGCCGGTGACCAGCGACGCGTCCACCGCCGAGCCGCCCTCGGCCACGAGGCCGTCGGTGGCGATCTTCTCCCCCGGGCGGACCACGAACAGTCCCCGGCCGCGAGTTCCGAACTGGAACCCGTCGTTCGGCCCCTTCGCGCAGCACCGCGACCGTCTTGGCCCCCAGGGCGGCCAGCGCGCTGAGCGCCAGGCCGGACCGGTCCCGGCCCGGGCCTCCAGGCACCGGGCGGCGAGCACCGCCGCGGTCACCCCGGCCGCGGCCTCCAGGTACAGCGTGTTCCCGCCCGCCTGGCCGAAGGTGAAGGCGAACGACATCTTCATCCCGGTCATGCCCGCCCCGCCGAACAGCAGTGCGTACACCGACCAGCAGAAGGATGCGCCGACGCCCACGCTGACCAGGGTGTCCATGGTGGCGGCGCCGTAGCCGAGCCCGTGCCAAGCGGCGCGGTACAGCGGCCAGGCCCCCCAGGTCCGACCGGCGTGGCCAGCAGCAGGCTCACCCACTGCCAGCCGGGGAACTGCGCGGCCGGCACCATCGACAGCACGATGACCGCCACGGCCAGGGGACGCACACCGCCAGCCGGCGCCCAGGGCCCGGGTCTGCGGGTCGGCGCCCGGCGAGCTGTCCGGGCGGGCGGGGCAGGGCGTTCGGCGGTGTAGCCGGTGGACTCGATCACGCCGATCAGCTCGGCCGGATCACGCCCGCCAGTGCTGGTGAAGTAGGCCCGCCCGGTGGCGTAGTTGACGGTGGCCGCCACGCCGTCCAGCCGGTTCAGCCGCCGCTCGATCCGCGCCGCACACGAGCTGCAGGTCATCCCGCCCACGGCCAGCTCGGCCTGGATTCCCGCGGCCCCGGCCGCGGAGTTTGCGCCTGGCCCGCGCGCGTTGCCATCTCGCTCATGGGGTGCTGCCGCCGCGCAGCTTGACAATAGGGGCGGTGTCCTGGCTCGGGCCGGGATCGCTGCCGCCGCCCATGGTCATGCCGCCCATGCCACCGCCCTGGCCCGGGTAGCTGACCTGCGAGTGGCTGGTCGTGACCGGGCCGAAAAGAGATCCGGCCGCATGGGC
The DNA here is from genome assembly GCA_963753195.1 of uncultured Actinomycetes bacterium. GTDB lineage: Bacteria > Actinomycetota > Actinomycetes > Streptosporangiales > Streptosporangiaceae > Palsa-504. The sequence goes on from CAVWBH010000007.1 coordinate 2,061, forward strand.
GCCGAAGAAGATGAGCATCAGCAGGATCACGAACCCCACCAGCTTGGCCTCGCGAATCACCAGGTCACCTCGCGGGGCTGCCGGTCGCCACGACAGCAGGATGAGACTGTGGGGATATTCGGGTCGAGATGTCGGCCCCAACATGAGACAAATGTCATGTCATCTCCCCGGCGGGGACGGATGCATCACGGAGGTGCGCTCTTTCTGTCCACACGGTACTCCATGTACTACACGGTGTCGGAGCCGGCCAGCTCAGGAGTTACGATGGTGGCCGTGGCTACTCGTTCCATAGCGGTTACCGGCATGACCTGCGAGCACTGCGCCAGTGCCGTCCGCGCCGAGATCAGCAAGCTTCCCGGCGTCACCGGGGTCGAGGTCGATGTCGCGGAGGGCGCCGTCCGTATCTTCGGCGACCCGCTGCCCGGCGACACTCCGCTGCGCGAGGCCGTAGAGGAAGCCGGGTACGAGTTCGCCGGCTGAGCCGACCAACACCCCCAGTGTGTTCGGGGCTGCGCCATCCAGAAGGTCAGCCCTCGGCCCCATCGAAGTCGCGTCTGTTGTCAACGCGGTTAGGCCGCTCTGGCCGTCACCGCGGGGCTGAATGTCGCGCCGCTATCCTTGGGTCAGGTCAATCTCTCCGCGGACGAGACGCTACTTTCCCGCACTGGCAGTCGGCACAGGTGCAGTTCGTGCAGGTGCAGGCCGGGTTGCCGCAGCCGCGCGACATCGTCGCAGGCGCAGTTCGCGCAGCCGCACGGATCGCAGCTACAAGCCAGGTTCTCGCAGGTCACCGCCATGCTTATGGCTGGAGTCCTTTCTGGGCCAAATTGACCCCTGACTTACCGGCGCGACTTATCCCCCAGCACGCAGCTCGCCACGCCAGTCTGGATTTCCGATACCCGGCCAGGGTTTCCCATATACCCTCCTCTGGTTTATCGAATACCTCCTAGGGGTTCTCCCGTGCCGGATTCCCTCAGTATTCAGATACCCCTGACCTGCACATCCATTTCATTCTTGCGCAGTCAGGTTCTTTCTCGCCAGAATCTATTGAACACCGGGAAGGTGGAGTCTACATTTATCTCCGGAATTCCTGGGCCTCCGTGAGTGGTACGCCGCGAACATCGGGCCGGCGGATGAGGGCAATCCGGGCGCAGGGCCGGATCTGGGCGGGCAAGGAGAACCTGATGAGCGAGATTGCCGCTGGGGGCACCCGGCCCGCATGGCGGAGCACGCTGGACGCCGGGTCCCAGGCAGCCCGGGCAGTGCCAGACATCAGGCGGCTGCTGCAGCTGACGCTGGCCGGGATATGGCTGCTCGACGGCGTGCTGCAGTACCAGGCGTTCATGTTCTCCAAAGGGTTCGCCGACATGCTGTCCGGCACGGCGTCCGGCAACCCGGGCGTCGTGGCCAGCCCGGTCACCTGGAACGCCACGCTCATCGAGCATCATCTGGTGCTGCTGAACGCTGTCTTCGCCACCATCCAGGTCTTGCTGGGGATCGGGATCGCCTGGCGCCCGACGGTGCGCGTGGCGCTGGCCGCCTCAATCGTCTGGGCGCTTGGTGTGTGGTGGTTTGGCGAAGGGCTGGGGATGGTGCTGACCGACGGCGCCAGCCCGGTCAACGGCGCACCGGGCGCCGTGATCCTCTACGCGCTGCTCGCGGTGCTGCTGTGGCCAGCCGACCGCCTGGGGACGGCGGCGCCCTTCACCGCGGCCCGCGCGGTGGGAGCCCCGGTGGCCCGGGCGCTGTGGCTGGTGCTCTGGCTCAGCCTGGCCTACTTCGCCCTGCTCCCCGGCAATCGGGCACCGCAGGCGCTGCACGACATGATCGCCGGGATGACGGACGGCGAGCCCGGTGGCTCGGCGCGCTGGACCGCGGGGCCGCCTCGCTCCTCGTCCACCAGGGGCTGACCGCCTCGGTCGTGCTGGCCATCGCCCTGGTGATCGTCGCGGCAGGCGTGTACCTGCCGACCCGCTACGCCAAGGCCACCCTGATCCTGGCCATCGTGATAGCCGCGGTGATCTGGGTGTTCGGCGAGGCCTTCGGGACCATCCTGACCGGCGGCGGCACCGATCCCAACTCAGGGCCCCTGCTTGCCCTGCTGGCGCTCACCTACTGGCCGGCCCGGTCCGCCGTCGCGGCGCCGCCCCGCACTATCCCGGCTGCGGCCGGCACTGACGAAGGGACGATCGCATCATGATCCCGTCCTGGATCCTGGGCATCTTCGCCGCGGTCATGCTTGTAGTCGCGGCGGTGAGCGCGGGCCGCCTGGTCGCCGCGCGGCCATGGCAGCGCGGCCCGCGGCCAGCCGCACTGGCCGACATCGACGTCGCGCACCTGCTGATGGCCATCGCCATGGCGGGCATGCTGGTCTCGGGCCTGCGGACCCTGCCTGACGGTGCGTGGGAGGCCGTCTTCAGTGTGATGACAGTCTGGTTCGGCTACCGGGTCTTTCTAGACGCCCAGGTCAACGGCGTCCGCGCGCTGGCAGGCGGGCACTGCGCGCCGCACCTCATCCACGCCGGGGCCATGCTGTATATGTTCATGGCCGTGTCGGCCTCCTCGGCGCACGGATCGGGCGGCATGAGTGGGATGGGCGGCATAAGCGGGATGGGCTCCCTTGAACTGCCGTTCCTGGCCTTCCTGTTCGCACTGGCGCTGGTCGGATACAGCATCTGGGACCTAGACCAGCTGTCCGGCCCTGGACCCAGCGGCCACTACAGCCTGGCCGTCGCCCGCGTGGCGCCGACCCGCCCGGTGCTGGCCGCGGCCGGGGCGATGCCCGGGCCAGGTGCCGCCGCGGTCTCCCCCACAGTCGGCGCCACCGCGGCCAATGCTGCCGCAGCCAGTGCTACTGCGGCCGGTGCTACCGCGGCCGCGGTGCCAACCGGAATCGCCCAGGTGCCGCCGGCCAGCGCCCCGGTGGACGGCACCGGCGTCCTCGCCCCGTGGGTCGCGACCAGCTGCCGGATCGCCATGGGCATCACCATGGCGTTCATGCTGGTGATCATGATCTAGCCGCCTGGCGATGCGCTGCCCCGGGGCGGTCAGCAGGCAGACGCGGCGCAAACCCGTCTTCGCCCAGTTGGCTAGCCGAAGATCCTGTCCATGACCTCTGCGCCTTGGGTCAGCGCGGGCCGGATCTCGTGGCGGTAAACCGACTCGGTGGTGGCCGTACGGTCGTGTCCGGCCAGCAAAGCGATGCTCTCGACGGGAACGCCGTTCGCGGACAGGACGGATACGAAGGTGTGCCTCATCTCCCGGGGCACCCAGTCTTCGCCGAGGCCTGCCTTCTTTGTGATTATCCGGAACGCGCGGATCACGTTGTTCGCGGTCAGCGGCGTACCGACCCTCGAAGCGAAGACCAGGCCGTGATCCCGCCAGAGTTCACCGGCCATCAGCCGGTCTCGCTCTTGCCGTTCCTGCTGCTGGCGGAGCGCCTCCACGCACCGCTGCGGCAGCGCCAAGGTTCTTCGCGACTTCTCGGTCTTGGTATCCCCGCCGTGTCGCTCCGATCGCCAGACGTAGATCGCGTAGCGGTCGCCGCCGGATGTAGCGGCGTCGAATCGGGCCGTGGTGAAGGGCAGCCAGCCGGCGGCATCGTCTACCCAGGTCACTACGTGATCCCACCGCAGCGCACGGGCCTCCTCGGTACGGATGCCGACGAGCAGGCTTAGGGCGACGTACGCCTGCCAGCGCGTGCTCTGCGCGGCGGCCAGCAAGGCCTTCGCCTGATCCAGTGTGAAGCTCTTGGACGGCCTCCCGTTGCGGCCACGCGGCGGCTTTGCCAGGGCTGCGACGTTACGCCCGATAAGGTCGTTCGATTCCGCGTGCCGGATGGCCCGCTCCAGGCAGTTGCGGGTGATCCGGAGCGAACGAGTGGAGTAGCGGGTCACAAGTTCGCTCAGCGCCAACCGGACATCGCCGGCGGACAGCTCACGCAGTGGCCGGGGGCCGATCATCTCCAGCACCGGTTCCAGGAGGCCTTCATACAGCGTGCGGGTTCGCTCGGACGTACCGTCCAGGCCATCGCGCAGCCAGTCTTCGACCGTCTCACGCACGGTGTAAGTGCGCGAGGACCGGACTCCCGATTCCATTTCCTGGTGCAGCGCCCTGAGCTTGTCCCGGACCTCTTGCTTGGTCTTGCCAGAGACCTTGCGCCGTATCCGCTTCCCGTCAGGGCCGTAGCCGAGCGAGACCGCGCCCATGTACCGGTTCCTGGCAGCGTCCAGGTAGATGCCGTCTTCGCCGTGCCCACGGCGTCGAACTTGCGTCTCGGACATGACTGGGAGCCTGACACTTTGGCTCCCAGTTTGGCTCCCAGCCGCTTCTCGTTGGAAGCCTTAGGCTTCCGACCTGCGCCCCGACCGCGACTCGAACGCGGGACCTACTGCTTAGGAGGCAGTCGCTCTATCCGCTGAGCTATCGGGGCCCGACCGCTAGCCTACCGGCGGACGAGGTGACTCGCAGCCGCAGTGCCGGTGCGGCTCAGCTCACGAGTGGCGCCGCGTGGCCACCGTGGAGCCTGATGGGGTGCCCGGAAAAACTTAGCCAGACCTGAACGCCTTCGAGGGCAGGTCCTAGTAACTGGCTGGGCATGATGAATAGCAGAGTTCCTTGCTCTTAAGAACGGTCCGCGTCCCTGCCGCGGCCGAGCACGACGTCGAGGGTCCGCGTCAATAAGGCAACCCTGCAGCCTTATTCACGCGGACCCTGGCGTCTGGAGAGCTCGATCGCGTGCCGGACCGACCACGATCACCGCGTCGCCGCCGGGAGCCACGGCGGCCAAGCCGACTATGACGAGCCGCGTGATCAGGGGAGGTCGAACGGGAGGGGTATGCCGTCTAGGGCGTGCGCGCAGAGGTCATCCTCGCGCTCGGCGGGCAGCGCGGCGATGATCCGGGCCACCAGGTCACGCAGGCGCTTGATATTGGCGGCGAACACCTCGAACACCTCGGCCTGGGTGACGCCTTCACCCTCGTCCACTCCGGCGTCGGTGTCGGTGACCAAGGCCAGCGGGACGTAACAGAGCGCGAGCTCGCGGGCCAGCACCGCCTCGGGATGGCCGGTCATCCCGACCAGGGTCCAGCCCTGGGCAGCGAACCACAGCGATTCGGCGCGGGTGGAGAACCTGGGGCCCTCGATGACGACCAGCGTGCCCGAACCGGCGGGAATCCAGCCGCTCTCCCGGGCGGTCTCGATCGCGACCGGGCGCAGGAACGGGCAATACGGATCGGCGAACGGGACGTGGCAGGCGCCCTGGTCGAAATAGGTCTGCGCGCGGCTCGTGGTCCGGTCGACCAGCTGATCGGGGATGACCAGAGTTCCCGGCCCGTAGGAGGGGGTCAGCGCGCCGACCGCGGTAGGCGCCAGGACGCGTCGCACGCCGAGCGAGCGAAGCGCCCACATGTTCGCGCGGTAGGGAATCTTGTGCGGCGGGAAGCGGTGATCCCGGCCATGCCGGGGCAGGAACGCGACCGGCTTACCGGCCACCTCCCCCACCGCGATCGGATCGCTGGGCGGCCCGAACGGAGTGTCAATCTTGACCTCTTCGGCGCCGTCCAGGAACTCATAGAAGCCGGAGCCGCCCACCACGGCGATGCTGGCCACCGGGGCCATGGCGGTCAGGCGACCTTCTCGCTGGACGAAGACTTGGCCGGGGCAGGCGCGCTGTCCTTCGGCTTGGCCCCCTTATCCGCAGACCCGTTGCTGGTCGCTGCGGCCGAGTCGCCGGGCTTAGCGTCCTTCTTCGCGTCGGAGCCAGAAACCGCGCCCTTGCGGCTGTCCGTGCGGTAGAAGCCCGAACCCTTGAACACGATCCCCACCGGGGAAAACACCTTGCGGAGCCTGCCGCCGCAGGCGGCGCACACGCTCAGCGGTTCGTCGCTGAACTTCTGCACGGCCTCGACCGGCTCACCGCAGTCGGTGCATGTGTACTGATATGTGGGCACAGACCCTCCTTCGCGGGCCACAGGTTAGCACTCGCGGTATCCGACTGCTAAGCATATCCAACCACGCAGGCACCCCTTAGATTCCTCAGTCAGGCGGGCCCCGGTGAATCAGGGGAGCCCGGTGAGTCAGGCGAAGCGGCGGCGGGCAGCCAGGTGAGGCCCGGCCCGGGACGGACGACCGCGCGGACCGCGATGTCATGCTCCTGCGCAGGCACACGGTCGAGGAGCTCGTCGTCGTAGAGCAGCGCGATCACCGGGATCAGCGGGCCGACCCGCGCCAGCGCGCGATCGTAACTGCCCCCGCCGCGGCCGAGCCGGTTCCCCGCCCGGTCCACGGCCAGCGCGGGAGCCAGCACCGCGTCGGCCCGGGAGATCGCCTGAACCCCGCGGGGCGGTTCCCCCGGCTCGAGCACGCCGCGGGGCCCGGGCACGAGCGAGTCCGGGCCCTCGTAGGACGCCCAGTCCAGGTCACCGTCCGGGCGCAGCACCGGCAGCAGCACATACGTGCCGCGCTTCCACAGCGCGTAGACCAGCCCGCGGGTATCCGGCTCGGTGCCCACCGAGTAGTACGCGGCCACGGTCCCGGCCATCTGAAGCTCGGGGAGAGACAGCACCGTGTCCCTGACCAGCCGCCCGGCCTCGCGGCGATCATCGGGGTCGAGAGCGGACCGGGCGGCGAGCAGTTCCTTGCGCAAGGCCGCCTTATCCTCTTGCACCCCGGACACCTCGCCACCGTACCGCGCCCCATAGGCGCCGACCCCGAGCAGGGCAACACAGTGCCGGGGCCAGGACCATGGCGGGGGTTCGCTAGTGTTCTTGACATGGCTGATGTGACCAAGGCCGTGATTCCCGCGGCGGGCCTGGGCACCAGGTTCCTGCCCGCGACCAAGGCGACGCCCAAGGAAATGCTGCCCGTGGTCGATAAGCCGGCCATCCAGTACGTCGTCGAAGAGGCCGTCGCAGCCGGCCTGGACGACGTACTGCTCATCACCGGGCGCAGCAAGCGCTCGATCGAGGACCACTTCGACCGGAATTACGAGCTGGAAGAGGCACTGGCGGCCAAGGAAGAGTACGAGCGGCTGGCCCAGGTGCGAGAGTCCAGCGAGCTGGCCACCGTGCACTACGTGCGCCAGGGCGAGCCGAAGGGGCTCGGCCACGCCGTGCTGTGCGCCGACCGGCACGTGGGCGACGAGCCGTTCGCGGTGCTGCTCGGCGACGACCTCATCGACAGCCGCGACCCCCTGCTGACCAGGATGATCGAGGTGCGGAAACACTTCGGCGGCAGCGTTGTGGCGCTGATGGAGGTCGACCCGGAGCAGGTCTCGCAGTACGGCAGCGCCGCGATCTCGCCGACCAGCGAGGCGGACGTGGTCAAGGTCACCGACCTGGTGGAAAAGCCCGTACCCGGGGCGGCGCCGAGCAACTGGATCGTGATCGGCCGGTACGTGTGCGACCCGGCCATCTTCGGCGTGCTCAGGGACACCCCGCCGGGCCGCGGCGGCGAGATCCAGCTCACCGACGCGCTGCTGACCCTGGCCAGGATGAGCCCGGCCGAGGGCGGCGGCGTGCACGGCGTGCTGTTCCACGGCCGCCGCTACGACACCGGCAACAAGCTCGACTACCTGCGCACGATGGTGCAGTTCGCCTGCGAGCGGTCCGACCTGGCCGAGGAGATCGTGCCCTGGCTGCGCAAGTACCTGGACAGCCTGCCATGAGCGAGACCCATACGCACGCGGTGGAGAGCGAGCCGCTCACCTCGGTCGAGGATCACCTGGCTGACATCCTCGGCACGATCCGGCCGCTCGCGCCGACCGAGATCGGCCTGGGGGACGCCTACGGCCTGGTGCTGGCCGAGGACGTCGCGGCCGCCACCTCGCTGCCGTCGTTCGACAACTCGGCGATGGACGGCTACGCCATCCGGATCGAAGACGTGGCCGCCGCCTCGGCGGACAACCCGGTCGCGCTGCCGGTGGTGGCCGAGATCGCGGCGGGTGACACTGGCGCGTACGCGCTGCCGCCGGGGACCGCGATCAAGATCATGACCGGGGCGATGCTGCCGCACGGGGCCGAGGCCGTCGTGCCGGTGGAACTCACCGACGGCGGCGCGAGCCGGGTCGCCATCCGGGAGACGGTGAGCTTCGGTCAGTCGGTGCGGCTGGCGGGCGGGGACGCCAAGGCAGGCCAGGTCCTGGTGACCGCCGGAACCATGCTGCGCCCGATGCACATCGCGGTCATCGCGGCGGCCGGGCGCGGCGCGGTCCTGGTCCGCCCGCGGCCGCGGCTGGTGGTGCTCTCCACCGGGAATGAGCTGGCCGAACCCGGCACCCCGATCATCCCCGGCCGGATCTGGGATTCCAACAGCTTCATGATCGCCGCGGCGGCCCGCGAGGCCGGCTGCCTGGCCTACCGGCATGCCATCCTGCCCGATAACCCGGAGGAGGTCCTGCCGGCCATCCAGGACCAGCTGCTCCGGGCTGACCTGCTGGTCACCAGCGGCGGGGTCAGCATGGGCGGCGAGCACGACGTGGTCAAGGCGGCGCTGCAGCAACTCGGCACCATCACGTTCCGCAAGGTCGCGATGCAGCCAGGAATGCCGCAGGGCTTCGGCACGGTGGCGCCGGCGCAGGCCGCGGCGCCGGAAGGCAACCCCCGCGGCGGCCTGCTGAGCAGGCTCGCGGGCCGCGGCGAGGTAGCGGAGAGCCCGGTCACCCCGGGCGAGCACGAGCGCGTGCCAATCTTCACCCTGCCCGGCAACCCGGTCAGCGCGTACGTGTCGTTCCAGATCTTCATCCGGCCGGCCATCGGCGCGCTGCAGGCCTACGACGGGCTGGGCCTGGAGAGGATCCGGGCCGAGGTGACCGGCCCGCTGCGCTCGCCGCCGGGTCGGCGCTCGTTCGCGCGCGGCGTGCTGGACCGCTCGGCCGGGCGGGTCGCCCCGCTGACCGGGCAGGAATCACATCAGGTGGCCACGCTGGGCAAGGCCGACGCGCTGATCATCGTGCCCGAGCAGGTGGAGCGGCTGGCCGCCGGCGAGATCGCCGACGTCCTAGTCCTGCCCTGATTCCCCCAGAGCGCCCGGAGGCAAGCGGGAGACAGAGCATGAGGCACGGTCCGTTCGGCAGAAAAGTAGTGTGAAAGCATGAGCGACATAACGGCACCGGGGCAGCTGACCCACGTGGACGAGGCGGGGCACGCGCGCATGGTGGACGTGTCCGGCAAGGACGTGACGGCCCGGTCGGCGGGCGCGTCCGGGCGGGTGCTGCTGTCCGCCGCCGCGGTCGCGGCGCTGCGGGCCGGGCAGGTGCCGAAGGGCGACGCGCTGGCCGTGGCCCGGATCGCGGGCATCACCGGGGCCAAGCGGACGCCCGACCTGATCCCGCTGTGCCACCCGATCGGGCTGCACGCGGTCAGCGTCGAGGCGGTCGTCACCGACGACGGGGTGGACATCACCGCGATCACCCGGACCGCCGACCGAACCGGGGTGGAGATGGAGGCGCTCACCTCGGTGGCCGTGGCCGGCCTGGCGCTGATCGACATGGTCAAGGCCATCGACCCGGCCGCGGTGATCACCGACGTGCGGGTGGACTGGAAGGAAGGCGGGAAGAGCGGGCCATGGCACAGGTGAGCGGCACCGCCGGGATCCGGGCGCTCGCGGTCGCAGTATCCAACCGGGCCGCGGCCGGGGTCTACGAGGACCGGTCCGGACCGGTCCTGGCCGACCTGCTGCGCTCGGCCGGATGCTCGGTCGTGGACGGGCCGGTGGTGGTGCCGGACGGCGAGCCGGTCGAGGTCGTCCTGCGGGACGCGGTGGCCGGCGGGTACGACGTGGTCGTGACCACCGGCGGGACCGGGCTGACCCCGGCCGACCTGACGCCGGAGATGACCAGGCGGGTGCTGCACCGGGAGATCCCCGGCATCGCCGAGGCGCTGCGCGCGGCCGGGGCGGCGGCGGGGGTGCCCGCCGCGATCCTGTCCCGCGGGGTGGCCGGGGTGGCGGGACGGACGCTCATCGTCAACCTGCCCGGCTCCACGGGCGGCGTGCGCGACGGCATGGCCCTGCTGGCCACCGTGCTGGCGCACGCCGTATCGCAGATCAACGGCGGCGATCACGTGCGGGCCGACACCGGCGGGACACGGTCACCGGGCGGGGTGTAGCGCTGCGGGCGATTCAGGAGAATGATGTACTCGTGGCACGCATGAGAGGCTGGCCGGCTACCCTCACCGAGCCTCATTTGCTCGGCGAGCCGATTGAGCTGCGCCCGGTCGGGATGAGCGACGCGCGGCAGTGGCGCGAGATCCGGGTGCGGAACGCGCCGTGGCTGCGGCCCTGGGAACCGACGAACCCGGAAACGCCGCTGCACCGGTCCAGCCTGAGCCCGTACATCGCGATGGTCCGGGCCATGCGCCGCGAAGCGCGGCAGGGGCAGGCCATCCCGTGGGTGGTGACGTACGGCGGCGTTTTCGTGGGCCAGCTCACGATCGGGTCGATCACCTGGGGTTCGGCGCGGTCCGGGCAGGTGGGGTACTGGATCGACGAGGCGTACGCCGGGCGCGGCATCACCCCCACCGCGCTGGCCATGGCCGTGGACCATTGCTTCGGGGTCGTTGGGCTGCACCGGCTCGAGGCGTCCATCCGGCCGGAGAACCATCCGTCCCGCCGGGTGGTGGAGAAGCTCGGGTTCCGGGAAGAAGGCGTCCGGGTCCGCCAGCTGCACATCAACGGAGCCTGGCGGGATCACCTGTGCTACGCGCTGACCAGCGAAGACGCGCCGCAGGGCCTGATGCCGCGGTGGCGGAGCATCCTGCTGGCCTCCCGGTCGGGTACCGCCTGAGGCCCTTTTTTGGGTGCCGGGTGGGCTGAATGTCGCGACACACCGGGGCCGGTGCTCGTCTGAGCCCGGATCAGCTATTACGTTGCGTCACATAAGCATGCCCCGAGGGAGCAGTACGCCCCCGATCAGGGCGGTGCGGAGCTAAGCGCCGGACCGCTCGCCGACCGCCGCGCCGAGGGGAGGGATCGTTGAGCAGCGCCATCCTGTACGTTGCGATCGTCGTCATCTGGGCGGCGGTGCTCATCCCCCGCTGGCTGCGGCGGGACTCAGCCGCCCCGGCTTCCGGTTCCGTGCTGGCCTTGGAGGCCGAGGGCCAGGCCACGGCCGATCTGGCCGACGAGGAGCAGTCATCGTCGGTGCGGCCGCCGTCGTCCCGGCGTTCGGCTGTCCCGCCGCTATCCGGGAGCCGGCCCGAGGAACCGCCTGGGGAAAGGCGGCCCCGGCCTGGCGAGGGCCGAGACGCGCGCGACGAGGGCAACGTTTCCGATGATCGGGCTCACCGGCGGGCGGTGTCCGCGCGGCGGCGTCTCCTGCTCATGCTGACCGCGCTCGCCATCGGGTCCGCGGTGCTGGCGGGCGCGAAGATGGCGGCCTGGTGGGTGATCCTGCCGCCAGCGGTCATGCTGCTCTCCTACCTGCTCGTGCTGCGAGCGGCGGTCAAGGCCGACGCCGAGCAGCGCGCGGCGGCCTGGGCCCGCCGGGCCGAGGCGGCGCGCGCGGCGGCCCGGGCCCCGGCCGCGACGCCGGTGGCGCAGGTCATCGCCATGCCGGCCGCCTCAGCCGCCTGGGCTGGCTCGGCCGCTTCTGCCGCTTCGGCCGCTTCTGCCGCTTCGGCCGCTTCGGCCGCTTCGGAGCCGGCGGAGGAAGGCATCTACGACCAGTACGCCGACGCCAAGCTGCGCGCGGTGGGCGACTGACCGGCCGCTAGCGGGTGCGGACCCGCAGGACCTGGGGGCCGCGGAACGAGATGTTGGAGTCGAAGGTGAACTCCTGATCCGGGGCGAGCCGCAGCCGGGGATAACGGCGGGCAAGCTCGGCCACGGCGATCTGCGCCTCTAGCCTGCCGAAGTTCGCGCCAAGGCAGAAATGCTGGCCTTTGCCGAAGGCCAGGTGCCGTTCGGCGTCCGGCCGGTGCAGGTCGAACCGGTCCGGCTCAGCGAACGCGGCTTCGTCCCGGCCCGCGGCGGCCAGCCACAGGTACAGCTTGGCTCCTTGGGGCAGGGCGACTCCGGCCAGCGTGACCGGGCGGGTAGTGACCCGGCGCCAGACGGCCACGGACGGGTCATAGCGCAGGGTTTCCTCGACGGCCTGCGGGATCAGGTCCGGCTGGGCGGCGATCTCGGCCCAGCGGCTCGGGACCTCGAGCAGGCGGCGGACGGTGTTGCTGATGAGCCCGGTGGTCGTTTCGTGCCCGGCGAATGACAGCGTGAACAGGATCGAGGCGATCTCCTCCAGGGTGAGCCGGTCCGGGGCCTCGTCGTGGATGGCGATCAGGTCACTGGCCAGGTCGTCACCGGGCGCCGCCGCCTTGGCGTGGACCAGGCGGCGCATGTACTGGCGGTAGGTGGCCATGCTGGTCGCCATGGCCACCTGGTCGGCCGGCTCGGGGCGCCCCCAGCTCAGCTCGGCCCGGTAGCCGCACCACCGCTTCAGCTGGCTGAAGTCCTGCTCGGGCACGCCTATCAGGGCGAAGACGATGTTGGCCGGGAGCGGGAAGGCCAGGGCGGCCACCAGGTCGAACTCCGCTTCTCCGGGCATCGCTTCTCCGGCCATCGCTTCTCCGGCCACCGCGTCGAGCAGGCCCGCGGCCGCGGCCTCGATGGCGGGGATCATGGCGTTGACCCGCTTCATGCTGAACGCGCGGGCCGCCGGCTTGCGGAGCCGGGCGTGCGCGGGCTCGTCCAGGCTGGACATTGACGGCTGGGGCTGATGCCCGCCGGCGAGCAGGATCCGCTGGGCCTGCGGGACCAGCGGGGCCAGCGGCGCCTGGGCGGGCGCGGCGGAGTAGGTCGCGTTGTCGCGGAACACCTCCTCGATGTCGGCGTACCGGGTCAGGACGTAGTAGCCGATCGACGGGGCGAAGAAGACGGCCGGCGGCCCTGCGGCCAGGACCGCGAACGGGTCCGCGAGGAATCCGGGTGAGAGCGGGTCGAACGACTCGTCGACCGGGCAGCCAGGCGCGGGGGCGGTGGTCGTGGTCATCGCGGGCCTCCTTGCGGTCGTTCGGGCGGGGGCCGGGCCCGGCCTAGTGAGCTCGCGCTCCGGGCGCGAAGCGCGAGCAGGGCCTGGAGTTTGCTACGCTAGCTCAGGTTCTCGGGGCTGTAGCGCAGTCCGGTAGCGCACCTCGTTCGCATCGAGGGGGTCAGGGGTTCAAATCCCCTCAGCTCCACCGAGTTCATGCAGGTCGGGTGGCCTGTTCGAGTTTCTGGCTCTGCTTGAGAGCCGAGAACGGGGCCTGCGTGAAGGTCATTTGCTGGTTGAGGGCAAACGTGCCGTCGGTGGGGACGTCAGGCTGGTGGGGCGCGGCGCTAGGATACTTGCGCGGCCAGATCGCCCACATGCGGTCGATATTGCTGTGGTGCAGGAAGAAGACCGGGTCGTTAGGCGATGACGCGGGGCCCATCGTCCCGATGTGGCCAGCCACCCAGCCGGCTGGCGGGTGATGTGGCGACGCAGGAGGTCTTCTGGATGCCTGTCTTTGGGACCTGGGAAAACGCGTGCGGATCGAACCCCAGCCAGGTCTGTGATTGCGCAGCCGACCAGAATTCCTCCGTGCGGCGACTACCGCGAGGAACGTCTTCCGGGGCGCATGGAAAACGATGGCACCCCTGCCACAGGCAGCAGACCTATTCAGGCACGGACTTCTGATGCGCCGGATCGCTAGGACGCTGCCGACCCTGGCAGTACTTCTCTGCGCCTGCAGCACGGGGTCATCGGCAGTGCAGGCCGGCCAGCCGAGTTCTTCCCCCTCAGCACTGCACCGCAGCGAACCGGCAGCTCTCCGAGCCAGCGCGCAGGCCTCCGCGAAATCGCCGGCAAGCCGGCCGCCGGCACCCGCGCCGGGTAGCAACCCAGCTTCAGCTCCGATGCTGCCTGCCGCCGGCGGACCGGCACGGTTCGCCCCCACCGGCGTCGGCATCCTCGACGGCAAGGTCGTCGTGGTGGATCCAGGCCACAACGGCGGGAACATTGCGGCCGCATCGATCATCAGCCGGCTGATCTGGAACGGCCGGGAAACCGAGACATGCGACACGACCGGTACGCAGACCGATAGCGGCTACACAGAGGCCCTGTTCAACTGGAACGTTGCTCTGTACCTCACCGCCGACTTGCGCGCAGAAGGAGCGACCGTCGTGCTCACCCGAACCTCTAACACTGGAGTGGGACCGTGCGTCACCCAGCGGGCCGCGATCGGCAACGCCGTCCACGCTGACGCGGCCATCTCCATCCACGCCGACGGAGGGCCACCGGACGGCCGGGGATTCGCCATCCTGGAACCGGTCGCCGACGGTCACAACAACGCCATCATTGGCCCCTCTGCCATCCTGGGTGCCGACCTTCGGGCTGCGTTCGCGGCGCGGACCAGGGAGCCCGTCAGCTCTTACGACGGAATCAACGGCGTCCAGCCCCGTGACGATCTGGCCGGAACCAATCTTTCCACCGTCCCCAAGGTGTTCATCGAATGCGCCAACATGCGCAACGCCAGCGACGCCGCGCTGATAATCACGGCTCGCTGGCAGGCAACGGCTGCCTGGGCGATCGCAGCGGGCCTGACCATTTACCTTAAGGCGGGCTGATGACCTGCGACGCCGCCCGGGGCGGCGTCGTGCTCAGGGAACCCTACGGAGCCTTGTGGATCGTCCGGTTCCGGGTCTGAAGCACTCGACTGCTTTGGTCTACTGCCCGGCGCTCCAGGGCTAGCAGTGGGCTAGCAGTGGAGCTGCGCACGATGAGAACGGGCGTCCGCGTTCATGGCTCCCAGATGTTCGTGATGGGCGTGGCAGTAGCCGCCTGGCCGTCGCGCGGCAGCGCGTAGGCGGCCTCGATGGTGGCCAGGACACTGTAGTGGGTGACAGGCTGGGCGTAGCGGCCGGGCCGGACCTGCTGGCCGGCGAAGATCGTCACTATGTGATTGCCCTGGCTGCCGTCGTCCTCGTCCCACGTAACGATCAGCAGGCCGTGATGCTGCATCGCCCAGGCTGCATAGCCGCCCAATCGGGCGCGCAGCCAGGCGTCACCGGTGGCGGTGCTGCAATCGTGCATGTCGTGGCACAGGTTGGGGATCACGAAGGCCACCGCCGGCAGCCGCGCGAAGTCAGCGGGGAAGCTGGTGAAGGGCAGGCTGCTCGAGCTGGGGATGTTGCTGAAGTCTGTCCAGGGCGCGTGCTTGCGCGCATACTCCCCGGCCTGGCACACCGGGGATCCCGGGCCGGGCAGGTCCTCGGCGTAGCCGGCGAAGCTCTTGCCCGCTGCGCTCAGGTCGGCGGCCAGGTTCGGCGCGGCGAACTGGTGGGGACAGCTGTCGTCAGTGAGCCCTTGCGTGCCGCCAGAGAACAACGCCAGGTAGTTCGGCTGGCTAGGATGGGTGATGGCATACGAGCGGGTGAACAGCGCGCCGCGGCCGGCGAGCCAGTTGATAAACGGCGCGGCAGGGTTGCCCATGATCTCGGCATCGGAGTGGTTCTCCATGATGACCACTACTGTGTGCGTCGGCTCCGGCACCACACCGGGTTGAGCGCCCGTCGCAGCGGGCGCGGGTCGCTCGGTACTGGCCGGCGTGGCTGACGTCGACCCGGCCTGGCCGACTGGACCGCCGGCCGCCGGGCCCGAGCCGCTGCAGCTGGCCAGTACCAGCAGCACAACGCCGACGAATACGCTGACCGCGGTGGCCTTGACTGGGCATGCGGCACCGGCTCGAAGGCAGCCCGACAGGCCGGTCCGCGCCCGCATCCAGCCGAGTCCGCGGCTCGATAGCGCATTCACACTGCCCGCAAGGCCCGGAAACGCGTTCATTCTGCGGCCCGGGCTGGGTTCGAATGCGGATGATCGGAGGAGCTGACGGAGTACATTCAGGCAATCTACTTCGCACCCCGCTGGCGGGTGATACGCGGCGGCTGGCAGGTGATAGAGGCCGTGCTGCAGGTGTATGAGCACGTGGGACGGAGCATCACCATGCGCCAAGACAGCCCGGGTAGGCAGAGCACCGGGCTGCACTGGCGTGCAGCCCCATTTCTGGGACGACTGCCGAGGGCGGCATGTCCTTCGCTGCCTGGCCGGGGCTGGTCCCGGAAGATCCGGCCGCCTAGGGAGAACTGCCGTCATTGGCAGTTACTCAAAGGCGCTCGGAACGGTCTCTGACCTGGGCGCATTGAGGTCAGTGCCAGCAGGTCCGGGTTAAGAGCGTCCTTGTACGCCGCGGTATTAGCCAGGCTGTGCGGGGCACCCGAGTAGACCTTCAAGGTGGCATGGGCGCCGAAGTACGCCCGGTCGTCCCACGTGTCGGCGTTCAGCGGCCAGCCGCGGCTGAACACGACCGGCTGCCCGGCCCTCCAGTCCTTGTAAAGATCCCGACGCCATCCCATTCCCACCACGTAGGACAGCACGTCGGGTAACAGGTCCCGGGCTACGGTCTGACCGTAGCCCTGCGGGTCATCGGAGGTCCCGGCGGCCGCCACGACGGCGGCGATCTGCTCGCCGATGTACTTGGCCGCGGCATTGACGTCCTGGGACGGGTGCCGGGTGTTGGAGGGGTCGGAGAAGTCGGTGTCGTTCGGCCAGAAGATCGGCCACATCATCGGGTGCCCGGCCCGGTTGATCTGCCGCCAGCTACATCAGAGCCGACCCTCCGTAATCAGCACGATACGCTGACCCGGCCGGCAAAACTTCCTAAATCCTCACGAACGCCAGCACCGGCACGTGACCTCGGCCCTCCCCGGCGCAGTGGGCTGCGGTGACCGCTGGAGCGCTGCGACCTTATGACCGGCGAGGAGCCGCGAAGCGCCGTTGACGCCGGCACCGCGGCGTGGACAATTGGGGCTGAGGGAGGGAGGTACTGAACAACGGGCATTACCAGCCAGCGACAGCGTCAGATGCCACGAACAGATCTCTGGTTCCGTTTTGACGATTCCCACCCCCGGAGGCCATGATGCCCGGCCCAGTCTCGCGATGCCGGCGGCATCACCGTGTCGCCTGGCCGAGTTGAGCTTAAGCGCCGATGCCCTCGACGTCCGTGGTCCACGACCACGTCTTCCCGGACCGCCCGGTACGGATCATCGATCCATTTGGGGCCGGCGGGGGCGTCGATGTCATCGCCCGGGCTCTGGCCAGGAGGCTGGCGGCGGCGTGGGGTCAGCCGGTGATCGTGGAGAACCACCCGGGCGGCGGCAGCACCGCAGCGCCCGCGCTGGTCGCACATGCGCCTCCCGACGGGTACACGCTGCTGATGAACACCAGCGCCCACGCTTACAGCGCCGCCCGGGCAGGCGGGCTGCCGTACAACCCTCTCCGGGACTTCGTTCCCGTCGCTGCGCTCACCAGCCAGCCCTATGTCCTCGTCGCCGGCGCGCAGTCCGGCATCACCACCACCGGCGAGCTCGCCGCCGCGGCCAGCGACCGGCCCGGCGAGATCCGCTTCGCCTCCGCCGGCACCGGCACCGGCACCCACCTCGCGGTAGCGAAGCTCAACCGCGACCTCGGCATCGCCGCAGTGCACACGCCGCCCGCAGCCACGGACGCCATCACCGATGTGATCGCCGCCACGGCGGCCGGGCACACCACGTACGCGATGCTGCCGATCCCGCCCGCCGCTGCCTGCCTTCAGGACGGCAGGCTCGTCGCGCTCGGGGTCAGCACAGCCCGCCGCTCGCGCCTGCTGCCGGACGTACCGCCGCTCACACAGGCTGGTGTCGCCGGCTTCGATTTCCCGATCTGGTACGGGATCTGGGCGCCAGCGCAAACACCGGCCGGCATCGTCAGCACGCTCGCCCGCGACATCACCGGCACCCTCGCCACGCCAGAACTATCGCAATGGCTGACGCAGCATGACGCGGATCCCATGCACATGAGCCCCGCCGAGTTCGGGGCCTTCATAGTCAGCGAAGCCGAACGCGCCGCGGTGCTGCTATCGACTTCCTGAGCCCAGGGCCGACAGTTCCCCGCAACCAAGCCATGGAATTGCTGCGGCGCCCGCGGTGCTGGCCGACCTTCCTCGCACCGCAAGCGCGCCCGCCGGCCCGCCGAGCCGGAGCGGCAAGGTGGGTCCGGGCCTGGCACGTAACCAGGGGGAGCTGAATGTTTGCGCTGACGGCGAACCAGCTGGAGCTCCACCACAGCTGTAAGCGTTGTGAGTCCTAGTCCGGCGGCAGCGAGGAAAGCGGCGATGCTGTAGCGCTTTCCGTTGAGCGCGCTGGGGTTGGCGGCGAAAAGGATCGCGGTCGCCGCCAGCGACAGGACAGCGGCCGGTCAGCCGGTGCCGTTAGGCTCGGCACGCTTTGTCATGTTCTGGTTACCGCGCAGGAGGTGCCTCCTCCGGGCTACGGATGCGTACGTGCGGCCGAACATGAGCGCCGCCTCCTTGATGCTGAGATCAGGTCGCGCGATGATCGCCAGCTCATCATCGGCCCAGTGCTCGCCGGAATGGCCGGCTTCTTCCTTTGTCTAGGATTGGGCGCCCCGGTAGTAGCGGCCGGCCAGCTCCCTCTGCCCGCTCTCACGCGCCTCGTTGTAAGCGCGCTCCGCTTCAGATGGGCCGTCCTGCAGGGGCTGGCGGCGCCGGCGCTCATTGCCTGCGGTCAAATATCCCACCTCCGGCCCGTCCGGCGGTGCCGAAATGACCCAGATCGACGGGCAGCGGCCTCCCGCCATGGTCTGCTTTGGCGGGAGGCCGACTGTCTTAGGCTGGGCCGCCGGTGACACTTCTTCCGCCGCCGGAGACACCCTCGGGAAAGAGCCGGCGGCCTAGACCCTAGAACCGGCGGCCCAGCGGCTATCGGGACAGTTCTTCGAGCGTGCGGCGGCGCTGGCTCTTCCCGAAGACCGCGATCAGGACGCCGGGGACGAGAGCGCCCGGAATCGTGATCAGCCAGATCCAGCCCAGCGGCGCGGCCGCGGTGAAGACCGCTCCGCAGAGGAGGACGCCCCCCCAGGCGCCGAGGTGGCCCACGCCGTCGGTCCAGCCAGTGCCCAGCGAGCGCATCCGGGTCGGGTAATTGATGGGGATGTACACGTACATGCTCCACAGCCACAAGATGGCACCGACAACCGACAGGATAAACAAGGCGTACACGCCCGAGGTGCTGTGCACGTTGTAAAGGCCGAACCAGCTGCCGGCGAACAAGACGGCGCCGAAGAGCTGGGTGTACTTGCGCTCGATCCGCTGGCCGAACAGCGCGTTGAGCAGGTAGACGGCTGAGGCGGCCACCCCGGCCCAGGCCGTCATGGCAAAGACGAACCCGGCGCTGTAGTGCCGGTTCTCGACGAGGAACAAGATCCTTTGGCTCCCGACGCCGTAAATGATGCCGCCGTAGCCGAGCACCATGACCACCAGCAGGAACACGGTAACCACCACGTACTGCCTGTTGAACACCGCGAACATGCTGGTCTTCTCCTCGGCCACCACTTCATACGGCGCCAGGTCGGGTTCGGGCAGCACAGGGTGACGCTTCATGACCCGCGCCTCCATCCGCTCCACCACCTGGCGGGCCTGGTCGCGGCGCTCCCTGGCCTCCAGCCAGCGCGGCGACTCCGGCATCCGCCAGAACAGCAGCACCGCGATCGCGAGATTCAGCCCGGTCAGGATCCACAGGTACTCCCGGTACTGGCCGGGGAACAGGTAGTGCGGGACGATGCCGGCCAGGATGACCTCGAGGAGGAAGATGCAGACCACCTGGCAGAACATCATCACCCTGGGCCGGACCTTCGGGCCCATGATCTCGCTCATGTACACGACGTTGATGGCCAGGAACCCGGCGAACCCGAGCGTATCGGCGATCGACAAGACAAACAGCGCCGAAAAGTTCGTCACGTAGGCGAACGGCCAGATGAACACCCCGGCCAGCAGTGAGGACAGGATCAGGGCCGGGCGCCGGCCGATCTTGTCGGCCAGCCAGCCGAGGGCGTAGCCGCCGATCAGGATGCTGATCCCGACCTGCAACGCGTACAGGACGTTGTACTGGCTGTGCGTGATGACCTTGGCCGGCAGCCAGACGAACGGGTACAGCCGCTGGGCGATCCCGTCGGTCGACGCCGCGCACGCCCAGCCCACCTGCACGATCAGGCATATCTCCCAGGCCATGAAACTCGTCGGCAAGCGGTCGACCCGGGCTGCCATCTCGCCCGGAATGACCAGCGTGCCGCTACCGGCGGCGGCCCCGGCTCCCGAAATGTCTTGTGCCATTGCAGTTCTCCTTGCTGCCATCCAATGTCAGGGGTGGCGGGTAAAGCGGGGTGTGGCGCCTTTGCCTATGGCGGATCCAACCCGAACTTGCCACTGATTCCGGTCCCCATGCAGGGCCCTTTGCCGGGTTTGACGCAGGCCAGAAAATCGGGGCGGCACTGGTAATTGAGGGCGAGAACGGACACCGGGATGGTGATAATGTCCCCGTCCGGGGATAGGGCGGATTTGCCCGCCGGGTGCCGATCGATCTGCCGACCGGGAATTTGAGCCTGGGCGGGTTACCCAGCCCGCCCAGGCTGGTAAGGGCACGGCTTCGTTTGGTGTCGCCCGCGCAGAGCCGACGCGGCACCAAGCGGAGTCAAAGCCACACGGCATTGTTCCCTCCAAACGCTTCAGGGAACGCAGGACTCCGGGCTTTCTCCAACTTGATAGAAGCAGATCAGAAACCGGCTTCTAAACCAAAGCGTATCTACTGTGTTGCTTGGATCGTTGGACGGCCAGGGCGGAAAGTCAAGCCCTTGCTCCTAGATAATTGGGCCTGGTCAATTGCTTCTAGGCAATTGCTCCTAATCAATTGCTCCCAGGCACCTAATTTGGCGCGAGAAGACGGCCAGGAGCAAATCCAGTTAACCAGAGTTGGTCATGGCTCAGGTGTGGTGCGGGTGCCGGATGTTTTGCCGTGCAGAGGCCAGCGCGCCGGACCCGGCACGGCGCTGCGGCCCGGCGATTGGAGCGGTGATCGCGGCGGCAGGCGCTGCAGGCTCCGGGACGGCATACGCCAGATGTGCGCGTGCCGCCCGGGATTACCTCGACTGACCTGAGCGGCGGTCGAGTCCCGTGAGGTAAACCAGCGGTCCCGGTCCGCCCGGCTCGTGGACGCAAAGAACACCCAGATCCGGACGGCCAGCGTCATGACCGGCATCGAGCCGAAGCCCGCGCCGAACGGCGGGTACGCCTGCGTTCTCTCTGACTTCCTACATTACCCAGCGTGATATGCCGTCGCAGGCCGCTAACGGTGTGGGTGACTCATCTGGGAGGTCAGGCCCAGGCGCTCGCAACTAGTGGGAGCCAAGTTGGGAGCCATCATCGGCCGCCGTCCGGCTACACATGGCACAGCTGGACGTTCGACATTGATCCATAACCAGCTATACAGCGACAGTCAGCCACGCCGAGCGTGAGTGAGGATCTCGTTCGCATCGAGGGGTTCAAATCCCCTCAACTCCACCGAGTTCTTGCAGGTCAGGTGGCCTGTTCTAGTTTCTGGCTCTCTGTTGGGGGCCAATGTGGGAACCAAGTCGGCTAATTTGAGTATAGCTGGGCCTGTGGGCCGGGGCTGGGGCTTCGCGCCGTTGCTACGGCGAAGACGGCATCTACTTCGATCACCGGGGCGACTGCCGGGACAGCGCCCTCACGAGACCTGTTCCGGGCGTTAGCGCGGGGTGGTCTCGCTCGGCTTCGACGCGGACGGGAAGCGGGTCCGCAGGAAGGTCAGCGGCCAGACCAAGACTGAGGTCCGGGACAAGCTCAAGGCTTTGCGCTCCGAGCTGGATGCGGGCGTGCGGAGCACGGCGGGCTACACGGTCGAGAAGGCCGTGGCCGACTGGCTGGACGAGGGACTGCCGGGGCGCACGGCCAAGACGGCCGAGGCGAACCGGGACTCGCCGCGGCCGCTGCTGGCGGTTATCGAGACGATCCCGCTCAAGGACCTGAGCGTGCAGGACGTGCGGGCGGCGCTGAAGAAGATGGCGGGGACGCCGCGACTCGGACGCTGCGGAAGGCGCACAACTGCCTGACGCGGGTGCTTCGGCACGCGGAGGGGCAAGATCTCGTGCGGCGGAACGTGTCGGCGCTGGTGGATACTCCGCGCGGGCTTGAGGGGCGTCGTTTGCAGTCGCTGGAGCAGGCTTCGGCCTTGCTCGAAGCCGCGGAGGCATCGAGGCTGCACGCGTTCATCGTGCTGTGCCTGCTGACCGGGGTTCGGTCGGAGGAGGCGCGGGCGCTCACGTGGGAGCACGTGGACCTGGACGCCGGGACGATCTCGGTGTGGCGGCCGGTTCGGGCGCATGGCGACACGAAGACGAACCGGTCGCGGCGGACGCTGAAGCTGCCGGAGATCGCTGTGGAGGCGCTACGGGGGCAGAGGCAGCGGCAGGCTCGGGAGTGGGCCGAGGCCGGGGAGATGTGGCAGGAGCCCGGGTTGGTGTTCACGACGTCGGTGGGGACGGCGTACGAGTCACATAACCTTCGGCGGGACTTCCGGCGGGTGACCGCGGCAGCCGGGCTCGGGGTCCGGTGGGTGCCGAAGGAGCTGCGGACGTCGTTCGTCAGCATGACGAGCTATCAGGGTGTGCCAGGGGAGGAGATCGCGCGGCTGGCCGGGCACGCCAGCTCACGGACGACCGAGGTCATTTACCGGCGCGAGCTGCGGCCTGTGATCACGACCGGGGCCGAGGTCATAGACCAGATCTTTCGATCTAAGCAATCCGATGCAAGCACTGCCGGTGCAACCGGATGAAGGAAGCGAGAGCCGGCGATCGGTGGACATCCGGTAGCCGATGAGCGTACGTGCTGGCGCTGACCGCGTGATGCACCGCGGGGTATTGCTGTTTCGGATAACTGGCCGATGTCGATTGGACTTGCAGACCATGTCCTCAGCGGCGGGACTGATGCGCTTCCCGGCCGATAGTGGTGGATAAGCTTATAATGGATAATCAACAACAAGTGATGACAACCGCTAGTCGGGTACGACGTTGTGTTAAAGTTACGAAGACGCTGGGCGTAGCAAGGATGTGATCCGTCTGCAGGGGGAGGCCATGTCTGTGGCACCGCAGTCAGAACCGGGCAGTGTCCCCCTTCCAGGTTCTGGGGAAAGGCAAAACAGCGCCCAGCGGGGCCGGTCCTTTGAACCGAGTTGGGTAGCGGCTGTAAGAAGCACGGCCGATCGTCTAGAAGGTGAGCTCCAACGGGCCGCTTTCGAGAGGTCACCGGCAGACCACGAGATCGTTAGAGAAGAAATCAGCCGTGCCCGAGACCAGGCTGACCGGCCTGCACTAAACGTAACTGGGCGCATCCGGCGGCTCTGGCGGCGGACAGCAGCATGGTGGACCGGCTACGACGTCGACCGGGCGTGGACAGCACTGCACACAGCCAGTGAGGCACTGCTCATCATCGAGGATCCCGGCGTCGTGAAGGCGCAGCTCGGTGACATGGCTGCCGCTGTGGTGACGGCGCTCAATCCCGGCGACATCCGGGCCGAGGGCTACCTCAAGACCTTGGAGCTGCTGGCGCAAACGAGCAGAGAAATCTGTGCGGACGACCGAAAACAGCTACGCGCCATCCGCGAGGTTTGTGACAATTCCTTCGACGCTGCACATGGCGATGCTCGTGTTTACCGAAATACGCTGATTCAGCTTGCTTCGCTTCTAGCCATCGTTCTTGCCGTAGTGGCCATCTTCGCCTGGGGAGACAAAGATTTCCGGTCGGTATTCTCGGGTCCTAACACCACTCCGAGCCCCTGGTATGTCCTCGAACTTGAGCTGGTTGCATCCTTGGGTGGCCTAACGAGTGCCGTGCTGACGTTGCAGAACTACACCGGCTTCCAGTTCACATACGGGCTGCCGTTCGTCCAGGCCTTCCTGAAAGGCACCACCGGCGCAGCCACAGGCTTGCTTGGCGTGCTTTTGGTGCAATCCGGAATAATCAGCTCCCTGAAGCTCCAGACGGGAGGCGCGGTTTTCGCCGCTGCTATCATTTTCGGGTCCGCACAGTACCTGTTCACCCGGATAGTAGACCAGCAGGCGAAGTCGATACTTGACTCGGCTGGCTCCCGCAACGACCCTGCCAGCAACCCCAAGGTCCCGCCGGGAGCGCCAACCCCCAAGCTGCAGACCACACCGGATCTACCAGTATCCGTGTCTGAGGCCCCTACCGCGCCAGCCCCCAAGGCGCAGACCACACCGGATCCAGCAGTATCCGGGCCGGTCCCGGCCGAGCAAACTGAGCCGAGACCGGGCCCCTAAAGGTCCTCATTTGCCGCTGACGGCCGAATTCAAGCCGGTTCAGTGGCCTGTCGAGCTGTGGCAACGCAACCGGTCCGGGTGAAGATCCGCAACGTTGAAACCAATGCAGCTGCCCATCGAGTACCCGAAGAAGTTCGCCTGGTCCATACCGCATCTGTCCAGGACGCTGACCACCTCATGCCATCTAGCCGCCGTACGCCGCAGGATCGAGCGGCTTACGATCTTCAATGGAAGGGGCTACTGGGCCTGGTGAGTGGCGCGTCGCCTGTCAGGAAACGAGCGCAGTCCCTACCAAGTTAAAGGTCAGTCACCAACTCGTAGTCCTCGCCACTGGCGCCCGCCAAGCCGGGGACCGCCGCTATCATTCGCTCAGCCACCTCTTGGACGCGGGAACTCGCCGCTTGCCAAGCAGCATCGTCGCGCCACCGGAAGATCGTTACAGCCCTAGTGATACCTTCCTCCTCGTCATATCTCCTCGCAACGATCACGGCTTCGCAGCCAGGCAAGGTACGAATCTCTGCATAGAGGCTCTGGAACAACCAGTTTTGCTCCGCAGTCCGTCGACCTGGTGACGTCGTCCGGGTCACTCCTACGATCACTATTCTCTCCTCCGGCCGTAACCGCGATGGATTAACCACCCTTGTCGCTGCCCCCGTGCCCGCCGGCGTCGATGGGATCAGGCGTGGTCCGGGGCAAGTGCCTCGGCCTACCCGAGTTCGTACCAGTGCACGAGATTGGGGCCGAAGCCGTGCTGGAGAACCAGCAGTGATCCCGAACCCTCCGCGCGGTAGTCGATGCGCACGTCACCGTATTGTGCAGACGGCATAACCCCTCTTCGAGTTGTCAAATGCGGCCCGACCGGTTAAGTGGGCTTGGGCGACCTCGTACCCCGCCGTCTCAACAAGTAGCATGCCCTTCGCCATGGTAACCCTCCGCTCCTAACGGTGCATTACCGGGCCAGCGCACGCGGGGCCGTAAGCGCGTCTGCACGCGAACTCCTACAGTCTGCGCCTGAGAGTAAATTCTAGGCAATTACTGCTGGCCGATAAGCAAATTACCTGGGTCCGTTAGGCCCGGATGGATCTATCGAGGGGTCGACCGTCTCCAGATTGTCATCGCGGCCGCGTAGACGCTGGCAAACGTAGCCGAGGCGCTGGACTTGGCCTGGTGGTCGTTCATGCCGGCGGCAGGCGATGACGTCGGCCGGGACATCGCCGCCACGGCCGAGGTGAGCCCGGTCCTGTATCAGTTGTCTCGTCAGCACGGCCCGGATTAAGAGGCGGGTTCCCGCGCGGTTTGAATATCCGCTTCTGCCGCGTCGAGATTGTCGTGCTTCGGTGGCTTCTCACGGAGGGCGGGAAGCCGGAGCGCCAGGTCATGAGGAGCTTTACCGATCTGGCCTCAGTGCCGGGCAATTCTCCTGACCCGTTCGATGGCCGGCTGCGGCTGGCCGTGGCCGCCTACCTGGCCCGCTTCAAGGGCTCCTCCCGTGAGCACACCGAATCTGATCTGCGCTGCTACCTTCACTGGTGCGCCGAGCATGGCCTGGACCTGGGGGATGCCAAGCGGCCGCACCTGAAGCTGTATATCCGGTGGATGCAAGAAGTCCGGCGGTTCAAGCCCTCCACCGTGTCCCGGCGGTTCTCCGTGACGGCCGGGTTCTACCGGACCTGCGTCCTGGACGGCATCTTGGAGCACTCACCCGCCGGGCACGTCCGCCGCTCGGCAGTGCCTGCCGAATCACCCACTGTCGGGTTCACCCACCTGGAGTTCGAGGGCTCTGCTGACCGCCGCCAGGCAATCACCAAACCCGCACGGCTCTGCGCTGGTGGCCATGCTCGGGCTGCTGGGCTTGAGGATCTTTGAGGCCACCAGCGCGGACATCACCGACCTCGGCGAAGAACACGACCACCGGGTCCTGCGCGTGTGCGGCAAAGGCAGCAAAATCGTCCTCGTCCCGCTGCCGCCCGCCGTCGGCCGCGCCATCGACCGGGAAATCGGACCCCGGACCCGCGGACCGGTCCTGCTCAGCAGCCGCGGTGTCCGGATGGACCGGCACGCGGCCACCCGCCGCCTGCGCCGGCCCGCCGAGACCGCCGGGATCCAGGCAGCCAGGACCCACCCGCACATGCTGCGCCACACGTTCGTCACCACCATGCTCGACACTGGTGCCGACCTCCGCGACGTCCAGATCGCCGCCCGGCACGCCGACCCGCGCACCACTACGCGGTACCACCCGGCCCGCCAGAACCTGGACCGCCACCCGAACTACATCCTCGCCGCTTACATGGCATCCGGCACGTGACCGCATCCGCTTCCTCCGAGACCCACGCCTCGGAGGAAGCCCGGCATTGCCGAAATGAGGTGACGAATCAGCTGAGCAGCCCGCTGGGTTCGGTGCACCATGGCACGATGGCCAGGTTAATCGCAGGGAACGGGAAGAACAGGCAGACCGGAATGGCTAGCGGCGCAGGCCTTCGCTGGGAAATGAGCACGCCGGGCCAGATCTCGCGGCGCGGATGTCTCTTCTTCCTGCTCGCGCTGGTCATCACGGCCGCCAGCGCGGCATGCGCAGCGCTTTTCGTCCTGCACCGGGTCTTCCCCGCGCCCCCGGCGGTATGGAGCGCGGGCGGCGAGCAGTTCACCCAGCTCAGATCCCTTCAGGGGACCTGGCAGGACTCAGCCGGCGGGAAGATCGTCTTCACCGGCACCAGCTCCGCCCCTGGCGGCATCCTTCCCGGCGGGAAAGTCACCTTCATCAACGTCCCGCAACTGTTCAGCTGGGCCGCGGGGCCACCCCCGCCCAGCTACGGGCACGGCACCTGGATGATCGGCACGAGCTCCCGCCACATGATGGGACTGCAGAATCAGCCAGATGCCGGGATCATCAGCATCCAGTTCGGTACCGGGACCCTGGGAACCTACCCCTTGGTCGGACTTGAAGCCGAAGGCCCGGGCTGCGCACCATCATTCCTCTGCGAATACCCGGGCCCCACCAATGCGTGCACGTTCAGGAAAATCTCATAAGGCACCAACAGAACTCCCGACGCCGAAAACGCACGCACATGCCGCGGACGGGGTGCTGCCCCCCCGATCACTATGGCCTCCGCCGTCACGCCCGGCACGTTTCCGCGGAAACGCCTGCCGTCCGCTCACGCCGCATATCGCGCGCTCAGCTCCGAGTCTGTCTCACTGGGGCATCGAAGGGTCGGCCTCAAGGTGTTGCCGATCGCCAGTGTGACGCTGGGTGACGGGCACGGTCCGGGGAAACGCGCGCCGACCGCCGATGAATACGCGGGCAGCGTATCGTCATCTGGCATGGCCTACGCACCGGTGAACGGCCTGCAGCTCTACTACGAGACCCACGGTTCGGGCCGGCCACTCGTACTGCTCCACGGTGGCCTGATGACCATCGACCTCAATTTCGGGCCGTTGCTCGAACCCCTTGCGGCGAGAACGCAGGTGATCGCGGTCGAGCTGCAGGGCCACGGGCACACGGCCGACACCGGCCGCCCGATGACGATCGAGGCGCTGGCCAGTGACGTCGTCGCGCTGCTCGACCATCTGGGGATCGCCGAGGCCGATCTGTTCGGCTTCAGCCTCGGCGGCCTGGTCGCATACGCGGTCGCGCTCGGCGCGCCCACCCGGGTCGGCAAGCTGATCGTCGCCTCGGCGGACGCCCACCGCCCGCCGGGCCGGGAGAGCGCGCCACTGGATGAGAACCGCATGCCGACACCGGCCGACTTCCAGGCGATGCGCGACGCCTATGACGCGGTCGCTCCCGACCCCGCGCACTTCAACGAGTTCGCAGCCAAGAACTCGACAATGGTGCACCAATTCCCAGGCTGGACCGACGAACTGCGATCACTGCAGGTCCCGACCCTGCTGATCTTCGGGGACCGCGACTTCTCACCGCTGCCCGACGTGGTGGAGATGTTTGACCTCCTGCCGAACGCGCAACTCGCAGTACTCCCCGGCACCACGCACGTCGGCGTGACGCGGCGGCCCCGCGAAGTGCTCGCGTTGATCACGCCGTTCCTCGGATATGCGTAATGGGGCGGGTCGGCGCGCGGTTATCACAAGCTCTGCGCACCCCCGGCACTCCCAACGGCCGGGCGGGCATGCGCCGCAAGCATATATTTATGCAGCACCGCGAATGCCGCTTCTGCCGCCCGGCGCGTCTGGAGGGAGCCCGGCGGAGTGGCGGGATGCGTCTGTTGAGGCCGGGCGGGAAGGGGGTCACGCTCGCATCGTGGATGAGCATGTTGTGGTCGTCGGTGCTGGTCCTGCTGGTCTGGCGGCTGCCTGGGCGATCGGCCGGGCTGGTTTTGATCCGCTCGTGGTTCGGCAGGCCTCGTTGTGAAGGTCATCCGGAAGTGGGCGTGGCTGCCGTGGCGGGACCGGGCGACTATCTGTCACTCGGCGGCGTTGACCGCGGAGGGGGCTGGGCGCCTGCGCCTGGCGCGCAGCCAGGAGCCGAGCGTGACCAGGCCGAGGCCCGCGGCGAAGATGAGCAGGTTGACCAGGCCGTGGAACTGCCGCCGTGCCAGTCCTCGACCCCGTCAGGATCGAGGCTGGAAGCTGGCGAGCTGGGGGCGTTCGCGCAGGCTGCGCTTGAGCTCGGCGAAGCCCGGGAAACTCGCCAGCCCCAGCACGTTGTCCCACAGCGGTACCGCTTCCTCGACGGTGGGCAGGCGGCTGATGACCGGGCCGAAAAACGCCACGCCGTTCGGCGGCTGGAACTGCATGATCGGCGTGCCGACGTCTTTGCCGGTCAACGCCAGAGCTTCGTCGCCTTCAGCGCGGATCTCGGCGTCGAAGGAATCCTCGTCGAGGGCGTCCGCGAGCTGTTCTGGCAGTCCGGCCGCAGCCAGGATCGGCTCGAGGAAGGCACGCGTCCCGCGGTAAGCGCCGTGGGTGTGGTCGCGCCCGGCCCGCGGGCGGTCAAAGACCTGGGCGCCTATCGCGGCATAGAGCGGCCCGATCGCAGCCCGGCCGTGTTCGGCCCGGGCCTTCGCAGCCACCCGCAGCAGCCGCAACCCCGCGGTATGTCCGTCGTCATAGCCGGCCGGGAAGTGGCTGTCGTAGTCGAGGTGGGCGTTGATCAGCCGCAGCGAGATGAACCGCCAGTCGACGGTGTAGTCGCGCTGGTCGGCGACCATACGGACCCATTTGCTGGTTATCCAGGCGAATGGGCAGACCGGGTCGAAGTAGAAGTGCAGATCAGCATCGCTCATCGGTTAATCATCCCTCCCGGCTCATCCGGTGGCAGTGCTGGGCCCGGTAGCGGACCAGCACCACCACGTCATCGGGTACCAGGCGGCCGATCGCGGCGCCCGGGCATGCGCTGACGGCCACCTTGCCGGCCGGGTCGAGGACGAACCCGGTCGACTGCAGGAAACCGTGGCCGGGGTTCACGAAGGTGCCGGTCGCCGCGGACATGAAACCCATCTGCCACAGCTTCTGATCGGACCTCGCGCCCGCAGCGTCGCTTTGGTTTAACGCAGCCGCCCTCAGCCCGGTACCGGGCCATCAGATCGGCTCACGCTTTCGCGTAGTCGTAGTTCCAGCTGGTGATGATCCCGGGATCGGGGCCCATCTGCCTGACCACGTACATGTTCGCGGTGCCGGTTTCGCGCACCAACAGGACGAGCTGGGTGCCGCGCTGCGTGAGCACCGGCCCCTCAACGGGCAGGGTGGTGGCAGAGCCGGAGTTGAGCGGGAACTCCTGCCAGTCCCCCCAGGGTTCGGCGGCGTGCACCTGGGTTCGGAACCACAGCCAGGGAGCAGACCCGGGAGCCGACGGGGTGGCAAACACGACCAGGCCGCCGCTGCCATCCGCGGCCACGGTGATGTCGTCAACCTCAAAGACCTCGGAGCCCAGGCGCGGCTGGCCCAGGGATTTCCAGCCCGACCAGCCACCGCCCGGCTGGAGCTGCCAGCAGTGCCACAAGGTACCGCTGTCGACCATGAACAGCTCCAGTTCGCTATTGCTGTTCAGGACCACGGCCAGCCCCGGACTGGCCGGGTGGCCAGCCGGGCTGCCCAGCGGTTCCCAGCCGGACCAGTTAGCGCCGCCGGCCTGCAGCTGGGTGCAGTACTGAACCGTGCCCTTGCCGTCGGTGGTGAACAGGACCAAGGTGCCGTCGGCATTGAACCCTGCGACCAGCGGTCCCACGGTCCCGGCGCCCGGCCCACCCGGGAGGCCCAGCGAGGCCCAGCCCGACCAGCCTCCCCCGGGCTGCAGCTGCCGGGCGTGCCACACGGTGAGGTCATTGCCGACCACGAAGATCTCGAGGCTCTGGTCCACATAGTGGATAAGTACCGGGGCCGGATCCGGCGGACGGGCGCCCAGCTTGGTGATGACGACCGGTTTCCCGCCCGGCTGCCCGAGCGACTGCCAGTCCGACCAGCCGACCCCGGAGCTGTCCTGACCGGCGTGCCACACCGCCCCGTCCTGGCCGATCACCACGATCTCCAGGAGGCCGCCGGCCCCCGGAGCCACCGCCGGGCGGCAGGGCCGGACCCCGCCTGCGGGCTGGCCGGACCAGCCGGACCAGCCGTCTCCCACCCGGCCGATCCAGACCCCGTCAGGATCGGAGCCCTCGGTCCCGGTCCCGGCGACCAGCAGGTCCCCGAACCGCTGGCTCCCGGTGGGCCAGGCCTGCGCGCCGGCCAGGCCGTCGAGCCGTTTCATGAATGAGCCTCCCCTGGACGCTGCGCCCCCCGGCACTGCGGACGCAGCACAGGTGCTCTGGAAGGTGAACACGAACGAGTGCAGGGCCAGGTAGGCCGCCATCCGGTTGCGGATGAAGTAGCCGATGGGGAGCGGGGCGAGCAGCATGATGATCAGTTCCACGGTTGGCGCCTTTCTGCGCACTAGGTAGCGGGTCTTGTGTAGGTGACCGGGCTGGGCATGTCGATCCGCCTGCTTTGGTGGCGCCGCGCAGCCCAGGGCCGGCCGTGGCCGTTGGCTATGGCTTCGGCAGGACGCCAAGTTGCTGCAGGAGGCCCAGGGCGTCCTTGTCGGACCACTTCTCGGCGATCTTGCCGTTTTCGATGCGGTGGATCGCTGTCCCGGTCATCGTGACCTGACGGCCGGTGGCGGGAATCCCGGGAAGGTCCCGTTCGTGTACGCCGTAGGCGGTGAGCCGGGTCACGACCTTGTCGCCTTCGGCGACTTGATCCTCGATCTCATGCCGGCCGGGCGTGGCGTCCCAGAACATGCGGAATGACTGCTTGAGACCCTCGCGGCCGGGGCCGATCCCGGGAAAGGGCGGTGGTGAGTGGTCGAGATAGCCTTCGGCCACCAGCTCGTCGATGGCGTCCAGGTTGCCCTGGTCGATTTCGTGGTAGAACCGGCGGATGAGCGCCTTGTTATCGTCGCTTGGCATGATTGCTTCCCGCTGTCTTCAGAATGGCGGCCGCCGATGGTGGACCGTGGTGTGCTTCGTCACCCGGGCCTGATGGCCCGTGGCGGTCAGCGGCCGACGGCCGACATCAGCGGGGCGAGCGCCTTAGCGGCCAGCGCGATGGACTCCGGCCCGGTACCGCCGGCCAGCTCCACGACAAGGTGATCGACGCCGGCGTCGAGGAAGGGCCGGACCATATCGGCGATTTCGGCGGGCTCGCCGACGAACGCTCCCGCTTCGGCGGCCGGCTCACCCAGCCCGAACGACGGGGCCCACCGGCCCCATGCCGCCCGGGCCTGCTCACGCGATTCGGCTACCGCCATGGTGGCCTTGTAGGTCACGGTGATCTGGGCGGGGTCACGGCCGACGGTCGCGCAGTGCTGGCGCAGGACGTCGAGCTTGTGCGGGATACGGGCGAGGCTGTCCCCGGAGGGCAGCGACAAGTTGATCATGTCGGCGTGCTTGGCCGCGATCCGGAGCAGGCGCTGCTCGCCGCTGCCCGCTACGAGCACCGGGATGCCGCCGGGCCGCAGTGGCCGGGGCCAGTTCGGCGGGGCACCGCCGGCGGGCACCGCCGGCGGGGGTAGCGCCGGCGGGAGTAGCGCCGATCATGGGCCGGATGACCTCCAGCGCGTGCTCGAGCATCTCCATCCGGGCGCGGACCGGCGGGAAGGCGTAGCCGTAGGACTCGGCTTCGGCCTGGGTGCGCGGGTGCCCGGCGCCGATCCCGAGGATGGCGCGGCCGCCGGACAGCACGTCGAGCGTGGTGATCATCTTGGCCAGCAGCGCCGGATTCCGGTACACCACCGAGGCGGCGAGCAGGCCCAGGTCAAGCCGCTGGGTGCAGGCCGCGGCGGTGGCCAGGACGAGATGCGATTCCGGTACCGGGGCGGTCGGGCCCGCGGGGCCGAGGCTGTGGAGGTGGTCGGTGAGCCAGAGCGCGCCGAACACGCCGGAGTTCTCGGCCGCGAAGGCGACGTCTCGCGTATACGCGGCGATAGAGCCGCCCGCGTCTGGCCCTGGGTAACTGGTCAGGTGCAATCCGAAGGTCGTCATGGCCCCAGGCTGCGCCCCGGGCACGGCGGTCGCCATACCACTTTCCTGGGGTGTTATCCGGGCCGCCGGTTCCGTACCGTGAGATTATGCCGCCGGAACCCCTCCAGCGCCGGGTAGACGCGCTCATCGAGCGCTGTTACGCCGGCCTGGACGACGTCACGCTCCGCCGCGAGGTCGCCGCCCGCCTGAAGGCCCTGGCCGGGGTCGATGCCGCCTTCGTCGCCACCGTGGACCCGGCCACGCTGCTGTTCACCTCGGCGATCAGCGAAGAGCCGCTCATCGAGGCGGCGCCCGCCTTCCTGGCCAACGAGCTCGGCGGGCGTGACGTCAACCGGTTCACCGACCTCGCCGCCGGACCCGACCCGGCCCGGACGCTGGATGACGCCACCCACGGCGACCGGGACAGCAGCACCCGGCATGCGGCCATCATGCGGCCACTCGGCCTGGGCGACGAACTGCGGGTGGCGCTGCGGACCCGGCAGGCGTGCTGGGGAGTGATGTGCCTGCACCGGCAGGCTGGCGCCACCGGGTTCTCCCCACGCG
The DNA here is from genome assembly GCA_963753195.1 of uncultured Actinomycetes bacterium. GTDB lineage: Bacteria > Actinomycetota > Actinomycetes > Streptosporangiales > Streptosporangiaceae > Palsa-504. Next base: position 35,268 of record CAVWBH010000007.1, read on the forward strand.
ACCGCGACATCATCGCCCGGATCGCCCCGCACGTCGCGGAGGGACTGCGCCGGGCCCTGCTGGCCAGCCAAGCCCACGATCCCCACCCGGCGCTGGGACACGGGGTGGTCATCCTCGACGCATCCGGCTCGGTCACCTCCCTGAACGACGCCGCCGAGCGATGGCTCGCGCAGATCCCCGAAAGTGACTGGCCCAGCTCATGCCAGCTGCCGCTGCCCCTGCTCGCCGCGGCCGGTCACGCCGGAGAGCACCCGGCGCCCACGGTGCGGCTGCGCACCGTCCGCGGGGACTGGCTGTCCGTCCACGCCTCACCGCTGCACGGCGGCAGCCAGCCGTCCACCGTGCTGATCCTCGAGGAGCCCGGGCCCGGCGAACTGACGTCCCTGATCCTGGCCAGCCACGGCGTGACCGGCGCCCAAGCCCGCGTGGTCGCGCTGGTGCTGCGGGGATACTCCACCAAGCAGATCGCCCGCCAGCTAGCCATCAGCCAGTACACCATCCAGGAACACCTGCGAGCGGTCTTCGACAAAATCGGCGTCCGCAGCCGCCAGGAACTGGCCGCTGCCCTCATGCGGCCCGGCCGCTGAGCAACCGCCCGCCAGCCCAACCCAGGCGCCCTATCGCCCGACCGGCATGTTTACGCATCGCCCCTTATCGGCCTTGGGCCAGGCGGTCTGGGTCGGGTACTGGCACCGCGTTTACTCCCGGTGGGCGCTGACCCCGGATCTGGGGTAAACCAGCACGCGCCAGGTGGTGGGGCACGGCCGTAGCCAGGACCTCGCCGCACTCCCGCCAGAAGGCGGCGGCGTCGAGTCACTACGGGCTCGCGGCCGGATCCGTTCGGCCGTTGTTAATTTGGCGTCTGCGCCTATATCGCGATGGTAACAGGCGATGTAAATACCACTTTTCTGGTATGGCCCTCTTCCGAGGTTCTCCTTACGGTGACTGAGAGGGCACGTTTCTGGGACCGCCCTCATCTTGGCCGGGAGAACCGATGGCTACTTTTCCCATCGAGCGCTCGGTGACGGACTTCGCGGCCTGGAAAGAGGCTACGGCGCGTTCGCTGATAGCCGCAAGAGCGCAGGCGTGAACTCGGACGGCCGCCTTGACCGTAATACCCAACCAGAAGGAGAGAGTCAGAATGACAACCGTAACTGCGCCCGCGTGGGCGCCGTGGACCAGCTATTACGACTCGGTCGGGCAGGCACCGGGCATGCTCGCCATTGTGGCCGGCGACGGTCTCAACGTGCAGTTCAAGCTGGACCGCTTCAACCTGTCCCTGCAAGGCGGCCAGGACGCCCCCTTCGCCGGCGCCGTCGGGCTGTCCGGCGGCCTGTCGGTTGACGTGCCCCCAGATTTCAGCCTGGTGGGCTTCCTGCTGCTGGTCAACGGCCACCTGGAAAAGACCACTGGGAGCCAGGCCGCGGTGACCTGCTCGATCGGGTACGGCACACAATCCCTGTCCTGGCCGCTGGCCATAGGCAGCAGCGACCCCGGTCGCGATCGGGGTACCAGCTCCGACTTCAGCCTGGAGTGCTTCACCCGCGACTACAACCCCGCCATAGTCGGGGCGCCTCCCTACCCTCCGCTCCCGCCCTTCCCCATCACCTTGGGCATGCAGGCCCGCCGCCGGACAGTCGCCGAGGGCCTGGCCGCCGCCGACATCACATCGTCATCACCCGGCGGCGGCCAGGATGCCATGGAGCTCCAGCACATAGCCGCTGGCTAGGTTGGGTGGCCGACCTCGCGGATGTAGTCGATGATCTGCTCGGACATGCGCGGGTAGAGTTCCACAACGCTCTCGGGGATCCGGCCGACGTAGCGCAACATCCAGTCGTCGCGGGTCCATGCGCACGGCAGGAGACGCGAGCCGGGGATCGCCTCATGCAGTGCCTCCGCTGCGGGGGCCGGATGGAAGTCGTCGTTGCCGTTGAAAACAAGTGTCGGCGCTGTCACGGTCCGGAGTTCTGAGACGGTGGCGGCGATCACGGGTGCTGCCATCGTGGGGTAGAAGACCTCGTTCCACGACTTCATAACGGCAATGAATGTATCGGCGTCCATATCCAGCAGGCGCGCCGCGTTACCTGGATTCGCCCGGATCAGCTCGCTGAAATGCGGCGTTTCGGCGACCTCGGCCATGCCCCCGCGCACGGCGGCCTCAATGTAGGGCGTGTGATATTGGTAGCCAAGCAACTGGGAACTGTAGCCGCCCCCCGATACGGACCACAGGATGAGCCCGCTGACGACTTGAGGGTGCCGGATGGCGGTCAGGTAGGCCAGCCGGGAACCGGCCGAGCCTCCGATGAAGATGGCGCGGCCCAAGCCCAGGTGCTCGATCAGCAGTGCTGCATCGTCAGCCCATCGGTACTGTTCCGGTGGCGCACCGAGGTACAGGTCGGATGACCCTGTGTTGCTGCGATCCCATTCGATGAGCTGCATGTGATCTTCGAGGGCACGAGCAAGCGAGGCCAGCGCCGAGGACCCCAGGCGCCCGCCCGGGGTCAAGACCACAGGCGTGCCGCTTCCAGTCTGGCGGTAATGTATCGCGCGGTCACCGACATAAAAGGTATTCATCGTATCGGAGCTGCCGGCTATGCCGTGAGCCCCCACCATTCCCATCCGTAGAAGCTAGCGGCATTCCGTCATCTCCAAGACCGGTCGAATTCCTGGTCACATACTGTAACTCGAATTCGCGTGATATGTCTACGCGCATAAAATAATCGTCCTACGGCAGGTTGCCCTCGGCCACCCGTACTGACCGCGAACTCACCGGCCAGGACCCGGTGATCGACTGGCAGTACGAGGCGTGCACGCGGGCCGTTCGGCGGCTGGTCCGGGCCCAGCCTGACCTGATCGTGGTCATCGGCCCCGCCCGGCGGACCGGGCCTGGGATCCGGACAGCCGACAGGCCGGCATCGATGTGGGTGGCAGCCACATAAATCAGGTGCGTCGCCGGGTGGCGCGCCGGGTATGTTGCTGATGCGGAGTTCCAGGAGGTACGCGGCCGGGAGAACAGCGCCGCCGAGATCCTCGTCCTCACAAACGCCTGGGCACGCGCGGCCGGATGACCACCTTGGAGGCGTTCATGCCCGGGAACCTCATGCCCGGGACGACAGCCGCGGGCGGCGACGAGGCATCGCCGGGCAGGACCGCGAGGCGCCACTGGGTGTTCTCCCCCGTCCGGTTCTTGTGGTTCGCGGCCGTCGCTGCGACTTTCGTCCTGGCCGTCACGGTGACCGCCCTGGAACTCGGGGCCATCGTGCCGGGCCTCGGCTTGTTCAGCGTCATTGGCTCCTTCGTGATACCGGTCCTGGGTCCTTTGCTCGTCATCGCGGCACTGCCGGCCATCGGCCTGGGGCTGTGGCGAAGGCGGCGCAGTCCGCGGCGCACCGCCACTGTCGCGGCCGCAGCCGGTGTCGCGGGCGCGGTAACAGGCACCGCCATCATCGCGATCATGATTTCCGCGGTTGGCGCTGCTGGCGGCTCGGTCAACATCTTCCGCGCGCTCGCGCCATCCTCGGTCGCGGCCGCTAGCCCCAACGCCAACGCCGCCTACAACACGGTGAACGGCCAGCCGCTATCGGTCGCGATCTACCGGCCATCCGGGCCGCCGCGCGCGTGGCCGACCTTGTTCTACATCCACGGCGGCGGCTGGAATGGGGGCAGCAACGACACCGCCAAGACCGATTACCGGTGGCACGCCAACCACGGCTGGCTCGTCATCAGCGCCCAGTACCGGCTGGCCACGGCCACCGATCACACCTGGAATCAGGCACCCGGGGACGTCGCCTGCGCCCTGGCCTGGACCGCCAGGAACGCTACCTGGCTCGGGGTCGACTTGAACCGCCTGGTCCTGGCGGGAGACTCGGCCGGCGGCAATCTAGCGATCAACCTGGGCTACACCGCCGCCGCCGGGACGGCCCGGTCGAACTGCGGCGGCACCGTCCCGGTCCCGGCCGCCGTGGTCGCCACGTATCCCGCGGTCGACCCGGTCAGCGTCTATGACGCCAACCTCACCTACGGCTCAGTGAACGGCCGCGCTGTCGTCGCAGAGTACGCCGGCGGCACTCCGCAGCAATATCCGAGCCGCTACAAAGCGATCTCTTCCTCGACCTACATTACGAACAAGGCCCCGCAGACCCTGATCATCGAGCCGGAACACGACTCCCTGGTCCCTCCGGGCGGGGTGTACGCATTCGTCGGTCAGGCGCGCGCGGCCGGGGTGGACATCACCCTGGCGGCAATTCCCTTCGCGAACCACACCTTTGACTTCCACGCCGCCGGGACGATCGGCAACCAGGCCCGCCTGACTATCACCGAGAACTATCTGGCCCACCATCGCATCGTGACGTGACGTGACGTCGCGGCGACCAGACGCTCCAGCCCTTTGCCGACTGCCCGCCCCCACGGCATCGGGGCCGGAACCGGTGGCCGTGAACACCAGGTCGTCGCTCGGGTACCGCCCCAAAATGTCGCGATGGCTTACTACAGTCGCGCTAGGAGTAGACGGATATCGGGGATAAGAGAGGATCGGCGCCATGGCGACGGCGGCGCGTGACCGGCTGGCTAGGACGCTGCGCGGCGACGCGCAGACCGCGTTCAGCGTCGAACTAACGGCAAGGACGGACGACCTGAGCCTGGAGGTCGAGGGCTTCGGGCCCGTCAAGTTTCCGGTGACTCCGGCGAAGGCCCGAAAGCTCCTCGGCCTCGGTCAGCCGGCCCGGTTCGGCCGGGGCGAGGAGACGCTGACCGACCCGGAGGTCCGCGATACGTGGGAGGTCCCCAAGCACCTCATCCGCGCCGAGTGGGACAGCGCCGCGCTGAAGGACGTCCTGTCCACGGTGAAAGAAAAGCTGGGACTGCCGCACGCGGCCGGGCTGACGGCCGATCTTCACTCTTTCCTCGTCTATGAGCCGAACCAGTTCTTCCTGGCCCACCAGGACTCGGAGAAAGACGACTCGATGGTCGGGACCCTCGTGGTGACCCTGCCGTCCAGCTACGCCGGCGGCGAGCTGATGGTGGGGCACAACGAGGAGTGGAAGGCCTACCTAGGGTCGAAGACGGCGCTGTCACTGGTCGCCTTTTACGCGGACTGCCGGCACGAGGTCCTCAGGGTGAAGTCGGGCTACCGGATCACCCTCACGTACAACTTGCTGCTGCACGGAAACACCAGCCGTCCCGACGGTGACGACGGATCCGTCACTGAACTGGCCGATCTCCTCCGCGAGCACTTCAGCACGCCGGTTCCCCGGTATTACGGCGGGCCCGCGACCGACCCGCCGAAGCGGCTCGTCTACCTCCTGGATCACGAGTACACACCCCGCGGGCTGACCTGGCGGCGGTTGAAGGGCCCGGACGCGAGCCGGATGCCCCTGCTGCGGGCCGCCGCGGACGAGGCAGGCTGTGAGGCCGTCCTCGCGCTCGCGGATATCAAGACGACACACAGCGCGTTCGCGGCCGATGAGGGCTACGGATACCAGGACTGGTACGACGAAGACGACCACGAGAATTCCAGCGACGAGGGCGGCAGCGAAGGCGAGTATGACATCCAGGAGCTGATCGACTCCGAGGTCACCCTCACGCACTGGACCGGGCCGGAGGGCACCCGCCTGGAGGAGACCTCGCTGTACGTGGACCGCAGGGAAGTATGCGCGTCCACCCCGACGGGGCACCTCGCGCCGTACTCCTCGGAGTACGAGGGCTACATGGGCAACTGGGGCAACACCCTGGACCGGTGGTACCACCGGGCGGCGGTCGTCGTGTGGCCCCGTGAGCAGGCCTTCGCGAACCGTGCCGAATCCTCGCCATCCTGGGCTCTCGACGAGATCGCCGCGATGGCGTCAGCGGGCGACGTGCCGGGCGCGCGGGCCGCCGCGGCGACAGTCGCACCCTTCTGGGACACCGTTCTGGGCGGACGGACGCCGGAAGACAGGGGCAGCATCTGGAGCATCTTCGGCCCGGCGCTGCGGGCAGCGGACGCCGTATCAGACGCACCGACCGCAGCGATGCTGCTGCGCCCGTTTCACATCGAGGATCTGGACTACGAGTCCGTGGAGTCGTTCGGTAAAATCGCCGGCAGATACGGTCAGCGGTGGACGTCGGAACTGCTGCGGACGTGGTTCGGCAGGGATCAGCCGACGTGGGCCTTCGGCGGCGGACAGGAACGGCCACAGTGGGTGGCGGGCCGGCTGCCCGGACTGTGCGCGCGATTGCACGCCTCGGGCAGCGTCGGCGCGACGGCCGCGCAGCGGCTCATTGATCTGGCGTGGGAGTGGCTTGGCCAGGACATCGGCACCGGGCTCGCGTCGCCGGCACCCAGCTATCGCGATGAGAAGCTCGGCGACCTGGGTAGACCGCTCGCCTCGGTGCTGATGGCGGCCACCGCGATCGGGGCAGCCAGCACACGAGGCACTGTTTCCGGATATGTCCGTGAACAGAGAGACGTGGTGACCACCCTGGAGATGTCCGCGCTGCGCGCCGCGACCGAGGTATCCGGGGATGGCGCGCGCGGCGATGCTGGCTTCGGTGACCTGGCCGCCGACTGCACGGCACGGCTCCGCACCCGGCTGGCCCGTCCGCAGCGCGCGTCCGGCGACTGGTCGGTCGAACTGCCCACGGCAGCTGCACATGCGAGCTGTGCGAGACTCTCCGCGTATTCCTGGAAGACAAGAGCCGGCGCACCTTTCAGTGGCCGCTCGCCAAGGAGCGCAGGCAGCACGTCCACGCCAGGATCGATGCCGCCGAGCTCCCCGTCACGCACGTGACCAGGCGGCAAGGCCGCCCCTTCACACTCGTCCTGAACAAGACTGACGCGCTCTTCGCCCGTGAGCAGGAAGCGCGGACCAGGGACGAAACGGATCTGGAATGGCTCGTGGCAAGGTGGGATCTCCGAGCTTGACCGGGGTCCCCGAACGGCCTGGTGCCCATCAGTCGTATGCGCAGGGCGTGTCCACATCAGGCGGATAACGCCGCGAGTACGTGCGGGTTGGTTGTCCTCAGTGCCGCCAAATGGACTTGACAACAATATTGTTGTATCGTTACTTTGCCGGGAGGATATGGTGCCGCGCAGGCTGGTGATGACGAGGCAGGTCCGTAACTGGCTGCACGTACTGCGTTCCGGCGACCCGGTCACGCGGCGGCTCGTCGCCGAGGCAATCGACCGTCTCCTTGACGACGGCCCGGCCCTCGGTCGCCCGCTGGTTGACCGGATCGCAGGGGCACGGCTGCATAATCTGAAAGAGCTACGGCCGGGGTCGAGCGGAGCGAGCGAGGTGCGGATCTTGTTCATCTTCGACCCGGCACGTAACGCGGTGCTGCTGGTTGCCGGCGACAAGTCCGGCCGATGGCAGGAGTGGTACGCGCAGGCAATCCCGGCCGCGGAAGCGGTGTACGAGGCCTACCTGAAGGAACAGCGATGAGCGAGTTCTTCTCTTATACCCGCGATGAGTTCATCGACGAGTTCGTCCACCCCGACGACCGCACGGCGGTGGAGGAGGCGCGGCAGAAGCGCACGCTCCAGGTCCGGGCCGAGTACCTGACCGAGATGCGGAAGAAAGCGGGAATGACCCAGGCCGAGGTCGCCGAAGTGATGGGGGTATCCCAGCAGCGCGTCTCGGCGATCGAAAGCGGCTCCGTCGCGGAACTCGCGACCCTAGCGGACTACATCCGCGCCCTCGGCGGCGAACTGAAGGTAATCGCCGACTTCGGCGACTCATGGCGGCGTGTCGCCTGATTATCGGCGCTACTGCGGGATCTTCCGGACACCACGGTCAAGGCGACGGCCACCGCTGAGGCCCGGTCTGAGGCCTTTACGGTTACCAGCCTGACGATCTGCTAGCCGGCGGACTACGTCGGCATCACGCTGCTTGCGCGCCCGGCTGCCGATGGGCGCCTGGTTGCCACGGCGAACGCGGCTACCCAGATGACGGCTAGGTTGGGTGCTGACTCGCGGATGTAGTCGATGATCTGCTCAGACATGCGCGGGTAGAGTTCCACAACGCTCTCGGGGATCGGCGACGTAGCGCAACATCCAGTCGTCGCGGGTCCATGCGCACGGCAAGAGACGCGACCACAGGCGTGCCGCTTCCAGTCTGGCGGTAATGTATCGCGCGGTCACCGACATAAAAGGTATTCATCGTATCGGAGCTACCGGCTACGCCGTGAGCCCCCACCATTCCCATCCGTAGAAGCTAGCGGCATTCCGTCATCTCCAAGACCAGTCGAATTCCTGGTCACATATCGTAACTCGAATTCGCATGATATGTCTACGAGCATAAATAATTGCCCTACGGCAGGCTGGGTTAGAGCGGCTGGGTGGGTCGTCCTGGGTTAAAGCAGGCGGGCGGGTTCAGGCGGGCGTATCGGCGGTACCCCCGGTGTAGGTCCGCCGTGTCATCGCCGCCGCCATCTGCCCTTGACCGCCCGTACTGGTCGCGGAACTCACCGGCCCGGACCAGGCGATCGACCGGCAGTGGGAGGCGTGCACGAGGGCCGTTCGGCGGCTGTCCCAGCCCAGCCTGATCTGATCACGGTCATCGGGCTCGCCCGATCGCGCCTCACGCGGCTCAAAGCGGCGCAGTAACGCATCGAGCACGTGTACGGCAGAGCGCGGGCAGAGCCCGGGCGCGTTCGTGTAGCGAATCCTCCCAGCGCGCTTGCAGGGACTGCGCCAGTGCCATCACCGAGACCAGCCCGCGCAACTCCAGATGAGGGTCATCAAATGTCGCGGAAATCTTTACCAGCTCATGCAACAATCGCGCTTGAGAAGTGTGCTCCTTCTCGAGGACGGCAGCTTCAGCAACTCCCACCATCACAGTTCAGAGCGCACCTTTCGCGTAGATGCGCCAGTACAGACACCTTATATATACACGGTGAATTGAGGCTTAATCATAGGTTTATTTGCTTTCCCAGCCCAGGCGGGACGGCTCGTCCTGCACAGAACTACAACGAGCGTTGTCCAGATCCCGTGTGACCCGCAAGCGGATGTATCTGACCGCGCTGGCAGCCGGAGGATTGCGTGATGGCGGTTCGCGGGGGGTCACAAGGCGCAAGCCAGCGTCTTGTGACCTTTGTCGTTTTTTGTCTGCTGGTTGGCACGCTGACTGTGCTGCTGCCACAGGCGGCAGTGGCTACGACGGTCTCGGACAGTTTCGACCGGGCCAACGGAGCCCTGAGGAGACAACTGGACGACGCTTTCAGGGCGGCGGCGCCCCAGATCGTGAGTGATTCTCTCACGGTGGGAACGGCCAGCGCGCTTAACAGCGCTTACTGGAGTGCCAGCACGTTCGGCAATGACCAGTTCGCGCAGGCGACTCTGCCGGACAGTTCCGGGAACTCAGTACGGGCCGGGAATCGCCGTCCGACTGAGCAGCACCAAAGGATACTTCCTGTGGTACGGGAACTCGCCAAATACCGTCTCCCTGTGGAAAATGGGCAGCTCGACGAGCTGGAGCACGCTGAAGCAAAGCGGCCCGCTGACCATCTCCCCGGCAACTGACGTATGGCGGATCCAGGTGGTGGGCTCGACGATCTCGGGTTACCAGAACGGCAACCTCGTCGTGCAGGCCACGGACACGAGCATCAAGTCCGGCAGTCCCGGAGTTGGCTGTACTACTCGCCGGACCAGATCGACCAACTGGTCCGGCGGTGACGTGACCCCTTATTCTGTCGGCGGGACGGTCTCGGGTCTGTCTGGCACGGTGGTGCTGCAGGACAACGGGAGCGATAACCTCACCGTCACGGCCAGCGGCGCGTTCACCTTCGCGACCACCCTGACCACAGGCTCGCCCTACAACGTCACAGTACAGACCAGCCCAGCCGGCCAGACCTGCAGGGTCGCCAACGGATCGGGCACCGTCGGTCCGCCAGCATCACCAACGTCGCCGTCACCTGCACCACGGCAGTGGCCACGACGGTCTCAGACAGTTTCGACCGGGCCAACGGGCCTCTCGGCGCCAACTGGACGACGGTTTCGGGAGCGGCGGCGCCCGCAGATCGTCAGTGATTCTCTCACGGATGGGAACGGCCAGCGCGCTTAACAGCGCTTACTGGAGTGCCAGCACGTTCGGCAATGACCAGTTCGCGCAGGCGACTCTGCCGGACAGCTCCGGGTACTCAGTACGGGCCGGGATCGCCGTCCGCCTGAGCAGCGCCAAGGGCTACTTCCTGTGGTACGGGAACTCGCCCAACACCGTCACGCTCAGGAAAATGGAGCAGCTCACGGCCCGGAGCACCGAATGCCAGCGGACCGATAGACACATCACCCGGCAACTGACGTATGGCGGATCCAGGTGGTGGGCTCGACGATCTCGGGCTACCAGAACGGCAACCTCGTCGTGCAGGCCACGGACACCGAGCATCAAGTCCGGCAGTCCCGGAGTATGGCTGTACTACTCGCCGGACCAGATCGACCAACTGGTCCGGCGGGGACGTCGGCCACCTATTCGGTCGGCGGCACGGTCTCGGGTCTGTCCGGCACGGTGATATTGCAGGACAACGGCAGCGATAACCTCACTGTCACGGCCAGCGGCGAGTTCACCTTCCCGACCACCCTGACCACAGGCTCGCCCTACAACGTCACAGTCCAGACCAGCCCAGCAGGCCAGCCTGCACGGTCGCCAGCGGATCGGCCACAGTCGGATCCGCCAGCATCACCAACGTCGCCGTCACCTGCAACACGGCAGTGGCCACGACGGTCTCAGACAGTTTAGACAGGGCTAACGGGCCTCTTGGCGCCAACTGGACGACGGTTACGGGAGCGGCGGCGCCCACAGATAGTCAGTGATACTCTCTGGGTAGGGAACGGCCAGCGCGCTTAACAGCGCTTACTGGAGTGCCAGCACGTTCGGCAATGACCAGTTCGCGCAGGCGACTCTGCCGAACAGCTCCGGAACTCAGTACGGGCCGGGAATCGCCGTCCGCCTGAGCAGCACCAAAGGCTACTTCCTGTGGTACGGGAACTCGCCCAACACCGTCACGCTCGAGGAAAATAGAGCAGCTCCACGACCTGGAGCACAGCTGAAGCAAAGCGGCCCGCTGACCATCTCCCCGGCAACTGACGTATGGCGGATCCAGGTGGTGGGCTCGACGATCTCGGGCTACCAGAACGGCAACCTCGTCGTTCAGGCCACGGACACCAACATCAAGTCCGGCAGTCCAGGAGTATGGCTGTACTACTCGCCGAACCAGATCGACCAACTGGTCCGGCGGGAACGCGGCCACCTATTCGGTCGGCGGCACCGTCTCGGGTCTGTCTGGCACAGACGATACTGCAGGACAACGGCAGCGACAACCTCACTGTCAACGGCCAGCGGCGAGTTCACCTTACAGACCACACTGACCGACAGGCTCGCCCTACAACGTCACAGTACAGACCAGCCCGAAGGGTCAGACCTGCTCAGTGGCCAGCGGAACGGGCACCGTCGGGTCTGCGGACATCACCAACGTCGCAGTCACCTGCACCACGGCGGCCACCTATTCGGTCGGCGGGACGGTCTCGGGCCTTTCTGGCACGGTGGTGCTGCAGGACAACGGCGGCGATAACCTCACCGTCACGAGCCATCGGCGGGTTCACCTTCGCCACCGGCCTGACCACAGGCTCGCCCTACAACGTCACGGTGCAAGGCCAGCCCGGCCGGCCAGACCTGCTCAGTGGCCAGCGAGTCGGGCACGGTCGGGTCCGCGGACATTACCAACGTCGCCGTCACCTGCACCGCGGCGGCCACCTATTCGGTGGGCGGGACGGTCTCGGGTCTGTCCGGCACGGTGGTGCTGCAGGACAACGGCGGCGATAACCTCACCGTCTCGAGCCAGCGGCGGGTTCACCTTCGCGACCGCCCTGACGGCAGGCTCGCCCTACAACGTGACGGTGCTAGGCCAGCCCGGCCGGCCAGACTTGCTCAGTGGCCAGCGGGTCGGGCACGGTCGGGTCCGCGGACATCACCAACGTCGTCGTCACCTGCACCGCGGCGGCCACCTATTCGGTCGGCGGGACGGTCTCGGGCCTTTCTGGCACGGTAGTGCTGCAGGACAACGGCGGCGATAACCTCACCGTCACGAGCCATCGGCGGGTTCACCTTCGCCGCCGGCCTGACCACAAGGCTCGCCCTACAACGTCACGGTGCAGGCCAGCCCGGCCGGCCAGACCTGCTCAGTGGCCAGCGGGTCGGGCACGGTCGGGTCCGCGGACATCACCAACGTCGTCGTCACCTGCACCGCGGCGGCCACCTATTCGGTCGGCGGGACGGTCTCGGGCCTGTCCGGCACAGTAGTGCTGCAGGACAACGGCGGCGATAACCTCACCGTCTCGAAGCCAGCGGCGCGTTCACCTTCCGAGCACCCTGACCACAGGCTCGCCCTACAACGTCACAGCCCAGACCAGCCCGGCCGGCCAGACCTGCACGGTCGCCAATGGAACGGGCACGGTCGCATCCGCCGAATATCACCAACGTCGCCGTCACCTGCACCGCGGCGGCCACCTATTCGGTCGGCGGGACGGTCTCGGGCCTGTCCGGCACTGTGGTGCTGCAGGACAACGGGAGCGATAACCTCACCGTCTCGAGCCAGCGGCGGGTTCACCTTCGCGAACACCCTGACGGCAGGCTCGCCCTATAACGTGACGGTGCAGACCAGCCCGGCCGGCCAGACCTGCTCAGTGGCCAGCGGGTCGGGCACGGTCGGGTCCGCCGATATCACCAACGTCGCCGTCACCTGCACCACGGCGGCCGTTTACTCGGTGGGCGGGACGGTCTCGGGCCTGTCCGGCGCGGTGGTGCTGCAGGACAACGGCGGCGATAACCTCACCGTCACGAGCCAGCGGCGCGTTCACCTTCGCGACCACCCTGACCACAGGCTCGCCCTACAACGTCACAGTCCAGACCAGCCCAGCCGGCCAGACCTGCACGGTCGCCAGCGGATCGGGCACCGTCGGGTCCGCCAGCATCACCAACGTCGCCGTCACCTGCACCACGGCGGCCGTTTACTCGGTGGGCGGGACGGTCTCGGGCCTGTCCGGCACCGCGATATTGCAGGACAACGGCGGCGATAACCTCACCGTCACGGCCAGCGGCGCGTTCACCTTCGCGACCACCCTGACCACAGGCTCGCCCTACAACGTCACAGTCCAGACCAGCCCAGCCGGCGCAGACCTGCACGGTCGCCAGCGGATCGGGCACCGTCGGGTCTGCCAGCATCACCAACGTCGCCGTCACCTGCACCACGGCAGTGGCCACGACGGTCTCAGACAGTTTCGACCGGGCCAACGGGCCTCTTGGCAGCCAACTGGACGACGGTTTCGGGAGCGGCGGCGCCCCAGATCGTCAGTGATTCTCTCACGGGTGGGAACGGCCAGCGCGCTTAACAGCGCTTACTGGAGTGCCACCACGTTCGGCAATGACCAGTTCGCGCAGGCGACCTGCCGGACAGCTCCGGAACTCAGTACGGGCCGGGAATCGCCGTCCGCCTGAGCAGCACCAAAGGCTACTTCCTGTGGTACGGGAACTCGCCCAATACCGTCACGCTCAGGAAAATGAGCAGCTCCACGACCTGGAGCACAGCTGAAGCAAAGCGGCCCGCTGACCATCTCCCCGGCAACTGACGTATGGCGGATCCAGGTGGTGGGTTCGACGATCTCGGGCTACCAGAACGGCAACCTCGTCGTTCAGGCCACGGACACCAGCATCAAGTCCGGCAGTCCCGGAGTATGGCTGTACTACTCGCCGGACCAGATCACCAACTGGTCCGGCGGGAACGTGACCACCTATTCGGTCGGCGGCACCGTCTCGGGTCTGTCCGGCACCGTGGTGCTGCAGGACAACGGCAGCGACAACCTCACCGACTCCGCCATCGGCGGGTTCACCTTCGCCACCGGCCTGACCGCAGGCTCGGCCTATAACGTGACGGTGCAAGACCAGCCCGGCCGGCCAGACCTGCACGGTCGCCAGCGGAACGGGCACCGTCGGGTCCGCGGACATCACCAACGTCGCCGTCACCTGCACGAGTGCCACCGGCAGCGGTTCGGACGACTTCAACCGGCCCGACGGGTCTCTCGGGACCAACTGGACCGACATCAGTGATGGCGGCCTGACCATCTCCGCTCAGGCCGCCGCTGGCACTGACGCCTCAGGGATCAGCGGCGACATGCGGACTGCGGAGAAGCTACAACAGCAATCAGTACTCACAAGTCGACGTAACCTCCGCGCAGCTGACGGGAAGCGCAGTGGATCGGCCCGGCGGTGCGGACTCCAGGATGGCGGCCAGGACGGATATGCCGGTATCTATAACTGGAACAACGGCAGCCCGGAACTCATGCTATTCAAAGAGGACCGGCGGTAACTGGGCGCAGCTGGGAAATGCCTACAGTTCTGGTCCGCTGGCGGCCGGGACCCAGCTGAAGCTGATGGTGGTCGGCTCGACGCTCTCGTTCCTGGAGAACGGCGTCGAGAGAATCGCCGTCTATGACCCCAGCCTGGCCGGCGGCGCTCCCGGCATTGTTGCCTTTGGCACCGCGGCAGGTCGGCAACTGGTCAGGTGGCATCTGCTGGTTTCGAAGCTCATTACCTCAGCACGGACGCGAATGGCGTCGAATCCTACGACATGATATCCGCTTCCGACGGCTACGGACCGCAGATCCTGCGGGTCCTGCAGCCCACGGATCCGGCCGCGGAGGGTCGCGCATAATTTCCTGTTGGTGCTTCCGGACGAGCCCGGCCTGGATACCAGTTACGGAGATGGCCTGGCGACGGTTGAGGCGGCCAACGCCCAGAATGAATACAACCTGACCGATCATCGAGCCTTCGTTCGCGATCGACCCGTGGTACGCGAATAATCCGGACGATCCCAATCTCCAGTACGAGACCTTCATGACGTCGGAGCTGGAGCCGTGGGTCAAGGCGAACCTGGCCACCACCGGCACCGAGCAGAACTGGCTGCTCGGGTTCTCTAAATCAGGCCTAGGGCGCCGAGGATCTGCTGCTGAAGCACCCCAATCTGTTCACCCTCGCCGCGTCCTGGGACTTCCCGGCCGACATGCCGAACTACGCCGAGTTCAGCCAGAGCTCTGAGGCCGAACTACGGCACGGATGCGAACTATACAAGCGAACTATCGGCTGACGGCCGCGTTTCTCAACACGCTACGAGGCGCCGTTTACCGGCAGCGAACCGGATCTGGATAGGCGGATACAGCAGAGTTCGAGACCGACGTGTCGGACTACGGTTCGCTGCTCACCTCCGAAGGCATCGCCCACACCACCGAGACACCGACTTCGATGGCTCACCGCTGGGACAGCGGCTGGGTCCCGCTCGCCTTGTCCGCGCTAGCGCAGGAGAGCCTGAATTTGCCCTAACAGCCCCCGACGGGGCATGGTCAAAACGCCATGGGCCCCGAAGTGCCCCTCAGATCCAGCGCCGGGTGTTTATGTCCTCGACGCTCAGGGAGCTTGCGGCGGAGCGGGCCGCGGCCCGGACCGCGATCACGCGGCTGCATCTCACCCCCGTCATGTTCGAGTTCGGGGCGCGGCCCCACGCGCCGCGTGAGCTGTATCGCGCCTATCTGGCGCAGAGGGAGGTCTCGTCGGGATCCACTGGCAGCAGTACGGCTGGGTGGCGCCTGGCGAGGAGGTCTCCGGTCTCGAAGATGAGTACCTCCTGTCCGGGGACAAGCCCAAGCTCATTTATATGACGCGACCAGACCGAGCTCGCGCGTGCAGGCGGGCCTCTGGGCGATTTGCGGTGCGGGCCGGCTGGTGTGGTGCTTCAGCCCAGGCCATCGCGGTCTGGCACCGAGGCCACGGCCGCGAACGGGGCAGGCAGCGCGGCGCTGACCGCAGCTTCCAGCAGGCTCCGCTGGCCGGCGATGGCGGCCTGCCGCTCGGCGGGGAGCGCGGATTCGAGCTCGTCGAGCATCCCGTGAAGGCGCCGGACCACCGCAGGCGCGTCGGCGCCGTAGCGGATGATCTCGGTCAGCGACAGCACCAGCAAAGCGTCGAAGTTGCGCAGCTTCCGCTTGAGCCTGACCGTGCTGCTGGAATCTACACTCAGGCCGGTCGGGTCGAGCCGGCTGCCCGTGACGGCCAGCAGGTCGCTGATGCGGTCGATGGCCTGGACCCCGGTGGTGGGATCATTGACGGCCGGGGACAGCGCGCGGATCGCGACGTCGACGAGTTGCCGGAAGCCGAACGCCGGATCTTGCACGAAGGTGCGTTCGCCGCGGATGAGGAAAAACCTGGTCACATCGCGGTCGCGGAGGTCCCCGCCGTGCGCCTGCGCAACCAGGGTGCCGTGAGCCAGGTACTCCCCTGTTCCGACGGTCAGCTCGAGCCAGCACTGCTTCTGCCGGCACAATTCGACCAGACCGTGCAGGTCGATGGCCGTAACGACCCCGGCCGTCCCGGTGTGGCGGAGGCGCTGCGGTGACGGGTCCGGCGGGGGAGGCTCGGCGTCAAGGTAGGCGGACGCCAGCGGGAAGTTCTCCTCGATGGCCCGCCGGGTCTCGGTAGCGATCGTTTCAAGCAGGTACTGGACGCGCATGAGCCGCACCACGCCATGCAGGTAGGCGACAAAGCCGAAGACCGTCGCCACGGTCAGCGCCAGCAGCGTCGTCACCGACACCAACGGCGCGAACTGCCTGGCCGACGTGACCGACGCCCGGTTGCTGACCAGGATGATCGCGGAGAAGACGAAGGTAGCCAGGAACAACCCGAGCGTCACCCGGGTGACCCCTGGAGCGGATGAAGATCCGCACCGTCCGGGGCGAGTACTGGCTGGCCGCAAGCTGGATTGCCACCAGTGTGGTGGCGAACACCACGGCCACGAAGGCCAGGGTGGCGGCCGCGATAGCGCCGGCGAAGGTGGCGGCGGTGCCGGGATCGCTTACCAGGTCCGGTCGCACGCCGATCGGGGCATCGACCCGGGCGTCCAGCCAGATAGTGAGGTTGGCCGCGACGATCGCGGCCGCCGCGAAGATGGCCGGCAGGAACCACAGTGACACCGCGATCCGCTGGCGGAAATCGGTGCGCCACAGCGGCTCGGGGTGCACGGGCAGTGCTCTCATGGACCGAGAGTCTGTCAGCCCGGCGCTGGCCCGGCACGACACTACGGTTTAGCGGATGCCAGGCACACTGCTGCCCACGTGCCCTCGGTGATAGGGACCGGGACGCCAGGAGGCCAGCTGCCGCAGCATCGCCCAGTCAAGTTCAGGCCTGGGCGGCCGGATCCCGGGGCGGTTCCTGGGAACACGGACTCGCAGCGCCTTCGGCTGGATGGTGCAGCGGACCGGCGTCGGCATCATGATCGTCTCACCGTCGATGCCGACGGGGATCTCGGGTACGTCGGCGTCCACCACGACCTCGCTGGCGGTAAGCGTGGTCAGGCCGCGGCCGCCGGCGCCGCGCAGAAGATCGATGGCCTGCAGTGTGTTGTTCACCGTCACCGCGACGACGCCGAGTGTCCCGGCATCCAGCCGCGCACGGCGGCCCAGCCCCGCGATGTCGCTCAGCGCGTACGGATCGTTGCTGACCAGCAGCGCCTGGGGGCCGGTCACGATGGTCTCACCGGCGCGGACGGACAACCTGGCACCACGGTGCCCGCTCAGCAGCTCGGGCAGCACCTGCAGGGTGACACCCCACTTGTCGTCCCGGTAGGCCGGGTTCTCCACCACCTCGGCGTAGGCGCCGAACGAGGCGTTGTTCACGAACGTCCGGTCACCGATGAGGCCGAGGTCGATCTGCTGTTCTACGCCGTCGCTGGTCAGGGCGGTCAGGCAGGCCGCCGGATCGTCGCGGTCCAGCCCGAGGTCCATCGCGAAGTGGTTGCGGGTGCCCGCGCTGATGACCAGGAACGGGAGATCATGCTCGGCGGCGATCCCGGCCACCAAGGCCTGTGTCCCGTCGCCTCCCGCTACGCCGAGCAGGTCCGCCCCGGCGGCGACCGCTCGCCGGGCCAGCTCGGCCACGTCCATGATGCCCGGGCCTTCGAGCAGCACCACCTCGGCCCCCAGTGCCTCGGCCTTCTCCTTCAGCCCGAACTTCGCTACCTTCCCGCCGCCCGACCGCGGGTTCATGATCAGGAAAGCGCGTCTGGGCGGCGGGACCTCCCGGATCGCCACGCCCGGGCCGGACGCAGCCGGGGCCAGCACCAGCGTGAGCGCCAGCCGGGCGGCACCCAGAGCCAGCACCAGCAGCACAGCCGACCCCACGGCAACCCAGATCAGGTTGTGCCGGGCAAACACCACGAGCACGGCGACCGGGACCAGGATCACCAGGGCGAACGCCAGCCACCTCAGCACACCCCGGTGAGCAAGGAACCAGTACCCGCCCGCCGCTATCAGGCACACAGCGATCGCCCCGACGGCCACCATGGCCAGGCCGGCCAGCTCCGCGACACCGATCAAGACCCCGGCCGAGGCAAACATCAACGCGAAAGCGGCCCGGGCCAGCCACCGAGCGCGCATAACCCTCCCTCCGGCACTGGGCAGCTGAGGGACATTCCCGGCATCATCTGGCCCCGCCGCCCGCCAAGCTGGGCATCACCGTACGCTATTAGATCCAGCATTCGGCTATTTGCCTGGCCTGATCGGCGCGGCATCATGTCATCTCGTTTCTTGGGCAGGCCGGGTGGGCGGCGGATATCAAGCCGGGCAAGTGCTAGGGGCGCCGCATCACCAACGTCACCAGCGTCGCGATCAGCAAAACGATAACCGTTCCGATCAGGGCACTCAATACGCTGCCCCAGTCGAAAATGCTGGTGTCGCCGACGCCGAAGCCCACAGTGAAGATCAGGTAGCCGACCGTGGCTCCGACCAGGCCGAGCACGAGCGAAACAAGCCAGGACACTGGCCCGCTCATGTGCCGGAAGGTATCGCCGGGAACCACGACGCGGGCCACGATCCCGCAGAACAGGCCAAGGCCGAGTGCCCCGATCATGAATACTCCTCGTAGTCCGTGGCCGACACTCGGCTCACGCTAACCGTGCCCGCACCGTAGAACCCGGGTCCGTTCGGTAAAGAATTGACACCAAACGGACGGCGGCCACCATCACGGTCACGGCCGCCGGACTCCGCGTGTCGACCAGTTTCCGCAGATAGAACGTCATACTCCTGCTGTATCCGCGCCAGCGCGGCTTCCAGCTCGCGTATGCGCCGCCTGAGGCGGCTCATGTCTGACAGGATGCGCGGATCCGGCCCGCGGACGTATCCAACCAGTGCCTTCGCCACAGCAAGGCCCTTATCCCACCCCGGCCGGGGATTCCGGCAGCTGCGGGTGATCTTCACGGAAATGCAGCTCAAGGATCGGCCGACCCCTGAAGGGGAGCCCGCGTGCGGGGTGGGTGTCGATAGGCATAACGGTCATGGCGTCCTCCTGTGGTGCTTTCGGCATCAGTGCATGCGGCGGCCATGTTTGCCCGGTGAAGCCCTGATGGTGACACGATGGAGGCGACTCTGTCCGGGCTGCTTCATATCGCGCACATCCCATCTCCACCCGGGCTGCACGCCGCCGGGCTGTGCTAAAGGACAGAAAGGGGCACCGCCCGGGTGATGGGCGGCGCCCCCTGAGATAGGCGGTGCCCGCGTCCGCGGGCGGCAGCCCGGCAGGTCCGGCGCGGGGGAGCGGCCGGCGGCTGGCAGCGGGCGCGCAGGGGTCCTGGGCCGTCTCCGCGGCGCGGGCACCGTCACGGGCCGGCCTAACGCTGCACGAGGGGGTTCAGGTCATGGTGCTCGTGCGGATCATCGAGCCCCGCACCGCCGGCTTCGAGGCGGCCCGCCGGGCCGAGGAGAACTGCTGCGGGGCAAGATCGGGAACCGTTCGGGGGCCTGCCGGTGATCTGCGGCGTGGACATCCTCGATGACCGGGCCTAAGGCCCGGCGGCCGCTGCCCCGGGCCGCTCCCCTCCCCCGGGCGCCCGCGGGCAGCGCGCCGTAAAGGACCGCGGCCCACGGCGGGATCAGGAGGCCAGGACGGTGATGGGTGCCGACCCCGGCGGCCAGCGCGCGCGGTGCGCGGCGGCGTGGATGCCGTACAGGCCACCTGGCACCGTAGAACCATCGACGCTCGCGTGCACCGCTGGCACCGGGGCGCCACGCGATCCCTAGTCCGCCTTCGAAATCATGTTTGCCAGGATGCGAAAAGGGGGAACGGAATGGGATGGGTGACCGGATAAGAGTGGTCCGGGTGCTGGGTGTGCTGGAGCCTGGTGGGGCACAGCTGTCAGCCCTGACGCTGTCGGCGGCCCTGCGCCGCCACGGCGTCGCGACCACGCTTCTGGCCGGTGATGCGACACCACCAGGACTTGAGCTTGCCGCCCGCTACGGCTTGGCCGTCGACGCCTTCCGGGTGGGCGAAGAAGTGGCGCCGCGCAGCCTGCAGTGGACCCCGGAGCCGTTGTTCGCCGAGTGGCTTGGTCCCCGGCTCGCGCCCGCAGACCTGGTACACGCCCACATGGTGGGGGCCTGGTGGGCTGCGGCACAGGCGGTACCACCTGGAGTACCGCTGGTGGCCAGCGAACATAACCAGATGTCCTGGCCGGGCGACGATCACACAGAACAGGCCCGGGCCGCGGCACACCGTATCGACATTCTGTTCTGCCATGGACCGTCGGTGCACGCATGGGCGACTGGGCTAGGCCTGGGCGGCCGACTGCGTGAAGGGCGCTCAGCAGTGCAGGGCCTGTCGGCCCGGCCATTGGCCGGCCTGCCCTCCCCGCGGCTCACCTTCACCGGCAGGTTCCGGGGCGACAAGGCACCCGACGTGCTGGTGGAGGCGCTCGCCCTGCTCGACACCCCCCCACCTGCCTACCTGGTCGGCGACGGCCCCATGCACGAAGCACTGGCCCGACTGGTCCGGGCCCGCGGCCTTCAGGCTGTCGTGCGCTTCCCAGGTTGGTCCTATGAGCCGTCCCGGTACGTGGCGGGCGCCAGTGTTCATGTCGTGCCTTCACGGGAGGAGGCCTGGTCGCAAAGTGCCGTGGTGGCTCTCGGTCTCGGCGTCCCGGTCGTGGGAACTGGAGTTGACGGCCTGGTGCGCACGTTGGGCGACGGACGGGGCGTCCTGGTCCCACCTGAGAACCCGCCGGCCCTCGCTATGGCGCTGACTCGCATCTTGGCCGGCGAGCACCTCGACCCTGGTCCAGGACGGTCCTATGCACGGCAATTCACCCCCGGCGCCGTGGCCGCAATGTACTTCACCGCCTACGGCCAGCTTCTCACCAGCCGGACCAGATCTGGCCGCCCGGGGACAGCAGCCACCTAAGCGGCGGAGGTGGAGATGAGCACAGCTGATCGCGTCACTGCGAAGCGGTCAGGGACGGAGGTTCCCGAGTTGTTCACGATGACGTTTCATCAGGTCGTTCCCGGTGCCCGCGCGCTGCTGGGTTCTTGTTCCGGCGCGAGTTGATCCGCCTGGCGGTCTCGATCAGTGCGCTGATTACCGCGGTGCCGCCGAACGCTACGAGAAACCCCAGCCAGGGCTGGTCCTGGAAGGCCTTGCCGCCAAGGCGGCCGATGAAGAAGGCATACAACGCCCAGAGCACGGATGCGACTGCGGTGGCAACGATAAACCTGCGGCGGTCGTAGCCGATGATCCCGCAGGTCAGCGTCACTGCGGTCCGGCCGCCCGGAATGAACCGGCAGACGATGATCAGCTGCATCCCGAACCGGCCCAGCGATCGCACCGCCCAGGCGCGCTGCCGAGCGCCTTTCTCGCTGACGAAGAACCTGCGTTCCGCCCAGGGGCCGAAGTGGCGGCCGATGAGGTAGGAGAGGTTGTCACCGAGGAACGCGCCGATGGCGGCGCAGGCGACGAGCAGCGCGATACGCGGGTCGGTACTGCCCGCAGTGGCCACGCCGAGGGCGATGATCGCGGTCTCGCTCGGGACCACCGGGATTATCGCATCCAGCGCGGGCAAGATCGTCGCGATGGCGTACGAGAGCACGGAGTCGACCTGAAGGCTGGTGAACACGCTCAACGATGCCCCACCCCGGGCGCCCCGCTTCCCTCGGCGGCGGTGCCAGACGGGGGCTGTCTTGGTGCCGGGTCGGCGCGGTGGGCGCCGAGGACGGCCCCGGCGTGGGCTCGCGCGCCGGGGTCGCGGCGGGACTTGATCAGGCTCGCCGCGGTGGTGATGGCGAGCACCCCCCCGATGACGGCCAGCGAGAGCACGGTGCTTATCTCGGGGATCGCGGAAGACAGGCCGTGGGCCCAGTGCAGGATGAGCTTGGCGCCGATGAAGGCCAGGATGACGGCGAGCCCGGCCGACAGGTAGACCAGCCGGTCAAGCAGGCCTGTGACCATGAAGTACAGGGCGCGCAGGCCGAGCAGGGCGAACGCGTTGGCCGCGAATACGATGTAGGCCTCGCTCGTGACGCCGAACACGGCGGGGATCGAGTCCAGCGCGAACAGCATGTCTGTGCCGCCGATGGCGATGAGCACGATGAACAGCGGCGTGACCACCCGCCGCCCGTGGGCGCGGGTGATCAGCCGTCCGCCGTGATAGGAATCGGTGACCGGGAGGAACCTGCGCGTGGCCCGGACGAGCGGGCTGCCCGCTATGTCAGGGTCGGCGTCCCGGTGTGTGAAGAGCCTGACCGCCGTCCAGAGCAAGACAAGGCCGAAAATCAGGAACATGACCGACAGCGCCGACAGCAGCGCGGCCCCGACGGCGATGAAGACGGCGCGCAGGCACAGCGAGGCGGCGATGCCGAAGATCAGCACTCGCTGCTGGTGCTCGCGCGGCACCGCGAAGGACGACATGATGATCACGAACACGAACAGGTTGTCTACCGACAGGCTCTTCTCCACGATGTAGCCCGCGTAGAACTGGCCCGCGTAGCCCCAGCCCTCCAGGCCGGCCAGGGCCAGGCCGAACCCCGCCGCTACGGCCACGAAGAACGCCGACCACAGTGCGGCTTCGCGGAAGCCGACCGCATGCGGACGCAGCGTCGCCACCAGCAGATCAGCGGCGAACAGCACCAATACGGTGCCGAGCAGGACCAGCCAGGCAGCCGCCGTCAATCGGCCACGGCTTTCCGGCCGTCACCAGCTGGGAATCCCGGGATGCTTTTGATACGCGGCCAGGGCCGCTGCTGGCCGGGCTCACCGGCGGACGGGGGCGTGATGGCATTCACGGGGCCGGTCGGCAGCCACGGGTCACGACGATCATGCCGAGGCGGCCAGACCTTCATCACGCGTATCCCTCCTGCTGGTCGGAACGGGCGATCGGCCATTCGTTCACCCAACCAGCGGGCCAGCCCGAAATACCTACCTTCAGTTCCGGCCAGCCGGGTGCAGACGGTGTGTGGAAACAACGCAGACCGCGAAGAGATGTTCAGCCGATGCCGGGGCCGAAGAGGAGAAAACCCGGTAAGCCAGGATCGAGGACCCGTCCGGGATCGGCCCAGGCCCGCAGGCACCCTGGTTCCGTGAGGGAGGCGGGGCCAGGGGCCTGCGTGCCCCAAGTGGCAGGCCCGGACGTTCGGAATTTGTGGCCGCATGCCCCGCTCGAGGCTCCCTGCCAACTCTGCGGAGTCCTCGCGGCTGTCGGTTGATTATCGAAGCGCCAGCCTGCCCGAAGTCACGCGAGGGCGGCCAGATGGCTGACCGGTGGCGGTGATCGGCCTGGCCTGGCGTTGGGAAGCGCGGTGCTGGCGGGCGGCGCCAAAGTGCGGCAACCGCAGCGGCGAAATAGCTGGACGGTATGGCTTGACAAGGTGATTTGCCGGGAAACAGGATGAAATCCGAGGCAGGAACTACAGATTGATGTGATGGCGATGAACGGCCAGGGAGCGGTGCTCGTTCCCTTCGGCTTCCGTCAGGCATCTGCCCCGATCAGGGCGAGACGGTGCTGGGCCGGGTGCGACGCCGCCAGAGTCGAGCAGTGCTGGCTGCCGGGACGCAAGCGGCGGGGCAGCACGCGCGAGTACGCCGCAAGAATTCAGTCGTTAGGAGTGTCAGGAGATGGATTTCTCAGCCGTGGTCCTCACCGAGGCTCAGCAGGCGTTCGCCGAGGAGGTCCGGGCGTTCCTGGATGAGCACCTGACCCCCGAGGTGTACGCAGGGGTCCGCGAGCGGGCCGACCACACCGACGAGGGCCTGGTCCTGGCTCTGGGCGCCAAGGGCTGGCTGATGCCGCGGTGGCCGAAGGAAGAGGGCGGCGCGGGACTGGACGACGTGTGCGTCAAGATCCTCGAGAGCCAGCTGCGTGACCGGGACGCGCCGGCCACTGTGGGCGAACAGCTGCCGTGGCCGGCGGTCGATAAGTTCGCGGATCCGGGGCTGCGCGCTGAGCTGAAGCCCGGGGTGGCCAAGGGAACGGTTCGTTTTTGCCTGGGCTACACCGAGCCGGACGGCGGGTCGGACATCGCCGGGGCGAAGACGCGGGCGGTCCGCGATGGCGACGAATGGATCATCAACGGGCAGAAGATCTTCACCTCTAACGCCCAGCACTCGACGCACGTGTTCCTGATCACCCGGACCGACCCGACGCTGCCCAAGCACAAGGGCCTGACCATGTTCCTGGTGCCGACCAGCTCACCCGGCTTCGAGCGCCAGCCGCTGCCCACCATCGGCGATGAGACGACCAACATCAGCTTCTACAGCGACATCCGGCTGCCGGACCGGTACCGCATCGGGGAGGTCAACAACGGCTGGTCCACCCTGCACGGCCCGCTGGACGTCGAGCATCACCTCGGGGAACACGCCAGTAAGCTCGACGCGGTAGGCCCCGGCGCAAGGTACGTGGAAAATCTGGCGCGGTCGCTCGAGGCCGCCGTGCACTGGGCCGCGGACGCTCCGGACGGTGATGGGCCGATGATCGGCGACGAGACGTTCCTGGCCGGGATCGGGCACCTGCTGACCGAGATCGAGGCGAGCGCCTGCACCCCGGCGGCGATGGCCAAGGTGAAGGGCTCGGACACGGCCAGGCTGGGCTTCGAGGAGCTCATCGACCTGATCGGCCCGGTCGCGACCCTGCCGTACGGCGCGGAGGGCGCCATCGGCGACGGCATCATCGAATTCGGCCACCGGCAGGCCCAGCACACCGCGACCCCCGGCGGCACGGTCGAAGTGTTCCGGACCATCATCGCCCAGCACGACCTGGGCCTCCCGCGCCCGGATTACCCCGGCCGCAGGGTGTTCCTGACCGGAGACCGCCCCGCCACGAGCGCGGCATAGCGTGATCGGTCCGGGCCGGCCCAGCCCCGAGCGGTGCTGGACCGGCCCGGTGTCCTGCCCAGAACGGTGCTGGACCGGCCCGGTGTCCTGCCCTAGGCCGGTGCCCGGGGATCGACGAGCTCCCCGCGATTGAGACGAGTTGTGAGGCGGGCGATCGCGGTCCTGGCAAGATAGCGGCATGGAACGTGTGCTTGGAGTGGGCGGATACTTCATGCGGGCCGCCGACCCGGTGGCGCTGGGGGCGTGGTACCGCGACTGCCTGGGCCTGGACGCCGATGAGAACGGCCTGTGGCGTCCGGACGCCGGGGTGAGCGTGTTCGCGACCTTCGAGTCCGAGACCGAGTACTTCGGCTCCCGCGCCCAGCAGACCATGCTCAACTTCCGGGTCCGCGACCTGGATGCGATGCTCGCGCAGCTGCGCGCCCAGGGAGCGGACGTGGCCAAGGAGACTCAGGACATGGAGGGTGTCGGCCGGTTCGGCTGGGTCACCGATCCTGAGGGCAATCGGGTCGAGCTGTGGCAGCCCAGCTGACGGCCGCTGGCCCTTCGTTCACTGCGGCACGGTTTACCCGGGGCGCTCGGCGCTGAAGTGCTGGCGGTACATTCCGGCGACGCGGAAGGCCAGGTCGAGAGACTGGCTGCGGTTGAGGCGGGGATCGCACGCGGTCTCGTACCGGTGCGGCAGGTCGCTTTCCGCGATGTGCTGCCCGCCGCCGAGGCATTCGGTGACGTCGTCGCCGGTGAACTCGATGTGCAGGCCACCTGGGTGGGTGCCGAGCGCGCGGTGCACCTCGAAGAAGCCGGCGACCTCGTCCAGCACGTCATCGAAGTGCCGTGTCTTCTGCCCGCTAGCCGCTTCAACGGTGTTGCCGTGCATCGGATCGCACGTCCAGACGACCTCGGCGCCGCTGGCCACTACCGTCTCCACCAGCGGTGGCAGCGCGTCACGTACCCGGCCTGCGCCCATCCTGGTGACCAGGGTGAGCCGGCCGGGCTCGCGGTCCGGGTCCAGGGCGGCGATCAGCGCGAGCACATCCTGCGCACGGGCCTCCGGGCCGATCTTGACCGCTAGCGGGTTGGCGACCCGCCGCGCGAACTCGACGTGGGCGCCGCCGGGAGCACGGGTGCGCTCGCCGATCCACAGCAGGTGAGCCGACAGGTCATAGGTGCGCCCGCTCCGCGAGTCGATCCTGGTCAGCGCCCGCTCATAGTCCAGGAGCAGCGCCTCGTGGCTGGAGTAGAACTCCACCGCGCGGAACTCTTCCGGGTCAGCCCCGCAGGCGTGCATGAAGGCGATCGCCCGGTCGATCTCGCCCGCCAGCCGCTCATAGCGCTGCCCGGCCGGGCTGCTGGCCACGAAGTCCTGGTTCCAGGCGTGGACCTGGCGCAGGTCGGCGTACCCGCCGCTGGCGAAGGCCCGGCACATGTTCAGCGTGACCGACGAGGAGTGGTACGCGTCGAGCAGCCGGCCAGGGTCAGGCGTCCGGGCCGCGGCGGTGAACTCGAGCCCGTTCACCGCGTCGCCCCGGTACACGGGAAGCTCCACGCCGTCCCGGATTTCGGTCCCCGCCGACCGGGGCTTGGCGAACTGGCCCGCCATCCGGCCGACCTTGACCACCGGCACGCTGGCCGCATACGTCAGCACGACGGCCATCTGCAACAGCGTCCGCAGCTTGCCCTGGACGCCGTCAGCGGTGGTGCCGGCGAACGTCTCCGCGCAGTCGCCGCCCTGAAGCAGGAAGGCCTCACCGCGCGCGACCGACGCTAGCCGCTCCTTCAGCTGGTCGCACTCCCCCGGGAACACCAGCGGCGGCAGGTTCTCCAGGCCGCGCACCACCGTCTCGAGGCGGGCGCGGTCAGGCCATTGCGGCTGCTGAAGAGCCACCGGCCGTTCGGTATACCCGCCCGGCCCGGCAGCACCGGAGGGGCGGACCCGGGCCCCGGATCTGGCCGCAGCCTCAGCCTCAGCCTCAGCCTCAGACGTAGTCACCCGACCAGGCTAGCGGGCGCCGCGATGGTCATGGCACCGTATAGGCCACCAGCTGCGGGCTCCCGCCGCCGGCCGACCCCGGATACGGGCCACGAAGACGAGAGCACGATCTGGCTATCGGCAGCGCGGCTCGCGGCAGGATCCTGATCAAGCAATAATCCCGTAACGCAGTAAGTACTGCAGCACCGGCGCGCAGGCCGTCGGCGCCGCCGGCTCGCCGAAGGACACAGCAGCTGTCTGGCCGCCCGCCCTCGCCGCCCGGCACCTCCTGGTGGATCCGGCCTGACGGCAAGAGCGCTAGCCGTCCTCATCCCCCGGGACGGTTGCCCCCTCGGCGTGTTGCTCGGGCGCACCCTTGATGGCGATCGTCGCGTTGGGCTCGAGCGCCGCGTCGTAGAGCTCGGCCACCGACTTCCGGATCTCCTCGCCGAGCGCCGCCCGGTCCTGGCACAGGTTCTCGATGTTCCGCTGATAAAGAACGAACCTCGTACCGAAGGAGACTCGCGAGCGTGCCCCCGCGGCGAAGTCCCCGCCCAGCCCGCCGAACAAGCTGTCCGAATCGCCGCCCCCGGTGCTGGGCCCTTCCAGGTACCACCGGCGATCCGGGTCTACGCCCCTCTCGACCCGCGACTTGTCCGGCAGCAGCACCACGTCCACCAGGGCGCCGGATGAGCCACCCGTCTCGGCGTCATGAACCCTGATCTGCGCGTCAGCGGTCGCCTCGAAGTCAGCCCGCTGCATTCGGTACGGGACCACCCAGGTGCCGGAATCGGAGGTCAGCGCGGCCGCGGCGGTGAAGTCGGCCCGGCCCGCGTCAGGGTTGTCCGCGTCGAGCCAGACCTTGACCTGGCCGCGTAGCGCCCACCCGGCAGCGAACCGGCTGGCCAATTTCAGCAGGTCGTCGAGGCGTTCGCCCGCCTGGTCGAATCGGCCCAGGCGGTACAGCGCGACCGCGAGGCGCCACAGCGCCTGGGCCGACGCCGGATCGGCGTCGGCCGCCGCCTGGGCGGCCCGGCGCGCATCCTCAAAATACCCAAGCCACCACAGCGCCTCCGAGGCGAGCACGAGCGACGCGATCCGGACCGCCGGCGCCGGATCCCCGAGGTGACGATGGGCCACCCACAGGGCCCGAAGCGGATGATCGGGGCAGCTGCGCGTGTGCTCACGCAGCGTCTCCCAGGCATCCTTCGATTCCCGCGCGTCATGGCGGTGCTCGGCGGGAACAAGGCTGAGCCACCGGGCCGCGGCGTCTTTCAGCGGTGCGTCCAGTTCGAAGTCGGGCGCTACGGGGTTCGCCACATAGCCCGGCCCGGAGTGGTGGGAGGGCCAGCGCCTTGGCCTGACGGCCGGTGTCACGTCATCACTGGGCATAGGGCACATGTATCGCTTCTTTGCCTCGGGCCGCGCCCGCTGAAGAGCGGCGAGATTCCCGTCCACCCTAGCGAGCCGCCGATGTCTACCTGCCCGGCCCCTGTACGGGCAGGTAGATCAGCGTGACCGTCGGCGCCGCGGCGCGCCCGGCGACCGTTAGCGGACGCGGAACGTGCCCGAATCCGGGTGGGGGACCCGCTAGATGCCGCAGCAGCCCCCTCTGACCGCTCCGGCAACTGCCGGTTCCTGTACTGGGTGATCTTCCAGTGGCCTCCGTTTAGGCCATCACCTCGGCGAGTACCTGCTGGGTGGTGAGCTCGTGCCCGTGGGAGCTGCGCGCGTGCTCGCGGATGGCGGCGACAAGCTGGCCGAACTGGTCGTCGCTAGCGACCCGGAATTCAACCCCGCAGGGGCAGCGGCCGACGTGCCCGGCCAGGGCACGTCCGGTGAAAGCGAGGTCAAGCGCGACGCAGGGCTCGTTCCCTTCCACCCAGGCGTCGTGACCGGGCGACATCACGTGCGCGTCACCCGGGCCGAAGTCGTATTCGCGGCCGTCGTCCATGCGGGCGTGGAGCCGGCCGGAGAGGATGTAGCCGGTGTGGGCCGCCTGGCAGGCTTCCGTGCCGACGACCGGCTTGACGTCGGTCGACCACCTCCAGCCGGGCTGGAACACCGTGCGGGCGATCGTGACGCCGGGCAGGTTGACCACGTTGAGCGAGGCGTGTTCGGACGTGTGCCGCTCATCGGGCGTCTCGATGTTCTTGACGGCCACCGTCAGTTTCGTAGCTTCGAGCATCCGATGCTGCCTTCCGCGCGCCTGGCTTGCCCGCCCAGCATGCGGGCCGGCCGCCTGCCGCCACATCGGGAATAACACGTAGAGGCCAGCCGGGACTACGTAGTGGCCGCGGGAGCTAACGCCCGCTGAGAGTCGCGGGCGGCGGCCTGTGCCGCGGCCGCCGCCAGGCCGGTCCGGGAGCGAGCGCCGGTCTTGCGCAGCAGGCTCTCGACGTGCTTCTCGACGGTCCGTGGCGACAGCTGCAGCCGCGCGGCGATCTGCTTGTTGGCCAGGCCGCCGGCCACCAGACGCAGCACCTCCGCCTCCCGGGCGGTGATTCCCCCCGCCACCCAGGGATTGGGCTGCGACTCCTTGAGCAGTTCGCGGCAGCGCTCGGCCAGGCGGGGCAGGTCCCGGCGATCAAATCCCGCCTCGGCCTCAGCCAGCCAGCGAAGCGGGTCGCCCCATCCGTCGGCCAGGGCAGCGGGGGCGGCGCAGAACCTGGCCAGTTCAGCCCAGGCCTCGCCGTTCGCGAAGCCAGCGTCGCACCCCGCCGCCAGTTCGCTGGCCCGCTGCCGCTGCCCGGCTCGCCCGGCCAGGACCGCCTCGGCGTAGCCGATAAGGCTCCGGTTGTGGCGGATGGCGCCGACGCCCAGCCGGCGGGCCTCCTCGATCGCCCGGGCCGCCCGGTGATCGCCAATACAGGCCAGGAGCAGCGGCCATAGCGCCCGGAGGCCGGCGGGTTCGGCGTTCGGGAGGCGGGCCAGGATGGCCATTCCCCGGGCGTAGGGTTCCACGGCCGCCGTGGCGTCGCCGCCGAGCAGAACCACCGCTCCCCGGCTGGCCCAGCAGATGCCCTCGACCATCTGGTCGTCCGGAGCAGCGGCGATGGCGCGGGCGGCGAAGTGCTCGGTCTGCCCGGCGTCGGCGCGCATGCTGGCGCTGCTGGTCAGGACGGCCAGTGCCTTGGCCCGGACCTGGTCCAGGCCGAGCCGCTCGGCGAGGCCGACGGCGGCCTGCGCGTGGGCATCACACGTGTCCAGTTCCCAGCGGCAGGTGAAACCCGCGGCGAGCTGGAGATCCAGAATCGCCACGGTACTGAGCGCGCCCATCTGCTCGGCGGCGCGCCGCGCCTCGGCCAGCCGCTCCACCCCGGCATGATCAAGCAGGTCGATGGTGCCCAGCTCGTGCAGGGCACGCAGCCGCCACAACGGCAGGCCAGCGGTCTGCGCGGTGACCAGCGCGCTCTCGAACGCGGCGCGGGCGGCGCTGAGATCACGTAGCCGGTAGCTGCGCCCGATGAGCTCCAGCGCGTGACAGCGGACCTCCGGCGCACTGCCCTCGGCGGCGAGGACGCCCTCCGCGAAAAGCCGGGCCGCATCGAGGTCATCGGCGGCGAAGGCCACCTCGGCATCGAGGACGCCGATCCGGGCGCGCACGCCGGCCGGCGGGTCAGGTCCGGCCAGGCGCCGGGCGGTGCCGAGGTGATGACGGGCCATCTCCCACCGCGAGGCGCCCACCGCCGCCTGGCTGAGGCGGAGGTGAACCTCCGTCCGGAGGGCCGGCGCCTCGGTCCCGAGCCGGGTGATGAGCTGGCCGCCGGCCGCCGCAGCCTCCTCCACCCGCCCGGCCAGGGCCAGCGCTTCAACCAGCAGAAGCTCCGCCTGTTCCCGCCCGGGAGTGCCTTCGAGGAGGTCAGCGGCGCGCCGTAGGGTACCGATCGCGGTGGCCAGCGCCCCCCAGGCCAGCGCCTGGGCGCCGGACTCGCTCAGCAGCGTTCCGGCCCGGCGGCGGTCCCCGGCCCGGTTCGCCAGCTCGACGGCCAGCTCGCGCAGGCCGCCTTCCAGGCGCGGGTGGCCGGCGTCCAGGACGGCGAGCGCCGCCGAGGCCAGGGCCCGCTGGCGCGGTGGCAGCATGGTATCGAGCACCGCCTCGCGGGTCAGCGCGTGCCGGAAGCGGAAGGCCGTGCCGTCGGCGCTCACCAGCAGTTGCTCGACCGCGAGCCCGAGCGTCTCCGCCACCAGGGCCGCAGTCTGCCCGCTCACGGCCGGGAGCAGTTCCCAGTCGAAGAGGCGGCCGAGGATGGCAGCGGCCTCGATCACCGATCGCTGCGGTTCGCTGAAGGAGGCCAGGCGCTCGCGGACCGTCTCGGTGAACGACTCCGGCAGCCCGGGCGAGGCGAGCAGATCTTCCACCAGCAGCGGTACGCCTTCGGCGGAGGCCTGCACCCGGCGCAGGAGCTCCGCCGCCGCGCCCGGGACGCAGGCGTGGACCATGCGCGCCATGTCCTCGTCGCTGAGCCGGTCAAGACCGAGGTGCAGGACGCCGGGCCGGCTCCGCTGCCGGCGGGCCACTTCCAGTGCGGCCGACGGCCGGTCGCCGCGCAGGGTCAGTACGCACAGCAGCGACTCGCCATCAAGGTGCTCGCCGAGGTACTCCATCAGGGCCACGGTGTCCGGGTCGGCCCAGTGCAGGTCCTCCAGCACCATGACCAGGCCCTGCGGCGCGAGGCGCCGGAGAAGCTGGATCAGCGCCTCGCCACGGATCCCAGGTGAGACCTCGCCACCCGCCGGAGCGCGTCCGGCCATCCCCGGCAGCAGCGCGCTCAGCGCGGGCAGCCAGGGCTCCATCGTCGCGTCATCGGGAACGGCCCGGTCCCGGAGGAGCTGCACCAGCGCGTCCGTGAGCGGCCGGTAAGCAGCCGTCGCTGACTGCGGCACCGCCCGGCTGGTAACGACCCGGAGGCCACGGCGGGCCGCCCGGCTGGCCGTTTCCTGGGCCAGCCGCGACTTGCCGATCCCCGGCTCTCCGGTGATGACTACACATCCGCCGTGCCCGGCCACGACGGCCCTCAGCGCCGCGTCGACGGCCTCCAGCTCGGCGTCCCTGCCGATCACGACCGGGCACAGTACCTGCGCCATCAGCTCAGTCTGACAGCAATCCCTGGATATCGCAGAAATGTCACCGATTCGGAACGGGCGGCGCCAGCGTCCCCGATTGACCAGGCGGGAGCTACGCTCGCCTGCTGAAGGGGGGGAATCTTTTCGCCCGCGAGTGCTACCGGCCGATCAAGCCCAGTTCACGTCCCCGGGCCACCGCCTCGGTGCGGTTGGCGGCGCCCAGCTTGCCCAGGACGTGGCTCACGTGCTTCTTGACCGTGTCCAGCGAGATGACCAGGTCGCGGGCGATATCGTGGTTCGACTGGCCGGTGGCGAGCAGGCCCAGGACCTCGAGCTCGCGGCGGGTCAGCTGCTCGAGGAGGCCGGCCTGCGGGTTGGCCAGGTCTGAGCCGCCGGCCGCGGCGCCGAACGCACCCTGCAGCCGGGCCAGGTAGGTGAGGGGCACCTCGGCCGCCTGCCGGTCGCTGCGCTGGGCCGCGAGCAGCCGGCTGAGGACGGCGGCCATGGCCGGGCCTTCGTCGGCGAAGACCCGGACGTATCCCTGCGGGCCGCCCAGACGGAGGGCGGCGGCCAGCACGGTGACCGCTTCCGCATCGTCACCGGCGGCGGCCAGGGCCAGGGCGCGCAGGGCGAGGATCTCGATCAGGCTGCCGTCGCGGCGCTGGGCCGCGGCGGCGGCTGCCAGCCGGTCGAGCAGGACCAGCGCCGGTCCGGCATCATCCTGGGCGAGCAGCAGCCGGGCCAGGACCAGGTGGCCTGGCTCGCGCGGATAGTCAAGCGGGCCGTCGGGCCGCAGACCCTCATCAGCGCACCACCGGGCCACCTGGGCCACGTCTCCCTGGGCCAGCAGCAGCCGGGCCCGCTGCGCCGGGACCGGGTTGAGCAGCCCGGCGGGGCCCGGGGAGAACGACTCCGCCTCCGCGATGGCCTCCGCCGCCCCGTCCCGGTCGCCGGCCGCCTGGCGGATCCAGGCCAGGAGGGCCAGCCCGGCCGCCAGCGGCGGGGTGTGGACGAACTGACGGCACAGCGTCGTCCCCCGGATGACGTAATCCAGCGCCCGGCCGACGTCGTCGCGCTGGTACGCCACCTCGGCCAGGCCGATGAGCGCGGGCCCGGCGGCCGGCCGCAGGCCCGGCGCCGGCTGGCCCGGCCCTGGCTGGTGCTGCCCCGGCTGGTCCGCCGCGTCCAGGGCTTGCTCGCACGTCCGGGCCGCGGCATCGAGCCGTCCCTGGCCCCGCTGCAGGCGGGCCAGGCAGTAGTACCCCCAGGCCGTGGTGGTGACCTGGCCCTGCTGGCGCCACCAGCCGATGCTCGACTCGAAGCCCTGCTGCGCGGCGGCCAGCCGGCCGCGCAGCCACTCGGCCGTGGCCAGGAAGCCCTGGACCGCGGAGGTGAGCATGAGCTCGTCCTGGCCTAGATGGGTCATGGCCTCCCGGGTCATGGCGGCCGTCGCTTCGGCGTCGCCCCGCAGCTGGGCCGCGTAGCTTCGCTGCAGCGCCAGCATGGCCCGGACGTTCACCAGCAGGCTGCCCGCCGGTCCCGTGCTCGGCTCGAACCGCTCGTGGTCGGTCCGGCCGATCACTGCCTCGGCCGCCGCCAGCAGGGGCTCCATGGTCTGCAGGTCACCGCGCATGCTCGCCATCTGCGCCTGGGCCAGCAGCAGCCGGGGCCGGGACCGCACCACATCCGGGGGCAGGGCCGGGAGCCAGCTCTGGATGGTGGCCTGCTCGCCCCGCAGGTTGAACACCGAGTCGAAGTGCTCTTCGACCAGCCGGGCCGCCCACTCCGGCTCGCCCGCGGCCAGGGCGTGCCGGACCGCGTCGTCGGGCAGCCCGTGCTGGGAGTACCACGCCGCGGCGTTGCGGTGCAGGCGCCGGCCGCGCTGCGGTTCCAGCCTGGCCCGCAGCAGATCGGCGAACAGATGGTGATACCGCCACCAGCCGCGGACGTCGTCGAGCTGGATCACGAACAGGCCGGACCGGTCCGCTTCTTCGAGCAGGTCCTGGCTGTCGTCGCGGCCGGTGACGGCGTCGCACAGGGGCCCGCTGAGGCGCTCGAGCACCGACGTCTCGAGGAGGAAGCCGCGGAGCTCGGGACGCTGCTGTTCGAGCACCTCCTCGGTCAGGTAGTCAAGGACGTACCGATGGCTGCCGGTGAACGCGGCCACGAAGCGGGCGATGTCGGGCTGGCTTCGCAGCGACAGGGCCGCCAGCTGCAGGCCCGCCGCCCAGCCCTCGGTCCGTTCGGCCAAGGCGGCCGCCAGCGGGGCGTCGACGTCGGCGGAGACCTGGCCGAGCAGCTCCGCCGCCTCCCCGGCGGTGAACCTGAGGTCATCGGCCCGCACCTCCCCCAGCTCGCCGCGGGCCCGGTACCGGGCCAGAGCCAGCGGCGGATCGGACCGGCCGGCCAGCACGATCCGCAGCTGGGGCGGCCGGTGCTCGAGCAGGAACCGGACCGACGCGTGCACGGTGTCCGAGCTGACCAGGTGATAGTCATCGAGCACGAGCAGCGCGTCCGGTCCGCCCGCATCGGCCACCACGTCATTGATCAGGGCGGTGACCAGCGCGGTGTACGCCGGCGGGGGCGGCGGCCCGGCCAGCGGGCCGACCCGCTCGGACACGCCCGGGCGCACGGCGCCGAGCGCAGCCAGCACGTGACGCCAGAACCGGACCGGGTCGTTGTCCCGGCCGTCGAGCGACAGCCACGCCACCGGCTGAGCCTGGGCCCGCGCCCACTCCGACAGGAGAACCGACTTGCCGTAACCCGCCGGGGCGGCGATCAGCACCAGCCCGTGGTCCAGGGCCTCATCGAGCCGGGCCGCGAGGCGGGGGCGTGCGACCAGCCCGGGCTGCGGGCGCGGTACATGCAGCTTGGTGGCCAGGAGGACGTCCGCCCCGGGTGGGTATCCCGCCACGTGGCCGCCTGCTGTGCTCTCGGCCATCGACATCTCCGCCATTGATGCGCGTCTCGCGTTCTGTGCCCTACGCCACCTTAGTGCCGGCCATCGCCGCCGCCGAAGATTCCACCGGGATGGGCACTTTCGGGTGACGCCCCGCACCCCGGGCCTTCATTAGCTTCGGCTCACGGACCGGCCCGCTGGCGATGACATCAGCGCCGGCGGCACGTCCTATGCGAAGGAGGCCCAACGTGAAACGAATCCAGAAGGCCAGGCGCCCGCGCGGATCGGCCGACGGACGGGGCGAGCCGCAGGCCATCGAGCTGCGCGACCCGGACATCGTGCGCGCGCACCGGATCGCCCGTCGCCGCAGCCGTCCCGGGGCCGGCCGGGTACCGTCCGGCCGCCGCCACCCCACCGCGCCGGCCCCGGGCGGTAACGGGTCATGACCAGCTCCCTGGTCCTGCTGACGACGCAGGCCACCACACTGGATGACCCGCTGCCGTGCCGCCGGGAGAGCCCGCAGCTGTGGTTCTCCGACCTGCCCGCCGACCTCCAGCTGGCCAAGGCGTACTGCCGGCCGTGCCCGATCCGCCGGGTCTGCCTGGCCGGCGCGGTCGAACGACACGAGCCCCACGGGGTCTGGGGCGGTGAGATCTTCACCAGCGGCGCGATCATCGCGGAGAAGAAGCAGCGCGGCCGGCCGCGCAAGGAGTAGGGCGCCCGGGCCCGGGCCGCGACCTGCACCGGGGTCCGGGCCAGTCCGGCGGGGTCCAGCGCAAATGCTGGGCTGGGTGGTGGGCGGGCACGGAGCGGGGTATAGGGAGGGAATTCATGCGCGAATGGATCGCGGAGAGGATGGCCGGAATCGGTGGCAGGCAGGTCAGCAGCGGCTGAACCGACCGGGGCGGCCAAGGCGGCGGTGGCCGCCGCCGGGCGGGACATGCTGCTGGCCACCAAGCTGCACGTGCCCGGCTCGCGACCCGGGATGGTGCTGCGCCCGCGGCTGGCGGAGGCACTCGGCGAGGGGCTCAGCCGGGGACTGGTGCTGGTGTGCGCTCCGGCTGGGTACGGCAAGACAGCGCTGCTGGCCGACTGGGTCCGGCGCGGCCGGCGGCCCGTGGGATGGCTGTCGCTCGATGATGGTGACAACGACCCGGCGCGGTTCTGGCGGCATGCGGTGGCCGCGCTGGACCGGGCGTGCCCGGGGATCAGCGAGCGGGTGGGCGCGCTGCTCGGCCCGCTGCTGGGGCCGCCGGCGCCGCCGTCGTTCGATCCGCTGGTGACGGCGCTGGTCAACGAGCTGGCCGATCAGCCCGGTACCGATGAGGCGCTGCTGGTCCTCGACGACTACCACGTGATCAGCGCCCCGCTGGTGCACCAGTCGCTTGGTTTCCTGATCGAGCACCGGCCGCCGGTGCTGCGCCTGGTGCTGACCAGCCGTAGCGACCCGCCGCTGGCCCTGGCGCGGCTGCGGGCGAGCGGGCGGCTGGCCGAGCTGCGCGCGGCCGAGCTGCGGTTCACCGCCAGCGAGGCAGCTTCCATGCTGCGTGATGCGGCCAGTGCGGAGCTGCCCGAGGCCGCGGTTGCGGCGCTGGCCGAACGTACCGAGGGATGGGCGGCCGGGCTGCAGCTGGCCGGCCTGTCCCTGCGCGGCCACCAGGACGTGGCCGGGTTCGTCGCGGCGTTTACCGGCACCCATCGCTACGTTCTGGATTACCTGGCCGAGGAGGTGCTCGAGCACCAGGGCGAGCAGATGCAGGAGTTCTTGCTGGAGACCTCGGTGCTGGACCGGCTGTCGGGGGAGCTGTGCGACGCGGTCACCGGCCGGCCTGGCAGCCAGGCTCTGCTCGAGCAGGTCGAGGCGGCCAACTTGTTCCTGGTGCCGCTGGACGAGGAGCGTGCCTGGTGGCGCTACCACCACCTGTTCGCCGACCTGCTCCAAGCCCGCCTGCAGCACGAGCAGCCCGAACGGGCGGGGCAGCTGCACGGCAACGCCGCCGCCTGGTTCGAGACCCGCGGGCTGGCGGACGACGCGATCCGGCACGCGATGGCCGCCGGGGACATGACCCGGGCGGCCCGGCTGATCGAGCGGCATTTCGACGAGGTCTTCTTCCTGCGCGGCGAGGGGGCGACGATCGGCCGCTGGCTGTCGGCGCTCCCCGATGAACTGGTCCGGTCCCGCTCGCGGCTGTTGCTGGCCCAGGCGCTGATGGCAGGCACCAGCGGTCACGTCGAGGCGGTGGAGCCGCTGCTCGACGCGGCCGAGCGCGCTGCCCCGGGCACGGCCAAGGAGCCGTTTGAGCCCACGGCCGGCCGGGGCGCCAGCATGCTGATCAACGTGCCCGCGCTGATCGCGCTCCATCGCAGCGAGCTCGCCCAGCTTCGCGGTGACGTCGAGGCCGCGGCGGCGCTCGCCTCTTCGGCCCTGGCCGAGAGCCGCGCCGAAGAGTGGCTGCTGACCTCCAGCGCCCAGGGGCATCTGGCCATGGCCGAGTGGCTCCGCGGCCGCCTGGCGGAGGCCGAGGGCCGGTTCGAATCCATCGTCGCCGGGCGGCGGGCCGCCGGGCAGCCCACCATGACGGCGTTCGGCTGCTATCAGCTCGGCCAGATCCAGCGGGCCCAGGGTCGCCTGGACGCCGCGGTGGGGACCTATGGTCAGGCGCTGGACGCCACCGCCGGGCCCGGCCAGCCGCCGCGGCCTGCCGCCGGCCTCGCCTTCATCGGGCTGGCCGAGGTGGCCTACCAGCAGAACGAGCTCGATGCGGCGCTCCAGCATGTCAGTGAGGGCATCGCGCTATGCCGCCGGTTCGTCTACACCGCGGCGCTGGCCGCCGGGCTGGTGACACTGGCGTGGATAAGGCAGGCCACCGGCGACCCGGCCGGCGCCCTGGCCGCCATGAGCGAGGCCGAGCAGGCCTCGCCGGCCCCCGCCGGGCCGCTCAACTCGGTCCCGGCGCAGCGGGCGCGGCTGCTGCTGGCCCAGGGCGACCTGGGCGGAGCCGCCCGCTGGGCGGCGGACCGTGGCCTGCGCACCGATGACCGTCCCCACTACCCCCGGGAGCCCGGGCACCTGGTGCTGGCCCGGGTCCTGCTGGGCCAGGACCGGCCGGGCCTGGCGCTGCCGCTGCTGGACCGGCTGTATGCGGCGGCGGCCGCTCAGGACCGGACGGGCAGCCTCATCGAGATCGGCGCGCTGCGGGCCCTGGCCCTGGCTGCCCGCGGCGAGGAGAGCGCTGCGGTGGACGCCCTGGCCGGGGCGCTCGTGCTGGGCTGCCCGCAAGGCTATATCCGGGTCTTCACCGACGAGGGGCCGCCCATGGCCGCGCTGCTGGGCCGGCTGATCGCGGCCCAGCGGGCTGGACACGCCGCCGCCGCGGTCCCGCTCGGCTGCCTGGCCCGGCTCCAGCGAGCGTTCGCCCCGGAGCAGGCCACGCCCGCCCGGGGGCGAGGTTCTGCCGCCGGGCTTCCGGGCCTGGTCGAGCCGCTGACCGCGCGCGAGCTGGAGGTGCTGGGGATGCTGGCGGCGGGCCGATCGAACCAGGTCATCGCCGACGGGCTCGTGGTCACCCTCGACACCGTCAAGAAGCACGTCAGCCATGTGCTGGGCAAGCTCGGCGCGGCCAACCGGACCGAGGCCGTCGTCCGGGCCAGGGAGCTAGGGCTGATCCGCTAAGGATTCCACCCATCATGTCCACTTTCGGGTGACGCTGGCCGCATCGTTTCCTCGTAGATTCCTTCATGTCCGGATACCCGGGCAGGAGCACCCCGAAGGAGCCCGAGGCACATGCCGATCGGTTACTGGTGGACGGTCGCGATCACGTCCTGGGGGGTCGCGTGTGCGCTCACCCGGTGGCGCCGGCTCGGCTCGCTGGCCGCCATCCCGGCCCTGCTGGTCAGCGAGATGCCGTTCATCGTGGGATATCTGCTGATCGCCTCGACCGTGCTCGCGCTGGCCGAGGGCGACCTCGACTCGCCGGGCGGGGCCGCCGGGGCCGCTGTCGCCCTGCTCGCGCTGGCCGGCCTGGTGGTCATCGTGCGCCGTGCGCTGCGCGCGCACGCAGCGCTGGGCAACGCCGGCCTGGCCGAGGCGGCCGTGGGGCCGCATCCTGCGCGCCCCGTTCTGGCCGGGCCGGCGCGACGTGGTCCGCGTCCGCAATCTCGCCTACGGCGGCGGGCCGCGCCGCACCCTGGATGTGTACCACCGCCGCGACCGGCCGGCCGGCGCGCCGATCCTGCTGCACTTCCACGGCGGCGGCTTCTACTCCGGCAACAAGGCGCGCGAGGCCAGGCCGCTGATCCGGTACCTGACCAGCCGGCACGGTTTCGTCTGCGTGAGCGCCGGCTACCGGCTGCAGCCGCACGTGAGCCTCGCCGACCAGGTGGCCGACGTGCGCAGCGCGATGGCCTGGGTACGGGCCCACGCCGCGGAGTACGGCGCCGAACCCGGCCGGCTGTTCGTCACCGGCAGTTCGGCGGGCGCGAACCTGGCCATCCGGGCGGTGTGCGAGGGCGAGACCGGCATCGCGGGTCTGATCTGCCGCTACGGCTACTACGGCGACCTCGCGCCGGACGGCGATATGCCGCCCATGCTCGTGGTGCACGGCGAGAAGGACATGCAGATACCCCCGTCGGCCGTGCGCGCCTTCGTGGCGCGGGTCCGCGCGGCCTCCAGCCACCCGGTCTGCTACGCCGAGCTGCCCGGCGCACACCACGACTTCGATATGTTCGAGTCCATCAGGTCCGCCGCGGTCAGCCAGGCCGTGGCCCAGTTCACCGCGAGGATCAGCGCTTACCCGAGATCGGAGGCCTGATGGCGAAGCCGGTGGTGCTGCTGGCCGACGGCTCGGGGATGCGCGGCCGGGTTGAGGCCGAGCTGCGTAAGCGGTACGGGGCTGACTACCAGGTCATCGTCACCGGGTCTGCGCAAGAGGCGGCTGATGTCCTTGGCCGGCTCCGAGAGGACCGGAGCCAGGTCGCGCTCGTGCTGGCTGACCAGCAACGGCCGGGAGTGACCGGGACGGAGCTGCTGGCGCGGGTGCGGCAGCTGCACCCGGCCGCCCGGCGGGCGCTGCTCATCAGCTGGGGTGATCGGTCCAGCATGGAGACGGTCGCCGAGGCGACCGTCCTGGGTCACCTTGACGCCTACGTGGTCAGGCCCGGGACACCCCCGGATGAGCGCTTTCACCAGGTCATCACCGAGCAGCTCGGCGAGTGGGGCCGGTCGAACCTGCCCGGGTCGGAGGTGGTCCGGGTCGTGGGCGAGCCGTGGGCCGCGCGGTCACATGAGCTGCGGGAGCTGCTGGGGCGCAACGGCATCCCGTTCGGCTTCTACCCGGCCGGCGGCCCCGAGGCTCGGCGCCTGCTCGAAGAGGCCGGGGCGGCCGGGACGGCACTGCCCGCGGTGGTGATGTTCGATGGCCGGGTCTTGGCGGATCCCGCCAATACGGAGGTCGCCGAGGCCCTGGGCGTGCCGACCAGGCCGGGCGGCGGCCGCTACGACGTGACGGTGATCGGGGCCGGGCCCGCCGGTCTGGCGGCGGCGGTCTACGGCGCGTCGGAGGGCCTGTCCACGGTGGTGCTGGAGCCGGAGGCCATCGGCGGTCAGGCCGGCACCAGCTCGCTGATCCGCAACTATCTCGGGTTCCCGTCCGGGGTGAGCGGCGGGGACCTGGCCGTGCGGGCCTATACCCAGGCCTTGAGCTTCGGCGCGGAATATGTCTACGGGAGCCCGGCCTGCGGCCTGCGGCCCGACGGCCCGGAGCTGGTGGTCACGCTGAGCGATGGGAGCGAAGTCCGCAGCCGGGCGGTGATCGTCGCCACCGGCGTGGCCTACCGGCGCCTGGGCATCCCGGTCCTCGACGCGCTGACCGGCGCCGGGGTGTTCTACGGCGCGGCCTCCTCCGAGGCCAGGGCCATGAAGGACCGCGAGGTCTTCGTGGCCGGGGGGGCCAACTCCGCCGGGCAGGCCGCGGTCCACCTGGCCCGGTACGCCGCGCAGGTGACCGTGCTCGTCCGGGGACACTCCCTGGCCGACAGCATGTCCGAATACCTGATCCGGGAGATCGAATCGGCCCCCAACATCGCCGTCCGCCCCAGGGTCGCGGTGACCGGCGGGGCGGGGCAGGGCCGGCTGGAGCGGCTGACCCTCACCGACCTGGAGTCCGGTGCGGCCGAAACCGTGGACGCCGCGGCCCTGTTCGTGCTGATCGGCGCCGAGCCGCGAACGCAGTGGCTGCCCGACGCCGTGCGGCGCGACCAGTCGGGGTTCGTGCTCACCGGGTCTGACCTTCTCCACGATGGGCAGGCGCATTCGGGGTGGCCGCTGCGGCGCCCGCCCATGCTGCTGGAATCCAGCCTGCCCGGGCTCTTCGCGGCCGGCGACGTCCGGCACGGGTCGGTGAAGCGCGTCGCCTCGGCCGTCGGTGAGGGCTCCATCGCCATCCGCCTGGTCCACGACCACCTGAGCGGCAGCTGACCCGGGCCGGGGGAAAAGGCCGCGGGGCCGACTGCACATGGGCGCCTGCAGGCGGCGCGGGTGGCGTCCGGCCGCTGGTAGGGCACCCATGATCGTGGCCAGTTTTGGACCGGATTGGCCATTTCTGGCCACGATCATGAAAACGGCCCAGGCG
Source organism: uncultured Actinomycetes bacterium (assembly GCA_963753195.1). Taxonomy (GTDB): domain Bacteria; phylum Actinomycetota; class Actinomycetes; order Streptosporangiales; family Streptosporangiaceae; genus Palsa-504. Next base: position 76,989 of record CAVWBH010000007.1, read on the forward strand.
GAGGGCGCTTCGCTTAGGTTTCGGCGTTGCGGCCCGGGGGGTTAGCTCGCGCGGGCGGCGGGCCAGGCGGGGCTCTCGACGAAGTGCGTGTCGAAACGGTCTTGCCGGGCCAGCAGGATCTCGCGCGGCTCGGTGCCGGCGCGCATGCGCACGACGTGGCGGAAGTACTCGAAGCGCTCGACGCCGGGGGTGATGACGATCAGCGCCTCGGCGGCCGAGCCGCGATGCGCGCCGAACGCGTGGGCCAGGCCGGGGGGCACGACGAGCAGATCCCCGGCGGCCGTGGTGACCGAGTCGAGTCGCTCAGCCTCGGCGGCGCGAACCAGGACCGGCCGGTGCGGGTACGGATGAGCAGTGGTCTGGGCGGTGATCACGTCATGCTCCTTGGGATGAGGGTTAGGACCGGGCCTGCTCGAGCGCGGGCTCGGTGCCCGCGGGCCTGCCCGGGGCGGATTCGGTCAGGCCGGCCAGGTCTTCGCGCCTGGTCCGGATGGTGATCGCGGTGATGATCAGGCTGGCCAGCGCGATCCCGGAGGCGGTCAGGAACCCGCGGGTGATGCCGACGGCCAGGGCGTGGTGATAGATCGAGGCCTGCACCTGCGCGCTGAGCTGGGCGTGCCCGGACCGGGCGGCGGCCACCGCGCGGACGGTCTGGCCGCGGGCGCTGCTGGCCACTGCGGTCCAGGCCACCGTCCCGAGCGCGGCCAGCCCGATCGCCCCGCCGACCTGCTGGCCGGTGCTGAGCAGGCTGGAGGCCAGGCCCGTGTCGCGGGCCGGGACCCGGCTGAGCGCGACCAGGGACAGCGGCACGAACATCAGGCCCAGGCCCGCGCCGGTCACGAGCATCGGGCCGAGCAGGCCGCCCACGTAGGTGCTGTGCTCGCTGAGGCGGGAGAACCAGAACATGCCGCCCGTGGTGATGGCCGAGCCGGCCAGCATCGGCGCCCGGGCGCCGATGCGCCCGATCAGCTGCCCGAGGATCCCGGACACCACCACGACCGTGGCGGCCAGCGGGAGGAAGGCCACGCCGGAGCGCAGGGCGCTGTAGCCCAGGACGTTCTGCACGAAGATGCTCAGGAAGAAGAAGATCCCGAACATGGCGGTGGCCAGGGCCAGCATGACGAGGTAGGCGCCGGAGCGGCTGCGGTTGGCCAGGATGCGCAGCGGCATCAGCGCGTGCGGGCTGCGCGCCTCGATGACCACGAAACCGGCCAGCAGCAGCGCCGACGCGGTCAGCGACGCGATGACCCGGGTGTCGCCCCAGTGCGAGACGCCGGACGGATCAGCCGCCGCATTCGACAGGCCGTAAACCAGCAGCGCCACCCCGCCGGTGCCGGCGATCGCCCCGGGCAGGTCAAAGCGGCCGCGGTCCCGGGCCGATTCGGGCAGCACGAGCCGGGCGGCCGCGGCGGTCAGCAGGCCGATCGGCACGTTGACGAACAGCACCCAGCGCCAGGACAGGTACGTGGTGAGCAGGCCGCCGGCGACCAGGCCGACCGCCGCGCCGCCGCCGCTCATCGCGGCGACCACGCTCATGGCCCGGTTACGGGCCGGGCCCTCCGCGAAGGTCGTGGCGATCAGCGCGAGCGAGGTGGGGGCAATCAGCGCGCCGCCGACGCCCTGGACGGCCCGCGCGGCCAGCAGCCAGGCCTGGGAGCTGGCGAAGCCCCCCGCCAGCGAGGCCGCGGAAAACAGCACCAGGCCGGCGACGAACACGCGGCGCCGGCCCAGCAGGTCACCGGCCCGGCCGCCGAGCAGCATCAACCCGCCGAAGCTGAGCGCATAGGCGTTGATGACCCACTCCAGGCCGTTCCCCGAGAACCCGAGCGTGCGCTGAATATGCGGCAGCGCGACGTTCACGATCGTCGCGTCCAGCACCACCATCAGCTGGGCCGTGGCGATGACGGCCAGGGCCAGGCCGAGGCCGGGGCTCCTGCCGTCGGCGGACCGTGTTGCGGACATTTCCGTTCTCCTTCATGCCGGGTGCGGGAGGCCTGCACCGCGCCGGGATGCGCACGGGTCGCAGGTCTGGCCACGACGGTAGGAAGGACCTCAGGTCGCGGGCGTCACCCGAAAGTGGACATGCCGGTGGAATCTTCGCAGGCAGCGGTGGTAGCAGGGCGCTGACGTGCGCGAAAGGCCCGTGAGGCATCCGGGTGCGGGGGCGTGGCACCACGGTCCGTTCGGGCTAAAGTGACCTTTCCCGAACGACGCTGCGGCGTGCGCCGGTCCGGCTGAGAGCGCCGATCGGGACGGCACCATCGTGCTGCCACCGCCGCGGAAAGATTCCACCCGCATGGGCACCTTCGGGTGACGCCGATCCCGTCCCGCGTTCGTAGCGTGCAGGTTCACGGACCTAAACCGAAGGACGGTATATGGGCTTGAACTCGCGCTACGAGATCCGCGTCAAGGGCGTCCTCGACGGGCAGTGGACCGCCTGGTTCGAGAACCTGCAGGTCACCAGCGATGGCGAGGAAACGGTCATCTCAGGGCCGGTCGCCGATCAGGCCGCCCTGCACGGGCTGCTGACCAAGGTGCGCGACCTCGGGCTGTTCCTGATCTCGGTGCGCCACGTCGATCCAGACTGACCATCGCGCCACCGCCGGGCGTCCGCCCAGGAAACACCAGGAGGAGACTATGCATCCGGTCATCATCCGGCAGCTCGCCGCCGACCACATCGAGGAGATGCACGTGCAGGCCGCGGACGAACGCCTGGCCCGCCGGGCGCGCCGGGCCCGCCGCCGCGCGCCGTCCACCGGGAGGGCCGGGTGATGGACGCCGACGTGATCATCGTGGGCGCGGGCCCGGCCGGCCTGATGCTGGCCGGTGAGCTGGGCCTGGCGGGAGTGCGGCCGCTGGTACTGGAGCGGCAGCCGCGGCTGCGGGAGACCCCGAAGGCCAACGGTTTCAACGGGCAGATCGTGGAACTGCTGCGCTACCGGGGGCTGCTGGCCCGGGTCGAAGCGGCCAGCGGCCGCCCGGTCGGCCCGGCTCCGGGGGCGCCGTTCGGCGGCCTGCAGCTGGACTTCGCGCACCTGGCGGACTCCCCGATGCGGGCGGTGCACCTCCCGCAGCCGCGGCTCGAGCGGCTGCTCGCTGAACACGCCCGCGCACTGGGCGCCGACCTCCGCCGCGGGCACGAGGTGGCCGGGGTCAGCCAGGACGACGCGACGGTGACCGCGGACGTGCGCGGCCCGGACGGGCCGTACCGGGTGACCGCCCGGTACCTGGCGGGCTGCGACGGCGCGCACAGCCGGGTCCGTGACACGGCCGGGATCCCGTTCCCCGGCACCACCTATCCCGAGGTCAACCGGCTGGCTCAGGTCACCGTGCCCGATTCGGTGACCTGGCTGGGTAACGGCGACCTCGACGTCCCGGGGCTGGGCCTGCTCCGCCCGGGTTTCACCCGCACCGACCGCGGTGTGTTCGGCTTCGGGCCGCTCAGCCAGGGGGACCTGCTCGTCCAGACAACCGAGGACGAGGCCGGCGGAGCCGACGACGACGCGCCGATGACCCTGGCCGAGTTCCGGGACAGCATCCGCCGCGTGCTCGGCGCGGATCTTCCGCTGGGAGAAGTCACCCGGCTGTCGCGCTACGGGTTCCAGGCCCGGCAGGCCGAACGGTACCGCGACGGGCGGGTCCTGCTGGCCGGCGACGCGGCTCACCAGTTTCCCGCCACGGGCATCGGCATCAACGTCGGCATGTCCGACGCGGTCAACCTGGCCTGGAAGCTGGCCGCCGTCATCGGCGGCTGGGCGCCGACCGGCCTGCTGGACACCTATCACGACGAGCGCCACTTCGCCGGCGCCCGGGCCCTGCTGGCGACCCAGGCTCAGGTGGCTCTGCGGCGCGGGCAGGACCCGGCCGCCGAAGCGCTCCGGGGCCTGTTCGGCGAACTGCTCGCCGACGAGCAGCCGCTGCGCCGGATCGCCGCCCTGATCGCCGGCACCGACCTCCGCTACCCGGCGGCCGGCCCCGGCCAGCACCCCTTGACCGGCACCTTCGTGCCCGACCTGACCCTGCACACCGGCCGGGGCAGGACCAGCGTGGCCGAACTCATGCATGCGGCCCGGCCCGTTCTCCTCGACCTCGGCGGCCGCCCGGAGCTCCGCGAGAGCGCCCGGGACTGGCAGCGCCGCGTCGACATCCGCACCGCGCAGACCGATCACCGGCCGGCCGACGCCCTGCTGATCCGCCCGGACGCCTACATCGCCTGGGCCGCAGCCACCGGCGAACCCGCCGCCACCGCGTCACTCACGCTGCGCGAAGCGCTCCGCGGGTGGTTCGGCACACCGCCGGTGGCCCCGCGGGCTGCTCGGGGCTGACCTGCGGGGCCATCGGCTCGGGTGTTACCAGCGGCGGCTCACGCCGCTTCGGTCTGGGCGGTGCCCTCAGTATTCATCCGGCGAGGAGATGGCCTCGGCGACCGTGATCTCCGGCTCCCCGCTGGCGCCGGCCATCGCGATGAGCGCCTGCAGGTCGGGCTGAGCGAAGAAGTTCTGGAAGTGCGCGGCGCTCTGCCACTCGTCCACAACGAGGACGAAGCCGTCGCCGACCGCGAAGCGGTGGTGGATGCCGCCGCCTGACGCCTGGGCGTCCTGGGCCATCTTCGCGAACTGATCACCGTGCTCGGTCAGAGCCTGGCGGAACTTGGCCACGTCACCCGGGAACTTGGCGGTGATGACGACGCTCATGATCGGAGCCCTCCCTTGACTCGCATGCCGCGCGGCGCGCGGCTGGCGGTAGAGGTACGTCGCCGCTGCGGGCCACGGATCACCGGCGGGGTCCCGGGTGGGCGGGGCGGGTGGGCGCGGGCGGCTAGTCGAGCGCGAGGGTGCTGGCCGCGGCCAGCACCGCGGTGACGTGGCCGGGATCCCCGGTGGCGTACAGGTCCAGGTCGGCGGCCGTGACCCGGTTGGCGACCAGGCGGCAGAACCCGGCCGCGTCGGTGACGATCAAGACGGCGGCCGGCACGCGCACCGGGGCCGTTGCGGCCCCGCGCACCGGGGCCGTCGCGGCCCCGCGCACCGGCAGGTCCCAGGTCCCGGCGCCAGCAGGTTCATCCAGCGCCTGGTGGTGCGGATGTCCCAGTTGTAGCGGACCACGGTGCCGCCAGCTACCGGGGTTAGGGTCCAGCGCCCGGTGCCCGCCAGCTCCCCGGTGGCCTCGGCCACCAGCTCTGACGGCGGGTGCACGTGGGTCACCCGCACGTCAAAGCCGAGCGTGTAGGGCAGCCGGGTCCGGAACAGCAAGCGCATGCGCTTGCCGGTCCCGTCGGCGGCGCCCGGCTCGAGCTCCTCCACGCTGGCCACGTACGTCCACCAGCTCGGCCACCGCTCGGCGTGGTGAATCTCCTCCCACACCCGCTCGATGGGCGCGTTGATCGGCCAGATGCTGACAAAGTGATACTCGGCCACGTATCCTCCTGCGTTCCTTAGCCGTGTTCCTTAGCCGTCCGGTGGGCTAGCTCACCAGCTCCGTGGGTTCGTGGTCCGGCTCGCCGGCGGCTCGGCTCGTCCCGGTCAGCGCGGCCAGTCGTGGAGCGCGTTCGGCCAGCATCCGGACGCCGAGGCACGCCGGGCAGGCGGCCTCCATCCAGGCCGCGGGCGGGCGGTTGCGGCGCCTGGCCCGCCAGAAGACCAGTGCACCCGCCACCAGCAGGGCCACCGCGGCCAGGGCCGGGCCCTTCGCCTGGTTGAAGGCCCGGTCGGCCAGCGGCCCGAGCAGGAGGCCGAGGACCAGGTGGAGCTGAAGGAACACGCTGCTGCCCAGGATGAGCGCGGGCAGCGCACGCCGTCCGCTCAGCCCAGCCACGCCCGCGGCGACCACGGTCAGCGTCCGCAGCCCCGGCGTGGCACGCCCGATGGCGAGCCCGGCCGGGCTGCGGGTCTCGGCGAACGCGGCCGCACGGCCGACCCGCGCCTCGGTCAGGCCCAGGCGCGGGCCGTACCGGGAGATGGCCCGGTGAGCGGGCCCCCGGCACGCGAGGAACAGCGCCGTCGTGCCGACCACGGCGATGACCTCGAAACCGGCCACGGCCAGCCACAACGGGAACCGTCCCGCGGCCACCCGTTCCCCCACCGTGAACATGACCAGATCGGCAGGCAGCGGAATCGGCACACCGGCCTCCATCGGCAGCAGCAGCGCCAGGGCGGCCAGCCCGCTGACACCGGCGGCGCCGGCCCTCATTTCCAGCAACCTTCCATCTGCGCCTCCCCAGGTCCCGAGCCTTGACGGGGGCATCTCCTGACCGGCACGGCCCGGCAGCCGTCTGATGACGCCCCGCCGAAGTGAGTACGTCACCGTCGCGGCCACCGGATCACGGCCACGGGATACGGCGTCGCGCGCCGTGCATCTGGCGGAGCGAATTCCTGGGTGATTTGATGGGTTTAGTGGACTATGGGTGGCCGCGGGAGCGCGATCACGGTCCGCGCACGAATCGACGGAAGCGCGGGAGACGATGACAACCCAGACCGATCACCACACCGGCGTCGTAGTGGACCCCAGCTCGCTGAGGGCCCGCGTCGCGGCCCTGCGGGAGGGCGGTCCGGACGCAATCGTCGACGCCGCCCGCGTCGTCGCGCGGCAGCTGGCCGCGCGGGCCGAGGAGAACGACCGGCTGGCGCGCTATCCCACCGAGAGCATCGAGGAACTCTGGTCGACGGGTCTGTGGGCGCTGCCGATCCCGGCCGATCGCGGCGGGATCGGCGCCGGCCTGACGACCGCCGCTCAGGTCGCTCGCATTCTCGGCGGCGCGGACGCCTCAGTCGCGCTCATCTACTTGTGGCACATCTCCCAGCTCCGCAGCGCGAACGCCTACTGGCCGGAGCGCTGGTGGCGCCAGCTCAACCAGGACGCCGCGATCGGACCGGCGTGCAATGCGCTCCGGGTCGAACCCGAGCTCGGCACGCCGGTGCGCGGCGGCGTACCGGCGACCAAGGCGGTGCGCACGACGGCCCCCGACGGCAGCCCCGCATGGCGGATCAACGGGAGGAAGATCTTCTCGACCGCGAGCACCGGCCTGCGCTGGATGGGCGTGTGGGCCGCGACGCCCGAAGACGACGAGGGCGGCCTCCAGGTCGGCATGGTGCTCGTCCCGCACGGCGCGCCCGGGGTCGAGATCATCGAGGGGAGCTGGAATCACCTCGGGATGCGGGCGTCCGCGAGCAACGACGTGGTCTTTCACGACGTGCTCGTGCCGGTCGACAACGCCATCGGCCTCACTCCCTTTACCGGCGTCGACCCCGCGGTGACGCGCGAGGACCCGAAAGGCTCCGGGAGCTGGGTGGGCGTGATCGAGACGAGCTTGTACCTCGGCGTGCTCGAGGCGGGCCGGGACTTCTTCGTGAAGTTCCTCAATGAACGGGTACCGGCCAACCTCGGTGCTCCGCTCGCCTCGCTCGACCGCTTTCAGCAAGCGGTCGGTGAAATCGAGCTGGCCATCTACGAGAATGACACGCTGATCTCGAACCTCGCGCGACGTATCGAGGCGCTGGAGAACGATCAGAGCTCGCCGCTCGTCCCCCGTTCCGAACTCGGCCTGACGAAGGTCGCGACCTCGCGGAACGTGGTGCGCGCCCTCGAGCTCGCGATCTCGATGATCGGCAACCCGGGCCTGTCCGCGGACAACCCGCTGCAGCGGCACTACCGCGACGCGCTGTGCAGCCGGGCGCACGCCCCCCAGGCCGACATCGTCCTGGGCGGCGCCGGGCGCGGCGCGCTGAGCCGCGCCGCGTCCTAGGGACGCCGGCGGCCGTCATGAACGTCGAGGATCTCAGCGCGCCGCTCGCGCGGCACGCGGCGCAGTACCCGTCCGATGGGCTCGATGACGCGACGATCTCGCACCTGCAGGCGAACCTGCTCGACGTCATCGGGGTGACGCTCGGCGGCGTGCACGCGGCGGGCCTGCCCGGGCTGCGCGAGTTTCTCCGGCAGACCTCCTCGGCCGGGCGCGGCGTCCTGTTCGGCACGGCGGACCGGCTGAGCGCCCCGGCCGCGGCGTTCGCGAATGCCGCGGCCGCCCACGCGCTGGAGTTCGACGACGCCTTCGACGCCGGCGGCGGCATGCACGCCGGTCCGGTCGTGCACTCGGTCGCGCTGGCCGTGGCCGACGAGCTCGGCGGAGTCCCGGGAACCGAGTACCTCGGTGCCGTCGCCGTCGGCCTCGACGTCGCGGTCCGCCTCGCCGCGGCTCCCACCGTCGACTTCGGCTGGCACCGCGCCTCCGTCTTCTCGGTCTTCGGGGCGACGGTCACCGCGGGACGGCTCATCGGACTCGACGCGCCGGCCATGCGGCACGCGCTCGGCCTCGCGCTGAGCCAGGCCAGCGGCAGCCGCCAGTCGATCCGGGACGGCTCGCTGAGCACCCGGCTGCACACCGGATTCGCCGCCCGGAACGCCATCACCGCCGCGTTCCTGGCCCGGTCGGGCTTCACCGGCGCAGCGCAGATCTTCGACGGTCCCGACGGCTTCATCGCGCTGTTCCAGCGAGGTGAGTACCGGCGAGAGCTCGTGCTCGACGGGCTCGGCGAGCACCTGCAGTCGAGCCGCATCTCGACGAAGCCCTTTCCCGGTGGCCGGCCGACCCACGCGCTGCTCGAGGCGGCGCTCGAACTCCGGACCGAGCTCGGCGGCGCGGGTATCGAGGAGGTCGTGGTGCACGCGCCTGCGGCGCTGGCCGTCCAGGCCGGCGCGGCGTTCCCGACCACCTTCGCGGCGACCTACAGCCTCCCGTACTCCATCGCGCTCGCGCTCGCGACCGGCCGCGCGCCGATCGCCGCGTTCGTCGAGCCCCTCGAGGCGCCGGCGCCGGTTCGAGCGATGTACGGGCGGATCCGCATCGTCGAGGACGAGAGCGGGAGCACGCACGGCGTGATCGAGGTCCGCGACCGCGGCGGCCGGACGCTTCGCCGGGTGGCGAGCGAGGCATCGGGAGGGCCGTCCAACCCGCTGTCCGAGCGCGCGCGGCTGGCCAAACTCTGGTCGCTGTATGAGTACTCGGGCCGGCCGTTCGGCCAGGGCACGCTGCGTGAGGCCATCTCGCTGGTGGACCGGCTGACCGAGCTCTCCTCGACGAGCAGGCTCACCCAGCTCCTCGCAGCCGGGCCGGCGGACCCCGCTCTCACCATTCGCGGGTGAGGCGCCGGGGCGGGCCCGGGGAGGATGATCGCGGGTATGTCCGAGCGCGCCCGGGGTGTGATGTCCCTGTTCCGCCTGGTACCTGGCCTGCGGACGGTCAGGTCCTACCGGCGCGAGTGGCTGGCCAAGGATGTTGTCGCCGGGGTCGTGCTCACCACGCTGCTGGTCCCGCAGGGCATGGCGTATGCGGAGCTGGCGGGCCTGCCGCCGATCACGGGCCTGTACACGTCGATCATGTGCCTGCTCGGCTACGCGGTGCTGGGCCCGTCGCGGATCCTGGTGCTCGGCCCGGATTCCTCGCTCGGGCCGATGATCGCGGCGACGATCCTGCCGCTGGCCGGCGCCGGCGGCGACCCGGCGCGGGCCATCGCCCTGGCCTCGATGCTCGCGCTCCTGGTCGCGGCGATCATGATCCTCGGGGCCGTGGCCAAGCTCGGGTTCATCGCCGACCTGATCTCCAAGCCCACGATGATCGGCTACATGAACGGCCTGGCGCTGACCATTCTGGTCGGCCAGCTGCCGAAGCTGTTCGGCTTCAAGGTCAGCGCCGACGGCCTGATCGGGGAGATCACCGGCTTCGTCAAGGGCCTGGCCCACGGCGAGGCGGTGGCCGCCGCGGCCGTGGTCGGGATCGCCGGGATCGCGGTGATCCTGGTGCTGCAGCGCTGGCTGCCGAAAGTCCCGGCGGTGCTGATCATGGTGGTGCTCGCGATCCTCTCGGCGACGGTCTTTCACCTGGCCGATCACGGCGTCAGCCTGGTCGGGGTGCTGCCCAAGGGGTTCCCGCCGCTGACCATCCCGCACGTCGGCCTGGCCGATCTCGGGGCCCTGTTCGCCGGGGCGGCAGGCATCGCCATCGTGTCGCTGGCCGACACGATCTCCACCGCCTCGGCGTTCGCCGCCCGCACCGGGCAGGAGGTGAACGGCAACGGCGAGATGATCGGGATCGGCGCGGCGAACCTGGCCGCCGGCCTGTTCCAGGGGTTCCCGGTCAGCACCAGCGGGTCACGGACCGCGGTGGCCGAACGGTCCGGCGCCAAGACCCAGCTCACCGGGGTCACCGGCGCGGCCCTGATCATCCTGATGATCGTGCTGATCCCGGGCCTGTTCCGGAACCTGCCGCAGCCCGCGCTGGCCGCCGTGGTGATCACCGCGTCGCTGTCGCTGGCCGACGTTCCCGGCACGGTGCGGCTCTGGAAACAGCGCAAGGCCGAGTTCGGGCTGTCGATCGCGGCGTTCCTCGGCGTCGCCCTGCTCGGGGTCCTGCCCGGGATCGCGATCGCCGTGGCCCTGTCCATCCTCAACGTGTTCCGGCGGGCCTGGTGGCCCTACGACACCGAGCTCGGGCGGGTGGACGGCCTGGACGGCTACCACGACACGCACACCCACCCCGGCGCGCAGCACCTGCCGGGCCTGGTCATCTACCGGTTCGACGCCCCCCTGTTCTTCGCCAACGCCAAGACGTTCCGCGACGAGGTGACCAGGCTGGCCAGCGCTGCGCCCAAGCCCACCTGGATATTGATCGCCGCCGAGCCGGTGACGGACGTGGACACCACCGCGTCGGACATCCTGGAGGACCTGGACGAGGCGCTGAACGCCCAGGGCATCAGCCTGGTATTCGCCGAGCTCAAGGGCCCGGTGCAGGACAAGATCGAACGCTACGGGCTCACCCGCACGATCGACCCACGCCACTTCTTCCCGACCCTCGGATCCGCCGTCGCCGCCTACCGCCAGCTGACCGGCGCCGAATGGACCGCCGCCGACTTGCCAGCCGCTGATGACGCGCTCTCGGACGGGACGGGACCGGGCTGAACCGGCCCGGGCGTGTGGCCAGATCATGGCGAGGCTGAGGGGCCTGTGCGTGCGGTGGGGGGCGCCTGCTCCTCGGCCCGATCGTGGCGGAGGAGCAGGCGAAGGGCCGGCGCGCATCGCGCATCGCACGTCGGCCCGGCGGGGCCCTCGCGCAGGGGACGGATCAGTGTGGATCGTTACTGCCCGCGGGCGGGCAGTAACGATCCACACTGACGTTAGACGGGGGCGTTGGTGCGCCGGCCGCGGGTGCCATCGCCCGGCGGGCCCCGAGGTAGGCGGCAGCTGGTTAGCAGCGCCCTCGGATCCCGCACCGTCGCATACGGCACGGGCGGGACCGCCCCGGCGGACGTCGCTGGACTCGGCCCTAGGCCGCGGCGGGCTCAGCTGCGACGAACGAGGCGTTCTCGCGCTCCATCGCCTTGACCGCGCCGCCGCGCCAGCTCTCGGCGATGGACGCCGACATGGGATCGGGGAAGATGTCCTCCTCCTCGTTCTCCAGGCCGTCGAAGATGGCGCGCGCGACGGATTCGGGCGACGCCTTGGGGATGTCGAAGCCGCGGGTCATGTCGGTGTCGGTGGGGCCAGTCAGGATGGCGTGGACCCGGACGCCCCGCCCGGCCAGCAGCGCGCGCAGCGATTGGGTCAGGTTGAACGCGGCCGCCTTGGAGATCGCGTAAGCGGGAGTAAACGGGAAAGGGGCCAGGGCCATCGTCGACACGTTGTTGACGATGGCTCCCCGCGAGCGGGTCAGCAACGGCAGGAAGGCCTGGGTCACGCCGTAGGTGCCGAAGAGGTTGACGGCCAGGTGCTGCTCGAGCACGGCACGATCGCTCAGGTCGTCGTAGAGCGCAATGCCGGCGTTGTTGATGAGGATGTCGAGAGACCCGACCTGCTCGGCCGCGGCCTGGATCTGCGCCGCGCTGGTCACGTCCAGGATCAGGGGGGTGACCCGCCCGTCCGGGTGGGTCAGGGGCTGCCGCGTGCCGGCGTACACCCGGCTGGCGCCCCGGCTGAGGGCTTCGGTGACGAGCGCCTGGCCGATGCCGCGATTGGCCCCGGTCACCAGGATTGTCTTGCCGTTGATGGTCATGTCTGCTCCTCGAGCTCTGCGATGCCCCTGTGGTCTGCGAGCCGCCTGCACGGCGGCCCGCTTATTTGGACCAGGTGGACGTCAGGGAATCGCCGCGGGCCCGCTCGTGACTTTCGGAGCTTTCTCGGGAGCGGGAGCGGGACCGGGACCGGCCCGCTTGCCGGGCTGGTTACCGGACGGTCGCGTGGATGACCGACAGCGGCGAGCCGGTCGGGAGCACGCCGATGCCGGTGAAGCCCGCGCTGGCCAGCAGGTCGCGCCAGTCTTCCTCCGGGCGCTCCCGTCCGGACAGCATGCCGAGCATGGTCAGGTCGATCATCTTGGACATGTGCGGGGTGTCGCCGGGCGGCACGACGAACTCGATCATCACCAGGCGCGCGCCGCAGCCGCCGGCCGCGGCGATGTTGGCCAGGATGCGCCGGGCGGCATCGTCCGGCCAGTCGTGGATGATGAAGGACAGGAGGTAGCTGTCCGCGCCGGCCGGCACCGACGCGAAGAAGTCGCCGCCGACGCAGTCCACCCGGTCCGCCACGCCGTTCTCGGCCAGGGTCTTGGGGGCACCGGAAACGACGTGCGGCAGGTCGAACACGACGCCGCGCAGGCCGGGGCGTCCGGACAGGATCGCCGCGAGCATCGTGCCGTCGGCGCCGCCGACATCCACGATCGTCCGGGCCCCCTCCAGCGGCAGGAACGGGATAGCGGCGGTCTTGATCCCGCTGGTCAGGTTGGCCATGGCACCGGTGAACCGGGCGACCTGCCCGGGCTGGCCGGACAGCCAGGAGAAGAACGGCTGGCCGTAGAGGTAGTCGGCCGCGGGCTCGCCGCTGCGGACGGTGTGCAGCAGTTCGCCGAACGGCGCGTAGTGCGTCTCCATCCACATGATGGCCAGGTCGCGCATGGAGCCGGGCTGGCTGCGGGTCAGCGTGCTCCCGAGCGGGGTTAGCGCGAAGACCCCGGGCTCGGGCTCGGTGAACACCCCGGCGCTGGCCAGCGTGCGGAGCAGGCGCAGCAGCGACGGCGCGTGCGCCCCGACCTGCTCGCTCAGCACCCCGGCCGGCACTGGCCCGGCCGTCATGAGGTCCGCGACGCCGAGCACGGCGGCGGTGTACAGCGCCTGAGAGAGCTGGAATCCGGCCAGCAGCTGGACCATCTGCACCGGCGGCGGTACCTCGTGGGCTTCGGACATGTGATTCCCCTCCTAAGGTGTGAGACTTCGGGGGCCTCAGTTGACGCGGCTGCGGTCTCCGGCCCAGGCCTGTTCGCGCAGGATGTTCTTCTGGACTTTGCCGGTCGAGGTCTTGGGCAGGTCGGTGAACTCGACGGCGGCGGGGGCCTTGAAATGTGGGAGGTGCTGCCGGCAGAAATCGATGATTTCCTGCTCGGTCGCGTGCTGGCCTGCGCCGAGCGTGACGAAGGCCTTAGGCCGCTCGCCCCATTTCTCGTCCGGGATGGCCACGACCGCGCACTCGAGCACCGCGGGATGGCGGCAGATCGTGTTCTCCACTTCGATGGTCGAGATGTTCTCCCCGCCGGAGATGATGACGTCTTTCATCCGGTCGCGGACCTCGATGTAGCCGTCGGGGTGCATGACGGCGACATCGCCGGAGTGGAACCAGCCGCCGGCGAAAGCGCGCGCGGTCGCCGCGGGATCGCCGAAGTAGCCCTTCATCACGTTGTTGCCGCGCATCACCACCTCGCCCATGGTCTGGCCGTCGCGGGGCACGTCGTCCATCTGGTCGTCGACGACGCGGATCGGGTCGGAGACGATGTTGTGCACTCCCTGCCGGCCCAGCAGCCGCGTCCGCTCGTCGTCCGCGAGCTCCGCCCATTCCTCCTGCGGCTCGCACACGGTGTAGGGGGCGTACGTCTCGGTCAGGCCGTAGGCGTGCACGGGCCGGAAGTTCAGCGCGGCCATCCTGGCCAGCAGCGTCGGCGACGGCGGGGAACCGCCGATCGTGACGGTGACGCCGGATTCGAGGCGGCGGGCGGCGCTGTGGGTCACAACGCCGAGATGGACGGTGGGCGCGCCGTTATAGTGCGTGATCCCCTGCGTGTCGATGGCCGCCCAGATGGCGGCCGGATCGGCCTTGCGCAGGCACACATGGCGGCCGCCCATCGCGGTCACCGCCCAGGTGAAGCACCAGCCGTTGCAGTGGAACATGGGCACCACCCACAGCAGCGCCGATTCCGGCTGCAGGCGGGATTCAAGCGCCTCCATCAGCGAGTTCAGGTACGCACCGCGGTGCGTGTACATGACGCCCTTCGGCCGTCCGGTCGTGCCCGAGGTGTAATTGATCGAGATCGTCTGCTCTTCGTCCAGCAGCGGGACCTGGCACGGCTCGGGCAGGCCGCCGGCGAGGAAGTCCTCATAGGGATCGCCCGGCGCTCCGGTGTCGTCGATCCGGATCACCGGCAGGCCGGCGTCCTGCACCAGGTGCACGAGCTCATGGTCGGCGAACACGAAGCGGGCCCCCGAGTGCTCGAGAATGTAGGCGACATCCTCGCGCCCCAGCCGGGTGTTGATGGTCACCAGCACGCCGCCCGCGGCCGGCACGCCGTAATGCGCCTCGAGCAGCGGCGGGATGTTCGGCGCGAGGAACGCCACCCGGTCTCCGGGAGCCAGGCCCGCCAGGATCAGCGCAGATGCGAGCCGGTTGACCCGCTCGTCGAGCTCGCGGTAGGTGTAACGCCGGTCGCCGTGCACGACCGCGACCTTGCCGGGGTAGACGTACGCGCTGCGGCGCAGGAAGCTCACCGGCGACAGCTCGGTCCGGTAGGTCAGGCCGGCCGGCCCGGTGGCCGGATTCTCGGCCGCGATCTGCTCCTGATCAGGCTCGGAACGGCCTGCGCCCATGTGCTTCCCCCTCCGGCAGCGGAGGCGGCCTGCCCCCGTACCGGCGAACTTAGGTAACCTCTACCTCAATGTCAAGATTTTCGTCTCGGAAATATATATCTCCACACTAAGATATATCTGCGGCGGTCGTGACTGGCCTTCGCGCTGGATACGGGTTCTATGCAGGTCCGGCGGCCGCCGCGTGGGCAGGCGGCGCGGCCGGGAATTCGCGGGGGTTCTTCAGCCGCGCCGCGGGGTTCTTCAGCCGCGCCGCGGGGTTCTTCAGCCGCGCGGCTGGGGTGGGGCGGTGACGGAGGCTGCCGGGGAGCCAGGCTCGGCGTCGGGCCCGGGGCTGAGCCGGGCGGGCCGGTCGCGCTGGCCGTGAAGGGGTTCGGGTGGCTCGGCGGCGACCTCGGCGGTCCGGTCGAGGATCTTGGCCAGCAGGTCCAGCAGGTGGGCTCGTTCCTCGCGGGTGAGCGCGGACAGGATGCTCCGCTCGATGCCGCGGATGCCCGGCAGCAGCCGGTCGGCGGTGGCACGGCCCTCGGGGGTGATCTCGACCAGGACGCTGCGCCGGTCGGCGGGGTTGGGGATGCGGCGGATCCAGCCGCGGCGTTCCAGCAGGTCCAGCGTGGCGGTCATGGTGGCCGAGGCGACCAGGAGCCGGTCGCTGACCTGAGAGGGGGTCAGCGGCGCGCCGGCTCCGTCGATCACGGCCAGCGCCGTCGCGACGGCCTGGGATATGCCGAAGGCCGCGGCGGTGTGCCGCTCGAACTCGCCCAGCAGCGCTTCGCCGGT
Organism: uncultured Actinomycetes bacterium; assembly: GCA_963753195.1. GTDB lineage: Bacteria > Actinomycetota > Actinomycetes > Streptosporangiales > Streptosporangiaceae > Palsa-504. The sequence continues at coordinate 92,660 of CAVWBH010000007.1, forward strand.
GCGGACCAGGGACGCGTACGCCTCGGTGCAGGTGGCGTCGCCGCCGGGGTACTCGTTCTCGAAGTCGGCGTTGACCCTGACGATGCCGAGCGAGGCCGGGGAGGGGCGGCTGCCCCTCCTCGGCCTCGGCGGACGGCTCGGCTCAGACATCCGTGAAGATCTCGATCCGCGGCGCTCCCTCGACCCCGCCGGCCTGCATGCCGTTGCGCAGCGCCGGGTCGTGCGCGAAGCTGCCCGCCTGCTCCGCGGTGGGGAACTCGTGCGTGATGAACAGTTCATTGCCGTTCTCGGGACTCTGCATCACCCGCTGCGCGATGCAGCCGTGCTGGGCCCGCAGCGGCTCGAGCTCGTCGTAGACCTTCCGCCAGGTGGCGTAGTCAGCGACGGTGTGGCGGACGGCAAGTGTGGCGCTCATGTGGTCTCCCCTTCCAGAAGCGGAGGCTACCTGCCCCCCTGCGGTCGAACATAACGAATTCTTAGCTTCGAATCAAGATTTTTGTCTCGGAAATATATATCTCCATGTTGAGACATAGCTGCGTCGGCCGGGGACCACGCAACCGAGCTGATCGCGGCTCGCCTGCCGCCCCTGCCGTCACCGCTGCCGCCCTTGCCGTCACCGCTGCCGCCCCCTGACGTCGCCGCTTCCGCCGCGTCCGTGGTATATCCGGTCTGGGCTGATCTGAGGAGGACAGGCTGTGTCCGGGACATCCTTCACGGTTGAGGAAGCGACCATCAGCGGCATCCATGCGGCGATGCTGGCCGGTGAGCTCCAGTGCTCGGCGTTGGTCGAGGCCTATCTTCAGCGCATCGACGCCTTCGACCGGGCTGGGCCGGAGCTGAACACGATCGTGACCCTGTCGGATCAGGCGCCGCGGCGGGCGGGCGAACTCGACGCGGAGCTGGCCGCGACGGGGCGGTTGTCCGGCCCGCTGCACGGCATACCGGTACTGGTCAAGGACTGCATCGAGACCGCTGATACGCCGACCACGTTCGGCTCGATCGCGACTCCCCGCTATCTGGCGCGGGCGGACGCCGAGGTGGTCCGGCGGCTGCGCGCAGCGGGAGCCGTGGTGCTGGGGAAGACGACGCTGTGTGACTTCGCCGCGGGATGGTTCTCGTACTCCTCGCTCACCGGCGACACCAAGAACCCCTACGAACCCGGGCGCGATTCGGGCGGGTCGAGCGCCGGATCGGCCGCGGCGGTCGCGGCGAATCTCGCCACCGTCGCGCTGGGCACCGATTGCGGCGGCTCGGTGCGGGTGCCGGCCTCGTTCTGCAATGTCGTCGGTATCCGGACCACGCCGGAGGTGGTCTCGCATGAGGGAACGCTGGTGCTGGTGGCGCGGCAGGACACGATCGGCCCGCTGGCGCGGTCGGTCGCGGATGCGGCCGCGCTGCTGTCGGTGATGGCAGATCAGGGCAGCAGCGCACAGGCCGCGGCCGCGCAGTTCTCCGCCGATGAGGCGGCGGGCACGCAGGCCATCGCGCGGGCGCGCATCGGCGTGCTCCGCGACGCCTTCGGCGACGGCCATCCGGAGATGACGGCCGTCAACGACGTGGTGAACCGGGCGCTGCAGACGGCGGCCGCGGCCGGCGCGACGCTGGTCGACGTGGCGATCCCCGGCCTGCGGGCCGATCTGGAGGCCACGTCGATGTACCTGCTGCGCTCGCGGCACGACGTCGACACGTGGCTCGCAGGCCGTCCCGGGCTGTCCGCCCGGACCGTGCTGGAGATACATGCCGAACGGCTGTACGACCCCCGCCTCGACCTCGTCGACGCGATCGCGGCGAGTCCCGATTTCTCGGCCGGGAACCCGGAAATCAGCCGCCGCCAGGCCGCGCGGGAGGCGTTCACCGCGAAGCTGGAGGGGGCGATGAACGCGGGCCAGCTGGATCTGCTGGCCTATCCCACCGTCCAGGTGTTCTCACCGCTGCGCGCGGAGCCAGCCGAGTGGACGACGCTGACCTTCCCGACGAACACGGTGATCGCCTCGCAGGCGTGGATGCCGGCGATGTCGCTGCCGGCCGGCCTGGGCGCCGGGGGCCCGGTCGGCCTCGAACTGCTGGCCCGCCAGCACGACGAGGCTCGGCTGCTCCGGCTGGGCGCGGCGATCGAGCGGGTGACGCGCCAGCGCCGGCCGCCGGCCACCGCACCGGCCGGGGCTTAGCGCGGCTGGTCAGGTTAGGGCGGGCCGAACCGGGTGGCGTGCTGCTGTCTTTCGAACCCCTCGCGGACGACGCGTTCGGTCTCGGTGAAGTGGTCCGCCAGTACGGTGACGATCTGTTCCGGGTCCGCGATCTGGTAGGCGTCCAGCAGCATGCGGTGCAGGTGCAGGGTCCACCCGGGGGTCGAGTACTGGGATACGAACAGCCGCACGTACCGCTCCGCTCCGGTCCCGAGCGGGTCGAGGACCCGGCGCGTCCAGGCGTTGCAGCCCGGCTCGACCAGCGACTGGTGGAACCCGATGTGGCGCTGGGAGAACTCCGCCGTGTGCGGGTCCATGGCCACGGCCTCGAACGCGGCGAACGCCTCCTCCACGGCCCGGACGTCGGACTCGGTCGCGCGTTCCCGCGCGCGGCGGACGGTGGGCAGCTCGATCAGGTGGCGCAGCTCGTAGATGGCCGCCAGGTCATCGAGGTCCACGCCGGCCACGACCGGCGTCCGGCGGGGCGACGTGATGATCAGTCCCTCCGCCTCCAGCTGACGGATCGCCTCACGGATCGGGATGTGGCTGACTCCCATCCGGTCCTGCAGCTCACGCACCCGCACCGGCTGACCGGGCTGCAACTCACCGCCGAGGATCGCGTTGCGCAGCTGCGTGGCGGCGGCGTCCGTTAGGCTTCCGCCCTGGATCGTTTCCACTGCCTGGTCCTCCTCTCACGGGGTATGGCTCGCGGGTGTTGGCATGCCCTCCGTCGGTCAGGTCACCCCGATATCCGTCTAGGATATCAAATATAATCTAGCATGTTGGGGAGAGGACGCCCCAGCGTCCGCGCCGGCGCGGACGCGCCTGGCGTCCGCGGGCCCGCTTCTCCCTGGCCGGGCCCCGCTTCTCCCATGCCGGGCCTCGCTTCTCCTCTAGGCCGGACCACCGCTTCTCCTCCAGGCCGGACCACCGTGGGCCTCGATTCCCGTCTAGGCCCGGCCGCCCGTCTCCTGGTTCCGATGCGCCGCGCGCGGCTATCCGGCCCGGCTTCGTCCGCGCGAGCTGCCGGCCCGGCTTCAGGCGCTGGCGCCATGCCGCCGGCCGAGGCCGGTTCGGCGGTCCGGCCCGGCCCGGCTCGTTCTGAAATATAAGATATAGTCTAGTTGGCAAGCGGCTATATGATATATCGTGTGATCAAGATCGCATGTCCGGTGGTCAGCCGGAAGGAGTGAGTAGGCATGGACGCTCCACATCGCGCGGCCGCGCATCTGCCCGGAAGTCAGCTGCGGCCCGCGGGTCCGAGGGGCGGCGCCCACCCGGTACCGGCTACGGCCGGAACCTCGGCGCCAGCGCCTGACGGGGCGGCGCCCGGGCGCGGCCTGCATGGCCGGCGCCGCGAGTGCGAGGCCTTGGACCGGCTGGTCGCGGACGTGCAGGCGGGCCAGAGCCGGGTGCTGGTGCTGCGCGGCGAGGCCGGAGCCGGCAAGACGGCGCTGCTGGAGTACCTGGTGCAGGGCGCGGCCGGCTGCCGCGTCGTGCGGGCGGCGGGTGCTGAGCCAGAGACGGAGATGGCGTTCGCCGGGCTGCACCAGCTGTGCGCGCCGTTCCTGGACCGGCTCGGGCGGCTGCCCGGCCCGCAGCGCGACGCGCTGGGCACTGCGTTCCACCTCCAGGACGGCACCCCGCCGGACCGGTTCGCGGCCGGCCTGGCCGCCTTGACCCTGCTCTCAGACGCCGCTGCGGACGGGCCCCTGCTCTGCCTGGTCGATGACGCGCAGTGGCTGGACTCGGACTCGGTGCAGGCCCTGGCCTTCGTGGCCCGCCACCTGGCGGCCGCCCCAGCCGCCGTGGTCCTGGCCTTCCGCCAGCCCGGCGGTGAGCACGAGCTGGCCGGACTGCCGGAACTGCCGGTCGGCGGGCTCGCCGACGGTGACGCCCGGGAGCTACTGGCCTCGGTCCTGACCGGCCCGATCGACGAGCGGGTACGCAACCGGATCGCAGCCGACGCCCATGGCAACCCGGCCGCTTTGCTGGAGCTGCCGCGGCTGCTGACACCCGGGGCGCTGGCCGGCGGCTTCGCGCTGCCCACCGCCGCCCCGCTGCCGCGCCGCACCGGGGCAGACTACCGGCGGCGGCTGGCCTCGCTGCCGCCGGCCACGCGGCTGCTGCTGCTCATTGCCGCCGCCGAGCTGACCGGCGACCCGGTCCTGGTGTGGCGGGCGGCCGGGCGGCTCGGCGTCGAGGCCGGGGCGGCGGCACCCGCCGTCGAGGCCGGTCTCATCGAGTTCGGCGGGCAGGTGCGGTTCTGCCATCCGCTCGCCCGGGCGGCGATCTACCAGGCCGCGCCGCCATCGGAACGGGAGGGCGTCCACCAGGCCCTCGCGGATGTCACCGACCCCGCCTCGAGTCCTGAGCTACGCGCCTGGCACCGCGCGCACACCACGGCCGGCCTTAATGAAGATATCGCCGCCGACCTGGAGCACCAGTCCGGCCGGGCGCAGGGCGCCGGCGGCTTCGCGGCGGCGGCCGCGTTCGGCGAACGCGCCGCGGAGCTGACGCCAGAACCAGGCCGCCGGGCGCGCCGCGCGCTGGCCGCGGCGCGGGCCGAGCATCAAGCGGGCGCGCCGGACGCGGCGCTACGGCTGCTGGCCGTGGCGCAGGCCGGGCCGCTGGATGATCTCGGGGACGCGCAGGCGGAACTGCTGCGGGCCCAGGTGGCGGCCGGACCCGGCCGCGACCGCGACGCACGGCAGTTGCTGCTGCGGGCGGCCCAGCGCCTCGAACCGGTCGACGCCGCGCTGGCCCGCGAGGCCTTGCGCGACGCATTCACCACGGCCCTGGCGGCCGGGCGCCTCGGGCCTCCCGGCGGGATCCGGCAGGTCGCCGACGCCGCGCTCGCCGCACCGCCGGCGGGCAGGCCGCTGCCGGCCACCGACCTGCTCCTGGATGGCCTGGGCCTGCTGATCGCCGAGGGGCCGGCCGCGGGCGCGCCGCTGGTGAAGCGGGTGATAAGTGCGTTCTGCGACCAGGAAGGCCAGGCCACGCAGGCACTGGCGTGGGTGGCGCTGGCATGCAGGCTGGCCCGTTCGGCCTGGGATGATCAGAGCTGGGACGTGCTGTCGGCGCGGCTGATCGAGCTGGCCCGCGAAGCGGGGGCACTGACGGCACTGCCGGCGGCGCTGCTGGAGGGGGCGGCGGTCCGGCTGGCGGCCGGCGAGCCGGCGAGGGCCGCCGCCATGGTCCGCGAGGCCGAGGACGCGGCGCGGGCGACGGGTAACCCGGTGGGACCTTACGGCGCTTTGATGCTCGCCGCCTGGGGCGGCCGGGAAGCCGAAGCGAACCAGCTGATCACGGCGGTCACACCGGACATGGCGGCGCGGGGTGAGGGACAATGGCTGACCGCCGCGGCCTGGGCGACCGCAGTCCTGCAGAACGGCCTGGGCCACTACGAGCAGGCGCTGGCCGCAGCCGAGCAGGCCAGCGAAGACCCCGCCGAGCTGGGCCTGGCCACCTGGTCACTGGTCGAGCTCATCGAAGCGGCGGCCCGGACCGGGACCCCGGAGCGCGCGGCCGGAGCCCTGCAGCGGCTCGGCGAGGCCACCAGCGCCGCCGCCACTGACTGGGCGCTCGGCCTGCAGGCCCGCTCGAGGGCACTGCTGGCTGACGACGGAACCGCCGAGGGGCTGTACCTCGAGGCGATCGAGCGGCTGGGCCGGACCCGGCTGCGCGGCGAGCTGGCCCGCGCCCACCTGCTGTACGGCGAGTGGCTGCGCCGCCAGAACCGGCGCATGGACGCGCGCGAGCGGCTGCGGATCGCCTACCAGATGCTCACCGCGATGGGCGCCGGGGGCTTCGCCGAGCGCGCCCGCCACGAGCTGGAAGCCACCGGCGAGAACGTCCGCAAGCGCACGATCGAGAAGGCCGACGGGCTCACCGCGCAAGAGACGCAGATCGCCGCGCTCGCGGGGCACGGGCATACGAACCCCGAGATCAGCACCCAGCTGTTCATCAGCCCGCGAACGGTCGAATGGCACCTGCGCAAGGTGTTCACCAAGCTCGGCATCAGCTCCCGCAAAGAGCTCCGCGTGGCCCTGTCCGGCCTGGAACGGGTGCCGCTGCCGACGTAGCCATCCCCCGCCGGGAGTCAGAGGTAGTTGCTGACCTCGATCAGGTTCTGGTCCGGGTCGCGGAAGTAGACGCTGAGGATAGTGCCGGTGGCGCCGGCGCGTTCGGCCGGGCCGACCTCGATCGGGACATCGTGCGCGGCGAGTTCCGCGATCACCTGCGCCAGCGGGTCGTCGGCGATCAGGCACAGGTCGGCGCTGCCGGGCGTGGCACGGTGGGCCTTCGGCTCGAACTCGTGCCCAGCCCGGTGCAGATTGATCTTGCTGTGGCCGAAGGAAAGCGCGGTGCGTCCCGGGCCGAACGTCACCGCCTGCATGCCCAGTACGCGGGTGTAGAACTCCACGGTGGCGTCAATGTCGGCGACGGTCAGCACCAGGTGGTCGAGGCGATTGATGTGCACGGGGCTCATCGTAGGCGGGCGGCGCGCTCGCTGCGGCGAGGGCGGCCCCCTGCGGAGCCCGCGCCGTTAGCGGGCTCACCGCAGCGTTCTGCGCTGTCCCGGACGCGCCGTGCGGCAATGGCCTGGGCGGGGTCACTCGACCTCGAGTTCTCGCAGGTTGGTCTTGGTGAGCTCGACGAGCTCTTCCCCTCCGCCGGACAGGACGGTCCTGGTCGCGTACAGGGTGAAGCCCTTGATCTGGCCGTAGGTGAGCTTGGGCGGCAGGGACAGCTCGTGCCGGGCGGTGGCCACCTCGACCAGCGCCGGGCCGTCGTGGGCGAACGCCGCCGTCAGCGCGTCCTCCAGCTCGCCGGCCTTGTCCACCCGGACGCCGAACAGCCCGGCCGCCCGCGCCATCGCGGCGAAGTCGGGGTTGTCCAGGTCGGTGCCGTAGGTGACGATGCCGGCCGCCTTCATCTCCAGCTCCACGAACCCCAGCGCGCCGTTGTTGAACACCACGACCTTGACCGGCAGGTGCTGCTGGCGCAAGGTGATGAGCTCGCCGAGCAGCATGGCCACCCCGGCCGTCCCCGGACAGGGCGATGACCGGCCGGCCCGGGTGGCTGGCCTGGGCGCCGATGGCGTGCGGCAGGGCGTTGGCCATGGAGCCGTGGTTGAACGAGCCGATCATGCGGCGGGAGCCGTTCATGTGCAGGTAGCGGGCGGCCCAGATGACTGGCGTGCCCACGTCGGCGGTGAAGATCGCGTCCGCGGCGGCCAGCTTGTCGATGGTGGCCGCGACGTACTGCGGGTGCAGCGGCGAGTCGTGGCGCCGGTCCCGGGCCAGCTTGTCCAGCCGGGCGCGGGCCCGGCGGTAGTGCGCGGTCATCCGGTCCAGGTGCGCGGAATCGGTCTTGGGGGCCAGCAGCGGCAGCAGCGCCTCAGCGGTGTCCCGGACCGTGCCGACCAGCGGGACCTGCACCGGGACCCGGCGGCCGATCCGCTCGCCCCGCACGTCGACCTGGATCACCGGGACGCCCTCGGGGAAGAACGGCCGATACGGGAAGTCGGTGCCCAGCATGAGCAGCGCGTCGCAGTGCTCCATGGCCCGGTACCCGGAGGTGAACCCGATCAGCCCGGTCATCCCCACGTCGAACGGGTTGTCGTGCTCGACGGACTCCTTGCCGCGGAACGCGTGCACCACCGGGGCCTGCAGCGCCCCGGCCAGCGCGATGAGCTGCTCGTGCGCTCCGGCGCAGCCCGCACCGGCCAGGATCGTCACCCGGCCGGCGGCGTTCAGCACGTCGGCCGCGGCGGCCAGCGACGCCGCATCCGGCCGGATCACCGACGCCGCCGGCCGGATCGGCACCGGCGCACCGGCGTCCCGGACCTCGGCCAGGAAGATCTCGCCGGGCACCACGACCACCGCCACCCCGCCCCGGGCCAGCGCCGAGCGCATCGCGACCTGCAGGATCCGCGGCAGCTGCTCCTGAGTGCTGATCAGCTCGCAGTACACGCTGCACTCGCGGAACAGCTCCTGCGGGTGGGTCTCCTGGAAGTAGTCCCCGCCGATCTCCTCGGCCGGGATCTGCGCGGCGATGGCCAGCACCGGGACCCCGCTGCGGTTGGCGTCGAACAGGCCGTTGATCAGGTGCAGGTTGCCCGGCCCGCAGCTGGCCGCGCACACCGCCAGCTCCCCGGTCAGCCCCGCCTCCGCGGCCGCCGCGAACCCCGCGGCCTCCTCGTGCCGGACATGCTCCCAGGCGATCGTGCCGTCCCGGCGCAGCGCGTCGGTGAACCCGTTCAGGGAGTCCCCCGGGATCCCGTACACCCGCCGCACGCCGGACGCCCTCAGCGTCGCCACCATCACGTCAGCGGTCGCCATTTCCTTCTCCTTTGCCGGTGGGGGCGGGAAACGCCTGATTTAGCACCATTGTCACGCTCCGGGCCCGGCCCGTCGCGCCCGCGGAGGACCCTGGCCGGCACCCTGGTCTGCCACCCCCGAACCGGGGACCCAGGCCCGCAGCACAGGCCCGGAACCCAGACCCCGGCCCCAGACCAGGGACCCGACCAGGGGCTCGCCCTGGTGTGCCGACGGCCGCCGAACGGGGATCGTGGAGAACCGGATTTAGCGGGCGGCCTGACCCCAGAGGCCGACCCCAGAAGAAGGAGCAGGAGTGATGGAGTACAGACTCGAGGTTGTGGTGCTGCCGGTCTCCGACGTGGACAAGGCCAAGGACTTCTACCAGGGGCTGGGCTGGCGGCTGGACGCCGACTTCGACCGCGTCCCCGGCTACCGGGTGGTGCAGCTGACGCCGCCGGGCTCGCCCTGCTCGGTCATCTTCGGCACCGGGGTCTGCTCGGCCACGCCGGGCTCGGCCCAGGGCCTGCATCTGGTCACCGCCGACATCGACGCGGCCCGGGCCGACCTGGCCGGCCGCGGCGCCGGGGTCAGCGAGGTCTTCCACGACACCACCGGGGTGTTCCACCACGCCGGAACCCAGGACCGCGTCGCGGGAGCGGCTCCGGAGCACGCGAGCTACGGATCGTTCGTCTCGTTCGAAGACCCCGACGGCAACGGCTGGCTGATCCAGGAGATCACCACCCGCCTGCCGGGCCGGTGAGAAACGCCGCAGACAGGAGCAGGACCATGAGCAACAGCACACTTACCTACCAGCACATGGGGACGACGGCCCGCAGCCAGACGCACGCCTTGTTCGCGCAGACGATGGGGTATGTGGCGGGGACGGCGGCGTTGTTCGCCCTCGGCGCCTGGCTGGGCCGCAACCTGACCGGCGGCGTGGGCATCGTCGTGTTCATCGCCGCGTTCGCGTGCCTGATCGGCATGCGGTTCGCCGCGCGCCGCTCGGCTCAGCTGACCATCGGCCTGCTGGCCTTGTTCGGGCTGCTGGTCGGGGTGGCCGTGGCGCCCATGATCGCGTACTACGGCGCCATGGACCCGCGGGCGCTGTGGCAGGCCGGCGCGGCGACCGCGCTGTTCATCGCCGGGTTCGGCGCGGCGGGCTACGCCACCCGCCGCGACCTGACCGCGATCGCCCGGGTCTGTTTCTGGGTCCTGCTGGCCCTGATCGTGGCCGGGATCGTGCTGGTCTTCGTGCACATCCCGGGCGCCGACCTGGCCTACTCGGTCCTCGGCCTGGTCATCTTCGCCGGGTTCACCATGTTCGACTTCCAGCGGCTGCGCACCAACCGGGACATCACCGCTGCACCGTTCCTGGCCGCGTCGATCTTCCTCGACGTGCTGAACGTGTTCCTGTTCTTCCTGGAGATCTTCTCCGCCCCGCAGGGGGCGGAGCGATGAGCGCCATCGACGACATCCTGGCCGGCTACGAAGCGCTGCGGCCCGCCCAGGAGGCCTTCTACCAGGACCTGCACCGCCACCCCGAGCTCTCCCACCAAGAACACCGCACCGCCCAGCGCGTGGCCGAGCAGCTGACCGGCGACGGGTTCGCGGTCACCAGCGGCATCGGCGGCACCGGGGTGGTGGGCGTCCTGGCCAACGGCAGCGGGCCCACCGTCCTGCTGCGCTGCGAACTGGACGCCCTGCCGGTGCGGGAGGAGACCGGCGCGCCGTACGCGAGCACCGCCACCGTCACCGACGCCGCCGGTCACCAGGTGCCGGTCGATCACGCCTGCGGCCACGACATGCACATGGCCGCCATGATTGCGATGGCCAAGCTCATGGCCGACCACCGTGAGGCGTGGCACGGGACCTTGATCCCGCTGTTCCAGCCCGCCGAGGAGACCGGCGAAGGCGCCCAGGAGATGGTCGACGACGGGCTGTTCAAGCGCATCCCCGTGCCGGACGTCGCGCTGGCCCAGCACCTGCTGCCCGGCATCGCCGGGACCGTGCGCACCCGGCCCGGGCCGTTCATGTCGGCCGCGGACAGCCTCAAGGTCACCGTGTACGGGCGGGGCGGGCACGGCTCCACCCCGCAGAACACCGTCGACCCGGTCGTACTCGCGGCCATGATCGTCGTTCGGCTGCAGACCGTTGTGTCCCGCGAGGTCGCGCCGGGCGACATCGCGGTGGTCACCGTGGGCAGTGTGAACGCCGGCACCAGGAGCAACATCATCCCCGACTTCGCCGTCCTGGAACTCAACGTGCGCAGCTACTCCGCCGTGACCCGCCAGCGCATGCTGGACGCCATCCAGCGGATCGTCCGCGCCGAGTGCCAGGCCAGCGGCTCGCCCAAGGATCCCGAGTTCGAGACCACGCTGCAGTTCCCGATCACCGACAACAACCCCGCCGTCACCGAACGGGTGGCCAAGGCGTTCGCCGCGCACTTCGGCGACAAGGCGGACGAGATCCCCAAGCAGACGGTCAGCGAGGACTTCAGCAAGATCCCCGACGCCGCCGGTGTCCCGTACACCTACTGGGGCCTGGGGTATACCGACCAGAAGACCTACCTGGCCGCCGAGAAGGACGGGCACCTGGATGACCTGGTCACCAACCACTCGCCGAAGTTCCTGCCCCCGATGCAGCCCACCCTGCGGACCGGCACCGAGGCCCTGATCGCGGCCGCCCTGGCCTGGCTCGCACCCTGAAATCAACGATTGGAACCCGCCATGCGCACCCGAACCCGCCCGCTGACCCCGCTCGCGGCCGTCGCCGGAGGCATCCTGGCCGGAGCCGTGGGCACCGTCTGCCTGGATGCCGTCAACTACCTGAAGTACCGCCGCGCGGGCGGTACTTCGAGCCCGCTGGCCTGGGAATTCGCGCCGATCCAGACCTGGGAGACGGCCCCTGACCCGGGGCAGGTGGCCAAGCGCGTGCTCGAGGGCTTCACCCAGCGCAAGCTGCCGGACCGCTGGGCGTGGCTCATCAGCACCGCCGCGCACTGGGGCTACGGATCCTCGGCGGGAGCGGCCTACGGCATCGTGGCCGGCTCACTGCGCAGCCCGAACGCCCTGTACGGCCTGCCCTTCGGCGCCGCGGTCTTCGCAGGCGACTACATCGCCCTGCCGGCCGCCGGGCTGTACAAGCAGATCTGGGAGTACGACGCCAAGACCCTGGCCATCGATCTGAGCGCGCACCTCGCGTACGGAGCGGGCACCGCGACCGCGTTCTGGCTCCTGGCCACGGTCGGGTAGGCGCCTTTTCTGAGCTTTTCTGAATGAACGGGCCATCGTGCGGGCCCGTTTAGATTACGGAAGGAGGCGGGGAGATGAGCATGAGCGGCAGAGCGCGCTGGGCGGCGGGCCCGGTGCCCCGCCTCGCGCGGCTGTTCCTGGCCAGGAACGAACTGCGGCGGCCCTGCGACCGCGCCGAGGGCGCGATCCTGGCCGCGCTGGCCGCGGCCTTCGGAACGGTCATCGTGCTGGCCGGGGTGCTGGCCGGGCGCCTCTACCAGTCCGAGCGCGCGGCCGCGGCCCGGTTGCACCCGGCGGTGGCCGTGCTGTCCGCGCCCGGCCCGGTGGTGACCGGCTTGTCGGCGCCGTCGGCCCAGGTGCAGGCGCAGGCGGTGTGGCGGGTGGCGGGCGGAGCCGAACGCTCCGGAGTGCTCACCGCCGGGACCGCTCCCGCCATCGACGACGCGGGGGCCGGGGCCACCGTGACGGTCTGGCTGAACCGAGCCGGCGTCCCGCAGCCTCCGCCGCCCGGCCAGGACGTCATGGTGGCCAACGCGCTGGGCGCCGGCGCCGTCCTCGCCGCGGGGGCCGGGGCGCTGCTCGCGGCCTGCTACGGGCTGTGCCGCCGGGCCCTGGACCGGCGTCGCCTGGCCCGGTGGGGACAGGCGTGGGCCGCCACGGGCCCGCGTTGGACCAGCCGCCACTGATGTACTGCACGCGGGCCGCGGCGGGAGGGAGACGGGCATGAGCACCGAGCTGGTCCTGCTGGGCACGGCGGGCGCACCCCTTCCGGTGGCCGGAAGAGGGGGGATCTGTTCGGCTCTCGTCGTCGACGGACGGGTCTTCGTCATCGACTGCGGCCGCGGCGCGCCGTCCGCCTTCGCCGAGGCGGGACTGGACTTCTCCCGCCTGGAGGCGGTGTTCCTCACCCACCTGCACGCGGACCACGTCGGTGACCTGCCCGGCCTGCTGCTGTACGGCTGGGGGGCCCGGGTGCGCGAGGACTGGCCGCTGGCGCCGATCCGCGTCTACGGGCCGTCACGGCCCGAGACGCTGCCGGAGGGTGATGCCATCTTCCACCGCCAGACCACGATCGACCCGCAGCGGCCGGCCCCGGGCACGGCGGACCTGATCGGGCACATCCTGGCCGGCTACGCCTACCACCTGAACGTCATGCCGCTGGACGCCCGCATGCCGGACGCGGGCGCGCTCGTCCGGGCCACCGACATCGCCGTCCCCGCGCCGGGCGGGGATATCGCCCACGTCCCGGTCGTCGTCTTCGACGACGGGATCCTCCGGGTCACCGCCGTGGCCGTGACGCACGGCCGGGCCGTCCCGGCGCTGGCCTACCGGTTCGACACCCCGGACGGCTCGGTCACGTTCTCCGGCGACACCACGGTGAACGAGGACCTGATCGCCCTGGCCCGGGGGGCGGACATTCTCGTCCACCAGGTCGCGGACCTGGACTACCTCAAGGGGCACGGCACCGACGAGGCCGAGCTGGCCCGGATGGCCGCGCTGCACACCGACGTCAGCCAGGTCGGCGGCGTCGCCGAACGGGCCAGGGTCGGCGAGCTCATCCTCAGCCACTACCTGCCCGCGGACCCGGCGGCCATCAGCGCCGCGGACTGGGCGCAGCGCGCGGGGCGCGGCTTCAGCGGCACCACCACCGCGGGCCGCGACGGCCTGCGCCGGACGCTTCCGGCGCAGGCGCCGGCCGCCCAGGTCACTGGCTGAGCTGGTCCGCCGTCCCGGAGGCTGTCGCGGGGGCTGTCGCGTCGAGCAGGGCCGCGTCGAGCAGGGTGGCGGCGGCGGCGCGGGCGGCGGCGGCCGCGGCCTGGTCGTGGTCCATCTGCGCGGCCTGGCCGCTGCCGACGTAGAGCAGGTGCAGCTGGCGGGCCAGGACCTCGGGCTCGGGTACGCCGGCCCGGGCGGCCAGCTCGGTCAGCAGCGCGCGCACCCAGCGGCGGTAGGCCTGGGCGGCCTGCTCGACCAGGTCACCGGGATGGGATTCCGCGCTGGCCCGGGCGAACGGGCAGCCGCGGTAGCCCGGCTGGGCGAACAGCTCCCCCTGCCCTTCGAACACGGCCAGCAGGCGCTCGCGCGGGCTGTGGTAACGGTCCACGGCCCGGGTGATGCGCTCGGCGATGCTGGCGTGGCGGGCCTCCAGGTAGGCCCGGACCAGCTCGTCCTTGCTGCCGAAGGTGTTGTACAGCGAGGCTTTGGCCACGCCGGCCTGCTCGATGACGCGGTCGATGCCGACCGTGTGCACGCCCTCGTTGTAGAACAGCTCGTTGGCCGCGGCCAGCAGCCGCTCGCGCGCCGACGGCCGGGCCGCGCTCGCTTCCCTGACAGCCATGGTGACGGCCACCTTCCTAGACAGCCCTGTCTATCGTATGCCCCGGGCGGCAGGTTCGCCGGCGCGACCGGGCCGGGTCCTGGCCAGGCCGGGCAGGGCCAGCGCGGCCAGCGCGATGACCGCGGCGCCGTAGTAGCGGGCCGTGGCGACGAGCCCGCCGCCGTGCACCACGCCGAACCCGGCCAGCACGGCGGGCACGCCCAGCCCGAGGTAGGACACCACGTAGAGCAGCGAGACCAGGCCGGCCCGCTCGTGCGGCGCGGCCAGCGGCACCACCAGGCGGATGCCGCCCTGGAAGCCGCTGCCGAACCCGGCGCCGGCGATCGCGGAGCCCGCGAAGAAGACCGCCACCGAACCCAGGCTCACGGCCGTGACGGTGACGGCCACCCCGGTGATCAGGGCCAGGATGCCGAACAGCATCACCGTCCGGGCGGCCGCCCGGCGCAGCGCGATGGTCGCCACGACGGCCGAGGCGGCCAGCACGAACAGGCTCAGGGCGCCCAGCACCACCTCACCCGAGCCGGTCAGGGCGTGCACCAGCGCCGGGCCGAGCGCGCCGTACAGCCCGGCCAGCGCCCACACCGCGAACAGCACGGGCACGGCGGTCAGCACCGGGGCCCGCAGCGCCCGCGGCAGGGTGATCTCCGGCCGCAGGCTGGCCAGCGCGCCCGGGGCCCGGGTGACGGTCTCGCGCATCGAGGCGATGGCGACCGCCTGCAGGGCGAGCACGCCGATCAGGGCCAGGTAGATGAGGTGAGCCGGGTCGGGCAGGAAGCGGACCGCCAGCGCGGAGGCGATCGCGCCGCTCGCGCTGCCCATGCCCGGCGTCACCGCGTTGGCGAACGTGCCGAGCTCGCGGTCCATGTCCAGCATGGCCGCGCCGATCGCGCCCAGGGCCGCACCGGTGGACAGGCCCTGGACCACCCGGGCGGTCAGCAGCGCGGGCACGCCGGTGGCGGTGGCGAAGATCACCAGCGAGCCCGCGTGCACGGCGATCGCGGTGAGCAGCACCGGCCGGCGTCCGACGTAGTCCGACAGCCGGCCAAAGGTCAGCAGGGCGGCCAGCACGGCCACGGCGTACACCCCGAACACCACGGTGGTGGTGATCGGCGTGAAGTGCCATCGAGCCTGGTAGATCGCGTACAGCGGGGTCGGGGCGGCGGAGGAGGCCAAGAGCGCCACGATCAGCGAGGCCAGCACGAACACAGCCGGCCGGCCGCTCAGCCGGCGGCTCGCCCCCCGGCGTGGCCGAGGGCGGCGCGCGAACGGGTCAGCCGGGTGCGGGCCCGGTACGGCCTGCGCGAGGTCCGCTCGGGGTGCGGCCTGCGCGAGGCCCGCTCCCGGCCCGGCACCGTGTTGCATCGTCATGTCTGGTCATCCCACCTAATTGAGTAGACAGGTCTGTATAGAGATATTAGACAGACAGGTCTAATCAGTCAAGAGAGCAGGGCGAGGGGAGCTCGGCGAGCGGGGGTTCGGCCAGGGGAGCTCGGTCAAGGGGCACGGGGCGAGGCCGTTCGGAAAATTCGGCGCTGGCCCGTCGGAGGGCCGGGGCGCCGGGCGACGATAAGGGTGTGACGCACCCGCAGGTGCAGCCCGACCCGGCGCTCGGGCTGCTGAGGCTGTACGACGAGGCGCTCCCGCACGTCTACGGCTACCTGCTGGCCCGCTGCGGCGACCGGGGGCTGGCCGAGGATCTGACGGCCGAGTCGTTCCTGGCCGCGGTGCACGCGGTGCGCAAGCCGGGCGCGGCCGATCCGTCGATCGCGTGGCTGATCGGGGTGGCCCGGCACAAGCTCGCCGACCACTGGCGGCGCACCGAACGGGAGCAGCACGGGTTGCGCCTGCTGGACAGCGAGCGGGCGCGCGTCGAGGACCCGTGGGAGGCGGCCGTCGACCGGATCCGGGCCCGCGAGGTGCTCGGCCGGCTCGGCCCGCATCACCGGGCCGCGCTCACGCTGCGCTACCTCGACGGGCTGCCGGTGCCCGAGGTGGCCCGGTACCTGGACCGCACCGTGCACGCCACCGAGGCGCTGCTGGTCCGGGCCCGCGCCGCGTTCCGCCGGATGTACGAGGGAGAGGAGGGCTCGCGATGACCGATCCGTCCGAGGCGTCTGCGTTCGAGGCACTGCGCGAGCCCGTCACGCCGGTCGATCCCGACCCCGACTTCGCCGGGCGGCTGCGGCAGCGGCTGACCCGGGAGATCTTCGCGCCCTATGGAGGAACCATGTCCCAGCAGACCACCGCGACCCGGGTCGAGCGCGAGCCCGCCGGGGCGCCGACGCTGACCCCTTACATCGTCGTCTCGGACGCCCGGCGGGCCATGGACTGGTACGTCGAGGTGTTCGGCGCGCAGCGCCGCGGCGAGCCCTACGTCAACGCGGACGACACGATCGGCCACGCCGAGGTCAGCATCGGGAACGCCGTGCTGATGTTCGCCGAAGCCTCTGACCTTTGGCCTGACGTACCAGTGCGCGCGCCCGAGTCGCCCGCGACGTTCAGTCATACCCTCCACCTGGAGGTCGATGACGTGGACGGGAGTACCGAGCGGGCCCGGCGGGCCGGCGCCTCGGTGGAGCGGGAGCCTACGGACCAGCCCTACGGCCGCGGCGCGGTGATCGTCGACCCGTTCGGGCACCGCTGGATGCTGCTGCGGCCGCCGGCCCGGGCCACCCGGCTGCGCCAGGGCGACGTCGCGAACGTGACGATGGTGGCGCCGGACGGGCAGCGGGCCAAGGAGTTCTACGAGGCCGTGCTGCAGGTACCGTTCTCCCCCGGTCACCCCGGCGCGTGGCGCACCGGCGAGACCAGCCCGCCGCTGGGCATCCTGACGTCGCCGGGCGCCGAGCCCGCCGTGCAGCTGTCCTTCCGCGTCGATGACATCGCGGCCGCGGTCGAGCGGGTCCGGGCGGCCGGCGGGCGCGCGGACGAGCCCGAGCGCAGGCCGTACGGGCGGCACGCCGAGTGCGTGGATGACCAGGGCGTGACGTTCCGCTTGTGGCAGCCGGGCGACTGACCGGAACGCTGGACGGAGCGCCGGACGGAGCGCCGGACGGGGCGCTGGACGGGCGCTGGACGGGGCGGCTAGCCCGGCTGCTTGTACTCCTGGATGGCCCAGGTGTTGCCGTCGGGGTCATCGAAGAAGCAGAACCGGGAGCCCGGCGTGCCTTCGGGCCCCAGCTGCTGCACCTCACTGATGCCCACGCCCCGGCCGGCCAGCTCGCCGCGGATCGCGTCGAGGTCCTCGACGACGAGCTGCACGCCCTTGACCGAGCCCGGCTCGCCGAGCGGCAGGCCCACGCCGATCACCACCGAGCAGGCCGAGCCGGGCGGGGTCATCTGCACCACTCGCATGTTCCCGCCCGGCTGCACGTCGTGGTCGAGGCGGAAGCCGACCTGACGGGTGTAAAAGTCCTTGGCGGCGTCGACGTCGCGCACCGGGATGGGCACGACTTCGAGCTTCATTTCCAGGTGCCGTTCCATGTGCCGTCAGGCCTCCCGCTCTCGCATGGCAATGTCCAGGGATGTTTCAACGTAGCGGAGCGCGGGCCGCCGCGGGGTTTTGGGGCCGCCGGGCCAGCTCGGCGGGATCGACGTCTTCCACGTGGGCCTGGATCCACCAGAGGTTGCCAGCGGGTCCCGGACGCGGCCGACCCGGTCGCCGAAGAAGACGGCGGTCACCTCGGTGACCGGCGTCGCTCCGGCGGCCAGCGCACGCGCGTAGGTCGCCGGCTTGGGGGCGGGGGCGGGCTTGGGGGCGGCTGACTCGGAGGGGAAGGTGGGCCCGGTCGGGTGGCTCATGGGGGCCTCCGTCGCTGCTTTATCTGAATGGATCGTTCAGATAAAAATTATCAGAACAGAATGGTCCGTTCAAGAGTTAGGCTGGGCGTCATGGCTCGTGATCCAGGTCGGCTCCGGGGCCGGCAGGCGCAGGCGGCGCACAATGACGAGCTGATCCTGCGGGCGGCCCGGGAGGTGTTCCTGGCCGACCCCGAGGCGCCGGTCTCGGCGGTGGCGGCGCGGGCGGGGGTCGGCATCGGGGCCCTGTACCACCGGTACGCCAGCAAGGAAGACCTGCTGCGCACCCTGTGCCGCGACGGGCAGCTGATCTATCTCGCCGAAGCCCGGCGGGCCCTGGAGGGCGGCGGCGACCCCTGGGCGGCATTCACCGGGTTCTTGCGCCGTATCGTGGCGGCCAGCACCCACGGGCTGACCGTCCGCCTGGCCGGGACCTTCGAGCCGACCGCCGAACAGATGGCCCTGGCCGAGCAGATGCGGGCGCTCGGCACCGAGCTGTTCGAGCGCGCCCGCGCCAGTGGGCAGCTCAGGCCCGACGTCACCTGGCTCGACGTGGAGTACCTGATGGAGTTGCTGGCCCGCGTCCAGCTGGGCGACGCCAGCCGCACGGCCGAGCTCCGGCAGCGCCACCTGGCCGTCATCCTCGACGGGCTGCGCAGCCCCGGGCCCACGCCGCTGCCCGGTAACCCGCCCACCTGGGCCGAGCAGACCGAACGCTGGGTCCGCCGCTGACCTGGCCGGTTGGGTCAGCCTTCGTCTTCCGGCCACAGCCGGATGCTGCGCCGGGCCGCGTCGAGGACGAGCTGCGCATCCAGGCCGGCCCGGGATTCGGCGATGCCGAACGCCGGCCATTCGAAGACGAACTCCAGCGGCCCGGCGGGCGGCAGTGGCCAGGCCCACCAGCGGGAGACGAACGAGTGCGGGCCGCCGCCGCCGGCGAACGGATACAGGACCGGCCCCGCTGGCTCGGAATCCTGGTCCGGCCGGCGGCCGCCAGGACTCCCGGCGGCCTGGCCGCCGTCGGCGAACTGCAGGCCCAGCCGGAAGGAGCGCCGGGACGCGGCCAGGTCACGCGGGCCGCCGGGCAGGTGCTCCTCGCCGTGGCCAGCGCTGGACCGGATCCGCGCGGTCAGGAAGATCTCCATCCCGGCGGAGAAGACGGACAGGCCGGTGACGGCCACGGCGACGTCGTCGGTCCGGCCGAGCAGCAGGCTGTCGACCGGGACGATGCCGGGAAATTCCGCCTCCGGCGGTTCCCATGGATGATGCCTCCGCGGAGGCGCGGGCTCGGCGGTCGGCAGGTTCTCAAAGAACGGCATGGCCCCAGCCTTGACCGGCCGCCCCGACGCCGCAAACGAATTATCAGCCGTGCTCACCGGGTCGCGCGCCCGTGAAAAGCTGCTGCGCATGAGCCGGGACATCGACATGAACGACTGGGAGCGCCGCTGCGCCCAGGCCTGGGCCGAGATCGACGACTACGAGGCCCGCGGCGACGCCGGTGCGGCCGACTTCCGGCGGCGGATCGACGAGCTGGCCGGCGAGCTGCCGCAGGACAGCCCGGTGGCCGCCTTCGAGCGCGGCTCGGCCTGGGACGCCACAGACCATCCTGGGCAGGCGGTCACGCTCTACCGGGAGGCGCTGGAGCGCGGGCTGGCCGGCCTGCGGCGGCGCCGGGCCGTGATCCAGCTGTCGAGCTCGCTGCGGAACATCGGCCGGGTCGCCGAATCAGTGCAGCTGCTGACGGCCGAGCAGGAGAATTACGACCCGGACGCCGCGGTGCTGGCCGACGCCCTCTCGGCCTTTCTGGCCTTGTGCCTGGCCGACGTGGGCCGGGAACGCGAGGCGGTGTCGGTGGCCCTGGGCGCCCTGGCCCCGCACCTGCCGCGGTACCAGCGGTCGCTGGCGAACTACGCGCGGCTGCTGGTGGAACCCGGCCCGGCCTCTTCTCCCGGTTCTCCCGGTTCTCCCGGGTAGCGGACCCCGATGAGCCCGCGGATCCGGTCCAGGGTTTCCATCACGGAAATCGTCTCCTCAGCGGGCAGCACGTCGCTGGAGAGCTGGCCGCGGCGCACGAGTTCTTCCATCTCGCGGGCCTGGAACTGCATGCCGCGGCCCGTGATCTGCGGCCGTTCGTGGCTCTCCACCAGGTCGTTGGCGCTGTCGTAGACACGGAAGCGGGCCGGGGTGTACCAGACCGCGTCGATCTCGATCCGGCCCCGCGGCCCGGTCACCGTGGCCGTGTTGGGTCCGCGCATGGTGCTCGCGCACTGGAAGGTGGCGATGGCCCCGGCCGGGTAGGACAGTATCGCCGCCACGTGCCCGTCGACGCCGGTCGGGGTGAGCGTCGCCGCGGCCTGCACCGACTGCGGCGGGCCGAACAGGTCAGAGGCGAACGAGACGGGATAGACGCCGAGATCCAGCAGGGCGCCCCCGCCGAGCTCGGGCGCGTTGAGGCGGTGAGCCGGGTCGGCGGGCAGCAGTTGGCTGTGGTCGGCGTGCATCGAGCGCACCGGCCCGAGGACGCCGCCGGTGATGATCTCCCGGATCCGCACCATGTGCGGGAGCCAGCGTGTCCACATGGCCTCGAGGACCACCAGCGAATTCGCCCGGGCCAGCTCGATCAGGTCCACGGCCTGCGCCGCGTTGATGGTGAAGGGCTTCTCCACCAGCACGTGCTTGCCGGACCGCAGCGCCTGGGCCGTGTTGGCGTGATGCAGGGTGTGCGGCGTGGCCACGTAGACGATGTCCACGTTGGCGTCCTCGGCCAGCGCCTCGTAACTCGGGTGCGCGGCCGGCAGCCCGAACTCGCGGGCGAACGCGTCCGCCGTGGCCTGAGCGCGCGAACCGACCGCCGTCACCGCGTGCCCGTCTAGCAGCAGGTCGCGCGCGAAGGCGCGCGCGATGCCGCCGGTGCCTACTATTCCCCAGCGAGGTTTATCGTCCATGGGCTGTTCGGTAGGTTACTCGCCGGACTGGTCGGCGAGCGCGTGGCGCACCGCGAGCTCGACATCTTCCTCGAGCAGGAAACGCGCCCCGGCCAGCTGCCGGGCGGCCGCACGAAGTTCCTGCTCGCCGGGTGCGGCTGGTGCGGCTGATGCGGGGCGCGCGGGCAGGCGGCTGCCGACCATGTCGTAGAGCACATCGGGCAGGCCGTCGACGTGACGGCGCGGGTTCCAGCCGGTATAGGCCGCGACCCCGGCCTGCACCGCGGGCAGGCGGATCCCCGCGACCTCGTTGCCGCACGCGTCCACCGCGGAGACCAGCGCGATGCGCGGCTGGCCCAGCTCAAGCGGCCACTGCACGCGATCCGGGTCGATCTGCGGCGTGTACGGCAGGTCGTCGACGCCGGGCCGCGCGGCGTCGGGGAACGCCTCGAGCACCGACGCGCGGCTCACGGCGGTTCCGTCGGCCTGCCGCGGGACCGCGCTCGGCGCGGGCTCAACCCCGTCGACGACCCACCGCTCGAGCTGCACGAACAAGGCGCGCACGACCAGGGACGGGTCGAGGTTGTGCGGCGGGTTGCCGACCGGGAACATCCGCTTCACCTCGCCCGCCGGCCCGATGTGATCGGTGCCGCTGATCAGGTAACTGCGCGCGTCGGGATCTTCGGGCAGGTCGGCCCCGGTGACCGGATCCTGGTGCACCAGCGCGCCGTCGCCGCGCCAGTACTCCCACGAGCTGTTGGTCAGGACGACCTTCGGCACCCCGCCGAGCTCACGCTGCCGCGCGAGCAGCGAAGCCGTGTCGTGCGGAGGCCCGTACTCGGGCATCAGCGGGTGGAGCAGGCCGGGCTGGGCGTAGCGGCGGTTGAATTCGCCGCGGCGGGCGCTGGCGATCTCGGGCAGCACCCCGTCGAAGACCTGGTGGCCCTGCTCGTCGACGTTGAGTCCCTCGTAGAGGAATTCGCGGAGTATCCGGCCGGTCTGCGACACCCCGCTGGCGAAGACGAAGTCGTGGTCACCGCGCAGGTGCGAGCCGAAGTCCCGCAGCGCGAGCAGGCCCGCCCCCGTGACCGGCGCGAACGAGGAGCGGTAGATCAGCTCGTACCAGTGGAACGGCTGGAAGCCGCCGTCGAGCGCGATCGAGGTGGGCGAGGTGAAGCGCCACTGCGACCGCGGGATCAGCCGGGACGGGCCCATATGCGCCGACCGCACCCGCAGCGCCGCCTCGGGGTCGTCCAGCCTGCTGGCCGGGTAGGAGGTGAACGCGAAGGCCGGCATCGCGCCGCCCAGCGACGGCATCATGTCGCCGACCGGGTGCTCCTGCGACGGGGCGTCGACACGGAAGTCGCTGCGCAGCCAGCCGGGCTCGACATCGGCGACGGGCGCGTCGAGTCCGACGAAGCCCGTGTCGCGAGGCACATCCCACTGCCAGCCGGGCAGCGCGATGGTCCACCCTCGGTCGAGTAGGAAGCCGTCGCCGGGCGACGGCGGGGTCCGCACGCCGGTCGGCCCGATCCCCGAGCCGCTGTAGGGCAGGCGGACCATCCCGCGATTCGGCACGGACAAGATCGCCCGGCCGTTCGCGCCGTCGGCGGGGCGGAGCAGGACGACGTCGCCGCTGAAGCGCACCTTGCCGTCGTGGTCGCGCGGCGCCAGGCCGAGATCCGCGATGCGCGCGTTGGCGGGGGCATCCGGGTCGACCGCGTAGTGGGCTACCGCGGAGATCCAGTCATACTTGTAGTTCTCGATCGGCTCCGCGATGCGGATCTCCAGTGATTCGAGCATCGTGTTCTCCCGGTCCCAGCGGCGTGTGCGCTGATCTCATGCTCGGCTCGTGGGGGGTTTTCGGCAAGGGATCGTGTGGAGGGTGCGTCCTTGTTTTTTTGCCGTGGCGGCCGGGTTGTCCTGGAGGTCTCGGGGGCGCCTCGTTGGGTGCCGGCGGGGCGGCGGCTGGGCTCCGGCGGGGCGGCGACGGGGCACCGAAATCTATCAAAAACAGATTCGTAAATATAGTCTTTCGCAGCATTGTCATGATAAAATGATAGCTGACGGGGTGAATCCAGCTCTTTCCTTCCGAACGGAGCGTGGCGCATGCTCCCGGACCCATTCACCGGCCCAGGCGGTGACAGCGGCGAACCCGGCGACGGCCAGGAACCCGGCGGCTACCCGCCGCCCGAGTGGCCCGAGGCTGACCTGCCCGGCATCGGGGATCCCGGAGCTGTCTATCCGGATGCCGGGTCGCAGGGCTTGTTCTTGTCCGTGCCGGCCGGGTCCTTTGACGCGGACCGGTTCGCGCAGGCTGGGCCGGCGGCGGAGATGCCGCCGGACCCGCTGCTGGCCACCATCATCGACGCGGTCACCGGCCCGGACGGGCCCGGAGCAGGCACGCTGTCCGATGACCAGCTGATCGGGGTCATCGCCGCGGTCCGGCGGCTGGAATCCCGGGTCGCGTGGTACGCGCTGACCGCGGTCGCGCAGTTCGCCGCCCGCTGGGGCGCCGAGGTCGCCGGGGCGGAGTTCGCCGCCGATCAGCTGGCGTGTGAGCTGCACCTGACGTCCCGGTCCGCGGGGGTGCAGCTGGACTACGCGACCTCGGTGGCGGCGCGGCTGCCGCGGTGCCTGGCCGCGCTGTACGCCGGCTCGCTGCACCCGGTGCACCTGCGGATCATCGAGGAGGAAACCCAGATCCTGTCCGCCGCCGACGCGGCCACCGCGGACGCGGCGCTGGCCGGGACGGCGGGGGCGCTGACGTTCGGGAAACTGCGCTCCGCGGCGCACCGCATGGTCCTGAAACTGGACCCTGAGGCGGCGGCCCGGCAGAAGGAGGCCGGGCGGCGGAACGCGTACGTGCAGACGTTCCGGGAGCCCTCCGGGAACGCCGGGATGATCGCCCGGGAACTGCCCTGCGATGAGGTGCTCGCCTCCTGGCAGCACGTCGAGCAGCGGGCGCTGGACCTGCGTGCCGCCGGGATCCCCGGCACCCTGGAAGAGCTCCGCGTCCGCGCTTACCTGGATCTGCTGCAGGAACGTCACACCGGCCTCGCCGCGCCCGCCCCCGGCCCGGCTGGGACGCCGGCCACGGCCGGCCCCGATGACATCGGCCCGGACGGAAACGACGGCGGCCCGGGTGGCAGCGGTCCAGGCCGCGGTCCCGGTGGCCGCGGTCCCGCGGGCGGCCCGGGCGGCCGCGGCTCCGGCGGTCAGCCCGGCGCGGATGCCGGGCCGAGCCTGGCCGCGCTGATCAACATCACCGTACCGTGGTCCGCGCTGACCGGCCAGTCCGCCACCCCGGCCGAGGTCGGCGGGTACGGCACCGTCGACGCGGCCGACGCCCGGGACCTGGCCGCAGCAGCGGCCCGCGACCCCCGCACCCGGTGGTGCGTCACCGCGCTGCACCCCGACGGCACCGCCGCCGCCCACGGCTGCGCACCCGGCCGCCACCCCCCGCCCGGCACCAGCATCCCCACCGCACCCCACGGCCCCGTCCCAGGCCCCGCCCCAGGCGGCACTCCCGGACCCGGACCCGGGCCCGACCCGGGGCCGGACCCGCCGCCTAGCGGCTGGCCGCAGGACTGGATCAGCGGGCTGCGCATCACCATGACCCCGATCAGCCGCGGCAGCTGCGATCACCGTCGCGCTGAGACCGGTTACCGGCCCAGCCGTAAGCTCCGGCACATTGTCCGCGCCCGCAACGCCCGGTGCACCGCACCCGGCTGCGGCCGGCCCGCGGCCCGCTGCGACGTGGACCACACCATCGCCTGGGACCAGGGCGGGCTGACCTGCGAATGCGACCTCGCCCCGTTGTGCCGGCACCATCACAGGTGTAAGCAGGCCGAAGGGTGGCGGCTGGAGCAACCCGAACCGGGCGTCATGATCTGGCGTACTCCAGCGGGCCGCGTTTACGTCACCGGGCCGAGCCAGTATCCGGTCTAGCCTTCGCGCCCGAGGCAGCCTGTCGGGTTATGCGCCGATCTTCAGGACGCGGCGCGCGTTCTGCGACAGGAACTTCGGCCACACCTCGTCCTTGAACGGGACGTGCGGCATGTCGGAGAAAATGCGCTCCAGGGTCAGGCCGAAGGGGAAATAGCCGGCGTAGATGATCTTGTCGGCACCCCGTGTGTTGGCGTAGTTGATGATCTCCTGCGGGTAGTGCTTGGGCGCGAACGCGGAGGTCGAGTAGTACAGGTTCGGCCACTTGAGCATGAGCTTCATGGCTAGCTGCTCCCACGGCTCGCAGCCGTGCCGGGTGACGAAGACCAGCTCGGGGAAGTCGTACATGACGACGTCGATCCGGGCGACCTCCTGCGGCGCGAACTTCAGCCTCGGCCCGGGCACCCCGGCACAGCAGAAGATCGGGATATCCAGGTCCACGCAGGTCTGGTAGACCGGGTACATCTTCGGATCGTCGATCGCCACTTGCGGGAACGTCCCGGCCGGGAACGCGCCGACCGCCTTGATGCCGAATTCCTCGTACTCCCGCCGCAGCTGGCGCACCGTGCCGGTGACGTCGTTCGGGTCATCGATGCTGCCCGAGGCCACGAAGCGGTCGGGGTGCCGCTTGAGCGCCTCCCGCGACGTATCGTCGCCGACCCCGATCATGCCGATCTCGATGCCGAAGCGGTCCATCTCGTGCAGCGTGACCGAGACGGGGTCGGCGGTGGGCAGGTCCTTGGGGGCTTCCTTGAACATGTACTCGACGGGAAATTCCATTTCCTGCGAGGAGCGGTCTTTGGTCTGCTGGCGGATGAAGTCGTACTGCCCGAACCCCTCGTGCGGGAACCCGATCAGCGTGTCAACAATCGGTATTCCGGACGGCATGCCCATGGCTACCCCTCGCCTCATCGCTGGCTACGGTGACACTATGGAACCAGGTTCGAATCTCGTCAAGGGGCGGCCTGGATCGTCCGGCTAATTCCGCAGCGAGTGGCCGCGGACCTGGTGTCACGGCCCGCTTACGGCGGTGGCCTCGGCCTCGGCCTCGGCCAGCTCCTGCCGGGCGGTCTGCCGCCGGGCCGAGCCGGCCAGCAGGAACCGGCTGGCGACGGCGGCGGCTGACAGGACGAGGATCAGCGTGACCATCGGCGTCGCGTCGTGCGTGCCGCCGAGGCCGGCCAGCGGCGCGATGAGCGCGGCCATGCCGAACTGGAAGGCACCGAGGACCGCGGCGGCCGAGCCGGCGGAGTGCGGGTAGCGGTGCATGGCCAGGGCGGCGGCGTTCGGGCCGACGAATCCGAACCCGAACATGACCACCCACAGCGCCGGTATGACCCCGTCCAGGGCCACGGCGCGGGTCTGGACCACGAAGAACAGGATGGCGCCGCCCACGACCATGGTGGTGAGGCCCGCGGTCAGCAGGCGCGAGGCGCCGAAGCGCCCGGCCAGCTTGCCGCTCACCTGCGCGCCGATGATCAGGCCGCAGGCGTTCAGGGCGAAGACCAGCCCATAGTCAAGCGGGGACAGCCCGTAGACGTTCTGCAGGACGAACGACGACCCGGCGATGTAGGCGAACGTGGCGCCCATGCCGAGGCCGCAGGCCAGCACGTAGCCGAGGAACACGCGGTCGCGGGTCACGCCGGCCATCGTCCCGAGCGTGGACACGATGCTGCCGGTCAGCCGCTTGTCGGGCGGCAGGGTCTCCGGCACCCGCCACCAGGCCGAAAAGAGCAGCAGCACGCCGAACAGCGCGAGGACGACGAACACGCCGCGCCAGTCCGTGAAGGCCAGGATCCAGCTGCCGATCTGCGGCGCGAACACCGGGCCGACGCCGGTGGCCAGCATGAGGGTGGCGAAGAACCGGGCCAGGGCCACGCCGGAGTGCAGGTCCCGGACGATGGACCGCGCGATCACGATGCCCGCCGCCCCGCCCATGCCCTGGATCAGGCGGAAGACGATCAGGAAGTAGATGTTCGGGGCGACCGCGCAGGCCAGGGAGGAGAAGACGAAGGACGCCAGCCCGATCAGCAGCGGCAGGCGGCGGCCCAGCCGGTCGCTGACCGGGCCGATCAGGAGCTGGCCGGCGGCGATGCCGATCAGGCACGCGGTGAGGGTGAGCTGCACCTCCGACGCGCTGGCGTGCAGGTCGCGGTTGATCTGCGGCAAGGCCGGGAGGTACATGTCGATGCACAGCGGGCCGAAGATCGACATGGTGCCGATGAGGGCCACCTGGCGCCAGCCGGTGGGCATGACCCGGGTGCGGCCCCGGCCGGTGGGCATGACCCGGGTGCGGGCCCGGCCACGCGCAGGACCCGGCGCGAGTTCCTCGGCCGTGCTGCCCTGTTCCCGAACGGACGGTGGTATCACTGTCCGCTCACGGCGGCGGCCTCGTCCTGGGCCGCTTGCGCCGCCCGGGTCGCCGTCTGCCGCCGGGCCGGGCCGGCCAACAGCAGCCGGCTGACGACGGCGGCGATGGGCATGGCCAGGATCAGCGTGATCATCGGTGTCGCGTCGTGTGTGCCGCCGATGCCGGCCAGCGGCGCGATGAGCGCGGCCATGCCGAACTGGAATGAGCCGAGCACGGCCGCGGCCGAGCCGGCCGCGTGCGGGTAGCGCTGCATGCCCAGGGCCGCGGCGTTGGGGCCGACGAACCCGAAGCCGAACATGAACACCCACAGCGAGGGGATGACCCCGGGGATGCCCACGATGCGGGTCGAGACCACGATGAACAGCAGGGCGCCGCCCACGATCATCGTGACGAGCCCGACCGTCAGCAGGCGGGACGCGCCGAAGCGCGGGACCAGCCGGCCGCTCACCTGGGCGCCGATGATGAGGCCGCAGGCGTTTATGGCGAAGACCAGCCCGTAGGTCGTCGCGGACAGCCCGTAGATGTTCTGCAGTACGAACGATGACCCCGCGATGTAGGCGAACGTGCCGCCCGCGGCGAGGCCGCAGGCCAGCACGTAGCCGAGGAACACCCGGTCGCGGGTCACCATGACCATCGTCTTGAGCGTGGACCCGACGCTGCCGGTCTGCCGGTTGCCCGGCGCCAGGGTCTCAGGCACCCGCCACCACGCCGAGAGCACCAGGAGCACGCCGAATACGGCGAGCAGGACAAATATGCCGCGCCAGATGGTGAAGGCCAGGACCCAGCTGCCGATCTGCGGCGCCAGGATCGGACCGACGCCGACGGCCAGCATGAGGGTGGCGAAGAACCGGGCCAGGGCGGCCCCGGAATACAGGTCGCGGACGATGGAGCGCGCGATCACGATGCCCGCGGCCCCGCCCAGGCCCTGAATCAGGCGGAAGGCGATCAGGAAGTAGATGTTCGGGGCGACCGCGCAGGCCAGCGACGCGACGGTGAAGCCCGCCAGCCCGGCCAGCAGCGGCGGCCGGCGCCCCAGCCGGTCGCTGATCGGGCCGAACAGGAGCTGGCCGGTCGCGATGCCGATCAGGCACGCGGTGAGGCTGAGCTGCACCGCCGACGCGCTGGCGTGCAGGTCGCGGTTGATCTCCGGCAGCGCCGGCAGGTACATGTCGATGCACAGCGGGCCGACGATCGTGATGGAACCGATCAGGGCCACCTGGCGCCACCCGGTGGGCATGGCCCGGACGCGGCCCCGGCCGGGCGCACGGCCCGGCTCGAGCTCCTCAGCGGTGACGCCCGGGCCGCCGGTGACGAACCCGGCCAGGGGTTCCGCGATGCCTCCCACGGCCGCAGCCTGAGCCAGCGCTGGTGTCTCGTGGGTCTCGACCGCGTCGTCCTCTAGCGCGCTCAACGGCGGAATCCGGGGCGGCCGGCGGCCGCCAGCCCGGCAGGCTTCCTCCGGGTCCAGCACGGTCGTCGGGCATGCGCAAACGCGGGAGGTCTGTTGTTCACCTACAGCACAACACGCTGAGCGCGCTGACATTCCCGGCGGGCCGCCGCGAGAAAGCCGGAACGGCTGTGCTTGGGTGATAGAAGTGAAAGAAGTTGCGACTGGCTCCAGCGGTCCCGGCAGCCCGCCGCCGGCCGGTGAGCGCCGCCGCGACGGCAGGCGCCCGCTGATAGCTGGTTCTCGGCCCGGCCGGGCGATCGCAATCTGGGCAGGGACATTAGCAACCGTTCGCCCTATAATCCGTTTCATACCGGGCTAGGCGGCCGCCGATGAGGACGGCGCGAGAGGAGCACCGTGACCGAAGTCGAGACCCTCGTAACTCCCGAGATGGAGCAGCAGAAGGGCGTGTGGGGCAAGGAAACCGTGTCCTATCCAGTTTCCGAGTCCGACATCCGGAAGTGGGCCATCGCGGTCTACTGGCCGAAGACGCCGCCCCGGCTGTTCTGGGATGAGGAGTACGCCAAGACGACGCACTGGGGCGGCATCGTGGCCCCCGAGGACTTCAACCCGTTCTCCTGGCCGATCCCGACCGGGGACTTCAAGCCCGCCGGGGCGGTGCCGGGACAGACGCCCAAGAAGGGCGGCAACGTGCTGAACGGCGGCCAGTTCGATACGTTCGGTGTCCGCATCCGGCCCGGCGACGTCATCACCAGCCGCACCCGGCTCTCGCACTGGGAGGAGCGGACCGGCCGCAACGGCCTGACGCTGTACTCCTTCACCGAGACCGAATGGCGCAACCAGCGCGGCGAACTCGTCAAGACGCGCATCTCGACCGGCATCCGTTACTAGCTCCGCGAGGCAGGCATGGCCAACAACGTGTATTTCGAGGACGTCGAGATCGGCCAGGAAATCCCGGCCTTCGAGCGCGAGACCGACTTCATGAACTGGAACCGGTACGCCGCGGTCAACGAGGAGTTCGTCTACGTCCACATGGACGACGAGGCGGGCCAGGCCGCGGGCCAGGGCGCGGCGTTCGGCATGGGCAACCTGCGCTGGGCCTACGTGCTCAACGCGCTGCGGGACTGGGCCGGTGACGAGGCGCAGATCCGCGAGCTGTCCTTGCAGTTCCGCGCGATCAACCACAAGCACGACCAGCTCCGCACCTCAGCCGTGGTCACGGACAAGAAGCAGGAAAACGGCGAGAACCTCGTCATGTTGGACGTCAACGTCCTCAACCAGAAGGACGATAAGACGGCGCCGGGCCGGGCCATAGTGGTGCTTCCGTCCCGCGGGTAACGGCCGCATCGTTCCTCAATTACTGCTGCTCTCGGTAGCCTGAGGCTGGTGGGGCAACAGGAACTCTTCATGCTGGCGGTGGCGATCGCCGGGGTGATGATCGTCGGCCGGGCGGTGGCCAACCGGCTCGAGATACCCGATGCGATCGTGCTGGTCGTGCTCGGCGTCCTGGCCGGCCTGATCCCGCAGGTGCCGAACATCGACCTGCCGCCGGACCTCGTGCTGGTCTTGTTCCTCCCGCCGCTGGTCTACAACGCCGCGTTCCTGTCCGCCCCCCGGGAGAGCCGGGAGAACTCGGTCCCGATCACCGGGCTGGCCTTCGGCGCGACCGCGGCCACGATCGTGGCCGTCGGCGCGGTGACCCGGCTGGTCCTGCCCGGCATAGGGTGGGCGCCTGCGCTGGCGTTCGCCGCCGCCGTGGCCCCCACCGATGCCGTGGCCGCCACCGCGGTGCTGACCCGGCTGGGCGCGCCGCAGCGGGTGGTCACCATCCTGGAGGGCGAGAGCCTGATCAACGACGCGGTCGCGCTGACCGCGTTCGGCCTGGCCGTCGAGGCGATGGCCAAGCCGTTCACGTTCGGTCATGGCGTGACCCGGCTGGCCGAGGTGGTGCTCGGCGGGATCGCCTACGGGCTGGTCGTCGCGGCGGTGATCGAGCGGGTCCGCAAGCGCGTCAAGGACCCGGCCAGCCAGATCCTGATCTCGCTGATCACCCCGTTCGTGGCCTACATCCCGGCCGATGAGCTGAACGTGTCCGGCGTACTGGCCACCGTGGTGACCGGGGTGTACCTCGGGAACCGGGCCGAGGGGGTGATCCAGCCCGCCTCGCGGGTGGCCGGCACGATGTTCTGGCGAACGCTGATCTTCCTGCTGGAGTCGGCGCTGTTCGTGCTGCTCGGGCTGGAGCTGCGGTCGCTGGCCACCCACCTGCCCGGCCCGCATCCGGCGTCCATGCTGACCGGCGCGGCCGCCGCCCTGGTCGGGGTGGTGATCGCGGTCCGGCTGGGCTGGGAGCTGCTGGTGTCCCCGCTGGCCCGGTTCCTGCCCGGCCCGCACCCCGCGTTCGTCCGCAACCCGTGGCGGCAGCGGCTGGTCATCGGCTGGGGCGGCATGCGCGGGGCCATCTCGCTGGCCATCGTGCTCAGCATTCCGACCATGCTGAACGGGACGGCGTTCACCGAACGGCCCACACTGGTCTTCCTGGCCGCGGTCGTGGTGGTGGCCACGCTGATCGGCCAGGGCCTCACGCTCGCGCCGCTGCTGCGCGTCCTGGGCCTGGCCCAGGGCAAGCGGCGCCACCGGGCCGAGGCCCGGGCCCGGGCCAAGGTCACCGAGGCCGGCCTGGCCCGCCTCGATCAGCTGGCCGAGGCGGGCGGGGTGGACGAGGACACGGCCAGCGTGTACCGCCAGCTGTTCGAGATGCGGCTGGACCGGGTCCGCGTGACGCTCGGCGACGCGAGCGAGGACGACGTGGCCGACACGGCCGGCCTGAGCCGGGAGCTCGTCCGCGCGCAACGGGACAAGCTCGACGAGCTGTACCGCGACGGCGAGATCGGCGACGAGACCCGGCGGGCCATCTCCCGCACGCTTGACCTGCAGGAACCACGGCCGTTCTTACAGGTCGACCTGGCCGCTCACGCAGGTGACGGTGCCGCCGGCGACCCAGATCGTGCCGTCGTCGTCGCGGGAGACGGCGACCCGGCCGGCCCGGCCCAGCACGGTGCCCTGGCTGGCCACGTACGGCGCGCTGGCGCGGCCGGTGCGCAGCAGCCAGGCCGCGAGCGAGGCGTTGAAGCTGCCGGTGACCGGGTCCTCGGCGATGCCCCCGTCCTTGGTGAAGAACGCCCGGACTTCGAACGCGGCCGGCGATCCGGCCGGGTAGGGCCCGGCCAGGCCCAGGTTGAGGTCAGTGTCACCGGGCTTGACGGCCAGGACCGCCTCGGCGCTGTCCAGCAGCACCGCGATCCAGCCCGGGCCGTTGTCAGCCCAGGACGCGTCCACGATGGCGGACCGGTCGATCCGCAGCGCGGCGGCCACCTGCGCCAGCAGGTCCTCGGTCAGCGGGCCGTCCCGCAGCACCGGCGGCGCCGCGAAGGCCAGCCCGTCCGCGCCGCGCCGCACCCGCACCAGGCCGGCCTGGCATTCCTGCACGATCACGCCGCCCTCTCGGGGCGTGCCGCCCGCGCCCAGCCACGCGTGGCAGGTGCCCAGGGTGGGATGCCCGGCGAAGGGCAGCTCGGTGGCCGGGGTGAAGATCCGCACCCGGTAATCCGCGCCGGGGTCCGCGGGCGGCAGCACGAACGTGGTCTCCGACAGGTTCATCCAGTTCGCGAACCGCTGCATCTGCGCGGCCGGCAGGCCGTCGGCGTCGAGGACCACGGCCACCGGGTTCCCGCGGTACGGGGTGGTGGTGAACACGTCGACCTGCGTGAACGGGCGCGTCATAGGTCAGTCCCCGGCTGGCCGCAGCGCCTGGCGGGCGGCCGCGGCGATCTGGCCGGCGGAGATCCCGGCCGCCGTCATCAGCTCGGCGGGGGTCCCGGAGCCGGGCAGGTCACGGACGGCCAGGTGGACGATGCGAGCCGGGTGGCCCGCGTCGCTGAGCGCGTCCAGGACCGCGCTGCCCAGGCCGCCGGCCGGGTAGTGGTCCTCGGCCACGACCAGCCGGTCCCCGGTCGCGGCCGCGGCGTCCAGCAGGGCCTGGGTGTCGATCGGCTTGACCGAGTACAGGTCCAGGACGCGGGCGCGGATACCCTCGCTGGCCAGCTCGTCGGCCGCGGCCAGGCAGTTGTGCAGGGTCACGCCGGCGCCGATCAGCGTCACCTGGTCCTCCGGATCGGACCGGAGGACCTTCGAGCCACCGATGGGGAACGTCTCGTCGGGCCCGTACAGGACCGGGTAGGCGCCCCGGGTGGTGCGCATGTAGACGGCGCCGTCGCGTTCGGCCATTTCGTTGGTGAGGTAGGCGGTGCTGGTCGCGTCGCTGGGATACAGCACCGTCGAGCCGTGCACGGCCCGCATCATGGCCAGGTCTTCCAGGGCCATCTGGGACGGGCCGTCCGCGCCGATCTCGACGCCCGCGTGCGAGCCGCACAGCCGGATGTTGGCCTGGGAGATGGCCGACATCCGGATGAAGTCGTGGGCCCGGGTGAAGAACGCGGCGAACGTCGCGGCGAACGGGATGTACCCGCGGACGGACAGGCCGACCGCGGACGCGACGAGCTGCTGCTCGGCGATGTACATCTCGAAGTACCGCTCGGGATGGGCCTTTTCGAACTCCTCCAGGTGGGTGGAGTTGCCCACCTCTCCGTCCAGGGCCACGACGTGGCCACGAGCGCCGACCGCAGCCAGGGCCTGGCCGAAGGCCAGCCGGGTGGCGACCTTGTCGTCCAGCTCGTAGCGGGGCAGGTTCACTTCGCCGTCGGGCCAGGCCCGGGGCGTTCCGGCCGGGGGCCGCGGGCCGGTGACGGTGAGGTGACGCTCGCCGCCGAGCTCGTCGATGGCCCGCTGCGCCATCGGCTCGGGCAGGGCCCGGCCGTGCCAGCCTTCGCGGTCCTCCACCTCGTCGAAGCCGCGGCCCTTGCGGGTACGGGCCACGATCACCGTGGGCTGATCCGCCTCGGCCGCGTGGGTGAAGGCCCGGTCGATCTCACCGAGGTCGTGCCCGTCGATGACCAGGGCGTGACAGCCGAACGCTTCGGCCCGCTTGGCGTACGCGTCGGTGTCCCAGCCCAGTTCGGTCGGGCCGCGCTGGCCGAGGCGGTTGACGTCGATGATCGCGGTCAGGTTCCGCAGCCGGTAGTAGGAGGCTTTGTCCAGCGCTTCCCAGATGGAGCCTTCGGCGGTTTCGCTGTCCCCGCACAAGACCCAGACCCGGTACGGCAGCTCGTCGAGGTACTGGCCGGCCAGCGCGACGCCGACCCCGTCCGGCAGCCCCTGGCCGAGCGAGCCGGTGGCCACGTCGACCCACGGCAGCACCGGCGTGGGGTGGCCTTCCAGCCGGGAGCCGAACCGGCGGTACCCGGTCATCAGCTCCTCGTCGGAGACCACCCCGGCCGCCTTGAACATCGAGTACAGCAGCGGGGACGCGTGCCCCTTGGAAAAGATCAGGTGGTCGTTGGCCGGGTCGTCCGGGCGCTGCCAGTCGTACCGGAGGTGCCGGGCCATCAGCACGGCCATCAGGTCGGCGGCCGACATGCTCGAGGTCGGGTGGCCGGACCCGGCCGAGGTGCTGCTCCGGATCGAATCGACGCGCAGCTGCGCGGCGAGTTCGCGGACTTCGTCCAGGGTCTGCACGGTCATGACGGTCTCCTCCTGCTGCCGGTGTCCCGGTATGCCTGCTTGCCCCGACCCGCCGCCCGAAACCTGTCGTCGGCGGAATGCCTGGCTAAGCCGATCGTGTCACGAGAGTCATCGCGCCCGGCGGCCGGGAGCCGGTCACGGCGTGGTGTAGATGGCGGCCAGATCGTCATCGGCGTGGCCGCCGGCGGCGGCGCGCCGCCAGCGCGGCAGCAGCGCGCTGGTGAGGGTGAGCTCGGCGCCGCTGGCCCGCGCGGCCTGCGTCGCGAGGTCCGCGTCCTTGAGCGCGTGCTTGAGCGCGAACGCCGGGGTGAAGTCGCCGCCCAGCATGACGCGGGCCTTCTGCACCGCGTACGGCGAGCCGAGCGGCGTGGAGTCCAGGAGGTCGACGATCTCGCCCGGATCCAGGCCGAGCCGGCCGGCGAAGCGAAGAGTCTCCGCGGTGGTCTCGGTGAGGTCGGCGAGCCAGCTGTTGAGGACCAGCTTGGCCCGGGTGCCCTGGCCGGCCGGGCCCAGCCAGGCGGTGGCCCGGCCGAGCGCGGCGAACACCGGGGCGACGGTTTCGGCCATCCACGGCGGCCCGCTGGCCAGGATGGTCAGCTGGCCGGCCTGAGCCGGTCCCTGGCTGCCGGAGACCGGGGCGTCGAAGAAGTGCACCCCGTACCGGGCCGCGGTGTTGGCCAGCCGTTCGGTCCAGTCGATCCCGACGGTGGCCATCTGGATCCAGATCAGGCCGGGGCCCGCGGCCGCCAGGCCGCCCGGGCCGTCCCAGGCCTGCCCGGTGGCGGGCCCGTCGGCCAGCATGGTGATGAGGATCCCGGCGCCCCGGATGGCTTCGGCCGGGCTGGCCGCCACGGTCACGCCCTGGTCGATCAGGGCCGCGGCGTGGCTGGCGGTGCGGTCCCAGGCCCGTACGCCGAAGCCGGCCCGGGCCAGGTTGGCGGCCATCGGGGCGCCCATCCGCCCGGTGCCGAGGAACGCGATCTGCTGCGGTTCGTGCTGAGTGGTCATGGTCCCCAGGTTCGCCCCCGGGCGGGTGAGCGGGCGTCACACGGCCGGGTGATTCGCGCCGCTCACCCGCTGGGGGCGAGCAGGCCGAGGGCGCGGGCCCGCTCCACGGCCTCGTGGCGCCGGTGCACGCCGAGCTTGTCGTACAGGTGGCGCATGTGGGTCTTGACCGTGTTGACCGACAGGTAGAGCTGGTCGGCGATCTCCGGCACGGACAGCTTGGTCGGCAGGTAGCGCAGCACGCGGGTCTCCGCCTGGCTGAGCGGTTCGAGCAGCCGGGGCGGTTCACGCTGCGGTTCACGTGGCGATTCACCCGGCGGTTCACCCGGCGAGGCGGGTTGCTGGCCGGCCAGGGCGGTGAGGATCTGGGTGACTTGGGTGGCGTGCGCGGTGCCGAGCCGGCGGTGGCGCTCGAGCAGGCCCGGGGCGCGGTCGAGCAGGAACGGGAAGAGCAGGCCCTGGGGCTGGGCGAGATCGAGGGCACGCTCCAGGGCGCGCCGGGCGGCGCCCGCGGCGCCGAGCGCGTCGCGGGCGATCGCCTCGAGCAGGAACGTCTGAACGTCCCAGAGGTGGGCGTTGGGCAGGGGAACAGAGCCGTCCACGACCGGGGCGAGCTCGGCCACCGCGGCGGCCGGATCGCCCTGGGCGAGCCGGAGGACCGCCGCCGCATTGCGCATCTGCCCGCTGTCGCGCTCCGGTCCGCCCAGCTCGGCGAGGGCCTGTTCGACGCGCTGCGTGTCGCCCAGCCGCGCGAGCGTCTGCAGCAGGTGTGATCGCAGCCGGAGGGCCAGGGTGTGCTCGGTGACGAGCAGCCCGGCCAGGCGCTCGGCCGCGCGGAACGCGGTCAGCGCCGCCTCCGGGCGGCCGCTGACCAGCTCCAGCAGCCCGCGCGCGTAGCGGAGGCGCATCCCGGCGGCCGGCTCGGTCTCGGCCCGCAGCGTGCGCTCGGCCTGCTCGAGAGACCGCTCCCCCTCCTCGAGCCGGCCCTGCGTGACCAGCGCCATGCCGAGCGCCAGGTAGGCGATCCCGGCGACCGGCTCATCGGTCCAGCCGTGCCGCCCGGCCAGTTCGATGGCCTGCGTGGCGCGCTGCGCCCCGAGCGGGAAGGACCGCCAGCTGGCCAGCTGCGCCCAGTGCGCCAGGCCGGTGACCTCCAGGAAGGGCCGCCCGATCTGGCGGGCCAGGGTGACGCCCTGGTCGAGATGCCCCTCCGCCTCCTCGAACCGGGCGGTCCAGGCCTGGGCGATGCCGAGGTCGATCAGCGCCGCCGCCCGCAGGTCCTGGCCGGGTCCGAGGGCCGCCGGGTCGGCGGCCTCGGCGGGGTTTTCGGCGGCGTCGGCTGGGTCGGCTGGGTCGGCGGCTCCGGCGGTGGCTTGGGCGGGGGTCAGGAGCCGCTCGGCGTGCTCGGCCACGGCCGGGAGGTCGCCGCGCTGGCGGGCGAACCGCATGCGAATGACGGTGACGACCAGCTGCGCGCGGGCGCGCCGGCCCGGGGGCACCGAGTCCAGTGACCGGGCGGCGAGAGCCAGGTACCGTTCGGCCTCCGCGAACGATCCGCGGGCCAGTTCGTCGCCGGCCATCCGTGCGGCCAGCTCCGGATCCCGCGCGATCACGCCGGCCGGGAACGCGGCCAGGAGCTCGTGCGCGGTGGCGCCCAGCCCCTTGAGGCCGAGGCCGAGCCAGTCGTCCGAGAGCAGGCGGCCGGCCAGGTCCCAGTCCTGCGCGGCAATCGCGTGCCGGACCGCCTCCAGCGCGAAGCCGTGCGCCGCGTACCAGCCGGCCGCGGCGGCGTGCAGCGCGGGCAGTTCGGACGGCGCGCTGCCGCGCAGCTCCAGCTGCAAGAGCTCGGCGAACAGCTGGTGATAGCGGAACCAGGACCGCCGCGCATCCAGCGCGACGACGAACGCGTTGGCCTGCTCGAGCTCCTGCAGGACCCGCTCGCCGCCCGAGCCTCCGGTCAGCAGGTCGGCCAGTTCGCCGTTCACCCGGTCCAGCACCGAGGTCCGCAACAGCAGCCGCCGGGCCGGCTCGGGCTGCCGGTCCAGCACCTCGGCCAGCAGGTACTCCGCGACCGTGCGCTCGCTGCCGGAGAACTCGGCCGCGAAGCGGTCCGGCTCCGGATGCCCGGCCAGCGACAGCGCGGCCAGCCGCAGCCCCGCCGCCCAGCCTTCGGTCCGGTCATACAACCGGGCCAGCGCCTCGGCCGACAGCGGTATCCCGGCCGCCTCGAACAGGGCCCGCGCGTCGGCCTCGGTGAAGCGAAGGCCGTCCGCGCGGATCTCGGTGAGCTCCCCGGCCAGCCGCAGCCGGTGCAGGCCCAGCCGGAGATCATGCCGGGTGGAAAGCACGAACCGCAGGGCCGCCGGGGCGCGCATGAGCAGCAGCTCCAGCTGGCGCAGCGCCTCGGCCGAGCGCAGCTCGTGCACGTCGTCGATGACCAGCCAGACCCGGTCGGCCAGGCCGCCCAGATCGGTGAGCAGCCGCTCGACGACGGCCCAGCCGTCCAGATCGGGAGCCGCCGTCAGCGGCCGCACCAGCTCCGACCCGGCGGCGGTGTCCCGCAGCGCGCCGAGCACCGACAGCCAGAACCGCTGCGGGTCGCGCTCCTCACCCTGCACCGGCACCCACGCGGTACGCTCCGCCAGGCCGCTGCGGCCGATCCAGGAGCGCAGCAGGAGCGTCTTCCCGCTGCCGGCCGGGGCCGAGATCTCGGTCACCCGCCCTGCTCCGCCGAGCAGCTCGAACAGCCCGGGCCGGGCGACGACACCGTCGCGGGGTGCGGGACCGGCCGGACCGTTGCCGGCGGTCCCGGTCCAGCTCGCAGGCCTCACGGCGCCCTCCTTGACCGGCCCGCCCCTTACCTTACGTCGTTCCGTTTCCCGCCTCCAGGCGTAATCACCCGGCCGTGTGACGCCCGCTCACCCCGCCGGGCGTGAGGCTGGCCAACGTTGATGCAGGCGAAGAGAACCGGAGCCCGACATGAATCCCGTCCGCACCGATCCGGCCACCCGAAACCGGCGAGCGCAGGGCGGCGGGCCCAGCACGCTGGAAATAATCCGGCCGGGCAGAAGGCTGGGGTCGACGCAGACGACGAGGAACTGGAGCTGACATGAACGACGCCGGTGCGGACGCCCGCGGTCAGCAGTTGGCCACCGCGGCGCCGGCCGCCGGGCCCGGACGGCGGGCCGCCCACCGCCGGGTCGCGTTCTGGCTGATGGCCTTCGTGTTCGGCGCCACCATGCTCGGCACCACACTGCCCACCCCGCTGTACGTCATCTACCAGGACCAGTGGCATTTCTCCTCCGCCATCGTCACGGTGATCTACGCGGTGTACGCGGCCGGCGTCCTGACCGCCCTGCTGCTGGCGGGCCGTGCCTCGGATCAAGCCGGGCGCAAGCCGGTGCTGGCCGTGGCCCTGGTCGCCAGTGCGCTGAGCACGGTGGTGTTCATCCTGGCCCCCGACGTGGGGGTGCTCGCGGTGGGCCGGGTCCTGTCCGGGCTGTCCGCGGGCCTGGTGACCGGGACGGCGACCGCCGCGCTGACCGAGCTGAGGCCGGGCGACCGCCGGGCCTCGCTGGCGGCCACGGCCGCGAACATGGGCGGCCTCGGGCTCGGCCCGCTCATCGCCGGGCTGTTCGCCCAGTACGCGCCGCACGCCACAACCTTGGTGTTCGTGGTGTACCTGGGGGTGCTGGCGGCGGCGGCCGCGGGCCTGTCCCTGATCCCCGAGACGGTGAGCCCGCGCCGGCGGCCCGCCCTCCGTCTGGCCGGGCTCGGCCTGCCCGACGAGGGCCGCCGCGAGTTCCTCGCCGCTATGGCGGCCGGGTTCTCCGCCTTCAGCCTGCTCGGGCTGTTCAGCGCGCTGGCGCCCACCTTCCTCGGCAGCATCATGCACGAGCACAGCCACGCCGTGGCGGGTGCGGTCGTGTTCGTCTTGTTCGCGGCGGGGACCGCCACCCAGCTCGTGACCTACCGGCTCCCCAGCCGCAAGGTCGTGCTGGCAGGCCTGGGCCTGTTCATGGCCGGGCTGGCCCTGATCGTCGCCGCGCTGTCCGCGGCGGAAGTGGCCTTGTTCCTGGCCGGGACGGTGGTCGCGGGCGTGGCCGCGGGGGCGGTCTTCCAGGGCAGCCTGGCCACGGCCAACCAGCTCGCCCCGGCCGAGCGGCGCGGCCAGGCCATCTCGGCCTACTTCGTGGCCTCCTACTGCGGCCTGATCATCCCGGTGATCGGGGTGGGGGTGACGGCACAGTTCACCGGGGACATCGCCGCGGTGCTGGCCCTGTCCATCCTGCTCGCCGTGCTGTGCGTCTTCGCGCTGGCCAGCATCGCCCGGACCCGGGGAAACGCCGCAGGTCGGTGATGGGGGCACGAGCCACGGCCCGTTCGGCCGATATCGTGTCATGATCACGACATGAGGTACGAGACGGTGGCCGAGGCCTTCCGCGACCTCGAGCAGGTGAGCGGGCGGCTGGCGCTGATCGAGCGGCTGGCGGCGCTGCTGGCGCAGACCCCGGAGCGGCTGCTGCCGGTGGTCTGCTACCTGTGCCAGGGGCTGATCGCGCCGGAGTTCGCCGGGGTTGACCTGGGCGTGGCCGAGAAGCTGGCCGTCCGCACGGTCGCGACCGTGACCGGCGCTGACCAGGCCGAGGTCGTGTCCCTGGTCCGGGAGGTGGGCGACCTGGGCCAGGGCGCCGAGGAGCTGCTGGCCGCGGCGCCTGCGACGGGCGCTGCGGGCTCAGCGGGCGAGCTGACCGTCGTCACGGTGGTGAACACGCTGCGCGAGATCGCCAACGCGGAAGGGCCGGGCTCGCAGGGCCGCAAGCTGGACCTGCTGGGCGGGCTGCTGGCCCGGGCCACCCCGCTGGAGGCCCGGTACCTGCTCCGCCTGGTCACCGGGAACCTGCGGCTGGGCATCGGCACGCCCACCATCCTGGACGCGCTGGCCCAGGTGCACGCCGGGGGGCGGGCCGACCGGAAGATCCTGGAACGCGCCTACAACATCTGCTGCGACCTGGGGCAGGTCGCCGCGGTCCTGGCCGAGGGCGGGCTGGCCGCGGTGGAGCAGATCCGGGTGCGGCCGGGCAACCCGGTGCGGGCCATGCTGGCCCAGCGGCTGTCGGACGCGGCGGAGATCCTGGCCAAGCTGGGCGGGCAGTGCTCGGCCGAGTACAAGTACGACGGGGTCCGGGTCCAGGCGCACCGCACCGCCGACGGGGAGATCGAGCTGTACACCCGGCGGCTGGAACGGATCAGCGCCCAGTTCCCGGACGTGGTCGAGCTGCTGGCGGCGGGCCTGGGGCCGGCCGAGGCGATCGTCGAGGGCGAGGTCGTGGCGTACGACGCCGATGCCGGTGAGCTGCGGCCGTTCGGCGAGGTCATGCTGCGCCGGCGCAAGCACGGCATCGACCAGGCCATCCGCGACGTGCCGGTGGGCCTGTTCTGCTTCGAGCTGCTCTACGCCGACGGCCGGGACCTGACCCAGCTGCCCTACCCGCAGCGGCGGGCCGCGCTGGCCGCCGCGATCACGCCCTCGGCCCGGCTGCGGCTGACCACTGGTTCCCTGGTGGCTGACCCGGCCGCGCTGGATGCGGCGTTCGAGCAGGCCATCACCGACGGCTGCGAGGGGCTGGTCTGCAAGTCGGTCGGCCCGGCGGCGGTCTACCAGGCCGGCAGCCGGGGCTGGCAGTGGATCAAGCTCAAGCGGGACTACCGCACCGAGCTGTCGGACACCGCGGACCTGGCCGTGGTCGGCGCGTACGCCGGGCGGGGGCGCCGGGCCGGGGGTTACGGCGCGGTGCTGCTGGCCGCCTACGACGCGGACGCCGACGTGTTCCGCACGGTGTCCAAGTGCGGCGCCGGGTTCTCCGACGCCGACCTGGCCGAGCTGCCCGCGCGGCTGGCGCCGCTGGTCTCGGCGCAGCGGCCCGCCCGGGTGGATTCCCGGCAGCAGCCCGACGTGTGGTTCGAGCCCGGGCTGGTGCTGGAGATCCTCAGCGCCGAGCTCACCTTGTCGCCGAACTACACGGCCGGCTGGGGCCGGATCAAGGACGACGCCGGGCTGGCCATGCGGTTCCCCCGGTTCACCGGGCGCTGGCGCGACGACAAGGCCGCCGAGGACGCCACCACCACCCGCGAGCTGGTCGAGCTGTTCCTGACCGCCCGACGGACGCCCGCATCGGGGGGCGGCTCTTAGGCGGCGCGCACGGGATCCGCGACGTTCCGGCGCTGGTCGCGCAGCTGGGCGCGGCGGCTGGGAGCTGACGGCTTAGGCTCCCAGCGCGGTGCACTGATCGTCCACGTACTGCACTGCTGACCGCAATTGGTCCGCTTTCGCTGCTGCCGTGTCCGCGTCCTTGATGTCTCCGGCGGCCACGTCCTGGCCGACGGTAGTCAGCCAGACGAAATACAGGCCGTAGTCGACCTTATGGATCTTGCTCATGGGGGGCAGTTCATCCGAGCCGACCTTGGACGCGGCGCCCTCGAGAGTTGCGCCGTCGCCAGGCTCGGAGCCGAGGTTGTCGTCCTTCTCGTCCTGGCTGACCTGGCTCGCGTCCCCCACCGCAGACTTGTTGTCCCGGTACGCCTGGCTATCGCACCATGCGGCCATCGGGGACTGGGTGGGCGCCGAGGATGGCTGCGGGGCCGGAGCGGATGACGCGACCGCTCTCGCGCAGACGGCAGTGACGAGGCCGAGCTGGCGGACGAGCATCCGGTAACCGCCAGGACGACAGCGACGGGAGCGGCAGCCAAGGCCGCCCGTATCCAGTGATTTTTCATAATTTCCCCTCGCCACGAACGTAGACCGGGCCACGGGATGCAGGCACGGGAGGGTGAAGATGAGGCGAGTCTGTGACCGGAGTGTTGCACGTCGGGCATCTAAGCAGAGCGGCCCGGTATACACTACAGCCCGCCAGCCGGGGGGTGTGGCGGGCCGCATCGGGCGGCGTCTCTTAGGCTGCGGGCATGGGATCCATCTTGGTCGGCACCGCGGGGTGGACGGACAAGACGCTGATCGCCTCCGGCTGGTACCCGCCCGAGGCGGATACGCCGGAGAAACGGCTGCGGTACTACGCCCGGCAGTTCCCGCTGGTCGAGGTGGACGCCACCTACTACGCGCTGCCCGCCGAGCAGACCGCCGCGGCCTGGGCGGAGCGAACGCCGGGCGGGTTCACCTTCAACGTCAAGGCGTTCAGCCTGTTCACCCAGCACCCGACGCCGGTCAAGTCGCTGCCTGTCGACCTGCGCGAGGCCGCGGGCCAGGCCGGCAAGGACCGGGTGTACCTCAAGGACGTCGACCCGGCGCTGGCCGACCAGGCCTGGGACCGGTTCCTGGCCGCCCTGGAGCCGCTGCGCCGGGCGGGCAAGCTCGGCGCCATCTTGCTGCAGTTCCCGCCCTGGTTCCCCATCTCCCGGGCGCGGAAGGAGTACATCGTGGCCTGCGCGGAGCGGGTCGCGCCGCGCCGGGTGTGCGTGGAGTTCCGGAACCGCACCTGGATGAGCCCGGAGAACCAGGAAGAGACCCTGAGGTTCCTGGCCGATCACCAGCTGCCGTACGTGTGCGTGGACGAGCCGCAGGGTTACCCGAGCTCGATTCCCCCGGTGCTGGCCGCCACCAGCGACCTGGCCGTGATCCGCATGCACGGTCACTCGGACAAGTGGGACA
This sequence comes from uncultured Actinomycetes bacterium, assembly GCA_963753195.1. GTDB lineage: Bacteria > Actinomycetota > Actinomycetes > Streptosporangiales > Streptosporangiaceae > Palsa-504. The sequence goes on from CAVWBH010000007.1 coordinate 135,521, forward strand.
GCAAGTCCATCCAGGAGAAGTTCGGCTACCGATACAGCGACGGCGAACTCGACGAATGGGCGGCCAAGATCCGTGATCTCGCCGGGGATGCCCAGGTTACTCATGTCGTGTTCAACAACTGCTACCGCAACTACGCGCAGGTCAACGGCCAGCACCTCGCGGAGCAGCTCGGCGGCTGAGCTCCCGGCGGCGGCCGCCTGACCAGCGGCCCGTCGTTGGGCCTGGCCTGGCCGGGGTGCCGCGGTGAACCGGGATGCGAGCGTTCGCGTTCCCTTGGGCAGGACAATCGCCCGGGCGCCGGAACCTTCGCGACCAGAAGGAGACCCAGGCGTGAGGCGACTACTGCGCATACCGCGGACCAGGCCAGCGAGGTGGATCAGGCGGCGACCGGGAAGGTGGCTCGCGGCCGCGCTCGTCACCGGAGCGGCCATGCTGCTGGCACCGGGCGTGAGCTACGCCACGGCGAGCCAGTCCACTCCGGCGGCGACGGCCTGCCGGGGAATCACCCCGGCCACCATCCCGGCGGTGGGCTTCATCACCAACCCCAGCCGCGCCCAGGGGGGCCACCTGTGGTGGCGCCCGGCCGAGGCCGGCCTGTGCGTCGGGAGCGTGGTGGAGTGGGTGCAGTACAACACTACGGCGACCAAGACCTGGCGGGTGATCGCCTACTCCGCGCAGCATCCGCACGGCGAGGTCGTGGCCCAGCGGACGTTCACGCTGGGCCGGGGCTGGTACTGGTGGAGCTTCGGCGTGCACCGCGTCTTCGCGGGCCTGTCCGCGGTGTGCGTCACCGCGGACGACTCGTTCGGAGTGGCGTGCCTGAACTTCGGCCCGGCCGGAGGCTGAGGGACCGCTAGGGACGCCGGCGATCCACCGCGCTGGCCACGTTCGCGATGATCACGGCGAACGGCGGGATCACCAGCGCTACCGCGGACACGACGATGGCCGCGGTGCTCGAGAACCGGTCCAGGACGGCCCAGGACAGCACGAACATGCCGATGCAAAGGGTCATGAGGGCGAAATAGAACCGCTTGTCCCGCCGGGACGGCTGCGGCCCCGCCGGTTCATCCCGGCCCTGTCCGTTGACCGCCACCAGCGCCTGATCCTCCCGGGAAACATCCTCGCGGTGGGCGATGCCCCAGGCCCCGGCTCGGCAAACGCCGAGGGGCGGCCGCTCTTTCCTGGTCGATGTGCCATCGACCAGGAAAGAGCAAGGTCGGCGGCCCATCGACCAGGTGAGCGTGCGGCCCTAGGCCTGATTGGCTGCGTCTTCCCAGCCGGCGGGCGGCCCGATGGTAGCGGCGTCGGGCCCGAGACTGGACACGTAGCGCGGGTGCACCTGACGCCAGGTCTGGCCCCAGAGCGGCGGCGGCGTGCCGTCCAGGTGGCTGGCCAGGCGGTCCAGGCACTCGTGCCAGCCGGCCGCGTCCCGGGCCGCCTTGCCCAGGTCATCGAAGGTGTCGGTCAGGGTGAGCAGGGTTTCCGCACCGTCGGCTTCCAGCTCGATGCGCAGCAGGTCCGCGCCCCAGGTGAACTCCAGGACCGATGGCGGGTCGAAGACCAGCATCCGGCCGTCGAAGCCGTCGCCCGCGCCGCTCACGAACCGCAGCGGCGCGCCGGCCTTTCGCTCGCCCACGATCTGCTGGGGATACCAGACGGCCAGGTGCTCCGGCTCGGTGACGGCCCGCCATACTTTGTCGCGCGGGTGGGCCAGCCTGCGGGTGAACCGGAGAGTCCAGCGGTCGCCCTGGCGGGACAGGGTGCCGAGGTCGGTGTCGTCCATGCGCGAGTCTCCTCACTCATCCATGTCCTCGAGGTGAGATTCCAGGGCGTCGAGCCGGATGCTCCAGGAAGCCCGGTACGGCGCCAGCCACTCATCGATTTCCCTGAGCGGCTGGGTCCGGAGCCGGTACAGGCGCCGCTGGCCGTCGGCGCGGACTTTGACCAGGCCCGCCTCGCGCAGGATCCGCAGGTGCTTGGATACGCCCGGCTGGCTCATGCCCAGCTCCGACACCAGGTCGCCGACCGTCTGCTCACCGCCGCGGAGCAGATCGAGGATGCGCCGCCGGCGAGGCTCGACGAGAACCTCGAACATGCAGGGACTATATCTGTGGAGAAATATAACCGTCAAGAAATGTATGACCTCGGGCGGTCTCGGTTTTTGATCGTGCCCAGCTTGGGAGGCGTTCGGCCTGATATCACACATTGTGTTGATTAAGATGCTCATAGTAGCGTTCGGATCCGGGAGCAGATGGTATTGGACAGGCCGTTTGACGACGCGGCCGCAGATGCTCCGGCTGAGCCGCATCCGCAGCGACACGGACCGGGCGCGGACGCCACCGCGGCACGGGCCGGGCGCGCGGAGCTGCGGACGCGAGCGGAGTATTACGAGGTGCTCCGGGCCGCCGACGGCGGCTCCGGCCAGGCAGGCGGTGACCATGGCCCGGCAGATGGCTCATCGGATGGCGGGGCAGATGGCGGGGCAGATGACCCAGTGGATGGTGGGGCGGCTGGCCGCGCCGGTTCTGAGCGGGAACGCTCGGGGTGGGACGCGCTGGACGCCGGGGACCGTCCGCCGCTCGACCGGATCCGGGTCAGCCCGGAACGCGCCGCCCACATACTCGACGGCGACTCGACCGGCAACGGGGGCGGGCACAGGCATGGGACGGGCAGACCCGGCAAGACCGAGTTTCCGGCCAGCTGGGATGACCAGAAGGTTCTCGATACCGTGCTGGACGTGGCGCGCCGGCCCGACCGGCCGCCCGTCAATCAGGATCGGAACAACCGGTGGCTCTGCACGGGTATGCGCGACAGCGTGGAGGCGTCGGTTATCGTCCTGCCTGACGGCGAAGTGTGGACAGCCTGGCCAGAAGAGGGCAGCCCCGGCGTGGTACGCAATCCCAGGAAGGGGAGATCATGACCGAAGACGAGATCATCGTGAAGGCCGAGGCCCTCCCAGATCGCTTCGCCGACCGGCTGACCGAGAGCGCGCTATGGAGCGTCAAGCGCATGCGCGGCGGCGGCGAGTATGGCGAGCTGACCATCGAGCTGGCTGCATCGCTGGCTGCGCACCAGGCACCGGTCACCGCAGCCGAACGGGACGAGCTGCGCGAGCTGCTCGAGGCCATGGGCATGCCCACGGACCCGATCGGCGCGCTCAACGTACGAGACTGAGAGGATGACGGGACGAGCGGGACGAGGGAGGAACGGTGGACATTACCCAGCTGATCCTCGATGACCATCACGAGCAGCGGCGGTTGTTCGCGATGATCGAGCAGGTCGGGCGCGCAGATATCGATGTGCTGTCGGCTCTGTGGGACCGGCTGGCCGTATTCCTCGACCTGCATGCGGCAGCTGAGGAGGAGGTCTTCTACCCGGAGCTTCTGCGGGTGGGCCTGGCCGCGCACCGGGCCGCCGGGGTGGAAGACGAGACTCTGGACGCCATCCATGATCACAACGAGATCAGGGATTCGGTCGCCGAGGTGGCCCGGCATCCGGTCGGCAGTGACGGCTGGTACGCGGCGTTGGCCGCAGCGAACCTGGCCAACAGCGACCACATGGCCGAGGAGGAGCGCGAGGGCCTGACCGACTTCCGCCGGCTGGCCAGCCTGCAGCAGCGCCATGACCTGGCCGTGGCCTTTGCCGCGTTCGAGGCGCGCAACTTCGCCGGTGTGCCGGCCGTGGACAAGGACCCGGCCGAGTACGTACACGACGTCGAGGAAGGCGGGTCGGTGCACGGCGCCGGGTCGCTCGGCATCGGCAGCCTCAAGAAAGCATGATCAGGGCCGCGGTCACGGGCACCTGACACGTGGCTGCTGGACCTGCGGCAGCTGGATCAACGGCAGGGAGAACTCGGCGCGCACGCCGACGCCGGGCCGGGCCGGGCCGGGGAGGCTGTTTCGGTCTCGTTGACCTCATCGGCACCATGACCGTGGAAGATCCGGGCTCCGTGGTAGATCGGGTGGACCCGGGGGCGTGTTGCAAATTAAGTTTGGGTGTTTTGCCTGGTAAGACGGGTTTATGGCGCACAGGTATCTTCCGGTGGACCGGGATCAGGCTGCCCTTTTGCCTCTGAATATGTATGACTGGGTGGCGAAGGACCATGTTGTCTGGCTGGTTATCGACACGGTAGAGCAGCTGGGTACGGCGGAGCTGACGGCACGGCTGGCGGGCGGGGCGCGGAAGAGCGCCCGGGGCCGGCGGGCGTATGACCCGGTGATGCTGCTGACCCTGCTGGCGTACGCGTATTGCAGCGGGGTGCTGTCGACCCGGGCGATCGAGGACCGGTGCCGGGTGGATGCCACGTTCCGGCTGGCATGCGCGGGGCTGGTGCCGGATCATTCGACGATCTCCCGGTTCCGGCAGCGGGCCTGCGGGGGCGGCGGGCTGATGGAGGACGTGTTCTACGCAGTGCTGCGGGTGTGCGCGGCGGCTGGGCTGGGCCGGCTGGCGGTGGTGGCGGTGGACGGGGTCAAGATCGGCGCGAATGCGCCGAAGGAGGCGAACCGGACCGAGGCTGGGCTGCGGAAGCTGGCCACGGCGATCATGGCCGGGGCCGCGGCGGCCGAGGAGCCGGGCGCGGCCGGGACCGCGGAGGACCTGCTGGGCGGGGCGGCGCTGCCGGCGGGGTGGGCCGATCCGCGGTCGCGGCTGGCCCGGGTGCAGGCGTGCCTGGCGGACTTCGCCGCGCAGCGGGAGGCTGCTGATGCGGCCAGGCGGGCGCAGGGGCAGGCCTGGCTGGATGCGCAGGCGGCCGGCGAGCCGGTGACGAAGCCGCCGGCGTGCGTGGCGGTGGAGGCGGCGCGGACCGGCCTGGAGGCCGAGGTGGCCCGGCATCAGGGGCTGGTTGATGACTGGGACCGCAAGCGGGCCGCCGGGGAGAAGACCGGCTGCAAGCCGGTCCCGGTGGACCGGTCCCGCCGGGTCGCCCGGCAGCGGGAGCGGCTGGAACGAGCCCAGGCCAAGGCTGCGGCGCAGCCGCAGCCCGGGGAGGAAGCCGGCCAAGCCAGGCCGGCCGGTGCTGGGGAAAAGAAGAAGAAACCTGAGCCGGTGCGCAACGTCACCGACCCGGGCTCCGCGCTGATGCCGGTCCGCGGCGGCGGCTTCAAGCAGGGATACAACTGCCAGGACGCCGCCGCCGATGACCGGCTCATGCTGGGCGGATTCGCCACCGCTACCAGCAGCGACACGGTGCACGCCGCCCGGCTCGAAGCCGTCGCGGTCAAAGGCGCGCAGGTCGTCGCCGCCGCACACGCCGATCCCGGCCACGACGCGGCCGCCTGCCACGCGCGGATGTGCACCGCGGAAGATCCCGGCGATCCCGGCCACGACGCCGCCGCCTGCCACGCGCGGATGACCACCGCGCTGGGCGTGGTCGTGTTCGACGCCGGGTACTGCTCCGAGGCCAACCTCACCGCCAGCGGCACCGCGGACCGGCTGATCGCCACCGGCAACCGCCTGACCATGGGCAAGGCCGCCGCGGGCAACCCGGCGTCCGGGCCGCCACCCGAAGACGCCACCGCGATCCAGAAGATGGACCACCGGCTGCGCACGCCCGAGGGCCGCGCCGCCTACAAGCGGCGCGCCCCCGACGTCGAAGGACTGCACGCCAGCATCGAGGGCGTCATCGGGCTGCGCCGCTTCTCCATGCGCGGCCTGACCCTGGCCACCGGCGAGTTCCTGCTCGCCGGGCTGTGCCACAACCTGCTGCTGGTATCCCGGCTGCCCTGACCCCAGGCCGCCGGAAACTTCCCCACACGCAGCGCCCGCACGCCCGAAACTATCCACAGCCCCGGCAAACCACCCCGAACCAGGCCGGACTTTACGCCGCAACCAGCCCACAGACCGCCCAGCGCCCGGCCGACACCCAGGAACGAGCCCAGACCAAGCAGAAAACCGCAACAAGCCCCCGGAGGCACTCGATCTACCATGTAGCCCGGATCTACCACGAAAATGTTGCAGTCGAGGAAGGCGGGTCGATGCACGGCGTCGGGGCGCTCGGCATCGGCAACCTGGAGAAAAGCCATGGTCAGGGCTACGGTCACGGGCGTCTGACGCGCGGCTACTGGGTCTGCGGCGGCCGGATCTGCGGCGGCCGGATCTGCGGCGGCTGGACCGGCGGCGGCTGGACCGGCGGCGGGGCGAATCTTTGGCCTGGCCTGCAACAGGCTGGCCTGCAACCGTTCTGCACCTGACCTGGAACCCAGGCCGCTACCGCGACAAGGGACTGTAACAGTAGATGACGATCATGCACGACGCCGGGTGGCCTGCCCGCCCCGTGAGCCGCTCAGCAATCCGGCTCGGTGGACAGGAGCCGGTGACACGAACAGGAAGTGGCAGCCACATGGACAACAGCATCGTCGAGGTCTCAGCCGAGCTGATATTGAGGCTGATCGGGCCCCAGGACACGATCGTGCCGCTGATGGCCAGCCTGCATTACACCAGCCAAGACCCGTACGCCATCCAGATAGCGTTTCACGTCGGGACCGACGAACCAGTGGAGTGGACCGTCGCGCGTGACCTGCTCGCGGCCGCCCTGCACTCTCGGGAGGGCATCGGTGACGTACAGGCCTGGCCGTCAGCAGCGCCGGGAGCGGACGAGGGGACCCCGGCCGGACTCAGCATCTTGAACATCGTGATGACCTCGCCGTTCGGGCGGGCGCAGTTTGAAGCGCCCGCCGAGGCCGTGGCCAGCTTCCTGCAGCGCACCTACGGGATCGTCCCGATCGGGGACGAAGGCGTGTTCATGGACTTCGACGCCGAGCTCACCGAGCTGCTCAGTCAGGCCTGACCCGGCGGACGGCCATCGTGGCCGGGTCCGGGTCCGGAGCCGGAGCAGCCGAGGTTCCATCGCGGCTGGCGCGAGCAGGCGGCGCCGGCGGGCCGGGCTGGGGGAGCTGTCCGGGTGGCTGGGGTGACGCACCACGGTCCGTTCGGAATGATCCTGGCTGGCTCGGGCAGCGTGGGGGAAGGCGGCGAGGAATTTTCTCCCGCCGGCCGGTGTCGATACCCCTACTGGCATCCGAGACATGGAGGCGGACGATGGCGACGGTCGAGCTTACGGCCGAAAACTTCAACTCGACGGTGAGCGGCGACGGCCTGATTCTCGTCGACTTCTGGGCGGCCTGGTGCGGGCCGTGCCGGATGTTCGGGCCGATCTACGAGGAGGCGTCCGAGCGGTATCCGGACGCGGTGTTCGGCAAGGTGGACACCGAGGCGCAGCCCGAGGTGGCGGCCGCATTCAACATCTCCTCCATCCCGACGCTGATGATCGTCCGCGACGGCATCGTGCTGTACGCGGAGCCCGGCGCACTGCCGGAGGCCGCCCTCGAGCAGCTCATCACCAAGGCCGGCGAGCTCGACATGGACCAGGTCCGGGCCAGTATCGAGGCATCCCCCCAGGCCTGACCGGGCGCGGCGGGGCCGGGAGAAGCCAGTTGAGGATCCGGCGCCCGGCCCGCCATGATGGCTGGCATGCCCATCGACATGTTCACCGGGCCGGACCAGGATCCGCGGGCTGAGCCGCCGGCCGCCGGCTCGGAGCTGGCCACGCTGACCGGGTTCCTGGGCTGGCACCGGGCCACGCTCGAACTGAAATGCTCGGGACTGGACGCCGAGGCCATGGCCCGCCGGTCCGCCGAGCCGTCGAGCCTGTCGCTGCTCGGGCTGGTGCGGCAGCTGGCCGACGTGGAGCGCAGCTGGTTCCGCCGGCTGCTGGCCGGGCAGGACGCGCCGCCGCTGTTCTACTCCCCCGAAGATCCCGACGGGGACTTCGACGGCGCCCGGCCCGATCCGGCCGTGGTCGCCGAGGCCTGGCAGGCGTGGCAGGAGGAAATCGCGTTCGCCGAACGGCTGGTCGGCGCGGCACCCGACCTGGATGCGTTCGGGAAGCGGGAAGACGAACGGCGCGGGCCGGTATCGCTGCGCTGGGTGCTGATCCACATGATCGAGGAGTACGCCCGCCACAACGGGCACGCTGACCTGCTGCGCGAGCGGATCGACGGCGCGGCCGGCGAGTAATCGGCGGCCGGAGTCAGGCCGGTGAGCGGTAGCGGTCAGGCCGGTAGGCGGTCAGGTGAGCACACGGCGGCGGAAGTTGTGCAGGCCGATGGCCAGGAACACGGCGGCGAACCCGGCCACGACCGGGTAGACGACGTACAAGTGCATGTGCGGCACGGTGGTGAAGGCGGCCCGCATGCCCTCGTTCACGTAGATGAGCGGGTTGATCAGCACGAGCGTCTGCAGCCAGGGCCAGCCGCCCACGGTGACCGGGGCGAGCTTGGTCCAGGAGTAGTAGGTGCCGCCCAGGAACGTGATCGGCAGGATGATGAAGCCGAACATCAGGCCGATGTTCCTGGGCTCGAAGCTGGTGCCGAGCACCAGCCCGAGGCCGGCCATCGCGACGCAGGCCAGCGGCACGAAGGTGACGATCAGCCACCAGTGCAGGGTCAGGTGCGCCTGTACCCCCGGCGCGTGCACAACCGAGGCCATGGGCAGCACGATGATGGCCGACAGCACGCCCTGCGCCGCGCCGGAGAGTACCTTCGCCATCGCCACCAGCCAGATCGGGCAGGGCGCCTGCACCCGGTCCTCGATCTCGCGGGTGAAGCCGAACTCCTGGGCCATGGCCAGCGCGATGGACTGCACGCCCTGGAACATGACCGAGATGCCGACCACACCCGGGACCAGGATGGTCGCGAACGCCGACTGCTGCGCCGAGCCGTGCCCGCCGATGCCCTGCCCGATCTTCGGGAAGACGTAGAGGAACACGAAGCACAGCAGGAACGGCTGAATGAGCGTGCGCAGCACGAATTCCCAGATGTGCTTGCGCAGCACCACCAGGTCGCGCAGGAGCAGCGCGCCCAGCGCGGTCCAGCTGGCCGCGGCCACCGACCGGGTGGGGCCGCCGCCGATCCGCCGGGCGGGGGCCTGGGCGGTTACCGGGGTCGTGGTCATTCTTCCCTCAGCTCCCTTCCGGTCAGGTTGATGAACACGGTTTCCAGGCTGGGCTCGGCGATGGAGACGTCCATGAGCTCGAAGCCGTTGCGCTCGGCCGACAGCACGATGCGCGGCACGAGCCGGTCGCCGGCCTGCATGTGCAGCTCGACCTTGTCGTCCGTCACCCGGGTCCGCCGCACGCCGTCGACGTCTTCGGCCAGCAGCTCGGCCAGGAGGGCCGGGTCGCCGGTGGTCCGCACGGTGACGATGGTGTCGGCGCCGGTGCTCTGCTTGAGCGCGCTGGGGGTGTCGAGCGCGAGGATCCGGCCGTGGTCCATGATCGCCACCCGCTGGCAGAGCCGGTCGGCCTCCTCCATGTAGTGCGTGGTGAGCAGGATGGTCTGGCCCTCACCGTGCAGCTCGCCGAGCAGGTCCCACAGGGCGAGCCTGCTCTGCGGATCCAGCCCGGCGGTGGGCTCGTCGAGGAACAGCACCGACGGGCGGTGGAAGATGGCCCGGGCCACCATCAGCCGCTGGGCCATGCCGCCGGACAGCGCGTAGACCGACGCTTTGGCCCAGCGGGAAAGCTGGAACTGCTCGAGCAGGTCGGTGGCGGTCTGCCGGGAAGCCTTGGCGCCCATGCCGAACAGCCGGCCGTGGAAGTACAGGTTCTCCCAGACGTTGAGCTGGCGATCCAGGGTGTTCTGCTGGGAGACAATGCCGCTGAGCTGCTTGGCCAGCGCCGGGTGCTTCGCGACGTCGACGCCGGCGATGAGGGCGCGGCCGGAACTCGGCACCACACGGGTGGTGAGCATGCCGGCCGTGGTGGTCTTGCCAGCGCCGTTCGGGCCGAGCAGGCCGAAGATCTCCCCGGCTCGCACGTCGAGGTTGAGCTTGTCCACTGCGGCGAAATCGGTGCCCTGGTAGATCTTGGTCAGGTCCTCGGTGTGGATGGCGGCGTCGGCGGCGTGGGCGGGCGGGCCGGCCGCGTCCGGCGGCGCCTGTGTTGTGCTCATAGACCACTAAGCCTAGGTGCCGTCCCGGTCAGCGAAACTGCGCCACACGGCGAGGGTGAACTGCGGCACGGGGCCTCCCGCTGGGCCGACGGGCCGTTTCGGCGGCCCGTTTCGGCCCTATTGCCCTCATCGGCCCTATTGCCCTCATCGGCCCTATTGCCCTCATCGGAACCATTGACCTCATCGGAACCATGATCGTGGAGGATCCGGGCTCCGTGGTAGATCCGGTGGCTTGGGCTGCACTCGATCTACCACGTAGCCCGGATCTACCACGCAAATGTTGCAGTGGGGGCAGGTGGGGTTTTTGGGCACGCGGGGGTTGCCCCAAGCGGATGGGCTAGCGGTGTGCGCCGACTACGTCGGCGTGGATCCTCGCGGCATCGGCGGGGGTGCCTATCTCGTCAGAGAACGGGCCGTAGGGGCTGCCGTAGACGGGGGTGCCGGGCTCCTGGCGCCAGCTGTCGGCCAGGGAGCCGGTGTCGACGGCGTCGTAACCGATCGAGTCCAGGAAGGCGGTTACCGCCGCCTTGGCCGCCTCGTCGTCACCCGCGATGGGCAGGGCGGTGCGGTCCTCGGCGCCGTGTGGGCGGCCCAGCGAGGCCAGGTGCTTGAAGAAGATGTTGTTGAACACCTTGACCACCTGCGCGTCGGGCAGCTGGCGCTGCAGCAGGCCGCTGGTGGTGATCGCGCCGGTGTCGAGCTCCTCGATCTGGCCGTCGCGCTGGGCATAGTAGTTGCCGGTGTCCATGACCGGCTTGCCGGCCAGCGGTTTGGCCGGTATCTCGCTGATCGCCTTGAGCGGGACGCTGACCAGCACGAGCTCACCCGCCTCGGCGGCCTGCTCGGCGGTGCCGGCGGTCGCCAGCGGCCCGAGCTCGGCCACCAGCTCGTCCAGTGTTTCCGGGCCGCGGGAGTTGCTGAGCACCACGTGGTGGCCGGCCGCCACGCTGAGCCGGGCCACGGTGCCGCCGATCATCCCGCTGCCGATGATTCCTATGGTCGTCATGACCGCGCCAACCCCGGATCCCCCGCCGTCATTCCGGCCGCGGGATCCGGGGTTGGGCCGACGTCAGGCGTTCGGCCGTGAGCAGGGCGCCTGGGCCGTCAGGCGTTCGGCCGTGAGCTGGGCGCCTGGACCGTGAACTGCGCCGGGACGACCAGCTCGCCCAGGGACTCGCCGATGGCCTCGGCTTCGCTGGCCGCGGTGATCTCGGCGCGGCGCTCGGCCGTCGCGGCCGTCGCGGCTGTGGCGGCTGTCGCGGCTGTGGCGGCTGTCGCGGCCGGGCGCGGGCGCAGGCTCAGGTAGCTGACCAGCACGCCTGCGGCCATCAAGGCGATGGTGACCAGCAGCCCGGTGTGGTAGCCGTCCAGGAAGGCGTGCACCGGCCCGGCGCCGGCTCGTAGCGCAGCGGACTGGCGGGTCCGCAGCACCGCGCCGATGACCGTGATGCCGAGCAGCCCGGCCACCTCCCGGGAGGCGTTGAGCAGCGCGGAGGCGATGCCAGCCCGGACGGCCGGGGTGGCCGCCATGACGGCGTTAGTGAGCGGCACGTTCATCAGCCCCGCGCCCGCGCCAAACAGCAGGAAACCGGGTAGCAGGCTGGCGTAGCTCGCGTGCAGGCCGAGGCGGGCGAACAAGACCAGGCCGACGACCATGAGCAGCATGCCGAACGCCACGGTGCGGTGCGCCCCAGCCCGTGCTTGCACCTGCGGGGCCAGCCCGGCGAACACCGCCACGCACAGCGCCATCGGGACGAAGGCCAGGCCCGCCTTGACCGGCGAGAAACCGAGCGTCTGCTGCAGATAGAGCGAGGTGAAGAAGTAGATGCCGAGGACGCCGAAGGCCCAGATCATCATCGTGGCGGTGCCGCCGCTGAACTCCCGGCTGCGGAACATGGACAGCGGGACCATCGGGCTGGCGGCGCGGGACTCGATGGCCAGGAAGGCCGCGGCGGCCGCGGCGGCCAGCGCGAACGCGGCGAGGATCAGCGGGGAGGTCCAGCCCCGGACGCTCCCCTCGATCAGCGCGTAGGTCAGCGCGAACAAGGCCGCCGCGGAGGTGACCAGGCCGGGCAGGTCGAGCCGCCGGGCCACGGATCCGGTCCGGGATCCAGCCCGGGAGGCGGCCCGGGAGGCGGCCGGGGATTCGGCCCGGGAGGCGGCCGGGGATTCGGCCCGGGATTCGGTCACGTACCGCGCGGTGATGACGAAGGTGAGCACGCCTATCGGCACGTTGATCAGGAAGATCCAGCCCCAGTGGAGATGCTGGCTGATCAGGCCGCCCAGCGCCGGGCCGAGGGCCAGGGCCAGCGCCCCGGACGCGGCCCAGATGCCGATGGCCGTGTTGCGTTCCCTGGCGTTGGTGAACGCGGCCACGATGATGGCCAGCGTGGCCGGCATCAGCAGCGCCGCGCCGATGCCTTGGACGGCCCGGCTGGCGATGAGCACGCCGCCGCTGGCGGCCAGCCCCGAGGCCAGCGAGGACAGCGTGAATACGGCCAGGCCGAGCTGGAACACGCGGCGCCGTCCGTACACGTCGGCCAGCCTGCCCCCGACCAGCAGCAGCCCGGCCAGGGTGAGGAGGTAGCTGCTGACCACCCACTCCAGCCCGGACACCGACAGGTACAGGCTGCGCTGGATGGTCGGGATGGCCACATTAACAATGTTGTTGTCCAAGTAGGCCATGAAGGCGGCCAGGCTCATGGCCGCCAGGGCCCACCACCGCCTGGCGGCCAGGCGCTCCGCGGCGGGATCCGCTGACCCGGTGCTGGCTGGGCCGGTACTGGCTGAGTCGGCGCCAGCCGACTCGGTGCTTGCTGACACAGCGACGTCCTTTCCCCGTAGACTCATGTACGTTGTACCTGTATGACGTTCATGTACGTCGTACGTGTACGTTGTATATGATGGCTTGTACGGCGTATAGTTGTCAAGTGATGGGATCGGGAGAGACGGACGGCGAGCGCTCGCGGCTCAGCAAGCGCACGGTGGTCGAGCGCGCGCTCAAGCTGGCCGACGCGGACGGGCTGGATGCGCTGACCATCCGCAAGCTGGCCCAGGATCTGGGCGTCACCCCGATGGCGCTGTACTGGCATTTCCGCAGCAAGGACGACCTGCTCGAGGGCATGGCCGAGCAGGTCTGGAGCGAGATCGAGGTGCGGGTCGACCCGTCGATACCGTGGTGGGCCCAGCTTCAGGCCGGGCTGGAATCGCTGCTGAAGGTGCTGCGCGCCCACCGGTCGGCGCCCCAGCTGGTGCAGGAGCACGAGAAGCGGAACGAAGCGGCGCTGCGCGCCATCGAGAGTGCGCTGGAGATCCTGAGGGCCGCCGGGTTCGACGCCGAGCATGCCGCCGAGATCGCCCGCAGCGCCCTGTGGACCGGGATCATGCTGGTCATGAGCGAGTCCGGCTACCATCCCGACCTGGCCGAGGATGAGCTCGCCGAGCACCAGCGGCTCAGCCAGGTCGAGCTGGCCATGCTGCCCGCGGCCCGCTACCCGCGGCTGATCGAGTGCGCCGCGCCGATGGCCGGGTGCGACCCCGAGTTCCACTACCGGCTGGGTGTCGAGCTGTTCATCGCCGGGGTCCGGGCCATCGCCGACCAGCAGCGAGGTTCGTGAGGACGCGCGTCAGGAGGCCTCGACCAGGTCAGCGTCGCGGCTGACTAGGGCGGCGTAGGGGCCGCCCTGGGCGAGCAGGTCGTCGTGCCGGCCGCGCTCGGCGATCTCGCCGTGGTCCAGCACGATGATCTCGTCGGCGTCGCGGATCGTCGACAGGCGGTGCGCGATGGTGATCGTGGTGCGGCCCGCGCTCGCGGCGTCGATGGCCTCCTGCACGGCCTGCTCGGTCTGCGTGTCCAGCGCGCTGGTGGCCTCGTCGAGGACGAGGATGGCCGGGTCGCGCAGGACGGCGCGGGCGATGGCCAGGCGCTGCTTCTCCCCGCCGGAGAAGCGGTAGCCGCGCTCCCCCACCACGGTGTCGTAGCCGTCGGGCAGGGCCTGGAGGTGGTCGTGGATCTGCGCGACCCGCGCCGCCGCGACCAGCTCGGCGTCGGTGGCGTCGGGCTTGGCGAACCGCAGGTTGTCGGCCACCGAGGCGTGCAGGAGGTAGGTCTCCTGGGACACGACGCCGACCGCGGCGGCCAGCGTGTCGAAGGACATGTCGCGCACGTCGACGCCGTCGATGGTTACCTGGCCGGACGTGACGTCGTACAGGCGCGGGATGAGGTAGCTGAGTGTGGTCTTGCCTGAGCCGGTCTCGCCGACGATAGCGAGGCTGTGGCCGGCCGGGACCGTTAGGTCGATGGCTTGGAGGGTGGGCCGGTCCGCGGCGGCGTAGGAGAAGCCGACGTCGTGCAGCCGCACCTCACCGCGGAGCCGCTCGGGCGTGACCGGACGGGCCGGCTCGGCGATGTCGACGGGCAGGTCCAGGTACTCGAAGATCCGGCCGAACAGCTCAAGGGAGCTCTGGATGTCGACGCCGACGCTGAGCAGGCTCACCATCGGGCGGAAGAGCTGCTGCTGCAAGGTGGTGAACGCGACCAGGGTGCCGATCGAGATGGCCATGCGGCCGCCGTCGCTGGTCAGCCCGGTGACCCAGTAGATCACCGCGGGCATGGAGGCCATGATGATCTGGATCGTCGACTGGCGCCAGCGGCCGGCCATGCTCGAGCGGACCTCGAGGTCGGAAAGCTTGCCGGACTCGGTGGCGAAGGACTCGGCGAGCGAGCGGGAGCGGCCCATGGTGTGGCCGAGCAGGATCCCGCTGACCGACAGCGATTCCTGCACGACCGAGGACAGCAGGGCGAGCTGACGCTGCCGGTCGCGGGTGATGCGGCGGCGTTCGGTCCCGACGCGGCGGCTCACCCACACGAACACGGGCATCATGATCAGCGAGGCGATCGTGAGGCGCCAGTCCAGTACGATCATGGCGATGATCGAGGCGATCACGGTGGTCAGGTTCGAGACCAGCGTGGTGGCGGTGCTGGTGACCGTGGCCTGCATGCCGCCGATGTCGTTGGCGATGCGCGACTGGACCTCGCCGGTGCGGGTCCTGGTGAAGAAGGCCAGCGACATGCGCTGCAGGTGCGAGTAGACGGCAGTGCGCAGGTCGTGCATGACCCGCTGGCCGACCTTGGTGGACACGTAGGTCTGCGACACGCTGAAGGAGCTGTTGGCGACCGACACGACGATCATGCCGGCGGCGAGCACGGTCAGCAGGCCCATCCGCCCCTGGGGCAGGGCCACGTCGATGACCGCGCGGATGAGGAACGGGTTGACCAGCGAGACCAGCGACGACGCGCCGACCAGGATGAAGACGAACAGTAGGCTCCACCGGTACGGACGGAAGAGCCGGATGATGCGGCGCAGTGGCACGCGAGGGTTAGCGGTACCCAATAAAGCCTCCCGTTAGGTTTAGTCTTGCTAACTCAAACAGAGCGTAGCTCATAGTTGTTCCCGGCTCAGTATGAGCGTACCTCCTGGTAATATGGAACTCGTGGAGTACGAGGATCCCGGTCAGCTCGCGGACCTGCTCCAGCGGCTGACCAGACGGCTGCGCCGGGCGCAGGCGGACCGGCTCGCGCCGCTCGGCCTCACCCCGGCGCAGGAACGCGCCCTGCGCATCGTCACCCGGAGCGAGGAACCGCTGCGGATGACGGAGCTCGCCCACCGGCTCGGCATCGTGCCGCGGTCGGTCACCACGGTCATCGACGCGCTCGAGCAGGCCGGGCTCGTCCGCCGGGAGACTGACCCACACAACCGCCGGGCCATCCGGCTGCACCTGACCGACCGCGGCCGGGCCGTCCGCGACGACATGCGAGAGGCCCGGCGGCGAGCCGCCGAAGACCTGTTCGCGCCCATGTCGGCGCAGGACCGCAAGGCGCTCGCCGAGCTGTTGAGCCTCCTCGACGAGGACAGCCAGGGGCCGGCGGCCGGAGGAGCTTAGATGGTCAGGGCATCAGCCGGACGCGGAGCAGCGACCAGCGGGCCGGGCCGGGCCCGGCGCGGGGCGGCCCGGCTTCCCTGATGAGCAGCGGGCCGGCGGGCGTGACCAGGTGGTAATCGGTGTGCGGTCCGCGGAAGCGGACGTCGGTGATGCTGCCGGGCAGGTCACCGTCGGCGTCCGGCCGACCCGGGCCGCCGAGCAGGGCCCAGTCGGGCCGGACTAGGAGCGCGGGCCCGGGCTCGGCGGTGCTGGGCGCCTCACTGCCGGGGACGGCGGTGCTGGGCTCGGCGGTGGTGGCTGGGGCGGTGGTGGGCGCGACGCTGCCGGGGACGGTGGCGCGGGCCTCGCCCACTTCGATGGTGTAGCGGGCCGCGGTCACTGAGCTGACCGGGGCATGCAGGACCGATACGGGGCCGGTGAGGGCGGCGACGATCAGGTCATCGGGCGCGGCGTAGACCTCGGCGGGGGGGCCGGCCTGGGCCATCCGGCCCGAGTGCAGCACGGCGACCCGGTCGGCGATGGCCAGCGCCTCGGCGGCGTCGTGGGTGGCGTAGATCGCCGCGGCGCCGTCGGCGGCGCGGCGGCGGGCCACCTCCTCCAGGATCTGCGCGCGCAGGCTGGCGTCCAGGTGCGCGGTCGGCTCATCGAACAGGTAGATCCCGGGCCCGCTGGCCAGCGCCCGGGCCAGCCCGACCCGCTGCTGCTCACCGCCCGACAGCTGCCCGGGACGGCGCTCGGCCAGCGGGCCCAGGCCCATCTGCTCGAGGATGTCGCGGGCGGCCCGGCGCGCGGCGGACTTGGGCGCGCCGGCCCGGCGCAGCGGGTAGGCCACGGTGTCCAGCACCGACAGATGCGGCCACAGGGCGTGGTCCTGGAACACCATCCCGATCCGCCGTCGCTCCGGCGGCACCAGCCGCCCCGGGCCCGAGGCCAGCTGGCCGGCCAGCCAGACCTGGCCGGCCAGCGGCGCGAGGAAGCCGGCGATGGTGTTGAGCAGGGTGGTCTTACCCGACCCGGACGACCCGAGCAGCGCGAGCGTCTCACCGGACGCGACGGCCAGGTCGAGGCCGGCCAGCGCCGGGCGCCCGTAGCCGACGGACAGGCCCACGGCGGCGACCGCGTCCGGGGTGCGCAGCATGCTGGTGGTGGGTGCGGGTTCCATGGGTCCGTTCGGTTGATAAGAGGATGTCGCGGGCGGATGATGCGGTGCGGCGGGCCAGCGCGGCGGCCAGGGCGGCCACCGCCACGACCGGCACGGTCAGCACCAGGGCGAGCGCCGCGGTCGCGCCGACGCCGCCGAGGTCCTGGGTGTTCATGATGACCACCGCGAAGGTCTCGGTGCCAGGCCCGTACAAGATGGTGGACATGGTCAGCTCGTGGAAGGCTAGGATGAAGACCAGCGCGGCCGCGCTGACGGCGGCCGTGGTCAGCGGCGGCAGCACCACGGTGCGGGCCGCGGCGGCGGGCCGGGCGCCGCTCAGCCGGGCGGCCCGGGTCAGGCCGGGCGGCAGCCGGTCCAGGGCCGCCTGCACCGGGCGGTGGCCGAACACCCAGAACTTCGCCACGTACGCGACGCCGATGATCAGCGCCGAGCCGTCCAGCCAGCGGCCGTAGGAGACGATGATGCCCACCGCGAGCGCCGAGCCCGGGATGGCGTAGGACAGCGTGACCACGGTGGCCAGCGGCCCGCGCCAGCGGCCGCGGGCCAGGCCCGCCACCAGCGCGCCGATCACCGGCGCGGCGATCGCGGCGGCCAGCGCGAGCGCTGTGCTGCGGGCCAGGGCGCCGCCCGCCCCGCCGGAAAAGCCGGCCTGGAAGTTGGCCAGGGTCCAGTTCGCCGGGACCGGGGCCAGGCCCGGGCCGCGGGTCAGCGCGGTGAGGATCAGCGTGAGCATCGGGATCCCGGCCGCGAGGACGGCATAAACCCAGATCACGGCCATGAGGGCGCGGTCGCCTGCGGTCCTCGGCGCCGGTGCGGCGGGGGGCGCCTGGGTCCGGGCGGCACGCGGCAGCCGGGCCAGCCACAGGTCGAGCGGGCCCAGGGCCAGCAGCACCAGCACCACCATGGCCAGGGCCAGCACGACCAGGGCGGTGAAGGCAGCCGGGGCGGCCGACAGGGCAAGCTCGCTGTAGACCAGCGTGGACATGGTGGCGAAGCCGGCCGGCGTGCCGAGCACCTCGGGCACGGCGAAGCTGCCCGCCGCGGTGACGAAGACCAGCGCGGCCGCGGCGAGCAGCGGGATCCGCAGCAGCGGCAGCGTGACGGTGCGCAGCGTGGTCCAGCCGCTCGCGCCCGCCGCGCGGGCCGCCCGTTCCAGGGCCGGGTCGGCGCGGGCCGCGAGGCCGGCGGTGACGGCCAGGTAGGCCAGCGGCAGGCCGTAGACGGTGAGCACGGCGATGATGCCGGCCGGGCCGAACAATCCGGGCATGGTCAGGCCGGTCAGCCGGTCGGACAGGCCCGCCGGGCCGTAGGCCTGGCTCCACGCGAAGCCCAGCACAAACTCCGGTATGACCAGCGGCGCGGCGACCAGCAGCCGGGGCAGCAGCCGGGACCGGGCGGGACGGCGCTCGACGGCCAGCGCGAGCGCGGTGCCCGCCGTGACGGCCAGGACCGTGACCGCGCCGGCCACCGCCACGGTATGCACGATGGCCACCCGGCTGGCCGGGGCGGTCAGGTCCCGGGCCATCCCGGCCAGCCCGTCAGCGGCCGCGATCCGGCCCAGGGACACCAGCGGCACCGCCACCAGCGCCGCGATCAGGCCGGCCGTGACGGCGGCCGCGGCGGCAGTGGCGGCGCGAGCCGGGCGCAGGCCCCCGCGCAGCGGGCGCAGGCCCCCGCGCACCGGGCTCAGGCCCCGAAGATGGCCTGGTACTGCTGCAGGATCTGCTGCTGCCGGCCGAACAGGACGGGCCAGCCGGGATGGACCTCGGTGGCGCCCGCCGGGCGCGGCGGCCCGGCGATGCCGGGCAGCACCGGCTGCCAGCCGGTCTTCCCGATCGCGGTCTGTCCGGCCGGGGACAGGACGTAACGCATGAGCGCCTGCGCGGCGGTGGCCGTCGCGCCGGTGGCCGCCACCGTCTCCGCGATCGGGCTGTAGAGCGAGATGGCGCCGCCGGCGGGCCAGTCCATGACGACCGGGGAGCCCGCGGCGATGGCCGAGCGTACCCCGGAATCCAGGGTGATGCCGAGCTGGTAGCGGCCTTCGGCTACATCGGTGACCACCTCGGGGACCGTGCTGACCTGGACCGCGCCGTTGGCCTTGAGCGCCCGGTAGAAGTTCAGGCCGAAGCCGGGTGCGGTGGCGAAGTAGCCGAGCGCGGCGAACGCCGAGCCCGCCGCGGCCGGGTCGGGCAGGGCCACCTTGCCGTGGTAGGCCGCGTTGGTCAGGTCGGCCCAGGTGTTCGGCATCGGCGAGAGGCCCTTGTGGGCCACGATGACCAGGTAGAGCTCGCGGGTGCCCCAGAAGTAGGTCGTTTTGTCGGTGGCGGGCACGCCGGCCAGGCCGGGCAGCGGCCAGGGCTTGAACAGGCCCTGCTGGGCGTATGACTCCATTGACAGCGGGTCGGTGCCCCAGATCACCCCGGCGCGCAGGCCGCCGGAATGCTGGTCGGCGGCGATACGGGCGTTGAGCTGGCCGGTGGTCGCGCGGAACACGCTGACCTTGACGCCGGGGTCGGCCTTAGCGAACCCGTTCACGACGGCGGTCACGGTGTTCTGGGTGACCGAGGTGTACAAGGTGAGCTGCTGCGGCGTGTGGTCCGCGACGGCCGCCGCGGAAGAGGGCGAGGAGGAGGATGAGCTGCTGCAGGCGGCCAGGGCGGTCAGCGCGGCCAGGGCGGCCAGCAGGATCGGCAGCGCGGCGGTGACGGGCCGGGGGAACCTCATGATGACCTCTGTGCGGGAGGGACGGCGTCCGGCAGGTCGGGCCCGAGGATCCAGCCGTGGCGGGGCGGGGTGCCCGGCCAGGCGGGGCTGTTCGTGACGGGGCCGTTCGTGACGGTTTGGGGGCGCCGGGCGGGCGGGAGCACGCCGGCGGGCCGGAGGAGAGCAGGCGGCCTGGCGTCATCGG
Organism: uncultured Actinomycetes bacterium; assembly: GCA_963753195.1. Taxonomy (GTDB): domain Bacteria; phylum Actinomycetota; class Actinomycetes; order Streptosporangiales; family Streptosporangiaceae; genus Palsa-504. The sequence goes on from CAVWBH010000007.1 coordinate 155,487, forward strand.
GTTCCCAGCGGTCTGGGTCCGCGGTGAGGCCGAGCAGGTAGCTGACGGTGCACTGCAGCGCCGCGGCCAGGTCGGGCAGCCGGCCCACGGCCAGGCGGCGGCCGTTCTCGATCGCGCTGAGGGCCTGGCTGGACAGCCTCGAGCCGTACCCGTTCACCCGGTCCACCAGCTCGGCCTGGGTGAGCCCGAGCTGCCTGCGCCGCTCGCGGATGCGAATGGCGCAGGTCAGATTGCGCTGGGCCACCGTCTGGTACGCCGCCATCGTCACCTCCGCGGACTGCGCTGACGCGCCGGTTTTCCAAGTATTCGCTTATTCGCGGATTCTTGCAATCGGGGATTCCGGGAGCGGCGCGGCATGGGTTCCGGGCACGGCGGCTATTCCGGCGTAGCGGTCATTCCGGGCACAGCTATCGTTCCGGAACAATGATCATTTCAAGAACAGTGATTGTTTTCCAGCACAATGATTCGCTTTGGAGCGTAATGATCATTTCGAGCGCAGGGGTCATTTGGAGCGCAGGGGTCATTTGGAGCGCAGGGGTCATTTTGGAGCGCAGGGGTCATTCGAGCGGGGTTTCGCGGGGCGGGCGAGGAAAACGCTACGGACGGGGCGGGGCGGGCTCGTCGGCAGCGGTCTGGTCCCAGTCGGGCATCTCGGCCAGCGGATACACGGTGTAGTGCGCGAAGTTGTAGACGGGCATGAGCGCGATCAGCCGCTCGAGCTCCTCGTTCGAGCCGACGTCGTAGACCCAGGCCCCGCCGTGCGCGCCGACGATGTGGTAGCGGGCGGCGATCTGGCCCGAGCGCTCCAGCGGCTTGGCGTAGGACGGCATCCGCGCGACCGCCGACGCCACGTGCCCGGACAGCAGCGACAGCTCGATCTTCCAGATGACGAGGAACTTCACGCGGCGGGCAGGGACGGGAGAGTCACCTCGAACTCCACCGCGACCTCATCGTTTAGCTTGAGTGCCCCGAAGAACCCCACGTACGGCTTGATGCCGAACGCCGACTGGACCACCCTGGCCGTCCCCCGATAGCGGCCCGGGGTCGGCTCGGATACCTGCAGCCGAACCGGCCCGGTCTTCCCGTTGACGGTGAGCGTGCCCTCGATCCCGCCGCCCGCGCCGGCCAGAACGATCCGCGAGGATGTGAAGCTGGCCGTGCCACCGCCCAGGATCCCGCTCATCGTCTTCTTGATTTCGCGGCGGTCCCGGTCGCTCAGCGGCTTGGCCCCGCCGCTGCCCTCGCGGACCTCCAGCGAGTCCAGATCGAGCTCGGCGGAGATAGCGGCGGCGGTGACGCCGCCCGCGTCGGCGTCCGGCACCTCGACCTGCGCCGACCAGCGGGTGACCTCGATGGTCAGGTCATGACCGGCCCGCGCGGCGAGGCCGGCCCGGCCCGTCTTGAGCACGATACGTCCGTTGTCCGGCCCGAGCCGGAAGGTACCCGTCGTTGCAGCCACGGCCCTAACCGTACGGGCTGGGCGGGGCGACGGTCCACTCCTGGTTCCCGCGCGGCGTGCTCAGGGCAGCGGGAAGTCGCCGAACAGCTCCCGGATGCGCCGCAGGTCGCGCAGCCGCGGCTCGGTGGTGCCGCCCACCCAGCGGCTGACCGTTTTCACCGAGACCCCGAGCTGTTTGGCGGCCACCTCCATGGTCATTCCTTCCCGGCGCAGCGCGGCCGACATCCACTCCGCGAACCCCTGGTCGTCCGGCCCGGGCGGCGGGCCGCCGTTTTGGCCGGACGCGGCGGGTCCGCCGGACTGGAGCAGCGAGGCCAGCGCGTCCAGGCCTGCGGGCGTCCCGATCTGCGCGCCGGAGCGCAGCACGTCGACCTCGACGTGGTCGGGGAAGATCCGGAACGAGACGTTGATGGCCCCGGTCGAGCCGGCCGCATCAAGGAGCGCCGCGGCGACGGTCTCGCCGACCGCGCGGTTGTCCTCCTCGGACAGCGGCGACTGGGCCAGGCAGCGGCGGACGAAGTCACGGATATCGGGAATGGAGGAGGGGCGGGCGGGGAACGTCTGCGACAGGACAACGACCGGCACGACCTCGACCTTGTCGCTGACCAGGTCGGCGCGCTCCTCCATATCCCCTCCGGTCGCCGGCTCGTGAGGTATCGGCCCCCGACGCCAGTGTGACCGGGGCATGACATTGAGAGTACGTGGAAAATACACCTCGAGACGAGCCGTAATGGATAGACATATGTGTCCAAGCACGGGGACTGTTCTGTCTTGAGATCCGCGGGTAACAGGAATAGGCTGACCTCACCGGTGATGGCGCCGTTGCCGTGAGCCGGCCTTTTGTGAGAATGTAATGAGCGGTCGGCATTCCGGCGTCTCCCGCCGGCGGGCGACTGGGCCACGGCGAGGAATGCCTCCCGCGACTCAGCGAAATGACATGACCGGGTTCCCGCCGCGCCGCCGTGCCGCCACCGGCAGGTCGCACCACGAATCAGCGCGATCCGGGCCAGACCAGGCAACTGGCCGGCCAGGCTCGCGCTCTCGCGCCGCAGCATTCCGTGCGCGCGTGACCTTAACCAGGGGGCCCGCGGACACGGGCCTCCGACCGAAGGGGTGGACCCATGACCCAGGCCGCTGAAGAGCCGGTCCTGCATATTCTCTGGATGAACGGGGGACTGGGCTGCGACGGGGACTCGGTGGCGCTGACCGCCGCGACTCAGCCCAGCATCGAGGAGATCGTGCTCGGGGCCCTGCCGGGCCTGCCCAAGGTGGCGGTCCACTGGCCGCTGATCGACTTCGAGTGCGGCCCGGAGCAGGGGGCCGACAACTTCATCGAGTGGTGGCACAAGGCCGACCGCGGTGAGCTGGAGCCGTTCGTCCTGGTCGTCGAGGGATCCATCCCGAACGAGGCGATCAAGTCCGAGGGTTACTGGTGCGGCTTCGGCAACAACCCGGCGACCGGCCAGCCGATGACCACCAACGAATGGCTCGACCGGCTCGCCCCCAAGGCGACGGCCATCCTGGCCGTGGGCACCTGCGCCACCTACGGCGGCATCCACGCCATGGCGGGCAACCCGACCGGCGCCATGGGCGTGCCGGACTACCTCGGCTGGGACTGGAAGTCCAAGGCCGGCCTGCCGATCGTCTGCGTGCCGGGCTGCCCGATCCAGCCGGACAACCTGTCCGAGACGATCCTGTACCTGCTCTACCAGGTGGCCGGGCAGGCACCGATGATCCCGCTAGACGAGGTGCTGCGGCCCAAGTGGCTGTTCGACGCCACCGTGCACCAGGGCTGCGACCGGGCCGGGTACTACGAGGAGGGCAACTTCGCCACCGAGTACGGCTCCCCCACATGCCTGGTCAAGCTGGGCTGCTGGGGTCCCGTGGTGAAGTGCAACGTGCCCAAGCGGGGCTGGATCAACGGCGTGGGCGGCTGCCCGAACGTGGGCGGCATCTGCATCGCCTGCACGATGCCCGGCTTCCCGGACAAGTTCATGCCGTTCATGGACAAGCCGCCGGGCGCGACCGTATCGACGACCGCCAGCGGCATGTACGGCACGGTTATCCGCAGCCTCCGGAGCTTCACCGCCAAGACGGCGGACAAGGAGCCGAAGTGGCGCGTGAAGGGCTCTGAACTCCGCACCGGCTACCAGAAGACGTGGTGACACCATGACCGCAACCGAGATGGGCCCGACCTCAGGTACCGACACGCCCGAACTAACCGAGATGACCTGGGATCCCATCACGCGGATCGTCGGCAGCCTGGGTATCTATACCAAGATCGACTTCAAGGCCAAGCGGGTCGCGGAGTGCCACAGCACTTCGTCGATCTTCCGGGGCTACAGCATCTTCATGAAGGGCAAGGACCCCCGGGACGCGCACTTCATCACCAGCCGGATCTGCGGGATCTGCGGTGACAACCACGCGACCTGCTCGGTCTACGCCCAGAACATGGCCTACGGCGTCCGCCCGCCGCACCTGGGCGAGTGGATCATCAACCTGGGCGAAGCGGCAGAGTACATGTTCGACCACAACATCTTCCAGGAGAACCTGGTCGGGGTGGACTTCTGCGAGCGGATGGTGGCCGAGACCAACCCCGGCGTGCTGGAGCGGGCCAACGCCACCGAGGCGCCGCACGCGGGCGAGCACGGCTACCGCACCATCGGGGACATCATGCGCTCGCTCAACCCGCTGGAGGGCGAGTTCTACCGGGAGGCGCTGCAGGTCAGCAGGTCGACCCGGGAGATGTTCTGCCTGATGGAAGGCCGCCACGTGCACCCCTCCACGCTGTACCCGGGCGGGGTGGGCACGGTCGCGACGGTGCAGCTGTTCACCGACTACCTGACCCGGCTGATGCGCTACGTGGAATTCATGAAGCGGGTCGTGCCGATGCACGACGACCTGTTCGACTTCTTCTACGACGCGCTGCCGGGGTATGAGGAAGTCGGCCGTCGCCGCGTCCTGCTGGGCTGCTGGGGCAGCCTGAACGACCCCAATTACTGCGACTTCACCTACCGGAACATGGAGGACTGGGGCCGCAAGATGTTCGTCAGCCCCGGCGTGGTGGTCGACGGGAAGCTGGTCACCAACAGCCTGGTCGACATCAACCTGGGCATCAGGATCCTGCTCGGTCACTCGTACTACGAGGACTGGGAGGACAAGGAGATGTTCGTTACCCACGACGAGCTCGGCAACCCGGTCGACCGGCGCCACCCGTGGAACCAGCACACGATCCCGCGGCCCGCCAAGCGTGACTTCGACGACAAGTACAGCTGGACGATGTCCCCGCGCTGGTTCGACGGCAAGGACTACCTGCCGCTGGACACCGGCGGCGGCCCGATCGCCCGGCTGTGGGCCACCGCGCTCGGCGGCCTGGTCGATAACGGCTACGTGCAGTCCACCGGCCACAGCGTGAAGATCAACCTGCCCCGGACGATGGGCCTGCCGGAAACCACCTTCGAGTGGAAGATCCCGGTGGACAAGCAGGGCCAGCCGCTGTCCAACGCGATCGAGCGGGACCGGGCCCGGACCTACTTCCAGGCCTACGCCGCCGCGTCCGCGGTGTACTTCGTGGAGCAGGCCCTGGCCGAGATCCGGGCCGGACGGACCAAGACCTGGGAATCCTTCGACGTGCCCCAGGACGCGAACAGCTGCGGCTTCACCGAGGCGGTCCGCGGCGTGCTGTCCCACCACATGGTGATCAGGGACGGGAAGATCGCGAACTACCACCCGTACCCGCCCACGCCGTGGAACGGCAGCGTCCGCGACGTCTACGGGACTCCTGGGCCCTATGAGGACGCGGTGCAGAACACGCCGATCTTCGAAGAGAACTCCAAGGACAACTTCAAGGGCATCGACATCATGCGTGCCGTGCGCAGCTTCGACCCGTGCCTGCCGTGCGGGGTGCACATGTACCTCGGCGGCGGCAAGGTGCTCAAGACGGCGCACTCACCGACAGGCGTGCCCCTCGCGATGTAACGGCCCGGGCGGTACTAGCCAAGCAAGGGAGGGCTGATGGCCGCGAACCATAGTGCGCAGAGGGCGGGCGAGCGGGTCGAGGAGCTGCTCGCTGAGCTGGGAGCGCAGGCCGGGCCGCAGGTCGCCGCCACCGCGGAAGAGCTCGTCAGCTGCCTGGTCGAGCTGTACGGCGCCGGGCTGGCCCAGATCGTCCAGATCATCGGCCAGGACAGCGACGCGGGGCAGCGACTGATGACCAAGCTGGCCGCCGATCCGCTGGTGGAGAGCCTGCTGCTGCTGCATGACCTGCACCCGCTGCCGATAGCGGACCGGGTCCGCCGCGCGATCGACGCGGTCATGCCCCAGCTCGGTGCGCACGCGGGACAGGCGGAGTTCACCGGCCTCGACGACGTCGGCGTCGTCCGCATCCGGCTGGAGCTCAGCGCGCATGGTCACCAGGCCCACGCCGGGGCGGTGCAGGAGGCCATCGAGCAGGCGGTAGCCGACGCCGCACCGGACGCGGCGGGGGTCAGCTTCGAGGTGGTCGAGGCGGCTCCCGAGCTGCCGCTGCTGCAGATAGGCCGGTCCCCGGCGGCCCGGGGGGCGCAGTGACCTACCCGGGCGCACCATCCGGCCTGCGGCGGTTCGCCAAGCGGTCCGCCGGGCCCATGCCGGGCCTGCCGCCGGCCATCCAGCAGGTCCTGGCCGAGCGGGCGGCGGCCCGCGGCCGCGACGACAGTGTGCCCGACGGTGCCGAGCGGTGCGAAATGTGCCGCGAGGTGCTCGGCGAGCGGCACGGGCACGTGGTGGACCTGGAGAACCGGTCGCTGGCCTGCACCTGCCGCGCCTGTTATCTGCTGTTCACCCACGACGGCGCGGCCGGCGGCCGGTACCGGGCCGTGCCCGAGCACGTCTACCACGACCCGGACCGCCCGCTCACCGACATGGACTGGGGTGAGCTGCAGATCCCGGTGGCCATGGCGTTCTTCTTCTACAACTCCGAGCTGGGCCGCGTGGTGGCTGGCTACCCGAGCCCGGGCGGGGTGACCGAGTGCGAGCTGGACCTCGCCGCCTGGGACCGGCTGGCTGACGCCCACCCGCTGCTCGGCGTGCTCGCGCCCGACGTCGAGGCCATCCTCGTCAACCGGAACGACGGCCGGAACGAAGCCTTCCTGATGCCGGTCGACGAGTGTTACGCGCTGGTGGGCGAGCTGCGGCTGAAATGGCAGGGCTTCGACGGCGGCGCCGAAGCCCGCGCGGCCCTGACCGCCTTCCTGGACGACCTGCGCCGACGCGCGGTGCCGCTGGCGCGCCGGGACCCGGTACCCGGGCAGCGCCAACTCCGGCGCCAGCCCGAGCTGAGAGAGTACTGAGATGGCCGACCTGGTCTTCGGCTGCACCGGCGCGGTCGCCGAACGATACGCGGCGACGCCGACCCTGACGTTCGCGCTGACCATCACCGAGCGGTCCGGGGTGAAGATTCATGCCATCGCCCTGCGCGGCCAGATCCGCATCGAGCCGCACCGCCGCCGGTACACCGCGGACGAGGCGCAGCGGCTGCACGACCTGTTCGGCGACCCGTCGCGATGGGCCGAGACAGTCAAGCCGATCCAGCTCGCCACCGTCACCACCATGGTGCCCTCGTTCACCGCGGTGACCGAGACCAAGCTGGAGGTGCCGTGCACCTACGACCTGGAGGTGGCCTCGGCCCGCTACCTCCACGGCCTGGATGACGGCACGGTGCCGCTGCTCCTGCTGTTCAGCGGCACGGTCTTCATCGACAACGGCGCGGGGGGCTTCTCCATCGAGCTGATTCCGTGGAGCGCCGAGGCGACCTACCGGATGCCGGTGAGTGTCGTTCATGACCTGGCGGACATCCACTTCCCGAACAGCGCGTGGCTGCGCTTCAGCCACGGAACCCTGGATGACCTGTCCGCATACAAAGCCAAGCATGCGCTGCCGACCTGGGACGCCACCCTGCAGGCGCTGCTGGCCACCGCGGGGCAGCCCGGCCTCGAGGGCCTGGGCGAGCAGCCCCAGCCCGGCGGCGACCCGGAGGATCCCGCGCAGGCGAGGCGGCCGTGACCGACGCGGACATGAGCCTGGACGCCGTGCGGCGGATGGCCGACGCGGTGCTCTACGAGGGCTACATCCTGTACCCCTACCGGGCCTCGGCCCAGAAGAACCGCAGCCGGTGGCAGTTCGGCGTGGTCATGGCGCCCCAGTACGCCGCGGCCGATCCCTCCGAGCGCAGCTTCACCCAGACCGAGTGCGCGCTGGAGCACGCCGGGCAGCCCGAAGTCCAGGTCGTCCTGCGGTTCCTGCAGGTGCAGCGGCGCAGCACCGATCCAGTGCCGCCCGACGCGCAGGTGCCGGCCTGGGATGAGGCGGTCGAGCGCGAGATCGGGTTCACCGTCAGCCCTGACGAGTTGCTCGGCCCGGGGCTGGTGCGAGAGTTCTCCGTGCCGGGCGGCGAGGACCGCGAGGCGCTGCCCGGGCCGAGCACCGGGCAGGCCGTCCGCCGCCGCTTCCCTCTGGCCGGCACGGTTTCCGTGCGTACCACCCCGGTCGAGGGCCCGTGGCGGGCGGTCCGGATGGCGGTCCGGGTGGAGAACCTGACCGAGGCCGAGCCCGCCCCCACCGTCAGAGACGAGGCGCTGCCGTCCGCGCTGGTCGCAGCGCACCTGATCCTGACCATCTCCGGCGGGGAGTTTATCTCCATGACCGACCCGCCGGAGTGGGCCAAGCCGGCCGTGGCCGAATGCGAGAACGTCGGCAGCTGGCCGGTCCTGGCCGACCCCGACGGCGGGCGGCAGGTCGTGCTGTCGTCGCCGATCATTCTGTACGACCACCCGGAACTGGCCCCGGAGAGCCCGGGCGAGCTCTACGACGGGACCGAGATCGACGAGATCCTCACGCTCCGCACGCTCGCGCTGTCCGATGAGGAGAAGCTCGAGGCGCGGGCCACCGATCCCCGCGCGGCCGCGCTGATCGACCGGGTCGAGTCGATGGACGCGGAGACCATGCAGAAGCTGCACGGCACCATCCGCGCGGGCGGCGGCCCCGGCACGTTCGGCACTTCCGGCCGCGGCCCCGGCGCCTTCGGCACGGGCGGCCCTGACACTTTCGCCGCCTTCGGCACCGGCGGGCTGGATGCCCCGGTCGGCTATGACCCGCAGACGCCCTGGTGGGATCCGGAAGCCGATACCTCGGTGTCCCCGGAAACCGACTCGGTGCTGATCGGCGGCCAGCAGGTGGCCCGCGGGAGCCTGGTTCGGCTGCAGCCCGGCGTACGCCGCGCCGACGCGCAGGACATGTTCCTGGCCGGCCGGATCGCTGAGGTCCAGGCGGTGCTGACCGACGTCGAGGGCCGCCCGTACCTGGCCGTGTCGCTGACCGACGACCCCGACGCGGACCTGCGGATCGCGCACGGGCGGTTCCTGTACTTCATGCCGGACGAAGTGGAGCCTTTCAAAGGGGGAGAGACCTGGTGACCGAGCGGATCCTGGTGGCGGGCGTGGGGAACGTGTTCCTGCGCGACGACGCCTTCGGCGTCGAGGTCGCCCGGCTGCTGGCCGAGCGCCCGCAGCCCCCGGGAGTGCAGGTCCGTGACTACGGCATCCGCGGCGTCCACCTGGTGTACGAGCTGCTCAACGGCTATGACCTGTTCGTGCTGGTGGACGCGGCCCCGCGCGGGGAGGCACCGGGGACGGTCACCGTGCTCGAGGTGGACGTGCCCGCCCCGCAGACCCAGCCGGTCCTCGACGCGCACAGCCTGACCCCCGACGCGATCTTCGGGCTGCTGTCCTCGCTGGGCGGTCATCCGGGACGCAGCCTGGTGGTGGCGTGCGAGCCGGCCGACATCGACGCGGGCATGGGCCTGTCCGATCCGGTCCGGGCCGCGCTGCCGCACGCGGTACGGGCGGTGGAAGAAATCCTGGCCGAGCGGCCCGCGGACGAGCAGGGCGCATGGCGGACTTAGCACGGCGAAACTGGCTAAGGAGCAGGAAGGAGGTGCTCGGGATGCTGACCAGGCTGATCAAGGCGGCGGTCATCGCGGCGGTGCTGGCCCTGGTGATCGACTCGCTGCCTGACATCAAGCGGTACCTCGAAATTCGCGAGATGTTACCCAGCACGCCAGGAAGGACGTGAGGGACGTGGAAGTAGTACTGGGTTTCGTGGTCGGCTACTTCGTGGGCACCCGCCAGGGTCGCAGGGGCCTGCAGGAGGCGATCGACTCGGCTCAGGCGATCATGGCGTCCCCGGAGACCCGGCGGATGCTGAGCGAGGCCATATCCACGGCCGAAACCGTGGCCGGCCCGGTCATGAACCGCGCGGGCCGCAAGACCGGCGGCAGCCGGGCCGCGTTCATCGGTAGCGTGGTAGACGAGCTCATCGAGCGGCGATCCCGCCGCGCGGCGTGATCACCAGGACGACAAGGGAGCGGCATGCACGAATTCGGCTTGTGCGAGGGCGTGCTGGACGCGGTGCGCCAGCGGGCCGGCGGCCGCCAGGTGGCCGCGATCCGGGTCCGGTTCGGGGTCCGGCATGCCGTGGACGCCGAATCCCTGGCCCAGGCGTTCGCCATGATGGCTGAAGGCACCGAAGCGGCCGGCGCCGCCGTGGAGCTCGTGACGGTGCCGGCCACCATCACGTGCCCCGACTGCGGGTTCAGCGGCGAGACCACTGACCTGCTGGCCACCTGCCCGCGCTGCGCCAGCCCCAACACCAAGATCAGCGGCGGCGACGAAATGACGCTGGAATCGATCCGGTACGCCGCGGCGTCAGCGGCGGAGAGGGGATAGGCATGTGCCTGGGCATCCCGGCCCAGCTGGTGGCGGGGGACACTAGCCATCCCGATCTGGCCATGGCCGAAGTGGGCGGCGTGCGGCGGGTGATCAACATCGGCCTGCTCGACGAACCGCCCCGCGCCGGTGACTGGGTGCTGGTCCACATGGGCTTCGCGCTGTCGGTCATGACCGCGGAGGAGGCCCGGGAAGCCCTGGACGCCCTCGGCGCGGAATACGAAGCGGAGCAAGAAGCCGGGCAGGAAGCGGAGCAGGAAGCGGCGAGACAAGCGGCCGGGGAGATCGGGTGAGCGGCGCACCGCCGCCGGGCGTGGGGCCGGACCCGAGCGGCCCGCTGATGTTCGTCCGTTACGCCTACCCGCCGAACTCCCTCGGCTACTGCGGGCCCGCCGACTTCGCCGCCTTCCGGGAGTACGCCGTGGCCGGCGTGGTCGACGGCGGCCTGGTCCAGCTGGCCCAGGCGTTCGCCGGGGCCTGGCCGTACCTGGAGCTGATCGCGGCCGGCTGCGGCATCCGCGACCCGCTAGACCGCCGCGTGGTCGAGGCCTACTGGGTCGGCAACAGCCTGCTGGAGGCGATCCCGGTCACCGAGATCGGCGACTCGATGCAGGACCGTTTCCGCCTGCGGACCGGCGGCAACTTCCCGTTCCTGGCCGAGGGGGTGCTGGCCGGCGGGGTGCCGCACCACAGCTTCGCCGTCTTCTGCGTGTACCCGTGGACCGGCCTGCTGGGCGATGACCGCAAGGCCAGGCACGCGCTCACGGTCCTGGACCGGTGCCGGATCCGGTGGGGCCGGGTGACCGCCGTGCACGGTGACCAGGCGGTGGTGGAGTGCCGGCCGCTGTGCTGGGACGGCCGCCTGCTGACCCTCGGGGAGCCGGCCGCCGAGACGGCCCAGCTGGCCCTGGACGGCGCGACCCTGGCCCACAGCGTCAACCCGGGTGACTGGGTGTCGCTGCACTGGGACTGGATCTGCGACCGGCTCACCCAGCACCAGCTGCGGGCCTTGCGCGGCTACACGCTGCGTCACCTGGATCTGGTCAACCACCGCGTCGAGCACCCGGGCACGCTCGCCTTCCTCGGCTGACCGCGGTTAGCCTGGCCGGGTGAGGATGTTGTTGAGCTTGGCCAGCAGGCCGGGTTCGGAGAATGGTTTCTCGATGAGGTTGACTCCGGGCTCGAGGACGCCCTGGGCGCTGAGCAGGCCCTGGGTGTAGCCGGACATGTAGAGCACCCGCACGCCGGGCTGGAGGGCGCGGATCTGCTGCGCGACTTCCTCACCCATCATCTGCGGCATGATCACGTCGGTGAGGAGCAGGTCGATGCGGACGGGGTGGCTGGTGACGAGGTCGATGGCCGCGGGGCCGCTGGCGGCGGTCAGGACGAGGTAGCCGTTGCGGCTCAGTATCCGGCGGGCTACCTCGCGCAGTGCGGGCTCGTCCTCGACGATGAGCACGACCTGGCCCGTGCCGCCGTCGGGCTTGGCGGGCGGCGGCGGCTGGGCGGGGGCGGCTTGGCCGGTGGCGGGCAGCAGCACGCTGACGGTGGTGCCGAGGCCAGGTTCAGAGTAGATCCGGATCGTGCCGCCCGCCTGGGTGACGATGCCGTAGGAGGTGGCCAGGCCCAGGCCGGTGCCCTCGCCACGGGATTTGGTGGTGAAGAAGGGCTCGAAGACGCGGCTGATGATGTCCCCGGGTATCCCGGTGCCGGTGTCGCTGACTTTCACGCTGACGTACCAGCCCGGCTGCAGGTCGGACTTGGGTGCTGGGTAGGCGTCGTCCACCTGCACGTTGGCGGTCTGGATGGTCAGCTTCCCGCCGCCGGGCATGGCGTCGCGGGCGTTGACGGCGAGGTTGACCAGGACCTGCTCGATCTGGCCGGGGTCGGCCAGCACGTTGCTCAGGTCGGCGGACAGGTCGTCGGCCAGCTCGATGTGCTCGCCCAGGGTGTGGTGCAGCAGGTGCCGTACTTCGGTGACCAGGTCGTTGAGGTTCAGCACGCGCGGCTGGATAACGTCGCGGCGAGCGAAGGCGAGCAGCTGGCGGGTGAGCCCGGCGGCCTGTTCGGCGGCGGCCTCGACCTGCACCAGATCGGCGCGGACGGCCTCCCACTCGACTTGACGGGGATCTTTGCCTACCTCCTCGCGGGCGAACGCGGCGTAGTTGGAGATAACGCCGAGGAGGTTGTTGAAGTCGTGGGCCACGCCTCCGGCCAGCTGGCCGAGGCTTTCCATCCGCTGAACCTGGTTCAGCTGCGCTTCCAGCCGGGCACGTTCGGCCTCGGCCCTGAGCCGTTCGGCCTCGGCCTGCGCTTCGATCCGGTCGGTGACGTCGCGAACGGCGGCGGTGATGAGCAGTCCCTGGCTGGTGGGGATGGCGGACAGGGAGATGTCCGCCGGGAAGGTGCTGCCGTCGCGGCGGCGCCCGGCCAGCTGGAGGCCGGCGCCCATCGGCCGGGGCCGGGGGTCGGCTACGTAGCCGTCCCGGTGCCGGGCGTGGAAGGTGCGTGCGTCGTCGGGAACGAGCATCTCGACGTGCTGGCCGATCAGCTCGTCGCGGTGGTACCCGAACAGCCGCTCAGCCTGCGCGTTCACCAACGCGATCCGGCCGTCGGCTTCGACGCACACCATGGCGTCGGGCGCTGCTTCCAGGAGGCCGGTGAATCTGGCGTCCGCAGTCGTCGGCACGCTCTTCACGATCAGTAACTTTACCTTAACGATGTGTGAAACATGCTGGTGGCGGGGACCGCCGGACGCTAACGCAGCCGGTAGGTCACGGCGCGGGCCAGCCAGCAGGCCGCGAGCGCCTGCAGGACGCCGATTAGCAGCGGGCCGGCCACGCCGACCGCGGAGTACGGGGGCAGCCCGGCCAGGGCGGCGACCACCCGGGCGGTCGCCCCGACCGGAGCGCCGGACGCCGCGGGCCACCACAGCGCGGCGCCCCAGCCCACGCACACGGCCAGCACCACCGAGCCAGCCGCCCGGCGCGCACGCCAGGGGCCGGCCCCGGCCGCGATCCCGGCCACGAACGGGAGGAACCACAATCCGTACGCGGCGGCCAGGCCGAGCAGCGCCGCGAGGGCCGCGAGGGCCGCGCACAGGGCCAGCCCAGCCGGGACCGAGCCGGCCGGCCGCCGGTTACGGAACGACGGCACGTGCGGGGGCGGCGGGCGCTTGGCCAGCTGGTCGGGAGGGCGTCGCGCACCGAGCCGGTAGGCGCCGCGCTTGCCCAGGCGCTTGGGATCAGCCATCGGGCCGCACCACGGTCAGGGCCCAGGTCACCGACCCGGCCACCTGGCCGGGCTCAGGCACCGGCAGGTACTGGCCGTCCCACCACAGCGGGATCAGGTTGTCGTACCAGGGTGACGCGGGGTTCTCGCTCTGCCCACCGGGGTACACGCCCACGGCGCTGACGCCGCCCGCGGGGCTGGTCCCGGCGGCGCTGACGGCCGCGGGGCGGGCGGCGCTGGCCCCCGCGGGGCTGGCGGAGCTGGTCCCGGCGGCGCTGGCCGCGGCGGCGGGGAGGGCCACGATCATCCGCCAGCTCGGGCCGGTGCTCGCGGTCAGCCCGCCGTCGGCCGCGTCCGGGGTGAACGGGTCGCCGCCATCGGGCCGGGGACCGTACCCCAGGCCGCTGGCCCCGCTCAGGGCGGGGAACTCCCGCGAGTGCAGTCGTCCCCAGGCCCAGGTCGCCGGCGCGCCGGCCAGCGTGGACGACAGGTGCGCCACCGCGGCGGCGAAGGCCTGGCGCATGACCTGCGGCGCCGTCCGGCGCGCCCCCGACGGCGGCGAGAAGGCCGGGTTCGACGGGTCGCTCAGCGTCCAGGCCTCAAGGTCCTCATCCAGGCTGGACTGGTTATCGGCGGACACCGTCAGGCCTGCGGAGTCCTCGGAGACGGGAACCCGGGCGTGGTTCCACCACGGCTGGAACACCTCCGACACGTAGTCGCCCCAGAACGTCCACCAGACCGAAGCCGCGGCGGAATCGGTGGCCATAGTCGAGTTCCAGGTGCCTAGTAGGTGCACCACGGTCCGTTCGGTGGAAGAAAGGGGGGTGGCGCGCAGCGCGGTCAGCAACTCCGGGACCATGCGCACGGCGAGCTGGTCGGTCAGGCTCGTCTGGACGGCGGCGAAACTGGCCGGGGTCAGCGGGGTGCGCCGCTGGTCCAGGGCGGCGTAGATGGTGGCGGCGCGGTAGCCGGGATCGAAGAAGTCGGCGCTGGTGCCGATGTAATAGGGGTAGGCGGCGGTGACGGGCCGCTGGTTGGCGGTGGCCAGCACGTGCGAGGCCGGATCGTAGGCCTGCGGCACCGCCGAGTAGGGGATGACGCCGACCAGGTCGCACGCGCCCGTGCCGCTCATCGGCAGCCAGGGCTGGCAGGCCGGGCCGGTCTGCGGATAGTAGCCCGCCGAGATCGCGCCGATGTTCCCGGCCGCATCCGCGTAGACGAAGTTCTGCGAGGGCGCGTACCAGCCGGCCAGGGCCGCCTTGAACTGGCTGAAGTTGCTGGCCTGGTAGATCCCGTTGATCGCGGCCAGGTCGGGCGAGGGCACGTTGCCCATCCAGTCGACCGATGTCGTCTGCCCGGCCTGGGTCATGATCGGGCCGTGCACGGTGATGTCCACGGCCAGGTTCACGGTCGCCGCGCCGCGCACCGGGATCTGGTAGTGCACCACCTGCATTTTGCGCCAGGCTCCGTCCCAGTAGTACTGGCCGGGCCTGCTCTGGGCGGTCTCCTCGTGGTAGAAGAAGGTGGCCTGGTTCTGCGTGTCGGTCAGCGACCAGGCGATATGGGCGTTATGTCCGATGAGGATCCCGGGCAATCCCGGGACGCTGACCCCGGCCGCGTCGAGGCCCGGGGCGGACAAGGCGACCTCGTACCAGACCGACGGCAGCGTCTGCGGCAGGTGCGGGTCGCCGGCCAGCAGGGCGCCGCCGCCCTTGACCGCGGGCCCGTCGGCCGCCCACGCGTTGCTGTCCGGGTATTCGTGCAGCTGCCCCGCAGGCAGCTGGCTGAGCTGGGCGAGCAGGGTGCCCGCCGCCTGCGCTTCGGCCGACGTGACGCCCGAACGGGCCGTGGTGCCTGCCCCCGGTGCGGAGTCCGCCGGGAGCGGGCGCAGGGCGGCGGTGAGCTGGGCGGCGGTGAGCTGGCTGGGGGTGAGCGTGCTGGCGGCGCCGGGCGCCAGCGGAATCAGGGCGGGCCTGGGGTACGGGCCGGGGTCGTAGGGCGTCTGCGCGTTCTTGGCGATGATGGGGAACCAGGCCATGGTGAGGGCCGGGCCGAGAGATCGCTCGAGCAGGGCGTAGTCAAGCGGGGTGGTGGTGAAGTCGAGTTCCTGGCTGAGCTCGCCCTGGATGACGAGGCTGTCCACCGGGGTCCACGGACCGGGGTAGACGCCCGGCAGGGAGAACACGGCCGGCCACTGACCGCTGGCGTGAACCTGCGCGATGTCGTCGTTCACCCCCTCGGCGTAGTCGGTCAGCGCCTGGGCGGGCGGGCTGGCCTTCGGCAGCTGCGCCCATTCCTGCTCCGCGGTGCGCAGCAGGCCCAGTTCCAGCTCGAATTTGTCCGAGGCCAGGTCGGTCGGCCCGGCGAGCTGCGCGAGTCTCCCCTCGCCCAGACGGCGCTCTTCGTCCATCTCCGAGAGCCGGAACCGGGCGTGCACGTAGCCGAGCGCGAGGAACAGGTCGTGCGTGCTGGCGGCGCTGATCGAAGCGGCACCCTGCTCGGTGAACGTGACCCTGACCGGCTGGCGCAGCCCGGGCAGCTGCAGGGTTTCCGAGCGGACCGGCTCGCCGCCTGACGCCGAAGTCCACACGCCGTGCCCCGGATCGAGCGCGGGACCGAGGGCCGGGATCGTGGCGTACCCGAACCCGAGCACGCCGAGCAGCAGGGCGGACACGCAGGCGGCGGCGATGATGTTGGCGGCCCGCCAGATTGGCCGGCCGGGACGCTCGGGCCCGATTCGCAACTGGCGCGCCCGCATGCCCCCTGTTGTACCACTCTGTTCTACCATCGGCGCGGCAGCTGCCCGTTACTTCCAGTCCGGGTCGGCGGCCAGCTTCTCGGCGATCCGGTCGTGGAAGCTCTGGCGTTGCAGCGCCGCCTCGATGTCGGTCACGACCCGGCCGACCGGGTACGGGATCTCGTTCTCGATGTCGGCCACCGCCGCCTCGGTGGCCCGCCATTCCGCGGCCAGCTGGCCCGCGATCCGGCGGGCCTTGGCCGTCAGGGTGATCCGCCTGGTGCGGGCGTCAGCGCCGGTGGTGGTCCGGACCAGGCCGGCGGCACGCATCGCGGCGACCTTCTGGCTGGTGGCCGAGTGCGTGCGCTGCACTGAGGAAGCCAGCTCGGTGATGGTCATCGGCCCGCGCGCGTGCAGCCGGAGCAGCTCCATCACCATGCTCGGCGTGAGCCCGGTGATCTGCGCCTCGGCGTAGATCCGGGCGATGTCGGCGTCCATCGCGGCCAGCAGGAGGCGCAGCGGCCGCCACTCGCTCTGCTCGGTCGGGTCGGCCGGGCGGTCCTCGGTCACGACCCGATCGTAACAGGCCTTGTGTAATAATTATAACAGGTCTTATATAAGTACTGTTGTATTGCGCGCGGGCGCGCTCGGGAGGAGGGCGATGACCGCGGGACGGCTGCTGGCCGACATCAGGCCGCTGCGCGAGTCCCCGGCCTTCCGGCGGTTGTGGGCCGGGTCGACGCTGTCGGCGGTCGGCGGGGCGCTGACCATGTTCGCGGTGCCGCTGCAGGTGTACGACATCACCCGATCACCGCTGGCGGTCGGCGCCATCGGGCTGGCCCAGGTGGTCCCCACCGTGGCGATCGGGCTGCTCGGCGGGGCTGTCGCCGACGCGGTCGACCGGCGCACCCTTGTGCTGGCGGCCACCAGCGGCAGCGCGGGCGTGTCGGCGGCCCTGGCCGCGCAGGCCTTCGCCGGGCTGCATTCGGTCTGGCTGCTGTACGCCCTGGTCGCCGTGTCGGCCTCGATCAGCGCGATCAACGCGCCGGCCCGGCGGACCTTCATCCCGAGCCTGCTGCCGGCTGGCCAGCTGACCGCTGGCCTCGCGCTCGACCGGCTGAGTTTCCAGCTCATGCTGATCGCCGGCCCGGCCATGGCCGGGCTGATCGCCGCGGCGCCGGGCCTCGGCCTGCCGGCTTGCTACCTCATCGACGCAGTCAGCTTCGCCTTCTCCTTGTACGGCGTGGCCCGGTTGCCGGCGCTGCCGCGGCTTGCGGTGCGCGGGCGGCTACCGGGGGTCCGTTCGGTCGCCGCGGGAGTCAGGTACATCGGGCGCAGCCAGGTGCTCAAGGGCGCATTCCTGGCCGACCTGAACGCCACCATCTTCGGCCTGCCGGTCGCGCTGTTCCCGGCCATCAACGCCGAGCGCTTCGGCGGGGACCCCCGCACGCTGGGCCTGCTCACCAGCGCGATCGGAATCGGCGGCCTGATCACCGCAGTGCTGTCCGGGCCGGTCGGGCGGATCACCCGGCCGGGCCGGGCCATGCTCGCCGCGGTGGCCGTCTGGGGTGCCGCGTTCGCCGGCTTCGCCATCGCGACCACCTTGTGGCTGACCCTGTTCATGCTGGCCATAGCGGGCGCGGCGGACACCTTTACCGTGGTCTTCCGCGGCACGATCGTTCAGCAGAGCACGCCTGAGGAATTCCGGGGCCGGGTCACCGCGGCCGACTATGTCGTGGGAGTGAGCGGCGGCCAGCTCGGCAACCTCGAGGCCGGCGCGCTGGGCTCGCTGACCTCACCCGCCATCAGCGCGCTCAGCGGCGGCCTGATCACTATTGCGGGCGCGGCCGTCATCGCCCTCACCTTGCCCGCCTTCACCCGCTACCGGGCCGGGCCGGCGCTCGCGAGGCTGCCTAACCAATGAGAGTGGCGTTGTACTGGTTCTTATGGGTACAGAGCCACTCTCATTTGGTGCGGGGCTGGGGGGCTGGGGGGTTGGGGCCTGAGGGGCTGGGGGGCTGGGGCTGCGGGGCGCGGGGCGGGTTGGGGCGCGGTCCTGCCCGCGGGGCGATGCCCGGGGGGCCCGCGCGGCCTCATGCGTCCCCGCTGCACCGTTTGCGTGGTGGATCCGGGCTACATGGTAGATCGAGTGCATCCCGATACACCGGATCTACCACGGAGCCCGGATCTTCCACGGTCATGGTGCTGGTGATCCTGGGGTGAGATATGAGGCGGGGTGGGAGGTCTCGCCCCGGCCCCCAGGCCGGGGGCAGCCTGGCCTGGGGCCGCGGCGCGGTGCCCGGCGGCCGCGGCGCGGTGCCCGGCGGCACCAGGTGGCCGGGAATCGCGGCCAGTGCGTCTGCTCGATCCTCGTCGGCCTGAAGAGCTGGGCGCGGCGGGGGTTAGGCGGGGGTTACTACGTATTGGCGGAGGTGGAGGTCGCGGAAGGTGACTGGGCCGCGGGGGCCGGGGACGGCGTCGATGTTGATCCCGGTTTCGGGGACGGACAGGAGCTTGAAGCCGTCGAGTAGGCGGGTGGTGGCGTTCCAGAACGCGCCGGTGCCGGCGTAGGCACCGAGGAACTCGGCCGCGGCGGCCTGGTCGGCGGTGACGATCGCGGCGGCCAGGCCGGACGTCTGCGTGTTGGCGATCATCGCGGCGGCACGCGGGCCGTCGGCGGGGGCGATGGTGACGGTGGCCTCGTGGCCGGTGTCCAGCGCCCACTCGTAGCCGAGGGGATGGGCGTGCGGGGGCAGCGAGGCGGCGATGCCCAGCCGGCCCAGCAGCTCGGTGATCCGCGGCACCAGCGACTCCCAGCGGGCCGGGTGCACCAGCAGCAGGTTGAGCCGGTTGCACACGCCGAGCCGGTCCAGGCTGTCGGCGACGAGCTGCTCGGCCAGTCCTGCGTCGGCGGCCGCGTCCAGGTACAGCACCGCGCCGCCGTCGGCGTGTGCCATGGTCCGCACGCCGTGGCGGGCCGCCTCGGCGGCCAGGGCGCGGGTGCTGTCCCCGCTGCCGCGCAGGATCACCAGCGGGATCAGGCCGGGCTGGCTGACCAGGGCCCGGGCCGAGTCCTGCCCGGGCGCGCGGACCAGCTGGATCATCGCCTGGTCCAGCCCCGCGCCCGCCAGCGCGGGCCCGATGACCGCGTCGGCCAGCGCGACGGCCGAACGGATCGCGGCCGAGCCCGTCCGCAGCACGCCCGCGTTGCGGGACTTGACGAACTGGGAGGCAATATCGACCACGACGTTCGGCCGGGCCTCGAAGTTGGCACCGATCACGCCGACCGGCCTGCGGCACTCCTCCAGCCGCAGGCCGCCCGGAAGCTCCCGGATCGTCCGCCGGGACGGCTCGGCCGGGATTTCGGCCAGCGCGCGGAGCTGCCCGGCGATCGCCTCCAGCCGGGCGGCGTCCAGCCGCAGGCGGTCCAGCAGCGCGCCGGGGACCCCGTCGGCCTCGGCGGCCCGCACATCCTCGGCGTTCGCCTCGAGCACCGGCGCAGCCCGGCGGGCCAGCAGATCGGCCATCGCGCGCAGCGCGTCGTCCAGGCGCCCGTCGGGGACCACGGCCAGCCCGGGAACGGTGTCCCGCGCGGCCCGGCCCGCTTCCTCGACCGCCTTCATGGCCTGGTCGTCGGTGGTCATGCGTTCTCCCGGCTCGGTTCCCCGACCGCCTTCATGGCCTGGTCGTCGGTGGTCATGCGTTCTCCCGGCTCGGTTCCCCGACCGCCTTCATGGCCTGGTCGTCGGTGGTCATGCGTTCTCCCGGCTCGGTTCCCCGACCGCCTTCATGGCGTGGTCGTCTGTGGTCATCCCGGCGGTCATACGCGTTCTCCCGGCTCGCTGGCGGCTGGCGTTCTCAGGGGCGTTCCCTCCAAGGCACAATACGACCCGCGTGGGGTGTTGCGTTCACACGTGGCCCGGCCGGGGTTGCGGATGGTGAGCGCGGCCAGCACTCCCCCGGCGGCGCAGAACACGGCCGCTATCCACGCCGCCACACCGAAGCCGTGGGCGAGTTCGGCCGGATGCAGGTAGCTCTCTCCCGAGATGCCGGCCAGGGCGGGCAGCACCGCCACCGCGATCAGGCCGGCGGCCCGGGCCACGTCGTTGTTGACCGCCGACGCGACGCCCGCGTGATCGGCCGGGGCGGCGGCCAGCGCGGTCGCGGTCAGCGGCGCCACCATGATCGCCACGCCGAAGCCGAACACGAGCACGGCGGGAAACACCGCGGTCCAGTAGTCACCCGACCCGCCGATCCTGGTGAACAGGACGAACGACCCGGCGATGACCAGCGGCCCCACCGACATCTGCAGCCGGGGCCCGATCCGGGCGGCCAGCGCACCGGAGCGGGACGACAGGGCCAGCATGATGAACGTCACCGGCAGCAGGGCCGTGCCCGCCTCGATGGGCGAGTAGCCGTGGACCACCTGCAGCACGGTGGGGACCAGGAACAGCAGCCCGCCGAGCGCGGCGTAGACCACGAAGGTCACCGCGTTGGCCGCGGAGAACTGCCGGGAGGCGAACACCGACAGCGGCAGCATCGGC
Organism: uncultured Actinomycetes bacterium; assembly: GCA_963753195.1. Lineage (GTDB taxonomy): Bacteria > Actinomycetota > Actinomycetes > Streptosporangiales > Streptosporangiaceae > Palsa-504. The sequence goes on from CAVWBH010000007.1 coordinate 176,220, forward strand.
GCGGGCGATCTGGCCTCGACCAGGACGAACAGCCCCAGCAGGACCGCCCCCGCGGCCAGCGGGACCAGCACCGGCACCGAGCCCCAGCCGTAGGAGGACACCGCGATCAGCCCGTAGGTGATCCCGGCCAGGGCGCCGCTGATGCAGGCCGCGCCGCGGAGGTCCAGCTTGGGCGGCGGCCCGGGCGACCTGGTCTCGGGCACGTGCCGGGCGGCGATGACCACCACCGCCACCGCCAGCGGCAGGTTGATGAAGAACACCAGCCGCCAGGAGACCGCGCCGATGAGCCACCCGCCGAGGAACGGGCCGATGGCGGTGGCCACGCCGCCGAGCCCGGACCACGCGCCGATCGCGGCCGGGCGGTCCTGCTCGGCGAACGAGGCCTGCAGGATGGCCAGGCTGCCCGGGGTCAGCAGCGCCCCGCCGACGCCCTGCAGGGCCCGGGCCGCGATCAGCACCCCGGCGTTCGGTGCCAGCCCGCACAGCAGCGACGCGACCGCGAACCAGACGGTGCCGGCCACGAACATCCGGCGCCGGCCGTAGCTGTCACCGAGCGTCCCGCCGAGCAGCAGCAGCCCGGCCAGCGTCAGCGTGTAGGCGTCGACCACCCACTGCAGCGCGGTCACCCCGGTGTGGAAGTCCCGCCCGATGGCGGGCAGCGCGATGCCGACCACGGTCGCGTCCAGGGCGACCATGCCCGAGCCCAGCACGGTGGTGGCCACCACCCAGCGGGCCTGCGGGCTCGACATCCGCAGGCCCGGCGCGCTGCCCGCGGCTGGTGCGGGTGGCTCGGACATGTACGCCTCTTTTCCCGGGGGCCGTCGAGGGTGACGGGCGGCGGGCACCACGGCCCGTTCGGACAGTTTAAAAACAGAATCATTCCGAACGGGCCAGACTGGTCTGCTCCTCGCCGGGGCGGGGCGCTGGCGGGCCCGGACTGGGGCGGGTGGCCAGCACCGAGCCGCCCAGGATGAGGGCGAACGAGACGCCGATGGCGGCGGTCAGGGGCTCGCCGAGGACCAGGACGCCGAGGGCGACCGCGACGGCCGGGTTGACGTAGGTGATGACGGTGGCGCGGGCCGGGCCGACCTCGGCGATGAGCCGGAAGAAGACCAGGAACGCGATCGCGGTGCAGATCACCCCGAGGGCGGCCAGGGAGGCCAGGACCTGGACTGACGGCACCTGACGCGGCCAGGTGAGCGCGGCGAACGGCGCGTAGAGCACGGCGGCCGCGCCCAGGCAGACGGTGTTGACCGCCACCGGCGGCAGGCCGGACAGCTTGCGGTTGGCGATCAGCGGGCCGATGGAGTAACCCAGCGCGGTGCCCAGCACGGCGAGGACCGGCAGCGGCCCGGCCTGCCCGGCGCCCGGCCCGGCCAGCAGCGCGACGCCACCCAGCCCGATGGCCAGGCCGGCCCACCGGACCGGCGTGAGCCGGTCGCCGGACCGGGTCAGCCAGGCCAGCAGCGCGCTGAAGATCGGCACCGCCGCGACCAGCAGGCCGCTGGTCGAGCTGGGCAGGTGCCGTTCGGCGCTGGACAGCAGCGCGAACGGCCCGACGATCTCGGCCACGGTGAACGCGGCCAGCCACCGCACGTGCCCGGTCAGCGCGCGCAGGTGGCCGCCGCGGACGGCCGCGGGCAGCAGCAGCAGCGAGCCGAGCGCGACCCTGGTGAACACCAGCACCGGCACCGAGACCCCGCCGTCGGCCACCTTGATCAGCAGGTAGGGGATGCCCCAGATCACGCCCATCGCGGCGAACAGCAGCCACCCGCGCCTGCTCACCAGGCCAGCCTACGTGAGCTGCCGGGCCGGCCTTCGTGAGCTGCCGGGCCGGCCTTGGTGAGCTACAGGCAGAGCCCCAGCGGCCCCACGTCCAGGCAGGTACCGCTCTGGCTGGCGCCTGGCGGAGGCGAGGCACTGGCCTGCGGCGCCACCGGCGGGGGCGCGGGCCCAGTACTGGACGCCGTGCCGGGCTCAGTGCTGGGCGCAGTGCTGGAGGCCGTCGCGGGCGCGGAGCTGGACGCGGTCGCGCCTGGCGCGGGGGTCTGGTCGGCGCCCCCGGCCGGGGTCGTTCCGCCGCTGGAACCCCGGCTGGAGCCTGGGTCGCGGACGGAGCCCGGGGCTGTGACGCCGCTCGCGCCGGTCCCGTTCCCGGCCGTCCCGTTCCCGGCCGTCCCGCTGGGCCCGTTCCCGGGCGTCCCGTTCGCGCCGGGCCACGAGCCCGCCGTCGGCTGGCCGCCGGCCTGGCCGGCCTGGCCCGGGTCCGCGCGTCCCGCGTACCTCGGCCGGCCTCCCGGCGCCCCCGCGTTCGCCGGGAGACCGGCCGCGGCGACGCCCGCGTACGACGGCAGGCTGGCGCCCCGGGGCGGCTGGATGACCCGGATGGACACCGCCGACAGCGCCAGGAAGGCGATCGCCCCGGCCGACACCACCATGACCGGCACGGTGCTGGCCGCCGGATGAGAGCGGAAGACGGCGCCCGCCCGCCAGGCCGCGGTCCGGATCCGGTGGACCAGCAGCGCCACCGCCAGCTGGGGCGCGGGCAGCTGCGGGCCGCAACCCCGGCGGGACGAGATCCGGAGCCGGCGCAGCGCGGCGCGGCGCTGCGCGACGCTCAGGCCGGGCAGCAGGTAAACGGTGGTGCCGCGGCTGTGACGCTCGGCCGCGGCGTATAACCCCGGGGCCAGCTCGCGCGGATCGCGGTAGCGGATTTTAATCATGGCTCAGCCCATCAGTGCATGTCATGTGAACATCACCTAACGACGTGCACGCCCCCCCACTGAGGCGTTCGGCGTTCGGTACTATAGCGCAACGGATTGCGACCTTCATGCAAAACGACGCGGCTTGCCCGATTCGATGGTAATTCCATGACCGAACGACCCGTGTGACGCACGCCGATCGGCCGGTTAGGCTGCCAAGCGTGATCTCCCAGGCCGCGCTCGCTTCCGGGACGAGGACCGGGCGCGCCGGGGCGTTCGGCGGGTTCGGCACGCGCTGGGCGCTGCTGCTGAGCGCCGGGGGCGGCCTGGCGTTGTTCGCCTCGTTCCCGCCGGTGAACGCGTGGCCGCTGGCGGCGGCCGGGCCGGGGATGCTGGCCGTCGCGCTGACCGGGCGGAGCCTGCGCGGGTCGCTGGGCTGCGGCCTGGCGTTCGGCGTGGCCCTGTTCGTGCCGCTGCTGTCCTGGCTGGTCAACGTGGCCTGGTACGCGTGGGCCGCGCTGGGGATGTCCGAGGCGGTCATCTTCGCCATCTTGTGCCTGGGCCAGCGGCTGCTGCTCGAGCTGCCCTGCTGGCCGGCCGCGGTGGCGGCCTGGTGGGTGGCCGCCGAGGCGCTGCGCGACCGGTGGCCCTTCGCCTTCCCCTGGGGCAGGCTGGCCATGAGCCAGTCCGTGGCGCCGGACGCGCGCTGGGTGGCGATCGGCGGCGCGCCGCTGCTGACTTTCCTGGTCGCGCTGACCGGGGCGATGGCGGCCCGGGCGGTGCTGGCGGTGCTGGCGACGCGCGGCCGGCCGGGGGGACGGGGCGCCGGCGGCGGGCGGTCACGGGGATCGGCGGGGGCGGCGCTGGCCGCGGTGGTGACGGCCGGGCTGGTCCTCGCGGGCGGTCTGCTGCCGGTCGACCCGGTGGGCGGGGCACCGACCGCCCCGGTGGCCGCGATCCAGGGCGACGTGCCGCGGGCCAGGAACCTGCCGCAGCAGCTAAACGACACCGAGGTCACCCAGAACCAGGCGGCGGACACATTGAAGCTGGCCACGGCGGTCAAGGCGGGCCGGCTGCCCGCGCCGGACCTGGTCATCTGGCCGGAGAACGCCACCGGCCTGGACCCGCGGGAGAACCCCGAAATCTACGCGTCCATCGCGGGCGCGGTGGCCGCGATCGGACGGCCGATCCTGGTCGGCGAGGTCCTAGACAACCCGAGGCGCAACGTCGGCCAGCTGTGGGTGCCCGGCGCCGGCCCCACGTACCCGGTGTACGTCAAGCGCCAGCTGGTCCCGTTCGGCGAGTACATCCCGTTCCGCGGCTTCATCTCCAGCTTCAGCTCGCTGCCCTCGCTGCAGCCGGTGGACTTCACGGCCGGTCATCAGGCCGTCGTCTTCCCGGTCGCAGACATCAGGCTCGGCGACGTGATCTGCTACGAGGTGGGCTTCGACGACCTGGTGCGGTCGGAGGTCAACGCCGGGGCCAACCTGCTCGCCCTGCAGTCCAACGACGCCGACTTCGAGATCGACGGGCAGCTGGGCGAGACCGAGCAGCAGACGGCGATGGCCCGGATCCGGGCCATCGAGAGCGACCGCGCGGTGGTGTACGCCTCGACCACCGGGGAGAGCTCGATCATCGCGCCCGACGGCGCGCTGATCGCCCGCAGCGGCGTCTGGCGCCAGGCCATCCTGGACGAGCGGGTGCCGCTGGTCAGCTACCGGACGCTCGCGGACCGGGTCGGGGCGTGGCCGGAGTACGTGCTCGTGCTGGCCGCCGTGGCGGCCCTCGGCTGGGCCATCACGCTCCGGCTACGGCGCCGGGCCGGCGCAGGTAGCACGTAATATGGGCATCTGCCCGCCCGTCCGCACCTCGACGCTCTGGGAAGGTTAGCCGTGCGTGGCACAGCGCGGAGGAACGCCATCATCGCGGCGGCGGTGGCCGTCGGACTGCTCGCCACGGCCTGCGGCGGCCACTCGCAGACTCCGGCCCAGGCCTCGGCCTCGGCATCGGCGTCCGCTTCGGTGAACGCGGCCCGGCTGGCCTCGGAGCTGAAGATCACCCCGGCCGACGGCAGCCGTGGCGTCGATCCCGCGGCAGGCATCACGGTCACCGCGACCCAGGGCCAGGTCAAGGTCACCGGCGTCACGGTGTCCTCGCCCGGCGGCGGCGCCGGCGGCCAGGTGCCCGGCACGCTGGCGGCCGGCGGCCAGGCCTGGCACAGCACCTGGTCGCTGGGGGTGTCGCAGAGCTACACGGTGACCGCGACCGGGACCGACGGCAGCGGCCAGAAGATCACCACCACGAGCACGTTCCGCACGCTGACCCCGGCGCAGCGGTTCAGCACCGAGATCTTCGAAGGCTCGGACCAGACCTACGGCGTCGGCATGCCGATCATCCTGACTTTCAGCCAGCCCATCACCAACCGGGCCGCGGTCGAGCGGTCGCTGCAGCTCACCACGTCCAAGCCGGTGATCGGCGCCTGGTACTGGGACGACAGCGAGCACCTGTACTTCCGGCCGCGGGACTACTGGCCGGCCGGCACCACGGTCAGCTTCGACGGCCACCTGAACGGGGTGGAAGGCGCGAAGGGCGTATACGGCACCGCCGACCTGACCCAGACGTTCAATATCGGCTCTTCGGTCATCGCGGTGGCCAGCACAACCGTGCATCGCACGCAGATCTACATCAACGGCAAGCTCACCTACACCTGGCCGATCAGCACCGGCCGGGCCGACCTGCCGACTCCCGACGGCTCCTACCTCAGCGTGGAGAAGGCCAACCCGGTGCGGATGATCGGCGGCGGCGCCCCCGGCAGCGCCGGCTACTACGACGAGCTGGTCAACTATGCGGTCCGGTTCACCTTCAGCGGCGACTACTACCACTCGGCGCCGTGGTCGGTGGTGAACCAGGGCACCAGCAACGTCAGCCACGGCTGCGTGAACCTGCCGCCCGAGGACGCGGTGACCTACTACAACCTGAGCATCCCCGGCAACCCGATCACCATCACGGCCAGCACCGCGGCGGGCAGGTGGGATGACGGCTGGACCGAGTGGTTCCTGACCTGGCCGCAGTACCTGAAGGGCAGCGCGCTAGGCATGGCCGTGCAGGCCGGGACTTCGGGTAGCACGTTCGTCGATCCCGCGAAGCTGCCCGCGGACACCGCCACCGCTCCGCTGGGCACCTCGGCGGCCGGCAACTACTACGCGGGCACCGCGAACATCAGCTGAGCGGGACCGGCGGCCGGGGCCGTCGCCGGTGACCGCACAGCGAAGCGGCCCCAGGATGACCTGGGGCCGCTTCGTCGTGGGTGCGGACTGCTGATCGGGCAGGCCGTCCAGCGCGGTGGCTACATGCCGGTGCCGTTCTGATGGTGCCGGTGACGGCGAGGCGGCGCACCGAACCAGGGCAGCCCGGTTCCGGCCGAAACGGACGGTGATGCGGTCGGCGTGGCGGTGCCGCCGGCCGCGGCCGGGATGGTGGCCTTCTGCTGGGTCAGCTTGTAGCTGATCGCGGTGGCCACGCCTGCTCCGTCCGTGGTGGCGCTGACCGGATCGACCAGGCCGAACTTGGCGCAGCCCAGCACGCCCAGCGATGCGGCCAGCCTGGCTCCCAGGAACGTCCCCAGGTTGTTGCCGGTAGCCGGGACCGGGGAGGCGAAGTTCAGATCCTTGGTCATGTCCAGCTGGTCGCGGGCCGGCGCGGTGTTGACCAGGTTCTGGCAGTAGTCCGCCGCGACCGTGGCGGCGTTCACGTGACCGGACAGCAGCGGCTGGTCGACCAGCGAGCGGTAGACGTTGGTCTTCGCGATGCTGTAGGCGCCGTTGACCAGGGTCATCTCGTCATTCGGCGGAACCACCGCGATCGTCCCGGTCTGGTTGACGCGGGCGCTCAGCTCGTTGAGGGCCTGCGAGCCGGTAGTGCCGGCCGCGTCGGTCGTGTTGTTCGCGGTGAACGCGGTGCACCCGTTGGCCGGGTCGACGAAGTCGGACAGCAGCCGGTCGTCGCTCCCGTTGCCGATAGCGGTGGCGCCGGTCAGTGAATTCGCGTTGGCCGGGGTGTCTTGCGCGGTCTGGCCGTTCCCGTTGATCAGGTACGTAGAGACCACGTTGTCGCTCTGGTCCTGGTCAACCAGGGCGAAGTTACGTACCGTCTCACACGCCTGGCCGTCGGTGGCGGTGCCAAGAGCCGGGACCTTCAGCAGTCCCGCCGCGATCTGCGCGTCGGCCGCGCGGTAGAAGCTGACCGCGTTGCAGGCCGAGACCTGCCCGATCACCGACTGGCCGAGGGCGTCAACGCAGTTGCCCTGCCGCGCGCCGCGGCCTTTTAGCACCAGGCTGTTGCCGTTGGACCCGATGTCGATGATCACCGCGGACCCGCGGGGGATCGTGGGCGCGACCGGCGCCACGGCCGGGGTGGTCCCGGCGGTCACGACCAGCGGGTCGTAGACCTCCACCAGCCCGCTCGGCTCGAGGATGGTGGCCTCGACGAAGGCGCCCTCGTTAGCGGCATTGGCCATCGTGCAGCCGTCACCGAGCTGGTACGGCGTGGCCAGGCCCTTGGCGCTCAGGGGGTTGTTCGGCACGGTAAGCGTGCAGTTCATCGACGTGGCCGCTTCGGCCGCGGTCTGGTTCAGGCTGATCGCCGCGCCGGTGCCATCGACCGGGTTGGTGGCCAGGTCACCGAGCGGGGAGAAAGCGGTCGGCCCGTTGGCGAAGGTCGCCGCGGGGGGGACGGCCGCGGCCGCGACGGCCGGGCTGGCACTGCCGCTGGCACTCCCGCTGGCGCTGCCGCTGGCACTCCCGCTGCCGCTTGCGCTGGCCGAGGGGCAGGGGGCGGCTGACGCCGAGGCACTGGCTACGGCCGCGGGGCTGCCGGAGGGCGCGGGGCTCCCCGACGCCGCGGCGCTACCCGAGGGGCTCGCCGATGGTGAGGCACATGCACCCGTCGCCGACTGATTAATCGTCGTGACCGGGCCGCCGGAGACCGCGAGAATAATTCCGAGAGTTAGTCCCAACGCCATAGGTATGGCGAGGGGGACCGCGATGCGCGCCGCACGACTGTTCCTACCGCGACGGCGCCATGCGGACCGATGCCCGCTGAGCATTCAATCCACCTCCATGGATGTCCGCTGTGACGCTCCCGAGGCATCACCGTAGACCTGCGGCGAAGACGCAAACAGGAAATTGGGAAGATTTTTGTTTTGTCTGTTTCAAAGCCGAAACGGCGGCGAAACCCTTGGTAATTCATTGCCAAGTTATTACGCTGCAGGTGACGCGCGCCGGCCGGATCGAGATCGCGCCGTGATAGCGCGGCCCGGGGTGGGGACGGTGTTGCAGCGCTGCCTGATGTTGCGGACAGTAATTATTACGACTCTCTGAGTGAACAACAGATCTTTCGGTCGAGTTACGACCTCAGCCGGTTCGTACCAGGTCGGGCACGTCATGACCCCGGTCGATGGTGAGCTTATGTCCGGGGCGGGCGACGAGGGCCGCCGGGATAATCCGGCGTCGTGCCGCGCTACGGAAATTGCCGGGACGCGGCCGACTGCCCGGCATATCAGAATTGTTTGGGACAAGCATTTTTATGCATTGCCCGTCACGCCGGACCGGTGCAATAACATGCCATTGCGGCGACCGCTCGCCGGGACCAGGCGAGTAAGCCCTCGATGGCCGTGACGGCGGCCGGGACGGGCCGGGCGCCCGGAAAATCCCGGCCCGGGCCCGGCTGGCGCCGGGCCGCCGCCACGGCGGTGCGGCAGGACGCTGGCCTGGCTCGGCGGCTCTCCTCGCGTCCGGCCCGGGCGGTGCGGCCGGGCCGGGATCCGCCCCGGCCGCAACGGCGCCCGGCGGCATATTCACTCGATTTCGCATAACAGCATGGACTCGATTCAGATGACCCTGCCCTTCGCTGACCGCGCGACATGCCGGGCGGCAACCTTCCGTGGTGTACGCGCGTCTGTATGGTGGAAGACTTGTTGTTGCATGCTCTTGCTCTTGGCTCGCCCGGGAGTATGCGTTTCTACGATTGTCCAGTTGTGAAATCAGGTGGAGGGACGGCGTCGTGTCGCGATCCGGAAGGTTCCGCAAACAGCAGTCATTGCTGGAGGGCGACGGGGCCACCGCAGGCAAGCCGGACCGGTCGCGATGGAAGCGGCGCGGCGCGGCGCTGACCGCCAGCGGCGCGGTGCTGGTGCTGGGGGCCGGCGTGGCGGTGGTCGCCTCCGGGTCGCTGGGCAGCCACGCTTCGGCGTCGGGCGCCCAGCCGGCGGCCGACGCCCGGCAGGTCCAGCCGGCCGCGGCGATCCAGGTGCTGTCGGTCACCCCGGCCAGCGACGCGAAGAACGTCAACGGGGCGGCCCCGATCAAGGTCCAGTTCTCCGCTCCGCTCGCCGCCAGCACCCCGATGCCGACCCTCTCGCCGCACATCGCCGGCGGCTGGCAGGTCGAGGGCGACACGGCCGTCTTCACCCCGGTGGCGGGGTACACGCAGAACACCCACGTCACGGTCACTATCCCGGGTGGCTCCGGCGGGATGGTCTCGCTCGACGGAGCCAGCGCAGGTGCCGGCGGGCTGCTGGCCGCGGGGGCGACGGAGAGCTTCACCACCGGCTCATACAGCACCTTGCGCCTGCAGCAGCTGCTCAGCCAGCTCGGCTACCTGCCGCTGACCTGGACGTCCACGTCCGGAACGGTCATCAGCCCGGACAACGCCAACGCCGAGCTTTCCGCCGCATACTCCCCGCCCGCGGGGACGTTCAGCTGGCACAGCGGCTACCCGTCGACCCTGACGGACCAGTGGGAAGCCGGCTCGGCCAACATCCTCGACGTCGGCGCGATCCGGGCCTTCGAGTCGGTGACCGGGCTGACGATGGACGGGCTGGCCGGCCGCACGGTGTGGTCCGACCTGCTCACCGCGGTGGCGAAGGGCAAGGACAACCCCAACGGCTACACCTACGCGCTGGCCAGCCAGCACTCCCCGGAGACGCTGACCGTCTGGCACGACGGGCATGTGGTGCTCAGGACCGCGGCCAACACCGGCATCGCCGCCTCCCCCACCGTCGACGGCACCTTCCCCGTCTACCTGAAGTACTACTTCAGCTACATGAAGGGGACCAACCCGGACGGCTCCCAGTATGACGACCCGGTGTACTACGCGAACTACTTCAACGGCGGCGACGCGGTGCACCAGTTCGACCGCTACAGCTACGGGTGGTACCAGAGCCTGGGCTGCGTCGAGCTGCCTTTTGACGCGGCCAAGACCGCGTACTCCTACCTGTCCTACGGCAGCCTGGTCACGGTCATCGGCCCAGTGGCCTGAAACGCGGTGAAGGGGCGGCCCATCCGGGCCGCCCCTTCATGCGTGCGTGACGTGTTGCCTTTACAGCGGGTGGACTTCCTCCGCCTGCGGGCCCTTGGGACCGCGCCCCGCGGTGTACTCGACCCGCTGGTTCTCCTGGAGGGCGCGGAATCCGTCCATCTTGATGGTGGAGTGGTGGACGAAGACGTCGGCGGTGCCGTCGTCGGGGGCGATGAAACCATAGCCCTTGTCCGAGTTGAACCACTTCACGGTGCCCTGAGGCATGTACTTCTCCTACTGTGACGATTTCGGGAGCGCACGGTCGTGTGTCCCGGGTTGCTGTAGCCACTGCCCATTGGGGCGGTCCGTTAACGGGCCGGGCGTTCGGAAATCCAGGACGCCGGCGGCCAGAACTTCGCAGGCGTTGACACGTTCACGAACTTCGTACAACCGGGGTTTATTTAACCACTCTCAGCTACCGTTGTCGTCCCAACCGGCCGAAATGCGTGTCGCAGGCCGCCCGCAGCACCCGCGCGTCATCCGGCGGGCACGAGCGGCGAAGCCTCCCGGCGGCCCAGGGCCTGCACGCGGGCCGCGAAGCGGGACGCGGGGATCGCGGCGGCGATGCGCTCGGCTTCAGCGGCCGTATCCACGTCGGCCAGCTCGGGCAGCGGCATGACCCGCAGCCGGGCCGCGTGCAGCCGGGCCAGCTGGAGCGCCCCGGTGTCCGGACGCGACATCGGCACGCCGAGCACGAGGGCCGGGTCAATATCACGCAGGCCGAGCAGCCAGAAGCCGCCGTCCTCGGCCATCCCGAACGTGGCATCCGCGGCGCCCGATACGAGCGGCCCGGCCGCCGCCGCCAGCAGCGCGGGCGTCACCTGCGGAGTGTCCATCCCGATCAGGACCAAGGGAGCGGAGCAGGTCGCCCGCGCGTCGGCCAGGGCCGCGGCGATGCGCTCATCGAGGCCGCCGCCGCGCTGGCCGATCACGTCGAAGCCGGGCGGCAGCCACGGCCCGGGCGAGCCGGCCAGGGCCAGGACCCGGCGGGCCACGCCGGCTGACGCCACCGCGGCCAGGGTATCGGCCAGGGCCGCGGTGGCCAGCTCGGCCGCTTCCGCCGGGGTGTACGGCGGGGTGAGGCGGGTCTTGACCCGGCCTGGGACCGGCTCCTTGGCGATCACCATGACCTGGGCCGCCAGCGCGTTACCCGGCATCGGGCCACGATCCCGTCTCGAACCACGGTCCCGGTCCCGTCTCGGACCACGGTCCCGGTCCCGTCTCGGACCACGATCCGGTCTCGAACCGCGATCCCGTCTCCAGCCACGGCCCCGTCTCGAGCCGCAGGCCGGGCTCCGGCCAGGGCCCCGGGATCGCCGCGTCCGATCCCGATGTGCCGCCCGATCCCGGCGTGCCCCCGGATCCCGGGAGCGGCAGCCTGTACGCGGCGGGACGGCTGACCGGCCCGGGCAGCCCGGGCAGCCCGGCTGGTCCCAGGGCGCCGGCCCGCCGGTGCTTTCCGGTGTAGTCCGGGCCGATGCTGCGCGGGGCGTTCATGACGCCGGCGACGCGATGGAGGCGAGCACACGGCGCATGTCGCGCACGGTGCGCACCGTGCCGCCGAGGGTCCCGGTGACCTTGGACTTCCCGGTCCGTGGGTAATACGGGACGTCGGTCTCGGCGATCCGCCAGCCGGCCTGCGCGGCGCGAATCACCATTTCCAGCGGGTAGCCGAACCGGCGATCCGACATGGGCAGCGCGAGCAGCGCCTCCCGCCGGGCGGCCCGCATCGGGCCGAGATCGGTCACCGGGACGCCGATCCGGCGGCGCAGCTCGGCGGCCAGGACCCGGTTACCGATCCTGGCGTGCCAGGGCCAGGCGCCCTTGCCCTGGACCAAGCGCCGTCCCAGCATGAGGTCGGCCTGGCCGGAGGCCACCGGGCCGGTCACGGCGGGCAGGTCGCCCGGATCGAATGAGGCGTCGGCGTCCATGACGGCGACGATGTCACTGCTCGCCTCGAGCAGGCCGGCGTGACAGGCGGCACCGAAGCCACGCTGCGGGACGTGCACGACCCGGGCTCCGAAGCTCGCGGCGATCGCGGCGGAGTCGTCGGTAGAACCGTTGTCCGCCACGATCGGCCGGTAGCCGAGCGGCATCCGGGACAGCACCCAGGGCAGTGCGCCCGCCTCGTTGAGGCAGGGCAGGACCACGTCGATTTCCATGGCGCCTGACAGTACTGGCGCGGCAGGACGGGCCGGGCCGGAAAATGGCCCGCCCGGCCTTACGAAGGTGTGACGGCATCGCGCGACGGGCGGGATGGCGGCCACCGCGTGCTTTGCTGCATATATGCGTGTTCTCGTAACCGGCGCGGCCGGGTTCATCGGATCTCATATCGCGGCGGGGCTGACGGAGGCGGGCCATGACGTCCGCGGCCTGGACTCCCTCTCGCCCGCCGTGCACGGCGGGCGGCCCGGCCATGTCCCGGGCGACCTGGTCGTCGGGGACATCCGAGATCCCGAGGCGGTAGACCACGCGCTGGCCGGGGTCGATGCGGTCTGCCACCAGGCGGCCATGGTCGGGCTCGGCGTGGACCTGTCCGACCTGCCCGTGTACGCGGACGTCAACGTCACGGGCACCGCCGTGCTGCTAGAGGCCATGGGACGCCACGGCATACCGCGGCTGGTGATCGCCTCCTCGATGGTCGTATACGGCGAGGGGGCCTATGACTGCGCGGCGCACGGCCGGGTCCGGCCGGCCCCGCGGCATCCCGCCGACCTGGCCGAGGGCCGTTTCGAGCCACGCTGCCCGGCCTGCGCCCAGCCGCTGAGCACCGCCACGGTCACCGAGGACGCGCCGCTCGACCCGCGCAACGCCTACGCCGCGAGCAAGGTCGCGCAGGAGCACCTGGCCGCGAGCTGGGCCCGGCTGACCGGCGGGGCCGCGGTCGGGCTCCGCTACCACAACGTGTACGGCCCCCGGATGCCCCGGGACACGCCGTACTCCGGGGTAGCCGCGATCTTCCGCTCCCGGCTGGAGCGCGGGGAACCGCCGCGGGTATTCGAGGACGGCGGCCAGCGGCGTGACTTCGTGCACGTCCGAGACGTGGCCCAGGCCAACCTGCTGGCCCTGCAGGCGGTCAGCCGGGCGGCCGACGGCACCGCTCCCGCGGGGGCTGACGCCGGGGGGCTGCGCTGCTACAACGTCGCGAGCGGTGAGCCGCACACGGTGGGCGAGATGGCGGCGGCGCTGGCTGCGGCCTTCGATGGCGGGCTCAGGCCGGTGGTCACCGGCGAATACCGTCTCGGCGACGTCCGGCACGTCGTCGCCTCCCCCGCCGCCGCGGCCGCGGACCTGGGCTTCCGGGCCCAGACCGAGTTCGCCGAGGGCATGGCTGAATTCGCCCACGCGCCCCTGCGCGAGGCGGCCTCGCTCGCGGCCGCCCGCGCCTGACGCTCCGGCCCGCGTTACCGGCCTGTCACGACTCGCCCGGCGGCGGCCGGCCCGCGGGGTCCGGCGGGCCCGCGGGCGGCAGGTCCGCGTCGACCAGGACCGTGGATCCGGCCGGGCGGGTGATCGTGTCCTCGGTCTGCTCCCGCAGCCGCTCGAGCGACTCGCCGTCGCCGAGCGGGACAGTGGCTTCCAGGCGCGTGCTGGCCTGCACCTCGGGCAGGTCGAGGACCGCGTCGACCAGCTCCGCCCGGCGGCCCGGGGAGACGTGCCCGGACGCCGCGCGCAGCGAGGTACGGGCGGTTCCCTCGGCGCCCTGCGCCGTGGTGACCTCGGCCGCGGCGACCGTCTGGTCGCCGTCCTTGATCTCGATGTACCGGCTGCTATCTGATTCAGTCATGGCATGTCTCCAGCAAGATGGCGGTTCGCGACCGACCCGGCGCGCCAGGGCCGCCGGCTTCGCCGCGGTCTGCGCTGATCTGCGCGGCGCGCACAGCCGCGCTGCTGCCTGAGGTCCCCCGTACAGGCTTGCCCTCGCCCGGGCGGGCGAAACGGGCAGCGGCGCGGGTTGCCACGGAGTCGTTCGGTATACCGGGACTGGACAGGCGCGGTCGCGGGTCAGTTCGCGTTGATGGCCCGGTGCTGGCCGGAGCCGTGCGGGCCGGAGCCGGCCGGGCGGCCGTGCGCGGTCCCGGGGCCGGTGCGGGTCGCCGCGGGCGCCCCCGGGCGGGCCAGCGGCAGCCTGATCAGGAACTGGCAGCCGGGGCCTGCGTTGCGTACGGCGATCTGGCCGGAGTGCGCCTCGACGATGCCGCGCGCGATCGACAGGCCGAGCCCGGCGCCTTCGGCGGGCCCCGGCGTGCGGGCCGACTCGCCGCGGAACGCCACGTCGAAGACGCGCGGCAGGTCGGCCTGCGGGATCCCGCCGCAGGCATCCGACACGCTCACGCACGCCATTCCGCTCTGCACCTCGGCCAGCACGTCGACGACGCCATCGGAGGGCGTGTGCCGGATCGCGTTGGTCACCAGGTTGCGCAGCGCGCGGCCCATCTCGGCGGTGTCGATGAACACGGGCATGCCGCGGACGGCGGCGCCGGTGAGCCGGACGCCCTTGGCCCGGGCCACCGGCTCGGCGCTGGCCACGACCTCGGCGACCACGTCCTCCAGCCCGACCATGCGCCGGGACAGCCGCAGCGCGCCGGCGTGGATCCGGGACAGCTCGAACAGGTCGTCGATCATCAGGGTCAGCCGGTCCACCTCGCGGCGGATCTGCGTGTGGTACTGGGAGACCTCGCGCGGGTCAACCACGACCTGGTCCTCGAGGGCCTCGGCCATGGCCCGCAGGCCGGCCAGCGGGGTGCGCAGGTCATGGCTGACCCAGGCGACGAGCTCGCGCCGGCTGGCCTCCAGGGCCCGCTCCCGGGATCGGGCCTGGGCCAGGCGCTCGTAGGCGGCGGTGAGAGCCTCGGACAGTTCGGTCAGCTCGGCGGGCAAGGTCCGCTGCGGGGCGATGTAGACGCCGCTGTCGCCGGCGCTCTGGACCGCGGCGGAGATCGACTGGCTGGCCTTGATCAGCTGCCGGCCCACGACCAGGGCCACGATCAGCGCGGCCAGGCCCGCGATGGCCATCAGGTCCAGGATGACGTCCTGGTTGACCCCGCTCAGCATCCGGTAGGCGATGACGGCCACCCCGGCCATCGAGGTGAGCACCGAGACCAGCACCACCCCGGTGATCATCACCCGGACCGAACGCCCGGCCAGCAGCCGCAGCGTGACGAGCCCGATCGCGCTGATGACCAGCGCGGCGACCAGGGTCCACAGCGAGACGAAGGCGATGTCCGACGTGGCGATGTCAGCCGGCAGGCTCCACGCCAGGGTTCTCACGCCGCCTCCGGCTCGTACCGGTACCCGACACCCCATACGGTGACGATGCGCCGGGGCAGGGTCGGGTCGGGCTCGAGCTTCTCGCGCAGCCGCCTGACGTGCACGGTGACCGTGGAAGTGTCCCCGAACGACCAGCTCCACACCTCGGTGAGCAGCTGCTCCCGGGTGAACGCCTTGCGCGGGTTGCGCATCAGGAAGACCAGCAGGTCATATTCCCGCGAGGTCAGCTGGATCAGCTTGCCGTCGGCCCGGACCTCGTGCGCGGACAGGTCCACGACGAGATTGCCGTCGGTGATCCCGCCCAGGTCGCCCTGCTCCGGCAGGCCGGCCCCGCGGGAGCGGCGCAGCACCGAGCGCACCCGCAGGGCCAGTTCCCGCGGGCTGAACGGCTTGGTCACGTAGTCGTCCGCGCCGGTCTCGAAGCCGACCAGGCGGTCGGTCTCGTCGCCCAGCGCAGTCAGCATCACGACCGGGATCGGCCAGCGGGCGCGCAGCCTGCGGCACACCTCCAGGCCGTCCATGCCCGGCAGCATGAGGTCGAGGACGACCAGGTCGGGCGGCTGCTCGGCGATACGCCGCAGCGCCTCCTGCCCGTCGTGCACGCATTCGACCGTATGGCCGTCGCGGACGAGGTACCGGCCGACGACGTCCGCGACAGTCGGATCGTCGTCCACCACGAGGATCCGGCCGGGCGGATCGGGGTTCCTTACCAAGGCTGCCCGCCTTTGCGTCCCGCGCCATTGATCACTCCTACAAGTTAAGGCGTAAACAGCCAGTGAAGCCAGCAAACAGGCTAAAAGCGGGCCGCCACGTCATCAGTACGTAAGCACAGTGACGATTCGCTAAGCGCCAGCCCGATCAGTCCGCGCCGGCCAGCGCCAGGCTGACACTGAGGGGTGTTCGGCCGGGCGGCCGACGATCGGGTTACCACGAAGGAGTCGGCGTGATCGGGGAGCTTTACGAGCACGCGCTGGCCGGCCGGATGCGGCCGGATGTCGAGCGCGCCGACGGCAGCCGCAGGCCGCTGCCGGTGGACGGCTGGCTGCAGGAGAGCCCCGGCGACAGGTCGCTGCTGGATCGCTGCGAGGGCCCGACCCTCGACATCGGCTCGGGACCGGGCCGCCTGACCGTGGCCCTGGCCGAGCGCGGCATCCCGACCCTGGGCATCGACATCACGCCCTACGCCGTGGACCTGGCCCGCTCGTCCGGTGCCCTGGTCATGCTGCGGGACGTGTTCGGCCGCGTCCCGGGCACGGGCCGGTGGATGACGGTGCTGCTGGCCGACGGGAACATCGGGATCGGCGGCGATCCGGCCGCGCTGCTGCGCCGGGCCGGGGAACTGCTCGCGCCGGAGGGCCGCGCCCTGGTCGAACTGGAGCCGCCCGGGTCGCCGCTGCGCCGGGAGCAAGTCCGGCTCTGCCACGCGGGCCGGGCCAGCGCGTGGTTCCCGTGGGCGTTCGTCGGCACAGACCAGATCCAGGACGTGGCCCGCGACGCCGGGCTGGGCGAAGCCGAGATCTGGACGGTCGACGGACGCTGGTTCGCGGCCATCACGTCGGGCCAGGCTTCTCCCGGACGGACCGTTATGTCCGTCGTTACCGAATGCTTACAGTCCGGCCCGCAGCGGACCCCGCGGGGCGGCCAGCTGGCACCCTACGCAGCATGAGCGAAAAGCTGCGCGTGGCCGTGATCGGGCTGCTGCTGGTCGTGCTGGCCAGCCTGGTGCTGCTGGTGGTCCGCCCGAGCCTGAACCCGGCGCACGTGCGGCCACTGCCGCTCATCGCCCTGGCGTGGATCGCCTTCCTGACCGCCGCCGCGGCGCTGCGGAAGGTGCCGCGGCGGGCCGCGGTGGGGCTCATCCTGCTCGGCGGAATCGCCGTCCAGGCGGCCGCGGTGTCCGCGCCGCCGCGGCTGAGCGACGACGTGTACCGCTACGTCTGGGACGGCCAGGTGCAGGCGGCCGGCATCGACCCGTACCAGTACGTGCCCGCCGCGCAGCAGCTGGCCGGGCTGCGGGATGAGTTCCTGTGGCATCCCAGCGCCGATCACTGCCTGTCGCAGCGCTATGTGAGCCGTCACCAGGCCGCGGACCTCACGGCAGGCTGCACGCTCATCAACCGGCCGGCGGTGCCGACCATCTACCCGCCCGTGGCCGAGGCGTACTTCCTCGGCGTGCACTACCTGCCGTCGGCCGATGACTCGACCACGCCCATCCAGGCCGCCACCGCGGGGGTTGCGCTGCTGACCACCGTGCTGCTGCTGTTCGGCCTGGGCCGGCTCGGCCGTGACGTCCGGATGGCCGCGCTGTGGGCGTGGTGCCCGACCGTGGCCGTGGAGGCCGGTAACAGCGCCCACGTGGACGTCGTCGCGGTGGGCATCACCGCGGCGGCGCTGCTGGTGCTGGCCGGCGCCCGCGGGCGGACGGGGCGGACCATCCTGGGCGGGGTCCTGCTGGGCCTGGCCATCGCGACCAAGGTGACGCCGGTGCTGACCGGGCCCGCCGTCCTGCGGCGGCGCTGGGCGACGGTGGTGCTCGCCGCGGGCAGCGCGTTCACGGCCGTCTACATCCCGCACGTCCTGGCCGTGGGCGGGAAGGTGATCGGCTTCCTGCCCGGCTACCTGCAGCAGGAGGGGTACGACAACGGGACGAGGTTCGGCATCATCGGGCTGTTCGCCAGCGGGAAGCTGGCCATCGCCCTGGCCGTGCTCATCCTGGCCGCCGTCGCGCTGGCCGTGCTCCGGTTCACCGATCCCGACCGGCCCTGGCAGGGCGCGCTGGTCATGACCGCGGCCGCGCTGGCCGTCACCACGCCGCGGTACGAGTGGTACGCGCTGCTCCTGGTGATGCTGGTCGCGCTCGACGGCCGGCCAGAGTGGCTGGCCTTCGCCGCGGGCGCGTACTACGCCGCCGAGCCGAGCCTGGGCCGGTACACCCTCCCGGACCGGGTGCACAACGCGGTCGCCTACGGCGTGCCGGTGCTGGTCGTCAGCGTGGGGTGGCTCCTCCGGCGTGAGCTGGCCCGGCGCGCTGGAGCCGTTACTGCCCCGGTTACGCCTGGCGCGCCGGTCGCCGCTGGTGCGCCGGTCGCCGCTGGTGCGCCGGTCGCCGCTGGCGCGCCGGTCGCAGCGGTCGCGGCTGACGCGGAGCGGCCGACGGCCGCGGAACCCTTGCCGCGGCGGGTGGCGCCTGCCGATCGCGGGGTCCGGGTCTGAGCGGCGCCGGGCCGGGACCGGCCCTTCCTTACCGGTTGGTTACCCGCGAGCCAAACACCAAACGAACCGGGCCCTCTGGGCCGTGAATGGGGATATGAGCTACGATCCGTCGCACCGCAAGCCGCCGCGCCAGGAACGGTGGCCGAACGCGACCCCCCGAGAGGGCTGGCCGGCCTACCGGCAAGGCGAAGCCGACCAGGCATGGCGGCCGGTGGGTACCTTGGCCGGCGGCAGTAGCAACGGCTACGCCGATGCTCGGGATGGCCAGGGCGGCGCCCGGGACGGTGGCGACTGGGGCAACCGTGCTTGGGACGGCCAGGGCGGCACGTGGGACGGTGGCGGCCAGCGCGGCACGTGGGATGGTGGCGGCCAGCGCGGCACGTGGGATGGTGGCGGCCAGGGCGGCTCGTGGGGCAGCAATGCGTGGGCCGATGAAGCGAGCAGCGGCTACCGGACGGCCGGGAACGGCTACGGCGGTCCGGCCACTGCCTATCCCGCTGCCGGTGACCGCTTCTCCGATGGCTTTGACGGTGCGGCCGACGGTTACGGTGCGGCCAGCGGTTACGGCGCAGTGACGGACTACGACACGAGCACGGGCTACAACGCGACCGCGGACTATGAGGCCGGGAACGGCTATCGCGGCCGGGACGGATACCGCGGCGGGGACGGATACGGCGGCGGGGACGGATACGGCGACTGGGACGGCTACGCCCAGGCGGGGCAGGAATTCACGGGCTCGGCTGGCTACCTGGGGCAGGACGAGCATCCGGGAGTCGGCTCCGGCGCCTCCTCGGTACTGGTCGCTCCTGACCTCAGGGGGGAATGGTGGCAGCAGCCGGACGGAGGTGACAGGGCGGGCCGGGACGTCGGCCGCGATCAAGTGATCATCGCGGCCGTGACGGGATTCCTCTCGGCAGCGGTCGCGCTCGGCGTCGCCACGCTCGCGGCCGGGTTCGTCCAGCCGCAGGCCTCGCCGGCCAACCTCATCGGCGGTGTCTTGCTCGACCGGCTCCCGGCCGGGCTGAAAAACATGGTGACGGCCCACCTTGGCGCGCATGGCGGGACCGTGCTGCTGCTCGGGGTGATCGCTGTCGTCGCCGTCATGCTGGGCTACGCGGCCCGGCGTAACGCGAGCCTCGGGGTGGCCGGCCTGGCGGCGGCCGGCCTGCTCGGTGCGTTCGTGGCCATCACCAGGCCGGAGAGCCGGACCATCGACGTCATCCCGCCAGCGATCGGCGTCGCCGCGGGGATCATCGCGCTGCTATGGCTGACCCGCATGTCGGCGCCGCTGATGTCCTCGCGGGCCGCCGAGGGCAGCCGCCGGAGGGCACGATGACGACCAACATCGACCGGCGTAGGTTCCTGACCGCGGCCGGCGGCACCGCCGCCGTAGCGGCGGCGGCCGGGGTCGGCGGCGAACTGCTGATCAGCAAGCGGTACCGGGCGAACATGGCGCCCGCGAGCTCGCCCCCGCCTACCCCGCTCAGCATCAAGCCCGTGCCGTCGCCCGGGAACGCCGCGCTGAACGTCCCGGGTCTGTCCCCGTTCTACACGCCGGACGAGCACTTCTACCGGGTCGACACGTCCCTGACGATCCCGCAGCTCGCGGCGTCGACCTGGCAGCTGCGTATCCACGGCATGGTCGACAAGCCGATGACGATCACCTTCGACCAGCTGTCCCGGATGGAGATGGTGGAGCACGACATCACCCTGACCTGCGTCTCGGAGAGCGTCGGCGGCGGCTATGTCGGCAACGCCCGCTGGCAGGGCACGCTGCTCGCGGATGTGCTCCGCAAAGCGGGGATCCAGCCGGGCGCCGACCAGATCGTGATGCGTGACCCGGGCGGCATGACCATCGGCGTGGCCACCGATCCGGTGATGGACGGCCGCGCATCCATGCTCGCGGTGGGCATGAACGGCCAGCCGCTGCCGGCCGCGCACGGCTACCCGGTCCGCGTGGTGGTGCCAGGCTTGTACGGCTACGTGTCGGCGACCAAGTGGGTGGTGGACATGGAGCTCACCACGTTCGGCGCGTTCGACGCTTACTGGGTGCGGCAAGGCTGGTCCCAGCAGGCGGCGATCAAGACCGAATCGCGCATCGACGTGCCGAAGATGGGCAGCCGCCTGACCGCCGGCCGGACCACCATCGCCGGCGTGGCCTGGGCCCAGCACACGGGCATCGAAGCCGTCGAGGTGAGCGTGGAC
Source organism: uncultured Actinomycetes bacterium (assembly GCA_963753195.1). Lineage (GTDB taxonomy): Bacteria > Actinomycetota > Actinomycetes > Streptosporangiales > Streptosporangiaceae > Palsa-504. Next base: position 196,967 of record CAVWBH010000007.1, read on the forward strand.
GGGACCTGGTACACCGCGAATCTGGCCGCCCAGGACACGATTGACACCTGGCGCCAATGGTCCTACGTGTGGGACGCGCCTGCGGGAAAGCACACCCTGAAGGTCCGCGCGACCGACAAGGCCGGCTACACGCAGACCGCGGTGGCGCACCGGCCCGAGCCCAACGGGGCCACCGGCTATCACACCGTCGGCGTGAACGTCGCCTGAGCCAGAGCCAGAGCCAGCCGCTGGCGCGCACCCGCTTCGCGCACCAGCGGCTTTTCTTCGGCCGACCGGCCGACCGGCCGGCCGTGACGGCCGTGGCGGCAGAGCGGGTCAGCGGGCGGCGAGGGCGGCGACCAGGTCAGCGAGCGCGTTGACGCTGTGCGCGCTCACCACGGCGTCGCAGTACGGCCAGGCCGCGGCCATCCCGCCCACCGCCGGGCGGTAACGCGCTGACTGAGTGCGAGGGTTGGCCCAGACGATCCGGTAGGCCATCCGGGACAGCCGGGCCATCTGCTCGCCGAGCAGCGCGGCATCGCCGGTTTCCCAGCCGTCGGAGATGATCAGCACCACCGCGCCGCGGGCCATGCCGCGGGAGCCGTACCGGTCGTTGAACTCCTTGAGCGCGGCGCCGATCCGGGTGCCGCCGGACCAGTCGGGGGCCGCCTCGGCCGCCTTGGCCAGCATGGTGTCCGGGCTGGCCGCGGCCAGCGCCGGCGTCAGCCGGGTCAGCCGGGTGGCGAAGCTGAACACCTCGGGCCGGTTCTGCGAGCCGCCGCGGACCTGGCCGCCGTGCAGGGCGTACAGCAGCATGAGCAGCGCGCGGGAGTAAGCCTCCATGGAACCCGAGATGTCGCACAGCACGACGAGGCGGCGGGCCCGGACCCGGGGCGCGCGCCGGGACAGCCGGATCGCCTCGCCCCCGGTGCGCCGGGCCTGGCGCATGGTGCCGCGCAGGTCGGGCCGCTTGCCGTCCCGGGCGCGGCGGTACCGGCGGGTCCGGCGGGGCGGGATGGCCAGGCTCATCTCACGCATGAGTGCGATCAGGTCGCTGAGCTCGGCCGGGGAGAGCTCGGCGAAGTCGCGGCCGCGCAGCACCTCCTCAGCCGTAGCCACCGCGCGGATGATCGGGGCTTCGGTGAGCGATTCGCCTTCGCTCCCCTCGGACGGCGCGGATTCGCGCACCACGTCCGTTCCGGCTAGTCGTGGGTCGTCCTTCGGTGACGTCCCAGCGGCCGACGGGCCGCGGTCCCCGTCGGCCGCCGGCTGAAGGCCGGCCGACTGCCCGAGTTCGAGCCTGAACTCGCCCACCAGCAGCGCGAACACGCGCTCAAAGATGACCACCTGACCCGGGTCGGAGACCAGCGTGGCCAGCGCGCAGGCGTGCAGGTCGGCGAGCGAGCGGGCGTTCATGACCGTGAGGGCGCCCGACAGCCGCTCGCACCTGTCGGGACCGACGGGGAGGCCGGCGGCGTGCAGGGCCGTGCCCAGTGCCGCCGCTAGTGCGGCCACGTCCGGCGTGGCGTCCGGGGAGGCCGGCGCCACATCCGACGCGAGATCAGTCAAGGGAGCCGACAACCGTGGCCAGCCCGGCCTGGCGCACCATCTCCTCGTCCTCCGGGTACTTCAGTACAGTGCTCATGGTCTGTTCGGCGACGTGTCCATCCAGTTCGGAGGCCCCGAGCACGCTCAGTGCGTTCGCCCAGCTGATCGCCTCGGAAATGCCCGGCGCCTTGGTCAGGTCGATCTTGCGCAGCCGCTGGACCGCCGTGGCGATCTCCCCGGCCAGCTTTTCGCTGGCCGTGGGGACCCGGCGCCTGATGATGTCCGCGACGCGCGGGGTGTCCGGGTAGGCGATCCAGTGGTACAGGCAGCGCCGCTTCAGCGCGTCGTGCAGATCCCTGGTCCGGTTCGAGGTGAGCACGGTGATCGGGGGCAGCTTGGCGTGCTGGGTGCCGAGTTCGGGGATGGTCACCGCCGCCTCGGCCAGCAGCTCGAACAGGAACGCCTCGAATTCATCGTCGGCCCGGTCGACCTCGTCGATGAGCAGCACGGCGGGATGGGGGCCCGGATGCAGCAGCGCGGTGAGCAGCGGCCGCGACAGCAGGTATTCGTTGGTGAACAGGTCCCGGTCGCTGATGTGCTGCCCCTCCGCCTCCGCCAGCCGGATGGCCAGCAGCTGGCGCGGGTAATTCCACTCGTACAGTGCCTCGGCGGCCGAGATGCCCTCGTAGCACTGCAGCCGGACCAGCGGCGTGCCGATCGCGGTGGCCAGGGCCTTGGCCGCCTCGGTCTTGCCGACACCGGGTTCGCCTTCCAGCAGGATCGGCTGCCCCATCCGGACGGCTAGGAACAACGCGGAGGCCAGCTGGTCCCCGGCCAGGTAACCGATCGTCTCCAGCGCCGCCGACAGCGCGCCGACATCGGGGAACCGCTGGTCAAGGTCGTTCGTCAGAGGGCTGCTCACATGTGTCCCATCAAAAGTCCGCGTTAGCACCGATCAGGCCGGCCCGGTGAGCCCGCCAGTTTTGAACAACGCTTTAGGTCATGTTTATCTTTCCTCACCAACTGTGATCTAATCGGCCAGCCGATGGCCAGGTCGGTGCGCAGCGACCGGGTCGCGAACCAATGAGAGTGGCGCTGTGCCCATTCTTACGGGTACAGCGCCACAACCATTGGTTGGGTGGGGAGCGGGGAGGCGGCGCTGGGGAGCAGGGGGGGCGGCGCTGGGAGAGGGGCGGCAGGCTCAGCGGCCGCCGATGTCCTCGCTCCAGATCTCGGGATAGCGCTGCTGGAACTCGCGCATAGCCGCGACGCAGTCCGGGTCGTCGAGCAGTACGACCTCCACGCCGCGGCTGGCCAGGAAACCGAGGTCGCCCGGGTACGTCTCGGCCTCGCCGACGACCACCCGGGGGATCTGGAACAGCAGGATGGCCCCGGTGCACATCGGGCAGGGGGACAGCGTGGTGTACAAGACGGAATCGGCGTAGGACGGCCGGCGGCCGGTGTTGCGCAGGCAGGCGATCTCGCCGTGCGCTACCGGGTCGCCCTGCTGCACCCGCTCGTTGTGGCCCGCCCCGATGACCTGGCCGCCCGCGGTGAGGACGGCCCCGACCGGCACGCCGCCAGCTTCCAGGCTGGCCCGGGCCTGGCCCAGGGCCAGCGCCATCATGTCCCGATCGGTCTGATCCGGCTGTCCATATCCCATGCCGGCTTACGCTACCCCTGCCTCCCCTTACCGGGCCGAACGAGGCGTGGCTGACGGGCCCGGGCTCGGCTGAGCGCCGCGAGCCGGGTCCGCGGCCATTCGTAGGTGAGCTCCTCCCGGACCCGCAGCCTGGCCCAGCGGGCCGCCTCGACCTGCAGGGCCCGCGCGGCCGCGGCGACCGCGGCCGGGTCCACGTCCGCGTCGGGCAGGACGCTGAGCCTGGTGGCGGCCAGGGTCAGGATCTGAGTGGCCGACGGGTGATCCAGGCCCGCCACGCCTTCGACGAGGTTAGCCAGCGCCTCGGCACGCAGGCCTCGCGGGCCGAAGCTGGCTAGCAGTTCCGCGGAACGCTGCCGCGCGTGCGGCGGGCGGCGGCCGCTGACGTGCTGCATGCTGTCGAAAACGAGGCCCGCCGCGATGGCGCCCCAGATGCCGTCCGGGATATGCAGCTCGCGCTCCACCACCAGGTGCCTTAGGTCGTGCGGGAGCAGCCGGCGGCCCGGTCGCTCCCGTACAGCCGGTATACGGTCCCGTCGTCGCGCTCCACCAAGGCGTAGGCGCGCTGGTGATCGGGCAGCCGGGGGAACGTCACGCGCATAAAGCCCACTATGCGGAGCAGCGAACCAGGCGCCTAATGGTTTTCCGCACGGCGGGGCCATACCGTATGGTGGCCGATCGTGGCGGGACGCGGGACGACGGCGACGGTGGCGCTCGAGCGGGCCGGGATCCCGTTCACTGTGCACGAATACGCGCACGACCCGCGGCATGAGTCATATGGCCGCGAGGCGAGCGAAGCCCTCGGGGTCAGCGCGCAGCGGGTGTTCAAGACGCTGATCGCCGAGGTGGACGGGAACCTGGTCGCCGGGGTGGTCCCGGTGGACGGCCAGCTCGACCTCAAGGCGCTGGCCGCGGCGGCCGGCGGCAAGCGGGCCGCGATGGCCGCGGCCGCCGCGGCCGAGCGGGCCACGGGCTACGTGACGGGCGGCATCTCCCCGCTGGGCCAGCGCAGGCGGCTGCCCGTGGTGATCGACGGGTCGGCGCTGGCGTTCAGCACGGTGTTCTGCAGCGGCGGCCGGCGCGGCCTGGAAATCGAGCTCGCCCCGGCCGACCTGATCCGGGCGGCGGGCGCGACAGTGGCCAGCATCGGCGTCCCCGGGCCCGGCGGGCCACGGGCCTCCCGGTAGAGCGCGGACGCGGAGCTCGCGGCGGGGCGCGGCGGCGGGCGGCTGGGGCGGGGCGGCGGACGGGGGATCCGGTGGGGTGGGCCCAGCACCCGAATCGTTATGTGACAATCGTGGGTCTTCGCAGCGTTACGAAGCGCTTTGCCCTAGATTTTCGGCCTAGCAAATGGGCCACGCGGGTGCATCGATGTCACGTCTGGAAGGACCGCCACGGCGGTAACTTCGCGGTACCCCTTACTGGGCCGCCGGATGCCTCGCTCAACGAACTGAGGAGGCATCCTTGCCAGGTCGATCCCATCGGTACCTGCGGATGGCCGGGGCTCTGGCGCTGGCTAGCGGGTCGCTGCTGTCCGGCGGCGTGCCCGTGGCCGCGGCGGCCAACATCACGGTCGGGCCGATGCTGCTCAGCAAGTTCGGGTCGGCCGTGCAGCCGCTCAGCCCGGCGCAGTGCGTGGCCACGTTCACCGTGCCCTGCTACGGGCCGGACCAGGTGCAGACCGCCTACAACGAGCAGCCCCTGTTTAACCGCGGGATCACCGGCAAGGGCCAGACCATCGTGATCGTCGACTCGTTCGGCTCGCCGACGATCCAGGCGGACCTGGCCACCTTCGACGCCCAGTACAACCTGCCGGCCCCGCCCTCCTTCAAGATCATCCAGCCCGCCGGGAAGGTCCCGGTCTGGGACCCTACGGACGCCAACGGGGACGTCGGCTGGGCCGGGGAGACCACCCTGGATGTGGAGTGGGCGCACAGCATGGCGCCGGGCGCGAACATCCTGCTGGTCGAGACCCCGGTCGCGGAGACCGAGGGCACGGCGGGCCTCCCGGAGATCGTCAAGGCCGAGAACTACGTCATCAACCACCACCTCGGCCAGGTGATCAGCCAGAGCTTCGGCGCGACCGAGGGGACCTTCCCGAGCGTCGCGTCTATCGCCGGCCTGCGCGGCGCGAACTTCAACGCCCTGCGGAACCACGTGACGGTCCTGGCGGCGACCGGCGACGCCGGGGCGACCGACTACTCGGACGCCTCGGGGACGCTGCTGTACACCCATCGGGCGGTCGACTGGCCTTCCACTGATCCCCTGGTCACCGCGGTGGGCGGCACGCAGCTGGCGCTGCTGGCCGACGGCTCGCGGACCCAGCCCGACCAGGTGTGGAACGACAGCGCCAACTACGCCCTGAACTACGTCTTCTACGGCACGCCCGGCCCGACCGCCACCGCCACCGGCGGCGGCAGGTCCGCAGTCTTCGCCCGGCCGTGGTACCAGAACTCGGTGGCCGGGGTGACCGGCAGCCAGCGCGGCGTGCCCGACATCGCCATGAGCGCCGCGTGCTCCGGGCTGGTCGCCATCTACCAGAGCTTCCCCGGCCAGCCGAGCGGCTGGTACTACGCCTGCGGCACCAGTGAGGCCACCCCGCTGTTCGCGGGGATCGTGGCCCTGGCCGACCAGGCGGCCGGGCATTCGCTCGGCCTGATCAACCCGGCGCTGTACACCCTGTCCGCCGAGCGGGCGCCCGGCCTGGTCGACGTCACCTCGGGCAACAACACGGTGTCGTTCACCCAGGACAACAGCCTGGTCACGGCGAAGGGGTTCAACGCGGGCCCAGGTTTTGACCTGGCCTCCGGGGTCGGTACGGTCAACGCCGCGCTGTTCGTCCCCGAGCTGGCCCGAGCCGCCGGATAAGGGGCGCTGGATAAGGGGCGCCGATAAAGGGCGCCCGGTTATCGGGTGCCCGGTCAGGGGCGCCCGGTAACTAGCCGCGTGCTAGCTGGTGCGGCGGCGGAACAGGACCGTGCTCAGCAGGACTGAGACGGCCAGGATGCCGCCGCACCAGGCCAGCGCCGCCCATAGCTGCGCTGGCCACGGGGAGCCGCCGAGCAGCAGGCTGCGCAGGGTCTCGGTGACCGGCGTGGCCGGCTGGTCACGGGCAAAGCCGCGCAGCCACCAGGGCATGGTCCGGATCGGCACGAAGGCGCTGCTGGCGTAGCAGAAGAACATCAGGAAGAACATCGCCCCGTTGGCCGCCTCCGGCGCGGACACGGCCAGCCCGAACGCGGCGGCCAGCCAGGAGAACGCGGCGACGAACAGCAGCAGGACCGCGAGCGCGGCGGCCAGCCGGGCCGGATCGCCGTGTGGCCGGAACCCGAGGCCGACCGCGACCGCGGCCACCAGCACGGTCGAGACCACGTTGCGGAGCAGGCTCGCGGTCACGTGCCCGGCCAGCAGCGCGGCGCCCGGCACATCCAGGGACCGGAACCGGTCGATGATGCCGCCGGTCATGTCCTGGCACACGGTCACCGCCGTGGTCGAGGCCCCGGTCACCGCGCACAGCAGCAGGACCCCGGGCACCACGTACTCCACGTAGCTGGTCCCGATCGCGACCGCCCCGCCGAACAGGTAGACGAACACCACCATCAGCATCACCGGCAGCAGCAGCGCGGTCAGCAGCGCGTCGGGGCTGCGGGCGGACAGGCGCAGGCTGCGCGCCACCATCGTGGGCAGGGCCGCGCTCAGCGTGTCAGGCATTTTGGCCTCCGGTGAGGGTGAAGAAAACGTCGTCGAGGGTGGCGTCGCGCACGGCGAAGCTGGCGATCAGGGCCCGGGCCGGGTCGGCCTCGTCCAGCAGGGCGCGGACCTCCGCGGCGCTGCCGTCGGTGGCCACGCCCACGGTCCGCGCGGCCGGGTCCAGGTGCACCGTACGGCCGGCGAGAAGCCGGCTGACCTGGCCGAAGGCCGCTGCAGTGGCGCAGGTCAGGTCGAGCCGCGTCGCCGCGACCCGCCGCTTGAGCTCAGCGGCGGTGCCCTCCCCGATCAGGCGGCCCCCGGCGAGCACCGCGATCCGGCCGGCCAGCTGGTCGGCCTCCTCCAGGTACTGCGTGGTGAGGAACACCGTCACGCCCGAGGCGGCCAGCCCGGCGACGACCCGCCAGGTGGTCAGCCGGCTCTGCGGGTCCAGGCCGGTGGTCGGCTCGTCCAGGAAGAGCACCGACGGACGCCCGGCCAGGCTGGCCGCCAGGTCAAGCCGGCGGCGCAGGCCGCCGGAATAGGTACTCGTCCGCCGGCGCGCGACCTGGGTCAGCTCGAACTGCTCGAGGAGCTCGGCCGCGCGCCGCCGGGCCGCCGCCCGCGGCAGGCCGGCCAGCCGGGCGATCATCCGCAGGTTCTCCTCGCCCGTCTGCGCCGCGTCCAGCGCGGCGAACTGGCCGGTCAGGCTGATCCGGCGGCGGACCTGGCGGCGCTCGCGGGCCACGTCGAAGCCCGCGACCCGCGCCTGGCCGCGGTCGGCCCGCTGCAGTGTGCCCAGGATCCGGACGGCGGTGGTCTTGCCCGCGCCGTTCGGGCCGAGCAGCGCGAACACGGTGCCGCGCGGGACCCGCAGGTCGATGCCGCGCAGCGCGGGCACGCCGCGGTAGGCCTTGGTCAGCCCGCTCGCCTCGATGGCCAGCTCATCACTCATGCGCCCGGAACCCCTTCAGCGTAATTGCGTATGTCATACGCGTATTTGCGTAAGTTATACGCAGTAATAGGATGCTGTCAACGCCATTGCGACGGCACGGGCCAGCCCGGGAAGGGACCAGGGACGATGACCGGTGCCGAGGCGCCCGGGAAGGGACCAGGGACGATGACCGGTGCCGAGGCGCCCGGGAACCGCGCGGACGGCAGCCCCGGAGCGGGGGGTATCCCGGGCACCGTCGCGGCGGCCTGGGGAGTGCGGGAGCGGCCGCACCGGGGACCGAAGCCTGCCCTCACCCTGGGCCGGATCGTCACCGCCGCGGTGGCTCTGGCCGACGCCGAGGGGCTGGACGCGGTGTCCATGGGCCGGGTGGCGGCCGAGCTCGGCACCGCGCCCATGTCGCTGTACCGGCACGTATCGGCCAAGGAAGAACTGCTGACCTTTATGGTCGACGCGGCCTGGGGCGAGGTCCCGGACGGCCCAGCGCCGGCCGCTAATTGGCGGGCCGGCCTGTCCCGCTGGGCCTGGGCGCTGCGGGACAACGCCCAGCGTCACCCGTGGGTGATCCGCATCCCGCTGAACGGCCTGCCGATCATGCCCAACGAGGTGGCGTGGTTCGAGAACGCGCTGGCCTGCCTGGCCCGCACCGGCCTGTCCGAGGCGCGCAAGGCGTCGGTGATCATGCTGCTGGCCGGCTACGTCCGGAATCTGGCCACCACCGAGGCCGACATCCAGGCCGCAATCCGGGCGTCGGGCCTGTCCCCCGCGGGGTGGATGGCGTCCTATCCGCGGATGCTCGCCCAGCTGGCCGACCCGCAGCGCTTCCCCGCGCTCACCACCTTCATCGCCGCCGGGGTGTTCGAGGCCGACGACGGCCCGGATGACGAGTTCATCTTCGGCCTGGACCGCATCCTGGACGGCGTGGGGGCATTCATCGCCCGGGAGCCGCGATGAGCCCGCGCCCTTACCGGCTGGGCAAGCGCGAAGAGGTGGTCGGCCAGGGGCGGCGCCGGATCCTGGACGCCGCCCGGGACCTGCTCAGCGAGGCGGCCGCCTACCCCGGCTTCACCGTCGATGCGGTGGCCCGTCGCGCCGACGTGGCGCGGGCCACCGTTTACTACCAGTTCGGCTCCAAGAGCGGGCTGCTGGAAGGGGTCTGTGACGACTTGGCCGAAGCCGGCGGGATGGCTGACCTGGCCTGGGTGTTCAGCAGTTCGGCCCCGCAGGCGGCCATCGGCGGGTTCATCACGGCCTTCGCCGGGTTCTGGGGGGCTGACCGGGTGGTCATGCGCCGGCTGCGCGCCCTGGCCGCGCTGGATCCCGACGTGGGCGCGGTGATCTCGGCCCGGGACCAGCGGCGCCGTGAGGGGCTCGCGGTACTGGTCAGCCGCCTGCCGGACCGCACCGGGCCGGCGGCCGAGCAGACGGTGCAGATGCTGTACGCGCTGACCAGCTTCGAGACCTTCGACGCGCTGGCCGGGCCGGACCGCGACCTCGCCGACGCCCTCCCGCTGGTCACCAGGCTGGCCGAGGCCGCCTGGTCCAGGCCGGCGTCAGAACCCCCGGGCTGAGCCGCCCTGGTGGCCAGGTCCGGTCAGGGTGACGACGCGCCCGGCGCGGCCTGCGCCGGGTCCTCCGTACCGTCCGGATCGCCCTGTGCGGTGCCTGGCTGGCTGGCCGGGGGGCTGGCGTCCGGTTCGGCCGGGGGGGCCGGCGCCGCGATCAGCAGCCGGGCTGGGCGGCGCTGGCTGCGGTAGAACCAGACCGCGCCGACCACGGTCAGGGCGGACGCGATGTACATGTTCAGCCGCAGGCCGAAGATGTAGACCGAGGAGTCGATCCGCAGCGACTCCTCGAAGATCCGGTAGGCCGAATAGCCGAACACGTACAGCGCGAACAGGCCCGGCGGCTTGATCTGGCGATGGCGGCCCAGCCAGATCAGCGCGCCGGCCCAGGCGAAATCGAAGATCAGCTCGTACAGGAAGGTCGGCTGGAAGGTGGCGAAGTGCAGGTCCGCCGCGGGGATACCGCCGGATACCCGGTACTGGTACGGGATCTCCAGCCCCCACGGCAGCGACGTCGGCCGGCCGAACAGCTCCTTGTTGAAGTAGTTCCCGATCCGCCCGATGCCCTGCGCCATGAGCAGCCCGGGGGCCATCGCGTCGGCGAACAGCGCCGGGCTCACCCCGTGCCGGTGCAGCCGCCAGATCCCGACCAGCCCGCCGACCAGCACCCCGCCCCAGATGCCGAGGCCGCCGGACCATATCGCGAACGGGCCGTACCACACGTGCGGGATGTCCATCGGCGTGGTGATGTCGAAGTAGATCCGGCCGCCGATGATCCCGGCCGGGACCACCCACAGCGCGATCTCGCCGACCAGCTCCGGATCGCCGCCCACCGCGCGCCAGCGGCGCCGGGTCAGCATGATCGCGAGCGCGATGCCGACCAGGTACGCCAGCGCGTAGAAGTGGATGTCCAGCGGGCCGATGTGGAAGCTGTTGATCGACGGGCTGGGGATGGAAGCCTGCGGCGGCATAGCGCAGAGCGTACCCGCGGCCGCCGGCCAGCGCGGCACGCAGCTGGCCGGCGGGTGTCAGCGGGGACCGTTCGGCCGGAAAATCACCCGGAATCGGGCCGGTCACCGCCGAACGGGCCGGGTGCCGCGTCGGCGGGCATGGGGCGGCCCGGGGCGGGCATCGGCCCGGCCGAGGCGTTGGTGGCCGCCGCCCGGGGGGTCACCGTGGTGGTGGGCGGCATCGGCGGGACGATAGAGGACCGGTCGGGCCGCCCGGCCAGCCGGTAGACCTCGGCCCCGTCCACGGTCTCCACCTCCAGCAGCAGGCTGACCAGGGAGTCGAGCACGGTGCGCTGGTTCCTCAGCAGCTCGACGGCCCGTTCCTCGGCCTGGCGCAGCAGGCGGGAGACCTCCTCGTCGATGGCGGCCTGGGTGGCCTCGGCGAACGGGCGGCTGGACATGGCCGACCCGCCGCCGCCGAGGAACACCGACCCGCCTTCGGGGTACCCGATCGGGCCGAGGCGGTTCGACAGGCCGAACTCCCGGACCATCTTGGTGGCCAGGTCGGTCGCCCCGGCCAGGTCGTTGGCGGCGCCGGTCGAGCCCTGGCCGATGACCACCAGCTCGGCGGCGCGGCCGCCGAGGCGGACGGCGAGCGAGTCGAGCAGGTAATCCTCGCTGTACATGTGCCGCTCGACCAGCGGCAGCTGCTCGGTCACGCCGAGGGTCTGGCCCGCGGGCAGGATGGTCACCTTGGCCACCGGGTCGGCGTGCTCGGACAGCGCCGCGACCAGGGCATGGCCGGACTCGTGCACCGCGACCGCGTGCTTCTCCTCGGGCAGCAGCACGTTGGACCCCTCCCGCCGGCCGAGGATGATCCGGTCCCGGGCCGCGTTGAAGTCCTCAGCGCTGATCACCTCGCGGTTGGCGCGGACGGCATTGATGGCCGCCTCGTTGACCAGGTTGGCCAGGTCGGCGCCGGAGAACCCGGGCGTGCCGCGGGCCACCACGGTCAGGTCCACGCCGGGCGCCAGCATCTTGCCCCGGCAGTGCACGGCCAGGATCTCGGCCCGTTCGGTCACGTTCGGCAGCGGGATCGTGACCTGCCGGTCGAACCGGCCGGGGCGCAGCAGGGCCGGGTCGAGGACCTCGGGCCGGTTGGTGGCGGCCAGGACCACGATGCCGGCCGAGGGCTCGAACCCGTCCATCTCGGCCAGCAGCTGGTTGAGCGTCTGCTCGCGCTCGTCGTTGGCCACCACCGCGCCCGAGCCGGCCCGGCGCTGGCCGATGGCGTCGATCTCGTCGATGAAGACGATGGCGGGCGCGCGCTTGCGGGCCTGATCGAACAGGTCACGAACCCGCGCCGCGCCCACGCCGACGAACAGCTCCACGAAACCCGAACCGGTGACCGAGAAGAACACCACCCCGGCCTCGCCCGCGACCGCCCGGGCCAGCAGCGTCTTGCCGGTGCCGGGCGGCCCGACCATCAGCACGCCGCGCGGCACCAGCGCGCCGACCCGCGCGTACCGGTCCGGGTTCCGGAGGAAGTCCACCACCTCGGCGATCTCGGCCTTGGCGCCCTCGTAGCCGGCCACGTCGGCGAACGTGGTGGAGGGCCGCTCCTCATCGAAGACCTTGGCCCGGGACCGGCCGACGCCCAGCGCGCCCTGCAGGCCGCCGCCCGCGTTCCGCGACATCCGGAACCACAGCCAGCCGAAGAACAGCAGCGGCAGGCCGAAGATCAGCAGCCAGCTCAGCACCTCGGAACCGAAACTCGTCCCCGTCGTCTGCGCGGACACCGTCACGCCGTTGGACTGCAGCTCGGTCAGCAGCGTCTGGTCGGCCTGCGGCGGGATGACCACCGTGTAGTTGGTCCCGCTGGTCAGCGCGCCGGTGCTGGTACCGCCCGCCGGGGCGATGTCGATGGTCTTCACCTTGTGCTGGTTCACGTCGGTGATGAACTGGGAGTAGGTCAGGCTCGTCGTGGGCGTGGAGTGCACGGTCGGCAGGACCAGCCACAGGGCGAACGCCGCGATCAGCGCGATCAGCCACACAAAGCCCCGCCAGCGGGGCGGCCGGGGCGGCGCGGTCGGCACGGGCTTGTCGCCGGGCGGCGGCGGCTTGGCTTGCTTACTCATGTCAGCTCCTTGTGCAGCCCAGTATGCCCGTTGCCCGCGGCTCGCTGATCAGCGGACAGCCCCGTGCGGCGGATCCGCAGGAAGCTGTGGGCGAACGGCCAGGAGACGGTCAGGGGGTGAGCACCGCCGCGCCGTCGAACCGGCCCGCCTTGAGGTCGCGCAGGGCTTCGTCGGCGTGCTCCAGCGGGTAAGGATGCACGGTGACGGCCAGCTTGTGCTGGCCCGCGAAGGCGAGGAACTCCCGGGCGTCGGCGCGGGTGTTCGAGGTGGTGCTGCGCAGCTGGCGCTCCTGGAACAGGTGCTTCTCGTAGTTGAGCGGCGGGATGTCGGACAGGTAGATGCCCGCGATGGCCAGGGTGCCGCCCCGGTCCAGCGCGGCCAGGGCGGGCAGCACCAGGTCGCCGACCGGGGCGAACAAGATCGCGGCGTCCAGCGGTTCCGGCGGCATGTCGGCCGCGTCCCCGACCGAGGCGGCGCCGAGCTCGCGGGCGAGCTGTTTGGCCTGCTCACCGCGGGTCAGGACGTGGACGGTGGCCCCCTGGGCGAGCGCGACCTGGGCGGCCAGGTGCGCGCTGCCGCCGAAACCGTACAGCCCCAGGCGGCCGCCCGGCGGGAGCTCGGCCCGCTGCAGCGCGTGGTAGCCGATGATGCCCGCGCACAGCAGCGGAGCAAGCTCCAGATCGGAGTAGCCCTCCGGCAGCCGGTGCGCGTACGCCGCCGGGACGGTCAGGTAGTCGGCGTAGCCGCCGTCGGCGTCCCAGCCGGTGTACCGCGAGTGCGGGCACAGGTTCTCCAGGCCGCGGGCGCAGAACTTGCACTGCTGATCGGTCCAGCGCAGCCAGGCCGCCCCGGCCCGGTCCCCGACGCGGAAGTCGCCCGGCTCGCCGCCGGCCGCTCCCTCGCCGTTCTGGCCGTTCTGGCCGTTCTCGCGGTTCTCGCGGTTCTCGCGGTTCTCGCGGTTCTCGCCTACGGCCACGACCTCGCCGACCACCTCGTGGCCGGGCGTCACGCCCGGCCGGTGCGGCGGCAGGTCCCCCTCGGTCACATGCAGGTCGGTCCGGCAGACGCCGCAGGCCAGGACCTTCAGCAGCAGCTCACCGGGGCCGGGCTCCGGTACGTCATCGGCGGTGCTCAGGCGCAGCGGGTGGCCGGTGACCGGGCCGGGCGCCTCGACGTGCCATGCGCGCATACCCGGCACGTTACTCCCGGACCTCCGGCATGCCCGGCCGGGGCATCAGGCCTTGCGGGGCGTCAGGCCCTGCGGGGCGTCAGGCCTTGCGGGGCTCGCCCCGGTAAGTGCCGAACGTCCAGCGGTTCCCCTCCGGGTCACGGGCCGCGAAATCCCGGGAGCCGTAGTCGGTGTCATACGGCTCCGCGGTGATCTCGGCGCCCGCCGCCCGGGCCCGCGCGTACAGCGCGTCGGGCTGGCTGGTGACCACGTAGGCGCCGAACGCGCCCGGGTCCGTCGCGCTGGCCTGCCCCTCGCGGACCGAGCCGAGCATGATCCCGCCGCCCTCCGGCCAGGACAGCTGCGCGTGGTCCACCATCTCCCCGTCGGCGTAGACCACGGTCTCCTCGAAGCCGAACGCCTCGGTCAGGAACCGGATCAGCGCGCGGGCGTCGCGGGCTCGCAGCGATGGCCAGACCTGCGGCTCCGGTGTCGTGCTCATGGCTTGTCAGCCTCCCTGCGGGTTACCTGGGTTGCCTGTCCCCCTCAGGTTCCCTCGGCCAGGGCGGCGGCGGCTTGGATGTTTCGGAACTCCTCGGCGATCCACTGGCTGGGCGGGCAGCCCGCCAGCGACCTGAACTCCCGGGCCAGGTGCGCCTGGTCGAAATATCCGCACGCGGCGGCCAGGCCGGCCAGGCCGGGCTCGCGGCCGCCCGCGACGTTCTCGAGCAGCAGCTTGCGGGCCCGGCTGAAGCGGACGACCCGCGCGGCGGCCTTCGGCGTCAGGCCGATCTCGGTGCGGAACCGGGCGGCCAGGTAGCGCCCGCTCCAGCCGGTCTGCGCGGCCAGGTCCGCGATGCGCACGGTCCCGCCCGAGGCCAGCAGCTGCCCCCAGGCCCAGCCGACCTCGGGTGCGGGCTCCCCCGCGACCCGCGCCGTGGCGGCCGGCGCGGCTATCAGCCGCAGCAGCATCTCGTCCACGATGGCGAACCGTTCGGGCCAGCCGGGTGCGGCCACGGCCCGGGCCCGCAGCTCGGCGCACGCGCCGCCCAGCACATCCTCGGCGGGCACGTCGATCTGGGCCAGCTCGCCCGCGGGCAGGCCCAGCAGGGCCCGGGCGCCCAGCGGCCGGAGCGCGACCTGAATACCGGACTGCGCACCGTCGTGCGTGATCAGCGCGGGCGCGGAGTGCAGGCCGCCGAGCAGCGCGCCGAAGCCGCCGGGCGGCTGGCGGGGATCGGGGTGAGCCAGGATGACCAGCGGCTCGTCCAGCGTGAAGATCAGGGTCAGGAACGGCGACGGCAGGCCCCGGTGCCGGGCGGGAGGCACCCCTCGCTGGCGGTAGCCTGTGTACCAGGCCACGTACGGGCGCAGCGGCCCGGCCGGCCGCCGGCGGCAGTGCTCGTCAACGGTCAGGGGCTCGTCAACGGTCAGGGCCAGGCCGGCTTCCGGCGGGTTGGCCAGGCCGGCGGAAGATCGCCGGCGCGTCGGTGAACCTGCCCCGTCCCTCATACGTTTTACTCAGCAGAATCCCGGTATCGGCCCAGACTTCGGGGTTCTAATTATTTGCGCTGGTCGTTGGCTTGCTGCCAGAATCATGGCCATGACCCCAGTGTATGGAGATACGGGGCTCTGGGGATTCGTCCTGGTTCGGCGGCATGCGGAACGTACGCCAGGCCGCTGGCGTTAACCGGACAACGGGTTGGAGTGGCACGTGATCATTCGTCAGCTGGACCGCGCCAGCGTCGGCGCGGCAGTGCTGTTCGACCGCGCAGGCGCGGCGGGCAGGGACGGGGGAAGTGATGTGGCCGTGATGACCGCACGACCAGGGCCGGGGTCCACGGGGTTCGACCCGCTGCCGCTCGGGCTGTCGTGCCGCACGGACGAGGACGGGCACCAGGTCGTGAGCGTCACCGGGGAACTCGACATCGCCACCGGCGAGCAGGCCTACGCCTACGTGGCCGAGGTGATCGACGCCCTGGACCATCCAGGCGGGCCGGTCAGCATGGACCTGTCCGGGCTCACCTTCTGCGACGCCTCCGGCCTGGGCGTGCTGGCCCGGATCGCCCGGCACGCGCGGCAGGCCGGCGGCCAGCTTCGGCTGATCTCGGCGCGGCCGGCGGTGCTGAAGATCATCCGGCTCACCGGGCTGGACCGCTCTTTCCCCGAGCTGATCCCGCCCGTTCGGGCGTACTGATCGCGCGTAGCGACTTCCCCGGCGCAGACCCGGGGCCGTGACCATATGGCCGCCGGCGTTAAATTTGGAGTGCTTCCTGCGTTCCATCTGAATGACTGCGCAAGGCGGAAGGACCCCCATGTCCGAAGAAGTGCAAGGGCAGGCCGCTGAGGCATCGGAGTCAGCCGAGTCTTCCGAGGCGACTATCGCTGTCCACTGGCGCGAAGAGGGCTACTACGAGCCCCCGGCCAAGTTCATCGGCCAGGCGAACGCCGCCGACCCGGCGATCCGGGCCCGGTTCGCGGAAGAGAACTTCCCGGAATGCTTCCGGGAATACGCCGACCTGCTGCACTGGGACCGGTACTGGGACACGACGCTGGATACCAGCGACGCGCCCTTCTGGAAGTGGTTCGCCGGCGGCAAGCTGAACGCCAGCTACAACTGCGTCGACCGGCACCTGGCCCAGGACCGGAACAAGACGGCGCTGATCTGGGTGCCCGAGCCGGAGAGCGAAGCACACGTCGCGATCACCTACCAGGAGCTGTACCGCCAGGTCAATGAGATGGCGGCGGTGCTGCGGGACTTCTGCGGCCTGAAGGCCGGCGACCGGGTCACGCTGCACATGCCGATGGTCCCCGAGCTCCCGGTCACCATGCTGGCCTGCGCCCGGCTCGGCGTGATCCACTCGCAGGTGTTCGCCGGGTTCAGCGGGGCCGCGTGCGGCGGCCGCATCGCCGACTCGGGCAGCAAGATCCTGATCACCATGGACGGGTACTACCGCAGCGGGGACCTGCTCGACCACAAGGTCAAGGCGGACGAGGCGGTCGAGGCGGCCCGCAAGGAGGGCCAGGAGGTGGACAAGGTCCTGGTCTGGCGACGCTATCCGGGCCAGTATTCGGCCAAGACCCCGATGGTGGAGGGCCGGGACTTCTTCGTCGACGAGGCCCTGGCCGAGCACCGGGGCGCGGTGGTCGAGCCGGTGTCCATGCCCGCCGAGGCGCCGCTGTTCCTGATGTACACCAGCGGCACCACCGGGCGGCCCAAGGGCTGCCAGCACTCCACCGGCGGATACCTGGCCTACGTGGCCGGGACCGCGAAGTTCTACCAGGACATCCACCCCGAGGACACCTACTGGTGCATGGCCGACATCGGCTGGATCACCGGTCACTCCTACATCGTGTACGGCCCGCTGGCGCTGGGCACCACCAGCGTGATCTACGAGGGCACGCCGAACTACCCGGACGCCGGGCGCCCGTGGCGGATCGCCGAGCAGCTCGGGGTGACCATCTTCCACACCTCCCCGACCGCGATCCGCATGCTGCGCAAGGTGGGGCCGGACGAGCCGGCCAAGTACAACTACCACTTCAAGCACATGACCACCGTCGGCGAGCCGATCGAGCCGGAGGTCTGGCGCTGGTTCTACGACACCGTCGGCAAGGGCCAGGCCGTCATCGTCGACACCTGGTGGCAGACCGAGACCGGCGGTTTCCTCGGCACCGGGCTGCCTGCCCTGGACCCGATGAAGCCGGGCAGCTGCGGTCCCGCCGCGCTCGGCATCTACCCCGAGATCCTGGACGAGGACGGCAACGCGATCGAGAAGGGCAGCGGGAAGGCGGGGAACATCTGCATCCGCAACCCGTGGCCCGGCATCTTCCAGACCATCTGGGGCCAGCCGGACCGGTTCGTGTCGACCTACTTCGCCAAGTACAACACGGACTCCGACAGCAAGGACTGGCGCGACTGGCCGTACTTCGCCGGTGACGGCGCGCTGCAGGCCCCGGACGGCTACTACCGGATCCTCGGCCGGGTCGACGACGTGATCAACGTGGCCGGGCACCGGCTCGGCACCAAGGAACTCGAGTCGTCCGCGCTGGCCGTCGAGGAGGTCGCCGAGGCGGCCGCGGTGCCGGTCGTCGATGACATCCGGGGCCGGGTGGTGGAGATGTACGTCTCGCTCAAGCCCGGGATCGAGGCCAGCCCGGCGATCGAGGCCAAGATCAAGGCGGCGATCGAGACCGACATCGGCAAGATCGCGCGGCCGAAGAACATCTGGATCGTGCCGGACATGCCCAAGACCCGGTCCGGCAAGATCATGCGCCGGGTCATCGCCGCGACGTCCAACTTCAGCGACGTCGGCGACATCACCACGCTGGCCAACCCGGAGATCGTGGACCAGATCCGGCACCAGGTGCAGAACGCCAAGCACGCGAAGGGCGAGGTGCCGCGCGAGCTGACCGAGGCCGAAGAGGCCGAGATCGCCTCGTACGGCGCCGAGAGCTAGGTCCGGCCCGCGGGCGGCGGGCCGCCGGTAACCCGGTGGCCCGCCGCGCGTTCCTCAGTCGTTCCTCAGGCCGAACGGCCCGTGGTGCGAGCGCTCGTCACGCTCCGGGCTGGCCCGCCTCGACGACCAGGTCGTCATGCAGGAAGGACAGGTAGCCGCTGACCGGGGCCGAGTCGCCGCCGGCCTGCGGGTAGCACCACACGGCGTCGGTGAGCTCATGGTCACCGGCCCGGACCGACCAGTACGAGGCCGTCCCCTTGTAGGGGCACACGGTGTGCGTGTCGCTGGGCTCCAGCAGGTCCTGCCGGACGTCCTGCGCCGGGATGTAGAAGCGGTTCGGCAGGCCGGTCTCCGACAGGAGCAGCGGCGCGCTGGTCTCGGCCAGCACCTGATCGCCCAGCAGGACGCGGACGTGACGGGAGGAACGGCGCACGTCGACGCGGTGGTACGGGTCGGGCAGGCCGCCCAGCTCCACCAGCTCGTCCTCGTCGTACCACTCGTCCATGGCCTTCCAGTAGAAGCCGGCGTAGCCCTGGAGCCAGGCTGATTCGGCGTTCGGCTCCGGGTAGGCCCAGATGGCGTTCTCGGCCTGCCGGCCGCCGGCCGTCACCGTCCAGTACGAGGCGGTGCCCTTGAACGGGCAGTAGGTGTGGTGGTCGGTAGCGGTCAGCAGGTCGGCGCGGATGTCGTCGGTCGGCACGTACACCCGCGGCGGCAGGCCGGTCTCGTACAGCAGCACGGCACGGGTGGTGTCCACCACGAACTGGCCGCCGAAGGCGGCCCGTACCCGGCGCGGGAACGGGCGCATCAGCAGCTTGTGCGCCGGGCCCTCGATCCGGTAGTTGACGGTCTGCGGCGGATGCCCGGATAGCGGGCCATCCGAGAAGGTCAGGGACATCGCGGCTCTCCTCACCGATTTGACTACGGTTCGGTTAACCGGCGCCGGCACCCCCGTCATTCCGCCGCGCCCGCTGACCGGGGAGGCCGGGGCCGCCCGGCACCACACGCCTATCCTGCGCCCCGATCGCCCCACCGGCCCGCCCGCGCCCTGCGCCGCCTCACCTGCGGGCCACCGCACTGGCCACTCGGGGCGCGGCATTATCGTGGATCGCTGCTGCCCCTATGAGGGGCGTAATGATCCACGATAACGACAGGTTCGCGGGGGTGGGCGGACCAGAGCGACATGTGGGCCGGCTCGAGGGCCCGTTGGACGGTGGCGGCCAGGTCGGCCCGCACGGCGTCGACGTCGGTGGCGTCCTGCAACCGTGCGGCGAAGGCGGCGACCATCAGCCCGGCGTCATAGCGGGTCCGGTTGAACCGGCGGTCGACCAGCAGCTGCACCCGGGACCGCAGCGGGCTGAACAGCGCCGCCGCGGCCAGCGTGGCGGCCGCCACCGCCACTGGCGAGGTCACCGCCAGCACGCGCGTGGCCAGCAAGACCAGCCCGGCGTACACCCCGACCAGCAGGCCGGTGACGATGGCGTAGGCCAGGGTCCGGCTGATGACCCGGTCGATCTCGTAGAGGCGGTACTTCAGCACGGCCACCGCGCACGCCAGCGGAATGCCCACCAGCGGCGTAAGGGCCATGAGGATCCAGCTCAGGGTGCCGAGCCAACCGGTGTTACCGTTCGTCGCCAGGCTGGTGATAGCCAGCACCGCCGCCCACAGCAGGGTCATCAGGCCGACGTATCCCAGCCAGGCGATCTGGCGGCGCAGCTCGGCGCTGGCGCCGCGCCGGCGGGCGAACACCGAGGCCAGCACCAGCGCCGCGGTGATGACCGACAGGAAGAAGGTCACCGCCAGCACGCTGGCGAACCAGCCATGCGCAGGGAAGATCCCCAGCGGGTTGGAGTAGGTCACATGCGCGTTGGCGAACGCGTTGGTGAGCCCGCCGGTAACGATGCCGACCTGCAGCTGCTGAGCCACCGCGCCCGCGACGACCACGAAGATGGCCCACCGCACCGGCCGCCACCGGCGGGAGGGCAGCCGCCCGTCGGGGAACAGCAGGACGACGAAGAACAGCAGCAGGGCCGTCAGCGAGGCCAGCAGGTCAGCGGCCCATCCGGCCAGCCGGGCCGCGGGCACGGATCCCGGCGCGGTGGCCAGCCCGTACAGGGCGTACTGCTCGGTCAGCACGGAGGCCGCCAGCCCGAGCCCCATCAGGGCCAGCAGCCAGCCGATGGCGTTGCCCGGGAGTCGGCCGGAGATCAGCCGGCCGACGCCCGCATACACCACCACCGCGAGCCCGAGCGTGCCGTCAAAGGCGACCCCGCCCGTGCCCGTCCGCGTGGCGTTCAGCCCGAGGAGCACCAGCGCGGCCACCAGGACGACCAGGGTCGATCCGGCCAGCCCCCAGGAGAACGTTCGGCTCAGCGCGGTCCCGGGCCGGGTGAGGGCCCGTGGCGGCGCGGCGGGCGCGCTGGCGCTGGCGTTCACTGGCTTGCGCCCATCCAGCTGATCCGCTCGCACAGGCGACACTTTATGGAGGGACCGTTCCGTAATCGTTACGGGCAAGGCCGGACAGATCAGCGGAGCCGGCGGGATGACCGGGCGGAGCCGAGGCCCGGCAGATCAAACGGGCAGATCGGCGGGGGTGGTGAAGTCGATCATGCGGGCCTGTCCGGGCGACAGGGCCGCCCAGCCGGTGGCGAGGTCGAAGACGGCGACGGCGGCCGTGGGGAACCTGATCCCGGCCGGGGCGGCTTCGTCGTCCTCGGCCGGGGCGCCCGCGCCGGATGCCGCGGCCAGGCGGCCGGCCAGCTCCGACAGGCCCGGGTTGTGCGCGACGAGCAGGGCGGCGCGGTACCGGCCGGGCAGCTCCCGGATCACCTGCAGCAGGGTCAGTGCGCTGGCCGCGTACGCGCGCGGCTCGAACCGCACCGACGGCGCCCCGGCCAGTTCCGGGGCGACCAGCTCCCAGGTCTGCTCGGTCCGGCGCGCGGTCGAGCAGATCACGACGTCGGGCAGGTAGTCGTGATCGTGCAGCCACCGGCCGATCCGGGGGGCGTCCCGCCGGCCGCGCTTGGCCAGCGGCCGGTCGCGGTCAGGCACGTCCGGCCAGTCCGACTTGGCGTGCCGCAGCAGGATCAGCCGCCGGGTCATGTCGCGGGCCACATGCTCAGCCTGCCAGGACCCCGGAAGGGCGGGGCGGCCGGGTAGGCGGTGAGCGGTCCGGCTGGCTCATCGCCCGGCGGGCGCCGGACCCGGGCGGACGAGGACGAAGTTCACCGCGGTCGCCCGCATGACCGTCTGGCCGTCCTGGTTCACCGCCTCGATCGCGGTGGTCAGGATCCCGCGGTCCGGTTTGCTGGCCGACCGGCGCGCGTCCGCGACCGTGGCCCGGACACGGAGCGTGTTCCCCGGCCGGACCGGATTGGGCCAGCGGATCTCATCGATGCCGGGACTGGCCAGGCCCCCTTCGGCGGACAGGAAGTGCTCGACGAGCTGGCGCATGACCAGAGCGGCCGTGTGCCAGCCGCTGGCGATCAGGCCGCCGAACGGGCCGCGGGCCGCGGCGTCGGGATCGACGTGAATCGGCTGCGGATCAAATTTCTTAGCGAAAGAGAGGATCTCAGCTTGGTCGACGCTGACGGTCCCGCAGTCGTACGTCGTGCCGGGAGAGTAGTCCTCGAAGTACTTCGGGCGGTGATCGGTCACCCGGACCATTATCCTCGCGTGGCCGCACGACTCCTTACAGATCACGAACGAGTCACGGAAATCCCGCGGTTTTCCTGCGGGCCCGAGTTGGTTGCTGCCATGCTTCCGCAGACGGAACAGGCCACCGGATCGCGAATATCACGTCTCAAACGTCACAGACAGTGACAGGCCCGCCGACAGTCCCCCCTTGGCACGGGTAGGCGGGCGCGGAAACTACTTGGGGAGTTCTGTGGATTCAGTCCAGTTGCACCGCCGCCCGAAGAAGTTTCGGCGCACAGGCAGGCACACCACCCCGTCACAGGTGGAGAACCTCGCCGGGAAGGCGACCAAGGCGGCCCCCGCGGTGGCAATCGCGGGCGCGCTGGTCACCGTCGCGCCGCAGGCGCACGCCGCCGAGAACGCTTCGGCCAAGGCCACCACGGTCGCGGAGCAGGTGCACACCGACGCGGTGATCAGCCGGACCCAGCCGGCCGCCCGTACCTACACCGTCCGTTCGGGTGACACGCTGTCCGCCATCGCGGCCCGCTTCTACGGCAATGCGGCGGACTGGCCTGGGCTGTACCACGCGAACGAAGCCAAGATCAGCAATCCCAACGACATCTACGTGGGCGAGGTGCTGACGGTCCCGGCCAGCCTGTCCGCCAACGCGACCTCCTATGCGCCCAAGCACGCCAAAGCCAAGGCCGCGACCACGCTCACGACGTCCGTCCGCACCCTGAGCGGCACGCTGAGCTGCTCCGGGCTCGAGGCGCTGTGGGAGTCGGCCGGCGGCTCGTCCGCCGAGGCCTTCATGGCCGCGGAGATCGCCATGGCCGAATCCGGCGGCAATCAGTACGCCCTCAGCCCGACCGACGACTACGGCTACTGGCAGATCAACGGCTCGCACGGCCCGGCGCAGGCCACCTTCAACGCGTACGGCAACGCCCGGGCCGCGATCGCCATCTCCGATGACGGCCGCGACTGGAGCCCGTGGACCACCTACGTCACGGGCGCCTACGAAGGACGCTGCTAGCCGGTTGGCCGGGCCTGCCGCCCGCTGCTAGCCGGTTCGCCGGGCCTGCCGCCGACTGCCTGCCCGCTTCCTGCTCGCTTCCCGCAGGCAGCGTAGCTTCGGCAGTATGGACCATCCTGAAGTGCTCGCCTGGCAGGACGGGCATATCGAGGCGCTCGACCAGACCGCGCTGCCGCACCTGGTCCGCACCCTGCGGATCGCCACCGTGGACGAACTGGTCCAGGCCATTACCAGCCTGGCCATCCGGGGCGCGCCGGTGCTCGGCGCGGCGGGCGCCCTCGGCGTGGCGCTCGCGGTGCGCCAAGGGCGCAGCCAGAACTGGGACGGCACCCGGCTGGCGGCGGAGGTCGGGCGGATCGCCGCCGCCCGGCCCACGGCGGTGAACCTCAGCCGGGAGGTGGCGGCGGTCGCCGCCCGGATCGGCGACGGGCCGGCCGCGGTGGAGGCCGCGGCCCTGGCCGTCCTGGAGTCCACCGCAGCGGTCAGCCATCAGATCAGCGAGCGCGGCGCGGCCTACCTGCTCCAGGCGTGCGGCGGCGGCCCGCTGCGGGTGCATACCCACTGCAATACCGGCCGTCTGGCCTGCCTGGGCTGGGGAACCGGGCTCGGGGTCATCCGCGCGCTGCACGCCGCGGGCGCGCTGAGTCACGTCATCGTGGATGAGACCCGGCCGCTGCTGCAAGGCGCCCGGCTGACCTGCTGGGAACTCGGCCAGCTCGGCATCGAGCACTGGCTGGCCTGCGACGGCGCGGCGCCCTTCCTGATCAGCCAGCGGCGGGCCGACGCGGTGGTGGTCGGCGCCGACCGGATCGCGGCCAATGGCGACGTGGCCAATAAGATCGGCACCTACAGCCTGGCCCTGGCGGCCCGCCAGGCCGGTATCCCGTTCCTCGTCGCGGCGCCCGAAGCCACCATCGACCCGGG
This sequence comes from uncultured Actinomycetes bacterium, assembly GCA_963753195.1. Classification (GTDB taxonomy): domain Bacteria; phylum Actinomycetota; class Actinomycetes; order Streptosporangiales; family Streptosporangiaceae; genus Palsa-504. The sequence continues at coordinate 220,664 of CAVWBH010000007.1, forward strand.
CACGGCGTGCGGCGCGGCGATACCGCTCGAGCAGCGCCCGGACGAGGAGATCACGGTTCCCGCCGCCCCGGCGGGAACCCGGGCCATCAACCTGGCCTTCGATATCACCCCGGCCGAGCTGGTCTCCGCGGTGGTCACCGAAGACCGGCTCATCCTGCGCGGGCAGTGGCCCGCGGGCCCCTGTCCCTCGTCGTTACGGCGGTCCCCCCGTCGTAACCGTGGTCCCCCGGTGTTACCGCGGTCCCGCCGTCGTTACCGCGGCGCCGGGCTGGCTACGCCTCGTGCTGGTCGGCGTACGCCTGCCGCAGCGCGCTGAGGAACAGCTCGGCAGGCTGAGCACCCGAGATGCCGTACCTACGGTCCACGACGAAGAACGGCACGCCGTTGGCCCCGAGGGCGCGTGCCTCTTCGATGTCGGCGCGTACCTCGTCCAGGTACTGTGTCCCGGCCAGCACGGCGCGCGCGCGCTCGGCGGGCACGCCGACCTCGCCGAGCAGCCCGGCCAGGGTGTCCGGGTCGGACAGGTCGGCTCCTTCGGCGAAGTGCGCGCGGAACAGCCGTTCCTCGGCCGCTCCGCCCACGCCGAGGTCCGCGGCCAGATGCAGGGCGCGGTGCGCATCCAGCGTGTTGACGGCCAGCGACGACTCGTAGTCGAAGGCCAGGCCCTCGGCGGCGCCCAGCCCGGCCATCCTGTCCACCATCGCCTTGGCGTCCGGCCCGAACCGTTTGGCCAGGTAGTCGACGGTAGGTACCGCCTGGCCCGCGGGCATGTCCGGGTTCAACTGAAAGCTCCGCCAGGTGACCGCCACCTCGCCGGCATGCTCGAACTCGTTCAGCGCACGCTCGAACCGGTGCTTGCCGATATAGCACCAGGGGCAGACCACGTCGGACCAGATCTCGATCTCCACGCTGACTGTCAACCTGCTCAGCCCCGGCCTTGTTCCGTTGGGTCCGGCTGTGTCCGGTAGGTTCGGCTGCGTGGCTCATGACGACAGGAGTCCCAGCCGGGCCGAACAGGTCGGTGTGGCCAGCTTGATCGGCGCGGCGGCGGGGGGCGCACTGGCCGGCCATCGCGGCCCGCGGGCGGCGGCCACCGGCGCGCTGGCCGGCGCGGCCGGGCTCGCCGCGGCCGAGGCGGTGGCCCGGGCCAGGCAGCGTCCGGGCGAGATTCCCGCCCTGTGGTCGCGGATCATCACCAGCGGCGCCCTGGCCGCGCCGGTGGGCTGGGCGGCGGGCCGCCTCACCGGGGCCGGGCCAGTGCCGGTCGCCACGGTGGCGGGCGCGATCGCCGGGGCCCTCGGGCTGCGGCCGCAGAAGGTCCTGCTCGGGCCCGCCGCGGGGGCCGCGATCGGGCTGGGGCTGGCCGGGCTGAGCCGGAGCGGCCGGGCTGGCCGGGCGGGCCAGAACGGCCAGGGGGGCCAGAACGGGCGGGTCCCGGGGTCGGTGGCGGCGGCCGCGGCCGTGACGGGCTTCCGCGTGCTTTCGGCAGTGCTGTTCCGCGACCCGCAGCTGAGCCTGCTCGCCGAGCGGGTGCATCCGGCGGATGTCCCGTTCGTGGTCCCGCTGGCCAGCCAGACCCGGTACGTCGGCACCGAATACGTCCGGTCGCTGGCCGAGGTGATGGGCGGCACGTACACGCCCGATGTCGAGGACATCGGCATCGTCGCGTCGCTCGACCTGCTGGCCGGGCCCTCCTTCGATCCGGCCGGGACCGATCCGGCGGTCCGCGAGTTCTACGAGCACACCACCAGGTTCGCCCTGGACATCGTGCCGCAGTGGCGGGTGTGGGTGCGGCCCGGCTACCTGCTCTACCGGACCCTGGTGGCCGATCCGCTCGGGCAGGCCAGCGTGCCGATGAGCCAGCGGGAGGCACACCGGGGCGTGCGCAGCCGGATCGACACCATCACCGGGCGGCCCGACGGCGCGCAGCCGATCCGCGGCTGGATCCGGTCGGCCGCCGATACCGGCAAGCCCATCTACGTCGGCATTTACACCACTTACCGGCACGAGGACCACGGCTACGTCAGCGTCGGTTTCCCGCTGCCCCAGGCCAGCTTCACCGCCACGCTGGCGCCGAGCGCCCGGCCGGGCGGCGGACTGATCCTGGACAGCCGCAGCGACCTCGGCCAGCCCGGCCACTACCTGACCTATATCGACCCGCAGACCGGGGAGCTCACCACGGTTGGGGTGCGCGGGTTCGCCGAGCGGCTGGAGGTCTACGTGGAGGCCGGCGAACTGCGGGCCGAGCACGCGTTCTGGGTGTTCGGCCTGCCGTTCCTCGTGCTGCACTACCGCATGCACCGTAAGCCGCCGCGGGGCGCCTGATCATGCTGGCCCCGCAGTGCTGGCCTGCGGTGTTAGCTCTGCAGTACCGGTTCTGCAGGGTCAGTTCCGCAGGGTCAGTTCTGCAGTTTCGGTTCTGCGGGGTCAGTTCTGCAGGGGCATCAGCTCGCGGACGAAGGCGTCCACGAACCAGCCGAACGACTCGGGCTCGGACGCGGGCCGGATCACGAACTTGCTCAGCCCGCCCTCGACGTACTGCTCGATCAGCCGGCGGGCGCCGTCCCAGCCCGACCCGACGACGGTCTCCGGGTCGGTGTCCGGCCTGCGGCGGCTGATCGAAGCCCGCAGCGAATCCGGGATGCCGTCCAGCGCGACCGGCACGCTGAGCCCGAAGTGATCGAGCTCCACCTCTCGCCCGGCATCCGCCGCGGCCTGGTTGATCGTCTCCACCGCCGCGGCGGCCTCGGCGGGGGTGAGCAGCGAGCCGAGCCAGCCGTCCGCCAGCCGTCCCACCCGGCGCAGGCCGCCAGGAGCCGTGCCGCCCAGCCAGATATCCATCGGCTTGGCCGGCAGCGGGCCGACGGTCGCGTCCGACACGGTGAAGAACTGTCCCTCGAACGACACCCTCTCCGACGTCAGCATGAGCCGCAGCAGGGCCAGAGATTCGTCGAACACCGCCGCGCGCTGCCCCGTGGGCACCGGGAACAGCGCCCGCTCGGCGGCCTGCGCAGGCTGCAAGCCGAACACCGGCAGCACCCGCGCGGGCGCCAGGCCGGCCAGGGAGGCCAGCTGTTTGGCCACCAGCACCGGGTGCCGCCCGGGCAGCACCGAGATCCCGCTGCCCGCCTTCAGCCGGCGGGTCCGCGATAGCGCGAAGGCCAAGCCGGTGAACGGCTCGACCAGCGGGGAGTAGACATTCTCCGGCAGCCACAGCGAGTCCACCCCGGCCTGCTCGAGCAGATCGACCGCCGACGCGAACTGGTCAGCGGCTCCGGCCGACCCTAGGGATACTCCGATCCGAACCTTCATGGCTCCATCCGATCACAGTGCCGGCCGCAGCTCCAGGGGGCAGGGGGGCCGGGCCGGCGGCAGGGGGCCCGGGGCGGCCGGGGGGCCGGGGCCGGGGGCCGGGCCGGGGGGCCGGGGGGCCGGGGGCCGGGGCCGGATGGCGCGGGAACCCGGGCCAACTCGCCCGGGACCTTGGTCCCTGCTGCGGGAGGGGGGCTGGGAGTAGCGTGACGGATATGCCGACCGGACCAGCCCGACGGGACGTTACGCCGCTGCCGGATCTGCTGCACGGACGGTCCCGCGCCGGGCCGGTCCGGCAGGAGCGGCCGGTATACGTCGACTTGCTGCCGCCGTGTAATGCCGGCTGCCCGGCCGGGGAGAACATCCAGGCCTGGCTGGCGCACGCCGAGACCGGTGATCACGAGGGCGCGTGGCGGCAGCTGGTGGCCGACAACCCGATGCCGGCCATCCACGGGCGGGTCTGCTACCACCCGTGTGAGAGCGTCTGCAACCGGGCCAGCCTCGACAGCGCGGTCTCGATTCATTCGGTCGAGCGGTTCCTCGGCGATCTCGCGCTCGAGCGGGGATGGTCGTTCGGCCCGCCCTCGGTCCGAACCGGCAAGCGGGTGCTGGTCATCGGGGCCGGGCCGAGCGGGCTTTCCGCCGCCTACCACCTGGCCCGGCTCGGCCATGAGGTCGAGATCAGGGATGCGGGCGATCAGGCCGGCGGGATGATGCGGTACGGCATCCCGGCCTACCGGATGCCCCGCGACGTGCTGGACGGCGAGCTGGACCGGATCGCCGCGATGGGCGTGCGGATCACCCTGGGCCACCGGGTGGAGGACCTGGACGCCGAGCGGCGCGAGGGCGGCTTCGACGCGGTCTTCGTGGCGGTGGGCGCGCACTTGTCCAAGCGGGTCGACATCCCGGCCAAGGACGCGGGACGGATCGTCGACGCGGTGTCGTTCCTGCGCAGCGTGGCCTCGGGCGAGCGGCCGGAGATCGGGCGGCGGGTCGCCGTCTACGGCGGCGGCAACACCGCCATGGACGCCGCCCGGGTGGCCCGCCGCCTGGGCGCCAACGACGCGCTCATCGTCTACCGGCGGACCCGGGCGCAGATGCCGGCCCATCCCGAGGAGGCCGAGGAGGCCGAACGGGAAGGGGTACGGATCAACTGGCTGCGCACGATCACCGCGTTCGACGGCCCGGAGCTGACCGTCGAGGCCATGGAGCTGGATGAGAACGGATTCCCGCAGCCGACCGGGCGGTTCGAGACCCTGGCCGCGGACACCGTGATCCTGGCCCTCGGCCAGGACACCGACACCGGGTTCCTGCGCCAGGTGCCCGGGGTGGAGTTCGGGCGGGACGGCACGGTGCAGGTGTCGGCGTCGATGATGACCGGCTGCCCGGGCGTGTTCGCGGGCGGGGACATGGTGCCGGCCGAGCGCACCGTGACGGTCGGGGTGGGGCACGGCAAGAAGGCAGCCAAGAACATCGACGCCTGGCTGCGGGGAAGCGCGCCGGCGAGTGCGGCCAAGCACGAAGGTGTGTCGTTCGGCGATCTGAATTTGTGGTATTTCGGTGACGCCGCCCGCCGGCAGCAGCCGGAGGCCGAGCCGCAGGAGCGGATCGCGGATTTCGGCGAGGTGCTCGGCGGCCTGTCCGAGCGGGAGGCGACCTACGAGGCCCGCCGTTGCCTGTCGTGCGGCAACTGCTGCGAGTGCGACGGCTGCCTGGGGGCGTGCCCGGAAGACGCGGTGATCAAGCTGGGGCCCGGGCATCGCTACGAGTTCGACTATGACCGGTGCACCGGCTGCGGCGCGTGCTTCGAGCAGTGCCCAGTGCACTCGATCGAGATGGTCCCGGAGGACTGATGACGCGTGCCACGGTCGACGGCAACGAGGCTGCGGCGTCGGTCGCCTACCGCCTGAACGAGGTCTGCTGCATCTACCCGATCACGCCGTCGTCGCCGATGGCCGAGCTCGCCGACGAGTGGTCCAGCCAGGACCGGCCCAACGTGTGGGGCAGCGTGCCGGCGGTGGTGGAGATGCAGAGCGAGGGCGGGGCCGCGGGGGCGCTGCACGGGGCGCTGCAGAGCGGGGCGCTGGCCACCACGTTCACCGCGTCGCAGGGCCTGCTGCTGATGATCCCGAACATGTACAAGATCGCCGGGGAGCTGACCCCGGCGGTGCTGCACGTGGCGGCCCGGTCGGTGGCCGCGCAGGGACTGTCCATCTTCGGCGACCACTCCGACGTGATGGCGGTCCGGCAGACCGGTTTCGCGCTGCTCGCCTCCGCGTCGGTCCAGGAGGCGCACGACCTCGCGGTGGTGGCGCAGGCGGCCACGCTGGCCACCCGGGTGCCGTTTGTGCATTTCTTCGACGGGTTCCGCACCTCGCACGAGCTGAACACGATCGAGCTGCTGTCCGATGATGACCTGCGCGCGCTCGTCCCGGTGGACCTGGTCCGCGCGCACCGGGGCCGGGCGCTCTCGCCGGAGAATCCGTTCATCCGGGGCACCGCGCAGAACCCGGACGTCTACTTCCAGGCGCGGGAGACGGTCAACCCGTTCTACGCCGTCGTGCCGGACGCGGTCCAGGAAGCCATGGACCAGCTGGCCGCGCGGACCGGCCGCCAGTACCGGACCATGGAATACACCGGTGACCCGGAGGCCGAGCGGGTCATCGTGGTGATGGGCTCGGCCGCGCAGACGACCGCGGAGACCGTGGCCCACCTGTGCGCGCAGGGCGAGCGGGTCGGCGTGCTGCAGGTCAGGCTGTTCCGCCCGTTCCCGGCCCGGGCGCTGCTGGACGCGCTGCCCGCGAGCGTGCGCCGGGTCGCCGTGCTCGACCGGACCAAGGAGCCGGGCTCCAGCGGGGAGCCGCTCTTCCTCGACGTGGTTTCCGCGCTGGCCGAGGCCTACACCGGCGGCGAGCGCGCGGTGCTGCCCCTGGTGACCGGCGGGCGGTACGGCCTGTCCTCCAAGGAGCTCACCCCGGGCATGGTCGCGGGGGTGTTCGCGGAACTGGCCCGCGAACAGCCGCGGCGCCGGTTCACCATCGGCATCCACGACGACGTGTCCGGCCTGAGCCTGCCGTATGACGCGTCGCTGGACATCGAGCCGCCCGGCGCGGTCCGCGCGGTCTTCTTCGGCCTCGGCTCGGACGGGACGGTCGGCGCGAACAAGAACACGATCAAGATCCTCGGCGCCGAGGAGAACCTGAACGCGCAGGGCTACTTCGTGTATGACTCGAAGAAGTCAGGCTCGCAGACCGTCTCCCACCTGCGTTTCGGGCCGCAGCCGATCCGCGCGCCCTACCTGGTGCGCCAAGCCAGCTTCGTCGGCTGTCACCAGTTCGGGCTGCTGGACCGGGTCGACGTGCTCGGCCTGGCCGCACCGGGAGCGAAGCTGCTGCTCAACTGCTCGCAGCCGCCGGATGAGGTCTGGGATGCGCTGCCCCGCCCGGTCCAGGAGAAGATCCTGGCCAAGCGGATAGAGGTATACGCGATCGACGCGGGCCGGATCGCCCGCGAGGCCGGGCTGGCCGGGCGGACCAACACCGTCCTGCAGACCTGTTTCTTCGCCATCTCCGGGGTGCTGCCCAGGGACGAGGCGATGGCCAAGATCAAGTCGGCGCTGGCCAAGACGTACGCCCGCCGCGGCGCCGAGGTGATCGCGCGGAACGACGCCGCCATCGACCGCGCGCTGGCGGGGCTGCACCAGATCGAGATACCGGGCCGGGTCACCTCCGCCCGGGAACTGCCGGCGGTGGTGCCGGCCAGCGCGCCGGAGTTCGTCCGCACGGTCACCGCCGAGATGATGGCCGGCCGCGGCGACGACCTGCCGGTCAGCGCGCTGCCGGTGGACGGCACCTATCCGAGCGGCACTGCGGCGTATGAGAAGCGGAACGTCTCCGAGCTGGTCGCGGAGTGGGACCCGGACCTGTGCATCCAGTGCGGCAACTGCAGCTTCGTGTGCCCGCACAGCGTGATCAGGTCCACCTATTACGAGGAGTCGCTGCTGGCCGGGGCGCCGCCGGAGTTCCGGTCGGCTCCGCTGGACGCCCGCGGGCTCCCGGACACCCTGTTCACGCTGCAGGTGTACGTGGAAGACTGCACCGGCTGCGAGCTGTGCGTGCAGGCCTGCCCGGTCGCGGCGCCCGGGGACCCGGCGCGCAAGGCGATCAACCTCGCGCCCCGGGAACCGCTGGTGGCCGCGGAGCGGGAGAACATCGCGTTCTTCGAGACGCTGCCGGTCGCCGACCGGTCCCGGGTGGACTTCGGCACCGTGCGCGGCACGCAGTTCCTGCAGCCGCTGTTCGAGTTCTCCGGCGCCTGCGCGGGCTGCGGCGAGACGCCGTACATCAAGCTGCTGTCGCAGTTGTTCGGCGACCGGCTGATGGTGGCCAACGCGACCGGCTGCTCCTCGATCTACGGCGGGAACCTGCCCACCACGCCGTGGACGACCGGTCCGGACGGACGGGGGCCGGCCTGGTCGAACTCCCTGTTCGAGGACAATGCCGAGTTCGGCCTCGGGTTCCGGCTGACCGCCGACCGGCACACCGAGCTGGCCCGACGCCGGCTGGCCGAGCTGCGCGAGGCGGTCGGCGTCGGCCTGGCCGACGACATCCTTGGCGCGCCGCAGCTGACGGAGTCGGAACTGAGCGCGCAGCACACCAGGGTGGCCGAGCTGAAGCGGCGGCTCGACGGCCTGGACGGGCCCGCCGACGACCTGCGCAGCGTGGTCGACCACCTGCTCCGGCGCAGCGTGTGGATCGTCGGGGGGGACGGCTGGGCCTACGACATCGGATCCGGCGGCCTGGACCACGTGCTGGCCAGCGGGCGGAACGTGAACGTGCTGGTGCTCGACACCGAGGTCTACTCCAACACCGGCGGCCAGTCCTCCAAGGCGACGCCGCTCGGCGCGGTGGCCAAGTTCGCCGCGGCCGGCAAGACCACGCCGAAGAAGGACCTCGCGCTGCAGGCGATCGCCTACGGCTACGTGTACGTCGCCCGGGTGGCGATGGGCGCCGACCCGCAGCAGACCCTGCGCGCGTTCCGCGAGGCCGAGGCCTACGACGGGCCGTCGCTGATCATCGCCTACAGCCACTGCATCGCGCACGGCATCGAGATGCGCGACGGGCTCGACCAGCAGTACCGCGCCGTGGCCAGCGGCTACTGGCCGCTGGTCCGGTACGACCCGATGGTGCGCGCGGCGGGCGGCAACCCGTTCCTGCTCGACTCGCCGAGGCCCCGCATGCCGCTGACCGATTACACCCAGCGGGAACTGCGCTACCGCTCGCTCAGCAATACCCACCCGGCCGAGGCGGAACGGCTGGGCCTCCTGGCCCAGGAAGCGGTCGACCAGCGCTGGGACACCTACGAGGAGATGGCGACCCGCGGCGCGCACCGGTTTCCGGCCGATGCGCGGAAGGACCGCTGATGGACCTGTCCACCCGCTACCTGGGCCTGGCGCTGCGGAACCCGCTCGTCGCCTCCGCGTCCCCGCTGTCGAACACGCTGGACGGCGTACGGCGGCTCGCCGACGCCGGGGTCGGCGCGGTCGTGCTCTTCTCCCTGTTCGAGGAGCAGCTGCGCCGGGAAGCGGAGCGGAACGTTCGGCTCGCCGACGCCGGCTCGGACAGCTTCGGCGAATCGCTGTCCTACTTCCCGGCCGGAGCGGATGAGGACACTGGCCCGCGCCGCTACCTGAGCCTGCTCGAGCGCGCGGCCGGGGCCGTGGACGTCCCGGTCATCGGCAGCCTCAACGGCGTGACGCGCAGCGGCTGGACCAGCTACGCGCGGGCGATCCAGGACGCGGGCGCCGCGGCGATCGAGCTGAACATCTACTACATCGCAGCTGACCCGCGCACGACGGGCCGGGACGTCGAGCAACGGCACGTGGACATCCTGGGCCAGGTCAAAGACGCGGTGACCGTGCCGGTGGCGGTCAAGCTCGGCCCGCAGTTCAGCTCTCCCGGCGAGATGGCGCTGCGGCTGGACGAGGCCGGCGCGGACGGCCTGGTGCTCTTCAACCGGTTCCTGCAGCCCGACGTCGACCCCGAGACCCTCGCCGTGCGGCCCGGGGTAGAGCTGTCCAGCCCAGCCGAGGCCCGGCTGCCGCGCACCTGGATCTCCCTGCTGCGCAGGCAGGTCCGGGCCTGCCTCGCGGCGACCAGCGGCGTCGAAGGACCAGCCGACGTGGTCAAGTACCTGCTGGCCGGGGCTGACGTGGTGATGACGGCCTCCGCGCTGATCCGGCACGGGCCCCAGCACGCGGCCGTTCTGCTTGAGGGCTTGTCGGGGTGGATGGAGCGCAAGGGGTATACCTCGGTCAGTGAACTGCGCGGCTTGCTCGCCGTGCCAGCGGACACTGACCAGGCGGCGTATGAACGCGCGGGGTATGTCCGGGCGCTGCGCGGCGCTAATGGCTTCCCGTGGTAGCTGGGGCCGCTGAGTTGGGTTGGGTTGGGTTGGGTTGCCGTGGGTTCAGGGGGGCGCGGTTAGCGGCCGCTGGCCTGGGCTGGCCTGGGCTGGCCTGGGCTGGGCTGGGCTGGCCTGGCCGATGAGGCGATCGGGGCTGGGCTTTGGTGCTGGTCGGGGTCGTCGCTGCGGGTCTGGGCTTTGCTGCGGGCGCCTGGGCTTTGCTGCTGGCCTGGGCTTTGCTGTTGGCCCATGGCTCACTCCAGGATCACCGGCACCATTATCGGGGTAGATCCGGGCTACATGGTAGATCGGGTGTACTGGGTTGCCCCGGATATTCCACGGAGCCCGGATCTACCCGGCAGATGGTGCAGCAGGGGCTGGTGATGCCTGCGGGCAGGATCGGCATCACCACGGGCAGGATGGTCGGGGCAGACCCTGGACCGGGCATGGCGCAAACCGGGGCAGACTGCGCAGGCCGGCATCGTGGCCGTCGCGGCCACGGCGGGCGCCGGCGAATGCGGCAACCTGCTGGGGAAGGTGGACAGCGGGGAGGGCGTTGATCCACACCAGCATGCGCCAGAAAGTAACCGCCCGACGCGGCCGCGGGCACGCGCAGCGGGAGGAGCATGCCCGGCACCCGCTGACGAGAAACTGAACCGTACCAGGCCGGATCCTGATCGCCGCGAGAAAAAGGCGCGCCTCGGGCCGGACCGGTCGTGACCTTGCCCCGGGAGTGTGCTGTGCTAGAGACATGAGCAGCGAATCTGCCTCCGAGTTCAACGCGCTGCCGGCCGACTGGGCCTCCGATCCCGCCCTCCTGGCCGGCCTGACCGTCGACGACGACGACGAGCACGACGACCCGGTGCTGCGCTGGCCGGACGGCCGGGTGGTCGATACCTGGCGGGAGGACTACCCGTACCCCGAGAAGATGACGCGGCCCGAGTATGAGTACCTCAAGCGCCCGCTCCAGGTCGAGCTGGTGAAGCTGCAGAACTGGGTGAAGTCCACCGGGCAGCGGATCGTGATCGTCTTCGAGGGCCGCGACGCGGCCGGCAAGGGCGGCACGATCAAGCGCTTCACCGAGCACCTGAACCCGCGCGGGGCGACGGTCGTGGCGCTGGTCAAGCCGAGCGAGCGGGAGCGGACCCAGTGGTACCTCCAGCGTTACGTGCCGCATCTGCCCGCGGCGGGCGAGATCGTCATGTTCGACCGCTCGTGGTACAACCGGTCCGGCGTGGAGCGGGTGATGGGCTTCAGCACGCAGGAGGAGTACGAGGAGTTCATGCGGGAGGCCCCGGAGTTCGAGCACATGCTGGTCCGTTCCGGGCTGGACCTGACCAAGTTCTGGTTCTCGGTGACTCCCTCCGAACAACGCACCCGGTTCATCATCCGGCGGATCGACCCGGTGCGGCAGTGGAAGCTGAGCCCGATGGACATCGAGTCGCTGGACAAGTGGGACGCGTACACCGAGGCCAAGGAAGCGATGTTCCACTACACCGACACGCACGTGGCGCCGTGGACGGTGATCAAGAGCAACGACAAGAAGCGGGCCCGGCTCGAGGCGATCAAGCACGTGCTCAGTAAGTTCGACTACGACGGCCGGGACAACTCGGTGATCGGGGAACCCGACAAGCTCATCATCGGGCCGCCGTCGGTGCTGTCCGAGCACAACCCGGACCGCGTCTTTCCTGAGCTGTGAGCCGGGCCGCAAGGCCTGAGCTGTGAGCCGGGCCGCAAGGCCTGAGCTGTGAGCCGGACGACAAGCCCTGAGCTGTGAGCGGGCCGGCGAGCTATTGTCGTGACATGCCCGTGCGGACCGGGATCGTCATCGTCGGGGCCGGCTTCGGCGGCATCGGGATGGGGATCGCGCTGAAGAAGGCCGGCTACCACGATTTCGTGATCCTGGAGAAGGACGAGGACCTCGGCGGGACCTGGCGCGATAACAGCTATCCGGGCTGTGCGTGCGACGTGCCGTCGCCGCTGTACTCCTACTCCTACGAGCTCAATCCGGCCTGGACGCGCTTGTTCGCGCCGCAGCGGGAGATCTGGGACTACCTGCGGATGTGCGCGCGGAAATACGGCGTGGACACCCACATCCGGTACGGCTGCGCGGTCGACCGGATGGACTGGGACGAAGGGGCCGGGTGCTGGCACATCGCGACCGGGTCAGGCGGTTACCGGGCCCGGGCCGTGGTGGCGGCCGGCGGTGCGCTGCACCTCCCCTCCTACCCGGACATCCCCGGCCGCACTGCTTTCAGCGGTACCGCCTTTCACTCCGCGCGCTGGGATCACCGCGCCGACCTGACGGGCCAGCAGGTCGCGGTGATCGGCACGGGGGCCTCCGCGATCCAGTTCATCCCCGAGATCGCCGACCGGCCGGACCGGCTGCGGGTGTTCCAGCGCTCGGCGCCGTGGCTCCACCCGCGGCCGGACACCACCATCCCGGCCCGGGTGCGAGGCACGCTGGCGGCCGCGCCGCTGGCGGCCCGGGCGGTGCGGGACGCCATCTACTGGGGGCTGGAAGCCAGGGCGCTCGGCTTCGCCGTCCATCCCCGGCTGATGGCCCCGCTGGAGGCCCTGGCTCGGCAGCATCTGAGCCACCAGGTCGCCGACCCGGACCTGCGCGCCAAGCTGACCCCGGACTACACCATCGGATGCAAGCGCATCCTGCTGTCCTCCAGCTACTATCCCGCCCTGCAACGGCCCAACGTGGACCTCATCACCGACTGGATCACCGAGATAACGCCGGGCGGCCTGGTCACCGAGGACGGCACGGTCCACCCAGCCGACGTGATCATCTACGCCACCGGCTTCAAGGTCATCGAATCGGTCACCGCGCTGAACGTCACCGGGCGGGACGGCCGCGAGCTCGCCGGCGCGGGCCTCGATGCGTACCACGGCATCACGGTGCCGGGCTTCCCGAACTTCTTCATGGTGCTCGGCCCGAATACCGGCCTGGGCCACACCTCGGTCGTGTTCATGGCCGAGAGCCAGATCCAGCACATCATGAGCTGCCTGCGGATCCTGGCCCGGGACAAGGCGGACACCATGGAGGTCAGCCCGGAGGCGGCGGGCCGGTTCAGCGCCGGGCTGCAGCGGCGGCTGCGCCGGGCGGTATGGAGCGCGGGCGGCTGCACCAGCTGGTACCTCGACCCGGCCGGGATCAACCGGGCGCTGTGGCCGGGATTCTCCTTCGAGTACTGGGCCCGGACGCGCCGCGCCCGCCCCGGCGCCTACACGGTCACCGGGCAGGCCGCGCCGGCCGGGTCCGGATGACGCCTAGGAAACCTGCGGCCAGGTGTGGACCGGCTCGCTGGGGTGCAGGTGCTCGATGTACCGCTGGGTCATCTGCCGCAGCGCCTCGGCGCGGCATACCCGGTCCTCGGATCGACCACGAATCCCTGGCTCCTTCAAACCCGGCGAAGGAAGAGAACCTGGTCTGCCCGCAGAGAACCAGCTTGGTCGAGGAGGGTGCCCAGGGCTTTGGCGACAGCCGTAGTAAAGGTGCGATCTTGGGGAAACGTTTTCGTAGAGACCACAATCAATCCCGCGTGAGTGTGTCCGGCCGCCCGGTACCCCTTATCCAGAGGCATGAAGTCTTTGATGTTGGCGGTCACGACGGCCCGACCCGTTGCGGCAGCATGAGCGAGGATCTGGTCGTCTGGTAGTGAGACCAGCGCCGGATCGGCGACGACGGCCAGCACGTCGTGCCCGGCCGCCCGTAGCTCCGACGCGATGGTTTCGGAGAACATTTCATCCAGCAACAGCGGATGGCTCACCGTCTAACCGGCGAGCAAATCGCGTTCCCGCTGCCATGTATCCGCAGCCGCGTCCTCAGCCGCTTGCGCCGAGGCTATTTCGGAGTCAATTTCCTGCGGATAGGACGCCCAGTAATGCACTGCGATCCGCAACGACCGCTCAGGAACTCCGGTGTTGCTCGAGACCAGACTAAGCACATCGTCTTCGGCTAGGTCCGGTTCGGCCGTCCGCGCGGACTTGATAGCGCGGACGGCTTCCCACACGTCAGGCCCGTTAGCCAGGGATGCGCGCCTACCGGTGGGGCCAGCCCGGAACACGATGCCTGGATGCTCACTCATCCGGAGAGCCTCATCTACCAGCCTGTTAGCGGCTGATGACAGCGACATACCCGGATTCGACGCTACGAACGATGCAAGTCGCTCGACCACCGGGGGATCGAACCTTACTGGTGTCGCCGCGCGCTTCGCCATGACTACATCGTAGTCGACGTCCGGGCGAGACGGTCGCGATCATGGGGTGCGGCTAGGAAACCTGCGGCCAGGTGTGGACCGGCTCGTTGGTGTGCATGTGCTCGATGTACTGCTGGGTCATCTGCCGCAGCGCCTCGGCGCGGTCCAGGCCGTGCCGACGGGTCAGCTCGGTTACCGTCGCGGCCTGCCAGGCGGCGCCGGTCTGGCCGGTGAGGCAGCGCTGCTCGATGATGCCGAGCAGCCGGTCGGCGTGGGCCGGGCTGACCTCCCACTGGCTGAGCCCCTCGCGGGCCAGCGGCAGCAGGTGGCGCAGGACGAGCTCGGCCGCCGGGGCGACCCCGGCGCCCGGCCAGTACAGCTGCGCGTCCAGGCCGTGGCGCGCCGCCACGTGCAGGTTCTCCTCGGCGGTCGCGAACGACAGCTGGGTCCAGATCGGCCGCCGGGCCTCGGCCAGGTACCGGACGAGCCCGTAGTAGAACGCCGCGTTAGCCATGACGTCCGCGATGGTCGGCCCGGCCGGCAGCACCCGGTTCTCCACCCGCAGGTGCGGCGTCCCGTCGACCACGCCGTAGACGGGGCGGTTCCACCGGTAGATGGTCCCGTTGTGCAGGCTCATCTCGGCCAGCTGCGGGCTGGCGCCGCCATCGAGCACCGCGAGCGGGTCCTCGTCCTCGCAGATCGGCAGCAGCGCCGGGAAGTACCGCAGGTTCTCCTCGAACAAGTCGAACACCGAGGTGATCCACCGGTCGCCGAACCAGACCCGGGGCCGTACGCCCTGCTCCTTCAGCTCATCAGGCCGGGTGTCCGTGGCCTGCTCGAACAGCGTGATCCGGGTCTCGTGCCACAGCTGCCGGCCGAACAGGAAGGGCGAATTGGCCCCGAGCGCCACCTGGACGCCGGCGATGGCCTGGGCGGCGTTCCAGTAGCTGGCGAAGGCGTCCGGGCTGACCTGGGTGTGCAGCTGGACACTGGTGCACGCGGCCTCGGGCGTGATGCTGTCGGCGTGGGTCTCCAGCTGCTCGGTGCCGTCGATCGCGATGCGCATGTCCTCCCCGCGGGCCGCGAAGATCTGCTCGTTCAGCACCCGGTAGCGCTCGTTCGGCGACATGGCGCTCTCGTCCACGTCCGCCTCGGCCAAGGTGGGCAGGATGCCGACCATGACCAGGTGGCTGCCGACGGAACGGGCCTTGGCGTCCGCGGCGTTGAGGTCGGCGCGGATCTCCCGTTCCAGCCCCTCGAACGCGTCGCCGCCGAGCAGCCGGGGCGGCACGTTGATCTCGAGGTTGAACTGGCCGACCTCGGTGGCCCAGGCCGGATCCGCGATCACCTCCAGCACGTCGGTGTTGCGCATCGACGGCATGCCGCGGGCGTCGACCAGGTTCAGCTCGATCTCCTGCCCCACCATGGCGCGGTTCTCGTCAAACGCCCGCTCGCGCAGCATGCGGGCGAACGCGTCCAGCGAGCGGCGCACCTTGTCGCGGTACTTGCGCCGGTCCTCGCCGGTGATCTTGATCGCCTGGATGTCACGGCCCATAGAGGTCCCCGCTCAACTGGATGAACAGCCCACCACCACATTCCCACGCGACTCGCCCGCACGCTAGCGGGGCCCCGCGCTGGGAGGGCGCCGCGCTAGGGGGCCGCCAGGCGGGCGGTCTCCTCACGGACCCACAGGCCCAGCAGGCCGCGCAGGTGCGCGACGAACTGGTCGTGCTCGTGCGCGGGGTAGGTCGACTGGACGGTCCGGACCAGCAGCTGGTCGAAGTCGGGGCTGGCCACCCAGTCCAGCACGATCTCGTCCAGGCGCGCCTGCTGGCCGGCCCAGAAATCGTGATAGCGGGCGGAATCGAAGTACGCGTCGGCCAGCTCGCGGTAGATGCCCAGCTTCTCGGCGTAGGACAGGCCGGGGGAATCCGCGACCGTGAAGTACCGGGCGGGGTCCAGGTCGAGCTGCGGCGGCCGGCCGGTGGCCAGCACGAAGACGCACCATTTGACCAGTGCTTTAATCGCCCAGGGGAAGTAGTAGTGCAAGCTGGTCAGCGCGATGTCCGGGCACGCGTTGGCGTAGTCGATGGGGTACACCTCCTCGCCGCTGACCAGGGTCTCGCAGGAGTTGAACTCCCACCGGAAGAAGGCATTGACCAGCCTGCTGATCGTCACGACCTCGTCGCCCACCTGCGGAGACAGGAAACTGTGCTCGACCGCGTAGCGCGAGTGCATGGGCTGCTCAGGCGCGAATCTCATGACCATCGTCTCGGGGCCGATGGACAGCGAGCGGGCGAAGACGTCGTAGTCGATGGCCTTCTGCAGGTGCATGAGCATTTCGCCGCTGGCGTCGTAGGCGGCGTGCAGCTCGGCGGGCGTGCCGATGCGGGAGACGCCACGCCAGGCGCCGCCGTCGTAGGGCTTCATGAACAGCGGGTAGCCGATCTGGTCCGCGATCGCGTCCAGGTCGAAGGGCTGGTTGTACCGGGCGGCGGTGTCGGCGTAGCGGACGTTGCCGAGCGGGTTCTTGAACGGCACGAGCACCGTCTCCGGCACCTTGAGCCCGAGCCGCATCATCGCGCAGTAGGCCGTGTGCTTCTCCATCGCCTGGAAGGTGAACGGGCTGTTCAGCACGTACACGCCGTCCATCATCGCGACCTTCTTAAGCCACTCCCGCGGGTGGTAGTACCAGTAGGCCAGCCGGTCGATGACCAGGTGGTGGCGGGGACGGTCGCGCAGGCTGAACGGCTCGATGGTGACCCGTTCGGTGTCGAAGGCGTGCAGGCCGCCGTCCGGGCCCGGCACAGGACCGAGCCTGCGCACGATCTCCTCGAAAGCGGTCGGCCAGTCGTCTTCGGTACCGAGCAGCAAACCGATCAGGTGCCTGGTGGCAGCGGTCACGGCGGCCTCCCTTCTCAGCAGAATCGCGGCATGTGATGGGCCAGCTGGGCCCGCCAGGAGGGCCAGTCGTGCGGAACGTCGTACCCCCACAGGTCCAGCTCGTGCTTGATCCCCTTGGCGGCCAGCAGCGCCGCGAACTGCCTGGTGCTGGCCAGCGCCCCGGTGGTGTCCTCCCACTGGCCCTGACCGCAGACCAGCAGCAGGCTGACCTGGCTGCGCAGCCAGTCGAGGTGCTCGCCGCCCAGGTGGGCGGCGTAGTCCATGGGGTTGTTGAAGTACGTCTCGGTGGCCCGCTCGCCCCAGGCATCCCACGCCGAGGGGTCGTAGTTGCCGGAGAAGCACATCGCGAGCGGGAACAGGTCGGCCCGCTTGAGGGCGAAATTGGCCGCGTGGAAGGCTCCCATGCTGCACCCGACCGTGATCACCTCGGCCGGGCCGCCGCAGTCCCGGTATATCCACGGCACCACGTCACCGACGACCCACGATTCGTACCGGCCGTGCCGGCGGGCGCGCTCCTCCAGCGGGATCTCGCGGTTGGACCAGGACTCGGCGTCATAGCTGTCGACGCAGTAGAGCTTGATCCGTCCCTCGTCGATCAGGCCGCCCACCGCGTCGATCATGCCGTTGTTCTCGAAGTCCCAGGCCTGGCCGCGCTCGGAGGGAAAGACCAGCACCGGGCGGCCCCAGTGGCCGTAGCGGACCAGGGTGCCCGCGGCGCCCAGCGCGGCCGACCACAGCTGGGTCGTCTCCCGGTTCACGCGCACACCTGCACTCGCACATCGTGCCTGGTGCGTACGGAAGATGACAATACCGACAATTAAAACGCCTGCCCGCCCCCCGGCGCCGGGAGTGGGAATGGGGAGACCGGGGCCGGGAGGTCGGGCAGGCGGCGGAACGGCCGCCGGGGTTACCGGCGGCCGTGCCGATCACCAGCGGTACCAGCGGCTCCGTGATCCGCCTTCGCCCACCCGGAAAAGGAAACCGAGGATCCAGATCACCAGGACGATCAAGGCGATCCACCACAGGATGTGAACCGCGAATCCCAGCCCGCCGAGCAGCAGCGCGAGCAGGAGAACAATCAAGATGAGCGCCATGAGGTTAAGTCCTTCTTTCTAGATGGTCGCCCTAGGACGGCCACCCGACTACCCGGGTCCCGGCGGTCCACACATCCAGGGGAATGAATTCGGCGATGGCTAGGCGGGCGGGCGCACCCGCGGCGCCCTGGCGCCGGGTCGCGGGATGAGGGTGGCCGGGGGGTGAACCACGATCCGTTCGGCCTGATGTTGATGGGTTAGATGGACCGCCCGGGGCTGAGGATGCGGCGGCGGCCTGGGCGATGGCCGGGGTGCCGAGCACGATCACGGTCAGGGATGCGAGGGCAGGCAGGCACTTCATGGGCCGCACGGTGTCCGGCGAATCGGGCAGTGCCGCCGGGATGGCGGGTGAGTAGCGGGTGAGGTGCGCTACGGCCGTTCGGGTGGGCCGGGAGTGAGCAGGCCGCGGTTGAACGCCTCGGCCACCGCGGCGGCGCGGTCGCCGACGCCGAGCTTGGCGTAGATGTTCAGCAGGTGCGTCTTGACCGTGGCCTCGGTGATGAACAGCCGGGCGGCGGCCTCCCGGTTGGTGGCCCCGGACGCGACCAGCTCGAGGACCTCCAGCTCGCGGTGGCTGAGCGGCCCGGCGCCGGGCGCCCGGACCCGGCTCATCAGGCGGGCGGTCACGGCCGGGGACAGCACCGCCTGGCCCTGGGCGGCGGCCCGGACCGCGTGCAGCAGCTCGGCCCGGGGGGCGTCCTTGAGCAGGTAGCCGGTGGCGCCCGCCTCGATGGCGGGCAGCACGTAGCTGTCGGTGTCGTACGTGGTCAGCACCAGGACCCGGGCCGGGACGCCGCGACTGGCCAGCTCGGTGATGGCGGTCAGGCCGTCCATGCCCGGCATCCGCAGGTCCATCAGGATCACGTCCGGCTCGAGGGCCTGCGCGAGCGTGACCGCCTCCGCGCCGTCGGCGGCCTCGCCGAGCACCTCGAACCCCGGGTCGCGGGCGAACATGCTGCTCAGCCCGTCCCTGACCACAGGGTGATCATCGGCGATCAGCAGCTTGATCACCGCGCCGGGCTCGGGGCGGCTCACGAGGCCGCCTGCGCGACCGGGAGGCAGGCCGAGATGCCGGTGCCGGAGCCCGGCTCGGATTCGACCTGCAGCGTCCCGGCCAGGCTCTCGATGCGCTGCCGCATCGCGACCAGGCCGAACCCGCCTTCGTGGGGTTTCGAAGCGGAGCTGGCCTGGGCGCTGGCGTGCGGGCTGGCATGGGCGCTGGCCGCGGCGCAGGGCGGGGCCAGGTCGAAGCCGCGGCCGTCGTCGCGCACGTCCAGCGCGACCTCGTACTCCATATAGGACAGCGTGACCCCGACCCGGGTGGCCTGCGCGTGCCTGGCCACGTTGGCCAGCGCCTCCTGGGCGGTCCGGAGCAGCGCGAACTCGGCCTGATGCGGCATCGGCCGGGTCGTTCCGGTCGTGGTGACCTGGACCGGGATCTGGTGCAGGGCCGACCAGCGGCCGGCCACGTCGGCCAGCGCCTCGCTCAGCCGCCCCGTCTCCAGCGGCTCGGGCCGCAGCGCCTCCACCGACCGCCGGGCCTCCGACAGGCTTTCGCGGGCCAGCCTCGTCGCGGCGTCGAAATGGCGGTGCCACCCGGCCGGGTCGTCGGCGGCCTGCTCGGCCGCCTGCAGCTGGGTGATGATCCCGGTCAGGCCCTGGGCCAGGGTGTCGTGGATCTCCCGGGCCATCCGCTGCCGCTCGTCCACGACACCGGCCTCCCGGGCCTGGGTCAGCAGTTGCTGCTGCAGCCCGGCGTTCTCCGCCAGCGTCGCCTCGAGCCTGCCGTTGGCCTCGCTCAGCTTCCCAACCGCGCACTGGGTGTTCCACCTGGACCAGGTGTAGGCCAACCCGATGGCCACGTTGACGGCCACGATGATCAGGTAGATCAGCGCGCCGGTGAGCGTGCCCTTGTTCACGCCGTAAGCCTGCGAGGTGCCGGCCAGCAGGCCCACCGCGGCCGCGCCGAGCAGCCGCCAGGGCCAAATCAGGAACCTGATCACGTAGAAGTAGATGGTGAAGGTGAACAGCCCGAACACGGTGTTATCGAGGACCAGGAGCGCGCCGAGCAGGATCAGCACGGTGATGAACACCGCCATCACCCGCGGCCGTGGCCGCCAGCCGGGATGCAGGGTGAACATCCACAGCATCCAGGCGCCGGTCACCGCGCTCAGGATCAGGCCGGTGATCAGGCGGCGTTCGGTCGTGGTGTGGAGGGCGAACGACACCAGGACGCAGAAGGCCAGCATCGCGTAGGGCAGCACGTCGAGCACCGCAGAGTGGTGCTGGTCCAGCTGGGGCCGGGGACTAGTCATCTGCGCCCTCCACACTGGAATTTACTCCCCGCGGAAGAACCGGGCCGCGGCCAGCGTGGAGGTGGCGGCGGTGAGCGTGCGGCCGCTGCCCGTGACCGCTACGACATCGCCCCTGTGGATGACGTTGCTCCGCGGGCCCTCGATCACTGGTGACATGCTGCGCCTCCCTCGATGCGTCCAGGGTGGCAGCAGCGCGTCCCGCCGCGCATCGGCTGATCTGGCGGGCGGGCGGATGAATCACCGGGCCGGCCTGGCGGCTGAGCCGATCCACCGATCGGCTGACCGCAGGTGCTTAAGAAAAGCACCTAGCGCTCGAGGGTGTTCCATGATCAGATCATGGCCAGGAATGGCCGAGTGCGGTCCAAAACTGGCCATGATCATGGTTGGCGAGCAGCAGAGCGCGGGGGCCAGGACTGCGGGCTCGGTGAGGTCCTGGCGCTGGGTCAGGCTGAGACCACGGTGATGTTGGTGCGCCCGATCCTGATCTTGTCGCCCTTCTTCAGCCGCTGGGCGTTGAACATGCGGCGTCCGTTGAGCCAGGTGCCGTTCGTCGAATTGAGGTCCTCGACGTACCAGTACCCGTGGGCGAACTGGAAGCGGGCGTGGTGGCTGGAGGCGTGTTCGTCGCCGAGGGCCAGGTTTTCCTGGCGGCCCGCGGTGAAGTCGGTGCTGAACACCTGGGTCTGGCCGGCGGCCTGGACCACGAGGGACGGGACGGGACCGGAGTCGGCCAGGGTGACGTCGTGGTGGGTGACCGCGGACACGGCCGCCCGCCAGCCCTGTTTCTCCTGGTCAGTGGTGTCGTCCCAGGGCGGGAGCGGCCCTTTCTGGGCCTTGCGGTAGGCCTCGTAGGCCGTCCGGGCGAGGACTTCTATATCAATACGTGCCACGGATCGATGATGCCAGAGGACGCTCGCGCCGGCCCGGTGAGTGCGTCGGCCCGGTGACGGCGGCCATCGGAATGGCGCCAGCCACGGCATCTTCGGCAGGCTCGGGCGGCCGCCAGCCGAAGACGACAACCGCCGCGTCCTGGCCGTCCCCGCCTCACTCCGTGTCCTGGTCGGCCGTATGGCGCCAGAGCGCCGGGAAGTTCCCGGCGGCGAGTTCTTCGACGCGCCGAAGGCGCCACTCGATCGGTGACGTGCGCTGCGGCGGCGCGGCGCGGCGCAGGCTGGACAGCATGGCTCGGGCCCGCAGCAGCACCATCGGGGACCGAGAACTGGACTCGATGAGATCGTCCAGGGCGACCTGAAGGTAGTCGTTCCAGGACGGCAGGACCAGGACGGCCCGGACGGCCCCGTGGTCATCGGCTACCACGGCCACGTCCAGGTCACGCGGGGCCAGAGGCAGCAGGAGGCTCTCGATGGTGTCCAGCACCTGGACGGCGGTGGCCGGGTCGTTGACGGCCGGCGATAGGGCGCGCAAGCCGATGTCGGCGAGAAGCCGGAAGGCGAACATCGGGTCCTGGCCGAAGGTACGTTCCGGCCCGGTCACCAGTACGCGGAGCACGGCTGCGTCGGTCAGACCGGCGCCGTGCAGGTCGGCGACGGGGGCGCCTTCTTGCAGCGTGTCACCGATGCGGGCCCGCATGACGATCACGGCGGTGCCGGTAACGGCGGACAGCCGCCTCAGGTTGAGCTGCTGCAGGATGGCCTGCGGGTGCGGCCAGGTGACGGTTCGGCTGAACGGCGGGAGCGGCGGGGCGGGCGGCTTGTCGCCGGTACGGGGGCGGGGGTAGAGGTCGTCGACGGTGGTGCGGCCCTGGGCGGCGATGGCTGACAGGGCCGGGGCGAGCTGGATGGAGGCGAAGGCCTTCACCACCATGGTGCGGATCAGGGCGAGGGTGACGAGCACCGTCACCACCTCGGCCACCGGCACGATGACCGAGACCTTCGGGTCGTTGGCGATGGCCAGCGCCGCGGTGACCGCGAACACCCACACGCCGATGACCAGGCCGAACGTGCGCCACACGATCGGGTCGTCGCGGAACAGGTTCAGCCGTGGCGACAGGCTGCCGAAGGCCCACTGCGATACCAGGAAAAGCAGCGTGAAGATGACGGTGGCCAGACCCAGAACGCCGAAGCCGACCGCGACGAGCGTCTCCGTCACCTGGGTACTGGCCACGCTGGCGAAAGCGGTGACCCGCGGCAGGAGCAGCCCGAGCCCCAGCCCGGCCACGGCGCACAGCAGCTGCAGCAGGGCGGCCCGCATCCGGCGGCGCGGCCGGGCGAGCCTGCCTACCACGATGGCGGACCGCCGGCTGCGGGACGGCACGGCCACAGCTCGACGCCGAGCAGCGCGATGAGCACGCAACGACGCTAACCTTCCCGTGGGCGGGACGACTCACCCATCGTGGGTGACACGGCACCGGCGTGGCCGCCGCCGTGTCACCCGATCGGGCGTCATGACAGTGACACCTCGATCAGGGAAGCTGACTGTGCGCCAGCCCGCGATTTGATGACGCAGTGGCGCCCGGCCATTGCAGCCCGGCGTCGGCCTGAGGCCGATCCGCCTGGGGGCAGCTCCGGGGGGGTGGGGTGTCCTGGGCCGTTCACCGGCCCGGGGCACCCAGGCTGGGGCGTTCGGTCTCGGTGCGGGCAAAGGACTTGTACGGCATGATCTCGCCGGGCTTGATCACGCCGTCTTCGATCGCACGGGCGAGGAGCGCGTCCTTGCTCGGCGCGGTCCGCCCGGTGGCCGCGTATTTGGCGCGCGCGCGGCTGATGTACTGCCGGACCGTGTTCTCGCTGATCCCCATGCGCCGCCCGACCGATGCTTTCGACATGCCCTGGAACCACAGCAGCAGCGCCTGCCGTTCCTGCTCCGACAGCGCCGGCCGGGCCGGGTGCTGGTCGGCGAGCATCGCTCTGGCCTGCGACCGGGTCATGTACGGCCGGTCGGCGGCCGCCGCCAGCACCGCCTCGACCAGATGGTCGCGGCCCTCGTCCTTGGACACGAAGGCGTGCGCGCCGTTGTCCAGCGTCTCCATCACAATCGCCGGATCGCTGTGCCCGGAGAAGGCCACCACCCGGTATCCGGCGGCCACCAGCTCGGGGATCCGCGTGGTGACGAGCTCGCCGGACAGCTCCAGGTCCAGGATGACCACGTCGGGCAGTGGCACGGCGCGGAGCCCGGTCAGGTCGCGCGCGGTCTGTACCAGCCGCACGCGCTGGCCGGGATCGGACCGGATCCAGGATGCCACGCCCTCGGTGACGACCGGATGGTCTTCGATGATCGCCACCGTCACCGGCTGTTCCATCGCGCCTCCGCCCAGAGCATGCCGCCGTCTTGCTGCTGTTCGATGACGACCCCCTCGCCGGCTGCGGGCAGCCGGACGACTGCGTCGGTATCGGCGACGAAGCTGACGGCGATCCCGGCGGCCACCGCCGCCAGGGTTATCCGCGCCCGGCTGTGCGCGGCGGTCAGGATCGCGATGGCCGCGTCAGTGATCACCCGCCGGGCCGGGCCGGGTACCTGCGGCAGCGGGCCGACCGTCTCGATGTCCACGGCCACCCCGCGCCGCTCGGCCACGTCGGCACTCGCATACAGTTCGTGCACCAGCGATCCGGGCACCTCATCGCCCTCGGCCAGCAGCCGGCGCAGCCGGGCCGCCTGCACCGCGCACCTGATGCGCACCTGCTCGTCGCCCGGGTCAGCCGTCCCCGCCGCCAGCTCGGCGACCAGCGGGACGGCGCTTTCCTGCAGGGCCAGCCAGCGAGCGTGCCGGGCGGCCCGGATGATCTCCGTGGTGACGGCCCGCTCGCGCGCGGCGTGCTCACTCTGCGCCGCCGCGGCGGCCTGGCCGGCGGCGGCATCCAGCGTCCTGACCCCGGCCGCGACGGCCACCTGGGCACCGGTCGACCAGGCCAGCACGGCGAGGAACCCGGCCAGGTCGCTGCGGTCCAGTCCGCTCCACACCAGGACGCCCAGGGTGGCCAGGGCCTCGGCGGCGAGGAACCACGCGAGCTCGGCGAACGGGCGGCGGAGCAGCACGAGCACGCCAATCCAGCCGGCACTTCCCCACGCCCAGTTGACCGCCAGCGTCTGGCCCGCCGGGCTGGCCGCGGCCGCGGCCGTGCTGGCCGCCAGCGCGATCACGGCCAGCGCCCAGGCCGGGCGCCAGCCGGGCGCTCCGCGCAGCACCAGCACCGACCCAGCGGTGATGGCCAGCGCCATGACCAGCCACATGGCGCACTGGAAGGCGAACGAGCCGTAGGCCGACCGATTGTGCAGGAGCTGCCCGCCGGCCCCGCCGAGATGCCACCCCGCGACCAGGAAGACCACGGCGATGGTGAAGGCGCGCTGATAGCGGCCGGACATCGTCGCCATCGGCAACACAGCGTTCATGCCGGCCAGCTTACGGTGACGGTCGTGCCCGCGCCGGGACGACTGGCGATCGCAGCCCAGCCGCCGGCCGCCAGCATCCGTCCGGTGATCGACTCGCGGATGCCCCGGCGGGAGGGCGGGGTGGCCGCCGGATCGAACCCGCGGCCGTGGTCAGTTATTTTGACAATCGCCCAGCCCGCACCGCCGGTGACGGTCACTTCCGCCTGGCCGGTTCCGGCGTGCCGCGCGACGTTGCGCAGCGCCTCGTCGACGCAGGCGACGACCTGTTCCGCGACCGGAGACGGCAGCGTGACCGGGACCAGCTTCAGCCGCACGGCCAGATCATCGGTGCTGGCCGCGGCCCGCTCCAGCTTCGGCCTCAGGTCAGTCAGCGGCGCCAGCCCGCCCGGCACGGCCGGGGCGCCCGCGAGCCCTTGCAGCACGCGCTGGTCCCGGGCCGCCTGCGCGGTCAGCGCCGGGGACGGTTCGGCAAAGGCGCCGGCCGCCACCATGGTCAGGGTCGACAGCACCGTGTCGTGCAGCTGGCGGTGCTGCTCTCGCTCGTCAGCGCGCCGCGCCTCCTCGGCCCGGATCTGCTGCTCGGTCTCCAGGCCGGCGGCGACGATCGCGTCCGCTTGCCGGGCGCCCCCGCGGATCACCGCCACCAGCCCGGCGGCGACGATCGTCTCCACCACCAGCAGCCAGGCATCGGCCAGGTGGCCAGTGCCGAGCCCGTAGGCGATAACCACGATCGCGGCCCCGAGCAGCCCGAGCCACGGCCGCAGCGCGATCTGCAGAATGTAGACCGACGTGCAGGCCAGCGGGAGCATCCAGGTCGTGTTGTCCATGATCAGCACGCCCGGGACCAGGTGCTGCTGCGCCAGCGCAAGCACCGAGATAACCGCGGCGTCGGCCAGTACCACGGCCGACGCCAACCCGGACCGCCGGACCCGCCAGGCGAAGAAGGCGGACCACACGCACAGCGCAGTCAGCAGCGCGCCCAGCCACCAGCCGGAGATCTGCTCCGTGGCCGCCAGGACGGCTACCGCGGTGAACAAGACGGCGCCGCCGAGGCGCAGGGCGATCGCATACCAGCCGGCCAGCCGGTGCAGGGCCTGGTCGGATGGCCCGGCCAGCCGCGAGCGGCGGGCCCGCCCGCGGCGGCCCGCGGGGGGCTGGACCTGTCCCCCGAGGGGATCAGCGGCCGGCTCCACCGGACCAGTATGCGGCAGGACCACGACGCCGGGAATGGTGCCGGTACAACATTCGGGCCGGGCCGAACGACCTGCGGTTTCCCAGGTGAGCGGCGGTCGACCGCCTGGCCGGGTCAGGGCCCGGTGACCTGGCGGGTCAGGGCCTGGTGACCTGGCGGGTCAGGGCCTGGTGACCTGGCCCCAGGCGGCGGGCAGCCGCCGGGACAGCCATTGCTGAGCGGCGGCGGGGGTAGCCGGGACCTCGCGCGGGTCGACACCGAACAGCCGGGCCGCGTTCCGCAGCGTCCACCAGGCCAGCTGGGACAGCTCGCCGGCGCCGGCACTGGCCCACTTGTTCGCGAGCAGCCAGGCATCAGGGGTATCGCCCCGCGCCGCCGCGCGCTGCTGCTCGGTCGGCGGCTGGTAATGGTAGGCGGGGACGGTCAGGTCGATGCGTTCGGCACGGGGCGCGGACCGGTTGAAGGCGGGCAGCAGCAGCGGCGCGGCGGCGTCCCGGCGGCTCAGCGCTGGTCCCAGGTCGAACCGCTCACGCAGCGTGCGCAGCACCGAGCAGGTGTGGAAGTCCTGGTTGATGACCGTGCCGCGCTCGGTGTAGGGCGAAATCACCAGGGCCGGCACCCGCAGCCCGAACCGGTCGAAGCCGAAGCCCTGCTCACCAGGGTGATCGTCAGGTACCGGGGCAGCCGGCGGGGGCACATGGTCGTAGCAGCCGCCGTGCTCGTCGAACAGCACGATCAGTGCGGTCTGCGGCCACTGCGGCGAGTCGCGGACGGCCCGGAACACCCGGGCCAGGAACTGCTCCCCGGCCCGGATGTCGGTCGGCGGATGGTAGTCGTCCAGGGGCGGGAAGAGCATGTTCGGCTCGAGCCAGGAGTAGGCCGGCAGCCGCCCGGCCGCCGCGTCGGTGAAGAACTGGGGGCGCGAGGCCGAATGGCTGCGCCACATGTCAATATGCCGCAGGCCGGCCAGGTTGATCGCGCAGTCCGGTACCACCTGGGTGGTGTCGAAGTAAACGCGCCAGTCGATTCCCTTGGCGGTGAGCAGGCCGAAGAGGTTCGGCATCTCCTGGTCCCAGGCGTAGGAGACGATGCTCTCGTTGTCGAGCTTCCCGAGGCTGGTCCCGCCGTGGTAGAAGGACCGGTTCGGGAAGGTGCACGTCGGGACCTCGCAGAACCATCTGGTGAACACCGCGAATTCGGCCGCCAGGCGGTTGATCACCGGGGCGGTCTGGGGGGTGAACATGCCGCCGATGGCCAGCATCTCCGCGTCGGTGGGCGCCCGGCCCTTCTCCCAGCAGAAGTTCGCGTAGTAATCCGCGGCGAACCCATCCATGGTGGGCACGCCGGTCGCCGCCGGGACGTTGAAGGGCGGCTGCATCGGATCAGGAAACAGCGGATAAGGGGACTTGCCGGCGTTCGCGGCCGGGAGATAGTCACCCCACAGCTGCACGTTGACATTGCCGTAACCCTCGCCGGGATCCGGGTCCGGGTCGCAGAAACCGGTGGCCGGATGGACTGGCACCGCTCCCCCGGGATAACGCAGCACGACCTCGCGATCTCGGATGCCGTCCTCCGCCCCGATATGCGGCAGGTGACCGAGCAGGGAATCGAACGAGCGATTCTCGAACATCACGACGACCCAGTTGCTGATCCGCTCCAGCATCGCACCCCCCGTAGCGACACCCGCGCAATGATTTACTGAGCGTAGCCGAATGCGCTCTGATGGCCACCGTCGGTAAGTCATTGCTGGCCGCAGGTATCACGCTGGAGCAGATCACCGCCAGGCCCGGCCGCCGCGACCAGCCCGCGTGCGTGCTGTTGCGGTATCAAGGACGGGAGGTGACTAATGCCTGATTCGCCGGGGCGCCGCTGGCCGGGCTGGCTGCGGGCGCTGCCCGTTCTGCGGGGCGTGCTGCCCGTCGGGCGCGCCCAGCTGCCCGTCGACCTGCTCGCCGGAATCACGCTCGCCGCGCTGGGCGCCCCGGAGGTCCTCGGATACGCCAAGATCGCCGGGATGCCGCTGGTCACTGGCTTGTACACGATGCTCCTGCCGATGGCGGCGTTCGCGATCCTCGGCTCCTCCCGGCATCTGGTCGTCGCCGCGGATTCCGCGACCGCCGCCATCCTCGCCGCGGCGCTCACCGGCCTGGCGGCGGCGGGATCGGAGCGATACGTCAGGCTGGCCGGGCTAGCCGCCCTGCTGGCCGGAGGGATGCTGCTGGCGGCCCGGGCGGCGCGGCTCAGTTTCCTGGCCAATTTCCTCTCCCGCACCGTCCTGGTCGGGTTCCTGGCCGGCGTCGGCATCCAGGTGGCGGCCGGGCAGCTGCCGGCCATGCTCGGGGTGACCGCCTCGGGCACGCAGACCGTGCCCAGGCTGCTGGGCACGCTGCGCGCGCTCCCGCACGCGCAGCTGGCCGACGTGGCGGTGTCGGCCGGCGTCATCGTGATCATCCTGGCGGGCCGCCGGATCAGCCGCCGGTTCCCGGGCCCCCTGCTGGCCGTGACCGCGGCCATCATCGTGAGCCGGGCCGCGGACCTCGCGGCCCACGGCATGGCCGTGGTCGGCCCGGTCCCGCGCGGGCTGCCGAACCTGGCCCTGCCGGCCTTCGGGCTGCAGGCGGCCGCCGCGCTGGTCGGCCCCGCCGCGTCGATGTTCGTCGTCATCATGGCCCAGAGCGCGGCCACCTCCCGGGCCTACGCCGCGAAGTACGAGGAGGAAGACTTCAGCGAGGCCACCGACCTGGTCGGCCTGGGCGCGGCCAATGCCGCGGCCGCGTTCACCGGCACGTTCGTGGTCAACGGAAGCCCGACCAAGGCGCAGATCGTCGACCAGGCGGGCGGGCGCAGCCAGGTCACCCAGCTCAGCGCCTCGGCCGTGATCCTCGTCGTCCTCTTGCTGCTGACCGGGCCGCTGGCGTACCTGCCGACTGCCGCCCTGGCCTCCGTGGTCTTCCTGATCGTCATCCAGCTCATCGACGTCAAGGAGATGCGGCGGATCCGGCACCTGACCTGGCACGAGTTCACCGTGGCCCTGATCACCATGGGCGCGGTGGTCGTCCTGGGCGTCGAGGACGGCATCATCCTCGCCGTGGTCGCCTCCATCATCAACCACCTGCGTCACAGCTACAGCCCGCTGGACAGCGTCCTGGTGAGGTCATCACTCGGGCATCTGGCGCCTATCCCGGTAGCACCCGGCCTCCGCACCGAGGAAGGACTGGTGATCTACCGGTTCGGCACGAGCCTGTACTTCGCCAACGCGACCAAGCTCATGGAGGACGTCGGGGCGCTAGTCGGCCACGGCGGCCCGCTGCGCTGGTTCGTCCTGGACTGCGCGGCCATCGAAGACGTCGACTACACGGCATCCTCGGTCCTGACCAAAGTCGTTGAGTACCTGCACCGGCGACAGGTGCGAATCGGGGTCAGCTCCGTCCTCGACCCGGTGCGGCAGCAGTTCGACCGTTACGGCATCAGCAAGGCCCTGGCTCCTGACGCGTGGTACGACAGTGCCGGCGAGGCCTTCGCGGCCTTCCAGGCGGCGGGGAAAGCCGTCGATGACGGGAACGGGCCCGGCGCAGGAAGCACCTCGGGGTGAGCGAGGGCGGCGTGAGGGTGGAGTCGCATTCGGTGTCGGCGAGGTCGGGCTCTATATTCTTGGCCATGACTGAGAATCGGCCGGAACGACAGGAATTTGACCGCGAGCTTGGGGCTATCGAAGCCAAGGTCATCGAGTTGTTCGCCATGGTCGTTGAGGACCTGCCCCGGGCCACCGATGCGCTGCTGAAGGGCAACAGCGAGGTGGTCCAAGCGCTTACCGAGCGTGACCGGGTGATCGACGCCCTCTACCCGACGATCGAGGACCTGGCCAACCGCGAGATCCTGCTGCAGCAGCCCGTGGCTTCGGACCTGCGCCTGTTGATCTCCGTGCTGCGGGTCGTGCCCGAGCTCGAGCGCTCGCACGACCTCATCGTCGACATCGCCCGTCGGGGCCAGCTCATTCTCAGCCAGGACCTCTCCGCGCGCAGCCGGGGGCTCATCGAGCAGATGGGGAACCTGGCCGCCGAGATGTGGAGCCAGGCCGTCACGTGCTGGCGCGAGCGCGACCACTCCGCCGCGGTCGCGCTCGGTGAGCGTGACGATGAGATGGGCGAGCTGCACGCCAGTTTTATGGCCGAGCTCGCCTCCGGAGGGATGCCGCTCCCGGTCACGATGGAGTTGACGCTGGTGGGGCGCTTTTACCAGCGGCTGGCCCACCACGCTTACAACATCGCCCGCCGGGTGACGTACCTCGCCGGGCACGCACGCGGCTAACCAGAGGCGTTCCCACGCTGCTTAACGCTGCGGCTGGTACGGCCGGGGCTTGCGGAGCAGCCACTGCAAGAACGTCCGTCTCGGAAACCGCACCACCACGCCACCGCCGCGAACGCGGCCGACTAGTTCCACCCGCAAGATGACCGGCACATGCGGATCCACCGCAGGAGAGACCTTGACGTCGGCGAGCCGCCCGGTCAAGCCGTCGGTATCGACGACCACTCCGGGCCTGGTCACCAGGGTCAGATCACCGCCGAGGCCCAGATCAACATCAATACGCACCGTGTCTCGGACAATCAAGGCCCTGGTGAAGTCCAGCGTCACGTCACCCGCGGTCAGCTTGATCTCCATCCGCCGCGGAACCACCCATTGGCCTGCGCGCGTCACATCGCCGAAGCGCTGGTCAATCCGGATCAAGTCCTTGGCGTGCCGCTCGATCCCGCTCGGCGGCAAATCGGCGGTCAGCACCGCCAGCTCACCGCGGGTACGGGCCGAAAGCGCAGACTCCACGCGATCATCCAGCTCATCCGCGGCGAGCAGGCCTTCGCCCGCGGCCGCAGTCAGCGTCTCGACGACCCGGTCGCGGTCCGCATGCGACACCCTCAACTCCAGCCGCGTTTCCGGCTCAGGCGAGCCGTCTCCTGGTGCGGAACCATTGGTCATGATTTCATCCTGGCCACCACGGCGGCGCCTGGCAACATTACCGTCGGAGCGGCAGCGTGACGTCCTGACGCTGCGGGGAGAGTCCGTCTGCGGCCCTAGGATCACCGGGCCGCCGGAGGCGAGCATCGCGGCGGCGGCGCCAGGACCGGCGGACCCGCGAGGCCAGCAGAGCGACCAAGGCGAGGCCGGCCGCCAGGGCCACGGCCGCGACGGTGGCCGCGGCGGCGGGGTGGAACACGGCGAACGACACCAGGCCGGCCACGCCCAGGTCCTCGAGGAGACTGGCCGCGATATTGCTGAACGGTTCCGGGCTCGCGTTGACGCCAACCCGCGTGCCGGTCTTGACGACGTGCGAGGCGAGCGCGGCCCCGCCACCGAGCGCGGCCGCCGCGACCGTCGCGGCCGAGTTTGCTTGTGCGTGCTGCGCCATGACGACGCCGACCGCGCCGCCGACCACGGGCCGCACGGCGGTGTGGACGACGTCCCACACCGAGTCCAGCATCGGGATCTTGCCGACCACGAACTGGCCGAAGTACAGCACGGCCGCGGCCGCCAGCACCGACGGGCGCTCCAGCACCGGCGGTATCGCGGCGATATGCCCGAACCTGCCCAGCAGGCCGAGCACGAGCACCGCCGCGTAGCTGTTGACCCCGCTGGCCACGCCACTGGTGAAGATCAAGGAGACCGGGAGCATGCGGGTTCGTCGTCCATCCTCGTGTTTGCGCCCATGGCCGCGCTGATTCCGCCCGAACCGCCCGATACGGCCCGGACCACCCCAAATCTATCTGCTCGCGTGAGGTACCGGTTCGCGGCGCAGGCTGGGCTGTATCAGGGCTGGCCCGGCTGCCTCCGTAGCAGAAGACGTACCGCTTGAGGGGGCCCGCCATGAGCCGAATCTCGATGGCACGCGCGATCATCGTCATTCCCGCGGCCCTGATTCTGGCCGTCACCATCTCCGTAGGCGCCCGTGCCGCGCTGAGGGCGGGAGTCGGCGGCGGCGGCCTGGCCACGGCGATGCTGGGCACGGGAGACCTGCCGGCCGGGTCCCAGCCGGACGCGAGCCTGACCGGCCCGCTGACCGGCGAGCGCGCCCAGGCGCTCGGCATTGACCCCAGCCAGCTGGGCTCCCACGGCGCCTTGGTGCGCGCCTGGCTTTCGCCGCACCGGGCCGAGGAAGTGGTCGAGACCGGCGCCGACACCTGGACCCGCGACGACGCCCAAGCCGGGGTCGCCGCCAGTGCGTCGGACCTGCTGAAGCAGGGAGCGGTCAGGCAGTCTCTCCCGGGGCCAGCGCGCTTGGACGGCTACGGCGGGTTCGTCCAGGGGAACGGGACCCGCCTGTTCCTGCTCGTGCTGCCCCTGGCGCGCGGGCCCTACCTTTTCGTCTTGCGCGTCTACACCGCGGCATCGTCAGCTGGGTCGGCCGGCGGCCTGATGAGCGCCGTGGCCGCCGCTGCGATGCGCAAGGTCCCGGCTGACACGCCGGATACGGTGTCCCCCGGGATCTTCGCAGCCGACGTGGCCCGGGGCGCCGTCGGTGTCCTGTTCGCTTACCTGCTGATGGTGGCCGGGATCGCTTACTGGCGGAATCCTCTTCGGCGCAAGCGCGGCCAGGGCCGCTCCACACGACCGCAGGCGGGGCCGGGAATCATCGATGTCTCCGCCGCGGCGAAGAAGAGCAAGCGAACCGCGGTCTGGCGTCTGGCGGTGCAGTTCATCGGCCTGAGCCTCGCGGCCTACGGCGCCGACGCCGTTGGGGTCCATTTCTGGTATGCGTACCTGGTCGCCGGGCTGGCCATCATCTGGGCCGGCGGCTGGTTCATCCGTCCCGCTGGTGCGCGCCGCGATCACCATCGCGCGATCTTGGCCGGGACACACCAGGTGCCGGTCACGGGGATGCTGACGGTGGCCGCCACGATGGTCCTGGCCGGGCTGGCGGGTGCCGTCTTCGCCGGCCTGTACCTGGCGTTTCCGCAGGGAAGCACGGTGCTGCTCGCTCCCGGGCGGGCACCGACGCCGGTGCAGAATGTCGGCGGCGCTCTGAGCGCGGGCGCGTTCGTCCTCATCGCGCTGGGGGCGACCGTCTTCCGCGGCGCCCGCAGGCTCGGATCGATCCGGGCGCGCGAGCTGACGCTCCGCGACCCGCGACCGCCGGTGCTGTACCTGAGGTCGTTCGGGAATGACCGGCTGAAGCTGTGGACGGCGGCCCTCGGCAGGTCCTCGCTCATCGAGCGGTTCACCCTGCGCCGGTTCGACACCTTCGAAGAGGTGCTGGTCCGTTACCTGTCCGGGTACGGCCCGGTGATAGCCGTCAACCCGCCGGGCACCAGGCTCGCCCCGCTGAGTGCCGCGCGGGAGACCATCGACTCGGCTGACTGGCAAGCCGCCGTGGCCACCTGGATGGTACGGTCGCGGCTCATCGTTTTCGCGGCGCCCCCCAGCCAGGTGAACGAGGGGCTCCAATGGGAACTCGAGGCCGTTTCGGTCTACGGCTACTGGGACAAGGCGCTCATCGTCGTCCCGCCGGTGCGCGCGGAAAAGCTGCAGGACAGGTGGCGCGAACTCGTCGGCGTGGGGCTCTGGCCGGGCCCGGTCCCAGGTCCGGTGGAAGACCCGCACGCGCTGGTGGTGGCGCTCAGGAACGGCCGGTGGCAGGTGATCAGCGCAGACCGGCGGACCGAGTGGTCCTACAGCGCCGCGCTGGAGCGGGCCCTCGGCGATCCGCGCCGGCTGGCTGCGCATCCGACGCTGCAGGCGCACCGGCCAGCGGCCGCCCCGCCCGTGGCCGCCCGGCCCGCGGCCGCCTCGCCCGCGGCCGCCCGGCCCGGCGGCCGCCGGTGGCCGGTGCCGCTGCCGATCGCGGCTCTTGTCGTCCTCCTCGGCGCGGCCGTGGGGGCAGGCGGCGCCTGGTACGCCGCCGGGAAGGCTCCCGCGGCTTACCAGTCGGCCGTCGCGCCGGCGTCTTCGCCGGCGTCTTCGCCGGCGCCCAGCCAGTCCACCACCGGCGGCTCACCGTCGCCGCCTGCGCCTTCCCCGAACCCCCCGGTCACCCTGGTATCGCTCGCTTCGGCGGCGGCCGGGTACCCTGACGCCGCCGCTATTCAGCCGGTGATTACCGCGTACTTCCGGGCGATCAACCGCCGGGACTACACCGGATACCTGACCACCCAGAGCCCGGGCCACGCGCTGACCGAACAGCGGTTCCGGACCGGGTTCGCCTCGACCGTTGAGTCAAGCGTGGTCGTCACCAGCATCACTACCGCGCCCGACGGGCGGCCGGCCGCCGACGTTTCTTTCACCAGCCGGCAGCAGCCGCACGATGGCCCCGACGGCGAGTCATGCACGAACTGGCACGTGAGGATGTTCTTCGACGATAACGCCGGGACCTACACCATCGGGGCGCCGCCCGGTGACTACCGCGCGTCTTACCAGGCCTGCTAGTGCGGTGTAGTTCAGCCTTCATCGTCGTCTGCGCGCACGGCGGGAGGCGTCGATCATCGACGCGAACTGGGGCGGCTCAATGATCGGGCGGCCCCGCCAAGGCGACATGCTCGCCTCCCCCGCCTCCGGCGTTCCCGCGCCTCGCCGCTGACCTGGTGAAAGCCTCGGTTGCCTTCGCCCGTGTCTCACGTCGTCTCCCCTGTCCCGACCAGTCTCGTTAGCAAATCCGTTCGCCAACGCGCCCTCTGGCCTGCTTCCTGGATAGCTTTTCCGTCGTGCTACGGGTTTCTGGGCTCAGGCAACGTAGTCCATGCCGCGCCCGCCCACTCAGCCCAACGCCACCTCATTACCTGAGCCCATCCGGGTCCAGCGGCGCGCCTCGGTCATTGATGTGATCGTCGCCGCCGGACAGAAGCTCGCCCTCCAACCGGCCCCCGACAGGCTGCCGAAGGTCTTGTCTTGTGCCGGGTGAGGCTTTCCCTTCGCCCGGCACAAGACATCGGCGTGACCACGAGGGCTCACTTCATGGGCGCACTTCGCGTAGCTAGAGAAGGCGGCATACGACGGGAGGCGCGGTGGCGGGCACGACACGAAAGGCACACGGCAAGAGGCCGACCGGAGTCTGGTTAAACCGGGTCTTTGCTGAAGACGGCGAACGTGTTCCCGCCGACCATCGGGCCGCCGCATACACCGATATTCGCGTCCTTCTTGATCTGGCGTTCCCCAGCGCGGCCCTGGATCTGCTGGATGGTGTCGGTCCACATCCAGTAGCGGGTCCGGCCGCTGCCGATGTTGCCGCCGCTGGGCGAGATCGGGGTCGGCCCGTTGATGGAGATGTCCTGGCTGGTGAAGAAGTCCAGCGCCTCGCCTTCCTTGATGCCGTAGAAGCCGAAACCCTCTACCCAGAAGACATGGAACAGGCTGAACCCGTCGTAAGCGTTCTCGAAATCCACGTCGGCGGAGGTGATACCCGCCGACTCATAGAGCCGCTGGGCGGTGGTCGCTGCGTTCTGCTGGGCCTCTTCCAGCGTGTCGATGATGCTGCGCGGCCTGATGTCAGCCCCGGCGTGGCCCAGCACATAGGCCGGGGCCTGGCGCAGGTCGCGGGCTCGCTCGGCCGTGGTGAACAGGTAGGCCGCGGCGCTGTGGATCGGGATGTCGTTGTCGTACAAGTTGGCCGGCTCGGCGACCCACCGGGACTCGTTGTACTCCTCGGTGGTCAGCGGCGTGGGCCGGTGCTGGTACCAGTAGCCCTCCGGGAACTTCAGCCCGTTGGACCGGGAGTTGGTCACGAACGGGGCCATCATGTCGTGGGTCTTGTTGTACTTGTACAGGTACCGCTGGAACTGCTGCGCCGTGGGGTAGACCGGAGGACCCGCGAACATGCCGTACGGGCTGTGCTTGCCCGGCCCGGCCACGGTGCCCTGCGCGTTGTCCCCTCGGGCACCATACCGGCCGGGAATGTTGTGCCAGCCCTTCACCGACACCACCACCTGGCCCATCCCGCGGCCCACCGCCTCGGCCGCTACTGCCGCACACCGCGACATGCATACGTGAGCGTCCATGACGAACTTCAGGCCGGTCAGCTCAGGCAGGTTCTTCACCAGCCACTCCCCGCTGAGCTGGATCAGCCCGTCAAACGGGTCGCTGCTGCTCTCGAACGCCGCCAGGAAGTCCGCCGGGACCGGCTCACCCTCCGGCCAGAACGCGCCGGTAGTAGTCGACGAGTCGAACACGATCCCATCGACCTCGGCCGGTCTCACGCCCGCGTCCTCGATGGCCTTGCGGATAGCCAGGATGGCCCACGCGCCGATCGCCTTCTGCGGGTCGCCGTCCCAGCGCCGCAGCGTCGGCGAATGCGCGACACCGACAGCAGCGACCTGGCCCCGGTAAGGCCATACGCCAAGACCATCGGAATACCGGAGCAACCCCTCAGCAGAAGGGTAAACAGTTGGAGCCGTCATCTGCCTTATCCTTTCACTCGCAGCTCACCGGTCTCGATCACAATCGAACGACGGGCAATTCGGAAACCTGCTGCCCAGTCCCAGGAGCCACCTGGAAGACCCGCTTCACCGCAGCTCGCATCGGAACCGGGAACCGCATCGACCGGGAATGCCGCGACAGGAATCGTTCAGGTCGAGGACGGTACAGCTCAACGGCTGATCCGGCTGCGCAGTCATCGACGGAGCAAATACGCAAGACCAGCCTGCCCTCATCCGCCTTGTCTAGGGCGTGTCCCGTCCGGACGGATCGGGCGCCCGCGTGGGCCATCTTCATCCCTTCACCACCGGTGCTCAATACACGGGTCTAACAGCGGTTTACACCCTGTCCAGTGATTCGACAACCCCTCGGCTGAGGCCTGCCGCGGGCATCGCAGCGACCGTGGACGAGGACGTCGTCACTAGGATGATCCGACTCCGGTCACGCGTGGCCGGATCGGCAATCTGCCGCCGCCCGCCCGCCCGCCCAGCCAGCGCAGAGCCACGGCCCACGGCATCTGAACTGCGCGATAGCTTGACCCGCAGTCCGGCCGACGGTATGAACATGGGCCATCTGGGCCCGGACTGGAACAGCGGCATCGTGGCCGCCACGACCATCCGACACGGAGGGCGAACGATCAGTTGGCAGTGAAGAGCGGGTAGAGATCAACCCGGCCTATGCTCGCTCCGTGACGCGGTTGATATGGACGACAGTGGTCCTGGACTGCAGTGACCCGAACAGCCTGGCGAAGTTCTGGTCGAGCCTGCTAGGCGGCGAGCCATCTCGTATTACCGACAACTTCTACGTCGTAAGGTCGGGTTCAACCTGGCTGGCAGCTCAGCGCATCGATAGCTTCCAACCGCCAACCTGGCCGGACGGTGACCGGCCCAAGCAGATGCATCTAGACATAGCCGTCGATGACCTTCCCGCAGCGGTCGAGGAGGCCCTCCAGCTCGGCGCGACGCAAGAAGAAGAGCAGCCATCGCCTCAGCGCTGGCGGGTCATGCGTGATCCAGCTGGCCACCTTTTCTGCCTTTCAGATGGCATCCAGGACTACCTGCCGATCGACCTGGATACCTGACCTGCCTCAACTCTGCGGGCACGGTAACCGTCGCCTGGGTCAGCCACTGAAGGCTAGTCTCACTTCTCCCCGTCCTCCCCGTCCTCCCCAAGGCCAGAGCCCGGCGCGGGGAGCGCCGGACCTGGCGCCGCGCAGCCCGCTTGAAGCCTGGGCTGGGGGATGTGGCTATGATCCTGGCGTTTACCGGCCAGCGCTGGGAGGAAGCCGTCGCCGAGCCGATCGGCAACGTCAGCATCGACGGACAGTGCAGGAGGATCGACGGGACGGCAAGCGAGTGAGGCTGGTGCGAATGGTCCGCACGCGTGCGCTGGTGTCTGTCACGCTCGGCGGCGATCGTTACTCAGCTGGTTACTCGGCTTCGGGCGGCTTGGGCCTTGGCCGCCTGGTTGCAGGCTACCGGCGCAGGCCAGTCCCGAGCGGTCCACGCCGGGACACTCGAGACCGATCAGGCGGACTTACGCGCCCGCTGGTCACGCGGGCAACGAAAACGGCCCTCCAGATCATCTCTGGAGAGCCGTTTTGCCTGGTAGCGGGGGCGGGATTTGAACCCGTGACCTTTCCGCTAGGCCTCCCTCGTCTTGCCTGGTCTCGTTAGCAAATCCGTTAGCGGAACGACTCCTGACCTGACGGCTGACCGGACGAGAGAACACCGCAGCACCGCCACCGAACGGGTGGTGACGACGGGGACCGGACGCACGTCGCGGAAATCAGCAGCGACAGCAGGCAGAGGGCTTTGCGCGATTCGTAGGCGCGGCGACTGGTGCCGCGGAAGCCGATGACCGGGGCAGGTCGCGCTAACGGTGCCGCGACCGGTAAGCTCACGTCGACGCGGCCGAGGTCGCGTCGTGGAATAGCGGACAGAGGATAGATCAGATGGCAACAGGAACAGTGAAGTGGTTCAACGCCGACAAGGGCTATGGTTTCATCGCCCCCGATGACGGGTCGGCGGACGTGTTCGTCCACTTCTCCGCGATCGCGAGCACCGGCTACAGGTCGCTAGATGAGAACCAGAAGGTCGAGTTCGACACGACCCAGGGGCAGAAGGGACCGCAGGCGGAGAACGTCCGCCCACTGTGATACATCACGCCCCAAGCTCCACAGACTACCTTGGTGTGAACGAGCTGCATTTGGGCCGATCGAGAGCTATCAGCGTGAAGATGCTGCGCGTTACCGGCGGCATCTTTCGTTTAACCTCTGCCGGAGCAGAGGCGGGTCGGGCTTCTGCCAGACAGAGACGTGCGAGCGGCTGTCGGTCGTGAAAGGCTCCCGGTTCCAGCCAGCCCAGCGGTCACGCAACCGGAGCCCGGCGAGCTGTGCCATGAGGTCGAGTTCGGCGGGCCAGACGTAGCGGTACGGGATCGTCACGTACTGCCCCGTCCCATCGGTGAACTCGACGTAATGGCCGCGGTACTCCTGGGTAGCGTGGTTGAAGCTGTAGCTGACGATCCGCCTGGGGCCTGCATGGGCTCCCCAGATGTTCTGCCCGGGCGGCAGCTGGCGCAGTTCCGGGATGTCGGTCTCGATCACGAAGCAGCCACCCGGAGCGAGGTGCCCGGCGACGTTGCGGAAGCAGGCGACCTGCGCTTCCTGCGAGGTGAGGTTGTTGATCGTGTTGCACACCAGGTAGGCCACCGTGAAGATGCCGTCTACCCTGGTCGTGACCATGTCGCCGATGGTCACGTCGATAGCCTGGCCGCCCGGCTTGCTGCGCAGCCTGGCCAGCATCGCCTGGGACATCTCGATGCCGTGCACCGGCACGCCGCGCCGGGACAGCGGCAGTCCAATGCGGCCGGTGCCGATAGCCAGCTCCAGTGCCCGCCCGCTGCCCGCCAGCTCGGCGAGCAGGCTGACCGCCGGGTCGATCGCCTCGGGCTGGAATATGGGGTCGGACGGGTCGTCGTAGCTCGCCGCTACTGGCTCGCCGAAGTATCCGTCTGGATCATCCATGAACTGAGAAACTAATGCACCCGCACTGGCTGCTGCCAGCCATTCTCCGGCGTATCGAAACGGCGTGCTCGGAGGGACTCCACCTCCCAATCTTCAGATCCGTAGTCACCCGTGCGGGCATCCGGACCCGTTCAGATCAGTCCGTGACCTCGGGCGCGTCCCTGCCCAATGTTTATGTGAGTCCGGAGAGCTGGAAGGCCGTTCGCATTCGTCCCGTGGCTCCTCCAGAGGCGGGCACGTACGCTTCGCGGGCCATCCCCGGATCTGGGCCCGGGCCCGGCGATAGCTCTCGCATCTTTCGCCTGCCTTATCTTCCCGGCCGCATTGTCGGCTCAGAGATCGGGCCGATGATCATTTTCGGCGGTGCTGACCCGCCGATTTCATCCGTCCAGGAGCCCGAGTTCACGGGCTCGGGTGACTGCGGCGTTCCGCGCGGAGACCCCCAGCTTGCGGTAGATCGAGACGGCCTGTGACTTGATGGTGTTGGGGGACAGGAACAGCTCCTCGCCGATCTGCGGGAACGACAGGTGGGTGGCCAGCAGCGGCAGCAAGCGCAGCTCGGCGGTGGTCAGCGCGGACGCGCCCGGCATGTTCGAGCTGTGCTCCCCGGCGAGAGTGTCCCGTAGCGCCCTGGCCTGGTTCACCAGGGTCCCGAGTCCGGGTCGGCGCCTGAGCAGCTCGTCGATCTCCCGCATGAGCGTTCTGGCGCCCTCCAGGTCCGCTAGCGCGAGGTAGACGCGGGCCAGCTCGATCCTCACCTGAACGGCGACGTGCGGGATCGCGTAGGTCAGTTCATGTCGGCTGCGCTGAGCAGCAATAAGTTCCTGGCGCGCGGCCGAGAGATCCCTGCGATGCATGGCTACGCGGGCCTGAGCCGCGCAGACCAGGGGCGTCAGGTAGCTCTCCTCAAGCCAGGCCTGGCGCAAGGCGGCGCGCGCCTGGTCGGCGAGGACTTCCGCCTG
The DNA here is from genome assembly GCA_963753195.1 of uncultured Actinomycetes bacterium. Lineage (GTDB taxonomy): Bacteria > Actinomycetota > Actinomycetes > Streptosporangiales > Streptosporangiaceae > Palsa-504. The sequence goes on from CAVWBH010000007.1 coordinate 260,823, forward strand.
ACTCCAGTCGTTTCGCGCTATCGCCAGCAGCGACCGTTCACACTGCGCCACCGCAAGAGTATCGGGGGCGTCGGCTTCGCCCGCGACTCCGACCGCATCCTGGAGGGACGCCTCGCCGCCATCGAGATCACCGGAAAGGACCCGCGCGATCCCTTGTAGCGCGAGGGGTGCCGGGTCCGCGACATTTCCCGCCGCGAACGCCCGCACGGCCTCGTCGGCGTCCGCGCCCATATGCTTGACTCCGTGCCGGCACAAGATGGCCCTCAGCAGGGCGGCCCAGGCCTCGGCGGCCGGGTCACCGGGCTGCGCCCCGTCCTTGTACTGCCAGCGATCGACCATATCTGCCCACCGCTCGGCGTGAGCTGGCCGCGCCGTCAGCGCGGACAGCATCGAGGTCAGTACTGCGGCCATCGGGTAGCCCTCGATCCCGCCGCGCTCGTCCAGCCAGCCGAACCACCGTTGGAGAGTGGTGACCCGGCCCTGCCGGTAGACCGCCACTGCAAGACCGGCCACCAGGCCAGCAGCGGTATCGACGTCCCCGGCCGCGATCGAGTACTCCAGTGCCTCCTCGGGCAAGCCGTTGCGCAGACACCAGGTGGCCGCGCGATGCCGCGACGCGGGGATCAGGGCGGGCTCGCGGCGCTGCAGCTCGGCTAGCAGCATGTCGCGGAACAGGTGGTGGTACCGATACCACTCGCCCCGCCGGTCCAGCGGCACCAGCAGCAGGTTCGACCGGGCCAGTTCCTCCAGCATCACAGCGGATCCGGGCTGGTCGAGCACCGCCTCGCACAGCGGCCCGCACATCCGCTCCAGCACCGCCGTCCGGGTCAGAAACGTCCTCTGCCGCTCGGAGATCCGGGCCAGGAACTCCGACTCCACATACTCACTCAGGAACCGGTCGCCGCCGTCGAAGGAAGGCGCCGCGCCGGCCAGCGGGTCGCCTTCCCGCAGGTACAGCGCCGCTAGATAAAGCCCGGCCGCCCATCCCTCGGTCTGCCGGTGCAGCGCCACCACGTCCGTCTTTTCGAGGACGAGACCGGCGGCGTGCAGCAGCGAGGCCGCCTCACCGAAACTCAGCGCGAGGTCGCGGGGGCCGATTTCCAGGACCCGGCCCTCGGCGCGCAGCCGCGCGATCCGCAGCGGCGGCTCGGCCCGCCCGGCCAGCACTAGCCGCGAGCCGCCCGGCACGTGATCGGCCAGCATCGACACCGCGGCCCGGCACTCCCAGTTCTGCAGCACGTGCACGTCATCTAGCACCAGCACGACCGGAGTGGTCATCGACGAGAACGCCGCCCCGAGCCGGGGCACGACCGAGCCGGGCACCGAACTCCCCGGCGAGGCCAGGGCGGCGAACACCCGCTCGCCGACCGGCTCGATCGCGTCGAGCGCTTCGGCGACATATGTCAGCAGGACCTTCGGGTCGTTAGCCTTTTCATCGACTGACACCCAGGCGAACGCTTGGCCGCCGCGCCCGCCCCACTGCGACAACAGCGTCGTCTTGCCGTAGCCCGCCGGTGCGACCACCGAGACAAGCGGACGGGCATCACCAGCCAGCCGTTCGATCAGCGCCGACCGGACAACAGTCGCGGGCCGCAGCAGGGGCATCCGGAGCCTGGCTGCAACCAAGTCGTGCCCCGGCATCTCCGCGCGGCGCAGTCGTTCGCGCTGGTCACGAACGGCGTATTCGCTCATCCTGGACGATGCCCCCCACCCGAATTTCTCAGCAACTGAGGTTATGCAGGAGGTTCGGGCGAACGCAAGGAAGGTGCCGAAAATCTCAGAGCACCTGCCCCTTGTCCTGCAGGTCTACGGCGGTCAGGTACCGGGGAGACAAGAGCCGGAGTCATACAGCACGCGCGAGCCAGTCAGCCGTGACGAATGCAGCCGGGCATGATCAGCGGAGACGCCCTCGGCTGAGGACGGCGCCGACCCAGCCGGGATGAAGGCTGCGTGGGCGAGGATGGCTGATCCGAGCCGGGGATCGTCGGCTTCCCCGGCTGCTTGCAGCGCGCGGACCAAGGTCGCCTCGGCGTCGTCGGGCTGGCGGAGGTCGAAGAACCCGATCCGCCCCGCTAGTAGCAGGGACTCGGCCAGGGGGGAGGCGAGGACTGTGCGGCTTACCCCGGCCGTCTCGGCGAGCAGCTGGATGCCCATGCGGGTGTGCTCGATGACGGGCGGGTGCAGCTGGGGTGGGCTCAACATGGCTGTACAGGCGCCGGTAAGCAGCCGTGATGGTCGCATAATCGCTGGCCACACCGGATGGCTGGATAACACCCCGCGCTTTTGAAAGGGCCAGCGCGGCTTGCCCGCCGTGCCGGGCTGGCTGAGGGTGCCGGGGTGGCTGCGGCGGCGTCAGGCCCGGCGACGGACACCTCCCAAGGTGCCGCAAACCCGAGGTCCTCGACCGGGAGCTGAAGCACGTGGACCAGGAGCCGCTGGTGATCGGCCCGCGGCCAGGGTGGGTTGGCTGATTCCCATCGCCGTACCTGCCGGGTGCTTGAGTTCGGGCGGCTGCTCAGGCGGGCCGGGCTGCGGAGGATCACCCTGCACGACTCGCGCCACACGACCCTGACATTCATGGAGCACGCGGGCGTGCCGATCTCGATTATCAGCAAGTGGGCAGGTCATTACGACTCGGCGTTCACCCAGAAGACCTACGTCCACGCGAGCGATGAGGACCTCCAGCACGGCCAGGCCGCGCTCGCCAAGATCCACAAGATCGCTTAAGGCCTGTGAGAAATTGTGAGACGAAAGGCTCCAGGAGAACGACTGAGAACAAGGCCCTGACCTGCGGTTTGGGTGGCGCGCTCGGAGGGACTCGAACCCCCAACCTCCTCCGTAGATATCCGCGTGGGCGTCCGGCTTGGTTCAGGACGGTCCGCGACTTCGGGCGACTCAATGCTGGTTGTCCGCGCAAGCCACATGCCCGCCAACGTGCCCGTCACTAACTACTGGTCTTTCGTGGTCTACGACGCCGAAACCCGCTGCCTGCTCGACAACGGAAACGGCGTCGCCTCGATCGCGTCCAACCAGAACCTCACCCTCAACCGCGATGGCTCCGCCGACCTGCATTTCGGGCCCGAGCCCCCCGCTAGCGGCCCGGGCGACTGGATCAAGACCGTCCCCGACCGCGGCTGGTTCGGCGCCTTGCGCATTTACGGCCCTACCCAGGCGTTCTTCGACCGGGCCTGGACACCCGGCGATCTCACCAAAGCCGCCGCCAGCACGTGAACATGCCGGAAACCGTGGTCGATCCTGGGAGTGGCGATGAGCAGCGAATCCATCCAGGCCAGCATCGGCCCGATTGAGCTGGAGAACGGGTACCCGGCCGCCGATAGCGTGCGGCGGCTGTATGACGAGCTGGACTTCCAGCGGGCGGTCCGCGCCTGGGTCACTGGCATCCGCATGAACTGCGCCATTCGGGTGCTTCGCTGATGCTGGCTTAAGGGACGGCGCTGCATGTGGTCTCCGAAGTGCTCGGACATGCCAGCATCGCCGTTACCAAGGACGTCTATGGCCACTTGCTCGAAGGTGATAAGCAGGCTGCGGCTGAGTCGATGACCCGGGCTCTGTTCGGCGGCTGAGATGTGCTGTGGCTCCCAGCGTGGCTCCCGAAGAGAGCGGAAAGGCCCCTCCCGGTCTAGGCAAGGGGCCTGTGAGCTGTGCGCGCTCGGAGGGACTCGAACACCCAATCTTCAGATCCGTAGTCACCCGTGCGGGCATCCGGACCCGTTCAGATCAGTCCGTGACCTCGGGCGCGTCCCTGCCCGCTGTTCACGTGAGTCCGGAGAACTGGAAGGCCGTTCGTCCGCGTGGCTCCCAGCGCGGCTCCCGGCCGCACATGACACGGGCACCGGGACGCCCTGGTCCTCGTCGCCAATATCGGACCTTCTACCCGCGAGCGGACTACGGCTGGCCCGGCCCAGATCCCTCTCCCGAACCCGACTGCTGCCGAACCTGATGGCAGACGGGTCGGCGTAGCCGATCACGCAGTGACGCTGAAAGCGTCCTGGCCAGGTTCCGGCTGGCGTGAATACTTCTACGGCGGGTTCGGGGGAGGACACCGACATTTCCACCTGCACGACTGGCCCCCTCGTCACCCTGGCTAATGGCACCGCAGCCGGTCAGGACCGGCGGGTGACCGTCAGTTCGAGATACCGGGCGTTGAGATCGCCGGGCCAGGTGTGTGGGTCCGAGAGAGCGCGGGCGAGGAAATCGGCGTAGCTGCTGACCTTGGGGTCGAAATCTCCGCGCCGCAACGTGTCGTAGAGCAGCAGGGCAAGGACGTGCATGCCGTCGTCAGCGGTGGCCCACCTGGTCACTGGGTCTCCGCGGGAGTTGCGTCCCAGGTGGGTATTGAGGAACTGGTCGAGCGCCTGGGCCGCGTCTTCCTCGGCGTAGCGATCCCAGGTGTTGTACCCGGCATCCGGGTCCCGCCCGGCGAAACGGGCCGCGAGGAACGGGTCAGCAGCGAGCGCGTCCAGACTGTCCTTGACCGGATGGCCCGGCGGCCAGGGCGGGTGCAGCAGTTCGTGGACCGCGATGTTGAGCACCCTGTCGGCCTCGTACCGGACATCGGTGAGGAAGCGGGTCCCAGTGACGCGGATTCCGTGCGGCGCAGCCCAGCGCAGCACGCACAACTCGACCGCTCTGGCGTCGAATGAGACCCCCGTGTGCTGCTCGACCAGCGGCACCAAGTCGTAACCGGCAAACGACTGGCGCAGCTCTCCGCAGCGCCGCTGGAGGTCGCCCTCGGCGTGCTCGGCCCACCAGTCCGCCAGGCCCGCAGTTCGCAAGCTCTCCAGCACCGCCGACAGGGCTGGACGGACCGAACGAAACAGCCGGTCGTCGGCCTCATTCCAGCGCGGAGACGTTTCCCGCATGGCCGACACCAGCAGCTCCGGGTCCGCGACGGCCGCGACAAGATCGTCCAGGCACTCCGCCGCCCTGTCACCCGGTCCTGCGGCCGGAGAAGTCCACAGCGCCAGGAACGCGGGCAACGGCTTAGCCGCTCGCTGTGCGACCTCCTGCCGCAGCACGGAAACCCCATCACGGGCTTCTTGCCCGGCGATCGACGCGAACCGCTCCTGCCACCATCGTGCGTCCTGGTCATGGCGCGAGGTGTAGAAGGGCAACCCAGCCAGCAGCGGGATCAAGCACACCGCGTCGAACCACAACGACGGGTGAATCACCCACCCGCTCTCCTGCCGCTCCTCGGGCATTCCCCGACTCTTCCAGACACCCGACCCGGCATCAAGTGCCCCAAGTTGCCAGTGACTCCTAGTCTGCTCCCTCTTCCGCGCGGCTGCCCGGTCCCCATTGAGCGGTTGCGCGGTGCGGGACTTCGCGAAATGCCAATCCAAGAAGCGACGCGCGGAAGCGCACCCTGGACGCGGCAGCCGGGACCCGGATAATCGAGCGCGAGCAAGTCGGCTGCTGCACCGGTCGGCGTGACGATAGGTCCATCGTCATCGCCGCCGCCCCTGGCTAGGACGGCGCGGGCGCCCCGGGCGGGGCTATGGCCAGAGCCCCGGCGCGGGGAGCGCCGGACCCGGCGCCCGTGCACAAATCCGTGCACAAACCCATGCAAGAGGCCGGTTCCCTGTTCGAGAACCGGCCTCTAGCCCTTGGTAGCGGGGGCAGGATTTGAACCTGCGACCTCTGGGTTATGAGCAGTGCGACGCATGTCTCCGGCGTCTCGGGCGGTCTCTGGTCTCCGCGTTGGCCTCGGGGAAATCGGTCCGGTACCTCCGGCCAGGGTCGCCGAGTCTCCGCTGTCTCGCTCTATCCCGTCACGTCCGGTTTACAAACCGGTTTACAGAGGGCGCTACTGAGGGTAACGCCGGAGAGCGGACAACCGCCTTCTTTCAGGCGTGAGATATCCCGAGTCGGGACGAAACGTGCGAGCGTGCTGCGCTTACCCGCGCTGTCCGCCCTAGGGGTTCTTGGAGTGCAGGTTCTTCCAGTAGACGACTTTGTCGTTGTGGGATTCATAGAAGTCCCGGATGTGGGCCTCTTCGTGGTAGCTGAGTCCGGTGTAGAACGCTCGTTGGCCCGAGAAATCAGGCACTCCCGATGTCTCTATCAACAGCACACGACCTGGCGAGGCGTAGAGGTACCTTATCCGATAGCTGCCGGAAACCGCCCTGGAAGGGCGGGACTGTCAAGGGGCGGCGCTTGCGCCATCGCGTTAGCGACAGCGAAGCTGCCCTTTACTGGCCTGTCCTGGAGGGCTACACAATCGGAAGCGGATGAGGCACTCCCCCACCGACCTGCACTGGGTTTCCCAACTAGGGCTTGTGCCCGACGAAGAGATAATGCTAGGTTGCGCAGTGCTTTGGGGACACTTCGGGCTGGCACAGCAGACGAAGGGGAGGAAGTATGAAATCTCGTATTCTGTTCGGCGCGGCCATGATGGTGGCGTTGTTTACCGTATTGGTGGGTACCGCAGGTATCGCTAACGCACACACCGTGGGCACGCGGCCGGCGGCGTATACGTGCACCGGCGGTGATTTCGCCACGGGGGACCTCACCAGCATCCCGTCGGGGACCTACGCCAGCATCACGGTCAAGGGCGCGTGCGCCGTAGCGCCCGATGCAGTGATCACCGTGCTCCGCAACATCAACGTCGCCCCCGGTGCCGCGCTCGACGCGCAAAGCGCGCCGTCGACGATCACCGTCAAAGGTAACGTGACGGCAGCTCGGGGCGCGCTTCTCGGCTTGGGCTGCCTGCCTAATCCACCGGGACACATGACGGGACATCCGTGCATGGTCGACCCAGCCGGAAGCTCCGACATCACCGTCAAGGGGAGCATTATCGCCAAGGACGCGGACACCGTTCTGCTGAACGGGATCACGGTCAAGGGGAACGTCACGCTGATCGGATCAGAAGGTACAGCCACCGTCGACGAGCGGGCGACCGCTATTCCCTGGGCGATCAAAGACAACACGATCGGCGGCAACCTCATTGCGGCCGACATGACACCGCTCTGGATTGGCCTGCTCGACAACAAGGTTCGCGGCAACGTGATCCTGTTCAACATCCACATCACCGACGGGCTCCCCCCGAACAACGACCCGACGCCGACCATCCAGGTCGCTAGCAACACGATCGGGCGGAACCTCATCTGCTACGGACTCGCCCCCGCCGTGGCGGGAGGTTTCATCCCTGGCCAGGTCAACGTCGTCGGCGGCAGGGCGCTCGGCCAGTGCGCAAAACTGTAGGACGAATGACCGCCGCCCGACTGAGGGGTGGGAATCCCTGATCTGACCTAGTTTGCACCCCGCCCGTCCGCCACCCGCTTGAGCCCAGGGGTGGCGGACGGGCGGCTCTGACGACCGGGTTCCGTCAGGGACGGGTGAACGGTTTGTCAACGACGCAGGCACCGCTCTAACGGGGCGCCGCAACCGAAGACCAGCTAGGCCGACCGAAGGCCAACTCTGATCTATGAGAGGCACGCGGAGCGATCAGGCTGGGACGAGAGTGTCGAAGTTGGCGGCTTTGGAGGCGATGAGGAACGAATCGCCTTCCAGTCCGTAGACCACCTCGTCAAGCCTCCAGCGGCGTCGTCCGGCGCACATAATCACCTCCGGAGTCGCCAGAGAGAAACTCGCCATCCCGCGACCGGCCGATCGTATTCGGCGTTATCGAGCACTTCGACATCTCTCATGATGCTCCTGCCGGTAGCGCAGAATGCTCCGGGCGAGCCCGACGAATCTGGCGTCGGATTCTGGCGCCAGCGACCACTGGTTCGTCGTCGGGGCGAAGGCGCGAGAGCCGTCGTTCTGGGCGCGCGCCTGTTCCGGCCGACCACGGACTGGAGCCCGTCGTCCGCCGTGGATGGCTCATAGCCGCCAGGAGACAGCGGAACAGCTGGCATGACGGTAGAGCCAGTCAGATCAGCGGCGGCCAAAGGTTGGGACGGCGCGGGCGCGCCGGGCGGGGCCTCCCAAGGCCAGAGCCCGGCGCGGGGAGCGCCGGACCCGGCGCCGCGCAGCGGCGCCCTTGATGAGTGGCTGACCCGGATCGAGCACTCGATCAAGCCGTCCATGGTGCAGAACTGGCGGAACTATGCCGCGTACTACGTGATCCCCTATATCGGGCAACGCGACGTGCAGGAAATCGATGGCGCCGTCTGTGACGCGCTGTACGCCAAGCTGCTCGCCGAAGGTCGGGTTAAGGCCAAGACGGGGAAGCGGCCAGGCGTGCGGGCGGTTCATGCGCGGCGGCTCGCAGCAGACGGCCGGGCGCTACCATGTCGGCCGTACGGCTATGACATGGTGCGGTGTTACCGCACGCACGCCGAGGATGACCCGGCGATAGGCCGCCCCATCGAGCCCAGGAAGCTTGGTCGCCGCGCGGCCGAAGACGCCACCGGGGCGGCACGGCGGAAGCTGTCTCCTGGCCTGGAGCCCAAGACCGTCGTGAACACGCACCGCATGCTCCACCGGGCCTGGGAAGACTTTGCCGTGTGGGGCTGGGCCAAGCGGAACGTCGTCAGTGACGCGCATCCTCCGCGGGTACCGCGCAAGGGCCGCAAGGTCTGGACCGTGGCTCAGCTCCAGACGTTCCTTCAGCACGCGCGGTCTGACCGGTTCTTCGCGCTATGGGTACTCGAAGCCACCTCGGGCATGCGGCGCGGCGAGCTGGGGCCGGACTACCACGATCATGGCGTGCTGTTCTGCTGTTCTGCTGGGAGGATGGGAGACCTCCGCATCCCGACACGATCACGCGGCGGTTTAAGAAGCTGGCCGCGGCGGCGGGTCTCCCGGAGATCGACCTGCACGACGTGCGGCACAGCTACGCCACGGCTGGCCGTGACGCGAAGATCGACTGGAAGGCGCTCAGCAGCCGGATCGGGCACGCGGACGTGGCCTTCACCATGAGGCAGTACGTACAGGCCGCGACGGTCGGCGGGACCCCGGTGAGGCGGCATGAGCGGGAGCCACGTTTACAAATCCGTTTACAAACGACATGCAGGAGGCCCTCTCTCTGTTGGAGAAAGGGCCTCCTGCCTTGGTAGCGGGGGCAGGATTTGAACCTGCGACCTCTGGGTTATGAGCCCAGCGAGCTACCGAACTGCTCCACCCCGCGTCGTTGGGCCAACTCTATGAACTCCCGGCGGCCAACGCAAATCAGGGGACCGCCGCATCGGGTCCGGTCACCGCGTAACCTTCGGCCATGACCGAGGTGGTGATCTACACCGACGGCGCGTGCAGCGGGAATCCCGGGCCGGGCGGCTGGGGAGCCGTGCTCCGCTGGAACGGCGTGGAGAAGGAACTGCATGGCGGCGACCCGGCGACGACGAACAACCGGATGGAGCTGATGGCGGCCATCCAGGCGCTGGAGACGCTGAGCCGCCCGGCGCAGGTGCGGCTGCACACCGACAGCAAGTACCTGCTGGACGGCGTCACCAAGTGGATCGGGGGCTGGCAGCGCAACGGCTGGCTGACCGCAGCCAAGAAGCCGGTGAAGAACGAGGACCTGTGGCGCCGGCTGGTCGCAGCCATGGACGGCCATGAGGTCATGTGGCTGTGGGTGAAGGGCCACGCGGGCGACGAAGGCAACGAGCGGGCTGACGCGCTGGCCCGGCTCGGCATCGAGGAGGCCGCCGTCCGGTCCGGGCGGTAACCCGCGGCCCGTGGGCTGGGTCAGCGGTGGATCACGTCGGTGTGATGGCAGAAATGCACCCGGTCCGGGCGCAGCGACCGGATCCGGCGCAGCGAGGCGCGCCAGGCCGGCACGTCGCTGGCCTGGCCGGCCGGGAGGCCGACACCGTCCCGGCGGCCCGGATCGAGGTACACCCCCGGCGTGTAGGCCGCGTCGCCGATCAGCACGTCGAGGGCGTCGCCGTCGCCGCGGACCAGGACGCACTGGTGGCCCTCGGTATGCCCCGGGGTGGCGATGACCCTCAGGCCGGGCAGCACCTCGGCGTCTCCGTCGAGCAATTCGAAGCGCGCGCCCGCGAAGTCGATCCAGTCGCGCAGCTCCGGCGCCTCACGCTGGGCCCGGCTGAGCTCAGCGCGCTGGATGAAGAACGGGGCGTGGGAGAAGACGGCGTTCTGGCCGCAGTGGTCGAAGTGCAGATGAGTGTTGATCACCAGCTCGATGTCGGCCGGGCTCATGTCGAGCTCGGCCAGCGCGTCGGCCACCGACCGGTTGACCACGCGCCAGTCGTCCAGCACGTGCTGCGGGCCGCCCACGCCGGTGTCGACCAGCACTGCGCCACGGTCATGGGTGACCACGAACCCGTGCACCGGCCAGCGCTCGCCGCCCGCGGTCTGCAGGCTGGCCAGATGCAGGCGCTTGATCTCCAGGGCCATCCGTTCATTGTTCGCCCACCGCTTACCGCCGGTCAACGGCTCACGGCATATCTCGTTTGGCCCGGATGTTTCCCCAGGTGAGGTGGGAGACATGTTCGGGTACACGGAACCGCGGGAGGGCCGCGGGCGCGGCGGGCCGCGGCTGGTCCACGGGCCGCTGACACGCCCGTTCCTGCTCGCCGGCCTGGTGGCCCTGGCCGTGCTGGTCGCGATGGTGCAGGTCGGGGTGTTCGGCTATGTCTTCGCGCGGCTGGGCATCTCGCCGGGCGTCGCGCTGGTCCTGCTGCTGGGCAGCCTGATCGGCAGCGCGGTGAACGTGCCCGTGGCCCGGTTCGGCCACCAGCTGGTACAGGCGCGGGGCACGGTGAGCGCGTTCGGCGTCCGGTATATCGTCCCGGTGCTGACGCGGCGCAGCACGACCATCGCGGTGAATGTCGGCGGGGCGCTGGTGCCGGTGGCCGTCTCGGCCTACCTGATCGCGCACGACCGGATCGGCTGGCAGGCCCTGGTCGCCGTGGCCGTGGTCGGCGCGCTGGTGCACCTGGTCGCGCGGCCCGTGCCGGGGCGGGGGATCGCCGTCCCGGCGCTGCTGCCCGGCCTGTTCGCCGCGCTGGTCGCGGCGGTGCTGATCACCCTGCCCGGGCACCCGGCCGCGGTGGCCGGGCTGGCCTACGTGGGCGGCACGCTGGGCACCCTGCTCGGCGCCGACCTGGTCAATCTGCCGAAGGCCCGGCGGCTGGGCGCGCCGGTGCTGTCCATCGGCGGCGCGGGCACCTTCGACGGCGTATTCATCACCGGCATCATCGCTGTCCTGCTGGCCAGCCTGCTGTAGGCCCGTTCCCTGCGTACGTCAGTGCGCTGCGTACATCAGTGCTGCGTGCGTCACTCCTGCGTGCCTCAGTGTGCGGGCGGGCTGCGGCGCACCACGAGGGCCACGGCGCCCACGATGAGCGCGCCGCCGGCGAGCATGGCCGGGGTCAGCCGCTCGTTCAGGATGAGGGTGCCGAGCAGGACCGCGATCACCGGGTTCACGTACGCGTAGGTGGCCACCGTCGCGGTGGGCAGGGTCCGGACGGCGATGCCGTAGGCGGAGAACGCGACGACGGAGCCGGCCACGATCAGGTAGCCGAGCGCCAGCCAGGACCGCGCGGACACCTCGCCGAGCCGCAGCGAGCCGAGCTCCCCGGTCGCGGCGGCCAGGACCAGCAGCGTGATGCCGCCGCAGAGCAGCTGCATCCCGCTGGCCAGGGCCGCGCTGCGCGGGAGAGTGACCCGGCGGGCCATGATCGTGCCCGCGGCCCACATCGCCGCGGCGGCCAGGATGATGACCACGCCGCCCGCGGAGATCGGCGCCGAGCCGCCGCCGAGGCCGGACAGCAGGGCGACCCCGGCCAGGCCGAGAGCCAGCCCGGCCGCCGGGGCCAGCCCGATCCGGGCGTGGTTCAGCACCGCGTCGATGCCGATCAGCCACAGCGGCACGGTCGCGACCAGCAGCGCGGCCAGCCCCGACGGCACGGTCTGCTCGCCGATGCCCACCACGGCGTTCGCCACCAGCAGCAGCACGCCCACGACCGCGCAGCCCAGCCACTCCGCGCGGCGCGGCCAGCGGCGGGGGGCCGGGATGCCGCTGGCCGGCCGGCGGAGAGGGGCCGCGACGCCGCTGGCCGACCGGCGGCGGGAGGCCGGGCCGCGGCCCCCGCGCCGGGCCCGCAGCGCGACCGGGAACAGGATCAGCCCGGCCGCCAGGTTCCGCGTGGCCGCCATGAGCAGCGGCGGCATCGTCTCCACGGCGACCCTGATGGCCAGGTAGGTGCTCCCCCACACGACGTACACGATGAGCAGGCACGCCCACGCGACCGCGGTGGCCCGGCGCGCCGCTTGCGTCTCTTCTTCAGGCGTCTGTTCGTCAGGCCGAACGGTCCGTGGTGCGTGCGGCCGGCTCGCCGTCTCGTTCCGCTCGGTCATGCCTCCAGGCTGCCAGGTGGCACCGGACACGACGAGTGGCAGGATCGTCATCCCAGGGCGAGATCCTGCCACTCGCGGACGCGGCCGCCAGCGGCCCGGCGACCGAGCCCTAAGGCGGCCGCCGGCACGGGCACGGGCGCGGGGACCTTGCGCCCGGCCTTCGAGATCAGCAGCCACAGCACCAGCGCGGCCGGGTAGATGAAGTAGCCGAACCGCGTCGACGGCGCGAGCACGAACATGGCCGACAGCCCGATGACCAGCCGCCAGGTGGCGGCGGGCACGTCGCGAGGCGGGCGGATGACCAGCGAGACCGCGATGGCCAGCCCGGAGCCGATCAGCAGGATGACGACGATCGTGTGGCCGACGTGGCCGGTCTGCGCGAGCACATGGCCGAGCAACGGGCTGGCCGCCTGTGACCTGACGCTGGCCAGGCCGAGCGGGAACAAGATGGTGTTCTTGACCAGCGCTCCGGGCCGCAGCACCGCGAACGGCCCGACGATCACCGCCACCACGGCGAGCGCCACCCCGGTGAACCGCCACGCCTCGCGCCTACTGTCGCGCGTGTAGAGCAGGGCGAACGCCACGGCCAGGGCGGGCCACGCGGTCGCCTTCATCGAAGAGGCGACGCCGAGAGCCAGCCCGGCCGCGATCGCGTTCGACCGCATGGGCCGCCACAGCAGGGCGAAGCCGAGGCACATGAACGCGACCATGGGCACGTCGGTCCCGCCGACGCACAGCTCGAAGGCGATGATCGGCGACACCGTCAGCAGGATGGCCCAGCGCACGCAGTCCCTGGCCCCGGCGACCCGGAGCGAGACGGCGAACACGCTGAGGAACACGATCCCGAACCACACCCGCGGATCGGTCAGCAGTCCGTGGCCGAACAGGGCCTGCGGCACGCCGAACACCGCCATCAGCGGCAGGTAGGGGTTATACAAGTTGGGGTTCGTGGTGGCGGCCAGCGCCTGCGAGCTCCTGTACGGGGTGCCGTCGTCGATCAGCGTCGTGGCCGATCTGGCCACCACGCCGACCTCAGGCTCGCCATGCCCGGTCCACACCATCCAGATCAGCGGGATGAGGATGACCCCGCAGACCAGAATGCCGAGCGCGACGTTCACGCCAATGGCCGAACGTGACCGCCAGGCCACCACGGCCAGGGCGGCCAGGCCGTAGGCGCAGGCGGCGCACGTGCCCCACAGCCGGTGCAGCGGATCCAGGCTGAACAGGGAGACCCCGCCGGCGAACAGGGCACAGCCGATCAGGCCGGCGGCCAGCCAGAGCCAGGGCATCGTCACCACTGATTGCCATCCCGCGGGCGCGGCAGCCCCCTCGCCGCCCCCGGCCCCCGTCGCGGGCGGGAGTACGCGAGTATCGCGACTCCACACCCCGCTTATCTTACGCCTCGTCGGCCGGCTCACCCGCGCCCGCGACGTTCAGCCAGCCGCCGAGGAAGTTCCAGCCGGCCAGCAGCCAGAGCCAGGCGGCCAGCACCACGCAGGCGAAGGGCACGATGCCGACCACCCCGGCCAGCCCGGTCAGCAGCATCCGCCCGTCCCAGCCCAGGCCGAGGGCATCGTACCGGATGGGACGCCCGGACCAGGCCCGGTAGGCGATGTCGGCGTGGCGGATGACCACCGCGGCCAGCAGGGCGAAGATCACCGGCAGCCAGACGTGGCGGGAGAATCCGAGGGCGGCCAGGAAGATGCCCTCGCCGGCCAGCAACAGCGGCGGCACCAGCCAGTCGGCCCGGCCGCCGTGCGGATGGCGGGCGCCCAGCGCGGCGAGCAGCATCGCCGCCGGCGGCGTGAGGATGAGAATGCCCGGCAGGTTGGCCAGCCCGAGCACGGCCAGGTCGCACGTCACCAGCAAGCCGACGACCAGCGGCGGCAGCGGCGGCAGCTGGCCCCGCACCAGGCCGCCCAGCCGGTAGGCGACGGTGCCGTCGCCGCGGTAGGCGGCCAGCTCGCCGCCCGCCCTGGTCATCTTGCCCGCGGCCGCCAGCAGCCCGGCCAGCAGGTATCCGACTGCTACCACGCCCCAGGCCAGGAGGACACCGAACGTCAGGCGCGGCCCGAAGAAGACGGCCGTCACCGCGATCACCGCGATGCGCTCCCCGGCGGGCAGGGTGATGATCTGCCCGAGTATCCCGCGGGCGGGCCGCGCCAGGATCTTCCCTGACGCCCGCGCCAGGCCCGCATAGCAGACTTCGGCCAGCCGCCGGGCCCCGAGCAGCAGCATCGCGGCCACGGCCAGCCGCCACACGCCCGTCTGGCCGGCGCCGCCCCAGCTCGCGGGCACGGTACCCTGCAGCGCGCCGCCGAAGACCCCGTGCAGCCCGGCGGCCTGGCCCGCGCCGCCCGTCCCGGCCAGCCCGGCGCTGACGGCCAGCGCCGCGTAGACGGCGAACTCGGTGAGCATTCCGCAGGCCGCGCCGAGCCAGTCGAGGGCCGGCCCGACCGGGCCGTCATAGCTCACGGCGGCCAGCTGAGCACCGGTCCGGCCCGCCGCGAACGAGGCGAGCAGCATGACGATCCCCAGTACCTGGGCCCGGGTGGCCGGCTCGGAGAACCATACGGCCGACAGCAGGCCCAGGCCGAGGGAGATGCCGTACAGCGGGGCCGGGCCGAGCTGGCGCCCGGCCGCCCACAGGGCCACGTCACGCCCCACGGGCTCGCCGATCAGGTGCGCGACAGCGCCGTCGCCGTCCGGGCCGGCATCCAGGACCCGGACGCTGACCCCCCGCCGGGCAAGCTCGCCGAGCAGCGCGTCCAGCGGGGGGGCCACCGGCGCATCGGCCAGGAACTCGGCGGCGGCGGCCAGCGCGCCCAGGTCAGGCGTATCAACGATCAGCGCGGCGGCGCCGCGGCCGGCCTGATCGTCCCAGGACAGCGGCCCGGTGAAGACGGCGGTGTGGCCGGCCGTGAGCAGCCGGGCCAGGACCTCCTCGGGGAGCGCGTCGTCCCCGGCGCAGATGAGCACGCGCTCGCCGGCCGCCCGGGCCGCCGCCGCGATAGTGAGCAGGCCGGGGCCGCCCCGGTCGGCCGCATCGATCCGTCGCACGCCCAGGGCCGTCAGCTGGCCGCACAGCCCGGCGTCCGCCTGGGCCGCGAGCACCAGCGCCACCGTCATCCGGTCCTCCCAGCGACATGCGCCGTGCCGCCGCGGCTCGCGCCTATCGAGCCCGGTCTTACCCAAATGTAGCCGACGGCCTGCCCGCCGCCCTGGAGGAACACGCCTGAGCGGCGCGCTGCGGAAGCCGGCTGCGCGCTGCGGCAGGACGGGCCCGCAAGCCCTGCTGCGCGCCGCGGCGGGACGGCCGCAGACGCTGCTGCGCGCCGCGGGAGGACGGCCCGGTGCGTTAGAGTCCCGGTCATGCGGATGGTCGCGGCGGTGCTGGGCGGCGGCACGGGGCAGCGGGTCGGCGCGCCGCTGCCGAAGCAACTGCTGACGCTGGCCGGCCGGACGCTGGTCGAGCACTGCGTGGCCGCCTTCGAGCGGGCACCGGGCATTGACGAGATCCTCGTGCTCATGGCCGGCGGGTACGTCGAGCAGGTCCGGGCCATGCTCGCGGCCGGCGGCTACCGCAAGGTCATGGCCGTCATCGAGGGCGGCGCGACCCGGCCGGACTCGACCCGGCTGGCCCTGACCGCGATCGCCCGGGCCATCTCCGCGGACGGCGCCGATCCGGCCGACTGCGGCGTGCTGCTGCATGACGCCGCGCGCCCGCTCGTCGATCAGCGGATCATCGCCGACTGCGTGGCCGCGCTCGGCGTCCACCTGGCGGCCGGTGTCGCGGTGCCGGCGTCCGACACGATGGTCATCGCCCATGACGGGGTGATGCACTCGATGCCGCGCCGGGAGACGCTGTGGCGCTGCCAGACCCCGCAGTGCTTCCGGCTCCCGGTGATCACCCGGGCTCACCAGCTGGCCGCCGCCGACGCGGGCCCGTCAGCCTTCGCGCCCACCGACGACTGCGGCGTGGTCCTCCGCTACCTGCCCGACGTCCAGGTGCACGTGGTCCCGGGCAGCGAGCGGAACATCAAGATCACCTACCCGCAGGACCTCGCCGTGGCCGAGGCGCTGCTCGCCCCGGCCCCAGGGGCCGGGCCGGCGGGCAGCTTACAGGTCCGGGGCTGGCCCGGCGGCCCGCTTACAGGTCCGGCGGATAGTCCTTGACCTTGGACAGCTGCCAGACCGGCGGCCGCTTCTC
The DNA here is from genome assembly GCA_963753195.1 of uncultured Actinomycetes bacterium. GTDB lineage: Bacteria > Actinomycetota > Actinomycetes > Streptosporangiales > Streptosporangiaceae > Palsa-504. The sequence continues at coordinate 277,321 of CAVWBH010000007.1, forward strand.
CAGGAACGCCTGGACGGCCTCGCGTGAATCGGCCCGCTGCCCCAGCCAGCGGACGAGATCCCGCTCCCGGTTGTGGGCGGCAATGGGATCCGGCTCGCCGAACGCCTGGTAGACCAGCGCCTTGGTCGCCGCGACCGACACCGCTGAGGTATTGGCGGCCAGATCGCGGGCGAACTCCAACGCGGCGGGCAGGACGTCTTCGGCGGGGAGCGCCCGGGAGAACAGGCCCATCTCCGCGGCCTCGGTGCCGCTGAAATAGCGGCCGGACAGCAGCAGTTCCATGGCCCGGGACAGCCCGATCAGCCGGGGCAGCATCCAGGTGGAGGACAGCTCCGGCACGATGCCCCGCCGGGTGAAGACGAAACCGTACTTGGCGTCGGCGGCGCCGAACCGGACATCCCACTGGGTCGGCAGGGTGACGCCCATGCCGGCCGCCGAGCCGTTCATCGCGGCGATGACCGGCGTGCGCATCTGAAACGGCTCGATCGCGTACTCGCCGGTGCGCCCGTTGCCGGAGAAGGCCCCGCCGGGACGTTCGAGGTCGGCGCCGGCCGAGAAGTAGGTCCCGGCTCCGGTCACCACGATGGCCCGGACCTCGTCGTCGGCGTCGAACTCGGCGAACGCCTCGTGCAGCTCGTAGGTCATCTGCGTCGAGAAGGCGTTACGGCGCTCGGGGCGGTTGAGCCAGATCGTGGCCACCTTGTCGGAGATCTCGATCCGAAGGTTTTCGTAGTCAGTCATCGGCCGCCTCTTCTGCGCCAGGATTGTTTTAACAGAATTAAACTATGGGCTGGCGGGCAGGAGCAATGGCTGGCGGGGCGGGGCAATGGGCTGCGGGCGCGTCGATGGGCTGGCGGGCGGATCCGCGGGTCAGTTGCGGACGGCTTGCTTGACCAGGGTCCGGCCGAACTCCCAGATGAGGCCGCTGCCCTTGCTGGCGTCCTCCAGGACCTCGCCGAGCGCCTCGGTGAACAGCTTGACCTCGGCCTCGCCGATCATGAGCGGCGGGATCAGCTTGATCACTTCCATGTGATCGCCCGACACCTGGGTCAAGATCCGGTGCCGCTGGAACAGCGCGACGACGATCATCTGCGCGAACAGGCCGACCCGGGCCGTGCGCAGCGCGCTCCACCGGGCCCGCGCGCGGAGCGAGGACGGCCGGCCGAACTCCAGCCCGATCATCAGCCCGCGGCCGCGCACGTCGGCCAGCACGTCGTATTTTTCCATCATGGCCGTCAGCGAGGTCTTCAGCGCCTCCCCGGTCCGCGCGGCGTTCTCGGTCAGGCCCTCGTCGTCCAGCACGGCCAGGGCGGCCAGGCCGGCCGTCATGGCCATGACGCCGCCCTTGAACGTGGTGCTGTGCACCATGACCCGGTCCATGGAGGAGTAGACCTTCTCGAAGATCCAGTCCTTGGCCAGCATCGCGCCGACCGGGATGAACCCGCCGCTCAGCGCCTTGGCCACGGTGACGATGTCCGGCACGACGTCCTCGTGCTGGTAGGCGAAGAACTTGCCGCTGCGCCCGAAGCCGCTCTGCACCTCGTCGCAGATCAGCAGCGCCCCATGCTTGTGCAGCAGGTCAGCGGCCGCGGTCAGGAAGCCGTCGGGCGGCATGTGCACGCCCTTGCCCTGGATCGGCTCGATGATCAGCGCGGCCACGTCGCCCCGGCGCAGCTCGGCCGCCAGCGCGTCCAGGTCACCGAGCGGGATGTTGGTGTCGGGCAGCAGCGGGTCGAACCCGCGGCGGAACTCGGGCGAGCCGTTCACCGACAGGGAACCGGTGGTCAGGCCGTGGAAGGCGTGGTCGCAGTAGATGATCCGGCGGCGGCCGGTCGCGTACCGGGCGAACTTCAGCGCCGACTCCACCGCCTCGCTGCCGCTGTTGCAGAAGAACACCCGGTCCAGCCCGGGCGCCTGGGCCAGGAGCCGTTCGGCCAGCAGGCCCGGCAGCGGGCCGCAGTCGAACTGGGTCCAGTCGGCGAGCTCGGCGTCGAGCGCGTCGTGCAGCGCCCGGCGGATCACCGGGTGGTTGCGCCCGGCCGCGAACACGCCGAAGCCGGCCAGGAAGTCGGCGTACGCGTGGCCGTCGGCGTCGTAGAGGTAGGCTCCCTCGGCCCGCTCGTAGACCTTGTCGAAGCCGATCGCGTGCAGCACCCGCGGCTGCTGCGGATTCAGGTACCGGCCGTACAGCTCGTATCCGTCGTCGCGGTGCGCGGCCAGCAGGGCCGGGAGATCGAAATCCATTCTTCATTCTCTCCCAGCCGGAGCCACTCCTTCGGCGTTCTGCCGGGCCGGACGGACACGCGTGTCAGCTTCCCGGCCCCGGTGCAGCCTGCGGGGGCTGGCCAGGAAACCCGTGCCCCAGCCCAGGTGCATGATGCCGAGGACCAGCGGCAGCCGGGCGCGCACGCCGGGCGGGAGATCCCGGGACAGCGCCGCGCTGACCACGGTGATGCCGGCCAGGTAGACGAGCGGGATGACCAGCCCGGCGGTCAGGGCGCTCACCCCGGCCGGGGCCCCGGCCGCGAGCCCGGCCAGGCCGGCCAGCCCGGCGGCCAGGCCGACCCCGACCAGGGCGGCGGCGGCGGGCGGGGCCAGGTAGCGGAAGCTGGCCGTCTCCGGGTGCTCGCGGACCAGCACCCGGCGCCAGCGGCCGTAGTGGAAGTACTGCGCGCCGAGAGCCCGCAGGCTGGCCCGCGGCCGGTAGATGACGTGCAGCTCGGGGGTGAACCAGACCAGGCCGCCGCGGGCCCGGATGCGGTAGTTCAGCTCCCAGTCCTCGGCGCGGAGCATCTCCTCGTCCCAGCCGCCGGCCTGCTCGATCACCTCGCGGCGATAGACGCCGAGGTAGACGGTGTCCGCGGGACCGGCCTGGCCGCCGGTATGCCAGCCGGCCGAGCCGACGCCGGCCTTGGACGTCATGCCCCACGCCACGGCCTGCTGGAAGGGGGTCTCGCCCTCGGCGGCCATGACCCCGCCGACGTCGGCGGCGCCGGTCTGGGCCAGCACTGTGACCGCGGTCCGCAGGTAGCCGGGCGGGAACAGGGCGTGCCCGTCGATCCGGGCGATGACCTGGTGCCGCGCGATGCCGACGGCCAGGTTGAGCGCGGCCGGGATCCTCCCGGACGGGTTGGCCACCACGGTGATCCGCGGCTCGGCGGCCCCGAGGGCGTGCGCGATCTGCTCGGTCCGGTCGGCCGACGGCCCGACGGCCAGGACCAGCTCAAGCGGACCCGGGTAGTCCTGGCCGAAGACGTGCCGCACGGACTCGGCCAGGTGGCGTTCCTCGTTCCTGACCGGCATCACCACGGATACGGGCGGATAGTCCACGCCGGTCACGGTACCGCAGCCAGCGCCGCGGTGCGCCTCAACCGGGCCGGGGCCGCCCGCACGTCGCTGTGCGGGCGCCGGCTTACAGGCCCGAGTCCTCCAGCATCTCGGTGACCAGGGCGGCGATCTGGGAGCGCTCGGAGCGGACCAGGGTGACGTGCGCGAACAGCGGGTGTCCCTTGAGCTTCTCGATCACCGCGATCACCCCGTCATGCCGGCCGACCCGCAGGTTGTCGCGCTGCGCGATGTCGTGGGTGAGAACCACCCGGGATCCGGAGCCGATCCGGGACAGCACCGTGAGCAGGACGCCCCGCTCCAGGGACTGCGCCTCGTCCACGATGACGAACGCGTCGTGCAGCGACCGGCCCCTGATGTGCGTGAGCGGGAGGACCTCGAACATGTCCCGGGCGATGACCTCATCGATGACGTCCTGGGTGGTCACGGCGGTCAGGGTGTCGTAGACGGCCTGGGCCCACGGGCCCATCTTGTCCGCCTCCGACCCGGGCAGGTAGCCGAGGTCCTGGCCGCCGACCGCGTAGAGCGGCCGGAACACGATGACCTTGCGGTGCTGCCGCCGCTCCATCACGGCCTCCAGACCCGCGCACAGGGCCAGCGCCGACTTGCCGGTACCGGCCCGGCCGCCGAGCGAGACGATGCCGATCTCCGGGTCGAGCAGCAGGTCCAGGGCGACGCGCTGCTCGGCGCTGCGGCCCCGCAGGCCGAACGCCTCCCGGTCGCCGCGCACCAGCTGCACCGACTTGTCCGGCTTGACCCGGCCGAGCGCGCTGCCGTTGGGCGAGCTCAGGACCAGCCCGGTGTGGCAGGGAAGCTCGCGGGCGGGCGGGCAATCCAGGGTGCCTGACTCGTACAGCTGCTCGATGTCGCCGGTGCTGATCTCCACTTCGGTCATCCCGGTCCAGCCCGAGTCCACGGGCAGCTCGGCCCGGTACTCCTGGGCGGCCAGGCCGACCGAGGCGGCCTTGACCCGCATCGGCAGGTCCTTGCTCACCAGCACGACGTCCTCGCCCTCGGCGGCCAGGCTGCATGCCACCGACAGGATGCGAGTATCGCTGTCCCCGAGCCGGAAGCCGGCGGGCAGCACCGACGGGTCGGAGTGGTTGAGCTCCACCCGGATTGTGCCGCCCAGTTCACCGACCGGGAGTTCCGCGTCCAGCCGGCCGTGCTCGACGCGCAGGTCGTCGAGGTAGCGCAGGGCCTGGCGGGCGAAGTAGCCCAGTTCGGGGTGATGCCGCTTGGCTTCCAGCTCGGTGACGACGACGACCGGCAGGACTACCTGGTGCTCATCGAAACGAGCGATAGCAGCCGGGTCGGCGAGCAGGACACTGGTGTCGAGTACATACGTACGGCGACCTTGGGGATTGACCACGCAGACTCCCTGGACGCCGAGCCGCAGCCCGGCGCCGGACAGGACACAAACGTGTCGGATGGGCCGGGCCTGGCCCCCGAAGGGCCGCGCCGGCCCTTCCGGTCCCGCCTGCACGCAAAGCGCGAAGCCTGGAGATTCGAGGGCCCTCCCGGCGGACGGCGCCGTGCCGTCCACTGCTACTGAAGGTACCCGGCATCGTGTTTCGCCAAAAGCACCGCTGGGTTACTAACCCGTTATCAGTGCATGGCCTGCGATAACGCGCCGAATCTGCGGCTGCGCGCCGCGTAAGACCGCAGCGCCCGCAAGAAGTCCACCTTACGGAAGGCGGGCCAGTAGGCGTCGCAGAAGTAAAACTCCGAGTGGGTGCTCTGCCAGAGCAGGAAGCCGCCCAGCCGCTGCTCGCCGGAGGTGCGGATGACCAGATCGGGGTCGGGCTGGCCGGCCGTGTACAGGTGCTCGGCGATGTGCTCGACGTCGAGCACCTCGGCCAGCTCCTCGATCGTGGTGCCCCTGGTCGCATGGTCCTGCAGCAGCGAGCGCACCGCGTCGGCGATCTCCCGCCGGCCGCCGTAGCCCACGGCCACATTGACCAGCAGGCCCGGGTTGCCCGCGGTGGCCTCGCCCGCGTCCTTGAGGACCCGGACGGTTTCCCCCGGCAGCAGGTCGAGCGCGCCCACCGGGTTCACGTGCCACTGCTCGGCCACCAGGCCCTGCACGGTGTCCTCGATGATCTTCAGCAGCGGCACGAGCTCGCTGGCGGGCCGGGCCAGGTTGTCCGTGGACAGCAGCCACAGCGTCACCACCTCGACCCCGCTCTCGCGGCACCAGTCGAGCAGCTCGAATATCTTGTCCGCGCCCTTGCGGTGGCCGTTGGCGACGTCGCGGAAACCGGCCGACCTGGCCCACCGCCGGTTCCCGTCGCACATAACCCCTACGTGGCGCGGGATCGCCTCGGGCGACAGGGAATCCTGGAGCCTGCGCTCGTACATCCGGTAGGCCAGATCACGAACTCCCATGCTGCGGCCTTCCTCGTCACCGTGATGATCCCAAGGTAAGAGCTATCCCCGATAATGCAACGCGCCAGCCGCCGAGCCGGGTTCCCGCCGCGGAATTGCGGCGCGGATCCGATGCGGACACCGGCCATATGGCGTCCGCCGGGAAGGCGCACCGGTAGCGTCGGGCGTCCCGGCCAGGCCGCGTTGCAAGCCGCTCACCTGGGACGTCATGAGCCGCTCCTTCCCCCGTCCGGCGCTGGCCACCCGGCGGCAGGCCGGGGGCGGACACCTTGCGGACGCGTGCGCCGAGGCCGACGCGATTTTGCCGAGTCTACCCGGATTCGGCGCTTTAATTAGCCGTGATCCGTTCGGCCGGTCGATTCGGGCCTTTCGTTAATTCGCGGCAGATTGGCCAGTTATCGGATTGGTTCAGGTGCCGCCCGGGCCCTGGTCCCGTACCTCCTCGACGTACCGCAGCGCCGTGCGCAGGCGGGCCAGCCAGGGATCCGCGTTCTCCCCGGTCAGCCGGACGCACCAGGCCAGGGCGTCGCTGCGGCTGCGGGCCACGCCCGCGTCCACCAGCGTGTCGAGCACCCGGCGCTCGGACTGCCGCAGCCTGGTCATGACCGGAACCGACAGCGTGGTGAACATCTCGGTGACGTGGCCGCAGCTGACCCCCCAGGAGACCTTGCGGCGGAAGGCGAGCTCCGCCTCGCGCGCCACCTCGATCCGCCGGCCTCTGGTCTCCTCGCGGAAGCTGCGGATCCGGGCGGCCGCCGCGGCGGCTCGTTCGGCCTCGGTGTCCCCGGCCGGGTCGGCCAGCGTCCCGACCACGGTGATCTCCTCGCGGTCGACCTGGACGTCCGGGGCGCCGACGAACCATCCAGCCGGGACCCGGTCGCAGAACCAGGCCCGCACCTTCGCCGCGGCGCCGGCGCCGCGGTCGGCCGTCGCGTCGTTGCCGCCGCTGCTGCCGCGGTCACTGCCGCGCTGCTGCCGCGGTCATTGTCGCCGCTGCTGCCGCGGTCATTGTCGCCGCTGCTGCCGGTGTCGCTGCCGGTGTCGCTGTGCGGGCCGGACGCATCCGCCGCTCCGGGATCTCCCCGCCGCGTACTCATGTAATGAGGATTACGCCCGCGCCGCCTCCGGCGTCAATCCGGCCCGCCGGCCGGGCGGTCAGGCCACGCCGCCGGCCGCCGCGGCGGCCAGGCCCGGGTCCACCTGGACGGCGCCGGCGAACTGGGAGCCGAAGCTGACCGGCACGACCTCGACGCGCAGGCCCGGCTGGGGCGCCTGGATCATCCAGCCCTGGCCGAGGTAGATGGCCACATGCGAGATGTAGGAGGGAGCAGTGGGGTCGGTGTGATAAAAGAGCAGGTCGCCGGGCTCCAGCTGGCTGACCGGGACGGCCGGCCCGGTCCGGGCCTGGTCCGCGGCGACCCGTGGCATGGTCACGCCGGCCTGGGCGAACGACCACTGGACCAGGCCCGAGCAGTCAAAGGAGCCAGGCCCGGCGGCGCCCCAGACATACGGCAGGCCCTGCCGGCTCTCCGCGGCCCGCAGCGCGGCGGTGAGCTGGGCCGCGGACATGGCCCCGGCGCCGGCCGGACCCGACACGGTGACCCCGGCCTGGGACGGCGCGGCCAGCGTCACCAGCGGCTCGACGGACGCGCCCCGCGGCAGGATGGCCTTGATCTGGGCGGCCAGGGCCGTCACGCTGGCCGGCGACGCGCTGAGGACCATGGCGTTGGCGGCCGGCACGCCGAGCGACCGGGCCACCGAGTCCGAGACCACGGCGTCGACCCCGCCGATCCCCACCGTGCCGAACGCGACCACCGGCAGCCGTTCGGCCTGCCGGCCGGTTACCGTGACCGAGCCGCCCAGGGCCAGCTTGTCCAGGGTGCCCATGGTGTAGGACACGGCGACGCCGCCGCCGGCCACGCCCTGCCAGAGCTGGTTGGAGGCCGCCGTGGGCCCGGACGCGTACGCGCGGAACGTCGACGGATCCACCCCGAGCACGGCTTCGGTCGTGCCGTTGATCAGGACCTTGGCCGCCTCGATCGGATCGGCGCTGGTGACCCCGGGCTGCCGGGACACGGCCGTGCGGACGTGCCTGGACAGCGAGAACGGCGCCACGACCAGCAGGTCGGCCTGCCGCAGCCCGTGCAGCGGCGCGACCTTCGGCGGCGGGGCGGGCGAGGCTGACCGGGGGCTCGCCGCGGGGGCGGCGGGCACGGCCTGGTCCGCATCGGCGCTCGCGCCGAGCAGCGGCACCACCGGGCTGGCGCTGCCGGTCGAGCCGGCACTAGCCGCCGAGCCGGTGCTGGCCGCCGAGCCGACGTTGGCCGCGGGGGCCGGGCCGGCGCTGGCCGCCGCCGGGTGCGGGGCGCTGGCCCCGGCCAGCACAAGGCCGACCGCGGTACCAGTCACCACGAGCAAGCCGACTCCGATGAGAATCAGGAGCCGCCGCGCCACGCCGGTCGTCGGGAGCATCGGTATCTACGATACCGGGGAGGGTGCGGCGAGCGCCGCCCTGAGCTCCTCCGGGGTGGTGACCGGCGCCCGGCAGGTGAACTCGCGGCAGACGTACGCGGCCGGAGCGCCGTCGACCGGCCTGCGGCCGGCCAGCAGCGGCACGGTCTCGTCGGCGCCGTCACCGTCGTTGTCGTCGGCGCGTCGCCGAGGGCCAGGACGGCGCCGGGCGGGGCGGCGTGCAACGCGGTGCGGTGCAGTACGCGGGTCCGTTCGTCATCGTCGGGACCGATGATCGCGATCTCGGTCGGGCCGGCCAGGACGGCCTCGGCCACCGCCAGGCCCGCGCCGCCCGCGCGCGGATACCGGCCCGCGATGGCGGGCAGCACGCCCAGGGCGGCCACGGCGGCCTCGCGATGCCGGGCGGAGCCGGTCAGCGCGGCGTAGCTGAGCAGCGCCCCGGACATGGCGAACGTGCCGGACGGCGTGGCGTTGTCGGCCGCGTCGGCCGGGCGGAAGATCAGCGCTTCGCCGTCCGCCGCCGTGTCGTAGAAACCGCCCTGCCCGTCCCCGAAGGCCGCCAGCGCGGTGTCGAGCAGCTGGCCGGCCAGGGTCAGCCAGCGCGCTTCCCCGGTTATCCCGGACAAGGTGAGCAGGCCGTCGGCGACGCAGGCGTAGTCCTCCAGCACGCCCGCGGTGTCCCCGGGAGAACCGTGGCGTGAGGTACGGACCAGCCTGCCGTTCCCGTAGTGCACCTCGGCTAGCACCGTGGCGGCCGCGCGCGCGGCGTCGATGAAGCCCGGCCGGCCGAGCAGCAGCCCGCACTCGGCCAGGGCCGAGATGGCCAGGCCGTTCCACGCGGCGACGACCTTGTCGTCCCGGCCCGGCGGGATCCGGCGGCGGCGCGCGGCCAGCAGCGCCTGCCGGACGCGGTCCAGGCGGCCGGCGTCGGCGTCGGCGGGCTCGGCGCGCCGCTGCAGGACCGAGGCGCCGCGCTCGAAGGTGCCGGCCCGGGTGACGCCGAAGACCGCCGCGGCGAACTCGCCGTCCTGCGGTCCGAGGACCGCGTCCAGCTCGGCGGGGCGCCAGACGTAGTACTTCCCCTCTTCACCCTCACTGTCGGCGTCCAGCGAGGCGGCGAGCCCGCCGCCGGGCGTGCTCAGCTCGTCCACCAGCCACGCGCAGGTCTCCTCGGCCACCCGGCGGCCCAGCTCGGATCCGGTGACGCGCCACAGGTTCAGGTAGACCCGGGCCAGCAGCGCATTGTCATACAGCATCTTCTCGAAGTGCGGTATGACCCAGGCCGAGTCCGTCGAGTACCGGGCGAAACCGCCGGCGAGCTGGTCGTACAGGCCGCCGCGGGCCATGGCCTCGCAGGTCCCCTCGGCCATGGCCAGCGCGGCCGGCGACCCGGTACGCCGGTAGTGGCGCAGCAGGAACTCCGCCACCATGGACGGCGGGAACTTCGGCGCCCCGCCGAACCCGCCTTCGGCCGCGTCGTAGTCCTGTTCCAGGGCGCGCGCCGATGCGCCGGTGACCTCCTGAAACGGCGCGCTACCCGGCCCGGCGCCGCGCAGCGCCCGGGTCACCTCGGCGGCGTTGCCGGCCAGGGCGGCCGCGACCTGCCGGGCCTGCCCGGTCACGCCGTCGCGCTGGGTGCGCCAGGCCTGCGCGACGTTCACGATCAGCTGGCGGAAGGTGTCCCGGGGGAAGTAGGTGCCGCAGAAGAACGGCTCCTGGTCCGGGGTCATGAACACGGTCATCGGCCAGCCGCCCTGGCCGGTCATGGCCTGGGTCGCGGTCATGTAGACCGAGTCGACGTCGGGCCGCTCCTCCCGGTCCACCTTGATCGCGACCACGTGCTCGTTGAGCAGCGCCGCGGTCTGCGGGTCCTCGAAGGACTCGTGGGCCATCACGTGGCACCAGTGGCACGCGGCGTAGCCGACCGACAGCATGACCGGCACGTCACGCCGGGCGGCTTCGGCGAACGCCTGGTCGCACCAGGGCCACCAGTCCACCGGGTTGTCCGCGTGCTGGAGCAGGTAGGGGCTGGTCGAATCCTTCAGCCGGTTCATGTCTCCACGCTACGCGGGCCGCGCCGGCCGCGGGCCGCGCCGGCCCTGGACCGCGGCATAGCTCCGGCCGGCCAGGAAGAAGAAGGCGCCCATGGTGCCGACCAGGAAGCCGAGCGGCCAGTCGGTCTGGTAGGAAACCACGATCCCGGTCCAGACCGTGACCAGCGCGATGACGACGGCCAGGCTCATGGCCGCCACCGGCCGGGCGGTCACGTAGCGGGCCGCCGCGGCGGGGCCGATCATCAGGCTGAACATCAGCAGGGCCCCCACCACCGGCACGGTCATGCTGGTGGCCAGGGCCATGACGAGCAGGAAGCCGAGCTCCATCCGGCGGGCGGACACGCCGCGCGCTTCGGCCACTTCGGGCAGCGCCGAGGACAGCAGCAGCGGCCGGAACATGACGATGATGGCCGCGATCGACACCCCGCCGAGCACGAGGATGGGCACGACTTCCGCGCTGCTGACGCCGAACACCTCGCCGAACAGCAGCGAGTACGCCTCCTGCGCGTACTCGGTGCTCCAGCTCACGAACAGCGCGCCGATGGCCAGCATCATGACCAGGATCAGCGCCGTGGCCACGTCGCTGCGGGCCCGGCGGCTCAGCCCGGCGATGCCGAGGGCGCCCGCCACCGAGAACACGGCCAGGCCGGCCAGCGGGTCGAAGCCGAGCAGGGTGGCCCCGGCGGCCCCGGCGAAGGCCCCGTTGGGGATGGCGTGGGCCGCGAACGTCGACCCGCGCAGCACGGCGAAGAAGCCCATCACCCCGGCGATGACCGCGACCACCGACCCGGCGATCCAGGTGTTCAGCATCAGGCCGGTGAACACGCGTGCTCCGGGTCTGCGGCTTCCGCGGCTTCCGCCGCCGGGTCGCGGCGGGGCCCGCGGCGCAGGTAGGTGAGCAGGTAGCCGCCGACGACCAGGGTGACCACGAAGAAGCTGACCGGCCAGCCGCGCCCGGCCGGCGGCCAGTAGAAGCTGTCGTAGGCCGCCGCGATGCCGATCCAGACGGATCCCACCCCGAAGCAGGCCGCGGCGATCATGGCCCGCAGGGGTCCCTTGGCCACGCGCAGCGCGGCCGCGGCCGGCCCGACGAGCAGCGCGGTGCTCAGCACCGCGCCGATGATCACGGCGGCCAGCGCGACCGTCACGGCCAGCGAGATGAGGAACGCCGCGCCGACCAGGCGGACCGGCACGCCGCGGGACGCCGCGAGGTCCGGGCCCAGCGAGGTCAGCAGCAGCACCCGGGCCAGGACCGCCACCGTGGCCAGCGTCAGCACCGCGGACACGATCAGGGCGGGGACGGTGGCGGAGGTGAGGACGAAAATGGAGCCGAACAAGATGGTGAACGACGCGCCGGTGGTGGAGCTGGACTGCGTGCCGAGGTACAGGAAGAGCGCGGCCAGCCCGAGGGCGGCGCCGAGCACCACGCCGGTGGCCACGTCCCGGCCGCGGCGGCGCTGGACGCCGATCATCTCCATGAAGGCGGCCGCCCCCGCGCCGAAGGCCAGGTAGCCCCAGAACTGGTTGATGCCGATCAGGAACGCGCCTGAGCCTCCGGTGGTGGCGATGTCGGCCAGCGAGTGGCCGGCGAACGACTGCCCGCGCATGACCGTGAAGACGCCGACGACGGCCGAGGTGACGGCGACGACGGCCCCGACGGCCAGCGCCACGCGCACGGGCCCGCTGGCGAAGAACCCAGGCTCGAAGATGTACCGCATCCCGGTTACCCCGCGACGTCCAGATCTTCGGCGGCGTCCGCGCCTTCCGGGGCGGCCACCACCAGGATCCGGCCATGGACCCGGATCACGTCGACGTGCTGGCCGTACAGGCGGGACAGGACCTCGGGCTGGACCACCTCATCGGTGTCGCCCACCGCGACCCGGCCCCCGGCCACGTAGATGATCCGGTCCATGACCGGCATCAGCGGGTTCATATCGTGCGCCGAGAGCAGCACCGCGACGCCCTCGGCCCGGGCCAGCCGCGCGAGCACCGACACAACGCCCTGCTCGCTGGAGATGTCCAGGTTGGCCAGCGGCTCGTCGAGCAGCAGCAGTCTCGGCTGGCTGATCAGGGCGTGCGCGATCATGACCCGCTGCTGCTCACCGCCGGACAGCTCGCCGACCCTGGCGTTCGCGTACCGCTGCGCGCCGACGGCGGTCAGCATGTCGGCGACCAGCTCGCGCCGGGCCCGGGACGGCAGCCGGATGCCCATCTTGTGCCCGTCCAGCCCGAGGGTCACCACGTCCCGGACCCGCAGCGGCATGTCCGGCTCGATGGCCAGCTTCTGCGGTACGTACCCGATGCGGGCCTCCCGCGCGGCCCGCGGCCGGCCGTCGATGAGGACCGAGCCGCTGGTGACCGGCTGCAGGCCGAGGATGACCCGGAGCAGGGTGGTCTTGCCCGCGCCGTTCGGCCCGATAAGGCCGGTGAACTGGCCGGGGCGGATGTGCAGCGACACATCCCGGAGGATCTCCCGGCCGCCGAGCCGGACGCTGACCCCGTCCAGCCGGAGCAGGTCTTCGGTCACGGCAGGTGCTCCTCTTCGGTCACGACAGGTGCTCCGCGGAGACGTGGTTCGCCACGGCGTTGCGCAGGTCCTGGACCTCGGCCAGCATCCAGGACTGGTAGTCGAAACCAGGCGCCGGCATCGTCTCGTAGACGCCCACCACCGGGATGCCGTTCTGCTTGGCCAGCGTGATGAACGACTCGGTCAGGGTGTCCGTCACCTGCTGATTGTAGAGAAACACCCTTACTTTGTGGCCGATGAACAAGCTCCGCTGCATCGCGATGTCCTGCGCCGACGGGTCGGTGCCGTTCATGATGTCGGCCTGCAGGGCCCAGGGCGTCAGGTTGTCCGTGCCGGCCGCCTGCAGCATGTAATCAGCCACCGGCTCCGTCGTGGCCACCGGCGTATTCGGGTAGGCGGCCTTGAACGCGGCCAGCGCCTTGTTCCAGGCGGTCAGCGAGGCGATGAAGGCCGCGGCGTTGGCCTTGAAGTAGGAGGCGTGCGCGGGCTGGACGGCGGCCAGGTCGGCCGCGATCGCGTTCGCCACGGCGGGCATGGTGCTGGGCTGGTACCACAGGTGCGGGTTCGGCGTGTCCGCGGGCAGGCCGAGCAGGTTCTGGGCCACGATCACCTTGCGGGCCGGGTTCGGGGCGGCGCCCTCGATGGTGTCCGCCCAGCTGTCATAGCCGAGTCCGTTCTGCACTATGAGCTGGGCCTGGCTGACCGTCCGGGCCACCGAGGCGCTGGCCTCGAAGGTGTGCGGGTCGGTATTCGGGTTGCTCATGATGGCGCTGGCCTGGACGTATTCCCCGCCGACCTGCTGGATGACGTTCGCGTACTGGCTCTCCGCGCCCACCGCGACGATGGTCCCGGCGTGAGCCGCGCCGGACGCCGGGGTGCAGGCCGTGGCCAGCAGGGCCACGCCGAGAGCCGACGCCGCCGCCAGGACCCGGTGCCGCATGACCGACAACTCCTCCGCCTCTCTGTCCCTCTGCCTCTTTGCCTCTTTGCCTCGGGGAGACCGCTGCTCCGCCTCGGGAGACTGCTGCGGTAATGATAATGATTCTCAATATTGCTTGCAAGCGATCGGCGGAGCGGAGGCGAGACGGAGTGGCCGGAAAGCGGTTCAGGTTATAGCGTGCGACTGTGACAGCGCAGCAGCCGGAGGAGCGAGTGCAGGTCAGGCCCGCGGGGAACCCGGGCCCGGCCCGCGGCGCCCGGGCGCGCGGGACCAGGCAGGCGCAGGCCCTGGCCACCGCGCTGGCGGGCCTGCCCGGCTTCTGCAGCGCCCAGGAGATCCACGCCGAGCTGCGCCGCCGGGGTGAGCACGTGGGCCTGGCCACCGTCTACCGGCACCTGCAGGCGCTCAGCGAGGACGGCAGCGTCGACGCGATCCGCGACGCCAGCGGCGAGACGCTCTACCGCCAGTGCGGGAGCAGCGTGCACCATCACCACCTGACCTGCCGCACGTGCGGGCGCAGCGTGGAGGTGGAAGGCCGGGCGGTGGAGCAGTGGGCCGAGCGGGTCGCCGCAGAGGCGGGCTTCAGCGACGTGGGCCACACGGTGGAATTGTTCGGCCTGTGCCCGGAGTGCACGCAGCTCTCCTGATCACGGGCAGTTTTGGCCGGCGGATAGCGCGCCCCGCGTCTGAAAACTATCGCCCCGGCCTGCTACTCGATGCGACGCCGCTTATGTCCCGTTATGTCCCAACTTCACATTGAGGCATTTCGGGCGTGAACCATGATCGTGGCCAGTTTTGGACCATATTTGGCCATTCCTGGCCATAATCATGAAACCCGCCCGAGCCGGTGGCGTGCTTCCCTTAAGTTCCCGGGTTTGTGTTTATTGGGGGCCGTGTGCCAAGGCGCCTGACAGCCACGGACTTGCCTGGGCATGGCCATTAGAGGTCCAGTCTGAACAGGCGGGTCGCGTTGGTGCGGCCGATCTTGATCCGGTCGTTCTCGCTGATCGGGGCAGCGTCGAACCACTCTGACGCCCAGGCCATCTCCTCGAATGGAAAATCGGTCGAGAAGAGCAACCGGTCGACGCCGATCTCGGAGATCGAGTCGTGGAGCGAGGGCGTCCGGAACGCGCCGGAGGTGGTGAGGTTGAAGTTGCTGCTCAGATATTGCTGAAAGGTGCGCTTTCCCGCATACCCGCGCGGCTCGTTGGCGATGCGGTGGTCGAGCCGCCAGACCAGGAAGGGCAGCCCCTCGCCGAGGTGGCCGAGCACGACCTGCAGTCCGGGGTGGCGATCGAATAGCCCGGAACCCATCAGCCGCAGCGCGTGGGTGGCGGTTTCTACCCCGAACGCCCAAGCCGAACCCATCAGCCACGGGTGACCGCGGTAGATCTTGGCCCAGGACCCAATCGGGTCGCGCGGGTGAAGGTAGAACGGGCGGTCGAGCGCCGCGTACTCTCGCCAGAAGTCGTCATAGCGCGGATCGTCCAGGTAAACCACCGTTTCCGCGTCGCCGACCTGAGAGAAACCGTTCGCAAGAGCGCCGACGAACCCCAGGTCACGCACACACCGCTCGGCCTCCGCTGTGGCGGCATCCGGGTCCTGAAGCGGAAGAGCGGCGAAGGCACGGAAGCGGTCCCGGCGCCTATCGACCTGTTCGGCGAGGTGATCATTGGCGCGGCGGGCGATTTCGGCGGCGCGCTTCGGATCGGGGATCGCCTGGATCGCGGGCGAGTTCAGCGAGACAATCGCAAGCTCGATCCCAGTCTCATCCATCAGCCGGATCCGCCTGTCGCCGACCTCGAGCAGCCGCCGTTTCGTCTCCTCCCACCTCTCCGGGTGGAAGTATTGCTGCGAGTCGCCGATCGTCTGCTCGGTCGAGAAATGTTCTTCCAGGGCGATCTTGTTTTCCAAGGTGGTCCTTTTCATTTCGCCGGCCCCGGGATGAGGCCGGTTTGGTCACCGCCACGGGACGCCCGGGCAGTGAGCATGTCACGACAGGAAGATCATCCCCGACCACGTCCGATCCGGGTGTTAAATCCGTGTCGCCTGTTAGATTCGAGCTTGCCCAAAGGCGTAGTGGGCGGCAGCGCCGCGGGTCTCGTCGGCGACCCGCTGGCGCATGGCCGTGGGCTGGAGGACCTCGACGGCTTGGCCGAGGCTGAGCAGGGCGGCGCAGGCCCAGTTTTCGCTTTCGAACGGGATGGTGATGTCGATCTGCTGGGTGCAGGTCAGGGGGATGCGGTCCTGCCCGTGGACGGGAACGAGCTGGCGCAAGCGGGGCAGCGCGCTGGCTTCCACCCGGACGGTCACTTCGACCGCGGTGCTCTCGTGCTCCAGTTCACTGCGGGCCTGCGCCCAGGATTGCGCCAGGTCAAAGGCGGCTGGCCGGGTCGCGAGCCGAGCCCGAGCTGCTCGGCTGGGCCGGCCAGGCCGAGAAAGGCCAGGGCGCCTGCTTCGTCCAGGCCGACTCCGGTCAGCCGGGTGCGGTAACCGCCGTCGAGGCGGTAGCCGCCCGCTGGCCCGCGCGCCGAGCGCACCGGGATGCCCGCCGCCACCAGCGCCTCGACGTCTCGTTGCACGGTCCGCTCGCTGACCTCCAGCAGCCGGGCCAGGTCCTGGCCACTGCAGTGGCCGCGAGCTTGCAGGTGCAGCAGCAGGGCCATCATCCGGGAGGCGCGCACGATCTTATGATCGCGCTAATTGACGCCAGGAGATGTCGGGAATCCATGGGATAGTGGTCGCCGCGGGGCCGCCCGGCCTCAGTGACCTGACGGGAGTGACATGGCTGAAGTGCTGCTGTTCCACCACGCGCAAGGGCTTACCCGCGGCGTCAGCGACTTCGCCGGCCAGCTCCGGGCCGCGGGCCATACCGTCCACGTCCCCGACCTGTATGACGGGCAGGTCTTCGCCACGCTGCCAGACGGGGCGCAATACGCGGCCAAGATCGGGTTCGGCACGGTCATCGAGCGCGGCCAGGCCGCGGCCGCCGACCTGCCCGCCGAGCTGGTCTACGCCGGATTCTCCCTCGGTGTCTTGCCCGCCCAGATGCTGACGCAGACCCGCCCAGGGGCCAGGGGCGCCCTGCTGTTCGAAGCGTGCGTGCCGCTCTCGGAGTTCGGCGGTGCCTGGCCCGCGGGCGTCCCCGTCCAGGTGCACGGCATGGAAGATGACGAGTTTTTCGCCGGAGAGGGCGACATCGACGCAGCCCGGGCCCTGGTCCAGGCGGCACCGGACGCGGAACTGTTCCTCTATCCCGGCCACCGGCACCTGTTCACCGACAGCAGCCTGCCCTCCTACGACGAACCAGCCGCCACGCAGCTCACCCGGCGCGTGCTCGCATTCCTCGAACGCCTCAGGTAGGAGCCGCAGTGGACGGATGCGGGGGTCGGAGAGGGCGGTGATGCAGGTGGCGGAATGAGGGGTGCGGGAGGCGGGACCGGGGGGCTTCCGCGGGCGCGATCTCGGCGTGGATGATGGTCGGTAGCGGGCTCAGCTGAGCGGGCCCGGCCGGCCTGGAAGGAGGAGCTATGAGCTCCGCTGCCACACGTACTCCGGCTGACGTGGCCCGCGCGGCCTTCGACGCCGTCAGCAGGAAGGACCCTGATGCCATCGCCGCCGCGGGGGCACCCGGATACGTCGACGACTTTGTCGCCATTGGCGAGATCCGCGGGCACGAGGCGGTCCGGGCCTTCTTCCTCGAGCTGTTCGCCGCCTTCCCCGATTTCACGATGACGGTCGACAGGGTCGTGGCCGACGACACCTCGGCGGTGGTCCAGTGGCATGCGGCCGGCACGTTCACCGGCGGCCCGTTCCAGGGCATCGCCCCGACCGGGCGCGGGGTCGACATCCGCGGCGTCGACGTGATGGAGATCGCCGATGGGCTCATCCAGCACAACACCATCTACTACGACGGGGCCACCTTCGCCCGCCAGATCGGCCTGCTGCCCGGCCTCGGGTCCCGCGCCGACCAGGCCATGCTGGCCGCGTTCAACGCGAAGACCACGCTGAGCCAGCGGGCCCGTGACCGCCGGGCACGCAGGTCGTCCCGGGCCCGGTAGCCTTCCGGGACTTAGCGCAGCTTCAGGCTCTCCTGCGCTAGCGCGGACAAGGCGAGCGGAACCCAGCCGCTGTCCCAGCGGTGAGCCATCGAAGCAGGTGTCTCGGTGGTGTGCGCTATGCCTGCCGAGGTGAGCAGCGAGCCGTAGTCCGACACGTCGGTCTGGAACTTGCTGTATCCGCCTATCCAGATCCGGTCGCTGCCGGTAAACGGCGTCTTGTGCGCGGCGAGGAACGCGGCCGTCAGGCGGTAGTTCGCTTGGTAGTTCGCGTCGGTGCCGTATTCGGCCGTGGAGATCGTGCCGAACTCGGCATAGTTCGGCATGTCGGCCGGGAAGTCCCAGGACGCGGCGAGGGTGAACAGATTCGGGTACTTCAGCAGCAGATCCTCGGCGCCCAGGCCTGATTTAGAGAACCCGAGCAGCCAGATCTGCTCGGTGCCGGAGGTAGCCAGGTTCGCCCTGACCCATGGCTCGAGCTCTGACGTCATGAAGGTCTCGTACTGGAGATTGGGGTCGCTCGGATTATTCGCGTACCACGAGTTGATTGAGAAAGAAGGCTCGATGACCGTCAGGTTGTATCGGTTCTGAGCGTTGGCCGCCTCGACCGTAGCGAGACCATCGCCGTAACTAGTACCCAGGCCGGCCTCGACAGGAAGCACGAAGAGGAAATTATGCGCGACCCCCGCGGCCGGATTCGTGGGACGCAGGACTCGCAGGATCTGCGGCCCGTAGCCGTTGTCAGCGGATATCATGTCGTAGGATGCGACGCCATTCGCGTTCGTGCTGAGGTAATCGGCTGCGAACCCGGCGGTGCCGCCCGCCCAGTCGCCGGCCTTCGCCGTACCGGAGATGAGAAGGCCGGGGGCGCCCCCGGTCAGGGCGGGATCGTAGACGGCGATTCTCTCGGTGCCGTTCTCGAGGAACGCGAGCGTCGAGCCGACCGCCTCCAGCTTCAGCACGGTCCCGGCCGCCAGCGGACCAGAACTGTAGGACTTGCCGAGCTGTGCCCACTTACCGCCGGTCCGCTTGAACAGCATGAGCTCCGGGCTGCCGTTGTTCCAGTTATAGATACCGGCGTATCCGTTCTGCCCGCCCGCCTGGAGTCGCACCGCCGGGCCGATCCACTGCCCTCCGGTCAGCTGCGCAGAGGTTACTCCGACTTGTGAGTACTGGTTGCTGCTGTAGCTTTCAGCAGTCCATATGTCCCCACTGATACCTGAGGCGTGAGTGCCAGCGGCGGCCTGAGCGGAGATGGCCAGGGCGCCATCACTTACGCCGGTCCAGTTGCTCCCCAGGGCTCCATTGGCCCGGTCGAAATTGTCCAAGCCCGTGAGCGTCGCGGCGTTCCCGTTGAAGGCACCCACCGCGGCGAGGACGCTCATCGCGGCGAGCGCCGCGGTACCGAGCACGGCCGCGAGGAATATCCTCCTTCGGCGACCCGTGGGCGCACCGGCGCCGGATGCAGGCGGCTCCCGCCCGGTACCAATATTCTTGCCGGCGTTTCGGTTGGCGGCCATGACATTCTTCTCTCATTTTCCTTCTGAGCTGTCATTACCACCATCGCAGGTATTTCTTCCGTCCCCCAGAGGAGAATTCCCTGTCTATAGGGAGGCATTTTCCCCGGTCCCTTTGACCTGGTTATTCCGGCCCGGGCATTCTGGCCCTGTTTTTCTTTCTGGCCGGTGCTTTCCGGCCCGGGCACTACGTCCCGGCGTCGCGGACTCCGGCAGAATCGGCAGGCCGCGATCGCGGCCTGGGTATCCCGCAAAACTCCGCACGAGAGGGCGCGGGGTGAGATCGCCGCAGTCGGCTCTTCCTCGCGGGGCCGGGGGCTCAGGCGCGCGGGCGGGAGCCGTTGGCGGCCGCGGCGAGCTCGGCCTTGCGGTCGGAGGCGAACATGTGCACGTACTCCTGGCCGGAGAGCTGCTGGATGGCGGCCATCACCTGGTCGGCGATCACCCGGCGGGCCTTGGCCGGGGGCTGGTCGAACAGTTCCGGCGCCAAGGCGAGCGGCGGGCCGATCCGGACCTCGATGCGGCCGGGCCGGGGCACCACCTGGCCGGGCGGCAGCACCTTGCGGGTGCCGGACAGCGCGACCGGGATGACGGGCAGGCCGGACTTGAGGGCCAGCCAGCCGACCCCCGGCCGGCCGCGGTACAGGCGCCCGTCCGGGGACCTGGTTCCCTCCGGGTAGATGCCGAACAGCGCGCCCTCCCGCAGCAGGGCCAGCGCCGCCTCCAGGGTGTCCTGCGCGGCCCGCGGGCCGTCGCGGTCCATCCGCAGCTGGTTGGTGGCCCGCAGGTAGGCCGACAACAGCCGCGCCGCCGGGCCGGGCGCGCTGAAGTACTCGGCCTTGGCCGAGAACGTCACCGGCCGGTCGACCATCAGCGGCAGGAACACCGAGTCGACGAACGAGTTGTGGTTAGCGGCCAGGACCGCGCCGCCCGAGGGGGGGATGTGCTCCGCGCCCGTCACCTTCGGCCGCCAGATTCCGTGCAGGAACGGGCCTGCGACTTTCCGGGATAGCTGATACTGCACGGGCGCCTTCCTGCTCGCTGGCCTGAGAGGAAACGATAACGGTACGCGGCGGCGGCCAGGACCGGGATCAGCGGGCTGAACGCGACGGGCGAGAGCGGCGCGCGCTCACCCGGCGGCGGGCATGACCGGGACCACGAGCTGGCTGGGGAAGGCCGGCCCGGTGTGGACCTGGTTGCGCGCTCCGTCGTGGTAGCTGTGGTCATAAGCGCGCTGGAAGCCTTCCCCTCGGCCCAGGGGGTCGCCGTTCCGCTCAATGGGGTGAACGTCGAGCCGGAGCTGGCCGCCGGCCGGGATCCGGGCCGCGACCCCCATGATCTCGACCTCGATCTCGACGATCTCGCCTCCAGACAGCGGCCGGACGTCTTCCTCGCGGTGGGTATGCCAGGGGCGGCGGGCGGTCGAGCGCTCCGGGTCGGTGACGCGGTGCGAGACCTTGAGCGAGCCGCTGGTCATCGGCTCGCGCGGGTCATTCGCATACATCAGTTCGGTCCCGTCCGGCTGGATCACCCGCAGCGCCACGAAGACGTCCATGTCGCGGCTGGAGGAGGACACCCACAGCGTGGCCCTCGGGTTGCCGATGACGTCGAGATCAGCCTCGGCGGGGGCGGTGCGGAACGAGGCACCGGCGAATTCCCGCCCGTCGCGCTGCCCGGGATCGGCGGAGTATTCCGCGACGCCGTCCGCCTGGGGCGCGGTGTCGCCGAGCGATCCGGTGCGGGCGTCCAGGTAGTACGTGCGGCGGGTCACGGCGGGCGGGGGCCAGGACGGCGAGTCGAGCCAGACGAACCCGTCACCGCCCGTGCGCACCGCGATGCGCACCGGGGCGCCCGGGTCCTCGGTGCTGCCCTTGAGGTGGCGGTCGAAGAAGGCGAACTGCTGCGCCAGGCATTCGGAGTACATGAACGGGAAGTAGTCAGCAGCCGACACCACCAGCCGCGTGTCCGGGGAGCCGATGCCCTCGAACGCTTCGAAGCCGCCCCGGGCATGCAGGTAGAGGCCCTGGCTGACGGCCACCAGAGCGGGGACCGTGATCCGCTGGTAATCCGCGCCGCCGATCCGCCCGGCCGGGCCGTAGGCGGCCGGGTCGTCGAACGGGTGCTGCTCGAGGAACTCGTAGAAATTGCTGTGCGCGCTGGCAGGCGACGAGCTGGTCACCATCGTCCACCAGTTCCGCCGGTAGCCCTCGGCCAGGATCCCGCCCGGGTAGGCGAGCTCGCGGTACGCGTCGCCGTCGGCGGCCCACGGCATCATCGCCTTCAGGGCGGGCGGGGCGAGGTTGGCCACGTTCCACTGGTTCGTTCCGGTGTAGGAAGAGCCGTACAGCCCGACGTGGCCGTCACTCCAGTCCTGGCGGGCGGCCCACTCGATCGCGTCGTAGTAGTCCAGGGCTTCCTGCGGGGAAAACGGCTCGAGCGTGCCCGGCGTCCGGCCGACCCCGCGGCCGTCGGCCCGGACGCAGACGTATCCGCGCGGCACCCAGTCGCAGGAGTTCGCTGACACCGCGTTCTCGGCGTACCGCACCAGCCCGGCCAGTTCGTCGCGGGGCTGCTCGAACCATTGATCCTCGCGGGTCTCGCTGGCCAGGCGGTCGTCCTCGGTGATGATCGAGCCCATGCCGAACGCCCGGCCGTAGACGCTCAGCCGCAGCAGTACCGGGTACCGGCCCGGCGTGCGCGGCCGGAACACGTCGGCCAGGAGGTAGGAGCCATCCCGCGTCGGGATCCGCACGTCGGCCAGCTTCTCGATCCCGGCGATGGCCCGCCGGAGCTCGTTGCGCGCCTCGGCGGGCGAGATCAGCGGGAGTCCCGCGCCGGCCAGCAGGCGGGCGGCCGCGTCGCCGGCGCCGAAGTCGGCTTCCGGCTTGCCGAAGTCGACCGTCTCCGGTCCGGACTCGCGCAGTTGGGCGACGGTCAGCCGCCCGGCCCGGAGGGCCGCGGCCATGGTCTGCAGGAACCGGGCGCGGTTGGTCACCTCCGGATCGGTCAGCGCGGCGGCGGCCGGGACGAAGTCCCGCGAGCTGATCTCGGCCGCGGCGCGGGCCGAGCCCAGCGCGAGGTCACCGACGGAGAACTCGACGGTCTCGCCGTCGCGGAAGGTGAACCTCCCGCCGGGGCCGGTCTCACCCTGGACCGTCGGGGTCCGGAACTCAAGCCCCGCCACCGGGGCATCGATCAGCTGTCCGGTCAACACGGGAGCGCTGCTCACGCGGATCGACCTCCCTTATCGGCGGTCCCCCGAGATCAACCCCCCGTCTGCATTGTTACCACGGGCAGCCTCACGGGTCCACGTCGATGTGCCCGGGCTCACCGGGCACGACCTGGCCGATCACCGCGGCGGGCAGGGCCCGGGAGCGCAGGTCGTCGAGCAGGGCGGCCGCGGCCGGAGCCGGGGCGGCCAGCAGCAGGCCGCCCGAGGTCTGCGCGTCGTACAGCAGCACGGCCAGCTCGGCCGGGACGGCGCGGTCCAGGCGGGTGGCCTGGCCCACGCGCGTGGTGTTGGCCCGGGTCCCGCCGGAGACGAACCCGGCCGCGGCCAGGTCAGCCGCGCCGGGCAGCAGCGGGACCGCGCCGGCCTGTATCCGGGCCGCCGCGCCGCTGGCGGCCAGCATCCGGTGCAGGTGGCCCAGCAGGCCGAACCCGGTCACGTCGGTGCCGGCCCGGACCCCCGCGGCCAGAGCCGCCTCGCTCGCGCCCGCGTTGAGCACGGTCATCTCCTCGACGGCGGCCCGCACGACGTCCGGCGGCGGCGTGCCGTACTTGACCGCGGTGGCGACCACGCCGGTGCCGATCGCCTTGGTCAGGATCAGCTGGTCGCCGGGCGCGGCGCGGTCGATCCTCAGCAGCCGGGCCGGGTCGGCCAGGCCCACCACGGCCAGGCCGTACTTCGGCACCGGGTCGTCGATGGTGTGGCCGCCCGCCACGAAGCAGCCCGCTTGCCCGGCCACCTGCGCCCCGCCGCGCAGGACCTGGCCGAGGATGGCGACGTCGAGCCCGTCGCCCGGCCAGGCGGCCAGGTTGACTGCGAACAGCGGCCGGCCGCCCATCGCGTACACGTCGGACAAGGCGTTCGCGGCCGCGATCCGGCCCCAGTCGTACGGGTCGTCGACGATCGGGGTGAAGAAGTCGGTGGTCAGCACCAGCGCCCGATCGCCGTCCAGGCGCAGCACCGCCGCGTCGTCACCCTCGGCCGCGCCGATGAGCAGGTCGCCTGCGGCCGGCCCGGGCCCGGGCCCGGTAAAGCCGGCCGGGCCCATCGAGGCGAACAGCTCCTCGAGCTTGGCCAGCGGCAGCTTGCACGCACATCCCGCGCCGGGAGACAGCGAGGTCAGCCGGGGCGCCTGGTCAGCCATCATCCCGCCACTCTAGGCCGCGGCCGCGACGGCCGGTGGCCGGCGGCGGGCGCTAGTCGGGCGGGCTGGTGGCGCGCGGCGGGCGCCCGGGCCTGCGCATCGCGGCGGCCCGGTCCGGCAGCCGTCCGGCGTCGGCCAGGGCGCGGCGGAGCAGGAACTCGATCTGGGCGTTGGTGCTGCGCAGTTCGTCGGCCGCCCACCGGGCCAGGGCGTCGTGGACGGCCGGGTCCAGCCGCAGCAGGATGCTCTTGCGTTCACTCACCGGGTGACCGTGCCCCCGTCACTGGTACAACGAGCCGGTATTGACGACCTGCTGGGTGGCCTGCTCGGAGCACAGCACCACGAGCAGGTTGGAGACCATGGCCGCCTTGCGCTCCTCGTCCAGCTCGACCACGTTGTCCTCCTGCAGCCGCTGCAGGGCCAGCTGCACCATGCCGACAGCGCCCTCGACGATCCGGAACCGGGCGCCGACCACGGCACTGGCCTGCTGCTGGCGCAGCATGGCCTGGGCGATCTCCGCGGCGTAAGACAGCCGGGTCAGCCGGGACTCCAGCACGATCACCCCGGCCGGGGTGACCCGGGCGGCGATTTCCTCCGACAGCTGCCGGGTGATCTCCTCAGCGTTGCCGCGCAGCGACAGCTTGGTGTCCTGCTCGCTGGTGTACGGGTAGCTGGACGCGATGTGCCGGACGGCGGTCTCGGTCTGGATGGCGACGAACGTGGTGAAGTCGTCGACCGAGTACAGGGCCCGGGCGGTGTCGCGGACCTGCCAGACCACCACGGCGGCGATCTCGATCGGGTTGCCGTCGGCGTCGTTGACCTTGGCTAGTGTGGTCTCGTGGTTGCGGATCCGCACCGAGACCGTCCGCCTGCGGCTGAACGGGTTGACCCAGCACAGGCCGGGCGCCCGGACGGTGCCGCGGTAGCGGCCGAACAGCTGGACCACCCGGGCCTCGCCCGCGACGACCGGGGTCAGGCCGCCGAAGGCCGCGACAGCGGCCAGGATGAGCAGGATGCCGAGCACGACCAGCGCGGCGTGGGTCGCGCCGCCCGGATGCCTCGTGAACAGGCCGATGGCGACCAGCACAGCTACGATGCCGCCCACCAGGACCGGCACGCCGGGGGCGAACCATCCGCCGGTCTCGGTGAACTGCTGTGGCGCCGGTCCGGAATCCGGGCTGGGGGGATCCTGCGCGCTCATCGCGGGCCTCCTCGGTTGACGTTCTTGATACTATCAATCTAGCATACTGATATCAGATTATTGAGCAATGGCCCGCCGGGGTGGCGGGAGGCGAGCGGTCCGGCCGGACGAGGCGCGGATCGCGGACCGGAAGGCGAGCGGTCCGGCCATCGGGCGGATCGCGGACGGGAAGGCGCAGATGGGCAAGTCAGGCATCAGCGTGCAGGCGCTGCGAAAGAGCTTCGGGGCCAAGGAGGCGGTGGCCGGGGTCGAGCTGGAGATCGCCGCGGGTTCGCTGGCCGGGCTGGTCGGGCCGAACGGGGCGGGGAAGACCACCTCGCTGTCGATGATGACCGGCCTGCTGCGGCCGGACAGCGGCCGGGTCCTGATCGACGGGCTGGACGTGTGGGCCGACCCGCCCGCGGCCAAGGCGATCATCGGGGTGGTGCCGGCCGAGGCCCGGCTGTTCGAGCGGCTCAGCGGCGAAGAGCTACTGGAATACGCCGGGCGGCTGCGCGGCCTGCCGGCCGGCCAGGCCCGCGAGCGGGCGGCGCAGCTGCTGGCCGTGCTGGACCTGAGTGCGGACGCGCGGCGGCTGGTCGCCGACTACTCGACCGGCATGCGCAAGAAGGCCATGCTCGGCTGCGCCCTGATTCACAACCCCTCGGTGCTGTTCCTGGACGAGCCGCTCGAGGGGGTCGATCCGGTCTCCGCCGACGTGATCCGCCGGCTACTGACCAGATTCGCCGGCTCCGGGTCGACCGTGCTGTTCTCCAGCCACGTCATGGAACTGGTCGAGCAGGTCTGCGATCACGTCTCGATCATCGACAAGGGCCGGATCGTGGCCACCGGCACGATCGACGAGGTCCGCGGCGGCCGGAGCCTGCAGCGGGCGTTCATCGACCTGGTCGGGGCCAAGGCCAGCGGCGAGGAGGGCCTGACATGGCTCGGCTCCTAGTCCAGCTGAAGCTGCGCCTGCTGCGCAACGCGCTGCGCGCGTCGACCGGGGCCAAGGCGGCCTTCATCACCAGCACGATCCTGGCCGCGCTGGTGGCCGCCGGGGTGTTCATCGCGCTGGCCAGGCTGCGCGGCAACCCCGACGCGGTCGACCTGACCACGGTCATCTTCACCGTGTTCGCGTTCGGCTGGCTGATCCTGCCGCTGCTCGTGTTCGGCCTGGACGCCACGCTGGACCCGGCCACGCTGGCCCTGTTCCCGCTGCGGACCCGCACGCTCGCGGTCGGCCTGCTGGCCGCGTCGGCCACCGGCGCGTGGCCGCTGGCCACCTTCCTCGGCCTGCTCGGGGTCACCGTCGGGCTGGCCCGCGGGCCGCCGGCCTGCTCATCGCGGTGCTCGCCGTGCTGCTGGAGGTGCTGTTCTGCCTCACGCTGGCGCGGTTCGTCACCACGGCCCTGGCCGGGCTGCTGCGCTCGCGCCGCGGCAAGGACTTCGCGGCCCTGCTGATCATCCCGATCTTCGGCCTGTACGAGGCGTTCGTGCAGATCGTGCCCACGCTGACCGCCGAGGGCAAGATCACGGCGGGGAGCTTCGGCGGGGTGGACGGATGGCTGCGCTGGATACCGCCGGGCCTGGCCGCGCACGCGATTCAGGACGCCTCGGACGGGCACCTGGGCACCGCGCTGCTGCGGCTGGTGCCGCTGGCCGCCCTCATCGTCGCGCTCGCCGTGGCGTGGATCCGTTCTCTCGGCCGGGCCCTGGTGACGGCCGACACCACCACGCAGTCAGCGGCGGTGCACAGCACAACGCTGCCGCTGGCCCGGTTCGGCGTGCGCGGCGCGGTGGCGGCCCGGTTCTGGATCTACCAGCGGCGCGAACCCGTCCTGGTCGTCTACTGGGGCATCGTCGTGGTCATCATGGCGGCCACGTCGGTCAGCACGATCCGGACCCCGGCCTATCACGTCGCGCTGTACCTCAGCGCGGTGCTGGGACCGGCTTTCGTCGGCATCTTGCGCGCCAACACGATCGGGCTGACCGGACCGGGCTTCGGCCTGGAGGCGATGGCGCTGAGCGGCCGCCGCGCGTGGCGGGCGTACTTCTCCGGGCAGGACCTCGCGGTCGGTCTCATCGCGGTGCCGCTGCTCACCGCGGTCTCGTTCGGCCTGGCGGCCGTGGCCGGGCATCCGGTGGACGGGCTCACCGGCATGGCGGTGGACCTGGCCGGGATCGGCGCGGCGCTGGCGCTGGCCAACATCCTCACCGCCGCGCTGGCCTATCCGGTGGAGAAGCGGGCCGGCAACCCGGCGCCCAGGCCCGCCACCGGGTACATGGGCCACTCGGTGGCGGGAACGTTCGGCGGCCTGATCTCCGTGGCGCTGCTGGTCCTCCCGGTGATCATCGGCGGGGCGCTCTGGCACTCGGCGCCGGCCGGGGTCCGGCTGCCGGTGATCGCGGTGGGCGCGGCCTGCTACGGTCTCGCGCTGGCCTGGGTCGGTGTGCAGATCGCCGCCCGGATAGCCGGGCCGAAACTGCCCGAGCTCTACCAGACCGCCCTGCAGAGCAAGTTGTGACCGTTATCGGCCCGCGGCCTGCTGTTCCTCGGCGAGGTGGCGGATGCCGTCGACCGTCCGCTGCATGTTGGGGCGCATCTCGCTGATCCGCCGCAGCACGATCCGCTCCTCCTTGTCCGGCATCCGCTCGATCGCCGTGGACGTGCCGGAGGACCCGGGGCCCATCGTGACGGAGAACCGCAGCCGGGTCCGGCCGGGACCCTGCTCCAGGTCGAAGCGCCAGCGGGCGCCGGGCTGGTCGGGGTCGGACGTCCGCCAGCCGAAGGCCCGGTTCTCCTCGCGGACGTCGATCCAGCACCGTATCTGGTACTCGCCGACGGCGGGATGGTTGTTGCGGGCCAGGAACGTCGCGCCCGCGCCCCGCTCATCGCTTTCCCACTCGGCGCCGAGGAACTCGGTGGAGAACGCGGCCGGGACGTTGATGTCGGTGACCAGCGCCCACACCGCCGAGACCGGCGCGGCGATGTCGGTCTCGACGATCGTGCCCGGGCCATCGGCGAACCGGTTGCCGGGCTGGGGCCCGGTCTGGAAGGTCCGGCCGTAGGAATCGAAGTACGTGATGGAGCGGGCCGCGGGCCGCGGCGCCGGGCGGAAATCGGTGCCCTTGGTCCACGCCACCGGGAGCATGACGATCGGGGTGCTGCCGGCCGGGATGCCCAGCAGCTCCCGGGCCCGGTCCTCGTCGCTGAAGATCGCGGTGACCCACGACGTGCCCAGGCCGCGGGCCCGCAGGGCCACGCAGAAGCTCCAGGCCGCCTGGATCACGGAGTCGAACAGGCCCGGCCGGCCGCTGCCGTCGTGCCGGCCGATGATGGTGACGAAGACCAGGGCCGGCACCTCGGCCAGGTGCGCGGCCAGGTAGGCGGCCGAGGCCATGACCTTCTCCTGCGGGTGCCCGGTCCCGGCCAGCCGCCCCGCGCTCTGCGCCATCCACGGCCCGGTCTGCTCGTTGTACAGGTCCGCGAGGGCGGCTTTCACCGCCGGATCACGGACGATGATCCAGCGGCGGCTGCTCAGGTTGCCGCCGGTAGGGGCCTGCTCGGCGATATCGATGCAGTCCAGCAGGAGCTGGTTGTCCACGTCGCGGTCCAGGTCCAGGCGACGCCGGACCGCCCGCGTGGTGGTCAGGGCCGCGTCCACCTGAGCGGGGTCGATCGGCATGGCAGCAGGATAAGCCCGGCGCGGGGCTGTTCGTCCCCCGGCCGGGATGGCTTGTTACTCAGCTTGCCGTTGCTCGCCCTGCTCGATGAGGGCCAGGATGCGGTCGGGCGATAGCGGCTGATCGGTGGTGGCGACCCCGAGCGGCGCCAGGGCGTCGCGGACCGCGTTGACCAGGGCGGCCGGGGAGGCGATGGCGCCGCCCTCGCCGAGGCCCTTGTGCCCGCCCGGGGTGAGGGCCGGGGTGACCACGTGGCCGTACTCCAGGTCCGGCACCTCGGCCGCGGTGGGCAGCAGGTAGTCCATGAACGTGGTCGTGGTCGGGTTGCCCGCGTCGTCGTAGCGGAAGTGCTCGTAGAACACCCCGCCGATGCCCTGCACCACGCCGCCGGCGATCTGCCCCTCCACCACGTTCGGGTTGATCATCTCGCCGCAGTCCTCGGAGATCACGTAGCGCAGGATCTCCACCATGCCGGTCTCCCGGTCGATCTCGATCGTCACCGCATGGCACGCGTTGGACCACATCCAGTCCGGCGACTTGTACCGCTTGGAGATTTCCAGGCCCAGCTCGGCGCCCGGCGGCAGTGCAGTGGGGTTGAGCAGGTAGGCGGCCGCGGCGATCTCAGCCAGCGTCACGCCCTTGCTCTCCGGGTCGCCCTTCACGTGGGCGGCGCTGTCGGTCATCTCCAGGTCGTTCGGGTCGATCTCCAGCATCTGCCCGGCCACGGCGAGGACCCGCTCGCGCATGGCCGCTCCGGCCTCGTGCGCCGCGCCGCCGTACACCCCGGCGGTCCGGCTGCCGCCGGTGATCGACGCGTAGGGCGTGGAGTCCGTGTCGCCCTGGGTGAAGTGCACGTCCTCGACGTTCACGCCCATCTCGTCGGCGACGATCTGGGTCATGGTGGTCTCGATGCTCTGCCCGTGGCTGCCGCTGCCCATGTACACGTTGACCTTGCCGCTGGGCTCGATCCGGATCGTGGCCGCCGCGGCGCCGCCCGAGCCGGCCCCGGGCTGCGGCTCGATGTACAGGGACAGCCCGATGCCGACCAGGCGGCCGTCGGCGCGGGCCTGCTCCTGGTCCTTGCGGAACTGCTCGTAGCCGATCAGCTCGGCCGCCTGCTCCAGGCATTCCTGCGGGCTGACGCCCTCGTACACCATCTTCATGGCGTTGGTGTAGGGCAGCTCATCGCGGGAGATGACGTTGCGGCGGCGGAACTCCAGCGGGTCGAGGCCCAGCTTCTGCGCGATGGCGTCCACCATGATCTCCCGGCCGGTGGTCTCCATCATCCACGGCCCGCGGTAGGCGCAGTGCCCGCAGGTGTTCGTGTAGACCGCCTGCCCCGAGTAGGCCACCGAACCCGGCCCGGACCAGTGGTAGGGCCCGGGGAAGACGCGGCTGGCCAGCCCGGCGGTCTGGCCGTTGCTGCCGCTGGGGAAGGCGCCGACGTTCTCGATGTGGTGGGCCTTCGCGGCCAGCAGCACGCCATTCTCGTCGGTGGCCGCGGTGATCTCCAGCGATTCCTCGCGGGCGTGGCCGCCGCCGATCAGGTTCTCGGCCCGGTCCTCGATCCACTTCACCGGGCGGTCGCCGAGCAGCATGGCGGCCATCACGACGGCCTGCTCTTCCTTCTGGAAGCCGATCTTCTGGCCGAAGGAGCCGCCGACATCGTTCATCACGATGTGGATGTCGTCGGCGGGAAGGCCCAGCATCCGGGACAGGAACGCCCGGGGCTCGTGCACGCCCTGACAGGCGAAGACCAATTCGAGCTGCTTGGCCCCGACATCCCACTCGGCGACCAGGCCGCGGGTCTCCATCGGGACGTTGACGTACCGGTGCTGATCGATCGTCTCGTGGAAGACGTGCGGCGCCTTCTCCAGCAGTTCGTCCACGCTGGCCAGGTCCCCGGCGGGCAGGACGCCGGACAGGTTGTCGGGCAGGGCCGGGTGCACCCGCGGGCTGCCCTCGGCAAGCGCCTGCGCCGCGGTGACCACCGGATCCTCCGGCTCGATGTCCACGACGACCAGCTCGGCGGCATCCTCGGCCAGGTACCGCGACTCGGCGATCACGATGGCGATCGGGTCACCGACATAGCTGACGTGACGGTCGGCGAGCACCTGCCGCGGGGTATGGTCGGGGGCCCGGCCGGCCAGCTGGTGCGTCGGCGAGTTGGTCTCGGCCGCAGTCAGCACGGCGATCACGCCCGGCATCCGCCGGGCCTCGCTGGCGTCCAGGTCCACGATCCGGCCCGAGGCCACGGTGCTGCGCACGAACGCGGCATGCACCATCCCGGGCTTGTTCAGGTCATCGATGTACCGGCCGTGCCCGGTGACCATCCGCTGATCTTCGGTGCGCGGCATCCGCTTCCCGACCCACCGCGCCGCAACGGCCATTCCAGGATCTATATCCGTGCTAATGGGTGGACCCCTTCCACGTCTGTAGTTTTCACCGATAGCTAGAAGTTGATCGCGGGGCCGTTTATGCCCATCGATACGTTTTCGCACCGCGGAGCCCCGGGGCGTCCCGGGGCTCCGCGGTGCGGGCCATGCTCGGCTCGCGGAGGTAGCTACTTTCGGTACTTCGCGGGCGGCCCGTCCAGGATGACGGTCTTGGTCTCCAGGAACGGGTGCAGTCCTTCGACACCGCCCTCGCGGCCGAGGCCCGACTGCTTGAACCCGCCGAAGGCGATGCCGAAGTCGGTCCGGAAGGCGTTGTGCCCCACGGTGCCCGCCCGCAGCTGGCGGGCCACGTCGCGGGCCCGGTCCACATCGTTGGTGAACACCGAGGAGTTCAGGCCGTAGATCGTGTCGTTGGCGATCTGGATGGCCTGCTGCTCGTTGTCCGCCGGGATGACGCTCAGCACCGGGCCGAAGATCTCCTCCTGCGCGATGGTCGCCGAGTTCGGCACGTTGCCGAACACCGTCGGCTCGACGTAGTAGCCCTTGCCTACGTCCTTGGGACGCCCGCCGCCGGCGGCCAGGGTGGCGCCCTCGGCCTTGCCCTTGTCGATGTAGCCCAGGACCCGGTCCACCTGGCGCTCCGCCACCAGCGGCCCCAGGTCCGAGGACGAGCTGAACGGGTCACCGGCCTGCTTGGCGCCGAACGCGCTGGCCAGCGCCTCGAGCATCTCGTCGTGCCGGCTGCGGGTGACCACGATCCGGGTCAGCGAGGAGCAGACCTGGCCGGACAGCATGCACTCGGCCCCGGCCAGGGTGGCCGCGGTGGTGGCGATGTCCACGTCGTCCAGGATGACGGCCGCGGACTTGCCGCCCAGCTCCAGGGTGCAGCGGGCGATCCGCTCGCCGCAGATGGAGGCGATCCGGCGGCCGGCCGCGGTGGAGCCGGTGAACGTGATCTTGTCCACCCGCGGGTCGCGGACGAGCAGCTCGGAAACCTCGCGGTCGGCGGTGACGACGTTGATGACACCCGGCGGCAGGCCGATCTGCTCGGCGATCTCGGACAGCACGTAGCCCTCGGCCGGAGCCTCCGGCGAGTTCTTCAGCACCACCGTGCAGCCGGCCAGCAGGGCCGGGGCGAGCTTGTAGCTGATCAGGCCGAGCGGGCCGTTCCAGGGGATGATGGCGCCCACGACGCCGACCGGCTCGCGGACCAGGAGGCCGAAGTCGCCGATCGACGGGGTGGCCAGCTCTTCGAACGGGTAGGTGTCCGCCAGCCCGGCGTAGTACTCCCAGGTCTGGGCGGCGCCCTCGGCCGCGCCGGTGGCGATGGAGTACAGCGCGCCGGCCTCGCGGGGCCAGACCTGGCTCAGGTCGGTGGCGCGCTCGCGCAGCCCGGCCGCGATGGCGCGCAGGTACCCGGCCCGCTCGGCGTGCGACAGGCTGGCCCACGGGCCCTGATCGAACGCGGTCCGCGCCGCGCCGACCGCCCGGGATATGTCGTCCGCCTGGGCCTCGGCGACGGTGAGGAACACTTCCTCGTTGGTGGAGTCGATCACGTTGATCACGGAATCGGACGACGGCTGCACCCACTCCCCGCCAATGAAGAAACGGTCGGCGTGGCGCAGCGACGCGGCAGCCTGGCTCGCTATGGACATCCTGGTCCTCTCTCAGCTCATGGTCAGCGGCATCCGCTGGTAGTAACTTTGAGACTACATGACTTGGTAACGATTTGGAATCCGCAGCCTGCCCTGATTGCGGATGATCTGCCTGGCCTCGTGGCAGGTCAGATGCCGTGGCCCGGTAAGCGAGCGGCCCGGCGACCGGGCGGCTACGCTCGGCTCATGACCACGCCGCCGGAGCTGTCGCTGCCGGAATGGACGGTGCTGACCGTCTTGAGCCAGCAGCCCGCGCACGGCTTCGCGGTCGCGGCGCTCACCGGCCCGCAGGCCGAGCTGGGCCGGGTCTGGCAGATCCCCCGCCCGATCATCTACCGGGCCATCGGCCGGCTGGCCCAGGCCGGGCTGATCACCCCCCAGGGCACCGAACCCGGCCTCGGACCCCAGCGGACCATCTACGCCGCCACCCCGCAGGGCCGCCAGGCCGCGCAGCGTTGGCTGAGCACCCCCGTGCAGCACATCCGCGACATCCGCTCCCAGCTGCTGCTCAAGCTCGCCCTCCTGGACCGGGCCGGAATCGACCCCACCGACCTGCTCCGGCAGCAACGAGCCATCCTGGAACCGATCGCCGGGGCCATCGAAGCCGGACCGCCCCCGCCCGGGGGCTTCGATGCCACCCTGCAGGCCTGGCGGCGCGCCACCGCCACCGCGGCGCTGGACTTCCTCGACACCATCACCCCGCACGAACTCCACCCGGCACCACGGCGCGGCTGAGCCAGCCCGGAAGCTGAGCCAGCCGGAAGCTGGGCCAGCCCTGAACCGGAAGTTGAGCCAGCCCTGAACAGGAACAGCACGCACATGCGGAGCACCAGACTCGGCGGTCTGACGGTGTCCGCCCAGGGCCTGGGCTGCGTGGGGATGAGCGAGGAGTATGGTCCCGCGGACTGGGACGAGTCGATCGCCACTATCAACCGCGCGCTGGACCTGGGCGTGACGTTCCTCGATACCGCGGACTCCTACGGCACCGGCCACAACGAGGTCCTGGTCGGCCGGGGGATCGCGCACCGGCGTGCCGAGGTGCAGCTGGCCACCAAGTTCGGCATCGACCGGTCGGCCGGCGAGGCGCGCCGCATCGTCCGCGGCGAGCGCGACTTCGTCAAGCGGTCCTGCGAGGCCTCCTTGCTCCGGCTCGGCGTCGAGGTGATCGACCTGTACTACCTGCACCGCCCGCCGCAGACGGCCGAGATCGAGGAGACGGTCGGCGCGATGGCCGAGCTCGTGGCCGAGGGCAAGGTCCGCTACCTGGGCCTGTCCGAGGTCAGCGGCACGCTGCTGCGCCGCGCGCATGCGGTGCACCCGATCGCCGCGGTGCAGTCCGAGTACTCGCTGTGGACCCGCGATCCGGAAACCAGCGTGATCGGCGTGATGCGCGAGCTCGGCGTCGGCCTGGTGCCGTACGCGCCGCTCGGCCGCGGCTTCCTGACCGGCACCGTTGATGTCAGTGCCCTGGGCCCGGACGACATCCGCAGCCGCAACCCGCGGTTCACCGGCGCGGCCGCCGCGGCCAACCGGGCCATTGCCGACGCGGTGCGCTCGGTGGCCGGCGCCAGGGGCGTGGCCCCCGCTCAGGTGGCCCTGGCCTGGGTGTATGCCCAGGAGGAGCGGCTCGGCGTCCCGGTGGTCCCCATCCCGGGCACCAAGCGGATCAGGTGGCTGGAACAGAACGCCGCCGCCCTGGACGTCGACCTGACCCCCGGCGAGCGGGCCGCTCTTGACCCGCTGGCCAGCCAGGTCACCGGCGCGCGCTACTAAGGCGGCGCAGACCCTGGTGGGGCGCATCGCCAGTCTGGCCGGGCGTCAGCCAGAGCTCCGTTCGGTCTGAAATTCCTTCATTTCGGCGGTCAGCAGCCGGTCGGCGGTCTCGGCGGGTCTATCCGACCGGGTGGTGGAGGTCCACCGGGGGCAGGGCCTCGACCTGCCGTTTGGTGAGGCTGAGCTGGATACCGTCGTCGGTCCCGGTCACGGCGCCGATCGGGATGGCCACTTCCTTACGGCCCCACAGGTGTCCCTCTTGGAGGAGCACGTGGGTCACGTGGTGGCTGTCATGATCGATGACCAGCCCTTGGACTTTGCCGATGCGGCCATCGGTGGCATGGACGGGCTCACCGCGGCGCACCTCCACCTCGTCCAACGGGACAGTGTCGTAGGTGACCGTCAGCGGGGCGTACGCCATGCCCAGGCCCCCGCCCAGGCCCATGCCTGTGCCGTAGTAGGGCAGCCAGAGCACCTGGTCCGGGTCATAGCCCGGGTGCCCGGGCGTGTGGTCCGGGTCATAGCCCGGGGACCCGGGCGTGCCGGGCAAGAACTGCGTCTCCTCGGCGGGACCGAGCTGATCGAAGTCCGCCCGGGTGCAGCTGAGCTGGATCTCGCCCGTCGCGGTGTCGACCCGGTCAACCAGGGCCAGCGGAACGAGCCGGCCGGGCTCATAGCGATGCTTGGGCTCGACCACGAGATGAGTGACCGCACGCGCGACCGGGTCCACCACCACGCAGGTCACCTTGCCGCAGGCCCCGTCGCTGCAGCTGGTGTCGGCCCCGATCGTGAACGATGTTGTCTCGGCCATGGCCACCCTCCTGGTTCCTAGCGGGCCGTTGTCCCGGCTGGTGCGCGGCGTCGCCTACGGGCCGCTCGGCTGGGCATCGGGGTCGGCGATGCCCGGGGGGACGACCTTACCTTGATCGATGTCCTGCGACAGTTGCGCCTTGGCGGCCAGGGCCCCCTGGTCCAGCACGCCGGAACCCGCCGCCCGGGAGATGACGTCGCCGCCCCGGCCGCGCAGCACGTACGCGAAGCCGACGGCGATCAGCGCGCCGGCCACCGGCCCGACCAGATACACCCAGTAACTGGTCCA
Organism: uncultured Actinomycetes bacterium; assembly: GCA_963753195.1. GTDB lineage: Bacteria > Actinomycetota > Actinomycetes > Streptosporangiales > Streptosporangiaceae > Palsa-504. Next base: position 312,785 of record CAVWBH010000007.1, read on the forward strand.
GTAACCGCTGGCCAGGGCCGGGCCGAAGGAGCGGGCCGGGTTCATCGAGACGCCGCTGACCGGGGCGGCCCACAGGCCGGCCAGGGCGATGTAGCCGCCGACGCCGAGCGCGGCGATGGCGCCGACGTTCTGCGCCGCCGACGCGGTGCCCAAGATCACGCTGACCAGCAGCGCGGTGAGCACGATCTCCATCGCCAGGGCCTGCCAGTTGTTATACCCCGGGCCGGGCAGCGTCGCCCCCAGATGCTCGACGTTCCCGAACACCAGGCGCAGGAACAGGCAGGCCAGCGTCGCGCCAGCCAGCTGGATGATGATGTAGCCGGGAACCCGCTTCCACGGGAAATCGCCGCGCAGCGCGAAGGCCAGCGACACCGCCGGGTTCAGGTGCGCACCGGAGACCGCGCCCATGAACAAGATGATCGCCATCACCATCAGGCCCGGCGCGACGACCGCCGGAGCCAGGCCGATCTGCCCCTTGGCGTGCAGCAGGCCGCCTCCCGCGGCGGCCAGGACCAGGGCGAAGGTGCCCAGCAACTCCGAGAACAGTCGCCGCCACTCCAGGTGCGGGTCATCGAAGTCCGCACGGTCCCCGAACTCGAGCGTGAGCAGGTTGTGGGTGCGCGCGGAAGCCGACCCGAGCGTCCCCGGGTCGACTGGCCGGGGCGCTGCGCCGTCGGCACCCGGCGCGGCCCGGCCCGCCGCCGGGCGTTCAGCCTGGTTCACCGGCACGTTGTCCGACATGCCCCGATCCTTCCCGTCCGCGGCACCGAAGAGGCTTCGCGCTGACGGCCGCAGGCCCCGGTCCGGGTTATCTTCCTGATTCCTCATGTTCTTCCTGGTGAGCCCGGCAGGCTAGGGACTAACGTCCCCGGCCAGGAGCAGGCTCGGCCAAGCTGGCGATTTGCCCCGAATAGCGGGGACCTTTGGCCCTGAAAGCGCACGTCACGGCGGGTCGATGGTGAGAGTTAGGCCATGGGCCCCGGTTCGGTGCCTGCCTCTTTGCTCGCCTGGCGGCGCGGAGAGAGGTCGGGCACAGGCGGCATGGGGCCCGGCGATTCTCGCATAGGAGGTCACCATGACTTCAGCAACACTGAGACGGGACAGCGGCGCAGGCGGCCGCCATGCGGTCGGCCAGGGCTTCGGGATGGTCGTGTTCGCGTCTGTCTTGATGCTCATCATCGGCTTCTTCAACATGCTGTTCGGCATCTCCGCGATCGCCAACTCGCACGTCTTCGTGGCCAACGCGCATTACGTGGTCGGCGACCTGCGGGCCTGGGGGTGGGCCACCCTGATCATCGCCGTGCTGCAGCTCATCGCGGCGGGCGGTGTCCTGATGGGCAACCAGCTGGCCCGCTGGTTCGCGGTGGCCGTGATCGGGATCAGCGCCATCGAGATGATGTTCTTCCTGCCGGCTTACCCGTTCTGGGCGCTGGTCATCATCGCCGCGGACGTCGTGGCGTTGTGGGGGCTGTGCGTGTACGGCAGCCGGGAGAACCTGGACGCCGTCTAGGCGCCGCGCTCGGGGAGGAATCGGGAGGCCCGGGCAGGCCGGCGAGCAGTGACGGAACCTGTTCCATCACCCGCCGGACTCGCGCCGGGCTTTCCCCGGGCAGCCACTTGGCCCCCGGCCAGGCCGGGACCTTTGGCCCTAACCACCCAGGCGGGCCGCCTGCGACCGTAGGCGTAACGCAGCAACGGACAGCGGCATAGGACAGGACAATGAGCCCAGGTGGGGACCAGGCAATTGGCGATGGCATGGCCGCGGTCGAGATCCTGCGCATGCCAGCGGAGCTGGATCTCACCACGAGCGAGGGTGCGGTCAAGCAGGGCTACGCCGCCATCGCCCGTTCGGCCCGGCTGCTGCTGCTCGACCTGACCGGCGTGTTGTTCTGCGACGCCCGCGGGCTCAGCGCCTTCGTCCGGATCGCCAACCGGGCCGATGCGGCCGGATGCCGTTTCGGCCTCATCGCGCCGCGGCCACCGGTGGCGAAGATGCTGCGGATCAGCGGCCTGAACAGGCGGATGCCGGTGTTCGCCACCGTAGACAAGGCCCGGGCACTGCTCACCGCGCCAGTGGCGGCCTAACGCATCGACCGGGAGACGCGATAGGCCAGCACACCGTTGGCTACCGCGCCCGCGAGGGTCAGCAGCGCCCAGCCCCAGTAGCCATCGGCCAGCAGGATGCCGGTCAGGCCGAGCAGCCAGGCCGTGACGAGCACACGGATGATTATCACGCTGCGCGGATGCCTGCGGTTGAACCCCGGGCCCAGGTTCATGACGGTCTCCTCTGGCCCCAGGATACGCACGATGGCCGCTATCCTGCTCAGCTGAGCGGGCAGCCCTGCCTCAGCCTCGCTGGCGTCGGCTGGCCAGCACTTCGCTGAACGGCACGCCTCGATCGGGGGTGGCCTCTCTGGGCAGGCCCAGGACGCGCTCGCTGATGCCGTTGCGCTGCATTTCCTGGCTGCCGCCGCCGACCGTACTGATGCGGGCCCCCAGCCAGCGCTGGCCGGAAGCGCCCGCGAGGTCATCGGCGCCGTGCATGACCCCCTGGGTGCCCGCGACCTCCATCGCGATCTCCCTGAGGCGATAGCCGGTCAGGCCGGCCATCAGCCGCAGGATCGAGGCCGCTGACTCCGGCACACGGCCCGTTCGGAGCTGGGCGTTGATCCGGCTGATGGTCGGCTCGCGCAGCGTCTGGAGGATCACCGCCTCGCCGATGAGCTGCCGGGTGTAGCTGTCGTCGTTGCGGCCGACCGCCTTGGCCAGGGCGGCGAGCTCGCCCACGGCGTCCCCGGCCGCCTCGTCGCGGCCGCTGGCGGCGTGATCGTTCAGGCTGTTCCCGCCGATCATGTTCCGCTCGTGGAACAGCAGCTTGGAGGCCACCCGCCAGCCGTCGTTCTCCCCGCCGATCAGCTGGCTCGGGTCCAGCTGGACATCGTCGAAGAAGTCCTGGCAGAAGTGCGAGCCGCCGGTCACCAGCTTGATCGGGGTCACGGTCACGCCCCGGCTGCGGATCGGCATCATGAACATCGACAGCCCGCCGTGCTTGGGCACATCCACGTTGGTCCGGGCCAGCACCATGCAGTAGTCGGAGAAGTGCGCGCCGGTGCTCCAGATCTTCGAGCCGTTCAGCCGGAACACCTCGCCGTCCCGCTCGGCCCTGGTCAGCAGGCCGGCCAGGTCAGATCCGCCGCTCGGCTCAGACAGGAACTGCACCCACAGCTCCCGGCCGGACAGCATCGCGGGCAGGTGCCGCGCCTTCTGCTCGTCGGTGCCGAAATCCAGCATCGTCGGGCCGAGGATCCCGTGCGTGACGGTGAACGTCAGGGGCACCCGGTAGCCGGCCGTGGCCTGGTGCCAGGCCAGCTGGTGCTCGCGGGTCAGGCCCTGGCCGCCGTACTCGGCCGGGTAGCGGATCCCGGCGAAACCCGCCTCGAAGATCGCCTTCTGCAGTTCCCGGTCCTCGGCGACGATACGGAGTTCCTCCTCGTCGCCCACCTCCATGGCCACCTGGCCGTCGGCACGGGGCAGGTTGCTGGCGGCCCAGGCCCGCGCGCGGTCGCGGAAGGCTTCAGGGCTTTCTTGCTGGCTCACGGGCACTCCCTCGCACGCTAATCAGCCGCAACAGGCGCACCTTTTGTGATGCGCCTCGACCCGTGCAGAAACTCATTTACCGTGGCGCACCGGAGGCACAGACGCGTAGCCCACGCGGTAAAGGACCCTGCCTGACCATTTCATCCCTTTATTGCGGATGCTCAATGAATGGTCCAATGAAGGGGTCTTAGCACGGTCTACACCCTGGCCGGTGATCGCACAACCCTCGGCCGGGGCATGGGCTGCGACCAGGCCTGTGTTATGCGAGTTCGGGCCGTGTTGTGCGAGTTCGGGCTGCGTCGTGTAGGCCGCCAGCATCTCGTGCTCGGGCGGTCCGGCGCCGCGGTTCTGCCAGAAGTGATCCGCCACGGTGATCCGGGTGATGCCCGTTGCTTCGGCGTTCCGCGCGTGCCGGGCCAGGGCCGGGCCCAGGGCGGGCGCGCCCCCGGTCCGGGTGAAGTCGGCGATGTGCAGGCCCAGCTCCATGTCTCTCCCGCTTCACACCCCTTACGCTTCACGCCCCTCACGCTTCACGCGACGGACAGGCGGGGAACTGCTAGCTGGCGGCGCGGCGGGCGAGCGTGCGGCGGCGGGCGGCGGGGTCGGAGAGCACGGTGGGCTGGAAGCCCGCGTCGGAGGGGTTGAGGTTCACGCCGGGCGGGACGATCTGGTCGATCCGGTCCAGGATGTCGTCCTCGAGCATGACATCCGCGCCGGCCAGGATGTCGGTGAGCTGGTCCATGGTGCGCGGGCCGATGATGGCCGCGGTCACCGCCGGGTGGGCCACCACGAAGGCCAGCGCCATGTGAGTCAGCGAGCAGCCCGCATCAGCGGCGATCTTGATCAGCTCCTCCACCGCGTCCAGCTTGGCCTGGTTCCCGGGCAGCGCCTGATCGAAGCGCTCCGGCAGCCGCCGGGCCCGCTCCCTGGTCATGTCCACGCCGGTGTCCTTGCGGATCCGCCCGGTCAACCACCCGGCCGCCAGCGGGCTCCACGGGATGACACCCATGCCGTACTTCTCGCAGGTCGGCAGCACCGAGGCCTCGACGCCGCGGACGAAGATCGAATACGGCGGCTGCTCGGTCCGGAACCGGACGTAACCCCGCTTCTCCGCGACCCACTGGGCCTCGACGATCTGCTCAGCCGGGAACGTGGAAGAGCCGATGGCCCGGACCTTGCCCGAGTGCACCAGATCCGACAGCGCGGACAAGGTCTCCTCGATGTCGGTGTGCTGATCCGGCCGGTGGATCTGATACAGGTCGATGTAGTCCGTCTGCAGGCGGCGCAGGCTGTCCTCCACCTCCCGGACAAGCCACCGCCGCGAGTTGCCCTTCATGTTGATGTCCCGGCCCATCGCCCCGTGCGCCTTGGTGGCCAGCACCACATCATCCCGGCGCCCCCGCAGCGCCTGCCCGACGATCTCCTCCGACTCCCCCGCCGAATACACATCCGCGGTGTCAATGAAATTGATGCCCGCATCCAGGGCAGTGTGAATGATCCGGACGCAATCCTCATGATCGGGATTACCCCGGGCGCCGAACATCATCGCGCCCAGGCAGTAGGCGCTCACCCTCATCCCGGTCCCGCCCAGCGTCCGCATCCGCATCCTTGGCCACCCTTTCTGTTGCGCCGATTCTGTCGCGCCGTTCGGTCGGTTCTCAGGAGTCTGTCTTGATGGCGGGCGCCGGTGACGTGGCCGGCCAGGGGGCTGGCGCGGCGGCCGCACCGATGGTCCCGGTCGTCCCGGGACTGAGCTTAGGAGTTCGAGCGCACTCTAACGCAAGTGAGCGCTTCGGCTGGCCCGGCCTTCGACCGGGCCCCGAGGCCCGACAGGACCGCATCGGCTCCCTCGAGGGCGGGCCGGAGAGCCGCCGGGTCCGCTGACGCTTCGCGGTCATTCAACCGCGATGAGCAGCATTAACCGGTCTCCGGGGGGCTGGAATCATTATCGTGGATCATTACTGCCCGCGGGGGGGCAGTAGTGATCCACGATAATGCGAGCGTGCCCTGCAGCCCGGCCGGGGCGGGTGCGGGTGGCTGGATGTCCCAGATTCACCGGTTCGGGTGGTCGAGGTGCGGTGAAGACCACCCGTGCGGGGTGATGGCGATCATGGCTAGCTGATCTTTACTAGCTGGGTAGGAGCATTGGGACTACGGGGCGGGGATCAATGGCGTGGGTCACGCGGCCGGGCGGGCGGCGTTCGGCGTTCCGCCCGCCGGGCCGGGCTAGGTCCCCGGCCGCCGACCTGACCGGCGTCAACCTCATGCAAGGCACGGCCCTCGGAGCAGTCCAGCTTGATCACCTGAAAGAGAGAGCCATGCGACTCAGTGCACGCAACCAGATCCCGGCCACGGTCACCGGCATCACGGCAGGCGAGGCCATCGCCAACGTCGAGCTCGACGCCAACGGGGTACGCCTCGTGGCATCCATCACCGTAGAGGCGTGCCGTGATCTCGGGCTGGCCGAGGGCACCAGGGTCACCGCGTTGATAAAGGCGTCCGAGGTCATGCTCGCTACCGACGACTGAGGCCCTACCGGCCGTCGCCACGGGGTCGTGCCGGGCGGCGCTACTCGCTGGGGCGGTCGGTGTCTGCGTCGGCTGGCTGCTGCTGCCGGCTACGCGTCACCGCGCCGAGGATGACCCTGATCCCGAGTCCGATGATCAGGAGATCGGCGATCATCTGCGCGGTGACCACGAGCCGCGCTGCTTCGGTCTTAGCCGTGATGTCCCCGAAGCCGACCGTCGAGAACACGGTGACGGTGAAATACAGCGCGTCGGTGTGGGTCAGCCGCTGGCCGAAGCTACTGGCGGAAAGCGTGGACAGGAGGACGTAGGAGCCGGCGAACAGCAGCAGGAACAGCGGAACGCTGGTGGCGAGGGCTTCGACGGCCCGCAGGGCCGGAAACCGGGACCGGACGATGGAGCGGGTCTGGAAGGCGACCAGCCCGATGAGCAGCACCAGCCCGATCACCAGTATCACGGCGCCGGCTCCGGTCGAGGTGCGGTCAAAGGGCAGCAGGTAGTAGATGGTCACCAGCGCGACGGTGGATCCCAGGGCCCGTAGCGCAGAGCGCACGATCCTGCGATACGGAGGCCGGGCCTCAGGCGGTGGACCTGTGCTAGCAGACATGGGGAAAGGCTAGTGGCGCATGATGACGCGCCAGGGGCGGATGCTTACGCCGGTTATCCCGGTCCTGAGTCAGGCGTCGGGGTCACCGACGACGTCGCGGACCGCATCCCGGACCAGGGAGCCGAGCTCGCCGCTGGAGACGTGGCTGCCGATGTGGCGGCCCGCGGTGCTGGTCGGCCGCTCCTTCGCGGACTTGCTCACGGCCTGCCTGTGCGCGCTGGTGGTCGCCGTCACGGGGCTGGCGGTCGGCTGGCGAACCAGCGCGGGCCTGCTGCCGATCCTGGCGGGCTTCGCCCTCGTGCTGTTCTTCGCCTACTCCCTGTCGTGGGTGGCCGCATGCGTCGGGCTCAACAGCAAGAGCCCGGAGTCAGCCGCGTCGTTCGGCTTCATCGTGCTGTTCCCGCTGGCGTTCGTGTCAAATGCGCTGGTGCCGACCCAGCACATGCCCGGCTGGCTGCAGGCCATCGCGGACTGGAGCCCGGTCAGCGCGGTGACCGCCGCGGCCCGCCAGCTCTGGCACAACCCAAACCCGTCCGCGGCGATCAGCGCCTGGCCGATGCAGCACCCCATCGAGGCGTCGCTGGCCTGGTCGGTGCTGATCCTCGCGGTGGCGGCCCCGCTCGCGGCACGATTTTTCCGGCGCCGGACCACCGAATAGCGAGGATTATGGGCGCGCTAGCCGCGCAGGTCGCTGCGAGTGGCCGTGACGGCCCCGGGTCGGCCGGCCGATCGCTGCGGGGCCGCTCACCCCTCCAGGAGCCCTAGTTCCCGGGCCCGGGTGACCGCCTGACCGCGGGTGACAGCGCCCAGTTTGCGGTAGATCGAGACCGCCTGTGACTTGATGGTGTTCGGGGACAGGAACAGTTCGGCGCCGATCTCGCGGAACGACAGGTGCGTGGTGAGCAGGGGCAGCACGCGCAGCTCCGCGGTCGTCATCGCCGATGCTCCGGGGGCGGTTGACCCGCGCTCCTGGGCCAGCCGGACCCGGAGGGCCTGGGCCTCACCGACCAGTGTGCCCAGGTCGGGCCGGCGCTTGAGGATCCCGTCGATCTCCCGCATCAGCGTCCGGGCCCCGGCCGTGTCGGCCAGCGCGAGGTGCAGGCGGGCCAGCTCGATCCGCGCCTGCACGGCAATGTGCGGAAAGGCGTAGGTCAGCACGGGCCGCAGCCGCTGGGCATCGACCAGTTGGTGCCGCGCCGCCGCGACGTCGCCGCGGTGCATGGCCACCCGGGCCTGCGCCGCGCAGACCAGGGGCGTGACGTAGCTGTCTTCGCTCCCGCCCTGGTGCAGCACGCTGTGTGCCTGCGTGGCCAGCTCCTCGGCCGGGCCCCAGTCGTCGTGAGCCATGGCCAGCAGGGAGCGCTCGCACAGCGCCACGGCCAGCACATCAGGCGCACCGAGGCCCCCGATGCTGACCACATGGTCGAACGACGCGTCGGCGCCGTCAGGATCACCGCCAAGGACCTGCGCCAGCCCTTGCAAGAGGGGGACCACCGGCGCCACGATGCCGGCCGTCGCGAGCCTGCGCGCGGCCTCGTCGGCGTCGGCCCGCATCTGCTCGACGCCGCTGCGGCACAGCAGGGGCGGCAGCACGGCGGCCCAGGCGGCCGTGCTCGGGCTCTCGGGCTGGGCCTGCGTCCCGTGCGGCCGGCGCTCCACCGCGTCGGCCCACCGCTCGGCCTCGACCGGCCGGCCGGTGCGCGCGGCGAGGATGGCCGCCCAGACCGCGACCATCGAGTCTCCGGTGATCCCGTCCCGGTCTTCCAGCCAGCCGAACCACCGCTGAAGAGTGGTTATCCGCCCGCCGCGGTAGGCGGGCACCGAAAGCTCTGCCACCAGACGGCTGGCCGCAGCGACGTCCGCCGCGGCGATGGAGTACTCCAGCGCCTCCTCGGGCAGGCCATTGCGGTGGCACCAGTCGGCGGCGCGGCGCCGCAGCACCGGGATCAGGCCGGGATCGGTGCGGTCCAGATCGGCCAGCAGCATCTCGCGGAACAGATGATGGTAGCGGTACCACTGTCCGCGCCGGTCCAGCGGCACCAGCAGCAAGTTTGACCGGGCCAGCCCGGCCAGGTCCGCGCCGGAGCCGGGCTGCCCCAGCACCGCCTCGCACAGCGGGGCGCACATCCGGTCCAGCACCGCGGTCCAGGTCAGGAACAGCCGCTGCGACGGGGGAATCCGGGCCAGGAACTCTGACTCCACGTACTCGCTCACCAGCCGGTCGTCCCCGCCGAAGGCCGCCGCCGCGCCCGGCAGCGAACCGCCTTCCCGCAGGTACAGGGCCGCCAGGTACAGGCCCGTCGGCCAGCCTTCGGTCCGCCGATGCAGCTCGGCCAGCTCATCGGCCCCCAGCCCGACACCGGCCTCCCGCAGCAGCCAGGCCGCCTCCATCCGGGTGAGCGAAAGGTCAGCCGGGCCGATCTCCAGGATCCTGCCCTCGGCGCGCAGCCGCGCGGTCCGCAGCGGCGGCTCGGCCCGCCCGGCCAGCACCAGCTGGGAGCGGTTCGGGACATGATCAGCTAGCACCGACAGCGCGGCCCGGCACTCCTGGTTGTGCAGGAGGTGCACGTCATCGAGAACCAGCGCGACCGGCGTCGTCATCGCCGCGAACGCCGTACCAAGCCGCGGAACGACCGAGCCGGGCACCGAACTGGCCGGGGAGGCCAGCGCGTCGAACACTCGCTCGCCGACCGGCTGCACCGCATCCAGCGCCTCGGCCACGTAGGTGAGCAAGACCTTCGGGTCGTTGTCATTCTCGTCAACCGACACCCAGGCGAAGGACTGGCCGTTGCGCTCGGCCCACTGCGACAGCAGCGTGGTCTTCCCGTAGCCCGACGGCGCCACCACGGAGACGATCTGACGTGGGTTCGTCTGCGCCAGCCGCTCGATCAGGGGCAGTCGCAGGATCGTCCCGGGCCGCGCCGGCGGACGCCGCAACTTTGACGCGACAAGATCGGGCATCGGCCCGTTTCCGCGGTATGACCGGCCGGACCGCTCCAGCACGTCGCCGTCGACCATGGCCTCGACCGTCCCCCACCTCCCGATAGGCGTCAACCATATCTTGATACAACGCCCTAAACCGGGCCATTCCCCGCCGTCTGTACGGCCGGGAATGGCCCGGACAGGCGCAAGCCGGGGCGTCAGGTTGCCGCGGGCGGCCTGGTCAGCACCGAGATCTCGGCGTCCCGCAAATAACTGAGGGCGCGGTTCTCGCGCCCGTAGCCGAGCGGGCTGAAAAAGAAGGTGTCGAGCGGGAACCAGATTCCTACCCACACCAGCACCCACCCCGTGGTGCCGAACACGAGGTTGGTGTTGCCGGCCGGGCCCACCAGCTTGTCCGTGAAGATGACCAGGAGGTAACCGAGCACGACAATGGGAACGCCGACCCACAAAGACCGAAGGCCGGCCAGCCGGACCGCACGCCGCTCGCGCCCGTTATAGCTGATGCGCTGGTCGCAGTAGCGACGCAGAGCCACGCTGAGCCGGTCACCCAGGCCCTGGCCGACCTCCGAGGAGGGCAACGAGAGCTCGAGCCGGACCGGCGCCCGGATGCGCTGCGAGCGGAGCACGCTGAGGCAGTACTCGACCCCGGTGAGGTAGTTGCGGTATTCGGAAAACAAGTCGGTCTGGGCCAAGGCGAACATCTCCTCGGCGTGGTTGAGCCGCAGCTCGATGACCTGCCCCCGCCCCATCGCACCACTCTAGCCACCAGGCCGACCGGCAGGCATGTCCCGCAGCGGAAGGTCCTGGCCACGCTCAGGGTCAGCATCAGCAGCACAAGGTTGACCGGGCAGCGCAGCGGCCCGGCCGCTGCGCTTCCGCTGTACAAAGCCGGCGGTCTGGATAGAGTTTCGTTCTAGAAATGGGTTCAGCGCGCTGGGGCGGCGCGGCGGGCGCAGTCCCGCGGCGCCCGCCGGGGCCCGGGTGAGCGGCCAGCAGATACTGGCCGGGCCTGGACCATGGGAGGTTTCGTGATCCGGTGGCGGCCGAGCCAGGAGCTGGTGGTCCTGGTGACCTACACGGTCGGCCTCTACATGACCATCGTGGACAACACGATCATCTACACCGCGCTGCCGTCGCTGGCCCGGGACTTCCACGCCTCCCTGGCCTCCGCGCAGTGGGTGACGCTGAGTTACCTGATCACGCTGGCCATGATGATCCCGTCATCGGGGTGGATCGGTGACCGATTCGGTACCCGGCGCACCTTTCTCACCGCCTTGGCCCTGTTCACCGTGGCTTCCGCGCTGTGCGGCGTATCCGGGTCGCTGACCCAGCTCATCATTTTCCGGGTGCTCCAGGGCGTCGGCGGCGGCCTGATCATTCCGGTCGGGCAGGCCATGCTGTTCCGGACCTTCCCCCAGGAGCGCCGGGCCCGCGCCGTCGGCATGGTCGTGCTGGGCACGAGCCTGGGCCCGGCCGTCGGCCCGGTGCTGGGCGGTATCCTGACCACCTTCTTGTCGTGGCGGTGGTGCTTTTTCGTCAACGTGCCGTTCGGCGTGGCCGCGCTGGTCATCGGGCTGCTGTTCCTGGCCGAGCACCGTGAGCCGGCCACGGGCCGGCTGGACGTCGCGGGCTTCGTGCTGGCCGGCGGCGGCCTGGCGCTGTTCTTGTACACGGTGAGCGAGTCCCCGGTGCGGGGCTGGGCCAGCCCGGTCATCATCGCCACCGGCGTGGCGAGCGTAGCTCTGCTGGCCGCGCTGGCCCTGGTCGAGCTGCGCTCCACGGCGCCGATGCTGAATCTGCGGCTGCTGGGTAACCGGATCTTCCGCACCTCAAGCCTGGTCTCGATGTGCAGCATGGGCGCCTACAGCGGCTACCTGTTCACCATGCCCGAATTCCTCCAGCAGGCCCGCGGCGCGTCCGCACTGAGCTCCGGGCTGACCACGTTCCCCGGCGCCCTCGGGGTCCTGGCCAGCTCCCAGCTCGCCGCGCGCGCCTACCCCCGCCTCGGGCCGCGGCGGATGGCCGTGGGCGGCGCGTGTGGCGTGATAGCCGTCTGGTCCGTGATCGGGCTGACGGTCGGGCTGGACACCAACATCTGGCTGATCCGGCTGCTCATCTTCTGCAGCGGGTTCGCGATTCCCTGGTGCGGCATCGCGACCCAGACCTCCTCGTTCGCGACCATCTCCTCGGCAGACACGGGCCGCGCGGCCGCGCTGTTCCAAACGCAGGGCCAGGTTGCGGCCGGCATCGGCGTGGCCCTGCTGGTCACCGTCGTCTCGTCAGCCAGCCGCGCCGGGACCGCGCCAGTCACCGCGTTCCACCACGCCTTCCTGACCGCCGCCGGGGTGATGCTCATCGCCGCCCTGATCGCGCTCACCATCCGGGACGCCGACGCCGCCGCCACCATGCGGCGCCGAGAGCGGGTCCCGGCCGCCCCGGCGCCGCCTCCGGCCGAGGTCTCGCCGCGGCTCCAGGAAGGCACCGCGGACCCTGGGTAGGGCCGGGCCGAGATCAGCGGCGATCTAGCGGCGCACGGCCAGGGCGTCGGCGATGTCCACGCCGCCTCCGGCGCCGTGGACGATGACCGGGTTGAGATCCAGCTCGGCCAGTTCGGGAGTGGCGGCGGCGAGAGCGGAGACGGCGGCGGCCAGTGCGCAGAAGGCCTCGGCATCCAGGGGCGCCGCGGCGCCGGGCTCGAGCGCTGTCCCGCAGCGCAGCTCGGCCACGGCCGCCCGGACCTGCGCGACGCTGACCGGGGCGGGCAGGAACTGGACATCGCGGAGAGCCTCGGCCTGGCTGCCGCCCCGGCCGACGGTCAGGAAGACACCCAGAGCCGGGTCCCTGGTGATCCCGATGAGCATCTCGAGGCCCGCGTCCACCATCTTCTCGACCAGGAGGCCGGCCACGTTCGCCGAGCCGGCCAGCGCGTGCGCGCGGGCAGAGATCGTTCGGTATGCAGACCGTACGTCAGCCGCTGAGGTGAGGCCCAGGGCGAGCACGCCTTGCTCGCTCTTGTGCGGCAGCGCGGCGGCTTGCGCCTTGAGCACGACCGGATACCCGATCGACTCGCTGGCCGCGACAGCGGCGTCGGGGCTGGTGACGAGGCAGGCGGGCGGTACCGGCAGGCCGCACTCGGCCAGCCACGCCTTCACTTGCGCCTCGTACAGTACGGCCTGTTCCGGGCCGGCGCCGGGCAGAGATGCGGCCGGGCGGCCCGGCTCGGGCGAGACGAGGGCGGTGGCTGCGCAGCGGCAAGTCGGCCAGGAGCCTGCTCGCGCGGGCCACCCCGGCCTGGCTGACCAGGACGGGGAGTCCCTGCTCAGCGAAAGCGTCGGTAACGCCGTCGGCGGGCTGGGTGTAGGAGTAGACGATCAGCGGTTTGCCGAGCTCGCGAGCCGCCTGGCCCAGCCGCTCGGCGTTTTCCTGGCCCAGCTCGGCGTTCATCAGGGAGGTGATCATCACCACCACGTCGATGTCGTCGCCGCGGCCCACGAGCTGCAGGACGCGGGCGACGACCTCCGGGCCGCCGGCTCCGGCCGTGATGTCGACCGGGTTGCGGAGGCCGGCGTAGTAGGGCAGCAGCGGCCTGAGCTGGTCCTGGATGCCGGCCGCGAGCTCAGGGACGGCCACGTTGAACTGGCGGAGGGCATCGGTCATCCACGTGCCCGCACCTCCTGAGACGGTGATGACCGCGGCGCGGTTCCCGCCGGCGGCCTGGAACCGCGCCAGGACCGCCAGCATGTCGAGGAATTCCGCGATGTCGGTGACCTCGACGATCCCGGCCTGCCGGAAGAGCGCGCTCCACAGGCGGCTCGGCCCGGCGATGTGACCGGTGTGCGACACGGCGGCTTGCTGTGCCTCCGGCGACCGCCCCATTTTCGCCGCGACGATGGCCTTGCCGGCCGCGGCCGCCCGCAGGGCGAGATCGCGCAGGCGGAGCGGCTCGTCGAGGCCCTCGAGGAACAGCCCGATGACCCGGGTGTGCTCATCGGCGATCAGGTACTCGACATAATCCACCACGCCCAGATCGGTCTCGTTACCCGTGCTGATCACGTAGGAGAAGTCGATGCCGCGCGCCAGGCCCTGGTTCATGATGCCGAAGCCGAGGCCGCCGCTTTGCGCCACGATGGCGGCGTTCCCCGGCCGGGGCCGTTGCCGGAGGCCGCGGCTGTAGTCGATGGTCGGGCTGAAGCCCAGGGCAATGTCGTCGATGAGGTTGTAGATCCCCTCGGCGTTCGGGCCGCTGATGCGCGTGGCCGTGCCGGACACGACCTCGCGAAGCTGCCCGGCCGCGGCAGGCCCGGCGGTATCGCCAGCGGCCTCGTCGAATCCGGAGGAGATGATGTAGGCGGCAGGTATGCCGACGTCGCCGCACTGCTCGATAACCGCGGCCACGCGCGAGGCCGGCACGCACACCAGGGCCAGGTCCACCGGCCCCGGCAGGTCCTTGACGCTGGCGTAGCACGGCCGCCCGCGGAGGGAATCGTGCCGCGGATTGACCAGGTAAATGGGGCCGGCATACTCGTGCTGCTGCAGAATCGTGAGCGGGCGGCCGCTGGGCGTGTTCGGGTCTTCTGATGCCCCGACGATCGCGATGCTCGATGGGGCGAGGAAGCGCCGGACGGTCTGCATCTCGGCCGCGGTCATGACGCCCGCCTATCAGCCACGAGCGCCGGGGGCCACTGCGGGCCACCGAGCGACTTCGGCACGCTGCGCTGCTCAGTGAGAACGTCAGTTGCGAACGAGGTCACGCCGGTCGGCTTCCGCCGTTTCTGGCCCGCCACGACATGTCACCCCAAACTGCAATGCCTGCCCGCCTCCTACATTCCGCGAATTCCGCCCAGGCGGCAAGACCCTTATGCTCGGCGCTAGTTCTTACTCAGGGGTCTGGAGAATCGCATGGACGTCAATGCGCTGGTCAAGAAGGTCACTTCGGGCGCACAGGGTAACCACGGCACCCTGTCGACGGTCATGGGCCTGATGGGAGGCCAGAATCAGGCCGGCTTCATCCCTCAATAGCAGCGGGCTGGGCGATCACGTTAAGTCGTGGGTCGGCACCGGCGTCAATCAGTTGGTCAGCTTGTCGTTACCCAGCTGGCTGGGTAACGACAAGCTGCAACAGGTGGGACGAGCGGTGGGCCTGAGCCCGAACGACGTCGCCAGCCACCTTGCTCAGCAGCTCCCGGCTTTCATCGACAAGCTCACGCCGCAGGGCTCGGTGCCGGACGAGGCGGGCCTGGAGAATGTCGCCGGGCAGATCGTCGGCCAGTAGGCGCGCCCTGCCTCTCGTCACCTTAGGATGCCCGGCCAGACTGGGCGGGTGGCTCCTGCTGACACCGCGGCGCGGGGCGCTCTGCTTCGGCGGGGTTTTGCCCTGGAGTACGTGACGCTGGCCTGGAATGTGGCCGGGATCGTGATACTGGCTATCGCGGCGATCTCGGCCCGGTCGGTGGCGCTGGCCGGGTTTGGCCTGGACTCGCTGATCGAGATCGGCGCGTCCACCGTGGTGATCTGGGAGCTGTCGGGTACCGGTGAGGAACGCCAGCGGCTGGGCCTGCGGCTGATCGGTTCCGCGTTCGCCGCTTTGGCGGTCTACCTGCTGGTGCAGTCCACCGTGGTGCTCGCCACCGGGTATCACCCGCAGCGTTCGATCACCGGGATCATCTGGACCGCGGTAACCGCCGCGGTGATGTTCGGGCTGGCCGCTGGTAAGGCCCGAACCGGCCGGGCGCTGGGTAACCCCGTCCTGCGGACCGAGGGCCGGGTCACGATGGTGGACGGGATCCTGGCCACCGCTGTGCTGCTGGGCCTGGTCCTGAACGCCACCCTGGGGTGGTGGTGGGCCGATCCCGCCGCCGGATACGTGCTGGTCTTCTACGCCGCCCGGGAGGTACGGGAAATCTTCCTTGCGCCACACTGATCACAAGCTAGGCGGCCCCGGAGAGCTGGGCGCCGCGGCTTAGTTGCAGGTGCCTGGGCAGCGCTGTTGTCGAGGTGCTGCAGCGGGGTTTGCCCGGCATGCTGGGGGTCGTGAGCGACCCGCGTTCTCCGGCCGGCGGACACCATCCCGGCCACGGGCATGACCATGACCATGATCACCGCCATGAGCCAGCACGGGGCCTGGCAGGCCGGTTGCGGCAGCTGCTGCGCCCGCATTCCCATGAGGCCGCCGATCAGGTCGATGCGGTCATGGAAGCCAGCCAGGAAGGCATGCGGACGCTGTGGATCTCACTGGGTGTGCTGGGCGTCACCGCGCTGATCCAGGCGGCTGTCGTGGCGTTGTCTGGTTCGGTGGCGCTGCTGGGTGACACGCTGCATAACGCGGCTGACGCGCTGACCGCCGTGCCGCTCGGGGTCGCGTTCGTGGTCGGCCGTCGCCCGCCGACGCGCCGCTACACCTACGGCTTCGGCCGGGCCGAGGACCTGGCCGGGATCGTGATCGTGCTGACCATCGCCGCGTCCTCGGCCCTGGCCGGTTACGAAGCGATCAGCCGCCTGATGCACCCGCGGCGCGTCTCGGACCTGATCGCGGTGGCCGCTGCGGCGCTGGCCGGATTCGCCGGTAACGAGCTCGTCGCCGGGTACCGCATCAGGACCGGGCGGAAGATCGGTTCTGCGGCTCTGGTCGCTGACGGGCTGCACGCCCGCACCGACGGCTTCACCTCATTGGCCGTGCTGGCCGGCGCGGGCGGCGTCGCGCTGGGCTGGGACTGGGCCGACCCGGTCGTCGGGCTGGTCATCACGGTGGCGATCCTGGCCGTCCTGCGCCAGGCCGCCCGGGAGATCTACCGCCGCCTCATGGACGCCGTCGACCCCTCGCTTGTCGGCCAGGCCGAGCAGACCCTGCGGGCCACACCCGGGGTACTTGACACCGGGCAGGTCCGGCTGCGCTGGATCGGCCACCAGCTCCGGGCCGAATGCGAAGTCATCGTCGCCCCAGACCTCACCGCCATCCAGGCCCACCAGATCACCGTGGCCGCGGAACATGGCCTGCTACACGCCGTCCCCCGGCTGTCCGCCGCGCTGGTCCACGCCGACCCGCTGCCCGACGACGGCGCCGACCTCCACCAGGCCCTGACCTCCCACCGGCAGCCAGCCGACCCGGCCGCCGCCCCCCGTCCCGGGTAGCGAAACTGCGCCACAGGGCGAGGGTGAACCGCGGCACTGGGCCGACGGCCCGTTTCGGCGGGCCGTTTCGGCGGCCCGTTTCGGCGGGCCGTTTCGGCGGGCCGTTTCGGTCCCGTTGACCTCATCGGCACCATGATCGTGGTAGATCCGGGCTTCGTGGTAGATCCGGTGGCTTGGGCTGCACTCGATCTTCCACGTAGCCCGGATCTACCACGCAAATGTTGCAGTGGGGGCAGGTGGGGTTTTTGGGCACGCGGGGGTTGCCCCAGCGGGTGGGCTAGCGGTGTGCGCCGACTACGTCGGCGTGGATCCTCGCGGCATCGGCGGGTGAGACGCATGACCGGTCACGCGGCGGCCCGGACGCCGCCGTGTGACCGGGCCGCCGCGGGTGTCCGGGAGCTGTGTCAGGTGGCGGCGCGGGTGGTCCAGGTGAGGCTGCCTGCCTCGGGGAGCCGCCCGGCGAGGGCGTCGGCAACTTCGCGCCCGAGTTCGTCGGCCTGGTATGCGGTCATGCCGGGATCGACCCAGCCTTCGATCTCGACGCGCAGCGTCCGGCCGGTCCAGCGTGCCCGCGCGTGCGCGTGTATCACTCCAGGTACCGACCCGGCCGCTGCTTCGGCGGCGTGGATGACCTCGGGGTCGATGCCGTCGGCCAGGCGGTGGACGACGTCGCGGGTGACCTCGTAGCCGACATGGCAGATAAACGCGGTGATGGCGAGCCCGGCCACCGGATCGCCCCAGGGCTGCCCCAGGGCCACCGCGATCAGGCCGACGAGCGCCCCGGCCGAAGAGAGGGCGTCCAGCCAGGAATGCCGTGCATCGGCGATGAGTGTGGCGGATCCGATCCGCTGGCCGACGACCAGCTTGTACCGGGCGACGACCTGATTGCCGATGATGCCGATGGCTGCCCCCGCGATACCCGCGGCGATGTGGCTGGTGTGGCCGTGCTCGAGGAGCTTGCGGATGCTCTCATATCCGGCGAAGACGGCGCTGGCCCAGATGACCACGGCGATCCCGATCCCGGCCAGATCCTCGGCCCGCTCCAGGCCGTAGGGGTAGCGCTCGGTCGGCGGGCGCTTGGACAGCCGGAACCCGAGGAACACCACGATGCTGGTGGAGACGTCGGACAGGTTGTGGATCGCGTCTCCGAGCAGGCCGACCGAGCCGGTCACGACCGCGATAAGCAGCTCGATGATGCCCGTGGCAGCCAGCCCGATGGCGCTGACCGCCACTGCGCGGTTGGCCTCGCGGCGGTCCTTCGCGTCGTCGCGCCGCTTAGGCAGCGGAAAGGCAGCGGCCGGGTCGCGCAGCCCACTGGTCTTGTGCATGCCCCCCAGGATCGCTAGGAGCGGGCACTGGCCGCAAACCGACCGATGACGGCGGCGGCGAACTCGATCACTGAGTCCAAGCCGAAGGCGACGAGCGCGGTGGAGAGGCGATGATGCCGGATGTGATCGCGACCGCCGCTACTGCCCGGGCTGTCGTCGTTTTACCCTGGTATCGACTCCCATGCGAAGCGGCGGTGGGCGCCGAGAGGGGCACGCGGTGGATATCGTCATTGCGGGAGGCAGTGCCGCTGGCCTGTTCGCCGGGCTGCTGCTGGCCCGGGCCGGGCACCAGGCCCTGGTCCTCGAGCGTGACTCTCTCCGGGCTGCCCCCGACGTGGAATCCGCCGCCACCACGGCGTTCCGCCCTTCGGCACCGCAGATCGTCCAGCCGCATATCGTCATGGCCAGGTGCCGTCAGCTGCTCATCGAACGCCTGCCCGACGTGTATGAGGGGCTGCTCGCCGCCGGGGTGGCCGAAGCTCCGCTGCGGACTCAGATGCCGGACTCGCTATCGGAGGGCGCGGCCTGGCCGGGAGACGAGCGGCTCACCTCGTTGATGACCAGGCGGTCCACGATCGACTGGGTGCTGCAGCGGGCCGCGGCGGCCGAGCCGCGGCTCACGGTGCGGTTCGGGGTAAAAGTCACCGGGCTGCTCACCGCCCCCATACGGCTCGGCGATCGGCCGCCGCACGTGACCGGCGTGCGCACCGACTGCGGTGACGTGGCAGCCGACCTGGTGGTCGACGCCACCGGCCGCCGCTCACCGATCGATGACTGGCTGGCACAGCTCGGCGCCCGGACCACGGCCACTTGGCGCGCCGAGTGCGGGATCGCCTATTTCAGCCGCCACTACCGGATACGGCCGGGCGCTGACCTGCCCGCCCTGCTGGTCACGCGGACCGTCGTGGCGCTGGAGGAGTTTCTGGCCGGTAAATGGGGCGCTGACAACGATGCGGTGCAGTTGGTGGTGGCGCCCCTGGCCGCCGACCGCCGGTTCCGTACGGTCCGGGACCCGCGGGTCTTCACCGCGGTACTGCGGACCATCCCCACCTACGCGGCCTGGCTCGACGTAATAGACCCGATCACCGACGTCTTCCCGATGGCCGGGCTGCACAACACCCTGCGCCGCCTGGTGGTCGACGGCATACCCGTCGCCACCGGCCTGCACGCGATCGGCGACTCGGTCTGCACCACCAACCCGACCCTCGGACGCGGCCTGGCGCTGGCCCTGTCCGGCGCCGCCGATCTGGCCGACACGATCGGCAGACACGCCGCAGATCCCGCCGCAGATCCCGCCGCGCAGGCGCTGGCCCTGGACCGGCTGGCCGACACGCACGTGGTGCCGTTCTACCAAGATCAGGTCGCGATCGATGCCGGGCGGCTGGCCATGATGCGACACACCATCTTCGGCGCGCCACCGCCGCCTCCGTCCGATACTCCCGGCCGGGTCACCTATCCCCAGCTGCGCGTGGCCGCGTCCTACGACCCGACCGCCTTCCGCGCGTTCTGGAAGATCAACGGGATGATCTGCCCGCCCGCCGAGGTCTACACCGACCCGGACGTCGTCGCGTGCACACGAGAAACTCTCAGGCGGCATGGCGCCGCACCGCCGGTCGCCCAGCCGACCCGCGAGCAGATCCTCGCCGCCCTCGCCCGGTAGAGCTCCCCTCGATGGTCATTCACCGGGAACCGGCCTGAGCGCCGGGGATATGAGTCTGAGCTAGTGGGCCGTACCGGGCCGAAGAATTCGGGATTCGGAATTCGAGGGGCAGTGTGTGGGACGTGACGCGACCGGAGCAGACTACGCACAGTCAAAAACCCGGCACCCTGCATCACATCTGAGCCATGATCAGCTTCGGTCCAGCAGAATTGACTGCTGGCAATTCTCGGCCCGAGATTAGTTGTCTGGAGTCAATTGTCTGGGGTCAATTGCCTGGGAGCATTTGCCTAGGCGCATTTGTCTAGGCGCATTTGCCTAGGCGCATTTGCCGGGGAGCAATTGCCTCTAGAGGGCCATAGGGGCAATTTTCCGGAGGTAAAGGGTTGACATTCCTCCCGAAGCATCTAACAATCCCATTAACGCAGCTGTAACTTTCGTGGATCTGGCCTCTGCCAGGAGTCACGTGCCGGGAATTTCGTTACAGCTTCGCCGTCACCCGCCCGCGGCAAGGGCAAAGACGCCGATGCCGTCCCTACCCGGCGGCCTACGCCTAACCCGGCGTCGGCCCCCGGTTGATTCAGCACGGCCGGCTGCGACCCGGGCAGCCCCGACGTCAGTGGTAAAGGCGCCATAATTCCCCGTTTTACCCCGCCATCCCCCTGAACCGGATGGCAGCAAGGAGAACCGTAATGGCACAAGATACCGCGGGAGCCGCCGCCCCTGGCGGCGGCACTCTGGTCATTCCCGGCGAGATGGCAGCCCGGGTCGACCGGCTGCCCATGAGCGCGATGGCCTGGGAGATCTGCCTGATCGTGCAGGTGGGCTGGGCGACCGCGGCGGCGACTGACGGGATCGCCGCCCGGCTGTACCCGTTCGTCTGGCTGCCGGCCAAGGTCGTCACCCACTCCCAGTACAACGTCCTGTACGCCCTGCAGGCCGGGATCAGCATCCTGATCGGCGGCTACGCCCTGGGCTGGCTGGCCGACAAGATCGGCCGGCGCCCGGCCCTGATCCTGTCCGCGACGCTGGCTGGAGTGTTCATCTGGCCCTTCGCGTACGTGACGAACTTCTCGGCGCTGTTCGTCCTGTCGATCGCCGATACGCTCGGGTTCGCCGGGTTCCTGGCCATCAACGTCGTGTACATGAGCGAGATCATGGGGCCGAAGGTCCGGCCCCGGGTGATGATGGTCAGCCAGGTCGTCTGCATCTTCCTGCTCCTGGTCGTGCTGACCGGCATCGTCCCGCATTACATGTTCCCGGGCCAGTACCGGCAGTACCTGTGGATCCTGGCCGCGCTGAACATCCTGATCGCCATCGCGCTGTTCTTCCGGATGCCCGAGTCGCCGCGCTGGCTGGAGGCCAGGGAACGCCGCGACCAGGCCCGCAAGATCATGGAGCGGATGGAGATGCGGGCCAGCCGGGGCGGCCGCATCGCCCTAGCCGATCCAGACCTGGCGCCGCATCAGGTGGTGGCCGAGGAGAAGACCAGCTGGCTGGCCGTGTTCGGCAAGCGGTACGTGCTCATCACGACATTGCTGCTGGTGGTAATGGTGCTGGGTTACGCCGGCATCGTCTACGGCGGCGCGAGCCAGGCGTTCTTGTTCCTGGCCGAAAACCGCGGCTACACCCCCGGCGGCGTCTTCGCCCTGGTCGCCTGGTCCGGAGTGGCCGCCTCCATCGTCTACCTGCTCAACGCGTTCTTCGGCGACCGGTTTGAGCGCAGATGGACTCAGCTCTTCGGCGCCATCTTGTTCGCCGGCGGCTGGTGGGGTGTCTACGCGACGCACAGCACCGTGGCCGTGGACACCTTCTACATCATCGCGACGGTCGGCACCATCTTGTGGCTCTGGAGCATGTACGTCTACATCCCGGTCAATTACCCGACCCGGATGCGCTCGCTGGGCACCGGCTGGACCGATGGTGTGGGCCACCTCGGCGCCTGGGGCGGCGTCCTGATCGCCGGACAGCTCTACATGGCGACCGCACCACGGAGCTTCATCGTGTTCATCACCATCCCGTGCGCGCTCGTCCCCGGCATCCTGCTCGCCATCTTCGGGAAGAACCAGCGCCGCCGCGCGCTGGAAGAACTGTCCGAGTAGACGCTGGGCCAACAGACGCTGGGCCGTCGGCCGGGCTGTTAGGCCACCGGCTCTTTCCCGAGGTGTCTCCGGCGGCCACAGACAGGGTGTCACCGGCGGCCCAGCCCGCACAATGGCCGGCCTCCCGTCGTGAGGATCATGACGGGAGGCCGGCTCACCCGGCCGGCCTGGCGGTGGCTTCGGGAGAGTCAACCGCGGACGCGTCTGCCGCAACCAGCCGCCAGGCAAACCCGGTGGCCGCAGCACTGATTTGCCCCCCGTATAGAAGTCCCGCACCGGAACGCGCCCCCAGGCAAGAAGGAAAGCCGATGAGTGACAGCCAGGTCGTCACCATCCCTGCCGCAGAACACGCAGCAACAGCAGAAACCCGGGCTGCACGGCTCCTCAAAGCCCTGGCACAGAACCCGGAACCACTGTCAACACCGGCCCTGGCCAGCCTCCTGGCCGAATCAGGCCAGCGCCGCAGACTACTGTCCACCTATGACCGGGCTCTCCACCAGCACGAGCAAGCCGGCCATGTAGAACGAGCAGGCCGCGAGCGTAAAGGACGAGGCCGGCCCGCCATCATCTGGCGCATCACCAGCGCGGGTCGCGACTGGCTCGACGAGCACGACAAAGCACCAGACCTCGCGGCGGCCGCGGCCGCAGAAGCACAGCGCAAGACCGAACAGGCACAGCGCACGGCCACCGAACGGGACCAGGCACTGGACGAAGCGCGCGCCACCTTCAACCGCGAGACGCCGCGGACGAGCCGCAAACGCGCCGCTCACCGGCTCAGAGATCTCGGCTGCACCCTCGACCAGATCGGCGCGGTCTTCCACGTCAGCAAAGAGAGAATCCGCCAGGACCTCCTCTGGGACCCGGCAGTGCGGCCGGCGGCATACGACAGCAGCACTTCGTGATACTTGAGGTGCTATCCGCCATCAGCAGGCCGCCCAGGCGTATCGGACCCCCGAGTCAACTAAGCCGGGGCAGCCCCTTCGACGCTGAGGCAATCAACCGGGAAATAAGGCTCACCCGGCACCGTCGAGCTCCGGCTGGACATTTCGCCGCGCCGCAGGTGCGTGTACTGTCATGTGGGTAACGGATCTGCTCAAGACCCCGGCAGCACAGGAATTACTGCCTGGTGGTGAGTTGGATGAGCAGTCCTGGGAATCCTGATACCGTGGCCGGCACCGGAGCTGTTGTCCGTCTGGCCGCCACCCCTGCGCCGCGTCTGAAACCTCGCCGTGACCCATGGGGTGCGCATGGGGTCTGTGGTCGGGATGACATTCCCGCTGGCCGGGCAGCCCGGTCACGGCAGAACGGCATTCGTGCGGCGCCAGCCGGACCGGATCGTGGACGGCCGCGTTGAAGGCGGCTACACCGGCACGTTCGAGTTCATCTGCCCTGCCTGCGGCGATAATCCATGGGTGGATTACTCCGAGGTCCCGTCGCGGCTTCAGTGGCTTCGCGGGCCGTTCACCCTAGAGGCGGCCCTGGAGGCGTATGACAAGCACCTCGCTCCTCTCTCTGGCCCGAATGGCGACAGCGCCTGAGGCTGAGGCTGAGGTCCAATGCCCGCCCTGTCGGGTGCGGGTCAAGGACCGGCCATCTCCGGCCGGTATGGGGGGCCTAGTGCGACAGCCGTCATCGGAGCCAATTGACGGCTGCCGCACTAGCAAGAGTTTTCAATGGCCACCAGCGAATCACCCGGCACGGGCCCAGCAGAGCAGGGCGATGTGAGAAAGGAACCACGATGAGTGAGGTCAGCGAGCAACAGATTAAGGACAAGGAGGCACTGTTCGTCCAGACCGCGGCGGCTCGTATGGACGCCGATAACGTGATCCGATTGCGCCGGGTGGTCCTCGGGCTCGCGCGGCGGCTCAATGCCGCCTCGGTTGGGGAAGGACTGACCCCGGCCCAGGCGTCCGTGCTCGCCGTCGTCGCCAACCGTGGCCCGCTCGGTCTCGCCGAACTGAGCGAGATTGAGGGTCTCAACCCGACCATGCTGTCCCGGGTCGTCGGCAAGCTCGACTCCTTCGGCCTGGTCCGGCGGCGGCGTGATCCAGACGATTACCGCGCCGCCCGGGTCGAGGTCACCCCCGACGGGGAGGAGGCCTGGCGGCGCATCTCGGCGGAGCGAGCCGAGATCATCTCCGAATGCGTGGTTTGCCTTCCCGCCGAGCAGGCGGCGGCCCTGGTCGCGGCGCTGCCCGCGCTGGAAAACCTCTCCGAGGGCCTGCGGGCAGCACTCCGGCGCGACCAGCGAAGCCGGGACGACCAGGCCATCTGACCGAACCGGTTCGGCCCTTACCCTTCCAGCAGCCCGAGCTCGCGGGACCGGGTGACCGCCTGGTTGCGTGAGGAGGCGCCCAGCTTGCGGTAGATCGAGATCGCCTGGGACTTGATGGTGTTGCGGGACAGGAACAGGTCTTCGGCGATTTCCGGCATCGACAGGTGGGTGGACAGCAGCGGCAGCAGGCGGAGCTCGGCCGCGGTCAGGGCCGACGCCCCGGAAGCGCTTGAACCGCGCTCCTTCGGGAGCCGGGCCCGGAGCGCCTGGGCCTCCCCGGTGAGGGTCCCGAGGCCGGGCCGGCGCCTGAGCAGCTCATCGACCTCCCGCATGAGGGTCCTGGCCGCGGCCAGGTCGGCCAGCGCGAGGTGGACACGGATGAGCTCGATCCGGGCCTGAACGGCATAGTAAGGCAGGGCGTAGGTCAGCAAATGCCGCAGCCGCTGAGCGCTGAGGAGCTCCCGGCGCGCCGCCGGGATATCTCCCCGGTGCATGGCGGCCCGGGCCCGCACCGCACTGACCAGGGGCGTGGCGTAGCTTTCCTCGATTCCGGCCCGGCGCAAGACGGTGCCTGCCTGGTCGGCAAGCGTCTCGGCCCGGTCCCAGTCGCCGCCGGTGATCGCGACCAGCGATCGTTCGCACAGTGCGAGCGCGACATCCTCGTGCGCGCCGACTTCCTCCCCGACGCTGGCACTATCCCCGAGCCGCTCGTCGCCGCCATCGAGGTCACCGCACAGGACGCGCGCGACCCCTTGCAGGTACGCGGGCGCCGGCGTGACGAAGCTCTCCGCCGCGAACCTGCGCACCGCCTCGTCTGCGTCAGCGCGCATCTGCTCGACCCCACGCCGGCACAGGAAGGCCCGCATCAGGGCGGCCCACGCCTGGGTGGAAACGTCACCGGGCCGGGCCGGGTCCCCGTCCTGCCAGCGGTCGACCGCGTCGGCCCACCGCTCGGCCTCGGCCGGGCGCCCGGTCAGCGCGCAGAACAGCGCGGCCAGCACGGCGGCCATCGGGTGCCCCTCGAGCCCGCCCTGATCTTCCAGCCACCGCAGCCACCGCTGGACGGTCGGGACCCGCCCTTGCCGGTGGGCCGGCACCACGAGTTTCTGTATCAGGCCAGCGGCCGTATCGACGTCCCCGGCCGCGATGGAGTACTCCAGCGCGGCCTCGGGCAAGCCGTTTTGCCCGCACCAGCGGGCGGCGCGGCGGCGCAGGACGGGGATCAGGCCGGGCTCGAGGCGGCGCAGCTCCGCTAGGAGCATGTCGCGGAACAGGTGGTGGTAGCGGTACCACTCCCCCCGCCGGTCCAGCGGCACCAGCAGCAAGTTCGACTGTTCCAGCTCGGCCAGGACTCCGGCCGACCCGGCCGCCTCGAGCACCGCATCGCACAGCGGCCCGGACATGCGCTCCAGCACGGCGGTCCGGGTCAGGAACTCCCGGTGCCGACGGGAGATCCGGGCCAGGAACTCCGACTCCATGTACTCGCTCACCAGGCGGTCAGCCCCGCCGAAGGAGACCGCCGCGCTCGCCAGCGGGCCGCCCTCCCGCAGGTACAGCGCCGCCAGGTACAAACCGGCCGGCCATCCCTCGGTCCGCCGTTGAAGCTCCGCCACGTCGTCCTCGCCGACCACGACGTCCGCACCGCGCAGCAGCAAGGACGCCTCGTCGCGGTCAAGCGACAAATCGCCGGCACCGATCTCCAGGATCCTGCCCTCGGCGCGCAGCCGCGCCACGCGAAGCGGCGGCTGGGACCGCCCAGCGACCGCCAGCTGGGAGCCGCCCGGGACATGATCGGCCAGCACCGACAGCGCCGCCTGGCACTCCCGGTTGTGCAGCGTGTGCACATCGTCCAACACCAGCGCGACCGGCGCGGTCATCGAGGCGAAAGCCAGGCCGAGGCGCGGGACGACCGAGCCGGGTACCGAGCTCCCCGGCGAGGCGAGCGCGTCGAAGACCCGCTCGTCGATCGGCTCAATCGCATTGAGCGCTTCCGCGACGTAGGTGAGCAAGACCTTCGGGTCGTTGTCCCCTTCATCGACCGACACCCACGCGAACGCCTGGCCGTTGCGCTCGGCCCACTGCGACAGCAGCGTCGTCTTCCCGTAACCCGGCGGCGCGACCACCGACACGATCGGATACGGCTTGCTGCGCCTGAGCCGTTCGATCAGCGCCAGACGATGCACCGCCCCGGGCCTGACCTCCGGACGACGGAGCTTGGACGCCAGCAGGTCGAACCCCGGGCCGCCCGCAGGCCGCCACCGGGCCTCGCGCTCACGCAGGTCGCTATCGCCCATAAGCCCGCCGTGCCCTCGCGGGCCGCCTGCGGACGCGACCGGGCTGGCCCGCAAGCGGGCATCTCATGACGGCCTCATGCTCGATGCGACTCACGTGGTCACGGCGATCGGTACGGCGGCCGGACGGGCAGGCGGTCCAGGAACGGCCACGGCGTCAGGAGCACCCGGACTGCTCACACAACTCACCCCAGGCAGTTGTAAGTATCTGACGTCACCGGGTCTTGAGCAGCGACACCAATTATCGCCACACGATAACACGCGTGTCCTGCGTGGGACACGCGTGGCCGAGTCCGCCGGTACGGGACGAAAGCACCAGTCGCTGACGGCGTGACATGGAGTCCGGCCCTCATCAGCGCCAGCGGCAGCAGCGCTGGCGCGTTCGCTTGACGTCCTACTTCACCGGGGCGCTGCTGGCCAGGCGGCTGGCCAGCCCGTCGGCGAATTTCCGTGCCTCCGCCAGGTGGTGCTCCTGAAGGTTGGTCGGCGGGATCTTGACCCCGAGGTAGCGCTCGCGGTATTCGCCGGACCCGAGATAGCTCAGCAGCGACAGCAGCGAGCGTACCTGGCCGCCCTGGTAGCGGAAGTGAATGCCGTCGGCGAAGACGCCGCCGCGCTTGGTGCCGAGCCTGCGGACCGTCTTGAGGTTGTGCTTCCAGTACCGGCGGCAGCAGACGACGGCGGCGAACGGCTTTCCCGTCAGGACCCGGCTCGCGGTCTCGGACTGCAGGAAGGACCGGACCGGGACGTCGGTGGACAGCCACCAGGTGGGAGACCCGATGCACACCAGGTCGTAGTCCCGTTCGGTCACGACGTCGGGGATGGCGATCTTCGCCGGGCGGCGGCGGGGTGATTCCGCCGGGATCATCCCCACGAGCTCGCGGAACGGGTGCGGCATGGGGAATTCCCGGAATCTGCCGGCGTAGCGAGGGTCGGTGAACTCGATGGCGGCCAGCTGTACGTCGCAGCCGCGGCCCCGGAGCACCTCGGCCATCGCGTCTATAACTTTCCGTGTCTGGTTGGTGTACGTGAAATAGATGAACAGAACTGACGGCCTCGCCGCGGGGTCCATGACACCCCTCCTTAAGGCCAACCAGGTTGGCCATGGTTTTCCGGTGCTCGCCGGCCCGCCCGGCCTGGTGTTCCGTCAGTGGCTACCGCTCCCGGCAGCACCGCGTTCTCCCAGAGGGACTCTGGGCCGAGCAGAAACCAGCGGCGTCGTGCCCGTCGCGGGCTTCGTGTGCCGACCTCATCACGGCCTCTATGCCGTCGCAATCGCAGGAACCTTGACGTCCATCCCTTCATCGATTCCACCTCGGGCGGCCCGCAGAGGCATCACCCCAACGGGGTGAAAGGGAAGGTCGCACACTCGTTGGCAGTCCCGAGACGGTGGGCCGCGGGGTCGCCGAGCTACGCGATGAACTAGGCGGGCAGTACGTCAACCTGCGCCCTTCGAGAGGCGGGAACTGCCGTCACGGTCGAGCTCTTCGCCACCGAGATCATGCCGGGCCTTGCTGCGCCCGGCCCGCGAGAGGGCAGCCGCGCACAGCCGCACCGGCATCACCCCCTCGGATTGCTGGACGAGCCGGATCGGGATGGAGCCGGTCACGGCCGCACACGGTGTTCAGGATTCCAGCGGGCTCCGTGGTCAAGCTAAGCTGGCACGGCAGGATCTGCACACAGATCCCATCGCTAGCTGCACGGTTCCGGCGTCGGCGGCCAGCGCACAGCAGGAAAGCCGCAGGACGGCCGGACCGGCCCCAGGGATGGCACGTGAACCACGAGGACGACCTCATCGACACGGCAGAGATGTATCTGCGTTCGGTGCTGGAGTTCGAGGAAGACGGCGTCGTCCCACGGCGTGCCCGTATTGCCGAGAGGCTCGGGCATAGCGCGCCGACGGTATCGCAGACGATAGCCCGGATGCAGCGTGACGGCTTGCTCACCCTCACCAGCGACCGGCAGATCGAGCTCACCGCAGCGGGCCGGTCGGCGGCGATCCGGGTCATGCGCAAGCACCGGCTAGCCGAGTGCCTGCTGGTCAGTGTCCTTGGCCTGGAGTGGCACCTGGTCCACGAGGAAGCGTGCCGGTGGGAGCACGTGATGAGCGAGACGGTCGAACGCCGAGTGCTTGACGTGCTCGGTCACCCCACCCACTCGCCGTTCGGGAATCCGATCCCCGGGCTGGCCGAACTGGGTCAAGACGAAGGCGAGGAAGGGCCTGGCGGCGTGGTACCGCTGGCCCACCTGCCCGCCGGGACCAGCGCGGTGGTGGTCCGCCGCATCGGCGAGCCGATTCAATCCGACACGGTCCTGCTGACCCGCCTGCGCGGGGCCGGGATCCGGCCGGATGCCTCGGTGAGGATCACCCGTGTCGACGGCGGCGTCCGCATCGGCACGCAGCCACCAGGCATCGAGATCAGCGACGCCACCGCAGCCCACATCTTCGTCACCATCGCCGGCGAGGCGACCGCAGCGACCGCTTGATCCCCGAGCCCGCCCAGGGCCGGGTCTGTCGGTGTGAGCCGACTCTCCGCCGGATCCGTTACCGTCTCGCAGACCGCGACTTAGGGCTAGCCGACACAGGCCGCAGCCTGACCGGCTCGCGGATCGGGGTCGCGCCGATAGGAAAGTCCGTGGCCCGGTGGCGAGGCTCGTGGCTAGTCGTGTGGCCCAAGAGGCTGAGTCAGCTTGACAGCGGGCGCATGAATGCTGTTAGGTGAGGCTTCTAGTTAGGGTTGCCTTACCTAAGTTTTCCATATGGTGCGCCTTGCGGCCTGGCTTGGAGAGGACGACACAGTGCTGCCGACGTTCGTGATCGGGCTGCGAGAGGGTCTGGAGGCGGCGCTGATCGTCGGGATCGTCGCCGCGTTCCTGGGCCAGCAGGGCCGCCAGGATGCCCTGCGCCAGGTGTGGCTGGGTACGGCGGCAGCGGTCCTGATCTGTATCGGCCTGGCGGTCGCGCTTCAGGTGATCTCCTCGGACTTGCCGCAGCGGCAGCAGGAAGGCCTGGAGACGGTCGTCGGCGCCCTGGCCGTCGTCATGGTCACGTACATGATCATCTTCATGCGGCGGCACGCCAGGGACCTGAAGGGCGACCTGGAGGGTGCGACGGCCTCCGCGCTCGCGGCCGGGTCGAGCCGGGCGCTGGTGGCGATGGCGTTCCTGGCGGTGCTGCGGGAGGGTTTCGAGACGGCGGTATTTCTGCTGGCCACGTTCCACGCCTCCGGTGATGCCACCACATCCTGGCTGGGCGCGGTGCTGGGGATCGTGCTGGCCGCCGCGATCGGTTACGGCATCTACCGGGGTGGGGTGCGGCTGAACCTGGCCCGGTTCTTCCGCATTACCGGCCTGGTTCTGGTCGTGGTGGCAGCCGGGCTGGTGATGACGGCGTTCCACACCGCGAACAAGGCCGGCTGGCTGACCGCTGGGCAGGCCCAGGCGGTTGACCTTTCCTGGCTGATCCGGCCGGGCACGCCACTGTCGTCGCTGCTGACCGGCGTGCTTGGTATCCAGCCCTACCCGGCCTGGATCGAAGTCATCGCCTGGCTCGCCTACCTGGTGCCAATGGTCATCATCGTGGCCCGGCCAGCGCGCCGTCCGCGAATCGAGCCGGCCGCCGTGCCCGCGGCCGCCCGCTAGCAGCTAAGCAGTTATCCGCCCCCGGGGCCCATGGTCCGCGTGAGATGCGTAACACGCGCAAGGGGCCGGTCTCGTCCTGAATTGATGGCCATAAGCAGAAGGAGCCATACCCCCTCATGCGCACCGACGGTAACAGCGCAAGACATCACGCCATCCTGGCGACGATCGTCTCCGTGTTCATGCTCGCCGTGGCCGGCTGCTCAAGTTCGCATACGGCCACGGCCGCCAGCAACGGCGGCGTGTCTGGCGGCGGCGTGTCCGGCGGCGGCGTGTCCGGCGGCGGCGGCGTGTCGGGCGGGAAAACCACGACGGTGACCATCAAGCTGACCCCGAAGGGCTGCGCGCCCAGTCCGGCTACGGTCCCGGCGGGTGAGGTCGACTTCACCGTGTCCAACGAGGACGCCGGCGCGGTTACCGAGGCCGAGCTGCGCACCGCTGACCTGTCCAAGATCCTGGGCGAGCAGGAGAACCTCACACCAGGCCTGTCCGGCGGTTTCGCGCTGAATATCCAGCCCGGCAGCTACAAGATCAGCTGCCCCGGGGCGGCGCAGCAGCACTGGGACTTCGCGGTCACCGGCCAGCAGACCGCCCCGTCGTGGCAGGCCAGCCCGCAGCTGGCCGCCGCCGTGCGTTCCTATTCCTCCTACGTAGACCAGAACACGGCCGGCCTGGTCTCCCACACCCAGGCGTTCTGCCAGGCCATCAACGCCGGGAACATGTCCCAGGCTGAAGTGCTCTACCCGCAAGCCCGGATCTACTACGAGCGGATCGAGCCCGTGGCAGAGGTCTGGGGCAGCCTGGACACCGACATCGACGGGCGGTGGGAGAACCCGGTCACGGTCGCCTCGCAGTTCATCGGCTTCCACAAGCTCGAGCAGCTGCTCTGGCAAGACAAGACGCTCGCCGGCGCGCCGGCGCTGTGCGCCGGGCTGGTGCACAACGAGCAGCAGCTGCTCACGCTCGTGCGGTCCGCCCAGTACAACCCGCTGGAGATGGCCAGCGGCGCCACCGACCTGACCAACGAGGCCGCCACCGGCAAGATCACCGGTGAGGAGGAACGCTACTCCAACACCGACCTCCCGGTCTTCCAGGCCAACGTGGACGGTGCCATGGAGGTCGTCAGCCTGCTGCAGCCTTACCTGCAGCAAAAAGATCCCAGCCTGCTGGCCCAGATCCGCCAGCGCGACGCCAGCGTGACCTCGCTGCTGGCCACCTACAAGGTCAGCCCCGGGTACGACGACACCGGCTACGTCAACTACTCCGCCGTGAACGACGCTCAGCGCCGCCAGCTGTCGGCGGCGGTGAACGCCCTGGCTGAGTCGCTGTCCCAGCTGTCAGTTCAGGTGAGCGGCTGAGCACTCGCGTCCGGCCAGTCGGCCCGCCGGCGCCGCGGAAAGGATCACCTGCATGACCAGCCCCGAACCAGGAACGCCGGTTACCCGCGCGCGCGATCTGCCTGACGGCCCGGCCGCCCAGCCGCCCAGAGCGCCATCAGGCCCAGCCAGCGGCCGTAGCGCACCACCCGATGACGGCGGCCTCCGGGCGCCGTCTCGGCGGCGGCTGCTCATGGGCGCCGGGGCTTTCGGGGCCGGCGCGGTCGCGGGCGGGCTGGCCGGCTACCTGACCCGGCCGGGCAGCGAGCCATCCGGGGCAGCGGGCGAGCAGACCGTCCCGTTCTACGGCCCGCACCAGGCTGGCATCGCCACCCCCGCCCAGGACCGGCTCGCGTTCGGCACCCTGACCGTCGTGCCCGGCACCTCTCCCGCAGACCTGCACGGCATGCTGCGGGAATGGACCGCCGCCGCGGCCCGCATGACGGCCGGCCAGCTGGTCGGCGAGGACACGCAGCCCAGCGCGCCGCCGGTCGACACCGGCGAGGCGGCCGGCTCGCCGGTATCCCGGCTGACCATCACCATCGGCTACGGGCCATCCCTGTTCGACCATCGTTTCGGCCTCGCCCCGCGCAAGCCGTCCGCGCTGGCCGAGCTGCCACCGCTGCCCAACGAGAACCTCGATCCCGACTACACCGGCGGTGACCTGTGCGTGCAGGCCTGCTCAGATGACCCGCTGGTCGCGTTCCATGCCGTGCGGAACCTGGCCAGGATCGGCATGGGCGTGGTCGAGCACAACTGGATGGAACTCGGCTTCGGCCGCACCTCCACCACCACCACCGCCCAGGCCACCCCGCGCAACCTGCTCGGCTTCAAGGACGGCACCCGCAATATCAAAGCCGAGCAGACCGACCTCATGAACGACTACGTGTGGGTCGGCCCGGAGACCGACCAGCCGTGGATGCGCGGCGGCAGCTACCTGATCGCCCGCAAGATCCGCATGTTCGTGGAGAACTGGGACCGTGACTACCTCCAAGACCAGGAAAACGTGATCGGCCGCGCCAAGACATCCGGCGCCCCGCTGTCCGGCGGGACCGAATTCACCCCGCCCGACTTCACCTCGACCGCAGCCAGCGGGCAGCCCGCCATTCCCGCCAACGCCCACATCCGGCTGGCCAGCTTCGAGCACAACGGCGGGACACGCATCCTGCGCCGCGGCTACTCCTTCACCGACGGTATCGACCCTCAGGCCGGAACCCTGCTCGGCGGGCTGTTCTTCATCGCCTTCATGAAAGACCCGGCCCAGTTCATCAAGCTCCAGACCGCGCTGGCCGCCGACGCCCTCAACGAGTACATCCACCACACCGGCAGCGGCGTCTTCGCTTGCCCGCCCGGGCTCAAGCCTGGCCAGCACTGGGGCGACACCGTGTTCTGATCCAGCCTGCCCGATGACCTGGATCGTGGATCAGCCCCGGGTTCTCGAGGGTGTCTCCCGCTTCGGGCGATAGGGTCGCCCGCTCTCCAGTGACAGAAAATTAAGAACGCCGAGACTCACCAGCTGGTGCAGGAACTCGCCGCACTGACCGGCGAGACGCAGACGACGGCGGTGACTGTCGCGGTCCGCGAACGCCTGGACAGGGTACGGCACCTGCGCGAGGCAGGCCTGGTCGACCGGCTCCTGGCTATCGGCGCGGATACCGCACCCCGGCTCCGCGAGCCGTTCCGCAGCGCCGAACACGGTGACCTGCTCTACGACCAGCAAGGGCGGCCCACGTGATCATCGACACGTCCGCCCTCATCACGATCTTGCGCGCCGAACCAGACGCCAGCGAGATGGCCCATGCCATCCAGAGCGCACGGGACAGGCGTATTTCCGCCGCGAACTGGCTGGAGACCGCGGTCGTCATCGACGCCAGCCGGGACCCGGTCGCCAGCCGCCGCTTTGACGAACTCGTGCAGACCGCGGAACTGCATGTCGAACCCGTGACCCGCGACCAGGCCCGCATCGCCCGTGATGCATACCGCGATTTCGGCCAGGGCAGCGGCCACAAGGCCGGCCTGAACTTCGGGGACTGCTTCGCGTACTCCCTGGCCAAAACCGCCGGTGAAGCATTGCTGTTCAAAGGAAACGACTTCAGCCACACCGACATCACCCCCGCACGGCCCGCCCCCCCGGACACCAGTTCCGGCTGATACCCGTCTCCAGGCTAGGTGCCTATGCGGGAATCCCCGGCACCACTGAGGGCCGGGACGGGCGTTCATTACTGCGGGCCGCATCCCGGGCCTGAGGCCTGTCGCAGCAAGGAGCAAGTCACGGCAGTTCGCAAAGCTCGCCGCCGACCTGCGCCATGGGCCTGATGTAGGCAGTCGGGGTCAGGGCTTCTTGTTCCGGCCCTGGCTGGCCTTGACCGGCTTCTTGTTCCGGTTCTGGGCGGCCGCGACTTTCCGCCGCCGGTTGTGCAGTTGGGCTCGCTCGAGGTCGCGCAGGGCATCTTTCTTGCCGCGGCCGTAGCCCATCCACCAGCCGATGAGCTGGCCGATGAGCAGGCAGGCACCGCCGATGAGCCAGTAGTACACGAGCCTTCCCTCCCTTCCTTGGTTACGGACTCAGCATGGCATCGGCGTGGACCTTGGGGAAGCCTGGGAGCAGGAATGCATTTTCCGTTGCGGCGGCGGCCGGCAGATCTCGTGCTCGTCGTTCCGGTACAGACCGGCCCGGCGCATCCGCGGCTGCCTGCCGAAGGGCAGGTTTGGCGGCCGTTGCGCCCAGATCATTCGTCCGGCGTGCCGTGCTCAGTCACCGGAGCGTGCGCTCAGGGTGCCGACCCGTTGGCGATCCAGCGCTGGAAGACGGCGACGTGCTCCGGCGACCATGCTCCGTCGCAGGGCATCGTGCCGTTGCTGAGGCGCTCGACGCCGCCCCTGCTCAGGTCCGAACTGCTCGACGACGCGACGCTCGGGTCGTTCCGGCCGTTTCATGGTTTCCAGGGCTCGAACGTGCCCGTGCCCCCAGACATTGCGGCGGCACTAGCCGAACGAGCCGCCTCGCGGCTGGTGACCCTACCCCGGCCGGGTGAGGGAGGTCACCCGGCCGGGGCGGCGAAGCGGTCAGGCCGCACCGATCAGTGACCGTGCCTCGGCGGGGCCGACCACCAGGCCGTGCAGGTCGCCGTCCACCTCGAGCCGGCCCGACTGCTCGAGGCCGCCGGCCCTCACCGGCTCGAAGCCGGCCGTCCGGATCAACCGCTCGGCTTCCCCGCCAGCACGGTCGTCACCGGTCACGTAGAACAGGACCGCCGGCTCCGGTGAGCGGTTGACCGAGGACTCCAGGAGATCGGTCGGCAGGGTCCCGAACGCCATGGCCAATTGCGCCCCGGCTGGCAACCACCCGGCCACGACCTTCCCGGAGGATTGCCCTTCGGGCAGGACGCGGGACACGTTACCGTGCGCGTCGGCGCTGACCGGGTTGCTCGGAACGACCACGACCTGGCCGGCCAGCAGGTCGGCGAGCTCATCTATAACGCGCTTCAGCACGGTAAACCGCAGCGCGAGGACGACGGCACCGGCGCCCTGCAACGCGTCACGGTTGCCGGCGGCGACAACCGCAGCGCGACCGATCTGTGCCGCCAGCGTTCGGGCCGACTCACGGTCGGCGCTGGAGAGCCGCAAAGTCTCACCGCCTGAGGCGAGCTGGCGGGCGATGACCGATCCGAGCCCTCCGGTGCCGATGATCGCGGTGGTCATGACCGGAACCTCCTCAGCGTCACAGTATTAACAACGGCGGCCCGGAGCACCGGCCCCGAGCCGTCTCGCCGCCATCGGCGTCATTGCACTGGTCAGTGACTGTCGGCGTCGATGATGGCTTGGGCGAAAGCCTGCGGAGCCTCTTGCGGCAGATTGTGCCCGATGCCGCCCTCGATGACCCGGTGCTCGTAGCGGCCCGTGAATTTGCCGGCGTAGGCGCTGGCGTCCGGGTGCGGCGCGCCGTTGGCGTCTCCCTCCAGGGTGATGGCGGGCACGGTGATGGCCGGGAAGCTGGCGAGCCGCCGCTCCAGGTCGTCGTATTGGGATTCGCCTGCACCCAGGCCGAGCCGCCACCGGTAATTGTGGATCACGATCGCGACGTGGTCCGGGTTGTCGAAGGCGGCCGCGGTGCGCGCGAACGTGGCGTCGTCGAAAACCCACTTAGGTGAGGCGAGCCGCCAGATGAGCTTGCTGAACTCGCGCCGGTACTCTTCGTAACCGGCCCGGCCGCGTTCGGTCGCGAAATAGAACTGGTACCACCAGGCGAGTTCGGCCTGCGGCGGCAGCGGCGCCTGGCTGGCGGCCTGGCTGCCGATCAGGTACCCGCTCACCGAGACCAGGGCCCGGCAGCGGTCCGGCCACAGCGCCGCGACGACCTCGGCCGACCGGGCCCCCCAATCGAAGCCGGCCAGGACGGCCTTGGCGATCCCGAGCGCGTCCATCAGCGCGATGACATCGGCCGCCAGAGCTGCTTGCTGGCCGTTCCGGAGCGTGTTGCCGGACAGGAAGCGGGTGGTCCCGTAGCCGCGCACGAACGGGACGACGACGCGGTAGCCGGCCGAGGTCAGCAACGGGGTGACCTCGGCAAAACTGTGGATGTCGTACGGCCAGCCGTGCAGGAGAAGGACCGGCGAGCCATCAGCGGGTCCTGCTTCGGCGTATCCGACGTTCAGCAGGCCCGCGTCCACCTGTTTCAGCGCACCCAGCGGCGTGCTGGTCCCCGGCGACATCGCGGCCATATCGGTCGTGCCCAGCTTCGGCGCGGTGCTCATCGTCGTGGGTCAGCGACGGCCCGGGCCGCGGTCAGGATGACGTCGGTGACCGCCTGCGGCTGGGAGATCATGATCACGTGCGAGCCCTCGACCTCAGTGATGTCGGCGCCCGCCCGCTGAGCCTGAGACCGGATGACGTCGGCGCCGGCGGCCTTGTCGCCGGTGGCGACCACCGTCCAGGACGGTAGCATCTTCCAGGCCGGCGGCCCGGACGCCTCGCTGAACGCCGTCGCGGCGGTAGGGCGCTGGGTGGCGGCCATCAGCGCGGTGGTCTCCGTGGGCAGGTCGGCCGCGAAGGCCTCGCGGAACAGCGCGGGGTTGACCGCGAGCTCGACCGCGGTCTCCCCATCCGGTCCGGACGGATAGTGGTACTGCACCAGGGCCGTGCCCAGGATGCTGTCCTTGGAGCCGCTCTCGACATCGTTCAGGTTTTCGCCGTCATCGGTGGCGAAGGCGGCAATGTAGACCAGGCCGAGGACGTTCGGGGCGCTGGTCGCGGCGTTGGTGATGACCGCGCCGGCGTAGGAATGCCCGACCAGCAGTACCGGGCCGTCGAGCTGGTTGAGCAGGCTGGCGGTGTAGGCGGAATCGGCGGCCAGTCCGCGCAGCGGATTGCCCAGGGCGATGACGGTGTAGCCCTGCTGCTGCAGCCGCTCGATGACGGCGTTCCAGCTGGACGCATCGGCGAAGGCGCCGTGCACGAGCACGATCGTCGGCCTGAGACCAGTGTGCTCATCAGTGGCATTCACAAGAGACCTCCTGCAGGTAGGACCGCGGGCTCACGTTCGGCTGCAATCCACGGTCGTCCCCGGAGCCACGCGATCGCGCCCGTGTGCCACCCTGGCCGGACCCTGGTCCGGCACGGCCGTTCGCCCGGCCCAGAAGCCGGACCGCGCGACCGCGGTCAGGTCGCGCCAGGTGGGGTATCCGGCCGCGCCGAACCCGCCGGGTGCCTAGAGCTCTTTGGCGAACTCCTGGTAATGCCGGCTGATCCGTTCGCTGGTGCCGTAGTAGGCGTGCCGGCTCATATCCGCGCTGAACCGGCTGGCCTGCGGCGTGCGGCCAAGTGCCTCGGCCATCGCACGGACGTGATGGGGTGCGCCGCCGCAACAGATGCCGAAGTAGTTGACCCCGAGCGCCGCCGCGGCCGTCGTGAACGCGCCCATCTCGTAGCGGTTGGCCAGGAACGGGTCCAGCGCGGTCGGGAATGGCCGGCCGTCCGGGATCAGGTCGCACTGTGGGTCGGTGAGCGACTGGAACGTCGGCTCGGCTTCTGTCGTGCGGTACGGCACCGGCAGGGCGGCGATGTAGCCGTCGCACGCGGTGCGGATTTCACCGAGTAGCGGCAGCATGGTGGCGGGCCCGCGCATGCAGTTCAGCCCGACTACATCGGCCCCGGCGTCTTGCAGGCGACGACATGTCTCGCCGATCGGGTCGCCCCCGCGGACGACGGGCTGGCGGTGGATGGTGAGGGTGACCACCGCATCGAGGCCGTGCTCCTTGATGGCCTCCAGCGCGAGCAATGCCTCGCCGGGATAGTCGATGGTCTCGGCGATCACGAAGTCGACGCCAGCCTCCGCGGCCCACCCGACCTGCTCGGCGAACATGTCGCGGACGACCTTATGCGTCGCGGGATCGTCCGGGTCATAGACGTTGGTGTTGCAGATATTGCCGGCCACCAGGGAGTCGTGCTCGGCGCCGACCTCCTTGGCGATACGCAGCGCCTGCCGGTTCATCAGCTCGAGGTCACCCTCGCGGCCGATCACCGCCAGTTTCTCGCGGTGGGCGTAGTACGTGAAGGCTTCAACCACGTCCGATCCGGCATGCACGAATTCGCGGTGCAGCCCGGCAACCATGTCGGGCTCCTCGAGGACCACCTCGGGTACGAACGCCCCGGCCTGCAGGTAGCCGCGGCGCTCGAACTCGAACAAATATCCCTCGGCGCAGATCACCGGTCCGGCGGCCAGCCGATCGAGCAGCCTACCCATGCACGACACCTCCAGGCATTTATAGTTGGAACGACTGTACCGGGAAAAGTCTAGACGTAGGGATGCCTCGATGAGATCTTCCGCGCAGGTAGTCGTCATCGGCGGCGGTGTGGTGGGCGCTTCTGTCCTCTACCATCTCACCGAGCTCGGCTGGACCGATGTCGTGCTCGTCGAGCGCAAGGAGCTCACCGCCGGCTCGACCTGGCACGCTGCGGGCGGCATGCACACGCTCAACGGTGACCCCAACGTCGCGAAGCTGCAGCAGTACACCGTCGGGCTGTATCGCGAGATCGAGGAGCGCTCCGGCCAGAACTGCTCCATTCACATGTCGGGCGGGCTGACGCTGGCCGGCGACCGGGAGCGGATGGACTGGCTGCGGATGGCCCAGGCCCGCGGCCGTTACCTCGGCATGGAGATGGAGATCATCTCGGCGGCCGAGGCCAAGCGGATATTCCCGCTGCTGGAGGAGCAGTACTTCATCGGCGCGCTGTTCGACCGGGCCGAAGGTCACGTCGACCCGGCCGGGGTCACCCGGGCCTACGCCGGCTGCGCCCGGCAGGCTGGCGCCGAGATCTACCAGCACACCTGGGTGAGCGACCTTCGTCAGCGCCCCGACGGCACGTGGGACGTCATCACCGAGGGCGGCGAGATCCACGCCGAGCATATTGTCAACGCCGGCGGGCTGTGGGCCCGTGAGGTGGGCCGGATGATGGGCCTGGAGCTGCCCGTGCTCGCGATGGAGCACATGTACTTGATCACCGAAGACATGGCTGAGGTGGCCGAGTACAACGCGGCCACCGGGCACGAGCTGCCGATGGGCATGGACTTCGACGGCGAGCTCTACATCCGCCAGGAGGGCGGCGGGATGCTGCTCGGCACGTACGAGCAGGCGTGCGTGCCCTGGTCGCCCCGCCAGACGCCGTGGACCTTCGACCAGCAGTTGCTGACTCCCGATCTCGACCGGATCGCCCCGTCGCTGGAGATCGCGTTCAAGCACTACCCGGCGCTGGCTGGCGCGGGGATCAAGAAGGTGGTCAACGGGCCGTTCACCTTCTCGCCCGACGGCAATCCGCTGGTCGGCCCGGTGCCCGGCCTGCGCAACTGCTGGGTGGCCTGCGCAGTGATGGCCGGCTTCTCCCAAGGCGGCGGTGTTGGCCTCACCCTCGCGCGCTGGATGGTCGACGGCGATCCGGGGGAAGACATCTGGGCCATGGACGTGGCCCGCTTCGGCAGCTGGGCCAGCCTGGCCTACACCAACGCCAAGGTGCGGGAGAACTACAGCCGGCGGTTCCGTATCACCTTCCCCAACGAGGAACTCCCGGCCGGCCGGCCACTGCACACCACACCGGTCTACGACCGGCTCACCGCGCACAACGCGGTCTGGGGCGCGAGTTACGGGCTCGAGCACCCACTGTGGTTCCAGCGGCCAGGGTCCGAGCCGCGTGAGGACGTGACGTTCCGTCGTTCCAATGCCTTCCCGGTCGTCGCCGACGAGTGCACCACGGTGCGCGAACGCGTCGGGCTCACCGAGTGCTCCAACTTCGCCAAGTACCGCGTGAC
Source organism: uncultured Actinomycetes bacterium (assembly GCA_963753195.1). GTDB lineage: Bacteria > Actinomycetota > Actinomycetes > Streptosporangiales > Streptosporangiaceae > Palsa-504. The sequence goes on from CAVWBH010000007.1 coordinate 352,555, forward strand.
CGGAGCCGGGAGCGCCGACTGGCTGCAGCAGATGTTCACCAACCGACTGCCGCGAGCCGGCCGGATCAACCTCACCGCCGCGCTGGATTCCGACGCTCACATCGTCGGGGAGTTTTCCGTAGCGCGGGTCGGTCCAGAAGATTTCTTCCTGTTCGGCTCGCAGATCGCCGAAGCGCATCACTCGCGCTGGTTCGCCGGCCACCTCGCTGAGGGGGTGCGGTTCGACGTGCTGGGCTTGTCCCTAGTGGGCCTCTCGCTGGCCGGTCCGCACGCCCGCGACGTGCTCCAATCGGTCACCGACGCATCTTTGGCCACCGAGAATTACCCGTTCATGTCGTTCCGCCGGATCGACGTGGGGATGATCCCCGCCTACGTCGGCCGGATGACCTACACCGGGGATCTTGGCTACGAAATCTGGGTCGCACCGGAGTACCAGCGGGCACTGTTCGATCTGCTGTGGCAGGCCGGGCAGCCATACGGCATCGGCCTGTTCGGGTTCCGGGCCTTGATGTCGCTGCGGATGGAAAAAATGTTCGGTACGTGGGCACGAGAGTACCGGCCGATCTACACGCCAGTGCAGGCGCGGATGCACCGGTCGCTCAAGCTCGATCACGACTTCATCGGGCGCGCCGCGGTGGAGGCAGAGCTGGCGCGCGGCCCGGCCCGCACGCTCGGCTACTTCGACATCACCCCCGATCCGGCCGAACCGGCTGACGTCGTCGGCGACGAGCCGATCTGGCACGGCGGGGCAGTGGTGGGCTGGGTGACGTCCGGCGCGTATGCGCATTACAGCCGCCGCTCGCTAGCGTTCGGCTATGTGCCGAGCGAGCTCGCGGTGCCCGGCGCGATGTTCGAGGTAGAGATCATCGGCCAGCGCCGTCCGGCGAGACTGCTGCCAGAACCGGTGCTCGACCCGGCGGGCCAGCGCATGCGCGCCTGATGGGACGGCACTGATGGGACGCCATCCTGATCTCGAACGACGGGCTGAGCTGCTGGACGAGGTGGTCCGCTATCTCGGCCGGCACGGCGTCGCCGGAGTGTCGCTGCGGCCAGTGGCCCGGGCACTGGGAGTGTCGGTCAACGCGCTGGTGCATCACTTCGGCAGCAAGGACGAACTGGTGGTCGCCGCATTGCGGCGGGCCGCTGAGATCCAGCAAGGAGTCGAGGAGCGGTGGCGGCGGCAGGTACCTCACCTCTCGACGGCGGAGCTGCAGCGGCGCTGGTGGCGGTGGATCAACCGCAGCCCGGAGCACCTGGCGCTGGTGCGACTGGGTCTCGAAGCCGCCACGCTGGACGCCACGGTCAGCGGCCTGCCTGGTGATGTGCGTGCGGAGCAGATCTCGTTTTGGCGCGAGGGCATCGCCGACGAGCTGATCGCTGACGGCATCAGGCCGCAGGACGCCGAACGCGAGGCGTCGCTGGTAAAAGCGACGTTCACCGGCCTGGTGCTTGACCTGCTGGCCACCGGGCACCGCAAGCGGCTCACCGACGCACTTGAATGCGCCCTCAGCCGTCTCGACGACCTGAGGCAGACGCCCCCGTGAGGGCGTCGAAGCTGACCGGTCCCCTGACGGAGCCAGCCGACGCTGGTGCTTTCCCGGCGCGCCTCCCGTTGGCCGGGCAGTTGCTGTCCCAGCTTGGTGCGCCATACAATCCGCGCGGGCAGAAGCTGGGGCGCTCCCGTCCATCCCGGCACGGGCACCAGCGTGCTCGCAGAACGACCACCGACCTGGTCCGAGAGGACTATTGAGTGACACAAACAGCCGACGCAGTCGTGATCGGAACCGGGGTCATCGGTGCCGCTGTCGCCTACGAGCTCGCCCAGACCGGACTGCGGGTGATGGCTATCGACCGGCTGGGTGATGTCGGCTCGGGCTCGACCAGCTCATCCTCAAGCATTGTCCGCTTTCACTACTCGACCTTCGAGGGAGTGGCCGCTTCCTGGGAAGCCAAGTTCAGCTGGGAGAGCTGGCCCGAATATCTGGGCAGTGGTCATGAGGAATCCCTGGCCAGGTATACCAAGACAGGTTGCCTGATCCTTGACGGCAGTACTGAACGTGAGCGGGTGCTGCCTCTCTTTGACCGCGTCGGTGTCCCGTACCAGTGCTGGGACGCTGAGACCATCCGGCAGCAGGTGCCGGGCCTGGATCCCGCACGGTACGGTCCGCCCAAGCCGGTCACGGACGCCGCATTCTGGGCGGATGCCGACGGCGAACTCGGTGCCTACTACACACCCGACGGCGGGTTTATTGACGACCCGCAGCTGGCGGCGAGGAACCTCATCGCCGCGGCGAAGCGGAGGGGGACCGAAGTTCAGCTCCGTGAACAGGTGGTGGCGATACTGCAGAAGAATGGGCGGGTCCAGGGCGTAAGGCTGCGCTCAGGAAGCGTGATTCAGTCTCCCGTCGTGGTCAATGCGGCGGGCCCGTACTCCGGTCAGGTTAACGCTCTCGCGGGCGTCACCGGAGAATTCCGAATCCGAACTCGCCCACTTAGGCAGGAGGTCCATTCCGTACCTGCACCGGCTGGCTATGCGCACGGCGAGCTGGGTCCCGCTGTCACGGACGGGGACCTGGGCACATACTTCAGATCCCACTTCGGCGGGCAGCTTCTCGTCGGAAGCGCGGAGCCAGCATGCGATGCCCTCCACTGGATAGATGACCCGGATGCTTTCGAGGCCGAGCCCACCGCGGAGGCGTGGGATTCGCAGGTACTCCGCCTGGCCCGAAGAATCCCGTCGCTGGGCATCCCGCCCCGTCCCGTTGGTTTCGCTGCACTATATGACGTCGCCGACGACTGGATCCCGATCTACGACCGTACCTCATTGGCTGGGTTCTATGTGGCCATTGGCACGAGCGGCAACCAGTTCAAAAACGCTCCTGTCGCCGGCCGTTTTATGGCGGCCCTGGTACACGCTTGCGAAAGCGGACACGATCACGACTCGGATCCGGTTCTGTTCAGCGGACCCTTCACCAAGAACGAAATAAACCTCGGGCACTACTCACGCCTCCGCCAGCCCCATGCGGAGAGCGCGAACAATGTGCTGGGCTGATGACACGGCAGGGTTCCGGCCTATTCCGTCAGCGGGCCGCGGGCCGCACGGACCTGGGTGGACCAGAACGCGGGTCAAAACCTCGTCGTAGCTGGGAGCCGGTGAGCGGGACCGAACCGCTGACCTGCCGGTTACAAGAAGTACGGCCTCGCTGGAGGGGCCTCCTTAGATCCTGTCCGCGGCATGTGTGTGCGTTTGATCGGGGTGCGGCCCAGTGCGCTATCATGGGATATCACTTGGAGGCATCCATGGCTGATGTACTGATCCGTGATGTACCAGAGGAAGTTGTCGCGGCACTAGATGCCCACGCCGCTCGCCTCGGCGTATCCCGGAGCGAGTATCTCCGCCGCCGCCTAGCTCAAGACGCCGCCACCCCAGGTTCCCCGGTCAGGGTAGAAGACCTGGCACGTTTCGCCGGCACCTTCGCCGATCTGGCCGACCCTGACGTGATGTCTCAGGCCTGGAAGTGACGACCTGGCTCATCGACAAGTCCGCACTGATCCGCCTGGCAGCCAGCCCAGATGCCGCCGAATGGGCCGGGCGGATCGAACGCGGCCTGGTCCGGATCGCCACCGTCACCCGCCTGGAAACCGGGTATTCGGCCCGGTCAGGTCCTGAGTTGCGGACCGCGTTCCGGCAACCGCCGTTGTCGTCAATGCCGGTTGAATACATGACCCCGGCTATCGAAGACCGGGCCCTGGAGATCCTGGCCCTGCTCGCGGACCAGGGCCAGCACCGCGCCCCATCAATACCGGATCTGATCATCGCCGCGACGGCCGAACTGGCCGGGCTTACCGTGCTGCACCTCGATAAGAACTTCGACCTCATCGCCCAGATCACCGGCCAGCCTGTAGAACGCCTGAACGCGCCTTAACCCGAGGCATGACCTGTCCCGGACAGCGGCTATGAGAGAGCGTTCCCGCGGAAACGTTTGGCGCAATTGCGTGGAGCGTTCCCGCGGAGACGCAAGCCCGCCGACCATCTGTTAAGCCGACCAGGGCCTGCGGGGCTGCCGACAACCCGAAAAGGTCCCTTTGATAACCGCGCCCGCCTGCCGTTATAGGCGCCGGCACCGTACCTTCAGCGCGATCGGTTGACGTGCTGATGGATCGATATGCGCTGACTGCAGGGAACCCTCGGCCGGATCTGCCAAAACTCCGCATACCGTGTAATCACGTGACCAGATGGTCTCGGGCGACCTGCTCGCAGGACGCGTGAGCCTCCTGAGGGGGGTGGTCATGGCAGGCCCGCTGCTCGAGACCAAGCTCCACGTCCCCAGATGGCGACGCAGTCTGGTGGCGCGTCCGAGACTGAGCGAGCGCCTGAGCCGCGGCGCGGAGTCGGCGCTGACCCTATTGTCAGCTCCGGCCGGGTTCGGCAAGACGACCGTGCTGGCGGAGTGGCTGGCAGCCGCTCCGGCCAATGGACGGTCTGTGGCGTGGCTGTCGCTTGACCAGCGCGACAACGATCCCGCGTTGTTCTGGACGTACCTTGTCGCCGCGCTGAAGACGGCGGCGCCCGGGGAGGGTGCAGGTGCCCTCTCGCTTCTGCAGCCTCCCCAGCCGCCGGACGAGGCGGGCCTTGTTGCTCTGCTTAACGACCTCGACGCCATCTCGGACGATGTCGTGCTGGTGCTCGACGACTACCACGTCATCGACGCGCGCGACGTGCAGGACGGGATGGCCTTCCTGCTGGAGCACCTACCCCCGCAGATACACCTGGTGATCGCCAGCCGCACCGACCCGTCGTTGCCGCTGGCGCGGTTGCGCGCGCGCGGCGAGCTCGCCGAGATGCGCGCCGCCGATCTGCGCTTCACGCCCGGCGAGGCCGCGGCGTACCTCAACGGGGTGATGGGACTGGCGCTGACCGCCGCCGATGTCGCAGCGCTGGAGGGGCGCACTGAAGGGTGGATCGCCGCGCTGCAGCTGGCGGCGCTCTCGCTGCAGGGGCGGGAGGACGTCGCCGCGTTCATCGACGGCTTCGCCGGGGATGACCGGTACATCGTCGACTTCCTGGCCGAGGAGGTCTTGCAGCGCCAGCCCGGTCCTGTCCAGCATTTCCTGCTGCAGACTTCCATTCTGGACCGGCTGAGCGGCCCGCTGTGCGATGCCGTTACCGGCCAGGACGGCGGCAGGGCCATGCTGGCGGCGCTGGAGCGGGGGAACCTGTTCCTGGTCCCGCTTGATGACCGCCGCCGGTGGTATCGCTATCACCAGCTCTTCGCCGACGTCCTGCACGCGCGGCTGCTGGACGAGCAGCCCGACGACGTTCCTGACCTGCACCGGCGGGCGAGTGCGTGGCACGAGCAGAACGGCGAGCCGTCAGAGGCGATCCGGCACGCGCTGGCCGCGGCGGATTTCGACCGGGCCGCGGACCTGGTCGAGCTGGCGATTCCGGCCATGCTCAGGAGCAGGCAGGAGACTGCGGTGCTTGGCTGGCTCAAGCTGCTGCCCGACGAGGTGGTCCGGATCAGGCCGGTGCTCAACGTCGGGTTCGCCGGGGCGTTGCTGGCTGGCGGCGAGTTCGAGGGCGTTGAGGCCCGACTGCGGGACGCCGAGCAGTGGCTGGACCGGGCCACAGGTATCCGTCAGGGATCCCACGCCCCAGCGGCGGAGATGGTCGTCGTCGACGACGCGGAATTTCGCCGCCTTCCGGCGGAGATCGAGCTGTACCGTGCCGCCCAGGCCCTGGTCCGGGGCGATGGGCCCGGCACTGTGCGGCACGCCCGGCAGGCGCTCGAACTGTCGCCTGCTGATGACCACCTCGGCCGTGCTTCGGCAGCGGCACTCACGGGGCTCGCGTCCTGGGCGAGCGGGGACCTTGAGGCCGGGCACTTGGGGTATGCCGAATGCATGGCGGGACTGCGGCGGGCCGGGCACATCGCCGATACCTTCGGGTGCGCGATCGCGCTGGCGGACATCCGGCGTACGCAAGGCCGTCTCGGCGAGGCGATGCGCACCTACGAGCAGGCATTGCAGCGTGCACCCCAGCAGGACGGGCCGGTTCTGCGGGGAACGGCAGACATGTACGTAGGGATGAGCGAGGTCTACCGCGAGCGCGACGATTTGCCCGCCGCCATGCAGCAGTTGCTGCGCAGCCAGGACCTGGGCGAGCACACCGGGCTACCGCAGAACCGATATCGCTGGCGGGTCGCGATGGCTCGGATACGGGAGGCTGAAGGAGATCTGGGCGGCGCACTCGATCTGCTCAACGAGGCGGAGCGCCTGTATGTGGGTGATTTCTTCCCCAACGTGCGGCCGGTCCCGGCGTTGAAGGCACGGGTGCGGGTCGCACGAGGCGAGCTTGGTGAAGCGCTCGGCTGGGCGCGTGAACGAGGCCTATCGGTTGCGGACGACCTCAGCTACCTGCGCGAGTTCGAGCACATCACCCTGGCCAGGGTGCTCTTGGCCCGGTACGCGGAAGAGCATGCAGAGCGCTCCATCCAGGAGGCGACCCGGCTCTTGGAGCGCCTCCTGCGAGCGGCCGAAGAAGGGCAGAGGACGGGAAGCGTCATCGAGATCCTGGTGCTGCAGGCGCTGGCCCACCAGGCGCGAGACGACATACCCGCTGCGTTGGCATCACTGCGACGCGCGCTGACGCTGGCTGAACCGGAGAGCTACGTCCGCATCTTCGCCGATGAGGGGCCGCCTTTGGCCTCCCTGCTCAGGGCGGCCGCGAAGCAGCGGATCGCCCCGGGCTATGTCCGCCGGCTCCTGGGCGCCGTTAACAAGACCCAGGACAGCGCGCCCGCCAGTCAGGGCTTGATCGAGCCGCTGAGCGAACGCGAGCTGGAGGTGCTACGGCTGCTCGGAACCGACCTGCGCGGCCCGGAGATCGCTCGCGAGCTCATAGTGTCGCTGAACACTGTGCGGACGCACACCAAGAACATCTACGCCAAACTCGGCGTGAACAACCGCCGGGCAGCGGTCCGCCGGGCCAGGGAACTCGACCTGCCGCGCACCGGCGACCGCTGACCAGGGCGCGTCGCGGCCCGCGGCCCGCAGGGTGCTCATCGGACCCGCTTCACGGGCAGGATGGTGACGGCTCCGACGATGGCGCAGACCCCGGCCACTCCATATAGCACGGCGTAGCTGCCGCTGCCGATCGCCAGGATGGTCGACGCGATCCCTGGCGCGATGGTCAGGGTGCCAAGGAATAGTTGCTGCGGTACCCAGGACACCGGCGACCAGGCCGATGAGCATCCAGGGCGGCCGCATGCCCAGCCGCGACGAGGCGCGGTCGCTCATCTTGCCGAAGAACGGATTGCCGAACATGGCCAGCAGGGCGCGCCGATCCCGGAGACAAGCGCCAGGCTGTCCGCTGCCCGTCCGATCCCCACCAGCGAGTCGACCTTCAACGCCAAGGTGACCAGCAGGGCGCGATGAACACCGGGGGGTGCTGATGTACGCCAGCGAGTACAGCGAGATGAAGCCCCATCCCACCCGGTGCGGCGCGGGCGACTTGGGCTCCAGCGCTGCCTCGGCTGCCGGTTCGGTACTTCAATCCATCCAGCCCGGCGGTGGGACAGGCAGACGCGGGCCGTCGGCGGGGGTGCTATCCCCCGGCCTGGAGACGTCGGGCATTGCGCCCTCCTCAGGCGGGATGGAGCCAGGCGACTAACGCACCGGCCCCTGCCTCCGGCAATGGCCCGGCTCAAAAGCAGGGCGAAGTGCCAGATCACCACATCAATCACCACATGTGGTGATACGTCCTCATCACATTCTCTTCTACCTTTCGATCAACCAGCGAATGTCGGAAACGCCAGCTGAGATCCATCCATCCAGCCAGGCAACAGTTGAAGGGAGGGCAAATGAGCGAAATATCGACCGGCTCTCATCAGAGCCCGGGGCACTACGAAATCCGCCTCAAAGGGCACCTCGATTCCCGGTGGGCTGCCTGGTTTGACGGACTGAGCCTCACCAGCGTGAACGACGGCACCACCATCATCTGCGGCCCGGTAGCCGACCAGTCCGCGCTGCATGGCTTGCTCCAGAAAGTCCGCGACTTGGGCCTGCCGCTGGTCTCGGTCACTCAGGTCGAACCCGGCCAGCCCGATGCGCCCGCCAACGGGCCCCGGTAACTCATAAATCCATTGAAGGAGACCGATATGACCACCACCATGCACGCCACAGCAGCCAAACCAGCCGGGATGACCTCGCTGAGAAAGACCGCGCTGGTCGCGGGCATCTTCTACCTGATCACCTTCATCTCGATCCCCACCCTCGCCCTCTACGGCCCGGTGAAGAACCACCGGGACTGGATCCTCAGCTCCGGCACCAACACGGGCGTGCTCGTGGGCTGCCTCCTGGAGGTGATCGTGGCGCTGGCCGGCATCGGCACCGCCGTCACGCTGTACCCGGTAGTCAAGCGGCAGAACGAAGGTGTCGCGCTTGGCTTCGTCACCGCCCGCGTCCTTGAAGCGAGCATGATCTTCGTCGGCGTCGTCAGCCTGCTCTCGCTGGTGACCCTGCGGCAGAGCGGAGCGGCAGGCGATCCGGCCGCCCTCGTCACCACCGGCGCGTCGCACGTCGCCATCTACAACTGGACCTTCCTGCTCGGACAGACCCTCATGCCCTGCATCAACGCCCTGCTGCTGGGCTCCTTGATGTACCGGTCCCGACTCGTGCCCCGTATCCTTCCCGTGCTCGGACTCATCGGAGCCCCCCTGCTCATCAGCGCCGTCATCGCAACGCTGTTCCTCGGCATCGGGCACGTCTCCGCATGGTTGGCGATCGCGACCCTCCCAGTAGCTGCCTGGGAGTTCTCGCTTGGCGTCTGGCTGGTCTTCAAGGGTTTCAAGCCCTCCCCGATCACCGCTGCAATGACCGCAGCCGACACCGCGGCCTCCTATCACGACGTCACCGTCTAACCCTCGAAAAACGCGGCCGGGCCCACCAAGGGCCCGGCCGCCGCCGTCCGCGCCGGGTCCGAGCCGGCCTTCCACGCCAAATCACCCGTTCTGCATAATTCGGGTCGAAGGACGTGAGTGAATATTCCAGTAGGTGCATAGATTTGGCGAGCGTCTCTCGCAACTCGGTCCACGCCGTTCCTTCTAATTGATTGTTCGAAAGAATATTTCTAACGTGAGCCGGTGAGCGGGATCGAACCGCTGACCTGCCGTTTACAAGAAGTACGGCCCGGTGCACCATACGCACTACCGGCACAGATGACACAAGTAATCGCACTGATGGCACTCGCTGCGCTTGGATTATCCGGTACGCCGGTCCACGAACCGGCCCACGGGAGGCAACAGGAAATTCCCCATGGTCGTGACCGAGCGTGGTGGCCGGAGGCCTACCACGGCTGCTCTCCGATGGTGGCCCCTCTCCGTGGCCGGACAGCCAGGATCTCAGCTTCCGGCGCTGTGGCCATTCGGGCCAGGAAGCGGCCCGATGTGCTTGTCATACGCCGCCAAGGCCGCCTCTAGCGTGAACGGCCCGCGAAGCCACTGAATCTGCGGCGGGATCTCGGAATAATCCACGTATGGATTATCGCCGCAGCCCGGGCAGATGAGCTCGAACACGTCGGTGTAGCCGCCTTCGACGCGGCCGTCCGCAATGCGGGCCGGCTGGCGCCGCACGAAGGCCGTCCCGCCGTGGCCGGGCTGCCCGGCAAGCGGGAATGTCATGCCGTCCGTAGGCCCCATGCGCAGCCACGGATCACGGCGATCGTTCAGACTCGGCGCAGGGACAGCGGGCGGGCGGACGGCGGGTCTGGTACCGGTCCATGTGTCACGGTCGTTAAGGCTGCTCATCCAACTCACCGCCCGGCCAGTAATCCGAGCGCTGCCGGGGACTGGAGCAGCGTTGCCTTCGTCAGACGATACGCGCAGACACTGCGCGACGAAAAGGTCCAGCCAAGCGGCACAGTGCCTGATGAAGCTATGTTCCCCGGCCGTTGGCCTCAGTGTCGGGTGACGTTTCCGGCCGTCCGTATGCGGGTGGAAGCGCGGGCGCTGTTCCACGCCGAGGCCTTGGCGTGCCATCATCGCGCTGCTGTGCGTAACTTCAGCCGACGGCGGCTCCGTCCGCGCCCACAAGCGGGCGCACAGCTCTCAGCAAGCGAGGTCCGGTGTTAGCGTGCGGAGCGGGTGACGATCCGCACCGCAGGCATCGCCGAAGCCAGGCGGAGGATGTCGCCCGGATCGGCCGTCACGACTACCGCATGGCCATGCGTAGACGCCACAGCGACCGAATGGGCATCAATTATGTCCTTCGTATCCGCGCCGGCACCATGCAGGACTGACCCAACGCGGCGAGCGAGATCGAAGTCCGTTGGGACGACGCGGACGGCGGGCCGTGCGGCACGGGTCTCGCGATGGCGCGCGAGCGCTGATTCGACAGCACGGGTACGCCCGGCGCCCCGGCAGCATTCAGCGCACACCAGTGCCGGGACCAGCACGTCGCTCTTACGCTCCCAAGCCTCGGCCAGCAGTGCCCGCAGCCGGGCGGGCGGAGGCTGCTCAGTTAGAGCGTCCAGGCCGTCAGCATCCAGGATGAGGGGCGCGCCGGTCATCCTGCGGCCATGCTCGGGCCGTCCTCGGCCTCATCGAACGCAGCGGCCGCATCCGCCTGGATTTCAGGAGGTACCGGACCCGCCTGAGCTTCCCACCGATCAAGAAGCTGACGCAGCGTGGCTAGCCGACCTAGGCGCTCCACGTGTTCGGCCAGCGCAGTGTTAACCACGGCGGACAGCTTCTCATCGCCGAACGCATGCGCGAGGTCGACGAGTTCCTCGTCCACGGTCACAGTTATCTTACGTTTCGCCATATAACCATACTACCTGCGTATCGCTGCGGCGCGACAGTCTCGCCACCACGACCCCGGCCAGAAGCGCCGGCACCGGCATTTCAGCTTGACGATGGTGTGCGAGCGTCGGCCGCGGATCCGGCTGAGCATAGGCAGCGGCACGGTTACGTGTGTGTAATCGTGACACGAGGTCTCCTAATGGGCCGGTAATCTGCCCGACTTGGACTTCAGGCCAATCGTCGGGCCGCGATGATGGGGGCGCCTGACCGGAGCCGGAGGGTGAGGGAATGACGGCCGCCGCCTAATTCAGCACGATTTCTCCGGGACGTCGGATGGGAGCCAGCATCACGAACCGGCGCCGGAAACCGGGTCTGGGACGCTGGAACGCCTAGCCCCGGCGGGCGGCGAGACCGGCCGGGCCTAACCGAAGGCCGGACATGCTGGAGATGCCAATTGGTCTCCAAAACCGAGCGGACGGTCATCAACGCGGCCGGGCTGGTTCAGGGTATTGTCCTGGTCACGTTCCCCGCGGCCAGCACCATCTTCACCGAGAAGAGCGGGCCTTAGGCGGCTACCCTCAGTAGCTTCCGTCGGGCCTTACGGTGCAATAGGTGCGATGGCTGCTGGCGAGCGTCTCTCGCAACTCGGTCCACGCCCTTCCTTCAGCGATGGCCCATCTGACAATCTGGCTCGGGGAGATCCGAGACGAGGTCTTGAACCGAGCGCCGAATTAAGCTGATTTGGGATCAACCGGCGCCGCTGCGCGGCACCGGGCCCGGCGTCAGCGCCGCCACTCAGCCTCCGAAGACCCGCGCGGCACACGCCGGGCCATCTGCCGAGGCAGCGGTAAATGGATATATCGGTTTGCGCGGTATTGCCGGTAGCCGAGCGCAGATGGCCTGACGCTTGCCGGTTTCGCCACGGGTACGTCAGCCCGGGTCGACACCCGCGTAGGCGTAGGCTAACCAGCGGGCGAACTGCGGGTCGTGCTGGAGGGCGGTGATCCAGCCTTGCCGCAGCCCATAGGCGAAGCCGCCAGGCATGGCGTTTGCGGTTCGTGGCCGTCGTGCAGGCTGGTGAGGATGAGATACAGGTGCCAGTTGGAGTAGGCCTGGGTCCGCCAGATGTGCGGCAGCCTGATCTGCGAGTAGGCCAAGAGCCGCTCATCTTCGTGCTTAGGGCCGAAGCGCTCGATGAGCCCATGAGCCAGTTCGCGGCTGGCGTCGATGCCACATGCGGTCCCCGGCAAGAGCGGCTGACGTCGGGCATCTGACCTGTTTACCGGGCTCGGAAATATCCTGGCATCTGCGACAACGCCGAGAGAGGACAGGACCCAGGACGTTACCCGCGGCGGTTCGTCCACACCGAGACATGAGCGGGCTCCAGTGCCCGCTGGACCACGCTGGCTAGGTCGCCTTGCACAGCGTTCAGGTCCACGGCGTCCTTCAGCCGGGCGGCGAACGCGGCCACCATCTGGTCGGCGTCATAGCGGGCCCGGCTGAACCGCTGGTCCACCGCCCGCTGCACCCGCGATCGCAGCGGGCTGAACAGGGCCGCGGCCACCAGCGTGGACCCGGCCACAGCAACCGGCGACTTGAGCTGCAGCACCTCGGTGGCCAGCAGCACCAGGCCCGCGTATACCCCGACGAGAAGGCCGGTGACGATCGCGTAGGCCAGCGTGCGGGAGATGATCCGGTCGATGTCATAGAGCCGGTACTTCAGGACCGCGATGGCGATGGCTGTGTACAGGCACAAGAACGCCAGGCTCTGCAGGACGTTCACGGCCGCCGAGTTCAGCCAGATCGATGCGACGAACACGACGACCAGCAGCAGCGCGGCAGTCGCACACCACTTCAGCTGCAACCGCTCCTCACCCGATGACTTAACGAACCGGACAACGAGCGCCGCCACGCTGACCAGCAGCGCGGCGCTGATCAGCAAGCCAGTCATGTGGGTGAGCAACGCGTTCAGCCCGGTCACCTGGCTGGGTGAGGTGAACGGGTGCTGCCACAACTGGGTGGCGACGATAAGCAGCCATACCGTGATGAGCGCGAACACCCCGCCCACGAACCACGCGGCCAGGCGCCAGCGCCGGGAGCGTACGTGCCCCGTCGGGAAGAGCAAGAGCAAAAAGGCGAGCGTGGCGACCGGGACCATCCACAGTGCATTGACCAGCCAGCCGAACGCCCGGCCCGCTGGCAAGGACCCCGGGACCGCGACCAGGGCGTGCAGCGCGTAGTGGTTCGAGAAGCCACTCAGGCCCAGCCCCAGGCCCGCCACCAGGAACAGCCAGCCAATCCGGTTCTCCGGGCGCCGGGAGGCAAGGACAAAGCCCGTTACCGGGACGGCCACGTTCACTACCTGCGCGGAGATGTTGGAGACGGTCCAGCCGGTCAGGCTGGCGGGCACCAGATGCCGGTTCACGTATGCCAGCGCCACCCCGCCGCCGATCAGCGCTACCGAGCCTGCCGCGGTGCACCCGGCCACCCACTGGGCCGTCCGGGCTCTCACTTGGATTCCCTAGCGCCGACTGGAGCCGTCAGCCTGGGCGCTGTCACGCCGTCACTCACAAATCGCACGCTATAGCCGCACCGTTCCGGGAGCGTTACGGCGCTGGTCTTCTCAGCGTTCAAGCAACGTATCCAGCTCATCCCAGGGTCTGGCCAACTCGGGACCATGCGCGAAAAGCATCCGGGCACCGCGCCACACAAGCAGTCACGTCGTGGCCGAGGTCGGGCAGGTCAAGCCGCTGGAGGTGGCCGTGCAGGACGCTGGAGATCGACCGGGCCCGGTCCATCGGCGCGGCGGTGATCTGCTCGATGACGGCGCCGAGGTCGTGCCCGGCGTGCTGGGCGGCCCGGAGCCGCTGCTGGAGGACTTCGCGGGAGTGTTCCCGCTCGTACCGCCAGGCCTCGGATTCGGTGAGCCGGGCTGCGATCTGCTCATCGATCTGCGGGTACAGCGCCTGCTTGATCAACAGCCACCGATCCCGCGGTGCCCGGATGGATCGGCACGCCGCCAGCCGCCGTCTGCGGCAGTTGGCGCAACAAGCCAGCATGCCGATCACCAGACCGCATCCGCGCACTTTCGTGACGACCGGTTGGATGCCTGGGTGGACCCGCTCGATATCCAGATCGCCGCCCGGCACGCTGATTCCCGGACGATCATGCGCTACGGCCGGCACGCAAGAACCTCGACCGGCACACTCGAACTACATTCCTTGCTGCCCACACGGCCTCCGGCAGCTGACCACAATGCCGCCTTTGCTATAGCAGCTGATGCATATAGCATCAGATGCATGGCGAGCTTGTACGAGGTCGAGATCGAGCCCGAAGTCCGGTCCTGGCTGGCCAGCCTGTCCGACCGCGACTTCGGCCGGGTCGACTTCCTGCTCGGCTTGCTCGCCGAACAGGCCGAGGATCTGGGTGAGCCCTACACCCGTCATCTCGGCGGCAAGGTCAGGGAGCTGCGGTTCCACCCTGCTGCGCCAGCAGACCAGGGTCACCTACTGGCTGGCACCAGGCCATCGGGTGATTTTACTGACGGTATTCCGTAAGACCCGCAGCGCCGAGACCGCCGAAGTCGCCCGCGCCCTGCACGCCCAGATGATCTGCGAGGCCAGGCACAGCCGGGCCCACGAGGTGTTCGACCGGGAGGTGAACTGACATGACGGCCGAGCATTCCGCCTACGAGGAACTCGCCCGCGACCGCCGCAGCAGCGAGCAATACCGCAAGGGATACGCTGAGGCCCGCCGGGCATTCCTGATCGGCCAGGCTGTCCGGGAACGCCGCCTAGCCCTGGGCTTGTCCCAGGTCGAACTAGCGGCTCGCGCTGGCATGACCCAGCCCGCGCTCTCCCGCCTGGAAGCAGGCGGCGTCGTGCCCACCATCCCGTTGCTGGAACGGATCAGCATGGCCCTCGACGCCGACCTCATCGTGGAACTAGCCCCTCACGCTGCCTGAGCCAGCCTGGACCACCAGGTGCGGTCCCTCCATTCGAAGTTGCCGAGTAGACGTCCGGATCCGCCGATGATTGGGCTTGACGTCCCGTACTGTGAGGCAGACGCTGGCGTGGCGCCGCAGCGGAGGGAACAGATCTTCTATGGCCAGGTACGTGATCGGTCCGGACATCGCTATTCGCCTGGCTCACGACGAGGCCGTGATTCGCGGCGGACATCAGATCCTGGCTCCGGCGCTCCTGCGATCCCAGGTCCTGTCGCTTCTGTACCAGGCAGTACGCCGCGGTGAGATGACCAGGAGGGATGCCGAGCGGCAGCTCAGCTACGTGCGCGGGCTGCGGATCCGGCTGCTCGGGGACCGCGTCCTGCAAGATGTCGCCTGGAAGGCCGCCGGGCTGCTTGGGTGGCCTGACACCTTTGCCGCCGAGTACGTGGCATTGACCCAGCTGCACGCCGACGCGTTGATCACGCTCGACCGGCAGCTCGCCCGTGCCGTGAAGGATCTGGTGACGGTCGCACCTATCGAGGCGCTGTACTGACCGGTGCAGATCTTCCGGACCGCACTGCCACGCGAACGCACCGATCTTCGTGATCCCGAATTTACTGTGCGTGTCCGGCGGTCGCCTGTCGGCGCGCGCGAACCCTGCTTTTCTGTCCCGCTTCGTGGACCGTGGCACTCGGTCCACGGGCTGGGACGAACGTAGGGGTGCTAACCCATTCTGACCTGGGAGCCGGTGAGCGGGATCGAACCGCTGACCTGCCGTTTACAAGAAGTACGGCCACATGCACCACATGCGCTACCTGCACAAATGACACGAGTCATAGCCGCTGACAGCACTCGCGGCGCTGGGATTATCCGATGGTTTGTTCCACGAACCGTTCCAGGCCCGAGGGTCTCGCATCCCATCTTTCGCTACTGTGCGTAACCTCGCCAAGGAAACCGCATCCGCTATGCGATCAGGCCAACCGTCACGGGTCGACGGTTTTCGGACCGCTGCCACACTTGCTCTTGCGTCACGTTACGTATATGGATGCCGAACTTCGTGGTGGATCGCGCAACTCGGATTGCTTCCTCATGCCACTCGGCGGGTACGAACCAGAGGCAAGGCGCTGGACTTCCAGGTGCGCGGCCGGCCCGATACCGCCGATGAGGCCGGGCCAGGCAAGGGCCGCTGCCTGAGGGATCCCCGAGTGGCGGAGGAACCGTGATGCCGAACCCGGTCACCGTGGACACCGTGCTGCCCGGCTACCGCCTGGGCACCGATCAGGGCCGCGTGGCTTTCTGCGGGGTGAACCTGATCCAGGGCGCGGACGAGGCGGGGGTGCACAGGCGCATCTTGGTCGACACCGGGCATGCTGGCCGACGTGAGCCGCTTGAAGCCGAACTCGGGCGGCGCGGCATCTCACCGTCCGACATCGACGTCTTGGTCTGCACGCATGCGCACTGGGACCACATCGAGAACCTCTACCTCTTCGGGCGTGCCCAGGTCCTCATCCACCAGAACGAACGACGCTACGCCCGCAGGCCGCACACGAACGACTTCGGCTGCCCGCCGTGGATCGGCTCCGTGCTCGACCTTTTCCAGGACCGGATCACGCAGGTACAGGAGGGAACGCAGATCATCCCTGGCGTGAGGATTGTGGACGCCCCCGGGCACTCGGCCGGCAGCATGGCAGTGGCCGCGGCGACTGCCGACGGCGTCGCGGTAATCGCCGGCGACGCCATCCAGAACAGCACGGTCGCGGTACAGCGCCGCAATGCGCTGGTCTTCTGGGACGACATGCTGGCCAGCCGTACGATCAGCAAGCTGCTGGAGATCGCGGACATCATCTACCCGGGCCACGACCAGGCCTTCCGGATCAACGCCGGCAACAAGGCCGAATACGTACAGGATTTCCGCCTGACACTGACCTACGTCTCGCCGAGCCAGCCGGGACTGAACTTCGATGAGAACCCGGGCCCCGACCATTTCGTCATGCCAGGAATCGAGCAGCAGACACTGCCGGACTTAGACAATCAGGAGCGACGGGGCTCTACCATCACGCTCGTCAAGATGCAAACGATCTGCGGCAGATAAGAGCACCACGCGCTGGGGGCGCAAGACGGACAGCTCACCGCGCCGAAGTCCGAACGTCACCGATCACCCGCGTCCCAACGCTGCACCGCACTGTCCGTGGCTGCAGCAGGCGCATGTCAACAGACCAGCCGATAACGTTCGTTCCACGAACCGAGACCAATTGAGGGCATTCACCCGGTCTGACCTGGGAGCCGGTGAGCGAGTTCGAACCGCTGGCCCGGTCCACACCCAAGAATCTGATGCCCGGTCATCCCGCTACTGTGCGTAACATCACCAAGAACGCCCAGCATACATCGCAGGAACACGTTGCAATCGACGGATTCGGCCAATGACGCTGAGCGACGTGACGAGGTCTGCCGCGGCCATGGGCGGGAGGCCCGGTAGTTATGGCAGAAACGGCCAGCGCGGGCCTTGGTGCCGCCTCGCGGTGGCAGGGGAATCCGCAGTGGGTAGCGGAAGGGAGGCGGGGCCGACCCGCGAATGCAGCGGCGACGCAGCGCCTCATCACCTAGCGTCACATCAGCCGCCAACCGGCCATCACGCTGTGAGCAGCATTCAAAAGCGACTGTAATACATTGGCTCGGCGGAAATCGAACGACTGCGCGCCGACGGGTTATCGCGTAGCGGCGCACTACGGGCCTGGGTCGCTCCGAAGAGGTGTTGATCGGCCGCCGAGACTCATGTATAACGGGGTAGAGGGCAATGTTCCGACCCTAAGAATAGGCCAGCTTGACGAACGGACGGTTGGGGCATCTGCCCCCGTCGCTGCGCTTTTCGGTTGTACCTGCTGCATCATCCGGTTATCTGCTGCCACCGAACTGGCTGCATCATCGTCCGGTTTAATGCAAGCGGATCAACACCGCCTTGGGGTTCAATCGGATGGGACGCCCAGGAGAGCCCAGGCGGGCTCTGTATCTGATGCCATCTAACAGGAAGAGGAGAGGTTCGATGATCACTGGTGACGACGTACTGCTAACGGAAACCAAGAATCATATCTATAAGATGACCGTGAACCGCGAGGAGCGGCGCAATGCTATGAGCGCCGAACTCATGGATCGCATGGCCAGGGAGTGGGAGCGTTTCAATGAGGACGACGACTTGTGGGTCGCTATCTTCACCGGGGCCGGCGACGTGGCGTTCTCGTCGGGCCATGACCTGAAAGAAGATGTCGAGGGCGATGTGAGGGGAGGGGCCTTCCGGTCGCATAAGCCGTATGTTGCTCGGCGGGCCAGCCCGCAGGTTGCAACGTGGAAGCCCACCATAGCCGCCATCAATGGCTATTGTTTGGCGGGGGGGTGGTTCTTGGCGCAGGAATGCGATATCCGGATCGCGGCCGACCACGCGACGTTTGGCATGCCCGAGGTGAAATGGAATCTGCCCGCGGGCTTCGGGGCTCGTCATGAGTACTCGGCCACGTTCGGCATCGCAGCCGAGCTCCTGCTCTGGGGCCGCCCGATCACGGCGCAACGGGCCTACGAGATCGGTTACGTGAACAAGGTCGTCCCCAAGGAGCAGCTCATGGACGAGGCCATGGAGTGGGCCGAATACATGTGCACGCTGGGCCAGCCGTCCGTGCGGGCCCATAAGGAAATGCTGTACCGGGGCCGTGACATGTCTACCGGCGAGCTGCAAGCGCTAGGGCGGGACCTGTTCTACTGGTACCCCCCGAAGCCCGGTGTACACATCGATGCCGAGGAGGGCCCGAGAGCATTCACCGAGAAGCGCACGGCCAGGTACGACAGCGAGGATTGAAGGCCCCTGGGGCGAGCGCCCTCAGGGCTCCGGGCTCGAAGAACCAGCGATCGGCGGTGATTAGACGTGGCTGATACCGTGACATATGCCAACAACGGTGGGCTTCCGATCTTCTCGGAGCTCCGTGTTCTCGACCTGACCGACGAGCGTGGCGCCATATCCGGGCGCATGTTTGCTGAGTTCGGCGCCGATGTCATCAAAGTCGAGCCGCCCGGAGGCTGCAGCTCCCGCCGCGTGGGCCCATTCCTGGACGGCGTGCCTGGTCCCGAGCGCAGCCTTTATCACGCCTCGTACGGGGCGGGGAAACGGTCGGTGACCCTGAATCTCGACTGCCTGGACGGGCAGTTGCTGTTCCGTGACCTGGTCCGCCAGGCAGATTTCGTGATCGAGTCGCGGGGCGAGAAGTACTTCGATGAGCGCGGCATTGGCTACGATCAGATGGCCGAGGACAACCCGCGGGTCATCTATTGCTCGATCACGCCGTTCGGCGACCGGGGTCCCGGCGCGGCTTGGACGGCCGTCGACATTAACACCTGGGCAGCAGGCGGAATGATGTACATCACCGGGCTACCCGGCAAGCCCCCCCTGCAGATCACCATGCCCCAGGCCGGGCTGCACGCTGGGGCCGAGGCAGCGACGTCGTCGATGTTGGCTTACTTGGCCCGGGTCGGGGACGGGCACGGACAGAAAGTCGTGGTCGACACGCAGGCCTGTGTCGTGTGGACCTTGTTGAACGAGCAGGCGCTCCCGCTCCTGCACGGCGAATTCCTGTCGAGGACCGGCGTGATGGCCGGTCCGGCGGCGGTCGCCCGCAAGACGGTGTTCGAATGTGCCGATGGCCATGTGGCGTTCAGCCTGACCGGCGGCACCCACACTGCGTCTTCCCGTCTCATGGTCGAGTGGATGGCCGAGGAGAACATGGCGCCGGACTTTCTCATGGATATCGACTGGTCCACCTGGACCCTGGCCGTCTTCGCCGCCGGTCCCGACGCCGAGTTCATGAGAACGGTCCACGCCGCCGACGCGGCACTCGAGCGCTTCCTGGCTACGAAGACGAAAGCAGAGCTCTACGACAGGGCAACCAAGCGGCGGATGCTGTTGGCGCCAGTGTCAACTGTCAAAGACATCGCCGAGGACAAGCAGCTGGCAGCCCGGCAGTACTTCCGGACGGTCCATCACGAGAGCATGAACCGTGACCTCGAATTGCCCGGCTCGTTCGTCCAATTCAGCGCCCTGCCGGCCGGCTCGGTAAGCGCCGCACCGTCGCTGGGCGAACACAACGTCGCTGTCTATGGCGATCTTTTGGGCATCAGCCTCGAACGTCTCCGCTACATGTACTCCGCTGGGATTATTTAGTCCCCGTGACCGGCGGTGGCCGAACGACAAGGAAGGCGTGCGGAGCCTGATGCTATCTAGATGGAGGACAACATAATGTCAGGTCAAGGCGCCGCGAAGGATATATCAATCCTAGACTTCACATGGTTTGGGGTCGGCCCCATCACCACGAAATACCTCGCCGACAATGGGGCGAACGTCGTGAAAATCGAGTCGAACGCCCGGCTGGACGGAATGCGCCTCGCCCCGCCGTGGAAAAACGCCACTCCTGACGTCAACAGCAGCCAGGGGTTCGGCAGCTTCAACTCGTCGAAAAAGAGCATTACCTTGGACATGAACAAACCCGAGTCCCGCGACATTGTCAAGCGGCTGGTGCCACACTTCGACATCGTCGCCGAAAGCTTCACCCCCGGGAACATGGCGAAATGGGGTCTCGCCTACGACGACCTGTGCAAGCTCCGCCCCGACATCATCGCCCTGTCGACCTGCATGCAAGGGCAGACCGGGCCTCATTCGCGCTACGCCGGATTCGGCAACCTGATGGCGTCCCTGTCCGGCTTCTACTACCTCTCCGGCTACTCCGAAGCGGAGATCGCCCCGCCGTACGGGGCCTACACCGACTTTGTCGTTCCCCGCCTGGCCGCGTTCGCTTTGATGGGTGCCCTGGACTACCGGCGACGGACAGGCAAGGGCCAGCACCTTGACATCTCCCAGTACGAGGCCAGCATCCACTTCCTGGCCCCCGCCATCGTGGACTACATGTCGTCTGGCAACGTGATGAAGCCCGCCGGCAACCGTTCGCAACGCTACGCACCGCACGGCGCCTACCAGTGCGCCACCAACGACAGAGGCGAGCGGTGGATAACTATCGCGGTGGCCAACGACCACCAGTGGGCCCGCATGCTCGAAGTGCTCGGCGCCGTCGGCGAGGAGCGCTTCGGGGGCATCGTCGCCCGGCTGGAGCTTCACGACGAGCTGGACGACTACGTGCAGCAACTGGTCCGAGGTCGCGACGCCGATCAGCTGACCGCCGCCCTCCAGGCCGCCGGCGTAGCCGCCTACCCTGTCCAGAGCTGCCTCGACCTTCACTCGGACGAGAACCTGCTGTCGTTCGAGTTCTGGCCGTGGCTCGAGCAGCACGACGCCGGGTTCATGCCCTACGACGGTCTCTCCTACCGACTGGACCACACAGGGAGCTTCCAGTCCGCCGCGCCGAGCCTCGGGCAGCACACCGAAGAGGTCCTCGGCGAGATCCTCGGGATGGGTTCGGCCGAGATCGACCGCCTCCGCGAACGCGGAGTCGTGAACTGAGGTGCCCTGACGGTCGGGAGCGGGTGCGCGGCAGATTTGTGGTAACCAAGATCGTTTTCGGGTGGGGCTGGTCAGGCGGCTCACTGGTGCGCGGTGACGTGCAATGACCTCCGGCGGCTACCCTCAGTAGCTCCCAGCGGGTCCTTGCGTGCAATAGGTGCAATGGGTGCAATGGGTGCAATGGGTGCAATGGGTGCTGACGAGCGCCTGTCGCGACTCGTTCCACGCCGCTTATTCGGTTTGTTCGAAAAATATCCCATGAGATGGGAGCCGGTGAGCGGGATCGAACCGCTGACCTGCCGTTTACAAGAAGCCCGGTTTGTGGCGATATGTGCCCTAACTGCACTGATGACGCAAGTTATTGCTCTGATGGCACTCGCCGAGCTGGGGTTATCCGGCGGCTCGTCCCACGATTCGTGCCACGCCGCAGCGCAGGAATTAACCCGTACTTGTAACGCTGCGTAGCTTCAAGGGTTGCATGGGAATCCTGCGTGAGTGCGTCGCCCGTCTGGCGGAACCCGGCGCCCGTCACGCACTGAAGGGCCTTGGCGTCGGTGTCCCAAACCGTAAGCAGACGCCGACCGCTATCGGCCGACGATTTACAGACCGCTGCGGTTCAGGTCGGCTCAAGCTTTGTGACCTGCGGCAACGCTAAGCGAGCGTATTGGGATTCTGCGTGCCCACGAGCTGGTGGGGACGGGGATCGCCAGTTCCATCCCGGGTCCGCTGGATACGGGCGGGTGTTCGGTAACGGCGCATCGGGTGCCAGCGGGTTCGATGGTCCCGGGAGCTTTCGGGCGTGTCGGCCGGTCGTGACCGCCTGGGGCTTCGGGGATGATGGAGCCGATGAGCGACTCTCACAGATCCCGCCTGCCGGGGCCTCGGCGGCCAGCTGGATCGCCTGCGGGGCCGGAGGAGGTGCGCCGGGCGGTGCTGGATGCCGCGGCGACGCTGTTTGCGCTGCGCGGGGTCGACGCGGTGTCACTTCGCGACATCGCGGCGGCGGCCGACGTTCATGTTTCGCTGATCATCCGGTACATCGGCCACCGGGAGGAGCTGGTGGCCGAGGTGTTCCGCCATGTCTCCGATCAGCTGGCCCAGGCGGTGGAGGAGAGCCCGCTGTCGGGGCAGGGGTTCTCCCCTGACACGGTGATGGGGAAATGGGTGCGGATCGCCGCCGCGCTGGTGATCTCGGGCCGGTCCCTGGAGAGCCGCCGTGATCTCAACCCGGTGGTGGCGATGGCCCAGACCCTGATGGCGGGGTATGGGCTGGCTGAGGAGGCGGCCCGGTTGCGGGCGGCCCAGATCGTGGCGGCGGCGCTCGGCTGGCGGATCTTTGAGGACTACCTGGTGCAGGCCGGCGGCCTTGATGCGATCCCGCTGGCGGCGCTGCGGGAGGAGCTCGCCCGGTCCGCGCGCCGGCTGGGCGCCACGCCCTGGCCCTCGCCGCCCGACCCCCAGCCGCGCACGCGCTGAGGCCAGCCGGCCCCCCGATCCGGGACCTTCGACCCTAGGCAGGCGCTGGCCTGCGCAATGCAATGTGAACAGTTGTACAAATTCCTCAGGCGATGCCTGCCCCGGCCGGGGCGTGCCGCCGGGGGCCCCTGAAGGGGAGGAAAGACCCATGACTGTCACCGAAGCACCCGCGAGGGTGGCGACCACCGTACCGCTGCGCTGGGACGAGGTGTACTTCACCAACTGCCCGATGGTGTCGGCGAATAACGTGGACCAGGAGCTGGGCTGGTGCCGGGAGGAGTTCAAGAAGATCGGCGTGGAGTACGCCTACTTCCGGTCGCGGAGCGAGAACAACTGGTACCCGCACTACATCCACAACCTGGACAACCTGATCCGGTTCGGCGGCCTGTACCCGCCGGTCAACGTGCATGCCGACATCCGCCGCACGCGGCTGCTCGGCGCGACGCAGGTCTGGGAGGGCGGCTGCATGCTCGTGCGGGCCCGCGACGACATCGTCACGATGGCGGACCTGAAGGGCAAGAAGATCGGGCTGACCAAGAGCCTGAACACGATCAAGAATGACTGGTGGCGGATCCAGGAAGAGGCCGGGATCGAGCTGATGCTGCGGGTCAACGGCATGACCCGCGACGACGTGCAGATCGTCGAGTTCCCCTACCCCGATGACTGGTACGACAAGCCGGCGATGCTCAAGGTGACGATGAACAACCCGTCGGAGCTGTGGCTGCGCCGTGACCACAAGCACGACCTGGCCTTCCGCCCGCTGGAGACCGCGCTGGAGAAGGGCGCCGTCGACGCGATCTACACCCAGAGCAAGGTGTTCCAGCACCTGCAGGAGGACACCGGGAAGTTCAAGGCGATCGAGGACCTGTCCCGCTACCCGGACTGGACGCTGCAGATGGCGAACTGCCCCGCCGTCATCACCTGCACCGACGTGATGGCCGACGAGCATCCCGACCTCGTCGTCGCCTATATGAAGGCCATGATCAAGGTCGGCCGGTGGGCCAACGAGCACAAGCACGCCGCCGCGGTGATCTTGAACCGGCAGACGTTCTACCGCGACGTCGAGGACACCTACCAGGGCATCAAGGGCGTCGACATGGTGCCGAACCTGTCGCCGCGCAACCTGGCCGCAGTCGAGATCGGCAAGGACTTCATGCTCAGCCACGGCTACATCAAGCGCGACTTCGACGTGCACGAATGGGCCGCGCCGCAGTTCCTGGAGCAGGCCGCCGAAGAACTGCTGAAGGAAGAGTGGAAGCAGATCACCACCGTCAAGCTGCCCGAGGCCTCCGAGCTGGACCTCAGCCTCGTCCGCCTCGGCTAGCCGCCGCGACGGGCATCCCGCCGTCCCCAGCGTAAGGACGGCGGGTCTGACCGGCCGCACACACCAAAGTGGCCGGGCGGCGCCGCTGGCCCAGCCCGGCCATCCGCTGGCCGCCGTGACAAGAAAGGTGAATGAGATGACCAAGACCGCGATGCAGATGATCGGCGAAGCCCGGGCCCAGGTAGGCACCGTCACGCCGAAAGAGGCCGCCGACGAAGTCGACACCGGTGCCCTGCTCGTCGACGTGCGCGAGCCCGAAGAGTGGCAGCACGGCCATATCGACGGGTCCGTGGCGGCGCCCCGGGGGCTGCTGGAGTTCTTCGCCGACCCGGCCAGCCCCCGCCACAAGCAAGCCCTCGACCCCGGCCGCCGGATGATCGTCGTCTGCGCCTCAGGGGCGCGCGCCTCGCTCGCCGCCCTCACCCTCAAGACGATGGGCTACCAGGATGTGGCCATCCTGGACGGCGGGCTCAAGGGCTGGACCGAGGCCGGGCTGCCGGTCGGGGAGCACGAGTACTCCGGCATCTGACCATCCGCCCGTCAGCGCGAAAGGGGCAGCCGGCTGAAACGGAGCAAGACATGCGGGCGGCGGGAATCGTCCCGCCACCCCCACGTCGGGAGGGACAAGGCATGGCACAGGGGATCAGCGAGGTACTGACGTTCGCGGTCGGCGTGGCGATCAGTCCCGTGCCGATTATCGCGGTGATCTTGATGCTGTTCTCGGGCCGGGCCAAGGTGAACGGGCCGATGTTCCTGGCCGGCTGGGTCATCGCGCTCGCTGTGGTCAGCGGCGCCGCCTACCTCCTCTCGGACGCGGGCAACGCCTCGACCGGCAGCGCAGCCGCGGACGGAGTCTCCTGGGCGCAGATCGTCTTCGGCGTGCTGTTCCTGCTCCTGGCCGGGCGCAGCTGGCGCAGCCGGCCAGCGCCGGGCACCGAGCCGCAGATGCCCAAGTGGATGGCCGGCATCGACGCGTTCGCGCCCGGCAAGGCGCTCGGGCTCGGCCTGCTGCTGGCGGGCGTGAACCCCAAGAACCTCCTCCTGGCGGCCGGCGCCGGGTCCGCCCTCGCGGTGACCGGGCCCTCCACGGCCGAGGCGGTCATCGCACTGATCGTCTTCGTGGCCGTCGGCAGCCTCACCATCGCCGGCCCCGTCGTCTTCTACCTCGCCGGCGGCGATCGCGCGAAGACGCAACTGGACTCGGCGAAAGACTGGCTCACCGTGCACAACGATGCCGTGATGACGGTGCTGTTCCTCGTCCTCGGCGTGAACCTCATCGCCAAAGGCATCCCGCCGCTGACCTGATAACGACGAAGCCCCGACCGCAGGAAGTGACATCACCATGATGGCGACACGACTGGAACCCGGCGGGCACGACGCGGTGCCGCAGTCGCTCGCTGACCGGCCGCTCGGGCGGTTCACCCGGCCCCGCCGCCGGCTGCGGGCCGGCCTGGTGCAGCTGCTGTGCGCGCTGGCCGGGCTCGGGCTCGGCCTGCTGCTGCCCCGGATCACTTTCGAGTCCACGGCGGCCAGCTCCCAGGTGACGGACGCGCTGGTCGCGGTGGGCTTCGGCATCCTGGGGCTGGTGACCGTCATCTTCTCGCTGCTGTTCCTGGTCGTGCAGTGGGCCTTCACCAGCCTGTCGCCCCGGCTGAACCTGTTCCGTGACGACCCGATCGTGTGGCGGACATTCGCCTTTGCCGTCGGGGTGTTCGTGTTCTCGGTCACCACCGCCCTGGTCATCGGCGACCAGCAGAAAGTCTCGGTGATCGTGCCCGCCGCCGAGGTAGTGGCACTGCTCGCCGCCATCGCCCTGATCCGGACCCTGCAGGTCAAAGCCTTCGCCTCCATCCAGCTGGCACCCACGCTGGCAGCCATCGCCGCACAGGGCCGCAGCATCATCGATGACCTGTACCGCCGGCCATGCACGCCAGGCCGCAAGCCGGCTGCCCCGCTGCCGCCGCGGCGCCGGGCCGTCCTGTGGCCGCACCGCCAGGCGACCTTGCAGCAACTCGACCTGGGCCGGCTGCTGCGCGCCGCCGACGGCGCCGTGATCGTGCTGCGGGCCAGCATGGGCGACACGCTTCAGCAGGGCGCCCCGGTCGCGGACCTGCACGGCGGCGAGGCGGCCGACGCGGCGATCCTGGCCGGACTGGTGACCGGTCCCGAACGCACCTTCGGCCAGGATCCGCTGTTCGCGTTCCGCCTCCTGGCCGACATCGGCATGCGGGCACTGTCCCCGGCGGTCAACGACCCCGCGACCGCCGTCCAGGTGCTGGACACCATCGAGAGCCTGCTCCAGGCCCTGGTCTCACGTGACCTGGACGTGGCCGATGTGGCCGATGACACCGGGGCGGTCCGGGTCGTGCTGGCCCTGCCGTCCTGGGATGACTACCTGCGCACCGGCCTAGACGACCTCCTCGAGTCCGCCTCCCAATCCCCCATGGTCCTGCTGCGGGCACGGACCCTGCTCACCACCCTGCGGAACGCCGCACCGGCGGCACGCCAGCCGCCGATCACCCGGCGGCTCCACCGCACCGAAGAACTCGGCGCCGGCAACTTCCCGCTGATCTGGCATGACGCGACCGGCACCGCCCGCCGATCCAGCCCAGCAGCTGATCAGCCACCCCACCTTCCCAGCCGACAAGACTCGCGTCGGCACTGCGCCATCGACGGGGATGGTGATGGCTGCCGCGATGTAGACGGTGACGCGGAACGACCCGCTCGGCAGTTGCTTCTATGTAACCCTTTGCTGCCCTTGGCGTGACATGAGAGTAATGCCGAGGACCGACATTCGCCCCACGACTGCCCACGGAAGGTGGTCCGAGAGGACCCTTATCCCCTCTGACCTGGAGCCGGTGAGCGGGATCGAACCGCTGACCTGCCGTTTACAAGACGGCTGCTCTGCCTACTGAGCTACACCGGCGCAGACTCGCTGCATCGTAGCCGACTGCCGCCCGGCCTGACACATCTGAGCTCTGTGCTGCGAGGCTATCCGCCGCGAGCCAGCCGTGCTAGCCGGCCGGGCTGAAGTCGCCGCGGGCCAGCCGGACCTCGACGTGCGGGGGCCCGCCCATCGGAGGCGGTAGCGCGGAATTCCCGGGGCCGCGAGGCGAGCCGCTACGAAGACGTGACCTTCGGCTCTGGTCAGCGGCCGGTTTCCCGGCCGAGTATGGGCACATGGCCGAGATGGCTCAGCACGACGGCGTCGCGATCGAGGTACGCGGGCTGACCAAGGCCTACGGCGACGTGCACGCGGTCCGGGGAATCGACCTGCTCGTCGAGCGAGGGAAGATCTTCGCGCTGCTCGGCCCGAACGGCGCCGGGAAGACAACCACGGTCGAGATCCTCGAGGGCTACCGGTCACGCGACGGCGGCACGGTGCAGGTCCTCGGCTATGACCCCGCACGGCAACGACGGCAGCTGAAGAGCCAGATCGGGATCGTGCTGCAGTCCAGCGGCATGGACCGGTACCTCACCGTGTCGGAGACCATCGCGATGTACGCCGGGTACTACCCGCGGCCGCGGCCGGTGGGCGACGTGATCGATCTCGTGGGCCTGCAGGGCAAGCGGGACGCCCGGGTGCTGCAGCTGTCCGGCGGACAGCAGCGGCGGCTGGACGTCGCCATCGCCCTGGTCGGCAACCCGGACCTGCTGTTCCTGGACGAGCCCACCACCGGATTCGATCCCTCGGCCCGGCACGAGGCGTGGGAGGTCATCAAGAACCTGGTGTCGCTGGGCAAGACGGTGCTGCTGACCACGCACTACATGGACGAGGCGCAATACCTGGCCGACCGGGTCGCGGTGATCAGCGACGGCCGGATCGTCGCGGAAGGGCCGCCCGCCACCATCGGGAACCGCGAACGGGCCAGCGCCCGGATCCGCTACCGGCTGGCTGACGGGGCCACACCGCCCCCCGATCTGCTGGCGCCGCCCGGGCCAGACGGGCTGATCGAACTGGTACCTGACGACCTGACCGCCGTGCTGCACCGGCTCACCGGCTGGGCCCTGGAGCAGCACGTCGATCTCACCGGCCTGGAGGTCATCCGGCCCACCCTCGAGGATGTCTACCTGGAGCTGACCGACAGGCCGGCTGAGGGGGCGGGAAGCAGCGGGCCGGTGCTCGCGGACCCGGCCGACCGGAAGGCAGGACACCGGTCGTGAACGACGCCGCGCTGACCCTGTCGCAGGTCAGGTACACGAACAAGGCATTCTGGCGCAACCCGGCCTCGGCCTTCTTCATCTTCGCCTTCCCGCTCATGTTCCTGGTCATCTTCACCGCGCTGCTCGGGCACGGCACCGTGCGCATCTCGCCGGACAGGCTGGTGAACACCGCCACGTACTACGTGGCGGCCATGGCCTCGTTCGGGGTGATCTCGGCCTGCTACACCAACATCGCGATCAGTGTGACCACCCAGCGCGACGCGGGCGTGCTGAAGCGGACGAACGGCACACCGTTGCCGAGCTCGGTCTACCTGGGCGCGCGGATGCTGCACTCGCTGCTCGTCGCGGTCCTGCTGGTGGTGATCACCGCGGCCTTCGGCCGGCTGCTCTACAGCGCCAGTGTCCCGGTCGGCCTTACCCTGCTGAGGTTCCTGGTCATGCTGCTGGTCGGGGCGGCCGCCTTCTGCGCGCTCGGCTTCGCGGTCACCGCGGTCATCCCCAACGCCGACGCCGCGCCGGCCATCGTCAACGCGTCGATCCTGCCGCTGCTGTTCCTGTCCGGCGTCTTCATCCCGCTGGGCAGCAATGCGCCCGCCTGGATCGTCTGGATCGCCCGGGTCTTCCCGGTCTGGCACTTCGCCCGGGGCATGCAGGCCGGGTTCCTCGGCACCCCGTTCAGCTGGACCGACGTGCTGGTCGTGGCGGCCTGGGGGCTGGGCGGCCTGCTGCTGGCCATCCGGTTCTTCAGCTGGGAGCCGCGGGCCTGAGCGGGCCGCGGGAGACGGATGACGTTACCGGCGCGGCTGGGCGGGGATGGTGATCCGCTCATAGAGCCGGTCGGCGGCGGCGTGCATCTCATCGGTCATTGTGGCGCTGCCGGTGTGACCGGAGTTTTCCACGATGATGAGCTCGGCGCCGGGCCAGGCGCGGGCGAGCTCCCACGGGGTGCAGGCGCCGCCGCCGAGGTCGTTCCGGCCGTGGATCAAGACACCGGGGAGGCCGGCCAGCTGCCCGGCCTCGCGGATCAGCACGCCGTCCTCGAGGAAGCCGTCGTGCGCGAAGTAGTGCGAGCAGATGCGGACGAAGGCCAGCTTCGCGTCGTCAGGCCGGTCGCCGTAGGAACCGGGGCTTCCAGTGTTTTCCTGCGAGATGACCGTGTCCTCCCAGGCCAGCCACTCGGCTGCGGCCCGTGACCGGACGCCGAGGTCGGGGTCTTCCATCATCCGCGAGTACGCCTGGAGCAGGCCCGAGATGGGCGGCGCGGCGTCGGTCGGCAGCCGGTAGGAATCGGCCAGGCCCGCGAAGTCGCGGAACCGGGCCCAGGCCTCGGGGAAGAACCGGCCGACGCCCCGGTACAGCCAGTCGATCTCCAGCCGTCTGGTCGAGGTCACGCTGAGCATGAGCATCCCGCTGACCCGCCCCGGATGCCGCTGCGCGTAGGCCAGCGACAGCGTCACCCCCCACGACCCGCCGCGCAGCAGCCACTTCTGCACGCCGAGGTGCTCGCGCAACTGCTCCATGTCCCTGAGCAGGTGCTCGGTCGTGTTCAGGCTCATGTCAGCCGCGGGGTCGCTGGCATGCGGCAGGCTGCGGCCGCAGTTGCGTTGGTCGAAGAGGATGATCCGGAACTTCGCCGGGTCAAACGAGCTGCGGTTGCCGGTCGTGCAGCCCGACCCCGGGCCACCGTGCACGATCAGCGCGGGCAGGCCATCGGGGTTCCCGCAGATCTCCCAGTACACGAGGTTCCCGTCACCCGTGTCCAGCAGGCCCCTGTCGTACGGCTCGATATCGGCAAACCTGGCCATGCCACGGATCCTAGTCGCGCGGCGCCCGCGGAGGCCGGGCCACCGGGTGCGGCCCGGCAGCGCCGCCGGGGCAGTCCACCGCGGGCTACGTGGCGCGGGGCCTACGTGGCGCGGGATCGGATCGCGGCCACCTCGTACAGGGCGATGCCGGCGGCCACGCCGGCGTTCAGTGACTCGGTGGCGGCCGCGATCGGGATCCGGACCAGCACGTCGCAGGCCTGGGACACGATCCGGGACAGGCCGCGCCCTTCCGATCCGGTCACCAGCACCAGCGGGGCGGTGGCCAGGTCGAGGTCGCGGATCGCGGTGTCGCCG
This sequence comes from uncultured Actinomycetes bacterium, assembly GCA_963753195.1. GTDB lineage: Bacteria > Actinomycetota > Actinomycetes > Streptosporangiales > Streptosporangiaceae > Palsa-504. The sequence goes on from CAVWBH010000007.1 coordinate 382,874, forward strand.
TCCGCGTCCAGGCCCGCCACGAAGACCCCGGCGTCCCGGTAGGACTGCAGGGCGCGGGCCAGGTTGGCGGCCCGGGCCACCGGGAGGCGGGCCAGTGCCCCCGCCGAGGCCTTCCAGGCGCCCGCGGTCACGCCCGCGCTCCGGCGGGCGGGCACCACGACGCCGTGCGCGCCGAAGGCCGCGGCCGAGCGGACGACGGCGCCGAGGTTACGGGGATCGGTCACCCCGTCCAGGGCGGCGATCAGCGGCAGCTGCGCGGCGTCGGCCGCCCGCGCCAGCAGGTCGTCGGGGTGCGCGTACTCATACGGCCGGACCCGCAGCGCGAGGCCCTGGTGCAGCGCGCTGCCGGTGAGCCGGTCCAGCTCGGCGGCGCCGGCTTCGAGCACCGGCACGCCACGGCCGGCGGCCAGCTCGATGGCCTCGGCCACCCGCTCGTCGCGGGACACCCGGGCGCCGACGTACAGGACCATGGCGGGCACGCTGGCGCGCAGCGACTCGACCACCGAGTTGCGGCCCGCGACGAACTCGGCCGCATCGCCGGCGCCCCGCGGCGCGCGGGACCGCGGGGGGACGCGTCGGCTGGGCCCCGCGGCGCGCGGGACCGCGGCGGGGACGCGTCGGCTGCGCCCCGCGGTGCGCGGGACCGCGGCGAGACGGGCTCTTCGCCGGGACGGGCGGCCCGGGCCCGGGGCCCGGCGGGGCTGGCCGGCCCGGCGGTCCCGGCCGCGCGCTTCTGGGCGGGGTGACCGGGGCGCATGGCGGCGGGCGGAGTCGGCCCCTTGCCTTCCAGCTTGCGCCGGCCGTACCCGCCGGTGCCGGGCCGGGGCTTGCCGGACTTGGTGCGGCCCGCCCCGGCGGCACTGCTGCGCCGGCCCCGCGAGCCGTCGGTGCCGCTCATCGCTTGAGGCTCCACTTCGGGCCTTGCGCGGTGTCCTCGACCACGATGCCGATCTCCTCTAGGCCGTCCCTGATCGCGTCGGCGGTCGCATAGTCCCGGCGGGCCCGCGCCGCGTCCCGCTGCTCCAGGGTCAGCTTGACCAGGGCATCGATCACCTGCCGCGGCCGCTCGCCGGACCCGGCGCCGGCCCAGTGCGGCGCGAGCGGATCGAGCCCGAGCACGCCCAGCATGGCCCGGAGCCGGATCAGGCTGACCCGGGCACCGTGCTTGTCGTCGGCGGACAGGGCCTGGTTGCCGTCCCGGACGCAGGCGTGGACCGCGGCCAGGGCGGCCGGGACGGCGAGATCGTTGTCCATGGCCGAACGGAACGATGTCGGCAGCTCGGCCGTCTCGTCGTCGGCCAGGTCGTCCAGGCCGCCCGCCACCTCGGCGGCGCGCAGCACGAAGCGCTCGATCCGCTGGTAGGCGTTGACCGCCTCCTCCAGCGCCTCCTCGGAGAACTCCAGCTGCGACCGGTAGTGGGCCTGGGCCAGGTAGTAGCGCAGCTCGGCCGGCCTGACCCGGGTCAGCACGTCAGTGACCAGCAGGGAGTTGCCGAGGGACTTGCTCATCTTCTCCCCGGCCATCCCGACCAGGCCGTTGTGCAGCCAGTACCGGGCGAAGCCGTCGCCGGCCGCGCGGGACTGCGCGATCTCGTTCTCGTGATGCGGGAAGATCAGGTCCATCCCGCCGCCGTGGATGTCGAAGGACGGGCCGAGGTACTTGGTCGACATGGCCGAGCACTCCAGGTGCCAGCCGGGGCGGCCGGCCCCCCACGGGGTCTCCCAGTACGGCTCCCCCGGCTTGGCCGCCTTCCACAGCGCGAAGTCGCGCGGGTCGCGCTTGGCCGCGTCGTCGGCGTCCTCGGCCGGGCGCATCTGGTCCAGCCGCTGGCCGGACAGGGCGCCGTACTCGCGGTAGGAGCGCACGTCGAAGTACACGTCCCCGCCCGCCGGGTACGCGTGCTCGGCCTCGATCAGCCGGCGCATCAGCACGATCATCTCCGGGACGTGCCCGGTGGCGCGCGGCTCGATGTCCGGCGGCCGGCAGCCGACCGCGTCGTAGGCCCAGGTGAACGCGCGCTGGTTGCGCTCGGCGACGATCCACGGGGCGACGCCCTCGGCCTGGGCCGTGCGCAGGATCTTGTCCTCGATGTCGGTGACGTTCCGGCAGTAGGTCACCGAGTACCCGCTGGCCTCAAGCCACCGGATCAAAACGTCGAAGCACACCGCCGACCGGAGGTGGCCGATGTGCGGCGGGGCCTGCACGGTAGCGCCGCACAGGTACAACGACACCTCACCCGGCTTGATCGGCGTGAACTCGCGCACCGAGCGCGAAAGGGTGTCGTGGAATTGCAAGGTCACGATGTAAAGGCTAAGGGATACCGTCAGTGCCCGGAGGCGGTCGGCACAAGCAGAGCGGTGGCGATCGCGGCGATGCCCTCGCCGCGGCCGGTCAGGCCGAGGCCGTCGGTGGTGGTGGCGGACAGGCTGACCGGGGCGCCGGCCAGCGCCTCGGCCATGACCTTCTCGGCCTCGGCGCGGCGCGGCGCGATCTTGGGGCGGTTCCCGATGACCTGCACCGCGACGTTGCCGATGACAAATCCAGCGTCACTGACCAGCCGGGACGTCTCCCGCAGCAGCGCCGTGCCGGGCGCGCCCGCCCACTGCGGCGCGGACGTGCCGAAGTTCTGGCCCAGATCGCCGAGGCCCGCCGCGGACAGCAGCGCATCGCACGCGGCGTGCGCGGCCACGTCACCATCCGAATGGCCCGCCAGGCCCGGCTCCCCCGGCCAGAACAGCCCGGCCAGGTGCAGCTCGCGCGACGCGCTCAGCGGGTGTACGTCGACACCGAGGCCGACGCGAGGGAAGTCCCGGCTCGGGGGGACGACGACTCCCCCAGCGCCGGAGTCAGTGGGCACCGGTCCTTGCTGGCCCTGCCGCTAAGTTGGCCAGGACCTCGTCGAGGAGTGCCTCGGCCTTGTCCTCGTTGGTCTTCTCGGCCAGCGCGAGCTCGCTGACCAGGATCTGCCGCGCCTTGGCCAGCATGCGCTTCTCGCCCGCGGACAGGCCCCGCTCACGGTCCCGGCGCCACAGGTCCCTGACCACCTCGGCCACCTTGTTCACGTCGCCGGAGGCGAGCTTCTCCAGGTTGGCCTTGTACCGCCTGGACCAGTTGGTCGGCTCCTCGGTGTGCGGCGCGCGGAGCACTTCAAAAACCCGCTCGAGCCCGTCGGCGCCTACCACGTCACGAACGCCTACCAGCTCGGCATTGTCCGCGGGGACACGCACGGTCAGGTCACCCTTGTCGACCTTGAGGACCAGATAGGTCTTATCCTCGCCCTTGATGGTACGAGTCTCGACCGCTTCGATGCGAGCTGCCCCGTGATGGGGGTAGACGACGGTATCGCCGACGTTGAAAGACATGTGGCAAGTACCCCTTCCGCTGAAGGCCAGCTTACCACGTCGAGCGGTGTCGATAAACCGCCGCCGACAGCGAATATGCAGGTCAGTACGCCAATCACCGGCCCGCGACCGCGCCGCTCAGCGGGCCGCGCCGTACCCGGCACCGCCACTGGAACATTCGTCGCTGCCAAACCAGTCTACCTGAGGCATCGGGGAGGGCCCGGCGCCCGCCGCAGTTTCGCGGGGTGATACTTGATAGCAAGGGTCCGATTCGCGCCGGAGGTGACGGGTGAATCCTGGCGGCGGGTCAGGGCGGGACGAGCCTCCCCTCGACATCCAGATCCCGGATGACGCGCGTGAGCTCGACCGGGACGTGCTCGCCTACCGCCGGGAGCAGCGCGCCAGGCGGCGCCGCACCCGGCGCCAGAAGCTGACCGCCCCGTTCGGCGGGACGGGCACCGTCATGCCGCTGCTGGCCAGCATCCTCGCGGTGTGCCTGGTCGCCGGGGCCATGCTGTCGGTGGCGACGTTCGGCCCGGGGACGGCGCCCGCGACGTCGACCCACCCGCCGGCCACGGCCACGGGCGCCTCCAGCCTTCCGTCCACGCCGCGGTCCAGCCCGCCGAGCTACGCGCCGTCCAGCAGGTCGCCGAGCGGACAGCCGACCGCCAGCCCGTCCGGCCGCAGCCCGGCGGCCAGCCCATCCGGCACCCGTCCCGCCGGCTCAGCGAGCTCCCCGGCCCGGTCCAGCTCACCGTCCCCGGCCGCGGCTTTGCACACCGCCCCGGCCGGGTTGCCCTAGCCGTCCCCGGACCGGGCTTCGCAGACCACTCCGGCCGGGTCGCCCTAGCCGCCCCGGCCAGGGCTTCGCACACGGTCCCGGGCCGGGACGCCTCAGCAGTCCCTACCCCGTGTAGTAGGCCCGCGGCGTGCCCGCTACGCTTTCTTCCGTTCCATGGGAGTGATCCGAGGGAGGGCGCCACGTGACGCGCTGGACCCGCTGCCTGCTGGCAGGCGCGATAGCGATCCTCGTCCCGGTGCTGGCCGGCTGCGAGGCTGGGCTTGACGCGCCCACGCTGGAGTATCACCCGGCCAGCTTCGGGGTGAGCACCACCGTCAGCGGCATCACCATCGACAACGCGTTCGTGCTCGGGCCCCCGCTGAACTCGACGCTGCCAGCCGGCAGCCAGGCCGGCGCCTTCCTGGTGCTGTCGACGCAGGACAGCGGCGACCAGCTGCTGTCGGTCTCGGCGCCGGGGACGGCCAGCTCGGTGACGCTGGTCAACGGGCCGGTCACGCTCACCCCGGGAACGCTGGTGGACCTGAGCGGGCCGACCCCGGAGATCGTGCTGAACGGCCTGGCCAAACCGCTGAACGGCGGGGAGACCGTGCAGCTCGTGCTCATTTTCGCCAACGTCGGCGTGGTCACGCTCTCCGTCCCGGTCGAGCCGAACGCCTACGAGTACGCGACCTTCTCACCGCCGGCGCCCTCATCTTCGCCGTCAGCCTCGGCGAGCGCGGCCGCGGCGGCGAGCGCCACTGCTACGCCGACGACCTCCGGCACCGCGTCGGCCACCCCGGCGCCCAGCGCATCGACCACGCCGTAGCGGGTGGGGACGCGCACACCACGGATCGTTCGGGAAAAATCCTTTTCACTGCCGAACGGGCGCGGGTTCCTGTCCGCTCAGGCGGCTGATTCGAACTTGTAGCCCAGGCCGCGCACGGTGACGATGTGCCGCGGGTGCGCGGGATCGACCTCGATCTTGGCCCGCAGGCGCTTGATGTGCACGTCGAGGGTCTTGGTGTCGCCCACGTAGTCGGCGCCCCAGACCCGGTCGATGAGCTGCATCCGGGTCAGCACCCGGTCGGCGTTGCGCAGCAGCACCTGGAGCAGCTCGAACTCCTTCAGCGGCAGCTGCACCGTGCCGCCGCGGACGGAGACCACGTGCCGGTCCACGTCCATCCGGACCGGCCCGGACTCCAGGGCGGACTCGGCCACGTCCTCCGGCTCACCGCGGCGCCGGAGCACGGCGCGCATCCGCGCGACGAGCTCGCGGGACGAGAACGGCTTGGTCACGTAGTCGTCGGCGCCGAGCTCCAGCCCGACCACCTTGTCGATCTCGCCGTCCTTGGCGGTCAGCATGATGACCGGCACGTTGGACTTCTCCCGCAGCGACCGGCACACCTCGCTGCCGGGCAGGCCGGGCAGCATCAGGTCCAGCAGGACCAGGTCGGCGCCGGTCCGGTCGAAGGTGTCGAGCGCGTCGGGCCCGGTGGAGCAGACCGCCACCTCGAAGCCTTCCTTGCGCAGGAGGTAGGAGATGGCGTCGCTGAACGAGTCCTCGTCCTCAACTACCAGCACACGTGTCACTTGAGTCCCTCCTGGGGCTCGTGGGCAGCATTCCGCAGCGGGATGAACAGGGTGAACGTCGACCCGGTGCCCTCGACGCTGCGCACCGTCACCCGCCCGGCGTGCGCCAGCATCACGTGCTTGACGATGGCCAGGCCGAGGCCGGTGCCGCCGGTCGCGCGGGAACGGGCCGGGTCGACGCGGTAGAAGCGCTCGAAGATCCGCTCCAGATCGCGCTCGGGGATACCGATGCCCTGGTCGGCCACGCTGAGCTCGGCGTGACCGTCGGACCGCTTGAGGGTGACGACCACGCGGGTCCGCTCCGGGCTGTACGCGACGGCGTTCTCCAGCAGGTTGCGCAGCGCGGTGACCAGCAGGTCCTCATCGCCCAGCACGGACAGGCCGCGGGTGCCGGCCGAGTGCAGCGTGATGCCCCGGGCGTTCGCCTTCATCCGGCAGCGGTCCAGGGCCTCGGCGACCACCATGTCCAGCTCGACCGGGCGCGGGTCGGGGACCGGCTCGACGGCCTGGACCCGGGACAGCGTGATGAGGTCCTGGACCAGGTTGGTCAGCCGCTGCGCCTCCTGCCGCATCTTGCCCGCGAACCGGCGCACCGCCTCGGCGTCGTCGGCCGCGTCCTCGATCGTCTCGGCCAGCAGGGCCAGCGCGCCCACCGGGGTCTTGAGCTCGTGGCTGGTGTTGGCCACGAAGTCCCGCTTGACCTCGTCCACCCGGCGGCTCTCGGTCTGGTCCTCGGCCAGCACCAGGACCAGGCCGCCGCCGCCGACCGCCGCGCCGAGCGGCGCCACCCGGACGGCGAAGGTCGTCGTGCGATTGCCGAGCCTGGGCACCGGGACCTCGAACTCGCCCTCCCTGATCTCGCCGTCCCGGCGGACCTGGCGGGCCAGCGCGGCCAGCTCGGTGACCATGAGCCGGTCCCCCGTGACCAGCCCGAACGCGCGGGCCGCCGCGCTTGCCCGCAGCACCCGGTCGTTGCTGTCCAGGACCACGGCCGAGGAGGAGAGCACGGACAGGACCGACGCGATACCGGCCGGCAGCCGGCCCGGCCGGGGCCGGTGGGAGGCGCGGAGGCCCGGGCTGCGCACCTGGCGCGCGGTACCGCTCCTGGTCGCCCTTATCGCCATGCGATCTGTTCAGTTCGCGCAGGCCAGGGGCGTGAACGAGGAAGGCTCACGGCTTCAATGGTATGCGGCCGGCCCTAGCGGAAGACAGCGGCCCGCCCGTTCGCGGGCGATATTCGAAGATTGTTCACTTGGCGGCCAGCCGCCGGCAATGCCCTTTTTACTACGCGTTGTCGCGCTACCGGCCCTGGTTCTTGACCGCCTCGGCGGCCTCGGCGGCGGCCTCCGGATCCAGGTAGCGGCCGCCGGGCACGGTCGGCCGGAAGGCGTCGTCGAGCTCGTAGACCAGCGGGATGCCGGTCGGGATGTTCAGCTCCGCGATGGCGGCGTCGCTGATCCCGTCCAGGTGCTTGACCAGGGCGCGCAGCGAATTGCCGTGCGCGACGATCAGGACCGTCCCGTCCTGGGCGGGGCGGCCGAGGTCGGGCACCACCGCGTCGTACCAGTACGGCAGGAAGCGGGCCAGCACGTCCTTCAGGCACTCGGTCCGCGGCCTGGCCTCCGGCGGCAGGGCCGCGTACCGCGGGTCGGCGGCCGACGACAAGGGATCGTCGTCGGCGATGGGCGGCGGCGGCACGTCGTAGGAGCGGCGCCACAGCATGAACTGCTCGTCGCCGAACTCCCGCCTGGTGGCCGCCTTGTCCTTGCCCTGCAGCGCGCCGTAATGCCGCTCGTTCAGCCGCCAGGACCGGTGCACCGGCAGCCAGAGCAGGTCCGCCTCCTGCAGCGCGACGTGCGCGGTCTGGATGGCCCGGGTCAGGACCGAGGTGTGCACGACCTCCGGCCGCAGACCGGAGCCGGCCAGCAGCCGGCCCGCGGCCGTCGCCTCCTGGACGCCGACCTCGGACAGGCCCACGTCCACCCACCCGGTGAACAGCCCCTTGGAGTTCCACTCGCTCTCGCCGTGCCGCAGCAGCACCAGGGTCTTCATGCCGCCCAGCCTATCGGGGGAACAGGCCGTGGCCTTACGGGGTTGGTTAGAGCGTGCAGCGAAGGAGCCCCCGGCGTATCGCCACCATCAGCCTGCACACCTCCCCGCTGGACCAGCCGGGCACCGGCGACGCCGGCGGCCTCAACGTCTACGTGGTCGAGGTGTCCAAGCGCCTGGCCGAGCGCGGCGTGGAGGTCGAGATCTTCACCCGCGCGGTCTGTCCCGACACGCCGCCGACGGTGGAGCTGGCCCCCGGCGTGCTGGTCCGCAACGTGGTGGCCGGGCCGTTCGAGGAACTCGACAAGACCGCCCTGGCCGGGCAGATCTGCGAGTTCACCTTCGGGGTGCTGCGCACCGAGGCCGACTTCGCGCCCGGCCGGTACGACCTGCTGCACGCGCACTACTGGCTGTCCGGCCAGGTCGGCGCCGTGGCCGCGGAGCGCTGGGGGGTGCCCCTGGTGCAGTCCATGCACACGCTGGGCAAGGTCAAGAACCTGGCCCTGGCCGACGGCGACTGCGCCGAGCCGGCCGCGCGGATCCGCGGCGAGGGCGAGGTCATCGCGGCGGCCGACCGGCTGGTGGCCAACACCGCCGAGGAGGCCCGCCAGCTGATCGAGCTGTACGGCGCCGACCCGTGGCGGGTCGAGACGGTCAACCCGGGGGTGGACCTGTCCGTGTTCCGCCCGGCGCGGCAGCCCGCGTCGGCCCGGCGCAGGCTCGGGCTGGCGCCGGACGCGGTCGTGCTGGCCTTCGTCGGCCGGATCCAGCCGCTGAAGGGACCGGATGTCGTGCTGCGCGCCGCGGCCGAGCTGCTGAAGGCCTGCCCCGCGCTGGCGGGCCGGCTGGTGGTGGCCATCGTGGGCGGCCCGAGCGGATCCGAGGTCGGCGCCCCGGGCCGGCTGGCGGGCATGGCCGCGCACCTGGGCATCTCGGACTGCGTGCGGCTGGAGCCGCCGTGCCCCCAGGCCGAGCTGGCCGACTGGTACCGGGCCGCGGACCTGGTGCTGGTGCCGTCGCACTCGGAGTCGTTCGGGCTGGTGGCGCTCGAGGCTCAGGCGTGCGGGACGCCGGTGGTCGCGGCCTCGGTCGGCGGGCTGCGCACCGCGGTCCGGGACGGCTACTCCGGCGTCCTGGTGGACGGGCACGATCCCGTGGTGTGGGCGCAGGTGCTGGCCGGGCTGCTGGGCTCGCCGCGACGGCTCGAGGCGCTGTCGCGGGGCGCGCGCGAGCACGCCTCCGGGTTCGGCTGGCCGACGACGGCCGACCGGCTGACCGACGTGTACACCGGCGCCATGAACTCGGTCCGGTACGATGCCTCCCTGAGCGAGAGGGAGGTGAAGCCGTGCTTCCTGCCTGCCTGACGGCGGCGCATGCCTGACACGCCGGCCGCTGAGCCGATGTCCCCGGCCGAGGCGATCGAGGCCGCGCTGGCCGAGCTGGAACTGACCTACGACAACCCGCGGCCCGGGGCCTACCTGGTCCAGCTGGAGGGCACGCACAAGCTGGCCACCATGGCCTGGCTCATCGTCGGTGAGCACAGCTTGTCGGTTGATGCGTTCTTCTGCCGGCAGCCCGACGAGAACCACGCGGCCTTCTACCGCTGGATGCTGGAAATGAACCGCAGCATGTACGGGGTCCACTTCAGCCTCGACGCGGTCGGCGACGTCTACCTGACCGGCCGCATGCCGCTGAGCGGGACCAGCCCGGCGGAGATCGACCGGCTGCTCGGCAGCGTGCTGTCCTACGCCGACGAGAACTTCGACACCGCCCTGGAACTGGGCTTCGCCTCATCCATCCGGCGGGAATGGGCCTGGCGCGTCAAGCGCGGCGAAAGCCTGGCCAACCTGCGCGCCTTCGCCCGGTTCGCCGACCCCGACCGCTGAGCCCGACCGCTGAGCCCGACCGCTGAGCCCGACCGCTGAGCCCGGCCGCGGTGCCCGTGACCCCGCCCCGGACGAGGATGGGTTCCGTTCCCGGCGCGGATCAAAGGGCCGCGTATTGGATCGCCCGCATAACGGGTAGATTGCTGAGCGTGAACCGGTTGGGTGATCTTGAACGCGCCATCATGGAAGTGCTCTGGCAGAGCGATGCTCCGCTCACCGTGAGAGAGGTCAGTGCTAGGCTGACCGAACGTGACCTAGCTCACACCACCGTGATGACGGTGCTCGACCGGCTCGCCAAGAAAGGTTTCGCCAAGCGGCAGCGCGACGGGAGGGCGTGGCGCTATTGTCCTGCCGCGACACGAGAAACCTATGTGACTGAGCTCATGCTGACCGCACTGGATCAAACCGGCGACCGCACGGCCGCCCTGACCCGGTTCGCCCAGTCGGTTTCCGGCGTCGAGGCAGAGGTTCTGCGCGATGCGCTGGAAGTAATTGAAGGTGGCGGCGAAGGAGATGAGGGCACTGGCTGACGCGGCGCTTCTGGCCGCAGTCGCCTTGGGCAGCGTGCTGGGGGCGTCGGCCCTGGTGCGAGCCAGCTGGCCACGCCGGTCGCCGGCCGCGGCCATCGTGCTGTGGCAGGCGCTCGGCCTGGTCGCGGGCCTGGCCGCCGTCGGCACGCTGGTCAGCCTGAGCCTGCCCGGGTCCAACATCGGCGTGGCCCGGTCCATCATGCACCTGGGCACGGTCTTCCCCGACACCGCGCTGCGGTCCCCCGCGGCCTTCGGCGTCGTCGGCGTCCGGCCTGCCATGCTGCTGGTCCTGCGGCTCGCCTGCCTGGCCGCGGGGCTGGCCCTGCTCGCCTCGCTGTGCTGGGTCCTCATCGCCGCGTCCGCGGCGGCCCTGCAGGCCAGGCGCAGGCAGCGCGTTCTGCTGTCGCTGCTGGCCCACGGCGACCCGAAGGTGCCCGGCGCCCTGGTCGTCGACTATCCCACCGCGGCGGCCTATTGCCTGCCCGGGCTGCGCTCCCAGATCGTCCTGTCCGTCGGCACCCTGGAGCTGCTCGGCCGGGGCGAGCTGGCCGCGGTGCTGGCGCACGAGCGGGCCCACCTACGGGAACGGCATGACCTCGTGGTGCTGCCGTTCACCGCGCTGCGCCGGGCCTTCCCGCAGTCGGCGACCTGTGTGGCCGCGCACAGCGCGGTGGCCCTGCTGGTCGAGATGCTCGCCGATGACCGGGCCCGGCGCGGGCGCCCGAGCCGGGAACTGGTGACGGCCCTGGTCCGGTTCGGCACGGCGGGCACCTGCCCCGCGCCGGCCGGCGCGCTGGCCGCGGGCGAGGGGGACATGGCCGCCCGGGTCTCGCGCCTGCTGCATCCCGTGCGGCCGCTGCCCGCCACGGCGAGCGTGGCCATCTGCCTGGCCGCGGCCCTGCTGGTGGCGGCGACGCTCGCGCTGCTCGTGGTGTAGGCGACTACGCCGTGTGGGCGACTACGCCGTGTGGGCGACTACGTCGTGTGGGCGATTAGCAGGTCGCGTCGGGTAGGCGGTTACCAGGGGCCGTACGGGCCCGACGAGGTTCCGCTGTTGCTGTTGTGGAACTCCTTCACCTTGGGCCGCACGTCAGCCAGGTAGACCGCGGCCGCGACGAACGCGGCCACGGGCAGGATGGACGTCGGTCCCACGCCGTAGGCCGCCCCGGCCAGCCCGACGACAGCGGCCACGCCGAGGATGATCAGCCACAGCTGTTTTGTCTTCTTGCCGGTGGCCACGAAGGCCTGCGCGGGCCGCCTGATGGCGTCGATGAAGGCCCAGGCCTCGACGAGGAACGCGGCGAGACCGAGAGCGAGGAAGAAGTCCCTGAGCGGGGTATAGGCACCAGACACGGAATCACGTTACCCTTCCGGCGGTGCCGTCGGGCCGGGAACGTCGTCGTCCCCGCGCCCGGAAAGATCGCCGTCGTCACCGAAACCAGCGCCCGGGCCCGATGAGCCGGTGTGCTGCGGGTCACCGGATGAGCCGCGGTACTGCGGGTCATCGGCCGCGTCGGAGTCCTGCGCCGCGACGGCCCACGCGTCGCGCGAGGGCCGGGCTGCGGCTCGGGCTTCAGCCGCGGCTTGCGCGACCGCTTCGGCCTCAGCTCGCGCTACAGCGTCGGCCGCGGCCTGGGCTTCGGCGGCAGCTTGGGCTTCGGCCGCGGCGTGCGCTACGGCTTCGGCTTCCGCTTCGGGAGCTGGCGCGGGGCCGGCGTCGGCGGCCGCCGAGTTTTCCTTGCGGAACGACTCGTAGATCTCCATCAGGACCTGCTTCTGCCGCTCCGACAGGTCCGGGTCGGTCAGCAGCGCCGAACGGACCCCCGAGTCGGAGGGCCGGTCCTCCAGGATGCCGGCCTGCACGTAGAGCGCTTCGGCGGAAATACGCAAACCCTTGGCGATCTGCTGAAGGATGTCGGCGCTCGGCTTGCGCAGACCGCGCTCGATCTGGCTCAGGTACGGGTTGGACACCCCGGCGGCCTGCGCCAGCTGGCGCATGGAGATCCTGGCCTGCTCGCGCTGCTCCCTGATGTAGTCACCGATCGACTTCACTTTCTCGTTACGCATGACTTCATAATGACACAAAATGCTTGCAATTGCAAGCGGCTAGCAAGCGGTCGAGATCCGACGGCCCCTGCGGTCCGGCGCCGACGGTCCGGTGCCGACGGCCGACGGTCCGGCCGCCCTCCGGCGGCCGCCCGCCGCCGCCCGCCGCCGGCCGGCGCGGGTCAGGCCGGGTGATCCGGGATGGCGAGGAAGGCGCGAGCGTCGGCGGGGCTCATCGGCGGCCGCTGCGCGTACCCGGCCAGTTCGGCGGCCCGTTCCACCAGCTCCGCGTTGCGGGCCACGGGGCGGCCACGGGTGAACGTCAGGGTGTCCTCCATCCCGACCCGGAGGTGGCCGCCCGCCGCGAGCGCCCCGAGCAGGACGGGCAGCGTGGCGCGGCCGATCCCGGTCGCCGACCAGGTCGAGCCGGACGGCAGCGCGGCCACCGCTGCGGCCAGCGTGGCGACATCTCCCGGCATGCCGCCGGGCACGCCCATGACCAGATCGCAGTGCACGTGGCCGCCGCCGGCGGCCCGAATTCGGCCAGCAGCCGGTGCAAGGTCGCGATCTGCCCGACGTCGAACAGCTCGAACTCCGGGACCACCTGGCGCTCCTGGGTCAGCTGGTACAGGTCCTTGATGAACGGCCACGGATTGGCGAACACGTCGTCGCCGAAGTTGACCGTCCCGCAGGTCAGTGAGCAGGCGTCCGGGCGGACGTCCAGGACGGCCAGCCGGTCGGCGAAAGTGTCCCAGGTCGCGCCGCCGGTGGAGAGCTGGACGATCAGGCCGGTGCCCTCCCGGAGCGCGGCTACGGTGTCGGCCAGCCGGCCACGGTCCAGGGTAGGCCGGGCGGCGTCATCCCTGATGTGCACGTGGATGACCGCGGCACCGGCGGCCTCGCATTCCTTGGCCGTGGCGACCAGCTCGGCCAGCGTCACCGGAAGGGCTGGCACCGCCGCCTTGTCCGCTTCGGCGCCAGTCGGCGCCACCGTGATCAGCGTGCCTGCGGTCCCTGCTGCCATATCACAGGAGACTACCCGCGGCTGGCCTGACCCGCGGACTACCCGCGGCTGGCCTGCCCCGCGGCGAGCGACAGGTGCTCACGCGCGAACGCCAGCGACTGCGCCAGGTCCGCGAGCCGGTCCTCCCGGGTCGGCGCCCGGTTGGTGTTCACCTCGACCACGACGATGCCCGGGTATCCGGCTGCGGTGAGCACACGGAGCAGTTCGGCGCAGGGCTGGGTGCCGCGCCCGGGCACCAGGTGCTCATCCGGGAACGGCCCCGAGGGGGTTCCGGTGCCGTCGGCCAGGTGCACGTGAGCCAGGCGATCGCCGAGTCCGGCCGCCATGGCCAGGGCGTCGGAGCCCGAGGCGGCGGTGTGCGAGAGGTCCAGCGTGACGTGCGGGACGTCGAGCGCGGTGGGATCCCAGTGCGGGGCATACGGCGCGACCTCGCTGCTGCCGACCCGGAGCGGGTACATGTTCTCCACCGCGAAGATCACATCGGTGTCGGCCGCCATGTCGGCCAGGCCACTCTCGAAGCCGCGGGCGTAGTCCTGCTGCCACCGGAACGGCGGGTGCACCACGACCACGCGGGCTCCGACCCGCTCGGCAAGTTCCTTGGCCCGGCGCAGCTTCTCCCACGGCTCACGGCCCCAGACCCGCTGGGTGAGCAGCAAGCTCGGCGCGTGCACGGCCAGGATGGGAAGCTGATGATAGTCGCTGAGCCGGGCCAGGGCGTCGGCGGTCTGGCTGACCGGATCGGTGTAGACCATGACCTCGATGCCGTCATATCCGAGGCGGGCCGCCATCTCGAACGCATCCGGCGTGCGTTCCGGGTAGGCCGAGGAGGTTGACAGGGCGATCGGCGTACCCGATGCCCTTGCCGTGCCGCTCACCGCATGCTCCCTGCGTAGGCTGTCCCGGCGTGCTACGGGCTTGGTCTCAGCTTACTGAGATTGTCGGTGGCGGCCGTTATCGTGCAGGCCATGGCGAAGTCATCGGCGGGGGCCGGCTACCGGTGCACGGAATGCGGCTGGCAGGCCACCAAGTGGACCGGGCGGTGCGGCGAGTGCCAGGCGTGGGGCACGGTCGAGGAGGCCGGCGGCTCCCGGCTGGCCCGCGCGGGCATCCGGGCCGTGTCCCACGGGGCGGACGGGTCGGCCAGGACCCCGGCGGTGCCCATCGGCCAGGTGGATGCGACCGACGCGAGTGCGCGTCCCACCGGCCTGGACGAGCTGGACCGGGTCCTCGGCGGCGGGCTGGTGCCCGGCGCCGTCCTGCTGCTGGCGGGTGAGCCGGGGGTGGGCAAGTCCACCCTGCTGCTGGAGGCCGGAGCGCTGGTGGCTGAGGTCGGCCCGGTGCTCTACGTGACCGGCGAGGAGTCCGCGGCCCAGGTCCGGTCCCGCGCGGACCGGATCGGCGCGGTCAGCGAGCGGCTGTTCCTGGCCGCCGAGACCGACCTTGATGCCGTGCTCGGGCACATCGACCAGGTGCGGCCCCGGCTGCTCATCATCGACTCGGTGCAGACCATCGCCGCCGCCGACGTGGACGGGGTACCGGGCGGGGTGACCCAGGTCCGGGCCGTGGCGGCCGCCTTGACCGCCGTGGCCAAGGAACGGTCGCTCGCGACCATCCTGGTCGGCCACGTGACCAAGGACGGCTCGGTGGCCGGTCCGCGGGCCCTGGAGCACCTGGTCGACGTGGTCCTGCATTTCGACGGCGACCGGCATTCCCAGCTGCGTATGGTCCGGGCGGTCAAGAACAGGTACGGGCCGACGGACGAGGTCGGCTGCTTTGACCTCGGCGAGTACGGCCTGATCGGCCTGCCCGACCCGAGCGGGCTGTTCCTGTCCCAGCACCGTGAGCCCGTGCCCGGCACCTGCGTCACGGTCACCCTGGAAGGGCGCAGGCCGCTGCCGGCCGAAGTGCAGGCCCTGGTGGGGACCTCCGTGCTCGAGGTGCCCCGGCGCGCCACGTCCGGGCTGGACGGCGCCCGGGTGGGCATGGTGCTCGCGGTCCTGCAGCGCCGGGCCGGGCTCAAGCTCGGCAGGCAGGACGTGTATGCGGCGACCGTGGGCGGCGTCCGCCTGACCGAGCCTTCGGTGGACCTGGCGGTCGCCATCGCGCTGGCTAGTTCGGCGGCGAACCTGAGCGTGCCGCACGGGGTCGTGGCCATCGGCGAGGTCGGCCTGGCCGGCGAGGTGCGCCGCGTCGCGGGCCTGGCCCGGCGGCTGGCCGAAGCCGAGCGGATGGGCTTCCGGCGCGCGGTCGTCCCGGCGGGCTCGGCGGGGCTGGAGAGCGTCGGCGCCCAGGCCGCGCGCCCTGCGCCGGGCGGCGACCCCGCCGCGGCCATCGAGATCGTTCAGGTCACTGACATTCGGCAGGCACTATCCGCGGTGCTGGGTTTCCAGCTCTGAGGATCAGCGCACCAGCCGGAACGTCAGGGCCTCACTGGCCACGCCGCCCGCCTTGACCTGCGCCGTGTAGGTACCCAGCCGGGCCGAGGAGGCCAGCGTGACGCAGCCGGGAAGGGTGATCGTGCGGTTCCAGGCAAATGACTCCTGGACCGGGACGCCGCGGGTGAGCTTGTCCTGCTGGGTCTGGCCGCTGCGGGCGCAATCGGCCGAGTCCCAGATGACACGGCCCGCCGACATCACGACCAGATCTAGCTGCGCCGGGCTCACGTCGAAGGTGCACATGCCGGGGGCGGTGGAGACAGCGTCGAGGTTGAACTTGGGGTCCTGGCCGTTCGGGTAACTGGGCTGGCTGGCGAACAGGCTGAGCACGATCGCATCGGACGGGCAGGGCCCGCCCCGCTGGATGCTTGTCCCCGCGGCGGCTGCCGACCCGGTGCCGGACGATTTGTCGTTCGCGGCGGGCTTCTTGGCCGCCGCGCTGCCCGAAGCTGCGGCCGAGGGCAGGCCCGAAATTCCCGGGCTGGTCAGCCCGGGAATTTCGGCGTTGGCGCTGGCCGAAGACGTGGCCGAGGGTGTGGCCGAAGGCGCCGGGCCGCTGGGATAAGCCGCCGCCGACATCGAGCCCGAGCCCGGTGTGGTCGGCGGCGTCCCGGAAGGCTTCCCCCCGCCGCCGGACAGAGCCCAGGCCAGCAGGCCGAGAACGCCCAGGCCCGCGACCAAGGTGACGCCCCGGCGCCACCAGTAGGTCACAGGCTCGTCCATGTCGTCATCGTCACGATAGGTGTTCCTATCCATACGGATAGTATGCAAGCCCTCGTACCGGCAGCGGCGCAGACCCGCCGGCCGCGCACCGTCCGGTTACCACGCCCGTACCGGTCCCGGTCGGCGGATGCCGGTCCCGGTCGGCGCAGGCCCGTGCCACGATAGGAATCATCATGCCCACGCCTTACACGGAGCCGGTTCTGACCTGGTTCTCGCGGCATGCACGCGACCTGCCGTGGCGCGCTCCAGGCAGCACCCCTTGGTCCGTGCTGGTCAGCGAGTTCATGCTGCAGCAGACGCCGGTCGCTCGGGTGGTGCCGGCCTATCAGCGCTGGCTGGCCCGGTGGCCGACGCCCGCAGCCCTCGCGGCCGAGCCGGCTGGCGAGGCGATCAGGCAGTGGGGCAGGCTGGGGTATCCCCGGCGCGCGCTGAGGCTGCACGAGACGGCGACCATCGTGGCCACGCGGCACGGCGGGACGGTGCCGGCTGACATCGACGCCCTGCTGGCCCTGCCGGGAATCGGCAGCTACACCGCCGCGGCCGTAGCCAGCTTCGCGTTCGGCCAGCGGCATGCCGTGCTCGACACCAACGTCCGCCGCGTGCTGGCCCGGCTGGTGGGCGGCCAGCCCCGGCCAGGCAGTGCGCCGTCGCCGGCCGAGCGGCGCCTGGCCGAATCGCTGTTGCCTGCCGAGCCCGCGGTCGCGGCGCGATGGTCCGTCGCGGTCATGGAACTGGGGGCGATCGTCTGCACCGCGGCCAATCCGCGCTGTACCGCCTGCCCCGTGGCCGGGCACTGCGCCTGGCTGGCCGCCGGGCGCCCCGAGGAGCCCCAAGCCGCGGCCCGGCGCCGGGCCCAGCGTTATGAGGGCACCGACCGGCAATGCCGCGGACGGTTGCTCTCACTGCTGCGTGATGGCGCCGTCCCCGCCACGCAGGCTGACTTCGAGTCCGTCTGGGCCGACCGGGTGCAGCTGGCCCGGGCCCTGGACGGCCTGATCACCGACGGCCTGGTCGACCCTCTCCCGGACGGCCGCTACGCGCTTCCGGGCACGGAGCGGCCGGATCCGGGTGGGGAGCTGCCGGATCGGGGTGGGGAGCTGCCGGATCGGGGTGGGGAGCGGCCGGATCGGGGTGGGGAGCTGCCGGATCGGGGTGGGGAGCGGCCGGATCCGGGGCGCCTCGGTCACGTGCCCGCCGCGCCCCATAGCTCACCCCAGGATCACCGGCACCATTTACGCGGTAGATCCGGGCTACGTGGAAGATCCGGTGTATCCGGGGGCGTGTTGCAAATTAAGTTTGGGTGTTTTGCCTGGTAAGACGGGTTTATGGCGCACAGGTATCTTCCGGTGGACCGGGATCAGGCTGCCCTTTTGCCTCTGAATATGTATGACTGGGTGGCGAAGGACCATGTTGTCTGGCTGGTTATCGACACGGTAGAGCAGCTGGGTACGGCGGAGCTGACGGCACGGCTGGCGGGCGGGGCGCGGAAGAGCGCCCGGGCCGGCGGGCGTATGACCCGGTGATGCTGCTGACCCTGCTGGCGTACGCGTATTGCAGCGGGGTGCTGTCGACCCGGGCGATCGAGGACCGGTGCCGGGTGGATGCCACGTTCCGGCTGGCATGCGCGGGGCTGGTGCCGGATCATTCGACGATCTCCCGGTTCCGGCAGCGGGCCTGCGGGGGCGGCGGGCTGATGGAGGACGTGTTCTACGCAGTGCTGCGGGTGTGCGCGGCGGCTGGGCTGGGCCGGCTGGCGGTGGTGGCGGTGGACGGGGTCAAGATCGGCGCGAATGCGTCGAAGGAGGCGAACCGGACCGAGGCTGGGCTGCGGAAGCTGGCCACGGCGATCATGGCCGGGGCCGCGGCGGCCGAGGAGCCGGGCGCGGCCGGGACCGCGGAGGACCTGCTGGGCGGGGCGGCGCTGCCGGCGGGGTGGGCCGATCCGCGGTCGCGGCTGGCCCGGGTGCAGGCGTGCCTGGCGGACTTCGCCGCGCAGCGGGAGGCTGCTGATGCGGCCAGGCGGGCGCAGGGGCAGGCCTGGCTGGATGCGCAGGCGGCCGGCGAGCCGGTGACGAAGCCGCCGGCGTGCGTGGCGGTGGAGGCGGCGCGGACCGGCCTGGAGGCCGAGGTGGCCCGGCATCAGGGGCTGGTTGATGACTGGGACCGCAAGCGGGCCGCCGGGGAGAAGACCGGCTGCAAGCCGGTCCCGGTGGACCGGTCCCGCCGGGTCGCCCGGCAGCGGGAGCGGCTGGAACGAGCCCAGGCCAAGGCTGCGGCGCAGCCGCAGCCCGGGGAGGAAGCCGGCCAAGCCAGGCCGGCCGGTGCTGGGGAAAAGAAGAAGAAACCTGAGCCGGTGCGCAACGTCACCGACCCGGGCTCCGCGCTGATGCCGGTCCGCGGCGGCGGCTTCAAGCAGGGATACAACTGCCAGGACGCCGCCGCCGATGACCGGCTCATGCTGGGCGGATTCGCCACCGCTACCAGCAGCGACACGGTGCACGCCGCCCGGCTCGAAGCCGTCGCGGTCAAAGGCGCGCAGGTCGTCGCCGCCGCACACGCCGATCCCGGCCACGACGCGGCCGCCTGCCACGCGCGGATGTGCACCGCGGAAGATCCCGGCGATCCCGGCCACGACGCCGCCGCCTGCCACGCGCGGATGACCACCGCGCTGGGCGTGGTCGTGTTCGACGCCGGGTACTGCTCCGAGGCCAACCTCACCGCCAGCGGCACCGCGGACCGGCTGATCGCCACCGGCAACCGCCTGACCATGGGCAAGGCCGCCGCGGGCAACCCGGCGTCCGGGCCGCCACCCGAAGACGCCACCGCGATCCAGAAGATGGACCACCGGCTGCGCACGCCCGAGGGCCGCGCCGCCTACAAGCGGCGCGCCCCCGACGTCGAAGGACTGCACGCCAGCATCGAGGGCGTCATCGGGCTGCGCCGCTTCTCCATGCGCGGCCTGACCCTGGCCACCGGCGAGTTCCTGCTCGCCGGGCTGTGCCACAACCTGCTGCTGGTATCCCGGCTGCCCTGACCCCAGGCCGCCGGAAACTTCCCCACACGCAGCGCCCGCACGCCCGAAACTATCCACAGCCCCGGCAAACCACCCCGAACCAGGCCGGACTTTACGCCGCAACCAGCCCACAGACCGCCCAGCGCCCGGCCGACACCCAGGAACGAGCCCAGACCAAGCAGAAAACCGCAACAAGCCCCCGGAGGCACCCGATCTACCATGTAGCCCGGATCTTCCACGACGATGGTGCAGCAGGGGCGGGTGGGGCTGCGCGGGCCCGCGGACATCACCCGCGGGCAGGACGGCCGCGGCAGACCACGTCATTGGGGCGGCCGGGCGGGGAACGGCTGACTACAGGCTCACCAGGGCCCACAGCTTCACGGCCTCACGCAGACAGCGCGAAGCCCGGGCCGCTAGGTGCACGGCCCGGGCTTCGCGGGGGTTGGTTAGCTGAGCGCCGAGGCGGTCCCGCCGTCCTGGGTGCTCGAGCTGCCTGCCGAGCTGCTCACCGCGCTGCCTGGAGTGGCAACCGGCTCGCCGGCGATCTCGGCCGCGGGGGCGTCCGGCACGACCTCGGGCTTCGGCACGCCGGTGAAGGTGAAGGTAGCGGTCTCGCCGCTGCCTTCGACGTCCACGATGACGATCTGGCCCGGCCGCAGTTCGCCGAACAGGATCTTCTCCGACAGGCTGTCCTCGATCTCCCGCTGGATCGTACGACGCAGCGGCCGGGCGCCCAGCACCGGGTCGTAGCCTCGCAGGGCCAGCAGGTCCTTGGCCGCCGGACGCAGCTCGATGGCCATGTCGCGGTCCTTGAGCCGGTCGTCGACCTTGGCGATCATCAGGTCGACGATGCGGTGGATCTCCTCCCGGAGGAGCTGGTGGAAGACGATGATGTCGTCCACGCGGTTCAGGAACTCCGGCCGGAAGTGCTGCTTCAGCTCCTCGCCCACCTTGGACTTCATCCGGTCGTAGGAACCCGTCGACTCACCCTGCCGGGCGAAGCCCACGGTCACGCCCTTGGAGATGTCGCGGGTACCCAGGTTGGTGGTCATGATGATCACGGTGTTCTTGAAGTCGACCGACCGGCCCTGTGCGTCGGTCAGGCGGCCGTCTTCCAGGATCTGCAGCAGCGAGTTGAAGATGTCCGGGTGCGCCTTCTCGATCTCGTCGAACAGCACGACGGAGAACGGGCGACGGCGGACCTTCTCGGTGAGCTGACCGCCTTCCTCGTACCCGACATACCCGGGCGGGGAACCGAACAGCCGGGAGACGGTGTGCTTCTCCATGTACTCGCTCATGTCGAGCTGGATAAGCGAGTCCTCGTCGCCGAACAGGAACTCGGCGAGCGTCTTGGACAGCTCGGTCTTACCCACGCCGGACGGGCCGGCGAAGATGAACGAGCCACCGGGACGCTTGGGGTCCTTCAGGCCGGCGCGGGTACGCCTGATCGCCTGGGACAGCGCCCTGATCGCGTCGTTCTGGCCGATGACCCTGCGGTGCAGCTCGTCCTCCATGCGGAGCAGGCGCTGCGACTCCTCCTCGGTGAGCTTGAACACCGGGATGCCGGTGGCGGTGGCGAGCACCTCGGCGATGAGCTCCTCGTTCACCTCGGCGACGACATCCATGTCGCCGGCCTTCCATTCCTTCTCCCGGGAGGCCTTCTTGGCCAGCAGCTGCTTCTCGGTGTCCCGCAGCGCCGCGGCCTTCTCGAAGTCCTGGGAGTCGATGGCCGATTCCTTCTCCCGGCGCACCTGAGCGATCTTCTCGTCGTACTCACGCAGGTCCGGCGGCGCGGTCATGCGCCGGATCCGCATCCGGGAGCCGGCCTCGTCGATCAGGTCGATGGCCTTGTCCGGCAGGAAGCGGTCGCTGATGTAGCGGTCGGCCAGCTGGGCCGCGGCCACCAGCGCGCTGTCGGTGATGGACACGCGGTGGTGCGCCTCGTACCGGTCCCGCAGCCCCTTCAGGATCTCGATGGTGTGCGAGATCGTGGGCTCGGCCACCTGGATGGGCTGGAAGCGGCGCTCCAGCGCGGCGTCCTTCTCCAGGTACTTGCGGTACTCATCCAGCGTGGTCGCGCCGATGGTCTGCAGCTCGCCGCGGGCCAGCATGGGCTTGAGGATCGACGCGGCGTCGATCGCGCCCTCGGCTGCGCCCGCACCCACCAGGGTGTGGATCTCGTCGATGAACAAGATGATGTCGCCGCGGGTGCGGATCTCCTTGAGCACCTTCTTGAGCCGCTCTTCGAAATCGCCGCGGTACCGCGACCCGGCCACCAGGGCACCGAGGTCGAGCGTGTAGAGCTGCTTGTCCTTGATGGTCTCGGGCACCTCGCCCTTGACGATCTTCTGCGCGAGGCCCTCGACGACGGCTGTCTTGCCCACGCCGGGCGCGCCCACCAGCACCGGGTTGTTCTTGGTCCGGCGAGACAGGACCTGCATGACGCGCTCGATTTCCTTCTCCCGGCCGATCACCGGGTCGAGCTTGCCCTCGCGCGCGCCCTGGGTCAGGTTCCGGCCGAACTGGTCGAGGACCAGCGACGTGGACGGCGCGGATTCCGCGGTGGTCCCGGTCGCAGTGGGCTCCTTGCCCTGGTACCCGTGCAGCAGCTGGATCACCTGCTGGCGCACCCGGTTCAGGTCAGCGCCCAGCTTCACCAGCACCTGCGCGGCCACGCCGTCGCCCTCGCGGATGAGGCCGAGCAGGATGTGCTCGGTGCCGATGTAGTTGTGGCCGAGCTGCAGCGCCTCGCGCAGTGAAAGCTCGAGAACCTTCTTGGCCCGGGGGGTGAACGGGATGTGCCCTGATGGCGCCTGCTGGCCCTGGCCGATGATCTCCTCGACCTGCTGCCGGACGGCGTCCAGGCTGATACCCAGCGACTCGAGCGCCTTGGCGGCTACACCTTCGCCCTCATGGATGAGGCCGAGCAGGATGTGCTCGGTGCCGATGTAGTTGTGATTGAGCATCCTGGCTTCTTCTTGCGCCAGGACGACAACCCGCCGCGCTCGGTCGGTAAACCTCTCGAACATACGTCGCTCTCCTCACAGCACGGGGGCCGATCCAGGTCGGGTCGGGTCGGGTCGGGCCCTCCCTTGCCTACTCCGCATAGTAGCCGCGTGCCCACGGTCGCACTTAAAACCAGTATCTGCCATGCGTACCAAGACATTCCCTGGACACGGCCCTTCACCCCATCAAACCCCTCGGATGACGCTCATGTTCCCTGGATGACGGCGGATACGCCGCAAGCGAACGCTCTCTTGCCGGGAGTGTCACCCGTCGGGGCCGGCCCGGGCCGGCCCGGACGGGCACGCAAACGCACCGCTGGCCCGCGGCGGGCGAAGCCGCCTGGGGCCAGCGGTGCGATGTAAACGGGGCCGAGCACGGGCCGGGCCGAACCCGCTGCGCCGACCGCCGGTAAGGCCACAGCCAACGGGCCGGACCTCGGGCTCGCGACGGTCGCCGGTAAGGCCAATAGCCACGGAGCCGCCTGCCGCCGGGTGAAGGGCTAGCCGGGTGAAGGGCTAAGGGCAAGCCAGAGAACTCGCGGACTCCGCCGCCTGCGTGCTAGTGCGCGGCTTCGTACTCCGCGACGATGTTCGCCGGAATGCGTCCGCGCTCATTAACCTTGTATCCCCGCTGCTTCGCCCACGCCCGGATTTGCGCGCTGCGCTCGCGTCCAGGGCCAGTGCGCGCCCTGCGGCGCCTAGCCGGGGCGCTCGCTTTGCGCGCGTGCTCCACATAGTGGGCGAACTCTTTACGGAGCTTGCCTGCGTTGCCGGAACTGAGATCGATCTCATACGAGGCGCCATCGAGGCCAAACGCCACGGTCTCTGTCGCCTCGCTCCCGTCGAGATCGTCGACGAGAAGCACTTGCACCTTCTGTGCCATCGAAGCGGCCCTTCTGACGGAGCAACCTATTTCAGTTGTTAAACATATACCAAATCTGTTGCACTTGACAATTCCGCGCCGCGCGATTCGCCGATTATCCGCGCCCGGCCATGGCGGCAACTGTAGTGCTAGTAACTCTCCGTAATCAGGCCCCGGTGCATCGTTAGCACTGCCTTCCCGAGAAGATCCAGCCGAACCGGCAGTTCGGCAAGCTGGGCCGGTTCGGCATATAACCGCCGTTCCGGGAATATCAAGACCGTGGTCCGCGCGATCGGCGGCGGGAGGCGCGCGTTCGGTCGCGCTTGGGGCCCAACTCCCGGCGCAGGAAGATCACCAGGCCGACGATGAACGCGGCACACATTACCAGCGGCGGAGTCAGCGCCGCGAGGTCCTGCCACATAGCACACTCCTCCCTGTAACCCACTGCGGACCGCGCTCCCGCTGGGCTTGTATCGTCTCGCGCGCAACGCCGATGCTCAATTTCACCGGTCCCGTAAGAGCCGCAACAGCATGCGGGTGTTGCCGAGTGTGTTGGGCTTTACCCGCTCCAGGTCGAGAAACTCCGCCACGCCCTCGTCATAGGAACGCAAAAGCTCGGAGTACACCTCTGCGGCCACCGGAGTGCCGCTGATGGTCCGGAATCCGTGACGCGCGAAGAAGCCGACGGCAAAAGTCAAGCAGAACACCCGGTCAACTCCTAGCACGCGGGCCCGGGCCAGCAACTCGCCGACGATCCCGTGGCCGATACCCAGCCCCTGGCAGGCCGGCGCAACGGCGACCGTCCTGATCTCGGCGAGATCCTCCCACATCACGTGCAATGCGCCACAGCCCGCGAGCGAGGAGTCACCATCCAGTTCCGCCACGCAGAACTCTTGGATGTCTTCATAGAGCGTCACCGTGGCCTTACTCAGCAAACGCCCGGACTCAACATTCGAGTCGATCAGCTTGCCGATCATGGGCACGTCGCGGGTGCGCGCGGGCCTGATCGTGTATCCCATAGCGCCGTCCACGATAGTCGCTGGACCGCGGGCCGGGGACGGCGGCCGAGCGGCCCGGGAGCAACTTCCGCAAGCCGGTTGGCAACCGCCCCGCATTCCAATATCGTGCATCGCTGTGGGCAGACGAAGCAGAGCGGCAGGCCTGGCCGCCGCCGCTGCGGCCCTGGTCCTGGTTCCCGCGGCCGGGAGCGCGGCGCTGACCACCGCGCCGCAGCCGACCCTGACCACCCTGGTCGCCCAGGCGAAGCAGCTCGAATTCCAGATAAACGCCCTGAGCGAACAGTACGACGGCCTGCGCATCCAGCTCAGCCGCGCGCAGGCGGACGCGCAGATCGCCGGGCGGGCCGTCGCCCGGGACGGGGCGGCGCTGGCCAGCAGCCAGCAGGCGGTGGCCCGGCTGGCCGCCGAGAACTACATGAACGCCGGGCTGGACCCCACACTGCAGGCGCTCACCGTCGGCGACCCGGAGCAGTTCCTCGGGCAGGCCTCGATGATGACCGAGCTCGATCAGTCCGGGGGCGACCTGGTAAGCACGCTGGCCGGTCGGGAGAGCCAGGACCAGCGGGACCAGCAGGCGGCCAACCAGCAGCTCGCGACGGTAAGGGCGCTGCAAGCCCAGATGAACACCAAGAAAGAGGCCATCGACGCGGAGATCGACCAAGTCAACAGCGCGGCCATGACGCAGGCCATGGCGATTTTCACGCAAACCGGGCAGTACCCGGATATCACCATTCCGACCGCTAATACGGTCGGGGCCCAGGCTTTGCAGGCAGCGCTGTCCCGCCGGGGCGACCCTTACGTCTGGGGCGCGGCGGGCCCGAGCGCATTCGACTGCTCGGGGCTGGTCGTATGGGCCTTCGCGCAGGAAGGAATCACGCTCCCGCATTACACCGGGGACCAGTGGACCTCCGGCGTGCACATCCCGCGCGCTGAGCTGGAGCCAGGCGATCTGGTGTTCTTCTTCCCCGATATCTCACACGTGGGGATTTATCTGGGAAACGGCCTGATGGTGGACGCCCCGGACTTCGGCGAGACGGTTCACGTCGAGCCGGTGTACTGGGCTTACTTCGTCGGCGCGGTCCGTATCGGCTGATCGCGCTGACGGCCGCCGGCCGCGCCTAATCCGGCGGGGGCGGAGATTCGGCGTGGCCCGCATTTTTCCCGTAGACGAGCCGGAGGCCGATGAGGGTAAGCCAGGGCTCGTAAGCGTCGATGACGCTGACCTCGCTTATGACGAGCGGCGCCAGCCCGCCGGTGGCAATTACCGTCACCGCGTCCGGGTCGTCGGGAGAAAGCTCTCGCGCCATCCGCACCGCTATCCCCTCCACCTGGGCGGCAAACCCGTAGATGATGCCGGATTGCAGCGCCTCCACTGTGTTCTTGCCCACTACCCGGGGCGGCCTGGTCAGCTCGACCTTAAGGAGCTGAGCGGCCCGGCGCGACAGGGCATCCACGGAGATCTCGATGCCGGGGGCGAGCGCACCGCCGACGAACTCGCCGCGTGCGCTTACCGCGTCGAAATTCGTCGAGGTGCCGAAATCCACCACGATCGCCGGGCCACCGTAAAGGTGCACCGCCGCGAGCGAGTTCAGTATGCGGTCGCTGCCCACTTCCTTCGGGTTATCGGTCCGCACCGGTACCCCGGTCTTCACGCCCGGCTCGACGATGACCGTGGTCAGGTGGCCGTAATAGCGCTGGCACATCTCCCTCATCTCGTGCAGCACCGACGGCACGGTCGAGCACAGCGCGATGCCGTCGATGTCCCTTTCGGAGAGGGCCTTGCTGCGGGCCAGCAAGCCGTGCAGCACCACGGCCAGTTCGTCAGCGGTCCGGTCCGGGACCGTGGCCATCCGCCAGTGGTCGATAATCTGGTCGCCGTCGAATACCCCGAGGACCATATGGGTGTTCCCGATGTCAATGGTCAGCAGCATCTCGGGACTGCCCTTCTCCACCCGGACCAGCGGGCCCGGCGGCCAGCATGACCGGCACGTTATCGATCAGCCGGGTGGCGCCTGCCCTCGCCGCCGCCACGATCAGCGCGGCGCCGGCGTGGTCCGGCGCGACCGGGCTGAACGTCCGCGGGTCCACCACCGCGACGTAGTCAACCGCCAAGCCGGCCTCGCCGCGGAGAACCTTCTCCGCGGCGGCCAGCACGGCGGGCGCGCCCTCGGCGGCCTTGGCCTGGCCCGCGTGCAGGCCGCGCGGCAGGGTCAGCGCCAGCGCCCGGTCCGCGGCGGACAGGTACCGGTTCCTGCTCGAGGTGGCCAGCCCGTCGTCGTCGCGCACGGTCGGCGTGGATGCGATGGTGATGTCCAGGTCGACATCGCTCACCATGCGACGGACGAGCATGAGCTGCTGGGCATCCTTCGCACCGAAGACCGCGATGTCCGGGCGGATCAAGTGGAACAGCTTGAGCACCACGGTAAGCACGCCGTCGAAGAAGCCGGGCCGGAATTCGCCCTCGAAGACCCGGCCCGCCGGACCGGGGTTCACGGTGACGTCCGGCTGGCCGCCGGGGTACATGTCGGCGGCGGACGGGGCGAAGACCGCCCCGACCCCCTCGCTCGCGCACATGGCCAGATCGTCGTCCAGGGTCCGCGGGTACCGGTCCAGGTCTTCGCCAGGCCGGAACTGGAGCGGGTTGACGAAAATGGAGACGATCACGCTGCCGGCGGGGCCGGCCTGGTCGCGGGCGGCCTGGAGCAGGGCCCGATGCCCGGCATGCAAGGCACCCATCGTGGGCACCAGCACCACGGGGGCAGCCAGGCCAGGGCGCGCAGCCTCCAGAGCGGCCTTGGTCGGCAGCAGGACCGGCCCGGTCCCGGCGGGTGGCTGGCTCATGGCCGGACCGGTCCCGGCGGCTGGCTGGCTCATGGCCGGCCCCCTAGCACGCCTAGGAGGCGTTCCGCGTCGGCCGACTTGAGCAGGCCGGCCGCCAGCGCTCGGTCCGCGGTCAGCCGGGCCATGGCGATGTAGGCCGCGGTCGCGGCCTGCGAGGCCGAGGGCTCGGCGTCGAGCGCCGTGACGTGCGCCGCCACGGTTTCCGCGTCGCCGCGGGCGACGGGACCGGTCAGGCCCGCGTCGCCGAACCGCAAGGCGTTATCCAGCGAGGCGGACAGCAGCGGGCCGAGCAGGCGCGCCGGGTCGGCCACACCGGCGGCCCGGAGCAGATCGCCGGCCTGGGCCACGAGCGTGATCAGGTGGTTGGCCGCGCTGGCGAGCGCCGCGTGATACAGGTCCCGCTGTTCCTCGGAGATGAATACGGGCTCGCCGCCCATCTCGATCACCAGGGCCTCGGCCGCGGTCTGCAGCACTTCGGGCGCGGTTACCCCGAAGCACGTTCCGGTCAGCCGGTCGACGTCGTCGGGGCGGCCGGTGAACGTCATCACCGGGTGCAGCGCCAGCGGCAGGGCGCCTAGGCGTGCCGCCGGCTCGAGTACGGCCAGGCCATGGCGGCCGCTCGCGTGCACGAGCATGCGCCCCTCAAGCGGCGCACCGGTGGCCGCAAGGCCGCCCACCAGGCCCGGAAGCACATCGTCGGGCACGGTGAGCAGGACCAGGTCGGCCTGGCGGAGAACCTGGCCGGGATCGGCGATGACCGCTTCGGGAAAAGCCGCGCGCGCCCGGCTCACCGATGCCTGCGATACCGCGGACGCCGCGACTACCGCGTGGCCCGCACGGGCCAGCGCCGCGCCGAGCGCGGTACCGGCCCGCCCGGTGCCGATAACGCCTACGGCGAGCCGGGCCGGATGCGCTGCCGCCGGGCCGGGCCCGGGGCGCGCGACAAGGCCAGACCCAGGGCCGCCACTAGAGCCGGGCCCGGAGGATGCGGTAGGGCCGGGCCCAGGGCCGCCACTAGAGCCGGACCCGGAGCGGGCGACAGGGCCGGGCCCAGGGCGGGCGGTCGGGCCGGGCTTTGGGCGTGGGGAAATATCAGAGTCCATCTCTCGTTCCAGTCCTCACCGGTACCGGACGTGCTGCGGTGACCAGGATAGTCGTATCTGGGTCGGTGCTCGGCTCCGCTGGCCTGGGCGCGGGGTTCAGGACAGCCGGGCCTGGTCGTCGGTGGTGTCGCGGTCGGGGGCGTTCGGCACGCGGCAGCAGTATTCGAGGTACAGCGCGGCGCAGGCGAGCAGGACCGCGGCCGCAAACGTCACGGCGGCGGTCAGCGCATCCTGCCTGGGTATCGCCGCGTTCAGCGACCCGCTCAGGTAGACGACGAAGCCGGCCGCGAGGCCGGCGATCACCGCCGCCGCCAGCGAACTAGCCTTGGCCAGCGCGACCATCCGGGATACGAACAGCGGCGCGGCGGGCTTGAGGCCGCGCCGTCCCGCGATCCGGGCCTTCAGGTCGCGGCCCATCCAGGCCTCCGCGGCCGCGGCCACGAGCAGTGCGGGCACGCCGGTCCACGGCAGGGGCGGCAAGTGCTCGTAGACCGAGCGGAGCAGCAGCCACGCGGCCACCGCGCAGACGACGGCCACGATCACGAGCGTGGAGGTCCGCGTCGGTCTCATGGCATCCGGGCCGGCGAGCCGGAATCGGGGAGCTGAAGGACAGCATCGGGCACGTGCCGTACGCCGCGGCGGTCCAGGTCGTCGAGCAGCTGATCAACCGCTCCCCGCCCGGGCAGCTCGGCGCCGGGTTCAAGGTCGTGCCACGGCTGCAGGACGAACGCCCGCTCGTGCGCGCGGGGATGCGGCAGGGTCAGCACCGGGTCGCTGCTGACCTCGCGGCCATAGCTGATGATGTCGATATCGAGCGTCCGGGGGCCGAATCGCTCGGCCCGCACGCGCCCGAAGGCGGCCTCGATGCGCTGGGCCGCCGCAAGCAGGTCCCGCGGCGGCAAGCCGGTGGCCACGATGAGCACCGCGTTCAGGTAGTCCGGCTGGGGCGGGCCGCCCACCGGAGCCGTCTGGTAGACCGGCGAGATGGCTACCACGTCAGTGTCCGGGAGCCGGCCGATGGCTTGCACACACCCCTGAAGGGTACCCAGCCGGTCGCCCAGGTTGCTGCCCACCGACAGCACCACGCGTACGGGCGCTGTCACCGGCTGCCTCCGGCGCCGCGCCAGGCGGCCGCCACCCGCACCGCGTCGGCGTTGGCCGGAACCTGGTGCACCCGCACGCACCAGGCGCCCGCCGCGGCGGCCAGCGCCGAGATCGCGACCGTAGCCTCATCTGAGCCGCTGAACGGCCTCGGCGTGCCGTCCGGTCCGGCCAGCAGGAGGCCGAGGAACCGCTTCCTGGACGCCCCCACCAGGACGGGGAAGGTGCGCCCGCCGAGCAGGGCGACGTCGGGCAGGTGGGTCAGCAGCGGCCAGTTGTGCTCGGGGCGTTTGCCGAAGCCGAGGCCCGGGTCGACCACGATGCGCTCCGGATCCACCCCGGCGGCCACCACCTCGTCGATCCGGCGGGCGAGCTCGTCGCGGACCTCGCCCACCACGTCGATGTAGGCCGCGCGCGTGTACATGTCACGGCTGTGGCCGCGCCAGTGCACCACCACGTAGGACGCGGCCGCCGCGGCGACCAGGCGAGGCATCCGCGGGTCGGCCAGGCCGCCGCTGACGTCGTTGACCAGCACAGCCCCGGCGTTCAGCGCGAACTCCGCCACCGAGGCCCGCATCGTATCGATAGAGGTCGGCACGCCCGCCCGCACGAGCGCGGTCACGACCGGCCCGATCCGCCTCAGCTCCTCCTCCTCGGTGACGCGCTGAGCACCGGGCCTGGTCGATTCACCGCCGACGTCCACGATGTCGGCGCCCTGCGCGGCGAGCTCCAGACCGTGCTTAACGGCCGCCTCCGCACCGAACCACTCCCCGCCGTCGGAGAACGAGTCCGGCGTGACGTTGACCACGCCCATGACCAGGCAGCGGCTCGCGGTCGGCAGACCGGGGAGCGGGCCCGCCGCGGACGTCACGGCGGTGGCGCCGGGAGCTGGCGGGGCCGGCCGAGGCCGAGCTTGCGCGCGATCCGGCGCAGCTCGAGGCGCGGCCAGACCAGGAACGCCTCCGCCTCGAGGGCGGCGATGGCGATTCTCGGCGCGTCCTTGGTGCTCGGGAACACGAAGAACCGCGGCTGCCATACGGGACCGAACTTGGCGTTGAATTTGTACAGGGACTCGATCTGGAACCACTTGGAGGCGAAGATCAGTATCGAGCGCCACAGCCGCAGCACCGGGCCGGCGCCGATCCGCTCCCCGCGCTCGAGGGCGGCCCGGAAGACCGCGAAGTTCAGCGAGATCCGCTTGACGCCCAGGCAGGAGGCGGCCTTGACGGTCTCGACGATGAGGAAATCGTTCAGCCCGGGCTGGGCGCCCTTGTCGCGTCGCATGAGGTCGAGGGACAGCCCGTCGGTACCCCACGGGACGAGCTGGAGCACCGCCCGCAGCACGCCGTTCTCGGTGGCCGTGGCGAGCACGCAGTCGTCGTCGCCGTAGGCGCCGATCCGCCCGAGGGCCATCGAGAAGCCGCGCTCGGTTTCGCTGCCGCGCCAGGAGTCCGCGGCCCGCACGATGGCGTCGAGCTCCGGCGGCGGTATGTCTGCGACCCGGCGTATCTCGGCCACGTAGCCGTTCTTGGCCACCCGGTTCACCATCTGCCTGACGTTGCGCATGTGCCGGCCGGACAGGCTGAAGTCGGCCACGTTCACGATCGCCTCGTCGCCCAGCTCGAGCGCGGTCAGATTACCTTCGCGGCACCACACCTCCGCGCCGAGTTCGCTGCACCCCATGACGGCCGGGGCCCAGGCGTGCCGCGCGGCTTCCTCCAGGAAGGGGCCGATGGCCCCGGGCCACGCCTCCGAGTCGCCGATGGGATCACCGCTGGCCAGCATGACGCCGGACACGACGCGATAGCAGATGCACGCCTTGCCGGTCGACGACCAGATGACGCTCTTGTCGTCCCGCAGGGCGAAGTACCCGAGCGAGTCCCGGTCGCCGTACCTGCTGAGCAGGTCCTTGATGCGCGCGGCGTCCGCGACGCCCAGCCGCGCCCTCGGCTCGGCCGGGCGCAGGAACAGGTACACCGTGAAGACCAGGGTGAAGACACCGAGCCCGCTGGTCAGGATGTCGAACAGGTCGCTGCGCGCCTCCGGCACCCACTGGATCGGCCCGGACACTCCGGCCAGGCCGTACACGACCTCCTGGATCCGCTGGCCCAGCGAGTAGTCGGTCGCGAGCCCCCGGGCCAGGAGGATGTAGGTGAGCCCGATGACGACGTCGGCGACGACCACGCCGGCGAACACCCACAGCGCCCGCCACCGGGTACGCGGATCCCCCTCGGCGTAGAACTCGTCCCGGAAGTACAGCAGCGCGACGAGCAGGATCAGCGCGACGATGGCCGTCGGTATCCGCTCCACGTGCGAGGTCGCGTGATAGAAGTGGATGCCGATGTCGAAGGCGAGCAGCGCGAGCACGGCCTGGAAGGCACGCCGTTTCCTGCGCCGCAGCCCGTGCGCCAGCATCAGCAGCATCAGCCCGATGATCACGTCGACGGTGCGGATGCCATTGGTCAGCGTGCCAGGAACCAGGTGGCTGATGTTGGTCAGCCGGTGCGACCACTCGGGCTTGAAGATCGCCACGATGTCCGACAGGCCGATGAGCGCGGTCAACAGGGCGGCAGTAACTGGTACCCAGGAACGCTGCCGCCTGCGGTCAACGGCGTCACCCGGCGCCGCGGTCATCTCCACGCTGCCCCCCCTGGGCAGACCGGCACCATGCGAATAGCCAGCTTCGTCGCTGTCGGTCATCTCGGCGGCTCTCTTGTCAGGCCCCAGACCACGCCGCGTCTGCGTGGTCATTGCGTCGCCTCGCGTCCTGCTCTCACGGTACCTCCCAAGCCTAGGCAGCGGTCCCGGTCGCGGCACGAAGTTCGCACCCGGCCGCCGGCCGGGGCGGGGTGCCCGGCGGGAACCGCTGGATAGCGCATCCGGGGAACGACGGCTACCCAGTAGACGGCCCAGCAAGCCATTCAGTTCGCAATTGCGGCGAAGTTAAGCCAACCGTCAGCGGTGACCGTAGATCAGGCTCATGGCCTCGGCGCGGGTGACGTTATCCAGGAAGGAGCCGCGGACGGCAGACGTCGCGGTCCTGGCTCCGGGTTTGCGTACCCCGCGCATACTCATGCACAGGTGCTCGGCCTCGATGACCACGACCACGCCCCGCGGCTCGAGGATCCGCATCAGGGCATCCGCGATCTGACAGGTCATCCGTTCCTGTACCTGCGGGCGCCGGGCGTACACGTCCACCAGCCTGGCCAGCTTGGACAGCCCGGTGACCTGGCCCTTAACGTTGGGGATGTAGCCGATGTGAGCGACGCCGATGAACGGGACCAGGTGATGCTCGCACGTGCTGTAGACCTCGATGTCGCGGACGATGACCATCTCGTCGTAGCCGACGTCGAAGACCGTGGTGAGCACGTCCTCCGGGCGCTGCCGCAGGCCGGCGAACTGCTCCGCGTACGCCCGGGCGACCCGGGCGGGGGTCTCGTGCAGGCCGTCCCGGTCCGGGTCCTCGCCGATCGCGACGAGGATTTCCCGTACCGCGCGCTCGATGCGCGGCAGGTCGAACTCACGGCCAGCACCGTCGGGGCCGGCAACAGCACCGTCGGGCTCACGGCCAGCACCGTCGGGCCCGGCAACAGCATCGTCGGGCCCGGCTCCAGGCGCGCGCGGGCCGTCCGCGGACGGCCCTTCATCCTGCCGGGCCAGCGGGGTGGCTTGCGTCATGCGCTGCCGCTGGGCTCGGTGTGGCCCGGCTCGCCGCCGTTGGACCCGGGCGCGCCGCCTGGGGTCCCGGTTGCGCCCGGGT
Source organism: uncultured Actinomycetes bacterium (assembly GCA_963753195.1). GTDB lineage: Bacteria > Actinomycetota > Actinomycetes > Streptosporangiales > Streptosporangiaceae > Palsa-504. Next base: position 415,984 of record CAVWBH010000007.1, read on the forward strand.
TGAAGCCCAGCGCCTGGCCATTGCTCGGCAGGGATATGCCGTTGCCGCTGTCCGCGGCGGCCAGGGCCAGCTCCTTGGGCGACAGCACCGGCGGGCGATCGGACGGCAGCCGCTTGCCGTAGCCCGTGTACGAGCCGCGGACGGGCCGCTTCTGCACCGACGCGAAGATCTCCAGGACTTCGGTCCGGCCCACGGTCTCCACTTCCATCAGCCGCACCACCAGCGCGTCGAGCACGTCCCGGTACTCGACCAGGACCTCCCAGGCCTCGTCGTGCGCGGACTCGATGAGACGGCGGATCTCCTCGTCGATCGAGGAGGCGATCTCCTCGGAGTAGTCCCGGCTGTGCGACATGTCCCGGCCCAGGAAGGGCTCGCTGTCGCCGCTGCCGAACTTGCGGGCGCCGAGGCGCTCGCTCATGCCGTACTCAGTGACCATGCCCCGGGCGACCTGGGTCGCCTTCTCGATGTCGTTCGCGGCACCGGTGGTCGGCTCGTGGAAGATGAGCTCCTCGGCCGTCCGGCCGCCGAGCAGCATGGCCAGCTGGTCGAGCATCTCGGCCCGGGTGACCAGGAACTTGTCCTCGGTCGGCAGGGCGCTGGTGTAGCCGAGGGCCCGGCCGCGCGGGATGATCGTCACCTTGTGCACCGGATCGGCGTGCGGCATGGCGTGGCCGACCAGGGCGTGCCCGCCCTCGTGGTAGGCGATGACCTTCCGCTCCTTCTCCGACAGCAGGACGCTCTTGCGCTTGGGGCCCGCCATGACCCGGTCGATGGCTTCCTCGAGCGCCTCCATGGTGATCCGCTTGCCGTTCGACCGCGCGGTCAGCAGCGCGCCCTCGTTGATCACGTTGGCCAGGTCGGCGCCGGTGAAGCCGGGCGTCCGGCGGGCGATGATGTCGAGGTCGGCGTCCGGCGCGATGGGCTTGCCCCGGGCGTGCACCCGCAGGATGCCCTTGCGCCCGGCCAGGTCGGGCTGCGCGACAACGATCTGCCGGTCGAAACGGCCCGGCCGCAGCAGCGCGGGGTCCAGGATGTCGGGGCGGTTGGTCGCCGCGATGACGATGACGCCGCCCTTGGCGTCGAAGCCGTCCAGTTCGACGAGCATCTGGTTCAGCGTCTGCTCGCGCTCGTCGTGCCCGCCGCCGAGGCCGGCGCCGCGGTGCCGTCCGACCGCGTCGATCTCATCCACGAACACGATGGCCGGGGCGTTCGCCTTGGCCTGCTCGAACAGGTCACGGACGCGGGAGGCGCCCACGCCGACGAACATCTCCACGAAGTCGGATCCGGAGATCGAGTAGAAGGGCACGCCGGCCTCGCCGGCCACCGCCCGGGCCAGCAGCGTCTTGCCGGTGCCGGGCGGGCCGTACAGCAGCACGCCCTTGGGGATCTTGGCCCCGATGGCCTGGAACTTCGCCGGGTTCTGCAGGAACTCCTTGATTTCCTGCAGTTCCTCGATCGCCTCATCCGCGCCCGCCACGTCGGCGAACGTGGTCTTCGGCGTGTCCTTGGTGACCAGCTTGGCGCGGGACTTCCCGAAGTTCATCACCCGCGAGCCGCCGCCTTGCATCTGCGACAGCATGAAGAAGAACAGCAGGAAGATGACCAGGTAGATGAACGCGGTGGGCAGGATGTCCAGGATCGCGTTGCTCTTGGGGATGTTGACGTTGTACCCGTCCGGCAGGGTGCCCTTCGCAACCTGCGCCTGCAGCTCGTTCTGGAGCTGCAGTCCCTGGCCGGAAACCCAGGAAGCCTCGAACTGCGTACCGGTCTGGGTCCCGATCTTGACCGGATTCTTGGTCGTGATCTGGATCGTCTGGTTCTTGTCCGTGATCAGAGCGCTCTTGACCTGGCCCTGATTGATGAGACTGACGATCTCGGAGGTGTCTACCTGCTGGTAGGAACTCCCGGAATTGGCATAGTCGAGCACGAAAAGCAACAGGAGCACCGCGACGGCAATCAGCAGCAGCGGTGCCCGGAAAAAGCGCTTTAGCTCCATCTATGAGCGGTCCCGTCGGCCCGGGCCCCGTTCCCTCCTACCAGCCTCACAGTCCCGTCGACCTCCGGCGGGATGGCCACTATCCACCCTCGCAGCCCTGTCCTGCGGCGGTGGCCCGGCAGTAGCTGCGACCGTAAATTATGACGGTACCCGCCTGGGCGCCGTACCTGGAAGAACAACGCCTCTCCAAGCAGATTGTGTTCCCCTGCGGTGTTCCGGTGTTCTCACGGGGGGCCAGCCTAGCCGCCCTGGTAAACCGCCGGAGCCAGCGTGCCGATGAACGGCAGGTTCCGGTAGCGCTGAGCGTAGTCCAGCCCGTAACCGACGACGAACTCGTCGCCGACGTCGAAGCCGGTGTAGGCCACGTCGACCGTCCGCGCCGACCCCGGCTTGCGGAGCATGGTGCAGACCGCCAGCGAGGCGGGGGCCCGCGAGCGCAGGTTGCCGACCAGCCAGGACAGGGTCAGGCCGGAATCAATGATGTCCTCGACGATGAGCACGTGACGTCCGGTTATGTCGGTATCGAGGTCCTTGAGGATCCGCACCACCCCGGAGGACCTGGTGCCCGAGCCATACGACGAGATCGCCATCCAGTCCATCTCGGCCGGCAGGTGCATGGCGCGGGACAGATCGGCCATGACCATGACGGCGCCCTTGAGCACGCCCACGAGCAGCAGGTCGCGGCCGGCGTAGTCGGCATCGATCTCGGCGGCGAGCTCGCCGATCCGGGCCTGCAACCGCTCGGTGCTGATCAGGACTTCCTTCAGCGCAGATCCCACGTCCCGTTCGTCCAAAAGATTTCCCGCCCTAGAGTCGGCCTGTGTTCCTACCGGTGAACCACACCTTGCCATCACGGCGCCAGGCCCGCACCCCGCCGGGCAGGTCCACCCAGCGCTGCCCGTGCCAGCCGGTCACCAGGGCGCCGATCCGCTCGACGTGGCCCGCGGTCAAGGCGCCGTGCGGGCAGCCCGCCATGATAGCCGCGTCGCGCAGCACCCGCGTCCTGATCGCGGCGGGCAGCTCAGCCAGCCAGCCCGCCGCCAGGCCGGCCGGGTCGGAGCAGCTGCCGCGAAGCTGTGCGCTCTCCGCGAACGCGAGATCATCGAGGCATTCGGCGTCCGCCCGGAGCTGGCTCGCGGTCCGGGCCAGCGCCTCAGCAACCCCCGGCCCCAGCGCCTCCTCCAGCGCGGGCATGGCCTGATGGCGCACGCGGGCCCGGGCGAAGCGGAAGTCGCGGTTGTGCGGGTCCTGCCACGGCGCCAGGCCCAGCTCGGCGCAGGCGGCGCTGGTGGTGGCCCGGCGCACGGCCAGCAGCGGCCTGCGGTAGGCCCCGCGGAGGGCGGGCATCCCGGCCAGCGACCGGCCGCCGGATCCGCGCGCGAGCCCGAGCAGGACGGTCTCGGCCTGGTCGTCCAGGGTGTGACCGAGCAGGACCGCGGCGGCCCCGGACTGGCGGGCCGCGTCCTGCAGCGCGCCGTACCTGGCCGTCCGGGCCGCGGCCTCAGGGCCGCCGGCCGAGCCGGGCGCCGCGACCTGCACCGTGACGGCGCGCACCGGGTCGAGCCCGAGGCCGCCGAGCAGCGCCGACACCTCGGCGGCCCGCTCGGCGGAGCCCGGCTGCAGCCCGTGATCGACGGTCACGCCGCCGCCGCGCAGGCCCGCCCGGGGCGCGACGAAGGCCAGCGCCGCGGCCAGGGCGAGCGAATCAGCCCCGCCCGAGCAGGCGGCCAGCACCAGGTCGCCGGCGGCCAGGTCCGACACGCAGGCGCGCACCGCGTTGCGGACCTCCGCGACCGCCGCGCCCGGACCCATGACGGCTAGGAATCGCGGGCGACCCGGTCCAGCCACAGTTGCGGGTCGGCGAACTCCGCTCTGGTCGGCAGGGTGTCAGGAGAGGTCCAGACCTTGTTGAAGGTGGCCATGCCCGCCTCGTCGACGACCATGCGCACGAACCTGGAGCCTTCGGCGTACTGCTTCATCTTCAGGTCGATGCCGAGGATACGGCGCAGGGTCTGCTCGATCCGCCCGCTGGAGCCGCGCCGGGAGTTGAACCGTTCCCTGATCTGGGCCACCGACGGCACGACCTGCGGGCCGACGGCGTCCATCACGTAGTCGCCGTGCCCTTCCACCAGCGTCATCACCGAGGTCAGCCGGTCCATGATCTCGCGCTGGGCCGGGGTGGCCACCGCCTCGATCAGGCTGCCGCCGTCCCCGCCGCGGACCGCTCCGGCCATCGCGTCGGCTGCCGCCCGCAGCCGCTGCAGGATGGCCGCCGGGTCCAGTTCCGAGGCCAGCAGGAACTCGGTCATCTGCGCCTGCACGTAGTCACGCAGCCACGGCACGGCGGTGAACTGCAGCCGGTGCGTCTCCTCGTGCAGGCAGACCCAGCGGCGGAAATCGTGCGGGTCGACGCCGAGCTCGCGCTCGATCATGACGATGTTCGGCGCGACCAGGGTGAGCCGGCCCGGCTGCTGGCCGTCGGTCGGGGAAGCATCGGGCGGGAGGAACAGCTCGTACTGGCCGAGCACCCGGCCGGACAGGTAGGCCAGGATCAGGCCGGCCTGGATCCCGGTCACCCGGGAGCCCACCGCGCTGATCACCGAGCCGGGACGGGACTGGGCGACGCCGCCCGGGCTTCGCTCCCTGAGCTGCTCGACCAGCGGCTCGAGGACGACCCGGAAGCCGTCCACGTTCGCTCTGATCCAGCCGGGCCGGTCCACCACCGCGACCCGCCCGATCGAGTGGTCCTGGGCGGCGGACATCCCGGTGACCTGGTAGACCGGCTGCTGTACGGCGCCGGCCAGGTCGCGGAGCTCCGCGACCGTCCGCCGTGCCTCCGTCAGGCTGACCTGGGGCCCGGGGCGGGCCCACCGGGTACCGGTCGAAATGGCGAGGTCCCAGTCGATCATCTGCGCGCTGCTCACAGTCCAACCGTACGTGCTGCGGGCAGTGCGCGTGTACGCGCCGGGGGCAGTGCGCGCGTACGCGCCGCGGGCGGCGGGCGGGTACGGGCCGCGGGCCGTGCGTGTTAGCCGCAGCCGCAGCCGGCCAGCGCGGTGGCGGCGGCGTCGATGGCGCTCGCCGCGCCCGCCAGCAGCCCGGCGGAGGGTACCTGGTCGGCCATGAAGGCGAAGACCAGCACGGCGCCGCTCTTGTCGTAGACCAGCCCGGCCAGTGACGTCACGGTGCCCAGATTGCCGGTCTTGGCCCGGACCGAGCCGAGCGCCGCGCCGCCGATCCCGGCGAACACGCTCTCGCCGGCCGACAGCGTGCCGGAAAAACCGGCCACCGGCAGGCCGGTCAGCAGCGGCCGCAGCCCGGGCCGGGCCACGGCCAGCTCGAGGACCTTGACCAGGGCGGCGGGCGTGATCGCGTCGTCGGGGGATAGGCCGCTGCCGTCGACCAGATGAACGCCGGAGGTGACGCCGAGGCGCCGCAGTTCACTGGTTACCGCCTGGGCCGCGCCGCTGAACGAGGCGGGCCCGCCGGTGGCCAGGGCGACCTGGCGGGCGAGGTTCTCGGCGATGACGTTGTTGCTCTCTTCGAGCATCTGCCCCACCAGGGCGGCCAGCGGCGGCGAGGCCACGCTGGCCACGACGGCGGAGCGGGCCGGCGCGGTCTGCACCACCGGGATGCCCGTGACGTGGATGCCGTCGGCGGTGAGCAGGGCGGCGAAGGACCCGGCCGCCACGGCCGCCGGGTCGGTCGAACGCGGCTGCAGGTTGTACGGGTCGTCGGAATCCTCCGGCGTCCCGGCCGCGGTCAGCCGGCCCTGGTCCACCTCGAGCGACACGATCGGCGTGACGTCCCCGGAGCTGACGTAGCCCGGCGGCCAGCCGGGGGCCAGGCCGGGGCCGGTGTACCGCGAGGGGTCATAGCCCAGGACCACCGTTCGCCGGCCCTGCGCCTTCAGCGCACGCGCCGTCGCTGCGGCCAGGCTGGCCAGCGTGGCGGGCCGCGGGTAATCGCTCGGCGGGTAGGAGTTCACGGCGAGGGTCGGGTCGCCGCCGCCGACCAGGATGACGCTGTCGGGAGCGGCTCCGCGCACCACCCGGGTGGTGAGCCTGGCGTCACCGCCGAGGACGGCGAGGGCGGCCAGGCCGGTGGCCAGCTTGGTGGTGGACGCGGGCGTCATGGCCCGGGACCCCTGCTCGGACATCAGCACCCGGCCGGTGGCCGGGTCCGCGACCACCGCCGACACCTCGGGCCCGAGCGCCGCCGCTGACAGCGGCCCGGACAGCGCCGCGCGCAGCCCGGCCGCGCTGGGCAGCGGGCCGTCCCCGGGCCCGGCGGCCAGGACGGCCCGGCCGCTGGCGACCGGACCCGGGGCGACGACAGGAACCCGCAGCGCGGCCAGCCGCGCGGGGAGCATGCGCGCCACGGCGATGCCCGCCGCGAGGGTGAAGACGTTGAGCACGGCCAGCGTCAGCACGGCGGCGATCCGCGTGCGGCGCATGACGGGCCACCTTCCCGGCGGGAGCTGCCTGACTGACGCGACACTGGACTGACGCGACAATGGAGTTAATCAAATGGACCGGGATGGAGCGAAACCGTGGACGTCGAGGTCATCATCGAGATCCCCAAGGGTCAGCGCAACAAATACGAGATGGACCACGAGTCCGGGCGGATCAGGCTGGACCGCATGCTGTTCACCTCGACCAGGTACCCGTCCGACTACGGGTTCATCGAAGACACCCTGGCCGACGACGGCGACCCGCTCGACGCACTCGTCCTGCTCGAGGAGCCCACGTTCCCCGGCTGCCTCATCACCTGCCGGGTCATCGGGATGTTCCGGATGCGGGACGAGAAGGGCGGCGACGACAAGGTGCTGTGCGTGCCGGCCAGCGACCCGCGGTGGAAGTACCTGCAGGACATCTACGACGTACCCGAGTTCGACCGGCTGGAGATCCAGCACTTCTTCGAGGTCTACAAGGAACTAGAGCCGGGCAAGATGGTGGAGGGCGCGGCCTGGGGGGACCGGGCGGCGGCCGAGGCCGAGGTGGTAGCCAGCCGCAAGCGCGCGGCCGACCTCGGCCAGCACTGACCCGTTCGGCACTGGCCCGTTCGGCACTGGCCCGTTCGGCACTGGCCCGTTCGGCACTGGCCCGCAGCACTGGCCCGCGGGCCCGGGCCCGGCCATCCGGAACGCCGAAAAGTCGCGGGGGCATGCGGTAGCGTGAGCGGGAGTCCCGGTTCCGGGGCAGCCAGGACGGGGGTTCGGCGACGGTGCCACGCTATCGCAGGGTCGTGGTCAAGCTCAGCGGTGAGGCGCTCGCCGGGCCCGCGAGCACGGGGGTCGATCCGGACAGCCTGTCCCGCGTCGCGCAGGAGGTCCTGTCCGTCCATGACCTCGGCGTGCAGGTGGCGGTGGTGGTCGGCGGCGGGAACTACTTCCGCGGCCGGATGGCGGACGGATGGGGCATCAGCCGGGCCGAGGCCGACAACATCGGGATGCTCGGGACCATCATGAACGCCCTGATGCTCCGCGGCGCGCTCACGGCCAGGACCGACGTCGATATCCGGGTCATGACCGCGGTGCCGATCCACAGCGTGGCCGAGCCGTTCATCCGGCTCCGGGCCGTGCACCATCTGGAACGCGGCATGATCGTGCTGCTGGCGGGCGGCATCGGCCAGCCGTACGTCACCACGGACTACCCGGCCGTGCAGCGGTCCCTGGAGCTTGACGCCGACGCCCTGCTGGTGGCCAAGCGCGGAGTCGACGGCGTCTACGACAGCGATCCGAACATCCACCCGGACGCGGTGCGCTACACGCGGCTGACCTACGACGAGGCGCTGGCGGCAGGCGTGCGGATCATGGACACGAGCGCGTTCGTCCTGGCCAACGAGCAGTCCCTGACCATGCACGTGTTCGACGTGGCCGCCGCGGGCGTGATGCGCCAGATCTGCCAGGGCGCCGAGCTCGGCACCCGGATCAGCGTCAAGCCCAGCTGATCGCCGCGGGCGTCAGACCGGGCCCGCGCCGGACACCTTCCGCCAGGTGATGTAGCCCTGGATGTCGACACCGTCGACGACCTGAACGGGCGGGCGGAAGGTCGCCGTCCCGTCGCCGTTCAGGGTGACCCGGCGGGTCGTCTTGGTCCCGGTGGGAAGCTGCGCGGTGCCCGCGGTCGGCTCGAGGATGAACATCACCTCGGCCTCGTCCACCTCGTAACGGCCCCACGATCCGACCCAGGACCCGGAGTCGCCTGGATTGGACAGCTGAACCGAATAGTTGCCGTCGGGATCGAAAATGAACAGTCCGATCGGAGCGTCCCCGAAGGGATGCGAGGCCGGGCCGCCGGCACCATCGGCGCGTTTGGTCTCGTAGGAAACCAGCCTCCAGGACCCGACGAGCGAAGGCGCGAGTTCGGCCACGGCAGCTCTCCTTACTTCTTCTTCTCGTTCTTCTCGTTCTTCTCGTTCTTCTCGGTCGCTGGCCATTGACCCTCGCGGATGCGGCGAAGGCCCTGCAGCGCTGATTCTAAGGTCTTCCGCTGCTGAGGTTTCCTCGCAGTCCGGGCCGGAAAATGCGGTCGAGCTGATGCTCGATCAGCACGAAGGCCTCGGCCGGGCTAAGGATACCGATCAGGATCGGGCCGATGAGGCCCTGGATCATGAAGAACAGCATCGCGGCCTCGCGGTCGGTGTCGATGCCGTCGGCGATCTCCCCGGCTGCAGCGGCGCCGCGCAGGGTTTGCCTGGACGTGGCCAGCAGCCGCCGGTAACCGTCGCGGAGCAGGTCGGCGTAGTCGGGGTGGACGGTGGCGAAGGAATAGAAGGCCCCGGCGACGACGGCTTCCTGGCGGCCCGGCTCGCCGAGGGGCAGCATGGCCCGGGCGGCGGCCCGAACGGTCTCCCGCGCGGTTGGCTCGGCGATGGCCGCCAGCTCGGTTCCCATCCGGGCCAGGGCCCGGTCCCGCATGTGGCCCAGCGCGAACAGCAGCATCTGATCCTTGGAGGCGAAGTAATGCTGCACCGCGCCCATCGAGACATGCGCCTGGGCGGCCACATCGCGGAGGCTGACCGCCTCCAGGCCGCGGCTGCCGATCACGTCGAAGATGGCCTCGGCGATGGCCCGCCGCCGAGCCTCGTGGTCGACCCGCTTGGGCACGGTGCTCCTCCCCTTCACCGTCTTCTTGGTCGCGACTTTGTTGGCCGCGCCGTCGTTCTTCTCGGTCGCGACCTTGTTGATCGCGCCGTCGTTCATGATGCCATGCAGCCGCATTGCGAAACGGCCCCCGCGTTAATACAATGCACTTGCATTGCAACGCCGGGCAGCCCGGGGCGGGCAGCAGGGCAACCTCGCTGGGCAGCATGGCAACGGGCGCGCCGCGAAGGAGGCCGCATGTCGGTTCAGACCCGGTACGCGCAGAACAACCAGGTGAGGGTGGCCTACGAAATCTTCGGCGACCCCGCGGCCGGCGAGCCGCTGCTTCTCATCATGGGCCTGGACTTCCAGATGGTCTGGTGGCCGGACGCGTTCTGCGAACAGCTCGCTGAGCGCGGCTTCGCGGTCGTCCGGTTCGACAACCGGGACAGCGGCCTGTCCACCAAGTTCTCCTCGGCCAGGAAGGAAAACCCGTTCCTGGCCCTGCTCGGCCGCACCAGGCCCAGCTACACCACCCTCGAGATGCTCGATGACGCGATCTCGGTCATGAACGCGGTCGACTGGAGCAGCGCGCATGTCATGGGCGCGTCGATGGGCGCCGCGCTGGCCCAGGCGATGGCCCTGTACCACCCAGAGCGCGTCCGCACCCTGATCTGCGCCTCGGGAGTGCCAGCTGATGTCGGCGGCGTCGGCACCCTGCGGTACATCAAGTTCGGCGTGTTCGCCAAGCTGCGCAAGATCAAGCCGGGGACGACGCGGGAGGAGCAGATCGGCAGCCTGGTGGAGATGTTCCGCGTGTTCGCCTCGCCCGGGTACCCGTTCCCGGAGAAGTGGGCGCGGGCGGTGGCGGAGACCAGCCATGACCGCAGCCCGCGCGACCCTAAATCCACCCAGCGGCAGATCGCGGCGGGCCGGGCGCAGAAGGTTCCCCCGATATCCGGCATCAAGGTCCCGGCGCTGGTGTTCTGCGGCCGGGATGACCCGATCATCAAGCCGCGGGCCAGCAGGGACATCGCCGCGCGCATCCCCGGCGCCACCCTGGTCAGCTACCCGGGCATGGGGCACAGCCTGCCCGAGGAGCTCTGGCCCGACTTCCTGGCCAGGATTGCGGCGCTCGCCGGCCTGGCCTGACGCTCAGCCTGTGCTGGGCGCCGCCGGGTGTCCACCAGGCGCGCGCCCGCGGTTCCAAGGCCACCGCCATCGGGACATCTCAGGCGCTCCGACTGTGATCAGACAGAAATATATAACCCCGGACAATTCAATCTCTATAGCTGCAGTAAACGAAATATTCCTGGCACCTCTCCGACTAAATTCAAGTCTTGAAGCAATGCGGACAGTAAGCTGCACCTCATAGTCGGCTTCGCCCTAAGACGTTAAAACCGCCCGAAAGCCGGCCCATATTTGGCCAAGAGAGCTGATCGCCCAGCCGTATCTCCGCCGAGGCGGCCAAGGTGACCGTTCCGCCATCTCTTGGCTTCATGTAATTCAGTTCAAATAACCTTGAAATAAGCTACGAATCACGTTCCGATAGTGCTGTGCGAGTCGCGCGGGACGGGGTTCCGGACTGGGGGCTGCACAGATGGATCACCTGGCCGCGTCGCGCGTCCGCGGTGTGCTGAGCGCGCTGATTCTGCTGGCCGGCGGCCTGGCCGGGGCCGTGATGGCCGTGGCTACCGCGGCCCCGGCACTTGCGGGTACCGTGCCGTCCGCTCCCTCGGGATGGACCACTGTATTCGGGGACAACTTCGCCGGCCCGGCCGGATCCGCGCCATCATCGGCCAACTGGTTCTACGACCTCGGCACCGATTCGGGCAACCAGGAGGTCAACCGCAACACCAGCTCGGCCAGCAACGTCGCCCTGGACGGCAAGGGCCACCTGGTGATAAAGGCGATCAACAGCGGCGGCAGCTGGACCTCGGGCGCGATAGAGAGCACCCGCGATGACTTCCAGGCCCCGCCCGGCGGCGAAATGGAGATAACCGGGTCGCTCGAGCAGCCGGATCCGGCGAACGGGCTCGGGTACTGGCCGGCGTTCTGGGCCCTCGGGTCGCCCGTGCGGTCGGGCGCCGCCCCGGGCCCCGCCGGCGAGTTTGACATGATGGAGTCCGTCAACGGCCTGAACGAGGCGGCGCAGTTCATCCACACCGCGGCGGGCGGCGCGGGTCACGCGCTGATCGCGTGCCCCGCCGCCGGATCCGGATGCCAGACCGGTTACCACACCTACTCGGTGATCGTCAACCGGACGAACACCAGCGCGGAGTACGTTCAGTTCCTCATGGACGGCACGGTGGAGAGCACGTACACCGAGGCGAGTATCGGCACAGCCGACTGGAAGGAATCCATAGACCACGGCTTCTACATCATCCTCAACCTGGCCATGGGCGGCCATTACCCGAACGGAGTGTGCGGCTGCACGACCCCGACTTCGGCCACGACATCCGGCGCGTCGATGAGCGTGTCGTACGTAGCGGTATACGAGAAGGGCGGTAACTCCACGCCGACCGCCAAGGCGACCGCGACCGGGCAAGTCAAAGGCATCGGCGGGCTCTGCCTGACCGACTCGCTGAACACCAGGGGCAACCCGATGCACGTAAACGCGTGCCAGGGCAGTCCCGGTCAGCAGTGGTCGCCCTACACTGACGGCACGCTACGAACCCAGGGCGGATGCCTCGACGTGATCTCCGGCGGCACCACCAGCGGCACCGACGTGGACTGGTATCCGTGTAACGGGACTGCGGCACAGACCTGGACCCATAAATCAAATGGGGAGCTGGTGAACCCGTTCGCTAACCTGTGCCTCACCGATCCTGGCGGCAACACCGGTTCCCGGCTCGACATCGAGACCTGTACCGGCTCGGCACAGCAGATCTGGACGGCGCCTTCCGGTACGGGCGGCAGTTGCGGCACCACGAATATCGCGTTGCACCATCCGACGGGGGCCTCGTCGGTGGAGGGCAGCAGTTACGCGGCGCCCAATGCGACCGACGGGAACCTGTCAACGCGCTGGTCCAGCAAGTACGCCGACCCGCAGTGGCTGGACGTGGACCTGGGCTCGACCCAGTCCATCTGCCAGGTCGTTCTCTACTGGGAACGGGCCTACGCCAAGGCGTTCCAGATCCAGGTCTCCAACAACAACACCAGCTGGACCACCATCTACTCCACTACCACCGGCACCGGCGGCACTCAGACCCTGAACTTGTCCGGGAGTGGCCGGTACATCCGCATGTACGGCACCGTGCGGGGCACCCAGTGGGGTTACTCCATCTACGAGTTCCAGGTGCATGGGAGCTGACGGCCGGGGCCTGCGTTTACGGTGGTTCGGGTCCGGACGGCTCCAGCTTGCTGGGGCCGTCCGGACCCGCATCATCGCGATCTCGCTCCTGACGCCGTCGACGAGGATGGCGACGTTGTCCAGACGCTGAACGGCCACGCCTCCGCGCATAAGGAATGCTGCGAGCCGTGGGGCCGGCGCCAGCAGCCGGAGTCCCTGGGGCCAGGGACGGGCCAGGGACGATGGTGAACGTGGTGGGCTGGCTTGTCGACGACGCTGCTATTGGCGGCGCTTTAACTCACCGGACTGGACGGCGGCTCGCCGGCCAGGCCGAGTACAGAAGCGAATGAGTTGGCGCGGTGCTCCCAGGTATGCCTAGCGGCGAATGCGATGCATTGGCTGGCTCTGGTGGGATCTTTTGCCGCAGCGCCGGGGAAGCCGTCACCCGCAGCGAGACTGTCACTCGCCGCGATTCGGCGAATGGCATTGACGAAGTCAGCGCTGTTACCGGCCAGCACCATGATACGGTCGGCCCATCGAGCCTGTTCGCCACGAGCGAGGTCAGCACGCAACCAACGGGCCGCCGGAATGTCCGCACTGACCACCGGTACACCCGCGCCAAGGTACTCCAGTGTCTTCAGCGGGAACGATGCCCGGTTGAATGGTGTATCCCGATACGGTGTAATCCCGATATCGATAGCAGCCAGATATGATGGCACTGCCTCAGCTGGGACTGAGCCCATATAACGGACGTGTGGCCTGCTGACCAATTCCTTAAACCGTCGCTGCTCCCACCGCGGATCCAGCGGGCCGACAATCAAAAGCGAAAATCCGGCGTCGGCGATGGCGTTTAGGACCGACAGGTCGATGCGATCGGATAGCTGCCCTATGAGACCTACAACTGGCTGAGGCAGATCCTTCACCTCAGGCGGAGCAGTCCGCTGGCCGGCCTTGATCGGCCAGCAGCCGTTAGGGATCACAACGGGGTTGGCGCCAAATCCTGCCCACCGCTCCGCTAGGTGCGGCGAAACCGCTACCACCACATCCGCGTGGCCCACAACGTCGATTTCCCGCCGTAGCTGGTAGTGCGCAGATACGCCCATGAGCCCAGCCCCAGCCACATAGTCGTCGGTACCGTAGAAAACATTTACGACGTCTCCACCCCAGTAACCGAGGAGGTCACCAGGATAGGTTGCCACCACGGCAAACGGTTGGATGCCAAGTCGGCGCAAGGCCCACCTAACCTGCAGGCGCACAAGCGCAGCCGTTGTCACGCGTATGCCAGGCCGGCTCAACCCCGGCATGACCTTTGGCGTCAGGCGGATGACCTGGCGATTTACAGCAGAGATTTCCGGTCGGAGAGAATAATGCGTCGGGCTGCGCCGCAGCGCCGCCGTAACTGGCGAGACTGGCGGATCGACCCAAAGAATACGGGAATGGCACGCCATTGCTGTCACCATGTGCCGGTCGGTACCGCGGATACCATCCCATGACACAGCCGCCATCCAGACCAGATAATGATTCTCTTCAGTCAAAGGGTCTCCTGCCAGGAAGGCTCCGTGCTCGGCGCGGGGCGGGCCCTGCGACGGCGTCCTGCCACGTGGCCGACGGACCGGTTACTCCGCGCCGGCGCCGCGGCGACTATGCGCGCGGAAAGACCGGTCAAGGGAGTGCCGACGGACCGGTGGTCGTTAGGCACGAAGACGATCGATACCGGCATGGTGGAGATCCTGCACGCGCTCGACCTGAGCGACCCCGGTCACGCAGCGAGCCCGAACCCTGGCGGTGTCGTCGGTGCAGCCGTCGGCAACGATTATTATGCCCATCTCGCCCGGGTAGGTGCCGTTTATGAACCGCTCAAGAAGGTGACGCCATCTTATTACTCGGCCCTCATTGTGCGCGGGAATTACGACTGTCGTCACGTCAGGAGATTGTAGACGACGGCGGCGGGGCGCAGCTGGCCGTTGGTAACGCGCCAGGAGATTTATTTCGCGGCCACAGGCGGCACGCAATCCGGTATGTCGGGACGTTTACCCAGATATTCCGGGTACGCCTAATGCGGGCAATCATGCGGAATTCGCCTGTGCGCGGCACACCCGCGCCTGGGGTGAGCCGCTAGCCGGCTTTCTCGAATACTGCGACCTGGCTGCGGCTGTCGGAGGTGAAGGGCTCCCCGTCCCATCCGGCCCAGCGATCCCGCAGGCTGAAACCGGTCAGCTTGGCCATGAGATCAAGCTCGGACGGCCAGACATAACGGTAGGGCGCGGAATGACGCATCAGCCGGCCGTCAACGTCGACCCAGTGATGTGACCACGCGATCTGCCTCACCGGGTCCTCGAAAATCTCGATCCCGACATGATCAGGGTCGAAGGTGAACACGCGGGCGGCCTCGCCCGGCGGCACCCGGCGCAGCTGCGGCACGATCACCTCCACCACGAAGCATCCGCCGGGCGCCAGGTGGCGGGCCGCGTTGGCGAAGACGGCCACCTGCTCGTCTTGGGCGGTGACATTCATGATCGTGTTCGCGACCAGGTACACCAGCCTGAACGGCCCCCCCGCGACACGCGCGGCCGTCATGTCCCCGATGGTCACCGGGACCGCCTGCGCCCCCGGCTTGGCCGACAGCCGCCCGGCCATCGGCTCCGACAGCTCCAGGCCGTGCACGGGGACCCCCTGGCCGCTCAGCGCGAGCGCCACCCGGCCGGTGCCGACCGCGAACTCCAGCGCCGGGCCGCCACCGGCCAGCCCGGCGAGCACGCCCACCATAGGACCCAGAACAGACGGCTCGAACATGGCGGCATAGATCCGGTCATAGACCTCCGCCCATTCCCGGTCCCAGGTAACCGAACTCATAACCGCAGCTTCTCGCGGATTCCCGCGCATTGGCCACCGGTTTTCCCCCGGTTTCCCCCCGGAGCAAAGTAAGGCGCGACCTTGCTGCTGGATTGGGCATCGGGCGCACCGGCCTGGTCGCGGGTGACCCGGTCTACCGGCCGGTCAGCGTATTGCGGATCATGGCCGTGCGAGCCGGCGGCTGGGGGCGCCGGTCATTCCCTTCGGGTTTCGCTGGTCCGCGCCCGCTCCGGGGCCACTTCGTCCGCGGCGGGGCCCGGGCGTTGGCCGGGAACTACCGGCCCGGGGCTGCTCAGGCGCTGAGGCGGGACGCTGCCCTCGAGCCCGTGCGTAGGGACGGTATCCGCCGGAGCCTGGCTGCCCCACCGCGGGTGGCTATTGGCATAAAAGATCATGCCTAGCATGAAGACGAGCGCGAGGGCCGGGACGATCACGATGGGGATTATGTCGCCTGTGGTTCCTGACATGCTGATGCTCCCTCCGAGACGACGGTTTCAGTCTCGTATGGCACCGGGCAGATCGCACCAGTGGAAGACCCTGGTCTTATACCCGGGGAGCACGGCGGGAAGCACGTCGGGCAGGATCTCCCAGGCGAGGCCAAGGGTTTGCGCCTTCGGCGCCCTGCACCACCTGGCCGGGGGCAGCATGGCGGCAAAGGTTACGATCCACTCACTGGGCGGACCAAGGGGTGATGTGTTGCTGAAGGATCGTTTGGTCGGTACATGGGGGCTGGTCTCCCTGGAGACCCGCCGCTCGGACGGTACGACGTCGAATCTGCTGGGACCAAGCCCCACGGGCCGTTTCATGTTCGACGCCGAGGGCAACTTCGCCGCGCAGCTCATGAACCCAGATCGGCAGGATGACAATTCGGCGGGTTACATCGCGAACTGGGGCGTGTACCAGGTCGACGAGGAACGGCAGACCTTCACGCTGGACTTTATCGGCAGCGCCCAGCTCGCCACGATCGGGCTGCGAACCGTTCGCCACGTCAACTTCAAAGACGGCGACGGCAGCGTCGCGGTCTTCAGCACCGACCCACACGTCGTGGACGGGATAAGCGAGCAGACGTTCATCACCTGGGAAAAGCTTTCTCCAGCCGGGCCTGCATAAGGGCCGTCCCGGCCTGCTATGAACACCTTCTTAGTCACATCCGTATTAAGATCGCGCATGAACCGGTCAGCGCAGAACCAGCCGCGGCAGGTTGGGTTGCCTACAGGTTCAGGCGGCGCGGTCAGCGCCCCATTTGCCGGGCGGTGAGGCGATCGGGGGCGGGGATAGCCCCGTGTCGCGCCGGGGCGGACGCCCGGGCGCGGCATTCCCGGCTAGCGGGCCTGGAATCATTATCGTGGATCGTTACTGCCCGCGGGCGGGCAGTAACGATCCACGATAATGCGCACGGCAGCTGAGGTGAGCCCGCTAACGGCACGGGCCGGACCGCTCCGGGCGAACGGAGCTTGCCGCGGGACCAGGTCCGGGATGTGGTGAATGATAAGGGAGAGCCATGCAGCGGCCGCCGATTCACCGGGCAGCGGCAGGGCGCTCGCATTTCCCTTAAGCACCTGGATGGCCGGTGTCCGCGGGATCTGATTCCGCATCGCGGCCGACGGCTCGACGCCGAGGACGTTGAGGTCGGACCAGTCGCTGAAGGCAGTGGCGAACGCACCGGTCCCCGCGCCGATGTCCACCAGGGTCATTCCTTGCGACGGGTGCAGGTGAGGTCGTACCGCCTCGCGCCACTCCGAGAGCCCGTCGCGCGGGACCGCGCGGACCGCCTTGAACGCGGCGGCGGTCTGCTCGTCATGGCTGATCCTGGCCATGTCATGCCTCCTTGCTGGTGACCGCCTCAATGAGCAGGCCGTCACCGGACCTAGCCACAGCGCCGCTCTGCATCCTCGGGTGGATCGAGGCGGTCCGCGATGAGTTCGACTTCGTAACCGTCCGTGTTGGCAAGATAGGCGGCATAGTGATGTTCGCCGCCTGCGTGCGGGTGCTTGTCGGCGAACAGCAGCGTCCAGCCGTGCGAGGGTGCGGAGGTGGTCAGCGCGTCGACGCGCTGGCGTGCTCCGGCGTGGAAGGCCAGATGATTCAAGCCCGGGCGGAGCCGGTCGTGCTCGGCGGCAGACATGGCGGGTGACTGTTCGATGACCAGGTAGGTCGCGCCGAGACGCCAGCTGCGTCCGGCTGGCCAGTCCTGAAGCTGCTGGTATCCGAGTTCGCCTAGCAGCCATCCCCATTCAGCCTTCCCGCGTTCCAGGTCGGGCACCCACAGCTCGACGTGATGCAGTAGCCCGCTGACCTCGGATTCCACGGGCAGGATGCTATCGGACAGGACAGTGTCGGTCGGGCGTGATTGATGCCCAGCCGCCTCTCGTCGCTGTGAAACTTGAGGCTCGAAAATCACGTCGACGACGTTTGGGGCGGTGGGCGCAACTGGGCTCGAACCAGTGACCCCTCGCTTGTAAGGAGCCTGCGCTGAGGGGGGATTGACGGCATGACCTGCTTTTCTGACCGACCGTACGGCACCGCAATTTAGTCGCTCGATACCGTGGCTAATGACGCCAATGGCGCGGTGGTCTGGGATGCCTGACCGCCGCCGGCCGGTGACAGCCGCTGCGCGGACTGCCTGTCGGCACGTCTGCCAAGCCACACGGCGATTAGCCAAACCGAGATTATCGACACGTGCAGCAGGATCACCACGATGCCCACGCCCGGCGATCGCTGAGCAGGCCCGTGGTCCGCGACCCAGAACGACCCTGCGGCTACGACGCTCAACCACCCAGCGAGCGCGCAGGTAACCACCGCGGCCACCTTCTTGTTACTCCATTCCGGGGCGGTCTGCGGCAGCTGGGCCCCCGGGAGACGGGCGGGGATGTCAGCGGTCAGGGCGGCCAGATCTGCGCAGGTCCGCGACGTGAGGGCCCAGCCGACCCGCAGGTCGAACTCGTCCTTAGCCAGCCGTTCCTGCACGAATGCGGTCTTGAGCAGGGCGATCACCTGCTCGCGTTCTGCATGCGAGGCCAGCAGGTGGCCATGGCCTCCGGTGCAGGCCGCCATCTCGTTGCGCGACTGTGCCATCCTCGGCACCTCCCCGAGCACATCTACGGAAAAGCGTAACCCGGCTGTCTTATGACGGCGAGGTTGGCCGTGGCCGCTTGTGGGGCCTGGCCACCTCATCATGGCGGGCAGGACGCCGAGCAAGATCGCAATCAGCAGGACCGAGGCGGCAAGTCCTTCCATGTTCCGAACGTTCCGCCGTCCACGGCGGATTGGGTCATGTCAGTGTTGCTAGCCCCTGGTGCTCGTCGGCATCAGATGACCTACGCATTACGAGGGTCTTCTCGTGCGTTTCATCTTGGGGGCACGGCGCGAACCGCTGACCTCCCATGGTGAGCTGCGTCGTGGGTGGCACGCCAGGAGAGTCAACCTAGGCCTGAGGCCAGGGGATTGTGGCCTTCGGCGATGCGCTGCCATCTGTCGACTGCCACCTGGGTGAAATGAGGGTCGGTGAATATCCAGAACCGGTTGGCGGTGATGGCATCCGCTACCAGGTCGGCCACGACGGCGGGCTCTATGCCTTCGTCGACTGCGCGCTGAATGCGAGTGATGGTCGCCGCCGGCGGGGGACCTCTCCCAGGCTCGCTGGCCAGTTGCGTTCGGCCTGGACGATGCTGGTGCGAACAAAGCCCGGGCACAAGACGCTGACCCCGATGGGAAGCTGTGCCGCCTGCATCGCCTTGTAGAGATCCTCGGAGATAGCGACGACGGCGTGCTTCGTCGCGTCGTAGATAGGAATACTTGGGACCAGCCCGGCCATACTCGACGTATTCACGATGTGGCCTTCGCTCTGCGCGGCCAGCAGCGGCAGGAAGGCCCGTATCCCGTGGATGACTCCCCACAGGTTGACTCCCAGTACCCACTTCCAGGCGGAAAGCGGGCCGGACCACGGGTCCGCATTGCTGCCCACACCCGCGTTATTGCAGACCACGTGCACCGCTCCGAAGCGATCGATCGCGGCAGCGGCCAGGGCATTGACCGCCGCCTCGTCGCTGACATCGGTAGGCACCGCGAGCGTCTTGGCGCCCAGGCCCGCGATCTTCTCCGAGGCAGCCTGCAGCGCAGGCTGTTCGACGTCGGCCAGGACCACGTCGAGCCCGGCGCGGGCAAACCGCTCGGCCAGCGCCAAGCCGATACCGCTGGCGGCCCCGGTAACGACGGCAACTTTCCCTGCAGTCAGTTCCATGGCGGCCTCCCCTATCAGACCTGGCTTTACGCTACATCGGCTGCCTCGGGTAAGCCAGGTCGCGATGCCTGCGGTGTTGCCCGGGAGCAACCAGGGCAACTCTCGGCCGACCACGGCGGCCGGATACGACCCGTCGACCCATCACTTGTAAGGAGCCTAATCAGAGGCGGATTAACGGCATGACTTGCTTTTCTGACTGACCGTATAGCGCCCAATTTACCGCTCGTTAGCGTCGCTAATGGCACGTTAATGGCATGGCGACGTGATCATTGAGGATTATTGGAAACTCAATTCAAAGAAATATAGGCCGATGGCTGCGCGGAAGGAATCAAGAAACGTGTTGAGCGGCCGTCGATAATCGGTGAAAATGATCTTCCAGGTCTTGAGATGCGCGACCGCGCGCTCGATGGGGGCGCGGATAGAACTGACCTGATTATTGTATTCGTGTTCTCGCGTGTAGAGTTCACGGTGCTGTGGCTTCTTAGCCGGCGTGACGTAGCCGGACCCTTGAAATCCCTTGTCTGCGATAACCGATCCGGCAAGGTCGAGAATCTCCTTTACCTCGCCTTCCCGCTTCTTCATGTCATGGTCACATCCGGGAGCCGGGTCCGAGACGAAGATAATGTTCCCGAATTCGTCGCTGATAATCAGGCTGCCATGGCCGGTAGTCTTATATTTCCCGGCCCACATCTCGGGGGCGCGCTCCCATGACCAGCATGGCCACAACGTGCCGTCTACCAGCGCTAGCCGGTCCCGTGTCATCTGCTTCGCTTCCTCCGCGTGCGGTCGGAACTCCTCCGTAGCCTGCGCGATTAGCGGGGTGAATTCTGTGATGGTCTCCGAGACGGTGCCCTGGGAGACGTCGAATAGATCGGCAATAACTTCTTCGATCATATTCTGCCGATTGTAGAGCAGCGTTACCATGATCGCTTCCCGCAACGAGAGGCTCTTCGGCCGCCCGGTTCCCTTATCCCAGGGATAGGGCAGGATATCTTCGATACGCGCCTCAAGTTCATCGAGTTGTTCGGCATCCAGTCCGAAGGTACGATGGTAACGCAACGGCTCCTCCACCGGTAAAGGGATTTGGTTCGCACCTTCTTTCTACCGATGCGGGGAGCCGTTGCCTTTTAGGCGCGCCGTGCCGAAATTAGAACTTTACTAACAATTGGATGGAGATCCGCGAAAGCTTGCGCTGGAGTTTCTGATAACCCTCATTGAGTCCAGCGTCGGCCGCTGCTTGCTGCCGATCTTCGGTTAACCAGCACCGGCTTCGTCCTGGCCAGCAGCGGCCTGGCGCTCGTCCTGTACGCGCTGAGCCGGGCCCGGCGGAAGGCTGGGACAGGCGGACACCGGTGCGTTATGGACAGCAGGGTGCATCTTGACCCGGGCCTGAGCGGCTGGTTAGCCTCAAGCTCACCATGCCTGGCCTGATCAAGCGGAATCTCATCGCGATCCTGATCTTCGTCGCCTACGTGACCGTTTCGGTGCTGGCCTGGTTCTACTTCCCGGTTATCGTGTTCCCCCTGATCCTGGCGCTCGGCGCCTTCGGCCTGGCCATGTACGTCGCCCTCAACCCGCCCGGCACCGGCCGAGGGCGGAGCGGCGCCGGTCGTTACCCCGCCGTTCGCATCACTGCTACGGCCGGCGGTCCCGCTCCTGGCCTGCGGGTCCCGGCGCGGGAGGCGGCTCCGCGGCCGGCCGGACGGGGGGCGGGGCGCGGGGCTGGCGGGCAGGTGGCGCCGCTGCCGCCGGACGCCGTGGTGGCCCTGACCGAAGAACGCGCGGCCGCCGGCGTGGACGACATCGTCGCCGGACTGGACCGCACCCTGGTCGGGCTCATCCCGGTGAAGTTCCAGTTCGAGCAGATCGCCTCGCTGCTGGTCGTCGACCGGGCCCGGCGCCGCTTCGGCCTGGACGCCCAGCGGCCCAACCTGCACATGTGCTTCACCGGCGACCCCGGCACCGGGAAAACCACCGTCGCGCTGCAGATGGCCGAGCTGCTGCACCGGATGGGCTACCTGGAAACCACCAAAGTCGTCCACGCCATGCGCGATGACCTGGTCGGCGAATACATCGGCCAGACCGCACCCAAGACCCGGTGGGTGCTGGAGCACGCCATGGGCGGCGTGCTGTTCATCGACGAGGCCTACTCCCTGTACCGCCCCTCAGACCCCAAGGACTTCGGCCAGGAAAGCATCGACATCCTGATGCAGGTCATGGAGAACAAACGAGACAAACTCGTCGTCATCATGGCCGGCTACAAAGACCGCATGGACATCTTCTTCGACTCCAACCCCGGCATGAACTCACGGATCGCCCACCACCTCGACTTCGCCCCCTACACCCTCGACGAGCTGATGGCCATCGGGCAGATGATGCTCACCGACGCCCTGTACTACCTCTCCGACCAAGCCGAGACCGCACTGCGCCAGCAACTCGCCGTCCGGATGCGCGAACCCCGCTTCGCCAACGCCCGCAGCGTCCGCAACGACCTGGAACAAGCCCGGCTCCGCCACGCCCACCGCCTCGCCTCAGACCCCGCACGCAACCGCAACAAAGACGAACTGATGCGCCTGGAACCCTCCGACGTCCTATTCACCACCCCAGCCAGCTGACCAACTCCCACCGGTCGCCCCGGTACCATGTCCCGGCACGCGATATGTGACAGGGCTCGGCCGCGGCCTGGCGCTGGTCATCGTCGCCTTATCGGGAACGGAAGGCCTGCAGTGCGGCCAGGTTGGCCGGGCTGCCCGTCAGCCGAGCCAGGGACTCGGTCTCGCGTGCGCGGGTCTGGGTAACTACGTCTCGGTAGGCGTCGAGCATGAGCCCCTTGGTCGCCATCAGGGACTCCAGCGGCCCGGTGGCCAGCTGGGCAGCGAACGCGACTGCGGTCTCCAGGACCGTATCGTCATCGCACACTTTCAGGGCCAGGCCGGAATCGACAACGCGCTGCGCATCGAACCACTCCCCGGCCAGCAGTGCGCAGGCCGCGTTCTGCCACCCCATCCGCAACGGGAAAAGGAAACTGCTCGACGCCTCGGGGGAGAGCCCGAGCTGGGTGAACGGGGTCCGCAGCCGGGCAGACCGAGCTATGAAGGCGAAATCGCAGTAGCCGAGGATCGTGAATCCCAGTCCCACGCCCACGCCGTTCACCGCCGCCACGAGCGGCTTGGGGAAGCTCTCGGCGGCCTGCTGCACGCGACCGGCCGGGTCGGTGGCGGCCCCACTCCCCCGCTCCGTCCTGGCCCGGCCCATATCGGTGAGGTCGGCTCCGGCGGAGAACGCGCGCCCGGCACCAGTCAGCACGACGACCCGGACTTCATCGTCGGCCGCAGCGGCCTCCAGCTCGTCAGCCAGCCCGGCGAACAACGCAAGGTTGAAGGCGTTTAGCTTGTCCGGACGGTTCATGGTCAGCACCCGCACGTGGTCGGCGTCCCGGGTCAGCACGACGGGCTCGAGGCCCGGCTCCCGGGCGTCGTTCTCAGCCACCGGTGACCTGCCCGGCTACCGCGGCCAGCACATATACGCCGATGGCGCCGGTCTCAGTAATCTCCGCAGTCACCAAGTTCCCTCCACCGCCGACACCCTTCCTTCGCACTGTGAGCTTAACGCCCGGGTAGCTGCATTTGATTAGGGCAGGACACTGAGATGGTCGGCAAGTTCGGGTAGCTCTGGCCGTGGTCGTGATCCGGAAAGCTGGATCAGGTCACGGGCGACTGCTCGCGCTACGCGGTGCGTGCGTGCGGGTCTGCCCGGGAACGCAACCGGGCACGGAGTCGTGAGCAATGATTATGATCTCGCGCAGCAGGCCGGTGGGCCGACGCTCCTGACCTGGGGTTTCCCGGTTGGAGCGGGTGACGGGAATCGAACCCGCATTATCAGCTTGGGAAGCTGACGTTCTACCATTGAACTACACCCGCGCGCACGAACACGGCCGGTAACGCCCGCTCCCGGGGAGGAAGCTGTGCTGTGTTCGCCCAGACATCGTACCGGAAACGGTAGGTTGCCAGCGTGCTCCTCTCCGATCGTGACATCAGGGCCCAGATCGAGTCCGGCCGGGTCAAGCTCCGTCCGTACGAACCTGAGCTGATCCAGCCGGCCAGCATCGACGTCCGTATCGACCGGTACTTCCGGGTCTTCGAGAACCACCGTTACCCGCACATCGACCCCGCTGTGGAGCAGCCCGACCTGACCCGGCTGGTCGAAACCGAGCACGATGACCCGTTCGTCCTGCATCCGGGCGAATTCGTGCTGGCCTCGACCTTCGAGGTGATCACGCTCCCCGGCGATGTCGCGGGCCGGCTGGAAGGCAAGAGCTCGCTGGGCAGGCTAGGCCTGCTCACGCACTCGACGGCGGGCTGGATCGACCCGGGTTTCTCCGGGCACGTGACCTTGGAGCTGTCCAACGTGGCGACGCTGCCCATCAAGCTGTGGCCCGGGATGAAGATCGGACAGCTGTGCCTGTTCCAGACCAGTTCCCCGGCGGAGCATCCCTACGGCTCGGCGGTCTACGGCTCCAGGTACCAAGATCAGCGCGGGCCGACTCCGTCGCGGTCCTACCTGAACTTCTACCGAGCCAAGGTCTGAGCGGCCGTCGGCCTTGCTCGCATGCGGCCCTGGTCGCGGTCTGCTGCTGCTCTAGCCTGCCGGTCTACAATCATGATCACTTCTCCGCCGACACGAAAGACGGGCATGACTGCTGAGCCGACCGCCGATCCGAGCTCGTCACCCGTCGCCGGCTCCGCGTCGGCCCAGGAGGAACCGCAGGCCGAGACGGCCGAGGCGTTCTTCGATGCCGACGGCGATACCGTAATCCCGACGCAGCTGGCGGCGAGCCCGTGGGGGCCGGTCCTGCACGGCCGCATGACTGGCGGCCTGGCCGCGCGCGCGGTCGAGCGTGTGCTCGCCGAGGACCCGGACCTGATCTGCACGCGGCTGACCATCGACATGTTCAAGTCCGCGCCGCTGGCCCCGATGCTGGTCAGCACCAGGACGGTCCGCAGCGGGCGGCGCATCAGAGTGCTCGAGGTCACCGTCGAGCAGGACGGCACCCCGATCGGTCAGGGCAAGTTCGTGCTGCTGCGGCGGTCCGAGCAGCCCGAGGGCACCTTCCGGCAGACCCCGGACTGGGCCGCTCCGGCGCCGGGCCCGCAGCTGGGACCGCCTAACCGGACGGACTGGGCCGGGCTGGACGGGGCCGCCGCGGGCCACCGGTGGACCGCGCCCCACCAGTCGTGGCGGGCCAGCGGACCGTCCGGGCCGGCCTCAGCCGGCACGTGGGTCCGGGACATCTACCCGCTGGTAGCCGGTGAAGAGCTCACGCCGATCGTGCGGCTCGGGCTGGCCGGGGACCTGGCCAGCGGGGAGGCCAATACCTCCAGCCGCGGGCTGCACTTCATCAACGCGGATTACACCGTGTACCTGGGCCGGGAACTGCAGGGCGAATACATCGGCCTCCAGCCCTACGGGCACGTCAGCGAGCGGGGCGTGGCCGTCGGCCAGTGCATCGTGCACGACGAGCAGGGCCCGGTCGGCTTCATCGCCACCACGGCCCTCGCCAATACCTGAGGCCTTACCCCTTAAGTCGTCCGCGGCGTCCGGCCTGGTTTCGGCCGGGACGGCGGCGCGGGCGCGCCTACCAGCCACGGAACTGGCCTTGCATGGTCCAGAAAGCCGCCAGCCCGGTCAGGACGGCCAGGCCGGTCACGGCGGCCAGGAGACGACGGGCCGGGCGGCCGGCGGACCAGCGCAGGCCCACGGTGACCAGCCGCCGTACCAGCCCGGTCACGACGTACAGCGACCCGGCGAGCGACAGGGCCACCAGTGCGACGCCGATCGCGTCGACCGCGGCCACCGCGTAGCGGTGACTGGCGACCGCCGCGGACATGAGCTGGGCCGACGTGCCGGCGGAGCGCCACAGCGCCCGGTTGACCCGGGGTAGGTCCAGCAGGAAGTACCCGAGCATGAACGTGAGCAGCGGGATGACGCACGCGACCCAGCCGGTCACCACGATCCGGGTGCCGCGCCGCAGGCCGGCCACCCGCGGGTCCCGGCGGCCCGCCGGCCGGGCGCTCTTCAGGATGGGGGCGATGCGGGCGAACAGGTCCGGCACGCCGACCAGGTCGGACAGGATGAAGTAGCCGTCGAAACGGACGAACGGGAGCAGCTGCTCCAGCATTTCCAGGTGCGTGAAGGCGATGACCAGGAGCAGGACCTGGTCTGAGGTGGCCGTGTAGATGCCGGCCAGGGCCAGCATGAAGACCGCGTTGAAGTACAGGCCGCCGAGGTCGGTGCGCAACCGCCCGGCCCGGGACAGCCGGTAGGAGTCGGTGACGTTGGTGAAGAACGAGGGCCAGAGCAGGTAGATGCCGACGCCGATCACCCCGGGCCGGGCACCGCCAAAACGGCAGCCCGCCGCGTGGCCGCACTCGTGGAACACGGCGGCGACTACGGACAGGCCGAGCACGACGAGCAGGTCCACCGGATTGCGTAGGACCTGCTGCACACCTCCGCCCAGCCCGTGGACGGCGAACAGCCAGTAGTCCACCGCCGCGACGCTGGCGCCCACGGCCGCCACGATGGGCCACCGGAACAGCGGTCGCAGCAGCGTTCCGGCGGCGTTCGCGGCCCGCTCGGGCAGCAGCGTGCTCCGCGCCCTGAGCGCGAACAGCGGGCTGGCCTTCGGCGGGGCAGCTGGTGCGCCTCGGGCGGCGACGATGCCCAGGGGCAGGAGCTTGGCGGTGATGAGGTAGCGGACCTGGTCGGCGGTCAGGGACCGGCCCAGGTCGCCGCTGACCAGTTCGGCGATGGCAGCCGGGCCGCGGGAGCCGTCGATCCGGCAGGCCACCTGGTATAGCAACGGCGACATCTGGATGACCTGGCCGTCGGCCCGCCGCACAAGCGAGGGCGGCTGACTGTAGCCGGAACCCTGGTACTCGCCCAGCAACTCGACCCCGTCGGCCAGCCGGGGGACGCCGACGGGCTGATCCGCATCCGCGGGGGACGGGGCCGGTGCCGGGCGCTCGCTGTTCACCAGCCCGGCCGCCACGGTCATGGGTCTGCTCCCCTCTTCATGATCACGGGAACATCAGGAACGGGCCCGGCTCATGCCCGGCCGGGCGGCCCGCAAGCAAGAGGGAGGGCCGCCCGGCAAGGGTCCGGGGCGGCCCTCCTCCTGCCGGTGCGCATTCCCCCAGGAAATGCGCGGCAGGCCATTGTTAGGAGCCGGGTGCTACAGGCCGAGGATGTTGAGGGAGTTGCCTTCGCCGTTGAACGCGGAGACGTTAATCAATCCCACCTGGCTTGTGTTGCCGACGATGTTGGTCACGCTGTAGCTCGGATGGGCGCTCCGGGTGCAGAGCGTTTCCCGGGCCGGGAGCAGTTCGGCGGTCTCGAGCTCGAGGTCCTGCATCGTGACGGTGGACATGGTGCCTCCTTCGGGGCGATCGCCTCCCGGGCCTGGCGGCCCGGGGGTTTACCTGCCCGGCACACCTATGGCGTCGGGCTACCGACATGTTGTACGTTGTTTGCCAAACGTACTGTACGCTTATGACCGTACAGTACGCATCCCGGTCAGTCAATGCCGGCGAGCCCCGACTAATCCCGGGAGTTCACGACGGGATCCTCGGAGAGGAAGGGCGGTTAGGTTGGTGGCCATGACCTCGCAGGCGATGGGGGACGAGCAGGATCCCCCCGCGGATCAGCCGGGCCCGGCGGCGGGGCCCGCGCTCAACCCGCTCCAGCGGCTGATCCAGCAGCGGCTGCGCGAGCAGGGCTGGTCCTACCGCGAGGTCGCCCGGCGCGGCGGACTGCCTCATTCCACCATCCACACTCTGGCTGCGACGCGGAACCTGGGCCGGCCACCGCGCCCGGACACCATCGACGCGCTGGCCAAGGGCCTGGACGTGCCGGTCTCGGCGGTCCGCGCCGCCGCCGCGGAGTCCACCGGGATGCACTATTACGACGAGACCCCCGCCGGAAACCAAGGCCAATATGACCACGAGCGGGAACTGCTGATCGCCAGCATCGACGAGCTGACCCCAGAAGACCGGCGGCACGTGGCTGCGCTGGTCGACTCACTGCGGAACAGGGCTTCGCGGGACGATTAGCACCGCCCCCGGGGCCGCGGGGAATCCCCGCGGCCCCCCATTCAACCCAGGGCACCGGCCCGCCTGTACGGGCACCCTTACTCCGCCGCCCAGCTGGCAGGCATCCCGGGCTCATCCTCCATCGGCCATGCGGCAGGCACCCCGAGCTGGTCAGCCAGCTCCCCATAGGACCACTCCGGCAACACCAGCCGGGCCGCCCGCAGGATGGCCTTGGGATCCTCGCCAGGCGGCCGCAGCACGTACACCGTGCCGTCCCGGGTGCTGCACGTCACCACCACCCGGTCATAGTCGGCGACCACGATCGGCCACTCGGCGGGCAGCCCCAGCTCCCCGGCCAGCTGCCGGTAGGCACCCTCCCGCAGGACCAGCCGGGCCGCCTGCAGGATCGCCGCCGGCTCCGAGCCGGGAGGCCGCAGCACGTACACCGTCCCGTCCCGGGTGCTGCACGTCACCACCACCCGGTCGTAGTCGGCCACGACGATGCGGATCTTGCCCCCGGCAGACTGCCCACGGGCCGGCCTCTGGCCCGAGACGGCCAGGGCCGCGCCGGACCCGGTGGCCCGCGCTGCCCGCGCTGCCCGTGAGGCGGCCCGCCGGCGGCGGACCGCCATGGCCGGCTCGGCCAGGAACGCCGCCCCGATCAGCAGGCCCGCGGCCAGCAGCAAGGTCGTCAGCCACGACGGCATGCCCGGCGCCGCAGACCGCCCTGGCCCCGGACGGTGCCCGCGGCCAGCCGGTGCCGACGGCGGACGCGGATACGAACGGCGGCCCGGGCTCCGCCCGGCCGACGGCCGCGCCGCCGGACCCGGGATGGCCAGCACGGTACCGGGCCGGATCACGCCCGGGTCAGCGCCGATAACCCGCCGGTTAGCCGCGTACAACGCCGGCCAGCCGCCACGCACGGCCAGCGCAGCCGCGACTGCGGACAGGGTGTCCCCGGGCACCACCACGTACCGGGTCAGGGCCCGACCGCCGGGCAGCACCAGCACGGTGCCCGGGCGGATGACATCTGGGTCGGGGCCGATCAGCGGCCGGTTGGCCGCGTAAAGAGCCGCCCAGCCGCCGCGCACGGCCAGCCGCGCGGCGATGCCGGACAATGTGTCACCGGGCTGCACGACATACCGCGCGGCAGGGCTGACCGCCCGCACCGATACCGCGGCCACGCTCACCGTGTCAGCCAGGGTGATTCCAGTAGTACTTCTCGCGATGCGGGTCTCAGCCTGGGCCGGGTGGGACCGGCTCATGCCAGCTGCCGCCATGATCATCAGCAGGGCACTCCAGGCGAGCACCACGCACGCGGACTTCGTCCACACGCGCACGGGATGTGCTCACTTTCCTTCCTCAGGGGATCAGCGCCAGGCGCTTGCGGCCCGGACGCCGACGACACGGACCGATCGGGAAGGAAAGGACTTAAGCGGGCGGCACCTCCGGCAGGAAGGAACGCCATATCGGCTTCACAGCGGCACAACGCGCGAGCCGCAGCAACACCAGCGTGAGAAGGGCGCTCAGAGCAGCACCGATGCCACCCTGCAGACCTCCCCCGCCGAGCCCGCCGATGCTGCTGGCAGAGCCGCCACCACTGCCGGGATTAGGCACACTCCCCGGCCCGGCCGGGAGGCCCGGAAGCACCGACCTCGGCGGCTGCGGCGCACCGCCACCACCGACTCCGGCTCCGGCTCCGGCTGGTGACGTCAGCAGCCAGGACCCGCCGGGGCTGCCGCCTGGCGCTCCCGCGGCAGCTGTATCAGCTGTCACGCCAGCAGCCCGAGGCGATCCCACCGGACCCTGCACACCAGCACCGGCCACCGGGGGCCTTACACCCGTCACCGGGGCGACCAGGCCAGTAACCACGCCGGACACCACGCCGGCGACCGGGTCCGCCAAGCCAGACACTGGAGCTGCCACATCGGAGACCATGGAGATCACCGGGTCCGCCACGCCGGAGACCACGGCGATCACCGGGCTCACCACACCGGACACCGGGGCCGCCAGGCCGGAGACCACGCCGGTCACCGGAGCTACCACGCCGGAGACCACGGCGATCACCGGGCTCACCACACCGGACACCGGGGCCGCCAGGCCGGAGACCACGCCGGTCACCGGAGCTACCACACCGGAGACCATGCCGGTCACCGGGTCCGCCACACCGGAGACCACGGAGATCACCGGGCTCACCACACCGGGCACCGGGGCCACCAGGCCGGTAACCGCGCCGGTCACCGGGGCCGCCACACCTGACACCACACCCGCCACCGGGGCCGCCACCCCAGACACCACGCCGGCGGCAGTGGAGGCGACGCCAGCGTCGGCTACGGCCCCTGAGCTCAGTGCCTCAATAGAGGCAGGAAGCCGGCCAGTGGCCGCGGCGGCGAGTGGGACCGGAGCGCCGACAGCGCCTACGGTCGGCGCTATCACGGACGTAATGGCCGAGGCGACCGGGGCAGTCGCAGACGATACGGCCGAGGTGACCGCCGAGGCGGCCGAGCTCACGGGGCTGCCCGCGGACACCGGACCCGAGCCGGCCGAAGCCGCCGGAACCGACGCCGGCGACGTGACCGCCGACACGGCCGAGGTGACCGCCGAGGCGGCCGAGCTCACGGGGCTGCCCGCGGACACCGGACCCGAGCCGGCCGAAGCCGCCGGAACCGACGCCGGCGACGTGACCGCCGACACGGCCGAGGTGACCGCCGAGGCGGCCGAGCTCACGGGGCTGCCCGCGGACGCCGGACCCGAGCCGGCCGGAGCCGACGCGGCCGGACCGGCGGAAGCCGCTGGCGCCGACACCGCCGAGGTGACCGCCGAGGCGGCCGAGGTGACGGGGCTGGCCGCGGACGCCGGACCCGAGCCGGCCGGAGCCGACGCGGCCGGACCGGCGGAAGCCGCTGGAGCCGACACGGCCGAGGTGACCGCCGAGGCGGCCGAGGTGACCGCCGATGTGGGGGTTGATGGCGGAGTGGTCGCTGCGGTGGCCTGCCGTGAGAACACGAGCAAGAGGACCAGAATCCCGGCAGCCGCGATCGCGACCTGCACCGCTCGGCAAGCGATGCGACGCAAAATCAGCTGCGGCATGAGCAGCTCCGCTCCGCCGGGAGAGACTTGACCTGGGCCCATTTGCCCGTCATCAGCGGGTTGAAACCACGGTGCATGTCTCTAATTCGGGCTTATTCTTGGTGCAGTCAGCCAGAACCGTACATATTGTTCGGTCACCACCGTACAACGGTGTCGCTGATCGGGCAAGGGGGCTGCGGATAGCGCCAGGGGCCCACTGCGGACTCCACCGGCCTGCATCGGCGCGGTCCGCCGCTCAAGGCCCGGCCAGCCATGACCGTCAGGACCGGCCTGAGAGGGGACACACCCTCGGATACCCGGCCGACCAGGCTGCCACTCAGTATCAAGCGCAGCGCATGATCGTTTTCTCGCGTGCGCCCGGTACGGGCGAGCCTCGATCTCGGCTGGGAGCCAATGAGAGTGGCAACGTACCGGGAAGAATGGGTACAGCGCCACTCTCATACGGATCCGAGGCGGCTGTGAGACTCGGCGAGGGCTCCGGGAGACTGCGCCAGGGACGGCGCCCCGGTGGCTGCCCCAGGGGCGCCGTCCCGGGGACTGCGCCCGGGACGGCGCCCCGGGGACTGCCCGAGAGACGGCCGGGGACTCCGCCAGAGGCGGGCGAGAGACCCCGCCAGGGGCCGGGTAGGCGACCCCGCCAGGGGCCGGGTAGGCGACTCCGGCAGGGGGACGGGGAGAGGCTCGGGAAGACGATAGGGCCTCGGCTGAGGGGGGCGGCGCAAAAGTGCGCGGAGTTTCCGGGCGGATCGGGAATCATCCCGGCCTGGCGTAAGTTGAGCCTAAGTGACTCAAGTCATTTGACGGCAGAAGGCCCGTGCTGGCAAGCTTGAGCCCGAATCACTCAACTTCAACACACACAAGGACTGCTCATGGCACGTGCGGTAGGGATTGACCTAGGGACGACCAACTCTGTCGTCGCCATTCTTGAAGGCGGCGAGCCCGCGGTCATCGCCAACGCCGAGGGCTCACGGACCACTCCCTCGGTCGTGGCCTTCGCCAAGAACCAAGAGGTGCTCGTCGGTGAGGTCGCCAAGCGGCAGGCCGTCACCAATGTGGACCGGACCATCCGTTCGGTCAAGCGCCACATGGGTACCGACTGGTCGGTCAACATCGACGGCAAGAAATTCAGTCCCCAGCAGATCAGCGCGTTCGTGCTGCAGAAGCTCAAGAGGGACGCGGAAGCCTACCTGGGCGAGAAGATCACCGACGCGGTGATCACCGTCCCGGCGTACTTCAACGACGCCCAGCGCCAGGCCACCAAGGAGGCCGGCCAGATCGCGGGCCTGAACGTGCTGCGCATCATCAACGAGCCGACCGCGGCGGCGCTGGCCTACCACCTGGAGAAGGAGGGCGAGGCCACCATCCTCGTGTTCGACCTGGGCGGCGGCACCTTCGACGTGTCCCTGCTGGAGGTCGGCGAGGGCGTCGTGGAGGTCAAGGCGACCAACGGCGACAACCACCTCGGTGGTGACGACTGGGACCAGCGGATCGTCGACTGGCTGGTGAAGGACTTCAAGAACGGGTACGGCACCGACCTGTCCAAGGACAAGATGGCGCTGCAGCGGCTGCGTGAGGCCGCCGAGAAGGCCAAGATCGAGCTGTCCCAGTCGATGGAGTCGCAGATTAACCTGCCCTACATCTCCCATTCCGCGGACGGCCCGCTGCACCTGGACGCCAAGCTGACCCGCGCGGAGTTCCAGCGGATGACCTCCGACCTGCTCGACCGGTGCAAGGGCCCGTTCCAGCAGGTGATCAAGGACGCCGGGATCGGCATCGACGCCATCCACCACGTGGTGCTGGTCGGCGGGTCGACCCGGATGCCCGCGGTGGTCGACCTGGTCAAGTCGCTGACCAACGGCAAGGAGCCCAACAAGGGCGTCAACCCGGACGAGGTCGTCGCGGTCGGCGCCTGCCTGCAGGCCGGCGTGCTCAAGGGCGAGGTCAAGGACGTCCTGCTGCTCGACGTGACCCCGCTGTCGCTGGGCATCGAGACCAAGGGCGGCATCTTCACCAAGCTGATCGAGCGGAACACGACGATCCCGACCAAGCGCTCGGAGATCTTCACCACCGCCGAGGACAACCAGCCGTCGGTGCAGATCCAGGTCTTCCAGGGCGAGCGCGAGATCGCCGCGTACAACAAGAAGCTCGGCATGTTCGAGCTGGCCGGGATCGCGCCCTCACCGCGCGGCCTGCCGCAGATCGAGGTCGCCTTCGACATCGACGCCAACGGCATCGTCAACGTCTCCGCCAAGGACCTGGGCACGGGCAAGCAGCAGTCGGTCCAGATCACCGGCGGGTCCGCGCTGCCCAAGGACGACATCGAGAAGATGGTCCGGGACGCCGAGCAGTACGCCGAGGAGGACCGCCAGCGCCGCGAGGAAGCGGAGATCCGCAACCAGGCCGACACGCTGGTCTACAGCACCGAGAAGTTCCTCGGCGAGAACGAGGACAAGGTGCCGGATGACATCAAGTCCGAGGTCCGCGAGGCGATCGCCGAGGTCAAGAAGGCGCTGGAGAGCAACGACACCGACGCCATCAAGTCCGCCACCGAGCGGGCCGCGCAGGTCAGCCAGAAGATGGGGACCGCCATCTACCAGCAGGCGCAGGCCCAGCAGGCCAGCGCGCAGCAGGGCCAGGCTGACGACAGCACGCAGGCGCCGGCCGACGACGAAGTCGTCGACGCGGAGATCGTGGACGAGGACAGCGCTAGCGAGGGCGGAGCGGCCTGATGCCAGCCTCGGAGGAGACGGGCTCCGGCCCGGTCATCCACGATAACCGGCGCATCGACCCGGTAACCGGGCAGGTCCGAGGGAAGCACGCGGCATCCAAGCCGGCCGGCACTTCAGGTGCCGGCGGCTGGCCGGGCCCTCGGACCCCCCCGGGCCCTCGGACCCCCCGGGGGCCGGGGAAGCCGCCGCTGACGAAGCCAGCAACAACGACGAAGCCAGCAACGACGAGGACGATCTGGAGATGGCTGACACCACCGACGAGGTCCTCGAGGGAATCCTCGAGGAGCCCGCCGACGACGACGCACAGGAGGCCGACGCTAAGGCGCGGCTCGCGGAGCGCACGGCCGACCTGCAGCGCCTGCAGGCCGAGTACGCCAACTACCGCAAGCGGGTGGACCGGGACCGCGTCGCCGTGCGCGAGCAGGCGGTCGCCACCGCACTGGCCGGGCTGCTGCCCGTCCTGGACGCGATCGGCCAGGCGCGGGAGCACGGCGAGCTGTCCGGCGGGTTCAAGTCCGTCGCCGACTCGCTGTCCTCGGCGCTGGCCAAGCTCGGCCTGGTGGCCTACGGCGAGGCGGGCGACCCGTTCGACCCGAAGATCCATGAGGCGCTGACCTACACCTATTCACCCGACGTCACCGAGGACACATGCGTTGAGATCCTGCAGCCCGGCTACAAGGTGGGCGAGCGGATCCTGCGCCCGGCCCGGGTCGCGGTCGCCGCGCCGGCGACAGGCCCGGACGGCAGCAGCAACGAGGCTGAGTAGCCGAACGGTGCGGACGGTAACTAAACAGTCCAGGCAGGCGGGATGAGCACAAAGGACTACCTCGAGAAGGATTATTACAAGGCCCTAGGTGTCGCCAAGACGGCGAAGCCCGCCGAGATCAAGACGGCGTACCGCAAGCTGGCCCGCAAGTACCACCCCGACTCGAACCAGGGCGACGCGAAGGCCGAAGAGCGCTTCAAGGAGATCTCCGAGGCGTACTCCGTGCTGTCCGACGAGAAGCGGCGCAAGGAATACGACGAGGCGCGCTCGCTGTTCGGCGGCGGCTTCCGGGTGCCGGCTGGCAACCGGCAAGGCGGTAATGGCGGCGGGTTCAACTTCGACCTCGGTGACCTGTTCGGCAACAACGCGGACACCAGCGGCGGCCTGGGTGACCTGTTCGGCACCGTGTTCAACCGCGGCGGCCGGACCACGGCCCAGAACCGGCCGCGCCGGGGCGCCGACGTCGAGACCGAGACCACGCTGAGCTTCGGCGACGCGATCGACGGCACCACGGTGGGGCTGCGGCTGACCGGCGAGGGCGCGTGCCCGACCTGCCACGGCACCGGAGCCAAGGCCGGCACCGTGCCCAAGGTCTGCCCCGAATGCGCCGGAACCGGCCAGTCGAGCAGGAACCTGGGGTCGTTCGGGATCTCCGAGCCGTGCAAGGAATGCCACGGCCGCGGCCTGGTCGTGGAGGACCCATGCCCGTCCTGCTCGGGCAGCGGCCGGGCGATGAGCTCGCGGACGATCCAGTCGCGCATCCCGGCCGGGGTGGCCGACGGCCAGCGGATCAAGATCGCGGGCAAGGGCGCGCCCGGCGAGCGCGGCGGCCCAGCGGGCGACCTGTACGTCCGCGTGCACGTCAAGCCGCACCCCGTGTTCGGCCGGTCGGGTGACAACCTGACCGTGACCGTGCCGGTGACGTTCGCCGAGCTGGCCCTCGGCTCGGAGGTCAAGGTGCCCTCGCACCGGGGCGCACCGGTGACGGTCCGCATCCCGCCGGGCACCCCGAACGGGCGCATCTTCCGGGTCGCCGGGAAGGGTGTGCGGCGCAAGGACGGGACGACCGGGGCACTGCTCGTCACCGTCGAGGTGACGGTGCCGCAGAACCTGAACGGCAAGGCGCGCAGCGCCATCGAGGACCTACGCGAGGCCACGGCCGGGGCGGACCCGCGCGAGGAGCTCCTCGATCGGGCCAAAGAAGCCTGAGCGGAGGGGACGACATGAGCAGCTCATTCGAGCAGTCGGATGACATGCCGGTTTACGTCATCTCCGTCGCGGCTGAGCTGTCCGGCATGCACCCGCAGACGCTGCGGGAGTACGAGCGCCGCGGCCTGGTCTCACCGGGCCGTAGCGCCGGCCGCGGCCGGCGCTACTCGATGCGGGACATCCTGGCCCTGCGCGAGATCCAGCGGCTGTCGCAGGAAGAGGGCGTCAACCTGGCCGGCGTCAAGCTGCTCCTGGACCAGCTCCAGGAGCTGGAACAGGCGCGCGGGCTGATCGCGCAGTTGCGCGCGGAGGTCGCGCAGCTGCGGGTGGAGCTGGAATCCACCCGGGCCGTCGCGGCCCGGCTGGCCGGGCTGCGGCGCGGCGCCGGCGATGACCAATCCGGCCTGGTGCCGGTGCGCCACGCCCCCCGGGCGGCGAGCTGGGAACCGGCGAACAGGCCACCCG
This sequence comes from uncultured Actinomycetes bacterium, assembly GCA_963753195.1. Lineage (GTDB taxonomy): Bacteria > Actinomycetota > Actinomycetes > Streptosporangiales > Streptosporangiaceae > Palsa-504. The sequence continues at coordinate 451,798 of CAVWBH010000007.1, forward strand.
GCGGGGCGGGGCAGGCCGGAGGAGACAAGTAGCTGGGCGTCCGGCGGAACCGGGCGGTCCCAGAGGAAATAAGCAGCTGGGCGCCCGGCGGGAACCGGGCCGTCCCAGAGGAGACAGGTAGCTGGGCGTCCGGCGGGAACCGGGTGGTCCCAGAGGAGACAGGTAGCTGGGTCCGGTGGCAACCAGGTGGCCCAGAGGAGATAGAGATGGCTGACGAGAAACTGACCCACAAGAGCCAGGAGGCGCTGACCGCCGCGGTCCAGCGTGCCGCGGCGGATGGCAGCCCGCAGGTCGAACCCCTGCACCTGCTCGTCGCCCTGGTGGAACAGGCGGACGGCACCACCGCTCCGCTGCTGCGCGCGGTGGGCGCCGACCCGGCCCTGATCGCCAAGCAGGCGGCCGAACGCCTCGACCGGCTGCCGCGGGCCCGCGGCGCCACGCTCAGCGCCCCGGAAATGTCCCGCCCGCTGCTGACGGCGGTCGGCACCGCGTCCAGCCGGGCCAAGCAGCTCGGCGACGAGTACCTCTCCACCGAGCACCTGCTGGTCGGCCTGGCCGCCGACGGGGGCGACGCGAAGGCCGTGCTGAGCGCGGCCGGCGTCACGCCGGAGGCGCTGCTCGAGGCGTTCAGCCAGATCCGCGGCGGCGCACGGGTCACCAGCCAGGACCCCGAGGAGACGTACAAGGCGCTGGAGAAGTACGGCGTCGACCTGACCCAGATGGCCCGGGACGGCAAGCTCGACCCGGTCATCGGCCGGGACGCCGAGATCAGGCGCGTCATCCAGGTCCTGTCCCGGCGGACGAAGAACAACCCGGTGCTGATCGGCGAGCCAGGCGTGGGCAAGACCGCCGTGGTGGAGGGCCTGGCCCAGCGGATCGTGGCCGGTGATGTGCCCGAGTCGCTGCGCGGCAAGCGCCTGGTCGCCCTCGACCTCGGCTCGATGGTGGCCGGGGCCAAGTACCGCGGGGAGTTCGAGGAGCGGCTCAAGGCCGTCCTGAACGAGATCAAGCAGAGCGACGGCCAGGTGGTCACGTTCATCGACGAGCTGCACACCGTGGTCGGCGCCGGCGCCGCGGAAGGCGCAATGGACGCGGGCAACATGCTCAAGCCGATGCTGGCCCGCGGTGAGCTGCGCATGGTCGGGGCCACCACGCTGGATGAGTACCGGGAGCGGATCGAGAAGGATCCCGCCTTCGAGCGCCGGTTCCAGCAGGTGATGGTGGGCGAGCCCTCGGTGGAGGACACGATCGCGATCCTGCGCGGGCTCAAGGGCCGGTACGAGGCTCACCACCAGGTGCAGATCTCAGACGCGGCGCTGGTCGCGGCGGCCGTTCTGTCTGACCGGTACATCACGGCCCGGTTCCTGCCGGACAAGGCCATCGACCTGGTCGACGAGTCCGCGTCCCGGCTGCGGATGGAAATCGACTCCCAGCCGGTCGAGATCGACGAGCTGCGGCGCGCCGTGGACCGGATGACGATGGAAGAGCTGGCCCTGGCGGGCCAGGAGGACGCGGCCAGCAAGGACCGGCTGGAGCGGCTGCGCGCCGCCATGGCCGACCGGCAGGAGCAGCTGAACGCGCTGGTGGCGCGCTGGGAGCAGGAGAAGGCGGGCCTGAACAAGGTCGGCGAGCTGAAGAAGCGGCTCGACGACCTGGAGGGCCAGGCCGAGCGGGCCCAGCGAGACGGCGATTACGAGGCCGCGTCCCGGCTGCTGTACGGGGAGATCCCGACAGTCAAGGCTGAGCTGGAGGCGGCGGCGGGCACCACGGCCCGTTCGGCCGAAGAAGAAGCGGCGGGCGGAATCCCCGCTACGGCGCCGATGGTGAAGGAGGAGGTCGGCCCGGACGACGTGGCTGACGTGGTGTCCTCCTGGACCGGCATCCCGGCCTGCCGGCTGCTCGAAGGCGAGACGGCCAAGCTGCTGCGGATGGAAGACGAGATCGGCAGGCGGGTGATCGGGCAGCGCCGCGCCGTGCAGGCGGTTTCCGACGCGGTCCGCCGGGCCCGGGCGGGCGTGTCCGACCCGGACCGGCCCACCGGCTCGTTCCTGTTCCTGGGGCCGACCGGCGTGGGCAAGACCGAGCTGGCCAAGGCGCTGGCGGAGTTCCTGTTCGACGACGAGCGGGCCATGGTCCGCATCGACATGAGCGAGTACGGCGAGAAGCACTCGGTGGCCCGCCTGGTCGGCGCCCCGCCCGGCTACGTCGGCTACGAGGAAGGCGGCCAGCTCACCGAGGCCGTGCGCCGGCGGCCGTACACCGTGGTGCTGCTCGACGAGGTGGAGAAGGCCCATCCGGAGGTGTTCGACGTCCTGCTCCAGGTGCTCGACGACGGGCGGCTGACCGACGGCCAGGGCCGGACGGTGGACTTCAGGAACACCATCCTGGTGCTCACCTCGAACCTGGGGTCCCAGTTCATTGCCGACCCGGCGTTCGGCGACGAGGCGGCCAAGCGGGACGCGGTCATGGCCGCGGTCCGCAACGCGTTCAAGCCGGAGTTCCTGAACCGGCTGGACGACGTGATCGTGTTCGACGCGCTGTCCACCAGCGAGCTGACCCAGATCGTCGACCTGCAGATCGCCGGGCTGGCGGCGCGGCTGGCCGGCCGGCGGCTCACGCTGACCGTGTCGCCCGCGGCCAGGGAGTGGCTGGCGCTGACCGGGTTCGACCCGGTGTACGGCGCCCGGCCGCTGCGCCGCCTGGTCCAGTCGGCGGTGGGCGACCAGCTCGCCCGGGCCCTGCTCGCCGGGGAGATCATCGACGGCGACGAGGTGACCGTCGATGTCGACGCCGCCAGCGACGCGCTCACCGTGCAGCGGGGCACGCGCGCCGAGACGGCCGCGCACTGATCACCGGTTGCTGGGGGGGCCGGGTCCGCCGACCGGGATTCATGATCCCGCGGCGGGCCCGGCCTTCTTTTCGTCCAGCAACTTGTCGTATTCGTCCTCGGCCAGGCCGAGGTCGACCCGGAGCCGGTAGCGCAGCCGCAGCAGCAGCTGGAGCTCGTCGCGGTCCACGCCCCGCACGCAGGCGTCGACGCCGGCGGTCGCCCAGTCCAGCGCTCCGCGCAGGTCACCCTGCTCGGTGAGCAGCTCGGCGACCAGGTCGCAGGTGCGCGGCTGCTGCCGGGCGCCCGATCCGGTGAGCTCGGCGAGCAGCGCGTCGGCTTCGGCGGCCCGGTTGAGTGCGAACATGGCGCGGGCCAGCGGCACCCGGGGATCATCGAACGTCGGGCCCGCGTCGGCGATGGCCGCGTGGAACTCCGCCACGGCCTCGGCCGGCTCGTCAGCCAGCAGCCATTGCTCACCGGCCCGCATGTGCGCCTCGGCCCGGGACATGTCGTCCGGCGAGGCCTGCGCGGGGACCGAGGCCTGTACGGCGAGCCTGCTCATCCGTACCGCGGCCCGTTTATGGTTGCCCGTGCGGGCAGCCATGACCTCGATAGCGTCAAACATCTCACCGGACAGCGCAACCACGTCTTGAAACGTACCCCTTGGGGTCGGGCACAATCCGGTGTCTCCCCTCTACCGGCGGGTTCGTTCCAGCGAATCCCAGAAACCACGGCGCAGCGCGTGCCTGACCTCGTCGTGCAGGAGGAAATCGATGGGCAGCGCCGAACCCTGCAGCAGCCGGGCTTCGAGGTCGGATGGCATCCGCGGCTTGCGGGCCAGCACCGCTTCCAGCCACAACGCCGGCGCGTCCCGGGCCACCGAGGCGCCGAACTCCTGCCCCTCCTCGTGCGCGGCCTGCACGGCCTCAGTAAGTGAGACCCCTGATCCCGCCTGCTGATAACCGGGCGGCGGCGCGGTGGCGACCGGCTGCGGCCCGGTGAAGGGGCCGGTGCGGGTCGAGCCCGGCCCGGGGTACGGGCTGTGCTGGGCGGATTGCGGCGCCGGTCCGACCGCTCCGACGGGGGCTATCGGCGGCGGGCTGCCCGGGCGGGTGGGCAGCCGGCGGAGCTGGCCGCCTGGGGGCTGAGTCTCCGGGCTGGGCGCCCCGGGCGCCCCGGGCAGGACCTCGACGCCGTTCTGCGGCGCGGCGTAACCGGTGACATCGTCGCTGCGCGGCCGGGAGGACGCGCCCGGCTCCGGCCGGTCCGGCCGTCGCCCGTACCGGCGGCGCGGGTGCGGCGTAGCCCTCCGGGCGGGACGGCTGCGCCTCGCCGTTGATGCTCTCCCGGGGCCGGTCCTCGCGGGGCCGGTCTTCGCGGGCACGGTCTTCGCGGGCACGGTCCTCCCGTGGCCGGTCCTCGCGGGCACGGTCCTCGCGGGTGCGGTCCTCGCGGGTGCCGGACCAGGGCAGCTGCGCGGCGGGCCGCTGGTACTCCGCCACCACGGGTGCGGTGTAGATGACGGGCGGCGCGTGGCCGACCGACCCGGCGGGCAGCGGCTGGTAGGACCCGCCGGCCACCGAGTGCCCGTTGGCCAGCTTCCGCCCGGGCGTGTGCTCTAGGAGGTCAGCGTCGTCCGCCTCGTCGGAAGGCGGGGGCTCGGCGCCGACGATCAGCTCGACGTAGGGCCGGAGCTGTTCGGCGCCGATCTCGATGATGTCGTCGGACTCCTGACGCAGGGCACGGGAGATGGTCCAGTTGCCGTCCACGGCGAGATGCACCAGCGTGACCCGCATGCCGAGGTCCTGGACATCGGCGATGACCTGGGCCAGGTCCTCCTCCGCGCTGATCACCAGGGCGTCGCTGATCGCGTTGTTGCGCGCCAGCGTGGTCAGGTCCCGGTGGATCTCGGTGTCCACGCCCTCGCGCCGGCCAGGCCTGATCTTCGCCACCCGGAGCTTGATGCCCGGGATGTCGGCCAGTGCGTCCTGCTCGGCGGTGCGGCGGCCGTCGACGGTGGCCTCGTACCAGTAGCAGCGCAGCAGCGGCAGCCCGGTCCGTTCCCTGGCCACGCTGGACAGCAGGTGGAAGAGTCCTTCGTAGTCCCAGGAGACCGATTCGCCGCGCCGGGTCCCGTGCACGGCCATGGCACCATCCGCGAGCACGTAGCTGGCGTCAACAAACAGCGCGCAGCGATCCACGGCCCCACCTCCTTTGCCGGCACCGATCCGGACCTGAGAGTCTTAGCGTAGTGAAGTAACCTTCTCCGGGATGGCTTTCCGCGCATTCCCGCTGGATAAACGCCTGGCGGACCCGGGCGGACCCTCGAGAACGGAGCACCGCGGTGACCGACCGGGCCGAGCTGCTGGCGGCGATCAAGGCGAAGGCCGTCTTCCACGGTGACTTCATCCTCTCCTCGGGCCAGCGCGCCGAGTGGTACGTCGACTTGCGCCGGATCCTGCTCGACGGGCGCCTGGCGCCGCTGGCGGGCCGGGTCATGCTCGACCTCACCTGGGACCTCGGGTACGAGGCGGCGGGCGGCCTGACCCTGGGCGCCGATCCGGTCGCGACGGCGATGATGCACGCGGCGGCGGGCCGCGGGACGCCCATCGACGCGTTCGTGGTGCGGAAGAAGGAGAAGGATCACGGCACCCAGCGCAGGATCGAGGGCCCGGACGTGGCGGGCCGGCGGGTGCTCGCGGTGGAGGACACCTCCACCACCGGCGCCTCCCCGCTGACCGCGGTCGACGCGCTGCGCGAGGCCGGCGCCGACGTGGTGGGGGTGGCGGTGCTGGTCAACCGGGGCGCACGCGACCACGTGGAAGCTCGCGGAATCGAGTTCCGCGCCGCCTACGAACTGTCCGACCTAGGAATCTGACCGGTGCCGCCCGGCCGGCCGCGGCGCGGCGGGCTCGGGCCGGACCGGGCCCGGCGTGCCCGGCGTGCCCGGCTCCGGCGCTGCGGCCGCCGATGTCCCCGCGGCTGATGTCCCCGCGGCCGGGCCGGCCTGCGGCGCCTCCCCCGGTCCGGCCTGCGCGGCCTCCCGCCGGAACTGGCGCAGCCGGTACACCACGAAGCCGACGATGGCCACGGCCAGGAGCGCGAACAGGATGTACCCGACGACGGCCAGGCCGTGGCTGACGCTGTTCCAGGCGCTGCCGAGCTCGTAGCCGGCCACCGACAGCGCGGTCGCGTAGAGCACCGTGCCGATACCGCTGAGCACCCCGAACCGGACCGCGGGCACCCGGATCAGGCCGGCCACGATCGAGGTGAAGGCGCGGACGAAGGGCAGCATCCGGCCGACGATGATGGCCCAGGACCCCCGGCCGGCCAGGAACCGCTCGGCGCGGTCCACGTCGGACTGGGTCACCAGGACGTAGCGGCCCAGCTTGTGGACCAGGGGCCTGCCGCCCACCCGGCCGACCGCGTACGAGGCGTAGGAGCCGGCCAGCTCGGCCAGCGAGCCGATGATGATGACCAGGGCGAGGTTCAGGTGGCCCTGGTAGGCGAGCACGCCGGCGAACCCGAAGGTGATCTCGGACGAGATCGGGATGCACGCCGCCTCGAGAAAGGCGAACAAGATGAGCGCAGCGTAACCGGCCGACGTGAGAAAGCTCTCCATGCTCACATGTTGTACCTCATGGCCGGGACCGGCCGGTGCATCTTCATGCTCGCTTCATGTCTAGGCTGGGACCAGCCCCCCCACTGGATGCAATCAGCTCAACACACTCGCCGCGCAAGGAGTCACCTGTCATGCCGATCGCGACCCCAGAGGTCTACGCGCAGATGCTCGACACCGCCAAGCAGCAAGGTTTCGCGTATCCCGCGATCAACGTGACCTCCAGCCAGACGCTGAACGCCGCGGTGCGCGGGTTCGCCGAGGCCGGCAGCGACGGGATCGTCCAGATCTCGACCGGCGGCGCGGAATACCTGTCCGGCTCGGTCAAGGACATGGTGACCGGCGCGGTGGCGCTGGCCGAGTTCGCGCACGTCGTCGCGGCCAGGTACCCGGTCCATATCGCCCTGCACACCGATCACTGCCCCAAGGACAAGCTCGACGGCTACGTGCGGCCGCTGGTCGCCATCTCGGCCGAGCGGGTGCAGCGCGGCCAGGAGCCGCTGTTCCAGTCGCACATGTGGGACGGCTCGGCCGTGCCGCTGGCGGAGAACCTGCAGATCGCGACCGGCCTGCTGGCCGAGTGCGCGGCGGCCAGGATCATCATGGAGATGGAGATCGGCGTGGTCGGCGGCGAGGAGGACGGGGTCGTCGGCGAGATCAACGAGAAGCTGTACAGCACGCCGGAAGACGCCCTGGCCACCGCCGAGGCCCTCGGGCTCGGTGAGCGCGGCCGGTACATCCTGGCCGCCACCTTCGGCAACGTGCACGGGGTCTACGCGCCCGGGCACGTCAAGCTGCGGCCGACCGTGCTGCGCGACATCCAGGAGGCGGTGGGCCAGAAGTACGGCCAGGACAAGCCCTTTGACCTGGTGTTCCACGGCGGCTCGGGCTCGGCACTGGAGGAGATCAGGGAGGCCATCTCCTACGGCGTGGTCAAGATGAACATCGACACCGACACCCAGTACGCGTTCACCCGGCCGATCGCGGACCACATGCTCAAGCACTACGACGGCGTCCTCAAGGTGGACGGCGACGTGGGCAGCAAGAAGGACTATGACCCGCGAAGCTACGGCAAGGCCGGAGAGACCGGGATGGCCGAACGGGTCGTCCGCGGCTGCGAGGACCTGCTGTCGGCCGGCCACAAGCTGAGCTGAGCTGACCTCATGGAACGCGACAACCTGATGGCCGGCCCGCCGCCGGTCCACCTGCCGGAGAACGAGGCGGCGGCGGCCGCGTTGCGGGCCGGCGAGGCGCCCGAGACCGTGGCCGCCCGCTTCCCGGCCTACTCGGCGGCCTGGGCGACGCTGGCCGAGCGCGCGCTGGCCCAGGGCGACCCCGTCGCGGCCTACGCCTACGCGCGGACCGGGTATCACCGGGGCCTGGATCTGCTGCGCCGTTCGGGCTGGCGGGGCAACGGGCCGATCCCGTGGGAGCACGAGCCCAACCGCGGCTTCCTGCGTTCGCTGCACGCGCTGGGCCAGGCGGCGGCCACCATCGGCGAGGACGAAGAGGCCGAGCGCTGCGCGCAGTTCCTGCGGGACTCCAGCGCGACGGCGGCGGCTGAGCTGGGCGACTAGCCCGGCCCGGCTCTCGTGACCGGCCTGCAGTGGTGGACCGCTGCGTTTGCTCGTGGGCGGGTGCGGCTTAATGGCCTTACCGGCGGTTTTGCGGGTAATCTCAGAACGCAAGAGCCCCTGCCGCGCTTGCGCTGAGCAGGGGCCTTCATCCGTGCGGGGTCACGCCGGGCCCTGCGCCTGCCGAAGGGATGAGCCAATGCCCGCCATCGTGGTGGTCGGGGCCCAATGGGGGGACGAGGGCAAAGGCAAGGCGACCGACCTGCTCGGCGACCGCGCGGATTACGTGGTCAGGTACCAGGGCGGGAACAACGCCGGCCACACCGTCGTCATCGGCGACGAGAGCTACGCCTTGCACCTGCTGCCGTCCGGGGTGCTGTCACCCCGGGCCGTTCCGGTCATCGGCAACGGCGTCGTCATCGATCCGCAGGTGCTGCTGGACGAGATCGACGGGCTGGCGGCCCGCGGCGTGGATTGCTCCAGGCTGCTCGTGTCGGCCAACGCGCACCTGATCACGCCCTACCACCGGGCGCTGGACAAGGTCACCGAGCGGTACCTGGGCAGCGCGCGGATCGGCACGACCGGGCGCGGTATCGGCCCGGCCTACGGCGACAAGATCGCCCGGGTGGGGATCCGCGTCCAGGACCTGTTCGACCCCGGCATCCTGCGCCAGAAGCTGGAACTGGTGCTGCGCGAGAAGAACCAGATTCTGAGCAAGGTCTACAACCGCCGCGGCATCGACCCGGCCACCGTCGCGGCCGACTACGTGCGGTACGCCGAACGGCTCCGGCCCTACGTGGCCGACACCGGCCTCGTGCTCGGCCGGGCGCTGGACCGCGGCGAGCTGGTGCTGCTGGAAGGCGCGCAGGCCACCATGCTCGACGTCGACCACGGCACCTACCCGTTCGTGACGTCGTCCTCCCCCACGGCGGGCGGCGCCTGCGCCGGATCCGGCATCGGCCCGACCCGGATCTCCAGCGTCATCGGCATCGTCAAGGCCTACACCACCCGCGTCGGCGAGGGCCCCTTCCCCACCGAGCTGGACGACGAGGGCGGCGAGTGGCTGCGCCAGGCGGGCGGCGAATACGGGACCACTACCGGGCGCCCGCGCCGCTGCGGATGGTTCGACGCGGTCATCGCCCGGTACTCGACCAGGGTGAACGGCATCACCAGCTACTTCCTGACCAAGCTCGACGTGCTGTCCGGCCTGGAGGCGGTGCCGGTCTGCGTGGCCTACGAGGTGGACGGCAAGCGGCACGACGAGATCCCCATGACGCAGACCGAGTTCCACCACGCGGTGCCGGTCTACGAGTACCTCGACGGCTGGCCGGAGGACATCTCCAAGGCGCGGACGGCGCAGGATCTGCCGGCCACCGCGCGGGCCTACATCAAAGCGGTGGAGGAGATGATCGGCGCGCCGATCGCCGCGGTCGGCGTGGGCCCGCGCCGCGACCAGACCCTGCAGCTGAGCCCGCTGCTGTCGTAGTCCGCCGCTAGGCTCACCGCGTGCGCATTCTTGTCATCGGGTCGGGCGGGCGCGAGCACGCCATCGTCCGCGCGCTGAGCCGCGAGGCGGACAGCGTGCACGCCGCGCCGGGCAACCCCGGCATCGCGGCCATCGCCGAAACCCACCCGGACGTCGCCGCCGTCCCGGACCAGATCCTCAGCCTGGCCCGCCAGCTCGGCCCGGACCTGGTGGTCATCGGCCCGGAGGCGCCGCTGGTGGCCGGGGCGGCCGACGCGCTGCGCGCGGCCGGGATCGACTGCTTCGGGCCGGACGCCGGGCCGGCCACGATCGAGGGCTCGAAGTCCTTCGCCAAGCAGGTCATGGCCGAGGCCGGGATCCCGACCGCCGCGTCGTTCACGTGCCGGACGAGCGCGGCAGCGGACGCCGCGCTGGCCGCGTTCGGGCCGCCCTACGTGGTCAAGGACGACGCGCTGGCGGCGGGCAAGGGCGTGCTGGTCACCGCCGACCTGGCCGCCGCGCGGGCGCACGCGCGGGCGTGCGGCACGGTCGTGATCGAGGAGTACCTCGACGGCCCCGAGATCTCGCTGTTCGCGGTGACCGACGGCGCCACGTCCGTCCCGCTGCTGCCCGCCCAGGACTTCAAGCGGGCCCGCGACGGGGACCAGGGCCCGAACACCGGCGGGATGGGCGCCTACGCCCCGCTCGGCTGGGCGCCGGCAGGCCTGGCCGAGCAGGTCACGGCGACCGTGATCCAGCCGGCCGTCGACGCCCTGGCCCGGCGCGGCACCCCCTATCGCGGCCTGCTGTACGCCGGCCTGGCCCTGACCGCGGCCGGCCCCAAGGTGATCGAGTTCAACGCCCGGTTCGGCGACCCGGAGACGCAGGTGGTCCTGGACCGGCTCGCCTCCCCGCTGGCGCCCCTCCTGCGCGCCGCCGCCACCGGCGCCCTGGCCGGCTCGGCCCCGCCGCAATGGCGCCCGGGCGCGGCGGTGGTGGTGGTGATCGCCGCCGAAGGCTATCCGGACGCGCCGGTCCGGGGCGACACGATCCATTTCACCGAACGGGATGTGGTGAGCGCACCCGGCCCGGCGGGGGCGGCGCCGGGGAGCGCGGGCCCGGGCGGCGTGGAGCCGGCCCGCGCGTACCTGCTGCACGCCGGGACGGCGGCCGGTCCCGGGGGCGAGCTGGTCTCAGCGGGCGGGCGGGTCCTGAACGCGGTCGGGACGGGCCCGGACGTGGCGGCGGCGCGGGCGGCGGCCTACGAGCTGGCCGGGACGGTGAAGATGCGCGGCGGCTGGTACCGCCGCGATATCGCGGCCGGCCAGTGACCGAGCCCGGGTCGGCCGACAACGGGTCCGGGTCCACTGGGCCAGCTGGCGGCGGAGTCCGGCGGGGGACGCTGGTGGCCGGGGCGCAGGCGGCCGCCGAGGGGTCCGGGGGGCCGACTAGCGTAGAGGCATGATCGAGCGGTACACGCTGCCGGAAATGGGACGGGTCTGGAGCGAGGCCCACAAGTACGAGCTATGGTGCCGGGTCGAGCTGCTCGTCCTGGAAGCCCACGCCCGAGCCGGCACGGTGCCGGCGGTGAGCGTGGAGCCGGTGCGTTCGGCCAAAATCCCCACCCCTGAGGCGGTCGCCGCGATCGAGGCCGTCACCGATCACGACGTGATCGCCTTCCTGACCGCCTGGGCGGACAACACCACGCCGCGCTCGGCCGCCGCCTGGGTGCACTACGGCATGACCTCCTCGGACCTGATCGATACCGCGCTGGCGGTGCAGCTGGCGGAGGCGACCGACATCCTCATCGCCAAGGCGACCCGGCTGGTCGGGGTGCTGCGGGACCATGCGCTGGCCCACCGGGACACGCTGCGGCCGGGCCGGACGCACGGCGTGCACGCCGAGCCGGACTCGTGGGGGCACCGGGTGGCCGACTTCGCCTTCGCCATGGCGCGCTGCCGCGACCGGCTGATCCGGGCGCGGGACGCGGTGGCGGTCGGCACGCTGTCCGGCCCGGTGGGCAGCTACTCCAACATCGACCCGGCCATCGAGGCCGAGGTGCTGCCGCCGCTCGGGCTGCGGGCCGCCGACGTGGCCAGCCAGGTCGTGATGCGGGACGGCATGGCCGAATGGGTCAGCACGCTGGCCATCACGGCGACCGTCTGCGAGGCGGTCGCCCTGGAGGTAAGGCACGGCCAGCGCACCGAGGTGCGGGAGTTGGCGGAGCCGTTCGGCCGGGGCCAGAAGGGTTCCTCGGCCATGCCGCACAAGAAGAACCCGATCCGGGCCGAGCGGGTGGCCGGCCTGGCCCGGGTGGTCCGCGGCTACGTGACCCCGGTGACCGAAGGCATCCCGCTGTGGCACGAGCGCGACATCTCGCACTCCAGCGTGGAGCGGATCGCGCTGCCCGACGCGTCGATCGCCACCGACTACCTGCTGAACCTGACGGCCGGGCTGATCGAGGGGCTGACCGTCGACGTGGCGCGGATGCGGGCCAACCTGGAGCTCACCGGCGGCCTGATGTACTCCGCGGCGGTGCTGCTGGCCCTGGTCAGCGCGGGAATGAGCCGTGAGGACGCCTACGCGCTGACGCAGGCCGCGGCCATGGACACCTGGGATAACGGGACGCCGTTCCGCGACACGCTGCGCAAGCAGGCTGCGACACGCGGGCTGTCGCTGCCCGAACAGGCCATAGACCTCGCATTCAGGCCAGAACAGTACACAGCGCGGCTAGGTCCGGTCTTCGAGCGGCTCGCCGGGCTAAGCTAGCCCGCATGACTTCGGGACCAGAGACGAGTTACCGCGTGCGCGGCGCTGGACCACTGCACGGCACCGTCTTTATTCAGGGCGCGAAGAACGCCGCGCTGAAGATGATCGCCGCGTCACTGCTCACCGCCAACGGCCGCACCGTGCTGCGCAATGTTCCGCCGATCGAGGACGTCCGCCGCGCCGTCGAGCTGGCCCAGGCGGTCGGCGCCGTGGTCGAGTTCCATGAGGCCGAGCGGACGCTGGTGGTCGATGCGTCCCGGCTGAACAGCCCGGTTCTCCCGGCCGAGATCGCCCGGCGGTTCCGCGGTTCGGTGCTGTTCGTGCCCGCGCTGCTGCACCGGTTCGGCGAGGCGGTCATCGAGGGCATCGGCGGCTGCAACCTGGGCAGCCGGAACCTCGACTTCCACTACCGGGGCTTCGCCCGGCTCGGCGCGGTCGTCGACGAGGGCGACACCGAAATCCGCATCAAGGCGGGCAAGCTGACCGGCGCGCACCTGTACCTGGACACCCCGTCGCACACCGGCACCGAGAACCTGATCATGGCGGCGTCGCTGGCGCCGGGCCGGACCATCATCGACAACACCGCGCAGGAACCCGAGGTGCTGGACGTCATCGCGTTCCTGACCAAGATGGGCGCGCGGATTACCGGCGGCGGGACCGGCTTCATCACTGTGGACGGCGTGGACGAGCTGACCGCCGTCGAGCACACCGTGATGGCGGACCGGATCGACGCCGGGGTGTTCGCCATGGCCGCGGCCATCACCGGCGGCGAGGTGAACCTGGTCGGCGCCTGCCTGGAGCACTTCGGCGTGGTGCGCTGGAAGCTGGAGCAGATGGGAGTGGAGTTCGGCACCAGCGGCGCGGTGGTGTCGGTGCGGATGGACCGGCCGCCGCGCCCGATCAACGTGATCACCAGCCCCTACCCCGGCTTCGCCACCGACCTGCAGTCACCGATCATGGCGCTGGCCTGCCTGGCCGAGGGCGCGTCGTACATCCGGGAGACCATCTTCGACGGGCGGTACACGCTGGTCGGCGAGCTGGCCAAGATGGGCGCGAAGGTCGAGTTCGACGGCACCCGCGTCATCGTGCACGGGCCGAGCACGTTCCACGGGGCCGACGTGGAAGCGCACGACCTGCGCACCGGGATCGCGCTGGTGCTGGCGGGGCTGGCCGCCGAGGGCGAGACGGTGATCACGCCCGGCTACCTGATCGACCGCGGGCACGCGGCCATCGCCCAGCGCTTCAACGCGCTCGGCGCGGACGTCACCCGCGAGCCCGCCGCCTAGGGCCAGCTGCGGGTGCTGACTCTCCCTCGGCCACGCCCCACATGATGCGGAAGGAGAGACGATGCCCACGGTCAGCGTCCGCTACATCGTCAACGACGTCGACGCGGCGATCGCGTTCTACCGGGACAACCTGGGTTTCGCCGAGGTGATGCACCCGGCCCCGGCGTTTGCCATGCTGTCACGCGGCGACCTGCGCCTGCTGCTCAGCGCCCCGGGGAGCGGGCCGGGCGGCGGCGGCCAGGCCATGCCCGACGGGAGCGTCCCCGAGCCAGGCGGCTGGAACAGGTTCGCGATCGAGGTGCCCGACCTGGCGGCCACGGTCAAGGAATTGCGGGACAAGGGCGTGCGATTCCGGAACCAGATCGTCACCGGCGTGGGCGGCAAGCAGATCCTGGCGGAGGACCCGTCCGGCAACCCGGTGGAGCTATTCGAGCCCGTCCTGCCCGAGGCGCGGCTGTCGCAGCCGTCCTGAGCGCCGACCGGGCTCTGGCGCATGGCCGCCGGGGATCAGCCGCGCTACGCTCTACCTGCATCGTGCTAGGGGGTGCCGGCGATGACAGGACCGCAAGACCCGGCCGTGGCGGGCGGTGACCGGCTCAGGGCGGGCCACGCCGACCGCGAGCAGGCGATCGAGACGCTCAAGACCGCATTCGTGCACGGTCGGCTGACCAAAGACGAACTCGACACGCGCGCGGGCCAGGCGCTGTCCGCGCGGACCCGTGCCGACCTGGCCGCACTTACCGCCGACATCCCCGCCGCTCTCCTGCCGTCCCGGCCGTCCCCGCCGCGGCCGGGGCTGAGGGGTCGCCGACCCCGGGCCGCCGCTGGCCGCTGGCCACGGCGGCCGTCAAGTCGGGCGGCTGCCTGGTCATCGCGGCGGCCGCCCTACTGATCGGCGGCGCCCTCGATCCAGGCGGCCCCGGCCCCAATCCCCAGCATTCCTGGACTTCGCTGCTCCTTTTCATCGCCCTTGCCGCGGTGGTCGCGGCATTCGGCTGCTTGGGGCAGGGGGTGATCACCTCGGTGGAGCAGCGGCACTGCCGCAGGCGGCGGCCGCCCCGGCCGGGGCGGCCCGGCCGCGCCCTGAACGGCGGACGGCCCGGCGGCACCGGCCATGATCCGGTTCCCCCGGGGTCCCGCACCGGCCAGACCCGCGCCGACCTGCGCGCTCACGGGTCACGGCGGCACATTCTCGCCCGGGCGGGCCGGGCACCCCGGGGCATGAGACCAGTCACCGGCACTTAGGTGCGCACTGACTTGCCCGACTCAGGCAGCGTCGGGGCCTCGGGTTCAGCAACCTGGCGAAGCCTTCGTGGCCAGCGCCCTAGGCGAGGTATTGGGTGGGTCTGGTGGCGTAGGTGCGGCCGGCGGGGGTGCGCCAGATCAGGACGCCTGGTTCGGGCTGCTCCAGCTGCCATCCTTGGGCTTGCTTGCACCTGTGGTGGTGACGGCACAACGGGGCGAGGTCGCATTCGCAGGTGAGTCCGCCCTGGTCCCAGACGATGGTGTGGTCCAGGTCGCAGCGGGTTGCGGGCCGGCCGCAGCCGGGTGCGGTGCACCGGGCGTTGCGGGCGCGGACCAGGTGCCGGAGTTTGCGGCTGGGCCGGTAGCCGGTCTCGGCGTGGTGGTGGTCGCAGCTGCCGCGGGTGATCGGGGTCATCCGGATGCCCAGCCGGGTGATCCAGTCCTGCGGCTGGGTTCCGGGTGGCGGATCTGGCCCGGGGGCAGGCCCGGAGCCGGGAGTGCTGGCTGGGGCGGGGCCGTGGGGTGCGGTGGGGGTGCTGATGCTGGGCGGGGGGTGGCGGCCGGGTGCGCAGCCGTGGGCGGCGGCGGTGCCGTCGGGGTGCAGCGCGGTAACGCACCACCGGGTGCGCGGGTCGCGGGCGGCTGCGGCGGCCAGGTCCCGGGCGTCGGCCGCGTCGACCAGGCCGAACCCGCCGACCTCGGCTGGGGTGGCGGACTGGCCGGTCAGCGCGGACCACGGCACGGTGATGGTGACCAGCGCGGCCAGGCTCGGCCCGGCATCCGCGCCCGGCTGGCCGCCAGGGCCGCCGTGCGGGCCGGGCGTGGCCGGCGTCCCAGCCGGATCCGGGGCGGGCGCGGCGAGGCGGGTGTGCCGCTCTTGCAGCAGGTCGAGGTAGGCGCGGACGCGGAGCTCCTCCAAGGTGCCGGGGATCCCGGCGGTGCGCAGGTCCAGCGCCCGCTGCTCCACATGCTGCCACGAGGCGAGCACCTCATCGGAGGGCAGTTCCCGGGCGATCATCCCGGCGTTCCCGGAGGGCTCCCGGAACGGCTGCACGTACGCGTTCCGCCGCCCGGCGTCCTTCTGCCGGGCCGCGGCTTCGGGGTCCAGTTTCAGGACCATGCGGTGCGCGGCGGAGCGCAGTTTCCCGAACGTCAGCGACCCCGCCGTCCCGGCCAGCGCCGCGTCCGCGGTGGCGGCGTCTTCCGGGGACAGGACCCGGGTTTCCTCTTCGATAATCCGCAGGTGCACTGGATGCAGCAGGCCGGCGTACAGCGCGGCTAGGCACCGCGGCAGGCGGGCCGCCACGGCGGTGGCGTAATCCAGCAGCACGGCGGCGGACCGGGACGTCAGGTGCAGTTCGCAGGCCACCTGGTCGGCGGCGAACTGCGCCCCGGCGACCTCATTGCCGTACCGGGCGGCGAACTCCGCGACGGCGGTCAGCGTGTACCACGCGGCGCGGGATTCCAGCCGGCGAATTCCGGCGATGACCCCGATCAGCTGGTCATCGGACAGTGTGGCCACGCCTGGCCCCGTCCGGGCCGGTGACGGTGTCGATGATGGTAGCCAGCAGCGGGTCCGGCGGCATGTCCGCGGCCGGACCGGACTGGGCGAACCGGTCCGCGTCGAACGACCCGGCGGGCACGGACAAGAACAGGCCCTGCCGCCCGGGGCCGCTCTCCTGGCCATCGTCGGGAAAGTCGGCGTCCGGATCGTCCGCGCTGGGACGGCCGATGCCGGGAAGGCCGATGCCGGGAAGGCCGGCGCTGGGCCGCTCGGGTGGCGGGTAGTCGCCGGGTTCCTGATGGTCGCTCAGGTTCCTGGCTGTCGTCGCCTGGGCTGGTGAATGGGTCCGGGAGCATGAACCACGGCTCCGTTCGGAAGGAAAGAGCTGGAAATCACCTCGTTACTATTATTTTACCATGACTTCGCTGCACAGAGGCAGATTTACGAACCCGTTTTTGAATGTTTTCGTCGGCCGGGAGGGCTGCGGCGAGGGGGCGAGGGGCGCGCTAGCTGCGGTGGGGGAAGGCGTGGGCGACGGCGAGGAAGGCGTCGTTGGCTTCGGCGTCGCCGATGCTGACCCGGGCGCCTTCACCGGCGAAGGGGCGGACGGCGATGCCTACCGCCTCGCAGGCGGCAGCGAACGCTATCGTGTGCTCGCCGAGCCGGAGCCAGACGAAGTTGGCCTCGGTCGGCGGGACGGTCCAGCCGTCGGCGATCAGCGCCTCGCGGACCCGCGTCCGCTCCTTGACCGTGAGCTCGACGCGCTCGAGCAGCTCCGCCTCCGCGGCCAGGGACGCGATGGCCGCGGCCTGCGCGATCCGGTTCACCGTGAACGGCAGCATGGTGGCCCGGGCCGCCGCCGCGACCGGCTCGTGCGCGATCATGAATCCGGTCCGCAGGCCGGCCAGGCCGTAGGCCTTGGAGAAGGTGCGCAGCACGGCGACGTTCGGCCGGTCGCGGTACAGGGTCACACCGTCGGGGACCGCCTCGTCCCGGATGTACTCGTGGTAGGCCTCGTCCAGCACGACCAGGCAGTCGGCGGGCACCAGGTCGAGGAAGGCCTCGAGCTCCGCGCCGCGGACCACGGTGCCGGTGGGGTTGTTCGGGTTGCAGACGAAGATCAGCCTGGTGCGCGGGGTGATCGCGGCGGCCATCGCGGCCAGGTCGTGGGTCTCGTCGCGCAGCGGCACCCGGACCGATTCGGCCGCGGCCAGGTCGGCCAGGGTCGGGTACGCCTCGAAGGAGCGCCACGCGTACATGACCTCGGCGCCGGGCTCGCCGACCGCCTCGAGGAGTTGCTGCGTGACGCCGACTGAGCCGCACCCGACCGCGACGTGCTGCTGCGGCACGCCGAACCGCTCCGCGATCGCCTCGATCAGGGCCAGCGCGCCGTTGTCCGGGTACTGGTTGACCGACAGCGCCGCCTCAGTGATCGCCTTGATCACCGAGGGGAGCGGCTCGAACGGGGACTCATTGGACGAGAGCTTGTGCGACTTTCCCGTGGCGCTGACCGGGGTGCGACCCGGCTGGTAGGCAGGGAAGTCGTCAAGCACCGAACGGAAGCGTGGTGACGGGCTCATGGCTCCAGTCTCGCACCTCCCCGCGGATGCGGTCAGGACTGGACGAGAGCCAAGAGAGGCCTCAGCCTCAGCCTCAGCCGCCGGCCAGCTGGATGGCCTTGACGATCAGCAGCAGGATCGAAATCACCAGGTACCCGTACATGGCCAGCAGGGCGACCTTCCTGGCCGCGGACCACTCGGCCGGCTTGAGCAGCGCGAGCGGCGGCATGCGCCAGTTCATCCGTTCGGCCTGCGACATCGTGACCCGGGGGTGGGGCGGCACCGGCGGCCGGCGGTTCGGTGTCAGCCCGAACCACGCCCCGGCCAGGGCGGCTCCGGCCGCCAGCCCGACGGCGATCCAGACGGCCACCTTGGCCGCGTCGATGTGGCTGAACAGCGTGGTGACGACCAGCGTCCCGGACAGCACGAGCAGCACGCCGATGATGAAGGAGGCCACGATGTTCAGCCAGCGCGGGTTCAGCCACGGGCCGAGCACCTCGCGGTCGTTGCACAGCAGCAGCAGGAACACGCTCGCGCTGGGCAGCAGGATGCCGGCCAGGGCCTGCACCGCGGTGGTGAGCAGCCCGAGCGGGGCACCGGGGATCAGCACGATGCCCGCCGCGAGCACGATCATCGCGGTGTAGCTGGCGTAGAACGGCTTGGCTTCCCGGAACGTGCGGTGCAGCGAGTGCTTGATGCCGAACACGTCGCCGAACGCGTAGCTGGTGGACAGGGTGACCGCGGACGCGCCGATGATGGACGCGTCCAGCAGCACGATGGAGAACGCCGCGCCGTACCACTGCCCGTGCGCTTCGAGCAGGTGGGCCACGCCGAGCGCGTCGGTGAAGTGCCCGGCCGCACTGGTGCCCCGGACCGCGAAGACGGCGGTGATGAGGACCGCGGACGCCCCGATCACCACGACGAACGCGCCCAGCGTGGTGTCGGCGCGCTCGTAGCCGATGAACCGCGGCGTGATCCGCTTGTCGATGACGTTGGACTGCTGGAAGAACAGCTGCCAGGGCGCGACGGTGGTGCCGACGATGGCGATGATCAGCAGCACCGCGTTGGAGCTGACGCCGCCCTGGATGCCGGGCACGACGAAGTGGTAGCCGATCTGGCTCCAGTTCGGGCTGGACGTCAGCGCGAGCGGGAACAGGATGAGGCTCACCGCGATGAACGCGAACATCGCCCGCTCCCAGCGGGCAAAGCTGCCGCTCGCGGTGATCGCGATCAGGATCGCCCCGGCGATGGGCACCGAGATGTACGGGCTGACGTGAAAGTACTGGAGCGCAAGGGAGACGCCGATGAACTCGGTGGTGATGGTCAGGAAGTTGAGGACGAACAGGTCGCCGACGCTGAAGGCGGCCCAGAACCGGCCGAACCGCTCCTTGATGAGGCGGGCGTGCCCGACGCCGGTGACCGCGCCGAGCCGGACCACCATTTCCTGATTGATGATCAGCACCGGGATCAGCAGCAGCAGGGTCCAGAGCAGGCTGTAGCCGTAGTTCTGCCCGGCCTGCGCGTAGGTGGCCACGCCGCCGGCGTCGTTGTCGCCGACCATCACGATCAGCCCGGGCCCGACGATGGCCAGGAAGGTGATCAGCTTGCGCTTGAGCCCGCGGCGTTCGGCGTCCTCATCGCCCAGCCGGATGCGGCCGAGGGCGCCCTCGATGTCGCCCAGGTGGGCCTGGTCGAGAACCGCGCTCGGGCGGGCGAGCTGCGGCGGATGGGCTTCTTGTGGCGGGGGGGCCAGCGTGGCTGGGGCGGGGGGCGCGGGGGGCGCTGGGCCGCGGGGGCGGTCGTCGGGGGTGGTCACCGGGCGTCACCGTGGCGGGCGTCCGGCGGCTCGGCGGCCTCGCGGCGGCGCCAGTCGTCCGGCAGGACGACCTCGAGGACGTCGTCGACGGTGATCACGCCGAGCAGACGGCGCTCGTCGTCGACGACGGGGATGGTGATGAGGTTGTAGTCGGTCATTAGGACCGCTACGTCGGTGATGTCGGTGTCCGTGCCGACGCGGACCGGATCGGTGTCGGAGATGTCGATCAGGCTCGCGGCCGGATCGGACTGGATCAGGGCCACGAGCCGGGCCACGCCGCGCAGCACGCCGTCGTCATCGACCGCGTGGACGCTGGTCAGCGCCTCGGGCTGGAGCGAAACGGACTCGCGGACCCGGGCCAGCGCGTCGCCCACGCGGCTCAGGCCGGGCAAGGCGACGAAGTCCATCCCCATCAGGCCGCCCGCACTGGTGGCGTTGAAGCCCATCAGGGTCAGCACCTTGGCCCGCTGGGCGGGCGGCAGCAGGTCCAGCACGGGCTGCCTGCGCGCCTGGGGCAGTTCGGCGATCGCGTCCGCGGCGTCGTCGGCGCGCATCCGGGCCAGCACGTCGGCGATCTCCTGGTTGGTCCGCGCCCCGAGCAGGCGGGTGGCCAGGTCCTCGTCCAGTTCCTCGAAGACGTCCGCCTCCAGTTCGGGATCCGCATGGACGCGGCCGAGGATCTCGGTTTCCTCCTCCTTGGAGGCCTCCTCCAGCAGGTCGGCGATCTGGGCCGGCTTCAGCCGGCGGATGCGGGCGAACGGGCCGCGCAGCAGCGCGCTGCCCGCGTGGCCGATGAGCCACTCGAAGTCGTGCCAGTCACGGAAGATACCGGGATCGGCGGAAGCCTCCGGGCCGAGCAGCCCGAAGAGCCGGCGGGGCCGACGGCGGGTATCCACCCCGGACACCACCCACTCCTGGCCGTCCCTGGTCAGTTCCAGGTCAGCCGCGCGAACCAGGCGTGCGTTCGGCACATCGATGAGCCGGTGACCGAGGACGTCGGCCCGCAGCAGGACCTCGCCCTCACGGCGCTCGAAGTGCCGCAGGTCCAGCCGGACGCTCGACAGCTGCAGCGGATCGGCTTCGAGGCTGCCACCTGCTCGACGGGGACGAAGATCTCCCGGCCGCCGACCGCGGCGACCAGGCCGGTGACCAGCGGGTAGTCGTTGCCGCGGAGCCGGACGATGATGTCGGCTACTTTCCCGATCGGCTCGCCGCTGCGGTCGGCGGCCGGCCGGCTGAGCAGCCGGGACAGCCGCAGCGTGATCTTGTTATCCGCCGAGGCGCCCGGCCCGGCGGCGGTCGGCGGCGGTGTGGTCGTCATGGCAAGCCTCTTCTGGCTAGGACGCTAGCGGTTCCAACGCACGCGGAATTATCGTCCCGCCCGCCGCAACCTTGGCACGGGCAGGTGAACTCCCGGTATACCGGGTAGCTCTCTGAGCAGCGACCGCGCCGACTCCATCGCCTGACGCCGGTTCCCGCATGCGGGGGGTGATGGTAAGAAGGCTCTGGCGCGCATTGCGGGATCTTGACCGACGAAAGGCGCGGATAGTGGCCACGCGCAAGGCAGCAGCTCTGCTCGAACGCAGCGGCGCTTTGCCCGATACCTTCTGGTACTCGACCAAGCGGCGGCTGCTGGGCCCGCCGCTGGTCAACCAGGATCTCGGGGAGCAGCGGCTGTCCAAGCCGCTCGCACTCGGCGTACTGTCACCGGACGGCATCTCCTCCTCCGCCTACGGCACGGAGGAGATCCTCATCGTCCTGGTGCCCGCGCTCGGCGTGGCGGCGTTCTCACTGATCCTGCCCATGACGCTGGTCATCTTGTTCGTCATGGTGCTCGTGCTGCTCTCCTACCGCGAGATCGTCATGGTCTACATCAGGCCGGGCGGCTCGTACGTGGTGGCGCGCGAGAACTTCGGCCCGCGCATCGCCCAGGTGTGCGCGGTGGCGCTGCTCATCGACTACGTGGTGACGGTGGCGGTCCAGGTCGCGGCGGGTACGGCTGCCGTGGCGTCCGCGTTCCCGGCGGTGGGTCCGTACAAGCTCGAGATCTGCGTGGGCGTGGTCCTGCTGATGTGCCTGGGAAACCTGCGCGGGCTCAAGGAGGCGGGCCGCGCCTTCGCGGTACCGACGTACCTGTTCGCCGGCTCGGTCATCTTGATGATCGTGGTCGGGCTGATCCGCGAGGCGCTGGGCAACCTGCAGCCGTACGACCCGCACACGATGCCCGGCACCTATGAGCTCGGCAGCGGGTCGTCCGGCCTGATCACGGGTGTGATGATCTTCACCTTGCTCCGCGCGTTCGCCAACGGCGGGGCGTCGCTGACCGGTATCGAGGCGGTGTCCGACGCCGTTGGCGCGTTCCGGCCGCCGGAAGGCCCCAACGCCCGCCGGGTGCTGATGGCCGAGGGCGCGATCCTGGGCGCCCTGGTGGCCGGCATCTCCTGGCTGGCGCACGCGACCCACGCCACGCCGTACAAGAGCGGGTACCCGACCGTGCTGGCCCAGGAAGCGAACCTGGTGTTCGGCTCGGCCGGGCACTTCATGTTCTTCGTGGTGCAGATCGCGACGATGCTGATCCTGTACACCGGGGGGAACACCAGCTTCAACGGGTTCCCGTTCCTGACCAGCTACGTGGCCGGGGACTCGTACCTGCCCCGGTGGCTGCTCAAGCGCGGGCACCGGCTGGTGTTCTCCAACGCGATCATCCTGCTGACCATCGTGTCCATCGCGCTGCTGGTCATCAAGGACGCCGACGTCAACAATCTGGTCCCGCTCTACGCCATCGGGGTGTTCACCGCGTTCTCGATGGCCGGCTTCGGGATGGCGAAATATCACCACATCCACAAGGAGCCCGGCTGGCGGCACAAGCTGGTCATCAACTTCTCGGCCGGGGTGATGACCGCCATCGTGGTGGTGATCTTCGCCATCGTGAAGTTCACCGAGGGCGCCTGGGTGGTGGTGGTCCTGTTCGCGGTCCTGGTCCCGGCGCTGATCAGGCTCAACCGCGAGTACGCCGCCGAGACCGAGGTGCTCGAGACGCTCACCGAGCAACAGCCCCCGCCGCCACCGCACTACGGCCGCCGGACCGTGTTCGTCTTCGTGGACAGCTTCGACCTGGCCGCCCTGGCCGCGCTGCGCTACGCGCGCAGCCTGCGGCCCACCACGCTGCGCGCCGTCCACTTCGTCATCGACAACGTCCAGGCGGAAAAGCTCCGGCAGACATGGACCAGGGCCGACCGCGGCGTGCCGCTCGATTTCATCGACGTCTCGGACCGCAGGCTGACCCGGGCCGCGGCCGAGCTGGTCGAGCGGGAAACCGCCGACCCCGATACGCATGTGACCGTGGTCCTGCCCCGGCGCAGCTACTCGGCGCTGCTCGGCCGGCTGCTGCACGACCGGACCGCGGACAAGATCGCCGCGGTGGTGAGCCGCATTCCCCGGTCCGCGGCCACCATCGTGCCCTACGACGTCGAGAGCCGGGTCCGGGTCCTGACCGAACGGCAGGCGGCCGGGATCGGCGCGGGCCCGGTTTCCGCCGATGAGCAGGTCAGCTCCCACGAGGCGCAGGTCGCCGCGCAGCACGGGGCGGAGGTTGCCGCGCAGCACGGGGCGGACGGCGCGGACGGCGCGGACGGGGCCGACGGCGCGTACGGCCCGGGCGGCGGGTCATGGCCGGGGCCGGGACAGCGGCGGGGCGGGCTCGCTGGCCAGCGCTCGGCGCGGCGGAACGCCGGCCAGGACGGCGGCCAGGTCAGTGCGCCCGGCGTCGCGCCCATCGGCTCGCTGACCAGGCCGGGCCGGGTCGCCGCGGAAGGCCGCGTGGTGGTGGTGGAGATCAGGCCCGTCGAGCGGAATTCGGTGCTGGCCTGCGAGATATCCGACGGCACCGGCCAGCTCACCGCCTTGTTCTACGGCCGCTCGCACATCCCGGGCATCGTGTGCGGCGCCCGGGTCCGCTTCCGCGGGTCGGTCGGGATCAAGGGCGGCGGCCCGGTCATGATCAATCCCGCCTACGAGCTGCTCTTCCCGGCCGTGTAAACCGCCCTGCGAGCTGCTCTTCCCGGCCGTGTAAGCCGGCCTGCGAGCGGCCGAGGCGGACCGTTGCGCACCAGGCGGCGATCTCCGCGCGGCGGGCGGCGCCCAGTTTGGTGAGGATGTGCGTGACGTGCGCGGAGATGGTCTTGGGCGACAGCACGAGCCGGTCCGCTATCTGCTTGTTGGTGAGGCCATCTTCGATGAGCCGGGCGACTTCGAACTCACGCTCGCTCAGCGGATGCCACGGCGGCGCCGACCGCCCCGGGCGCAGCGCGGCCAGGACCTGCGCCGCCGCATCGGCGAGCGGGCGGGCGCCAATGCCGGCGGCCGCGGCCGCGGCCAGGTCAACCAGGGCCCACGTGCCTTCCCAGCACCGGCGCCGGGCTTGCCAGGCCGTGCGCGCCGATTCCAGGGCGTCGCGGGCCGCGTCGACGTCGCCGCGGGCCAGCAGGATGAGCCCGCGGCCGTGCCCGATCGCGGGCAGCGTGCCGGGCAGGGCGCGGGCGGTGAGGATCGCGCCGACCCGGTCCAGCCAGTCTTCGGCGGCGCTGATCTGATCCAGCGCAAGATGGGCCCGGACGCCGGTCAGGAGGTAAGGAAACAGGTAGGCGGCGTCGGCGACGTCGGCGGAGGCCCGGTAGCCCCGCTCGCACCGGGCTATAGCGGTCTGGTCGTCGCCCTGGCACCGGGCGGATTCGGCCAGTCCCCACAGCGGCGGCGAGAACCGCTGCAGTTCCGCCATCCGCTCGCCGAGCGTCAGGGCGTCGGCGAGCAGGCTGGTGGCGGTGTCCCAGTCACCGCGTCCCAGGGCCAGGTAGCCCAGGACGTACTGCGCGGTGATCTGGGTGGTGATGCCGCCCCGGCCGTCGGCGAGGGCCTGGCTGGCGCTCTGGGCCGCAGCCGGCCAGTGCCCGGTGCACCACTGGACGTGAGCTAGGTGGGCGGCCATGTAATGCCGGTGATTCCACAGCTCGACCTGCTCCGCGTAGCGGATGCCGTCCGCCATCCAGCGTTCCGCGCGGTCGTATTCCACCAGCACGGACGCGGAGGTGGTGAGCATCCGGTAGCCGCGCGCGGCCTCGGCCTCCCAGTGCGTGGCGACGGCACGGGCTATCGCGTCTTCCAGCATCTGCCAGCCCTCATCCATCCGGGCGGCGAAGATCAGGACCGAGCCGAGCGTGACGGCGAGGTCGAGCGCCGTTTCCTCATCGCCGGTCCGCTGGCTCTCCGCCAGGCTGCGCCGGCCGTGGTGGATGGCTTCCTCCAGCCGCCGGTCCAGCATGTAAGCCGCGGCCAGGCCCGCGCCCAGCTGGGCCCGTTCCCGGTCCGCCCCGGGCCATCCCGCCAGGCTGTCCAGGGCCGCCTGCAGCGCGGCGACCCGGGTGGCGAGGTCATCGCCGAGCAGATGCCCGACCGCGACCATGCGCGGCACCAGCGCGGCCGCGGCCCGCAGGTCGCCCGCCCCGGCGGTCAGCTCGTTCGCGGCGGCGTAGGCATCGGCCGCGGCGATGTTGTCGTCCGCGGCCGCAGCTTCGTCGCCGAGCGCGGCGAACACCCGGGCGCGGGCCAGCGCGGGCAGCTCGGCAGGCAGGTTGCGCGCCGCCCGGCGGTACAGTTCCAGGGCCTCGCCGTGCGCTGAGACCGAAGCGGCCTCGGCCGCGGCGTCCAGCGCGTGCCGGTAGGCGAGCCCGGGCTGCCGGGCCTGTTCGAAATGCGCGGAAATGAAGGCGTCACGGTAGCCGCGGGCCACCGCCGCCCGGGCCACTCGCTCATGCAGGCGGCGCCGCTGGGCGATGCTGACCTCGGCGTACAGGGTGTCGCGGATCAGCGCGTGGCGGAAATCGAAGCTGGCGTCATCCGCACCGGGCAGGACGAAATAGGCATCCTGCAGTTCGCGCAGCGCACCAGCCACCTGGTCAGGGTCCGCGTCGGTGACGGTGGTGAGCAGGTCAAAGTCGAAGGAACGCCCGATCACGGCGGCGGCCGAGGCCACGTTCCGGGCGGCGGTGCTCAGGTGCTGCGCGCGGCTCAGCACGGCATCGCCCAGCGTGTCCGGGACGGCCGCCGCCTGCACCGCCGCGTTCGACTGCGGGGTCAGCGCGTCGTCGGCGACGGCGGCGAGCAGCTCTTCGACGTGCAGCGGTATGCCGTCGCTGCGCTCCTGGATGGCCGCGACCACCTGAGCCGGAGCCGGGCGGCCGAGGGTCGCGCTAGTCATCGACGCGGTCTGGCCCAGGGTCAGGCGGGACAGCCGGATCTCCTCGGCCAGGCGCTGGCCCACCAGGCGGGCCCGCAGTTCCCGCATGGGCAGCCGGGGATAGAGCTCGTCGCTGCGGTACGCCCCGGCCACCAGAACAGGCCGCTCCGCGAGCCGCGCGGCCAGGTGGCCGAGCACGTCGAGGCTCAGGTCGTCGGCCCAGTGCAGGTCTTCGAGGATGATCAGCACGGGCCGGCCGAGGGGGGCGGCCACGATCGGGTCGGCCAGATCCTGCACGAGCAAGCGGCGCTGGTGGTGCGGGTCGCCGGTCCCGGTGGGCAGCGCCCGCGCGCGTGCGGCCAGGATCCGGCCCACCTCGTTCAGCTGCGGGTCGGGATGGGAAACCAGGCTGCTGGCCAGGTCCACCACCAGCCCGGCGAATGACTGCACGTCATCGGGGAACGCCGCGGCCCGCACGACCGCAAACCCGCTGCGCTCCGCATAGCGGGCGGCCGAACCGAGCAAGCGAGTCTTGCCGATGCCCGCCTCACCGGCCACGAACAGCAGCTGGCCGGCGCCCGCCTTGGACTCGGCCAGCCTGCGCTCAATGAGCGCAAGCTCACTGTCCCGGCCGACCAGCACCGGAGACTGAACCGCGTCACGAGCCACCACGCACCCCCTGCCTTGATAAGTATCCGGCACCGGCGGAATCGGGCATTTGGCTGATGCCGCGCATTGTCTCGTGCTTCAGGCTGAACTCAACCGAATCACTACCAGGAAGAGGCTGATATGGCCAGGTACATGGACGTGCACAGCGGATTCGTCGGCGTGACCGAAAGCCAGCTGCGGGAGGCACACGAGCGGGATCTGGCCGTCGAGGCGGCGGAGGGCGTTCACTTCGAGCGGACGTGGCTCGATCCGGAATCGGGCAAGGTGTTCTGCCTGTCATCCGGCCCGTCCAAGGAGGCGGTCCTGCGGGTGCACGACAAAGCCGGGCACCCCACCGACGAGATCTACGAACTGCCGGTCGAAGTCGCGTAGGCGCGGGCGGTCGGCGGACGGCCCTTAGCGGCCGTCATCGGCGGACCGGCCGGTGTACGGGACGAGGAGCTCGTAGGCCGGGTTGGTCATCACCGGGTCGCCGCCCTTCATGCCCACCACGCCCCGGAACCGGACCCGGGAGCCGCAGATCAGGCCGGGAATGTGCGCGCGGCCGTAGAACAAGGCGGTGAGATCGCCGGTGGAATCGGAAATCTCGGCGGCCAGCACGGAATTTCGCTCGACCGACCGGACCTCGACCACGTGGACGCGGCCCTCGACGGTCGTCCGGCCCGGCTCGTGGATGGAGCCGATCGGGGTGGCACCCGGCGAGGGTACGGGCCGGTCGTAGCTACCGGCGCCGGGCAGCGGCTCGGGCCCGTCCGGGAGACGCGCGGAGCTCCCCGCGGCCGCGGTGGCGGGCGGCCCGCCGGCCGCCTGCGCGCCGTCAGCGGCCGGGCCCGGTACCGGCGTCATCGACCCCGGCGCGGTTCCCTGGCTTACGGCCTGGCGCTCGGTCAGGACGCGCAGCCGGTCCTCCACGTCGAACGGGATGATGGTGGCGGCGGCGTTGGGGACCCGGCTCACCACGCCGGCGATCTTGTCGGCGGTCCGGTCGTGCAGGAGCCGGCCGAGCAGCGGCGAGAAGCTGCGCCGGGGCAGGATCGCGGTGACCTGGGTGCCGGGGGTGGCCGCCTCCTGGCGGACCAGCCCGGCGGCGGCGTGGGTCAGCCGCCGGTCGGGGGTGTCGACGAACTCCAGGGACACCTGCCGGTCGGGGATCCACGCGGTCCGGAGCCGTTCGGCCTGTTCGGAGTCGATGACGAAGTGGACGGCCCGCAGCACGGTGGGGCGCAGGCTCTTGGCGTACCGCAGCGCCGCGACGGTGGACAGATCGAAGTCGTCCACGAAGACGATGACCACCCGCCGGCTGTAGTTGGGCTGGCTGGGTCCCACGCCGGACGCCCGGCGGTCCCCGATGGTCTGCAGCGCGCCCGCTTCGTCACGGTACTGCCGGTTGAGCCGCATCAGCGCGAGCACCCCGATCGGGAAGATGATCAGGATCAGCCAGGCGCCCTCGGTGAACTTCACCCACGCGAAGATCACCACCACGATCGAGGTCATCACGCCGGCCGAGAAGTTGATGACCAGCTTGTGCCGCCAGCCCGGTTCCTTGTGCCGGACGTGGTACCTGGCCATGCCGAACCCGGCCATCGAGAACGCGGTGAACACGCCAATCGCGTAGAACGGGACGAGGGCGTTCACGTTGGCGCCGACGACGGCGATCAGCAACACCGACAGCACGGTGAGCACGATGATGCCGTTGGAGAAGACCAGCCGCTGGCCGCGTTTCATCAGCCACCGCGGCAGGAACGAATCCTCGGCCACGAAGCTGGTCAGGAACGGGAAGCCGTTGAAGCTGGTGTTGCCGCCGGTGTACAGGATCAGCGCGGTGGCCGCCTGGACCACGAAGAACATGAAGTGCCCGGCCGAGCCGAACACCAGGTTCGCTTCCTGCGAGATCACCGTGGGGTAGCCGACCTTGTACGGGGCGGCGTGGGTCAGGTAGGCCAGCCCGGAGATGCCGGCCACCAGCGTGCCGAGGATGACACCCTCGGTGACCAGGACCCGGCGCGCATTGCGCCCTTCGGGCGGCTTGAACGCGCTGACCGCGTTGGAGACGGCCTCGATGCCGGTCAGCGACGAGCCGCCGTTGGCGAACGACTTGGCCAGCGCGTAGATGAGGGCGAAGGTGGTCCAGGCCGAGGCGCCGGGGCCGATGGTGTACAGCCCGTGGATCTGCTGCACGTCCTGCTGGTGCAGCGTGCCGGTCGCGGCCCGGATGAGCCCGACCACGATCATCAAGATGATCGAGCCGGAGAACAGGTAGGTGGGCAGCGCGAAGATCTTGCCGGCCTCCCGGATGCCGCGCAGGTTGCCGTAGCACATCAGCAGGATGATGCCGATGGTGATCTCTTTGCTGTAGGGACCGATGGCGGGGAACGCGGAGGCGACGGCCGCGGTGCCGGCCGCGATCTGGACGGCCACCGTGACCACGTAGTCGATCAGCAGGGCCACGGCGGCCACCTGCGCGATCCGCGGCCCGAAGTTCTCCCTGGCCACCACGTACGAACCGCCGGCCCGGGTGTAAACCGTGACCACCTCGCGGTAGGACAGCACCACGAGCAGCATGACGAACAGGATCACGCCGGTCATCGGGACGAGCACGGCGAAAGCGGCCAGGCCGAAGATCGGCAACAGCTCGATGAGAATTTCCTCGGTGCCGTAGGCCGAGGAGGAGATCCCGTCCGGCGACAGCACGCCCAGGGCCAGCTTCTTGGACAGCCGCTGCTCACGGAGCTGCGCGTTGATCATCGGCGGCCCCAGCAGGCGGCGCTTCGCCGTGTACCAGAAGGTCTCGGGGGGCTGGTCGCCCGGGCCGCCCCGGACCAGGCCGGTCGCCTTGCGCACCGCCACTAGGCCTGCCGCTCCGTCCTGGCCGCTCGGTTGGTGATCACGTCTCCCGACGCTATCCGCGCGGGCCGGGCCGCCGCCGTATGCGGGCCGTCAGGCTTCTGCGCCCACGCGTTAAGGTTACGTCAAGAACCGCTGATATTTGCTGGTAGCGGGGCTGGAATAGGCAGCGCGATGACTCTCGGCTACCTACGGCGCGGCATACCGGCTCCCTTCGCGCTCCCGGTTGGCTTCGCCGCGTTCCTGGCCGTCGGGACGGCGGCCGCGGCGCTGCACGGCCGGATGACCGCGACCGGGGTACTGCTCGCCTGCGCGGCGGTGGCCGGCGCCATGTCGTTCGCGGCCGAGCCGGGCGCGTCGCTCCCGCTGGCCGGCATCGGCTGGCTCACCGTGGCGGGGTTCTCCCGGCCGCCCTACGCGCAGCTGCGCCCGGCCGGGCCGGCCGCCGGGCACGCCGCCTTCGTCGTCGGGGTGACGTCGCTGGCCTGCGCCGGCCTGGGCCTGGTATTTCGCTGGTACGTCCGACGCCGCACACTGGTAAGCATGGGTACCTATGCGGGCCTGCGCGCCCGCCGCTCCGCCGCCGGGGGTACCCAGCGCGGCCCCACCCGGCGCTGGCCGGCCGCGGCGGAGCCGCAGGCCGCCACGGGCGGCATCGGCGCCCGGCGGCGGCTGGCCGGGGTGCTGCTGGCCGCCGTGAGCCTGCCGCTGCTCACCTACCTGCTCACTGCGTTCCGGCCGCACCTGAATCTGGCCGACGACCTGCTCATCTACCTCGTCGCCGTGGTGACGATCACGGTGCTGGGCGGCTTCTGGCCGGCCGTGCTCGCCGCGGTGGCGGCCAGCTTGCTGCTGAACTGGTACTTCACCGAGCCGCTGCACACCTTCACCATCCAGCAGCCGAAAGAGCTGCTGGCCCTGCTGCTGTTCGTGACCGTCGCGGTGGCCGTCAGCAGCGTGGTCCACCTCGCGGCCGCGCGCGCGGTCCAGGCCGCGCGGGCGCGGGAAGAGGCCGCCTCGCTGCTCGAGCTCGCGCAGCACGTGCTGGGCGGCGCCGACTCGCCCGCGGCGGTGCTCGAGCACCTGACCAAGACCCACGGCGGCCAGGCCGAGCTGCAGGAGCGAGTGGCCGGGCGGTGGATCCGGGCCGCGTCCAGCGGCGTCGAGGGCCGCCTGCCCGCGGCGTCCCGCATCGGCATCCGCGACGACCTGATCCTGCTGTTCACCGGGCAGGCGGACTCGGCCACCCCCGCCCTGCTCGCGGGGTACGCCGCGCAGGCCGCGGCGGCCCTGGACCGGGAGCGGCTGCGCACCCAGGCCGCTCAGGCCGAGGCGCTCGCCGAGGGCAACCGGATGCGGACGGCGCTGCTCGCGGCGGTCAGCCACGACCTGCGCACGCCGCTCGCGTCGATCAAGGCCAGCGTCAGCAGCCTGCGGCAGACCGACGTGGAATGGTCGCAGGCCGACCAGGCCGACCTGCTCGCGACCATCGAGGAGAACGCCGACCGGCTGGACGCCCTGATCGGCAACCTGCTCGACATGAGCCGCCTGCACACCGGATCCCTGCAGCCCTTCCTGCGCCCCACGGCGATCGACGAGGTGGCCCCGGTCGCGCTGCTCGGGCTCGATGATCCGGTCCGGATGGAGATAGCCGTGCCCGACGGCTTCCCGCTGGTGCTGGCCGATCCGGGCCTGCTCGAGCGGGTCCTGGCCAACTTGTTCGCCAACGCGCTGCAGCACTCCCCCGCCACCGCGCGCCCGCCGGAGCTGCAGGCGCAGCTGGCCGGGGACATGGTGGTGCTCGCGGTCGTCGACCACGGGCCCGGGGTGCCGGACGAGGCGAAGGAGCGCATCTTCGAGCCGTTCACCCGGGTAGGTGACCGCTACCAGGGCGTGGGCCTCGGCCTGGCCGTGGCCCACGGGTTCGCCGAGGCCATGGGCGGCCGCATCGTGGCCGAGGACACCCCCGGCGGCGGGCTCACGGTGGCCATCACCCTTCCGGCGGCGGTCAGCGCCGACAAGTCCGCGCTGGGCACGGGGTCGTGACCCGGGTGCTCGTCGTCGACGACGAGCCCTCCATCCTGCGGGCCCTGCGGATCAACCTCAGCGCCCGCGAGTACGACGTCAGCACCGCGGTCGACGGCACCACCGGCCTGGCCGCGGTGGCCCGCGACCGGCCGGACGTGATCATCCTGGACCTCGGGCTGCCCGACATGGACGGCACCGAGGTGATCCACGGCGTGCGCGGCTGGACGTCGATCCCGATCATCGTCCTGTCCGCCTGGGGGCAGGAGAGCCAGAAGGTGGCGGCGCTGGACGCGGGCGCGGACGACTACGTGACCAAGCCGTTCGGCATGGACGAGCTGCTGGCCCGGCTGCGGGCCGCGGTCCGCCGGGCGGCGCCGGCGCCCGACGAGCCGGTCGTTTCGACCCCCGACTTCACCGTCGACCTGGCCGCCAAGCGGGTCACCCGCGGCGACGGGACCGACGTGCGGCTGACCCCGACGGAGTGGCAGCTGCTGGAGGTCCTGGTCCGCAACAGCGGCCGGCTGGTTTCCCAGCGCCAGCTGCTGCGCGAGGTATGGGGCCCCGCGTACGAGACGGAAACCAACTACCTGCGGGTCTACCTGGCCCAGCTGCGCCGCAAGCTGGAACCCGAGCCGTCCCGGCCCAAGTACCTGCACACCGAGTCCGGCATGGGCTACAGGTTCACGCCCTGAGCACGCACCCGTGGCCGTTCGGCCTTAAAGGGCTTAACGGGGGCGGCGCGGGACCTGATCGGGGGCGCGGGCGGGCGCGGGCGGGCCAATGGTTGTGGCTCTGTACCCATTCTTGCCGGTACAGAGCCACTCTCATTGGTTGGCGTCCCCGCTGCCGTGCCGGGCCGCGTCCGCGGCGGGCAGCTTGGCGGTGGTCAGGTGGCTTCCCTGGTCGTCGGGCGGGCCGGAATCCGGCGGGCCAGCCTGGTGATCTCGTCCAGGGTGCGGATGGTGGTCTCGAGGTCGGCGCGGTCGAGCGTGGCCAGCAGCGGGCCGGTGATCTTCGCGGAGTCAGCCAGGACCCCCTCTCGCAGCGCGCGGCCGGCCGGGGTCAGGCGGGTCACGCCGCCGTCGGTTTCGGTCAGCCCGGCCGCGGCCAGCTGGCCGGCCAGCCGGCCGGCGTCCGCGGCATCCAGATCGAGCCACTCGCTCAGGTCGCGCACGTAGTCATCCCGGGCGGCGTGGCCGCCCAGGGAGGTCAGGCGCTGCACGCCCAGGTAGGTTTCCCGGCTGGTGCCCCGCTCGGCCAGGATGCCGGTCAGCACCCTGGTCAGGGACGCCTCGGCTTGCCCGACGGCCTGGCCGATGGTCGGGCTCACCGCCGGGGCCCTGGTTGGACTGGTCATGATGATCTCCCCGTTCTGCGTGTTGGGTGTTCGTGCTGCATGACGGCGGCCGCCCCCGTGTGGTGGCCGCGTCAGGCCACTAAGATCGCCTTCGTGGCGCCGGTACCTAGCGAAGCTATCATCTTGAATATCTATTGTCTAGTTTTTCTAGATACTTGTGTTTCTAGGGATTGAGACGGGGCGGATGCCTGAGCATGAAGCGCGCGATGCGGCGGCCGGCGCCGAGCGGCGGCAGCTTGAGGGTGAGTTCCTGCTGGCCCTGCGCCGGGCGGGATCGGTCATGCAACTGCTCGGCCAGATGTCGGCCGAACGCATCGGCATCAACGCTACCGACCTGAACTGCCTCAACATCGTGGCCCTGACCGGCCATCTGACCGCGGGTGAGCTGGCTGCGCAGACCGGGCTGACCACCGCATCGATCACCGCGGTGCTCGACCGGCTGGAGGGAGGCGGCTTTGTCCGGCGGGTGCGCGACCCGCGCGACCGGCGCCGGGTGATGGTCGAGCTGTCCGCCGGACCGGGCCTGAGCAAGGTCGGCAGCACGTTCGGGCCGGTGGTCAACGCGTGGCGCGCGGCCGCGGCGGGCTATTCAGACGACGAGCTGCGCCTGCTGCTGGCGTTTCAGGGGCAGTTGGAGGAGATCATCCGGGATCAGCTGGCCCGGCTGCGTTCGCCGTCCTGAGGCTCGTCGCGGGTTTACCTGCGCGTGGCGGGATGGCTACGGCCGCCGGCGGGTAAGGCATTAAATGTGCGGCTTTCCCTCGCCAGTACCCGCCGGGCACACAAGAAGCCCAAGTCCAGCTGGGCCCGCGTGCCCGCCGCCGTGGCCGAGCGGCTCGAGCAGGCCCACCCGCTCGATCCGGTCGTGCGCCGGCTGTCCGATGGCGTCGTGCGGGCGCTGCCGACCGGCCCGCGGACCGACGCGCTGCACGGCGTGCCGTTCGGCCAGCCGGCGCATCCTGCGCTGGTGCGGCTGCCGCTGGGCTGCTGGACCTCGGCGGTGCTGCTCGATCTGTTCCGTGGCCCGGACCGTGCCTCGCGCATGCTGATCGGCGCCGGGGTCGCGGTCACGGTGCCCGCCGCCGCCACCGGGCTGGCCGACTGGTCGGCGCTGCACGCCGACCAGCAGCGGGTCGGCCTGGTGCACGCCCTGTGCCAGGCCGGCGCGGCCACGCTGTTCCTCAGCTCGCTGGCCGCCCGGGCCACCGGCCGCCCCCGGCCGGGCCGGTGGCTGTCCGGCGGCGGGCTGGCGGTGGCCACCGCCGGGTCCTACCTGGGCGGCCACCTGGCCCTGCGGCTCGGGGCGGGCGCCAGCCACGCGGAGCAGATCAGCCACCTGGCCGGCCTGGGCTGGCATGACCTGTGCGACCTCAGCGACCTGCCGGACCGCAGGCCGGTCCGCCGCCAGCTGGGCTACCTGTCGCTGCTGGTGTACCGGCAGGGCGGCGAGGTGAACGTGCTGTCAGACCGGTGCTCCCACCTGGGCGGCCCGCTACACCAGGGACGCATCGTCGTCGAACGGGGCGCCGCCTGCGTGGCCTGCCCGTGGCACGGCTCCACCTTCGCCGTCGCCGACGGGACCGTCGTGCACGGGCCCGCTACCGCCCGCCAGCCAGCCTTCGAGACCCGCGTGAGCGCCCAGGGCCGGGTCGAGCTGCGGCCCCGCCCCTGACGCCAGCGAGCCGGGCGCGGCTTCGCGGATGAGCGGGGCGGGCACGGGGGACGCGGGGGGCGCCGCTGACGGGGCCGCGGGCCCGGGGGGCGCCGCTGACGGGGCCGCTGACGGGGCCGCAGGCCCGGGAGGCGCCGCTGACCGGCGGTCGGCGGCGCCGAGGAGGCCGCCGATACCCTCCAGGGCCTTGCCGATCTCGCTGGGCACGATCCAGAGCTTGTTCGCGTCGCCGCGGGCGATCTCCGGCATCATCTGCATGTACTGGTAGGCGAGCAGCTCCTGGTCTGGGTGGCCGTCGTGGATGGCCCGGAAGACCGTGGTGATGGCTTCGGCCTGCCCGCGGGCTCGCGCCGCCTGCGCTTTGGCATCCGCCTCGGCCCGCAGGACGGCCGCCTCGGATTCGCCGCGGGCCCGCAGCACGGCCGCCTGGCGCTCGCCCTCGGCGGTCAGGATGGCCGACTGCTTGTTGCCCTCGGCGGACAGGATGGCGGCCCGCTTGTCGCGGTCCGCGCGCATCTGCTTTTCCATCGAGTCCTGGATGGACGACGGCGGCTCGATGGCCTTGAGCTCGACCCGGCCGACCCGGATGCCCCACTTGCCGGTCGCCTCGTCGAGCTCCTGGCGCAGCTCGTTGTTGATCTGGTCCCGCGAGGTGAGGGCGGTCTCGAGGTCCATGCCGCCGACCACGTTGCGCAGCGTGGTCACGGTCAGCTGCTCGACGGCGGTGATGTAGTTGGCCACCTCGTAGGTCGCGGCCTTGGCGTCGGTGACCTGGAAGTAGATGACGGTGTCGATGCCCACGACCAGGTTGTCCCGGGTGATCACCGGCTGGGGCGGGAAGCTGACCACCTGCTCGCGCAGGTCGATGAGCGGCCGCAGCCGGTCCACGAACGGCGTCACCATGTTCAGCCCGGCCTGCAGCGTGCGGTGATACCGGCCGAAGCGCTCCACGATCCCGGCCATGGCCTGCGGGATGATCCGCACCGACCGGCTGATCACCGCGATGACCAGGGCGACGAACACCAGGATCAGGATGGTGGCGACGAGAGTGCTCATGACTGCTCCACTCCGCACCCGGCGGCGGGGGTCACCGGATCTGCTTGCTACGTTACAGACAGCAAGCGCGTTCAGCCAGAGGAGTGCAGATCAGCGGGCGGGGGCGGGCTAGCGGGCGCGGGCGGTCCAGCGGGACTGGCGGTGCTCGATCTCCAGGGGCAGGCCGAAGCAGCGGGACAGGTTCCGCGCGGTGAACACCTCATCGATCGGCCCGGCCGCGAGCACCGATCCCCGGCGCAGCAGCATCGCGTGGGTGAAGGCGTCCGGGACCTCCTCCACGTGGTGGGTGACCAGCACCATCATCGGCGCCTTGGGGTCACGGGCCAGCCCGGTGAGGCGGCGCAGCAGGTCCTCCCGGCCGCCCAGGTCCAGGCCCGCGGTCGGCTCGTCGAGCAGCAGCAGCTCGGGGTTGGGCATCAGGGCGCGGGCGATCTGGACCCGCTTGCGCTCGCCCTCGGACAAGGTGGCGAACTTACGCCGGATCAGGTGCGCGCAGCCGAGCGCGTCGAGCAGCTCTACGGCCCGGGTGACGTCGGCGGATTCATACTCTTCCTTCCACCGGCCGAGGATGGCGTAGGAGGCGGTCAGCACCAGGTCAATGACCTTCTCGGCGGGCGGGACCTGCTCCGCGATGGCCGCGCTGGTCAGCCCGATCCTGGGCCGCAGCTCGAAGATGTCGACGTCGCCGAGGCGCTCGCCGAGCACCTCGACCGTGCCCTTGGTGGGGAAGATCGAGGTGGCCGCCACCTGGAGCAAGGTGGTCTTGCCCGCGCCGTTCGGCCCGATCAGGATCCAGCGCTCGTCCTCGTGCGCGGTCCAGTCGATGTTGCGGAGCAGGACGGCCGAGTCCCGCCGGACCTCGACGCCGCGCAGCCGCAGCACCTCGTCGGACATCTCCGGTCCCCTCTCTCGGCGGCGCCCGCGGCGGCCGCCCGCTCGTTGTCCCGCCGAGACCGAACCTACGTCACGCCGGCCCGTCCGGCCCAGCCCGGGCGGGATTTATCAGCTGCCCTGCTCGTGGCGGACCGCGACCAGCGCGGCCTGGGTGCGGTCCTGCACGCCGAGCTTGGCCAGCACCGAGCTTACGTGGGTCTTGACCGTCTTCTCCGAGACACGCAGCGCCCGGGCGATTTCCCGGTTGGAGCGGCCTTTGGCCAGCTCGGCCAGGACCTCCCGCTCGCGGCTGGTGAGGGCGTCCAGGCCGCCCCACGACCAATTCGCCGAACGCAGCAGGGTCCCCGCGGCCTCAGGTGCGAGCAGCAGGTGGCCGTCGTGCACGGCGCGGATCGCGCGGACCAGCGCATCCGGGTCGACGTCCTTGTACAGCACGCCCGCCGCGCCCGCCCGGACCGCCGCCGCGGCCGAGGCGGGCTCGGTCACGCTGGTCAGCACCAGCACCCGGCTGCTGGTGCCTTGCTGGCCCAGCTCGCCCAGCACCGCGAGGCCGTCCAGGCCGGGCAGCTTCAGGTCCAGCAGGATGACGTCCGGGGCGTGCTCGGCGGCCAGCGCGAGAGCCGTCGCGCCGTCGCCGGCCTCCCCGGCCACCGCGATCCCGTCCTGCACCTCGAGCAGCACGCGCAGTCCCTGCCGCACCACGGGATGGTCATCGACGATCAGCACGGAGATGGGCTGCTGCTGGGTCATCATTCGCCTCCTTGCTGGGCGGGCGGGACTCCTGGCCGGGCGGGCGGGACTCCTGGCTGAACCGGCGGGACGGGCACGGTCATCCGCACCCGGGTGCCCGCCGCGCCGGACCGGATCCTCAGCGCGCCGCCGACCGCCGCCGCCCGCTCCCGCATCGAGGCCAGCCCGACCCCGCCGGACGGCGTCTGCGGGGCGAACCCGTGCCCGTCATCGGCGACCTGCAGGGTGACCCGGCGGGACGTCCGGGCCAGGCCGACGGTGATCGCGGCCGCCCCCGAGTGCCGCAGCGCGTTGTGCAGCGCTTCCTGGGCGACCCGGTACAGCGCGGCCTCCTGGCCGGGGCTGAGGGCGGGCAGCCGGGACGCGGTGAACGTGACCGGGATCCCGTACGCGCGGGCGGCCAGCACCGCGTACCGGCGCAGCGAGGGGGCCAGCCCGCCGTCGCGCAGATCCGGCGGGGCCAGCCCGTCGATCACCGCGCGCAGCTCGGCATGGGCCTCCGCGCCGAGCGCGCCGACCGCCTCGATCTCAGCCTGCACGCGGGCCGTGTCGAACGGCTCCCGGCCGGCCAGCACCGCGGCGGCCCGGGCGTGCGCCCGGATACCGAACAGCTT
Organism: uncultured Actinomycetes bacterium; assembly: GCA_963753195.1. Classification (GTDB taxonomy): domain Bacteria; phylum Actinomycetota; class Actinomycetes; order Streptosporangiales; family Streptosporangiaceae; genus Palsa-504. The sequence continues at coordinate 489,581 of CAVWBH010000007.1, forward strand.
CTGCGTCACCGCGTCGTGCAGCTCCCGGGCCAGCCGGGAACGTTCGGCCATGATTGAGAGCTCCCGGCTTTGCTCGTACAGCCGGGCGTTGGTCAGCGCGATGGCCGCGTGCGCGGCGAACAGGGACAGGATCTCCTCGTCCCGCTCGGTGAACCCGCCCTTTCCCGCGGCGGCGGAGACCTTGTTGGCCGCGAAGATGATGCCGAGGACCCGGTCGCCGTCGCGCACGGGCACCCCGAGGAAATGCGACATCCGCGGATGAGCGGCCGGCCAGCCCTCGAACCGCGGGTCCTGGCTGATATCCGCGAGCCGTTCCGGCTGCGCCCCGGTGAGCAGCACGCCCAGCATCCCGTGCCGGCGGGGCAGCGGGCCGATGGCCCGCTGCTCGGCCGGGCTGATCCCGTCGACCACGAACTCGGCGAACGAATCGCCCTCGTCGGGCACGCCGAGCGCAGCGTAACGCGCGCCGACCAGCGACCGCGCGGAACGCACGATCACCCGGAGCACGTCACGGACGGACATCTGCCGGTTGACCGACAGCACCGCCTGGCTCACCGCGACGAGCTCGCCCAGCCCGTCGCGCCCGCTGCTCATCTCACCGACGTTAGCCGGACAGCGGGATAGCCGCATCGGGCGCCGGTCCTAGGACTATGAGCCCAGGCCGGCCACGTCGCGCGGCCGATGCCCGCGGGCGGCGGGCGGCCTAGCGTGAGGCCCATGAGCAAACGAGTAGCGGTGGTCACGGGGGCCTCCCGCGGACTGGGCCGGGCGCTGGCCGCCGGCCTGGCCCGCGAGGGCTACGACCTCATCCTCGACGGCCGGAACGCCGATGACCTGCGGGCCGCCGGGCAGGCCGTGACGGCGCCGGGCCGCGTCGTGACGGCCATCCCGGGCGACGTCACCGACGCCGCGCACCGGGCCGCGCTGCACCGCGCGGCGCTGTGCAGCTCGGGGCTGGGCAGCTCGGTGGGGGCCGCGGGCGGCCTGGACCTGCTGGTGAACAACGCGGGCACGCTGGGCGCCAGCCCGCTGCCCGCGCTGGCCGACTATCCGGTGGCCGAGCTGCGCGCCGCGTTCGAGGTGAACGTGATCGCTCCCGTCGCGCTGACCCAGCTGATGCTGCCGCTGCTGCGCGCCCGGGGCGGCGCGGTGCTGAACATCACCTCGGACGCGGCCGTGGAACCCTACGCCGGCTGGGGCGGCTACGGCGCCGCCAAGGCCGCGCTGGAGCAGGCCTCGAACGTGCTGGCCGCCGAGGAACTGGCCGTCCGGGTGTGGTGGGCCGATCCGGGTGACCTGCGCACCGACATGCACCAGCGGGCCTTCCCGGGCCAGGACATCTCCGACCGGCCGCGGCCCGAGACCGTGGTGCCCGCGCTGATCAGGCTGGTCACCGAACGGCTGCCGAGCGGCCGGTACCGCGCGGCCCACCTCATGCCGGTGCGCTGATGACGGCCGGCGTCACGATGCCGGGGGCCGTCGATTTCATCCTGCCCGCCGAGCTCGAGGCTCACGACCCGCCGGAGGCCCGCGGCCTGGCCCGGGACGGGGTCCGGCTGCTGGTCAGCCGCCGGTCAACCGGGCGGATCAGCCATCATGCCTTCAGCGAGCTGCCGGACCTGCTGCTGCCCGGCGACCTGCTGGTCGTCAACGACACCGGCACGCTGCCCGCCCAGGTGCGTATTGGGCGGGAGCTGGCGGTGCACTTTTCCACGGCACAGCCAGACGGGGCCTGGCTGGTCGAACTGCGCGTCATGAAAGACAAGATCTCTTTGCCGAACGGGCCCGGGTTCCCCGGCCAGGTCATCAGCATGCCGGGCGGGGCGGCGCTGCGGTTGGAGCGTATGGTCACCGGCAGGCTCTGGCGCGCCCGGCTGTCGGTCGCGGTGGTGCCGTATCTACTGCGATACGGCATCCCGATCAGGTACTCCTACGTCAGCCGCGACTGGCCGCTGGCCGATTACCAGACCGTGTTCGCGCGCAGGCCGGGCAGCGCCGAGATGCCCAGCGCCAGCCGGCCGTTCACGCCCGCGGTGGTCACCGAGCTGGCCGCCCGCGGGGTGCTGATCGCCCCGCTCACCCTGCATACCGGGGTGTCCTCGCTGGAAGCGGGCGAAGATCCGTACCCGGAACCCTATGACGTCCCGCCCGCGACGGCCCGCCTGGTCGGCCACGTGCGGGCGCACGGCGGGCGGGTCATCGCCGCGGGCACGACGGTCGTGCGCGCGCTGGAGACGGCGGCCCGCCCGGACGGATCGGTGGCCGCCGCGGCGGGCTGGACCTCGCACGTGGTGACCCCGCAGACCGGGGTCAGGGCGGTGGACGGGCTGCTCACCGGGCTGCACGAGCCGCGCTCCTCGCACCTGCGGATGCTGGCCGCGTTCGCCGGCCCGCAGCTGCTGAGCCGGTGCTACGCCGACGCCATCACGGCCGGCTACCTGTGGCACGAATTCGGCGACCTGCACCTGCTGCTGGAATAAGCCGGGGTCCGGGGGCGTCCCGCCGTGGCCGCCGCGGCGGGGTGCGGTAGCCTGGCGCCCGCCATGACTACACCGCGGACCACCGTGCTCATCACCCTGACCGGCCGGGACCGGCCCGGGGTCACCTCCCGGCTGTTCGCCGTCCTGGCCCATCACCCGCTGGCGGTCCTGGATATCGAGCAAGTGGTGATCCGCGGCCGGCTGGTCCTCGGCGTCCTGCTGGACTGCGAGTCACCACCTGACCTGACCGGCATCCACGCCGCGGTCAGCGCGCTGGCCGGTGAACTCGGCCTGGAGGCGGAGATCACCACCGGGTCGCGGCCCCCCGGGTCGCCGACCGCCGGCGAGGCCCGGGCACGGGGCGGCCGGCTGCACGTGACCCTGCTCGGCAGCCCGCTGGTACCCGCCGCGATCACCGCGATCGCCGGGCGGATCGCCGCCAGCGGGGCGAACATCGACCGGATCGGCCGGCTGGCCCAGCGCCCGGTGACCTGCATCGAGATGGAGATTTCCGGCGGCGATCAGGCGACGCTGCGGGAGGATCTGGCCCGGTCGGCGGTCGCGCACGGCGTCGACGTCGCGGTCCAGCGCGGCGGCCTGCACCGGCGGGCCCTGCGGCTGATCGTGATGGACGTGGATTCCACCTTGATCAGGGACGAGGTCATCGATCTGCTGGCGGCCCGGGCCGGCTGCGCAGACGAGGTGACCAAGGTGACCGCCGCGGCCATGCGCGGCGAGCTGGACTTCGCCTCGTCACTGCGCGAACGGGTCGAGCTGCTGGCGGGCCTGGACGCCTCGGTCCTGGACGAGGTCCGCGGCGAGCTGCGGCTGACCGCGGGCGCGCGCACGCTGATCAGCACGCTGGGCGGCCTGGGCTACAAATTCGGGATCGTCAGCGGCGGCTTCGTCCAGGTGATCGCCCCGCTGGCCGCCGAGCTCGGCATCGGCTACGTCGCGGCCAACGTGCTGGAGATCTCGGCCGGGAAGCTGACCGGCCGGCTGTCCGGCCCGGTCATCGACCGGGCCGCGAAGGCCGACGCGCTGCGCCGGTTCGCCGCCGACGCGGGCGTTCCGCTGTCCCAGACGGTGGCGGTCGGGGACGGGGCCAACGACCTGGACATGATCGCCGCCGCCGGGCTGGGCATCGCGTTCAACGCCAAGCCCGCCGTGCGGGACGCGGCCGACACGTCGCTGAGCGTCCCCTACCTGGACGCGATCTTGTACCTGCTCGGCATCTCCAGCGACGACATCGCGGACGCCGAGCCGCGCTGACCACGCTGAATCCAAGCCCCGGGGCGCGCCTGTGCGGCGGGGCCCCGGGGCTGGTTCCGTTTTCCTTCTAATCCTTCTAACCGCGCTACTCGCGGCGTTTGGCGGCGGCCGCGCGGTCGGGGTCCGCTGAGGTCGCCGTGGCGTCCGAGGCGGGTGACTCGCGGGTGGCCTCGACCGCGGGCGGCGCGCCTTCCACCGGGGGGGAGACGGCGCCGGCGGCCTCCGCGCCGATCGGTGCTGCCTCGCCCATGTGCGCCGCGCGGCGCTTGGAGATCATGATGGCGACGACCACGATGATCACCGCGCCGAGCGCGACCCCGACCCGCAGCCCGACGTTGGCGCTGTACTTCACGACGCTGGTCGCGATCAGCAGCGAGACCAGGTTCATCACCTTGATCAGCGGGTTGATCGCGGGGCCCGCGGTGTCCTTGAACGGGTCGCCGACCGTGTCGCCGATGACCGTGGCGGCGTGCGCCTCGGAGCCCTTGCCGCCGTGCTCCCCCTCCTCGACCAGCTTCTTCGCGTTGTCCCAGGCACCACCGGAGTTGGCCAGGAACACCGCCATCAGCACCCCGACCGCGATGAGGCCGGCCAGGTAGGCGCCGAGCGTGGCGTACCCGAACGCGAAGCCGACGGCGATCGGGACCAGCACGGCCAGCAGGGCCGGGGTGACCAGCTCGCGCAGCGAGTCCGCGGTGACGATGTCGACTACCCGGCTGTAGTCGGGCTTCTCGGTGTAATCCATGATCCCCGGGTGGGTGCGGAACTGGTTCCGCACCTCCAGGACGACGCGCTGCGCGGCCCGGCCCACCGCGCTGATCAGCAGGCTGGCGAACATGAACACCACCGCGCCGCCGATGATCACGCCGACCAGGACCCGGGGCCGGTCGACCGACAGGCTGAACGAGCCCGCCCCGCTGCCCAGCGCCTGCTCGACGATGGTGCGGAAGGCGCCGAACAGCGCGGTCGCGGCGAGCACCGCGGTCGCGATCGCGATGCCCTTGGTGATGGCCTTGGTGGTGTTGCCGATCGCGTCCAGGTGGGTCAGCGCCGCCGCGCCCTCCCCGGTGACGTCGCCGGACATCTCCGCGATGCCCTGTGCGTTGTCGGTCACCGGGCCGAAGGAGTCCATGGACACGATCACGCCGACCGTGGTCAGCAGGCCGCCGCCGGCCAGCGCCACCGCGAACAGGGCGACGGTGGCGTTCCCGGTGGCCAGGAGGTAGGCGCCGAAGACGGCCGCGGCGATCAGCAGCGCGGCGTAGACGGCGGATTCCAGGCCGTACGCGATCCCGGACAGGATGACCGTGGCCGCGCCGGTCTCCGAGCTCTGCCCGATGTCCCGGACCGGCCGGCGGTTCACCTCGGTGAAGTACCCGGTCAGCAGCTGGATGGCGCTGGCCAGCACGATGCCGATCAGCACCGCCCCGAACGCGATCCAGCGGGGGTTGCCGTTGTAGGCCCGGATGGCCGGGTCGGTGACGCCCTGGAGATCGCTGAACTTGGCCGGCAGGAAGGTGAAGGAGGCGATCGCCACCCCGATGGCCGAGATCACCGCGGAGACGAAGAAGCCGCGGTTGATCGCCGTCATCCCGCTGCGGTCACCCTGGCGCGGCGCGACCACGAAGATCCCGATGACCGCGGTGATGACCCCGATCATCGGGACGATCAGCGGGAAGACCAGGCCCTTGTCGCCGAACGCCACCTTGCCCAGGATCAGCGAGGCGACCAGCATGACCGCGTAGGACTCGAACAGGTCCGCGGCCATGCCCGCGCAGTCGCCCACGTTGTCACCGACGTTGTCCGCGATCGTCGCGGCGTTCCGCGGGTCGTCCTCCGGGATGCCCTGCTCGACCTTGCCCACCAGGTCCGCGCCGACGTCCGCGGCCTTGGTGTAGATGCCGCCGCCGACACGCATGAACAGCGCCAGCAGCGCGGCGCCGAAGCCGAAGCCCTCCAGCACGTCCGCCGCGTTCGCCTTGTAGATGAACACCACCAGGGCGGCGCCGAACAGGCCCAGGCCCACGGTGAACATCCCGGCCACGCCGCCGGTCCGGAACGCGATCCGCATCGCCTGCCGCTCGCCGCCTTCGCGCGCCGCGGCCGCCACCCGGACGTTGCCGCGCACGCACAGCGACATGCCGGTGAACCCGGTCAGCGCGGAGAATATCGCGCCGACCAGGAAGAAGATGCTGCGGCCCCAGCGGACGTTGGTGTCGTCGGCGGGCAGCAGGAGCAGGATGAAGAAGATGATGACCACGAAGACGCTGAGGGTCTTGAACTGGCGCCGCAGGTAGGCGGCGGCACCTTCCTGGATGGCGCGCGCGATGTCCTGCATCCGCTGGGTGCCCTGGCCGGCGGCGAGGACCTCCCGGACCAGCGCGCCGGCCACGCCGAGCGCGAGCAACGCGACTATGCCGACAATGACAACCCAGGTCAGGTTGGAGCCGCTCACGCTGACGGAGTTTGCCGCCAGCGCAGAGTCCTGCCGGAACATTCGACCTCCTGGAACTCCGAGCGGGATGAGGTGCCGATCGGAAACAAATGAGTGGCCGGGAGTCTACGCACGGACGGGCCGAACCATGAACACCGGGCCAGTCCTAACAGTTACGTGATTCTATCGTGACCTTTACGCCAAAAAAGTGGCGCGATATGCGGGCGGGCCGCCTGGGGCCCGGGCCGGGTTGGGCCGGGTCAGGACGGGACGGGCGCTGACGGCCAGCTCATCCGGACGCTGACGCCTGAGCTCGTCGACAGCACGCGGACGTCGTCGGCCAGGCCGGAGATCACGGCCAGCCCGAATCCGGCCGGGATGGCCAGCCCGCTGTCGAAGACCTGCGCGGGCTGCTCAAAACCGTTGTCGCCCGCTCCGCCGCCGCCGTCCCGTGATCCGGCCGGGCTGGCGCCCGCGGTCGGAGCATGATCGCTGACGGTCACCACGAACCGTTCGCCGGAGTTGGTCATCTCGATCTTGACCGGCTCAGCCGGGCAGTGCCGCCGGTGCGCCTCGACCGCCCGTGAGCACGCCTCGCCGACGGCGAGGCGGACCTCGTCAAGCAGCGCTTCGTCCACGCCGCTGCGCCGCGCCACCGCGGTGGCGACCAGCCGCGCGGTGCGGACGTGCGCGGGCAGCGGGGTGAACGTGACTTCCACGGTGGCCATCTCGGGGGGGTCCCTTCGGGCCCGACGGCGTTACTTCTCGGCCTTCTTGGCCGCGATGGCGTCGTCCACGGTGTCGTGGATGCCGAAAACCTTCGTCAGCCCGGTGATCCGGAAGATCTTGAGTATCCGCTCCTGGGTGCAGACGAGATCCAGGGAGCCGTCGTGGGCCCGGACCCGCTTCAGCCCGCCGACCAGCACGCCCAGACCGGTGGAGTCGAGGAACTCGACCTTCTCCATGTTGACGACGAGCTGGTAATTGTTCTTGTTGACCAGATCGATGAGCAGCTCACGGAGCCGCGGCGCCGTGTAGACATCAATCTCGCCCTCGACGTCGACGACTTCGATGCCGTCCTTGTTGTAGTGACCAAGCTTCAGATCCACAAATCCTCCAGCGCCATCACGGCGTCATTGCTACGTCTCGCCCGGCGCGGGCCGGCCTGCCGGCGCGGGGCCCCGGGCGTGATCCTCTGCGGCATTCAACCACGCTCCGATGTCATGTCTATACGAAATCCTGCCTTCGGGCATCCCCCCTGGGATGTCAGACTGGGAACCTGTGTCGACGATCATGCGCCTTCCCCCGGCCACGGCGGCCGTCCCGGCGGAGAACCGGGCTCTTGGCGTCCTGCTGGACGACGGTATGGCGGGCCGGCCCGTGCACGTGGAGCATCTGCCGCCCCGGGCGGGCCGGGAGGCGCCCTGGCCGCCCTGGGTCCCGGCCGAGATCATCGGCGCCCTGGCCGGCCGCGGCATCCACGCCCCCTGGTCACACCAGGCTGACGCGGCGAGCCATGCGCAGGCCGGCCGGAATGTGATCATCTGTACCGGGGCGGCGTCGGGCAAGTCGCTCAGCTACCTGCTGCCTGCGCTCACCGCCGTGCTGTCCGGCGAGACCGTGCTCTACGTCGCGCCGACCAAGGCCCTCGCCGCGGACCAGCTCGCCTCGATCCGTGCCCTGGCCCTGCCGGGGATCCAGGCCGCCGCCTTCGACGGGGACTCGACGGCGGCCGAGCGGGCCTGGGCCCGCAGCCACGCCAGGTACCTGCTGACCACTCCGGACATGCTGCACCGGTCCCTGCTGCCCGGCCACGCCCGCTGGTCCGGCTTCTTCAGCAGGCTGCGCTACGTGATCATCGATGAATGCCACGAGTACCGCGGGGTCTTCGGCTCGCACGTGGGGCACGTGCTGCGGCGGCTGCGCCGGGTGGTGGCGCACCATGCCCCGGCCGGCGGCCCGTCCAGGCCGGTTTTCGTGCTGGCCTCGGCGACGGTCGGCGCGCCGGGTACCTGTGCCAGGCTGCTGACCGGGCTGGACGCCGAGGAGGTCACCGAGGACGGATCGCCGCGCGGGCCGGTCGCGTTCGCGCTGTGGGAGCCGCCGCTGACCGACGCGCGCGGCGAGGCCGGGGCCAGGTTGCGCCGGACGGCGACGGCGCAGACCGCTGACCTGCTGGCCCGGCTGGTCCGGCAGGACGTCCCGACCCTCGCCTTCATCAGGTCGCGGCGCGGCGCCGAGGCCGTCGCGCTGGCCGCCCGGCGGGCGCTCGGCGGACGCGAGGCGCCCGCGGCGAAAGTGGCCGCCTACCGCTCGGGATACCTGCCCGAGGACCGGCGCGACCTGGAGGCGGCTCTGGCCGACGGGCGCCTGGTCGGCCTGGCCGCCACGACCGCGCTCGAGCTGGGGATCAACATCACCGGCCTGGACGCGGTGCTCATCGCGGGCTGGCCCGGAACCTGGGCGTCGCTCTGGCAGCAGGCGGGCCGGGCCGGGCGGGCGGGCCGGAGCGCGGCGGCGGTCCTCATCGCCCGGGACGACCCGCTCGACACTTACCTGATCCGGCACCCCGAGATCCTGCTGCGCCACCCGGTGGAGGCCACCGTTCTGGATCCCGGCAATCCGTACGTGCTGGCCCCGCACCTGTGCGCCGCCGCGGCCGAGCTGGCCCTGACCGAGGCGGACCTGGAGATCTTCGGGCCGCCGGCGCGCCAGGTCGTCGAGCAGCTCACCGCGTCCGGCCGGCTGCGCCGGCGCCCGGCCGGCTGGCACAGCATGCGCCGGGGCAGGGCCGGCCCGGGCGGGCTGCGCGGGGCCGGCGACGCCCCGGTGCGGGTGGTGGAGGAGGCGACCGGCCGGCTGGTCGGGACGGTGGACGAGCCGTCGGCCCAGCTGCTCGTCCATGACGGCGCGGTCTACCTGCACCAGGGCGAGAGCTACGTGGTCGCCACGCTGGACCTGGCCGACCGGGTGGCGCTCGTCGAACCGGGCGATCCCGGCTACACCACGACGGCCAGGGACGTGACCGAGATCGAGGTGCGGGGGACATTGCGCGCCGCGACCTGGGGCGAGGCCGAAGTGGGCTTCGGCGACGTCCGGGTGACGCGCCAGGTGATGTGCTTCACCAAGCGCCGGTCGGATACCGGGGCCCCGCTCGGGGAAACGCCGCTGGACCTGCCGCCGCGCCACCTGGTGACCCGCGCCGTCTGGTGGACGGTCTCGGCCGCCGGGCGGGCCGCTCTGGCCGCGGCCGGCGTGGATCTCGGCGGGGCCGCGCACGCTGCCGAGCACGCCAGCATCGGCCTGCTGCCCCTGTTCGCCACCTGCGACCGCTGGGATATCGGCGGGGTGTCCGCCGACCTGCACCCGGCCACCGGACGGCTCAGCGTCTTCGTCTTCGACGGGTATGACGGCGGGGCCGGCTTCGCCGAACGGGGCTTCCAGGCCGCCCGCGACTGGCTCGGCGCGACCCGGCAGGCCATCGCCGGGTGTGACTGCGAGGCGGGCTGTCCCTCCTGCGTCCAGTCGCCCAAATGCGGAACGGCCAACCGCACGCTCAGCAAGCGGGGGGCGGTGGCCCTGCTCGACGCCGTCCTGGCGGGCAGCGCCTGAGGGCTGGTCGGCTCTATTACCGCGCAGCAGCCCCATAGGACACTTGTGACCCGCCGATCACTAAAGCCCCAGAATAAACTTACTGAGCACACTCCAGACAAGCAGGCCGATCCATGCCGCTCGTTCACGGGAGGCGTTGCGTCATTACGGCACGCGGGCCGGCCGGGGCCAATGTCTCATAATGCGAGAACTCGCTACTCAGCAGTAGTGCGCCGCGACAGTACTGTTCGCGGCCCGGCCAGATATGTTCCAATATTATTGCCACATACGGGATGAGGCTCGATTCGCGAGCCGCATACGGATAAGCTTCCATTAGGACGGAGCCGGCCTCCCCCCCAGGGCCGGACCGTACGCGCGGCGCCCGCTCTCCCCCCCGGCGGGCGCCGCCCCCTTTTCCGGGACAAGTTCGGCCCGAGGCCGGGCCCGAGGGCCAGCCACTGGTTAACGGAATGTGATCGCAGTGACTGATCAAGATCACGAATCGGTGACGGGTCAGGTCTTTTCACCAGGGGGATTTCGTCGTAGAACGGTGCTACGGAAGCTTCGGCATCCGGGCACAGCAGCCAGGTACCCACGCGCGACCAGCCGCGGGAGGCGTGTCAGTACAGGTCAGCCCTGTCTGACAGAGACGTGCACGCTTGGTAGCCAGGCTTGATGTGCTACGCGGCGGCGCCCCGGCCAGGGGCGCCGCTTGTTTACGAGTGCTGCTTGTGTACGGGTGCCGCTTGTTGACGGGTGCGTCCGGTGGGCCCTGCTCCTACGAGTCGACGCCATGGCGACATGCTTGGCGGCGCGGCCGGAATCGTGGCACGATATCAGCGAATCGCGGCGCGTCACCGCGACCTGGCGTCTGCGCAGCGGGCTAACGGGGTGCGCTGTGCGAAGTCGTTCCGGGCGGGGCCGGATTGGACGGACGCTCGCGCCGCGATGGAGCGTGAAACGCCGGGTTGGCCTGGGTGCTGCCGATTGACCGAAGAACGCTAGCCTTGTTCTTAGCGGTCATCTGGCCAGGCCCGCCAGGCTGGCGGGATCGGGATATCGGGCACCGGCCTGCATAACGGGCCCGCATAACGGGAGAGAGACACGATGGTCCGCAGCGAAACGCCAGGCCCCGTGGACGCTGACCAGTCACTCGGGGATCTCGTAGCCTTGGCCGCGAAGGACGCCTCGCAGCTGATCAGGTACGAGATTGACCTGGCCAAGACCGAGTTGAGCGCGGATATGCGGCGGGTCGGCCTGGCCGGGGCGCTCGTTGGCTTCGCCGCGTTCGTGGGCTGCCTGGTGCTTGTCATGCTGAGCTTCGCCTTCGCCTTCGGCCTGGTCGCCCTCGGCATCTGGACCTGGGCGGCGTTCCTCATCACGGCCGGTACCTGGGTGCTGCTGGCCGGCCTGGCGGTGGGAATCGCCTACCTGGCCATACAGCATATCTCCGGGCTGCGCCGGACCAGGGGGACCGTCGCCGCGGGGCTGAGCGTGCTGCGCGGCGACGGCCCGGCGCCCGGCATCAGCGGCGGGGGCGCGGGCGGTTCGATCAGCCGCGACGGCCAGCAGGCCGGAATCGCCGGCCGCGAGCCCCGGTGAGGCGCCCCCGATGGTCGTGAACGCGGAGGCCGCGGTCCAGATCAGCGGCCCGTGGGCACACCGGTCGGTGAGCGCCAATGGGACCCGGTTCCATATCGCCGAAGCTGGTGACGGGCCGCTGGTGCTCTTGGTGCACGGATTTCCCGAGTTCTGGTGGACCTGGCGGCATCAGCTGACCTGGCTGCCCGAGGCAGGTTTCCGCGCCGTGGCGGTAGACCTGCGCGGCTACGGCGGGAGCGACAAGCCGCCCCGCGGCTACGACCTGGTCACCGCCGCCGCTGACGCCGCCGGGCTGATCCGGGCCCTGGGAGAGGCGAACGCGGTCGTGGTCGGCCATGGCTGGGGCGGGCTGGTGGCCTGGACGCTGGCCGTCTACAGCCCGAAGGTAGTAGGGCGGCTGGCCGTGGTCTCGACGGCCCATCCGCTGCGGATGCGGTCCGCGATGCTCACCGACCCGCTCGGCCAAGGCCGCCGCAGCAGCTACGCGCTCGGTTTCCAGCTGCCCATGCTGCCCGAGCGGCACCTGGTCCGGGACGGGGGCCGCCAGGTGGGCCAGCTGCTGGCGGGCTGGTCCGCGCCGGGCTGGCCGGATCGCGAGACCGAGCAGGTCTACGCGCGCGCCATGCGGATACCTTCGGTCGCCCATTCGGCACTGGAAAATCATCGCTGGCTCGCGCGCAGCGCGCTGCGCCCCGATGGGCTGCGGTACGCACGGCACATGCGCACGCCGATCCAGGTCCCGACGCTGCACCTGCACGGGGCGCTGGACAGCTGCGTGCTGCCGCGGACCGCTCGCGGGGCGGGACGGTACGTCAACGGGCCCTATCGCTGGCGCCTGATCGACGGCGCCGGACACTTCCCGCACGAGGAACGGCCGGACGCCTTCGACACCGAGCTGCGCGGCTGGCTGGCCGATCCGGAACCGGAGCGGTGACGCGCGATCGCGATGCCGCCGGCCGGCCGCGGAACGCGCGGCCCCGTGACGCGCTGGGCCGCCCGCTCGACCGGGACCAGGCCCAGGACGCCGGGGACACGCGGATTCCCGACGACCTCGTGCTGGCCGGGCCCGCTGCGGCCGCTCTGGCCGACCAGTTGCTGCGCTCCGGGCGTCCGTTCCATGCGCACGAGGTCCTCGAGGCGGCGTGGAAGTCCGGGCCGCCCCGGGAGCGCGATCTGTGGCAGGGGTTGGCCCAGATCGCGGTCGGGCTGACGCACGCGCACCGGGGCAATACCCGCGGCGCGGTCACGCTGCTCCGGCGGGGCACGCAGCGGGTCCGTTCCTTCCAGGCGCAGGCCGGGCCAGTGCCGGACCGGGACCAGCCGTATGGCATCGACCTCGTCGCCTTCCTCGCGGCAGCGGAGGACCTGGCGGCACGCATCGAGCAGCACGGCCTGGCCGGCATCACCCCCGCGGACCTGCGCCCCGCCCTGACCGCCGCCGGAACCTAGCGCCGCGGCTGGGCACCCAGGTCGCGGTTGCCGCCGCACCCGGGTCGCGGTTGCTGCTGCACCCGGGTCGCGGTTGCTGCCGCACCCGGGTCGCGGTTGCTGCGCACCCGGGTCGCGGACCAATGGTTGCTGCGCTGTACCCATTCTTGTGGGTACAGCGCCACTCTCATTGGTTGCGGAAGCGGGGGCGCGGCCCGTCTTTCGGGTGAGTTGCGGCGTTGGTCAGGGTGCGTCGTGGCCGCGACGGCTGTGATGCCGGGTCTGCCCGGGGTTTGCGCGTGCCCTGTCCGGGTCTGCCGCGGCGGTCGTGCCCGCGGGCGATGCCTGCGCCTGCGCAGCCTCATCCGTCCCTGCTGCACCATTTGCGTGGTAGATCCGGGCTACATGGTAGATCGAGTGGCTCCGGATACACCGGATCTTCCACGGAGCCCGGATCTTCCACGGTCATGGTGGTGGTGATCCTGGGGGGAGACATGAGGTGGAGCGGGAGGTTCCGTCCCGGGTCTCGGGCGGGGAAGCCTGGACGGCGGCCGCGGCGCGGTCCGCGGCGGCACCAGGCGGCCGGGAATCACGGCCGGTACGTCTCCTCGATCCTCAGCCGGCCGGGCACGGAACTCACACTGAGGTAGGACGCGGGCGGTTGGCGGGGCGGCGGGGCGCGCGGGGCGGCGGGGCGGCGGGGCTAGTCGCAGGCTCCGGTGGAGACGGGGGAGGTGAGGTGGGCGCCGGCGCTGGCGTCGGCGGACACCTCGGCGGCGGTGAGCGCGAAGCCGGTGTTGGACACCCCGACCGCGGCCGCGAAGACCACCCCGTCCACCGTGCCGCGGGGTGAGAGCAGCGGGCCGCCGGAGTTCCCGGACTTGACGACGGCCCGGATCTCGTAGATCTGGCGGGTGACGGTGCTCGTTTCGTAGATGTTGGGGCCCTGGGCGTTCTGGACGCCGCCGATGCGGGCGGCCGCCAGATGCAACGTGGTGGCGTCGAGCGGGTAGCCAGCGACGACCGCGCTGTCGCCGGGGTTTGCTCCCCCGCCGAACTGCAGCGGGGTCAGGTCAAGCCCGGGGACCGAAAGGATGGCCACGTCCACCTGGGGGTCGTAATAGACCACGGTGGCGTTCAGCGTGCGGTCCGTGTCGGTGGTGACCGTTTGGTGGCTGGTGACGCCCGCGACCACGTGCGCGTTGGTGAGGATGTGGTCCGGCGAGATGACGAAGCCCGATCCCTCGATGGACCGCTGGCAGCTCGGCGCCACCCCCTGGACCCGCACCACGCTGCTCCTCGCGGCCAGCACTCCGCTGGCGTTGACCACAGTGGGATCGGGCGCGGGAATGGCCAGGATGCGCTCCGCGCCGATGCCGCTGAACACCTCGGCGTAGGTGCTGTTACTGGCCAGCAGCCTGCGGAAGTCGGAGAACATGGTCTTGGCCGGCGAGGGCATGAACCGGTCCAGGGTCTGCAGCACCAGGGAGTTGTTCACCTGCGTGTCCACCACCGGGAACGGGGATTCGATCAGCACCGATCCCACGACCCACGCGATCAGGAGCACGGACGCCACGCTGACGACCGCGCCGCCGGCTGAATCCGCCACCGTCGCGGAATGCCAGGTCACCGTGGACCGCATCGCCGCGCCGATGGAGGAGGCGATGAACTGCCCGATGACGGCGAAGCTGACCAGCAGGATGACCGCGATCACGTCCTGCTGGGTCTGCCCGCCGACCAGCGCCCGGGAGATGCTCGGCCCGAATTCCGCGCCAAGCAGGGCGCCGCCGACGAACCCGAAGAAGCTCAGGATGCCGACGATGAAGCCCTGCCGGTAACCGGAGACGGCGAACGCGGCGACCACCACGATCAAGATGAGGTCGAGCACATCTCCCCGCACGACCCTAACCGTATAGGGTCTTTCCCCGTGGATGGCCCAGCATCGGCGGTCACATGTCGATGACCGTAGCGGCATCCCAGGGCCGCTCCCAACCGCCCAGCGTGAGCAGGTTATTCACCAGCGCGGCGGTGAATCCCCAGATGAGCAGGCCCCTGACCCGGAACGCCGGAGACAGTGCTCCACCGGGCCCGCGGACCATGAGCCGGGCCGCGGGGTCGGCCAGCTCACTGACGGCGATTCGCTCCACCACGGCCACCTCGCCAGGGTCCACCGGCGCGACCGCATGGGGCTCGCGCCACCACGCCAGCACGGGAACGACCCGGAACCTGGTCCGCGGGATGTACCGCTCGGGCATGACGCCGACCACATCGACCCCGTCCGGGACCACTCCGACTTCTTCGGCGGCCTCGCGCAGCGCGGCGGCGACCGGGCCGGAATCCTCGGCGTCGATGGTCCCGCCGGGGAAGGCCGGCTGGCCGGCGTGCAGCCGCAGCTCGGCACTGCGCTCGATGAACAGCAGCTCCGGGTCCTCGGTTCCGTCCGGTCCGGCGGCGAACAAGACCAGCACGGCCGCCGCCCGGCCGCCGCTGGCGGGCGGGCGGGCCGACGGGTCCACCGCCAAGGTGCTGGCGGCCTCGGCGAGTTCGCGCAACCACCCCGGCACCGGCGCAGCGGCCTCCCGGCCTTCCGGGGTCACGAGAACGGGCCGGCCTTGACGAGCTTGGCTGCGACCTGCGGATCGGTGGGGCCCTCGCCGAATGACGGGCACAGGCGCGCCAGCGCGCATGCACCGCAGGCCGGCCGGCGTGAGTGGCAGATCCGGCGGCCGTGCCAGATCATCCGCTGCGAGAGGTCGGTCCAGTCCCGGCGCGGGATGAGCGCGGCCACCTCGGCCTCGACCTTCACCGGGTCAACGCTGGCCGTCCAGCCGAACCGGCGGGCCAGCCGGCCGAAATGGGTGTCCACGGTGATGCCCGGGATGCCGAAGGCGTTGCCGAGCACCACGTTCGCCGTCTTCCGGCCCACGCCGGGCAGGGTGACGAGATCGTTCAGCCGGGCCGGCACCTCGCCGCCGAACCGGTCGCACAGCGCCTGCCCGAGCCCGATCAGGCTGTTCGTCTTGGCGTGGTAGAAGCCCGTCGAGGAGATGATCCTCTCCATCTCGTCGCGATCAGCGCCCGCGTAGTCCGACGCGGTCAGGTACCGCGCAAACAGGATCGGCGTGACCATGTTGACCCGCTTGTCAGTGGTCTGGGCCGACAGGATCGTCGCGACCAGCAGCTCGAGCGGCGAGCTGAAGTTCAGCTCGGTGTGCGCATCGGGGTACATGACGGCGAGCTCGCGGACGATCTTGCGGGCCCGGCGGACCAGGGCGGTATGCGAAGGGGGCGCGGCAACGGTCACCAGCCAAGCTTAGTGAGCGGCTGATCGATGCAGCGCCCTTCGTCGATGGATGCCGCCTACTGACCCGCGCCAGCCCGCCGCGGCGCGCAGGCGGCATTCGGCCCGCGCCGGGTAGTAAGGCCACGCCCGGAGCCATTCCTCGTGAGCCAGGGGCCGGCCTGCTCGGCGGCGATCAGCGCATCGCGCACCGCGACTTGTGCGTTTTCGCGATTCCGCAGGAGGCACCGGCAGAGGGGAAGAGCCGGTCGCCGTTGGCGCCGAGAAGATCCGGAAGCGCGTCAGGTGAACTGGCACGCGACTCGGCTGCGAGCTGGGGCCATTCATGTGCGCAGGATTGTGTGCCGTGACACACGACGGTGATTCCAGGCCTGCTCGCCGAAGAAGTGCGTCCGGGCTGGCGCCACGCGGCTAGGCCGCGCCGCGATCGCCTCCTCGGCCTGGCTGGCGGCCGCTACCCGCGCTGGCTGAACCTTGCGAGCAAACCCTGGCGCGGCACCAGAGCAAAACTGGCCGGCAGCAGTTATTCAACATAACGAGCGGTAGGACCAGCACAATTTCCCGAGTGCGCGGAAACGAATCGATTCCGCGCCGCTGATCAGCTCATAGCACTTCTATCCGATCAAGCGGGACCGCTTATTAAAACCCTTTCGGGAGATTCTCGGCAGAGGGGCAAGGGTGCTTTGTTATGGAATGGATTGTGGTGCGCCGAAAATGGCGGGCAGCAAGGAAACACGATGCACGGCACAACTCGACGAGTCGTAACGTGCGGGAGTCAGCCCGGCCACCAGCGGACCGGCCCAGCGGTCAGCGGGATTCACATGGCGGCCCACGACGACGACCGCGACGTGACGGGCCCCGGCCAGCTTGAGCGCGGCGGCGGCGGACTGGGCGCTGGCGCCCGAGACCCAGGTGTCATCGATTAGGAGCACGCTCGCGCCGGGCGGCACCCGGCCGACCTGGAACCGCTCCAGGTCTAGGTCACGGCCCTGCCGACCCGGGCGGATGGCCAGCGCGCAGGGCGGCAGCCGCAGGTACGGCGAGACCAGTTGCAGCAGTGGGTGCGGCCCGGGGCGTCCATTGCCGGTCGGGACCACGGCCAGGCAACTGGGCGGCGGCATGGCCGCGTGCCGCCACACGCAGGCCCCGTGATCGGCCAGGAAAGCCAGCAGCAGGGCCAGGACTGATGCGCGAGCCGAGGCCGTGGGAGCATCCCGCGACTTGTAGCGCCACAGGTCAGCAGCGAACGCGGTGCCCTTGATGGCATAGGAGATCGGCACCACGGCGTCGGCCAGCAAGCCGTGGCCGAGCAGGTCCTGACGCTCGCACTGGTAACAGCGGGAGAAGCCGGGCCGCAGCGGCCCGCGGCACAGGCCGCAGACGAGCGGCGCCGAGGAACCGCCCGGCTCCGGTACCGGCGGATGCGGTACCGGCGGATGCGGTACCGGCGGATGCGGCAGCGGCTCATCCGGCAGCGGTTCATCTGGCAGCGGCGGATGCGGTACCGGGGGAAGCGATACCGGACTATCTGGTACTGAAGATTGTGATAGTGGATTATTTGGTGATGAAAGGTTCGATATGGGATAAAACGGTAGAACGGGATAAAGGGGCGGCGCGGCCGATTGCAGCCACATCCGCAGGCGGTCCCAGCTCATGAGGCAGGCGCCGGGCTCGGGGCGGGGCGGGGCGCTTTGGCGGTGCGGATCGCCGCCGGGTGCGCTGGCATATGCCGATGCTACGGACAGGCACCGACAAAACACCGGCGGATAACGGCGCAGATCCCCGGGGGCCGGTCCGCCGGGCACCTGGGTCCGGCTTCGGCGCCGCCATTAATGGGGCATTGCTGAAATCACGCTCTTGTGCACGCCTGATGCGGCAGAATGATGCCTGCCAGCAAGGCGGCCGGGCACTAGCGCGGCATCTCCCGCTGCCTAATTCGACTCACCGCAAGGATTTGTGTGATCGACAGGAGCGATACCGCAGCACTGCCTAGCTCCATGCCGGACACTACGGTCGGGCCCGCCGGCAACGACACGGCAGCCGGCCACCAGCGGCCGGACAGCAGTGCGGCCGGCTCCGCCTCGACCGGGCCCTCTGGCGGGCCGGCGAGGTGCTGCGGCGGCACTGGGTGCTGGCCCTCCTGATCGCCGCCGGGCTGGTGCTGCGGGTGGTCACGCAGTTCGCTTACCAGCCCGCCCTGCTGTTCTTCGACTCGAAGAAGTACCTGTTCGGCACGGACTTCACCGCCAGCGACTGGGGCTCCTACGATCCGATCGGCTACACGCTCCTGCTGCTCAAGCCGGTATTGGTGTTCGCGAACCTGGGTTTCGTGGCGCTGCTGCAGCACGTGCTGGGCATCGGCATGGCGGCCGCGCTGTACGTCCTGATGCTGCGCCGCGGGGTGACCCGCTGGCTCGCCGCGCTGGCCGTGGCGCCGGTCCTGCTCGACGCTTACCAGCTGAACGCGGAACAGACGATCATGCCCGACGTGCTGTTCGAGGCGCTGGTGGTAGCCGGGATCGTTCTGCTGCTGTGGAATCCCCGGCCCGGGCTGGGCTTCGTCGTGCTGGCCGGCTTCGCGTTCGGCACATCCGCGCCGGTCCGCCAGGTCGGCGAGGCGCTGATCCTGCCCGCGCTGGTCTATGTGCTGGCGGCGGCCCGGGACTGGCGCACCCGGCTGCTGCAGGGCGTGGTGCTGTGCGCGTGCTTCGCGCTGCCGGTCGTGGGTTACATGGGCTACTCCAAGGTGATCCTGCACTACGGCTTCGAGATGTCCAACATGGGCGACGCGTACCTGTACGGCCGGACGGCGCATGCCGCCGACTGCGCCACGCTGAAGCTCTACACGGCCGAGCGGCATCTGTGCCCGACCCCCGCGCAGGCGCTCAAGCTCGGCGTGGACGGGCTGGTCAACAACCCGGCCTCGCCGCGGGTTCAATACCAGCCGGTCAACGTCCGGCTCGGCATCGCGGTGGACACGATCCCGCTGCAGCGCGAGTTCGCCTACGCCGTGATCAAGCAGCAGCCCCTGCGGGTGACCGGCGACATCGCCCGGGACTCGATCAAGGTCTTCGCCCTGACCCGGAACACCACCGAGGGTGACACCCCGATCAAGCGCTGGCAGTTCCAGAACACCTACCCGGTCTACCCGCCCGGTATCACCGCCAGCGGCCCGAAGAGCGCCACCAGCCTGTTCGCCAGGGCCGGCGGCGGGAAGGCGCGGGTTCTCCGGTCCGCCGCCATCGCGCTGCGGGACTACCAGCTGCACGGCGGGTACACGCCGGGACCGGTGTTCCTGCTCGCCCTGCTGGCCGGGATCGCCGGGATCTTCACTTTCCGCAGGCGCGATCCGGGGAACCTCTCCCTGGCCTGCCTGCTGGTCACCGGGAGCGCGATCGCCGTGCTGCTCGGCGCCGACCTGTACGAGTTCTCCTGGCGGTACCAGCTGCCCGCGCTGGTGACGCTGCCGGTCGCGGGCGCGCTCGGGGCGACCGCGATCGCCCGGCAGCTGCGCCGCCGGCGGGCGGACAAGACAACCCGCTCGGCGCCCGCTGAGGAACTGGCGGCGGCCGAGTCCGGGCAGGCGCTCTAGGCGGTGCCGGTCGAGGGGGAAGGCCGGGGGCGGCGGGGAGGCGGGCACGCCGGATATCCGCATGCTTGCGGCCAGGGTGGTGTACGAGGACCAGTGGATGCGGCTTCGGCGGGACGAGATCGAGCGGCGGGACGGTTCCCGGGGCACGTACGCGTTCGTGGAGAAGCCTGATTTCGCGCTCGTCGTCCCGGCTGAGGACGACGGCTTCCACCTGGTCGAGGAGTACCGGTACCCGGTCGGGCGGCGCGGCTGGTCCTTCCCGCAGGGCGGCTGGCCGTCGGGACAGACCGGCACCCCGGCCGAGCTGGCCCGGCTGGAGCTCAGCCAGGAAACCGGCTTCCGGGCCCGCCGCCTGGTCAAGCTGGGGTTCCTGCACTGCGCCCAGGGTTTTTCCAGCCAGGGCGGCCACTTCTTCCTGGCCACCGGCCTGGAGCCGGGCCCGCACGACCGGGAGCACGAGGAGCAGGACATGCGCCAGGAGTGGGTGCCCCGGGCCCGGTTCGAGGACATGATCCGGGACGGCCGCATCACCGACGACTCCACCGTGGCCGCCTACGCGCTGCTGCTGATGAGCGAGCGTATTGGCTAGCTGAGGAGCGGCGCGAACAGGTCGCCGAGCCGGTCCACCCGGTCCAGCACGGCATCGGCGGTGAAGAACAGCTCCTCCGGGTGGCGGCACGCCTGCACCTCGTCCCAGCTGACCGGCGTCGACACCGTGGGGTGCTCCCGGGCCCGCAGCGAATAGGGGGCGACGGTGGTCTTGGACCCGTTGTTCTGGCTCCAGTCGATGAGGACCTTGCCGGTGCGCAGCGCCTTGGTCATGCGCGAGACGACGCGGCGCGGCTGCTCGCGCTCGAGGCGTTCGGCGAAGGCGCGGGCCTGGTCGCTGGCCGCCTCCGAGGTCACGCCGGAGACGCGGGCGTACAGCTGCAGGCCTTTGCCGCCCGACGTCTTGGCCAGCGGCGTGAGGCCTTCGGCCTCGATCAGCGGGCGCAGGTCCTCCGCGACCCGGCAGCAGTCGACGATGTTGGCCGGGGCGCCGGGGTCCAGGTCGAAGACCAGCAGATCGGGACGGCGGATCCCGGGGATCCGCCACTGCGGGACGTGCAGTTCCAGGCCGGCCAGGTTGGCGGCCCAGATGAGGGAAGGCAGGTCATCCACCACCAGGTAGGTCACGGTGCCGCCGCGGCCGCGCGAGCTTTCCGACGGGATGGGGGCGACGGCGATCCAGTCCGGCCGGTGGGCGGTGACGTTCTTCTGGAAGAACGCCTCGCCGTCCACGCCCTCCGGATAGCGCTTGAGGGTCAGCGGCCGCCCGGCGATGTGCGGCAGCAGGACGGGCGCCACCCGCTGGTAGTAGTCGAGCACTTCGGCCTTGGTGAACCCCGTTTCCGGGTACAGCACCTTGCCCAGGTTGGTCAGGGTCAGCGTCCGCCCGTCCACCTGGACGGCGACCTTGGCGTCAGGGCTCACGGACCACATCCTTCGGGTCGATGTCGTCGCGCAGGCCCTTGTAGACCGGGGCCCGCATGCGGCCCGCCCTGGTCCACCGGTCGAAGGCGACCTGGATCACGAGTTCGGGCTCGACCCACACCGCGGGCCGGGCGTGCTCGGGCGGGACCGGGCCGTCGAACGGTGAGTCCGCCCGGCGCAGCGGCCGCAGCCGCTGCCCGAGCAGGCGCAGCGTCTCGTCGGTGAACCCGGTCCCGACGTGACCGGCGTAGATCAGGCCGGAGGCGTCGTGCACGCCGATGAGCAGCGACCCGACCTGCCCGGTGCGGTTCCCTTTCCCCGGCTTGTACCCGGCCACGACCGCTTCCTGGCCCCGCACGTTCTTGATCTTCCGCCAGCTGTCGGTCCGCGCCGCGGGCGCGTAGCGCGAGTCGAGCCGCTTGGCCACCACGCCTTCCATCCGGTGCTCGACGGACACGGCCTGCACGGCGGCGAAATCCGGGCCGGGGAACGAGGGCGGGGTCTGCCAGTTCGGGCCGGCCAGCGCGAGCTCGTCCAGCAGCGCGCGGCGCTGCGCGTAGGGCAGGTCCAGCAGCGGCCGTCCGTCCAGCTGGAGCACGTCGAAGACCAGGTACATGACCGGAGTCTGCCGGGCCAGCAGCGCCGCCTGAGCGGCGGACGTGACGTGCATGCGCGGCTGCAGCGCCTCGAACTCCGGCCAGCCGCCCGCGCCGAACACCACGATCTCCCCGTCCAGGATCAGCTGCTTGTGCGTGGTGGCCGCGCCCAGCCGGGCCAGCTCCGGGTAGGCCACCGTGATGTCCCGCTCGGTCCGGGACATCAGGCGGACCCGGCCCTGCTCGATGAAGGCCAGGGCCCGGACGCCGTCCCACTTCATCTCCAGCGCCCAGGCCGCCAGGTCGCGGGGCACCGGGCCGGTCACGGCGAGCATGGGACGCAGCGCGGCGGGCAACCCCAGCCGCTCGCGGTGGATCATCCACTGGCTGCCCTTGGTCTGGAACAGCACGTACCCGCCGTTGACCCGCTGCCCGTGCAGCACCACCTTCACCTCGGCGGGCGCCCACTTCACCGTCTCGTAGCGGCCGTGGTCCCAGATGGTGACCGCGCCCGCGCCGTACTGTCCGCGGGGGATCTCCCCCTCGAAGCGGCCGTACTCCAGCGGATGATCCTCGGTGTGCACGGCCAGGTGGTTGACCGCCGGGTCGGCCGGGACGCCCCGGGGCAGCGCCCAGGACACCAGCACCCCGTCGCGCTCGAGCCGGAAATCCCAGTGCAGACGGCGGGCGTGATGCTCCTGGATCACGAAGGACCCGCCCGGGCCGGCCGGGACCGCCCCGGGGCCGGGCACCGGCTCGGGGGTGCGCGCCGCGTCCCGCTTGTCGCGGTACGCCTGCAGCTTGTCCACGTCATCCTGTCTACCCGGTGAGCTGGGCTGGGGAACTGAGGCCGGGATCGTTCGGTATAAAGTGTTTTTCGGTTCGGGAAGTAGGGAGTGCATGGGGCTGAACGGTTACGTCGTCCTCGGCAGCGCGGTGGTGGGCCTGCTCGTCGGGCTGACCGGCGCGGGCGGGGGCGCCCTGATGACCCCGATGCTGATCCTGCTGTTCGGGATCAAGCCGTCCGCCGCCATCTCCAGCGACCTGGTCGCGGCGGTGGTGATGCGGCCGGTCGGGGCGGCGGTGCACCTGCGCAAGGGCACCGTCAACCTGCACCTGGTGGGGTGGATGACGCTGGGCTCGGTGCCGATGGCCTTCCTCGGCGCGTGGCTGCTGCGGCAGCTGGGCAACGGGCCTTCGGATCAGCGGAACGTGGAAATCGCCCTCGGCGCCGCGCTGCTGGCCGGGGCGGCCGCGATGGTGGCCCGGGGCATCCTGGACCGCAGGTCCGGCCGGGCGCGCACGGGCCAGGTGGCCGAGGTGGCCGTCCGCCCGGTGCCGACCGTGGCCATCGGCATGGCGGGCGGGCTGATCGTGGGCCTGACCTCGGTGGGGTCCGGGTCGCTGATGATCGTGCTGCTGCTGTTCACCTATCCGCTGCTGTCCGCGGGCCAGCTGGTCGGCACCGACCTGACCCAGGCGGTGCCGCTCACCGCCGCGGCCGCGCTCGGCGCGCTGGCCTTCGGGCACGTCGAATTCGGGGTCACGGCCTCGATCATCGTCGGCAGCGTGCCCGCGGTGCTGATCGGCTCGCTGCTGTCCTCCCGGGCCCCGGACCGGTACATCCGGCCCGCGATCACCTTCGTGATCCTCGCCTCGGGCCTGAAGTACGTGGGCGTCGGCACCTACCCGCTGGGCTGGGCCATGGGCGCGGTCCTCGTCGTCGCCGCGGGTTACTGGCTGGTCCGGACCCGGATCATCAGGCCGAACGAACCCGGCGGGCCAGCTCCCGGGGACCCGGAGGCAGCCGCGCGGACGGGGGAAGCGCCGGCCAGGGAGGCGCCGGTCGGGGAGGCGGGGGCCAGGGAGGAGCCGGTCGGGGAGGCGGGGGCCAGGTAAGCGGGGCTCAGCCTGCGTACTTCTGCACCAGGGCGCCGACGGCGGGCAGGGCGGCGGTGACGTGCTTGGCCGCGCTGCCGCGGACGGCGCGGTAGGCCTTGATGATCACCGCGCGAGAGGATCGCTGGGCCCGCTCGTCGCTCACCGACAGCAGCGCCTCGGACACCTCGTCCCCGCGCTTGGCCAGGTAGTCGCCGAACCCGGAGGCGCCGGAGGCGGCGTAGTCGGCCCAGAACGGCTCGAGCTGGGCCACCAGGTCGGGCAGCAGGGATTCCACCGTGGACTGCAGGTAGCCCGAGGCGAACGACTTCGCCGTCTTGTAGGCGAGCTTGACCCCGGCGCCGGAGACCCCGGACTTGCTCGCGACCTCCTGCTCGATCAGCTTCAGGCAGTCGGCGACGACGGCGGGCCGGGTGTCGGGGGCAAGCAGGATGTCGTGCAGGGTGGAAGCCATATTGTTTCCTCGTCGCTCGGGTCCGCGAGTCACTGTGAGCCCGTCGCAGGCCGGAGTCGCCCGGCTCCCCTCTGGGCCGAATCACGGTAGCGCGCCGGCGTTCGGTTAGGGCCGATATTCACCAACTATCACGTTCCGTAGCACGACCGGGCGGCCGAGGAGGCCGGGCCGGCGAGCCTGTGGCGCGGCGCGGAGATCCTGCACTTTAATAACGGCAGCGACATGTTCGGTCCGGTAACGGCAGGGTTAATCCAGGGGTGGGGAAGATGTCCGGTTCTGATGGCCATGGAGCAGTGCGCAGGCGCGGGTTCCTGAAACTGGGCGGCGCGACGCTGCTGGCCGGGGGCGCCGCGGCCAGCACGGCGGCGGCGAGCCAGGGCGGGTCGGCCCGGACCGCGGCGGGGGTAACGGGGCCTGCGGCGGGGGAAACAGGGCCTGCGGCGGCCTCGGTCGTGCTCGACTCGGCGGTGGCGCCCGACGCCCAGTCGCTGGTGCCCATCCCGGCGGGGCGGATCCCGGCGGCCGTGGCCAAGCTCGACTCGATCATCGAGGGCGTGCTGTCGAAAACCGGTGTCCCCGGGCTGGCCGCGGCCGTGGTCCACGACGGCCAGGTGCTGTACGCCAAGGGCTTCGGGGTCCGGGACGTGAACACCCTGGCCCCGGTGGATGCGGCCACGGTGTTCCGGCTCGCCTCGGTCTCCAAGCCGCTGTCGTCCACGGTGGTGGCCGGCGCGGTGGGTCAGGGCGCCATGAAATGGACCGACCCGGTCGTGGCGCAGCTGCCGTCGTTCGCGCTGGCCGATCCGTATGTCACCGCCCACGTGACCTACGCCGACCTGTTCTCGCACACCTCCGGGCTCCCCGATCACGCCGGCGACCTGCTCGAAGACCTCGGCTACGAGCAGGCCTACATCCTGAACCGGCTCCGGCTCGAGCCGCTGGAGCCGTTCCGCGCGGAGTATGCGTACACCAACTTCGGTCTCACGGCCGCGGCCGAGGCGGCCGCCGCGGCGGCCGGGCGGTCGTGGGCCGACCTGGCCGATGAGGTCCTGTTCAGCCCGCTGGGCATGACGTCGTCGAGCTTCCGCTACGCCGACTTCCTGAGCGAAGCCGACCAGGCCGCCATGCACGTCCGGGTGGGCCGCAAGTGGGTGCAGAAGTACGCCCGGGACGCAGACCCGGAGGCTCCGGCCGGCGGGGCCAGCTCCAACGTGCTGGACCTGGCCAGCTGGCTGATCCTGCAGCTGGCCGGCGGAACGTGGCACGGGGCCCCGGTCATCGACAACGCCGCGCTCAGCCAGACGCACCTGCCGCAGGTGCGGTCCGGGATGCCGCTGTCCCCGATCAGCCGCAGCGGCTTCTACGGGTACGGCATGAACGTCAGTTACGACTACGCCGGCCGGCTCCGCTTCAGTCATTCCGGCGGCTTCAACCAGGGCGCCGCGACAGCGTTCTCGCTGCTCCCGTCGGCCAGCCTGGGCATCGTCGTGCTGACCAACGGGATGCCCATCGGCGTGCCCGAATCGATCAACAACTATTTCCTCGACTACGTGGAGGCCGGATCGGTCCAGGACGACTGGCTCACCCTGTTCGGCCCGGTCTTCGCCGGCCTGTACGTCAACCACAGCGTGCTGGCGGGCCAGAAGCCGCCCCGGCACCCGGTCCCGGCCAAGCCGGATTCGTTCTACACCGGTACGTACGACAATGCCTACTACGGCCCGATCCGGGTCGTGGCAGAAGGAGCGTCCCTGCACCTGCTCATCGGCCCCGGGCCAGCCGACTACGTCCTGCGGCACTGGTCGGGGAACCTGTTCGCCTTCTACCCGACCGGGGAGAACGCGGTCGGCATCACCGCGGCGACGTTCAACCCCGGCACCAGCAGCGCACGCGCCGCGAGCGTGACGCTGGAGTACTACAACACGGACAAGCTGGGCACCTTCACCAGACCGTAAGAGCACGCGAGCGAGCATTTGGCAGGCGCGGGCGGCCCGCGCCCCTACAGTGGTCTGCGTGACCGATACCTGGCAGGTCGAGCCATCGGGGCCGCTGCGCGGCGACATCTCGGTGCGCGGGTCCAAGAACGCGGTGACCAAGCACATGGTCGCGGCGATGCTGGGCGAGGGGCCGAGCACGATCAGGAACGCGCCGGAGGTCGGCGACGTCGACATCACCGCCGCGATGCTGGAAGCCGTCGGGTACCAGGTCGAGCGCTGCGGCACGGAGATCACGGTCACGCCCGGCCGCGCGGTGCAGCCGCGCGTGCCGGAGGCGTTCACCGGGCTGAACCGGATCCCGATCCTCATGCTCGGGCCGCTGCTGCACGCCACGGGCGAGGCGTTCGTCCCGCTGGTCGGCGGTGATCCCATCGGGCGGCGGCCGGTCGACTACCACGTGGCGGCGCTGCGGGCGCTGGGCGCCGAGGTCGAGGCGGGGCCGACCGGGATCAGCGCGCGGGCCACCGGGCTGTACGGAGCGCGGATCGACCTGCCCTACCCGAGCGTGGGCGCCACCGAGACGGTGCTGCTCACCGCGGTGCTGGCCGAGGGCAAGACGGTGCTGCGCAACGCGGCCACCGAGCCCGAGGTGGTCGAGCTCGCGCTGTTCCTGCAGCGGATGGGCGCGCACATCGAGCTCAGCCCGGACCGGCGGATCGTCATCGAGGGCGTGCCGCGGCTGCGCGGCGCCTCCCGCTGGCTGGCCGGGGACCGGCTCGAGGCGTTCTCCTACCTGGTGGCCGGGCTGATCACCCGGGGCGAGGTCCGGGTGCACGGCTGCCCGCAGGACCGCCTGGTCACGGCGATCAATACGCTGGCCCGGATGGGCGCGCAGATCGACATCACCGACGAGTGGATCACCGCGTCGGCACCCGGCGGCCTGCGGGCCGCCGCGGTGGCCACCGACACGCATCCGGGGTTCATGACCGACTGGCAGCAGCCGCTGATGGTGCTGTTCACCCAGGCCGAGGGCATGTCGGTCCTGCACGAGACGGTATTCGAGAACCGGCTGGTGTACGTGCCCGCGCTGCAGAAGATGGGCTGCGAGATCGAGGTGTTCGCGGCGTGCCTGGGCGGCGCGGCGTGCCGCTTCCACGACACCAACGCGGTGCACTCGGCGGTGATCCGGGGCGTGTCGAAGCTGCGCGGCGCCGATGTCACCCTGCCGGACGTCCGCGCCGGGTTCTCGGCCGTGCTGGCCGCGGCGGTCGCCGACCAGCCGTCGGTGCTGCACGGCATCCAGCACATCGAGCGCGGCTACGACCGGCCGTTCGAGCAGTTCGCGTCGCTGGGCCTGACGATCCGCCGCGACTGAGTTACCGTCGCGGCATGACCCACTACGAGTCCGGACCGGTGGAGCGGACGGTATGACGACGGCGTTCGTGCTCGGCGGCGGAGGCCTGCTCGGCGCCCACGAGGTCGGCATGCTGCGGGCGCTGGCCGAGGCAGACATCAGGCCCGACCTGGTGGTGGGCACCTCGATCGGCGCGCTCAACGGCGCGTTCGTGGCGGCCGATCCCGAGAGTGCCGCGGCCCGGCTGAGCCGGATGTGGCAGGGCGACGAGCTCCGGCTGGCGTTCAGCGAGAAGCTCTGGGGCCGGGCGGTCCGGCTGGTCCGCTCGGGCACGCACCTGCATTCCCTCGAGCCGCTGGGCCGGATCCTGGCCGACGCGCTGCCCGGCGGCCACTTCTCGGACCTGAAACTGCCCTTCCAGTGCGTGGCGGCCGGCATCGAGACGGCCAGCGCCCGGTGGTTCAGCAGCGGGCAGGTCGTGCCGGCCGTCATGGCCTCCTGCGCGGTGCCCGGGCTGCTGCCGCCGGTCGAGATCGACGGCGTGCACTATTTCGACGGCGGCCTGGTCGACTCGATCCCGGTGGGACGCGCCGTCGCGCTGGGCGCCAGCACCGTCTACGTGCTGCAGGTGGGCCGGATCGAGAGCCCGCTGGAGGTCCCGACCCGCCCGTGGCAGGTCGGCCTGGTCGCGTTCGAGATCGCCCGCCGGCACCGGTTCCACGAGGAGATGTCGTCGCTGCCGGACGGCGTGCAGGTGCACGTCCTGCCGACTGGCGGCGACCGGCCCCCGCCGGGCATGGCCCAGTTCCGGTACCGGGACCGGGACCGGGTCGGGCAGAGCATCGAACGGGCCTACACGGCGACGGCGAGCTACCTTTCCGCCATGCCCCCGCAGTAACCTGGGCTGAGATCCGACGGAGGGCATCCGATGCTGCCACCCCTGCTGGTCCGCCGGCTGGTGCTGGCGCCAGTGGTGATCGTCCTGGCCCTCGGGATCATCGTGGCGTCGCCGCTGCTGTTCGTGCTCGCGCTGCTGTTCGGGCTGGCCGGGCTGCTGCGGGCGGGCCGGATGCGCAACCTGCGGCTGGTGTCATTCGTGGTGGTCTGGCTGACCGCCGAGATCGTGGCGCTGTTCATCCTGTTCGGGCTGTGGATCGTGAGCGGGTTCGGCGGGCGGCTGCACACCGAGCCGTACCAGAGCCGGAACTACGCGGTCATCCGGTGGTTCCTCGACGCGCTGTACCGGGGGGCGGAACGGACCTACGGCCTGCGGATCGAGATCGACGAGCCGGAGCTCACCGCGGCGGAGCTGGCCGCGCGGCGCAGCAGGCCGATCATCGTGCTGTCCAGGCACGCCGGGCCGGGTGACTCGTTCCTGCTCGTCCAGCAGCTGCTGAGCGTCTACGGCCGCAGGCCGCGGGTGGTGATGAAGGCGTCGCTGCAGTTCGATCCCATCGTGGACGTGCTGGGTAACCGGCTGCCCAACGTGTTCGTCCAGCACCGGGCGAGCGGGGAGAGAATCTTCATCGAGCAGATCGAGCGGATGGCCCGCGATCTGGACGCCGACGGCGCGCTGGTGATCTTCCCCGAGGGGGCCAACTGGACGCCCAGCCGGTGGCGCCGCGGCATCCGGCGGCAGGAGCTGGCCGGCCGCGGCGACCTGGCCGACCGCGCCCGCCAGATGCCCAACGTGCTCACGCCCCGGCCGGGCGGGACCTTCGCCGCGATCGGCGCGCGCCCCGACGCCGACGTGATCTTCGTGGCGCACGCCGGCCTGGACACCATCTTGTCCATCGGCGACGTGTTCCGCAGGTTCCCGGTCGACCAGGTCATCCGGGCCACGTGGTGGCGGGTCCCGGTCGACCAGGTGCCCCGCGGCGCCGACCAGGAGGCCCAGGTGCAGTGGCTGTACGAGTGGTGGGAACGCATCGACAGCTGGATCACCGAGAACCGCCCGGGAGGCGGGCCCGCCCCGGTCCCGGCGGCGGCGCTGACCCCCGAGGACGACGCCGCCGGGACCGCGCCGTTAGCGGTGACCAGGTCAGGTCGGCGTCCCTTACTCGCCTACTCGCCGGTGAACTGGGGTTCGCGGCGCTCGGCGGAGGCGCGGATGCCTTCGGTGAAGTCCTTGGTCTGCTGCAGCCGGGCCTGCTCGATGGACTCGTGCGCGGTGACCTTGGCCACGGCGTCCGCGAGGTCGGCCCGCATGGTCTTGCGGACGGCCCGGAGGGACAGGGGAGCCGAGCCGGCGATCTCCGCGGCCAGGGCCCGCGCTTCGTCCCGCAGGGAGTCCAGCGGCGCCAGGCGGTCGGCCAGCCCGATGGCGAGGGCCTGCTCACCGGTGATGCGCTTGCCGGTGTACAGCAGCTCCAGGGCCTTCTGGTTCCCGACGACGTAGGGCAGCGTGACCGACAGGCCGAAGCCCTGGTGGAAGCCCAGGCGCGCGAAGTTGGACGCGAACCGCGCCTCGGGCGCGGCCACCCGGAAGTCGGCGAGCAGGGCGACGCCGAGGCCGCCGCCGACCGCGGCGCCCTGCACGGCCGCGACGATGGGCACGGAGGTGCGGAAGCACCGGAGGGCCTCGGCGTACAGGGGGTTGGTGCCGTCGGGGCGCGGTTCGGCTCCGGCCGCGCTGGTGCGGTCACCGCCGCCGAAGTTCGCGCCGGCGCAGAAGTGCTTGCCTTCCGAGCACAGCACGACGGCCCGGACGTCGAGGTCGGGCTCGAGGTCCTCCAGGGCGTCGCCCAGGCAGCGGACCAGATCGACGTCGAAGAAGTTGTTGGGCGGGCGGTGAAACTCGACCGTGGCGACGTGGTCGTCGCCCTTCTCCATCGTGACCTCGCCATAGGTGGCCTGCTTCGGCGCCATTGCTGTCTCCTCTCGAGCCGACCCGCAGGCTGGGCCTCGTCCAGGCCAGCCAGGCCCGCTTTCCCACCATCCTTCCTGAGTGGCCGGGAACCGTTCAACAGTTCCTTCGCGCACCGCTCAGGCGGGCGGTGCGGTGACGGCCCGAGGGGCGAGTAATCCGCAAGCCGTCGTGGCGCGTCATTCAGGACATATGCTCACGCGCGCCGGATCGGAGTTTGGCCTGGCCGGGCGGGGCCAATGATCTGATGCGGGCCGCAGCGACGGCGCAGGGGGGCTGGGCCATGAAGTTCGGCATGACCGTGGCGGCGGTGCTCGCCTCGCTGGCGGTAATTGGGGTGCAGGCCGGGTCCGCCTATGCCGCGCAGAGCAGCAGCACAGCGACGGGCAAGGATGTCTCCTACCCGCAGTGCAAGGTGCCGCTGCCGTCGGGTCAGGCGTTCGGCGTCGTCGCGGTGAACGAAGGACGGGCCAATACGACGAATCCCTGCCTGGCCGAGGAAATCAGCTGGGCCAAGGCGTCCACTGGTAGGGCCCGGCTGCCGAAGGCCTCGCTGTACGTCAACACCGCGGACCCCGGCCGCCAGGCCGCGGACTGGCCAGCGACCAACTATGACCCCATCACGGGCAAGCACATCACCGACCCGTACGGCCGCTGCGGGGGCGGGAACAGCCGGGCGTGCGCCTGGCAGTACGGATGGAACATGGCGGACCTGGACGCCCAGGCCCGCGGGGTGACCAGGCCCGGGAGCTACCTGTGGTGGCTCGATGTCGAGACGGTCAACAGCTGGGAGTCCAGCGCGCAGAACAACCGCGCCGACCTGGAAGGCATGGCGGCCTACTTCCGCCACATCGGGGCCAAGGTCGGCATCTACTCCACGGCCAGGCAGTGGGACCCGCTCGTGGGAACCGTCACGGCCAGCAGCCCCCTGTACCGGTTGCCGGACTGGATCCCCGGGGCCAAGACGCACACCCAAGCCAAGAAGAACTGCAAACTGGCCCCGCTGACAAGAGGCGGCAAGGTCACCATCACCCAGTGGCGGACGCCGCCGGTGAACAGCGACTTCTCCTGCCTCGCCTAGCGAGTGCAGCGGCCGGAAGGCCGAGGTCAGGCTTCACTAGCGGTGCATGATGGGGTACATGAAGCGGACGAACGTCTACCTGGCCGAGGGCCAAGCGGCCGCGCTGGATCGGGTCGCGCAGGCAGCGGGCGTCTCGCGAGCTGAGCTGATCCGGGAGCTGATTGACCGGGCGATCGGGCAGCATCCAGGCGCGGATCTGACCGCTGACCTCGCCGCCATCGATGAGTCGTTCGGGATCCTGGCCGGCGAAGAGATTCCCGGCCGCATGCGGGACGAGCGCATGGATTACCTGGAGCGACTGGCCGACGCGTGATCCTGGTCGACAGCGATGTGCTCATTGAGCACCTGCGTGGCAACCCGGCCGCGCGGGACTGGCTGGCGCATGCCCGGCAAGTCTCCGGGCCGCTGGCCATCGGCGTGGTGAGCCTGACCGAAATCGCCGGGGGAATGCGCTCGCCGGAGCGCCGCGAAGTTATCCGCCTGCTCGGCAGCATGCAACGGTTTGACGTCAGCGAACAGGTCACGTGGCGAGCAGCGACGCTGCTGCGCGAATACCGCCGGTCCCATTCCGGAATCGGCCTCGGTGACTACCTGATCGCCGCGACCGCGCTGACCGGGGGACTAGAGCTCGCCACTTTGACCCTCCGCCACTACCCCATGTTCCCCGGACTCGAACGGCCCTTCTGAGCCCGGCAACTGAACGTAATCATGACGATGCGCTTACGGCGCAGGCTGTTTCAAAACGCTCGCGAGTCACGGACGAACAATCATCGCTAGACGTGGCTTTCCGGATACTGCGGGCTGATTTGGGGACAGCATGACGACACCTGAACACGTAATGGGCGCAGCGGCCTCGGCCCCGGCCAGGGCGCGGCGCATCGACGCCGGGATGGTGCGGCTCAGCCAGCGCGACATCGACGTATTCCTGCTCTGCGCGGAGCACTACGCCGTGCCGTACGACCTGCTGGCCGAGGCACTGGGCATCGACCGGGACCATGTCGGCCATCTCATGTTCAGGTGGCGCCGCTCCGGATACATGGCCACCGGGCGGCTGGGCCCCGGGCCGTTGTGGTGCTGGCTGACCCGGGACGGGATGGCCGCGACGGGCTTGGGGTTTCCCGCGACCCGCCCGGCCCTGGCCCGTTTGGCCCATAGCAGGGCGGTACTGGCCGCCCGGCTGTGGCTGGCCAGCGGACAGGTGTGGACCGAGAGCCAGGCCTGGTGGCACTCCGAGCGGCGGCTGCGCGCCGACCGGCCGATGCATGGCACCGGCCACATCCCGGACGCCGAGATTCACTGGCCGAGCATCGACGGAAGTCCGTACGGCGGCCAGGTCTGGGCCGTCGAGGTCGAGCTGACCCCCAAGCAGCTCGACCGGACCGTCGGGATCATGACCGAGATGCTCTCCGCGGCGCGGTACGCCACTGTCGTGTACCTGACGGGGCGGGCCGCTCAATCGGTGGTGCTGCGGGCCGCTGCCGCGCTGCCGGCCACGGCCCGGTCGAGGGTCGCGGTCCGGGACCTGCCCGCCAACGCGTTCAACCCGGCGACGCTGCGATGAGCGTGCGGTCCTGGCTCAAGCTCGCGGTGAGCTTGTGGCTGATACGCAAGGCGGCCCGGATCATCCGGTGGCTGGTGCCGATCGGGCTCGCGCTGGCGGCCTGGTCGGTGACGGCGCCGGCGGTCATCGGGTGGGGGGCGGCGTGGCTGCGGGGCTGGCCGCCGGCCCGGCTGCGCCGCGCCGCGCTCTTCTTCCTGCCGTTCACCGTCGGCTGGCTCGCGACCGAGGCGGTGCAGCTGGGCAGCTGGCGGGGCATCGGGCCGGCCCTGGCCGGGGACTGGGAGCACGGCTGGCGCCCGCTGACCGTCCTCGGCATGACCCGGGCGTTCCTGCTGGTGTCCCTGGCCGCGATCCCGGCCGGGCTGGGCCTGGCGGCGCTGGGCTGGTGGTGGCGGAACTACGCGGTGATGAGCGGGATCGGCGGCAGGCTGGCGTCCGCGCCGGTCACGTTCGACGCCAGGCAGTGGAAACACCAGGCCGGGCGGGCGATCGCGCTGAACAAGGCGCCAGGTGCGGTGCCGCTGCTGGCCCGGGGCGGCCTGATCCCGGTAGGAGGAACGATCCGGGCCATCGGGCACCGGTGGCGTTCGGTCTTCGCCGTCCCGGACGCGGCGTGCGGACGGCACATGGTCATCGTCGGCGCCACCGGCACCGGCAAGACGAACCTGATGATGCGGCTGTGGGCGGGCTGGTTCACCGCCGCGCTGGGCGCGGCCCGGGCCGGGCGCAGGCCCCGGCCGCTGCTGATCGTGCTCGACTGCAAGGGCGGCCCGGACGCCCGGGTCAAGGCGACGCGGACCCGCCTCCTGCTCTACGGGGCGGGGGCCCGGCGGGTGGCGATCTGGCCCGACGAGGCCAGGCTGTCGCTGTGGGATCTGGCGCCCGGCGACCTGGCCGTCCTGCTGTACCAGATGATCGACAGCGGCACCGGCGCGGCCGCCTACTACGCGGATATCCTCCAGGCCGTCCTCATCCTGGCCGTCACCGCGCCCGGCGGGCCGCCGCTGAACGGAGCGGCGTTCCTGGACCGGCTGGAGACCAAGTGGCTGCAGCACGCCTGGGGTGACGGCCGTCATCCGGAGGAGCTGGCCCGGGTCCGGGCCGCGGCCCGGCACCTGCCCGACATCCGGCTCCGGTTCGCCACCTTGCTGGGCCGGCTCGGCCCGGCCCTGGACGGCCCGGGCGACCTGGCCGAATACGACGCGTGGTACTGCATCCTGGAGGGAACCAGCGAGCCTTCGGTGGCCGAGGCGCAGGCCCTGGCCATCACCGAGCTGGCCGCGCGGGCCGCGACCGACCTGGCCGGCGAGCCGCGGGCGATGCTGCTGGCGGCCGACGACTACAGCGCCGTGTCCCGGCGCGTGCCGCTGTCGAACCTGTACGAGCGGGGCCGGTCCCTCGGCATCGGGGTCCAGGTCTCCGCCCAGTCCTGGGAGGGCCTGGGCCGCGACGATGACGAGCGGTACCGGATCGCGGCCACCGCCGACGGCGGCATCTGGGTGCTGGGCACGCCGCGCCCCGAGCCGCTGTCCGGCCTGGCCGGGCACCGCCGCGTGCTGGAGACCGCACACCGGCTGGTCGGCAACGCGTGGGGCGACGAAGGGCTGACCCGGGAGCAGCGAGCCTGGGTGGCCGATCCCGATCTGATCCGGCGGCTGGATATCGGGCAGGCCTGCTACATCCACCGCGGCGCGGCCACCTTTGTCCAGGTGGCCCGGCCCACGCCGTCGCCGCTGAGCCTGCCTGCCGCTCAGGCGCCGGTCGCCGCGCCCGGGCCGCGGCCGGAAAGCGCGCCGGAAAGTACGCCGGGGGCGGCGCCGCCGGCCTGGCCCCAACCCGGGCCGCCCGGCGTCGAGGGCGTCCTCGGCCCGGGGGGCGGGCCGTGAGCGCGAACCCGTTCGACGCGCTCGGCCTGCCGGTCCGGCGAGATCTGACGGACGAGCAGGTGCGCGGCGCCTGGCGCAGGGTCGCGACGGCCACGCACCCAGACCGGGCCGATGGCGGGGACCTGGCCCGGTACACCACCGCCACGGCGGCCTACGTCCAGCTGCGCACCCCGTGGGGGCGCAGCGAGGCTTACGCGGACGTGGCGGCCGCGGCCGACGACACCTCCCCGCTGCCCGTGGTGTCCGAGGCTTCGGCCGACCCGCTGATCGGGCCGCCGGTGGGGCCGCTGGAGCTGCTCGGTGCGTACACGTGGCAGCTGCCCGCGCGTATCCGGCAGGGGCGGCCGCTGCGGCTGCTTCTACGGGCCGGCCTCGCGGCGCTGGCGTGCCGGGGCGTGCTGGCCCTGATCCCCGGCCGCGCCGCCGGCCCGTTCCTGGTCGCGGCGCTGGTTACCTGGTTCGTCGTCACCGGCCGGTCCGACCTGGCCCGGCCCCGGCACCGGTGAGCTGGCGAACTCGGTGGCAATTGATTCGTCGACCGCAGCGGAATCCCAATCGGGTGTCAGGACCAGCTCCTAGCTAAGAGCTAAGTCCACCTACGGCAATCCTGCCGCCACCCTGGCACCAAAGAAGGGCTGAGGATGCTGGTATTCCGGAAGCCGTGCTGGCGCGCCTCACCTGGCTGGAAAGCCACGGGTACCTGGCCGCCGGCTCAGGCCTGAACCAGATCGACTACGGGTTCGAGATCTGCTCGACCCCAGCGCGAAGACCTTCGCCGTCAGCCAGTACGGCATCAAGTCGTCTTAAGCGCCGGGCTGGTCTCGCACGGGATCAGGCGGCCCCGCCGTCCGGCACGCCACTGCGGCGCCGGACGGCGGGGCCGCACGGCTGTCAGGTCCAGGTGCCCCCGGAGCGGCAGGGTTCCGGGACCGCGGGTACTCCGGGCGGCCGCGCTCCACCAGGGCCGCGGCCAGGGTCACGGTGTCCTGCCTGAGGCGTTCGTCGTCCGCCGCGCTCTCGGTGACCGGGGCCCGACCAGCAGTCCAGCCCTCGGTTGGCCTCAGGCGGGTGAACTCGGCCGTGATGCTCAGGCGGGGGTATCGGGCCAGCCCGCGGCGTCGAACACGGCGACCGGGTCGAGGTAGTCCCGCCAGTGCGTCACCTTGCGGTCCTTGACGGTGATGATGGAGGCAAAGCGATTGCTGTACGGCCGGCCGGTCTGCACCGATTCGCCGTGCACCTCGTACTCGAGGACGACGACCGACGCTTCCGGATCCCGGTAGACGCGGAGATTGTCAGCGCTGCGGACCGTCATGAAGTCGCCGTAACCGCGGTACAGGTCGATGATGTTCTGCCGCCCTGCCACGCGCCTGGGGTAACCGGGCACCGAGATGACGTACTCGAAGACCACATCGTCGGCCAGGAGGTCGAAGTAGTCCTCTCCGTCGACGAGACCCTCGAGTCCTTCCCGGATGATGCGGAAGAAGGGGCCATCAGCTCCGAAATTCGAGCTGTCACTGATGTACTTGGTCACTTGTCCTCCGAGGCATGCCGGCCGGGTCGAGGGACCTCGGTATCAGTGCGGGAGGGTGGACAGGGCCGTTATCACCGACGTGCCCGCCGTCGGCGAGCCATCGGCTGCTGTGCAGGCCGGCAGGTAGGAGGCCGCGCCAGGCAGCCACGCGGAGATGGTCACAGTTCCCGAATCGCCCGGCGCGCTGACCCGCAGGCGCACGTATGGTGCGGGGCAGGCAGTGCTGGCTCCAGCCGGCTTATCGTCGGCCGCGACCACGGCGTAGGCGGAATCTCCTGACTTGAGCGTGATTACCGCGGGCGGGGCCGTGTAGTGCCAGGCGCCGAACATGCTCGACTGCAGGTGCCGCAGAGGCGTGGCCTGCCCGGCGGCGGTCAGCCCGGTCACCGAAGGCCAGCCGGTCATCCGGCACGCCGTACCGGAGTCGTTGGTGAACTTGAGGTAGCCGCCGGCCTGGCCCGCCAGAGCGCCGGTGTTGACGAGGCTGATTCTCAGCTGCGACGTCGCACAATCGCCGCCTGCTGACGCCGGGCTCGGCGACGCGGCCGTGGTCGTAGCTCCGGGCGATACGGGAGCCGACGCCGTGGCTGATGCGGCTGATGTGGTGCTCGACAGGTTCTGGCTGGCGCATGCGGTCATGGTCAGCCCGCACGCGGCCACAGCCAGCACGCCGAGGGTGACCGTACGGCCGCGGGACGCACCTCCGGCGGGCCAGTGGCCGGCGGCTAGTCGTTCCCGCGCATCACGGACTGGGTGAAACTTCAACGCGTCTCCCTCCGTTAGCTTGCGGGCGGGCCGGCCGGGGCGGCCGGGGTGCTGCGATCAGCGCATCACCTATGGTTATGGCCCGGCTCGGCCAGCTGGTTCCTGGCGGTCCGGGGTTCCGTAGCGACCCATGGACGGCAGGCCGTGCGCCCGGCGTGGCCCGATAGACCCGGAATACTACGGCCTGGCCGCTGTGGCCAGCCGGCGCCGTGAACCAGAATTCGTCCGTGCATCCGCTCCGGCGATGCCAGGCCACGGGCCCGAACGGTCCGGCTGAGCTGGCCATCGCGGCGAACGTCTCGTGGCCGGCCAGTGCGCGGAGCGTGGTGCGCGTCCGGCGCCGCAGCGGCCCGCGGCAAGCGAGGAAGCGCGCGGGCCTGGGCACGCTCAGCAGAGCAGGCCCGGGCACGCTCAGCAGAACCAGGACGGCGGCCCCGGCCGCGACTCCCCCGCCGAACCAGTACTGGCGCGGCACGCTGGCGGCATCGGCTGAGATCACCAGGTATGCGACGCCTACGCCGAGCAGCATCCCGGCGCGCGCTACGGGCCGCCAGGTCAGCGAGTCCGCCGAGGTGGCCGTCGCGGTGCGCCAGCTGATGCACCCGCAGTGGCCAGGAACCTGCTTGACGAGCAGGTAGGCCAGCACCGCGCAGAACGCGGCCCCGAGGGCGGCCAAGCTAGCGCCGGCGAGCACCGGGTAGGCACCGCTGCACACCACCACGCCCGTCACGGCCTCGGCGCTGCCGACGGCCAGTCCGAACAGCCGCCACTGGCGCCGCGGCATCGGCACGGCCCGCCTGACAGCGGTCATGTCCTCGAGCCCCCGCAGGCCGCGGTACAGCTTGCCCGCCCCGGCCACGACGAGAACCGCGCCGCAGCTGACGGCGCACCCCGCGATGGTCGACGCTATGACCTGATTAATACCGATCACCCAGCTGCTTTCTAAGGCCTCGATTTGACGTGGAAGCAATAGTCGGCGCCGGAATATCCCGGGGCCCCAACATCGAGGTCGACGTTGGCTGAGTAGTTGCATGCGCCCTGCTCACCGTACTGCCAGAGCCGGGTCGGCACCGTCGCGCACGCGTCCGCTTTCCAGGGCGGCGGGCTGGTCAGGCTGCCGCACGGTTCGGGTTCACTCGACCAGATGGCACTGGGCACGTCGACGCCTCGCGACTTGGCGATGGTCGAGCAATTAGGGTACGGCGAATACGGGTCGCAGTAAAGGCACGGGTACAGCGGATAGGTGCCCATCCCCGCAAAATTATACTCCGCAATGTAATGCGCCCACGCATTCCAGTAGGCTGAGCTGAGCGAGGTCGAATACTCCTGGTCGAGCCAGCAGTAGAGCTGGCCGTTAGGTGGCAGCTGGAGTGGGCCGACCGCATGGTAAGCGGCGAGCATCGACGCCGCGAAGGCCTGCGCATCAGCCTGGCCTTCGGCGGCGGATCCGCTCAGCCGGGACTGCTGGGGCGCGGAAATGCAGCCCACGGCGTGACCGCCGCTGTCCCAGGCGCCCCGGCTTTCCGCCAGGGCGTCGTCACTGAACAGGTCAGCAGCCGGTGACGGAGTAAAGTAGCGGATCCAGAAGGCTGGGTTCGAGTGGAATTCATTATGCGCGGACGCATACGTGTCCTGTATCCGGCCTGCGGTATCATATCCGGTCATAGCTGCCATTCCTCCATCGGGGCTGCTGCGCTAGAAGATGGCCGATACATGAAGGTCCGTATCAGCGGTTCCGAGTGGGCTGAGATCGGCAGAGAAAAACGCGAGCCGCGGGTTTTCTGGCCCCACCGCGAGCAGGTCCCCGCTGGGCAGCTGGTGAAGCCCGTGATAGTGGCGGCCCTCGCTATAGGAGGCGACCAGCTTGCCGGAAGCCACGTCGTAAGCACCCAGGCCGCCCGTGGCCGCCGGGCCCAGGACATACAAGGTCCGGCCGGCCGGTGACAGCACGGCCTTGGTCCACGGAGCGCCGAGCGGCGACGCGGGGACGGGAAACCGGATCTCGGCCCTGGCCCGGAACGAGTGCGCCGGATCGGCGATCAGGGCCACCCCGGCTCCCGGCTTGGTCATGAACACGGTCCCGTCCGGCCTGGCCTGCATGGTGACGGCACTCGGTTTGGCGCGCACCTGACCGAAGGCCGGGATCCCCAGCTGAGTCACGTCTGCGCTCCGGGCCGAGCACACCTGCACCTGGCGGCCCCAGGCCAGGCGGGCCACGTCGCCGGTCGGCAGCGTCGTAACGGGTTCCCCGCCTGGCCACGGGGCCGGAGCCGGCCCCGACAACCGGGCCTTCCCGGAGCCCAGCGGAAACACGCTCAGCCGGGACAGCTGGGCCTGCGCCCGGAGCCCGGCTGGATCACCGGGCTGCGGTTCCCTGGTGGTCCACAGCAGCAAGTCCGAGCGGTTAGCCGCGGCGGTGGACAACGCCAAAGAGGGCTCATCGGAGAGGTGGAACGGCTCGGTCATGGCCCCGCTGCGCCGATCGAAATAAGCCAGCTCATGGTGGGATTTCCAGACGGTCGCCCACTGGGTCACCGGTCTTCCCGTGTGCGGGTGCGCCTTGGTGGCCAGCCGCCTGCCCACGGGAGTCGTGACGGCCATAACGATGGAAACGATGGCGGAATCAGGTGCGAAAACCGGCGTCACCAGAACGTTCGCATCGCGCGATACGCCGGTCACGGTCACCGAACCCTGGTGGGTGATAGCAGCCGAGGCGGCGTCGAGAAGGGTCAGCGTTATTTTCGCCCCGTCGCTGACCATATCTACCGTAGCCAGAGCCGTGACGGTCTGGTCCGGTGACGAGACCGGCGCAGCCGCGAGCTTTACCGCGACCGGCACCGGCGTATGCGGCGAGGCCGTCCGCGACGCGGGACGCATCGCGGCGACCAAGGACCCGCCCGGGGCGGGGTCCACATCCCGGGTCCCGTAAAGGAAGGCATACCGCAGCGCGGCCCCGCCAGAGTCGCCGGGCTGGGCGCCCCGACGGCCGCCCAGGCCCAGGTCCGGCAACGCCAGGAGCGCGCCAGTGCCAATACCGCCCGCCAGCACCTCACGACGGCTTAGGCTCCGCCCGCCGGATCCCGGGCCGAAAATCCGGGCCGGGTTTCGCCGATTTCGAGAACGCACGAATCATGCTCCTGGCAACTCAGTTACTTAACAACGCCGGAGAACAGGATGTTCATCTCCGCCAGTGCTCCTGCGAAGGCCTGGACTGCACATCAAGTGCGCATCCCTTATCGTCAAGATCCCCTAGAGCCTCTTCGAGGGCCGATCTTAGCGGCATGCGCACTAAAAACCATTTGGCCACGCCGATACGGCAAATTTCGGGGGACGGGCGCCGCCGCGCCAGCGTGAGCCACGGCCGGGCTCGTGCCGCCCGCGTCAATACAGCTCGAGCTCACCCGTGACCGGGTCGATGAGCTCGTCGTAGTCCGGACCGATGGCCAGGCAGGTCCGGGTGGGAACCCCGCCGAATTCGGTCAGGCCCCGGTCGGTGACCAGGCGGACCAGCAGCCCGGCCTCGAGCGCTTGGCGGTAGACCGCCATCAGCTCCTCCTCGGAGCCCACCTTGACGGTGACCTTGCGGAAGCTGGTCCCGAGCCAGGTCCGCTCGGCCTCGGAAAGCTGGACGTGATCGACCGGGCGGTCCGGCGTCAGCTGCTGGATGACCAGCTCGGCCAGCCAGGCCGTCGCGGCGTGCGCGCCTTGGGCGATCTCCTTGCCGCGGCGCATCCGCAGGTCGCGGCGGATGACGATGACCTGCTTGGTCGGGCGGCTCTTCGGTTGCTCGTTCACGTCCGTGCTGCGGACCTCCGGTTCTGGGTCGAGGCGGCCGCCTGCGGTGACGGCGGGCAGCCCGTGCGCCCAATGTACGGAGGAAAGCACCAAGGCCGTACACGGGGGCAGCGCAGCCGTATCTTCGTCGTCCTGGCCAAGGTCCTCAATCGCCAGGCTGGTTAGGATGCTGCAATGGAGGGCGCCGGCCCGGAGAGCCGCGGGCCGCGGGAAGGCCTGTGGCCCGATCGCAGCACACGGCGACGGATAACAGAAGACGGCGCGATAATGGTGGGGAGCGGGAATGGTTTCGACGGCGCCAGACGATGAGGTAAAGCGCGATGCGCGAGCCGTCCTGGCCCAGCAGATTGACCGGAAAATAACGTACGCACTCCACCTGCTGGGGGAGTCCGGCGCCGCGGAGACGGGACCGTTGAAGTTCCGCCTGCGGCACAGGGGCGCACGCGAGAACGCCATATACAAGGTGCGCTCCGATTTCGGCGATCTCATCGAAACATGGAAATCTGGCGACCCGGAAAAAGACGAGGTGCTTTTCTTTGAGTCTATGCGGAAGCGCTGCTATGATCTATACGATAAGACGAACGCCTGGGACACCATCAGCGCCCTGACCCGGGCGGTAACGACAGCGATAACCCCACAGCTCGAGAATGAAGCCAGCGCGGACGATCGCGTGATCCTGCAGGCCATCAGGCGGTTCTTGCGTCTCCTGGATGCTGACATGGCCATCTATAAAGCAGTGAATCGTGGCAATAATCACAGCGTCATCGCCAATTGCTGGACCGCGCAGCAGGACGCCAGGGAACTGCTGGAGTTGCTGGGTGCGAATGAATCTGGTGACGGACCGGATGAATTCACGGGCAACCGGGCAGAATTGCGGAAAGAACTCATCGGCGAGGCGCGAGCGCTGCATGAAGTCTACCGCGGGATTCGCCATGCTGCGGTGGCGCTTGCGGACCACGAAGACGCGATCAGAAAGTATTACGACGAGCATCCCGGATCGCATGACAGGCCAGGTGCCCTGCCCTGGCCCGATCACCGGGTGATCAGGAACCTGGACGACGCGCACGGCCTGGTGCGGAGCATAATGGACCGCCTCGACGAGGCCGGGCAGAGCGGCGCCCGGGAACTGAGCCCTGATGCCGGCGAGCGAGCGAGTGACATTGCGTCCAGGCTGAATCCGTGGGCGTCGCTGCTGCGCTCCGTGGCCACGGCGTACCGCGACAGCAAGCCGATGCGATTGCCGACGGTCCAGATTCGCTATTGCTTTCCGTTCGCCGTCAAGGTGGGCGAGGACAGGCTTGGCCAGCTGAGTTCGGCGCTGAGGAAGAGGGTGCCGGGCACCGGGGACGAGGACGACGGGAGCGGGGGCGCCGATAACCCTGATGTGGTGCCGGGACTTGGCGGTGCACTCGACAAGAGGCTGAAGGACCTGGATCAAGGCAGCGTCACGCTGAAGACCCTGGAGCTCACCGATTTCTGGGCGGGCGCAGGCGAGGGCATGTACGGCGGACAGACAGCAAGCCTGCCCGCCCTCTGGGATAAGCATCATCCGGGTGATGAATGGCGCGTCTGGGTGGATCTAAGCCGGCTGGAGAACCATTGTCTCTGCATCGAGCGTACGCTTACTGATCCAACGCCCCATGAGCTCTACAAAGCGCTGAGGTGCCCGGCAGATTACGCCCGGGATGTGGATTACCGGTACGGCTGGGCAGAACACGGCTACTGGCGCGGCCTCGATGAATTCGCGCACGACGTTATCCTGGTGGTAGCCCAGGGACTAGCTGGCGAGGATGATCCGGAATACATCAAGGGCCACTTCCATATAATGATCCTGGTGGATGCGGACGTCTCGATCGCGGAACCAGATGGCCGGTATGGTGCGGAAATACTTCGCACCAATGTGAACCGTGACGCGGCAACGCTCGAGGAGTGGGTGCGCTACCCGGTGACCGAGCGTAAGGGCAAGCCGGAAACCGCGCAGGGTAACTTCGGTTACAAAGAAAACTCGTGGTCGGTACTCGATGACACCACCATATTCGGGGTAGCCGGGAACCCGTCCTGGCAGGCCACCGCATACCTTGAGGCAGTCCAGTTCGCTGCCTCGTGGAC
Source organism: uncultured Actinomycetes bacterium (assembly GCA_963753195.1). GTDB lineage: Bacteria > Actinomycetota > Actinomycetes > Streptosporangiales > Streptosporangiaceae > Palsa-504. Next base: position 532,588 of record CAVWBH010000007.1, read on the forward strand.
GCCCAGGCTGCTGCTGTGGAACCGTGAGCTACTGCAGGCTCTGGAGGATCGCCCCGGGAAGAAAAACGACCGCGCGAATCTTCTCGATCTTCGGCAGCTCGAACAGACGGTCCGCCGTTCGGTCGCCTTCGCGCACGCCGAAGAACTGTGCCGGCTCCGTTCCGATCGCCGGTACCTGGAGTGGATGATGGAAGCGGTCGGGACCACGAGCATTCAGGAAGATCTCGAGCGCCGGATACACACTATGCGGCTCCTGATCACCGAGAACGAGAAAAAAGAGCAAGACAGAAGGGACGGCAGAAGAAATTTCTTTCTTGGTGCCATAGCCATTTTCGGGGTCCTCAACGTATCCACGTTCTTCGCCGTGCTCGACGCTGGCGACCAGAACGGATTCTTCAAGAGTCATGCCGCTATTCAGGGCGAGCTGGTCGCGCAGGTTGTCATCATCGTCTTGGTGATCGCGATATTTGTGGGAATGGAGTTGCGGAAAAGGCGCTGATTCCTCTGGCCGGTCCTCCGATGTTCCCGGCGGGCGGCCGCGGTCAGCGGGCGCTATCGGCCAGCACCGAGATTATCCCGCGCATGCTCTCCTCGAACTCTTCGGGAGTACGGGTGAGCGGCGGCTCGAGCACGAGTTCGTCGACGCCCAGGGACGCGAGCCTGCCGCGCACCGACCCGAGCTTTTCTCTGACTTCCTCCAGCGTCCCGGCCAGGCAGGTCTCCTGGACCATCTCGCGGGGGACCATACCCGTCAGCTCATCCCAGGACCGGCCCGCGCGCAGGCCGTCACGCAGGTCCGCGCCGGTCCGCTCCCAGCGAGTGCCCAGGATCGGCGTCTGGTAGCTCGGCGTGGAGAAGTAGAACGCCAGCAGCGCGGCCGCGCGCCGGCGGGCCACCTCGGGATCCCGGTGCACCGACGCGATGTACCACAGTGATGTCCAGAGCTTTCCCGCACGCCACTGAGCCCGGCGGGCGCCGTGGGCCAGGGCGGGCACGATGGTGTCCTCCAGGTAGGGGCTGAACCCGGCCAGCGGGTGCATCGCCACACCGTGGCAATGCTCGGCCGAGGTCTGCAGGATGATGCGATTCACCCCGGAACCGTGGACCTCCAGCGCATTGAGGATGTCCTCGTTCGCGGGGAAATGGATATCCGGTACGCGCGCGGTGAAGAACCGGCCGGCGTACTCGAAGGTTCCCCGGGCCTGCCAGGCGCCGCGGATCAGGTCGGCGTATTCGCCGAAGCGGGGAGCAGGGTGGTCCTCTTCGACACCGAACCAGCGCCGCAACCCGCGGGTCCCCGCGCCCAGGCCCAGCGTAAAGCGGCCATCGAGGGCTTCGGCCAGCACCGCCGCGCCGGCCGCAGCCTGGAAGGGCGACCGCGAGAACGAGTACGCAATGCCCGTGCCAATCCTGATCGTCGAGGTGGCCAGGCCCAGGGACATGGCCTTCAAGAGCCCGTCACTGCCCATGCCCTCGGTGGTCCACAACCGGAAGAAACCGGCGTCCTCGGCGCGTTTCGCCAGTTCCTGCTGTACCGGAGTAGGGGCCCAGCCGGCGTACACCACGCTCAGTTCCATCGTCCTGCCGTCCCGTTACCTCGAAGTCTCCTGGTCTTACGGTACGCACCGGCGGGGGCGAGGGACGGCCGGGCACGTCGCTACCATGTCGGGGTGGAATATGGATCGCTGGGCGCGACCGGCTTGCAGGTATCCCGGCTTGGCCTGGGCGCCTACGGGTTCGGCGATCCGGGGCGGGGCAGCGAGACATGGACTCTTCCCGAGCACGAAAGCATCCCGATCATCCGCCAGGCCATCGAGGCCGGGATCAACTTCTTCGACACGGCCAACGGGTACTCCGCCGGACATAGCGAAGAGATCCTGGGCCGCGCGCTCCGCGAGTTCGCCAAGCGTGACGACGTCGTCATCGCGACAAAAGTGTGGGCGCGAGTCCGGCCGGGGCCCAATGGCTCAGGCCTGTCGCGCAAGGCCATTCTCGCCGAGGTCGACCATTCCCTGGCCAGGCTGGGGTGCGATTACATCGACCTGTATCAGATTCATCGCTGGGATCCGGCCACGCCGATCGAAGAGACCATGGCGGCGCTGCACGACGTCGTGCGCAGCGGCAAGGTCCGCTACCTCGGGGCATCATCGATGGCCGCGTGGCAATTCGCGAAGGCTCAGCACACGGCCCACGTGCACGGCTGGACCTCCTTCGTGTCGATGCAAAACCATTTCAACCTGCTGTACCGGGAGGAGGAGCGGGAGATGCTCCCGCTCTGCCTCGACCAAGGCGTCGGCGTCATTCCCTGGAGCCCGCTCGCGCGCGGCAAGCTGACCCGGCCCTGGGATCAGCTGACCCGCCGCGGCGGAGCCGACCGGTACGTCAGTTCGCTGTACCAGGACAGCGACCGGGACATCGTCGAGCGAGTGGGCGACATAGCGCGAAGCCGGGGCGTGTCCCGGGCCCAGATCGCGCTGGCCTGGGTGGCGGGCCACCCCGCCGTCACGGCCCCGATCATCGGCGTCACCAAGCCCGAGCACCTCACCGAGGCTCTCGCCGCCGGCGATGTGCAGCTCAGTACCGAGGAACGGGACGCCCTCGAGGAGCTCTACCGCCCACGGCACGTCGATTTCGGTTAATCCCGCGGCGGCCGCGCACATCGGGCCGGCCGCGCCGGCCGCGCCGTTCGTCAGCCGCGCCGTTCGTCAGCCGCGCCGGCGGCCGCGGAAGCCTCCGGAGGCAGCGACGGCGCCGCGGCCAGTGGCCTGCGTAGCCACGAGGACCGGGCGAGCGGGCGGGGCCACCGGGGCACTGCGCCGGGCGGCGGGCCCGGCGATCGAGCGCAGCACCGGTGATTCCGGACCGGCGGTCGCGGCGTGCGGTGTCACGCCGGCCTTGCGCATCAGTGCGCGGACCCCGGCCGCCTGCGCCGCCGTCTGCACCGTGACCACCGTGCCGGCGGCACCGCTGCGGGCGGTCCGGCCCGAGCGGTGAACATAAGCCTTGTGCTCGGCCGGGGGATCGGCGTGGATGACCAGGCCGATGCCCTCCACATGCAGACCGCGGGCCGCGACGTCGGTCGCCACCAAGGCGCGGACCTCGCCGGATCCGAACGCCGCGAGGTTCCGGCTGCGCACGCCCTGGGCCAGGTCGCCGTGAAGTTCTGCCGTCGGCGTCCCGGCCAGGGCCAGCTGCCGGGCGAGCTTGTGGGCCCCGTGCCTGGTCCTGGTGAAGATCAGCACCCGGGCTTCCCCGCTGGCCAGGGCCGCGACAACGGCGGCCCGCTCGGCGGCGGTGACGGTGAGCAGATGGTGGGTGATCTGCGCGGGCGGCGCGCCGTCGTCCACGTCATGCCGCGCCGGGCCGGCCAGGAAACGCCGCGCGAGGACGTCCACCTCGCCGTCGAGGGTGGCCGAGAACAGCAGCCGCTGGCCGTCCGCCGGGGTGGCGTCGAGCAGCTGCCGCACCACGGGCAGGAACCCCAGGTCGGCCATCTGGTCGGCTTCATCCAGCACGCTGACCTCGACGTCTCCGAGCTGGCAGTGGCCTTGGCCGATCAGGTCGGCCAGGCGCCCCGGACAGGCGACGACGATATCGGTGCGGTCGCGCAGTGCCGTCACCTGCGGCCGTTGCGGGGTGCCGCCGAAGACAGTGGTGACGGTCAGTCCCACGGCGCGGGCCAGCGGCGACAGGACCGCCTGGACCTGGGCGGCCAGCTCGCGGGTCGGCACCAGCACCAGGCCGCGCGGGCGGCACGCCATCGTGTGCCCCCCGGCCAGCCGGGCGACCAGCGGGAGGGCGAAAGCCAGCGTCTTGCCCGACCCGGTCTGGGCCCGGCCGAGTATGTCGAGGCCGGCCAGCGCGTCGGGCAGCACAGCAGCCTGGATCGGGCGGGGCGTGGTGATGTCGTCTTCGGCGAGGACCGCCACCAGGGCCGCGGCGACGCCGAGGGCGCCGAACGTGCCCCCGGGAGCGGGGCGCGGCGCGTGTCGCGGCCCGGAGCGCCGGGACCGGGTCGTTCGGGGCGGGCCAGCGGGCATGCTTACGGGCCGTTCAGCGGGCAGGGCAGACAAAAAAGATCGTCTCCAGGATTCAAGTGGCCGCGTTGTCGAAGGCGCCACGTCCGTGGAGACCATCTCGCTCACCGAGCGACATACGACCGGCGTGCCCTCATGGCTACGCCTTAGTGCGCCATCGGCGCTGCTCTCAGGCTACAGCACGCCGCCGTGGCGGCCCGGCGCCGCGCTGAGGAGGAGCTGCTGATGGCCTCAGACACAGTGGCGAAGATCTCGAACCGCGAGTGCAGGCCAGTGAGGCGGAGAACGGTGGCCATCATGGGCGCGGGGGCAGCCAGGCGCAGGACGCCGCCCAGCAGGCCGGCGCGCCGGCTGGCCCCGACCAGCACGGCCAGCCCGCTCGCATCACAGAAAGTCACCCCGGACAGATCGATGATGACCCGGCTGGCCTGAGACCGTGGCAGGCCGATGAGCCGCTCACGCACGACGGGTGCGGACGAGATGTCGATTTCGCCGCTGACCGCCACGATGGTGTAACCACCTTGACTCCGGACGGAAAGCTCAGGGCCAGGAGGGACATGATCGATTTCATGCGGCGCCATCTTCGGCAGCCCATCTCGGTTCCGGGCAGAACCGGGTCGTCGTGCGCCCAGGGCGACGCTGACGTGACTGTCGGCGCGCGGGAAGCCCCGGCCCGACCCAGGTTACCCTGCGCAACCTGCCGTGCCCATGATGCGGGACGCTTGACGTGCCGCTGACCGCGGCATGGTGTTAAATAAAACTGGTTGTTGTCGAAGTTCGTGTCGGTGTCACAGCGCCCGCGAAATTCAGACCGCGGGCGGCGCCGATGCCCAGGCCTGGCCTTGGAGCGACAGGCGGTTGCCACAACCCGGGATGCGTGCCGCGCATCCCGTTGATCGCCTCGGCAGGAGAGCACAGTGGCTCAGGGAACAGTGAAATGGTTCAACGCGGACAAGGGCTATGGGTTCATCGCCCCCGACGACGGCACGCCGGACGTGTTCGTCCACCACTCCGCCATCGAGGCTGACGGCTACCGCAGCCTCCAGGAAAACCAGCGGGTCGAGTTCAACGTGACCCGGGGCGCCAAGGGCCCGCAGGCTGAGCAGGTCCGCGCGATCTGACCTCTGCGCCGCCGGAACTGGGCGGTCCTGCGTTCAGGACCACCCCGGCGGCGGTGTACGCCGGGATGCCGCAAGCGGCGTCAGAGCTTGGCCAGCTTCGTGCACGGCATCGTGAACCGCACCCGGCGCCCGCCGAAATCGACGACCAGGGTGGCGTCGTCCTGCACGCTGATGACCCGGCCAAGGCCGTACTTATCGTGCGTGACCTGGTCATGCTCCGCGAGCGGCTCGGCAGGCGGGGCCGGGGGCGCCGGGCGGAAGGGACTCGTGGGCAGGAGGCGCCGGCTGGCGGCGCGGGCAGGCTTCATCAAGACCAGTATGCTCCTGATGCGCTCGCCGTCACAGCGGCTCGGTAACCCACTGCCAGCCACGCTTCTCGTCGTGCGCGGCCTGGACCAGGAAGGCTCCCGCCGCGTCCGACAGTTCGGCGATGACGCGGACCAGCTGGCGGTGGAAATCGTCAGGCCGGTGCTCGTCGTGATGCGCCCGGTTTCCGACGATCGTCACGGCCGCGCCGTCTCCGCCGACCAGCCGCACCGTGATGCTCCCGTCGTAGTCCAGGCTGGCCACGGCGATATCCCTGGCGCGGACGATCTCGCTGCCGTCATCGTTCACGATCCATACGTCGGTCACGTCGCCTGCCTCTTCCCCCGCCTGCGGTCTTCGCGGGCCATCATCATTGCGGTTCGCCCGTGGCCGTGGGGCCTGCCGACGGCTCGCCCGGCAGCAGCCGGCCGCGCACCTGTTCCGGATGGTCGCTGGCCATTTCGTCGGTGCCGGTCAGGAGGGCCAGCACCTCACCGACGGTGCGTTCCCGGGCGGTGGCTTCGGGCAGCGGGAGGTGCGCCTGGACGTGGTAACGGTTGCGGCGGCCGTCCTTCTCCTTGACCACGTAGCCGGCCTCGACCAGGTCCGTGATGACGCCGAAGGCGCTGCGTTCGGTAATGTCCAGGCTGGCCGCGATGTCACGCAGGCGCACCCCCGGGTCATGGGCGACCAGCAGCAGAACCCTGGCGTGGGTGGTCAGGAAGGTCCAGCCCGTCACCTTGACAAGTTATCAGATTCCGGAAAATTATTGCTAGTTTCCTGATGCCGGCATGGGTTCGGATCAGGTACCGGACGCCAGGGCCCACGACGGGCCGCGCCTCGCCCGGCGACGTGCCCTGACGAAGGGCTGGATGACCTGGCGCCCGATAGCGTCCGAGCCGCCCCCGGCTCGGCGTAGTGTGGTGAGTGGTGGGACGAGGCCGCCGCTCTGGATTTCTGGCCCGTTGCCTTCCGGCAGCGGGCCGACAGCACGGGTCTCAGCAGATGTTCCGCCTTGCCCTCCGTATCGGGAGAGGATGCCGGTGTCGCAAGCCAGCCAGGCGTCGAGGCCGGGCCGGCATCAGGCGTCCTGCGGTCCGGTGCGATGGGTCTGAATAACCTGGCAGGCCCCGGCGGGGCCAGCGACGCGGCCCCGGCACCGGCCACGGCGACGTCGCGGCTGCTCCCGGCCACGGCGACGTCGCGGCTGCTCCCGGCCACGGCGACGTCGCGGCTGCTCCCGGCGCTCAGGACGAGCCGTGGAACTCCGGCGATGACGACGAGGACCTTCCCGCCGCCCAGGTGGCGACGGCCGGCGCCACGACCGATCCGGTCAAGGACTACCTGAAGCAGATCGGCAAGGTACCGCTGCTGACCGCCAGGCAGGAGGTCGAGCTGGCCAAGCGGATCGAGGCGGGCCTGTTCGCCGAGGAGAAGCTCGCCGGAGGCGGCGGGGGCCTGCGCGGCGACCAGTGCATCGACCTTGAGCGGGTCGCCGAGGACGGCAGGAGGGCCAAGAACCACCTGGTGGAGGCCAACCTGCGCCTGGTCGTCTCGCTGGCCAGGCGGTATGCCGGCCGCGGGATGCTGATCCTGGACCTGATCCAGGAGGGGAACCTCGGCCTGATCCGGGGCGTGGAGAAGTTCGACTACACCAAGGGCTACAAGTTCTCCACGTATGCCACCTGGTGGATCCGGCAGGCCATCAGCCGGGCGATGGCCGAGCAGTCCCGGACCATCCGCCTTCCGGTGCACGTGGCCGAGGCCCTCAGCAGGCTGGCCCGGGTGCAGCGGCAGCTGCTGCAGGACCTGGGCCGGGAGCCCACCCCCGAGGAGCTCGCGGCCGAGCTGGACATGACCCCGGAGAAGGTCGTGGAGGTGCGAAAGTACGGCCGGGAGCCGATCTCCCTGCACACCCCGCTCGGTGAGGACAGCGGCAGCGAGTTCGGCGACCTGATCGAGGACTCCGAGGCGATCCAGCCCGCCGAGGCGGTCAGCTTCACGCTGCTGCAGGAACAGCTGCAATCGGTGCTCGGCACGCTGTCCAAGCGGGAGGCTGGCATCGTGTCCATGCGGTTCGGGCTGACCGACGGGCAGCCCAAGACGCTGGACGAGATCGGCCGGGTCTACGGGGTCACCCGGGAGCGGATCCGGCAGATCGAATCCAGGACCATGTCGAAGCTGCGCCACCCGTCCCGATCCCAGCTTCTCCGGGACTACCTCGACTGACCTGAGCAGCCGTCGGGCCGCTAGGAATGCTGGCTGGGGGGCTGACCCAGTATGGCGCTGGCGATCCTCCGGTCAACCACGTCGCCTGCGACTTCGGAGAGCTTCCGGTTGTGGTAGCGCGCGTAGCTCCTCAGCACCGTGAACGCGTCGTCCACGGTCATGGTGAGGTACTCGGCGATCATTCCCTTGGCCTGCTCGATGATCACCCGGCTGTTCAGCGCCGCCTGCAGCTGCGTGGCCAGCAGGTTGCGCTCCCGGAGCGCGCGTTCCTGGATCAGCCCGATCGCGGCCATCTCCGCCATGGCTTGGGCTATTTCCATCTCGGCGTCGGTGAACGGCTCGTCGCTGGCCCGGAACAGGTTCAGGGCGCCGATGACGTCGGTGCGGACGCGCAGCGGGACGGCGCACATCATCTGAAAGCCCGCACCGGACGCTCGCGGGGCGAAGACCGGCCAGCGGGCGAGGCTGTCGGCCGCGTTGGCCTGCACCGGCCGGCCGGAGGAGAACGCGTCCAGGCACGGGCCCTGCGCGCCCTGAAGCTCGAACAGCTCGAGCAGCCGCATCCGCTCGTCCGAAGAGGCGATCAGCCGCAGGCCGCCGCGGGCGTCGGCCAGCATCACCCCGGCGGCCTCGGCCCGGAGAATCTCAACCGAGTCCTCGGACAGGCCGTGCAGGAAATCGACAATGTCGAAGTCGCTGGCCAATGTATCCGCCAGCCGGACGAAGGCCCGGGCCAGCACGGCCTCGCGCGTCACGTCATCCTCCCGGCCGACCTGACCGGAACTCCGGGGCCACACGGGCCGTCCGGCGCTACTTTCATTCATCGAACCGCACCCGCCGTTCCACCACGTCCTGGGCAATGTCGTACACCGAACGGCCGCTCGCGAACGCGGCGGCCCGCAGCCGGGCCAGCGCGTTGGCGACGGTGTCATCCAGCTGCGCCGCGACCATCCCGGTCGCCTGATGGATCACGAACCGGTCCGTGTCCGCCGCCGCCACCAGCTCGGCCAGACTCGGCCCCCCCGGGGCGTACTGCTGGTACAGCACGGCATCACGGACGATATCCGCCGCCACGAGAGCATCGGCCAGATGTTCCTCAGTGAGCATGCCCGGCCGGTCACGGCACAGGTCGAGCGTGCCGATACCGCCGGGCCCCACGGTCAACGGCAGGGAGAACTCGGCGCGCACGCCGACCGCCAGGGCCGCCGCGGCGAAGGCCGGCCAGCGATTCGCGCTCTCCGCGGACAGGTCCGGCAGCAGCACCGGAATCCCCCGGGCATGAGCATCCAGGCACGGACCCTCACCCAGCTCCATCTGCAATCCGGGCACCGTCCGGGCATGCCGCCCCGACCCGGCCAGCACACTGGTCGACTCCGCCCCGGACATGAGCACCACGGCGCACCCCGACAGGTCCATCTCATCCACCGCCAGCCGGCACAATCGCTGCATCAGCTCGCCCGCATCAGCCGTGGCGTCCGCCGCGGTCACCGCAGCCATGATGCGGGCCCGCCGTCCTTCGTCCCGCACATCGCCTCCTCGGCGCACCACGCCTCAGCATCGGCGCGTCCTTTCCTTTCCTTAACGTACCCGCCAAACCCATACCCAGCGCACGGCACAAAAGTCCGGCATCGGTGCGACGCTTCGACACGTTGGAGCGGCCCCGCGGTCATACCCGCGCGTGGCCCCGCCCGCAGGCCAGGCGGCCGACGCCCCAGCGGGCTAACCGGGGACGATAAGCCCGGGACTCAATGCCGGTTCAGGCGCATGTGCAGCCGGACGGTGGTCCCGGCCTGGCTGGTCCTGGTCTGTACGAGATCACAGACCTGGTTGACCAGCCAGAGGCCGTTGCCCCCCAGCAGCTCATCAGAGGGGGCCCGGTGCCAGGCGAGCGGATCGGTGATCTGGCCGGTGTCAGTCACCTGGCAGATGATCTCGTCTCTGGTTGGCCACATCTGCACCGTCCCGCCGCTGCCCGTGTGACGCAGGGTGTTGCCCGCGAGCTCGCTGGTGGCGAGCACCAGGTCGGAGATGCGCGGCGGCGCGAGCCCGGCACGCTTGGCCCGGGTGGCGACAAAACTGCGGACCGGGCGCAGGTCCTCACGGTAGGCCAGGGTCTCGGCGTCCGCGGGCGGCCGGGGCAGCGCCCGCCTACAGCGCGGCGGAAGGTCGGGCGGCACCAGGTACCCGGCGCTGGCGGTCTCCTTCCCGTCCCTGATCACGGCCGGGTGCGTGGTGACCGCATCGGCCACGACGGTTCCCGGGAGCCCGGCGCGGTCGTACAGGCAGACAGAAGTTACCGGGCTGTCACGGAAGGCCAGATTGGTGAGCGCCTCGTGCCTGGTGGCCTCTTGCATCTCCGCGGCGGTGCGGCCAGGCCAGATCGGCTCGCCGATGCAGCAGACGTGCTGGCCTCGATGCTGGCGGGCATACGCCAGGACGGCCGGGATGATCCGCGCCGGGTTACGGCCCAGCTCGGCCATATCGACCAGGGCCGCCTGCGCTGAATCCGCACCCAGCTCCCGGCGCACCAGCCGGGCCTTCAGCCCGGGCACGGCAATGAATACCGCGTCCCCGCGGGCCCGGCTGGCCCGGATGAAGTCGCCCAGCGCGGCCAGGTACTCGCCAGGTCCGTGGTAGAACAACGCCAGATGACGGAACCGGCCGCTGGAGGCTGCGGCTACAGTCATCTCACCTCCACGCGCATCCGGGCCTGGCTACACGCTGACCGCCCGTACCGCAGTGCGGCACGTGAAGGGAACACGGAGCTCCAGGTCAATCGGTTACACCGAGAAGTCCGCCGGTGCAGCTGCCGGGGTCTGGAGCAACATCACCAGGGTACAACCCTGAAATTCAGCGCGAATGACCGGCTGGCCGGGCCGATGGGGCGATCGGGAACGGCAGCGGGGCGTCGATCAGGCGGCGCAGGGTGTGCAGCGGGTGGCCCCGGTCCAGGCCGTCGGCCTCGGCCCGGTCGGGCGGCCAGAAGATGATGTGGCGGATGGTGTAGGCGATGGCATACCGCCACAGGCGCCCGGCCAGGTCCGGGGCGGTGAACAGCTCGGGGTAATCCTCGGCCAGCCAGGCCAGCAGCGGCGGCCGCGGGACGCCGAGCCGGGCCTCCATGTCGAGGGCCCTGACGACCGAGATGAGCTCCAGGTCCGGCGGCCCCAGGCGGGCGAACTCGAAATCGATCAGCGCGCTGACCTGCCCGTCGCGGACCAGGACGTTGCCCAGGTAGAAGTCCCCGTGCAGCAGGACGTCACGGCCGGCGTCCGCCGGGTCCCCCAGCTCCGCCAGGCGCCCGGCCGCGGCGTCGAGCACGCCGTGGTCGGTGAACGGGAGCTGCCGGGCCACCGGGATCAGCCCGAGGACCGACGAGGGCGGCAGCGGCACCAGCTCGGCGCCGGCGCGGCGCAGCGGATCGGGATCTGCCGCCGGACGCGCCAGCATCCCGGCCAGGTCCGCGGGCACCGGCCAGGAATGCAGCGCCCGCAGCAGCCCGGCCGCTGCCCTGGCGATGCCCCGCAGCCCGGCGGGCGCGGGCCAGGTGCACAGGCCGTCGAGCGGCGTGCCCGGCACCTCGGCCGCCAGCGACCAGGACAGCCGGTCATCCCCGCCGCAGTCCAGGATCTCCGGGACCGGCACGACCCCCCGGAGCCGGCCGAGCAGCTCGGCCTCCCGGGCCAGGCGGCCCCGGTCCCCGCGCCACGCCACCCGCAGGTAGCCGACCTCCAGCCGCCACACGTCGTTGTTATTACTGGGGACAAGCCGGGCACCGCCGACCGGGAACGGCAGCGTGCGCGCCAGCAGCTCCAGGCGGTGCGCGGCAGACGCGGAACCATACGGCTCAAGCGGGTCGACGGCGATGACGTCCCGGTAGAAAGGGCCAAGTCCGTCGCGGCTGGCGGGCACGACGAGAATTCTCCCAAGCACCGGCCGCGCCCGTGCCCTGGGGCCGGATCGAACGGCCGCCCGGCCAGCGCACGCAGGAAATGCCCAATGCGGGATGCGCGCAGTGGCGTAAGGCGGCATGAACGGAAAGTAAAAGCTATTGTGCCGCAAATCGATCACAAATCGGCGCCCTCTTGCGGGCCTTGAGAAAATGGCGATAATGTCATCCCCGAGAGGCATCCGGACTTAGGCCGGCAGCCTGGCCCGAGGCGCGGAATCCTGACCCGTCCGAGGGGTGGGGGGGTGGTGGACCTCTCTTCGAGTTAGGAAGGTCAACACATGGCAGGCTTGTCCCGACGGATGCTTCTTAAGCGCGGTGGCGCGGGGGCCGCGGCGGCAGGGTTTATCGCGGCGTTCCCGGGCCGGGCGGAGGCGTCACAGAAAGCCGCGGCCGTCCCCGGCGACGGCGTGGCCGCGCCGGCCGGACCAGCTGACACCGGGCCCCTCGTCGTGCACATCCCCGATCCGCGCACGGGCGAGATTCACCTGATGATGGGCACCCGCGAGGTGGTCCGTACCGACTCAGCCCTGGTAGCGCGGCTGATCCACGACGCCGGCTGACGCCGGAGAGCGTCCCGCGGCTAGCGCCGCGAGGCAGCACTCCGGCCGCCCCGGCCAGGCCGAGGCGCGAACCGCCTGCCGAGCTCGGGCCGCGCCCGGCCGGGCACGGCCGGCCAGCAGCCGTACGGCCGGGCACGGCCGGCCAGCAGCCGCATGGCCGGGGACGGCCGGCCTCCCATTCCGGCCTGCCGGTCCGGAAACTCAGCATCAATGTCCCAGTCTCAGTTACGCGTTAATCCCGCCAGCGAGGAGTACCCATGTCTTCCCACCGAGAAGCACCAGAGATATCAAAGGACCCCGTCGCCGACAGCACGGACCTCTACGCATTCGTCAGCCCGGATGATCCCGACACGGTCACGCTGATCGCGAATTACGTGCCGCTTGAGCAGCCGGCGGGCGGTCCGAATTTCTACGAGTTCGGCGATGACGTCCTCTATGAGATCCACATCGACAACGACAATGACGCCCGCGCCGACATCAGCTACCAGTTCCGGTTCACCACGGTACTGACCGACACCGGCGCGCACGACATTTTCTTGTACAACACGGGCCAGATCACCTCCATCAGCGACGCGACCTGGAACCGGAAGCAGTTCTACTCGGTGACCCGCGTCGACCGCCGGGGCTCGCATCTGCTGGCCAGGGACTTGCCGTGCCCGCCGTGCAACGTCGGGAAGAACTCCATCCCGAGCTATGCGCCGCTGACCGCCGAGGCCATCCACTCACTCGGGCACGGCAGCCGGGTCTTCGCCGGTCAGCGCGCGGACGAGTTCTACGTCGACCTCGGGTCCATTTTCGACCTCGGCGACCTGCGTCCGTTCCAGCCCGACTTCCTGATCAAGGGACTGTCGGCCATGCCGGGTATCAACACCCTGGCCGGCCTGAACGTGCACAGCATCGAGATCCAGGTGCCGATCAAGGACCTCTCGCGCCACGGCACCAAGCCGACGAACTACAAGGCGGCCGACTCGACCATCGGCGTCTGGACGACGGCAAGCCGCCAGAAGGGCGCCATCGGCGGCTACGGCGGCTTCCGTACCGGGCCGTGGGTCCAGGTGTCCCGCCTGGGCATGCCGCTCATCAACGAGGTCATCATCCCGATGGGCCAGAAGGACTACTGGAACACGCAGGCGCCCGCGGCGGACGCTCAGTTCAGCCGCTTCTACGACACCCCGGCGCTCGCGGCGCTGCTCAACGTGCTCTACCCGGGCGCCTTCCCGGAAATCGCGGCGTACACCGCGAAGCCTTCGAACACTCGTCCCGACCTCGACGCGATTCTGCTCACCGGGGTGCCCGCCGGGCTCTTCTCCGGCTTCCAGAACTACACCGGCGCCACCAAGGCCGACCTGCTGCGGCTGAACCTGGCGATCCCCCCGACGGCCCCCGGCTCAGCCAACATCCTGGGCGTCGTCGGCGGCGACAATGCGGGGTTCCCGAACGGGCGCCGCGTTTTCGACGATGCCGTAAGCGTCGAGCTGAAGGCCGTGGCCGGCGCGCTCCTGCATGACGTGGTCCCCAGCTTCACGGCCGATCCCGCCGCGGCCGCGCTCTTCGATGTCGGCGGCCCCGCCACCGAGCCGACGACCATCGCGGACCTGGGCAGCGCGGGTCTCAGCTTCCCCGCCGCGTTCCCCTACCTCGCCGACCCGTGGGACGGCTATGACAACCCCTCGAACCAGAACGTCCCGGTGGCCGGCTGACGGCACCCCCAAGAGCGGACCAGGGACCCAGCCGATGTCACCGCCGGGCCGCGATCAGCGCCACCACGGCACTGATCCCGGCCAGCACCACGGCGACAGCTGGCCGGCCGGGGACTCACCCCGGCCGACCAGCCCGAGCCGGGCCGTCATGGTGGACGTCGGGAAACACACCGGAGCGCTCGTGCTGAGCGCACCCGCGGAGCGCGAGGGAATGGAGGTCGAGATCCACCCGGCCTCGGATCCGGCCCGGCGCACGCACGTCTGGGTCCTGCCCCGGGCCGGCCGGCACGGCACGGTCTACGCGGCCGTGTTCCCGAGCCTGCCCGCCGGGGAGTACACGGTGCTGGCGCCCGACGGCTCGGTCGCGACAACCGTCGCTGTCCCCCCTAACCGGGTGACAAGCGCCACGTGGGGATGACGTTCGGTCAAATAGGGCCAGGACGGCGGACGGCGGCCGTCCCCGTCCACGAGGCCGCCACCGCGGTCGGCATCCGGCGGTAGGCCGCTCGACTCGTCTCGCTCGCCCCGACCGCCTGGAGCGTGGCCGGGGTGTTCCGCGCCCGGCCACGCTCTGTTGGGGGTGGCTACCATGTTCATTGCCGGGCGCCACGGCGGGAGGGAAGGAGTCGAATGAGGCATGGCTGATGTGCCGCACGAGGGAAGCGAGGCGGCCGGCCCGGGCAGCGTCACGGGCGGGCCAGCTGAGGCTGAGGCGGCCACGGCCAAGGGGAACCCGGCTGACGCAGCCCCGGCGGAGGACTCCTGGCCTGCGCTGGGGAGGCGCTTCGAGCGAGGGCTGAGCCTGTCCCGGGTCGTGGTGGTCGTGCCGGTGATCGTGCTCCTGCTCTCCGCCTTGGCGTCCTTTGCCTACGGGACCGACGTGTTCGTCAGGTCAGTCACCGGTGTCATCGACGACCCCGAGCTGACCACCCACAATCTGGGCTTCCTGCTTCTCCTGACCGACCTGTTCCTGATCGGCGCGACCCTCATGATCTCGGCCTTCGGCTTCTATGACCTCTTCATCGGCACGATCGGCGCCCGCGACCCAGGCGCCCGGCTGCCCGGCTGGCTGCGGATGCGCGATCTGAACGACCTCAAGGCCAGGGTGATCTCGATGATCATCCTGGTCGCGGGGGTCAGCTTCGTGGACGATGTGGTGGAGTCCAAGGGCGGCCTGGACACGCTCTACCTCGGCGTCGGGGTGGGAGTGGTGATCGCGGCCCTCACGCTGTTCCTGCGCTTCGGCCGGGTGGACGGCGGCGAGGGCTCATAGCCGCGCGCTCAGGGCCACGCGGTCGGTGCCGACCGGCACCGAGAGTGGGCCCAGGGCCGGCATGAGAGCACGCTCCTATCACGCCAGCCCCGGGGCCTGCCACCCTAGCGCTCTGTGGATGAGCCTGTGGATGATTTGGTTAAAGATGCTGGTCAACTACCACATAGCTGTGGACAAGCGGGGCTGTGGAAAAGTGGATAACCGGCGAGAGGATGGGGTCTAAAGACCTGGCCGCCGGTGACGTTCGGCGCCTATCCCCGGCAGGCCCGGCGGCCCCTTGATGAGTTAGGAGAACAGTCCCCGGGAAAGAAGAGGTTCATGAACATCGGCAGTTTCATCTCCGCCTTGGTGCTGGGTTTCGTCGCCGGGGCCATCGCCCGTGCGCTGATACCGAACGATGCCTTCCGGCATATGCGCGGCCCGAGGTCGTGGCTGGTCTCGCTGGGACTGGGCCTGCTGGGGGCGTTGCTCGGCTTCTGGATCTTCCACGGCCTGTTCGGCATCGGCGACAAGAACAAGTTCGACTGGGGTGGCATCATTGGCGCCGTGATCGGCGCCATGATCGTGGTTGTCATCGCGTCGTTCCTGGTCAAACGGTCGGCGCGGCACCACGCGGCGGAGACATCGGTGCGAGGTTAAGAGGCCGCGATGACCTGCCTACGGAACGCGGCTTTACCGCGCTTAACCGGCTTTTGTGACGATCCGGCCCATCTCGGCGGCGCTGAAGGCCCGCATGGTAGACGTGCGGATGCTGCCGAGAGACCCGACCCGGAGTCCGGCCGCCGCCGCCGTTTCATCGTCGGGGAGCTCGATAACGGTGATGAGGTCGTATTCACCGACCGTCCAGAGCAGTTCACGCACGCTGCCGCCCAGGCTTTCGACGAGCTTAGTGAAGTCAGCTGCGCGGCTGACCGAGTCCTTGTAATTCTTGATGCCTTGATCGGTCCAGTTGACCAAATTCACGTAGGTCGGCATTCTCACACCCCCGTCGAGGCCCGCGGACGTCGGTGGCCGCGGGATTCCAGGTCAGCCTGCTCCCGGCCAAGACCGAAGTCAAGGGCCAGCAGCCCGGACCCGGCCTACCCGGCCTACCCGGCCTACCAGGCCGCTTCCATAAGGGCGATAGAAGCGGCGGTCCGCTCGTCCTGCGAGCGCGCGCCCGGGTTCGCGTTGAAGTTCTTGACCGTCTCGCCGGCGATGATCGGAATGTCCGCCCGCGGGAACTGCAGCTGGGAGACGCGGACCGGCATGCCCATGGCCCGCAGCAGGTCCTCCAGGGCTCGCGCGATGGCCTCCTGGCCCGCGGCGGCGCTCATGCCGCCCTGCCAGCATTCCAGCGCCTCGGCACCGCGGCGGACGAACTCGAGCGGGGCCGTCGGCGAGCGCCGGATCGACGTGGCCAGCAACGCCGAGGTCGCCTCGCCCTGCCCGACCCACGGGTAGCGCACGTGGATCGCCGTCGACACCGCGTAGTCGCCGGTCGAGAAGCCGCCGGACGCCCCGCCCCGGATCATCGGCCCGGCGTCGTCGTCCTCGGCGCGATTGGCCAAGAAGGCCGCCGCGCACAGATCCAGCCGCGGGCCGATCGCGTCCGGGTTGCTGGCCAGCTGCCCGAACCCGGCGCGGGCGCACGCGAACGCCTGCTGGCGGTCACCGCTGACCAGCGGGTTCGGCTCGCCGGTCAGGATCGACGACCACGACCCGATGAACGTCGTCGTCGCCGTGGACCGGAGGACCGGGAACGGCGTGGCCAGCAGCGCCGCCCAGTCCCAGATGATGCTCGCCGGTCGCGTCTTCGGATCGAAGTACTCCATGCGCTGGTTGAGGTCGGGATTCTTCAGGCCCGTCCCGGCGCGGTTCATCGCCGACGTGGGCGTGGTCACGATGTTGATGATCGGCAGCTTCGGCGCGTTCAGCCGGGGGCTGAAGGCCCGGCCGCCCGCCGGGTACTGCGTCATGATGTCGAAGGGACGGCCCGCTTCGCACAGGAAAATGTCGACGGCCCGGGCGGCCACGATCACGCTGCCGCCGCCGACGGCCACGATGAGGTCGGCGCCGGCGTCCCGGGCGGCCGCGGTGGCCGCCTCGACCGAGCGGAACGTCGAGTCGTTCTCGATTCCGGCGAACGTGCCCGCGTGGGCGTCTGCTAGCGCCCGCTCCACCCGCGCGACCGTGCTGGTTTGCGACGCGATGGACGGAGAGCTGACGACGAAGGCGCGCGCGGCGGCCAGGCGCTCGACCTCCGGGCGCAGCGAGGTCTCGATCGCGCCTTCGGCGCAGTGCAGCCGCCAGGCGAAGCCGCGGGCGTTAAGTGTGAAACCGGTCAAGTCGTTCCCCCTATTCGCGGTGGTGGAGGTGATCGGGCAGGGTGTGCCAGCCGGGCGGCAGTTCGGCGGTGAGCGCGGTGTGGACGAACCGGGCGACAGCCGTGGTGTGCGCGCGGCTGGGGTTCCACTGCAGAGTGAACGGCACGAGCTGCGCGGGCGCGGCCGGCCGGATCACGGTGGCGGAATGTGCGGCGGCGAGGGACGGGATGAGCAGGATCCACGCGATATCGCGCTGGTCGGCCCAGCGGGTAGCAGCCAGCTCGGTATCGGCCAGGTCGGCGGAGGGCGGGCTGATGCCCGCCGTCTCGAGGGCCTGCCGCTGGCTCAGCGCCCACGCGGGGAACAGGTCCGCCGATGTCACGCCCAGCACATCGTGAGCCAGGTCGGGCAGCGCGACCGTGTCCTGACCGGCCAGCCGGTGGCCGGGCCGCAGCCCGACCAGAAGCGGCTCCGCGCAGAACACCTCGTTGGCTATCCCTTCCGGGACGGGAATCAGGCCGCAGGTGATGGCTACGTCGATGCGGCCGGAGACGAGCGCTTCGGTCATCGCGGGGAGCCACATCCGCTGCAGGTTCACGGTCACATGCGGCGCTTCGGCGCTGAACTGGCTGATCAAGTGAGGGGCCAGGACCGGGACGACCGGCGGGGTGACGCCCAGCCGCACCGTGCCCGCCTCGCCTGCGGCCACCCGGCGCACAGCGGCGTCGGCCGCGGCCACCTCGTCGAGGATGACCTTGGACCGGGCCAGCAGCTCGGCTCCGGCGCTGGTCATCGCCACCCGGCGGGTGGTGCGGGTGAACAGCGGCGTGCCCAGCTCGCGCTCCAGCCGCCGGATCAGCTCACTCAAGGTCGGCGCCGCCATGTGAAGGCGCTCGGCCGCCCGGCCGAAATGAAGCTCCGCGGCCACCGCCACGAACGCTTCCAGCTGGCGCAATTCCACGTCCCTGACGGTACCGCGCGCGATGGGAACGGTATCGGCGAGAGGGCCGGCCGGGAACCGGATTGTTCGGCCGGGCCGAAGAGTGACTGGGCCAGTTGCCTCTTTTTCCGTGACCAGGAATATGTGAGTCTTATCTCGCAGGCAAGGTCACCAGCCAGCTCAGAGAGTGATTTGCCATGACCGAGGACCGGATTCCCACCGAGGCCGATGTCGTGACCAAATTCAGCCATCAGCCGGTGCCCGATACGGCGGCCAAGCTCACCGCGATGATCAGCGCTAAAGGGATGAAGCTGTTCGCCGTGATCGACCAGGCGGCCGAGGCGCGCCAGGCCGGGCTCGCCTTGCGCGATACCATGCTGATCATCTTCGGCAGCCCGAAGGCGGGCACGCCGGTGATGGCCGCCTCGCCCTTGTCCGCGCTTGACTTGCCGCTCAAGGTGCTGATCTGGGACGACGGCGGGCAGACCAAGGTCTCTTACTACGCACCTGCCGCGCTGGCGGCGAGTCACAAGCTGACCGCGGACCTGGCCGCCAACCTGGCTGGCATCGACGCGCTCACCAACGCGCTGGTGGCTTCCTAGCGCCAAATCCCGGTGCCGTGAAATGCTCGCCTGGGCGTAGGCGCCTCCATCCTCCTCAAGGAGAAACGTGATGAGTGCCATAACTTCTACCGGGCGCGGCGCCGGGTCGAGGAACCTCATCCTGACCGCGATGATCTTCGCGGTGGCGATGACGTTCATCGACCAGACGATCGTGTCGATCGCCGCGCCGACGATCCAGCATGATCTGGGCCTGTCGTCCAGCGGCATGCAGTGGGCCATCAACGCCTACCTGCTGACCCTGGCCGCCTTTTTCGCCTACGGCGGCCGACTGGGCGACATCGTCGGGCACCGGAAGATGGTGGTGCTCGGGGTGATCATTTTCGCGGGCGCGTCGGCGTTGTGCGGCGCCACGCCGCGCGGCAGCGCGGCGGAAGCATGGCTGGTGGCGTTCCGCGCCGTGCAGGGGCTGGGCGGGGCGATCATGTTCCCGGCCGCGATCGCGATCGTGGTGGTGACCTTCGACCTGCGCTCCCGGGGCCGGGCCCTGGCGCTGTTCTTCGGCATCGCCGGGGCGCTGACCGCGATCGGCCCGATCGCGGGCGGGTACCTGATCGAGTGGACCTGGCGGGCCATCTTCTGGATCAACATCCCGGTGGCCCTGATCGCGCTGGCGCTGATCGCCATCTCCCGGCCGCCGAATGAATCCCGCCCGGCGCCGATGGATTACCGCGGCGTGGTCTTGATCGCAGCCGGGGTGGGGCTGAGCGTGTTCGGGTTCCAGCAGTCGGCCCTGTGGGGCTGGGGCAACCCGGTCATCTGGGCGAGCATCGCCGTCGGGGTCATCCTCCTGCTCGTGTTCGCGGCGGTCGAGCGCCGGACCGAATCGCCGCTGATCAACGTGCGCATCTTCGAGAACCGGACGTTCACCGTGGAGAACGTCATCCTGGGGCTCTCGATGATGGCGTTCATCCCGGTGTTCTTCTTCGCCAGCATCTACGGGCAGATCGCGCTGGCCGAGAAGGCCACCACGTCCAGCCTGCTCATCTTGTACTTCTTCCTCGGGTTCGTGGTGGCCGCGCAGATCGGCGGCCGGATGCTGGACCGGATCGGGGCCAAGCGGCCGGTCGTGCTGGGCTGCGCGCTGGCCGCGGTCGGGTACGGGCTGTGGGCGGGCAAGGTGACCGACCTGCACGTCGGCGCCCAGGTCCTCTACATCATCATGGCCGGGGCCGGCATGGGCCTCATGCTGGGCCAGGCCAACACCGACGCGATCAACCGGGCCTCCCGGTACTCCTACGGCGAGGCCACCGGCATCACCCAGACCGTCCGCAACTACGGCGCCAGCCTCGGCTTCGCCATCTTGGGCACGGTCTTGATCACCCAGTTCCGGTCCGCGATCACCTCCTCGCTCACCGCGCAGGGCCTGCCGCAGGGCGCCGCGTCGGCCGAGGCGGCCAAGATCGCCCAGCTGCAAGGCGGCAACGGCAACATCGCGGCCATCCCGGCGTTCATCCGGGCCGACTTCGCCTCCGCCACCCGGGACGTGCTCTACGGGATGACGGTCGTCATGGCCATAGCGGCGGTCGTGGCGTTGCGCGGCCTGCGGCGCGGAGTCCAGCAGGAGCCGGAGCAGGCCGACGCCCGGGTCGGTGCCTCGCTGCCCGGCGAGGAGCCAGGCGCCGACATTGGCCCGGCCTGGCGCTAGGTCCGCGGCGGCCTCGACCGAGTGCGCCAGGAAGGAGATCGTCATGCCCGTCATCGTCGTCACCCGCCTCCGGCTGAGGGATCCCGCGCTCCTGGATGAGTTCTTCACCGATGCCGTCGCGGCCATCGAGCAGGCCACCAAGTCCGAGGGCAACCTCGGCGCGGACGCACTCGCCGACGCGAACAACGCCTGGTGGAGCGTCAGTGCCTGGCAAGAGCGCGGCCTGATGCAGGCCTACGTGGGCGCCGAACCGCACCTGGGCATCAGCAGCGCGGCTGGATCATTTCTGCGACGAGGCGACCTTCGTTGACTGGGAGCAGGCCAGCGCCGATCTGCCGGACTGGCAGACCAGCTGGCGCCACCTCACCGCAGACGGCAAGGCCGCCGACCTCACGCACCCGTCAGCCGCCAACCAGGCCCGTGATTTCCCCCCGCCGGTCGAGCCGACGCCCAGCGTTTCCTGAAGCAGCCCCGTGGAGGTGCCGCTGACCTGTCAGGGAGCACGATGATGAACGATCGGCCCGGCCCGGACGTCACGGCGCCGACCCTGGCCGTGCGCCAGAGCGCGGTCACGCGCATTCCTTGGGTGGACCGGCATCTCACGTGGCTGTACTGGGCGTGTGCGGCCGGATTGACTCCCTGGGTCGTGTACCTCTACCTGTCTCAGGCTCCGCGGGCCCAGGCCCACCAGATCCGCCTGCTGGCCGTCGGCCTCCTCCTGGCCCTGATCATGGGCCTCCTGCTGACGGCGTGGATGTACCGCCGGGGTTTCTCGCGATCGGTGATGGCGGCCTCGTTCGCAGCCACGGCGGCCTTCATCTCGGCGTGGTTCCGGACCCTGACTCAGGCCGGGGGTTCGAAATGGGCTGGGTCGATCCCGACGCTCATGGCCATGGTCGTCATCGTCGTGGCGCTGTGCGTGATCGTGATCAGAAGCGAGCTCTCGGCGCGCGCTCACTCCCGCTGGCTGCCGATCGCGCTCACCATTGCCGCGCTGGCCCTGGTTCCCTCCCTTGTCGTCGTGCTGACCGTGGTGCCGAGGGTCCAGACGGCCCACCACCTCCGGGTCGCCTGGACTGGCCTCGATGTGTTCGAGGTACTCGCCCTGGCCGCCACGGGCTTCGCCCTCCAGCGCCGGGCGGCCATCGCGGCCGTCTTCGCGACGATCACGGGCACACTGCTCCTGGGCGACGCCTGGCTCAACGTCATCCCCTCGACCGGGCTGGCTCGCTACGAGGGGATCGCCATGGCCTTCGTCGAGCTTCCGCTGGCCGCGCTCAGCTTCTGGGTCGCCGCGCACGTGCCGGGCCCTGCGGTGGCCAAGGAGTTACTTGACGCATGCCGATATCGGCATATGATTGCGCTCATGGCACGAGCCGCGACGACGTCGGACGTCTTCAACGCGATCGCCGAGCCGCAGCGCCGGGAGATCCTGGTGCTGCTGCGGGCGGGTGAGCGCCCAGTGACCGAGCTGGCCCAGGAGCTGGGGATGACCCAGCCGGGGGCGTCCAAGCACCTGCGGGTGCTCCGGGAGGTCGGGCTGGTGCGGGACCGCAAGGCAGGCAAGCAGCGCCTGTACGGCCTCGACGCCCGCGGGCTGCGGCCGGTCCACGAGTGGGCCGGCGGGTTCGAGCGGTTCTGGAACGAGAGCTTCGACCGGCTGGACGCGTACGTGCAGGACCTCAAGCAGGCAAGGCAGGAGGAGTGACCGATGGCAGCGACAGGACGGGACGCGCCGGCGCAGTCAGCGACGGCCGACCGCGAGATCGTGATCACCCGGGTCATCAGCGCCCCGCGGGAGCTGGTGTTCGAGGCGTTCACCGAGGTCCGGCACCTGTCACGGTGGTGGGGCCCGGACGGGTTCACCACCACCACGCGGGCGTTCGAGTTCCGCGTCGGCGGGGAGTGGGACTTCGTGATGCACGGACCGGACGGGACGGACTACCAGGAGTGGATCTCCTGGACCGAGATCGCCCCGCCGGAGCGGATCGCGCTGCTCCACGGTGAGTCCCGCGGCGACCCGGACGCCTTCGAGTCGGTCCTGACGTTCGCGCCCGACGGCGGGGCGACCCGGATCGAGATGCGCACGGTGTTCCCCACCACGGAGCTGCGCGCCGAGGCAGTCGAGAAGTACCACGCGATCGAGGGCGGCCAGCAGACCCTGAGCAACCTGGCGGCCTACGTCGCCGAGATCGTTCGGAAGGAAGCGGACTGATGGCCGGGAAGGTGTTCTTCAGCGTGTCGATGTCGCTGGACGGGTTCATCGCGCCCGAGTCCCTGGAGGGCTTCATCGCGACCGAGGAGCGCAGGGACGACCCGGAGGTGCAGCGCTGGATGGCGCAGTGGATGGAACTGCAGCAGTGGATCTTCCCGCTGCGGTTCTTCCGGGAGAACCTGAAGCTCGGCGAGGGCGGCGAGGAAGGGCGCGACAACGACATCGCGCGGGAGACGTTCGAGCGCACCGGCGCGAGCGTGATGGGCAAGCGCATGTTCGAGGGCGGCGAGCAGGCGTGGCCGCAGGAGGCGCCGTTCCACACGCCGGTCTTCGTCGTGACACACGAGAAGCGTGACCCGTGGGAGCGGCCGGGCGGGACCACCTTCCACTTCGTCAACGACGGCATCGAGCCCGCGCTCGACCAGGCCCGCGAGGCCGCCGGCGACCGGGACGTCCGCATCGCAGGCGGCGGCGCGACGATCCTGGAGTACGTGAACGCCGGCCTGATCGACGAGTTCTCGATCGCGCTGTCACCGGTGCTGTTCGGCGCCGGAATCCGCCTGTTCGAGGGCGTGGACGCGGGCCGCGTGGCCCTGGAGCAGGTCCGCGCGGAGCCGACGCAGCGGGTGACCCACCTGACCTACGCAGTCCGGGAGCGGTAACCGTCCCGGACTCAGCGCTCCCCCGCCGAACCCGTCGAGCAGTTCTAGATGTTAGGAACGATTTTTCGTGGGCAGCTGACGGTATCTCGACAGGAAGGAACGGCTGTGAGCGCTGTAGATAAGGCCAAGGACAAGGCCCAAGCGGCCAAGGGCAAGGTCAAGAAGAGCGCTGGGAAGGCTCTCGACGACCCGTACATGGAGGGCGAAGGCAAGGCCGACCAGGCGAAGGGTAACCTGAAGCAGGCTGGCGAGAAGGTCAAGGACGCCTTCAAGAAGTAACCTGGTTCAGTAGCACGTAACCGGCGGTGAGCCCGCGACTTTACCTGTGGCCTTGCCGTCGGTTGCCCGTTCGAACGCAGGCCGGTGCTCAGCGGTCAAAGGGTCGCTTGCTTGCCCCCTTCGCTTCGATTTAAGGCGCGGTACTGGATGAGGCTGGCCCCGAACACCGATACCGTTCCGCGCAGGATCAACAGGTACCTTCTGCCTCACGAGCACCAGGTGATCAGCGTTCACCAGCATCCCGCCGTGCTGATCCGGCCGATTTTTGAGGCTCTGGTCGGGCTGGCCATCGCCGCTTGGGTGAGCGTCTCGATCGCGCACGGCAACGGCGCGTTCCTCCTCGTGATCTGGATCTTGTGGGCGATCCTGGGACTGCGCCTGTTGTGGAAGGTCTTCGAATGGTCGGAGGATTATTTCGTCGTCACGTCTCAGCGGCTGCTGCTGTGTCAGGGTTTTATCACCCACAAGGTGAACATGATGCCGCTGGCGAAGGTGACGGACATGAGCTTCCAGCGGTCCGCCATGGGCCAGCTGCTCGGCTATGGCGAATTCATCGTCGAATCAGCCGGACAGGATCAGGCGCTGCGCAACGTCGATCACCTTCCCTACCCTGAGCAGCTGTACCTCGAGGTCTGCGGGCTGATCTTCAAGGAAAAGGAAGAAAGCACAGACTAGCCCCGGAGAATTCAGGCCAGCCTGGGGTAGCCGACCGCGCGCTAGCCAAGCTTGAGCGGCACGTCCGCGTAAGGGTCGAGCGCGTAGGCCAGGGAGACCCGGTGGTAACCGTCCGCGATATCCCCCTCCGCTACGAGAACAGGGGACAGCCGCTGTCCAGCCAGCACCTTCTGCAGGTCCCTCAGCACGCCCGGATCCGACAGCGGCAGCGGGTCGCGCCGGGTGGCCCGCAGGATGTCGTTGGCGCGGCGGTGGATGACCGGGAGCTTCTGCAGGTTCTTCGACACCTCCCGTGCCCGGCTCTCCCCGAAGCGGATACTGAGGTAGCTGGACGCAGCGGCATAGTCGTGGCTGGCCACGTCCTTCCGCCACCGCACATACTGGACGGCTTCTCCGGCAGTGGTCATTCGTCCCAGCCCTCCTCTCATCCGGGGGTCAACGACGTTCAGGGGCGGCGTACTTTGTGGCTTCGCTCATCTCGCCGTCCCCTTCTTGAGCACCAGTATGACCGCGCGGCGGCGCTGACTGATAAGGCTTGGGGTCATGGGCTTGTTCCGTAAGTCACCGCCTCCACGGCCGGGGCGGCAACGTCGGGTGCCTCGGCCCTGGGATCCGCCGGAGACGGAGTTTCCGGCCATCGTGCCGATCGACACGTTGCCGTTCGCCCCGTCCGAGCAAGCCGCGATCGCGATCACCGGGCTGACGGCCTACACCGCAGGGTTCGAGATCTTCATGGCCCGGCGCATCCGGCCGGGTGTGCCCGGTCTTGACGAAGATCCGACACCGGAGATGCTGAGCCGCAGGCGTACCGATCCGCTGGCCGCTCCGTTCTTCAGCCTGCTGCTCTCCGACGGCACCGAGGTGGCCAGCGGCAGGCCGCGCGGAGAATCCGAGCCAACCGGGCCGATTCTGGCCTCACGCGGGGGCGGCGGCTCCACGCACTCGCAGTTCTTCCGGTGGTGGGCCTGGCCGTTGCCGCCCAGGGGGCCGCTGGAATTCATCTGCCGGTGGCCGATGTATGAGATCGCCGAAACACGGGTCCGCATCGACGCGCAACTGATCCTTGACGCCGCGCAGCGCAGCATCCGACTATGGCCAGAAGACGGAAACTGACGATCGGACTATGACTAGCTGCGTCGCAGGCGGCTCCGGGCCCGCGGCTCCGGGCCCGCGGCTCCGGGCGGCCTGTTCCGGCTCCCTGTCTGCGCCCCGGCGGCGCACCCGAACGACTAACCGGCCGCCCGACCGCGAAGGGAGTGGCCCATGACGACAGGAACGATCGAAGGCGAGTTCATCGCCACCATGGACGACCCGGATGACCCGGAGATGTTCGCGCGCAACCGGATTCACACGACTTCCGGAGCGCAGGAGTACGGGTTCGAGGGCGCCTTCGTCGGGGGCGTGACGCTCTACGCCTGGTGCATCCCGACCGTCATCGAAGCCCTCGGCCAGGGATGGCTCGACCACGGCTGGGTCAATATCCGGTTCCGGCGGCCCACCTACCCCGGCGCGCACATCCGGGTCCAGGTGACACCCAAGAGTGAGAGTGGCGCTGTACCCACAAGAGTGGGTACAGCGCAGCAACCAAAGGACGCACCGGCTTGTGTCCTGCAGGCGCTCCAAGACGACGGCCAGGCGAGCATCGTCGGCGAGGTGGGGCTCGGGACCGCGCCCTGGCTGGGCGACCTGCGCGAGACGCCGTTCTCGGCACCCGATCGTGACGGCCCCGATCGTGATGGCCCCGATCCTGACGGCCCCGGTCTTGATGGCAGTGACCGGCCGTTCCTGACGCTGGAGAACGCGCCCATCGGGCAGCCGCTGCGTGCCTACGGGTACGGCAAGCACACCCCCGCTGCGCCGGCGGTGGGCGAAAAGCTGGCCGAGGTCATCGACCTGGCCACGCCCACCGGCGCCGTCGTGCACCCGGCCACCCTGGCCCGGGAGATGATCGCGCTGCTCACGAACTCCTACGACTACGGCCACCCGTCCATCCACCTCACCAGCCACGTGCAGAACTTCGCTCGGATCCCCGCCGATACCGACGTCGTGCTGTGCGGGACGTTCGTGGACGCGTTCGAGCGCAACGGTCACCACAACGCGGTTATCGACGCGGACCTCTACTCCCTCGACGGGCAGCGGCTGGCCCGGCAGCGTCACACCAACATCTTCAAGGTCCGCCGCGCCCGCGAAACGGACTGAGCCGCCCCGCCTCTCGGGGAACACGGAGCAGGGAGGCTCGATGGGACCGAAATGGAACGGCAGCCTCACCAGCCTGCGGCCGCTGGCCGGGGTGCGGGTGCTGTCCATGGAGCAGGCGGCGGCGCTCCCCTTCGCCACCCGCCACCTGGCCGACCTGGGCGCGGACGTCATCCGGGTGCAGTCCCACCAGCGGCCCGCACCGGACTCTTACGACATAGAGCTCACCCGGAACAAGCGCCAGCTCGCCATCGACCTGGCCGCCCCCGGCGGGCCGGAGGTGTTCCGGCGGGTGGCGACCGCCTGCGATGTCGTCTGCCACAACTTCACCCCGCAGGTCGTGCGCAAGTTCGGCATCGACTACGACTCGCTGCGAGCGCTGCGGCCCGACCTCATCTACCTGGAGATCACCGGCTTCGGCACGGACGGCCCGTGGCGGGCCAGGCCGCTTTTCGGGCCGGGGGCCGAGGCGGTGGCGGGCCACAACCTGCTGATCGGCGACCCCGGGCAGTGGCCCGGCCGGCCGCCGACGATCACGTTCGCGGACAACACCTGCGGCCTGTACGCCGTGCTGGCCGTGACCGACGCCCTGGCGCGAAGAGACCTGCTGGGCGCCGGCTCGCACCTGGACATCTCCCTCTACGAAACGGCCGTCTCCCAGCTCGGGACCGTGCTGGCCGAGCGCGGCCTGGGCGCGGTGCCCGAGCGGAACCTGAACGGCGACGCGGCGGTCGCGTTCCAGGGAACCTACGTGAGCGGCGAGCCAGGCCGCTATGTCGCGGTGTCCGTTCCGCGCGGCGCGCAGCCCGGGGCCGCCGCCGCCCTGGGCGCCGCGACCCCAAACGAGGGCGGAGCCGAGGGGAGCCGAGGGCGAGCCGAGGGCGGAGTTGAGGGCGGAGTTGAGGGCCGAGCCGAGGGCGGAGCCGAGGCCGGTCTGGCGGCCGCCCTCGCGGCCCGGCCCGCCGCCGATGCGGTGGCGGCCCTGCAGGCCGCCGGGATCCCGGCCGCCGTGGTCGCCGACGCCGCCGCCCTGACCACCGATGAGCAGCTGTGGGCGCGCGGCTACTTCGGCCTGCTCGAGCGGCACGACCACGGCCTGGACGGGGAGTACGCGTACTCCGGCCCGCCGTTCGGCGGCGGCGCGGACGCCGGCATCCGGAACGCGCACCCGGTCGGGGCCGACACCCGCGAGATCCTGGCTTCGGTGGCCGGGTACCCGCCGGAGGAGATCGATCGGCTCTTCGCCGCCGGCGCGGTCGGGACGGGCGCCCCGCCGGGGCGATCCGGTCCCCAGGCGGACCCGGCCACCCGGATCGAGCGGGGCGAGCTGAGCCGGGTCGACCCCGAGTTCCGTACCCGCCTCGCGGCCGCCAAGGGCCGCCGGTGACCGCCCGGCGCCTGCGGGCGCTGGATATATCGTGCGGCGTGGGTGCGGCGTATGCCGCCAAGCTGCTGGCCGAGCTGGACTGGGACGTGGTGAAGTACGAGCCGCCCGGCGGAGACCCCCTGCGGGCCCGGGTGAGCCGCTGGGGCGGCGGCGCGGGCGGCGCGTTCGCCTTCGTCAACCAGGGCAAGCGGGGCGTCAGCGGGGCTCCGGCCGGCCTGCTGCCCGAGCTGGCGGCGGCCGCGGACGTGGTGATCGGTGATTTCAGCCCGCCGGGCCTGACCCAGGCCGGGTTGGACCCGGGGACGGCCG
The DNA here is from genome assembly GCA_963753195.1 of uncultured Actinomycetes bacterium. GTDB lineage: Bacteria > Actinomycetota > Actinomycetes > Streptosporangiales > Streptosporangiaceae > Palsa-504. Next base: position 561,003 of record CAVWBH010000007.1, read on the forward strand.
ACGCGCTGGTCCCGGGTCTGGCGGTGGTCTCGGTCTCGCCGTTCGGCCTGACTATGCCGAAGGCGTCGTGGGCGGCCAGCGATCTGGTCGTGCAGGCCGCCAGCGGGATGCTCTACATGACCGGCGAGTGGGACCAGCCGCCGCAGCAATTGGCGCCCGACCAGGCCGCCCTGCTCGGCGGGGTGACCGGCGCCAGCGCCGCGACCGTGGCCGCCAGCCTCGGCCGGCGCACCGGGACCGTGCAGTACGCCGATATCGCCACGGTCGAAACGCTGGCCTCGTTCGCCTACAGCGCGGTCAGCCAGTACGTGCACCAGGGCGAGGTGACGGCGCGGGAGCAGCGAATCAAGGCTGGTCTGCGCATGGTCCCGGCCCAGGACCGGTTCGTGTACTGCGCGCCGGGCGCGGTCGCCGCCATGCGGATGGACGGGATCGCCGAGCTGCTGAGCGAGCCGCGGCTGGCGGCGGAACGCTTCCAGACGGCCGAGGGCCGCATGCAGAACTGGGACGAGTTCGTCGCCCTGTTCGCCCCGCCGTTCCGGACCCGCACCGCTCAGGAGTGGTTCGAGCGAGCCGAGGCCATGCACATGACGTTCGCCCTGGTCCAGACGGTCGACGACCTGTTCGTCTGCCCGCAGCTCGGCGCGCGCGGGCTGCTGCGGGATGTGCCCGGACGGGACGGGGTCACGCTGCGGCTGCCGGGACGGCCGTTCCGCATCGACGGCACGCCGTCGCTGGAGCTGCGGGCCGCACCCGCGGAGCCCGGGTGCGACACGGCGGAGGTGGTGGCCGACTGGACGCAGCAGGCGGCCGCGAGGTCACAGGACGGGGCTGGTTCCTCCGTCGAGATTGATGGCCGAGCCGGTCACGTAGGAGGAGCGATCTGACAGGAGATAAGCGGCCAGGTCGGCGAACTCTCCCGGCCGGCCTACCCGGCCCAGCGGGATGTTGATGTTCTGGGCCGTCTGGCGGTACATCTCTTCCTCGGACTGACCGGCCGCGGCGGCGCGCCGCCGCCCCTGGCCGCTGGCCACCAGGCCGATGAGCACGGCGTTGACCCGGATGCCTGCTCCGCCGAGGTCCTTGGACGCAGCCTTGGTGATGGCCAGGCCGGCCGCACGGGAGGCAGTCGTCGGCAGCGACGCGGCGCCCGCGGCCTTGGCTCCTACGTTGAGCACGTTGACGATGGCCCCGCCCCCGGCCGCGGCCAGGTGCGGCACAGCCAGGCGGATGCCGCGAGCCGCGGCCAGAACCTTGAGGTTGAGGTCGGCGATCCAGCCGTCGTCGGAGACCTGATCGATCCGTCCCGCGGCGCTCGTGCCCGCGTTGTTGACCAGGCCGTCGAGGCGGCCCCACCGGGCGACGGCCGCATCGACGAACCGCTCAAGGTCAGCCAGGCGGGTGACGTCGGCCTGCACCGCAAGCGCATCACCCCCCGCGTCCCGCAGCCGCTGCTCGGTGGCGTCCAGCCGCTGGCGGTCCCGCCCGCAGACCGCGACCCGGGCCCCTTCCTCGACGAGGCGCTCCGCGAGCGCCGCGCCCAGCCCGTCGGTCCCGCCGGTGACGAGCACGACCTTGCCAGTCAGGTGCAAATCCATTGAGCAATTCTCGCCCAGCCCCATCAACCGCCGGATAGCACCGTCCGGTTCCGGGCCGCGGAGGCGGCTCCGAACCAGGTCGGCAGGTGGCGGAGCAGGTCGCTGCGGTCATCGCCGATCCATGCGACGTGGCCGTCCGGTCGGAGCAGGACCGCGGGCGGGTCCAGTTCCCCGCTGACGTCCGCGACGTAGTCGATCCGGTCCGTCCATCCGGTCACGGACAGTCCGCCGGTCTGGTCCAGCAGGAGCCCGCGGCCTGCGCGAGTGAGCTCGTAGAGGCGGCCCCGCGACAAGGGGATGTCGCGCAGTCGCCGGCCGAGCAGCTCGGGTCCTTCGCCGAAGTCGTAGCGGACCCCGATCGCGGTGATCTTCTCGGCCAGGAAACGGCTGACGTCCTCGAAGTCCATCAGCTCGGTCAGCAGCCGGCGCACGGCCTGCGGGCCGGGCTCGGGGGAGAGCAGCTCGCTCTGGGCGCGGGTGATGGTCAGCACGTCTTCGGCGACCGGGTGACGCTCGGCGCAATAGCTGTCCAGCAGCCCGTCCGGGGCCCACCCGTTGACCTCGGCGGCGAGCTTCCAGCCGAGGTTGAAGGCGTCCTGGAGGCCGAGGTTCAGACCCTGCCCGCCCAGCGGCGGGTGGACGTGCGCCGCGTCGCCGGCCAGGAGCACCCGGCCCACTCGGTACCGTTCGGCGAGCCGGGTGGCGTCGGTGAAACGGGACAGCCAGCGCGGTGAGTGGACGCCGAAGTCGGTGCCCGCGTACGCCCGCAGCTGCGTCCGGAACTCCTCCAGGGTCGGCGGGACCGAGCGATCCTCGGCCACGGCCGCCGCGGGCACGACGGCGCGGTGCAGGCCGTTTCCGGCCGGGCCGATGCCGAACCCCTTGTGGGTCTGGCGAACCTCGTCCGCCACCTTGGCCAGCTCGTCCGGCGGCACGGTCACCTCCACCTCGCCCAGCAGCCACTCGGTCTTGGCGGGCTCGCCGGGGAAGCCGATACCGAGCAGTCTGCGCACCAGGCTGCGTCCGCCGTCGCAGCCGGCCAGCCAGCGCGAGCGCAGCCGGGTGCCGTCGGCGAGCTCGATGCTCACCCCGTCCTCGTCCTGCTCGACACCCGTCACCTCGCAGCCGCGGCGGATCTGCGCGCCGAGCTCGGCGGCGCGCTCGGCCAGCAGGCGATCGGTGACCGGCTGGGGGATACCGAGGACGTAGCCGTGTGCGGTGTCCAGGTTCGCCGGCGGAGGTTTGTCGATCGCGGCGAACCGCCCGACGCCACCGGGATACTGCTGCCCGTGGGCCAGGAACCGGTCCAGCAGCCCGCGCTGGTCCATGATCTCGATACTGCGCGGGTGCAGGCCGAGCGAGCGGACCGCCTGGCTCGGCTCCGCGTCCTTCTCCAGCACGAGCACGTCCACGCCGTGCAGCCGCAACTCGCTGGCCAGCATCATCCCCGTCGGCCCGCCGCCGCTGATGATCACGTCGAACATGCGAAACCCCATCCCGAAACTCACCTTCCGGCCTGCGGCTCCGAAGCGCGGAATCGCCCGGAGCAGTCCCCATTTCCGCAGGTATTTTGGTCGCGGCCCACCATTCTGGCCGTTGGTGGGGGTCTTGCGGCAAGCCCCCTAGCGAGCGGTATCGTGAAAGTGGCAGGGAGATTCGTTTTCCTTGCCTTTCGCATGTGCGGGACGGGGCATGCGCAGGCTGGCCGCAGGCGGTCGCCGACGTCAGTGCCATCGCGCCGCGCTGACGTCAGGTGATCGGGGGTAGCGATCCCTCATGAAGCAGCGGCACCGCTGATGCCTCGTCCAAATTTGCGCGGAAAATCCGGGCTTCATGGTAATTCCGGGGGAGCATGATCCAGGCGGATTCAACGGGTCGTTGCAACGGTTTCTGATGTGGGAGGTCGTTGTGGACGAGAGGGGTGGCCGGCCGCCGGCGCCGCGGGATGCGCGGGTGCGGTTCTGGCAGGGCGTGCGGGCTGGGCTGGGGCGGTGGGATGCGGAGGCGGCGGCGGGGCTGGGCTGGCGGGCGCAGCGGTGGTTCACCGAGGCGGGCGGGGTCAAGGCTAATGGCCCGGGGCCGGTGTCGGGGCGGTACTTGTCGCTGGCGGAGCGGGAGGAGATCGCGGTCGGGCTGGCGGCGGGTAAGCCGCTGCGGCAGATCGCGCGGGAGCTGCGGCGGCCGGCCTCGACGGTGAGCCGGGAGGTGGCGCGGAACAGCTCGGGTACGGGGTCCTACCGGGCGACGGCGGCGCAGTACCGGGCGGAGGTGCGGGCGCGGCGGCCGAAGGCGGCTAAGCTCGCGGGCAATGAGGAGCTGCGCGGCTGGGTGCAGGGCAAGCTGCGGAAACGGTGGTCGCCGGAGCAGATCAGCAAGCGGCTGGCGGCGGAGTTCCCGGGCCGTCCGGAGATGCGGGTGTCGCACGAGACGATCTACCAGTCCATCTACGTGCAGGGCCGGGGGGCGCTGCGGCAGGAGCTGGCGAAGAGCCTGCGGACCGGGCGGGCGCTGCGCAAGCCCCGCCGCAAGGAGGGCGAGCGGCGCGGGAGGATCGCGGGGATGGTGAACATCAGCGAGCGGCCGGCGGAGGCGGCGGACCGGGCAGTGCCCGGGCACTGGGAGGGCGACCTGATCATCGGGGCAGGGCGGAAATCGGCGATCGGCACGCTGGTGGAGCGCACCACCCGGTTCACGATGCTGGTGCCGTTGCCGCCGCGGTGGGACGCGGCGGTGGCGGCGGAGGCGATCACGCCGGTGATCGCGGGCCTGCCCGATGCGGTGCGCCGGTCGCTGACCTGGGATCAGGGCTGGGAGATGACCGCGCACGCGCGGATCGCGGTGGACGCGGACGTGGAGATCTTCTTCTGCGATCCGCACTCGCCGTGGCAGCGGGGCACCAATGAGAACACCAACGGGCTGCTGCGCCAGTACTTCCCCAAGGGCACGTCCCTGGCCGGGTACACCCCGGGCCAGCTGGCCGCGGTCGCTGATGAGCTGAACGGCCGGCCCCGCAAGACGCTGGGCTGGAAGACCCCGGCCGAGGCGATGGCCCAGATCCTGGAAGCAGACACCGACACCGCCGCCTGACGGGCTCACACGCGGTGGCGGCTGGCGCCGCCGCTCATTTCCGGGGGGTGCCGCGCAGCGTACGGGGCCGCCCCTCCGGCCTCCAGGCTGCTGCGCATCGCCTACGGCGACGGCCCTGCGGGCCGGCCTGGACCCCGGAGACCTCTGCGGCCCCTGGGCGGCAGCAACCACGGGCCAGGCCCAAAGGCCTGCCCCCGGCCGCACGCGACACCCAGGGCCGGGCACCGTATATCGTGACCACGGAAAGGGTCATCTACCGGCAGTGTTGCAACGACCCGTTGAGCCCAAGCCACCGGAATTACCACGACACCTCGATCTACCACGGCGATGGGATGGGTGTTGCTGGTGGTGCCAGAGCGTCGCCGACAGGACCCGGCTGCAGCGTGATCTGGGGCGCATGTTCCAGATCGAAAGAGCGACGCTCAGCGGCTCGGCAGCCACCGGACCCAGCCGTTACGTTGCGCTGCCGTTTTCGCCAGGCGCCATCCTCAGCGCCAGGCCCGGACCCGGCGGACTCGTGTCCGCGGGCTGACCGGCCGCCACGGGCTGGGCGTGAATCAGGGCGGGCGCGTGCTGCCAGGTGAGGCAGGCGATCGCGCCGAGGGGGATGGAGGGCAGGTAGGTGACGGCCCGGTACAACAGCACGGCGGCTAGCACCTGGCCACCATCCCGGTGGCCAGCGCCGGCGGCCAGGATGCTGACCAGTCCGAGTTCGGTGATGCCGAGACCCCCGGGGGTAATGGGCAGCACCGTCAGCAGCCGGACGAACGCGAAGGCGGCCAGGGAGGTCTGCCAGGGCACCTGGCCCTGGGACAGGCCGGTGCCGCGCAGGCAGGCCAGCAGGACGAGCCACAAGGTGAGGTTGCTCGCCGCGGTGGCGCCGGTAATCCGCCCGCCGCGGGCGGCGATCAAGGCGCCGGCCTGGCAGCGGAAGCGGAGCAGTGATCCGGAGATGTCGAAGGACACCGGCCGGCGGGCCACCCGGCAGGCGAGGGCGAGCGCGGGCTGCAGCACGCGGCCCGCGCCGAGCGCGAACGACTCGCTGCGCATGAGGAGGCCGAGCCCGGCGGCCAGGGCGATGAGCAAGGCCAGGCCCACCGCGGCGGCGACGACCAGGCCGGCCCCGGCAGGCTGACCGTCACCAGGACCAGCAGGGCCAGGACCGGCAGGCCCAGGCGGGCGAAGACGTTCCAGATGCCCGAGACCAGGGTGTAGAGCACGTACTCAGCGGTGCTGATGCCCCAGCTCGAGAGCATCGCCCAGCTGACCCCCATGGCGAGGGCTCCGCCGGCCGGCAGGGTGTTCGCCACGGCGTTGGAGCCGAGGTTGACCACGGCCGCTTCGCGCATCCGTATCGAGGGCAGGACCGAGCAGATCATGATCCAGGTAGAGACCATGCTGGCCACAGCCGCGGCCGCGACGAGCAGCACCTGCGCCCCCGTCATCCCGTTCATGCTGGCCCACACGCTGCGGTAGGACGCGAAATGCGGGAGGGCGAAAGCGAATATGGCCGCGGCCAGGCCGATCGAACCTGCGGTGCGGAAGATCTTCCGGCCGGGTCGGGGCCGTGGCCGCTCCGCGCCAGTGATCGCGGCGGCGGGCGGCTCGGTGATGGTTGTCAACGGATCTCGCCGGGCTGGCGGCTGCCGCTACGGCAGGCGTCCAGGCGGCTACGCCGGGTCAAGCTCCCAGCAACTCGACGGCGGCAGGGCCGCCGCAGCCCCGGGTACTCAGGTTCACGCCGGACATATCAGATTCACGCCGGACATAGGAGCGCCTTCCTGCTGAAGCAGCAAGGCAGGGTCTCGACCCAGCGGCTAGTTCGCGGACGTTCGGTACCGACACTACGCCGAATACTCGCCCGTGTCCCCGGCCCGGCGGTGCCGTCCCAGTCTCACTCGCTGACGCGGTGGGTCCCGATGAGGAGCACCGCTGGGACGGCCGGCCCGGTTCCCGGTCCGCTCGGCGGTGGCCCGGTCCCGTTCTGTCCTATTCGGGCTGTCGCCCGGCTGCTAGCGTCGGTATCAATTCGGGGTTACGCCCGAGTTGACCAGCGCTGGGGGTCAGCGGCGAGGAGGCCGGCCGTGGCGGACATTCATGGAGTGTGTGACAAGCGGTTCGAGGCGGTGCGCGACGCGCTGGCCAGGAACGTGGATTCGGGTGCGGAACTGGGCGCCTCGCTCGTGCTCGACATCGACGGGGATGTCGTGGCCGACGTGTGGGGCGGCTTCCGCGACCAGGCCAGGACGATCCCGTGGGACGAGCACACCATCACCAACGTCTGGTCCTCGACCAAGACCGTGACCAGCCTGGCCGCACTGATGCTGGCCGACCGGGGCGAGCTGGACGTGGACGCGCCGGTGGCGCGGTACTGGCCCGAGTTCGGGGCCAGCGGCAAGCAGGGCGTGCTGGTCCGCCACGTCCTGTCCCACGCGTCCGGGGTCTCCGGTCTGGACCAGCCCGCCGCGGTGGAGGACCTGTACGACTGGGAGAAGTCCACCTCCCGGATGGCGGCCCAGGCGCCCTGGTGGGAGCCGGGCACGGCCTCGGGCTACCACGCCCTCAACTACGGGCACCTGGTGGGCGAGATCGTCCGGCGGATCAGCGGCAAGCCGCTCAAGCAGTTCGTGGCCGAGGAGATCGCCGGGCCGCTGGGCGCCGACTTCCAGATCGGCGCGGCCGAAAGCGACTGGGGCCGGATCGCCCCGGTGGTCCCGCCGCCGCCGCGGCCGGTCGACCTCGAGGCGTTCGGCATGGACAGCCCGGCGGTCAAGACGTTCACCGGGCCGGTCCCGAACGCCGACGACGCCAACACGCCCGGCTGGCGGCGGGCCGACATCGGCGCCGCCAACGGGCACGGCAACGCACGGTCAGTCGCGAAGATCATGTCCGCCGTCGCCCGCGGCGGCGAGGTCGGCGGGGTCCGCCTGCTCGGCCCGGACACCATCGAGTTGATCTTCCGTGAGCAGCTCAACGGCGTCGACCTGGTCCTGGGCATCCCGCTGCGCTTCGGCATCGGCTACGGGCTGCACCGGGCCGACCTGCTGCCCTACGTCCCGGCCGGGAAGATCTGCTTCTGGGGCGGCTGGGGCGGCTCCATCGTCCTCATGGACCTCGGCCGCCGGATGACGATCTCCTACATGATGAACAAGATGGGGGCGGGCGCCGTCGGCTCCGACCGGACCGCCGAGTACGTGACCGCGATCTATCAGGCGCTCAACTCGTAGCACGGTAAGGACGACCAGGATCCAGCGGGAGGAACAGTGGAAGCACGCCGGCTCGGCGCGGACGGCCCGGAATTGTCGGTAATCGGCTTGGGCTGCAATAACTTCGGCATGAAGCTGGATCTTGAGGCGAGCTCAGCGGTGATCAACGCGGCCATCGAGGCCGGGATCACGCACCTGGATACGGCCGAAGGCTACGGCCAGGGCAAATCGGAGGAGTTCATCGGGGCCACCCTCGGGTCGCGCCGGGACCAGGTGGTGATCGCGACCAAGTTCCAGCGCCGCCCCAAGGACGAGGCGTACACACCCGGTGTGCTGGCCAAGCGCATCACCGAAGGGTGCGAGGGCAGCCTGCGCCGCCTGCAGACCGACCGGATCGACCTGTACTACCAGCACTACCCGGACGCCGATGCGCCCGTGGACGAAGCGCTCGAGGCGCTCGATGCGCTGGTGCAGCAGGGCAAGGTGCTGCACATCGCGTCATCGAACGTGACCGCCGCGCAGATCCAGACCGCCGCGGACGTCGCCGCGGCAGCATCGCTCACCCGGTTCTGCGGCACCCAGATCCACTGGAACCTGCTGACCCGCGACGTAGAGCGCGATGTGGTGCCCGCGGCCCGGAAGAACGGCGTGGGTATCGTGCCGTTCTTCCCGCTGGCCAGCGGGATGCTCACCGGCAAGTACCGGCGTGGGGAGTCCTATCCGGCGGGGTCGCGGTTCGACACGCTGTCGTTCTTCGCGGCCAACCTGGCCAAAGAGGAGAACTTCGCCCGAGTCGAGGCGCTCACCGCCTTCGCGGAGCAACGCGGGCACACGGTCGGTGAGCTGGCGGCCGCCTGGCTGGCCGCGCAGGACGGCGTGGCGTCGGTGATCGCCGGGGCAACCACCCCCGAACAGGTACGGGCGAATGCCGCCGCCGCAGCCTGGACCCTCACCGGCGAGGACCTCGCCGCCGTCCCGTGATTCCCCGTAACGATTCCGGAACGGCGGCGGGCTAGCCTTTCCTCCACCGCCGAAAGGGGGCTCATGAAAGCCAGCGCGCCGCCGGGGAAGCAGTGAGCGCCGTCGCCGGCAGCCGCGGCCGGACCGGGCTGAGCTCACTCGCCACCGCGGTGGCCTGGTCGGCTGGGCTGTTGAGCCTGGTCGGCTTCGCCGCGGCCTGGGTGCTGGCCGCAGGCAACCACGACCTCCTCGATATCTCGGCCATCTTCGGCCCCGACCGGTTCATGGTCATGTGGGCGGTGGTCGGCGCGTTCTTGGCCGCGCGCCGGCCAGCCAACCTCATCGGCTGGCTCCTGCTGGGCGCCGCGTTCGTGCTGGCGGCCCGCGCGGTAGCGGGCGAGTACGCGCTGCAGGCCGCGGCCCGGGCCGCGACCCCGGCCCCGGCGATCTGGGCGGCATGGTATGTCAACTGGTCGCTCACCCTGCTGTTCCCCTGCGGTGTGATCACGTTCCTTCTGCTGCTGTTTCCCGACGGGAGGCTGCTCACCCCGCGGTGGCGGTTCCTGGCCTGGGCCGCCATCGGGCTCAGCGTCGTCTTCCTGGTGGTGAGCTGGCTGGATTCGGGCCCCGTCCCGCTGCGACCCGGGCGGCGGAGCGTGCCCAACCCGACCGGAATCCACGGCATGATCGATACCAGCCAGAGCACCCCACTGAGTAACGTGACCTGGCTCGTGGGCTGGATCGTCATGCTGGCCGCGCTGGCGAGCGTGGTGGTCAGGTACCGGCGGTCCGGTCCGGAGGAGCGGCTGCAGCTCAAGTGGTTTGCCTGGGCTGTGGTGCTGAGCCTGGGTGTGATGACGGCGCTGGTGCCCGTGGCTGATTCTGGCCGCACCGGGCAAGCGGTGTACGACGCGGCCATCGCGGTCGGCATCGGGCTGGCCGTCCCGCTGGCCATCGGCGTTGCCGTGCTGAAGTACCGGCTCTACGCCATCGACAAGATCATCTCCCGGACGGTTTCCTACGCCCTGGTGACCGGTACCGTGGTCGGCGTCTACCTGGGCTGTGTCGTGCTGCTGACCAAGGTGCTGCCGGTCCGCGGGAGTGTCGCGGTCGCGGTCGCGGTGCTGGCCGCAGCGGCACTGTTCAACCCGCTGCGGCAGCGGGTCCAGAGCGCGGTCGACCGGCGGTTCGACCGGGCCCGCTACAACGCCGAACGCGTAGTGGAACGGTTCTCGGTCCAGCTGCGCGACGAGGTCGACCTGGACGTGCTGGGCCGTAGCCTGCTGAGTGTGGTGGACCAGGTGCTAGCCCCGGAACACCTGGGATTGTGGCTGAGCGGCAAACCCGCCGACCAGGGCCAGCAGTTACCGCCTGCTTGCACGTGCGGCTCATCGATCACACAATAGGGCCGTGTCTGCTAAGGAGATCGACCAGTACCTGGAAGCCCTGGAGGAGCCGAAGCGCACCACGCTGACCCAGCTGCGCCTGACAATTCTCGACATCCTGCCCGACGCCGAGCAAGGGATCTCCTACGGCCTGCCGGCTTTCAAAGTCCGGGGAAAGACAGTCGCGGGATTCGCCGCGTTCAAGAACCATCTGAGCTACCTTCCGCACAGCGGCTCGGTCTTCCCCCAGCTCAAAGAGGAGCTCGCGGGTTACTCAACCTCGTCTGGCGCCCTGCGCTTCAGCATCGACCAGCCCTTGCCGGCGCCCTTGGTGGCGAAGCTGATCGCGGTGCGGCTTCAGCAAGCCTTCCGAGCTTGACCGACCCCCCCACCCGGCCGCCGGAGGCTGGCCCTGATGGGCGCCGCTAGCTGGCGGGGGCGGGCCGGGGCACCAGGGATTCCAGTGCGTCGTCCAGGGTGCGGGCCAGCGGCAGCTGCCCGTCCAGTCCGGTCAGGCGGAACAGCTGCCGGATCCGGGGCCGGGCGCAGACGACCTGCAGGCTGGACCCGTGCGCAGCGGCACGCCTGGCCGCGCCGACCAGCGCCGCGAGCCCGGAAGAGTCAATGAAGGTGACCTGGTCAAGGTCGACTACCAGCGCGCGGTCGCTGGCGACCAGCTCGAAAAGACTCTCGCGCAGCCGGGTTACGGTGGCGATGTCAACTTCCCCGGCGACAGCCATGAACGCATAGCCCGGGTCTCGCCGAACCCGGATGGTCAGTGCCTTGCCCATAGCTAGCCTCCTGCCCGCCCCCTGAGCCATTGCCTACCTGTTCACCAGCACCGGTACCACCCCATCCTCTCCTAGCGCGTTCCTGCCTGCCGGGGTTCGGGATAATCGCCCGGGCCCGCGCTGCCGCGGTTTCACGCGGGTCGTGGATGGTGGCGACGGTGTCCGGGTCAGCATCGGTGTGGTGCTGGGTGCCCCTGCCCTGTCGGTAACCGGCCGCTTGCGTTCAGGGCGAACACGGTCACCACCAAGACCAGAAGGAGAGCCGCCAAAGGCCAGGCCAGGGCCGGCCAACGCACTCGGAGCCGGGATCCTCGGCCCGGCTGAGGCGGCCGGGCCGCCGGCTGGGGGGATGGCGGCCGGGCAGCCGGCTGAGGGGATGGCGGGGCAGCCGGCTGGGGGGATCGAAGCCCTTCCCCGGCGGTAACGGTCCAGTCTGCGCCAGGCGGGGCGGGGGCCGGCCGGCTGTCCTTGACCGCGATCGGCGCAGGTGGACCGGGGACCGCACCTGCATCTGGGGCTGGATCCTCGGGGACCGGGCGGACGACTGCTTCAGGCCGCCAGCCCGTCACCGGCTGGACAGGACCGATCTGCACGAGAAGGTCGTCGGCCGAAGGCCGCTCGCCGGGAGCTTTGGCCATGCAGCGCTCGATCAAGGGCCGGACCCCGGCCGGCACCTGATTCAGGTCCGGCGCGCCATGGACCACGCGGTAGATCAGGGCCGGGGTGGACCCGCTGCCGAACGGAGCTTCGCCGCTGGCGGCAAAGGCAAGAACGGCGCCCAGGCTGAACATGTCGCTCGGCGGCCCGACAACACCGCCTTCGGCCTGTTCGGGAGACATGAACCCGGGCGAGCCGATCACTAGGCCGGTGCTGGTCAGCGACGTCGCCTCCGCGGCTCGGGAGATCCCGAAGTCGATTACTCGCGGCCCGTCCTCGGCCAGCAGGACGTTGGACGGCTTGAGGTCACGGTGCACGAGGCCCGCAGCATGGATCGCGGCCAGGCTCTCAGCCAGCCCGGCGGCCAGCGTCAGCACCGCGTCGGCGGACAGCGGGCCGCGAGCCTCAACCGCCTGGGCCAGCGACGGCCCGGCGACGTAGGCCGTGGCCAGCCACGGTGCCGGGGCATCGGTGTCCGCATCCACCACCACGGCGGTAAACATGCCGCTGACCGTCCGCGCGACGGCTACCTCCCGCTGGAACCGGGCCCGGAACTCGGGGTTCGCCGCTAGTTCGGGACGGATGACCTTCACCGCCACGTGCCTGCCACCCGCCGAAAGACCCAGGAATACCCGGCCCATCCCGCCGCTGCCCAGCTGCCCGAGCAGGCGGTAAGGTCCGATGACCAGTGGATCCCCAGGCTGGAGTTCCTGCACGACCCAATCCCCACCAAACTTCGCTGATAACGCTTACAGCGCCGCGCCGGTCAATCGGATTCTAAGCAGCGCCGGTCAGCACGAGTCTAATGAGCCAGCTTGCGGCTGGGTAGCCACTCTGCAGCGCGCCCGGCCAGTCCCGTCCAGCACCCGGTCAGTGATCGCGGCGGGTCCGATACAGGCCGGAGACCCGGGAAACGGCGTGTCGCCCCGCTACGCTGCGAGGCTGCGCGAGCGCTATGTTCGATCTTCTGTCGATCGGCGTATCTAGCACCGGGTTGCTGTCTCTAGTACTGTTAGGCAATCGGCCAGGCCAGCACAAAGTGCCTGGACAGGCAGGAGGGGGGAGGCATCGTGATGCCCCTATTGAGCCGGGACTGGGTTCCGCCAGGGTTATCCGCGACGCTGCGTTCGATACGCCGAATGAGCCGCCCCGGGCGGCCGCGGTGGCGCGGATAGTAAACGGGTCACAGCCAACGGTAGCAATGGCGTGACCGATGATCGGTAAGGGCCGTCGACCTATCTGGTAGCTGAGCATCGGGCTTTCTCCGGTGGCATGAACGACCGTGGCCGCCGGGCGGCGCCGTAGACCTCGAGGTCGCCCAGCGCCAGTGAAGCGACATCTAATCCGGCGGAATTGAACACGCCGACTCTAGCTGCGCGGGACCTGCACATGAAACTCAATACGCCCCTGGTTACCTTGCTCACCGGTGCCGCGCTCGGCGTCGTCTTGCTGGTCGCCAGCATGCTGGCGGCGCACACCAAAGCGCCCGGCTACACGGCGGCCTCCTCGTCCTCGTCGGCTCCGGCGGCGATATCTCCGGCTACGCCGGCTCCGGCTCCCGCTACCGCGTCCTCACCGTCGGCCGCCGCGACCTCGGCTACGGCTGCTGACGTGGTCAAGGGTGACTACGCGGGCCGGGTACACGGCGGTGGCGCGTCGGTCGCGATCGCCATCCACGGCAGCCAGGCGATCGCGTACGTCTGCAACGGCTCAGTGGTCGAGGCGTGGTTCCAGGGCACCGCGGCCGGCGGCCGGCTCGTCATGACCGGCAAGAACGGAGCCCGGCTCAACGCGACTTACTACGCCAAGAAGGCGAACGGCGACGTCGTCGCCGACGGCTTCCATTACACGTTCTCGGTGCCGGTGGTGCACAAGCCGTCCGGTCTCTACCGCGCCACCGCGGATGTGCGCGGCGCCACGATCAAAGCCGGCTGGATTGTGCTGCCCGACGGCACGCAGGTCGGCTCCCTGGAATCCGACGCCAGTGCCGCCGTGCCAGCGGCGACCGGGGCGCCGGCGCTTGACGTCGCGGCGGGTACCGCCCAGGACGGCAGCACCGTGCTGCACGCCAATGCGGTCAGCGGACTGACCGGCAGCGGATTCTGACCAGCGGATAGTCCCGGCGAGGAAAACGGAGACGATAATGACCGCACAATCGGATGCGTCCACGCCGCTGCCGCCTGAGCGCGTCTCGGGCGCGGTCAAGCTGGTGATCCCCTGCCTGATCGGCGGGCTCGTGGCGCTGACCCTGGGTCTCTACGGGCGCCTGCACAGCCCGACCGGCATAGCGGTCAACATCGCGGGGTTTTCCAGCCCGGGTTCGGTGAAGTCCTGGCTCGCCACGGGCGCGGTGGTATTCGCGCTGGTCCAGGTCGGTTCGGCCCTGGTCATGTACGGCAAGGTCCCGCGCGTGGCCGCGCCGCCGTGGATCGGCGGGCTGCACCGGTGGTCGGGCCGGATCGCGTTCCTGCTGACCGTGCCGGTGGCGGTGCACTGCCTGTACGCGCTGGGATTCCAGCACTACAGCACCCGGGTCCTGCTCCACTCGCTGTTCGGCTGCGCATTCTTCGGCGCGTTCACGGTCAAGATGCTGATTCTGCCCAAACGCGGGCTCCCGGGCTGGGTGCTGCCGGTCGTGGGCGCCTTGGTCTTCACCCTGCTGATCGCGGTATGGCTCACCTCGGCCTACTGGTTCTTTTCCACCTTCGGCATCAAGCGCTGAGGAGTCCCGCCATGGCCGAGCCCGCCCTCCCCGCCGCCAGCCGACGTACCCTGCTGGCCTGCGCCGGCGCCGCCTGCGCCGCTGCGCTGGCGGGATGCAGCACCTACAACGCCAACAAGGGCGGGATAGCCGGCAGCCAGCCGGCCCAGTCGAGCTCCACCACGGCCGCCGGGACCGGCTCGGGCGCGGGCGCGGCATCCGCTAACGGGCCGGCCGTGCTGGCCAGGACCTCCGATGTCCCGGTCGGCGGCGGCACGATCCTGGCCGATAAGAAGATCGTGATCACCCAGCCGACGGCGGGCACGTTTGAGGCGTTCACCGCGGTATGCACCCATCTCGGCTGCCTCGTCGGTACCGTGTCGGGTGGCACCATCAACTGCCCGTGCCACGGCAGTAAGTTCAGCATCGCCAACGGCTCGGTGGTCAACGGCCCGGCCGCGTCGCCGCTGGCCGCGGTGAGCATCACCGTGCAAGGGACCTCGATACTTCAGGCGTGAGGCGGCAGCCGAGGCGAGTCATGTTCACCATCCTGCGGGGGCGAGCCGTCCTGACGTGCGCGATCGCCGTGACCGTCGGCGCAGCCCTGATGACTTCAGCGGCCGGGTGCGGCTCAGCGCCGCCGCCGCGGCCGGCCGCAGCTCGTCCGACGGCGGCTCGTCCGGCCGCCGCCAGGTCCGCGGTCAGCACGCCCCGGCCCAGCGCGAGCCGCGGGACGGCCGCGGCCGGCTGCCCGCCCGCGCCCTACGGCATGCATCTTTACGCCCCGGGCAGCTCGAAGACCGTAGCGCTCACCTTCGACGACGGGCCGGGCCGGAGCACGGCGGCCATCCTCGCCATTCTCGCGCGGTACCGGGTACCGGCTACGTTCTTCAACATCGGCGCGGCCATGGCGACCCGGCCGGGACTAGTGCGGGAGGAGGTCACGGAAGGCTACGCGATGGGTAACCACACCTGGAATCACCTGTCCCTGGTCACGCTGACCGCCGCGCGGCAAGCAGCCGAATTGTCCCAGGCCAGCGCGGAGCAGCAGGCCATCGCCGGCACCGTGCCGTGCGCTTTCCGGCCGCCTTACGGTTATTACGACGCCACGACGCTCGAGCTGGCGCAGCAGCGCCGGATGACCGCGTGGCTGTGGTCAACCGACACCCTGGACTGGATGGCGAACGGCTCGGGTGCCGCCTCCTGGGTGCACCGCATCGTCCAGATGGGCGAGCAGGGCGGCGCCCTGCAGCACCCGATCCTGCTCATGCACGACCAGCGGGCGGGCAACCCGGCGACCGTCGCGGCGCTGCCCACGATCATCCAGTTCTTCCTCGCCCGCGGCTACCGCTTCGTCGCTCTCTGACCCGGCGCCGGGGACGACGCGCGCCGCTCCCTGTCCGGTGACCCGGACGCGGCCGGCCAGTGATCCGCCGCTGGGCCCGGCGACGTACCCGGGGAGAAGGGCGCAGCACGCCGCCTGAGCCACTGGGAGGGATCATGCCTGGACCGCAACAAGCCTTGTCCGCCGCCCATGACAGCTGGAACGCTGCCGACCTGGAGGGGTACCTGCGCTTGTACGACGAGGAGATCCGCCTGCATGGCTATGCCCCGGAACCGATGGGGAAGGCGCAGGTGCGGGGTTTCTACCAGGGCATCTTCAGGGCCTTCGGCACTCCGAAACTCTCCTTCGAGGAGGTCCTGTGGAACGGCGACACGTGCGCCATCCGGTTCACGATGACGGGCCGCCACGTTCAGGAGTTCATGGGCGTGCCCGCCACCGGCACGGCGATCACGCTGCCCGGCCTCACCATCCTGCATTTCCGCGGCGACCGGGTGATCGAGCGGTTCTCCCAGGCCGACATGCTGGGGCTGCTGGTCCAGCTGGGAGCGGTCCCAGCACCCGCGTGAACCCGGGACACGCGCCCGGCCGCTGTGGTGCCGCTGGGGCTGTCGTGGCAGGGCGGCCGGCTGGCTGGATTGTTCATTAGGGTTAGCGCATGGCGGGCCGGCGTGCTGGCAGGGGACACGGTGAGCGTGAGCCAGCCCGCTTCGGCCCGGACGGCGCTGGCCGTCGGGACGCTGGGAGTGGTCTTCGGTGATATCGGGACGAGTCCGCTGTACACCGAGCAGACCGTCTTCAATCCGGGCGATCCGCATCCGGTCAAGGTGTCCGGGAAAACATCTACGGGGTCGTCTCGCTGATCTTCTGGTCGGTGACCATCATCGTCACCGTCACGTACGTGCTGCTGGTGATGCGCGCCGACAACGACGGCGAGGGCGGGATCATGGCGCTGATCACCTTGATCCGCAGGCGCGGCGTCCCCGGCGGCCGCCGGACGAAGGCTGCGCTGGCCGTGCTGGGGATCTTCGGCGCCGCGCTGTTCTTCGGCGACAGCATGATCACCCCGGCCATCTCGGTGCTGTCCGCGATAGAAGGCGTCAAGGTCGTAGCACCATCGCTGTCGGACCTGGTCGTGCCGATCACGGCGGCGATCATCGTGGTCCTGTTTCTGGTCCAGCATCTGGGCACGGGCGCGGTGGGGCGCCTGTTCGGGCCGGTCATGGGCGTCTGGTTCGCCGCGATCGGCCTGATCGGGGTGCGGGGCATCGCCGCCGATCCGGCGATCCTGAAGGCGCTGTCGCCGACCTACGCCGTCGGCTTCCTGGTTGGCCATTTCGGGACTGCGTTCTTCGCGCTGGCCGCCGTCGTCCTGGCCGTCACCGGAGCCGAGGCGCTGTACGCCGATATGGGGCACTTCGGCCGCGCGCCGATCACCCGGGTCTGGCTGGCCCTGGTCTTCCCGGCCTGCATCCTGAGTTACCTGGGCCAGGGCGCGCTGATCCTGGGTGATCCGAGCACGATCACCAGTCCGTTCTTCCTGCTCGCCCCCGGGTGGGCGCGGCTCCCGATGGTCTTCCTGGCCGCCGCCGCGACCGTCATCGCCTCGCAGGCCGTCATCACCGGCGCATTCTCGGTGGCGAGCCAGGCCGCCCGGATCGGCTACCTCCCGCGGCTGCGCGTCACGTATACCTCGCCGGAGACGATGGGCCAGATCTACGTGCCGTGGATCAACTGGCTGCTCCTGGTCGCCGTCCTCACGCTCGTCCTCACGTTCAGGAGCTCGGCCGCGCTGGCCTACGCGTTCGGCATGGCGGTGACGGGCACGATCACCATTACCACCCTGCTGTTCTTCTACATCGCCCGGTACCAGTGGCACCGGCCGTGGTGGATCGTCGCGCCCGGCGCCGCCGTCCTCCTCACCGTGGACCTGCTCTTCTTCGCGGCCAACCTGACCAAGCTGGTGAGCGGAGCGTGGCTTCCGCTGCTGATCGCCATCGCCGCGTTCACCGTCATGACCACCTGGCAGCGCGGCCGGGAACTGGTCACCCGTCAGCGGCAACGCGACGAGGGGCAGCTCTCGGCGTTCGTTGACTACCTCCATGACATGAAGCCCCCGCTGGCCCGGGTGCCCGGCACCTCGGTCTTCCTCAACCGCGGCCAGGACACCGCCCCGCTGGCGATGCGGGCGAACGTCGAACACAACGAGGTCCTGCACGAGCACGTCCTCATCCTGGCCATCGAGACGATGCCGGTGCCGCATATCCCGGCCGCCGAGCGGATCGCCGTGGACGACCTGGGCTACCGGGACGACCGGATCATCTACGTCACCGGCCGGTTCGGCTACATGGACCAGCAGAACGTGCCCGGCCTGCTGCCGCTGATCCGCGAGGCCGACATCGAGGCTCCTCTCGATGACGAGAAGCTGTCCTACTTCCTGTCACACATCGAGCTGGCCCTCGGCAACCCACCCGGCATGAGCCGCTGGCGCAAGCACCTGTTCCTGGCCACGTCGCGGATCACCGCCGACGCCGCCGAATACTTCCAGCTCCCCCGCGACCGCACCCTCATCATGGGCTCACGCATCGAGCTGTAGCGACCCGCACCGCCCGTATCCTGCTCGAATATCGGCCCGGACCTTCAATTTCGGGTAAGTGCTGAGTTACCGGGATTATCAGACGCTTCTCGGTTGAAAGTCCATTTCTTGCCGCTCAGCAATTGCCGCCCGGCAACTAATTCTTCGCGCCGCAGGATGATTAGAGGCGTTCATGGTTCAGGTGTGGCGGAAAGTGACGGATATTTGCTGGGGCTCCTGCCCTTCCTGCTGAAGCAGTATCGGTTCTACTTTGCGCTCGGCGTCTTATCACGCCCCTCGCACGGCTCTTTGAGAAACTATTGACTGAAACCGAAACCGAATGTCATCATGTGCCCAAGCAGCGGCTCACCACACAGGGAGCGGCAATGGCGTAGCGTAACCAGGTCTCATGGCTGCGGAAACCATACGTAGCCGCCTATCCGATCGGGGCCAGGCGAAAGGGTCTCGCCCAACGACCGGATCGCCCGTGCTAACCCGGTCCTCTATAGCGCGCTGGGCCGCAGGGCTCATCGCCTACTTCGGCATTCCCGAACGCACCGACAAATAACTGTCCCCCGCGCTGCTCCGGTGTGCGTTTCGCCGAATTTCCTCGGAGTAATTGTTCAGGAGCAATTGCCCCGGCACCCTCGACATCGCGGCAAGCCACATTGCCGTCCACGGTACCGGCGAAAGCGCCGCACTTCCCCGTTTGACCCGCCACCCCCCTGACCTTGGGTGGCAGCAAGGAGAAACGCAATGGCACACGAGGCCCAGGGAGCCGGGGCCGCCTCGGGCGGAACCACCCTGGTCATTCCCGGCGAGATGGCCGCC
Source organism: uncultured Actinomycetes bacterium (assembly GCA_963753195.1). Classification (GTDB taxonomy): domain Bacteria; phylum Actinomycetota; class Actinomycetes; order Streptosporangiales; family Streptosporangiaceae; genus Palsa-504. The sequence continues at coordinate 580,136 of CAVWBH010000007.1, forward strand.
CGGATCGACCGGCTGCCGATGAGCGCGATGGCCTGGGAGATCTGCCTGATCGTGCAGATCGGCTGGGCGACCGCGGTCTCCACCGACGCGATCGCGGCCCGGATGTACCCGTTCGTCTGGCTGCCAGCCAAGGAAATCACCCACAGCCAGTACGACGTCCTGTACGCCCTGGAGGTCGGGATCGGCATCCTGATCGGCGGCTACGCCATGGGCTGGCTGTCGGACAAGATCGGCCGGCGCCCGTCGCTGATCCTGTCCTCGGTGCTGGCCGCGGCGTTCATCTGGCCGTTCGCCTACGTGACGAACTACCCGGCGCTGGCCCTGCTGTCGATCGGCAGCACCCTGGGGATCGGCGGGTACCTGGCCATCAACGTGGTGTACATGAGCGAGATCATGGGCCCGACGGTCCGGCCCCGGATCATGATGGTCAGCCAGACCGTCTGCATCTTCCTGCTGCTAGTCGTGCTAGGCGGCATCATCCCGCACTACTGGTTCCCCAGCCAGTACCACCTGTACCTGTGGCTGCTGGCCGGGCTGAACGTCCTGGTGGCGATCTACCTGGCCCTCCGGATGCCTGAATCGCCGCGCTGGCTGGAGGCCCGGGAGCGCCGCGACCAGGCGCGCAAGGTCGTGGAGCGGATGGAGACGCGGGTCAGCAAGGGCGGCCGCGTGGCGCTGCCCGAGCCCGACCTGCATCCGTATGAGGTGGTGGCCGAGGAGAAGACCAGCTGGCTGGCCCCGTTCGGCAAGCAGTACGTGGTCGCCACCGTCTTCCTGCTGGTGGTCATGATGCTCGGCTACGCCGGCATTGTGTACGGCGGCAACAGCCAGATCATCTTGTTCCTCATCGGGGACCGCGGCTTCAGCGCCGGCAGCGTCTTCGCCATCACGGCCTGGGCCGGGGTGGCCGCCTCTGCGGTCTACTTGCTCAACGCGTTCTTCGGCCAGCGGTTTGAGCGCAGATGGACGCAGCTGTTCGGCGCCGCCCTGTTCGCCGGCTCCTACTGGGGCATGTACTCCTCGCACAGCAAAGGGGCCGTGACCGCTTGGTTCATCCTGGCCAACGTCGGCGGGATCTTGTGGCTGTGGAGCATGTACGTGTACATCCCGAACAACTACCCGACCCGGATGCGGTCGCTGGGCACCGGCTGGACCGACGGCATGGGCCACCTCGGCGCCTGGGGCGGTGTCCTGATCGCCGGGCAGCTCTTCTCCATAACCGCGCCGCGGAGCTTCTTCGTGTTCATCACGATCCCGTGCGCGATCCTCCCCGCCGTCCTGCTCGCGATCTTCGGGCGGAACCAGCGCCGCCGCGCGCTGGAAGAACTGGCCCGCTAGCCGCTGGGCCGCCGGCTTAGGGTCTCGGCCGCCGGCTCTTTCCCGAGGTGTCTCCGGTGGCCGAAGAGGGTTCACCGGCGGCCCAGCCCCGCACCGCAGCCGGCCTCCCGCCACAGCAACCATGACGGGAGGCCGGCCCGGTAGCGCCATCCGAAACACCTGTTTGGCCTCCGGGCCGAACGGCCCCTCGATGAGGACAACAGAGGCGCCGCGACAGCCAATGATTCCCCCAGTCCCCTCCACGTCAGCACAGCACGGACGCTACGAGCGCATCCTGCAGGCGGCCACCGCCATGCTCGCCCTCGGCGGGGAAGACATGCTGCAGATGAAGGAGCTGGCTCAGCGCGCGGAGGTCTCGCTCGCCACGCTGTACAGGTATTTCCCCGCCAAGGAACACGTCGTGCTGGCGATCGCGGTGCGCCGCTACCAGAACGCCCTCGCGCTGGTCGCCGATGAGCCGCCGGACGGGGCCACCGTGCAGGAGCGCGTGACCAACCATCTGCTGCGCGAGTTCCGCGCCGTGCAGCGTGACCGCAAACTGACCGCCAGCATTGGCCGGGTGATGGCTAACACGAGAGCGGACTACCGGCCGGCCATTATCCAGGTTCACGACCTGCACATGAAGATTCTCCAGCAAGTCGCGGTGGCTGGGCGCCCGCTGCGCCGCGAGCAGTACATGCGGCTGATAATCGCGCACAACATCTTCACGGCCGCAAGTCAGCGGTGGCTGGCCGGGGTTTCCTCGGCGGCCGAAGCCAGGCTGGAGATACGGATGGGATGTCACCTGCTGAACGTGCCGCGCCTGTTCCCGGACGACGAGCTGCTGAGCCGCAGCGAGCTCACTGGCACCTAGCGACCACGGCCGTCGCCGTCCACCGGCCTGGCCCCGGGGTCAGCCGCCGCAACCCGACCTCGCCCGATCGCGACATACACCGCACCAGGACGGATACGGGCGTACCCTGCAAGCCCGTGCGATGTGTCGAAACCAGGGGCGGAATCATGGCCGAGTCGAGCACCGAAAAGACCAGCCGACACGCGTTTGAGAAAGTCCGCGGCCACGTCCAGGTCATCCGCGGCTGGGCTGAGCAGACGTTGCTGTGGAAAATATGGGACCGGATGCTCGAAACGGAGTTCATCGACCGCAGCATCGCCCTGGCGGGCAAGGCGTTCATCTCGTTCTTCCCGCTCATCATCGTCGTCGCCGCCTTCATGCCCCCGCACCTCCGCACGTCCATCCTCACTACGGTGACTCATCGCCTCGGCATCACCGGCGCCTCGCTGGCCACGGTCAAGCAGGCGTTCGCCTCCGCACAGGACATCCGCCGGGCCACCGGCCTGCTCGGCCTGATCCTGGCCATCTTCTACGCCAGCTCGTTCACGACCGCCCTGCGGCGGGCCTACCTCCGCGCCTGGCGCCGGCCCCCCGCGAAGGCGGTCGGCAACTACCTCCGGGGGGGCGCCTGGATGGCGGCCTTCCTCGTCTACCTGGCGCTGCTGGGTGGCGTGCGCAACGTCCTGGGCAGCGGCGCGGCGATAGCCGCGTTCGTCGTCGTGGCGCTGACCCTGTCCACGGCCATGTGGTGGTTTACCGCCTGGCTGATGCTCAAGGGGCAGGTACGGCTCCGGGTCCTATTCCCCAGTGGCCTGATCACGGCGGTGGCCCTGTCTGCCTATGCGCTGTCGGCGACGCTGTGGATGCCGAACAATGTGACGAGCAACAATCGCCAGTACGGCATCTTCGGGGTGGCGCTCGCCCTGGTCGCCTGGTTTTCCGGCGCCGCCATCTGCATCATCGTCGGCGCCTGCGCGGGACCGGTACTGGCCGAGGACCCGGGGCCGATCGGGCGCCTGATCCGCGGCGGTGCGGCATCTCCCCTCGTCGAGGGGGCCCTGCCCCCGCTGCCTCCCCCGGTGCGATCGCCGCGTCTCGCCGATGCGTTCGCCCCCAGCGATGACGACATCCCGCAAGGGCCCGAACGACCCGCTAGACCCTCCCCGGCCGAGCAGAACACCGACGAGTGACCCAGATCAGCCACGACGGCGACCGCCCCGGGTCTTCGAGGCCAACGACCGGAAGGGCCTAGGGCCAGCATGAGAGCACGCTCCTATCACGCCAGCCCCAGGCCCGCCCAGGCTAGCGTCCTGTGCATAATCCTGTGGATGATTTGAGTAAACATGCTGGTCAGCCACCGTATTACTGTGGACGGGCGGGGCTGTGGAAATGTGGATAACATGCCGAACGCCGTCCTCGTCCAGGTTGCGCCGCGTCCGCTGTCCACAGCCCAAGCGAGGTCCCCACAGCCCGTCTGTGGAGACTGCTCTTACACCGCGGGCCTGGCCCCACCCATTGGCAAGGTTCCGGTCGTCGTGAAAGCGTAGAGCGTGGCCGCGGACGGGGCCGGGATGGGGGCGGGCGAGCTGGTGAAAGAGACCCAATTGCTCGTCATCGGGGCGGGTCCGTATGCGTTGTCGGTCGCCGCGCTGGCGCAGGAGCGCGGGATCAGCACGGTGGTGCAGGGTCGGCCAATGAGCTTTTGGCGGGGGAACATGCCCGAGGGCATGTTCCTGCGGTCGGGCCCGGACTGGCACCTGGACGGGTCCGCAGTTCACACGCTGGAGGCCTATCTGGAAGAGAGGGGCATCAGGCCGGGTGAGGTCGATCCCATCCCGATCGGCGTCTTCCTGGACTACGCCGACTGGTTCAGGACGGCCAAGGGAATCGAGATCAGCGAGGAGTTCGTCGACACCTTGGCCAAGACCGATGGCCGGTTCGAGGCAACACTGCAAAGCGGTGAGCGCATCCGCGCAGACGTCGTGGTGGCCGCCCCCGGAATCGGCCACTACGCCAACGTTCCCGCCTGGGCGGCGTCGCTGCCGCCCGGGGTCGCGGCGCACACCTGTGACCTCGTGCGCTTTGATGACATGGCCGGGGCGCGGGTGCTGATTGTCGGCGGGAGACAAAGCGCCTACGAATGGGCCGCGCTGATCCGGGAGCACGGCGCCGCGCGCATCGACATCGTGCACCGCCACGAAATCCCGCGGTTTGAGCGGGTGAGCTGGAGGTTCATCGACGCCCACGTCGAGCAGACGCTCGCCGTACCCGGGTACTGGCGCAACCTCCCCAAGAGCGAGCAGGATGCGGTGGCCAGGCGGTTCTGGGAGGTGGGCAGGCTCACGCTGGAGCCGTGGCTGACGCCGAGGCTGGCCTGGGACGGGATCCACCGGCGGCCCGGAACCGAAGTCGCCGAGGTCACCCCGGGCGGCGCTGGCGAGCTGCGGGTGCTGCTGTCCAACGGCACCGGGCTCGCTGTCGATCGCGTGGTGTTCGCTTCGGGTTACCGGGCCGACCTGGCCAAAGTCCCCTACCTCGCGGGCGTGCTGACGGACGTCATGGTGTCCAACGGCTTCCCCGTGCTGGATGAGGCCCTCCAGACCAGCCTGGACGGCTTGTACGTCACGGGTTTCTCCGCCACCCAAGACTTCGGGCCGTTCTTCGGTTTCGTCAAGGGATCGCCCGCGGCCGCCACGCTGATCGTCCGCGAAGTGCTGTCACGGACGTGACACCGGAGTCGTTCAGCACCGTCTGTCGCCGGTCGGTTTCGGGGCGTTCGGCAGCGGTGCTATTCAACCCGGGTGCAGCGGGTCGTTGACCGCCAGTTCAACGGGGCTGGCTCTATGGCCGCGCTCTCGTGCTGTCATACTGCGCGGAGTAGGCGTCTGCGGAGCAGCTGCGGGGCGTTGGGGGATGGGCAGGAGGCGTCATGAACATGTCCAGGCCCGCGCGGGCGCGTGTTGATCCTGATCCCGACGTTCTCGCCGCGAGCCGCGGCCAGAACGCGGCCAACATGCTGGGGACGCTCGGTCTTCACCCCGAGTTCGCCGGGTCCTTCCAGGTGCTGGCCGGCTCGATTATCAACACGGCGTCGACGTCGCGTCGGCAGCGCGGGCTGGTGATCTTGCGGACGGGATGGAACTGCGGTTCGCAGTACCTGTTCGGGCAGCACACGCTGCTGGGCCGGGAAATAGGGATCACCGAAGCCGAGATCGTGGCGCTGACCAGGCCCCTGACGACCTTCCCGTGGGCCGAGGACGACCGGGTCCTGCTGGAGATGGCTGATGAGCTGTACACCGACTGCTCCGTGACTGATCCGACCTGGGCCGAGCTGGCCGCTCGCTGGCCCCCCAAGGAGATCCTCGAATTCGTCATGACTATCGGCTTCTATTTCATGGCGTGCGGAATCCACAACACCTTCGGCGTCCAGCTCGACGAAGGCGTCCCCGGCTGGCCGGACGTGTCCCCGGCATAGCTGGGCCGGGCCAACTGGGCGGCAGAACCGATTGATTCCAGGAGCGTCCTGTGGTTCACGTCCGGGACGGCACTACATGGCCCCGTCGGCTCCGTCGCGCTCCTCTGGCGGGCCCGGTACGACCTCGCGCCACACGTGGTGGGTCTCCTCCGAACCAGGCTCGACAGGCTCAATCACGCGCTGGTAGACCGTCGTCTGCTCCCCACGCCTGACCTTGAGGATCTGTCCGACGGGCACTTCAGCGGGCAGCCTGACCGCCTTGTTGCCGCGCACCTCGATAGTCCATTCGTCTGCCATGCGCCCTACCTTCCTCCCCTTCGGTACCGGCATCCGTCGTGTTGGCATTCGTGCAGCTAAAACGCCCACGTGCAATGGCGGGCGGGCGTTTTAGGGTGTCCGGAGGGACGGGACGCTAACGCGCCTTGAACACCGGGTCGCGGCGATCCATAAGGGCGGCCCTGGCTTCCTTCCCGTCCTCGCTGCTGTTAAGGATCAGGCTCGCGTTCGAGGTCATGACGGCGACGGTCTCCATCGTCGTCTCCATGCCAGCCCGGATGATGCGCTTGTTGATCCACTGGGTCAGCGGCGGGCTCTTGAGCATGCGGTCGCAGAGCTTACGGACCTCATCCTCCAGCTGGTCGGACGGGTAGAACTCGTTCAGGATGCCCCACTCGTACGCCTTCTGGCCGCTGAGGAAGCCGGTGAAGGCGAACTCGAGCGCGCGGCCGAGACCAGCCAGACGCGGGAGGGTATACAAGCCGCCGTTCTCGATTATCTGGCCGACCTGCTGGTAGGTGATGAACCGCGTGTTCTCGCAGCCGTAGCGGATGTCGCAGTTCAGCGCCATGTCCATGCCGAACCCGGCAGCGGGGCCGTTGACCATCGCGACGGTGGGCTTCCGGATGTACGTGATGTCGCGAAGGATCTTGGTCAATCCGTAGAGGAAGCTCTGGCGGCTTGCGTCCGTGCCTTCGTCCGGCTTCGCCCCCACGGCGTACGTGCCCTTCTCGAAGCCCTCGATCGGGTTGTTGCCCACGTCAACGCCAGCGCAGAATGCGCGGCCGTTGCCGGTCAGCACGATGACGCGGACGTCCGGATCGTCGTCTGCGGCCCGCATGTACTCAACGACCTTGGACAGCGTTCCCGTCGGCTCGGCGCCGCCTACGCAGGCATTCAGCTTCTCCGGCCGGTTGAACCGGATCCAGACGACGCCGTTGTCTTCCTTCTCGTACTGGAGGTACGGGACCAACTCCAGCTGCGCCTGCGGCATAGTGGTGGCTCCTTCCGCTGAGCGATGTGACGACCGCCGGGGAGAGCAGCGCTAGTTGTGGCGCAGCCCTCGGCGCGCCCAATGTTACGGTCCGATGACAAAATGCACCAGTCCGGGCATGAGGGTGGGCGCTGCCGCCCATCGCCGTGGCGACGCGACCGCAGGGAGCACCCTGGCGCGCTGCTGACTAGCGATGGCCGCGCAGGTCGTCCCAGAAGCTGCGGGCGGCGGAGACGGCGTCGGCCGTGCGGTTGACGGCCTCGGCGGCGGCGCGGGCCGCGGTTCCCTTCACGCCGGGGATGGCCGCGGCCGCGTCGGTGATCAGGTTGCCGGTTTGCTCCACGGTGCGGGTGCCGGGCGGGACGTGCACCTGGAACTCGTCCGGGTCGATGGGCTCGGTGCTGATGTCATCCAGCTCCGACCAGACCGCCAGCGTGTCGTCGGCGTAGCAGAGCAGGCGGAGCAGGCAGCCGGTCTCAGCGTCCACGATCGCGTCGGCGGGGAAACTCATCATCAGCAGCCCCGGGAGATGCTCGCCACCCGAGGAGGTTACGCGGAACTGGCGGGCGGGCCGGCCACGGTAGGTGAGCTCCGCGCCGCCGGATAGCCGGAGGCGGAGCAGCCAGGACGACTCGGCCAGGGACACGATCGCCTCCCGCAGCGGAGCGGCCGGGCCGACCAGGGTCCGGTCCTGGAAGACCCGCCAGCAGCGCTCGCCGTCGTAGGAGATCGTCGTCGCATCTACGGGGCGCGGGCGGGCGGAATAATCCAGGCGGTACCGGTCCGGGCCGCTGACGCGCAGCCGGGCTTCGGTGCGGGTCACGTTCACGGCACTGATCACCGTGTCGAGGAGGGAAGCGAAGCCGCCGCCCCCAACGCGCATTTCTTCCGACATCGGCCTAGCGATGGCGGCGAAGTCGAGCCACTGCCGCGCGGTGGCGCTGAGGACCTTGGGCTCGCCGCTGCGGTAGAGCAGCTCAAGGACCTCGTCGGGCGGCGGTGAGCCGCCGGCCGGCTCGAGTGGGGCCGGATCGGGCGATGGGACCGCCTCCGGCTGCTCGGCGGGCGCGCCGCGACCGGGCCAGTTGGGCAGATACCTGGTCAGCGCGCCGAGGCCACCCGCCGCCAGGTTCGCGGCCGCCCAGGCAGGACCGCTGACCGCTGGCTCCTTCCCGGTAGCATCGCCGAGGTGGCTGCCCGGCCGTGGAGCGAACCGGGCCGGGTCGGCGGCTTCCGGCGGGTTCATCGTCACGTCGGTCAGCTCGGTGAGGGTGACCAGCTCGCCGGCGGTCGTCTCGATCCGGCGGAGCAGGATGCCGAGCTCGGCGTCCACGGCGACCTCAATGCGGTCGTAGGCCTGCCGGGCGGGACGGGATCCGAGCGCATCACGGCGCGGCGTGGCCGCGACCGCGAGCGCGTCGCGGCCGGCGACGGTCACCGGTCCCAGCTCTTCCAGCGTGTACCCGCCGAGCAGGCCGGAGGGGCAAAGCAGCTCGGGCACTGGCAGGTAGGTGCCGTTCTCCTTGACCGGGAGCGGCGGAGGATCTCCCATCTCCAGCGGCCGCCACGACCAGACATGCTCGCCGTCGTTGCCCTCGGCGGCCTCTCCCCCGGCGCCCCGGCCGGGGTCTGGGCACACCAGGCGCCACCGGCCACCGGGACCGATCAGGAGCGCTCCGTGTCCCACGTAGCGGCCGTTGTCTTGCCTCTGCCCCGGCCAGTCGCGGTACCAGCGGGACCGGTACTTTCGCCGTGTGCGCGGGAGTGGGGGCGGGGGCAGGGGCGGGGGCGGCTCCTGGCCATATTCGGCGCGCAGCTCGGCCGACAGGGACAGGCGGGTCCAGTCGGCCCGGTAGAGCAGCCCGATCAGGTCTGGCAGGCCGGTCATGGCGGGCACCATCCGGGGGCAATCGGCTGAGGGGAGGCGGGAAAGCCACCCCGTTTGGTCAGATTATGCCCTGTGCCGGCTTGAGAGCTGCACGGATGGTGATGACGTGGACTTACCTGGGGAGCCCAGATAGCACGGAAAATCGCACTGACGGCACTCGCCGCCCTGGGACTATCCATGGACCCGATCCACGACCCGTTCCGCGACCCGTGCCTTGTGTCACGCCATCCTGTTGGGTCAGCGTCAGCTCAACGACCCGCAGACGACGGGCCGTCCTCTCAGCTTGCTCGGTGTGCTGGCGGTGGGCTTGCTGACGGTGGTCAGGGGTCGTTGCTGTACTTGGCTGATGTACTCCGCTAGCAGCCTCCATGCCGTTGTTGTCGACCTGCCGCGACTCAGCCTGGCCCATTTTCGGCGGGGGGCCGTGGCGGCTCGCGCCGCGAGCCAATCTCACTCGACCTTCCCAGAGTCATCTGATAGCGGCCTCGTTCTGCGCTCACAGGGTCGCGGTCGTGCGCACCTAGTCCGTGCAGCAGGGCAACGAGGAAAACCGCTACGCCGAGCAGGGCAATCCAGGCCTGTGCCGTACCGCGGATAAGGGTGGCGCCGATGATTGTGAGTACCACACCAGCGAGCGCGAACCTGGGCCACCAGCGGGTCAGCAAGGTGCGCGTGAGGCCAGCCGCATGAGATTTTCGTGCCCCTGGCCGGGCGGTGCGCCCGATATGACAGGATTTTGATGGCGCAGCCGTATACCCATGGCGAGGGAGAACCGCGGCGTTCTCGCAGCGTTAGGACGCCGCGCTCGGCGCTAGATCGTCGGGGCAACGCCAGGAGCGGAAAGCCGAACGTTTCGTCTGCCGAGGTCACGCTCGCAGCGCCGGAGCAGAGCGACACTGCCGTGTTCGGACGCCAGCTGCGCCGCGGAGAGCAGGCGCGCGATGGCGGCGTGCTCTTCGTCATATGCGGCGCGCATGCGCATCACCTCGGGCAGCCACCACACGTCGTCGCGGGCGTGCCCACCGGCGAGCGCGGCGTCCAGGGTCGCTCGCGCGGTACCGGGCCGGCTGTCCCGTGCCGAGAGGTCGGCGAGCAGCGAGAGCCAGTACGGCATGCGCGCGAACGAGCCCTGCGACTTGAGGTTGTCGATGCCTCGCTGGGCGAGGCCGGTGCCCGACTGATCTGCGGCGGACCAGCCGTCGAGGATCAGTCCCCACTCGCGGTAGTAGGCGAAGTCATACCGGTCGCATAGTTCCCGCAGCTCAATGACGGCTTCCCTTAGCTCGGGCAGGTCGCGGCGCATCTGGTAGGTGATGCAGCCATAGGCCAGGGCCACGGCCAGGCTGTAGGGCTCGTCGACGGCGCGGGCCAGCTCGATGGCCTCGTGGCAAGCGGAGCGGGACTTGCCGTCATGGCCCAGCAGCCAATAGGCGTGTGCGGACCAGGCCATGCTGTGCACATCCGACCGGGTCCCGGTGGTCATCAAGACAGCCGCGCCGGCCGGCTGGGTGGCAAGTCCGAGATGGCGCAGTCCCTCGGCGGGCCGGCCCAGGCTGAGCGCCGATCCGCCGACGGTGAAATGAGCCTGGCCGATCAGCTCGGAGTCCGGGCCGACCAGGCTCAGCGCGCGGGTGGCCAGCTGGTAGCTGTCGGCGGTGCGCCCTTGCACGAAGCGGGAGCCGAACAGCGAGATCATGCTGGCGACCATCGAGTCCCTGCGGCCCAGTGACTGTGCGAGGGCGATCGAGCGTTCCAGGGTCTGCTGCAGCTCCGTGGATGAGTAGCGGTACCGGGCGTTGAGCGGTGCCGCCAGGGCCTCGAGGACGGCGAGCTCATGCGAATCCCGGCCTGGTCCCGCAGGCATCTTCCCGATGACCGACAGGGCCTGCCGGTACAGCCGAATCGCCTCGGCAAACGCGAACCTGCCCGCCGCGACATCGGCCGCACGGCGGTAGTACGCCACCGCCCGATCTCCCTGGCCGCCCCGGGCGTACTGTTCAGCCAGCTGGGCCGCGATCGCGTCGGTGTCGCCGGCGTGGACCAGCTCCAGGCCCTGGGCGATGCGCCGGTGCAGGAGCCAGCGCTTCGGCGGGCTGATCTCGGCATATACCGCTTCGCGGAGCATGTCATGAGAGAAGTCGTAGCCGTCGCCGGACTCCTGCATGATCCTGCGCCGCCACAGCTCGTCGACAGCCTGCACGACGATGTCGGCTTCGAGGTCACTCACCTCGGTGAGCAGGCCAAGGGTGAAGTTCGTCCCCACGGCCGCCGCGAGACCGGCCACCTCCCGGGCTACCGTGGTCGCCTGCTCGAAGCGTTTGCGCAGCACAGCCTGGAGGTCTCCGGCCGTCAGCGGCGCACCGTCAGGATCGGCGCTGCCGCGTACGGCCTCGATGACGTACAGCGGGAAGCCTCCCGTGGTCGCATGCAGCAGGTCCGCGTCGACCGCATGCAGGGGATGCGGGGAAATCGCTTGGGCGAGTTGCGCGGTACCAGCAGCGTCCAACGGACTGAGCAAGACCTCGGTAAGCAGCCCGGTGGCCTGCATGCGGACGGTCCACTGCTTAAGCTCAGCATCCTCGCCGAGGTTGTCGTCGCGCAGAGTTCCGGCCACCAGGAGCGGAGTGTCGCCAGCCAGCCCCAGGCAGAAGGTGATGAAGGCCAGCGTCTCCTGGTCACACCATTGCATGTTGTCCAGCACCAGCAGCATCGGGCGACCCACGGCAATCAGCGCCCGCGCCAGACCCTCATAGAAACGGTGGCGCTGCCAGGCATCCGCCATGGCCTTCGGCGCGGGCCCGCGTCTGCCGTGGCCCTCGGCCGGGATCAGCCTGCCGACTTCAGCGCGCCAGGCCGGGTCGATCGTCGCCGCCGCTGACTGGACAGAATCGTTTCGCAGCCAGTCCGCCACCGGGGCCAGCGCCAGCCGCCCTGAGGTCCCGAAGCACTGGCTGCTCGCCACCACGGCGCCCTGCAGCCGTGCCATCGCCGCGAGCTCGGCCACCAGGCGGGTCTTGCCGACGCCCGGGCCCCCGCGGACCAGCGCGAGACCACGCCGGCCCGCCGCAGCGGCCCCCCACACATCCCGGAGCAGGCTGAACTCGGCCGAACGGCCGACGAGCGGCACCGCCGCCGTCCCGGGCCGGCCGGCCCTGGGCTCCATCGTCCCGGCGGACCCGGCTGCCTGGCGTGTCTGAGCCATCAACCGCTGGAAGGCCTCGCGCGTCGCGGTGTCCGGGACGACGCCGAGCTCACGCTCGAGCACCGACGCGCAGTGATGGTACGTACTGACGGCGCCTGCACGGTCGCCCAGATCGGCCTGCAGCAGCATCAAGGTGCGATAGCCGACCTCCTCCAGCGGCTGCAGCTGAACCCGGCGACGCGCGGCATCCACCGCGCCGGACAGGTCACCGCGGCGTGCTCGCGCCTCCCGCAGCAGATCACATAGGCCCACGCACTGCCGCTCAAGCTCCGACCTGGCCTCCAGTAGCCAGTCCTCGTACACGCCGGGCAGCAGGTCACCCCGGTACTCGGCGATGGCGCGGCCGGCGTGCAGCAGGACGCCATCGCTGTCCTTCGCCGCCGCGGCGGCCAGGGCAGCCTTCCGCTCGATATCGAAGATACGCACGTCGACACGGCACGTCTTCGTGTCACGCCAGCACAGATCCCTTGGCGTCACGACCAGCGATGGCTCGTCTCCGAGGATGTGACGCAAGTGGTGCAACTCACGGCGCAGATTGGTCAGCGCCTGCGCGTCAGTGGATTCCGGCCAGAGCACACCGGCGATGCGCGGCCGAGGCTGCGGTGACCCAGCATGAGTGACCAGGAAGGTAACCAGGACAAGCGCGCGCGTCGACCGGATCCGGACGCTGCCGGGCCGGTCGCCGATGATTGCCTGCTCCCCAAGGAGCGACACACGCAGCACCTGGACATGCTCTCCTGGTTCTCAGATTAACTCCCCGCCGCTGTTTCACAAGGAACGGTGAAGCAGTTCATGATCGATCACGTCTGCCGAGGTCACGGACCGGACCGCAACGACTGCAGGCTTCGCCTTCATGACGTGGCCCGGGCTGCATGGCCGCCACCGCGACCAGGCGCTTCGCCAACGGCGTTGCGGGTGCGGCGCATCAGTGGTCGGGATCTTGGAAATCCGGCTCGCGGTCTTCGTTGAAGGCGCCGATGCCCTCGACTCGGTCGGGATGGACGGCCGAGCGCCAATGCGCTTCCATCATGATCGCGATGGCTTGCTCGATCGGTTCGCCCTGGCCCATCCGGACCGCCTGCTTGACGGCCTGTACCGCAGTCGGCGAGTTGCTCGCGATCTTCTCCGCGATCCGGTGGGCGGCGCCGATGAGCTCGTCTTGAGCGTAGAGTTCGTTGACCATTCCGAGCCGGTGCGCTTCCTGCGCGCTGATGGGATCGCCGGTCATCAGCATCTGCATGGCTTTCCCCGGGGGGAGCAGGCGGGGAAGCAGCGCTGGCGAACCGCCCCCGGCCGCCAGGCCGAGCATCGCTTCGGGCTGGCCGAAGGTGGCATCGTCGGCGGCGATGATGAAATCAGTGCTCTGGGCGAGCTCGCAGCCGCCGCCGTAGGCGATCCCGTTGACGGCGGTGAAAATGGGCTTTCGCAGCTGGCGGACGCTGTAGAGGGTGCGATCGAAGTCCTGGCGCTGCCGCAGCCAGTCCTCTTTGGTCATGTCATTGCGCTGCCGCAGGTCACTGCCGACGGAGAAGGCCCGGCGGCCGGCTCCGGTGAGAATGACGGCGCGGACCGCAGGGCGAACCGCGATCGTCTCGAGGATCTCGGTCAGGCGCGCCCCCATCGCGGTGGTGATCGCGTTGTCTGCATGCGGCCGGTTCAGCGTGATGACCGCTATCCGCTCGTCGGGTGTGTACTCGACGAGCACGGGCAGGTCAGGCTCCTGTGCCCCTGACGGCGGCGGGCCGAAATCGAGTGTCTTCCAACGGTCGGTGCGTGCTGGGCTCGTGGGCATGGTCTCCACCCTTCCTGTTCAGCTGTTCCGGGTGTCCAGTTCCGCCAGCCAGCGCAGCGCTCGCAGGCCAGGGGCGAAGCAGTACTCCCCGCCCCGGGTGATCACGAACGGCGGCAGGCTCTGCAGCCGGCGCCGGATCGGCCGCTCCGGGATGGTGAAGGTGCCCGATCCGTCGTTTGCTCCTGCGAGCGGATCTTTCTCGGCCGGCGCGCCGATAAAGATGCCGTCGTTGAGCCACTGGGTCTTGACGAACTCAAACTGGCGTTTGGGGTAAGCACCAGCGAAGACGAAGATGATGCCGCGATCGGCGCCGTCGTCCTCCTGGACACCTTCGGGCAGTATCGGGCCATAGCTCGTCCCGAGCCGGAGCACGCGGTGCAAGCGGACATCGACGCTCATCTCGTGATCGAGCGCGTCCCGGGGGTTCGCGCGTCGGGCGTGCGCGCCGGCGGGGCACTTGAATCCACGCAGGTCATCTCCGTAGCCGAAGCGGTTGTTGCGGCCCGGGTCCGCGCCGAGATCGGGATCGTCGTGTTCGGGGCAGAGCGCGAGCGGTGCGCCGCTTTGCCACCGGCCGACCATCTTCGCGCCGAGCAGTGCCTCGTCCTCGCGGCTGGCCGCTTTGGCCCGGAGGTACTGCCGGTATGCGGCGACCCGGGTGTGCAGTTTCCGGAAAGCCAGGTAGGTGCCGTTGCGGCCGAGGACCTCTGGGGTCGGCATCGGGCCCACGCTTCCGGTCTCGTCGGGGTAGCCGAGGATGAACTCGCCCGCCTTTATGGGCCGCTCGTGCGGGTTGGAGGCGGGGATTCCGCTGCCTTCCACCGCCGGCTGTCCGATTCCGTCCTTGAAGCCGAAGGAGGTGCGTCCGGTCGGGAGCTGATAGCAGTCCTGACGCCAGATGACTTCGACTCCGGCAAGCTGCTCGTGTGCGCGGCGCGCCTGCTCGGCCAGGCGTTCCTGCTGCGCGGCGTCTGGCGATAGCACCGACAGCGCGACGTGGACCGCGGGGCTTCCGAGTGGCTTCTCCCAGTTCTCGGGGCTGCTTTCGCCGGTATCGCCCAGCTCGGCCGCGCGTGCGGCCATACCTTGCCGGAACTCCGGCGCAAAGCTGTCGAGCGACTCCTGGGGCACGCCGAGCGCCTTCAGGCCCTGGTAGGTGAACGCGACCGAGACCCATGCGTTCGCAGACGGATCGGATGGGGACCGGGCGGACCCGATCACCGGGAGCAGCCGCTCGACCAGCGTCCGCCCGGCCCGCCGGTCGTCGATATGAAGCAGCAGGTAAGTGCCGACATAGGAGGCCGGCCGCTGGTGAAGCATTCCGGACTGGATGTCGTCGAGCTCGAGCGGGGTGCTCGCCGCGGTGGTCACGGTGTCCGCGGACGTTCGTTCGCTACCCATGGCGGGGAGCCTCCGGGGGGTCAGGATTCGGGGGGGCCAGGTACGGGAACACCCGCGATCCGGGCCTGGTCGCCTGGCCGACGCCGTCGCGGATGGCGGGCCCGTTCCTGGCGTTCACGAGCAGCGTGAAGATCGTGTCCATGACATCGTCGTTGAGCGCCCGGCCACCGCAGGTCCGGTGAGCCTGGCCGCGCCGGGCGGCCAGCTCGATCTCCAGGAACGAGGCCCGCTCCGCGTACGGTTTGGTGACATCGACGACGAGGTAGTCCGCCAGGATGAGCTCGGTCAGCGGATGGGCGCCATCCTCGCGAGCTGGCCAGTCGGTCTTGCCGTCCAGTCCGTCCCAGAACGCGAGGTTCGCGTTCAGGCGGGCCCGGTACGCGCCCTCGTAGGCCCGGCTGAGGTGGAAGGCGTCCTCCATGTTGTAAAGGTCACGGATCTCAAGGTCGCGGTTGACGGGGTCGAATTGCTTCGGCGCCAGCATCAGGTTGGGCACCTCGGGCCGCCCGGCGCGCTCGAGGCGGACGTTGAGACTGCCGCGTGTCAGCGTCTCCGCGACCACGCCGAGCAGCTCAGCGCCGCCGAGGACCGGGCGGTCGATTTCGACCACCAGGCCGAGGACGTTCTTGCCGTCGAGGTAGATCGCGCCCGGGTCGGTGAACGCGAGCTCTCCGGTGGCGATCGTCTTCAGCGCCGCGGGCGCATCCATGATGAACGGATCCCACCGCGGGCCCGCGAAGACCCGGACGCCGTGGTCAGGGCCTGCATGCTCGTCGTTCACCCTGATCGGCACCGTCTCGCCCGTCGGCGTAGTACAGGTGCCTTCTTGTCCTGGGGCGTTCGCCCCGTGGCCGCCTGCGGGGGCCGAGAACGTACAGTCGATCACGATCTCTTCCCCGCCCGGGACGAACGGCGCCCCGTCCTCCCGGTCGCTCGCGGTGAGCGGCCGCAGCCGGAAGCGGTAGATCAGCCCGTCGGAGAAGACCGCCGAGGGCGGCGCGAACGGCAGCGTGTTCAGCACCAGGACGAGCCGGCCTGGCTGCTCGGGACTGGGGAACGCGTAAAGGTCGGTGATGTCTGCGATCGGCTCGGCCGCGGCTCGTGGCCCGGAGATGTGATGTGACATCGCCCGCCTTCCGTTCGTCCGCTATGGCTCGGCTAGGCGTCTGCGGCTTCGTTGAGCAGCGGTTTCAGCGCGGGGTGCCGCAGCGCCTCTGCGGCGGCGGGATCGTCGAGCACCTGCTGGAAGGCCTCGTTCACACGCAGCGCCTTGCGGATTTCCTTCACCGTGCCGGGGTAATTCCGTGCGTAGGCCCCGGCGGTAACCTGGGCGCTCAAGATGAAATCCTTCACCGCGGTGAGGTCCGGGAGGCCCTCGTAGCCTTCGACGTGCCGGAAGATCGCGTCGAAAAGCTGCAGCGGCTTGGCCGCGAAGTCCTCCATGTAGGCGTCCCAGGAGCCATCGAAGCTCGTGGCGAAGAGCAACCGCGTGTCCCCATCGAACAGCACGAACCTCGCTTCTTGAATGATCGCGATCGGCAGGCCGTAATCCCCTGGCCGGTACCCGGGACTGTTCTGCAGCGCCTGCACCGCTTCGCGCAGGTCGCTCTCGTGGCCCGGCCTGACGCGGAAGAACAAGCTGAATTCACTCGTGGAGCCGACGCGGACGCCCGGCCGGGGCGTTCCCGCTGAAGGGGTCGTCAAGATCTTCTCCTGTCGGTCAGGGGCGTGGTTGGATACCGTGCGCGGTTGCGGTGAGCTCAGGCAACGCCGCCCTCCACGGCCGTTTCGAGATGGTCAACCGCCCACATCCCGGTGGGATCGAGTTCGATAGCGACGAGGATCGCGGCCCGGCCCAGGGCGTTCGCGTACGTGGGAAACGAGAACGGGACCAAGGCCAGATCCTCGACCGGCATCTTCGCGGCCATCGCGGTCGCCGCCAGCTGGGCGAGCTCGACGGCGCGCTCGCCCACGACGTGGCAGCCCAGAATCGTATGGAGTTCGCGGTCGACGACCAGCTTGCAGAACCCCGTCTGGCGGCCGTCGATGATCGGTCGCGGGAGCGAGTCGAAGCGCACCGTCGCCGCGACCACCTCGCGGCTCTCCCGGGCGGCCGCTTCGGTCAGCCCGGCCGAGGCGTATTCGGGGTCGGTGAAGCTGCCGATCGGGCTCACCTGGGGAGGCAGGACCGTGGTTGATCCGAGGACGGCGTTGGTCGCGGCCGCCAGTCCCTCGCGGATCGCCTCGTGCACGACCAGCGCGCGTCCGGTGACATCGCCGGCGGCGAAGATGTGCGGTGCGGTCGTGCGCAGGTGCGTGTCCACCTGGACGTATCCGCGCCGGTCGGTCTGCACGCCGGTCCGGTCGAGGTCCAGCCCGGCGGTGGCCGCGACCCATCCGGCCGCGACCACGGCGAGCGTGGCGTCGATGCTGTGCTGCCCGCCGCTGGCCGAACGGGTGAGCCGCACGCCGGCCGCACAGCGCTCGAAGCGGTCGATCGTCCCGGCGTCCTCGACGACCTGGATGCCGGACGCAGCCAGGGCGGCGCGGACGGCTTCGGAGACCTCCTGGTCCTCGGTCATCAGGATGCGGGGTGCGATCTCGATGAGGTGGACGCGTGAGCCGAACGCGTTGAAGATCGACGCTACCTGCACGCCCGTCGCGCCAGCACCGATCACCAGCAGCGACGGCGGCACCGAGGAAAGGTGCCACGCGTCGCTGTGCGTCGCGGTCAACTCGAAGCCAGGAACAGCCAGCGGCCGCGAGGTCCCGCCCGTGCAGATGATGATCTTGTCTGCTCGAAGCCGCAGCGCGCTGTCGCTTTCGACCGTGTGGGCGTCGGCGAATCGTACGGTGCCGGCCTGCTCGTGGATGTCCACCCCGGCCCGCTCCAGATCGTCGCGCAGCAGCGTGTGCTGGCGTGCGTCCTCGGTCACGTCGCGGACCCGCGCCAGCAGCCGGGGATAGTCGAGCGAGGGTTCACCGCCCGCGATCCCGTACAGCGGGAGCTGCCTGGCCTCGCGGATCAGCCGCGCGGCCTGGGCCAGCGTGCGTACCGGCACGGGGCCGTCGTTCGCGGCCATTCCCCCGAACTGATCGCGGGTGATCAGCGCCGTGCTGGCCCCAAGACGGGCCGCACGGAGCGCCGCGACGACGCCGGCCGGTCCTGCGCCGACGACCACGACGTCGAATGACGGAGGCGGTGATGAGGCCATGACTCGATCATCCGGAGCGCTCCCACGGCCGTCATCACCCCCGCCGGGTGAGGCGGACGTACGGGCCGGGATGCGACGATGCGGACGTGCGCGCAATGATGGTTGTGCCGGGCCAGAAGGGGACCGCTGGCATTGAGGTAATCCCGGACCCGGACACGCAGGACGGTGCTCAGCCGGGAGACATCAAAGTCGTGGTGGACCTCACCGCATGACGGCCCATGAGATAAGAGTGTGGTCGGCAACCCCGGGGCTGCTGAGCGAGGGCCCTCGCTGGCACGAGGAGCGCCAGGAGCTGCTGTGGGTCGACATCCTGGGATGCCAGATGCACCGGGGAACCCTGGGTCCTGATGGCGCCCTGGAACGCGTCGAGACAATCTCGGTCGACCGGCATATCGGCGCCGTCGCGCCGGCCGCCGGGGGCGGGTACGTGCTCGCCGCCGGACCGGGGTTCCTGTTCATCGACGACACCGGCTCGGTCCACGAGCTGGCCCAGCCCGAAGGCGGCCGCACTGACGTGCGGATGAACGACGGGGCCTGTGACCCGCAGGGACGCTTCTGGGCCGGGACGATGGCTTACGACGAGTCGCCAGGCGCCGGGGCCCTTTACCGCCTCGAACTCGATGGCAGCTGCACCACCGTGCTGACCGGCCTGACCATCTCCAACGGCATCGGATGGAGTCCCGACGCCAGCACGATGTACCTCAACGACAGCGGCACCGGATGCGTCGACGCATTCCGGTTCGACGGCTCGAGCGGCGCGATCAGCGACCGCCGCACGCTCGTGCACGTCGACCAGCCGGGCGTGGCGCCCGACGGGCTCACCGTCGACGAAGAGGGCGGGATCTGGGTCGCTCTGTGGAACGGCAGCGCTGTCCACCGGTACGCGCCGGATGGATCGCTTCTGGGCAGCGTGCCGCTTCCGGTCCAGCGGCCGACTTCATGCGCGTTCGGCGGCCCCGGCCGGGACACGCTGTTCGTCACCTCCGCGCGGACGGACCTCGACGACGACGCGCTGGCCCGCCAGCCGCACGCAGGCAAGGTATTCGCGATCGATGGACTCGGCGTCCGCGGCCTTCCCTGCATGCAGTACCACGGCCGGACACCACGCTCGCCCGATTACTAGGCGTGCCGATCGAGGTGGCGGCCAGATCGGCGCTTTAGCCGCCGGGGGGCGGAGTCTGATCCCCGGGGGCCGGTGGTGGAGCGTCGTTGGGTGCGAGCTTCGCGCCGATCTGTTCGAAAATTGGTACGGCTTCGTTGGGGTAGGAGCCCGTGGTCTTGTTGAATGCCTCTTCAGCGAACGTGACCACCAGCGAGATGGCGATCCGCTGCGACGGCAGGTACGCCTCGAGCGCTGAATATCCGTTGACCAACGGGTCTTGGAGGAGCCAGTTGCCCTTGATCACCACGCCCATGCCGTAGGTGTACGCGTCGTTCCCGCGATGACACTGCGGGCACCCTGGGATCGGCCCACCCTGGTCGCGCATCTTGGTGTTGGTCATCGTCTTGAACGATTCAAGAGAGAGCAACTTGCCGTTCCCGATGGCGATCGCCGTCTTGTCCATGTCATAGATGTTCGTCGTCTGGATGGCGCCCTTGGCGAGGCTCCATGATGTGTCCCAGTAGGTGGAGTCCACGTAGAAGGGCAGGCTCGGCGGGATGTTGTAGACGGAGCGTTGCTCGGAGTCCCAGGCGTGGAGCACGGGCTCGGCGATGACCGGACTACCCGGGTCAGTCGTGCTTGTAAGTCCCAAGGGCCCGAGCACCTTGTCCTGCAGGACCTTGTTGAGCGGCTCCGGGTCTTCGACCAGGAACAAGCCTCTCATCGCGGTGACTTCCAAGACTGCCTGGCGCGCGGACCGCGGCAGGTCCTCGACGGCTCCAGCCAGTACTCCATTCTGGTGCAGCACCTCATGAACCAGATCCCAATGGCCGGCGACGGCCTCCAGGTGCGGGTGCGATCGCGGCGGCGGGCTTTCCAGCGGCTCTTGCGCGACAAGCCAGCCGCCCGGGCGAAGGAGACCGGCAATATGGCGAAGGGTCTGTACCGGGTCGGCCTGGTGCATCATGAAGGCCCGCGAAAAGGCCAGATCGAACGGGCCGCCCAGCGCCGCGGCATCCAGGTCGTGCAGGTCGCCTGCGACCACTTCCACGTTGCCCAGCTCCAGGGCGGTCACGACCGCTCGCGCCCGCTGGACCGCCGCCGGGCTGACATCGACGCCGACGACCCGCCCGGCGGGGCCGACCATCTCCGCCAGGACCGCCAGGACCGCCAGGCCGCCGATGGGGCCGCAGCCGCAGTCGATCACGTTCCACCCGGGCTGGACACCGACCCTGCGGAACGCCGTGCGGGCGTTCTCCGCGCCTAGCTCGGCGCCGCTCAGGAGCCGCCGGAGGTCTGGATCTGAGCCGTCGAGGATGTACCGGCTGACCCGCTCTGTGAACTCCTCGGCCATGCCCGCCTTCCGGCACTGGCGTCCTGCCCAAAGCCTATCCAGCCGGGCATCAGGCGCGGAAGACCCAGCGCTCAAGGCAGGGCCATCACGGTGCCGGAATTGTCTAGGTTTCGGCCTGATCCAAGCGGTTGTGCGTGCCGTGACCGGACCCCGGGTCGGCTTGCATGCGGCAGAGCGGCCGAGCGCGTGAAGCGCGTTTGAATGCGTCCCGGCGTGAGTGATGAAGGAGCTGCGCTGATCTGGCGAGTTTTGCAGTGTGGCCCGACGTGCGGCGATTGCCACCGGAGACCTGGCGCCTCTGAAGGCGACCATGCCGCCGGAGAATATGGCACTCTCGAAGCTGATCACGCCGTCTGAGATCGCGGGTCGCAGAATTCGACGAACGTGGTACGAGATACTGGTCTGCATGGATCCGCTTGCACCGCTGCGTACGGTGGGAGGCCGGCTTGCCCCACCGACGGAGGCGCTGGCCCAGGCCATCGCCGAGCGTTTGATCGGCCTGGTGGTTGGCGCGCTCGATCTGAACGCGCTGATGGCCGAGATCGATCTGAACGCCGTCCTGGAACAGGTCGATCTTGGGCAGGTGCTGGACCGGGTAGACGTCAGCCAGGTACTGGCCCAGACCGATCTAGACAGCCTGCTCGCCCGGGTCGACGTCGAGGGAATCCTGGACCGGGTCGACCTCAACACCCTGCTGGCCCGGGTCGACGTGAACCGGCTGCTGGCCACGGTGGACCTGAACCGACTGCTGAGCACCGTCGACGTCACGGCGTTGATCGGCCGGGTCGATGTCGACCAGATCCTGCAGCAGGTCGACGTTAACGAGGAGATCGGGAAGGTCGACCTGGACGCCCTAATCGACCGGGTGGACATGAACGCCGTCGTCCAACGGATCGACCTCGAAGCACTCGTCGAGCACACCGACCTCGGCTCGATCATCGCCAGATCCTCCGGCGGGGTAGCGAGCGATCTGGTCGACGCGGTCCGCAGCCGGACCGTTGGGGTCGACGAGTCCATCGCCCGCTTGGTAGCTCGTCTTCGCCGCCGTCCTTACACCGGCCCGCCCGGCCTGCCTGCCGGACTGCGGGCCCCAGCCGCATCATGACCGCGCGCACGGGAAAGGTCAGGCCCTTCGAGCCCCCGCCCGCCGCCCGCGAGAGCCTGCAAGGGCATTACGCGGGATTCGCTTCGCGGTTCGCCGCCTTCGTCCTGGACCTAGTCGTCCTCACCGGGATCTTCATCCTCGTCCTGGCCGCCATCAATTTCACGGCCAGCGTCCTTACCGGGGAGAGCATCCACTTTAACCATGGCAATACCTGGGTGGTCGTCGCGTATGGGGTGTGGGCGTTCATCTACTTCGCCCATTTCTGGGGCCTGAACGGCAAAACCGCAGGTGGGGCGTTGTTCGGCGTGCAGGTCGTGACGAACGACGGCGGCGACGTGAGCGGGCGCCGAGCGATCGGCCGCGCGCTGGCGTTCCCGCTGAGTTTCCTGATCCTGTGCCTGGGCTTCCTGGGCATATTCCTAGGCGACCAACGCCGCGCCCTGCACGACCTCATCGCCGGGACGGTCGTCATCTACTGCTGGGACGCGCGGGCGGCGCGGCTGCGGTTGCTGTCCCGGCCCCGGTACTCAACTCCGCACGCTCCGCCCGAATCGGGCAGCCTGCCCGGATCGCCGGGCCAGGCCGACCCGCCCTGCTGACCCGGACCAGGCGGTTTGTGTCGCTTCGACCCGATGCCGTGCTGGTGGTTATCCTTCGCCGCGACTGCCCGCGAGATCGCCATCGAAGACGGCAGCCATTCTCACATACACGAACGGCTGGTTAGTCACTCAGCGCACGAAAAACGGCTACTCGCGAAGATCGCAAGCGCCTGTGACTGGGGCGGGGTGGCCGGATTTGAACCGGCGGCCTCTTCGTCCCGAAGCCAACGCGCGACGTCGCCCACCGCCACTCTTACTCTGTCTGACCTGCCTTGCGCCGTCCATGGACGTCCGCTGGAGTCCGCTGGTAGCTGCGGCGGTTGATATTCATATAGTTACTCACCCGCCAGGAGGCCCGATGGTGGTGACTGCTGCGGCGCCAGGACGCCACCTGGTATGGCACGCTCGGCCGGCTGTCACCCAGCAGCGGGCTTGCGCAGTGCCAGGTCGAGGTAGAACGAGGATGTTACCCACTCGTACCCGCCGCCCTTCGCGGCCCGGAGGCCTCGCACCAGGCCATCGATCCTCTCCGCCGCGATGCCGGATTGGATGCCACGATCTCTCGCCGCCTCGAGGGTGGCTGCATATATCTCGAACATCAGCTCCGGGTCCTCGACCAGGAACAAGCCTCTCATCGCGGTGACTTCCAGGCCCGCCTGGCGCGCGGCCCGCGGCAGGTCCTCGACGGCTCCAGCCGGTACTCCAGCGCGGTGCAGCACCTCATGAATCAGATCCCAATGGTCGGTGACGGCCTCCAGGTGGGGGTGCGATCGCGGCGGCGGGCTTTCCAGCGGCTCGTGCACGACAAGCCAGCCGCCAGAGCGAAGGAGACCGGCAATGTGGCGGAGGGTCCGTACCGGGTCGGGCTGATGCATCATGAAGGCCCGCGAAAAGGCCAGATCGAACGGGCCTCCCAGCGCCCCGGCATCCAGCTCGTGCAGATCGCCTGCGAGCACCTCCACGTTGCCCAGCTCAAGGGTGGCCACGGCCGCTCGTGCCCGCTGGACCGCCGCCTGGCTGACATCGACGCCGACGACCCGTCCGGCCGGGCCGACCATTTCCGCCAGGACCGCCAGCACGCCGAGGGGACCGCAGCCGCAGTCGATCACGTTCCACCCTTGCTGGACATCCACCCTGCGGAACGCCCTACGGGCGTTCTCCGCGCCGAGCTCGGCGCCGCTCAAGAGCCGCCGGAGGTCTTGATCTGAGCCGTCGAGGATGTAACGCCTGACCCGCTCTGTGACCTCTTCGGCCATGCCCGCCTCCCGGCGCTGGCGTCCCGCCCAGAGCCTATCCAGCCGACGGCAGGCAGGGAAGACTTAGCGCGCTCTTGACCGGCTGCTGAGGAGGACACTTTGCCGTCACCGATGACCTTGGCCTACGCAGGCGGGAGTACGTTTGCGGTGCCCTTGAGCGACCGCCGACATCCCCATCGCTCCATCTGCTGTGGCACGAATGTGGCATGACGCCGGGTACCCACTAGCCCGGCCCTTCCTGGTGGAGAAGGGTCGGCCGAACGGGCGCGGTTTTATCCGTAGCTGACTGTCTGCTGGGTTCCGGCGGCCGGGCAGCCCAAGTCGGAAGCCGGTGCTGACTCAGTGTAGGTACCCTGCATCTGCGTAGGCGTTCGCACGGCGCCCCCTTGCCCCGCGGTCCAGGAGAGCACGTTGATGTCGAGGGTGACGGCGGTCGGGAGGGCAGTGCCCTTGCAGTTGATGCTGCCTGTGGCGGTAAACGAGACGTCGACTGTGCTGCCGTCGAAGGTAGCTGCATGAGTTCCCCAGTAAGACCAGTAGGCCGTGCATGAACCAGCTGACGGGCAAGCAAACGTAACCACGATCGGATTTGTCCCGCAGGAGATGAAGGTGCACGTAATCACCTGGCGGGTGAGGGTATAGGTCCCGGAGACAGTCTTCGGCCCTGGCGGCGCAGCAGTGGACTCGTGTAGTTCGGGGCTCTGACCAGACGCTGCTTCGGGCTTCAAGCTAGACGGTGCTCCTGTCGTCAGGGCGCCAGTAGCCGCCTGAACCGACGGGCTACTGGTGAAGGAATCCGACTGCTGAGGTGACGAATAGGATGATGCGGAGGACGCGGAGTTTTCTCGCAAAGAATTTACAATTGGAGTGTCACTACTTCCACTCCCTGAAGATGATCCTGAAAGAACCCAGTGCGCTATTCCGCCAATGATAAGAACGACCACGCCGGCGATAATCGCCGAGTACAACGGATGCAATGAAATTCGGGTCCAGAAAGATGACTTCTTCTTTTCGTCCATTTTTCTCACATATCACGAAAGACGTAACCGCCAATAGCACTGACGCAAGAGTAGATTCGCGAAACGGCGTGACGCTGGCGGATGGGCTAAAGTTAATAAAATCGGTAGGACAAAAGTGTCGAACTGTTACGAAAGTGGACACATCTTCCTCTTCACGCCAAACAGTACAGACCAGCTAGTTCCCGTCCGCCGGAATCGGCCAGGGTCCGTCCAAGAGCGGATCGGACGTCAGGCTGGCGGCCATCTGGAGTGGTTCGCCCGCGGGAAGCGAATACACGGAGATCGAGGTAGACAAACGGACCGGCCCGGAACCGCTTCTACGCTGCAGCACGCGCCGACCTAGGCATAGTCAGCGGTGAGATCCCCCGCCTTACCTGGCCGCCAGCCTGGCAGCAGCCAGAGCAACAGTCGCCCGACGCTCGGACAACGTGAATCGCACACTCGCATTCGACCGTTGCCGTCGGTTCCGCAGACCCAGCCCCGACCTCGCCCGGTAAGCATTCAGGCCCCTGGGCTTGGTGTTGCGGCGAGTAATCGTGGGTTACGTTCCAGCGTCGGGGGTGGTGTTGCCGTGGTGGGTGAGCGCGATTTCCGGGATGATTGCGGGCTGTGACCGATGTGGTGCCCGGGGGTCCGCCTGAGGATCCGCGTGATGCGCTGATCCGGGAGCAGGCGCAGCTGATCGCAGCGCAGGCGGGGCAGATCGCAGCGCTGGAGGCGACGGTCGCTGACCTTCGGGAGCAGCTGGAGACGGCGGCGCGCGCGGGGTCGCGGAACAGCGGGAACTCCTCGATGCCGCCGAGCTCGGACGACCTGCCGGGCCGGAAGCCGCCGCGGAAGCAGCGGCGGGCCGCTGAGCGTGCGGAGAAGAGGAAGCGCGGGAAGCAGCCGGGCAGCCCGGGGGCGTCCATGACGTGGGAGGTCCCGGACCGGACCGAGGATCACCATCCCGGGGGCGCGTGCTCGTGCGGCCGTGACCTGGCGGATGCCGCTGACCTGGGGGTTGCCCGGTCGTATCAGCAGGAGGAGATCCCGGCCGCGGCGGCGGAGCGGGTGCAGCACGACCTGCACGAGGCCAGGTGCGCCTGCGGCCGGGTGCATGCCGCGGCCCGCCCGGCGGGCGTGCCGGATTCTGCGCTGTCGATGGGGCCGCGGCTGCGCGCCCTGGCGGTTTACCTGGTCGTCTTCCAGCATGTTCCGGTGGAGCGGTGCCGGCAGCTGATCGCCGACGTGACCGGCGCTGCCGTGTCCGACGGGTTCGTCCATTCCTGCCTGGCGAAGGCGGCGTCCCTGGCCGCGGACGTGGTGCGGCTGATCCGCGCCCTGATCACCGCCGCGCCGTGGCGGGGTTCGATGAGACGACGCTGCGGTCCGGGCCGGCCGGGGAGAAGAAGTATGTGCATGGCGCGTTCACTGAGCTGTACTCGGCGTTCTGGCTGGGCGCCCGCAGCCTGGACTCCATGGCCGACGCCGGGATCCTCCCCGGCTTCGCCGGGATCGTGGTCTCCGACCGCTACCAGAACTACTTCCACCCCAGGTGGGAGCACATCGCAGGGAACCAGCCATGTCTGGCCACATCCTGCGCGATTACCAGGACTGCGCCGAGAGCTACCCGGGCGCCATCTGGCCGGTGCAGGCGCAGCGGGCGCTGCGCGGCCTGATCCATGCCTGGCACGCCGCCCGTGAACAGGGGCTTCCCGCTATCCCTGATGACGTGCTGAAGCCGCTGGCGCACGAGTTCCGGCATGCCATCCTGGCCGGCCTGGCCAGCGTTCCCCGCGTGCCCGGGCCGAAGAACAGCACAAAGCAGCGGCCCGGCCGCGAGCTGCTGGAATTCTGCCGCGACCGCCGCGATGACGTGCTGCGGTTCACCACGGACACGACCATCTGGCCGACGAACAACATCAGCGAACGCGGCGTCCGCCCGCTGAAAACCCAGCAGAAGATCTCCGGCCGCCTGGCCAGCGACGATGTCACCCAGGACCGGCTCGACATCCGCAGCTACATCGACACCGCCCGCAAGCACGGCAAGAACGCCATGGACATCCTGCACGACCTCATGCTCGGCAGGCCCTGGCGACCCCCGGCACGCGCATTCTCCCCGTAACCTCAGCCGAAATCCGGGCTACCTATCACCACACGTGAATGGGCTGAATGCTTACCTCGCCCGTGCCCTGGAATTCCACGACCGCTGGTTGCCCGGCGCTATGCGCCGCACCGCTGCTGTAGCATCACCCGTGAATGCAGAACGCAATGCGTGACCCTCCGCAGCCCCAGCGACTGGCCCGCCCGTCCCAGCTACCGCTAAAACCTGCGCACGACGCGATGAAGCGCGGTCCCAGGCCTTCATGCGCTTTAGGGGCGCATTCAGCACTCGCGCCATTGCCGCTGCAGGGTTTCTCGCCGTCAACGGGATCGGCGATGGCGGTGATACGTGATTGTTAACCAGTCCAGACGAGGTAATAGACGCGGACCAGTTGCTCTGCCTCATCGGCGATGAACTCGATGAAACCGAAGTCTCCCAGGTCGGCGACGCGCCTACCCGGCACGGGCGGCACGGGCGCGCTGAATACCGGGTCATACGGGTCATCGCAGATCTGGGCTAGCGTCCGGACCAGCATGTCGAATGCCTCAGACGGCAGACCCGGCATCTGGCGCAGGACAGGATCTTCCAGCCATGGCCGCCAGCTCACGAGGCCGGGCGGTACACCCGGACAGCGTCCTGCAGCAGCATGCCGCCACCGACCGGACCGCGAGCAGCATCGAGCGCCTCCCGGTAAGCGGGATCGGCCACGGCGTCGGCGTGACATCTCCACCGGAGCAGGACGCGGCGCAGCTGCTTCCACCCGGCCGGATCACGGGCATTTTCCACTGCATCCTGGTACTGGTCCAAGAAGAATCCGCGCTCATCCGCAGGCAGCTGACCGAGAATAAGCTGCGGGTCGAGCGGATCCTCACGCTCGGCATGCTGAGCACTCACGGTGTCATCGTAACGCGCAGGGGCCTAACGGATGGTCTGATGGCGGGCGCGGCCATGGTGGGCGCGGCCTGGCGGTGTTACACCTTGCAGTCCGGCAGCCCCGGGGGTGCTTCTGCTGCTGTCCGGGTAGATCGCGTCGAGCTGGTCCATCAGTCCGCCCAGGTCCCATGAGCCGAGCGTGGTGCTGGTGCCGTCGCCGGGGATCAGGCCAGCGGGGACGACGGCGCGCCAGCGGCCCGCGCTTGGCGGCAGGATCACCGCCTCGGGGTGGGCCTGCTCGAACCGCTGGCGACGCACCACCGGATCCTCGGGTTCTCTTTCGCCGTCGATCACCCGCAGGACCGGCCGCCCGGTCACCGGACCGCCCCTGTGCTGCCGGGCACGACTCCCGTGATCGCGCGGGCACGGTGCCGGCCCAGCGCGAGCAGCACCCCACGGAGCACGGCCGCCCACTCCGGATGAAACGCGGGGCCGACCGCGGCCACCAGGTCATCCGCGGTGCCCGCCGGCTAGCTATCACGCCAGGCCGCCACAGCGGCGCGCGCCCTGTCCAGGTCGGCGGGTTTCTCGTCGCGGAATCTCACGGCTGACCGCCTGTCATGATCATCTTCTCCCTGGTCCCGCCCGCCAGCGCAGGCGTCACCGGGCGTAGCCTGAAGACGTTGCCCGTTGGGTCACACCACGCCAAACAGACAGCACAAGCCCACTGGCTGGCGGGTAGAAGATGACCGGGGTCGGCACCGAGCTGGCGCGCCTGATGACAGCGCGCGGCGTTGGCGTGCCCGAGCTGGCCATAACCCGATCAAGCCGCTTCGGTCCACAACCCAGTCCACGCTATCGAACAATTCTGTTCGATTTATGGTTTCTAGCTGGAGCCTCCTATCGGAATCGAACCGATGACCTACGCATTACGAGGGTGTTCTCGTGCGCTGCTCGCAGGTTCAAACCCCGTGCCAGCTTCGAGTTCACAGGTTGCTGCTGATGGCAGCTGCTGGCTGTTGACGGCTGTTCGGGGACATCTCGGGGACATGCACCGGAAGTACGCAGGCCCAGTTCTCAGTGGGCTGGCGCTGCCGGACGACCACTCGTGTTCAGGCCGGCTGTGTCCCGGCGCATAGCAGCCCAGACCCTTTCCGGATTGTCCGGAAAGACGACCTCGTCAAGGTGCAGCGTGATCCTGGGATCAGGCGGAAGCGCGAGCCTGCGACGCAGCCGTGGGCTCTCGGCCGGAGTGACATCGAGTCGATACCCAACGACTATGCGGGTTTGCCGATCCACATGACGAAGATGCTCCAGTGACACCGGCACTTCGGCAAGCTCCGCGATCCTGAGCAGCTGGTCATCCGATGCCAGCTCCGCTATCTCGCGGATGTCCTCGCGGAACTTCGGCGTCAGCCGGGTCGCGGTCTCATAGGCGCCACCGGTCCGCTGGAGTATGTCTCCGAGAACAACACCCGGTTCCATGCGCATGGCTTGGTCGAGTTCGGCGGGCCGGTACCTGCTAGGAGATCTTGTGATCGCGGCCTGGTAGTTCTTCATCATCGGATAGTCCGGCCTAAGGACCTCCGCGTATGTTCTGAAGGTCGCCATCGGGCACCACCTGGCTTGCTTTCCTCACGTGAAGTAACAGGCGTCGCGAGTGCTGCCTGCACCTCCGGCTGCTCCTTAGTCTGTCACGCGCCGGGCGGGCATTGAACCCGCCTGCACTGTGCAGGGGATGGCCCGCGGCCGGTCCGGGCAGGCTCCTGCCTGGCTCTTGGTTCTGTCCGGAGGGGGCACAGAGGCTCCGCAGTCGAGGGTGGCCGGAGGCCATTTCCGCAGGAAACGTGAAGCGCCCTTGACGGTGGAGGGGTGCCCCCGCACACTCAGCGGGTCATCCCCGGACCGAGCCCAGCTGGAAGTCAACGCAATGGGCGTGGCGGCTGGGAACTGGATGGTGGCGAGCGAGGACGAAAGTTCTGCCCACGCCTGGTCCGCACAGTTCGTTCGTGCCATCTTGAACTGCGTGTCCTGCTCACGGCCCGCCGTGCGCCGCGCGGGCCGCCAAGGCAGAGCGGCGGCGTTGACGGCGGGCCGCGGCGCCACAGGCGCCGCCTTGATACGTTGAAGAACAACCGGGCTCGGACGGTGCCGCTGGTCATGGACCTGGTGCCGATCGTGGACCGATGGAGTGAGGGCAAGGCGCCGGATGCCTGGCTGTTCGCCGCGCCGGAAGGCGGCCCGCTGCGGGAGTCGAACTGGAAGCGTTCGGTCGGCTGGACTGCTGCCACTGTCGCTATCGGGCGGACTGAGTTCCGCGTCCACGATCTGCGTCACACGGCAGCGTCGGTGTGGCTGGCTGCTGGCGCGGAGCCGAAGGTGGTGCAGCGGGTGCTGGGACACGCCACGGCGGCGATGACGATGGACCTGTATGGCCACATGATGGATGCCAACTTGTGGCAGGCGGCCAGGCTCATCGGGGACATCTCGGGGACATTTGAGCCGCCGCAAGTGGCGATCGAAAATGAAGACGACTAGGCGCGCGGCTGAAATGCCTGGTAGTGGCGGGTTTTCGGGTGGAGCCGCCTATCGGAATCGAACCGATGACCTACGCATTACGAGAAGGACTACGAGCCGTCCACGGCTGTCCACCAGTGCCCTCGAGGCCTGGTTGGGCACCTACTCGTGGCTGCTGATTCCACGCGCATCCATGCTCGTCCAGAGCCGTTGTTAGCACTCGTGTTAGCAAGAACCCGCGGTGACCGTCCGTTTTTCAGGTGTAGTGGATGTCCAGTTGAGGTCAGATCCGCGAGAGTGGGCGACTGTTCACGGCTGCGGCAGGACGCTGGTGGGTGCTAGCGTTGCCGTCACGGCTGCCGTCAGGGCTAGCGGCCGATTTCCCGTACGTTAATCCGCCCTGTCGAAGTCCCAAGCATCACGGTACTGCTCCACAGATTCCGGCGTGACGACCGCGGCTAAGCTCTGCAAGATAGCCCGGCAGCGCACTTGCGCGGTGAACCACGCCCAATCGGCCGCCACGTACCCTAGCGAGTCTTATGGGAGCAGCGCTCAGGCCAGCTATCCGCGGGTTGGTCATCAGCGTTACTCCGGGCCGGTGGTCGCCCACACGCTCATCAGCGGGGCATCAGTGAAGACCGCCCGGTTCTCTTCCCATTCGCTTCTAAACCGCTGCTCATACGTCTCGATGTCGAGCTCCTCGGCGGTGACCACGCCGGAGCCCACCAAGAGCGGCACCCCGTTACGTATGGTCTCCAGCCAGAAGGCGAGGCCGTTCTCGTCGCCGGGTCCGAACTGCGGCAAGACGGCGGTCATCCCCAGCGGGCGCAGCCCCGCCTCCTCGGCAATGGCCCACAGCCGCCGGCCAATGGTGGGCAGCGGCGACCCAACCTTCGCAAACGCTTGGACGATCCAGGAACACGTCTGGGTATACAACGGCAGCTCGGGCTCCGAGTAGAACACTACAAAGTCTTTTTCCAGCGGCACGACCAAGCCACCCGGGCGCAGCACGCTGGCCTGCCGCCGTAGGACCACGGCCGGGTCTGGGACCTGCCAGAGAGTCAGCCGCTCGACGATCGCGTCGTACGGCCCGCCCGGCGCCGGGTCATGGACGTCGCCCTCGATGAACTGCACCTGGGCCAGGCCGCGCTGCCCCGCCCGGTAGCGGGCCCGGGCCAGCACATCCGGCGAGTGGTCGAGGCCGACCACCAAGCCGCCGGGTCCCACCAGCTCCGCGGCTGCGAACGTCACGTCCCCGGCACCGCAGCCCAGATCCAGCACCCGCATCCCGGGCCGGAGGCCCGCCTCGGCGAGGATCATCCGCGTCGCCGGGGCCAGCGCTGCGCCCTGGGCCTCCAGGCGGGCCACCTCATTCATGCCGATACCGAATTCGTGTATGGCGTCAGTGGCGTCGTTGTCACTCATCGCCGTGTCCCTCCTCATCAGGCCTCGCCTGGAAATCCGAGCCTGATCAGGCTCGGATTTCCTGGCCGGCAATTCCCCATTAGTGTCGCATTGGGCCAGGGTGGCTGTTAGCACTCGTGTTAACAAAGCCCCAGCGTGTTCTTGAGCTGTGATGGGTGCGGTATCACGGTCACCCTGGTCGCCAGCGTCATTCCATGCCGATGGTCGCCCACACGCCTATTCCTAGGGGAATAGCGCCTACCGTGCGGGCCTTTCCCCGTTCCTCCCTTAGCCGTTGCTCCAGCGTCTCCATGCCGATCTCCTCGGCGGTGGCGACGCCGGTGCCTACGATGAGCGGCGCCACGGCGCGCAGGCTATCCACCTCGTAGGCCAGGCCAGCCTCGTCGCCGGGGCCGAAGTGTGGCTGGACCCCGATCATCCCCAGCGGGCGCAGTCCCGCCTCTTCGAGGATGACCCAAAGATGCGGGCCGTTGAAGGGCAGTCCAGCCCTGGCGAGCGCCTCGACCGCCCAGGACACCAACTGGGTATAAAGCGCAGTCTCGGGCAGCGACCGCCAGGTTGAGAGATCTCCCTCCATCGCCACGACCAGGCCGCCCGGGCGCAGCACAGTGGCCTGCTGCCGCAGGACCTCGGCCGGGTCCGGGATCTGGTACAAGGCCAGCCGCTCGACGATCGCGTCGAACGGCCCGCCCGGCGCTGGGCCGTAATAGTCGCCCTCGATGAACTGCACCTGGGCCAGACCGCGCTGTTCGGCCCGCAGTCGAGCCCGGGCCAGCGCCTCCGGGGAGTGGTCAGGCCGACCACCGAGCCGCCGGGTCCCACCAGGTCGGCGGCCACGAACGTCGAGTCCCCGGCCCCACAGCCCAGATCCAGCACCCGCATGCCGTGCCGGATGCCCGCCTCGGCGAAGATATCCGCGTCCCTGGGGCCAGCAATGCGCCCTGGATCTCAAGGCGAGCTACCTCGTCCTCACCAATGCCGCTGCCGAACGCGTAGCTGGCGTCGCTATCACTCATCACCGCTCCGGAATACATCCATGGCACCCTCGCCGAAGACCGCGAAGGTTCCCCGCACCAGCACCTCGTCCGGATGTGCCACCCGGCATTCCTCGGATCCAGGTGATCGTGATTATCGCCGCATAGGAAACGTAACCGCTGGCCGTGATGTTAGCCCCCCAATTACCGCGCGACAATTGTTGTAGCCGACAAGCAATATTTCTTGCCGGAGACGAGCTCGACTATCCCTGAAGAACTCACTGGATACGCGTCCGCGAACAACGATGAGTAGACTTCGAATGGAAATTGATATCCTGCTCCGGACTATCAGCTTGGGAGTCGGATTGTCATGTCTTGCCGACTACAGTATTTGCAGCACAGAGACTATCTTGCCGTAGACGACCGCAAGGACCGCCAAGGACTGCGGCGTCGGGCATTTTTTTTTTTTTTTTTTTTTTTTTTTTTTTTTTTTTTTTTTTTTTTTTTTTTTTTTTTTTTTTTTTTTTTTTTTTTTTTTTTTTTTTTTTTTTTTTTTTTTTTTTTTTTTTTTTTTTTTTTTTTTTTTTTTTTTTTTTTTTTTTTTTTTTTTTTTTTTTTTTTTTTTTTTTTTTTTTTTTTTTTTTTTTTTTTTTTTTTTTTTTTTTTTTTTTTTTTTTTTTTTTTTTTTTTTTTTTTTTTTTTTTTTTTTTTTTTTTTTTTTTTTTTTTTTTTTTTTTTTTTTTTTTTTTTTTTTTTTTTTTTTTTTTTTTTTTTTTTTTTTTTTTTTTTTTTTTTTTTTTTTTTTTTTTTTTTTTTTTTTTTTTTTTTTTTTTTTTTTTTTTTTTTTTTTTTTTTTTTTTTTTTTTTTTTTTTTTTTTTTTTTTTTTTTTTTTTTTTTTTTTTTTTTTTTTTTTTTTTTTTTTTTTTTTTTTTTTTTTTTTTTTTTTTTTTTTTTTTTTTTTTTTTTTTTTTTTTTTTTTTTTTTTTTTTTTTTTTTTTTTTTTTTTTTTTTTTTTTTTTTTTTTTTTTTTTTTTTTTTTTTTTTTTTTTTTTTTTTTTTTTTTTTTTTTTTTTTTTTTTTTTTTTTTTTTTTTTTTTTTTTTTTTTTTTTTTTTTTTTTTTTTTTTTTTTTTTTTTTTTTTTTTTTTTTTTTTTTTTTTTTTTTTTTTTTTTTTTTTTTTTTTTTTTTTTTTTTTTTTTTTTTTTTTTTTTTTTTTTTTTTTTTTTTTTTTTTTTTTTTTTTTTTTTTTTTTTTTTTTTTTTTTTTTTTTTTTTTTTTTTTTTTTTTTTTTTTTTTTTTTTTTTTTTTTTTTTTTTTTTTTTTTTTTTTTTTTTTTTTTTTTTTTTTTTTTTTTTTTTTTTTTTTTTTTTTTTTTTTTTTTTTTTTTTTTTTTTTTTTTTTTTTTTTTTTTTTTTTTTTTTTTTTTTTTTTTTTTTTTTTTTTTTTTTTTTTTTTTTTTTTTTTTTTTTTTTTTTTTTTTTTTTTTTTTTTTTTTTTTTTTTTTTTTTTTTTTTTTTTTTTTTTTTTTTTTTTTTTTTTTTTTTTTTTTTTTTTTTTTTTTTTTTTTTTTTTTTTTTTTTTTTTTTTTTTTTTTTTTTTTTTTTTTTTTTTTTTTTTTTTTTTTTTTTTTTTTTTTTTTTTTTTTTTTTTTTTTTTTTTTTTTTTTTTTTTTTTTTTTTTTTTTTTTTTTTTTTTTTTTTTTTTTTTTTTTTTTTTTTTTTTTTTTTTTTTTTTTTTTTTTTTTTTTTTTTTTTTTTTTTTTTTTTTTTTTTTTTTTTTTTTTTTTTTTTTTTTTTTTTTTTTTTTTTTTTTTTTTTTTTTTTTTTTTTTTTTTTTTTTTTTTTTTTTTTTTTTTTTTTTTTTTTTTTTTTTTTTTTTTTTTTTTTTTTTTTTTTTTTTTTTTTTTTTTTTTTTTTTTTTTTTTTTTTTTTTTTTTTTTTTTTTTTTTTTTTTTTTTTTTTTTTTTTTTTTTTTTTTTTTTTTTTTTTTTTTTTTTTTTTTTTTTTTTTTTTTTTTTTTTTTTTTTTTTTTTTTTTTTTTTGAGGTTCGCCGCGCGCCTTCGGGCCTGGCCTCTGGCCTGGCCCTCGCCGTCAGGCCCGCTGGGTCGGCAGAGGTCTCCGGCGCTCAAGGGTGGGTCCTGAAGATCGTTTCTGCGAAGCGGTTAGAAACGATCTTCGGGTGCCCTTGAGGCTGGAGGGGCCGACCCGGACAATGCGCGGCGTTCCGGCCCGGTGGCTGTGACCTTTCGTCCGGCGATCGGCACACCTGGCGCGAGACGACCGGCCCGGCCAGCTCGCGGAGCGCGTGACCCACGGTGCGTTACGGCGGGGTGCGTGCTGCGGCGGGGTGCGGGGCATCGGCGCGGCGGGCAGCGGCCCGCGACGGTGCGCTATCGCGCAAGAGGAAGCGGGCCAGGCTGCCCCGCCACCTGCGGCGAGAGTCCCCACCACCCCTGGCTGCTACGGCGCAGCACTGCCCGGCTCGTTCACGCCCTCCGTGCACGTCCCGCGCATCCTTCGCGAGTCTCGGCCTGGGCCGGTCGGCCTGGCGCGCCGAAGGTGCGCCCTTGAGGTGAGAAAATTATTGTTTCACTTTCGATTGCTGGATGAGCTTTCGGAACAGTTGAAACGCGCTCAGATGGTTCGGGCGGTGTGGTCGCTGTCGATGCTCCACTCGCGTACGACGGCGCGAACGATGTCCAGTCCGTGGTGCTGGGTCGGATCGATCATTCTCTGGTTCCAGGGACTGCTATCGTTCTCCACTTCGATCCGCGCATACAGGTAGGGAAGATGGTGCTCGGACGGTGAAGGTGCTGCTGGGAGGCGGGAGCGGCTGTGCTGGGCGGCGTTGGCGGCGAGTTCGGAGGCGCACAGGATCACGTCGTCTGCCGCGGACAGTCATCGAGGACTGCGCGCAAGTCAGCTCGTACAGCGCGGATGTGCTCGGTGGCGCTGAGTAGGTGGCTTCGGTCGTGCGTTGCGGGAGGGTTCGGGTGCTGGGGTGTGCATGGGTCCTCGTCGCTTGGTCCGCGGTCTCTGCAGCTATGAGCGTACTATGATTATGGTGCGTCAATAAATACGTGTTACTTTACGTACTGGCTCGGCACAAATAGGTGCGAGCATGACGCAAAAGGTGGAGGAGAGCGATGTTCGGTCTGTTCGTGCGCTTCACGTGCAAAGACGAGGCCGCTGCGAGGCATACGACTAGCTGGTCGCGCGACCTCGACGGCATCAAGGCGAACGAGCTGGGCACGCTGGTGTACGCCTCTCACACGGTGGAGGGCTAGCTGTTGCAGCGGATCTTTTATGAGTGACCGGGACTGGGCGGCGTTCGAGGCGCACGAGCGTTCGCCGCACACGCGCTGCTACTAGACCAGCGGGATCAGTACCTGGCTAGCACTGAGGTGGACTGGCTGACTCTCCAGGCGGGCAAGGAAGGCAGGTGACACCCGGACTACCAGAAGGCTCTGGGGCGGAAGATCGCAGCAGAGCGGCGGCGCTGGGGCCTGTCCCAGCCTGAGCTGGCTCGGATGCTCGACTGGTCAGTGGCCTGGGTCTCCAGGTCGAGCGCGGCGTGCGCAAGGTCGACCGCATGTCGGTGCTGGAAGCGCTGGCTGCGCGCTGGACGTACCGCTGGTTGAGCTGGCGGCGAGGCACTCGTAGTCGCTGCGGTCACCGAAGAGCCGCGGGCGCGGGCGGACTGCGTAGATTGTCTGGGGCTTACGCGCTGCGCGCATGCTCGATGGCCGCTGCTCCCCTGCGCTCAGCACGCTGCGCACCAGGACCGGTAAGGCGTGGGAGCTGACGCACGCGGGGCGGTATACCGAACTGACTGAGTTGCTGAGCGGCCTGTGCCGGACCTGGAGATGGCGGCCGGGCGCGGGCGAGGATCAGCAGGCCGAGCTGGCTGGAGCTTCTGGCCACTACACCGGGCGTGCTCGGCGCGCTGGCGAAAATGGGCGAACCCGACGCGGCTGGATCGCAGCACCGGGCATGGCCGCTGCGGAACGGGCGGGTGACCGATGCTGGTCGCCGCTGGGGCGTTCCGGCTGGTGTTCGTGTTGATCGATGCTCGCCGCACGAGCAGGCTGAGGAAACCGCCGCACGGCGGCGAGGCACTACAACGGGTGGCTGACCGGGGTGACCCGCAAGCATGTCGCTGTGGGGCGGGCTGACGTTGCAGCGTGCATCATCGCGCTCACGTCAACGATCCCGACCTCGCTACGGCAACTCGAGCGGGCGAGCCGGCGCGCGCGGCTCGGCGAAGGGCGCGACGATTACAACACTGAGTTCGGCCGGCAATGTGCGGCTGTACGAGATCGCGGTCGCGTTGAGTTGGGCGACGCGGGCGGGCGCTGCGGGCGCGCTGCGGTGGATGCGGCGGCTTGTCAGCCGAACGGCGTGCCGGATGCTGATCGACGTGGCCCGTGCTCACGCCAGCGGCGCCAAGCTGACGAGGCCGTTGACGCGCTGTCCAGGCCGAGGCCATCACACCCGAGCAGACTCGCGGGCACGCCCTGGTCCGCCAGCTCGTCTCAGACCTGCTGTCCGTGCAGACCCCGCACCTGAGCTGCGGGGCCTGGCCAAGCGGCTGAACCGTCAGGTCAGACTGATACTTTGTGTATTAGCAACGTATTCTGGGTACTGTAATCGTGAGGCTTTGAGGCCTCGCCCATCGAGGGATAGCCGTGCAGATGCCGGGCCGGTGACTCACCGGATGCCCGGGTCACGGTGCATACGCCATTACATGACACGCCTGAGCGGCAGACTGCTTCAGACCAGGTCTATGCGGCACAGCACCGCTGATCAGCGAAACGCTCCGTATCTGCCTGGCTTGAGCAGGCCTCCGCTCGTCCGTTCAGACGAGAGGAGTACCACCTTTGCCCACCCCCGTCTCCGCAGGTCCTATCCGGCGTGCCGGAAGGTGCCTGCAACCAGTTCTGCTGCGCGGCCGCGTCGACTACATCGACGGCGGCACCGGCGAACTGGTCCACCGCTATACCACCGTCCACGAGCCCGGCGGCGTCCTGCCTATCGCCTGCAAGACCCGCCGCGCCTCCCGATGCCCGCCCTGCGCCGAGGTCTACCGTGCCGACACCTATCAGCTCATCCGGGCGGGGCTGACGGCGGCAAGGGCATCCCCGCCACCGTCGCCGACCACCCCTGCGTGTTCGTCACCTGACCGCCCGTCGTTCGGCCCGGTCCACGCCGTAGGGA
The DNA here is from genome assembly GCA_963753195.1 of uncultured Actinomycetes bacterium. GTDB lineage: Bacteria > Actinomycetota > Actinomycetes > Streptosporangiales > Streptosporangiaceae > Palsa-504. Next base: position 618,076 of record CAVWBH010000007.1, read on the forward strand.
GAAGAACGGCCGGGTGCTGGCTTGCCGCCCGCGCCGGGAAGATAAGACCTGCCCGCACGGCATCCGCCTGTCTTGCGCCGAGAAGCATGACCGGGATGAAACCGGCTGGGCGAGCCGCTGTGCCCAGACTGTTACAACTACACCGAGGCGGTCCTGTTCAACGCCTGCGCCCCCGAACTGTGGCGCCGGTTCACTATCACCTCTGCAGGACACTGGCCCGTCAGGCCGGGCTGACCGTCAAAGCCCTCGCTGGGCAACTGAGGGTTTCCTACGCCAAGGTCGCCGAGTACCAGCAGCGCGGCGTTGTCCACTTCCACGCCATCATCCGGCTCGACGCGCTGCGGGGCCAGCCGACGCCCCGCCCGCCTGGGCCACCCCCACCATGCTCACCGCGCGATCGGCCACGCCGCCCGCGCGGTCAGCGTCACGACTCCCGCCGCGCCGGGACTCTAGGCCCGCACGCTGACCTGGAGGCGACAGCTCGACATCCGGCCAATCACTGCTCACGGCGACATGACTGACACCAAGGTCGCTGGCTACGTGGCCAAGTACGCGACCAAGGCTGCCGAGTGCACCGGCACCCGGACCGCCGCATAACCCGGCCGACTGGCTCACCGACCTGCCCGTCCGCGACCACGCCCGCCGCCACATCGCCGAATGCCTCCGGCTCGGCAAGCTCCCCGAACTACGACTGCGGCTCCGCGTGGGCGCACATGCTCGGCTTCCGCGGCCACTTCTCCACCAAGAGCCGCGCCTACTCCATCACTCTCGGATCGCTCCGTGCCGACCGGGCCGCTCATCAGCGCGAGTACGCGATCGCGGCCGGGCTGCAACCTGACCTCGATCCGGGCTCCACGCTGGTTGTCACCGACTGGCATTACGCCGGACGCGGAGACCCACCGGACGTCGACCTTCCGATGCCGAGGGGAGGGCCGCGAAGCCGCGGCTCCTGCTGACGGTCCCCGAAGCCGCTGATGCTCTGGCCATCTCCCGCAGCAAGCTCTACGAGCTGATCGCCAGCGGCGCCATCGCCTCGATCCGCATTGACGGATCACGCCGCATCCCGCTCACTGCCCTGGAGGAGTACATCTCCAGGCTGCTCACCGGAAGGACTGCTGCCTGATGCCCGCTACCATCCGCACAAACACACCGCGCCTCCGCGACGGTGTCATGAAGCGCGGCACCACCTGGTCCTACGTAATCCGCGTCAAAGACCCCGAGACGGGGGTCAGCAAACCGCGATGGGTCGGCGGCTTCGCCACCGAGCAGGAAGCCAAGGCCGCTCGCGATGAGGCGCGGGTGAAAGCCCGGCACGGCGAGTACATCGACCGGAACCGGATCACGGTGGAGGCCTATATGGACGAGTGGCTCGACGCTCACGCGATGGAGATCAAGCCGCGCACCGTGGCCGACTACCGGGCCTGTATCCGGCTCTACGTGGTGCCGCGAATCGGGCGCCTGCCCGTCCAGGCCGTACGACCCTCCACCATCACCAAGCTCTACCGGGACCTGCTGACCAATGGGGGCCGCGGCGGACAGCCACTCGCCGTCGCCACCGTGACCCATCTGCACGCGGTCCTCAGAAAGGCGTTCCGCGATGCCGTCATGGTGGATGAACTAATTGGCAGCAACCCGGTCGAGCGGGCGAAGCGGCCACAGTCGCAGGCCCAGGAACCAGGTACCGTCTGGACCCTCGCGGAGCTCCAGGCGTTCTTGGCCACCGCACAGCGACACCGATTGTTCGCCTTCTTCCACGTCGCTGCCTTTACCGGAGCACGTCGCGGCGAGTTGCTCAACCTGCGGTGGTAGGACATCGACCTGGATGGCAAGAAGATCTCGATCACCGGCTCGACGGCTGTGATCGGCGGCGAGCGCTTCAACGGCACAACCAAGAGCGGCCGGACTCGTGTCGTCTCCATTGACGAGGGGACTGTAGCCGTCCTGCGCCAGCGCAAGGCAGAGCAGGCCGCCGAGCAACTGAACGCGGGCGACTGTTGGCGCGGAGCCAAGGACGAATATGTGTTCACGACCGGATGGGGCGAACCGATCTACCCCGATACGGTCACGTCCCTGATGGCTAAGCTCGTCCGAGCCAACCAGCAACTACCACATGCCGGGTGCACGACTTGCGGCACCTGCACGCTACTACTTGTGCTATCCGGCGTGCCCGTCCACGTCGTTGCCGCTCGCCTGGGCCATGCCGACCCGGCTATCACCCTTCGCGTCTACGCCCACGTGATCCGGTCCGCTGAAGCTGCCGCCGCAGACATTTTCGCGGATGCGGTGAGGACGGCCTGTTAGCAAGGGTGTTAGCAAGAAGAGCCGCTATCATAAGCGAAATCGTCTCCAACTGGGAGCGTATCGGAATCGAACCGATGACCTACGCATTACGAGAGGCATGCTCCCTCGCACTGATTCCATGACCTGCACAGATGACGCGACAGATCGCACCTGAAGCCCTGATTGCACTGGAATTTCTCGGCCTGCCGTTCCACGACTCGTTCCACGGCCAAGCCGTCGACAGCCGCTGGCCACCGTAGCAACCAGGGCCTGCCTCTGCCTCTGGCGCTTGCTCGCCGGGTGGTTAGGCCGCCCTTTCTCCTACCATCGCCGCCGATGACGTGGGACCGGCGGTAGGAGAAGATAATCATCGACAGGCAGGAGGTCAGACGTGAGCCCGCTCGTCAGGCGGGCTGGTTCAGTGGTACGAGAGCGCAAGGATGGATCGCGCGCCTTGTTCGATCCGCCGCCAGTTCACGAAGGCGGCGCAGTCGATCAGGACTTGGTAGATCTCGGGGCAGCGGGTACGGAACTCGCGGCAGTCCGCCGGCTGGAGCGTGAAGAGCTCCCCTGGGCCGACGGTGATCCCGCGCATCCCGTCGTCTTCGTCGGCGTAGGTCAGGCAGTCGATCCAGGCGTCCATGTTGCGGCCGTAGAAGTCCGGGAACCCGAGCGTCTGCGCGAAAGTGTCGTGAAACGTTTCCCAGTCGTGGATCTGAGACATCGGAACCTCGACAACTGGCACGCTCTCGACCTTACCGAGCACGTCTCCCGCGGCGATCATCTCGCTGGTTCGCCAAGCCGGGAGCGGGCCATAACCCAGCACGAGTGTGCGGTGCTAGGGCGGGTGAGGCTCGAATCCACGACCGCCGGATTATGAGAGGCATGCTTCCGAGCCGCACACGCCCTAGCTGCACCGATAGCACCGGCCATTGCAGCGTTCCACGGTGTTGCGTTTGTTGTACCAGGAGGCGTCGAATGAGGGCGGGCGGCCCCGGCCCGGCCGTGGTCACGGCGGTGCTTCTCTGGTCCTCCTCGACCGTCCCATCGTCAGCGAAACCCGTCTTCGTCGCCTCCGGTGCCGTGCTCATCGGGCGCGTCACCGTCAGCGCCGGGGCGTGCATCTGGTACGGGGCGGTGCTCCGCGCCGACTATGATTCCATCTCCGTCGGCGAGCGCAGCAACATACAGGACGGCTGCGTCCTGCACGCAGACCCCGGCGTGCCGCTATCGCTGGGCTCGGACGTCACGATCGGCCACAACGCCACCCTGCACGGGATGCATCGTCGAGGACCAGGTCCTCATCGGCATGGGCGCGATCGTGCTCAACGGGGCGCACGTGGGACGTCACGATCATCGCGGGCCGGCGCGCCCTCCTCACCGAAGGGCAGCAGGTCCCGGAGGGAGTGCTGGTGGCCGGGGTGACAGGCAAGGTGCGGCGTGAGTTATACGAAGCGGAGCGCGCGGCGATCGAGCGCAACGCTGCCTTCTACGTAGAACTCGACGAGCTGCATCGCCGCGGCGGGATGTGACCGGAAAGTCCGGTCAACCAGGGTGCCCGGCTAGGGACTTCACGGGCGCAATCGGTTGCCCGAGGCGCGATCGTTGTAGCACGCACTCTTCCGGCCGAAAGGACCGCCTGCGATGACGAAGCACGCTTACCCCGCTCCCGGGCGACCCAGGCTGGCGTCGTCATGACGGGCAAGGTCGCCATCATCACGGGAGGCTCTCAGGGCATCGGAGCCGGGCTGGCCGCCGCGTACCGAGCGCGGGGCTGGGCGGTGGTGGCCAGCGCCCACGCGATCATGCCGTCGCAGGATCCCGATCTGCTCACCGTGGCCGCGGACATAGCCGAGCCCGCGACCGGCGCCCTGATCATCGACGCGGCGCTGGAACGCTTCGGCCGCATCGACACCCTGGTCAACACCGCGGGCGTATCCATCTCCAAGCCGTTCACCGACTACACCGCGGAAGACTACGCCCTGATGGTCGGGGTAAACCTCACCGGATTCTTCTGGCTGACCCAGCGCGCCATCGCCGAGATGGCGACGCGATACGGCGGCCACGTGGTCAACATCACGGCCACCCTCGCCGAGTGCGCGAACTCCGGCGAGCTCGCGGTACTAGCCGCGATGACCAAGGCCGGCCTGGCCGCGGCCACCCGGTCGCTGGCCGTCGAGTACGCCTCCTACGGCATCCGGGTCAACGCCGTCTCGCCCGGCGTCATCCAGCTCCCGGAAAGCTACGACGGCCTCGGTGACCGGCTTCCCGCCGGCCGGCCCGGCCAGGTCGGCGACGTGGTCGACGGCGTCTTGTTCCTGGAGTCGTCGCCCCACATCACCGGCAAGATCCTTCACCTCGACAGTGGCCAGGTCACGGGTCACTGAGGCTCGTGGCTAGGGCTGGCCGTCTTGCCCGTGCCCGGCCAGCGCGGCGTGCAGTTCGCGGCGGGAGCCGATGCCGAGCTTGGTGAATATCTTGCGCAGGTGCCATTCGACCGTGCGCGCCGACAGGAACAGCTGGGCGCCGATCTCCGGATTGGTCAGGCCGTCGCGGGCCAGCCGGGCGATATAGGCCTCCTGCGGGGTCAGCATGGTGACGGTCTCGGCGCCGCGCTTGCGGACCGCCTCGCCGGTGGCGACCAGCTCGCGGCGCGCGCGCTCGGCGAACGCCTCCATGCCGATGGCGGTGAGCATGTCGTGAGCCGTGCGCAGCTGCTGCCGCGCGTCGAGGCGCCGGTCCTCGCGCCGCAGCCACTCCCCGTAGAGAAGATGAGCGCGGGCCAGTTCCGCCCGCATCCCGGCCCGGCTGAGCCGCTCGACCGCCTCGCGATAGCAGGCCTCGGCGGCTTGCCCCTGGCTCATCAGCGCGCGGCAGCGCGCCTCCAGACCAAGCCCGAAGTCAGTTCCGCCAGCCTGGGTCCGCTCCGCCAGCTGCTCAAGCGCGGCGGCTGCGATCTCGGTGCCGCCGGTGCGCACGGCCGCCTCGACCAGCTCGGGCAGCGCCCATGTCGAGACGAACAGGTGGCTGTCATCCCTGGCCTGCCCGGCCGCCGCCAGTGCTTCTGCGTAATGGCCGAAGCCATTCTCCAGGATGGCGATGGACCAGTGCACGTTGGTCACCGCGGCGCCCTGCCCCGCGGCTTCGGCTGCGGCCTTGACCGCGGCCGCCAGCGGAGGAGCTCGGCCTGGCGGCCGCGCAGAGCCGCCAGGAGCATGGCGGGAAAGGGCGGGATGCGGCTTCCGGTCGCCTCGGCGATCGTGTCGGTCTCCGCGATCAGGGAGGTGGCCGCCTCGAAGTCGCCTCGCCACGCGTCATCGTAGGTGAGCGCGATCAGATCGAACGGCAGCTCCTCGAGCGCACCGACAGCCCGGCCGAGGTTGATCTGCCGCGTTATGATCGCGCGCGCCGCATCGGCGTCCCACAGGACGGTCGCGGCCATCCAGCCTGACCACAGTCCCTCTTCCCGGGGGACGTCTTGGGTGACGAAGACGTTCACGGCCCGCCGCAGCGCTGGCCCGGCCGCGGCCGGGCCGTCGGTGACCAATCGCGCCAGGCCGTCCAGGATCAGGTCGATCGGACGGGGCGGATCGGACGGCGGCGGAAGGGCCCGGGCGGCGCGGGAGACCTTAAGCATGTCGCCATCGCCGGCCATGCTCCCGCCGAACGATGCGGCTCGCCAGGCGTTTAGGTAGGTCTCACGGGCCAGGCCAAGATTCAGCGGCTCGAGCCGCTTGGCCGCCTTGAGCAGCAGCGAAGGCGCGTCGCCGCCCATGCTCGAGGCGAACGCGATCAGCCCGCGGAGCAGGTCTACCCGCGCGCTGGCGAAGTCGTCAAGCGGCCCTGATTCCGCCGTCGCTAGCAGCTCGAGGGCCTGGCCGAACGCCGCGGCCTGCATGCTCGCCTGCGCCGCCGCCAACGCGCGCTCGGCGTGCCGCGCCGGATCATCGGTGAGCAGCACCGACCGTTCGAGGAACGCCGCAGCCGCGGCCATCCCGCCCCGGGCCTGCGCCCGCCCGGCCGAGCGCTCGAGCTCCGCGGCGACCTCCTCATCTGGCCCGCCCGCCGCCTGGGCCCGGTGCCAGGCCCGGCGGTCCGGATCGGCCTGCGGATCGGTTACCTCGGCCAGCGCCGCGTGGATCTGCTGTCTCTCGGACAATGACGCCGACCGGTAGACGGCCGAGCGTGCCAGCGGATGCCGGAACCGCACCTGACCGCCGAACTCGGCCAGCCCCGCCTCCGCCGCCAGCACTCCCGCCTGGACCGGGATGCCCAGGCGCCTGGCCGCGCGAAATACCAGCTCCCGGTCACCGGACGGATCGGCGGCCGCCAGCTGCAGCAGCCGCTGGGTCTGGTCCGGCAAGGCGTCCAGCTGGCGCCGGAAGCTATCCTCGATCCGGCTGGTCAGCGGCGCCGCGCCGAGCAGGCCGAAGCCGCCCGCCAGCTCCGCGGGGGTCAGCCCGCGCGGCAGCTCGAGCATCGCCAGCGGGTTGCCTCGGGTCTCGGCGATAATCAGGTCGCGGACTCGCGGGTCTAGCGGCCCGGCCAGCGCCGAATCGAGCAGCACCCGCGCGTCATCGTCACGCAGGCCGCCGACTTCCAGCTCTGGCAGCCCGGCCAGCTCGTCGCTCGGATCGCGGGCCGCGAACACCAGCCCGACCGGGTCGGCCGCGAGCCGCCGTGCCGTGAACCCCAGCGCCTGCGCCGAGGCCCGGTCCAGCCACTGCTCGTCGTCGATCAGGCAGATCAGCGGGCGTCCCTCGGCCACCCCCGACAGCAGGCTCAGCACGGCCAGCCCGACCAAGAACCTGTCCGGCGGCGGCCCCGCGGCGATGCCAAACGCGGTCCGAAGCGCGTCCCGCTGCGGTTCCGGCAGGCGCTCCGCGCGATTTAGCATCGGCGCGCACAGCTGGTGCAGCCCCGCGAACGCCAGTTCCATCTCGGACTGTACGCCCGTCGCGCGCGCCACCTGGCAGCCTGAACTCGACGCCCGCTTAGCCAGGTGGTCAAGCAGCGCTGTCTTGCCCACGCCCGGGTCGCCCCGCACCACCAGGGCCGCGCTCTCACCGGCCCGGACGGTGTCGACGAGCCGTTCGAGCGTGTCACGTTCGGTGCGCCGGTCCGTCAGCGACGTCACCCGGTCCCGCAGCCGCCCGGGATTCGCGCCTATCGGCCGACGCTTTACCGCGTCACGGTCGCTTGGCTGGGCGTGGGCGTTCACTCGGCCTCCAGGCTGGTCCGGATCACCGCCCCGATGAGGCCAAGACCGGCCAGGACGAGCACCTCAGGTGCCATCTGCGGCAGCCACCGCTCAAGACCACGCCCAGGGAGTACCGGGTCATGGCCGCCCCCGCCTGCCCTGCCTGCGGGAGCTGTGCCATTGCCTTGATCCAAAGCGTAACTTGCCGGGAACGAACCAGGCAAGACCCTGCAAGACGTGCCTCGGTGATACCTCCCGGCCTTTCTCCGGCCACTCCGGCGTGACCTGTTCCGGACTCGCCGCGCGGCCTGATCTAACCGAAGGTGAAGGAGTAGGCCTGGCCGCCGGGGTCGAGGAACGTGATCTCGAAGGTGCGCTCGGTGATCGATCCAGGTTGGCGGATGAGCTGGTAAAGCCGCTGTTCGGTGACGGTGCCGTGGCCCTGGCGGTCAAGGTCGGTCCCGTGCGCCGCATCCGGCGGCTGCCCGTCCAGGAGCACCCGGAATCGCACCGCGGTTCCGGGCGTGGCTGGCCCCGCGACGAGGTTAAGATCGCGGGCGTGGAACCGGTAGGCGATCTGGCCGCCGGGCTCGTTCGCCGTGGCGGCCTGTTCCTCCATCGTCCAGTCCCCGGACAGGGCCCAGTGGTTGAGCCGCAACTGCGCCGGGGCAGAGTACACGTGAGGCTTGCCCGGCAGGACGCCATCGGGAGACGCGAAGTTCTCGGTGCGCTCGTAGCCGGTGTAGGTCTCCGGTGATCTCAAGCTGGCCCAGTCGGCCGGGACTTCCGGGCCGCGGGGGTCGACCGACACGAGCTCATGACCCTGGTCGCTCGTTCCCGCCTCGGCCAGCAGTTGCTGGATAACCATTTCCGACTGCTGGTATTCGCCTTCGCCGAAGTGATGATGCCGGATGCGCCCTCGCGCGTCGGCGAAGTACAGGGCGGGCCAGTAGTGGTTGGCGAAGGCACTCCAGACCGCGTAGTCGTTGTCGATCGCGACCGGGTAGTCGATCCGCATGTCGCGGACGGCGCGGCGGACGTTGGTGAGGTCGTGCTCGAAGCCGAACTCGGGGGTGTGCACCCCGATCACGACCAGCCCGTGATCGGCGTATTTCCCGGTCCAGGCCCGGAGGTAGGGAAGCTGGCGGAGCCAGTTGACGCAGGTGTAGGTCCAGAAGTTGACGAGGATGATCTTCCCGCGCAGGTCAGTCGCCGTCAGTGGCGGTGAGTTGAGCCACCCGGTCGCGCCGTCAAAAGGCGGTAGTTCACCTTCAACGGGTAGCCGGGTCGTTTTCGTGTGCAGCCCGGCGGGTGCGGGCCAGTGCGGTTTCATGTCGTGCCTCCTAGTGGCTGGATATCCGGACCAGGATTCCCGGCGTGGCGGGCGGCGCGCTTGGTGAGCGCGCCACCCGCCCGTCGCCGGCTAGTGCAGTGACCGGAACGCCGCGCGGAGCTCGCTGCTGAACAGCGCCGGCTCCTGCCAGGCGGCGAAGTGGCAGCCGCGGTCGACCTCGCTGAAGTAGATGAGGTTGGAGTAGGCCCGCTCGGCCCAGCTGCGCGGGGCCTTGTAGATCTCCTTGGGGAAGACGGAGACGGCGGCCGGGATGGTTACGCCCTTGACCCCGAAGAAGTCGTAGGTATTCTCCCAGTACAGCCGGGCCGAGGAAATCGCAGTGTTCGTCAGCCAGTAGAACGTGAGGTTGTCCAGGACTTCATCCCGGGTCAGATTGCCGACCGGGTGCCCCGCGAAGGCGGCCGCGATGTCAGCGTAGCTGGACGCGTCGTGGTTGATCATCCAGGCGGCCAGCGCGACGGGGGAGTCCGCGAGCCCGTAGAGGGTCTGCGGCTGGGTGATCATTTCGATCCCGTAGCCGAGGCCCGTGGTGTAGAAGAAGTTCAGCTGCTCGTAGGTGCTTTGCTCGTCGGCGGACAGGCCCGATGGCGGCGGGCCGCCGGCTCCCAGGACGTTACGCGCGAGCGTGGTGGAGACATCGGCCGGGACAACGCCGGCCATGTTGGTGTGCATGCCGATCAGCTCCGGGGGGGCCTGGACGGCCATCACGTCGGTGACGATCGCGCCCCAGTCGCCGCCTTGCGCCACGAACCGGGTGTAGCCCAGCCGACGCATCAGCTCGGTCCAGGCCCGGGCGATGCGATCCGGGCCCCAGCCGGCCTCCTGCGGCTTGCCGGAGTACCCGTAGCCGGGCAGCGACGGGATCACCACGTCGAAGGCGTCCGCTGCGGTGCCGCCGTGGGCGGTGGGGTTGGTGAGCGGGTCGATGACCGCGAGCAGCTCGATGACCGAGCCGGGCCACCCGTGGGTGATGAGGATCGGCAGCGCGTTGGGGTGTTCGGAGCGGACGTGGAGGAAGTGGATGTCCAGCCCGTCGATCTCGGTCATGAAGTGCGGCAGGGCACTCAGTTTCGCCTCGCACCTGCGCCAGTCGTAGTCCGTGGCCCAGTAGCGCGCGAGTTCGGTGATCACCGCCAGCTGCACCCCCTGCGAATGGTCCGTGACGAGCTCCCGGTCGGGCCAGCGGGTGGCCGCGACGCGTGCCCGCAGCGCCTGCAGTTCCGCATCGGTAGTGACCGGGACCGTGAACGGCCGGACCGCCGTGGTAACCGATGACTTCTCGGTGGTGACAGACATGTGGGTCTCCTTGGTTTGATGGTGGTCGATGTGGACTTGACCGCTCTAGACAGACCCGTGCCCTTCCGCGGTGGGCAGGCTGGTTGGGGGTGAGCTCGAGAGGTTCCCCCACAAGCGGGTACTGCTTCACGATCGCTCACCAGATACGCACAAATCGCCGGTCAGATCCCTGGCCGAACACCCTGGTCTGACCCTGGCCGTTACGTTGGCGGGGTGGGTGGGACGGTTAACCAATGAGGATGGCCGCCTGCCGCAATGCTTCCGCGCAGAATGTCGGCAGGTCGCGCGGGTCGTCGACGAACATTGATGGTTTGACCGGTCGTGCGCGCCCTCGAAGCTGGCGGGCGTTGCGCTTAGGGCTGCCGAGCCGGGGCTGCCGCACGGGGACGGCGTCCGCCCGTCGGACTCGCAAGATCATGCCCAATCAGCCCCACGCAGTGAACGGCCGCGGCGTCGACGCGGCTGGTGATCTCTTACAGCTCCATCTCGTACGGCGTTTCTGCCCGCCGGTCAGCTTCCGGTTCGGCCTGGGTTTCCCGCTGGATCCGCGCGGCGTGCTGGCTGCTGGCGTCGAGCTCTGCCTGTTGCCCGTCGATGCGCCGCGCGGCCTCGTCCGCGCGGGTCTGCAGCTCATCCAGCCGGGCGGTGCGCCCGTCATCGGCGGGGACAGGTCCGGCAGGCTCGGACTCCGGAATTTCAGGCTCGGATGCGGAGGGCTCAGGCTCCGTCGAGGCCTCGGGTATTCCCGGCCGGGACTGCTCGGGCTGCGGTTCACGCCCGGGTGCGGCGGCCTCCGGTTCTTCGTGGCCGGCGCCCGGCTTCCGCTCCGGCGGCCACGGCCGGCCCTCGCGGACGGCGGCATGGTGCTCGCGGTCGATCGCGCGGTCCACAGCGTCGGCATGTGCCTGGAATTCCTGCCACCAGGTGGCCATGGCCTGCGGTTCCGGTGCTCTCCTCGCGGATGGGTGCTGCGCGCGGCGCTGCAGCTCAGCCCTCGCTTTCCCGGCTATTTCCCGGGTGCTGGCGGTGCGGGTCGACCATTCCTCGTACCGCGAGCTCGCGGTTTCGAGGCGGCTGGCCTCCGCGGCCAGCGCGGCGGCCAGCGACCTTGCGTTCTCTGCCCCCAGCTGGTCGTGGTCCGCTTCGGCGTCAGCCGCCTGCTGCCGGGCGTCGGCCTCGGCTTGGGAGGTCAGGCGGAGCTGGCTGCTGGTGTCCGGTGGTGCCGTCGCCTGCGCGCGGCCGACTTCGAGTAGCAGGGCCTCGAGCTCGCCGCGGCTCATGGCCCGGATCTCGGCGTGTTCGTCGGCGATCTCCAGAGCGCGGAAGGTGTCGTTGCGCAGGGCTTCGAGCTCGGGGCCGGGGTGCGGGGCGAAGCTCACCGCCTGAGCCGGGTCGGTGATCCCCCGCGCCTCCCGGTACGCGGCGGCCGTGCCGGCCCGCCGCGCGTAGTCGTCCCGCAGGACCGGGGAGGCATCCGGTCCGGGCGCCGGCCCGAGATGGCGGGTCAGCCACGGTTCGGGGTTCGCTAGCGCCCGTTCGCCGAGTTCGCGGCGCCGGTCATCGAGGCCGGCGGCCAGCTCGTGAGCCAGCGCCGGGGCGTTCCGCGGCGTCCGCTGAGCCCACGTCACGCCGTGTCCTTGTGCCGGGAGCTGCAGGCGCTGCAGGCGGCCGTGCAGGACGCTGGCGATGGACCGGGCGCCGTCCATCGGGCCGGCGGTGATCCGGTCGATGATCGGGCCGATGTCGTGCCCCGCGAGCTGGGCATCCCGCAGCGTGTGCTGCAGCACGGGCCGGGAGTGTTCCCGCTGGTACCGCCAGGCTTCGGAGTGGTGAGCCTGGCCGTGATCTGCTCGTCGATGTCCGGGTACAGGGTCTGCCGGACGGCGGCGGACCACAGGGTGAGCAGGTGACCGGTTCCCCCGGCCCATTCCTGGGCGTGGCGGATCTGCCCGGTGGCGGACAGGTCGTCTCCGTCGCACTGCAGGATGCCTGCGAGCACGGATTCGGGGGTGGCCTGCTGGTACGGTTCGTGACCGGCCGGGGCGGTCTTGCCGGTGACCACGTGCGCGGTGTTGGCCTGGCGGCCGCGGGTCATGCCGACGTACAGGGCCTGCCGGGACAGGGTGCCGGTGACCAGGAGGTGGGCGGTGTCGACGGTGCGGCCCTGGGCGACGTGGACGTTGCCGCCGTAGCCGAGCTCGGCGTGGCGCGCGAGGTAGGACCGGGGGACCCGGAACGGCCCGGTCCAGGTCCCGTCCGGCCGCTGCCGCCGGACCTCGGCGTCGGGTCCCCGCCAGCCGGTGATTTTGAGGGTGTCGCGGTTGGTGAGCTTGCGGCCGCCGGCGTCGATCTCGGTGTTGAGGCGGGCGCGGACCAGGTCGCCGGTCCCGGCGTGGTTGCCGTCCGCCAGCACCGCCTGCGGCGGGCCGACGGCGCCGAGCTGGACGAGCCTGGCCTGGACTCGGCGGGACAGTTCGGCGGCTTCGGCGTTGGACCCGGCCAGCAGCAGCACGTCGTTGCCGCGCAGGTGGTCGGCGAGCCACATCGACGCGGCGCGGTCATAGGCGGCTTCCTCATCGGCGCCCCGGATCCGGCCGTGCCGGTCGTAGGCGGCGACCGCGGCCAGGTCGCCGTCGCGGAGCCGGACGCTGGCCTCCCGCTCCCACTGCGCCGTCGAACCGGCGGACCTCGTACAGCTGCGCGGCGGGGACCTCGGCGGCCAGCAGGGCGAGCATTCCCCCGGCCTCGACCGCGCCGAGCTGCGCGGTGTCGCCGGTAGCGATGATCCGCGCCCCGGCCTGCCGGGCCGCTTCGGTGATCATGGCCAGGTCGGCGGTGCTGAGCTGGCTGGCCTCATCCAGGACCAGCACGTCGTCGCGGTGCAGCGGGACGGGCCTGCGCAGCTCGTCGGAGCCTTCGGTCTTGCCGAGGAACGCGGCGATGTTGTAGCTCTCGGCCAGGCCCTCGTGCGCCAGGACCCGGGCCGCGTTGGTCGAGGTGGTCAGGCCGATGACCCGACGGCCGGTGAACGAGGTCCACAGCCGCGCGAACTCCGCCATCGTGTGGCTCTTGCCCGCCCCGGCCGGGGCGATCAGCACCGTCGCCGCCGTGGTGGCGGTGAGCATCCTGCCACGGCGTCGCGCTGCTCGCCGGTCAGCCCGGTCGTTCTGCGGCCGCCCGTGCCTGCCCGCGCTGACCAGCTGCGGAACGGTCCGCTTGGCGGCCGCGAGGATCTGCTCTTCGGCGTCCAGGTGAGCCAGGGTGCAGTACCGTTCCTCGTTCGGCGGCCGGTAGATGCTGCCGCCGTCGGAGGCGCGGACACCCAGGCCGGTCACGTCGGCGATGTCCGGCGCGGTGACCTGGACGACTTCTGCCCCGGCCCGGCCGGAAACGGCCAGCTGGGCCACCTCGGTGACCACCGCCTCGCCGTCGGCGCCGGGCGGCAGCACCGGGAGCGCCCGGTGCACCTCGAACCGGAGCTGCGCCATCGACCAGACCGCGTGGTGCTTTTGCACCTCGGCCACCGCGATCCGCGCGGCGGTGCGCTTGGCCGCATCATCCAGCACCGCCGGTGCACGGTCCGGCGGCGCCGCCGCGAACGCGGCGACCTGCTCGCGTACCGCCGACAGCGCGGCCAGTTCGCGGTGCACGGTCTGGGCTTGCCAGGCGGCGAGCCGCTGCGCCGCGGTGGGCTCGGTCGCGCCGGTCTGCCCGGCCAGGGTGCGGCGGGCCTGGGCCTTGGTGCGGCGGGTGTTCTGCCCGGCCTGCTGGTGCAGCAGCCACAGCGTGCGCCGGGACGGCGGCTTGCCGTGCACTGCCTGGTATTCCCGCGCGAGCCGTCCGGTTTCGCCGGTGACGGCGACGGCGCGGGAGCTGAACAGGTCCATCACGTCCTGGCGGACGCCGCCGATCTCGGCGCCGTTGCCGTCGGCCCGGGGCACCATGACATACCCGAGCGCGGCCAGCCTGGTCTCCAGGATCCGGTCGGCGACCGGGGCGACGCCGAGCCGCTGGCCATGCAGGGAGCGGGAGTCCAGGGTCCGCCATTTGTCGTCGGCGCCGTCGGCGCGCTGGATGCGGTTCCAGATCGCGACGTGCACGTGCAGCTGCGGGTCGCCGTCGCGGGACAGGTGGTGCAGGAACAAGCTGGCGACCAGTCCGCCGCCGTCCCGCCACTCCCCCGTCCGGGCGGAATGGTGCCCGGTCCGGGTGTAGGCGGCGTGCCGGTCCAGCCAGCTCACCGCCTCCCGCGCCGAGTCCATCAGCGCGTCCTCCAGCTCATCGGCCCGGGCGTCGAACACCGCGGCCTGGTCGTCTTCGCCGCGGTCGCGGGCCTGGCGGGCGCAGACCCGGTAGGAGGCGTGCAGCACCGAGACGCTCTTGACCGCGCTGACGGTCAGGTCGAAGTACGGCACCTGATGCGGATCCTGGCCGCGCTCGGCCGCGCGGACCTCGGCCAGCTCGACCGCGCTGGCGTACGGGTGCGCGGCCAGGTACGCCGTCACCGCCGCTTGCTCCCGGTCCCTGGCCGCCTTGGACTGCCGCCTCTGACCAGAAGTTCCCCACCCGGTCCGATGTTGTGCTGGTACAGAAGCCCGATCACGGCCGGGTCGACCTGCCCGCTGAGCCCGAGCGCCGCGGCGCCCTTCCCGGTCCACTGGCCAGGCGGTTCCCCGGCTGCGGTGTAGTACGACATGGCCCCGGCGCAGCCGCCGCGGTCCTGCCCGGAGGTGAAGTAGGCCACGTCATGGCCTGCGTGGAGTGTCACGAGAGCGGACATGATCCGTTACCGCCTGTGCACGGTTCCGCGTTCATCGTTCGTGATGCCTGTGTCCGATCGATCGTTTGGTGTCGACGGAGGGTAACGCCGGATTCCGCACGTTTTGCGGATTTGCCTAGCCGATCTGGGCACCTGGCTGAGCCGGGAGTCGGTGGGCTTCTCGTGCCGCGTGACTGGCGTGATGTAGTGCCTCAGCGCCTCCTGGCCAGACGCGGCCGGGAAGGTTTGGTGGGGGGCTGTCCGTCACCGGGTTGCCGCGCGACCGCTGCAGCCGGGACAGGCCGTGCCAGAGGATGGTCCCCCGCCAGGGCCCCCGCCCAGATCAGGCCTTCCGCCTCCAGGATGCGACCGCCCGCGCCCTGGTGGCCCGATTGATCCCCGTAGGCGCGAGCAAGGACCGACATCCGCGGCTGATGGCTCCCGGCTCCCGCTCCCCGCCACAGTTACGCGCCCGCAGGTCGCCGGCGATACCCGCGGACCGGGAAATGCCCCGCCGCCGCGTCCGGGCGCTTCCTGCCCGATGTGCCGGAGCAAATTGACTTACGATGGCGCGAGCGTAAAAACACATCGCACGATGCCGGGGCAAACCCGGGCATGACAAGGCCCCCTGGACCATCCGCCAAGATCACCCAGGGGGCAAGGACCCTGCGACAGGACCCACCATGCAACCTAACACGGTCAATACCCGCCACCAAACGGATCCGCCAGCCCGCGTCCCGGTCCCGGCTGAGCTGCTCGAGACGGTAGCCCGGGCCCTGGCCGCAGCGCTGATCCCGTTCCCCCGGCAGCCCGAGCCGCCCGGCGCGGAGCAGCCTGCGGACTTCCTGACCGCCGCGCAGCTCGCCCAGCGCCTGGGAGTCTCCCGGGAGACAGTGCGGCGCCTGGCAATCGCCGGCGCACTGCCGCACACCGTGGTCTGCCGCGGCACCCGGAAGACAACGCGCCGGTTCCCCCGGCGGTTCGCGGATGAGTTCGCGGCCAGCGGCCTGGACGTGGCCGACCTGGCCGCCTTCGCCGCCCAGTGGCGGGCGCGGGTCACCGCGCCCGCGCCGTGACGGCCAGTAAGCCGCGTCACCGCACCCCTTATCCGCCAGCCGCGCCCCCGGGCAGCTGGCGTTACCGGGCTGCGTGCCGCGGCGCCGACCTTAATCTGTTCTTCCCTGGCCGCGGCGAGTCGGCCGAGCCTGCGCGGCGGGTCTGCGCGGGGTGCCCGGTCCGCGAGCCGTGCCTGGACTACGCCCTGCGCCACGGGATTACCCATGGTATCTGGGGCGGGCTGGCGGAACGGGACCGCCGGGCGCTGCGGTCCCGCCGCTCCGGCGCCGCCCGGCGGGAGCGCGATGAGGCGATTACGGTGGCGGCCGCCGCCGGGTATAGCCAGGCGGTGATCGGCCGGGCGTTCGGCCTGGCCCGCACGTCGGTGAGCCGGGTCCTGTCCCGCGGGGCAGACGGGCGAGGGCCGTCATGAGCCACAGCCTGACCCGCGCATCGCATCGGTCGGCCGTCGCGGAGCCACACCAGGCACGGCACAGGGAGCTCACGCATGCAGGCCGGCGGCTGGCCGGTCGCAGCGGCCGCCAAACCCGGGTCCAGCTCAGGCGGTGCGGCTCGCGGGTCCTGGCGCGGACCGGGCCCAGGGGACATCATGACCGGGCCGGTGTTCCCAGAGGACTACTGGGTGCAGATCCGTTACCCGCTGACCAGGGAGCAAGAACACGGCGACCGTGCCGTGTGGCCGTGGCTGCCCGGCTGGGTGGTCGCCCGATGCGGCCCGGATAAGTGGGAGATCCGCGTGCAGGCCCCGGAACTGGCCACCTGGCATGAGGGGACGAGGCCTGGTACCCGGTGTGCTTCCGGGACGCCTCCGAGATCCGCCTGCCCGAAGCACAGCCGGACCGGGAACGGCCCGCCGAACTGGGAGGCGCTATGAGCACCACACCGAGCGGACCCGGCCAACTCCGGCCTGACACAGCTGTCCGGCTATCACCTAGCCGCGACGGGACGATGAGCAGCCCGCCCGCTGAACCGTCGCCCCGCGCCCTGGGCGAGAGCCTGGCCGCCCTGGCCGCACAGCTC
This sequence comes from uncultured Actinomycetes bacterium, assembly GCA_963753195.1. Taxonomy (GTDB): domain Bacteria; phylum Actinomycetota; class Actinomycetes; order Streptosporangiales; family Streptosporangiaceae; genus Palsa-504. The sequence goes on from CAVWBH010000007.1 coordinate 635,062, forward strand.
GCGGACCTGCGCGGACAGGTCCACGCCATCAACGCCCGGCTCGACCAGGCCGGGCTCCGCGACGACCTGAACCTCACCGCCCGGTTCGAAGACCTGGCCCAGACCGTCGCCGACACACTCGACGCCGCCGCCCCCCGCGGACCCGCCGCCCCGTACTGGATCGGCCTGGATCGCGACACCTACGCCACCCGGCTGGCCGAGCTGCGGCGCTGGGCCGACACCGTGCTCCGCGAGCACTACGGCGGCTACGAGCTCCGGGACTGCTGGCCCCGCCACACCCACGCCGTCTGGGAACTGTCCACCCTGGCCGCCGAGTGGCACCGCACCTACCGCGGAGCCCGCCCCGACCTTGCCCGCGCCCTGGAGTTCCACGACCGGTGGCTGCCCGGCACTATGCGCCGCGTCACCGATATCACCCGCGCCTGCATGCCGCAATGCGTGACGCTCCGCAGCCCCGGTAACTGGGCTGCTCGTCCTGGATACCGCTAATACCTGCGCCACCCAGGATTCAGGCGGCCAGAGCCATCGAGGTCGAGCTCGCCGTTGCGCACGCCTGTGATAAACGCGCGCCATTCCTCGGGAGTGCACCGATAGGCCGGCCCCGGCCCCGATTCTTGGTGTCCCGTACAGAATCATGCCGTCGCGGGCCTAGCCTGAGCGACGTTCACCGCGCTCCCTCACCGCAAGGTTGCAGCGCTCGACCCCGTGCCGAAAGGGGGGGCATCCGGCTATAGTTGACTTATCTGATCGGATTTGACCCTTAAACAGGGAGAAGGCCCATGAGCGTCTCTACGTCACTCAACCAGGTCGACCTCGAGGCCGTCGGAGCGCTCGTCGGGAAGATCCAGCAGGATCCAGACGCGGCCCGGACCACGTGGGCGGCCAACGTCCGGTGGGCTGGCGCCTTCCGCTCCGAGAGCCAGGTGCGCTCCTTCTCGCCGGCTGCCTCCGATGAGCCCACCAGCCTGGGCGGCAGCGACACCGCTCCCAACCCCGTCGAGCAGCTGCTATCCGCTCTGGGCAACTGCCTCGCCGTCGGGTACGCCGCCAACGCCTCGGCAGCCGGCATCGCGATCAAGGACCTGAAGATCGCGGTCGAGGGCGACGTCGACCTGCGCAGCTTCCTCGGCCTCGAACCCGGGCACGCCGGCTTTTCCGCCATCCGGGTCCGCGTCGACCTGGACACGGACGCCGACACCGAAGCAGTGGCCGAACTGCACCGTAAAGTGGCGGCCAGTTCCCCGGTCGGCCACACGCTTCAGGCGGCCGTCCCGGTCGAGATCACCCCCGCCTGACTGGCTCCGACGCCGCTCGTCCGACCGACGGCATCCCTGCGCGGCCCGCCTGGCCTGAAACCTGATCGGCTGTCAACCTTGGGTTAATAGCTAGGACCTAATACTCGTTCTGAGCCGCAGCTGCGAACTCCGTAAGCCACGAAAGAGCGGTAGGTTCATCGAGCCCAGCCTCTGCAGCCATGACCGCAGCGAGGGCAGTAAGCTCGTCGGCGCCGGAAACCAGTAGGTGCTGACGGTAGAGTTCGCGGACCCGTTCCTTTCGGCGTAGTCCGTCGAGCTGGGACGGGATTATGGCGGCGGCCCGCTGATCCGCAGGCCTGGTGAACTGGGCGTAGAACTTCAGCGTCGTGGAACCCTCCGCGTGGCCGAGACGCCCGGCGACGGTGTTCAGGTCGGTGCCCGCAGCCAGGAGCTGGGTCGCGGAGTAGTGCCGTAGCTCCTTCAGCGAACTGGCGATGCCGACCTGCCGGGCGTACCGGCGGTACCGGTGGGTCATCGTGTCAGGATTCCACGGCTCGCGACCTGCCGGGTCCGGGGAGAAAGCGAACGCGTCGTCCGGCACCTGGACGCCGACGGCCTGAGCGTCGGCGCGGCGGCGCCGGAACCAGTCGCGGAATAGCTCGCAGGTCAGCAGGTCGAGGGACAGGACGCGGCCCTCTCCGTCCTTGGGTGCCTTCTCGATGTGCTGGCCTTGCTTGACGAGGTAATTACGGGCCAGGCGGACTTGCTGGCGGGTGAAGTCGAACCGGTTCTCGCGCAGGGCGCTCACTTCGCCGCGCCGGGCCCCCGTTGTGAACGCGGTCCACAGGTACAAGCCGAACTCCTCGTCCTCGGCCCAGACCAGGTTGAGCAGCCGCGCGGCCTGGTCCGGGCTCGGAGGGTCCGGCTCGCGTTTACGTGGGTGCGGCGGGCTGGCGTTCTTCGCGACGTTGCGGTCCGCCCAGTCGTAGCGGACAGCTAGGTCCAGGGCGGAGGAGATGATCGAGTGGATCCGCAGGATCGTGGCTGGCTTCATCGGCCCGCACACGTGCGGGCGGCAGCGGCTGTCACAGACGTGCGGGCGGGTGGTGCGGTGGTCGCGCAGCGGCCCGCACCGTCCATCACACGAATGCTCGCCGTCGGCGTAGTGCTCGACCCTCGGCAGCCGTCGGCACAGCCGGGAGCACTTCTTCAGGGCTGTGTAGAGCGCGTCGAGCGAGTCCGCGCCGAGCTTGCGGAGCTTCACCTCGCCGAGCACGGGCCTGATCGTGCGGCGGACGTAGCCCTCGTGCGCCTCCCTGGTCGACACCTCGAGGTCGGCGACTTCCAGGTACTTGTCGAGGGCCTGGCCTAGGGTCGCCTCCCGGTCGGGGAACCGGTCACCATCGGCCTGGCCGAGCAGCTGTCCGAGCGAAGCGGCCGCGGCCGCTTCGTCCGGGCAGGTCCGCTTAAGGCGCCGCGGTTTGCCCGTAACCGGGTCGATTCCGGCGTAGACGTGGACCCGGAAGGACCCGCTCGGCAGCTTCTCGATGTGACCTCTGGCGGTGGTGGCCATGGCGTCACGATAACGCGAATCGCCGACATTCGTTCCACGACCCGTTCCACGACGGTGATCGATAGAGTTCGAATTTTGGCTTTCTAGCTGGGAGCCGCCTATCGGAATCGAACCGATGACCTACGCATTACGAGTGCGTCGCTCTAACCGACTGAGCTAAGGCGGCGTGCTGCCCGGGACCGGACAACCCGATGAGTCTATCGGAAAGCCGGCTCGCGACAGGCCCGGCTGGCGCTCACCGGGGCCGTAACATCCTCAGCGTGAGGCTTTCCGAGGGCGAAGCGCGGACCCGGTTCGCGGCGGCCCCCGTGGCGCGGCTGGGAACGGCGGACGCCCGGGGACGGCCACACGTGGTGACGGTCACCTTTGCGGTCGAGGGTGACACCGTTTATACGGCGGTCGACCAGAAGCCGAAGTCCGGGACCAGGCTGAAGCGGCTGCGGAACGTCGCCGAGAATCCGTGGGTCACCATGCTCGCCGACGAGTACTCCGACGACTGGGACACGCTGTGGTGGGCTCGCGCCGACGGCCAGGCGGCGGTGCTGGCCGGCCAGCACCAGATGGCGGAGCCGTTGCGGCTGCTGGCGGAGCGTTACTGGCAGTACCGGGACGCGCCACCGCCCGGCCCGGTGCTGGCGGTCACGGTCGAGCGGTGGTCAGGCTGGGCGGCCGCCGGGGCTTAGAGCTGCTCGCCGAGCCAGCGGCGGTACAGTCCCACGAACTCCTCTCGCATCTGCGGGCTCAGGTCTTCGGGCTCCAGGCGGCCGGTGAGCCGGATGGTCTCCCGCATCTGGGCCAGGTACTCGGTGCAGTGCGGGCAGCCGGCCAGGTGGCGCTCGAACCGCCGCCTGGCCGACCGCGGCAGCGAGCCTTCCAGGTAGTCGGTGACCAGCTCGACGGCCTGCTGGCAGGCGAGGTCACGACGTGCGAGGAGCCTCATCGCACCCCCCGGAACTCGTCCTCGAACAGCTGCCTGAGCCGGCTCCGGCCGCGGTGCAGCAGGACCCGCTGGTTGCCGTCGCTGATGGCCAGCACCGAGCAGACCTCTTCGCTGGTCATCTCCTCGACGTCGCGCAGGATGACGACATCACGCTGCCGTGCGGGCAGCTCATCGATCAGCACCCGGATCCGGCCGGCCAGCTTGCCCGCCTCGATGCGCCCCTCGGCCGCCTCGATCCAGTGCTCGGGCGGATCGGCCCAGCTGCCGGACGCGTCGAACCGCGACGGGTCGACGGCCGGCTCGGGATCGGCGACCGGGACGCTGCGCTGCTCGTGCGTGCCGGTCGACCGCGCCCGGTTGACCAGGATGCGGAACAGCCACGTCTTCAGCGATGAGCGTCCCTCGAAGGCGTCCAGGCCGCGCAGCATCCCCAGCCAGGTGTCCTGCACGACCTCCTCGGCGACGGCACGGCTGGGCACGAACGACACCGCGAGCCGCAGCATCTGCTCCTGATAGCGCTCCACCAGGGCGACGAAGGCCCGTTCGTCCCCTGATCGCAGCCGGAGCAGGAGCTCCCCGTCGGCTTCCATCAGCGGCCCGGGGCGCCGGAACAGCGGGTCAGCGGGTGCCCGCCGCCGGCCCTGAGCAGGAACGGGAGAAGCCGGCCGCGGCCCACACGAGGGCCGCGGCCGGCTGTCCCTGATGCCGCTGGTCTCAGAAGGCCACTATCCCTTCGCCGCCGGCCGCGCCGGGCACGGTGACGGTGCCGATCTCGGTGAGCGAGCCGCCGGGGCCTACGCTGAACTCATCCACGATCCCGTTCCCGCCGGTCTGGATGTACAGGAACCGGCCGCCGGCCGCGGCGGACGCGTCCACGGTACCGGGGTCGGTCGGCGTCCCGCCCAGCAGCGTCAGCTGGCCGGCGGCCGAGGAGGTGAAGCCGCTCTCCGAGGCGCTCCCGGCGTTGGACGCGTACAGGAACGGCCCGGCGGGCGCGACCCAGCAGGTCGCCGACGCGCCGGTGGGCGCGGCATCGATCAGGCTGACCGTCCCGCCGGCCGTCAGCGCGAAGGTGGCCAGGGCGTTCGTCCCGGCCTCGGCGATGACCAGGTGGCCGGCCGAGTCGAAGCTGATCGCGAACGGGACGGTGCCGGGCTCGGAGTTCACCACGGGCGCGGCGGACAGCAGCCCGCCGGACCGGACGCCGAATACGTCGATGTCGTTCCCGTTGGCCTTGGTCGTGACGATGAGCTGGCGGCCGTCCGGGGTGAAGGCGACCTGCCCGGGCGTGTTGGTGAACTGCGGGCTGGCCGTGGGGTCCAGGCCCAGCGCGCGGCCGGATCCGGGGATCGGGAGCAGGAAGCTGCCGAAGACCCGGTAGCCCTGCAGCCGGCCGCCGCCCAGCGCGTTGAGCACGTACACCAGGTCGCCGCGGACGGCCACGCTGACCGGGAACGTCCCGCCGGAGCCCAGTACCTGGCGCAGTGCCAGCCGGTCGCCGCTGACGGCGAACACGGAGATCGTGTCGCTGCCCGCGTTGACCGCATAGAGCAGCGCGTGCCGCGTGTCGTAGCTGAGCGAGCCCTGCGAGGCCAGATGGTCGACGACCGATCCGGCCAGGATCCCGCCGAGCCCGCGGGTGGCGTAGGTGCCCGCCGGGCTGAGCCCGCCGTCCGGCGCGCGGTGATAAGCGACGACCTGGTTGCCGGACGGGTTGTCGGTCTGCACGAACACGGCGCGGCTGGCCCCAGCGGAGCCGGACGCCGGGGACGCCGTGCTGGCCAAGGCAGGCCCTGCGGCAGCGAAGGGCAGGGCAATAGCCGCGGCCAAGCCCGCCGCCAACGCCATGGCCGATCCGAGACGAACCGGGACTCTCACGGAGGACTCCTCGCGGGTAGGGGTTTCGGATTGCCCCCTTCAGTCTCGGGCGGGGCCGCCGCGTTACACGGCTACCGCCGGCCGGCCGTCTTGCTGCGCGGCACGGCCGGGATCAGGTGGTCGGGGCCGGCCGCGGCGGTCGCCAGCAGGCCGCGGCGGTCGGCAGCAGGCACGCGCAGGAGCAGCGGGCGCGGGCGCCTCAGCCGTCCTGCCGGGCCGGCCCTCCGGATCCGCGCTTGATGCCGTGCATCTCCTCGTAGGCCTGCCGGGAGCCGCACACGCTGGCCTTCGGGCAGGCGCAGGCCCGCCCATCCGCGGACAGCTTGACCACCACAGTGTCCGAAGGCACGTTGTGCCCCAGCACCGTCCCGGGGCCTTCCGGGGTGGTGACCGTGGCGCCGACCGGCGGGGCGTCCTTGCGGAAGTCCTGGTACAGCGGGTGCTCGTACTTCAGGCAGCACATCAGGCGGCCGCACGCCCCGGCGATCCGCAGCGGGTTCACCGGCAGGTCCTGGTCCTTGGCCATCCGGACCGAGACCGGCTCGAAGTCCTTCAGGAACGTGGCGCAGCACAGGTCGCGCCCGCACGGCCCGATGCCGCCCTGCAGCCGGGCCTCGTCCCGCGGGCCGATCTGCCGTAGCTCCACCCGGGCGTGCAGCCGCCCGCTCAGGTCCCGCACCAGCGCCCGGAAGTCCACCCGGTGCGGCGCGCTGAAGTAGACGATGACCACGTTCTCCGACCCGACGTAGTCCACCGCGGTGACCTTCATCGGCAGCTGATGCTCACGGACCAGCCGGCGCGCGGCCAGCCGCCCCTCCGCCCGGCGGCGGCGGTTCTCCTCGTCGCGGGCCAGGTCATCGCCGGTGGCCAGGCCCTCGCACACCGGCAGCCCGTCGATGTCCTCGGACACCCACTGCGGCGCCCACACGCACTCGGCCACCTCGGGCCCGGAGTCGGTAGGCACGAGCACCTTGTCGCCGATGCCCGGCGCGTACGCGCCGGGATCGAGGTAGTACAGCCGCCCGTAGCGCTCGAAGCTCACCGCCATCATCATGCCCACCCCGCCAGACTACGTCGCTTGCCGCCGGAGCTCACTAGGCCGCGGCTCGCCGTCTCCGTTCGTGGGCGGCCGGACGTGCCGCGGCCGACGTTGAGCCAGCCGTCAGGCCGGCTGACGGTAGCCGAGCTGGTCGCTTGGCGTGAGCACCAACCAGTGGGCGTTCGGTGGCCTGTTTTGTCAGAGCCGGATGTGATGCTCTGTGTCATGCCAGTCACAGTACGACTCGACGGCCTCGCTGACCTGCTGGCCCAGCAGTTTTCCGTGGTCAGCCGCGGCCAGCTGCTGGACCTCGGGATTAAGGACAACGCGATGCAGTGGCGCCTCCGGGCGGCCGGGCCGTGGCAGGTGCTGCTGCCCGGCGTCTACCTATGCCTGACCGGGGCACCAACCCTGCTGCAGAAGGAGACGGCGGCGCTGCTCTACGCCGGGCCGAGGAGCGTCATCACCGGGCCGGTGGCCCTGATGCACCACGGCATGCGCAGTCCGGTGCCGCTGGAGGTGGCCGACGTGCTGGTACCGGTGGGGCGGCAGCGACGCAGCACCGGGTTCGTTCGGCTGCACCGGACTAATCACCTGCCTTCGCGGTTCGTGACCAGGGATCCGCTGCGTTTCGTGCTGGCGGCCCGAGCGGTAGCGGACACCACGCGGCTGCTGACCGACGTGCGGGACGTGCGGGCGGTGGTCGCGGAGGCCGTTCAGCAGGGGCGATGCACGGTGTCTGACCTGGCCAGTGAGCTTCGCGACGGGCCGATGCGGGGCTCGGCGGTATTCCGTTCCGTGCTGGCTGAGGTGGCCGACGGCATCAGGTCCACCGCCGAGGGCGACCTGCGCGCCTTGATCAGGGCGGCCAAGCTGCCGGAGCCGCTGTGGAACGCCTCGCTCTACCTCGGCGAGGACTTCCTGGCCAAGCCGGACGCGTGGTGGCCGGAGGCCGGTGTGGCCGCGGAGGTCGATTCCTACGAGTGGCACCTGTCGCCGGCGGACTGGGACCGGACCAGGAAGCGGCACGACCTGATGGGCGCGGCCGGCGTCATCGTGCTGCACTTTTCGCCGCGCCAGGTCCGCCGCGAGCCGGCCGAGGTGGTGCGGATGCTGCGGCACGCCCTGAACAGCACCCGCTCCCGCCCCCCTCTCCCCATCCGCACCACGCCCAGCCCGGGCAGCCTGGCCGCGGGTGCGGCTACGGGCCGAGGGGCGAGGCAAGGCGGGGGCGGGGGCGCGGGGCAGGGCGGGGGCGGGGGACAGGGCGGGGGCGCGAGCCAATGAGAGTGGCTCTGTACCCATTCCTGCGGGTACAGAGCAGCAACCATTGGCTTGTGGGGGCGAGGCGGGACGGGGCGCGGGGCAGGGCGGGGGCGGGTGCCAATGAGAGTGGCTCTGTACCCATTCTTGCGGGTACAGAGCGGCAACCATTGGCTTGTCGCGGGGCGGGGCGGGGCGGGGCTGGGCGGGGCTGGGCGGGGCTCGGGCTGGGGTCAGCCTTCGACTAGGGCCAGGGCCATCTCTTCTACGGCGAGGAGGGGGGCGACGTTGAGGGGGAGGCGCTCGCGGCAGCGCATGACGGCCTGGAGGCGGCGCAGGGTCGATTCCGGGGTCGACGATGAGGCGAGCTGGCGCAGGCCGGGCTCGCGGTCGCCGTTGGCCAGCTCGACGTCGGCGCCGAGCTGGAGCATGAGCACGTCACGGTAGAACACCGCCAAGTCGAGCAGCGCCTGGTCGAGGGTGTCCCGCTTGACTCGGGTGGCGCGTGACTTCTGCCGGTCCTCGAGGTCCTTCACCGCGCCGGCCATCCCGCGCATCGCCTTCGCCACGCCCTTGCCGGTCGACCCCTCGCCGAACGCCCGGCGCAGCGCCTGGAGTTCCGGCTCGTCGTGTTCCCCGGTGACCGCCTTCGCCTCGTCCTCGGCCGTCCGGACCAGGGCCGCCGCCGCCGAGAGGGCGGGGCCGAGCGAGGTGGCCTCCAGCGGCATGCGCAGGACGTCCGCGCGGCGCGCGGCGGCCGAGGCGTCCACGGCCAGGCGCCGGGCGCGGCCCACGTGTCCCTGCGCCGCGCGGGCCGCGGCCAGCGCGGCAGCGGGCTCGATACCGTCCCGCATCACCAGTACCTTAGCGACCGCGGACGACGCCGGCACGACAAGTGTCACAACCCGGCACCGGGACCTGATCGTCGGCACCAGATCCTCGGCCGACGGGGCGCACAGCAGCCAGACGGTCCGCGGGGTGGGCTCCTCGATGGCCTTCAGCAGCGCGTTGGCCGCCTGCTCGGTGCACCGGTCGGCGTCCTCGAACACCACGACATGCCAGCGCCCGCCGGCGGGAGCGCCGGCCGCCCGGAGCACTAGCTCCCTGGTCTGCCGTACCCCGTAGGACAGGCCCTCAGGGCGGACCAGCAGCAGGTCAGCGTGGGTGCCGGCCTGCACCTGGCGGCAGGACGCGCACTCGCCGCAGCCGCCGGACGGGCACAGCAGCGCGGCCGCGAACGACCGCGCCGCGATGGAGCGGCCCGACCCCGGCGGCCCGGTGAACAGCCACGCGTGCGTCATCGCGCCGGGATCGGGACGATGACCGGCCAGCAACGCGGCCGCCGCGGCGGACGCCCGGGAAAGCTGCGCGACCACCGCGTCCTGGCCGGTCAGGTCGGCGAACGTTGGGGGGGCGGCCAGGTGGTCCGCGGGCGGGCCCGGGGCCGGGCTGGTCACGAGACTTCTTCCTTGATCGCGGGGAAGTCGCCGGTGGACGCCTCGGCGACGGAGGGGACCGGATCGGGGAGCATGCCGCGGATCCGCGTCTGGATGTCCCGGGTGATCTCCTCGGGCGGGCGGTCGGCGTCGAGCACCAGGTAATGGCCGGGATCGGCGTGGGCCAGCGCGAGGAACCCGGCCCGGACCCGCAAGTGGAAATCGGCGGGCTCGGCTTCCAGCCGGTCGGCCGAACGGGCCCGCCGGTTGAGCCCGGCCAGCGGGTCCATGTCCAGCAGGATGGTCAGGTTCGGCACGCGGCCGCCGGTCGCCCACGAGTTGATCCTGGCGATCTCGTCGACCGGCAGGTTCCGGCCCGCGCCCTGGTAGGCGAGCGAGGAGTCCACGTACCGGTCGGTGATGACGATCGCCCCGCGCTCCAGGGCGGGGGTGATGACCCCGGTGACGTGCTCGGCGCGGTCGGCGGCGTACATCAGCGTCTCGGCCCGCGCCGACATGCCGGTGTGCGCGGTGTCGAGCAGCAGCGCGCGCAGCCGCATCCCGACCTTGGTCGCACCGGGCTCGCGTGTCGTCTCCACGTCGTAGCCGAGCTCGCGCAGCCAGATCGAGGTCAGCCTGGCCTGCGTGGTCTTGCCCGACCCTTCGCCGCCCTCGAAGGCGATGAACAGGCCCGCGGGCGGCGCGGCGCCGTTGACGTGCGCCGTGTCGACCACCGGGGCCGGCTCGCTGCGCACCGCGGCGAGCAGGTCCTCGCGCAGCGAAACGCCCTTGCGGTCGTCCATCTGCCGGTAGGCCCGGATCCCGAGCAGGAACGCCACCACGGCCGCCACCAGGATCACCACGTTCTGCCCGGCCGAGGCGTAGGTGACGTTGCCGATCTTGACGTTCCCGGTCCCGTTCAGCGACGCGATCACCCTGGTCGCGCCGTAGGAGAGGATCGGCACGACGGCGATGACGGCGAACAGGATGACCTGGATAGAGGACTGGAAGAAGGCGAAGACCCGGCCGCGGGTGTCGTCGCCCACCTCGAGACCGACGATCGTGAAGCCGGTCGCGTACGCGATCCCGGACAGGGCGCCGAGCAGCACCACGAACAGGACGACCGCGCCCAGCACCGGCACCAGGCCGATGAGCGCGAGCGGCACCGCGGCGGCCGCGATGGTCACGCCGAACAGCCGGCGGCGGCTGAAGTCGCCGAGCAGCCTGGTGCCGACCAGCATACCGAGCGCCATGCCGACGAAGATCGCGGCGAAGACCAGTCCCCAGCCGGCGCTGCCGCCGTGCAGCGTGTAGGTGATGTAGGTCCAGCCCAGGCCGACGACCACTCCGGCCGCGGCGAACGCGCCCACCATGCCGACGACCAGGCCGCGGACCACCGGGGTCCTCCCGATGAACTGCCAGCCCTCCCAGACGGACCGCAGCGTCGAAGGGACAGAGATCTTGCCGCTGGCCTGCCGCTTGGGTATCTCGCGGATGAAGTAGACGGTAAGCGCGGAGACGAAGTACGAGGCCGCGTTGAAGTACAGGGCCAGATCCACGTTGCTGGCGTGGAACAGCGGCGTGACCCGGCTGATCCCCTCACTGACCAGCGCCAGCACGCTGAACAGGCCGGCCGCCAGCGGCGCGGTGCCGTACGTGGTGAGCAGGCTGAGCTGGTTGGCCCGCTCCAGCTTGTCCTTGGGCACCAGGTTCGGTATGGACGCGGAGGTGGCCGGGCTCCAGAACTGGGTGGCCACGCCGGCCAGGAACTTGGCGACCAAGATCCAGGCCAGGTTGGGGAACAGCGGGATGGACAGGAACAGCAGGCCGCGGATCACGTCGCCGACGATCATCACCATCCGCCGGTCCAGCCGGTCCGCCACCGCGCCGGCCAGCGGCCCGAACAGCAGCGCGGGCAGCAGGGTCACCAGCCACACGGCGCTGACGGCCGAGCCCTTGGCGGCCAGGCCACCGGAGGCCAGCGAGGGCGCCAGCACGGTGAGCGCGACGATACTGAGCCAGTCGCCGAGACTGGACAAGGACAACGCGATCCACAGCCGCCGGAAGGGCTTGATCGACAGCACGCCCGGCTCGCGGGCGTGCTGTCGCCGCGCGGCGCCGCGCCCGAGGTGCCCCCGGTCGGCTCCGCGCTGATTCTCCCCGGCGCGGAAGTTCACGGCGTAAGCGTATCGGCACTGGTGACCGCATAACTGATTAGTCCTTGATCGTGTTTTTAGCCCGGCCGCTCGGCTCTACCAGCGCGGCCTACCTGAAAATCAAGATCCTTTCGATGCCGAACGGGTCGTGGTACCTGCCTTCTTCCGCGGCGCGGCGGTCCGCGCGGCGGCGGCCCGGGGCGCAGCGGCCCGGGCCGTGGTCCGGCGGCGCGGCGCCGGCGGCGCGGCGCGCCGGTCGGCGAGCAGCTCGGCGGCGCGTTCATCGGTGATCGACGCGACCTCGTCGCCTTTGCGCAGCGACGCGTTGGTCTCACCGTCGGTGACGTAGGGGCCGAACCGGCCGTCCTTGATCACCATCGGCTTGCCGCTGGCCGGGTCGGCGCCGAGCTCACGCAGCGGCGGCGCGGCCTGGCGGGCGCCGCGGCCGCGGGCCTTGGGCTGGGCGAACAGCTCCTTGGCCTCGGCCAGCGTCAGCGTGAACAGCTGGTCCTCGGATTCCAGCGATCGGCTGTCGGAGCCCTGCTTCACGTACGGCCCGTACCGCCCGTTCTGCACGGTGATCGTCTCACCGTCGAGTTCGCCCAGCTCCCGGGGCAGGCTGAGCAGCTTCAGCGCGTCGTCCAGGGTGACCGTGTCCAGCGCCATGGATTTCAGCAGCGACGCCGTGCGGGGCTTGGCCGAAGCGGGCGCGTCCTCGGGCAGCTGCTCGGTCACGTACGGGCCGAACCGGCCCGCCTTGGCCATCAGTGCATGGCCCGTACCCGGGTCGGTGCCGAGCACCCGCTCGCCGGACGGCTGGTTGAACAGCTCCTCGGCCTTCTCGACCGTCAGCTCATCGGGGGCCATGTCCTCCGGGACGTTGACCCGCTGCCCGTCGCGCTCCAGGTAGGGGCCGTATCGCCCGACCCGCACCACGATGTCGGAGCCGGCCAGCGGGAACGAGCTGACGTCCCGGGCGTCGATGTCGCCGATGTTGCCCACCAGGGACTTCAGCCCGGGTTCCCGGTCAGTGCCGCCCGGGGCGGTACCGTTCGGTCCGGTTCGTCCGGCGCCGTTCTCGCCCGCGCCGTTCTCGGCCGCGTCAGCCGCGGGCTCACCGTCTGCGTCCGTGCCGAAGTAGAACCGGCGCAGCCACGGCACCCGCTCGCTCTCGCCGCGGGCGATCGCGTCCAGGACGTCTTCCATCCGCGCGGTGAACTCGTAGTCGACCAGCTGGCCGAAGTGGCGCTCGAGCAGCGTGACGACGGCGAAGGCCAGGAACGAGGGGACCAGCGCGGTGCCCTTCTTGAACACGTAGCCCCGGTCCAGGATGGTCCCGATGATGCTGGCGTACGTGGACGGCCGCCCGATCTCCCGGTCCTCCAGCTCCTTGACCAGGGACGCCTCGGTGTAGCGGGCCGGCGGCCGGGTGGAGTGCTCGGCCGGGGCGAGCCGCAGCACGCTCAGCGGGTCATGCTCGGCCAGCGGCGGCAGCCTGCGCTCCCGGTCGTCGCGGTCAGCGGCGGGATCGTCGGCGCCCTCGACGTAGGCCTTGAGGAACCCGTAGAAGTTGATGACCTTGCCGGTCGCGCCGAACTCGGCCCGCTCGCCCGAGCTGGACGCGCCCGCCACCCGGACCGACACCGACTCGCCGGTGGCGTCCTTCATCTGGGAGGCGACGGTACGCTGCCAGATCAGCTCGTACAGCCGGCGTTCGTCAGAGGACAGCGAATCCTTCGCGACCTGGGTCGGGGTGCGGAAGCTGTCCCCGGCGGGCCGGATGGCCTCGTGCGCTTCCTGCGCGTTCTTGACCTTGCTCGCGTAGGTCCGCGGCGCGTCCGGCACGTAGGCGGCACCGTACAGCTCGGCGGCCTGCGTGCGGGCCGCGCTGATCGCCGTCTGCGAGAGCGTCACCGAGTCGGTGCGCATATAGGTGATGTAGCCGTTCTCGTACAGGCGCTGCGCGACGGACATGGTGTGCTTGGCCGAGAAGCCGAGCTTGCGGGAGGCCTCCTGCTGGAGCGTCGTGGTCCGGAACGGCGCGTACGGCGAGCGCCGGTAGGGCTTGCGCTCCACGCTGGCCACCGAGAAGCTGGCCCCCGCCAGCCGCCCGGCCAGGGCGGCGGCGGCCGCCGCGTCCAGGTGCAGGACGTCCGTGCCGCGCAGCTGGCCGGTGGCGGTGAAATCACGGCCCTGGGCCACCCGGCGGCCGTCGACGGCGACCAGGCTGGCGGTGAAGCTCGTCGGCTCCTCGGCGTCGGGCTGGCCGTGCCCGGCGGTCGCGAACTCGGCCTCGAGGTCAGCGTAGCTGGCCGCGCGGAAGGCGATCCGCTCGCGCTCCCGGTCCACGACCAGCCTGGTCGCCACCGACTGCACGCGCCCGGCGGACAGCTTGGGCATGACCTTCTTCCACAGCACGGGCGAGACCTCGTACCCGTAGAGCCGGTCCAGCACGCGGCGCGCCTGATAGGCGTCCACCAGACCCTCGTCCACCTCGCGCGGGTTGGCGATGGCCCGGGCGATCGCCTCGGGGGTGATCTCGTGGAAGACCATCCGGCTGTGCGGCACCTTGGGCTTGAGCTCCTCCAGCAGGTGCCAGGCGATGGCCTCGCCCTCGCGGTCCTCATCAGTGGCCAGCAGCAGTTCGTCGGCGTCCTTCAGCAGGTTCTTGAGCTTGGCCACCTGCTGCCGCTTGTCGCTGTGCACGACGTACAGCGGCTCGAAGTCCTCATCAACGTTGACCCCGAGCCGGGCCCACGGCTCGCCGCGGTACTTGGCGGGGATCTCGGCGGCGCGGTCAGGCATGTCGCGGATGTGGCCGACACTGGACTCGACCACGTAGCCCTTACCGAGGTACCCGGCTATCGTCCGGGCCTTGGACGGCGACTCGACGATGATGAGCTTGGTGCCCTCGCCGGCGCCGCCGGCAGCCCGGCTGGCCGCCGCCTTGGCCGTCCCGCCGCTCTTGGCCTTGGGCACTGCCTGGCCGGATCCCGCCTTCGCCTTCGCCTTTACTGTCCTTGCTGGCACGCTGTTCCCGTCCTCGCCTCCGCGCCATGACCGTCTTCCCGACCCCGCGGTCACACTGCGCCTTGCAGCTGTAACCGTCGGCCCGGTTCGGTGTGTTCCCTCGGACCCACCGGGCCAAGCGGAGATTCTTTCACCACAGGTTGAATCTGCGGTGAACTCAAGCACAATAGGACCGATGGCCGAGTACGCCTACCTCGTCGTGTACCTACCGCGCGGCATGTCCCGAGACGCTCGCGACACCGCCCGGCGGATCCTGGCCGGCTACGCCGAATACGGGGACTGGGAATTGGCCAGGCTCCGGCTCAGCGCCGACGGCAGCAGGAAGGCTACCCTCCGAAGGCGAATCATACGCCCAGTCCGCACATTCTGAACGGATCGCCGCGATCGGGCGGCTGCGCCGGCCCCGGCATCACGGTGCGGCGGCCGGGTTCGGCGAGGCGATGCGGGCGTCACTTACTCCGGCCGGGCCATCGGGCTGGCCTTCTTCCTTTCAGGCGCCAGCTTCCTTTCAGGCGCCAGCTTCCTTTCTGGCGCCGGCTTCCTTCGCTGGCGCCGCGGTAAGGGTCTTGGCCTGGTCGCGGGCAGCCCGGAAGCGCTGCTGGGCGCCTTGCTTGGTGAGCCCGTAGCACGCGCCGATCTCATTCCAGGTGGCACCGGCCTTGCGGGCGGCCTCAACCTGGGCGGCCTCCAGCTCCTCGGCCGCTTCTCGCAGGCGCCGGGCAGCTTCGAGCCGGCTGATCGGTCCGTCGGCGACCTCGAGGGCGCCGAGCGCCGCGGTGATCCGCCTGACGGGACTCTTGGAGGCCATCAGCACAGCGTATCGACGATTGGCGCAAGTCAATGACATGTTGACGCGGTCAATGATATGTTGACGTCGGCAGGTCAACATATCGTTGACCTGGAGGAGCCGGGAAGCGGGGTGATACGCATGGCCAAGAAGAGCAAGAAGGGAAAGAAAGGGAAGAAGTAGCAGCTATCCCGATCCGGACGGCAGCGGTGCGGCGACGCACCGCTGCCGTCGGCACGCCGGGGTCCCGGTCGCGAGCAACGGGCGGCCGCTTCGAAGCGGGCGGCTGCATCGCAGCGGGCGGCCGGGCGGCATGGCGGCAGCGGGGTTCTGCGCCTGTCTGCTCGTTTACCCGGGGTCAGCCCCGTGACTGGATACCCGCTAACAGCCGTCGAGGAAACGGTCCAGGACGCGGGTTCCGAAGCGCAGGGCATCGACGGGAACCCGTTCGTCGATACCGTGGAACATGCCGGAAAAGTCCAGGTCCGGCGGCAGCCGGAGCGGCGCGAAACCGAAGCACCGCATGCCGAGCCGGCTGAACGACTTCGCATCGGTACCCGCGGACAGGCAGTACGGAATCACCCGCGCCTGCGGATCCTCGGCGATAAGCGCGCTGGTCATCGCCTCATACAGGGCGCCGTCCGGGGTGGTTTCCACGGCGATGTCGCCGTGGATCAGCTCGCGGGTCACGCCCGGACCGAGCACCCGGTCCAGCTCGGCGTAAAACTCCTGCTCATAGCCGGGCAGGAACCGGCCGTCCACTTCCGCGGTGGCGGTCTGCGGGACGACGTTGACCTTATAACCGGCGCTCAGGACCGTCGGATTCGCGGTATTGCGCAGGGTCGCGCCGATGATGCGGGAAATCGAGCCAAGTTTGCCGAGCGAGAGCTCTGGATCGTTCGGCATGAATTCGACGCCGAGGGCCTCGGCGGCACCTTCCAGGAAGGCCCGGACCGACGGGAGCAGGCGAACGGGCCACTCGTGGCGGCCCAGCCTGCCGATCGCCTCGGCCAGCTCGGTGACGGCGTTGTCCCGCTGGATCATCGAGCCGTGCCCGGCCGTGCCCCGCGCGGTCAGCCGCATCCAGGCCAGGCCCTTCTCCGCGGTCTGCAGGAGATAGAGGCGCTGGCGGCCGAGGGTCACGCTGAAGCCGCCGACCTCGCCGACCGCCTCGGTGACGCCCTCGAACAGCCCCGGGTGGTTCTCGACCAGCCAGCGGGCGCCCCAGGTGCCGCCCGCCTCCTCATCGGCGGTGAACGCCAGCACCACGTCGCGGGCGGGCGGCCGTCCCTCGCGCAGCCGCTGCCGGACGACGGCCAGGATCATCGCGTCCATGTCCTTCATGTCGACCGCGCCGCGGCCCCAGATGCAGCCGTCGGCGACCTCGCCGGCGAACGGGTCGTGCCGCCAGTCCGGCGCACTGGCCGGGACGACGTCGAGGTGACCGTGCACGAGCAGGGCCGGCCTGGCCGGGTCGGCGCCGGCCAGGCGGGCGACCACGCTGGTGCGCCTGGGGTGTGATTCCAGGACCCTCGGCTCGAGGCCGACGTCGGCGAGCAGGGCCGCGACGTGCTCGGCGGCCTGGCGCTCACCGGGGCCGGAGTGGTCGCCCGGGTTCGACGTGTCGATCCTGATCAGGTCACGGCAAATGGCCGCGACCTCGTCCTGCGCGGTCACCTGGTTCGCTGTCACCGGTCTATCGTCGCACCCCGGCGCGGGGCGTTCGGCCGTAGCCCGCGGGCGGCCAGATCGGGGCCCTGGGCCACTTCGCTTGGCGGCCCCCGGTTTGCTAACCTAAGCCAGCCGACGCGTAACGTGCGCGGCAGGTCCGGGTGGCGGAATAGGCAGACGCGCTAGCTTGAGGTGCTAGTGCCCGTAAAGGGCATGGGGGTTCAAGTCCCCCCTCGGACACCCAAACCGGGGAAATTTCCCCTAAACCAGACATCACTCGAACACATAGCCCGGCCGCCAGCAGGCCGCCGGGCCGCCCGGCTCCTCCCCGCGGGGAGGCGGCCATGACCGCCCCGCTCATCGCTCCCCTCATCCCCCCGCGCTCCCGCCCAGGCGGCCGGGAGCGCGGCAGGCCGGCCACCGCCCGCCGCCTGCCCGTGGCCGCCGCGCCGGAGGTGCCGGTGGTCCCGGATGACGTGGTGTACGGGTTCGGCCGGATAGACGAGTCGGACCGGGTCGCCGACCGGACCATGACCAGCGCGCTGGGCTGGCAGCCGGGAGACCGGCTGACACTCACCGCCGCGGCTGGCGTGGTCATCGCCCGCCGCGACCCGGCCGGCATGGTCACGACGCCGGCCAAGCCGTACCTGGTGATCCCGGCCGCGCTGCGGCACCGCTGCGGGCTGCGGCCTGGTGACGGGGTGCTGCTGGCGGTGTTCCCAGGCCAGGACGCCCTGGCCGCGTACTCGTTCGCGGTGGTAGATCAGGCGCTGCGGGCGCACACCCCGCTCCCGGGTGAGGGGAGGCGGGTATGACCGCCGTGAATCCGGACGCCTCCCGGGCTGTCATCGAAGCGGCGCTGGTGCTGTTGGAGCGGATGGGCCTGTCCCCTGCGGACCTGGTCGCCGTTCCGCAGGTTCGCCCTGAGGTGCCGACCTTCGCCGAGTACGTCCCGGTGGTGTCAGCGGCGGTGAGTGATGGCACCCGGCGGGCGTACGGATCGTACTGGAACCGGGTCGTCGAACACTGGGGTGACCGCCGCCTGGATGAGCCGACTCCGTCGGAGATCCGGCTGCTGATGGCTTACGTCAAGGCCCATGTGGTGGCCCGCCGGCGTGTCGCGTAGGCAGTCCGGTGGACCAGTTCAACTTTCAGAGTGCCATTCACTGATTCCGACAGGGCATTGTCATAGCATATGCCCGTACGGCCCGCTGATTGCCGGATCCCGAGTCCGCCTAGCTTCAGCGCGAACGCAGCCGACGTGTAATTACTGCCGCGATCGGAGTGGAATATCGCATCTTCCGGCAGTGCGACGTTGGCCGCCGCCATCTCGATCGCCCGCGAGATCAGCGGGGTCTTGTAATTATCATCCATCGCCCACCCGATTATCTTGCGTGTCGCGCAGTCAATGACCGTCGCGAGATACACCCATCCTTCCCAGGTCTCGATGTACGTTATGTCGCCGACCATTTTCTCGCCTGGCCTGCTGGCAGTGAAGTCACGGTTGACCAGGTCCGGGATCGGCCCGGCGGAGCCGTCCTGCTCGGTCAGCGAGCAGCGCCACGGCCTGGGCTGGCAAGGCACCAGGCCCAGCTCGCGCATGAGCCTGCGGACAGTCTCGTCATCGACGGACACGCCGCCCCGGACCAGCACGGCGTGCACGCGCCGGTACCCGTACTCCTCGTTGTTGTACTCGAATATTGCCTTGATCATGAGCTTGAGCACTTCCCGGCGCTTCTCCGTCTCGCTTTCCGGCCGTACCCTCCAGTCGTAGTAGCCGGATTTCGATACACCGAGCCATTCGCACATCTGCGTAACCGTGGGAGCCTCGTCCTGCTTCGGCACGGCTGCGTACTCAGCATCGATGAACGCGTATTTCTCGCTCACCGCTGCTCCCTCGCGAAGTACGCTGCCGCTTTTTTCAACGCGCTGAAGGCCCCGGACGGCGACCGCGAAACCTACGGGCTCATGTCCGGGGACGACTGGCGCGGCTCACAGGCCCGCGGGCTAGCAGCGCTCGCACCGATCATGTGACGCCGCGACACCCACGGCAGCAGAAAGCGGTGCCGCTGGCCCAGTACCGCCGGTCACCACTGGCGGACGCCCCGCCGTCCGCAGCCCAGACCAGCATCCTGGCGTGCCGGTCGAGATCCTGGACAGTTCCTTCTGCGCTCAGCTCTGCAGGTACGCCGCCGACTTCGCCTTCACCCGGACGCCCTCCCGCATGGTGAGATCCCAGGCCGCGGCCGTGCATTCACCTGATTCTTATCACCGAGCCCGGGTTGAGCGCACCCGGCAGGATTGTCCGCGGCAGATGTGCGCATATGCGCCCGGACGCGATGCACAATTTTGAAGCCGGCAAGGTGGTGATGCCGTCTTTGTCTGTGGCGGTTCGAGATGGCCCACAGGGGTAGGGCGGCGGCATGACCACTTACAAGGTGAACGAGGCGGCAGTTAAGCAGGCCCGGCGACTGATCGACGACGGCACGGTCGACACCGAGACTGGGTGGGTGAAGCCGCGCCGACTGCGGCCGAGGGCAACAAGGAGATCGACCGCGAAGGCTATGACGGCTACGGCCGCTGGCATCTGGGCATCGACACCGAGGCGTCCGAGGAGACCAAGGACCGCTACGGCTTCCCCTACGGGGACTTCAAGAAGGTCAACCGGTCCGCCCTCATCCACGCCAAACAGCGTGCATCACAGAACGACCACAAGGAGATCGAGAAGGCGGCCGACGATCTGCTCGACCGGCTCGACAAGCGGGACGACTGACCAGCGACCCGGGCGCTTTGCCCACTGGCGTTGCCCACAAGATGGCGCAAGCAGTGACGACCGTGGAAATCGCCGAGTCGTCGCTCGGCCCGCCCCAGCCTCGTTTGTCGTGGGTCTCGTCAGGGACGGCTGGTCAGGCAGACTGTGCACATTTGGGGTTTTGTAGCCTTCGCGCCGCCGCAGAATATGCCCAATACCCAATCAGCGCTCAGCTGGCTATTGTGCGCCACCAGGCGCCGCCGCGCACCGGCCTGCCGGCCCCATCGCCGATCAACCACAACAGCCATCGCTGACCGTACAGCCCGACGCGGCCTGCGCATCCAGGCTCATCTTGGCGGGGTGCTGCCTGCTTCTGCTGCCCTTGCACGCCTGGGCCGCGGCTGTACTGGCCAGCGTCAGCGCCCTAGCCGTCATGCCGCCCGGCCGTCCCGAAGATGCCACCACCGCAACCGCGGTGCCGGCATGACCGGCGTGTTCTTGCCGGGGGAAGGCGGCGCGGTGGTGTTCCTCTGGCTGGAAGGTAGGTAGGCGATGCTGCGCGTGCGCGTGATGAGCCCGGCGGACACGACGGGCCGCCTGCTGGAGGCGCTGGACGCCGAGCCAGGGGTGAGAAACGTCGTGGTCTTGCGCGGGATGGCGCGCCGGCCCGACGGCGACGCCGTCGAGTTCGATGTGCGCCAGGGCGCCGCCAACGCGGCGTTCCGCCTGTTGCGCGGTCTGCATCTGGACCGGCCGGGCGCCGTCACCGCCGGGGAGGCGGACACGGTCCTGGCCGACCCGCCGCGTCCCGGTGGCGAGATCGGCTCGCCGCGGCGTGAGATCACCCCGGTCTGGGAACTGGTGGAGGCCGCCATCCGAGCGCAGGCCGTCTACGCCCCGAGCTTTTTCATCATGCTCACCATCGCCGGGATGATCGCTGCCGTCGGCATCCTGACCAACTCGCAGATCCTGATCGTAGGCGCCATGGTGGTTGGCCCGGAGTACACCGCGATCATCGCGGTGGCGCTGGCCATCACCAAGCGGCACCGGGCCGCCATCCACGATGGCCTGGTCGCGCTCTGCTGGGCGTTTTCGGCGGCGATGGTGATCACCTACCTGTTCACGCTGGTGATCCGCGAATCGGGCCTGGTGCCCCGCGCTTTCATCGGCGGGGTCAGGCCGGTCGCCAGCCTGATCGCCGCGCCGGGTGCGTTCTCGGTCATCATCGCGGCGCTAGCCGGCATCGCTGGCGTGGTGTCACTCACGGAGTCGCGGGCCAACGCCCTCATAGGGGTCTTCATCTCAGTCACCACGGTCCCGGCTGCCGCGGGGGTGGGAGTGTTCGCCGCGTTCGGGAACTGGCAGCCTGCCCTGGACTCGTTCGCGCAACTGCTCCTCAACGTGGTGGTGCTGGTGGTGGTGGGCACGGCCGGCCTGCAAGCGCAGCGGGTTTTCTGGCGCCGGCGAACGGCGCGGCCCGCCGACCGGGAGTGAGCCCTCGTGCACCCATGCCCCGGGGCGGCCCCGGCGCCCGGATGGGCTGCCCCGGTACTGCCCGTCCTGCCTGGGGCCGCGCAGCCGGTGGCTGCCGGCCTGGAGGCTGCCGTGGGTGTTCGCCTGCACCCGCCACCGGGTACTGCCATGTGACACCTGCCCCGGCTGCGGCCGCGTGCCCCGGGGGATATGCCGGCGCCGCCGGGCTCAACCCGCTAGGCGGCCGCGCCAGCTCCATCACGCCGGGCAGGTGCTGCGGCACCGACCTGACCCCGTTCCCGCCCAACGGCGTGCGGCCTCAGCCTGCCCACGCGAGGTCGAAAACGCGGATCAGACCGGCGGCTTCATCGACCGCGAATACGATGAACCCGAAATCGCCAACGTCGGCGACCCGCCGTCGCGGCACTCCGGTCGGCGCGCTGAACACCGGTCGTACGGGTCGTCGCAGATCCTGACCAGCAGCGTCACGAGTATATCGAACGCCTGCTCCGGAAGGCCGTACATCTGCCGGAGCGCGCCGGACTCCAGGTACGGCCCGTAGCTCACGCCCGGGTACGGCGCAGCCGGATGTAATCCTCCAGGAGCATCCCGCCGCCAGTCCCTTCCGTCACATGGTCCGCATTGCACGTATCGATCTCCACGGGCAGGGAGATAACCACCTCGCGCCGCGCCATGGAAGATCGCACCACCATCACCAGCTTCGCAGGCATCGGACGAAGCGGGCCTGGCCCCGGTCCGGATGCCGGCGGCGGCACGGCCGCCTGGTAATTAGGGTGGACCTGCCCAGATGGCAGTGCAACCAGCCTGCGACGCCCTCGTCCTCGATGGACGAGACGGCACGGCACCGAGGCCTTCGCTGCGTTTATGCCCCAGTTCGCCGGGTAACGGAGCAGTCCTCGCCGCAGGCGAGAGCACCACTGCAAGCGGAAACGACGGGAGACGATTATGGCGAATGAGTCTGGGCCTAAGGCTGGCGCCGAAGGCGTCGCGGAAGACATGAAAGGCCGGATCAAGGAAGCGGCCGGGGCCGTAACCGGGAACGAGTCGATGAAGCAAGAGGGCGAGGCCCAGCAGGACAAGGCCGCCGCACAGCGTGACGTGGCTGCCAAGGAGGCTGAGGCGGAGAAGGCCCGGGCCGCGGCGAGCGCGGCTGAAGCAGAACAGCGGTCCCATCAGTAGAACCTGCGCTGAGCGGAGGGTTTTCACATCCCACCCGGGGGACAGGGAGCTTCTCGCTATGGCCAGCGCAGGCCAATAGACGGGCCGGGCAGCACTTGCGTCCACCGGCCGGAGAATCGCACGGCTGCTGCCAGCTGCCGCGGGATCTCCCGCGTTCGCACTCGGGCATCGTGCGGGGCTGGCAGCATCTCGGCGGTGAGATGAGATGGCATCACGAACTGCATCAGGTAGCGGCCGGGCTGGCCGGCGGCTTGCTGCAGCACCGGGGCGATCATCGCGATCTTTTCCTGGTCGGCCTGCTGGGTGACCGGCGCGGTCCTGACGATCCGGCGGCGGGAGCGGTTGGCGCCGTTGATGTAGCTGGCGAGCGGGCGGAACGCGCGGTTGGGTGCCTCATCAAACGAGCCAGCTACCTCGATCTCGGCCACTAGGTGGGCCGGGTAGCGGCGCAGCTCGAACCCGTTCCTATGCTCCGTCACCTTCATATAGCTGTTGCTCGGTCATTTCCGTCCCTGCGTCAGCCGGTCGCCGCGGTCAGGTGGTCCCACAGCTTGCTTGCGGCGGCGGGGTCGTCCCCGCGTGTCCACGGCAGCGGGTACTCGGGCCGCGGGCGCCTGTCGTGCCAGAACCGGCCGCTGCCCAGCCGCTCAGGCGGCATGGCGGAGCTCAGCAGACGCCTGGGCGTCAGCGAGCATGTGCTCCGGGCCCGGGAGAGCCGCTACGGCCTCCTGCAGCCGGTGCGCTCCCCCGGCGGGTTCCGGCTGTACTCCGCAGCGGACGAAGCGCGGATCCGTCGCATGCAGGCCTACCTCGCGCAAGGGCTGTCCGCGGCCGAGGCAGCGCCCGCCGCGCTCGCCAGCCGCCCGGGCACCCATCGCCCCGCGCCCGCAGCGCCCGCGGCAGGCAGCGAGCCCTTCACCGAGCTCCGCCGGGCCCTGGACGCCTTCGACGAGCCAGCCGCGCAGGCCGAACTGGACCGGCTTATCCCCGAGCTGTCCCTGCCGACCGTTCTGCGCGATGTGATCCTGCCCTACCTCGCTGACCTCGGCGAGCGCTGGCAGCGCGGGACGGCCAGCATCGCCGCTGAGCACTTCGCCAGCAACCTCATCCGCGGCCGGCTGGCAGGCCTGGCCCGCGGCTGGGGCAGCGGACACGGGCCGCTGGCCCTGCTGGCCTGCCCGCCCGGCGAGCTGCACGACATCCCGCTGATGATCTTCGGCATCGCACTCAACCGCACCGGGTGGCGGATCGGCTACCTAGGACCGGACACCCGGGTCGAAGAGCTCGCCCGCGCCGCCGCCACCTCCCACCCCGACCTCGTCGTCCTGGCCGCCACCGTCCCGCAGACGCTCCAGCTGCTGCAACCCGAAGTCACCTCACTGGCCCGGCACGCCCCGCTCGCCCTCGCCGGAGCCGACGCCACACCGGAACTCGCCCGCGCAGTTCGGGGCAGTTCGTGGGCAACCCCAGGTCGCCAGGCAACGCGGGAGTACCAAGGCCGGCGCCGACCGCCGCTGCTTACCGCCGTGGCGTTTGCTGGCCGCCCGGGAGCCACGCCGCGAACATCGGACCGCCGCCTCGTTGCTACGGCCGCCGGGTTCGCCGAACAGGTTTGCCCGGTGCGGGATAAAGCGTTCGTCGTGGGTAGGAGTGGTGCAGTTACGGTTGATGAGCCAGCCGGTCCAGGGTCCCGGCTGCCGCTGCGTCACCTTCCTGCAGGCCTACCGTTTCCCGGGCGGCCGGCCTGTGGAAGAGGTGGACGCAGGTGCTCGAGGCCGTGTATCTCCGCAATACGGTCACCGGCATGCCGGTGGTGGCAGCGCCCGCTGAGATCGATGTCACCACCGCCGGGCAGCTCCGCGGGCTTCTTCTGGAAGCGGCCGCCGCCACCGGGCGCCCGACCGCCGTGGTCGACCTAACGGGCACCGAGTTCTGCGATTCGTCCGGCCTGCATACCTTGCTCCGGGCCCATAACCGGGCCGTGGCCGAAGGCGGCGGGCTGCGCCTGGTCGTTCCCCCGACGGTGTCGTCCGCAGAGTTTTGAGCCTCACCGGCCTGGACCTTCTGCTGCCCTGCTTTTCCAGCCTGGCCGAGGCGCTGGCCCCGGCGCCCGCCCCGCAAGCCAGCACGGCTGGAAATGCCAGTGGCGTTGCCCCCACGGAGCCGGGGGACGGGTCTGGCGGAGGTCACGTTACCGCTGCACGCTGACCTGCACACCTTTCCGATCACACGCTGCTGGCCCGGCTGCGGCCGCTGCCGCACGGCAGCACCGAAGACCCGGCCTGGCCCACACCACCGACCTCGAAGCCAACCGCGGCCACGTCGGCGAACGGCCCGAACGCCAGCAGCGCACCTTAATGCTCCGCTTGTACGCCAACCTCACCCAAGGCCAGCGGCGGTCAGAAACCGACCGGAGACCTCAGCCGGGACGAGGAGACGGCGAGGAAAATCCTGACCGCCAAGAGCCCGCTCGCCGTCCCCTGGATCGACCCGGCGGACGTCGCGCCACTGGTCGCTTTCCTCGCCTCGGATGAGGCCCGCATGGTGAGCGGCGCGTCGTTCGCCGTCACGGCCGGAGACAGCGCCAATATCACAGCTTAATCGGGTGGGCCTGCGGGTTTCCGCTAGAAGGAACTGGGTAGCTCGCTGCGCTTCAGGGTCGTCCCGCTCGGCCTGGAACTAGACGCACGATGCCGTTGACGGCGGTATAGGACAGGAGCATGCCGGTGGAATCTTCCGACTTGCCCGAGAGCAACTTCCAGACGCCGGGAAGTCCGTCCGGTGTTGCACAAGCCTCTGCTAGGGTCACTGGGCCGGCATCTCGGTATATGAAGCGCACCCTCTGGTCGGGGCTGCTGGCTGGTTTCGGCGTGGCCGCCTTCCTCGACGAGACGATCTTTCATCAGATCCTGCATTGGCATCACTTTTACGACAAGTCGACTATCGCCGTGGGCCTGCTGTCAGACGGGCTGTTTCATGCCTTCGGGTTCACCTCGCTGGTGGTCGGGCTGTTTTTGATGGCCGACTCGCTGCGCCGGGGTGGCTTCAGCCCCAAACGCTGGTGGGGCGCGCTGCTGCTGGGAGCGGGGGGCTTTCAGCTTTATGACGGCACCATCCAGCACAAGCTCCTGAGACTGCATCAGATCCGTTACCACGTGGCCATCTGGCCCTACGACCTGACCTGGAACGTCCTCGCCGTGATTATGGTCGTCGTCGGCATCCTGCTAATGCGCGGCCGCGCAGGGGTCGCCCGGTCCGGGATCTTCCGCTCGGACGCCGATCCTGCTGACTGAGTGATGCTTGAACTCATTCCCGTTGTCCTGACCATCCTCGCCACAGCTGCCTACGCCACGGCACTGGCACGGCTGCGCGGCCGCGGCGACCGCTGGGCCGCCAGCCGGACCGCATGCCTGCTCGCGGGGTCAGTGTGCGTCTGCGTCGCAGTGCTGCCGCCGGTCAGCAGCCACGACGACTACTTCCCTGTTCACATCGCCCAGCACCTGCTGCTGGGCATGGCCGGGCCAGCCTTGCTGGCCTTGTCGGCTCCGGTCACTCTCGCGCTTCGCGTGCTGCATCGCAGGCCCCACCGGGCTGCCCTGCGGCTGCTGCACAGCCGGCCTCTTGAACTTGTGTCTTCGCTTCCCGCCGCGATCACCCTGGACCTCAGCGGACTGTACGTGCTGTATCTCACTGGGCTGTACCGGGCTGCTGAAAACAACGACCTGATCCATGCGGCCGTCCACCTGCACATGTTCCTGGCTGGCTGTCTTCTCAGCTGGGCGCTCATCGGCCTTGACCCGATCCGCCGCCGTCCCGGTGTCAAGGCCAGGCTCGTCGCGCTTGTCGTCGCGGGCGCCGCGCACGACACCCTCGCCAAGTTCATGTATGCGCATAGCCTGCCGGTCGGCGGGGGTTCGCTCGTCAGCCGTCATACCGGCGCTGAGCTGATGTACTACGGCGGCACCGTCATCGACATTGCGCTTGCGATCGTCCTGATGGCCCAGTGGTACCAGGCGAGTGGCCGCGCGCTTGACCGCACCGCCCGCCGCGAAATGCCGGGGCACAAGCGCATCTGATCTCAGACCGGCGAACGAGAACGCATCAGCCTGATCCCGTCAGTGGCGCTCGGCAGCGGCCCGGCAGGCCCGTGTCCGGGGACGGTAGGTCGTCAACGGGCGCCCGGGTTTAATCGTCGTCGGGTCCAGGGCCGAGATCACCCTCGGATCCGGCGAGCAGGTCGAGGAACGGGCCGACCCGGTGTCCTTCCTGGGCGGGGTGCCGGAACAGGCTGTCCCGGTTCACGGTGTACAGGACGCGCCGTCCGCTGCGGGTGCGGGTGAGGTACCCGGCGGCCTCCAGGTCGGCCACGATGGCCTGGACGGTGCGCTCGGTGAGGCCGACGACCGGGCTGATGTCCCGGACGCGGGCTTTGGGGTTGCGGGCGATCTCCACCAGGACGTGCCCGTGGCCGGTCAGCAGGTTCCAGGTGCCGCTTTGGTCAGGGCCGCTCATGCTCCCTAAGCATACAACTCGCGAGAGGTTTACCGCGATACAAAACGCGCGAAGTTTTTCTCGCGTTTTGTATTGACATGTGACCGCCGGAGGGCTGAATCTGGTAGTGCCCTGATCGGGCCGGGCCTGCAGCAGGAAGGGGCAGGATGACCAGCACCCTGGGCAGGGATGTCCCCCAGTCCGCAGATGCGGCCGTCCTTGTGCCAGTTATGCGCGGCAGCGCCCCAGGGCGCGCAGTACCAGGAGGTGCGCACATGCCTGAGGGAAGTTTCCCGGTTGAGATGATCGAGGGTGTGCCGGTAGTGGCCGCGCCTGAGGAGATCGACATCACGAACGCCGAGGCGCTGCGGTCAGCCCTGCTCCAAGCAGCCGCGAACGGGCACGGCAGGCTCGTGGTCGACATGACCCTGACCCGGTTCTGCGATTCGTCCGGGCTGCATACCCTGATCGCCGCGCATAAGCGCGCCGAAGCGGAGAGCCGCGAGGTAGTGCTGGTTATTCCGAGCACCACCGTCCTGCGGGTTTTCGCGCTGACCGGCATCGACCGTGTAATCCCTAACTTCACCACCTTGGCCGAGGCCCTCGCGCAAACGGGCCACGACGGCCCACCCGGCCCCGCCTGCGCGCCGAGCAGACCCGAGGCAGGCGACGGCACCGGGCATAGCAGCGCCGGCACCCTGCAGCGGACTTGACCGGCGAGCCTGCTGATCACGGTACGTGCGCGAGGATGGCCCGGCGACCGCTAAGGCAGCTGCACGGCCTGTCGCCCGGCCAGCTGCCTGGCCGCTCAGAGCCGGGACCGCTGGTTAGGAGGGATGAGGTTGTCACCGTACGCAGGGCTGCAGGCGCAGTCTGATAACGAGCTGCTGGCACGGCTCCGTGAGCTGCCGCGCGAAAGCGCCGGACATGAGGCTGTTTGCGAGATCCTTGTGACCCGGTATGCGGGACTGGTCCAGTCCTGCGTCCGGCCTTACCGGAACAGCCCGGAACCGGCCGAAGACCTGCTGCAAGTCGGCTTCGTCGGCCTGCTGAAGGCCATCAACAACTTCGACCCGGACTACGGCGATAGCCTGGCCGCCTACGCCGCCCCGTGCATCAGCGGCGAGATCAAACGGCACTTCCGCGACCGGCGCTGGCAGGTGCGGGTCAGCCGCCGCGCCCAGGAACTGCTGCTGGAGATGCGCACCGCCGAAGCGGATCTGACCCAGCAGCTCGGCCGCACCCCTGAGGACAGCGAACTGGCCCGCCACCTCGGTGTCCCCGACGACGATGTGCGCGAGGCCCGCCAGGCTAGCCAGGCGTTCAGCGCCTACTCCCTGGACGCGCCGCTATCCGACGGTGCCGACCCCGGCATGCTCGCCGATCTCCTCGGGGAGGATGACCCCGCTATGGCCCATGCCATCGACATCGACGCCGTCCACGCCCACCTGGACGAACTGCCCGAACGCGAACAGCGCATCTTGATGCTCCGCTTCTACGGCAACCTCACCCAGGAGCAGATCGGCCACCGCCTCGGCATGTCTCAGATGCACGTATCCCGCCTGCTTGACCACGCACTGACCTACCTCCGCGCCCAGATCACCGACCCGGCAGACGGACGTGAGGGATGACAGGTACGGCCAGCCAAAGGGCTGGCATATCGGCTCCGTGCCGAGGCAGCGTCCGGTGGCCAGGTCGTCTTCCAGGGCCAGGATGCGCAGCGCGGCGGCCAGAGTGTGCCCTGGTCAAACAGCTGCCGGGACTTCCCTGCGACCTGGTACTCGCGATCATCGTGATGACCCGGTGATATAAGGCGCCGACCGCGACCTGGCCCGCACCGGCCGCCGGCCTGCGGGCCGCCCGGCACCGCCGCGCCTGTCGGCGGCCGCCGGTAGTGGAACAGAGCGGTCTTCAGCTGTACGCGGTTTGACTGCGTTCAGGCAGCTAGGCTGGCCGGGCAGCGTGATTGCGTTGGCGGTGCAGGTGAGGGGGAAAGAAGCTGCGATGAGCCCGGCCGGCTACCCCGAAGCGCTTCGTCTGCTGCGCCAGGGCGCCGGCGGTGACCTTCACCGGGTGCTCGCCGCCGCGTGTGAACCGCTGCCGGCCTGGGATCCGGTGATCTACCTGGCCGACTTCGCCAACCTGGTCCTGGTCCCGCTGGCCGGGGGCATCGCCGAGGAAGAGGTAGCGGCGACGATGGCGGGCCGGGCGTTTACCACCGGCAAGCCAGTGATCAGTGAGCGGGACGGCTCGGTCCGGGTGTGGGTGCCGGTGGTCGAGCAGACGACCCGGACGGGGGTGCTGGCCATCACGGTCCCGGTAGCAAGCCCGGACCTGCTGGCCCAGGCTGACCTGCTCGGCGTGTTCGCCGGCCTGGCCACCGCCGCGGCCACGCGGATCAGCGACATACCCTACCTGCGGCGGCGCGGCCGGGTCATGTCGCTGCCGGCGGGCATGCAATGGGATCTGCTGCCACCGCTGAGCACCCGCACGTCACAGGCCCTGATCGCCGGGGCTCTCGAACCCGCCTACGATATCGCCGGCGACACATTCGACTACGCCGTCAATGACGGCGAGCTGCAGTTCGCGATCCTCGACGCCATGGGCCATGGCCTCGACTCCACGCTGCTGACCAGCCTGGCCATCGGCGCGTACCGGCACGCGCGCCGGCAGGGGACATCGGTCCCGGGGATTCACACCGCCATCGACCAGGTGCTGGCCAGCCGCTATGACGACCTTTCCTTCGCCACCGGGATCATCGCCCGGCTGGACACCGCTTCGGGCCGGATGGAATGGTCGTGCGCCGGGCACCCGCCGCCGCTGCTGCTGCGCGGACGCAAGGTGGTCGCCGAACTCAGCTGCAGCCCAGTGCTGCCGTTCGGGCTCGGCGACCAGGTTCCCGGGCTCGGCCGCCAGGACCTGGAGCCGGACGATGCCGTCCTGCTGTACACCGACGGCGTGACCGAGGCCCGCACCCCGGACGGGCAGCTGTTCGGGCTGGACCGGCTCACCGACCTCCTCGAACGGGAAGCCGCCAGCGGCCAGCCAGCTGAAGAACTGCTGCGGCGACTCGTGCGCGCGGTACTCGACCACCAAGGCGGCAGCGGACTGCGCGACGACGCCACGCTGCTGCTAGTGCAATGGACTGGCCCATGACAGCACATACGGTGCGATCACCAGCGAGTCACCCACTCGCAGGCCGATGACCGGCAGGGTGCAATCATTGCCGTCCCAGTCCCGTGATCCCCGTACGTCGTCCCGGCAGGCGGCTGGGAAGATGCGGCGCAGACACCGTCACATCAGACCTAGTGGGCCAGCAGCACGCGTACCCGCCTTCGTGCCCGAAACGGCCCTGAACCTCCAGGTGCCAGCGGACGTGATCAACCCGGAGGCATCAGCGAAGCGGCCCCCGCGGGGTCCAGCAGTCCTGCGGCGGCCCGCTTTTCCTTCAGGCCCCCGCAATCGGGCGACGAGGCTGGCGGGGGGCTTAGGCCTAAGCAGTGGCCGGCCTGAGCTCCGGCCCGTAGGCGGTGCAGCCCTCAGCCGGGCAGTATGGGATCGGCGTGTCGCCGACGTCGTTGCTGATCAGGATCTCGTCGCCCGGTGTGCTGGTGCTACAGCGGGTGCACACCCACGTGATCGGGTTGCTATCCAGGTTGCGCTGTTTCATCAGGCCCACGCGGTAAGCGGCCTGAGTCTCGGGGTCCGCCTGGTGGAAGGGCACCAGCGAGGTGCGGGGTTCGTTCGCCATGTCGTCTCCTCGTCGCCGCGCGCCCGGGCGCGGCAGTTGGATCCCCACACTATGGGCCGACGGCTACTGCGCCGGGCCGCGTCACGGCCCGCGCTTCTTGTCGCGGGTTCTGGCGGCGGGGCTGACCGCGCCGCGGTGGATGGTGGCTCCCGCGGACCTCTCATCAATGAATCCTCCCGCCGCGGGAGCCACGTAGGTTGACCCTGCCGCACGGGCGGGAAGGCCCGGAGGAGCCTATACACGACCGCACGGCAGGGCTCGTGGTGCCTGCCCGTACCAGAGCGGACTATGCGCGACACCCCGCGAGCTGGTTAGTTTCTTCTCTTACGACGGCCTTGATCGGACTGGCCGCCGGTCTGGCTGGCCGGGACGACGTAACCGCGCGGCCCGCCGTCCCCCGGCGGCACGACGGCCGCGCCACGGTGGGTGCTGTTCCGCCACCGGCACGGGGACCCGGATGTAACGGGCCGAGGTCTGCACCCTGCTCGTCGCCTCGGCCGCGCCGCCGTTTTCCCTCCCGCCCTGGCCGCGAGCCTGTCGCCGCGCTCGATGCGGCACACCTTCGCCACGCTGAACCTGGACGCCGGCGCCAGCCTGCGGGGACCTGCAGGACGCCGTGGGCCATGCCTCCCCGCGCACCACCCGCCGCTACGACCGCAGCCGCGGCAACCTGGACCGCTCCCCCGGCTACCTGCTCGCCGGGTACCTCAGCCATGCTCGCTGAGCGCCCCGGTCAGGCGGAGCCCCTGCGACGGCGGGGTGCCACCGGGCCACGGCGGACGGCGATCCGATCCGGGCAGATCGCCCACAGGGGGCTCCGACGGGGCCTCGGTCCCGGTCGGCGACGTCGTCCCGGATGAGGCTGAAGGCCAGGAAGCGGGGAGTTCAGGCCGGCCAGCATGCGGGGGCTCCCGGACGGGAGCCCCCGCCCTTTTAGTCCGCTGGCTGGGTGTCTTGATCTTCCTCCTTTACTGGTCGCCGGTGGCGTGCCTTCCAGATCATGACTGGACGACTGTCCATTCGGGGACTTTCTGCCCAGTCGCCGCGGTGGCCTCGAAGGTGAGCTTCACCTTGCCCCCGATCGGCACATCACCGGGGGCCTGGCCGGGCAGGTGGGACAGGAAGTTGATACCCGGGGCGTGGTCCAGCTCGATGACGGCGCAGTTGAACGGCTGGTCGGCCTGCAGCAGCGCGATCGGCGTGTCGTAGACCACGGCGTAGCTGTAGATCGTGCCGTCACCGTCGTTCTGCCGCCATTCCAGGTGCCCATCCGAGCCGCACCCGGCGCAGACCGGCTCGGGCGGGTACTGCCACCGGTCACAGGCCGTGCAGTACTGCAGGACCAGCCGGTCCTCGTTGGCTGCGTCGTAGAACGGCCGGTCCAGGTCATCGGGGATCGGCGACTGCTTCGGCATGGTTCCTCCCTTCACTCAAGGTGCTTGATGACGGTCCACGCACGGTACGCACCCGGCAGCTGATCGCTCAGCCGGCCGCCCAGCGGCCGGGCGGCGGAATGTGCCGGGGGTGAGCGCTGCCGGCCGTGGCCCGGCCTGCGGGCCGGGACGGTGACCGCAGCCGGGACTGGCTCAGGTCCCGGGGAGGGCGGCGGCGGGGTGCCGGGGCTTGGCGGGACCCGGGGCGGCGCGGGCGGGCGCGGTGCGGGGGGCTCGCTGAAGTTGGCGGCGACCAGCTCGTCAAACTCTACGGCCAGCCACTGCGGATCGTGGCAGATCATGTCCGCGAGGGTCAGGCCCGCGTCGCGGGTGGCCAGGTCCATGCCGATCACACTCCCGGGAACCTTGGTAGCGTTACCAGGTCAATGACCGATACACTTTTTATATAGCACCGGCTGCAGGAAACTGTCAAGGCTCCCTGGAGGCCCGTGGCCCGGCCCGGCTGGAGGTACCCGGCGATGACCGGACGGCTCGATGACCTGGACGACCCGGACTACCCGGCCTACACCACCGGCCGGGCCGCCGAGGTCCTGGGGGTGCAGCAGGCGTTCCTGCGCTCGCTGGATGCCGCGGGGGCGGTGCGGCCGGACCGGTCGGCGGGCGGGCGCCGCCGCTACACTCGCCGCCAGCTCGCCTTTGCCGCCCGGATCAGGGAGCTGTTCGACCAGGGCCACACTCTGGCCGCCGCGCTGCGCATCCTGGCCCTGGAAGACGACCTGGCCGCCGAGCGTGCCCTGACCGCCCGGCTGCACGCCCGGCTCGGTGGCCAGGGCCCGCCAGAGGCTTGATCTGGAGCTGGCCCGGGGCTACCGGCTGGTGCCGCGGCGGGCCCGCGGTCCGGGCGTGCGGGCCGTGCCCGGCTCGCCGGCGCCGGCCAGGGCCCGCAGCCGGGCCAGCTCGGCGTGCAGCTGCCGGGTTTCTTCCTGCAGTTCCAGGACGCGGCGGATGCCGGCCAGGTTCAGCCCGTCGGCGCTCAGCGCGCTGATCTCGGCCAGCCGGTCGATGTCCCGGCGGGAGTACCGGCGGGTGCCGCCCGCGCTGCGGGCCGGGTCCAGCAGCCCCTCCCGTTCGTAGATCCGCAGCGTCTGCGGGTGCAGCCCGGCCAGCTCGGCGGCTACCGAGATGCTGAACAGGCCCCGGTCCAGGTCCGCCCACCCCGGGTTCACCATGGCCAGTCCCGGTCCCGGGCCAGGTACCGCAGCGCCAGGTGGGCCACGATGGCCCACCTGAGGTCCCGCTCATCATGACCGTGGACAGCGTGGGCCGCAGGGCCGCCGTCGACCCGGACCGGGCCTGCCCGCAGCGGCGGGGCGGGCACCCCTACCCCCGGGGCGATGCTGCCCGGCCCGCCAGAGCCGGGTGCCCGCCGCACCGTGACCCGCACCCGGGCCGTCGGCTGCGGCTGGCTGGGCAGGGCCCGGTCGTAGGCGGCGCGGCGGTCCGGGTCGCCGAGCACCTGCCAGGCTTCGGCCAGGGCCCGGAACCGGCCCGCCGCGCCCGCATCGGCCGGCCGGGCATCGGGATGCTCATCCCGGGCCCGGCGCCGCCAGGCCTGCGCGATCTGTTCCCGCGAGGCCTGGCGGGGCACGCCGAGCAGCTGATAATGATCCGGGCCCGGCGCGCCGTGATCCGCCGCAGCCATCACCATCACCTGCCTCCCGCCATGACGCCAGGAACACCTGCTCCCAGCATGCGCCAGGATAAAATCTCAGTCGAGACTTGTCAGATAACAATCCATGATGCTATATAGATGACGTGAGCGTAATATGACAGCGACAGTGGCGAAGGAGGCACCGATCATGCTCATGCGCACCGACCCGTTCCGCGAGCTAGACCGGCTCACCCAGCAGGTATTCGGCACCGCCGCCCGGCCGGCCGCGATGCCCATGGACGCCTACCGGCACGGCGACAGCTTCTACATTCACCTGGACCTGCCCGGCGTCTCCGCCGACTCGATCGACCTGACCGTCGAGCAGAACGTGCTGACCGTCCGCGCCGACCGCGCGCCGGTGAAGGCTGATGGCGCCGAGATGATCGTCGCCGAACGGCCCTATGGCACCTTCACCCGGCAGGTCTTCCTCGGCGAGACCCTGGACGCCGAGCACATCGGCGCGGACTACGCTGCCGGGGTGCTGACCTTGACCATCCCGGTCCACGAGGCCGCCAAGCCCCGCAACATCCAGGTCACCAGCCGCGACACCAAGCAGGCCGTCACCGCCTGAATACCCGCCGCCTGATCACCGGGTGCGCGGCAGCTGCGGCATGAGCCGCCGCGCACCCGGCGGCCCATGCCCCATCACCAGCACGCCGCCGGGCAAGCGGGTGCCTGCTGCCGGGACCGGAGCAGGCGCGAGCCCTTATTGCCCGCGGCGCGGCGCAGGCTCCCCTGACGGGCAGCGCCGCCATTGGAGGATTACGTACGCATCACGCGAGTATGCGGAGAGTTTCAGAAGTTAGGAGCTGGAAGTGGACTTCTCTGCCGTTACCCTCACCGAAGCTCAGCAGCAGTTCCGCGATGAGGTCCGGGCGTTCCTGGATGAGCACCTGACCGAGGAGGTGTACGCCGGGGCCCGCGAGCGGACCGACCACTTCGACAAGGGGCTCTGGCTGGCCCTGGGGGCCAAGGGCTGGCTGCAGCCGCGGTGGAAGAAAGAAGACGGCGGCGCCGAACTGGACGATGTCTGCGTCCGGATTCTGGAGACGGAGCTGCGCAAGCGGGACGCCCCGGTGGCCGGCGGTGCGAACGACCTGATCTGGCCGGCCGTCGATGCCTACGCAGTGCCGGACCTGAAGACGGAACTCAAGCCCAAGGTGGCCGACGGAACCGCCCGGTTCGTCCTGGGCTACTCCGAGCCCGACGGCGGGTCCGACATCGCCAACGCCAAGACCCGGGCCGTGCGTGACGGCGATGAGTGGGTCATCAACGGACAGAAGATCTTCACCACCAGCGCCCAGCACGCCACCCACGTCTTCCTCATCACCCGGACCGACCCGGCCCTGCCCAAGCACAAGGGCCTGACCATGTTCCTGGTCCCCATGGACACCCCAGGCATCGAGGTCCAGCCGCTGCCCACCGTCGGTGACGAGCGGACCAACATCACCTACTACAGCGATGTCCGCATCTCCGACCGGTACCGTCTGGGCGAGGTCAACAACGGCTGGTCGGTCCTGCACGGCCCGCTGGACGCCGAGCACAGCATCGGCGATGAGGTCAGCAAGCTCGAGGACCTGAGCATCGGCGTGGCCCATATGCGCTACATGATCCCGGCCGTGCAGGCCGCCGCCAAGTGGGCTCACAGCGCCCCCGACGGCGGCGGCGCGATGATCGACGACAAGGCCTTCCTGGGTGGCCTCGGGCGCATGCTGGTGCAGATCGAGGCGGCCTGCGCCACCCCCGGCCCGATGGGCCGGATCAAGGGCGCCGACGTGGCCATCGCGAACTCCGAGCAGCTCATCGACCTGGTCGGGCCCCAAGCGGTCCTGCCCTATGGCGCCGACGGGGCCATAGCCAACGGCGCGATCGAGGCCGCCCACCGAGCCGTCCAGGTCACCGCCACCTACGGCGGCACCACCGAGGTGTTCCGGACCATCATCGCCCAGCACCACCTTGGCCTCCCGCGCCCGGACTACCCCGGCCGCAAGGTATTCCTGGCCGGAGACCGGCCCGCCACGGCAGCGGCATAACCCCAGCGGCTCTGGACCGGCCCAGACCCTACCCGGGCGGACCGGTCCAGGAACTGCCGTCTTGTTACCTGGTGCGCGGGCTGGCCGGCCTGGCCGTACCCGGACGGCCCCCGCCGCACCGTCACCCTCCGCCCCGCCCAGCCGACCCGCTTGGCGCGCCATCACCCTGCATGACCTGCGCGTAGGCGACGCTGTCATGCATATCACCGCCACCGGCCAGCAGCTCGACCACGCCGGCCCGGACGTGGCGGGCGGCACCGTCTACGGGATCATGCTCGACGTCGCCCGGATGCTCGGCTGGCTCGTCCGCCACCACCCCGCCATCACAATGCGCACGTGATCGGGTCGTCACCGGGAAAGCCAGACGGCGCCTGTACTCCCACGCGATGTCACCGAGCACCCGTTGGGCACCCTTGATCGGCATGTCCAGGCCCTGCCGGGCCGGTGCTAGGCCCCCGGGATATGAAGGACTCGATGTCTCTGCGCGAACATAAGTCATCCGATCCGCCAAGAAATTGCGGAGATGAGGCTTGACCGTAGAGGCGTTACGCCCAGCTCAGACCTATCGGCGGCGACCAGTTCCGTGCTGCGGGCTGAGAGCCTTCCTGCTCGCCGCCGCGTACGGCGCTTTCGAATGTGCCTTGCAAGCGCTGCGCGGCGCTGAAGGCCATGCCGGGCCACTGCTACCGGCATTCGAGCTGGCCGCCGCGGCCGCCGCCGACGGCCGCGACGCGGTCGCTGCCGCCAGGTCATTTCCCGGCCCGGGCTTCCCGCTGATGGGAAACATGACGTCGCCTGCAGCGATCGACGTTGCTGATCAGATCGCCGCACTCACCTTCGCGCTGTCTAGTCGCCTGCGCGACACAGCAGCAAAAGGCGGCCGTTCCGCCTGCGCGGCCGCCGCAGCGCGCGCTGGCCGCACGAGTTGCTCGCGCCGCCGGCATGATCATGGCCACATGCGACCGCCCGGGCCAGTCGTCTGCCCTGGCGGTGTTCGGTGACTTCTGGCGGCAGGCCGCCCGGCTGGCGTCCCCGCCGCCATACCCCGATCCGCCAGCCGGGCCCGGCAGGTTTGCCGCTCACCAGGGCAGCTGATCCGCCACGTACTATGACAGCTGAATCGTGATCGCGCTTGGACAGGAGACGCCGTGGCGACCGGGACCGAGGTCCTCAATGCTGGGCACCGCGGCCATGCCGTCCTGTTTTACCGGGACGAGCAGGAACTCACCGACCGGGTGTGCGAGTATCTCCTCCCCGCCGTCCAAGACGGCGGCGCGGCGATCGTGGTCGCCACGCCCGGTCACCGCCTATCCGTCGAACGACACCTGGCCGACACCGGCGTCGATGTGGCAGCAGCCCGCGCACGCGGCTGCTACCTGGCGACCGACGCAAGCGAGACAATGCGCGGCTTCATGGTCGCCGGCTGGCCCGATGCCGGTGATTTCTGGCAGGCAATCAGCCCCCTTCTCCGGCAGGCGGCCAAGGCGGGGCAGCCCGTTCGCGTCTTCGGCGAGATGGTCGCGCTGCTCTGGGATGCCGGTCTGATCGATGCCGCCAGCGAGGTCGAGGCGATGTGGAATGAACTGGGCGGCCAGTACCCGTTCTCATTGCTCTGCGCCTACCCAGCACAGCCGGTGATTTGCGCCCACCACCTTGACGCCTTGACCGAGGTGTGCCGCGTCCACACTCAGGTCATCGGCGTCCCACCCGATGCCCAATAATCTCCGCCCACAGTCTGTGACCCATTCACGCTGCACATCCAGGTCTGCGGCTGATCCCTGCTTGTAAAGATCGTGGCCGCTGCCGGAGTGACCTCCTGCTGCCAGCAGGCGAATTCTGCAATGTCCGTGTGTTTCTTCGGGTAGCTGAGCTTTTCCTGCACTGACCTGCCCTCTGGCCTGGCGCCCGCAATATCGCGCCGCCGCCGCGACTCCGCGATCGGGGGCACGCTGCGTTTGCGCCCGAGATCGCCGGGTAGCGGGCAATGGGGTCGAGGACACCAGTACATGGGAAGCAATGGGAGACGATTTTGGCGAATGAATCGGGACCTAAGGCAGGCGTCGAAGGCGTCGTGGAAGACGTGAAGGGCCGCGCCAAGGAAGCGGCCGGGGCCGTAAGCGGGAACGAGTCTTTGAAGCAGGAAGGCCAGGCCCAGCAGGACAAGGCCGCCGCGCAGCGTGACGTGGCTGCCAAGGAGGCCGAGGCTGAGAAGGCCCGAGCGGAGGCAAGCGCCGCCGAAGCAGAGCAGCGCTTGCACCAGTAGAGGTGAGCTGAGCAGAGGCTCTCGGACCCCGCCGGGGACCGGGAGCCTCGCTACAGCCCGCGCAATCTAAATCTTGCTGTAGCTCCTCGAACGGGAGATTGGTGGGCGCCCATCATCCTGACCGGACCAGGCTAAAGCGAGCGGGCCGCCACGTCGGCTACTGGCTGTGCTACTGCCCGGGGCGACCGTTCACCACCAGGCGTCACTGGCCCGCGACCCATCCTTGCGCCGCGTGCAGGACATCAGGAACACACCCTGGTTCACCCGGCTACCGCCGGCCGGCCTGGGCTGCGCTGAAGCGGACCCCGTCGAGCTGGGCTCGCTTATCCGGGCGACGCGCCGAGGGCCAGACGGGGACATAACTGGTGTGCCCTTCAGCACGGGCCCTAGGCCGCGGTTTCCTTCAGCGCGGTGATTAGGTCCGGCGCGGCCGCGAAGAACTGGTCCTGCTCTGGCTCGGTGCCGCCGATCTGGACCAGGGCGAGATCGGTGAAGCCAGCCTTGAAGAACGCTCCCGCCGCCTCCGCCACCGCGTCCACGGAATCGCCGCAGGGAATTGAGCCGGCTACGTCCCCGGGCCGTACGAAGCTGGTGGCGCCGGCGAAGCCCGCCGTGCTCGGCAGTTCCGCGTTGACCTTCCAGCCGCCGCCGAACCAGCGGAACTGCTCGTGGGCCCGCCGGATGCACTCATCCCGGTCCGGCCCCCAGCAGATCGGCATCTGGCCGACCTTCCGCGCGGGCCGCCCGGCGTCCGAGGCAGCATCCCACCATTGACCCAGGGAGGCATCCGGCTCGACCGCGATCATCATGTCGGCCAGCGGCGCGAACAGCTCACACGACTGCCGTCCGGAAACCGCAACGCCCAGCGGCACCGGGCGGTCGGGCAGATCCCAGATCTTGGCCGCGTCGACCCGGAAATGAGCGCCCTCATGGTTGACATACCCGCCGTCGAGCAGGGCGCGGATGATGCTGACCGCTTCGGCGAGCATCTCCTGGCGCTGGTCCGCATCGGGCCAGCCTTTCCCGATGACGTGCTCGTTGAGGTTCTCCCCGGCGCCTAGCCCGAGGGTGAAACGGTTGTCGCTCAGCAGGGCCAGCGTCGCTGCCTGCTGGGCCACCACGACCGGGTGGTACCGCATCGTCGGGCAGGTGACGTACGTCATCAGCTCCGCCTGCCCGGTCACCTCGGCGACCGCGCCCAAGGTCACCCAGGCGTTGGGCGCATGGCCCTGCTCGTCCAGCCACGGGAAATAGTGGTCACTGCTAACCAGCAGGTCGAAGCCGGCCTCCTCGGCTCGTGCCGCCCACCGCACCAGCTCCTTCGGCCCGGCCTGCTCTGTCATCAGCGTGTAGCCCACCCTGGCCATCAGAGATCCTCCGCGTTGTCGTCGCTGCCAGCAACGCTCAGTGCTGCCCCGCACGCAGAGATCTAACCGGCCCGGCCGTACACCCGTTTGCTCACGGTGACCGAGTGGCCCGCTGGATAGACGGGCCCAGCCCCTCGGCTGGCCGCCACGTCGGACGCACGGAGAACGACCCAGGCTCCGGGCTGTACGCCGCCAGCCCCACCGGCGAATGGACGGTGCAGCAAGCCCGCAACCTCGCACCCTTACCCTCGGCGAGGAGCTCGGGGACATCAGGTTCCTGATTCGCGACCGCAGGTCGAACTTCACGGCCTCATCCGACGCCGTGTTCCAGGCCGGTACAGGATCCTGCACACGGCCGTCCGGACGCCGCGTATGAACGCGGTTTGCGGACGCCTGGTCGGGACCCTGCCCCGTGAGCTTCTGGACCGCGTCCTGAAACTGTGCGGTTGCGCACGGGGAGGGCGGGTAGCGGCAGGGCGTGATTGACTCTGCCATTGCCGTCCTTGACATTGACGGGACGCTCATTGATTCCAACTACCAGCATGCGCTCGCCTGGTACCGGGCACTGCGCTCGGTGGGCGAGACCTATCCGGTGTGGCGGCTGCACAGGCTGATCGGCATGGGCGGGGACCAGGTGCTCACGGCTGTTGGAGGTGAGGACCTGGAGCGCCGGGTGGGCGACCAGGCCCGGGAGCAGCAGGGCAAGGAGGTCGACGCGCTGCTCGAGGAGATGGCACCGTTGCCCGGTGCCCGCGACCTGCTCGTAGCCATCAAGGAACGTGGTCACCGGCTCGTGCTGGCCAGCTCCGGTCAGCGGCGTCACGTGGACGTATTCCTGGACAAGCTGGACGCCCGCGGCATCGTCGATGACTGGACTAGCAGCGCCGACGTCGAGGCGTCCAAGCCGGCCCCGGACCTGCTGCAGGTGGCGCTGAAGAAGCTGGGCGCGCCGCCGGACGTATCGAGCGTGATGGTCGGCGACTCGGTGTGGGACGTCGAGGCGGCGGAAAAGGCCGGGATGCCGGCGATCGTCGTCCGCTCCGGCGGCTTCGGGGACGACGAGCTCCGGCAGGCGGGCGCCATCGCCATCTACGACACCCCCGGCGACCTCGCTAAGGCGCTGGGCGACACCCCTCTCGCCTGACGCCACTGCCACCGCCTGGGCCCCGGCCGGTTCCGGCACCGGATCCGACCGTGCGGCTAAAGCGTCCGCGGCCATACCCAAGGGAGCAGCGCAACCGATGACCGCCAACGAGACAGACCCGGCTACGGGGACGAGGAGCACCCGTCCCGAGGCGCCGGCCGAGGCCGCGAGCGATGCGCCCACCGGCAACCCTTCCCAGCCGCACCCCACCCTGCCCGAGGGGATGGGCGAGCTCGATCGCCGTGCGATCGACACCGTGCGGGTGCTGGCGATGGACGCTGTGCAGAAGGCCGGCAACGGACACCCCGGCACCGCGATGAGCGTGGGTCCCACGGCCTATCTGCTGTTCCAGAAGTGGCTGCGTCACGACCCGGGCGATCCGAACTGGGCCGGCCGTGACCGTTTCGTCCTGTCGATGGGGCACTCGAGCCTCACCCTGTACATCCAGCTCTTCCTGTCCGGCTATGGCCTGGAGCTCTCCGATCTGGAGGCGCTGCGCACCTGGGGGTCCCGGACGCCGGGCCATCCCGAGGTCAACCACACACCGGGGGTGGAAACGACGACCGGCCCGCTGGGCCAGGGCGTCGGCAACGCCGTCGGCATGGCGATGGCCGCCCGCCGCGAGCGCGGCTTGCTGGACCCTGATGCCGCCGAGGGCGAAAGCGTGTTCGACCACACGGTCTGGGCGTTCGCTTCAGACGGCGACCTCGAGGAGGGTGTCAGCGGCGAGGCGTCGTCGCTGGCCGGTACCCAGGAACTGGGGAACCTGGTCTTGGTCTACGACGCCAACCGGA
This sequence comes from uncultured Actinomycetes bacterium, assembly GCA_963753195.1. GTDB lineage: Bacteria > Actinomycetota > Actinomycetes > Streptosporangiales > Streptosporangiaceae > Palsa-504. The sequence goes on from CAVWBH010000007.1 coordinate 676,464, forward strand.
TCTCGATCGAGGACAACACCGGCATCGCGTTCACCGAGGACGTCGGCATGCGGTATGAGGCCTACGGCTGGCACGTACAGCACGTCGACGACGGCGAGGACCTGGCGGCGGTCGACCGCGCGCTGGCCGCTGCCCAGGCCGAAACCGGCCGCCCGTCGCTGATCGTGCTGCGGACGATCATCGGCTGGCCCGCGCCGAACAAGCAGAACACCGGCGCCGCCCACGGGTCGGCGCTGGGCGAGGACGAGGTCCGGGCGACCAAGGACATCCTCGGCTTCGACCCCGGCAGGACCTTTGAGGTCGCCCCGGAGGTGCTCGAGCACGCCCGCCGGGTCGCCGACCGGGGCAAGCAGGCCCACGCCCGATGGCAGCAGCGCTTCGATGCGTGGCGGGCCGGCCATCCCGATGGCGGCGCGCTGCTGGACCGGCTGTCCACCCGTACGCTGCCGGAAGGCTGGGCGGACACCCTGCCGGCCTGGGACGCCGACCCGAAGGGCGTGGCCACCCGGAAGGCCTCCGGCGACGTCCTCGGCGCCCTGTACCCGGTCCTGCCGGAGCTGTGGGGCGGATCGGCCGACCTGGCGGAGAGCAACAACACCGCGGTCAAGGGGACGGCCTCGTTCCTGCCCGCGGACCGGCAGACCAAGATGTGGTCGGGCGGCCCGTACGGGCGCACGCTGCACTTCGGCGTCCGCGAGCACGCCATGGGCGCGATCATGAACGGCATCGCGCTGCACGGCGGGACCCGCGTGTACGGCGGCACGTTCCTCACCTTCTCGGACTACATGCGCGGTGCGGTCCGGCTGGCCGCGCTCATGCAGCTGCCGGTCACGTACGTGTGGACCCACGACTCCATCGGGCTGGGCGAGGACGGCCCCACCCACCAGCCGATCGAGCACTATGCGGCGCTGCGGGCCATCCCCGGCCTGGACTTCGTCCGCCCGGCCGACGCTAACGAAACCGCGGTGGCGTGGCGCACCATCCTCGAGCGGGGCGACCGCCCGGCCGGCCTCTCGCTGTCCCGGCAGAACCTGCCCGTCTTCGACCGCACGGAGTTCGCGTCGGCCGAGGGCGCCGCCAGGGGCGGGTACGTGCTGGCGGAGGCCTCCGGCGGCACCCCCGAGGTCATTTTGATGGGCACTGGCTCCGAGGTGCAGATCGCCGTCGCCGCCCGGGAGGCGCTGGAGGCCGACGGCGTCCCGACGAGGGTCGTGTCGCTGCCGTGCTGGGAGTGGTTCGCGGCCCAGGACCGGGCCTACCGCGAGCAGGTGCTGCCGCCCACGGTACGCGCGCGGGTAAGCGTCGAGGCCGGTGTGCCCATGGGCTGGCGGGAGTTCGTCGGTGACGCTGGCCGGATCGTCGGCCTGGATCACTTCGGCGCCAGCGCGGCCTACACCGTGCTGTACGAGCAGTTCGGTCTCACCGCCGACGCGGTCGTCGCCGCGGCGCGGGAGAGCCTGGCCGCCGCCGGGGCGCCGCCGGCCGCCCCGGCCGGCCCGGACAGCGCCGGCCTCCTGCATACCCCCACCGGCGATCGCTGACCCGCCCGCTTTCCCATCCCGAGCCCGGAAGGCACTGTCATGGCACCGAACGAGAAGCTGGCCGAGTTGTCCGAAGCCGGGGTCGCCGTCTGGCTCGACGACCTCTCCCGCGACCGCATCCGCAGCGGCGATCTGCAGTCACTGGTCGACGACTACTCCGTCGTGGGCATCACCACGAACCCGACCATCTTCGCCGCCGCGATCAGCGCCTCCGACTCCTACGACGACCAGGTACATGCGATGGCCGTCCGCAAGATCAGCGTCGGGGAGGCGCTGCGGACCATCACCGCCGCTGACGTCCGCGACGCCTGCGACCTGCTCGCCCCGGTGGCGCAGCGCACCGGCCGCGACGGCCGGGTGTCGCTGGAGGTGGCCCCCGGCCTGGCGCACGACACTGACGCCACCGCCGCGGAGGCGGCTCACCTGTGGTGGCTGGTCGACCGGCCCAACCTGTTCATCAAGATCCCGGCGACGCAGGAAGGGCTGGCTGCGATCACCACGTCCATTGCCCGGGGCATCAGCGTCAACGTCACTCTCATCTTCAGTCCCGGGCGGTACCGGGCGGTCATGGACGCCTACCTGTCCGGACTGGAGCAGCGCGTGGCCGATGGCGGATCGCTGACCGGGATCGAGTCGGTGGCGTCCTTCTTCATCTCCCGCGTGGACACCGAAATCGACAAGCGCCTGGAAAAGGCCGGTGCGGACCCCTCCCTCAAGGGCAACGCTGCGCTGGCGAACGCGCAGCTGGCCTACCAGGCATACCAGGAGGTCTTCTCCTCCGGCCGGTGGCGCGCGCTGCAGGCGCAGGGCGCCAGCACGCAGCGCCCGCTGTGGGCCTCGACCGGCGTGAAAAACCAGGACTACCCCGACACCCTCTACGTCAGCGGCCTCATCGCGCCGGACACGGTGAACACCATGCCGGAGAAGACCTTGAAGGCCTACGCCGATCACGGCCGCCCCGGCACGCCCATCCAGAGCACCTACGACGAGGCGGCGCAGGTCATGAAGACCGTAGCCGATGCCGGTGTCGACCTCGACGATGTCTTCGAAGTCCTCGAGGACGAGGGCATCCAGAAGTTCACCGACTCCTGGGACGAGCTCACCGAGTCAGTCCGCTCGGAGCTGGAGGACAAGGCATGAGCACCTGACCGATGCGACCAGCGAAACGCGGCAGCGACATCCAAAAAAAGGCGAGCACCGTGCTCTGTTCTTCCCCCGGACACTGACACGAACGAACCCGCATTTGCGGCCCGGCGAACCGGTGTTCGTCGACAACGGCGTCGTCGGCCCGGGGCTTCTCAACACCCGTTGGCCCGCACAGGGGGCACCGGCGGCGGACGGCTGGGATGAGGAGGCCAGGCTGGCCTGCTGGCCCTGTGGTACCTGGCCGGGGAGCGGATCGGCCATGGTGAGCTCGGGGTGGGCAAATCTGGACCGGGCCAGCGTTGCCCGTTGTTTGCGGGCCGGTCAATCATGTGTTGAGGGTTTCGTCCAGCCAGTCGAACATGCGCTGTTCGAGGAGAGCGCGGGCCATCGGCTCGCAGTGCATGTCCGCGCCCTCGGCCTTGGTGAACGGCACGAGCACCTTGGGCCCGGGCAGGGCGTCGTAAAGGCGCTGAGACTGGCCGGGCCAGAACTGCTCCCCTTCGGGATCGGTCACCATGATGGGCGTACGGATTTGCTGGACGAGGTCACCGAGCCGGTACTGCTCGGCCGTTTTGAAGGCGTCGTAGGCGGAATCCTGGGTTCCGTAAGGCTTAGCCCGCCGTTCCATCTCCTGGCGCTCACTGGGGGTCGCCGACTGCATGCCGATGTCCATGAAGGCAGTGAAGTTCTTCTCATCGCCGGCGTCGAGCAGGGCGAGCAATTCCTGCGGGAGATGCAGCCGCCACGACGACGCCACGTCGTCCACTCCCGGGTCGGCGACGGCCGCGGCGATGCGGTGCTCGAAGGCCAGCGCCCGCGGGACCCAGTAGCCTGCCTGGCTGATGCCGTAGAGAGCGAGCCCTCTGGCGTCCACTTCCGGCCGTGGTAGAGAAGACCTGCCGACTGATCCCGTAATACCGGCAGGTCAGGGCCATGTTCCCGGTGATCTCGCGGGCATGGCGCGGCGGCAGCGTTGGTGCATTCTGCGCCCGGGCCCCCAGTGCTACAGCTCGTCGTTCTCAGCACGATCCGGTTGTGCTGGCTGGCCGAGGAGCGCCGGGAGGCCCAGTCGGCTGGACCACAGGTCGGCCAGGCTCCTGAACCAGCTGATCCGCTCACGGAACAAGCACCACCGTTCGTACTCAACGACCTCGATTGCGTTCTCGTGATGGTACGGAAGCCGGATTCAAATGTCGGAGCGGCACTGTAGCCTGATCGCATGATTTCCCCGATCCGGGGAGATTTCACCGGTTTCCGTGTTCAAGTCCCCCCTCGGACACATATGCAACTCCCTGACCTGCGGCTATCTGCTTGCCGGTATGGGTTGGCGAGCAACGCCGCAGGTCACAGCCATGGGGGTTCAAGTCCCTCTCGGACACACTCTTACGTACATGCATGGCAGTCCATGCACATGGCCGAACCTGCCCGGTGCTCCTGGTAGCCGGTCGCCAGCATGGCCTGAAGGCATTCCATGTAGTACTACATCGCTGCGTAACCGCCTCACAGGATATCTCGAATAATATTTCCAAGCCCCACAGGGTTGGCAGCGGGTATCCGCGCGGGCTGTCCGGCGGCGCGATCTCCCGGCCGGCCCGCGTGCTCGGGGCCGGGCAGGTCACCCAGTACCTGTCCGGGGTCCCCGACCTGCTGGACCGTTATGAAGGCTCTGGCGGTGACCCTTACGGCCAGGCGATCATCACCGCGGCGATGGACGCCACCCGACTCGGAACCTGTCAAACCAGATGAGACATCAGGCTGCTTGGGTGGTTTGTGGTGAGGTGGTGGTCTGGAGAGCTGCTGGTGGCTGGTTGATCCACGCCCTGGCGGGCAGCGACGGCGGGTAGGGCCGCCGGCCGCGGAACCGCTCGGGGCGGGCCAGGAAGGCCGCGTTGAGGGTCGCGATGCGTTGTGCGTGGATCTTGACCGCGGTTCCGTCGTGGACGGATGCGGGGGTGTGCATCGCGATCCCGGAATGGCGGTGTTCGTTATTGTAGTACTGGAAGAACTGCGCGCAGAAGACACGGGAGTCTTCGATGGAGCCGAACCTCCCGGGAAACGCCGGGCAGTATTTGAGGGTCTTGAACTGTGCCTCCGAGTACGGGTTATCGTTGGATACGTGCGGCCGGGAATGCGATTGGTCAATCCCGAGAGTCGCGAGCAGGCCGGCGACGGTATTCGAGGTCATCGAGGTTCCCCGGTCTGCATGGACCGCGCCAGGCCTGATCCCGCCGTTTTCTTCGATGGCGCGCTCGATGAACTCCTTCGCAAGAGTGCCGGTCTCCGTAGGCCAGATATCCCACCAGATGACTTTGCGCGAAAATATGTCGATGATAACGTAGAGAAGGTAGAAGACGCCGCGCGCCGGTCCTTTCAGCTTGGTGATATCCCAGGACCATACCTGATTCGGGCCGTCGGCCATCAGCTCGGGTTTCTTCTTCGCCGGGTGGGCGGCCTGGGCGCGCCGCTCGCCGGACTGGCCGCGCTCGCGGAGCAGCCGGTACATGGTGGCCTCCGAGCACAGGTAGGTGCCCTCATCCAGCAAGACCGCCCACACCTGGCCCGGTGACTTGTCCGCGAACCGCGGCGAGTCCAGCACCGCGAGCACGTACGCGCGTTCTTCTCCGGGCAATTCAGCCGGATGGCGGAACGGTGCACGCTCGCCGCGCGCGGCCGGGGCGGGATGACGCTGCCGGTACACCGTCGCGCGGGATTTACCCAGGACCCGGCACGCCCGGCTCGTGCCGATGGCCTCCGCCATGGCAGGGAAATGCTCGCCGATTACCTGGCTCAGCTCTCGCCGGAGTCCGCGCTGTTCGAGATGTCCTCCAACAGCGCGAATGCTTTTCCCGCTATATCCAGGGCTGTCTTCGTTTTCCCCAGCTCGCTGGCGAGCTTTTCATTCCGGGCCTCGAGCTTAGCCGAATCGGCCTTCAGTTGGCGGTCTCAAGCGATCGAAGCAATTCAGGCCGGTGGAGTCACGGTTTCCTGAAGCAGTAGCTCCGCGAACACTTCGCTTGGCTTCCTGAATCCGAGTATAGCACGGGGGCGGTCATTAAGGGAGTCAGCGACGGACCAAAGATATTCCATGTCGCCGGTTATCTCTGTCCCTTTCGGGAAGTATTCCCGGATCAGCCCATTAGTGTTTTCGTTGGTACCGCGCTCCCACGGGGAATGGGCATGGGCGAAATAGACGGGAAGGTCCACGGCGACCGTGAGGGCGGCGTGCCGGGCCATCTCGGTGCCCTGGTCCCAGGTCAGCGACTTGCGCAGGTGCGCCGGCAGGTCTTTCACGGCATCGAAGAGGGCGTCTTTAACCGAGTCCGCGTCGTGCCCGTCCGGGAGCGCGACGGGGCACAGGAAACCGGCTGACCCGCTCGACCAGGGTGCCCATGGCCGATTTGCTGCCCTTGCCGATGACCAGGTCGCCTTCCCAGTGGCCGGGCACCTCGCGGCCCGCCGCCTCGGCCGGCCGCTCGTCGATGGACCGCATCCCAACGATCTTCGCGCCCGTGCTCTTCTTGCGCCCGCGGGGTTTCCGCTGCTCACGGCCGGTGCGCAGGATAATCCCGGCACGGGCCAGCTCGCCTTTCGGCTGGGCGTAGATCCAGGTATAGATCGTCTCGTGCGATACGGACATATCCGTTTCTCCCCGGGTGCCCTCGAAGCGCAGCCGACCCGCTATCTGCTCCGGTGACCAGCCTTTCTTCAGGCCGCCCGTGACCCTTTCGCACAGGTCCCGGTCATTGTCTATTTTACGCTCCTTCGGGCGGCTCCGCGATTCTCGTGCGGCCGCGCCGGCCTTCCATGCACGATACGCCTCGCGCCCGCCGTGCCGTGCGATTTCCCGGCACACGACCGATTCGTCCCGCCCGATCGAGGCGGCTATGTCCTTATTTTCCAGTCCTTTCGCCAGTCCGCAGGAAATGTCTTCCCTGTCTTCCATGGTCAGCGGCTTGCGCGCCGGGGCCATGTTTTCTCCTGTCGTCTCGCGTGTCGCGAGAGCTTTTCACTACAGGAAGATCATCCCCGGCAAATGTCCGATTCAGACGTTAAATCCGTGTCGCCTGTTAAACCCGATTGCTTGGACCGTCTGTGATCAAGGTTTCTTGTTCTCCGCCCGCAGCCGCGCGAGCTCCCCGGATTCCGTGCGCCCTGCCCGATTATCCGCCGAGGAAGCCATCGTCCCGTTTTCCTGTTGCTTCCGCCAGTACTCGATATGGGAGTGGTAAAGCTTCTCCTTCCGCATCAGCGCGCCGCGCTCGGGACTGCCTTCCGGCAGCGCGTCATAGGCCGCCAGGATCCGCTCCTTATACGCCGCGGTGAACGTCCGCCGCGTCGGCCGGCCCGGCTTCCCGCTGGTCACCTGACCATCATGCCCCGTCATGGCGGCCTGGTCAGCAAGGGTCATCGTCACAGTCTCGATCGTCCTGTCTCGCCCTGCTAAACCTCAGAAGGACTCATACGTCCCGTGTCTCACAACAGTCTGACAGAGAGGGACTCGGCCACGCCAGCCCGCTGGCCGCCGCTCTCCTCCAGGAAGCTGCGGTCGGGTACCTGACCGGCCCGCAGCGTACAGCAGCATCGAAAGCTGGCGCGACACCGCGCTGGACTGGGCCGTCGAAGAGCTCAAGGGAGCAGTGCGGGCCCTGCAGCCCGTCCCGCCCCCCTCACGCACCGGCGTGGCCGGTTACCAGGTCGCTGACTACCTCGACCAGTATGGCCGCCGCACCCGTCAGGACCAGCTCGGCCCGCCCTCCCTGTGGGACGCCCTCGACCATGCCACGAGCGTCAGCGACCTCATCCGGCTTGGGCAGGCCGCCCAAGACCGCGGGCTGTTCCGCCACACGGCAGCCATGTGGACGAGAACGGCAACTCTGGGGAGCACGGACGCCGCCGGGCGCTCATCACTCACCTGCGCCGGGTGAGCCCAGACGACACCGCCCGCCCCGCCCAATGGGCCGCCAGCTACGCCAGCCTGGACGACCCGTCGGCCGTCGCCAGCCTGCTGCGGGCGCTGGGCGAGGCCGGGGCCCGCGACGCGGCCACCACCCTGCTGGCCCGCGACCCCGCCAGCCACGCCAGCCTCGACAACCCGTCGGCCGTCGCCGAGCTGCTGCGGGCGCTGGGCGAGGCCGGGGCCGGCGACGCGGCCACCACCCTGGCCGCCCGGGTCGCCGACCACGTCGACCTCGACGACCCATGGGCCGTCGCCAGGCTGCTGCGGGCGCTCGGTGAGGCCGGGGCCGGCGACGCGGCCACTACCCTGCTGGCCCGCGACCCCGCCAGCCACGCCAGCCTCGACAACCCGTCGGCCGTCGCCGAGCTGCTGCGGACGCTGGGCCACGCCGAGGCCGGCGACGCGGCCACCACCCTGGCCGCACGCGTCGCCAGCCACGCCAGCCAGAAAAAGTGTTCGCGCGTAAAAGCGCGCTTGCTTCGCGACGTCCCCGATCACGAAAGCGTTAGTCCCGGTTGAAGTTACAACCGTGATGACCGGCAGACCCTTGGCTGCCTTACTCACCGAGACCATTGGCACGCCATTCCACTGCTTCATCAGCTGTAACTAGATAGGTCCGGTTATGGCCCGGGGCGGCCGGCGCTATTTCGCAAGCGATGGTTATGCGGTGTCGGGGATCCAGAGGTTGCCTTCGGCGGCGCGGATGAGGGCGTCGAGCCAGCTGATGCCGTGGCGGGCGGCTGTGGCGAGGTAGGAACGGATGGCGCAGAAGGTCTCGGCTCCTTGCATGGAGCGCATGCAGCCGGAGACCTTGATGCGGAGCTTGGTCATCCTGATGACCTGTTCAGCCTCGTTGTTGTCGAAGGGAACCCGCAGGTCATGGGCGAACCGCAGGTAATCGCCCTCGCGATTGCGCATCCGGATGGCCAGGGCGTGCCGTTTCTTTTGCAGCTTGCTGCGCCGGGTGGCGTTCAGGGTGATTCCGGCGGCGGCTGCGTCACGGAACCAGCGGCCGTGCTTGTCCAGGACTTCCGCGTCGATCGCGTCCTGCCCGGCGGCGCGGGCGGCGTCCGCGGTTTCCTTCAGTTCCAGCAGCGCGTCGATGGCCTGCCTGGCCCAGATCACGTCGTCCGGCGTCCCGGTCTCCGTGACCGCGGTCAGCTCCCGGAGCAGATGAGCGTTGCAAAGAGCGTGCCCGGCCACGTTCTGGAAGCCGTCGTACGGCTTCCAGGCATCGTGGCAGGCGATGCCCGCGAACCAGGGAAGGACGCCGGCGGCCTTCATGCCTTCCCTCCCGCGGTTGGCATGCGCGGTGACCAGCACGAACTTCCCCGACGAGGCCGAGTGCACCCAGGCCAGCTTCCCCGCCGTACGGAATCCGGTCTCATCGAAGTGCGCGACCTGCGAGGCCGCCAGGGCCGTCACGATCGCGTCCAGCGCCGGCGCGGTCAGGCCGGCGATCTTCTTCGCCATCGCGGCCAGCGCGCCTGGCGACGGGGCGCAGCCGAACATGTCCGCCATCGCGGTGCAAGCCCGGTCCCGGGACAAGAACTGGCCATGCCACAAGTAGACCCCCAGCGCTGCGGCTCGTGGTCCGTACTGCACCGGAGCGGTCACCCCACCCGGAGCCCTTCCCCAGGTCACCGTCCCGCATCCGCACCGCCGCCCGATCATCTGATGCTCAGTGACCTGAGCTCTCACCTGCGGGATCTCGGTCACCTGCCGCCGGATCACCCCCGCCTCCGCCGCGTCTGCCAAGCCCCCGGCGCATCGGGCGCAGCCGGATGGCTCATGCCGGATCACATGATCGGGATGGTCGCTCAGCTGCATCGTCACGCCCGGCTGCCCCTTCGGGCGGCCCGGCTTCCGCCCGCTCTTCTTCCGCAGCGACCTCGGCGCAGGTTTCGCCATGCCGTCCGAGGATGGCGGCCTGGAGGAGTTCTTCGAGTTCTGACTCAGCCTCGCGGCAAGGTCCGCCACCTGCGCCTGAAGCTCCGCCACCTGCGCCCGCAGCTCCCCGATCTGCGCATCCCGCTCCGTGACCAGCTCCCGCAACCGCGCATTCGCAGTACGCAGCCCGGCCGCAGCATCATCAGGCACACCGGGCGTTTCGGACACAGGCGGCACTACACCACAGCCGGCCATCCGTGATCAACACGACACGCCAAGCCGGCCACACATAACCCGAACGAACCCGCCTCATTCGCCGGTAAGCGGACCTATCTAGTTACCATCAGCTTCTCCAGCGCCGCCAGGACTCGGTGGTCATTGCGAAGCTTGCTGCTCCAGTTCTTTCGGCCCTTCGCAGCTTGTGCGGCAAGGTTCACGCTCCGCGCCGTCGTAGCTTCGGCACCTGCTCACGGAACGAACGCGACACCATGCGACGCACGACGTGTTGAAGTTCTGGGTCCTTCGCATCAAACCCGTGGGCGTAACATACCCGGGTGGCGATAGCTGTCGCTAGGATCTGCATGAGTACGACGTCGGCCGTTATTGCCAGGGCTCCGCCACCGACTGGAACCATTGCCAATGCCCCCAATGCGGCTCCTTCTGCAGCTCCGAAAGATCGCCACTGGAGGACGAGCCGTCGCACCACCTCGTCGAGATCAGCCAGGTCAAGATCCCGCAGGTCGGCGAGGGAGCTGATATCGCGTCCCTTCTTCCGGTGGAACCCAAGAACGTTCTCGGGATCAGTCAACTCAACTGCCCAGTCGTTGACGAGTTCGATCATGCGCACGATCCCGTCTGCTGCGGGCACAAGAGTCGCGTCAGCGACCCTGCCGCCGAACTCCCTGACAGACTCCGGAGCCGACTCCGCGATTGCCCCGCCGGTACGGACAGCGGCGTCCTTAGCCCTCGCGCCTGCCGTGGCCACGGCGGCATGGACATTCGGCGGCATCAACTGTCGACGTTTCGGTGACATGGACGGAGTTGTCACGGCTTGATCTTAGGACCTGCCCCCGACGGATCTGGCCAGATCACACGAATGAGCGGGATGACTTGGACACCGTCGCGCCCGATGCCGTCTTGAGAGTCCGTAAGGGCTACTTGCGCGGGTGCGCGTGCCCGGGGTCTGCTCTCCGTGACGCGCCCCCTGCAGACTCTGCCTCCGGCTGGCAGAGTCTATGTCGACATCCAAAGGCCGCCGACTGACGACTTGACTGAGGCCGAGCTCTGCCGCTGAGCTGCACTTCGGCCGCAGAGTGACCGGCCTGGCGCAGCGAGCTGATCATCCAGGCCAGCGTGAACAGCACCGGACCTGCGCCACCGCCCGCCGCCAGCCTGATGAGCTTCACCGGGCCAGTATCACCCTGGCCCGGGCGCCGGTTTGCTTACCCTTAACTAGTAGGGCGTTCGTCAAGATCCCAGCCATCTTCGCTTGGATGGTAATGTTTCAAAGACGCTGCACCAATGGTCCGGAAGAGTTCCCCCTGGTCGTCGATCGTAACTATGCCATGGCCTGATCCGCTAGACCAGTCAAGCTTAATTGACCATTCACAGTCACAATTATGCGTAGCTGCAAGGAGCGAAAGGACTTCGGGATCGCTGTTGGAAATCTTGAAGGGAAACTGCGCGGCGTCGTTAATCTCTGCGAAATGGTTAGCCTGATCCGCTGGGACAGCGACAGGATGCGCCAAGTCTATATCGGCGGTATATGCGCGGACACTCTGGATACTTTGGCATAGCGGACATCCGCTGTTGCAGGTTCTTAGAGGATAAGGCTCCACCACCACGCCACGCGCAGGCAGTCGTTTTATGACCGATATTTGCATCCCATCAAGAATTACCGCTGTATCGGTCTTGCCCTGCAGGGTGAGCGTTACATCCGTATAATCGGCATCCAGGGGAGCCCAACCTGCACCGGGGGGAGGAAGCCCATTATAAGTGTCCGCTACCTGTGTCGGCAGACTCGCTACGACAAGACCCCCTCTAAGGCGCGCGCAGGACGAGTTGTCGGTGGCTACTACCCACGTAAATGGAATATTGGAACCGTTTCCCAGTTGCTCAATAGCGGATGTCCCGGAGTTGATGGCTGTCGTAATAAGTCCGGCCAGGGAAGCGGTTACGGCAGTAGCTAGTATTCCGACCAGAGGCTTCCAGCGCTTCTTTACCCAAGCCCGGAAACCGGTCTGAGGTGGCCGGCTACTCCGTTGCCTTGGTTTTCTCTCATTGGGCTTCTTGGACATGAGCCCCCCATGAATTTCCCTGAGACTCAAGGTGTCGGGTGTTCTGACCCGAGTCCTCTAGTTTGGTCGCCATCATATGGCTTCTTGGGTCCGCTGAGGAAGTCTTCCGGGGTCATTCAGTGCCGATTCCCCTGGCCAATGCAGCCCGTAAGTATGAGCCGCCCAGCGACCAGGGCTCCGGCGTGTTCCGGAGTTACCCCTGTTTCGTGCGGCATGTGACTAATGGGGCGGGATCGGGAGCCGGGCCTGCACGTTCCCGCCGTCGCGATACCAATCCAGCAGGGTCGCGACGGTGAACACGTGGCGCAGGTCGTGCAGCCTCGGAGCACGCTGCCCGGGCGGGACCCGGATCCCCGCCGTCACGGCCAGCTTGCGCCTCCTGGAGGCACAGCACGGGCAGTGCCCATTGTGCAGGGAACTACTGCTCGACGCGGACCGGCCGCCGCAAAGCCCGCGCGAATGGGAACAGTGGCTGACGGTCACCCGCAAGGCAATAATCAACAATGCCATCGTCATGCGGGCGGACGGAATACCGGACAAGGGTGCACTCCGCCTTCTGCACGCTCACTGCTACCGGCATTACACCCGGACCAGCAAGAGCCCAGCACTTCTGCCCGTCAGCGAGTCCTCGGGGCTTGCTTGAGCCGGATGCATGGAAACGTGCACGTCCGGTTCTGAGGGGGGCCGGGCCTTTGCCCAGAGTTCGTGCGAACCGAAGGGTCCGCGCCGGGAACTGAGGGGTCGTCGCGCTCTACGGGCTGTTCTGGTCCTGGGGTTCGCGGGAGCCGGAGGAGCCGTGCTGCTCGGCGGCGGTCTGCAGGAGCTGGCGTGCGATGGTCGCGTACTTGATGGCGGTGGTGTCGCTGGTCCCGAACACGGCGGCGAGGTGCAGGGGGTCGGCGCCGCAGGTGAGGGCTTCCTCGAGCTGCCGGTCGACGCGGAGCCGTTCGAGGGTGGCGGTCAGGCCGCGGCATGACGTGGTCAGCCAGTTCTCGCTGACGGCCCGGGCGGTCATGGCGGTCTGCTGGTTGATGATCAGGTGCGGGTTGGCGGTGCCGGGCCAGCGGCGGCCGCGGTGCTGCAGCCAGGCCAGGAGCAGGCGCCTGGTCAGGTCGTCGAGCGGGCGGGCCTGGCCGGCGATGACCAGCCGCCGGCCGCCGAGGTCGATGTCGCCGAGGTGAAGCTCTCGGATGGTCTTGGGCCTGGCGGCGTGGATGGCGGCCAGCGCGACCGCGAGGCGGGCGGCGGGGGTAGTGGCGGCGGAGGTGGCCTGGTGGATCTCGGCGGGCTGCAGCGGCTGGATGAGGTTCAGGGGCCGCTATCCGGACGGTGTGCTCGTCGCGGGGACGGCTGCGGGGACCGCCCTGGCTGCGGGTGCGCAGCCAGTCCCGGACGACGGCGGCCATCGGCGCGGGCAGCAGCGCGAGCCGTGGCTGCGCCAGGGAGGTGAAAGACGGGATCCGGTCGTCGTCCAGGAGACCGGCGAGGGCGAGGATCTCGGCGGCGCGGGTGATGCTGAGGTCCCGGTGGTGCAGGGCCGCCGGGAGCTGGGACCAGGCGATCATGTCTCCGGGCTGGTGGCCGGCGAGCACGACAGCTAGCGCGCGGCTGGTCTCGGTGATGATCCGGGCGTTCCAGCCGCGGGCGCCGGCCAGGCCGGCGGCGATGTGCCTGGCTTGCTGCAGGGCCGGGCCGGTGATCGCCGAGGCGGCCCAGTGACGCTTGTCGAAGTGCAGCGATTCGCCGGGGGCGCTCAGCTGCAGCTGGGTCCAGGCGGACGCGGCGTCTGGCGGGGCGGGATCGTCCGGCGGGGCCTGCCGGGCCGGGCCGGTGCTGCCCAGGCGGCTCATGCCCGCTAGGGACAGCTGCCAGTATCCGGCAGTGGCGAAATCCTCGGCGATGAGCCGGCGCCGCCCTGCGGCGGCGATGCCGGCCTGGAGCCAGCACAGCCGACAGCGGCCTTTCTTGACCGCGATGACCCGCAGGCAGCCGGCGCACTGGCGGCGGCCATAGCGGCGGGTGAAGTCATAGCAGGCCCGGCAGTACGACTGTGAGCCGTAGGAGGCACCCCAGGACAGGCAGTCCGGGCAGCTGCCGATGGGGGTGGCGGCCCGGATCCGCGCGGCCATCAGGCGGGCGGGAGCGAGCGCCCGTCCCGGCGCCTGGGAGTGACACCGGGCCTGGCCTGCGGGGAGGCGCCGGCCGGCTCGCCGGGCTGTCCGCCGGCCGGCTGGGGGAGCTTGCCGGTCTCGGGGATCAGCAGCTCCTCCACTCCGCAGCCCACCACGGCGCAGATGACGTCGAGGTCGGACAGCTTGATGCTGGCCGGGCGGCCCGACCACAGCCCGGACATCTTCCCGGCGCTGATCTTCAGGCCTGCCTCGGCGAGCATCCGCTGCAGCTCGCTGGCCTTCCAGATGCCCCGGTTGGCGGCGGCCAGGCGCAGGTTCGACTTCACGGACCGAGTCCCTTCAGGCGATCGGCTGCCCGCTGCTGGCCGGCGATCCAGGCGTCCTCGACGTGGGTGGCGTGGACGTGAATGTAATTCATGGTCGTGGCGGCCCAGGCATGTTTTATATGCGGGTGATCTAGAGGCAGTGACAAGATCGCGTGGCGCGGTCTGTCACCAGCTGGAAAGGGAGTCACCCATTGGAGTTCATGCCATGCCTGGCCCGCTCGGCGGCAGACGGCCAGATCGAGAAGATCACGCTCGGGCATCCGCTGCTGGACGACTACCTGGTGTTCGTGGCGGCGCGGGCACGGACCAACACCTGGCTTGCCGTGGCCTACGACTTGAAGGTGTTCTTCGAGGTCGTCGGCAAGGAGCCGGCCGTGGTGACCACCGCGGACGTGTTCGCTTTCTTGTCCGCGCAGCGTGCTCCTCGTCGCGGGGAGCGGGTCGTGCGGCTGGAGGACGGCGAGGCGGGCCTGGCGGCCCGGACGATCGCCCGGCGGCTGTCGAGCGTGCGGGGCCTGTATGGGTATCTGTGCGCCCGGGAGGACACCGGGGTGCACCGCAACCCGGTGCCAGGAAGCCTGGCTGCACGGCGGCCGGGCGCGCGGCGTGGCCGGGGCGGGGTGCCGCTGATCCGCACGCCCCGCACCCTGCCGCGGGTGCTCGCGCCTGCCGAGGTCGACGCGCTGCGGGCGGCGTTGCGGACTGACCGCGACCGGGCCATGGTCGATGCGATGGTGCTGGGCGGGCTGCGCCGCTGCGAGGTGCTCGGCTTGCGGCTGGAGGATCTCAGCGCCGGTGAGCGGCGGCTGTTCGTGGCCGAGGGCAAGGGCGGCCGCCAGCGGGTAGTGCCGGTCTCGGCGCGGTTCTTCGCAGAAGTGGGCGCCTACCTGGAGTCCGAACGGCCAGGGGCATCTTCGGCCAGGCAGGTGTTCGTGGTGCTGAAGGGCGCCCGCCGCGGCGAGCCGCTGTCGGCGGCCGGGCTGGATGAGATCCTGGACGGGGCCCGGGATCGCGCCGGGCTGGAGCGGGCAACCTGCCACCAGCTGCGCCACACGTGTTTCACCCGGCTGCGGGAGGCGGGCATGGCGCTGGAGGCCATCCAGGCCCAGGCTGGTCACGCCTCGATCGAGTCGACCCGCCTCTACCTGCACCTGGCGAACGACTGGCTGGAGAAGGAGTACCTGCGGGCGGCGGAGGCGATCGAGGCCCAGGTCGCGCCGGTCACCCCGACGGCAGTGCGGTGAGCGGGCCACCGGCCCGGCGGCCCTGCGTCGAGGACCTGGTCAGCACCTACCGCGCCGACCTGGTGGCGGCCGGGATGTTCGCCGGGCATCCGGTTACCTCGGTCGCCCGCATGTTCTTCACCCGCGTCGGTGCCGCCGGGTGGGCGCAGATGCCCCTGGCAGACCAGTGCGCCTTGCCGCTCAAAGACCGGCGGGTGGTCGGATGGCTCATCGTGACCGGGCGGCTGCGCCCGAGCCCCGACTACCTGGTGGCCTGCCGACCCTACCTGGGGGAAGTCGCCGCTCATCATCACCGGGCGTTCCACGTGCGCTTCGCTGAAACCTCCGCCGGGCTCGGCTTCGGGGCTACCGTGACCCGCCTGCAGTGGTCGGCGCTGGCCAAGGTGACGGCGCTGGCCGGGCTGGCCCCCGATCAGGTGACCCAGGCGGTCATTGACGAGGGCCGGCAGGCGCTGACTGCCGCCATCGGCCGTCACCACCCCGGCAGCCACGGCCCGGGGGCGCTGAGCGCGGCGCTGTTCGGATTGCAGACCACCTTGTTCCACCTCGGCGCGCTTGACGCCGCTCCCCGCAAGACCAGCCCTGACCGCTCGGCCGAGCGGGCCGCGCAATGGGCATCGGCGGCGCCGCAGCTGGCATCTACCCTGGCCGGCTACATCGCCCAGGTAAGCCTGTCGCTGCGGGCCTCGACCATGGTGCGCGTCGAGGGCGTGCTGCGCGAGTTCGCCTGCTGGCTGGCCGGCAATGCCCCCGAGGTCGCCTGCGTCGCCGGCCTTCGCCGCCGCCACATCGAGGCCTATAAGCTGCACCTGGCTGCCCGGCCATCGGCTCGCGGCGGGAAACTGTCCCGGATCAGCCTCGCCGAGCACCTCGGCGCCCTGCGCGCCTGCTTCGAGCGGCTCACCGAGTGGGACGGCGATGATGTCCCCGCCGCGGTGCTGGTCTTCTCCGCCGACCTGCCGCTGCGCGACGAGCCGCTGCCCCGGTTCCTGGACGACGGCGCGTTCACCAAGCTGCTGCAGGCCACCCGCGCCGACCCCGACCCGTTCGTCCGCCTGGCCGTGGAGTTCCTGGCCCGCACCGGCCTGCGCAAAGGCGAGTTCCTCGGCCTTACCGTCGACTCCGTCGTGCAGATCGGCGCCGCCTACTGGCTGCACGTGCCGCTCGGCAAGCTGCGCACCGACCGCTATATCCCGCTGCACCCCCAGCTCAAGGACCTCCTGGACGGCTGGCTCGCCGCACGGCCCGCCAGCCTGCGCACCCCCTACCTCTTCGTCGAGCACGGCCAGCGCATCGGCCAGGGCCGCGTCGACCGGGCCGTCGCCAAAACCGCCCAGGCCGCCGGGATCGGCCACGTCAGCCCGCACAGGCTCAGGCACACGCTGGCCACCCAGGCGATCAACCGGGGCATGAGCCTCGAGGCGATAGCCGCCCTTCTGGGACATCGATCGATGCGGATGACCATGGTGTATGCCCGCATCGCCAACCGCACCGTGGCCGAGGAGTACTTCGCGGTGTCGGAGAAAGTCGAGGCCCTCTACGACGCCCCGAAGAACCTGCCCGCCGGCGCCGAGGGCACCGAGATGCGCAAGCTCCGCGCCGAAATGCACCAGCGCATGCTCGGCAACGGCTACTGCGCCCGGCCCGTCGGGCTGGACTGCCACTTCGAGTCGATCTGCGAATCCTGCACCTTCTTCCAGACCACCATCGAGTTCCGCCCCACCCTCCAAAAGCAGCGCGACGACGCCGCCGCCAAGGGCCAGTCCGGGCGGAAGAAAATCTTCGACGGGCTCCTGTCCCGCCTCGACGAGGCAGTCTCCTAGCATGATCAACTTGACAAGATCACCCGCATAATGACCCAGGGTCTCCTGGATCGCGACCAGGTCCATCCCGCCCAGGTAAAGCTGGGAGGCGCAGAAATGCCGCAGCACATGCGGGGTGACCCGCTCCGGCCAGTCCGGCAGGTGCGCCGCCGCCGCGGCGGCCAGCGCGGACCGCAGCGTCTCGTTGCCGGCCCGGGCCGCGGTCCCGTCGGCGTTTGCGGCGCTCGGAGCAGAACAGGCCGGGCGTGATCATCATCGAAAAAGGACCACACGTCCTGGATGAACCAGCGCAAGGTCGCCCCGGCGCCGTTGATCAGCGGCACCATCCGCTCCCGCGGCCCGGACCCGCGGGCGCCCTTGCCGATCCGGACGTGCAGCTTGCCGAACCGGCCCAGGTCCCACTTCACGTCGGCGAGATCAAGGTGGCTGGCCTCGTTGACGCGCAGCCTAACATCGGCCATCAGCCGGGCCGCCGCATAACTGCGGGCAGCGGGGGCGAACTTCCGGCAGGTCGCCAGCTCCGCCCGCCACCCGGCGAACAGCACGCCCACCCGCACCGCCGACGGCGGGATCCGCAGCGCCGCCCGGCCCGCCCCCCGGGGCCGGTTCATCTCATCGACCGGGCACTCGGCCACCCGGCCGGTCATCTGGTGGATCTCGGCCTTGTGCCGGATCTCCAGGAACCCGAAATACGTCCTCAGCGCCTGCGAGCGGGCCAGCCGGTCCCTTTCGCGGCATCCCGGAGCACCTTGCCGAAATACGCGTCGGCGTCGGCGGGCTGCATATCCCACAACGGCCTGCCGAGCCATGCCCGCAACTGCTCCAGGTGCAGCACGTCCGAGCGGATCGTGTTATCGGACAGGCCGGCCGCCGCCCGGGCCAGAACGAACCCGGCCAGCACATCAGTCTCGAACGCCGCCAGCTCATCCGGCCCGGCCGGGGCGCGTGCTTCCCGCAGATCTCGTACGACGGCCAGGCTCAAGCCCGGGCCTCCCTTGCCTTCACTGATCCAGAAAGACCAGCAACAGGCACGATAGACCTTCATAAAACATGAGAAACCATCACAAGACCCGGCAGGAACGGATCGCGGAAGGAAGCCCAGGTCCCGGGGCTACAGAAGTTCCTGAGGTCTCAGGGAACTCTGAGGTTATTAAACAATGCGCTCGGCCTACCCGGCCGGAGGGCTACGTCACCTGTGACTGGAACGGCGATGGAGATGCGTACGGTGCGCGCGAAGACCTACGGGCCGGACTATGGACCTATTCATGCGCGCCTGAATGAGCTGTTACAAACGGATCGGTCTTGGTGCTTGGTTAGCGGCTCCGGGCCTTGAGTTCCTGGTCAGCCTTTTGCAGGGCCGCGTGAGCCTGCTTGAGGTCCGCGGCGATCACGGTTGGTGATCGATTGCTGCTTATGTGGGCTGCGATGGTCCGCGCGTCCTGTAGGGTTCGCGCATACCAGCCGCTGGGATCGGCGCAGGGGGGCATTGGGACTGACGCTGCGCTGCTGACAGCGGCATCGAGCTGGGTCGCGTCTTTCCTGGCCGCGTCCGTCACGCGGCCGAGCTCGGCGTCGGTCACGGCTGCAGCGCCCGCGGTGGCGACGTCGGCCGCCACGGTGTCTAGCAGTCCGCTGCCCTTCCAGGCGCGGACTTGCTGGACGCATGACGGCCGGGCTGCCGTTGGCGTCGACATCCCCGCGGCAGGCGGAGCCGACGCGGGGGATCCGGCTGCCGCGGTCGCGGGGTGACCAGCGGCCGACGGGCTGGCGCTACAGGCGGCTAGCGCAAAGATACCCGTGGCCAGGAGTGGAGGAATGGCCCGGCCGGCGTACCGGCCGGGCACTGAACGGTTCCGCATCAAGCCAGGTTGCTCGGGCCGCCCGCGCAGCCGCTCTGGATCTGATCGAACAGGTTACTGCTCACCTGAAGGATCTTGTGCCGACTGTAGCCGGTCCCGCTGTAGGTGGTTTTGCCCCGGTGCGTGATCTGCAGGGTCTGCGCGTAGATGTTGCGGGCTTTCGGCACGGTGATCGTGTAACCGGCCACGTTTGTATGGTAGCCGCCGAGCCACGGAGCAAGGTTCTCGATCAGCGTCTGAATCCCGCTCAGCGAGAAGCCGCCCACGTCGGGAAGCATGTTATCCAGCAGGCTTGTGTCCAGGCCAGGCTTGCCGTCGAAGGAGCAGGCGGCGTACTGCGTGGTGTTGTAGAGCTCCTGGGCGGCGCTGCCCGTGGTCCCGTTGGCCGCAATCACTTGGGCAGTGACGATATTCATCGCGCCGCCGGGACTGCCGGGCTGGACGGTGACCGGTTCGATCAGGGTTAGCACGCCTTTGGCGTTGGTGTGGAAAGTCGCGCCGGGCTTGGCATTGGACATTGTCACGGTAGCGTGAGCAGCAGGCGTGCCGTCGCTGTTCGTGGCGGTCAGCGTAAACTTGACCGATGCGTCCGGGCCGGGATCGGGAACGATCGGGTGGTTGCTGACTGATGTGGTTATTTTGAGCGATGGCAACTTGCCGGTCCGACTGGTGAGCGACGCCGCAGTGAGCGCGCCTTCAAGGCTGAAGTAGGTGGCCGCACCGGCCGCCAGCCCGCTGCCGGCGAAGTCCACCTCTACGTCGTCCTGGGACTTCGGGTCGAGGGTGAAGGAAGTGCCCGGACCTGCATAGTCTTCCGGGTCGGTCCCGGACAGTTGCTGGGTATCGCAGTAATTGCCGTTGTTGGCGTAGGTACAGATACCGTCCTCGTCGAATCCGGCCAGACCGGAGCCCGGACCGGACACGGTGATGGCGGGCACGGGCTTAGCGCTGTTGTTGACGACACCGACTAGCGTGTCGTCGCTGCCGTCATAAGGGCCAACAGAGGAATCGCCTAGTACAGAGATCGTGTCGTTCGAGTTGACGACGAGCAGGATCTGGCAACTCGGTGCGGCCCCGATGGCCGGGCATTCCGTGAACGGTGCCGTCAACGGATTGGCCGCAGCTGAGGCCGTACCCGTGCTCCCCACCGCAATCATTATCGCGGCCGCGACGGTACCCGCGCCAAGCGCCCGCCGCCACCTGCTGTCAATTCGCATAACCGCCCTTTCTACCAATACCACTGCCGCAAAGACGAGCCGCGTTAGAACGCCAGATAGAGGGGCATGGATCAGGTTTGGTCATCAGCCTTTCCCCCCACCCTGGGTTCGCGCTTCCCGACCCGGCTAGACAACCGGTCACAGAACGCGCTGCCCGCCATGCTCTGTACCGTTAAGACGGTTGATTTCAACCCTAGGTTGACAAGGCGAGCGAAAGACTTAGAGGCCCTATCGGGGTGTTTGTGCACGAATAAGCTATTTCGGCGGATCCATGGGGAATCAACACGCCTTAGCTTGTTATTTAACCTTCTCTTTCGCGCTTGGCCTTGAGGGTGCGTTCCCGTTTGAAGGTCTTCCCGACGTCGTAGCTGGATACGGGGCGGCGGTTGTGTGACCCTGGCGGGCGTCCTGGGCCTGGTATTCCGGGTTCGGTGCACTGGCCGGGCAGCCTGCTGTCGCGCGGATGTGCCGGAATCCCCGGCGAACCCGGGCCGGGGTGAGCCGTCCCTGCGGTGCGGGCTGCTGCCCGGGCAGGCGGAGGTCTGAGGCCAGCGGGCGAGCGAGACGGGGCTGGGCGTAGGCGGCGATGATCAGCCAGGTCCAGTTGTCCGCGGCGGCGGGGTCGCGGATCTTCGGGGCAGTCCACCCCAGGACCTGCTTGAACAGCCGGAAGGTGTGCTCTGGGCCGAAGCGGCGCAAGAACGTCTGCCAGCACCGGTCCACGTCTTCACAGGTACGCCGGTGCGCGAGAACCACAGCCATACCGGCTGGGGGTTGCGGTCACCGGGCAAGTGACCGGCCTGCAGCCGGATCAGCGTGCCGTCGATGACGGGCAGTGGTGCCGGCGTGGTCCAGCCAGGCGCCGCGGTGGGTCATCCGGTCCCACGCGGCGGCGACGGCGGTTCCGTACCGGGAGGTCGCGGTGCTGGTGGTCACCGGCGGACCGGGCCAGGCCGCCGGGTCCGCCAGCGCGAACTCCGCGCCGTGCCGGACCGGCCGGCCGCGGCCGGCGGCGCAGGGCGGCGCGGGGAAGTACAGCACCCGGTCCGATCGCAGCCGCCCGGCCACCCCGACGGGGAGATCGGCCAGCTGCCAGGCCAGCCGGGTCACGTCATAGCCGGCATCGAACACGATCAGCATGTCCGGGTCGCCGTGGCGCCAGTGCCCGGCGTCGATCAGCCCGGTGACGACCTGGCGGACCTGCGTAGCGGTCACCTCGGTCTCATCGTCATCCGGGCCGAGCCGGACCGCATCCAAGACTGAAGTCCACGAAGTCCGGCCCGGCTCCAAGGCGGCGACGAAGGAGTACGGCCAGCCCGGGATCATCTGGGCCTGCCCCTTGCCTCGCCCGTACACGTGGCAGAACAGCCGCTCCGGGCTGGTGATCGCGCCCGGCCGCAGCCAGTTGCTGACATCAGCCGCCAGCCGGATCCGCCCATCAGGCCAGGCCGGCAACGGCAAGGCAGCCAGCAGCCACCCCAGCCGCGGAACATCGATCCGGCCTGCGCCGACTGCGTCATAGGCCGCCCCGTGCCCGCGCCGGTGCTCCGGCTCCAAAGACAGTGCCGCCAGCACCCGGACCGGCCCGTCCGCGCACAGAAACGCATCAGCCAGCTCAAACAGCGCATCGGCCCGCGCCGTCAGGCACCGGTACAGCTCACGCGGAAGGCCGCCAGCGCGCCGCGGGCCCGATCCGTACCAGCCTCGTCCCCGGCCCCAGCATCGAGCCACGCCATACTGAACGCCACGGCCATCGCCTCGTCTTCAAGTTCTGTGGAAGGAACCCGAAGATGATGACGCGATGGCCGTCTGTCATCACCGTGACACGCCGGACAACACCGGCAAAACCCCTGATCAGAAACCTCAAAGGTTAAATAACAAGCTTAGTCGCGCCCGGCTGAGTCTGGAGAAGCGACGGCCTGGAGGGCGGCCAGACCGCGCTGGAGGTGGGCGTTCAGCGCATGTCTGCTGATCCCCATCGCAGCGGCGATCTGAGCATCTGGCCAGTCCGCAAAGTACTTGAGCACCAGCGCCTCGCGCTGGCGGGCGGGAAGGCCGCGAAGGCCGGCAATGAGCAGTGACCGCGGGATGTCGGGCGCGGGGAAGGCGGCGGTTCGGTCCCGCTGCCCGTTGAGCAGCTCAGGTGAGGCGCCGTTCTGGACGCGTGCCGTCTTGATCATGGTGCGGCGCAGGTAGTCCAAGGCCTCCTCCTCGTCCCGCAGGTGCCGCCATGCACGGTGCACGGAGACGAAGGCGTCCTGGACTAGTTCTTCTG
The DNA here is from genome assembly GCA_963753195.1 of uncultured Actinomycetes bacterium. Lineage (GTDB taxonomy): Bacteria > Actinomycetota > Actinomycetes > Streptosporangiales > Streptosporangiaceae > Palsa-504. The sequence goes on from CAVWBH010000007.1 coordinate 699,171, forward strand.
CCGCCGCACCGTCGCCAAGCAGGAGCGCGGCTATCCGGGCCAAGGGGCGATAGTGCTCGCCATAGATTGCGGCTACGCCCCGGTCAGCGTCCGAGGCGGGCCAGTTGTGTCGCACGCTTCCCCCGCGTTCAGATGGCGGCGGGTCCCGGCTCAGCCAGCTCTCCGTCCGCTCAGCGACCCTCAGGTGAGCATGCGGCAGCATCATCAGGACACCGCGGACGTCATGCCGGCCGGCGGGTGTTCCCCGGCTTTCCGGGACTTCTCACTGCGCACGGCTCGCCCTGAGGAAGAACCGCCGACGCCTGGCTGCCGGTCGGGCAGAGCCAGGAATCAGGCACCAGCTGGGAATCCTGCTGTTATCGGATTGCCCGGCGTCCTAGCAAACGCCTGCGTCTCCTGCTCAGTACGGCGGGCACAGGCTGACAGATCCGGTCACACCGGCACCAGGCCGCGCGAAATCATTCCGTAGCCTTCGCCTGCAGCCTCGACGAGCTGGCGCAGCGCGTGGGTGACCGGCGCTTGCCCGGCGGGCGGCAACTGGCGGAAGATCCGCGCCAGCTCCTGCTCCCGCCAGGCCGTCACCTGGTCGACCAGACCCTTGCCGGCCGCGGTGAGCTCCAGGGTCACCACGCCACGGTGACCCGGCTCACCGCCCCTGGAGACGTAGGCCGCAGTGACCATACGGTCGGCGAGCCGGGTGACAGTCGAGGCCTCTAGCCCGAGCGCCCGGGCTACCTGCACCGACCGGGCTCGCCCGAGATCTGCCAGAACGGCGAGCATCCGGAACTGCGGCAAAGTCACCGCCCCGTCGAGGACGTCCAGGCTGTGCAGCGCGACGCCGGCCAGGACCCGGGTCGCCGCCTGCAGGGTCTCCAGAGCGTCAGGCGTCAGTTCCGCCCCACCCTGAGCCGCGCTTGAGCTTGATCTCACCAAAGCATTGTAAGTAGCAACACTTGTAACCTACAACCTTTTCGGGTTATGTCAGATGAGGCATTGCCTGGACCGCCGACCGGCGGACTCCCACCGGCTTACTCACCGTCCTGTGCCCTGACGGGTGCGGCGATGAGCCCGGGGTTCCCTGACAAGGCCATTCTTCCTCCTTGTTCCTGGTCATGGCGAGCACAGACTTGGGGGGCCTGCCCGGCCAGGACGTGCACCTCCCCCCGGTGCGCGGGCGGACGCTCACCGGTCCTGCGTCTTTCCTGTCGGCGGCTGGGACTGTGGATAAAACACGAAAACACCGCCACCACACAGGTCTACATCCATGCTGACCTGGCACTCAAGGAACGGGCCATCGCCCGGACGGCACCCCAGAACACTACGCCCGGACGCTACCAGCCATCCGACGACATACTCGCGTTCCTCGACGGACTGTGATTATGCCGAACGCTCCTGACAGTCGCCGCAGCCCGCCACACGCTCCTGCCGCAGGGTCGGCATAACGGCAATGTCCGTATAAGAGGCAGAGCTGCACCTGATCAAGGGCCGGCTGATCGCCGGGATGCGGCACAAGGCGGCCAAGGGCGAACTGCGGGTCGCTTTGCCCGCAGGCTATGAGTACGACCCTGCTGGCCGGGCGGTGCTATGCGCTGATCAGGCGGTGCGCGAGGCTATCACTACGGTGTTCCGCCGGTTCACCGAGCTGGGCTCGGCCCGCCAGGTGATGCTGTCGCTGCGCGCCGACGGGCTCGAGCTGCCCCGCCGCCGGGCCGGCGGGCGGGTGGAATGGGTGCCAGCCAGCTACGGCGCGGTCATCGGCGTACTGAGCACCCCGTGCTACGCCGGCGCGTTCACCTTGGGCCGCACCCGCAGCGCGCACCGGGCCGGCCAGCACCGACCTGGTAGGCCTCGGGGATGGAGCGGGCCAGGTCGCCGCCCCGGAAGGCCTCCATCGCCGCCGCCGAGTCCCACGGGTAGACCGCCCCGTGCTCTCCGGTCTCGGGGAAAGACAGGTAGTACTTCTGGATCAGCCCAGGGACGGCGCGGTAGCGCGGCGCTCTGGCCGCGTACCTGGCCAGCACCTCTTCGCTGGGCAGGCCGGACCCGAAGCGCACGATCTGCGCGATTATCGCTCATCACCTCTCGATCGATGGCAGGGGCCACGTATAACCCGGCGGTCAGGAAACTGCCGTGCCCGGGCGATGGAGACCACATGGAGACAAGCCTGCCTTACCGGGCCGTGGGCGCGATGTTCTGGTTGACGTGGAAGAGGTTGCCCGGGGTCGTAGCGCTGCTTGGTTTCGGCGAGCCGGCCGTCGGCGGTGCCGAAGTCGTCGCGGACACGCTGCTGATCGTCGGCGCGGGCGAACTTGGTGCAGCCGCCGGCCTGGGAGTGCGGGGCCAGCGCGGCCTAGTAGTCGCCGACCCATCGCGTGCTGGCTTCGTTGCCGCGGGTCGGGCCACATTCCGGCGATGACGCAGGCGTAGGTGGCCGAACGCGGTGGCGTCCGCCGGGATGTCGTGGCAGGAGCCGTCGATCGGGTACAGATGCACGGTGGAGTTGACCGCCGGGATCCGCGGCCCGTGGTCGAGGTGGGCGGGGCATCGGTACCGCGGCTCCTCGTCAGACCGGAGGTCTCATTGTGCCGGTGCCGCGATGGGGCATCGGCGGACCGGCCGGTGCCGGCTACGTCATCTGGCCGGCGCTGGGCGGCGGCAGCTGGCTGTGCTGGAGGGCCCACAGCGCGGCCTGGGTGCGGGAGGCCAGGCCGAGCTTGGCCAAGATGGCGGACACGTGGGTGCGGGCGGTGCGTTCGGATATACCGAGCCGGTGGGCGATCTGCCGGTTGGTGGCGCCGCTGGCGATCTGGGCGAGCACGTCGCGTTCCCGCGCGGTCAGCGCATCGATGGCTGGTCTGGGTGCGCGCAGCGAGTCGGCGAGGATTTTCGCGACGGCGGGGTCCAGGTGGCACTGGCCGACGGCGGCGGCCCGGATGGCGGCGGCGACCTGGTCGGCGTCGGCGTCCTTGAGCAGGTACCCAGCCGCGCCGGCCTGCAACGCAGCGCGAACTTTGGCCTGGTCAGCGAAGCTGGTGACCGCGACCACCTCGATGCCGGGCCAGCGGGCCTTGATCCGCCGGGTGGCCTCGATGCCGTCCATGCCCGGCATGACCAGGTCCATCAGCACCACGTCGGGCAGCGTGCCGGAGGGCTCGAGCACCGCTAGGGCATCGATTGCCTGCTGCCCGGCGGCGGCCTCCCCGGTCACGGTGATGCCGCCGGCGAGCTCCAGGTAGCCGCGCACCCCAGAGCGGACGATGGCATGGTCATCGACCAGGAACACGCGCAGCGGCACGTCCTCGTCCCAGGCACCGGCCGTCATCGGCCGCCCTCCCCGGCCACGGGGCGTGCGGGTACCGTGAGCAGGACCCGGGTGCCCGTTCCCGGCGCGGTGACCAGCTCCAGATCACCGCCGACGGCCCGGGCCCGCTCGGCCATGGTACGCAGGCCCAGGTGCCCGGGGCGGGCCAGGCCCGGGTCGAACCCGGTCCCATCGTCGGATACCCCGACCCGCACGCACTGCCCGCCGTCTGCTTCCACGATGACTGTGGCGTGGCTGGCCGCGGCGTGCCGGACGGTGTTGTGCAGGGCCTCCAGGGCAACCCGGTAGGCGTGCTCGGCCGCCTCGGGCGGCAGCGGCAGGGGCTCGTCGGGGCCCCGGACGGTAACCGGCAGGCCGTCCCGGGCGGAGATCGCGGCGGCCTGCCTGGTCAGCGCGGCCACTAGGCCCTCCTCGGCCAGCGCGTCCGGGCGCAGCTCGAAGATCAGCGCCCGCATCTCGGCCAGCGCCCCCGCGGTCAGCTCCCGCAGCTGGCCAATGGCGCGGGCCAGCGGCTCGCCGGCGTGCGGGATCCGGGCCAGGGCGAGCTGGGCGGTGCCGGCGTGCATGCTCATAGAAAACAGCGCCTGCGACACCGAGTCGTGCAGGTCGCGGGCGAGCCGGGCCCGCTCGGCGGCCTGCGCCTGGCGGGCGGCGGCCCGGGCTTCCTGCGCGGCGCGTTCGCTGTCCCGCACCGCCGCCTCGGCCTGGGCGAGCTCGGCGACCTGGCTGGCCAGCAGCAGGCCGCCTAGCACCGCTACCGCTAGGAACAGCTGCACCAGCCACAGCGCCTGGGTATGGTCATGGCTGATCACGGCGAACAGGCCATGATCGGTGACGGTCCCCCACTCACCGGCCACCGCCATCAACGCGGCCACCGTTGTGGCCGCGCGGGCGCCGAACCGGACCGCCGCCCAGCCCAGCGGCAGCAGGCACAGGTACGTCAGCCCCGGGTGCCACGCCCAGAACGCCAGCCAGGTCAGCGCTCCGGCGCACACGCCCAGCGCGCAGCCCTCCACTGCCCGGTGCCGGGGCCGGACCGGCCACTCATCGTCGGTCAGCCATGCCACCACCAGCCCGCCCACGATCAGCACCCCCAGCGTGCCGCTGGTCCACCACCGGGCCAGCATGGTGAGGAACGGGCCATGCGGCCAGGTGAACATCGCGGCCGCCGCTCCGATCAGGGCACCAAGGCCCGCGCCGGCCACCGCCGGGCCGGCCACGAACGCGGCCAGCTGACGCCGCCGGCTCACCGACAGCGGCCCCCCGGCCCAGGCCAGGAAGATCGCTGCCCCCACCGTCGGCCCTGCTGTGCCGGCTACCGCCGAGCCGGCGGCCGTGACCGCCGTCTCCCCTAGCACCAGATCTGCGGCCAGCTCGCTGAAGAAAGCCGCGGCCAGCACCACCGGCCACCACCGGCGCGGAAGCAGCAGCAACGCGGCCACGGTCACCCCGGCCGCCGGGAAGAACACCACTCCCGACGCGCTGACCCGGTTCACATCCGACACCATCCCGGTGCCAGCCGCATGCGCCGCCGCGATCACCACGAACAACACGACCGCCCCGGCTGCCTCCCGCCACCGGATCCGCATGCCAGCCATCGGCTCAGCCGCAGCAAACAGGCGGGGCAGGGTCTGACCGCTCACCCCGCTGTACCTACCCGCCAGCCAGCTACGTCATTCGGCCGGCCTGCGCTGCTATCAACCGCACAGGCCAAGCCGGCCGTCGCACCGGTGCCGCGCCGGTCCGGTTCACGGACACTGGTGGCACCGATGTGCAGGTCAAGGAGGACGGTCATGAGCACGGGCCAGGCGCTGCCGCAGGTCTCCCAGATCGCACCCGCCATCAGCAGGCTGAGCGGCGGAGTCACCAACTTCTACCTGATCGAGGACGGCAGGACGCTGACCGTGGTGGACGCCGGGACCCCAGCCGACTGGGGGCTGCTCCAGCGGGCGCTGGCTGCCCGCGGCAAGACGGCCGACGACGTGGAGGCCGTGCTGCTGACCCACGCGCATGCCGACCACACCGGATTCGCCGAACGCGCCCGCGCCGAGGCCGGCGCCGCGATCTGGGTCCACCAGGCCGACGCCGCGGTGGCCAAGGGCGCCAAGCCCGGCAAGAACGACGCCGGCCTGGCCCGCTACCTGCTCCGGGCCGAGTTCTACCGGACCACGCTGTCATTGCTGCGCCGCGGCGGGGCGAAGATCGTCCCGGTCCTGGAGGTATCGGCCTTCCGCGACGGCCAGGTCCTGGACGTGCCCGGCCGCCCCCGGGTCATCCACACCCCCGGCCACACTCCCGGCAACGCCGCCTTGTTCTGCGACCGGCACCGGGTGCTGTTCAGCGGCGACACGATAATCACCCGCAACCCCCTCACCGGGCGGACCGGCCCGCAGATCATGCCGTCAGGGTTCAACCAGGACACCCGCACCGCCCTGCGATCCCTGGCCGCCCTGCACGGCCTGGCCGCCGACACCGTGCTGCCCGGCCACGGCGACCCCTGGACCGGCGGCGCCACCGAAGCCGTCCTCCTCGCCCACGCGGCCGGGCCCTCCTAACCCCCGCTGCCCGGTGACCCGAGGGAGGACCAGCTCATGATGAAGACGCAAAACCCGCGAGGAGCTCCGGCTGCGCTTCCGGGCGGCCGTCCCGGGACAGGTGAGAAAGCAGCCCACGCTGAACTGGCCGGGCGGCCGGCGTTCACCCTCGCCCTGAGGGTCCTCATGGAGACAGGGATCGTCGCTGCGTTCGCCTACTGGGGATACCGGGCTGGCGCGGGCACCGGCATGAAGATCCTGCTCGCGGCCGGCGCCCCCGCGCTGGGATTCGGGCTGTGGGGCGCCGTCGACCTCCACCAGGCAGGCAGGCTCGCCGAACCCCTGCGCTTGCTCCAGGAACTAGCCATCTCCGGGCTGGCCGCCGCAGCCGTCTACACCGCCGGGCAGCACCTCCTCGGCTGGGCGCTGGCTCTGCTCTCCGCCGCCTACCACGCCCTCGTCTACCTGCAAGGCGGACGGCTGCTGAAACACCGGCCAAGCCCGCATCCCCGGGCGACGCCGGGGCCGGGCGGACCTCGCTCATCAGGAGTCCCTCATGAGCACTGTTCACCGAACATCCGGTGAGCCGGGCGTTGTACCCGGCCACGGTCATGCCGGCTGGCATCGCGGGGTGCTGACCGGATGCATTATCGCCGCCGCGTTCGGCGCTGCGTGGGCGGTGTGGGGATCCTCCGGGCTGCCCGCCGCCGCCCAGGGTGCGGTGCGGGCAGCAGGCATCGCGGCCTGCGTGGTCATCATCGGCCGTGCGGTTCGCCTGCGCCGGACCGCACCGGAGCCGGCCACTTCGATGTTCAGGTCACGCCAGTACCGGCTCGTCGTCTAGGCCGAAGCGGTCGCGATCGCTGCCGGGCTCATCGGCCTTGCCGTAGCCGGGGCCCGCGAGTTCATCGCCGCCTGGGTAGCGATTGTTGTAGGGGTGCACTTCTTGGCGTTCGGCCGGTTCATCAGCGCCTTCTACTACCCGCTCGGCGTAGTCGTGACCACCGGCGGCATCGCCGGGATCGCGGTCGCAGCAGCAGGCGGGAGCGGCGGCGCTGTCGAGGCCACCGCCGGCCTCACCGCCGCCGCCACCCTGCTCTCAGCTAGCGCCGTGCGGGTCTTCCGCCCCCCAGAGCGAGCCGCCGCCGACCGGCCCGGACCCGCTAACGCTCATCGAACACAAGACCAGTATCCAAGGAGGACCCCATGACCAGTACCGGCACTGGCAGGACCCAGACTCCCCAGACAGCACCGGCGGTCCGCCGGGGCCGTGGTTTCACCAGCGCCGGGCCGCCACTTCTGCTCGCCGGAGTGTGCTTCGCGCTCTACCCGGCCCTTCGCCCGTTCTCCGACGAAAAGTCTCTCGACGGGGCCGGCGCGTTCGCATCCACCCGCTGGGTAGTGGCACACAGTCTCGGCATCGCCGCGTTCATCATGCTGGCCGTCGGCCTGTTCGCCGGCTATGAGCTCATCGAGGGCACCACGGCCCATCGCGAGGCCCGCGCCGGGCTGCTGCTCTCCTGGATCGGGGCCGGATTGGTCCTGCCCTACTACGGTGCCGAAGTCTTCGGCCTGCACGCGGCCGGTCAGCAGGGCCTGGCAACCGGCGACACCGCCACCTTCGACACCCTCATCCACGGCATCCGCTGGGAAGCCGGCGTCTGGTTCATCATCGCAGGGCTGATCCTGCTCGCCGCCGGCACGATCACCTTCGCAGTCGCCGTGTGGCACTCGGCGTCGTTGCCCCGCTGGTCCGCCATCCCGCTCGCCGCCCTGACCGCGCTGTACATCCCCCAGTTCGCCGCCTCCCAGCCGGTCCGGGTCGCCTACGGCATCTTGCTCGCCGGCGCCTGCTTCACCTTGGCCTGGGCCGCACGCTCCGGTCCCGTTACCGTGCCGCAGGCTCTGCGCCGCACTGCCTGATCTGGAGTTTTCCGTGACCACTGCCACTCTGATCAACTGCTGCCAGGTTCCCGCCGAACGTGAGGCGGAGTTCCTCAAGCTATGGCACGAAGCGGATGCACTGCTGCGTAGCCGCAGCGGTTACCTGACCACCCTGCTGCACAAGGCCGTGCAACCGGGCAGCCGCTGCCAATACATCAGCATCGCCGAACTCGACTCCGTCGAGAGATGGAAGACGGCTATCACAAGTCCCGAATTCACCGCGATCACTGCACAGATGGCCGAGTTCCATCCAGCGCCAGGCCTCTACACCCTCACCGTCTCCCACAGCAGAGACGGGTAGCTGGCCGGCTGACCGCCACCACACTCCAAGGTTCATCCGGCGCGGGGGAAGCCAATGGCCAGCGTGTCTTATCGCAGGAATCCGTTCACCGGCCTGGTTCACCCAGGGTCCCGGTATGCGCCGCGATGCCCGTCGGCGTGCTCACGGTGGTGCCGATCGGCGGCCGCGGCAGGCAGCAGCTGCGCGGACTGCTGACCTGGGCCAGCGGCGGCACCGGCACGCTCGGAATGCCCGTCCTGCCCGGTGTGGTCTGGCCCGCCGGCGGGACCGGTCAGGATGAGTTCGACGAGCAGTACAGCGACGTCGTCGTCGAGGTGGTTGCGGGTGTGCGCGCGGACCTGGTCCAGCAGCTCGTCGATGGCGGCTTGCGGGCCGGGCTGGCGCAGCGTCTGGGCGTGCTCGCTGAGGGGGAAGAACCGGCCGGCCCGGTCGCGGGCCTCCAGCAGCCCGTCGGTGAAGAACAGCAGCCGGTCACCGGTGCGCACCGAGAACGTGGACAGGTGCAGGTCCGGGTGCAGGCCCAGCGGGGTCGCGAACACCGGCGGGGCCAGCGGTTCCAGCTCACCGGCGGCGGTCAGCCGCAGCGGCGGCGGATGCCCGCACAGCACCAACTGGACCCAGCCGCGCGGGTCCAGCTCGGCGAACACCGCGGTGACGAAATCCTCCTCACCCGCCGCGCGGCTCACCGACAGGTCCACCGCCCGGGCCACCTCGGCCAGCGGCAGGCCCGGCTGGGCGCAGGCATCCCGGAAACTCGTGGCGGCGATGCTGGCCAGCCGGACAGCGGGCAGCCCCTTGCCCTTGGTGTCGCCGACCAGCCACCGCGGCCGAGGCCCGGCCACCACCTCCAGCACGTCTCCGCCCACCCGCGCCTCGGCCGACGCGGACAGGTAGCGGGAGGCCAGCCGGGCCGCAGTCACAGCCGGGGGAACCTCACGCAGCAGCGCGCTCTGCGCGACCCGCGCCACCGCACGGGCCTGGCCCAGCCGCCGCTGCGCCGCGGCACGCAGCACCGAGTTGACCACGGCGAACAGGGCCAGAAGCACCAGCACGCCCAGCCGGGAGGCCGGGTGCTCCGCCGGGCCCGTCCCGCTGGCGGCCAGCCCCAGCCCCAGCAGCACCGTCCACCCAGCCAGCAGCCCGGTCATCCGCGGCGACAGCACCAGCGAGGCCAGCAGCGGGGCAATCGCCAGCCAGGCCAGCGTGGTGACCAGGCCGCCCACCGCATACTGCGTCCCAGCCACCGCGGTGACAGCCACTGCCAGCAGCAGCCCCACGGCCCGGCCACCCCGCACACCCGCCTGCACCGGGCCAGCCGGCTCCAGCGAGATCCCCCCGCCCCCAGCCGGCCGCCGCCAGAACGAGCGCCGGACGGCGCCGGCCCGGCTCACCGAGCCGCCCGCACGGGAGCCGCCACCTCACGACGGGTGACGTGATCTGCGGGAGCCGGCGCCCGCTCATCAGTCATCGCGCACGCTTTCCGGGATCCGAGCGGGCCATTCTCTGCGTTGTTCGCGCATTCGGCGGAGCGGAGGAATAGCGAGCATGACCAAACCAGCGCTGAGGGCCGCGGACGCATGTGCGGTTTCACGCTGGCAGGTCTTCAGTCAGGGCGTCTTCCAGACTGCCGAAGCTGGGTATAAAGCGGCTCACGCCGGTCAAGGCCAGGACGTGGACCACCGAGCCGGCAGCAGGAAGGACCAGCCGCAGCTCGCCGCCTGCGGCCATGGCTCGCCGGTGCGCCTCCGCCAGCACCCTGAGCCCCGAAGAATCACACATCCGGGTACCGGTCATGTCCACCACTATGACCGCATGCCCGGCTACTGCCGCAGCCAGCAGGACCGCCCTCAGCTCACCCACGGTGGCAATGTCCATCTCCGCGGGTGCCGCCACGACGGGCATCCCGCCACCCACCCCTCTGAAACACCCGCCATCAATCATCGGCAGCCGCATCCCGCGCCACCCGCAAGAGGTTGCCCAGAAACCGGGACAGCCACCACATGACCTGCGATGAGGCTACCCGCAAGGCAGGTCAGCTGACCCGGCGGGCATGACGCCGACTGTGAATCCCGTCACCGTAACCACCCAGTTATATGAGAAGACCTGGCCAGGAGCCCCGGCGGCAAACCTGCGATCTCCACCCGCGCCAAATGACCAGTAACATCGCAATACGATATCAATCTCGCGCGCCTTTCGTCTGTCGGATGCCGTCCTGTCCCGCCGCCTGACCCAGCAGGCACCCCGACCCTGACCCGCACCGGCCAAGGTCCGCTGCCGCGCGCCCACCTGGGGACCATTCACGTATCAGCGTGGACACTTTGACTTGGCTGATCTTGCCTGTCCGTGCTTTCTGATAGCTGCCATATTTCGCCGGAGCGCAGGTCCCGCGAGCCCAGCCGTGCTCACCCTGAATGGCGCGCCCCAACAGCGCTACGCCAGCGCCGTGGCGGTGCGTCACGGGTGCCGCGGATCGCAGGCGACGTGACCGCCGGCCCTGTCCTTGTCAGCTGCGTGCTGGTGGGCAATGCGCCGTGCGCGGAAAGGCGCCGCTTTTGATCTGCTCTGGCGCGGCTAGCCGCCGGGGACTGCCTCATGGGGGTTCAACTCGGTTTTATGGGGGTTCAACTCGGCGGCAAGGTCACCTGGGCCGGTTTACGGGGCTGCGGCTGCAGTGCGGGGACTGGCGAAAAGCAGCGGGAGGCTGTCAACGTGCTCCCCTGATGGTTAAGCGTCGTGCTGCGGCTGCCGCGGTCCGGCCCTGCGTGCGGCCCGGTCCCGGCTCACCGCCCTCGTCGTTTCCGCAGGTCACATGCCTGGACCGGTCGGGCAGGCCCGGTGCTGCCGCCTCTTTTCGCCTGCGAAATGCGGGCTCGGCCGGCCCTTGCCGTGTTAGCTTGGTAGGGTGATGGATCCCCCGTTTGGGGATGTACCACCACGAGCGGGGATCAAGTCCCCCCTCGGACACACATACAACTCTCTGACCTGCGGTTATCTGCTTGTGGGTATGAGGCAGGCAAGCAACGCCGCAGGTAACAGCTATAGGGGTTCAAGTCCCTCTCGGACACGTGCTTACCTACATGCCACTTCCCATGCGCGATCTGCTGGCCACCGTCACCATCGCCGAAGTCGCTTGACCATACTCACCGAGACAGGCTCCGCCTGATACCGCCGAGGTTTGCCGTTACGCGGACACGACCGTGCAGGTGAGCGCATCCTCCGTGCGTAGGCCAGGTTGCGGAGGTTGCCATGGTGTCGCGGTTCTCCCGGTCGGTGCCGGTCACGGTCAATGACGTGCTGGACGGTCATGTGGTCTTGGATTTGCAGTGCCTGGACCGGCTTTACCTGCATGGCTACCTAGCGCAGCTGCAGGTCGGCGGGCAGGTGATCCAGTTCCTGAAGCACCAGGGATACCCGGTCCCGTCGCCGGCGTGCCTGCAGCAGATCGGGGACGCGTTCCGCCGCCGGGTCGCCTCCTTCGCCGAGGCTAACCACATCCCGGTGGTGCCGCTGAAGGCGGCCGACCGGAACATCGAGGTGATGCAGCCGTACCTGAACAAGGCCGCAGCCACCGGCCGGTCGCAGGTCGCGGCGATCGGGGTGGCCCAAGGAAATGCAGCGGGTGCTCATCGCCCGCCAGCGGCCCACCGACGCGTCCAAGCCGCCGCAGTTCTCCTTCGATAAGAAGGACCGCCGGGTCACGGTCTACTACTTCTACCTGTGGGACGCGGGCTTCGGCCCGGCGTTCATCAAGGTCTGCACGTACTGCCCCTGGCCGATGAAGATCTGGGTCAACGGGCACGAGTGGGCCAAGCAGCAGGCCCGCAAGATCGGGTTCGCCTTCACCGAGCTGTCCAACGGGTTCGCCTCGGCCCAGGATCCCGCGGTGCTGCAGCGGATCTGCGACGCGCTGCAGCCCGGCACCATCGAGGTGTTCTTCCAGCGGTGGCTGTCCCGGCTGCCGCTACCGCTGGGCGATGCCGACCGGGATGGCGGGTACTGGTGGGAACTGTCGATGGCCCAGGTCGAGGTGTCCCGCACCATCGTGTTCGCCCAGCCCCGCCACGCCCGGGCGTTCTTCGAGGCACTGGTCACCGACAACCTGGACCTGGGCCGCCCGGACACCATCGAGATCGTCTTCGGCCGCCGGATCATCAACGGAAAGCAGCGCGCCACCGGCGGCACGTTCAGGACCAAGGTGATCACCCGCGGCACCGAGGTCACCATCAACGCCTTCTACCGCCACTCCCGGATCAAGCAGTACCTCAAGGACGGCCGCGCGCTGCGCGTCGAGACCGTCATCAACTCACCCACCGACCTGCGGATCGGCCGCCGCCTGCACAACCTGGGCGAACTCCAGGACGCCGGGCGTGCGATCAACGACCGGCTGCTGCACACTGAACGTGCCGGCCAGGGCTGCGTCCTTGCGAATCCAGTCTTCGAGCGGATCGCGCGCCCGTCGGTCACCGCCGACGGGCGGAGAGCTACAGCCATGCGCTTTGGCGACTCCCGGGTCCAGGCCCTGGCCGGCGCCCTATGCGTCACCGTGGGCGCCGTCACCGGCATCACCAACAAGAGCCTGCGCGCCTTGATGACCGGACTGCTCGGCACCCCCTACTCGATGGCCCAGGCCTCCTACGACCTGGCCCGGCTGGCCCGCAACGGGCTGATCACCCGCCGGCCCAACGCCAGCACCTACGACCTGACCCCCGACGGCCTGGCCTTCGCCATCTTCTACACCAAGGTCCACGACCGCATCCTGAGCCCGCTGTTCGCCGCCGGCCAGCCGCAAGCACCGCCCCAGCTCCGCGCCGCACTCCACACCATCCAGCACCACATCGACCAGCGCCTCGCCGATGCCAGGCTGCCCGCCGCAGCCTGGCAAACTCAGCTCAACTGTCGGAGTCAGCGCCCCAAAGGGTCGCTAGCGCCCGCCTCAGATCTCCCTAGCTCGACCAACTGCTCGCACTGCTCGATGACAATCGCCACCACATCGGCGTCGGCGGCGAGCGCTGGATCCAGCCAGCCGAGGACACGGGGCACGGCCACGCCGAGCAGGCCCGCGGCCAACTGGATCACTTCGCCGGCTCGCGCGTCCCTGACCCGCGCACCGAGGCCGCGCAGGTGACAGATCCAGGCGGCCAGTACGCGGGTCGCGCCGGCAGGCAGCCGGCCCTCAGCGCGCTCGGCGCGCAGGACAGGCAGGATGCGAATGGGGAGCTTCTGTGAGCCGTCGGCGGCGATCCGGTCCAGCCGGTCGTGCATTCGCGCGTTGGCGAAGCGCTCGAGCAGCGCGGCGCGATAGGCGGCGATTTCTGTGGTCGGCTGGCCCAGGTGCGCCGACGCCACCGCCCACCACTCTTCCAGCCAGGACCGGCACGTCTCGTCGGCCACTGCCCCGGCCACGGTCGCATGGCCCCTGATGGACCCGGCGTAGGCCAGCAGCGAGTGCGCGCCGTTGAGCAGCCACAGCTTGCGGTGCTCGTATGGCGTCACGTCATCGGTGAAGGTCGCGCCGGCGTCCTCCCAGCGCGGTCGCCCGGCGGGGAATGCACCGCTGAGCACCCACTCGTGAAACGGCTCAGTCACAACCGGACAGCGGTCGTCGAATCCGGTGGACTCAAGCACGGTGCGGACGTCCTCCGGTGCCGCGTGCGGGGTGATCCGGTCAACCATGGTCGTCACCATCGCCACCGAATCCTCGAGCCACGTGGCGAGGCCGGCATCGATGAGCTCGGCTAGGTCGAGGATGCCGCGCTGCGCCAGCTCACCGTTACCGGGCGTGTTGTCGCAGGGCACGACGGCCACTGGGCCCGCGTCGGCTCGTCGCCTGGCCGCGAGCCCGGCGACCAGGCGGGCGGGGGCGGTGCGCACCAGCCCCATAGGGTTGTTGCGCAGCGCCTCGATGTCGGCTTGGACCTCAGGGTGGCTAGTGTCCAGGCCGCCATCGGGGCCGCAGAGGTAACCGGCCTCGGTCACTGTGATCGTGACCGCGGCCAGCTCAGGAGCCCCGAAGTAGCGTAGCCACGCATCCTGGTCGGTCGCCACGTGGGCTCGCGACAGGCTGCTCAGCACCTCGAACCGATCTGCGTCGGCGGCGCGTGACACAAGCGTGTAGAGCCCCTCCTGCGCGTTCAGATCATCGATCAGGGGCGGGCTGCTGGTCCCGGTGAAAGCGGCGATCCCCCAGTTTGCGGCGTCCGGGGCGTAATGGGTGTACCAGCACTGATGAGCGCGGAAGAAGTTGCCGAGCCCGAGGTGAACGAGCCGCACCTGTGCGGCGGGGCGGCCCTGTCCCGCGCTTCGTGACAGCCGCGGGACGCTCACAGCTTGAACACCGCGGCCGGGAGATCGGTGACGAGGCCAATCGCGGTCTCGACGGCCTCGTCCTCGTCGAGCCGGTGCTCGGCCACCAGCCGCGCGAGGACGCCCGCGTCGACGCGCCGTGACATGTCGTGCCGGGCGGGGATCGAGCAGAAGGCCCGCGTGTCGTCAACGAAGCCGGACGTCCGCGAGAAGCCGGCTGTTTCTGTCACCGCGGCGCGGAAGCGCCGGATGGCGTCGGGGGCATCGAGGAACCACCACGGCACGCCGACGTACACGGATGGGTAGAATCCGGCCATTGGCGCGAGCTCGCGCGACCAGACCGTCTCATCGACGGTGAAGGCGACCAGATGAAAGCCCGGATGCGTGCCGAAGCGCTCCAGCAGCGGGCGCAGCCCGTCGGTGAACTCCACGCGAATCGGAATGTCATGGCCGGTATCCGGTCCGAACCGGTCGTAGGTGGGCCGGTGGTGGTTGCGCCGCACGCCGGGATGCAGGGCCATCACCAGCCCGTCGTCGCAGGACATCCGGGCCATTTCCAGCAGCATGTGCCGCCGGAAGGCCACTGCCTCCCCGGCCGTGACCGCGCCGGCTAGTGCGGCGCGGTAGATTCGCGCCGCCTCGGCGGGCTCGAGTGGGTCGGTGCGCACATCAGCGTGACTGTGGTCGGCAGAGGTCGCGCCGTGGGCGATGAAATACCCTCGGCGTTTCTCAAGCGCGCGCACGTAACCGGCGTAATCTCCGACCTCGGTGTTCGCGGCCTCGCCCAGCCGGGCGATCGCGTCGGGCCAATCTTGCTGAGCCGGCTCGAGGTAGCGGTCCGGGCGGAAGGTCGGTATCACGCGTCCCTGCCATGCCGGGTCGGCGGTAAGCGCGGCGTGCGCCGCGAGGTCGGAACAGGGATCATCAGTGGTCGCTAGGACCATGATGCGAAATCGCTCAAACAACGCCCGCGGGCGGTAGGTGTCCTGCCCGAGGCAGTCGGCCACCTGGTCGTAAATCACGTCGGCGGTCTGCTTCGACGGGCGCGCCGTGACGCCGAAGATATCGGCCAGTTCGGTCTCAAGCCAGAAGCGCACCGGCGTACCCCGGAATAGGTCCCAGCGTTCGCACAGCAGGCGCCAGGCTGCCCGCGCCGCGTCTTCGGAGAGCGGGCCAGGCCCGACCCCGAGGGCGTCGAGCCCGACCCCGGCGGCGTGCAGCAGCCGCGTCACGTAGTGGTCGGGCGTCACCAGTAGCGTCGCCGGGTCACGGAACGGCTCGTCATCGAGCAGCAGCTGCGGGTCAACGTGGCCGTGCGGTGAGATCACTGGCAGGTCACGCACCGCCTCGTAGAGCCGCCGCGCGATGCCACGCACGCCGGGGTCCGCAGGCAAGAGCCGATCCGGATGTGTCATCGATCCCGGGACTGGCACAGACATAAGCCGAATCGTAGGGTGGGTCAGATAACTGCGCCAGATCGGCATCCCGCTGCTCAGGGTGCCAGCGGAGGCGGGTGTCACATGGTCCAGACGGCAGGCCCGGCGGTCACGGGAGTAGCGCAGATCGGCGGCCCAAGCGGTGTCCTTACCGAGCACGAGATCCGGGCTTTCGTGCGCGATCGGCTCGATGCGGCGCATCTGGCCGGGCGCAGCGTATGTGTGCTGGTGCCGGACGGTACCCGCAGCTGCCCGCTGCCGCTGCTGGTATCGGCGATCCACGACGTGCTGCACGGGCGCGTCAGCCGCCTCACCGTCCTGGTCGCCCTCGGCACCCACGCCGCGATGAGCGACCGGGCCCTGGCGGCGCATCTCGGCTACGAGGCCGGTGTCCTGGCCGACCGCTATCCGTCCATGACCGTGCTAAACCACGCCTGGTGGGATCGTTCCGAGTTTGCCGAGGTCGGAACGATCAGTGCCGACCGGATCGCCCAGCTGTCCAACGGCATGCTGCACGACGCTGCCCGGGTGCGTATCAACCGCGCCGTGGTCGAACATGACGTCACGATCATTGTGGGCCCGGTGTTCCCGCATGAGGTCGTGGGCTTCTCCGGCGGCAACAAGTACCTGTTTCCAGGCGTCTCGGGCGGGGAACTCATCGACCTGTCGCACTGGCTGGGCGCGCTGATCACGAGCGCGACGATCATCGGCACCCGGGGTATCACTCCGGTCCGTGCCCTCATCGACGAGGCCGCGTCGATGGTCCCTGGCGAACGGCTCGCATTCTGCATGGTGACGAAATCCGGCACGCGAGACCTGCATGCCCTGACCTTTGCCGAGCCGTCAGCAGCTTGGGCGGCAGCGGCGGATGTGTCTGCCGAAACACACATTCGCTACCTCAACGCCCCGGTGCGCCGGGTGCTGTCGCTGATCCCGGCTAAATACGACGACATGTGGACCGGCGCCAAGGGCTTCTACAAGGTGGAGCCAATTGTGGCCGACGGCGGGCAGGTCGTGCTTTATGCCCCGCATATCCACGACATCGCGACAACCCACCCGGCGATAGCGCAGATCGGTTATCACTGCCGGGACTACTTTGTCAAACAGTGGGACCGCTTCAAGGATCAGCGCTGGGGCGACCTCGCCCACTCCACGCATCTGCGTGGAGCAGGAACCTACGACGAGGCCAATGGCGAACGCGACCGGGTCACGGTCACCCTCGCCACCGGCATCCCCGAGGACGTCACCCGCGCGATCAACCTCGACTACCTCGACCCGGCGGACGTGGATCCCGCTGCGTGGGCGGCAGAGCCGGACACGCTCGTCGTGCCTGATGCGGGCGAGGACCTTTACCGCCTGCGATGAACCAGGCCGGTCCGGCAGTGCTGCTGGACCGGGCCAGTGAGCTAACTGAGGTCCGAATTGAGTCCGACGGTCACGAAATCCAGGACGGTTCAAGCATGGACCCGGAGCTGATGTGAGGCAAAGTCCAGTTCCACGCGCCGTCCGGTCCCGGCGAGTAGCTGTCGCCACGCGCTGATGCCCTCGCTCACGGCTCGTTGCCAGTCAACCTCAGTGAATTGCGGAATCCGGGGCGCGGCAAGGTCGACGATCTGCTCGGCAAGATCGGGATCGACGATGCTCGCCCCGCTCAGATCCCGGTCCACAGCCGCATAGGCGACGCTAAGCGCCGAAATCGCGTATTCCCGGCCCAGATCATCGGATTCTGCGGGGTCGGGCGGTACCTCTGCAGCCAGGAACCGATCCGTGTTCGGCGACCAGCCCAGGATGACCGCGTGCGCCAGATGGAACACTTCGACGTAACGAAAGCCAAAGACGAGGCCTGGATGTTCCAATAGAGGGGTCGTCAGTGCCTTTCCGTCTCGCCAGAGTTGCACCCCGGATTCACCTCGGGGAGTCCGCACCTCGCAAAACTCGATAACGGCATTCTTTGGCGTGGTCATCAACCAGACTCCTATGCGGGGATCGTGTCACGAAACCAGACTCCCATGCGGGATCATGTCACGGACGGGCCCCTTCGAATTCCGTGATGCGCCTGATGCCGCGCGGAGCTCGTTTCGAAGGCAAGAACAGCCGCGTGGCTAGCCCGGCTGCGGGTTGATGAGCTGGGGCGGCGAATGACCTCTTCCGCCACAGTGACCTGGAGCCGACAGCGGCAACCGCGAGGCAAGGTTCCTCGGGAGCGGGAGGCTCCAGTGCGGCGAGCCTGAAGCAGGCCGACTTATCCGATCCGTCGCGTCAGCTGGCAGCACGGTCAAGGGCAAACTCCATGGTCAAGGCGATGTCGATCATGGAGATAAGTTGCGAGTCGCCCCTCGGACACATACGCAACGCTCTGATCTGTGGTTATACGCGTGCCGGTACCGGGCAGGCGAGCAATGCCGCAGGTCACAGCCATGGGGGTTCGAGTCCCTCTCTCGGACACGTGCTTACGGACATGCCGGTTGCCCATGCAAGTGCCCGAACCTTCCCGGTGTGAGCGATGGCTGTCTTAGACAGCGAACATCCGGTGGAATACCCGAGTGCGTGTCTGTCGCTCCATGCTCTGCTGCGTGCTGCCCTTATGTGGCCGGGCCTGGCGCGTCAGGGCCGCGGGACGGCGGCGCCCGGCCCTCTCGCCGGGCGCCGCCGCTGGTCCTTCTGCCATCCTCGGGCGTGAGGAGGATTGCAGGGCTGGGTTAGGTTGGGATGGTCACCTTGGCGGGTTCTGGGTCGGCGGCGAGCTCGGGCTGCCGGGTTACCACGGCCAGCGCGGTGATGGCTCCGACCAGGGAGAGTGCGGCCGCAACGGCCATGGCGGGCCGGAAGCCGTCGGTGACGCTGGCGGGTCATCCGAGGTGCCCGTTGGCGGCAAAGACCGAGCTGGCGATGGCAATCGCGAAGACGGCGCCGAAGCGCTGCATCATGTTGCTGATGCCTGATGCCCTCCCCATCTCGGATGGGGTGACGGCGCTCAGGACGGCGGCCGGCACCGCCGGCAGGGCCATCGAGATGCCAATACCGGCCGCGAGGAGGGCGAGCACCAGGGTCAGGGTGCTGGCTGCGGCCGAGGCGTTGAGGGCGACCCAGCCGAAGCCGAGCGCCTGCAGGAGCAGACCGGAGGCGATAACCGGCCGGCGTCCGATCCGGTCCGACAGCGCGCCGGCCATGGGTGAGATGAACATGGGGGTCGCGAACCAGGGCAGCAGCCGGACACCGGTGGCCAGCGGTGAGTAGCCCAGCGCGAACTGGAAATACTGGGCGACGAGGAAGCCGGCGGCGAAGACCGCGCCGGACATGAGGAACGCGGTCGCGTTTCCTGCTGCGAATGCCGGGATGCGCAGCAGCCGCAGGGGCAGCATCGGCTCGTTTGCCCGGCTCTCCCAGAAGACGAAGGCGCCCAGCAGGGCTGCGCCGAGCGTCAGGCTGGCGATGATCTCGGCGCTGGCCCAGCCGGCCTGGCCCGCGCGGACGAGGCCCCAGACAAGGCAGACGACGCTGGCCGAGACGAGTGCGACTCCCGGCAGGTCGAGCCAGGCTGGGGCGCCGTGACTTTCCGGCAGGAGCCGCCGTGACAGCAGGCTCGCCGCTATTCCGATCGGCACGTTGACCCAGAAGATCCAGTGCCAGTCGAGCCCTTCGGTGACCGCGCCGCCGACCAGCGGGCCGATCGCGACGGCCAGGCCGGCGAGCCCGCCGCAGATGCCGATGATCGCGCCGCGCCGCTCGGCAGGAAATGCCCCCGTCAAGATGGTCAGGCTGAGCGGCAGGACAGCGGCGCCGCCAAGGCCCTGCACGGCACGCGCTGCGATCAGCGCGGACGCGGTGGGCGACAGGGCGCAGGCGGCTGAGGCGAGGGTGAACAGCACCAGGCCCGCGGTGAAGACCTTGCGCCGGCCGAGCCGGTCGCCGAACGCGGCGGCGGTGATAATGCCGGCCGCGAACGCGACGCCGTAGGAGTTCACCGTCCACTGCGGGGTGGCCAGCCCGACATGCAGATCATGCTGTATCCGCGGCAGCGCCGTGATCACGACCAGCGAGTCCAGGACCACCATGAAGTACGCCATCGAGGTCAGCCCGAGAGTCCAGCCGAGCCGAGGCTGCCGCGGCGCGGACATGCCTGGCCGCTACCAAACCACAAGCCGCCCGCCCGCCAGCGGACTTCGACCCTACCCACCGGGCTCTGATACGCAGGTGTTCAGGATCCGGTTCCGATCCTCGTCACGGGCCAGTACGCTCGCCTCGCGCCCAGGGACAGACAGCCCGGTAGAGGCGGGACTTATGGCCCTGCGGTCCAGATGTTGGGTCTGTGATAGGCGAACGTTCATCTGTGCCGGGGTCCGGCTTGACGCCGACTCCACCGCAGCCCAGGCCAGGCTGGCCCGTCTCGCCCATCGCGCGACCCGCAATCCCGGAAGCCTTCCTGCCTGGCCGCCTTCATATCGACATCACGCCCGTTCAGCGCAGACCGCCTGGCGGCATCATCATCGTCTCGGCGATGATGGCGAGAACCGCTTGCTTGCTTCTGTCCACTGATGATCAGGTTTGGGTGCCGAGGTCGTCGGAGCGCCCTGCTTCCAGGCGCGGCCACTGTGCGATGGGCCGTCCGCCCGGCCACTCTGGCCACTCTGGCAACGGTGGCCAGGCGGGCGGGCCGGCGTCCGTTCGTGTGTAGGAGCATTGCTGTGGCCAGCCGGTGGGTGAGTCCTCCCACGGCTCCTGGCGTCCGTAGACGGTTAGGTCCATGAGTGCGTAGCTGTAGTCCATCGCCTCGACGCCGCGCATCGTGGTCCAGTAGGTCTCGAACACCGTCTCGCCCTCCCGCAGGTAGCACACCAGGTGCATCCGGCCGGGCCGTTTGGGCGGGGCCAGCAGCGCGCCGAGTGAGTCCTGGGCGGAATACCAGGGGATGTCCCAGCTCATGAAGTCGCGGTAGCGGGCACTCTCGGGATAGGGACCCTGGCAGAAGACGGCGTAGGTGATGTCCCGGGAGTGCAGGTAGGACAGCTCGGCAACCTGGGTGGTGTCCCAGGTGCAGCCTTCGCACTGCTCGGCCGCGGGATGGCCGGTGTGCCACATGAAGTAGTAGGCGATAAGCTGCCGACGGCCCTCGAATGCCTCCAGCAGGCTGACCATCCCGTGCGGGCCGGTCAGCGGGGTCGCGGCATCCACCTCGACCATGGGCAGGCGGCGCCGGGCCGCAGCGATTGCGTCGCCTTCGCGGGTGTGCGCCTTCTCCCGGACCCGCAGCGCGTCCAGTTCGGCTTGGAAGGCAGCCCGGTCGACGGACGCGGGAAGGCTCGGCGCGCTGGCGGCGCCGGGCGCCGGCCCGCTGGGGTTTGCTGATTCATCATTCATGACGGTTCCTTTTGGTGTTTTCCGTGTGCGCCGTTTCGGCGAGTCGCTTGATCGTGGCCAAACGCCGGTCCCACTGGGCGGCGAGCTCGGCCATGGCCCGGGTGGCCTGGTCGAGCCGGCCGGCCTGAACTTGGTAGAGAACTTCCCGGCCCTGCTTGCGCCGGGCGACCAGCCCGGCTCGCTCCAGCACGGCCAGGTGCTTTGAGACGGCCTGGCGGGTGAACGGCACCCGCCAGGCCAGCCAGCTGGCGCTGACCTCGCCGTTGCTAACAAGCAGATCGAGCACCTGGCGGCGAGACGGGTCGGCGATGGCCGACCAGAGCTCGTCATCGGCCTGCGCCGTCATCGCCGCCGGGGTTCCGCTAGCACGCCCGCGAGGCGGTCCAGGAACTCGCCCCAGCCCTCCTGGTGCTCATCGGCGTAACGCTGTTTCTCCGCGTCGGGCCAGTCGCGCAGCTCGTGGCCGCTTTCGACTACGCGAAGACGGGTCCGCCCGTCGCCCTCCGACGTCAGCGTGAACTCCACCAGCATCGAGTTCCCGGCCGCCGGGTCCTGCTCGCGGGGGTGGTTCCAGCGGAACGAGAAGCGGTTTGGCGGATCGACAATCTCCACCACGACCGGACCGCCCTGATCACCGAACTGCATGTATCCACGGGCGCCCGGCTCCACGACCAGGTCCACCCGGTCAGCGAACCACTGGCTCATCTGATCAGGCTCGGTGATGGTGCGCCACACCACCTCTGGCGGCGCCTCGATCAGCACATCCCGGGCGATCGTGAGGCCTGGCATCCCATCCGCTCCCTTCCCGCGCTCCGGGGCCATCACCGGCCGCCGGGGTCACCGCGGGGCGGCGCATACCGGGGACCGCCCCCACTTTGTATCTGCAACTAACGGTAGCACATTAAGGATAGGCGTGCAACCGGTGTTTGCAGGTTGACTGCCCGCCCCCGGTCATGCCAATCAGCAACCAGTGGTTGCATTTCCCGTAAATAAACGCTACCGTTGGTTGCACATTAAGAGGGAGGACAACCATGAACAACGCGCTCCACGCCGAAAAGGGAGGGACCATCATGGCAACTGGCTCGCTGAACGTCGGCGGCGCCCGCCTGGCCTACAGCGACGAGGGGTCGGGGCCGATCGTGGTCTACGCGCACGGCCTTACCCAAAGCCGCGCCGCGGACCGTGCCCTCGGGCTGGTCGACTGGGCTGCCCTCACCGGCGGCGGGTTCCGGCTGATCTCCTACGACGCCCGCGGTCACGGCGAGTCTGAGGGAACCCCCGTCGCGGACACCTACCGGTGGGAGTCGCTGGCCGAGGATCTCCTGGCGATCATCGACCACTTCTCCCCCGCCGAGCCGGTCCACGCAGCGGGGATCTCCATGGGAACGGGGACCGTCCTGACCGCGCTCGCCAAGGCGCCCGGGCGGTTCGCGGGGGTGATGCTCGGCGCCCCCCCTACCGCGTGGGAGACCCGAGCAGCGCAACGCGCCCAGTACGAGCAGTTCGCGCAGCGCATCGAGCAGATGAGCCCCGGCCAGGCCGCCGCAATGTTCGCCCAGGCGCCGATCCCGCCGATCTTCGAGCACATTCCCGGCTACGGCGTTCCCACCCCCGCCCACCATCTGCTGCCGTCGCTGTTCCGCGGCGCGGGAGCCTCCGATCTGCCCAGCCCGCAGCGACTCGCCGACGTCCGGGTCCCGGCGCTCATCCTGGCCTGGGCCACCGACCCCGCTCACCCCATCGGCACGGCCGAACGCCTCGCCGAAATCCTTCCCGCCTCCACGCTCCACGTCTCGGACACGACTGAGGACATCAGAACCTGGGCGGCGAGAGCAGCGGCATTCTTCGCCTGAATGCCAGCCACCGCCCGGGCGGCAGCCTGCCCTGAAGCTGGAAAATCTGCCCTCTTGCCGACATGGACGGCGCCCCGTGCAAACGAGCCCGACATCGGCCTGACCGCATCGTGACGACCGACAGCCAGCGACCTGGCCGCGATCGAGCCCGCACACGCGGCCTACTTCACGGCGAACGCGGAGATCCGCGATCGCCGCCGCCGGGCCATGATGGCCACCTTGCTGGTCTCCCTGGGCGTGCCCATGCTGCGGCACGGCGATGAGCTCGGCCACTCCCAGCAGGGCAACAACAACGCCTACTGCCAGGACAACTGGAGTCCTACCGCTTTTGTAGACACTTCTATTATGCTACTAGCGCCATTCCTGCGTCAACTCCAAGCTCAAATTCGGATGGCGACAGATAACCCAGTCCCTTCTGAATCCGCTTACGGTTATAGTACACTTCCACATATTCGAACGTCGCCTGCTTCACGTGCGCGACGTTCTTCCAGGCGTGCAGGTGGATGAGCTCTTTCTTGAACGTCGCGTTCCATGACTCAGCTGCCGCGTTGTCGAAGCATATCCCGGTGTGACCGACTGACGGTATGATTCCATTGGAAAGGCAGGCGTCGCGGAACGCCCGTCCCGTATACTGGCTGCCGCGATCGGAATGGAATACCACTTCGCCGATCCCCGGATTACGGCTGGCCAGCGCCATGGCCAGCGCGCCGGTAACCAGTTCCTCGCGCATATGGTCAGCGACAGCCCAGCCGACCACCTTGCGTGAATACCCGTCGATTACCGTGGCCAGGTACGCCCATCCGGTCATCGTGAAAATGTAAGTAATATCTCCGTACCACAGCTGGTTCCTTGCTCCGGGCACGAAGTCGCGGCCGACGAGGTCGACCAGGCCGTCCTGGTTGGCCGTGTCCTGCACGGTGGTCACCTTGTACGGCCGCGGATGCACGCAGGCCAGGCCAGCGGCCCGCGCCAGCCGCCGCACCCGCCGCGGCCCGGCCCGGTGCCCGCGCCGGGCCAGCTCCCGGTGGATACGGTCAATACCGTACCTGCCCTCATTCTCGTCGTGGATTTCCACGATGAGCGCGGTCAGCTTCTCATCCCCGGCCACCCGCGCCGACGGGACGCGTTTCTTCCACGCATAATAACCTTGCCGGGTTACCTCCAGCATTCCGCACATGAATGTGACCGGGAACCTTTCCTCGCGTGGCTTGCGACCGTTCTCCTCCGCCATCCTGTCGATGAAGGCGAACTTTACTGATTCTCCTTCGCAAACCACGCCGCAGCTTTTTTTAGGAAATCTCTTTCCATCCGCAGCCGGCGGTTCTCGTCCTCGAGCTCCTTCAGCCGCGCCCGCTCATCAATATCGAGAGGCTTATCCTTCACCTTCCCCGATGCTTTAGCCCTGCTCACCCAGCTCCCCAGCGTTCCCTCGTTTATACCCAGATCCCGGGCAATTTCCGCTATCGGACGGCCGGAGCTTATCACCAGCTCTACAGCCTCGTCCTTATATTCCTGGGTGTACTTCCTGCGCGCCTGTCCCACTTCCGGTTCTCTCCTCGTAGACCATCGTGCCACTTCGGACTGTGTCTACGAAACCGGTCGGGGTCCACAACGACATATCCTGGCTCGACTGGCAGCATCCCGATCAGGAGTTCCTGGCGTTCTGCGCCGAGGTGGTCTCCTTCCGGCGCCGGCATCCGGTCTTCCAGCGCCGGCGCTTCTTCTCCGGACGGCCCATCTTCGGCACCGAGCTTTCCGACATCGGCTGGTTCCGCCCAGATGGGCAGGAGATGACGCCCCAGGACTGGCAGGCCGGATTCGCCAAGTCCGTCGGCGTCTTCCTCAATGGCGACGCGCTGCCCGACCCCGACCGGCGCGGCCGGCGGCTCACCGACGACAGCTTCTTGCTGCTGTTCAACGCCCACCACGGCGACGTGACCTTCGAGATACCCGGCGGCAACTGGGGATACATGTGGCAGGCCGACCTCGATACCGCCGAACCCTGCACCCGGCACCAGACCCAGCCGTCCGGAGCCAAGGTCATGGTGGCCGGCTATAGCGTCCAGGTACTGCGGCGCGTCCAGCTAGGACTACAAAACGGTCTGACCAGGTCATCGATCTTGCGGGTCGAGGTGCCGTGCAGGTAGCCATCATCACCGCGAACAGCGACTGGTGCCCGTTGCCTGTTGGGCTGCCCGGCGCGGCCCTCCGTCCGCTGCTGCGGGTACGCGCCGATCACCACTTGGCGGGACGTCACCTAAAGGCCATTCGTCGTGCCTTTTGGGTGACTGCCGATGACCGTAGTTTCCCGCGCGGCATGGCACGAATGTGGCACCTGCCATTGGTGTGCGACGGCCTGGCTGTCCCCGGTCAGCAGCACCGTGCGCAGGCCCAGCCCGCGCAGCGCGGCGACCGCCGCGGCGGCCGAAGCCTTGACCGTGTCGGCGGCCGCGACCGCGCCGCGGGCCTGGCCGCCCCACCCGGCCAGCACCACCGTGTTCCCCGCACGCTCCCACGCCGCGCACTGGGCAGCCAGATCCGCGGGGACCGCGATGCCGCGGTCGCGGAACAGCTTGTCCCGCCCGGCGATCACCTCCTGGCCGTCCACCATCCCCCGCGCGCCCAGACCGGGCAGCGCCCGGAAGCCGCCGGCCCGCGGCAGGTCCCCCAGCTCGGCTCGCGCGGCGGCGCTGACCGCGGCGGCGACCGGGTGGCCTGAGGCGTCCTCGACCCCGCCCAGGCGGCGCAGCAGCTCGGCGCGGCCGGTCCCGGCCGCGGGCTGGACTGCGGTCACCGTCATCATCCCGGTGGTGAGAGTCCCGGTCTTATCCAGCACGATCGTGTCGACCGACCGGGAGGCCTCCAGCGCCTGATACCCCTTGATGAAGATGCCCAGCTGCGCGGCCCCGCCCGCAGGCCACCACCAAGGCGGCCGGGGTGGCCAGCCCCAGCGCGCACGGGCAAGCGATGATCAGCACTGCCAGCGCGGCGCTGACCGCCGGCTCGGCCGGGCTCCCCGCGGCCAGCGTCACCGCCGCCGCGGCCAGCACCAGCGGGACGAACACGCCGCAGATCCGGTCCGCAAGCCGCTGCACCCGCGACTTGCCGGCCTGCGCATGCTCAACCAGCGCGATCAGGTGCGCGAGCTGGGTGTCCTCACCCGTATTCACCGCGCGGAGGATCAGCCGGCCGCTCACCACCACGGTCCCGGCGGTAACCGCGCCGCCCTCGCTGACATCTGCGGGCACCGACTCCCCGGTCATCACGCTGGTGTCCACGGCGGACTCGCCGAACTCCACCACGCCGTCGGCGGCGATCACCTCCCCGGGCCGGGCCACCACCCGGTCGCCCGGGCGCAGCTGACCGGCCGGGACCCGCCGCTCGGTCCCGTCCCCGTCCAGGACGCTGGCCTCCCGCGCCCCGGCCGCGGCCAGCTCCCGCATCGCGGCCCCCGCCTCGCGCTGGGCTGCATGTCCTGATGGGCGCCGCGATGGCCGGGATGCTCCAGCCGCAGCTGACCCCCATCCCCGCCGCTGCCTGGCGCGCGGTATTCACCGTCGCGGCAGCGTGGTTCGCCTGGCAGGCCATCCGCGCCTGCCGCCGGCCCAGCGCACGCTGCGCGCACCCGGCGGCCCACGCTGTCGAATGCGCCGCCATGGTGTACATGGTCCTGCCCGTCGGCTCCTGGCCATCAGGCCGCGCGCCGGCCATGACCATGCCCGGCATGAGCCACGGCACCACCGCCGGCAACCCCGCACTCACCCTGCTCCTAGCCCTCTTCATGCTCGGCTACGTCCTGTGGGCCTCGACCGGCTCGCCAGCCTGTCCCGCGCCACGGGCTGCCACGATGCCTCGCCCAGCCCCGGTGCGGTCGCCCCTAGCCTCGTGACCGTGACCGTGACCGCGACCGCGACCGCGACCGTGGCGACGGCGACCCTGGGCCCTCCCGCCACCAGCACGACCGCGGATCCCCGCCGCCCTCCCGGCAGGAATGCGCTCGCCCCCCGGCTCGCCGCCTGCTACAAGATCGCCATGGCCATCACCATGGGCTGCATGCTCATCAGGATGCTGTAACCGGCCGCCAAGAAACCGCCCGGCCACCAGACGGCCCGTCAGGGTTCGCGGTGACGCCACAAATAGTCTGAATTTCG
>CAVWBH010000008.1:0-115197 GCA_963753195.1 uncultured Actinomycetes bacterium
TACGTCGGGCTGGCGGGACTCGAACCCGCGACCTCGTGCACCCAAAGCACGCGCGCTAGCCAAGCTGCGCTACAGCCCGTCCCGCCCGAGGATAATCGGCATGTCAGCGGCTCCTTTTAGGAAAGGAGGTCACAGGCGGCCACAAACCTCATACCTGCTACGCCTCTAAGTCGCGTTGCAGCTCGTGCGTCAAGCCAGTGTAACGGGTCTCTGGTCAAGGCCGCGCGCACTGTCGGCGACGGTTCTCTAGGCCACGTCGCCGAGGATGGTTGCGATGGCGTCTGCGGCCGTGGAGTCCTCTTCGTCCAGGATCTTCACGTAGCGCGTTGTAGTCGTGAGATCCCCGTGACCGAGCCTGAACCGCACACGCTCCAGGTCCACCCCCTTGTCGATGAGCCAGGAAGCGTGCGTATGCCTGACCTGGTACGGAGTGTAGGCAAAAGGCAGCCGGGCATCTTGGACTGCCGCATTCCAGATGCGTCGCCACATGTCAGTTCCCAGGTACTCGGTAGGGTCTCGCCGCCACTGCGGCGACCATTCCCTGTCTACCCGGCCGGTCCTGGCACGCTTGCGGTCGCGGGCATAGTCAGCGCTCCATTGCTTGCAGCCGCGGCACCGGCACTTGGCCGTGATGTACGCGCCCATGGTCCCGTGGCTGTAGCGACGCCCGTTGGGCAGCGGATCGGTGACCCCCAGCGCGTCGAGTTCGTCCTGGCTGAGGCGAGGTTTTCCAGATGCTTCCCGCTTCGCGAATAGGCGTACCGGGAAGATCAGCTGGCCCGAACCGATGCCGTTTTTCTCGACGTGATCCTGGACCATTTTCGACACCACCGCGTCGATCTTGAATCTGCGGTGGTCTCCGTTCTTGGTGTAGGAGCGCGTGAGGAACCGATGCCCTTCCGGGTGGAATTCGGCTGTGACCTCAACAGTCGACTTGTTGACGCTCAGCATGCCGGTGTCGAAGTCGAAGTCTTCCGGCGTGAACGAGATCAACTCGCACAGCCGCACGCCCGACGCCACGCCGAGCCGCACGAAGACCTTGGCCGGCTGGTGCGGCAGGGCGTCATAAACGCGCTGGAACTGCGTGCTCGTTGCCACGACTATCGGCTTGCCTGGTACTCCTTTAAGCCGGATCCCGCGTAGCGGATTGTCCTCCCGGTATCCGTGGTCCCAAGCCATCTGCATCATCGCGGAGAGCGCTGTCCGCGCGTACAGGATGGAGGGCTGCCCCACGCCCTCGTCCTTCAGCACGACTGTCAGGAGGCGGTGGAACGTCTCACGGGAGATCTCCGCGACCCGGCGGTGCCCGATATAGGGGATGGCGTGCAACCGCAGCACTTCTGCGTACCGCTGCCTGCTGTTCGGTTCGATGGCATGCTCACGCAGGAACTTCGGCACGAACTCCTCGACTGTGATGGTCGCCTTCTCGGCCGGGCTCGTCTCGGCCAGCCGCAGATGTGCGTGCCGCTCTGATTCATCCGCGACCTGTTGCGCCCGGTCTTCGTCGTCGTAGGTGCCGGCGCTGCGGTACTGACCGTTCTCGGCCTTATACATGGCAGTGAAGCGGACTTTCCCGTCCTTGGCTGGACGCCGGAATACGTAGGCCATCGTGGCTCCCCATACCCTCCTGTTAGAAATCTCGTTAGTCGGACGCTGCTGTACTGGCCTCCAGACGACTGCACGATCTAACAAGAAATGCTGTCTGAGCTGCTCTTTTAATGCAATGCTAGCATCCGGGTTCGAGGCTCATAACAATTTTGGGTCGCGGAGGCCGCCGGTTCGAATCCGGCCAGCCCGACCACGTGACGTCTCAAGACACATCTGCAGGTCATGCTCAACCCAAGCGGGCCGCCCTTAGCCCGCGCCGCCCTTAGCCCGCGCCGGACAGCAGCGCACCGGGCGGTTAGCGGCAGCGGGCGGGCGGTTCGTACGGCATGGCGAGCGGCGCGCGGAGCAGGAATTCGGCGTAGGTGTCCGGGGCTCGGTCGGATTGCTCAACACCCTGGGAGAGCCGCCTGGCCGTGAGCCGCGCGCTGGCGTAGTTCATCTCGGCCAGGACGTCACCGACCCTCCGAGCGGCCCACACGAATGTCGAAAAGTGCATGTGACCAGGATCGTTCCGAAGTAATGGCCCGGCCAGTGGCAGTAAGGTCAGAGTTGGCTGATATCCAGCCAACTGGACCTGTCTCCTCTCTCGGATCTGGGTGGCCATGCTGCGCAACGTCGCCGTCGTGCTGGTAAACGGCTTCATGCCGTTCGAGTTCGGCACGGTATGCGAGGTGTTCGGGGTCGACCGGTCAGACGACGGGCTGCCCCGCTACGACTTCGCCGTGGTCGCCGGCGAGCCCGCGCCGCTGCGCGCGCTGGAGTTCACCATCTACCCGGCCCACGGCCTGGAGCGGCTGGCCGAAGCCGACCTGATCGCCCTGCCCGCGGTCAGCGACGAGCGCCTGAGCCTGCCCGCCGGGTCGCCGGCCTGCTCCCCGGATTCGGCCCGCCAGTTCCCCGAGGATCTGCTCGAGGCCCTGCGCTCCGCGGTAGACCGCGGCGCGCGCGTGCTCGGCGTCTGCAGCGGTGCCTTCATCCTGGGCGACGCCGGCCTCCTCAATGACCGCCGCTGCACCACCCATTGGCGGAACGCGGCCGAGCTGGCCCGCCGTTACCCCCGGGCCAAGGTCGATCCCGACGTCCTCTACGTCGACGACGATCCGGTGATCACCAGTGCCGGCACCGCCGCCGGCATCGACGCCTGCCTCTACCTGGTGCGCAAGGAACAGGGCTCCCGCGTCGCCAACGGCATCGCCCGCCGGATGGTCGTCCCGCCGCACCGGGACGGCGGCCAGGCCCAGTACGTGGTGCAGCCGGTCGCCCCGGCCTGCGACGGCTCCCTGCAAGACCTGCTGGAGTGGCTGCGCGCCCACCTGGACCAGCCCCTCACCGTCCGTCAGCTGGCTGCGCGCGCGAACATGTCCGAGCGAACCTTCGCCCGGCGCTTCGTGGCCGACACCGGCACCACCCCGCAGCGGTGGCTCATCGGCCAGCGCATTCTGCTGGCCCAGCAGCTGCTGGAGGAATCCGACGAGACGGTGGACGCCATCGCGGACCACACCGGCTTCGGCAACGCGACCGCCCTGCGCCATCACTTCCGTCTCTGGCGCGGCACCACCCCCAACGCCTACCGCCGCCTCTTCCGCGGCGACCCCTCCTCTCCCGCCGCCCCTAACCTCGCCGCCCCCTAACCTCGCCACCAGAAAACCCGGTAAGCCAGGATCGTGGATCGTTACTGCCCGCCCGCGGGCAGTAACGATCCACGATAACGAGAACCGGTCCGGGATAAGAGGTCGCACCGCAGCCCCCAGGCGCGCTCCCAGATCAGGTCAGGCTGTTCACCTGGTGCACCTCGCCACACGGCACGCCCAGGGCGGCGTGGTGCTGCCGGATGGCATCCTCGCTCGGCCCTTCCAGCAGGCAGTACACCTGCCCCTCGGCATTGTGGTACAGCTCGACCTGCCGTACGCCGAACTGGTCGGCCCGGGCCGCGCGAGTATCGTCGGCGATCTGCGCGACGGCCTCGGCGGGCAGCACGAGATCCTCGTGAAAATCCATGAACAGCGCCATGTCCCTAACTCCTCTGTCTGGGCTCCCACGCCCTGTTGTCTGCTGATCTGTTTCTCACTGACCCGTAGCCCGCGCCTGGCCAGCCAGCGGTGGGCCAGGCCAGCGGTGGGCGAGGCCAGCGGTGGGCGGCGCCGTCCGGCGGGCGACTTGAGCCGGACGGCGCCGCCTGCTCGCGGCGCACGGCTCAGGCGGTCGCGGCGGCCGCCTGGCGGCGCGTGGCCAGGACCCGGTACCCGAGCAGCGCGATAGCGGCGGCGAACAGGGCCGCGCCGGCCGCGATCAGCGCGATCTGCCAGCCGGGCATGCCGCCGACCACGACGACGCGCGTGACGGTCTGGACGGCGGGTACCGGAAGGTCGTCGCCTCCGCCGCCAGTTGGCACTGGGATCATGGCGCTTTGGGCGAAGGCGGCGGGCGCGGCCGCGGCCAGGCCCAGCCAGGCGAACGCCAGCCCGGCCAGGATGGCGATGTGGCGGCGGATGTGGATGCGGTTCATGGTGATCTCCCTTCGGCTTTCCTGCGTTCACCGTAGAACGCGCAGGTCGGCCAGTTAATCGGGAGAAATGCCCAGGTTGGCGGGGCCCGGGTACCCACCTTGGCCGGGGGAGTGCCTAGCTTGGCACCTCGATGCCTATCCGGCTCGCCTCCCGGGCCGCGGCTGTCCGCGAGGTCACGCCGATCTTGGCCAGGACCGCGGAGACGTGATGGTGAACGGTACGTTCGGAGATGAACAGCTGCCGGGAAATCTCCCGGTCCGGCAGGCCCTGGACGACCAGGGCCAGGACTTCCCGCTCACGGGCCGTCAGCCCGCCCGGAGCCGCCCGCGTGGCCGGCCGGGGTCCCCGCGGGATCGCCTTGATGCCGAGCGCCTTCATCCGCCGCCGGGCCGCCGCGGCGACGGCCGAGGCGCCCAGGCCGTCCAAGGCGCCCAGGGCCTGCCGCAGCGCGGCCTCGTCCGGGGAACCGAGCCGCGCCAGCGCAGCGTCGTAAGGCCGGCCGAGCCGCTCCCAGGCCTCGGCGGCGCCCTGCCAGTCACCAGCCATCTCCAGCGTGAATGGCTCGGGCAGGCCGGTCACCTCGCCGAGTGGCTGCTGCAGCCGGGACAGCCAGATGGCCACGGAGCCGAACACCCATGGTTCGGTGCGCCCGAGCCCGCACTCGTAGCCCTCCCGTGCCTCCGCCGCCGCCAGGTCGCTCTGGCCGGATATCCATCTCAGCTCGGCCCGTGCCGTCCGCACCGCCACGATCCACAGCGGCTCGCGGTTCTCTTCAGCCAGTTCCATCGCCTCGTCCAGCAGCTCCCACGCGCCAGCTTCGCCGCGGCGGCCGCGGACGACGCCGAGGACCCGCAGCGGGTTCAGCCGGTTTACCGGCGAGACACCCGGGCCGTCCAGCAGGGCCGCGCTCATGTCTGCCGCTTCATCCCATTGGCCCAGCAGGCTCAGTGTGGCCGCCCGCCAGCCCTGAAGGCACACGCTGTACACACCGAGCTCGTGTTCCTCGCAGTAAGCCTGGCCCTCGGCGTAATAGCGTCCGGCCGCCGTGAAAAGATTCAGGCGCGCCGCTGCTTCATGCAGGTTGGTGTAGGCAAAGCCTTCCAATTGATGCAGGTCCGCGGACCGTGCGAGCTCCAGCGCCCGCGCTATCAGGCCGGTTCCGTCGCGGCCACCTTGGACCAGGGTCATCCCTTCCTGATTCAGCGCATAGCTCACTACATCTGGCTCGTGCAGGACCTCGCCGAGGGCCCGTGCCCGGCCGAGCAGATCGAGGCCTTCATCGATCCGGCCCTCCCCGCTGTGGAGCGCTCCGAGACCCGCGTAAGCCCAGGCCAGCTCACGTCCGGGTGGCAAGGCCGCGAGGATGCGGACCGCCTCTTCGGCCGCCTGGTTCTCTTCCTCGCCTCGGCACAGCCGCCACAGCGTCCCTGATAGCCGGCGCAGGTCCTCCCCGACGCTCAGCGTGTCGCCGAGCTGGCGCCGCAACTCCAGCGCGGCTCGCAGCGTAACCTCCGACTCTTCCCAGCGGTCCAGCAGCGAGTACTCACCGGCCAGGCCCTCCTGCAGGGACGCCATGCCCGGCGGGTCGAGCCTGCTGGCGAACCGCAGCGCCCGCTCGTACTGGGCCGCGGCCTCGCGATGAGCGCCCAGTGCGGCCGAGCGCCGGGCCGCCTCGGGCGCGTGCCGCAGCACGGCCTTCTCATCCCCGGCTCCTTCGGCGTGATGCGCGAGCATGGCCGGATCGGCTCCGCCGCGCTCCTCGAGCGCGGCCAGCAGGCGTATGTGCAGTTCGGTCCGGCGGTGCGGCGGGATGCCGGCCTCCACCGCCATCCGGACCAGTTCGTGCCGGAATCGCACGCCGCTCTCGTCGGCCAGCAGGATTCCTGTCGCCAGGCACTCGTCGACCGACGAATCCTCGGCCTCCGAGCCCAGCAGCGCCAGGTCGATCCGCGCGCCGATGACCGCCGCCGCCTCCACGGCGCGGCGGGAGCCGGGACCCAGCCGGGCCAGCCGGGCGGCGACCACGTCACGGACGTTCGGCGGAACCGCCGACCCGGCGGCTACGATCTCGCTCACATAGAAGGGGTTGCCGCCGGTGACCCGGTAGAGCTCCCCGACGTCCACGCCGCGCTCGCCCGCCAGCGCGCCCACGGCCTCCTTCGACAGCGGCGGCAGCCGCATCCGCCTCGTGGCGCGCTGCGTGGCCAGGTCTCCCAGCACGATGCGGAGCGGGTGATCGTCGGCCAGCTCGTCGTCGCGGTAGGTAGCGACCAGCAGCGACCGCGTCCGGCTCAGCCGTCGGCCGGCGAAGCTCAGCAGGTCCAGCGTCGCCTCGTCGGCCCAGTGCACATCCTCGATCACCGCCACCGTGACGGCCGCGCGCGAACTGAGTTCAGCCAGGAACGCGGTGAACAGCCGGTCCCGCGGGGCGTCCTGCTGGCACAGGTCATCCAGTTCCCCGCCCGCCTGCGCGGCGATATCGAACAGCGGGCCAAGCGGCCGGGGAGTCAGCAGCCCGTCGCATGCCCCCCACAGCCAGCGGGTTCCGGTGCTGCGGCGCTGGAATTCCTCTAGGAGCGCGGTCTTGCCCATCCCCGCTTCCCCGGACACCAGGACCAGCCGACCATCGCCGCCTCGGGCCTCGCCGACGTATTCGTCGAGCGTCCGCAGGAATGACGCTCGCTCCAGCAGTTCCATGGTCAGCCCACCCCTCGCCTAAACATTGTCGCCCGTCCGGACCAGCCCCAGCAAGGCACCGGCCGGGCCCCAGCAAGGCACCGCCCGGGTCCGCCGCCGCAGCCCACCCCGCCGCGGCCCAGCCCGCCGCAGCCCACCCCCGCGGCAGTTACCCCAGCCCGTCTTGACCCGCCCGTTATCGCGCCCAAGCCAGGCACCGCCCCGTTACCACCCCGCCCGAGTCGAGTAATATCGGGTTCATGAGGTTCCTGCTCCGGGTGCTGGTCTCGGCCGTCGCCCTGGCGGTCGCGACCGCCGCGGTTCCCGGGATTGAGCTGCAGGCCGGGAGCGGCTGGTCGAGGGCGGGCACGCTGCTCGCCGTCGCCGTGATCTTCGGCCTGATCAACGCCACCCTCAAGCCGCTGATCAAGGTCATCGGCTGCGCGTTCTACGTGCTCACGTTCGGCCTGGCCGCCCTCGTCGTCAACGGTTTTCTCCTGTGGCTGACCAGCGTCATCGCCGGCGCCCTGACCCTGCCGTTCCACGTGACCGGGTTTTGGCCGGCCTTCTGGGGCGCCATCATCGTCGGGCTGGTGAGCTGGCTGCTGCACCTGCTGATCGGCGATGAGCGCAGGCGGGACAACGAGCCTCCGCCAGTGCGCGTGGTCCGTGTTCGTTAGCGCCTAGACTGACGGCTTAGACTTCTCAGCGATCCAGCGCTGAGTTACCATCCTTGATCCCGGAGTGACGCGGACGTGAAGACTGACGTCGAAGAGCTGAGCCCGACTCGTGTCCGGCTGAGCGTCGAGGTGCCGTTCGATGAGCTGAAGCCCAGCCTCGACAAGGCCTACCGGGAGGTCGGCCGCCAGGTCCGCATCCCCGGCTTCCGCCCGGGCCGTGTCCCGCAGCCGGTGATCGACCGCCGGGTCGGCCGGGACGTGGTGCTGACCCAGGCCGTCAATGAGGCGATGCCCGATCTGTACGCCAAGGCGGTCGCCGAGGGCGATGTGTCGGCCCTGGGCCAGCCCGAGGTGGAGATCACCAAGATCGACGACGGCAAGGAGCTCACCTTCACCGTCGAGGTCGACATCCGGCCGAAGTTCGACCTGCCCGACCTGGCCAGCCTGGCGGTGACCGTGGATGACACGCTGGTCACCCCGGACGAGGTGGCCGAGTACCTCGGCTCGCTGCAGGAGCGGTTCGCCTCGCTGAAATCCGTGCCGCGGCCGGTGGCCTCTGATGACTACGTCTCCATCGACCTGTCCGCCTCGGTGGACGACCAGCCGGTCGAGGACGCGCAGGCCAGCGGCCTGTCCTACCAGGTCGGCTCCCAGTCCCTGCTGGACGGGCTGGACGACGCCCTGGTCGGCATGTCGGCGGGGGATTCCAAGACCTTCCGCACCGAGCTGGCCGGCGGCGAGTTCGCCGGGCGCGAGGCCGACGTGACGGTGACCGTGCACAGCGTCAAGGTCAAGGAAGTCCCGGGCCTGGACGACGACTTCGCCCAGCTCGCCAGCGAGTTCGACACGCTGGGCGAGCTGCGCGCGGACACCCGGGCCCAGCTGGAGCGGATGAAATCCACCCAGCAGCTGATGCAGGCGCGAGACCGCGCCCTGGACGCGCTTCTCGACAAGGTCGACATCCCGCTGCCTGAGGGGGTGGTGGCCGAGGAGGTCCAGCACAACCGGGAGTCACTCGAGCAGCAGCTCGAAAGCGCCGGCGCGACCCTGGACGGCTACCTGGAAATGACGAACCAGACGCGGGAGCAGTTCGACGCCGACCTCGAGCAGCGGGCCCGCCGTGCGGTCAAGGTCAGCCTCGTGCTCGACGAGCTGTCCCGCGAAGAGGAGCTCAACGTCGACCAGGCCGAGCTCTCGGCCTATGTCACCCGGCAGGCGGAGCAGATGGGCGTCGCGCCGGAGCGCCTGGCCCAGCAGCTCGCCGACGAAGGCCGGCTCTCCTTCGCGGCCGCCGAGGTCCTGCGCAGCAAGGCCATGAACCTAATCGCCGAACGAGTCAAGGTAACCGACGCAGCGGGTCACGATATTGACGTCGCCGCGGCTCTGAACGCCCCCATCCAGGGCGCCGAGACCGCCGACGACGAGACCATCGACGACGAGACCGCCGACGACGAGACCATCGACGACGAGACCGCCGACGGCCTGACCGCCGAGGAGAGCGCCGCCGTTGACGCTGACGCCGCGGCCGGCGAAGCCGCCGCGGACGCTTAAGCCCGCGCCCGCGTCACTGCGTCCGCCGTCCGGCGTCCCCGGGGACGTCACATCATCGTGAAGGGTTTACTACTCTATGGAGTACTAAGGTCTTCGCGATCACGGTCGCGCTCCCGCGGGGAGGCTGGCGGCGCGTACCGTGCGCCGGTAGCGAACAGGGCGCCGCGCGGGACGAACGGGTTCCGCGCCGGCGTTATGGTCCTGACAATGACACCACACGCGACTGGAACAGGTGAAGTAAGCGTGACTCAGCCCCTGTGGACCCCCACGCCGCCATCGATCGTGGCCGCGGGGGAGACGCCGGCCCAACCGTTTGGGGACCCGCTGTTCCAGCGGCTGCTCCGGCACCGCATCATCGTCCTCGGCCAGCAGGTTGACGAGGACATCGCCAACCGCATCTGTGCCGAGCTGGTGCTGCTCGCCTCTGAGGACGACAAGCGCGACATCAGCATCTACATCAACTCCCCGGGCGGCTCGGTCTACGCGGGCATGGCGATTTATGACGTCATGCAGTACGTCCCGAACGACGTGGCCACCTACGCCATGGGCATGGCCGCGTCGATGGGCCAGTTCCTGCTGACCGCGGGCGCGCCGGGCAAGAGGTATGCGCTGCCGCACGCGCAGATCCTGATGCACCAGCCGTCCGGCGGGATCGGCGGTACTGCGTCGGACATCAGGATCCAGGCCGAGCAGATGCTCTACATCAAGCGCACGCTGTTCGAGCGCACTTCGTACCACACCGGCCAGCCAATCGAGCAGATCGAGAAGGACGCCGACCGCGACCGCTGGTTCACCGCCGAGGAGGCCAAGGAGTACGGCTTCGTCGACCAGGTGATCCGCAGCGCCGTCGAGGTGCCCACCGCGGGCGTCCTGTCATGACCCAGCCAAAGGAGCCGAACGTGCTGCCCCCCCAGTCCAGGTACGTGCTGCCGTCCTTCGTGGAGCGCACGTCGTACGGGATCAAAGAGATGAACCCGTACAACAAGCTTTTCGAAGAACGGATCATCTTCCTCGGCGTCCAGGTCGACGACGCCTCCGCCAACGATGTCATGGCGCAGCTGCTGACGCTCGAGGCCATCGACCCCGATCGCGACATCACCATGTACATCAACTCGCCCGGCGGGTCGATGACCTCGATGATGGCGATCTATGACACCATGCAGTTCATCCAGCCGGACATCACCACCTGCTGCATCGGCCAGGCCGCCTCGGCCGCTGCGGTGCTGCTGGCGGCCGGCACCCCGGGCAAGCGGATGGCGCTGCCGAACTCCCGTATCCTCATCCACCAGCCGGCGACTGAGGGCGGCTACGGCCAGTCCACCGACATGGAGATCCAGGCTCGCGAGATCCTGCGCATGCGGACTGCGATGGAGGTCATCCTGGCCCGGCACACCGGCAAGGACGAAGAGACGGTCCGCCACGACATCGAGCGCGACAAGTTCCTCACTGCTGCAGACGCCAAGGACTACGGCATCATCGACGAGGTCCTGACCATGATCAAGCGCGGCACGGAGCCCGCGGTCGAGGTAATGTCGTCCTAACCCGGGAGGAACCAGATCTTCCCTCCCGGGCTGCCGAAGGGGTTTGATGGTGTCCATCGAACCCATGAGGCGGTACCGTCGAAATGCAAGCTCATGACGGCCTCACGGGATTGCCCGTCGGGGACGGTCGGCGAGTCAGCCCGGCCGTCGCGGCGGCCCCATGTAAAGGAGTATCTGGGTGGCACGCATCGGTGACGGTGGGGACCTGCTGAAGTGCTCGTTCTGCGGTAAGAGCCAGAAGCAAGTCAAGAAGCTCATCGCCGGCCCAGGCGTGTACATATGCGACGAGTGCATTGACCTCTGCAACGAGATCATCGAGGAGGAGCTCGCCGAGCCCGCCGAGTTCAAGTGGGACAGCCTGCCCAAGCCGCGGGAGATCTACGAGTTCCTCGACGCGTACGTGATCGGCCAGGACAAAGCCAAGAAGGCGCTGTCCGTCGCCGTCTACAACCACTACAAGCGCGTCCAGTCGGGCGACGACCGACCCGGTGACGAGGGCGTCGAGCTGGCCAAGTCGAACATCCTGCTGCTCGGCCCGACTGGCTCGGGCAAGACGCTGCTGGCCCAGACGCTGGCCCGGCTCCTTAACGTCCCGTTCGCGATCGCTGACGCGACGGCCCTGACCGAGGCGGGCTACGTCGGCGAAGACGTCGAGAACATCCTGCTCAAGCTGATCCAGGCGGCGGACTACGACGTCAAGAAGGCCGAGACCGGCATCATCTACATCGACGAGATCGACAAGATCGCGCGCAAGAGCGAGAACCCGTCGATCACGCGCGACGTATCCGGCGAGGGTGTCCAGCAGGCGCTGCTGAAGATCCTCGAGGGCACGACCGCGTCGGTTCCGCCCCAGGGCGGCCGCAAGCACCCGCATCAGGAATTCATCCAGATCGACACGACCAATGTCCTGTTCATCTGCGGCGGGGCGTTCGCCGGCCTGGAGAAGATCATCGAGCAGCGCTCCGGCCACAACGGGATGGGCTTCAATGCCAAGCTCCGGGTCAGGAACGCCAACGGAACGGCGGACCAGTTCGCCGACGTGATGCCGGAGGACCTGCTCAAGTTCGGGATGATCCCGGAGTTCGTCGGCCGCCTGCCGGTTATCACCAGCGTGCACAACCTGGATCGCGAAGCGCTCATCCAGATCCTCACCGAGCCGCGCAACGCGCTGGTGAAGCAGTACCGGCGGCTGTTCGAGCTGGACGGCGTGGACCTGGAGTTCACCACCGACTCGCTGGAGGCCATCGCCGACCAGGCGAACCTGCGCGGCACAGGGGCGCGCGGCCTGCGCGCGATCCTGGAAGAGGTCCTGCTGTCGGTCATGTACGAGGTGCCCAGCCGCAAGGACGTGGAGCGCGTTGTGATCACGCGCGAGGCCGTGCTCGAGAACGTCAACCCGACCATCGTGCCCAGGGACGTCGGCCGGCGCCCGCCGCGCGAGAAGTCCGCCTGAGCCGTCCGGCGGGCCGGGTTACAGCCGCCGAGCACAGCGGCCGACGCTAGCCGCCGGGGGACCCGCGCACCGACTGAACCCATGTTCGATTCGCCCGTCTAGCCTGCAGGTCTTTCACGAGGTAACGACGTCCGCAGGATGTCGACTTTGAGAGTATTGCCCATGATCGTCGCCGTTCCTGTGTAGCCTCCACGTATCGCGTTAGTCTGGCGGCGGTTCCCGCCACGCCAGGATCTCGGGCGCTGAGTAGCAGCCGTCTTCCATAGCGACGGGGAATTGAGCACAGATGAGTGGTTGGGACTCGCCGACGGGGAGCTGGGATTCGGCTGCCGAATCCGAAGCCTCCGGATCAGACGACCAGGATTATCAGCCTGGCGAGCAGCCCGGTGCGCACCGCGCCGACCGGGGCGGTGAGGCAGTCGTCCGCGCAGGCCGAAGAGGCCTGCCCGGTTACGACCAGGCGCAGGCCTACGATCAGTCTCCCGAGTACGCCCAGCAGCCCGGTCACGCTCAAGACCCTGATTACGCCCAGCAGCCCAGCTACGCCCAGCAGCCCAGCTACGGTCAGGACCCTGGCTACGCCCAGCAGCCCGGTTACGGTCAGCAGCCCGGTTACGCTCAAGACGCTGGTTACGGCCAGCAGCCCGATTACGGCCAGCAGCCCGATTACGGCCAAGACGCTGGTTACGGCCAAGACGCTGGTTACGGCCAGCAGCCCGGTTACGGCCAGCGTGGTTACGGTCAGCAGCCGGCCTACAGCCAGCAGCCGACTCAAGGCCACCAGCCTGGTTACGATCAGGAGCTTGGCTATGGTCAGCAGCCTGGTTACGGTCAGCAGCCTGGTACCGATCCGCAGGTGCTGGCGGCGCCGACCCCTCCAGCCGGCCTTCCCGTGTCCCGCCCTGCGATCAGCCCGGGGCCGCAGAGCGACGTCGGCTCCGGGCCGCAGCCGCAGCCATATGCCGGCCACGAGCAGGACCTGACCGGCAGCCATGCCGCTCACGGCCCGGCGCACGCGAGCCCGCAGGCCTGGCCGGGCGCCGACGACCAGCAGGTATCCGGCGGCCAGCACGCGTTCAGCCCGCCGCCGGACGGCGATCCAGGCTACGGACAGCAGCCTGCGTCCTGGCCCGGGCAGGCCTACGGCCGGGACAGTTTCAGCCGTTCCGGCTACGATTCCCCAGCCGCCGGCCAGCAGGGCTACGGCCAGCAGGCTTACGACCAGCGGGGTTACCAGCAGCAGGGTTACCAGCAGCCGGTATCCGGAACAGGCCAGTTCGACGTCTTCGCCATGCCCGATCAGCCGCGTCAGGCCCAGGGCTACCAGGCCGAGGTGAACCCTCCGCGGGCCGAGCCATATCGCCCGCAGGCCGATGCGTACCCGCAGCACACCGACGCGTACCCGCAGCAGGCCGAGGCGTACTCGCAGCAGGGTTACCCCCAGAACGCGCCGAGCATCCCGAACGGCCCCAGCGGTCCGGGCCCCGAAGGCTACGGCCGCAGCGCCCCCGGCCAGGCTGGCCCGGGCGCGCCCCCGCCCGGCTGGCCCGGGCAGCGCCCCCGCCCAGCCGGCTGGCCCGGGCAGCACCGGCTACCAGCCGGATGCCTACGGCCCGGGCTCGTACGCCCAGGATCCGTACGGGCACGCCGCCACGCGGGAGAGCGGGAGCTACCAGCAGGACGGTTACGGCCCAGGCGGCTACGGCCAAAACGGCTACGGCCAAAACGGCTACGGCCAAAACGGCTACGGCCAAAACGGCTACCGCCAGGACGCCTACAGCGGCGGCTACGGCCCGGACGCCTACGTCCGCGAAGGCGCCGAGCAACCCTCCGGGCCGCCCTATGGCGGCGGCGACTTCCCTGCGCCCGGCCCGTCGCGGCCCGGTCAGCGGCCGCCGCAGCGGCTGGGCGGGATCCGGATGGCGGCGTACCTGGTGGCCTCCGTGATCGGCGTGGTCGTGATCGTGCTGCTGGTCGTCCGGCTGACCAAGACCGGCGCGAGCACCCCGGCGGGCGGCTCGTCGCCGTCCGCCACCGCCCCGACGGCGGCGGCCGGCCCGGCGTCGCGGTACGTGTTCACCGTGGCGTCCACGGCTGGCCCCTACAAGCTGAACTCCGCCGCGACCAAGGACTTCGGGGCGCTGGCCAAGGGCCGGGCCGCGCCGGGCGCGGCGCAGATCAAGGCCAGGGGCGCGGGCCAGCCGGGCAAGGCCGTGGTCGGCATCTACGACCTGGGGTCGGTCACGAACCCAGCGTCGCCCGACTTCAAGGCCGCGGTGTTCGTCGGCTATGAGGGCACGTTCAATCCGGCCGCGGTCATCAAGTACGAGAAGACCCAGCTCGTCTCCTCCCGGATGGTGAATGCGGGCTCGCACGGCGGCCTGATGATGTGCGGGTACGACCACTCGACCGGCTCGGAGGCCAGTGAGTGCCTGTGGGTCACCACGAGCACGTTCGGCCAGGTCGAATTCATCGAGGGCGAGACGCCAGTCAAGTACCAGGGCGCGTCGAATATCACCCAGACCATCAGGCAGGCCGTGGAGGTCCCGGCGAGCTGATGCCAGCAGCGACCGGGGAGCCGTAGACTCACCTGTCGTGAGCAGACCTGCCCCAATCGAGTTGCCATCCCAGTACGCGCCGGCCGAGGTGGAGGGCCCGCGCTACGAGCGCTGGGAGAAGGCAGGGTACTTTTCCGCTGACCCGGACGCCGGCGCGCCTCCGTTCTGCATCGTCATCCCGCCGCCGAACGTCACCGGCTCCTTGCACATTGGCCACGCCCTCGACCACACGCTGATCGACGCGCTGGTCAGGCGGCGGCGCATGCAGGGCTACAACACGCTGTGGGTGCCCGGCATGGACCACGCCGGCATCGCCACCCAGAACGTGGTGGAACGGGAGCTGGCCAAAGAGGGCCTGTCCCGGCACGACCTGGGCCGCGAGGCGTTCGTCGAGCGGGTCTGGCAGTGGAAAGCCGAATCCGGCGGCAAGATCCTGGGCCAGATGCGCCGCCTGGGCGACAGCGTGGACTGGTCCCGGGAGCGGTTCACCATGGACGCGGGCCTGTCCCGCGCGGTGCAGACGATCTTCAAGCAGCTCTACGACGACGGCCTGATCTACCGCGCCGAGCGCATCATCAACTGGTGCCCGCGCTGCCTGACCGCGCTGTCCGACATCGAGGTCGACCACACCGACGACGACGGCGAGCTCACCTCGATCCGCTACGGGGACGGTGACGACTCGATCGTGGTCGCCACCACCCGTCCCGAGACGATGCTGGGCGACACCGCGGTCGCGGTGCATCCCGACGATCCCCGTTACACCCGCCTCATCGGAAAGACGGTCGAGCTGCCGCTCACCGGGCGCCGCATCCCGATCATCGCCGATGACCACGTCGACCCGGCGTTCGGCACCGGCGCGGTCAAGGTGACCCCCGCTCACGACCCGAACGACTTCGAGATCGGCCGCCGGCACGACCTGCCCGGCGTGGCCATCATGGACGAGCACGGCGTGGTCACCGCGCACGGCCCGTTCGAGGGCCTCGACCGGTTCGAGGCCCGCCCCGCGGTGGTCGCCGCGCTGCGGGAGCAGGGCCGGATCGTCGCCGAGATCCGCCCGTACCTGCACGCGGTCGGGCACTGCAGCCGCTGCGGCACCACCGTCGAGCCGCGCCAGTCACTGCAGTGGTTCGTCCGCGTTGCCCCGCTGGCCAAGGCGGCCGGCGACGCCGTGCGCGACGGCCGCGTCGGGCTGCATCCGCCGGAGATGAACGCGCGGTACTTCGGCTGGGTCGATGACATGCACGACTGGTGCATCTCCCGGCAGCTGTGGTGGGGTCACCGTATCCCGGTCTTTTATGGACCGAACGGAACCGTCCGCTGCGTCGGCCCGGATGAGCAAGCACCCGAGGGGTGGACGCAGGACCCTGACGTCCTCGACACCTGGTTCTCCTCGGCCTTGTGGCCGTTCTCCACCCTCGGATGGCCGCAGGACACCCCGGACCTGCGCACGTTCTACCCGACCAGTGTGCTCGTCACCGGCTACGACATCTTGTTCTTCTGGGTCGCGCGGATGATGATGTTCGGCCTGTACGCCATGCGGGACAAGGCGCCTGCCGAGGCGGTGCCGTTCCGCTCGGTGGTCCTGCACGGCCTGGTCCGGGACCAGTTCGGCAAGAAGATGTCCAAGTCACGCGGGAACACCGTCGACCCGCTGGACTGGATGGACCGGTTCGGTGCCGACGCGACCCGGTTCACCCTGGCCCGCGGGGCCAACCCGGGCAGCGACATCGCCATCAGCGAGGAGTGGGCGGCCGGCTCGCGTAACTTCTGCAACAAGCTGTGGAACGCCGTCCGCTTCGCCCTGCTGAACGGCGCGCACGTCCCCGCCGCCCCGCTGACTCCGGCCGCCTATTCCGTGCCGGACCGGTGGATCCTGTCCCGGCTGTCGGCCGTCACCGCCGAGGTGGACGAGCTGTTCGAGCAGTTCGAGTTCGGCAAGGTCTGCGACGTGCTCTACCACTTCGCCTGGGACGAGGTGTGCGACTGGTATCTGGAGCTGGCCAAGGTGCCGCTGGCCGCCGGTGACGACCGCGCGGCAACCACCGATGCGGCCGAGACCACCAGGCAGGTGCTCGGCTTCGTGCTCGACCAGCTGCTCCGCCTGCTGCACCCGGTCATGCCGTTCGTGACCGACGAGCTGTGGACCGCCCTGCGCGCGGCCGGGCCCGGCCCTGAGACCCTGACCGGCGCTGAGACCCTGACCGGCGAAGACTCGGTCATGGTCGCGCCGTGGCCGGCCTTCTCCTATGCCGATCCGATTGCTGAGGCGGAGATCTCCTCGCTGATGCGCCTGGTGACCGAGGTCCGGCGGTTCCGCTCGGATCAGGGGCTGCGCCCCGCGCAGCGGGTGGCCGCTCGCCTGCGCGGCATCGAGGCCACGCCCCTGGCCGGGCACGAAGAGGAGGTCCGCGCGCTGCTGCGGCTCAACCCGCCTGCCGAGAACTTCGCCGCCTCGGCGTCGCTGGCCGCCGAGG
This sequence comes from uncultured Actinomycetes bacterium, assembly GCA_963753195.1. Classification (GTDB taxonomy): domain Bacteria; phylum Actinomycetota; class Actinomycetes; order Streptosporangiales; family Streptosporangiaceae; genus Palsa-504. Next base: position 17,049 of record CAVWBH010000008.1, read on the forward strand.
GCATCACGGTGGAGCTCGACGTGGCTGGCGCGATCGACGTCGGGGCCGAGCGGCGCCGGCTGGAGAAGGATCTGACCGCAGCCAGGAACGAGGCCGAACAGGCCGAACGGAAGCTCGCTAACGCCGACTTCACCGCCAAGGCGCCCGAGCAGGTCGTGGCCAAGACCCGCCAGCGCCTCGAGGCGGCCCGATCCGACATCACCCGCCTCAGCCAGCGTCTGGCCGCCCTTCCGTAATCACGGCCGATGCCCTGCTGCCGTTTAGCTGCCGGGCGAGGACGCTGCTGACCGTCACAGTCGCAGCAGCAGCGGTCGTGGGCGGTGGCCAACGGTCGTGGGTGGTGGCAGCAGTTGTGGGTGGTGGCAGCGGTTGTGGATGGTGGCAGCAGTTGTGGGTGGTGGCAGCGGTTGTGGGTGGTGGCAGCGGTCGTGGGCGGTGGGCGGTGGGCGGTGGCCAAGGCGCCCCCGGGACGGCCCGTCCGAGCCGGGGCATCACGGAGGTGAACTCGGCTGCCGCCTCGCCTAGGCATTTCCGCGCGAGATCTAAAAGATCATGGAAATTCCGGGCTTGATGGTAGATCCGGGGGATAGTGGGGCGTGTTGCAAATTAAGTTTGGGTGTTTTGCCTGGTAAGACGGGTTTATGGCGCACAGGTATCTTCCGGTGGACCGGGATCAGGCTGCCCTTTTGCCTCTGAATATGTATGACTGGGTGGCGAAGGACCATGTTGTCTGGCTGGTTATCGACACGGTAGAGCAGCTGGGTACGGCGGAGCTGACGGCACGGCTGGCGGGCGGGGCGCGGAAGAGCGCCCGGGGCCGGCGGGCGTATGACCCGGTGATGCTGCTGACCCTGCTGGCGTACGCGTATTGCAGCGGGGTGCTGTCGACCCGGGCGATCGAGGACCGGTGCCGGGTGGATGCCACGTTCCGGCTGGCATGCGCGGGGCTGGTGCCGGATCATTCGACGATCTCCCGGTTCCGGCAGCGGGCCTGCGGGGGCGGCGGGCTGATGGAGGACGTGTTCTACGCAGTGCTGCGGGTGTGCGCGGCGGCTGGGCTGGGCCGGCTGGCGGTGGTGGCGGTGGACGGGGTCAAGATCGGCGCGAATGCGTCGAAGGAGGCGAACCGGACCGAGGCTGGGCTGCGGAAGCTGGCCACGGCGATCATGGCCGGGGCCGCGGCGGCCGAGGAGCCGGGCGCGGCCGGGACCGCGGAGGACCTGCTGGGCGGGGCGGCGCTGCCGGCGGGGTGGGCCGATCCGCGGTCGCGGCTGGCCCGGGTGCAGGCGTGCCTGGCGGACTTCGCCGCGCAGCGGGAGGCTGCTGATGCGGCCAGGCGGGCGCAGGGGCAGGCCTGGCTGGATGCGCAGGCGGCCGGCGAGCCGGTGACGAAGCCGCCGGCGTGCGTGGCGGTGGAGGCGGCGCGGACCGGCCTGGAGGCCGAGGTGGCCCGGCATCAGGGGCTGGTTGATGACTGGGACCGCAAGCGGGCCGCCGGGGAGAAGACCGGCTGCAAGCCGGTCCCGGTGGACCGGTCCCGCCGGGTCGCCCGGCAGCGGGAGCGGCTGGAACGAGCCCAGGCCAAGGCTGCGGCGCAGCCGCAGCCCGGGGAGGAAGCCGGCCAAGCCAGGCCGGCCGGTGCTGGGGAAAAGAAGAAGAAACCTGAGCCGGTGCGCAACGTCACCGACCCGGGCTCCGCGCTGATGCCGGTCCGCGGCGGCGGCTTCAAGCAGGGATACAACTGCCAGGACGCCGCCGCCGATGACCGGCTCATGCTGGGCGGATTCGCCACCGCTACCAGCAGCGACACGGTGCACGCCGCCCGGCTCGAAGCCGTCGCGGTCAAAGGCGCGCAGGTCGTCGCCGCCGCACACGCCGATCCCGGCCACGACGCGGCCGCCTGCCACGCGCGGATGTGCACCGCGGAAGATCCCGGCGATCCCGGCCACGACGCCGCCGCCTGCCACGCGCGGATGACCACCGCGCTGGGCGTGGTCGTGTTCGACGCCGGGTACTGCTCCGAGGCCAACCTCACCGCCAGCGGCACCGCGGACCGGCTGATCGCCACCGGCAACCGCCTGACCATGGGCAAGGCCGCCGCGGGCAACCCGGCGTCCGGGCCGCCACCCGAAGACGCCACCGCGATCCAGAAGATGGACCACCGGCTGCGCACGCCCGAGGGCCGCGCCGCCTACAAGCGGCGCGCCCCCGACGTCGAAGGACTGCACGCCAGCATCGAGGGCGTCATCGGGCTGCGCCGCTTCTCCATGCGCGGCCTGACCCTGGCCACCGGCGAGTTCCTGCTCGCCGGGCTGTGCCACAACCTGCTGCTGGTATCCCGGCTGCCCTGACCCCAGGCCGCCGGAAACTTCCCCACACGCAGCGCCCGCACGCCCGAAACTATCCACAGCCCCGGCAAACCACCCCGAACCAGGCCGGACTTTACGCCGCAACCAGCCCACAGACCGCCCAGCGCCCGGCCGACACCCAGGAACGAGCCCAGACCAAGCAGAAAACCGCAACAAGCCCCGTGATCCCCCGGAATTTCCGCTCAGCCCGGATCGACCGCGCTGATGTGAGGAGCGAGGCACACGGGGTTGATGAGGTCGGCGGGGCGGGAGCCCGGCGGATGATCACGCGGTGAGGAGAACAGGCGGCGAGAAGCAGGCGGCGAGGAGCAGGCGGCCAGTAACGGGGGCGACGAGATGCAAATGATGGGTGAGGGGGTGCGGGTGCGCGGACTGACCCGGACCTCTCCCCGCTCCGCACCTCACCGGGGATCGCGATGCGCGCCGTCCAGAGCCGGAAGCCAGGTCTGTACGGGCAATTCCCCGGACATGAGTGCCCTCCGGGGCCCAGGTAGGGTGATGGAATGGACATCGAGACCCGGATGCGGGAGGTCGAGCAGGAGATCATCTCCCGTCGGCCGGAGCATTCCGTGGATCTGGCCCTGGACCGGATGGCCGAGCTGGTCAGCCTGCTCGGCGAACCGCAGCGGGCGTGCCCGGTCATCCACATCACCGGCACCAACGGCAAGACATCCACCGCCCGGATGACCGACGCGCTGCTGCGCGGCCGCGGCCTGCGGACCGGCCGTTTCACCAGTCCGCACCTGGTCTCGATTCGGGAACGGATCGTCGTCGACGGCGCGCCGATCAGCGCGGAGCGGTTCGTGGCCGCCTACGAGGAGGTCATTCCGTACGTCCAGCTGGTGGACGAGCGCCACCCGGTGGCGATGTCGTTCTTCGAGGTCCTGACCGGGATGGCCTTCGCGGTCTTTGCTGACACGCCGGTCGATGTGGCGGTCCTCGAGGTGGGCGTGGGCGGCAGGCTCGACTGCACGAACGTCGCGGACGGCGTGGTCGCGGTCATCACCCCGATCTCCCTTGATCACACGAGGTTGCTCGGCAGCACGGTGGAGGAGATCGCGGCCGAGAAGGCCGGCATCATCAAGCCCGGCGCGGTCGCGGTGCTCGCGCAGCAGCCGCTGGGCGCCGCCGAGGTGCTGTTGCGCTACGCCGTTGAGGTCGGCGCGACGGTGGCGCGGGAAGGCGTGGAGTTCGGCGTGCTGAGCCGTGAGCAGGCGGTCGGCGGCCAGCAGCTGGCCCTGCGCGGCCTGCGTGGCACCTACGAGGACGTGTTCCTGCCGCTGTTCGGGCTCCACCAGGCGGGTAACGCGGCCTGCGCGCTAGCCGCGGTCGAGGCGTTCGCCGGGGTATCTGATAGCGCGCAAGCTGACGGCGCGGTACCCGACGGGCCGGGCGCGGCGCTCGACGCGGACCTGGTGCGCGAGGCGTTCGCCAAGGTCAGCTCGCCCGGCCGGCTGGAAATCATCAGGCGCAGCCCGACCATCATCATCGACGCCGCGCACAACCCGGCCGGTATGGCCGCCACCGTGGCCGCCGTCGAGGAGGCCTTCACCTTCTCCCGGCTGGCGGGCGTCTTCGCGGCCAGCGGCGACAAAGACGTGCCCGGCATCCTGGCCGAGCTGGAGCCGCTGCTCACCGACATCGTGGTGACCCGCAATTCCTCTGAACGCTCGCTGGAGCCAGAGCAGGCCGCGGAGCTGGCCGAGGAGATCTTCGGCGAAGACCGGGTCCAGACGGCCGACCATCTGGACGACGCGATCGAGGCCGCGGTCGCGCTGGCCGATGAAGCCGTGGCGGAAACCGGACCGGGCAGCGGCGGGGTCCTCATCACCGGGTCGGTCATCACCGCGGGCGACGCCCGCCGGCTGCTCGGGCCGGCCGGCGGCGAGCTGCCGCCCGAGCCGGCGGCCAGCCATCCCTCGCGTCACCCGTTCACCGCCGCGGAGCTGTCATGACCGGCAAGCTGGTGCGGCAGCTGTGCGGCACGGTGCTGATCATGGAAGCCGTCGTCATCGGGCTGGCCATCCTGCCCGCCATCGTCCTTGAGCACCTGCACGCGGGCGTCGCAGGCGGCGTCGGCGGCGCCCTGGCCGTGTGCGCCCTCGTGCTCGGTGGCCTGGTCGGTCGGCGGCCCTGGGCGCTGTGGGCGGGCAGCGCGCTGCAGGTGCTCGTCATCGCCGCGGGCACCCTGGTGCCTGCCATGTACGTCCTCGGCGTGATCTTCGCCGCGCTGTGGATCACCGGCATCTGGCTCGCTCGCCGTCTCCAGGCCGCCCCGGCCCCCGGCACCCCGCCGACCGCCACGAGCACCTCGAGCACCCCGACGACCCCGCGCACCCCCGCGGCCTGACCGGGCCCTCCTCGACTGCGGGATCACCGGTGTGGATGTGCTGGTCAAGGCCCTCGGGGCGGCGCGCCGCCGATCGGGCGGTCCCGGGCGCACGCCGGATCGCGGGTAAGCTTTGGGGCAGTGGCGAATCATCACCATCTGGCGGCCGACTCGCCCACGCCCGGGAAGCCTATTTCCCGGAACCCGGTGAGCTTCCGTCACCGTTATCTGAGTAATGGTTCCCCAGCCGCGCCGCGCGGCCCACGCTGACAGTTGCAGATCTCCAGCCCGGATCGGAAGGTTCCCGTTCCCGATGAGCAACGTGCTGACGTTCCTCGGCCGTGATATGGCGGTTGATCTCGGTACTGCGAACACGCTGGTCTACGTGCGTGGCCGTGGCATCGTGCTGAACGAGCCGTCAGTGGTCGCGCTCAATACGAACAACGGGCAGATCGTCGCGGTGGGCGCCGAGGCTAAACGTATGATCGGCCGTACGCCGGGCAACATCGTGGCGGTGCGCCCGCTCAAGGACGGCGTGATCGCCGACTTCGACGTGACCGAGCGGATGCTGCGATATTTCATCCAGAAGGTGCACCGGCGTACCCATCTGGCCAAGCCGAGGCTGGTGGTCGCCGTGCCGAGCGGGATCACCGGCGTAGAGCAGAGCGCGGTGAAGGAGGCCGGCCATCAGGCCGGCGCCCGGCGGGTCTACATCATCGAGGAGCCGATGGCCGCGGCCATCGGCGCCGGCCTGCCGGTCAACGAGCCGACTGGCAACATGGTCGTCGACATCGGCGGCGGGACCACGGAGGTCGCGGTGATCTCCTTGGGCGGCATCGTCACCTCCCAGTCCATCAGGGTCGGCGGCGACGAGCTGGACCAGGCGATCATCACCTTCGGGAAGAAGGAGTACTCGCTCATGCTGGGCGAGCGGACCGCCGAGGAGATCAAGATGGCCCTCGGCTCTGCCTACCCCTCCGAGGACGAGCCGCACGCCGAGATCCGGGGCCGGGACCTGGTCAGCGGCCTGCCGAAGACCGTGGTCATTTCCGCGGCGGAGGTGCGCCGCGCGATCGAGGAACCGCTTAACGTGATCATCGACGCGGTCAAGAACACCCTGGACAAGTGCCCGCCCGAGCTGGCCGGCGACGTCATGGACCGGGGGATCGCGCTGACCGGCGGCGGCGCACTGCTGCGCGGGCTAGAGTCACGAATCCGGGAGGAAACCGGGATGCCCGTGCAGGTCGCGGACAACCCGCTGGACTCCGTGGTGCTCGGCACGGGCAAGTGTGTCGAGGACTTCGACACGTTGCGTCAGGTGCTGGTGCCGGACTCTAGGCGCTGACCCTGGCGCGAAGCACCAGACCGGTCGCATCGGCCGCAGCGGGACCGACGAGGAGTCGCAGTGCACGACACCCGGCGTACACGCCTGGTACTTGGGGTGCTCCTGATCATCGCGATCGCCCTGATCACGCTGGACTTCCGGGACGGCGGCGCGTCCCCGGCGCGGAACGCGGGCGCGGACATCTTCGGGCCGGTCGAGCGGGTCACGCACGACGTGACCGGCCCGGTCGCCAACCTCTTCGACTCGGTCACCGGCGGCCCCTCGGCGAATGCCGCGGTCGCGAACCTGCAGCGGGAGAACGCCGAGCTGCGCGCCGAGCTCAGCTCGGCTGAGCTGAGCAAGACCGCCCGCCAGCAGCTGACTCAGCTGCTCCAGATGGACGCCGGCGGCTACCGGATCATGGCCGCGAACGTGATCGCGGCCGGCGGCGACTACTCCGATACGGTCACGCTGGACGTCGGCCGCAGCGACGGGATCACGCTGAACGAGACCGTGCTGAACGGTTCCGGCTTCGTCGGCACTATCACGCAGGTCAGCGAGGACACCTCGACGGTCCTGCTGGCCGACGACGCGTCGTCGGTGCTCGGGGTGCAGCTGGCGGGGAGCGGCGAGATCGGGTCCGTCACGGGGACCGGCAAGTCCATGGCCGGGCCGGCCATGCTCCGGCTGACCTTGTTCGACGCGAACACGGTGCTGCAGCCCGGGCAGCAGGTCGATACGTATGCCTCGGTGGGCGACCAGCCCGAGGTCCCCGGTGTGCCCATCGGCACGATCGCCTCGGTCCAGCGCAGTGCGGGCTCGCTTACCGCGACGGCGCTGGTCCAGCCGTTCGTCAACTTCACCGCGCTCGGCGTGGTCGGCGTGGTGGTCCAGGTGCCGAAGCACAACCCGAGGATCTCGGTCCTGCCGAGCCCCGCGCCCACGGTCACGATCACCGTTACCCCCAGCCCGGCCTCGCCCGCTTCGGCCGGGGGAGCCACGCTGCCTTCGGCCACCCCGTCCGGGTCAGGGGGCGGCGGCTGATGCTGCGCGGGCTGATCTCCATCGCGGCCGTCGCGTTCGCGGTCATCATCCAGCTCACCATCGTCGACCGGATCGCCTTCCCCGGCGGTACCGGTCCTGACGTGGTGCTGCTCACGGTGGCCGCGCTGGGCCTGGCCAGCGGCCCGCTGGCCGGCTCGCTCATCGGATTCTGGGCCGGCCTGGCCATGGACGTCGCCCCGCCCGGCAGCCACTTCGTCGGCCAGGACGCCCTGGTGTTCTGCCTGATCGGGTACGCGTGCGGACTGGCTGCCGTCCCGCCCGCCCGCGAGGGCGCGCCGGACGAAGGCCACACCGCGCTATTCGAGATCATGGTCACCGCGATCGCCGCCGTCTGCGGGGAGGCGCTCGCCGGCCTGCTCGGCGCCATGCTCAGCGATCCGCGCGTGACCTGGCCCGCCATCAAGCACGTCCTGCCCGTAGCGGCGGTCTATGACGTGCTGCTGTGCCCGTTCGTCCTCTACGCGGTCGCCGCGGCGCTGCGCCTGGCGGGTACGCCCGGGCGGGTCCGGGCGACCACGCCGTCCCTGCGGGCCGCGGCCGGTCCTTCCGGGCTGGCCCATCCCACGCCGCGGCTCCGGCTGGCCCAGAGCGGCCGGGGCGCCGGCCTAATCGGCTCGCCGGACCAGCCGGGCCGGTCCCTGGCCAAGCGCGAGCCGCGCCTGAAGCTGGGCCACGGCGGCTCGCCCAGGACGGCCTCGCTCGGCGCCGCGTTCACCGGTGGCGGGGCCGCCAAGGTCAAATTCGGGACCGGCCGCAACGGCGGCGGCTCGCTGTTCGGCGGGGCGGCCGCGCTGAACTCTCACCTGGCCGGCTCCCAGCTGCACAGCACGCGGTTCAGCCGGTCGCGGATGGGCCGGTCCCTGCTTGGCGGCTCGGTGTTCAGCCGGTCACCCTCGGCGCTGCACTCGCCGACGCCGTCACGCAAGGCCGCCCTAATGGGCCGGTCTTCCTTCCTGGGCCGCTCAAGCCTCCTGGGCCGGACGAGTCTCCTGGGCCCGACGGGCTTCCTGGGCCGATCACCACTGCGCCGTTCGTCGTCGCTCGGCCGTTCGTCGTCGCTCGGCCGCTCATCGCCGTTCGGCCGCTCATCGCCGTTCGGCCGTTCGTCGTCGCTGCGCCGTTCGTCGTCGTTCGGCCGCCCGTCGTCGTTCGGCCGCTCGGCCGCGCCCGGCCTCCTCGGCCGCCTGGCCGCCGCGCTGCGCAGGCCGGCCCGGCGTCAGCCGCGGCTGCGCCCGCACCAGGCTCCCTTCCGCCCGCCGGCCGGGGGCAGGTCTCCGGGCCGCGGCTGGCTGGGTGGCTCGGCGCTGCGGCGCGGCCGGCCCGGACGCGGCCTGGCCGCCGGGCGGGGGATGCCGGGGCGCCGAACCGCCCCGGCCCGGCTGCACATGCGACGTTCCAGGTTCTCTAGGAGATGGCGGACAGGAGGTTACCGGTGAACGTGTCGTCGCACCGCCGTCTCGTGCTGGTCTACGTGCTCGCGGCCGCCATGCTGGTCTCGCTCGGCGGCCGGCTCTACTACCTGCAGGTCATGAACAACAGCTCGTTCACCAAGCTGGCCGAGCAGAACCAGACCAGGAACGTGATCGTGCCCGCGGTCCGCGGCCAGATCCTCGACGACGTCGGCGGCCGGATGGTCACCAACACCACGGCCCTCGTCGTCTCGGTGGACATGATGACCCTCGACCAGCAGCCCGGCGGCCCGGCGCCCGTGCTGCACCGGCTGGCCCCCTTGCTGGGCATGTCGTACACGCTGCTGACCCAGAAGACGCGGCTGTGTACCAAGGGCGTGCCGCAGCCTTGCTGGGCCGGCTCGCCGTACCAGCCCATCCCGGTGGACCAGAACGTGTCGGATCGCGTGGCGCTGCAGGTGATGGAGGAGCCGAAGGAGTTCCCCGGTGTCAGCGCGGAGATCCAGCCGGTCATCGACTATCCCGAGCCCGACGGGGCCAACCCGGCTCAGGTCCTGGGCTACCTGCAGCCCATCACGCCGCAGGAGATCGCCCGCCGCCATCTGCCGGTGACCGGGTTCTCCGGCGTGGACCTGGTCGGCCAGGCCGGCCTGGAGGCCCAGTACGACACCCAGCTCCGCGGCCAGGCCGGGACCCAGGTGGTCTCGGTCAACGCCGCCGGAGACGTCACCGGTACCGTCAGCCAGACCCCGCCCACCTCCGGCGATGACCTCGTCACCAGCATCAACGCGAAGATCCAGGACGTCGCCCAGAACGCCCTGGACGGGGCGGTGGCCAAGTCGCAGTCCGCGGGCAACAACCCCAAGCAGGCTGCGGCGGTGGTGATGAGCACCACGGGCCGCGTGGTGGCCATGGCCAGCTACCCCAGCTACAACCCCAGCGTGTGGACTGGCGGCATCTCGCAGCAGGAGTTCAGCAGCCTGTTCGGCGAGGGCTCGGGTGCGCCCGTCATCAACTGGGCCACGATGGGGCAGTGGGCGCCCGGTTCCACCTTCAAGGTCACGTCCACCGCCGCCGCCGTCGCGAATGGCTACCCGCTGGACGGCCTGTACGGCTGCCCCGCCTCGGTCAGCATCGGCGGCCACAACTTCGTCAACGACGGCAACCCCAGCGAAGGCGACATGACCTTCTCCGAGGCGCTGATCCAGTCCTGCGACACCGTCTTCTACCAGCTCGGCTACGACATGTACCAGAGCGACGACACCAAGGCCAACGATGTGACCTCGCCGAAGGCCCCGGTGCAGAAGATGCAGCAGATGGAGCTGGACTGGGGATTCGGCCGGGACACGGGCGTCGACCTGCCTGCGGAGAACCCCGGCACCGTGCCCACCAGGGAGTGGCTGTACTACTACTGGAAGGACAACGCCCACACCGGCCAGAACTGGTGCAAGTACGGCAAGGCGAGCGGGACCTATGTCCAGCAGATCGAGTACCAGGACTGCTACTACGGCAACGTGTGGGAGCCGGGTCAGGCCGCTATCGCCGCTATCGGCCAGGGTTACGTGTCCGTCACCCCGCTCCAGCTTGCCGACGCCTACGTGGCGCTGGCCAACGGCGGGACGCTGTACAGCCCGCGGGTCGGCGAGGCGCTGCTCTCGCCGTCGGGCCAGGTGGTGCAGCGGATCAACCCGCCCGTGGTCCGCCACCTGCCGGTGTCGTCCGACACGCTGGCCTACATCCGCGACGCGCTGGCCGGGGTGGTGACCCAGGGCACCGCGGCCGGCGCGTTCGGCGGCTTCCCGCTCAACCAGGTCTGCGTGGCCGGCAAGACGGGTACCGCCCAGGTCTACGGGACGCAGGCGTCGTCGGTGTTCGCCTCGTTCGCGCCGTGCAACAACCCCAAGTACGTGGTCGTCGTGATGATCCCGGACTCCGGTTACGGCGCCGACGTGGCGGCTCCCGCGGTCCGCCAGATCTGGGACGGCATCTACGGCCTGGAGGGGCACAAGGCCGCGGTTCCCGGCGGCCAGATACCGTCCGCGCTGCCGCAGATTACTTCGACCGGCGCGATCCAGGCGCCTGGCGGCTACACCGGGGGGTCATGATGGCGGGTCGGCCGAGCCCGAGCTACACCGTCCGCGGCTACAGCGCACCGCGGGCCGGGACGTTCTCCGGCCGCTCGCGGTCATTGCTGGCCCGGAACTCCGTCCTGCGGCAGATCGACTGGGTGCTGGTCGTGGTCGTGGGCGGGCTGAGCGCGATCGGCGTCCTGCTGGTCTGGTCCGCGACCCAGCCCTCGCTGCTCGCGGCGGGCCAGGACCCGCGCACCTACCTGAAGAAGCAGCTGCTGTGGGTCGTGATCGGGCTGATCATGATGTTCGCGGTGAGCTTCGCCGACAGCAGCCGGCTCCGGTCATGGACGCCGCTGGCCTACGGCGTGACGCTGCTTGGCCTGGTGGCCGTGCTCACCCCTCTCGGCGCACAGATCAACGGCGCGAAGGCGTGGATCTCGCTGCCCGGCGGACTGCAGATCGAGCCGTCTGAGTTCGCGAAGGTCGCGCTGATCCTGGGCATCGCCACCGTATTCAGCCAGCCCCGGTGGGGGGCCACGCCGGGCCTGCGCTCGGTGCTCCTGGCCCTCGCCGTCGCCGCGCCGCTGATGGCCCTGGTCGTGATCGAGCCCGCGCTGGGCGTGGCCATGGTCCTGATCGTGGTGACTGCCACCATGGTCGTGCTGTCCGGGACGCGGCTTCGCATCCTGGCCGGGCTGGTCGCGGTCGTGGCCGCCGCCCTCGCCCTGGCCGGGGGCACGCACCTGCTGAAGTCCTACCAGCTGACCAGGTTCACCTCGTTCCTGCACCCGTCGGCCGACCTGGCCGGGGCCGGCTACAACGCGGCTCAGGCCAAGATCGCGGTGGGCTCGGGCGGGATGTTCGGCGATGGCCTGTTCCACGGCCAGCTGGTGGCGGGCAACTTCGTGCCGTCCCAGCAGACGGACTTCATCTTCACCGTGGCCGGCGAGGAACTCGGCTTCGTCGGCGCGATCACCATCGTCGTCCTGCTCGGCATCGTGGTCGCCCGCGCACTGCGCATCGCCGCCCGTGCCGACGACTTGTTCGGCACGCTGGTCGCCTCCGGCGTCGCCGTCTGGTTCGCGTTCCAGTCGTTCGTGAACATCGGCATGACGATCGGCATCATGCCCATCACCGGCCTGCCGCTGCCCTTCGTCTCCTACGGCGGCTCGGCCGTATTCGCCGACATGATCGCTATCGGCCTGCTTCAGTCCGTCCGCCGCCACCACAACGTCTTCGAGTAGCCGGCAGCGCCTCCGAGGCGGCAGCGCCTTCGAGTAGCCGGCAGCTCGGGCCGCCGGGGTTCCCGGCCCGCCGGGTTAGCTGGTCGGCGCGAAGATGATAGTGGTCACGTTCTTGTCGCCTATCCCCGCCATGCTCATGCCGGGGAACTGCTCCAGCGAATCGATGGTGCCCTTGAACCCGTGACCGCTGAACACGATGTAGGCCCCGTGGTCCCCGCCCTTGGTCAGCATCGAGTTCGTGCTGACCGAATAGCCGGCCTTCGGCAGCTCCGTGGCATAGAAACGTGACACGTCCGCCGGCACGACCGAGCCGAACACGAGGACGACGGACTGACCGCCGGCCATGTTCTCGGCCACCTTTGCGCTGGCCGGGACCGGGAAGCTGCCCAGCGAGCCCTTGACCGTGAGCGTGCGGCCCGCGATGGCCGGCCCCGTCGTCGGCGGCGGGGAGGAAGAAATAGCCTGGCTCGAGGCAGCCGGACTCGTGGCGGCTGAACTGCTCGTGCTGCTGCTCCCGGACGAGCACGCGGCAGCGGACATGCCAACCGCGCACGCCGCCAGGACCAGCGCGGCAGAGCGGTACTTGTTCATCGGTTCCCCTTATTTCGTCCCAGAGTCAGCGCGCGCCACAAGGCAGAGCACAAGTGCCCACCATAGACGGCGACCAGCCCGGACGTGGCCCGCTTTCGCGGCAAGCCCGCCGATCGCGCCCTGCCCGGGGACAGCGATCCGCTTCGAGGCAGTATCGCTACGGCCCGTTCAGATAGTCTGGTCTGATGCCTGTGAAATCGCTCTACCCGGCGCTGGAGCCGCTACTGCCGCGCGTGCGCAAGCCGATCCAGTACGTCGGCGGCGAGGTGGGCTCGGTCACCAAGGACTGGGACAGCGCCGACGTCCGGTGGGCGCTGTGCTACCCGGACGCCTATGAGGTCGGGCTGCCCAACCAGGGCGTCCAGATCCTCTACGAGGTGCTGAACGAGCGCGAGGGCGTGCTGGCCGAGCGCACCTACACCGTGTGGCCCGACCTCGAAGCCCTCATGCGCGAGCATGGCGTGCCCCAGTTCACGGTCGACGCGCACCGGCCGGTCGGCGCCTTCGACGTGCTCGGCGTCAGCTTCGCCACCGAGATGGCCTATACGAACCTCCTGACCGTGCTCGACCTGGCCGGCATTCCCCTCTTTTCTTCCGAACGGACCGTGGCTCACCCGCTGGTCATCGCCGGCGGCCACGCGGCGTTCAACCCTGAACCCGTCGCCGATTTCCTGGACGCGGTGATTATCGGCGACGGCGAGCAAGCCGTGCTCGCGGTCACCGACCTGATCCGCGGCTGGAAGCAAGCCGGGCAGCCCGGCGGCCGGGACGGCCTGCTGCTGCGGCTCTCGTCGATCGCCTACGTGCCCCGCTTCTACGACGTATCGTATCTCCCTGACGGCAGTATATCGAATGTAAAACCTAATCGTCAAGGTGTGCCGCTCTCAGTTTCGAAGCACACCGTGATGGACCTGGACGCATGGCCGTACCCGCGCCAGCCCGTCGTCCCGGTGGCCGAGACCGTGCACGAGCGGTACAGCGTCGAGATCTTCCGCGGCTGCACCCGCGGCTGCCGGTTCTGCCAGGCCGGGATGATCACCCGGCCGGTCCGCGAGCGGTCGATCACCACGATCGGCTCGATGGTCGCCCGCGGCGTGGCGGCCAGCGGCTTTGACGAGGTGGGGCTGCTGTCGCTGTCCAGCGCGGACCACAGCGAGATCAACGAGATCGCCGTGGACCTGGCCGACTGCTACGAGGGCACCAACGTCGGGCTGTCGCTCCCGTCGACGCGCGTGGACGCGTTCAACGTGACCTTGGCCGAGGAGCTGAGCCGCAACGGCCGCCGGTCAGGCCTGACGTTCGCCCCCGAGGGCGGGTCGGAGCGGCTGCGCAAGGTGATCAACAAGATGGTCACCGAGGAAGACCTGATCCGCACCGTCACCACCGCCTACGCCGGCGGATGGCGCCAGGTGAAGCTGTACTTCATGTGCGGGCTGCCGACCGAGACCGACGAGGACGTGCTGGCCATCGCGCAGCTGGCCCGGCGGGTCATCGCCGCGGGCCGGGAGGCGAGCGGGCGGCGCGACATCCGGTGCACGGTGTCGATCGGGGGATTCGTGCCCAAGCCGCATACGCCGTTCCAGTGGGCGGGGCAGTGCCCGCCCGAGGTGGTGGACGCGCGGCTGCGCGCGCTCGGCGGCGCGCTGCGAGCCGATCGCGCCTACGGCAAGTCGATCGGCTTCCGGTATCACGACGGGCAGCCGGGCCTCATCGAGGGCCTCCTGTCGCGCGGCGACCGCCGGGTGGGCCGCGTGATCCTGGCCGCGTGGCGGGATGGCGCGCGGTTCGACGGGTGGAGCGAGTACTTCTCGTTCGAGCGCTGGGTGCGGTCCGCCGAAGATGCCCTGGCCAGCGAGCCGGTGGACCTGGCTTGGTACACTATGCGCGAACGTGGTTACAGTGAGGTGCTCCCCTGGGATCACCTGGACGCGGGCCTTGACCGCGACTGGCTCTGGCAGGACTGGCAGGACTCCATCGCCCCCGAGGGAGCGGCTGAGGTGGAAGATTGCCGGTGGACTCCGTGTTATGAATGTGGGGTCTGTTCTGCCATGGGTACCGAGATCCAGGTAGGGCCGACCGGGGAGCGCCTCGACGGGAAGCGGCTGCTTCCCGTAGTGGGCAGGAGGTAGCGTGGCCGGGCCGGCAGACCAGTTGCCTGCAGTGCAGCATCTGGTGGTCCGGTATGCTAAGCGCGGGAAGATGCGTTTCGCCAGCCACAGGGACGTGGCGCGTGTCTTCGAGCGAGGAGTGCGCCGGGCCGGACTGCCGATCGCTTACTCCGCCGGGTTCACGCCGCACCCGAGGATTTCCTATGCGGGCGGCGCCCCGACCGGGGTGGCAAGCGAGGCGGAGTACCTGTCCCTAGCGCTGACTTGCCGCCAGGCCGCGACGCAGGTTCGCGAGCGGCTGAACGAGACTTTGCCCGATGGGATAGATGTGATCGACGTTACCGACGCAGCCTCCGGGGCCGAAGCGGCCCAGGGGAGTCCGGGGGGAAGGGCGCCTTCCCTCCAGTTCGCAGCGTCGCAGTGGCGAGTGGTTCTGCCTGGCGTGGAGCCGTCGGCGGCTGAACAGGCCGTCGCCGGGTTCCTCGCCCTCGGTGAGGCACCGGTGGAGCGCCTGACCGACAAGGGCGTCCGGCGCCTGGATGCCCGCACGGCCGTGGTCACGCTCGACGTGGTCGAATCGGCTGATCCTCACGGCGGTCAGCGTGCCGCTGTGACAGGTATTCAAGATTGTGCCATTCTTCGAATGGTTGTTCTGCATACAGCTCCCGCTGTACGGCCCGATGACGTGCTGACCGCGCTTCGCGAGCGGCACGGCCTCGTCCCGTCGTTGCCGCCCATAATCACCCGGCTGGCGCAAGGTTCACTGACCCTCCTGGCCGGGGAGACCCTCTTATGGAGGCGTTGCTGTGGTGCAGGGGGGCCATGACGTGAAGAAAGAGAATAAGGCTCAGTGCGGCCGGTCTCGCGCGTGTACCGCGGGAGGCCGGGGCCGCCGTTGCGGCTCCGCCTGCGCCTTTGCTGACAATGTGCTCCCGCGCGGTGCGCGTGCGCACCGCGGCGCGCCGCCTTCGGGCGGAGCGCCGCGGACTCGCGCGCCCGGGAGCCTGACTGGAGATTGCCCGAATGCTCGAGAGCGAGCTCAACGACAGAGAATTCGATGACAACGCCGGAGGAGGGCGCGGTACCGGGGAACTGAGCCGGCCTGCGCCGAGCGTGCCGGCGGCTGTGTTTCAGCCACCGCAGGTGGTGTTCCAGCCGCCCGCGCCGCGCGCCGAGCCCTCACCGCGCGCAGAGCCCGCGTCGGGCGGCGAGCTGTCCGACGCGTCGCGCCCGGATTCGTCAAGGCCGGATTCGTCGCGCGCTGATTCATCGCGGTCGGCCGGCCCGGGGAATGGCGAGGCGCCCGGCGACGGCAGCGCCGATGACGATGGGGCCGGCCCGGGGCGCCGCCGCAGGCGCAGGCCGAGCCGGAGCCGGGCCAGGTCCGCGGACTCCGACGCCGGGGCCGAAACCGATGACGCCGCGGCGGGCCAAGATGCCGACGATGCGGGCGGGCCCCAGGATGCAGACGGAGCCCAGGGCCAGCCTCCGGCTAAGCGGGCCTCGCGCACGCGCAGCCGGCGGGCCACCGCGGCCCAGGACTCTGCCGATCCGCAGGCCGGCGGCTCCGCTGAGCGCGCTGATGACGGTTCGCCGCAGGACGCACAGAACGGCGACGACGAGGCCGACTCTGCGGACGAGCGGGACACAGAGGCCGGCCCAGGACGCAGGCGCCGCCGTAAGCGCCGCCGCGGTTCGGCCGACAGCCTGGCCGCTGACCCCGCAGGCGATGACCCGCCGGACACCGTCGTGCACGTCCGCGAGCCGAACGCCGCCGACGACGTGCGCTCAGTCAAGGGATCGACCAGGCTCGAGGCCAAGAAGCAGCGGCGCCGCGAGGGCCGGGAAACCGGCCGTCGGCGGCCGCTGATCATTACCGAGTCGGAGTTCCTGGCCCGCCGCGAGTCGGTCGAGCGGACCATGGTGGTCCGCTCGCGCCAGGACCGCATCCAGATCGCGGTGCTCGAAGACGACGTGCTGGTCGAGCACTACGTGAGCCGGTCCACCCACCAGTCCTACGTGGGCAACGTCTACCTGGGCAAGGTGCAGAACGTCCTGCCGTCCATGGAGGCGGCTTTCGTGGACGTCGGCAAGGGCCGCAACGCGGTGCTGTACGCCGGCGAGGTCAACTTCGACGTCAGCGGCATGGAAGGCCAGCCCAAGCGGATTGAGTCGGCCCTCAAGGCCGGCCAGTCGCTGATCGTGCAGGTCACCAAGGATCCGGTCGGGCACAAGGGCGCCCGGCTGACCAGCCAGATCAGCCTCCCCGGCCGGTACCTGGTCTACGTGCCCGGCGCCTCCATGACCGGCATCAGCCGCAAGCTGCCCGACACCGAGCGGAACCGGCTCAAGCAGATCCTGAAGAAGGTCATGCCGGAGAACGCGGGCGTCATCGTACGCACCGCGGCGGAGGGGGCGGCCGAGGAAGAGCTGTCCCGCGATGTCTCCCGGCTCGCCGCCCAGTGGGAGGCAATCGAGAAGAAGTCCAAGACGGCCAGCGCTCCCGCGCTGCTCTACGGCGAGCCCGACCTGACCACCCGGGTCATCCGGGATGTCTTCAACGAGGACTTCAGCAACCTGGTCGTGGCCGGCGACGAAGAGTGGGACGCCGTCGACGAATATGTCAGGTACGTCGCCCCGCACCTGGCCGACCGGCTCAGCCGGTGGCAGGAGGACGGGGACGTGTTCGCCGCCTACCGCATCGACGAGCAGCTGGCCAAGGCGCTGGACCGCAAGGTCTGGCTGCCGAGCGGAGGCTCGCTGGTCATCGACAAGACCGAGGCGATGACGGTCATCGACGTGAACACCGGGAAGTTCACCGGTCAGGGCGGGAACCTGGAGGAGACCGTCACCCGGAACAACCTCGAGGCCGCCGAGGAGATCGTCCGCCAGCTCCGCCTGCGCGACGTGGGCGGCATCGTGGTCATCGACTTCATCGACATGGTGCTCGAGAGCAACCGGGAGCTGGTGCTGCGCAGGCTCCTGGAGTGCCTGGCCCGGGACCGGACCAAGCACCAGGTGGCCGAGGTGACCTCGCTGGGCCTGGTCCAGATGACGAGGAAGCGGGTCGGCGCGGGCCTGCTCGAGGCGTTCTCGGTGCCCTGCGAGTGCTGCAACGGCCGCGGCGTGATCGTCACCCTCGATCCCGAGGCCGACACGCAGGCCGCCAGCCACGTGCACGCCCGCGGCGGATCAGGCAGCGGCGGATCAGGCAGCGGCGGCAACGGATCGCGGGGGGCCGGCGCCGCGCCGGTCAACCCGGCCACGATCGCGGCCCGCATCCGCCCGGACGGTAACGGCCAGGCTGCCGATACGGCGGACGGGCCGGATCCAGACGGGCCGCCCGGGGACGGCGCGCCGGAGGAGGCCACCTCGGCCGCCGCCGGGGCCCCTGACAGCCAGCCCGAACCGGCCCGTTCCGGCAACAGCCGCCGCCGCCGTCGACGTCCCGCCGCGGCCAGCGCCGCGCCAGCCAACGCCGAGCCAGCCAGCGCCGCGCCAGGCAACACCGAGCCTGCCAACGGCGCCGCAGCTAACAGCGAGCCCGCCAACAGCGAGCCCGTAAACGGCGCGCCCGCCAACAGCGAGCCCGTGAACGGCACGCCAACCAATAGCGAGCCAGCCAACGGCGCGCTAGGCAACGCCGCGATCCCGGCCGCCTCAGCGGCCGAGGTTCGGCCGGCCGCCTCGGTGGCCGGAGGCAACGGATCCTTGTCCACCGCACCGGTGCCGGCCGGCTTGCCGGCGCTACCGGAGGCTCAGGACGGGGCGGCCTGACCGCGGCCACCCGGCACTGTATGGTCCGAGTTCGTGGATGGGCCGCAGTCTGGTAGCCTTAGCGGTCGGGAGTTGCCCGCCAGGCGGGCCCCTGGTGCAAGCGAGCCGCCGTGGTGTCCACCGGCGTGCCGGGGCACGCAAGGGAAGCGCAACGAAAGAGAGTTCTCGGGTGTACGCGATTGTGCGCTGCGGTGGCAGGCAGGAGAAGGTCGCGCTTGATGACCTTGTCACCATCGACAAGTTGCCCGGCGAGACCGGGTCCAGTATCACGCTTCCAGCCCTGCTGGTGGTCGACGGTGAGCGGGTGATCAGCGACCCGGCCGAGGTCGGCCGCTATCAGGTCACGGCGGACATCGTCGGTGACGCGGCAGGTCCCAAGATCAACATGATCCACTACCGGAACAAGACCGGCTACCGGCGCCGCTTGGGCCACCGGCAGCGGTACACCCAGGTGCGGATCACCGCTATCGGCACCGAGACCCGCAGTGCCAAGGCCCAGGGCGGCAAGGCGCAGAGCTCGAAGGCACGCAGCGCCACGGCGCAGGCGGAGGAGGACTGAGATGGCACACAAGAAGGGCGCGTCATCCAGCCGTAACGGCCGCGACTCGAAGGCCCAGCGCCTCGGCGTCAAGCGTTACGGCGGCCAGCTGGTGAACGCGGGCGAGATCCTGGTCCGCCAGCGCGGCACGCACTTCCACCCCGGCCCGGGCGTCGGCCGTGGCGGCGACGACACGCTGTTCGCGCTGGTCGGCGGGAAGGTGCGGTTCGGCACGTTCCGCGGCCGCCGGGCCGTCAGTATCGCGGCCGCCGAGCCCCCGGAGTAGGCCCGCCGAGGGACGAACACAGACGACCAGAAGGCGGGCCGGGAATTCCTGGCCCGCCTTTCTCATGCAAACGGACCACCAGGAAAGAAGGACATCGTGGCGGAGTTCGCCGACCGGGTCACGCTGAAGGTGCAGGCGGGCCACGGCGGCAACGGCTGCGCCTCGATCCACCGGGAGAAGTTCAAGCCGCTCGGCGGCCCCGACGGCGGCAACGGCGGCCACGGCGGCGACGTGATCCTCGAAGTGGACGCGAGTTCCGCGACCCTGCTCGACTTCCACCGCCGCCCGGTCCGCCGGGCGGCTAACGGGCGCCAGGGTGAAGGCTCGAACCGGACCGGTGCCGCGGGCGCGGATCTGGTCATCTCGGTACCGAACGGGACCGAGGTCAAGGCCGCCGACGGTGAAGTGCTCGCCGATCTGATCGGGGTGGGCAGCAGGTTCGTGGCCGCGGCAGGCGGCCGGGGCGGCCTCGGCAACGCGGCGCTGGCCTCACCGCGGCGCAAGGCACCCGGGTTCGCCCTCAAGGGCGAGCCGGGGCAGGAACGCGATCTCATCCTGGAGCTGAAGACGGTCGCGGACGTCGGGCTGGTCGGCTTCCCTAACGCGGGCAAGTCCTCCATCATCGCGGCCATGTCCGCGGCCCGGCCGAAGATCGCCGACTACCCGTTCACCACCCTGATCCCGAACCTGGGGGTGGTAGAGGCCGGTGACGTCCAGTTCGTGGTGGCGGACGTGCCCGGCCTGATTCCCGGCGCCAGCCAGGGCAAGGGCCTCGGCCACGACTTCCTGCGCCACGTGGAGCGCTGCTCCATCCTGGTCCACGTACTCGACTGCGCCACCGAGGAACCAGGCCGGAGCCCCGCCGCGGACCTGGCCGTGATCGAGCACGAGCTGGCCGCCTACGGCGAGGCGACCGGCGTGGACTTGGTCACCAGGCCGCGTCTCATCGCCCTGAACAAGATCGACGTCCCGGCGGCTCTCGAACGCGCTGACCAGATCAAACCGGACCTCGAGAGACGCGGCTACCAGGTCTTCGAGATCTCCGCCGCCACGGGAGAGGGCCTGCGCCCGCTGAGCTTCGCGATGGCCGCGCTGGTCGCCGCGGACCGCGCCGCCCGCCCGCCCGAGCAGCCCGCCGAGCACGTGCGGGTGCGGGTGCGGGTGCGGGCCGCCGACGAGCCCGGCTTCGAGGTGGTCCGCCTCGGCGAGGACAGCTTCCTGGTCCGCGGCGAGAAGCCGCTGCTCTGGGTCCGGCAGACCGACTTCAGTAACGACGAGGCGGTCGGCTACCTGGCCGACCGGCTGGCCCGCCTCGGCGTGGAGCAGGCCCTCGCGGAGGCGGGCGCCGAGCCCGGCGCGGAGGTCTTGATCGGCGAGCGGGACGACGCGGTGGTCTTCGACTGGGATCCGGCCGCCCCGATGAGCAGCGGGTCCCGGCCTCGCCACGGCCCGCGTGGCACTGACCCGAGGCTTTACTCGTGACCTCCGGCCTGCCGCTAGCGACCGCCGCTCCCGGCTCTCGGCCGGACATCGCGGTGGCGGCCCGGGTGGTGGTGAAGGTCGGCTCTTCCTCGCTCACCACGGCCGCCGGCGAGATCGCGGACGAGGCGATCACGGCCCTGGCCGCCGCCCTGGCCGCTCGCCGCCTCGCCGGGATCCAGGTCGTGCTGGTCTCCTCGGGCGCCATCGCGTCCGGGCTGGTCCCGCTGGGACTGACCCGCCGCCCCGGCGACCTGGCCACCCAGCAGGCCGCGGCCAGCGTCGGCCAGGGCCTGCTCATCGCCCGTTACACCGCGGCCTTCGCCCGGCACGGCATCCGCACCGGTCAGGTCCTGCTCAGCGCGGATGACCTGATGCGCCGCACCCATTACCGCAACGCCCAGCGGACTCTGGACCGGCTCCTCGAGCTGAACGTGCTCCCGGTGGTCAACGAGAACGACACGGTCGCCACCGACGAGATCCGGTTCGGGGACAACGACCGGCTGGCCGCCCTGGTCGCCCACGTGACCCGGGCGCGCGCGCTAGTGCTGCTCTCCGACGTGGACGGCCTGTATGACGGCGACCCGCGGCGCGGCGCGGCGCAGCGGATCGCCGAAGTGCGCGGCCGGGCCGACCTGGAGGGGATCCGCCTCGGCCACGGCCTCAAAGCCGGCCAGGGCGGCCAGGGAGCCCAGGAAGCCCAGGGAGGTCGGGGAGCCCAGGGAGGTCGGGGAGCCCAGGGCGAGCCAGGGCGCACACAAGAGCCACGCGGGCCCGGGCGTCGGCGGCATGGCGACCAAGGTGGAAGCGGCCATGATCGCCTCCGCGGCCGGCATCCCGACCGTGGTCGCCGACGCGGCCAGCGCGGCCGCCGCGCTGGCCGGCGACCCCGTCGGCACCTACTTCGCGGGCCGTGGCCGCCGTCTCGCGACCAGGCTGCTGTGGCTCAAGCACGCCGCGGCGGCCCGGGGCAGCCTGCGCCTGGATAAAGGCGCGGTCGACGCCGTCGTGACCAGGCACGCCAGCCTGCTGCCGGCCGGCATTACCGGCGTCGAGGGTGCCTTCGACGCGGGCGACCCGGTGGACCTGTGCGACGAGAACGACACGGTCATTGCCCGCGGCCTGGTCAACTACGACGCAGCCGAGATCCCCGGCCTGATGGGCCGCTCCACTCGCTGGCTGGCCAGCAAGCTAGGCCCGGAGTACGAGCGCGAAGTCGTCCACCGCGACGACCTGGTCATCCTCTGACTCCGACCCGGCCTAAAACCACGATCGCGAGTAGAAATGGCTCGCATAGGGTCGGCGGTTGCTAATGCCGAATGGCGGGGCCAACTCTGGCCGCTGCCTGACCATCGAAGCCACGCTGAATTTAGTGATTCCCGTGACTAGCGTTGCTGCCGGTACCAGCCCAGCGGCCCGCAGGCTGCGCTCCACCACGGGGCGAGCCCGGTAAGGCAAGATCGTGGATCGTTACTGCCCGCCCGCGGGCAGTAACGATCCACGATAACGAGGACCCGCGATCCGGGGCCGCACCCGCAGCCCGGGGCACGGGCAGCCTGGTCCCGGAGGCGGGGCTTGGGGCCCGCATGTCCTATGGGGGCAGGCCCGGACGCTCGGGAGCTGTGGCACATGACCCGCACGATGGAACCGGACGTACCCGCGCGTCGCGTTCCAAGGCTGCTCCGGCCGGCGATCAGCGACGGAGCCTTGCGGCAGGCGCGCCGTCCGGCGGAAGCGACCGTCGGAACGGTGCCATCGCCTTAATGGTGAGGCGCCGCGTAGGACGGATAGTTTCGGACATGGCACGTAGACCCCTGAGGCCAAAACGGGCCACGAATCATGAAACGCCTCGGGCCCAGGCTCGCAGCACGAGCGCTACTGGGGCCCCGGGCCCGCCAGCACGAGCGCCACCCGCGCCCCGGGCCCCCAGCGAAAGCGAAACGCTAGTTGTCGTCGCCGCTGTTGCCGCTGTTGCCGCCGCCGCCGCGGTTCTGCAGCCGGTCGAACAGCCCGCTGCCCGTCCGTGCCGCGGTCTCCGCCACGCCCCGGAAAACCCCGATCAGCGGGTCCTGGGACCGAGCCCACGACTCCTGGTAAGACCGGGCCGCGCCCTTGACCTCATCGCCGACCGACGCGTTGGCGTCGCTGTCCCGGTGCGGGTAGTCCCCGCTCAGGATCCGCTCGTACTCGCCGTGCGTGGCCCAGTAGTCCAGCTCGCCGAACCTGACCACCGAGAACGGGTGGGTGTTCCCCTGCAGCTGCAGGATCTTCAGGATGCTGTCCCGCATGTCGGGCACCGCGTCGTACTCGTGCGCCTGCTCGCGGAACGCGTCCGGGTTCAGCTCGGACAGCTGCGCGCCGCCGGCCAGCTTCATCAGCGCCCGCCGGGCCGCGTCCACGTCCTGCCCGGCCAGCAGCCCGGCTCGGTCGCAGGACAGCTCGGACTTGCGGAACCACTCCTCCAGGCCCCAGACGATGGCCTGGATACCGAACGAGATCGGCGTCCACGCGATCCGCGCCGCCAGCCCGATCAGCCACAGCAGCATCGTGCGGTACACCGCGTGCCCGGACAGGACGTGGCCGAGCTCGTGCCCGACCACCCACCGCAGCTCCTCCGGGTCATACAGGTTGACCATGCCGGTGGTGATGACGATGAACGGCTTGTCCCGGCCGAGCGCCATCGCGTTCACCAGCGGGCTCTGCACGACGAACACGTCGGGCACCTCGGGCAGGTCCAGGATGTAGGACCCGTCCCGGACCAGCTCGTGGATGTGCGGGAACTGCCGCTCGGAAACCTTGACCGCCCCCGCCAGGTAGGTCAGCCGGAAGGCACGCTCGTTGAACAGGCCGAACAGCTTGCGCAGCAGCGTGTCGAAGCCGCTGAGCTTGCGCAGCGCGACCAGCGCCGAACGGTCTGCGGGATGCTCATAGGCGCGGGATGAGATGCCGGTGAGCCGGACCCGCGCGCGATCTGGCACTGAAGTCATATCTCGTATCGTAGCCCGGCCATCGAGCAGTTGTACCGCGACGCTTCGGCGGCAAGCCGGTACGATACGAGGGCATGGGGACGCGGTAGATATGCGGCGGATCGGCGTGATGGGCGGCACGTTCGACCCCATCCACCATGGTCACCTGGTCGCCGCCAGCGAGGTCGCCCATATCTTCGCCCTGGACGAGGTCATCTTCGTGCCGACCGGCCAGCCCTACCAGAAGGACGATCGCCGAGTGGCGCCGGCCGAGGACCGCTACCTGATGACGGTGATCGCGACCGCGTCGAACCCCCGGTTCAGCGTCAGCCGGGTCGACATCGACCGGCCCGGGCCCACCTACACCATCGATACGCTGCGAGACCTCGCCGCGCAGGCCGGGCCGGCGGATGAGCTGTACTTCATCACCGGGGCCGACGCGCTGGCCGAGATCCTGACCTGGCACGATGCGGACGAACTGTTCACCCTCGCGCATTTCGTAGGATGTACGAGGCCGGGGCACCGCCTGTCGGGGGCGGGCCTGCCCGCCGGGAAGGTCAGCCTGGTGGAGATCCCGGCGCTGGCCATCTCGTCCACCGAGTGCCGGGCCCGGGTCGAGGCGGGCGAACCGGTCTGGTACCTGGTTCCGGACGGCGTGGTGCAGTACATCGCCAAGCGCAGACTGTACGCGAAGGCGTAATGTCGCCTCGCTGTGAGACCCTGATAGGGACAACGACCCGACCTAAGGAGGCCGGTAAGCACTCGTGACTGCCACACCGAGGGCCGTCGAGCTTGTGGAGACCGCCGCGCTAGCGGCTGCGGACAAGCTGGCCGACGGCATAATCGCCTATGACGTGAGCGAGCAGCTCGTGATCACGGACGCCTTCGTGTTGTGCTCGGCGTCCAATGACCGGCAGGTCCGCGCCATCGTCGACGAGATCGAGCTCCGGATGCGCCAGGCCGGCGCGGAGCTGATCCGCCGCGAGGGTGAGCGCGAGGGCCGCTGGGTCCTGCTCGACTACCTCGACGTCGTAGTGCATGTGCAGCATTCCGAGGAGCGCACCTATTACGCGCTGGAGCGGATCTGGAAGGACTGCCCCCAGATCCCGCTCCCCGAGCTGGTGGTCAACCCCGGGAGGACCAGCTGAGCGAGCGGGTCCGGCTGGTCCTGCTCCGGCATGGCCAGACGATATGGAACGCCGAGCGGCGGTTCCAGGGCCAAAGCGACATCCCGCTGGACGAGACCGGCCAGGCTCAGGCGGAGCGGGCCGCGCGCCTGCTCGCCGCGCTGCGCCCGGACCTGATCGTGTCCTCCGACCTGAGCCGGGCGGCCGCCACCGCGGCGGCGCTGGCCCGGCTGACCGGGCTGGAAGTGACCCTCGACAAGGACCTGCGCGAGCGGCAGGGCGGCCGCTGGGAGGGCCTGAACGACGCCGAGATCCGCCAGCGGTTCCCCCAGGCCCACGCGACCTGGGACCCGCCAGACGGCGAGCTGAGCGTCGCGGTGGCCGACCGGGTCGCCGCCGCGATACAGCGCACGGCCGCGGCCGTCGCCGAGCAGGTGACCAGCCCCGACGGCCTGGCCGTGGTGGTCAGCCACGGCGCCGCGATCCGGCTCGGCATGTCCCGGCTGCTCGGCCTGCCGGACGAGCTGTTCGGCGTGCTCGGGCCGCTGAACAACTGCTCCTGGTCGGTGCTCGCTACCCGCCGCGGCACCTGGCGGCTGCTGGAGCACAACGCCGGCACGCTGCCCGAGCCGGTTCTCAGCGACGACCGCTAGAAAGATTATTTTGACCGAACGAGCTCTGGCCTCCGTCTCCGTCACCTGGTACGGCCAGTCGGGCTTCCGGCCTGCGGCCGGGGACCAGCGGGTCCTGATCGACCCGTTCCTGAGCGATCACCCCGACCGGAATTTCCCGCCGCCCGCCTCGGCGGCGGAGTTCACCGACGTCACGCTCGTGCTGAGCACGCACGAGCACGTCGACCACCTGGACCTGCCGTTCCTGCGCGAGTTCTGCGCGGTCAACGCCCGCGCCCCGATCGTGGTGCCCGCGCCGGTGATGACCATCGCGGCCGGGGCCGGGATCGACCGGGCCCTGTCCGCGCTGGCCCCCGACGTGCTGATGCTGCCGGTCAACGGCCGCGACCACATGCGCGAGTCGGCCGGCATCGTCGGCAACACGAACGAGACCGAAGCCGCCTGGCTCTGCGCTCAGGTCGAGGCCAGCTACGTGATCCCCATGCACTACGACGCCATCAGGGACAACACGGGCGACCCCGGCCATTTCGCCGACCTGGTCCGCCAGGGCGGCAGTGCAGCCGCCGTGATCATGCCCGCCCGCGGCCGGCCCGTCACTCTGACGCTGCCCTAGCCGGAGCTCCGCGCCGCGCTCACGTGCGTGCGACCTGGGCCGATGGTTTGACCCATCGGCTCTGATCGGCGCATGATCCCTATTAACTGCTCAGTGTAATCAGCCCTAAACAGGGAGTGAGCATGAGCCAGGCCGCACACATCCCGTTCACCGAATCCAAGGCGCCGCAGGCGCCCGAACGGCTGCACCAGGGGGCCCTGAGCCTGATCGACATCTCCGCCTCCACGATGGCCAACATCGGCCCGGCCTACAGCTTCTACTTCGGCTTCGCCGGGATCGTGCTCGCCTCCGGGGTGGCCTCGCCTCTGGTCGTGGTGGCCGCGATCGTCGCCATCGCGCTGCTCGGCAACACCCTGTCGCAGTTCTCCCGGGCCCACCCCTCGACCGGCGGCTTCATTACTTTCGTGGGCAAGACGTTCGGTGGCACCAGCGCGGTGACCACCGCGCTGCTGTGCGGCGCCGGCTACATCATCGCGCTCTCGGGCGTGCTGGTCATCTCCGGCGGGTTCCTGTCGATAGTCCTGCAGTACTACTTCAACGTGAGCATCCCGTGGATCATCTTCTCGGCCGTGTTCACCGCCGGCGCCATGGTCATGATGTTCCGCGGCGTCGCCGTGTCGACCAGGCTGGCCGGCTTCTTCTTCGGCTTCGAGTTCGTGGTGCTGCTCGTGGTGTCGATCGCCGCGCTGATCAAGAACAGCGGACACCTCACCACCGTCCCGTTCCAGCCCAGCCACCTCACCAACCACTTCAGCGGCCTGGCCCTGGGCTTCCCGCTGGCCGTCTACCTGTTCATCGGCTGGGAGAACTCCGCGGCGCTGGCCGAGGAAACCACCAGCCCGCGGCGCAACGTGCCCCGGGCCGTGTTCATGTCGATCGCCGTCATGGCCGTCACCTACCTGCTGCTGGCCTACGCCACGGTCTCGGGCTTCGACTACAACGTCACCGCGCTCACCGCCGCCGCTATCCCGTTCATTACCGTCGCGCACAGCGTGGCGGCCTGGCTGGCCGTCATCGCCTATATAGCCGGGCTGACCTCGACGCTGGGCGTCCTCATCGCCGCGGTCAACTCCCAGTGCCGGCTGATCTTCAACGCCGGGCGCGAGGGCCTGCTGCCACGCTGGATCGGGCGGGTCCACCCGGCCCGCCGGACGCCGGTCAACGCCATCATCACCTTCGTCGGCATCGCCGGCGTCATCGTCCTGGGCTGGGCGCTCGGCCACTGGCTCGGCGGGCACGGCAACAGCCTGAACGCGCTGAACTTCTTCATCGAGGCCAGCACGATGGGCACCATCCTGGTCCTGGTCGTGTACTTCGCGGCCAACCTGGCCCTGCCGTTCTACTACCGGAAGTTCCGGCCGGCCGAGTTCAGCGTGGTCAAGCACGGCGTGCTGCCGGTCCTCGGCATGGCCGCGATCGCCGTCCCCATCTACTACCTGTGCAAGCCGCCGCAGCCCCAGCCGTTCGACTGGTTCCCGTTCGCCGCCCTGGGCGTCCTGGTGGTGTCTGTCCTGTACTCGGTCTGGCTGGTCCGGCGCGACCCGGGCCTGCCCGCCCGGGTTGGCTCGATCGTGGCCGACGAGTAGCCGGCCCGGGCTAAGGGACGAGGACGGTGCGTGCGCCCGGCGGCTCCGGCCGGGTCCAGGCCGCCTCCACGTCGGCGAACGGCACCATGGCCGGCGTGACCGTGATCGTGCCGGCGTTGATCTCCTGGACCAGGGCGGGCAGTTCGGCCAGATAGGCCGCCGGCGAGACCGCGCCCTGGCCGGTGCCCAGCAGGCGCAGGTTCGCCGATCGCAGCGCGGCCGAGGGCAGCTCGATGTCCGGTCCGGCCACGGCACCGATCTGGATCCAGTCCACCGCGCGGCTGCGATCTGAGCGCGCGCCCAGGAGCGCCATCATGGCGTGCCGGGCCGGCGTGCTCCACAGGTAGTCCAGGACGATGTCGACCTCGCCGGCGGCCCCGCCCAGCGCCGCGTCCGTCGCGGCCTGGTCACCGGTCAGCGCGACGACCTCGTCCGCGCCGAGGGACGGCAGCGCGCCCAGCCGCTCCGGATCGCGCCCGGCGCCGACCACGCGCCCGGCGCCGAGCCGCCTGGCCACCTGGACCGCCATCGTGCCGGCGTTCCCGGTGGCGCCGAGCACCAGGACGCCCTGGCCGGGCCGCAGCGGCACGCGGCGCCGTAGCGCCACCCATGAGGACATGGCCGGGTTCATGGCCGCGGCGATCTTCGCGACGTCCACGTCGCCGGGCAGGTCGACGGCGCGCCGCAGGTCCACGACGGCCTTATCGGCCATCGTGCCGATGACGTCGTCGTCGGCCGCGAAGTACAGCCGCCGGCCATCCGGCCGCTGGCCGACGCCGTCGATGCCCGGGATCATGGGCAGCGTCCGGGTGCTGGTGTAGTGGGCTCCGGCGGCCCCGCTCCGCACGCGCGGGTGCAGGCCGACGGCCAGGACGTCGACCAGGATCTCCTCGGCGCCTGCCGGCTGCGGGACCTCGAACGGCTGATAGCGCGGCGGCTCGCCGAACGTTCTCACCACGGCGGTATTCATCGTCGCCATCCACGCCTCCTCGGCTCCCAGGTCAATTAGTTGGTGTCACGTACCAATTTAGTTGGTGACACGTACTAAATCAAGTACACTGCCGATCATGGCAGCCCGACCGGCCGGTCCCTCCGCCCCGCCCGCTGCGCCCGGGCCGTTGCCCCCCGCCGACGGCCTGGCCCAGCTCTCCTTCCTGATCCACGGCATGCTCGATCGGCGGGCCCGCGAGCATGATCTGTCCATCATCCAGACGCGCCTGCTCGGCGTGCTGCGGGATCGCAGGCCGACGATGAACGAGCTGGCCAGGTTCCTGGACCTGGACAAGTCCAGCGTCACCGGGCTGGTCGACCGGGCCGAACGCCGCGGCCTGGTCGAGCGCGTCCCCTCCACGGCGGACCGGCGGGCCGTGCTGGTCGCCCTCACCGACCGCGGCCGGTCGCTGGTGTCCGACGCCGCGGCCCGCTTCGAGGCGGACGTGTCTGAGCTGCTCGAGTGCCTGCCGTCCGCCGGCCGCGCCTCGCTGGCCGGCCTGGTCAGCCAATTGCTCGTCGCGCACGCCGCAGATCACGGGATCGACCTGTTCGCCACCGATCCGGCATCGCCGGGCTCTTGACTCGCCCCGGCGCAGCGGGGTTCGCTCGGTATAGGGCGACGCGCGGTCGGGTCTCCTTCCCCCGGGTCCGGCCGCCGCGCGCTGCCGCCGACCGCTAGCTGGACAGGTGACCAATGCAGGCTCTGGACCAGATCCGCGTGGTCGAGATCGGGCCGGGTGTGGCGATCTCGTTCGCCGGAAAGCTCTTCGCCGACTTCGGCGCCGACGTCATCAAGGTCGAGGAGCCAGACGGCGACCCCAGCCGCCGGTCGGGGCCGTTCCCGGCCGACCAGCCCGACCCGGAGCGAAGCGCCGCCTTCGGTTTCTTCAACCGCAACAAGCGCGGCGTGACGCTCGCTGCCGCCACCCCGGACGGCCGGGCCCGGCTGGCTGACCTGGCCGTCACCGCCGACCTCGTCCTCGCCGCCCTGTCCCTGCGGGAGCTGGCCGACCTGGGCCTGAGCCTCGAGGCGCTGGCCGCCCGCCACCCCGGCATCGTGCTGGCCAGCCTGACCCCCTGGGGGGAGGACGGGCCGTACGCCGGGTTCGCCGCCACGCAGCTCGTGGCCGACGCGATCTCCGGGCCGGTCAGCGCCAGCGGCACGCCGCCGCGCCCGCCGCTGTCCAAGCCCATGAACCTGATCGCGGCCCAGGTCGGCAACGCGCTGGCGTCCGCGTCGCTGGCCGCCGTGCTGGCGTCCCGGCGCAGCGGGGAACCGCAGCTGGTCCAGGTGTCCGCGACCGACATGCTGATGACGCAGATGGACCGGCGGGCCATGGGCCTGCTCGGCTACCAGCTCACCGGCGACGTCACCGAGCGGCCGTTCGGCAAGACCAGGGCGACCCCGCTCCCCCGCGGCCGCCACCAGTGCCGGGACGGCCTGGTGGAGATCGTGACCGCGCCCCCCTGGGTGCCCCGCATGCTCGCCACACTGGATAATCCCGAGCTCACCGGCTACTTCGCCGAGCACCCCGACGCGGCGGTCCGGCCCGAGACGGCCGAACAGATCGAGCCGGTGCTGCGCGCCTGGCTGTCCGCCCGCACCAGGACCGAGTGCTTCGAGCAGGCCACGCTGGCCCACGGCTGGCCGGTCTTTCCCGTCTACCCGCCGCACGACGTGGTGAACAGCCCGAACTTCACCGACCGCGGCTGCTTCGTCGAGTTCGACCACCCGGTGGCCGGCCGCCAGCGGCAGCTCGGCCCGCCGTGGCGGATGGCCGAGGGCGGCTTCGAGGTACGCCGCGCCGCCCCGGTCCTCGGCCAGCACAACGCGGAGATCCTCGACGCCGAGCTGGACCGGGACGCCGCGGCCGCGGCCGTAGCGGAGGTGATCTGAATGGCGGCGCTTCCGCTCGAGGGCGTGCGCGTGGTGGACCTGACGGTGGTCTGGTCCGGCCCGACGGCCACCCGCCTGATGGCCGCCCTCGGGGCCGAGGTCATCAAGCCGGAATCGATCAGGTACTACCCGCGTACCACCAGGGGGCAGCAGCCCTACCCGCCGCCGGAGACGATCGCGGCGGCCAACGGCCTGGCCGCCGCCTACCCGCACAAGGACCCGGGACCTGACCCCTACAACCGGTACGGCTCGTTCCTGCTCGTCCAGCAGGGCAAGCTGAGCTGCACCATGGAGCTCAGCGATCCCCAGGGCCGGGAGGCGTTCAACCGTCTGATCGCCTGCAGCGACGTGCTGGTGGAGAACAATTCCCTGGCGCTGAGCTCAACCCTCGGGCTGAACTGGGACGAGCTCAGCGCGATCAACCCCCGCCTGATCCTGGTCAAGATGACGCCGATGGGCCTGACGGGGCCGTACGCGCGGGCCATCGGCTACGGCGCGCAGTTCGAGTCGATCACCGGGATGGCCTGGCTGCGCGGCCACCCGGACGCGCCGCCCGACGAAGTCGACGCGACCTATCACATGGACGACGTGGCGCCGCAGGGCGTGCTGTTCGCCGTGATGGCCGCGCTGATGCTGCGGGAGCGGACCGGGCGCGGGCAGCTCATCGAGTTCCCGCAGGCCGAGTACCTGATGCAGGGGCTGGGTGACGTGTTCCTGGCCGCGGCGCAGGAGGACGGGCGGCAGTTCGGGCCCGACGGCAACCGCGACCTGACCATGGTGCAGGGCATCTACCCCTGCCAGGGCGACGACCAGTGGATCGCGATCAGCCTGCGCGATGATCAGGACTGGGCGGCGCTGGTCGCCGCGGCCGGGCATCCCGACTGGGCCGGTGCGGAGCGCTTCGCGACCGCCGCTTCCCGCAGGCAGCACCAGGACGCCCTGGACCCCCTGATCGCGGACTGGACGGCGCCGCAGGATAAGCAGGACCTGTTCCGCAAGCTGCAGGCCGCGGGCCTCCCGGCCGCCCCGGTCTATAACGAGGCGGACGCCTATGCCGACCCGCATTTCCAGGCGCGCGGCGTCTTCGTCCCGGTGTCGCATCCCAGCGCCGGCACGTTCGACTACCCGGGCCTGTGGGCCCGCTGGTCGGCCCTGGACCCCCGGTTGGGTGTGCCCGCGCCGCTGCTCGGCGAGCACAACGAGTACGTGTACAAAGAGCTGCTGGGCTACTCCGCCGAGGAGTACCAGCAGATGGTGGACGCCGGGCTGATCGGCACCAGCTACCCCCGCCCCGCCGGGGGCAGCTGAGCCGGACCAGCTGCCGCGCTTGCTACGTATTGGCCACGGCGGTGGTGGCGATGAAGCCGAGCGGGCCCGCCACATCGTGCGCCACGGCCTCGCCGGCGCTCACGCCGCGCTCGCTGATGTGCCCGTAGGGCTGGATGCCCAGGTACTCGCCCTGCGGTTCGCGGCCCAGGTACACGGTGTAATCGGCGTTGATGAAGGGCAGCCCGCGGTCCGAGGAGTTGGTCTGCGGGCTGGCCAGATCCGCGGCCATGGCCACCCGCACGAGCGGGGTGAGCTCCTCGCCCGCGATCAGCGGGTAGACGTCCCGGACCCATATGCCGCCCGACCGCGGGCCCGATGGTCCGCTGACCGCCCAGGCCTGCCAGGGCGCGATCCAGCGCCGGCTCGCGTCCTGGCCCAGGCCCCGCCCGTCCGTCCCGCTGGGCAGCGACCCCAGCTCCGGGCCCGGGGCCGGAGCGGCCCAGCCCGGGGTCTGCCGGAACGTGCCCTCGGGCTGCTCGGAGCGGCGCAGCAGTACGACCTTGCCCTGCCCGATCGGGCCCTGGTCCTGCTCGACGGTGACCTCGAGCACTGCGATGCGCCGCCCGGCCCGGATCGTCCTGGCGCTGACCCGCACCGGGACCAGGGGCGCGGACCGGAACATGTCAATGGTCAGCCGCGTGCAGATCAGATCGGGATCCTCGGCCCGCGCCCGCTCGACGGCCCGGGCCGTCAGCCCCCCGATGAGGCGGCCGTGCAGGACCTGGCCCCACGGGCTGGACGAGAGCTGCGTGGGAATCAGGTCATCGCCGTCGGCATGGAAGAACCCCTCGCCGGTTCCGGAAGCCGGGGCCGGAGCCGCGGCGGAGTCGGCGAGGGGTGACGGGTTCGGATTGACGGTGGGCTCGGCAGTCATGCGCCTCGTTCCTGGCGGTTGCGGGTGGTCCCGATTCTAGACCGGCCGGTCCCACCGCAGCCGCGTATGCCGAGCCCCGCCCCTCACGCCATCCCGCTGCTCACAAAGCCCGGGCCGCGACCAGCTCCTGGTCGTAGACGATGTTGCCGGTGAACGCGTCGGCCGGCTGCTCGCAGATCCAGACTGCCGCCTTGCCCATCCCGTCGGCGGTCTCGAAGTCCAGGTCGGGGTTCTCCCGGTCGTTCTGCGCGAAGATGAGCCCCGGCGTCCTGACCCCGCCCGCCGGGGACAGCACGTTGACCGAGATGTTGTCCGCCGCCAGGGCCATCGCCTGCCGCTGGCTGAAGTGCTCGAGGAACGACTTCTCCGGCCCGTAGAAGATGTCGAAGCCCATCGGCTGCCGGTCCGGGTCATAGGGGCCGGGCCCGGGGTACGTCGAGCCGCGCGAGGACAGGTTGAGGATGTGGCCGCCGCCCGCGGCCCGTATGTGCGGGATGGCCTCCCGCATGGTCAGGATCGGCCCGCGCAGGTTGACCTGCCAGGTCAGCTCGATGTGCCGCGGCTGGACCGACTCCAGTGAGCCGGGCACGAAGATGGCCGCGTTGTTGACCAGGATGTCGAGCTGGCCGTAGACCTCGACCACCTTGGCCACCGCCGCCGCGATGCTGTCCGGATCCCGCAGGTTCAGCAGCACCGGGGTCGCCTCGCCGCCGCGGCCGGTGATGTCCTCGGTCACCGAGTGGATGGTGCCGGGCAGCCGCGGGTCGGACTGCACCTCGGTGCGGGCCGCGACGCCGACCTTCGCGCCCGCGGCCGCCAGGTACCGCGCGATATCCGCGCCGATGCCGCGACTGGCCCCGGCGACCAGCGCCACCTTGCCCGAAAGCGATCCCTGCTGGGCCACCGCTGCCTCCTTGTAGAAGATGGCTGGTCGTGCACGTCCGCGTGCCAGTATCGCCCTGGCCGGCTCCCGGCGCAAGACTCAGCCGGCCCCCGCCCGCACTTCGCCGGCCCCCACCCACGCGCCGGGCCGGTAAGCCAGGAGTTTTAGGCTTCCGGCGTGACGTCATTTCCCGATCCCGCCCCCGCCGCCGCCCCCGTTCCCGCCCCCGCCGGCGCTCGCGTTCCCGCCCCCGCCGCCACCCGGGCCCCGGCTTTCCCTCCCGGCCGCCCGGTCCGGGTCGGCATCATCGGCCTCAGCGCTTCCGGCGGCTGGGCGGCCCGGGCCCACGTGCCGGCCCTCCGGGCGCTGCGGGGATACCGGCAGGGCTTCGAGCTGCGTGCGCTGGCCGCCAGTTCGCCGGAGAAGGCGGCCGCCGCCGCGCAGGCCTACGACGTCCCGCTGGCCTTCGGCACGCCGGGGGAGCTGGCCGCCTGCGACGAGGTCGACCTGGTCGTCGTCTCCGTCCGCCTCCCGCACCACGGCGAGCTGGTCCGTGCCGCCCTCGATGCGGGCAAGCCGGTGCTGTGCGAGTGGCCGCTGGGCCGGGACCTCGCCGAGGCACAAGACCTGGCGGCCGCCGCCCGCGCCCGGGGGCTGCTCACCGCGGTCGGACTGCAGGCGCGCTCCGCGCCGGCCGTCCGCTACGTCGCGGACCTCATCGCGCAGGGTTACGCGGGGGAGGTGCTGTCGGCCACCCTGGTCGGCTCCGGCGGAAGCTGGGGCGCGACCATCCCGGCCGCGGGCGCCCGCTACCTCGCCGACCCGGCCGCCGGCGCGACGATGCTGACCATCCCGTTCGGTCACACCGTCGACGGGCTCGCCTTGGCGCTGGGCGAGCCCGCGGTGCAGCACGCCACCCTGGCCACCCGCCGTCCGCTGGTGCTGGATGCCGACAGCGGCGACATGGTGCCCATGACGGCCGCCGACCAGATCGCCGTGACCGCCGCCCTGCCCGGCGGCGCGGTGCTGTCGGCCCACTACCGCGGCGGGATCAGCCGCGGCACCAACCTGCGCTGGGAGATCAACGGCACCGAGGGTGACCTCGTCATCGAGGCTCCCCGGGGCCACCTGCAGATGGCGTTGCCCGCCGTGCTCGGCGGACACGGCCCGGACCGGGAGCTTTCCCCGCTCGAGGTGCCCGCCTCCTACCATCGCGTGCCCGCCCTCGACGGTGACCGGGCCGGGCCGGCCTACAACGTCGCCCACGCCTACGCTCAGCTGCTCGATGACCTGGCCTCCGGCCCTGCGCTGGTGCCCGACTTCGACCACGCGGCCCGCCGCCACCAGATGCTGCAGTCGATCCTCGATGCCGCCGGCCAGCCCTGGAATTCCCGCGGCGCCTGAGATGGCCAGGAACGCCACGGATGACCTCGTCGCGCGGATCCTGCGCGCCTACGACACGATCACCGTCGTCGGCATCAGCTCGAGCCCGGTCAAAGAGGCATTCCTGGTGCCCCGGCTGATGCAGCGCTACGGCTGGCGCATCATCCCGGTCAACCCGCACGCGGACCAGATCCTGGGCGAGCACGTGTACCGTACTCTCGCCGAGGTCCCCGAGCAGGTCGGCTTCGTGGACGTGTTCCGGCCGCCGGCGGCCACCCCCGACATTGCCCGTCAGGCGGTGGCGGCCGGCGCGAGCGCGCTGTGGCTGCAGCTGGGCATCGCATCGGCCGAGGCGCGCGATATCGCCGAGAGCGCCGGGCTGCTCTACGTCGAGGACCGTTGCCTGGCCATCGAACGGCGCCGTCTCGGGCTCAGCGCCCCGGGACAACCGGGACCCTGACGGGGGTGGCAACGGGGAGCGCGCGAGGTATGGTCGGCTGAGAGCCATGGGTTGCCACCACGAGTTCAGGGATGGCCCACGTGAGCGAACACGAAGCCGGCCTCGTCCGGGAAGTCTTTGCCCGGGTGCGCAACCGGGATCCCGGGGTCGCGGACCTGTATCACCAGGACGCCACGCTCACCGCGGACGACACGGTGCACGAGGGCCGGGACGCGATCCGCGCGTTCTATCTCGGTGTCTTCAGCGGCACCGGCCCGCACCCGACGGTACGCGGCCTGTGGAACGGCGGCTCGATCTATGCCGCCCTGCTCGAGGTCAGCCGGGACGCGGGCGGTGTCATCCACGCCGTCGACGTGTTCGACGTGGACCGCGACGGGATCCGGTCGATGCGGATCTGCCGGGGCGGCCTGGAGAAGGGGTGGGTTCCGCTCGCCGCCTCCGAATGAGCGAGCCCGCCGCCAGAAGCAACCAGGAGGAGCGATGAAGGCCGCCGTTCTGCGAGAGACCAACAAGCCGCTCACTATCGAGGAGGTCCTCCTCGACCGGCCCGGGCCGCGCGAGGTGATCGTCAGGACCGGGGCGGCAGGCCTGTGCCACAGCGATCTCAGTGTGATGAACGGGACCATCAGCATCATCGACCTGCCGGCTGTGCTCGGGCACGAGTCGGCCGGCACGGTCATCGACGTCGGCCGCGACGTCACTTACGTGCAGCCGGGCGACCGCGTGATCACCTGCCTGTCGCAGTTCTGCGGGCTGTGTGAGTACTGCCTCACGGGCCGCTCCTATCTCTGCCGGGAGCTGCGCGGCGCCCAGCGCGCCCGGCCCCGGCTCAGCCAGGACGGGGCCGCGATCGCGCAGTTCGCCGGGCTGGGATCCTTCGCCGAGGAACTGCTCGTCCACGAGAACGCCGTCGTCAAGTACGACGACGACATCCCCGCCGAGGTCGCGGCGGTCGTGGGCTGCGGCGTCACCACCGGGCTCGGCGCGGCGCTCAACACGGCGCAGGTCCGTCCGGCCTCGACGGCGGCGGTCATCGGGCTCGGCGGTGTCGGCCTCGCGGCGATCCAGGGCTGCTACATCGCCGGGGCCCGCCAGATCATCGCCGTCGACCGCTGGCCCGGGCGGCTCGAGCGGGCCATGGCCCTCGGGGCCACGCACGCCGTCAACGCGTCCGAGACCGACTCGGTGGAGGCCGTGCGCGAGCTGTCCGGCGGCGGCGTGGACTACGCGTTCGAGGCCGTCGGCCGCGGCGACACGGCCCAGCAGGCCTTCGAGATGACCCGGCCGGGCGGCATGGCCGTCATCGTCGGGGTCGTCTCCGGCATGGACATCACGGTGCCCGGCTCGCTGCTGCAGGGCGACCGCACTCTGCGCGGATGCTCGATGGGCTCGAACCGGTTCCGCATCGACATACCGAAGTGGCTGGACCTCTACCGCCAGGGCCGCCTGCGCCTGGATGAGTTCGTCACCTCGAGGATCACCCTCGGCCAGGTCAACGAGGGCTACGCGGCCATGGAGCGCGGCGAGGGAGCCCGCTCGGTGATCATCTTCTAGGTGACGGCCCCGCCGTCAGGCCGCAGCTCGCGCCAGACCCCGGATCTTGGCCGGGCTGCAGTTACCCCGGTTACCTGACCAGCGCGCCAGGCTCCGGGCCATCACGGTAGAGGCGGACCCGCGGTTGCCGATGATGGCTGGTAGCTGGTGTTCCCGGGGTAGCTGGCCCGGATGAGGTCGTGGTGCTGTAGGGCCTGGAGGACCTGGACGGTCTGGCAGAGGGTGAGCACGCAGGTGGCCACACCGCGGGTGCTGGTGTCCCGGGTGCACAGGTGGGTTGGCCCGGTGCTGAAGGACACCGGCTGGCCGCTGAGCGGCTGGCCGGCGGCGGTGAGCGTCGCGGTGAGGGTCAGGCGCGGGCTGAGGCCGATGCGCGCGGTCAGCGCGGTCGGGGCCCTCGCCGCGCTGATCACCGACACGGTGCCATCGCGGAGGTTGGCCACGTAGGCGGTGTGCGTGGCGGGGTCCACGGCTACCCCGTCCGGGTCGGTGCCGACGGGGATGGTGGCGGTCACGGTGCCGGCGGCCGCGTCAATCACCGACACCGTGCCCTCACCCTGGTTGGTCACGTAGATGGTCCCGGCCGCGGGATCCACGGCCACCCCGGCCGGCTTGCTGCCGACCGGGATGGTGGCCGTTACGGCGTGGGCCGCCGCGTTGATGACCGATACCGTGCCACTGCTGTAGTTGGTCACGTAGACGGTCCCGGCCGCCGGATCTACTGCCACCCCGGCCGGGTTGCCGCCGACGGGGATGGTGGCGGTTACGGCGTGGGTCGCCGCGTTGATGACCGATACCGTGCCACCGCTGTAGTTGGTCACGTAGACGGTCCCGGCCGCGGCGTCTACCGCCACCCCGAACGGGCCGTCACCGACCGGGATGGTGGCGGTCACGGCGTGGGTCGCCGCGTCGATGACCGATACCGTGCTGTCTTGGATGTCGGCCACGTAGACGGTCCCGGCCGCGGGATCCACCGCCACCCCGATCGGGCCGTCACCGACCGGGATGGTGGCGGTCACGGCGCTGGTTGCCGCGTGGATCACCGACACCGTGCCAGCGCCGTTGTTGGTCACGTAGACGGTCCCGGCGGCGGGGTCCACTGCCACCCCGTCCGGGTTGCCCCCGTCGGGGATGGTGGCGGCTACGGTGCGGGTCGCCGCGTGGATCACCGACACCGTGTAACCAACGGAGTTGGCCACGTAGACGGTCCCGGCCGCGGGGTCCACCGCCACCCCGTCCGGGAAGGGGCCGACGCGGATGGTGGCGGTCACGGTGTAGCGGCCTGCCGCCGAGGCGGCCGGCGTGCTGGCCGCCAGTGACAGCGCGACCGCTGCGGTGACGGCGGCGGCGGCGCGCCAGCGGGCTGAGGTCCTGCCGTGCTGGCCCGCGCGGGCCTGATGGTCTGGCGGTGCGTGCATGGCCTGCCCCCTGGCTGCGTCCCCCGTGCCGTGGTACCGGTGAGTCAGCCGGCCGAGATGGTCCCGGCTGGCCCCGGCCAAGCTATCGCAATAAGTAGCTGACCGATCACAATTTGCCTAGGACGGGTGCCGAACGCTCATGGCGCCGCCACACCGCGTCCGGCCAGGATCCTGGCCGCGCCTGGCCTCCAGGGAGCAGCCACGCTAGGC
Organism: uncultured Actinomycetes bacterium; assembly: GCA_963753195.1. Taxonomy (GTDB): domain Bacteria; phylum Actinomycetota; class Actinomycetes; order Streptosporangiales; family Streptosporangiaceae; genus Palsa-504. The sequence continues at coordinate 55,565 of CAVWBH010000008.1, forward strand.
TCTATCTGCACCGTGCCAGCGGGGGAGGTGCCAGTGACGACAGGACCGGGGGACCACGGCCGGCTCAGGGCGTGCCACGCTGACCGCGAGCAGGTCATCGGTATCCTCCAGGCCGCGTTCGCGCAGGGCCGGCTGACCCCGGACGAGCTCGACGCGCGGGCAGGCCAGGCGTTCGCCGCGCAGACCTATGCCGATCTGACCGCGCTCACCGCCGACATCCCGGCCGACCCGGCCGCACCCTGGCTGCGGGCCCGCCGCTGGCCGGCCGCCAGGCCGATCGCCAAGTCGGGGTGGCTGGCCGACCGCGAGTACGTGATCGGAACGCTGAAGACCTCGTTCGTGCACGGTCGGCTGACCCGGGACGAGCTCGACGCGCGGGTAGGCCAGGCGTTCGCCGCGCGGACCTATGCCGGCCTGGCCGCGCTCCTGGCCGACATCCCGGGCGCCATCCGGGATGCCGACGACATCACGCCCCCGCCCGCCCGCGTCCCCCGCCGGCCGCTGGCCACTGCGGCCGTCAAGGCAGGCATGTGCCTGATCATCTCGGCCGTGGCCCTCTGGGTCGCCACCATCGCCGTTCCGAGCGGTTCGGGCCCCTATCCCGATCATCCCTTCCTTGTGCCGATGTTTCTCCTGGCTGCCCTCGGCGTAGTCGCGGCCCCGTGCATACTGGGGCATGGCGTGGTCACCTCGCGGAAGCTGAGACGCTCCCGCGGGCAACTGCCGCCACCAGGTCCGGGCGGCCGCGCCCTCGAAGCCGAACGACGCGCCAGCACCGGCCATGACCCGGATCCCCCCCAACCTCCGCGCCGGCCAGGCCCACGCCGGCCTGCGGGCTCACCAGTCAGGGCCGGCCCGCCGCCCCATGGTCGATGGGCCGCTGTACCAGTAAGAGCTGGTACAACGGGCCGATGACCAGCAACCCCAACGCGGTCACTGCCCGGCCAGCCGTACCTCGATCCGCTCCAGCGACCCCCACAGTTCATTCGCCGGCATGGCCTGCGGCCGGATTCTCCGCAGCGTCTGGTTGGCGTCGGCCAGCGGCACGCCGCCGAGCATCAGGTACGCGATCGCCACCGTCGAGGTACGGGATATCCCGGCCTGGCAATACACGCCGATGGTCAGGCCCGACCCGGCCAGGCTGACCACGTGCCGGGCCGCGCACAGGATCAGCTCATCCTGGCCCGGCTCCAGGTCCATGATCGGGAAATGGTCGATCGGAATCGGCAGTCCCGGCGGCTTGGTCTCTCCGCGCAGGTCCACCAGCCGCTGCGCGCCCGCGGTGACCATGGCCATGGCCAGGCCCGCGTCGGCCAGAAGCACGTGATCGTCGAGTCGGCTGATGCCCACCACAGCCGCCGCGTCCGCGGTCACCGGACCTCCGCCGGGCAGAGTGCCATGAATCCTCCGAGGGCCATGCGTCCCGATAACTAGAATGCTGTTCTAGAAAGGATTGTCAGTGCGGGCTCCGGGCGTGTCAACTCGGCCCTCGCCCCTGCATGGCGCGAGAGCAACCGGGCAATTTAGAATCTCCTTCTAGTATTCGGTTCATCCGGGTCTGGCGGCCGCCGATCCCGGCCACGCAGAGCAGCGTCGAGGGAGAAAAGCATGGGCATCCTGGACGGCAAGGTCGCCATCGTGACCGGGGGCAGCCGGGGCATCGGGGCGGAGATCGCCCTGCGGTTCAGCGAGGTCGGGGCGGCCGTGGCGGTCGCCGCGCGGTCGGCCGGGCCGGGCACGTCGCCGCTGCCGGGCACGATCGTCGAGACCGTCGACCGGATCCGGGCCGCGGGCGGGACGGCGGTGCCCATCCAGATCGACCTGTCCCACCCCGAGGACCGCGAGCGGCTGGTCGCGGAGACCACCGCTCAGCTCGGCACGCCCGACATCCTGGTCAACAACGGCGCCGTCACCTACTTCGCCCCGGTGGCCGACTTCCGCGAGAGCCGGTACAACATCATGTACGAGGTCCAGGTCAAGGCGGCGTTCCAGCTCGCGCAGCTGGTCATACCCGGCATGCGGGAGAAGGGCGAGGGCTGGATCCTGAACATTTCTTCCGGGGCGGCCCGGCACCCCAGCCTGCCGCCGGCGGCCCGCGCCGCGGCGGGCGGCACCGTCTACGGGATGGTCAAGGCCTCGCTCGAGCGGTTCTCCTCGGGCCTGGCCGCCGAACTGTGGGACGACAACATCTCCGTGAATGCCTTGTCACCCAACAAGGCCGTCCCGACACCCGGCACGATCTACCACAACCTGACCACCGAGGACGACCCCAACAACGAGCCGCGCGAGGTGTTCGCCGAAGCCGCCCTGATGCTGTGCAGCGCCAAGCCCAAGACCCTGACCGGTCGGATCGCCTACTCCATGGACCTGCTGGACGAGCTCGGCATCCCCCATCCCGCCCGCCGCCAGCCGCTGAGCAGCTGATCCGCTGAACAGCTGAGCCGCTGAACCGGTAAACGGACGAACCGGCGGGCCGCCAATGAGGCAGCCCGCCGGTCACTCAAAAGACCGCTACAGCCCGATCCGCGTCGCCAGCCGCTCCCGGTGGTAGCTGCCGTCGCCCAGGAACAGCTCGCTGGACTTCGCCCGCTTGAAGTACAGGTGGGCGTCGTGCTCCCAGGTGAACCCGATCCCGCCGTGGATCTGGATGTTCTCCGCGGCCACGTGGAAATAGGTGTCCGAGGCGTACCCCTTCACCAGCGCGGCCAGGACGGGGACTTCCTCGGAGCCGTCCGCCACGGCCGCGGCCGCGTAGCCGACCGCCGACCGCAGCGACTCGACCTCGAGCAGCAGGTCGGCGCAGCGGTGCTTGATGGCCTGGAAGCTGCCGATGGCCCGGCCGAACTGATGGCGGATCTTGGCGTACTCCACCGCCATGTCCAGGGCCCGCTGGGCGCCGCCGAGCTGCTCGGCGGCCAGCGCGATCGCGGCGATGTCGAGGGTGTGATCCAGCACCGCGGCGCCCTCGCCCGGCGCGCCGATCAGCCGTCCGCTCACCCCGGTGAACTCCAGCCGGGCCAGCTTCCTGGTCTGGTCCAGCGTCGGCAGCGGGGTCCGGCTCAGCCCGGCCGCGTCCCCGTCCACCGCGAACAGCGACAGCCCGTCGCTGGTGGCCGCGACGACCAGGATCAAGGACGCCGTGCCGCCGTCGAGCACGAAGCTCTTGTGCCCGTCCAGCTTCCAGCCCGTCCCGTCCCGGGCCGCCGACAGCCGGATCGCGCCCGGATCCCACGACCCGTCATCCTCGGTGAAGGCCAGGGTCGCGATGGTGTCCCCGGCGGCGATCCCGGGCAGCAGGTCCCGGCGCGCCTGCTCGTCTGTGCCGGCCAGCAGCGCCGTGGCGGCCAGCACCGCGCTGGCCAGGTACGGGCCGCCGTACAGCGCCGCGCCCATCTCTTCCAGCACGACCGCCTGCTCGGCGAAGGTGGCCCCGGCGCCGCCGTACTCCTCCGGGATGGCCAGCGCCTGCAGGCCGAGCTGGTGGCCCGCCTGCTCCCAGACCGAACGGTCCAGGCCGTCCTGCGTCTCCATCAGCTCGCGCACCCGCTTCAGCGGCGCCTGATCGGCCATGAACCGCTGGACCGAATCCCGCAGCTGCTCCTGCTCCTCAGTGATTCCAATCGTCACGACAGTGCTCCCGTTCCTCAGCGGTATCCGGCCGTCAGTGCGCTATCCGGGGCTCTTTGGGCAGGCCCAAAGCACGCTCACCGATGATGTTCCGCTGGATCTGGCTGGTGCCGGAGAAGATCGTGCCGGCCCGGCTGCTCAGGAACACGCTCTGCCACGGGGTGACCGGGTAGCCGTCCCCGTCCGGCCGCAGCAGGCCGTCCGAGCCCTCGATGCCGATCGCGACCTCGCCGAGGCGCTTGTGGTACTCGCTCCAGAACAGCTTGGCCACCGAGGCCTCCGGGCCCGGCGGGCGGCCCGAGGTCAGCTGGGCCAGGGTGCGCAGGCCGGAGAAGCGCATCAGCTCGACCTGCGTGTACGCCCACGCGAGCTGCTGGCGGACCAGCGGGTCGGAGGTCTTCCCGCGCTTGCGGGCCGTCTCCACCAGCTCCCAGAACTCCCGCTCGAAGCCGAGGTGCGCGACGGTCGCCCGGCCGCCCCGCTCGTTCCCGAGCGTGGTCATGGCCACCCGCCAGCCGTTGCCCAGGCCGCCGATGACGTTGAACATCGGCGCCCGCGCGCCGTCGAGGAAGTCCTCGCAGAACTCCGCGGCCCCCGACATCTGCTTGATCCGCCGGAACTCCACGCCGGGCTGGGTGAAGTCGATCAGCACGTAGGACAGCCCCGCGTGCTGTTCCACGTCCGGGTTAGTCCGGCACAGCACGAACATCCGGTTGGCCCGGGCCGCTCCCGAGGTCCAGACCTTCTGCCCGGTGATGACGACCTCGTCGCCCTCCACCACGCCGCGGGTCTCCACGGCGGCCAGGTCCGAGCCGTGGTTCGGCTCGGAGAAGCCCTGGCAGTACCGGTCCTCACCGGAGATGATCCGGGGCAGGAAGAACGCCTTCTGCTCCGGCGTGCCGTGCACGATGATCGACGGGCCGACCAGGCTCTCGCCCATGCCGCGGTTCACCATCGGCACGCCCGCCCGGTAGAACTCCTCGTTGAGCACGGCCAGCCGCACCGCGTCCAGGCCCAGCCCGCCGTACTCCTCCGGCCACTGGGCGCAGATCAGGCGCCTGGCCGCCAGCTTGGCCACCCACTCGGCGTAGACGGGGTGGCTCTCGGCGCTGGCCCGCTCGGCGGCGCGCTGGCTGCCCCCGGTCAGGGCCATGTTCCAGTCGAAGAGGCCGGCGAGCGCGTCCGGCGCCTCGGCCGCGATCCAGTCCCGCAGCTCCGCGCGGAACTGCGCGATCTCCGGGCCAAGGTCAAGCTCCATGAACTTCTCTCCTAACGCTGGGTTAAACGCTGGGTTAAACGCTGGTTCCGATGGTCAGGTCCGCTGGGTTCCGATGGTCAGGTCCTTGAACGGGACGTCCCGGTCCGTCCGCGGCTCCTTGGGCAGCCCGAGCACCCGCTCGCCGACGATGCCCCGCTGGATCTCATCCGTGCCGCCGGCGATCGAGGCCGAGGCGCTGGACAGCGCCCGGAACTGGATCTCCCCGCCGCCGGGCGTATCCGGCGAGTCGAGCATCCCCTGCGCGCCGAGCACGGCCATCCCGGTCTCCCGGCCGGCCCGGGCCAGCTGGGAGCGGGCCAGCTTGGTCAGCGAGCCGGCCGCGCTGGGCCGCCTGCCCTCGCGGGCGCTCTGCCCGGCGCGGGTCAGGTAGCCGTTCGCCGCCTCCTGCGCCCACAGCGCCGCCAGCTTCTGCCGCATCACCGGGTCGGTGACCTCGCCGAGCTCCTTGGCCACGTCGATGACCAGCTCGCTGACGCCGGTCCGGCCGGTCGTGCGCGCCTCGGCCACCCGGGTGGCCGCCGCGCCGGCCTGCTCGTCCAGCTGGCCTGCCTTGCGACCCGGCATGGCCGACGGCAGGGCCGTCGAGAAACGCTCGTACATCAGCACGGTCACCGCGACCGACCAGCCGCTGCCCTCCTCGGTGATCAGCCGGTCCTCATCGATGTGCGCGTCGGTGAAGAACACCTCGTTGAACCCGTGCTGGCCGTTCATCTGGTGCAGCGGCCTGACCTCGATGCCGGGCTGGCCGACGTCGATGACGAAGAAGCTCAGGCCCCGGTGCTTGGGCACCTCCCGGTCGGTCCGGGCCAGCAGCATCCCGCGGTCGGCGTACTGGGCCCCGGAGGTCCACACCTTCTGGCCGTTGACCGTCCAGCCGCCGCCGTCGTGCACCGCCCTGGTCTGCGCGCTGGCCAGGTCCGACCCGGACCCGGGCTCGGAGAAGAACTGGCACCACAGCTCCTCGCCGCGCACCAGCGCGGGCAGGAACCTGGCCTTCTGCTCCTCGCTGCCGTGGATCTGCAGCATCGGCCCGCCCAGCAGCTGGCCCAGCCCGGTGGGCGGGGGCAGCGCCCCCACCTCGGGGAAGGCCGACCGCACGCCCGCGGCGGCGTCGGCGGACAGCCCCTTGCCGAACCATGCCTCGGGCCAGGTCGGGAAGCCCCACCCCGACTCGGCCAGCCGGGCCCACCAGGCCCGCACGGTGAGGCCGGGGTCCCAGTTGACGTTCAGCCAGCCCAGCGCCTCGTCCCTGGCCGCCAGGTAGGCGTCCGACCGATCGTCCGATTCCGGCATTCCCGCCGCCTCCCTCGTGCCACCGCGGCCGTATCGCGCCGACCTGGCCTTTTGAGGATAAATCCTAGAATTGAATTCTAGATCCGAGCGAGCCGGCGCTGTCAAGGCTGCGGGCTCGGCAGGAGCACAGCACCTCCAGCACGCCGCTCTTCTGCCGCATCCCGCAGCGCAGCAGCAACAGGGGAGGAGAATTTATACCTAACGGGCCGTGGTGCGCCGCCGCTGGTGACGCCGCCCCGGCCTCGTCGGCCGACGCGACCGGCGGATGCCAGGGACCGCCGGTCATGAGCCTGCGCGCGTACTCCAGCACGGCGTCGATGATCCGGTTGGCCTGCCGCCGGGTCTTGGCCGCGGCCACCTCGCGGCCGCCCGCGCCGCTCAGCGAGGTCAAGATGACCGCGTACAGCCGGTCGAAGGAGGTATCCGACAGCCGCAGCAGGGTGTCGTTCTGCCCGATCCACTCGTGCCCGCGCTGCCGTCTGACCAGCTCGAAGCCGGCCGGGCCGTCGCCGTCGTAGAACAGCATGGCCAGGTCCCGGCGCTGCCAGCAGCCCTCGAGGAAGGCGCGCGTCCCCGCGCAGAACAGCTCGAACGAGTCGGTCACGCCGGCCTGCTTCGCCTGCGCGACGGCCTTGCTCGCCGCTTCTTCCTGGGCGTGCTGGTACTCCTGCCACAGCGCGATGAACAGCTCGCTCTTCCCGCCGAAGTGATGGTAGAGGCTGCCCACGCTCGACCCGGCACGCTCGACCACGTCCGCGATGCTGGCGTCGCTGAACCCTTGCTCGGTGAACACCTCGCGGGCGGCATCGAGCAGCGCCCGCTGCGTGTCCGCCGTCCGGGCCCATTGCCAGGGCCGGGCCGCCGCCTTGGCGCGGGGTTGCCGCGCTGGTGGTCGCGCCGAATCCGCCATCTGGCCGCCTTTGCCGTCGCTGCCGCCGTCGCTGCGCGCAGCGCCGTTCAGAATAAGATTCCAGAAGTTTATCCGGTACCGCGGGCTCTGGCTTCGGCCAGCCGCAGGCCCGCGCCGGGCCCGAGAATCCTCAGGAGAGCTCCGTGAGCGACACCGACCAGCCCACTCCCGCGCAGCGCATCATCGGGGACTTTTCCCCGAAACTCGTTCAGCTCACCGACGACATCGTCTTCGGCGACATCTGGGCCCGCCCCGAACTGGCCGCACGGGACCGCAGCCTGATCACCGTCGCCGCCCTCATCACCAACGGCAGCACCGAGCAGCTCCGCGGTCACCTGGCCCGCGCCCGGGCCAACGGCCTGACCGAGACCGAGCTGAAGGAAGTCATCATCCACCTGGCGTTCTACGCCGGCTGGCCGCGGGCCATGTCCGCGGTGACCGTCGCCAGAGAGGTCTTCGAGGCATAAGCCCCTCAGGAAGCGACCGGCCGGACCGGGCCGGCGCCACGGCGCGTCACCCGTGGCGGGTGACGTACCGCGTCGGGGCCCACGGGACACTTGCCCGCATGGCGCACACTTGCGAGCCGTCGCCGAGCGTAACCGGTCGTCGGCTACGTGGGGGTGTGCGGCGATGACCAGCACCGTGGCCCAGCTGGACCGGGCAGCGCTGCGGAAGATGCTGATTCCGCTGGCGCTGGCCCAGTTCATCTGCAGTTTCGCCGGCTCGAACATGAACGTCATGATCAACGACATCAAGACCGACCTGAACACCACCATCCAGGCGGTGCAGGTCTGCATTACCTTGTTTCTCCTGGTCATGGCCGCCCTCATGATCCCCGGCGGGAAGCTCACCGACAAGTTCGGCCGCAAACGGTGCTTCATCACCGGGCTGACCATCTACGGGCTCGGCGCGCTGATCAGCGCCGTCGCGCCCGGCATCGGCGTGCTCGCCGTCGGCTACTCCCTGTTCCTGGGAGTCGGCACCGCGCTGCTGATCCCGCCTGTCTACATCCTCGTCACGATCTTGTTCCGGGATGTGAAGTCCCGCGCGTGGGCCTTCGGGGTGGTCAGCGGCATGGGCGGAATCGGCGCTGCCGCCGGGCCGCTGATCGGCGGCGCCATCGCCACGGCCCTCAGCTGGCGCGCCGCGTTCGTCTTCCAGGCCATCATCGTCGCGCTCATCGTGCTGCTCGCCCGCGGCCTGGTCGACCCGCTGCCGGCGGACCCGGGCCGCCCCTTCGACATCGTCGGGGCGATCTTGTCCGCGCTGGGCCTGGTGCTCCTGGTGGGCGGGATCATGGCGGCCGACAGCAACCTCGTGCTGATGGTGATCTTCATGGCCGCCGGGGCGATCACCCTGGCCGGGTTCTTCGTCTGGATTCGCAACCGGGAACGGGCCGGCAAGGAGGTCCTGCTGTCGACCAGCCTGTTCCGCAACCGCATCTCGAACCTGGGCATGGTCACCCAGAACGTGCAGTGGGCGATGCTCTTGGGCAGCGCCTTCGCCGTGTCCGCCTACCTGCAGGTGGTCCGGAACTACAACTCCATCCAGACGGGCGTGATCTTCACCGCCGCGACCGTGGGCATCCTGGCCTCCTCGCTGGCCCAGGGGCCCCTGGCCAAACGCTTCAAGCAGCGGACGCTCATCGTGGTCGGCTTCGTGATCGCCATCCCCGGCATGATCGTGCTGATCGTCATGGCGCGGGGCAACCCCAGCCCCTGGTACTTCGCCCCGGGACTGTTCCTGATGGGTACGGGCATCGGCCTCATGCTCACCCCCTCGGTCAACGTCGTGCAGTCCGCCTTCCCGGAGAACCTGCAGGGCGAGATCTCCGGGCTGTCGCGCAGCATCTCCAACCTGGGGTCATCGCTTGGCACCGCGATCGCGGGCACCATCCTGGTCGCCGACCTCGGCGAGGGCCACCAGGCCTACGGGTACGCCATTCTCGCCCTCGCGTGCATGGGCCTGATCGGCCTGGCCGCGGCCATCTTCATTCCGCGCGCCGAAGCCCCGGCGGGAGCGGAGGCCCCGAGCACGGCCGCCGGGGTCGCATAGCCCGAGCCCGCGGAGGCACTCCGGCCAGACCCTGAGAAGATACCCATTACGGCACCCGCGCCGCGGCCTTAAGCAGCTCCAGCTCACATCGTCGTGAGCCGATCCGATGTGCTCGATCTCCCACTGTTGGACGCAGCCTAACCCTTAACAAGGCTTTGTCTTATTAAGCCTTACCGCGTAAGCCCTAATTTAGGTTCGGCCGTCGCGGTGGTACAAGTCGTGCCACCTCCGAAGTGAGGGTGTCTCCGTCAGGGCTGGCGAGTTGGCGTTCGAGGTCGGTAAAGGCGTTGATGATCTCCCCGGCTTCGAAGGTGCGGTTCCTACGGCCCACGGTGTATTGGGTCAGGATCCCGGCGGCCACCAGACGCTCGATGGCGGCGTTGGTCTGCGGGTAGCTACGGCCGATCAGCGAGGCGACTCCGGCGACTGTGAGGACCGGTACTCCGGGGAGCGAGTTGATAAGGAGATCGGCGGCGGAGTTCGAGCGGACACTGTCCAACCGAACGCGCCATTCCTTCTGGATCTGCTGGATGCGGTCTTCGAAGGAGGTCGCGTCGTGAACTGCGCGCTGACAGGCGCCGGAGAACCTCCCTACCCATAGGTTCAGACCAGCCTGGGCTTCCTTACCCGTTGCCGGTCCGCGGTAGCGGGTTGCGGTGAGGCCGTCGGTGTAATCCCTGGCCCAGGTGGCCAGGACCAAAGAGATGGGTGGCAGTACCCGAGTGGCTAGGCCACGGCGCCGGAGCACGAGCTGAATGAGCGCGCGGCCAGTCCTGCCATTGCCATCGGCAAAGGGGTGAATGGTCTCAAACTGGGCATGCGCGATGGCGGCCTGGGCGACTGCGGGCAATGATTCTGTGTTACAGAACGCGCATAGGTCTTCTATCAGCTCAGGTATCAGTTCATGCGGCGGTGGTACGAAGACCGCGGAGCAAGGGTTGTACTCGCTGCCTCCGATCCAGTTCTGTTTCTCCCGAAGCTTGCCGGCGTATCTGGACTGCCGGGTGTTCTCGAGCAGGCGTTGGTGGAAGGCCAGGAGCGCATCGACGCTGATTGGGCCGCCTGGCCCGATCTCGCTGATGGCCGCGCTCATGGCGTCGATGTTGCCTAGAACTTCTGCAGCCGTGACGTCGCGGGTCGGTTCGCCCAGTTCCCTGGCCGCCTCTGCGCGGAGTAGGCGCCTGGCGCCGATCTCAAGTCCTTCGATCCGGGACGACGCGACAGATTCGGCGCGCAGGAGGAGCCGCGCCAAGGCTTCGGTGTCCGCCAGAACTGACGCCTGTGCGTTTAGCCTAACGATGGCGGTCTCAGCATCTACCACATCCGAGGCCACGTCGCCTTCAAGCGTAAAATGCCTGCCCGTGAGCAGGTCAGGGCAGTAGGCGTCGTAGTCGCAGGGAACTCGCCCACGTCGCGACGGGGCATCTAGATTGCCTGGCCAGTGGCGATGAACAACCCTGGACATCGCTCCTCCTTGTTTAGGTCTATCATACAAGGCTAAATAAGGAGGTCGGCCGATCCAAGCGCCACACCTCTGCGCCATCCATCGGCTATAGCTAGTGCCGCGTCAGCCACCGCTGCTCGCCGTTTTAGAACTGCCGGGTGAGGGCTTGGCCGCCACCCGCTAGGTCCCCAGGGAAGCGAGGCGGCGCTCGACAGCGTCGAGACGGCGGAGGATCTCGTCGAGGTTGCTTGGGTCAGCTTGGGTGGAGGTCTCCCGCGCCTGAGCGAAGCCGGCGATCGCGGTGGTCACCGCCCTGCGGACGCTGGCCGCGTCGATGCCGAAGCCGTGGAGAACGCGGGCCGCTTGGCTGTCCTGGGTGTTGAGCAGCCCGAGGAGCAGATGTTCGCAACCGAGGTAGTTGTGCCCGAGGTCGATCGACGCTTCGAGGGCCGAGGCGATCGACATCCGGGCCGGGAGCGACAGCCCGGTCCACAAGGAGGTGCCACCGGTTGCGCTGGGGCCGCGGGGTTCTCCTGCCGCGGCTGGGCTCGCTTCGCCGGCGTGGATCTGCAGGACAGCGTCGCGGAGTTCGTCCGGGTCGGCGCCGAGGGCTTGCAGCAAGCGGATCCCGAGGTTGTGTCCCTCGTCCAGCACGCCGGTCAGCAAGTACTTGGTCTCCACGCGGCCCGTCGGCCCGGCCGCCTCCCGCGCGAGCCTGATGGCTTCGGAAAGCCGCGGCGTCATGTGACTCCCTATGCGGCTGGCTATCTGGGGAACGCCGGCCGGATCGAAGTCCAGGTCGCGGAGCCTTTCAACTGCCTTGCGTGCCCGGCCCACCCGGCGGACGGCCTCGGCCAGGGCTTTCTGGCACACGGGTGAGACCGGGATCCCGGCCTCGCGCACCGCAGTAGCTAGATCATCTGGCAGGTACACGTTGATCTTCGGCATCGGTCCTCCTGTAACCCCATCTATAACCCTATTAGGGTTATAGATGCTCGGGGATTGTGTCAAGGGTCGATCTTCCTGGTGGCCGGGGGGGTCGAGGATTGCCTGATGCGGCATTAGCTAGTCAGCTATGTTGGTAGTTTGCTAGCATACTAATTCGTGGGCGACGAGGATCTGAAGCAGTTCAACGTGTACCTGCCGGTCGGGCTGATCAAGCGGGTCAAGCACACGGCCATTGAGCAGGAGACGTCGCTGTCGGCGCTGGTCGCCGAGGCGCTGCGCGCTTACCTCGGCGCCGCCCGCGACGAGCTACCGGAGCCGAAGGAGAGCTGACCGTGTCAACCGAGGGCATCGAAGCCGTGTTCGTCGAGACCCACAACTGGGGCAAGGCCGCAAAATTCTTCCAGGGGCTGGGTTTCCGGCTCGAGTTCGAGACCGACCACCACTCCGGCCAGCTTCGCAACGGTGACGGGCCGTATGTCTTCGTCGCGGAAGTCCCGCCGGACCGACGCGCCGGAATGCAGGTCGTGCTCAAGGTGGCCGACGAAGGGGCGTTCCGCGCCGGACCGGGCGTTGAGGTGGTCACGGCCTGGGAAGACACCCACTACGGCACCCGCGAGATGATTGTCCGCGACCCCGACGGGCGGCTATGGAGCCTGCAGGCGCCGATCAGCCAGGGGGCGTGAGCGATGCCCGGCGCCCAGCCAGACAATGAGGCGCAGCCAGACAATCAGGCGCAGCCGGACAATACCGCGGTGCGGACCGCGCTGTGGCGGGCCCTGCACCTGGAGGTTGATGCGCCGCCCCACGTACTGGCCGACCGGGTCGGCCTGCAGCTGATCATGCCCGAACGCGCCTGGCGCGACCGGCCGGACATGGACCCGGGCTTCACCGCCGGATTCCGGGCCTCCATCGTCGCCCGGGCCCGCTACCTCGAGGATCTGGTGGCCGAACGCGCGGGCCACGGGGCCCTCCAGTACGTGATCTTCGGGGCCGGCCTCGACACCTTCGCGCAGCGGCGGACGGACCTGGCCGCGCGGGTGCAGGTGTTCGAGGTCGACCAGCCCGGGACCCAGGAGTGGAAGCGGCGGCGCCTGGGCGAGCTCGGCTACACTGTCCCCGAGTGGCTGCGATTCGTCCCCTCCGACTTCGAGGTCGCGGGCGGCTGGGGCCAGGAGCTGCTGGCTGCGGGGTTCGACCCGGCGCGGCCCGCCGTGGTGGCCTCCACCGGGGTCTCGATGTACCTGACCGAGGAGGCGAACGCGGCGACGCTGCGGGAGATCGCGCAGCTGGCCCCCGGCACGACGCTGGTGGTGTCGTTCCTGCTGCCGATGCAGCTCCTGGCCGACGAGGACCGGGGCGGGCTCGAGATCAGCCAGCGCGGGGCGGCTGCCTCGGGGACGCCGTTCCGCAGCTTCTTCACCCCGGACGAGATCATGGCCCTGGCCCGCGAGGCGGGATTCGCCCACGTGCGGCACGTCTCGCCGGCCGACCAGAACGCACGCTATTTCACCGGCCGGACCGACGGCCTGCGCGTCCCCACCGGCGAGGACCTGCTCGTAGCCACCACGTAAGCAGAACGGCCTCGGTTCCCCCACGCGCCCTGGCCTGATGCCCGCTGCCTCGGACATCACCCGCGCGGCATGCCGTAGCGGAGCTCCGGGGCGCTGGCGGCGATCTCCATGAGGCGGTTGTACTTGGCCACCCGCTCGCCCCGGGCCGGAGCACCGGTCTTGAGGTGACCGCAGCCGGTGCCGACGGCCAGGTCGGCGATGAAGTGGTCCTCGGTCTCCCCGGACCGGTGCGAGACGAACTGGCGGTAGCCCGCCCGCCGGCAGATGGCCATGGCCTCCAGCGTCTCGGTGACCGTGCCGATCTGGTTGAGCTTGATCAGCGAGGAGTTGCCGATGCCGAGCCCGATGGCGCGGGTGATGATCGCCGGGTTGGTGCAGAAGATGTCGTCGCCGACCAGCTCCGTCGTCCCGCCGAGCCGGGCGGTGAGCGCCATCCACCCGTCCTCGTCGTCCTCGCCGAGGCCGTCCTCGATCAGGTGCACCGGGAACTGCGTGGTCATGGCGGCCAGCCGATCGATCATGTCGCCGCTGGACAGCGGCACACCGGCCACCAGGTAGCGGCCGTCGGGCTGGCGGAACTCCGATGCGGCCAGGTCCAGCGCGATGGACACGCCCTCGCTGCCCGCCTTGTAGCCGGCGTCGGAGATGGCCTGGACGAGCAGCCGGAGGACCTCTTCCGGCTCGGTGATGTCCGGGGCGAAGCCGCCCTCGTCACCCAGTCCGGTGGACATCTTGCTGCTGGTCAGCTCGCGGCGCAGCGCGCTGTAGACCTCGGCGCCGGCCCGGACGGCTTCGGCCATGGACGGCGCGCCGAGCGGGGCGACCATGAACTCCTGGAAGTCCAGCAAGTTGGGCGCGTGCACGCCGCCGTTGAGCACGTTGAAGTGCGGCACCGGCAGCGAGGCCGTCACGCCGTCCGGCCTGATCCACTGCCACAGCGGCGTCCTGGCCGAGGCGGCCAGCGCCCGGGCCAGCGCCATCGAGCTGCCGACGGTGGCGTTGGCGCCGAGCCTGCTCTTGTTGGGGGTGCCATCGAGGTCGATCATGGCCTGGTCCGCCTCGGCCAGCGAGGCCCAAGGCCGGCCGCAGAGCAGATCGCGGATCTCGGTGTTGACCGAGGCCACGGCCCCGAGGACCCCCTTGCCCTCATACCGGTCAGGGTCGCCGTCGCGGCGTTCCACGGCCTCACGTGAACCAGTCGAGGCGCCGGACGGGACTCCGGCCCGGGCCTGCGTGCCGTCCGCCAGCCGCACGGTAACAGCGAGCGTGGGCCGGCCGCGCGAGTCCAGGATCTCCAGGGCCGACAGGTCTATCACGTCGAACGCCGACATCATCTACTCCATCCCGAGCCGCCTTCCGGCCGCCCGCTGTGTTCTCAACCTCTACTGATCCGGATCGTCCCGCTGTAGCGCGCAGCGCCAGCAGAGGCTTAAGGCCTTAGCTAGGGCCGCTGCCGCCCGTGAGCGCCGGGGCGCCGGACGCGAGAGGCCCGACAGCGCGCGTCATTTCCGCCCTCTGGCCCGGCGAAGCCCCCGTACGTACACCGCCTCGACCTCGGCCGCGGTGGTGTCGATGTCGAAACGGCGCAGGCACAGCAGGCGCCCGCGCCGGCCCATCTCACGCCGTGCGCCCGGGTCGGCCAGCAGGCCAGCCACCGCGTCGGAGAGCGCCGCAGGGTCGCCCGGCGGCACCAGGAGCCCGGTCTCGCCGTTCCGCACCGTTTCGGGCAGGCCTCCGACGGCGCTGGCGACGACGCCCTTCCCCATCAGCAGTGCCTCGACGAGCGGGTAGCAGGCCGATTCCTCGATCGACGGGACCACGACGACGTCCATGGCCGCGATCGCGGACGCGATGTCCGTCCGGTGCCCGGTGAAACGCACGTTCGCGGCGACGCCCAGCGCGCTGGCCCGGGCCTGCAGCGCGCGCCGGTAACTGCCGTCTCCGGCCAGCTCGTCGCCGATGATGAAGACCGTCGCGCTGGGCACGCGGGCCAGCAACGAGGGCACGGCGTCGAGGAGGACCTCATGGCCCTTGGCTCCGATCCCGTGCAACGCCCGCAGCCCGGCGGGGTGCATGTGGGCCACCATGCCGACCACGGGCGCGCCGTCGGCCACGCCGAACTCACGGCGGAAGGCCTCGCCCGAGACGGCCGGGTCGAGTGCGTGAACGTCACACCCGTAATATCCGACGGCCACCGCCCGGGCGCCCATGCTGCGATAACGCTCGGCGATCGCGCGGCACGAGCCGATGATCACGTCATCGCGGAACAGCGTGAACCGGTCGGCCGTGCGCAGAAGCGGACTGCGCAGGTGGACCGTCCGGGGCACCTGAGCGACCCGCAGCGCGGGCCGGTAGCCCGCGGCGGCGAAGCGGCAGGACAGGATGGCCTTCAGCAGATGCGCGTGTATCACGTCGGGCTGGAAGGCCCGGACCAGCCGTAGCAGCCGGAACTCGGCCGCGGTGATGCGGGGGACCTGGCTGAGCCGGCTGCCCCGGAACGGCACGATGTCGACGCCGATCCCGGCTGCCTCGAGCCGGCCCGCCAGGGGCCCCCATTCCGGCAGCACCGCCCGGATCAGGTGCCCGCGCCGGGACAGGCCGATTACCTGGTCGTAGAACCAACTGCCGCCGATGGAGGTGGCGGTGACCTGAAGGATGCGCAAGGGCTGGACGTATCTCCTGATCCTGATGCCCTCGGGCCGAGGCCGCAGGTCGGTCACGTGTCCACCTCCTAGGTTCCTCCGGTGGCGGTCACCGCCAGCAGGAAGGCCGCCAGAACCGCCGGGACCAGCAGCACCTCCCCGAACACCGAACACAAGGCGATGCCGGCGAAGGCGAGCACGACGCTCTCGCCCGTCCAGTCGCCTGACGCACGCCGGTGTTCTGGAAGTACGCGGGAAGCTGCCCGGCGAAGTCCAGGTAACCGATACCGGTCGGCCGCCGGCCGTGTGCGGGCGGGCGACCGGCAAAATCTGCCCGAGATGCCGGACTACCGAACCGGCGCCCCGAAACGTCGTTCTTCAGCCTAGGACTCCGCTCTCCTTTGGTTACTTAACGTAATAGGAAGATTACTCCAAGTCATATACGGATGACAGGCAGGGGTGCGTGAAGTTCTTGAGCGAGGCGGTCGGCGCGGCCGCATCGCCACACCGGGCATGATCGACGCGCCTCGGTAGACGGTTGCTGTCTTGCCACGCGGCGTCCGCGGCCAGCCGTTCGGCTGCCTGACGCTTCTTAGTGTGCCTGGAGTGGGCAAGGGCAATCCGAGGCCGGATCGAGTAGGCGTTGATGCCGACCACTTAGTGGAACCTCGCCTGCCAGCGGAGCCAGCCCGAGTTCAGCGCACCGATCTTGCGGTCGGTGTTGGGGACGGTCCGCATCATCGTGACACCGCGCCGGGCGATCGGCTCGGTCCTGTCGGTGCAGTTGTCGGCCCGACCACGCGGCCGGCGGCAGGTCCGTGCTCCGCCTGATGGTCGCCGTCCTCGGCGCTACGGCAAATCCTTAGCCCTAATTGTCCTGGCGTGTCCCCGGCCGCCTGCTCCTCCCGCGGCAGTGCTACCGGCGTGCAACTCGCGGGCAACCCCGGCGCTACCCCCGCTTCCGACACTGAACTTACAAGCCCCGGACATCCCGGAAGCAAATTCGAAAAGGGTCAGCCATGAGCCGCAAAAGCCTCACTGCCGCAGCCGCCGCAGCGCCGCCGCCATCGCGATCCTGTCCGGGTGCGCCGTCACCCACCACGTCGCCGCCGCGCCGCTAACCCAGACCGCCGCCACCCAGACCGCCGCCACCCAGCACCGACCCACCACGCCACAAGGCTGCCACCGCCACCGCCCCCGCCGACCCGGCGGTCCTGTGGCTCGCCTCCCCCGGCGGCCAGGCCCAGGTCACCTTCAACCAGCAGGTCGACACCCTGGCCCGGGATCTGGAGATCGAAGCCCACGCCGACACCGTCGCCAACCACCTGATCTTCGAGGCCGACGCCCGCACCGTCCACGCCCAGGCCGAAAAGATCCTCTCCACCTCCGCGCTGCTGCCCACCGTCAACCGGGCCGCGTACCAGCAGATGCTGCACCGCTTCATCACCGTCACGGACATGCTCCAGCCCGGCGCCGGCTACGGCACCACCAACCAGGACTACACCGCCTGGTGGGCCGCCCTCAACGCCTCCAACATCGTCGTCTCCTAACCCCTCCCACCACAGGCTCATCGCAACCGGGGCACACCACACAACCAGCGGGCCGGCCAGGAAACCCTGGCCGGCCCGCTGTTTTCGGTTCGCGGGATCAGGGCACGACCGGCGGCGTCACCGTCGCCGGGTACTGCTTGGCGAAGCCCGCGAGGTCGTCCTTCTTGACTGCCGTCCACAGCTCATCGGCGATCGCCGGGTTCAGGACGAGCTTGCCGTCAACCGTATGCGTAGGAGCGGTCACGAAGGTGGCGGCGGAACCGGACAGGCCGCCGAGTTTCGTGGCGAGTGACATGACATCGGAGTTGGTCATGTTGCTGTCTACGGTCAGTGCGCTGGTGATCGCCTTGAGCACGCTGACCATGGTCCCGGGATTGGTGAGCAGGTGCTCGCTTCCGATCTTGGCCAAGGTTTCGCGGACGATGACCTCCTGGCGCAGCGTACGGCCCTCATCGTTGAGCGTAGGGTCGCGGGCGTAGTAGACGGCTAGGACGCCGGTGAGGAAGTTGGCTCCCTTTTGAAAGGTCTGCCCGAATGCGGTGCTGGCCTCGGGGATGGTAACCGTCACCCCGCCGATGGCGTCCAGGAGGCCCGCCACGTGGTTGAAGTCGATCCGCGCGTAGTGGTTGATGGGAATGCCCGTAGCGTCCGTGATCGTCTCAACCACGAGGCTCGGGCCGCCGACCTTGTCCGCGTACCAGAGCGGGTGAAGGCCGTGACCGGGCACGTTGACGATGGTGTCGCCCGGGATCGTCACCGCTCCGCCAGCGCGCCCATCGGCGTTGATGTGCAGCAGCATGAAGAACTCGCTGTAGGCCGGCACGGACGTGCTCTGGCCGTTCGCCGCGGTGGGCCCGAGAGGATTGGCGGTGACCAGGATCGTCTCCGCGGATGAGGTGGGCGTGACTAGGTTGGCCACCTTGATGCGCGGAATGCTGCTGGCCAGGTGGTTGACGTACGCGTAACCTCCGGCTGCCGCCGCGACCGCCACGGCGAGAAGTGAACCGATTGCTATCAGCGCAATGCGCCGTGGGCGGTGCCTGCGCCGATGCGGAGCCTGCGGTTCCTCGCCGTCACGCCCGGCGGAAGCGTCGGAAGGCCCGCCGGAAACGTCGGAAGGCCCGGCACCGGTCATATTGGTTATATCGGACATCTAATTTCCCCAGTCTGCCCTTAACGGCCGACCTGCTTCAGCCCTGGCGCTGCTTCTCGGCCGCTGTTGCGGAGGGTCGGCGAACGCCTCCAGTGACGCCTGATCCGATTGTTCACTCTGTGTTATCTTATCCTTGCGCAGGGTAATAAATCCAGGTACCGAGGGCAAAGATAAGAGGTCCGGCCTTTCCCGGCAGCTAGACGATGGGGGAATGCGTGGGCGAAGAGGCGCTGACCAGTGGGGCCTGGGGCCAGCTAGCGCGGGATGTGGGCAAGTGCCGTTGGCTGCGAACGGTTGCGGAGGCTGGGTACGACGCTGTCGCCTGGACCTGCGCTCTGCTCGTCGCGGCCGGGGCCACGAGCGGCCTGGCCGGAGTTCACCCAGACCGGGCCGTCCTCTGGTACGGGGCGCTAGGCATGTGTGCGCTGGTGGCCGGGTGCGGCCTGGCCGCCGGACTCTACCGCGGCCGGCACCTGCGCGGGAGCCGGGCCGAGGTCAAGGCGGTGATGCTCGCGGCCGCGCTGGTCGCGTGCTGCCTGGTGCTGGTCGGCCCGATGCTGACGTCCAGCCAGCGAGTCCAGCCGCCTACCGTCCTGGCTGGTGCGGCTCTGGCCCTGGTCGCCATGCTCGGCGCCCGGTACGTGGCCTTCGCGGCCAGGCTGCGGTCCCGGCGGCCCGCGTCCGGAGGCGGTGAAGATCATCGTCTTCGGGGCGGGGGAAGCCGGGGCCCAGCTGATCCGTCGGCTGGCCACCCAGTCCGACGTGGCCTACCAGCCGGTGGCGATCCTCGATGACGACCCGGCCAAGAGGCGCTTGCGGATCCACGGTGTTCCGGTGCTCGGCGGCCGCGGCCAGATGGCGGAGGTCGCCGCCAGTACCGGGGCCAGGGTCCTGATCATCGCAATCGCCGGGGAGACCGGCAAGGTCATCAAGGATCTCACCGAGGCGGCCGAGCGCTGCGGGCTCATCCCGAAGGTGATCCCGTCGCTGCGGGAACTGCTCACCGGCCACGCGCAGATCGAGGGTGTCCGGGATCCCCGCATCACCGACCTGCTCGGACGCCGGGCGGTGACCTCCGACGTGGCCACGGTCCGCGAGCACATCGCGGGCCAGCGGGTCCTGGTGACCGGCGCGGGCGGCTCCATCGGCGCCGAGCTCTGCCGCCAGCTGCACCAGCTCGGGCCCGCGCAGCTGATCATGCTGGACCGCGACGAGTCGGCCCTGCATGCGGTCCAGCTCATGCTGCACGGGCGGGCCCTGCTCGATTCCGAGGAGACCGTGCTGGCCGACATCCGCGACCGGCGCCGGGTCAGGGAGGTCTTCGAGCGGTTCCGGCCCGGCATCGTGTTCCACACCGCGGCTCTCAAGCACCTGCCGCTGCTGGAAAGCTGCCCGGCCGAGGCGCTCAAGAGCAACGTCCTGGGCACCCTCACGGTCCTGGAAGCCGCGGCCGAGCATGGCGTGCGCTCGTTCGTCAACATCTCGACCGACAAGGCGGCGAACCCGGTGAGCGTGCTCGGCTACTCCAAGCGGATCACCGAACGGCTCACGGCGGACATGTCGGCCCGGGCGGACGGAAGGTTCCTGAGCGTGCGCTTCGGCAACGTGCTGGGCAGCCGCGGGTCGGTCCTCACCGCCCTGTCGGCGCAGGTGGCCGCGGGCGGCCCGGTCACGGTGACCGACCCCGAGGTCCGCCGTTACTTCATGCTCGCCGACGAGGCGGTCCATCTTGTGCTGCAGGCCGCCGTGATAGGCCGGGCCGGGGAGGTCCTCGTGCTCGACATGGGCGAACCGGTGCGGATCGCCGACATGGCGCGCCGGATGGCCGCCGGCAGCGGCCGCGAGGTGGACATCGAGTTCACCGGGCTGCGCCCCGGCGAGAAACTGTTCGAAGACCGGCTCGGCCAGGGTGAGGACGACCTGCGGCCGTACCATCCGCTGATCAGCCAGGTCCCGGTATCTCCGCTGAGCGCCGACGAGGTAACCGCCTTGGACCCCGACGCCGACGCAGGCTCCTTGTATCGCGAACTGGCCCGGCTCGCCCGCGATTCCTCCCATGACGGCGCGCAGGCCATCCCGGACCAGAGCCGGGCGCCCCTGCCCGGCTGGGAGGCCCGGGAATCCGAGGAGGCGAGACCGAACGCTCCGGCCGCCCACGCCCGTGCGGTCAGCAGTTAGGGATGCGGTCCAGCATGCGCCCAGCCCAGCTCGGCCAACCTGGCCACCGACTGGTCCAGCAGCCTGGCCGCATCCACGTACTCGCGCAATGGTTGGCCGGCCGGGTCGGGCACGTCGTCTTCGGCCGAGTCGCCCAGCAGCGCCGCGCGCTCGCGTCCCTCGTGGGCCCGCGACAGCCAGCCGGGGAACGGCTCACCTGGCGGCCGGGGCCCGATGCGCTCGCCCCGCCGGATGAGTTCCCGCAGCGTGAACGCACGCGGCCACGCCGCGGGCTCGGTCACCACGGCATAGCGGAGATTGTCCCGGGCCATCGCCAGCACCAGGCCGGCCCGAGCCAGGTCGGCGGCACGGGCGACGCGGCTACGGTGCGCGGTGATGTCGATCCCGTACCCGGCCATGACCGAGACGACCTCCGGGAGCGGCGGATCCCCGTCACGCAGCATCCCGGCCGACCGGACCCGGGCCGTCACGCCGAGCGCGGACAGCCGCCGGGCCAGCAGCGCGGCCGCCATCGGCGACCGGCAAACGTTTGCGGTGCACAGCACCACGATGTCGTCAGTCTCACTCATGAGGATATTGCCGGACATTTCTCTTCATATGCATTCCATAAGCCGGGCCTGGCGTCCGGACCGCAGAATTTTTCAGAACGAAACATGCTGCTTCCGGCGCGCAAGGATTTTACCGCCCCAGCGCTTGGCGTACACTCACTTCACGCAGCGTATGCCAGGCAACGGGTCGCCTTCGGCGGTTTTTGGGCCAATCCGACTCCGGTCATTGCCACTTGCCAATCAGAGAGAAAGTCACGATGACCGAATTTGGTACCGAGTCGTCATTTCGCGCATACCTGCAGATTCTGCGCCGCCGTAAATGGTGGGTTGGACTGGCCGCCGCGCTCGGATTGGCGGCCAGCCTGGCGTTCTCGCTGACCGCGCACAAGCAGTACTCGGCCACCGCGCAGCTGCTGGTGCAGCCGTCCGTCGCCGCGAGCGGGATCGGCCTGACCCAGCCACAACCGGTCACCCAGACGGACGTGGCGACCGAGCTGCAGCTGGTCACCAGCGCCCCGGTCCAGCAGGCCGTCCGCGCCCGGCTGAACAGCGCGCCTGCGGTGTCCGCTGCGGAGGTAGGCCAGACGAACGTCATGGCCATCACGGCCATCAGTGAGGTGCCGTCGCAGGCGGCCCTGGTCGCGAACCTGTACGCGACGGCCTTCGTCCAGTATCGCCAGGCGGTCGCCGAAAGCAACCTGGCCACCGCCGAAGCCCAGCTGCGCTCGCAGATCTCCTCGCTCACGCAGCAGCTCAAGTCGTTCCGGGGCAACACGACCTCGCCGGAGGCGTCGGCCCTGCTCAACCAGCAGGCCGTCCTGAAGGAGCAGCTGGCCCAGATGCAGGTCAGCGGGGCGGTCGATACGGGCGATGTGGTCCTGGTCACGCCCGCGCAGACGCCGACCTCGCCGAGTTCCCCCAAGCCCGTCCAGGATGCCCTGCTGGGGCTCGCCGCCGGTCTCGCGCTCGGACTCGGCGCGGCCTTCCTGCGCGACAGCCTTGACGACAAGCTGGCCTCCAAGGAGGCGGCCGAGCATGCCAGCGGTGCCCCGGTGCTGGCCATGACCCCGGTGGTGCCCTCATGGCGGCGGCAGCAGCAGGCGCTGGTCGTGGTGGTGACCGATCCCACCTCCCCGGCCGCGGAGTCGTACCGGTCGCTGCGGACCTCACTGCAGTTCGCCCGGCAGGAGCGACAGCTCCGCACCGTGGTGGTGACCAGCCCGGCTGCAGGTGACGGCAAGACGTCCACCCTGGCCAACCTAGGCGTCGTCTTCGCCCAAGCTGGCGACCGGGTGCTGCTCGTCTCCGGTGACCTGCGCCGCCCCCGGATCGCGGAGTTCTTCGGCCTGGACGAGACTGTGGGGCTGACCAGCGTGCTGCTCGATGAGCATACGCTGGAGCAGGCGCTGCAACCCGTCCCCGGCGTGGACCGCCTTACCCTGCTCCCCTCCGGCCCCGTCCCGCCGAATCCCGCCGAGCTGCTCAGCAGCAGCAAGGTCCAGGGGATCTTCGCCCGGCTCCGCGATGACTACGACCTGGTGCTCATCGACAGCCCGCCGGTGCTGCCGGTCACCGACGCCGCGATCTTGTCCCGGTACGCCGACGCCACGCTGATGCTGGTCGCAGCAGGGCAGACCCGGCGCGGCGACCTGCATCGCGCGGTGGAAAAGCTGGAGCAGTCCGGAACCACGATCCTGGGTGTCGTGCTGAACAAGGTGACCAAGCAGGCCGGGCGCGGCTACGGCTACGGCTACGGCTACGGCTACGGCTACAAGCCCTACCAGAGCCAGGCGATGGCATCCTCTGCGGTACATCCGAACGGGAGCAGCGCAGCAGCGGATCGCAGCCTGCAGTGAAACTTCCCAGCGCGCTGATCCCTCTCCGGGCCGCATCTGCGGGAAAGCCACGAAGGCGGCCATCCGGGCCGCTGGACTGCTAGCCGGTCCGGCCAGAATATGACGATTATTCTCCTCCGCTAAATGTGTCATGGATTCTGCGCGGATTCCCTGATTAGTGCTTTAGTGGTGTCGCAAGTGAAAATATGATAACGTAATTCCTTGATGCCGACTTTGCTGACGCATCGCGATGGGCAGGTAGCCGGTTAATCTCTCGAAATGGTACAAAGCTGCCACCGGGGACGTGATATGCGGCTAATTTTCTGCGGTTTACGCGATGTTGAATGGCTTTGCTATCGAGGGCAATCGGATAGCGCTACCTGTGACCAGCGGCGGGGGGAGCGGTGCGAGTCTTCATCGCGGGCATGGATGGCTACCTTGGCTGGCCGCTGGCGCAGTATCTAGCCAGCCGTAGCCACGAAGTAGCGGGAGCGGACGCCCTGCTCCGGCGGTCATGGGTCGAAGAGCTGGACGCGGTCAGCGCCATCCCGATCGCATCCATAGATGAACGCCTGCATGCGCTACGCGCTGAAACCGGTCAGGCCATCCCGTTCTGGCGCGGAGATCTGCAAGACTACGGCCTGGTCGAGCGCATCTTTCTGGAATTCGAGCCGGAGGCAATTATCCATCTCGGCGAGTGCTCGTCTGGCCCCTACTCGGTGATCGACCGGAAGCACACCGTGTTCGCCCAGGTGAACAACCTGACCACGACCTTCAACTTGCTGTTTGCCGTCCGGGATCTCGCTCCCCACGCGCATGTTGTAAAGCTCGGGACTCTGCCCGGCTTCAACCCGCTCAATGCAGACCTTCCTGAGGGTTACGGCCCACTGGAGCATGGGGAACGCGAAGACCTCATGTCATTCCCGGCACCGGCTCCGGACAGCATGATGCACGCGTGCAGGATCTGGGGAATTCGTGCCACGGAGGTCAGGCAAGGCGTGGTCTTCGGTACTCGCGCCGAGGGCGCGAGTGATGACCCGCGGATGCGCACCAGGCTTGACTTTGACCGGGCTTTCGGAACCGTGATCAACCGGTTGTCCTGCCGGGCCGTGATCGGGCATCCCCTGATCCCCGACGGGGTAGGCAGCCAGGTTCTCGCCTCGCTTCCGCTGGGCGATTCGATGCAATGCCTGACCCTCTGCTTGGAGCAGCCGCCGGAACCGGGCGAATACCAGGTCCTCAACCAGCCCGCGGAGATTCATAGCCTCCACAGCCTGGCCACAGTGGTACGCCGGGCCGCGCTTGACCTCGGGCTCAAGCTCGACGCTCTAACTGCGGAATACCCAGGCTTGGTCAATGATCGTCAAGTGCATCACGCCGAGGCCGACCAGAAGGATCTGCTCGATCTCGGCTACCGGCCGACGCGCGACGTCGTGAGTGAAGTCCGGTCGATGCTGCAGGATCTTCTGCCGTACCGGGAGCGCGTCGCCGTCCATCAGGATGCCCTGCTTCCCGGCGTGCGCGAGAACGGCTCGCGGCACCGGGCCCGTTCTGGCGGTGAGGCGGACCGAAAGGAGACTGGCGAAGCAGCCGAAGCCGCGGACAGCTCGGAATTTCTGCCTTTCCACCGTCCGTCGATCGACGAGGAAGACATCTCCTGCGTCAGCGCGGCACTCAGATCAGGGTGGCTGACCCACGGTCCACTGTGCCGCGAATTCGAGGCTGAATTTGCCTCTTACACTGGGGCAAGCCGGGCTGTCGCCCTGTCCTCATGCACGGCAGCACTCCATCTGGCCTTGGTAGCTCAGGATATCGGTCCGGGTGATGAAGTGATCACCACTCCGTTCACCTTCTGCGCGTCAGCCCACGTGATCGAGCATGTCGGAGCCACGCCGGTGTTTGCCGACATCGATCCGATTACCATGCAGATTGATCCGGCCCAGATCGAGCGGGTACTGGGGCCTCGGACCAGGGCGATCATCGCGGTTGACTACGGGGGGCATCCGTGTCCCATAGAAGAGATCGTCAAGATGGCCCGCGATCGAGGCGTGGTCGTCATCGAAGACGCCGCGCATTCCCTGGGCGCCGCGGTCGGCAGCCGGCCCATCGGCTCAATCGCGGACCTGACCGCTTTCTCCTTCTACGCCACCAAGAACATCACCACTGGTGAAGGTGGCATGCTCACCACGGAGGATCACCAACTCGCCGACCGCGTTGAGAGGCTCAGGCTGCACGGGATGCAAAGGGACGCATGGCGCCGCTACCAGAAGGCTGCGAGCTGGCAGTATGACGTGCTCGAGGCTGGATTCAAGGCAAATATGACCGACTTCCAGGCTGCCCTGGGAAGAAGCCAGCTGCGCAAAGAGCCCGCAATGCGGGCTCGCCGTACGGAAATCGCTGACCGCTATACAGCCGCCTTCACGGCCCTCGGCGAGCTGGTAGAGCTGCCCACCGTCAAAGAAAGCATACGTTCCGCTTGGCATCTGTACCCGCTGCGCTTGGCCGGAAAAGTTCGGCACATGCGCAACCAGCTCGCCGAGGACCTCAACCATCTCGGCATCGGAACCAGCGTTCACTTTATCCCGCTCCATCTGTCGGCGCACTTCCGCCAGAGTTCCGGTTTCCGCGGCGGCGAGTTCCCTGCCGCCGAGGATGCGTTTTCACGGATATTGTCACTCCCGCTTTACCCGGCCATGTCCGGGTCTGACGCCGAACGCGTGATCAATGCGACAGAAAGCCTAATTTCCCGCTATGCCCGCTAATCTGGGAATAAGCCATGAACCGGCGGACCGCGGCGGCCGGCCGGCCGCCGCCGCGCCTGCGCGTAAAACGCTTTTCGCTGCGGCGCTCAAGCGTTGCCTGGATCTGGTCTTCAGCTTGATCGCCTTGGCCGGCGCCCTGCCCATCCTGCTGCTGGCCTGCGTGGCGATAAAGCTGGAATCGCCGGGCACGGTACTGTACCGGCAATGGCGTAGCGGCCGGGATGGTAAGCCTTTCCAGATTCTCAAGCTGAGGACGATGGTGGATGGCGCTGACCGGCTCGGGCCAGCCCTGACCCAGAGCGTTGATCCGCGAATTACCCGGATCGGTTCGGTGCTACGGCGCTGGAGCATCGATGAACTACCCCAGTTGCTGAACGTGCTGGCCGGGCAGATGAGTCTTGTCGGCCCCCGGCCGGAACTGGCTACCATCGCCGCCCGCTACACCCCTCGTCAGCGGGGAGTACTTCAAGCTATACCTGGTATCACCGGATGGTCTCAGATCAACGGCCGCGATGACCTTTCTATCGCAAAAAAGCTCGAACTGGACCTGGATTACGTGATGAACCGGACAACGCTGTGGGACCTAATTATCCTGACCCGCACTGTTCGGGTCGTCCTGGGCGGCAGAGGGGTGAAACGGTGAAGTCGGCGAAGCGGGCCAGATCCGGCGAAGAGCCCGACAGAGCGGTGCCGACCGAGGCGATACTCGGCACCACGCGCGCCACCATCGCGACCGCCAGCCGGGCCCGGGCGTCATGACCGACGGCCCGGCGCCCGCCATCGGCGAGGTCCGGCAGTTGTTCGACGTCCACGCGGTGACCTGGTCAGCCAAATACGCTCCGGACGGGCCGCTGGCGGCGCGGCTGGCCTGCCTGTTGGATGCCGTCGGCCGCTACGTAAGGCCCGGAGACCGGGTGCTCGACCTGGGGTGCGGTACCGGTGAGCTCGCCCGGGCGCTCGTCGGCACCGGACTCGACGTGGCCGGATGCGATATCTCTCCGGAGATGCTGCGGCGTGCCGCCCGTGACTCGAGCCGTGTCGGCTGGGTGCAGCTGGAGCCAGCTTGGCACACCCTGCCCTTCGGGACGGCCGCATTCGACTTGGTAATCGCGGCCAGCGTGCTCGAATACGTGACCGAGCCGGCCGCTGTGCTGCGTGGGTGTGCCAGGGTGCTGCGTTCCAAGGGATCGTTCTGCATACGGTACTGGACCTGCGGTATCCGGTCCGGTGGGCGGAATGGCTCGCCCGGTGGCTGGCCGGGTTGGCCACGGACACGGCCGTCCCGTCCTCATGCCTGCAACGATAGCGCGCCTAACTGCGCACATCCCGGCAGCGGCATCGCGGCCGGTGGTGGCTGGCCGCATCAGGGTTGGCCGACCTGCGCCCGCTGCGGTGCCCGGGCAAGGCCGGGCAGCCCGCGCTCAGGCTGCTGGCGTTTCGCCGCGCCGATCAGGCCGGAGCACGACGGTGACCGCCACCGTGATCGTGGACGCCTCCGGCGGGCAGATGGGCGGCGCCGCGCGGTACCGGCACGAGCTTCTCGCCTACCTGGCCCGCACCGGCGGGCTGACGTGCAGGTTATCGGCTCGCAGCGGTGGGTTTCGGCCGCCTGGCTGGTGCGGCGCGAGATGGTCGGCGGGAGGAACGGCAGGCGGGTGGCTCTCAACAACGTCGGCTTCTTCGCCAGGGGCGAGCATCGGTGGACCCTGTTGCGCAACGCACTGCACTTTCTCAGCGAGGCCGAGGCGGCCGCGCACTGCCCGACGTCGCTGCGCACGATGGCGTGCCGTAAAGCGGCGGCGGTGCGGCTGGCCGCGCATCGTTCCGATGTCCTGGTCGTGCCGTCTACCAGCCATGGCCGACCGCGTGGCCGCAATCGAAGAGCGGGCCTCGGAGAAGGCCTACGCGGAAGCGATCAAGCCGTTATGAGGAGCGTTCCGCAAGTGCGGCCCGAGGCGCGACGGAAGTGAGGATGAGACCTGTCCACGTAGTCGCCGACGTGGCATCCCCGCGCCTGGCCGCGCCGCGTCTTGCTCTTACCAAGGCGATCATCAGGTTTGTCTGGGAGCACCCGTCCAACGCCGGACACCGGCCTCGCGCGCTACTCCGGTTGGCCTGTTATCAGGCTGGGGCGCGGTTGCTGCACCGCAGGGCGATCGCCAGGCTCGGTGAGCGCTCCCGGCTCTGGGTCGACCTGCACCGGACCGCTGCCTCGAAAGTCCTGTACGCCAACCCACCCGACCTGCCCGAGATGCTGGTCTGGCGGCAGGCCCTGCGCGACGGCGACCTCTTCGTTGACGTCGGGGCCAATGTGGGCACGTACACGATCTGGGCGGCTGAGTGTGGTGCCGAGGTCATGGCCCTAGAGCCAGCTGCCGACACCTTCGACCTGTTGCTGGAGAACGTCGAGCTCAATGGCTACCAGGTGGCGGCGATCCAAGCCGCCGCCGGTGACCGCTGCGGCGTCAGCCGGTTCACTGCGGGCCGGGACACGGTCAACCGCCTGGATCCGGACGGCCCGGTCGAGACCAGGCTGGTCACGATCGATTCGCTGATCGGGCGGCGGCGCGTGGCCGGTATGAAGGTCGATGTTGAGGGCTTCGAGATCGAGGTGCTCCGGGGCTGCACTTGCGCGCTGTCCGAGCGCCGCATCGGGCTGATCCAGCTCGAATGGAACGCGACGTCGCAGTTGGCGCTCGGAACCGACCGGCGTCCCGTGGCCGATCTGCTTGCACGGCACGGCTATCAGCTATTCCGGCCCAACCCGGAGGGACTCCTGGTGCCCGTCACTGATCCCACGTTCGGCGCCGATGTCTTTGCCCGTCCCGCCGTGGAGGAAGCCACCCGATGATGTCCGTAGGCACGCACGTTAAGCCTGCCTTTCAGGCACAGAGGTCAGTTACTAATTGTTATAATTACAAACCGATATTGTAGTCAAATCTGCTAACATGTGAGATTCGGATGATGCTGTGAAAACTCCTGCGTCGGACATGACTGGTGTGCCGAATGGTAGCGATCGTTCTCTCGAGGCCGGAGCCTTCGCCGCACCCGGACTCGCGGATGCCTCGCTTCACGCTGCCGGCCACCCCAGCGAGGACGTGCGGCTTCCGCGACCACGGCTTGGCATTTTCGCTCTGCACCCGATTCAGTACCACGCGGTGCTCTATCAGCGACTGGCCAGCCGCGGCCAGGTCCAGCTGGACGTCTTGTTCTGCCGCGACACCGGATCTCGCCACGGCGTGGATCCGGGCTTCGGCGTGCCGGTGACGTGGAACATCGACCTGCTATCTGGCTATGAGCACAGCTTCCTGGAGGGGAGCAAGAGGTGGGCTGGGAGATCGGGCGCTTCGGGTCGGCTGGTCCGGTGGCTTCGGTCGCATGAGGTGGTGGTCATCAGCGGCTACTCGGATCCGTGGATGCTGTTCGCTGCCGCCGCCTGCCGTACCATGGGCGTACCCTTCCTGTTGCGCGGGATGTCAGCGCCCGAGGGATTGTCGACCGGCCTCCGCCGTCGCGTCCGGGACGCCATCGCTGGCACCGTGGTCCCCTCCAGCGCCGGGGGCTTGGCCCTCGGTCAGCTCAACCGGGCGTTCTATATGAAGTATGGAGCGCCCAGAATCTTCTTCGCACCGAATTCGGTGGACAACGAAAGGTTCGCCCGCGCGCCTGTCGTTGGACGCTCCGAACTGCTGGCTCGCTGGGGGCTCGACGATACTGCTCCCGTGATCATGTTCTCCGGGAAGCTGTGCCCGCGCAAACGGCCACTAGACCTGGTGGCAGCAGCCAGCTCTCTGGGGCAGGAAGTGACCACCATCTTCGTCGGAGACGGCGTGCTAGCCGATCGGGTGCGGTCGTCGTTGCGGCCAGGCCGTGGCGTTGTCACCGGCTTCGTGAATCAAGCAGACCTTCCGCCATACTACCACGCGGCAGACATCCTGGTGTTGCCCAGTTACCACGAGCCGTGGGGACTCGTGGTCAACGAAGCGATGGCGACGGGCGCCTTGCCGGTCGTATCTGACCGCGTCGGCGCCGGACCCGACCTTGTTGATGGCATAGGGGAGGTCTTTTCGTGCGGCGATGTCACCGCCCTTGCCGATGCACTGCGTCGCGCTCTCGGGCGCCTCGGGGATCCAGAGGTCAGTGAGCAGGTACGCCGACGTGTCGCCCAGTACAGCATCGACATCGCCGCCGTCGGCTTCGAGCAGGCCGCCTTGGCGGCGTCAAAGCAGCCTCCTCACCGTGGCTAAAGGCCTTGCCGGTTCCTGACCATGGCGGCCAACTGATCGGCGCTGCAGGCGGCGAGGTCCAAGCCGCCCCATGTCACCGCCTGCGCCGGCTGGTTGGGCACCCGCGCGCGCGATCGGTCACGAGAGCTTCTCCAGGATGGTGGTGACGCGTAGATCATAGGTGTGGTCGCGGTGGGCGCGCTGCGCGGCGGCGTTGCCGAGCCGTTCGGTCAGGCCGTGCTCGCTGAGCAGTCTGGTCGCCTGCTCGACGAGGTCATCGAAATCGTGGTAGGCCAGTACCTCTTTTCCGACCTCGAACAGCTCGGGAACGGTGGGGCGGAACTCGGTGAGCACCGCGGCACCGCAGCCTGCCGCCTCGAACAGGCGTAGGTTGACCCCGCTCACCTCGGCCGGGTGCATGGTGTTCAGCACGCCGACGGCCGACCGGAAGACCCGGGCCTTCTCCTCGCAGAAGACAATACGGCCAGTGTGCGCGGCCCGGCACGCCGTCTCGCCGATCCAGCGTGGGAATCCGGCGCCGTACAGCCTGAGCGGGATTCCTTTCGCGATCAGCCGGTCGAGCAGCCGTACCCTGCTCGGGTACATGGTGCCTGCGATCACCAGGCAGGGCTCGGTGCCTGCCTGGGCCACCGGCCGGTGCCAGCGGGGATTGCAGGCCTGCGGCAGGTAGTAGACCGGCAGGTCCAGCATGGCCTGCAGGCGGTCCGTAAGGAACGGCTCTTTGAAAAAGATCGCGTTGTAGGGAGCGAGCAGCATGAGCTGTCGCCCTAGGTTCGACACGGCATCGGGGAACCAGAACGCTACCCGCGCGCCGCTGCTCCTGAGCCGGGTCACCACACTGGGCGCGAGGACGGAGTCCACGTTGATGATGATTTCGCAGTCGGCGCCGAGCGCGGTTCGTACGATGCGGTCTTGAGCACGTTCCTCCAGGCGTGGCACAGCCTGACGGGCCAGCCCTGCTACGCGGTCGACGAGTCGGCCACCACCGTGGGCACGAGCCGGGCCGAGCAGGGTGACCACGTGGCCCAGGCGCTGTAGCGCATCGGCCACGTTCTCGGCGAAGCGGTCCGGGCCGACTGGCCCGATGACACCGATCCTCGACACGGCACCTCCTCGACGGTAGCAATAAGAAGTGCTATAGTAGCAGATAGTAATCAAACGGGGCTGGGCGCATGTGCTCAGTCCCTCGCGCGGACCTTCAGCCTGGACTGTCAGAAGTCGTTGATCTCCAGATCACCCGGATTCAGAGCGTTGCCATAAGCAAGCTTCGAAGGCCACGCCAAGCTAGGCACGACAATCAGCAGGATCGCCGCTGCGATCATCCAACGGGCGCGACCGCCGACCGGGATCGGGCGCGCACGGTGAGGCCGCTCACGCCGCCCTTCCGTGTGCATCCGAGGTCCCCGTCTTATTCGGACTTCCACCACGTCACTGCCGGCAGTTCCGAGGCCACTTCCGGATCGCAGGCCAGGTAGTTGCCTTCCACGAACGTTTCCAGGTCCGCATCCCACCCGGGATAGAACTCCACGCCTCGAGGGGTAACCTTGCCGACCCGGTAGCCGAGGGCCAGCAGGAATTCGAACGCATCGCGAAGGTAGAAGCGGGCGAGGATCCAGCGATGGTTGTACTCGAACTGGGCTGCCGCGATGCGGTGCTCAGCGAGCAGGGCACGCGCCCCGCGCAGGACGGCGAGATCGTGTCCCTCTGCGTCGATCTTGACTAGTGCGAAACGGGCGACACCGGACTGCTCGGCGTACGAATCCAGCGTGGTCGTGACCACGGTTTCCCGCGTCACAGGGTTCGCTTCCGGCACGGAGTACAGGGAGTTCGTCCCGGCCGCAGGCGCGACTATGTAGAACGGCGAGGTCCCTTGCCGGTCACTGAGTGCCGTTTTGCTAAGACTGGCCGGCCTGCCGTCAAGCGCCTCCGCCAGCTTGGCGAAGGCACAGGAGTCTGGCTCGAAGGCGTGCAGCCGGACATCCCTCTCACGGCCTGCCTTCGACGCGGCGGCCAGCATTGATTCCGACCACCTGCCGATGTTGGCCCCCACGTCCGCCACGTGAATCTGCTCTCCCGCCTTCGAGCACCGGAATATCCAGCGCTGCAAGGCCGACTCGCCGTTGGTCGACAGGTCATTCGGATAGTCAAGTCGCGCGCGCGAAAGGACGTAGCGGGCGGTCCGGACGACGGTGCGCCTCCCCGCGGCCCGGCAGGTGAGGTCCGTAGCGATCGCCGCGGCACGGCGGGCGGCAGTCCTCCCTACGTTTCCTGCCATTCTTACGCTCCCTGAGGTGGGTCTTCATCAGCCGGGTGCCCGGTGCGCCGGAGCCCTGGACTGTCTGATGGAAGTCTTCGCAAGGCCAGGAGCATCACGGCGAGCGCGACACCGTAGGCCACCGCGGACGCTATCGCCGCGCCATAGACCCCAGCGACCGGCAGGAGGGCCACCAGCAGGATCACCGTGAATACCGCCGCCAGCCCCTGAGCGCGGGCCACGACAAGCGGGCGCTTCCTGCCCCGCAGCATGTCCCCCGTGACCTGGTTACATGCAAGGAACACACCCGCGGGGGTCAGGATCCACAGCAACGGCACCACGCCGGCGTACCCAGGCCCGAACACGCGCGGGATAAGCCAGGGTGCGACCAGGTCAAGCGGCACCAGCGCAGCCGCCGCGACGCAGGCACTGCCCAGGATGCCCAGCCACTGCATCCGGGCCGCCAAGCCGTCCACCCGCTGTCTCGACGCTAGCCGCGGAAAGGCGACGTTTCCGATTGCTGATACCAACGGGATCGGAAGCGTGCTGCAGGAGACCGCGATTGCGTACCGGCCGAGCGCTGCGGGGTGCACGGCCTGGGAAAGGACGAGCTGGTCGAGATTGGCGTTGAGGGCAGCCGGGGTCAGTGCCGCGATCTGGGCTACGCCGTACCAGGCCAGGGGCCGGATGAGCCGAGTCTGAAAGTGGCCGGGCGCGAGGTCGGCCGACCGGCAGCGGTAGTAGGCCCAACCGAGCTGGAGGAACATGGTGAGGGCCAGGACGATCAGCGCGGCTGTAAGTGTGAGCAGCCGCAGCCGCCACAACACGACGAGCAACGCCAGGCCGATGACCGGCTGGCTTACCCGCACCTCGTTCCACCAGCGTAGGTTCCTCGCCTGCAGCGAGAACGTGTAGCTGGCCCCGACGAAGGCCAAGATCGAAGTGGCGAAGACGATCCGGTAGGCAACGGCCAGCCCTGCGTTCCCCCTGGCCAGGAGCGGAGCCAACAGGATGCCTCCGGCCAGCGCGACTGTGCCGGTGACCAGCATCATCGCCCGTGACGTCGCGACGTAGGTGCGGGCCTGGCCCGGATCGTGCGCAACGTGGAAGCACAGCGCCGCGGGCTGGCCCATGCCGCCGATCATGAGCGCAACCCCGAACCACGCGATGACCGCGGCGTATTCACCCCGAATTTCCGGCCCTAGGGCCCGCGCGACGATTATGCCGCCCAGACCAGCCGCAGCGGCCGAGACGACGTTGTAGCTAGCGGTGCGGGCCACCTGGCGCCCGGTGCCGCGCTGCCGAAGCGCAGAGGCGAGCTCCCGCAGGTGCCTCTCCGCGGCGTTGGCTGTGACCTGCAGGGTCACAGGAGCCTCCGGACCGCGAGCTGCGCGTAGCGTTCCGGGGCGAACGCCTGGTGGGCCCACGCAGCGGCGTGCCCGCCCATCCACGCCAGCCGGGCCGGATCCTTGAGCAGGTCGTACAAGGTCCTGGTCAGCGCCTCCGCTGACTCGTCCGCCGGGGCTACCCCGGTAACCCCCTCGACGTAGGCTTCGCGCGAGCCGCCGTAAGCGGGCGCGATCACCGGTGTGCCTGCGACCTGTGCCTCGAGCAGGACCAGGCCGAAACCCTCGCCGACGGCGCCGCGGCCCCTTCTCGTCTGCGTGGCCAGCACGAACAAGTCCGCAGCAGCCAACTCGCAAGCGAGTTCTTCGTCGCTGAGGTCCGGCCGCAGAGTGCACCAGGAGTATCGGGAGACCAGGCGAAGCAGGTCGGCCGACGGGTTCCCGCTGCCGCAGATGGTCAGGCCGACATCCGGGCGGCCGAGAGCCGTCACCGCCGCCACCATCTGAGGTAGTCCCTTGTCCCGCCAGTCCTCCAGACGGAAGGCGGTCACCAGCCGGATACCCGGACCAGCGTCCTGCCCGTCTGCGGCTGCAGCGGCAAGTGTGTCGAACCACTCTCGGGACAAGGCCGGCTG
This sequence comes from uncultured Actinomycetes bacterium, assembly GCA_963753195.1. Lineage (GTDB taxonomy): Bacteria > Actinomycetota > Actinomycetes > Streptosporangiales > Streptosporangiaceae > Palsa-504. The sequence goes on from CAVWBH010000008.1 coordinate 89,842, forward strand.
CAGGACTGTAGCGCGGCAGTCCCTCAGTAGCACGCCTGCGGTGAAATTGCTGATCGCCACCGCCCGCACGCCAGCGCGTTGCATCAGGCCGCGCTCCAGCGCCCTCCGGGGCGGCCAACGTGGGTCCCACACATCGGTTCCGTAACACAGGAACGACACTCCGCATGCGGCGGAATTCCGGGCCAGTAGCGCCGCCACCGGCAGTAGCGCCCGGTGCGCGACGACCAGGCGCGTGGGTTCGAAGCCTGCCCGCAGGACGGTCCGGCCCCGGGCCAGCAGCCGCACATGGGCGCGGGCGCCAGGCCCGCTCAGGTCCAGGCGCTGGCTCTCGACGCCTTCGGCGGCGAAAGCCCATTCCAGCGTGGCAAGGTAGCGCTCGATCCCGCCGCCAAGGCCACGAGAAGGGCTCAGCAGGAGCACGCGATCCTTCATGCCGGGTTCCCCGCCCACGTCTCCAGCCAGGCATTCAAAGCCGCCAGTGCCCACGTTTCCGCCCAGCGGGGACGTGGGTGAATGGACGCCAGCCCGGCTCGCGTAGCCCTGGCCCGGTCCACTACCGACCACACCGCAGCACTGGGTTCACTGGCCGCCGTGACCAGCGGCGCCAGCGGGCCAGCCAGCCACGGCCCTATGGGAAGACTGAAACCACGCTTCGGCCGCGTCGCGAGAGCCTTGAGATAGGGATCGTCCAGCGCGGCCCCGATCACCACCTTGCCCGGCGCGCGATTCCGGCCGTGGGCGTTGTCGAGTGCGGCGGAGAAGACGTGGCCGTCGACGAACGGAACGCGCAATTCGACCGATGATGCCATGGAGAAGGTGTCGACGTCAGGAAGCAACGTGGCCTGCAAGTAGATCGCGATCTCGGCGGCGGCCATGGCTGCGAAGGAGCGTGGTGAACATCCAGGTGGCCAGCCCGCCAGGGCCGCGGTTCCGGCCATCCGGTTGCTCCCCACTCCGGTCAGGTCCCTCACCAGCGACGCTGGGAATAGCTCCCGCTGAAGCACAGCAAGGCCCGCGCCGCTGCGGGGGCCGTGTCTGCCCACGAGGCGGCTGGCTTTCGCCCCCCCCAGCGCGCCCGCGAGCTTGGCTGCCACGACGCCCACCGGGAGGGGGGCCGCGTCCATCGCTCGCAGCATGGGCAGGTATTTCAGCAGCCGGAAGTGGGAGTACCCGCCGACTGCTTCGTCTCCGCCGACGCCGGACAGCGCCACCTTGAAGCCGGCCTCATGGACGGCCCTGCAGATCAGGTAGGTGTTGAGGCCATCTACGCTCGGACGCTGCATCGCCTGGAAAAACCGGGCCACGTCGCTGTCTTGCAGGACGGCCTGCACTCGCTGGAAGCGGTGCCCGTAGTGCCGCGCGGTCCGGCTCGCCTCCGGGGTCTCGTCGGGTGCCCCCTGAGCAGCCACCGTCAGGCAGTGGAGGTCCCGGCCGAGGCGGCGGCCGATAGCCGCGACGGCCGCCGAATCTACCCCCCCGGAGAGCAGCAGCGCAGTCGGAACGTCGGCGCCCAGATGCAGGTCAGTCGAATCCGCCAGCGCCGCGCCGAGGTCGGACGGCCGTGGCCGGACCGCGGCCGGGCCGTCGGGCCGCAGCGGCCGCACTTGGACCCGGCGGTCCTGTCGCACTACGGCGATGCTGTTCGGCGGGACGGCGGTGATCTCCAGAAACGGACTTTGATCCGCGGCCATTGCCCCGTAGTGCAGGTACCGGGCGACGGCCGCGTCGTTGATCCGGATGCCGGGCGCAAGCCGGGTCAGCGGCCGCACCTCGGACGCGAAAGCAAGGCTGCCATCCGGCAGCAGGCGCCAGTACAGAGGCTTGATCCCGAACGGATCACGGGCCAGGTAAAGGCAGCCTTCCAGCGTGTCTGCCATTGCTATGGCGAACATTCCGCGCAATTCGGCGAGCGATTCAACGCCGAGCTTGGCCCACAACTGCGCTATGACCTCCCCGTCGCAGGCCGTGCGGACCGGCAGTCGGAACCGCTCCGCGAGCTGCCGGTGGTTATAGATTTCGCCGTTAAACACGCAGATGTACCGTCCGTCGGCCGATACGAACGGCTGGTTTCCCGCTGGTGTCGGATCCTGGATGGCCAGCCGCGTGTTGCCCAGGGTGATCTCGCCGGCCCGCGCGATCACGCTGTGGTCAGGACCGCGATGCGCCTGGGTGTCGTTGAGCAGGCTCACCCTGGCCACCGCCCGTTCGGCCACCGTGTCGATCGTCCCGGCGATTCCGCACATCGTCAGCTCTCCGCAGGCTTCACGTCGAAGCCGGCCGCTGCGGCGAGCTGGCGGACGCTGCGGGCGTGCGTCGCCTGTTCCGGACCGATGTCTTCAAGCCGTCCACAACAGCCGCCTGGCTCCGCCGCAGCCGGCGTGCTGCGTGGCGTATGCCTCGTAGCGACGGCTTGGCGGCTCGGCAGGCCAGCTGTAGTCACATTTTGATACTACTCCGATACGCATCGTGATGAAAAGTTGCCGCTCCGAGCCATGGGCGCCATGGTCGTCGACGGCAGGGGCGACGCGTTAGGAGGCAAGAATCCGTACGGCCGTTCACGTCCACGGAGGTGGTGTATGGGGTAACCGGTACTGATGTGACTGGTTTGCCGGAGTACGGCGTGTCGCCGTAATGCGAGCCCGCCATCACGACCCGGCGGTGGCCCGGGTCGAGGCCACGCTCGAGGAGGTCGCCGCTGTCGACGTGGTGGTCCTGCTCACCGACCATGACACCTCCGCGCCAGGCGACCTGTGCCGCCGCGCGCGTTACCTCCTTCTTGACTGCCGGCGGGTCCTGTCCGGCCCGAACGTCGAGACCCTGTAGGCCGGGCCGGTGCGGGTCATCGTCCCGTCAACGTAGGCCGGGCCGGTGCGGGTCATCGTCCCGTCAACGCCGGATGGCCTAGCGCGGCGGATCTGACCGAGTGCCCACACGGCGGCGGCGATGACGGCGGCGGTCCGCAGTTGCAGCAGCATCGCCGGCAAGCCGGCCTCATAGCGGAATACCCCCGTGACTGCCCCAGCCAGCAGCACGATCCGCGCCGGGCTGGCTGACCGCAACAGTTGCTTCTCGCCGTATCCGCACGCGAAGCCGAGGGCGCCCATGAACACCACCAGCCACGCCGGCGGCAGGAATCCCGCGTACAGGCCCGGTAGGCCAGGCAGAAAATTCACTGGCTGCAGCCCGAAATCATCGATTTCCAGCAGTTCGGGGTTCAGCGCGTTTCCGTGTGTCACCTTGGACGGCCACAGAGAGCGGGGAACGAGATCCAGCAGCGACTCAGGGATGTAGGAGGCGCTCAGGCCAGGGACACCCATGCTGCGTGCCTGCAAAATGCCGGCAGTGAAGGAATTCCCCTCGAGTCGGACGGCGGCTTGGGCGAGCAGACCGGGTGAGTCGTTCTGTTGCGACTGCGAGGGCGACGCGCCGAGGGCCGTGATCCCGCCGGCGAGCACCGAGACCCTGGTACCGAGCCCGGTGTCAGTCAGGTAGACGGACCGGCCGTAGTCGGCACGCGCGGTGGTGATGGCCAAGATCCCGAGGACGGTCAGCGCCGTCGCGGCGTGAAGTTGCGCGCGCGGTGGTTTCATGCCGGCGTGCATGAGCACCACGATGAGCGCCACTGCGTCCGCGAGGACAGGCGTGCGCTCACCTGCCGCCGCGAGCAGGACCGACTGGGCGGCAAGGATGGGCAGGAACCAGCGGGCGCCGTGGCGCAGCACGAATCCGGCCGCGGCGACCGGGACAAGAACCGTGAAAGACAATGCGGCGAACTGGACCCACAGGGACGCGCCGGGCGAGCCCAGAGCCACGCTGCCGTTGTAGCCCCGGCCCTCATAGGTAAGGACGGCGAGCGGGACGCAGGCGGCGGCCAGCAGCCGCCAATCCAGGGCACGCGCGAGCATCTGCCGGTCAGGCGTGGCGGGGAGGATCCGCTTTGGCTGCGTGACCAGGTAAGTGATCGTGAAGGCGAGTAGCGACACTGACAGCAGCAGCGCGGCGTCGCCGCTGAAGTGCCCGGCAATGCCCTGGCGATCGATGTCCCATTGCCCGGTGGACGGAAAGGCCAGCACGACGGAGGTGAGCCCCTGATAGACGCACCCGACCAGAACCGTCAGAGCGGCTGGTCGGCGCAGCCACTGATGGCCGAGGCGGTGGCGCAAAAGAGCGAGCGACACGACCTCGGCGAGCAGGCCGAGGGCGAAGGTGTTAGTCATGTTATGCCTACCAGGGCTGCTGCTGAGCTCCACCACCGCGTTGCTTCTGCGCAGCAGTCCGTTGATGAACCGGGTCTCGGCTCCCTCGCAGATCTCCAGAACGTCTGCGCTCGTGCCAGGGCAAGAGAGGCAGTGCCGCGGTCGAGCGCCGTCATCGGGGTGCCTCCAGCAACCAGCTGAAATAACGATCCGGGTCGAATGGCGCGGGATCGGGTGTGACGTGTGTCGTGAGCGCGAGTTCCACAGCGTGCCGCAGGGAGTCGTGGTCGCCAGAGGTGTACCCGCACAGCGCGGAACCGGCGATTTCCCGATTATGCTCTGTGTCGCAGGCGATGACCGGCTGCCCGCTGACCCGTGCCTCGGCGAGAGGGTAACCGAAAGACTCCAGTTCTGGCGGGTAGTAGGTAGCGCAGCTGCGTGCCTGCAATTCGCGCAGTTCTGCGTGAGGCAAGCAACCTATTAGCTCGATCCGCGGGTGGCCTGCGACGGGCGCGGGCAATTCGGACCGATCCGCCGTCACGAGTACCTTCACCGAGTCGTCTCCCATCTCGTCCACGACCCGGAGCATTGCGCTCAAGCGTTCCGCCATGGGTTTATAAGGTTCGAACATCACCGGGCAGATGATCTTCGGTTCGCGAGGCCGCTGCGGCGCGGAATGGGCTGAGATGGGGTGCGCCCGCACCACTATCCGGCCGCGCAGGCCAGGCGTGACACGGGTGACGCGTTCGGCCATGGTGGTGGACGGCACGACAATGACGTCCGAACGGCGGGCGGCCAGCCGTACCGCGACGGCGTCGCGGAAGACTGAGGCGGACACCCCCATGGAGCGCAGCGCGGTTTGTTCGGCCTCGGTCAGGAAGTGCACAGCATTGCGTAGCAGGGTCCACCGCTGCCCTCCCCTGGCGAGGAAACCGACATTGTTCAGAGCCACCCGTCTGCTGTGCAGCCCACCAAGCAGCTCGCGCTGCATCAGCCAGCCCAATGAGACATGCCGCCGCGAGCCAATAACCTGAACATCACTCCGCCCGGTACGGGTCAGATAGCCGAGAAGCTCCTGCCGGAACCGCGAGGCCCCGCCAGTCTGACCTCCGGACGCGTCTACAACCACTGCGGCGGTCACGGCTGGGCTCCGGCCAGATCAGCCGCGCCCGTCAGCGCCGCCTCCGCTGCCAATACGGTATGACAGGACTGCCTGAGCGACCGCAATGAGTCGCCGTCGGCTCCGGCCGTAATAGCCTCGGACATCGAACGATACATAGCCTGGTAGGCTGAGAATCGGTGTGCGCGGGCCTTGCGGATCATCCCGTGAGCCGATTCAGACCTATATTTCTTTCCGTCCGTAATTGTTGCGGTTACACCATTAGCCCGAAATTCGCAATGCTCACGCATCCCCAGTCTCGGTGAACCCTCATGAGTCAAGGAAAGAGACATGACAGCCTCGTTTTCAAGGACTATTCGAATGAACGTCGAAGCTTCACCCATGGGTACCGCGGTTACTTGCCGGGCCGGGGAGAAACCATTAAGATACAGGAAATGATCTATCCAGTGGCAGCCATTGGAGATTATCCTTGATCCGCTGTTCGGCCAGCGGTACCAGTGCTGCGGAGGTAGCGGGACTTCGTATACTATGCTAAAGCATGAAACGGGTTCTCCTGGTCGTATCTGCAAGTCATTGAATATATATTGATTAAATGGGCTGTAGCGCTTCTGGAAGGAAGCAAAGACCGGTGTCATGTATTTCTCGGCTGCGGCGCACAGCAGTTCCAGGTCCGCGTCAGTAGTAACGATCGGCTTCTCTATGATGACGGCTCGTGCACCCTGCTTCATAGCTTGAACCGCGATGCCGGCATGTGTGTGATGGAAGCCCGCGATAACGACGACATCAGGGCGTTCGTCGGTACGTAGGGTTGGAGAGGTATCCCAGGACCAATGCTCGTTACGGCTCAGGCGGATCTGCCAAGGATCAATCTCATGGACGCAGCGGACAGGAATCCGCTTCCCTAGCCGTGATACGATCATTGTTTTCGCGTAGTTTCCATATCCGAAGATGGTCAGCCCGGATTCCCGTGCCGCCTTCGTGCGCTCCGTCACTGGGGAACTGCTGTAGGTGCATGTCGTCGTTCTTCCGCTCGCCTTCAGGGCGCGATCGACCACAACCCGAATTTCACATCTTGACAAGGGCAACGGTGCGCCGGAATAGGCGTTCCAGCCCGCAATCATGGAGATATAAGAATCATCTACCGCGGCATCAGCTTTCACCACCTGCCACATCCCCGACAGGCTATCTTCCACCTCTCCGTACCAAAGATCTCCGACAAGATCGCGTCGCACGACATATCGCTCACAAGGAGGGCCGCTGTCAGGGGCGATAAATCGGACGATACTGCCGGGGCTGAGGTCGGGATCTCCGCTCTCGATGACTCTTCCTATGCCGGCTACGATGCACCTCTCGTTACGTACCCGCTCTGCCAGTCGGGACCGAACTTTCCTAACAGTGTCGCGTAGCCCGATGTCGCAGACGTAAGCCAGGACGAAGCGCAAATCGAATTTCCGTCTGAAGAATTGCTCGGCGAACAGCGGATACTGCGTAATCTTGATCACTTGGATGCGCAGCCGCCCATCGATCATGGCTTGATCCAGATAGCCATCCTCGTCCGTCTTCCATAGCACTTTCACCTTGGTCCGCTCTCCTTAGATGACCGGGCAGGCTGGATCTCAGCGAGATAGTGACTGCGCAGCGGCCGTATCATGTGCAGGGGGCGGTAGGCCGGCCCGGCGATGCGGGCGAGCGGCGGCAAGAGGGTAAGCGAGGAAAGCCGGATGGGTTTCCCCGGGAACAGATCCTGCAGGTCTGCGGGACATATTGCCCGGACATGCGGATTCCAGGGGTTCGGGTAGCGCATGTCGTAGCACAGGATGAGCGCTGTGTCGCGGGCGACCCGGGTCATCTCGCGCGCGACGGCGCGAGCGAGGTTCGCGTCAAGGATCGAGCTGAAGACCGTGCAGGCGAGTATGAGGTCGAACGAGCTGCCTTCGTATTCGAGCTGCTCAGCGCCTGCTACCCGCAACTCAGCCTGCGGGAGCACGGTGCGAGCTTGTTCTATCCGGCCCGGGACGAGATCGACGCCGTGCAGTGACGGGCGGAGGTGGGCGAATTCCTCCGCGATGCGCTGCAAGTCTGCGCCCGCCCCGCAGCCCACGTCGAGGACAGCGGCACCGGCCCGCATATCCAGCCGGGTGATGGCCTGCCGGAGCGCCGCCCACTTACCCGTCACGTTCAGCCGGTTTCCTCGAATTGACGTATCGCGTTTACGCTGTTCGGCGTCGCTCGACTCGTAGTAGGCGTAGACGGCGCGAATGCGCTCGTGCTCCTTGCGCTGGTCGGCCGCGGTCATCGCTTGATCCTCCAATCGTGATCACCGCGAAGGTCACCGCGACGCTCTTGCCCGGCCGGGCATCGGATGCCTTCCGACGGCAGGCGAGTGCGTTTCGTCATGTCTCCCTCGCTTTCACCGCGGTCCGGATGGTGGCACGCATGGCGCCAAGCATCGCCTCGGTCGGCATCTCTGCGCCGCCCTGTACGGCCTGCCGGAACGTGGCGGCGTGCGCGCGATGGCCCTTGTCCTGCCGTCCTTTCCACCGGGTGTGCCCGTCGACCAGGACGGACCGGAAGTCATCGATGACCACCTGGTGCGATCCGGCGAGCACCTCGATGCGTTCCTTGCCTCGCACCTGCGGGGCGCTTCCGTAGGCAATGGACGCGACCGAGCCGTCAGCGAACCGCAGCGCCACCACGACGCCGTCGTCGCCCTTGGCCGCATCGCCGCTCAGCACGCCCACCGTATCCTCGATATCTGCATCGGCGAGCGCCTGCGCCAAGTCGACGAAGTGGCACACCTCGCCGAGCAGACGCCCGCCCTGGCGCGGGTCGAGGTACCAGTGGCCGTCGGGAACCCGGCCCGCAGCGATCCGGTAGACGATCATCTTCGGCGCCTTCACCTCTGCCAGGGCCCGCTGCGCGACCTGCACGGCCGGCGCCGAGCGCCGGTTGAAGCCGAGGGCGAGCTGGCGCCCGGAGCCCCGCCATGCCTTCTCCACCTTGTCGAGCTCATCGCAGGTCAGTGCCAGCGGCTTCTCGCACCACACGTCCCGCCCGGAGGACAGGGCCCGGCTAGCGAGTTCGGCGTGCCCGTCGTGCGGGGTGGCGATCACCACCACGCTGACATCTGGGTCGTCGATCACCGCCTCAGCGCCCGAGACAGCCTTCTCGAACTCGTGCCGTTCCGCCGCCCGCCGCGCGGATACGCCGCCGGCCGTGGCCACGGTAACGAAACGCTTGAAGCCGGCATCTTGGAAGGCGGGCAGCAACGTCCCGGTGGAAAAGGCGCCTGCGCCGATCCAGCCGACTCCGGGCTGGGCACGGTCGGCCGGGCTGGGCCGCAGGCGCACGGGCTGGTCCGGGGCCGCCGCGGCGGGGTAGGCGAGGCGGATCGCAAGGTACGGCTCGGTGCGTTCTTCCAGGAGCCGGTACGCGGCGTCTGCCTCGCCGATGCCGAAGGACTGGGTGATAAGGTCGGATACCTGAAGCCGGCCCGAGGCGAGCAGGTCGAGCACGGCCTCCTGGTTCCGGCCTTCGGTCCAGCGCACCTGCCCGGCCGGGTAGTCGACGCCCCGCTCCTCATAAGACGGCTCATAGCGGCCCGGCCCGTAGGAGCGGGCGAACAGCACGGAGATCTCCCGCTTGTAATACGGGGCGCGGCGGGGCGGCATCCCCACATCACCCACCACCACTATGGCGGCCCGGTCCCGGCATAGCGTCGGCGCTCTCGACATCGGTTCATCAGAATGGCCGGCGGCACATACCAGGACGGCGTCCGCGCCCCGGCCCCGGGACCAGCCCAGGATCTGGCTTGTCGTTGCGTCACCTGACTCGTCCAGGGCCAGCACGCTAGTGTCGGCTGCGATTTTCCTGGCGAACCCGTCGGGATCGATCCCGGCCACGTCGCAGCCGGACGCCATCGCCAGCCGCGCCGCGAGCTGGCCTATCAGACCGAGGCCGAGCACCACGACCTTGGCGCCCGGTCCGACCCCGGACAGGCGCAGCGCGTGCAACGGGATCGACGCGAGGGTGGCGAACGCCGCGTCCTGCGGCGGTACCCCATCCGGCACGATCGCGCACAGCAGGTGCGGCACAGCCTGGAACTCGGCGTGGTTGGCCTTTCCGGCGCCGCCGGTGGCCACGAGCTGACCGACGCGGATCCCGTCGACGGCGGCACCCACCTCGGTGACCAGGCCGGCCGCGGAATAGCCGAGGGGCAGGTCGCCGGCGAGCCGGCTCCGGACTGCTCGCGCCGTGGCCGGGATGCCTTCGGTCTGCGCCTTGCGCACGACCTGGCGGACCAGGTCCGGCCGGGCCCGCGCCTTCGTGAGCAGGCTGGACCTGGCCAGCGCGGTGGCCGCTCGTTCGGTCCCCGCAGAGATCACCGAGGCTGCGGTGCGAACCAGAACCTCGGTCGGGCTGATTACGGGTCGGGGAACGTCGAGCACCTCGACGGGGCCGCCGCTGATCGGCTGGATGACCTGTTTCATGTCGCATCCTTCCCGCTCGCGTGACCACGAGCACGAGTCCAGGCCGTGCTGACCCGGGCCGGCAGCGTCGCAGCCATCCAGCAGGTCAGGACGGGCGCGTCAGTGGTGCGGCCGAACCCGGTGGCGACCGCCCCCGTCTCGGCCGCGAGCAGCGCCGGGCCGGTGGCATCGATGGCCACCCGGAAGGTACCTGCCGGGCCGCTGACCTGCGCCGTGCCCTCGATGAGCCGCACCGCCGAGCCGACTGCCAGCTGCCAGCGGACGACGATCTCGTGTCGCCCCCGGCCGGTGACCAGGTCATCGACCCGCATCCCGCCCTCGGTGAGTGACCAGCGGCGGTGATGCAGGGGGCGGCCGGGTAGCCGGCGGAACCCATCGTGCACCGCCTCACAGCTGAGGCCGGTGGGGTCCGCGCGCACGGCCAGGCCACTGACGCGGGCCCGTCGCGCGGCCCGGAATACTCCCCACACTTCGGTCGAGTCCGCGCCGTCCACCTGCAGGGTGCTGTGCGCGGCGGTGGACCGCTCGTAGCGGCGCACCGGCCCTGGCTCGTATGTCGACGTACCGGTATCGACCAGCAGTGGGACGCCGTCTACGTGCACCAGGCAACCGAAGGTGTCAGCGTGCGCATGACCCGGCAGCGACGGCGGGCATGGCGGGCCGACGTCGGCGAGCAGATGCCAGCCGTCCGCCACCGCCCGCACCAGTCCCGTGTCGGCCATCACGAACAGAGGGCCGTCCGGGGTCGGACCCGGCGCAAGTGTGGCAATGAGCTTGCCGTCGACCGGGTAGCCGTCATTCAGCAGCGGCACCCGCCCGTCGGGGGTGAGCACCGCGCCCAGCCAGCGCCGCATCCGGTTCACGGCCGCGGTCAGCTCGCCGGGCGGTATCAGGCCGGCGGCCTGCATCAGGCCGGTCACGTCGATGAGATCGGCCAGCACCTGACAGTGATAGGCGGGTGAACGCTCGTAGTGGCCGCCGTCGGCGAGGACCTGCGTGCCCACCTGCCGGGCCAGCCGCAGCACCGCCAGCCGCAGCAGCCGCTCGTCGGCAAGGAATACGGCCAGCCCGACCAGCGCCTTGAGGTCCTTAATCAGGTGATTGCCGACGACGTCGTACTCCAGGTGGCGGCGCAGGAACCTCGCGTGAGTCGCGAGCACGGCGACGAATTCGGGTTCTATGTCGCTGCCTGCTATGAGGCTGCGGTGCAGGCCGCACCATGACCAGGCGCGCAGCGCCGCCGGGTAGGGGTGCCAGGCGTCTGGATGCGCGAATCTGGCCGATGATTGCCAGGATCGCCACAACCGGGTGAAGGTGGCCCGGGCCGCGGGTCGGTCGGGGTCCGCGGCCAGCCCCCACGCCCAGTCCCAGTAATGCAGGTGAAAACGCCACAATCGCGGCGAGTCCGCGTTTTCCCATTCATCTCCGTCGCCGAGATCGCTGGCCAGGCCCAGCAGTGTGATCTTTCCTGCCCGCAGCTCGGCCGGATCCGGCCAGCGGCCGGGAGTCCGCGCGTCGATCGGGCGGAACGCATCGGGCCAGCCGGCGGTGGCCGGCTGGGCCGGTCCGGCGAAGATCCGGTATCCCGCTTCAGGAAACCGGCGCAGGGCAGCCTGCTGGGTCCGCAGCCGTGCACGGTGGACCACCTGGCCGGGCCGCAGGCGTATCACGGTGCGGCTGAGCAGGGCGAGGTCCGCGCCGGTCATGCGGTCGGCCCCGGCCTACGGCCCCGGGCTACCAGGAGCCTCATCGGTACCCCGCCGGATGAGCCGATGAGATTGCGGTACTGCCGGGCCAGTGTGCGGCGGTCGAAGTACTTCTCGACATAACACCGTCCTTGTCGCCCCATCTCCGCGCGGCGCTGCGGGTCGCCCGCCAGTGTCTGTATCGCGTCGGCCAGGGCCGGGCTGTCACCAGGCGGCACCACCTGCGCGCCGGCCTCGCGCAGGATCTGCGCCGCCTCGCCGGCCACCGCGCCGACCACGGGCCGGCCTGCGGCGAGGCATTCGAACATCTTCGACGGGATGAATGACGAGAACAGCGGCACGTCACGCAGCGGGACCAGGCAGATATCGGCGGCAGCCAGCAGCGCGGGTACCTGGTCATGCGGCACGCTGGGGCGCAAGGTGACGTTGCGCAGCCCGAGTTCGGCAACCCGATGCCGGAGCAGCCTCTTGTCCGCCCCATCACCAACGAAGGCGAACCGGATCGGTTTGCCGGCGAGCCGGGCGGCGGCGTCCGCCACCGACATGAGCCCCTGTGAGATCCCGTGCGTGCCCGCGTATAGCACCAGGCAGTCACCGGGGGAGGCACCGAGCCGGGCACGCAGTTCCGGGTCGGGTGTCCGCAAAGGATCGAATTCCCCCTGGTTGACGCCGTTGCGGATCGTGTGCACCTTGTCAGCTGGCACTCCGCGCCGGATTAGGTTGGCGCGGAACCCGTCGCTGACCACGATCACCGTGTCGGCGGCGGCGTAGGCGGCCAGTTCCAGCCGCTCCAGAACCCGAATCACCCGCCGGTTGGTCAGCACGCCGAGTTCGGTGAAGATGGCTGGCCACAGGTCCCGGATCTCCACCACTAGGTGGGCGCGCTTGAGCCTGGCCAGCAGCCAGCCTGAGCCAATGGAAAAGAAGGTGGGGGAGGAGACGATCACCACATCGGCCGGGCCGCTAGCGCGCCAGCCGAGCAGCACACTGGTGATCATGAAACTCAGGTGGCTGATGGTCTTGCGGGCCACCCCCTCGTTGGGAGCGGGGTACAGCCAGGTGCGCACGACCCGGTATCCGTCGCGCCGCTCACGGCGCCGGATTGCGCCGCGGTACTCCGGTGGTACCACCCCGGTGGGATAGTTCGGCATGCCGGTCAGGACTGCTACCTCGTCCCCGTCTGCGGCCCAGACTCTGGCCAGCGCGGACAGTCGGACCTGCGGCGCTCCGATCTCCGGCGGGAAGTAGTGGGTCACGATGATGATCCGCATGGCTACCACCCCCTGCGTCCGGCGCCAAATTCGGTCATCTGGCTTTTCCTGTTTGGCAGGCGCCTCGCGTCTTGTGCCTGTAATTCATAAAGGCGCCTCGCTGCCCGGAGGCTGCGGGAAATGAGTATCTCGTCGCGGCCTGGTTCGCGGGACCAAGCCTTGCCTGGGTTCAGTATCTCCGCCTTGACCTCGTCGATATTTACGCCGAGAACATTTTGTGCTATATCGGCTATGCAGGCCGCGTCGACCACACCGAGGTGACCGCAGCCGATCGCGGAAAGGCTCATCTAAGGTCCCCCTTGATAGTTCCGGCCGCTGATAGCTGATTTACTACGATACCGGCGCGTAGTTAGCCTTTTCGTTCTTCAGATCGGCAGCTACCATCATCTTTATCAGCTGCTGGAAATCAACTGTCGGATGCCAGCCGAGCTTTGTGCGCGCCTTGGTGGCGTCGCCGATCAGGACCGCGACATCAGCGGGCCTGAAGAAACGTTCGTCCTGCACGACGTAGGGCTCCCAGTCATCTATTCCTACATGATGAAAGGCTGCTTGGAGCAGGTCGCGAACGGAATGGCTCTTACCGGTTGCTATGACGTAATCTTCGGGCTCCTCCTGCTGGAGCATGAGCCACATTGCCTGAACGTAGTCTGGGGCGAAACCCCAGTCCCTGGATACGTCCATGTTGCCCACGGCAACAACCTTCTGGCGACCCAGGGCGATCCGCGCGACCGCGCGCGTCACCTTACGGGTAACGAACTCAAACCCCCGGCGAGGTGACTCGTGGTTGAACAGAATGCCCGAGCATGCCCAGGCATCGTAAGATTCACGATAGTTTTGCGTCACATAGTGGCCAAATGCCTTCGCCACGCCGTACGGCGAACGCGGATGAAACTGCGTAGTCTCCCGCTGCGGCGACTCGTTAGCTGTGCCGAACATTTCCGAGCTCGACGCTTGGTAGAATCGGACGCCTTTCATTGTCCCCTGCGTGTGGATGCGAATTGCCTCGAGCATGCGCAGGACGCCCATCCCGGTAATGTCACCAGTGAGCTCTGGCTGTTTGAAAGAGAGGCCCACGAAGCTGATGGCGCCCAAGTTATATATCTCGTCCGGCTGTGCCGTCTCGAGCACTCCGAGCAGGCTGGAGAGGTCGCGCAGGTCCCCTTCCAGCAATTGAATGGATGGAACATGCTCCTCGACAGTCGGGATTTTCGGGTTGGACTGCCCCCGGACCATCCCGAATACTTCGTAGCCCTTCGCTGCGAGAAATTCTCCCAGGTAGAGCCCGTCCTGCCCGGTTATTCCGGTTATTAGAGCGCGCGGCACTTGCTGATTCACCCCTTCTGTCGGTCCGCCAGGCGGCGACCGGCGTTTTCGTGTCCGGCGACCAGGATGGCCGCTATCCAATCCCCGGGATGGACTCAACAAGAGCACCCGGCCGGTCACAAGAGGCTTCCCTGTGAGGGCTCACGAGCTCCGCGCCTTTGCGGGCCGCAAACGTCAAGTTCTGGGTGACGATGTGGCCGCGCAGTATGCCTGTCTCGGCGGCCAGGGCGATCTGGTAGCAGGCGCTTACCACCTGCCAGACCATTACGCGCGCGGCGCTGGCCAGTCCGTGCGCGACCGGCGGGGAAGAACACGCGAGGACCGATCCGAAGCCTGCCGCCGCGGCGAGTTGGCGGATGCTGCGTGCGGTGAACGACGTCTGGTGGGTGAAGTCCCCGTTGCGGATGTGCCCGCCGAGCGGGCTGATGGCATTCGGGACCCTTCCCACAAAGACGCCGCCGGGCGCCAGCGCCGCGGCCACGTCGTCGAACGTGGCGAGGACCTCGGGCTTGGTGAGGTGCTCGAGCAGGTCCGTGGCCGTGATCGCCGCGTAGTGAGCCGGATGCGCGGCGAGAATGGCGCGGAAGTCCCCCTGGCGGACCCGGCCCACGCCTGCCGCGCGGGCGAGTGCCGCCTGCTCCGGGCTGATGTCGATGCCCTCAGCGTCAAAGCCGTCGGTCTGCAGCAACCGGACTAGCTCGCCGCGTCCGCAGCCGATGTCGACGACTGGGCCGGCCGTAGGCGGCGGCAGCAGGGGACGGATGTCACGCCGGTAGACGAGAGCAGCCGCCTCGTCTCCGCCACAACCTGCGTGCTGTGAGGCATAGGACTCGTAAAGGCGGCTCCGCAGTTGGGTGAGGCTGTCAAATTCGATCACAGATAGATATTACTCAGAAACAGAGAGTAATCAATTGATGCTGCGCCCGCGGACGGCCAGCGCGCTCGGCGGTGCGTCCGCCACTGCGACGGAAGCGCCGGATGATCAGCTCGCTCTTGTTGTGCGCCCTGATGGGGGCCAGCATCTTGGTGGTCCGGCGACCGGTAGCGCGCGTCGTGAACGACGCGGGACATCGCCCGCCGCACCTGGTCCGCCCGCGCTTTAGCGTGGATCAGCAGTGGCTCGCGGCCGGCCCTGACCACGCAGCCGGCGCCGGGTCCTCGCTCCTGATTGTCGCTGTCCTCGGCCCACGACAGGCTCCTTAGTCCGCGTTGCTCTCCCCGCGTTCGTTGTCGATTGCTGCCAGGTTTCCCGACGCGGGTGAGCCGGACAGCAGCGGGCCGTTGCCCATCGTTGGCCAGGTCCGGCCGCTGATCCGGCCCTGATTTTCCCGGTTTGTCCCGCCTGCCTCCTCCGTTCGCGGCCGTGCTACCGGCGTGCAACTTGCGGGCAACTCTGGCGCTACCCCCGCTTCCGACACTGAACTTACAAGCCCCCGGAAGTCCCGGAAGCAAATTCGAAAAGGGTCAGCCATGAGCCGCAAAAGCCTCACCGCCGCAGCCGCCGCAGCCGCCGCCGCCATCGCGATCCTGTCCGGGTGCGCCGTCACCCACCACGCCGCCGCCGCGCCGGTTACCCACACCGTCACCACCCAGACCGCCGCCACCCACACCACCCCCACCCACAAGGCCGCCACCGCCCCCGCCGATCCGGCAGTCCTGTGGCTCGCTTCCCCCGGCGGCCAGGCCCAGGTCACCTTCAACCAGAAGGTCGACACCCTGGCCGGGGACCTGGAGATCGAAGCCCACTCCGACACTGTCGCCAACCACCTGATCTTCGAGGCTGACGCCCGCGCCGTCCACGCCCAAGCCGAAAAGATCCTCTCCACCTCGGCGCTGCTGCCCACCGTCAACCGGGCCGCCTACCAGCACATGCTGCACCGCTTCATCACCGTCACGGACATGCTCCAGCCCGGCGCCGGCTACGGCACCACCAACCAGGACTACACCGCCTGGTGGGCCGCCCTCAACGCATCCAACATCGTCGTCTATTAACCCCTCCCACCACAGGCTTATTGCAACCGGGGCACACCGCACAACCAGCGGGCCGGCTAGGGAAAACCCTGGCCGGCCCGCTGCGCACCCGCCGGGCCGGGCGGCACTGACCCCGGCCTGCCAGCGCCATGTCATGCCTCCGATCCAGCTCTCGCTAGGCTCGCTTCTTCTTCGCCCGCCCAGCCCGCCCAGCCTTCCCGTCCGCCCCCTCTCCCGCCGCGAACGGGTCGGCGCGCGCACCGCGAGGGGCCTCAGCCTCGAGCTCGGCCTTGACGCTGAGCAGCTCAGCTCGCTCCTCAGCGCTCACCTCCGGATAATCCGGGTCGATCTGGATCAACGTGTGCGCGAGGACCGCTGCGGTGCAGATCCGCCCGAACCATTTGCGATCAGCCGGTATGACATACCAGGGCGCCCACTCGGTGCTGGTGGCCGACAGCATTTCCGAGAACGCTTTCTGGTAGTCATCCCAGTACTGGCGCTCCCGGGCGTCCGCGGCCGAGAACTTCCAGTTCTTCTCCGGCAGGTCGATCCGCTTGAGGAACCGGATCCGCTGCTCCTCCTTGGACAGGTTCAGCAGCAGCTTGACCACCTTGAACCCGTTGCCGGTCAGGTACCGCTCCCAGTCGTTGATCTCCCGGTACCGGCGCTCCCAGACCCGCTTGCCCTTGGCCTCTTCCGGTAGCTTCTCGCGGTCGAGGTTCTCCGGGTGCACCCGCGTCACCAGGACTTCCTCATAGTGGGACCGGTTGAAGATCCCGATCTCGCCGCGCGCAGGCAGCCGCCGGGCGTGCCGCCACAGGTAGTCGTGGTCGAGTTCCTCAGCCGAAGGTGCCTTGAAGCTGCTGACGTGCACCCCCTGCGGGTCCACCCCGCTCATCACGTGACGGATCGTGCCGTCCTTGCCGCCCGCATCCAGCGCCTGCAAGCACATCAGCACCCCGTAGGTGTCCTGGGCGGCCAGCTTCTGCTGGTAGTCCGCCAGCAGCTCGATACCCGCCCGGAGCAGGTCGGCCCCGTCTTTCTTCTTGACGAAGTCCGCCTTGTAGGCCGGGTCGAAGTCCCTGGCCAGGTCCACCTTCGATCCCGGCTTGACCCGCAGCGGCTTGATGAGCTCCGCGAGCCTGTCCGCTCTGCGATCAGACATCGCCGATCCTCCTTCTCCCCGTCCCATCGGAAGGCTAGTCACGAAAAAAGCGGCTACGGCTGAACGACCCCGGCGACCTGCGATCCCTGATCCTGGCGCCCGCCGCAGCGGTTCGAACGTCCGCAGCCGGCCGCCGCGATATTACTCGCTGAACTTGCGCTCGATTTCACGGGCCCGGCGTGCCCCTTTGCGGGCCTCGTCGGCGGCGTGCCGGTATTCGCCCGAGTGGGTGGATCGGTGAGCGGCAATCTCGTCGTGTACCCGGGCGATGTCATCCTCGATGCTGGCCAGCCTGCCCGCCGTCGCGGCGATCTGCCTGCGCAGCGCGGCGGCGCGCTGGATCAGTTCACCCAGGTCAGGTCGCTGGCGGGCCAGATCCCGCTGGCTTTGCGCCACCGACCTGTCGATCTCCGCCTGTTCCCGCACCTCGCGCGCATCCCGGCGTCGCAGCGTCGCCTCGCTGCGATCCAGCTGCTCCCGGGTGGCGGCCAGCAGGTCCCGCGAGCTTTCCAAGGCCTCATAGGCGCGCCTGCGCCGGCCTTCCGCATCGGCACCGAGTCCCCGTGCCCGCTGGTCCATCTGTCCCTCGCGGTCGCTGGCCTTCTGTTCGCGCTCGGCCAGATGCGTCTCGCGTTCGTCGGCCGTCTGCTCGCGGTTGTCGGCGACGGTCTCGCGTTCGTCGGCCTTCCGCTGGCGGTTGTCGGCGACGGTCTCGCGTTTGTCCGCCGTCCGCTGGCGGTTGTCGGCCACCGTCTCGCGTTCGTCGGCCTGGCGTCCCGGTTCACCGTCCATAGCTTCTAAGCATGCATCGTCAGCCGAAGCTGATCTCACCGCGCACCACCTGGACGGCGATCTGTTCGACGGGCGTGCTGGTGGCGAAGGCGCGGGCCGCGAGCAGATCTTCCGCGTCGTCGACTGCGCAGTCAGCTTGCACCGACACCATGCCGGCCGCCTGGTGAATAATGGCGGGGTAACCGTCCCCGCCGAACACCGGCAGCACGGGGCCGCTCAGACCGGATCCCGGGACGGAGACATCGAGGAGCACCATCTCGGTCAGCGCGAGGGCCATCCGGTCGGTGGCGGCAGCGGCGCCATCCCGCAGGACCGGTTCCGTCGCGTAGCCGCACAGCGCGCCGAGACGGGCGCCGGGCGATCCCAGCGGCGCCGCGGTAACCGCGCGCACGCCGAGTTCGGCCAGGGCCGGACCGTAGTGCGGCCAGCGATCCAGGAGCGCGGGGCCCGCGACCGCGATGGAGGTACCCTCCGCCGCGGCCTCGGCGGCCGGCCCCTCGGCCATGACGAGCTCCAGTTCATGCGCAGCTCGGGCCGTGGCGTCCGACGCCGCCGCCACAACCGAGGCGTGCCGCTGGCCGCGCAAGATGGCCGCCGCGCTCGGCGTGCCCAGTGCGGATGCCACGGCGGCCATGAACACCGGCCGCGAGGCCTGGCCGCGGCCGCCATTGAGCCAGCTTTCCATCCGGTTGGCGTGCAGTTCGGTGACCCTGACCGCCGCGAGGTGGCGTGCTTCGATCTGGCGGTACAGAGCCGTCATCCTGGCGTGCAAGGCCCGCAGGGATTCTGGCGCCCGGGCGGCCTGCCGCTCGTGCCTGACGGCGAGGGATGCGGCCCGCGCGGCGCGGCGCCGTCCGGCAGTGACCCGCTGCCGGAGCGCTCGGATCTCGGCGCGAGCATCCATGTCGCTCACCGGTCCCACAGCCCAATCGTACGCCAGGCGGCCGCGGCACGGTGGCGGACATGAACTCGCAGGATAAGGGTTACTGTTGGCGGGTAAGTGCCGTCTAGCTGAAGGCCGGCGACCGATGGACAACCGTGAGCTCTGGCTGGCCGCCACGCTCGTTGAGCTGGCGGACGGTCCCGACGCCGATTTCGGCGAGACGGCGTACTCCGGTCGGCTGGCGCTGCGCCTGGCGGAATTGCTCGCTCCGGCCGAGGTCGGGGTGCTCACCGGCGACGCCAGCGCCTTGACGGCCATAGCGGCCAGCACCGAGCGGGCCAACGGCCTGGTGTCCTTCGAAGCGGGCCATGGGGAAGGCCCGGGCACGGTCTGCTATACCTCCGGGCAGCCGGTGCTCAACGAATCACTCGTCGTGGCGGGTGACCGATGGCCGCGGTTCGCGGCGGCCGCCCGCGCGGCCGGATTCGGGATCGTCTCGTCACTGCCCATCCGGCGCCACCACGAGACCGTCGGGGTGATCACCGTGCTGGGCGCCGACGAGCACCCGCTCGGCGCGACCGAGATCAGCCTGGCCCAGATCCTGGCCGAGGTGGCGGCCATCGCCGTCCTGCAGCAGCGGGCCCTGCGTTGCAGCACCCAGACGGCCGAGGAGCTCCAGCGCGCGCTCGACAGCCGGGTGCTCATCGAGCAAGCCAAGGGAGCCCTCGCCGCACGGCTCGGCATCACGCCGGAGGAGGCGTTCGGGCTGCTGCGCGGCTTCGCTCGCCGACACAACCGGTTGCTGGCCGAGGTGGCGGGCAAGACGATCAGCGGGGAGCTGCCGGCCAGCGAACTGGCCGCCGCTATCCGCGAAACCAGCCGCAGCCGGCCGACCGGACGGTAGCCGGGCTCAGGCCGGGCTGGCCTCTTCCATCAGCAGGACCGCTCCCTCGGTGTCGCCCTGAGCGCCGCTTTTCAGCGGCGAGCAGACCACCGTGCACGTGATCGCCCGGCCGATGCGATTGACGGCACCCACCTGGACCGGGCCGGTCCGCCGGCCAGACGCGAAGCACTGCTGCACGACGTCGCGCACGTCCGCGGTCGGCAGCCCGAAGTCGAGTCTGAAGAAGGCGCGATTGCGTACCTCATCGGCGCGCAGACCCCAGAGTTCCTCCGCTCCCTTGTTCCAGCTCCTGACCGTCAGCTCCGCGTCCAGCACCACCACCCCCCCGGCCACGCTCGACAGCACCCCCTCGAGGAAGGTCCGGGCCTCGTCGAGCTCGGCGGTGCGCAGCTGCAACTCCTCGTTCATGGTCTCGAGCTCTTCGTTGCCGGACTGGAGCTCCTCGTTGGTGGTCTCGAGCTCCTCGTTGGTCGACTGGAGCTCCTCGTTGGTGGTCTCGAGCTCCTCGATGCTTGACTGCAGTTCCTCGTTGGCGGTCTCGAGCTCCTCATTGGTCGACTGCAGTTCCTCGTGCACCGTATCCAGGTCTTGCTTACTGCGCCTGACCTCCAACTGCAGCCGGGTGGCGGCGGAGGCGTCGACGAACATCAGCAGCACCCCGGCACTCAGCCCGTCGCTGCCCCACAGTGGCTGGATGTGGATATCGAGATACTGGACCTCGGCCGGGCCTATCGGCCGCTCGACGGCATTGACCCGGACGACCCTGCGCTCGGCATAGGCCTGCTCGATCAAGGACCGCAGCTCGACCGGCCGGTAG
Organism: uncultured Actinomycetes bacterium; assembly: GCA_963753195.1. Classification (GTDB taxonomy): domain Bacteria; phylum Actinomycetota; class Actinomycetes; order Streptosporangiales; family Streptosporangiaceae; genus Palsa-504. Next base: position 110,480 of record CAVWBH010000008.1, read on the forward strand.
GAGATCTCGAGATCACGGAACGGTCGGCCGAGATCGTGCGCGGTCATCCCGAACATGGCCCGCATCTGGTCGTTCAGCAGGACGATGATGCCCTCGGCGTCGAGGCCGGCGACGGCGAACGGAGCCGTCTCCAGGGCGAGATCCTGTAGCTGGCGTCTCCTGTTCGCTTCGCGCACTTCGGGGGCGCCGATGGCGTCTGGCTTCGTCGGCCCCGACTGGAACCTGGGCGCGGCGGTGCCGGGCCGCCGCCGGAAGATCCGCTGCCGCATGCTGACGACCTCGAACCGGTTACCGTCCGAGATCAGCATCTCGGCTTTGCCGAGAAACAGGTAGCCGCCCTCGCGCACCGCGAAGTGGAAGCGGTCGACGACATGCGACTGGGTCTCGACGTTGAAGTACATCAGCGTGTTACGGCACACCAGCAGGTCAAGCCGGGAGATCGGGGCATCGCGGGTGATGTCATGCCGCCCGAAGATCACTCGCCGACGCAGATCCGTCCGGAAGGCGAACTGGGTTCCGTTCTTCTCGAAGTACTTGTCTTTCAGCTCGTCGGGCAGGGATTCGAGATCCTTCGCCTGGTAGAGGCCTGCCCTGGCGTCACGAAGGGCCTCCTCATCGAGGTCCGTCGCGTAGATCTTGACCCGCTTCGCGCATTCGTCCACCCCCAGTGCCTCGGCGAAGGCCATCGCCAGCGAATAAGCCTCCTCACCGCTGGCGCAGCCGGCGCTCCACACCCGGATCTCCCCGGTGCGCTCGGCCTCCGCGATCAGCTCTGGCATGATCTCGGCCTGCAGGAAGGCCCAGGTTTCCGGATCGCGGAAGAATCCAGTCACGTTGATCAGGATGGTGTTGAACAGGTGGCTGAATTCCTCCGCGCTGCTCTCCAGCAGGTCCCGGTAGTCCGTGTAGTCCGTCGCCCCGGCCTCGTGCATCCGTTTGCGGATGCGCCGGCTCACGGTCGATCGCTTATATCCGGTGAAATCGAAGCCCCGCGAATCGCGGATGAAGACCAGCAGGTCCTCTAGGCCGCTGTCCGTCTCCTGGCCGTTGTCCGGTTGCGTCATGACCGGCCCGCCTCCACGAGCCCGCAGATGACCTGGGCTATCTCGTCGAGCGGCAGGATGAAGTCGACCGCGCCAGCGGCGATGGCGGCCTCGGGCATGCTCTTGAATTCGGCGAGCTCCGGGTCCTCCGCGATCACCGTGCCTCCCCTTGACTTGACGGCCGAGGCGCCCATCGCTCCGTCGTTGCCGGTCCCGGTCAGCACGCAGGCGATGGCTCGCGGCCCGTAGGATCCGGCCACCGACTCGAAGAGCAGGTCGGCGGAGGGACGCACGAAGTGGACGAGCTCGCTGCTGGACAACGTCAGCACCCCGTCCGCCCCGATCAGGAGGTGATGGTTCGGCGGGGCGATGTAGATCGTCCCGGGCTCGGCTTCCTCGCCCTCCTGCGCAAGCTTGACCGGCATCTTCGTGCGGCGCCCGAGCACGTCGGCGATGACGGTCGTGTGCCGCGGGTCGAGGTGCTGGACGACCACTACGGGAACCGGGAATCCGTCCGGCAGGCCGCCGAGGACACGGGTGAGCGCGGTAATGCCCCCGGCGGATGAGGCGATCGCCACGATGCCGAACGGCTCGGCCGGATCGACCCGGCCCGAGTCGCGGTCGCTCATCTCAGCGCCACCATCGGCGGGCGTGCAGGCACACCGCAAGCCTAGCGTCCGTACGCCTCCCCGGCACGCCGCCGCCCGATGATCCCCTAACCGAGCGTGATCCGTGTGGCTGGCTGGAGGCCGACCTGCCAGTCAACCTGGTAGCTCACCGGGAAGACATGCCCAGGCGGCGACCCGCTTCCTCATGGGAGACATAGCGGATCGTCCCAGCGTCACGGCGGGCAAGGTACTCGGTCCGGGCCGCGTCGAACTCCTCGTTGACCCGCTGCTCTTCGGCTGCCTGGCACAGTTGCTGGTACTCCGCGATCGGCACCACCACTGCTACCACCGCGCCCCCATGATGAATAACGTCGTGGTGTCACTGGCGGGCAGTTCGCTCATGAAGGTCATGGTAACGACACGGACGGACAGCCGGGCGCCGCAACACGGCGGACCTGACGGGCAAACAGGGATGGACTATAGCCGGGAGGGTCGGCCGCCCTGATCCCGGACGCTGGTACCACGGATCGTTCGGCAAAAGAATTTGAATTATCTGAACGATCCGTGGTTTCACGGCCCACATCCGTGCCCCTGGCGATGGGGCCCAGCCTCCGCGGCGCGGCCCGTCGCGCGCCGGGCCTGGCCGGGCGCACACCAGGGAACCGCCCCGGGTGTTCACGGGTGCGGCGAACCGCTACCGTCCGGGACAGTGGTGTCAGCCGGAGCCTGCCACCGATCGAGGAGAATCAATCTCATGACCCAGCCTGCGCCCCGCATCGACTTCGCCAACCTCCCCTCACCCGAGGAGGGGATTCTGGTGACGTTGTTCATCGCCGTCCGCAAGGTCGCGCGGTCCCGGGACTTCTACTCGCGTGTCCTAGGCGGCACCGTCGTCCTGGACGAGAACCCGTGCATCGTCAAGCTGTCCAATTCGTGGATCATCATGAACCCCGGCGGCCCGCCCACTCCCGACAAGCCGGGCATCTCGGTGGTCGACTACCAGCCTGGCGACACCACCTCGATCTTCCTGAACCTGCGGGTCGCCGACATCCAGGCCTGCTACCAGGAGTGGAAGGCCAAGGGGGCAGAGTTCGTCACGCCGCCGATCGACCGCGGCGCGGAGACCCGCTGCTACCTGCGGGACCCGGACGGATACCTCATCGAGGTGGGCCAGTCCACCGGACTGCTGCACGGCCAGCTGGCCGCCAAGCGCCCGGAGGATCTCCCGGGCTGAGCGTGCTCAGTCCGTTCGTGAGGTCCTCCGGGTATCCGGGCCGCGGGTCAGCAAGACGAGCAAACCGCCCGGACCGGGCCGCGCCGAGCGGATACGCCGCCTGACGCGAAGACGTGCCGGCGAAGATGAGAGCCATGGATCTGCGTGAGCGTGTTGGGAGCCTGATGGGCCAGGCGCAGCGCGAACTGGCGGAGCTCGTCGCCATCCGGTCGGTGGCTGATTCCCGTCAGTTTCCGCCGGAGGAATGTGTCCGCGCGGCGCGGTGGGTACGGGACGCCTTCGCCGGCCCGGCTTCTCCGACACCCGGCTTGCGGAGATGGCGGATGGGAGCCACGCCGTGCTCGGGACCCGGCCGTGCCGAGACCCGAACGCGGCAACCGTGCTGCTGTATGCCCACTACGACGTCCAGCCGCCGCTGAATGATGCCGAATGGCGGACGCCGCCTTTCGAGATGACCGAGGTAGGCGGGCGCTGGTTTGGCCGTGGCACCGCCGACTGCAAGGGCAACATCCTGATGCACCTGACCGCACTGCGGGCCCTCGGCGATGAGCTGCCGGTCAATCTGAAGCTGGTCGTGGAGGGATCCGAGGAGACCACCGGAGCCCTGGAGGGCTTCGTGGCCGGGCATGCCGATCTGTTTCGTGCCGATGCGATCCTGGTCTGCGACGCCGGGAACGCGGCCGTGGGCTACCCGGCCGTCACGGTGAGCCTGCGCGGGGTGGCTAACGTCGTTGTCCAGGTAGAAGCACTCGCGTCGGAGCTTCACTCAGGGTCGTTCGGAGGCGCGGCTCCCGACGCCCTGGCGGCGCTGGTCCACATGCTGGCGACACTGAGGGACTCCCGCGGGAACACCACAGTCCGCGGGCTGGACAACACCCAGGTATGGCCGGGCGCGCCCTACCCGCCCGAAGTATTCAGGGCCGACGCCGGGGTGCTCGATGGTGTGTCGCTGCTCGGCACGGGAGCGGTGTCCGACCTGGTCTGGTCGCGCCCGGCGGTCACGATTCTCGGCATCGACTGCCCGCCGGTGCTGGGGTCGGCCGCCGCGATAATACCGCGGGCGAGCGCCCGCCTGAACCTCCGCGTCCCACCCGGGACACAGTGCAATGACGCAGCTGAGGCGCTCCTGCGCCACCTCCACGCCGTTGCCCCCTGGGGAGTCCACGTGACGGCTGAAATCGAAGCCTCCGGGTCCCCTTTCCAGGCCACGACCGGCGGGCCCGCGTACCAGGCTATCGCGGCGGCTATGCGCGAGGCCTACGGCCGGCCGATGGCGATGCTGGGGGAAGGCGGCTCGATCCCGCTGTGCAACGTGTTCGCCGACAACTATCCCGACGCCGAGCTCATCTTGCTGGGTGTCGAGGAACCGCTGGCCCGCATACACGCCCCCAACGAGAGCGTGGATCCCGCTGAGATAGCGGCGATGGCCCTGACCGAGGCGCTGTTCCTGCAACGCTACCAGGACTTTCGCGGCTGATCCCGGTGGCCGCGGACGTCCGGAACTGGGATTTTCAGTTAGGTCTGATTAATCCTCGCGGGTCCAGTGCGGACGGCGGAACAGGCGGCCAAGGCGGTCGTGCAGGCTGGGGCCGGTGTCCTGCAGCGCATCGACGCGGTATACCGGAGCCCCCTCAGGTGGCGGCAACTGGGCCGCCTGCGCGTCATCCAGGCTGGACCAGATGCAGCTACGGGTGATCCGCTGCACGTTATCGGCATCGATGAAGCGCAGGCCAGCTTCGGTGGCGATCACGATCCCGTCGAATACATCGACTTCGGGTACTTCCAGCACATCTTCAAGGGTGCCAATTTGCGTGCCCGCGCTGCTCACCACGG
>CAVWBH010000009.1:0-1379734 GCA_963753195.1 uncultured Actinomycetes bacterium
ACGGCAAGCGCGGCAAGGCGCAGATCGAGTACGGGCTGCTGACCGACCACCACGGCCGCCCCGTGGCCGTCCGGGTGTTCGCCGGGAACACCGGCGACCCGAAGACCTTCCCCGAGGCGGTGGACGCCGTGCGGGGAAAGTTCAGCCTGCAGCAGATGATCATGGTCGGGGACCGGGGCATGATCACCTCCGCGCGGATCGCCGAGCTGCGCAAGCTGGACGGCATGGCCTGGATCACCTGCCTGCGCGGCCCCGCGATCAAGAAGCTCATGGCAGACGACGGCCCCCTGCAGCTGTCGCTGTTCGATGAGCAGGACCTCGCCGAGATCCGCTCCCCGGACTACCCCGGCGAGCGGCTGATCGCCTGCCGCAACCCGGTCCTGGCCGCCGAGCGCGCCCGCAAGCGCGAGGACCTGCTGGCCGCAACCGAGGCTGACCTGGCCCAGGTCGCCGCCCGGGTGGCCGCCGGGCGGATCAAGGACCCGGACAAGATCGGCGTCGCCGCCGGGAAGATCATCAACAAGCGCAAGGTCGCCAAGCACTTCACCCTTGACATCACCCAAGGACAGCTGGCCTGGCACCGCAACCAGCCCGCCATCGACGCCGAAGCAGCCACCGACGGGATCTACGTCATCCGTACCCCCGTCCCCGAAGACTCCCTCAGCGCCCCCGGCGCGGTCGCCGCCTACAAAGACCTGGCTAACCTCGAACGCGACTTCCGGCACATCAAAGCCGACGACCTGGACCTGCGGCCCATCTGGCACCGCCTCAACAACCGCGTCCGCGCCCACGTGCTGATCTGCATGCTCGCCTGCTACCTGATCTGGCACCTGCGCCAGGCCTGGGCACCCCTCACCTTCACCGACGAGCACCCGCCCGGCCGGGCCAGCCCCGTCGCCCCCGCCCGCCGGTCAGCATCCGCCGACACCAAAGCCGCCCGCAAGGCCGGCCCCGGCAAGCAGCCCATCCGCAGCTTCCGCGACATCATCGACCACCTGGCCACCCTGACCCGCAACGACCTCCGCTACGGCCAGACCATCATCCCCGCCCTCGCCGAACCCACCCCCGACCAGCGGCGCGCCTTCGACCTCATCGGCGCCGGCATCCCGCTGACCCTAAGCACCACGTAGACACCACAAAACCCGGACCAGACCGTAAATACCTAGTTCAACCCCGCAATCCCGCTACCTCGGCAGACGTAACTTCGGGTTAATCATGCTAGTGCCGCATCAGGCAACGTTCGCCCTGTTGAGGTGAACACCCGGTTGTGGAGGACCAGCCGGATCGTGAGGTCGGGTGTCTGTGGTCGCAGCCGTGCGCAGCCGCGCAGGAACAAGAGCAGCGAGCGGCTCCTTACCCGCCTGGGGCGAGGGCTACTGCTCCGCGTGGGCGGCGAGGTTCGTCAGGGAAGAAGCGAGCCCCGCGGCGTGGTCCTCTGCGGAGATGCCGTCCGGAACGTTCTCGGCAACGATGTCGGCGCGTGTCCCCGCGTCGACTGCGGCGACCTGCCAGGTCATAGTCATGGTGCCGGCATAGGCGGGGTCATCGGAGACGAAGTCCACCGCCTGCACGACCCGCTCGCCGGGGACGATGTCGACGAAGCGGGCCTCGACGATGTCGGAATCCACAGTCGCCTTGCCCGGTGCGCCTGACGCGTCGGAATAGGTCAGCACCATCCGGTACGACCCGCCCGGCCGGGCGTCGAATCGCTCGAACCTGCCGGTCATCCCGCCAGGAGGGAGCCATGCCAGGAGCGCCCCGGGATCGACGAGAGCGGCCCACACGCGCTCGGGTGGCGCAGCGATCACCCGCGACGCCCTGTCCGTACGTGGCATGGCGTGACCCTAGCACCATCGAACTTGGCTGGCGCCATGACCTCGACTCGTGTGGACCGCGTTGAGCCAGGGTTCGCCTTCCACCACCCTGCGTGACCATCACCTACCGTCCGCTCGATGGCACAAGCGTTGTACAGGGCGAACGTTGCCTGAGGCGGCACTAGCCAGCTCGGCTGCCTGTGCGTTATCGCAGTAGTGACCTGCTCGTTCTCGTAGCGGAGTGGGGGCCTGTCATACGGCGATCTGGTATTCGTGCGTGAGGCCGCCGATGACCTTTCTTCCGGCAGATCCGGTGCTCGGCGAGGTCCCTCTCTGGCGGCCGACGGTCGGCGTGAGCTGGCCAAGAGCACGGCGCGGCCCGTCTCCCTGCTAGTTCGCCGGATGCTCGGCTTGGGCGTCCTGGTGTCCCGCACAAACCTGTATGGCCTTTGAAGAGCCAGGTGCCGATACCACCTGGCCGGGGCAGTTCATCCTTAGCAGGGCGTCACAGGTGCTCGGTGGAGACCTTGCTGGCCAGGGCCTTGTCCATGGCCTGCACCTCGGCCAGCATCCAAGACTGGTAGTCGTAGCCGGGGGTGGGCATCGTCTCGTACACGCCGACCACCGGGATGCCGTTGGCGTGGGCCAGGCTGATGTAGGACTCGGTCAGCGAGTCCGTGACCTGCTGGTTATACAGGAACACCTTGACCTTGTGGTCGGTGAACAGGGCCTTCTGCACGGCCACGTCCTGCGCCGAGGGGTCGGTGCCGTTCATGACGTCGGCCTGGAACGCCCAGGGGGTCATATTGTCCGTGCCCGCGGCCTGCAGCATGTAATCAGCCACCGGCTCGGTGGTCGCCACCGGGGTGGCCGGGTAGGTGGCCTTGAACTGGGCGATGGCCCGGTCCCACGCGGCAAGGCTGGCGGTGAACTTGGCCGCGTTCGCCGTGAAGTAGGCCGCGTGCGCGGGCTCGATCGCGGCCAGGTCGCTGGCGATGGCGCTGGCCACGGCAGGCATGGTGGTCGGGCTGTACCACAGGTGGGGGTTGGGTGTGCTATCGGGCAGGCCGAGCAGGTGCTGCACGTTGATGACCTTGCGGCTGGGATCCGGGGCCGCGTTCTCGATGGTGGTCGCCCAGTCGTCGTAACCGGCGCCGTTCTGCACGATCAGCTTGGCCTGGCTGATCTCGCGCGCGACCGACGCGCTGGCCTCGAACGTGTGCGGGTCGGTATTCGGGTTGCTCATGATCGCCTCGGCATGCACGTACGCGCCGCCGACCTGCTGGATGACGTCGGCGTACTCGTTCTCAGCGCCGATCGCGGTAAGGGTGCCACTGCCACCGGTCGCGGCGGCGGGCGCCACGCCCGCTGCGGCCGACGGGGAAGACGACGAGCATCCGCTCGCTAGCAACATCGCGGCCAGCGGCAAGGCAGCGGAGACGACATTGACGCGAAATCGCATCACCCTGGGGACTCCCGATCTAGGCGGACGCGCCAGTCTGCAGCGCGAAGTTAAGTGAATACGATTACGATAATCATTCTCATTAGGCCGTGGCAAGGAGATCACGCCGATCACCCTTCGCGGCTCGCGGCTCGCGGACAGATATGCGAAGAGATCGGCACGTTCCGGGAGCCCGGATGCCGGAGCCGTGCAGGCCACGGTCCACTCAACCGGCCAGGCCAAAGCTGTAACGGCGGTCTTCCGGCAGCTGCGCCTTCTCGCAGGACAGAGCAGCGTAGACACTGCCCCCGCATCAGGCCATCCGGCAGGATGGCGGACAGCACCGCGGCTCGGAGCGGTCCCCGGCCGGCCGGAATCAGCCCCCTCGGAGGAACCTCGGACGGCAGATAACGCTTCGACCGGCGGGCCGGGTATGTACGTGAGCGTTAGGCCGCCCACAGACTGGCCAGGCTGGGCGTGATTCACGGCGGTACCGCTGGCGCTAACGGGCGTCCGTTCACGATCAGGCACCAGTTCGCCTGCCATCGGTATGAAGGGCAGCACCACTGGGTGCCTGGGCGGCTGATCCACTGCTTAGGTGTGTGGGGTGAAGGCCAGGACCTCCGGCATGAAGTGGTTGAGGTCATAGATGCCCAGGCTCTGCTCGATGCTTGCTACCCCGGCGACCTTGGGGGTGAACTCGTTCCCGCCAAACTGCAGGTGTTCCAGGTCGGCGAACTCCTGAGCGGTGACCACCGGGGCGGGGGGCGCTGGTTCGGTCACCGCAGCGAGACCAGCGGCGTGCCGGAGGGCCGCAGCATGTACCTCTCCCGGAGGTCACGCATGCCTGCTTCCACACGCTCCCTAATAGGTGGTCGACGAACAGTGAATGCCGGTCGTCCCGGTCCAGAGCCAGCAGCAGGGTGGCTGCCCCACTGCGGATGCGCCGGTCAGTCCACATGCAGCCAGACCTGCGTGTTCACACAGACCAGCCAGCTCGTCGTCCTGGTCGACGGGGCCGGCCGAATGGTGGTGCTCAGTGGCCAGGCGCCAGGGTGCGGGATCGCTGCTCGACGCCCAGCTCGCCGTAGGGATAGTCGGTGGGGTGCGGGTCGCTGGCGGCGTCGAGCGTGGCAGTCTCGGCGGCGGTCAGGTGCAGTTCGGCCGCGCGAAGGTTGGTCTCGAGCTGGCTCATCGTGCGGGCGCCGAGGATGGTCGAGCTGACCGCGGGCCGGCCGGTCACCCAGGCCAGTGCGACCTCGGCCATGGACACGCCGCGGTCCTCGGCGATCTTCTGTACCGCGTCGATGACGTGCCAGGTGTAGTCGGTGCCGCGCCGGTCGTAGGCTTCCATGCCGCGGTTGGGGTCCTCGCCGAGGCGGGTGGCGCCGGCCGGCCGCTGGTCACGCCGGTACTTGCCGGACAGCCAGCCGCCGCCGAGGGGGCTCCAGGGCAGCAGGCCTAGGCCGGCGTCGATCGCGGCCGGCACGATCTCCCACTCGGTCTCCCGGGCCAGCAGGCTGTACTGCGGCTGGATGGTCACCGGCCCGGCCACGTTCAGGGCGCGGGCCAGGTGCACGGCCTTGGTCAGCTGCCAGCCGGTGAAGTTGGACAGCCCCCAGTAGCGGATCTTGCCGGCCTGGATGAAACCCTCGATTGTCCGCAGGGTCTCCTCGAGCGGCGTCAGCGGGTCGTAGGCATGCACCTGATAGAGATCAACCGCCTCGCGCCCCAGCCGGCGCAGCGAAGCCTCCAGCGCGCGGGTCAGGTGGCGCGCGGACAGCCCGGCGCCGTTCGGCGAGTCATCCACCGGCATACGGCCCTTGGTGGCCAGCACCACGGGCTCGGTGACATCGGCCGGGCGGCGCGCGAACCAGCGGCCGATGATCTCCTCCGACCTCCCGCCACTGTACACATCCGCAGTGTCCACCATCGTGCCGCCCGCCTCGATGAACCGGTCGAGCTGCTGGTGCGCCCCGGGCTCGTCCGTCTCAGCGCCGAACGTCATCGTGCCCAGGCACAGGCTCGACACCGCGCAGCCGCTGTCTCCCAGCTTGCGATAGTCCATGAAGCCAGGCTACCGAGACCCGCAGCGCCGCAAAAGATGCGCTATCTGCGCGGATGGCCGCGGTCACGTGGTCAGGCGGCACGCCGAGTGCTGCCGGAGGCCGGGCGACGGAGCCGACAGGCAGCTCGCCGGCCAGCGGCCAGATCCAGGCGCAGGCGGTTCATAGTCGCATCGGGGTAGCCGCCGGACTCCTGGGCCATGAGGCCGGCGCAGCCGAACTGTCACACGGATCGCTTCACTGCCTGCGCCACCGTGCCGCCGGCCGAGCATCCGATCGCTGAAGCCTGGATGCGACGGCGGCTCGCATCTCACCTGGGTGGTGGTGTACGCGAAACACCCCGGTCACGGTCAGGGTGTCCCTTCCTGCTGTTCGAGTACGCGGGTCACGATGGTCAGGTCCTGATCGCCCAGACCTTGGCCAACGGCCTGCTGCCATTCGTCAGCCAGGGAGGCAAGGACGGCGAACCGGTCGCCGCCGGCCGCCTCGAGGGCGAGGTGCACGTCCTTGAGCGCGAGCGACAGCGCGAACTGAGCCGAGAACTCGCCGTCGGCGATGCGCCGCAGCTTGGCTTCCTGCCAGGCGGACACGAGAGCACCACCGCCGAGCGCGTCCACCACCGTCTCGGTCTCAAGGCCCAGCCGGCGAGCCAGGGCCACAGACGCGGCAACCGCTTCGGTCGCGAACGCCAGCCAGGTGTTGTTCACCAGCTTCAGCCGCGTTCCGGCCCCGGCCTCGCCGGCCCAGATCGTACGCTGGCCGAGCGCGTCGAACAGCGGAGTCACACGCGGACGCGCCCCGCCAGGACCTGACGCGAAGATCGTCAGCTGGCCGCGTTCGGCCGGATCCTTGCTTCCCGACACCGGCGCGTCCAGGAGCATCACGTCCGGACGCTGGGCACCGGCCATGGCCGTGACGCGGTCGGTCCCCGCCACGCCGATGGTGCTCATCTGCGCCCAGATCGCGCCCGGCGCCAGCGCAGCGAGCATCCCCTGGTCCCGGGCGACCGAAAGGACAGCATCGGCGTCGGTCACCATCGTGACCACGATCGCGGCTCGGCGCGCCGCGTCGGCCGCGGTCCCGGCGACCTCAGCGCCGAGCTCAGCCAGGTCCCGGGTCGCCTCCGCCGTGCGGTTCCAGACGACCGTCGGGATGCCAGCACGCAAAGCACTGGCTGCCATCCCGTGGCCCATCGCTCCAATGCCGAGCACCGCAACCGGCTCGTGCGTCCGTGCCATCGGTCTCTCCCTTGCCAGGTGACGAGTCCTGCCAGCATCGCGCCGGCCGGACCCCCATGCGTACCCTAGGCGGCCGGGGCAGATGAAAACGAGGTCATGGCGGCCGGCTTCATCCGGCCACCGTGCACGGCGTGGCCCGCCCGGGCGCGGATGATGAGATGTTCAGCAGCCCGCCTGTGACCCGGCGGCCGGCGGCTTGCGGCCGCGCGAGCATCCTGCCGGGTGCCGTGCGGCTAGATTTCGCCTGCCTGGCGCCCCCGCCGCGGGCCGGTTGTGGGGATTTGGTGGGGATCTTGCTCCGCGCGGGCGCTTCCTGTGCCACGAAGATTCCCTCACTTCCTGCGCTGTCGCAGGTGAGAGGGCTGATGACCGAGGTTTGCGTGGCTCCCGCGATAGTGTCCAGTTTCAGGACATGCGAATGGCGTGTCTCAGGGCATAGGAATACCCGCGGCGGCACGGTCGGCGGATGTCGAAGACGCGTCTTGTCATCACCGCTGTCGTCACCGAGGGCCGGAGCCAGGGGGAGGTAGCCCGGGCCTACGGGGTGTCTCAGGGCTGGGTGTCCCGGCTGGTGGCCCGGTACCGGGCTGAAGGCGAGGCCGCGTTCGAGCCGCGGTCCCGGCGGCCGAAGACCTCCCCGTCGGCAATCAGCCCGGAGGCTGCGGACCTGATCGTGCGGCTGCGCAAGGAACTGGCCGGGCAGGGCCTGGACGCCGGGCCGCACACCATCGGCTGGCACCTGGCCCACCACCACCAGATCCAGGTCTCGCCCGCCGCCATCAGCCGCTACCTGACCCGGGCCGGGCTGGTCACCCCCGACCCGGCCAAGCGCCCCAGATCGTCCTGCCTGCGGTTCGAAGCCGCCCAGCCCAACGAGTGCTGGCAATCCGACTTCACCCACTGGCCGCTGGCGGACGGGACCGGCACCGAGGTCTTGACCTGGCTGGATGACCACTCCCGGCTGGCCCTGTCCGTCACCGCCCACCACCGCGTCACCGGCCTCATCGTGCTGGCCGCCTTCCGCGCCGCCGTAGCCCGTTACGGGCCACCGGCCGCCACACTCACCGACAACGGCATGGTCTTCACCACCCGGCTGCCGGGCGGCAAAGGCGGCCGCAACGGCCTGGAAACCGACCTGCGGCGCCTGGGCATCACCCAGAAGAACGGCCGCCCGAACCACCCCCAGACCCAGGGCAAGGCCGGACGGTTCCAGCAGACGATGAAGAAATGGCTGGCCAGCCAGCCACCCCCGGCTACCCTCGCCGAGCTCCAGCAGCTGCTGGACACCTTCAGCGGCAGCTGCAACACCCAGCGGCCGCACCGCTCGCTGCCGGGCCGCGCCACCCCAGCCACCATCTACGCCGCCCGCCCCAAAGCCACGCCCGGCAACCGTGACACCGACACCCACCACCGCGTCCGCCGCGACCGCACCGGCCACTCCGGCGTCGTCACCCTGCGCCACCACGGGAAACTCCACCACATCGGCGTCGGCCGGACCCACGCCCGGACCCATGTCCTCCTCCTCATCCAGGACCTGCACATCCGCGTCATCAACGCCGCCACCGGCGAACTCCTCCGCGAACTGACCCTCGACCCGGACAAGGACTACCAGCCCACCGGACGGCCACCCGGCCCCCAGCCCGGAACACCACGCAAACGCAAAAACCCCGAACCCTGACGTGGGTTCGGGGTCATTCCGATGTCTTGCGACATCACATGGCTCCCGCGATAGGACTCGAACCTATAACCTACCGGTTAACAGCCGGACGCTCTGCCGATTGAGCTACGCGGGATCGACCCGGATAAGGGTAGCGCAATCCGGGCGGGCGTGTGACGTCCGGCGGGCGAGCCACCTCCCGTTCACCTGCCGCTCATCACCATGAGTACCCTCGTGCTACTAGGGAAAATCCGTAGGCACAGGATGAATATCGGCGAAAGGGGTGCCAGATGCGCAGACGTATCCCGTTCCTGGCCGGCGTCGCAGTCGGCTTCGTGATCGGCACACGGGCTGGTCGCGAGCGCTATGAGCAGATGGTGAAGCTGAGCCGGAAGGCGTGGGAGCACCCGGCCGTGCAGCAGGCCACCCACACGGCGGGGGCTAAGGCCACCGAGCTTTCCAAGGCGGCCGGCCAGAAGGCCGCCGAGCGCATGCCGAAGCTCGCCGAGACGGCCAAGAGCAGCGCGAGCAAGGCCAAGAGCGGCGCCAGCAAGGTGCGCGGCCAGCTGGATCGGCTGCCGGGGCGGAACTCCGGCACCGACGACCCGGCCAACGTGAACGGCACCCGTCCCGGCGAGTAAGCGGCACCCGCGGGACTCCCGCCATCAGGCCGGTACTCCTTGCTAGCCGTCCAGAACGCGTCCAGGATCCGCTTAGTCCAGGTACTCGCGGAGCACCTGGGCGCGGCTGGGGTGGCGGAGCTTGGCCAGAGTCTTCGACTCGATCTGCCGGATCCGTTCCCTGGTCACCCCGAACTCCCGGCCGACCTCCTCCAGCGTGCGCGGATGCCCGTCAGTGAGGCCGAACCGCAGCTGGATGATCCGCTGCTCGCGCTCGGCCAGCTGATCGAGGACCCGGTCCAGCTGGTCCTGCAGCATGATGAACGCCGCGGCTTCCATGGGCACCACGGCGTCGGCGTCTTCGATGAAGTCCCCGAGGTCGGACTCTTCCTCGCCGATCGGGGACTGCAGCGACACCGGCTCCTGGGCGATCCGCTGGATCTCCGCGACCCGGTCCGGCTCGATACCCAGCTCAGCGGCGATCTCCCCCGCGCTGGCTTCCCGGCCGAGCTCCTGATGCAGCTGCCGCTGCACCCGGGCCAGCTTGTTGATCGTCTCGACCATGTGCACCGGCACCCGGATGGTCCGCGCCTGGTCGGCGATGGCCCGGGTGATGGCCTGCCGGATCCACCACGTCGCGTACGTGGAGAACTTGTACCCGCGGGTGTAGTCGAACTTCTCGACGGCCCGGATCAGGCCCAGGTTCCCCTCCTGGATGAGGTCGAGGAACACCAGGCCGCGGCCGATGTAGCGCTTGGCGATCGACACGACGAGCCGCAGGTTCGCCTCGGTCAGCCGCTGCTTGGCCCTGATCCCCTCGCTGACGAGCAGCTCCAGGTCACCGTGGGCGGCGCCCAGCACCGGGATGCCGCCGCCGAGCTTCTCCTCGGCGAACAGGCCCGCCTCGATGGCCTTGGCCAGCTCCACCTCGCCCTCGGCGGTCAGCAGCGGTACCCGGCCGATTTCCCGCAGGTAGATCCGCACCAGGTCGCCGGTGGCGGCACGCTTGCTGTCGGCCTCGACGTGCGGGGCCTCAACCTCGGTATCGTCCTCGTGCGGCACGGCGAGCACGTCCACGCCCTCATCGGTAAGCGCGCGTACCGCCGAGTCCAGGGCCTCGGGTGGGAGGTCGGCATGGTCCAGCGCCATCATGACGTCAGCCATGGTCAGCGAACCTCGCTCCCGTCCTAGCGCCACGAGATCCGTCAGCTGATCGGCTGTTGCTGATCCGTTCGTTAGCACGGTGAGAGCCACGGGACCAGTGTGCGCCACGAACCAGTGGTTACGGGGGACCTAATTTTGTTACGCCTGCGCTACTAACCAGGACGGTCAGCAACCGTATAATCACGCCCGGGCAGCGCCTCAGCTGCCCGCGGCCCGGTCCAGCAGGGCCCGCCGGCGGGTCTCCAGGGCGACCAGGTCGCCGAACATCCTGTTGTATCCGGTCTGCTCCTCCACCGGATTCATGCGCTGCAGCCGGGCCTTGACGGCGGTGATCTGCCGGCTGACCGCGAGCTCGCTGACCCGGGCCAGGACCAGGTCGGCGTACTTGGCGTCCGGCTCCCCGGCGATCACCAGCGGCTCGACGGCGAGCCTGGTGACAAAGGCCTGGGCCTGGTCGTTTGGCGCCTCTTCGCGCAGCCGGGCGGCCCAGGCCCGCGCGCTGCTGCCGCCGACCACCGTGCCACCGCACGCGGCGATCAGCGTGAACACCGCCCGGTGCACGGGCACGGTGAACGCCTCGGCGCCCAGCGCATCGAATTCAGGTCCGCACATCCCGGGCCGCTGCACCGCGAGCTGGAGCACCTGCCGCTCCAGCTGGACCACGGGATCATGCAGGTCGTACGGGCTTCCTTGATCCTGACTGAACGGTCCGTGGTGCCCGTTGCCGGTCTCCTGCGTGTCGTACCCGCGGGTGACGCGCCTGGCTTCCCGCGGCCGGGGGCGTCGGGTAGGCAGGTGACCGGCTATCCGGCGGAGGATCAGCTCGGGATCGTTCAGTCCCAGCCATCGGTCGACTCGTCCGGCATACACCTTGCGCAGCGCGTCATCCTTGATCCGCGCGATGAACTCGGCGGCAGCGTCGAGCGCGGCGATCCGGCCCTCCGCCGTATCGAGGTCGAATTCATCGAGCAGACTGCGGATCGCGAATTCGTAGAGAGGTACCCGGCGGGCGACCAGGTCGCGCACCGCCGCATCGCCGTGCTCGAGCCGCAGGTCGCAAGGATCCAGACCATCGGCCTGCACGGTCACGTACGTCTGGGTGGTGAATTTCTCCTCAGTCGCGAAGGCGCGCAGTGCCGCACGCCTCCCGGCCATATCTCCGTCGAAGGTGAAGATGATCTCGCCCTTGGACCAGTCCGTGTCCATGATCAGCCGGCGCAGGACCTTGATGTGATCCTCGCCGAACGACGTGCCGCAGGTCGCCACCGCGGTGGGCACGCCAGCCAGGTGGCAGGCCATTACGTCGGTGTAGCCCTCCACGATGACCGCCTGCCTGCGCTGGGCGATCTCCCGCTTGGCCAGGTCCGCCCCGTACAGCACGGTGCTCTTGCGGAACAGCGAGGTCTCGGGGGTGTTGAGGTACTTGGGCCCGTCGTCGTCGGGGTCCAGCTTCCGCGCGCCGAACGCGATGACGTCGCCGGACAGGTCCCGGATGGGCCACATCAGCCGCCCGCGGAACCTGTCCCGCGCGCCGCGGTTGCCTTCGCGGGCCAGGCCCGCCGCGATCAGCTCCCCGTCGGTGAAGCCGCGGCCGCGCAGGTGCCTGGTCAGGTCCTCCCAGGATTTCGGCGAGAAGCCGACGCCGAACCGCTCCGCGTCCTTGATCTCGAAGCCGCGCTCGGACAGGAACTTCCGCGCGTGCTCGGCGCCGGGATCGCCGAGCCGCTCGGCGTAGAACTCGGCGGCGGCCCGGTGCGCGTCGAGCAGCCGCCGGCGCTGGCTCTGCTCCTGGCCGGGCACGTAGCCGCCCTGCTCGTAACGCAGTTCAACGCCAGCCCGGCGGGCCAGCCGCTCGACCGCCTCGACGAAGCTGAGCCCGTCGATCTTCTGCACGAACTTGATGACGTCGCCGCCCTCGGCGCAGCTGAAGCAGTAGAAGAGCCCGCGGGCCGGAGTGACGTTGAACGAGGGCGTCTTCTCGTCGTGGAACGGGCACAGGCCCTTGAGCGAACCGCCACCGGCGTTCTTCAGCTGGAGGTACTCGCCGACCACCTCGTCGATGGGCGACCGCTCGCGAACCGCCGCGATGTCCTCGTCGCGGATCCGCCCCGCCATCGCCCACCTCCGCCGGGATTCGGCCGGGATTCCGGCGCCCAGGGGTCTTCCGCCGCCCGGATCTCCCGTCGCGGCGAGTCTAGTCCGCCAGAGCCCGGTCCGCCGGGATAGACGCGGCTAGCCTGGGCAAGTGGGCGATCTGCTGGTGCTGTGGGACGTCGACTACACGTTGCTTACCGCCGTAGGGCTGGGCAACCGCCTGTACGAGACGGTGTTCAAGGATATGTTCGGGCGTGAGCTGACGGCCATCGCGCCCAAGGCCGGGCGGACCGACCGGGCGATCCTCCTGGAGACGCTCACGCGGGCCGGGGTGGCCGAGCCGCGGGATCGCCTGGATGACTTCCTGACCGCCCTGGGTCACCTGGCGGCGGCCGATGGCGCGGCGGCGGCCGGGGTCCGTGCCCTGCCCGGCGCGGCAGCCGCCATCGCGGCGCTCGCGGCGGCCGGCGCGCGCCAGTCCGTGCTCACCGGAAACATCAGGCCGCTCGCGGAGGTGAAGCTGGCCGCGGCCGGACTCGGCGAGCACCTTGACCTGGACGCCGGAGCGTACGGGGACGCGCACGAGGTCCGGGCCGAGCTGGTGACAGTGGCCAGGCGGGCGGCTCGGGAGGCCTACGGCACGGACTTCGGCGGCCGGTCGACCGTGCTGGTCGGGGACACGCCGCTGGATGTGGAAGCCGCGCTGGCCTCCGGAGCCCGCGTGGTGGGCGTGGCCACCGGGAGCTTCGCCCCAGCCGACCTCGCCGCGGCCGGCGCGCACGCCGTGCTGCCCGACCTGACCGATACCTCACTCGTGCTCGCCGCCGTCACCGGCCAGCCCCGACTGGCTGAACCTCGCCGGAGCTAGACCTTGACCGCCAGCCGAGCCATCGCGCGCTCGACCGGACAGCCCGGTGAGCACGGCCATGGCCAGCCCTTCCAGCCGTGGATGCGGAGCACCGCAGCCACCTGCAGGGCGGTCGCGCACGGATGCCACCGGACAGCTGTCCAGCCGTACCTGAGCGTCTGGGTACCACCCACCGCAGCGGCGTTGTCGCGAGCCTTATCCCGCCACTGGTCCTCGGCCGGGTGCGCTAGCTGCCCATCTAGCTCGACTATCAGGCCATACTCCCGGTACAGGCGATCCCGGCGGCCCCTCGTGCCGTTCGGCGTTGCGAACGGCGCCTGCCGAACCGGTTCGGGCAGCCTGTGGGCGCGTTCCACGTCCCGGTCATAGCGGTACTCCAGCACCGAATGGTCGCCGTCGGCGGCCGCCGCGATGAGCTCCTGCAGGTCAGCCCGCCAGTGCAGCCTGGTGCGTTGGTCCATCGCCGCGCGCAGCCTCCCCTCGTCCGTTAGGTCTCGTGCGAACGCGCGTGTTATCCACCCGCAGACGTCATCGAATGTCGTCGCCGTCTGCGTCAGGTCAAGCACGGTCTCCTCCACTCTTGTCCGCGGCGGATAGGTACGTCCCTGCACTGCCTCCATCGCACGAGCCGAACGGTGCAGGCTGACACCTGCGGGCGCCTTGATGTGGCGTTGGACGGGAACCGTGAGATGAACGGTCTCGGTTGGCTTGTCAGCGAGCCGCTGTAGCTCGGCCGCCGTCTCGTGGCTCAGCATCGCGCCTGGTCCGGCCGACAGTACTGCCGCCCAAAGCCGCGGGCTGCGACCAAGAACTCCGGTGAACGTCGTGTAGACACCGGGATAGATCTGCTGCCAGCGGCCACTGCGGACCCTGAACTTGATCATGCCCTCGGACAGCCCGGCCCGCAGGGCCTGCGAGCGGGAAACGACTCCCTCCTGGCGGCCTGCCAGGTTACGGAGCGTACTAGGAATCTCACCCACCACGCCGAACATTGTGGCGTCGTCCACTGACATTCGGCCGGTTGCAGCAGATCGCGGTGGATCCGGGTTCTGCGGCGCTTTCGGGCAACTGGAGGGTCCCGGATCGACCGTAGAAGCCGGATCCACCGCGCAAACCGGGTGGGGACGAGGGGTGGGTGCGCGGCGAGGGCGGCTGGGGAGCCGGACGGGGCGGGGACGGACCAGGGGGGTGGGCGTGGCTCAGGGACACAGGCCGCGGCGGCTAGAGGTCGGGGAGAGGTACATCGGGGTTGGTGAGGCGGGCGAGGTCGACCGGGCGGGCGGAGCGGATGAGGGACTGGATGTCGTCGTTGACGTCCCAGACGTTGACGTTCATGCCGGCCACGACCCGGCCGCCGGACAGCCAGAAGGCGATGAACTCCAGCCCCGCGCGGTCGCCGCGGTAGGCGATCTCGTCGTAGCTGCCGGGCGAGGGCAGGCCCGCGCACTCCATGCCGAGGTCGTACTGGTCGCTGTAGAAGTACGGGACCTTGTCGTAGACCACCGGCTGGCCGAGCATCGACCGGGCCGCGGCCGGGCCGCCGTCCAGCGCGTTGGACCAGTGCTCGACCCGGATTCTCCGGCCGAGCAGCGGGTTGAACGAGTTCGCCACGTCACCGGCGGCGAAGATGTTCCCATCCGCGGTACGCAGGGCCTCGTCGGTCAGCACGCCGTTGGAGGTCTCCAGCCCCGCCTCGGCCGCGAGCTGGTCGTTCGGGGCCGCGCCGATGCCGACGATGAGCAGGTCGGCGGGGACTTCGGCGCCGGCCGAGGTGACGACCAGGCCCGGGCGGAACTCCTCGGCGCGCTCGCCGAAGCGGAACTCCACGCCGTGCGCGCGGTGCAGGTCAGCGAAGGTGGCGCCGAGTTCCGGGCCGAGCTGATAGTGCAGCGCGCCGGGCTGCGGCTCGAGCACGGTCACCGGGCAGTCGTAGTGGCGGGCGGCGGCGGCGGTTTCCAGGCCGATCCAGCCAGCGCCGGCCACGGTGACCCGCGGTCCCGACTTCAGCGCCTCGCGCAGCCGCTCAGAGTCGGCCGCGGTCCGCAGGTAGAGCACCTCGGGCCGCTCGGAACCGGGGAAGGTCAGCCGGCGGGGGGAAGCACCGGTGGCCAGCAGGAGCTTGTCGTAGGGCAGCGTCTGCGTGCCGCCCGGGCCGGAGGCGACGACGGCCGAGGCGGCCCGGTCGATGGCGGTGACGGTGACGCCCAGTCGCAGGTCGACGTGGTGCTCGGCGTACCACTCCTCCGGGTGGACGTAGATCGAGGCGCGCTCGTCCTGGCCCAGCAGGTAGCCCTTGGACAGGGGCGGGCGCTCGTACGGAAGCTCCAGTTCCGTGCCGAGCAGCACGATCTCGCCGTCGAAGCCCTCGTCGCGGAGGGTCTCGGCGGCCTTGGCCCCGGCCAGGCTGGCGCCTGCGATCACGAAGGTTGGCATGAGGCCTAGATTACGACGCTCCGGGGCCGCAGAGGCGGTGATGCCAGGCGATAGCCGAGGTGTCGGTCAGGCTGGCGATCTGGTCGATAACGACGCGGCGGCGCGCCGTGTCGGCCGCGGCCGCGTGCCAGGCCGGGCGCAGCAGCGGGTCGAGCGTCCGCGGCGCGCCGCGCTCGACGGCGAGCGTCAGCTCGGCCAGCAGTTCCCGCTCCCGCGCCTGCGCCGCGGCCACCCCCGCGCGGGTCATCACGTAGTGCGCCGTGATGCCCTTGAGCAGGGCGCACTCGAGCCGCTGGCGGCGCGGCACGATCAGGTCGGCGGCGTAACGGGTGAGCGGCCGGGGCTGGGCGGCCAGGGTGGCCTGCTGGGCGGCGATGCAGAAGCGGCCGATCAGCTCGCTGGTCAGGTTCTTCAGCGCGGCCGCGGATTCCGGGCCGCCGTCGTAGGAGGCGGGCCAGACGTCCAGGGCGAGCAGCGCGTCGAGGATCTCGCCGAGCTCAGCGACCGGGACGTCGTCGTCGCGCAGGTAGACGGTGGCCGTGGTCTGTGCCACCACGGACCGTTCGGCCTGGGAATTGAGGTTTTTGAAGGTGATGAGGCCGGCCACGAAGCCGTCTTCCAGGTCGTGGACGGAGTAGGCGACGTCGTCGGCCCAGTCCATGACCTGGGCCTCCAGGCACCGGCGGCCGGCCGGCGCGCCCTGCCTGATCCACTCGAACACCTCGGCGTCCTCGGCGTAGACGCCGTACTTGGTGCCGGGTCCCCGGCTGGGCCACGGGTACTTGAGGGTGGCGTCGAGGGTGGCGCGGGTCAGGTTCAGGCCGGCGCCGGGGACCTTCGGCTCGAGCCGGCTCAGCAGGCGCAGCGACTGCGCGTTGCCCTCGAACCCGCCGCACGGCGCGGCCAGCTCGTCGAGGGCGAACTCGCCGTTGTGGCCGAACGGGCTGTGGCCGATGTCGTGGGCCAGGCAGGCGGCGTCGACGAGATCGGGGTCGCAGCCGAGCTCGTGGCCGAGCTCCCGGCCGATCTGCGCGCATTCCAGCGAGTGAGTCAGCCTGGTGCGGGGGAAGTCGGCCGAGCCGGCCGTGACCACCTGGGTCTTGGCGGCCAGCCGGCGCAGCGCGGCGCTGTGCAGGACGCGGGCACGATCCCGCTCGAAGTCGGTGCGCCCGGCCCGCTTGGGCGGCTCAGCCACCCAGCGGGCCGTGGCCCAGTCGTCATAGCCAGCACGGCCGTCGTACCCCGTCATTACCTGCTGTCGGAGCCGCCGCCCGCCAGCGCGGCGCGGCCTGCCTCCAGGCGGGCGATCGGGACGCGGAACGGCGAGCAGGACACGTAGTCCAGGCCGACCTCGTGGAAGAAGTGCACCGACTCCGGGTCGCCGCCGTGCTCGCCGCAGACACCCAGGTGCAGGTCGGACCGCGCGGCCCGGCCTTCGCGGACCGCGATGTCGACTAGGCGGCCGACGCCGTCGCGGTCGATCGTCTCGAACGGCGAGACGCCGAAGATGCCCAGCTCGATGTAGCGGCTGAAGAACGCGCCCTCCACGTCATCCCGGGAGAAGCCCCAGGTCATCTGGGTCAGGTCGTTCGTGCCGAAGGAGAAGAACTCCGCGCTGCCCGCGATCGGGCCCGCGTTCAGCGCCGCCCGGGGCACCTCGATCATGGTGCCGATCAGGGTGTGCACGTTCGTCCCGGTCTCCTCCGCGACCTGCTTGAGGATCCTCTCGGCCCGCTCGCGGCTGATCTCCATCTCCTGCACGGTGGCGGTGAGCGGGATCATGACCTCCGGCTGCGGGTCCTTGCCCGCCTGCTTGAGCTCGGCGGCCGCGTGCGCGATCGCGCGGACCTGCATGTCGGTCAGGCCCGGGATGACCAGGCCGAGACGGACGCCGCGCAGGCCGAGCATGGGGTTCTGCTCGTGCAGCCGGCGCACCGCGGCCAGCAGCTCCTTGTCCTTCTCGGTGGCGGCGTCACCGGCCAGTGCGATCTTGACCGTCAGGTCGGTGAGGTCGGGAAGGAACTCGTGCAGCGGCGGGTCGATCAGCCGGATGGTCACCGGCAGGCCGTCCATGGCGTCCAGGATCTCGATGAAGTCGCCGCGCTGCAGCGGCTCCAGCGCGTCGAGCGCGTGCTGGCGATCGGAATCGGTATTGGCCAGGATGAGGTCCTCGACCAGCTGGCGGCGCTCGCCCAGGAACATGTGCTCGGTTCGGACCAGGCCGACACCGCCGGCGCCGAAGCGGCGGGCGCGGGCGCAGTCTGGGCCGTTGTCCGCGTTGGCGTGCACGCCGAGGCGGCGCTTTTCGTCGGCGTGCACCATGATCGCGTGCACGGCCCGGATCAGGTCGTCGGCCTCGTCGGAGTGCGGGTGCAGCTCGCCCTCGAAGTAGCGCACGATCTCGGAGGAGACGACCGGGACCTCGCCGAGGTAGACGGCGCCGCTGGTGCCGTCGATGGAGATCATGTCGCCCTCGCTGACCGTGACCCCGCCGGGGCCGGTGAACTTCCCGGCCCGGGCGTCGACGGTGAGCTCCTCGGCGCCGCAGACGCACGTCTTGCCCATGCCGCGGGCCACCACGGCCGCGTGGCTGGTCTTGCCGCCGCGGCTGGTCAAGATGCCCTGGGCGGCGATCATGCCGTGCAGGTCGTCCGGGTTGGTCTCGCGGCGGACCAGGATCACCTTCTCGCCGCGCGCGGCGAGCTCGACGGCGCGTTCAGAGTCGAACACGACCTTGCCGACCGCGGCGCCGGGAGACGCGCTCACCCCGGTCGTGAGCTTCGTGACGCTGGTGCTCTCGTCGAACCGGGGGAACATGAGGCGGGCCAGCTCGTCGCCGGAGACCCGGGCGAGCGCCTCGTTCATGTCGATGAGGCCCTCGTCGACAAACTGCAGGGCGATGCGGAAGGCCGCCGCGGCGGTGCGCTTGCCCACCCGGGTCTGCAGCATCCACAGCTTGCCGCGCTCGACGGTGAACTCGATGTCGCACATGTCGCGGTAGTGGTTCTCCAGCGTCCGCATGATCTGGATCAGCTGATCGAACGAGGTCTTGTCGATGCGCTCCAGGTCCTGCAGCGGGACGGTGTTCCTGATGCCGGCCACCACGTCCTCGCCCTGGGCGTTCTGCAGGTAGTCGCCGTAGACGCCCTGAGCGCCGGTGCCCGGGTCGCGGGTGAAGGCCACGCCGGTGCCCGAGTCCAGGCCGAGGTTGCCGAACACCATCGCGACCACGTTGACGGCCGTGCCCAGGTCGGCGGGGATGCGCTCCTGGCGGCGGTACAGCACCGCCCGGGGGGTGTTCCACGAGTCGAACACGGCGTTGATGGCCAGGTTCACCTGCACCCTGGGGTCTTGCGGGAACTCCATGTTCGCGTGCCTGGTGACGATGTCCTTGAACGTCGCGACGAGGTTCTGCAGGTCAGCGGCGTCCAGGTCGACGTCATTGGTGACCCCTTTGGCCTGCTTAGCGGCGTCGATGGCGTGCTCGAAGTGCTCGCCGTCAACGCCGAGCACGGTCTTGCCGAACATCTGGATCAGGCGGCGGTAGGCGTCCCAGGCAAACCGCTCGTTGCCGGCCTGCTTGGCCAGGCCCTGCACCGACTCATCGGACAGGCCGATGTTCAGCACGGTGTCCATCATGCCGGGCATGGAGAACTTCGCCCCAGACCTGACGCTGACCAGCAGCGGGTCGGCCGGATCGCCGAGCCTGCGGCCCATGGCGCTTTCCAGCTTCTCCAGGTGGGACTGGATCTCGGCGTCCAGCCCCTCGGGGGTACTGCCGCGCTGCAGGTAGTACCGGCACGCCTCGGTGGTAATGGTGAAACCGGGCGGCACCGGCAGGCCGATATTGGTCATCTCGGCCAGGTTGGCGCCCTTACCGCCCAGGAGGTCTCTCAGGTCCTTATTGCCCTCAGTAAAGTCATAAACGAGCTTCGGCACTTCCTGCTCCTCAGTACTGCTCTTCGCAGTGCGCGACGTCGTGTTCACTGCGGACTCTACCGTCCTTCGTTTACGTGCGGGCACGCACAGCAGCGCGGGGTGGTGCCGCCCGGCGCGCGGTGCCTCATGACAATGGGGTCATGAGCGAAATCACGGTGGGGCTGCTGCATCCGGGCGAGATGGGAGCGGCCGTCGGGCAGTGCCTGTCCGCCGCCGGGCACCGGGTGCTGTGGGTGCCGGAAGGGCGCAGCGCGGCCAGCGCGGCGCGGGCCGCGGCGGCCGGGCTGACCGCCGCGGACGGAGGGCTGGCCGGGCTGGCCGCTCAGGCTGACGTCATCGTCTCGGTCTGCCCGCCGCACGCGGCGCTGGAGGTGGCGCTGCAGGTGGCCGGGTTCGGCGGCGTGTACGCCGACGCCAACGCGGTCTCGCCGGCCACCGCGCGGGAGGTGGCGCGGATCGTCGAGGGGGGCGGGGCCAGCTACGTGGACGGCGGGATCATCGGGACTCCCCCGGTGACGCCGGGATTCATCAGGCTGTACCTGTCCGGGGCGCGCGCCGGGGAGGTCCAGCGGCTGTTTGCGGGCAGCGCGGCGGACGTGCGCGTGCTCGGCGCGGATCCGGCCGCGGCGTCGGCGCTGAAGATGGCCTACGCGTCGTGGACCAAGGGCAGTTCGGCGCTGCTGCTGGCGGCGCGGGCGGTAGCCCGCGCCGACGGCGTCGAGGAAGCCCTGCTGGCCGAGTGGGACATCTCCCAGCCCGCCCTGGCGCAGCGGCTGGCCCGGGCCGCCGGGTCCGCGGCGGCCAAGGGCTGGCGGTGGGTGGCCGAGATGGAGGAGATCGCCGCGACCATGGCGGCGGCGGGCCTGCCCGACGGCTTTCACCAAGCGGCGGCGGCGATCTACCGCCGGTCCGGCGGCGACCCCGCCCCGGACGCCGTCCTCGACGCGCTGCTCGTGCCGCCGGCGGCCCGTGCGGGTCAGCAGTAGCCGAGGCGCTCCGTCAGGTAGGCCTCGACGCTGTCCAGGCCGACGCGTTCCTGGCGCATCGAGTCACGGTCCCGGACCGTTACCGCCTGGTCGTTCAGCGTGTCGAAGTCGACCGTGACGCAGTACGGAGTGCCGATCTCGTCCTGCCGCCGGTACCGGCGGCCGATCGCGCTGGCGTCGTCGAATTCGGTGGTCCAGCGCTTGCGCAGGGCCGCGGCGAGATCGCGGGCCTTGGGCGAGAGGTCGGCGTTGCGCGACAGCGGCAGCACGGCGACCTTCACCGGCGCCAGCCTGCGGTCCAGGCGCAGCACCGTCCGCTTTTCCAGGTTGCCCTTGGCGTCCGGCGCCTCGTCCTCGGCGTACGCGTCGAGCAGGAACACCAGCGCGCCCCGGTCGACCCCGGCCGCGGGCTCGATGACATAGGGGATGAACCGCTCGCCCGACTCCTGGTCCAGGTAGGACATGTCCTGCTTGGACGCCGCGCCGTGGGTGGTCAGGTCGTAGTCCGTGCGGTTGGCGATGCCCTCCAGCTCGCCATACTCCAGGCCCGCGAAGTCGAACTTGTACTCGATGTCCACCGTGCGCTTGGAGTAGTGCGAGAGCTTCTCCCGGGGGTGCTCGTACAGGCGCAGGTTCTCCTTGCGGATGCCAAGGTCGGTGTACCAGCCGAACCGCTCATCGATCCAGCGCTGGTGCCATTCCTCGTCGGTGCCCGGACGGACGAAGAACTCCATCTCCATCTGCTCGAACTCCCGGGTGCGGAAGATGAAGTTGCCCGGGGTGATCTCGTTGCGGAACGACTTGCCGATCTGGCCGATGCCGAACGGGATCTTCTTCCGCGAGGTCTGCAGCACGTTGCGGAAGTTGATGAAGATGCCCTGAGCCGTCTCCGGGCGCAGGTAGGCCAGCCCGGACTCGTCCTCGACCGGGCCGAGGTGCGTGCGCAGCAGGCCGTTGAACATGCGCGGCTCGGTGAACGCGCCCCGGGTGCCGCAGTTCGGGCAGACGATGTCCTTCAGGCCGTCGGCCGGGGCGTGCCCGTGCTTAGCCTCGTAGGCCTCGATGAGCTGGTCGGCGCGGTACCGCTTGTGGCAGGACTGGCACTCGGTCAGCGGGTCGACGAATTCGGTGACGTGGCCGCTGGCCTCCCACACCTCTCGGGCCAGGATCACCGAGGAGTCGAGGCCCACGATGTCCTCGCGTTCGGTCACCATCGTCCGCCACCACTGGCGCTTGATGTTGTTCTTCAGCTCGACGCCGAGCGGCCCGTAGTCCCAGGAGGCCCGCAGGCCCCCGTAGATCTCGCTGGACGGGTAGACGAACCCCCGTCGTTTGCTCAGGCTGACGATGGCGTCGAGTCGGTCACTGCGCAGGGCCATCAGTGGTCTCCATCCGGCTGGCGGTCGGCGGGCGCGGCGGGCGCGATCCCCGGGTGCGGATCCGGCGCGGTGCGGCGTTGCGGGAACGGCGGCCTGCTCGGCGGCATCGTTACCGGAAGTCCCCAGCTTAGGAGCACTGAGCGTCGATCGCGAACTGGATCCGCCCGGTACTGCTGCGCGAGCGCCGTCATCCCCGTGCCACCGGGCCGTCGACCAGATCGGAGTCGATGTCCAGGGAGTACCCGCCGATGCTCACCACGTGCGACCCGGCGTACTGCTTGGACCGGGCCGACGTCGGCCATACCGCCGAGGTCACGTACGGCGATCCGGTCACGTTGAGGACGTTGTCCCACAGCGCGATCCAGATGGCCTGCGGCTCGGCCAGCGGATGGCCGGCGATGGTGGCGGTCGTCTGCAGGTTGGTCACGCCGGAGGCCGCGCTGGAGTACACGCCGGAGACGTAGCCGCTGGCCTGCAGCTGCCGGTCCCAGGCGTCCAGGAAGGTGAGGACCGCGGTCACGCAGCTGGAGTCGGCCCCGTCGTAGCCCTCCATGTCGTAGTAGATCGGCGACCCCTTGCCGAGACCGAAGCTGGCCGCGTCGGCGACGGCCTGATTCGCGGACTGTGTTCCCTCCGCGGCGGCCTGGCTCGGGACGATCTCGTCGCTGAAGCTGTTGCACGTCGCCTGGGGCCCGACGTAGATGGGCATCAGGGACCAGCCCATGCCTTCGGTCGACTGGACCCAGCCCTTGGACAGGTTGCCGTAGCCGCAGCCCATTTCCGGGCCGCCGATGTAGATCGCGACCACGGCGTAGTTCGGCCGCCAGGCCTTCATGGCCTGCAGCGAGGGGGCGGTGCAGGTGTCGAACCCCGTCAGGGAGCTAGCCGGCGGCGGCGACGTCGCGCTACTCCCGGTCGGCGACGGCGACGGCGACGGCGTACCGGTCGGCGACGGTGACGGCGTACCGGCGGGTGTCACCTTCGGCGTGCTGCTCCCCGTGGCCGACGGCTTCGGCGTGCTCCCAGTGGGCGACGGCTTCGGCGTGCTGCTCGCCGTGGGCGACGGCTTCGGCGCGCTGCTCCCCGTGGCCGACGGCTTCGGCGTGCTGCTCCCGGTCGGCGACGGCTTCGCCGCGCTGCTCCCGGTCGGCGACGGCGTCGGCACGGGGAAGGACGGCGGGATCCAGAGCGACGGGCTGGGCGACGTCGTGGGCTGCGGCTTCGCGGAGGTTTTCACCGCGGGCGCGTTCAGGGCGTCGGGCTGCGCCGCTGGCTGATCCTGGTGCTGCGGGGCCAGGTGCAGGCTGGCCAGTAGGTGCAAGACGAGGCTGGGGCGCCTCCCGTAGGTAGCTCTGATGGCGGGGGCGCTGCCGGGCATCGAGACCGCGTACTCACGCAGCTGCGAGTTCTGCAGGATCGTGCCCGGCGCGACCGGCGTGTCCGCACCCCCCCGCTTGGCTCCCACCGAGGCGCGCAGATCGGTCTTGACCGGCACCGACGGTTCACCGGGCGTGGGCGGGCCGCCGATACTGACCGTGTCGGCATGGCCGATCAGGTGCGGCGGGCAGTTCTGGTTCGGCCCGGGAGTCCCGAGATAGACGGCGTTTACGTCATAGCGGACGCATTTACTGGGATCCTCGTTGAGCGAGTACACCGGCCAGCTCGATGGAACCTGAATCGAATAACCGCGATAGGTCACGGTTTTCATGGCCTGCGTCGCGGTCTTGGTGGTCTTGGCGGATTTGGTGGACTTGGTATCGTTGACGGCCGCTTTCTGCGGGATGGGCTGAACGGCCGAGCTAAGCCGCACATCCGAAATGACATGCGAGTTCCCGGCGGCGAAAGCGACTCCCCCGAACGCGCACCCGAGCATTACTGCCACTGCCGCGCCACGCATTAATTCCCCCTGAATAAGCCCCGGTACCAATGACTGGTGAATCTCCCCCGGGCGCGCTAAAGGCTGTTTCACCCCACGTGGAAGGCTTCAGCGCACCGGCAGGGTTATGTTTCCCCGTAATCACTAGATTACGCACAGTAAGTTCATTCGATGGCGCTTAAGCAGGACGGCACGCCGGAGGAAATCTCGGCGCCCGGCCCGGGGCGCTAGAAAAAATGGACAGATAGTAACTTATGACTACTCTAAGGAGTCACTCGGGAAGCGGATTCGGCTTCGCGCCGCCGTATCGGCGGTCCCGGCTGGCATAGATCTCGCACGCGTGCCAGAGATGGCGCCGGTCGAAGTCGGGCCAGAGGGTATCGAGGAAGACCAGCTCGGCATAGGCGGACTGCCACAGCAGGAAATTCGAAAGGCGCTGCTCGCCGGATGACCTGACGAATAGATCGACGTCCGGTATCCCGGGCTCGTCCAGATAGCGGGCGAACACCTGCTCGGTGATCTTCTCCGGGCGGAGTTTCCCGGCCGCGACGTCGGCCGCGATCGCCGCCGCGGCGTCGGTGATCTCCGCCCGGCCGCCGTAGTTGACGCAGAACTGCAGGGTGAGGACGCTGTTACCGGCCGACAGCCGTTCGGCGTACTCCAGTTCGCCGATGACGCTGCGCCAGAGCCGGGGGCGGCGCCCGGCCCAGCGAATGCGGACGCCCATGTCGTTGAGCAGATCCCGGCGGCGGTGAATCACGTCGCGGTTAAAGCCCATCAGGAAGCGGACCTCGTCCGGCGCGCGGCGCCAGTTCTCGGTCGAGAACGCGTAGGCCGACAGGTAGGGAATGCCGAGCTCGATGGCGCCCATGATCACGTCGAGCAGCGAGGACTCGCCCTCCTTGTGGCCCTCGGTCCTGGGCAGCCCCCGGGTGCGCGCCCACCGGCCGTCGCCGTCCATGACCAGGGCGACGTGCCTGGGTACCAGCTCGCGGGGTAGGTCCGGCGGCTTCGCCCCGCTGGGATGGGGATCGGGCGGGCGGATGGCCCCGACTCGCCCTCCGGGGGCCGGCTGGTTCCGCTCCCCCTTCACACCCGCTCCACATGACGCAGCGAGCGAATCGAATTCTCCAGGTGCCATTGCAGGTAGGCGGCTACGAGCCCGCTGCACTCCACCTGGTGCCGTCGCTCGCTGCGGTCGGCGAGATCCCAGTCACCGCGCAGCAGCGCGAGCATCAGGGTCACGGTGGCCGCGGCGGGCGCGGCCGATCCGGGCAGGCGGCAGGACGCGCAAAGCACGCCGCCCGCCGCGACGGCGAAGGCCGGCAGGCGCAGTTCGCGGGCGGGCACGCCGCAGCGGGCGCACTCCTCCAGGGCTGGCGCGTAGCCGGCCACCGCGAGCGAGCGGAGCATGAAGGCGTCGAGCACCAGGCGCGGATCATGCTCGCCTTCGCCGAGGGCGCGCAGCCCGCCGATGAGCAGGAGCAGCTGGCGCAGCGACGGCTCCTTCTCCACCGGGGTGAACCGCTCGGCCGTCTCCAGCATGGCCACGCCCGCCGTGTAGCGGGGGTAGTCCGCGGCCAGCGGCTCGCCGTAGGGCCGGATCACCTCGGCCTGGGTGATCACGTCCAGCGACCGGCCCGGGTGCACCAGGAGGTCGACGTGGGTGAACGGCTCCAGCCGGGCGCCGAAGCGCGACTTGGTCCGGCGGACGCCCTTGGCTACCGCGCGGATCCGCCCCGTGGTGCGGACCAGGATGGTGATGATCCGGTCCGCCTCGCCCAGCTTCTGCGTCCGCAGCACGATCCCGTCGTCCCGGTAAGGCTGCACCCGTCCATTCTCCCGCATCGGGGGCGGTAACCGGGTGATGGCGCGGAAGCGGGTGCCTTTTGGGCGTGTCCCGCTCCCGCGCCAGGTTCAGGCCGGGGCTGAGCCGCCTCAGCGGCGCCGGCTCCGGTTGACGGCGGACAGGACGGCGCGCATCGAGGCGCTGGCCGTGTTGGTGTCGATGCCGACGCCCCAGTAGACCTCGCCGCTGACCTCGCACTCCACGTAGGCGGCGGCCTGCGCGTCGGTGCCCTGGGTGAGTGCGTGCTCGGTGTAGTCCAGCACCCGGGCCTCAACCCCGATGGTGGCCAGGGCGTCGCAGAAGGCGGAGATCGGGCCGTTGCCGACGCCTTCGACCTGCCGCGCCTGCCCGCCGGAGGATATCTCCGCGGTGAGCGTGTGCTTGGCGTCCACCACCGAGGAGCTCTGGTGCTCCAGCAGGCTCAGCGGCCCTTCGGTCAGGTACTCGGCGGAGAAGCTCTGCCACATCGCCTCCGGGGTCACCTCGCCGCCTTCGGCGTCGGTGTGCGCCTGGATCACCCGGGAGAACTCGATCTGCAGGCGGCGGGGCAGGTCCAGCCGGTGCTCGGCCTTCATCACGTACGCGACGCCGCCCTTGCCCGACTGCGAGTTGACGCGGATCACGGCCTCGTAGGTGCGGCCCACGTCGTGCGGGTCAACCGGCAGGTACGGGACCGCCCACGGGTAGTCCGCGAAGGGGACGTGCGCGGACCGCGCCTCGGCCTCCAGTGCCTCGAAGCCCTTCTTGATCGCGTCCTGGTGCGAGCCGGAGAACGCGGTGTAGACCAGGTCGCCCGCGTAAGGGTGGCGGGGGTGGACCGGAAGCTGGTTGCAGTACTCGACGGTCCGCCGGACCTCGTCGATGTCGGAGAAGTCGATCATCGGGTCGATGCCCTGGCTGAACAGGTTCAGCCCGAGAGTGACCAGGCATACGTTGCCGGTCCGCTCGCCGTTGCCGAACAGGCACCCCTCGATCCGGTCGGCGCCGGCCAGCACGGCCAGCTCGGCGTCGGCGACAGCCGTGCCGCGGTCGTTGTGGGTGTGCACGGACACGCAGACGTGCTCCCGGTTCGGGAGGTTCCGGCTCATCCACTCGATCTGGTCGGCGTAGACGTTCGGGGTGGACCGCTCGACCGTGCACGGCAGGTTGAGGATGATCTCCCGGCCCGGCCCGGGCTGCCAGACGTCCATCACGCCCGCGCAGACGTCGACGGCGAAGTCGAGCTCGGTGTCCATGAAGATCTCCGGCGAGTACTCATAGCCGAAGTCGGTGCCGTCGAGGTAGGCCTCGGCGTACTTCATCACGTGGCGGGTGCCCTCGACGGCGAGCGCCTTGCACTCCTCGCGGTCGATGCGGAACACCACCTTGCGGAAGATCGGGGCCGTCGCGTTATACAGGTGGACGGTGGCCAGGCGCGCGCCGACCAGCGACTGGACCGAGCGCTCGATGAGATCCTCGCGGGCCTGGGTGAGCACGGAGATCCGGACGTCGGCGGGGACGCGGTCCTCGGTGATCAGCTCGCGGACGAAGTCGAAGTCGGTCTGGCTCGCGGCCGGGAACCCGACCTCGATCTCCTTGTAGCCCATCTGCACCAGCAGGTCGAACATCTTGTGCTTGCGGGCTGGGCTCATGGGGTCGATCAGCGCCTGGTTGCCGTCCCGCAGGTCGGTGGACAGCCAGCGCGGCGCCCGCGTGATGGACTTACCGGGCCAGGTGCGGTCCGGCAGCTCGACCGGCCGGAACGGGGTATAGCGGTGACACGGCATGCCGCTGGGTTGCTGCCGTGGGGTCGTGACGCGAGGGAACGCGGAATCAGTCTGCATGGTCTGCTTCCTCAGGGCGATATCGGTGTGGGCCTTAGCAGTGGCCAGCGAATACGCCAATACCCCGCGGCGAGGGAGCCGGCCTATCGGCCCCCGCCGCGGCCGCTAAGCAGGAGCAGCGCGCGCAACATCAGCGTTACTTTACCAGGCGGCGGCAGTGGGGGCGGCCAGGGTGGCGGAAGCGGGGATGCCAGAGCGGCGGAAACGGGATACCGGACGGCGGGGGCGGGGGCGGGATCGGGGAGGCGGGGGCGGGGATCGGGGAGGCGGGGGCGGCTAGCCGCGGCCGGCGGACTGCTCGGTCGTGGAGATCACGCCGATGGACTGGGCGTGGGTCATGCCGAGGTGGAGGCCGATGGCCACGGCCGCCTGCCGCTCGCCTTCGGTCAGCGGGCCGTCGGACATCCCGATCCGGATCACGTCGGCCAGGTACCACTCCCGGGCCGGGATGGCGAGCTGCGCTCCCACCTCGTTCAGGGCCGGGCGGATCGCCGCCGACGGCAGGGTAAGGTCGCCGTTCAGCATGGTCTCGTTGTATCCGGGCATCCCGGCCGCCACCACCGCCTCGATCGCCCGCTGCCGGGCGATCGAGCTGGGCGGCTCGTCGGAGCGCAGCATGACCGAGGCGGCGGCGCGCATGCCCGCGGGCAGCGCGGCCTGCATCCGCGCGGTGGTCGGCAGGCTGAGCACGTCGGTCACGTAACGGGTACGGCAGGTGAGGCACTGCACGTGCTCCCCGGCCGAGTTCAGCGGGATGACCGGGAAGAAGAGCAGCGTGAGCCACCGCCGGCCTCGCTGCCGATACGGCCGGTCTCCGCCGCACCGGTGGCAGTGGAACATACCTTGAGTGATCGTCCGGTGGAACACGCGCAAGCCAAAGATGATCAGCACGGTCGGTCCCTCCTCGCCCAGGTGAATTAATTTTGCCGGGGAGCCGCGCCGGGCGGGGCGGGTTTGGGGTGATGGGACGGGCCGGAATCAGTCGTAGAAGCCGAGGCGGCGGAGCTGCTTGGGGTTGCGCTGCCAGTCCTTGGCGATCTTGACGTGCAGGTCGAGGTAGACCTTCGTGCCGAGGAGGGCTTCGATCTGGACGCGGGCGCGGCTGCCGACGGCCTTCAGGCGGGCGCCCTTGGTGCCGATGACGATGGCCTTCTGGCTCGGCCGCTCCACGTACAGCTCGGCATGGACGTCGATCATGTCGTCCCGGCCGGGATGCGGGCCCATCTCCTCGACCACGACCGCGATGGAGTGCGGCAGCTCGTCCCGCACGCCCTCCAGGGCGGCCTCCCTGATCAGCTCGGCGACCATGATCTGCTCCGGCTCGTCGGTCAGCTCGCCGTCGGGGTACAGCGGCGGGCTTTCGGGCAGGTGAGAGACGAGCACGTCGGCCAGCACGTCGAGCTGGAAGCCGGTCACGGCCGAGACCGGCACCACGTCCGCCCACTCCCCCAGGCCGGACACCGCGACGAGCTGCTCGGCGACCTTCTCCGGCGGCACCTCGTCGCATTTGGTCACGACCACCACGACCGGGGTCTTGCGGACGTTCTCGAGCTCGCGGGCCAGGAACCGGTCGCCGGGGCCGATCGGGTCACCGGCCGGGATGCAGAATCCGATCACGTCGACCTCGGCCAGGGTGGAGCGGACCATGCTGTCCAGGCGCTCGCCGAGCAGGGTCCGGGGCCGGTGCAGGCCAGGGGTATCGACCAGGATCAGCTGTGCGTCCGGACGGTGCACGATGCCGCGGATCACCCGCCGGGTGGTCTGCGGCCGGTCGCTGGTAATCGCCACCTTCGCGCCGACCAGCGCGTTGGTGAGAGTCGACTTGCCGACGTTGGGCCGGCCGGCCACGCAGGCGAAGCCCGCGCGGAAGGCCGCGCCCGGGGCGTCGGGGCCCGGGCCGGGGACAGCGCCCGGGGCGTCGGGGCCCGGGCCGGGGACAGCGCCCGGGCGTGGGGCGTCGGCGCCCGCGGGACGGGCGGGCGACGGATTGTTCACCACTTGATTCTCGCGCATGTTCAGGCCGGACGAACCACAGCCCGTTCGGCGTCAAAGTGCGGGAGGCGCGGCGGAGCGGCCTGGTCCGTGCGGTCAAGCGGTGCGGTCAGGCGGTGCGGACGGCGCGGATGGTGCCGTCGGGGGCGGCGTGGAAGACGGTCGCGCCCGGGCCGAGGTCGCGCACCGCAGCCAGGTCCCCGGGGTCCAGCTCGGCGTCGCTGACCAGGGCGGCCGCTTCCAGTTTCTGCGCGCCGCTGGAGGAGGCCATGGCCACGGCCAGGCGCAGGGCGGACAGGCGCAGCGAGGGCAGGGCCACCGCGGCGGCGGTGTAGGTGCGGCCGGTCTCATCGCGGACGGCCGCACCCTCGGACGCCGCTACCCTCGCCCGCGAGGACCGGGCCAGGGTGATGATCTTGAGATCTTCGGGATCAAGGGCATCGCTCACGCGTCAGAGTGTACGGGCTGCTCGTCGCCTTCCCGCTCGACCAGCACGGTAAGGATCTTGTTGCGCCGGCCGGAGCCGGGCTCGGCGGTCAGCCGCAGGCCGCTGACCGACGCGGTGGAGCCGGCGATCGGGACCCGGCCGAGCGCGTGCGCCAGCAGCCCGGCCACCGTCTCCACGTCCTCGACGCCGATCTGGACGCCGAACAGCTCCTCCAGCTCGGTCACCGGGAGGCGGGCGGTGACGCGGGCGGTGCCGGCGGACAGCCACTCGACCGGCGGCCGCTCGTTGAGGTCGTACTCGTCGGTGATCTCGCCGACGATCTCCTCCAGGATGTCCTCGATGGTGACCAGCCCGGCGGTGCCGCCGTACTCGTCGATCACGATGACCATGTGATTGCGCTGCGCCTGCATCTGGCGCAGCAGCTCGTCGACCGGCTTGCTGTCCGGCACGTAGCTGGCCGGGCGCATCACGGTGGCGACCTTCTCGGCGCCCTCGGCGCCAAGATGATCGTGGCTCCAGGCCACGATGTCCTTCAGGTAGGCGATGCCGACCACGTCGTCCTCGTTCTCGCCCACCACCGGGATGCGCGAGAAGCCGCTGCGCAGGGCCAGGGAGAGCGCCTGCTCGACGGTCTTGTCGCTCTCGATGAACACCATGTCGGTGCGCGGCACCATGACTTCCCGGGCGATGGTGTCGCCCAGCTCGAACACCGAGCGGACCATCTCGCGCTCGCCCGGCTCGATGCCGGTCCGGCGCTCGAGGTAGTCGACGAGGCCACGCAGCTCGGACCGGGCCACGGGGCTGTCGGCGTCCTCCTGCTCGCTGCTCGGCCTGGTACGCCGGACGGGCGGCAGGGCGTTGCCGACGGTGACCAGCAGGCCGGGCACCGGGCCCAGGGCCCGGGTCAGCGGGTACAGGAACCGGGCCGCCCGGGCGGCGGTGCGTTCGGTGTGCGGGCCCGCCCGGCCGAGCTGGGGGCGCACGCCGGTCAGCGCGTAGTGCATGGCGATCACCACGCCGGCCGAGGCCAGCACCGCGCGCCAGTCGTCGCCGAGCCAGTGCACGAAGGCCGCCGTGATCAGGACCGCGGCCAGGCACTCGCCGATGGCGCGGAGCAGCAGCAGCACGCTCATGTAGCGGGGCAGGTCGCCGGCCACCGTCTTGAGCGGGCCGACGTGCTCGGGGCGTTCGGCCACGCCGGTGGCGGCGACCAGGGTCAGGGCGGACTCGGCGTTGGCGCACCAGCCCGCCGCGAGGGCCAGCACGGCCGCCGCGACCAGCAGCCACGCCGCGGGGGACATCAGGCGGTCCCTTCCCGCTCCTTCGTGTCCCGCCACGCTCTCAGCAGCTGGTCCTGCGTGCCGAACATGGCGGCGTGCTCTTCCGGCTCGGCGTGGTCATAGCCGAGCAGGTGCAAGATCCCGTGCACGGTGAGCAGCTCGAGCTCGTCCTGGGCGGAATGGCCGGCCTTGACCGCCTGCTCGGCCGCGACCTGCGGGCACAGCACCACGTCGCCGAGCAGGCCCGGATCGTCGCCCGGGTCCGGGTCGCCCGCGCGGTTGCCGCCCAGGTGCGGGGGCCGCAGCTCGTCCATCGGGAAGGACAGGACGTCGGTGGGGCCGGGCTCGCCCATCCAGCGCTCGTGCAGCTCGGTCATGGTCCGCTCGTCGACGAGCAGGACGGACAGCTCGGCCAGCGGGTGGATCCGCATCTGGTCCAGGGCGAACCTGGACACCGCGGCGAGGTCGGCCTCGTCCACCGCGACGCCGGACTCGTTGGCGATATCGATGCTCATGCTCTGCCCCGTCTCAGCTTCCCTTCCGTCTGTTCGGCCGCCCCGTGCTGCCGCCGGCGGAGCTGAGCTGCCGCTCCTGGGCATCAAACTTCTCATACGCGTCGACGATCTTGCCCACCAGGCGGTGCCGGACCACATCGTGGCTGGTCAGCCGGGCGAAGTGGATATCTTCGATGCCGTCGAGGATGCCCTGGACCACGCGCAGGCCGCTGACCTGCCCGCTCGGGAGGTCCACCTGGGTGACGTCGCCGGTCACCACCACCTGGGAGCCGAAACCCAGCCGGGTCAGGAACATCTTCATCTGCTCGGCCGAGGTGTTCTGCGCCTCGTCCAGGATGATGAAGGAGTCGTTCAGGGTCCGGCCCCGCATGTAGGCCAGGGGGGCGATC
This sequence comes from uncultured Actinomycetes bacterium, assembly GCA_963753195.1. Classification (GTDB taxonomy): domain Bacteria; phylum Actinomycetota; class Actinomycetes; order Streptosporangiales; family Streptosporangiaceae; genus Palsa-504. The sequence goes on from CAVWBH010000009.1 coordinate 31,872, forward strand.
TCGATGGTGCCGGCCGCCATCAGGCGGGGGATGGAGTCGGGGTCGAGCATGTCGTGCAGCGCGTCGTAGAGGGGCCGCAGGTAGGGGTCGATCTTCTCGTACAAGGTGCCGGGCAGGAAACCGAGCCGCTCCCCCGCCTCGACCGCGGGACGGGTCAGGATGATCCGGTTGACCTGCTTGGCCTGCAGTGCCTTGACCGCCTTGGCCATGGCCAGGTAGGTCTTGCCGGTGCCAGCCGGGCCGATGGCGAACACGATCGTGTGCTTGTCGATAGCGTCCGCGTAGCGCTTCTGGTTCAGCGTCTTCGGCCGGATGGTGCGGCCGCGGGCCGACAGGATGCCGACGGTCAGCACGTCGGCCGGGCGCACGCCGCGCTCGGCGCGCAGCATCGCCGCCGTCCGCTCGACCACGTCAGCGGTCAGGACCGTGCCCTTGCGCAGCAGCTCGACGAGCTCGTCGAACAGCTCGGTGACCAAGGCGGTTTCCGCCGGGTTGCCGGTCGCGGTGATCTCGTTGCCGCGGACGTGTATATCGGCGTTGAACTCCCGCTCGATCACGTGCAGGAGCTCGTCCCCGGAGCCGAGCAGGCTGACCATGGAATGGTCGGCCGGGATCACGATCTTCACCTGAGATCGCGGCTCACCCGGGCCGCCGTCCTGCTGGCTGTCGGCGCGCAGGTCGTCGTTTCCGATATCTGTCAATTCGTCGTCAATTCGACGCTCTCCATGGACCCGGAGGACCGCCCCCCGAGGGTTCTGCCCACCATGTTATCTGCCCCGGGGTTATCTGCCCCGGGCGGCTCAGCCTGGGGGCCAGGCCATCCAGCGGCCGCCGAGCACGTGGGCGTGCACGTGCGGCACGGTCTGGCCCGCCTGCAGGCCGGTGTTGAAGACGACCCGGTAGCCGGCGCTGATGCCTTCGGCTACCGCCGCCCGGCAGGCCGCTGCGATGACCTCGTGCAGCAGCCCGGCGTCAGCGGTCGCGAGGGCGCCGAGGTCCGGGTGGTGCTCCTTCGGGATGACCAGCACGTGGCTCGGCGCCTGCGGGTCGATGTCGCGGAAGGCCACCACCCGGTCGGTGGCCAGGACCCGCGCCGCAGGCACTCTTTCGGCGGCGATGTCACAGAACAGGCACTCAGGCACGGCATGATCCTATGGCTTCCCGGATACCGGCGGTGTCGCCGTCGGTGCGGGTGCCGGGTCCATTGTGACGACGGGCGGCAATTGAGGATTTGAATACGAGCGCCTGGTTGCTCAAGGCGATACTCCCGGGTGACCGACGTCGCATCGCTTGGTACGGTGCCCAGCGCTGCATGTGCTGTCGTTAATCGCGAACTATGGATATTCTTAGCTTTCCCGCAATCCTCCGGCGATCACCGGGGACGTGCCCGAAAGCCAGCGCGGCACGGCCCGTCTGCGGCCTGGCTGCCCGTTGCCCAGGTAGCTGGCCCGGTGATCCGGATGGTTGCTGAGGTTAGCGACACAGCATTTGGCCAGGGTGGGGAGTTCTGCGGATGAGGGCCGGCGACTGGGTCCTGCGGAGGGCTGCGCGGCACGGGGGCGCTTACTGGTGAGTGAACCTGAGGACGGGGACGCGCGTCCAACACATGTGACCGAAACTTTGGTGGCCTCGGGGGCCATCATGCCCGCAGCCTTCGTGGCGCCGTCAGCGGCGCGCGTGGAGTGGAGCGCGGACTTCGCGGTCACCGAGCTGTATGAGCTGCACTACCGGGCGCTGGTCCGGCTGGCCGCGCTGGTGGTCCGGGACACACCCACCGCCGAGGAAGTGGTCCAGGACGCCTTCGTGGCGATGCACGGCGGCTGGCAGCGGCTCAGGGACGCGGAGAACGCGCTGGCCTACCTGCGGCAGGCGGTCATGAACCGGTCCCGGTCGGTGCTGCGGCACCGGACCGTCGTGGACAAGAACATGCAGAAGGCACCGCCGGACATGCCCAGCGCCGAGCACGGCGCACTGGCCCAGCTGGAACGGTCCGCGGTGATCGACGCGCTGCACAAGCTGCCGGAGCGGCAGCGCCAGGCGATCGTCCTGAGGTACTACGCCGACCTTTCCGAGGCCGAGATCGCGGCGGCGATGGAGATCAGCCGTGGTGCGGTCAAGAGTCACACCGCGCGCGGAATGGCCGCGCTGCGCGCGGAGCTGGAACAGGAGACATGGTGAGACCGGGCCGCGGCTTCGACGGCAGCCAGGGAGAGGACTTCGGCGAGTTCCTGAGGCGCGAGCTTCATGCGGCCGGCGACCAGATCCAGCCGGGCGCCGATGGCCTGGAACGGATCCGCGAGAAGATCCAGTCCCGGTCGGCCCACGCCAGCGAGCGGCACGGGGTGATGGCCATTTGGGGGGGCATCGCGGCCTTCGGGGCCCAGCTGGGCTCGCGGATCCGGCGCCTGCTCCCCGCGGGGCCGCCCTCCCCCGGGGGGAGTGCGCCGAAGCGGCCCAGGGACTGGCACGAGGCGATGCTCCGGCCGGCCTTCGCCACTGGCCTGGCCGTGTTCACCCTCGGGGTGGTCCTCGCCGTCGTGCCTACTACTCGCAGCGATATCGCCCACTTCGGCGCGAATCTCAGCTCGGCCATCACCGGTACCTCCGCTTCGTCCGGCGCGGGGTCGCCGGACAGCAAGGGCGCCGCTCCAGCGTCAGCCAGCGCCGCGCTTTCGTCGAGCAACATCGCCGGCATCGCCCCGAGCGCCAAGGCAACCTGCGCGGCGGCCTCCACGCACCCGTCGGCGACGCCGACCGCGTCTGGCTCGTCAGGCCGGGCCAGCTCGCCCGCGCAGGACGCCGTGACCACCAGCCCGGCCGTGTCATCAAGCGGGGCCGACAGCAGCGGCGCCGCGAGCCCGGGCACTAGTCCTTCCGACGCCGCCAGCCCGAGCCCCAGCGCCACGGCGACCGCCAGCCCGAGCCCCAGCGCCACGGCGACCGCCAGCCCCAGCCCGAGCGCCACGGCGACCTCCAGCCCCAGCCACCACGCGAGTCCATCCGGGACAGCCACCAAGGCCGGCCCCGCGCCGACCGCCCCCTGCACGACCCCGGGGCCGAGCCAGAGCGCTTCCACATCGGCCGCGAGCGGGTCCACGGCCACGGCCACGTCGACCGACCACGGCAACGTCGACGCCCGCTGCGAACTTCAAGTCCTTGCCCAAGGTGCGCGCGTCATCCCTGGATAACTCGAAGTCGGCCCCGGCGGCCAGCCCGGCGGACTCGTCGAGCGCTCCGTCCTCGTCGACCGCCGCCACCCCGGACGTGGGCTCGTCGTCAGGTACGCCCGCGCCTGCGGTCACGCCGTCGTCCTTGAGAGCGGTTACCACCGGGCGGAGCGGCTGAGCAGGACGGCGGCGGCCACCGGGCCGGCCGTTGAGGTGCGCAGTACGGTGGGTCCCAGGCTGGCGGGTATCGCGCCCGCGGTCCGGAAGGCCGCGCTCTCCTCGTCGGTGATCCCGCCTTCGGGGCCGACGATCACGACCAGGTCACCGGATTCCGGCAGGCTGAGCTGACCCAGGCTCTGGGGGGCGCCGGGCTCGAGGACGATGGCGCAGGCCGCACCGGTGATCACCGCGGCCGCGTCCGTAGTTGACACGGGTTCGGTCACCTCGGGGATCCATGCGCGGCGGGACTGCTTAGCGGCCTCCCGCACGGTCGCCCGCCATCTGGCCAGCGAGCGCGCCCCGCGCTCAGCCCGCCAGATGGCCACGCTGCGCGCCGCCGCCCAGGGCACGATCCGGTCGACGCCCACCTCGGTCATCTCTTCCACGGCTAGCTCACCGCGGTCTCCCTTGGGTATGGCCTGGACGACGGTAATCGAGGGGTCCGGCCGGGGCACGGCCCGCCGGGCCAGGACCGCCAGCTCGAGTCCCTGGCCGGAATGGCCCGCGACTACGCACTCGGCGACCAGGCCCGCGCCGTCGGCCACGTCGGCCCGCTCGCCCGGACGCATCCGGCGGACAGCGGCCGCGTGCCGACCTTCGGCCCCGGACAGGACAATCAGGTCGTGGCCGAGTTCGGCCCGGCCGGCCAGGAAGACAGGCGGCTGCGGCACGGCCAGTCCCGGCGTCAGCGGCCGTTGAACGCGTCGCGCAGCCGGGAGAAGAACTTCTGCTGGCCGGGCGCGAACCGGCCGGGCGGGGCCTCCTCGCCGCGCATCTTGGCCAGGTCGCGGAGCAGCTTTTCCTGGTCGGCGTCGAGCTTGGCCGGCGTCTCCACCGTGACGTGGATGACGAGGTCGCCGCGGCCGTTGCCGTTCAGGTGCTTGACGCCCTGGCCGTAGAGCGGGATCACCTGCCCGGACTGGGTCCCCGGGCGGATGTCGATGTCGGCGGGGCCGTCCAGGCTGTCGACCGACAGCGTCGCGCCCAGGGCCGCGGCCACCATCGGGATGGTCACCGTGCAGTGCAGGTCATCACCCTGCCGCTCGAAGATCGCGTGCGGGCGCTGCACGATCTCCAGGAACAGGTCGCCCGGAGGCCCCCCGCCCGGGCCGACCTCGCCCTCTCCGGCCAGCTGGATGTGCGTACCGTCCTCGACACCGGCCGGGATCCGCACCTTGATGGTTCGCCTGGTCCGGACCCGGCCATCGCCGTCGCACTCCGGGCACGGCCGGACCAGCACGGTCCCGTATCCCCCGCAGCCTGGGCACGGCCGGGACATCATGACCTGGCCGATGAAGGAGCGGGTCACCTGGCTCACCTCGCCGCGGCCGCCGCAGATGTCACAGGTCTGCGGATGGGTGCCGGGCGCGGTGCCCTCACCTGAGCAGGTGGTGCAGACCACGGCCGTATCCACGGTGAGCTCACGGGTCGCGCCGAACGAGCATTCGGACAGGTCGAGCTCGATCCTGATCGTCGCGTTACGGCCGCGCTGCGCCCGGCTGCGCGGCCCGCGCGTGGCCGCCCCGCCTGCGCCGCCGAAGAACTGGTCGAGCAGGTCGCTCAGCGGGGAGAATCCCGGCCCGAACGGCCCCGCTCCGGCGCCCGTCCCGGCGGCGGCGAACGGATCGACCCCCATGTCGTACATCCGGCGCTTCTCGACGTCCGAGAGGACCTCGTAGGCCTGGGTGATCTCCTTGAACCGCTCCTGGGTCTCAGGATCGGGGTTAACGTCCGGGTGCAGTTCCCGCGCGAGCCGTCGGTAGGCTCGCTTCACCTCGTCCTGCGTCGCGTCACGGCGGATCTTGAGCAGGGCGTAATAATCCGCCACTAGGACTCCATCAGAATCTGGCCAACGTAACGTGCAACAGCTCGCACCGCGCCCATCGTTCCCGGGTAATCCATCCGGGTCGGGCCCAGTACGCCGAGCTTAGCCAGCGGCGTGGCCGTGTTCCCGTAGCCGGTGGACACCACCGATGTGGCCTCCAGGCCGGCTACCTGGTTCTCCGAGCCGATCATGACAGTGAGGATGGAGGGATCGGTCGCCTCCCCGAGCAGCCGCATCAGCACCACCTGCTCTTCCAGGGCCTCGAGCACCTCGCGCAGGCCCTTGCTGAAGTCGTGCGCGGCCAGGTTCGCGGTCCCCCCGAAGACGATCTTCTCCTCGGTCCGCTCGACCAGGCTGGCCAGGAGCACCGAGAATACCGCGTTCGCGTTCTCCCGCTCGTCGGCCGGGATCCGGTCGGACAGGTCGGTGACCATGGCGGCGGCCTCGGCCAGCTTGTGACCGCCCAGGCAGGAGTTCAGCACCGCGCGCACATGCGACACCGAGGAGTCGTCCCAGGGAGCCGGCACGTCGACGGTGCACTGCTCGACCCGGCCGGTATCGGTGATCAGCACCAGCAGCAGCTTGGTCGGGGCGAGCGGGACGAGCTCGATATGCCGGATCGCCGACCTGGTCAGCGACGGGTACTGCACCACGGCCACCTGGCGGGTCAGCTGGACGAGCAGCCGGACGGTGCGCATGACGACGTCGTCCAGGCTGTAGGCGCCGCCCAGGAACGTCTCGATGGCCCGCCGCTCGGCCGCAGACAGCGGCTTGACGTTGGATAGCCGGTCGACGAAGAGCCGGTAGCCCTTTTCGGTCGGGATCCGGCCCGCGCTCGTGTGCGGCTGCGTGATGAAGCCCTGCTCCTCCAGCACCGCCATGTCGTTGCGGATCGTCGCCGGGGAAACGTCAAAATGGTGCCGGTCTACCAGCGACTTCGACCCCACCGGCTCAGTGGTGGACACGTAATCCTCGACGATCGCCCGGAGCACCGTAAGTTTGCGTTCGTCAAGCACGCGCGTTCACCTCCTTGGCGCTCGGCACCCTTGGCACTCAAAAGCCCCGAGTGCTAAGTCTATTGCGTCCAGCAAGTTCCCGGCGCCCGACAGCGAGGTGAACATGCCACTCGGCCACACCCAGGAGGAGAAAACCCGTGCGGAGCAGGCAATACGGCTCGGACGTACTGGCTGAAGGACAATCCGGGCGGATGGCGCGCCGACGGGCCGCCCGCGAGGTGCCGGAGGTCGAGGCCGAGCGCGGCCTGGTGGTGGAGGACTCCGAGGGCCGGTTCTGCGGAGCGGTGGTCGGCTATGAGAAGGGCGCGGTGACGCTCGAGGACCGGCACGGCAAGCGCCGGGTATTCCCGCTCGCCCCGGCGGCCTTCTTGCTGGACGGCCAGCCGGTCACGCTCGTCCCGCCGCCGCCGGCCGACCGCGGACCCGGCCATGGGCAGCGAGCGCGGACCGCCTCGGGGTCGGTGGCGCCGCCCCCCAGCCGGGCCAAGGTGGCCCAGGCCAGCCGGATCTTCGTCGAAGGCAAGCACGACGCTGAGCTGGTGGAAAAGATCTGGGGTGATGACCTGCGGGACGTGGGCGTCGTCGTGGAGTACCTGGAAGGCATCGACGACCTGCCGGCTATCGTGACCAGGTTCTCCCCCGCGCCTGGCCGACGCCTCGGAGTCCTGGTAGACCACCTGGTCGACGGCTCCAAGGAGACCAGGATCGTGGCTGGCGTTCGCTCGCCCGACGTACTGGTCGTGGGGCACCCGTTCATCGACATCTGGGCCGCGGTGCGGCCGTCCGCGGTCGGGATCGCGCGATGGCCGGACGTTCCGCCCGGGCAGCCGTGGAAGGAGGGCGTGCTGCGCGCCCTCGGCTGGCCGCCGGCCGTGCCCGCGGCCTGGCAGCGGATCCTGCGGTCGGTCACGAGCTACGGCGACCTGGAGCCCGAGCTGCTGGGCCGGGTGGAGGAGCTGATCGATTTCGTGACCTCGGCGAGCAACGAATAGCGTGACGAGAGCAGCAGATGACACGCGAGGACCGATGACGAGCAAGCAGGCGCGACTGTGGCAGCGCAGGCGAGTCGGCCCGGGCACGGTCCCTCCGGTCCCCGAGTTCCCCGGGGTCACCGGGCTCCCCCGGGTCACCGAGGCCGAGGCGATATCGGCGACCTTCGGCTACCTGGGCGCGATCTTCACCGGGCCGGTCATCCCGCTCGTGATGTACGCCATCGGCCGCCGCCGCTCGCCGTTCCGGCGTTTCCACGCGGCAACGGCCCTGAACCTGTCGCTCACCGGGCTGCTGTACGCGGTGTGCTGCCTGGTCCTGTGCGGCATGCTCCTGCTGGACAGCCGCACCGCGGCGCTCGCGGTGGTGATCCCGATCGCCGCCGGGATCTGGCTATCGGTGCTGAGGTACCTGATCCGGGGCATCGGCGCGGCGAAACGCGGCGCGGAGTACGACATGCCCGCCTGGATCTGCGCGAGAATCGCCAGCTAGGTCCCTCGGATCGCCTGCTGATGCTGTGGCAGGTTGGGTTGGCCCGCAGTTCAAGCGGGGTCAGCGGCCACTGGCCAGGCCGATGACGCGATGGGGGCGGGACTGACGCCGGGACACGGCAGCGCCGGCGGCCAGCGCAGATGGCGGTCGGGCGTGGTTTGGCCGCCAGCTGGTTGACTGGTACGCCGGTTATATCCCATTATGTCTCAAGTTCACATTGAGGCATAACGGGCGAAGAGCATGATCATGGCCAGTTTTGGACCGCCTTCGGCCATTCCTGGCCATGATCTGATCACGGAAACAGCCCGAGCGGAGGGTGCTTTTCTCATGGCATGGGCGGGAGCGCCCCGGGCGAACGTTAGCTTGACACGGCACCAGGTCACCCGGATCGCCGGCTGGGTCACTCGGTGAGCATGCGGGTTACGGTGTCGGCGAGCAGGCGGCCGCGGATGGTCAGCACGATCCGGCCGTCGGCATAGGCGCCGGGGCTGGCCAGCCCGTCGGCCACCACCGCTGCCGCGTTCGCCTGGCCGGCCGGGCTCAGCACCTGGATGGGGCACCCATCGGCCAGCCGGATCGCCAGCATGACCCGTTCGAGCTGCCGTTCGTCTTGGCTCAGGATCTCCCTGGCCTGACCGGGGCTGAGACCGGCGCCGATCCTCGTTCCGTAGGCGGCTGGGTGCCGGACGTTCCACCAGCGGGTCCCGCCGACGTGGCTATGCGCTCCCGGGCCGATGCCCCACCAGTCGCCGCCGGTCCAGTAGAGCATGTTGTGCTCGCAGCGGGTCGCGCCCGTGGTCCAGTTGGAGATCTCATACCAGCTGAATCCGGCCGCGGTCAGCACCTCGTCAGCTACGAGGTAGCGGTCGGCGAGCACGTCGTCGTCCGGCGCAGCCAGCTCGCCGCGCCGCACCCGCGCCGCCAGCCTGGTGCCCGGCTCCACCGTAAGCGCGTACGCAGACAAGTGGTCGGGTCCGGCGGCCACGGCAGCTTCCAGCGAGCGCCGCCAGTCCGCCTCGGTCTCCCCCGGTGTGCCGTAGATCAGGTCCAGGCTGACCTGGGAGAACCCGGCCGCGCGGGCCCACGCGGCGCAGCGGGCCGGGCGCCCCGGCTGATGCACGCGATCGAGCACCTGGAGCACCCCGGGAACCGCGCTCTGCATACCGAACGAGATCCGGGTTACGCCGCTGGCCCGCAGCTCGGCGAGCGCGGCTTCGTCGACGCTCTCCGGGTTGGCTTCCGTCGTCACCTCGGCTCCCGGGGCCAAGCCGAACTCGGCGTCGATGGCCCGCAGGATGCGGGCGAACGCGGCCGGGCGCATGAGCGTCGGCGTCCCGCCGCCGAAGAACACCGTGTGGACCGGGAGGTCGGCAGCGCCCAGGACCTTGCGGGCGAACGCGATCTCGGCCACGGCGAGATCGGGATAACTGCCTGGCGAGACCGCGGGCGAGCCGGGCGCCCCGCCGAGCTCGGCAGCGGTATAGGTGTTGAAGTCGCAGTAGCCGCAGCGGGTCGTGCAGAACGGCACGTGGACGTAGATCCCGAACGGGCGGCTGCCCAGCCCGTGGCGCGCGCTTTCCGGCAGGGCTCCGTCGGCGGGGACGGGCTCGCCGTCGGGCAGGGCACCAGGCATGTCAGCCACGCTACCGGCCGCTGGAGGCTGGCCGGCCTGAGGAACACAGTTGAGGATCCGCGCGCTTAGACTGGATGAGTCCTGGGCAACCGGGTCGCGTTCATGGGAGGCGTCAGTGCCAGATAACCAGTCGCAATGGCAGGCCCAGTACCCCAGGTACAGTCCGCCTGACGACGCCCAGGAGCCGCCTCCCGCCGCCCCGGCGCCACCCGCTGGTTACCAGGCGCCCCCCGTCGGCTCTCCGGGCCGCCCGGCCGACTACCCGATCCCGACGGCGAGCTATCCTCCGGCGCCCGGGGGCTACCCTTCGGTGCCCAGTGGCTATCCCGTCCCGCCGGCCGGGTATCCCGTCCCGCAGGGCAGTTATGTCGCCCAGCCGGGCGGCTACCAGCACGGGCCGCACGCCTCCATGCGCGCGTCCTCGGCGGACCGGGAACGGACCGTCGACGTGCTCAAGGCGGGATTCGCCGAGGGCCGCCTCACTCAGGAGGAGTACAACGACCGGATGGGACGGGCCTACAGCGCCCGTACCTATGGCGAGCTAACCCTGCTGACGGCCGACCTCCCGGCCGGGCCGCTGCCCACCTGGACGGTCCCCGCCTACCAGCCGCCGCCCGTAGCCGGCACGAACTCGATGGCCATCGCGTCGATGGTGCTGGGCGTGGCAGAGTTCTTCACCGCCGGGCTGACCGCCATCCCCGCTGTCATCTGCGGTCACGTGGCCCGGCGGGAGATGAAGCTGAGCGGGCAACGTGGCGATGGCCTGGCCACGAGTGGGCTGGTGCTGGGCTACATGGCGATCATCTTCTGGTCGGTGCTGATCGCGGCCTCGCTCGTAGGAGTGGCCATCTCGATCGCCCACAACGGCCAGCCGCCTCCCGGCCCCTGAGCGATGCCGGAGAAGGCCCGGGCCGGCGCTGAGCCGCGCCGGAAACGCCGCCGGGCGGCGCTGTGCAGCGGGCCGGTCAGGGTTCGGTCATATTCGGGTGACATTTCCTCAAAGTCCGCACTGAACTTCCTGAGTCGTTCGTGCGTGCTAGGTATGATCGCGATGCCCTGAAGCCTTCCGTGATACTGATCTGCGGGGAATGATGAGACGCACGGGATCAGGGCGGGCTCATGGGACCCATGTGACGTCCCGACGGGGATCAGTGAGGGAGTTCGGACATGTCCGCCTATTACGCAGCACCCGGCGCTGACCCGGCGGCGGTCATCGGGCAGGAGGAACTCGCGCCGGTCCTCGTCGCGTTCGCGGGCCCGGCCGCGCAGTCACGACTGACGGTGCTCATCCGGCTCCTGATGGTCATCCCGCACCTCATCGTGCTGTGGGCGCTCGCCATCGCCGCCTACGTGGTCGTGATCATCGGCTGGTTCGGCGCCTTGTTCACCGGGCGGCTGCCCACCTTTGCGGCCGACTACCTGGCCGGCTTCGTGCGCTGGCAGACCCGGGTGTTCGGGTACGCGATCCTGCTCACGGACGCGTATCCGCCGTTCACGCTGGAGGATGCGGACTACCCGATCCGGGTCGCGGTCCGGCCGGGCCGGCTGAACCGGCTGGCCGTCTTGTTCAGGTTCTTCCTGCTCATCCCGGCCTGGATCGTGCAGACGGTGGTGAGCTACGGCGCGTTCACCATCGTCCAGTTCGTGAGCTGGCTGATCGTGCTGATCACGGGCCGGATGCCCGGTGCCCTGTACCAGGCGCTGGCCGCCGTGCTGCGCTTCCAGACTAGGGTCCTCGGGTTCGCGTTCATGCTGACCAGCGCGTATCCCTTCGGGCTGTACGGCGATGCCCAGCCGGCCGGGAGCACAGACGCGCAGCCGGGGTACGGGGACCCGCAGGGCTGGGCGACGCGGGCTCCGAACGACCCGCAGGGCTGGCCGGCGCAAGCTCCCGGTGACCCGCAGGACGAAGCGACGCAAGCACCAGGGGACCCGCAGGGGTGGCCGACCCAGGCTACGGGTAACCCGCAGGCCGGGGCGACGCAGCAGCCGGAGTACGGCCAGCTGCCGGCGTACGGGCAGGCGGGGTACGGGCAGGCGGGGTACGAGGGCGGCGCGGGACGGGGCCGGGGACGGGAGCAATGTCCTGGTGGCTCGTGCTGTCCGGGGCGGCTAAGAAGCTGGTTACCGTCTTTATCGTGCTCGGCGTGCTGTTCGCGATCGGGCAGGGGGTGGTCCAGGCCACCGTCACCGGCAAGGCCGTCACCGCCGCCCAGGCGCGCAGCCAGCTGCAGGCGGACGTCAACCCGCTGAACGCCACGCTCAGCAGCTACAACTCGCAGGTACAGGCATGCCAGACCAACGCGTGCGTCAGCGCCCTCAACCGCGATGTGGCTGCCGCCTTCAGCACGTTTGCCAGCCAGGTCAGCGACATCAAAATGCCGTCCAGCCAGGCCAGCGCGAGCGCGGCGAGCCTGGCCTCGGCCTCGTCGCATGTGGCCAGCATTTACACCGCGCTGGCCAAGGCGACCTCGGCGAGCCAGTATCAGAGCATTGCCGCTGGCCTGCAGCAGGCCGCCGTCCAGGTAAGCAGCGACTACACCGCCCTGCGCAACGACCTGGGCAACTCGTGAGCCGGCCGCCGCGCCGAACATCTCATTGGCACTTGTGAGTCGCGTCATACGTCTTACACTCAAGAAAGGCGTCCGCGGGAGGGTCAGTTGGCATACGGTCCAGGTCAGGCATTTCCGCCTCAGCCTCCTGTGCCTGAGGGCGGCGGCATCAACCCCGCCTGGCTGGCGGCGAGCGCGGACCGGGAGCGGGCCGTGGGCGTGCTCCGGGCCGGTTTCACCGAAGGCCGGCTGACCCAGGACGAGCTCGACGAGCGGGTCGAGCAGGCCTACGCGGCGCGTACCTACGGGCAGCTGTGGGCGCTGACCGCGGACCTGCCGGTCGGGGCGCTGCCTTACCCGCAGGTCCCGACCGGGACCGGCACCCTGGTGCCGCAGGCTCCCGCGGCCGCCAGCACCTGGCGTCCGGCCGCCGCGCTGGTCATCACCGCGCTGGTGATCTTCACGCTGGCCGCGCTGATCACCGCGATTATCACCGCGCACACCCAGACGGTGGTGTACACGCCGTTCCAGCACGTGAACCTGGCCCCGTTCGTCCAGCACGCGGGACCGCTGAGCGCGGGCCACCAGGGCGGGCCGTTCGGCTCGGCGGGCGGCTGAGCGGTCAGCGGCCGCTGATACCAGGGTTCGTTCGGTAAAAAGTTCTTATCGCGGCTTGCGGTCGGTTAGCTGGGTGGACAACGCCGCGACGAAGGCCTCCTGCGGGACGTCGACCCGGCCGATGGTCTTCATCCGCTTCTTGCCTTCCTTCTGCCGCTCCAGCAGCTTGCGCTTGCGGGTGATGTCGCCGCCGTAGCACTTGGCCAGCACGTCCTTGCGCAGCGCGCGGATGTTCTCCCGGGCGATGATGCGCGCGCCGACGGCGGCCTGGATCGGCACCTCGTACTGCTGGCGCGGGATCAGCTCCTTCAGCTTGGCCGTCATGGACAGCCCGTACTCGCGGGCCTCGTCGGCGTGCACGATCTGGCTGAACGCGTCCACCGGCTGGCCCTGGAGCAGGATGTCGACCTTGACCAGGTCGGCCTGCTGCTCGCCGTCGGGCTCGTAGTCCAGCGAGGCATAGCCGCGGGTCCGGGACTTGAGCTGGTCGAAGAAGTCGAAGATGATCTCCGCGAGCGGCAGCATGTAGCGGATCTCCACCCGGTCCGCGGACAGGTAGTCCATGCCGACCAGGGCGCCGCGCCGGCTCTGGCACAGTTCCATGATCGCGCCGATGTACTCCGCGGGCGAGATGATCGTGGCCCGCACGACGGGCTCGAAGACCTTGTCCACCTTGCCTGCTTGCGGCACGGCCGGGCCGCCCGGGAAGTCGCTCGGGTTGGTCACCCGCAGCTCCTTGCCGGTGTCCATGACGACGCGGTAGACGGCGTTCGGCGCGGTGGAGATCAGCGACAGGTCGAACTCACGCTCCAGCCGCTCGCGGACGATCTCCATGTGCAGCAGGCCGAGGAACCCGCAGCGGAAGCCGAACCCGAGGGCATCGCTGGTCTCCGGCTCGTACACCAGCGCAGCGTCGTTCAGCCGGAGCTTGTCCAGCGCGTCGCGCAGGTCCGGGTAGTCGTCGCCGTCCACCGGGTACAGGCCGGAGAACACCATCGGCTTGGGATGGTCGTAGCCGGCCAGCGGCTTGCTCGCCGGGTGAGCCGCGCTGGTCACGGTGTCGCCGACCCGGGCCTGGCGGACGTCCTTGACCCCGCTGATCAGGTAGCCGACCTCGCCTGCGGCCAGGCTGTCGGACGGCTCCGGCTCGGGCGAGATGACGCCCACCTCGAGCGTCTCGTGCGCCGTGCCGGTGGACATCATCAGGGACCGCTCGCGCTTGGTGAGCCTGCCGTCCACGACCCGGACGTAGGTGACCACGCCGCGGTAGGTGTCGTACATCGAGTCGAAGATGAGGGCGCGGGCCTCGGCGTCCGGGTCGCCGGCCGGGGCCGGGACGAGCCGGACGATCTCGTGCAGCAGGTTCTCCACGCCCTCGCCGGTCTTGGCGCTGACCCGCAGGACCTCGGCCGGATCGCAGCCGATGATCCCGGCGATCTCGGCCGCGTAGCGGTCGGGCTGCGCGGCGGGCAGGTCGATCTTGTTCAGCACCGGGATGATCCTCAGGTCGCCGTCCAGGGCCAGGTAGAGGTTGGCCAGCGTCTGCGCCTCGATGCCCTGCGCGGCGTCCACCAGCAGGACCGCTCCCTCGCAGGCGGCCAGGCTGCGGGACACCTCGTAGGTGAAGTCCACGTGACCCGGGGTGTCGATGAGGTTGAGCACGTACTGCTCGTTCTCGCTGGTCCAGGGCAGCCTGACGGCCTGGCTCTTGATCGTGATGCCGCGCTCGCGCTCGATGTCCATCCGGTCCAGGTACTGCGCGCGCATCTGGCGCCCCTCCACCACGCCGGTGAGCTGGAGCATCCGGTCGGCCAGCGTCGACTTACCGTGATCGATGTGCGCGATGATGCAGAAGTTCCTGATCACGGCCTGGTCGGTATGACCGGGGGTAGGGCTGGAAGGTGACACGCAGTTCCGTTTCGGGTGACTCGTCGGGATGTTCCATGATCCCATGGCGGGCGCGCTGCCCCCGCCGTCAGCTGCACGAGGGCCTGCGGTTTGAGTGTAGGGCTTCGGCTCGGATAAGCTTCGTCGTCGCGTGACCACCCGCCAGCTTCTGGTCGTCGCGGCACCACCCGCCAACTTCTGAAGGACTCCCACGCGTGGCGAACATTAAGTCTCAGATCAAGCGCAACAAGCAGAACGAGAAGGCGCACCAGCGGAACAAGGCTGTCAAGTCATCGCTGCGCACGTCGGTCCGTAAATTCCGCGAGGCCGCGGACGGCGGGGACGTGACGGAGGCGGAGACCGCGCTGCGGGCCGCCTGCCGGCAGCTGGACAAGGCCGCGAGCAAGGGCGTCATCCACAAGAACCAGGCCGCGAACCGCAAGTCCGCGATCGCCAAGCGTTACGCCGAGCTCCAGCAGGCTTAGCGCTCTCCCCTCTCCCCGGGCCGGGCCTGCTCCTTGGCCCGGGCCGGGCCTGCTCCTTGGCCCGGGCCGGGTCCCTGGTCGGCTCCGGGGCCGGGCCCAGTACCGCGATTCAGCCTCGCAGCGCGTCGAGTTCAGCCCAGACGGCCTTGCCCCGGGGAGTCTGGCGCACTCCCCAGCTGGTGGTCAGGGCCGCCACCAGGATGAGCCCGAAACCCGACTCGTCGCAATCGTCCAAACTGCGCAGCTGCGGCCAGCGCGGGTCAGCATCCAGGACCTCCACGTGCAGCCAGGGGCCCGCGCTGGTGAGCTCAAGCGTTATCACGCCGGTTTCCCCGGCATGCTGCACGGCGTTGGTGACCAGTTCGGAAACGATCAAGACCGTGGTCTCGGCCAGGTCTTCGAGCTGCCAGCCGGCCAGCGCGTCACGAGCGGCCCGCCGCGCCAGCCGCACCGCCTGCGCGGCGGCCGGCAGCGTCAGCCGCACCCTGTCCCGGGATCTCCAGGCCCCGCTGGGGCACTCCTGATCGCCGCGGAACTCACCATGATCAGCCATCATCGCCTCAAGCCTCAACCTCGTCGTCCGCCGCCCCCGGGGCACTGCTGCTGCGACAGCGGGTATCCCGCGGCGCTCGGCTGCGGGTACCACGCTTCGGGCGGCGTCCAGGGGCGGTTCATGGCGCCTCCCCGTGCTCTTTACTACTGACGAGTATCGGGCGCGCGGCTCATCTTCAGCCGAAGGGAAGCTGAACACTAACCGATTAAAATTTGGTTATTATCTGACCTTTTTCTGACCGTCAGCTGACTGGTGCTTCTGACGATGCTGGCCCCGCCGGCCGATGGCAGGGCCTGGTGTCCGTGTCCCGGGTCCGCCGGGCGCCTGGCTTCGGCCGCTGCGGCGGTACCGGAGGATGTCTAGGAGAACGCGGCAGCGTAGTCGGCGGCGAACTGCTCGAAGGAGCGGGCGGGACGGCCGAGCAGCGAGGGGACGTCGCCGGTGACCCATTCGGCGTCGCCGTCGGCGGTCAGGCGGAATGCCTGGGCGTTCATCTCCGCGATCTGCCCGGGGACGCCGGCCCGGATCATCGCGTCCTTGTTCTCCTCGAAGGTGAGCTCCCGGTAGGTGATGGTCCTGCCGAGCAGCTTCGACAGCACGGCGGCCACGTCGTAGTTGGATATCAGCCCGGGACCGGAGAGCCAGTAGGTCTGGCCGGCATGCCCAGTGGGGGCGGCGGCGATCCCGGCGGCCACGGCTGCGACGTCGCGGGCGTCGACCAGGCCGGAGCGGCCCTGGCCGGCCGAGGACCCGAAGCTGCTCGTCTTCGCGATCGCCGGGGCCAGCGCCAGCAGGTTCTGCATGTAGGCGTTCGACCGCAGCAGCGTGTGCGGGATTCCGGAGGCAGCCAGCCCCGCCTCGATCTCGGCCTGCCAGCGCCGCCGCGCGATCGGCGAGTCCGCCGAGGCCTTGCTGGTCGCTTTGACGACATGGCCCGCGCCGGCCCGGGCCGCGCTGCGGACCACGTTCAGCTCCTGGGCGGGCACGGCCGGGCTGACCAGCACCACGGCGCTGACGCCCGCCATCGCGTCATCAATGCTCGCCCGCACATCCAGGTCACCTTCGGCGACCTCCGCGCCGGCATCGGCCAGCGCCGTCACCTTCGCCGGATCCCGCACCAGCACCCGGACGGGCACGTCCCGCTCGAGCAGCAGGCGGACCGCCTCGGAGCCGACCTTCCCGGCCGTTGTCACAAGAATCACGACGAGTCTCTCCGCTCAGTCAGAATGGGCCACGTAGCCCATTCTGGCCAGAACAAAATGGGTTGTCAAACCCAGAAAACTGGTATCATTGAGGGGTGGAAAACGAGGCACGTGACCAGCTGAGGCTCACTCCCAAGGGAGAGCGCACCCGGAGCCGGATCGTCGAGGCGGCCGCCCAGCTGATCTACGAGCGCGGTGTCCGCTGGATGACATCAGGTCAGTGGCCGGGGTGAGCGGGTCGCAGCTGTCCCACTACTTCGCCGGCAAGGACGAGCTTGTGCAGGCGGTCATCGACTACCAGGCCGGAACCATCACCGGCAACCAGCAGCAGGCCGATCTCGGCCGCCCCGAAGGGCTCCGGGCCTGGCGGGACACGGTGATCGCCCAGGTGAAGAGCAGCGAAGGCAAGGGAGGCTGCCCGCTGGGGTCGCTCGCCGGGACCGACGCGCAGGCCCGCGCCCTGATCGCGGCGGGATTCGGGCAGTGGTCAGCCGCGATCAGCGACGGGCTGCGCCGCCTTTTACGACACCGGGCACTTCCCGGAGGGCACCGACCCGGACGACCTCGCTGTCACCCTCTGGCCTGAAGGCACAGACAGCGAGACGGCAAGAAGCCAGGCAGAAATCCCTATTCTGTTCGGACTTCTAAGCGCCGTCCGCGCCCACCCGGGCCCCGACGATCCGGCGCACGGCCCGTTCCAGCGCATACTCCGCGCTGCTCGTCTCGCCCTTGACCTGCGCGTCGGCTTCGGCCACGGCGTGCAGCGCGCGGCCGATACCGGCTGGCGTCCAGCCGCGCAGCTGCTGCCGCACCCGGTCGATCTTCCACGGCGGGGCGCCCACCTCGGCGGCGAGGGCCGCGGCGTTCTGGCCGCGGCGAGCGGTGCCGACCCGGCCGAGCAGCCGGACGCCCTGGGCGAGCGCGCTGCAGATCAGCACGGGCGAGACGCCGGTGGCCAGCGCCCAGCGCAGCTGCTCGAGGGCCTGGGCCAGATGCCCCTCCACCGCGTGGTCGGCCACGCTGAAGCCAGTCGCCTCGGCGCGGCCCCGGTAGTAGGTGGCCACCACGGCCTCATCGACCTGGTCGGCGTCGGCGGCGAGCTGCTCGCAGGCGGCCGCGAGCTCACGCAGGTCCGAGCCGACGGCGTCCACCACGGCGCGGGCGGCGGCATCGTCGGCGCGCTGGCCCGCCCGGCGGAACTCGCTGCGGACGAAGTCCAGCCGCTCGGCGAACCTGGTGACCTTCGGGCACTCGATCACCTGTGCCCCGGCCGCCCGCACGCCCGCCACCAGGTCCTTGCCCTTGGCGCCGCCCGCGTGCGTCATGATCAGCGCCGCATCCGGCGCCGGGCGGGCCGCGTACCGGGCCAGCTCGGCGGCGACATCCTTGGACGCGTTCTGCGCGGCCCTGATCACCACTACGCAGCCGCCGCCGAACAGCGACGGCGAGGTGAGCGAGTCCAGTTCGCCGGGGCCGAGCGCCGCCGCGTCGAGGTCATGGACATCCCCGGCCTGGCCCGCGTCCCGGCGGCCGGTGATCAGGTCGCGGACGGCGCGGTCGATGAGGAACTCCTCCTCGCCAACCACGATCGTGACCGGAGCGTCTGCTCGGGATGCCGCGGTGCGCGCTGCCATGACCGCAGCATGCCACGCCGCCGGCCGGGCGGGAGAATCGGGCCGCCGGCGCGGTGCCTCCGAGCGGCTCCGGCGGCGATCAGCCGCGACGGGCCGGTGGCTGCGGAGCGACTCAGGCGGCGACGGGCTGGCCGCCGAGCCAGACGCGGCGCGGCTGCAGGTCGAATGACCAGACAAACGCGCCCTCGTGATCGGCATCCCACAGCACCATGTCGGCGAGGCCGCCGCGCACCAACGCACCCCGGCCGGGGGCACGCAGCGCGTGCGCGCCGCCGATCGTCGCGGCCCGCAGCGCCTCCTCGACGCTCATCCCGAAGTAGGACACGGCCAGTGAGATCACCAGCGCCATGGACGTGACGCCGTTACGGCCGGGGGTGTGACCCGAGGCCAGCGCGACCGTCACGCCCTGGTCGAGCAGCGAGCGGACCGGCGGCCGGGCGCGGGACTGCAGGGCCGAAGCCGGGCATACCACCGCGGCCACGCCTGCCCCGGCCAGCGCGGCGACGTCCTCCTCGGTGGCCTCGTGCAGCATGTCGGCGGACGCGCAGCCGAGCTCGGCGGCCAGCAGGGCCGCGCCGGTGCGCGAGTCCCCGCAGGCGTGCATGCGCGGCAGCAGGCCCGAACGGCGGCCCGCACTGAGGATCCAGCGCGCCTCGTCCTCGGAGAACCCGTCCTTCTCGCAGTACACGTCGACGCTGTCCGCGCCGACCGCGGAGGCATCCGCGCACCAGGAGCTCACCGCGTCGATGTAGTCGGTACGGCGCCCGAAGTACTCCGGCGGGACCGCGTGCGCGGCCAGGAACGTGATGTGCACCCGCGGCATGCCGGGCTCGCCCTCGAGCCCCCGCAGCATGCGGACATCGGCCAGTTCGCCGTCCCGGGTCAGGTGATAGCCGGTCTTGGCCTCGATGGTGGTGGTCCCGGACCGCAGCCAGTGGCCCATCCGCTCCCGCACCCCGTTGCACAAGGTCCACGGGTCGGTGCCCCGGGTGACGGTCACGGTGGAGGACACCCCGCCGCCCGCCTGGTTGATTTCCGCGGTCGACGAGCCGTTGGACCGCATGGCGAGCTCGGCCCAGCGATTACCCGCATACACCGGGTGGGTATGGGCGTCGATCAGCCCGGGCGTGACCAGGCCGCCGCCCAGGTTCTCCACCTGATCCACGTCCACGATGTCATCGACGACCCCGGGGATACGCTGGGGCAACTCGGCGGCGGGCCCGACCCAGGCAATCCGCTCGTCGCTGGTCACCACGGCCGCGTTGGACACGATTTCCGATCCGGTCCACAGGCGGCCGATATTGGTCAGCAGGCGTACCGTCAACGGCGATCCCCCCCGGGACCGGTGATCTCACGTGCCATGACCGACCACCTGCCATGCCTAGCGCATGCCGAATGCTCTTGGACAGTGGACGAGGTTCGCTTGCGCGACCCGCAGACGGTCATCACCGCCCTGCGGGCGCGATCGCCAACATATCGATTCCGATACGCTATTGCACCGCTGCCCCCGCAGACAAGCCTTTGCGCCAAATGCGCTGCAAACGGCGACCGCGGATTAAGCCCGCCTTAGCGACTGAGAAATACGGGCCGCGGTGACGGCAATCACGTTGCTGTGCGGACGTAATCGTGTCCGCGGGAGAGCTATGGCTTCGTGGCTATGGTGTCGCGGCAGGGGCCAGCGCGGCCGCTTCCAGCTGCGCGGCCAGGGCCGCAGGGACCCGGGCTTCCAGCAGCGTGCCGTCGCCGCGGTGCTCGGTGCGCAGCACCTCGCCGTCGGCGTGGGCCCGCGCCACCAGGTCACCGCGGCCGTACGGCACGATCACCCGGACCTCGGCGTCCAGCCGCGGCAGCGCCGCCTCGATCGCGTCGCGCAGGGCGGGCAGGCCCGTGCCGGTCTTGGCCGAGACGCTGAGGCTGGCCGGCTCACGCGCAGCCAGGGCCTGCAGCACGACCGGGTCGGCGGCGTCGATCTTGTTCACCACGACCAGCTCGGGCACGTGGCTTGCGCCGATCTCGGCCAGCACGCCGCGGACCGCGGCGATCTGTGCCTCGGGCTCGGGGTCCGAGCCGTCGACCACGTGGACGATGAGGTCCGCCTCGGCGCTTTCCTCCAGCGTAGAGCGGAACGCCTCGACCAGCTGGTGCGGCAGATGACGGACGAAGCCGACCGTGTCGGTCAGGGTGAAAGCGCGGCCGGACGGCGTCACCGCCCGCCGCACCGCGGGGTCGAGGGTGGCGAACAGCGCGTCCTCAACCAGGACCCCGGCGCCGGTCAGCGCGTTGAGCAGGCTCGACTTGCCCGCGTTGGTGTAGCCGGCGATGACCACCGACGGCACGTCACGGCGGCGCCTGCGGCCACGCTGGACCTTCCGCCCGGTCTGCATCCCGGAGATGTCCTTCTTCAGCCGGGCGATCCGGGCCCGCAGCCGCCGCCGGTCGGTCTCCAGCTTGGTCTCGCCCGGGCCGCGGGTCCCGATCCCGCCGCCGCCGGCCACCCGGCCGCCTGCCTGCCGGGACAGCGACTCGCCCCAGCCGCGCAGCCGGGGCAGCATGTACTGCAGCTGGGCCAGCTCGACCTGTGCCTTGCCCTCGCGGCTGCGGGCGTGCTGCGCGAAGATGTCCAGGATCAGGGCGGTCCGGTCGATGACCTTGACCTTGACCACGCCTTCCAGGGATCGCAGCTGGCCGGGGCTGAGCTCGCCATCGCAGATCACGGTGTCGGCTTCCGCCGCGGCCACGATGCCCGCGATCTCGTGGGCCTTACCGGAGCCGATGTACGTCGCGGCGTCGATCCTGCTGCGCCGCTGGATCAGGCCGTCGAGCACTTCGGAGCCCGCCGTCTCGGCCAGCCGGCTCAGCTCACGCAGCGAGTTCTCGGCGCTGGCCAGGCTGCCTTCGGCCCACACGCCGATCAGTACGACGCGCTCGAGCCGCAGCGTACGGTACTCGACCTCGGTGATGTCCTGGAGCTCGGTGGACAGCCCGGCCACCCGCCGCAGCGCGTGCCGGTCTTCTAGGTCCATGTCCCCGGGCAGATCTGGCGTGTCCGGCTGCTCGCTAAAGACGGTGCTCATTGTCCTCCGACATATCTGGTCCGCTCGTCCCGATGGTGCCACGGGACGCGCGGGATTTCATTTCATTAACGCCGGGGCCGGCTCATATCTGCCCGCCCGTTCGGCTCGGGCCGCAGTATTGACCCCGAACGGGCGGTGGCGCGTGCCGCCGGTAAATCTCAGCCGGGCCGCTGGCCGGGGTGATCCCGCCCGGGTGGGCGAGCCGGGTGCCGCGCAGCAGACGATCAGGGGGGTTGAGGGCGAAATGTGGGACAATCACGCCTGATGCCTGAAAGCCTGCTGATCGCCAACCGGGGCGAGATCGCCGTGCGGATCGCGCGGACCGCCGGGGACCTCGGCGTGGAGACCGTGGCGGTCTACGCCGAGGACGACGCGGCCAGTCTGCACACGCGGGCGGCGGACCGGGCGGTCGCCCTCCCAGCGGCGGGAGTGCCGGCCTATCTCGACGGGGCCGCCATTATCGCCGCCGCTCAGGCCGCAGGGTGCGGCGCCGTTCACCCGGGCTACGGTTTCCTGAGCGAGAACGGCGCGTTCGCCGCCGCCTGCGAGCAGGCCGGGCTGACCTTCGTCGGGCCCACCCCCGAAACCCTGGAGATCTTCGGCGACAAGGCCGCGGCGCGGGCGCTGGCCGAGCGCTGCGGCGTACCGGTGCTCGCGGGCATCAGCGCCGCGGTGACCCTGGAGGAGGCGCGGGACTTCCTGGTCGGCCTGGGGCCGGGCGGGGCCATCATGCTCAAGGCGGTGGCCGGCGGAGGCGGGCGGGGCATGCGGCCGGTGACGAGCCTGGCCGACCTCGACCAGGCCTTCGTGCGGGCCGCGTCGGAGGCCCGCGGCGCCTTCGGCTCGGGCGAGCTGTATGTGGAAGAGCTGCTGACCCGGGCCCGGCACGTCGAGGTGCAGATCGTGGGAGACGGGACGGGCGCGGTGGCGCACCTGTGGGACCGCGAGTGCAGCCTGCAGCGCCAGCGCCAGAAGCTGATCGAGATCGCCCCGGCCTTCGGCCTGCCCGGGGCGCTTCGGACGGGGATGCTGCGCGCAGCGGTGAGGCTCGGCTCGGCGGTGCACTACCGCGGGGTCGGCACCGTCGAGTTCCTGGTCGACGCCGGCCCCGGCGCGGCCCCCCGCTTCGCCTTCATCGAGGCCAACGCCCGGCTGCAGGTCGAGCACACCGTCACCGAGACGGTGCTGGGCCGTGACCTGGTGGCCATCCAGCTCAGCATCGCCGACGGCGCGGACCTGGGCGGGCTCGGGCTGACCCAGGACAGCGTGCCGGCCCCGCGGGGTGTGGCCCTGCAGGCACGGGTGAACCTGGAGTCGATGACCGCCGATGGCTCGGCCCGGCCGGGCGGCGGCGTGCTCTCGGCTTATGACCAGCCCTCCGGGCCGGGCGTGCGCGTGGACGGATTCGGGTACGCCGGCTACGCGACCTCGGCGCGCTACGACCCGCTGCTGGCCAAGGTGATCGTGGCGGCCGACGACCTGGCCGCCGCCGCGGCCCGGGCCCGCCGGGCGCTGAGTGAGTTCAAGATCGGCGGGGTACGGACCAACATCGCCTTCTTGCAGGCCCTGCTGAAGAGCCCGGCCCTGGCCGCGGGTGAGCTGCACACCCGGTACGTGGAGGAGCACGCCGCCGAACTGCTGGCCGCCGCCGGGGACCGGGCCCGATACTTTGAGCCGGCTGGCGCGCCGCAGCGGCGGGCGGGCGCCCGGGTCGACCCGATGGATCCCCTGGCGCTGCTGGACCTGCAGCCCGGTGCCGGGCCGGGCGCAGACGAGGCGGCTGACGCCGGCCCGCGGGCTGACTTCCCGCCCGGGCCTGAGGGCACGCTGGCCGTGCCCGCGCCCATGCCGGGCGTGGTGATCAGCTATGCCGTGGCCGAGGGCGACATGGTGCTGCCGGGCCAGCCGGTGGCGGTCATGGAAGCCCTCAAGATGGAGCACGTGGTCCACAGCGAGGCAGCAGGCGTCGTGCGTGAGATCCCCCTGGAGGTCGGCGACTCGATCTTCGAGGGCACCCCGATCTTGTTCATCGAGCCGCGGGAGGCGGACGGCGAATACGTGGACGCGGCAGCGCCCGACCCCGAAGAAATTCGCCCTGACCTGGCCGAAGTCCAGCGCCTGCACTTCCTGGCTACCGACCAGGGCCGTCCGGCGGCCACGGGCAAGCGGCACGCCCAGGGCCGGCGCACCATCCGCGAGACCATCACCGACCTGTGCGATCCCGGCACGTTCACCGAGTACGGCCCGACGGTGACCGCCGCGCTGCTGCGCTCGGATACCTGGGACACCGTGGAAGAGCGGATGCTGCGCACCGCCGCGGACGGCATGGTGATCGGCGTCGGCCAGGTAAATGGAGAGCTGGTCGGCCCGGAGAACGCCCGGTGCGCCGTGGTGGCCTACGACTACTCGGTGCTGGCTGGCACCCAAGGCGTCAAGAACCATCAGAAGACCGACCGCATGCTCCGGATTGCCCAGCGGTACAAGCTGCCTGTCGTGCTGTATTCCGAGGGCGGCGGTGGCCGCGCGGGCGGCGGCTCGGGCCCGCCGATCCCCGAGGGCGCCGCCCGCGCCATCGGCGCGCTGTCGACGCGGACCTGGCTCGAGCTCGGCAAACTGTCGGGGCTGGTGCCGATCGTGGGCATCAATTCGGGCTACTGCTTCGCCGGCAACGTGGTCCTGCTGGGCGCCTGCGACGTGATCATCGCCACCCGGGACAGCTCCATCGGCATCGGCGGCCCGGCCATGATCGAGGGCGGCGGCCTGGGCGCCTATGCGCCCAGCGAGGTCGGGCCGGTGAGCATCCAGGAGCCCAACGGCGTGATCGACATCGTGGTGGAGGACGAGGCCGAGGCCAACGCAGTCGCCAAGACCTACCTGTCCTACTTCCAGGGCCGCCTGGGGAGCTGGAGCACGCACGACCAGCTGCCGTTGCGTCACATCGTCCCGGAGAACCGGCGTGCGGTCTACGACATCCGCACCGTGATCGAGACGCTGGCCGACGTCGGCACCGTGCTGGAACTGCGCCCGCGCTGGGCCACGTCGATGATCACCGCGTTCATCCGGGTCGAGGGCCACCCCGTCGGCGTGATCGCCAACAACTGCAACTCGCCCTCGGGCGGGGCCGTGGAGAGCGCGGGCGCGGACAAGGCCTCGCGCTTCATGCAGCTCTGCGACGCGTTCGACATCCCGATCCTGTCGCTGATCGACACGCCGGGAAACATGGTCGGGCCGGTGGCGGAGAAGACCGCGCTGATCCGGCACTGCGCGCGCATGTACGTGGCGGGCGCCAACCTCACCGTGCCCTACTTCAACGTGGTGCTGCGCAAGGCCTACGGCCTGGGCGCCATCGCCATGGCGGCCGGCAGTTTCGACGAGACGTTCTTCTCGATCTCCTGGCCGACCGGCGAGTTCGCGGGCATGGGCCTGGAAGGCCAGATCAAGCTGGGCCGCCGCGCCGAGCTGCAGGCCATCACCGACATCCCGGCCCGGCGGGCCCGTTACGACGAGCTGGTCGCCGACGCCTACGCCTGGGCCCGGGCCCTCAACGCGGGCATGGTGTTTGAGGTGGACGACGTCATCGACCCGGCTGACACGCGTCGATGGCTGGTCATGGGCCTGAACGCGATGCCGCCCAAACCGGCCCGGGACGGCAAGAAACGCGCCTGGATCGACACCTGGTAACAGCGGCGCGCTCAGGCCGGCGGCGTCAATGGGCCGGCGCCATCGTGCTCGTCGCGGAAGGCGGCTAGGGCGGCGGCGTGCCCGGACTCGAGGGCAGCTTGCAGCAGGGCGCCGTCGGTGGCGAGGCGGCTGACCATGGGTGAGCCCGGCCGCGGGGCGGATGGAGAACACGGCGGGCGGGGCGGGGCGGGCGAGTTGGGGGCGGGGGGCGGCCTCGTAGTCGGCGAGGAGCTGGTCGTCGGCGGCCCGCCGGGACTCGCGGGCCAAGAAGGCGGCGCGCAGGGCGGGGGTCTCGCGGCGCAGGGTGGTGCGCACCAGCAGGCGGGACATGCGGGATACGCCGGATTGGTCGGAGGCGCGGCCCTGACCGGAGGCGCGGGCCTGACGGGACGCACGGCCCTGACGGGAGGCGCGGGATGGGCGGGAACCGCTGGCATGCGGGTCGGGCTGGGGGGTGGCAGCGCGGCGGGAACGCAGGACCAGGATGTGGGTGGCGCCCTGGGTGAGGGCAGTGCGGTAGGGGACGGACTCTGAGACGCCGGCGTCGTAGAAGCGGCGGCCGGCGAAGGAGACCGCCGGGCCGGCCAGCAGCGGGAGGGCGGCGCTGGCCCGCAGGGCCAGGCGCAGGTCGGCGGGGGTCCTGATGAGCGGGTGCAGGTCGGTCGACTCGCCGGTGGCGGCGTCGGTGGCCAGCGGATGCAGCTCCACCGGGCTGGCCAGCACCGCGGCGAAATCCATCGGGTACGTGGTCTGGTAGAGGTCCTCGACCAGCGCGCGGACGTCGGCCACCGGGCGGCCGCGCAGCAGCGCGGACCGGCGGATCAGGATCCGGGCGTATTCGGGCTCCGCCCAGCCGCGCAGGCCGTCGGGCCAGGCTCACCAGCCAGGCGCCGGTGATCGCGCCGGCCGAGGCGCCGTAGATCGCGTCGAAGGCCGGGATCAGGCCGAGCTCGTCCAGCGCGAGGGCCATGCCCGCGGATATGACGCCGCGCATGCCGCCGCCCTCGATAGCCAGGGCGATCCGCAGCCCGTCGTCCCGGGCCCCGGGCTGGCTGCACGCCTCCCGGCGCACCAAAAGCGCCCGCACCACTTCATGCGGACCGGCTTCATGATCGTGGCCAGTTTTGGACGGTATTTGGCCATTTCTGTCCATGATCATGGTTGCGGGGAGGAGGGCGGCTGGTGGGGGGCGAGGCGGGAGAGGGCTGGGGGGAGGTCGCCGTGGTGGACGACGGTGAGGCGGTGGGTGGCGCGGGTGAGGGCGACGTAGAGGTCGTGGCCGCCGGCCGGGGACTGGGACCAGATGCCGGCCGGATCGACCAGTACCACGCGGTCAAACTCCAGGCCTTTGGCCTGGCCGACGGTGAGCAGGGCGACCGGCGAGTCCAGTACTTCGGCTGACTCGCCGGGCACCGCGTAGGGGAGAGCCCGGGCCAGCTCGCCGATCCGTGCCGTCGGGGCGATGACGGCCAGCTTGCCGCCGTCGGGCATGTCGGCCAGCTCCGCATCGACCACCGCTGCGGCGCCGGTGGCCAATGGGTCCTGCGGGGAAGATGAGGCCTGTGGGGACTGTGGGGAAGACGGGCCCTGCGGGGGAGGTGAGATTTTGATCGCGCGGGGCGGGACGCCTTCCTCGCGGACGGACTCGGGGGGCTGCTCGCCGGGGGCGACCGCGGCGAGCACGTCGCCGGCCACGGCCATGATCTCGGCCGGGGTGCGGTAGTTCACCGTGAGGCGTTCCTCCCGCCACCGGCCGCCGACGTAGGGGTCGAGCATCTGCGCCCAGGAGCGGGCGCCGGCCGCGCTCCCCCGCTGGGCCACGTCGCCGACCACGGTCAGCGACCGCGTGGGGATGCGCCGCATCACCATGCGCCAGGCCATCGCGGACAGCTCCTGCGCCTCGTCGACGATCACGTGGCCGTAGGCCCAGGAGGGGTCGGCCCAGGCGCGTTCGGCGGTGGTGAGCTGCTGGCCGGAGTCGCGGTTCCAGTCGGCCAGGGTGGCGGCGTCCACCAGACCGCCCTCGGCCACACCGGTGATCTCCAGCACCTCGCGGGCGTACCGCTCCTCGGCCTGGCGCTCCCGGTCCGCGGCCCGGCGACGCCGCTTGTCAGCCGAGTCGTCGCTGCCGAGCAGCTGGGCCGCTTCATCCAGCAGCGGGACGTCGGCCACAGTCCACGCGTCGGGGGCGTTCGGGCGGGCCAGCACGGTTCGCTGCGCTGCGAGAAAGAGCCGGGGCGGCGCGGCGGAGCGCGCCTTCCTCGGACAGCAGCCCGGCGACCAGCCGTTGCGGGGTCAGGTACGGCCACAGGTCGTTGAGCGCGGCGCGGACCGGCGGCTCGTCCCACAGCCGGGCCCGGGCGTACGGCAGGTCGTCGGGGTCCAGGTCACGGCCGAGGGCGGCTGCTTCAGCCGCGGCGAGCGCGCCGAGCACCTCGGCGACGAACAGCTTGCGGGCCACGTTGTGCGGCCTGCGCAGGCCGCGGGCCCGGTCGCGGGCGCGCACGACGGTCTCCCGCGGCACGGTCATCCGCACCCCGTCGGCGGTGATCTCCAGGTCGGCCCGGGGCACCCGCTGGCGCTCGCGCACGGCGCGGCGCAGGACGCCGACCATCGCCTCGTCGCCCTTGATCTCGGCGGCGGCCGGGTCCTCATCGGGCGCGGCGGTGACGCCGGGGAACAGCTCGGCCATCGAGGTGAGCACCACGTCGGTCTCGCCCAGGGACGGCAGGACCTGGCTGATGTAGCGGAGGAAGGTGGCGTTCGGGCCGATGACCAGGACGCCGCGCCGTTCGAGGGTCTTGCGGTGGGTGTAGAGCAGGTAGGCGGCGCGATGCAGGGCCGCGACCGTCTTGCCGGTGCCCGGGCCGCCCTGCACGACCAGGACGCCTTGCAGGCCGGCCCGGATGACCCGGTCCTGCTCGGCCTGGATGGTGGCCACCACGTCGGTCATCCGGCCGGTGCGGCCGGTGGTGATGCTGGCGATCAGCATGGCCTCGCCGGACAGCGTCTGGCGGTCCGGCTCGGACAGCCGGTCCAGGTCGAACACCTCGTCATCGACGCCGGTGACGGTGCGGCCGGAGGTGTAGATGTGGCGGCGGCGGATCAGGCCGTCCGGGTCCTTGGGGGTGGCGGCGTAGAACGGGCGGGCCGCGGGCGCGCGCCAGTCGATCAGCCGCGGCTCGTGCTCGTCGTCGCGCAGGCCGATCCGGCCGATGTACAGCGTGGCCGGGGGCCGGTCCTCGCCGGGGCCGGACGGTTCGCCGCCGCCGGGGCCGGGCGGCTCGCCGGGGCCGGGGCCGGGCGGCTCGCCGCGGCCGGGGGCGCGGCGGGCGGCCGTCGGTGCGGCCGAAGACCATGCCGCGCTCGACGGCGTTCAGCTGGGCCAGCCGCCTGCTCTGCTCGGACGCGGTGAGATCCCGTTCGAGCCGGGCCTGGAGCGTGCCGCCCGCGCCGCCGCTGGCCAGCGAGCCGACCAGGGCCCGCTCGGTGCGCTCACGCGCCGCGTCCAGCAAGCCGTACAGCATGTCCACGTACGCTTGCTCCTGGCGGACCGCATCCGCGGGACCCGCGGCCACGGAATTGGCTTGGCTAGACGTCATATTTCGTGATATGCTTTCTTAATTATGTCTTGACCGGATTAACGGGTTTTCGCCTAGTTGGTCAAGTTTAGCAGCTGGCCGGTTCGCTTGGCTCTGAGCTGCGACGCAATGATCCGCCGGGCGGCTATATAAAGGCCCGCGATATTACCGGGAAATGGCCAGGGTATTACCAGCGGCCGCCGGTCCGCATCGGGCCGTGCGCGGGTTACCGTGCCCGCCGCGGGCACTCTACCGCCACCGTCGCCGCGGCCGCGCGGCGGCCGGGGCGCGATCCCGGGGGGGACGCCGGGCAGCGGGAATGCCTAGGATGTTTACGGTGCCGAGGGCACGACTTGCCGTCCAGGAGGAGCTTGAACATGCCGGGAACCGAACGCGTGGAGATCACCGGGCCGAACGGTGATCGCTTCGACGAGATCCTCACGCCGCAGGCCATCGACCTCATCGCCACCCTCCACACCGAGCTCGGCCCCCGCCGTCAGGAGCTGCTGGCCGCGCGGCGGCGCCGGCAGGCCGAGTTCTCCCGCGGCGCGATGCTCGACTTCCTGCCCGAGACCGAGCACATCCGCTCCGACCCGAACTGGCGCGTCGCGCCGCCCGCGCCCGGCCTGATCGACCGGCGGGTCGAGATCACCGGGCCGACCGAGCGCAGGATGACGATCAACGCCCTGAACTCCGGCGCCAACGTGTGGCTGGCCGACTTCGAGGACGCCAACACCCCGCTGTGGGAGAACATGATCGGCGGCCAGCTCAACCTGAAGGACGCGCTGGACCGCACCATCGAATTCCGCACCGCCGAGGGCCGGGAGTACGCGCTGGGCCCGGACGACGGGCTGGCCACGATCGTGGTCCGGCCGCGCGGCTGGCACCTGGACGAGAAGCACATCCTGATCGACGGGCAGCGGGCCTCCGGCAGCCTGGTCGACTTCGCGCTGTACATGGCCGCCTCGGCGCAAAAGCAGATCGACAAGGGCAAGGGCCCGTACTTCTACCTGGCCAAGAACGAGAGCCACCTGGAAGCGCGGCTGTGGAACGACGCGTTCAACCTGGCCCAGGACGCGCTGGGCATCCCGCGCGGCACGATCCGGGCCACGGTGCTGATCGAGACGATCCCGGCGGCGTTCGAGATGGAGGAGATCCTCTACGAGCTGCGGGATCACTCGGCCGGGCTGAACGCAGGCCGCTGGGACTACCTGTTCAGCATGATCAAGAAGTTCCGCACCCGGGGCCGGGAGTTCGTCCTGCCCGAGCGCAACTCGGTCACCATGACCGCTCCGTTCATGCGCGCCTACACCGAACTGCTGGTCAAGACCTGCCACCGCCGCGGCGCCCACGCCATGGGCGGCATGGCCGCGTTCATCCCCAACCGGCGCGACCCCGAGGTCAACGAGGTGGCGCTGGCCAAGGTGCGGGACGACAAGCTGCGCGAGTCCTCCGACGGCTTCGACGGCTCCTGGGTGGCCCACCCGGACCTGGTCCCGATCTGCAAGGAGGTCTTCGACTCGGTCCTCGGGTCGAACCCGAACCAGATCAGCAAGACCCGCGAGGACGTCGAGGTCAGCGCGCAGGACCTGCTCGCGGTGAGCAAGACGCCCGGCGTGATCACCGAGGCCGGGCTGCGCAACGACATCAGCGTCGGGCTGCAGTACCTGTCCACCTGGCTGGGCGGCAATGGCGCGGTGGCCATCTTCAACCTGATGGAGGACGCGGCCACCGCGGAGATCTCCCGGTCCCAGGTCTGGCAGTGGATCCACAACGACATCACGCTGGACGACGGGCAGGTGGTGACCAGGGAACTGGTCGAGCGGCTGATCGACGAGGAGCTGAGCAAGATCCGCGCCGCGGCCGGGGACGGCTTCAACGCGGAGCGGTACGGCCAGGCGGTCGCGCTGTTCACCGAGGTGGCGCTGGCCGACGACTTCGTCGACTTCCTCACCCTGCCCGCCTACGAGCGCATGCCCTGACTCCCCCGCCGCGAGGTGCGAGATGACCACGAGCATCGAGGCGCTGGCCCCGCGGCTGCGGGAGATCTGCGGCGCGGGCCACGTCATCACCGACCCGCTGGAGCTGCGCACCTACGAGTGCGACGGCCTCACCTCGCACCGCTGCGTACCGGCGCTGGCGGTGCTGCCCGCCACGTCGGCCGAGGTGGCTTCGGTGGTCCGCGCGTGCGCGGCGGCCGGGGTGCCGTTCGTGGCCCGGGGCAGCGGCACGGGGCTGTCCGGCGGGGCGCTCCCGCGCTCCGACGGCGTGCTGATCGTGATGTCCCGGATGCGTTCGGTCATCGAGATTGACCCGGTGAGCCGTCGGGCCGTGGTGGAGCCGGGCGTCACGAACCTGGCCGTGAGCAAGGCGGCGGCGCCGTTCGGGCTGTTCTACGCGCCCGATCCGTCCAGCCAGGTGGTCTGCTCGGTGGGCGGCAACGTGGCGGAGAACTCCGGCGGCGCGCACTGCCTCAAGTACGGCTTCACCGTGCACCACGTGACCGGGCTGGAGATCGTCACGCCGTCCGGCGAGCTGGCCTGGCTCGGCGACGGGACCGGCGTCACCACCGGGTACGACCTGCTCGGCGCGTTCACCGGCTCGGAGGGCACGCTCGGCATCGTGACCAAGATCGTGGTCAAGCTGATGCCGGTGCCCGAGGTCGTGCACACCCTGCTGGCCGCGTACGCCACCACCAGCCAGGGCGGCCGGGCGGTGTCGGACATCATCGCGGCCGGCATCATGCCCGCGGCCATCGAGATGATGGACGCGCTGTCCATCGAGGCGGCCGAGGCGGCCGTGCACTGCGACTATCCGGCGGGCGCGGGCGCGGTGCTGATCGTGGAGCTGGACGGGCCCGCGGCCGAGGTCGAGGCAGAGCTGGCCACCGTGCGGTTGCTGTGCGAGCAGGCCGGCGCCACGGAGCTGCGGGCGGCCGACGACCCGGCCGAACGTGCCCTGATCTGGGCCGGCCGCAAGTCGGCGTTCGCCGCGGTGGGCCGGATCAGCCCGGCCTACATCGTGCAGGACGGCGTGGTGCCGCGGACGTCGCTGGGCGCGGTGCTGGACCGGATCGCCGCACTGTCGGCCGAGGCCGGGATCCGGGTGGCCAACGTGTTCCACGCCGGCGACGGGAACCTGCACCCGCTGGTGCTGTACGACGACGCGGTGCCCGGCCAGGAGCAGGCCGCGGAGGAGCTGTCCGGTGCGATCCTGGACGCGTGCCTGGCCCAGGGCGGCTCGATCACCGGCGAGCACGGTGTCGGGGTGGACAAGTCCCGGTACATGCCGAAGATGTTCGACGCCGCCGACCTGGACACCATGCAGCTCATCCGCTGCGCGTTCGACCCGGCCAGCTTGTGCAACCCCGGCAAGATCTTCCCCACGCCGCGGCTGTGCGGTGAGGTGCCGGGTCGGCACCGGGCCGCGGATCCGGGGGCGGAGCATTCAGCCGTAGCGGCCGGGCAGGCGGAGATCTTCTAGATGCATACCGAACGGACCATGGTTCCCGCGGTCCGGGACGCGCTAGTCGCCGCGTGCCCGGTGGTGCGGGAGGGCGTGCCTGCTTCCGATTCGATCGCGGGCGTCGTACCGTCCTTTGTCGCGTTCCCGGCCAGCACGGACGAGGCATCGGCCCTGCTGCGGGTGGCGGCCGCGCACCAGCTGGCCGTGGTGGCGCGCGGGGCCGGGACCGGGCTGGGCTGGGGCGCGCCGCCCGCATCAGCGGACCTGGTCATCGACCTGCAGGCCATGGACCAGGTCCTGGAGCATGCGGCCGGGGACCTGGTGGCCCGGGTGCAGGCGGGCGTCACGATGGGGCACCTGGCCTCGGTGCTGGCCTCAGCCGGGCAGGAGCTCGCGATCGACGCGCCGCGCGGACGCCACGGCGGGCGGGGTGGTGGCGACCGGGACGGCCGGGCCGCGCCGGCTCCGCTACGGCGCCCCGCGGGACCTGCTGATCGGGATCACGGTGGTCCGCGCCGACGGGGAGGTCGCGCACTCGGGCGGCAAGGTAGTCAAGAACGTGGCCGGCTATGACCTCGGCAAGCTGTTCTGCGGCTCGGCCGGGACGCTGGGCCTGATCACCGAGGCGACGTTCCGGCTGCATCCGCGGCCCGCCGCGGCGGCCTACCTGACGGCGCAGTTCGGGCCGGCGGGCGGCGACGTGGCCGGTGCGGTGGCCGCGGCGGCCGGTGCGGCCCTGGTCCCGTCGGCCGTGCAGCTGGACATCCCGCCGCAGGCCAGCCCGGTGACGCGGGTCTCGGTGCTGCTGGAGGGAACCCCGTCCGGGGTGGCCGAGCGGGCCCGGCGGATGGCCGAGCTGCTGTCCGCCGCGCAGATGTCCGATGGGCAGATGTCCGATGGGCAGATGTCCGATGGGCAGTTCTCCGATGGGCAGGGCTCCCCGGCGGTGACCATATCGGACACGCCTCCGGCCGGATGGGGACAACTGCCGCCGGCCGGAACGGTGATCGGCGTGTCGTTCTGGGTGGCGGCGCTGGGCGACGTGCTGAACGCGCTGCTGGCCGCGGGGGCGCAGGCGGGAGTCAGGTTCGCGGTCACCGGGCCGGCCGGCGCGGGCCTGGTCTACGCCTGCCTGGATCCCGACTGCGGCCTGGACCCGGCCGCGGACCATGACGCCGCCGCCGCCCGGTTCGTGACCGCGCTGCGCGAGCGGCTGGCGCCTGCAGGCGGGCCGGGCGGGTCAGCGCCCCACGGATCTGGGCCCCGCGGGGCGGTGACCGTGCTGGCCGCGCCGGAGCCGGTGCGGGCCGCGGCCGGCGCCTACGGCGCGGTGCCAGCTGGCGCCAACGGCGCGGTGCCCGGCTTTGATTTGATGCGGGCGGTCAAGGACCAGTTCGACCCGGAGCACCGGATGTTCCCCGGACGATTGGATTGGGGGCAGTGATGCAAGACGAGAACACGCTGCGGGAAGTGGCCAAGGACTGCGTGCACTGCGGGTTCTGCCTGCCGGCCTGCCCCACCTACCAGCTGTGGGCCGAGGAGATGGACTCCCCGCGCGGCCGGATCTACCTGGTGAACCAGATCCTGGACGGCGCGGAGCTAACCCCGGCGGCCGCCGAGCACTTCGACCGCTGCCTGGGCTGCATGGCGTGCATGACGGCCTGCCCGTCCGGCGTGCAGTACGACCAGCTCATCGAGGCGGCCCGGGCCTGGACCGAGGACGCCCGGCCAAACTTGCCGGTGGCGCCGGACGGGACGAACGGGCTGCGGGACCGAGCCGCGCGGGAAGCCATCTTCGCGTTGTTCCCCTACCCCCGCCGGCTGCGGGCGATGATCAAGCCGCTGCGGGCGGCGCAGCGCACCGGGCTGGACAAGCGGGTGGCCGCCAGCAGCCTGCCGGGGCGCCTGTCCCCCGCGCTCGGCGCGGCGCTCCGGCTGGCGCCGCCGGCGAAGGCCACGGCCCGGCTGCCGGAACACGTGGCGGCCCGCGGGCCGCGTCGTGCGGTGGTCGGCATGCTCACCGGATGCGTCCAGTCGGTGTTCTTCCCGCAGGTGAACGCCGCGACTGCGCGGGTGCTCGCGATGGAGGGCTGCGACGTGATCATCCCGCGTAGCCAGGGCTGCTGCGGTGCGCTGTCACTGCATTCCGGCCGCGAGGCCGAGGCGGCGGCCTTCGCCCGGCGCACGATCGAGACGTTCGAGCGAGCCGGGGTAGACACGATCGTGGTCAATTCGGCCGGCTGCGGCTCGGCCATGAAGGAGTACGAGCGGCTGCTGAATGACCCGGGCGATCCGGGAGACGGCACGGGCTGGGCCACTCGGGCGGCCGCGATGAGCGCCAAGGTCCGGGACCTGTCAGAGTTCCTGGCCGAGCTCGGCCCGGCCGCTCCGCGCCATCCGCTGCCGGTCACCGTGGCCTACCACGACGCCTGCCACCTGGGGCACGCGCAGGGGATCACCCGGCAGCCGCGCGACCTGCTGCGTGCGATCCCCGAGCTGAGCCTGGTCGAGCTGGCCGACGCGGGCACCTGCTGCGGCTCAGCCGGGGTGTACAACCTGCTGCAGCCCGAGGCGGCGGGCGAGCTGGGCGCGCGCAAGGCCCAGGCGGTGCTGGACTCCGGCGCCCCGCTGCTGGTCTCGGCCAACCCCGGCTGCACCCTGCAGATCGCCTCCGCGCTGACCAGCCGCGGCGAGCACGTCGCCGTGGCGCACGTGGCCGAGATGCTGGACGCCTCCCTGCGCGGCATCAGCCCCGCGCGGCTGATGCCCGGACCGGCCACGGCAACGCAGTGACCGCCAGGCACCCCAGCAACGCGGGGACCGCCCGGCACCCGGCAACGCGGGGACCGCCCGGCACCCGGCAACGCGGTGACCGCCCGGCAACGTGGGGACCGCTGGGCCGGCACCGGCGCTGCTCGGCCTGTGGCCGGTATGGTGACTGGCACTGGCCACATGGGGTGTTCGGATGACAAACTGGGCTCATGGAAAGTGACGCAGCCAAGCCCACCGAGCAGTTCCGGGCCGCCTGGCAGGTGGCCGCGGACGCGGTCAACGAATGGTCGCGGCGGGTATCGGAAGCCACGCACGAGGCGATGGACAAGATCGAGCCGGCGGTCCGCGCCGCCGTCGAAGCCGGGCGCGTGACGGTAACCGGCGAGTGGCGTAACTGCCGTTGCCAGTGCAGCACGGCTCACCCAGATGACCTGGGCGTATGCGACGGCCAGGCGGTCATGACCCGCAAGATCAGCGGGACGGCTGTCTCGCTGTGCGCGCCGTGCGCTGTGGCGCAGGGTGTCGCGGAAATGTCGCGGTAGCCGGCCTCTCCCGGACCTCGGGAGGAGAGGCCGACCTGTCACCGATGGGACTTAACTGCCGGTGCTCGTGCTTCCCGGCTTGGGCTGTCCGCCTTTCATGTTCGGGCAGTTGTGCGTCGCAGACGCCGACGGGGTTGCGGCCGGGGCGGCAGACGTGCTGCCGGACGCGGTCGTGCCCGATGCGGACGATGACGTAGACGCGGTCGTCGACGTCGGCGTGGACGAGTGTGTCGTCGCGGCGCTCGCGACAGCCAGACTGCCGCCGAACCCTACGCCGAGCGCACCCGCTGCGACTGCCGTGCCGATAATGAGCTTTCCTAGACTGGATTTCACTATGTCCTCCTGTTGGCCGGGGTGACGGTCCTGGGCCCAGGAGAGCCGCGCTGACTGGGGGCGCGCTGCAGTCAGGCTCTGCCAGCCGTATCAAAGCCCCGGTCAGCGGGTCGGCGGGGACTCAGCGCGCGGGACTCAGCGCGCGGGACTCAGCGCGCGGGACTTAGGGGGCGGGCAGGGACACGATGAAGACCTCCTGGCTGGACTGCGTGGCGATCGAGCCGATGGCGGTCACCGTGGTGCCGGACGAGACGAGGGCGCTGACCTTATAGCTGCCCCCCGTCCGGGCGCCGGAGGCGCCGCTGATGGCGGCGGGTGCCCACGACGTCCCGTTCGCGGAGGTCCAGGCCGCGATGGCCTGCTGACCGGGGGCGCCGAACTCGGCGGCGGCGGCAAAACCGCCGGCTCCCGCGCTGATCGCGGTGAATGTCGTGTCCGGGCCCGGCGAGCTGATCGGCACCTGGCGCCAGCTGATACCGCCGTCGAGCGAGAGCTCCGCGATCGGCACGGTGCCAGCCTCGGTCGTGGCCTGGCCGACCGCCGCCACCCGGTTCCCGCTGATGGCGATCTGCTGCAGGACGGCGGATGAGGCTCCGGCCGGCACCGGCAGGACAATCGTCGTCCAGGTGGTGCCGTTGGCCGTGGTCCACACGGCCGGCTTGCCGTCGTGCGACCCGACCGACACGAAGCCGGCTGCGTCCGCGGCGACCGCGAGCACCTGGCTGGAGCCGGTCACCTCGTTCACGTCATGCGCGCGGGTCCATGACTTCAGGTCCGGTGACCACCACACGTCCGCCACGCAGGCGCCGCCGGACGCGACCAGCTTGCCGACGATGACGTAGCCGCGCGGGCCCGCCGCCGTCGCGACGGCCGCCACGCCGGCCAGGTCGGCGGTGATGGAGCCGGGCCCGGTGGCGGACCGCCAGGACGTCCCGTCGGCCGAGGTCATGACGACCGGGCCGGGTGCGCCGACCGCGAGCCAGCCGGACGGCCCGTGGGTCACGCCGGTCAGGGCGGCCAGGCCCGGGCCGCCCGAGACCTGCGAAAGCGAGGTGACCAGAGCCCAGGAGCCTCCCGAAGACCGGCGCCACACGGCCGGGTAGCCCTCCGCGCTGCCCACGGCGATCTGCTGGCCACCCGCGACGGCCAGGCCGTTGACGGCCAGCTCCGGGATCGAGCCGCCCGCGATGCCCGCCAGCGGGACCGGCCGCACGCGGCCCGCCGCGTTCGCCTCCAGGAATACCGGCTGCTGGCCGGCCTGGCCGGGCGCGGTGTACCCGACGGCGACGATCGTCCCGGCCGACGCGACCGTCGCGCCGACCACGGATTCGGTGCCCGCATCGCCCAGCGATCCGGTCGGCACCCAGGTCGTCCCGGTACCCGCGGCGGTGAAGGCGACGAGCTGCCCGGCCGCGCTGGTCCCGGCCACGACGAAGCCGTAGTCGCTGCCCTTGACCAGGCCGGGGGTCCAGCCCGCGGCCGCGCCGATGGTGCCCGCGTACTGCCACCCGGATCCGTTAGGTGAAAAATAGGCCACCGCATCGGTGGCGCCGCTCGCCGACCGGCCGGGCCGTACGGCGAGCAGGCCGGAGCCGTCGAAGGCCAGGCCGGTGATCGCGGTCCCCGCTCCGTGGTCGGCCGGGACCGTCACCCGGGTCCACGTCGACCCGCCGTCCGTGCTCAGCCAGACGCCCGAGTACGTGGTCCCGGCCGCGCTGACCTGGCCGGAGATCACCGTATCGGGGCCTCGCGAGGTGATGTAGGAGATGCTCTGCACGGTCTCGCCGGGCCCGGCCAGCCCGAGCTGGGCGGCCGTCGCGCGCTGCCAGGTCAGTCCGTCGCGGGAGGTCCAGATCACGGCCTGCGTGGCCTGGCCGCCGTCGGCGGCCACGCCCGCGGCCAGGAAGCCGCTGGACGTGCTGTTCAGCACCCACATCCCGTCGCCGGGCCCCATCGGGATGATGCCATGCGTGGCCGCGAGGGTCCAGGACAGGCCGTTCGGGCTGGTCCAGATGGCTTGCGGGCCGACCGCCAGCCAGCCCCTGGGGCCGCCGGCCAGCCGGGCGGCCGGGTAGCCGAGCGGGGGCTCGCCGCCTCCTGGTGCCTGCACCGGGGCCAGGCGCCAGGAGGCGCCGCCGTTGGCGGACACGAAGAACTGCTGGCGGACCACGCCGTCGCTGGTCTGCGAGCCCATGGTGACGATCGTGTTGCCACTGGCGACGACGCGGTTGACGGCCTGGAAGACGCCCCGCTGCTGCTGACCGGGATACATGCCGATGGTCAGCGGCGTCGTGCCC
The DNA here is from genome assembly GCA_963753195.1 of uncultured Actinomycetes bacterium. GTDB lineage: Bacteria > Actinomycetota > Actinomycetes > Streptosporangiales > Streptosporangiaceae > Palsa-504. The sequence continues at coordinate 69,890 of CAVWBH010000009.1, forward strand.
TGGTGAGGTGCGGGGTTTACCTGCTGGCTGGCGGCCAGCGGGCCGAGCTTCGGGCCGTGGCCGGTCAGCAAGGCGAGGGCCAGGACAGCCACCGCGACGAGGACGATGACGGGGATGACGATGGTGACCGTTCGGCGGCCGAGCAGCGAGTGCCGGGGGCCGGGGCGCCAGGTCCCGGGCAGCTCGGGTTCCAGCAGCATGGTTGCGACTTCGGCGGGCCGGTAGTCGGGCGCGAGTGCGTCGCCGGCCGGGCGCGAGCTGGCCGCGCCGGGCGGACGGGCCCACAGCGGGGGTGCGGCGCCGGGAGTCCGGCCGCCGTCGGGGTCGGGCGCGGTTCCCGGTCCGGGCGGCTGCTCGGCTTGCGATCCGGCGGGCGGCCGGGGTCGCGGCTCAGCGTAGACCGGGGCGCCGAGCGGCATCGGCAGGCCGGCGGGCGGGGTGCCGGTCGAGGGGGTGCCGGACGAGGGTGTGCCGGTCGAGGGGCCGGCCGGGCGCGGGGCCGGCCTGAGGGACCCGCCCGCGAGCGGCCGCTGCGGCGAGCGGGGCGGCGGGATGAGCGGCGGCCGCGCGTGCTGTGGCCGCCAGGTCTCCTGCGGCGGCCGGGCTTGCTGTGGCGGCCGGGCCTGCTGCGGCGGCCGGGCCTGCTGCGGCGGCCGGGCCTGCTGCGCGGGTTCGTGCCGCAGGGCGTCGTTCGCGGGGTGCTGCTCCCACGGGATCTCGGACTCGCTCCACAGGCGGTGCGAGGCCTGCCACGGGGACTGGCCAGCGGTCACCTTCTTGGCTCCCGGAGCGGGGCGCTTCGGCTGGAAGCCCGGGCCGCCGGGCCTGCCACGCAGGGCGCGGGTGGGGCTGACCACGGGCGGGGCGGCCAGGACAGGCCGCTGGTAGGGGCCGGTCCTTGGCGTGGCGGGGGGGATAGGAGCAGCGACAGGGGCGACGGGAGGCTCTGGCGACTCATTGGCGGCCGCGGCGGGCGGTTCCGCCTCCGGCTCGGGATCGTCCATGCCTTCGTACCAGGAGATCGGCGATTCGCCGGATTCCGGCGCAGGGGACGCGACCCACCACGCGTCCGTCACGGCTGCGTCGGGCTCGGCTGCGTCGGGCTCGCCTGCGTCGGGCTTGCCTGCGTCGGAGCCGGTACCAGAGGTATCCGCCGGCGGCCTGGCCGCCTGGGCGTTGGCCGGCGAGCGCAGGAACCAGCCCGCCGGAGGCGTCGCGCCGGGCCAGTCATTTTCGGCGTCTGCACGCTGGGGCGTTTCGGCGGACAGGGATCCATGATGACTATTCTCACTCGAATGGTTACTGTCCGTGCTCATCATAGGCCCCAGTTCAGCCAGTTCTCAGACGAGATGTCACAGTCCTGGCCCGATCGCTACCAATTCGTACGGGTCGTTCCGCCTTCGATGTTACCCATTGAGAGCAAGAGTGTACAGAGGGCTATTTTTCGGCATCTGTCGGACCTGGCCGGCCCTGGCCGGGCCGGATCCGACCCAGTTTCACGCCTGGCCGCGGAGCCGAGGCAGGGCCTGGCGCCGGGAGGCTACGAGCCGAGCAGCCCGAGGGGCTCGGCGCGGCGAATTCAACCCGGAGGACTCTTTGGCCGCCTGGGAGCAGCCAGGGCGCCGACAATGTCACCTGGCTGTGGACCATTCAGGCGGATGAGCCTGGCACCGGGCCGGTTGCCTCCTGGTGGCCGGGCGCGCAGTGCGTCACCTGGGTCGGCATCGACGGCTACTACTATCGGTCCTACGAAACTTCGCCGACATCTTCGGCAAGACCATTGCTCAGGTGCGAGCGTTCACCCATCAGCCGCTGCTGCTGTCGGAGACCGCGGCGGGTCCCGGGCCGGCCAGGCGGCAAAGATCCCCGACCTCTTCGCCGGGATGCGCCAGTACGACGCGCTCGGGCTGGTGTGGTTCGACATCGCCCAGGACGACGGGATCTACCATCAGGACTGGCACATCGAGGACAACCTGGCGGCCGAAGCGGCCTTCCGGCGGGCCGCCTCGGCCCTGGCCCCGGCGCATCCGTAACTTGTCGGAGGGCTGGGCTGGGGTTGTCTCCTGGGCCTGGATGAGGCCGTAGCCGATGGCCTGGGCCGTGGTCAGGGAACGGCGGCGGCGGGCATCCTCGCGGATCTCGTCGACCTCGCGGCCGGTGACCTCGGCCAGCCTGAAGTACAGCGTGTCGAGCATGCGGGTCAGCTGCTGCTGGCGCGCGGTGACGGCGGTGACGGTCCCGCCCATTTCGAGCCTGGGCTCGGTCAGGGTGAAGATGGCGTTCGGGTAGCCGGTACGGCGCGGGCAGGACGCGAGGATGCCCAGAGCGGGTCCGCTGATCTCACCGCTTACGCAGCCATGCACCGGAGCGTGCATGACGTCGAGGATGCCCATCACGGTGAGGGCGGCAGGCAGGTCGGAGCGGAAGTTCTGCAGTTCCAGGCGGACCGGCCCCTCGCCCTCGGCGTCCAGGGTGAGCAGCTGGGCTGACAGCCGCGCGGCGGCCTCGTCGTCCAGCGGGCCGGAGGCGAGCACGATCCGCTTGGCCAGCAGCCGCTCGTACAGCGTGGCCTGCCAATCAGCGTTGGGATCGGTCCAGACCCGGACCGGCGGTTCCTGAGCCGGCCCGGGGACACCCGGCGGCGCGGTGAACGGGCGGCCCGGTCTCCCGGGGAGGCCGGGGAGGTCCGGTGTCCCGGGGGTGCCGGGGGTGCCGGGCCAGCCGGGCTCCCCCGGGCGCGGCGGGATTCCTGGCCGGTGCGCACGTGCCGCGCCATAGGTCATCGGCCGGCTCCTTCCGCGGGATGGTCGAGTTTCCAGGTGATCTGGCTGCCGACGGCGGCCGCATAACGCTCGAGCGTGGAAGCGCGCACGTCCCCGGTACCGGATTCCAGCCGGGCGACCGCGGACTGGGAGGTTCCCATCCGGGCCGCGATCTCGGTCTGGGACAGGCCGGCCGCCTGTCGCTGCCCGGCCAGCTCCCGGACGAGACGGCCGCGGTCCTCGGCCATCCGGGCCGCCTGCTCATCTGCCCGGCGGCGCAGCGCCATCTCGCGGAAACCCGGCATGACCGGCAGCGCCGCTTCCTGATCGCGCTGCGCCGGCTGGGGAGTCCCCGCGGGCTCGAGGGGCTCAGGAGTCCCCGGCCTGAGGTCGCGCCTAGCGTTCATACCTTTAATGCTATCTCATATTCGAGATAATATCAGGCGGCTTCCAGCCGGCGCGCGCCCGCTGACGCGGTCTGCGCGGAATCCCGACGTGACTATTCCGTTCACTGATATATTGACCAACGTATTAGGAGGCGGTGCTCGTGCGCGGACAGGGCAGCAAGGCCGGGCAGGACGTGCTGCGGAGGGCCGGCGACGCGTCGGTGCTGATCCTGATCAGCCTGGCCGGCGGCCCCAAGCATGGTTACGCGCTGATCCAGGACATCAAGGAGCTCGCCAGCGTCACGCTCGGGCCCGGCACGCTCTACGGCGCCCTGGACCGGCTTGACCGGCTCGGGTTGATCGAGTCGCTGCCCGCCGACGACCGGCGGCATCCCTACCGCATTACCGCTCCGGGGGCGGCGGCACTTCGCGCGCACCTCGATTCGCTCGAGCGAGTCAGCGCGGCCGGGCGGCTGCGGCTGCAGCTGGGTGGCATCTGATGAATGACCACCGGACGGCCCGGACGGTCCAGGCCGTACTGCGGTGCTACCCGGCCCGCTGGCGGCGGCGGCACGGCGATGAGGCCGCCGAGCTGGCTGCGCTGCTCATCAGGGACGGGACCCCGGCAGGCTCGATCGCCTGGAGCTACCTGGCGGGCGCAGCGCGGGAATGGCTGAGGGCACCTCCCGGGCGGCGGCTGAGCACGGCGGCCTGCGCGCTGCTGGTCGCGGCCTGCTCGCTGGGCGCCTCGGCCGGGCTGCTGGCCTCGGCGGCCCCGGCCAAGGCGGCACCGGCCAGGGGGGCGCCCGCCAAGACGGGAACGGCCGAGACGGCACCCGTCAAGACGGCACTACCCGAGCCGGCGCCACCCGAGCCGGCAACAGCCAGGGCGCCTAGCGCGAGCCCTGCGCCCGTACTTACCCCCGCGCCGCGCCGGGCAGGCGAGCCTGAGCCCGGCCCGGGCACGCTCCCCGTTACCGGCCGCCGGCAGATGATCATCTGGGCCGCTGGCCATGGCTGATCCGGCTGATAGCAGCCCGGCGGAGGGCCGCCCGGCGGAGGGTCGCCCGGCGGAAGGCCGCCCGGGGCGGCGCCGACGGTGGAAGCGGAAGCTGGCCGAGGCGGCGGATCATCATCCTGGTGGCCGGGCTGGCGGCCGGCCTGCTGCGGGCGTTCGCGTTCGAGACCTTCTGGATTCCCTCGGCGTCGATGGTGCCGACGCTGCACGTGTACGACCGGATTCTGGTGCAGAAGGCCTTCTTCAGCTGGCATGACGTGCGCGAGGGCGACATCGTGGTGTTCGGCCAGCCGCCGCTCGACCACTGCGGGCAGGAAGGCGACCTGGTCAAGCGGGTCATCGCACGGCCAGGACAGACGATCTACTCCTCGGGTAACAGCATCTACGTAAACGGACGGCTGCTCGCCGAGCCCTATCTGCCGCACTATGACCCGCTGGGGCCGCCGATAGCGAGCAGCCAGCACCCCTACCGGGTACCGCCAGGCGAGTTCTACGTGCTGGGCGACAACCGGGCCGATTCGTGCGACAGCCGGTTCTGGGGACCCATCACGGGCGCCAGCATCGTCGGCAAGGTGGTGCTGATCTGGTGGCAAGACGGCCACCCATACTTCCGCAAGTTCTGATGATGGCCGGTGCTCAGGCGGCGGGGCCAGCGGGCCAGTCGTCGTCGGCAGACGGCGGGACCGGACGGGAGAACCCGGGTCGGGGGACGCGCGGCCGACGGGAAGGGGCGGCGGGCTCTCGATCACGGGGCGCGGGGACCGCGACCGGCCAGCAGGATTCGGCCCACACGGTCAGGCCGGGGCCGTCCTCGACGTAGCCCCAGCGGCTGGTGCAGGCGGCGACCAGGGCCAGGCCACGGCCGCCTTCGGCCATCAGGTCCAGGGAGCGGGCGACCGGGAGCGCCGGGCCGCCGTCGTCGGTGACCGCGATCCTGGCCACCCCGTCTCGGGGGAGCTCGACCTCGACGGTGAACGCGCCGCCCTGGCCCGAGGCGGTGTGCGTGATGGCGTTCGCGCACAGTTCGGACACGCAGGTCATGAGGACCTCGCGGGCCGGGCAGCCGGGCAGCAGCTCGGCTACGAACCGGCGGGCCTGCGATACGGACGCCGGGATGCCGCGGAACGTACGGGTCCAGGGGGGCGCCGGTCGGGCGGGGCCCGCAGACCCGAAGGAACCCACGTGAAGCACCGGGTAGGCACCGGTCACTGTAGGTCACCTCCTAACGAGTAACTCCTACAGTGTGTGACGCGCGATCGGACGAAAAGGTTCACTCCGACTTCCCGGACAGTTGGCCAGGGCCGTACGCCACGCCAACTACCTGCCCGGATCGAATATTTCGTACCTTTTGCTGCTTCCGTGTCGGATGGGCCGGGAGACACTATGCCGGGGAGACACTATAGGGACGAGCACCGGGGACAGGAGCGGATACAACGTGGCGGAACTGCTCGGCTGCGTGGCGGAACAGGCGCTGGTCGATCACCATTGTCACGGGGTGCTGTACCGCGACGCGGACGAGGCCACGCTGGAGTCGCTGCTGACCGAGGGCCCGGGCTGGCCGGGCGGCTCGGTGTTCGACTCCCAGGCCGGGTTCGCGTTCCGGCGGCTGTGCCCGCCCATCCTCGGCCTGCCGCCGCACGCCGAGCTGGCCGACTACACCACGCGCCGGGCCGAGCTCGGCGCGCCGGAGGTGAGCAGGCGTTTCATGGTGGCGGCCGGGTTGTCCGCGCTGTGCGTGGACACCGGCTACACCCCGGAGCCGCTGACTTCCCCGGCTGAGCTCGGCGAGCTGGCCGGGGCGACCGCGCGCGAGATCGTCCGGCTGGAGCGCGTGGCCGAGGACGTGGCCGCGGCCGGGATCGGCGCGGGCGGCTTCGCCGACGCGGTGCGCTCCGCCCTGGCCAGCCGCACCGCGGACGCGGTGGCGGTCAAGTCGATCGCCGCCTACCGGACCGGGCTGGACCTGAATCCGCAGCGGCCGGACGACGCCGAGGTGACGGCGGCGGCCGGGCGCTGGCTGGCTACCCGTGGCGCAAGCTCCGGCCCGCCCCGGGCCGCGGAGGCCGGCCCCGCCGCGGAGGCCGGGTCCGGGCCGACCCGGGTCTTCGACGAGACGCTGGAGCGGTTCCTCATCTGGTGCGGCGTGGACCTCGGGCTGCCGGTGCAGTTCCACGCCGGTTACGGGGACAGCGAGGTCGACCTGCACCGCGGCAACCCGCTGCTGCTCACCCCGCTGCTGCGGGCCATCCAGCCGGCCGGCGTCCCGGTCATGCTGCTGCACAACTACCCCTACCACCGCGAGGCGGGATACCTGGCCCAGGTCTTCCCGCACGTGTACGTCGACGTGGGCCTGGCCGCCCACAACCTGGGCCGCCGCGCTACCGCCCTGCTCGCCGAGGCGCTGGAGCTGGCGCCGTTCGGCAAGTTCCTGTACTCCTCGGATGCGTTCGGGCTGCCGGAACTGTTCTATCTGGGCGCGGCGCTGTTCCGCCGAGCGCTGTCCGATTTCCTGGCCGCGGGGCTGGCCGACGATCTTTATTCCGAACGCACCGTGGTGCGCCTGTCCCGCATGCTCTGCGCCGACAACGCCAAGCGCGCCTACGGCCTCGGCGACCGGATGTAGCTCAGGGCCTGGTCCAGAAGGGGCCCGGCCGGGCCGCTCGCGTCGAGCCACCGGACGCGGGGGTCCCGGCGGAACCAGGATTCCTGACGGCGGGCGAACCGCCGGGTGGCCTTGATCGTCTCCTCGCGGGCCGCCTCCAAGGTGAGCTCGCCGTCCAGGTGGCGCAGCAGCTGCTGGTAGCCGATGGCGCGGCTGGCCGTCGGGCCGTCGCGCAGGCCGGCCCGGGCCAGCGCGCGCACCTCGGCGTCCAGGCCGGCCTGCCACATGGCCTCGACGCGGGCCGCGATGCGCTGGTCGAGCTCGGGCCGGGGCATGGTGAGGCCGATCTGGGTCGCGGGGCGGATCTGCTCGTAGGCGGGCATGGTGGCGGTGAACGAGCCGCCGGTCAGCTCGACGACCTCGAGCGCACGCACGATCCGGCGGCCGTTGCCGGGCAGGATCGCGGCGGCCGCGGCCGGGTCGAGCGCGGCCAGCCGCTCGTGCAGGGCGGCCGCTCCGACCTCGGCGAGCTCGGACTCAAGGCGATCGCGGGTACCACGGTCCGTTCCGTAAAAATTGAGATCGTCGAGAGCGGCGCGGACGTACAGGCCTGAGCCGCCCACGAGCACCGGGACCCGGCCGCGGGCGATGATGTCATCGATGGCGACGCGGGCCAGCTCCTGGTAATCGGCCACGTTGGCGGCGCGGGTCACCGGCCAGATGTCGAGCAGATGGTGCGGCACGCCGTGGCGGGCGGCTTCGGGCTCTTTGGCGGTGCCGATGTCCATGCCCCGGTAGAGCTGCATTGAGTCGGCGTTGACGACCTCCCCGCCGAGCTCCCGGGCCAGCGCGATACCGAGGCCGGACTTGCCGGTGGCGGTCGCCCCGACCACGGCGATGACGTGCGTGCCCATGACTATAAGTGTGCCCGGCGCCAGCTGGCCACGAAGTAGCTCACCTCGAAGGGGACGCCGCGATAGCGCAGCTCGGCCGTGAAAGCGTCCTGGCCGGCCGCGCCGGCCAGCACCTGCCAGGCGGCCCGGCCGGCGATGACCAGCGGACCGTCCTGGCCGGGGTCGAGCGCGGCCAGCGCGGCCGGGTCGGCGGCGGCCAGGGCCCCGGCCACCTGGTCGTCGTAGCGGTCGGCGTCGGGGTCGGCGGCGTCCGGGGCGGCGCGGGCCCGGCACCCCGGCCCGTCCCCCATGGCCAGCAGCGCGACCCGGGGTGCGAGCCGGGCCAGCTTCTCCCCCAGGCGCCGGCACTCGGCCGGCCCGGCGTCCGGGGCGATCCCCCACCACATCGTCGGCGGCGGTGCGTGCGCCGGGACCGCGCGGGACAGCAGCCACTTCCCCACGGTCAGGGAGAGCGGGAGGGGCGGTGCGTCCGGCCCATCCTGGCCGGCGGCGAACGGGACGCCGAATTCGCGCAGCTGACCCGGGGCGTCCGGCGGGTACTCCACGGTGCGCCCGGTTCGCGGGTCAGCGCCGGCGACGGCGATGAGGTCGGGGCGTTCGGCCAGGAGGGCGGAGACGGCCTGCTGACAGGCGACCCGCAGCCGCGGCAGTTCGGGGTCGCCGGGGCCGGGCTCGCCGGCCGCTTCGGGGATCAGCAGCGGCGGATGCGGGCAGACGGCGGCCGCGATCAGCATGCGGGTCAGCGTTCCCTGGTGAGCGTTTGGCGGTTGGCGGTCAGCGGTGGGCGGTCAGCGTTTCCTGGTCGTGCGGCGGCGGTAGATGATGCTCCCGGCGCCGGCCAGGATGGCCCCTCCGCCGAGCACCGCCAGCCCGGCGTCCTGGAATCCGGCCGTGCCGCCGCCGCCGGTGACGGGGGCGACGGTGGGGTACGGGCTGTAGTAGGTCACAGTCGGCGTCGGGCTCGGGGTCACGCTGGGTGAGGGGGTCGGGGTTATCGTGTCGGTCGGGGTGGGGGTCGAGCTGGTGCCGTCGCTGGGCGTGCTCACCGAGACGGACACGGACACGGTCACCGAGCCGCTGACGCTGGGCGAGAACACGACGGTGCCCGTCCCCGTGCTGCCCGACGTGCAGGCCGAGACGGCGATGCAGGCGAACACGCTCAGCAGGCCCAGGCCGACGGTGCTCGGCCTAACCCGGTGCGCTGTCCAGGCAATGGCTGTGCGCGCCCTCATCGGACCTCCTCATGCTCCCGTCCAAATACGACCATTTCCCGGCCGGAGGCCGCAGAAACCGGTACCGGAAGGAAAACGCGTGACCGGCCTTTGGTTCCTTGGCCGGCCGAACAACTCCGGGGGAGAAAACCGGCGAGCATAACGATAAGCCAAGACCCCGGCACTAGCCGCCAATGGCGCGCGCGGCGGGCGAATATTAAGCTTGGTGGACAACGACCCCGAGGGAGCGCGCATTGGGGGATGCGAGGTGGCCGCGCATAGCCGGCTTCCGCGTGGTCGGCTCGTGGCCGGAGACCGGGTACACCCGCCCGCCCCGGCCGGTGAGCCTGCGGGCCCGGCTGGCGGGGGTGATCGGAGCCCTGCTCATCGTGGGCGGGCTCGCGACCGTGGGCGTGGTGGTCGCGTCCCAGGTGCACGCGCCGCAGCCGTCGGCCGCGGCGGCCGGCTCCGACGGCCCGGCGGGCGACGGCCCCTCGCTGGAGCGTTCGGAGCCGGTATCCCTGGCCATCCCGGCCATCGGGGTGGACTCGGCGGTGCTGCACCTCGGGCTCAACGCCGACGGGACGATACAGGTACCGTCGCTGGTCACGAGCGCGGGCATGGCCGCGTGGTACAAATACTCGGCGACGCCGGGCCAGGTCGGAGCGTCGGTTATCGAGGGCCACGTCGACAGTACTCAGGGGCCCGCGGTCTTCTTCCGGCTCGGGGCCCTGAGCCCGGGAGACACCATCGACGTGCGGCTCGCCGACGGGATCACCGCCATTTTCCGGGTCACCGGCGTCCGCGAGTACGCCAAATCCCAATTCCCCGCAAAAGCGATTTACGGCGCGACGGGCTATGCCGCGCTCCGGCTGATAACATGCGGTGGCGTTTTCGACTACACCACCGGGCATTATCTCAGTTCCACTGTTGTATTCGCGTCACTGGTCTCGTCCCGGCCAGCCTGAGACGGCTACCCGGAGCGGCCCAGGAACTCCGCTGCGAGGGCCGGCGGCGCGCAAGCCAGCCAGCCGTCGGTCACGGCCTCACCGAGCGCCTGGGCGGAGACCTTCGGCAGCTGGATGAGGACGGCGGAGTAGCCGTCGAAATGCGGGATCGTGAAGAACGCCTCGGGGTGGGCGGCGAGCAGCGCTTCCTTCTCGCCGAGATCGGCAACACGGACGGCCAGGATGGGGCCGCCGGGCGGGGCCTGGTCGCCGAACCGGCGCACATCGGCCTTGCTGAACGGCCGTTCCCAGGCGAAGGCCTTGTGGCCGACGAACCAGGTCCGGGTGCCGTGCCGTTCACCTTCGGTCACGTCGGGCAGCTGCGAGGCCGCCGCGGCCACGTCGTCTATAGTCGCCACACTCGTACCGTAACCACCGAAGCTCGAAGGAGCGTGCCGGGATGGCGTCAACCGCCTTGCTCGTCATGGACGTGCAACAGGGCATCGTCGATCGTTACGCCGACGACGAGGAGTACCTGCCGCGGCTGGCGGGCGCGATCGCGGCCGCCCGCAGCGCCGGGATCAGGATCATCTACGTGGTCGTCGGGTTCCGCGCCGGGTATCCCGAGGTCAGCCAGCGCAATAAGACGTTCGGGGCGATCGCGGGCTCGGGGCGGATGGCCGACGGCGACCCGGGCGCGGCCATCCCTCCGGCCATCGGGCCGGATTCCGGCGACGTGGTCGTGACCAAGCGCCGGGTGTCGGCGTTCACCGGCAGCGACCTGGAGGTGGTCCTGCGGGCAGGCGAGGTCGACAGCCTGGTGCTGGCGGGCATCGCCACCAGCGGGGTAGTGCTCTCCACCCTGCGCCAGGCTGCTGACCTGGACTACCGCCTCACCGTCCTGGCCGACGGCTGCCTGGACGGCGACCCCGAGGTGCACCGGGTCCTGACCGAGAAGCTGTTCCCCCGCCAGGCCGATGTCCTCAGCGTCGCCGACTGGACCGCGGGCCTGGCTAGGCCTGCGGCTGGCTGATGTTGACCAGCCAGGGGACCCCGAACTGGTCGGCGCACATGCCGAACTCGTCGCCCCAGGCCTGCTTCTCCAGCGGCATGGTGACGCTGCCGCCCGAAGACAGCTTCTGCCAGTAGCCACGGAGGGCGTCGTCGTCGCCGCTGATGCTGACCGAGAAGCCCACCGGCGGCTGGTAGGGCATCTCGCTGGTCACGTCGGCGGCCATGATCGTGAAGCCGGCGGCGGTCTCGAGCTGGCCGTGCATGATCCGGTCGGCGTCGGGAGTGCCCTGCGCGCCGAAGTCGCCGAACGTGCTGAGCGTCAGGTCGCCGCCGAACACGCTGTGGTAAAACTCCAGCGCCTGCCGGGCGTTGCCGTTGAAGTTGAGGTACGGGTTCAGCCGAGAAGCCATGGTCTTTCTCCTGCTCCGTCGCATGAGCGAGCGGGGACACACCCCCGACGCGGGGACCAGGCCAGCCCCCGTGCCGACGCTACCAGGGGGTCGCGTTCAGCGGGCTGACCGCGGCATTTGTCTCCTCCGCCGGCGGGCTGCCCGGGGGCGGGAGGTACGGTCTTCGAGCATGGACACGATCGAGGAGTTCCGGATCGAAATCCCGCAGGCTGAGCTGGACGACCTGCGGGAACGGCTGGCCCGGACGCGGTGGCCGGACCAGGTGCCCGGGGCGGGCTGGGACTATGGCATCGCGCTGGACGACGTGCGGGAGCTGGCCGGGTACTGGGGCGCAGGCTACGACTGGCGGGTGCACGAGCGCCGGCTGAACGGCTTCGCTCAGTTCACCACGGAGATCGACGGGCAGACGGTGCACTTCCTGCACGTGCGTTCGGCTCACCAGGACGCGCTGCCGCTCATCATGACGCACGGCTGGCCGGGATCGGTCGTGGAGTTCATGGAGGTCATCGGGCCGCTGACCGATCCCGCCGCGTACGGAGGTGACCCGCGGGACGCGTTCCACATGGTCATCCCGTCGATTCCGGGGTTCGGCTTCTCCGGGCCGACGCGGGAGCGGGGCTGGAACGTCAGTCGCGTCGCGCGGGCGTGGGACGAGCTGATGCGGCGGCTGGGCTACCAGCGGTACGGCGCGCAGGGCGGGGACTGGGGGTCGGGAATCTCCCGGGAGCTCGGGGTGCTCGTGCCGGAGCACGTCATCGGCGTGCACCTGAACATGCTCGCGCCGGTGGGTGACGAGCCGCCCGACCTGGATGCCCGGGACCGGGCGCGGGTGGAGCGGCTGCGGCGGTTCCGGGTCACCGGGAGCGGTTACAGCGCTATCCAGTCGACCCGGCCGCAGACGGTGGGCTACGGCCTGACCGACTCGCCGACCGGGCAGCTGGCCTGGATCGCGGAGAAGTTCGGCGAGTGGACCGACGGCGGGCTGGCCTCGGTCGACCGGGATCAGATGCTCACCAACATCACGGTGTACTGGCTGACCAGGACGGCCGGGTCGTCGGCGCGGCTGTACTACGAGGCAGCGGCGGCGCGGGCCGCTTCGGGCGGGGCGCCGAGCATCTCGACCGTGCCTACCGGGGTGGCGGTGTTCCCCGAGGAGATCGCGGCATCGGTCCGGCGGCTGGCCGAACAGTCCAACAACATCGTGCACTGGTCGGAGTTCGACCGGGGCGGCCACTTCGCGGCGATGGAGGAGCCTGATCTCCTGGTCGCAGACGTGCGGTCGTTCTTCCGGGCGTTGCGGTGAGGCGGGCACTGTGGTGAGGCGGGGCACTGTGACGAGGCCGAGCGGGTGCCGCGCAGGCTGATCAGATCGGATACCGGGTGGGTTCGGTGAGGTATTGCCGCCCGGCTGGGGTGGTCCAGCGGATGTGGCCGGTGGGGAGCTGTTCGGCGTTCCAGCGGGGGTCCTGCTTGAGGCGGTGGTCGTGGCGGCACTTCGGGTTGCCGTTGCAGAGGCAGGTGCGGCCGCCTGCTTCGTAGGGGATGTTGTGCTCGAAGTCGGCGCTGGTCGATGGGCGGCGGCAGCCCGGCCCGGTGCAGGTGGCGTGCCGGATCTGGGTCAGGTGCCGGAGCAGGACCCCGGGGTCGTGGCCGTTGGCTTCGTGCCGGTGGTCACAGCCGCCGGTGGGGATGGGCTCGAGGGCGATGAGCAGGTCCCGCTGCCCGGGGGTGCCGGTGGCCATCCGCCAGGTGCCGTACCCGCCGGGCGGGCCGGGCTGGTCGGTGGCGGTGAAGGTGAATGACGGGCCGCCGCCGGGCGGGCCGGGGCCACCTGCGGTGCCGGGTTTACGGCGTTTCGGGGGGTTCGCCCGGCTGCGGGCGGGGGCGGGACGGGCGCAGCCATGCCCGATGGCGTGGCCGTCCTGGTCGGTGACGGTCACGCACCAGGTGGACCGGGCGGTGCGGGCGGCCGCGGCGGCCAGGTCGCGGGCCAGATCGGGGTCCAGGGGGCCGATGCCGGTCATCTCGCCGGGCCGGTCGGCCAGGTGCAGCAGGGTGGCCAGGGGGATGGTGAGGTTGGCCCGGCCGGCGAACCCGGGCGGGATCACCCCGGCCAGCGGCCCGGCCGGAGCCGGCATCCAGGGCCCACGCGGACCAGACCCGCCATCCGGGCCGGAACTGGCGTCCGGGCCGGGCTTGGCGTCGCGGCCGGGGCCGCTGTCCTGGCCGGGCATGTCGTCATGGCCGGACTCGCCGTCGTGGCGGACCTTGGCGTCGTGACCGGGGGCGCCGTCGTGGCCAGGCTTGCCGTCGTGGCTCGGGTCGTTGCTAGTGCGGGTGCCTAGGGGGCGGGAGTCGATGCCGAGCAGGATGTCCAGGAACGCGCGGGCGCGGAGCAGGTCCATGCCGCCGTCCAGGCCTGCCTGGCGGAGCTGCCGGGCCCACCAGGTGATCCGCTGATCAGCGGCCAGCACCTCGGCCGGGGGCAGTTCCCGGCCGGTCAGGCCCGCGTTCCCGGACGGCTCGGCCCACCGCGCCACCCGCGCCTGCTTCGCCCCATGCTCCCGGCGTTTCTTCGCCTTCTCCGGGTTCACCTGCATCACCGCGCGGCTGATCGCCGACCGCAACCCGGCCGGGGTCAAGGACCCGGCGCGGTCCAGGACCATCGCCTCCGCGGCGCGGGCCTCAGCCGGGTCCAGCAGCATCGTCGCGCCCGCGATGATCAGCGCCTTATCCCGGGTCAGCACACCGGCCCGGAACGCAGCCCGGGTCCCCGGCAAGCTCACCTCCAGCGCCGCGGCCAGGGCCAGCACCTCCTCCGCATCCCCAGATGACAGGGCCAGCGCCGCACCCAGCTCCCGGGAGGCGAACTCATCCCACTCCCCCGGCAGCCCGGACGCGCCGTCGACCGGGGCGGCGCCGGGGGCGGGACGGCGGCGGAGCAACTCCGCCACCGCGGCATGCTTACGGGCACTGGCATTGGCCTCGACCCGGTCCCACCCGCAGATCACCCCGACCAGCTCATCATCCGACGCACCCCGGTACCGGTCACCCTCCCCGGCCGCCTCATCCGCGAACTCGGCCAGCACCGGGCCGCCCGCCGCGACATCCAGCGGCTTACCCGACGCGAACCCCGAGGCCCGGCTGGTGTACTCACCGGGGAACCTGTGCGCGGAGCCGGGCATGCCCGGGCCCCGGCGGCCGGCCGCCACCGACCCGAGCGCGGCCCGGACCCCGGCCTGACCGGCCCGGGCCATCTCCGCCTCCGCCTCGGCCTGCTCGGCGGTGAACGCGCGGGCCTCGGCGATCAGCGCAGCCAGCCGCGCATCATCCATCCCCGGCGGCGGCGCGTTATCCGGATCCTCATACTCCGGCCGCTCGCCATCACCGGGATCATCCTCGTACTGGGCCGCCAGGTAACCCGGCTCGTCCATCCACTCCGGCCACTCCGCGCTCGACGGAACCAGCCGCCAATCCGGGGAGGCGGACCGGGGATGGTCAGCGGGACCCGCGGGCGTGCCGGGCGGGTTCTCGTCCTGCCCGGGGTCCTGGGGTACCGGTGCTTCGCTCATCAGCCACGATCCGTTCGGATGAAATATCTTTACGAACATCGTAGCGAAAAATATGCCTCAATTAGGGGAGACACGCCGGTAATCGGCGTCGTTATTTGTGGCCTAGAGCGTCCGGACGCAGGTCCTACGCGGTCCGGTCTGACCGGGGAAGGGCGCGGGCGGCCCGAGGAAGGGCACGGCGGGCCGGAGACGATATCCGGCGGCCGCGGGTCCGCTGTTCCAGCGCGTGCCGGGCGGCTTCAGCCATGAGATCTGCGAGCGCGGGCGCCATCAGGTCGACGGCCGCGGCCAGGGCGCGGTGCAGCACCGCGGGCCGACGGACGGGCGCGGGCGCCGGGGACCAGGTAACGGTCACCGATTCCCACCAGCCGACGCTGCGGACGGCGCCGGCCCTGTCCTCGCTGCGCCAGTGACCTCGGGAGAAGTTGACCCGCTCGGGGCCAATCCTGTCGCGCCGGTTCGCCGGGATTCGCATAATCACATTGTGCCTGGGCGCCGTCGAATAACCGAGGGGTATGAGGGCACCGCGCCAGTCGCGGTGGACACTGTGGCCTGGGTGCACCTGGAGAACGGCAGGATCCTCTGCGCGCGCCCGCGCGGAAAGGACATCTTCTACGTCCCCGGCGGAAAGCGGGAGGGTGCGGAGACTGATCTTCAGGTCCTGCTGCGCGAGATCACCGAGGAGCTCACCGTCGCGCTGCGACCCGAGACGGTACGGCATGTCGGCACCTACCAGGCAACGCAGCCAGTCGGCCAGCTAGAGCGCGCGGTGGTACGGATGAGCTGCTACATGGGCGATTACTCCGGGACGCTGGCCGCCAGCAGCGAGATCGACGAGCTGGCCTGGTTCTGCTACGCAGACCGGCCGCGGGTGCCCCGGGTCGATCAGCTGCTCTTCGACGACCTCCGGGTGGCGGGCCAGCTGCGGAAGTGAGGCGCGACCTAGGGCTCGGGCCTCGGAGGACGCTGGCCGGAGCTTGGCTGCGGGCTGGGGTCACTCGTGCCGCGGACGGCGGCCAGAACACCGAGCAGCGCAATGACCGGCACGACCAGCGAGATGAAGTCGGCGGAGGTGAGGTCGCCCAGAGCGACGAGGGCGCCGGCGAAGCCGACCACCATTATGGCCACGACAACCAGGCCCCATCCGTGCAGGAACAGGCGCAGCGGGAAGGGCGACGCAGCCGGAGTCATATCAGGCACGGCGGTGATGGACTTCGTCTCACGGCGCTCGGTGAGGCCTTCGCGCACCCGGACGTGGAGCATCAGATCGCCGGGGCGGTCGGCGATGAGGAGAAGCTCGTCGGGATGGGTCGGGTCGGGAGCCTGCGACGCCGAGCCGCCGCCCACAGCCCAGGTCACCACCGTCCCGACGGCGGAAGGCCGGACACGGTAGCAGACCTGCTCGCCGACGACGACGCTATCCGGGCCCTCGATGACCAGCTTCCCGGGCCTGGGCGTCGCGGCACCCCGGCTCGGGCGGCCTCCGTTGTCGGCGTGGCCACCGGGGCTTCCGTGACCTTTCTGGCCAGGCTGGGCCTCCCGGGTCTGTGCCTCCCGGGTTTGGCCAGCCTGGGCCTCCCGCGCCCCGACCGCCTCCAGGGTCTCCTGAAGGCGGTCGGCCTCGAGGCCGACGTACCCGTTCAGGGACTCTTCGGGCGCGGCCGGCTCCCTGGTGAGGATGAACTGGCGGCGGACCAGCAGCTCGGCGAGCCGGATCTGACGGGCATGCACGCTCCAGGCCATGGCCACCACCGCCCCGGCGAGTGCCGAGGCGCCCAGCCCGAACAGGGCGGCGACGACGGGTTGGCTGGTGCCAGCGGCGGCGGCGAGCATGTCGTCTCCCTGATCGGACCGGTCGCCTGGCGAGGCTCCCTGCGGTCAGCGGCACCGCGGTCCCAGCGAGACCAGGCTGGTGACGGCCGGGACCCTCGTCAGCTTCGAAAGCTTGTGCCGCTATTAAAACATATAATCGAAGGAAACGAAAATCGTTCCTACTAATCGAACGAGCTAACATCAGCAGTTCACGGCTCCGGCTGGTCACGCCCGGGCCGGGGCGACCGCCGCCCAGTGCTGTTCCAGGTGAGGCACGAGATCCATGGGGCGTTCTTCAGGGAAGAGCAGCCTGGCGCCGTCGGCGGTGACCACGCCGGCGGTGCCCGGGATCGTGTCACGGAGCCAGTAGGCCCAGGAGACGTCGAAGAAGGCGTCGTCGGTGCCCCAGACCATGAGGGTAGGCACGGTGAGCTGGCTGAGCAGCGGCGTTACCGCGTGCAGGTCACCGGCGTCGAGGGAGACCAGCATCCGCTCAAACTCGCGGGCCCGCTCCAGGGTGCCAATGCACGGCTCCAGGTAGGAGCGGATCACGTCCCGGTCGACTCGCTCCACGTGCTCGTAGGACGAGCCGAAGGTGATCTCGGCCGAGGCGTCGAGGTCGCCGAACATCTCGACCGCGGCCGGCGCGAGGTCGCCTGCGGCGGCGAGGTCGATCATCGGCTTGAAGGCCTCGGGCGGCAGGTTGTCGGCGGTGTCGCAGTCGGTGAGCGTGAGGGTGGCCAGGCGCTGCGGGTGACGGGCGGCGAAGATCTGGGCGATGGCGCCGCCGGTGTCGTTGGCGACCAGATCGATCGCGGTGAGTCCGAGAGTCTCGCAGAAGTTCTCGAGGCCTGTGGCCAGCGCGGCCAGGGTCAGATCCTGCCCGGCGGTCACCGGGCTGCGGCCGTGCAACGGGAGGTCCACTGCGATGCACCGGCGCTGGCCGGCGAGCGCGCCGATGACGTGGCGCCATAGATAGGCGTTGGTGGCGATGCCGTGCACGAATAGCGCCACCGGACCGGTGCCGATATCGAGATAGCTGATCTCGCCCGAGCCGGTTACAGAGGTGTGGCGGTGGGCGTCGAGTTCGGTTAGCTGCATTACTCTCGCCTTTCTGAGAAGTACGTTAGTCTTACTAGACCGACTGTCGGTTCAAGACAAACAGACCGACAGTCGGTCTGTCAAGAGTTTTAAGGAGCCGCGATGGACCGGCCGGATGGTGACGACCCGCGGCACGCGGCGGAGCAGCACGGCGCGGAGACAGCACGGCGCGGAGCAGCACGGCGCGGTGGAGCGGGCGAACCCGGCGGAACGGCCGAACAGGAACGTCGCCAGAGGCGAGGCGACGCGCGGGCAGTTGATCGCGA
Organism: uncultured Actinomycetes bacterium; assembly: GCA_963753195.1. Lineage (GTDB taxonomy): Bacteria > Actinomycetota > Actinomycetes > Streptosporangiales > Streptosporangiaceae > Palsa-504. The sequence goes on from CAVWBH010000009.1 coordinate 87,905, forward strand.
TCGCCACGCGGATGTTTGCCGATCGCGGGTACGAAGACACCTCGGTCGAGGCGGTCCTGCGCGAAGCCGGAGTGAGCCGGGGGTCGCTGTACCACCACTTCGCGAGCAAGGAGGCCCTGTTCGAGGCGGTAGCGGAGGAAGTCGAGACGAGCGTCGGAGCGCAGACGATCACCGCCGCAAATGACGCGACTAGCCCGGTGGACGCACTGCGAGCCGGGTCCGTGGCGTGGATCCGGCTGGCCGGAGATCCGGTGGTGCGACGGATCCTGCTGATCGACGGGCCGTCGGTGCTGGGCTGGGAGCGGTGGCGGGCGATGGAAGAGCGCCATGCCCTCGGGATGGTCAAAGCGGTGATGCAGGTCATGGCGAACGAGGGAAAACTGCGGCCGGAACTGGTAGACACCCTCGCGCACGTACTGCTTGCGTCGGTCAACGAGGTCGCGCTGCTGGCCGCTCGGTCGGACGACCGGGAGACCGCGATGCAGGCTGGCGCCGACGCCATCGATGAGTTGCTACGGCGCCTGTTCGGCTGAAGCCGCGGGCTACCATCCGGCGGCGGGAATCACCACGGGTGTGGGCGACAAAACTCGGAAATTACTAGATAACGGACACCCGACGGATATAGCTATTCGTTCTAATTGACCGCTGGCTAGTTATTCGTCACTATGCCGCCGAATAGGCAACCGGTGTCCTACGATGTCTGCGTACCGGTCCAGATTCCCGTCGAATCCGGTCAGCATTCTCTGCCGCTAGAGAGGAAGCGTCCTTGATCCTTAGTGAGGCCGAAGCGGCGCTCGACCCCCTCGCGGAGATCGAAGTTTCCTCTACCTCGTGCTCGACCGGGCCAAGGCCAACCTAGCGCTGGCCCGGCACCACCTCAGGTCGATCGAGTCTGATCTCACGCTCTGAGGGCCGGGCTAACGGAATAATCAAACCGGCCGCCGGGATAAGCGCGCAGCGCGAGCCAGGGAATTGGCATACTGCTGCGACAGAAAAAGGCGGATGCCGGAGCGGGAAATGAGCAAGCGCTTGGCTAAGCCCGTCCAGCCGGGGACCTGACGGACCAGGTTTCATCGAGCGGTGCGGGTGCGGTCAGAGGGCCCGAGCATTTCCCAAGCCTTCCGGTCAGAGTTCGTCCGGGGAGTTACCACGGAAGTATTTGTCGTCCTGCTGGACCCGGGCGACGTCCTCTTCGGCCCGCCGCTGGACCTCCTCCAGGTCTGGATCCTCGTAGTTCGTGTGGAGCAGGCTGGGCGGCTCGTCGTCGCCCGCTGTCCCGCAGGAACTGAACCAGGAAAAGAAACCCATAGCTAACTCCCTCGGGTGACCTGCCGGCTTCCATCATCGTGGATAGCTCCTACCCGCTGGGGGGCGGTACTGATCCGCGATCGGGGATCAGGAGATGGGCACCGCGGACGCGGGCGGCACGGGACGCGGCGGGCGACGGCCTGGCGAAGGGCGTCCTCGGGATGGATTGACGACGCAGATTAGTATGCGCAGACTAGTTTGCGATGAACTTGAGTCGGCTCATGATCCTCGGCGTGCTAGCCGAGCGCGGGCCCATGCACGGCCACCAGATCCGCCGTACCGCCGAGCTCACGAACGCCGAGGTGTGGGGCGGAATTACCGGTGGAGCACTGTACGCGGAGCTGCGCAAGCTCAGCAGCGAGGGGCTGATCGACGCCGTCCGGGAGGAACGGGAGGGGCGGCGTCCAGCCCGGACGGTGTACCAGATCACCGAAGAGGGCCGCCTGGAGCTGGTCGTGCAGCGGGACGCGGCCCTCGAGGTGGTGTTCGGCTCGGCCGACCCGGTGTCAGTCGTGCTGCTGTTCGCAGCCGGAGCCGATCCCGCGGAGCTGAACGGGCGGCTGGCCGAACGGCGCGGCCGGATCGAGGCGCAGCTGGCTGCGATGACCGCGGAGCGCCATCGGCTCACCGGGCAGGAAAAGCTGCCCCTACTGGCGGTGGCCGCATTCCGTCGCGGCGAGCTGCGGCTCGAGGCGGAGCTCAGGTGGCACGACGAATTCGGGCGCCAGCTCACAGCGGGCCGGCCCGCCGGGCCGGCCATGGCGCGGGCGGCCGACGGGAAATGACCCACAGGGCGACGGCACCCAGCCCGGCCCAGCCCGGCCGGCTACTGGCGGTCAACGTCACCGCCTGCGTGCTCCTGCTGATCCAGTACCTGCTGGGCATGGTGGTAAACGTGTACGTCGTCCTGCCGGGTCGGCATCCCGGGGCGCGGGCCGGCAATTACTTCACCGGCGCGGTATCGGGCCTGGGCTGGGTGATCGCGGACGGTCCCGGGTGGGCCGCCGCGCACGCCGCGTTCGGGCTGGCGCTCGCGGCGGCCGCCGTGGCCAGCATCGCCCTGGCCCGGCGGCAGGACGGGCGGCTGGCGCTGGCGCTGTCGGTGCTGGGCGCGCTGGCCATCGTGGGAGCCGGTTTCAACGGAACCAGCTTCCTGAACTACGGGCACGCGTTCAGCTCGATGATCATGGCCGGGTTGTGGGCCCTGGCGCTGGCCTGCTATATCGGAGGCATCGTGGTGGCCGCCCGGAGGCTCGCCGCCGCATCCCGCTGAGTTCCGCCCGGCGGCGTGATCAGGACGAGAGGGCCGGCTACGCCGCGCAAGGGCGGGGTCGGGTGCACGCGCCACGGTCCGTTCAGTTTAATGATCGGAGTAATCCGGAGGAGGATCATGAGCACAGCGCGTGACCTGGCCGACCGTTTCCATGAGCGGTGGCTCGAGCAGAATCCGTTCGCCGCCAGCATGTACGGCATCCCCGGGTATGACGATCTGGTCCCGGACGAGAGCGAGGAGGGAGCCCGGGCCCGGCGGGCCGAGGCCGAGCGCTTCGTCGCGGAGGCCGATGAGATCGCGGGCGGGCCGCTCACGTCGGCCGATGCCGTCACGCTCGATTGCACCAGGGAGGCGGCCGCCCAGGAGATCGCGATGGTCGACATGGCGCCGGAGGACCACACGGTCACGGCCATGCAGTACTCGGGAGCGGCGCTGTTCATGGCGGTCGCGGCCCGGACAGTCCTGGTCGACGTGCCCGCGGCCGAGGCCTACCTGACCCGGCTGCGGCGCGGCGGCGAGTGGTTCGACCAGGTCGGCGAGCGGCTACGGGCCGGGGCCGGGAAGGGGCGGTTCCCGGTGGCCCCGCTGGCCGAGCAGGCCATCGCCTGGGCTGAGGGCGTGCTGGCTGCGCCCGTCCCGGCACCGGTGCTCGCACCGGTGGCACCGGCCGGGTGGGACGGGACCGCGGAGTGGGAGGCGCAGCGGCGCGCCATCGCCGCGGAGGTGATCCGGCCGGCGCTGGAGCGGTGGGTGGCCACCGTCCGGGACCTGCTGCCGTCGGCGCGGCCGTCTTCGCAGGCCGGGCTCGTGCACCTGCCGGGCGGCGAGGAGGACTACGCCCGGGCGGTACGGATCTACACGACGCTGCCGCTGGGCGCGGCCGAATTGCACCAGACCGGCCTGGATCACATCGCCGCGCTGGAGGCACGGGCCGTGGAGCTCGGCGCCAAGCTGGGGCTTTCCGGGCTGCACGAGGTCATGGATGCGCTGCGGGACTCGGCCGGGAAGATCACGCCGGCCGAGGCGATCCGGGAGGCGACGGTCGCGGTGCGGCGGGCCGAGGCGCGGGCGGCGGAGGTGTTCCCGGCGCCCCTGCCGCCGCCGTGCGAGGTGACGCCGATGCCGGAGGTGGTGGCGGTCAGCGGTGCCGCGCCGCACTACACGCCGCCGCGGCTGGACGGAGGACGGCCAGGGACGTTCTGGTTCAATACCGAGCGGCCGACCGCCGGGACCGGCTGGGACATCGAGGTGGTGGCCTTCCACGAGGCGGTGCCCGGGCACCATCTGCAGCTGTCCCGCCTGCAGCTGCTCACCGACCTGCCCGCGCTGCAGCGCCAGCGCAGCCTGCCGGTGTTCTCCGAGGGGTGGGGCCTGTACGCTGAGCAGCTCGCCGAGGAAATCGGCCTGTACGCCGACGAGCGGGGCCTGCTCGGCTCGATCAGCACGTCGCTGATGCGGGCCGCGCGGCTGGTGGTGGACACCGGCCTGCACTTCTACGGGTGGAGCCGGGAGCAGGCGCTGGAGTTCGCGGTGGCCCACGTGCCGATGCCGCGGGAGTTCCTGGCGTCCGAGATCGACCGGTACGTGGTGATGCCGGGGCAGGCGCTGTCGTACCTCACCGGCCAGCTCGAGATCCTGCGGATCCGGGAGGAGGCCCGGCTGCGCCTGGGCGAGAAGTTCTCGCTGCCCGCCTTCCACGCCGCGGTCCTGGATCAAGGTTCGCTGCCGATGCCGACTTTGGCCCGCAGCATCGCGGGCTGGCTGGAGCGCGCCGGCTGACCGTCACGCCGGCCGTCCGGTTTCAGCTACCCGCCGGGGCACCGGCCATGAGTAGGGTGTGGGGACCATGGGGAAGGACCGGGCTGCGCAGACGCCAGGTACGGGTCGCCGCGGGGTGCTGAAGAACATCATGACGCTGGGGGTGGCGGCGCCGCTGGCGGGCTTGCTGTCCGGGACCGCGTGTGAGGCCGCACCGGGCGGGACGGGCCAGCCGCAGGTCAACGGGACGGGCCAGCCGCAGGTCAAGTTGACCCCGGCGCAGATGGCCGGCCAGCGGGTGATCTACTCCTATCCGGGGCTGACGGTGCCGACGGCGCTGCTGCGCGCGATCCGCGCGGGTCAGGCCGCCGGGGTGATCTTCTTCGGGGACAACATCTCCAGCGACGCTCAGCTCGCCGCGGCCATCGCGCAGCTGGTGAAGGCGCAGAAGCAAAGCCCGGTGGCGGCTCCGCTGCTGCTGATGACCGACCAGGAGGGCGGCGAGTTGCGGCGGCTGCCCGGCCCCCCGGCCCTGTCGCAGAAGCAGATCGGGGCGTCCGCCGACCCGGACCTGGAGGCGAGCCAGGCGGGCGCCGCGGCGGGCCAGAACCTGGCCGCCGTGGGCATGAACGTCAACCTGGCGCCGGTGCTCGACGTGTACGAGGAGCCCGGCAACTTCATCGACGAGTACGGGCGGTCTTACAGCAGCACGGCTTCGGTCGTGACCGGGTGCGGGAAGGCCTTCATCACCGCCCAGCAGCACACCGGCGTGGCCGCCACGGCCAAGCACTTCCCGGGCCTGGGCTCGGCGGCCAGGTCGCAGGATACCGACACGGGCCCGGTCACCCTGGACGTGCCGCTGTCGCAGCTGCGGGACAGGGACGAGGCACCCTATCCGGCCGCCATCGCCGCGGGCGTGGAGCTCATTATGGTGTCATGGGCGATCTACCCGGCGCTGGATGCCGCCCGCCCGGCCGGGCTGTCCACGACGGTGGTCCAGGGTGAACTGCGCGGCCGGCTCGGCTACCAGGGCGTGACCGTCACCGACGCGCTGGAAGCCGGGGCGCTGACCGCGTTCGGCAGCTACGGGCAGCGGGCCGTGCTGGCCGCCGGGGCCGGGATGGACCTGCTGCTGTGCTCGGCGCGGGATCCCGGCGAGGGCCAGGCGGTCACTTCGGCCCTGGCCAGCGCGCTGGATAGCGGGAAGCTGAACGCGGGTGCCTTCGGCGAGGCCGTCCAGCGGGTCACCGCGCTGCGCCATCAGGTGCGCTGAGCGCGGGCCAGTGTCCATCCCGGCGGGGGCCGTTCGATATTAGGGAGTAGGCCACTGGCGTTCGCATCCCACAGGAGGAAACGGATCATGAAGTACATGCTGCTGCTCAACCGCACGAGCGACGCGCTGCCGGCGCCGGGGACCGCCGAGCTGAACCGGATCATCCAGGAATACGGCGCCGCGATGGAAGCCATGGCCCGGGCCGGGATCCTTATCGACTGCGCGGCCCTGGGGGCTCGTTCCTCGACGACGACGGTCCGGGTCCGGGACGGCGAGACGCTCATCACCGACGGGCCGTCGGCAGAGATCAAGGAGCAGCTCGGCGGGTACAGCATCATCGAGTGCGCTGATCTCGACGAGGCGCTCAAGTGGGCGGCCAGCAGCCCGGCAGCGCGGGACGCCTCGGTGGAGGTCCGCCCGGTCGTGTCGGCCTAGGTCCCGGTGACCGGGCCGCTCGACCAGATCGTCGGCCAGCACTGGTGGGCGGCGGTGGCTACGGTGTGCCGGCTGACCGGTGACCTCGAAGCAGCCGAGGACGCGGTGCAGGACGCGTGCGTAGCCGCGCTGGAGAGATGGCCCGCCACCGGAGTGCCGGACAACGCCGTCGGCTGGCTCGTCGGCGTGGCCCGGCACAAGGCCATCGACCGGCTGCGGCGGGAGGCCGCCCGCAGCACGAAGGAGGCCGCCGCCATGCGCGAGCTCGGCGAAGGCGGCACCGGCCAGGACGGGCCGCCGCAGGACGCGGCACCGCGGGACGCGGCACCGCAGGAGGCGGCACCGCAGGACGCCGACATGCTCAGCCTGGTGTTCATGTGCTGCCATCCGGCGCTGGGGCCTGCGGCCCGGGTCGCGCTGACGTTGCGGTCGGTGTGCGGGCTGTCCACCGCGGAGATCGCGGCGGCCTTCCTGGTTCCCGAGGAGACGATGGCCAAGCGCCTGGTCCGGGCGAAGACCAAGATCCGCGAGGCCGGGATCCCGTTCCGTGTTCCCGGTCCGGCCGAGCTTCCGGAGCGGCTCGGTGCCGTGCTGCGGGTGATCTACGTGCTGTTCACCGAGGGCCACATGGCGACCCGGGGCGAGGCCCTGGTCCGCGGCGATCTGTGCGATACCGCTATCTGGATGGCCCGCGGCGTGTCCGGGCTGCTGCCCGGCGAGAGCGAGGTGATGGGCCTGCTGGCCTTGCTGCTGCTGACCGATGCGCGCCGGGCCGCGCGCACCGATGACCTCGGCGGGCTCGTGCTGCTGGAGGACCAGGACCGCGGCCGGTGGGACGGGGAGATGATCGCCGAGGGCGAGGCGATCCTGGAGGCGGCGCTGCGCCTGGGGCGGCCGGGTCCGTATCAGCTGCACGCGGCCATCGCGGCCTGCCATTCGACCGCGGCCGGCGCCGACCAGACCGACTGGTGGCAGATCGCGCTGCTGTACGGCGAGCTGATCCGGTACGAGCCGACCCCGGTGGTGGAAGCCAACCGGGCGGTCGCCGTGGCCATGGCCGAGGGACCGGCCGCGGGCCTGGTCATCCTCGACGCGCTGGCCCATAACCCGCAGCTGCAGCGGTGGCCCCAGCTGCACATCGCGCGGGCCGAGCTGCTCCGGCGCCTCGGCCGCGGCGACGAGGCGGCGCGGGCCTACCGGGCGGCGCTCGAGCTGGAACCGGCCGCTGCGTCCCGGGCGTTCATCAGCAGGCGGCTGAGCGATATCTAGCGGGCTGAATCTAGCGGCCGGAGGGGCTGGGCGCGGGCATGCCGAGCAGGACGGGAGCGGCGGGGGCCGCGGCGCCGGGAGGCTCGGCGCCGGGGGGCTCGGCGGCGGGGGGCTCGGGTGACGCGGCGGCCGCCCAGGCGTCACCGGCGCGGGTGCGGCGGACGGACAGCGGCGCGGAATCGGACAGCAGGTAGTGCGGGGCGCCCCGGGTGACCGTCACGGTGACGATATCGCCGGGACGGGGATCGGACTCATGCGGGGCGAAGTGGACCAGGCGGTTGTCGCGAGCCCGGCCGGACATGCGGTGGGTGGCGGCGTCCTTGCGGCCCTCCCCCTCGGCGACCAGCACCTCGACCGTGGCCCCGGTCAGCTTGCGGTTCTCCGCGTAGGTGGTCTCCTCGACCAGGGCGGTCAGCCGGTCGTAACGTTCGGCTACCACGCGGGCGGGGACCTGGCCGTCCATGGTGGCGGCCGGGGTGCCGGGGCGGATCGAGTAGCGGAAGGTGAACGCGCCCGCGAAATGAGCCTGGCGCACCAGGTCCAGGGTGTCCTCGAAGTCGCGGTCGGTCTCGCCCGGGAAGCCGACGATGATGTCGGTGGTGATGGCGGCGTCGGGGAGGCTGGCCCGCACCCGGTCCAGGATGGCCAGGTACCGGTCCCGGCGGTAGGCCCGCCGCATCGCCCTCAGCATGGCGTCCGAGCCGGACTGCAGCGGCATGTGCAGGCTGGGCATGACGTTCGGGGTGTCCGCCATCGCCTCGATGACGTCGTCGGTGAAGTCTCTGGGGTGCGGGGAGGTGAAGCGGACGCGCTCCAGGCCCTCGATCTCCCCGCAGCTGCGCAGCAGCTTGCCGAACGCCTGCCGGTCACCGAACTCGGCGCCGTAGGAGTTCACGTTCTGGCCGAGCAGCGTGACCTCGAGCACCCCGTCCGCGGCCAGCGCGCCGATCTCGGCCAGGATGTCGCCGGGGCGGCGGTCCCGTTCCCGTCCTCGCAGGCTGGGCACGATGCAGAAGGTGCAGGTGTTGTTGCAGCCGACCGAGATCGAGACCCAGGCGGAGTAGGCGGACTGGCGCCGGGCAGGCAGCAGCGAGGGGAACGTCTCCAGCGTCTCGGCGAACTCGATCTGAGCCTCGCCCCTGACCCGGGCCCGCTCGAGCAGGGCGGGCAGCGACCCCATGTTGTGGGTGCCGTACACCACGTCCACCCAGGGGGCCCGCTGGATGATCTTGGTGCGCTCCATCTGGGCCAGGCAGCCGCCCACCGCGATCTGCATGCCGTTTTGCTTGGCCGGCAGCAGGTGGCCCAGGTTCCCGTACAGGCGGTCGGCCGCGTTCTCCCGGACCGCGCAGGTGTTGAACACCACCAGGTCGGGGGTCTGGCCGTCGGCGGCGGGCCGGTAACCCGCTTCGTCGAGCAGGCCGGCCAGGCGTTCGGAGTCGTGCGCGTTCATCTGGCACCCGTAGGTGCGGATCTGGTACGTGCGGCCGCCTACTGTCACCTGACCAGGATATGGGCCCGCGGGTAACGTCGGGCCGGTTGCCAGGGCGCTGGCCGGCCTGGACACTTACCTTCTAAGATCAGCTCTTCCTTCTGGTCGTCAGGCATGGTCCGTTTTATGGCGGATGGGGTGGGACTGGGGTCATGGAGCAACTACGGCCCGGTGATCCGAGCAGGGTCGGTAACTACCGGCTGATCGGGCGGCTGGGCGAGGGCGGGATGGGGCAGGTGTTCCTCGGCCTGTCGCCCGGCGGCCGGCAGGTCGCGGTGAAGGTCATCCATCCGGAGTACGCGAGCGGCAAGCAGTTCCGCGAGCGGTTCGCGCGCGAGATCGAGGCGGCCCGGCGAGTCGGCGGCTACTACACCGCCTCGGTGGTGGACGCCGATCCCGCAGCCGACTCGCCGTGGATGGTCACCGCGTTCATTCCCGGCCCCTCGCTGCAGCAAGCGGTCGCGGCAGGGGGGCCGTTCAGCCTGGAACGGGTGCGCCAGATCGGCGCCGGGCTGGCGGAGGGCCTGGCCGCGATCCACGCCCGCGGGCTGGTGCACCGCGACCTGAAGCCGAGCAACGTGATCCTGGCCGACGACGGGCCGCGCATCATCGACTTCGGGATCGCACGGGCGGCCGAGGCCAGCCCGATGACGACGGCCGGGATGGTCGTCGGCACGTACTCCTACATGTCCCCCGAGCAGCTGCGCGGCGAGGTGGCCGGGCCGGCCAGCGACGTGTTCGCGCTGGGCTGCACGCTGGCCTTCGCGGCCACGGCCCGGGTCACCTTCGGCGAGGACTCGATCGTGACGGTGATGTACCGGATCACGACCGAGCCGCCCGACCTGACCGGCGTGCCGGAGGAAAACGGCTTCCGGCCGCTGATCAGCGAGTGCCTGGCCAAGAACCCAGCCGAGCGGCCTGCCCTGGCCGCCATCATGGAGCGGCTGGCCGGACCCGGCAGCCCCGCGGTGGCCAGCGGAACCGGCGCGGCTAGCGGAGCCGGAGCGGCCGGAGGGAGCAGCGGGGCCGGGGGCGATAGCGCCCGAAGCGGCCAGGCCTGGCCGCCGGGCCTTTCGTACGAGCCGACCCAGACCATGCGGGCCGGCGACCAGACGGCTCCCGGCTCGGATCGGGACGCCCAGCTGCACCGTACGGGCGATCCGCTGACGAGGAAGGATCACCTTGCGACTGGGCCGAACGGGCCGAACGGGCCGAACGGGCCGCAGGACCAGCAGCCGGCCTGGGCGGTCGGCCCGGCGGCGGAACCGGGCGGACGGGGCCCCAGCGGCGGCCGGCGCCGCGGTCTGCTGATCGGCGCGGCGGCCGCCGTGGTGGCGGGCGGCGTGGTGGCCGGCCTGCTGCTCAGCAGCGGGAGCCCCCAGCCGTCTCATCCGATGGCGGCGCAGTCTTCGGCGCCCGCGGGCGGCCATTCATCCCCACGGGCGACCGTGCACGCCAGCCCCGGGGTGCCGACGCAGCCCCAGCTGGCCCTGCGCGACCCGAAGGGCAAGAACGTCTTCGGCGACGTGTTCAGCTCCCAGACCGTACTCGCGACCGGCGACGGGAACGGCAACAGCTACCTGTGGAACGTGGCCACCGGCAAGCCGCTGAGCACCATCCATGACCCGAACAGCAACGGCATCAACAGCGTCGCCTTCAACTCAGCAAGCAACTCGTACGCGATCGCGGACGCGAACGGCAGCATCTACCTGTGGAGCGCCAGCGGCAAGCTCATCGCCACCCTGTCCAACGGCAGCCGGGACAACGACCGGGTCGCGATGAGGCCGGACGGGAGCATGGTCGCCGTGGGCAGCAGCAGCGGCAACACCTACCTGTGGGACGTAGCCGCAGGACAGGCGAATTCCACCTCGACCAGCAGCCTGCACGATCCGGGCGGCAAGAGCGTGTACGGCGTGGCGTTCAGCCCGAACGGGAGCCTCCTGGCCGCCGGCGACACGGACGGGAGCACCTACCTGTGGAACGTGGCCACCGGCCGGCTCGCCGCCACCTTGAAGGACCCAGGCAGCCAGGGTCTCTACGACGTCGCGTTCAGCCCGGACGGAAGGCTGCTGGCCGTGTCCGACGTGTCGAGCAGTACCACCGACGGCATCGTGTACCTGTGGAACGTGGCCACCGGCAAGCTCACCGGCACGCTGGCCTCCTTCTACGACTCCGACTTCGCTGACATCGCGTTCACGCCGGACGGCCGCTTCCTGGCTGCCGGGGACACCATCGGCCACGTCAGCTTCTGGAACGTAGCCACGGGCAAGTACCTCCGGACGCTGTCCGACCCGCTGGGCAAGAGCGTCATCGGTGTCGCATTCAGCCCGGCCGGCGATCTGCTGGCCAGCACCGACACGGCGGGCGACGCTTACGTCTGGAATACGAAGTGGCTAGGCTCCTGACGGCCGGCCCGCGGCCGGGTGAACCAGGGTCCGTTCGGCCGGAAAAGGTCTTCAGCGACTAAGCGGGCGAATTCGGTGGCGCGCGACTCGCGTACCACGGTGACCCGGATCTGGCCCGGGTAGGTCAGTTCCTCTTCGACCTGCTTGGCGATGTCGCGCGCGATCACCTGGGCCTGGATGTCGTCGATCCGGTCGGGCTTGACCATGACCCTGATCTCGCGGCCGGCCTGCATGGCGAAGACCTTCTCGACGCCGTCATGGGCGCCGGCGATCTGCTCTAGGCGCTCCAGGCGCTTGACGTACATCTCGAGCGACTCGCGGCGCGCGCCCGGGCGGCCGCCGCTTATCGCGTCCGCGGCCTGCGTGAGCACCGCCTCGACGGTGCGGACCTCCACCTCGTTGTGGTGCGCCTCGATGGCGTGCACCACATCCTCCGACTCACCGTAGCGGCGGGCGATCTCGGCCCCGATCAGCGCGTGGCTGCCCTCGACCTCGTGGGTGAGGGCCTTGCCGATGTCGTGCAGCACCGTGCAGCGCCGCAGCAGCAGCGGGTCCATCTGGAGCTCGCTGGCCATCATGCCCGCGATGTGGGCTGACTCGACCAGATGCCGGAGCACGTTCTGCCCGTAGGAGGTGCGGTACCGGAGCCGGCCCAGCAGGTCGACCAGCTCCGTGTGCATGTCGGTGATGCCGAGTTCGACCAGGGCGTCCTCACCGGCCCGCCGGCACAGCTGCTCGATCTCGGCCTTGCCCCGCTCGTAGGCGTCCTCGATCCGCTGCGGGTGGATCCGGCCATCGGCGACCAGCCGCTCCAGCGTGAGCCGGGCGATCTCGCGCCGGACCGGGTCGAAGCAGGACAACAGCACCGCCTCGGGCGTGTCGTCGATGATCAGGTTGACGCCGGTCACGGACTCGAAGGCCCTGATGTTGCGGCCCTCGCGACCGATGATCCGGCCCTTCATCTCATCGCCCGGCAGGTGCAGCACGGAAACCACGGACTCGCTGGTCTGCTCGGTGGCCACCCGCTGGATGGCCAGGGTGACGATCTTGCGGGCGCGTTTGTCCCCTTCGGTCTTCGCCTCGTGCTCGATGTCCCTGACGATGAGCGCCGCTTCCCGCTTGGCCTGGTTCTCGATGACGGTGACCAGCTCGGCCTTGGCCGCGTCGGCGGTGAGGCCGGCGATGCGCTCGAGCTCGCTCCGGCGTTCGGCGTCCTTGGCGTCCAGCTCAGCGGCGCGGCGGTCGAGGTCCTGCCTCCTGGCCGCCTGGGCCTGCGCGCGGTCTTCGATCCGCTTGAGCTCGTCGTCCAGCCGCTGCTCGCGGTCGGCGAGGCGCACCTCGCGGCGCTCGAGGTCACCGCGCAGCTCGCGGACCTCGTCCTTGACCGAGCGGATTTCCTCCTCGACGTCCCGGCGGCCCTGGGCGGCTTGTTCGGCCTCCTCGCGGGCTCGTTCCAGGATCCCGGCGGCTTCGGTCTCGGCGCGGGCGCGGATCTGGTCCGCTTCCTGGCTGGCCGCCTCCAGCTGGGTGCGGTCCTGGGCCGGGGCGACCGGCGGATTCGCCGCGGCCGGGGTCCGGCGCCAGAGGACGACCAGCGCGAACACCACCGCGAGCAACCCGATCACGATGAACGCGAGCGCCAATGCGCTGCTCACGGTCACCCCTTTCCGTCCATTGCCCTCGGGGCACTTTTATGTTGTGACTCTTGGTCCGGTATTGAGGATTTATGCCCACATGCGGGCAGCCGCACTCGGCGGCCCGTCGGCTGTTCCCCGGGTCCAGTCCCTGGTTACCTTACGTGTCTGCCTGCTTCTCCTCCGCTGAACCTCGTCCCGGTTTTTGGTGCTGCTCGGGACAACATCTCGCTGCCGTGAGGTTAAGGCTTGATAACCTTTTTATCAAGCAAAAGCCCTCTGACCGGCGCGAATAGTGTGTTACACGGACGAAAGGACGCGTCCGGCACGGCGTTGCGGCTGTTGCGGAGCTTGGCGGTTCACGCTCGGGTGAGCAGGCGTCGCGGCGTTACGGGCCTGGTGAGGCCGGGTCGCGGCGAGGTTACCCGGAGTAACTATAGCGGGCGGGGTCTGGGCGCGCGGAGGGCGGCGCGCTGAGCTATCCGCCGGGCCCGTCCAGGTCCGTGTAGGGGTCACCGAAGCCGCCGCCGTGGCCAGGGTCACCGGGGTCGCCGCCGTCGTCGGGGTCGGAGTTCAGGTACTGCTCGGGATCCAGCCCGGGGATCTCGCGGGAACCTTCTTGCTCCAGGACTTCCTTGATCAGGCGGAAGACCAGTCCGGCTGGATAGCCCTTGCGGGCCAGGGTGCCTGCCGCCCGCCGGGCGCGGACCTCGGGTGACTGGCCGCGGCTGGCGGCCAGCTTCTGTTCGACGAGGCGGCGGGCGGTGGCCGCTTCCTGGTCGGGATCGAGGGTGCCGACCGCCTCGCGGATTTCCTTGGCCTGCACGCCCTGACGGCGGAGTTCGGCGGACAGCGAGCGGCGGGACAGCCCGCGGCTGTGGTGCCGGGACTCGACCCAGGCCCGGGCGAAGGCCGCGTCGTCGATCAGGCCGACGTCGGTAAAGCGAGCGAGTACCGCCTCGGCGGCGTCGGCCGGTATCCCGCGGCGGCCCAGCGCGGCGGCCAGCTGAGTCCGGGTCCTTGGGGCGACGGACAGCATCCGCAGGCAGATCTGCCTGGCCCGTGCTTCAGGGTTCTGCCCGGCCCGTGCTTGAGGGTCACCGGCCTCGGTCAGCGGCGGTGAAGTCCCGGCTTCCTGGGACGGTGACCCTGAAGGCGGCTTGCGGCGGGTCATTTCCTGCTAGACGGTGACACCGGGCGCCGTCGTGACGGTCCGCGGCACGCCGACTCCGTTGCCTGCTCCATTACCGGCCCTGGCGGGCGAGGGGATCGAGGGGACGGGGCTGCTGGGGGTGGCGTCAGCGTCGAGGCGCGGGCCGATGCCGAGCTTCTCCTTGATCCGCTTCTCGATCTCGTTGGCCATGTCCTCGTTCTCACGCAGGAAATTACGGGCGTTCTCCTTGCCCTGGCCGAGCTGGTCGCCTTCGTAGGTGTACCAGGCGCCGGACTTGCGCACGATCCCCTGATCCACGCCGAGGTCGATCAGGCTGCCCTCGCGGCTGATCCCGAACCCGTACAGGATGTCGAATTCCGCGCTCTTGAACGGCGGAGCGCACTTGTTCTTCACGACCTTGACACGGGTGCGGTTGCCGACGGAATCGGTGCCGTCCTTCAGCGTCTCGATCCGCCGCACATCGAGGCGGATGGAGGCGTAGAACTTGAGTGCCTTACCACCCGAGGTGGTCTCGGGTGAGCCGAACATCACGCCGACCTTTTCCCGCAGCTGGTTGATGAAGATCGCCGTGGTCTTGGTCTGGCTCAGCGCGCCGGTGATCTTACGGAGAGCCTGGGACATCAGCCGCGCCTGGAGCCCGACGTGACTGTCCCCCATCTCGCCCTCGATCTCCGCCTTCGGCACCAAGGCGGCGACCGAGTCGATGACGACGACATCAATGGCGCCGGACCTGATCAGCGTGTCCGCGATCTCGAGGGCCTGCTCGCCGGTGTCCGGCTGGGAAACCAGCAACGCGTCGGTGTCCACGCCGAGCTTCTTGGCGTAGTCCGGGTCGAGCGCGTGCTCAGCGTCGATGAACGCGGCGATGCCGCCTGCCCGCTGCGCGTTAGCCACGGCGTGCAGCGCTACGGTCGTCTTCCCGCTGCTCTCAGGTCCGTAGATCTCGACGATGCGGCCGCGGGGCAGGCCGCCGAGGCCGAGCGCGACGTCCAGCGCGATCGAACCGGTCGGGATCACCTCCACCGGCACCCGTGTCTCATCGCCGAGACGCATGACCGAGCCCTTGCCGAACTGCCGCTCGATCTGGAGCAGCGCGGACTCCAGGGCCTTCTCCTTGTCGCCTGCCCGCTCGACGCTCGGCTTGGTGTTTCCTGCCATTGGGACTCCCTGCCGGGTAAGGGGGCCTGCGGGCACCTTCCCGCACCGCCCAGGTCGTCTTCGTCGTGGTCCGGCCGGTCACCCGGCGGATCGGTGGACACGCTACGCGCCGCCACTGACATTCCCGCCAGCGTTTCCGCCGGGCGCCCGTCCGCGGGGGTTTCGCGGGGGTTTCGCGGGCCGTGACCCGCGGCGCCAGCGGTCCGGATCACTGGCGTTGGCTCAACTATAGGACGAACGTGTATTCGACCATGTGCGACACGCCGAAGACAGCGGGAAATCCCTGGGAAATCGCGGATGGAGGGCACGGCGGCCCGGGAACGCGGCGGCCCGGCAGGAGCGGGATCAGGGGCCTGGGGCCGGGTCGGGGACCAGGGGCCGGGGTCGGGGAGCAGGGGCCGGGGCCGGGTCAGCCTGCCTGCCGGTAGCGGCCGGGGTCGGGTGGGAGGGTCTTCGCTTCGAAGATCTCGACGTCACGGGCGGTCTTGTCGACCGCGCCGCTGGGCTGCAGCAAGTGATACAGGCCGCTGCCGGAAGATCATGGAATTTTCGGGCTTCATGGTAGATCCGGTGGGTCATAGTCCACTTGGGCTCAACGGGTCGTTGCAACACTGCCGGGAGATGACCCTTTCCGTGGTCACGATATACGGTGCCCGGCCGGCTGGGTGTCGCGTGCGGCCGGGGGCAGGCCTTTGGGCCTGGCCCGTGGTTGCTGCCGCCCAGGGGCCGCAGAGGTCTCCGGGGTCCAGGCCGGCGCGCAGGGCCGTCGCCGGAGGCGATGCGCAGCAGCCTGGAGGCCGGAGGGGCGCCCTCGACGCTGCGCGGCACCCCTCGGAAATGAGCGGCGGCGCCAGCCGCCACCGCGTGTGAGCCCGTCAGGCGGCGGTGTCGGTGTCTGCTTCCAGGATCTGGGCCATCGCCTCGGCCGGGGTCTTCCAGCCCAGCGTCTTGCGGGGCCGGCCGTTCAGCTCATCAGCGACCGCGGCCAGCTGGCCCGGGGTGTACCCGGCCAGGGACGTGCCCTTGGGGAAGTACTGGCGCAGCAGCCCGTTGGTGTTCTCATTGGTGCCCCGCTGCCACGGCGAGTGCGGATCGCAGAAGAAGATCTCCACGTCCGCGTCCACCGCGATCCGCGCGTGCGCGGTCATCTCGCAGCCCTGATCCCAGGTCAGCGACCGGCGCACCGCATCGGGCAGGCCCGCGATCACCGGCGTGATCGCCTCCGCCGCCACCGCCGCGTCCCACCGCGGCGGCAACGGCACCAGCATCGTGAACCGGGTGGTGCGCTCCACCAGCGTGCCGATCGCCGATTTCCGCCCTGCCCCGATGATCAGGTCGCCCTCCCAGTGCCCGGGCACCGCCCGGTCCGCCGCCTCCGCCGGCGGCTCGCTGATGTTCACCATCCCCGCGATCCTCCCGCGCCGCTCGCCCTCCTTGCGGCGGGGCTTGCGCAGCGCCCGCCCGGTCCGCAGGCTCTTCGCCAGCTCCTGCCGCAGCGCCCCCCGGCCCTGCACGTAGATGGACTGGTAGATCGTCTCGTGCGACACCCGCATCTCCGGACGGCCCGGGAACTCCGCCGCCAGCCGCTTGCTGATCTGCTCCGGCGACCACCGTTTCCGCAGCTTGCCCTGCACCCAGCCGCGCAGCTCCTCATTGCCCGCGAGCTTAGCCGCCTTCGGCCGCCGCGCCCGCATGATCGCCCGGCCACTGCCGCAGCCGTCGCCCGGCAGGACCGCGTACCCGAGCTGTATCCGCGCCATCTCCCGTCCACCGCGAGGCCGGCCGCCAGCCAGCTCGCCGCGCGATCAGCCGCAGCTGCTTAACGCCGCCGCCAGCCCGACCGCGATCGCAGGCCCGCTGCCGCCAGCGACGAAGTACCGCCCCGGCACCAGCCACGTGGCATCCACCCTTGACACCGCCCGCCTGGGTGAACCACCGCTGCGCGCGCCAGCAGTCGCAGCCCCGGCCGCCGCCTCCGCGATCCCAGCGCCCCAGCCCAGCCAGCACGCGCCTGTCAGATCCGCACCCAGCGCATCCCGTGTCGACCAGCAGACCATGGCCGACCCAGTCTCTCGGTCCACG
Organism: uncultured Actinomycetes bacterium; assembly: GCA_963753195.1. Taxonomy (GTDB): domain Bacteria; phylum Actinomycetota; class Actinomycetes; order Streptosporangiales; family Streptosporangiaceae; genus Palsa-504. The sequence goes on from CAVWBH010000009.1 coordinate 105,166, forward strand.
GAAGATACCTCGCACATCAGAACCCGTTGCAAAGCACCCTCTGAATCCGCCCCACCGGATCTACCACCTATGTCGTGGTAGGCCAGGTCGGCCAAGGCGACCTGCGGCGCTGTTAGGGACAGGTCGTGGGCGGCCCGGTACCGCTCGATGAGCTGGTACTTAATGACCCAGTCGATTTCCTGCGCGATGGCGTCGAGATCTCCGGCCGCGATCGCTTCCAGCGCCCGCTCCCATAGGCCCAGGACCCGCCGGCCGACCGCATCCGCGCGGCGTGTCCATGGGGCCAGGCTAAGTGCGCAGCGGGCCGACGGCCAGGACAGCAAGCTTCCGCGGGCTAGCCCCGGCTGGCCAGCTAGCGCAGGTTCTCCGGCACGTCGAACGTGTCGCAGACCGCCCGCCAGACCGCCTTGGCGTCCTGCCCGTCCGCCAGCGCACGCTCGATCGTGAGCCCGCCAAGCTTCTCGAATACGTAGTCCTTGGCCACGCTCTGGGCGTAGGCGTCGCCGAACTGCGTCCTCATCCGGGCCCAGAATTCCGTCAAGCGCACCTGGAAAGGGTACTCACGCGGCCGCATCCGGCGAGCCGCGCCCGGGATGGGCCGACGCGTGGCAGGCAGTCCCCGTTTGAGGCGATGTGTCGTTTATCGATTCGAGGGAAGTACTGAAGGCAAGGGCGCACGTCAGTCGGGGGTGCGTCGTCCGACCAGAGGCCGGTTACATGACCGGACGCGGCGGGCAATGCGCATGATGGAGGGCGGATGGCCGCGCCTACGGGAGTGAGCAGCGGATCTGCTCCCGAACCGGCCACACCCGATCCCGTTGCCGCCGAGCTGCTGGCAGCGGAGCCGAAGGTGATCGCAGCGGAACCGCAGGCGCCCGCAGCGGAACCGCAGGTGCCGGTGGTGCCGGTGGTGCCGGAGCTGGCGGTGCCCGAGCCGGCCGAGCCGGTGGCCGACGAGCGCGCCGTCACGGACCCGGACCCTGAGCCGGCCGCGGCCGGGTCAGCGCAGCACCCTGGCCAGGCCCGGAGGGTCAGCCGGCTCGCCGCGGCCATGGTGATCATCGTGGTCCTGGCGGCGGCCGCAGCCGCCGGCGCCCTGGCCGTCGTGACCCACGGCTTCCGGCCCAAGACCGTTCTGTCCTACCGGCCGGCCCCCGTTTTCGCCCTGCGGGCAGGCGAATGCATTGATTCATCACCGAACGGCCTGTCGGTCACCGTCTTGTCCTGTGCGAGCCCGCACCATGCCGAAGTGTTCGCCACGTTCAGCCTGGCCGGATCCTCCTGGCCGGGCAGCGCGGCCGTCCAGCAGCAGGTGGCCAGCGGTTGCCAGGACAAGATCGCGGGCTACCTGAACCCGGCGCTGCTGAACGCGGGCCTGACCCAGGAGTACATCTACCCGGACCAGACGGCCTGGAAGGCCGGAGTCCGCACCGCGGTCTGCGAGGTCAGTTCGTCCATTGGGCCGCTCACCGGCTCGGTCCGCAACGCCAGCTGACGGCAGCCCGCGGTAAGTCCGGTCGCCGGGAGATTGACCGGCGGATATGGTCGCGGGGTGGCTGATGCGATATTCGCCCACCCTCGGCTGGCGCCGGTCTACGACGCCTTCGACGGACCACGCGATGACCTGGCCGCCTACGTCGGCATGGCCGGGGAACTCAGGGCACACCGCGTACTGGACATGGGCTGCGGGACCGGCTGCCTGGCCATCGAGCTGGCCGCCACCGGCCGCGCCGTCGTGGCGGTCGACCCGGCCGCGGCCTCGCTGGAGGTCGCCAAGTCCAAGCCCGGCAGCGCCGCGGTCACCTGGATCCAGGGTGATGCCGCGGCGGTGCCCGCCCTCGGCGCTGACCTGGCCCTGATGACCGGGAACGTGGCGCAGGTCTTCCTCACCGACACCGACTGGGCGCAGACGCTGGCGGCCGCCGGCGCCGCGCTGCGGCCGCACGGGCACCTGGTGTTCGAGGCGCGGCGGCCTGAACGGCGCGCCTGGGAGGAGTGGGCCGCTGATGCCGGGCCGGTCACCCGCGACGTGCCGGGCAGCGGCCGGGTCGAGCGGCGCCTTGAGGTCACCGCCGTGAACCTGCCGTTCGTCTCTTTCCGCTACACCTATACATTCCTGGCCGACGGCGCGGTGATCACCTCGGATTCCACGCTGCGCTTCCGCAGCCGCGAGGAACTGGAAGCGGGCCTGGCCGCCCAGGATTACCGGGTGCTGGAGGTGCGGGACGCCCCCGACCGCCCGGGCCGCGAATTCGTGTTCATCACCGAGCGGACCAGCTGAAGACAGCCAGCGCCCCGGCCGGACGGGCGGGGCGCTGTGGCCGACGCTGCGCTGCGGTCACGGCCGTCTACCTGCTAGCCAGCGGCCATGGCGCATGACCGCGCGGGGGCGGAAATCGTCGCCGCAGACGACCAGGTCCGCGGCCAGGCCCGGGTGCAGAGCGCCGGTGCGGTCGCCGATGCCGAGCACGCGGGCCGGGTTGGTGCTGGCCGCCGCGGCCACGTCAAGGATCGGCAGGCCCGCGGCTACCGCGTGCCGGACGGCGTCGGCCAGGGTCGCGGTGGAGCCGGCGATCGCGCCGACGCCGGCCCTGGGGGCGCCGGATCGGACCGGGTCGCCGCTCAGGCGGGGGTCAGCGCGGCCGGCGGGCAGGCCGGGATCCGCATGATCGCCGGGCGGGCCGGGATCCGCGTGATCGCCGGGCAGGCGGGCCACGCCGCCGGCCACGGTGACCCGCATCGAGCCGAGGCGGTAACGCCCGTCGGGCATGCCAGCGGCCGCCATCGCGTCGCTGACCAGGACCAGCCGGGCGGGGCCGGCCACGCGGGCGGCCAGGCGGATCGCCATGTCGTGCAGGTGCACGCCGTCGGCGATCACCTCGCAGGTGACCTCGGCCCGGTCCAGCAGGGCGCCGGCGGCGCCCGGCTCGCGGTGATGCAGGGGCGGCATGGCGTTGAACAGGTGGGTGGCGTGAGTCACGCCGGCGTCGATGGCCGCTGTGGTGACATCGGCGGTGGCGTCGGTGTGGCCGACGGCGACAGTCACACCGGCTCGCCTCGCCGCCTCGATTACCGCGCCCGCGCCGGGCAGCTCGGGAGCGAGGGTGAGGATCCGCAGCTGGCCACGGGCCGCGGCGCACAGCCGCTCGAAGACGGCGGCATCGGGAGCCAGCATGTGCCGCGGGTCCTGGGCGCCGGACCGGGCCGTGGACAGAAACGGGCCTTCCAGGTGCAGGCCGGCGATGACGCCCTCGACGGCCAGGCCGGCCAGCAGGCCGGCCCGGGCCTCCAGCTCCGCTACTGGCGCGGTGACCAGGCTGGCCAGCATGGTCGTGGTGCCGTGGCGGGCGTGAAAGGCCGCGGCCAGCCGGGCCTGGTCGGCGGTTCCCTCGGTGAACGACGCGCCGCCGCCGCCGTGGACGTGCAGGTCGACGAACCCCGGGAGCACCCACTGCCCGCGCAGGTCGACATCTGGCTGGCCCGGTGCTGCGCCGGGCCCGATCGCGTCGATCAGGTTCCCGGCCAGCCGGATCCAGCCGGGGCTGATGACGCCGCCTGGCGTGACGATCCGGCCTGCCGCCAGCAGCGGGCGTTCGCGCGCCACCAGGCCAGAATGCCAGATCGCGACGAGACCCGGCGGCCCGGATCAGCAGCCGCCGGCTGGCCCGGGCTCCCCCGGGCCGGTTTCGGGATCGTTGACGATCCCGGTTACCACGCTGCGCAGCACCGCGCCGAAGTGGACGACGTACCACACGCCGCGCCAGGAGATCAGGGAGGCGATGCCGAACGAGAGCTCCTGCCCGTGCTGCCGGTAGACGACCCGGGCGCCGTTGACGTGCCAGTAACCGATCGTGTTGGCGCAGATGCCCGGGTACACCCAGGCGGCGTCGTCACTGGCCACGATGACCCGGACCAGACGCGCTCCGGGGCCCACGACGCGATGGGCCGCGGCGACGTCGAGGGTGAAGTCGTACCACAGCCGGTTGTCCCAGTCCCCGTCCGCATCGTAGATCGCCTTCAGCCGCTGGTACGCGGCACGGGGGAAGAATGCGGGCTGCGCGAGGCGGGCGTTCCCGGTGGTCACGGCCAGCCACAGGTCCTGCATCGCGTCGTGGAAAGCGGCCGAGCCGGTGCTGGGAAAGGCACTGGTCTGCGGCCGGGAGCCCGCGCCGGGCGCCACCGGTAGCGCCGTCGGGCCGCTGGGCCGGGGCGACGCGGGGGCGCTGGTGCTGGGCCGGGGCGACGCGGGGGCACTGCTGGGCAGGCCTGAAGGCGAGGGGACGCTGGTCCTGGCCGCGCTGGCCTGGGTCGTCGCCGTGGAGGCCGCGCCGCAGCCGGTCAGCAGCGCCGCGGCGACGGCCGCGACGGCCAGCGCGCCGCGCGCACGCGGCATCCGGAGCCCGCTGGCGAAAATGGCCATCCCAGCATCATGCCGGACCGGCCGGCCCGCCGCCGCCGTAAGCCCGGCGGCGGTCTTGCCCTGCCGCCGGCACGGTGGTCCTAGCGGCACGGTGGTCCTAGCGGCACAGTGGTCCTGGGGGCACGGCGGCCCTAGGGCAGCAGCGCCTCGGCGAAGGCGCGGCCGCGGCGGGCGGGGCCGTCGACGCCGAGGGCCTGCACCGATGCGTACACCCCCTCCATCACTAGCGCCAGCTGGTCGGCGAGCGCCTGCGGGTCGCCGGAGCCGGGGGGGCCGAGAGCGGCGGCGAGTTCGCCGAACCTGGTCCGGACCCACGCCTTGAGGGCGACCGCGTTGCGGTGCGCTGGGTGGGCCGGGTCGGGAAACTCAGCCAGGGCCATGAGGAACGGGCAGCCGCGGCACTGGCTCGGCTCGACCTGCTCGGCGAGGGCGTCGAACACCGCGAGGATCTGCGGCCCGGGCTCGGCGCCGCCGGCCCTCGCCGCCGCCTCGAACCATTCCCGGTACAGCCGGTCCGCGCGCTCGATGTAGGCGCCGACCAGGTCGTCCTTGGACGCGAATACGCGGTACAAGGTGGTGGGCGCCACGCCGGCCTCGGCGGCCACCCGGTCGATGCCGGTGGCCCGGATGCCGTTCCAGTAGAACAGCTCGCTGGCCACCGCGAGCACGTGCTCGCGGGTCGCAGCGGCGCTGCGTGACATGCGGCCTCCCGTTGGCCTTCCGCGCCGGGCCCGGTAACATGTTAGGGATCGTTCCCTAACGTATCAGCATCGGTCGCTTATCCGCAGACGCGAATGGAGACAACAATGTTCCTGGTGACGGGGGCCACCGGAAACGTGGGCGGTGAGCTGGTCCGCGCTCTGGCCGAGGCCGGCCAGAGCGTCCGGGCCCTGACTCGCGGCGGCGATCAGCCGGCGTTCCCGCCCGGGGCCGAGACGGTCACCGGGGACCTGAACGACCCGGCCAGCCTCCGCCCGGCCCTGGACGGCGCCGAGGGGGTCTTCCTGCTGCCGGGGTACGCGGACATGGCCGGGGTGCTGGCCGAGGCCCGCCAGGCCGGGGTCCGCGCGGTGGTGCAGCTGTCGGGAATGTCCGCCGGCAGCGGCGACCTGAGCAACGCGATCACGCGGTACATGGCCAGATCCGAGCAGGCGGTCCGGGAGTGCGGGCTGGACTGGACGATCCTGCGCCCGGCGGCGTTCATGTCCAACACCTTCCAGTGGCCACCGCAACTTCGCGCCGGAGACGTGGTGCGGGCCCCGTTCGCCCGCGTGCGCGCCGCGATGACCGACCCGGCCGACGTCGCCGCGGCAGCGGCGCTCGCGCTGACTGAGCCCGGGCATGCGGGCCGGGTTTACGAGCTGAGCGGCCCGCAGCCGCTGACGCCCGCCGACCGGGTGCAGATCCTCGGCGAGGTGCTGGGCCGGGAACTGCGCTTCGAGGCCCAGGGCGACGCCGAGGCGCGGGCCGAGATGAGCTCGGCCATGCCCGCCGATTACGTCGATGCGTTCTTCAACTTCTACGCCGACGGGGCGCTGGATGAGTCGGCCGTGCTGCCCGCCGTAGCGGATCTCACCGGCCGGCCGCCGCGCGCGTTTGCCCAGTGGGCGGCGACGCACGCCGCCGCGTTCAGATGAGCGCGAGCTCGAGGCACGGCCCGTTCGGTCCAAATGAACGCCTGCCGCGCCGAGCGGGTCCGAGAATGTCGGCGGGTCAAGGCAGTATGGAACCATGGCAGAAGACTCCCCGTTGACTGGTGCCGGGCTGGCCGGTACCGGGGATGCGCTGGACGGGTTCTCGCCGGCCACCCGGGCCTGGTTCGACGGGGCGTTCGCCGAGCCGACGCAGGCGCAGGCCGGGGCCTGGCGGGCCATCGGCAAGGGCGAGGACACGCTGGTCGTCGCGCCGACCGGGTCGGGCAAGACGCTCGCCGCGTTCTTGTGGGCGATCGACAAGCTGGCCGCGGTGCCCCCGCCGCCGGACCCGAAGCAGCGCACCCGGGTGCTGTACGTCTCGCCGCTCAAGGCGCTGGCGGTGGACATCGAGCGGAACCTGCGGGCGCCGCTGACCGGGATCCGGCACGCGGCGCACCGGCTGGGGCTGGCCGAGCCGGACATCAGCGTGGCGGTCCGCACCGGCGACACCGCCGCGGAGGACCGCAGGAGGCTGGTCAGCCATCCGCCGGACATCCTGATCACCACGCCGGAGTCGCTGTTCCTACTGCTGACCTCGCAGGCGCGGGAGACGCTGCGCGGGGTGGAGACCGTCATCGTGGACGAGGTGCACGCGGTCGCGGGGAACAAGCGCGGCGCGCATCTGGCGCTCTCGCTGGAGCGGCTGGACGTGCTGCGCCAGGGCGGGCCCGGGGTGATCCAGCGGGTCGGGCTGTCCGCCACGGTGCGGCCCACGGCGGAGGTGGCCACGTTCCTGGGCGGCGCCCGGCCGGTGACGGTGGTGCAGCCGCCCAGCGGAAAGCGCATTGAGCTGACCGTGGTCGTCCCGGTCGAGGACATGACCGAGCTGGACGCCCCGCCGGGCCGTGCGGGCCCGGACGAGGAGGGCCCGGCCCCGGCGCGGTCGATCTGGCCGCATGTCGAGGAACGGGTGCTCGACCTGATTCAGCAGCACACGTCCACGATCGTGTTCGCGAACTCGCGGCGGCTGGCGGAGCGGCTGTGCGGCCGGCTGAACGAGCTGGCGGCCGAACGGGCCGAGGCGGCCGGGACCGAGGCGGCCGAGGTGGCCCGGGCGCATCACGGGTCGGTGTCACGGCAGGAGCGGGCCGAGATCGAGGAAGCGCTCAAGGCCGGCCGGCTGCCCGCGGTGGTGGCGACCTCCAGCCTCGAGCTGGGCATCGACATGGGCGCCGTGGACCTGGTGGTGCAGGTGGAGGCGCCCCCGTCGGTGGCCAGCGGCCTGCAGCGGGTCGGCCGGGCCGGGCACAACGTGGGCGACGTGTCCCGCGGCATCATCTTCCCCAAGTACCAGGGTGACCTGCTGCAGTCGGCCGTGGTGGCCGAGCGAATGCGGGACGGCCAGATCGAGGAGCTGAAGATCCCGCACAACCCGCTGGACGTGCTGGCCCAGCAGGTGGTGGCGATGACCGCGGTGGACGACTGGCCGGTGGACGAGCTGGAGCGGACGGTGCGCAAGGCCGCGCCGTTCGGCGGGCTGACCAGGCCGGTGCTGGAGGCGGTACTGGACATGCTGGCCGGGCGGTACCCGAGCGAGGAGTTCGCCGGGCTGCGGCCGCGCATCATCTGGGACCGGGTGAGCGGGATCATCCGGGCCCGGCCCGGCGCGCAGCGGCTGGCGGTGACCAGCGGCGGGACCATTCCCGACCGCGGGCTGTTCGGCGTGTTCCTGGCGTCGGGGGGCGACTCCTCGGGCCGCCAGCCGCGGCGGGTCGGCGAACTCGACGAGGAGATGGTGTACGAGTCGCGGGTCGGCGAGGTGTTCGTCCTGGGGGCCAGCTCGTGGCGGATCGAGGACATCACCCCGGACCGGGTGCTGGTCACGCCCGCCCCCGGGCAGGCGGGGAAGCTGCCGTTCTGGCACGGCGATACCCCGGGGCGGCCCGCCGAGCTGGGCCGGGCCATCGGGGCGGCCTGCCGTTCGCTGGCCTCGGCCACCCCGGCCGCGGCGACGGCCGCGCTGACCGGGGCGGGGCTGGATGAGCTGGCGGCGCGGAATCTGCTGAGGTACCTGGCCGACCAGCGTGCCGCCACCGGGTACGTGCCCGATGACCGGACGCTTGTGGTGGAGCGGTTCCGGGACGAGCTGGGCGACTGGCGGGTCGCGCTGCACAGCCCATACGGCGACCGGGTGCACGCGCCGTGGGCGCTGGCCATCGCGGCCCGGCTGCGCGAGCGGTACGGCGGAATGGACGTGCAGGCCCTGCACACCGACGACGGGATCCTCATCCGGGTGCCCGACGCCGACGAGCCGCCGCCGGCCGGGATCGCGCTGATCGACCCGGAGGAGATCAGCGAGCTGGTCACGGCCGAGGTCGGCGCGAGCGCACTGTTCGCCTCCCGGTTCCGGGAGTGCGCGAGCCGCGCGCTGCTGCTGCCCCGCCGCCAGCCGGGCCGCCGGACCCCGCTGTGGCAGCAGCGGCAGCGATCCGCGCAGCTGCTGGAGATCGCCAGCCGGTACCCGGCGTTCCCGATCGTGCTGGAGACGGTCCGCGAGTGCCTGCGGGACGTGTTCGACGTCCCGGCGCTGACTGAGCTGCTGCGCGACATCGCGGCCCGCCGGATCCGCGTGGTGGAGGTGGAGACGCCGACGCCGAGCCCGTTCGGTAAGTCGCTGCTGTTCCGGTACGTCGGGGCGTTCATGTACGAGGGGGACGCCCCGCTGGCCGAGCGGCGGGCGCAGGCCCTGTCGCTGGACCCGGCCCTGCTGGCCGAGCTGCTCGGCACCGACGGGCTGCGGGAGCTGCTGGATCCTTCGGTCGTCGCGGAGACGGAACGCGACCTGCAGCACCTGTCCGATCCGCGGCGCTGCCGGGACGCGGAAGGCGTCTATGACCTGCTGCGGACGGCCGGGCCGTTTACCGCGCCCGAGGTCGCCGCGCGGTGTGTCTCCGATGCCTCCGGCGGGTGGCTTTCCGAGCTGGCCGCGGCGCGGCGGGTAATCGAGGTACGGGTCGCGGGGCAGCCGATGTGGGCGGCGATCGAGGACGCCGGGCGGCTGCGGGACGCGCTCGGGGTGCCGCTGCCGCTGGGCGTGCCCGAGGCGTTCACCGAGCCGGTCGCCGACCCGCTCGGCGACCTGGTAGCCAGGTACGCGCGCACGCACGGCCCGTTCACGACGGCCACGGTGGCCGGGCGGTACGGGCTGGGCACCGCGGTAGTCACGATGACGCTGCGCCGGCTGGCCGCCGAGGGCCGGGTGGTGGAGGGCGAGTTCCTGCCGCCCAGCGCCGCGGCTGCCCCGGCGGGGAGCTCGGCTGCGGGCTCGGTTTCGGGCGGGACCGAGTGGTGCGACGCCGAGGTACTGCGCTTGCTGCGCCGGCGCTGCCTGGCCCGGCTGCGCAAGGAGGCCGAGCCGGTGGCGCCGGAGGTGCTGGCCAGGTTCCTGCCCGCGTGGCACGGGATCAGCAGCTCGGCGATCGGCGGCTCCGGGGGCTCCGGGAGCTCTGGAGCCGGCGGCCGGCGGCGGGCTGACGCGGGGGCGGTGCTGGAGGTGGTGGAGCGGCTGGCCGGGACGCCCGTGCCCGCGTCCGCGCTGGAGACCCTGGTCCTGCCGGCGCGGGTACCCGGGTACTCCCCCGCCCTGCTCGACGAGCTGACCTCGGCGGGTGAGGTGGTCTGGTCCGGTGCGGGAGCGCTGCCGGGCGGGGACGGGTGGCTGGTGCTCGCGCCCGCCGACGGCGCCGCCCTGATGCTGCCCGAGCCGGGCGAGGTCAGCATGACCCCGCTGCATTCGGCGGTGCTCGAGGCGCTCAGCGGTGGCGGCGCGCTGTTCTTCCGTATGCTCAGCGACCGGGCCGCGGAGCTGCTCGGCGCCCAGGGCATCCCGCTGCCCGACGACGGCGAGGTGACCGCGGCCATCTGGGACCTGGTCTGGGCCGGGCTGCTCACCAACGACACGCTCGCTCCGCTGCGGGTGGCACTCGGCGGCCAGCAGCGAAGGACACCGCCGCCGGGCCGGGTGCCCGGGCCAGGTCCGCGGCTGGGCGGTGCGGGCCGGGGCGCTCGCGGCCGGCCCGGGCGGGGGTATGGCTTCGGCCGGCCGGCCATGCCGACGCGGACCGGGCCGCCGACCGTCACCGGCCGGTGGTCGCTGCTGCCGGGCCGGGCTGACGCTGAGGGGGCCCAGACCGTCCGCGCGCACGCCCTAGCGCTGACCCTGCTGGAGCGTCACGGCGTCCTGACCAGGGGCGCGGTCGCCGCCGAACGGATCGGCGGGGGTTTCTCCGCGGTATACCCGGTGCTGCGGGCGATGGAGGAGGCCGGCCAGTGCCGCCGCGGGTATTTCGTGGACGGCCTCGGTGCGGCGCAGTTCGCCCTGCCCGGGGCGGTGGACCGGATGCGTGCCCTGGCTGACCCGACGGCAAGGTCGTCGAATTCTCCCGAACGGGCCATGGTTCTCGCGGCTGCTGATCCGGCCCAGCCCTACGGGGCGGCACTGCCGTGGCCGGACCGGCCCGGCGAGACACTGTCCGCGCACCGCCCGGGCCGGAAGGCGGGCGCGCTGGTGGTCCTCGTGGACGGGGCGCTCGTGCTCTACGTCGAGCGGGGCGGGCGGACCCTGCTGTCCTGGACCGATGACCCGGAACTGCTCGGCCCGACCGCGACGGCGCTGGCCGCCGCGGTCCGCGACGGAGCGCTGGGCCGGCTGACGGTGGAACGCGCCGACGGCCTGAGCGTGGGCTCCGGCGTCCACGGCTCCCCGCTCGCGCAGGCGCTGGAGAGCGCCGGGTTCCGTCCCACGCCCCGCGGCTTGCGCCTTCGGGCCAGCTGAGCGAGACCCGGCACCGTTTGAATAACCACCCAAAAGCCCCGTAGCGCAATTGGCATAATCGATTACCATTATCTGCCATCTTCTGCAAAGCGCGCATTACGCAGCTTCCGGGAAAGTAATCTAGGGCAGCGCGCCTACTCTTCGCGCGTCACCACGAGTCATTTCCCGGGAGACACGATGCCGGATCGTTCGTCACGTCATGGCCCGCCTGACGACTGGCGTTATGGCAGTCACGCCGCCCGCGGGCAGCACTCCGCGGGCAAGCCTGCCGACGGCTACGAGGCCGGCCCGGGCGGCGGCTCGCACCGGGCGGCCTTCGGCTCCGGGCCGGCTGACGGGTACGGCGCGGAGAACACCGAGGCGCTGCAGCCCAGGACCGACGGATACGGCACGGAGAACACCGGGGCGCTCCGGCCCAGGACGGGTGCGTACGGTGCGGAGAACACCCAGGCGCTGCGGCCCAGGACAAATGGATACAGCGCGGAAGGGGCCGACGGGTTCGGGGTCAGGCCGGGTGCGGGCGCTGCCGACCGCTTCGGGAACGCCGATCCGTTCGGGGACCGGCAGTCGTACGGGAAGGCGGAGTCGTACAGGGAGGCGGAGTCCTACGGGGAGGCGGAGTCGTACGGGGACGGGCAGTCCTACCGGGAGGCGGAGTCGCGCGGGGACACAAGCTCGGCTGAGATCGGCGCGGCCGTGCCGGACGCCGCCGCGGGCGGCAAGGGCTTCCTGAGCGCCCTGTTCGATTTCGGGTTCACGTCGTTCGTGACGCCCAAGGTCATAAGGGTGCTCTATACGCTGATAACGATCGGAACCGTGGTAAGCGCCCTGGTTTTCACGATCATCGTATTCAAGGCGAACGTGGCATTCGGCGTGGCAACCCTGGTCATCGGGGATCCGCTGTTCATACTCATCGTGCTGGCGATTTACCGGATAATCCTGGAGTTTTTCGTGGTCACCTTCCGGGTCGCCGAAGATATCCGGGCGCTGCGCGAGCGCGGCGACCTGCGCTGAGGGGCTGCCACGCGGGCGGCACCGCGAGGCACACCATGATCATGGGCCGTTTCGGGCAGAGAGCGCCCACTTTGGCCCATGATCACGGAAGGGGGCAGCGGCGGGGTCAGCTGGGGGCTAGGACGGTGACGAAGTCGCGGGTCCAGCCGGTGAGGTACTGAGTGGGCGGGCGGACCTGGCCGGGGACAGGAGCGCGCAGCGCGCCGCCCGGGGCGGTGGCCACAGCGAGCTGGACCCATTCAGGGTTGATGTCGAGTTCCATGGCCACCCGCGCGCCGCTGCGGGCCAGGGCGACGGCGAGATCCTCCGGCGTGGTGGACATGCTCGCGGCGTAAATAAGGTCACCGGAGGCGTCCTGGCCCAGCGCACTGCGGGCCACGAACTCGGCGTGGCCGATGGTCCCGCCCCACCGCCACCACCTGGCCGCCTCCGCGGTCGGCTGACCGTTATTCACCAGGAGCCACAGGTTCTGCCGGACGCTGTAGACGGCCTCCCCCGGCGCGGGCACGGTCACGCCCCACACCCCGATCCGGGCCTGTCCCGAGGGATCGATGACCAGGCTGGCCAGGCCATGACGCAGGCGGGAAAACACGTGGCCTTCCTGCTCGTAGCCGCCCGCGCGGGAGCGCATGAGGAAGCCGCCATTGAAAGCGGCAAGCAGGCGGCGGCGTTCGGCAGCGGTGACGGCCGGGCCGGCCCGGACCAGCGCCGCGTACGCGCGCCCAGGGTCCTGGCTGCCATTATGCAGGACGTACTGGACCGGGCCGCGGAAGATGGCCACGGTTACGGCCGATCCGTCCGCGGTCCGGATCCGGGACACGGTGACGCGCGGAGAGTCCTGCGGGACGGCCCTGGCCAGGGCCGAGACGGCATGGGTAGCCCGGACCGCGGAGGCAGCCGAAGTGACCGGGGCGGCGGCCTGCGAGGACGGTGCTGCGGCCCGCGAGGCCGGGGGTGACGAGCTGCACGCCGCAGCGGCGAACAAGACGGCCAGCGCGCCGACGGCGGGCACGATGCGAGCCCAGCCCGGGCGGAGGGCCCGCAGGCAGGCTCCGGGCCCACGGGCCGGGTGCGGGCGGGTGCTGCGCGAGCGGGGACTGGCGTTCACCCGCTCAAGGATGCCGGATCCCCGTGAAGCGGGCATGAAGGGCTCGGCGTACCGGGGCGGGCCCCGCGGCTCTCGTTCAGAGCTGGCGAGACAGGGGTGAGGGGGGCACGCTGCAAGGTCCGTTCGGTGAAATGGATCGGCGGAGGCCCGGTTACGCGGCGACGGCGGCTGGTACCTGCTCGCGTTCGGGGGTGCGGTCGCGGCGGGGCAGCAGGAGCGGGGTGGCCAGCAGGAGCAGGCCGGCGGTCGCGATCGCGGCACGGGGGCTGGTCAGGGTGGCCAGCAGGCCCCACAGCGCGGTCAGGACGGCGATGGTGGCGCTGCTGCTGACCGACCAGGCGGACAGAGCGCGTGCGACCCGGTCGCCGGGGACCTGGTCGAGGCGGTAGGTGGCGAGCACCGGGTTGAACACGCCCATGCAGAGGATCAGCCCGAACTGAAGGGCGATGACCAGCGCGATCCCGGGCACGCCCGGGCGCATGAAGGCCAGCCCGACCGGCCAGCAGGCGCGCAGCGTGCCGGCGACGCGCATGACCCGGTGCCGTCCGAACCGCGCCACGAGCGGGCGGGCCAGGCGTGCGCCGATCAGGCCGCCGACGCACGGCGCGGCGAACGCGAGGCCGTACTGCCAGGGCGCGAAGTGCAGCTGGCCGAGCATGAGGACGGCGAGGGCCGGCTCGGTGGCCATGATCAGGCCGCCGACCAGGAGCTGATTGAAGAACACCGGGCGCAGCCCCGGGTTGGCCAGGATGTAGCGCCACCCGGCGAGCAGGTCGCCCATCCGTCCCGCCGGGGTGGCCGAGCGCCGGGCGCTGGCCCGGGCCGGACGCGGCTCCGATCCGCCGATGGCGCGGATCCCGGCGGCCGAGAGCAGGTAGCTGACCGCATCGGCCAGCACGGTGACCACCGGGCCAAAGATCCCGATCGCGGCACCGCCGAGCGGCGGACCGACCACGATGGCGGTCCAGTTGGTGGACTCGAAGCGGCTGTTCGCCGTGAGCAGGTGCTCGGGCGCCACCAGCGCCTTCAGGCACGCGCCGCTGGCCGCGTTGAAGGCGATCTTGGCCGCGGCGACAATGACCGCTACCACCAGCAGCTGAGCGAAGCTGAGCCAGCCGAGCGCGTATGCGGCAGGGATGCTCAGCAGGGCCGCGAACCGGGTCAGGTCCATCGCCATCATCACCGGCCGCTTGCGGCGGAACTCCACCCACGGGCCGAGCGGCACCGCGACCGCGGCCCCGGCCGCCAGCCCGGCCGCGCTCACCGCCGCCACCTCGCCCGGCCCGCAGTGCAGCACGCGGATCGCGATCAGGGGAAATGCGCCGAACCCGAATCCCGAGCCGTACGCGCTGACCGCGTACGCCGCCCAGAGCCAGCCGAACTGCCTGCCCAGCGACCGCCGCGCCTCCTTGTCCCGCACACCGCGATCAAAGCGGACGCGAGGCCGGCGGATCAAACAACCGCGCCGCCGGCGAGCCACAACGGGGGGTTGTGTCGCTAAGGTCAGCTGGCATGGACCTCGGCGCCGTGCGCACCTTCGTCGCCGTCGCGGACGCGGGCCGGTTCGCCGAAGCGGCCGATGACCTGTCGATCACTCAGCAGGCCGTCTCCAAGCGGGTGGCCGCGCTGGAGCGGGAACTCGGCGTGCGGCTGTTCACCCGGACCGCACGGGGAGCCCAGCTGACCACCGACGGGCAGGCCTTCCTGCCGCACGCCCGCGAACTCGTCGCGGCCGAGCAGCGGGCCGCCGCCTCGGTGCGTCCCGGCCAGCGCGCGCTGCGGGTCGATGTGGTCGGCCGCCGGCTCGGTCCGGCGGCCGCGCTGCGCCGCTTCCACCGCGCGCAACCCGGGATCCAGCTCGAGGTCGTGGCGCTGTTCGACGCGGACGCGGCCATTGCCGCCGTCGGCTCCGGCCTGATCGACGCGTCGTTCCGGGCCCTCACCATGCCCGCGCGGCGGCTCCCCGACGGCATCGCGGCCACCCGCGTCCTCGACGAGCCCATCCAGCTGCTCACCGGGCCGGCCCACGAGCTGGCCGCTGCCCCCGCGGTCCGGCCCGCCGAGCTCGCCGGGCACCGGATCTGGATGCCCGGCCTGGTCAGCGGCACCGAGTGGGGCACCTACTACGATGAGCTCGCCGCCGTGTTCGGATTGTCCATCGACGTGACCGGGCCCGAGTTCGGCAGCGAGCCGCTGCTGGACACGATCGCCAGCACCGCGGCCCTGGCCACTTTGGTCGGCGAGCAGACCCACCTCGTCTGGCCCGCCGGCTGGGACCTGCGGCGCGTCGCCGTGCGCGACCCGACGCCGGTCTACCCGCACTCGCTGATCTGGCGCAGCGACAATCCGCACCCGGCGCTGGCCGCGCTGCGTAGTTACCTGAGCTCCCGGCGGCCCAGGGACGGCGAGACGGGCACGTGGACCCCGCCCTGGGCGCAGCACAGCCGCTAGCCCGCAGCTCACCGGGGGCAGCGGCTCGCCTGCGGCGCAGCGCGCCAGGCTATGGTGCGGTCATGGAGACCTCGCGGGAGGCAGGGGCTGGCCAGCCGTTCTCGGCCCGCCTGCGCGCCCAGTGCGATCGCGTCTGGGCGGGCCTGCACGCGCACCCCTTCCTGGCCGAGCTGGCCCGCGGGACGCTGCCCCTTGACCGGTTCCGCTTCTTCATCGAACAGGACCTGCTGTACCTGCCCGCCTTCGCCCGCTGCATGGCCGCCGGCGCGGCGAAGTCGGCCACCGAGGCGGAGATGGAGTTTTTTTCCAGGCAGCTGGACGCGATCATCCGGCTCGAGATCCCGAGCAACCGGCGCCTGCTGGAGCACGTCATCGGCCTGGGCGCCGGGGACCGGGGCGGCTCACGGGGCATGGCGCCGGCCACCGTGGCCTACACCAGCTTCCTGCTGGCGACGGCGGCGGGCGGCGGGCCGCTGGAGATCATCGCCGCGATCCTCCCGTGCTCATGGAGCTATACCGAGATCGCCGAGGGCCTGAAGGAGCAGATCGCCGCGCATCCCGTGTACGCGGACTGGGTGGCCTTCTACCTGCAGCAGGAGGAGGCGGAGCTGGTCCGGAACATGCGCGAGACGTTCGACGCCATGACGCGGGCGGGCGCGGTCAGCGACGCCAAGCGCGCGCAGCTGGCCGACATCTTCATGATGAGCTCACGGCTCGAGGGCATGTTCTGGGACATGGCCTACGCCCTCGATCAATGGCCCGACCTCCGCTAGGGACGGGAGCGGGCGCCGGGGGTCATGGGATCAGCCCGAAGACCGTCGCCGGGGAGCCCGAGCCGGCCCGGACCCGGATTCCTCCGACGATGATCCAGCCCCCGACCGGCGGCATCTCGCTCAGCCCGCACAGGTTCTCAAGGTGCAGGCGGTGCCCGGAGAGCAGCGCCTGGTTGGCACCGTACCCAGTGTCACAGCCCGGATCGATGCCCAGCGTGTCGGTGCCCAGGGCACCGGCGGAGCGGTGCTCAACCAGCCAGCGCGCCGCCTCGGCGCCGAAGCCCGGGTAGTGCAGCACCCCTTCGGCGTCCCGGTTCAGGTAGGCCGGCGGGTCGTGCCATTTTTCTTCGAAGCCGGTCCACATGATGACCGCGCAGCCAGGGGGAATCGGGCCGAAGGCCGTCTCCCACGGCCTGATCCAGGGGACGTCCAGGGCGAAATCCGCATTCCGGGCCGCCTCGGCCCGGACGTCGAGGACGACCGCGGGGCGGATGAAGTCGCCGGGGTCCAGCTCGTCCGCGGCCGGCTGGCCGGGACTGAAGTGCGCGGGCGCCGCCCAGTGCGTCCCGGACTGCTCGCCGATCGTGAGCGACTGCAGGTAGAAGCCGTCCCGCTCGATCGTGGCCGCCGGCCGGATCTCGACCGGCGGATCACCGGGAAACACCGGTGCCCCGGCCGCCAGGACGTGACTGAGGAACACGATCTTGGCGAAGCCGAACGGGGCGGCGGCCGGGGGCGCCACGGCTAGCCGGGAGGCGGCGGGGGCAGGGAGGGGCTCAGGTCGGTGAGCAGGTTGGTGTCGTAGGTCATGATGACGTACCGGCCGACGTAATAGATGTGCTGCGGCTTCCCGAACGTGGCCTTCACCTCCCAGTACGCGATCGGGTCCAGCGGGGCCACCGGGTTGGTCAGCACGACGAAGTTCGCGTCATGCCGCCGCGGGTCGTACCAGGACTGGTCGAACTCCTCGGGGCCGCCCGCCGCGTCGTTGTTCTCCCAGCTCACCGAGCGCAGGTTGACGGTCTCGCCGCTGGCCAGCGTGGTGGTGTTGCCCAGGCCGTAGCTGCTCAGGCCGTAGGTCAGGTGGTTGGCGGCCAGCCAGTCCGCGAGGTCCTGGCTGACGGCCGGAGTGCTCGGCTGCGCGACCGTGTACCCGAGCGCCGCGAGGTAGCAAGCCAGGACGATGCTCAGGGCCGGTACCAGCCGGGCCTTCATGAGCCGGCCGCCCAGCATCCGGGCCGCCAGCACCGCGCCGTACGGCAGCACCACGGCCACCTCGCGCGCGCTCCAGTAGGTGGTGGGCGTGGTGCTGAGCAAGTAGGCGACGAGGTTGATCAGGATGCCGACGGCCAGGATCTGGGCGATGAGGTCCGCGCAGCTGAAGAACCGCCGGATGACCAGCCACAGGCCCCATCCGGCCAGGGCCAGGCCAGCCAGGTGCAGCAGCGCGATGGCCCCGTTCAGCCCGATCGACGACATGCCGAACAGGTCGGCGCCGTACAGCCCGCAGATGCTCTGCACGAGCAGCCACAGGTGCGATGACATGTCGGTGATCTGGGCTACGCCGCCCGGGACGGGCTGCATGGTGTACCCGCCGTGCGCGGAGATCTCCTTGACCACGATCCGGGAGATCTCCACCGACGCGGCCGCCGCGGCCAGCAAGGACACGTCGAACCACCCGCTGCGCCACCCCTCGCGGCGCTGGACGAGCACCTGGTAGGCGCGCACGGCGGCGACCGCGGCCAGCGGGGCCACCCCGACGAGCAGCACCAGCTGGTCGCCGATCGCGCCCCAGGCCAGCATCAGCGCGATGATGGGCGGCACATACCAGCTACGCGGGGCCCGGTCCAGGACCAGCCAGGTCAGCATCAGCGGCACCGCGGTGCCGATGTGGTCGGGCTGGAAGATCAGGATGTACACGCCGGGGCCGAGCTGCGGCGCGACCATGATCCCGGCGGCGATGAACATGCGCACGATGCCCTCGCGGCCCGTGGCCCGGCCCCGGCCGAGCAGGCCGCCGGTCAGCACCACCAGCGCGTAGGTGATCGCGGCCGAGGCGTGCAGCACGTCGGCGTTCAGCCCGCGGACCGCTTCCACGATCATGTACTCGGGCAGCTCGGTGGTGTAGAACGACACATCGGTGACCATCCAGCCGCGCAGCAGCGGGTTGCCGTGCAGCATGTCCCAGGCCTGCACCGCGATGGACGCGCCGTCAGAGCCGACTCCCTGGGTCCGGGACACGGCCAGATAGCACAGGTACAGGCCAATGCCCGCGGCGGCCAGGCCGACCGGCCAGGCCACCAGGATCAGGCGGTGAACCCAGGGCGGGCTCAGCCGCAGCCGGTTGAGCCATGGCGCCCTGCGCTGCGGCGGGGCGGCGGGCGGCGGGGCGGCGGCCCGCGACGGGGCGGGCAGCGGCGGCGGGGCGGCGGGCGGCGGCGGGGGCCGGTGACCGTTGCCGACGGTGCTGTCGGTGCCTGCGGCGCTGCTGGGGGGGTCGATGGCCAGCGAGAGGGCACCCAGCGGGCCAGCCTGAGGCTCGCCCTCGCCGGGCCTGCCCCGGGCGGTGGCGAGAGGCGGAGTGCCCGGCTCGTCGTCGGATGGCGTGCGCATAATCCCCTAGGCCAGTTGACCGCATTCCCGAGTGAGCCTAGCCGGGAGCGGGGCGTCGGCGCGTCCGCAGTTGCAATGCCAATGCGAGAAAATCAGTGGGGAACGTGCATAATGGCGGTCATGCGACTGTCAGCCCGGGCCGACTACGCACTGCGCGCCGCCATCGAGCTCGCGGCGGCAGGCCCCGGCCATGTGACCGCCGACCAGCTCGCCCGGGCCCAGCAGATTCCCGGGAAGTTCCTGGAGACGATCCTCACCCAGCTCCGCCGGGCCGGCCTCATCCGCAGCCAGCGCGGGCCGGACGGCGGGTTCTGGCTGGCCAGGCCGGCGGCCGAGATCTCACTGGCGGAAATCATCCGGGTCATTGACGGCCAGTTGCTGGGCGTGCGGGGCGAACGGCCGGAGAACATCACCTATCCGGGCGTGGCCGAGCCACTCCAGCAGGTGTGGATTGCGCTGCGCGCGAACGAACGGGCGGTCCTGGAAACGGTCACGCTGGCCGATATCGTGGCGGGACACCTGCCCGAAATGGTCCGTCAGCTGACGGAGAACCCGCGCGCCTGGGTCTGAGGCGCCGCGGTTACCGGCGCTTCCGCTTAGCCAGACGGCCGCGATGCCCGTAGCTGGTTGATCAGACGGGCACCATGTCCGTGACCTCGCGCACGTGCCCGGAGGCCGTGCCGAAGCCCGATTCGGTGTCCGCGAAGTCCAGGCCCGATTCGGAGCCCCGATCGATGGTGCTGATCGAGACGAAATCCGGCGTGGGCGGCAGGCCGCGGCCCGCTTCGGCCGGCACCCGCAGGCCCGGCTCCCGCGGCATACCCAGCCCGGACTCGGTCTGAAGCTCAGCGAGGGCGAAACTGTCCGAGACTTCCCGGAAGACCTGGGAGAGCGGAGTACCCAAGGCGCCGCAGATCGCGGCGAGCAGCTCTGAGGAGGCTTCCTTCTGGCCGCGCTCGACTTCGGACAGGTAGCCGAGGGAAACGCGCGCCGAGGCGGATACCTCACGCAGCGTCCGACCCTGCCGCAGGCGAAGCCGGCGCAGCACATCGCCAAGCAGCTGACGGAGCAGAACCATGTCGCACTCCCTTCCAAGGCCGAACCCCCGACACTCACACCGTACCTGGCATTACGGTTAGTTTGCGAGATCCAGCCACCCCGTGTTCGCTGCCAACGTAACGCTGTAATCACTCCGTATCTTCCCGGAGCCTGCCGAGCAGCAAGCCGAGGGCATGCTCCACGGTCAGTCTACGGATGACGTGCCGGTCGCCTTCCAGGACGACGGTGCGCACCACCGTGTCCTCCGCCGCGCTCACCGCGATATGGGCGGTGCCCACCGGCTGCCCGTCGGCCGGCTCCGGGCCCGCCACCCCGGTGGTGGCCACCCCGTAGGTCGCGCTGAGCCTGGTCCTGACCCCCTCCGCCATGGCCGCGGCCACCGGCGCGTAGACCGCGCCATGCTCGGCCAGCATGTCCGGGTCCACGCCGAGCAGGGATGCCTTGAGCTCGGTGGCGTAGGTGACGACTCCGCCGCGGAACGACGCCGAGGCACCGGGGATGTCGGTCAGCGCCGCGGCGACCAGGCCGCCGGTCAGCGACTCGGCCACGGCCACCGTGTGACCGCCTGCCGTCAGCCGGGCCAGGATCTGCCCGGCCAGCTCGTACGCGTCCTCGCCTGCGGAGGCCGCCCGGGCGGCCTGCTCCCCGGTGTGCGACCTCCCCGAGCCCAGGACCACGATCACCCTCCCAAACCTTGCGGTGCCGGCAGGCTCACTCGCCCGCGGCCGAATCGGAACGGCGCAGCCGCATCGCTTGCAGAACATAGTCGACGCCGGTCACCACGGTGACGATAACCGCCGCGGCCATGACCAGCACGCGGATGATCCCCGGTGGGCTGAGCGTGCTCGGCAGCACGTACAGGCAGATCGCGATGACCTGCAGCAGGGTCTTCAGCTTGCCGCCGCGGCTCGCCGCGATCACGCCGCGGCGGATCACCCAGAACCGCAGCGCGGTCACGCCGATCTCGCGGAACATGATCACCCCGGTGACCCACCAGGGCAGCTCACCGAGCGCGGACAGGCAGATCAGGGCCGCGCCGGTCAGCGCCTTGTCGGCCACCGGGTCGGCGATCTTGCCGAAGTCGGTCACCAGCCCGCGGCGACGGGCCACCCGCCCGTCGAGCAGGTCGGTCAGCGACGCGATGCAGAACACGGCGAGCGCGGCCAGCCGCGCGGCCGTGCCGCCGGCGAGCAGGAAGGCCACGAACACCGGGACAAGGGCGATCCGGACCGCGGTGAGCACGTTGGCCACATTCCACAGGCCCGGTTCGGAGGTCACCGCCGACCCGGCTAGCAGGCGTCGGCGGACACGATCGCTTCGGCGATCAGGTCCACGCCGTCCGAGCCGGTCACCACGGCGCGGATCATGTCGCCGGGCGCGAGCGGCACGGCGGACCGGACGGTGGTTACGCCGTCGACTTCGGGTGCCTGGTGAGCGGCCCGGCCGGTGAACGTCCCGTCGTGCTCGCCGGGTTCCTCGATCAGCACGTCGAGGGTCTCCCCCAGCCGGTCGGCGGCCCGCTGGGCCATCAGCTCGTCGGCCAGGTCAGCAACTTCCTCGACCCGGCGGGCGATCTCCGCGCCGTCCAGCTTCCCGGGCCGGGACGCGGCCTCCGTGCCATCCTCATCGGAGTAGCCGAAGATCCCGATGGCGTCCAGCCCGGCCCGGCCGAGGAACAGCTCGAGCTCGGCCAGGTCGGCCGGGGTCTCACCGGGAAAGCCGACGATAAAGTTGGACCGGACGCCGGCGCTCGGGCTGATCTGGCGGATCTGGTCGATCAGGGCCAGGAACCGCTCACGGTCACCGAAGCGCCGCATAGCCCGCAGCACCGGCCCGCTCGCGTGCTGGAACGACAGGTCGAAGTAGTCGGCTACCCCGGGCGTGGACGCGATGACCTGGATCAGGCCCGGGCGCAGCTCGGCGGGCTGCAGGTAGCTGATCCTGACCCGCTCGATGCCTTCGATCCCGGCCAGGTCCGGCAGCACGTCCTCGAGCAGCCGCAGGTTCCCGAGGTCTTTGCCGTAGGAGGTGGAGTTCTCGCTCACCAGCATCAGCTCGCGGACGCCCTGGCTGGCCAGCCAGCGGGCCTCGGCCAGGATCTCGGTCGGCCGCCGGGACACGAACGCGCCGCGGAAGGACGGGATGGCGCAGAACGAGCAGCGCCGGTCGCAGCCAGACGCGATCTTCAGCGGTGCCACGACCCCGGTGGACAGCCGCCGCCTGAACACCCCGCTGGCCGGATCGGGTCCGATCCACGGGGCAGCCTGGGAGTGCTGGGTGGGCTGGGAGTGCTGGGTGGGCTGCGGCTGGCGGTCGGCGGGGCTGATGGGCAGCAGGGTCCGGCGGTCCCGCGCGGTGTGCGCCGGACGGCGGCGGCCGCTCAGCACGTCGTCCAGGCGAGCGCCGATGTCGCCGTAGTCATCGAAGCTGAGGATCTGCGCCTCGGGCAGCTCGTCGGCGAGCTCGGCGCCGTAGCGCTCGGCCAGGCAGCCGACCGCGGCGACCTTGGCGCCGGCCTCGGCCGCGGACAGCAGCTCGGCGATGGACTCCTGCTTGGCCGCCTGGATGAAGCCGCAGGTGTTCACGAGCACCACGCTGGCCTCGCCGGCCGGGTTAAGCTCCCACCCGGATGCCGTCAGGCGGGCCGCTAGCTCCTCGGAATCAACCTCGTTACGCGCGCAGCCCATCGTGATCAGGCTGACGGTCCGGGCGGTCTGCGGGCCGGAGCCGCTGGGGGCAGGAGATCCGGATGGTGAGGACACACCGAGAGCCTATGCGACCCGGCTCCCGCCCTAGCCGGACTGGGAGCCCTGGGAGGCGCTGGCCGAGGGGCTGGCCGAGGGATTCCCCGGGGGGCTGAGGTTCAGCGTCACCGGCAGGACGGTACTGAGCTGACGCTGCTGGCCGTTGACGGTCAGGACGATCCCGCCGGGGTTGCCGAGCCGGAGGCTCACCGGCTCCTTTTCGGTCCACGTCATCGAGGTGCCCGTCGAGACGACCCCCATGTATATCTGCGATCCGTCGCTGGTGCGGGTGAGCTGGACCCAG
The DNA here is from genome assembly GCA_963753195.1 of uncultured Actinomycetes bacterium. GTDB lineage: Bacteria > Actinomycetota > Actinomycetes > Streptosporangiales > Streptosporangiaceae > Palsa-504. Next base: position 128,120 of record CAVWBH010000009.1, read on the forward strand.
CAGTCCTCCTGCGCGGCGTCGACCTTGATCACCAGATCCGCGGACGGCGCGGTCGTGGGCGAGGTCTTGGCCGCCGGCGTCGAGTTGACGCTGGGCCGGACGGAGCTGGAGGCGGCCGCGGCGGGATGGCCGTGCTTGCCGTGGTCGGACACCAGCCGGTAGGCGGCGTATCCGATGATGGCGAGCAGCACGAGGACCACGATCATGGCCAGGCTGGGCGAATGCCGCTCGCGGATCTTGATCGGCCTGGTGGGCTCGAACACCTCGGCGGCTCGCAACGGGCTCACCGGCCCGTGATCCGCGTCGTACTCGCTGATCAGCGGGACCGGGTCGGTGCCGACGGCCCCGGCGATGCTGCGGATGTGCCCGCGCGCGTAGAAGTCGCCGCCGCAGGTATCGAAGTCGCCCTGCTCGATGTCCCGGATGATCGACTCCCTGATCCGGGTCTGCTGGCTGACCTGGCTGACGGTGAGACCAGCGCTATGGCGCGCGTCGGCCAATGCCTCACCGATGCTCATGGTGCGCCTCCACGTGCCTTTGCTCACGACGGGGCGGCCCGGCGAGGGCCGGGGCCATGACCAAGTGTAGACAGCTCAGGCGGCCGGATCGGGGAGGCGAGCAGGGCCAATCCGCCGGGTCATCCGCCCCGCAGGGAGGTAAGTGTGTCATCCAGGTCTTCCGGGCGAACCAGCACGTCACGAGCCTTAGAGCCTTCGCTCGGCCCGACGATTCCCCTGCTCTCCAGCAGGTCCATCAGCCGTCCGGCCTTGGCGAAACCGACCCGCAGCTTGCGCTGCAGCATCGACGTCGACCCGAACTGGGTGGTGATGATCAGCTCCGCAGCCTGCGTGAGCAGCTCCAGATCGTCGCCGATGTCCGCGTCGATCTCCCGGGTCTTCTCCGGCGCGGCGGCGACGTCCTCCCGGTAGGTGGGCTCGGCCTGCTGCTTGCAGTGCGCGACGATGGCGCGGATCTCTTTCTCCGACAGGAACGCGTTCTGCAGCCGGATCGGCTTCGACGCTCCCATAGGCAGGAAGAGCGCGTCACCCTGCCCGACCAGCTTCTCCGCCCCCGGCTGGTCCAGGATGACCCGTGAGTCGGCCAGCGAGGAGGTGGCGAAGGCCAGCCGGGACGGGACGTTCGCCTTGATCAGGCCGGTCACCACGTCCACGCTCGGCCGCTGGGTGGCCAGCACCAGGTGGATGCCCGCGGCCCGGGCCAGCTGGGTGATCCGGACCACCGAGTCCTCCACGTCGCGGGGCGCGACCATCATCAGGTCGGACAGCTCGTCGACGATGACCAGGAGGTACGGGTAGGGCAGGTAGACCCGCTCACTGCCGGGCGGCGCCGTCAGCCGCCCGGCCCGGACCGCCTTGTTGAAGTCGTCCACGTGCCGGAACCCGCAGGCGGCCAGGTCGTCGTACCGGCGCTCCATCTCGCCGACGACCCAGTCCAGCGCCTCGGCCGCCTTCTTGGGGTTGGTGATGATCGGCGTGATCAGGTGCGGGATGCCGTCGTAGATGCTCAGCTCGACCCGCTTGGGGTCGACCAGGATCATCCGCACCTCGTCCGGCGTGGCCCGGGTCAAGATCGAGGTGATCAGGCCGTTCAGGCACACCGACTTGCCGGAGCCGGTAGCGCCGGCGATCAGGATGTGCGGCATCTTGGCCAGATTGGCCACCAGCACCCGGCCCTCGACGTCCTTGCCCAGGCCGACCACCATCGGGTGGTGGTCGGCCATCGCCACCTGGGACTTGAGCACGTCGCCCAGGCTGACGATCTCCTTGTCCGCGTTGGGGATCTCCACCCCGATCGCGGATTTGCCCGGGATCGGGGAGATGATCCGGACGTCGGCGCTCTTGACCGCGTAGGCGATGTTCTTGGACAGCGCCGTCACCCGCTCCACCTTGACCGCGGGTCCCAGCTCGATCTCGTACCTGGTCACGGTCGGGCCCCGGCTGAACCCGGTGACCTGGGCGTCCACCTGGAACTGCTCGAGGACCTCGGTCAGCGCCTCGACCACGATGTCATTGGCCCGGGTCCGGGCCTTGGGTGCGGACCCGGGCCGCAGCAGCGCCGTGGGCGGCAGGGTGTACCCGCCGAGCGCGGCACCGGTCAGCATGAGCTGCTCGGGCGGGCCATCGGCCGGCGCCCCGGCCGGTGCGGCGCCCAGGTCCGCAGGCTTGGCGTGGCCCGGGACCTCGGAGGTCTCGGCGGCCGGGCTGGCCGGTGCAGCGGGCCCGGCGTCCTCGGCGGAGCCGAAGCCGAGCGCCTCGATCAGGCCGGCCCCGCCGTCCGGACGGGCGCCCGTGACCGCCTTCGCCCCCTCGGCGCGCTTCTTGCCCGGGCCCAGCAGCGGCGTGTCGTACGGCTTGAGGCGCTCGCCGCCTTCCAGGGCCGGGCGCAGCCGGACGTTCTTGGCGATCTGGCCGCGCGGTCCGCGGCCCCGCACCCCGGTGCCCGCCTCGTAGTCCTCGTCGATCTTCAGGCCGTCCTCGTCGGCCGCTCCGGGGACCTCGTGACCGAAGATCCAGCGCAGTCCGGAGAGGCGTTCGGGGATCCTGTGCAGCGAGGTGCCTGTGATGAGCAGCAGGCCGAAGACGGCCAGCAGCGCGAGCAGCAGCCCGGTCACCCAGGGGGTCAGCACGCGGGACAGCGGGCCGCCGACACCGTACCCGATGTACCCGCCCGCCTGGCGGATCACCTGCGCGCCAGCGGACGGGCGCGGCGCGCCCTTGGCGATCTCGAGCAGGCCGGTCAGGCCGAGCAGCAGCGCCACCCAGCCGAGGGCCGCCCGCCGGGTGGCCTGATTGCGGTCCGGGTGCCGCAGGAACCGCCAGGCCAGCAGCGCGATCAAGGCCGGGGCCAGGAAGGCCAGCGAGCCGAACCCGCCGGTGACCACCTGCCGGATGGCGTGCCCGGCCGTGTTGTCCATCCGCGTCCACAGGCCGCCCGCGAGCACGATGGCCAGCCCGAGGGTAAGCAGGCCGAGACCGTCCCGGCGGTGGTGCGGCTCGAGGTCGCGCGCCCCGCGGCCGACCGCGCGGGCGGCGAAGCCGACGGCACCGGCGACCATCATCCAGGCGCCCGAGATCACCTGGCCGATCCACCCGATCAGGACCACCACCGGATCATGCGGACGAGCCAGGCTGCGGGGCGGCCGGCGGGGCCGGTTACGAGAGGTGCCGCCGCGCTGGTTCCGGGGCTGGCTGCGGGGCTGGTTACGAGGCTGGGCGGGCCGTTTCCGCTGGGTACCCGGCTGCGACCGGCGGCGCGGCGTACCGGCGGACCGGTTCGCCGACGTGCCCTGGCCACCCGCGCCGGTCCGGGACGACGGGACGCCGGTCTGCTGGGCTGGTTCGTATCGGACACGGGCCGCCATGATTACAAACGTAGCGAGCCTATCGGCCGGGGCGAAGCACCTTCCGGGGCGTGTCGCGGAGAGCGTAATAGCGTGACGGGGAAGCACGCGCCAAGGCCCGTTCGGGAAAAATTGGATCTGAGGCCGAACGGGCGGGACCCGGGGCACCGGGACCCGCAGGGGGCAGGCGCGGTAGGGTCGGCGCATGCGGGTCGCGATCCTCGATGATTATCAGCAGGTTGCGCTGGCCAGCGCGGACTGGTCGGCGGTACGGCAACTGGCCGAGATCGATGTCTTCGCCCAGCACATCGCGCGGACCGAGGCGCTGGTCAGCGCCCTGGTGCCGTACGACGTCATCGTGGCCATGCGGGAGCGGACGGCGTTCGACGCGGACCGGCTGGCCCGGCTGCCGCGGCTGCGGCTGCTGGTCACCACGGGCATGGCCAACGCGTCCATCGACGTGGCGGCGGCGGCCGCACGCGGGATCACCGTGTGCGGCACCGGCGGCCTCGGCTCCCCCACGGCCGAGCTGACCTGGGGGCTCATCCTGGGCCTGCTCCGGCACATTCCCGAAGAAGACCAGCGGCTGAAGATGGCCGGACGGGCCGGCGGGGCGGCGCTCGGGGCGGGCGGCGGCTGGCAGCAGACGGTCGGCACCGGGCTGGAGGGCAAGCGGCTGGGCGTCGTCGGCCTGGGGAACCTGGGACGGCGGGTGGCGGAGATCGGCCGGGCGTTCGGCATGGACGTGGTGGCCTGGAGCCAGAACCTGGATCCCGATCGTGCGCAGGAGGTGCAGGTCAAGCCGGTGGGCAAGGAGGACCTGTTCGCCTCCTCGGACGTGGTGACCGTGCACTACAAGCTCAGCCCGCGCAGCGTGGGGCTGGTCGGCGCGGCCGAGCTGGCCCTGATGAAGCCGTCCGGCTACCTGGTGAACACCTCGCGCGGCCCGCTGGTGGACACCGCCGCGCTGCTGGCCGCGCTGCGGTCCGGCGGCATCGCCGGCGCGGCCCTGGACGTGTTCGACGAGGAGCCGCTGCCGCTGTCCTCCCCGCTGCGGACCGCGCCGAACGTGCTGCTGACCCCGCACCTCGGCTACGTCACCGAGGAAACCTACCGGGTCTTCTACGGCGAGGCGGCGGAGGACATCGTGGCGTTCGCCGCGGGCGCGCCGGTGCGGGTGCTGGCCGCGTCTTAGCGCCCGGCTCTCAGCTGGGCTTCCACTGGGGGTCGCGGCCGGACAGGCCCAGGGCGCGGTCGAAGGCGGGTGCGTCCTCGGGGACGGGCACGACGGCGGCGAAGCCCTGGTACTGGCGGAACATATCGGCCTGGGCCTGGACGGTGGTCAGCACGGCGCGGGCCAGCTGCTCGTCGCAGTGGTAATCCTGGCCGGTGGCCCGGGCGGTGTCCCAGCCGTGCAGCACCGCTTCCATGATGAGCATGAAGCCCACGTCAGAGGCCTTCGTGGCGTTGCCCATGACGCTCAGCTCGCGCTCCCAGGCCTCGGGCTCGGACCAGGCCGCCGTGGCCTTGGCCAGCTGGGCCTGGTAGTCGGCGACATAGTTTGGTGCGGCGGTGAAGTCCTTGCTCATCAGGTCCTCGGCGACGCTCTCGCCGTGGGCGCGGCGCTCGGCGGAGTACGCGGTCCACAGGATCGTGTGGTTGAGCAGGGTGCGCAGATCCCAGTCTGCGCAGGGGGTGGCGGCTTCCAGCGGGGTTCCGGCGGCGCCGGCGACCACGCGGGCCGCTTCGGCCGCGGCGGCCGCCATCAGCGCGGGGCCATCGCTGGTTTCATTGATCGTATTCATCCGTACACCTTAGCCAGGACGGCCCTCTGGACCTTGAACAAACGCGACAGCTACGCTGGTCACGTGCCAGATTCCCGTGTCGCGGGCGGGGTTGCTGCCGGGTCCGGCGCTGGGGTCGGCGCTGGAGCCGGGGCCGGCGCCGGGGCGATGGGGCGCGGCGTGCTGCGGCCGGGCCTTGCGGCGGAACGGTTCACCCTGGCCAGGTTCCCGTCTTCGGGGCCGCTCGAACCCTTTGTCGACTTCTACTGGATCATCCGCTGGGACCTGCGCGGGCAGCCGCCGCACGAGCAGACGATCCTGCCCCATCCGAACGTGAACCTGGCCTTCGAGGCGTCCGGGGCGGGGATCTACGGCGTGGACCGGTCGCTGTTCGCGCGACGGCTCGACGGGCAGGGCAAGGCCCTGGGCGTGCGGTTCCGGGCCGGCTGCTTCCGGCCGTTCTGGGGGGCTCCGGTCTCGCAGCTCAGTGACCGGGTGGTGCCGGCCACCCGGGTATTCGGGCCGCTGGCGGAGAAGACCAGGCAGGTGGTCATGTGCGCGGACCGCGACGACGACATGACCTCCCACGCCGAATCCATGCTCTTCTCCGCGCTGCCAGAACGAGACCCGGTGGCGGAGCAGGCCGCTGCGCTGGTGGCGCTGATCACCTCGGACTCCGCGCTGCGGCGGGTGGATCAGCTGGCCGGCGTTTCCGGCCTGTCAGTCCGCGGGCTGCAGCGGCTGTTCGCCGACTACGTGGGCGTGGGGCCCAAGTGGGTGATGCGCCGGGCCCGGCTGCATGAGGCCTCGGAACGGGCGGGCAGCGGCGAGCCGGTCGACTGGGCGGCGCTGGCCGCTGACCTCGGCTATGCCGATCAGGCGCACCTGACCAGGGACTTCACCGCCACCATCGGGGTGCCGCCCAGCCGCTATCAGGCCGGGCCGTGACGCCTGCCGTGAGCTGACTCGTTGGCCAGGCTCGTGTCGGGGGCCTGGGCGTTTTGCGGGGCCTGGGCGTTTGCGGGCTCAGGCCTGGATGACTACGGGGATGATCATGGGGCGGCGGCGGTAGTTGTCGCTGACCCACTTGCCGACGATGCGGCGGGCGAGCTGGCTGATCTGGTGGGGATCATTGATGCCCTCCGCGGCGGCCAGGGCGAGGGCGTCCTCGATCTTGGGCAGCACCGCGGCGAACGCGGCGTCGTCGATACCGGAGCCGCGGGCGTGGATCTCCGGGCCGGCCACCGTCTTGCCGGAGCTGGCGTCGACGACGATCACCACCGAGACGAAGCCTTCGTCGCCGAGGATGCGCCGGTCCTTCAGCTGGGATTCGGTGACCTCGCCGACCGTGAGGCCGTCGACATAGACGTACCCGCACGGGACCGCGCCGACCACGTCGGCCAGTCCGTCCACCAGGTCCACCACCACGCCGTCCTCGGCGATCACGATGTTGGCTTCGGGCACGCCGGTCAGCGCGGCCAGGGCGGCGTGCGCGCGCAGGTGCCGCCACTCGCCGTGCACCGGCATGAAGTTGCGCGGCTGGACCAGGTTCAGCACGTACAGCAGCTCGCCGGCCGGCGCGTGGCCGGACACGTGCACCAGGGCGGAGCTGCGGTGCACGACCCGCGCGCCGAGCCGGGTAAGCCCGTTGATGACCCGGTACACGGCGGTCTCGTTGCCGGGGATCAGCGACGAGGCCAGGATGACGGTGTCCCCGGCGGCGATCCGGATCGGGTGGTCCCGGCCGGCCATCCGCGACAGTGCGGACATCGGCTCACCCTGCGAGCCGGTGCAGATCAGCACCACGTCGCCGGGCGGCATCTCCTCGGCCTCGCGCGGGTCGACCAGCAGGCCGCCGGGCACCCGCAGGTAGCCGAGCTCGCGGGCGACGCCCATGTTGCGCACCATCGACCGGCCGACGAAGGCGACCTTGCGGCGGTGGTCGACCGCCGCGTCGAGCACCTGCTGCACCCGGTGCACGTGGGAGGCGAAGCAGGCGACGATGATGCGCTGCTTGGTGCTGGCGAAGATCTCGTCCATCACGGGCGCGATGTCACGCTCGGGGGTGACCACGCCGGGCACTTCGGCGTTGGTCGAGTCGGCCATCAGCAGGTCGACGCCCTCGGTGCCGAGCCGGGCGAAGCCGGCCAGGTCGGTGAGCCTGCCGTCCAGCGGCAGCTGGTCCATCTTGAAGTCGCCGGTGTGCAGGACCCGGCCGGCCGGGGTGCGGATGGCCACGGCGAGCGCGTCCGGGATCGAGTGGTTGACGGCGAGGAACTCGCAATCGAAGGGCCCGAACGAGGCGTGGTTCCCCTCGGCCACCTCGATCTGGACCGGATCCAGGCGGTGCTCGGCCAGCTTGCTCTGCACCAGGGCCAGGGTGAGCCGCGAGCCGACCAGCGGGATGTCCCGGCGCTTGCGGAGCAGGTAAGGGATCGCGCCGATGTGGTCCTCGTGCGCGTGGGTGATGACCAGCGCCTCGACCTGGTCCAGGCGGCCGTCGAGGTAGGCGAAGTCGGGCAGGATCAGGTCCACGCCGGGCTGATCAGGCTCGGGGAACAGGACGCCGCAGTCCACGATGAGCAGGCGGCCGTCGAACTCGAAGACGGTCATGTTCCGGCCGATCTCGCCGAGGCCGCCCAGGGCTACGATGCGCAGGCCGCCGCGGGGCAGCGCCGGAGGCGGGGTGAGATCCGGATGCGGGTGGCTCACGCGATCAGACCGTCCCCGGCAGCTTCACGCCGCCCGCGGTGAGATCCAGGGTCAGCTGCTGACGCTCGGCGCCGGTAGCGGCCAGCAGCGGGGCCCGCACCGCGCCGCCCGGCAGGCCGAGCAGGTCGAGCGCGGCCTTGGTCATGACCGCGCCCTGGTTGCGGAACAACCCGTCGTAGACCGGGATGAGCTCGTAGTGGATCTGGCGGGCGCGGTCGGCCTCGCCCGCGCCGAAGGCGTCGATCATGTCGTGCAGCCGGTCGCCCACCACGTGACCGACCACGCTGACGAAGCCGACCGCGCCGAGGGAGAGCCAGGGCAGGTTCAGCATGTCGGTGCCGCAGTAATAAATAAGGTCAGTGCGGGCCAGCACGTGCGAGGTGGCGGAGGGGTCGTCCTTGGCGTCCTTGACACCGGCGATCCGCGGGTGGGCGGCCAGCCGGATCAAGGTGTCGGTGGCCACGGCTGCGCCGGTCCGGCCGGGGATGTCGTAGATGAGCATCGGCAGGCCGGTCGCGTCGGCGACCGCGGTGAAGTGCGCCTCCAGGGCAGGCTGCGGCGGCTTGTTGTAATAGGGGGTGACGACCAGCAGGCCGTGCGCCCCGGCCCGTTCGGCGCTGCGGGCCAGCTCGATGGTGTGCGCGGTGACGTTGGTGCCGACCCCCGCGATCACCTTGGCCCGGGTGCCCACCGCCTCGAGCACCGCGGCCAGCAGGCGCTCCTTCTCGGCGTCGGTGGTGGTCGGCGCTTCGCCGGTGGTCCCGTTCACCACGAGCCCGTCGTTGCGCATGTTGGTGACCAGGTACTCCGCGAGGCGGGCCGCCCCGTCGTAGTCGACGGCCCCGTCCGGGGTCATCGGAGTGATCATCGCCGTTACCATCTGCCCGAACAGGGGGGCCCGGGAGGTCCCCGCCTGGCCAGCACCGAACGGAGGGCTGGATGTCGTCATACCCGAACGCTACCCGCAACCGGGTGCGCGGAGTAGTCGGCATCCCGTCAGCCCGGCGGGAATTTCCGCCATCCGGCGGATCACGGTCCGGCCTGCGCCGCTGACGCCGGGGACTTGCGTTGCGGCCGGACCGGGCCGCGCCCGTAGGCCGAATCCGGGTTCCGTACGGTGCGGCTGGCCAGGAACAGCGCGGCGGCCGCGGCGATGGCCAGCGCGATGGCCACGATCTCGGCGACCGCCGCGACCGACAGCCCCGAGGCGATCCCCGAGCCCATGCCGCTGGTGCGGCCCTGCATGTTGATCAGGCGGGGGGCGATCACCAGGCCCGCCATCGTCCCCGCGGTCACCCCGATCGCGGTGAGGATGGTCGCGTTGACCACCAGAGTGGCGATGACCTGGCGCGGCGTCAGCCCTATGGCCTGAAGCACGCCCACCTCATGCAGGTGGTCGCGCAGCCCGACCACCGTCGCGGTCAGCAGGTTGGCCAGCGCGATGACGGCCAGGATGACAACCGAGACGACGATCACTACCTGCATGATCCCGAGCTGGCTGGCGGGATTGGCCACCACCTGCACGTCGAGCCGGTCATGCGAGGCCTGGAGCAGGTGCGCCCGGGCCGCGTCGGCGGAAATCCCGGGCTTGAGGACCAGGCTGTAGAACGGCGCCGCGGCCGCCTGCGCCGCGGGCAGCGCATTCAGCCCGAAGTCCAGGACGTCTCCGTTGTTGTCCGGCTCGATGGTCCGCCCGACGATGTGCAGGATCACCGGCACGCCGTCAATCGTGGGCGAGATCCACGCCCCGACCTGGATGTGCATCAGGTTGAGGAAACCCTGGCCGGCCACGGCCTCGTTGGCCGCGTGGTACAGCCGGCCCGCCGTGGGCTGGAAGGGGTAGGGCCGGGCGGAGGTGCCCATGGCCCGCGCGGTGAAGGTGCCGTTGTCGCCAGGCAGCAGGGTGTCGAACTCGGCTCCCGGATACCACGCCAGCACCTGGCCGTCGCGGGAGATGAGGGTGGCCGCCTGCCCGGCGTCCAGGCCGCCCTGGCTGACCCTGACCGCGGCGGCGAGGCCGATCCGCCCCGGGTCACGGGAGAACCCGTCAATGGTGGACCAGCACGTCAGCGCGATGGTGATCATCACCATGGGAATGGCGAGCCCGAACACGGTGGCCACGGCGGGCAGCCGCCGGGTCAGGGAGTCCCTGGCCCCCAGGACCAGGGCGACCGGCAGGTGGACGAGCAGGCCCAGCCGGGCCAGCAGGGACAGGTGACCGCGCGGCGGGCTCGGCTGGAGCGCGGCCACCGGCGAGGTCTGGCCCGCCCGCCAGGCCGGGATGACGGTGGCGATCGCGACGGTCAGGACGGTGCCGGCCGCGATCAGTATCATCCATGAGCCGGACAGCGGCCCGAGGCTCACCGGCGTGCCGTCAGGCTGCCGGACGAACTCCGGCAAGGTCGCGACCCGGGCCACGACCAGCCCGAGCCCGGCCCCGGCCGCGCCGAGCAAGGTCTGCTCGGCCAGCAGCATCCGCACCACCTGCCCCGGGGTGAACCCGAGGGCCTTCAGCATGGCGAGGTCCTGGCGCTGCAGCAGGACCCGCGCCGCGGTGACGTTGGCTATGGCGCACGGGGCGGCCACCAGGGCGATGATGCCGAACAGCGCGAGGAGCAGCCCCAGCAGCCGGTCGTTGCTCGCCATCGACAGCTTGACCTGCTGCCACGTTGAGTAGCGCTCGACGGCCGACGCCGAGTTCTGATCCAGGCCGTTGTAGAAGTTCCAGATGGCCTGCACGACCTGGCCGGTGGCTACGGCGGAGTTATTCTGCAGCCGCAGGCCGACGATGTCCTCCCGCTCGCTGGGGTTCCGTTCGACCTTGTCGAGCAGCGGCTGCTGCACCCAGATCAGGCCCGGCGTCCACTGCGGGTAGAAGCCCTGGTCGGCGGTGTCCGCGATGCCGATCACCCGGATCTGCGCCTCGGTGCCGTCGATGCCGACCACGGTGATCATGCCCCCCACCCCGACGTGCACCGCGGCGGCGAACGACGCCTCGATGACGGCGCCGTCCGGGGCCGAGGGCCGCAGCCAGGTGCCCGCCACCACGAGCGGCGCGGAGATGGCGGGCAAGACCGGGGTCATGGCCCGCAGTTCCACCGGCGAGCGCACCGGGCCCTGCTCCAGCGTGGCCGAGGCCGCCTGGTACGGCCGGGCGACCGCCTGGACTCCCGACATCAGGTAAAGGTCGCCGGTGTTGGTTCCGTTGGCGAAGTAGATCAGCACGTCCGCGCCGCGGGTCCGGTCGAACAGCTGCTGCCAGGGGTTGACGGCGCCCTGGAGGAGCACCACGGCGAAGAACAGCGCGGCCACCATGCCGGCGACGACACCCACGGTGAGCAGGGCCTGGCCGCGGCGGGCGCGCAGGTCGGCGCGCGCCCAGCGCAGCGTGCCCCGCATCAGCCCGGACCTTACCCTCTCAGCTCCATGACATCGCCGACGCCGTTCACCCGGCGTTGGCCCGGCACCATCCGGACGTCGTCGGCCACCATCCCGTCGAACAGGTTGATCACCCGGTCGGCCAGGCTGGCCACCCGGGCGTCGTGGGTGACCATCAAGATGGCCTGCCCGCCTGCGTGCGCGCGGCGCAGCAGGCGCAGGACGTCACGGGTGTTGGAACTGTCCAGGCTGCCGGTCGGCTCGTCGGCCAGGAGCAGGCTCGGCTCGTTAGCCAGGGCCCGGGCCAGCGCCACCCGCTGCTGCTCCCCGCCGGACAGCCGGGCCGGGGCCGCGGCGGCCTTGTCGGTGAGGCCAAGCTCGGCCAGCAGTTCCTCCCGGCGCTTCCTGGCCTGCCGCGGCGTCGCGCCGGCCAGCAGCGCGGGCAGTTCCACGTTGTCGGCGACGGTCATGCTGGACAGCAGGTTGAAGAACTGGAACACGAACCCGACATGGCGCCGGCGCAGGACGGCCCAGGCCGCCGTGGACAGCCGGTCCACCCGCTCCCCCAGGAGCCAGATCTCGCCGCTGGTGGCGGGCTCGAGCCCGCCGAGGAGGTGCAGCAGGGTGGATTTACCCGAGCCCGATGGTCCCATGACGGCCACGAACTCGCCGGCGGCCAGCTCGATGTCCACCCCCCGGATCGCCTCCACGGTGACCCCGTCGGCCCGGTAGACCTTCACCAGGCTGGAGGTCCGCAGCAGGAAAGGGGCGTCGCCAGAGGGGCCTGAGGGGGTGGAGCCCTCCCAGGACCGGGAGGTCCAGGGGGGTCGCCCCCCCGGACGGAGTCTGCTCACACAAGTTCCTCCTGGCATCGTTCGAGCCAGTCGAGGTCCGCCTGCAGGTGCAGGACGGCGCCCTCGATCAGGAGCCGGGCAGTGGTGTCGGCCGGGCGGGTCTCGGCCTGCAGTTCGGTCAGGTTACGCATTATGCCCAGATAATGCCGGCGTTGGGAGTTCAAGAGCTCCATTCGGTCGGCCAGCCCCGCCATCGGCGCCAGGATCAGCTTGATGAAGAACTCATCGCGGACCCGGGGGCCGTCGCTCGGCTCCTCGACCCAGGCGCGCAGCACCTCGCGGCCCGCGGCGGTCAGCTCGTAAACCCGCTTGTTGGGCCGGGTGGCCTGCTCGACGTCCTCGCTCCGGACCAGGCCGTCCTGCTCGAGGCGTTTGAGGGTGACGTAGATCTGGCCGATGTTCGGTGACGGATACGCCTGCCCGAAGGTCTGTTCCAGCGCCAGTTTCAGCTCGTAGCCGTGAGCCGGCTCTTTAGCGAGGAGTGCTAGCAGAGGCTGCCGCACGGTCCCGTCACCTCCATGGGCCTGAACGGCCCGTGTTCTTGGGGTTTATCGGTGTGATTACAGGCAAGTAAACAGACCGCCACCGCGAACTCCGCAGAGCGCCGCCGTCGGCCCAGGGAAACCCTGTGACGGCCACGCGCTGCAGCCTCACGAAACATGTCGGACTCGTTATCAAAGGCAGTTGACATGTAATTAACGAGCGTGCATAACATGCATGTACGAATTCTACATGGTTGTGGGGTTCTCTAGGAGGCCTGCATGAGGCGTACGCTGCGCGGGATCGCAGTGATCGCTGCAGGGCTCCTGCTGACCACGGGGTGCGCGGCAGGCGGGGCTCCGGGGGCCGGAACGGCGCCGGCGACCAACGGGGTCGGCCCGATCACCCTGGCCATCGGCAAAGACAACGCGAGCTGGCTGCAGGGCGTGATCACCGGGTGGAACAAGCTCTACCCGGGCCAGAAGGTCACCCTGCTCCTGCTCCCCCAGGCGTCCAACGACCAGCTGGCCCAGCTGGTCGCGAACCTGCAGGCGAAGAGCGACGAGTACGACGTCATCGACATGGACGTCATCTGGACCGCGGAATTCGCGTCGAACGGCTGGATCATCCCCCTGCCGGAGAACCAGTTCCCGCTGGGCAAGTTCCTCAAGCCCGCCGTCGCCACCGCCATGTACGAGGGCCGGCTGTACGCCGTGCCCGACTACAGCAACGCCGATCTCCTCTACTACCGCAAGGACATCCTGGCCAAGGCGGGCCAGCAGCCGCCCAGGACCTGGGCTCAGCTGCAGCAGCTCGCCCAGACCGTGGCCCCGAGGTACGGGCTGTACGGGTACGCCGGCACGTTCGCCCCGTACGAGGGACTCACGGTCAACTTCGCCGCGGCCGTGCAGTCGGCCGGAGGGTCGATCCTCTCCCCGGAAGGCACCAAGGTCACGGTCAACTCGCCTCAGGCGCTGACCGGGCTGGACTTCCTGGTCAATGGGTTCAGGCAAGGGTGGATCCCCAAGGTCGCGCTCACGTACGAAGAGGAGTCTTCGCAGGCCGCGTTCGAGTCCGGCAAGTTCATGTTCCTCGACAACTGGCCCGATGTCTCCGCGGCGCTGTCGGTACCCGGCCCGCAGAACAAGGTGTACGGAAAGGTGGGGATCGCGCCGCTGCCGGGCCCGGGCGGCACGGGTTCCAGCTCGCTCGGCGGAGCCAACCTCGCGATCAGCGCGTTCTCCCAGCACCAGCGGACGGCGCTGAACTTCATCAAGTACATGACCGATGAGGCCAATGAGCTGCAGATGCTGGAGCAGGGGTCGTTCCCGCCGGTCTGGACCCAGCTCTACACCGACAAGAGCCTGTGGCAGCGCTATCCCTATCTCCCCGTGCTCGAGCAGGCCATCAACTCGGCCCAGCCGCGCCCGGCGATCACCAATTACGACCAGGCCAGCCTGGCCATCTCCAGCGCGGTGTACGAGGCCCTGACCCGCCAGAAGCAGCCACAGCAGGCCCTGGCGGAAATGGCCGGTCAGCTGACCCAGATCATCCGCGACGGCTGACCGATGGCTGGCGCCGCGAGGACATGGCACGGCAGGGGCCTGGCACGGCTTGGGCTGGCCGCACGGGGGCCGGCCAGCCTGGCAGCGAAAAAGGACCGCGGCGGTTGAGCCGCGAGCAGTATTACATAGAGTTATCGATCGACTACTCCTAGTGGGAGGATTTATGGCACGCGCAAGGTCGCGCAGATTCGCAGCAAGACGCTCCACCAGGACCTGGCAGGTGGCCGCGCTGGTCGCGGCCGGGGCGCTCGCCGCCGCCGGCTGCAGTAGCAGCAGCAGCAGTAGCGGCACCACCAGCACCAGCAGCACGCCGGCCGGCGGCACGTCGACGGCGCCCGGGAACGCGACGTCGGGCACCGTCAACTGGTGGGCCAGCCCGATCAACACCAGCGGCAAGGACGTCCGTCAGGTGCTGATCAGCGACTTCGAGAAGGCAAACCCAGGCATCAAGGTCACGCTGACCTCGGCGCCGACGGACACCGACACCAACCGGGCCACGCTGGCCACGGACATCTCGGGCGGCTCGGCCACCCCGGACGTGTTCATGGGCGACGTGATCTGGCCCGCGCAGTTCGGCGCGCACCAGCTGGCGGTACCGCTGTCGAACTACCTGCCGGCGAGCTACTTCGCGCAGTTCGCGCCCGGGCTGGTCGCCGGGGCCACGTACAAGGGCCAGGTCTACGGCTCGCCGCTGTTCGAGGACCAGGGCTTCCTGTACTACCGCAAGGACCTGCTCACCAAGGAGAACCTGCCGGTGCCCACCACCTGGGAGCAGCTGCAGAGCGAGGCCGAGCAGCTGCAGAAGGCCGGGCTGGTCAAGTACGGCTATGTCTTCCAGGGCGCCTCGTACGAGGGCCTGACCTGTAACTACATGGAATTCCTGGCCAGCGCGGGCGGCACGGCAACCAAGGCCGACTACAGCACGGCCACCCTTGACTCCCCGGCTTCGATCAAGGCGGTCACGTTCATGCGCTCGCTGGTCACCAGCGGCGTCAGCCCGTCGGCGGTGACCACGTTCCAGGAGGCGCAGGCGATGTCCACCTTTGCTTCCGGGCAGGCCGCGTTCCTGCGCAACTGGGACTACGCCTACGCCGACTCGCAGGTCCCGGGCACCCCGACCGTCGGCAAGGTCGGCGTGGCGCCGATGCCCACGTTCCAGGGCATGCCCACCCCCGGGTACTCCAACATCGGCGGCTGGAATCTGTACATCAACCCGCACAGCAAGAACATCGCCGCTGACCTGACCTTCATCAAGTTCATGGCCAGCACGCAGGCCCAGATGGACCTCGTCACGGTGTCCTCGTCGATCCCGACCGTCGAGTCGGTGCGGACCTCGCCCTCGGTCATCGCCGAGAGCCCGGTGCTGGCCACCGTGCCGAAGACCAAGCTGGTCCCGCGGCCCGCGGGCACGCCGAACTACCCGCAGCTGAGCACCGCGATCTACCAGAACGTGAACTCGGCGCTGGCGGGCTCGACCTCGCCGTCGGCGGCGATGTCGGCCGCCCAATCAGCCGCTAACACCGCGCTGTCCAGTTCATCCGGCGGCTTGTAACCGGATCGCCGATGCCCAGGGCCAGCAGGTTGCACCTCACGCCTGCTGGCCCTGGGCGGCCTTCCGTGTTACGACAGTCACGTGGGCTGGCCGAGGTGAACTCCCACCAGGCACGAAGGGGTGATCTATGACCACCATCTCAGGTACCGCCGAACAAGCTCAGGCGCCCGCGCCCCTGACCGGCCGCCCGGACGTCAACCGCAGACGGATGGCCCGGCTGGGCTGGGCCTTCTCCGCTCCCGCCCTGATCGTCGTGGCGGCCGTCACCATCTTCCCCATCGTCTACTCGGTGATCATGAGCCTGTCGAACGTGACGGTGACAGGCAGCGGCATCGCCCTGAACGGCTTCACCCTCAACAACTACTCGATTGTGCTCCGGAACTCGACGTGGCACTACGCGCTCGGCTTCACCATCGTCTACACGTTCGTCACGGTCGCGGTGGAACTGGTCATCGGCACCATGATCGCGCTGGTGCTCCAGCGGCTGACCGCGGGGCGCGGGGCGATGATGGCCCTGCTGCTGCTCCCCTGGTCGATGATCACGGTGATCAACGCCGAGCTGTGGCTGTACATCTACAACGGGGTCTACGGCGTCGCCGATGCCATCCTGGGCGACGTCGGCCTCGGCCAGCCGAACATCCTCGGCACGAACCTTCCCGCCATCATCGGGCTGATGATCGCCGACATCTGGAAGACCACCCCGTTCGTGGCCATCATCGTGCTGGCCGGCCTGGTCATGCTGCCCGGCGACATCTACGAGGCGGCCGAGGTCGACGGGTCGTCGGGCTGGTCCACGTTCTGGCGGATCACCGTCCCGTTGCTGCGGCCGACCCTGGCCATAGCGGTGCTGTTCCGGGTGCTGCAGGCGTTCGGGCTGTTCGACCTCCCGTACGTGATGACCAATGGAGGGCCCGGCACGGCGACCACCTCGCTGGCCATCCTCGGCTACAAGGCGATATTCCAGAACCTGAACTTCGGGACCGGCGCGGCGGTGGCCACGACCACCGCGCTGCTGGTGCTGCTCGGCTGCTTGATCTCGCTGCGGGCCTTCAAGGTCCAGGTCGGAAGGGAGGGAAGCTGATGAACAGACAGAAGCATGGCTGGCGCCGGGTCATCAACGGCGTCAACCTGTCGGCGTTGCTGGTGGTGCTGTTCATCGCGCTGCCGCTGTACTGGCTGATCATCTCCAGCTTCAAATCCCCGGCCGCCCTGGGGGCCAGCCCGCCGCAGTACTGGCCGAACCCGTGGAGCGGCGCCAACTACGCCCAGGCCTTCAAGCAGTACGACTTCGGCGTCTACTTCCGTAACTCGCTGATCGTGACGCTGGTCGCCACGGCGCTGGTGCTGATCCTCGCGACGATGGCCGGCTACGCGCTCGGCAGGCTGCCGATGCGGGGCAAGTTCACCCTCATGGTGACGCTGCTGATGATCTCGCTGTTCCCGGAGATCGCGGTGATCGCGCCGCTGTACACGCTGCTGAAGAACCTCGGCTGGCTGAACACCTACCAGGGCCTGATCATCCCGTACATGGCGTTCTTCCTGCCGTTCGCCATCTGGATCATGCGCAACTACATGCTCGGCATCCCCAAGGAAATGGAAGAGACCGCGCGGATCGACGGCGCCGGGCCAATACGGACGGTGTGGACGATCATCCTGCCGATGGCCCTGCCGGGCGTGTTCACGGCCGGGATCTTCACCTTCACCGCGTGCTGGACCGAGTTCCTGATGGCGCTCACCTTCAACGTCGCCAACAACTACAAGACCATCCCGGTCGGCATCGCGACGTTCGGCAGCTCGCAGTACGTCCCGTACGGGACGATCTTCGCCGCCAGCGTGGTGGCGGTGATCCCGATCGGCATCCTGGTGTTCATCTTCCGCAAGTTCGTCATTTCCGGACTGACCTCGGGTGCGGTGAAGGGATGAGCCCGATGATGAGACCGCGGCAGCCGGGAGGCGCGACCGGCGAGGATGGCAACTGCGAAACGTGCGGTACCCCCGGAAAGAAGGCATGATGGCCACCGTCGACATGGACAAAGTGAACAAGGTCTACGAGAACGGCTTCCACGCGGTCAAGGACCTCTCGCTCGATGTGGGTGAAGGCGAGTTCATGGTGCTGGTGGGCCCGTCCGGCTGCGGCAAGACCACCGCGCTGCGGATGGTGGCCGGCCTGGAGGACATCACCAGCGGCACCCTGAGCATCGGCGGGAAGGTCGTCAACAACGAGACGCCCAAAGAACGCGACATCGCGATGGTGTTCCAGAACTACGCGCTGTACCCGCACATGACCGTGGCCGAGAACATCGGCTTCGCGCTCAAGCTGCGCAAGATACCGAAGCCCGAGATCGCGGCCAAGGTGAAGGAGACGGGCGAGATCCTGGGGCTGACCGAGTGGCTCGACCGCAAGCCCGGCCAGCTGTCCGGCGGCCAGCGGCAGCGGGTGGCCATGGGCCGCGCGATCGTGCGCGAGCCCTCGGTGTTCCTGATGGACGAGCCGCTGAGCAACCTGGATGCCAAGCTGCGGGTGCAGATGCGCGCCGAGGTGCAGCGGATCCAGCGGCGGATCGCCGTGGCGACCCTGTACGTGACCCACGACCAGGTCGAGGCGATGACCATGGGCGACCGGGTCGCGGTCATGCGGTCCGGGCACCTGCAGCAGGTCGACAACCCGCAGTACCTGTATGACCATCCGAACAACCTGTTCGTGGCCGCGTTTATCGGCTCGCCCTCCATGAACCTGTACGAGGCGACGATGACCGAAGGCGCGGACGGGATCAGGCTCGGGTCGCAGGAAGTGCCGCTGCCCACGGTCTGCCGTGATGCTCATCCGGGGCTGGCCAAGTTCGCGGGCAAGAAGGTCGTGGTGGGGCTGCGGCCCGAGCACCTGCCCGCCGCCACCGGCGACACCACCGGGCCGACCATCCAGGGCAACGTGGACCTCATCGAGGCGCTGGGCTCCGAGCTCATGATTCACTTCACCATCGACGCCCACCGGGTGCGGGCTGAGGGTGCGACCGACGAGGATGAGGACGCCACCGCCCAGTCCGGGGAGGGCGTGGCCCGCGTCGACCCGGCTACCAAGGTGAAGGTCGGCGAGCGCATCACGTTCGCCGTCAGCACCTTGGGCATGCAGTTCTTCGACCCGGAAACGGAACAGGCCATCTGGACCTGACCAGCCTGGCGGCGTCGCGGCCCGGCGCCCGCGCGGACATCACGGTCATCGGCGAGGCGGTCATCGACCTCCTCCCGGCCGGCCCGCCGCGGGCGTTCCGGGCCGTGCCCGGCGGGAGCCCGTACAATGTCGCGGTCGGCTTGGCCCGGCTCGGCCATCACGCGACGCTGATGGCGCGGCTGGCCGATACCGCGTTCGGCCGGATCCTGCGCGATCACGCCCAGGCCGAGGGCATCGACCTGGGCGCCGCGCCGCGCGCCGCGCAGCAGGCCACGCTGGCCGTGGTGTCCCTGGACGCCGCGGCCCGGGCCAGCTACGACTTCTACCTCGAGGGCACCGCGGACTGGCAGTGGACGGCCGAGGAGACGGCCCGCGCGCCGGACGGGACCGCGGTGCTGCACTTCGGGTCGCTCGCGTCGTGGACGCCGCCGGGAGACGACCAGGTCCTCGGCCTCGCCCGGCGGCTGCGTGACCGCGGCGACGTGCTCGTCAGCTACGACCCGAACGTCCGGCCCGGGCTGCTGGCCGACCACCGCCACGGTCAGCGCGCAGTGGAGCGGGCCATCGGGCTGGCTCACCTGGTCAAGGCGAGCACCGAGGACATCGCGTGGCTCTACCCGGGCCAGTCGCCCGGCCAGGTGGCACGGGATTGGCTGCGGCTCGGCGCAAGCGCGGTCGTCATCACCAGCTCGTCCGACGGCGCCGAGGCGTTCACCGCCCAGGGCTGGTCGGTCCGCCGGCCTGCCCTCGACGTGGCCGTGGCGGACACCGTGGGCGCGGGGGACTCGTTCACCGCCGGGCTGATCGGCGCCCTGATCAGGCGGGACCGGCACGGACCCGCCGAGCTGGCCCGGTGCGCGCAGGACGAGCTGTCCGGCGCCCTGGACGATGCCATCCTGGTGGCGTCGGTGAACTGCGAGCGACAGGGCAACGACCCGCCCACGGCCGCCGAGGTGGCCGCCGCCCGGAACCGGCTCAAGCCGGCGCCTGCTAACCGGGCCGGGCCGACGCCCTGCTAACCGGGCCGGGCCTGCGCCCGCCGCGCCCTGATCCGCGGGCCATCCGGCTGGCGCCGGGTCTCCGCCGAGCAGGCTCATCTGGCCCGCCATGGTGCGAAGGCCGTCCGGGCCGAGGTGCCGGAGGACGAGGTCCCGCAGCCCGGCGCAGTAGACGGCGACGGCCCGCTCAGCGTGCGCACGGCCGGCCGGGGTCAGGACCGCGTTGGTCACCCGCCGGTCGTCCGGGCAGGGCTGCCGCTCGATCAGCCCGGCCTGCTCCAGGCGGTCGGCCATCTTGGTGAAGCCGCCGCTGGAGAACGCGACCTGGCGGGCCAGCATGCTCAGCGGTACCGCCTGGTTGCCGCTGCGCAGCAGCCAGGCCAGGACGAAGAAGGCGGGGGCGGCCAGCCTGGTCTCCCGCTCGACCCGCTCGGTCAACACCTGCATCACGTGCGTGTAGCCGCGGACGACGCACGACCATGTGTCGAGCAGCTCGCCAGGAGAGGGGGGCTGGCCCGGATCACCCGGCTCCGGCCCGAGCCACGGGAAGCCAGAGGCTGGCGTGGTCATCGTCACACTATACGGGAAAGGCCTACTCAGAAGGATTTTGCAGGCGAGCTAGTTTCTGGATAACGTCTTTCTAGAAAAGTAATGAGAGCTGACCGGGCAGGAGAGACGGGCGCCTGCAGGTCTGCTGGGCCGTCAGCGCAGCTCCCGCGCGGTACGCCCCTCCCGAGGCGGCCGCAATCACGAGGAGCCGTGGCGGCCGGGCCGGAGGGACGGACGATGGAGCCAACGCGGACGGTAGCCAACCACGAGGCCATCGACGATGAGGCGAGCGTCGTACACGAGTGGCGCGCGATCCAGCTCACGCGGCTGGGGATCCCCCGGCCGCTGGCCGAGGACGCCGCGGACGCCGTCGACTGGCATCAGATCGCCGCGCTGGTGCGGCGTGGCTGTCCCCCGGAGCTGGCCCTGCGCATCGTCCGCTGATCAGCATGGGCGGAAGGTCAGGGCGGCCGGCCGGGCCAGCCGGGGATCGTCCTGCGCACGGGCCAGATCACGGTCGAAGACCCGGCTGACCGAATTGCCCGCCAGGTCCTCCAGGACGGGCTCGACGACCAGCTGATGACGGCCGGGTGCCCACGGCCGGCCCGGGGTCAGCCGCCACGATCGTTCTTCCGGGCCGGGCTCGGGCAGGCCGGCGACCGGCTGCCCGTCCGGGCCCGTGACGTGCAGGCAGCGGCCGAGCAGGCCATGGTCGAGCGGCCGGTCGAACGTGACCGCCAGCGGTTCGCGGGTCCCCGCCCGCGGGGCGGCGAGGGCCCACGCTCCGGGGTCGACCCGCCGCCGCTCGTCCGGGCCCACCGCATACCGGCGCTCGGCCGTGCCGCGCAGCGGGCGGCCGACCGCGTCGCGAAACCCGGCCTCGACGACCAGCCGGAACGGCTCGCCGCGGTGCAGGGGGTAGCCGACCTGGCGGTGGGCGGCCAGGCCGCGCTTGATGCGGGCGGGGTCGAGCAGGACGGTCAGGCGGCGGCGGTCGCCGCTCCACAGTTCGCTGCCGGGCAGCAGCGCCCCGGCCAGGGGATCATCCCCGGCCGCCTCGAGGAGGCAGACCTGCTGGGCCGCATAACCCTCGCTCATCGGCGCCGAGAACCAGATATAGAACCGGAGCAGGTTGCGCGGGACCTCGGCCGCGGTCGGGTAGATAGCCAGGACCTCGGTAACGGCCGACTGCTCCGGCCGAGGCCGGGTCAGGATGGCGACGGTCGCGCCGGACACGGTGACGGCGTAGCTGGTGCCGTCCACGAAGGGAAAGCGCGGCACGAAGCACACGTCGTCGCCGTCGCGGACCAGCCGCCCGGCCATGGCGGGAAACTGTCCTCCGGGCGCGTCCGGGCCGGGGCGGACCTGGACGTCCGCGAACGGGGCGCCGGCCGCGGCCAGGGCGGGGCGGACCTGGACGTCCGCGCCAGGAGCCAGGCCGGGCAGCCGGATGCAGCCGGCGCCGCCGCAGAGCGACCACGCGACGCCGGGCGCGGCCGGGCGGCCCGCGGCGGCGCTGCCCACTAGGCGCTGCCCGCCAGAACGCCGGCCGCCAGGGCGCTGCCCACTACAACGGGTCCGCTACAGCGAGGCGGTCTTCAGCGAGCGCAGGTGACGCCGGCCGTCCTCGTCGGCCTGCAGCGCGAGCACATAACCGCCGTTCAGGTTGGCCAGCCGGGATATGCCCTGCAGGTCCTTGGTCTCCCGGGGCACGCCGACCGGCTCCGTCGGCGTGGTCAGCGGCTCCTGGCCGGCGATGTCACGGCCGGCGATCTTGATCAGGCCATGCGAGGTGTTGGACACCAGCAGGTACTGCTCGCCGTCTTCGGTGAACGACACGATGTCCAGCGGCTGGTTCATCGCGCCGAGCTCGGCGACGGTCCGGCCGACCACCTTCGCGCCGGGGACCAGGTCGGCCAGCGAGAAGTGCACGACCGGGGTGCAGGTGTAGCTGGCCAGGATGCTCGCGCCGCCGTCGAACGCGACGAACGTGCGGATCGGGGCGGCCGTCTCCCACTTGCCGTGCGACACGTGGAAAATCTCCAGGCTGCTGCCGGTGACGCCCGCGCCGAACGGGAACGGGATCTGGCGCAGCCGCGAGGAGAACTCCTCGTTCGACAGCCCGGCGACCAGCAAGGTACCCGTGTCCCCGCCGACGTAGACCAGGTCGGTGATGGTCGAGGTCCGGATCGGGCGCCGCAGGATGCGGATCGTCCGCCCGCTGAAGGTGACCTCCTCGCCCTGCCCGAGCGTGACGTCCTGCCGCTCATCGTCTTCGGCCGGAGCGTCGCCGATCACCGCCTCGGCGAGCAGCACCTGGCCGAGCGGGACATCGGTCACCGTGCCGTCGGGGACGTCGATCCGCACCAGCACCGCCTGGCTGCCCTCCCCGCGGCCGCGCTGCACCGACAGGTACACGTTGCGGGATACGGGGTGTACCGCCATGTCGCGGATGTCGACGTCGTCGGCCTCGCAGCCGAGATACGAACCGATCCGCGCGTCCACGTCGGCCAGGTCGAACGGCTCCGCGGCGGACGCCGGGCCCGGGTCGGCCACGTCGACTGCCAGCACCCGGGCCGCGGCATTATCAGCCAGGAACAAGATCCCGGCCGGACCGAAGGTAATCGGCCCCGCGGACTGGATCTCCGCTGATCCTTGGCGCAGCCCGTACTCGCTCATCGCGACCTCGCTTCTCTTCCTGGCCGGCGGCCAGCCATGACAAGTGTAGTTAGCCCTCCGTTTGGTGGCCAGAGGGCAGCGGCAGGAAGGCCCGTGAACAAAGGCCACCGTCCGTTCGGATTTAATATGAACATCCCGAACGGGCGTTACCTTGACGGCGGCCGGGCGGACGCGGGGAAGCAGGCAGGCGATGTACAAGGCGATAGCGCTGGCGCTCGCCGCGAGCGCATGCACCGCCACCTCTTCGCTGTGCCAGCGGCTCGGGGTCGGCCGCGCCGGGCCGGAGGGGTTCGACCCGGGGCTGCTCTTCCGGCTGGCCCGCCACCCGGTCTGGCTGGCCGGGATCGCCAGCATGATCGCCGGGTTCGCGTTCCAGGTCACCGCGCTGCGCTTCGGGCCGCTGGCGCTGGTCCAGCCCATCCTCGCGCTGGAGCTTCCGCTGGTGTTCGGCTACCTGGCGCTGCTCGGCTCGCAGCGGGTCAGGCCGCGGGACTGGCTGGCCGCGTGCGCGATGTCCGCCGGGCTCGGCTTGTTCCTGCTGGCCGCGGCGCCGTCCGGCGGCCGCCTGCACGCTCCGGCCGGGCTGTGGTGGCTGGCCGGCCTGGCGTCGGCCAGCGCCGTGCTCGTGGCGCTGGCGGTGGCTTTCGGGCTGGGCCGCCGCGCGGCGGTACCGGCCTCCCGCCGCACGGCGGTGCTCGGGATCGCGGCCGGCCTCGCGTGGGGGTTCGAGGCGGCGGTGATCAAGGAGTTCAGCTCGCACCTCGGCGGCGGCGCCGCCGCCGTCTTCGGGAACTGGTCCGTCTACGTCCTGATCGGTGCCGGGGCCGCCAGCCTGCTGCTCGCCTCGCACGCGCTGGCCGCGGGCCCGCTGGCCGCGTCGCAGCCCGGTTTCACCATCATCGACCCGCTGGCGGCCAGCCTGCTGGGCGTGTTCCTGTTCGGTGAGCGCATGCAGGCCGGGATGGCCGACCTGGCCGGTGAGGCAGCCGGGCTCGCGTTGCTGGTGACCGGGGTTTCAGTGCTCAGCCACAGTCACCTGATCCACGGCGAGGACGGGCTGGCGAAGGCCGACCGGCCGGACCCGCTGCAGGCCAGCGAATCCGCTCCGGCCCGCATGTAGCCGCTGCCGGCCACGAGCGGCAGCGCGCCGCGCGGTAGCAGGTAGCGCGCAGGGCAGTAGCGGTAGTGCGCAGGGCGGTAGCCAGCGGCTGACGGAGCGCGCATAATACGGAACGCGGGCGTCTTCAACGCCGACGGCGCCCGGGTTGCTGGACCGCGCTCCCCCTCGGGCCGGGCGCGGGTAGGGAGGCCGCGATGAGCGCGTCGGTCGTCGCCCAGGCCCCGGGACGTCCCGGGCGGCCTAGGGACCCGCAGCTCGAGAGCCGGGTTTTCGCCGCGGCCCTGGGGCTGTACTCCGAGGCCGGCTGGTCGGGCTTCAGCTTCGACGCGATCGCGCGCCGGGCCGGCGTCGGAAAGGCTCCCATCTACCTGCGGTGGAAATCGAAGGAAGATCTCCTGCTGGCCGCGCTGGGCGCGCAGAGCAGCGATATACGCATCCCGGACTCCGGCGATCTGCATGCCGATCTCACCGAGTACGCCAGCAGCCTGCTGAGGAGCCAGTCCGGCCCGGAGGGCTGGGCGTTCCTGCGGATCCACCTGGAGGCCACCGTCATCCCGGCGCTGCACGCGAGGGTGTCGGCTGAGGTCGTCACCCCGCACGTCGAGGGGGCCAGGGCCTTGCTCGAGCGGGCGCTGCGGCGCGGTCGCCTGCCGGAGCGGACGCCCATCGACCTGCTGCTGGACAGCCTGTACGGAGCCATCGTGACCAGGATGATCCTGTGCACGCCAGCGGAGCGGGCCGAGCTGGCCGACGATCCGGGCTGCTACGCCGGCCGCATCGTCGACTTCGTCCTCGGCGGGCTGCCCGAGCCGGTGGGCGGCCCCCGGCTTACCCGCGATCCGGCAGGCGGCTAGCCAGGAGCTGGGCCAGGTGAAGGCCGCGGACCTGGCCGAGCTGCTCGAGCTGGGTGCGGCAGGAGAACCCGTCGGCCAGCACCACCGTATCGTCCGCGGCCTGGCGCACGGCGGGCAGCAGGGCGGTCTCGGCCACCGCCTGGGAGACGTCGTAATGGCCGCGTTCCATGCCGAAGTTCCCGGCCAGTCCGCAGCAGCCGCCGACCGCGTCGACGCGGGCGCCGGACCTGGCCAGCAGCGCGGAGTCGGCGTGCCAGCCCATCACGGCGTGCTGATGGCAGTGCGGCTGGGCCACGGCGCGGACGCCGGCCAGATCAGGCGGTTCCCATCCCGGGGTGGCGGTCAGCAGCTCGGCGAACGTGCGGGTGGCGGCCTGCACCTGGCGGGCCCGGGGGTCTTCGGGCAGCAGTTCGGTGATGTCGCCGCGCAGCACGGCGGTGCACGAGGGCTCCAGCCCGACGATCGGGGTGCCCGTCTTCAGCGCGCCGTCCAGGGCCCGCAGGCTGCGCCGCAGCTGGCGGCGCGCGCCGTCCAGCTGGCCGGTGGAGATCCAGGTCAGCCCGCAGCACACCGGCTGGCCGGTGATTCCCACCGAGTACCCGGCGGCCTCCAGCACGCGGACCGCGGCCTGGCCGACCTCGGGCGTGAAATGGTCGGTGAACGTGTCGACCCACAGCAGGACGGGGGACCCGGCGCGCGGGGGACGGCGGGCGAACCAGTCGCGGAAGGTGCGGGCGGCGAAGCGCGGCAGCGGGCGGCGGGCGTCGACGCCGGCCAGCCGCTTGGCCGGCCCGGCCAGGGCCTCGCGGCCCAGCGCGGCGTTCGCCAGCCCGGGCGCACGGGAGGCCAGCGCGGCCCAGCGGGGCAGCCAGCCCAGCGCGTAGTGACCCGCCGGACGCAGCCGCCGCCGGTAGCGCTGGTACAGCACCTCGGCCTTGTAGGTCGCCATGTCCACGCCGGCCGGGCAGTCCGACGAGCAGCCCTTGCACGACAGGCACAGCTCCAGCGCCTGGGTTACCTCCGGTGAGCCGAAGCCCTTGACCAAAGTGCCGTTCGCGAGCTCCTGCAGGACGCGCGCGCGGCCGCGGGTGGAGTCCTTCTCGTCCCGGGTGGCCAGGTAGGACGGGCACATGACACCACCGCTGGCGGTGGTGTCGGCCCGGCACTTGCCCACGCCGGTACAGCGGTGCACCGCGGTGGACAGGTCACCGCCGTCGTGCGGATAAGCGAAACCGAGGCCCGCGCGGATCGGGCGGGCCATCGGCACCCGCAGGTCGGCGTCGAGCGGCGCCGGATCGGCCAGCACGCCGGGATTGAGCACGTTGCCCGGGTCGAAGATGGCTTTCACCGCGGCGAAGGCGGCGAGGGCCTCGGGTGAGTACATA
Source organism: uncultured Actinomycetes bacterium (assembly GCA_963753195.1). Taxonomy (GTDB): domain Bacteria; phylum Actinomycetota; class Actinomycetes; order Streptosporangiales; family Streptosporangiaceae; genus Palsa-504. The sequence goes on from CAVWBH010000009.1 coordinate 154,560, forward strand.
TAACCGAGCAGCTCGCTGCGGGCCCGGCCGTCGCCGTGCTCCCCCGACATCGACCCGCCGTACCCGCCCACCAGCTGCGCCGCGGCGACGACGAAGGACCGGTATCGCCCGGGCGCGGAGGAGAAGGGGAAGTCGATGCGGACGTGCACGCAGCCGTCGCCGAAGTGCCCGTAGGTCAGGCCGTCCAGGCCGTGCTCGCGCATCAGCGCGCCGAAGTCCCGCAGGTACGCGCCGAGGTGCTGCGGCGGGACGGCCGCATCCTCCCAGCCGGGCCAGGCCGGCACGCCCGCCGGGGTGCGGCCGCCCAGGCCGGCACCGTCCTCCCGGATGCGCCACAGGGCCGCCGCCGCGGGGCCGGTGACGACCAGCGCGTCCAGGCAGCCGGCGTCGCCGATGAGCCGGTCGGCCGCCGCCCGGGCCTCGGCCTCGGTGTCGCCGGCGGTCTCGACGAACAACCAGGCCTCACCACGCGGCAGCGCCGGGATCGCGCCCGCCCCCCGGCGGGCCCGGAAGACTTCCACCAGCCGCGCATCGAGACCCTCGAGCGCCACCGGGCGGTGCGGGAGCAGGCCGAGCACCATGTCCGCGGCGGCCGGCATGCTGGCGTAGCCGAGCACGGCCAGCGCCACCGCCTTCGGCGAGGGCACCAGCGAGACCGTCGCGCTGGTGACGATGCCGAGCGTGCCCTCAGTGCCGGTCAGGAACCGGGCCAGATCCGCGCCGTTCTCCGGCAGCAGGTGCTCCAGGGAGTAGCCGGATACCTGCCGGGGGAACCGGCCGAACTCGGTGCGGATCAGGGCCAGGTGCGCCGCGACCAGGGCGTCGAGCCCGGCGCCGATCGGGCCGGTCGCGGCCAGGCCGCCGCGCCCGGCGCGCCGCGCCGCCAACTGCTCCCCCGAGCCGGTCAGCACGTCCAGGCTCACCACGTTGTCGGCCGCACGGCCGTACCGCAGGGCCCGCGAGCCGCAGGCGTTGTTGCCGATCGAGCCGCCGATGGTGGCCCGCGCGTGGGTGGACGGATCGGGGCCGAACCGCAGCCCGTAGGAGGCCGCGGCGGCGGTGATGTCATCCAGGGTCGCGCCCGGTTCGGCGACCGCGGTGCGGGCCTGCGCGTCCACCGACAGCACGCGGTTCAGGTGCCGGGAAAAGTCCAGCACGATACCGGGGCCGACCGAGTTGCCCGCGGTGGACGTGCCGCCGCCCCGGCAGGTGAGCGGCACGCCGAACTGCGTCGCGACCTGCAGAGCGGCGGCCGCCTCGTCGGCGTGCCTGGGAAAGGCGACCACGCTCGGCAGCACGCGGTAGTTGGACGCGTCGGTGGAATACTCCGCCCGGCGGCGGGCCGAGTCGTCCACCGCGGCCAGGCCCGCGGCCCGCAGCGCGGCGGCCAGCTCACCCGGCGCTGCCGTTCCGGCCTTGCGTGCGGTCATGGTCACGGTCACCGATGGTATCTCCCCGCCCGCGGCGGCCGCGGGGCCCCGAGCCGGGCGCGCGTGAAGTCCGGACCTGGACGGCCGTCCGCGTTGGTCGCTAAAGTTCGCCCGTCAGGCCAGCAAAGGAGCGTTCGGTGGAGATTGACGTCGGGCTGGACGCGGCGGGGCTCGGGTACGACGATGAGGCGCAGGTCGCGGTGGATGCCGCGCAGCGGGGCTACGGCCGGATCTGGATCGCCAGCATCGGCGATCCGTTTGCGGCCTGCGCGCTGCGCTGGGCGCCGACGCGCGCGGTGGTGCCGGGCGGCATCGGCACGGCGATCGGGGTGGTGCCGGTCGGCCCGCCGTCGCCGGCCAGCCTGGCGCTCAGCGCCGCCGCGCTCAGCCGCCTGACCGGGGGCCGGTTCATCCTGGGCCTCGGGTCAGGCGAGGTACATGACGCGGGGTACCGGCGCACCTGGGGTATCGGGGAACGCTCGCCGCTCGCGCTGGTCCGGGCCTACCTGGAGACCGTGCGCGGGTTCCTGGCCGGCCAGGCCGTGACCTACCACGGCAGCGGCATCAGCTACGACGGCGCGCGGCTGCCGGGCGAGCCCGCCGGCACTCCGGTCTACCTCGGCGCGGGCGGACCGGAGATGGCCAGGCTCGGCGGCGAGCTGGCCGACGGGGTCTACCTGAGCTGGTGCACGCCCGGCAGCGTGCGCTCGACCCGGGATCGCATGACCGAGGGTGCAGCGCGCGCGGGCCGCGATCCGGCCGGCGTACGGCTGGCGGCTTCGGTCCGGGTCTGCATCGACGATGACGAGCAGGCGGCCCGGCGGGCGCTTGTGACCGCGCTGCTCCCCTACGTGTTCGGCTGGGACGGCGCACCGCCGGCCTACAGCCGGGCGAATTTCGAACGGATGGGCTTCGGCACGGAGCTGGCTGAGCTCTACCGGATGCGCGAGAACGGTGTGGACCGGGCGGGGATCGTCGAGGCGTTCCCCGAGCGGATGCTGCGCGGGCTGGGCTATTTCGGTCCCGCGGCCGGCGCGGCCGACGCCGTCCGGCGGCAGGTCCCCGGGGCCGATATCGCGGTGGTGCGCATCGTGCCGAGCCGGGCGGGCCTGGCGCCCATCCGCGCCATCCTGGACGCCTGCCTGCCCGTACCCGCCGGCCGTCCCGCGGCCGGCCTCGGATAGCCGGCTGGCGCTGCGCCGCTGAGGCCGTCAGCGGGCCAGGATGTCGAGGCCGATGTCCAGTGCGGGGCTGGAGTGGGTGAGGGCGCCGACGGCGACGAAGTTGACGCCGGTTTCCGCGACGGCCCGGGCCGTCTCCAGCCGCAGCCCGCCGCTGGCCTCCAGCTGGGTTCCGGGGTAGCGGCGGGCCATGGCGGCGGCCGCGCGCAGGTCGGCCAGGTCCATGTTGTCGAGCAGGATGAGGCCGGCCCCGGACTGGAGCGCCTCGCGGACCTGGTCCAGGGTGTCGCACTCCACCTCGAGCGGCAGCACCGGTGCGGCCGCGCGGACGGCGGCGATCGCCGCGGCGATCCCGCCGGCTACAGCGATGTGGTTGTCCTTGATGAGCGCGGCGTCGCCGAGTCCCATCCGGTGGTTGCGGCCGCCGCCGCACCGCACGGCGTACTTCTCCAGCTGGCGCAGCCCCGGGGTGGTCTTGCGGGTGTCCCGTACGGTGCACCCGGTGCCGGACAGGGCGTCGGCCCAGGCGCCGGTGGCGGTGGCGATCCCGGAGAGGTGGGTGAGGAAGTTGAGCAGGGTCCGTTCGGCCCCGAGCAGCTCCCGCATCGGGGCGGTGATGCGGATCAGCTCGGCGCCGGCCTCGATCCGGTCACCGTCGGCGCGCAGCGGCTCGGCCGACTCCGGCGGGATCCCGGCGGCGTCCAGGACGGCGAGGGCGACCGGGACGCCGGCCAGCACGCCGGGCTGGCGGGCTACCGCGCCGGCCACGGCACGCGAACCCGGCGCGGCGGTGGCGGCCGAGGTGACATCCGGCCCGTACCGCAGGTCCTCCTCCAGCGCGCCGCGCACGGCTCGCTCGGTGTCGTCGGGGTCCAGGCCCGCGGCGAGCAACTGCTTGGCCACCATCGAATGCAGAGTCATTCCCGTGCCCCCACTTTCGCCCTAACGGTTCCGGTTACCCGCAGCCGGCCGTCCTCGACGTGCACGATGGTGTGGCGGGCCGAGCTGGCCGGTTCGGCCGGTTCGGCCGGGCTGGGCGGCGGCTGGTCACGCCACCGGTGAGAGCCGCGGCTTTCCGCGCGGGCCAGCGCGGCCGCCGCGACCACGATCGCGACCGAATGCAGGTTGGTCGCCTCGACGGTGGCCAGATCCGGTGTTCCGGCCCCCGAGCCGCAGCTGGCCCGCGGGGTCTCGCCCAGCGCCTGCCGGAGACCTTCCAGCTCGCCTGCGTCCCGCAGCACTCCGGCGTGCCGTGACATGGCTGCGGCCAGCGCCGGACGGACGGCCGGGTCCACCCCCGGTCCGGACGCGGGCGGTCGCAGGCGGCCGGGCGGCTCCGGCAGCATCTGCCCGAGCAGGTTCCCGGCCCGCCGTCCGAAAATCAGCGCCTCGATCAGCGAGTTGGACGCCAGGCGGTTAGCTCCGTGGACACCGGTCGACGCGGCTTCCCCGACGGCGTACAGGCCCCTGACCGAGGTCTGCCCGTCCAGGCCGGTCCGGATCCCGCCGCACGCATAATGCGCTCCCGGCGCGACCGGGATCGGGTCGGTGACCGGGTCGATGCCCCGCGCCCGGCACGCGGCGGTCACCGTCGGGAATTCCCGCTCCAGCACGGCACGGCCCAGCACGGTGGCGTCCAGCCACAGGTGATCGCCAGGCCCGCCCCCGCTTCCCGCCTGCTGGGCCATGACCGCCGCCACGACATCCCGGGGCGCGAGGTCACCCAGGGGGTGACGCCCGGCCATGACCGGCCGGGCCGCCGCGTCGACCAGCACCGCGCCGGCCCCGCGCAAGGCCTCGGTGATCAGCGGGCGCTGGCCGCGGGCCGCCTGCTGCCACAGCACCGTCGGGTGGAATTGGACGAATTCCACGTCTCGCAGCTGCGCCCCGGCACGGGCGGCCAGGGCCAGGCCGTCGCCGGTCAGCCCGTCCGGGTTGGTGGTGGTCGCGTAGGCCTGGCCGAAGCCGCCGGTGGCCAGGACCACCGCCCGCGCCGTCACCCGGCCGGCCCGCAGACTCCCGTCGTCATGGCAGATTCCGGCCAGCACGCCGCCGACCGAGCCATCCTCCCCGGTCAGTGCGTCCAGGGCGACGCAGTAGGTGAGGACCTGGACCCGACTGGCCGCCACGGCCTCCTGCAGCACCCGGTGCACCTCCGCACCGATCGCGTCGCCCCCGGCGGTCACGATCCGGCTGCGGCTGTGCCCGCCTTCCAGGTGCAGAGCGCTGCGCTCCAGCCGGGCCCCCAGCCCGGCCAAGCGGGCGATCTCATCCGGGGCCCGGGACACCAGCGCGGCCACGGCGGCCGGATCGCACAGGCCGGCGCCCGCATCCAGCGTGTCCCGCTGATGCAGGGCCGGGCTGTCCCCCGGGCCGATGGCCGCGGCCAGGCCGCCCTGGGCCAGGGGCGTGGCGCCGCCGCCGAGGTCCTGCTTGGTCAGCAGGAGCACCCGGCGGCCGTGGCGGGCCGCGGCCAGGGCGGCCGTCATCCCGGCCGCTCCCGATCCCACCACCACCACGTCGGCGTCGCGTTCCCAGGCCACCTCCGACCGGGGCAGGTTGCGGAGTTCGCTCACGCCGCCCTCACCTCGCCCGCGTCGGCGCGGGGCCGGCGGTAAGCGGCGCGGGCGCGCGGGCCGGCGGTAAGCGGCGTCGGGCCGGCGGTAAGCGGCGCGGGCCCGGCGGTAAGCATCGCTTCGACCGCACGGCGGGCCCGGCGGGCCACCTCGGGATCGACGGTGACCTCGGTGATGCCCTCGCGTAGGCAGCGGAGCAGGGCCGCCGGCGTGTTCATCTTCATGAACCGGCATACGGCGTCCGGGTTGACCGGCTCCCAGCTGACGGCCGGGTTGGCCCGGCGCAGCTGGTGCAGCATCCCGGTCTCGGTGGCGACCAGGACGGTTGACGCCGTGGTGGTGCGGGCGGCCGCCAGCATGCCGCCGGTGGACAGCACCCGGGTCCGGCCCGGCGGCAGGTCCCCCGTGCCCGCCTGCCACAGCGCGGCGGTCGAGCACCCGCACTCCGGGTGGATGAACAGCTCGGCCGCGGGGTCGGCGCTGGCCTTTCGCCGCAGCTCGTCCGGGCTGATCCCGGCGTGCACGTGGCACTCGCCGAGCCAGATGTGCATATTGGCGCGGCCCGTGACGCGCTGCACGTGAGCGCCGAGGAACTGATCGGGCAGGAACAGCACCTCCCGGTCGGCCGGGACGGACGCCACGATCTGCGCCGCGTTGGCCGAGGTGCAGCACAGATCAGATTCCGCCTTGACCTCGGCGCTGGTGTTCACGTAGGCCACCACCACGGCGCCGGGATGCTCGGCCTTCCACTGGCGGACCTGGGGCGCGGTGATGCTGTCGGCCAGCGAGCAGCCGGCTTTCGGCTCCGGGATCAGCACCGTACGGTCCGGGGCGAGGATCTTGGCCGTTTCGGCCATGAAGTAGACGCCGGCGAACACGATGACGCTCGCGGTGCTGGCCGCGGCGAGCCGGGACAGGGCCAGCGAGTCGCCGACGTGGTCGGCAACGTCCTGGATCTCCGGCGCCTGGTAGTTGTGCGCCAGGATCACGGCGTCGCGCTGGGCGGCGAGCCGCCGCACCTCCGCGGCCCAGCCCTGATCTGCCCGTACCTGTGCTGCCTCGGTCTCCATCATGCTGGTCCTGCTTCCTGGAGGTTTTAGACCCAGAGTATAAAACGTTTTCTGCCTCCCAGTCTAAAACTCGGTGTGATGACAGGCGCAGGGCGGGCCGGCCAGTACCATGCGAACGTGTCTGAAGACCAGGCGCTGGCCAGCTGCCTCGCAGGCGGCCAGCGCAGCCAGCCTGGACCGCCAGTATCCGGCGAGCGGTTCTGGCACGAGGCGCTGGCCGTGGTCCTCCAGGTCCGCCACGACAGCCTGCACGTGCTGCTCTGGCAGCGGGCCGCGCCGCCGTTCGAAGGACGATGGGCGCTGCCCGGCGGCCCGCTGGAAGCCGGCGAGCGGCTCGGGACGTCCCTGGGCCGGCACCTGGCGGCCAAGGTCGACCTCACCGACATCGCGTACCTGGAGCAGCTGGAAACCCGCAGCGACCCGGCGCGTGATCCCCGCGGCCGGGTTCTGGCCACGGCTTACCTGGCCCTGGTGGCCGCCGACGTCGAACCGCGAATCCCGGCCGACACCGCGTGGCACCGGGTCCAGGAGCTCCCGCCCACCGCGTTCGACCACGGGTCGATTGCCCAGTCGGGACGCGCCCGGCTGCGGGCCAAGCTGTCCTACACCAATATCGGCTTCGCGCTGGCCCCCGCGACGTTCACGATCGCTCAGCTGCGGGACACCTACGCAGCGTCGGTCGGCCACCCGGTCTCCGCGACCAACCTGCAGCGCGTCCTGACCCGCCGCGGCGTGATCGAAGCGACCCCGGCGGCCGCCCGGCCCACCTCAGCGGGCGGTCGGCCAGCCACCCTCTACCGGTTCACGGCCCGAACCCTGATCGTCACCAATCCTTTCGCCGCGTTCCGGCCCCCGCACGCGGATGCGGCTAAGGCGCCTGCGCGGTAAGCGGCGGCCTGCGGCGGGACCCGTCAACGGCCTCCGGGTCGGCCATTTTCGCCAGCAGAGCCGGCCGGCAGCTGGTCGAGCACCTCGGCCTTGATCCGGGCGAGGTTGTCCGAGCGCTCGGCGCTGTCGGCGCCGAGGTTCCAGTCGGGCAGGACGAACTCATCAAAGCCGAGATCGGCGTACCGGCCGAGCTGGTCGAGCAGTTGCTGCGCCGTGCCGGCGAGGACGGGGCGGCCAGGTGACGGCGTGCTCCCGCCGAATTCGATAAGGGCGTTGACCGAGGTCCACATCGTCGCGGGGAGGCGGCCGGCCGTCTCGCAGGCCTGGAGCAGCGCGGCGCGCCGTTCGGCCAGATCCGGGGCGCTCCAGGTGTTCCACTCGTTGGCGTGGCGGACGGCGATGCGGAGCATGCGCGGCCCGCGGGTGCCGACGAGCAGCGGCAGCGGCGACTGGACCGGCTTGGGGTCGCAGGGGGCGTCGATGACGTTATAGAACCCGCCGTGAAACGTGGTGGAGCCCTCCGCCAGCATCGAGCGGATGATCCCGATCGCCTCCTCGAACCGGCTTACCCGCTTACCGGGCGGCTCGAGGTCGATGCCGTAGGCATAGTGCTCGTTGATCTGCCAGCCGGCGCCGAGTCCCAGGACCATACGGCCGCCCGACAGCCGGTCGATCGTGGCGGCGCGCTTGGCGAGCAGCGCCGGGTGGTGGACCGAGGTAGGCGAGACGAGCGTCCCGATCCGGATCCGTTCGGTCACCGCGGCCAGGGCAGGCAGGAGAGCCCAGCACTCGTAGGTGTCGCCGCGCGCAGGGGTTGTGTCGCCGGTGTTAGGCATGTAGTGGTCGGCCAGCCAGACGCCGTGCCAGCCACCGGCCTCCGCCGCGCGCACCTCCGCCAGGAGGTCAGCAGGCGGGCGGTCATTGCGGGGCCACAGTGAGAACTTCATGGGCCAACTCTAGAGACAGCCCGCCGCCGCACCCAGCCCGCCAGAGCCACGGTTATTATCCGGCTATGACCCGGATTCCGTATATGCGGCGCGAGGAGCTGGGACCCGAGGGCCAGCAGCTGTGGGACAGCATCGTCGATAGCAGGGGCGGCTCGGTCGTGACCGCCGACGGCGGCCTGGCCGGGCCGTTCAACGCGTTCGTCACGGCGCCTGACGCCGGGCAGCGGCTGTCCTCACTCGGTGCGACGCTGCGGTTCGGCACGTCGATCGAGCGGCGGCTGTCTGAGGTCGCCATTATCACGATCGGCGCGCGATGGCGGGCGGAGTTCGAGTGGTGGGCGCACGCGCGTATGGCGCGCGAGCACGGCGTGGCCGACGCGGTGGTCGACGCGATCGGGCGCGGCGAGGATCCGCCGTTCGAGGCGGACGATGAACGGGCCGTCTACACGGTGGCCCGCCAGCTCGGTCACTCAGGCCGACTGGACCAGGAGACGTACGACGCCGCGCACCGCTTGCTCGGCGACGCCGGGATGGTGGAGCTTGTGTCGCTGTGCGGGTACTACACGCTGGTCTCGTTCCTGCTGAACGCGTTCGCCGTGCCACTGCCGCCCGATGCGCCGCCGATGTGGGCCGAATCATGACACGGCGGGCGCGGATCAGTTGATTCGCTGGGCCAAGTTCACGATGAACCCCTCGGGTCCGCGCACAGACGCCATGCGCCAGATGCCCTCGTACTGACCGACGCCACCGACCAGCTGATAGCCGTCCGCGGCGATCCGGTCGAGGATCTCCTGAAGGTCGTCCACCTCCAATGTCACGTTGCGCAACCCCAGTTCGTTCGGCATGGGGTCGGGCGAACCTGGTTCGTGGTTCGGGCGGATGAAGCTCGAGGCGACATGGGGTGCATCCTCCTGTGTTGGTCCGCCAGGTCAGGCATCAGGGGTCGGGCTGGCCGTACCAGCGCTGGGCGGTGCGGTGGAACAACATGGCCCGTTCATCGCCGGAGAAACCGGAGAAGATCTCGTCATAGGCGGCATACAGCGGCCCGAAGCCTGACCGCAGGTTCTCGATCGGCACGTCTGAGCCGAGCATGCACCGCTGCGGGCCGAACATACCGGCCACCTCCAGCAGCCACGGGCGTATCCGGGGAATGGTCCAGTTACCGAAGATGGTGCCGATGGCGTCGATCCGGGTCGCGACATTACCGGCTGCGGCCAGGCCGGCGAGCCTGCGCACGTGCCCGGCGAGGTCCCCGCCGCCAGGACCGACTTCCGGCCAGCCGAAGTGATCGACGACGATCCGCAACGCGGGGAACTGTGCCGCCAGCCGGGTCACGACATCAAGCTGGCTGGACGTCGCCTCCACCGTCGCCACCAGGCCACTGCTCGCGAGCAGGGCCAGGTTGTCCCGCACCAGCCGGTCATCCAGAAAATCCCCGCCGGCCGCCGATCCGGACAGGCCCGGCACTAGCCGCACCCGGATGCTGCGGATGAGCGGCCGCTGCCGGCAGCGCTCGACCAGACCGGCGAAAGCCGCCGATGCCGGGTCACCCAGTGTGACAATGGCGACGACCGCAGGCATCCCGTCCTGCGGCGCCCGGCTGACCCAGTCGGCGGCGGCCATCGGATCCGCGGCCCCGGCGTCAGACCAGATCACGCCGTGCACGTCATGACCCAGCGTTTCCCGCCGGTAGTCCGGCAAGGTGTACCTATCCGGCAGGCTGTCGTAATTGCCGAGCATGCCCCGGACCAGGGTGCGATCGGACAGCCAGAACACCGGATTCTCATGCTGATCCCACAGGTGCACGTTGCAGTCGACGATCGGGCCGATACCGGGCCGGCTCCCCTGGGACATCGCTAGAACCTACCGCGGCGCCCGCGGCCACGTCCATGACGTGGCCGCGGGAGGATCCGGTCCGGGGGCTCGGGCGGCCTGGGATGGTCCTTAGGCTCTTTACGGGAGGACCGAGGGCCTGGAGTTTGGCGGCCGGACGCCGCTGCCGGGTCGCGGCCCCGTCCGCGATGCTGCAGGTGAAGGGCGTGAGGCGATGGGTGTCAGCTACTACGACGCGCTGTTGCCGGTACGTGAGGCCGGGGCCGGCCTGCGCAGCGTGATGGCCGGTGTCGGGCTTCGCTACCGGGTGCTCGTGTCGATCGGCGTGCCTGCGGGCCGGATCGTTGTCGCCTTCGTTTCTGACAGTGCCCGGCTCAGCGGCATGTTCGCGGCCAACTGGGCCCAGGCGGGGACCGATGCCGAGCCGGACGCCACGCTGTATGCGCTGGCCCGGCCGGCCAGCGGCTACGGGCTTGGTGAGGGGTGGGACGGGGCGCGATGGTGGTCGCGGGAGCACAAGGTGATGGCGGTCTTCGGAGTCGGCTCCTACCGGCTGGTCAAGGTGTGCGTCCGGGGCATTTGCTCGGCCGTGAGCGGGGACGACATCTTGTTCTTGCACGGATGCGCATTGTCGGTCGGCGCGGGACCTGACCGGCGGGGGGTGATTATCACGGGGAGTTCCGGGGCGGGGAAGACCACGCTGGTGGCGGGGCTGCTGCGCCATCCGGAGTATTCAGCGGCGGTGCTGAACGACGACTGGGGTGCTATCTCGCTGAGCCGCGGGGATTCGGTCAGCACGGGAGAACGGATGCTGCACATGAAGACCGCCAGCGTGCTGGCCCTTCGCCCCGGTTTCTTCGCCACCGCGCCGGCGGGCTCGTATTCGCGTGATCTGTCCGAGCGGGATCGGGCGGCCCGCATGCTGGTGTCACCGGAAAGCGTGTACGGGACGGCATGGCGCCCCTCGTCGACGGTGGCGGAGCATGTGGCCGTGGTGGTGCGGGAGCCCCCGGACTGGGTGCCGCCCGGCCGGGACGGCGAGGCGATGAGAGCGCTCGAGAGCGAGGGTGAGGTGGGCCTGGTTCACCATCACGAGGCGTTCTTCAATGGATCACTGATCCTGACCACCGAAGATGATAAGTTGCGCGAGGAACGGCGCTACCGGCAGCTGCTTGGCCGCGCAACGGTGTCTTGGATAAATAATTGCGGAACAGCCGAGGCCCTGGTGAGCAACTTCATCTCCGCAGTCATGGGATGAGGTGGTGGCGCTGGTCACGACCCCCAGCGGGCCGTGCGGCCTGGGCTACCAGATATGGACCCGAGCGGCAGGTTCGAGCCACAGCTCGTCGGTAGCGCCGACATCAAAGGCGCGGTAGAACTCGTCGAGGTTCCGCACGATCTGGTTGCAGCGGAACTCGCCGGGGGAATGCGGGTCGACAGCGAGCAGCCGGATGGCTTCCTCGTCCCGGGTCTTTACCTTCCAGACCAGAGCCCACGCCATGAAGAAGCGCTGGCCGCCCGTCAAACCGTCGATGACCGGCGCCTCCTGGCCGCGCAGCGATACCTGATAAGCCTTCCAGGCGATGCCCAGGCCGCCGAGGTCCCCGATGTTCTCCCCGATCGTCAGCGCTCCGTTCACATGCTGGTCTGGTATCTGCTTCGGCGCCAGGCGGTTGTATTGCTCGATCAGCGACCGGGTTCGGGTTTCGAACGCTTGCCGGTCCGCTGCGCTCCACCAGTCGGTGAGCCTGCCGTCACCGTCCATTTTGGAACCTTGGTCATCGAAGCCGTGGCCGATCTCGTGGCCGATGATGGCGCCGATCGCTCCGTAATTGGCCGCATCGTCGCGAGCGGGATTGAAGAACGGATCCTGCAAGATCGCAGCCGGGAACACGATCTCGTTCATGCCTGAGTTGTAGTAGGCGTTGACCGTCTGGGGGGTCATGTGCCATTCGTCGCGGTCGACCGGTTTGCCGATTTTGGTCAGCTGGCGGTGGAACTCGAAAGCATGAGCCGCCTGCACATTGGCCATGAGGTCCGCCGGATCGGTCTTCAGGCCGGAGTAGTCCCGCCATCTCTGCGGGTAGCCGATCTTCGGCGTGAACTTCCCGAGCTTGTCCAGCGCGCGCCGGCGGGTGTCTGCCCCCATCCAGTCGAGCTTCTCGATGCTCTGGCGGTAGGCCTCCAGGAGGTTGGCGACCAAGACATCAACGCTCTCCCTGGCCCCGGGTGGGAAGTGCCGGGCGACGTAGGCCCGGCCGACAGCTTCCCCCATGGCCCACTCGGCCAGCGAGACACCCCGCTTCCAGCGCTCACGCAGCTGGGGGGTACCGCTCAGGATGCGGCCGTAGAAGTCGAAATTTTCCTGGACGAACGCTTCAGGCAGGTACCCGGCCGCGCTGTGGATCACCCGCCAGCACAGCCAGTCCCGCCACGCCGGGACGTGCTCGTCGGTGAGCAACGAGGCCAGCCCGGCGCTGAAGCTCGGCTGGCGGAGCACGATCTCGTCGAAGGCGCCAGCGGGCGGGTCCAAGGCCGCCAGCCACCTCCGCAGGTCCGGTCCCTGCGACAACAGGCCGGCCCAGGTGACCAGGTTGTAGGTCTTCTCGCGCTCGCGGCTCGCGACTTTGTCCCAGTGGTGCCCGGCCACCGCCGCCTCCAGCGCGAGCACTCGCCTGGCTGCTTCCTCGGCGTCCGGCAACCCGGCCAGCTCGAACATTCGCTGCACATGCCCGGCGAACGCGCCGCGGACGCCAGCGAACCGCTCCTCGCGGTAGTAGCTCTCGTCCGGCAGCGAGATGCCCGCCTGCTCGAAAAGCACCAGGTAACGCTCCGGGTGGCCCGGGTCGGTGTCAACAATGAGCCGGTACAGGCCCCCGACTCCCAAGGGCTGCAGCCGCCCGAGCGTCTCCAGCAGCTCCGGAATGGAACTGACGGCCCGGGCCGCCGCGAGCGCTTGGCTGATGGGCTGCGCGCCGAGCAGCTCCGCTCGGTCCGTATCCATGAAACTGGCATACAGGTCGCCGAACTTTCGCTCCTCGGTGCCTTCTGGTGCCGACACGGCCTCGGCCACGATCTCGCGCACCGCGTTCTCGGCCTGATCAGCCAGAATCCGGAACGTGCTGTCGCGCGCCCGGTCGGCGCCGATCGTGGTCTGCGCGAGCCACCGGCCGTTGACGTGCCGGAACAGGTCGTCTTGCGGGCGGATGCCGGGATCCAGCTCGTCGATGGGGATACCGGATGGGAGCGTCATACGCTCCAGCGTAGGACCAGCGACGGCCAGGACACCTAACCACACTGGTCCCGACGCTCACCTGCGTGCACATTCGAAGATTCCTCTGGCCACTTCGTAGGACCATCGTGACATGGGCCAGACCACCGGACAGGCCGTCGCTGATCAGCAGATCGCTGAGGCGATGGCGGCCGAGCAACAATCGCTGAGCCTGCAGTGCCGGGCCGATGCGGCCCGGTTCCAGCGGCTGCTCGCACCCGACTTCCATGAGTTCGGCGCCTCCGGCGGAGAGATCGGATACCAGGGAACGGCTGAGCGGGTCGCCGCGGCTACTGATCCTGACGGGGAGCCGATCAGGGTGGAGAACATGCGGGGCTGGCTGCTGGCGGACGGCCTCGTCATGGTCAAGTACACCTGCGAGAACCAGGGCAGGCGATCCAATCGCACCTCGCTGTGGCGCCGCATCGGGCCCGGCCGCTGGCAGGTATTTCACCACCAGGGCACGATCATTACCAGCTGACGCGAATCTGCACCACTTGCCGTTCGGCCTGCTCAGGGAGCCGCATGGATCCAGCGGTGATAGGCGTCCAGGTCGACGTTGCTGCCGCACACGATGGTGACCACGTGCCGGCCGGCGAAGCGGTCACGGTCTTCGAGGATCGCCGCGATGCCGAGCGCGGCGGAGGGTTCGACGACGAGGCCAGCGTGGTCCAGGAGCATCCGCATGCCGGCGATGATCGAGGCCTCCTGGACCAGGACGGCGTCGTCAGCGACCAGGAGGAGGTCGTCCAGGACGGCCGGGATGGGTCGCCGGCCGGCGACGCCGTCAGCGATGGTGCTGGTCGACTCGGTGGTGACGACGCGCCGCTGGCGCCAGGAGTATGTCATAGCCGGTGCGCCCAGCGGCTGGATGCAGATCACCTCGACACCGGGCGCCAGGGCCTTCACCACATGACCCACACCGGTGGCCAGCGCCCCGCCGCCCAGAGCAATCAGGACGGCGTCGAACGACGGCACGGCGCCCGCCAGTTCCAGGCCGATGGTCGCCGCGCCCTCACAGGTCTCGATGTCCAGGCTGTCTTCGACCAGCCGGATGCCCTCGTCCCGCGCGAGGGCCGCCGCCCGCTCGCGAGCCAGGTCGAAGTCGCCGTCCACCAGCTCCAGCCGGGCGTCCAAGGCGCGGATGCGATCAAGCTTGGCCGCAGGCGCGAAGCGGGAGGCCACGACGGTGACCTCCAGCCCCCGGCCGCGACCGGACCAGGCCAGGGCCTGGCCCAGGTTGCCCGCGCTGGCGCACACCACGGCACGCGAGCCATGGCCGGCTAGCAGGCTCGCGACGACCTCGGTGCCGCGGGCCTTGAAGCTGCGGACCGGGTTCGCCGTTTCGAGCTTGATGCTCACCGTGCACCCGAGACCGGGCTCCAGCGCCTCGCAGCGGTACAGCGGGGTGTCGAGGAAAACCGGGTCGATCACGCGGCGAGCCGCCCGGATCCGAGCAAGGTCGAGACGCGTCTCCGGCACGACACAGGAGCCTAATAGCCCCCGCCGGCGCTGTCCCATCTGGTTGATGAGCTTGGATGTCAGCTTCCGCGCGGTGGCGAGCCTGGCGATCGTATAGTGACTGCCATGTCAGCCGATCCTTCCGCCCCGGGTGCTCCGGTGACCTCGGTGCCCGGGGCGATCGCGGGCATGGAGACGATTGAGGCGGCCCTTCCCGCGGCCGACGGGCTGGCATGTTTCAATCGCATGTACCTGGACGTGACCAGGCAGGTGAACAGCCAGCTCGGGCAGGGCTTCTTCGCCGACCCCGCGTTCATGGCCCAGCTGGACGTGCAATTCGCGAACCTGTACTTCGCCGCGGCCGGTGCCGCAGATGCCGGGGCAGCGGTGCCGCTGGCGTGGCGGCCGCTAGCGGACCAGCGAGCCGTGGCGGGGATCGAGCCGGTCCAGTTCGCGCTGGCGGGCATGAACGCCCATATCAACCACGACCTGCCGGTGGCGATGGTCAGCACGTGCGCGGCCCTGGGCACCTCACCCGACCCGCATCTGGCGGACTACCAGAAGGTGGACCAGTTGCTGGACGCGGCTGAGCAGTCGATCCGGCAGTCTTTCGAATCCGCGCCTGAACTGGCCGCCGACCGGCATCTCAGCGCAGTGGCCACCTTGACCGCCAACTGGACCATCAACACCGCCCGGGACCTGGCCTGGAACAACTGCCTGCTGCTGTGGGCGATACGGGATAACCCCGTCGCGCGCGGGCTCTTCCTGGACACCCTGGCCGCCTCGACCGCCGTGGCCAGCCGGCTGCTGCTGGTCGCCATCTGAGACCAGTCACGTCACCGGGCACGGATCCGGGACGCCTGCCGTCACCCGCGCTCGCGAGCGCCGCGCGCGGGCCTCACCACAGGTCGCCGCCCGTTAGCACGTAGATGAACGGCACCAGCGGGATAAGGCTGAACAGAGCCCATGCCACTTTCGCGCCGCCCCCGATATCGCGGCGGGTGGCCAAGTCGATCCAGATGAGGATCACGGCGACGGGATGGAGGAAACAGACCAGGAGCTCGAGGACCTTCTTCATTACCCGAATCTACCGGGAGCGGCAGGGCCGCCGGTCCGGTCCCTGCGCCTCAGCGCGGGAAGACGCCAGAACTCGCCGGACGCCTGTGCTGGACGCAGCCAGCGGGCGCGGATCGGATTACAGTTGCCAGGTGGCAGGTGATCAGACTGGGCGGGTAGACAGCTGGATCTGGTCGGTACGGCTGGCCAGCACCCGCTCGGCCGCGTCCGGTGCCTGCCGGGCCGGGCACGTCCGGGTCAACGGGGAACGGGTCAAGCCCGCGCATCCGGTCAAGGCCGGTGATGAGGTGCGGGTGCGCTACGAAGGACGTGAACGCGTCGTGGTCGTCCAGCGGGTCATCACCAAGCGTGTCGGCGCACCCGTTGCCGCCGAGTGTTATGTCGACAACAGCCCTCCCCCGCCGCCCCGCGAGGAGGTTGCCGCGGTGGCTGTCCGGGACCGCGGCACGGGCCGTCCGACCAAGCGAGACCGCCGGATCATGGAGAAGCTGCTCGGGCGGCCGTCCCGCTGAGCTCGTTTCGCCCGCCACGTGATGTCACCCTTAACAACGTGGTAGGCGCAGGGTACGATGGCAGCTATTGAAATTCAATTATTGACGATGCGGAAAAACGCCTAACGGAGGATTGAAGTTGAGTAAAGATTACCGGGCTACCTCCGTGAACCTGACCGTTGTCCCGGGAAAACGCTATGACTTCAACCCTCATGAGTTCAGCGGGCGAGTGTCAATTATTCAAGATGAGGTGCATGAACCACCGCAGGAACGCTGGCGAGGTCGCATGACTTGGCTGGCCGTGGACGACAGGCAGCACGGCATCCGCAAGACGCGGGTTAACGTCCGTCTGGACCGCGAGCAGGCGGTGACCCTAGCCGACGCGATCATCGGACCCCCGGACAGGACTGGCTTGCTCACCAGGGACGAGGCGGTCAAACGGGTCGCTTTCATGTGCCGGCAATGGGGGATCACCAGTGAAGAACTTGAGGCCGAGCAGGTGATACAAGCGCTCGGCGGTTTAGTGAAGGAATTCCAGCAGAACTCACCAGATGTGACCAGATCAGCAAGTAGCGTGGTCCCGCCGATTACAACTCAGCGCATCGCAACGTGACCCTACGTAATCCGGGCATCAGACCGGACCGGCGAGGAAGCGCGGGGGCCTCTTTCATATTCAGATCCCGCGGGTTCGCCAGCTATCACGGGTTACCCGCTGGCGCCGCAGGCGATTTCCGGTGACCGCTCCGGCCGCGCGGCGTGGTCGCCGATGCGATGACCGAGGCCTATTTGGCATTTCTTGTTCCTATATTCCGACCGGGGCAGGATTCCGGGCTCAGGGCTCGCGGCGGGGAGCAGGGAGCGGCCACGAGCGTAGCGCAGGGGCCGGGCACGACCGCCGCGCAGGCGGTTAGGATCGCGGCGTGATCACCGGAATACATGCGATCGTGTTCTCCCCGGAAGCTGAGAAGCTCCGCGCGTTCTTCGCGGACGTGGTGGGCATGCCGTCGGTCGACGCAGGCGGAGGCTGGCTCATTTTCGCTCTCCCCCCGGCCGAGCTTGCCGTCCATCCAGCCGATGGTGCAGGCCGTCACGAGCTTTACCTCATGTGTGACAACATCCAGGCCACCCTCGCCGAGCTGAAGGGCAAGGGCGCCGAAGTGGCCCGGGATGTCTCCGATCAGGGCTGGGGGCTTGTCGCGGCCATCCGGCTGCCAGACGGCTCGGAGTTTCCCATCTACGAGCCCCGGCATCCATCGCCGCACCGAAGCTGACGGACGCACCTCTCGCCGCGGTCAGGGTCCGAGGCGGAAGGGCTCGCCACAGCATTAGGCCGGCCGGCGGCGATAACGGCGTGAACGCCTTACGGCCCGGATGATCCAGCCGCGGAAGCCCCAGATCATGCTGGGCGATGATGTTACGGGTCACCTCGACCGAGCCGCCGGCCAACGCGGTCTCCTGGGCCTGCCGGTGGGCGAAGGCGATCACGCCGTCGCTGATGGCGCCGTCTGCGCCGTACGGCAGGACCGCGGCCGGGCCGATCAGGTCGATGAGCTGCTCGCAGCCCAGTCTGGCCACGTCGGAGCCTTTCACCCGGCCCATGGGTCCCGGTGTGACAAAGCCCGCCTCGGCCTCGGCCAGGATGCGCCCGATCCCGGCCAGGAACACGGTGTCGCCGATCACCGCGGATTCATCCGCGCCCCGGGCGTCCCGGGCCCAGCGGATGGCGGCCTCGACCGACTCCTCGAGATAACGCATGTGATGGACGCCGCCACTCACATCCGCGAGCTTGCTGGCCTGGCCCCCGAGGTTGTGCTCGGCATCCAGCGGGCGGCGCAGCACGGACCAGCCGTTGTTGACCTCACCGATGCGGTACCGGTCCGCGACGCGGACGTCTTTGTAATACACGGTGTTGTCCAGGCCGCCGATCGTGGGCAGCGCATGCCGCTCGATTCCCTCGGAATCGAGCGGCACCAGGAACATGGTCAGCCCATGGTGCTTGGGCAGCGTGGGGTCAGTCCGCGTGAGCAGGAAGGTGTAGTTAGCGTTCTGGGCGCTGCTGGTGAAGTTCTTCTGCCCGTTGATGACCCAGTCGTCGCCATCGCGCACCGCCTGAGTCTTCGCTCCGGCGATATCCGACCCCCCGTCCGGCTCGGTGTAACCAAGGGTGAAACGGGCCGTTCCGCGGGCGACCTGCGGCTTCAGCTCGGCGCGCAGTCCCGGGTCACCGAACGCCTCCACCACTGGCCAGACCAGGCGAGCCGCTCCCCCGTTGACCGGGGCTTCCCGCTTGAGCAGTTCGGTTTCCAGGATCCGGACGCACACATCATCGAGCTCGGCGCCGCCGTCCTCGCGCCGCCACCGCGGCCACAGCCACCCCTTGCTGCCCAGGGCGAGGTACAGCCGCTCATCGAAGCCGCCCCCATGCTCGCGTCTGCGCGCGTGCTGGTCCTCGGCCAGGTGCTCATCGAGGAGCGCCCGGAGCTCGTCGGCGAACGCCTGCTGAGCTTCGGTGAGAACAACAGCTGAGAAGTCCACCTCTGACACTCCTAACCGCGCCCGGGTGCTGGCCGTGTCACACCGCCATGCTTACATGCCCGGCGGGTAATGGAAATATCGGCCAGCATCCGCTGATGGCGCTGATCCTCCAGGGTGCTCACGGTGAGTGAGAGCACCGCCCGGCTCATGCCCGCCGCACGGCGGCGCCTGCGAGTGCCTCGACGTCGACGGCGGGGGCCGCCGGGCCGCGCGGCGGAGTCAGCCGAGAGATGCGAGGAAGGCGCGCAGCGCGGTCACATTGGTGAATAGGTGGCTGGTGATGCCGAGCGCCTCGGCGCCGCGGACGTTCGCCTCACGATTGTCGATGAAAACGGCCTCCGCGGAGGTGATGCCCAGGTCGTTCAGTACATGCTGGTAGATCTCGGGGTGCGGCTTGAGCAGGTTGAGTTCGCCGCTGACGTAGCAGGCCGCGAAGAAGTCGCCGAGCGGGCCGTGCCGGAAATAGCTGCCGAAGTCCGGGCCTGCGTTGGACAGCAGCGCCAACCTGGTCCCGCCGGCCTTGAGGTCGGTGAGGACCTCGATGGTCCCCGGGTTGATGGACAGCCAGCTGCGGAAGTCCGCGGCCCACAGTTCGTGCACCCGCGCTTCGTCCCAGCTCGCGCCGACGTCATCGGCGATCGCGCGCCAGTAGGCCGCGACGCCGGCACGGCCCTGGTCCAAGCCGTCCCGGTGGGCGGAGTAGGCGCGCCAGAATGGCTCGCGGTCGTGACCGAACCCGGCCAGGGCAACGATCATCTCCCGGTCGGCGGCTGACGGCGACAGGGAGATGACCTCGCCGTAATCGAAGATGACGGACTGACCAGGGAGCGAGATGGGCGCGCGGGTCACTCAGGAAAGGTACCTTGACCCCTGGCTTCAATGCTGGTCACTTGGCCGCTGCGCCGGAGGGAACCGCCGCGGGTGAGGGCTGCCGGTCGCGCCGGCTGACCTCCTCGCGGACCAGCGGGAGCAGGTACCGGCCATAGTCGATGGCGTCGTCGTAAGGGTCATAGCCCCTGATGAGAATGGTGGTCACGCCGATGTCGACGTAGTCGAGCAGAGCCTGGGCCACCGTCTCCGGCGTCCCGACCAGAGCAGTGGAGTTCCCGGCGGCGCCGATGGCGGCGGCCAGCGGGGTCCACAGGGCCCGGTCGTGCAACTCGCCCTTGGCCGCCGCGGCCAGCAGGCGCTGGGAGCCCCGGTTCTGCGGCTGCGCGCCGCCCCCGGCCGGCCGGCGCCACGGGCCGCGGAATTCCTCGATGTTCGCCTGGGTGGTGGCGAGGATCTGGTGCGCCCGCTCCCAGGCGAGTTCCTCGGTCGGGCCGAGGATGGGCCGGAACGAGACGCTGATCCCGGGCGTATCGGTCCGGCCGGCCGCCGCGGCGGAGGCCCGCACCGAGGCGATCTGCTCGGCCGTCTCGGCGAGCGGCTCGCCCCACAGGGCGTAGACGTCCGCGTGCTTGCCGCCGACCCGGTACGCCGGTTCCGAGGAGCCGCCGAAGTACAGCGGGATCCGCGGCTGCTGCGGCGAGCGGACCTCGGCGTAAGAGTCCTCGATCTGGTAGTACCGGCCCTGGTAGCTGAACGGCGCGTCCGAGGTCCACTCCTGCTTGAGGATGTCGAGGTACTCGTCGGTGCGGTCATAGCGCTCGTCCTTGGGCAGGTGGTCGCCGTCCCGGCGCTGATCGGGGTCGCTGCCCCCGGTGATGATGTGCACGGCGATCCGGCCGCCGGTGAACTGGTCGAGGGTGGCAAACGTGCGGGCCGCGAGGGTCGGCGCCACGAACCCGGGACGGTGCGCGATCAGGAAGCTCAGCCGGTCCGTGTGGCTCGCGGCGTACGCGGCGACCTGCGTCCCGTCCGGCTGGGACGAGCTGTAGCCGATGAGCACGCGGTCGAACCCGGCGTCCTCGTGAGCGCGGGCGAAGCGTCGCACGTAGTCGCGGTCGACGACCGGCCCGCGGGAGCGGCGGGTCTCTGATTGGTCGCGGGTGCTGATCATGCCGATGAACTCGACGGGCATTGGTCGGTCCTTCCTCACGGATTACTGATGCGGCCCAGGGTCGGTTGGGCCCTGGCTGGCCAAGGCGAGGGCCGACTGTCCGGCCGCGGTCACGACGGAGTCGTCCTGCGGTGTGTGTACCCGGGAGCAAAGGACGTCCCGGTAATGCCGTTCCAGCGGGTATCTCCTGGTCAGGCCGTTGTTGCCGACCAGTGCGACGGCCTGCTCCACCGCCCCGATCGCAGCCCGGGTGCCGGCCAGCTTGGCGATCCCGGCGTGACTTGCGGCGAGAGGATCGCCAGCGTCGGCGCGCGCCGCCAGGCCGTTGACCAGGTCAACCGCGGCAGTCAGCGACGCCTCGATCTCGCCGACCGCACTGATGAACCGCGGCAGCGTCGCGAGCGGACGGCCCAGAGCGGTAGGGGTCCGCTCGGTCAGGAAACCGGTGAGCCAGTCCCGGGCCGCGCTGGCCACGCCGAGGTAGAGCGCGGTGATGCCGAGCCCGTTCCAGGCCATCAGGGCGGGGTCGGCCCTCGGGGCCGCGGCCGGCTCGGTCAGGCCGGTGACCGCGTCGGCGGGCACCGGCGTGTCCGCGAAGATCACGTCGTCGCTCCGGCTGGCCCGCAGCCCCAGGTGGTCCCAGGTGGGCTCGATGGTGATGCCCGGCGCGTCAGACCGCACCAGGAAGCTGCCGACCCTCGGGGTTGGCTCGTCGGTGCTGGCCCAGACGACCATCCAGCGCAATCCGACGGCACCGGCGTTGATCAGGACGGGCCGCGACACCGATTCCGCGACCACCTCGGCGTACAGCGCCGCAGGCCATGTCTCCTGCTGTGCCTGCGCGGCGTGCTGCAGCAGGGTCATCGCGGTGATCAGGGCGACCGACGGGTCGCCGCGGCCCAGCGCGTGCAGGATGGCGACGGTCTGGGCCAAGCCCGCGCCTGGACCGCCGTGGCACTCGGCGATGGTCGCCGTCAGCAGGCCGGCCGCGTGGACGGCCTCGATCCCGGCGGAGGGGAACGACCCGGTCCGGTCATTCTCCTCGGCGCCCGCGGCCAGCGCCGCCGTCACCTCGGGCAGGCAGCCGAGATCGAGCACCTGGCCGCTCACTGGGTCCCCACCATGCCGATGATCTCGATGGACACTGCCGCTGCTCCTCCGGGCCGGTCTGGCGGGACGATCCCGATGGCAGCAGGCGATCTGCCGCCGTCTTGTCAATCCTTCTAAATCTACTGTTATTATTGGATTTGGTCTATGCCGGCCGGGATCTCCTCCACGCCCGCCGGGATCCCCTCGGTATCGCGGCGCTCTGCGCCGCTGGTGGTCTACGGCGAGACCCGGGGCCGGCGGTCCTGGGTCATCGCGTCTCCAATTGGCTATTAAACCTAGCGATATAGTCTGATATTATGGCGGAAACAGGTGACGTTCGAAGACGATGGCACCCGGCAGCACCGCACAGCAAGGCGGAAAAGCTATTTTGCATATCGATACGATAGGATATCGCCCGATGGCAGCCGTGGAAGAGTCGCCCGCCCAGATCGGCGCATCTGAGTTCCGGCAGGCGATGGGCCACTTTGCCACCGGGGTGACGGTCGTGACGTCGGTAGACGAAGACGGCGAGCCGGTGGGCACCACCGCCAGCGCAGTCAGCTCCCTCTCGCTGAATCCGCCGCTGGTGCTCGTCTGCTTTGACCTCGGGAGCCTGACGCTACGGGCGATCCGCGGGCACGGCGCGTTCGTGGTGAACGTGCTCGCGGCGCCGCAGCGGCATCTGTCGGCCAACTTCGCCCGCCGGGGCCTGGCCGCGGCATGGGATGGCGTGCGGCACCGGCCCGGGCCGACCGGAAGCCCGCGGCTGGAGGGGGTACTGGCCGCGCTGGAGTGCACGGTCGAGAACAGCCTGCCCGGGGGGGATCACGAGATCGTGGTCGGCCGCGTACACGACGTCGAGGTCAGCTACGACGAGGCCGCTCCCCTGCTGTACTGGCGCGGCACCTACCTGTCGCCGGGAGCCGGGGACGAGCAGCAGTTACCGCCGGCCGTCAGGCCTGGCTGGCGCTGGTCGCGGCCGGGAGCACCGTCTCCAGCCAGCGGCGCTGGGCGTCCTTGTCGCGGGTCTGCGGGGCCAGGACGAGGTCGGTCAGGCCAGCCTCGGCGTAGGCCCGCGCGGTGTCCCGCCACGTGGCGGGATCGAGCTGGTCCGCTTCGACGTGCAGCCGCACCTGCATCGGGAAGTCCTCGGCGCTGCGCCCGGCCTCGGCGAGGCGGCGGGTGAGCATGCGGCAGTGAGCCGCGGCCGCGTCCGCGGTCATGGCGATGCCGTGCCAGCCGTCACCGCGCGTGAGCACGCGGCGGGTGGCCGGCCCGCCGTTTCCGCCGACCAGCAGGCGGAGGCTGCCGGGCTGGTAACGCCCGGGATAGGTCTCGACGCGGTCGAGGGTGAAGAACTCGCCGGTGTACGAGGCCGGTCCCGGCGCCCACAGCTGACGCAGCACGTCGATGAACTCGTCGGCGTACTGGCCGCGGTCTTCGAACGCCATCTTCCCGGCCACGTCGAACTCCGGCCGCAGGTTGCCGACGCCGACGCCGGCGTCGACCCGTCCGTGGCTCAGCCAGTCGATCGTGGCCAGCTGCTTGGCGGTGACCAGCGGATCGAGGTACCCGAGCACCAGCACGCTGGTGCCCAGGCGGGCGGTGGTCGTGGCCATGGCCGCGGCGGCCAGCGAGATCAGCGGGTCGTAGTAGTTGCCCGTGCCGAGCCGTTCCTTGACGAAGTCGACGTGAACGACGTGATGACTGACCCACAGCGAGCCGGCCCCGAGTGTCTCGGCGAGCACGGCCAGCTCGACGTCATCGCGCGGATCCGCCAGGCCCCAGCTGTTGGGCAGGACGTAGCCGATGCGCATTATGCTCCCCCGCCGAGGATGCGGTCGGTGTCCTCGCCGGCCTGCGGCGGGCGGGTCCGCCGGGGTCTGCTGGAGTCCAGCAGGGCCGACGGGAGGCCCTGCCAGGCCAGCCCGGGCCAGTCGACCTGCTCGCCCGGGAAGAGCTCGAGGCGCTGGTAGAACCCCCGGGCGTGCAGGTGGGCGTCCGCCGCGACCTCGTCCGGGGAGCGCACCTTGGACCACGGCAGCTGGCGCTTTTGCGCTTCGTCCATGACGAACTGAGCCGGGTACAGGCGGCAGAAGTCGCCGATAAAGTCCACGATGTCCTGCATCAGGGGCTGACGCGCCGCGGCCGTGGCGTAGCGCTCACCGCGCAAGCTGTGCGGAAAGCCGTGGGTATCGAACATCTCCACCAGGGAGGCGAACCGGCGGTCGTTGAAGAAGATGGTGAGGGCCACCACGTAGGCCCCGTCGGCGCAGCGGAACTGCCAGGCCGGCGTGGTGAACATGGGACTGGCGTGCTGGCCGGTGTGCCGGTAGCCCGATGCCCCGTTGAATTCCCATTGGGAAACGCCGCCCTCGGTGGAGACGGCGATCGCGTCGTGCATGGACAGGTCGAGAGACAGCACCCCCTCGGCCGGCGGGTCAGCTAGGGCCGCGACCACCGAGATGCCGGCCAGCAGCCCGGGGATGTGCCGTGACTGACCGCCCGCCGGGCTGATCGGCTGGCCGGGACGGCCGTTAGCCGAGTCGTATCCGGACTGCCCGGCGACCCCGCCGAGGGCGAGCGAGATCGTGTCCGACGTCCCGGCCTCCCGCCACGGGCCGGTCTGCCCGAAGGGGCTGAGCAAGGCGTGAATCAGTCCTGGCCGCACCTGCGCCAGCCACTGGTCGGTGAGGCCGAGCGACCCGGCGACCCCGGCGCCGAGCCCGTCGAGGAGCACGTCGGCGGCGCGGATCAGCGGTTCGAGGCGGACCGCCGCATCGGGGCCGGTCAGGTCCACCGTGACCGACTCCTGGCCGGCGTGATAGTAAGCGAACGGGATGCTGTAGTCGCTGCCGTCCGCGGCGTGGTGCACGGGGGTGGCGCGGCGCTGCTCGGCGCCGCCCGGCGGCTCCACCGTGATGACCCGGGCCCCGAAGTCGGTCAGGATCTTCCCCGCGTAGCTGGCGTAGCCCGCGTCGAGGGCCAGCACGGTAATCCCGTCCAGCGGGGCGGCGATGCCCGGCTGCGGGTCCTGGTGCGCGGCCGCGGTTTCGGTCCGCGCGGATCGCTGCGGCGAGCCGTAGGCCGGCCGGGCGACATTGGCCGGCCAGATGGCGCCCTGCTCGCGCAGCTCATCGACCTGGCTGGGCGACAGGCCCAGCTCGTCGCTGAGTACCGTTTCTGTGTCGCGGCCGAGGATCGGCCAGAAGGGCCGCAGCGCCAGCGGCTCGCCGTTGACGAGCATCGGGAAGGACTCGTAGCGGTGCTCGCCCAGGACGTCGTGGGTCAGCCACTGGAAGACCTGGCGGTCTCGCAGCGTTTCGTCGTGTTCCAGCCGGTCCCGTCCGCTCTGCAGCGCCCCCGCGCGGACGCCCGCCGCCCGCAGCAGGGCCATCAGCTCGTACTTGCCGTGCTGGCGGGTCCACTCGCTCACGTGCATGTCGAGCTCGTTCTGGTTTTGGATCCGGTCCGCCTCGGTCGCGTACTTCTCATCCGCGGCCCACTGCGGGTCTCCCATGGCCGAGCGCAGCGCCTGCCATTCCGGCTCACTCATAACCGAGATGGCGCAGAAGCAGTCGTGGCCGGCGTCGTTCGTGGGATACAGGTTGTACGGCGCGCCCCTCTCGTACCGGTAGCCGTCGATCGTGCTCCGGGGCCAGTGCGCACGGTTCCCGGGCGGGAACAGGCCGTCGGACGGCACGGTGCCGTTGAGGCTGCAGTCGAGGAGTACCGGGCCGATCAGGGCCGCGCCGACTTCGATCTGCGAGACGTCGAGCCGCTGCGCCCCAGCCCCCTTCAGCTGCCGCAGGCGCGCGCCGACGACGGAAAGCGCCGCCTGATAGCCGGTCATGACGTCGAGATAGGAGAAGCCGTAACCGGCCGGCGCAAGCCCCGGCTCCCCCGACGCGGCCGTGACGCCGCTCGCCGCCTGTGCGGTCGGCCCGTAGGAAACATACGAGCTCTCGGGCCCGGTGTGGCCGAACCCGGAGATGCTCAGGTAGATGAGGCGGGGATTCAGCTCCGACATGCGCTGGAAGGTCCAGCCCCAGCCGGCCATCACCCGCGGCGAGTACGACTCGACGATCACGTCGCACCAGGCCAGCAGCTTGTCGATGGTCGCGTGGCCCGCCTCGGTCGTAGGGTCGGCGGTGAAGCTGCGCTTGCCGGTATTGATGTCGCTGAAGAAGCCGGTCGAGTCGAAGACGCCGTCCTGGAAAGCCGAGGGAGTCACACCCCGGATCGGATCTGCCCTCGTCGGCCATTCGACCTTGATCACGTCTGCCCCGAGCGCCGCCAGGACCTTGGTTGACGTCGGGCCGGCGACATTCCACGAGAAATCGAGCACCTTGGTACCGGCCAGCGGACTGAACGTCATCGTTTCCATCCTCATTCGGTGTTCGGCGAGCCGTTGTGCGCCATTAGCGCATAAGCGGTACCGCGTGACAAGGCCGGCCGCGATGATGTTCAGCCGTCGGGAAGGGACCGCGGCATGAGTCCCGGCAGGTGCTGACTGGTGCCGTATTCATAGGCGCCGCAGGGGCCAGCGGCGGCGAACTCGCCGTGACCCCGGCGGCTGAACTTCAGCTTCACGGTGGCCAGCGCGGCGTGCCTGACCAGACGGGCTCCCCCCGCTCGGATCGGCGTAGGTCACCACGGCCGCGTCGTCATCATCGGCGGTCACGGCCAGGAAAAGCGGCCCGCCCCGGACGAGACGGCTGCGGTGAGGCGGCCGGGGCCCGCGCTGACCCGGTGGCGCCGGCCGAGCCCGCCCAGCGGGACGACCTCACCGCCCAGGCCGAGCGCGCCCATCGCCGTCCACGGGGAGCGCACCGGGCCGACCTTGATCCTGGCCAGCACCAAGTCCAACCAGCTGTCCG
Organism: uncultured Actinomycetes bacterium; assembly: GCA_963753195.1. Classification (GTDB taxonomy): domain Bacteria; phylum Actinomycetota; class Actinomycetes; order Streptosporangiales; family Streptosporangiaceae; genus Palsa-504. Next base: position 181,291 of record CAVWBH010000009.1, read on the forward strand.
GGGCGGCGTCGAAGCCGGCCGCGTGCAGCCACACCCAGCGATCGGCGTGCTCAGTTCCCCAGTTGTGGCCGACGGTCCCTCGCCAGCGGTCCACCTCGAGGTGGCGCCCGTCGACCTCCAGCACGCCGGTGACCAGGCCGTCAGGGACGCTGACTTCCAGCTTGGTGCGCGGCAGCGGGGCACGGTACAGGACCGCCGGGCGCAGCGGCCGCAGCGGCGGGCCCGCGCCGGTGATAGCCAGGTCCCAGCGCGCGTTCTGGCCGGCCATGGCGGCGGCTCCCGCGAACCGCCCCGGCCCCGCGGCCGCGCCGGGCGGGAAGGCGCCCAGGACTTCCTTGATCACCACTGGCTGGCCGTCGCGGTCGTGGTCCAGCACGGTGCACCACAAGGCGGCTGATTCCGGCCCGGCGGCCGCTGGCCCCGAGGGGCGCAGCCGGGTGTGACGGATCCACAACGCCCGAGGCGCGGCGGGGTCGCGCGCGCTGACGAACCACGACTCATACCCGGCGGCATTCACCAGACCATAATGCGCCGGGTGGCCAGCAATTTCCGGCCCATGCTCGGACCGCTGACGGCCCGGGCTTCGGTGCTGACGGCGCTAGCTTCGGTGATGGCGAGCCTCGTCCCGGCGGCCGGGTAAGCGCGTCGCCCGGCGCGTGGATCGCCGAGATACCGCGGTCACGGCTGAATCGACGTGATGAAGCGTCCTGGCCGTCCGGGTCGACCGGTCGCGCTGCTCGGCCGCGAGAGCCAGGCGGTGGACGACCAGCCGGATGGCCGGCAACGCGATGACGAGCAGCATCCAGCGGCGCAGCCGCCTGGTAAGAAAAATCCACATGTCGTGTGCAGCCTTTCTCGGGCGCGAATCAGGGGTCCCATGGTCAGCCAGTGAGGCAGCTGAACGCCTGGCGGGCCTGGTTCCTGTCTTTCCGGTTTGTCCGGCCAGTCAGGAAGCGCTACCCGCAGTCCGGCGCGGTAATCGCTGCGCGGCGAGCGGACCGATCCAGCTGGATGCCGTGGCCGCGGTCTCGGCTTCCATGATCATGGCCAGAAAGGGCCAGCGACAGTCCAAAACTGGCCACGATCATGAACGAGCGGGGTTAGAGGCCGCCGGCTCGGGGTTCGGGGCGGCCAGCTTGGCGGTATCGCCTTCTTGCTGGAACGATGGGGACGTGAAACTTGGGATCCTGTGCGGCGGCGGCCCGGCTCCGGGGATGAACTCGGTCATTTCCGCCGCCACGATCGAGGCCCGGAACTCCGGGTGGGACGTGTTCGGGATCATGGACGGCTTCCAGCACCTCATCGAGGGCCGGATCGAGGAGGCGCGGCCCCTGTCCATCGCGGACGTGTCGAGGATCCACGTCCAGGGCGGGTCGATCATCCGGACCTCGAGGGCTAACCCGACGGTGCGAGACGAGGCCGCCGCTGACCCGGACTGGAGGCTGCACGCCTGCCTGGAGTCGCTGCGGAAGCTGGGCATCGACGCGCTGGTGACGATCGGCGGCGACGATACCGCGTTCTCGGCGTCCCGGCTGGCCCAGGCGGCCGGAGGGGCCCTGCACGTGGCGCACGTGCCGAAGACCATAGACAACGACCTGCCGCTGCCGGGCGGCACGCCGACCTTCGGCTTCGAGACCGCCAGGAGCGTGGGGGTCCAGCTCGTCAACAACCTGATGACCGACGCCATCACCACCCAGCGGTGGTACCTGGTGGTGGCCATGGGGCGCTCGGCCGGCCACCTGGCCCTGGGCATCGGGAAGTCGGCCGGGGCCACCGTCACGATGATCGCGGAGGAATTCCCCGGCGACGAGCCCATCCGGCTGTCGCGCCTGGTCGACGTCCTCGAGACATCCATGATCAAGCGGATCGCCCTCGGCCGCCCCTTCGGCGTGGCGGTGCTCGCCGAGGGCATCGGCCTGCGCCTGCCCCAGGACGAACTCGAAAAGGCCATGCCGGAGGTCGAGCGGGACGAGCATGGCCACGTCCGGCTGGCCGAGCTTGAGCTAGACCGCCTGCTGGCCAAGCAGCTCAGGGACCGCTTCAAGGAGCGCGGGCAGAACGTCACGGTCGAGGGCAAGAACATCGGTTACGAGCTGCGCTGCGCGCCGCCCGTCCCGTTCGACATCGAGTACACCCGCGACCTCGGCTACAGCGCCGTCGACTACCTGAAGCGGGTGCTGGCGGATGGCGAGCCCGGCGGCATGATCACGATCCAGGATGGGCACATGGTGCCGCTGCCCTTCGGGTCGTTCAGCGATCCCGAGACGGGACGCGTGCGGATCCGGCTGGTGAACGTGGAGTCGAGCTCGTACCGGGTGGCCCGCGAGTACATGATCCGGCTGGACCGCGACGACCTGGCGGATCCGGAGAGGCTCCGCCCGATCGCAGCGGCCCGCGGGCTCACGCCCGAGGCCTTCCGCAGCCGGTACGGCTATCTCGCCGAGCGCTGAGACCGGCCGCCCGGCCCGGGCCGGGAAACCGATGACGGTACCGCTCACCGGCCGTCCCGCAGGATCAGGACCGGGCATCCGGCGTGCTGCACGCAGTGCTGGCTCACCGAGCCGAGCAGTATCCCGGTGAACCCGCCGTGTCCGCGGCTGCCCACCACCAGCAGGTCGGCGCCCTTGGCCGCGCGCACCAGCACGTCCGCGGGGTGCCCCTCGGCCACCGACGATGTGATCGCGACGCCGGGCGCGATGCCGCTGACCTCGGCGAGCGCCTCGGCCATGATCTTGCCCGCGTCACCCTCGAAGTCGACCGCGCCGTCGCCGACCGGAGCCATGCCGTAGCCAGCGGGGTACGACCAGACGGTCACCGCCGCTACTTCGGCGCCGGTCACCTTCGCCTGGCGCACGGCCCAGCGCAGGGCCTTGATCGAGGCCGGGGAGCCGTCCACACCCACCACGATCCGCTTCGTCTCAGCCATCGCCATCAAAATCATCTCCCAGCCCAGCATCGCGTCCGGTCGCAGGCCGCCGGAAGAGGCGAACGCACCAGCAGGCCGGGACTAAGGCCCCTCCCGGGTGCCACTTCGCCTGCCGGGCCGCGTGGGGCCGCCGGGCGTGGCCGGGGGGTCAGGCGGCGGCGCGGGCGGTCCAGGTCAGGCATGTGCCGCCCCCGATGGGGGTGGTGAGCTCGAAGGTGCCGTGGCTGCGTTCGGCGCGGCGGCGCATGCTGGCCAGGCCGCTGGAGCGCGCGGGCGTGCCGACGCCCTGGCCGTTATCGGTGACGACCAGGGTGATCAGCCCGTCCTGCAGCACCAGGGAGACGTCAGCGGCGGTGGCGTGCGCGTGGCGCGCGCAGTTCGACAGGGCTTCGCGGGTGACGGCGAGGATGTCGTGGGCCAGTGTCTCGCCCGGCCCGGGGTCCAGCGGGCCGGCGAAGCTGATGCCGGCGGTGAAGCCGAGCTGCGGTGCGTGCTCCTCGATGATCGCCCGCATGCGCGGGAGCAGGCCGGCCGGGACCTCGCGGCGCTGCTGGAGCCCGAAGATGCTGGTGCGGATCTTCTTGATGATCTCGTCGAGGGTGTCGACGTAGCCGTTGACCCGTTCGGTGGTGGCAGGGTCGCTGCGCGCGGCGTGGCTCTGCAGCCTCATGCCCAGGGCGAACAGTTCCTGGATGACATGGTCGTGCAGGTCACCCGCGATCCGGTCGTGGTCTTCGGCCTGGTCCAGGGTGTGCTGGTCGGCGCGGACCCGGGCGAGTTCGATGGCCACCGCAGCGTGGTTGGCGAAGGAGGCGGCCATGTTCAGGTCTGCCTCAGTGAATTCCTGGTGTACGGCTAGCCTGCCGAGCATCAGCGCGCCGCGGATCTGCTCGCCTGCGGCCAGCGGCACGACGATCAGCGGGCCGGTATCGGCGCCCAGCTCGGCGGCGGCCGCTTGACGGCGGCCGCCGGTGACCAGGCGGGGCTTGCCGGTGCGGATTACCTGGCCCATCAGCGACTCGGCCAGCGGCTCCGTCCGGTTCATCATGTGCTCGGCGACCGCGCCGGTCACGGCGGTGACGATGACCTCGTCGGCGCCGAAGGGCACGGCCAGCGCGGAGAAGTCCGCCGCCGCGGCGGCTGCGGCGTGCTGAGCGATGAGCGCGTGCGGCGCTCCCGCCTCCCCGGACAGCAGCAGCGGTACCAGGTCGCCGGAGGCGTCCAGCCAGCGGCGGCGCTGCTCGGATTCGGCGAACCGCCGCGCGTTGGCGATCGCCGCGCCGGCCGCCGCGGCCAGCGCGATGGCCAGCTCCTCATCTTCTGCGCTGAACTCCACGCCACCGGAGCGTTCGGTGAGGTAAAGGTTGCCGAAGACTTCCTCCCCGATGCGGACCGGGACACCGAGGAAGCCGGTCATCGGCGGATGTCCCGGCGGGAAACCCGCCGACGCCGGATGAGCGGACAGGTCGGCCAGCCGGATCGGGACCGGCTCGCTGATCAGCAGGCCCAGGACCCCCCGGCCCTCGGGCAGGTCGCCGATCCTGGTGACCAGCTCGTCGTCCATGCCGACGTGCACGAACTGCTCGAGTCCCCCGTCGCGGCCCAGGACGCCGAGCGCCGCGTACCGGGCGCCGAGCAGATCCCGGGCCGATTCCACGATCTGCCGCAGCACCAGCGGCAAGCTCAGCTCGCCGGCCACCAGGGCGTTCGCGCGCAGCAGCCCGCGCAGCCGCCCCTGGGTGGCGAGCACGTCATCAGCGCGGTCCCTCAGCTGCACCAGCAGCTGATCCAGTTCCAGCCGCGGCGCGTCAGGAAACCCCAGGCCGCCAGCCGCGTCCGCGGCACCCGCGGCGGGCGTCTGCGCGGCGGGCGGCACCAGGCCGGGCTTACCAGCCGGGGCATTCATCCTTGCTCCTCATCGGGAGCCGCGCCGGCCGAAACCTGCCGCACATCAATTCACCCGCTCATAGGCTTTTCTGCTGTCACCAGCACAAGCGGCGGGGTAAGCGCATGATCTGGACTAGCCAGGCCGCACTTCCAGCTAACGGCATTAACGGGGCCAGCGCAAATTGATGGTCAGCGGCAGCGGCAGCTTTGCCTCCGATTCCGGCTCCTGGTTGGCAAAAACGTTAGGTCGCGGTGAGTTGCCGGCGCTTCACGTCCGTTCCCGACCGTCATATGGCGGGCTGCTGGGCTTGCTCGATGAGCTCGAAGATGCGGTCCGGCGAGAGCGGCTGGGAGTTGATCGTGACCCCGAGGGGAGCCAGCGCGTCGCGGACCGCGTTGACCAGCGCGGCCGGGGAGGCGATGGCGCCGCCTTCGCCCAGGCCCTTGTGCCCGCCTGGGGTCAGGCCCGGGGTGACCACGTGCCCGTATTCCAGGTCCGGGACCTCGGACACGGTGGGCAGCAGGTAGTCCATGAACGTGGTCGTGGTCGGGTTCCCTGCCTCGTCATACCGGAAGTGCTCGTAGAACACCCCGCCGATGCCCTGCACCACCCCGCCGGCGGTCTGGCCCTCGACCACGTTCGGGTTGATCATGACCCCGCAGTCCTCAGAGATCACGTACCGCAGGATCTTGACCATCCCGGTGTCCTGGTCGACCTCCACCGTCACCGCGTGGCAAGCGTTGGAGAACATGTACTGCGGGGCCTTGTACCGCTTGGAGACCTCCATGCCGAGCTCGGCGTCGGGCGGCAACGCACCGGGGTTGATGCCGGCCGCGGCGATCTGGGCCAGCGTCACGCTCTTGCCCTCGGGGTCACCCTTGATCCGGGCCATGCTGCCGGTCATCTCCAGGTCGCCGGGGTCGATTTCGAGCAGTTGCCCGGCCACGGCCAGCACCCGCTCGCGCATGGCCGCGCCCGCCTCGTGCGCCGCGCCGCCCGCCACCCCGGCCGTCTTGCTCCCGCCGGTGATCGGCCCGTACGGCGTGGCGTCAGTGTCACCCTGGACGAAGTGGACGTCCTCGAAGTTCACGCCCATCTCGTCCGCGACGATCTGGGACATGGTGGTGGCGATGCTCTGCCCGTGGCTGCCGGTGCCCATGTACACATAGACCTTGCCGCTGGCCTCGACCCGGATGGTGGCCCCGTAGCTGCCCAGGTCACCGCGCTGCGGCTCGATGTACAGGGACAGGCCGACGCCGATCAGGCGGCCTTCGGCCCGGGCCTGGGCCTGGTCCTTGCGGAACTGCGCGTACCCGATCAGCTCGGCCGCGCCCTCCAGGGTTTCGGCCGGGCTGATGGCGTCGTACGGGACCGACGAGGCGCTGGTGTAAGGCAGCTCGTCGCGGCTGATCACGTTGCGGCGGCGGAACTCCAGCGGGTCGATGCCCAGCTTCTGGGCGATGACGTCGACCATCTGCTCCCGGCCGGTGGTCTCCATCATCCACGGCCCCCGGTAGGCGCAGTGCCCGCAGGTGTTCGTGTACACCGCCTGGCCGGAATACGCCACCGAGCCGGGCCCGGACCAGTGATAGGGCCCGGGGAACATCCGAGCCGAAGCCCCCGCCATCTGGCCGTTGCTCGCCGCCGGGTAGGCGCCCACGTTCTCGATGTGATGGGCCTTCGCGGCCAGCAGCACGCCATTCTCGTCGGTAGCCGCGGTGATGGCCAGCGACTCCTCGCGGGAGTGCCCGCCGCTGATCAGGTTTTCCGCCCGGTCCTCGATCCACTTCACCGGCCGGTCCTCGAGGAGGACGGCGGCCAGCACGACGGCCTGGTCCTCGCGCTGCGGGGAGATCTTCTGCCCGAACGCGCCGCCGACGTCGTTCATGACCACGCGGATGTCGTCTTCGGGGATGCCCACCAGCCGGGAGAGGAACGCCCGGGGCCCGTGCACCCCCTGACAGGCGAAGATCACGTCGAGCTTTTCCGCCCACCGGTCCCACTCGACCACCAGGCCACGGGTCTCCATCGGCACGCACACATAGCGATGCTGGTCGAAGGTCTCGGTGAACACATGCGGCGCGTTCTCGATGATCGCGTCCAGCTCGGGGTTGTCCGCGGCCGGGACGACGCCGGCCAGGTTGTCCGGCAGCTCCGGGTGCACCAGCGGGCCGCCTTCGGCCAGCGCCTGCTCCATGGTGACGACCGGGGTATCAGGCTCGATGTCCAGGCTGACCAGCTCGGCGGCGTCCTCGGCCAGATACCGGGACTCGGCCACGACCATGACGACCGGCTCACCGACGTACCGCACGTCACCGTCGGCCAGCACCCGCCGGGGGGTCTGGTCGGCGCCCCGGCCCGCGGGAATGCGGGCCCGGGAGTTGAGCTCGGCCGCGGTGAACACCGCGATCACGCCAGCGGCCCGGCGGGCCTCGCTGACGTCCAGGTGCACGATCCGGCCCCGGGCGACGGTGCTGCGCACGAACGTGGCGTGCACCATCCCCGGCTTCTGCTGGTCATCGACGTACTGCCCGTGGCCGGTGATCATCCGCTGGTCTTCACTGCGCAGCACCCGCTGCCCGACCCAGCGCGCCGCGATCCCGGCCCCGTCAAGCCCGCCAGTCACGTCCGGACGTAGCGTTATCGGGTCTGCGCTCACCGACGGCTCCCTTCTCGGTATTCATCAACCCTGGAACGGGATTCTAGAATTTTAGCAAGAGCAACGACATAACGGCAGCCGGGCTCGGGTGGGTGGTGGTGATGGGAAGCAGGTAAGAGGGCACGGCGGCTCAGGATTCTGGGGTGCCGTTGGCCTCGCTGGTGTAATCCCGCTTGGCCTGCTCGCGGAACGGGCCATCGCGGAATTCCAGCCACGCGTGCATGCCGCCTTCCTTCATGATCTCGCGGCCGCGGGCGCCCCAGTCCTGCATGGTGTCCGAGGCGTGGCCGAGCTGGTGGTACAGGAAGTGCAGCTCGTAGGCGAGCAGCTGGCCCTGCGCCTCGAGCATCTTGTTCAGCGACTTCTTGGTCAGCCAGATCTGGCGCGGCGGCATCATGGCGATGCGCTCGGCCAGCCGCTGGCACTCTGCGTCCAGGGTGCCGTCGGGCACCACCCGGTTGATCATGCCCAGCGTGTGCGCCTCGTGGACGTCGAGCGGGTCACCGGTCCACAACATCTCCTTGGTCTTGCGAATGCCGATGTCCCACGGCAGGTGCATGAGCTCACCGCCCGTGCCGGCCTGCGGCGGCCGCAGCGACGGAACCCACAGGTTCGTGGTCTCCTCGGCCACGATCAGGTCACACGAGAACGCGGTCATCATCCCGCCGATGACGACCGCCCCCTTGATCCCGGCGATGGTCGGCGTGCGCAGATTGCGGATCGTCAGGTTCGCCTCGTAGTAATACTTTTCCTCCAGGTCGTACCGGGCCTCGACGCTGCCCGGGCGGGCGGCGCGCCAGCCCTGCTTGGGCTCACGGCTGCGGCCTGACAGGTCGTGCCCCGCGGAGAAGGACTTACCGGCCCCGGTCAGGATGATGACGTGCACGTCTTCGTCGTCATCGGCCAGCCGCATCGCCGAGTCGATGTCGGCGATGGTGTCCAGCGTCAGGACGTTGTGCCGCTCCGGATGGTTGATCACGATATGCGCGACATGACTGTCGTCCACGTCGTACAGCACGTTCTCGAAAGTCGGCTGCTCCATCGGACTGCTCGCCTCCAGATCTCGCATCGGTACTTATTACTCCGGGCGGCGCCGGCCAGGCGTACGCCTCGCTTTCCGCGGGCGGCATGCCCAGCCACTCGGCCAGGATCTCGGTCGCGTGCTCTCCCAGGCGCGGGGTCCGCCGGCGGATGGTGGCCGGGGTCTTGGCCAGCCGGTAGGGCGGGCTGGCGTACTCGGCCACGCCGAGATCGGGATGATCCATCTCCCGCAGGAAGTGCCGCTCCCGGTGCTGCGGGTCGCGGGTCACGTCCTCGCTGTTCTGGACCGCGCCGGCGGCCAGGCCGGCCCGCTGCAGAGTGCGCATCGCCTGCTGCGGGGTAAGCGCGGCGGCCCAGCTCCGGACCGCTTCGGTGACCGCGGCGTGGTCGCCGGGATCGGGAGCGCCGGCCAGCGCCGCCAGCCGCTGCCAGTCCTCGTCGTCCACGGGCTCGACCGCGAGCCAGCCATCCTCGCCCAGGCAGCGGACCACCATGCCGGGCGAGGGGTCCTGGCCGGGTTCGTGCCCGTTGACCGTGTAGTCCAGCAGCAGCGGGCCCATGATCGCCCCGGCCACCTCGGTCTGGGCCTGGTCGATGTGGGTGCCCAGGCCGGTGCGGTCACGGGCCGCCAGCGCGGCCAGGATGGCGAACAGCCCGTGGGTCGTGGCGGGGTAGTCGAAGTGGGTGCCGTGCGAGCGGCCCCAGATCTGGGTGAGTCCCATGAACGAGAAGATCGTCGCTCCGTAGGCGAGATAGTGCGACCGGGGTCCGGTGTGCCCGAAGCCCGTCTGGGACAGCATCACGATCCGCGGGTTCACCGCGGCGATCTTCTCGTAGCCGATGCCCCAGCGCTCCAGCACGTCCGGGCCGTAGTTCTCCAGGACTACGTCCGCCACGCTGGCCAGCCGCAGCACCAGGTCCACCGACTCGGGCTGCTTCATGTCCAGCGCCAGGCTGCGGACCGACCGGTTGAAGTTGGCGAAGGCCGGGGACGTTTCCACGCCGGAGGGCTCGTGCACCGCCGACTCGCCCTGGCGCAGCCGGCGGGTGGTGTCGGGCACGGTGGGGGACTCGATCTTGATCACGTCGGCCCCCAGCTCGGCCAGGGCCGTGCCGCACAGCGCGCCCGCGATGACCATGCCGAAGGAGATCACCTTGATCCCGGACAGCGGGCGCGGCGGGCCGGTTCGCGGCCGCGGCGCCGATCGCCATTCGCGGGCGATCGCGGCGGGGTCGTGCTCGCCGAGCCGGGGGGCCGGGCGCCGGTACTGCGCGAGCAGCGGCGGCCCGGACACGAACGGCTGGCCCGGGACGTCGAACTCGCCCAGGGCGGCCAGCGGTGCGCGCACGAAGAAGCCGCGGCTGCGCGGGTGCGGGTCCGTGGTGAACTGCCCGATGGTGTTGACCAGCGCACACGGGACGCTGAGCTCCTGGCCGCGGGCCACGAATTCTTCGCGGCTCATCGCCCGGATGGCCGGGGCGACCAAGGCCATGATCTCCTCGGCGTGCTGCCGTCTCGCGGCCGTGTCGGCCCAGGCGGGATCGTTGAGCTCAGGTGGGCTGCCCAGGAGCCGGACGAAACCGGCCCAGTGCTTGTCGGTCAGGGCCATGAACTGGATCAGGCCGTCCCGGCAGGGCCAGACGCCGCCCACCCCGGGGTAATCGTCGCGGCGCCGCGTGATCTCCGCCGCGTTGGTGTACCTGTGCAGCTCGCCCAGGTAGGACCCCAGCACCTCGTGCGCCGAGACGTCGATGAACTGCCCGCCCACCGTGGGCCGCGCCCGCAGCGCCGCCAGCACCGCGACCGCGGCGTGCGTGCCCGCGTGGTCGTAGAGCTGGCGGCCCGGCACGACCACGGGCGGCCCTTCGGGCGGCCCCTGGGAGTACATGACGCCGCCCAGCGCGCAGGAGGTGAGGTGGGTGGCGCGCCAGGACCGGTACGGGCCGGTGAGCCCGAACGGCGTGACCGCGCAGACGATCGTATCCGCGGCAGCCCAGGACAGCTCGCCTGCGTCGGCGTCGAAGCCCGCCACCGGCGGGGTCAGCAGCACCACGTCGGCGTTCGCGCCCAGGTCGGCCAGCACACCCGCCGCCTCCGCGCTGCGGTAGTCGATGACGACCCCGCGCTTGTTGGCGTGGTAGTAGGCGAAGGTGAGGCTGCGCTCGGGGTCACGGCGGCGGCCGGCGAAGGGGCCCTGGCGGCGCAGCTCGTCACCTTCAGGGAGCTCCACCTTGACCACGTCGGCGCCGGCGTCCGCCAGCAGCCGCCCGCCGTAGGCGCCGACCGGGCCGCTGAGGTCCAGCACCCGGATCCCGTCCAGCGGCAGCGGATTGGAGGTCATCATCGGCACCCCGCGGACCGGCCTGGCCGCCGCGGCCAGGAGGTCCGCCAGCCAGTACCCATGCGCAGCTGCGATCGCCCTGCCATCGGTCTCCTGGGTTGGGTGTGCTCAATACATGCCAACTGGCAAACATCCACTCAGCCGTGACGCTAACCCCCGCGATCGGCTAGGTCAACGGCGCGCAGCGGCTAGGTTAGACCTGCGGCGCCGACCAGTCCTTCTCCTCCCGGACCACCTCGTTGTAGGGACGGCGGGTGTCGACGCTCAGCTCGCGGGGCATGCCCAGGATCCGCTCACTGATCCCGTTGCGCTGCATCTCGTTGCTGCCGGCGGCGATGGCGATGACCTTGCTGTTGAGGAAGTCCACGGCGCGGTCACGGTCCTCGCTGCCCGGCTCCCAGGTCATCGCGCCCGCGCCGCCGATCTCGACCGGCAGCCGGCCCCGGACCGGGGAGTAGGTCCCGCGGAACAGCTTGCCGTAGGCGGCGAGCCCCGGGTTGAACCCGCCGGCCTGCCCCGACAGGGCGATCCGCCAGGCCAGCGACCGGCTGACGAAATCGATCATGTGCCCGCGGGCCACCTTCTGCCGCACCAGCGGGTCGCCCTCGACGCCCAGCCGCCGCGCCTCCTCGACCAGATCCGGGGCCAGCGGGCCCGGGCCGGTCAGGTGATCACCCACCGGCCCGTGGCCGGCGCCGCGCTCGTAGACCAGCATGGTCTGGGTGACGGCCCAGCCGTCGTTGACCTCGCCGATGCGGTACAGGTCGGGGATCACGACATCGTCGAAGAAGTCCTCGCAGAACTCGGCGGTCTCATCGACGCGGCGGATCTGCCGGATGGTGACGCCGGGCAGGTTGGTGGGGAACGCGAACCAGGTCAGGCCGCGGTGCTTGGGCTTGTCATAATCGGTGCGGGCCAGGCAGAACCCCCAGTCCGCCAGGTGCGCATACGTGCTCCAGATCTTCTGGCCGTTCAGGATCCAGGTGTCCCCGTCCCGCACGGCCCGTGTCCGGACGCCGGCCAGGTCCGACCCGCCCGAGGGCTCGGAGAAGAACTTGCAGGTCGAGATCTCCCCACGCAGCACCTGGGGCACGAACCAGCGCAGGAACTCCGGCTGGGCGTGCACCAGCATCGTCGGCACGTTGCAGCCGAACGTCCCGCTGTGCAGCGCGTAGGCCGGCAGTACGAAGTCCGCGGCCTCCTCCTCGAAGGCCAGCTCGTACTCGGGCGGGAGCCCCTGCCCGCCGTACTCCACGGGCCACGCGATGCCCGAGTACCCGGCGTTGTAGACCTTGCGCTGCAAGGCACGATGAGCGGCCATCTCGGCGAGGTCCTTGACCTCGCCCGCGCTAGCGTCATCGGCTTTGCGTTCCAGGTTGGCGGTGATCCAGGCGCGGGCCTGGGCCCGGTACTCCGGCAGGGCCGGCATGTCCCGGCGGGCCGCCGGGACGTCGATGGTGTCCGTCATCGGTTCTCTCCTCCTACAGCGCGTGAATCCGGCAGATACGCTCGCGATGCCACTCAGCCCCGCCGTACAGCAGGCCGTTCATCGTGATCCGCCGCAAGAACAAATGGGAGTCATGCTCCCACGTCTGGGAGATACCGCCGAAGATCTGCCAGCAGCCCTGCGCCATCTCCGCCCCCACATCCCCCGCCCACGCCTTCGCGATACTCACCACCTCACCCGCATCATCCCGGCCCGCCGCCACGGCCTCGACCGCGCTGGCCGCCACCGCCCGCGCCGCCTCCAGATTCATCGACAGATCAGCCAGCTGATGCTTCAGCGCCTGAAACGACCCGATCGGCCGCCCGAACGCATACCGATCCAGCGCATACTGCCGCGTCAGCTCAAACAGCCCATCCATCGCCCCCACCGACTCCGCCGCCGCCAGACACGCCGCCAGCTGCAACTCCCACTCCACATCCCCCGCCGCCCCCCCAGCCGGACCCACCAGGCCACTGCCCGGCACCCTGATCCCGTCGAAGCGGACGAGGCTGAACCGCATCGTCACATCCAGGGCATCCCGCGGCTCAATGCTGCTCACTTCTGCGCGGGGCACCAAGACCTGGGTCGGGCCGTCAGGGCCGCCCGCAGTGAGCAGGAACCAGTCCGCCAGCGCGGCGTCCTGGACCAGGGCCGCACCGGAGATGACGACCCCGCCGTCGCCGTCGGCCCGGGCGGTCAGCGCGGTATCCGGGGCGAACACGCCAGCCGGGCTCATCACCGCCCACGTCGCGACCTGCTCCCCCGCCGCCAGCGCCGGCAGCACCTTGGCCCGCTGCTCACCCGACCCGCTGCGGCACAACGCCCCGATCACCACACTGGCCGGGATAAACGGCCCCGGCTGCAGACCCCGGCCCCGTTCCTCCGCCACAATGGCCGCGAACGTCACCCCCTGCCCGGCGATCCCCGCCGCACCCGACTCCGGCACCAGCAAACCCAGCCAGCCCAGATCACCCATCTGCCGGGCATAAGCCTCAGGAGATACCCGACGGTGTCGCCAGCAGGTCCCGCACCACCGCACGCGGATACTCAGAATCAACAAACCTCGCCGCCGTGCTCCGCAGCAGCTGCTCCTCTTCACTCTGCGCAACCTCAATCACGCAGCCCACCTCCTGGCACCAGTTGGGTCTTCCTTGTGGGCACGCCGCTACCGGCCCTGGAAATTCGGCGGTCGCTTCTCGATGAACGCGCGAACGCCCTCTTTGTGATCAGAGGTATTCCGGGCAATGGCTTGAGCATGCGCGCCGAATACCAGCGCATCGTGGAAGTCTTGATCGTAGCCTTGCTGCACCATCTGCTTTATCAGGCCCATAGCGAACACCGGCCCCTTGGCCAGCTTGGCGGCAACCTCATGGCTGCGCTTCATGAGGTCTTCGTCGCTTGTCACCTCATTTACCAGGCCGATGCGATACGCATCTTGCGCGCGGACCGGATCGCCGGTGTATTGCATCCACAGGGTGTTCGCCATCCCGATCAGCCGCGGCAGCAGCCAGGCGCTTCCATCGCCGGTCACGAGGCCATTCCTGATGAAGGCTTCACTGAAGCTTGCGCTCTCGCCCGCGATCCGGATGTCACAGAACAGCGCGATACCGCAGCCAAGACCGTAGGCGGGTCCGTTCACGGCCGCTACTGACGGCTTTTGCAGGTTATACAGCAGCCGCACTATTTCCGGTCCCATGGGGCTGTTGGTGTCCTGCTTGAGCGTATAGAAGGGATCGAGCTGGTCCCAGGGCGAACGCTCCCCATCGCCGGTGTCCTGGCCAGCGCTCTCGCGCTGCTCGATACTCCGGGCGAACCCGCGGACGTTCGCGCCGGAGGAGAACGCCCGCCCGGCCCCGGTAATCAGCAGGACCTTAAGATCCCGGTCCGCGGAAAAGCGCTTCAGCTCGGACACGATCTCGGACATCAGGACGTCGTCCAAGGCGTTCCTGGTGGCCTGGTCATCGATCGTCAGCACCAGGACGCCGTCCGGGGTGGTCTGCGATCCTAGCTTCGTCAAGCTCATGCGCGCACCTCATTGCCGAGTGGTTGTTGCCTGCTGGTGGTCATTCGCCGTCCGCCCGGACCGCGAGTCCGTCCACGATGGTTACGCCCTTGGTGGCCTCGTGAACGATGACCGGATTCAAGTCGACCTCGCCGATGGCGCCGACCAAGGGTGGCCCCAGCGACGAGATCCGGCTCACGAGACGGCAGAAGGCGTCGACATCCCGCGCCGGGCGGCCGTTCCGGCCCTCGAGGATGGGCCAGCACCGAAGGCGGCGGAGCAACGGCGCGACCTCGGCGTCGGCCAGTGGAGCAGGGGCAATGACCACGTCATCCAGTAGTTCGGTCAGCACTCCCCCGGCGGCGACCACCACGAAGGCCCCCAGGCCCGGGTCGGTCTTCAGGCCCACCATCATCTCCGCGCCGCCGGGCGCCATCCGCTCGACGAGCGCCCCCTCCACCGCTGCGTCACCGAGCGCGGCTCCGGCCGCGGCCATGATCCGTTCGTAAGCCTCCCGCAGCTCCGCCTCATTTCTCACCCCGAGCGCCACACCGCCGGCATCGGCTTTGTGCGAAAGGCTGCGGGCCTGAGCCTTCACCGCGAGCGGGTAGCCGAGAACCCGGGCCGCCGCCACCGCCTCGTCAATTCCCGTGACCAGCCGGCCATCAGGGACCGGGAACCCGCCCGCGCGCAGCCAGGCTTTTACTTCGTATTCGCACAGCACCAGCGCAGTTCCGGTGCTCTGCGGAAGCGCGGATAGGCCTTCAGGCGCGGACCGCGCAGGCCCATGAGCCTGCCGCCCGGCCACGGCCGCACTGCGCTGGTACAGGGCCTTAATGCCGTTCGCGAGCCCATACGGGCTGATAAAGCACGGCAGCCGCAATTCGCTGAACGCGTCCAGGGTCGCCGCCGAGGCGGGATGATGCGCATAGGCGAAACAGGGCTTTCCGGTTTCCTCGATCAGCTTGCTGACGGTCGTCCGGTAGTCTGCGTCGGCCAGCTGGGGCCCCACGGCGATCAAGCCGATCGCGTCGATCCGGGGGGAGGCGGCCACCGCACGCACGGCGTTGATGAGGCTGTTCATACCCCCGGCGGTGACATCGACGGGATTACGGGCCGCGGCGTAGTAGGCGAGGTCGGCAAAGATGGCTTCCTGGCGGTCGGCCTCCAGCTCCGGGACGGCCAGGCCGGATGCCACGCACGCCTCAGCCGTCCACACGGCCGCCCCGCCGCTGCCGGTGATGATGCCGACTCCCCGCCCGCCGATGCCGTCCCAGCAGGACAGCGCGGCCGCCGCGTCGAGCATGTCGGGAACGTCGGTCGCCTGGTAAACCCCGTAGCGTTCGAACAGCGCGCTGTACAACTCGGCCTGGCCGGCCGCGTGGGCGGTGTGCGAGACGGCCGCCGAACGGCCCGCCTCCGACCTTCCCATCTTGGCTACAACCAGGGCCTTGCCCCGGTCAAGATAACGGGGCAGGAGGCTGGCGAATCGTTCGGGCGACTGAAATCCTTCCACGAACATGGCGACGACCTTGGTTCGGGGGTCGTCCAGGAAGTATTCGAGGAAGTCGGCGGTCTCGAGGTCCACTTCGTTGCCCGCGCTGACCACATAGCTGAAGCCCAGCCCGCGCGATGAGCCGTACTCAGTAATTCCGAACGCCAGGCCGCCGCTCTGCGAGATGACCGCGATGTTGCCCGGCCTCAGCGCGGAGTCGGCGCCACTGCTGAACGTGACCGGTATATCGTCGTGCACATTCATGACGCCTATGCCGTTGGGGCCCGCCACCCGCACGCTATAGCGCTGCGTGACCGCTTTAAGCTCCCGGGCAAAGACCTCTCCTTCCCGGCCTTGCCCCTCGAACCCGGACGTCAGAACGTAAGCGGCCGGTATCCCTTTCTTACCGCACTGTTCAACGGCCGCGGGAACCAGCCTGGCCGGGACGGCAATCAGCGCCAGGTCGACCTGGCCCGGGATGGAGGCGACATCCTTATAGGCCGGCAGCTCGCCGACTGTCTCGCGGTTAGGGTTAACGGCATAAATCTGGCCGGAGTAACCGTGCCGCCGGAGGATTCCGAGCGGCCGGCCGGAGATGGCGTTCGCGTCACCTGAGGCACCGATAATGGCGATAGATTCCGGGTGGAAAAGCTTATGCACGGCCTGCTGAGTGCTCTGCTCCACACCCACCTCCTTAGCGGTGGCCGGTTCGCAGCGGGCCCGTCTGGGTGCTGCGGATCGCCGGCCCGGTCAGCGGCCGGCGGCCGGGCCGTTGGGGACGTCCCGGTAGGGAATGTCCTTGTCGCCGGCTGCCTCGCGCGGCATGCCGAGCACCCGTTCGCTGATGACGTTGCGGGCCATCTCGGTCGTGCCGCCGCCGATCTGGCCGGCCTGGCGGGTGAGGAAGTCCAGGCCCTGGCGGCCCAGGGTCTCGTCGGCCTCGTCCCAGGCCACGCCGGATCCGCCGGCCAGCTCGAAGGCCACGGTGGCCTGCCGGGTGCCGTTCACGCCACGCTGCAGCCGGATCAAGGCGGCGGCCTGGTCGTTCAGGTAACCGGTACGGATGCCCTGGATGATCCGCGGCGCGGTCTGGCCGGCCACGAGCGAGGCGGCCCGCACCTCCCCGATCAGGTCCCTGGCCAGCGGGTCGTGGATGCGCCCGGACCGGCGGGCCAGGCGGATGAGGTCATCCGGGCCCAGCGTGCCCCTCATGCCGCCGCCGGTCGCCCACCAGGTGACGTAGGGCGAGGACTCCCGGCTCCGCTCATAGAACATCCAGCGGGTTCCGACGCTCCAGCCGTCGTCCACGGCCCCGATGCGGCATGCATCGGGGAGGCGCGCGTCGGTGAAGAATTCCTGGCAGAACTCGCCGGGACCGTTCGGCATCTCGATACGGTGCACCTCGATGCCAGGCCACCGGATCGGGACCATGAAGACGGTAAGACCGCGGTGCTTCTCGACGTCCCAGTTGGTCCGGGTGAGACAGAGCCCCCAGTCCCGCCACCAGGCGAAGGAACTCCAGATCTTCGAGCCGTTCAGCACCCACTCGTCCCCGTCGCGCACGGCGGTGGTCCGGGCGCCGGCCGCGTCGGACCCGCCGGTGGGCTCGGAAAGGAACGTCGCGAACAGCTCCTCGCCCTTCAGGATGGCGGGAATGTGCTGGAGCTTCTGCTCCTCGGTCCCGAAGTCGAGGATGACCGCCATGGACGGGGAGAAGTTGGCGATCTGGATCATGTACGGGTAGTCGTAGCCGACGATCTCCTCGTTGAACGCCTGCGCGTGCGCCGGGGTCAGCCCGGCCCCGCCGTACTTCTGGGGCACGATGAGGCCGGCGAAACCGGCGTCGAACAGCATCCGCTGCACGGCGCGCTGGCGGGCCACCTCGGCGAGCTGTTCCTCGTCGGTCGCGAACTCGGCGACCTCGCCCGGGTGCTGATCGACGGCCTTGAGGTTCTCCCTGATCCAGGCCCGGGCCCGGGCCCGGAAGCTCGCCACGCCCTCGAGCCCGGGATGGGCGTCGTCAGCGACGGTGGTCATCCGCGGTTTCCTCCTCGACTCGTGCCTCCAGCGCGGCGGTGAGCCGCTCCCGGTGCTCGGCCACGCTGCCGTACAGGCGGGAGCCCAGGGTCGCCCGGCGCAGGTACAGGTGCATGTCGTGCTCGAAGGTGACACCGATGCCGCCGTGCATCTGCACGCAGTCCTGGATCAGTTCGATGCCGTAGTGGCCGACGTAGGCCTTGCCCGCCGACAGCAGCTCCCAGGCCTCCGGCGCGCCCTGCGCGACCGCCCGCACGGCGCCGTCGGCGATGGCGTGGCTCGCCTCCAGCCACATCTTCATGTCGGCGAAGCGGTGCTTGAGCTCCTGGTAAGAGGCGAGCGGCCGGCCGAAGGAGTAGCGGTCGAACGCCCATTGCACGGTGATCTCGAAGGCCCGGTCCATCGCCCCGACCATCTCGGCCAGCGTCAGGGCCACCGCCACCCGCAGCTGCCAGTCGACGTCTGATCCGGCCCCGCCCGCCTCGCCGAGCACCGCGGAGGGGGGCAGCTCGACGTCGTCAAAGCGGACGGCAGCGAACCGGCGGGTCAGGTCGATCGACTGCATCGGGGTCACGGTCACGCCGGGGGCGTCCGCGGGCACCAGGAGCTGGGTCAGCCCGCCCTCGGAACGCGCCGTGACCAGGAACTGCGCGGCCTGCGCGGCCGCCTCCACCGGAGCCTTCACCCCAGACAGCCGAACGCCGGCCGAGCCGGCCGCCTGGGTCGTTACCGAACCGAGCGCGTCGTTCGGGCGGGGCTCCGCGAAGCACCAGGTGCCCACCAGCTCGCCGGCCAGCAGGCCGGGAAGTACCGCGGCCCGCTGCTGCGGGCTGCCGCGGCGCGACAAGGCTCCGGCCACGATGTTTGAGCTGGCCAGTGGTCCGGGGGCGGCGTGGCGGCCGAACTCGTAGGCCACGACGGCGAGGTCTTCGAGCGGGCTGGCGGAGATGGCGCCCCCGCCGTCCTGCTCGCTGACCAGCAGGGCGGTCCAGCCGAGTCCGGCCCCCCGGCGCCAGTAATCCGGCGGGAACCCGGCCGGATCGTGGCGCAGTCCCCGCAGGCCGGCCACGGGCATGTGCTCGCCGAGGAACTTGCGCGTGGTATCCCCGAACATCTCCTGCTCGGGGGAGAGCTGTAGTTCCACCAGCTATAACTTCACCTCTCGGCGCCGGCCGCGGGCTCGAATTCCATCAGGGTCCACTCGGGGGTGACCTCCTGGTAGGTGATCTGCACCGGCGCGCCGATGCGGACGTCCTCCGGTGCCACGCCGTTGAGCTTGCCGATCATCCGGAATCCCTCGTCCATCGTGACGTGGGCCAGGGTGTAAGGCGCATCCTCGGCGTAGGCGGGCGTGGGGGCGCGGCGCACGACGGTGTAGGTGTAGATCTCGCCGTGGCCGCTGATCGGGGTCCAGGTGAGCCGGTCGCTGTGGCAGTGGTTGCAGATGTCCTTGGGGATGTACAGGTACGCCCCGCAGTTGTCGCACCGCTGCACCTTGACCGCCCGGGCCTTCAGCGACTCCCAGAACGGCATCTGCGAGGGCGGGATGCCCTCGGGCAGGAACTTCTTGTAGTCCGCCGCCGCTGTCGTCATCAGACCCTCCCCAGGATCGCTGAGCAGAACGCCTGGTCCGCGCCGCCGACACCGCCGAGGAAGGCCAGGCTGGCGTCTTGCACCTGCCGGCCGCCCGCGGTGCCGCGGAGCTGGTCGACGAGCTCGATCAGGGTGAAGATCCCGCACGAGCCGGCGTGGCTGAAGGACAGGAACCCGCCCGAGGTGTTGGTCGGCAGCCGCCCGGTCAGGCTGATGCCGCCCTTGTCCACGAACGCGCCGCCCTCACCCTTCTTGCAGAACCCGGCGTCCTCCAGCCCGGTGACGACGCCGATGGTGAAGTGGTCGGAGATCCCGGCCACGTTGATGTCATCCCGGCTCACCCCGGCCATGCCGAACGCGGTGTCGGCCGCCACCTTGGCCGCCGCGAACTCGGTCAGGCTCTCGACCGCGTTCGGGTCGATGTGGCTGTGGCCCTCCCCGTATCCCAGCAGGGCCACCGGGGCATTCCGCCCGATCGCCCGTACGTGGTCGGCCGTGGTCACCACGATGGCCCCGCCACCTTGGTTGACCGAGCAGCAGTCCAGCAGGTGCAGCGGATCGGCGATCATCCGAGAGGAGGTCACGTCCTCGATCGTGATGTCGCCGCGATGGCCGTGCACCGACAGTGGGTGCAGCGTGGATCCGTGCCGTTCGGCCACCGATACCTCGGCCAGCTGCTCCGAGGTCGTGCCGTATTCGTGGAAGTGCCGCATGGCCAGGGTGGCGTAGTCCGAGATCCGGGTCGTGCCGTAGACGTACTCATACGGCCCGGACAGCTTGGCCATGGCCGCGACCGCCGCGTCGCGGCTGGAGCTGGCGTATCCCTCACCCCGGCCCGCCACCGCGTTGCCGATCACGACCACTTCGGCCAGCCCGTGCGAGACGGCGTAGGCGGCCAGGTTCAGCCCGGCCGCGGTGGACGCCGCGCCCACGTTGCTGTTGGCGTAGAACCGGACCGGGTGGCCGAGCAGCTCGGCGACCCCGGCCGCGGGCATCCCGTCGCGCAGCCCGACACCGTTCGGCCCAGCCCCGATGAGCCCATCGATGTCACCGACATCCAGGCCGGCGTCCGCGCACGCGCCGCGGACCGACTCCCACCAGACGGCGGGCTGCGTTTGCTCGCTCAGGTCTCCCTGCTTGGTTTGATAGACCCCGGCCACGGCTGCATCAGACAGTTTTCCCATTGACGGCCTCCCGGTAGGCAAAATGAGTCAATGTCGCACTTTCGAATCCTGCTCCCCGGTCTTGCCGCCGTCAAGGGCCTCCAGCCCGGTCATAAATACAGCCGATCGCGGTGTGGAAGACACCCTCGGTATCGCGCTTGGTACCGCGCTTCCTATCGCGCTTGGTATCGCGCTTCGTATCGCGCTTCGTATCGCGGCGGATCTGCGGGCCGAGTTTTACCGCCGCCAGGACGGGGGGCGCCGCGATAGGGTTCGCGTCCCGTTACTACGATCATGCCGCACCGGGCTCGCGGGCCGGGGGGCGAGGGGCGAGGGGCACCGGGGAGGGGCGCTCAGCGCGGGGGTGCACGTCGGCGGGTGCGTTCGCGGGGGCGGTTTTCGGCGCTATCGAGGACGCCCGCGAGGACGGGGGCGGGCCGGGGTGGGGGTTGCGGCCGGCCCGGGTGGAGCTGGGCTTCCGGTGGCCCTGGTGGGCACTAGAGCCGGCTGGCCTGACCAGGCCGACAAGACGGGCTCGATCTTGGCCAGGGCGTCGCTGAGCAGGCCGGCCAGCGACTGGGTACCGCCGATGCGAGCCCAGTAGAACAGGGTTTCCGACTCGGCCGCCAGAGCGATCACGATGGCCAGCCGCAGCCCGTGATCGTCCGCGCCGGTCCCCGCCCGCGGCGCGAGCAGGCTGGCCAGCGCGTCGGCTAGCGCATGGCGGCTAGCCCAGCGGCGAGCCTGCAGGGCGGGCACCTCGGAAACCAGGCGCAGCCGTACGAGGACGGCCTCCCGGTCGCTTTCGAGCTCCGCCGCCGTCCACTCGAACAGCGCCTTGACCGTGTCGAATACGGACTCGCGGCCGGGGCTGCCCGCCAGCACCTCCTCGACGAAGTCTTCGCGGTCACCATCGTTGATGACCACGTCTTCCTTGTCGCGGTAGTAGCGGTAGAAAGTCGCGGTGGAGATCTCCGCGTCGCCGGCGATCTGCTCGACCGTCGTGGCTTCGTAACCCTGGTCGCGGAACAGGCGCATCGCAGCGAGCCGGACGGCCTGCCGTGTCCTGGTCTTTTTTAGCTCACGCAACCCCGCCACAAGTCACTGTAACTCTCAGGAATGACTCCCAGCGGCTGTCAGACCTGGTTGCTGAACACGGCAAACATGTTCGACCAGACCATCGGGCCGCCGCAGAATCCGACGTGGACGTCCTTCTTTATCTGCCGCTCCCCGGCCCGGCCCTGGATCTGCTGGATGGTGTCGGTCCACATCCAGAAGCGGGTCCGGCCGCTGCCGATGTTCCCGCCGCTGGGCGAGATCGGCGTCGGCCCGTTGATGGAAATGTCCTGGCTGCCGAAGAAGTCCAGGGCCTCCCCTTCCTTAATGCCGGCGTACCCGAAGCCCTCGACCCAGAAGACATGGAACAAGCTGAACCCGTCGTAGGCGTTCTCGAAATCCATGTCGGCGGCCGAGACCCCCGCGGACTCATACACCCGCCGCGCCGTCTGCGCCGCCCACCCCTGGGCCTCCTCCAGCGTGTCGGTGATGCCCCGCGGCTTGAAAAAAGCGCCGGCGTGGCCGAGCACGTACGCCGGGGGCTGGCGCATGTCCCGGGCCCGTTCGGCCGTGGTGAACAGGTACGCCGCCGCGGTGTGGATCGGGATGTCGTTGTCGTACAGATTCGCCGGCTCGGCGACCCACCGGGACTCGTTGTACTCCTCGGCCGTGAGCGGCGTCGGCCGGTGCTGGTACCAGTAGCCCTCCGGGAACTTCAGCCCGTTCGACCGGGAGTTGGTCACGAACGGGGCCATCATGTCGTGGGTCTTGCCGTACTTGTACAGGTACCGCTGGAACTCCACCGCGGTGCTGTAGACTGGGGGACCCGCGAACATGCCGAACGCGCTGTGCTTGCCCGGCCCGGACACGGTGTCCTGCGCGTTGGTCCCGCGTGCGCCGTACCGGCCGGGGATGTTGTGCCAGCCCTTGATGGACAGCACCACGTTGCCCATGCCGCGGCCCACCGCCTCGGCCGCCGCGGCCGCGGCATTCGACATGCACCCCGGAGCGGCCATCACGAACTTCAGGCCGGTCAGCTCGGGCATGTTCTTGACCAGCCATTCCGCGCTCAGCTGGATCAGCCCGTCAAACGGGTCGGACGTGTTCTGGAACGCGGCCAGGAAGTCCGGTGGAACCGGCTCGTCCTCCGGCCACCAGGCTCCGGTGGTGGTCCCCGGGTCGAAGACCAGGCCTTCCACCTCGGCGGGGTTGACGCCCGCGTCCTCGATGGCGTTGCGGATGGCCAGGATGGTCCACGCGCCGATGCTCTTCTGCGGGTCGCCGTCCCAGCGCCGCAGCGTCGGCGAATGCCCGACGCCGACCGCGGCGACCTGACCCCGGTAGGGCCACACGCCAAGACCATCGGCCCTGCGGAACAAATCGTCAGCAGAGGAGTAAATCGTCGGGGCCGTCATCCGCCTTATCCTTTCACTCGCAGCTCGCCTGTTCCGATCACGACCGGCAAAGCGGCCATGCCGCCGAACGCCCGTTCCCCGCCTTCCGGCGGCCCGCCTTCTGCCCTACCGTCGTCCGCAACCGTCGCTCGCGCCCGGCCCGTTAACGGGTCCAGCGTCAATTCACAACTTATCTTGAAGTAACGTCTCAAGAAAGATGGAGTCGCAGCAAACCTGAGGAATGTGCACCTGGCGGTGCGCATGCGGCGGCCGGCTCACGCCTCGCCGTCCGCGGTCTGGCATTCCGCGGACAACTGCCTACGCGGCCGGTTGGCCTGACCAGGCCGACAGGACAGGCTCGATCCTGGTCAAGGCGTCGCCGAGCAGGCCGGCCAGCGACTCGGTGCCGCCGATGCGCCCCCAGTGGAACAGCGTCTCCGACTCGGCCGCCAGGGCGATCACGAGGGCCAGCCGCAGCCCGTGATCGTCCGCGCTGGTCCCCGCCCGCGGCGCGAGCAGGCTGGCCAGCGGATCGAGCATCGCATGCCGGCTGGCCCAGCGGCGGGCCTGCAGGGCGGGCACATCGGAAATCAGGCGCAGCCGCACGAGGATAGCCTCGCGGTCGCTTTCGACCTGCACCGCTCTGCGCGCGAACAACGCCCCGATCGTGTCGAACACGGACTCGTGCTCGGGGCGGGCCGCGGTCACCTCGCGGATGAGGTCGCCGATGTCACCGGGGTTAACGAGCACGTCCTCTTTGTCGCAGTAGTAGCGGTAGAAAGTCGCCGTGGACACCTCCGCGTCGGCGGCGATCTGCTCGACCGTCGTGGCCTCGTAACCCTGGTCGCCGAATAGGCGCATGGCGGCCCGCCGGATACCCTGCCGCGTCCTGGTCTTCTTCAGCTCACGCAACCCCATTTCAACCAATTCTGTCTTCTGGGCGCCGTAGAGGAGCAGGTCACACTCCCCCACCAGTCCCTTCCCCTCGCTTGACGCACGTCCAGGGCGTTGCCGCGCGAGCACGGAGCCTGGCAGCCGTTCTCGGCACTGACGCCGAGCCGCGAGTTCGAACCTGCGCCGCGGGTGCTTTCCAGCGTGCTGACCTTCTGCGACATGACAACGGTCCGGACGGCGAACTTGGCTGGAACCGGGCCCGATTGGCTCCCGGAATGGCTGCCAGAGCCTGTGGTTCTAATATTGAAAATCGCTGCGAATGCCGTTATCTTCCACAGTAGCATTAATGACCGCCCCATTGGACAAATCCAGCTGACATGTCGCGTAGGTCCAGTCATTACTTTCCAACTGCGCACTACCGCACGTGGCGGACGTCACGGTTGCGCCGGAATCGATCCCGGAAGTAGCATTGTCTCCGACCGCATAGTTCGCAATATTGCTCCCTGATAGATTTTCTTGATATTGCTCTTGGGAGCTCGCACTGCCGTCGTTGTCGGTCACGGCGGAGCGGAAGACCGCTCCGTCAGAGTACGTAAGGTCACATTCGGCGTGGGCTGTACCGTTCCCGGATATCCCCAACGAATTCTGATAACACGTGGCGGAGGTGACGGTCGCGCCGGAATGCCTCGAAGAGTTCACCGTATCACCGGTGACATCACTGGCGATCTCACTCGCGGTCGTGGGACTAGTCTGGGCGCCGGGACTCGTGGGACTAGGCAGAGGGGTGGGGTGACCTGTTTCTGCCACTAGCACGAGCGTGAGTACAACGACAACGATCGCGCAGACGCCGGCCACCATGATCCAGAAGGGGGTCCAGAAGTCGAGTGCCCGCTGGAACCATCCCTTTTGACGATCTTGACCCTTATTCTGCTGATCTTGACTAGTATTCACCGTTTTCCCCCACTTCGCCCTGTCCCTCCGCAGGCCAGGATGATCCCGCTACGATCGAAGCAGATTCACCAGGAAAATACCAGGAATCACCACGGGGGGTGATACGCGTTTGCTGGTGTGAGCGACTGGCCCCCGAAAGGGGAACACCTCACCCGGCCTCGGATCGCCAGTGTAGGGCGGGAACGGACGCAGTGGCATTGTCCCGGGCGAGGCCCCCAGCCTATTTCCGCAGGTCCAGCGCTAGGTGTTCCCGATCTCGGCAGATGCAGCCGGCACGCTGTCTGACCTGCGGCTGAGATCTCGGGTGGTTCTCAACGCTTTCGGCCGGAGCGCTAAGACAGACGCTCATGCAGGCCCAACCCACGGACCTCAAATACCACTGAAGTACTGAGCGCCATCCGGCCTGGCCACTCGCGTCCACGCTTTCGGTCGCTGCCATCGCCTTAGCGGGGCAGGCTCGGTCAAGGTCGTCTGGCCACGTCATTGGAGATGGTGCATGAAATGGCCACCGCGTGACCTATTTCCAGGTAAGCGGGAATTGCCTCTACTGTCAATTCAGCCTCACTAGTGTTTTCCTGTCCCGTGCCGGGGCCGGTGGCTTTCCGGCGGGCGGCGAGGATTTCCTCGCCCATATACGGACCGATGGCAGCCGCCGCAGTGAGGACGGCGCGTCGGCGCTGCTGCCTGACGAGATCAACTTCCCTGATGCTGGTGAGGATCTCCAGGAGATGCGCGAGCATCTGCGCCGTGGCCTCGTTATCCGCCTGTTCGCCCTCGGTGAGCGACAAAATGGTGGCGCGCCGACCGCCGCCGCGTGGAACAGCCGCCCATCGGCGGCGTGCGCCGAGATCTGCTCCGGGCTCTCGGTGTCCTCCGACAGGGCGGCGAGGAGGTACGTCACGCGCTGGCGCATGCCCGCGACCAGCTCGCCGAGCGCCTCCCTCGCCGACGGTTCAGCGTCCGCGGCCAGCACCAAAGCCATGAAAACCCGCGTCGTGCCCGTCGCCGTCACAAGCGCTGTGACGTTCCTGATCGCGGCCTCCCGCGACAGCGGAGCCGACTGTGCATCAATCCTCTCGAGCTGGGCGGGCCGCCGACCCTGGCTGGAGCGGCACCTCAAATGGCTGTACTGGGTATGCGCCGCCGGGCTGGCACCCTGGGTCGCCTACCTTTACCTGTTCCAGATCCCAGCAGATCCACCTGATGACCGCCAGCCTCATCCTCGCCATCATCGCCGGCCTGCTGCTCACGGCGTGGACATATCACCAGCGTTGGTCCCTGTCCGTGATGGCTGCCTCATCCACCGCCACGGCGATGTTCATGTCAGTGCGGTTCCGGCTTATCACCGGGGCCGGGGGCCCGCACTGGGTCGGGTCGATCCCGGCGCTCCTGGCCCTGGCCGTCACCGTCGTGATGCTCTGCGCTTTCGTGATCACGAACAGGCTCTCGACCCGGGCGCACGTCCGCTGGCTGCCGGCCGCGCTCACTGCCCTCGCGCTCGCCCTGGTTCCCCTCCTGGTCGTTGACCTGACCGCTGAGCTCAGGCACACCGGGGTAGCTGCGTTATCCCGGACCATCGTCGGCGGGCGGGGTACCACCTGATGTCGGCGGGCAGCCCAGCCCCACGAGGTGGAACTCGACCCGGGCGGCGGGGATGCGTTCCTGCTCGCGGGCCAGCAGGGCCAGCGCGCGGGCATCGGCCGCAGTCGGGTGGGTCAGGTCCAGGGCGCGCGGCCACAGCCGGGCATAGCGGACGGCAGCGACCTCGGCCGCATACACCAGCGCCCGGCCGATCAGGTACAGCAGGGCGAACATGCCTGCCACGGTGGCGAAGCTGCCGTACACGGGCCCGGCCTTGATCACCAGCCGGGCCAGCAACGGCGCCCCGGCGTTGAGCACCACCGTCACCGCCGCCGCGCCCAGGACGGCGCCTGGCCATAGGACCCGGACCGGCGCGGGCCGCGCCAGCAGCAACTTGGCACCCAGCAGGAGCACCCCGAAGACGACCAGAGCCGACCCGGCCACGGCCGCCGCCCGTTCCACACCGCGCTCGCCGGGCAGCGCGGTGGCGACCACCGTGAGCGTGCCGACGGCCAGCGCCCCGGCCATCACCGTCGCCAGCACCGCGAACACCCGAGCATACCGCGCGAAATAGCTGAGCCGGCGGCGGTGCCGGACCGCTGCGACATGGTTCAGCGTCTGGTAGGCGGAGAACACCACGCCCGTCCCGGCCAGCAGCAAACTGACCAGGCCGACGACGAACGGGATGGTCGACGTCGGCAAGGTGGCCAGCGAGTGCTCGATCGTGGGCCGCAGCGCCTTGGGCACGATCTCGTCGATCAGCCGCCGGCGCAGGTCCGGGTGATCGGCCAGCACCCGGGACAGGACTGCCACCCCGAGCAGCAGCAGCGGGAAGATACTCAGGAACCCGTAATAGGTGATCAGCGCCGCCTGCCGCCCGCCCGCATCGTCGCCGTACTTCTTGATCACCGCGTAGGGGAACCCCAGCACGCCATGCTCGCGCTGCAGGCGGTCCGCCCGCGCAATGACCCGGCTCACCAGTCCGCTCAAGCCGTCCAGGTTCATGGGTCCAGCCTGCCCGGGACCGGCGTGGGAGGTCATCATTCTCGCGCATAGGGACTGCCCGTCCGCGTCGACCGGCCCCGCCAGCGGAGCACGCTCACATGGATTGGCGGCGGCGCATCCAGGCCAGGGTCGCCCAGCGCCACACCGGCGGCGGGCCGTCGTGAAGAACCGCTGGATGAGCACGGCGGCTACAGCCTGATTCCCAGGCGCGGCGGCGCTGGCGAGCCCGGCGATCAGGTCGGCCTCCACGACGCCCAGGCCGCCGGGCACGGGGATGGCGCCGCCGACGACGTCGGCCAGCGAGCTGACGGTGATCAGCGTCGCGATGCTGGCCCGCTGCCCGACCGCGTGCAGCGACGCGCCGAGGGCCAAGACGATCAGGAGCTGGGCCAGGGTCAGGCTGCGGGGAAGGCCATTGTGCTGGCCTGCCTGGCTGCCGGAACCGCCGCCAGCCCGGCGAGGACACCTCCGGTGAGGGGTAAGGCATCGTGCGCGATGAGTGAACACATGAACAAGGCTTCGGATGCCTGCTCGCGGTGGTAACAGCAGGTAGACACGTGGCGGGCGGGTGGAGGCAGGCCTGGCAGGCCTCCACCCGGACGGGAAAGCGGCGAGGGCGGCCCGCGGGCAGCACACCGGTCACGGCTGATATCGTCCTGGCGTTTGATCATCATCCACCGGCAATCATCGATTAGCGCGGGTATGTGGATCTTGAGCGGATGGCCAGGACCTGATTCCCCTGGTCGTGGCCAAGCTGACCGGCGCGGCGCAGCGGCACGCGAACTGGCACGAACTATCCGAGACCGCCGCCGGGGTGGCCAAATTGCAGGAGATCATCGGCGGCAGGCCCGACGGCGCTTCCTTGCTTGCCAAGGTGGCGGGCATCTTCATCGGCGCCCGCGAAGGCGATCTGGATGAGTCAGGAGCGATGGGCGCCGCGGAGCTATGCATCGCGGCCGGAGCAGGCAAGACCCGATCACGCAGTGGATCGAGGAAGGGCGCCGACGAAGGGCGATCGCCAGCAAGCCGCCGTCCCCCGGCACTGTCGTACAGGCGACCCGCGAACGGGAAGGCTAGGCCGCATGACATTGGCTAGGACGGCTTACCTGCAGTGGTCGTTGTCGGTACCGCACCGCTCTGATTGGTGGTTCCGGGGTTGGCCCTGACGGCGACTGTCGCGGCGACTTTACCTCTTGCCGTATGGCGGGCTGGCCTGTCCGAATGCCGTCCGCCGGCGTTCACTGCTGGCGGCGAGGGCATGGCAATTACTGGGCATGCGCCGTGAGTGCGCGGAGGGAGGACTCGAAGGAGGCCAGACGGCTTCGGACCACGTCGGCCTGCTCTAGGCTGGCGCCGCCCGGGGCCCGCTCGGCGTCCATGGCAGAGCGGACGGCCTGCAGCGAGGCGAGCGTGTCCGCGATGCTGGCGCCGTCGGGGGAGTGCTGCGGGACCTCCTCGCGCAGGGCGTACAGCGTCTGGGCCAGATCATCGGCGCGCCGCTGGATATCGGCCCACCGGGCGGCCGCGTCGGCGGCGGCCAGCCCGCCGGGCGCTTCGGCGACGCTCATCGCGTCATGCAGGGCCGAGCCCTTGGCGTACGCCTCGACGAGCCTGGACCGCCAGCCCGCGGTGGCTGCCGAGCGGCGGCGAGAGCGCGCGATCACGGCGATCAGGCCGGCCAGGACAACGACGCCCAGCAGGATCCAGAGCCAGATCAGGTTGGTGCCGGAGGAGGCGGCGGGCGCCGCCGAACCGGTGGCCGGCGCTGAGGTCACGGTGACGGTATGACCCGGCGGCTGGGTGGTGGGGGCCGCCGTGATGCTGGGCCTGGCCGGGGCGGTCGCGGTCCGGCTCGGCAAGCTGCCGATCGAGCTGCTGATGGTGCCCCCGCATCCCGCGGCCAGCAATCCGGCGGCCAGCAGGGTCCCCGGGAGGGAGAGTCTTTTCGCCGAACGCCTCATGCTGATCCTTCCGCGTGGTGGATGGCCGACCGCTGGAGCCTCCGTGTGCCGGCGGCAGGGAGCGTTGTGCGCGTGCCCGGACGGCTTGGCCGCCCGGCCTGGTGATCCGCAGGCTGCCTGGCTGGGCGATTCTGCCTCCGACACCATCGTGACTGTGCAGCGCCGCGCTTGGGGTCAGATCTGGCGATTTCGGCGCCGCGTTCCGCTGCTGCATCGCCGCCCGAGCGCTTCGATCACGGCGAGCAGCAAGCGTTCCGTCCCTGGTGATCGTGGTGTTCCTGGCCATGTGGCCGGACGACGAGGGCACCGGCACACCCGGGATGCGGGTACCTGCGCGAGACGTCCCGAGCGGCTGACACGGCGAGCAAAGGCAGCATAGCTTCCCGAGCCGGACCGTGTCCGGCGTGCGGTGTGGCGCGGTTATCTGTGGGCCTGCGGGGCCGGGAGTGACGCCACAGCGTCGACCGGAGGGCAGGTGCGGATGGCTCAGCCTGGTACGGCGGGACGGCCGTCGAGCGCGTTGCGGCGGGCACTGGTTCCTCTGGCCCTGGCGCAGTTCATCTGCAGCTTCGCCGGCTCGAACATGAACGTGATGATCAACGACATCAGCACGGACCTGCACACCACCGTGCAGGGTGTGCAGGTCGCGATCACGGTTTTCCTGCTGGTGATGGCGGCGCTGATGATCCCCGGCGGCAAGCTGACCGACCGCTACGGCCGCAAGCGGTGCTTCACCGCCGGCCTGGTCATCTATGGCATCGGCGCCCTGCTCAGCGCGGCCGCTCCCGGCCTGGGTGTGTGTCCAACCTCGGCTCCTGCCTCGGCACCGCGATCGCCGGCACGATCCTGGTCGCGGGCATCACCTCGACCCCGGAGCGCTCCTACGGGCTCGCGATGATCGCCCTTGCCGTAGTCGGCCTCGTAGGACTGGCGGCCTCGGTATTCCTGCCCGCGGTGCTTGCTCCGCCGGCCGCCGCCCGGCCGGCGCAACAGAACCAGCCCCGGCCAGTCGAGACGACGTAAGCCTCCCGCCTGAGTTCACCCCGGGATGGGTGACGCGATGGGACAGCCGTAATCTGACAATCGGGCCATGGACATGACCGTGTTTCCCCGTGGCCTGGCTGGCCGGGGGCGGCTGTGAGGCTGGAGCCGGGGCGTCAGGGCGCCTCCGCTCAGCGGTGGCTGGCGCGCCTGAGTTTCGTGCTCGCAGGCCTGGCGGTTGTGATCGTGGTGGTCTTCGCCGGGCTGAAGAGCGTGGCCATGCTGGCCGTGGGCGTGGCGGCCGCGGTGGTGAGCCTGGCCGCCGGGTACGTGTTCCTGTCCCGGCGGGGTGTCTTGCGCTGGCTGGCGCTGGCCGTCTTCGCCTTGGCGCCGGTCGCGGTGATGGTGGTGTACGCGTTCCGGGACCTGTTGTGGGTGGCGATCGTGGCGGCCGCGGCCTGGCTGCTCGCGGGCGGGACCGCGCGCCTGGCGCTGGCTGGGGATCTGCCGGACTGGCGGATGCCCGAGCACCCGGCCATGCCGCCTGCCCGGCATCCGTACCTGATCATGAACCCGAGGTCCGGCGGCGGGAAGGTCGAGAAGTTCGACCTGAAGCGCAAGGCCGAGGCCCTCGGCGCCGAGGTGTTCTTGTTCGGCGGCCCCGAGCCGGTCGATGTCGTCGAGGTGGCCCGCCAGGCGGTGGCCAGCGGGGCGGATCTGCTCGGCGTCGCCGGCGGTGACGGCACTCAGGCCCTGGTGGCCGGCATCGCCGCCGAGCACGGCGTCCCGTTCGTGGTGATCAGCGCGGGCACCCGTAATCATTTCGCTCTGGATCTGGGGCTGGACCGCGAGGACCCGTCGGCATGCCTGGCTGCCCTGTCCGATGGCGTCGAGCTGCGGGTCGACCTCGGCGTGATCAACGGCCAGACGTTCGTCAACAACGCGTCCTTCGGCGCGTACGCCGAGATCGTGCAGAGCCCGGCCTACCGGGACGACAAGCGGAATACGACCCTGGACCTGCTCCCGGACATGCTGGGAGGCCACCGCGGGGCACGGCTGTCCGCGCAGGCGGATGGCACCCAGATCGACCGGCCGCAGGCACTGCTGGTGGCCAACAACCCTTACGGCACGGGGGACATCGCCGGCCTGGGCCGCCGCTCGCGGCTGGACCGCGGCATCCTCGGCGTCGTCGGCGTCACGGTCAGCAGCGCCGGGCAGGCCGTCGGCCTGCTCCGCGGCAGGCATGCCGCAGGCCTGAAGGTGCTGACAACAAAGCAGATCAAGATCACCGCCGACACGCCGCAGATCCCAGTCGGCGTGGACGGCGAGTCGATCGTGATGTCAACGCCGGTGATCTGCACGATCTCCCCCGGCGCACTGCGCGTCTGGGTGCCACGGGACCGTCCGGGCGTCCCCGCGCCGAAGCCGCCGGTGAACTGGGCCGCGCTGCGCCATCTCGCGGGTACCCGCCGTGAACGCCCCGAAGGGCGACATGAGAGCCATCAGTAGGTCGCCAGAATCGGCCTTGGCGTAGTAACACCTCAACCGATCCAGTACCCGTTCAGGTGGCCCGATGGGACGCAGGCAGTCAGTTCCGGTCCACGACCGAGCGGCCGGCGACCGCGACACCGAGTAGGGCCTGCCACCTGCGCGCTGGCCAGAACAATGACATGCGCAGCATCTAAACGCCGCGGGCCGGGGTGCGGCCAAGATCATAGCGGCGGAGCTGAAGGACACGCCGGTGGCCGGGCTGGAGGTGCAGCTGTGCGGCGATGCCCATCTGGCGAACTTCGACCTGTTCGCCTCGCCCGAACGGATCCTGCTATTCGACCTAAACAACGTGCGACCGGGAGCGGCGTGGTGAGGGTGGCAGGGCTTAGGCAGCGGGGCCGGTGTGCAGGTGCCTTGCCGGAAGACCAGGTCGTCGCGGTTCATGTTTTCCGGGTCACCGGACTGCGGTGGCAGCTCTACGATCTTGCCGACCCGTCGAAGACGCCGCGTGCGGAGTTACCGAACGAGAGGGGTGGTGGCGTGCCGGAGAACGCCTCGGGGCGGCTGGCGGGCAGGGCGGGCACCTCCGCCGCCAGGTTCGGCGGAGCATGAGGGCTCTCTGCTGCGTCGTGGCCTTGGCCTGGACGGTGCGGGATCGGCCTGGCGGGAGCGGGAGAGGGTCAAGGCGAGGCAGGCCAGGCACGAGGAACCTTACTGCTGCCAGGACCGGCACGAGAGCACGCTCCTATCACGTCGGCCCTAGCGAGGTCAGGAGTGTAGGAAAGAGCGCACAAGGCTGTGGATAAACTGCGCAATTGCCCAGGATGGCGGCGCGATGCCGGGAGACATGCCAGCAGAGCCCTTATCCGTCCTAGCTGCCAATTACCAGCGCAAATGCGGCTAACTCGTCCGCGCTGCGGGAAGATCAAGAAGGGAATCGCGACCGTACCGGCATCAGATAGTTATCCACACGTGACCTGTGGATGAGGCTTACAAGCTAGCGCCCGACGTCGCTGCCGCGGTCGGCCTGCGACCGATGGGTTCACGCCGACTGGTTCGGCCAAGTTGCCGGATTCTGCAACCGGTCACCGCCCGGCCTGCGCGGGTACCGGGCCGGGCGTGGGGGCGCCAGATCGGCAGGAGCGGCGGCAGCTGGTATGACGGCACGGTGCGGGTGTGGGACCTGGCTGGTGACCAGGGGCAAACCTCCTGGATTGCCGACGGAGGTGTACTAGCCGTCGTCTTCAGTGCCGCCCGTATCATGGTCGGCGACAAGGGCGGGCAGGTGCATGCACTCGAGCTGAACGTGCCCGCGGCAGCATCTGCTTGAGGGCATCGCTTTGCCCGCTGCGAAGGCATCTCACCACAAAGTGTGGGGACTGATGTGAGCCGGTCCTGAACCCTGGAGGGGACGGCGGACCCCGGGCCCGGGACGTGATAGCGGTCCGTTATCACGTATTCCGG
Source organism: uncultured Actinomycetes bacterium (assembly GCA_963753195.1). Lineage (GTDB taxonomy): Bacteria > Actinomycetota > Actinomycetes > Streptosporangiales > Streptosporangiaceae > Palsa-504. The sequence continues at coordinate 214,701 of CAVWBH010000009.1, forward strand.
CAATCGCCTTTCGTGCCACTCACCCGACGCCACCGTGGGCACCCGCCGCCTGGACTACACGCGTGATCCGGCGGTGAGTATTGGTATACGTCGGCGAAACAGAACGGCCGTTCGGGTGCAGCTTGGACCACATGCAGGCCGATTGGGATTTGGCGCCAGATCGGCGGATCGCGCGTCATGAGCAGTGGAACGCTCCTCACGAAGGGTGATCTTCTTCGGCGCGGTGGCCGGAACGGCCGGATTCTGGCGGTCTTCGCCGGGCACAGGTCCGGCCCGGGTGCTACTCCGGACAGGTAACCGATACCGGCTGCCGGCCTCCGGCGGGTAGAGTCGCCGCCGGTGAGCACTTCAGGGTCACGGGCGGCCGCGAGCCCCGACGATCTGGCGGTGACCGCGGAGCGATGCGCGGCACAGCTGCTCGGTGGCGACCCGGCGGGCAGCGCCGAGGAGGTCGCCGCGCGGCTGCTGGCCATCCAGGCGCAGGACCCGCGGGGTGCGCGGCTTGCGATCCGGGCGCGGTCAGCGGGACTGTCCGCCTCGGACGTCGACTCCGCCCTCACGCGGTGCGTGCTGATCGTCACCTGGCTGAACCGCGGCACCCTGCACCTGGTCCGCACCGAGGACTACTGGTGGCTGCATCCGCTGACCACCCCGCAGCTGCGCACCGGTAATTCCCGCCGGCTGGCGCAGGAGGGCGTGGCACCGGAAGACGCGGAGCGGGCGGTGGCCGTGGTGCGGGCGGCGCTGGCCGCCGACGGCCCGCTGACCCGATCTCAGCTCCGCGAGCGGGTCGCCGCTGCCGGGGTGCGGACCGAAGGCCAGGCGATGGTGCACATCCTGGCGCTGGCCAGCATCCGGGGCCTGATCGTGCGAGGGCCGCCAGCCGGACGGGACCAGGCGTTCGTGCTGGCCCGGGACTGGCTGGGCGCACCGCCGCCGGCGATGAGCCGCGAGGCGGCGCTCGGTGAACTGGCCCGGCGTTACCTCGCCGGGCATGCCCCGGCGGCGGACCGCGACCTCGCCCAATGGGCGGGCATCGGGCTTCGGGATGCCCGGCTCGGCCTGGCCCGGTGCGGCGCGGTGCAGCGAGCGGACGGCCTGGCCGAGCTGCCGGTGAACCCGCAGCGCGCGGCGGCCTTGCTGCCGCCGCCACGGCTGCTGGGCGCGTTCGACCCGCTGCTGCTCGGCTGGGCTTCCCGGGATCCTGTCGTCGGCCCGCACCGGCGGATCGTCACAGTCAACGGGCTGTTCCGGCCGTTCGCGCTGGTCGGCGGCCGGGCTGTGGCGACCTGGAACATCGCGCGCGGCCAGGTCGTGCTCGCACCGTTCGCCCCGCTGGACGCCGAGATCCGGGCAGCCCTGACCGCCGACGCCGCCGACGTGACACGATTCCTCGGCGGATAGGACGTCCGGCCGGCTACCAGGGGTTCGCCACGGCCAGCCGGGCACGCTGACAGCCGCCACGGCGAGTCGGCACCCCCCGGGCTCACGCACGGCTGGACCATTTCAGTCTGATGCAGGCTCGGCCGCGATACCCCGGCCACGGGCCTGGCCTGCCCCGCGGGCCCGCGGGCCAGCGCAGCGGCACATGGCGCCCCGATCTGCGTCTCATCGCCAACAAGCCGCCCAGTAACCACAAGCGTGCAGATCAGCGCGTCCTGTGACCATCGAGCAAGGGCCCATTTCCGGATGTAGGTGGACTGGGAATGGCAGACAGAGGCTGTGACTTTGCTCAGGACCACGAAGGTCAGAACTGCAGTAGCTCGCGGACCTCGACGCAGCCGTAGGTCGGCAATCTGTTTGCCCATTCAAGGGCAGCGTCCATGCTGGGGAGATCCATGATGTAGAAGGCCTGGATCTGCCGCTTGCCTTCGGCGAACGGCCGACGCTCCACCGCAGCGTCAATCGCGTGCCCGGCTATCGCGGTCTGCACGAGACGAGCCTCGGTCGAGGCCGGGGCGAGTGCTCCGTTGAGCACGAACGAGCCCGCGGCCTTCACCCGCGCGTCGAACTCGGCCCAGGCCTGGAAGTCGGACTCGTCACCGGCTGTCGCATCGGCGTCGGCCCACATCAGCATCAGATAGCGCATGCCCGACGGTATCTCGGAGGTCCGACATTGATCCGGGACGCGGCAAGTACTCAAGTGCCCCGGCTCAAGCCTCCCAGGCCGATCCGCACTTACGGCGGAGATTCGCGCTCCGCCCTTCTCGCCGACCGGTCACACAAGGTGAGCCAACATGTGCTCCGGCAGATCCCGATCGCCGATTCAGCATCCTCTGCGATCGTAGGTAATTGATGCCCGCGCCATGCGCAGACCATCTGGTTCTGGCTTTTCAAGGGCGATCAGGTAGTCGCTTAGCCCGCGGCCTGGCTATTGTCCTTGAGCGCACCCCAGCCGTGCCAGCCGTCCACAGCGATCCAGGCACTGATCCGGCGGCGGTCGCGTTGCGGGTACGGCCTGCCGATGTAGTGCTGGGCTATGCGGTCGATATCGGCCAAGCCCGTATCCTCGCGCATCTCATCGATGTGGCCGATGATGCTGACGTGAGTGCCCCAGCCGCCTTCATCGAGCACGTCGAGGGCAACGCGGGGATCGTTGCGTATGTGCTCGAGCCGCTTCCGGCCTTCATCCATATTCACCAGCATCCGGCCGTCGTCCCACAGGTACCAGGTGGCCGTGGCTACCGGCTGGCCGTCGGGCCGCAGAGTGGTGATGACCGCCGGGTTCGGCTTGCGCAACATGACTACTGCAGCCTCAGGAAGCGGTGGTTTCGACATGCTGCCTCCACAGTGAGCTGCCATGACGCGTTCAGCTGCCTACTGCCCGGCCTGCACACGCCGAAGTTCCCCGCAACTGATGCACGTCTGGCGTAGGACCCTACGATCATTCTCGCAGAAGCATACAGATCACCCGGTCCGGGACAACCTCAGGAAGGCCGCCGTGGCGGTCAGGTTGCCGACCATATCGGCGGGAGTGTGCGCGTCCTCCGTGGCTTTCATGGTCACTCAGCGTGCTGTCGCCCGCCGACCCGATGCCTGTCGATCCGGCCTTAACTGCTCGATGGGAGCAAGACAGAAGCTCTAGAGTGCACGGTCCTGCACTGCCCGACGTGGATTTCCGCCACAGGGCCAGTTCTAACGTTCATCTAACATCGTGTCAGAATCCGGGAGCACGAACTTCGTAGAAGACCTGGTTACGCTATAGGCCGAGGCCGCGGGCGATGATTTCTTTCTGGATCTCGGTGGTGCCGCCGAAGATCGACTGCACGCGGCTGTCAGCCCAGGCTCGGCCGACCCGGTACTCGCGCATGTAGCCGTATCCGCCGTGCAGCTGCACGCACCGGTCGGTGACGCGGTTACACAGCTCGGTGTTCCACCACTTGACCATGGACGCCTCATCGGTGCTCAGCCGGTCCGCGCAGTGCTCCATGATCGCGCGGTCGGTGAACTCGCGCGCCACCGCGATCTCGGTGGCCATCTCGGCCAGCAGGAACTTGCTGTGCTGAAAGGCGCCGATCGGCTGGCCGAACGCGGTCCGCTGCTTGCCGTAGGCCAGGGTGTCCGCGAACGCCTGCTCGGCGATGGCCAGCGCGGTGACGCCGATCGTGACGCGCTCCCTGGGCAGGTTCTGCATCAGCGCGACGAACCCGCCGCCTGCCTCACCGAGCAGGTTCGCGGCCGGCACCCGGACGTCGGCGAAGAACAGCTCCGAGGTGTCCTGGGCGTGCATGCCGAGCTTGTCCAGGTTCCGGCCGCGGGTGAAGCCGGGCATGCCGCGCTCGGCCACGAGCAGGCTGATGCCGCGATGCCCGGCGGCCGGGTCGGTGCGGGCCACCACGATCACGATGTCGGCAAGCTGGCCGTTGGAGATGAAGGTCTTCTGGCCGTTCAGCACGTAATGATCGCCGTCGCGGACCGCCGCGGCGCGGATCCCCTGCAGGTCGCTGCCTGCGCCAGGCTCGGTCATGGCGATGGCCGTGATGAGCTGCCCCGAGCAGTAGCCGGGCAGCCACCGCTCCCGCTGCTCCGGCGTGCAGAGCCGGTCCAGGTACGGGCCGATCATGTCGTTGTGGAGCTGGAACATCGGGCCGCTGGCGCCGGCCCGGGCCAGCTCCTCGTTCACGATCACGTAGTACCGGTAGTCGGGATCGCCGCCGCCACCGTACTTCTCGTCGATGTGGATGCCGAGCAGCCCGGCCCGCCCGGCCGCCAGCCACACCTCGCGGGACACGATCCCGTCCCGTTCCCACTGGTCATGGTGGGGCGTGATCTCCTTGGCGATGAAGGCCCGCACCATCTCGCGGAACGCGTCATGCTCCGGGGTGAAAATCTGGCGCTGCATCGGCTTCGACCTCCCTGCGTAGCGTACCCGCGGCCCATGGTGAGGCAGGGGGGCGTGAAAGGCGGGACCGTTCGGCCAAAAAAGGGAAGGGAGCGGCGGGAAAGGGGGGCGCGGCGGCCGGCCCCGGCAGGGCCTCAGGCGGCGTTGGGCTCACGCAAATAAGCGGCCCACTGGGGGTCGCCGTCGTATTGAGCGCCCACCAGCCTCCAGTGGGCGCCGCGTGGTACCACGGGCGGCACCGGCAGCGTCCAGCCGAGTTCCTCGAGCAGGTGATCGGCCTTGCGATGATTGCAGATGGTGCAGGACGCGACGCAATTCTCCCAGGCGTGCTGGCCGCCGCGGCTGCGGGGTATCACGTGGTCGATGGTCTCCGCGCGGCGGCCGCAGTAGGCGCACCGGTAATTGTCGCGGCGCATCAGCGCCGCCCTGGTCAGCGGGACCCGGTTGCGGTAGGGCACCCGGATGTAGCGGCTGAGCCGGATCACCGACGGCGTGACCAGCATCACCGATGCCGCGTGCAAGACCGCCCCGCCGACGTCGTGGTGCACCACCTCGGCCTTGCCGCCGAGCACCAGGCACACGGCGCGGCGGAGGCCGACGGTGGTCAGCGGTTCAAACGTCACGTTGAGCAGCAGCACTCGTCGCACCGCACCTCCCGCTGGCGCCGGGCCGTCTAACAGAAGCTCATTCTCCCAGTGTGACGCCTGGTTCTCGCTTCTGCCACCACCTAAGCGTACTAGGTTGGCTGGCCCATAGAGTTTTTACATGAGCGGGACACGCGAGTTCGAATATCCGCCGGCGCGGCGGGAGGACCTGACCGAGGAGATCCTGGGTCACCGGATCAGCGATCCTTACCGGTGGATGGAGGAGGCCGGCCCCGAGCGGGCGGACTGGCTGGCCGCGCAGGGCGAGCTGTTCGCCGCGCAGCGAGCCGGGTGGCCGGGACGGGACCGGCTGGCTGCGCGGGTGCGGGAGCTGCTCAACGTGGGCTACGAGGGGACGCCCGCGTGGCGCGGCGAACGCCGCTTCTTCACCAGGCGCGAGCCCGGGCAGGAGCACGCCGTGCTGTACACGCAGGCGGCGGACGGGCCGGCCCGGGTCCTGGTCGACCCGATGGCCATCGACCCGTCCGGGCTGACCACGCTGGACGCCTGGCAGCCGGACAAGGAGGGCCGGCTGCTGGCCTACCAGCTGTCGGCGGGCGGCGACGAGGAGTCGCTGCTCCGGGTGCTCGACGCGGCGACCGGTTCGGTGGTGGACGGGCCGATCGACCGGTGCCGGTACTCGAGCGTGGGCTGGCTGCCGGGCGGTAAGGCGTTCTACTACACGCGGCGGCTGCCGCCCGCTTCGGTGCCTCCTGGTGAAAGCCAGTATCACCGGCGGGTGTACCTGCATCAGGTCGGCGCGCCCGCCGAGGAGGACGTGCTCATCTTCGGCGAGGGCCGGGACAAGACGGACTACTACGGCGCCTCGGTCAGCCGGGACGGGCGCTGGCTTTTCCTGTCCGCCTCCCGGGGCACCGCGCCGCGCAACGACCTGTGGCTGGCCGACCTGACGTCATCCGACCCGGCGGCACCCGAGCTGCGGGTGGTGCAGGAGGGGGTGGACGCGCAGACCGGGGTGCGGGCCGGGCGGGACGGGCGGCTGTACGTGTTCACCGACCTCGGCGCGCCGCGGGGACGGATCGCGGTGGCCGATCCGGCCACGGTGGGCCACCCGGCGGACTGGTGGGACCTGATCCGGGAGGATCCCGAGGCGGTGCTGCACGGGTACGCGATCCTGGACGGTGCCGAGCTGGCGCGGCCGGTGCTGGTGGCGTCCTGGGCCAGGCACGCGCTGAGCGAGATCACCGTGCACGACCTGGCGTCCGGCGACGTGATTGACCGCGTTCGGCTGCCGGGGCTGGGCACGGCGGGCGGGCTCAGTGAGCGGCCGGAGGGCGGGCACGAAGCGTGGTTCGGCTACACGGACTACACGACGCCGCCGCTGATGCTGCGGTTCGACGCGCGGGACTCCTCGGTGCACGTCTGGGCCACCGCGCCGGGCGCCGTCGCGGTGCCGCCCGTGACCGCGCGGCAGGTGACCTACCCGTCCGCGGACGGGACCCTGGTGCGGATGCTGGTGATCAGCGGCGCCGCGGCGCCCGCGCAGCCGCGGCCGGCCCTGCTGACCGGGTACGGCGGGTTCGACATCAGCCTCACGCCCGGGTACTCGGCGACCGCGCTGGCCTGGGTCGAGGCGGGCGGCGTGTACGCGGTGGCCAACCTGCGCGGCGGCAGCGAGGAGGGCGAGGAGTGGCACCGGGCCGGGATGCTCGAGCATAAGCAGAACGTCTTCGACGACTTCCGCTGCGCGGCCGAGGCGCTGATCCGGGACGGGTGGACGACGCCCGGGCAGCTGGCCATCTCGGGCGGGTCGAACGGCGGGCTGCTGGTCGGCGCGGCGCTGGTGCAGCGGCCCTCGCTGTACGCGGCCGTGGTCTGCTCGGCGCCGCTGCTGGACATGGTGCGGTACGAGCGGTTCGGGCTGGGGCTGACGTGGAACGTCGAGTACGGCAGCGCGTCGGATCCTGAGCAGCTTGACTGGCTGCTGTCGTATTCGCCGTACCACCACGTGGCGCCCGGCACGGCTTATCCGGCCGTGCTGTTCACCGTGTTCAGCAACGACACCCGGGTCGACCCGGTGCACGCGTACAAGATGTGCGCGGCGCTGCAGGACGCCACGTCGTCCGGGCTGTCGCGGCCGGTGCTGCTGCGCGCTGAGGGCCAGGTGGGGCACGGGGCGCGCGCGGTGAGCCGGACGGCGGAGCTGGCCGGGGACACGCTCGCGTTCGCGGCCAGGTACACCGGGCTGATCGTGGGGCCCGGTGTGCCGGGCTGACCCTGGGGCCAGGTACACCGGGCTGATGGTGGGCCCGGCATACCGGGGCTGATCGTGGCGTAAGGCGCTTGCTGTCTTCAGGATGCTTGCTTTCCAGCGTGCGCGCCCTTGCTGCGCAGTAGCCTCGCGGGCAGCGGCGTCTGCGGAGGGAGTCCTGTGGTTTCTGCCACGCTGACCGGAAGCTGCGGTCACGACCCGGGCATGGCGTGCCGGCTGGCCTGGGACCTGACCCACAGGGCCGGCGCGGCCCAGCTGGTCCGGGTCTACCTGGCCGGGCCGGTCAGCGAGGGGCTGCGGATCGCGTTCGTGATCCTGGTGGCGCTGGCCGTCCGGGTCCTGGCGCACCGGGTGATCAACCGGGTCACCGAACGCGCGGCCCGGGTGGAGGCCGGCTCGGACCGGCGCGAGCAGCGCTCCCGGGCGCTCGGGTCGATCCTGCGCAGCGCGGTGTCGATCGTGGTGTCCGGCATCGCCGTCCTGACCATCCTGGGTGACCTGGGCTTCAACCTCACACCGCTGCTGCTGTCGACGACGGTGCTGGGGGTGGCGCTGGGGTTCGGCGCGCAGAACCTGGTGCGGGACTACCTGGCCGGCATCTTGATGCTGGTCGAGGACCATTACGGGGTCGGCGACACCATCCACGCCAAGGACGCGACCGGGACGGTGGAGGCGATGACGCTGTTCACCACCCGGCTGCGGGACGTCAACGGAGTGGTCTGGCACATCAGGAACGGCACCATCGAGAGCGTCGGCAACGACTCGCAGGGCTGGTCACGGGCCGTGATCGACTACCCGGTCCCGTACGAGGAGGACCTGGGCCGCATCCGGCTGCTGATGGAGCAGGCCGCGGAGAGCCTGTTCCGGGAGCCCGGCTGGGGCGCCCTCATGATCGAGCAGCCCGAGGTGTGGGGCGCCCAGGAGCTGTCCAGCCGGGAGGTGACCATGCGCATCGTGGCCAAGACCGTGCCCATGCGGCAGTGGGAGGTGGCCAGGGAGCTTCGGTCCCGGGTCAAGGCCGCGCTGGACGAGGCCGGGGTGGCCCCGGCCGGCCCGGACACCATCGTGGTCACCGCGCCGCCGGGCGGGGAGCGGGTTCCCGCGGCATCCGGCCAGGCCGGCGCCTCGTCCCGGTAAGCGGCAATGCGGGTGGGCCCCGCATAACCGACGATGCGGGTGGGCCCCCCTAAGCTTGGTGTCATGAGCCAGCCGGCCAGCTTTTATGAGGCAGTGGGCGGGGAGGAGACCTTCCGCCGCCTGGTTCACCGGTTCTACCAGGGCGTGGCGGAGGATCCCGTGCTACGGCCGGTGTACCCGGCCAAGGATCTCGGCCCGGCCGAGGAGCACCTGCGGCTGTTCCTCATGCAGTACTGGGGCGGGCCGCAGACCTACAACGAGCTGCGCGGGCACCCGCGGCTGCGGATGCGCCACGCCCGGTTCGCGATCGGCGAGGCCGAGCGGGACGCCTGGTTGCATCACATGCGGGTGGCGCTGGATGACCTCGGGCTGGACGAGGTGCTGGATGCGCAGCTATGGGACTACCTGGTGATGGCCGCGCGCAGCCTGGTCAACGTCGATCCGACGCTCGGCCCGGGAGGGCTCGGGCTGACCCAGGTGTGACGCACCGGGGACGTTCGGGCGTCGAGCGGGACGCCGTATCCGCTGCCGTGATTCACCGTGGCGCGGCCGTCGTGAGCCCTTGACCTCGCACAGCTGGCCGGGGATGGTCACATTGCCCCAGTTCACGGCGTGCCCGCCGAAGGCCTGCGCGGACGCCGCCGGGGACGTGACCACGGTCAGGGCGGCGACCGTTAGCACCGACGACATGATGAGCCTGATGTTCTTCACCGGACCGCTCCCCCTTGATTGCGGCGGCGGTACTCCTCCGTTTTGAAGGAGGCGCACTTCGCGGTGAAAATACGGTCGTCATTTCGATCGTGGTCGGCGTGTCGCCTCTCTTCTGGAGATATTTTTCGCTATTATGTTTGATAGTCAGATATTTCATCCGAACGGATCGTGGCTGATGAGCGAAGCACCGGTGCCCCAGGACCCCGGGCGGGATGAGGACCCCTCTGGCGGGCCGGCGGATTACCCCGTTTTCGGCTCCTCGGATTGGCAGCTGGTTCCGTCGAGCGCGGAGTGGAGGGATGAGCCGGGCTATCTGGCGGCGCAGTGTGAGGATGATCCCGGTGATGGTGAGCGGGCGGAGTATGAGGATCCGGATAACGCGCCGCCGCCGGGGATGGATGATGCGGGGCTGGCTGCGCTGATCGCGGAGGCCGAGGAGTTCACCGCCGGGCAGGCTGAGGTGGAGGCGGAGATGGCCCGGGCCGGTCAGGCCGGGGTCCGGGCCGCGCTCGGGTCGGTGGCGGCCGGCCGCCGGGGGCCGGGCATGCCGGGCTCCGCGCACAGGTTCCCGGGTGTGTACACCAGCCGGGCGTCGGGGTTCGCGTCGGGTAAGCCGCTGGATGTCGCGGCGGGCGGCCCGGTGCTGGCCGAGTTCGCGGATGAGGCGGCCGGGGAGGGTGACCGGTACCGGGGTGCGTCGGATGATGAGCTGGTCGGGGTGATCTGCGGGTGGGACCGGGTCGAGGCTAATGCCAGTGCCCGTAAGCATGCCGCGGTGGCGGAGTTGCTCCGCCGCCGTCCCGCCCCCGGCGCTGCCCCGGTCGACGGCGCGTCCGGGCTGCCGGGGGAGTGGGATGAGTTCGCCTCCCGGGAGCTGGGTGCGGCGCTGGCCCTGTCATCCGGGGATGCGGAGGAGGTGCTGGCCCTGGCCGCGGCGCTGGAGGTGAGCTTGCCGGGGACCCGTGCTGCGTTCCGGTCCGGTGTGCTGACCCGGGATAAGGCGCTGATCATCGCGTCGGCCACCATGTTGCTGGACCCGGCTGAGGCCCGGGCCGCGGAGGCCATGGTCTTGGACCGGGCCGGGTCCTTGACCCCGGCCGGGCTCCGCTCGGCGATCAGCCGCGCGGTGATGCAGGTGAATCCGGAGAAGGCGCGCAAGCGCCGGGAGCATGGGGCGAAGCGGGCGCGGGTGGCGCGGTGGGCGGAGCCGTCCGGGAACGCGGGCCTGACCGGCCGGGAGCTGCCGCCCGGCGGAGGTGCTGGCTGCTGATCAGCGGATCACCTGGTGGGCCCGGCAGCTGCGCCAGGCAGGTCTGGACGGCGGCATGGATCTGCTCCGGGCTCGTGCGTTCCTGGACATCCTGCTCGGCATCGACTCCCGGCCCCTGGATGCCCGGACCGGCAACGACCCGGGCCACGACGCCAAGCCCGGCCAGGACAGCGGGTACGGCCCGGGTGGTGGGTCCGGTCCGCTGGAGCCCCGGATGCCGGCTCCGGCTGGGCCGCTGGCCGGGGTGATCCCGCCCGGGTTCGCCGGCCGGGCCAACCTCACCATCCCCCTGGCCACCCTGCTCCACCTCGCGGACCGGCCCGGCGAGATGACCGGCATCGGCCCCCTCGATCCCGATCTGGCCCGCGACCTGGCCGCCGCGGCCGCCCGCGCCGCCCGGTCCACCTGGTGCGTGACCGTGACCGACCAGGACGGGCACGCGATCGGGCATGGCTGCGCCCGTCCTGCACCCGCCAGCAGCCGGGTAGGCCCCGCGAAACGTTATAAGCCCGGCACCACGAGCGGGCCCGACCCGCCCCGCGCTCCCTCGTTCACCTTCACCGCGACGGACCAGCCCGGGCCGCCCGGCGGATACGGCACCTGGAGGTTCTCCACCGGGGCCACCGGGCAGCGGGATCTGCTCATCACCTTGGGACCGATCCCAGTGGGCGAATGTGATCACCGGCACGAGGCCAAGGGCCACGATCCCGGAATCCTGCTCCGGCACCTGGCCCAGATCCGGCACGCCACGTGCACCGGGCCGGGCTGCCGCCGCCCCGCGACGAGCTGCGACTTCGAGCACAACATCCCATATGAGGCGGGCGGCCGGACCTGTTTGTGCAATGGCAACCCGACCTGCCGCCACGACCATCGTGCCAAGCAAGACCCGCGCTGGAACGCCGAACAGCTGCCCAGCGGGCACATCCGGTGGACCACGCCGTCGGGGCGGCAGTACGTTACCGAACCCACCCGGTATCCAATCTAGAGATTTCGGTCAGCCTGATTCCTCGAGCGTCGCGGTAGCGAGCGTCGGGGGGCCAGCCAGGCCGTGTAGCAGCAGGCCGGTGAGGGCATCGATGATCTGCGCATCCGGGTAACCGGGGTGATCAGCACCAGGGGCGTCCGGCGCGGCGGGGAGCAGGGCGTAGGCGAGCATCGACAGCATCCCGCCCATGGCGGCGGCGATCAGCACCGGGTCGCCGGGCAGAGCATGCCCCTGCTCCTGCAGGTACTGCAAGTGCTCTCGGAGCATGACGGTATCCGCGGTGAGCTGCTTCCATAGCTCGCCGGAGGCGGGACCGGCAGCCAGGGCCGACTCGAACAAGGCGGTCATGACCGGCCGGTAGTCGCGCATCACGCCCCACGCCGCGGCCAGGTGCTCGCGGAGCTGGTCGGGGTCGGTGAGGTCGTGTGCCGGGCCGTCATCGTCGAGGGCCCGGCCCGCCTGAGCGTGCATGTCCGCGAGCAGCGCCTGCAGCAGGTCTTCCTTGCTGGCGAAATGCTGGTAGAACGACCCGACGGCGCGGCCTGCGGCATCGGTGATGTCGGTGATCTTGGTGTTCAGGTAGCCGCGCTCGGCGAACTGCTGCTGCGCCGCCGCCTTCAGCACCGCCTCAGTCTGGGCCGCCCTGACCTTCCGCTCTCCCATGACATGCCCCTCCGTCATCCGATAGCCGCCTTGACATCATGCCCGTACGGCCATGATACTGAACCAAAGTTCACTGAATCTAAATTCAATGAATTGACATTCGGGAGACTATCGTGCGAGTAACGGTGATAGGCGGCGGCGTGGCCGGCTCGGCGGCCACGGTCGCGCTCCGGCGGATCGGGGCCGAGGTAACCCTGTATGAGGCCTACTTGGATCCGGCCGGGCCGGTCGGGTCTTACGTCAGCCTGGCGGTCAACGGCCTGCGGGCACTGGATGCGCTGGGGTGCCTGGCGCAGGTGCAGGCCGCGGGGTTGGGTCGGACGGCATCGCATGTGGTCCGGCCGCGGAAAGCTGCTCGGCGATGTGGCGCGGGGCCGCCGGCCCGATGATCCCATGCGCAGTGTCACGGTCATGCGCGCCGATCTGGTCGGCGCGCTGCGCGCCGCCGCGCTGGAAACGGGTGCCCGGATCGTCACCGGCCAGCGGCTTGACCGCGAAGCGGTCCGGAGGACGGCCGGCGCTGACCTGGTCGTCGGGGCCGACGGCATCTGGTCGGTGACCCGGCCCATCCTCGATCCGTCAGCACCTCAGCCGGTCTACGCCGGGCTCTACTCCGTCTCGGGTGTCTCCGGTACGGTCCCGGCCGGCCTGCCCCGAGACGGCTTCAACTGGGTCTTCGGCCGGCACGGGGTATTCATCTTCATTCCCGCTCCCGACGGCACCGTGTGGTGGACCGCCCAGGTCGCGGCGCCCGAGCCGCCGTCCGACTTGGCCGCCACCGGACTGCCCGAGCTAACCCGGCTGTTCGGCGGCGAGGTGCAGGCCGCCGCCGTACTGGAGGCCGCTACCACCGTTGGCCCGGCTCACCTGGGATACATGCTGAGGCCGCCTACGTGCCGGTACCACGACAGGCTCGTGATCATTGGCGACGCCGCGCACCCGGTCGGCGCCGGGCAGGGCGCCTCCATCGCGCTGGAAGACGCGGTAATCCTGGCCAGGGACGTCGCCGGGGCCGCGCCAGAAGCGATACCCGCTGCGCTGGCCGCTTTCGACCGCGAACGGCAGCCGCGGGCCGGCAAGCTGGCCAAGATGGAGGCCAGCAACCGGGACGCCAAGACGGCTGGCCCGGTCGGCGCCCGGATACGGGAGATGATCATGCCGCACGTGTTCAACCGCTTCTTTGAAAAAGCGACCGGCTGGCTCTATGACTTCGACCCCGGTACGCTCCCAGCTCCTGCAGAAGCTGAGGCGTGACCGGCAGGACCTGACCGCTTGACCGGCAGGACCTGACCGCTTGCCCGGCGGGGGCGCTGACGCGGCTCGTCGTGGCCGCACCCATAGGGTCGTCGTATGGGCCAGGAGATCGCGCCGTTCCGGATCGAGATTGCCGAGGCCGAGCTGGCCGATCTCCGGCGGCGGCTGCGGCAGACGCGGTGGCCTGAACACGAGACGGTGACCGACTGGTCGCAGGGTGTGCCGCTGGCATACCTGCGCGAGCTGTGCGACTACTGGGCCGACGGCTACGACTGGCGGGCCACCGAGGCGCGGCTGAACGCGCTGCCGCTGTTTCAGACGGAGATTGACGGGATCCGCTTCGTCTTCGCCCACGTCCGCTCGCCAAATCCGGGGGCGCTGCCGCTGATCCTGACGCACGGCTGGCCCGGCTCGGTGGTGGAGATTATGAAGGTGATCGAGCCGCTGTCCAACCCGGGCCATGCGGCTGACGCCTTCCACCTGGTGTGCCCCTCACTTCCTGGATACGGATTCAGCGGAAAGCCGGAGCAGACGGGCTGGGGGATCGAGCGGATCGCCCGGGCGTGGGCGGTCTTGATGGAGCGGCTCGGCTATTCACGCTACGGCGCGGTGGGCAGCGATTGGGGCACTAGCGTGAGTACTCTGCTCGGCCAGCAGGACCGGACGCACGTGGCGGGCGTCCACCTGATCCCGCCGCTGGCCGGACCGGATCCGGCCACCCTCGATGACCTGACCAGTGCGGAGCGGGCGGCGCTGGCCTCACTGGAGTACTCGGCGGAGTGGGATTCGGGATATTCGCGGGAGCACGCGACCCGGCCGCAGACGATCGGTTATGCGCTGGTGGACTCCCCCGCCGCTCTGGCCGCCTGGATCGTGGAGAAGTTCTGGGCCTGGACGGACCACGATGGCCCGCTGGAGGACGTACTGACCCGGGACGAGCTGCTGGACAACCTGATGCTGTACTGGCTGCCCGGCACGGGCGCCTCGGCGGCACGGCTGTACTGGGAGAGCATCCGGCAGGTCAACGAGTGGATCGCGGGCACCAGCGTGAACTCGATCGAGGTCCCGGTCGGATGCTCGGTGTTCCCGCGCGAGCTCCAGCGGCCGTCGCGGCGGTGGGCGGAGAAGCGATTCGCCGACATCCGGTACTGGAACGAGCCCGCTCGCGGCGGCCACTTCGCCGCCTTCGAGCAGCCGGAACTGTTCGTCGAGGAGGTCCGGGCGTTCTTCCGGCTCGTGAGGGACTAGAGCGTCAAGTAAGGATGACAACACATTCGCGTCCGTGCACCATGGCGATCATGGAAATGGGCGGAGCTCAGCGTCCTGTGCAGCCTGAGGTAGTCCTCATGTGCGGGATAGCGGGCTCGGGCAAGACCACGTACGCCAAAGACCTCGAAGCCAGGGGTTATGTACGCCTGTCCGTCGATGAGGAGATCTGGCACCGCTTTGGCCGCTACGGCGTCGATTACGAGGCTGAGGAGTACCAGCGGCACACCGAAGTCGCGAGGGAGGCTGTGCGAGAGCGGCTGCTCTCGCTGCTTGCGGAGGGCCGCGACGTCGTCGTGGACTCGAGCTTCTGGCAGCGGTCAAGGCGGCAGGAGTACAAACGGCTGGTCAAGCAGGCCGGCGGCCGCTGGCGCCTGGTCTACCTTCGGGCCGGCCCGGCACTGCTGCGGGCGCGTCTGCACGGGCGAGGTGAGCGCTTCGACGCCAACGCCGCGTTCCCGATCACCGAGGAACTGCTCGCTCGCTACCTTGAGAGCTTTGAGCCACCGTCGGGGGAGGGTGAAGAGCTCATTGTGGTCAGCGACCGCTGACCAAATAGCCGGGTCGGCTGGGCCGCTGCCTACAAGCAGTCCATCCCAGCGCGGCAAGACGCATAATCCTTGCCGGTATCGGATGGTGATGATGCAGCTGCGAACAGGGAAGTTCGAGGTGCAGCCCGGGGCATGGAGATCGGACGCCTGACGCCTACCTGACCGGCGCTCTAGGCACGGCCTGCGCGGCGGAAGAGCCAGGACAGGAGCGGGTTGCGCAGGGCGCCCCGCTCGGCTTCGGCCTGGGCCGAGGCGGTGAGGGCGGCGTACCCGTAGTCGCGCATCTGGTGCTCGTATCGGCCGATGGCCGTGGTGATGTCGCCTGCGTCGGCGGCGGTCAGCGCGCCGCACAGCTGCGCGGCATCCCGCAGGGCCGTGTTCGCCCCGGAGCCGCCCGCCGGGCTCATCGCGTGGATGGCGTCGCCGAGCACGGTGACCCGGCTCGCCGGCCAGGCGGCGATGACCGGCGAGGTGCGGATCCGCACCGCGAACGTCTCCTCGATCTCGGCCATGGCGTGCAGCGCGCGCAGATCCGGGTGCCAGCTGCGGATCAGCGACGCGGATAGCGCGTGCAGTTCCGCCGGGCTCATCGCGAGCAGCACCTCGTCCGGGACGCCGAACTGCCCGCGGTCTCCGGCCAGGCCCCACATCAGATAGTCCCCGGCGGCCGACAACCGCACCCCGGGCACCTGCTCGGGGTGGTTCCGGAACCGGACCAGCCCGGTCGCCATGCCGAGCCTGCCGCCGATGACCGCGGTGAACCCGCCCTCGAGCGCGGCAGGCAGCCGCTCGATCGCGGCGGGCAGCAGCGGGGTCTTGCCGTAGATGCAGCGCCCTCCGGTATCGGCCGGGCTGGCCGCGGGCAGGTACTGCCGGCGGACCGCCGAATTCACCCCGTCGGCGCCGACCAGCACATCCGCCTCGGCCTCCCGGCCGTCGGCGAAATGGACCCGCACGCCGTCGCCGTCAGCATCGAACCCCGTCACCGCACGGCCGAACACGACCGTGTCCTGCAGCCGGGCGGCCAGCACTTCCCGCAGCGTCAGCCGATTAACCGACGTGGACAGCGTGCCAGGCGCGTACCGGTCGGCAGCGGGGTCGCCGGTCGTGTCTTCTTTCAGCACCCGCAGCCGTTCACTCACCACGGTCAGCCGGGTACTCGCCTGACCGCACGTCGCCTGGAAGGCGGCGAGCAGCTCCGGCGGCAGGCACTGCTGCAGCGCCAGTCCCGCCCGCGCGTCGACGTGCAGCCGGTACCCCTGCCCGCGCCCGGCCAGGCCGTCGTCCCGTTCGTACACCGTGACGTCGGCGCCTGCGCGCCGCAAGCCCTGCGCTAGGCACAGCCCGCCGAGCCCGGCTCCGGCCACCGCCACCCGGACTCTGGCCACGCCCACCTCCGTCCCCTGGGTATGCCCCAGAAGCCTAGGCCCGGCCGTCGGCCGCGGCATTGGCGGCTACGATGGCGCGCTGGTAGCGGCCGGCCAGCTTGTGCAGGGCGGCCACCAGCTCCGGCGAATCCGCGATCTCAAAGTCCGCGTCCAGCAGGCCCAGATACAGGGCGAGCATTTCCGGATGGTCCGAGCCTGGCTCAAAGGCACACCGGTCCTCGCCCAGGGATTCCACCGGAACGGGGATGGGCAGCCGCTCCCGCACGTACGCGGCCGGCGCGTGCACGATCACCCGGGCCCGGTAACGCCAGGGCGCCGCCGCGGCCGCACGGGCCACTTGCGCCGCGATCTCCGGGTCGGGCGGAAGCGCGCGGGGCACGAAGCGCGGCCCAGCCGGGGTCCGTGGCTCGATCCGGTCGACCCGGAAGGTTCGCCATGCTTCCCGGCCTTCGTCCCAGGCCACGAGGTACCAGCGCTGCCGGTCGTGCACCAGCCGATACGGCTCCACCGAACGCCGGCTGACCGCCCCGGAATGCGCACGGTAGTCGAACCGAAGCCGCTCATGGTCGCGGCATGCGCTGGCGATTGTCGTCAGTACCTCCGGGTCCACGCGCGGACCGCGCGACGGTACCGGCAGCGCGTACGCCTGAAAGGCGCTGAGCCTGTGCTGCAGCCGGGCCGGGAGCATCTGCTGGAGCTTGGCCAGAGCACGCAGCGAGGTCTCCTCGATCCCGGCGACCGAGCCGGTCGCGGCAGTGCGCAAGCCGATCGCGACAGCCACCGCTTCCTCGTCGTCGAGCAGCAGGGGCGGCAGGGCGGCGCCGGTGCCGAGCCGGTACCCGCCGGCCACGCCCGGCCGCGCGTCGACCGGATAGCCCAGCCCGCGCAACCGGTCCACGTCATGACGGATGGTGCGGGTGGTAACGCCGAGACGGGCGGCGAGCTCGGTACCGGTCCAGTCCCGCCTGGCCTGCATCAGGGACAGCAGGCGCAGCAGCCGCGCCGAGGTTTCCGGCATTCTCCCATCCTGGCATCCATCTAGGAACGAACCTTTCCGCTATTGTTCCTAGCCTTTGCCTGTGAGCGCAACACCAGCGTGGACAGGAGAAGCGTGATGAGCGACGGCATCCAGCCCTTCCGCATCGAGATCCCCCAGGCCGACGTCGATTATCTGCATGGCAGGCTCACCCACGCCCGCTGGCCGGGCGAGCTGCCCGGCGCGGACTGGGCCCGCGGCGTACCGCCGGGCTACCTGAGAGAGCTCGCCGAGCACTGGCGCACGCGATACGACTGGCGCGCCGCCGAGGCGGAGCTTAACTCCTTTCCGCAGTTCATCACCGAGATCGACGGCCAGCGGATTCACTTCCTGCACGTCAGGTCCGGCCAGCCCGGCGCGAAGCCACTGCTGATCACGCACGGCTACCCCAGCTCGGTCGCCGAGTTCCTGCGGCTGATCGAGCCGCTGGTCAGTCCGGCCGCGGGCCAGGCGTTCCACGTCGTGGCCCCGTCCCTGCCCGGCTACGCCTTCTCCACACCGCTGAGCGCGGCCGGCTGGACCATGGGCCGGACCGCCCGCGCCTGGGCCGAGCTGATGCGCAGGCTCGGCTACCGGCGGTACGGCGTGCACGGCGGCGACATCGGCGCCGGAGTGTCCGGCATGGTGGGCGGGCTGGACGGGGAGCACGTGACCGGCGTCCACGTGGTGACCGACCCGCTGACCGCGGCGGCCGTCGCCACCTTCATACCCGGGCTGGCCAGCCGTCTTGATCCCGGCGACCCGGCCGACAAGCTGATCCTGGAGCGGATGGAGGACTTCCGGCGGGATGGTTCGGGCTACCTGGCCCTGCAGAACAGCCGCCCGCAGACCATCGGCTACGGACTGGCCGACTCACCGCTGCTGCAGCTGGCCTGGATCGCCGAGAAGGTGCACGAGTGGACCGACCTGCCGGTCGACCGCGATCAACTGCTCACCACGGTCAGCCTGTACTGGTTCACTGGCTCCGGCGCCTCAGCCGCGCACACCCTGTACGAGCAGGCGCACTCGTCTGACTGGGGCACTCCCCCGGCCGTACCGCAGGGCTTCGCGGTCTTCGGCGCCGACGAGACGGTCCGCAAGCTGGTGCCCGCCCCGCCCGGCGCGCACTGGTCCGAGTTCGCCCGCGGAAAGCACTTCCCGGCCATGGAGGCACCGGGTGACCTGGCCGGGGACCTGCGGGCGTTCTTCGGGCCGCTGAGCTGACCGGTGGGGCCGGGCGGCGGGCCCAAGCGGTGGTGCCGCTAGTCGCGGGGTGCCGTTAGCCGCGGGGTGCCGCTAGTCGCGGGTGAGCTTGCGGTAGGTGACGCTGTGCGGGCGGGCGGCTTCGGCGCCGAGCCGGTCGACCTTGTTCTTCTCGTAGGCATCGAAGTTACCCTCGAACCAGAACCAGTTCGCGCCGCCCTCCCAGGCCAGGATGTGCGTGGCCACCCGGTCCAGGAACCAGCGATCGTGGCTGGTGATGACCGCGCAGCCGGGGAACTCCAGCAGCGCGTTCTCCAATGACCCCAGCGTCTCCACGTCCAGGTCGTTCGTCGGCTCGTCCAGCAGCAGCAGGTTGCCGCCCTGCTTGAGGGTGAGGGCCAGGTTCATCCGGTTCCGCTCGCCGCCGGACATCACGCCGGCCGGCTTCTGCTGGTCGGCGCCCTTGAAGCCGAAGGCGGCCACGTATGCCCGGCTGGGGATCTCGAGGTTGCCGACGCGGATGTGCGCCTCGCCGTCGGAGATCACTTCCCAGACGTTCTTGTTCGGGGCGATGCGGGCCCGGGCCTGGTCAACGTAGGAGATGCGGACCGTCTCGCCGATCCTGATCGTGCCCTGGTCCGGCTTCTCCTCGCCGACGATCATCTTGAACAAGGTGGTCTTGCCGACGCCGTTCGGGCCAATGACGCCGACAATGCCGTTGCGGGGCAGGCTGAAGGAGAGGTCCTCGAACAGGCACCGGTCCCCGAACCCCTTGACCAGGTCGCTGACCTCCACCACCTGGTTACCCAGGCGCGGGCCCGGCGGGATCTGGATCTCCTCGAAGTCCAGCTTGCGGTTCTTGTCGGCCTCGGCCGCCATCTCCTCGTAGCGCTGCAGCCTGGCCCTGCTCTTAGCCTGGCGCGCCCTGGGGCTGGAGCGGACCCACTCCAGCTCGTCCTCCAGGCGCTTGCGCTTCTTGGCGTCCTTGGCCCCCTCGACCTTGAGCCGGGCCGCCTTGGTCTCCAGGTAGGTGGAGTAGTTGCCTTCATAGGGGTAGGCGCGGCCGCGGTCGAGTTCGAGGATCCACTGGGCTACGTCGTCCAGGAAGTACCGGTCGTGGGTGACCGCGACGACGGTACCCGGGTACTTCTCCAGGTGCTGCTCCAGCCACTGCACGCTCTCCGCGTCCAGGTGGTTGGTCGGCTCATCCAGCAGCAGCAGGTCGGGCTGGGACAGCAGCAGGCGGCACAGCGCCACCCGGCGCTTCTCGCCGCCGGACAGGCTGGTCACGTCGGCGTCCGGTGGCGGGCAGCGCAGCGCGTCCATGGCCTGCTCGACCTGGCTGTCGAGGTCCCAAGCGTCCTTGTGGTCGAGCACCTCCTGCAGGCGGCCCATCTCCTCGAGGAGCTCATCGGAGTAGTCGGTCGCCATCTTCTCGGCGATCTCGTTGTACTGCTCGAGAGTCCGCTTGGTGTCGGCCACGCCGTCCTCGACGTTACCGAGCACGGTCTTGGTCTCGTCCAGCTGCGGCTCCTGGGCGAGGAGGCCGACGGTGAAGCCGGGCATCAGGCGCGCCTCGCCGTTGGACGGCTGCTCCAGGCCGGCCATCATCCGCAGCAGCGTCGATTTGCCGGTACCGTTCGGCCCTACGACGCCGATCTTCGCGCCGGGCAGGAACGCCAGCGTAACGTTGTCGAGAATGACCTTGTCACCGTGCGCCTTGCGCACGGCTCGCATCTGATAGATGAACTCCGGCATGTCCTCAAGCCTACGGGTACGCGCCGGTTACCTCGTCACCTTCCTGATCCGCCTCGCTCGCTGGCTCGGCGGCACCCCGCGGCTGCTGCTGGCGCGGGACGTACAGGCGCACCTGGTTGCGGCCGGCCGCCTTAGCCCGGTACAGGGCCAGGTCGGCCGCCGCGAGCAGCTCGAACAGGTCGTGGCCATGCCGGCCTAGCTCCGCCACCCCGATCGAGATGGTGACGCTGATCTGCGTGTCGGCGGCGGTCACGCTGAGCAGGCCCGCGCTGCTGCGCAGCCGCTCGGCGATCCGGCAGGCCCCCGGGCCGTCGGTGCGGGGCAGCAGGACGGTGAACTCCTCCCCGCCGAACCGGCCCACCACGTCCGACTCGCGGACCTGCTGCCTGAGCTCCGTGGCCAGGGCGCGCAGGACGTCATCCCCGATGAGGTGGCCGTGACTGTCATTGACCCGCTTGAAGTGATCCACGTCCACGAGGAGCAGAGACATCGGCAGTCCAGACCGCAGCGCGCGGCTGACCTCGGCATCGGCTTCGCGCTGCCAGGCGGTGGCGTTCAGCAGCCCGGTCTTGGGATCGGTCCGGGCGGCCGCGGCCAGCTGCTGATGCATCAGGCTGCGCTGCAGCAGGATGACCGGCGGCAGGGCGACCAGGAGGAGCAGGAAGCTGAGCGCGCAGGTGACGGCGACGAGGATTCCGACGCACGTCTCGGTCAGGTCGAGCAGCAGGCTTTCCCGGTCCCACAGCACCTTCAGCGGCGCCCCGGGATCGGCCAGGTGCGCGGCGACCGCGACGATGCCCGCGTTGAGCACCGCGAACAGGACCGCGCAGGCGACCGCGGCACCGATCACGTCCGGGCGGACCAGCCAGGCATGCGACCCGGCCAGGCTAAGCCGCAGGCCCCGCGGGACAGCGAGGTGGAAGGTGGCCGACGCGGCGGCTCCGGCCAGCCCCAGCGCGGCCGAACTGAACACGCGGCGGTATACGGGTATCCGGCGGCCCCGCAGGTAGAGCACCGCGCCGATGACGAACGGCGCGAGCAGCGCGTAGAGCGGCGGCAGGAGCAGCGCGATCGGCAGCCACCAGGCGGACAGCAGGTCCCTCGACACGCCGGACGGCTGGCCGAGCCGCCGCATGGCCTCGACGCACACCACCGCGGCAGCCAGCAACGCGGCGAACAGGGCCAGGTGGCCCGCGTGCAGCGGCGTGTGAGCTGCTTCCCAGCCGATCAGGCCCAGGGCACAGGCCACGACACCGACGACGTAGACGATCAGCGGCCCGAGCATCGTGAGCAGCGGCCAGCCCGAGCCTGGGCGGGGCGGCAGCTCTCCCCGCAGCCGGCGGCGAGGGGACCACCTGATCACACGCCGAGGCCCCCGCCGGGGCTGTCCGATCGCCTCTTGAACTGCTGACATGCTTCCTGCCCAGGGTCAGCCAGGCTGATGCGGACCCGCGAGGGCCCGATCATCACTTTAGGTAACAGTATAGATTCGAGGAGTGCTGAGCGTGGGCAAAACCGGTAGGTTGACCGGACGCATCCGGCATGGCGGCTGACCAGCGATGCCGGCGACGCAGACCGAGATCAGACACGCTTCTGCCGCGACGGACAGTAACGTTGGCGCTGCCTAGGGCGGATACGCTACGAATCGGATCGTATCCGCCCCGTGCAGCATCCGAGCTGAGGAGAACTACCGGTGCGAGGCGTTATCTGGACCTAGCTCAGAAGGGCGTCCGCGATACTGACGGCGCTGCCGCGTCAGACGTGTTGCCCTCCTCGAGAGCTTGGACCGTGAGCTCGGCGTCAGTAAGGCTATCGAGCGCCTGTCCGAACTGGTCGATAGCCTCATCGTCGAGGATGTCGCGATCCTCGGGCATGTCCGGGACCTGCTCGGCGGCAGGATCCCCCTCGGTGACCGCGGGCCGGCGCTCGAAGCGCAGATAGTTGGCCACTCCGCGGTTGAGGTCATGGCCGACGGTATCGGCGATGATGTCGATTACGTTGTGCTGCACCCCATTCTTGTCGGTGTAGCTACGCGACCGGCACCGTCCCTTGACCATCACCGGGTCGCCCTTGTGCAGGCTGGCCCGTACGTGGTCGCCGAGCCGGCGCCAGCACGCCACGTCGTAGAACGAGGTCTCTCCGTCGCGCCATTGATTGGTGACCCGGTCCTGGACACGGGGCGTGGTGCCGACACGCAGGTTGGTGACCCACACGCCGTCCGTCGCCTCGCGCTGCCTCGGGTCCTGGGCCACGAAGCCCACCAGCGTCAGGTATCCGCCCTGGCTCATCTCGATCCTCCTTGGGAAGCTCGGCGGCCCGACGCCGCCGGTCCCTCCACCGTCGCGGTTACGCGGCCCGATCCGCCTGGGCAGCTGCGCAGCTGTGGATAACTCGGCCGGAGCGCGCCCTCCTGTGGACAACTAGTTGCCATCGGCAAGCTGTTGCCCGATAATGCGCCGCCATGACGGGGGCGGGGCGGTGGGCCGGTGGCCGATGAGCGCGGTCAGGTCCGGACCTTCCCACCCAGGTGGGCGGTTTCTTCGGGGGTGAGGGAGAAGCTGAACAGGTCGAAGTTCGATGCGATGTGAGCGGGCTGGGAGGACCTCGGAATCACGATGATGCCGCGTTCCAGGTGCCAGCGCAGGACGACCTGGGCCGGGGTGACGCGGTGCCGGGCGGCGATCTCGGCCAGGGCGGGATCGCGCAGACGGGTGCCCTTGAGGGGGCTGTAGCCCTCCACGGCCACGCCGCGGTCGGCGTGCGCGGCCAGCAAGGCCGGATCGTGCCGGGACGGGCTCCACGGGATCTGGTTGACCGCGGGCCGCTCCTGGGTGGCCTGGATCAGCTCGTCGATCTGGGCGAGGCCGTAATTGCTGACCCCGACGGCACGGCACCGCCCCTCGGCACGCAGGGCGACAAAATCCCGCCACAGTGGGACCAAGGCCTGCCTGCGCGGCGGCCAGTGGACCAGCCACAGGTCGACGTAATCCGTGTCCAGCGCGCGCAGGCTCGCGTCCAGGCTGGCCCGGGCCCGGCCGGCGTCGCTGGGCAGCAGCTTGGTGGTGACGAACACCTCGCCGCGGCCCAGGCCGCTGTCCCGGATGGCCTGGCCGACCTCGCGCTCGTTCCGGTACATGGTGGCGGTGTCGATGTGCCGGTAGCCGACCTGCAGCGCGTACCGGACGGATTCGTAGGCACGGCGGCCGCTCAGCTGCCAGGTGCCGAAGCCGACCATCGGCACGGCGACGCCGCCGCCCAGGTCCGCCACCGGGATGTCGGTCATGGGTTCTATTGTCCCAGGGTCGGGCCAGGCGGCCGGGTCGGGCTAATCCAGGACGGCGCGGATGGCCCGGGACAGCTCCCCCGGCACGTCGGGGACCAGCAGGTGGGTGCCGTCGCGGACCACGTCCCGGCCACTGATCACGACGTCGGTGATGTCGCCCGCCGAGGCGGCGAACACGGCGGCCTCCAGAGCCTGGCTATCCGGGGCGCCCGCGGTCCGCACCGAGTCCAGGGACACGGTGGCCAGGTCAGCCCAGGCTCCGGGGGCGATCTCGCCCGCGTCGGGCCAGCCCAGGCTGGTGTGCCCGGCCGCGGTCGCCGCCTGAAGCAGCGCCTCGGCGGTGTGGTGACCGCGAGCCTGGCGGCCGAGGCGTTCGGCGTACTCGACCCCGCGAGCCTCTTCGAGCAGGTCGATCACTGCGTGGCTGTCGCTGCCCAGGGTGAGCACGCAGCCCGCCGCGGCCAGCGCCTGGGCCGGAGCCAGGCCGTCGCCCAGGTCACGCTCGGTGGTGGGGCACAGGCAGGCGAACGCCTGGCAGCCGCCGAGCAGCTCCACATCATCGGCGTCCACGTGGGTGGCGTGGACCACGGTGGTGCGCGGCCCCAGCACGTCCTCGGCGTACAGCAGGCGGGCGGGCGACATCCCGTACACCACCTGGCACGCTTCGTTCTCGGCCCGCTGCTCGGACAGGTGCACGTGCAGCGGCGCG
The DNA here is from genome assembly GCA_963753195.1 of uncultured Actinomycetes bacterium. GTDB lineage: Bacteria > Actinomycetota > Actinomycetes > Streptosporangiales > Streptosporangiaceae > Palsa-504. The sequence goes on from CAVWBH010000009.1 coordinate 239,113, forward strand.
CCGAACCGGTGAGCCCAGGCCACCACCGGATGCAGCTGGCCTCGCGGCACCGCGCGGACGGAATGAACGGCCGCGCCGGCCTGCGCGTACGGGCTGATCATGCCGTGCTCGTCGAAGCCCAGGTCGCTGACCCGCGCCGCCCAGCGCCGGGCGTCGCCGTCGCTGAACCGCAGCTGGGCCCCGGCCAGCGGCAGCAATCCCCCCTCTTCAGCCAGGCCCCCCGACAGGTAACAGGTATCCAGCAGGGTCATCCGCAGGCCCGCCTCAGCGGCGGCCTGGATCAGGGCGTGGCCCATGGCGTTGGGATCCGGGTACGGATGGCCGCCCGGCTGGTGGTGCAGGTAGTGGAACTCCCCCACGCAGCTCACCCCGGCCAGGGTCATCTCGGCGAAGGTGGCCCGGGCCAGCTGGTAATAACTGTCCGGGTCGAGCCGGGCCGCGACGTCGTACATCCGCTCGCGCCAGCTCCAGAACGTCCCGCGGTCAGCCTGGGTGACCGACCGCAGCGCGCGGTGGAAGGCGTGGGAGTGCGCGTTGGCAAAGCCGGGCAGGGTGAGGCCGCGCAGCCGGATGGTGCCGGAGGGGATGCTCTCGGCGGGAGCGGAGGGTGTGACAGAAGTGAAGCGGTCGCCGTCGGCTTCGATGAGGACGTCGCGGCGGACGCCCTGGCCGGGGAGCCAGGCCAGGTCGGCTAGCCATGAGCGTGCGGGAGGCAGCGTCATGCGGGGCCCGCTAGGTCCTCGAGGACGGCGGCCAGGGCACGGACGCCGGCCTCGCAGTCGGGCAGGTCGGCGTGCTCGGCGGGCGAGTGCGAGATCCCGGTGGGATTGCGGACGAAGATCATGGCGGCCGGGACCCGGGCGGCCAGCACGCCCGCGTCGTGGCCCGCGCCGGTGGGCAGCACCGGAGCCTGGACCCCGGCGGCGGCCAGGACCCCGGCGATCCGGTCGCGCAGGCCGGAGTGAAACCGCACCAGCGGGGTGAACGACTCCTGCCGCACGGCGAGCGTGACGTCGTGTTCACCGGAGCATTTTTCCGCAGCCGAACGGACCGTGGCGACTGTCTCCAGCACGGTGGCTTCGTCCGCGGCGCGGGCGTCCAGCCAGGCTTGCACGGCCGAGGGCACGCCGTTGGAGCCGTTCGGCGTCACGAGCACCTTGCCGAACGTGGCCAGCGAGCCATGCTCCGCGGCGGCGGCCCGGGCGGCGAGGACTGCGTGCGCGTAGGGCAGCATCGGGTCGCGGCGGTCGGCGAGTTGCGCGGTGCCGGCGTGGTCGGCGCGGCCTTCGAAGGTGAACCGCCACCGGCCGTGCGGCCAGATGCCTTCGGCCAGGCCGAGGGCGGCGTCCAGGGGGGCCAGCGCGCGGCCCTGCTCGACGTGCAGCTCGACGATCGCACCGAGGTGCGCCAGCAGGTCGTCGCGGGGGCCTAGGCCGGCCGGGTCGTGACCGGCGGCAGCCATGGCCTCGGCGAGCGTGGTGCCGCCGGTGTCGGTGAGGGCGCGGGCGGCGTCCGGGGCGATGGCGCCGGTGAGCAGGCGGCTGCCGAGGCAGGGGACGCCGAACCGGGCGCCCTCTTCCTCGGTGAAGACGGCAAGCACCACGGACCGTTCGGGATGAAAGGATTTTTCTTGCAGGAGGTCCACAGCGGCCAGCGCGGTGACGACGCCGAGGGCGCCATCGAAGCCGCCGCCGTCCGGGACCGAGTCCAGGTGGCTGCCGGTCACGATGGCACCCGGGCGCTTCGGGCCCCACCAGGCCCACAGGTTGCCGTTGTTATCGGGCTCGACGGCCAGGCCGCGCTGCTCGGCCTGGCTGGTGAACCAGGCGCGGCAGTCCGCGTCGGCCGGCGTCCAGGAGTAGCGCCGGTAGCCGCCGGTAGCCGGGTCGCGGCCCAGCGGCTCGAGCTCGCGCCACAGGCCGGCGAAGCTCATGTCGCCATAGGGACGCGGACGCCGCGCTCGGCGGCGACGGCCGAGGCCTTCTCGTAGCCGGCGTCGGCGTGCCTGATCACGCCCATGGCGGGGTCGTTGGTCAGGACACGCTCCAGCTTCTGCGCGGCCAGCTCGGAGCCGTCGGCCACGCAGACCTGGCCGGCGTGGATGGAGCGGCCGATGCCGACCCCGCCGCCGTGGTGGATGGACACCCAGGACGCGCCTGAGGCCGTGTTGACCAGCGCGTTCAGCAGCGGCCAGTCGGCGATCGCGTCGGAGCCGTCGGCCATGCTCTCGGTCTCCCGGTAGGGCGAGGCGACCGAGCCGCAGTCCAGGTGGTCACGGCCCAGGACGATGGGGGCCTGGAGCGTGCCGTCGGCCACCATCTCGTTGAAGCGCAGGCCGGCCAGGTTCCGCTCACCGTAGCCGAGCCAGCAGATCCGGGCGGGCAGGCCCTGGAAGTGGACCTTCTCCTCGGCCAGGCGGATCCAGCGGGCCAGGGCCTCGTTCTCCGGGAACAACTCGAGGATGGCCCGGTCGGTGGCCGCGATGTCCGCCGGGTCGCCGGACAGCGCGGCCCAGCGGAACGGGCCCTTGCCCTCGCAGAACAGCGGCCGGATGTAGGCCGGGACGAAGCCGGGGAAGTCGAACGCCCGCTGGTAGCCGGCCAGCTGGGCCTCGCCGCGGATGGAGTTGCCGTAGTCGAACACCTCGGCGCCGGCGTCGAGGAAGCCGACCATGGCGGCGACGTGGACGGCCATGGACTCGCGGGCTCTGGTCGTGAAGCCCTCGGGGTCTTCGGCGCGCAGGGCGGCCATGTCCTCGAAGGCGACGCCGTGGGGCAGGTAGGTCAGCGGGTCGTGGGCGGAGGTCTGGTCGGTGACGATATCGATCGGGGCCTGCCTGGCCAGCATGGCCGGGAACACGTCGGCGGCGTTGCCGAGCAGGCCGATGGACAGGGGGCGGCCTTCGTCGCGGGCGGCGGTGGCCCGGCGGATGGCGTCGTCGGCGTCGTCGGCCTGCTCGTCCAGGTAGCCGAACTCGATCCGCCGGGTGATCCGGGACTGGTCGCACTCGACGCAGATGACCACGCCGCCGTTCATGGTCACGGCCAGCGGCTGGGCGCCGCCCATCCCGCCCAGGCCCGCGGTCAGGGTGATCGTGCCTTTGAGCGTGCCGCCGTAGCGTTTGGCCGCGATCGCGGCGAAGGTCTCGTAGGTGCCCTGCAGGATGCCCTGGGTGCCGATGTAGATCCAGGACCCGGCGGTCATCTGGCCGTACATGGTCAGGCCGAGGTGCTCCAGGCGGCGGAACTCCTCCCAGGTGGCCCACTGCGGGACCAGGTTGGAGTTGGCGATGAGCACTCGCGGGGCCCATTCGTGCGTCCGCATGACCCCGACGGGCTTGCCGGACTGGACCAGGAGGGTCTCGTCGCCTTGCAGGTCTTGCAGGCTGGCGATGATCGCGGCATAGGCCTCCCAGCTGCGGGCGGCGCGGCCGGAGCCGCCGTAGACGATGAGCTGCTCGGGGTGCTCGGCCACCTCGGGGTCGAGGTTGTTCATGAGCATGCGCATGGCGGCCTCTTGCGGCCAGCCCTTGCAGGTGAGGTGCGAGCCGCGGGGAGCGCGGACCGGTTGGTAGCTGGCGGTCATGTGCCCATCATGGCAGGCCCGGGGCCGAAGGTGACATGCCGCTTCGTTGCGTGCCGTTCCGGGCGCGTGTTCCGCGGCCGGCGGCACGCTTTTCCCGGTGCGGAAAGAGACCCCCTGATTAGCGTGGTAGATCCGGGCTTAATGGTAGATCTGGTGGGACGGGAGCCCCCGGATCTTCCGCGTAGCCCGGATCTACCACGGCGATGTGTTTGGTGGTGCAGGGGTTACGCGTTGACAAGTTCGGTGGGCTCGACGATGACGTCGACCAGGGCGCCGTTGCGCATGACGGTGATGGCCAGCGGACGGCCGATCGCATCGGCGAACATCATCCGCTGCAGGTCCTGGGACACCGTGAGCGGCTGGCCGGCCACCGACAGCAGCAGGTCGCCGGTGCGCAGGCCGGCCCGGTCGGCGGGGCCGCCCGCCACCACCTGGGCGATGAGCAGGCCGGTCTGGCGGCCCAGGCGCTCCCGCCAGGCCGCGGGCACCGGGCCCGGGACCATGGCCAGGCCCAGGTAGGCGCGCCGGACCCGGCCGTCGGCCATCAGCGCCGAGATGATCCGGCGGGTGGTGTTGTTGACCGGGACGGCCAGGCCCAGGCCCACCCCGGCCACCGCGGTGTTGATGCCGATCACACGGGCCTGCGCGTCGGCCAGCGCCCCGCCGGAGTTGCCCGGGTTGAGCGCGGCGTCGGTCTGGATGACGTCCTCGATCACCCGGCCGCGGGCGGGCAGCGACCGGCCGAGCGCGCTGACCACGCCGGCCGTGACCGAGCCGGCCAGGCCGAGCGGGTTGCCTACCGCCACCACGAGCTGGCCGACGACCAGCCGGTCCGCCTCGCCGAGCTCGGCCGGGCTCTGGAGTCGCGCCGTCGGCGCGCAGCACGGCCAGGTCAGACAGCGGGTCGGCGCCCACCACCCGGAACGGCACCGACGTGCCGTCGGAAAACGCCGCGGTACCGCCGCTGGCCTGGCCCACCACGTGCGCATTGGTGAGCAGGAACCCGTCGCCGGTGAAGACGACGCCCGAGCCGAGGCTCTCCCCCGTCCCTCCGCGGCTGCCCTGGCGCGGCACGCGCAGGCTCGCGACCTTGGGCGTGAGCCGTGCGGCCACGCCCGAGACGATCTGCGAGTACACGTCCAGTGGCTGATTAGCCTCCATGTGGGTCTCCCCGGGCCATCCAGTGTCTTGATTACAGGATTACATTGCAAACCCGGATGGGGAAGAGTGCATGCCCGGAGGCGTTCTGCCCGGAGCTTAATCGGGTTGGCACTCGACTACGTAGCGGCCGGAGGACTGGGTGCGGGCGGCGGCGATCTGGAGGCCGGCCAGCCGGGCGAGCTGAGTGAACTGGGTGATCGTGCTGGTCTTCCCGCCGGCGACCAGCATGTCGATGCCCAGGGACCGCGGTGCCTCGTCGGGCGCGACACCGCCGAGGACGGCGATCCGGCCCTCGGGCCTGGCGCCCTGTGCGCAGCGACGCAGGATGGCCACCGTCTGGTCATCGGGCCAGTCGTTCAGCACGTTCTTCAGCAGGTACAGGTCGGCGCCCGCGGGCAGCGGATCGAAGAAGCTCTGCCCCTGGAGCGTCACGCGGCCGGCCAGCTCTGCGGTGCTCAGCGCTGGTGTCCGCCCGGGCGATTGTGCCGGGCAGGTCGAGGAGGATTCCCCGCACGTGCGGGTGGCGGCGCAGCAGCGAGGCCAGCATGGCACCGGTGCCACCTCCCACGTCGACCATGGTGCGGACCTCGTCCCACCCGCCGGCGAGCTCGATATCGAAGTCGGGCGTGCCGTGGCCGGCTGGTCCCATCAGCGCGTCGAAGCCGGCGGCGATATCCGGGTGCGCGGCGAGGTCCTCCCAGAACGGGCGGCCGAACAGCGTGGCGTACGCCGGCTGGCCGGTGCGCACGTAGTCCAGCAGCGTCCCCCACGTGTGGGCCATCCGGCCACCGAAGCCGTCGAGATCCAGGAACCGGTCCGCGGCCAGCTGCTCCGCGGCCCGGTTGGCGGCGAAGCGTCCCGGTGCTTCCTGGGTGAAGACGCCCTTTGAGACCAGGTGGCCCAGCACGGCGTGCAGCGCGTCCTGATCGCAGCCTGTCGTCGTGGCCAGGTCGGCGATGTCGCGGTGGCCTTCGGCGATGAGGCCGGGAAGGCGCAAGGTGGCCGCGACCATCAGGCACCAGGGCGTAGCCAGGTCGAGCATCCGCTCCAGGTCGACGCCGTCGGCGTCGGCGCCAGCTGCCATCGTGGGGTTTCCTTCCTGCTCGCTTCGCCGCGGGCAGGCCGGGTCCGTGCGCCGGTCAGAAGGGCCGGGCGCGGGCGATGGCCAGCTCGGCGCGGAAGCGCTCGTAGTCGGCGAGCTCCCGGCCGACGGGGGCCAGCACCAGGTCGCTGGTGACGGCCGCGACCCGCGCCATGATGGCCTGGTTGGCCTGCTCGCGCTCGCGGTCGGCGGCGAGCACCACCATGTTCTGGCACCACGACTCGATCAGCCAGCCGAGCAGCAGCAACGCGACCACCATGACAGCCAGCCAGGGCACCAGGCTGGTGTCACTGAGCAGCGACGACGACCTATCTGACCTGTGCGACAGGATGAGGGCGATCCAGGCCACGCCACCCACGGCTAGCAGCATGAGCAGCCATTGCGCCAGAGCGATCAGCCGCCACCAGCCGGTCACCTTGTCCCGCGGCGGCAGGCCGCGGGCCACGACCGAGCCCAGGGCCGACTGCGCGTCGCCTGCCCTCGACCGGGCCGCCGCGCGCACGGTCCGGGACCAGGGCTCCGGCAGCGGGCCGCCGACCTCATCGGCGAACGCGGTGATCGCGTTGTCGATATCGGCTCGCTGTGCCTGCGCCATGTCGGCTGGATCGCCAGCCCGCAGCTTGCGCGCCGGAGCCCGCCCGGCCCGGCGCAGGCGGGCAGCCAGCCGTCCGGGCGGCCAGCCGATGTAGCTCACGGCCTGCCGCTCGCGCGCGCCGTTGAGCGTCTCGGTCGCGGCGGCCACCCCGGCGGCCTTCGCGAAGGCGGCGGTCAGCGTCGCGGCCGGAGCCGGGGGGACATAGCTCAGCGGGTCGATGCCGGCGTCGACCGCCCGGCCGTCCAGCGCGGCGTCTTCCCACGGTGGATGCGCTTCACTGGGCGCGTTGGGCAGCGGAGTGGAGGCGGCGGTGGGGTCAGTCCTGGCCACGTCCGGCCAGGCGGGCGCCGCGGCACCGAGGCCCTCGTCGCCCCAGCCGTCCTGCTCCCAGGACGGCCGTGCCGGGGAGGCGGGGGCGGGGGCGCGGCCGGGAGGGCCGGCGGCGGGCGCCGCGGGCAGCTGCGGCGCCGGCTCGGCCGGGGGCAGCCAGCCCGGCACGGAATCCCCCGCGTAGACGGCGAACCGTTCCAGCAGGGCATCGATATCGAACGCGATCCGGTCGCTCACCGCCCGCCGCTCGGCTACCGAGGTGGCCAGTGTCCGGCGCAGCTCCTGGAGGCCCGTTCCGGTGGCGGCCGAGGTGACCAGGACCGGCGTCTCCAGCAGCCCCTCGGCGTCGAGCAGCCGACGCAGGTCGGCGGCGCAGTCGGCGACCTGATCGGGAGGCAGCGTGTCGGCCTGGTTGAGCACCACCGTGGTCACGGCCGCGTGCCCGGCCAGCGGCACCAGGTAGCGGCGGTGCACGGACGCGTCCGCGTACTTCAGCGGGTCGAGCACCCAGACCAGCATGTCGGCCATCTTGACCAGGCGGTCGACCAGGGCGGCCGAGCCGGTGACCACTGAGTCGTGGTCGGGCAGATCGAGCAGGAGCAGCCCGGTCAGCGACGCCTCGCCCTCGCTCAGCGCGCTGGCCCGCGCGTAGCGGTGCCGTCGCTGCACGCCGAGCCAGTCCAGCAGCGGCGCGGCCCCGTCCATGCCCCACACGCACGCGTGGGAGTGCTTGGTGGTGGGCCGCATCACCCCAGCGGGCGAGAAGGCCGCGCCGGCCAGGGCGTTGAACAGCGAGGACTTGCCGCTTCCGGTCCCGCCTGCCAGGGCTACCACGGTATGCGAGCCGGACATCCGCATCCGCTCGCCGGAGCGCCGGAGCAGCGCTTCCGCGTCGGTGAGCAGGTCCTGGCTGAAGCCGTCGGATCCGGATCGTGCGGCCGCCATCCGGGTTAGCTCGGTCAGGGAGGCCAGCCTGGCCGACAGCCTGGAATGCTCCTGGCCCAGCCCGGCGACGCCGATCGTGTTCGCTGTCACCGGACCGCCTCGAGCGAGTATTCAGCCTGGTAGAGCCGGATCGCGGCGACGTCGTCGCAGGGGCCGGCCGACTCGATCACCTCGACGAACCGGACCACCTCTTCGTCCAGCAGCAGCCGGACGCGGTGGCTGAGGTCCTCGCGGGCGCTGGCCAGGATCCCGCCCAGCGGTCCCGGGCCGAACACCGAGGCCAGCAGCCGCCGCGGCTCGCTGAGCACGCTGGCGCTCTCGTCCTCCGCGGCCGGCGTGCGCGCCCCTGGTGCGTCCTCGCCGAGCATGGCCAGCAGCACGACCAAGCCGAGCGACTCATCATCGAAGGAGATCCGCCTGCTCTCCGGTTGAGCGCCGGTCCCGTTGACCAGCCGGGTCAGGTGGTCCTGCCAGGCACTGACGGCGCGCGCCGCGCGCAGCGGCAGATCCGGGGAGGACCGGCTGAAGGGAGCCTGGCTGACCTCCGCAGGTCCGGCCGGGTTCGCGGCGTATCCGCTGGTCGCGGGGCCTGCACTGGGTCCGGGGGCTGTGCTGAGTCCGGGGGCTGTGCTGAGTCCGGGGCCTGTGCTGAGTCCGGGGGCTGCGCTGAGTCCGGGGCCTGTGCTGAGTCCGGGGGCTGCGCTGGGTCCGGGAGGCCGGCCGATTCCGGGCCGAAGGCGGATTCGAAGACCCGCTTGGCGTAATCTCCGCGGGCCCGCTCGGCGACGGCGTCTTCCAGCAGCGCGTGCCCGGCTGGTTCGGCGCGCCAGCCGCCGTCCACCTGCTCGGCGCCGCGATCCGCGACCGACACGATGAACGATTCGATCGCCGAACGCAGCGCGGCTCCCAGCGCCGCGTTATGCGTCGGGCCGCGCCGGGCGCGCTTGCCCTTCCGGCTACCGCCGCTCCTGGCGGGCTTTCCGCCACGGCGGGGGCGCAGGTCACCGCCGGCCACGCAATCCTGCCAGCGCGCCAGCACCTCACCGGTGAGCAGCGTGCCGTCCCGCAGGCCGGCGTTCAGCTCGGCGAGGGCGCGCTCGTAGGCGGCCTCCGCGGCACCGCGCAGCTCACCCGCCAGCACGACCTGGGCCTCGACATGGCCGGCGACGGCGGGGACCCGGGCCTTGAATGTGTCGAGCACGCCGGACATGGTCTGGGAGAGTACCGCGACCCGGCGGTCGCTGCGGGTGGCGGTGTCGGTGAGCCAGTCACGCACCGGCTGGTAGGCATCCGGCGGGAGAATGCCCTCGATGAGCGGGGTCTCCAGGATGACGAAACGGTTCTCGGCCGCGATCCCGTTGGCGTCGAGCATCGCATTGAAGTGCTCCACCAGCTCGGTCCGGTAGGTCTGCGGGACCCGGGACAGGACCACCCCGAGAGCAGCTTTCCGGTCCCGGGCGTGCTGGAGGATCTCCCACACCGGGCCGTCCGCGTACCGGCTGGCACTGGTCATGAACAGCCAGAGGTCCGAGGCATCGAGGAACTTGTAAGCGAACTCGTGGTGGGCCTCGACCACGGAGTCGATGTCGGGCGTGTCCAGCAGCGCGATGCCCCGCGGCATGCCCTCGCTGGCGGCCAGCACGAGCAGGCCGTCGCGGCCCGGACGGGCCAGGCCCTCCTGGCGGACCCGGGGCAGAGTGGGCAGGAAGTTGTTCTCGGCGAACCAGTCGATGTCGTCGGGGTGGCAGGCCAGGACCGGGCTGTTGGTCGTCGGGCGGCGCACGCCGGTCGCGCTCACATGGGCACCCACGATGCTGTTCACCAGGGTCGACTTCCCGGCGCCGGTGGAACCCACCAAGGCCACCAGAACGGGCGCGGCGGACTGCCGTACCCGAGGCAGCAGGTAATCGTCGATCTGGCTGAGGAGCTTGGTGCGTTCCTCCCTGGCCTCGGCGGAACCAGCGATCTCGAAGACCAGAGGGGTGGCGGCGATCCGCTTGCGCAGGTTGAGCAGCGCGGCTTCCAGCAGGCGCGCGTCCACGCGGGTGTGGCGCTCCGCGGGCACTGCGCGCTCCACGGGCACCGCGCGCTCCGCGGGGTTCGCGGGCACCGCGGGGTTCGCGGGCACCGCGGGGTTCGCGTGCTCCGCTGGGTCGGCCTGCTCCGGTTGTTCGGCCTGCTCCGCGGCAGGTAGGGGCACCGGGGGCGTGGCCGGGGGGGCGGATTCTGCAGCGAGCGGGAGTGCCGCTTCTGGCGGGAACTGGGGCTCGTCTGCGGCAGCCTGACGCGGTGGGGAGGCGGGTTCCTCGGGCGCCGGGAGCGGCGTGCCTGGGCCGGAAGACGGCGCGCCGGGGGCGGGCGACGGCGTGCCGGTAGCGGGGGACGGCGTGCCGGGGCCGGGCTCGGACGCTTCCGGTCCACCGAGGGCAGGCATCACGTGGGTGTCATCCCCGCTCCCCCGCTGGCCCTCACCATTTTCCGGAGCGTCACTGGTCACATGGCCGACGCTAGGGTCATCAAAGTCGGCAGCCACGACAGCGCCCGTGCCGGGCTCGCCATGACGGCCGGCTTGCGACGCGGCGGACGCCGCCACGCCCTGACCTTCCATCGTTCCAGCGGCCTCCTCATACAGTGGACCCCGGCGCTTCCCCGGGGGACTGGGCGCTGCCGGGCCTCCGGCACTCGCCTAGCACGCGGAGTTTATCTGCTCCATCAGGCGGTTACATCGCCGATGAGCGTTGTCATTTCGGCCGCCACACTTACCACATCGCCCACCACGACGATCGCAGGCGGCCGGATGCCTTCCCGTGTCAGCACGTCTTCCACTTGTTCCAGTGTTGAGTTAATTGTGCGCTGCGTCGGCATCGTCCCGTCTGCGATTACGCAAACGGGTGTATCGGGACGGCGCCCATGCCGGAGCAGCTCGGCCGCCACGGCCCCGATCCGCGGCACGGCCATCAGCAGCACCAAGGTCCCGGAGCTGCCGCCGAGCAGCTCCCAATCCACCGTAGACCGCTCGTCGCCCGGCGGGACGTGGACCGACACGACGTAAAACTCCTGCGCTACGCCCCGGTGGGTCACCGGCACCCAGGCGCTGGTGGGCACGCCCACCGCGCTGGTTACTCCCGGCACCACGGTCACCGGGATGCCGGCCCGCAGGCAGGCCAGGGCTTCCTCGGCACCCCGGCCGAACACGAACGGATCGCCGCCCTTGAGCCTGGCTACGAACCGGCCTGCCCGGGCCCGGTCGATCAGCGTCGCGTTGATCTGCTCTTGAGCCATGGCCCGGCCGTAGGGGATCTTGCTGACGTCGATGATCTCCACATCTGCGGGCAGCTCGTCGAGCAGCGAGCGAGGGGCCAGCCGGTCGGTGAGCACCACGTCGGCCTCAGCCAGCAGTTGCCGGCCGCGTACGGTGATCAGCCCGGGATCACCCGGGCCACCGCCGATGATGGCCACTCCGGCCCGGTGGCCACGAACGCGCCGGGCGCTGAGCTGGCCGGTCCGCAGCCCGGAGACGATCGCGTCCCTGATCGCCGCGCTGCGCCGCGGGTCGCCGCTGACCACGCCGACCTGGACCGCCCGGCCCCCGACGGCGCTGCCCCCGCCCGCCCTGCCTCCAACGGCCCTGCCGCCGACCGCGCTGCCGCCGACGGCGCTGCCGCCAACAGCGCTGCCCTCGAGGTCCTCGACCCGGCCAGCGGCCGGCGTCCAGGCCGCCGAGGCCTGCGCGTCGTCCGCGCGGACGTACCAGGTCCGCTGCCGGTCGGCCGCGGCTGCGACGGCCGCGTTGACGGCGGCATCGTCGGTGCAGGCGCAGACCAGCCAGGCGTCCGCGCAATCGCCGTCAGCGTAGTCCCGCGGCTCCCAGCGGATCCGGCCGGACGCGGCCAGGTCCTCCAGCGACGCTGTGACGGCGGGAGACACCAGGACGACATCGGCGCCCGCGTCGAGCAGCGCGGGGATCCGGCGGGTGGCGACCGCTCCCCCGCCGACGACCAGTACGCGGCGGCCTTCTAGCCGGAGCCCCAGCAGGTACGGGTCCATGGCTTCCTCGTTCTCCTGACGGTCTCCTGATCCAACGACGTCGTTGTCACAACGATGCACACCTGACTACGTGGTTGTCACAACGACGCGGTTGGTGGGACTTCGGTGGTGGCGCATGGTGCTACTGGGGCTTGTCGGATACGCCGGCGGAGTCGAAGGTCGCGACGTCGCGCAGGGCGCGGGCGGCGCTTTGCACCATGGGCAGGGCGAGGAGGGCACCGGTGCCTTCGCCGAGCCGGAGGCCCAGGTCCACCAGCGGGCGCAGCCCGAGATGGGCCAGGGCGATTGCGTGCCCCGGCTCGGCGCTGCGGTGGCCGGCGAAGCAGGCCGTGGTCACGTCGGGGGCCAGGGCGGCGGCGGCCAGGGCGGCGGCGCCCGAGATGACGCCGTCCAGGATCACCGGGACGCGCAGCGCGGCGGCGCCCAGGATGTACCCGGCCAGGGCGGCGTGCTCGAAACCGCCGAACGCCGCCAGCACGCCTACCGGGTCAGCGGGATCGGGCCGGTGCAGGGCCAGGCCGCGGCATACGACGTCGACCTTCCGCGCGAAGGTGGCCGCGTCGATCCCGGTGCCGCGGCCGGTGGCCTCGGCGGGGTCGGCGCCAGTGAAGGCGCAGATCAGCGCGGCCGACGCGGTGGTGTTGGCGATGCCCATGTCGCCGGTGATCAGGCAGCGGTTGCCCGCGGCGACCAGGTCGCGGGCGATCTCCAGGCCAGCGGTCAGCGCGGCCGTGGCCTGCTCGCGGGTCATGGCGGGCCCCTCGGTGAAGTCCGCCGTGCCCGGCGCGATCTTGCGAGGCAGCAGGCCCGGCACCGGGTCCAGGGGCGCGGCCACCCCCATGTCGACCACCGTGACCTCGGCGCCGGCCTGGGCCGCGAACGCGTTGACCACGGCGCCACCAGCCAGGAAGTTGGCCACCATCTGGGCGGTCACTTCCTGCGGCCAGGGGCTGACGCCCTGGGCGTGCACGCCGTGGTCGGCGGCGAAGACCGCCACGCAGGCCGGCTCGGGCACCGGCGGCGGGCAGCTGCCGGCCAGGCCCGCCAGCCGCACCGAGACCTCTTCCAGCATGCCGAGCGAGCCGCGCGGCTTGGTCATCCGGTCCTGCCGCTGCGCCGCGGCGGCCATCGCCGCCGCGTCCGGCGGGGCGATCGCGGCGATAACCTCGGCGAGCGGGTCCACTGGTTCCTCCCCTGGCAGTCCTCGGCGGCCGAACTCCTCGGCGTGCACGGCCCACGACACCGGCCGGCGGCGCGCCCACCCGGCGGTAGCCAGCTCGGGTTCGGGTGCGAAGCCGGTCACATAGCCCAGGCAAAGATAGGCGATGACCTCCAGGTGCGCGGGCAGATGAAGCTCGGCGGCCAGTTCGCGCTCGTCGAAGAAGCTCACCCAGCCGGCGCCGAGGCCTTCGGCCCGGGCGGCCAGCCACAGGTTGGCCACCGCGAGCACGCTGGAGAAGCCCGCGGTCTGAGGCTGGACATGACGGCCGAGGGTGTGCCGCCCGCCGCGGGTGCGATCGCAGGTGACCACGACGTTGACCGGGGTGTCCAGGATCGACTCGATCTTCAGCCGGTCGAAGGACCGGGCCCGGGCACCGGGCAGGCCGGCGGCGAACTCGTCACGGTGGCGGCTGGCCAGGGCGGCGATCCGCTCACGGCGGGCCCGGCTGGTGATCACGATGAAGTCCCACGGCTGGGACAGGCCCACCGAGGGCGCCTGGTGGGCGGCGGCGAGCACCCGAGCGAGCACGTCGGCGGGCACCGGATCAGGCAAGAATCCCTGCCGAACGTCACGCCGCTCCGCGATCACCCGGTACACGGCTTCCCGCTGCTCGTCGGGGAAGCGGTGCTCGTCGGGGAAGCGGTGCTCGTCGGGGAAGCGGTGCTCGTCGGGGAAGCGGTGCTCGTCGGGGAAGCGGTGCTCGTCGGGGTAGCGGGGTCCGTCAGGCGGCGGGCTATCGGGCACGGGAGTTCTCCTCGAGGGTGGTGGCCATCCGGAGCAGCGCCTCGAAGGCGGCCGTCGCCACCGCCGCGCCGCCTTTCTCCGAGACGTTGGTCAGCGACGGCAGGCCGCTGTTGCGCAGCGTGTCCTTGGCCTCCGCCGCGCCGACCAGGCCGACCGGCACGCCGATGACCAGAGCGGGCTCGACCTCCCGGGCCATGATCTCGGCCAGCGAGTCTGGCGTGCCGCCGGCCAGCCAGACCGCGCCGGGCCCGGCCGCGGTAAACGCCAGCCTGATCCCGGCCGCGCTGACGGTGATGTTCGCGGTGCGGGCCAGCCGGGCGGCCAGTGAGTCACCTGCCTTGCAGATCACCGGGTAGCCGGTGATCCCGGCCGCGACCGTGGGCGCGTCCGCGACCACGGCGGCGGCGCGGCGCAGCGCGGCCAGCCCGGAAGCCAGCGCAGCCTCGTCACAGACCAGGTCCGTGACGTAGTCGAAGTCGCCCGTGGCGTGGATGACGTGCTCGGTCACGGCCCGGCTGAGCGGGGGCAGGCCGGACAGGTCGAGGCGGGACCGCAGGATGCGGTACGACTCGGCCAGGGCGGGATCCCGGCCAGGGCTGGGGCCAAGTACGCGCCCGGGGCTGGGGTCAAATCCGGGCCCGGGGCTATATCCGGAGCCGGGGCGGGGGCCGGGGCTGTATCCGGGGCCGGGGCCGGGGCTGTATCCGGGGCCGGGGACCCGGCCGGGGCCGGGGACCCGGCCGGGGCCGGGGCTAGGGCCCGAGCCGGGGCCGGGGTTGGGGGGAGCGGGCGTCACGCCTCATCTCTATCGTGTTCGCTGCGTATCCGGCCAGGAATTCGGCGTGGGCCGGGTACACTGGCCGCGTTCCAGGGCCTGCACCGAGTCTCCTCCGGAGCCGCGCGTTTGCCAGTCATTCACCAGCAAACTCTCAGCGGATCCGGATACCGTGAGCGGACGGTGGCCGGTAAACCTGGGCAGCGGACCGCGGCGCAGCGGGCCGGCTGGATGTAAACGGAATGTAACCGGTACACGGCGCGGGCTGGCGCGCACGGCCACCTGACATGACATCGAGATGCTGAACGGAGCATGCATGGCTGATCGTTCCCGCGTCCTGGTGACCGGCGGCGCCGGCTTCATCGGCCGCAGGGTGGTCCGGGCCCTGATGGCCGAAGGCCACGAGGTGACCGTGGCCGATCTGCGGGCGTTCCCGGACCCGGACGTGCGCTCGGTAAAGGGAGACCTGTGCGATCCGGGGGTACCCGAGCGGGCGATCCGCCCCGGGACCGACGTGATCATCCACCTGGCCGCCGTCACCTCGGTGCTGGCCTCGGTGAATGATCCGGTGAGCACCCATCGGCTCAACGTGGACGTCACCGCCCGGCTGCTCGAGCTGGCGCGCGAGCACGACACGGAGACGTTCCTCCTCGCTTCGACGAACGCCGTGACCGGCAACGTGGGCAGCTCGGTCATCTCCGAGCAGACCGTGCTGCGCCCGCTCACCCCGTACGGCGCGACCAAGGCGGCGGCGGAGATGCTGGTGGGTGCCTACGCCAACTGCTACGGCATGACCGGCGCAGCGCTGCGGTTCTCCAACGTCTACGGCCCGGGGATGTCCGAGAAAGACAGCTTCGTGCCCCGGCTGATGCGCGCGGCGCGCGACGGGGATGGGGTCCAGGTCCGCGGTGACGGCACCATGATGCGCGACCTGGTGCACGTGGACGACGTGGTGCAGGGCGTGCTGGCCGCCTGGCGGGCCAGGCACACCGGGCCGCTGATCCTCGGCTCCGGCCACTCCGTGTCGGTGAACGAGATGGTGGCCACGGCGCGCAAGGTGACCGGCGCGCCCATCCCGGTGGAGCACGTGCCGGTCGGCAACGGCGAGATGCCGGCCGTGGTGGTGGACATCTCGGCGGCCCGGGCCATCGGCTATGCGCCCACGCACGGCCTGGAGTCCGGCATGGCCACGGTCTGGCCGGAATTCGACCCGGCCCGGGTGACGCGATGATCTACAGCGACCCCAGGGACCAGGCCGTCGACGACGCGGCGGTGGCCGCGTTCAGCCAGGCCTACGGCGAGCGCGCCGCCGTCCTGCCGCCGGTGGTGATCGTGATCGCCGCCTACAACGAGGCGGGCGCCATCGGCCCGGTGATCGAGGCGCTGCCGGAGCAGGCGTGCGGGCTGGCCACGGCGGCCGTCGTGGTCGCCGACGGCTGCCTCGACGGCACGGCCAAGGAGGCCATGACGGCCGGGGCCATGGTCGCCGATGTGCCGGTCAACCGCGGCCAGGGCGCCGCTCTCCGGCTCGGCTACCGGCTGGCCCGGGAAGGCGGCGCGCAGTACATCGTGACGACCGACGCCGACGGCCAGTACAACCCGGCGGAGATCGAGCGGGTACTGGCGCCCGTGGTGTCCGGCGAGGCGGACTTCGTCACCGGTTCCCGGCGCCTGGGCAGCCAGGAGACCAAGGACTTCATCCGGAAGGCCGGCGTGCTGTTCTTCGCCGGCTCCCTCAGCCTGCTGACCGGGCAGCGGATCAGCGACACGACGTTCGGCCTGCGGGCCATGCGGGCCGAGGTGACCGGCGCCGTCCGGCTGGAACAGCCGCAGTACCAGGCGTCCGAGCTGCTGATCGGGGTCATCACCCACGGCTACAAGGTGGCCGAGGTGCCCGCCACCATCCACCGGCGGCGGATCGGGGAGAGCAAGAAGGGCCAGAACCCGCTCTACGGGCTGCACCTGCCGGGCGTGAACAACCTGTTCTACGGGATCCGCTTCGCCCGGGTCATCTACGGCACCTGGTGGCGCGAGCGTCAGCGCTCGCGGTCCGGTGGCTCGTCTTCGTCATCGCCGGGGCCGGCGTCCGCGGTCCGGGCGAAGGGCTCGGGGCCGGGGTCGGTCGAGACGAGCGCCTCTTCGACGACGGCGGGCCCGGGCCGGCCGGGCGATCCGGCGAAGAGGACGTAGTGGAAGAACAGGAACCGCAGCAGGAACGTGCCGAGGTTGGCCACGCCGTACACCAGGTCCACGAACAGCACGCGCTCCACGCCGGTCAGGTTCAGCCAGGTCGCAGCGTGGTAGGCGAACTTAGTGGCGACCCACAAGATGGCCACGACCATGGCCGACACGATCCAGAAGGGCAGGGTCTCCTTCAGCAGGCTCGGCCGGCCCTTCCGCTTCCACGCCCAGCGGCTGAGCACGTAGCTCACCAGGGCGCCGGAGAACCAGGCAATGAGGCTGGCCCAGGTGGCGGACAGATGGAGCGGCCCGGCGCAGATGGTGAGCACGACCTCGGTCGTGACGAACGCCGAAATGGCCGCGACCGCGAAGCGGCCGAAGCGGAGGCCGAGCGTGCTACGGGCCTTGCGGCTGAGCTTCTCGCCGAGCCGGTTTGAAGTCATGGCCATGGATGTCCTCGGTTAGCTAGCCGACCAAACGGAGGAGCAGGTTATACAGTACGGAAACCGCAGGCCGGAAAAGCTACCCTGGCAAAGCCGCCTGATGCGACCTTAGGAGCGTGTTTCAGCATCCGCACTCAGAGCACGTTACCGCCCCCGTGCGGTCGCCCGCACAACGGCAGGGAAAGAACAGCCAATCTGACCGAAGGAACATCTAGGAGCCGGAGCATGAAAATCTTGGTGTTGGGCGGGGACGGATACCTCGGCTGGCCCACGGCGCTGCACCTGTCGGAGGCAGGCCACGAGGTCGCCGTCGCCGACAACTTCGTTCGCAGGCACTACGACAACGAACTCGGCGTCGAGTCCCTGGTGCCGATCGAGCCGCTGCAGACCCGCATCGCCGTGTGGGAGGAACTGACCGGCAAGAAGATCGGGCTGTACGTCGGCGACCTGACCGACGCGATCTTCACCTACCACATCATCCGGGACTTCGAGCCTGAGGCCGTGGTGCACTTCGCCGAGCAGCGGGCCGCTCCGTACTCCATGATCGACCGCTCGCACGCGGTGTACACCCAGCACAACAACGTGGTCGGCAATCTCAACCTGCTGTTCGCGATCGCCGAGACCAACCCCGACATCCACCTGGTCAAGCTGGGCACGATGGGCGAGTACGGCACGCCGAACATCGACATTGAAGAAGGCTGGCTGGACCTGGAGCACAACGGCCGGACCGACCGGGTGCTGTTCCCCAAGCGGCCGGGCTCCTTCTACCACCTGTCCAAGGTGCACGACAGTCACAACATCGAGTTCGCCTGCCGGATCTGGGACCTGCGGGCCACCGACCTGAACCAGGGCGTGGTCTACGGCCAGCAGACGGCCGAGACAGCCCGGGACGAGCGGCTGGCCACCCGGTTCGACTACGACGCGGTGTTCGGCACGGTGCTGAACCGCTTCGCCATCCAGGCGGTCATCGGCCACCCGCTGACCGTGTACGGCTCCGGCGGCCAGACCCGCGGCATGATCGACATCCGGGACACGGTCCGCTGCATCCAGCTGGCCTGCGAGAACCCGGCCAACCGGGGCGAGTTCCGGGTGTTCAACCAGATCACCGAGTGGATGTCGGTCAAGGAGATCGCGGAGACCGTGGCCCGGGCCTACCCCGGCGACGTCACGGTCGAGAACGTGGACAACCCGCGGGTCGAGGCACCCGAGCACTACTACAACGTCAAGCACACCAAGCTCATCGAGCTCGGCCTGGAGCCGCACCTGCTGTCGGACACGCTGATCGAGTCGCTGTTCGATGTCACGAAGCGGTACGCGCACCGGGTGCGGCTGGAGGCGCTGCGGCCGACCGTGAAGTGGCGGTCACCGACCGCTGAGTGAGGTATGGCCCGCACGCAGGTGATGCGGGAGGGTGAGCCACGGTCCGTTCGGTAAAATGCTTTTCAACAATGCCGAACGGACCGTGGTGCATGTATGGGGACTTGGGTCTGCGCTAGCTGCGGTAACCACTTCACGGACCCCCGCCCGGAGGTGTGCGCGGTGTGCGCGGACGAGCGGCAGTGGGTGCCGCCGGGCGGCCAGCGGTGGACGACGCTGGCCGAGCTGGCCGCGGCCGGGCATCGCTCCGACGTCAGGGCGGTCGAGCCCGGGCTGACCGGGATCGGCGCGGATCCGCCGGTCGCGATCGGGCAGCGGTCACTGCTGGTCACCACCGACGGGGGCAACCTGCTGTGGGACCCGTCCGGGTTCATCGACGACGCGGCGGTGGCCGCGGTTCGCTCGGCGGGCGGGCTGCGCTTCGTGACCGCCAGCCATCCGCACTTCTACGGGGCGATCGGCGAGTGGGCCCGCGAGTTCGGGGCCGAGATCCTGGTGCCGGTGGACGACGTGGCCTGGCTGCGCGGCGACCCGGAGCTGCGGGTGCGGCTGTGGTCGGGGACGCTTCCCGTGCTGCCGGAGGTGACGCTGGTCCAGTGCGGCGGGCACTTCCCGGGCAGCGCGGTGCTGCACTGGGCGCCCGGGGCGTCCGGCCGCGGGGTGCTGCTGGCCGGGGACACGATCTTCGTGACGCCGGGCGAGGACCGCGTGACGTTCGTCTGGTCGGCGCCGAACCGGCTGCCGCTGTCGGAAGATGCCGTGCGCGGCGTGCTGTCGGCGGTTGAGCCGTTCCGGTTCGACCGTATCTACGGCGGCTGGTGGGCTCCGGTGCTGCGGTCCGGGGCGTGGGAGACGGTCCGGCGGTCCGGGTTGCGGTACATTGAGCACCTTCGCGGCACCGCTTAGCGCTATTTATGCCCGCTGCGCCCCGGCCGCAGCGAGCCGGGAATTCCGTAATTCGGTGGCTCTCGCTGTGTCATCGCTATGGCTAAGGCGACGGAAGTTACTAATTACACCAATCCCGACTATGCGCCGGCAAAGACGCGAGCGGCTAGGGCTGGCGCTTATTTCTGCGTGTACTATTTCCTGGCCGCCGGCAACGGGCGTCTTACGCCAACGGCGACGGTCGGCAGCGACGTCCCCCTGATGATCTTGCCGTCGGCTCCCGGCGGGTCGCCGGGCGGGGCTCAGCGGGGGCGCAGCATCCAGGCGCCGGCGGCAGCGTCCCGACGTAGCTCGTAGGCCCCGGCCGCCAGGCCCTGGCCCGGCGACGCCTCGACCCGCCAGAACTCCAGCTCGGGCTGCACTGGTTCGCGGCGTGCTGGTTCGCGGTGCGGTGGTTCGCGGTGCGGTGGTTCGCGGTGGCCGGGCGCTTGATGCGGCCCGGGCTCGGGCTCCAGGACGCCGGGATCCTGCCACCACTCGCGGTTGACGACCCAGTGCTCGAGGATGGCGCGCACGGTGTAGAGCCGGCCTCCCCACACGAACCTGGCCGGGCGGCCGTCGTCCCGCGCCTGGACGTTCACCGGCTCGCCGTACACCCTGCTCATGAAGTGCTTTCCGCTCGCCTCACCCGCGGCCCGGGCGTCCTTGTCGAATATACGTCCAATCGAACAAGCATGCAAATAACTTCGTTCAGCTGAGTGTCGAACGCCCAGAAATGTCAGTGGTAGTCGGCATAGTAGTGGTGTCGGGCAGCGGAGAAGGAGGCAAGACGTGTGCTGGATCTGCGACCATCCGGGCGCCACCGAGCGCGAGTACACCGAGCACATGCGGGAGCTGATCACCACGTACGGCTGGGCCGTGCAGGGCGTGGAACGAGACGGCATCCACCCGCCCTGGGCCTACACCGTCGGGCTCACCGAGCATCAGCGGCCCGAGCTGGTCATCACCGGCATGGGCCTGACCCGGGCCACCGGGGTGCTCAACGGCATGGCCGCGCACCTGCTGCACGCGGACCCGCCAGAGCCGGGCACGCAGGCGCTGCTGCGCGACGGCCCGCTGGTCGAGATCGTCAGGGTGGCCGTGCCCTGGGCGCACCTGAACATGGCGATCGAGCTGTACGGCGACCGGATCCGCGCCCTGCAGCTCGTGCACGCCGACAAGCGTGGGAACTGGCCGTGGGACAGCCGGTACCAGGGCGTCCGCGGCGGGCAGCCGATCCTCGGCAGCCGGGAGCCGGCCGAGCGGCGCAAGCGCGTGGGTTAGGGCGGCGGAACGGCCGCCGGGCTTGTTTCCCGGCGGGGCTAGCCTGATCCGGTGATCGCCGAAACCGACCTTGGCCTGGACGACGGGCGCACGCTGCACGTCTACGACACGGGGCCGCCCGACGCCGCGCTGGCGGTGTTCTGGCACCACGGCACGCCGAATACCGGCACGCCGCCGGAGCCGTTGTTCGGCGCCGCGGCCGAACGGGGCATCCGGTGGATCTCGCACGACCGGCCCGGCTACGGCAGCTCGGCGCCGCAGCCCGGACGCGATATCGCGGCGGTTGCGGCCGACGTGGCCGCTGTCGCGGACGCTTTCGGCCTGGGCTCGTTCGCCGTCATGGGACACTCTGGCGGCGGTCCGCACGCGCTGGCCTGCACCGCGCTGCTCCCGGGCCGTGTGCTGGCCACGGCGGCGATCTCGGGCCCGGCGCCGTTCCGGGCCGAGGGCCTGGACTGGTTCGCGGGCATGGTCGCGTCTGGCCAGGCGCAGATGCGCGCCGCGGCGGCCGGACGTGCGGCCTATGGGAAATACCTGGAGACCGCCGGGTACGACCCGGAGATGTTCACCGCGGCCGACCACGCCGCGCTGGCTGCGCAGTGGGCCTGGCTGGCCCGCATCGCCGGCAAGGCCATCGAGGGCGGCCCGGAAGGCATGGTGGAGGACGAACTGGCCACGACCGCCCCCTGGGGATTCGCGGCCGATCAGATCAGCGAGCCGGTCCTGATCGTGCACGGCGGCCAGGACCGGACCGTGCCCGCCAGCCACGGGGCCTGGCTGGCCCGGCACTGCCGGGCCGCCGAGCTATGGATGCGCCCGGACGACGGGCACGTGTCAGTCCTGGTTTCCTCGGCCGTTCCGGCCCTGGACTGGCTGGTCAGCCAGACGCATGGCCGTTAGGACGAGCCTGAATGGGGCGGCCTGGCTCCGCTGCTTCCAGAGCGCTAGTGCGCTGGCCACGAACGTTCACCGGCTGGGCTGACATGCCGTGGTGATTGCTTCCACACTCGATGATGTGGTGGATCGAGCGCAGCAGGCGGTATGGCTGAGCCGGTCCGGGCGCGGCGGCTTACTGATCAAGAGGGGCAGCGGCTGCTGCAGATCGTGCGGCGGGGTAAGCACGGGTCGGTCCGGGTCCGCCGGGCGGTGATCATCATGGCGTCGGCGTCGAGGACGCTGGTGTCGGCGATCACGCGGCTGGTCGCGGCCGGTAAAGATACGGTGCGGGACGTGATCGACGCGTTTAACGCCGAGGGGCTGGCGGCGCTGGACCCTAATGGGCGGGAGGCCGTCCCCGCCGGATCAGTGGCGAGGACATCGAGGTCATCGTCGCGGCGGCCACGACCCGGCCGGAGTAGCTGGGCCGGCCATTCACCCGGGTGGAGCCTGCGCAAGCTGGCGGATTATTTAGCCCGCCGTCCGGGCGGGCCGGTGACCGTCGGGCGGGAGCGGCTGCGGCAGATCCTGCATGAGCGCGGCATCTCCTTCCAGCGGACCCGGACCTGGAAGGAGTCCACCGACCCGGGACGGGACGCCAGACTGGACCGGATCGAGCACGTGACCAGCGCCTATCCGGACCGGTGCTTCGCCTTCGGCCAGTTCGGGCCGCTGTCCATCCGCCCGTGCCACGGCGCTTGCTGGGCGCGGCGCAGACACCCCGTCCGGCTCCGCGCGACTTACCATCGCACGCACGGCATCCGCTGCTTCCACGGCTGCTGCTGCGTGGGTGATGACCAGCTGTGGGGCGTGA
The DNA here is from genome assembly GCA_963753195.1 of uncultured Actinomycetes bacterium. Classification (GTDB taxonomy): domain Bacteria; phylum Actinomycetota; class Actinomycetes; order Streptosporangiales; family Streptosporangiaceae; genus Palsa-504. The sequence continues at coordinate 261,578 of CAVWBH010000009.1, forward strand.
CCCGCGAGCACAAGGGCGCCATGCACACCCTGGCCGCGCTGAAGTCAATCCGGGCCTCCCGGCCCGGCGGGTACCGGCTGTTCGTCATCTTGGACAACCTGGCTGCGAACAAGACCCCGGCGATCCGCCGCTGGGCCCGGCGGGAAAACGTCGAGCTGTGCCTCACCTGAGTGTCGGTGGATGCGGGTCGAGCGCGTCGGGGGGGTGGCCGGGCAGGGGATCTGCGGCGGTGACGGTGCGGGTCAGCCTGCGGGTGGCTATTGTGCGTCCATGGGCGAGGACTGGCGCGTCTGCATTGCGTTCGATGAGGATGACCCGCCGGAGCAGCCGGAGTCCGGCGAGCAGGCGCTTGTCGCTGCATTGCGCAGCCGCCTCAGCGATCAGGTAGCGGTCACCTCGAACGGTACCGAGATCTTCTTGTATGCCCCCGCCGCCGGATCGGCTGATGAGGCCGCACAAGTGGCGCGTCAGGTGCTTGAGCGGCACGACGTCAGCGCGTCCGTCCGGACGGAGTTCTGGAGCTCACTAGAAGAGGAGTGGCGGGATGTAACGGACGAGCCGTCCGCCGATCCCGTTGCCGAGCGGCGGGCGGCAGGGCGGGAAATGTCACGGAAGGCCGGCTTTCCCGCCTGGCAGGTGCGGGTCGAAGTGCGGTCACACCGCGATGTGGCAGCGCTGGCCGGGTATCTTGCCGCCCAGGGATGGGCGGTACGCCGGCGCCGCAGGCACCTGCTCGTCGGGGCGGACTGCGAAGACGACGCTCAGGGCCTGGTCCGGGAGCTCTCCGGTGACGGCGGCGCTGATGCGGAGACTGCCTTCCGGGTCGGGCGGGTCAGCTATAGCTACATGCTGTTTAACGTCTCCAGCACCCAGGTCTTCGGCGGGTCCGGCTAGCGCCCGACTTGGTCTTCACCGTCGTGACATACGGCACCAGCCCACCCTACGGGCTGCCGTCAGTGCGCAGTTTCAGCTCTCCCGGCCAGCAGACTCGCAGGTCATCGCGCCGCACCATCGGTTACACCCGGATCTTGTCCCAAGTCAGGGGAGAACGCCGGGCTGTGCCTCATGCCGACGAACGCGTCCTGGGCCAACCCGATCGAGGCCCAGTTCGGACCCTTGCGCACCTCTGTCATGAGCAACTCGGACTACCGGAATCACCCCACGCTGGCCCGCAAGCTGCAGGCCTACCTGCGCTGGCGCAACGCCCAAGGCTCGCTACCCCCACATGCTGGCCGCCCAGCGCCGCGAGCGCACCCGCATCCGCAGCGAACGCCAGCAACGCTGGGGCCGCCCCAAACCCAAGGTTGCCTAACCAATCCGGTGAATGTTCGTGGTCAACGCACTAGCTCAGCAATTGCTGAAGCCTCCGTGCGGGCGCTTGGCGCGCGCAGCTTCCCGGGATGAAACCCGCGCCTAAATGTCAGGTACCGCACCTATGGTTCTGGACATGTACGAACCAACCAGCCGGTACAACGTCACGGTCACGGTCACGGTGACGGCCGACAACGGCGAGCTGCCCGACCTGGCGGCCTTCGCGGTAGCGGCCGATGAGGCGGCCTGGCGCAGATCGGCCAGCATCGTCAGCGCGCATATGGCCGACAGGATTATCAGCATTGTCACCGTCTACTCCCCAGACCGGTACGCGGCCGTGGCGGTCGCCGAGGCCGTCGTATCTGACGCGCTCAGGCACGTGGCCCCATCGGCCGAGCCGCAGGCGGGCCAGGCCCGCCACCGCGCGGAGGGCTGGCCGATGTCCGCCGCCTGAAGCACGTCCCATGGCCCGGCCGCACCCTGGCCTGATCGATGCTGCTCGATGCTGCTCAGGGGGCTGGTGCCTTGAGCTTGCGCCGCGCCTGCTCAGCCCTTGCTGAAGTAATGCCCGTGCGCCAGGTCCTCGATGAGCCCGGGATGCTCCGGCTCCCAGTCGAGCACCTTCCGCGTCACCTCACTGGAGGTCGGGTTGTCCACTCCCACGAAGGCACCGAGGAAGGCGAAACGCTCACCGGCCTGCGAGGCAGAGATGCTGGCCACCGGCACGCCAGCCCCGCGCCCGATGGCGGCCGCGATGTCACGGAAGGGGATGCCCTCGTCCGCGACCGCGTGCAGCCGGCTCCCGGCCGGGGCGCCCTCCAGGGCCAGCCGGTACACCCGTGCCGCATCGAGCGTGTGCACCGAAGGCCACCGGTTCGCCCCGTCCCCCACGTACCCCGACACGCCGGACTGCCGGGCGATGTCGATCAGGACGTGCGCGAAGCCGTGGTGATCGAGCGAGCTGTGCACGATCGGAGGCAGCCGGACGACAGAGGACCGCACGCCGCGCCCGGCCAGCCCGACCACGAAGTTCTCCGCGTCGACCCGGGGGCCGCCGGGAGCGAAATCGGCCTCGGTGCCCGGCCGTCTGGTGATGCCCGCGAAGGCGAGCATGAGCGTGCCGGAGGTGGTGACGAGCGGCTGGCCCGTCCCTTCGAGCGCCAAGGCGAGCGCCTCGGTGGCGGCCAGGTCCGCGGCGACCGCGGCGGGCATGTCGCCGGTCCTCATCAGATCGTGCTTGAAGGCGAGGTGGATGACGCCGTCAGCCGCCTCGGCGGCCGCCCGCAGCCCGTCGAGATCGTCCAGGTCGCCGCGCCGGACCTCGGCGCCAGCCGCCGCGAGCGCCCCGGCCGAGCGGTCCGAGCGCGCCAGCCCCACGACCTGATGCCCGGCCTGCAGCAGCTCGGGCACGACCGCCGAGCCGATGTGCCCGGACGCGCCGGTTACGAAAACGCGCATGGGAAGCCTCCAGGAATGCTTGATGTCACCTAGTGACATCACTCTAGCACGCTCATGACACCAGGTGACATCAGCTAGTCTGGCCGCATGGGCAGATGGCAGCCGGACGCGAGAACGCGGCTGCAGGAGGCAGCCCTGGCCCTCTACCGCGAGCGCGGGTACGAGCAGACGACCGTAGCGGAGATCGCGGCACGCGCGGGGCTTACGAAGCGAACGTTCTTCCGGTATTTCGCAGACAAGCGCGAGGTGCTGTTCTGGGGCTCGGAGCTGCTCGAGCAGCGGATGGTGGCCGCCATCGAGGCCGCCCCCGCATCCGCCTCGGCTCTGGGCATGATCGGCGCGGCGCTGGACGCCGCCGCTGTCCGGTTCGAAGAGGCCCGCGAGTTCGCCGGCCCGCGGCACCAGATCATCGCGTCCAGCCACGAACTCCAGGAACGCGAGCTGATCAAGGCCGCGTCACTGGCCGCCGCCATGGCCCGGGCCCTGCGCGCACGTGGAGTCGGCGAGACCGCCGCCACCCTCGCCGCCCTCACCGGCACGACCGTCATGCACGTCGCCTTCGAGCAATGGGTCCAGGACCCGGACCAGGCCCCGTTCCAGCAGGTCGCCAGGGATGCCCTGGGGCAGCTCCGGGAGATCGCCGCGGCCGGGTAACTCAGGACCTCGCATCCCGAAACGGGCCGCGGCGCCTGGGGCGCCGATGATCTGCCGCCCCGCCCCCACTGGCGAGCCTTCCCGCGTGCACTCGTCCGGCGCGGGACGTCAGGCCGCCAGGCTGGCCAGGAAGCGCTGCGTCTGCGCGTCCGTCGAATAAAGGACGGTTCCCATCATCCCGCGGGTGAGCAGGACCTTGTAGGTGTTGCGGATCAGCTGGTCCGCCTGGGCCTCGTTCACGCCTCCCCTGACCAGGGCTGGGTCCTTGCTGGCGCTCTTCACGGTCACCAGCTGCCCGGCACGGTAGATCAGGTCAGGGCCGACGATCACGCCGTTCCAGTCGTACTCAAAGCCCTGCGCGGTGTAGACGCAGCCGACCTGATCGAAACCGCCGTCGAGGGTCGCCCACAGCGCGCTGGGTGGCGCGCTGCCGACTGACCGATCGCCCTTGGCGTTCCACGGCCGGGCCCAGTCGCCGATGACCACGTCGGGGATGAGCCGGTCACCGTCCGGATTGCTCCATCTCCAGCAGAAGCCGGCCGTCATACGAGCGGAGTATCCCGCGTCCAGCCGGTCACGCAGCACCGCCTCCAACTCGTAAGGCGACTCGGTGACTGACACGTCGAAATGATCATCTCCGGCCCAGGCGACCGGCTGCTTCCCATCGAGGCTGAGCAAGCTGAGCACCCACTCCTCATACAAGCGACTGCCACCGCAGCGAAACTGAGCATCAAGATCGACCTGCTGCACCTTCAGTCCCTTGGCGACCGCGCGATGGGTGATTTCTTCGACCGTCCCTATCTCACCGGGCCGCACCACCTGGTGCTCGTCGAGCAGGAACACCGGCACCCGGGCCGCATCGAGCAGTTCATCGACCTGGAGACGCCCGGTCCGGTTCCGGGCCGGGGTGTACCGGTTGGCGGAGACCTGCCGTATCCGGTGCGCTTCGTCGCAGATCAGGACGTCCAGCCCGTTCGGTCGCGCGTCCACGAAGTTGTTGAAGTACTTGAACATGCTCTTGACCGCGGTGGATCCTTTCCCGACATAGCGGCGCATGGTCTGCGTGAAGGACTGCGAACCAGTCGCATGCAGCACCGGCCGACCCTGCCGGGACAGCTCTCCGAGGAGGGCGAGAGCGATCACGCTCTTGCCGCTGCCAGGACCGCCGGCCACGATGACAGCCGTCTTAGAGTCCCCCCGGTGAGCCCGGTCAACGGCATGCAGGACGAGTTCGTAGGCGAGCTGCTGTTCCGCCAGGAGCACGAACTGATCCTGGTTCTTGATTTCGGCAGCAGCCGCCTTAAGTAGCTGGCGCGACGGCCTTATGTCGCTGGCGAGAAATCGGTCGGCCGCGCCGGCGCCTGATGCCTGCGCAAAGCGGTCCTGAAGATAATCGACAAACGCACCCCTGGTCGTTTGCGTGAAAAGCCTGGTCCGGTCGTCCCGCATCAGGTCGTAGAGGTCTGCCACGTCGGACTGCGCGGCGTTGTGCAGATAGGCGACGCCGTGCAGGGCATGCGGGCTATCGCGCAGAACGCTCATGTAGCCGGACAGGTATTCGCAGTATCCCTTGACCTGGAGGACTGGATGGAGCTTCGGGCCGCCGCTCATGTGCTCGACAAGCACCAGTTCCGGATCTTCCTCGAAAAGCTCGGCATGGCTCCACTGCTTCAGTTCGACAACTACGTATGCGTCACCACCGGTGCGGCGGTCCTGCCCGGCCAGCACCACATCGGCGCGCTGGCTGGTGAGGGGGAGCTGGTATTCGATGAGCATCTCTACCTGGCTCAGTCCCGCCTGCACGAGATCATGGGCAAGGGCAGGCAGACTGCGATCCCATGACCGACGTTCTGCAGGGGAAGCGTTAATGCCAGCAGCCATACGCAAATGTTCGGCCAGCAGCTCACTAAACCGCCGCTCCATCGGCGAGGCGAGCGTCCCCGCAGTCCGGCGGAAGACCGTCACCGACTGACCCCCAACGCAGCACGAGTTCTCGTGCGGATGGGGGCATGTCCTCGATCGGCAGATCAGCTAATCGGCGGAAGCCCGTCGGACCGCAATCACGTAATGAGGCGAATACTATCGCTCACGCAGTGGACTACGCCGGGTAATGCGGGTGCCTTGCGGCGGCTGCCGCGGTACGTTGCGACGTCATACCGGCGCTCGTTTTCCTCGAGCTTGTCCGCAGCCGCGCCCAGCAGGTCTACTCCGAGAACATCGGCGAGCCTGGTGAGATAGAGAAAGACATCGGCTATCTCTGAGCGGACCTGCCGGGCGGCCTGCGGGTCAGCCATGATGCCCGCCGCCTCCTCGGGCGTCAGCCACTGGAACTCGGCGAGGAGCTCGCCAGCTTCTCCGGCCAGCGCCATGGCCAGGTTCTTGGGCGTGTGAAACTGCTCCCAGTCCCTGGCCACGGCGAACTCACGTAGCCGTTCGGCCAGCTCGCCGATGTCGCGCATGCGGTTAACCCTAAGGGACAGCCGGGTGGGCAGGCCGTGACGATGACTCGACTCGAAACCTGCCGACCAGTGGAAGAGCGAGCCAGACGGACGGCGGGTGCTTACTGGCCACGGCCCGCTTGGCCCACGGCCCGCTGCTGTTCGCTGCCGCACCCGGCTCATGGCAGTTTGCGGCCAGCTCGCAGAGGCGGCTGCGGGAGATCCTGCCGGTGACGTGTCCCGGCCTCCCGCCGGGCTGAACACGACAGTCCGATCCCCTCATGCTGCTGGCGTCGATGCTTCAGCTCAGGAACGGACCACTAGGCGGGGTACTGCGTGGGCTGGGTGAGGTAGGTGCGGCCGGCTGGGGTGCGCCAGATCATGACGCCTGGTTCGGGTTGCTCCAGCTGCCATCCTTGCGCCTGCTTACACCGGTGATGGTGCCGGCACAGCGGCGCGAGGTCGCATTCGCAGGTCAGGCCGCCCTGGTCCCAGGCGATGGTGTGGTCCACGTCGCAGCGGGCCGCGGGCCGGCCGCAGCCGGGTGCGGTGCACCGGGCGTTGCGGGCGCGGACCATGTGCCGGAGCTTCCGGCTGGGCCGGTAGCCGGTCTCGGCCTGGTGGTGATCGCAGCTGCCGCGGGTGATCGGGGTCATGGTGATCCGCAGCCCGCTGATCCAGTCTCGCGGCCAGCTGCCGGGCGGCGGGTCCGGCCCGGGGCCGGAGGCGGCGGTGCCGGGCGGGGGGTGGCGGCCGGGTGCGCAGCCGTGGGCGGCGGCGGTGCCGTCGGGGTGCAGCGCGGTGACACACCACCGGGTGCGGGGGTCGCGGGCCGCCGCGGCGGCCAGATCACGCGCGTCGGCCGCGTCCACGATGCCGAACCCGCCGACCTCGGCTGGGGTGGCGGACTGGCCGGTCAGCGCGGACCACGGCACAGTGATGTTGACCAGCGCGGCCAGGCTCGGCCCGGCATCCGCGCCGGGCCTGACCGCCGGAGCCGCCGCCGCCCGGGCCGCCCGCGGGACCGCGTCCACCGGGACCGCGGCCTGGACCGCTGCCACCCGGGCCGCCCGCAGGACTGCGGCCTGGACCGCCACAACCCGGGCCGCCGCCGTTCCCTTCCGGGCCGGTGTCCGGCGGCCCGGCCGTGGCCGATGTCCCAGCCGGGTCCGGGACGGGCGCGGCGAGGCGGGTGTGACGTTCTTGCAGCAGATCCAGGTAGGCGCGGACGCGGAGCTCTTCCAGGGTGCCGGGGATCCCGGCGGCACGCAGGTCCAGCGCCCGCTGCTCCACATGCTGCCAGGAGGCGAGCACCTCATCGGAGGGCAGTTCCCGGGCGATCATCCCGGCGTTCCCGGACGGCTCCCGGAACGTCTGCACGTACGCGTTCCGCCGCCCGGCCTCCTTCTGCCGGGCCGCCGCCTCAGGGTCCAGTTCCAGGACCATGCCGGTGCGCCGCCGACCGCAGTTTCCCGAACGTCAGCGACCCCGCCGTCCCGGCCAGCGCCGCATCAGCCGTGGCGGCGTCTTCCGGGGACAGGATCTGGGTCTCCTCCTCGATGATCCGCAGGTGCACCGGGTGCAGCGAGCCGGCGTACAGCGCGGCCAGGCACCGCGGCAGCCGCGCCGCCACCGAGGTCGCATAGTCCAGCTGCACCGCGGCGGACCGGGACGTCAGGTGCAGCTCGCAGGCCAGCTGATCAGCGGCGAACTCGGCCCCGGCGACCTCGGCGCCCCACCGGGCGGCGAACTGCGCGACCGCGGTCAGCGCGTACCACGCGACCCGGGATTCCAGCCGCCGGACCGCGGCGATGACCCCGATCAGCTGGTCATCGGACAGCGTGCCCGCTCCTGGCCCGTCCGGGCCGGTGACCGCGTCGATGATGGTGGCCAGCAGCGGATCCGGCGGCATCTCCGCCGCCGGCCCGCACTGCGCGAACCGGTCCGCATCAAATGACCCGGCCGGCACGGACAAGAACAAGCCCTGCGACCCGGCATCCGGATAGACAGCTCCGGGCTGGCCGATGCCGGGCAGGTCGGGCTCGGGCCATTCCGGCGGCGGGTAGCCGCCGGGTTCCTGGCTGTCGCCGGGTTCGCCGCTGTCACCGGCTGGGTTGGTGGATGGGTCCGGGAGCATGCGCCACGCTCCGTTCGGAAGGAAAGAGCTGGAATCATCCCGTCGTCACTATTTTATCATGTACATGCTGCAGAGAGCCATATTTACGAACCTATTTTTGAATACTTTATCTGCTGTCAAGTCAAGCGGCTGCGCCGGGCTCGGGCGAACGGTAGGCCGCGGCCAGCTCGCGGAGACGTTTGCGAGCCACCTTGCCGGTAGCGCCCAGCGGCAGTTCCGCGACCAGACGGAAGGCGGCTGGGCGCTTGGGCCGGGGCAGCGCGGCCTCGCACGCCGCGCGCAGCGCCTCCTCTAGCTCGGCATCTTCCAACTCGGAACCCGGCAGCCGGGCATCCTCCTGCTCCGCGTCATCCAGCAGGTACGGGCGAGTGGGGCCAGCCGGGACCACGTAGGCGACAGGGCGCTCGCCGAGCACCTCGTCGCGAACACCGACCACGGCGACGGACCGCACGCCGGGCTGGGCGAGCAGAAGATCCTCGATCTCCCGCGGGTAGATTTTCTCGCCGCCCCGGTTGATTACGTCGTCGGCCCGCCCAGCCAGGAACAAATAGCCGTCGGCGTCGAGGTGACCTAGGTCGCCGGTGTCCAGCCAGCCGTCCGGGCCGATGGCGGCAGCGGCGCCGCCCGTCGCGTACTCGGTGATAACGCCGGGCCCCTTGATCTGCACCCGGCCGACGGTGAAGGCCGGGCACCGTGCATACCGCTCCCCCGGGCGGTCGGCGGCCCGCTGAACGATCCGGACCTCTGCGCCCGCGGGCAGTCCGGCCGAGCCGGGCTTGCGCGGGCCGGTGAGCGGGTTAGCGGTGATCATGCTGGCCGCTTCGGTCATCCCGTAGGTCTCGACGACAGGGATGCCGAACGCCTGCTCGAAGCGGCGTAGCGCCGACGGCGCCAGCGGGGCCGAGGCGGAGCGGACGAAGCGGACGCGTTGGGCCGCCGCGCCTGCGGCCGGCTCCATGGCCAAGATGGTGATGATCGCGGGAACGGCGTTGATCCAGGTGATCTCCTGCTCCTCGATCATGGCCCAGAATCCGCGGCGGCTGAACTTGCGGTCCAGCACCAGGCAGGCCCGCGCGGCCAGGGTGGCCAGCAGCCCCACCACCTCGGCGTTGACGTGAAACAGCGGGAGGCAGCAGTAGCCGCGGTCGGCCGGGGTCAGCCGGTGTTGGATAGCCACGCACGCGGCCACATGGGACAGCTGGCTGTCACGCAGCAGGACCCCCTTGGGCGTGCCGCTGGTGCCGCTGGTGCACAGGAAAATCCCGCCAGCCTGCGGCGTCGGGCCCGTGCCAGCCGGGGTCGGGCCCGTGCCAGCCGGCGGGGTCGGGCTCGTGCCAGCTGGCGGGGTCGGGCCCGTGCCAGCCGGACGATCTTCCTCGCCCGGTCCCGGCGGCGGGAGCACCGACAGGCCCGGGGGAAGACCGGAGAGGGCGTGAGCCACTATGGCTTCCGGCCGGGCCACGTCCAGCGCCATGGCCAGTGCGGCGGCGGGCGCGGCCGGGTCGAGCGGGACCACTACCCGGCCCGCGCCGATGATGGCGACCAGGGCGCAGGCATATTCGACCGGGTCCGCCAGCCGGACGGCCACCCGGGCCCCGGGCGGCAGGTCGGCGCGGTCCAGGCACCGTTCCCAGGCGCGGGTGGCATGCTGCAGGTCGGCGAAGGTCAGCTGACCCGCTCCCCCGGCAGCCTGGAGGTAGGCGGCGCCGCCCCGGTGGGCCGCCGCCGAATCGATCCATTGCTTAATCAACGTCACGCTCCGTTTGGTGATAGGCCACGACCGCCAGCGCGGCGGCCTCGGGCCGGGACAGGTAGGTTTCGGGCCGTAGGTCGCCCGTGGCCAGCTGCGGCCCGGTCGCGATCGCCGACGAGACGGTCGTGGCCAGCTGCGAGGCACTCGTGACTGGCTGCGAGGCAGTCGTGGCTGGCTCCGGGTCAGTCGCTGACGACCGCGCGGCGGGGCCCGGCCGCGGCCGGGACCACAGGCTGGGCCAGGGCGCCTGCTTGCGGCCGGTCAGCGGGACGGCCAGCGGGGTCCGGGCCAGCACAGCCGTCAGGGCGATGCAGCAGCCGAAGATGATGGCCACGGATGCCGCACACAACAGCGGCCAGGGCACTACAGAACTGAGCCTGCCCCAGCCGAGCCAGACCAGCGCGGTGATGAACACCATCTGCGACAGGTAGATCCCGAACGCGTCATCGACGCCCGCGCGTACGGCGGCCTTGGCCCACCGGGACCGCGAAGGCCGCGCCAGCGCCACCCCGGCCAGGTATCCGCAGGCGATCGCGCCGATGTTGAACGGGATGACGCTCGGCTGCAAGAAGTCGCTGCCCGATCCCAGCACGGTGGTCACCCCGTGCAGGGCCAGGAAGTAGATGCCTTCTGCGGCCAGGGCCGCGGCCACCGTCAGGGCGACGATCAACCGGGCGTGGCCGCACACCCAGTCATGCACCTCATCCAGGTGAAAGGCGACGACGCTGCCGCCGATCAGGTAGAGCAAGTAGCTGAGCCCATCCTGCTGGTCGTACCGTTCCATCAGCGTGGGCAGCAGACCCCAGTGGCCGCAGATCGTGATGGCGATCTGCGCCGCCGCGGCCACCGCGATGACGAGGCCGTGATGCCCCCTGGTGCGCCGCAGCAGCATGAGCACCAACGGGAAGACCAGGTAGAACTGCATGATCACGAGCAGGAAATACAGCTGGTAGTACCCGATCTCGGCCATCCAGGCCAGGTGCGCCAGCGCCGAGGACGCATTCCGGTAGTGCGCGGTCGGCAGCAGGTACAGGAAGTAGATGACCGTCCAGCACAGGTACGGGATCACCACGGCGACCACGCGGCGCCCGTAGAACCGGCGCATGCCGGCCCCATCCCGGAGACTCAGGCCGATGTAGGCGTAGGTCAGCATGCACGCGGAGATGAAGAAGAAGCCTTCCCGCGAGACGTGAAACAGCAGCAGCGCGGCGTTCGAACCCACCGTGGCGGCGGCGGGTGCGAAGTACAAGATCGAATGGGTGCTGAGGACGCCCGCCTGCTTGATCGGACGCATGGCGTCCACCTGGTCGAGCCGGCGGCGCGGCATCAGTACATCATCCGCGGATCACCGTAGTGCTTGAATTCCAGCAGGTTGCCGGACGGATCGAGGAGCACAAAAGTGCGATGTTCCTCGACCATGCCGCCAAATCGCGTCGAGGTCTCGGCGAAGAACGGGATCTTGCGGATGACCGCCAGCTCATGCAGCGCCTCGAAAGCGGCTGCATCGCGGAACGTGACGCCGAAGTGGCGGGGATAGAGGCTTTCCGGCTGTTCCGGCGGCGGCCCCTCGGTGAGGTGGCAGACCAGCTGGTCGCCGAAGAAATCGAGGGTTATCCGGTCCGGGTAGCGCCGGGCCAGCTTGCAGCCGAGGAGCTCGTTGTAGAAATGCGCAGCCGCATCCAGGTCGTGTACGGGTATGGCCAGGTGGAAAACGTCGTTGGTCGTTCGCATGGTTTTTCTCCCGGCTCTATTCGAAGGCGGTCAGCGTGTCGGCCCGCAGCCCGAGGCGGAGGGTCTCCAGGGCGAGGACGCCGGAGGCCGGAATGTTGCCGAGGTTGGCGTCCGGACCCAGCCTGGTGATGAAGTGTGCTTGCAGGGCGGTGGTCGGGGCCTCGAACAGCAGGTGTTCCTGGCCAATCCCGGCCGCGAGCACGTCCTCGATCAGCCCGGACCGCAGGGTGCCGTCGGGGCGGCAGATGCCGGACCGCCCGCTCTCCCTGGCCTCCAGGGTGACCAGGGATGCGCCGGCGGCGAGGTCCTCGCTGATGCAGTCGATCCACTCGCTCGCCGTCAGTTCGGCGGAGCGAGTCGGGTCCTTGAATCCGACTTCGGAGATGACGGTGAAATCGTCGGCGAGCTTGCGTATGTAGCTCGCCTTCTCCGTGTTGGTCAGCGCGATCGTCCCGTTCGACACCTCGACGTGCTGGCACCGGTGCCCGGCGCAGAATTTTCGGAAATCGTCGAGCCGGTCCTGCATGACGAACTTCTCGAAGAGCGTGCCACCGAAGTAGAACCCGATGCGGTGCTGCCGGAGGACGTCGATCTTCGCGTCGATATTGCCGGTTACCACCGCGGTGCCCCAGCCGAATTTGACGAAGTCAATATATTCGGCGCCCGATGACACGATATCGATGAAATTCCACCGCGGAAGGCCGCTGTCGATCATCATGGTGAGCCCCGTCTGGCGCGGCTTTACCGCCCGTGCGGGCAGTTGCAAGGTGGTGTGATTCATCGTTGTTCCTTTCATGAGCAGGCGGGCTGGTGCGGCTGGAGCCGCAGGATGCATCCGTTGCCGATCGGCTCCCAGGTCATCCGCTCGACCGGGACCCCGCGCAGGTAGGCGGTCAGGACGCGGAGTGTGCCGCCGTGCGCGACGACCGCGATCTCACCGGGCGCCTGGCGGGCGGCGAGCAGGTCATCGGCGAAGCCGGCGACGCGCCAGTACAGGTCGCGGAGCGACTCGCCGTCCGGTGGCCGGGCATCGGGGTCGATCACGCGGCGGCCGGCCACGCCGCTGAGGGCGGCCGGCACGGTGACGGATTTGGTGCCCTCCAGGACGCCGAGACCGCGCTCGCGCAGCCGGGTGTCACCGGTGAAATCCAGCCCCAGGGCCGCGGCCAGCGGGGCCGCGGTGGCCACGGCACGCTGGAGGTCGCTGGCGTACACCGCGGCGATCGGGCGGCCTCGCAACCGGCTGGCGGCGTCGTGGGCTTGGCGGGTACCGCGGCTGGCCAGCCGCGGCTGGTCGCAGTGCCCCTGAGCCAGCCCCAGCGCGTTCCAGGTGCTCTCACCGTGCCGGACGAGCCAGAGCACCGGGCCGGCAGGGTGCTGGCCGGCCGGGGCCGCGGCCGTGGCCAGCTCGCCAAACGGGCTCGTGGCCTGCTCGTCAAACGGGAGCGGGCCGGTTGGGGCGGGCGGGGGAAGTGCGCCGAGGTGAGGCGGGGTGTCGAGGACCATGACACGCAGCCTGCGGCCGGTTTGTGAAAGATCACTGAAAAAACGGCTGCCCTGAGGAAGCCTGCAGCACACCTTGAGCTTGGCGAGCTTTTATGGCTGGGTGAAATCCCATCAAGTGCCGGTCACGCACCCGCCAGCCTCCGGCGGACGGCTGCTCGTGGTGGATGACGACCCTGACGTGCGCGCCTCGCTGGAACGTGCGCTGCGTTACGCCGGATACACCGTGACCACGGCCGTGCACGGCGCGGACGCGCTGGACTACCTGGCCCGCTCGCCGGTCGACCTGATCGTGCTGGACGTCCTGATGCCCATGCTGGACGGGTTCGACGCGTGCCGCCGTCTCCGGCAGCGGGGAGTTGCCACCCCGGTCCTGGTGCTCACCGCCCGGGACGCCATCGAGGACCGGGTGACCGGGCTCGAGGCGGGCGCGGACGACTACCTGGTCAAGCCGTTCGCGCTGCGCGAGCTGCACGCCCGGATCAGGGCCCTGCTGCGGCGCAGCCAGGTCCGGCACGAGGTCCTCGGCTACGCCGACCTGACCCTGGACCTGACCACCAGATCCGTGACCCGGGACAAGCGGCTCATCCCGCTGACCAGGACCGAGTTCGATCTGCTCGAGCTGCTGCTGCGCAACGCCGAGCAGGTGCTCGGCTACGACCTGATCCTGGATGAGGTGTGGGAACCCGGTGAGGCTCCCGCGTCCAACACCCTTCAGGTCTTCGTCGGCTTCCTGCGCCGCAAGCTCGAGGAGGGCGAGCTCCCCCGGCTGGTGCACAACGTGCGCGGCGTCGGCTACGTCCTGCGGACGGCCGCATGACGTTGCGAAGCCGCTTCACCCTGGCCGTGGCAGGCGCAGTCGCCGCGGTCGCGCTGGCCGTCACCGCGGTGGCCTTCCTGGTGGTCCGCGCCGACCTGACCGGCCAGGTGAAACACGAACTGCGGCAGCAGGCCGCCGCGGTCGAGGAGCTGGCGCGGCACTACCACGGGCACCTGCCCGCCGGATGGGTCCCGCGGGACTCCGGCCGGTTCGGCGCATCCGCGGCGTACGCGCAGGTGGTGACCGCTGCAGGCACGGTCCGGGCGCCCGCCGGCGACACCGGGATGCTGCCGGAGACCACGGCTGCGGCGCAGGTGGCCGGCGGCCAGCACAGCGCGTACTACACCGAGGCCACCATGGACGGGGTCCACGCCATGGTCCTCACCACGCCGCTCGCGCCGGGCCTGGCCGTGCAGCTGGCCGTACCGCTCAACGTGGTGGACACGGAGGTAGGCAGCATCGGGGCGACGCTGGCCCTGCTGAGCGCGGCGGGAATCGGCCTGGCCGCGCTGGCCGGCTGGGCGGTGGCCCGCGCCGGTCTTGCGCCGGTGGGCCACCTGGCCGCGGTGGCCGAGCAGGTCACCGCGACCGGGGATCCCAGCCAGCGGGTCGAGGTGGACCGGGCCGACGAGCTCGGGCGGCTCGCGGCGTCGTTCAACACCATGCTGGGCGCGCTGCAGCGGTCGCTGGCGGCCCAGCGTCAGCTGGTCAGCGACGCCAGCCACGAATTGCGCACCCCGCTGACCAGCCTGAGCATCAACGCCGAGCTGCTGGCCGCCGAGCCAGGGATGCCGGAAGCGGAGCGCCGGGAGGTCCTCGACCGGGTGGTGGCACAGGCCGCCGAGCTCGGCCAGCTCGTCGCGGGAGTCACGGAACTGGCCCGGGGCGACACCCCCTCCGCGATGGACATGGCCGGGACGGACACCCCCGGGACGGTCATGGCTGGGACGGTCATGGCTGGGACGAACACGGCCGGGACGGGTCTGGGCGGGACGGGTCTGGGCGGGACGGGTGTGGGCGGGACGGGTGTGGGCGGGCGGGAAGCACGGGACAGCGGGCCGGGCGGGGCGAACCTCGCGCCGGTGGACTTTGCCGCGGTGGCCGCGGCGGCGCTGAACGGGGCCCGGCGGGACTGGCCGCGGGCCGTCTTCACCGTCCACCTGGAGCAGTGCCCGGTGTTGGCGGATCCCGAACGGCTGAAGACCGCTGTCCGCAACGTGCTGGATAACGCGGCCAAGTTCAGCCCGCCGGGCCGCCCGATCGAGGTCCGGCTGCGGGCCGGCGAGCTCACCGTGCACGACCACGGAACGGGGATCCCGCCGGGCGACCTGCCGCATGTGTTTGACCGTTTCTACCGGGCGGCGTCGGCCCGCGGCGTGCCCGGATCGGGCCTCGGGCTGGCCATCGTCCGCCAGGTAGCCGCGGGCCACGGCGGAACGGTCGGGGCCGAGGTCCCGGCCGACGGCGGCACGCTGATCCGGCTGCACCTGCCTTGCGCCGGGGCCGCCGGGGTCCCGGACGTGGCGCTGGCCGAATCGGCGCGGTGACCGTTCAGCCGTGCCGGGCAGCGGTCATGCGGAGGCGATTACCGCGCTCACCAGCAGTCAGTTGCGCTGCTCGCCCTGATGGCCAGGCCACCAGGCGCGGTTACCCACCAGAGCGGTGAGGCTGGGCGAGAAGAACATGGCCATGACGAACGCCGCTAGGATGATGCCGCACGCCACGGCGAACCCGACCTGCTGCAGGATCGAGTTTCCGGCCAGGATCAGCGACCCGAACGTGCCCGCCAGAATCAGCCCGGCCGATCCGATCGCCGGGCCGGCGTGCCGGACGGCGTCGGCCGCGGCCTGGTGCGGCGTCATCCCGTGCTGCGCCTGCTCGCGCAGTCGCGCGATCATCAGGATGTTGTAGTCGGTGCCGAGGGCCACCACGAACAGGTACATGTACACCGGCAGCAGGAAGACGAGTCCTGGCTGGCCGCCGAGCACCTGGAACACCAGCACCGTGGCCCCCAGTGTGGCGCCGAAGCCGAGCCCCACCGACAGCATCAGGTACCAGGGCGCCACCAGGCTGCGGAGCAGCAGCATGAGGATCAGCAGGATGATCACGGCGGCGACCGGGAACACGATCGCGTAGTCGTGGTTCATCGCCGCCTGGATGTCGGCGAACACCGCCGTCGTCCCGCCGACCAGCGCATACGTTCCCGGCGGCGCCGCCGCGTGGGCTTGGGGCCGCAGCCCGTTCTTCAGCGTGTTCACCGCGGTCGTCGATTCCGGGTCGACCGACAGCGTCACCGTGTACTCCGCCGTCGCCTGGTCCGCGCTCACGGTCGCCGGAGCCACGGCGCCCACGCCGTCCATGGTCTTCAGTTTCGTCCCGTAGTCGGCGATCTGGGTGGCGGTCAGCGTGCCCGATGTGGCGTGGAGGTAGACCTGCGTCGGCTCGGTCGCGCCCGGCGGCAGGCCCCGCTCCAGGACCGTCAGAGCGACCTGCGACTCGGCCGCAGCGGGGATGCCGGCCGATGACAGGTCGAACGTCGGCTTGAAGCCGAGGGCGCCGAGAGCCAGCGCCACCAGCACCAGGCCGGAAACGCCGGCAAACAGGGCAGGGTGATCACCAAGCGAGCGGCCGATCGCGGCGAACCTGGCGCCCGTCGGCTCGCGCTGCCACGCCTTGGACGGCCAGAACACCCGGGTCCCCAGCAGCGTGACCACGGCGGGGATCAGGGTGAGCGCGGCGATGAGGGTAACCGCGACGGCGATCGCCAGCGTCGGGCCGAGCGACCGGAAGATGCTCAGCGAGGACAGCAGCAGGGCGAGGAACGCGACGATTACCACGCTGGCCGCAGAGGCGATCACCTCGCCGACCCGTTCGACCGCGGTCGCCATCGCCTGCCGGGGAGCGTCCCCGGCCCGCAGTCTTTCCCGGTAGCGGAACATCAGGAACAGGATGTAGTCCGTGCCGATGCCGAACAGCACGACGATGAGGATGACGGTGGTCTGGCTGTTCGCATTGAGGTGCAGCGCGCTGTTCACATCGGCGATCAGGCCCTGCGCGACCTCGGAGACGATCGCGATGGTGATGATCGGCATGAGCGCGATGATCGGGCTGCGGAAGATGATCAGCAGCAGGAGAAGGATCAGCACCAGCGTGGCGAGCAGCACGATCTGCTCCGCCTTGTTACCTGACTGCTGGCTGTCGAGCTGCGAAGCCGCCGCGCCGGTCACGCCCTGGTACAAGCCCGCGCCGCTCATGAGCGGCTTGATATCCGCGCGCAATACCTTGATCGCGTCGGCGGCCTGTGTCCCCGAGCCGTTCACCAGGTCGTTGGACATGGCCACGGATGCGGTCTGGACGAGGCCGTTCGGCGACACCGGTCCCGCCGTGACACTCAGGATGTTCGGGATGTGCTTATCGTTCAGCGTGCTCGCGACCGAGGCGACCTTCGCCTGGTCGGCGGGAGTCAGGCGCCCCCCGTCGGAGCGGGCGAACACGATGATCGCGGCCGCCGCGTCGACCTTCCCGGCCTCCGGGAACGCCTGGTCCTGCAGGTTCTGCGCCTTGATCGACTCGTAACTGCTCGGCAGGAAGCTGGCCTCGTTGGTGGTAGTCGGCAGCGCGGGCGCCGTCGCGATGACCGCCACCGCAGCGATGAGCCACACCGCGATCACCCGCCACGGATGGCGTGTCACCATGCGGCCCAGCGCGGCGAACGGGCCGCTACCCGGCCGTACTGGCCCGCCCTCCGCTCCGCCTGCCGCCTGACTGTCCTGCATCCCCGTGCGGTGAGTCATACCCCGTCCTTCGGTCATCCCCCCGCCTAACGCATCCTCCGTCTAACCCATAGCCTTGCGTATCCGCCGTGCGCCACGTAGTGCGGGGTCTCATCGACAGCGCATGACAAATGTCAGGAGTGTCGGGTCGTTTCCTGAGCGCGGCCAGGTGCGTGGGTAGTTTTCGGCGCTAGGAGTGATCGCAGATGACCGGGCCCGGCCCGGCGGCCGCAGGCGCGGGATGCACGCCGTAGTCGCGCAGGATCGCCGCCACCTGGCCCGCGATCCAGGCACTGCCCGCCGGCGTCGGGTGCAGGCCGTCGCGCACGTGCGGGAAGGTCCACCGGCCGGTCAGCGGGTCAATGATGATCACGGCATGATCCGCGGCCCGGGCCGCCGTGACGATCGCCTGGTCGGTGCGGTAGGCGGCGGTCAGCGGCGAGCGACCGGGGAAGACGGTGAGCAGCGCGATGCGCGCCTGCGGTGCCTGCGCCCGGATCGCGGCGATGGCCTGGGTCACCCGCTGCCGCTCCAGGGCGGGCGGGATGCCGATATCGTCGTGACCGGCCTGCACGACGATCAGCGACGGGGCCAGCGCGCGCAGGCCGAGCCGGGCGGCCTCGGCCGCGACCGGCCCGCCATGGCCGGCGCCGGGACGTACGTAACCCGCCCCGGGCACTGCGTACACCACCGCGTCCCAGTGCAGGCGGCGGGCCAGCAGGACCGCCCACGACCGGCCCGGGCCTGATCCGACGCCCGCGGTGAACGAGGCGCCGACGACCGCCATGCGGGGCGGGCCGGGCGGCTTGGACTGCTCCAGCCGCGGCTCGCAGGCGGCCGGGGCGGCGGGCGCCGGTTCACCGACGCGCTGGTGCGCCGCGGCGACGTAGGCGGCGGCGTCGGCGGCGGGAAGGGATGTGGCGGCGGAGCGCGGGGCGGGCGGGGCCGGGGCAGCCGACCCCCGCGGATGGGCGGCCACCGCGAGCCCGAGGACAACGACCGCCGCCGCGATTGCGGCCAAGATCGCGTACCGCCGAGCCGCCGGGCGCATCGGCTAAGGCAGCCAGCCGGGGGCCGGGAAGCCGGCCAGCAGGTCGCGGACCTCGACGGCGATGCGGTCGAGGACCTCCTCGTCGTCCTTGGTCGCGGCGGTGATCGCCTCGTCCATCCAGCCCGCGATCGAGGCCATGTGCTCCTCGCGCAGGCCGCGGGTGGTGATGGCGGGCGTTCCGATCCGCAGGCCGGACGGGTCGAAGGGCTTGCGCTGGTCGAACGGCACCGTGTTGTAGTTGGTCTCGATGCCGGCCCGGTCCAGCGCCTTGGCGGCCGGCTTGCCGCCGATGTCCTTGGCCGTGAGGTCGATCAGGATCAGGTGGTTGTCGGTGCCGCCGGACACCAGGTCGTAGCCCCGGGCCAGCAGCGCGTCGGCCAGCGCCGCCGCGTTCTTGACCACCTGGTGGGCGTAGTCACGGAACTCCGGCCGGGCCGCCTCGCGCAGCGCGACGGCGAGCGCGGCCGTGGTGTGGTTGTGCGGGCCGCCCTGCAGGCCAGGGAACACGGCCCGGTCCACGGCGGAGGCATGCTCGGCGTCGGAGAGGATCATGGCGCCGCGCGGGCCGCGGAGCGTCTTATGCGTGGTGGTGGTGATGACCTGGGCGTGCCCGACGGGCGAGGGGTGCGCGCCGCCGGCGATCAGCCCGGCGATGTGCGCGATGTCGGCGACGAGCAGGGCACCGGCCTCGGCCGCGATGGACGCGAAGGCCGGGAAGTCGATGGTCCGCGGGATGGCGGTGCCGCCGCAGAAGATGATCTTGGGCCGTTCCTTGAGGGCCAGGTCGCGGACCTCGTCCAGGTCGACGCGGCCGGTGTCGTGCCGCACCCCGTACTGGACGGGGTGGAACCATTTGCCGGTCGCGGAGACCGACCAGCCGTGGGTCAGGTGGCCGCCCATGGGCAGCGACATGCCCATGATCGTGTCGCCCGGCTGGGCGAACGCCAGGTAGACCGCGAGGTTGGCGGGCGAGCCCGAGTACGGCTGCACGTTGGCGTGGTCCGCGCCGAACAGCGCCGTGGCCCGGTCCCGGGCGATCGTCTCGATCGGGTCGATGAACTGCTGGCCCTCGTAGTAACGGCGGCCGGGGTAGCCCTCGGAGTACTTGTTGGTCAGCACGCTGCCCGAAGCCTCGAGCACGGCCACCGAGACGTAGTTCTCCGACGGGATCAGCCGGGCCTTCTCGTACTGCCTGCGGGCCTCGGCCTGGATGAGCTCGGCGACCTGGGGGTCGTCGCTCTCGACGGCCGTGATGGGCGGGTTGTGCATGTCAGACCTCCTGGCATGAAGGTTACACACTGTGGCGATGACGGGGCGCCAGGACGTGCACCACGGATCGTTCGGTACCTTCATCACGGGCACGACGGATAGGGGAAGCAGACATGACCACACCGATCATCCTCGACTGCGACCCCGGGATCGACGACGCGCTGGCCATCGTGTTCGCGCACGGGCACCCCGGCATCGACCTGCTCGGCATCACCACCGTGGCGGGCAACGCGGGGCTGGCCAAGACCACGGCGAACGCGCTGGCGGTGTGCGCGTTCATCGGCGCGGGCGAGGTCACGGTGACCGCGGGCAGCGCCGGGCCGCTGCTGCGCCCGGCGTTCGACGCTCGGCAGGTCCACGGCGAGTCGGGGCTGGGCGGGGCGGTACTGCCGGCGCCCAGGGCCGCCACCGCGGCTCCCGGGCACGCCATCGACTACATCATCGACACGGTCGGCGCGGCCCGGGGGGAGATCACGCTGGTGGCGACCGGGCCGCTGACGAATATCGCGCTGGCCGTCAAGCGCGAGCCGCGGCTGGCGGACTGGGTACGGGAGTTCGTGATCATGGGCGGGTCCGCGGGCCGCGGCAACGTCACGCCGGCGGCCGAGTACAACATGTGGGCCGATCCGGAGGCTGCGGCGGCGGTGTTCAGGGCGGGCTGGACGGTCGTCATGCTGGGCCTGGACGTGACCATGCGGACCGGAGCAAACGCCGCGGTGCGGGAGCGGATGCGCGGCCTGGGACCGCTCGGCACCGAGTTGCTGCTGCCCGCCCTCGACCGGTACGCATCGGTCGCCCTGGAGGGCCCGTCCAGCCTGGCGGGCTCGGCGACCCCGGCCCGCGAGCGGCCCGGGCCGCCGGTGCACGACGTGTGCGCGGTGGCCTGGGTGGCGCAGCCCGGCCTGTTCGGGCTGGTGCCGGCGTGGGTCCAGGTGGAGACGGCCGGGCGGCTGACGGCGGGGATGACCGTGACCGACTTCGCGGCGGCCGGCCTGGCGGCCCAGGAGGCCGATGGCGGTAACGCCCGGGTGGCCATGTCCATCGACGTGGACGGGTTCTGGGACCTGACCCTGGGCATCTACCAGCGGGTCGCCCAGGCCATGGGATGATTCACAGGTCCTGGCCCAGGTCCAGCTCCTCGGACCGCTGCACGGTCTGCTCGGCCGCCTCGACCAGATCGGCGTAGCTCCACCGCTGGCTGGACCCGCACGGGGTAGTCAGCGACACGGCCCCGGACTGGCACCACACGGTCAGGCCCCGGCGGACCGACAGAATGGACCGGTCACGGTCCGGCTGGTCGTCACGCACCAGCCCGCTGGCGAACCCGCGCTCGTCCAGCATGGCCTGAAGTTCCCGGGCCGCCTGGCGCGCACTGAGCTGCTCGCTGGCCCGCGCCGCCGAGACATCGGCGGACAGCGTGTACTCGTGCAGGCCGGTTACGTCCGCCAAACGGGCATGGGCCAGCGGAGCGGGCACCGCGAACCATACAGCCTTGCCGCGCAGGCCCCAGCGGCTCAGCCTGGCCCTCGTGGGGTGGTGGCCCCACCGGCCGTCGGCCAGCTCATCTACGATCCGCAGCCCGCTGCCGCCCACGGCGTCGGCACGCAGTGCGGCGGGCGACGGCGGGTCACCGTTCCGCCAGCCCCGGTAGCAGTCGAAGACCTTGCACACCAGCTCGCGGGCGGTGCCGACGCCCCGCAGGTACAGCCAGAACTCAGCCTGGGGTGCTCGGGGCGGCGCGACGTCCTGCGGAAACCGGGGAACGCGAGACGGCCGGTGACGGTGGCTCTTCGGGTTCTCCGGGGCCTGAGGGGCGGGGCCGGCGGACTGAATCGGCTCGCCCTCCACGTCCGTCAACACGGACCCGAACCGATCCCCCCCTCCGCCGGCCCCAGCCACCGCCTGCGCGTGCAGGGTATTGGCCGCGAGCTCGCTGGCCATGAGGACGCAGTCCTCGAAAAGGTCAGGCTCGAGGCCGACATCCGAGACCGCGTCCCGGAACGCCTGCCGCGCGACCGCCGCGCACGTCGCGTCGGCGGGGAGCGACCATGCGTAGCAGCTGCTCGCACGCACTCCGCGCCAACTGCCAATATCCTGCAGCAGACCTGATGCCACCGGCGATCTCCCGTCATAAGCCCGCCGGCAGGAGGGGTGCCGTCGGCAGCAAATTCCTCGAAACCACGATACTTGGTTTCTGACTCATAATGTGTGAAACACAGGTTATGACTCGCCGGACCTGCTTCGCAATATTGCTGACATTATAATTTTCGGCGCAGTCCGTTACAGCGGCACCATACTTGACATAACGGATCTTCCGGGCATAAGCCGCATACCTCTGCCGAGATCGGCCACTTCCCCAGGCCACGAGACAGGCCCGCACAACGGAAAGCCCCCGGCGGGCAGCATTCACCGGGGGCTGTTCCAGGCCAGGCTACGTGGTACTACTCCGTGTCGTAGCGCCCCTTCTTCACGTCCGCCAGGAAATCGGCGAATGAATCCCGGCTGATAATGTGCGCCCCGCCCTCCGGGCGCTTGCTATCCCTGATAGCGGCGACCCCGGGAAGATTGGCCGCGATCTCCACGCAACCTCCGTTATGCGCGCTGCGGCGGGCCTTCCGCCAGATGGCCTGAGACAGGTCAGTCATTGCCTACTCCATTCGCTTAGCCAGATGTTCCAGGTAGCCGGTGGTGTCCGCAGGCTCGAGCGCGGCGTCGCAGGCTCGTTCGAAGGACTCGATGTAGCCCTGCACCGGTTCGGGCTTGCTCACTTCTTCAACCGAGTAATCGGTCTCGACGAAGACAAGGTTTTCTTCGTCGTCACGAAAACCGAAGATGTTCACCATGGAGACGATCCCGGTGGGCGGGCCGTCCTCGAAACGCTGAATATGCAGCTGCATATTGCGCCGGGTACTCAGCGCGATCAGGTGCTCGATCTGCTCGCGGCGGTCTTCCCGCAGCCCCCACCGGTACAGCAGGGACGCCTCGGTGATCACTACGCTGACCATCGGCGCGGAACCGTCCTTACGGTCCAGGATCTCCTGCCTGCGCAGCCGGGAATCAGCCGCCTTGCGCCGGTAGGCGGGCGGCCGCGGACCGGCCCGCATCAGCGCCTCGGTATAAGCCGGGGTCTGCAGCAGGCCCGGCAGCACCAGCGGCATGAAGACGCGGATGGTGGTGGCGTCGTTCTCATAGCCGGGGAACTCGCTATCGAAGATCTCCGGATACTCCCGCCACCAGGGCCGGGCCCGGGCCCGGATGGCCAGATCCTCGATTTCGTCCCGCTCTTCCCCCTCGATGCCGTAGATCCTGATCAGGTCCCGGATGTCGCTCATCTCCGGGCGCTTCCACTGGTTGGCCTCGAAACGGCCGACCTTGCCGCGGCCCCAGTTCAGGATGTCGCAGGCGTGGTTGGCCGTGTAGCCGGTCCTGACCCGCGCCTCAGTCAGCAGGCGGGCAAGCCGGCGCTTGGCGATGGTGGCGCCGTACGCCTCATCGCTCATTTTGGGCTCCCCCTTCTTGACAGGAACCCTGTCATGATCTCCACGTTACCCAATTTGCGAATCGCAAACCAGGTATTACCTGGACCTAGTCTCAGGATCCGCCCGGCTCAGGGTCCGTCGCGTCGTCGAACTCGCCGTTGCGGGCGCCGTCCAGGAAGCACTCCCACTCATGCCGGTCGAACACGAGGACCCGGTGCGCCGGGTCGCCCGCGACCCGCATCAGGACCCACTGATCAGGGGAGTCGGCGGAAGCGGTCCGGGCCACGGCGATCTCGATCGCGCCGTCACCGTCCCCGGAGCGCTCCCAGACCTGGGCGTCGAGGTCGATGCCCAGCTCGGAGACCGTGGGCTTGGCGGTCACGGCTTCCTGGCGACGCCGCAGTACAGCCAGCGCTGGCCGTCGCTGTCGGCGAGCTCCGGGTCCTCGGCGCCCCAGATCCCCGTGTAGCTGATGTCAGGCCGGGCGCCGTCGTAGGGCGGCACCATCTCCAGGCCGTCGAAGAACCGCTCGATGCCGACCCGGGACCGGAAGTACAAGTGCTCGGTGGCGTTGTCGAAGACGGCCCGGAACCGTTCGGCCGTCACCGGCGGCTTGTAATCGTCGGTGAGGTGCGAGAGCGCGACGTAGCTCCCCGGGGCCAGGGCACTGACGTAGCGCGCCACCTTGTCCCACGGATCGGAGCTGTCGGACACGAACATCAGGACCGCGGTGAGCAGCAGACCGACGGGCTGGCCGAAGTCGATGAGCTCGCGGACCTCGGGATGGCCCAGGATCGAGTCGGGCTCACGCAGGTCAGCGCAGATGACGCGGGTCGAGCGGTCGGCGGCGAGCAGCCGTCCGCCTTGCTCGGCCACCATCGGGTCGTTGTCGACGTACACCACCCGGGCGCCAGGGGTCACCTTCTGCACGACCTCGTGAGTATTGCCGACGGTGGGCAGGCCGGAACCGATGTCGAGGAACTGCCGCACGCCGTGCTCAGCGATCCACTTCGCCGCGCGCTGGTGGAAGCCGCGGTTAGACCAGGCGCAATCCCTGATCTCGGGCACCACGCTGAGGATGAGCTCCGCGGCCTGGACGTCGGTCTGGAAGTGGTTCTGGCCGCGCAGCATATAGTCATAGATCCGGGCCGGGGCAGGCCTGCTGGTATCCGCGCCGACGGGCGCCCGGGGGACCTGAGCCGTCACTAACTAACCCCCTCAGCCGCTAGTCAACAGTTTTCAGTGTCGCACATGATTCGCAACTCGCGAACCAGCGTAGCCATTTGCGGATAGATGTCCCGTTAGCCGGAATATCCCGAAACCGGGAAAACCATGAGCGCTCCCTGGTGCCGCATGGCTGGCCGACAGCAAACTCGCGGATCACTCACAGGCTGGTTACAGCCTGGACCGGGCGATGTCCAAGACCCGCGACGCAGGCTGGCGAGCATGAACAGACTGTATGGCACTCCGGCCGGGCCCTCGGACGGCTCGCGGCCGGCCGGCCAATCCGATCCATACGCGCAGTACTCCCCCGCGCCGCCCCGCAAGAGCCGGATGCTCCGCTGGGGCGCCGGCGTCACCCTGGCCGGCTTCCTCGCGGGCGGCGGGATCGCCCTGGCCGTCTCCGGCGGCTCGAGCCCGGCCGCGGCCGTCTCCCCGGGTACCGGGGTTTCCGCGTCCAGCCAGGCGGAGGGGACGACGCTGAACTCCCTGATCGACACGGCGAGCAGTACCCCGGCCACGGCCTCTCCCCCGCGCATCAGATGGGCGCTGGGCCGGCTGCGCGCGCTCGGCGGCGTGGACGGCCAGTTCACCTACCACAACAAGACCGGCTTCCACACGCTGGCCTTCGAGCGCGGGACGATCCAGTCGGTGAACAGCGCCGACGTCGTGGTCAAAGCGGCGGACGGCACGACCTGGACGTGGCTGATCGTGGGCGACACGGTGGTCAGGCAGAACGGCGCCAAGGCCACGGCCAAGGCGCTGGCCGTAGGCCAGCCGGTGTTCGCCGGCGGCCCGGTCGTGAGCGGGAGCAGGGACGCGCGGCTGATCGTCATCCGGCCGACCGCCGCTGGTTCCGGCACACCCAGTCCCAGCTCACCCAGTTCCAGCTCGTCCAGCTCCAGCTCGTCCAGCTCCAGCTCGGGCGGCTCGGTTGCTGGCGCGCCAGGTACCTCGGTGAGCTAGCAGCCCGCCCGTGCCGCGGCGCAACCCGGGGCAGCGGGGGCGCCGCGGCACGCGGCACAACTTCTATGCTGCTTTCTATGCTGGACCATGAGACGTGAGGGGCCATGGCAGACGGTGACCGCATCCCCAAGGTGCTCGTCGTGGACGACGAGCCGAACATCCGTGAGCTCGTCGAGGTGGCCCTGAAGTTCCACGGCTGCGCCGTCGCGGTCAGTGCCAGCGGCAAGGACGCGCTGCACCAGGCGGAGATCTACGAGCCGGACCTGATGATCCTCGACGTCATGCTGCCCGACATGGACGGCTTCGAGGTCTGCCGCCTGCTGCGCGCGGACGGCAACGACGTCCCGGTCATCTTCCTGACCGCGCGGGACACCACCTCGGACACCATCCGCGGGCTCACCCTCGGCGGCGACGACTACGTCACCAAGCCGTTCTCGGTCGAGGCGCTGGTGGCCCGGGTCAGGGCGGTGCTGCGCCGGACCACGCGCTCGCCCGAGGGCGTCCCCCAGCCCGACGGGACCGCCCTGCTGCAGGTCGGGGACCTGGAACTGGATGAAGAGCACTGGATCGTCCGCCGCGCCGGGACCCAGGTGGAGCTGTCGCCGACGGAATTCCGGCTGCTGGCGTACCTGATGCGCAACCAGGGGCGGATGCTCACCCGGCAGCAGCTGCTGGAGAACGTATGGGGCTGGGAGTTCGCCGGCCAGTCGCAGGTGGTGGAGACCTATGTGAGCTACCTGCGCCGCAAGCTCGACCCGCTCGGGCCGCCGCTGATCCACACGCAGCGCGGCGTCGGGTACAGCCTGCGGCTGCCGCCGGAAGCCGAGCGCGTGAGCAGATGACGATCCCCCGGCAGCCGGCCGGGCGCAGCAGGCTGTCGCTGCGCTCGCGGCTGCTGGCCGGGCTCATGACCGTCACCGCCTTGTTCCTGGTCGTCATGGGCGTGGTCACCGCGGTCGTGCTCGGCACCAGCGAGCACGACCAGTTCAGATCCGAGCTGGTCCTGGCCGCGCGGGTCAAGCTGAGCGACCTCAGCGGCCTGCAGGAGAGCTACGCCGTCACCTACTACGACCTCTCGAACCGGTCGGTGACCGTGGTGTCATCGCCGTCGGCTGAGTCGGCGGAGCTGCGGGGCCTGCTCGCCAGCGTGACCGGTCTCGGGCCGGTGCAAGCGCTGAAGACGTTCAACGCGCAGTACACCGCGGGGTCGCTGTTCGACGTCTCGCAGCCGGGCGGGCCGGCCATGACCGCGATCTGGCGGCGGGTCACCGCCGGGGAGACGGTCCACAGCAATGGAGTCATCCCCACCTCGACGCTCGGCGGCATCCTGCTGATCGGGCGCCCGGACAGCGCGGTGGGCAGCCAGGTCCGCGGCCTGGTCCTGGCCGAGCTGATCACCGGGGCGGTGCTGCTCGCGCTGCTGGGGCTGGGCGGCCGCTGGCTGATCGGCCGCGGCCTGGCGCCGCTGGACCGGATGGCGAGCACGGCCGACGTGATCACCAGCCAGGGCGACCTGACCGCCCGGATGCCCGATCCGGGCGACCACGCGGAGGCGGGACGCCTGGCCGCGGCCATCAACACCATGCTGGACCGGATCCAGCAGGCGTTCAGCGCCCGGTGGGCGTCGGAGCAGAAGGTCCGCCAGTTCGCCGCGGACGCCTCGCACGAGCTCCGCACGCCGCTGACGACCATCCGCGGGTACGCGGAACTCTACCGGCAGGGCGCCCTGGGCCCGGACCGGCTACCGAATGCCATGCGCCGGATCGAGCAGGAAGCGGAGCGGATGTCCAGCCTGGTCGCCGAGCTGCTCGAGCTGGCCCGGCTGGACCGCAATTCTTCCCTGGACCTGACCGATACCGATATGGGCGAGCTCGTCCGGGACGCGGTCGCCGACGCCAAGGCCGTCGAGCCGGACCGGCCGATCAGCGTCACCGCGCCGCCGCAGCTGATCGTGGTGGCCGACGAGCCCCGTATCCGGCAGGTGCTCGCGAACCTGCTCGGCAACGTGCGCGAGCACACCGGGCCCGGGACCCCGGTCGCGGTCCGGCTGGCCCGAGCCGGGCAGGGTGCCCTGCTCGAGGTGAGCGATGCGGGACAGGGCATGAGCGAGGAGGCGGCGGCGCGCGCATTCGACCGCTTCTACCGGGGCGGCCACGACGGCAACGGCGACGGCAGCAGCCACGGCAGCGGCCTCGGGCTGTCCATCGTGCAGGCGATCGCCGCCGCGCACGGCGGCCACGCCATGCTCAGGTCCGGGCCCGGCGAGGGCACCAGCGTGCAGGTCTGGATCCCGTTCCATCCCCCGGCCCAGCCCGATCAGGACATCGAGAGCCAAGATCGCGCGAGCAGGCCCGGGCCGGATCCGGCCTACAACTAATTTCCCTCCCGTAACTGTCTTTTATCCTTTTCTCCGCTAATCGGTTATTCGTTCCGGCTCGAGGGAAGCGCCCGCGAACTACGGTAGGCGCATGCAGGACCGTGAGCTGGTCGCGGCCATCGTCGCAGGAGAGCCCGACGGGCTCGGCGGAGCCTACGACTGTTACGGCGCGTCGCTGTACGAATACTGCCGGTCCATGCTCCCCGACCCGCATGCGCCGGCCGAAGCGGCCAGCGCGGTAGCGGACACCTTTATCGTCGCGATGGCCAAGCTCCAGGGGCTCAGCGACCCGGGCCAGCTCGGCTCCTGGCTGCACGCGGTGGCACGGAACGAATGCCTGCGCCGGCTCGGGGCGGCGGCCGCACCGGGGCCCGCCCCGCGGCAGCCGGCGCTGGCTGGCGCGGAGCCGGCCAACGTCGCGCCCGCCGGGCTGCGTGAGCGGGTGCTGGCGGCCTGCGCCGATAACACGCCGGTCGGGCGCGCTAACCGGGCGAGCGTGGCGCATCGCGCCGGGCCGTTCGGCCGGACGGGTTTCCCGGCACCGGTCGTCCCGGCCGGGCCGCGGTGGTGGCGCGAGGCCCGGCGGCACCCCCGGGCGGCGGCCGGCGTGGTGGCGGTGACCGCAGCGGTTGTGCTGGCCGGGACCGCCGCGGCGGCCATCACCGGGGGCCCGCACCGGGTCCAGGCCTCGGTCCTCGCACTGGGCGACGGCGGCTTCGGGACCTCGGGCGCGTCGTCCGGCCCGGCGGGCGGACGACCGGCACCGAACGCCAGGCCCGCGTCCGCGTCGGCGTCGGCATCAGCCACGGCGGGGAACGCGGCGTCCCCGGCCGGCGGTCCCACCGGTGCTGCGTCGCCGAGCACGTCCCGGTCGCCGAGCACGTCCCGGTCGCCGGCGCCGGAACCATCCTCGGCGTCGCCGTCCACGTCACCGTCCCCCTCGCCGTCGCCGCCCGTCTCCTCCTCGCCTCCGCCGGGCCCCGGCACGCTGCAGGTGAACCCGAGCAAGCTGGCGCTGTCCGCGGCCGCGGGCAAGGCGGTCAGCGGGACGTTCATCCTGACCGCGGTGGGCGGTCCGGTGGGTAAGTTCACGATCTCCAGCGCGAACGCTAACGTGACCGTGTCGCCGTCGTCCGGATCGCTGGTCTCCGCCGGGGCCTGGGTCACGGTCACGGTGACGGCGCACAGCAAGGTCGCACTGCGCACCAGCCTCACCGTGGACCCAGGGAAACTGATCGTCACCGTGGTGCTCAGCATCAAAGCCTGAGCCGCGCGGCCGTCCGCGGGGTCAGGACCGCGCCGAGCCCCGCTGATTGCGGGGCATCACAGCACGCGGCTGCCGTACATCTCGCCCAGGGGGTCGGCGAGCAATTCCAGGCGAGCACCATCGGGGTCGCGGAAGTACAGCGATGTGCCGCTTTCTTCCTGGTAGGGGACGCCGGCCACGTCCAGCTTGCCGCGCAGGCGGGCCCAGCTCTCCGGGGTCACCGAGATCGCGAGATGGTGCAAGCCGCCCAGGACCTCGGCATAGGCGCCGAGGTCGAGGCCCGGGAAGTCGAAGAAGGCCAGCAGGTTCCCGTGGCCGACGTCGAAGAAGAAGTGGCTGGACCCCTGGTAGTCGCGGTTCTCGATGATCTCGGTCAGCGGGAACTCCAGGATCCCCTGGTAGAACCGGATGGTCCGTTCCACGTCGGAGCTGAGCAGCGCGGTGTGGTGGATCCCGCGCGCGCTGCTCGGCGGCCGGCGGCTGGAGATGTATTCGGCGTTCAGCCGGGCGCGCTGCGCCTCGATGGCGGCGAGGTCCATGACCAGCTTCCCTTCCCACGGACGACTCACGGGATGGACGTGACTTACGGGACGCGCAGCTCGATGCTGATGTTGCCGCGGGTGGCCCGGGAGTACGGGCAGTGCTGGTGCGCAGCCTCGGCCAGCTCCCGCGTCCGCTCCCGGTCCAGGCCAGGGAGGACGATGACCAGCGTGACCACCAGGTCGTACATCTCGCCCTCAGGCCCGATGCCCACCAGGGCGGTCACCGTCGACTCCCGGGCGTCCACGCCCGCCTGGCGGGCCACGCCGTGCAGCGCGCTATGGAAGCAGGCCGCGTAGGCGGCCGCGAACAGCTGCTCGGGATTGGTGCCATGGCCGTCGCCGCCCATCTCGGCTGGCACGGCCAGGTCGAGGTCGAGGCGGTGATCTGAGGACAGGACGTGGCCGTTGCGGCCGTCCCCGGTGGACGTGACCTCGGCGGTGTACAGGACCGTATCGGGCATGAGCAGAACCCTATCGGCAGCGCCCCGCACATAAAGACACGCTTCATGTTTGACACGGCCCAGCGGGGTAGCTGAAGGAGCGTCAGAAGCTTATGAAGGAGGCTACAAATGGTGCTTTTGGTGGTAGCTCTGCTGGTCATCCTGGCACTATTCGGTGCCGGGTTCGCTCTGCACGTGCTGTGGTGGGTCGCTATCGCCGCGCTCGTGCTGGCGGTTATCGGCTTCTTCGTCCGCCGCGCGTAAGCGCGATCGCGGCGGCCAGCCCGGCCGTGGCCACGGTCACGGCCCGGGACAGCCGGACGGCGCGACGGATGTCGCCCGGTTCCGGAGCGCGGCCATCCCCCAGCCCGGGTCGCATCTCGGCGGCACCCCCGTAGCTATTGGTGCCGCCGAGGCGGACGCCGAGTGCCCCGGCGAATGCGGCTTCGCAGCGCCCGGCGTTCGGGCTGGGGTGGCTCGCGCCGTCCCGAAGGACCGTTTGCCAAGCGGACCTGGCCGGTCCGCGCGCAAGATGTCCCGCTGTCGGCGGGCTCTGGGCGGACGTCCCCGGCAGCGGGACCGCGAGCGCGCATGCGACGGTGAGCGCAGCGGTGACCCGGGCGGGAACCCAGTTCGCGGCGTCGTCGAGGCGGGCCGAGGCCCAGCCGAAGCGCAGATACCGGGGTGACCGGTAGCCGACCATGGCGTCCAGGGTGTTGACCGCGCGGTAGACGGCCAGTCCGGGCAGCCCGGCCACGGCCCCCCAGAGCAGCGGCGCCACGACCGCGTCGCACGTATTCTCGGCCACAGACTCGATCACGGCGCGGGTCATCTCCGCCGCCCCCAGTCCGTCCGGATCCCGGCCGCAGAGGCTGGGCAGCGCGCGGCGCGCAGCAGCAAGGTCATCACAGGCTAGTGCGGCCATGATCCGTTCGGCCTCACCATGTAGCGAACGGGCCCCGGTGACCGCCCAGACCGCGAGCGCGGCCGCCGCCGCCTGCCACGGCGGCCGGGCTCGCGTACCGCGGGCCAGCAGCGCGGCGGGAGCGGCGGCAGCCAGGATGCAGGCCGCGGCGTGCGCGGCGCCGCGCGGCCGGGAGTCGGCGTAATCGCGGGCCTCCAGCGCCGCGGCGGCCCGCCCGAAGGCGGCTACCGGGTGGCCGCGGCGGGGGTCACCGAGCAGGGCGTCCAGCCCCACGCCGGCGGCGAGGCCGATGGCGAGGGGCCAGTGCGGGCGGCGGCGAGGCATCTCGTTATTGTGCCGCGGCCTAAGACCATCGGCCGGCGGGGCCTAGGGCCTGCGGCCGTTGCGGCAGGCGCAGGCCGCGGGCAGGCTGGGCGGTATGAGAAAGCTGGAAGGCCGCGGCATCGCCGAGGCTGGGTCACGGAGCGACGAAACACAGCGCCTTGCGGCGCCCGGGGCGGCCCGGACGTACGCAGACCTCCCCCGGCTGATGACGCTGATGACGGGGGATGAGAAGCACGGGCCCAGCGCCACCTCGACACTTGATGTGCTGTGGGTGCTTTACGACCAGGTCCTGCGGGTCTCGCCGGACCGGCTGGATGACCCGGGCCGCGACCGGTTCCTGCTGTCCAAGGGGCACGGTCCGGCCGCCTACTACGCGGTGCTGGCGGCCAAGGGTTTCATCCCGGAGTCGTGGCTGCCGGGGTTCGGCTCGGCTGGGTCGCGGCTGGGGTATCACCCGGACCGGAACCTGGTCCCGGGCGTGGAAATCGCCAGCGGGTCGCTCGGGCACGGGCTGCCGATCGCGGTGGGCCTCGCGCACGGGCTGACCGCCCGCGGGCTGGCCGAGCCACGGGTGTTCGTGCTGGTGGGTGACGCGGAACTGGATGAGGGCAGCAACAACGAGGCGATCGTCTACGCCGGGGCGATCGGGCTTGCGAACCTGGTCGTGGTGGCGATCGACAATCAGTCCGCGACGTATGGCTGGGGCACCGGCGGCATCGAGGCGCACTTCGCGGTGGCCGGCTGGTCGGTGACGCGGGTGGACGGACGGGACCATGCGGCGCTGGGCACGGCGTTCGGCCGGTCCGGCCGGGGGCCGCGGCTCGTGGTGGCCACGGTGGAGGGGAAGGCGTCTTCGTGATGAGTGACATGCGAACGGTTTTCGCGTCGACGGCCTCCTCGACGCTGGAGGAGGATCCCCTGGCCGCGGTGGTGCTCGCGGAGATCTCGGCCGACCTGTTCGCCACGGCGGCGGCGAGGTACCCGCAGCGGGTGCTCAACGTGGGCATCAGGGAGCAGTTGATGGTCAGCGTGGCCGGCGGCCTGGCCCTGGCCGGGCTGCGGCCGATCGTGCACACCTACGCGCCCTTCCTGGTCGAGAGGGCATACGAGCAGGTCAAACTCGACCTCGCCCATCAGGATGCACGGGCCGTGCTGGTCAGCATCGGCGCGTCCTACGACGCGGCCGAGTCGGGCCGTACCCACCAGGCGCCGGAGGACGTGGCGCTGATGGACACCGTGCCGGGCTTCGCGGTGCAGGTGCCCGGGCACCCGGACGAGGTGCCGGGGCTGCTGCGGTCGGCGCTGGGAGCGCTCGGCTCCCGATCGACCTACCTGCGGCTGTCGGCGGAGCGCAACCGGACCACGCTGCCGCTGCGGCCTGGGCTGCAGGTGGTGCGGCCGGGACATAAGGCGGTGGTGGTTGCGGTGGGGCCGATGCTGTCGCCGGTGCTCGACGCGGTCGGCGACCTCGATGTGACCGTGGCTTACACGACTACCGTGCGGCCGTTCGACGGGGAGGGGCTGCGGGCGCTGGTGGCGTCATCTGGGTCTCCGGAGTCGGGCGCGGTGGTGCTGGTTGAGCCGTACCTGGCCGGGACGTCGGCATACTGCGTGTCCGAGGCGGCGGCGGGCCGGGCGTTCCGTCTGCTGAGCCTGGGGGTCGGGCGGAATGAGCTGCGGCGGTACGGCACGCCTGCCGATCAGGCCGCGTGGCGCGGGCTGGATGCGGGGGGGATCCGGCGCTCGCTGACGGAGTTCCTCGATCTGGCGTAGCGGCCGCTTGATGCGCGGAGTGGCCGCTACCGGCGCTTGCTCGTACACTTGCTGCCCGGGAGCGTGAGGTCGCGACACACTGCGACCCGTATGTGGCCGAGGCGTGATCTTCGTCGGTCACACTGATCTCCGAGCGCCCGTAGCTCAGCCGGATAGAGCAGCTGCCTTCTAAGCAGCTGGCCGCAGGTTCGAGTCCTGCCGGGCGCGCTGACCGAAACTCGGCATCTGCGAGCCGCGGCACGCCTTATGGCAGCACCCGTGCGCGGCCCGCGGAACCTGTCTGGTCGTTACGGCCTGCCAGTTCCGGCGCCTCGGCGTCCTTCTCGACCGCCATGCTGTGCTCGTCGTACACGTACCGGCCACCGCGCAGCAGCGAGGCCACCGCCGCGATCAGGCAGCACGCGATCGCGAAGTTAAACGCGATGTCCAAGCCGCGCTGGAACGACGGCGAGATCAGCGACGGCAGGAACGTGTGCCCGGTGAGGGTGGCGGCGTGGCCCGGCGGAAGCTTGGCCAGGACGGGACCGAGCAGCTGCTGCATCGGGTTGTAGCCGAGCAGCGCGGCGAACAGGATCGACACCGGCGGCAGTGCGGCCAGCCGGGCCGCGTCGGCCGGCGGCACGCCCTGCGCGGCCAGGCCGTGGTGGAGGGCGGCGGGCAACGTCGACGCCAGGCCCGTGACGATCAGCGTGAAGAAGATGCCATTGGACAGCACCATGGCCGTGTTGATGAACGTCGTGCTCATGCCCGCGCCGACGCCGCGGCGCTCCGGCGGCAGGCTGTTCATGATCCCGGCCCGGTTGGGCGAGGCGAACATGCCGTTGCCGAGGCCGTTCAGGAACAGGATGACGGCGAACTGCCAGTACTGGAAGTTCACCGGCAGCAGCTCGAGCAGCAGGAACGACAGCGCGGCCAGCAGCATGCCGCCGGTGGCGAACGGCCGGGCGCCGAACCGGTCCGACAGCCAGCCTGCGATCGGCCCGGCGGTCAGGAATCCGATGGTCAGCGGGATCATGGCGATGCCGGCCCACAGCGGCGTCTTCTCAAAGCTGTAGCCGTGCAGCGGCAGGTAGATACCCTGCAGCCAGATGATCACGATGAACTGCAGGCCGCCTATGCCCAGGCCGGACAGCAGGCTGGCTATGTTCCCGGCGGTGAACGGGCGGATCTTGAACAGCGCGAGCCGGAACATCGGCTCGTCCACCTTGGTCTCGATCACGCAGAACACCGCCAGCACGGCCAGGCCGCCGAAGATGAGCGAGAGCACCATCGGGTTGGTCCAGCCCAGCGGGTGCCCGCGGTAGGGCTGGATGCCGTAGGTGATGCCGACCAGGACCGAGACCAGGCCGACGGCGAAGGTCACGTTGCCCCACCAGTCCAGCCTGGCCGGCTTACGGACGCCGAGCTCGCGCAGCTTGAGGTAGGACCAGATGGTGCCCATGACGCCGACCGGCACCGAGATCAGGAAGACCAGCCGCCAGCTGATCGGGGCGAGCAGGCCGCCGAGCACCAGCCCGATGAACACCCCGGCGAGGGCCGCCACCAGGTTGAGCCCGAGCGCCAGGCCGCGCTGGTCGGAGGGGAACGCGTCGGTGAGGATCGCGGCGGAGTTGGCCATGATCATCGCGCCGCCGACGGCCTGCAGGAGCCGTATCCCGATCAGATACCAGGCCGCGGCCGGGCCGGTCAGCCAGGTCACCGACAGCAGCACCGAGAACGTGGTGAAGATCGCGAACCCGAGGTTGAACATCTTGACCCGGCCGAACATGTCGCCCAGCCGGCCGAAGCTGACCACCAGCACCGCGGTGACCACCGAGTACCCCGTGAGCAGCCACAGCAGCAGGCTGGCGCTGCCCGGCGCCAGCGGGTTGACGCCGATGCCGCGGAAGATGTCGGGCAGCGCAATCAGCACGATGGACTGGTTGATCGTGATAATCAGCACGCCCATGGTCGTGTTCGACAGGGCGATCCACTTATACCGGGGTCCGACCTGCGGCTGGGGTGAAGAGGCCACCACGTTTCCTCCCGGCGAAGGGCCCGGTCCGGCACGGCTCTGCGGCTGACCCGCCCTCGGCGCATGCGGCAATTAGTTGCGTTATAACAAACAATTAGGTGGCCGGGCAATACATCCCGCGTGCTATCCGGTCTATTCCCAGGAAGCCCCGGCCGCCGACCCAGCCACCAGGCGAGTCAGCACGCTACCGCTCTTGTTCCCGAGTACGGCCTGGCCTGGTGAGATCCTGAGCAACCGCGCCGGGGCAGTCCCGGACACATGACCGTCGGACTGGCGGGCTCTCATCCGGCGATCCGAGCGATCTGCTGTGGCGGCCAGGACGGCAACCGCTACGTGCTCTCCGGAGCTGTGAACATGCCCGCCGCGCCCGATGAGGTAGTCGATCGAGGGATATCGCGGCGGCCCGCAACCAGGTACAAGCCAGCCCACTCCGGACTCTAACCGGTGCTCAGGCGTAGTCCTCACGGATGACCCGGAGGACTACGGCGGCGCCGTAAATCGCCCGTGGGGCCGATGCGCCGCGCCGTGATGCTACGGCACGATCGACCCATGAACGCGGGCCCCACCACCCCGCTGGCGGATCCCCCGGTCACCGCCAGCCGTCGGCGGGTCCTGGCCCGGACCCGGCTCGACTTCTGGCTCGACGCCCTCCTGCTGGTGGCCTACACACTCGCCTACAGCCTCGGATTCACCGGGATCGCCACGCACGAATGGCTCGGCATCGGGCTGGGCGTGGTCTTGCTGGTCCACCTCACGCTGCACTGGGACTGGGTGATCCGTACCACCTGGAAGCTGCTGCGCCGGGGCGGCCGCGACCGGTTCGTCTGGCTGGTCAACCTGCTGCTGCTGCTGTCCATGACGCTGTGCATCGCGTCCGGCATCCTGATATCCGAAGTGGCGCTGCCGCAACTGGGGATCACCCCTCCGGCGAGCTCGTTCTGGCGGCAGATGCACGACACCACGGCGACGCTGACACTGATCCTCGTGCCCATCCACGCTGCCCTGGACTGGCGGTGGATCGTGGGCGTAGCCCGCCGTTTCACCGCCTGGCGTCCGGGACGGTCACGGTGAAGTTCCTCCGGCATCTCACAGCGGCGGTGCTCGCGGTGGCGGTCATCGTCGGGCTGGGCATCCTATGGGCACACGCCTCCGGGGGCGGCACCGGCGTCGGAGGCGGCCCAAGGCGGGCACCCTCGCGCGAGGCCCTCCTGCAGCTGGAGCAGATCAAAGCCGGCGTGATCAGGGTCCATTCCGACAACGGGTTCCACCTCGCCGATACCGGCAACCTGATCCGGACCTGCGAGATCGAGGCGGTACTGGCGGCCGTCGTAATCACGGTGAGCGTAGTCCGGCGGCGGCTCCGCCGGACGCGGCGTACCGCCGCCAGGGCGTAGAGCGGGCAAAGCGCCATTTATGAGGCGGAACTAGACCACGGCTGGGTGAAGCCGATCGGGGATTCGTCTCCGGATGCGGAGGCGGCGGTCCCGTAGGTGGAGATCCGGATCGGAAAGCCCGTGGCATACGCCTCGATCATCTGTCCGTGGCCGATCACCAGGCCGACGTGCCCCGGCGAGGTCGGGGTGCCGTCGGCTCCGGCGAAGAACACCAGGTCTCCCGG
The DNA here is from genome assembly GCA_963753195.1 of uncultured Actinomycetes bacterium. Classification (GTDB taxonomy): domain Bacteria; phylum Actinomycetota; class Actinomycetes; order Streptosporangiales; family Streptosporangiaceae; genus Palsa-504. The sequence goes on from CAVWBH010000009.1 coordinate 298,422, forward strand.
CTGCACCTGAGAGGCGGGGACGTGCTGTTCGGTCGCCCACTGTTCCTCCGACGTCCGGGCGATGCCGATCCCGGCGCCCCGGTAGGCCATCATGACCAGGCCGGAACAGTCGAAGGCGTCCGGCCCGGTGCCGCCCCACAGGTACGGCTTGCCGAGCTGCTGCTCCGCGTAGGCGATGGCAGCGGCCACTGCTTGGGTCGGCGCCTGGACCGTAGAAACGTCCCCGGTCTTGGTTGAACAGCCGGCCACCGAGCTAGCGGACGGTATGGCCGCGGCGACTACGGAGTAGTTGCCCCCCGCGTACTGGCCCGCGTAGAACAGCACGCTCTGAACGTAGGACTGCAGGTGGTTGTAGGCGAAGATCGCCCCTGAGGGGTTGGTCTGCACCCCGGCAGCGACCAGGTACTTGGCGGCGCCCGCGATCGCGTCGGCCGGATCGTAAACATCCGCGTTCGGGCCACCGTCCTCGTCGGCAGCGACGCCGTTGACCACTTCACTGGCCGGGTGGACCGGCGCGCCGCCCCACACGTTGGTGGCCGCGCCGCCGATGCCGATCTGCATCGGGCCGGCCGCGCCGAAGCCGTTCTGCCCGCTGTGCACGCCGGGCAGGGTGGTCTGGCCGTTGTCGCTCTCGACCGTCCCGATCCCGGCCAGAATCGTCCACGGCACGCCGTACTGCTGGCCGACCCGCTGGTACCAGTACAGGTAGTTGGCCGGGATCGACTTGGCCATCGGACCTGCGGTTGGCTGCCCGGCCGTGCCGGTCTGCTGACCCGAGCACTGCGCGCCGGCCGAGAAGAACGCGTTTGCGCCGATCAGGAGAGGCAGGGCCAGCAGGCCGAGTCCGACCATGCCAATGAGGCCGACGACGCCGACGATGAGGATCCTGGGCGCCCGGTGCTCCCTAGTGACGACCTGCTGGTACTGCCTGACCGTGGTCTGCCGCGACCGGTCGAGGAGCCTGTTCGTCATGAGTTACCCGCGGACGCCAGCTCGATGTCGCTGACCTGCCAGCTGCTGCCCGAGCCGGTCAGGGTGACCGCGTACTGAGCGCTGCCGTTGCTGGCGCCGTGGGAGCCGACCAGGTGCTGCGTGGTATTGACCACGAACGTCAGGCTGGACGGGCCGAAGGCCCGTAGCGAATTGATCGCCGCGGTCCCAGTGGAGACCTGCTGCTGGCTGGTGCGCGTGCTGACCACTCCCGGCGCGGAGTAGCCGGCCTGCAGGGTCGTGGCCAGCTGCCCGGTGATCAGCTCGGTCATCTTGGCCACGTAGGCGGCCGCGCTCTCGGTGTAGGCGTAGGTGTTGTAGTCGATGCCGAACCGCACCGCCACCGAGGCGGCGGTGGCCAGGTCCTGCTGGGTGAAGGGCAGCCAGGCGTAGATGTTCACGGTGCCTGCCGCAGCCGCCGGTGCCGTCTGGGTCGGGCCTGGGGCGGGGGTGGTCGCGGCCGCGGGGCCGGCCAGGGTGGGCGGGGCGGCCGCCTGGGTGGGCGCGCGGGAGTGGGTCACGGCGGGGACGACGAGGTAGTAGCCGAGGGCAGCGAGCGCGATGACGATGACGGCGAAGACCGCTCTGCGCTGGCGGTGGCTGAGCTCCACGGTGCCGGCCTGTTACTTGCGCCGCACCGGGCGCAGCCAGAACGGCGTGGCCTGCGGTTCTTCGGTGCCGTGACCGGTTCCGTGGCCGGGGGTACCCGGCGGCTCAGCGGGCGCTTCGGCCGGCCCACGCTCGGCTGGCCGGCGTTCTGTAGCTGGCCGCTGCCGGGGGCCCGCGGCTGTGCTGACACCAGCCCAACTGGACCGCGGCCAGGCGGGGCCGGACTGACGCGAGCCCGGCTCGCTGGTCCTACCGGTCCCGTTGCTCCCGTTGGTTCCGTTAGTTCCGAGGGTCCTGCTGGTCCTGCTGGTTTGGCTGGCGGGCCGGGCCGGCCTGGTGCTCGGGGAGCCGCCAGCCGGTGCCCGCGACCGTGTCGGCGCGGGCTCAGAGGCTGTCGTGCGCCTGGGGCCGCGCGTCCAGGTGGGGGCGGCGCTGGCCGGGCCGTTGCCGGCTGTACTGGTGCCGGCTGTACTGGTGCTGGGTGTGCCGTTCCTTGGCGGCAGGTCCAGTGGTGGTGGGGTGCGGCCGGTGCCGGTGCCGGTTTCGGGGGAGGGCCTGGCCCGGGCTGCTCCGGCGGCCGCGACGCCGCGGCTGGGACCCGGGCTGGTCTGGCTGTCGGCGTCGGCTGCGGGCGGGGCGTCGGGCCGCAGCCGCGGCGCGTAGCCGTCGCTCGCTGTCCCCTTCCCCGGCCCGGTGCCGGTCCCCGCGGCGGCCTCGCCCGACACGGCGGCCGCGGCGGCGGCGGCGCCTACGCCGCCGGCGACGCCGGCTGCGACGGCTGTGGCCTGGCCCGGGTTGCGCCGTGCCCAGCGGGCCGCCCGGGCCGCGGCTACCCCGGGGACGGCGACGGACGCGGCGGTCACCGTGTTCCGGCGGAAGACGGAACCTGCCTCGCGCAGGTTGTAGTCGGCCCGGTCAGCCGAGCCGAGGGTGCCGTAGCCGACGGCGGAGAACAGGTGGGTGAACGGCCGGCGGTAGATGAACACCGCGACCGTGACCAGCGCGATCATCAGGATCTTCAGCGCCCACGGCAGCACCGAATCCGCGGTGCCCATGATCAGGGAATAGCAGTACAGCAGCACGCTCAGCACGATCGCGATCGCGACCTGCTTGAGCAGCACCCCGGCCAGCATCTCGAACCAGCGGATCGCGATGATCCGGCCGAACCCCGGGTGGGTCCCGATGATCAGGAAGAACGGCCCGGCCACCAGCAGCAGCAGGAAGCCGAGCTTGAGCACGATCAGGGTCAGCGCGATCAGCAGAATGAGCAGCCCGGCCACCAGCGCGGCGAACATCGCGGCGAAGGCGATCTCCAGCCGGGTGGTCCACTGGTTGCCCTGGAACAGCGGATAGATGCCGGGTTCGTTCTGCTGCAGGGAATTGGCGATGCCGGTGTAGGTGGCCTGCTTGGCCTGGATCAGCGCCGTGGTCGGGGTCTCATCCGCCGCGATGGCCTGCGACCACAGCAACTGCCGCCCATAGGTATCCACCACCGTCTGCGTGCCGCTACCCAGCGGCGCGTACTGGGTGGAGCCGAGCTCACCGTACAGCCACGGCTTGCACACCAGCACCGACCACAGCTCGTTGGCGTTCTGGTCGACCAGCCCGTTGCCGCTGGTGAACGCGTAACTGGCGTCCACGCTCTGCGGATCACCCTGAGCCACCGGCAGGCAGTTACTGCCCGCCGGGGCGGGCAGCTTCGCGAACGCGGTATTCAGCACCTGCGTGGTGCCGTTCGACACCGCCGTCCCGATACCGGTGAAATCAGCCCGGCCGATCAGCGCGATCGCCGCCGTCGCCGCCACCACCATCCACAGCGTGCCCTCAATAGTCCGGGTCGCGCGCTTGCGGATCAGGCCCTGCCAGGCCAGCCAGATCGCGCCCAGGATCACGACCGGCGCCAGGTACGGGAAGTAGATCGCGTCGCCCAGCGCCGTGATCAGCCGGTCCACCGTGTCCTGCAGCCAGGCCAGGATGCTGTCACCCGCCGCGGACTGATACACCGTGATCGTCACACGGTCGACCGACTTCGCCGCATCAAAGACCATCCCGGCCACATTGTTGCCGATCAGCGACGTCATATCCGAGCACTGCAAACCATGCGCAGCCCAGAACTGGCCGGCCACCCCGTAGTTGTCGTACAGCGTCTTCCCGCCCCCACCCGCCGACGGCGGCTCCACCATCGCATCAATCCCGCCACTGGCCTGCTCAGGCTGCGGCAACGACGGCTGGCAGATGTTATTCAGGTCACCGACGATCCCGCTCGAGCCCGCCGAGCACAGGCCCACCAGACCGCCGATATCACCGATCCCCGGCACCTGGCACACCCCGCCCGGCACCGACGGCACCAGCACCGCAGTCAGCTGCACCGCACGGGGCGCCTGGGTGGCCTGGGCCGCCTGGGTGGTCTGGGTTGTCTGGGGGCGGGCCGCGGGGTGGGTGGCGGCCAGCGCCGGGCTTGCGATAGCGAGCAGCGCCCCGGCGATCAGCAGCACCCCGGCCGCCCAGCGCGCGGCACGGCGGCCGCCAGGCCGGGAGGCGGCACGGCGGCCGCCAGGCCGGGAGGCGGCACGGTCATCCGCACGGCGGCGGCGGGACGGGACGAGCGGGACAAGCATCAGGGGAAACTCCTGGTTCGTCCGGTTACGACGCCTCGGCGGCCGGGGCGCCGAGCGCGCCGGCCGGGTCATGGCTGCTGTCCCGGCCGGGTTGCTGGCCTTGGGCGCGGGTGGGGTTGGTGTCGATCCAGTCGCGCAGTTCGTCGGAGACCAGGTCGATCCCGATGCGGCCGGCCCGGCCGTCCAGGTCACGGAAAATGCACTCCCCGTTGCCCAGCCCGCGCAGCACGGCCTTGTGCTCATCAGAGGGCGCGACCCCGAGCAGCGACATGACGTTCGCGACCTCGCCGCGTTCACTTGACCGGAACGCGAACACGCTGGACAGGCAGTTCGTCACCTGCTCAGCCAGCAGGTCACCGGCGTTCTGCGAGACCAGGATCAGCGCGGTGTTCCGGGACCGGCCCATCCGCGACACCTCGGGCACCAGCTTGGCGCCCTCCGGAGTGGAGGTGATAGCCCACGCCTCGTCCAGGAAGATGGCCTTGGGCTTGGTCCGGTCGATGCCGTTCAGCAGCTTGCGGGCGAACTGGGAGACCAGGTACAGCAGCGCCACCGACAGCCGCTGCTCATAGGAGTAGTCGTCCCGGCTGGTGGTGGTATCAGGCAGGGTCAGCCCGCCCAGGGTGAACACCGTGGTCCAGCCCTCCGCGTCGATCTGCTGGCCCACCGACGGCGCGAAACACAGCCGCGCCAGGCGCATCTCCGAGATCGACCGCATCACCGCGCCGGTGTTCTTCCACGCCGGATCCCCGGCCGCCTCCAGATGGCTGATGACCTTGCTCAGGCTCGGCCGTTCCGTCCCGGCCACCGCGCCGACCGCCTGGATCATCGCGCTCTCACGTTCCTCACTCATCCGCGGCAGCAGCAGCCGCAGCGTCTCCGTCGCCATCGTCCGCTTCTCGGCCAGATCCACCCCGAAGGAGAACGGGTCCAGCAGCCCCGGCGCCGCCGCGCCCAGCGGCAGCACCCGCGCCTTGCGGCCCTGCCGCCGCAGATACTCCACCAGCGATTCGGCATCACCCTTCGGGTCGATCACCGCCACCGTCGCCCCCCGCAACGCCAGCTGATAAATCAGCAGCAACGCCAGCGTCGTCTTCCCCCCGCCCGGCTCACCGGTGATCGCGATCGCCGTCGGCCGGTTCCGCGCCGCCGCCAGCAGCGGATCAAAATGCACAATCGACCGGGCCCGGCCCAGCGTCTCCCCGACATACGGGCCGACCCACCCGGCCCCCGCATCAGGACGGTCCCCCAGATCCACCGTCGCCGTCGGCATCCCGCCCGCGATCGTGTACAGCGGCTGACGCTGCACATACGAATTCAGCCGGATCCGGTCCCCCGGCAGCGACTCACTCAGCAGCGAGAACTGATCCCCGGTGGAATTCACCACATCAATCCCGATATCCCGGTAATGCTCCACGACCGCCTCCACCCGGCGGACGCACAGCTCCCGGTCCGGCGCGGCCACGATCAGCCGGTGCCAGCCATACACAAACGGCAGCCGCTCCTTGGTGATCCCGTGCTCCAGCATCCGCGCCGCCGCGATCTGCTCCGCCAGCGCAATCGGCGCCTCCGCCCCCGCCTCCCGGATATGCGCATCCATATCCCGGGCATGCGCCAGACGACGCCCCACATCCTTACTCGCCTTCGCCGGCGGGATCAGCTTCATCCGCGAACTGACCTCCACCGGAAACGGCAACGAATCAGAAAAATGCAGCCACGGCTCCCCATCCGGAAACGACATCACATCCGGAAACCGGGCAAACGACAAGAACGCAGCGTAGGACGTCCCGCTCATGTGCTCCAGGCCCAGCACAGTCCGCCCGTTGTGGATCTGACCCTCAAACAGCGTGTCGATCTCCCCCGAGCCCCACCGCCTGCGCCTGGTCGCCGACGGCACCGGCTCCCCCGCCGTGGCCATCAGCGTGTGCTGGACGAGCCAGGCGATCTCGCCGGAGGTCGCATGCCGGGCGGCCAGGGCGCTAGCGTTCAGCGCCCGGCCGAGCCGTTCCGCGTTGTCGGTCCACTTGGCGATCTCTGGCGAGCCGACCGCCTCCTCGTCCGGCCCCGGCCCGCTCTCGCCGCGCACGTGTACCCCGCGGAACTGCGACAGCACCCCGCCGGTCAGCTGCGCTCGCACGCCCCGCTGGCCGAGCCGGACCCCCAGGTAGATCTCCTTGGCCCAGAAGTCCTTGGCCCAGACGTGCTGATAGGCCTGCTCCAGGTACTCCCGCCAGCCCGGGCCATCATCCGACGTCGCATCCAGCCCCGCCGCCCAGGCCTGCGCCGGGAACGAGCGGTGCGCGATCCGCAGATGAACCTCCGCATCGGGCATCCGGATCGCGGCCAGCGCCATGGTGACGTTCGTCGCCAGCGCCTCCCGCTCCTCCCCCGTCGTGAACTCATAAGACACCGACGGGATCCGGTAATACGCCCACGCGTGGGTATCGGTAAGCAGGACGCGGTCATCGAAATACCTGATGGCAAGCCGGGTGCGTGCCCGCGAACCCTTAGATCTCTTAGTCCGAGTGCTCACCAGGGTTCCTTCCGTCTGCGGTGTTTGCCGAGTCCGCGGCGAGGGCCGTCACAAGCGCACCGGCCAGCGCCGTGTAGGCCGTCCTGGTCTGGGGATTCAGCGCCCTTTGCGGATGAGAGACCGGCGGCGGGCCGGGACGCGCAAACAGAAGATCGTCCCACGGGACCCGGATGATGGCCTGGCTACGGCCCCTGGCCACGGACTCAGCCCGCAGCACGTCCTGCATCGTGGGCTGGCTCACGCCATTAAGCACCGTCACCGCCCGGCCAGCCAGCTCACCGTAGCCGTGCGCACCGAGCCACCGCTGGGTGCTGGCCAGCGAGGTAGCCGCGTCCGGGCCGGCCAGGGCGACCAGCACCAGCTGGTCGGCGGTCGGCAGCACACGGTTCAGGTTGCCGGGCGCCGGGTCGATCAGGGTCAGCGGGTACCGTGCGGCGAGCAGGCCGGTCAGCCGCTGATAGTCATCGGGGTCCAGTCGGCTCCCGCCGGTGCCCGGCAGGTCAGCAACCACGTCGAGCCTGGCGCCCGGGCCGTTGGCCTGCTCGTCGGGCGGCCGGCTGGCCAGGAGCGCCCGGACCGAGAGGGCCGGAGCATGGCGGGCAGCCAGCGAGGTGGCGCCGGGATTGAGGTCCACGGCCGCGACCGCCGCTCCGCGCAGCGAGGCCAGGACATGGCCGGTCATCTGGACCGTGAGCGTCTGCCCTGCTCCCTTGCCACAACCCAGGACGGCGATCCGGCGTGGACCCGCCAGCGGCAGCTGGGCCGGGTCGCGCTGCAGCGCGTCCTGGTCCTGCTGACCCGGCTCCTGGCCGACCTGCACCACCTTCAGCTGGTGCCGTCGGCTTGCGTCGCCGCGCCCGGCCGGGCCGGCCAGCGCCTGCTTGTCGATCTCGGTGCGGCAGGTGTCGCACACCACGCCGCTGGGCTCGGGGTTGCCGGGGTCGCCGATGCCGACGTCGACCTGGGTCGGGGTGCTGCAGGTGATACACGGGATCGTGACGGCGAACCGGGCCGCGCCGATCGCGTAGGCGATGGCGGCGACCTGGTCAGTCTGGCCGGTGAAGCCCAGCTCGCGCAGCGCAGCCGCGGCCGGGGCGAGCTTGCGCCACCAGCCGCGGATGCCCCGCCACTGGCTCAGCGTGACGATGATCGTGCCGGGCGCCCCGGCCAGGAGCTCGGGCGCCTGCGCCACGGAAGCGGAGGACGGCGCGGGCGGGCCGTCCGGATCGCTGAGGGGTTCGGAGTCGCGGGATATCTCGAGCGTCCCGGATTCGGGAGTCCCCGCCGTATGAGACAGCGCGATCATCCACGCCGGCCGGCGATTAGCCGCAGGAGCTTGATCGCTGGCCGACTCCGGCGCCTCGGTCTCCGGTGCGGATCCGCCGGGCCAAGGAGACCACGCGAGCTTGGCTCGCGGCGCGGCGTTCACCGGTGTCGCCTCGGGCCGAGCCGACGCCCGTGCGGGTACCCGCACGGGCGCGGCGGAAGGTAGGACGGGATCGGGGGCTGGTGCCGCGACAGCGGGCGACGCGGCTCTCCCGGCTACGAGCGACGGCCGGGCATCGGCCACATTCGTGCTGGCGGCTTGCCGCGCGGGTGCGCCCGGCCGGGCCCGGGCCGGCGCCTTCTTGGGGCGGACCTTCGGCGGATGTGCGTGCCACACGCGCGCGGACACCGAGATGTCGTCCTTCTCCGCGAAGGGCGCCATCCGGCACCAAGCACGCGGTTCGGTCATGTACCGGACCTGAGAGGTGACCAGCTCGGGCAATCGCTTGCCCTCGATGACCGGTCTGGTCGTCAGCCAGGTCAGAAGGGCCGGCGGCAGTACATAAAGCCACACGAGGGTGTGGTTGAACGGCAGGCCGACAGCAATAAGGAAGACCACATAGGGGACCGTTATCGCGACGAACACGCCGATCCAGGTGATCGGCAGAGGAGCCGGCAGCCGAAGATCGTATAGCTTGTACAGACGCTTTTCGATTCGCCAGATGTTCGTGTAAGTGGGAAGGTCCACTCCCGTAACGCCTCTTCTTCCTGAGCCAGTCGGGATCAGTGGACTCCGAGCGCGTTCGCTATGCCGGTGGCAAGTGTCTGGACGATGCTGGGTGTGTAGAAAACCACCGCAATGGCCACGGCAAGAATCATGAATTGAACGAACCGGGTGATCTCACGAGTGAAGAGGAAGAAGATAGCGACGATCCCCACGATACCGAGGAACAACGGCCCGAAGAGCCCTTGCAGGTAGGTGACAAGACCCTCCGTGCTCAAGGCCACTGGAGCGGTCGCAGCGGTAAGCTGATTAAACATAAGATGACCCTTCCGGGATCACATGAGCAGGTTGATAGCGAGGCGGGGTGCCACTGAGCAAATGCCGGCGCGTTTTCTGTCATCACCTTTCGGCTTCCTGCGGCCGATCCAATTTGTTCGCGAATCTCTCGAACAATTTTCACGGCCATGCGGATCGCGCCGCCAGGCACACGCGGGTCCCGCGATGGAGCCGAGCGATATCGCGGCGCCCAGGGGGCATGCGGTCGGCGTTCGTCTCCCACACTCCGGGCGCCGTCGGCCGCCCGAGTGCGCCGCTGCGGAGTCACCCGCCAGCCAGCTACCGGGTCAGCCTCCCGGCCTAGCGCCCTGACATCAGGCCGTGACGCCGTGAGCAGCAGTGAAATCAGATTGTGCATGAAAAAACACAATCCGTCACCACTGTCGAGCGCACGAATCATCACACCTCCGCACGTGTCCGCAGTCGGCCGAACCGAGCGCGGTACCCCTTGCGCGACCCGTCGTACGCCGTGTCATCGCGACCATGAACCGGTTACAGCGGACCACGCTAACACTTACGCGGACAAAACGACCAAGGTTTACCAAACGTCGCAGACATAAAGTGGCTCGACCCGGTTACCAACGTCAGTTCGGCCCACGATCAGGGCCAATCACGTCCCTGCCCCTGACCCAAGCGCGCGATTGAAAGGAAGTATCGTCGCAGGCCACGGCATTTTCTCGGTCGGCTGCCGGGCCCGGAGGCCATGGTGCAGCCACCCGGCCGGTCGATGTCACTGCGGGAGTGGCGCGGGTTGCCACAGTTGGCGGCCCTGGCTCAGAACCTCGTCGTGCCAGTCAGCCCATTCGGTGCCGACCGTGGGGCCGGCCATCCAAACTGGTTGGCGCCAATGCCGGCGGATCTGCGGACAGCCAGGCCGCCACAACCACCTGACCAGCCGTTTTGCCAAGAAGAACTCTCAACCTGAACCAACTCGTGGTTCCCGGCCGCGCCGGAAGATAATCGACCTCGGCAGATCGTCGCGGCTGCTGCGCGTCGGCAGGGGACTTTTTCGGTGAAATTCCCCGAACTACGCCCTGGGGGAGGAACCGGGAGGTTACCGTCTAATTACGGCACCCAGACGCCGCCGACGGTGATGCGTTAAGCAGGTCTCCAGCACACCACTGGGCAGCGATCAAGTACGTGACAGAGCACTTGGCACCGGTCACGGCCTCAAGCTATGGCCGCCTCACCCCCGGTCGCGGCGGCCCGCGCATTGGTCAGGGAGTTTGATCCGAATGGCAGACAAAGGCCGGAGCGCGGAACTGCCCCAGCGCGTTCCGGGTGCGGGCCGGGCCGGGCCGGTTTCGCCGGTTTCGCTGGCGCTACCGGAGGAATTGCGGCAGCGCATCCACGCGGCGGTGAAGTCCGAGCTCACAGCGGCGGCCGACGGCGAACAGGAACGCGCAGCAGAGGACCGAACGACCGGTATGCCCGGGCGCGATCGCATGACCGGGCTCGTCCCCGAGGATCATGCCGCCGCCGAGCCCGGATCCGCAGTCTGGCCCGCGCCGGAAAAGCCACGACGCCGGGTTAGGGGTCGCCTGATCGCGCTGGGCCTGGCGGTCATCATCATCGTGTCGCTGGCGGCGGTCGCGCTTTCCCATCGCCCCACCTCGCCGGCGACCGTCCGCGCGCAGGCTGCCGCCTGGGTCGCCGAGCAGGTCAGCCAGGATGTCACCGTGTCATGTGACGCGGTGATGTGCGCCGCGCTCCAGGCCCATGGCTTCCCCGCCAGCAAGCTGGTCGTGCTCGGGCCAGCGTCGCCAGATCCGGTGCCCTCAGTCTTGGTCGTCGAGACGGCCACCGTACGTGAGCTGTTCGGCAGCACCCTCGCCGCAGCCTGGGCACCAGCCGCCCTGGCGTCCTTCGGCTCCGGGACCGGCGCGATCACCGTCCGGGTGGTCGCGCCGGATGGCGTGGCCGCGTACCAGGCCGCACTCAGCGCGGATCTGGCCAGCCGTAAGACATCCGGCGCCGTGCTGCTGGGCGATTCCCAGGTTGCGGTGTCGGGCGAGGCACGGAGCCAGCTGATGGCCGGCCAGGTCGACTCGCGGCTGCTGCTCGCGCTCGCGTCGCTGGCCGCACAAGAGCCGATCGACATCGTGCGATTCGGGAACCTCGGCCCAGGCGCCAGTCCCGGCGTTCCGCTCGACTTTGCCGATCTGGCCGAGAGCATCCCGGCTACCCACATGGATACCGCCACGTACGCGCGCGCGGTCTGGGCCGTCCTGAACGGCACCGACGCCCAGATCCACCCGGAGAAAGCGATATCCGCGCCCGTTCAGGGCCAGGCCATCCTCCGGGTCGAGTTCGCCTCGCCGAGCCCGCTAGGAAACCTCGGCTCGGAATCGCCCTGACCGGACGGCTGGCGGGCGACCAAAGCGCCTGCCACCGGTCAGACGCCGAATAGTCTGGTGCCCTCTCGCACCCCGGTTTACTTCCAGGAGGTTTCATGTCCCCCGAACCAACGCTCGGCGAGTACGCCATCGGCGTTGAGGGCCTGGCCCTCTTGCGGCTCGGGGGCGCCGACGATTCCAGCGGCCGTGCTGCCCGCACGGCCGAGATCGGCGACCTCATCGGCCAGCTGGGCAGTCAGGCGCGGCTGCGGACCCCTATCGGCACCGAATATGACCTTCACCGCGGATACCAGCAATGGTCGGAGACATATGACCAGCCACTGCGGCTCTTCCCCATCGAGGAACCACCGATGCAGGCGCTCATTGGGAGTATCCCTCCCGGCCCGGCGCTGGATGCGGCGTGCGGTACCGGCCGTTACAGCACCTACCTGGCCGGAAAAGGCCATAGCGTAATCGGCGTGGACCAGTCTGAGGCCATGCTGGACATAGCCCGCCGGAAACTCCCGGCCGGTGATTTCCGCCAGGGTGACCTTACGGCAATCCCGCTCCCAGACAACTCAGTCAACGCCGTGGTGTGCGCTCTGGCCCTCGTGCATGTCCCGGACCTTTCCCCCGCACTACGCGAATTCGCCCGAGTCCTACGGCCTAGCGGACGGCTTATCATCAGCGACGTCCACCCCTTCCTGGTATTCCTCGGATGGCACGCCCAGTTCCCCACCAAGGAAAAGCAGACCGGATTCATGCGCCTGCACTGCCATATCCCGTCCCAGTACATCAGCGCGGCGAACTCCGCCGGGATGCGGCTCAGGAGCCTTGAAGAACCGCCGCTCACCGAACAAGCTGCGGCCACCCCTGCCGCGGACATTGTTCCCGAGGCCAACCGCGCTGCCTTCGCCGGCCTGCCCGCCGTATCCATATGGGACTTCGAACTCTCCACCTGACCCCTGCCGTTCACTGGTGTATAACCAGTTAGCCACTTTAAGTTCATACGCGTTCCCACCGGGCGTTCTGCTCACAATGCACAATGACTTCATGGCGATCCGTCACGTCGTCCCCGGGGCACTGAGGTAATTGAGCGCGCGTTCCATGCAGGAAGACGATGAGGTCACTCCAGGCAGCGGCACGACTCGTGAGGAGCAGCGCAGGGATCCCTCGCGCGTCCTGGCGCTGACCGACGGGGTTTTCGCCATTATTATCACGCTGCTCGTGCTCGACATTCACGTGCCGGAACTTACCGCGCACGAGAGCCTCCGGAGCGCGGTATCGGACATACGGCCCAGCTTCATCAGCTTCGTGATCGCCTTCATCGTCGCGGCGATGCAGTGGGTCGGCCATCGAGACCTGTTCACGCTGATCCGGTATACCGACCGTGGCATCATCTGGCTCAACTTGCTGACCCTGTTCGCGGTGTGCCTGCTGCCGTTCGGCTCCGCACTGCTCAGCCACTATTACGAAGACCCGCTCGCGCTGCGCCTGTTCGGACGATGGTTTCATCCGGACCGACGTCCAGCTGACCGACGATGACCTCGGAACGGCCTGGGCCACGCTGCGACGGCGGCCGCTTCCCTTCGAGACCAACATTCCCGGCGTGCTGGCCGTCGGCGACGTCCACTCCGGCTCGATGAAGCGGGTCGCCGCCGCCACCGGCGAAGGCGCCAGCGCCATCGCCTCGGTACACAAGGCCATCGCCACGCTGGCCTAGTACTACAGCCGCATGCTGTGATTTAACGCGGCGTGGCTGCGTGATCCGGGATTCTCGGGGGTCCAGTCTGGGACGATGCTGGATGTGATGGATGAGGCGCGGGTGCGGGCGGGTGAGGCGCATGCCGCGTGGTCGGAGTCGTTCAATGAGATGTTCGCGGGCGTGGCGGGTGAGTTCGAGAACGCGGGGTCGCGCAAGCGGGCGCGGGCTTACGTGCTGGGCTTGCTGTCGCATGCGGAGCGGAAGAACGGGTGGACGCTCGAATCGGTCACCACTGGCGACTCGTATCTGTCGTTCGCCAAGCGGGCCGGCCTGGCACCGGCCGACGCCACCAAAGCCAGCCATAAGGCTGTCCGGGACTTGCGCAAAACCTGCCTGCTCTGCGCGAACTACGGGATGCAAGCCCGGAGCCTCGCCTACCGGGCCGGCGTCAGCGAGATCGAAGCGAATGAGATCTTGCACCGGCTGGATAGGGCCTACCCGGCCTACACCGAGTGGGCGCAACAGGTGGTAGACGCCGGCCAGCTGGCGGACGGCTTACCACTGTGCTCGGCTGGCAGCTGCATGTCGGCCCTAAAGCGTGGGCTACCTCGCTGCGGAACTTCCCGATGCAAGCCAACGGCGCTGAGATGCTGCGGTTGGCATGCTGCCTCACCACCAAGGCCGGCATTACCGTCTGCGCGCCCGTGCATGACGCGCTGCTGATCGAGGCGCGGGCCGCCGACATTGACGATGCCGTCACCGCTGCCAAGTCGATGATGGCCCACGCCTCAAGCGTCGTCCTAGATGGCCTCGAAGTCGGCACCGACGCTGACGTTATCCGCTGGCCGGACCGCTACGCCGACCCGCGCGGCGCCGTCATGTGGAGCCGGGTAACCGAATTGTTGCTGGTCAACGCCGGTTGATTCGGCAGGTTCACCGCTTAGATTCGGCAGGTTCGGTAAGTAAGCAATACGTGGAAGATAGAGCGCTTTCGCCGCATTGGTTAGCAAGATGCTTCATCTATTAAAGAACTATCGAATCCCGCCCCGCACACCCTGACATCTTATTGCTAAGCAGAAACCCTGAGTCAAGAGCCTCGCCGCTACCGGTTAGCAGATTAGCTAAACGTCACAGCGATGGTCATGATGCCGGGGAACGCTGAGCCGTCCGGTAAGTCTTTACCTGCTGATCATCCAGGTAGAGTCACCGCCACCCACCGCGCTGTACCTGACTGAAATGATGTGGACACCGTTGGGCACTTCAAATGAGACAGTGCCTGTCGCGGGCTCTTCGAGATCTGGCTGTTCGTTGTCTATGCCATTACCGGCTCCCACTCCCAGAGCGGCGGAATACCGATGGCCGTCTGATCCTTTGGCTGAGAATTCCATGAGGCCGGACGGGGTGATTCCCTTGCCGTCATCGCTGGTGAGCCCGACCCACGTGAACTGGGCGGCCGCGATGTGGTAGCCCTCCTTGGCAGCAGCCAGGTTGGTACCATCGGGCATTCCCGCCTCGGGGTCGGGTTGTGCGGGTTCGGTCACCTTGTCCAGTTTGATCTTGAGGGTGTACCACGGGTCACCGCCGAGGTGGGTGGTGCTGATGGTGAATGTTGTACCGACTCCGGCCTGTGGCGCGGGCTGGGATGGTGCTGACGTGGACGGGCTGGTGCTGGAGGCACTATTGCTGCTGCTCGTGGCGGCCGTGCCGCAGCCGGCCAGTGCCAGCACTGTGACTGCTATGGCTGCCCACTTTGTCTTGGGCATTTGCTCCCATCTCCATGTTCCCTCAGTTGGCCGGGCCGTTATCCGCGACGGTGTACAGCGGGCCTTCGGTGAGGATCGCCGCCCGCGGGCCGGCGATCTGCTTCCAGTTATCCTGCAGTTGCGTAGTTGCAAACGTGGCAATATCCACGTTCCGGCCGTGCCATACGGCGTCGGCTTCGTCGGAGGCGTACAGCGTCGGAGCGAAGGTCTGGACGTCGGTGGCGCCGATCTCGGCGGCGACATGGGCGGCGGTCGGCCTCATGGCTTTCCGCCACGCGCCCATGCGCAGCGAGATGGCGAATGCGACGATGAGGGCGGCGATCAGCACGTAGAAGTCAATGACCAGAAGCGTATGCGGCATCGTTGCCATCTCCCTTGATGGTGATTTCCTTGTCCCGCAGGCCACGGGCGGCGAGGAGGCTGAGCGCGGTTTGGTCCCTCCTCCTTGCTGGTTTACTGAGCGGGGATGTTGTTGAGGTCGGTGTTGAGCTGGTTGACGGCGCGGCCGACGATGACGATCCCGATGATGGCCAGGATCACGCCCAGGACGCTGAAACCGATCCCGATGGCGGTCATGACCTTATTGGTGGCGGTCTTGCGGCGCAGCCGCCCGATGTTCCCCAGGCCCAGTCCCAGCCCGACCAAGGCCACAGCTAGCGCGGGAACCGACAGGATTGGGATCAGCCCCACTACGGTGGCGGTGATACCGCACACAAACGAACTGATGCCCAGCCCGTTCTTGTTGTGGACCTGCTCGACGTACACGACTTGCTGGCTCATTTGCTTGCCTCTCCCCTAATGGTGATTCCCTCGTCCCGCAGGCCACGGGCGGCGAGGAGGCTGAGCGCGGCGGTGAAGGTAATCCCGTGGTCGGCGGCGTAGCGACGGACTGCCTCGGCGAGGTCGGCGTCCAGTTTCACATGCACGTCCCGCTTTGCCATAACCCAACGTGTACCCGGCGTGTACACCGCGGGGTATGGGCTAAGGTCCCGGTTCGGAGAGTCGAGAGACCCGCAATCGCTACAGATAGTTGACGGTCATCAACTGGCTCCTGATTCCCTTGGCAGTCATGCGTTCCCTGTCTGACATGCGCGGAATCCAGCATCTACCCGCTCTGCGCCAGACTTGGCTGGCGGCGCTGGTCATCTGTAACGGAAGCCGTCGAGGAACCGGCGGAAGACGCCGCCTTCCCGGGTGAGGGCGGGGCTGGGCGGCGGGGCCACGGTCCGCTGGCGAGCGATCGGCTGGTCATAGTCTGTCCGGGCGATGGCGTCAACGATCTGGGACTCGCCGAAGTCCTCGGAGCCGTCGATCTGAGGCACGTAGCCAACCAGCATGCCGTCGCTCATGACCTGGGCTTCGAGGCCCGCGGTACCGTCGGTATCCCACTCGGCTTCGCGGCCGCCGGGCAGGGATACGCGAACGCCGAATTGACCCACGCCACCTCGGAGAAGGTGAGCGTTAACGCCGCGGTCACGAAGGGCATCGACCACTCGGCGGGCCCGGAATTCGTCCATGTCAGGAAGTTAGCACCCGCTGCTGAATGATCCCTGAACGTTCAGGCCAGCTAAGGGTATCCGTATCGGCACGGCAGGCCAGCCTGGGCTTCTCGCCGACAGCGGCCGACGACGGGAGCGTAGCACCCGGTCGGCCCCTGCGAGTTCCCGCGGCGCCTTCGTCCCTTCAGAGCTGTCCGATGGACCGGTCAGTCCGGACGCGCCAATCCGGCAGCAGGCTCCGGATCCTCCCAGGTCGCCGCCCTATAGTGTTCGGATATCATTTTCCGCACCCGCGACACCGTCTTGTCGCGGTAAAGATCCTTCGTTAAATTGGTGATCGTCACATTAAGCCGATGGCCGCTGCCGCCCGTCAGCTCTACCCGAGGACAGCGATCAGATTCTTGAGGAATCTTGCGCATCACAGCGGGAGGTAATCATGCCTTATGAAAATGTGAAAGTGGAACGGATCGAGCACGTCAGCGTTATCCGCATGAATAGACCTGAGGTGCTCAATGCGCTGAACGCTGGGCTGGCCCTGGACCTCAACGACGCCTTCGACGAGATTGAGGCCGACTTCCCCGACATCCGGGCCGTGATCCTCACCGGCAACGGCCGCGGCTTTTGCTCCGGCGCCGACGTCAACGACCAGATCGCGGCGGCCAGCGGTGACGGCCCCGCACCGGGGTACAACCCACGCTCGAGCATCCCGCCGCTTGCTCCGCGGATGCGCCGCCTCGCGCAACCGGTCATCGCAGCGGTCAATGGTGTCGCCGTCGGCGCCGGGTTCTCCCTCAGCCTGGCCGCCGACATCCGGATCGCCTCCGATCACGCCCGCTTCGCGAGCATCTTCGTGAAACGCGCGCTAGTGCCAGACACCGGGTCGTCGGAGTCGATGGTGGACCTGGCCGGCCTCGGCATAGCGTCCGAGATGGCCTTCACCGGCCGTCTCTACGACGCCCAGTGGGCGCTGGAGAAGGGCCTCGTCAACTCGGTGGTGCCGCATGAGCGCCTGATGGACGAGGCAATGCTGCTCGCGAATGAGATCGCCGGGAATCCGCCGCTGACGGTCCGTTCGGCCAAGAAGCTGCTGAACCGCCGGTTCGACTTGCAAGACTCGCTCGCGCACGAGCACGACGCCAATGCGCCCTCCAGGCCCAGCGAAGACCGCATCGAGGCCCTCAAGGCGTTCGCGGAGAAGCGGGCCGGAGTCTTCAAGGGCCGCTAACCCGCAGCCGTGTCCGCTCGCATGTTGGCCCGGACCGTCTGGCCCGATGAGGCTCGAAAAGTGGCGGCCAGGGCGTTACCCGTGCGCGATCTCCAGCTAGATGGCGCCGATGATCTGGTCGTTGGCGGTCCCGCGGTGCCAGCCGCCGGCCGGCGGCCAAGAGGCGGAAGTGACTCTGCCCTTCCTGGGTGCGCGGCCCGCGTAGAGGCGGGGATAGTCTGCCTGTCGTGGCCTGGCCAGACCCTCCCTCCGCCGACGACGTGTGTATCGTTCAAGCGCATGATTCCCGCAGGACGCCGGGGCTTCTCGACTCATGGCGGCGGAATCGCCCGAGGGCCTGGCGCCCGTTGGCAATGGCAATGGCCATGAGAAGCCCGCCAGGAAATGCGCCGAGCCAGGATGCCGCACGAGTGCGCTGATGCCGTGAGTGAGGAATTCCGCCTTCGTTCGGTGGCTATCGCCGCGTTCGGCCCGTCAACCCTGTTCGGGCTCGCGGAAGGGGCGATGCTGCCGGTCATCGCGCTGAGCTCGATCGATCGCGGCGCGAGCGCCGCGATCGCGGCGCTCATCACCGCGCTGCTCGGCATTGGCTCGCTGGTGACCAACATTCCCTCGGGCATCCTCGCCACCCGCATCGGCGAACGGAAGTCGATGCTGGTGGCCGCGGCGGTGGCGGTGGCCGGCCTGATCCTGTGCCTGGTCAACCTCGGCCACGGCGGGCTGTCGCTAGCGGTTTTCGGCTTCGGGGTGCTGCTGCTCGGGGCGGCTAGCTCGGTCTACACTCTGGCCCGCCAGTCCTACCTGACCGAGATCGTGCCACCGGAGATGCGGGCCCGGGCGCTGTCGACCCTGGGCGGCACGCTCCGCATCGGGATGTTCACGGGCCCCTTCCTCGGCGCCGGCGCGGTAGAACTGTGGGGGCTGCGAGGGGCCTATTACGTCAGCCTGGCCGCGATGATCGGCGCCGCCGTCATCGTCTACGGAGTGCCTGACCTGGAGAAGAGTGACGAGCACAAGGCAGCCGCCGCCGAGGTGACATCGTGGGCCATCCTCAAGCAGTACTGGCGCACCTTCGTCACCCTCGGGACCGGCGTCGTCCTGCTGTCGGCGATCAGGCAGACCCGGCAGGTAGTCATCCCGCTATGGGGGGCCCACATCGGGCTGTCACCCACCGCGAACTCGGTCATCTACGGTATTGCCGGCTTCATCGACGTGATGACCTTCTACCCTGCGGGCAAGGTCATGGACCTGTACGGCCGCCGCTGGGTCGCCGTGCCGTGCGCGGCCGTGCTCGGCATCTCCTTCGTCGTCATGCCCTTCACCCACGCCGTCGGCACCCTCACCCTCACCGCGATGATCATGGGCTTCGGCAACGGCATCGGCTCCGGCATCGTCATGACACTCGCGGCCGACACCTCTCCGCAGATCGGCCGCCCGAAGTTCCTTGGCCTGTGGCGCGAGCTGTCCGACACCGGTCAGGGCATCGGCCCGCTCATCCTCGCCGCGGTGACCGCCGTCGCCGGGCTCGCGGCCGGCATCACCGTCAGCGGCGTGGTCGGCTTCGCCGCGGCCGCAGCCATGTGGGGTTTCATTCCCCGGCGGTCCCGGTTGACCAGCAGGCAGGAAAGACCGCTGCCGACACCGGTAGAGCCATCGATGAGTAGGCGCCGCCAGACACCGTAGGCAATCGATGCGCCCGCCCGCGCGGTCCTTAGCAAGACGTAACGGCACCGCGGCACGGTCGCCTGCCGCTTGACCGGAAACTCGCAGCCCCGCTGGCCAACACCGATTCCCGGTCCGCGGCTACTTGGCGGATGCGGGTAACGTGGCGGCATCGGAGGGGCAGGACGATGCAGGTATTCCTGGAGACGCAGCGATTGGTGCTTCGCAGGTTCAGCATGGCTGATGCGGACAACCTGGTGAACCTGGACGCTGATCCCGATGTCATGCGCTTTGTCACCGGCGGGATACCAACGTCCCGTGAGGAGATCCAGAATGAGTATCTGCCCGCATTCCTGGCCTATTACCAGCGGTACGAGGGCTTCGGATTCTGGGCGGCCATCGAGAAGGCTACCGGCGAATTCCTGGGATGGTTCCATTTCCGGCCGCATGAGGATGCCGCTCCCGGAGAGGTCGAGCTTGGTTACCGGCTGCGCAAGTCAGCCTGGGGGAAGGGGTATGCCACCGAGGGGTCACGCGCGCTGATCCGCAAGGGCTTCACAGAGTCCGGTGTGCAGCGCGTGACCGCGGAAGCGATGGCGGTCAACCAGGCCTCGCGGCGGGTCATGGAGAAGGCGGGCCTGAAGCTCGTGCGGACCTTCCATCAGCCCTGGCCTTACCCCATCGACGGCGACCAGTTCGGCGACGTGGAGTATGCGCTGGACAAGGACCAATGGCAGCGGGACCTCGCCGCCGGCCGCTGGCCGCCAGCTTAAGATGGCGGCCAGGACGGAATGCGCTCCGATACGAACGGCAATCTGAAGCCGCTATCTACCCAGCCCAACAGCGGTCCGGCCGTATCGTCATCAGGGTGACCTCTGGGACATGATGAGGGACATGGAGACCGCCACGCAGAGGCTGCACCGGCTGACGTCCTATGAGCCCGGCCGGCCCTGGGATGCGCCGGCGGACGATCCAGAGGTGCTCCAGGATCTGCAGGTCAATGATTTCGGCCGGTTGCCGTGGTTCGTGAAGCGGTACCCGGAGGGCCTGCCTCGCGTGCTGTTGCCCCGGGAGCTGCCGCGGACCGCGGCGCCGGCCGTGGCGGTGCTGGCGGGCACGGCCGAAGTCAGCCGCGCGGCGCCGGACCTGGCCCAGCTGTCCCGGTTGCTGTACCTGTCGGCCGGGGTGGTGCGCACCATGGAACGGCCCTACGGGATTCACCCGTTCCGCGCGGCGGGGTCGGCGGGCGGCCGTTTCCCGCTGGAGGTCTACGTCGCGGTGCCGCCGGGTGCGCCGCTGCCCGCCGGGGTGCACTGGTATGACCCTTGCGGCCATGCGCTGGTGCGGGTCGGACCCCCGCCGCGCGCGGGCGGCCCGGCCGTGGTCGTCACGGGGAGCTGCACCGGGTATGCCTGGGCCAGGACCTGGCCCGCGACGCCGCCTTCGTCGCCATCGCCGCGGCTGGCCTGGACGGGCTCAGCGACCGGGAGTACCGTGCGGCGCACCTGGCCGCCGGGCTGGCCGAAGGCCGCCTGCACCTGGCCGCCTACGCGCTGGGCGCCAGCGCCTCCGGGATGACCTTCATCGACAGCGAGGTGCCCGCCGTCCTGGCTGAACCCCTCAATGCCCTGCTGTTCACCTGCGTCGGCGTGCCGCAGTACCGGTCGGCGCCGGCCGGACCGCCCGGCGCGCCGGCCACCGTGCGCATGGTCCCGGCAGGCTAGGTCACCAGACCCGAGCAGGGCCAACGATCCGGACAGCACTTCGTGCTGGCCGGCACAACAGCCGAACTCCCAGGTGCAGGAGATATGCCGCAGCGCAGTCCACCCCGCTACCGCAGATCAGCTGGTGGTGTGCTCTGGGCGCCCTGTTTCGCCTGCTGATTCGGCGCGATGTATGGCCTGCATGGCGCCCGTGAACAGCCGCTGCTGGCTGAACACCAGGCGCGCGGCCAGGAGCCCGGCGGTCGCCGCCGTATCACTAAGCGGGCCGCTCGGCCTGCCGTACATCTGTCGCGCCCAGCGCGGCAGGGTAAAGAACGCCAGGGCGCTTATCGGCGGCAGCCCCACTTTCAGCACGTGGTTGCCGTCGGGCACCGGAGGATGGAAGGTCAGCCGCAGCGCTTGTTTCGCCTCGTCGCACGCGTACAGCCTCGGCCTGATCTCCTCGTAGTAGGCGCCGAGCTCAGCCACGGAAGCGGGCGCTGCCGCGCGGTCGACGCCGATCAGCTCCGCGCTCGCGCGCTGCTCGTCCACGAAGGCGTCGAGATCCGCGGCGGAGAACGGCAGGCGGCTGCGCCGGGCTATGTCGGCGCAGGAGGCGACCTCGCCGCAATGCACCCACAGCAGCAGCTCGGGTTCATCCACCCGGTACCGCGTGCCGTCGGGGTCGGTTCCGGTGAGCGTCTCGTGAATCTTGCGCACGCGACGTCCCGCCCGTTCGGCCTCGGCCGTCGTCCCGAACGTGCGCGTCTCGATGAACTTCCTGGTCCGCCTCAGCCTGGCCCAGGCATCCACTGGCTGGGTGATGGTGGCGGCGTTCTGCAACGTGCCGCGTATCACTCGCGGGTGCAGTGCCTGCAGGTACAGCGCGCGGACTATCGCCACCCACATGATCCGGCTGTTCATGACACGCCAGGTCACCGACCCGGGGCCGAACAAGCCCTCATCTTCCCGGCCGGGATTATCCGGACTTGTGTACGTGTACGGCGTGGAGGGCATCGTCTTTCCCTGCCTCAGTCCGGACAGCCGTTAGTCAGAGCCCGAACGCGCCTATCATCCGCGTCAGCATATCGCGCACGCTCCGCCGGCCCGGCCACCTCGCCACCGGGTGCGCAGGTACCAGCTCTGCGCGTTCGGAGCGAATGAAACCGCCGTGAAACCGCGATGAATCCCGCTGCGCGCACCTTGGACATGGTCGCGGCCGCCGGGCCGCGGTAATGGCGAAAGGAGCAGCATGACCAGCGCGATCACGCCCACCGGGCTGCGCAAGTCGTTCGGCGGCACAAGGGGGACATCCCGATGACGGCACAACCGGTGACCGCACAACCGGTCCAGGCGATCCACGTGCAGGGTCTTGAGAAGTCATACAAGAAGTTGCGCGCGCTGCGCGGCGTGGACTTCGACGTGGCACGGGGCAGCATCTTCGCCCTGCTCGGCTCCAACGGCGCGGGCAAGACCACGGTCGTGAAAATCCTCTCCACGCTGCTCAGGCTCGACGCGGGGACGGCGACGGTCGATGGCTTCGACGTCGCCGCGCAGCCGGGATGCGTACGGGAGTCCATCAGCCTCACCGGGCAGTTCGCGGCCGTGGACGAAATCCTCACCGGGCGGGAGAACCTGGTGCTCATGGCCCGGTTGCGGCACCTGAAGGAGGCCGGCCAGATCGCGGCTGACCTGCTGGCCCGCTTCCAGCTCACCGACGCGGCGGGCCGACGGGTGTCGACGTATTCCGGAGGCATGCGCCGCCGCCTGGACATCGCCATGAGCCTCATCGGGAATGCGCCGGTGATCTTCCTGGACGAGCCGACCACCGGGCTCGACCCTCAATCTCGCGTCGAAGTGTGGAACAGCGTCAGACAGCTCGCCCGGCAGGGAAGCACGGTGCTGCTCACCACGCAGAATCTGGACGAGGCCGAGCAACTCGCCGACCGGATCGCGATCCTGCACCAGGGGCGGATCATCGCCAACGGCACCCTCGCCGAACTGAAACAGCTCTTCCCGCCCGCCAAAGTCGAGTACGTCGAGAAACAGCCGACCCTCGAAGACATCTTCCTCGCCATCACCGGCAACGACCGCACCGACAGCGTGGCCAGCGCCGACCGCACGGACAACTAAGGAACAACGATGACCACGCACTTCTTTGGCGACACCGCCGTCTTGCTAAAGCGGACCACGAGCCACATCACGCGCAGCCCGGACACCATCATCACCGTCTCGATCATGCCGATCGCCCTCATGCTGCTGTTCACGTACGTGCTCGGCGGCGCGATCAACACCGGGCAGGGGCCCGGGCATTACGTGAACTACCTGCTGCCCGGAATCCTGCTGATAACGATCGCGACGGGCATCTCCTACACCGCGCTCCGGCTCTTCACGGACATGCAAACCGGCATCTTCGAGCGATTCCAGTCCCTGCCGATCGCGCGCTCCAGCGTGCTGTGGGCGCACGTGCTGACCTCAGTGGTCTCCACCCTGATCTCGCTCGTGATCGTCGTGCTCATCGCCGTCCCCATGGGATTCCGCTCAGCCGCGGGGGCGCCGGCCTGGCTGGCCGTCACCGGAATCATCGTCCTGCTCACCATGGCACTGACCTGGCTCGCCGTCATCGCCGGCCTGGCCGCGAAGACTCCGGACGGCGCGGGCGCCTTCGCCTACCCGCTCATCTTCCTGCCGTTCATCAGCTCCGCATTCGTGCCCACCCGCACCATGCCCGGCCCGGTACGCGCCTTCGCCGACAACCAGCCCATGACGTCCATCATCAACACGATCCGCGACCTGCTCGCGCGACAGCCGGTCAGTACCAGCATCTGGACCGCCCTGGCCTGGTGCCTCGGCCTCCTCATAGTCGCGTACGCCCTGGCCATGGCCACCTACCACCGCAAGATCGGCTAACGATGTGTCCCCCAGGCGGGCCGGCGGGACCTCAACCGCTGACCCGGGCCCGTTCCCGCAGGCCGGCGCGGGCGGCGGCGCGCAGGGCCTCCGGGTCCAGGCCCGCGTACGCCGACACAGCCTCGGCGTAGGCCGGCCCGTCGGCGTCCTGAGCGGCCTGCCGGGCGCGCGCGGCGGACATGGTCCGCTGGAGGCCGTTCTTGAGGCCGAAACGCTCGGCCAGCGCGATCATCCTCGCTCCCGACCTGGCCAGGCCGGCGTCCGCCGCGCGCTGTCCCCGGTCGATGTCGGTCATGGCCAGGGCCAGCAGGAGCGAGCCGCAGACGGCGAGGCCATAGGAGGCCTCGAGCGTCCCGGGCGGCGGCCCCGGGTCCGTGGTCAGCGCTGACAGCGCGGCCGGCAGCGCCCCGGTGATCTCCGCAACCAGGCCGAGCCGGCCGTGGTGAGCGTGGGCCACCACGGCGACGGCCTGAACCTGCAGGGCCCAGGGATCCAGGCGGGACAGGTCGCTGCCGGGTCCGGGGCGCTGCGTGTCCCGCAGCGTCGCCGCGACCGTACGCCACAGGTGCAGGCCGGTATCGACGTCGCCGCGGCCGAGCGCGAGCTCCGCGCGCATCGCGGTGTCGAACATCGACATATCCCCGGGCTCGTCCGCGCCGTGCGGCGTGGTCAGCTTCAGCTCGCGTTCGGCCTCGTCGTAGGCGCCACGCTGCAGGTTGGCCCCCACGATTGCCTCGCGCACGCGGTTCGCGGTGGACCTCGCCCCGAAGGCCTCGATCACCGACAGCGCCGCGCTCAGGTGACGCAGCGCCTCGTCGTCCGAGCCGGCCTCGTCCACCCGGAGGCACAGTTCGCCGATCCGGGCGTGCGCGGCGGCCCGGAGCCACCCGCTGCCGCGTCGCTCCCACGCGGCGAGCGACCGCCGCGCCGCCGTCAGCGCGCCGTCCAGGTCGCCTGCCCCCTCCCGGACGTAGCTGGCCATGTCGCCGGCCATGCCCGCGACCAGCGGCTGGTCGCTTCGGCCCAGCGCGTGCAGGGCCGCGAAGTCCGCCTCGGGTGACCCGTCCAGCGCGTTCAGCACGGCCTGCGCGGCCCGGGCGAAGGTGTCCGGCGGAGCCGCCGGGAGCCGCCGCAGGCCCACCAGGAACCGCGCCGGGCTCGGTCCCCGCAGCAGGAACCCGGTCACCGCGCCGAGCACCAGGCTGGTCCGGGTGACCTCGACGAAGGCGGGTTCCGGCCGGAACGGCGGCAGGATCCCGGCCGTGTCCCCCGCCAGGGCACTCAGCCGGACAAAACTCGACTCGACCGCCCACAGCCCGCCCAGCACGGCCGACACCGCCGCGACCGTTGCCCCGTCCTTACGGGCCAGCCCGTGGCCCAGCGCCTGGACCAGATTGTCCTGCTCGGCCCGGACCAGCTCGAAGGCCGGGAGGTCGTCACCGGTGATGACCGAGTCGTGGTAGGCCACGCCGAAGTCACGGGCCCAGGCGAGGAACCGGCTGGTCACGCGGTCCGTCTCGCCGGCGTCCGCCCGGCGGTCCGCGGCGAACTCCCGGACGGTCTCCAGCATCCGGTACCGGGTACCCGACGCGGTGTCGGTGACCTTGAGCAGCGACTGATCGGCGAGCTGCTCCAGGACCGGCAGGACGTCGGCACCGAGCAGGTGCCGGGCGGCATCGCCGGTGAACCCGCCTGGGAATACCGACAGGGCGCGCATGGCCGCCTGCCCGGCCGGCTCGAGGAGGTTCCAGCTCCAGTCGATCACGGCGTGCAGCGTGCGGTGCCGCTGCGGCGCGTCCCGTGCGCCGCCGCGCAGCACGGCGGACCCGTCGTCGAGGCGGCGGGCGATCTCGGCCACCGACATGACCCGGACCCGCGCGCCGGCCAGCTCCGCGGCGAGCGGCAACCCGTCCAGGCGGCCGCACAGCTCCCGCACGGCCTGCGCGGGCAGGTCGGCATCGGGCCGCGCCGCCCGCGCCCGTTGCTCGAACAGCTCAGCCGTCGTGGGCAGGTCCAGCTCGGGCAGCAGGTACACCGATTCCGACGACAGGCCGAGCGGGGCACGGCTGGTGGTGAGCACGCGCAGGTCCTTGCTCAGCCACACCAGGTCGTGCACCAGGTCTGCCGCGCCGCGTACGACGTGCTCGCAGTTGTCCAGCACCAGCAGCGCCGGGCCGGGACCCAGGGCGGCCGCGATCCCGGCGGGCAGGCCCGTCGGGGCGCCGCCGCGGCCGACCGGGTGGCCGGCATCCTCGCCGACGCCAAGGGCGGACGCGACCTCAGCCGTCACGTCGCTGCCGACGGCGACGCCCGCGAGCTCGACGACGTGCACCACGCGCTGCTCCGCCTGGGCGCTGACCGCGTGCGCGAGACGGGTCTTGCCCAGGCCGCCGGTGCCCACGATCGACGTGACCCGGGAGGTGCGCAGCAGGCCCGCCACGGCGGCGATGTCGTCGTCCCGGCCGAGCAGCGGGTTGGGCTCGTGCCGGACGCCGCGGCGGATCACGGGCGCGTCGGCCTGCAGCAGCTCCTGGTGCACGCCCTGCAGTGCAGGGCCTGGGTCGCTGCCGAGCTCGTCGCGCAGCCCCTGACGGTAGGCGGCGTATCTGGCGAGAGCCGCCGCGGGTCCCACCGTCGCCGCCTCGCAGCGCAGCAGCTCGGCCAGGACCTCCTCGTCCCGCGGGAAGCGCAGGATCAGCTCGCCGAGCGGAGCGGCCGCCTCGGCCCGCCGCCCCAGCCGCGACAGCGCCAGCGCGCGGGACCGCAGCAGCGACCGGTAGACCGGAACCCGCGCCGCGCGCAGCGCAGACAGCGGGTGGCGGTCCCCGGAGTCCCAGCCCGCTGCGCCCTCGCACAGCGCGAGCCCGGCCCCGGCGTGCCGCAGCGCCGCGAGGTGGTCGCCGGCCCGGGACCGCTTCTCACTCTCGGACGCGCTGAGCAGGACCGCGGAGGCATCGATCTGGTCCTCGCGCAGCGAGAGGCGGTATCCGCCCGGCGTGCTAACGATGACCCCGGGGCCGAGCCGGGCCCTGGCCCGGGACACAAGGACCTGGAGGGCCTTGACCGGGTGCTCGGGTTGCTCGTCTGGCCACAGCTCCTCTGCCAGCCGGGAGGTGCTGCACCCGACGTGCGGGTCTTCGGCCAGGAGCGCAAGCAGGCCCTGCAGCCGGGAGCCGGTAATCTCCAGGCCGCCATAACTAACCCGCGACAGCAGGGCCAGCGCAACGGTCACTGCCATAAGACTAGCCGGTCCCGGCCGGACGACGCGGGTGACGGCGGTGCCCCGGACGCGCCGCGGCCCGACAGCCCGGACGGCCGAGCACAGATCACCCGGTTCAGGGTGGCATTGGGTGCTCGGTTCAGGGTGGCATTGGGTGCTCGGTTCAGGGTGGTATTGGGTGCTCGGCGTCAGATGCCGCGGACCGCGCCAACGGTGTCGGGGTGAGGCCTGCGGAGTCTCAGCCACAGGAACAGCAGCACCAACGGCACGGCCAGACCGCCGAGGCCATAGAACAGGAACGCGGCCCGGGTGTCGATGCGGGCGACGAGCCAGCCGAAATTCTGGCCGAAGAAACCGGTGACGAACGTCAGCGGCAAGAAGACCGTGGCCAGGATCGTCAGCTGCTCGATGGTGGCGTTCTGCCGGACGCTGACCTTCGTCTGCTCGACCGAGACCACCGCCATGTTGGCCTGCAGCACCGTGCCGAGCAGGTCACGTTGCGCGGCGACCTCCTCGTTGACCAGCAGCAGGTGATCGTGGACGTCACGCAGGTACGGCCCCAGCTCCGGGACCGCGGAGGCCCGCTCGATAGTGGCGACCACGGCGAGCAGCGGATGGACGGCACGGTAGAAGTCGGTGGCCTCACGGCGCAGCGAGTAGATCCGCTCGGTTGGCGCCACGGCACCGGAGAACACGGTGGCCTCGATCTGGTCGATGTCGCGTTCGAGCCCGGCGACGACGGGCGCGTACCCGTCCACCACCTGATCCAGGATCGCCCACAGCGCCGATGAGCTGCCGGCGGCCAGCAGCTCCGGCCGTTGCTCCAGCCGCTGCCTGGCCCCGCGCAGCTCGCTCGCCACGCCCTGCCGCACCGCGATCACGAAGGCCGGCGCGAGGAAGACGCTGATCTCGCCGAACTCGACTTCCTCGGCCTCGTCGTCGTAGCGCGCGGTGCGCAGGATGACCAGCTGCACGTCCTGGTCATAGCTCTCGACCTTCGGCCGCATGTGAAAGTTACGCGCGTCCTCGACCGCCAGCTCGTGCAGCCCGAAGGTGTCACGGACCTGGGCCAGCTCCTCGTCCCCCGGCTCGAACAATCCCAGCCACACGAAGCCGCCCTGCCCGCATCGGGCCGCTGCCTCCTCCAACGGGACCGCGCCTTCACCTTGCCTGCGGCCGTCCTGGTAGTACGCGCAATCAATGATCATCTTGGGACTCCCTTGTCTGGGCCACCGGGGCTGGCACCTGCTTTACAGCATGGCGGAATCCGCCCGCGAACGGTCATGACGACCGCGTGTGGTGCCCGGCCCACTCCGACCGCCTGCCGGGTCCGCGGGGAAGGCCAACGAGGCAGGCCGACGCGATGGCCGGGCCTCGGCCGTGAGCGCTGCGAACCGCCCCTGGATCGGCCCTAACCGGACTGCCGCCAGGGGGTGACCCAGTCTTCGTCCAGCAGGTCCGGCCGGCGCAGGTAAGCCATCATGAGCTGGACCGACTCCCGCACGTCGCGCGTCAGCCCGAAGCACGCGGTCGCGGTGCCGCAGCTTTCCGGCGCGAACTGCCTGGCCATCGTCACCACCATGTCCGCGAGGCCGCTGAGCTCACGGGCATCTTCCGGGTCCAGCGGCCACGGCCCGTAGCCGGATGCGACGCCCGCGCTGGCCACCTGTTCGTGCAGCCAGTCCCAGGGGCTGGCGGTCAGCACCGAGTCCCAGACCCTGGGGCACGGCTCGCGGCCCGAGAACTCGGGGTGGAAGTGAGCCACGCCGTAGCTGCCGGGCTGGTCACCGACGCGGTCGAACAGGTCGGCCCGCCACAGGGGCCGGTCTGCCGTGACGATCTGCGCCGCTGATTCACTGCCGCGGTGTTGCTGTGGCACAAGCTCGCGCAGTTCGATCCGGGCGCCGTGCTCCATGGACGCGTCGTCGAGGTCGATCTCGAACCAATGCCGCGCGATGACGGCGCAGCACGACAGAGCGAGGATCTGCTGCACATTTCCTCCGCGACATAAGGGCCCGGACGACGCACACCGGCCATCACGACCAGTATCGGCGCCAGTGTCCCCGCTCGTGCCACCGCGGTCCGTGCGCAGCAGCGACGCGATGGCAACGTGGAAGACCCCGTCAGGGGAGAGCGTGGCCACGGTTGAGAGGTTGCCGCGCACGGCGATACCGGCGGGTGTCGTTGGCGGCTCGGGCGAGGCGGATGACTGCGGCTTCGAGCTCCACGGCGGGCCGGTCGAAGCAGGCTCGCAAATGAGTGCGTGCGGACGGCGAGCGTGAGGCGGAGGATCCGGTCGCGAACGCGACCCGGTGGCGTAGGGCGTGCTCGAGCAGCAGGTCGGTGTCGACGCCAGTGTCAATCCAGGCGGAGAGCCCGCCGTCAGGTGGCTGCCATGTCCAGCCGGGGAGATGCTCACTCACGAGCCGGGTGAACATCGCCGCGGACTGTTTCAGGGCTTGCCGCCGCCGGCTGATCACCTCGTCGTAGGTGCTGAGCAGCTGAAGCGCTACAAGCTGGGAGGGGACGCTGGTCCCGTAGTCGGTACGGCTCCGCTCGGTCACCGTCGAGTCAATGAGGTGGGGCGCGGCGCGGATCCATCCGACCCGCAGGCCCCCCCAGCCGACTTTGCTGGTGCTTTCCACGCTGATGACCGGGGCTCGCTGGCACAGCGACGCGAGCGATGGCGGCCGGCCGCCGGAGAAGGCCAGGTCAGCGACCGTATTGTCTTCGATAGCCGGGAGCCGGGCAGCGTCGAGCTGCCAGGCGAGCGCTTCGAGCTGGAGACGGCGGCGGACCCGTCCCGTCGGGCTGTGCACGGCTGGGACGAGCAGAACCGCCCGGGCGCGCCCGGCGATCAGGAGCTTGGCGAGCTGGTCGCCGGGGTTGTCGATCAGGTCGAGCGGAAGAGGGAGAGCCCGCAGGCCGCGTCCTCGCAGCAGGTCGTGGATTCCGACGTAGGTGGGGTCCTCGACCGCGACGATGTCGCCACGTTTGGCGACAGCACCGAGGGCGAGATCCAGTGCGTGCTGGGCGCCGTTGGTGACGTGGATCTGGGCGGGGCTGGTCGGCGCGGCGAGGGCGTGGTGGCGTTGGGCGATGGCCTCGCGCAGGACGGGCAGCCCGGCTGGTGCGTACCCGTGCGCGGGCACGACCGATGCCAGTTCGGCGACATCAAGGGTCACGTCCGGGAGCTGCGAGGCGTCGGGAGGGACGGATGCGGCGAGGTTGAGGATGTGGTCGGCAGGCAGGAGCCGCTCAGCGGCAGTGCCGGAGGGATCGGCGCTTGGGTCACTGGCGGGAACCCACGTGCCAGAGCCCTGCCGAGACGCGACAAAGCCACCTGCTCGCAGCTCATCGATCGCCGCCACGACCGTTGATCGGCTGACCCCGAGCGTCGCCGCCAGCGAACGTTCGGGCGGCAAGACCGTGCCGGGGCCCAGCAGGCCGCTGGAGATGCGGGATCGGATCACGTGGGCGAGGCGCCGGGACAGCGGTCCGCTGCCACCGTCACGCCAGCCCTCGACCAGGGCGGCGAGGCGTCCGGCGCCGATCAGCTCTGATCTCGGACCGGCCAGGTCAGTGGTCTTCTTCATTACAGTCCAATATTTCCAGATTGGATCGTGCATGGCAAGACCAATCCTTGCATGATGGACGCCATGAGAAATCTTTCCGAAGCCGAGGCCGACGCCTTCGCTCACGATTGGGCGGCGGCGTGGAACTCGCATGACGTGGACCTGATCGTCGATCACTACCGACATGACATCCAGTACTATTCGCCGTTCGCAGGCCAGCTCGGCGCCAGCACGCCCTTGTCAGGGCGCGGCGAGCTGCGCCGTTATGTCGCCGCCGCGCTCGAGCGCTACCCGTCGGTTCAGTTCGGCCCGGACCTGGTGGCGGCGGCCGGGGCGGGAAGCATCGCCATCGCCTACCGCAGCGTCGACAACCTCCTCGCGATCGAGACGCTGGCGATCGACGACCGCGGCCTCATCACCCTGGCCCGATGTCACTACCGGCAAGCGCCGCCTGGCTGGGCTGGGTTCACCTCAGCCCCCTGATGCCCTCAAGAGCGACACCTGGCGGCCCGCGGCTGGGCAAGGCGACAGATAGCAGGGGTTTCCTCGCCTGGCTCCGGGCGTTCTGCCCGGCGGTGTGGCACGAGCGCAGTCAAGCGAGCGCTGCGCGAACGCTGCCGTTCCTACCTTCGGCAGTGCACTGGATTTCCAACGACGTACCTGGAGGGGACGACATGACTGCATCCGCGGGAATTGCCACCGCTGCGGCCGAGGAGCTGGTTGCCGCGATGCGCAGGGAAGCTGCCGAGGCGCAGGCAGCCATCGTCATCGTCTGCCGTGAGCCTGGCGCCCGGGAGGCCCTCCAGCGGGAGCTGGCCAAGCGGTACGGCAGCGACTATCAGATCGTGGTCTGCGACCGGCCAGCGGAGCTGGAACCCTGGATGCGGGACCTGGGGGCCGCTGGGCTGCCGGTGGCGCTGGTCATTGGCGGGGTCGGCGGGCAGGACCGGGATGGCATCGAGGTGCTTTCCGCGATCCGGGCCATCAACCCGACGGCCCTTCGGGTGGCCGCGGTCCGCTGGGGTGACTGGCCATCGATTCGAGCCGTCTTCGACGCGGTCACCTCGGGCACGGTCGACCACTGGATGACGTGTCCGGTGCAGACCGCGGACGAGGAATTCCACCGCTCGATTACCGAGTTCCTGCGGGAGTGGAGCAGCCAGCGCAGCGGCGGCTTCGAGGCGGTGCAGGTAGTCGGCGAGCGATGGTCCGCGCGGTCGCAGGAACTGCGTGACCTGTTCTCCCGCCACCGGATCCCGGCTGGCTTCTACGACGCCGCCTCCGGGCAGGCCCGGCAGATACTGCGGGAACTCGACCTGCACTCGCCGGAACTGCCGGTTGTCGTGCTCCGGTTCGGGGCCGGGCGGACTGCGCTGGTCAACCCCTCCAACCTCGAGATCGCAGACGCCTTCGGCGTCATGACACCGATCTCACCCGAGGAGGTCTTCGATGTGGCGGTAGTCGGCGCCGGCCCGGCCGGGCTCGCGGCTGCGGTCGGTGCGTCCTCCGAAGGCCTGCGGACCGTGGTCATCGAACATGAGGCCGTCGGCGGCCAGGCCGGGACCAGCTCGATGATCCGCAACTACCCCGGCTTCTCCCAGGGCATCAGCGGCGCCCGGCTGGCGCAGGAGACCTGGCGGCAGGCATGGACCTTCGGCACCACGTTCCTGTACATGCGCCGGGCCGAGAGCCTGTCGGGAAAGGGCCGCCGCTACCGGTTGCGGCTGTCCGACGGCAGCGTCCTGACCTCGCGCACCGTGGTGATCGCGACCGGCGCCAGCTACTGGCGGCTCGGTATCCCGCGCCTGGAGGACCTGCAGGGCCGGGGGGTCTTCTACGGCGCCGCGGTCAGCGAGGCACCGGCCATGCGCGGGCGGACCGTGTTCGTCGCCGGAGGCGGCAACTCCGCCGGGCAGGCCGCGCTGCACCTGGCCAAGTGGGCCAGCCAGGTGACCATCCTGGTCCGCGCGGGATCGCTGGCCGACAGCATGTCCGACTACCTCATCCGCCAGATCGGCGCTGCCCCGAACGTGGAGGTCTGCTACCGCGTTCAGGTCGCCGACGGCACCGGCACCGGTCATCTCGAATCGCTGGTCCTGGCCGACACCGTCTCCGGGACGCGGCACAGCGTCCCGGCTGACGCCTTGTTCGTCCTCATCGGCTCGCATCCCCGGACGCAATGGCTCGGCGACAGCGTCGCACGCGACCAGCGGGGATTCATCCTCACCGGCTCGGACCTGGCCGCCGGCAGCGGCCACCGCTGGCCCCACGGCCACTCGCCGCTGCCGCTGGAGACCAGCCTGCCGGGGGTCTTCGCAGCCGGTGACGTGCGCCAGGGATCGGTCAACCGGGTCGCTTCCGCGGTCGGCGAGGGCGCGGCCGCCATCCCCCTGGTCCACCGCTACCTGCACACCACCGCGGCCGCCAGCCGCCGCGAGCCGGTCACCCCGGCACCGGCCGGCACACCCGCGACCAGGACTCAGGCAGCAGCCTAGTGAACGCGCAAACCAGCGTGATCGCCATCAGAGAGCTCAGGAGGCCGAAATGCCCGGCCATCCTCACCACGACAAACATCCAGCACGCGGCCAAGATCATGAGGACCAGGCACCTCCGTCACCTGCCGGTCGCCGGCGACGCCGGCCTCCTCGGAGTGGTTGACCTCATCGACGTGTGCCGGACGTTGATCAATGGGTAGACCGTACAATCCGAAATCTGGAATACGGAATCCGGGCATCGCGCATTTAGCATCAGCATTCAATGAGCCCGTGATGCGAACAGGCATGAGCAACACACCCGGCACCCCACCACGCACCTGAGCCCGTGACCAGCTCTGGCCAGCTGGCGTCGGCTGCCGGTCACCTTCACCTCAATTAATTGCCTGGAAGCAATTGCCTGCAGGCAATTGCTTCCAGGCAATTGCTCGGGCGCAATTAATTCGGTGAGGGGCAACCCGGAATGTGACCATGAAGGGGTTGACATTCCGTCCGATGCGGCCAACAATCCCATTAACGTAGCTGTAACTCGGTGAATCTGGCCTCTACCAGGGGTCATGTGGCTGGGATTCGTGACGGTTCCGCCGTCATCCGCCGCGGCAAGGGCAACGACGCCGGCTCCGCTCCTACGTGTTTAGCGTGCGCCGAACCCGGCGCACGCTCCCGCTTGATAACCAGCATCGCCGGCCGCGACCCGGGCACCCTCGGCAGCAGCGGCAGGTCCGGATTGTCGTCCGCGACACCGGCCAGGGCGCTGCCCCTCCCCGATTTACCTTGCCATCTCCCTGAGACCGGATGGCAGCAAGGAGAACTGTAATGGCACAAGAGACCTCGGGAGCCGCCACCGGCGGCACTTTGGTCATTCCCGGCGAGATGGCGGCCCGGGTCGACCGGCTGCCGATGAGCTTGATGGCCTGGGAGATCTGCCTGATCGTGCAGATCGGCTGGGCGACCTCAGCCTCGACCGACGGGATCGCCGCCCGGCTGTACCCGTTCATCTGGCTGCCCGCCAAGGCCGTCACGCACTCCCAGTACGACGTCCTGTACGCCTTCCAGGCCGGGATCAGCATCGTCATCGGCGGCTACGCCCTGGGCTGGCTGGCCGACAAGATCGGCCGGCGCAAGGCCCTCATCCTGTCCTCGCTGCTGGCCGGGGCATTCATCTGGCCGTTCGGGTACGTGACGAACTACCCGGCGCTGATCGTCCTGTCGATCTTCGACACGCTCGGGTTCGCCGGGTACCTGGCCATCAACGTCGTGTACATGAGCGAGATCATGGGCCCGATATGGCGGCGCAAGGTCATGCTGCCCAGCCAGACCCTGTGCATCTTCCTGCTCTTCGTCGTGCTGACCGGCATCATCCCGCACTACATGTTCCCCGGCTCCTACAAGGCCTACCTGTGGCTGCTGGCCGGGCTGAACATCCTGGTCGGGATCTACCTGTTCTTCCGGATGCCCGAGTCGCCCCGCTGGCTGGAGGCCCGGGAACGCCGCGACGAGGCCCGCACGGTCATCGAGCGGATGGAGGCACGGGTCAGCAAGGGCGGCCGCGTCGCCCTGCCCGAGCCCAACCTGCGGCCGTACGAGGTGGTGGCTGAGGAGAAGACCAGCTGGCTCGCGCCGTTCGGCAAGAAATACCTTTTCGTCACCGTGTTCCTGCTGGTGGTCATGGTGCTCGGCTACGCCGGCATCGTGTACGGCGGCGCGAGCCAGATCACCTTGTGGCTCGTCATCAAGGGCGGCTACAGCGCCGGGTTCGTCTTCGCCATGACGGCCTGGGCCGGCGTGGTCGGCACCGCCGTCTACCTGCTCAACGCGTTCATCGGGGACCGGCTGGAGCGCAAATGGACCCAGCTCATCGGCGCGGTCGCCTTCGCCGTCGGCTATTTCCTGATGTACAAGGAGGTGCACAGCAGCGTCGCCGTGTACATCGGCTACTCCCTGACGATTGTCGGCGTGGCGCTGTGGCTGTGGAGCATGTACGTCTACATCCCGCAGAACTACCCGACCCGGATGCGGGCACTGGGCACCGGCTGGACCGACGGCATCGGCCACCTCGGCGCCTGGGGCGGCGTCCTGATCGCCGGAGCGCTCTTCAGCGTGACCGCGCCGAATAGCTTCTTCCTATTCGTCACGATCCCGTGCGCGCTGCTGCCCGGCATCCTGATCGCGATCTTCGGGAAGAACCAGCGCAACCGCGCACTCGAAGAACTGGCCCAATAGCCGCTGGGCCGTCGGCTGGGTAAGGCCGCCGGCTCTTTCCCGAGGTGTCTCCGGCGGCCCCAGGTGTCACCGGCGGCCCAGCCCCACCCGAGCCGGCCTCCCGCTCATGATCCTCTTGGCGGGAGGCCGGCTCACCGGCCCAAAGCCCACGGCGGCTCCGGGGAAACCAGGCTCCGGGTAAACCAAAGGAAAGCCGATGAGTGACAGCCAGGCCGTCACCATCCCGGCCGCAGACCACGCAGCAACAGCGGAGACCTGGCCCGTGCGGCTCCTCAAAGCACTGGCGCAGAACCCCGAACCACTGTCAGCCCCGGCCCTGGCCAGTCTCCTGGCCGAACCAGGCCAGCGCGGCAGGCCGCTAATCTCCTGCGCCAGTGCCCTGCGCCGGCTCGAGCGAGCCGGCCACGCAGAACGAGCAGGCCGCGCGGCTAAGAGACGCGGCCGGCCCGCCATCATCTGGCGTATCACCACCGCAGGGCGCCGCTGGCTCGACGAACACGACACAGCACAAGCCCTCGCGGCGGCCGCCGCGGCACAGGTACAGTGCCAAGCCGAGCAGGCACAGCGCACGGCCACCGAACGGGACCATGCCCTGGACGAGGCCCGCGCGGCCTTCAACCGCCAGACTCCGCGGACCATCCGCAAACAAGCCGCCCACCAGCTAAGAGATCTTGGCTGCACCCTCGACCAGATCGGCGCCGTCTTCCACGTCAGCAAGGAGAGGATCCGCCAGGACCTCCTCTGGAACCCGGCGGCACGCCCGGCGGTACGCAAGGCCTAGCTCGCTACGGCGCGGACGACGTCGACGACGCGGACAGCCGGAACCGGCCGCCGGGTCAGTGATAGGGTTCCCGCACATCTATGGCGCCGACGCGACAGAAGGCGTTTTCGTTTGCTGACCCCGCAGCCCCACCTGTCCCAGGTGGCTGGCCAGGCTCCATCACGGCGGCAGGCTCGACTGCAGCGCCCGCCGCTCGCGCGTCGTGCCGTCGGGGTGCTCCGCGAGCTGTTCCCTGAGCCCGCGGAGCCGGTGCCCCGGCGCGTGCCGCGCGCCCTGCCGGTCCTGCTCCTGGCCGCCATGGTCCCCCTCGGGGTCCTGGTGATGCTGGTGCGCGTCGCGGGCATCCCGGTCCCGGCCTGGGACAGTATCTATGCCGAGGACCTCGGTATCTTCCTGGTCCAGGTGCTACAGCACCCCTGGCACCTGCTGGTCCCGTACGCGGGGTACCTTCAGCTCGTCCCGCGGCTGATCGCCCAGGTCGTGTTCTATCTGCCGCTGCGCGACGCGGCGCCCGCCTTCGCGATCATCGGGGCGCTGGTCACGACCGGATGCGCGCTGTTCATCTTCCACGCCAGCGCGGGGCATGTCCGCTCGGCGGTGCTGCGACTGGTGCTTGCTCTCGCCGTGGTGCTGCTGCCCGTCGCGCAGCTGGAGATCGCCGACAGCGGCGTCAACTGCCCCTGGTATCTGCTGTTCGCGCTGTTCTGGGCCGTGCTGTGGCGCCCGGTGACGCGCGGGGGGATGGCCGCCGCGGCGGCCGTCGGCTTCCTCACCGCCGCTTCCTCCACGATGAGCGTCGTCTTCGCGCCGTTGCTGCTGGCCCGGGTCATCGCGTTGCCGCGGCTGCGCGAGCACGCGGTGACCGCGGGCTGGGCCGTCGGCTGCCTGCTGCAGGTTCCCTACGTGGTGACCAACTTGGGCAGCGCCCAATCCCGGGCGGCTCACCGGGCCTCACCGGGCCCGGTGCTGGCCTTCTACGGGCACGAAGTGGTGCTGCCCGCGCTCGGCTGGCACCTGGCCTGGCGGTTGCAAGCCTTCGCCGGGCGAAACGGCGCCACGCTGATCATCGGCGCAATCCTAGCGGCCTTCTTCGGGTGGGCCCTGCTCACCCAGCGCGGGCAAGCCCGGGTGTTCATGGTCGCCGCCCTGATAACCGGTTTCCTGGCCGCCGCGCTCGGCGCGACCCTGAAGCCGGGAGTGACGACAACCACGGTCACGGAGAACTTCGAATCCGGTTCCCGGTACACCGCGCTTCCCATCTTCCTCATCGAGGCCGCCGCGGTCGTCGCGGTGAGCTCGTTCATCTGCGGCAGGCGGCACAAGCTGCGGACCGTCGCCGCGGTCGCGGCGCTGGTCGGGGTCCTGTCGGTCGGCTGGGTCAGCGACTTCCGCTACCCGGGCTGGCGAGGCAACGCGGCCAGCTGGCGGCCGACGGCGACCGCGTGGCTGCACGTTTGCCAGCGCAGGCCGGACGGCGTCATCCGCGTACCGACCGGGGCCAGCTTCAACGCCGCGAAGACGCCGATCCCGTGTGCGAGCCTTCGCCGGTGATCAGGAGATGCTGCGGACGGCCGTGTCGAGCGGGGTCTGTCCGCCGGTCAGCTCGAGAGTGCGGTGCCGGGTCCCGGGGTGGTCGAGCAGGGCGGCGATAACCGCGGCGACGTCGGCGCGAGGGATCGGGCCAGGAGGCAGGGGCGGGGGCGCGAGCCGGATCCGGCCGGTGGCTGGATCGTCGGTCAGGCCGCCCGGGCGCACGATGGTCCAGTCCAGATCCCGGGCCCGCAAGTCGTCCTCGGCGGCGGTCTTGGCCGCGATATAGGCCGCCCACACCTCATCGCGGCCGGGTTGCGGCGGCGCTCCGGCCCCCATCGAGGAGACTTGCACGAACCTGCGGACCCCGGCCCGCTCGGCGGCCGTGGCCATCAGTACCGAGGCCGCCCGGTCCACAGTGTCCTTGCGCCCGGCGCCGCTGCCCGGGCCGGCGCCAGCGGCGAACACCATCGCGTCAGCCCCGGCCACCAGCCCGGTGACCTCCTCGGCCGTAGCCGCCTCCAGGTCGCAGAGGATCGCTTCGGCACCAGCCGTGCGCACATCAGCGGCATGGGCCGGGTTCCTGATCAGCCCCACGGCCTGGTCCCCGCGCTCAGCCAGCAACCGCTCCAGCAGCAGCGCGATCTTCCCGTGGCCGCCCGCTATCACCACCCGCATGCCACCACCCTACTGAGCGGCTCACCAGGCAGACCACGCCCAGGCCAGCCTGCCGTGATCGGTGTTCGGCTTCGTCCAGGTCAGGGCACTTGGGGGGTGATCACCGCCCGGCCGTCGATCTTGCCTTCCCGGAGCTGCGCGTAGGCGTCGGGGGCCTGGCTGAGCGGGAACCGGCGGATTCGGGAGCGGATCTTGCCCTCACGGGCCAGGGCGAGGACCTCCATCAGCTCCACCGCGCTGCCCCAGTAAGGGACGGTGATCGCACAGTCGAAGGGCAGCGCGCCGGACCGGAACGGGAGAGTGCCGCCGGCCAGGCCGACCACCGCGACCTCGCCGTCGGGACGCGCGACACCCGCCGCGAGCCTCATGGTGGCGTCGGTGCCGACGAAGTCCAGCACGACCGTGGCCCCGAGCCCGCGGGTAAGGTCGCGGATCTGCGCCGGAGCCTCCTCGCCGGCGCGGACCGCGTGGTCGGCGCCGACCTGCCGGGCCAGCGTCAGCTTGCCCTCGTCGATGTCGGCGGCGATGACCTGAGCAGGGCTGATCGCCCGCAGGATCTGCACCGCCAGGTGCCCCAGGCCGCCCACCCCGATCACCAGGGCCGATGTGCCGGGAACCAGTTTGCGGAGGTTCCGCTTGATGGCGTGGTAAGGCGTGAGCCCCGCATCTGACAGCGGAGCCGCTTCGACCGGGTCAAGGCCGCCCAGCGGGACCAGCAGCCGCGCCGACGGGACGAGCATGTACGGGGCCAGGCCGCCGTCCCGGCCCAGCCCGCCCCCGAGCGCGCCGAGCTGGGCGGCATTCTCGCAGAAGTTCTCCCGCGAGCTGCGGCAGGCGTGGCAGCGGCCGCAGCCCCACGGGCCGTAGACGGCCACCGCATCACCGACGTCCAGGCCCTCCACACCGGGGCCGAGCGCCTCGACCCAGCCGGCGTTCTCGTGTCCGAGCGTGAACGGCAGCGCAAACCCGCCCGGTGGCCGTTCCACCAGGTGCAGGTCAGAATGGCAGGCGCCCGCGCCTGCCACCTTGATCAGCACCTGCCCTGCTCTCGGCTCGGGCACGTCTATCTCGCGGAACTCCGGCAGCTGCTGGAACCCCGTCATCTGGTATGCCTTCATCTGGCGCCCCTGACTGTGTTCGCCCATTGACCCGGTCGCGGTTACCGCTCTGGTGGCCAGTCTCGCGCCGCAGCCACAGCCGCCGGAAGACCCCAAGGCCCGGCAGGCGCCGGGCGCTTGCACCTCATGGCGGAGCGGCGCATTGACGAGGCGGCGGCGGGCGGGCAAACTCGGGCGGGGCTGACCTCCGGACGGAGGCTGATGACTGAATACCGTGCGTCATTCGACGCAGCCATAAGGTTCAGCAACGGCGGCGACCTGACTGCGCATGGATTCCGTGTAGACGTTCCCTCGCCCGACATGGACCAGGACGGCATCGCCGCGCTGTTCGTGGCTTCGCTCGGCCTGCTGATGACTGACTCGGTCACCCTCACCAAGGTGGAAATCTTTGCCGAACCGCACAAGGGAACGCGGGGAGGGCCGTCGGATCACCGTCGTGGAAGGCGGCCCGAAGGCGGCCGGCTGGTCGAACTCAGCCACGTCATCCGCGCCGGGATGATCACCTATCCGGGGCTTCCTGGTCCGGACATCACCCCGTACCTGACCAGGGATGCGTCGCGTGAGCGCTACGCCCCGGGCACGGAATTCGCGATCGACCGGCTCACTTTGCTCGGCAACACCGGCACTTATCTCGACGCCCCATATCACCGGTACCCCGACGGGGCGGACCTGAGCGGCATGTCCCTGGCCCGGACCGCCGATCTGCCTGCCGTGGTGGTCCGGGTGACTGGCGCGCACCAGCCCGGCATCGATGTCGGCGCCCTGGCCGCGCTCGATGTGGCCGGCCTGGCGGTGTTGCTGCACACCGGCGACGACGCGCGGTTCGGCTCGCCGGCCTACGCCGAAGGCAGGCACTTCCTGACCCGGGCGGGCGCAGCGTGGCTCGCTGAGCATGATGCCGCGCTCGTCGGCATCGACGCGCTCAACATTGACGACACCGCCGACGGCGAACGGCCCGCGCACACAGTGCTGCTGGCCGCAGGCATTCCGGTCGTCGAGCACCTGACCGGCCTCGGGCAACTGGCAGCGACCGGTGCCTGGTTTACCGCTGTGCCGTTGCGCATCGAAAAGCTCGGGACCATCCCGGTGCGCGCCTTCGCCCGGCTACCCGGGTAATTTCTCAGGACTGCACGAAGGCCAGCAGGTCGGCGTTGATGGTCTCGGCCTGGGTGGTCGGCATGCCGTGCGGGAAGCCGTGGTAGGTCTTGAGCGTCCCGTTCTGCACCAGCTTGGCGGACAGCGGCCCGGAGTCGGCGTAGGGCACGATCTGGTCGTCGTCGCCGTGCATGACCAGGACCGGGACCGAGATCTTCTTGAGGTCCTCGGTGAAGTCGGTCTGGGAGAAGGCCACGATGCCGTCGTAGTGCGCCTTCGCGCCGCCCATCATTCCCTGCCGCCACCAGTTCTCGATGATGGCCTCGACGGGCTCCACACCCGGGCGGTTGAAGCCGTAGAACGGGCCCGAGGGGAGAGCCCGGTAGAACACGGAGCGGTTGGCGGCCAGCTGGGCCTGGAGGTCGTCGAAAACGCTCTTCGGCAGGCCGCCGGGGTTGGCGTCGGTCTGCACCATGAGGGGCGGCACCGAGCTGATCAGTACGGCTTTCGCCACGCGGCTCTCCCCGTGCCGGGCGATGTAGTGCACGACTTCGCCGCCGCCGGTGGAGTGCCCGATATGGATGGCGTCCCGAAGGTCGAGGTGGGCGGTCACGGCGGCCAGGTCGTTGGCGTATTTATCCATGTGGCCCTATCAGCAATCCAGGCCGCTCCGCCGTCGCGCCGGTGAACCCGTGGAGTAAACTGTTCGATGGTCGAACAATAAGCCGCGCCCCGCGCCCCGCACGCAAGGAAAGATCTTGGCCCAGGAGCAGGCGGGAAGAACGCCGGAGGTCCCGGCCGCGAAACCGACCGGCCGGGCCGCCCGGCTGGCGGGCGGGTCCGGGCGCCACCCGAGCGATCGCTACAAGTGGACGGCCCTGACCAACACGACCGCCGGCGTGCTCCTGGTGACCATCGACTCGACGATCGTCATCATCGCCATGCCCGCCATCTTCCGGGGCATCGGCCTGGATCCGCTCGAACCGGGCAACAGCTTCTTCCTGCTGTGGATGATGCTCGGCTACCTCATCGTGACCAGCGTGCTGGTGGTCAGCCTGGGCCGGATGGGGGACATGTTCGGCCGGGTCCGGATGTACAACCTCGGCTTTCTCATCTTCGCGATCGCCTCGGTGATGCTGAGCGTGGACTGGCTCAAGGGCGCGGCGGGAGCCATGTGGCTCATCGTGTTCCGGATCGTCCAGGGCATCGGCGGGGCGAACATCTCCGCTAACTCCGGCGCCATCCTCACCGACGCGTTCCCGACCAACCAGCGGGGCATGGCGCTCGGGCTCAACAACGTGGCCAGCATCGCCGGCCGCTTCCTGGGGCTGGTGGTGGGTGGCCTGCTGGCCACCATCGACTGGCGGCTGGTGTTCTTCGTGTCGGTGCCGTTCTCCATCTTCGGCACCCTGTGGGGCTACTTCCGGCTCGAGGAGCGCGGGGTGCGCAACCCGGCACCCATCGACTGGCTGGGCAACGTCACCTTCGCCGTCGGCCTGATTCTGGTCATGATCGCCATCACCTACGGAATCCAGCCCTACGGCGGGCATGTGATGGGCTGGACCAGCCCCCGGGTGCTGATCGAGCTCGGGGTGGGCCTGGCCCTGCTCTGCACCTTCCTGGTGGTGGAGCGGCGGGTACCGTATCCGATGTTCCGCCTCGAGCTGCTGCGGATCCGGGCGTTCACCTTCGGGACGCTGTCCAGCTTCCTGTCCGCGCTGGCCCGCGGCGGGCTGATGTTCATGCTCATCATCTGGCTGCAGGGCATCTGGCTGCCGCAGCACGGATACTCGTTCACCGCCACGCCGCTATGGGCGGGCATCTACATGCTGCCGCTGTCCATCGGGGTCGTGCTGGCCGGTCCCATCTCGGGCATCCTGTCCGACCGCTTCGGGTCACGGCCGTTCGCCACGGCCGGGATGATCATGCAGGCCACGGCGTTCGTGCTGCTCCAGCTGCTGCCCACCGGCTTCTCCTACCCCGTCTTCGCGTCGATCCTCCTGCTCAGCGGGCTGGGCTCCGGCGTCTTCGCGTCGCCCAACCGGGCCGGCGTCATGAACAGCCTGCCGCCGGAGCACCGTGGCGCCGGCAGCGGCATGAACACCACCTTCCAGAACAGCGCCCAGGTGCTGTCCATCGGGGTGTTCTTCACCCTCATGATCGTCGGGCTCTCCAGCGCTCTGCCCCAGGCCCTCGGGCGCGGGCTGCTGGCCGAG
The DNA here is from genome assembly GCA_963753195.1 of uncultured Actinomycetes bacterium. GTDB lineage: Bacteria > Actinomycetota > Actinomycetes > Streptosporangiales > Streptosporangiaceae > Palsa-504. The sequence goes on from CAVWBH010000009.1 coordinate 341,229, forward strand.
GGCGTTCGGCCTGCCGTGGTCGCCCAGGTCGTCCACCTGCCGCCGGTATCGGTGCTGTTCGCCGCCTTCCTGGGCTATAACCCGCTGCAGCACCTGCTGGGCAACTCGGTGCTGGCGTCACTGCCCCACTCGGCGGTGGCGAAGCTGACCAGCGAGGCCTACTTCCCGTCGCTGATCTCGGCGGCGTTCCGGTCGGGGCTGCACGAGGCCTTCACCTTCGCCCTGATCTGCTGCTGCGTCGCCGCGGTAGCCTCGTGGTCGAGGGGCACGCGGTACGTGCACGGGCTCACCGACCTCAGCGCACCCGCTCCGTCCCGGCGGCCGCTGCTGGCCCGACGACGGGACGAAACAGAGGCCCCCCGGTAATGACCCGCCTGCGCTGACTCCGACCTCGTTTGGCATGGTAACTGTGTGGATACCGAACGGCCGAGGGAATCCGGTTCCCGCAGCCTTGATGCCCTAGTCGGCAGAACGGTGGCCCGGCTGGGCCGTCACGTCGAGGTGGCGCTGAGCCGGGTCGACCTGACCGCGGCCCAGTACCGGGCGCTGATGCAGCTCGACGAGGGCGCGGAGGCTCCTTCGTCGCTGGCCACGCAACTGGCGGTGACCAAGCCCAGCATCACCGGAGTAGTCGAGGGCCTGCTCCAGCGGGGCCTGGTCGACCGCACGGCTTCGATCGAGGACCGCAGGCGGATATCGATCAACTTGACCGACGAGGGCCGCCGGGTCCTGGCTCTGGCCGACCAGGCGGTGGGTGCCCGCCTCGACGAGATCCTGGCCGAGATCGACGACCCCCAGGCTGCGCTGGCCGAACTTGAGCGCTGGCGAGTGGCGATGGACGCCCGCCGCGCGCGCCGACGTGCCGACCACGCCAGCCGGCAGGTCGAGGCACGCCAGCCGGCGGGGAGCAAAGCGGAAGCGCGGCCGGACAAGCCGGCGGACCAAGCACCGACCCAGCCGGGGTGAGGCAGGCCGGGGTGGACCCGGTCACGTGCCGCTTTTGCGCTCAGCGTGAGTCGGCGCGAAATGCTGGGGAAACCACAGGTTGCGGCACCGCTGATGGCGCGGCGCGCCGCACACCGGGCATTCAGACTGGCGCACGGCCGGTTCCAGCCGGGCGCGGATGTCGGCATTCAGCTTGCGGGGCTGCGGCTGAGCGGGCCGCCTCAGCGGCTTCCGCAAGGCCAGCTCGGACACGAACTGCTGGTACTCACGTTCGCACTCTTCGCACCGGCAGCCTCGCACCCAGGCCAGCACCGTGCCGTGCTGCGGCAGCGCAGGTGGCAGGCTCCCCCATGCGGACATACATCCAGGGTAAGGCAGCGGTCACGGGCGGCTGGGCCGCTGCCTGTCATCTGGCCTGCTCGGCAGCGGTGGCCTATTGCACGCGACCATTCGCCGGTAGTAGCGTCCGAAACAGGCGAGAAGGGCAGGTGCCCGCCTCCGCGGCCCGGCTGTGCTCGCCGTATCCCTGCGATGACGGTAGGAGACACCGATGCCGCAGCCCTCCCCTGATGTGCGGCCGTCCGCCGATGGAGCCGGAAGCCCGCTTGACGCGATCGTCATCGGAGCGGGATTTTCGGGCATGTTCATGGTCCACCGGCTGCGCGAGCTGGGTTTCACCGTGCACGGCTTCGAGGCGGGCGAGGACGTCGGCGGCACGTGGTACTGGAACCGCTACCCGGGTGCTCGGTGCGACTCGGAGAGCATGTACTACTCCTATTCGTTCCTGGCTGAGCTGGAGCAGGAATGGCCGCTGGAGGAACGCTACCCGGGCCAGCCGGAGATCCTGCGGTACCTGCAGCACGTGGCGGACCGCCTGCAGCTGCGCGAGCACTTCACCTTCAGCACGCGGATCGTCGCCGCCACTTATAACGCCGAGGCGAACCTGTGGACGGTGCGCACCGAGGACGGCACGCAGGCCCAGGCCAGGTACCTGATCACCGCGGTGGGCTGCCTGTCGGCCGCGAACAAGCCGGAGTTCCCCGGTGCCGACCGGTTCACGGGACTGTCGCTGCACACCAGCAACTGGCCGCACGAGCCGGTGGACTTGACCGGCAAGAAGGTCGGGGTGATCGGCACCGGCGCGTCGGGCATCCAGTCCATCCCGGTGATCGCCGAGCAGGCCGGTCATCTGACGGTCTTCCAGCGCACCGCCCAGTTCACCGTCCCGGCCGCGAACGGCCCGCTCCACCCGGAGTTCGCGGCGCTGTGGAAGCAGAACTACCCGGAATGGCGGCGGCGCGGACGCCGCTCGCTCGCCGGCTTCCCCTACCCCGGGAGCGTGACCTCGGCGCTGGAGCTATCTCCGGCGGAGCGCACGGCCGCCTTCGAGGGCGCGTGGCAGCAAGGCGGCTTGACGTTCGCGGGCACCTTCCGTGACCTGCTGATCAGCGAGGAAGCCAACCAGACCGCTGCTGAGTTCGTCTGGTCCAAGATCAGTGAGATCGTGCACGACCCGGCGGTGGCCGAGATGCTCATGCCCCGGACGTTCCCGTTCGGGACCAAGCGGCTGCCGCTGGACACCAACTACTACGAGAGCTTCAACCGGCCCAACGTCACGCTGGTCGACCTGCGCGCCACGCCCATCGAGGAGATCACCGAGACCGGGATCAGGACCACCGCGGGCTCCTACGACCTGGACGTCATCGTGTACGCCACCGGGTTCGACGCGCTCACCGGCCCGCTGCTGACGCTCGGCATCCAGGGCGGCGACGGCAGAACGCTGGCCGGCGCCTGGGCCGAGGGACCCAAGACCTATCTCGGGCTCGCGGTGCCGGGCTTCCCGAACCTGTTCACCATCACCGGGCCGGGCAGCCCGTCGGTGCTGTCCAACATGCCGGTGTCCATCGAGCAGCACGTGGAGTGGATCGGCGACTGCCTGGCCTACCTCCGCGAGCACGGCATGGACACGATCGAGGCGCAGCCGGACGCGACGCAGTCGTGGACCGATCACGTGCAGGAGGCCGTCAGCTTCACCTTGTACCCGAAGGCGGCGTCGTGGTACATGGGCGCCAACATTCCCGGCAAGCCGCGGCTGTTCCTGCCCTACATCGGCGGGGTCGGCAACTACCGAGACAAGTGCGACGCGGTCGCCGCCAGCGGATACGAAGGTTTCGATTTGACCCGCACGCATGCCGTGGCGAGTGCCTGACCATGGGCATCCTGGATGGCAAGGTCGTCATCGTGACCGGCGCGAGCCGCGGCATCGGGGCGGAGATCGCCCGCCGTTTCGGCGAGGCGGGCGCGGCGGTCGCAGTCGCGGCCCGGACCGCCGAGCCGGGCACGTCGCAGCTGCCTGGCACGATCGGCGAGACCGTTGAGCAGATTCACGCGGCTGGCGGGACGGCGGTGGCGGTCCGCGCCGACCTGACCAAGGCCGAGGACAGGCAGCGGCTGGTGGCCGAGACCGCCGCGCAGCTCGGCCCGCCGGACATCCTGGTCAACAACGCCGCCCTGATCTATTCCACCCCGGTCGCGGACTTCACCGCCCGCCGCTTCGCGCTGATGCTGAACCTCCAGCTGGAAGCGCCGTTTCAGCTGGTGCAGCTGGTCGTGCCGGGGATGCGGGAGAAGGGCCGGGGCTGGATCGTGAATATCTCCTCCGGCGCGGCACGGCACCCCACGTTCCCGCCCCCGCCAGGCGCGCGCGGCGGCACCGCCTACGGGGTGGTCAAGGCGGCGCTCGAGCGGTTCTCCACCGGCCTGGCCGCCGAGCTGTACGACGACAACATCGCGGTGAACGCGCTGTCGCCGACCAAGATAGTCACCACTCCCGGCGCGCTGTTCCACCACCTCAGTACTGAAGACGACCCGAACGCCGAGCCGCCAACGGTCATGGCCGAAGCCGCGCTGATGCTGTGCAGCGCCGAGCCGAAGGCGCTGACCGGGCGGATCGTCTACTCTCAGGAGCTGCTGGCTGAGCTCGGCGTCCCCCAGCCGGCCCGCCGGTAGCCCAGCTCCCGGGCCGCTCGCCGTCTCCCAGGACTCGCCAGGAACACACGCTCGGCGCGGGGACCTGTCATCTGGTCTGGGCGGCCAGGATCTCGGTGGCCCGGTCGATCTCGTCTTCGGTGTTGTAGTAGTGCGGGGAGAACCTGATGAGGGGATGGATGCCGCGGTCTTCGGTGTCGAGCGGGTTGTCCCCGGGCACGGTGGTGGTGACGTTGACCCCGGCACGGCCCAGGGCTGCCGCCACTTCTTCAGCGGGCCGGTTCTCGACCTTGGCGGTGACGATGGCGCAGCGGGTCTGGCCCAGGTCGTGCGTGGAGACACCCGGCTGGCCGGACCTGTTGCCGGCCGCTGCGAATGCCTAGGCTGTGGGGTGATGGCCGAGACGGATCTGATCCGCACGCCTGACCAGCGGTTGCGGGTCTTTGTGAGTTCCACGCTGCAGGAACTGGCCGCTGAGCGGCAGGCAGTGCGGGACGCGGTGACCCGTCTGCGGCTGGTGCCGGTGATGTTCGAGCTGGGCGCCCGGCCGCATCCGCCGCGGCAGGTATATCGCTCCTACCTGGCGCAGAGCCAGGTGTTCGTGGGGGTGTACTGGCAGAGCTACGGCTGGGTCGCGCCGGGGGAGCAGGTATCCGGGCTGGAGGATGAGTACCTGCTGGCGGCGGGGCTGCCCAGGCTGATCTATGTGAAGTCGCCGGCGCCGGAGCGTGAGGCGCGGCTGGCGGAGATGCTGACCCGGATCAGGGATGACGGTGACGTGTCCTATCAGCACTTCTCTGCTGCCGCCGAGCTGCAGCGCCTGGTCGAGAACGACCTGGCCGTGCTGCTGAGCGAGCGGTTCGGGAGGGCGCCGGGGCGGGACGGCGCCGCGGACGGGGCGTCGCTGGCGGGGACGGTGCCGGTCCCGGCGACGCCGCTTGTGGGCCGTGACGATGACGTTGCGGCGGTGGGCGACCTGGTGCGGGCCGAGGGCGTGCGCCTGGTGACCCTCACCGGGCCGGGCGGAGTCGGGAAGAGCAGGCTCGCGGTGGAGGTCGCGCAGCGGGCGGGTCCGGGCTTCGCGGACGGGGTGCGGTTCGTTGCGCTCGGCTCGGTCCGGGCGGCCGAGCTGGTGACGGCCGCGATCGCCGCCGCGCTGGGACTGAGCACCTCGGGCGGCGCACTGATCGCCGACCTGAAGTCGCACCTGCGCGCCCGGCGGCTGGTGCTGGTGCTGGACAACTTCGAGCAGGTGATGGGGGCGGCTCCGCTGGTGGCTGAGCTGCTGGGCGCCGCTCCGGGCGTGGTGGCGCTGGTGACCAGCCGGATGGTGTTGCGGCTCAGCGGTGAGCACGAGTTCCCGGTGCCGCCGCTGCCGGTGCCGCCGATCGGGGCCGGGGGGGATGCCGCGCAGGTGCAGCGGTGCGCCTCGGTCCGCCTGTTCGTGCAGCGGGCGCAAGCCGCGTCCGCGGGTTTCGAGCTGACCAGCGGGAACGCCGGGGCGGTCGCCGAGATCTGCCGGCGGCTGGACGGGCTGCCGCTGGCCATCGAACTGGCCGCGGCCAGGGTCAGGCTGCTGCCACCGCAGGCCCTGCTAGCCCGGCTCGACGACAAGATGGGGCTGCTGACGGGCGGAGCACGCGACCTGCCCGAGCGGCAGCAGACGCTGCGGAACACCCTGGACTGGAGCTTCGACCTGCTGTCCGCCCGCGAGCAGGCCCTGTTCGCCCGCCTGGGGGTGTTTGCCGGAACCTTCGACCTGCCCGCCGTAGAGGCCGCCGGCGCCGCCGGGCCGGCCGACCCGGGCCGGGCCGGGCACGTCATGGACACGCTGGGCTCGCTGGTGGACAGCAGCCTGGTGCAGCCGCAGACCCGCGACGGCGAGCCGCGCTTCGGGCTGCTGCAGACCATCCGGGAGTACGCGCTGGAGCGCCTGCGCGACGGCGCTGACTGGCGGGAGGCGCACGACCGGCACGCGGCCTACTTCCGGGCGCTCGCCGAGCCGGCTCCAGCCGAGCTGCAAGGTCCCGGACAGCTGGCGTGGCTGGACCGGCTTGAGACCGAGCACGGCAACCTCGGCGCCGCGATGTCGTGGCTGGTGGAACAGGACCAGCTCGAGCCGGCGATACAGCTGTCCTGGGCGACCTGGAGATTCTGGTGGCTGCGCGGCCACGCCGAGGAACTCGCCTCCTACGTGGGCATCCTGCCCAAGAGCGAGCACCTGCCGCCGCGGCAGCGTGCCCTGGCGCTGAGCGGCACCGGCTTCGGCCTCTTCGCGACCGGGGACCAGGCCGCTGCGCAGCCGCTGCTGGAGCAGAGCCTGCCGCTGTACCGCCAGGCCGGGGACATGCTGGGCGCAGCCACGGCGGCAGCCATGCTGGGTCACCTCCTGGCCTTGCAGCACCAGAACGCGCGGGCCAGCGAGCTGCTCGAACAGACGCTCGCCCCGCTGCAGGAGGAGGCTGGCCACGACCGGCTCGCCGGACCGGTGCGTCTGCAGCACCTGCTGGACGTGGCGCTCGTGTGCAATTTCCTCGGCCAGATCCGGCTCAGCCAGGCAGATCACGACCGCGCAGCGCAGCTGTTCACCGAGGCCCTGAACGCGGCCCGCAGCGCGCAGGACCGGTTCACCATCCTCGTCTCGCTCTACGACCTGGCGCTCAGCAGCCAGGCACAGGGCGATCTGACCGGCGCGGCGGAACGCCTGCAGGAAGGGGTGTCGCAGTCGGCCGAGGCCAGGGACGAACCAAGCGTCGCCTACTACCTCGAGGCGCTCGCCGCGGTCGCCATCCGGCAGGACAACCTCGAGCGCGCCGTGCATCTGCTCGCCGCCGCAGGCGCGCTCCTGCAAGCCAAGGGCAGCGGCTGGCTGCACGCGCTCGTGCCCCGCGCCGCCCACGACGAACCTCTCCTGGCCGCGCTGCGCTCCCGCATGGGAGATGCGGCCTTCGGGCAGGCCTGGACACGGGGCCAGTCCCTGGCAGGCAGCCGCGCCGTTGAATACGCGCTAGCGGAAGCATCACCTCAACCTACCCGCCCAGCCAGCCCGCCGAGAGCCGGCGATACCGGAGCCAGGGCATAGGCGCCGAGCTGCGCTACGGGGGGCGGCACCTCGCTATATATCTGCCTCGCACTCATCGGGATATACTCGATGGTGAAGGGAAGTGACGATGGCTAAGACTCTCATCGAGATTAACGACGAGTACCTTGCTGCCGCACAGCAGGCGCTGGGCACCACCACCAAGAAGGACACCGTCAACGCCGCCCTCCGCGAGGTGACTGCGCTGGCGGCCCGGCGTCGCGATCTGCACAGGCTCACCTCCCGCGGCCTGCCCGACCTTGAAGACGAGGACGTGATGCGGGCCGCATGGCAGCGGTAGCACGCTACCTGGCAGACACCAGCGCGCTGGCCCGCTTGCACCGCCCGGCGGTATCAGCGGTCCTGGCACCACTGATCGAACCAGGTTTGGTAGCAACCTGCGGTCTCATCGAATTCGAGCTTGGATGGGCCACCCGGAGCAGCGCAGAGCTCGACCAGCTGCGGACCGACCGGGATGCCGGCTACGAGTGGCTGGCTACTTACGACGAAGACTGGCGGCGTGCGCTAGAAGTCCAGGCCTCGCTGTGGCGCGGCGGCCGCATGCGCGCAGTAGGCCTGCCCGACCTGCTGGTCGCAGCCGTGGCCGAGCGCGAACGCGTCACCGTCCTGCACTATGACAGCGACTACGACCTCATCGCGCAAGTCACCGGCCAGCCAACCCAATGGGTCGTACCGCGCGGAACAGTACCGTAGCCATCGCCCAGCACCGTCAAGGGTGGCCTGACGAACAAACGATGCGCGCCCGCCTTACTTGCGGTTGATCGCGGCGACGGTGGTGCTGAGCACTGTGGCGAACCCGGTCCAGGCAACCTCGGGAACCGCGAGCAGCGCCGCGGGCTGGTCGATCCGGCGGGCCCGCAGGGCGTAGCCTGCCATGACCGCGAACAGGAGCGCGGCGTCGGCGCTGGCCGCCCACAAGCGACGGCGGCCGAAGGCCAGCGGCACATAGCCGCTGCGGATGATGATCGCAGCTGCCCACCAGGCCAGGACTTCACCACGGGATGGTTCCCGTGCCGCGGACTCGGGGGCACGCCAGATACGCCAGGCGGAGGTGGCCGTAGTCAGGTTCAGCGCCGACCACACCACCGGGAAGACTGCGCCGGGCGGGGCGAACGCCGGACGTTCGAACTGGCTGTATTGAGGCCTGGTACCCCGGCCTGACTGGCGCTGAGCCGCCCAGGCGGACAGCCCTTGTGCGGCAGCGTAGACAGCCGCGGCACCGGCCCAGGCCCCAGCCTGCCGAAGCTTCCCGCGACGGCGAGAAGAGCGGTCATCGTATTCCGGCATGACAACTGCCTTCCCCTGATCCCGGGGGGATACACCCGCCGCCGCGCACCTGGCCCCCGCCGACGGGTTGGTGAGACACCGACATACTGCGCCGGACGTGCTGGGTCAGCTGAGGTGATGGACCTCCTGGAGGCCGTAAACGGGGGTAGGGATGCCGACCTGGCGGGCCTTGAGCTGCAGCCCGAGGAAGAGCGAATAGTGCCGGGACTGGTGCAGGTTGCCGCCCGTGAACCACAGGGCTTCCTGCTGGGTCGGCTTCCACATGTTGCGCAGCTCCCCCTCCCAGGGCCCGGGATCCTTGGTGGTGCCGGAGCCCAGGCCCCAGCACTTGCCGACCTTGTCCGCGACCTCCTGGGAAATCAGGTCGGCCGCCCACCCGTTCATCGAGGTGTAGCCGGTCGCGTAGACGACGAGGTCGGCGGGCAGCTCGGTGCCGTCCGCCAGGACCACGCCGTCTTCGGTCAGATGGTCAACCTGGCCCCGGACGAGCTTCACGTCGCCGTTGGCCACCAGGTCGGCGGCGCCGACGTCGATGTAGTAGCCAGAGCCGCGGCGCAGGTACTTCATGAACAGCCCGGAGCCGTCGTCGCCCCAGTCGTGATCGAAGCCGGCCCTTTCCAGCCGGTCGTAGAAGTCCTTATCCTGTTCCCGCATCTGGTCGTACAGCGGGATCTGGAACTGGTGCATGATCCGGTACGGGATGGAGGCGAAGATCAGGTCGGCCTTGTCGGTGGTGGTACCGGAGGCCGCGGCCCGTTCGGAATAAAGGGCACTCAGACCGATGTCCATCAGCGTCGCGGACCGGACGACATGAGTGGATGACCGCTGCACCATCGTCACGTCCGCGCCGCTCTCCCACAGCGCGCCGCAGATGTCGAACGCCGAGTTGTTAGACCCGATGACCACGCACCGCTTGCCCTGGTAGCCGTCCGGACCCGGATGGACATAGGAGTGGTGCTGGTCGCCGCGGAATTTGTCCATGCCGGGGAAGGACGGGATGTTGGGCTTTCCCGACATTCCCATGGCCAGGACGAGCTGCTTCGGGCGCAGCACCACCGCTTCGCCGTCCCGTTCGACGTTAACCGTCCATTCTTTGCTGGCCTCGTCGTAGCTGGCGCTCTTGGCCTCAGTGCCCGCCCAGTAGTTGAGCTCCATGACCTTGGTGTAGGACTCAAGCCAATCGGCGATCTTGTCCTTGGGCGAGAACACCGGCCAGTTGTCCGGGAACTTCAGATACGGCATGTGGTCGTACCAGACGGGGTCGTGAAGGCAGAGTGACTTGTACCGGCTCCGCCACTGGTCACCCGGGCGGGCGCGCTTGTCGATGACGATGGTGGGCACACTGAGCTGCCGCAGCCTGGCCGCGAGCCCGATACCGGCCTGGCCGCCGCCGACGATCAGCACGTACGGCTGCTCGGTGACCCCCAGTTTCTGGGTCTCGTCCTCGCGATCCTCCAGCCAGGTCGTCCGGTCGCGGTGCACGCCATGCTCAGCGCCCATGGGGCGGCGCAGGCCGTTCGGCTCCTCATGGCCCTTGAGCTCATAGAGGGTCGTGAGCAGGGTCCAGCACCGGCCACCGCGCAACCGCAGGTGGCCGTGTCCCCGGCCAGCCGAGGTCTCGAAGTCGATCCAGGCCTCGGTGATGCCATCGGTCTCGGCGGGCTCCTCGCCCGCGGTGACCATCCAGCCGGTCGGCTGCACCCGTGACAGCGTGGCTTCAAGCATGCGGGTGATCTCAGCGCGGCCCTCGAAGGTCCTGATGTTCCAGGTGAAGGCGATGAGGTCACGCCAGAAGCAGTCCTCGGTGAAGGCAGCGGCGGCTCTGGCCGGATCGTTCGCGACCAGGGCCGCACTGAACTCGGCGAGCCAGGTGGTCACCGCCGTCCCGGCCTCGGTCTGCTGGGCGGTCGTCATCAGCGGACTTCCTTCCTGGTTGCCGCTCAGTAGCCGGTGTGCGTATCACATGCTCCTCGTCGCACCGAGCGCCTGCTGGCTAGCTTCACCCCGGGAAGGCGCGGACGTCCAGCCTTGGCGCCGGTGAATAGCGCCCGATCTTGGCCCAGGGTGCCTCCACCCGTCGGGTAGCTCAACGCGGGAAATAGGACGATGATGGCCCGCTCGTGCCGCGTCCACCAATGTTCGCCCGGGCGGTCCCCCCTATGCTCGGTGACATGCTCGCCGCACCTGGCCTCCGCGGATGACCCGCGATCGGATCGAGCACCACATCCTCTGGCACTGCTCGCTCCTGTCGAGCAGCGAGCACGCGGTCCTGGCCGAAAGCGAGGACGGTTACCGATTGCAGGGCGTCGCGGTGCTCCCGCTCGGAGAGCTTCCGTGCCATATCGATTACGCGGTCGCCGTTGACCGCCAGTGGCGTCCCGGCCAGGCCCGGGCGACGGTCACGACGCCGTCGGGCACCCGGGAGATCGTCCTGCGGTCACAGCACGGGGCCGGCTGGGAAGTGAACGGCGAACTGATGTCACGCCTTGACGGCTGCCCGGATGTAGATTTCGGCTGGACCCCGGCCACCAACACCGTGCCCATCCGCCGGCTCGGGCTCGAAGTCGGCGAGGCGGCCAGCATCACCGCAGCGTGGGTGCGGTTTCCTGAACTCGACGTGGTGGCCAGCGAGCAGCGGTACCGGTGCCTGGCGATCGACCGCTGGCAGTACACGTCTGGCGAGTATGACTACCAGCTCGTCATCGACCCGGACACCGGGCTCGTCCTGTCGTACGGCGATGACCTATGGCGAGCTGCGGCCACCGCGTTTCGCTGATCCGACGCCGCAGACGTGATCTGACCCGGCACTAGCAGAGGCGGCCGCCACGACCACTCATGCGACGGCGACCAGGCCGTTTAGGCGGCCGGACTCAGCGGTAGACGAGCGTCCCGTCGTCAAGGTCCGCCTCGGGCAGGATCTCCACCTCCTGCTCGTGCTCCAGCATGTGGGTCCACGGCTCGCGGTCGCCCTGTTTGAACAGGATGTGCTGCGAGCGCATGACATAGCCGGCATTGAAGTTCTCCGGATCACACCATGGCCGCAGCTGCATGTCCGTGTCCTGGGGTCGCAGCGTGGGGACCACCATGGTGGCGCCCTTGTCCCGCATGGTGGCCAGCAGGCGGCCCACCAGGTCGCTGACCAGGTCCACGCGGAGGGTCCAGCTGTGCCGGAAGTAGCCGAAGACGTAGGCCATGTTCGGCAAACCGTTGATCATGATGCCGCGCCAGGTGACGCGTTCGGTGAAATCGACCGGCTCGCCGTCGACGGTGAACGCGACGTCGCCGAAAACCGACAGGTTGAAGCCGGTGGCGGTGACGACGATATCGGCCGGGATCTCCTCACCGGAGCTGACCCTTATCCCCCGCTCGGTGAACGTCTCGATGGTGTCGGTGACGATCGAGGCCTTCCCTTCGCCCAAGGCCGCGAACAGGTCGCCGGCCGGGACGATGGCGATGCGCTGCTGCCACGGGCGGTAGCGGGGGGTGAAGTGCCTATCGATGTCGAAGCCCTCGGGCAGCAGGGGGCGCATGGACTCGATGAGGAAGGTGTGCAGCTTGTCGGGCGCTTCCAGCGACATCCGGGCCATCCGGTCGGACTGCGACATGTACTGACGGCGCAGGATCTCGTGCGTCCACTCCTCGGGAATGTCCAGGGCGCGCAGGGTCACGGCGAGCTCATGCGTCGTGGGCAGGGCGAGGAAGTAGGAGGGGGAGCGCTGCAGCATGGTCACGTGCTCCGCCTGCTCGGCTATCGCGGGGATCAGCGTCGCGGCCGTGGCGCCGGAGCCGATCACCACCACGCGCTGGCCGGCCAGGTCGAGGTCCTCGGGCCACCGCTGGGGGTGCACGACCAGGCCCTGGAAGCGGTCCATGCCTTCCCACCGGGGCCGGTAGGGCTTGGTGTGGTTGTAGTAGCCCTGGCACATCCACAGGAAGTCGGTGGTGAACCGCAGCCGTTGTCCGGTGTCCTCCCGGGTGGCCTCGACGGTCCACCGGCGGTCCTCGGTGGACCAGCTAGCGGCAGCAACCCGGTGCCGGTAGCGGATGTACTGGTCGAGGTCGTCCTCGTCGATGACCTCGTCGAGGTAGGCGAGGATCTCCTCGCCCGCCGCGATCGACGGGCCGCGCCACGGCTTGAACCGGTAGCCGTAGGTGAACAGGTCGCTGTCGGAGCGCACGCCCGGGTACCGGTGGGTCCACCAGGTTCCGCCCCGGTTGTCCTGGGCGTCCAGGATGACGAACGTCCGGCCGGGGAACTGCTCCCGCAGGTGGTGCGCGGCGCCGATGCCGGAAACCCCGGCGCCGACGATGAGGACGTCGACGTGACCGGCGTCCTGGATCTCCCCGGCGCCCCGGGCGGGAGCGGTCGTGGGTGCAGTCGTCGTCATAGCTGGACCTCCGGGACGCTTGCACTGATCCCGGTCATTCTAGCTCCGACGTTTGACGGGGAGCCCTGGACCGCCAGGCAAGGCCTGGATATCCTGCGCGGATGAGCGGGTGCGCCGATCCGGACCGCGCCATCTTGTCCCGGGCGGATGAGGTACGCGCCCAGGCGCTGGAGGTGGCCGGCGGATGGTCACCGCCGGGCGCGCCCGGTTCATGGCGCCTGACCGCCGCGCTGTTCGAGGCGATCGCGGCTGATGACGAGCTCCTGGAGCAGCTGGCCGTGCTCCCGCCTGACCGGCTGCCCGCGCTGCTGGCCAGCGCGGCCGTGGCCTTCTTGGTGCGGCGCGACCGGCCGGTCCCGCTGGCCAGCTACTTCCCCGGACCTGGCGAGTCCCAGCCGCGGTTCGATGATGGGTTCTTCCCGGCGTTCCAGGCGTTCTGCGCGGCGCGCCGGGCGGACATCATCGAGGTCTGCCGCAGCCGCCGGTACCAGATGAATGAGGTGGCCAGGTGCACCCAGATCGTCCTGGGCATCGCGGCGACCAGCGGCGGATCCGCCGACCCGGTGGCGCTGGTGGATCTGGGTACCGGGGCCGGGCTGGGGCTGCAGCTGGACCGTTACCGGTACCGGGTGGGGACCCGCACGTACGGCCCGGCCGCGGCCGGGCTGAGTCTGGCCTGTGACGTGCGCGGCCCGATCATCCCGCCGCCGGCCGAGGTGCCGCGCATCGCTACGAGGGTGGGGGTCGATCTTGATCCGGTCGGCCTGGAAGACCCGGCGGCCCGGGCGTGGCTGCAGGCCTGCACGCCGCCTGAGGCATCGGCCCTGTCCCGGCTGGCGGCGGCCGTCGACATCGCGCGGCGGCATCCGGAGCCGGTCATCGCGGGTGACGTCATTGACGCGCTCCCCGGCGTGCTGGGCAGCATCCCTCGGCAGCAGCGCATCATCGTCGTTGACGCCTATATGGCCGTGTTCCTCCCCGAGGATCGGCGGGCTCGGCTAGCAGGCATCCTGGCCCAGGCCGGCCGGGGCCGTTCGGTGACATGGCTGTCCCTGGATCCACTGGTCCCGCTGGGACCGTCGGGCCGTGACAGCGTGCAGGGGCTGCCCCTTCCCCCCGGCCTGATCCGTGACTACCAGCACGGCGGCGTCTTCGCCGTGCTGGGCGCCCGCATCTTCGATGGGGCTGGCGACCGCGGGTATCTCCTGGCCCGCGCTCACCCGTCCGGCGGGTGGATCCAATGGCTCGGCGATCAGCGCCTACCTGGCCCACGGCGGGCAGGGTGATGAACGTTTTCATGGTGACCGTGATGTGTCCGGCCGGCTCCGCCCGGATCTGCGCCGGCGGGCACGGGCATCCGCTGGCTTCGCCTCGACGGGGTGTCACGCACTATCACGACCAGGGCGTACAGCAGCAGGAGCGCTACTGCATCGAAGAACAGGCCCGCGATGATCGTCGGGATCGCCGATCCGTCGCCGGTGTCGAGATTCCGCCCGCTGCCCCAGGCCCAGAGCGGGTCGCGGACACTGAACGGCTGGCCGAGTGGCACCTGGCTGCCCCAGGTGACGGCCGTGCCGCTGGCGGAAAGGTAGCCTTCGGTCACTCTGCTGCAGCCGCCGCCCCGGGACACGCTTCTGCAGACCTGGCCATACGACACCGGGTTGAAGGTGTCCTGGTGCTCCGCGCCGACCACATAGGCCCACGAGTTCACTTCGGCGGGCAGGATAAACACGGTGATACCAGTCATCGCGACGAGCATGACGATGACGAACACCCAGCTGCCACGGTGGTGCGGCGGATAGCGGTAGGCATGAGCGTAGAACGGGTAATGCGAAACGCTGCCCTTCGCGCTCACCCGGACGGCCGCGTCGGCGTGGTGAATGCGTGATGTATCGGCGATTACCACAATTAGCCCAGCCAGGGCCAGGGCGAGCAGCACGAAGACCGGGATAACGCTGAGTGCTCCTGCCGTCCCGGCCAGATTCCCGGACAGGTTCACGTCGATCCCCGCGTACACCGCGAGGCCGATCGCGCTGCCTGCCGCCACCCAGGCCCAGCCGCGGCGCCGGTGATGCAGCCTGACCAGCTGGGCCACATCCGGTGACTTGCCGGTAGCCCGCCGGGCTGGCGCTTGCGGCATCAGCTTCTCCTTGCTGACCGTACTTCAGCAGAAACGTACAGCAACCGGAACGCGCGAGTGACCTCGCCCGCATTTCGGCCCGGAAGCCACGCAGGAGAAACAGAACTGCAGGTCCTGGCCGGCCCAGCAGCATCGTGGCTGGACCGGCCCGGTACCGCTGGACGCTATGCCGCGGCCGTGGCGGGGCGGTCGCCCTGCAGGAACGCCCTGCGGCCGGGGTAATCCGGGCGCGGGAGGCCCAGGTCGGCCTGGGCGATGATGGTCCGGAACACCTCGACCGTGCCGCCGGGGGTGGCGGTGAGCTGGGCTTGCCGGTGGCCGAATTCGATGACGCCGTCGCCGATGGCGCCTGGCGCGCCCGGCGGCAGGGTCGCGGCCGGGCCGACCAAGTCGATGAGCTGCTCGAAGCCCAGCCGGGCGGTGTCGGAGGCGATTATCTTGGCCATCGCCGAGGGGGTGCAGGCGCTCCCCTCCATGTTGACCAGCAGGCGGCCGATCCCGGCCAGGAACGCCCCGCCGCCGGCCATCTCCCCGTCCCCGTCCGGAGCGTCCATGGCCCAGCGCACCGCGGCCTCGACCGACCGGGCCAGATGCCGCACGATACTGGCGCCGGGGCCGATGTCTTCGAGCTGGCTGGCCGGGCCATCGAGGTAGTGCTCGGCGTCCAGCGGGCCGTGCAGCGTGGACCAGCCGTCGTTGACCCCGCCGATGCGGTACCGATCGGGGACGCGGACATCGCTGTAGTAGGTGATGTTGGTGCCCGAGTCCACCATGTTGGGCAGCGGCTGGCGGTCGAATCCCGGGGTGCTGAGCGGCACCAGGAAGAGGGTCAGGCCCTTGTGCTTGGGCAGGGTCGGGTCGGTCCGGGTGAGCAGGAAGACATGGGTGGCGAACTGGGCGTTGGAGGTGAAGATCTTCTGCCCGTTGATGACCCACTCGTCGCCGTCGCGGACCGCCCGGGTCTTGGCCCCGGCGATGTCGGACCCGCCGTCGGGCTCGGTGTAGCCGATACAGATCCGGGTCGTGCCGCTGGCTATCCCGGGCTTCAGCTCGTCGCGCACCCCGGGGTCCCCGTGTGCCTCGACGGCGGGCCAGACGAGCTGGGTGAGGCTGACCATGCTCATCGGCGCGTCCCGGTGGCTCAGCTCGGTCTCGAGGATCTTGACGCACACGTTGTCCAGTCCCGCGCCGCCGTCTTCCTTCTGCCAGCGCGGCCACAGCCAGCCCTTGGCCCCCATGGCGAGCTGAAAGCCCTCGTCGTAGGACGCGTCCCGCTCCCGCATCCCCGCGTACACCTCGGGGGTGAGCTGCTCGTCCAGGAACGCCCGGACCTCATCCCGGAACGCCTGCTGAGCTTCGGTGAGAGTGACGGCTGAGAAATCCATGTCCTGAAACTCCTAACGACTGAATTCGTGCGGCGTACTCACGCGCTGACCGCCCGTCCGTCTTGCCGCCAGCACCGCCGACGTCTTCCAGCGGGGTCGTGATGGTGCCCAGTTCCCTGGATGGCCGACCGGGCACGTCAAGACCGATGGTAAACGCACTGACCAGCGGTGTGAAGGTGCGCGCCGGTTGCTGAACGGGGCGTTCGCCTCGAGCCAGGACGGGGCCTGGCGCCGGAAACTCTGCTACCCGACTGGTTGGCATGCCAGCTCATCACCTCGGTAAGACCCGACACCCTGGCCTGGCTGACCTGGCAGAAAAATGAAACCGGTTATTGTCAACGTCCCAAGCGAACCATGCGTATTAGGTCGTGTCAACGGCTCCCGATCTCAGTGCTAACAGAACCAACTCTCGCAGCAGCCATGGGCCATGTGAGGGTCACGGCAGCACGGAGTCATATGGTCCGAGGGTCCAGCGGAAGGTCAGCTGCCTACCACGCCGATAGCGGAGATCTCGTACTGCTGCACCTCAGCCTCGCGCACCTCGACGCCGTCCGGCCGAGGCGGTCGCTGGCGTAGGGCGGCCAGATGGTCGGCCAAGGCCGCCTTGCTCTCCCACCGCTCGAAGAGGAGGACCCGGGAGGAATCCAGCGGGTCGGGGCTGAAGGCATACGAGATGCAGCCGGCCTCCGACCGCGACGCCCGCATCATGTCGGCGCGGCTGTGCAGGAACTGTTCGCGCTGATCGGGGTCGACGACGAAATACCCAGCGACGATGATCACTTCGTACCTCCACTATGACTCACAGGCATCGACTCAGCACGGCGGGCGCAAGGGCTTCCTCAAGAGCCGGTGCAGATGGTACGCCGATTCCAGCACGCTCGGCCTGTTCGCCCCGGTACCAGCGTGGTGACTTCCAAGGGGTTTGCGTCTACTGTCCAGATCAGGTGACGGCAGGTTCACGGTAGGTTCCGGCGCTGAGCGGCGCCCGGCCGCCGCGACCACAGGCCCGAGGAGAACCGCATCATGACATATGACGTAGCCGGTGATATCCGGCTGGACCCGAGGCTCAAGGCGATCCTGGCCGGCATCCCGGTGAGGCCCCCAGGCGACGTCGACAGTCGCGAGACATTGCTGGCCGAAGCGAACTCTCCGGCCGCGCGGCAACGGGCGGAGTTGCTCAGCTCGTTCATGGACCTGTGCGACACCGAAGACGCCGCTCCCTCGGCCGGGTTGCGGGTGTACAGCGAGAAGGTCGTATCCGAGCCGGATGGCAACGTGATCAACCTCCAGGTCATCAGGCCCGATCATGACGAGGAGGTCGCCTGCGTCTATTACATCCACGGCGGCGGCATGGCCGCGATGTCCTGCTACGACGGCGCGCACCGCGGCTGGGGCAAGATCATCGCGGCTAACGGCGTGGCCGTCGTGATGGTCGACTTCCGCAACTCAGTGGTGCCCTCGTCGGTGCCCGAGGTGGCCCCGTTTCCGGCCGGTCTCAACGACTGCGTATCGGGGCTGAAGTGGGTCGCCGCCAACGCCCGGCACCTGGGCATCGACCCCGCCCGCGTCATCGTCGCAGGCGAGAGCGGCGGCGGCAACCTGACCCTCGCGACGGGCCTCAAGCTCAAGCAGGATGGTGAGCTCGGCCTGATCAAGGGCCTATATGCGATGTGCCCCTATATCGCCGGCCAGTGGCCGACGCCGGAGTGCCCTTCCTCTTCGGAAAACAACGGGATCCTGATCGACCTGCATAACAACCGCGGCGCCATCGGGTACGGGATCGAGGCCTTCACCGAGCACAACCCGCTGGCCTGGCCGTCCTTCGCGGCTGAGGCGGACGTTCAGGGGTTCCCGCCCACGGTCATCAGTGTCAACGAGTGCGATCCGCTGCGCGATGAGGGCATCAATTTCTACCGGCTCCTGCTGCGCGCCGGCGTCCCGGCCCGGTGCCGGCAGGTCATGGGCACCATGCACGGCACCGAGATCTTCACCATCGCCTGCCCCGAGATAAGCCGTGACACCGCGCGCGACCTCGCGGCGTTCGGCAAGAACTGACGGCGCAGCGGCCCCAGGGTTGACCCTGATGCCCGCGGGATGCAGCTCAGGGTCGAACCAGGGTTGATCCCGATCGACGCGGGCGGCCGGCAGCGGCAACCTTAAGACATCAGCACGACCACTGCGACAACAACGGAGACCCGTTACCATGCTCGCGATCATCGCCCTCGTCCTCATCGCCATCGTGGCCCTGACCATCCTCGGCTTCGCTGTGCACCTCTTGTTCTCCCCGTGGCTGCTGCTGGCGGTTATCGGCATCGCGCTCTGGGTCAAGTTCCGCCCGCGACGCACCCACCAGTAGCCTGCTGCACGGCCGGGAGCGTCAGCCGCCCCGGCGGCCCCCCGGCCGGGCAGAGTTCACGGCGGCCGAACTATCTAACGGAAACGCCCAGGTTAAGCGGTCTCCGGGTTAGGGGGCAGCGGTGGCGTCGTCCCGCTTGCCGTGCCAGCAAGAAGCTTCGTCGTATCAAGGTTGGTGCCGACCATCTGCTTGAGCATGAAGTCGTGATTGAGGTCCAGAATCGCGCGGGTTTCGGCGGCGACCACTGCGTTGCGGCTGAGGGTGAGCTCGTTGTCTTGCTGCTCCTCGCCCGACAACGACCAGTTGGTCGAGCCCTTCACCGTATATACGCCGTCCACGATCACGATCTTCAGGTGCGAGATAGCGTTGTGCACCGAGCTGGTGCCGATGGCGATGCTGTTGCCGAAAGCGTCGTTGGACCACTTAGCCAGAATCTGTTTCTCATGCACGCCGCTGGCCTGGCTCCGGTCCAGGCTCATCTGCACGTACACGCTCTGATCGGCGAGCTTGCCCTGGATGATGTTGTTCAGCTCATCATCGTCGTAGCCGAACATGTTGACCACAATGGAGTGCTGGGCGCTGTTCAGGACCGCGACCAGGAGCCCGTGAACGTTGTCCCGCGGCGCAAAAAAGGTTCGCTGATCATCGGGATACCCATCCAGGAACCGCCCCTCAGCCTTGTACTGGGCCAGGCCATCCCATACGAACGGTGCATCAGCCACCGCACTCCCCTTTCGTCACTCCAAATAGTGGCTGACGGCGGGGACGATGTCCATCCTGACCCGGACTGGGAAAGCATGACATCGGCACGCGGGCCGACCGTGCTGCTGCTATCAATAGCTGGTCTGCTCGAGTTCTCGGTTAAGGCCGGCCGTTCCGGCCTGAGTTGCCGGCCGGGGAAACCGCGAGCCCCGGCCGAAACGGCGTAGCCGCAGGCTGTTGGTGACGACGAATACGGAGCTGAACGCCATCGCGGCGGCGGCGATCAGCGGGTTGAGGAGCCCCAGGGCGGCCAGCGGGATGGCCGCGGTGTTGTAGCCGAACGCCCAGAACAGGTTGCCCTTGATCGTGGCCAGCGTCCGGCGGGACAGCATGATGGCATCCGGGACGGCGAGCAGGTCTCCGCTGACCAGGGTCAGGTCGGAGGCCTCGATGGCGGCGTCGGTGCCGGTACCCAGGGCCAGGCCCAGGTCGGCCTGAGCCAGGGCGGCGGCGTCGTTGATCCCGTCGCCGACCATCGCCACTACGTGGCCCTGGAGCTGAAGCTGCTTGATCGCGGCGGCCTTACCCGCGGGCAGCACCCCGGCGATCACCTCGCCGATGCCGACCGCCGTGGCCGCCGCGCGGGCGGCGCGGTCGTTGTCCCCGGTGAGCAGCACCGGCCGCAGGCCCAGCGCGCGCAGCCGCCGGATCGCCTCCGCCGAGGTGGGCTTGACCGTGTCGGCGATGACCAGGACGCCGCGGGCCTGCCCGTCCCAGCCGGCGAACACGGCGGTGCACCCGGCTGCCTCCGCTGCTTCGGCCGCAGCGGCCAGGCCGGCGGGGATCTGCCACGCCCACTGCGATTCCAGCCAGCTGGCCCGGCCGGCGGCCACGGCAAGCCCGTCCACGACACCCGAGACGCCGAGGCCACGGGCGTTCACGAAGCCCGCCGCGGCGGGCAAGCCGCCGAGCCGGTCCCGGGCGCCGGCCGCGATGGCGGCGGCGATCGGGTGCTCGGAGGAGTCCTCCACGGCCCCGGCCAGCCGCAGCAGCTCGCCGGCGTCGACCCCGGGAGCGGCGGTAACCGCCGTCAGGCTCATCCGGCCGGTGGTGACGGTGCCGGTCTTGTCCAGCACGATGGTGTCGATGGCCCGGGTCGACTCGAGGACCTCCGGGCCTTTGATCACGATGCCGAGCTGAGCGCCCCGGCCGGTGCCGACCAGGATCGCGGTCGGGGTGGCCAGGCCCATCGCGCACGGGCAGGCGATGATCAGCACCGCGACCGCGGCGGTGAACGCGGCCCCGGCGGCCTGTCCCGCCGCGAGCCACCCGATCAGCGTCACGACCGCGACACCGATGACGACCGGCACGAACACCGCCGAGATCCGGTCGGCCAGCCGCTGCACCGGCGCCTTGCCCGCCTGGGCCTGCTCGACCAGCCGGGCCAGCTGGGCGAGCTGGGTAGCGGCGCCGACTCGGGTCGCCCGGACCACCAGCCGCCCGTCGGCGTTCACGCAGCCGCCGGTCACCGCGTCACCCGGGCCCGCCTCGGCCGGAACTGGCTCGCCGGTGAGCATGGAGGTATCCACGGCCGAACGGCCCGACACCACGACCCCGTCGGCGGCGATCTTCTCTCCGGGCCGGACGACGAACTCCTCGCCCACGGCCAGCTCCGCCACCGGGACCCGGACCTCGGCCCCGCCGCGGCGCACCGCCACATCCTTGGCGCCCAGCGACAGCAACGCCCGCAGCGCCGCGCCCGAGCGCCGCTTGGCCCGGGCCTCGAAGTAGCGGCCGAGCAGGACCAGCGCGGTCACCCCCGCCGCGACCTCCAGGTAGGTGGCACCCGCGCCGCTGCCCCGCGCGAGCCAGGCGAAGCTCATCCGCGCGCCCGCCCGGCCCGCCCCGCCGAACACCAGCGCGTACAGCGACCACAGGTACGCGGCGGCCACGCTGACGGAGATCAGCGTGTCCATGCTCGCCACGCCGTGGCGGGCGCCCGCCAGCGCGGCCCGGTGGAAGGGCCACGCCCCCCAGATCACGACCGGCGTCGCCAGCACCAGCGCGACCCACTGCCAGTACCGGAACTGCCACGCCGGGATCATGGCCAGGGCCACCACCGGCACGGCCAGGGCCAGCGACACCAGCAGCCGCCGGAGCCGGCCGGCTTCCTCGGCGCCATCACGATCGGCCGGGGTCCCGGCCTCCGGCGGGACGGCCAGGGCCGCGGTGTAGCCGGCCCGCTCGACCGCCGAGATCAGATCCTCGGTCCGCACCGCGGCCGGGAAGGTCACGTGCGCGGTCTCGGTGGCCAGGTTGACCACCGCGCTGACTCCGTCCAGCCGGTTCAGCTTCTTCTCGATCCGGGCCGCGCACGACGCGCAGGTCATCCCGCTGATGGCCAGCTCGGCGTCGCGGACGGCGCCGGACGGGCTCGGGCCAGTGACCACGCTCACCGTCCGATCAGCTCCTTCCGGTGCGCGGGAGGGTGCACCACGGCCCGTTCGGGAAAATGAATCTCGGCCGGCTCACGCCTTCAGGTCGCGGCGAGGCGGTAATCGCCGGCCTCGTCCAGCGCGGCCACGACGGCCTGCTCGGCGAGCGGGGCCTGGCTGGTGACCGTCACCGCGGACGCCCCGTCGGGGACCAGGTCGACGCTCACGCCGCTGACCCCGCCCAGGCCGCCCAGCTCGCCGGTGACCGCCCGCACGCAGTGCTCACAGGTCATGCCGATGACCTGGTAGGTTGCCGATACCATCACGCTTTCTCCGGTCTGTCGGGGATCAGGACTTCACCAGGCGGGCGATCGCGTCGCAGGCCTCCCGGACCTTCTCGGCCGCGGTGTCGCCGCCCTGGGCGACGGCCTCGGCGACGCAATGCGCGAGATGGTCGTCCAGCAGGCCCAGCGCCACCGACTGCAGCGCCTTATTGACGGCCGAGACCTGGGTCAGGATGTCGATGCAGTACTTGTCCTCTTCGACCATCCGCTGCAGGCCGCGTACCTGCCCCTCGATCCGCCGCAGCCGCTTCAGGTACTCATCCTTGTCCGGGGTGTATCCGTACACACCGCCTCCGCCCTCACGCAACTCCCGTCCCGCCCAGCCTCTAATACTGTACCCCCCCAAGGTATATCAGCATGGCGTGCTGGCGTCCAGACCGGAAGAACTGACCCTGGTAGACACGGGATGATTCCGGCCGGGAGGAGCGTTCAAATAGACAGACGACACGACATATCGTGTCAGTTGGGCAGGCGTGGATCTTGACGAGCTCCGGGCCTCGAGAGGTGAGCATGATGACCAGTTGGAACGCGGAGCCGATGCCGGACAGGTCGGGCAAGGCCGTGATCGCCCTGACCCTCCTCGCGCTGCTGCTGGTAGCAGCGGTGCCGGTGGCCCTGCTGGCCGGAGTGATCGTGATGATGCTGGGACACGTCCTCGGCGGGCTCGCGCTGTTCGGCGGCTCGATCCTGGCCGCCGCCATCGCGGTCGCGCTCGCGGGCATGAGCGGGATGAGGCACCTGCGCAAGATGTTCTCCGGGTCCGGCATCCGTGTCGTGCAGCTGGACGGCAGCCAGTACACCGACGTCGCGGAGCCAGTCGCGGAGCCGCAGGACAGCGGCTACGCCAACGTCGTGCGGCTGGACCGCAGCGAGTACAACGAAGTCCGCTGACCTGACCCGCCCTCCGGGTCAGCGGACGATCAGGACCGTCTTGCCCGGGGGCCGCGGCTGCGCGCGGCTCTCGAAGGCCCGGCGGCCGTCGCGGAGCGGGAAGGTCTGACTGACGGTGGTCCGGAGCTGGCCGTGGTCAGCCAGTCCGGCCAGCCGGGCCAGCTCGGCCGGGTCGGGAGTGACGACGAAGAACATGGCGTGCACGCCGAAGGACTTCGCTCGCTCCTGCGACGGCGGGGCACCGAGAGTGACCAGCCTCCCGCCGGGACGCATCAAGCCGTAGGACGCGTCCAGGACCGGGCCGCCGACCGTGTCGATGATGACATCGAGGCCGGCGGCCTTCGCCGGCAGGGCGTCGCCGGAGCCGACGAAGGCCTGAGCGCCGAGGCTCCGCACATAGTCGGCGTCCCGGGCGCGGCCCGTCGCGCTGACCTGAGCGCCGAGGATGGCCGCGAGCTGGACCGCGAACGCCCCTACTCCCCCGGCGCCGCCGGTGACGAGGACCTGCTCGCCCGGCTCTACTGCCGCGTAATCGACTAGGGCCTGCCAGGCGGTCAGCGCCGCGAGTGGCAGGGTCGCCGTGTCCGCGTGCGAGGCCGACCGCGGCTTGGCGGCAACCTCGCCGGCCGGGACGGTGACGTACTCGGCGGCCGCACCGTCGTGGTCGAATTCGATCAGGCCGCAGACCTCATCGCCGACGGTGACGTTAGTGACGCCGTCGGCGATCCCGGCCACCGTGCCGGACATCTCGTGTGACGGGATGACCGGCGTGCGATCGCGCCCGTCCTTGGTGGTCCAGGACAGGTCCCAGGTCAGTTCGGCGAAGGTGATCGCCGCGGCGTGAACCGCGATGAGGGCCTCGCCCGGCCCCGGCACGGGTACCGGGGCCTGCTCGTAGAGGAGCTGCTCGGGTCCGCCGCGAGCATGCGCCCGCAGCGCCATCATCGTGTCCACCGTCGATCTCCGGGTCATTGGTCCGGCGTGCAGCTCACAGGCCCAGCTTAGCGAGCCCGGTCAGGCAGGCGTCTGCCTGGCCGGGCTAGCGGTCGATCACGGGCAGGACGAGGCGGCTCGGGTGTCCGGGACCGTGGAAGATCCGGTTCACCGCGACCTGAACATCCTCCTCACGGTCCTCGGTGATAGTGCCCCCGCTATTAGTGTTGCGGTCGAAGCGCGGGAAGTTGCTGCTGGAAATCTCAAGCCGGATCCGGTGCCCGGGCAAGAACACGTTGGACGTCACCGACAGGTCGATGGCGACCTCGTAGATCTGGCCTGGAGTGAGAAGCTCGGGGTCGGCGAGTGAATGGCGGTAACGGGCGCGCAGGATCCCGTCGGTCAGGAAGATAGCCCGGCCATCAGGGAAGACGTCGACCAGCTTGCCGGTGAAGTCAGTGTCCGGAGCTGACGAGGAAGCGAACAGCGTCAGCGACACGTGACCGGTGACCTCTACCGGGCGCTCCAGGACCGGGGTGGTGTAGCACAGTACGTCATCGCGGGACTCGGCCCGCCGCTGGTCGACCGGTCCGGCCTCGTTCGCCGTCGCGGGGCTCATCACCCGCCCGCCCAGGGTGGGAACGGGCCGCTGCGGGTCGTAGAGATACGTGTCGGCGTGTTCGCTGTCCGGCGGCGCGCCGCCCAGTCCCCCATCGCCGTCGGCGGTGTTCGCGCGGCCGGAGCTGTCCAGGTAATAGTCAACATAAGAGGTGTCGGGCAGCGGCCAGTCCTGCTCGTCGCGCCACTGGTCAATGCCCATGACGAAGATCCGGACCGGCGCGGAGCCGTCCAGGGCACCGGCCCGGCCCCGCAGCCACCGGTCGAAGAACCGCTGATGCGCGCCGGTCAGGTCCGCGTACCGCGCATCGGCCATCAGCCCGAACTGCCGGTCGGGATAGACGCCGGTGCTGTTGAGATGGTCCCACGGGCCGATGATCAGCCGCTGGCCGTCGCGGGCGTCGGCACTGCCGCCTCGCTTCTTCAGCTCAGTGAAGGTCCGTGCGGTGCTGCTGGCGAAGATGTCGAACCAGCCGCCGATGTTGAGCGCGGGCACGGTGATGTCCGCGAAACGGTCGGCGACCGAAAGGTCTTGCCAGAACTGGTCGCGGGCGGGATGGGCGAGGATCTCCGCCCACCACGGCCACTGCTTCTCCAGCAGCGGCCGGGCCCGGACGGGCAGCTCGGCCAGATGAGCGCCCGGGTCGGCGGCCATGCCCACCAGGCCCATCAGCGCCTGGGGGTCACCGGAGCCTGCGGCCATGGCCCGCTGGGCGCCGGCCAGGGCCATCAGCGTCGTCCACGTCTGGATCGCGTGCAGCGACAGGGCGCCCCCTTCGGAGTACCAGGGCGTCGCATAGTAATCCGTGGTGGTGACCGCGGGCGCGATCGCCTTCAGCTGATCACTCGCGGACGCGCTCGCCCACTGGACAAAGCCCAGGTACGACGCCCCGAAGGTGCCGATGTTGCCATCGCACCAGGGCTGCTCCAGCAGCCAGGCCACGGTGTCAGCACCGTCACTGGGCTCGTTGACCATGGGAGCGAACTCCCCGCCGGACCTGAACGTGCCCCGGCAGTCCTGGTAGACCACGGCATACCCGGCTTCGATCAGCGCGAAGAAGTTCGGGGCGAGCCCATAGGCATAAAGGCCGATCATGTCCTTGCCGTACGGGAGGCGCACAAGCAGCACCGGAGCCGGCCCGCCAGCCGGGATCCACGCGTCCGTGGCCAGCCGGACGCCGTCGCGCATCGGCACCATGATGTCTTTTTCGACACTGAAGCTCATCGGCGCTCCTTCATCGCAGTCACCTCCACTAATCGTGCGATCCCGCGCGAACTCAGTACAAGGCAGCACGAAATCTTTCTCGTCTGGGGTCGTTCTCGTCTGGGGTCTTTCTCGTCGGGGGTCGACTCGCGGTTCAGCGACGACGAGCGCGCAGTACGGCATCGGCGATGTGCGGGGTATCGGGCGGGGGGTCGATGCGCGGCTCAATCACGTTCAGCTCGACCGTAAAGTCGTCGCCGAGCAGCTGGAAGAGGTCGTCGGCGCCGACGTAGTCCGCCGGGTCGACGCCGCGCGAGGCCATGTGCTCGCGGTGCTCGTCATCGAGGTCGTGGTAGACGGCGAGCAGCAATCCGCCCGGCCGCACCGTATCGAGCAGCGCCCGCACGGCAGCGTCGCCCGCGGCCTTGGGCAGCGCCGGGTACTGCATCGACAAGAGGTCGAACGAACGGGCCGGGAACGTCGCCTGCAGGGCGTCCCCGCGGACCCATTCGATCGTGGCGCCGGCCAGTTCCGCTGCCTTGCGCGCCCGGCCGACCGCCACATCGGAGATGTCGATGGCGGTAACCGTCCAGCCGCTGCGAGCCAGCCACATCGCGTCGGCACCCTCGCCGCAACCGACGTCAAGGGCCCGGCCCGGAGTGAGGCCGGCGACTTCGGCGACAAGCCGCCCGTTCGGGCGGCCGCTCCATATCGCCTCATCGTGCTCGTTGTACCTCGCGTCCCACTCGGCGGCGTCCGCCGCCGCGCCGGACCGCTCCTCGTGGTGTTCGTGTCCTTGCATGCTCCGCAGAGTAGTCCGGGACACCGGGCCGCTTTAGGCGGCCGGGTCCCGGCCTCAGGGATCGATGAGCACGCCGGGGTTGAGGACGCCGGCCGGGTCGAGGGCCTTCTTGGCCGCCCGCAGGGCAATAGCGAACGGCTCGGGCCGCTCGGTGTCATACCAGGGCCGGTGCTCCCGTCCCACGGCGTGATGGTGGGTGATCGTGCCGCCGGCCGCCATCACCGCGTCGGATACCCCCGCCTTGATCTCGGCCAGGGTGGCCACCGGATCGGCGCCGTCGCGGTAGGCGCCGGCGAACGTGTAGTACGGCGCCGGGCCGTCGGTGTACACGTGGGTGAACCGGCAGTTCACGGTCCCGCCGCCGCAGGCTTCGGTGAGCACCTTCCGGGCCGCCTCGCGCACGGCCGCGTCGAAGGCGGGCCACCGGTCCCAGGTGATGGCCGTCTCGAACGTGCCGCCGATGAGGCCGAGGCCGGCGGTCAGCCCCATGCCGGAGGGGATGAACGCGCTGCGCCAGGCGCCGGCCGCACCGGATCGTCCCGTCGGCTGGCCGGTCCCGTCGTCGACCACCAGCTCGTCGTCGGGAATGATCCCGCCGTTGTCCCGGGCGATGCCCACGGCCTGCTCCAGCAGCGCCCGCTGCGGCAGCTCGGCCGACTCGAAGCCCACGATGAGCACGGCCTGCGTGCCGTCCAGGCCGGCGCTGGCCGCGGCCAGCTCGGGGTCGAGCAGCCGCAGGTTGGCGGGCCACAGCTTGGCCTGGGCGATGTGCCGGGCCGCCTCGTACCCGGCCGCCCAGGACGGGAACCGGACGCCGGCCGTGGCGCGGAACCGGGGCCGGGCCTGGATCCGCATCCAGGCCTGGGTGATGATCCCGAGAATGCCCTCGGACCCGATGACGAGCCGGTTCGGGTCCGGGCCGGCGCCGGAGGCGGGCAGCCGCCGCGCCTCCCACCAGCCGCTCGGCGTGATCATCCGCACCGTCTCGACGAACTCGTCGATGTGGGTGTGGTTGGTCGCGTAGTGCCCGCCGGACCGGGTCGCGATCCAGCCGCCGAGCGTCGACCCGGAGAAGCTCTGCGGGAAGTGCCGCAGCGTGTAACCGTGCGGCCGGAGCTGGTCCTCCAGGTCCGGGCCGAACGCCCCGGCCTGGATGAGAGCGGCCCGGGAGACCTCGTCGACCTCGAGGACCTGGTCCAGCTCGTCCAGCGCGATCGTGACGACCGGTCCCGCGTCCGGCGGCGGGGTGACGCCGCCGACCGCGGAGCTGCCGCCGCCGTAGGGGATCGCGCAATAGCCACGGTCCGAGCACCAGGCCAGGACCGCCTCCACCTCCGCCTCGGTGCGGGGGTGCGCGACCACGTCGGGCGGGTTCGGGTAGTGGCCGCGCACGCCGGGCAGCGACCGGTCGGCGCCATAGGAGTGGTAAGCGCGCTCCCACGTGCTGGTGAAGCAGAACGCGGCCAGCTGATCCGGCGGGCTGATCCGCGGGGCGCGCAGCTCCAGCGCGTCGGCCGACGGGATGCGCGGCGCGGTCAGGTCCACGCCGAGCTCATTCGACAGCCGCGCCGCCGCCGCGGCCCGCTGCTCGTAGCTAGGCTCCTCGGACTCCAGGCCGAACATCCACAGGCTCCGCCGCGGCCGCTTGCGCTCGCTCATGGTGCCGCCCTTCTGTGCGGTCACGACCGCGAGGCCGGCGCCGCGGCGGCGGGGGCCGCCTGGTGGGTCGCGGCGATGCGCGCCTCGTGCATGGCTTTCATCGAGGCGGGCATATCGTGGCGATCGAATACCGCGTCGAGGACGACCATGCGGCCCTCCTGCTGAGCTTTGGCGGCCTGGTTGAGGGCGTCGGGGACCTCGTCCGCCGTCGTGACCCGCAGCCCCAGCGGCCGGTAACGGCCGCGGTCGTCAAGGGCGGCGGCCAGCGCCGCGTAGTCCCAGACCCAGATGTCGTCGCAGTCGAGATGCTGACCGTAAATCGCCAGGTCCTCGATCAGGTATCCCCCGTTGTTGATCACCACGACCAGGGGCGAGCAGCCTTCCCGGGCGATGGTGGACAGCTCCTGGACGGTCTGGGCTATGGCCCCGTCGCCGATCACCACGACGTGGCGGCGGCCGGGTGCGGCGAGCTCTGCGCCAAGCGCGGCGGGAAGCGCCCAGCCGATCGCCGCCCATGTCTTCTGGTTCAGCAGCGCGACCCCGTCGGGGCGGGATCCCGACGTCATCGGGAAGTTCCCCGACCCGACGTCGGACACCACGACGTCACCGGGCTGGAGGTAGTCCCAGAAGTGCGCCCAGAACACGTCCTGGGTGAGCGCGCGGCCGTCGGCCGGGGAGGGCCGATCATCGGCCGGCCGGGCGGGCGCCGGCGGGATGCCGTTCGGCTGGGCCGTCGCCGGCCGTGCATCGGCCAGGGCCTGGACGGCTTGGTCCATGGGCACGTTGAACGTGTCGGGACCGACGCTCGTCCGGGCCTCGGTGATGTCGACCAAAGCGGCGTCGGCCAGGCCTTCGATGGCCCGGGGAGCGGCTCCTTCCGCCCGGCGCACGCCAAGGCGGATCACCAGGTCGGCGTCGTCGACCTCGACGGCCGCCCGGTGCCCGAACCCGCCGGGGTAGACCCCGAGGTAGCCGGGCCCCGGCGGGCCGGTCAGGTCCGCTGCTGCGGGTGCGGTGACCGCCCATGGGATGGCGCTTGCGGCCAGGACGGCGGCTACCGGCTCCGCCAGCCGGGCTTGGCGGACGCCTGCGTCGATGAGGATAACAGGCCGGCGGGCGGCGGCCAGGCGGCGGCTGATCGCCGCGGTGAGCTGCCCGATGAGGTCCACGTCCGGTGCGGGCGGCAGCTGCAGCGGCCCGGCCGGCGGGGAGATCTCGGCCGGCGCAACGTCAGCGGGCAGGGCGATGAAGACCGGCCTGTGCTCAGCCACACAGGTGGCCAGTACCCGGTCGATCTCGGCGGCGGCGTTATCGGCGGTCAGGGTGGTGTGCGCCACGGTGATCTCGCGGTAAATCCTCTCGAACCGGCTGAAATCTCCGTCGCCCGCGGTGTGGTGCGTCGCTCTGGGCCGCGAGGCACCGGGGACGCCCGAGATAACCACGACGGAGCTGCGCTCGGCGAGCGCCGCGCAGACTCCGCTGGCCGCCCCCAGGTCACCGACGCCGCCGGTCACGACGAAGGCACCCACCCCGTGGACCCGGGCGTAGCCTTCGGCCGCGTACGCCGCGTTCAGCTCATTGCAGTTAGCTATCCACCTCACACCGGGCGTGGCCTCAATCTGCGCGTTGAAGCCGAGGACGTAGTCGCCGGGCACGCCGAACAGGTGACGGACACCCAGCTCCTGCAGCCGCCCGAGAAGATAGTCACCGACCGTGTAAATGCTCATACCATTTCCTGCCTCTGCGCTGTTCAGGATTCAGGGCTGTTGTTCTGGCGGCCCGTTCAGGACGGAACGAACGGGCTCACGCGGGTTGAACACGGCCCCGGTCATAGGTACCGGCCGCGCCATGCTGCGGCCGGGGAGCGGCCGGGGAGGGGCCGGGGCGGGCTGCGGCCAGGAACGGCTCGCGGCCGGGATCATCCGCGCGCGGCAGGCCCAAGCCGTGCTGGGCGATGATGGCGCGGAGGGCACGAGCGCGGTGACCGCGTCGCAGGACGCCTTGGCCCCATGGGAGAAAAGTGAAATCGGTTACGGTTAACACCATTGAGCGAATCACCCGCATAAGCGGCTGTCAACAGCGCCCCGGGCCCATCGCAAAGATCAGGACACGCGATGTGACCGCAGCTGCAGCCTGCCGCGTGGCGGCAGTGCGTGCCGCCTGAAACCAGTTATGTTCCTCGTAGTGATGACACTGGCGGTAAGGCGAGGTAGGTGCCTGCGGTGCGGACGGGATCAGCGACGATTACCACGTGTCACAGTGGCACCGGAATCACCACGCGCAACTTGAAGGCTTAAATCGTCACAATCTCGTGCCGATCGGGGAAAGTCAGGATTTCGCGGCAGTGCCGTCATTACGCTCGGTCACGCGCCGCGTTTCTGCACCGGAACAGCTCCCTGCTGCATAGCGGCGGGAGCAGATGACGAATGGGGTCCGCTCGTGCCGCCCAGATGCCGTGTGCGGGGGTTGCAGGCCGGCCGGGGCCGCAGCAGGAAGCTGCTCGAAGCCGGGGCGATGCTCGCGCTGCTGGCTACCGTTTGCGCCGGCGCGACATCCTGCTCCAGCATGGCCCGACAGGATCCGCCCGCTCCCGCCCCGCTGGCCTCACAGACCCGGCTGCCTGCCGCCGCGACCTCGGTGCTGACCGGCACACCGGACGTGATCGCGGAGGGCGTGGCGCAGGAATTGTTCGCGTCCGCGCCGGTCATCGTGATCGCCAGCCCGGACAAGTCGGCCGATGCGGCCGCAGCTCGCCAGGCGCTGCAGCGCCATGCGCCCATGCTGCTCACCCCGGCGGGACCGGGGCAGCCCGTGTCGGGCGGCGCGGCGACGATGGCCCTGCATACCGGCGTGCGGCCGGCTTCTGGTTCGGCCCAAGCTGCCGCGGGGGTGATCAGTGCCGCGCTCCAGGCCCGGATCAGGGCCCTGGATCCGCGGGTCGTGCTGGCCGTCGGGGTACCTGCGAAGGTGCTCGCGGCCCAGCTGCCCGGCATCCGCGTGGTGACCAACCCGGCCCTGCTCCCGGCGACCAGGGCGCCCGCCGCGCTGGACCATCTGGCGCTGCTGGTGCCCGCCGGGAACAGCGATGCCGCCACGACCGCCGCGGTCACCACCGCCCGGGTGGCCGGGGCACAGGTGATCACCGTCCGCGGCGGCGACCCGCGGGCCGACCCGGACGTCATCGCCGCGCTCTCGGCCGCCCGGCCGCAGCGGGTGGTGGCCGTCGGTTCCGGCTTCGGCACGGCCAGCCAGCTCGCATCGCGTATCGCGGTCGCCGAGACCGGGGTGCAGCTGCCGGGCGGCGGGCAGGTCCTGTTCCCCAGCCACCTGCTGGTCGCTCTCTACGGTTACCCCGGCACGCCCTCGCTCGGCGTGCTTGGCCAGCAGGGCCTGAAGGCCAGCATCGCGCGAGCCAAGCAGGTTGCCGCGGCATACCGGCGCTTGAGCAGCGCCCGGGTGGTACCGGCCCTCGAGATCATTGCCACCGTCGCTCAGGGCAGCGCCGGCCCGGACGGCGAGTACTCCTATGAATCCACCGTAGCCTCGCTGCGTCCCTGGGTGCAGCAGGCGACCGCGGCCGGGCTCTATGTCGTCCTGGACCTGCAGCCCGGCCGGGCCAGCCTGCTCGCGCAGGCCCGGATGTACCAGTCGCTGCTGGAGCTGCCCGATGTGGGGCTGGCCCTGGACGCGGAGTGGAAGCTGCAGCCCGGGCAGCTGCCGCTGCGGCAGATAGGCAGCGTCAGCATCGGCGAGGTCAACGGTGTCGCCAGCTGGCTGGCCGCCCTGACCGCACGGTACCGGCTGCCTCAGAAGCTGCTCGTGCTGCACCAGTTCCGGCTGTCCATGATCCAGGACGAGAGCGGGCTCAACACCCGGCATGACGATCTGGCCATCCTCATCCACATGGACGGGCAGGGTACCCCGGGCGACAAGGAGCAGACCTGGGACGCCGTCACCAAGGCCGCGCCGCCGAGGGTGTTCTTCGGATGGAAGGACTTTTATGTCAAGGACCATCCCATGCTGACGCCGCGGCAGACGATAACCAGGACCCCGCGGCTTTCCATGATCTCTTATCAGTAGCCGTCCCCCGCTGTCGAGTGAGGCGCAGCGCAACGCCGAGGGCGCAACAGGGGCGTTTTGTCGGTGGCATGCGGCACGATGTACGCGTGGCTGACGAAGTGCGATCGTCGTCGCGCGGGCGGGGGAAGCCGCAGGGCGACGTTCCCGTGGCGGCGGAGCCTTTCACTCATCTCGGCGTTCCGCACGCCGAGCATTACCGGCGCGTGCTCCGGGTCTTCACCCGGGCGAAGGAGCGCTTCATCGTGCACCTGCGCCCGGAGGACGTCGCCGCCGAGCTGCGGGTCGAGGCCGATGACCAGCTGACCGACGCGCTGGAGCAGCTGGTCAAGTGGGGCAACCTGCGCGCGGACGTCGACACCAGCCGCGTCACCACGGTGGAAGACTTTCACCGTAAGCGGTCGCTGTACCAGCTCACGGCCGAAGGACACGCGGCCGAGCAGGCCATCTCGTTCTACGAGGAGGCCCTGGCCCGGCGGGGCCAGCTCCAGTCGGTCGCCCTGGCCGACATCGCCGGCCAGCTCCAGGCGCTGCTCGCGCTGGCCCGGGAGGCTGATCCCGACCCGGCCAAGGTTCACCTGCTGCTGCTGTCAGTGGCGGAACGGTTCTCCTCACTGGCCGATAACGCTCAGGCGTTCATGTCCGCCTTGCGGCGCGCGATCGACTTCTCCGACGGAGACGTCGGCGGCTTCATCGCGTACAAGGAACGGCTGATCGACTACATCAACCGGTTCATCGCTGACCTGGCCAACTCCGGTGCCCAGATCGCGGTCCTGCTAGCTGACCTGGAAGCCGCCGGTCACGAGCGGCTGCTGGCCGTCGCGGCCAGGCGCGAGGCCGCCGACGCGGCCCCCGACGGAGCGGATGCGGCAGCGGCGCTGGCCCACGCGGAAGAGCATGCTCTGGACGCGTGGCGAAACCGGTGGCGTGGCCTGGACGACTGGTTCACCTCGCGGGACGCGGGCCGTCCATCCCAGGCCAGGCTGCTGCGGCAGGCGGCGGTGACCGCGATCAAGCAGCTTGTCGATACGGTCGGCCTGCTCAACGAGCGGCGTTCGGGCCGGTCGGACAGATCGGCGGACTTCGCGGCGCTCGCCCGGTGGTTCGCCGAGGCCCCGGACGACGCGGCGGCTCACCGGCTGTGGCGGGCGGCGTTCGGCCTGTCCCCCGCCCGGCACCTGTCCGTCACCGGCGACACCGCGCAGGAGTGGGAAAACGTGCCGGCCGGGACGCCGTGGGGCGAGGCCCCGCCGATCCGGATTTCGCCGCAGCTCAGGAAGACCGGGAGCTACGAGCGGCGCGGCCAGCCCAGTCAGGTGCGGGACCGCTCCGCGGCCAAGGAGCTGCTGCGCCACCAGGCGGAGCAGGAGGCCGCGCAGACCGCCGAGGCGCGGCGGCGGCTGCGCACTACCGGGCCGACGCTGCTGTCCGGCCTGGACGTGCTCGACCCGAAGGCGTTCCGCCTCTTCCTCAGCCTGCTGGGCGATGCGCTCGCGGTCCGCGCGCCCGGCGACAGGGAGGTGAAGACCGTAACTAACGACGGCAGCCTGGAGGTGCGGCTGCGCCTGGTCCCGGGCGGCGGCACGGCCGAGATCAAGACCGAGGACGGGGTGCTCACCGGCCCCGAGCACGTCATCGAGATCACGAACCTGGTGCCATGATCCCGGCCGAGGAAAAAGCGCAGCGCCAGGCCGCCCTCCGCGCCCTGCTGGCCAAGCCGTTGCTCGTCGCCGCCGGCGACGCCGAGTCGCTCATGCTCGTCCGGCGGCACCTGCCGGCGCTCAGCGGCTGGCTGCGCCGGGAGACCGGCTGGCGGCTGGCCGCGGACGCGGAGACGGCCCGGCTGTTCAAGACCGCCCCGCTGGCTGGCGACGCGAGCCATCCCGCGCGCGGGCACAACAAGGAGCCGTTCGGCCGCCGCCGGTACGTCGCGCTCTGCCTGGCGTTGTCCGCGCTCGCCCGCGCCGACGCGCAGACCACGCTGGGCAGCCTCGCCGACGCCGTGCTCACCGCCGCCGCCGAACCCGGCCTGGCGGCGGCCGGGTTCACGCTGAGGATGGACAGCAGGAGCGACCGCGCGGACCTCGTGGCCGTGGTACGGCTGCTGCTCGCCTGGGGCGTGCTCAGCCGGGTCGCCGGAGACGAGGACGCGTACCTGTCGGCGGGCGCCGACGTGCTGTACGACGTGCGCCGGCCGGTACTCGGCGTCCTGCTGACCGGCAGCAGGGGCCCGTCGACCATCGCCGCCCGCGCGTTCGAGGCCAGACTCGCCGAACTGACCGCCGAGCCGGTCGCCGAAACCGACGAACTGCGCAACCAGGCGCTGCGCAGGATGCTCACCCGGCGGCTGCTCGACGACCCGGTCCTCTATTACGACGAGCTGGCCGAAGACGTGCGTGCCTACCTGGTCGCCCAGCGGCACAACATCACCGGGCGGATCAGCGAGGCCACCGGGCTGCTGCCGGAGCTGCGCGCTGAGGGCATCGCCATGGTCGACCCGGACGACGAGCTGACCGACGTGCGGATGCCCGAGCAGCGTACCGACGGGCACGTCACGCTGCTGGTCGCCGAGTACCTGGCGGGCCGGGCACGGGTGCCGCGGGGCGAACTGCTCGCGTTCGTCCGGCAGGCGGCGCAGGCGCACGCGAGCTACTGGCGCAAGGGCGTCACCGATCCCGGCGCGGAGATCGAACTGCTCGAGGTCGCGCTGGAGAAGCTCACCGCCCTGCGCCTCATCGAGGTGGATATCGAGGCCCCGCGCGACGGCTCCGGCATCCCCATCCGCGCCCGCCCGGCTATCGCCCGCTTCGCCCTCGCCGAGCCCACCATCCGAGAGCCGGGCCGCCTGCCCGGGAGCAGGACCGGAACGAGCCAGACCAGAAAGGCGGCGGCCGATGCGGCCAGCACCATGTTCTGAGCGGTGGAAGCCGCTGCGGGCCGGCCTGATCGACATGTTCTACTACGACCAGGAAGAGTTCTGGTTCCACGACGGCCGTCTGCTGCTGCGCGGCAACAACGGAACCGGCAAGTCCAAGGTGCTCGCCCTCACGCTGCCGTTCCTGCTCGACGGTGACCTCGCGCCGCACCGGGTAGAGCCGGACGGCGACCGGCAGAAGCGGATGGAGTGGAACCTGCTGCTCGGCGGCAAGCACCCCAGTCCCGAACGCCTCGGCTACACCTGGCTGGAGTTCGGCCGCAGGGACGCTGACGGCACCGAGGAGTTCTGCACGATCGGCTGCGGGCTGAAGGCGGTCACCGGGCGTGGCATCGCACGGCACTGGTTCTTTATCACCAGCCAGCGCCCCGGCGCTGAGCTGCAGCTGCTGCCCGCCAGCCGGGTCCCGCTGACCAGGGAGAAGCTGCGGGAGGAAATCGGCCCGCAGGGGTTCGTTTATGACCGGGCGGCCGACTACCGCCGGGCGGTGGACGAGCGCCTGTTCGGCCTCGGCCCGCACCGCTACGAGGCCCTGGTCAACCTGCTGATCCAGCTGCGCCAGCCGCAGCTGTCGAAGAAGCCCGACGAGAAGCTGCTGTCCAGGGCGCTCACCGAGGCGCTGCCCCCGCTCAGTCCCGGCCTCGTGACGGCCGTGGCCGATGCGTTCCGCGGTCTGGATGAGGAACGTGACGCGCTGCGCTCCCTGGCCGAGGCTCAGGAGGCGGCGACCGCCTTCCTGGGCCACTACCGCCGGTACGCGAAAGTCGCGGCCAAGCGCAAGGCCGCCGGGCCGAGGCTGACGCAGAGCCGCTACGAACAGCTGGGCCGGGACCTCGCCGCCGCCGAGGAGGCCTTCACGGCCGCCCAGCAGCAGCTGGACGAAGCACAGGGTGAGCTCACGGAACTGGAAGAGCAGCGTGCCGGGCTGGAAGCGCGCCGGGACGCGCTGCAGGCCGATCCCGCGATGCGCGACGCCGAGCGGCTCGAGCAGCTCCGCGAGGACGCCGGCCGCAAGCAGGATGCGGCGCGTGTCCTCCAGACCGACCGGGATCGGCACGCCGGCCAGGTCGGACGGTACGCCGACAAGGCGGCTGCGACCGCGCACCGGGCCGGCACCGGACGTGACAAGCTCGTCCAGGCGCTGCGCGAGGCCGCGGCCACGGCTGCCGACGCGGGCTGCGCCCAGCAGCACCGGGCCGCGACCGTGGCCTTCGACGGCCCGCACCTCGACAGCGCAGACCCGGATGACTCCCCGTCAGCCGAACGGGCCGGCGGCGAGCGCCTCGCGGTCGTTTTCTACCTGGATGCCCCCGAGGCGCAGGCGGCGGACATCCTCACCCGGGCCAGACGGGACGCCCAGGCCATCGCCGACCGGCAGGCGCGGGCCGTCGCGCAGCTGGACCGGCTGCTCGCCGACGTGGCCAGCACGCAGGGGCAGCTGCGGGCCGCCCAGGAAGCGGAAAGCAGGCGGTCGGCCGATGTCCAGGCCGCGGCGGACCGGGTCACGGCGGCAGACCTGGCCGCAGCGGAACGGATGCGGCTGCTCCGGGACGGCTATCGCTCCTACCTGAGCGGCCTGGCCGAGCTGCGGGTGGCCGATCCCGACGAGCTGATCGCCGCCCTTGAATCATGGGGCCTGACCGGCGAGGGCGCGAACCCCGCGGTGGCGATCATCGACGATGCCACCCGCGTGGCCGGCGCCGGGCTTGGCCAGCTGGCCGGGGCACTCGGCAGCCAGCGGACCCGGCACGTGACGCGGGCCGGCGAGCTGGCGGCGGAGATCGGCAGGCTGCGCGCGGGCGGCCACGACGCCCCGCCGGTTCCGCATACGCGGGTACCAGGGATCCGCGACGGCCGTCCCGGCGCGCCGCTGTGGAAGGTGACCGACTTCACGCCGGGCCTGGCCGACGACGAGCGCGCCGGTCTGGAGGCCGCGCTCGAGGCCGCGGGGATTCTCGACGCGTGGGTGACGCCCGACGGGAACCTCGTCCACGGGGACGTGGTCGTGGTGTCCGGGCTGGCGCCGGCGGCCGGGGAATCGTGCGCCAGCCTGCTGGTGCCCGCGATCGACGTGGCCGACCCCCGGGCCGCGGCGTTGGATGAAGGGTCAGTCGCATCCGTGCTGAGGGCTATCGGGCGCGGGCCCGGGAGCGCAGGCAGCGGGGTGGCGTGGGTAACTACTGACGGCCAGTGGTCCAACGGGGTGCTGAGCGGCGCCTGGCGCAAGGGCCAGGCCGGCTACATCGGCGAGGGCGCGCGGGAGGCCGCGCGGCGGGCGTCGATCGAGCAGCGCGAGCGGGAGCTCGACGCCGAGCGCGCGGCGATCGAGGGTCTCGACGCGGACCTGGCCGATATAGCGGCGCGGCAGCATCGCCTCGCCGACGAGCACCGCAGCGTGCCGCCGGATGGCGGGGTGCGCGAGGCGCACACCAAGGCCGCCGAGCGGCGCGGACAGCTCACGCAGGCGCGCGCGGATCATGCGGAGGCCGCCGCCCAGCTCCAGCAGCGGCAGGGCGAACTGGTGACCGCGCAGGCGCGGGCGGCGGAATTCGCGGCCGATGTCGGCCTGCCCGCGGACGCCGAAGGGCTGGCCAGGGTGCGGGACGGACTGGGCGCCTACCGGGTGGCGCTCGCCGCTCTCTGGCCCGCCGCAGAGGCGGCGCACACCGCGATCCGCGCCGCGGCTGAGGCGGAATCTGAACTCGCCGATAACCGGCAGCTGCTGCTTGAGGCGAGCGAGCGGGCCGCCGAGGCGAGGGAGGCGGCCGGTGCGGCGGCGGCAACGTACCAGGCGCTACTGGCCACCGTCGGCACGGCGGTCGAGGAATTGCAGCGGCGGCTGGCCGAGGTGAGCGGTGCTCTCGGCCGGCTGAGAACATCCGAGCGAGACGCCCGTCAGCGGGAACAGGCCGCGCTCGAGGCGCGCGGCAAGGCGGACGGGAAGCAGGGGGAACTGCGGACGCAGGTTGAGGATTCGGCGCGGCTGCGGGACGACGCGATCCGCGAGTTCCAGGCGTTCGCCGCCACCGGGCTGCTGCGGGTCGCGGTGACCGCGCTGGAGATCCCCGACACCGATCAGCCGTGGGCGGCGACGCCGACGGTGGTCCTGGCCCGCGCCGTCAACGCCGAACTCGACTCCGTGGACCACGAGGACGCGCCCTGGGACCGGATCCAGAAGCGGGTGACCGAGGAGCACAAGCTGCTGGCGGACGCGATGGCCAGGCACGGGCACTCGGCGGGGCTGACGCTGAGCGAGGGCGTCATCGTGATCGACGTGGTCTTCCAGGGCCGCAGCCACGATCTGCCCGGGCTGGCCGAGGCACTGGCCGCGGAGGTAGAGCAGCGAACCATGCTGCTGTCGGCGCGGGAGCGGGAGATCCTGGAGAATCACCTGCTCAATGAGGTAGCGGGAACGTTGCACGAGCTGATCTCGGCGGCCGAGGCCGAGGTCAGGCAGATGAACGACGAACTCCAGGCGCGGCCGACGTCAACCGGCATGAAGCTGCGGCTGATCTGGCAGCAGGCCAGGAACGCGCCCGAGGGCCTCGACCGGGTCAGGCTCAAACTCCGGCAGACGATCGACGCATGGTCCGCCGCTGACCGGGCGCTCGTGGGGGCATTCCTGCAGCAGCGGATCGCCGCCGAGCACACGGACAATCCCGCGGCCGGCTGGGCCGAGGCGCTGACTTCGGCGCTTGACTACCGGGGCTGGCACGAGTTCGTGATCCAGCGGTATCAGGACGGGCAGTGGCGGCCCGCTACCGGCCCCGCCTCGGGCGGCGAGCGCGCGCTGGTGGCGTCGGTTCCGCTGTTCGCGGCGGCTTCGTCGCACTACAAGTCGGCCGGCAACGCGCACGCGCCGAGACTGATCGCGCTCGACGAGGCGTTCGCCGGGGTCGACGACGACGCCCGCGCCAAATGCCTGGGCCTGCTCGCCACCTTCGACATGGACGTGGTCATGACCAGCGAGCGGGAATGGGGCTGCTACCCGCAGGTGCCCGGACTGGGTATCTGCCAGCTCGCCCGCCATGATGGCGTCGACGCCGTCCTGGTCACGCCGTGGCTGTGGGACGGGCGGGAGCGCCGCCGGGGCGAGCCGGTGGCAGGGTGACCGACACCGCGGCGGACGACACCAGGTTGCACCGCCTCCTCGGCGGCGAGCCGACCGCGTGGCTGGTCCGGCGGGCGCGAGACCGGCTGGAGGCCGGGCGCCCGCTGACCGGGATCGTGACCCTGACCGGCGCGACCGTGGAGCAGCGGCGGGCGGCCGAGCGGCTGACCGGCAGGCCGCCCCGTTCTGGTACGTCGCTGTCAGTGTCGCTGCCCGAGGTGGACCGTATGCTGCGCGAAAGCGGGGCCGCGCCGGGTGGGCTCGCCGAGGCCGTGGCCCTTCTCACCGGCCCGGTACGGGACCGCAGCCGCGACCGGACGGACACCGCGTCCGCCTG
This sequence comes from uncultured Actinomycetes bacterium, assembly GCA_963753195.1. Taxonomy (GTDB): domain Bacteria; phylum Actinomycetota; class Actinomycetes; order Streptosporangiales; family Streptosporangiaceae; genus Palsa-504. Next base: position 380,866 of record CAVWBH010000009.1, read on the forward strand.
GGCCGCCGCGTTCGCGTCGCTGGACGACGCCGTAGCGGGCCGTGCCGAACTAGCCGCATGGCGGGGGTGGCTCGACGCGACCGGCGTCGTGCGCCGCCTGGCCCCTTCGCCCGACGTGGCGCTGGTGCTGCTTGACCAGGTGGCGGCGGCGCTGCGGCGGCTGCCGTCGCCGGGCATCCCGATCGGGCGGCTCGCGGCCGAATGCTGCGGCGACGCGCACGCCCTCGACGACGGGCGCCCGGCCGGGACGCTCGCCCTGTCCGCGGTCCGCGCGCTGGCCGGCCTGCCGTTCGCGGCTGAGGTGGGCGCGGACTCCCGCCGGGCGGCGTGGGCCTGCGCGGGTGTTCACCTTGACGACCTCTCCTCGCTGGCGCTCTGCCTGGGCGTGCCGGGCGGCACCCGCACCGCCCTGGGCCGGGTGCTGGCGCTGCACCAGGAAACCGGCCAGCCAGTGGTGCTCACCCTCAGGCAGCTGCGCGGCCACGATGAGGCGCTGTCAGCAGGGCTGGTGCGGATCTGCGAGAATCCCGTGGTGATCGCGGCCGCCGCGGACGAGCTCGGCCGCCGCTGCCCGCCACTGGTCTGCGTCGGCGGCCAGCCCTCCGCCGCCGGATGGCGGCTGCTCGATCTGCTGGCGGCGGGCGGCGCGGAATTCCGCTACCACGGCGACTTCGACTGGGGCGGCATCCGGATCGCCGGCGCGGTTCGTCAGCGAGTGAGCCAGGGAGCGTCGCGCTGGCAGCCGTGGCGGTACGACAGGGACGCTTATGAGGCCGCGGCCACGGCGGTGCTGGCTGTGCATGCCGCCACGCGGCTGCCCCGGCTGGCCGGCGAGCCGGTCCCGACCCCCTGGGATCCGGGGCTGGCGGCCGCCATGGCACGCCACGATGTTCGCATCGAGGAGGAGCTTTCCCTCGACGCCCTGCTCGCGGACCTGGCCTGAGCGGGTTGCGGTTGCGGGCCAGGCCAGGTCCGAACACCGGAGATCAAGCGCAAGAGTGACGGAATCCTGCTCTCCACGCTCATCGTCGCCCCGACTTCCACCAGCGCGCAGGCGGCGATCTTCCGGCCGGAGATCGAGATGGACGGAACCCGGACCCGCGTGCTTGTCGACCAGATGCGCGAGGTCGACGCCAGCCGGCTGGGCGAGTTCGCCGGCCGCCTGGGCGCCACGGAGGCGGGAGAGGTCGACCAGGCCGTCCGGCTCATGCTCGGCGTTCTGTGAACGGCCCGGGTGCCCATCTGCGCCGATCAGCCCGGCGCCGGCGGAAAATGACCGACCGGCGGGTACTACGGCACTAGCTGGCCGCCTCGGCTTCGAAGGCAGCTCGCAGGACCTGCCACAACGGCTTGGTGCCGTAGGGCAGGCAGTCCTCGTAGTAGTACCACCAGAAATATCCGCCGGCGTAGTACGGGAGATGGATCGGGAGCCCGTAGTAATAGGTGAGCATCGACTTCGCGGTGCTCATGGTCCCGCTGGTGACCGGCTGGCTCAGCCCTATCTCGCCGAAGCCGAGCTGCGCCCGCGGGTACAGGGCATGCAGGGCCTGGAAATACGCGGTCCAGGTCCCGGCGCTCGGCCGGATGCCATCGCAGTCACCCTCGTAGTAGGACAGGAAGACATAGGTCAGCCCGGCTGCGACCGCTGGCGGGACGAACTTGCGGGTGAAGGTGATCGGGTCCAGCTCGGCGGGCCCGTCGCCGCATCCCGCGTTGTAGTAGAGCGTCAGGGCGGTGCGCCCGTGGCGGGCCGTCACCTCCTGGTAAGCGGTGATCAGCTTGGCTGCGACCTCCTGGTAGGGGCCCGTCCAGTTGCCGTTCACCTCGTTCCCGATCTCCCAGATATCGATCTGGTCCCCGTAGGCCGCCAGGAACGACCTGACCCGCTCGCTGAACGCGGCGTGGCTGATGTGCGGCTCATCGGATGAGTCGAGGAGCTCACCCATCAGGTAGCTGACCGGGTGAAGTTCACTGATCGCGGTCTTGTAGTAGCCGACGGGCTGGGCCACGTCGAGGTAGATCCGGGTGACTGGCGTCTCGGGCAGATTCCGTGAGCTCGCCACGATCTGGCTCACGTTGCTGACGTCATCCACAGTCACCCCGTACAGCCTGCGCGGCAGCGCGCGCGGCGCGGTGAGCGGCGGCGAGGGAAGCTGCCGTGCCGCCGGGTCCATGGACGGCCCCGGCGGCGGGGTGGCCCGTGCGTTCCCGCCGGGCGCCGGCGCGCAGGCGCCGAGGCAGGCCACGAACGCGGCGGCCGCCGCCAGCTGGGCGGCCACCGAGAACCCTCGCATAGTGATCATATTCTCACGTTCGGTAACAGGCGCTCGCCCCGCCGGTGCCGGTCGATAGCGGCACCGGCCGGGCGGGGCCGTGGGGTCAGCCGGCCAGGCTGGTCGGGGCGACGAAGGTGTAGCCGAGGCTCTTGATCCCGGCGACGATCTGCTGCAGGTAGGTGAGCGAATAGGTGGGGTGGAAGAAGAAACTGGCCACCCCCTGGGTCACGGCCAGGTTCACCTGCGCGTTGTGGATGATGTCCGCAGGTGTCCTGGGCGGGTTGTTGTTCGCCGTCGTTGGTTCGTAGTTGGCCAGGTTTTCCGGGATGATCTTCTCCCCGTAGACGTCGTGGGCCACGTAGGGGAAGAACTGGCCGAAGATCCGGCTGTAATCGAGCGGACTGCCGCTGAGCTGGCCGCTGACGAACAGTTCGCGCTCATAGCGGGTGGCGTAGACGCTGTCGATGCCGGCATAGTCAGCGGCCGACGCGAAGTAGTGCGGGGTTTCCCAGATCGCGGGCGCGGCCAGGCCCGCCTGGGTGAACAACGCCCGCCCGGCCGTGGCACGCCCGGCCGCCCACGTGCTCGAGTCCCCGGCCAGCGGGCCGGTCCAGATTACCCAGTCGGTGTTCTGGCAGGCTGAGTCGAACTGGTACGGCGGGGTCTGCGTCGTGGCGCACTGGGCCCGGTAGAACTCGGCATCGTCCCCGGTCACCCCGTTATAGGGGTTGGCGACGTTGGAGTACTGGTGGGTGTAGCCGTGCTCGATGATCGTGCCGCCCTTGGACTGCATGTACTTCAGCGCCGACACGACTGCAGGGGCCTGGGCCAGCGTGACCGTCTGAGGCTTGCCGCCGTTGTAGGAGCCGTTCGGGTCGGTGTACTCGGGGATGACCCCGACGCTGAACGGCACGTGCTGGCTGTACAGGTAGTCCGCGAACTGCCGGAGCACGGTCGGGTTCGCCGTGGGGTCGACGTCCTCGAGCCGGACCAGCCCCTGGTGGGTGGTTGCGGCGCCTGGCTCCAGCGCAGCGAACAGCAGGTCGGAGAACGCCACGTAGCGGTCGGACTCACTGATGTAGGAGAACGGGATCTCGCCCACGTAGGTCAGGTTGGACGACCTGATGGCCCACGGGAAGGTGGTCCCGGTGCTCTGGGCGATCGGCGCGCAGCTGGCGGTGCAGTTGGCCTGAGCCAGCACGGTCACCAGCGAGGCGGTGGTGATGTGGGGGGCGAGGATGTCGGCGCCGTTGCCGGCGTTGCGGCTGAACGTCTGGCCCTTGTAAGACACGGTCACCGGGTTGTCGGTGGTGTCGAGGTAGGAGTTGGACGGGTCCCAGCCGTATACGGCCCTGAAGGCCGTGTCGGCGGTGCTGCCTTCGGACCCGGTCAGCTGCCAGATGTTGCTGCCCGACCAGATCACCGGGTGCGTGGTGGACAGTACGTCGTTGAGGAAGGCGGCCGGGACAGGCTCGTTGTAGGTCGAGCCCAGGTAGATCGTGGCCGTGTAGTTGTTGACCTGGCCGGAGACGTAATTGGCGACGGGTTCGGCGGTCACCTTGCCGAAGTGGCTGGCCAGGTTGCCTGCCCCCATGGCGTACATCTGACCGAGCCATCCCCAGGTGCCGGTGGTGTCGTAGACGACCAGGGTCGTGGCGGAGCCGGAACCGCCCCAGGTCCGCGCCTGCGAGGGCGTGACCAGTGCCGCAGCGGTCACGGCGGCCGGAGCGGAGGCGCTGGCCGCAGCGGTCACCGCGGCCGGAGCCGACGCGCTGGTCGCCGCGGTCAGGTGGGCGCCCTGGCGGGCGTCGATGATGGCCTGCCGGGCCGACCCGCTCACCAGAGCGGTCGGCGCCTGGTAGCCCCGGGCCTGCTTGGGCAGGCCGGCGGGGGGCTTCGGTGGCGCTGGCAGAGCCGGGGTTCGGTCAGTGCTCAAGGGCGTGCGAGCGCCCGGCGTGGTGCTGGCGGCGGCCTGGCGCGGCGCGGCACTCGCGGGTACCGCGGTCAGGGCCAGCGGTATCGCTGACAGGGCCAGCGGTATCGCGGCGCCGACCGCGACCGCGGACAGCAGCCGGGTTCGAAGACGTCGGTGGTGCATGTTCTTGTTCACTTTTCCTTGCCTTTCATGCGTTGCCTGGGGTTCGTGCGCCCGGGCCGGCTCGGCGTGCTTCACGCCACCGTCGACTCGGGGTAGTCGCGGGCGCCGGTCCGCCCGGGCATGCTGCCGAATTCGTCGGCGGCCGGGCCGAGTCCGAAGTGATGCGCGATGGCGGCGACCGCGCGGTCGGCGGCCTGCCCGTCCCCGTAAGGGTTGACCGCGTTGGCCATGGCCGCATAGGCGGCGGGCTGGGTGAGCAGGCGGCCTACCGAGGTCACGATGAGGTCTTCGTCGGTGCCGACCAGGCGCACGGTCCCGGCGCGCACTGCCTCTGGCCGCTCTGTGGTTTCCCGCATGACCAGCACCGGCTTGCCCAGGCTCGGTCCTTCCTCCTGCACCCCGCCGCTATCGGTCAGGATGACGGCGGACCTGTTCATCAGCCTGGCGAACCCGCCGTAGGGCAGTGGCTCGGTGATCGTGACGTTCGGCAGGTCCCGGATGGCGGGCACGATCGCGTCCCTGACCAGCGGGTTGCGGTGGATGGGAAACACGATCCGCAGGTCGCTGTGCTGGTGCGCGATGCGAGCCAGCGCCCGGCCCACGGCGCGCAGCGGAGCCCCCCAGGACTCGCGCCGGTGCGCGGTGACCAGCAGCACCGGAGCGTCGGTGTCGTCCAGGCCGGCTAGCGCCGGATCACCGTAGTCGGGATGCTCATCGACGGCCCACAGCAGCGCGTCGATCACCGTGTTCCCGGTCACGACCACCGAAGCCGGGTCCACGTTCTCGCCGAGCAGATTGGACTTGCTGGTGGCGGTCGGCGCCAGGTGGAGCGCGGCGAGCCTCGTCACGAGCCGCCGGTTGATCTCCTCCGGGTAGGGCGAGTAGGCATCGCCCGTGCGCAGCCCCGCCTCCAGGTGAACGACGGGGATCTGCTCGTAGAAGGCGGCCAGCGCGGCGGCGAACACGGTGGTCGTGTCTCCCTGGACGACCACCGCGTCCGGCTGCTCGTCGTGGAGCACCGACTGCACCCCGCGCAGCGCGCGGGTGGTGATGTCGGTGAGCGTCTGGCCTGGCTGGTGGATGTCCAGGTCGAATTCGGGCTTGATCCCGAAGAAATCGTTGACCTGGTCGAGCATGGACCGGTGCTGGGCTGTGACCGTGACCAGCGGCGTGAAAAACGCCGACTCGTCGAGGGCCCTGATGAGCGGGGCCACCTTCACGGCCTCGGGCCTCGTCCCGTAGATCACCATGATCCGGCGGCGGGGGTAGGCCAGCGAGTACACGTTCGGCTGGTTCTGCTTTGGAGGCGCCATCTGAACCTCTGCCTTTCTGCCTTGTGGGCTAGGGAGTGCGGCCGGCCTCGGAGCGGGACGCCTGCGGCGAGGCGGGTAGCTGGGTGATGCGGATGTGATCGAACTGCACCTGCGCGTCCTCGCTGTACATGCCGAAGGCGCCGGTCAGGTAGGGCCGTTCGGTGTCGGTGAACTGGGTGAGCTGGTGACCGTCGGCCGACACCGTGATCCGGTTGCCGACCTGGACGACCCCGACGGAGTGCGGGACGCCCACGCGGAACAGCGGTGTTGTCCCGGAGGCGAGGAAGCGCTCATCGCCGGGATAGGCGGGATCCTGCTTGGACAGCACCCAGCCGGTGGGCTTCAGGGTGAGCGCGTAAAAGCGCTGGTTCGAGGTGTAGTGCCACACCACCCAGCCGACTTCCCACGGGTTCGGGGCCCCCGCGGCGCCGCGGCGCAGCTGCTGTTGCGTACGGACGTTCAGCGTCGCGGCGAAGTCGCTGTAGGAGCCAGCGGAGATCACCAGCGCCGCGTGGGTGACATGCGGGGATTTGACCTGCGCCGGACGGAGGTCGACGGTCAGGTCCGGTCCGGAGCCCGCGATCGAGATGGAGCCGTAGCCGTCGAAGACAGGCAGCCACGGCCGTGCCGCGCCGTGCCCTGCGATGCCGGTTCCGGCGACGATCGAGCCAGCGGCGGCGAAGGCCAGGACCACGGCGGCGACCGCCACGAGCATGCGGCGCCGGGCCGGCCTTCCCGGCCGATCCGGCTGCGGCCCATCCGGCTCGGGCCCATCCGGCTCCGGCCGATCCGGCTGCGGCGCAGCGGGCATCGGCGCCCTGGGAAGCGGCGCCCCATGGAGCGACGCCCCGGGGAGCGACGCCCCGGGGAGCGGCGCCCGGGCGGACGGCACGCCAGGTGCCGACGGCAGTCCGCGGGCTCCGTTCCCGGCCGCGTTGGTTCCCCCGGCCAGGGCCGGGACCGCCTGCGGAAGGGCGACGGGGACCGGCAGCCGGGCGGGCTCGAGTGGCGGAGCTTCCGTTACCCGGTCGGTCTTAGCCCAGCCGGTGCGGCCGCGCAGTGTCCGGGCCACCGCCCACCATCCGGACGCGTACCACATCATGCTGTAGCAGACGTACAGGTGAGCGAGGCCGGCGGTCCGCAGCAGCCCGACGCCGTTGCTGCGTTCCCGGAGCCAGTACACGGAGCTGAAGGCCAACGCGGGGCCGAAAGTCAGGACGTAGGTCGACACGGCCCACCAGCCGAGCGGGTTGTGGCCTTCGGCCGCGCGCATCACGCTATTCACCAGGAAGAGCGCGAACGACACCGGCAGCAGCGAGGCGATGAGCAGGATCGCGGGGCTGGTCAGGTGATAGAGGAGGTCGGTGCCGGCCCGCCCCGGCACCCGGCGCAGGACGAGCGGGATCAGCTTCCAGGACTGCAGGTGCCCCTGGAACCAGCGGGTGCGCTGGCGGATCAGGCGCCGCAGTTCGACCACGCCCTGCTGGTGCACGGCTACCGACGGGCAGTACTCGTTGCGCCAGCCCGCGGCGATCAGCCGCACGCCGAGGTCGAGGTCCTCGGTGAGACTGCGCGCCCACGGAGACGGCCCCAGCGACATCATCGCCGACAGCCGCATGAACTGGCCGTTCCCGCCGAGGCCGACACTGCCAAGGTGCCGTCGGCCGCGCTGGAACACCTCGGTGTAGACGACGAATTCCATGTCCTGCATCCGTGCCAGCCGGCTCTGCTCGCGGTTGTTGATGCGGACCCCGATCTGCACGGCGCCCACCACGGGATCGGCGAAGTACGGCCTGACCTGCTCGATGGACTGGGGGTCGAGCTGCCCGTCTGCGTCTACCACGACGACGACGACGTTGTCCGGATCGCGGTCAGCCAGGCGCCCGCTGTCGAGCAGGTAGCGGATCCCGGCATTGAGCGCCTCGCCCTTGCCCTGCCGTGCCTGCGGCGGCTTGCGGCTGAGCAGCCAGACCCGCTCGCCCAGCACGTCGGACAGGATCTCGACGGTGCGGTCGTCTGAGCCGTCGTCGATGACCAGGACGCCGAAATCGTCACCGGGGATGGACAGCAGCCGATGCAGGCTGTTGAGGATGACCTTCTCCTCGTTCAGGCAGGGCATCATGAACACGAAGAACGGGTCGCGGCCGACCCGCGGAGGCAGCTGGCCCGGTCCAGCCGGCCTGGCGGGCCTGGCCGGCTGGGCCGCGGGCAGCGGTTCGCGGCTGTCGCGCGGGCCTGGTGGGTCCCGCCTGGACGCCGCGAGCATGGCCATCCCGTAGCCCACGCCGATCACGATCATCAGCAAGGACAGCAAGATCAGTGGCGTATCCCAGCGGCTGGTCAGCGCGGCTCCGGCGGCCTGGATCCAGGTCATCACGTGCCTCGCCGCGCGATCCCGGTATCGGCAGGAGCACCGATCTGGCTAGGGGCCGGAGCGGATTTGCCGTCGCGGGACCGCATCACGTACCCGGCCAGGGACAACCCGAGGAACGCCAGCAGATACATGCCGAAAAGGCCCCCAGCGGCATCCAGCATCAGCCGCGCCACGAACCACAGCACTCCCTCATGCGGGAGCGCCATGGCGGCGCCGAATGCGGCGGGGCTCGCCACGGCCGCGGAATAATTCATTTCGGGCCTCCCAACACGAACCCGTCGTCGTTCCCGAAGATGTCGTTCGGAGCTCTTCTGGCGGCAAGACCCGCAGCAATCCAGCTATGGGAAATCACAATTGATGCGACTTCATTACCCGCCGGAATCAACACTGCTGTCCGCGCTCACTGGTTCTTTTCTCATTTCCCTCAGGCTCAATATTCGGCTCAGCCTGGAGCAGGATGGTTATCCGTCAGGTTGCGGGAGGGTTGCGGCGGAAACTGTTTCTGGCGCGCGATAAATTTCTTTCCGATTTACCACCGGACTGCAACCAGATGGCAACCGGATAGCAACCGTGCAGGTGACGGCGGTGATAGGCCCGGAATGCGACGCTGCCCTATCGTCAAGCGAGCGCGGCCCCGCCGAGGCCGAGGACGCATCGAATCACCGGCAGCACGGCACTTGCTTGGGAGCCCGGTCCAGGGCTGCTTAGCCGCCCGCTGCTGGCCTGCCGCTTGATATGACGCCAGTTATGTGCCGTTATGCCCCGATTTCACATTAAGGCATTTCGGGCGCCGACCATGATCATGGCCAGTTTTGGACTGTATTTCGCCATTCCTGGCCACGATCATGGAACAGCCCGGGCGGAGGGTGCTTTCCTTAAGTTCCTGGCCTTGCACGCCGGGCACTCGCTTCGGGCCTGGCTAAGCCGGGCGGATCCTGGCCGCTGGTCAGCCGTTGCCCTCGGCGTTGGTGTGACCGTGGGCGGCCTGGGCGCGGTACTGCGCGACGGCGGCCTCGCAGACGGCCCGCACCGGCCAGCCCAGGACCTGGGCGGCGGCTTCCGCCTCGGCCAGCTCGGCCGTGGCCGTGCCGAAGCCCGCGAGGCCGTCTGTGGTGTCGGCCACCTTGACCGTGACGACCTGGCTGCTGCCCGGCGGTCCCACTTCCACCCGCACCGACCGCCGGGCGGCGGTCAGCCGGTTCATCCGGGACCAGCGGACGCCGAGCGTTCCGGTGTGGGCGAAAATCGCGGCGGCCACGGCGCGATGGACCGGTTCAGCGCACAGGGCGGTGATGACCTGCCCCGGGCGGCCGTGCCGGCCGACGGTCGGGGTACACCAGCAGTCCCAGGCGCCGGCCGCCCGCACCGCCTGGAGGACTGAGGGCCACAGCCGGGGGTCGAGGTCATCGACGGTGCTCTCGACGACGGTCACGTCGCCCTCGCGCAGGTCCCGTTCGGCAGTGGAGGTCCCGATGACCACCCGGGTGATGTTGGGCCGGTCCGGGGTGTCCCGGCTACCGCCGCCGGTGCCCACCGCGCGTACCGTCATGGCTGGAAAGCCGCCGGGTGTGGCGGCCGCCGCGAGCAGGGCCGCGCCGGTCGGGGTGGTGCGCTCGCCGGGCAGGTCGCGGCCGGCCGGATCGCCGCCGGCCAGGTCCAGGCCGGCCGCGGCGGCGATGCGGAGGACGGCGGGAGCCGGCACCGGGAGGCGGCCGTGCCGGCTGTTGACGAATCCGCTTCCGGCGGCCAGGGCGGAGCAGCTAACCACCGCGCCGGGCCGCAGCAGCCCGAGATCCTCCAGCGCGGCCGCCGATCCCACCACGTCGGCCAGTGAGTCGAACGCGCCCACCTCGTGGAAGTGCACGTCTTCGGGTGGCTCCCCGTGCACCCCTCCCTCCGCCTCGGCCAGCAGCCGGAAGACCCGTGTCGCGAGATCCTTGGCGGCCGGGCGCAGGTCGCTGGAACCGACGTGCCCGAGCACGTCGGCGAGGCGCCGCTCGCGGTCGGCCGCCGTCGGCGTGGTGATCACGGCCCGCAGGCACGCGAGGCCGCCCCGGCGGGCGGTCTCGGTCCGCAGCCCGAGACCGGGCACGCCGAGCGAGGCGATGGCTCCGCGCACCCGCTCCAGGTCGGCGCCCGCATCGAGCAGCGCAGCAAGCAGCATGTCACCGGCCACGCCGGCGGTCGCGTCGATGTAGGCGGCACCCGGCCGGTCCGTCACGGGTGGACCGCGCGGATGATCTTGGCGGCGTGCGCGGCCGCCCCGAACCCGTTGTCGATGTTGACCACGACCAAACCCGGGCTGCACGAGGCGAGCATGCTGACCGCGGCGGCCAGGCCGCCCGCCGCCACGCCGTAGCCGACACTGGTCGGCACGCCGATCACCGGCGCGCTGACCAGCCCGGCGACCACGCTCGGCAGGGCGCCGTCCATCCCGGCCACGACCACCACGCACTCGGCGGCGCGCAGGTCGTCGAGGCGGGAGAGCAGCCGCCCGAGCCCGGCCACGCCCACGTCGGCCAGGACATCCGCATGGACGCCCAGCACGGCCAGTGTCGCCGCGCATTCCTGGGCCACTTTCAGGTCCGTGGTGCCGGCCGTCACGATCAGCACGCTGCCGCGCGCGGGCGGCAGCGTGCCGACGGCGACCGTTCCGGCCAGGTGATCGGTGTGTACGGCATCGCCAGGGAATCGGGCGGCCGCCCGGTCCAGGACGCCGGCGGGGCAGCGCGTGGCCAGGGCCGGTGCCTCCGGATCGCGGGCCCGCAACTCGGCCAGGAGCGCGAAGATCTGCTCGGACGTCTTGCCTTCGCCGAAGACCACTTCCGGGACGCCCGTCCGCCGCCGACGATCCACGTCCAGCACGGCGAACTCGCCCAGCGGGACGCTCGCCGCCCAGACCTCCGTTCTGGGTAGCGCACCGGGCGCGTCCCCGTCCGGCCTACTCGGCGCCCCATTCGGCTGGCCGGGTGCCTCAGGCCTGCCGGGACCCTCAGCCGGCACGGCTGACGGGGGTGATGTCCAGGTTCAGCGAACCGGACCGCAACGGGCGTTCGTCGATCTCGGCGCGCTGATATCCGGCCGCCCGGACGCAGGCCAGCACCGCGGCATGCTCGTCCGGGTCCGCCGCCCGCGGCAGGTCCGCCGCGCCGAGCTGTACCCGGCCGAGGTCACCGAAATGCCGCACCCGCAGTTCGCGGTAGCCGCGCTGCTTCAGGCTCAGCTCGGCCCGGTCCACCTGCGACAGCACATCGGCGCTGACGGGGGTGCCGTAGGGCAGCCGCGAGGCCAGGCAGGGCGACGCGGGCTTGTCCGCGCTCGGCACCCCCAGGCGCCGCGCCAGCGCCCGCACCTGGTCCTTCCCCACGGACGCCTCCAGCAGCGGATGCCGGACTCCGTGCTCGGCCGCCGCGCGCAGCCCGGGCCGCCAGTCACCCGTGTCGTCGGCGTTGGCGCCGGACAGCACCGCGAAGAATCCGCGGCGCCGGGCCAGCACGGCCAGCCGTTCGTACAACTCGGATTTGCAGAAGTAACAGCGGAACCGGTCGTTGCGCCGGTAATCGTCGCGCTCCAGCTCGGCCGTGCTGATCAGCTCGTGCCGAACGCCCACGGCCCGGGCCACCGACCGGGCGCCGTCCAGCTCGCCGGACGCGAGGGCCGGCGAGACGGCGGTGACGGCGAGGGCTTGCGCCCCGAGCGCCCGGGCGGCCAGCGCAGCGACCAGAGAGGAGTCCACCCCGCCGGAGAACGCGATCAGGGCGCTCCCCAATCCGGCCAGGTGCTCGGTCAGCTGGCCGGCCAGTGCGTCAAGCTCGTCAGGCACGGGCGCGTTCCTCTCTCATGTCGCCCGGGCGTGCGCCTCTCCTGTCGCCCGGGCGTGCGCGGCGGTGATCCGCTGCGGCTCACCCATCGCCAGGCACCCGATCCCGCCCCTGGCCTATCGCCCTCTTGCCGCAGCTGATCGTATGATTCGGACTATACGCTTCGGCTCGGTCACGCCGATCCGCTGCCGCGACCCGCTGTGCGCACAGCTTCAGCTTTCTGCATTTCGGGAGGTCTCGTGCCCATCGAACAGGCAGAGTTCGGCCGTACCGGCCACCAGAGCAGCCGGGTGATCTTCGGCGGGGCGGCTCTCGGGCGAGTCTCCCAGGAGGTCGCGGACGAGACCCTGGACGTCCTGCTCGCCCACGGGGTGAACCATCTGGATGTGGCCTCGTCCTACGGCGAGGCGGAGGTACGCATCCGGCCGTGGCTGCAGCGCGAACCGGGCCGGTTCTTCGTGGCCACCAAGGGCAACCAGCGCACCGCAGCCGGGGCCCGCGAGGAACTGCACCGGTCCCTGGACCGGATGGGAGTCGACCACGTCGACCTCTGGCAGCTGCACGCCCTGGCCGATCCGATCGAGTGGGACGTCGCCCTGAGTCCGGGCGGGGCGATCGAGGCCGCCGTTGAAGCCCGGGAGCAGGGCCTCATCCGCTGGATCGGGGTGACCGGCCACGGCAGCCAGATCGCCGCGACGCACCGCCGCAGCCTCGAGCGGTTCGACTTCGACTCGGTGCTGCTCCCGTACAACTTCGTCACCATGCAGAACCCGTACTACGCCGACAACTTCAACGCCCTGTATGAGACCTGCCGCGAGCGGCGCGTGGCGGTGCAGACGATCAAGTCGATCGCCCTGCGCCACTGGTCGGGCCGACCGCACACCCGGGGGACCTGGTACGAGCCGCTTGAGCAGCAGGACGACATCGATCTCGCCGTGTGGTGGGCGATGAGCCGCCCCGGGGTGTTCCTCTGCAGCGCGGGGGACGTGGGCTTGCTGCCGAAGGTGCTTGACGCGGCCAGCCGGTTCACCGAGACGCCGGACGACGCGGCGATGAGCGCGCTGGCCGACCGGACCGCGGCCGCGCCGCTGTTCGTCTGACCGGACCGCGCTGACCGGGCCGCGCGACTGCGCGGAAGGAGACTGTGATGGCTGCTACGGATAGCCGTGGCGAGGATGTGCGGGTGGCGGTGCTGGGGACCGGCATCATGGGCTCGGCCATGGCCCGCAATCTGGTCTCCGCCGGGCTGCGCACCACGGTCTGGGACCGGTCGCCCACGGCCACCGCGACGCTGTCCGATGCTGGGGCGCTGACGGCTGCGTCGCCAGCGGAGGCCGTCCAGGATGCGCACGTCGTGATCACGATGCTGCCGACCGCCGACGTGGTTAACTCGGTGATCTTCGCGGGCGGCGTAGCGCAGGCGCTGGCTGAGGGCGCGGTGTGGGCGCAAATGGGAACGATCGGCGTTACGGCAACAACCGAGATCGCCAGCCGGCTCGGTCAGCTGCGGCCCGATGTCATGTTCGTGGACGCGCCGGTTTCGGGCAGCAAGGGCCCCGCCAAGGCCGGCCAGCTGCTCATCCTGGCGTCCGGGCCGCCCGCGGCGGCCGCGGCCGTGCGCCCGGCCTTCTCGGCGATCGGCCGCAAGACCGTGTGGCTGGGTGAGGCCGGCCAGGGCAGCCGGATGAAGCTGGTCGTCAACGCGTACATGTCCATCTTGATCGAGGGCGTGGCTGAGGCCCTGGAACTGGCCAGCCGGGTGGGCATCGATGACGGCGAGCTGGCCGAGGCCATCGAGGGCGGCCCGCTGGACGCGCCGATCGCGGACGCCAAGCTGCACAAGATCGAGCGGGGGGATTTCGCGCCCGAGTTCCCGCTGGAGTGGGCGCTCAAGGACGTGGACCTGGCGATCGAGGCCGCCGGCGAAGACCAGCTGCCGCTGCTAGCCGCGCTGTCCCGCCAGTGGCGCGCAGCCGTTGACGCCGGCCACGGCCGGCAAGATGTCAGCGCCGCTCGCCTGGCGCTCGGCGGCCGTTAGCGGCCTTACCCTCCCGGCCGGCGGGCTGGGAGAGTAGGGCGGAGAACCCCGCGGGCCGGCTCGAAGGCGGCGGAGAACAGGTAGCTGGTCGCCAGGCTGCGGTAGGGGCGCCATTTCTCGGCGATAGCCAGGACCTCCTGCTGGGTGGGCAGGTGGTCCAGCTGATAGGCGACCTGGATGGCCTTGCGGAGCGCCAGGTCGCCGGGCAGGACGACGTCCTCGCGCTGTAGCGCGATGAGCATGGCACCCTGCACGGTCCACGGGCCGATACCCGGAATCGCGGTGAGCTCGGCCATGAGCTCATCGTCGGGCAGGGTGCTCAGGACGTCCTGGTCCAGTCGTCCCTCCGTCAGCCGCCTGGCCAGGTCGCGCAGCGTGTCGATCTTCCGCCAGGAGAGGCCGGCCTCGCGGAGCTGGCCGGGATCTACGGCCAGCAGCTCGCCGGGGGCGGGGAGGCGGCCGCCGAACAGGGCCTGGATGCGGCCCAGGGTCCGGCGGGTCGCCGGGACGGACAGCTGCTGGCCGGTGACCTGGAACAGCAGGGCACCGTAGAGGTCCATGGGCGGCAGCTGGGCCAGCCACGCCCGGGGGTCGAAGTCCGGCCGGCTGGCGATGAGCCGGGCCAGCACCGGGTCGGCGCGGCGCAGGTAAGCGCGTGCCTGCGCCAGCCACGCAGCACGGCTGGAATCCTCGCTCACCGAGCTCGCCCCTTCCATGGCAGGCAGGCCGGTCATCATTATCACGTTCGGCCGGCCGACAGCAGGCGCAGCTCCCGCGCGCGCTGCACGGCCGAGGACCGGTCCCGGACCTGGAGCTTGGCGTAGATGCTGCGGATGTGCGTGCTGACCGTGTTCGGCGAGACGGACAGCTCGCCGGCGATCTCAGGCCGGGACAAGTTCGTCGGGAGATATCGCAGGACCCTGAGCTCGCCCGGGCTGAGCTCTTCCGCGTCCGGTGGCGGGGCCTGATTATCGGCCGCCGGGGATGAGCCGTGCAGGACGTCGAGGATGTCGGTGAGCAGGGCGGCGTGCGCTGTCTCATGCCGCGGCAGCTCCTCGAGGAGATCGCCGGAGCACGTCATCGCGAACGGCAGGACCAGCCGGTCGGACTCGGCCAGGGCCAGGGCGCGCTCGGCGGCCTGGTGGGCCGCGTGCTGGTCACCGAGTTCACGATGGGCGAGGCCGGCGAGCAGGTGCGTCTCCACGACCGTGACGTAACCGATGACCGGAGCCGTGCCATCGAGAACATGCCGCAGCGCGCCCAGGGCACCGGCCGGATCGCCTTCGGCGAGGCAGATCACCGCGCAGGCATTGCGGATCTCACCGGTGCTAGCCCGTTCGTCCTGCACGGCCGCGAGCGCCGCGCGGGCTTCGCCGGGCCTCCCGAGCCGGGCTTGAGTGGCCAGCATCCAGCCGGTCACCTGGCTCGCCAGCGCGTGCGATCCCTCGAGCTGCGATCGCAGCTGTTCAGCCGCGCTGAACTCCTCGAGCGCCTCCGGGTAGCGGCCGCGACAGGCCAGCAGCATCCCGCTCACCACGTCCACGAGCAGCCCGATGTCCGGCCCGGCGTCGGTGCGCCGGGCCCGTGCGGTGCGCCGCAGCCAGCGCTCGCCCTCGTCGAACGCACCGGTCCACACCATGGTGCTGGCCAGCGTGATCAGCGCGGGCGCGATGACCGGCTCCGCGGCCCAGCCATGCCGGTCGGCGAGCGCTATCGCCTCACGGCAGCGGCGCTGGGTGATGGCGAACGGGTGGATCTTCGACGCGAACGCGAGCTGTGCGAGACAGCCGACTTCGAGGTAGGGCCGGCCGATCTCCCGGGCCAGGACGGCGCCTTCCTGGAGGTGCCGTTCAGCGTCCGGAAGCCCGAGCGTCCACGCCTCGACGGTCCCCAGGTTCATCAGCGCCACCGCCCGCAGGTCGCTGCCCAGGGCGATGTCCTCGTCGGACCGCCCGGTTACCGGCGAGGCGAGGAACCTGGCCTGCTCGATGACGCCGGCCAGGTGGCCGCGCCGCCGGGCCAGCGACAGCTTCAGCGACGCGATTGCCACCCGGAGGCGTCGCTGACGCTCAGGCGGTGCCGTCTCGGCGTACGTCTCGGCCACCGCCAGATGGGCGGCGGCCTCATCCAGGCGTCCCTGAACCAGGTCACCGCCCGCGCGCACCAGGGCCAGCTCGGGATGATCCTCGCCCGGCGGGAAGGCCCGCACCAGCGCCTGCATGGTCTGCGCTTGGCCGTCGAGCGTCAGGCTGAACGAATGGTCGGCGAGCAGCCGGGCCGCATCGGGCCAGTCGCCCGCGGCCTGGGTGTGCCGGACGGCGTCGACCACCTGGCCCTGCCGGATGAACCATCCGGCGGCTCGCCGGTGCAGCGCCGGCACCTGGTCGGACGCCGTCCGGCGCAGCTCCAGCCGGAGGAGATCCCCGAACAGATGGTGATAGCGAAACCACGTGCGCTCGGGGTCGAGCGGCACGACGAACGCGTTCGCGTCCGCGAGTTCCAACAGGACCCGCTCCGAGCCAGGGCAGCCGGTCAGCAGGTCGGCCAGCTCGCCGTTGACCCGTTCGAGCAGGGAGGTGCGCAGGAGCAGATCCTGGACGTCGGCTGGCTGGCGATCCAGCATTTCCGCGATCAGGTACTCCGCGACCGTTCGGTCGCTGCCGGAGAACTCCGCGACGAAGCGCTCGGGGTCGGGGTGACCAGCCAGGGAGATCGCCGCGAGCCGCAGGCCCGCGGCCCACCCCTCTGTTCGCTGGTACAGCAGCGCGGCCCCGGATCCGGACAGCGTGATACCCGAGGCGTCGAGCAGCATGCGTGTTTCCCGTTCGCTGAAGCGCAGGTCGGCCGCGCGGATCTCGGTCAGTTCGCCGGCCAGGCGCAGCTGATGCAGGCGCAGCCGCAGATCGTGACGCGTGGCCAGCACCACGTGCACGTGCGGAGGAAGGTGGGTCAGCAGCCGGGCGAGCTGAGCGAGCGCCTCCGGCGAAGTCAGCTCGTGCAGATCATCAATAACCAGCGTGATGTCGCCGGGAGCATCGGCGAGCTCCGATAGCACCCGGTCAACCATGGCCGGCGCGTTGAAGTCAGGCGTCGCCGCTGGCGGTCCTGCTGGGCCGGTCGCGGCCGAAGCGCGACGCACCGCGTCGAGCAGGGCCAGCCAGAACTGCTGGGCGTCTTGCTGATCGCGTTGCAGCTGCAGCACGGCGAGGCGGTGCCGCTGACCCTGCTGGTCGGCCCAGGCGCGCAGCAGCGACGTCTTCCCGCTGCCGGCCGGAGCGGAGATGATCGTCACCTTCCGGGCCGCCGCGCGATCCAGGGCAGCGAGTAGATCGCCCCGGTCGACCAGCCAGGGAGTCGCGTGAGCCACCGTCGAGGCCTGCCTTGAGATGTACGCCTGGCACCCTGGCGTCGCCGGGGCAGTCCTGGCACCTCCCCTCTCGGTACCAGGCCAGCGCACACACTGTCAACGGCGCGAACCTCCCGTCTCGCGCGGCCCGGGCCGGCGAATCACCAGGATCCGGTGACGACCTCTCACCTGCCCAGCGGCAAGCCTGAGTCCGTTCTGAAGGATCGCGGCCCGGTTAAGGAGATCGACGTGACCGTGGACAGCAGGCAGATCATCTGGCAGGCCGGCAAAATCGCCGAGAACAAAGACCTCAGGGGATGGGCCGACGCCCACCCGTTCCCCGGCCGGGTGACGCCATGAGCGCCAAGGTGGCGATCGTGGCCGGTGCAGGCGGTTCGCTTGGTCGCGCGACGGCGGAGAGGCTCGCGGCCGACGGCCTCACCGTGGTGGCGGTCGACCGGAACGAGCGCGGGCTGGGTGACCTCCCCGACGACATCCGCCGCGAGGTGGCCGACGCCACCGACCCGGCCGCGGCGGCACGGCTCATCGACCGGATCGCCGGCCAGACCGGGCCCCCTGACGTGCTGGTGAACACCATCGGCGCGTTCCGTCCCGGAGACGCGGCGACCACGACGCCCGAGACGCTGCGGCTCATGATCGACGTCAACCTGGGACCCGCGCTGTGGCTGACCCAGGCGGTCGCGCCGCACATGCGCCGGCAGGGCTCCGGCGCCATCGTGCACGTAACCGCCCGCCCGGGGATCGAGCCCGCCGGCGGTATGGCGGCCTACAGCGCCAGCAAGGCCGCTCTTGTCCACCTGACCCGCATCCTCGACGTCGAACTGCGCCCGCTCGGGATACGGGTGAACGCGATCGCACCGCAGCTGCTCGACACCCCTACGAGCCGGTCCACCTTCCCGGCGGAGACGATGGCGCACGCGGTCACGCCCGAGGCGATCGCCGACGTGATCGCCTTCCTGGTCAGCGACGCGGCCGCGCCGGTGAGCGGAGCGATACTGCCGGCGTACGGCGCTTAGTTGGATCGGACGCGCCCGACGGTAGCGGCCGTTACGGTGAGCGGCTGTCACCTGATCCTGGTGATTTAGGGTCACCGGTGAGCTGGCGGACCTCGAGCAGGTCCAGCCCGAGCGCCTCGATCTCGGCCAGCACGCCGTACAGCGCCGACCGGTCCAGCAGGCCGGTCAGCACGGTGTGCCTGCCCTGCCGCTGCGGGGCCAGGCCCGGGAACGCGGACAGCACCGTGGCGCCGAGGTGCCCGTTGATCCGGATCAAATACAGGGCGGGGGCCGGGTCCATGACGCCATCGTCCGGGGCGGCTAGGTGAAACCGCATCATCGGGATCCGGTGACTGCCGGTCTTGCGGGCGCGGCCAGCCGCCAGCAGCGTGGCCCCGACAACGGCGCGTGAATCACCGAGATCCGGTGACGACCGCTCACCTGCCTGGCGGCGAGCCTGGATCCGTCGCGAAGGCTCGCACGGCCGCCAGGGGACGTGCCTCAGATTCAAGGGAGAACCCGTGACCTCACCAGCAGCCCTGCCCGACTACGCGCCGGTCCCCCCGTCCGCGCTTGGCCCGGCCCTCAACGACCAGGGCTACTACGTCGGACGCGTGGAGCGGAACCTGTACTGGGTCACCGACGGCGTCTACCAGTCGGCGTTCATGACCACTCCGGACGGGGTCGTGCTGTTCGACGCGCCCCCCAGCATCGGCGGCAACCTGCGGCGGGCCGTGGACGAGATCGCCGCGGCCGAGGGCGTGACCAATACGGTGACCCACATGGTCTACTCGCACCATCACGCCGACCACGCCGGCGCGTCCTTCCTGTTCGACCAGGACGTGACCCGCATCGGGCACGAGGAGACCCGGCGGCTGCTGCTGCGGGACAACGACCCGGCCCGGCCCCTGCCGGACGTGACTTTCGCCGACCGTTACACCCTGGAGGTCGGGGGCGAGCGCGTCGAGCTGGCCTGGCAGGGTTCCAACCACTCGCCGGACAACATCTACATCCACTTCCCCGGCCACGACACGCTGATGTTCATCGACGTGGTCAACGCCGGCTGG
This sequence comes from uncultured Actinomycetes bacterium, assembly GCA_963753195.1. Classification (GTDB taxonomy): domain Bacteria; phylum Actinomycetota; class Actinomycetes; order Streptosporangiales; family Streptosporangiaceae; genus Palsa-504. The sequence goes on from CAVWBH010000009.1 coordinate 400,215, forward strand.
GTGCCCATCTACAACCTCAACCTGTCCGAGGACGTCATCGGGTACATGGGCGCCCCGGCCATCGCGCTGGCCTACCCGTGGACGCACTTCATCAGCGGGCATCTTGGCCGGCTCGCCACCCGCGATGACGTCGCGGTGCACCAGCAGTACGTCGCCGACATCGAAGCCAGCTCCAGAGAAGCGCTGTCCTCGGTTGATCCGGTGCCCTATTACGTCGCGGGCGGGGAGAACGCCTGGGCCGGGGTCAAAGGCCATCTCGACGCCGTCACCGAGCGCGCCGCCGCGCCCATCATCGCGAAGTACACCGGCGTGCTGGCCGCCGCGGACATCGAGGTCTTCACCCTCACCACCACCTTCCAGATCATGCAGTCGCTGCGCCTGGACCGCGGCCCCAGCGGACCGGTCCACCCCTGAGCAGAACGCGCCGGGGCCGGCCAGCGCCGGCCCCGGCGCGGCATCCTGGCGGGCGTCCGCTGACGAAGGACCTTAAGGTGCCTGGTATGGCAGCTGGTGATCTTTCCGTGCCGGGAACCTTGCCCGCGGTCATCGCCGTGCGCGGGGCCCGGCACAACAACCTGCGGGATATCGACGTCGACGTGCCGCTGTGGCGGACGGTCGCGGTGGTCGGCGTATCCGGCTCGGGCAAGACGTCGCTGGCCATCGGCACGCTGTACGCCGAGGGCGTGCAGCGGTTCCTGGAGGGCCTGAGCACCTACAGCCGCCGCCGGCTGACCCAGGCCCAGCGGCCGGACGTGGACCGGATCGAGCACCTTCCGCCCGCGCTGGCCCTGCGCCAGCGGCCGCCGGTACCGGGGCCGCGCAGCACGGTCGGCACCATGTCCGAGGTGCTCAACGTGCTGCGCCTGATGATGTCGCGGCTGGGCACGCACCTGTGCCCGAACGGGCACCGCGTCGCCCCGTCCATAGCCACGTTCGGCGAGGAAATAACCTGCCCGGTCTGCGGCGTGCGTTTCGAGCATCCCAGCGCCGAGTCCTTCGCCTTCAACTCCTACGGCGCGTGCCCGGCCTGCCAGGGCCTGGGCGTGCGGTCCGAAGTCGACGTCAGCACCCTGGTTCCCGACCAGGACAAGACGATCGCCGACGGCGCGGTGCTGCCGTGGAATTCCGGCGGCCGCCGGCTGTCGATGTATGCCGCCGGCGAGCTCGGGGTCCGGCTCGACGTGCCGTACCGGTCACTGACCGATCACGAGCGCGACATCGTGCTGCACGGCGAGCCGGTCCGGCGGCAGGTGACGCTGACCTCGGGCCGCAACGGGCGGACCGTGCAGCTGTCGGTCAACTACGACAACGCGGTCGCCGCGGTGGAACGGTCCCTGCGCAGCGACAACGAGCGCACCCGCCGTCTGGTGCAGCGTTTCCTGATCACCCGGGTGTGCTCGGTGTGCCACGGCACGCGGCTGCGGCCTGAGGCGCTGAGCTCGCAGCTGGGCGGGCGTAACCTCGCCGAGATCAGCGCCCTGGGCCTGGGCGAGCTGCGCGGGTTCACCGCCGGCCTGGCCCCGGGGCTGCCCGCCGAGCTCAGCCGGCTGACCACCGGCCTGCTCGCCGAGCTGAACGGCAGGCTCACGCCGCTGCTCGACGTGGGACTGGCCTACCTGACCCTGGACCGGGCCGGCGCCTCGCTGTCGACCGGGGAACGGCAGCGGATCGAGCTCACCTCGACGGTACGGGCCAGCACCACGGGCATGCTGTACGTGCTGGACGAGCCGTCGGTCGGCCTGCACCCTCGCAACGTCGCCGGGCTGCGCAAGACGCTCACGGCGCTGGCCGGGAACGGCAATTCCGTGATCGTGGTGGAGCACGAGCGGGAGATCATCCGCGCCGCGGACTGGGTCATCGAGATCGGGCCCGGGGCGGGCGCGAACGGCGGCACGGTGATCGCCCAGGGCCCGCCCGCGCAGCTGGAGACCGACCCGCATTCGATCATCGGGCCCTTCCTGGCCGGGCCCCGGCGGCCGCCGGCGGGCCGGCCCGGGCCGGTACCGGCGGGCAGATCACGATCGAGATCGGCGACCTGTACAACCTGCACGACCTCACCGCCGCCTTCCCGGTGGGCCGGCTGACCGCGCTGGCCGGGCCCTCCGGGGCCGGGAAAACCGCCCTGGTCCTGGACAGCCTCGTGCCGGCCGCGCGGGCCCGGCTGAGCGGGTCGCCGCCGCCCGGGCACGTCCGCCGCCTGGACCTCGGCGGCATCCGCCAGGTCATCCAGGTCGACGCAGCGCCGATCGGCCAGAACTCGCGGTCGACGCCCGCCACCTACTCCGGCGCGTTCGACCAGATCCGCCGGGTGTTCGCGGAGACCGCGTACGCACGGCGGCGGCGCTGGAAGCCCGGGCACTTCTCGTTCAATACGCGCGAAGGGCAGTGCCCGACCTGCCTCGGTCTCGGCCACATCGACCTTGACGTTCAGTACCTGCCCGACATCACCGTCGGCTGCCCGGCCTGCCTCGGCGCCCGCTTCAATGACGCCACCCTGGCCGTCCGGGTGGACGGCCTGACCATCGCCGACGTGCTCGGCCTGAGCGTGCACGACGCCGTGGCGCAGTTCGCTGACCGGGCCCTGGTGGCCGCGGCGCTGCGGCCGGTCAGCGAGGTCGGGCTGGGGTACCTGCGGCTGGGCGAGCCCACGCCGTCGCTGTCCGGCGGCGAGTCACAGCGGCTGCGGATCGCTTCCCGGCTGCGCGCCAGCCAGCGCGGTGCGCTGTACGTGTTCGACGAGCCGTCCACCGGCCTGCATCCGCTCGACGTGGCCACGCTGGCGGGCGTGTTCGACCGGCTGCTGGACGCCGGGGCCACGATCATCGTCATCGACCACGACCTGGACCTGCTCGCCGCCGCCGACCACCTCATCGACATGGGCCCCGGCGGCGGCCCGGACGGCGGTCACATCCTCGCGGCGGGGACGCCCGAGGACGTCGCGCGGGACCCGGCCAGCGCGACCGGGCCGTGGCTGGCTGAGCACCTGGGCGTGAAAACGTGATGGCGGCCGCATCTGCTAGGCAATGGCGGGCCGGATGTTGGCATTGAGATGGAAGAGGTTAGCGGGATCGTACTCGGCCTTGATCCGGCTGAGCCGCTGGTATTTCTCGGCGCCGTAGCTGGCGATGATCCGGTCTTCCTCGAATTCGGACATGAAGTTGACGTAACTCGCCGCGCCGCCTGCGTGGGGCACGAGGTCGGCCCAGAAGGACCGCACCCAGGCCCGGTCGGCTTCGAGCAGCTCGGCGGTTGGTGCCACCGCGGCGATGTTGAGCGCGTAGCGGGTCTGACGGCTGCCACCGAAAGCGGTGCTGGCCTCGGCCGGCTCGGCATACTTGCCGCCCAGCACGAAGACCGGCATGAACGACATGGGTGATGCCTTACCGGGGACGTGGCGGGCGATGACGTCGATCGATTCATCGGTCAGCTCATCGAGGTAGACGGCCTTCTCGTAGCCCCGGATACCCCATGGTGCGCTCTCGTCGAACATCTGCTGCAGCGCGGTGTAGGGGATCGGCGTGTCGAACGCGATCAGCGGCGGGGCTGCTTGCCGCAGCTCCCCGACGGCCCGTGAATGAGCGTCCGGGGCTCCATGGTCGACCAGCAGGACCGCGTAGCCAGGCGTGCCTTGGTATAGCTCGGGTACGAACGGCGCCGGCGGGGCGCTCAGGGCGGCCAGGAAGACCGCGATGTCGCCGGGCAGGTCACCAACCTGGTCCCGGATGACCCGGAACGCCTGCGGGCCATGGTCGAGGTCCCAGAAGGAAAAGGACAGCTGAACCATGGGGCCAACTTCGTGCAGCTGGAACTCGAATTCGGTCACCACCCCGAAGTTGCCGCCTCCGCCCCGGACGGCCCAGAACAGGTCCGGGTTCTCCTGCTCCGACGCCCGCACGATGGCGCCGTCCGCCGTCACGACCTCCACGGACAGGAGATTGTCACAGCTCAGGCCCGCCTTGCGGCTCAGCCAGCCCATCCCGCCGCCGAGAGTCAGCCCGGCCACGCCGGTGTGGCTGATGAATCCGCCCGGTGCGGCCAGGGCATGCTCCTGAGTCGCCGCATCGAGCTGCGACCACCGCGTGCCACCGCCACAGCGCGCTGTCCTCGCGGCTGGGTCAACGCTGACATCGCAGAGGGCGCCCAAGTCGATCATGACAGCGTCGTCGGCGATACACGCACCCGAGAAGTTGTGACCACCGCCACGGACGGCCAGGTCCCGCCCGGTTTCCCGCGCGAACCTGACCGCGGCGGCCACGTCATCCGCGGAGCGGACCCGGGCTATCGCCCATGGGCGCCGGTCGATGTCGCCGTTCCACACGCACTCAGCGCGGACGGCGTCGTAGTCGGAGTCATCCGCCGTTACCACCCGGCCCGCAAGATCGCTGCTGAATGCCTTCAGCTGGCCAGCCAACAAGTCACTCATGTGCCCTCCCCCAGACCGCCGAACCCGGCGACTCTGATCCAGACGGTAGCGAATGAGCAGGCTGCAGGCAACCATGGCGCAGGCCTTCGGTCATCTGGCGCAGGGGTTGACATTGACCATGGGTCAGGCTTGCAAGATGGGCGTATGCAGGATCACGCACGGCTACCCACGCCGGGGGAGAGTGCCCCGCAACTGGCGATCGACGCAGTGGGGTTGGCCAAGTCCTTCGGTGGCCAGCACGCACTCACCGGTCTCGACCTGGCCGTCCCGGAGGGTTCCGTCACGGCCCTCATCGGCCCCAACGGGTCAGGGAAGACGACGACGATTCGCATCCTCTCGACGCTTCTTGCTCCGGACGCTGGCCGGGCAACCGTGTTCGGTCACGATGTCGTGGCCGAGCCGGAGGCCGTCAGGGCAGCGATCGGTGTCACCGGCCAATTCTCTGCTGTGGACAAGTTCCTGACCGGCAGAGAGAACCTGGCCCTGATAGCTGGGCTGCACCACCTGCGGCGGGCTGTTGCGCTGGAGCGGACGGCAAGAAACCTGGAGCGCTTCGAGTTGACCGAGGCAGCGGACCGGCCTGTGATCTCCTACTCGGGAGGTATGCGCCGTCGTCTCGATCTTGCGATGACCCTCATGGGCGAGCCCCGGATCGTCTTCCTGGACGAGCCAACGACTGGCCTCGATCCACGTGGGCGACAGGTTCTCTGGCAGACCGTCCGAGACCTGGTCGCCGACGGGGTGGCCGTCCTGCTGACGACGCAGTACCTGGAAGAAGCGGATCGCCTGGCAGACCGTGTGGTCCTCATCGACCGTGGTGCCTCGGTAGCAGAAGGCACGCCGTCCGAGCTGAAGAGGCGGGCACCGGGCGGACGCATCCGGCTCCATTTCGCCGGAAATGATGCGTTCGCTGCTGCGGCGGTGGAGTTCGGCGGTGCAGAACGAAGTGATGACGGCTTGTCGCTCGAATTGGCCAGCGACGGGAGCGTGGCTGGCCTTCGGCACGTGCTCGACCGGCTTGAGCGTCATGGGATCGCCGTGGAGAGCCTTTCGGCCCAGCCCGCGGACCTCGACGACGTCTTCTTCGCCTTGACTGGTGGCGCCCCTGAGCCGTCTCGTGCTAACTCGATGGGGGAAGGACAATGACGGCCCCCTCTCTGGCTCTCGCTGACACGACCACCATGCTGCGCCGGGACATACGTCACGCAGTGCGCTTCCCGATGGTGACGATCAGCGGACTACTCGTGCCGGTGCTCTTCCTGCTCCTCTTCGATGGTGTCTTCGGTCACACGCTCCGCGCCGGACTCGGCAGCGCTGTCAGCGGCGGCTACATCAACTACGTGCTTCCCGGCATCCTCGTGATAGCCGCCGCCTCGGTCGCTGAATCGACGGCGCTTGGCGTGAACGCCGACATGGGTGAGGGGATCATCGCCCGTTTCCGGACGATGGCCATCTGGCGTCCTTCGGTCCTTGCCGGGCCGGTGACCGGAAGCGTCGTCCGTACGCTCATTACCGGTGCAGCTGTTTGCTTGTTCGCACTCGTCCTAGGGTTCTCACCCGACGCCACCGCACTCGGCTGGCTCGCGGCCATCGGGCTGTTCGCCCTCCTTGGAATGGCACTCTCGTGGCTGACGGTGGCCTTTGGGCTGCTCGCCAAGACGCCAGCAGGGGCGAACAGTCTCTCGCTCATTCTCCTCGTCCTTCCGTTCGTCAGCAGCGCGTTTGTTCCCACCGCCGCGATGCCCGCAGGAGCACGGGCGTTTGCCGAGTATCAGCCGTTCACCTCGATCATTGACACCTTTCGCAGCCTGCTTACCCGAACCCCGATGGGCAATCACGGCGTGGTGGCCGTGGCCTGGTGTGCCGGCATCGCAGTGGTCGGATTCCTGTGGGCGGTGAAGTTGTATAACCGAGATTCACCGGCAGCGTCCTGATGGCGCAGCTCCTGACGATCGGTCAACTGGCCAGCCACTGCGGCGTCACCGTGCGGGCGGTCCGTCATTACCACCGGGTCGGTCTGCTCCCAGAACCCGTGCGGGATAACTCCGGTTACCGCCGCTATGGTGCACAGGCGGTCGTCGATCTGGTGCGGATCAAGGTCCTTGCCGATGCAGGTGTCCCGCTCGCTCAGGTCAGCCGCTTCCTCAATGCTGACCCGGGTGAGTTCGGCGCTGCTGTTGCCGGGATCGACGAGGCGCTTGCCCAGCAAATTGGTCAACTTGAGCATCGGCGCCGGCAGCTCGCGGGCCTCCTCGCTGGTGACCAGATCGTACTGCCGCCCGAGGTCGCAGAGATGCTCAGCGCCCTGCGGGAGATGAGCGTGAGCGAGCAGGGCGTGCAGATCGAACGAGACGGATGGATTCTTCTCGCTGCACTCGCTCCCGAGGTGGTTCCAGAGTGGACGAGGCAGAAGCGAGCCGCGCTGGCAGACCCCGAGTTCCGGCGCATCTACCTGGCCTACGACGAAGCCCGAGATTGGGACCCGGCCGACCCACGACTGAAACCACTGGCTGACAGGACGGTCGAATGGATGGCGACCCGCCACGATGCGGTCGTCGGTGCCCGTCCCAGCACGCTGCCGAGCGAGCCGAACGTCGCCCTCGTCGCACAGCTCATGGACGCCGAGTCGGCCTACACCTCGCCCGCCTTGAACCGACTGGCGGAGCTTTGCAGGTCACAGCTCAATTCGTCGACACGGCCTCGACGTCATCACGGGAGTTCGTAAGACATGACCGAACAACTAGACCTTGCCAACATCACGGATCAGATGTCCCAGCTGACCTTTAGGTGGTTGAGGGTGTGATGGGAGGTGTGGCAATCTTCGACGGGAAGGGCTTCGGTGGGGGGTAACGCTATGGCGTCTGTGGTTGACGGTGAGCACGGGCCGGCCCGGCTGAGGGCCGTGGCGGTGCTGGTCAGGCCGGATCTGCTGGTGGCCGGGGAACCGCCTGTGCGGGCACATCCGCCGGGCGGATCGGCCGGCCGGCTCCGGCTGTCATATCCGTGATCGGCGGTCAAGCACGGTCCGCGCTGGTCTATGGCGGGTGCGGATCGGCGGGTCGCGATGTTGTGCCCGGCGGGCTGTCCTCAGTGCCGGTCGGCTATGCCCGGCCTCGGTAGCCCCGTGGCCGCAGGGTTGCATCAGCTGACCGGTGAGGAGGTCGGCGCGTTCCTAACCCTCGCTCGCAGGCTGGGCCACGATCAGGCCCGGCTGCTGGCCGGCGAGGTGACCGAGACCCTTACGCCGGTCCCGGCGCTCGAACAGCTCCGTGAGCTCTGCCAGGTCAGCCCGGCTGAGCGGCGGGCGCGGCAGGCGCTCTTCTTTCATCCCGCCGTTGCGGTCAGGAGCCGCCTGGGCCAGGGCGTGCACGACCGGTGCGAGGCGTACGTGTTCGCCGATGGGACCGTCGGGGAGGCCGACCGGGCCGGGCTGGCGGTGCACCTGCCGTTTCCCGCCCGGCAGCTGAGCGTGCTGTTCCGGCGGGTGGCGTCAGGCGAGGTATGGGATCTGACTGTGTCGCACGCGGCGCTGGGCATCGATGAGCGTGATGACCTGCTCAACGTGGTCAACGTCGGCGAGCTGGTGATCGAGCCGGGCGGGCGCGTCATCGTGCAGGGCAACCTGCTGGTGTTCGGCTGCCAGCACCTGCGGCACCTGACGGCAGCAGCCCACGGTGCCGGGGGTTACCAGCTCGGTGTGTTGCCGACCCCGCATTCGGTGGACCGCCGCATCGGCCCACGGCACGGCCGGGCGGGCGCACCGGGCACTGGCGGAAGGCCCGGCCGGGCGGGGACCCGTCCGGGCGGCACGCCGACCATGATCGGTTTTGCCCTGAGCGAGCCGCCAGGCGACCGGATGAACGGATCCGACGGTGCCGACGGCGCGCCGGGCGGGGCGGGCGAACCTGGCCGCACGGGCGGCGCGACGAAAACCGCTGAGATCACCATCGGCCGCCTGACGGGCCCGCTCACCCTCCTCGCGGCCGGCGGCCGCGGCGGAAACGGCGGCCCTGGCGGGAGTGGGGGCGACGGCGGCGACGGCGGGGATGCAGTCCAGGGTTTCCGGTCTACGGCGGGCCCGGTCGGCGCGGGCCGTCCCGGCCGGGGCGGCCGTGGCGGAAACGGCGGCGACGGCGGCCGCGGCGGAAACGGCGGCATCTGCTCGAACGTGTTCGTGACGCTGCCGGAGCCAATGATCGGCCAGCTGCGTGTGCTGACCCATCCCGCGCCGGGTGGCACGGGCGGGGTCGGCGGCCAGGCCGGGTGCGGCGGGGTAAGCGGTCAGGTCGGCTGCGACGAAAACGGCGGCCGCACCGCCGACCACCCCGCGACAGTGGCGGCCGCCGGGACAGCCAGGGCACCGGGGAACGCCGGGGCACCGGGTAGGGCCGGACGCGACGGGGTGGGCAGGCCGGCACCAGAAGTGTTCGTCAACGGGAAATCCCTCAACGGAAGGACGGCGAGCCCGTGAGTGTCAGCCAGGTAATCGGCAGCCTCGGCGTGCCCCAAGGCACCGCCAGCGACGGCACCGTGGACACGCGCATCAACCTCCACAACGTGACCCAGCTCAAGGACCTGGTCGACCTGGGCCTGTCGCCAGAGCAACGTGCCCAGCATGCCGGCGCGCTGCTCGACGGCATCACGGCGCCTGCCGACCAGCCGGGCGTCTCGCTGCTGCATCGGCTGATCGGGCACGTTGTCGGGAACGACGAGCTGAGCCAGGAGGACCACGCGCAGCTCGCCGCGGCGCTCCCGATCACCGCTCACGTGACCACCCAGGTGACGCCCGGCGGGACCGCCCAGACGACGCCTGACGGAACAGACCAGACGACGCCTGACGGGACCGCCCAAACGGCAACCGGCGGAACGGCCCAAACGGCGCCCGGCGGAACGGCCCAGACGGCGACCGGCGGGACCGCCTCGCCGCCGACTGGCCCGCCCATGCAGGTCAGCGCCGTGTGGGACGTCTCGACGCCGGACGGGAGCCTGCGGGTCATCGACCTGCCCAATGGCCTCGAGCTGCTCGATGGCGGCTGCATCGTCGCCCGGTCCACGCCGCTGCACTTCACCTGCTCCTCGCTCACGCGCGCAGGCGCCCCGCCCGCCGGGTACAGCGGCGACTTCAACATCCTCGGCACTGCCGGAGCGCCGGTCGCCACCCCGGCCCAGCCGCCCGGACGGGCCCAGGCGCCGTCCGGGGCTCCGGGCACATGCGTCTCCGCATCCGTGGCGGGCGACGGCGGCGGGAACGGTGCGCCCGGGCAGCAGGGGACGGCGGGAGCCGTCGGCCCGCACGGCAACGACGGCATCGCCAGCGCGCTGGCCAGCATCACCATCACCGGCAGCCTGACAGTGGACCAGGCGGCCAAGAATGTGCTCGTGGTGGCGACCCAGTCCGGTGCTGGCGGCCCCGGCGGCAACGGCGGCCCGGGCGGCAACGGCCAGCAAGGCGGCAACGGCGGCAACGGCGTGACCTGTGACTGCACGGGCAATGCCGGCGGCGCCGCCGGGCCCGGCGGCAAGGGAGGAAGCGGCGGCCAGGGCGGCGACGGCGGGAACGGCACAGACGCCGCCGGCAACATCGCCGTGTTCCTGCCCACGGGAACCAGCACAAGCCTGGTCCAGCCGGCGCCCGCCCCGGCCCCGCCCGGGCAGCCCGGCCAGGCCGGTCCCGCCGGTCCCGGCGGGGCGCCCGGCACCCCGGGCGCAGCAGGCAAGAACAACCCTGTCGGGGCCGCCGCCGCCGGCGGCCCACCCGGTGACCCGGGCCGTCCCGGTAACCCCGGCACGCACACCGGGACGGCCGCGCAGGTCACCGTGACCATCATGTGAGCGCGGGAGGCAGGCCGCCGCCGAACCGAATGGTTATGCAGCGGCACGCTTGAGGTGCACATCCTCGATCGCCGTGCGGACGTAGAGCGGCTGGGTGAAGAGGAGCACAGGTCTGGCCATAATGACCGCAGGCCACCGGTTGGACAAGTGCTGGAGCGCGGCTGACCGCGCGAGGCCTAGGACCGTGGTTACGAGGGCGGCCCGCCGGATGGTTCTCGGCTGGTGTAGGCCGGCCGGTCGAGGATCTGGAGGAGCGTGCTGCGCAGTTGGCCGACCGAGGGCTCGCCTAGGCGGCCGGTGATCTCAGCTTCGAGTTCACCCAGTGCGGACAGGGCGGCATGCACGAGGGCCCATCCCATGTCGGTGAATTCGATGATCTTCGCGCGCCGATCGGCCGGGTCGGCCGTGCGCTGGAGGTATCCGCGGCGCTCGATCTCCGTGACGAGCTCGGCCATCGCCTGCTTGGTCATGTTCGCGCGCGCGGCGAGTTCGGTCAGGCGGATCCCGGAGGCGGGGATGTGCGGCATTACGTTGTTCCAGGAATCGCGGTGATCGGTGATGCCCGCCTCGAGCAGCTTGTCGTTCAGGTCAGTGGCCAGCTGCCGCGTGGCCAGGCCGAGGAGCCGCAGCAGGGGGGAGTCTTGTTCGGGGTGAGGCACTCGGCCCATTGTAGTCAGGACTCTTGACTAATGGTGCTCGTCATGTCAGATTAGTCAGGATGCATGACCAATTCTCCGTCACACAGGGCCAGGATCCCCCTTGAGCGGCGTCTGGCATCGAGGTCGCGCAGCGGTCGTGATCAGGAAGAGGTCGCGCAGCGGTCGTGATCAGGAAGGAGTACCTGATGGATACTTCCACAGTGCAGGAGTTGTTCCGCCGGGCAGTGACAGGCGATGACGCGGCGGCCATGCGGGAGGGCCTGGAACGGATGCTCGGGCTCGGCGGGTACGGCGGCCTGTCCCCGGAACGGGAGTACGGGCTGCGACGCCCCGACTTCGTGCTGGAAATGCCGCAGTCACGCGAACGGATCCGCGGACGCGACCCGTTGCGCAAGATGCAGGAGGCGTTCCCCGCGCCTGCGCCAGCCATAACCCTGCGCAAGGTCACCGGCGCCCGCCACGTCTGGATCGCGGAGGCCGATATCGACTACGGCGGCGACCGGAGCCAGACGGTCGTCATCTTTGAACTGGACGACCAAGGGCTGATCACCAGCGAAACACGCTACTACCCTCAGCCATTCGAAGCCCCGGCCTGGCGCGCCGAACTGGCGGAGGCAATGGACTGAAACCCGCGCTGAACATCCTCAATCGCCGTGCGGAGTATGTCCTTGCTGGGCGGTGTACCGGATGCCGGTGACGTCGTAGAGATGATGGACCGGGTCGTGGATGAAATACCGCGCGAAGGACTCGACGGTGAAGTCGGCTCCGTCGCTGCGGCTGCCGGTGCGCTGCCATTGGCCCGGGGCCAGGCCGTCAAAGTCCGCGGCGATAACGTCGGCGGCGGCGGCCAGTTCCCGGGCCACCGCGGCCGGGTCCTGCTCGTGGTAGCGGTCCGCTACCGCGGTGGCGTCCTGGTCCCAGTTGGGGAACTGCGGCCCGTCCTGGGTGAGCATCAGCGTGAGCCGCTGCTCATACAGTCGCAGGACATCGCGGACGTGGCAGCCGTACTCCAGGGCCGACCACTTCCCGGGTGACGGGCGGAGGCGGGGATCACCGGGACTGGTCAGCAGGCCGTGCCACGCCGCGGCATTGGCGCGGATCATGCCTGCGAGCCCGCCGCGGGGGAAGCTGTGGGTGTCCAGGCCGCATTCCGGGCAGGGCCGCTGCAACACCCAGGTCCAGTCCTTGGTGTCAGGCTCGATGGTCATAACCCGAACGGTACCGATCACGCAGGATGCGCGCGGAACCGCTCCCGGAGTGGTCTGTCTGATCGGCGGGGTCCGGGAGTAGGTTGGTGCGGTGGGACAGTACGAGGGATCGGTGTTGCGCGAGGGCCTGTATTTCGGTGAGGGCCCGCGCTGGCATGACGGCCGGCTGTGGTACTCCGACTTCTTTGATCACGCTGTCCACGCGCTCGCGCCCGGCGGGGCCGACGAGCGGGTGGTCGAGGTGGCGGGCCAGCCGTCGGGACTGGGGTGGATGCCGGACGGGTCGCTGCTGATCGTGTCGATGCTCGAGCGCCGGGTGCTGCGGCTCGGCCCGGACGGCTCCGTGGGCGAGCACGCCGACCTGGCGCAGTGGGCGCCGTCGCACTGCAATGACATGGTGGTCGACGCGGTCGGCCGTGCGTACGTCGGGAACTTCGGGTACGACCTTTACGCGGTCATGGCGGGGGCGCAGGCGGAGCGCCTGCCGGCGCCGCTGATCCGCGTCGATCCCGGCGGGCAGGTGAGCGTCGTGGCTGAAGGCCTGGAGTTCCCTAACGGGACGGTGATCACCCCCGACGGCGGAACGCTGATCGTGGCCGAGACGATGGGCCGGCGGCTGAGCGCATTCGACATCTCGGCCGACGGGGGGCTGAGCAACCAGCGGGTGTGGGCCGACCTGCAGCCGCATCGGATCGCCCCGGACGGCATCTGCCTGGACGCGTCGGGGGCAGTCTGGGTCGCCAACGCCGCCGACACGACCGCGATCAGGGTCGCCGAAGGGGGCGAGTTGCTGGATACGGTCAGCTTCTCCCAGCCCTGTGTGGCATGCATGCTGGGCGGACCCGACGGCCGCGAGCTGTTCGCGATGACCGCGCCCGGGTCGATCCCGGCGCAGGCTTCCGCGTCGCCGCGGGGGCGGATCGAATCAGCCCGCGTCAGCGTCGGCCACGCCGGCCTTCCGTAGCGAGTAGCTGGTCGGCCAGGCGGGGCACGGCCGCGCCGATCGGGTCGCGGATGACGGCGGCGGCCAGCGTGTCGTAGGGCGTGGGATCCCGGTTGATGATGACCAGGGCCGCGCCCGCCTCGGCGGCGATGGCGCACAGCGAGGCGGCCGGTTCCACGATCAGCGTGCTGCCGATGGCTAGCATCAGGTCGCAGCCGGCGGCGGCGGCCACGGCGCGCTCGAACACGCCGGGCTCCAGCGCCTCGCCGAACATGATCGTGGCCGACTTCAGGATCCCGCCGCAGCGGGCGCACGGCGGGTCGTCCTCGCCGGCCCGCACCCGGGCCAGGGCGTCGGCCATCTCGGTCCGGTCGCCGCAGCTCGTGCACACCACGCCGGACATCGTCCCGTGCAGCTCGATCACCCGGTCGGGCGGCGTCCCGGCTCGCTGGTGCAGCCCGTCGATATTCTGGGTGATCACCTGGGTGTCGATCGTGCTGCGGGCCAGCCGGGCCAGGGCCAGGTGCGCGGGGTTGGGCTCGGCGGCCCAGGCCGGATGGGCCAGCCGGTTCTGCCAGGATCGGCGCCTGAGCTCGGCGTCGGCCATGTAGGCCTGGTAGGTGGACAGCTTCTCCGCCGCCGGGTTCTTGGTCCAGACCCCGGACGGCCCGCGGAAGTCGGGTATGCCGGAGTCGGTGGAGATCCCGGCGCCGGTCAGCACGGCCAGGCTGGTGATCTCGCGGGCCCAGCCGGGCAGGGCCGCCGCGGCCGCCTCGGCACGCGGGTCTGCAGGCATCTCATCATTCTCGCCGGATGCCGCAAGCGCGGGCAAGCGCGCGACGGACCGACCCCCGCACTTGAGGTGGGAGAATTGAGGATGTGAGCACGGACATCCTCGATGCGATCAACGAGACGCTCGAGTGGTACAGCAGCGGCGACTCGATGCGCTCGCAGCCCGCCACGCCGTTCCCGCCGCTGGGCACCTACTGGGTGAACGTGGCCCGCAGGCTGTGCGCGCAGACCGGCCTGGACGGCTACACGGCCTGGCTGCTGACCGCCGACGTGGCCGAGTACGAGACAGCGAGCCCGTTCGCTGAGATAGTCGGGCGGGCGCAGCGCGGCCCCGGCTCGGCCGCGGGGCTCGCGCTGTCACGCTTCTTCGAGATCCGTTTCGCCGTGGTCGCATCGGCCTTCATCCGCGAGAGCGACCGGCTGCAGGCCATCGCGGCCGCGTCGGCCGCGATGGCGCAGACCGGCGCCGAACGGCCGCGCACCCGATGAAATGGCCGAGCACCTGATGAGCAGCGCCGGGGCGAGGAACGCCAGGCTGGCCTGTTAGGCGCTTAGACCCGTGGCCGCTTCCTGGACGGCCTTGTCGACATCCTTCGAGCTCACATCGAGTTCCTTGGCGATGTGCTTGTCGGCCTTCAGCTGCGCCTTCTCGATCGCACTCTCGATGGTGCTCTCGCCGACGATGACCAGGGCCGCCTGCCCGGTATCGATGATGTCCCCGAACTCCTTGACGTCGGCGCGGGACATGCCCCGCCACAGGTGGCCGCCTACCCCGCCCACCGCAGCGCCGACGATGGCCGAGCCGATGATCGCGGGCGGGAACAGGATGCCGACCACGGCGCCGACCGCAGCGCCGCCCCACGCGCCGTGCCGGGTGGCCGTCTCGTCCTTGTTGACGTGTACCTTGCCGTGGCGGTCCTTGGTGACCACGGCGGCGTCGTAGGTCCCGACCGCACCCGCGGCGTGCAGGTCCTTCACGACGTCGTAGTCGGCTCGCGCCACCTCCTCGTTGGGATAGGTGCCGATGAACAGGAATACTCCGTCAGGCTTGGCCATATCATTTCCCCTGTTTTTTGGCCGCGTCCTGGGACACGGCGGTTCTGGCCGCTTCAGCGGCGCCTTCATAGTAGGGGCCGGGGTCCGGCCCGCCGGGCAGGGGGCTTTGGTCACCCGGCTGAGGTCCTTGGTCCCGGCGGCCGGCCAAGGATCCTGTGCCCCCGCCTCAAAGCGGGCGATCAGGCGGGCGGGGTGAGCTTCGCCTCGTTGGCGATCGTGAGGTTGACCTGCTCGCCTTCCGGCAGCGACGGCGTAAAGCCGAACACCCGGCCGTAGAACTCGAGTTCTGCGGTCATGACCGTGATCAGCGTGTCGGCCTTGCGGAACCCGTGCTGTTCGCCCGCAAAGGCGAGGTAGGCGACGGGCACCCCCTGGTCCTGCAGAGCACGGTGCATCAGCTCGGACTGAGCAGGGGGGACCACCTTGTCGTCCAGTCCCTGGAACAGGATCAGCGGGCTGGTGATCTGGTCCACGTGGTGGATGGGCGAGCGGCGCTGGTACTCGCTGAGCGCCTCGGGCCATGGACCGACCAGGCCGTCCAGATACCGGGACTCGAACTTATGGGTGTCCCGGGCCAGCAGCTCCAGGTCGGCCACGCCGTAGTGACTCGCCCCGGCCGAGAATACGCTGGTGAACGCCAAGGCGGCCAAGGTCGTGAAGCCGCCTGCGCTGCCGCCCCGGATGACGGCTCGCCGCCCGTCCACCAGGCCACGCTCATCCAGCCAGCGCACGACGGCGGCGCAGTCCTCGACGTCGGCGACCCCCCACCGGCCCGCCAGCAGCTGACGATAGGAACGGCCGTACCCGGAACTGCCCCGGTAATCAACGTCGGCGACCGCGAAGCCACGGCTGGTCCAGTACTGCACCGAGAGGTTGAGGACCGCCGAAGCCGACGATGTCGGCCCGCCGTGGATGATCACGACGACCGGAGGCCGCTCCCCGGGCGGGCCATACAGAGCCGGGTGGGCGGGCGGATAGAACAGGGCATGGGCGGTCTGGCCGTCACCGGTCGGGAAGTCGATCGCCTCCGGCCGGGACAGGTAGGCCTCATCGACGGGGACCTCCCGGCTCCGGCGGATGACCTGCACGGCGCCGGTGGCCAGATCAAGCCGGACGAAGGCGGGCGGCAGGACCGGGGAAGCGGCGATGGCGTAGACGACCGGCCCGGCTGCTACCTGCACCGAGGAGTAACTGGAGAACACTGATTCCAGCGGCTCTGCTCGACCCTCCCTGACCAGGCCGAGGCGCCGGCCGCCCCCCGCGGCCCAGACCGCGACCAGCTGCCCGTCGGGGGCGAAGCCATAGGTGGAGTTCCCGAACGCCCAGTCCGGTTCGCCGAACTCCGCAGCCATAGGGCAGACCGGCCGACCTGGATCGGAGTAGATGTTCCACCAGCCCGTTCGGTCCGATATGTAGTGCAGAACCCCGTCCGGGGACCACCGCGGCTGGGTCACCGACTCCCCCGGGCCGCCGGCGACATGCCTGGCCGGACCCACGGCCAGGTCCGCTCCGACCTCCGCACACCACAGCCGGGTGGACTCCCACGGCATATCCGGAAGCTCCCACGACACCCAGCACAGCCGGGAGCCGTCGGGCGAGAACCGGGGGGCGGCGAAGAAGTCATGACCGCCGGCCAGCCGCCTCGGCGCGGCGCCGGGGAGGTCCACGGGCACGGCAACCAGGTCATTGACCACGGCCTGACCGTCCTGGTGGGTTTCCCTGACGCAGGCCACCCAGCGCCCATCAGGGCTGAAAACCGGATCAGCGAACCGGACGTCCCCCGCCTCCCGGGGCTCGGCCGTAAGCGGAACCGGATCCGCGCCACCGCGTATCACCCACAGCCGCTGGTCGGCCCAGTTCGAGAACACGATCGTGGAGCCGTGCACGCAGTAACACCGGCCGCCGTACTCGTGGACCCGGGTACGGACCGAGAATCCGGCCGGTGTCACCTCCGCCGGTTCTGACCCGCCGGCCGCCGGGGCAGCCATCAGGACCATGCGGCCCGCCTCGCTCGGGCGGGACTCGACCCAGTAGAGCCGCCCGCCGTCGAGGGTCACGTTCGACAGGCCGACCGCCGCCTCGACCAGCAAAGCCGGAGTGACCGGCGAAGGCCAGGTACCGTACGGCGCTTCTGTCACGTGCGTGATCCTAGCAACGCTTGGGACTTCCCCCTCCGGTCACCGGGGCGCGGTCGCTGCTGAAGATGCGTTCGTTAGCCTGGGAGCCTTGACCGTCACGCCAACGGGGAGGTTCGTGCGACCCTTCTTCAAGGACGAGGGCTTCAATTTCCAAACTGAGATCGCCTTGGGCGCGACGTACCATCAGGCGTTCCATGGCCGACGGGACGGGAGACGCCACGCTGTTCGCTAGGCTGCGGGAAAAGCACCGCGCCGCGTGGGACCGCTTCGTCGACCTGACCGCCCTGCAGATCGAGCGGATCGAGATCCCGTACGAGGGCACGACGCTGCCGGGCTACTTCTTCCGCTCCGGCCCGGCGGGCCAGGCGCGGCGGACACTCATCTGGCTCGACCAGCACATCCCCGCCTGACTGCGGCTAGCGGGCCGGGTGGGCGGCTGGCCGCTGGGAGCTGACCAGGATGAGCCGGTCATCCGCGGTCAGCGTGGCGGCCTCCGGGTCATCGGGCGCCAGCACCCGGCCTTGCCGGATCACGGCGATGACCGTTCCCGCCGCGTCGCGGGCCGGGGTGCCGACCTCCCCCGCCGAGGCCGGCCGCTCGACCAGGTCCAGGCCGCGCCCGTGGTCCAGCAGATCGGCGATAACCTGTCCGGCGGCGGGCCGGAGGGCGGAAATGGCGAGCATCTGCCCGGCGGCATCCGAGGACAGCACGACCCGGTCGGCGCCGCTTTGGCGCAGCAGCGGCAGGTTCTCCCGCTCCCGGACCGCGGCGACGATAGCCACGTCCGGGTTCAGCTGGCGGGCGGTGAGCGTGATCAGGACGGCGGTGTCGTCCCGGCTCACGGCGATGACCACCTGGCTGGCCGTGCCGGCCAGGGCCTGGTTCAGCACGCCGCGGCGGGTCCCGTCCCGCTCACGGCCACCAGCCCGGCGGCGTTGGCCTCGGCGACCGCGTCCTGCGAGGTGTCGATGACCACGATCGACTCCCGCGGGGTGCCCGATTCGGTCAGCGTCCTGACCACCGCGCGGCCCTTGGACACGATATCGCCGTATCCGGTCGTCGACAGCGTAACGGTTGCGTAGTACACGCTGGCCAGCGGGGACAGCGGCTGCCCCGGGTGGGCGGCATCCCGGTATCCGTCGCGCCCCAGATAGACAATCAGCGCGGAGACCGCCAGCAGGCCGGCCGCGAGCAGCATCCTTTTGGCCACGGACGCCAGCGGGGTGCCGGGCCGTGAGGGCAGCGACACGAACCCTGCCGATGGCGCGGGCCTGGGATCACCGTCACGGCCCGGGCCAGCTGGCATCATGCCTGGGACATTACTCATCCCCGCCCGGGGGTGGCGTGAGCAAGCTGCGCGGGGCTTGCGCGCCGCGGTCGGCGAGCAGGCCGGCGATGAGCTGGATGAGCATGCGGCGGAATGCCTCGGGCTCGTCGAGCCGGCGCGTGATGATCGTGTTCCCGAGATTGGCCTCGATCGCGGCCCGGTAGGCCTGCTGGCCCGCGGCGGTAGACCGGACGACCAAACGGCGCCGGTCGGCGGGGTCCCGCTCCCTGGTCACGTGCCCCGCGCGGGCCAGCCGGTCGAGCACCCGGCTCATGGTCTGTTCCTCGACCATGCTCGCCGCGGCGAGCTCGCGCTGGGTGTGCGGCCCGGTCTCCAGCATGTGCAGGGCGAGCAGCCCGGCATGGGTCATGCCACGGCTCGCGAGCCAGCTGTTCCAGTCCTGCTCCACCAGGCGCGCGGCCGTCGAGAGCAGGCGTCCCAGGGGCCACTCGGCCGCATCGCCCGGAACGTCCTGGCCGCTCACGGTGTCCGGGCCGGAGGTATCCATCTCGCTAGCAGGGTATGCCGCTGACGGACAGGGTGTCCCGGCAGGCTACGGTTGGCCTCAGCTGCCCCCCGATGATCAGTATGCTGACTAATGATGCTGAGCATACTCAGTAATTAATGGGGGCTTCGTGACCGTTCGGGCACATTCTGCGGCGGCCGCCGGAGCGGCGTCGCGCCGCCGGTGGGCGGGATTGTTCTTCATCGCCCTGGGCGTGGCCATGATCATCGTGGACGCGACGATCGTCAACGTGGCCGTGCCGCAGATCATCAAGGATCTGGGCATCTCCTCCAGCGATGCGCAGTGGGTGCAGGAGGTCTACACCCTGGTCTTCGCCGCGCTCCTGCTGGTATGGGGCCGGCTGGGCGACCGTTACGGCCGGCGGCTGCTGTTCGTCACCGGGGCGACCTCATTCGCGGCGGCCAGCGTGCTGGCCGCGTTCTCCCAGTCCGGACCGGAGCTGATCGGCAGCCGCGTGCTGCAGGGCATCGCCGGCGCAATGATGCTGCCCGCGTCGCTATCGCTGCTCAACGCCGGATTCCGGGGCCGCGACCGCGCCATCGCCTTCGCGGTATGGGGCTCCACGATCGGCGGGACCGCCGCGCTCGGCCCGCTGCTCGGCGGCTGGCTCACGACCTCCTATTCCTGGCGGTGGGCCTTCGGCATCAACGTCCCGATCGGCCTGGCCGTCACCGCCGGGACCCTCCTGCTGGTGCCGGAGTCCAAGGACGCCGCAGCGGCCCACGGTAACGACCTGGCGGGAGCCTTGCTATCGGTACTCGGGTTCGGCGGAATAATCTTCGGGCTCATCGAGGGCCGCAGCTACGGCTGGTGGACCCGGACCGGCCACGTGAGCATCGCCGGGCTCGGCTGGACCTGGCCGATCTCGCCTGTCCCCGTGGCGTTCGCCGCGGGCGTCATCTGCCTGCTGGGCTTCGTCGCCGTCGAGCGGCGCCGTAACGCCGCAGGGCGAGTCGTGCTGCTCGACCTCGGGCTCTTTTCCATTCCCTCGTTCCGCAACGGCAACATCGCGGCCGGGATCGTCAGCCTCGGCGAGTTCGGCCTGCTGTTCTCGCTGCCCCTGTGGTTTGAGAACGTCCGCGGGTACAGCGCTTTCGCGACCGGTATCGCGCTGCTGCCGCTGGCCATCGGCAGTTTCGCCGCGAGCGGCTTCGGCGCTCAGCTCGCCCGCAGGAAAGGGCCGGTTTTCACGGTGCGCCTGGGCATCGCACTGGAGCTCGTCGGCGTCGCGGGGCTCGGCGTGGTCATCGGGCCGACCACGGCATGGTGGGCGACGGTACCTGTCCTGTTCATCTACGGGCTCGGCGTCGGGCTCGCGACGGCGCAGCTCACCGGGGTGGTACTCGCCGACATACCGGTAGCGAACAGCGGCCAGGGTTCGGGTACGCAAAGCACCAGCCGCCAGATCGGCTCCGCGTTCGGCATCGCGATCCTGGGCACCGTGCTGTTCAGCACGCTGGGCGCTCAGCTCACGCACAAGCTGGCAGGCGTCCCGGGGATACCGGCCGGACAGCGCGCCGCGATCGTGACCGGCGTCAAGCAGAGCGCCGGTGCGGCGATCAGCCAGCTGGCCGCCGATCCCCGCACGGCACCAGTCGCGGAACTGGCGAAACAGGCGTTCTCCGAGGCGACCCGGCTGACCGCATTCTGCGCGGCAATCTTCCTCGGCCTCGGGCTGCTGGCCAGCCTGTCCCTGGGCCGCGGCGATACCTCCGGCCGTACCCCCCCGGACTAGGCGGCCGAATCCAATCTGGTGTAGCCGCTGCACCGGCAGCGCTGCCACCAGCGGCCCCGGACCGAGCACGAACCCGGGTGCAGGTGGGAGTCGGCGCGGTGCCCGCAGTGCGCGCAGGGCACGGCCTCCGGCGCGCTGGCATCGGGATGGCGCCCCGGCGGCCAGCCCAGAATATAGCTATCAGACATGGCAACCTCCTCGTAGCCACTGGCTCCCACGGGGGGAACCACCAGCGGCCTTGAGGGCATTTGTCCTCTGGTTACAAAATGGCTCCCCTGATGCCGGCCTGAGCAGGGGCATAGGTCACCCGCTTCCGCGCAAATGGCCCGAAGATGCCGGGTGGGGAGTGCTGGTGCTACTCCCGCTCGATCCGCCGCAGCCCTCCCGCCGGGGTCCAGTATTCGATGACCAGCTTCGTCGCGTCGTCGTCGAGGTGGGTGAGGACGACCTCGGAGATGTCGGCGCGGAACAGGTCGCCCTCTGGGCCGCCGGCCGCGAGCCGTCCAGCGACTACCGCCCGGCCCGCGATCTTCGCGTCGCCCGGCCACAATCGCTCGTGGCCCTCAACCGGATCGTCCGAGGCGCTGTGCAGGGCGAACCGCGGATCTCTGCGCAGGTCGGTCCCCTTGCGCGCCCCGGTCATCGACCCGAACCGCAACTCACCGCCGACGAATTCCGTCTCAATCCCGCTGATGCGCGGTGACCCGTCGGCCCGCAAGGTCGCGATCGTCTTGTGCCGACGGGCATCGAACAGGGCCTGAACCCGCCCGGCGAACCGCGGCTCAGCCTGTTCGAAGTCCTTCCAGGACACTGCCTGGCCCACGTCTTCCTCCCGTTCGCCGCTGCCGCCGCCGCGCCGGCCGACCGATCGGCACCTGGCGCCATAACGAACCTGGGCTAAGGTACTAGTTGGCTTGCTCGGCGCGTACCGCCCTAGCCTGACATTTCTTGTCCCGGCGCTGCTCATCGGGGTGCGCGGCCGTCCGGGACCGGTCCGGGCCACCGGAGCCGACGCGGCTGCAGGCCGCCGCGGGCGGCTGGCCCGGCGCAGCTATAGGAGGCAGCGATGCCCGGCCCGGACCGCCAGCCCGTCACGATCGTGGACGCCCGGGACGAGGATTTCCGGCTTGTCCCGGAGTTCTACCGCACGGTGATCGTGCCGAGCTTCCCGCCCGACGAGCTGCAGACCGAGCAGGAGCTCATGGACGGCCTGCGTTCGGGCCGCAGCCGGGTGCTCATCGCCGTGGCCGCGGGCGGGGCCATGCTCGGCGGGGCCATCGGTGACTACTTCCCGCGCAGCAACGTGATGGTGCTGTCCTACCTGGCCGTGCTGGGCGGCGGCCGTGGGCAGGGAACCGGCGCCGCAGTGCTGCGGGCCGCGAAGGACGCCTGGACCGAGGAGCTGAGCCCCCGGCTCATCGTCCTGGAGGTGGAGGACCCGCGCACGTTCACGGGTTCGGCGGCGTTCGGTGACCCGGCAGCCCGCGTGCGCTTCTACGAGCGGTACGGCGTGCGCGCGCTGCCGCTCCCGTACCTGCAGCCCGCCCTCGGCCCGGGCACCGCGCGGGTGCCGGGCCTGCTGCTGATGGTGCTCGGCGGCACCGACGCGCCGTCGGGCGCCGGGTCGGTGGACGGCCAGCACGTGGCCAGCTTCCTCGAGGAGTACTTCGAGGAGTTCGAAGGCCCGGCCCGGCCCGGCGACGCCGAGCTCGGCCTGCTGCTCGCGGCGTGCGCCCGGCCCGGCGGCCTGCCGCTGATGACCGTCCGTGAGCTGCCCGCGCCTGCTACCGGGTCATAGGCCTGCCCCCTCGGCGCTGTGAACCTGGGCACGTCGGCCCGTCTGCTGCGTGCGACAATGGCGTCGTGCGGTACTGGCTGGCGCCGCTGATGCTGGCCGTCGCACGCGCGCGGCGACGACCAGCCCGGTGGTTGCTGCCTGCGCTGGGCATCGCGCTCGCCGCGGCGTTCGCCGCGGGCGTGGCGGCACAGGCCCAGGTCGCGGGTGATCAGAGCGCTCGATCGGTGCTCGATAACGCACCACCGGCCGATAGCGAGGTCCGCGTCATCTGGCCGGGACCAGTCAGCCCGGGCGTGGCGGACCAGGCGAAGGCGCTGATAGGCGGACTTGGCTTGGGATCGCCGACCGAGGTGGTGCTCATGAACCCGGTGCGCCTCGGCGGAGTGGTGGTGCGGCCGGCCGCGATTGCCCCGCTGGGCCGGTGGATCTCTGGCGCTGCACCGGGCCAGCTGGGGCCGGGCCAGCTCGGGCCGGGCCAGCTCGGGCCGTGCCGCCCGAGCCTCTGCCCGATGCTGCTCGTCGGGGGCGGCGCGGTCCCATCGACCCTGGCTGCGGCCGGAGTCCATATCCAGGTCACCGGGCTGGCGCAGCTGAGCTCATCGGTTCCCCTGGGGTTCGTGCCATCAAGTGCGGGCGCCGGTCCGGTGCTCGTGACCGGGGACGTCGCTGGGCTGGAAGCGCTGCCCGGACTGAGCGGCCTGTACCGCACGCATAGCTGGCTGGCCCAACTGACGATCAGACAGCTGCGGTGGTGGGAGCTGACCGAGGTCGAGGACCGGCTGGCCCGCTCGCAAGCCCGCCTGCTGCTGAGCGGCAGCCAGTTCAGTTTGAGCGCGCCGTTCAGCACACTGGACGAAGCACGGACCCAGGCCAGCGTGGCGCCGCAGCGGCTGCTGCTGGCGGGCGGCGGCGCGATCGCCGCGCTGGCGTTGTTCATCGTCCTGGCCGGCGGGGGACTTCGCCGCGATCAGCGGGCCGAGCTTGACCGGCTCCGCCAGGCGGGCGCCCGCACGGGGCAGTGCGTCCTGTTCGTCGCGGCGGAGTGCGGCTGGTTGTCCGCCGCGGCACTGAGCGTCGGCGCGGCGGCGGGAATCGGCGCGGCCGCGCTGCTGGCCAGCAGCGAAGGAGAACCGGCGGGCGCGATCCTGACGCACAGCGTGATCACCCCGGCCGGGGTGATCACGCTGTGCGCTGCGTGGCTGGCGATGACCGTGCTGCTCAGCATGCTGGTGCTGCTGGAGAGCACCAGGCTGATCGACCTGCTGGCCGTCGCGGCGGCGGCGGCCCTGGCGGCGGTGCTGGTCGAGGGCACCGGCACCGATAACGCGCTGACGCTGCTGCTCGCCCCGCTGTGCTGTCTGGCCGTCGGAGTGCTGACGTTCCGCGCCGCCGGGGCGGTCCTGCGGGGAACAGAGCGCCTGGCCCGAGGGGGCCCCGTGCTCCCGCGCCTGGCCCTGGTCAACCTGGCTCGCTCACCCGGAACGGCGGCGCTGGCTATCGCGTTCATCGCCGTGACCACCGGCCTCGGCGGCTTCGCCCTGGCCTACCGGTCGACGCTGATCCGCAGCGCGGCAGACCAGGCGGCGGACCAGGTCCCGCTCGACACGCTCGTCTCGCCCGGCCCGAATTTCAGCACCCCCCTGGAGCTGGCTCCGCTTCAGCGGTGGCAGGCCCTCGCGTCAGGCCCGGTGCTGCCGGTGCGCCGGACGGACGCGAACTACGCGAGCGGGGGCCAGACGGTGACGATCCCGGCGCTCGGCATTCCCGCGGACGGGCTGACCTTGATCCACGGCTGGCGGGAGGCCGACGGCTCGGCGCCGCTGCCGGCCCTGGCCCGGCGCCTGGAGCCGACCGGCCCGGTCCGGACGGCCGGACCGATGCTTCCGGCAGGCACCCGGTGGCTGTCACTGGACGCTTCCGCCCAGGGCACCGCGGTCGAAGTCACCGCGGACCTCCGCGATTCGCAGGGAGCGATACGCCAGGTTCCGTTCGGTACCGCCGACGCCCATGAAGCGGACCTGCGCGCGTCCGTGCCGGCCGGGCGTTGGGAGCTGCAGGCCCTGGAGCTCGACGAGCCGACCGGCCTGGCCATTACCAACGGTCATCAGAACGGCGAGAACCCGGGCGCCGCGACTCAGTTCTCCGCTCAGGTCGGCCTCGGGCCGCTGCTCGCGCAGCAAGCCAGCGGCCAGCCGGCGCTGAGCGTGCCGCTCGGCACCTGGCGTGGAGTAGGCGCGGCGAGCACGGCCCACAGCACCAGCACCGCCGTCGCGACCCTCAGCTTCGCCACCACCGGAACACCTGGCGTGCTCCGGCCGGTGCAGCCGTCCGACACGCGCCCGGTCCCGGTCCTCACTGATCCGCAGACCGCGGCCGCCGCAGGTCCCGGCGGAGGCATCGCCCTGACGGTCGACGGCGTCCCGGTGACCGCGCGCGTGGTCGGCGTCCTGAACCGCTTCCCGGCGCTTCCCCCCGACTCGGGCGGCTTCGTCATCGCCGACGAGGCGACGCTCGCGGCGGCCTTGGACGCGCAGCTGCCCGGTCAAGGCCGGGCCGACGAGCTGTGGATCGCCGCCGAGCATCCTGCGCCGCTGCGCGCCGCGCTCGGCAGCGGGGCGCTCGCCCAGCTAGACTCCGCGTTTCGCGTCGACCTCGATCAGCAGCTGCTTGACGCACCGGTGGCGCGCGGGGTTCTCGGCACGCTGATCGCGGCCACCGCGCTGTCCGTGCTGCTGGCCGCCGTCGGGCTGCTGACCGCGTTGCGGGGCGGAGCCCGCGACGAGCGAGTCGAGACAGACCTCATGGAGCAAGGCGTCGGCTCGCGCGGACTGCGGGCCGAGCTGCGCACCCGGCTCGCGCTCAGCGCCGTCCTGGGCGTGGTCGTCGGCCTCGGGATCGCCGCAGCGCTGACCCGCCTGGCGGTGGCGAGCGTCCGGGCCGCAGGCACCGTGGCCGATCCCGCTCCCCCGGTGGTGCCGGTCGTGCCGTGGCCGCAGCTCGCGGCCTGGACGGTCGGCATGCTCGCGGTGCTCGCGATCGCGGGCTGGCTGGGCACCCGGGCGGCGGTCCATGAGTGAGGCGGTCGTCGAACTACGCGATGTGTTCTGCATCCACCGGACAGCCGAGGGGGACGCAGCGGCCCTGCAGGGGACGAACCTCGAACTGGCCCGTGGCGAGGTGCTGTGCGTGCTGGGCCCGAGCGGCGCCGGGAAGAGCACGCTGCTGCGAGTGATCGCCGGGGTCCAGCAGCCGTCGGCCGGGGTCGTCCGCGTGCTGGGCCGCGACGTCGGCCGGATGCCAGCACGCTCCCGGTCGCGGTGGCGACACGAGCTGGTGGGATTCCTCGGGCAGCACACGGCCACGGCGCTGAGCCCGGACCTTCGGATAGGTGATGCGGTCGGGTTGCCGATCGCGCTGCGGGGAGGGCCGGGGCGGGAGCGCCGCCGTCGGGTCGATGAACTTCTCGGGGCCGCGGGGCTGGCCGACCGGGCGGACGCCTTCCCCGGAGAACTGTCCGGCGGCGAGCGCCAGCGGGCGGCGCTGTGCGCGGCCCTGGCCCACAGGCCGGCTCTGCTGCTCGCCGACGAGCCGACCGGCGAACTCGACGACGCCAGCGCCGAGGCGGTCCGCGCGCTCATCGTCCAGCTCGCCCGCACCGACGGCACGAGCGTCATCCTGGTCACCCATGACCTGGCGACCGCTGAAGCGGCAGACCGCATAGTGCGGATCAGGGACGGGCGGATCGTCGGCGAGCGGACGGACGGGCAGGAGTCGCTGGTGATCAACGACGGCTGGCTGCAGCTTCCCCGCGATCTGCTCAGTCAAGCCGGTATCGGGCGCCGCGCCCGCGTGCAGCCCGCCGGGGACGGGGTGATCGTGACGCCCGCGGCCAGCGATTCCGTCCCGGCCGCGCCCGCCGCGGGCCGCGTCCTGCCGCAGCCGCGGCCGCGGCCGCGGCCGCGGGAAGGCTGGGCCCCGGTCCACGTCGAGGTGTGCTCCGTGGTGCGCACGTTCGGCCGCGGGCCAGCCCGGCGCCAGGTGCTCGGCGGTCTCAGCCACGACTTCGCGCCCGGCCAGATGACGGCGGTCACGGGCCGCTCGGGCGCGGGGAAGACGACCCTGCTGGAGCTGGTAGCCGGGCTCGACCGCCCGAGCTCGGGCCAGATCTTGCTCGACGGGCAGCCGCTGGGCGAGCTGAGCAGCGAGCAGCTCGCGAGCCTGCGCCGGCAGCGGATCGGGTACCTCTCGCAGGAGGCGGCGCCGATCGGTTTCCTGAGCGCCCAGGAAAACGTGGTGCTGAGCCTGCGGATACGAGGCTGGAATGCGGACGACGCCGCACTGCGGGCCGCCGAAGCGCAAGCCCGGACCGGGCTCGCCGACCGGGCCCGCCAGCGCGTCCGCCGGCTCTCAGCCGGGGAAGCCCAGCGCCTGGCGCTGGCCCGGGCGCTCGCCGCCGCGAGCGGGCTGCTGATCGTCGACGAGCCGACATCCAGCCAGGATGAGAGCAATGCCCGGGACATCGCGGCGCTGCTGGCGGCCGCGGCTCACGAGGAGGGCCAGACCGTGATCTGCGCCAGTCACGACCCCGCGGTGATCGGCCAGGCCGACCATGTGATCACCCTGGACGCATAACTTAGGAAAGCACCCTCCGCTCGGGGCGTTTCTCGTGATTGTGGATCGTTACTGCCCGCCCGCGGGCAGTAACGATCCACAATCATGGTCGATGCCCGTTATGCCTCAATGTGAGGTTCAGGCATAGCGGGGCATAACCGGCGCACCCCGTCAATTGGCAGGCAGCGGTGGGGCGATACCTGGCTGCTAGTGGTGGGGCTGAAGCGGGATGGGGGCCCGGTACATCTCGGGCGCGGTGGGCGGGTTGGAATGGAAGCCCGCGGACCAATCATGGGAGACACGGTGAGCCTTGAATTCCTCTGGTACATCCCCAACACGGTCGAGCCCGGCCACCGGGGTGACCCGACCACGGCGGGCTGGGGCTCGCTTGAGTTCTCGACCAATCAGGCCCGGGCGCTGGAAGAACACGGCTGGGGCGGAGCCCTGCTGGGGGCGAGCTGGGGCCGGCCCGACACCTTCACGGTGGCCGCCGCAATCGCCGCTCGGACGACGACCTTCAAGCCACTGATCGCGATCCGCCCCGGCTACTGGCAGCCGGCTCATTTCGCCAGCGCGGCGGCTACGCTCGACCAGCTCACCAGGGGACGCGTCCTGGTCAACATCGTCACCGGGATCGACAACCTCGCGGCATACGGCGACGGAAAGGCCGACCAGCGCAGCGATATGACCGGACCCGCGAGTTCCTGCAGGTGGTCCGGCAGCTGTGGACGCAGGAGAACGTGACCTTCCGCGGTGAGCACTTCCAGGTAGAGGCGTCCACCCTGGCGCCACGGCCGTACGGGGCGGCAGAGGGCAGGCACCCGGCGCTGTATTTCGGCGGTGCGTCGCAGGCGGCCCAGCGGGTGTCAGCGACCGAAGCGGACGTGCAGCTGTTCTGGGGCGAGCCGCTGGACGGGATCGCCGAGCGCATCGACCAGCTCAAGTCGCTCAGCGACTCCCTTGGGCGTCAGCACGCGCCGCTGCAGTACGGGCTGCGCATCACGACGGTGGTGCGCGACACCACCGAGGAGGCGTGGCGCGATGCGGAGGAGAAGGTCGCCGCGATGGCGGCGGACCCGGGCGAGATACGAATGGACCACTCCGGCCCGACTGCGGTCGGACAGCAGCGTCTGCACGACCTCGCGGCCCGAGGGGAAGTACTGGATTCCTGCCTCTATACCGCGCCCGGGAAGTTCGGCGGCGGCGGCGCGGCTACCACGTGGCTGGTCGGGTCCGCCGCTGACGTAGCTGCACCACTGAAGAAATACCAGGACCTCGGCGTCACTCACTTCGTGCTATCCGACACCCCGTACCGGCGGGAGATCATCCGGGTCGGCGACCAGCTTCTTCCCCTGCTGCGCGAGACGGCAGCCGGTAATGGGCGCCGGTGAGCCACCCCATCGGCTTAGGACGCGAACGCATCTCGTGCGGCGTGCGCGCACTGTCCGTCTTGCTCATCGGTCGCGCCACTGCAGCCGATGCCGGCGATCACTTGGTCGCCCTCGCGCAATATGGTGACGCTTCCCATCGGCATCACGCCCCGGCCATGGATGGCCGACAAGGCCGTGATCGAGGTGGCCGGCATCTGCTGCAGGTCCGGTCCGTCGCGCCGTAGCAGCGCGCCGGTGAACGCCTTGGCCTGGGACACCTCGATCGAAATCCAGGGCGCCTCCGCCATCCGCCCGAAGGCGAAGAGCCGGCCATCGGCATCCACGATCGCCGTCGACACCGCCACCCCCAATTCGCGGGCCTTATCCTGGCTGGCTTTGATCATCCGCTGGGCAATCTCACTGGTTAGGGGCACCTTTACCTCATCCCTGTCGTGTGCCTGTGCTGCGCCTGTACTAGTCACATTGAGACTATCTGACCGGGTGAATCTCGGGCATACCCGAGAAGATTATCGGTCCCGGATTAGGCGGCGGGCTACCTGCGGCGGGCTGCGTCGCCCGACGGGACCGCGCCCGCGGGCACCGCCAAAAATGGGTCCGGTACGTCCGTTTCCCTTCGGATACGGTGGAAACGTGATGAAGCAGCAGGAAGCTCAGCTCGGCGAAGGGGAGACACCCCGCGCGCGGTAAGCCCGCGCGTCTTTGCTGATGACCCCGCTGCCCGAGCGCGCTTGTTCCCGCGGGCCGGCCTGGGGTCGCGGTCGGGACGCAGTCCTTGATACCTGCGGTCCCCCGGAGTGCTCCGTTGTCCGTCCTGTCCATCAGCTTCGTCGACCTCGGCGCCAACACCGTCGGCTCGGCTTACGAGCAAGCCCATGCCACGACGGCCATGACCGGCCTGCACGCATGGTTCAGCGCCGGTGCGTTCATCGGCGCGATCGGCGCCGCCGCCGCCCTCGGTGCCGGGAAGAGCTACCGCCGTGTCTATCTCGCACTCGCCGCCGTCATGGCGGCCGGGCTGCTCGCCGCGCTGCTCGCCGACATCCCCGCGCCGCCCGTTCCCGCGGGCACCGCGCACGGCCGCAGGCCGCCCCGCACGGCCGGCCTCCGGGTCTGGCGGATCCCCACGGTGCTGTTCGCTATCGCCGTGATCAGCGTGACGTTCTTCGGCGACGGTGCGCTGGAGAGCTTCCTGTCCACCTAGTGCCGCGAGGAATGGCACCACACCTGAGCCATGACCAACTCTAGTTAACTGGATTTGCTCCTGGCCATCCTTCCACGCCAAATTAATTGCCTAGGAGCAATCGCGTAGAAGCAATTGCCGGAGGGCAATTGCCTGGAAGTAAGGGGTTGACTTCACACCTAGGGCGTCCAAGAATCCCAGTAACAACATAGTCACGCTTTGCTTAGAAGCTGATCGTCCGCGATCTCCTTCTATCAAGGCCGGAGTAAGTTCGGAATCCTACGTTCCCTGAGGCGTTGGAGGGAACAATGCGATCTGGCTTTGCCTCCGTTTGGTGCCGCGTCAGCCCGGCGCTGGCGACGCCCAACGAAGCCGTGCCCTTACCTGCCTGGACGGGCTAGGTAACCCGTCCAGGCTGTAATTCCGGGTGGGCAGATCGATCGGCATCCTGGCCGGCCAGATCCGCCCTATTCCCCGGCCCGGGACATCTATCGCCACCTCTGGCTTATCCATGTCCGCCCTCATTTACCCAGGGTTTGTCCACCACCGGCAAAGGCGCCGCTCTCTCACGCTTTACCCGCCACCTGGATGGCAGCAAGGAGAACCACAATGGCACAAGATGCCTCGGGAGCCGGGACTGCCGCCGGCCGCAGTGCCCTGGTCATTCCCGGCGAGATAGCAGCCCGGATTGACCGCCTGCCGGTGAGCTGGATGGCCTTCGAGCTATGCTTGATCGTGCAGCTGGGCTGGTCGACCACGGGAGCGACCGACGGGATCGCCGCGACACTTTACCCGTTCGTTTGGTTGCCGGACCACGCCGTCAATCACACTCAGTACTCGGTCCTGTATGCCTTTCAGACCGGGATCAGCATCCTGCTCGGCGGCTATCTCATCGGCTGGCTCGGCGACAAGATCGGCCGGCGCCGGGCACTGATCCTGTCCACGCTGCTGGGCGCGATATTCATCGTGCCGTTCGGCTACGTGACCAACTATCCGGCGCTGATTTTCCTCTCGATCGGCGACACGCTCGGGTTCGCCGGGTTCCTGGCCCTCAACGTCGTATACATGAGCGAGATCGCGGGGCCGGCGGCCCGGAGCAAGGTGATCATGTACGCGCAGGTGCTCGCCATCATCCTGGGCCTGTCCATCTGGCGCGGCCTCATTCCGCACTACATGGTCCCCGGCCAGTACAAGGCCTACCTGTGGCTGCTGGGCGGCCTGAACCTCGTGGTGATGGTGCTGATCATCTGGCGGCTGCCGGAGTCGCCGCGCTGGCTGGAGGCCAGGGGACGCACTGACCGCGCGCGCAAGATCGTGGAGCGGATGGAGGCGCGGGTCAAGAAGCGTCACCCCGTGCTGCCCGAGCCCGACCGGTCGCCGTACGAGGTGGTGGCCGAGGAGAAGACCAGCATGTTTGCCGTGTTCGGCAAGCAGTACGTGTTCGTCACCATATTGCTGCTGGTGGTCATGGTGCTCGGCTACGGCGGCATCGTTTACGGCAACGGCGGCTACGCCTACTTGTTCCTGGCCGAAAGCCGCGGCTACAGCGCCAGCTTCGTCTTCGCCCTGACGGCCTGGGCCGGCCTGGTCGGCGCCGCATTCTATGTTCTCAACGCCCTGGTCGGGGACCGGGTCGAGCGCAAATGGACGCAACTCGTCGGCGCTATCGTGTTCGCCGGCTCCTGGTACGGGCTGTACAACGTGCACAATACGCCGGGCGTGGTCGTCTTGTTTATGGGCGTGAATGTCGGCCTCGTGCTGTGGCTGTGGAGTATGTATGTGTACATACCCGCCAACTTCCCGACCCGGATGCGCGGCCTGGGCACCGGCTGGACCGACGGCCTGGGCCACATGGGCGCCTGGGGCGGTGTCCTGCTGTGCGGAGTGGTCTTCAGCGCGGCCGCGCCGCTGGGCTGGATCTTGCTGATCACGATACCGGGAGCGCTCCTGCCCGCGCTCCTGGTCGCCACCTTCGGAGTACGCCAGCGCCGGCGCGCGCTCGAAGAGCTGGCCCGATAGATCTCCCGCCGCGCAGGACTATGACGGGAGGCCGGGCACGTTACCTGGGGTGGACCTGACCCATGGCTGGGCGGTGCGGGGCGTCTGGCCACACGTGCCGCAGGGTCCGTTCGGCCCAGTCATCGGGTATGTCGGAGGTGGCGATATACCGTGCGTAGAACGAGCCGATCAGCATGCTGGCCAGGACGTCAGGGTCGGTAGAGTCCGGCAGTTCCCCGGTGCTGATGCCCTCGGCCAGGGCCCGGCGCAGCGCTGCCCGGCGCGGCTCGGCCAAGCGGTGGCGGAAGGCGGCGAGCAATTCCGGGTGACGGTGCTCTTCGGCCAGCAGCGTGCCGGCCACCGCCATGGAGTTCTCGCGCAGCAGGTTGGCGCGGAAGTTCCGCAGGACCGCCAGCGCGCGGCTGCGGGGCGGCCCTGACTCGGCGGGCATGCTCTGGACCCGCAGCGAGTCGATGACCGCGACGGCCACGCTGGCCTTGCTGCGGAACCTGCGGCGCACGGCAGGGACAGTCGTGCCGGCGGCCGCTGCTACTGACTCCAGGGACATCCCGGCGTAACCGGCCTCACGAAGTTGCTGCTCAGCCGCGGCCAGGATGGCCCGGTCCAGCTCCGGGTTTCTCGGCCGCCCCGCGGGACGCGCTGCAGTCGGTGTCACTCCACATCCTCCTTGGCGAGCATTATATTCTGGTGTCCTATCGGAACGTAAATATCCTGGGAGGCTTCCCGTGACCGCCGACCCGATCCCCCCGACTGCAGTCGTCCGCGTCTCACGCGGCAACTTCGATCCCGCCCGGTTCCCGGAGGTCCAGGAGATGACCGTCGCGACCGGCCGCTTCCTGATTCCGGCGATCAAGAAACTGCCCGGCCTGATCAGTTACCACGCGGGCGCCTCGCCCGATGGTTCCGTGGTCCATGTCAGCATCTGGGAGTCCGACGAGCACGCACAGCAGATGAGCCGGCTCAAGGAGATGATCGTGGATGCCCGGCAGGACGCCGAGAAGGCCGGCGTCACCTTCATCCCCATCGTCAACTACCCCATCGACTGGACCATCTGACCGCTACCTGGAATCAGGGAGCGCATACGGCTGACGGAGCGGATCGCGGCGCGTTCGGCCCCGGCCACGGGTCCCGCTTAGCTGATGTACCTTTCCCGCAGGTCACGCATGGCCTGCTTGCGCACGCTCCCGGATAGGCGGTCCACGAACAGCCGGCCGTTCAGGTGGTCGACCTCATGCTGGATACAGCGGGCCAGCAGGCCCTCGCCCTCGAGCACGACAGGCTGGCCCGACCGGTCGGCGCCGCTCACCCTGGCGTACTGCGCCCGGCGCAGCGGGTACCACAGCCCGGGGATGGAAAGGCATCCTTCGTCGTCTTCCTGCTCGCCCTCGATCGCCTCGATCACGGGGTTGACCACGTGCCCGAGCTGGCCATCGATGTCGTAGGAGAAGACGCGACGGCTCACCCCTATCTGATTGGCGGCCAGGCCCGCGCGTCCCGGCGCGGAGACGGTCTCCTCCAGATCGGCCACCAGGCTGATGAGCGCGTCATCGAACATCTCGACGGCATCGCAGGACGTGCGGAGGACCGGATCACCGAACAGACGGATAGGACGTTCTGCCACCGTGCCATCTTGCCCTAACGAGCCGGCCGCCTGCCGGAGCCGCTCCGGGGAGTTCGAATCCCGCCGGGCACGCGTGGTCATGATAAGTAGTGGCCCTGCAGGTCGGTGGCACGGGCGAAATGGCGGGTAAGCAGCTCGTCAAACTCCTCGGCGCGAAGTGGCTGCGCGAAATAGAAACCCTGCGCCACCGGGCAGCCGAGCATTCTTAGCCGGGCGAGCTGTTCCCCGGTCTCTACCCCCTCCGCCACCGTCGTTATGCCCATGGCATTGGCCAGGTCGATGACGGCCCGGACGATCGCCGAGTCGACCGGGCTCTCGACGATGCCCTGCACGAAGGTGCGGTCCACCTTTACTTCCTGCACCGGGAACTGCTTCAGGTACGCCAGCGAAGAATGGCCGGTGCCGAAATCGTCGATGGCCAGCCGCACGCCTAGCTGGTTGAGTTTCTTCATGACTTCCCGGGCGCCGGAAAGGTCTTCCATGACCACATTCTCGGTAATCTCGAATATGAGTAGCTCCGAGGGCAGGCCGGTGGCCTCGAGGGCTGCCGCGGCCTGGGACGACAGCCCGCTGTCCTGGAACTGGCGCGGTGAGAGATTCACGCTGATGGGCAGGTCGACAGCCAGCCGGTCCCGGATCGAGCGCACCTGCCGGCAGGCCGCGTCGAGAACGTAACGGCCCAGTGGCAGGATCAGCCCGGTCTCTTCAGCCATCGGAATGAATCTCGCCGGGCTGATCAGGCCATTTTCGGGGTGACGCCAGCGCACCAGCGCCTCGGCGCCCACGATGCGCTCATCCGCAAGGGAATAGAATGGCTGATAATAAATCTCGAGCTCACCTCGCTCAAGTCCCTTGCGCAGGTCGGCCTCGATCCGGAGGCGTTCGGAGGAGCGGCTTCCCATGGAGGCCTGGTCGAATACCCGGTAGACGCCGCCCCCGCCCTTGGCCTTCGCGTCATACATGGCCACGTCCGCGTCGCGAAGGACGTCATCGGCGCTTTTGTCTGGCCCGGATAGGGCAATGCCGACGGACACGCTGGCCACCACCTCGTAGCCGTCGCGCAGCACTATGGGCTGCTCGAGGGCGGCACAGATGCGCCGGGCCGCGGCAACCGCCACGCCCACCCCGGCCACGTCCTCCAGCAGCGCCACGAACTCGTCACCGCCGAAGCGGGCCAGCAGGTCATTGTTCCGCACCACGCTCTTCATGCGGGCCCCGATCGCGACCAGGAACTCATCGCCGGTGACATGGCCGAGGCTGTCGTTGATGCTCTTGAAGCGATCCACGTCGACAAAGATCAGGGCGTGGGTCTTGCGGCTCAATCCTGACCGCTGAAGGGCCCGGTCGAGGCGCTCCACCAGGAGCCGGCGGTTGGCCAGGCCGGTGAGGCTGTCATAAAAGGCGTGATGGTGGAGCTCGTCCTCGAAGGCTTTGCGTTCGGTGATGTCGCGGAAGGCGATCACCGCGCCCGACGGCGTGCCGTCGCTGATCACCGCAGAGGCCGTGTAGGCCACGGGGATGGTATTGCCGTTCCGGTCCCGGAACCGGGCATCGTCGACGCGGATCGTGCGGCCCGTGCGCATGGCCTCGCTGGCCGGAACGAGCAGGAAATCCGGCGCGGTGAGCGCACAGTCGCTCATCGGGCTGTCGATCGTGATGTCGAACGACGGCAGCTCGATCATGTCGGCCGCCGCCCGGTTGATGAAGCTCAGCTTGCCGTCCGCGTCCACGGCGCAGACACCTTCTCCGATGTTGAGCGTGATCGAGGAGAGCCTCTCGCGCTCGAAGCGGACCTGCTGGTATAGCTCAGCATTGCTGAGCGCCCCGCTGCCCATGGCGGCCAGCGCTCTCAGCAGGCCCCGGTCGGCATCGTCGAAGGGCTCGTCCCGGCGCCGGCCCGCCGCCGCCAGCCACAGCTGTTGATCGGCAACCACCATGGGCGCCGCCAGCTGGCTAGGACCCGGGATATCGGACGTCAGGGTGGCTTCGGGACTGCGAAGCAGCCGCCGTACCGACTCCAGGATCGTGTCGAGCACGGCCTGATGACGTAGCCCCCGGTTTGCTTCCAGCGTGACCTCGTACAACCCCTTCATCCTGGTGTGATCGTGCAGCGCCGCGAACCGCGCGCTGATCAGCTGGCGCTGCACGATCAGCCCGGGAACCGCCAGCGCCAGCACCCACGGATGCGCCTGTATGGCCAGGGCCAGGACCATCCCGACCAGCGCTCCCGAGCCGGCCAGCGCGACCTGGATCGGAAGATCATCGGTGAGCTCGCGCCAGGGCGTGCCCATCGAGGCCAGGACGCCGGACAGCAGAATGGTATTGACGACGCCGTACACGATCACGCCGAGCGTGACGGCGGCGACCTGTTCCGCGGTCAGGGACGAAGTCGGAGCGGCGAGACCGCGGCTCACGGATATTCCCAGGCCCGCGGCGATCAGGACTTGCCCGGTATTGAAGGCCGACTTGACCAG
Organism: uncultured Actinomycetes bacterium; assembly: GCA_963753195.1. GTDB lineage: Bacteria > Actinomycetota > Actinomycetes > Streptosporangiales > Streptosporangiaceae > Palsa-504. The sequence continues at coordinate 435,948 of CAVWBH010000009.1, forward strand.
CGGGCGGCGGCGGGCCGCCTGAGCCATCACGATGGCCAGGGCCAGGGTCCCCAGGGCAACCAGGGGCGGCACGAGGAGGGCGAGGATCACGAAGAACGCCTCGTCCATGTTGAAGGCCTCGGATTCGCCTTCCCGGTACACCACGACCGGCCATATCCAGCTGCCCAGGACAAGAGCGCCCATCGCCGCCGCGATGATCCACTGGCGCTCGTCGACCCGGTCCAGGCCCGGCTGCCGCCACATCGCGGCCAGCAAGGTAAGAACGCCGCCCGCTACCGAAGCGGCGACAATGGCTCCGGTAGCGCGCGGCATCCTCATAGCGGATCGGGCACGTGTCAGTTCCATGCCGAGCTGTTCCAGGCGGAGCCGCTCCAGGCCGACCCGGTCCAGGCCGAGCCGGCCCAGGCGGAATCGTTCCAGGCCCTGCCGGTCCAGTCCTCGCCGTTCCAGGCTGCGCCGGCCCAGTCTCCCTCATTCCACGCCCGGCCGGTCCAGGTCCAGCCGTTCCAGTCGCCGCCGTTCCACGCCCGGCCGTCCCACGTCCAGCTATCGGACGGCCCCTTCGTCCAGGACGTCCCCGACCACAGGCTCGGGTTCCACGTGTCGACCGGGCCGGTGGGGGCCAGCGAGACCGTTGTTCCGGGCAGGGTCGGAAGCAGCAGGGCGGCCGACTGCCTGAGGTTCATCGGGCCCGCGGTCGCGGCGGCGTAGGCGTCGAGCGCGCCATGGCCGTCAACGAAGGGGTTGCCGACCGGCCCAGGGGCAGTCGTGCCGAGCAGGCGGGCCTTTAGCTGGTCCGGGGTGAGGTACGGATGGTCGGCCAGGACCAGCGCGGCCGCGCCGCTCGTGATGGCCGCGCTGAACGACGTGCCCGAGCCGACGAAGTTGGCCGAGCCGACCAGCGCCGAGGGGTAATCGTCGTAGATCGTTGAGCCGGGCGCGGCCAGGCTGACGACGGACCGGCCGGAGGCGACCAGGTCAGGCTTGGCCCAGCCGTCGGGCGAGGTTGGCCCGGCGCTGCTGAAGTCGGCCATCTCGTCGCCGGCGGCCGACGATGAGGCCATGTCGTCCAGGGCACCCACCGTAATGACCAGCGGGTCGTCCCCCGGGGAGAGAATGGTGCCGTTGAAGGGCCCGGCGTTGCCCGCCGAGACGACCACCGCGATGCCCGCGCCCCATACCGCCTGCACCGCCTGGTCCAGCGGGTTGATGACCGTGGACGTGTCGGTCCGGAACCCCAGGGACATGTTGAGGACCTTGATCCCGTAGCTGACCTGGTGATCAGCCGCCCACTGCAGGCCCAGGATCAAGGTCGCCAGGTCAGTTGTCCCGCTCGTGCCCGCCACCTTGATCGACACCAGGTTGGCGCCGGGGGCTTCACCCGCGTACTGGCCTCCCGATGAGGCCCCGTTGCCGGCGATCAGGCCGGCCACGAACGTGCCATGGCCGTAGCTGTCCTTGAACGGGTTGTTCTCGCCGGTCAGGTCCACCCCGCCGATGAGCCGACCCGAGAAGTCGGGCAGGTTATCGATGCCCGTGTCCAGGACGGCTACGGTGGCCCCCTGCCCCGTATCGCCGGCGGACGCTAGCCGCGTGGCCCCGGTCTGCGCCAGGAACGCGTCAGACGGCGTATGGGGCCCGGTCGAGGGCGGCGTGCCCTGGACCGTCACTGAGGCATCAGGGGTCACGATGATGCCGGGAAGCGCCGCGAGCAGCGGCTCCACGGCGGTGGGGACCACGGCCTCGACCCCGTCGATGAGGTGAAACTGCGTCACGATGCTGCCGCCCAGTCCCAGCACCGCCTCGACCGCGTTGACCAGCCCGGTCGCCGTGACGATGACGGTCTCATCCGAGCTCGCAGCCGCGGCGGGGACGCTGGCCAGCGACGTGCCCGCGAGCGCGGCGACTACCACTGCGCTCGCCACGGCGAAACGGCGCTTCTTCCGGCGGCCGAGCCGTGCCCGACAGCCCGCGGCTGTTCCTAATGACCTAACGTACGGCATCCGGAAGCCCCTCCCTTAGGTTGCTTGGTCCCGGTGACGAAAGGAGCGCAGACTCCTACGGTAGCTGCGCCCGGCACCTGCGTGGCCGATATGGTCCAGCGCAGATCGGTGAATACAGCCAGCCAGGAATGACACGGCCATATTCGGGATCTAACCGGACATACAGTGAGTTTTACGGTCCTAGCACAGCGTAAACCCCCTCTAGGGCAGAGATTATCGCCCTTTTGAGATTTGCCGTATACAAATCGCAGAATCCGGCACAGATAATCCTCCCCATCGGTACCTGGATTGCCAGAATTGCCAGAATTGCCGGGATTTCTAAGAGCGTGCTGCGGTCCGCCCTTTGTGATCCAGATTCCGGATCTTAAGAACACGAAGACCTAGTGCGCCCGGCGGCAGGTTGCGCCTCTGCTCACCCCAGCGGCGCGAGCGCGCCGGCCAGCGGGGCGAGGATCGCCGGGCTGAGCGGCGGCCGAAGGTAGACGATGGCCAGGTCGAGGCCCTGCTCCCCGAGGGCCGCCGCGTGCGCGGCGGCGCCGGCCACGTTGTCCCCCTCGAGCCGCACGTGGGCGGACAACGTGATCTCCTTCGGGTCCCGGCCCACGTCCGCGCAGTGCTGGTAGAGCACGTCGCGCTTGCGGGCGAAGTCCTCGGTGGTCCCGCCCACGAAGTTCCAGTGCTGGGCGTACTTCGCGGTGGTGCGCAGGGTGCGGTGCTCACCGCTGCCGCCGATGACGATCGGAGGGTGCGGCCGCTGCGGCCCCTTCGGCTCGTTGCGGGCGCCTCTCAGGTGGTAGTACGTGCCACTGAAGTCCGTCACCTCCGCAGACAGCAAGCCGATCAGGACCTGGCAGGCCTCCTCGAACCGGTCGCTGCGCTCCCGCGGGCTGCCGAGCGGGATGCCGTAGGCGCCGGACTCCTCCTGGTTCCAGCCCGCGCCGATGCCCAGCTCCAGCCGGCCGCCGGAGATGATGTCGATGGTTGCGGCCATGTTGGCCAGCACCGCCGGGTGCCGGTAGTGGATCCCGGTGACCAGCGTCCCGAGCCGTAGCCGGCTCGTCGCCTGAGCCAGCGCGGCAAGCAGGGACCAGCCCTCCAGGCACGGGCCCGCCGAGTCACCGACGATCGGGTAGAAGTGATCAAACAGCCACCCGGACTCGAAGGCCTCGATGTCGTCGGCTTCCTTCCATACGGCCAGCATGTCGGCCCAGGTGGTGTCCTGCGGGGCGGTCTTGAAGGCGAAACGCACGAAAGACTCCTCGGATTGGGTGGCGGCTGGCGGCCCGGACGGCATCCCGTGCCCGCCAAGAATCCTAGAATCTCCCGGCCCTACGCCCAGCGCCGCGTTTCCTCCATCGGGTGGTCAGTGCGGGGCCCGTGATCCCGCCCCGGCTTCTGACCGCGGTCGTGACCTCGCCCCGGCCGCGAGCGCGGCCGGGGCGAGCGGGGTTCCCTGATCCGGGCCCTCGTGGGCGGGTGATCCAGGATCCGAAGGCTGGGCCGCCGGAGACACCTCAGGAAGAGCCGGCGGCCCAGCAGCTATTTGGCCAGTTCTTCGAGGGCCCGGGCGCGCTGGCGCTTGCCGAAGACCGCGACCATGATGCCGGGAAGCACCGCGCACGGGATGGTGATGAACACGATCCAGCTCCCTGGTGAGGTGGCGCTGAAGAGCGCGCCGGCGATCAGCACGCCGCCCCAGGCGCCGAGGTGGCCGATGCCGTCGGTCCAGCCGGTGCCCAGCGATCGCATCCGGGTCGGGTAGTTGCCGGGGATGTACATGTACATGCTCCACAGCCACAGCACCAGGCCGACTTCCTGGAGCAAGTAGAAGACGTACAGCCACGTGGTGTTGTGCACCTGGTAGACGCCCCACCAGGCACCGGCGTAGATGATGGCGCCGATGAACTGGGTGTATTTCTGCTCCAGCCGTTCACCGACGAACGCGTTGATCACGTAGACCGCCGTGCCCGCCACCCCGGCCCAGGCGGTGATGGCGAAGATGAACCCGGCGCTGTAGCCGCGGGTCTCGGCCAGGAACAAGAAGGCCTGGCTCGCGCCGCCGTAGACGATGCCGGCGTAGCCGAGCACCATGACGACGAACAAGAACACGGTGGTCAGCAGGTACTGCTTGCCGAACGGCGCGAACATGTTGGTCTTTTCCTGCGCTACCACCTGGTACGGCGACACGTCGGGCTCGGGCAGCACGGGATGGCGCTTCATGACCCGCGCTTCCATCTTCTCCACGGCCCGGCGGGCCTGGTCGTGCAGGCCCCTGGCCTCCAGCCAGCGCGGCGATTCGGGCATCCGGAAGAACAGCGCCACCGCGATCAGCAGGTTGAGGATGGTCAGCATCCACAGGAACCACCGGTAATGACCGGGGAACCAGTAATGCGGGATGATGCCGGAGAAGACGACGAAGAGCAGGAAGATGCACACGGTCTGGCTGACCATCATGACCCGGGGCCGGACCTTCGGGCCCATGATCTCGCTCATGTACACGACGTTGATGGCCAGGAACCCGGCAAAGCCCAGGGTGTCGGCGATGGACAGGATGAACAGGGCCGGGTAGCTGGTCACGTACCCGAACGGCCAGATGAACAGCCCGGCCAAGGCCGCCGAGAGGATCAGGGCCTTGCGCCGGCCGATCTTGTCCGACAGCCAGCCGATGGCGTAGCCGCCGATGACGATGCTGATGCCGGCCTGCAGAGCGTACAGGACGTCGTACTGACTGTGGCTGATGACCTTGGCCGGCAGCCAGATAAAGGGGTACAGCCGGGCGGCGATGCCGTCGGTCGAGGCCGAGGTCGACCAGCCGACCTGAATGATCAGGCAGATCTCCCAGGCCATGAAGCTCATCGGCAGGCGGTCGATCCGCGCTGCGATCTCACCGGGAATGACCATCGTGGTCCCGCCCGCGGCGGTCCCGGCTCCCGAGGTGTCTTGTGCCATGTGCAGTTCTCCTTGCGGCCATCCGTGTCAGGGGGTGGCGGGAAAAAACGGGGAATTGCGGCGCCATTACTGCTGATGTCCAGGGTGCCCGGTGTCGCAGTCGGCGATGCCGGTCAGCATGCGCAGGCCAACCCCCGGGTACGGCGCGGACCTGCACGTGTGGTGCGGCGTCGGCGTCGTCGTCCTGGCCGCGGCGGGTGACAGCAGGGCTGCGAACGGCGCCGGAGCCCTTTCCCGGTGTCTGGGAGGACGGGCTTGGGTGCGCCGTTACAGCCGTGTTAAGGGGATTATTGGACGCCGCCCGTCCGAAAGTCAACCCCCTTGCCCGGGGGCAATTGCCGCAGAGCAATTGCTGTCCGGCACTTGCCTACAGGCAAGTAATTGACGGGCAGGCGCGGCCCGCCGCGATGGCGGCGTGCAGCAGGTCAGCGCCGGGACGCGGGACCGGCCGCGGGGCCTAGCGGAGTGCTCATGAGCTGCGCACGGAGCGTCACGATGAATCCGGCCCGAGGCGCGCGACATGACCGGGGGATGTCGCCACGACCGCTTTGCGACGTAAGGTCTCATTGACACGCTTAACGGGGCTACCTAAATTCGGTCGTCCGGAGATCATTTACGCGAAGGCAGGTCTGGGATGAAGCTTGCGGCTGGACTCGGGATTGGCGGGCAGGCCGACTTCCAGGCCCAGGTGCGCCGGATCGTCGACATGGAGAAGGCCGGCCTCGACATCGTCAGCGCGAGCGAGGCGTGGAGCTTCGACTCGTTCAGCCGTCTGGGCTACGTCGCGGCCAAGACCGAGCGCGTGCAGCTGGCGACCAGCATCATCAACGTCTTCTCACGCACGCCGACCGCGATCGCGACCAGCGCCGCGAGCCTGGACCAGGTCTCGGGCGGGCGGTTCATCCTCGGTCTGGGCAGCTCGGGCCCGCAGGTGATCGAGGGCTTCTGGGGCGTGCCGTTCAAGAAGCCCCTGTCGCGCATCGTCGACGTGATCAACGTGTGCCGGATCTTGTGGCGGCGAGAAAAGGTCATCTACTCCGGCCCGACCTTCACCGTCCCGCTCCCGGCCGACCAGGGCACGGGGCTGGGCAGGCCGCTCAACGTAATGGACTACCCGGTGCGTCCTGACATCCCGATCTGGTGGGCCGCGCTGACGCCCAAGGCGGTCGAGACCGCAGCCGAGATCGCGGACGGGTGGATCCCGATCCACCTCATCCCGGACAAGGTCCAGGAGGTGTGGGGCGAGGCGCTGCGGGCCGGCCTGGCGCGCCGCAGCCCCGACCGGTTCCCGTTCGAGGCCGCGGTCGGGGTCAATGTGGCCATCGGCGAGGACCTGCCCGTGCAGGAGCTGCGTGACCTCTACCGGCCGCACCTGGCCCTGTACGTCGGCGGCATGGGCGCGCGCGGCGCGAACTTCTACAACGACATGGCGGTCGCGTTCGGCTACCCGGACGAAGCGAAGGTGATCCAGGACCTGTACCTGGACAGGAAGAGGGACGAAGCGGCCGCGCACGTGCCGGCCGAGTGGCTGGAGAAGGCGCAGCTGATCGGTCCGCGGTCCTACATCAAGGAGCGGATCGCGGTCTACAAGCAGGCCGGCATCACCAGCCTGTCGATCAACCCGGTCGGCGGCCAGGACCCGGTCAAGGTGGTCGAGCAGATGCGCGAACTGGTGGACGAAGCCTGACCCCTGACTGAGCTGGCCGGGCACGCTGGTTCACCGCGCTGAAATACGGGCCGCGTACGGTACCAGCGTGCTGGCTGACGGGCAGATCGCCGAGGACGACCCGCGGAAACCCGACGCGGCGGCGCTGCTCGAACGGCATCTGGAGTTCGCGCTGGCGCAGACCCCGGTGGAGCACAGCTTCGCGCTCGGCTCGGACCAGCTGCAGGACCCGGCGATCACGTTCTTCAGCTACCGGGCTTCGGGCACGGTCCTCGGCATCGGGGCCATCAAGTCGCTCGGGCCGGGCCATGCGGAGATCAAGTCGATGCACACCGCCGAAGCCGCCCGAGGCCGCGGGATCGGGCGAGCCATCCTGGCCCACCTGCTCGAACTGGCCCGGGCCCGGGGCGTCCGCCGGGTCAGCCTGGAGACCGGGACCACGCCCGCCTTTGCCCCGGCCCGGATGATGTACGCCAGCGCGGGTTTCGTGCCGTGCGGCCCGTTCGCCGGCTACCAGCCCAGCGACGACAACTGCTTTATGACCCTGGACCTCGCGCCGGCCGCCGACTGCTGAAACTTCCGGCGGTGGCGAGGTGGATTCCCGGCGTAACCGGGCAGCTCCTATGTGGGGCCACGAGCTCAGGAGAAGGCGGGAGGCCACGGTGTTCGTCATATACGACGCGGCTCACGTGCTCCTGATCGGGAGCATCGTGGCGGCCGCCGTCGCCGCGGGATGGCTGGCCATCCGGGTCTGGCAGAACCACCGGATATGGCCGGACCAGCCCGGCGCCCGGCGCCGCCGGGCCCGGCTGCTGTTGAGCGTGCCGTCGTTCGTGCTGGTGGCGGCCGTGCTGGTGGGCAGTGTGGCCTGGTTCATCGGGCAGACCCGGGTGTCCACCACCACGGTCGGAAGCCTGGTCGACCAGGGACGCACCACCGGCCAGGCTGGCCTGCGGACCGAAGCCGAGGTGTACCAGACCACGGTCACCACCACGGTGTATTACCGGCTGCCCGGCAGCTCGCCGACCGCCGACTTCGTGAACAAGGTCGGCCAGTACCTGCTGCACCAGAGCGAATCCGTCGGCGTCCAGGTCGCCGAGTACGGCTACGTCGACTTCGCCACCGCACGTTCCGCCACGGCCACGGTCGATCCGGGCCGTCACACCATCACGGTGGAGCTGCCGACGCCGACGGCCCGGACCTACATCTACTCCGTCGGCGACGTGAAGTTCGCGGAAGGGCCGCTCAACGCGCTCGGCACCGCGGTGAAGGCAGCGTTCGCCGCGCTCTTGCACCAGCCGCTGGTCAGCGTGAACGTCTCGGGCGAGCTGGCGGCCGCGCAAAGCGCGGTCAGTAAGGCGGCCAGCCCGGTCGAGATCTTCGGGTGCGGGCGGAGCGAGATGGAGCAGCAGCTGGCCGGGATCTTCGGCACCGTGCCGCAGTACCGCGGCTGGAACGTGGTCGTGCAGTTTCCGGGGATGCGCACGGTCCCGGAAAGCCAGTGCCAGGCGCTGGCGGCCCGGCTCGTCCAATCAGGCTGACAGCACGGCCGGTCAGCTGAGGCACAGGCAGAAGGGATGGCCGGCCGGGTCGAGGAAGACCCGGAACGTCTCGCCGGGCTGGTGCTCGTGCTTGGTCGCGCCGAGTTCGAGAACCGCCGCCTCGGCGGCGTCGAGGTCGTCGACGATCACGTCGAGATGCATCTGCTGGGGCACCTGCTGACCCGGCCACCGCGGCGGGGTGTAGTCCGCCACCTGCTGGAACGAGATGCACTGCCCGTACTCCGCACGGACGTCGGCCCAGTTGGGCGAGATCTCGGCCTTCCAGTCCAGCAGGGCGGCGTAGAAGGACCCGGACGCGGCCGCGTCCGGGCAGTCGATGACGATGCTCGGGAAGCGTGCGATAGCCATTTAGGCACGGTACCTCACTCGCGCCGCGCCGCTGGCCGGAAACGCCAAGCCAGCGGGAACTCATCGAGAAAATTTTCGATAAGCGACCCGGCCGCGCGGGACGCGCGCGGCGGGTCAAGTGGGGGGCTTTGGACCATTGCAGACGATATTCGTCGGTAGTAGCGTCCAAGTCAGGTGAGATGGGCCCTTTGCCTGACCTTCCGGCCTGGCGGCACGCCCATCGATCTGCGATGACGCGAGGAGACACCGATGCCGCAGACCCAGGCAGATGCGACCGTTAATGGAGCCGACGACCGGCTGGACGCGATTGTTATCGGAGCCGGCTTCGCCGGCATGTACATGGTGCACAAGCTGCGCGAGCTGGGCTTCTCCGTGCACGGCTTCGAGGCCGGCGAGGGCGTCGGCGGCACGTGGTACTGGAACCGCTACCCGGGCGCGCGGTGCGACTCCGAGAGCATGTACTACTCCTACTCGTTCCTGCCCGAGCTAGAGCAGGAATGGCCGCTGGACGAGCGCTACCCGGGCCAGCCGGTCATCCTCAAGTACCTGAACCTGGTGGCGGACCGGCTGCAGCTGCGCGAGTACTTCACCTTCAACGCCAAGGTGGTCAGCGCGGCCTACGACGAAGACGCCAACACCTGGACGGTGCGCACCGAGGACGGGACCGAGGCGCACGCCCGGTACCTGGTCACCGCGGTGGGGTGCCTGTCGACGGCCAACAAGCCGGTCTTCCCGGGCGCCGAGAACTTCGCCGGGCGCTCGCTGCACACCGGCAACTGGCCGCACGAGCCGGTGGACTTCACCGGCCTGCGGGTCGGCGTGATCGGCACCGGCGCCTCGGGCATCCAGGCCATCCCGGTGATCGCCGAGCAGGCCGGGCACCTGACCGTGTTCCAGCGCACCGCCCAGTTCACCATCCCGGCCGCGAACGGCCCGCTCAACCGGGAGTTTGCCGCCATGTGGAAGCAGAACTACCAGGAGTGGCGGCGGCGGGGGCGGCACTCGCGCGGCGGCATCCCCTACCCGGCCAGCGTGACCTCGGCGCTGGAGGTCTCCCCAGCCGAGCGCACCGCCACCTTCGAGGGCGCCTGGGAGCAGGGCGGATTCATGTTCTCCCAGGGCAGCTTCTACGACCTGGTGGTCAACGAAGAAGCCAACCAGACGGCCGCGGACTTCGTCCGGTCCAAGATCGACGAAATCGTGCACGACCCGGCGGTGGCCGAGATGCTCAAGCCCCGGACGTTCCCGTTCGGGACCAAGCGGCTGCCGCTGGACACCAACTACTACGCGACGTTCAACCGGCCCAACGTCACGCTGGTCGACCTGCGCGCCACGCCCATCGAGGAGATCACCGAGACCGGGATCAGGACCACCGCGGGCTCCTACGACCTGGACGTCATCGTGTACGCCACCGGGTTCGACGCGCTCACCGGACCGCTGTTCGCGCTGGGCATCCAGGGCCGGGGCGGCAAGGCGCTGGCCGACGCCTGGGCGGAGGGGCCGAAGACCTACCTCGGGCTGTCGGTGCCGGACTTCCCGAACCTGTTCACCATCACCGGGCCGGGCAGCCCGTCGGTGCTGTCCAACATGCCGGTGTCCATCGAGCAGCACGTGGAGTGGATCGGCGACTGCCTGGCCTACCTCCGCGGGCACGACATCGAGACGATCGAAGCGCGGCCGGACGCGACCGAGTCCTGGACCGAGCACGTGCAGCAGGTGGCAGGGCACACCCTGTTCCCGAAGGCGGCGTCCTGGTACATGGGGGCCAACATCCCCGGCAAGCCGCGGCTGTTCCTGCCCTACATCGGCGGGGTCGGTCTCTACCGGGACAAGTGCGAGGCCATCGCGGCCGACGGCTACGAGGGCTACGAGCTGACCCACGCGCACGCCGGGGCGACCGCTTAGCTTCCGCCCCCGTTTGTCACCTGTTGAATTCCGCCCGATAGGAGATCTGATGGCGCTGGACGACGCCACTGCGGCGTGGCTGGAGGAACTGCGCCGGATCCGGCCCAAGCCGATCACGGAGCTCACCCCGGCGCAGGCCCGGGAGCAATCGGCCGCGGCCCGCGCGCAACGGCCCCCGGGACCGGAGATGGCCAAGGTCCGGGACACCCGGGTCAAGGTGGCAGGGGGGGCCATCCCGGTGCGCGTGCTGCTGCCCACCGAGCACCCGGCCGGGGTGATCGTGTACTACCACGGCGGCGGCTGGGTCCTGGGCAGCATCGAGGACTTCGACACGCTCGGCCGGCACCTGGCCCAGCGCACCGGGTGCGCAGTGCTGCTGGTCGGCTACCGGCTGGCGCCGGAGTACCGTTACCCCACCGCGGTCGAGGACAGCTGGGCCGCGCTGCGCTGGGCCGACCAGCATATGGATTCCCTGGTCGGCGCGCGGGTGCCGCTGATCGTGGCCGGGGACAGCGCGGGCGGCAACCTGGCCGCGGTGGTGGCCCGGCGCGCGGCCCAGGAGGATGGCCCGCAGATCGCGCTGCAGGTGCTCATCTACCCGGTCACCGACTGCGACCTGGAGTGCCTGTCCTACACCGACCCGGCCAACCAGCTGACGGTGACCGCCGAGTCGATGGCGTGGTTCTGGGATCATTACGCCCCGGACGCCCTGGCCCGGCAGCACCCCGACGCCGCCCCGCTGCGCGCGCCGGTCCTGTCCGGCCTGCCGCCCGCGGTGATCATGACCGCCGAGCACGACGTGCTCCGGGACGAGGGTGAGCTGTATGCGACCCGGCTGATGAAGGCGGAGGTGCCGGTGCGGTTCCGCCGGTTCGACGGGCAGATGCACGGCTTCTTGGGCATGGTCGGGATACTGCCCGGCGCCGAGGCGGGCATCGACTACTTCGCCGACGCCGTGGCCGAGCAGCTCGGCATTACCGGGAGGGCCCATGTCACGGCGTGACCTCATCGACCCCGAGCTGCGGCCCCCGCTCGACCAGCTGCTGGTCGCCCTGCCCGGCGGGTTCAACGCGATCGGTGACATCACCGAGCGCCGGGCGGCGCTGGAGGCGCTGGGCGCGGCGCGGGAGCTGCCGCCCAACCCGGCCGTGGCCATCACCGAGCAGGTGGTGCCCGGGCCGGCCGGCGCGCCGGACATCACGCTGCGCATCTACCGCCCGGTGAGCGGCCCCAGCCCGCGGCCCGGCATCTATTACATCCACGGCGGCGGGATGATCCTGGGCAGCGCCAGCCGTGACGACTTCGGCGCGTCGAGCTTCTGCGAGAAGGTCGGCGCCACCGTGGTGTCGGTGGAGTACCGGCTGGCCCCCGAAAACCCGCATCCGGCGCCGATCGAGGACTGCTACGCCGGTCTGGAGTGGACGGCGCGCCACGCCGCAGAGCTAGACATCGACCTGAGCCGGCTGGCCATCTACGGGGCCAGCGCGGGCGGCGGCCTGACCATTGCCACGGCCCTGATGGCCCGCGACAAGGGGTATCCGGCCATCAAGTTCCAGATGCCGATCTACCCGATGATCGACCACCGGCATGAGACCCCGTCCAGCTACGAAATCACCGACGTCGGGATCTGGGACCGCAGCGGCAACATCGAGGCCTGGCAGTGGTACCTCGGCGAGGGGAAGGTGGACCATTACGCCGCGCCGGTGCTCGCCGAGGACCTGACCGGGCTGCCGCCGACCTACATCGACGTGGGCACCGTCGACCTGTTCCGGGACGAGGACATCAATTTCGCCATGCGCCTGATGGCCGCCGGGGTGCCGACCGAGCTGCACGTCTGGCCCGGGGCCTACCACGGCGCGGAGGGCTTCGCGCCGGAAGCGGCGCTGTCCCGCCGGATCGTGGCCGGGCGGATGGAGGCCATGCGGCGCGCTTTGGCCTGACCGTCGCCGCGCCGGGCCCGCGGCCGCGGGTCAGTCTTGTGGGCTGGCCGGGGCGGCCGGCGGTGTGCCGGGGTCAGCCGCCGGGCCGTGTTGCGGTGAGGCACTGTGCTGGTCTGAGGCACCGTGCTGGGGTGAAGCGCCGTACTCGATAAGGGCGGGGCGTGGTGAAATGTCGACGTGGAGCTGGAAGATGTCCGGGCGGTTGTAGTGCCCGGCCGGGTCCATGAAGCGGCGCCAGGATCGGACCGCGCCCAGGTCGAGGTCGGCGGTGAGGATTTCCTGCTTCTCGCGGGCCGGGCCGGCCAGGATGCCGCCGTCCGGGCCGATGATCACCGTGTTGCCTTCCTCCAGCCAGGGGCCGTTCTCCTCCAGGTAGGCGGGCGGCACCAGTTCCTCGCGATGCGGGAAGGCGGCCGGGATCTGGTCGGCGTGCAGCACCGGGTTGACGCCGACCACGAACATCCGGTTCTCGCGGGCCAGGTGCTGCAGCGTGGCGATCCACCCGTCGCCGACGGCCAGCGTGGGGGCGATCCACAGGTCCACCCCCTGCGCGTACATATGGAACCGGGCCAGCGGCATGTAGTTCTCCCAGCAGATCAGCCCGCCGATCCGGCCGAACGGCGTGTCCACCACGCGCAGCGTGGACCCGTCGCCCATGCCCCACACCGTCCGCTCGGACCCGGTCGGAACCAGTTTGCGGTGCCGGCCGGCCAGCGCGCCGTCGGGCGAGATGTACAGCACGGTGTTGTAGATGGTCCCGCCGTGCGGCTCACGCTCTTGGACCCCGATGACCAGCCAGACCCCGTTCTGCCGGGCGATATTGCCGAGCTGCTCGGTGGCCGGCCCGGGCACCACGACGGCGTTCTCGGCCAGCAGCTGGAACCAGTCGTCGTCGCCATCCCAGATCGGCCGCGTGTCGATCCAGATCGGCGTACCGGGCACGAAGACCTCGGGGAAGGCCACCAGCTGCGCGCCCTGGGCGGCCGCCTCGGCCGTCCGGGCACGGACCCGCTCCAGGGTCGCGGCCTGGTCCATAAGAACGTAGCTGGCCTGCACGGCCGCCACTCGAAGGGATGTCATCTGGCTGGCCTCCTCGGCTGGATGCTACCGCTCGTCCCGCCCGGCCTGTCGCGGACCGTACCGTGGTTGGTGTGAGTAGGGCCAAGCGGACGGCGGGCGGAGCCGTGATCGAGAAGCTTGCGCGCGAGCGCCTCGGCTTCGACCGGCTGCGGCCCGGGCAGCGGCAAGCGGCCCAAGCGCTGGCCGCCGGGCGGGACGCGCTGGCCGTGCTGCCGACCGGCGGCGGGAAATCGGCCATCTACGAGCTGGGCGGGCTGCTGCTGGACGGGCCGACCGTCGTCGTCTCGCCGCTGATCGCGCTGCAGGACGACCAGCTCGCCCACCTGCAGGCGGCCGGCCTGCGGGCGGTCGTGCTCAACTCGCAGCAATCGGCCGGGGCGCGCGCGGCGGCGCTGCTGGCCTCGTGCGACTCCGGCACGTTCGTCTTCCTCTCGCCGGAACAGCTGGCGAACCCGGAGGCCCGGCAGGCCCTTCAGCGGGCGCGGCCCGGGTTGTTCGCGGTGGACGAGGCGCACCTGATCAGCCAGTGGGGCCGCGACTTCCGCCCGGACTACATGCGGCTCGGGGCGCAGGCCGAGGCGGTCGGCGCGCCGGTCCGGCTGGCGCTGACCGCCACCGCGGCGCCGCCGGTGCGCCAGGAGATCATCAGCCGGCTCGGCCTGCGTGACCCCGAGGTGGTGATCGGCGACTTCGACCGTCCCAACATCGGACTGTCGGCGTTCGACGCGCGTACGCAGGCCGACAAGCAGCGCGAGCTGGTGCGATCAGCGGGCGAGCTGGCCGGCCCGGGGATCGTCTACGCGGCGACGCACGCCAGCGCGCAGGCCGCGCGCGACGCGCTCGCGGCGGCCGGCGAGCAGGTGACGCTCTACCACGCCGGGCTGCCCGCGCGCGAGCGGCGCGAGGCGATGGCGGCGTTCACCGGCGGGTCGGCGCGGATCATCGCGGCCACGATCGCGTTCGGGATGGGGATCGACAAGGCGGACGTGCGCTGGGTGCTGCATGCCGACCCGCCGCCGTCGCCGGACGCGTACTACCAGGAACTCGGCCGGGCCGGCCGAGACGGCCGGGCCTCCCAGGCCCGGCTGGTGTTCCGCTACGAGGATTTCGAGACGGCCCGCTACCTGACCGCGCGCGGCGTCTCCGGCGAGGCGGTGGCACGGGTGGCGGCGGCGCTCGCGACCGGGCAGCGGGTCGAGCCGGACACGCGGCAGCAGATCACGGCGCTGGTCCGGCTGGCCGATCTCGGCGCGGCGGCGTGGCCGGCCGACGGCGACATCCGCTGGACGGGGACGATGACCGTCGCGGCGGCGGTGGCGGCATCGCAGGCCGAGACGGAACGCGAGGACGAGATAGAACGCACCCGGCTGACCATGATGCGCCGCTACGCGGAGCAGACCGGATGCCGCCGTTCGTTCCTGCTCTCCTACTTCGGCCAGGACTATCCCGGGCCGTGCGGGAACTGCGACAACGACGTGGCCCATGCGCAGGCCGAGCCGGCCGACGTGCCCTTCGAGGTCGGTACGCGGGTGGTCAGCGAGCGCTGGGGTGCGGGCACGGTCCAGCATTATGACGGCGACTCGGTGACGGTGCTGTTCGACGAACACGGCTACCGGGAGCTGTTCTTGCCGGTCGTGCTGGACCGCGGCCTGCTGCAGCCGGCGCCGGCCGCCGGCTCCGGTCCGGGAGGGTCCTAAGGAAGCCGGATCAGCGGGAACGCGGTAGCGGGCCTGGCTGTAGGGGCTCTTGCCGAACGCGAGGATCTTCGCGGGCACGACGCCGAAGACGAGCCCGGTCCGGCCGGCCGGATCGAGGAATCCGTCGCCGGACACTTCGAAATCCCAGTCGAGCTTGGCTTTCCATATCGCCGCCAGCCGCTGGAGCTGGGCCTGGCCGGTCACCCGGGCGGCAGTTCCCTCGACCACCACCTCGAGCCCAGACCGGAACTGGTTAGCGCCGGCCGCGAGCACGCAGCGGGGGCTGGCCTGCAGGTTGCGAGTCTTCTGCTCCCGCGCGCCGGAACAGAAGTACAGCGCCCCGTCGAGCCAGATGGCCGGCAGCGGCGTGACGTGCGGCCGGCCATCCCGGCGCACGGTGGACAGCCAGAACATCTCCGATCCCGCCAGCACCTCGGCGACGTCGGCCCACGGCGGGGCCTGCGCGCCGGGCTCGCTGAAGCCCTCGTTCAACTCGGCGATCCGTTCGGTCTCGGGCATCGCCATCCTCCT
Source organism: uncultured Actinomycetes bacterium (assembly GCA_963753195.1). Classification (GTDB taxonomy): domain Bacteria; phylum Actinomycetota; class Actinomycetes; order Streptosporangiales; family Streptosporangiaceae; genus Palsa-504. The sequence continues at coordinate 451,629 of CAVWBH010000009.1, forward strand.
TCACTAAGCCTGACGGGAGCATGCTGACGACAAGACGCCGCGCCGGGAAGGAATTCATCGGTGCCCGCGGGGAAGCTTGATCGCTGAGCTTCGGTTCTACCGGAGGACATCACGGGCTCCCGGCCGCGAGGCCGGGTACCAGTCGCGAAGATGGTCCTCGTGGACCTTTCCCGTGAGCAGTTCATCAGGATGCTTCGCCGCGCGGGGCTGACTGATGTGGCCGACGCCGCCGAGGCGGAACTCGCCGGTCAAGCGGACGCCAAGGCTCTGAACAAGTTCTGCACGGCGCACGCCCTCTCGCTGTCGATGCTGACCGATCGCATGGGAGCCAGCCCGTGACCGCCGCGACCGGGCCGCGCTGAGGGCACGCTTCGGCTCCCGCCGGGGAGAGGGCACTGTCGGGGCGGCCCGGTGGCTGGATACCGTGTGGATCTGCGGGTAAGAGCAGATTCGCGGCCGCCACGACACCGTAGGCCGGCTCGGCGGTAGGGAGGGAAGCCTTGGCGATGACCGGCGGCCAGATATTCACGTCCAGGCTGAGAGGCCGTCCGCTGCTGGACAGCGAGGGCCTGACCATAGGCCGGATCCGTGACATCGTGCTCCTCCCCTCCGCCGGGACCGACCCGCCGCGCGCGCTCGGGCTGGTCGTGACGTTGCAGCGTCGGCGCATCTTCGTCAACCTGGGCCAGATCACCGAGATCTCGGTCGACGGCGCCCACCTGCCTGGCGGGTCCGTCGAGCTGGAGCGCTTCACCCGGCGGACCGGCGAGATGCTGGCCTCGGAGCTGTACGGGCAGCACACCGAGGACGGGACCATAGTCGACGTCGCGATCAGCCCCAGTGACCGGCGGCGGGCCGGCTGGGAGGTCTCCGCGGTGGCCATCTCGCACGGCCGGAGTCTGCTGCCGGGCGGCCCGCAGGTCGTGCCATGGAGCAACTACCCGAAGCTGTTCCAAGCCGACCCGCTGGGCGAGCAGCTGGCTGACCTGCGCGAGCTGAGGCCCGCGGACCTGGCCACGGCGGTCGAGGGCTTGCCGCCCAGCCGACGCGACCAGATCGCGGCGGCCCTGAACGACGACGAACTGGCCGACCTGCTGGAGGAGATGCCGGAGAAAGACCAGATCCGGCTGCTATCGAGCCTCGAGATTGATCGCAGCGCCGACGTGGTGGAGGAGATGCAGCCGGATGACGCCGCCGACCTGCTGGCCGAGATGCCCCCTGAGCAGCGTGAGCGGCTGCTGACCGCGATGGAGTCGATCCAGGCCGAGGACCTGCGGCGGCTGCTGCGATATGACGCGACGACGGCGGGCGGACTGATGACCTCCCAGCCGCTCATCGTGGCGCCCGACACGCCGGTGGCCGAGATGCTGGCCCGGATCAGGGACCCGGAGGTGCCGATCACCGCGGCCGCGCAGGTGTACGTGTGCGAGCCGCCCCTGGTCACGCCGACTGGCCGTTACCTGGGCAGCATCGGGTTCCAGCGGCTGCTGCGCCGGCCGCCGTCCGCGCTGGCCGGCCAGTGCGTCGAGGCGAGCTTCTTCGTCCGACCCGAGCTGACCGAGCACGAGCTGGCCGCCCGTATCGCCGCCTACAACCTGGTCGCCGTCGCGGTATGCGACGAAAGCGGCCGGCTGGTGGGCGCGGTTACCGTAGACGACGTCCTGGACCACATGCTGCCCGCGGACTGGCGGACGACAGGAGGATAACGTGTCACGGATCTCCTTGCGCCGCCTGAGCGACCGGACCGACCTGTCCGTCCCGCGAGGTTCCCCGGGGATGGGCGCCCGCTATGACGCCGACGCGTTCGGCCGGTTCTCGGAGGCGATCGCGCGGTTCCTCGGCACCGGGCGGTTCCTGTTCTGGCAGACGATGCTGGTGCTGGCCTGGATCGTGCTGAACAGCATCGGCCTGGTCAAGCACTGGGACCCGTACCCGTTCATCCTGCTCAACCTGGCCTTCTCGACTCAGGCGGCGTACGCTGCGCCGCTGATCCTGCTGGCCCAGAACCGGCAGGACGACCGGGACCGGGCGAACATCGATCGTGACCGGGAGGTGGCGTCCCGGACCCAGGCCGACACCGAGTTCCTGGCCCGGGAACTGGCCGCCGTCCGGCTGGCCCTGGCCGACGTGGTGACCACGCAGGACCTGGAAGACTCGCTGTCGCAGCTGACCAAGCTGATCACCGACCAGCGGCCGCAGGCCGGGGCCGGAACGTAACGGCCGTGACGAGCAGTCCGCCCGCGCGGCCGCGGTGAGAGCACGTGCGGTGCGGACGGCGCTGGACACGGCGTCCTGCGGGGACAGCCCGCACAGGTCGGTGAGAACGAACAGGGCCTCGGCGCTCATCACCACGGCCAGACCCTGCTTGAGCTGGGCCAGAATCCCGGGATCGGCCCCATCCAGCGGCGCGAGAGCATGATCGATGAGCGCGAACCGGTGGCCGGGCCGACTGGCCGCGAGGTCCGGCCTGGTGACGGAGGCCGCGATCATGGCCCGCACCGCGCTCTGGCGGGCGAGGATCCCGGTGAGCAGGAACTCGGCGGCGTAGCCGACCCGCTCGACCGGATCGTCGCTGTGCGCGACCGGCGCGAGGGCCTCGGCCGGATCCGGCCAGGCTCCCGTGTCGGCCTCCATCAGCAGCGACGGCAGGTCAGGAAAGTAGCGGTACGCGGTGGCCTCGGACACCAGGGCCGTCCGGGCCACGGCCGGCATGGTGATCTCCGCGCCGGCCCGGGTCAGATCCTGGACGGCCTGAAGGATGGCGGCGCGGGTGCGTGCCTTCTGGTTCACCCGGCCGGCGCCCGGGCTGGCGGCCTGCGTGGACATGAAGCCACGATACGTACACCACGTTTTTTGAGCAAGTTGACTCTCTTTATAAGAGCTGACTTGCATTAGGATGGGCTCTCTCATAGGCTGCTTCGTGAAAGTCCGCTCTCATGAAGGAGCTGCGCCGATGGCGACCGGGGCCAGTACCACTCAGCTGAACGTGACCGTCGACGGCCTCGGGCCGGTGCCGGTCAGCCTGACCGAACACGGCAGCGGGCGCCCGTTCCTGCTGCTGCACGGCGGGGCGGGCCCCCAGTCCGTGGACGGCTTCGCCAGCCTGCTGGCGGCCGAGGGACCGGCCAGGGTGCTCGTGCCCACCCACCCCGGCTTCGGCGGGACACCGCGCCCGGCGGGCCTGGGCAGCATCGCGTCGCTGGCCCGGCTGTACACACAGATGATCGAGGACCTCGGACTGGACGGCGTGACCGTGGTCGGGAACTCCATCGGCGGCTGGATCGCGGCCGAGATCGCGCTGCTGGGCAGCCCGCGGGTCAGCGGCGTGGTCCTCGTCGACGCGGCCGGCCTGGACACCGGCGACCACCCCGTCGCCGACTTCTTCTCGCTCACCATGGACCAGGTGGCCGACCTCAGCTACTACCGCCCGGCCGACTTCCGCCTGGACCTGGACCACATGCCCGACCAGCAGAAGGCCATGATGGCCGGCAACCGGGCCGCGCTGGAGGCCTACGCCGGGCACGCCATGGCCGACCCCGGGCTGCTGGGCCGCCTGCCGGCGGTCGCGGTACCGGTGCTGGTGATCTGGGGCGAAGCCGACCGGATGATCCCGGTCGAGCGCGGCGAGGCCTACGCCAAGGCCATCCCGGGCGCCAGGTACCGGCTACTGCCCGAGGCCGGGCACCTGCCCCAGCTCGAGGCGCCGGACCGGCTGCTCGCGGCGGTCCGGGATTTCGCGCAGGCCACGGCCTAGCTGACTGACCAGGAGGAACATCATGGCGGAGATTTCTGTCGTCGGCCCGGAGGCCGGCGAACCGACGCTGTCCGGGCCGGCCAGCGTGCGGATCATCGAGGACGGCAGCACCACGTCCGGACGGCTGGGGATGGCCGAGATCGTCGTGGCCCCGCACGCGCGCGACCTGGCCGCTGCTGACGGCCAGCCGCCGTCGCCGCCGCAGATCGCCGAGGTAATGGCCCGATACGCCACCGAGCCCGCGGGCTAGGCGTCGCGCCGGACGAGCAGCCAGCCGCAGGCGGCCAGGAGCACGACGGTCCAGGCGCAGAAGACGCCGAAGCCCTGCCAGCCGGACAGCACGTCGCCGGACTCCTGGGTGGTCTGCGCGACCAGCACGCCGGCCACGGTCGGCAGGTAACCGTGCACGTGGTTGGCGATGGTTCCCGGGATGAGGGAAACCAGGGGCGGGACCACGATGACCATGGCGATCACGGTAGCGATCGCGCCCGCGGTATGGCGGATCAGGCCGCCGATGGCCAGCGCGAACAGCCCGAGCACGGTGAGGTACAAGATCGCGCCGATGACCGCCCGGGTCACTCCCGGCTGGCTGAACGTGATGGAGACGTGGCTGCGCAGGATCGCGGTAGAGATGAAGAACACCGCGAACACGGTGACCGCGCTGACCACCAGGACGAGCAGGGCGAACGTGACGGCCTTGGCGGCGAGCATCCGGAGCCGGATGGGTACGGCGAGCAGCGAGGAGCGGATGGCGCCGGTGGTGTATTCGCTGGTGATCACGATCACGCCGAGCACGCAGATGGCCAGCTGGCCGAGGCCGAGTCCCGCGCCGAAGATCACCGCGGTCGGGTCAGCCAGGAGCCGGGCGTGGTTGGGATGATTGCCCGCCGCGTTCCAGTCGTGCGCGATGACCGACGCGATCAGGGTCGAAAAGCCGATCGCCACGATCACGAAGATGAGCAGCGACCACACAGTGGACTGGACGGACCGGATCTTCGTCCATTCCGAGCGCAGCAGGCGGCCGAAGCCGAGCCAGGACGGCCCGGCGGCCGGCCCGGGGTCAAGCGACGGAGCGGGGGCGCTCGGGGCCTGCGCGGCGGTCATCGCGCGCTCCGTCCCGCGGGCCGGGGCGCCGCGCCGGCGGCTCTCGCGGTGCTCTCGCCGTACTCCACGCTGTCGGCGGTCATCTCCATGAACGCCTCCTCCAGTGAGGGCAGCTGGGGCGTCAGCTCATACAGCACGACCGATTCCGACGCGGCCAGCTCGCCGATCCGCGGGGCCGGAAGGCCGGTGACGATCATGCTGGCCGCGCCGTCGGCCGCATCCGGGCTGGCCGCGGCCTTGCGGCCGGCGCTCCCGTTGTCGATGATGACGTTGCCGCTGGCTCCGCTTTGGCTGGCCCCGCTTTGGCTGGCCCCGCTTTGGCTGGCCCCGCTTTCGCCGGTCGCGCTTTCGCCGGTCGCGCTTTCGCCGGTCGCGCTGGCGATGGCGCCGCCCGCGGCGGTGATCAGCTCGGCCAGCCGCTCCCAGTCGGGCGTGCGGACCAGGACCGACCGCTCCGAACTGCGCTGGATGAACTCCTGCATGGAGGAGCTGGCGATCAGCCGGCCCCGGCCGATGACGATGAGGTGGTCGGCGGTGACCGCCATCTCGCTCATCAGGTGGCTGGAGACGAAGATCGTGCGGCCTTCGGCGGCAAGCTGCCGCATGAAGGTACGGACCCAGCGGATGCCCTCCGGGTCCAGGCCGTTGACCGGCTCGTCCAGCAGCAGCACCTGAGGATTGCCGAGCATCGCCGCCGCGATGCCGAGCCGCTGGGTCATGCCGAGCGAAAAGCCCCCGGCTCGCTTGCCGGCCACGGGGGCCAGGCCCACCAGGTCGAGGACTTCATCGACACGGCGCGGCGGGAAACCTTGCGTCTCGGCGAGGAACAGCAGGTGGTTGCGGGCACTGCGGCCGGGATGCAGGGCCCGGGCCTCAAGCAGCGCACCGACCGTGGCCAGCGGCCGCGCCAGCTGCCGATAGGCCAGCCCGCCGATCGTCGCCGTTCCGCTTTCGGGCCGGTCCAGTCCCACGATGAGCCGCATCGTGGTTGACTTGCCCGCGCCGTTCGGGCCCAGGAAACCGGTTATCCGTCCCGGCTCGACCGTGAACGACAGGTGGTCCACGGCCAGCTTGTCGCCAAATCTTTTCGTCAGCTCATGCGCCTCGATGAGGCCCGCTGTCTCGGCCACGTCCGCTCCCCGTAGTGGGAGGCGCCCGGCGCCCGGGCGCTCAGCCTGATACCGCCGCCCCCTCGTTACCCGCCCAGCATGCCCGCTGTCGCGTAGCTACGCAAACCCGCGGGCCAGCCTAGGCTGACGTGGCGGCCAGCTTGCACGGGCGTTAGGTGGATGGACCGTTGCAGGCCAGAGAGCTGGCAGGCCGGGCCGTCGACCAGGTTAAGGCGGGACGCCGGCAGTCAGGCGTTAGGCGGGATGGCTCTGATGGGAAGTGCGGGTCGCTGGTTCCCGGCCGCGATCGCGGCACGCAGGTCGGCGATGACCCGTTGCGGATCGGCCTTGATCGTGCTGGGCAGCCAGTGCAGCACGTGAATCCCGGCCGCTTCCATCCGGTTATGGCGCTGGGTCGTTCCCGCGTAATCCTTGGCTGCGAGGTGATACTCCCGGGAGTCCACTTCACCGGCGACCCCAGCCCGGCCGAACCATGCGTCGGGACGGCCGAGGAAGACGTCGTCGAGAGTAAAAAGGTCCGGGTTGTACATCGGTCTTTCCAGATCCGAACGGTCGATCAGGTGTTTCAGCTGCGCTTCGGCTACGGACCGGATGCCCGTGCCGATCTCGCTAAGGGCCATGCGGTACCACCGCCTGCCCGCCGCGGGGCCCTCCCTGAGCTCTGCTGCGAGCTGTTCAAGCGTGCAGCTACCGCGCTGCACGGCCTCGGATACCAGAGCTTGGACGTCGATGAAACGAGCCATCCCGCGAGCGGCGTCGGCGACGGCACGGGCCACGGACGTGAACCTGATCGGGCCGGTGGTGTACAGGTCCGCTGGCATCCGGGTGGTGCGGCGGACCTGGACGTAGCCGATGCTCTGCCGATGGCTGTCCGCCGGGACCAGCACGTCGATGACGTTCAGGCCCGCGCACCGCAGGTTGTGCCGTCGGACTGCGACAGGTCCGGTGATCACGCTCCGTGGGCCGGCGTAGAGCAAGGCGGCGACATCTCGCTGGTTCGCGGTGGCTGTCCCGGTCACGGTGAGATAAACGGCGGGCAGGATCTGCCGCCACGGGCCGCCCGATCTGAGCCGGTACTCGATAGTGCCGCGGGTCATGCCGCACCCAAGGGCCTGGCTCCTCGAGACGACGTCGTACTGGGACCGCAAAATGCGGACGAGTTGCTCGCGGTCGTATCCGGAGAGGATCGGCATGTGCGCAATATGTCACGAAGGTCCGACAAAACTCCTTGGGAGGTGATGGTCGATGTGCCGCCGTACCAGTAAGAACGAGTACGCCGGACCATCGACCAGGTAGGCATGGCCGCTGCGGCGCGGCAGGTGGGGTGGGCGAGGTGACGGAGGCTGGGAGGGTGACGGAGGCTGGGAGGGGTGACGGAGGCTGGGGTGCGGTGGGGTTGAGTGGGGGTGTCTAGGGTGGAGGTATGGACGGTGAGCATGCCTATCCGGTGATCCGGGCGACGGCGCTGGACACGACCGACGCGCGGGGGCTGGCCGAGTTCTACCGGCTGCTCTTCGGGCTGCACTACCGGCCGGGCGACGAGCCGCCTGCGCCCGGCCAGCCGGACCCGAAGGCAGAGGACTGGCTGGTGCTCAGGAGCCCGGCGGGCGGCCCGACGCTGGCGTTCCAGAAGGTCGACCAGCTGCCTGAGGCCACCTGGCCGGACGGCCCGGTGCCGCAGCAGCTGCACCTCGACACCACGGTGCCCACCGTGGCCGACCTCGATGTCCAGCACGAGCGGGCGCTCGCGCTCGGCGCCCGGCTGCTCGAGGACCGCTCGGATGACCCGCAGGAGCCACTGCGGGTCTACGCCGACCCGGCCGGGCACCCGTTCTGCATCTTTGTCGGCTGACGGTTTGGCCGGCTGACGGTTTCGCCGACTGAGCGTTTCGGGGGTTGAGCGTTTCGCGGGCTTGGCGTTTCGCGGGCTTGGCGTTTCGCGGGCTTGGCGTTTCGGGGGCTTAGCGTTTCGGGGGCTAAGCGTTTCGGGGGCTGAGGAATTCGCGGGCTGAGGGGACCGAATCTGGGCTGGACGCCGGGGGCCCGGGCGGCGCAGCATAGGAAGTATGGAGTTCGACGCGAACGCGGTGTCGTGCTCGGTGATCCCGCCCCCGCCCAGCACGGCGATGGACTGCTCGGCCATCCCGCCGCCGCCGGCCACGGCGATCTCGTGCTCGGCCATCCCGCCCCCGCCCAGCACGGCGCTGGGCTGCTCGGCCATCCCGCCGCCCCCCAGTACCGCGGTGTCGTGCACCGCGATCCCGCCGCCGCCGAGTACCTCGGCGCCGCGCTCGTCTATCCCGCCGCCCCCGGCGGTTGCGCCCCGCGGCCGTCACTTAGCGGCGCGGGGCGCTGAGCCACGTCCCGTTCGGCCTCAATAAGGCGGGTCAGAGCCATTGGTCGTGGTGGCTGGCACGGGCCCGGCCGATGGTCCGGGTGGCCAACATGACCGCTACCACCACGAAGGCCAGCCAGAGGATGGGCCCGGCGGTCCACCACAGCAGGTGGCCGAAGGCCGAGGCGGCGATGACGAACAGGACGAGCAGCAGAACCGGGTGACCGCGCCGGCGCGGGCGGTCCGTGACTGCCGGAGCCCCTGTTTCCGGCAGGTCGGAGAACAAGTCGCTCAGGTCGGCCCGGGTCTTGGCGTTCATGGCGCGCCCCACCCGGTCATCGAACTCGGCCTGGTCCAGCCGGCCGTCGGCGAAGTGCTGGGACAGGCGGTCGGTCACCGCCTGGCGCTCGGCGTCCGAGACGCGCAGGTTCTGGTCGGCGGACATGCCGCGGAACAGCGGCGAGAAGCCGCGGGTCCAGGACTGGCCAGCCCAGGGATCGCCGGGCTGAGAGTAATCACGCTGCGAAGACATTGTTGCGTTCCTTACCGGGAGCGGGACTGGAGGGATTCGATGAGTGAGCCGGCGATGGACTGATCAGTGCCCTCGTCGGGGATCAGCAGCAGGCCGGCCAGGTAGAGCGGGACGCCCGCGCCGCCGACGACGGTCAGGACCACGAAGGCGATCCGGACGATCATGGTGTCGACGCCGAAGTAGCGGGCCAGGCCGCCGGCCACGCCGCCCAGCATGCGGTCGGTGTAGGACCGGCGGAGCAGGGCGCGCTCCGGCACGGGCCGGGTGTCCGGCCCGGATTCGGTGGTGGTGCTTTCCGGGTTCATGGTGTTGTTCATGGCCTCAGAATGCGCCCGCGGGCCCGGCCCGCACATCGGGAAGATCCCCGGCCTCGTCCCTGATCCTGTCCGCGGAAGTCAGGGTCGGATCAGGGTTGTCCCGGATACTCATTTACGCGCGCGGGGAGCGATGATGGGAAACGTGGAGGATCCAGCACGCTGGGACAGCGGCCCTGACTCGTTCGGGCCCTGGCACCGTGGCTACGGGCCGGGCGGTCACTGGCACCGGCGGGCCGCTGGGCTGCGGCACCGCGGCAATGGCGAGCCGCTGCGCCGGGATGCGGCCGACCGGCTGGCCGGCGGGGTGGCTGCGGGCATAGCGGCCTGGCGGGGCATCAGCGTCAACACCGTGCGGATCGTGTTCGTCCTGATCGCGATCGTGAGCGGCGGGTTCGCCGTGCCGCTGTACGTTGCGGCCTGGCTGCTGATCCCGGCGGCCGGGGAGGACCGGAGCATCGCCAGCCGGGCCCGGTCGGACTCGGCCGGCATCGGCCTCGCCGTGGCCCTGGCCACGCTGTTCGCCTTCCTGCTGTTCGTGGTCGGCGTGTTCAGCCAGGGCTGGCCTTCGGGCTGGGCCTGGCCGCAGGTGTTCTCGGTGGCCGGGCTCACGCTGATCTGGCGCAACGCCTCGCCCGAGGAGCAGGCCACCCTGCGGCGGCTGGCCGAGCCGCTGAGCGGGGGGGCCAGCCCGGCGCACCCGGGACGGCGGTCGGCGATCCGGCTGACGATCGCGGGCCTGCTGATCCTGGGCGGCGCGGGCTGGCTGGCCTCGGCGCACCAGAGCCTGGCCCTGCTGCGGCCGCTGGGCGGGGCGATACTGGTCATCGCCGGCCTCGCGCTCCTGCTCGGGCCGTGGTGGCTGCGGATCGGCCGCGACCTGGTGCTGGAACGGCAGGCGCGAGTGCGGGCCGAGGAGCGGGAGGAGATGGCGGCGCGGATCCACGACTCGGTGCTGCAGACGCTGGCCCTGATCCAGCGGCGCGCCGACGACCCGCAGAAGGTGGTCCAGCTGGCCCGGCTGCAGGAACGCGAGCTGCGGTCCTGGCTGTTCGAGGACCACGGGCCGCACGAGGACATGACGGTAACGTCCGGGGTCAGGCAGATCCAGCAGGACGTGGAGACCCGGTACGGGGTGCCCGTCGAGGCGGTGACCGTCGGGGACTGCGCGCTAAACGAGAACCTGGACGCCCTGCTGGCCGCGGCCCGCGAGGCCACGGTCAACGCGGCGAAGTGGTCCGGCGCCAGCGTGATCTCGCTGTTCGCCGAGGTCGAGCCCGACTCGGTGTCGGTGGTCGTGCGCGACCGGGGTAAGGGCTTCGACCCTTCGGCGGTCCCCGAGGACCGCAAGGGCCTGGCCGAGTCGGTGCACGGCCGGATGGCGCGGCGCGGCGGGACGGCGGTCGTGGTGAGCGACCTGGGCGAGGGCACGAAGGTGACGCTGAAGATGCCGCGGCCGGCCGTTGAGCGGTCCCGGTCCGGGAGCCCGTCATGAGCCCCGCCGTGCCGCGGGTGGTCCTGGTCGATGATCACGGACTGTTCCGGTCCGGGGTGCGCGCCGAGCTCGGCCGGCAGGTCGAGGTGGTCGGCGAGGCCGACGACGTGCAGCCCGCGATCGAGCTGATCGCCGCGCTGCGGCCGGACGTGGTGCTGCTGGACGTGCACCTGCCGGGCGGCGGCGGCCAGGCCGTGGTCCAGGCGATCAAGGCGTCGAACCCCGAGGTGCGCTTCCTCGCGCTGTCCGCGTCGGACGCGCCCGAGGACGTGATCGGGGTGATCAGGGCGGGCGCGCGCGGGTACGTGACCAAGACGATCAGCACCGCGGAACTGGCCGATGCGATCCGCCGGATCGCGGCGGGCGACGCGGTGTTCTCGCACCGGCTGGCCGGGTTCGTGCTGGACGCGTTCGCTTCCGGCGCCGCGGCCGGCACCGACGGCCCCGGCGGTGGCTCCGGCTCCGGATCCGGCTCCGGCTCCGGCGGGGCGGTCAGGCCGTCGTTCGACCCGGAGCTTGACCAGCTGACCTCGCGGGAGCGGGAGGTGCTGCGGCTGATCGCGCAGGGCTACACGTACAAGGAGATCGCCCGCGAGCTGTACATCTCGGTGAAGACGGTGGAAAGCCACGTGTCTTCGGTACTGCGCAAGCTGCAACTGTCGACGCGGCACCAGCTGACCAGGTGGGCCGCCGAGCGGCGCCTGGCCTGAGGGCCGGGTCGTCCGGCGCGGGGCGCCTGGCGGCGGCCGGGACCGGCCCTACGAACATTGATCTGCCTGCGGCCGCGTGATAGAAGGATCATGCGCGATTTCAGTGTCGTCATGGCCGTAGCGGGTGATTTGTGCGTTTTTTTCATCTCATCATCGGTGCGGTGGTCGCCATCACTTCGGCCGCCACAGGCATGATGAATTCCGGCGCGGCCGCTCCGGCCGCCGCCGCGGGAGCCGCGGTCAACTATGTGGCGCTGGGCGATTCCTACAGCTCCGGAGTCGGCGCCGGAGACTACATCTCCGGCAGCGGGAGCTGCGAGCGCAGCGCAAAGGCGTATCCGGAGCAGTGGGCCGACGCGCACTCCCCCGCCAGCTTCGTCTCGATGGCCTGCTCGGGCGCGACCACCGCCGACGTGCTCAGCAGCCAGGTGTCGGCGCTGCGCGCGAGTACCACGCTGGTCAGCATCACGATCGGCGGTAACGACGCGGGCTTCTCCAGCGTCATGCAGACCTGCGCGCTGCAGACGACCAGCCCGTGCCTGCGCGCCATCGCGGCCGCCGAGAGCTTCGTCGCCCGCCAGCTGCCGGCCCGGCTCGACATCACACTGGAGGCGATCAGCGCCCATGCGCCGTGGGCCAAGGTCGTCGTGCTCGGTTACCCCGACCTGTATGACCTGTCCAAATCCGGCTCGTGCCTCGGGTTGAGCAGCCAGGACCGGACTGCGCTCAACCAGGGCGCGGGCGACCTCGACGGCGCCCTGCAGGCCGCCGCGCAGGCCCATCACGACACGTTCGCCGACGTCCGCGGCCAGTTCCGCGGCCATGAGATATGCGACTCCGGCAGCTGGCTGCACTCGGTGGATCTGCTCGCGATCAGCTCGTCCTACCATCCGACCGCAGCCGGGCAGGATCTCGGGTACCTGCCCGTCTTCACCGCGGCCGCGTGAGCGGCCGGTCGCCAGGCGAGGGAAATACCGCCGCCGCCCGGCATCTATTTATTGATGTGGCCGAATCGTCTCCGCTGTCGCGCGAAATTACCGCGATCTGTCCGGATATTTTGGCATCGGCAGGTTACAGCATTTGCGTTATCTTCGTTTACGGGCAACCTATCCGCCTATTATGGCCTCTGGTTTCTAACCAAGCTGCGGCGAGCGCGGCCGCCAATAGCCGCGAGACGCGCAGCTCCCCGGGCCAGGCGGCAATCCAGTTGCGCCGCGGCGGGACCAGGTGCGGTGACTACGTGGCGGCCGGGCGCTTCGGTCTGATCAGGCGGAAGAGGCCCGGCGGGCCAGGCCGATCTTCGCGTTGGGGTGGTCGCGCCAGGTGGCCGCGCCGGAGGACGCAGCGGTCTTGGCCTGCTCCCACTTGAGCCGGGCCAGCTCGCCGGGCGGGGTTTCCAGCTCCCTGGCCCAGGCCCGGGTGGCGGCGGCCACGTGGGTGCCCGCCACGGCCAGGCCCGCCAGGGCCACCGCCGCGCCGATCCCGATCAGGATCCCGCCGACCACCAGGGGGCCGGACCTCACCTGGGGCCAGTTCCCGCCGAGCTGGCTGTTCGTCTCATCGTCATAAGCCATGGCGCCCCATCCCGTAATCAGTGTGCTGCCTTACCTGGAGCTCAGCCTATCCCTGGGGTTCACGCAGGGATAGGCGGTGGGACCACGGCCGTTCGGATAAAAATGGAAGGGCTGTGGCGGGGACAGGGTCATGGCGGCCGGGCGAAACGGGAGCGGGCGGCAATGGGCGCTGAGTGAGACCCGGGACGGAATTCGGCCGACTCGAGAATGGGCCGCGGCTGGCCGGTGACTGATACCAGTGCCGGACCCGGTCGCCGATTCGAACGATGCCACTGGTCATCTGGCCGCCAGTAAACGGCATGGCAGCTGACTCGGCAGGCTGGCTGGTGGTCACCACGTCAGTATCGGCTTGGCGCACCTCGGCCCGGGCCCGGGTCAGGTCAGCGGGCGAAGGCCAGCGGCGGTGAGCAGGTACGCATCGGCCGCGAGGGCGTCGGCGGCGACCAGGTCGATGACGGCCTGGCCAACCTGATCCGGGGTGAGAGCCTGGGCTGCGGTAGCAGTGGCGGCTGCGGTAGCAGTGGCCGTGCCCTGGGGGGCCGGGTCCCTGTTGTCCGGGCCTCTGTTGTCCGGGCCTGCGTTGTCCGGGCCTCTGTTGACCGTGTCCTGGCGGGCCGCGTAGACGGCGGCGAACACGGCGCCCAGTGCGGTCGCGGGGGTCAGCTGCGGAAGCAGCGACACGAACCTGATGCCGAGCTTGTCCCGCCCGGACTCTTCGGCGGCGTAGGCGGTGAGCCAGCGGATGGCGGCCTTGGCCCCGGCGTAGCCGCCCGACAGCGGCGAACCGCGCAGCGCCGCCCCGCTGGACAGGGTGACCACGGTGCTTCCCGGGGCAAGCGGGGTGAGCAGCGCCTCGCGCGTCCAGTGAAACACATGGGCAACGTCGACCTCCCAGTTGCGGCTGAACGTCTGCCACGTGTGATGCTGCACCGGCCGCGGTAGCGGGGTGGCGCCGGCGTTGAGGACCAGGATGGCCGGGCGGTAGGTGTCGATGAGCTGCCCGGCCGCGACCGGATCGGCGGCATCAGCAGGCACGGGGGTGAACGCTCTGCCGAGCTCCGCCTGCAGCTCCTCGAGCGGGGCGCGATCGCGGGCGACCCCCACGACCTGGGCTCCTGCCCGGCTCAAGGCGGTGGCGACGCCGCGGCCAAAGCCGCGGCTGGCCCCGGTGACCAGCGCCGTCACGCCTGCTATCTCATGTCCGGACATAACAATCCTCCCGGTGTTCGCGGTTTCGGCGCCGCCTGGCGTCGTGGTGATATGGACCAGCCGACGGCCCGGGATTCGCCGCGGCCAGGCCGCGGTTTATGCGAGGCTGGGGCCCGCAGCGGCGCGGTGCTCCCGCGGCAGCCCGAACGACCCGAACAGGCCGGGATCAAAGAAGGTGACGATCCGCGCGATCCCCGTGGCGGTGACCTCAGGGACCGTCACACCGTACGCCCGGTAGGGCCCATCGCCTTCGCGCTGGTACACCGCGAAAGCGGGCTGCCCGTTGGCCGCGACCGGGACCAGCCGGAACCGGCCGGGCGCGGTGAGCGCACGCGAGGCGAAGAAGCCCGTCACAGCGTCCCGGCCAGCGAACCAGGTCAGCATCGGCGGCATCTCCAGGGTCACGTCCTCGCGTAGCAGCGCGGCCAGCGTGGTTACGTCGGCGTTCTCGAAGGCCGCGGCGAACCGGTCGAGCATCGCCCGGCGGTCCGGATCGGTGGGCTCGGCCAGGGCGTCTTCGGCGGGCAGCGCCTGCGCGAGCTCGGCGCGAGCCCGGCGCAGGCCGCTGTTGACCGCGGTGGTCGTGGTGCCGAGCAGCTCCGCCGCCTGGGCGGCGGGCAGGTCCAGCACGTCCCGCAAGATCAGCACCGCACGCTGCCGGGCGGACAAGTGCTGCAGCGCCGCGACGAAGGCCAGCCGGATACCGGCCCGGGACGCGGCCACGGCGGCCGGATCGTCGCCCTGGCCGGCCAGCAACGCATCCGGGATGGGCTGCAGCCACGGCACCTCCGGCCCGGCGACGAGCTCGGCTTGCGAGCCTTCGGCGGGTCCGCCCAGCCCGGACGGCAGCGGCCGGCGGGCCCGCCGCTCGATCGCGGTCAGGCATACGTTGGTCGCGATCCGGTAGAGCCAGGTCCGCATCGACGAACGGCCCTCGAACCCCGCGTAGGACCGCCAGGCCCGCAGGTACGTCTCCTGAACCAGGTCCTCGGCGTCGGCCACCGAGCCGACCATACGGTAGCAGTGGGCCAACAACTCGCCCCGGAACCGCCCGGCCACGACGGAGAAATCCTCGCTGACTGTCATCGGCTTACCCCAGATTCGCCCGCGCGAAGGCCAGCGACGCGCTGGCTCAGTTCTATAGACCCGGCGGCGGCCCCGCAATCGCCGCGCCGCTCAGGCGGCTTGATCCAGACCGGGACGTGGCGGCCTCCAGCCACGCCCGGACCACGCCGGCCAGGTCCCGGGCGGCCGCAGACCAGGGTGGCGGTGGCCACCGCCGTGAGCTCACCCGAGTCAGCCAGCCGCAGGGAGAGCGGTGATCGGGAGGGGCGGGCGGCGTCGTCCTGCATTGATCGCCAAGTGCAGCTCCCTGATGATGGCGGCGGGATCGGTCTGCCGCTCGGTTGTCCGGTCCTGGTCCTCGGCCGAAAGGTGGTACGCGCGAGAATCGACTTCGCCCGCAACCCCGGCGTCTTGCCACCAGTCATCGACGGTAGCGATGAAGACGCCGTTGGCATCGAAGAGGCGGGCGTTGAACATCGGCTTGGGCAGGTCAGAGCCAAGGATCAGCACCCGCAGGTCTCCCTCGGCCACCGACCGTACGCCGTCGCCGACCTCGCGCCGGCGCCGCACGGAACAGGGTGGCACCAGCCGGCGGCCGCGTCCGCGACCGCGCGCGGGGGTGCAGTGAAGCGGATCCGACCGGTGACGTAGCCCCGTTCCGGGATCCGCCTCGTCCGGTGCACCCGGGCGAATCCGACGCTCTGCTTCCTGGCGTTCCATGGGATAAGCACATCCACCAGGTCCGGCCCGGGTGAGCTTAGACGATGGCGCCGTACCGCGGCTGACCCGGTGATCAGGCTCCGTGAACCCGCATACAGAAGCGCAGACATTTCCCGCTGGTCCCGGGTCACGGTCCCGGTGACCGTCAGGTAGACGCCCGGCAGCAGCCGCCGCCACGGGCCGCCGGGAGCGATCTGGCGATCCAGCGTGGTGTGCGGCATGCCGCACAGCAGCGCTTGCCGTCGTGACGACCTGATACTGCACCTGCAACACATGCCTCAGGCGTTCCGCATCGAAGGACTATCTCCTGGGCAATGGCGACACAATGTCACGTGCTTCTGACAAAACGGCATCGCGGCGGGTTGGTGGCGCCGTCTCAGGTGGGGTCCGTGTGCCCCTGGCCCCGTCTATCAGGGCCAATGTGCCACGCGCCCCGTTCTCCGGCCAGCATCGGATGGGGTGCGTGTGCCACAAGCCCCGTCTATCGGGGCACACGCACCCCACGCGGTCGGTTGGATCGCCGACGGCCGGCCCGTGTTACGCGTAACATGAGGTAACGGGAGGAGCTGATGGAGACACGGAAGTGCGAGCAGTGCGGCGAGGAGTTCGCGCCGCGGCGTGAGCATGCCCGGTTCTGCTCGGCCCGCTGCCGGGTGGCGTGGAACCGCCAGCACGTCGGCGATCCCCCGGCTGAGGGGGGCGCGCTCGGCTGGACCATCGTCGGGATGCGGGACACTACGGACCGGCTGCTGCGGGCTCGGGCCTTGGACGCTCCGCACGGCTTCGCGGCCATCAGCGAGGCGGTGTGGTGGATCACGCTGGTCGACGCCACCCTGGTCCGCTATCACCCAGACGTCTACGACACGGTCCTGGCCGGCCACGGCGAAGCCGAGCGACGGGTCATCGAGGGCACCTTCGGCGGCCTGCGGTTCGTGCGGAACTGGATGGGCTATCACCTGGACCACTCCGACTTCATCCAGCCGGCCGCCAGCCCCGGTGAGGCTGGGGTCAGGCCGATCGCGGCCTGGATCTGGCGGCCGCTGGCCGCGCCCGTGCTCGGCGCCCTCCCGGCCCGGGGGCAGGAATGGGAGATGACGCGGTACCGGGACTACCAGGCCCAGCTGGCGGGCAGGTCGATCGGGGAGGCGTTCGAGCGCTCCGTGCCGTTCCTGTTGCTGGCCGCCGAGGGCAGCGTCACCGCGAGCTAGCTGGCCGGCCGAGCTCCGGCGGCGCTGGCATGTCGCGCACCCCTTATGCCGGTTCGGCGGGTGCCCGACGCAGTACTGGAGCACGGCTTACCACGCGGGGTACGGCGAGTGGGGCCTGGCCCGCAATCCGGCTCACGTATGGCGAGTAGGAGGGGCGCGGCGCAGGCGGCGCAGTGTTCCGTTCGGCGGAAAGCCGGATGGGTCCGGCCTCGGGGGACCCATCCGGCTTTCGCGCGCGTTCGCTACGGGTTGTAGACCAGGTGGAAGGTGCCGCCGAAGGCCGTGATGTTGTTGCCGTTGCCCAGGGGCGCGAAACCGCCGGTGGCCGTCGGCGCGGCCTGCTCGTTGCTGAACACGTACAGCGGCTGGCCCCACCAGGTGACCTGCCTGAGCCCGCCGGGCAGGACGATCTCGTTGATGCCGGACGCTGGCACGCCACGAGCACCAGGCGAGTCGCTCGTGAGCACGGCCGGCCAGGCGCGGGCGCAGGCCGGGATCGCCCCGCACGTCGTCGTCGTGCCGTACCACTGGTCGTCGCTGAAGGTGTAGACCGGGAAGTCGATCCACCCGCCGCCGGTCAGGAATGGCTCGGCCAGCACCCTCTTGCCGCCGATCTTCGTCGTGGTCAGCGTCCCGGCCCACGGCACCGGCTGGCCGCTCGCCGACATCAGCCACCAGAGGCCGTGCCACGGCGGAATGCCCGGCTCGAACCAGCCTTCGCCGGTGACCTGGCTCGGTGCCTCGTCGAACAGGTACAGCGGGTGCCCGGCGTAGGTGACCTGCCAGCCGACGCCCTTGCGGTGGACCCGGCCGAGCAGCGACTGCTGCACGCCCGGGCCGGCGACCGGCCTGCCGTTGGTGGTCAGCGCGGGCCATTCGGCGTTCTTGTCGTTCGACGGCCCGGTGCAGGTGATCGGCCCGAACGCCGCTTGCGTCACGCCGGTGGTGCAGCCGAAGCTGCGGCCGTGATCGGAGGTGATGTAGTACAGCGAGTAGTTCTTGAACGGGCCCGAGCCGACGGCCAGCGACCAGCCGAACGCCGTATCGGCCACGATGATCTCGGTGCCGCTTGGCGCGGCGGGCCACGCGGTGGACGCTACGGCGGGCGTCGCAGACAGCGCCATTGCTGCGGCTGGCACTGCGAGCAGCGCCAGCCATCGACGGATGGACATCGGTTTCTCCTTCTTCCCTCCCGGTGAGCGCCCGGTTAATCTGCCGGGCGCATGCCTTGCACAGCCGAACGACCCCCAGCAAGGCAGAGCGCAGCAGCTCTCGGCTGGGCTGCAGAGCACGCCGTCATCGATCGCCACCGCGACTCGAGAATTCTGCTCGCTTCGTCATGGAGCTGAGCCGAATGAGGCAACCGTAGGAAGAGACCGTTCTGGAATCGTTACGGTGAGGACATGCGAACGCACTATTTGTGACGACCTGCATGATCGTGATCCTGTCGATGCTGATCACGGCACACGGCCCGCCGGGCGTGTACAGCCGTCAGGGTCCCGCCGTAGAATTGGCCGCTAACGGGGCGTATCTGCCGTTTGGAGTGAGAATCGGGTGGTCACGCCGCTTGAGACTGAGGACACGGGCACGCTCGGGCCGTACCGTTTGCTCCGGCAGCTCGGGGACGGCGGCGTGTTTCTCGGCCTGCCGCCGGACGGGCAGGCTGCCGCGGTGCAGGCGATCCCGGCCGAGCTGGCCGCCGATCCCGGGTTCCGGGACGAGGTGGCGGCCGCCAGGACGGTTAGTGCCGCGTTCGTGGCGCCGGTGCTCGATGCGGACCTGGACGGCCCGGTGCCGTGGCTGGCCTCGATGTACGTCGCGGGCCCCTCGCTGGCCGAGGCGGTCCACGAGCACGGGACGTCACCGGATCCGGCTGTGCTCGAGCTGGCGGCCGGGCTGGCCGCGGGCCTCCGCGACATGCATGCCGCGGGCCTGCTGCACCGCAACCTCAAGCCGTCGAACGTGGTGCTGGCCGAGGACGGGCCAAGGCTGATTGGCTACGGGAGCTGGAATGCCGCCGAACTGCCGGGCAAGGACCCCGGTTTCCTGTCACCGGAGCAGGTCCTGGCCCAGGACTTCGGGCCGGCCAGCGACATCTTCAGCCTGGGAGCGGTGCTGGCCTTCGCCGGTAGCGGACACGGGCCATTCGGTTCCGGGTCGGTTGCGGCGCTGATGTACCGGCTGGTCAACAGCCCGGCGCAGCTCGAGGACCTTGGTGCGGGGCTGCGACCCGTAGTGGCCGACTGCCTGGCCAAGCGGCCGAGCGACCGGCCCACCGCGGGCGGCCTGCTGGCCGAGTTGGCCGCACTCCCGCCTGCACCTGTACCTGTACCTGTACCTGCACCTACGCCGCCGGCCCCGGCCCCGGTCACGATCACGGGAGCTGTGCTCGCGGGCGCGGGTTCGCGGCGTGGCGGGTCACGATCGCTGCGCCCGGTGTTGCTGACAGGCGCCGTGCTGGCTGCCGTGGTCGCCGTCATCCTCATCCTGACCGTTGCCGTTTTCCCGGGGAGGGGCGGGCATGCTGAGCCGCAGGCGGGAGCCGTCGTGGCGGCAGCTGGCTCGCGCCCTCTCGCTGACCCGGCGCCTTCGGTCTCGTCGGGCGTGGCGCCTGCGTCGTCGCAGGGCTCGGCGCAGCCTTCGGGGCATTCGGGTGGCAGCGCGCCGTCGACGCTGCAGGAGCCGTCGGCGGCCGCGTTCGTGAGCCGGTCCGCTGCGGGGGCAGCGCCGCCGAGCGCATCGGCGTCGGCGCCGCCACGTCCATCGGGGTCCACGTCACCGGTCTCGGGCAAGTCCTCGTCGTCGCCGGCTCCGCCGCCGTCATCGTCTCCGCCGCCGTCATCGTCTCCCCCACCGTCATCTCCGCCGCCGTCATCATCTCCCCCGCCGTCATCATCTCCCCCGCCGTCATCGTCTCCGCCGCCGTCATCGTCTCCGCCGCCGTCATCATCTCCGTCCCCGTCAGCCTCGGATTCTGGCACGCCGGCGGCCTCCTCGGCGCCGTCGTCTTCGCCGTCAGCCTCTTCGGCATCGTCGTCTTCGCCCTCGGGTTCCTAGGCGACGGCCTCTTCAGCGGCGAGCCCCAGTGGGTCGGCAGGTTCTGGCTGAGGTTCGCGGCGAACCTCGTCACTGAGGGTCAGCGCGCGATCGGGGCGAGCCTGTTAAGGACCAGCTCGCTGGCGACGACCAGCAGGGCGAGGACGGTGAGCGAGGGGCCGAGGACGGCCAGGCCGCGCGCGCCGATGATCAGACCGATGAGAGCGGAGATCCCGGCTCCCCCGGCCGCGGCGGCGCCCACCTGCCAGGCGATGACGTGCTGGGCCCGCCGCTCTCCGATGCGGGCCGGGGTGAGGCTGATCAGGGCGGGGAACACCCCGGCCAGGGCGCCGCCGAGGACCGCGAAGGCGAGGACGGTGACGGCGGTGCCGGGCTGCCACCAGATGATCGCCGCGGCGGCTACGGCCAGGACGCTGCCGCACCGCACGACCAGGCGGGGCGGGACCGGGCGGGGCACCAGGGCTAGCGCGATCCGCACGGCGGTCAGCGCGCCCCAGTACCCGAAGGTGGCGAGGCCAGTCGCGGTCGCGGACAGGTTCAGGTGACCACGGCAGAAACTTGCCTCCCACTGCCCGGCGCCCACCTCGAGGCCGGTGTAGAGGAAGAACACGCCCATTCCCGTGGCCACCACCGCGCCGTAGCGGCGTCGGGACCACTGCGGGGCTGAGGGCGGCGGGACAGCCGGGGCCTTGCCGACCGGGGTCGCTCCAGCCGGGGCCGGGGCGGCCGGGGCCGGGGCCGGGGCGGCCGGGGCCGGGGCGGCCTGCCGCCACTGCCGCAGCCAGCAGGCGGCAATGAGCAGGTCGAGTGCGGTCAGCGTCAGGTAGGCCGGGCGCCAGGAGCCGGAAAGGATGGCGGCCGTGACGACCAGCGGGCCGAGCGCCGTGCCGACGCCGTAGGCGCCGTGCAGCAGGTTGAGCAGCCGCGTCCGGCCGGACAAGGCGACTGCCGTGTTGAGTCCGGCGTCCATCAGGCCGGCCGCCGCGCCGGTCAGGACGGCCATGCCCAGCACCAGACCGAGGCCGGGGGCGAGCGCGAAACTGGCGTATCCCACCGCCGCGCAGGAGCCGGCCGTGGCCAGCAGCGCGGGCACGCCCAGACGGCGGATGAGGGTGCCGACGAAGGCGGTGACCAGCACCGAGCCGGCCGTGGCCAGCAACAGGATCAGGCCGAGGTCACCTACCGGCGCGCCGAACGTGACACGCATCGACGGCCACGCCGTGCCCAGGATGCCGTCGGGCAGCCCGAGGACCACGAAGCTGCCGAGGGCGAGCACATCTGACCGGTAGATCACAGCGCCGGCCGCGGGGGTTGGCCGGCGCTGCTCATCCATTGACCCATGTATACGCACCGCTCGGACGGCGGGCGAATCGCGAGCGCTCCGCCGCGGCGGAGCGCTCGCGGCTATTGGACGACGAAGCTGGTAAGTCCGCCGGGCGGCTCAGCCTGGACCGCGACGTCGGCGACTACGGCGCGGCGAGGGCCATGGCGCGCCCACTCGACCAGGTGCCCGACATCGGATTCCGGGCCCTCGAGAGCCGCTTCGACCCGGCCGTCGGGCAGGTTGCGGACCCACCCCGCCACGCCTCGCTCCTCGGCGAGGCGACGGAGCGTATCGCGGAAGAAGACACCCTGGACCCGGCCGGAGATCAGCAGTCGGTAGCGGACCACAGGCACAGGCCGACCGTACACCGGGCAGGGACGCCGCCGTCAGGCACCCGCGACCACGCAGGCGGTATCGCCGGGCGCCCGCGATCAGGCAGGCAGCGTGGTCAGGTGCCCGCGATCAGGCGGGCGGTGTCGCGGGCGATCATCAGTTCCTCGTCCGTCGGCACGACCAGGGCCAGGGCGGTTGCGGGCAGGCTGATGCGGCCGCCGGTGTCCCGGCCGTGCCGGGCGTTGGCCTGAGGATCCTCGGCCAGGCCGAGGAAGCCCAGCCGGGCGAGGACCATACTGCGGACCGTGACGCTGTGCTCGCCGATGCCGCCGGTGAAGACCAGCGCATCCAGCCGGTCCAAGTTAGTGACCAGCGCGGCGACCGCCTTGGCCAGGCGGTGCACGAAGACGTCTAGGGCGAGCCGGGCGCGGGCGTCACCGCCGGCCGCCGCGGCTTCGACTGCGCGCATGTCGTTGCCCACACCCGACAGGGCGGCCAGGCCGCTGGCGGTGTTCAGGGCGTCGGTGAGCTGGCCGACGGTCAGGCCGGCCACGCCGGCCAGATAGCCGAACATGCCGGGATCGACGTCGCCGGAGCGGGTCCCCATGACCAGCCCCTCCAGCGGGGTCAGGCCCATCGTGGTATCCACCGACTCCCCGTCCCGCACCGCCGTCGCGCTGCCGCCGTTACCCAGATGCGCGGTGACCAGCCGCAGCTCGCCCAGCGGCCGGCCCAGCAGGTCAGCGGCCCGGCCACTGACAAAGCGGTGGCTGGTGCCGTGAAAGCCGTACCGGCGCACCCCGTACCGGGTGTACCACGTCTCGGGCACGGCGTAGCGGTATGCGGCCGGCGGCATGGTCTGGTGGAACGCCGTGTCGAACACGGCCACTTGCGGCAAGTCCGGCCGTGCGGCGGCAACCGCCTCAATGCCCGCCAGGTTCGCCGGGTTGTGCAGCGGCGCCAGGCGGCTGAACGACCGGATCGCCGCGATCACCTCGTCGTCCACCCGGACAGACGCGGTGAACTGCGCGCCTCCGTGCACGACCCGGTGCCCGGCGCCGATGAGGCGTGGCCCGGAGCCCGACTCCGGCAGGTAGCCGAGGATCCGGGTGATGACCGCCTGATAGCTGCCGTCGGTGAGCTGTTCGGTTACTGGGCCGCCCGCGTCCCGCTGGACGTGCAGCAGCGCCTCGGGCGTGCCGACCTTCTCGGCCTCCCCGCCGAGCAGGCGCCGCCCGCTCCCGGGCTCGATCACGGCGAACTTCACTGTCGCGCTGCCCGCGTTGAGGACCAGCACCACGTCTGAGGCGTCCGGCCCGGGGCTCTCGCTGCTCGCCGTCACCCTGAGGATGCTACGCGGCGCGGATGACGGGCCGGCCGCGGCTGGCCGGACGCGGCGGCCGCAGCTAGCCGGACGGAGCGGGCGCAGCTAGCCGGACGGAGCGGGCGCGACGGGCAGACGCGTCCGGCTGACGCGGCGATACCAGAATGTTACGGAAATCTTTCGTGCGGACCCATCCGCGACGGGGTCCGCAGCGAAGCTGCGGGTGACGTGCTCCGCCCCCTCAATCGGGCTGGCCGCAGACCAGCCACCGAAAGGATCGCCATGCCCAGACACGACTCACAGCCCGAGCCGGGTGACCATGTCTCGCGGCGCTCCCTGTTGCACGGGGCCGCAGCCGCAGGCGCCGCGGGCCTCGCCGTCACCGCCCTGGGCGCGGGCGTGAGCCAGGCCGCGTCGGCCAGCACCCGGCCCTCGGCACCGGCGGCCGACGGTGCCGCGAACGCGCCAGCGGGACCCATCGTGGTGCACGTGCGCGATGCGAAGTCCGGGGACATCGAGGTGTTCTCCGGGACGAGCCAGACCAGCCTGCGTGACAAGGACCTGGCCGCCCGGATCGCCCGGGCGATCGGGTGATCATGCCATCTGCCCATTCGAGCCAGTTCGATCCAGCGAGGTAGGTAAATGTCATCGCACCGCGAGGCACCGGAAATCTCCAAAGACCCGGTGGCCGACAGCACCGACGTGTACGCGTTCGTCAGCCCGGATAAGCCGAACACGGTCACCCTGATCGCCAACTACATCCCGCTGCAGGGCCCGGCGGGCGGCCCGAACTTCTATGAGTTCGGCGACGATGTGCTGTATGAGATCCACATCGACAACAACGGGGACGGCCGGGCGGAGATCAGCTACCAGTTCCGGTTCACCACCACGGTAGCCAACCCGGACACGTTCCTGTACAACACGGGCCCGATCGAATCGCTGAGCAGCCCGAACTGGAACCGCCGCCAGACCTACACGGTCACCCGCTCCACCGGCTTCGCAGGCCAGGTCCTCGGCAGCAGGCTGGCCTGCCCGCCGTGCAACATCGGGCCGCTGTCGACGCCGGACTACTCCAGCCTGGCCGCCTCGGCCATCCACAGCCTGGGCGGCGGGATCAGCGTGTTCGCCGGCCAGCGCGCCGAGGGTTTCTACGTCGACCTGGGCGCGATCTTCGACCTGGGCGACCTGCGGCCGTTCGAGAACCTGCACGCCCAGTACGGGCTGAACGCCTTCACCGGTCCGGCGGCCGGGGTGAACGCGACCGATCACCTGAACGTGCACTCGATCGCGATTCAGGTGCCGATCTCGGCCGTGACGGTCAAGGGCCACCCGACCATCGGCGTGTGGACTACGGCCAGCCGCCAGAAGGCCAGGGTGTACGACGCCCAGGGTGGGGAGTACGTGAACGCCGGGCCGTTCGTCCAGGTGTCACGGCTTGGCAACCCGCTGGTCAACGAGGTCATCATTCCGCTGGGCCACAAGGACCAGTGGAACACGCTGCCGCCGGACGACGACAAGCAGTTCGCCGGGTACGTGACCGCGCCCGGCCTCGCGGCGCTGCTGCCCAGCCTGTATCCGGGCGTGTTCCCCAAACTGGCCGCGCTGGTGGCGTCCGGGAAGCCCCGGGCCGACCTGGAGGCGATCCTGCTCACCGGGATCCCGGCCGGGCTGATCACCGGATTCACCAACCTGACCGGGCCGGTGCTCGCGGATATGCTCCGGCTGAACACCTCGATCGCGCCAACACCGCCGAACAAACAGAGCATTTACGGGCTGCTCGGCGGCGACGCGGCCGGGTTCCCGAACGGCCGCCGGGTGAGCGACGACGTGGTGGCGATCGAGCTGCGGGCGGTGGCCGGGGTCACCTACCCGCTGGTCGACAAGACCTTCGTCCCGGACGCGGCGGCATCCAAGCTCACCGACGGGCTGACCCCGGCCAGCGTCAGCTCCTCCTACCTCAGCGCGTTCCCCTACCTCGGGGTCCCGTACAGCGGCTTCGACAACCCGTCCTGATCGCGGCCCCCCGGCCGGCCTGCGCACGGGCCGGCCGGGGGTCCCGCCTTTACATCCTCAGGAGTTCCTCATGACCGAGCCAGTTGCCGGGCCGTCAGGCCCGGGAACCGTGGTCCTGGACCTGGGCGCCGACGTCGGGGCCCTGATCCTGTACACCCCGCCCGGCCTGGACGGCCGGGAAATCGAGATCAGCCGGGACACTGATCCGGCGGCCCGGCGCACGCACTCGCAGGTGCGGGCGCGGCACCTGGCCGCCGTGACCAGGTACGCAGCCGTCTACCCGGGCCTGCCCGCGGGGCGGTACACCCTCTGGGCCGGCGGCGGCGAGCGGGACGCGGCGGGCACCGTCGTCATCGCGGGCGGCCAGGTCACCACGTGGAGCTGGCCAGCCTGACCCCTCCCAGCGCTGGCTACAACCCGCCCTGGCCGTTATTGCGGCCAGGGCGGGCTTCGTTTCACCGGGGCAGTATCGGGCCTTGAGCTCGGCTGGTGCTCAATGAGAGTGGCAATGTGATGGGAAGAATGGGTACGTTGCCACTCTCATATGGTGCGAGACCCGGGACGACGGCGGTGAGAACGGCGAGCGGACGGGGGGCTAAGGCCGCAGGCTCACACCGGCACGGGCAGGGCGAGGATGGGGGTGGTGGTCGGCTGCTTGCTGCCGGGGGCGGGCTCGACGGTCAGGCCGAGCTTGTCGCCCTTGACCAGGCCGGTCGCGACCACGGGTGAGGTCACGCCGTTCTGGGCGGCGGGCAGCAGGCCGGCTGAGACGATCTTCACCGGGCCGATCAGCCACAGCTGGTACACCTTGCCGGCCGGCAGTGCGGGCAGCCCGGACGTGGCCACGACCAGCTGGCGCTGGGCCGCATCCAGCACCACGACGGCCACGCCGCCCTTGGTCGTCGCCTGAGACAGCAGCGTGACGTTCGGCGCGCCGAGGATCTTGGCGAGCGCCTGGTCGTGAGCGCGCGCCTGGCTGAGCTCGGCCTCGACCTTGGCCTGGCCTGCCGCCAGCGCCTGGTTCTGCGCCCGGGCCGCGTTGAGCTGCTGCTGGGTATGAGCATTCGCGACGCCGAACACCACCGCGACCACGATCGCGGCCGCTGCGACGACGCCGGACAGCCAGGGCAGCCACGGGGCCGTGCTGCGGCTGCGCCGCGGGCGGGCGTGGGTCCTGATCTCAGGGGGCAGCTGGCGGGTGCGCGCCACCGCGGCCAGCACCTGGTCGCGCATCTCGGACGGCGGCTCGGTGGTGGCAGCGAAGGCCATGGCCGTGGTCACCTCACGGGACCCGCGGACCTCGCCGGCGCAGGACTGGCAGCGGGCCAGGTGGCGGGTAAACCTGGTCAGCTCACCGCCCGGGTCGATAGCGTCGAGCGCGTAAGCCCCGGCGAGCGTGTGCAGGTCCTGGCGGAACAGCGGCATCAGCTCACCCCCAGGCAGTCGCGCATCCGGATCAGCCCGTCGCGGATCCTGGTCTTGATCGCCCCCAGAGTGACGTGCAGCAACTCGGACACCTGGCGGTAGCTGTGGCCGCCGTAGTAGGCCAGGGTGATCGACTCGCGCTGGACGTCGGTGAGCCCGTCCAGGCAGCGCCGGACCCGCTCGCGGTCCAGGCTGGCTTCCACTGCTTCGGCGACCTCATCGTGCGGGGGGCTGACATCGGCGTTACGGAACTCGCGGCCGGCCGCGGCCGTCGTGGACCGGACGCGGTCGATGGCGCGGCGGTGGGCGATAGTCGTCACCCACGTCGCCGCGCCACCCATGGCCGGGTCAAACCGTGTCGCGGTCCGCCACACTTCGAGAAGGACCTCTTGGGCGACCTCCTCGGACTGGGACGGATCAACAAGAACCCTGCGGATGACGCCGTACACCGGGCCGACCAACTGGTCGTACAGCGCCTCGAACGCAGCCTGGTCGCCACGTGCCACGTGGACGAGCAGGTCGTCTAGATCCCGCTCTCCCCTCCTATCCGCAGTCGCCGGCATGAACCGGGACGCGTCCGAGTCGTTCGGGTTCATAGGCACCTTCGGGGCCGGGGCAGGATCGGATGGGTCGGGATAACAGAAATCTTAAAAAATATTTAGCCCGCTGTAACCTGGTGCGATGGGGGAGCCTGGGCCGACCTGCCGCGGCATTAGTCGTCGTCGTGATCCTGGGGTGATTCCTGATGGCTCATCAGGCCTGCGGCGGCCGCGCGCATCGCCTTCAGGCCGGCCCCGCGGGGAACCTTGAGCGTCGCGTAGGCGATGGCGCCAGCCGGAATCGGCAGCCAGAAGTTCACCAGCCGCCACGCGAGCACGCCGAGGGTGGCCACGCTGCGGGTGACCCCGAAGCTGACCAGCAGGAGCGGGGCCACCGAGTCGATCACGCCCAGCCCGGCTGGGGTCACGGGCAGGACACCGAGCACGTTGGCGATCCCGTAGGCGGCGAACAGCTCGACCGGGTTCGCCAGGTGGCCGAAGGCGGCGACGAAGCACCACAGCGACGCCGCATCCAGCAGCCAGTTGAGCGATGCCCAGGTCAGCGCCCTGGCCAGGACGCGCCGGTCGTGGGCAAGCTTGGACAGCGAGGCGACGGAATCGCGGAAAACGCCTTCCAGACCCTCCCCGGTCAGGCCGGGAATCCGGTTTCCGACCGCGCGCAGGATGCGGGACGCGCGCTCGGTCCCGCGGGAAATGCCCAGGGCCAGGGCGGCGATGGCGAGCAGCAAGACCGCGCCGATGATGGCCACGGTCACGTAGATCGGATGGAAACCCGCGAGCGGGATGGACACGACGAGGGACAGCCACAGCAGGACGTTCAGCATCACGGTCGAGCCCAGGCCTTTGGTCGCCATCATCACCGCGGCGTCCTGGCCCTTGATGCCCTCGGTGGTAAACAGGCGATAGCCGACCCCCGCGCTGCCTACCGTGCCGGCCGGGATGACGTGCGCGACCGCCGCGGCAGCAAGATCGATCCGGAACAGCCGGGACAGGCCGGGCCCGCCATGCGGCAGCAGCGCCCGGGTCAGCAGGCCGTAGCAGAACAGGCTCGCGCTCTCCAGCACCACGCCTAGGCCCAGCCAGACGGGGTTCACCTGGCCGAGCAGGTACAAGTCCTTGCTGGCCCCGACCAGTTCCGGCACGACGAGATACTCGATGATCAGCAGCAGGATGAAGATGAGCACACCGCGGCGCAGCGGCTTGACCAGGAACGGCAGCCATAGCCGCCATCTCCTCCACCGGCGGTCCCGCGGGCTCGGGTCTGCGCCGGAATCCTGGGCGCTAATCCCGGCCCGGTCAGTCCGCATGGGCTAGCGCCTACCCGGCGGCCGCCCGCACGGCCCGCACACGGCCTGCCCGCACACGGCCTGCCCGCACACGGCCTGCCCGCACACGGCCTGCCCGGCACAGGCGGCCGGGGGTCGTCTGGGGCGGGGTGAGTGGCGATCAGCAGGCACTGGGCCGACGATCTTCGGGCTGCGGGGACGTTTCGGCTCGTTTATGATCGTGGGCCAAAACGGGCTCCATTTTGCCGAACGGCCCATGAAAGCCCGTCAGCGGAGCGGCGAGAGTCCCAAGCTACGATTGGCTGCCCGCCAGAGCCGCAGCCGCCGTCATGAGCGGCAGTCGACCCAGACGACCTGTCTCCACGACGAGCCGTCCGGCGCAGTTACCGGCACCCAGCCGAACGTGACCGGGACGGTCTTCCCGGGCGTGCTCAGGCAGGCGGGCCAGCCACCGAGGTGGGTCTGGCCCTGCTGGTCGACCCACTGATCGACCCCCGAAATCCCCTACACCCAGCTTGAGCCCGCGACGGTAACCGACGCCGTGTGGTCACCAGCAACATCGGCAACGCCGATCAGTACGGTAACCGGATGCTGGTGGTGCTCTCCGGCCAGGAAGGCCAGGAACGCGATCAGGCACGCCGCGCTGATCACAACCACAGCTCGCCTGACGCGGCGGCCGGGCGTTGGCTCCTGAACAGGCTTGTCCTCTACCGCAGCCGGTATCGCCAACTTGACTCCTCGAAAGCCCATCTGACGAAAGTCGCAGTGTCTGCCCTGGCCGCACGCCCGGTCAAGTGAGGCCCGGCCCGGGACGCATGCGTTCGCGCCTGCCGACGAATTAGCGAATCAGGACACTAGCGGCAGCGGGCAGAATAATTGGCGCAGGCGGCCGGGAGCTCGGCGAGCTGTTGAGCGGCCGCGGCTGTGCAGCCAGGCTAGGAGCGGCCCGGCCGGCGACCGGCGGCGTCAGGGAATCGGCAGGTCGTGGTGCTGCTGAGCGAACTGCCGTTCGCCATCGGTCAGCTCTCCCTCGCGCACCGGGACGACCAGGCTCCAGTGCTTTCCGACCGGGCAGTGCTGGATCCTCGCCACGACCAGGTCGAGTTCCTTGATTTTCACGGCCGGGATCCACACCGTGGTGAACACGTGACCCTGACGGCACCGGACGACGACGTTTCCGCCCAGCTTGTAGCCGAGCAGCCGCGCGACCACGGTCCCGCCTGCGATCACGCCTCCGATGATCAGAGCTGGGGTGACGATCCGCCGTGACATGCGGTCATTATGGCATCTCGCTGGCTCGCTGGCTCGCTGGCTCGCTGGCTCGCTGGCCGCGCCCGCGCCTGCGGTGGCGGGCGCCGGATGGCCTTTGGGAAAGTTCCTGAGCCCAAAATCGGCTACGTCCAGCGACCAAGCGGTCACCGGTGCATGATAGAGGGATTCCCGTCGGAGGGTGGCCAGCGATGACAGGTCACGATGACGCCTCCGGATCCCTGCGGACTCTGGCCGGGCACCTGCACCGGCTCGGCTTGCATGCCCGTCTGGGATGCGGTCCGTGTCCCGCGCTTGAGGTGGCGAACCCGCTGTCTGAGGCCGTCTCCGCGACCGTCGGCGTCGCGGGCGGGTGCTATGTCGCGTTTGACGGCATGGTGCTCGCCTCTGCTGGCGAGCCACGTGCGGCGGCGTCCCGGCTGGCCTACCTGCTGGGGCTTATCCGCGCGTGAGGACACCCCCGCCCTCTGACTGGGTGTCGGGGGTGTCGTTCTGGGTGCCGGGGGTGTTGTTCTGGGTGCCGGGGGTGTTGTTCTGGGTGCCGGGGGTGTCGTTCGATCCGGTGCCGAGGTCGCCGTTCCAGGCGTTGAAGTCCGCGACGGTGAGGAAGACCAGCAGTGACCGGTCCAGCCCGGTGATCCGCATCCTCTCGCGTGCCTCGGAGTCGGGCGCGACCACCAGGAACACCTTGCTGGCCGCGATTGCGCGGCGGTGGATGCCGGTCAGCACCTCCAAGGCGGAGGCGTCGGCCAGCACCGCCTCGGCCAGGTTCACCGCGATGAACAGGAGGGTGCTGTCCAGGGCGGCGCGAAGCCCGGTATGCAGCAGTCCTGCCGTGTCGGCTCCGACCGTCCCGCAGACGTTCACCACCAGGCAGCGGCCGCGCCTATGTGAGGTAAGCAGCAAACCCATCGAGTCCAAGACAGCCTCCCGCTGCCGCTCGACTGCATGTGCCACGTCTCAGGACCGCATGCTGGTTCTGATTAGAAACTTTAAGGCATGTTCATGGCGCTGACATGGCTAATCTCACAATTAGTCAGCGCAATATTACGGTCAGTTCGGGACATTCTGGGCACGAGTCCGGGGCGCGGGCGGGTCGAAGGGGGGCGACTGGGGTGGCCGCGCGCCGGCGCCCTCGACGATCTGAGCAGCGAAGGCCCGGAGTTTGATGTTGCGGTTCTGCGACGTCGTGCGCAAGATCGCGAACGCGTCCGCGGCCGTGATCCGCCGTTGGCCCATGAGCACGCCGATCGCCTGGTCGATGACCGCACGGGAGTCCAACGAGGCACGCAGCTGATCAGTGAGGGCAACATGGTCGGCCAGCCTGACGGCGATCGACAGGGCCCCAGAGGCGTCGTGCGCGAAACGCTTGGCGCGGCGGGTCGCCGCCGGCCCGAAGGATCCGGTCACCTGCGAATACAGGTTGAACGCGCCGATGGTGCGGCTGCCGCTGCTGAGCGGGAGCGACAGCGAGGACCGGATTCCGTGCTGAAGGGCCGTAGCCGCGTAGGCGGCCCACCGCTGGTCGCTGGCCAGGTCCTCGATCGACACCAGGGTGCCGGTGCGCAGCGCGTGCAGGCACGGCCCCTGATCCAGGCCGTATTGCACCTCATCCACCTGCGCAGCCAGGGCGTCCGTGGCGGCCACCGTCAGCAGGCGTCCGTTCGTCTGCAAGGTGATCCCGCACGACAGCCCGTCACCCACCGTCAGGACGGCCAGGGCAGCCATCTCAGCCAGGAACTCCTGGATGGTCTCGGTACCCAGTAGCAGCGCCTGCATCTCCACGATGCTCACCGCGACGTCGTCGGGCATGCCTGCCTCGGCGATGATCCACGACCAGTTCCAGGAGCCCGCCGCCGGCGGGCAACTGACTTCACGTCACACCCTGGGACGGCCCGTCCCCTGCGGGCGGGCGCGGAATGCCTCAAAGCAGTAGCTCAACCATCCTCCCGATCCGGCACCCGCGCAAATCCGGCCGCCGCGCGGAGGAGATCCAGACGGCGATGGCCGGACCGTCCTCGTCCGCCCTGGCCGCCACGCGCGGACCGGCCTGGCCATCTTTTCCTGTGCCGCGCCCGGCGCGGCGTAACCCGGCGGAAACATCTGGACTAGATCATTAATCATGGAAACGCGCCGGATCCGGATCGGATGCGACTTCACCTATGTCGCCGCCGTCCCCACGCCGGTGATCTTCCACGTCCAGCCGGCGGCAGCCGCGCATATTTCCCTCGAGGGCGGGCAGTGGGCGTCCGAGCCCGTCATGAACATCCGCGCCTACACCGATCTGTACAGCAATCCGTGCTTGCGCACGGTGCTGCCCGCGGGCCGGTCCGGCTTTCATTACCAGGCCGTGGCCGTGGTGCCGGATCAGACCGAAGAGGTGGACGAGGATGCGCCGGAGTGCCCGCCGGATGCGCTCCCCGACGCCACCTTGATCTACACCCTGCCGAGCCGGTACTGCCTGCCCGACGTGCTCGGCGACGAGGCCTGGTCCCGTTTCGGCGGGCTGAAGCCCGGCTACCGCCGGGTGCAGGCCATCTGCGATCACGTGCACAGCCACCTGACCTTCCAGTACGGCAGCACGACGGCCCTGTCCAGCGCCGCCGACGTCAACCGGACCAGGATCGGGGTCTGCCGTGACTTCACCCATCTGGCGGTGTCGTTCTGCCGGGCGCTGAACATCCCGGCCCGCTATGTCTTCGGCTACCTGCCCGACATGGACGTCCCGCCGGATCCGGCGCCGATGGACTTCGCGGCCTGGATGGAAGTGTGGCTGGGCGATCGCTGGTGGACGTTCGATCCCCGCAACAACATCAGGCGCAAGGGACGTATCGTGATCGGCCGGGGCCGGGACGCCTCCGACGTCGCCATGGCCACCACCTTCGGCGGCCCGCTGCTCGAGTCGATGCTCGTCCAGGCCGAGGAAGACCAGGAGCGGAGGAAGCCCGATGATGCTCGATAGCTCGGTGCTGCACGCCCCGGTGCTGGATCACCGCGGGCTCGACCTGGGCGCCGCCCGGCGCGTCCGCTACGTCCTGGAGCAGAGCTTCCGCTACGAGTACGACGCGCCCGTGGAGTCGCTGCGGCAGCGGCTCGTCATCGTGCCGCCGCCTCGGCACGGCAACCAGTACCTGCGCGCGCATCGCCTCGAGGTGACCGGCGCGAAAGTCCGGCGCCGGGTGGGCCGGGACGCAGCCGGCAACGTCGTCGCCCGGCTGCACGCCGATCGTGTGCCACAGGCGATCGAGTTCCGGCTGGCCGCCGTGCTCGAACGGGTCCGTGACGACGGGCCCACGGTGCTCGCCGCCGAGGCGCTGCACAGCCCTCGCCTGCTGCGGCCAACCACGCTCACGGCGGCCGACGAGCGGCTGCGCGGCATGGCCGCCGACATCGCCCGCCAGACCGCCAGGAACGGCGACGGCGACCCGGAGGAGACCGCGAGCAGGATCTGCGCGGCCGTCTTCGGCGCGATCACCTACCAGTACGGCATCACGTCGGTCGCTACCACGGCCGCCGAGGCGCTGGCCGCCGGCCGCGGTGTCTGCCAGGACTTCGCGCATGTGATGCTCGCTCTCTGCCACCTCGTCCGGCTGCCCGCCCGTTACGTATCGGGACACCTAGTCGGCCAGGGCGGCACCCACGCCTGGGTGGAGGTGATCGTGCCACGCGCCGGGCACGCCGAGGCCGTCGCGTTCGACCCGTGTAACGGCCGGCGCACTGACGGCGGCTACGTCACGGTCGCGACCGGCCGCGACTACGGCGACGTCTCCCCCACATCCGGCTCCTACGTCGGCACGTCCCGCGGCCGCCTGACCGCCGACCGCCGCGTAGGCATCCTCGCCGCGGCCTGACCCAGCCGCGTCCCACGCGAGGGGCAGTGGGTAACGTGGGCCGGGTGGCGGATGCGCTTCCGGGCCGAGCGGCACCCCTAGGGGCGACGCCGCGTGACGGGGGAACCAACTTCGCGGTGGCGTCCGGCATCGCCGACGCGATCGAGCTGTGCCTGTTCGATGAGGCCGGGGCCGAGCGGCGGGTCCAGCTGCCCGAATACAGCTACGGCGTCTGGCACGGTTTCGTCCCGGGCGTCGGCCCCGGGCAGGCCTAGAGGTACCGCGTGCGCGGGCCCTGGGACCCCGCCCGGGGGCTGCGCTGCAATCCCGCCAAGCTGCTGCTGGACCCATACGCGCAGGCGGTGCACGGCGAAGTCGCGTTCGGGCCGGAGGTGTTCGACTACGACCCGGCCGACCAGGACACGCCGAGCGGGCTGGACTCCGCGGGACACGTCCCGCGCGGCATCGTCACCGACGCCGCGTTCGGGTGGGACGGCGACGAGCCGCCGCGGCAGAGCATGCCGGACACGATCATCTACGAGGCGCACGTCAAGGGCCTCACCATGCGTCATCCGGACGTGCCCGAGCCGCTGCGCGGCACCTACGCCGGGCTGGCGATGACCCGGCCGCTCCCGGCGTTCCGACCGGCTCGCGGCGGGCCGCCGGCGAGCAGGTTACGGTCGGGCCCCGTTCGCTATGCGTGCTGAGGGGACCGCGGCCGACGAATCATGAGTGACCCAGACCCAGGAGGCCAGCTGGTCGCCGGGCACGTACCCGGGCCGGGCCGCGTGTACCCGCGGCGCGGCGCAGGCCATCATCACCACGGCCGTCACCAGCAACAGCAACCCGGCGGCCCCGGTCAGCCACGTCGAGGAGGCCCGCGGCCCGCTCACCACCGCACCCATCGTCTCCACCCGTTTCCCCGTCGCAACATTCCCCGTCGCAACATTCCCCGTCGCAACCCTGCCCGCTGTCCACGGTAGGGACCGCGGCCGGCGATCGGGATGGTGCTGTCCCCCGGAGTTGGCCGGGGGGGTTACCCCCACCTCGATCCCGCCCTGGTTGAGCGGGGATAGAGGTGGGCTGAAGGGCAGACGGCACAGCCGCCCGGATGTCATCGGCGGGCGGGGGGCAAGGGAGGGCCGGGGAAGCACGGCCCGTTCGGAAAAATGAGAAAACAGATGTGGCGGGGAGGACCGTGGGCATTATCGCGGATTAGGTAAAGGCATTAAAAACTGGCCGATGCGATACGGCGCACGCTGCAAGGCCCCCTCCATCTCATACGTGGAGGGGGCCTTGTTGCATTGTGCCCGACCTCGGCGGAGTCGCGTATGACCGACACGCCGGAATTCGCCGCCCCGCCATCCGCGCTTAAACGGGCCGCGGCGCGGGCACCGCGCGAGCTGGAGGTAGCGCGGATGCTGTCGGGCCTGGAGATGGCCAGGGGACTGGTTCAGGCGGTGAACGAGACGACCAGGGCGACCACGGCCACCCCGACGATCGTGGCCGTGACCAGGATGAGCCTGGCCTGCCGACGGTAAGCCAGGCGGCCCAGCGGCCAGATCGCCGCGGCCACGGCCAGCAGGATCAGGCCCGGGATGACATCCCGCTTCAGCACCACGCCACCGACAGCGGCGAAGGAGATGGCGGTACGGGTCCAGGCCAGCGCGGTACGCTCCCGGGCCAGGCCGGGACGGGAGGCCGGGTCAGGGCCGGGCTCGCGGGGAGCGCCGGGCTGGTTGCCGGGGGCCATCAACGCAGCGCCGAGACCAGGACCACGACGGCGGCCGCGACCGCCATTACGGCGATGATCACGGCCATGATCAGCGGCATGACCGACCGGGGCAGCGGCTGCCCGTGACGCATGGCCCGCTGGCTCCTGGTCCACTCGCCGTAGGCGGTAACCGCGACGACGGCGCCGAACACGATGAGCGGCAGGCCGAGCGCGTGACGGCCCCACGGCACGCCGGGGAATGGCGGCAGCAGCTGAACGACCCCCAGACCGGCCACGACCAGGGCCAGGGCGGTCCGGCTCCAGGCCAGGAAGGTGCGCTCGTTGGCGAAGGTGAACCGCGGGTCGGGCTCGGTGCCCTCATCGTCACCAGGCCGCTGGCCGCCAGAGTCGGCCACCCAGCACCCCCTTAGCTCGAGCAGAGCGAATTACTGCGGGCCAGGTTACGAAGCGCCGTCTCCCGGAAGACGACGGTCAGGCTCACGACAAGGTTGCTGAATCGATCCGGTCAAGATCCGCGAGGTCATCGACGTTGATCAGTGCGGCGACCGGCTTGCCGTGCATCGACGTTAACACCGTGCGGGAACCCTTGCGGGCAGCAACACGTGTGCCGGACCAGCGTGCCTGGCCGGCACGGCCGGGCACATTCTCTACTCCTCCAGTGACTCCCGCAACTTCCGCAGCTCCTGTGCCAGCAGAGGTACTGACGTATGAGCGTTCAGGCCGCTGGGATTGGGCACCACCCATAGCCGGGCGGGCCCGAGCGGGTCCGGCTGCGGTCCGGTGCCTGCGCGGGGCCGGCCGAACGCGGTGCGGTAGGCGGTGACGCCGGCGATGGCAATGATGCGGGGCCGGTAGCGGTCGGCGAGGCCGGCCAGGTGCTCGCGGCCGGCCTGGAGCTCGGCGCTGGACAGCTCCGCGGCCTGCGCGGTGGCCCGCGCGACCAGGTTGGTGATGCCGAGCCCGTAGCCGGGCAGCAGATCCTGCTCGCGCGGGGCGAGACGGCGCACGGTGAACCCGGATAGCTGCAAGGCGGGCCAGAACCGGTTACCCGGCCGGGCGAAGTGCCAGCCAGTCGCGGCGGAGTACAGGCCGGGGTTGATGCCGCAGAACAGCACCCGGAACAGCGCTCCCGGCCCGGGCAGCACGTCGGGGAGGGTACGGTCCCGGGCCGCCTCCAGGTCCAGGCGGGAGGGAATGTCGGTCATGGGTGCCTACTGTGCCCCATCCGCCGGGCTTGGGCGAGCCCCGGCCAGCAGGTGGTGGGCCCGGCGCGGGCACGCCGGGAGTCACACGCCGGTGGCGGCCTGGATCGCGGCGACCGTGTTCTCGGTATCGCGGACCGAGACGACCAGCCGGGCGAACTTGGACTGGCCGTCCAGGTCAACCCGGACGGCTGGACCACGGCCGTGCAGGGCGGCGAAGTCCCGGCCGCCGGCATAGTGGCGGGCGCCCAGCGCGATGACCCCGGGGACGCCGGTGCCCGGCGAGCGGACGCCGCGCAGCGCGGACCAGGGCTCCGGGTCGGCCTGCGCGGCGCGGACCGCATGCAGCGGGACGCGGACGTTACCGCGGAAAGCGCCCAGTTTCTCCAGCCAGGTCAACCCGACCACGAGATCGGGACCGTCGATTATCAGCTCGGCCATCACCGGCTCCTTTCACACGAAGTACAGCCCCGCGACCTGACCCGCTCGGTCATAGCTGACCCGGCCGGTCAGCTCGGCCGCCTCGAACTGCAGCGGGACGTTCACCACGGTGTAGTCGCCGGCCTGGTGGACGACCGGCTCGCCCATGCCCTGGTACTCGCCGGCCGTGCCGATGACCTGGGCCCATGCCGCAGCCAGGCCGCTGGCATCCAGCGCGTCGGCCATCCGCTGGTTGAATCCGGCGCGGACCTGATCCCAGCGCCGTTCGGCGATGTCGGCCAGCAAGGCACCGGCGCGTCCGCCCGCACCGGGCAGGGTCTCCTCGGCCATCGGCACTCCTGTTCTCGGATCAAGCGGGCGGCCGAACCGCTGGAAGGCCGCCTGCCTGGTGGTGCCGAGCAGGTCGCCCAGCTCGGCCCAGGTATGGCCGGCCTGCCGGGCCTGCTGCACGGCTTCACGCATCCCGTCCCCGACCACGCGGGCCAGGGAGCTGATGACCCCGACGGCCTCCAGGGGGCCCAGCTGGCCGGGTGCCGGTACATCGTCCAGGGCCACCCGGCCGGCGTTGATGACCCGGGTCAGCAGCGGCGGTAGGCCGACTGCGGCGGACCGGCTATCCGGCACGATGTCAAGCTTGACTTCACGAGCCGAGTTTGTCAACTTTGACTTAACGTTAGCGAGGCCGGCCTGACGGATCCGGCGGGCTTTGCTGCGGCACGACGCGTCGCAGTAGACGCGTACTCTTCCTCGTCCTTCCTGCTCCGGCAGTTCACGACCGCAGGCGGTGCACCGGGCGGAGGTGCCGGTGTTGGCCATGGCTGGCTCCCTGATCGGCTGATGCTGTACGCACGTAATAGTAGCACGTATTTTAAAAACGTGCGGATTGCGGTCCCGGTGAAGCGGTCCGGGCGGTACGGGGCCAGCTCGGCGGCGGGCTCGGCGGCGGCCAGTTCGGTGGCGGGCTCGCCGGCGGCCAGCTCGGCGGCGATCAGGCGGGACAGGCGGGCGGCCAGGGTGACGCCGCTGTGGGTGACGGCGACGTAGAGCCACCCGGCGCCGGGCAGGCGGCCGACGATCGGCTGGCCGTCCACCGGCATGGGCCGGACGCAGACCTGATAGTCAGTGACGGCCGCCTGCTCGAGGCCGCGGACGGCGCCGCGGGCGCGGTGCAGGAGCTCGCCGGCCCAACGGAGGAGCTCGGCACCGGGCGTATGCAGGTCCACCGTGGCGTCGGGGGCCTCCAGGTGCACCAGGCCGCCGGCGTGGGGACGCAGGGCCAGCTGCGGCGTGTGAATCACGTGCGCCGGGCCGTCCGGGGCGACCGGGCCGGCCCGGACAACCAGGCCAGGCGGGGTGGCACCGGGGGTATCCCAGGCGACCAGCGGAACCGGCAGCGCCGCGCCGGACAGGGCGGCCAGGGCCGCTACCTGCGTGGTCCAGCGCCCGGCGCAGCACACAATCTCGTCCGCGGCCAGGACCTGGCCGTCGGCGGTGCGCACCCGGCCAGGGCCCAGGCCGGTCACGCGGCCCCGCTCACCGGTCAGGACGGTGGCGCCACACGCCCGCGCGCGGCCGATGAGGCGCTCGATGAGCGGCTCGGTCAGCAGGTAGGCCTCTTCCGGGAACCACGCCGCGGCCGCCTGCGGCCAGGAAAGCCGCAGCGCGGGCTCGATCGTGACGGCTTCGGCGGCGTCGATGAGGCGGGCCGGGTAGCCCCACTCGGTCAGGCGCTGTACCCGGGCGGCGAGCTCGGCGCGTCCGGCCTCGGAGGCCGCCAGCTCGACATGGCCGGCCGGACGGTACCAGGCCGCGCCGTCCAGCTCAGGCGCCAGCTCGGCCCAGGCCCGCATCCCGGCGTGGTTGAGGTCGTGGTAGGACCGGGGGGCCTTGTCGTTGGAGTTCAGCCAGGCGAAGCTCCATCGGCTGGTGGCGCGGCCCGGCCGGTCCCCCTCCAGCACGGTCACGTCCATTCCCGCGGCGGCCAGCCGCGCCGCCACGGACGCGCCGAGCACGCCCGCGCCGATCACCGCGCAGCGACGGGGGGGCACAGGGGGCACGCCTGACTGTACCCGTTGCCTTCACCGGGCCGAGGCCGTGGCTACGCGGCACAACTAAGATCTGTGGCGTCACGTTCAGCGGCTGCCACAGGTCGGCAGGAAAAGCCGCCATTAGCTCGTCTGGCGAGAAGACCGGAGATCTCTCCCCGCCAGCTGCGGTGGCTTCGCGTACCGTCTCAGCCGGAGAATGGTCAGCGCGCCCAGTCGCCTCATAGTAGTCGGCGTACTTTAGATCCGATTCCACCTCGGACTTCACCAGGCGAGCCGGTATCCCGAGGGCCTCCGCAACAATGATCCCGTGCAAGGATGATCCCACTACCAACTCACTGGCAGCGATGCGCCGAAGGCAATGCGCCAGCCCTGACCTCGGGTTCAGTACCTTCGGAGAAAGGCGCCAGGTCGGATTCAGCCGCAGGTCATTAAAATTCGGGACCACTGTTACGGCATATTTCTTGGGGACCCGCAATAGTTCGGGCATCACCAAAGGAAGCAGCAGGGCCGGGTCACCATACACCTCCGGCACATCTATGCCGCGATTCATGAGGAAGTTGCGCGTCCGCGGTCCTCGCACGGCTCGGACGTCCAGGATCTGAGCAGTGTGGCTTTCGACGGGAACTGCGCCATTTATCCCGGATCCCCAGATGACATCTCCGTCGTGAGCGAAATGGAGGCATGACCCGACGCTGAGAAGCCGCGCAGATATTCTCGGCTGAGCGTCCAATCCCAGTCGCTTCAACATCCTGCGAACTATCACAGGTCCCAGTAGATCGCCGAAGTTGTTGACCGGACGACGCCACGGAATATGCGATCCGAGCCGAGTCGGCAGAGCAGGGTAAGGCGGATTCCACGAGAACAACTCTATCTCCGGCATGATCGCCTCCTATTCCGAGGCCGTGAGCCAGTAGATTGTCTGCTGTTTCCAGGTCGCGGTATCATCTACTCTAAGGCCCTTTTGCCGGAGCATAATTAGCATCTGTTCAGACGTGAAGTCATTCACCCAGGACTGCGTCCGCCTGTAATACCTGGTCTGCCCGTCTGCAGCCTCATATGACATCACAATCCGCGGTGCGACGACAGGCAGCCAGCTAATAAATCTAGCCGCATCGTATACATACTCGATCACGCCGCTGGCGATAACCCAGTCAGCGCGCAAGTCAGGTAGCGTGTCTCGATTCAGGTCACACACGATTGTGTCCGGAGACCGCGGAACCATATCCACCGGCACATATTCGCTGCCGCTCGGCAGCATGGCACGCGCAACCTGAGAACCCGCACCGACATCGATCACACGACTGCCTGCCGCAATATCTCGGACCATCAATTTCGTTCGCGTGTCCCATACGACGTCCAGCGACTGGTCGTCACGCCAATGCCCATTGCTCTGGCCCATCCACTTCAAGGTGGTGGTGGTCACGGCGCGGGCAAGGATACGTCGCTGGCGGATAGCTTCTACTATCATCATGAGACGTAGAGTATCGGTACCCGCCCCGGTTTTCAGTCAAACCGGTAAGCCAACCGTAATCAGCTGCCTGCCAAGTCCAGGGCCAATGCCATCGCTTTTAGGTGTTAAATGCCTGACGGGTTGTATAGGGTTGCTGTTGCCATTTTGCCCATTTAGGCGTTAAGCGCTTGACGGGTGCATAGGGCGGCTGTAGCCATCTTCTGGGTGACCTGGTGCGGTGTGCCCGACCACAGGTCCGGCACGCCGGGCAGGAGCGCGCACGGGATCGTGACGAACACGAAGAAGCTCCGCGGGTCGGTCACGGCGAAGAGCGCCCCGGCGATCAGGACGCCGCCCCCGGGATGGCTGGCTTGGTCGGGCTGCGCCGCGGCGGATGACGCGTGCTGCGCCCGGGGCCACGTCCCGCTGGGGTCGGCGCGGCCTGGCGGCGATCGAGGGCTAGTACTCGAATGCGCGTTTGGTCTTACGGTAAAGTGTTCGGATGACTAGCATAGTGCAGGAGTCACTGCTGGACGTGGCCGGGGAGCCGGCGCTCGGAGCCCTGGCCGGCGCGGTGCGGCGGGTTCCGCTGGCCCGCGGGGCATGGGTCGACCTGCGGCCAGGCTGGCTGGAAGGCTCGGCAGCGGTGTTCGCCGCACTGGCCGAGACGGTGCCATGGCGGGCGGAGAGACGGCATATGTACGACCGGGTGGTGGACGTGCCCCGGCTGCTGTGCTTCTACGGCGAGGGCGAGCCGCTGCCCGATCCCATTCTGACCGCCGCGTTGGACGCGCTGAACGCCCACTATGTGGCGGAGCTGGGCGAGCCGTTCCGGACCGCGGGGCTGTGCCTGTACCGGGACGGGCGGGACAGCGTGGCCTGGCACGGCGACACGATCGGGCGGGGCGCGCGGGAGGACACCATGGTCGCGATCATGTCGCTCGGCGCGCCGCGGGCGCTCGCGCTGCGACCGCGCGGCGGCGGGCGGTCGCTGCGGTTCGAGATCGGGCACGGCGACCTGCTGGTCATGGGCGGCAGCTGCCAGCGCACCTGGGAGCACGCCGTGCCGAAGACAGCACACGCCGCCGGGCCGCGGATCAGCGTGCAGTTCCGGCCGAGGGGCGTGCGCTGAGCTGCCGACCGTAGCCGGCCCGGGCGCGGCCAGCGGCCGCCGGCGCATAACGAGCAGATGCCGCCCGAACGCTGCCGTCGCGATGGCGAGAGCGAAAGGCGCGGTTCTTTCCACGGGCGTGCTTAATGGTTAATTTCTCAGGCGCATACGCGTATGCGCCTGGTACCAGCGAAACCATACATAAAATGCCGCAGATGACGAGGCGAGCCGGTTCACTCGCCATAGTTTTCAGTGTTTTGGCGCTGATTTACCGCAAATTATTTCCGGCCATAGCGAAGGCGCAGTAATCGCGGGAGCGGGACAAATTAGAAATCCCCTGGCCGACGTTGATGGCGGCGGCGCAAAGCCGGATGGAAAGGGCGAAATGCCAGGTCCGGCGGCCAGCGGAAGCCGCTGGTGAGTGCCGAGCATTTGTACCACTCCCCCCGTCAACTCGGGCTTGCGACCGATCGGAAAGCCGTCCCGGCGGAACGGCTGAGGCCATCCCTGAGGCGGTCGGCGAATCATTAGAGTATCTGACCAGTCACGTAAAGTAGTCTATGAAGCTAGGGCGGTTCGGCCCGGCGCGCGTGCACGACGCGACGGCTGACTCCTGCGTTAGCGACGAGGAAGGGGATCCGGGTGCTTGTCAGGGATCTAATCCGCCCGCTGCCCGGTGCGCCGACGGGCCCGGCACTGCGCGCCGCGCTCGGCACAGGCCCCGGTGACGGCCCGGTCCTGGCCACCGGGACGCAGCTGCGCAACGCCACGCTTCTCCCCGACATCCCGCACGAAGAGTTCCCCGCGCTGCTGGCCGCGGCTGACATCCTCTTGGTCCCGCTGCGCGACGTGCCGCCGGCGCATGACGGGTACTGGCGGCGGCGCGATCGCCCCCGCCACCGCCGGCGCTGGTCCCTGACCCACGACGGGCTGCGGATCGACGACCTGTTCACCGGGCAAGGCCGGCACGAGATCGTGATCCGCTGGCACCTCTCGGTCGGCGCCAGCGCACAGCTCACAGACGACGCCGCTGCGGTCACCAGCGCCGCGGGTACCTTCCTGATGACCGTCGAGGCCACCAGCCCGGTGGCGCTCGCCGTAGAGACCAGGCCGGTGGCCGTCGGGCTGGCCAGTACCGCCGACGCACCCGTGCTGACCTGCCGGATGAACGCTGACCTGCCGACCCGGGCCACGACCAGCTGGAGCCGCGCCCGCGCCCGCGTCCACGGGGACGGGGACGGCGGCGGGGGCGGGGGCGGGGGCGGGGGCGGGGGCGGGGGCGGCGGCGGCGGCGGCGCAGAGAAGATGGCAGAACGGCAGTTATTGCGCGGCCCTGCCGATAAGCGATTATTAACCATATTTCTGAACCGCGCGGATAATCGTATCGAATGCCCCGCGGCAGCCTGCCGCCGTAAGCGTTACTGCCGTGCATTCAGGCCCGGTGCGCTATCTTCAAAGCATGAAGGCACTTGTGCTGGCAGGAGGATCAGGCAGTCGGCTTCGCCCGATTACGCATACCTTCGCCAAGCAATTGGTCCCGGTGGCCAATAAGCCCGTTCTGTTCTATGGCTTGGAGGCCATACGAGACGCCGGCATTACCGACGTCGGGATGGTTGTGGGTGACACCGCGGCGACCATCCAGGGGGCTGTCGGCGACGGCGGGGCGTTCG
Source organism: uncultured Actinomycetes bacterium (assembly GCA_963753195.1). Classification (GTDB taxonomy): domain Bacteria; phylum Actinomycetota; class Actinomycetes; order Streptosporangiales; family Streptosporangiaceae; genus Palsa-504. The sequence continues at coordinate 494,857 of CAVWBH010000009.1, forward strand.
GGCTCAATGTCACCTATATCAGGCAGGAGGCCGCGCTCGGGCTGGCTCACGCGGTCCTTATCGCGCGCGACTTCCTGGGCGACGACGATTTTGTTATGTACCTGGGCGACAATTTCATTGTCGGCGGCATCACCGCCCTGGTCGATGAGTTCAGGTCGCGCCGGCCCGACGCGCAGATCATGCTGACCACAGTGCCGGATCCGCGCCAGTTCGGTGTCGCCGAGCTTGACGAGACCGGCGAGGTGGTCAGCTTGGTGGAGAAGCCCCAGTGCCCGAGAAGCGATCTCGCGCTGGTCGGGGTCTACATCTTCACCCCCGCCGTGCACGAGGCCGTGAGCCAGCTCAGCCCGTCCGGCCGCGGGGAACTCGAGATCACCGAGGCCCTGCAGTGGCTGCTCGACACCGGCCACAAGGTGCAGTCCACGATCATCACGGGGTACTGGAAGGACACCGGCAACGTCGCCGACATGCTCGAGGTCAACCGCATGGTGCTGGAGAGCGCCGAGGCGCTCCAGCACGGCACGGTAGACGACGCGACCGAGCTCATCGGCCGCGTGGTGATCGAGCGCGGTGCCCGGATCAGCCGCTCGCGCATCGTAGGCCCTGCCGTCATTGGTGCGGGAACGCGGATGGACGGTTCCTATGTCGGCCCGTTCACCTCCATCGCCGAAGGCTGCACCATCATCGACAGCGAGATCGAGTACTCCATTGTGCTGCGCGGCGCCTCCGTCAGCGGGGTCAGGCGGATCGAGGCATCGCTCATCGGCCACGACGTGGAGGTGACCCCCGCGCCGAACGTGCCCCGGGCGCACCGCCTGATACTCGGCGATCACAGCAAGGTGCAGATCAGCTCATGAGAATCCTGGTCGCCGGCGGAGCCGGGTTCATCGGCTCACATTATGTCCGCACCCTGATCTCCGGAGGGTATCCCGGGTTCACCGATGCCCGGGTGACCGTGCTCGACAAGCTGACTTATGCCGGCAACCTGGCCAACCTGCAGGCGATCGCGGGCCACCCTCGCTTCACGTTCATCCACGGAGACATCTGCGACGCGGCACTGGTCGGGACGGTGGCGCAGGACCACGACATCGTGGTTAACTTCGCCGCCGAGACCCACGTTGACCGGTCCATCGCCGGCGCGTCGGATTTCGTCGCGGCCAATGTCGCCGGCGTCCAGGTCCTGCTGCAGGCGTGCCTGGACGCGGGGGTCCGGCGGGTCGTCCAGGTCTCCACCGACGAGGTTTACGGCAGCGTGGCCCGCGGCTCGTGGTCGGAGGATGCGCCGCTGGCGCCCAACTCACCGTACGCGGCGGCCAAGGCCGGCGGGGACCTGATGGCCCGCGCCTACTTCAGGACCCATGGGCTCGATGTCATCATCACGCGGTGCGTCAACAATTACGGTCCCTACCAGTTCCCCGAGAAGGTCATCCCGCTCTTTGCCACCAACCTCCTCGACGGGCGGGCGGTCCCGCTCTACGGCGATGGCGGAAACGTCCGCGGCTGGATCCACGTGGACGACCACTGCCGTGGCATCCAGCTTGCCCTCGAGCGAGGCCAGGGCGGGGGCATCTACCACATCGGCGGTGAAGTGGAGCTGACCAACCTCCATCTCACGCAGGCCCTGCTGGCCTGCTGCGGCGCGAGCTGGGACATGGTCACGCGGGTCGACGACCGCAAGGGCCACGACCGCCGCTACAGCCTCGATGACTCGGCGCTGCGCGGCCTTGGCTATGCCCCCCGCACCCCGTTCGCTGAGGGCCTGCGGGCGACCGTGCAGTGGTACCGGGATAACCGTTCCTGGTGGGAGCCGCTCAAGCCGTCGCCCCGCGAGCCCGGTCTGCGATCAGCGGCCGGCGCCCCGGGCGCCCCATGACGGGATGGCTGGTCACCGGAGCGGGCGGGATGCTCGGCCGGGATCTGGTCGATGTCCTGGGCCGCCTGGGCCAGGACGTGACCGGCCTACAGCGCCGGGCCCTCGACGTGACAGACTCCTCTGCCGTCCGCGCCCTCATCCTGCGCGTCCGTCCCGCTGTCGTCGTCAACTGCGCAGCCTGGACCGCTGTCGACGATGCCGAGGCCCGCGAGGACGAGGCCCTCCTGGTCAACGGGCGGGGCGCGGAGAACGTCGCCGCTGCGTGCGCGGCCAGCGGCTCCCGGCTGGTGCACGTGTCCACCGACTATGTGTTCGGCGGGGATGGCCTTGCTCCCTACGCGGAGTATGACCGCACCGCGCCGCGCACCGCCTACGGGCGCACCAAGCTGGCCGGGGAGCAGGCCGTGCTCGGGCTGCTCCCCGGGACCGGCTACGTGGTGCGGACCGCCTGGCTGTACGGGGTGCACGGGCCCAATTTCGTCCGGACGATGACCGGCCTGGAAAACCGGCAGCCATTCGTCGATGTGGTCGCCGACCAGTTGGGGCAGCCGACCTGGGCGGTCGATGTCGCCGAACAGGTCGTCGCGCTGGCGCGCGCGGCGCCCCCGGCCGGCGTGTACCACGCGACGAGCTCGGGCGAGGCGACCTGGTACGAGCTGGCCGTAGAGGTCTTCCGGCTGCTCGGCGCCGACCCGGCCCGGGTACGGGCGACCACGAGCGCCGCCTTCTCGCGGCCGGCACCGCGCCCCGCCTACAGCGTGCTCGGCCACGACCGCCACGCCGCCGCCGGGTTGGCGCCGATCGGCGACTGGCGGACGGCCCTGAGCCGGGCCTGGCCGGTACTCACCGCCGCGGCCGGGGGCTCACGAGCCGCGCAGCCGCGCGGCGTGGGCCAGGCAGCCGGCGTAGTCGGGGAGTAGCCCGGCGGCGCGCGCCTGCGCCAGCGACGGGGCGCGCGCGTCCTTGCCCGACAGGATCGGCTCGACGTCATCGGGCCAGGCAATGGCGATCTCGGGGTCGAGCGGGTGAATGCCGCGCTCGCGGCCAGGCTCGTATGCGGTGGAGCACAGGTACATCACGGTGGCTTCCTCGCTGCGCGCGGCGAAGGCATGCCCGAGCCCCTCGCTGATGAATACGGCGCGCCTCGCCCGGTCGTCGAGCTGGACGGCGGCCCAGCGGCCGAAGCTGGGTGACCCGGCCCGCAGGTCGACGACGACGTCGATGACCGTGCCGCTGACGCAGGTGACGTACTTCGCCTGGCCGGGCGGCACGTCGGCGAAATGAATGCCCCGGATGACCCCGCGCGTGGACACCGAGCAGTTGGCCTGCGCGACCTCCAGCCGGTACCCGGCGCGGGACTGGAAATCGCCGCCCTGGAACCACTCGAGGAAGCTACCCCGTCCGTCGGCGTGAATACGCGGGGTAAAGACCCAGGCCCCGTCGATATCAAGCGCCTCGTCCGAATCGAGCACCTCGTCCGGCGGGCCGGAGGGCGCGTGAGACTCGAGCACTGCCACCTCACCTGTCCGTAGTCACGTAGCTGCTGGCTTCAGCCTGGCTTCCGCGCCCCGCCGCCCGGCGGCGTTCCAGGCCAGGCCGGCCCCTATCGCCGCCAGCAGGGCCAGGCCGCCGAACACGCGTGTGCGCGAGCCGGTCTGGATGATGGGCCCGCTATCCCCGAGGATCTGGGCTGAGATGCGCTGGCGAGGCCGGACTCCCAGCTGCTTCTGCCGTGCCGTGAGGAGAAGGCCGAGCTCCCGCTCCGCGACCACGAACGTGCGGTGGGTATCCGCCGCGACCGGCGAGGCCGCCGTCAGCGTGGCCAGCGGGACGCCGAAATCGGGATATTCCTCGTTGTACAGGTTGACGAGCGCGAGGCTGACACTGGCGCCGCGGTCGGCGGCGCCGATCTGGCGCTGCACCGACGGGCTCATCAGGATCTCTACCATTACCTCGCCGCTGGTGATAAGGGACGGCGCGAACATGTAGTAGGCATTAGGGGCATTATAGGATTTAGGCAGGGACAGCTCTACTATTGCGCTCTCGAGGTACGTTGGCGGGCTAATCTTGATGTCGTACCCGGCCCCGGCCGCCAGGAGGAGCGTCGCTACCACCAGGGTCAGGCGACTCCTTTTCCTTGCCTTCCCGAGAGGATTCATCGCGCCACCGCCATCGCATCCCTCTGTTTTCCGCTGCCCGCGCGAAGACCGCGGACATGCCTGAGCGCTACCGCCCCGACGAAAGTAACTATAGTGAACCCAACGCGGGGGGCAGTTCATAATCCGTAAACTAGGAACAGAGCAAGGCGGCACCAACCCCTCAGCCAGGAAATCCCTTATGGTCCGTTTGGGGAGAAATGTGCGTGCTGCTGACGCGAAAAGCCGTAAATTCGAGTATTTAGGCGGGATGGATGGATCTCAGGCATGCAGTCCGTATCTGGCGGGCACGGTGGATCTTGACTTCTATGCTGCTCATTCTGGCCATAGTCGGCGGCGCCGCGGCCGTGAAAAAGATGCCGCGTTACTACCAGTCGACTTCCTCCGTGGTCCTGCTGGCATCACGCGCGGCCTCCGTGCAGAACGGCGGCAACCCGTTCCTGAGCTTCGGCCCCTCGCTGACCCTGACTGCCGACGCCGTCAGCAGGGAAATGATGGCACCGGCAGCCGCCAGGCAGCTGGCCGCACGAGGATTCACCGCCTCGTACACCGTCGGGCTCCCGTCCTATACCACGACGACGACAGGATCGGTTCTGCTGGTCACGGTCACGGGCTCGGATGCAGCCGAGGTACAGCTCACGCTCCAGGCAGTGACCGCGGAGATCAGCACTCAGCTGGCCCAGCTGCAGCACGGCCTTCAGGCCGCCAGCCAGGAACGCACTGCTACCCTCGCCTTCTCACCGCAGCCGACGCTCAGCGTCAGCCAGACGGCGCGCCCACTCGTCGGCGCCGGCGCGCTGCTGCTCGTGATCTGCCTCGGGATACCGATAGTCGTGGACGGGCTGGTCACCAGGCGGCGGCTCAGGCGCCGGTCGGTGCTCCCGGACTCCCCGGCGCTCCCTGAGGACTGGGCGCTCCTTGATATCCCGGCGTCTCCTTACCCGTCGGCGTTCGCAGAGGAGCCGACCATCCCAGGGGAACCGACCAGCCCAGAAGAACCGACCCTCCTCGGAGAGCTGGTCTTCCCCAGAGGAGCCACCGGAAGTGCCGATCAGCAGGTCGGCGACGGCCCGACCCAGGGCGACGCCGATCAGCAGGTCGGCGACGGCCCGGCCCAGGGCGAACCGCGACTGCCTTCGTCCTCCGGGTCGCCCGCCCGCAATGGCGGCTCGTCACGCCACGCCAGGCATCTGGGGCCGACGGCTAGGCAGGCCGACCTCGGGGATGTCAGCCGTCCATAATCTGCAGGACTCGGCCTAGCTGGTATTTCTCGCGCATGGCGGTCCGCCCGGTTCGTTGATCATTTCGGGAGAGTGGCCCGTCAGCACAGGATGTCTTCCCGGCGGGACTGGTGACGCTGGGTCTGGCGCCGAGGCAGGCTGACCTGTTCGGCAGCACGGCGGCGTACTGTCTGTTCCGCAGCACGGCGGCGTACTGCGGGGCGGGGTGGCGCCTGATTCAAGGTCGCCGGGATGTGCAGTTAGGCGGAGTGGCTGACTGGAGCGGCACTGGCCAGCGCACGCCTGGGTGCCCGGCAGGCATCCCGGCCACCGACCTGGATGCCGCCGGTGTTCCTGGTGCGTACCACGCGCAGCGGGATCCGCGGGGCGTCCCCCGGCGGCACCGAAGGGAGTGAAACCGGGGGTTTCACTGTGTTAGTGGACAGTGAATCCGGGGTTCATCCCACTCGCGCGGGCCGGAACCCGCCACTGCGGCTAACCGCGTATCCCGGAGGCCGCTTCCGCCAGGACCGTTCCGCCATCGATCTTTGCGACCTCACTTGACCCAGCGACCTAATCTCCCGCCAGCTGCTGCGCGCGCCCCAGTCTCCATGCCGCCCCCACGCAGCCGAGCAGGAGGAAGAACAGGCCGCCGGCGATGGAGAAGGACAGCGCGTCGAACGACGCGAAGCACACGGCGCCGACCGCGATCGATGCGGCCAGGCATTGCCCCAGGTCTCGGGTCCGGGCATCGGCCGCCGTGGCCCGTAGGCTCCGGGCGGTGAACCAGCCCGTCGCGAAGCACGCCACTAGGGCGAGGAGCCCGAGGACCCCGGTCTCAAGCAGTGAGGTGAGGTACTGGTTGTCGACGAAGAAATGGGTCTGGGGAAAGAACGTCTGGAACCCCTGGCCGAGCCACGGGTGTGCGGCAATAAAGGGCCGCGCCTCGGTGTACGCGTCGGCACGAGACAGGCTGCTCTGGTCGGTCCCGAGCTGGCCGAAGAGCGCGCTGAAACTGCTCACCAGGCTCGGCTTGACCAGCCACGCGAGGGTCGGCGCGGCGATCCCTACCAGGTAGGCGCGGCGCCGGTCGCGCTTGTTCCACGTCGGGAACAGCACGATGCAGATCACCGCGAGCCCGAAGAAGGCGGAGCGCGATCCAGTCATGGGCACCACCGCCGTGATGAGCGCGACCTGCAACCAGCGGCGGACCCGCAGCGCCGCGGGCGCGAAGCGGGCCTGATGGAGGGCGATCGGCAGGCTCATGGCCAGGACCGCGTTGAACTCAAGCGGCTGGGCGGCTGTCGCCATCACCCGGACCAGGCCATTGCGGCTCGTGAGATCCGTCACCTGCTGATGCACGGACAGGCCGGGGATCAGGATGTACTTAGTGAGATCCGCGCCGGTGAGGAACTCGATCACGCCAAGCGCGGCCATGGCCGTGGCGAGCATGACGATCCGGCGAAGGAGGGTCCTCAGCCGGTCAGCCCGGTCGATCCCGTCCGCCGCGAGCGCTAGCACGCCAACCCAGCCGGCTAGCACGATGAGTCCGCGGTCGGCGCCGTTCTGCTGAGCGCCGGACACGATATGCCGGCTGGCCGATATGTACGCGGCCACGACCACGCCCGCGAAGATCGTCGCGGCGAGCCGGACCGGCTGCCTGCCCCGGTCCAGTCCGAGGCTGGGGTGCTTACGGGCCACCAGGTACCAGCACAATATGGCGACCGCCAGCAGGGCGGCGGGCCCGCCTGCCGCCCCGAACGACCCGACGACCAGGGACGAGGGTATGGCCATCAGCAGGAACACGTAGCAGCTCAGCAGCGTGACCGAGTCGATCCTCCGTGGCGGGCGGCCGACCTCGGCGTCCTGACGGGGCAGCAGGGTGGCCTGGCCTGGGCCATATCCCGTCATGCCAGGCCGTAACGGCGAGCGAGCGCATGTACGGCGTTCCCGCCTATTCGGTCATCTTCGCTTATCCGGCCATTCCTGCCTATCCAGCGCCAAGCCATCCTTTTCTCCCCTATTCTTCCCGCGATATGAGCGAGGCGGCGCCGAGGACCCAGTCCACGGTGCACGGCCGGGTGTATGCGGACGGGTCGCAGACGTATTCGGAGAAGACCGCCAGTGGCACTTTGATGAGACCCGTGATGACACGGCGAGCGCGTCACGCTAGCCGGACGCGGCGCTGCTCGGGTGCGCACCTGACCGGCCGACGTTGGGCAGCACGGCAGCCTTGCCGGACAGGCTGGTCCTGGACCAGACGTTCCCCGACCAGACGTTGCCCGCCCCGGTTGGGTCGAAGTGGACGTCGGGACCGAACTGGCCGCCCTTCGGGTAGTAGAGCTGGCCGAACTCGTTATCCTCGATGACGATGTTCGACGTGGGGTCACTATGGTCGTTGCCGCCGTAGATGGAGTAGCCGCCTCCCGCGAGCAGGTTACCCACCACGATCTTGTTGGCCACGTCCTGCCCTGATTTCGATGCGTCGAGGCTGATGTCATCGGTCTGCCCGAGGTTGTTAAAGACCGTATTACCGTAGATCGTCATGGGCTCGGCCGTCCTGTCGGCAACTATCCCATTGGTGTGATCACCGGCAATGTAGCCCGGGTTGTGAATGTAGTTGCCGACTACCAGCCCGGTCGATATCTGCACGGCTGTCCTGAATCGCGAGATATTATTGCTTTTGATCACGATCCCGGTTGAGTCGCCATAGACATCGTCGATCGCCGAGTTGACCCGGCCGCTGGCCGGGTCCCGGCCGCTGATCGTGGAGTCCTCGATCGTGACACCTGCGGTATGCCTGAGGCTGATGCCGAAAGCCCCGCCGGTCACGACGTGTACATCCCGCACCGTCACGTCGGATGCGTCGATTGACAGGTTGTAGGGAATGGACAGGCCGCTGAGCACGGTGCCGGGCGCGGTCACCACCACGTAGCCGTCCTTGGCATTGAAGTGCCAACCCGGCCCGCTGGATACCTGGCCGGGGACCAACCTCAGGGCCGTCCCGCTCGGCACGCCAGTGTTGGTCCCATCAGGGAAGCCGCACGTGTGCGGGACCGCGACGCAGTCGCCCGAGACCTGCGCGGACCCGGATGCCCCGATCCCGGCCGACCCGGTGTCGGACGGCGGCGCCCCTGACGGCGGGGTATTGTGCGCCGAGGCCAGGCTCAGGTGGAGGACCAGGGCCGACCCGGAGCCGCCCAAAACGATCAGGGCCAGGGCGACCTTGATAGCGAGCATGTGTGCCTTCAACGGGACCTCGTTTCCTCCGACGGCCGGTCCCGCCCGCCGGAGGATGCCTCACGTCCGCCGACAAGCAACCGGGCGCGCCCCGAACGCCGACTGCAGGGTGTGATGAATAAGCTACCAAAAGTGTTCATCGTACTTGGTGGAATCGGCGAGACAGGACTGGCCGGTGCAGGTCGCCCGGCGGGTCCGGCGAGCTCAATCGCGTCGCCGACCCGCTGTCCGCGAGTCGGCGACGCCGCCCTGCCGCAACGTGGCGGTGCGAGGGGTCACGGGGAGGGAATGGCCTGCCCGGTGGTGTCCCAGTAGTTGCCCGACCAGACGTTGCCCTTGCCGGTGGCCTTGAAGTTGACGTCGGGACCGAACTGGCCGCCCTTCGGGTAGTACTGCTGGCCGAACCGGTTGCCGGTGATGACGATGTTCGAGGTGGTGTTGCCCTGGCCGCCACCGGCGTAGATGGTGTAGCCGCCGCCCGCGAGGAGGTTGTTATCGACGGTCTGGTTCGCCACCGGCTTGCCGGAGGTGGCCGCGTCGAGGCTGATCGCGTCGGTCTGCCCCACGCTGTTGAAGATCGTGTTGTTCTCGATCACCATCGGTCCATTGCCGCCGCTGGTGACGACGCCGTTGGTGTGGTCTCCGGCGATGTAACCGGGGTCGTGAATGTAGTTGCCCTGCACCAGCCCGTTGGATATCTGCATGGCGGTCCTGAAGAGCGAGACGTTGTTGTCCTTGATGACCATCCCTGTCGAGTCGCCGTACACGTCAGCGATCGCCACGTTGACGCGGCCCGTAGTCGCGTTCTGGCCGCTGACGGTGGAATTCTCGATCGTGACGCCGGTGGTGTGGGTGAGGCTGATGCCGAACGTCCCGCCGGTCACGACCTGGACATTCTTAACCGTCACGTTGGAGGCGGCGATCGTCAGGTTGGCGGGAATGGACAGGCCGCTGAGCACCGTCCCGCTCACGGTCACGTTAACGGCCTTGGTCGCGGTGTTGTAGTGCCAGCCCGGCCCGCTGGAGACCTGGGCCGGGACCGACTTCAGGGTCGTCCCGGCGGGGACGCCGGTGTTGGTCCCGTCCGGGTACCCGCAGGTGCTGGGCGTGGCCGCGCAGTTGGTGGGCACCGCGGCATTCCCGTTGAACGCGCCCACCGCGGCCAGGGAGCTCAAGGTGATGAGCGCCGCGAGGCCGACCGCGACCGTGACGAATACCCGCCTGCGGCGGCCGGGCGGCTGGCCGCCGGATTCAGGCGGCTGGCCGCCGGATTCGGGCGGCTCCCGCCCGGTGCCGATACGGGTGGCGGCGTTTCGCTTGGTGGTCATGACATTGCCTTCTCTCGTATTCCTGTTGTGCTGTCATGACTAGTCTCCGCGTTATTCCTCCCGCCCCACAGAGGAGAATTCCCTGTCTACCGGGGGACATTTTCCCTGTTCTTTGTACCTGGTTATTTCGGCCCGGGTCCTTTGGCCCTGTTCTTTCTCTCGGCGGGGGCCTTCCGGCCCGGGCACTACGCCCCGTCACCACGCAGCGCCAATTCGGCCGGGCGACCGTGGCGTTGCAGGGCGGGTTGCGGTCGGCGTAGACGGCGCGGCACCGGGGTCCATCGCCCGGGTCGTCTCGCGGGTGACGCCGCCGCCCCCCCGGCGGACTCGGGCGCTGACCACAAAGTTGAACGGGTCTGCTGACAGGCGCCGCGATGGCTCGCACACTCGATTTTGTGATCGGGGTCTTGGGGCAGAGGTGTGCTGGCTGAGCCTACGGCGGCCTCGGCGAAGCGCTTCTTTGGGATGACCAGCACCTGAGCGATGAGCCGCGAAACCGGCCGTAAGGCACGGTCTCGGTATTTCGATGGACAGGAGTTTCCACGGGCTTACATAGTGTGCAGATGGTTCACAACGTTGCTCTGGTTCTCGGTGGTGGCGGGGCTGCCGGAAATGCGTGGGAGATCGGCATCATCGCAGGCCTGGCCGAAGCTGGTCTCGATATGACGGAGACCGCCGATCTGGTGGTCGGCACCTCGGCCGGGGCCACCGCGGCCGCGCAGGTGCGCAGCGGTATACCGGCGGCCGAACTGCTGGCCTCGGTGCTGTCCCCGCCGGTTCAGCCGGCCGGACAGAACCGGGAACGGCCGCCGTCCCTGCCGATGGCCACGGTGTTCGAGCGGATGAGGGCCATCGGCGCCGCCGCCACCTCGGCAGATGATCTGCAACGTGCGATGGGCGCGTTCGGGTTGGAGAGCGACTCCATACTCGGACCGGGGGCGGGACAGCGCCGCGCAATGGTCGCCGCCCGGTTGCCGCGCCCTGACTGGCCGGACAGGCCAATGATCGTGGTGGCCGTCAACGCGTATACCGGCGAGTTGGCTGCGTTCGACCGCGATTCCGGCGTCGACCTGGTGGACGCGGTCACCGCGAGCTGCGCGCTGCCCGGTCTGGTGCCCACGCACAGCATCAACGGCACTCGCTACATCGACGGCGGCGTGCGCTCCACCGACAACGCCGACCTTGCCTCGGGCTATGCGACCGTCGTGGTGCTCTCGCCGCTGGGCGGACGGAGCCAGACGCCACCGGAACGGGGCGCGGACCCGGCAGGCCAGTTCGAGGGCCTGCGCAGATCACCGGAATGGGGCACGGACCTGGCCAGCCAGGTCGAGGCCCTGCGCAAGCAGGGCAGCCAGGTCGAGGTGATCACACCGGACGCCGGCTCCCGAGCCGCAATGGGCACGAACCAGATGGACCCCGCGACCCGCATTCCCGCCGCCCGCGCCGGTTTCGCCCAGGGCCAGCAGGAAGCGGCCCGCGTGACGTTCCGCTGACGATTGCACGCCGACGCCAGCGCTACACCGTCAGCTGTGACGAGCCGTCTACCCGTTAACTTCGAAGGTCCGCTAAAAGCGAAGGGCTCCTATCGCGGTGCGTCGCACAATGCGAGGGGTCTCAGTCTTAGACTGGATCAAGATGGCTACGTCATTCGGGTTTATCCCGGAAAGAAAATCCGCAGCGCTCTCGATGGTAAGAGGGACAGTGCCCCAGTAGCTATGGCATAGGGACGATTCTGTCAGCGCTTCCTCTTCGTATTTCATCACTTCTTCCGCGAACACCCCATACAGAGTCCACTCGGAGAAGGTTTGCTGTCCAGTTATTGCATCCATCCAAGGTTGGCCTGTCACCTGCTCGATTCTCGCAAGCATAGCCCGGAGAACGCGTGGTTCCCAGACACAGAATGATGTTACATAATCAGGAGCGGGGAACCGTGCTGGAGGGAGCCCAAGAAGCCGTCTGGCCACCGCGTGCCACTGCATATGCCGCGGTAGGCTATTGTCTACCGCTCCCGGGCTCTTATAGAGCATGGCACGTCCGCCTCGGCGGAGCATCGCTTCATTTAGCGGCCGCACGAGTTCTACGTCAGAGTCAAGCAGCAGAACCATGTCGACGTTAAGCTGGCGCGAAAGTTCCATCTTGAGCACTTGCTGCATTACCCAGCCACGGATAGGGCGAAGCGGGCGCTTGATGTTAATCGCGGCGATTCTTGCGTGCGGAAGAACGCGAGACAGCGGGCGGAGCATCTGGTTGACGATGCTCACACTCTTGTAGTTCGCCGAATACAAAGATTCCTCGGGAACTATTATACATCTCGGCCCAGCCATTGCCGAGAAGAGGTCTGCATCGCCACTCGGAACCACCACGTAGTGCTTAACGGACTCATCCGTATGAAGCAGGACCGACTGATGCAGATCCGCAAAAAGCGCAAGGTCGTTCCGATAAGTCGGTGTAATTAGCGCAAGAGTCATATCCGCTGCTCTCAGTGCTAGTAAGCGTTCTGCTTGGATCTGGGTGGCGGGCTGATCCTGGTACCCGAATCGCATTCGCCGGTGCTATCCGAGCACAAGACGATCAGCTGAAAGCTGTTGAAAAAGCGTCATTGTCCTTCCTTATGTGAGCTTCACCGGCGACGAGGCGGCTTCAGCCCCTGCGGAACGCACCTTCAGCCCCGCGATCAGCGGTTCCCAGCTGGATCGCCGCGAAACGGCCAGCAGTGCGGCGCGGTGACCGGGGTCGGCAGATCGCAGAAATTGGTTCAGCAGCACAAGAGCACGCAGTACCCCACTCGGCCTGCCATACTTCTCGAAGTACCGGACACGATTGACCGCCATCAGGGCGAGGAGCATGGAGGATTGACCGGACCCCGCCTTACGATGCCTGGCTCGCGCCTGTGGCACGTACTCCACGCGCAGGCCAGCGGCCCAAACCCGGGCTGCGTAGTCCACCTCTTCCATGTAAAGGAAGAACCGCTCATCCCACGCGCCAACGGCACGGTCGCAGGCTGCGGATATGAGCATCGCCGCCCCACTAGCCCACTCGACCGCATGGCGGTAGCTATATTCGCGTTCATCGCGCACGACCTCGCTCATCCAGGCGGGGCGGCGCTTGAAATGGTCTCCGAACAGCGCGTCTCCGATCTCGCTTACCACAGTCGGCTCTCGGCGCAACGATGGCGCGCGGTGCCCTTCAAAGTCGAGGAGCATCGGCACCACCATGCCGACAGCGGGGTCGTCAAGGGCAGTAAACATCTCATGCAGGGCATCCGGCTCGAGTATTAGGTCGGGGTTGAGTATGCTGAGCGCGCCGCACGGGCCGGCGTAGCGCCGCCCAACGTTGATTCCGCCTGCATACCCGAGGTTCGCACCGGTCTCGACGCAAATCACGCCCGGATGATCACGCACTCGTTCGACTGTGTCATCGGCCGAGCCGTTGTCCACGACAATGATCCGCAACGTGATCCCGGCGGCCGCGGCCAGCACGGAGTCCAGGAGGGCAGCGATATCACGCGTGCTGTTATAGGTGACGATGATGACTGCGCAATCAACGTAGTCTGACTGATCCGTTTCAGTCACCGCGGCCTCTCCGGGGCGCTGCGATCCGATTCGATAACGAACCGTTTTGTTTCGATGGGTCCGTGGCTGCCTCGATGGCCGCATAGCGCATGTTCCGCAGTATTAGGCATACCGCCCCCTCGTGGCCACTAGTGAGAACTCAAGTCGGCGCCCGACCGGACGATCCGCGAGTGGACCCATACCCGCGGATCGGACTGTGCAGTGCCAGGACGACGCCGCAGTTTGACGATGACGCACTGTCCGAACATCGGGGACTTGGTGGGCAGCCGGAACCGCGTCTTAGGGATTGGGCTGGCGTTGACTGTAACAGCTTCAACGTCGAACTTACCCTCGGCCATACGCTTCAGGTTCCACAAGTAAATCGGCGTTATGTGGCCGATATTCTGGTAGGCAGAATCAAGGAAGTTATAGAGGCGCCCGGTCAGGGCATACCAGGCTCGGACGTACACGCTGGACAGGTTCGGTGTGCTGATAATGACCGCACCGCCAGGTTTGGTTATCCGGTAGAGCTCCCGCATGAAGAACCATGGATTCTCCAGGTGCTCGATCACCTCGGTGCTGACGACCACCTGGAACTGACCATCAGCGAACGGAAGTTTCTCGTTTAGATTGGCCGTCTTCACCTCGATGCCAACCGGGCGGAAGTCATCGATCATCGCGTCGACCGCGGTGACATCGAACCCTTCTTTGCGCAAGCGCTCCGTGAGAGTGCCGTCACCGGCACCCAAGTCCGCGAGGGCACCCCGGCGCTCACTAGCGAGCAACGCGATTACCCCATCATGTATTGCAGTGTTCAGGCCGATTATCGTCCGGCTAACCACGATAAAACCTCCAACGGCTTGTCCATGAACTGCGCTCAGCCTGCTGCGGCTACAGCACAAAAGTCCCGGAGCGGGCGGGTGATCGATACTTTGACGAGAAGATTGGAGGGGGCGGGTCACCGCGGGGCGGGGCGCCGTGAAGATCGGCTCGTCGGCACTGTCCACGTCGGCGGGCGGCTGGACGGGCACTCCCACCAGTGCGCCCCTTTTGCCCTCTCCGCCCGGCTATCCGGCCGTCCCCGCGGACGGCCACCGCACCTCGGAGGCCGAGGACGCCGACCCGCAGCTGGGCCGCGGCCCTGATCATCGCCGTCAGCGAGTGCAGTAACACGTTCTGGTGCACGAATACAAGCACGTCGTTTCCGGCCTTATCTGCTGTGCGGGACATGGTCCCGGCCCTCCATCTGGCGGGGCACGGTGGCGACGGGGACCGCGGGCCTGGCCGCGGACGGCGGCGCGGGCGGCCGGGCGGCCTCGGTGGCGGAGGCGGTGCGGCTGCTCTCATCACGCAGCCAGGTCTGGTAGTCGCCACGGGCGCGGGCACGGCTGGCCCTGAGCCGGGCGAAGACGGCTACCGACAGGAAGTACCCTACCCGCGGCAGCATGCCGGGCCGGTGCCGGATGATGGCGGTCAGGTCCGATAGCCGCGTCCGGTCGGCCGAGCAGTCCAGATCCTGCGCACGTTCAATCTGCGCGGCCCCGGTCACGCAGCGGGCTCTGCGGCGCAGCAGGTCGGCAAACGTCGTAGGCGGGTGAATGATGACCTGGGCGTTGGGCACCAGCGCCGTTTCGTGCGGTTCGAACATCAGCGTCGCGGCAAGGTCGTCGGCCTGAAGCGGCGGCAGGCCGGCCAGGCGCCGGTGCCCGGCCTCGTCCACGGCGATGACCCCCCGGCCCCACAGCCCGCGCTGGACCCCGGGCAGCAGCGTCCAGACGTCGTAGTACCAGCGAACCTGCCACGGCCGTCCGGCCATGACCAGTTTCCGGCCCGGCGCGGCGGCCAGCACCCCCGGCTGGGATAGCGCCGCCGCCAGGGCCCGGACGTCGGCTATCCGCAACTCAAGATCCGCATCGACATAAATGCGCGGGAAACCCGCGGCAGCGTGGTCTCCCGCGGTCAGCGCCTCCTGCTTGGAGGCTACGGGAACGATCACGACCCGGACCGCCGGCCCGAATGAGGCCGCTACCTCGGCAGTGTCATCTGTGCAGCCGTTAGCGACGACTATTATGTCCATCTCGCCCGGGTCGGCACCATTTATGAGCTGCTCGAGAAGGCGCCGGATTACTCGGCCCTCATTATGCGCGGGAATCACGACTGACGTCACGACACAGAATTATGCATGACGGCGGCGGCCGCGGATAGCAATTCATGATACGCCAGGAGATTTATTTCCGCGGCCACCGGGAACATGACCCGAAATATCCAGGCGTTTACTGGGATATTCAGTAAGGCCTGTTGCACTCTATAATGCGGAATCCGTCCCTATGCGGCATATTAGCTATCCGGCACCGGACGTTGCTTTCACGGCCGGATGCCCGGTTGGTGCCGGTACGGGGCGCCGCGGACCGTGGACGGCAGAGTTTGCGGATCGGCGAGGGCGGCCGCCTGAGTGCGCCGTTGCAGGCCAGCCCGCCATCTTGGCCCTAAGCCGTTAGAAGTCGCGCGAAAGCGGGCCCATATCCGGTCATGGATGGACCACCGTATTCGCGACGATTTCGCCGGCCCGGCCGGATCCGCGCCATCATCGGCCAACTGGTTCTACGACCTCGGCACCGATTCGGGGAACAGGAGGTCAACCGCAGCACCAGATCGACCAGCAACGTCTACCCGGACAGCAAGGGCCACCTGGTGGTGATACCGGACGGCATGGGCCACCTGGTGATAAAGGCCATCAACAGCGGCCGGCAGCGGCGTTCTGCGCCCTCGCGTCGCCCGTGCGAGCGGGCCCAGGCGAGGACGAGCTTACGAAGACGGAGAAATACCATGGAATTACGCCACGGTGTCACCTACCGCCCTGCTCGGCGCAGGGCAGGTCAGGGCGGCCGGACATGCATTTAGTCAAAATTACCGGCGAGCTTCCTGAGCTGAACATTATCTATGCGTCTTTTAGGGCCTACTTCGCTTACCTCGTCTGGCGGTAGCATCCGAGTAGGCGGACAGGGTCTCGGCGGCGAGCCGTTTACTATTTATCATATCAAGATCCAGCGTCTCAGGCCGAGTAATCAGGGCCGCTTCCAGCGCGGTACGTAGCGCATCCTCCGGTGTACCATCGCAGAGCCATACCCATTCACCGCCGAATACATCGCGGAGATTCTGGTTTGCTGGAGTGTCATTCAGGACTGCAGGCTTACTCAGGGAAAGCGCCAAGTGGGCTACACCCGAGTTCAGAGCGCTCCGGGCCATATAGGGCATGAGAACGACATCCGCTACCGCGAAGATGGTCGGTACTTCGTCGCCGTGGATGAAGCGAAGCAGCAAGTGAACATCTTTGAAGTCACCGGCCTCCTTCGTGATGACTTCCTCGATTTCCGAATCTATCGGACGGCCCGCTATCACGAGCTGCGGCCGGGGTTCAGGCAGCTGCCGCCAGGCCCGTATAATACCGGGCAGATTTTTATACGGGCGTATCAGCCCAAAACACAGGAGGACAGGCCGGTGATCGAGCTTCAGCTCTTTGCGGAGGGCCGCAGCCTTTGGCGGAGCCGTGTAATAGTCTCGGTAGTGACCATGCGGCACTACTACCGTTGGAACTCCCGCCAGCCGGGGATGCCGTTCGACAAGCAGCGATGTCGCCCCTCTGCTGAAGGAAATCAGGAGATCGACCTGGGAAATAAAGAGCCTATTGTAGGCTCGCCAAAGCCGAGGGTGAAAAAGCTCATGAGGCTCCAGGTCGTGTCCTGTCCAGACAAGAGCCGCACCACGACGGCGCGCGAGCCAAAGGATGCCCAGAATGGCTACAACCTCGAACGGCGCACGCCAAGAGCGTTTCCAGCCAATAAGCCATTCGGGAAAATGTATATGAATCACATCAGGCCGGCTCAGGAGAATCTTCTTCCTGGAGTAAGGGCTGATCTTGACGCCGTTCCGCATTACTTCGCTGAAAAGGAGAATTAGCGAAGGATTGTCGGTCAACTCATCGGGTCCAGGGCTCATCAGCACCTGAAGCACCTTCTCCTGCGAGTGCTTTCCGGCTCGGTTCTTGCGATTCACGCGCGGCACCTTCTCAGGCCTTTACTACGTACGGACAGGGAGTCAACATCTGATTAGTCAGCTGGCCTGATCGACGACGATGCGCAAGATAACTCATCGAACTGGTCGGGAGGCTTGTCGTGACAAGCCGAGATCCAGCCACATAGCCGTCGGTACCATAGAAAACATTTACGGTGTTATCGCCCCAGCAACCAGAGATTTCCGGCCGGAGAGAATAATGAGTCGCGCTGCGCGGCAAAGCCGCTGGTGAAATCGGCGGATCGACCCAGGGAATGCGGGCGTGGCACGCCATTGCTGTTACCGTGTGCAGGTCGGTACCGCGGAGGTCATCCCAGTCGCCGCGGGCGCGGGCACGGCTGGCCCTGAGCCGAGCGAAGACGGCTACCGACCGGAAGCACCCGACCCGCGGCAGCATGCCGGGCCGGTGCCGGATGATGGCGGTCAGGTCGGATAGCCGCGTCCGGTCGGATAGCCGCATCCGGTCGGATAGCCGCGTCCGGTCGGCCGAGCAGTCCAGATCCCGCACGCGTTCGATCTGCGCGGCCCCGGTCGCGCAGCGGGCTCCGCGGCGCAGCAGGTCGGCAAACGTCGTTCGCGGGTGAATGATGACCCGGGCGCAGGGCACCAGCGCCGTTTCGTGCGGTTCCCCCCGGCCCCACGGCCCGCGCTGGACCCCGGGCAGCAGCGTCCAGACGTCGTGGTACCAGCGAACCTGCCACGGCCGTCCGGCCATGACCAGTCTGCGGCGCGGCGCGGCGGCCAGCACCCCCGGCTGGGATAGCGCCGCCGCCAGGGCCCGGACGTCGGCTATCCGCAACTCAAGATCCGCATGAAGGTGACGGGAAGGGTCAGGGCCTGGACGGCCGGCCCGAATGAGGCCGCTACCTCGGCGGTGTCATCGGTGCAGCCGTTAGCGACGACTATTATGTCCATCTCGCCCGGGTCAGCACCATCTACGGGCTGCTCGAGAAGGCGCCGGCTTACGCGGCCCTCATTATGCGCCGGAATCACGACTGACGTCACGACACAGAATTATGCATGACGGCGACTGCCGCTGATAGCAATTCATGATACGCCAGGAGATTTATTTCCGGCGGCCACCGGGAACATGACCCGAAATATCCAGGCGTTTACTCGGATATTCAGTAAGGCCTATTGCACTCTATTATGCGGAATCCCTCCGCATGCGGCATATTAGCTATCCGGCACCGGACGTTGCTTTCACGACTGGATGCCCGGATCCTGGTCGCCACGGCGCGGGTACCGTTGTCTGACGACGTAGTCGAAGATAGGCAGCGGGCCCGTGGCGTCCGGGTAGGCAGGCCACGGGGGCAGCATGCCCCGCGTCAGGGCGGCCGAGCGAGCCTCATCCGGCCTGCGTTCGGCCGAGCCTGCCGTCTGGGTTCCGGCCCGTGGCCGATCCTGGGCATCAGTGCCCCCCGGAGCGTGTCGGGGACCGGGCCCGGAGACCCAGGCGTCCGGGGCGGCTGAGGAGACTGGGGCGCTGCTCGGGACGACCGGGACTTTCGAGGCGGCCTGGACGGCCACCTCGCCGCGACCCTGCCACAGCCGGATGAGCCCGGCCCGCATCCGGAAGACCAGCAGGCCGACGACGGCGAGCCCGGTCACGCCGCTGACCGCGAGCGCGGCCAGATCGCTGGGGAACATCCGCGTCGCACCCACCGCGGCGAGGCCCGCTGCCGCGGCACCGGTCAGCGGCAGCCACAGGCGAGAGCCCAGCACCCGCCGCCGGATGCCCGCCCCCCTCAGCTCGTACAGGTACCACGGCAGGATCACGCCGCCGGCGACCGCGGCCTCGGCCATGGCGATGCCGACGATTCCGCCGAGGCGGGCGCCGGCGATGAGCGCGGGGAGCAGCGCCAGGAGCCAGCCAAGCTGAATGGTGAACACGACGCGGGTTCTGGCCAGCACCACGAAGTAGTCGTAGACCAGCTGGAAGAAGATCGTCAGTGCGGCGAGCAGGGACAGCCACAGCAGGACCCGGGAGGCAGGCAGCCAGCGCGCGCCGTAGGCGAACCTGATCAGCGGTGTGGCCGATCCCCCGATCACCAGGCAGATGGGCAGGGCCACGGCGCAGAGCAGGGCCGCCGCCGACAGGAAGGCCGTGCGCATGGCCTCATGATCATGCTGAAGGCGTGCGAACGCGGCGGGCGCGACGTTGCGGACCGGCAGCGAGAACATGCTGACGGGCCAGGTGGCGAGGTTCAGCGCGAGCACGTAGAAGCCAAGGGCGGTGGCGCCGAGCACACGGCCCACCACGAGCTGGTCCACGTTGGTGACCGCGAACACCACGACCGTCGACCCGGCCAGCGGCGTCCCGTACCGCAGCAGCGCACGGGCGCTGGCCCGGTCGAAGCCGAACCGTAGCGGCTCGGGCGAGAACATTATGTACAGGACCGCGGCCGCCACCGCACCGGCGATCCGGCCGACGGCCAGGCTCATCGCGCCCATCCCGGCCCAGGCCAGGCCGACGGATACCAGGGCACCGAGCCAGCCGTTGACCTGGTCCGCGATGATCCTGCGGTCCTGGCGGAAGCTCCGGTCCAGCAGCCCGACCGGCGTGCAGACCAGCCCGTCGAGCACGACGCTGAGCGCCAGCACGCGGATGACACCGGCGGCCGCCGGCGCCCCCATCGCCGAGGCGTATCCGGGCGCGCCGAAGAAACAGACGGCATACATGGCGACGCTGCCCGTCACGGCAATGGTGGTGACAGTCGGCGTGATCTCGGCCGGATCACCCGGCCAGCGGACGATAGCCAGGCTCACCGACAGGTCGTTGAGGCTCAGCACGGCCAGCAGGGCCACCCACGCGACGGCGTAGGTGCCGAACACGTGCGGGCCGAGCATCCTGGCCAGCACGACCCCGATCCCGATCGTGCCCAGCTTGCTCAGCGCAGTGCTGGTGAAGGTCCAGCCAAAGGCCCGGGCGGCCGTCGCCGCCAGGGTGGTCTTCTCGGCCGGTCCGGAGCCGCCCGCGGGCCGCACGTGCCATCGCCCCGGGGTACGGAAACGGGCGCGGGCCCGATGCCTCGGGCCGCCGCCCCCGGCCGCCCCGGCGCTAGCACCGCGGCTGCTCACCCGCGCGCGGCCGGGAAAGCCGCACAGGTGACGTGGACCCTAAATGCGGAATACTGAATGAAGGCCTCCATTGCGGCATTCTTACCAGCGGCCGGTCCGGGCCGTGGATAGCCGGTATCCATGTCCGACCTGGCAGAGAACATGCCTCAGCCTCCTTCTGGCTTCCCGGATACCTTATGCCATTGGCGTCATATGCATCCAGCTGCGAGATTTTCCCGCTTTACCCGGAGGAGGCGAAGCCGAAATCACCGCTAGCAAGTAGTGGGGCGCCGCAGGCCTGCTAATGTATACCACGCTAGACGCCGAGGGAACTGGCGCTCGGAATCGTATGTGCAGACTAAAGATCAGATCCGCGGAGTTTCATGTTATTCCCGACGATAACGGACACATCGGCGTTAGATTCGGAAAGGAACCATTCCGTTGACTGAGCGGGCCTTGGGCGTTCTGCGCCGTATAGCGGGCGGGCGGGAAAAGGACGCCGGGGGGCAGTTCGGGGCATGAGCGTATCCGACAGCGCGATCGAGACCGACAGCCTCGTGCCGGCCGGCCGGAATGCCGCCATCCCAGGCACGAAGGCGTGGACGAGCGCCTACCTCCGCCGGGCGGCCCTGGCCGACTGGACATGCGCCCTGGCCGCCGGCGCGCTGGCGGCGAAGGCGCGTTTCGGGGGCCAGCCCTACCTGCCGCTCACCTACCTGAGCCTCACGTGCGGGCTGCCTCTCGCATGGTGGATGTCGGTGCTGATGGCCGGCGGGTACGACACCCGGTTCATCGGGTTCGGCTCCGATGAGTTCCGCCGGATCCTCAGCGCGGCGGTCAACCTGACCGCGGTCGTGGCCCTTGTCTCCTACGCGGCCAAGCTCGACCTGGCCCGCGGGTACATGGCGATCGCCCTGCCGTCCGCGACCATCATGGACCTGACGGCCAGGTACCTGCTCCGCAAGCACTTGCACAGACGGCGCGTCCGGGGCTGGTACGTGCGGCGAGTCGTCGCGGTGGGCCATGCGGCAGCAGTGGCTCGCCTGGTCACCGCGCTGCGCCGGGACACCTACCACGGCCTCGCGGTGGTCGCCGCCTGCCTGGTCGACGCGCCGGAGGGTGCCGGGCCTGACGGCGCCGCCAGCGCTCCCCCGGCCAGAGGGCCCGCGCTTATGGCCAACGTGCCCGTGGCCGGCGTGCCCGTGGCCGGCGGGCTGGGCGGCGTCGCGGCGGCCGTGAGCCGGTTCGGCGCGGATACCGTCGCGGTGCTGGCCTGCTCAGAAATGGACAGCGGCCGCCTGCGCGAGCTGGCATGGGAACTGGAGAAGACCGACACCGACCTGTTCGTCGCGCCGGCCCTGCTCGATATGGCCGGCTCGCGGACGACCATCCGCCCCGTGGCCGGGCTGCCGCTACTGCACGTGGACCACCCGGAGCTGGCCGGGGTCAAGCAAGCCGTCAAGGGCGTGTTCGACAAGGCCTGCGCCGCCGCGGCGCTGCTCGTGCTCGCGCCCCTGTTCGCTGTCATCGCGCTGTCAATCAGACTCGCCGATCACGGCCCGGTGCTCTTCCGCCAGACCAGGATCGGCAAGGACGGCCAGGGCTTCACCCTCTACAAGTTCCGGACCATGGTGCCCGATGCCGAACAGCGCAAATCCCAGCTTGCCGCCCACAACGAGGCGGACGGCGTCCTGTTCAAGATCCGCCGGGACCCACGGGTAACCCGCCCCGGCACCTGGCTGCGCCGCTGGTCCCTCGACGAGCTGCCGCAGCTCATCAACGTACTGATCGGCGACATGTCCCTGGTCGGACCCAGGCCGGCCCTACCGGAGGAAGTGGCCTGCTACGGCGACCACATGCGGCGCAGGCTCGTGGTCAAGCCGGGGCTGACCGGCCTCTGGCAGGTCAGCGGCCGGTCGGACCTGTCCCAAGAGGAAGCAGAACGACTCGACGTGCACTACGTCGAGAACTGGTCACTCGTCCTGGACCTCCAGGTGCTCTGGAAGACGGGATCCGCGGTTGTCCGGGGCTCCGGTGCCTACTAACCGCCGGGCGCGCAGCGAGCGCCCGCATGTCCTGATCCTGGTCCAGAATCTTCCGGTGCCGTTCGACCGGCGGGTCTGGCAGGAGGCCCTGGCCCTGGTCGCCGCGGGATACCAGGTGCATGTCGTCTGCCCGCGGACCACGGAGCATCCCCTCCGCCGCGAGACGCTCAGCGGCGTGCGCATCTACCGTTACCGGCCCGGCCCCGAGGCGCGCCGACTGGCGGGCTACCTGGTCGAGTACACGGTTGCGATCGCGGCTCAGCTCCGCCTCGCGCTCATGATCCGCGCCAGGCACCGCATCAGCATCGTGCAGATCTGCAACCCGCCCGATCTGCTCTTCCTGACCGCCCTGCCGCTGGTCGCGCTCGGGGCGCGGCTGATCTATGACCACCATGACGCATGCCCGGAGCTGATGATCGCGAAGGGCCACCGGGAGGACGGCCGGGCCGTCCGGCTGGTCAGGCTGCTCGAGCGCCTCACCTACCGCTGCGCGCACGTGTCGATCGAGACCAACGAGAGCTATCGCGATATCGCTCGCGGGCGCGGCGGGATGTCGCGCGAGGACGTGTTCGTGGTGCGATCCGCGCCGGAGATCACCAGGTTCGCCGGCGCGCGGCCGGACGAGAAGTGGCGCCGCGGCCGGAGGTACCTGATCGGCTACGTCGGCGTGATGGGCCGCCAGGATGGCCTGGATTACCTGATCGAGGCCGCCCGGATAATCATCGCGGACCTGCTGCGCCCGGATATCCAGTTCGTGCTCGTGGGCTCGGGTCCCGAACTGCCGCGGCTGCGCGAGCGGGTCAGGTCCCTGGGCCTAGACGATCAGGTTGTCCTCACCGGGCGGCTGTCAGATGAGGATCTCGGCACCGTGCTCGCGACCGCGGACGTCTGCGTCAACCCGGATGAGGCCAACCGGATGAACGATATCTCCACGATGAACAAGATCATGGAATACATGGCACTCGGCAAGCCGATAGTCCAGTTCGACCTGCACGAGGGGCGCGTCTCCGCCGGCGATGCGAGCCTGTACGCGACGCGCAATGACGCGGCCTCGCTCGGCAAATGCATTGTCGAACTCCTCGATGATCCCGAGGCGCGGGCCCGGATGGGGCAGCTTGGCACCCGGCGGCTGCGGGGCTCGCTGAGCTGGGAGTCGCAGGTCCCAAGGCTGCTCGCCGCCTACGAGCGGGCCGCGGCCAAGCGCAAGCGCGGCTGAGGCCCGCCATCGCTTTGGCTCGGGCATCAGTCCCACGTTATCTGGACGCCGGCTGGGCCGGTTTGGCCGTCCTGGGCTCGGCGACCTGACGCGGAAGGCCGGGCACCAGGCGGGACCCGAACCGGACGAGCCTCTCCGCCTGGTGGGCCACCATCGGCATCGCCAGCAGGTAACCCTGCCCGAACTGGCAGCCCATCGCGATCAGCAGGTCCCGCTGGACCTCGCTTTCGATTCCCTCGGCGACGACCTCGAGCTGGAGCGTCCGCGCGATCTGGATGATGCCCTCGGCCAGCGCCCGGCCCTGCGTGGAGACGGCGATGCCGTCCACGAAGGACTTGTCGATCTTCAGCACGTCGATGGGCAGCTCCCGCAGGTAGCTGAGGGAGGAGTACCCGGTGCCGAAGTCGTCGATCGCCAGCTTCACGCCGATGGCCTTCAGCTCGATCAGGTCGGATACCACCCGCTCCTCCCGCCGCAGCAGGACGCTCTCGGTCAGCTCGAGCATGAGCGCCCCCGGCTCGAGACCCGACAAGTCGAGGATGCGGCGCACCTCGTCGACGAAACCAGGCGTACTGAACTGCCGGGCCGACACGTTCACGCTCCCATACAGACCGCGCGGGACCGCGCCGTCATCGGGGGGTCGGCCCGGGCGCGGGTCGTCGCGCGGATCCCGGCGCCACCGCGCGGTGTCGGCGGCCGCCCGGGCCAGGATCCAGGAGCCGAGCGGCACGATCTGTCCGGTCTCTTCGGCCAGGGCGATGAACTGGCCGGGCTGCATCATCCCGAGCTCCGGATGCGGCCACCGGACCAGTGCCTCGAACCCGGCCAGCTCGCCGGTGGCGAGGGCGACGATCGGCTGGTAAGCGAGCGTGAACGCCGAGCGGGCCACCGCCTTCTCCAGCGCGGCCTGCAGCTCCCGCCGCCCGACCAGCCCGGCGCTCAGTACGGGCTGGTAACGGCGCCACTGCCGCTTGCCCGCCGCCTTGGCCGCGTACAGGGCCAGGTCGGCGTGCCGGAGCAGTTCGTCGGTGTCGATGCCGTCCTCGGTCGTGGCGACCCCGACGGTGACCGTCGTGAGCACGGGCCCGGAGGCGAGCACGAGCGGCTCCGCGAACGCCCGGACGACACGCTCGGCCGCCGCCTCGACCGCCGCGGAGTTCGGGGCATCGGTGATGAGCAGCGCGAACTCATCCCCGCCGAGCCGCGCGACGGTGTCGCACTCGCGGATCAGGCCGAACAGCCGCACCGCGGTGGCCACCAGCAGCTCGTCGCCGACGCCGTGGCCCATCGTGTCGTTCACGACCTTGAAGTCGTCCAGGTCCACGAACAGCACGCCGGCGGTCGCGCCGTCCAGCCGGGCCGCGTCGACGTGCTGGGAGATCAGGTCCTGGAAGAGCAGCCGGTTGGGCAACCCGGTCAGCGCGTCATGGAAGGCCTGATACTTCAGCTGCTCCTCGAGCTGGCGCTGCTCGGTCACGTCTCGCAGGGTGAGGACCAGGCCGTTCACGGCCGGGTCGGCGTGCAGATCGCTGGCCCGGACCTGGATCTGGACCTGGACGGCCGCGCCGTCGCGGCGGGTGATCTGCCGGTCCACGTAGCGGGGGCTGAAGCCGCTGGTGGCCGACGCCCGGCTGAGGATCCCGACCAGTTCATCGCGCCGCCCGTCCGCGACCAGGTCCCACAGGTACGCGCCCGCCACGGCGATGTCGCCGAAGATGCTGGTCGCCGACGGGGTCGCGTACCTGACCTTCCCGTCGTCGTCCACGATCAAGATGACGTCCGAGGTGTCCTGGACCAGGGTGCCGAAGTACGCCTCGTTGCCCTGGCGGATCACCTCCTCGCGGAGCATGATCCGGTCCACCGCGAGAGCCACCTGGTGCGCGAGGATCTCCAGTGTGGCGGCGAGGCCGGCGAGGGTGCGCTGCTCGCCGAACACCGCCAGCACCCCGATAAGCGGATCGCCCGAAGGCCGGGCGTTGAGCGTGAGCGGGCACAGCAGCATCCAGTCGTACCCGGGAACGATCGCTGCGGCCTGCGGGGGCAAGCTGGTCACCGGGGCGAGGATCGGCGCGGAGCCGGTCACCAACGGCAGCCAGCCCTCGGCCAGGTCCGTGAGCCGGCTCATCGGCCCCGGATCGGCGGAGGCTGTGGCCACCGCGCGGACCGCGCCGTCGGTCCGTACCGCGAGCAGCACGTCGCCGCGCGGGCGCCGGCCGAGCAGAGTGTCGGTCGCGGACCTGACGGCGGCCCCGGCTTGCTCTACGGTGATCGCCGACACCAGGGACGCCCCGGCCTGCCGCACCGCCCGCTCCCGGCCGAGCGCCCGGCCGTACGAGGCGGCCACGTCCGACAGCCGGGACAGCACGAGCAGGTAGAGGAGCGCGGCGAACACCGCGATCACGCTCAGATCCCGGACCCGGAACCGGAACGACTCGATGAACAGCACGACCGGGGCGATCAGCGCGGCGAGCATGAGCACGGTCAGCCTGACCCGTGAGAGGTGAGCAGGCGGCCGGGTCACCGGCTTGGTGAGGTCGGTCATGGTGGGATGCAGCGCCGCGGCGCCCCATCCGCCGTAGAACACGGCCCAGCCGAGGTCGACCACGGTGCCGTTGTGGAACGTCCCGTGCAGCTGGATCACGCCGTAGGCGACGTCCGAGGCCAGCGCCCCGAGGACACCCAGGGTGAGGAACTCCACGGCCCTGGTCCGCCACGCCCCCGGTGCGAGCAGCCGGGCCAGCATGGCCAGTACGAGCACGTTGCCGAGCGGGTAGGCGATGGCGGCGCTCTTGCGCAGCCAGGACAGCTGCGGATTGTGTACATAGGGCAGGACCAGGTAGATCCACAGCAGCAGGGCCAGCCCCGCGGTCAGGATCAGCGCGTCGATGAGGCTGCGCCGGTCCCGGTCGGGCGTGCGGCACCAGATAAAGACCAGCAGCCCGCTTGTATACAGCCCAAAGGTCAGCAGGTACAGCACGTCCGCGAACGACGGGAACGGGAGCTGGATCCCCATGAGCTGGGCCACCAGGAAGCTGACCTGACCGGCCGCGAAGCTGGTCAGCGCGGCGGCGAGCAGGAGCCACGGCAGCTTGCGGGGCGGGCGGTTGATCGCCACGCCCGCGACGATGCCGCCCGCCCCGCTCAGGCCGATCAGGCCCCACGTCTCGGCGCGCAGGCCGGGCAGCCCGTAATACAGCGCGACCAGTACCGCCCACCAAATGACGTAGCCGCCCAGCACAAATCGCCGCAATTTCACGGCAATTCCCCCATGCCCATCTATATCTCCTCTGAGCACTGGTCCCAAAATGCACTGTAGTACCTTCTGCGCACGTCACGGCATGCGCGCTCCCCATGGCGGGCTGCCCGCCAGGCAGTATGACATAAATTAATACCAGATGGCCCTCTGTGCGAGGTAGACGGCTTCGCTGGGTTTCTGGATTCTTGTCGATCTTTGACGGCATCCAGAGATCTCCGTCGCCCGATCAGAATCACGTGCCAGGCAGGCGTGCCACGAGCCGGAATCCTGACTAGGCGCCTGCCCGTCAGGATAATACGGGACATTTACCAGGAAAACGCATTCGTGGTGCCGGTGAGGGTGCCGATGGTGTTCGGTGCGACTTCGGGTGAGCGGCACGAGTTCCGGCGTGCGCGATCCGCGCTGCCCGGCGCATGGCCCCTATCCCGAACGAGCATCGGGTTCTCATCCAGGCCGTGCTCCCGGCGGCACGTGGCCATGGCCCCGTACGGTGCCAGCTGGCCGAAGGCTGCGGGCGCAGATGGCCGCAAGCCGCGCGCCGCCTCGTTGTCGCGCAATAACCGTGAACCCGCCAGCCGGCCGGGAACCGAGCCCTGACCGGCATCAATAGCCGCAGGTGACTCTAGGTGCGGCGAAACCGGCACCGGGTCAGATCCGGCTTTCGCTCCGCGCCTATTTCCTTGCGCAATTCTCGCCAGTGTTGCTTTGAAACTCGCCCATTTACCCGAAGCCGACCTGGTTACGCAGCCATTGCCGGGCATCAGGATACTACCGGGCGTGCTTGTTCATTTCCGAGAATGAGGCGCTTAATACAGGACACTACCGCCCGGGGAGCCGCACCCGAGCGATTCCGGCGCAATACACGATGTTCCGCCCGTTGTGCTCCGTATGTCACGATGAAGAAGAAGCGGGAGGACAGGCGACTGGGCACTCACGATATTTGCCTGGATGGCACATACCATCATAACCGATGCCGCCCGCAACGGAACTGTTAGACGCCGGATGGTCCACTACAGATTGTGGCTAATATAGTGGCCAAGACGAGCGGGGTTACGAGCGGGAGGAAAGGGTGTGGCGACCGGGGAAATTAACCGCCCAGCAGACGACGCCCAGACGAGATCGCTGCTGGCGGCCATCGTGGAATCGTCAGTCGACGCCATCGCGAGCATTACCCTGGACGGGATCATAACGAGCTGGAATTCCGGCGCGGCGGCCATTTATGGTTATACCGCCGAGGAGATGACCGGTCGTCACATATCGATGCTTTACCCGCCGGACCGAACCAAGGAGCTTGAGCCGATTCTGGCGCAGCTACGCCGGGGGCGGCAGGTGCATCATTTGGAAACCCAGCGGGTCCGCAAGGACGGCACCGTCATCGACGTGTCGCTTTCGGTCTCCCCTATCCGCGGGGAAGACGGCGTTATCGTCGGAGCGGCCGCGGTTACCTGGGATGTCACCGAGCGCAACTGGGCCGAAGCCGAGCAACGGGCGGCCGAGGCCGGACGGCAGGAGTCCGCCCGGATCGAGGCCGCGGTCCGGCTCGCGGGCGGGATGGCCACTGAATTCAGCAACCTGCTCAGCTCGATCATGGGGTACGCAGCGTCGGCGGCCGAGGCGACCGCCGGTGACCCCCTGGTACGAGCCGACGTGGCGCAGATCCAGGCCGCTGCCGGGCGCGCGGCCCGGCTGGCCAGGGAACTTCTGCTGTTCAGCCGCCGCGAGCCCGCCCGTCCCGAGCGGGTCGACCTGAACGCGGTCCTGGCGGGCACGCGTGATCTGCTGCAGGCCAGCGTCGGCGCGGACATCGAATTGCGGCTCATCACGGCGCCGTACCTGCCGACGGTGCTGGCGGACCGCGGGCAGATCGAGCAGGTGCTGGTCAACCTGTCCCTGAATGCCCGCGACGCGATGCCCGAAGGGGGCATCCTGACGTTCACCACCGGGGCGGCAGACCTCAGCGAAGCTCCCGGCGCGGTGTGGTCCGGGACCCGGCCGGGGCTGTGCGCGAAACTTACCGTCAGCGACACCGGCCGCGGCATGGACGCGGAGACGATGTCCCGTGCCTTCGAGCCGTTCTTCACTACCAGGCCGCCGGGCCAGGGCACTGGCCTGGGACTTTCCGCCGTCTACGGCATCGTCACTAAAGCTGGCGGCGGCATCGCCATCGACTCAGAGCAGGGCCTGGGTACCACCGTCCGCATCTACCTACCCGCGGCCTACGTCCCGGCCCAGGGTTCGGCACCCACGAGGTCGCCGGGAACCGCCCCGACCATCCTGGTGGTCGACGACCAGCCCGCGGTGCTCGAGGTAGTCTCCCGGATCTTGCGCCACAACGGCTATCACACGCTCGAAGCCGGCAGTTATGAACAGACCCTATCGCTGCTGTCGATGCACGACCCCGACCTGCTGCTGACCGATAACGTGCCAGCTGAGGTGCCGGAACAGACGCTCGCGGACCAGGTACGGGAAATCAAGCCGGGCATGCGTATCTTGCGTATGTCCGGGGTCACCGCCCTCGGACCCGAGGACGGGCAGGTCATTAACAAGCCGTTCACCGCGAAGGACCTGGTGGATAAGGTGCGCGCGGTCCTGGACGCCCCCGCGGAGTACTGACGGAAGCGTTGTCGCCTAGGGTGCCCCAGGCGGCGTGGCGGTGGCGATGATCTGCCGCAGCACAGCGAGCAGCTGTGCTGCGCTGAACGGTTTCTGGATGAGGTTGACGTCGGCTTCCACGACCCCCTGGGAGTCCAGGACGCCCTGGGTGTAGCCGGACATGAACAGTACCTTTACGCCGGGACGCAGCGCGCGGATCCGCTCGGCGGCTTCCTTGCCGAGCATCCGCGGCATGACGACGTCGGTCAGCAGCACGTCGATGTCGCCGGCCTGGCTCGCGGCGATCTCGATGGCCTCGTGGCCGCTGGCGGCGGCGATGACGTGGTAACCGGAGCGGGACAGGATCCTGCGGGTCACCTCCCGCATGGCGGGCTCGTCCTCCACGATCAGGACGGTCTCGTCCCCGCCGCCACCGGGCACCTGCTCTGGCGCCGGCTCGGCTCGGCTACCGTCGCGGGTGGCCGGCAGCAAGATGGTGACCGTGGTGCCGATACCCGGTTCGGAATAGATCTGCACGTAGCCACCGACCTGGGTCACGATCCCGTACACGGTGGCCAGGCCGAGGCCCGTTCCCTCGCCCTTGGGCCTGGTGGTGAAGAAGGGCTCGAACGCGCGGTCCGCGACATGCCTGGGCATCCCGATGCCGGTGTCACTGAACTTCACGCAGGCGTACCGGCCGGACGGCAGGCCCACCCGGCCGGCCGCGTGGGATTCGTCGATCTCGGCGACGGAAGTCTGCACCACCAGCGTCCCGCCTGACGGCATGGCGTCCCGGGCGTTGACGGCCAGGTTGACCAGAACCTGCTCGATCTGACCAGGGTCGGCGAGCACCGCGCCCAGCCGGGGCGCCAGGTCCGTCTTCAGGATCACGTGCTCGCCGAGGGTGCGGATGAGCAGCTGCTCGACCCGCGTGATGATCTCGTTGAGGTCCAGCGGCCGCGGCTGCACGACGTCGCGGCGGGCGAAGGCCAGCAGCTGACGGGTGAGCTCGGCCGCGCGTTCGGCGGCGAGCTGGATCTGCCTGACGTCATCGCGGACCGACTGCCGGTCGACCGGCAGGCCATCCTTGGCTACCTCCTCGTCGACGAACGCCGCGTAGTTCGAGATGACGGCGAGCAGGTTGTTGAAGTCGTGGGCGACCCCGCCGGCGAGCTGGCCCAGGCTCTCCAGCCGCTGCGATTGCTGTAGCTGGCGTTCCAGCTTGTCCCGCTCGGCCTGGCTGCTGCGCCGCTCGCGCTCGGCCCGCAGTTCCAGGCGTTCGGTCACATCGCGGACGGCGGCGATGACAAGGAGGCCGTCGTCGGTGCCGACCGCCGACAGCGAGATCTCGGTGGGGAACGTGCTGCCGTCACGGCGTCGGGCGGACAGCTCCAGCCCCGCGCCCATGGGCCGCGGGCTGGGGTCGGCCAGGTACCGGTCCCGGTGGGCGCGGTGCCCCGGCCGCACGATGCCGGGGACCAGGATCTCCACCGGCTGGTCCACGAGTTCGTCGCGCCGGTACCCGAACAGGCGCTCCGTCTGGGCGTTCACCAGCGCGATCCGGCCGAGGCGGTCCACGCATACCATCGCGTCCGGTGCCCCCTCGAGCAGCCGGGCGAACGAGCTATCGGCGACCTGCCGTCTGACGCCCTGGACCGGACCGCCCGTCAGGCCTCGGCGCGAGTGCCTGGCCGGTGATCCGGACATCTGGGTATCTCCATCCATATCCGCAGGCGGCGGTCGTCGAGGCCGACACGCGCGCGGGCCTGGATGGCCGCCGCCAGGCGCTGCAACCACACCTCGATCGCGGCCGAGCCGCCGGAGGCCGGGTCGTGCCCCGGTGCCGACCTCATGTTCAGCTCGAGGAAGATCAGGTCCGGGCGGGCTCGTACCATGACGACCGGCCGGTCCCACGCCTCCGCGCGGCCCAGCCCGGTCAAGATCAGCTCGGTCACGTCGGCCACGGTCTGGATGTCGGCCTGCGGGAGCCCCGTCACCCCCTCGCCGACCGCCACGGCGAGCGGGGTGACCAGCAGCCAGGCGGTCCGCTGCTTCAGGGTCTCGATCAGGCCGGACCCCGGCCACGGAAAGGGCCAGAGCTCATCCTGGAGGCGGCACAGCTCCCGGCCGACGGCATGAACCTGCCGGGTGATGTCGACCAGCTCATCGCCCGGCGGTGCCGCCATCGCGCGGACCTCGCCCAGCTCGAGAGCCAGCGCGGCGAGCTGCTGGATCGGCCCGTCATGCAGCAGGCCGGCCAGATGACCGCGTTCGCGGGCACGGAGCTGGCGCATCATGTCCAGGAGCACGGACGGCGCGGCAGAGCCGGCGTCGTCGGCGTCGACGGCCAGGGCTCCATAGGTGGGAGGCCGTGCGGCTTCGTCGCTCATGATCACCTCCGCGGCACTGGCGGCCGGGCCTGGCTTCGGGCCGACGGTGACGGCCGGCCAGCCCCTCGTAACAATTCGAAACCGCAATATCACTTACAGTAGCATGATTAGACGCCTAGCCGACTAGGGTGATCGCCTCCGGGCGGGAACCGTGCCACGGGCCATGGCGTCCGCCAGGCGCGGAACGGAGAAGGCCGATGAACGAAGACAGCCGGCAGCCGGGCAGGATCGGCGTGTTCCTGGTCGATGACCACGAAATCTTCCGGCGGGGCATCCGGGCCCTGCTCGCCGGCGAGCCAGACATCGAGGTCATCGGCGAGGCGGACACCGCGGCGGCGGCCATGGCCCGGATGCCCGCGCTGCGGCCGGACGTGGCGGTTCTCGACGTGCGGTTGCCGGACGGGGACGGCGTCACGGTCTGCCGGGAGATCTGCTCCGCGCTGCCGGAGACCGCGTGCCTGATGCTCACGGCATACGGCGACGAGCAGGCCCTGCTCGGCGCGATCATGGCGGGCGCGGCCGGTTATGTGTCCAAGCAGACATGCGGCACCGACCTGGTCAGCGCCCTGCGTGCGGTCGCGTCCGGCCAGTCGATACTCGACCCGTTCGCCTCGCGCCAGGTGATGGCCCGGCTGCGGGAGCACGCCGCCGCCGCCGATCCGGTAGCCGCGCTGTCCGATCAAGAAAAGCGGGTACTCGAGCTGATCGGCGAGGGACTGGCCAACCGCCAGATCGCGGAGCGCATGTTCCTGGCGGAAAAGACGGTAAAGAACTACGTGTCCTCGCTGCTGACCAAGCTGGGGATGCAGAACCGGACCCAGGCGGCCGCGTTCTCTGCGCGGCATGCCGAGGACCAGGGCAGATGATCCGCGGATTAGTCATCCCCCGCGCTGAGGCTGGGCTCGATGCAGCCCGCGAGAGCCACCGCCCTCCCCCGTCGTCACGCCGGCGCTCGCGGCCGCGCGCGTCAGCAAGGCCAGGGTGCGCTCGGCTGAGCAGGCCCAGGTGCACCCGGCCGCCACCGCCTGACCGCGCTCGCCCAGGTGCCGCGCGAAACGGGGGTCGGCCAGCACCCGGCCGAGGGCCTGGGCCCAGGCCCCGGGTACCCGGGCCGGGACGATGAGGGCACCTCCGCCCGCGACCTCCCGGACGGCCTCGGCGTCGCTGGCCACCACGGCCAGGCCCGCGGCCATGGCCTCGAGGACCGGCATCCCGAACCCCTCGACCAGGGACGGGTAGGCGAACGCCGAGGCGTTGGCGTACAGGTCGAGCAGCGCCGCGTCATCGACGTAGGCCTGCCGGCGCACCAGATCGGACAGCCCGAGAGTCGTCACGAGCCGTCCGACGTAATCGGGGAATCGCGGGTCGGGCTGGCCGACCAGGACGAGCCCCACGCCGGGGTGGCGGGCTTGCAGCATGGCCAGGGCCTCCACCAGGATGGCCTGGTTCTTGTGCGGACGCTGCGCCCCGACGTGCAGGATGTAGCGGTCGGGGAGGCCCGGCGGCCGCGGCCGGGACTGGCCCGCCAGCGCGAAGAACTGGGCGCCCACGCCATGCGGCACCACGCACTCCTGCGGGAGTTCGACCCCGTAGAAGCGGCGGATGTCGTCACGGGTCGCCGCGGAGGGGGCCGCGAGCGCGGTGGCGGACCTGAGGGCCAGCCGGGTCGCGGTGTGGTAGGCCTGCGAGAACGCCGAGTGACCGCGGGCGGCGGCGTCCCGCTCCAAAACGCAGTCGTGGACCACCGAGACGACCGGAACCCGGCCCGACAGGAGGGGCGTGCTGAGGTGATAGGGCACGAAGACCACGTCGGGCCGGGCGCGCTGCACGGCTCGGGCCAGCACCCACTGGGAGCGAAGGGATTCCACCGGCACGCGGGAGGGCACCGCGCAGACGTTGCGGCGGGTCATCAGCTCACCCGCGCCGAGCCGGCCGCGGTCCGGGTGGCACAGGACGACGAGGTCCACCGCTGCGCGGCTGAGCTCGTGCAGCAGCTCGTAGGTGTACCTGCCGATGCCGTGGTAGCGGTCCTGCAT
The DNA here is from genome assembly GCA_963753195.1 of uncultured Actinomycetes bacterium. Lineage (GTDB taxonomy): Bacteria > Actinomycetota > Actinomycetes > Streptosporangiales > Streptosporangiaceae > Palsa-504. The sequence goes on from CAVWBH010000009.1 coordinate 528,891, forward strand.
GACCCGGCCGTCGACCAGGATGCGCAGCGAGCCGGTAACAGGTCCGCGTCGAGCGCGCCCCACGAATCCTCCCCGTTTCAATGACGACCGGCCCGCCCCGGAAAGCGCGACCTGGGCGCCGGGAACGGCCCCGGCTCTCCCCCGCGAGCAGTCGATTCGCGGGCCGACTCCGCGCTGGCTCCCTAGCTCCAGTCGCGTATGGTTATATCACGTTCACCGACGGTAAGAGAGCCTGATCCCGGAACGAGCACGGGAGACCCGCACGGCGGCGGACAAGGCTGCGAGGGCCGCGCCGCCGACGACCGCGATAACGGCGAGTAGCACCCGGGTGGAGCTGGTGGACGAACAACTGCTCGTTCAGCGTCCCGGCGGCGACGACGTAGACGGTCACGCCGTGACGGGCCGTCAGGCAGGCGCGAGGCTCACCCGGATGTCACGGACCCATAAAGCCCGGCGCAGATTCGACCATAGGGCCGCCTACTCTTGGTAGTCAACCAAGTACTCTGATCAAGCAGGGACACGAACCATGTAGGGCCCGGTGGCCGGTCAAGGGCGATGTCCGCCCTGGACGCGGCAGCGGTGGCCAGGGCGCACAGGACGGGACCCGCCGCGAGACCGGAAGATGCCGGGGCGGGACCAGCCGGCGCAACGTCACGGAGCGGCCGGCCAGGCTCAACTCCCCAACTCTCAATTACACATCGTGACGAAAAATGGGACCTATGGGGGAAGCTATGATCAGCCCGGACGAGTTCCTGCGCCGCTGCGAGCGGGTCAAGGCAGACTTCGCGGCCGACGGGAGGGCACGCCAGCAGCTGACCTGCGAGCTGGCTGCTCTGTGCACCCTGACCGGCGCGCGGGCCGAGAGCCTCTACGACTCCAACTCCCAGCTCACCGGCCTGCGAGTATCCGATCCGGGCGGCAATCTCGTCCTCTCCGGACCCGTCGATGAGGTGCTGGCTGAACTCGTCGCGGCGCAAGCCTCCTACCGGGATCGAGGACCAGGCCGAAGCGCGCGCTGCAGACCCGGTGATTCACGAAGTGCCGCCCAGCGGGCCGATCAGCTCGCCGCGGTGATCCAATCGTGGCGTTCTCCCCTCGGGATACCGCAGGGCCGGGGATGAAGGCAGGGTCCCGTCCCCAACGGCCACGCTGGCCGTGAGCCGGCCGGCCCTAGCGGAAGTCGCGGCTGGCGATGGCCGCGCCGGTGAGAGGAAGATGCCGGAGCGGGCGCAGCGCGGCGGCGACCAGGTTGACGGCGCCGCCGGTGCGCTCGATCCGGCCGTAGATGAGCAGCGCGGGCGCGGTGGTGGCCGCCTGCCGGTAGCGGTCCCAGATGTGCGGCGGGCAGATGACGTTCATCATCCCGGTCTCGTCCTCCAGGCTGAGGAACACCACCCCGCGCGCGGTCGGCGGCTGCTGCCGGTGAGTGACCAGGCCGGCCACGGCCACAGCGGAATCCGCGGCGGCGGAACGGGCCGACGACGCGGTGAGCACCCGCCGCGCCGCGAGCTCCGCCCGGATGTGGGCCACCGGGTGCGTCCCGTAGGTCCCGGTGGCCCACACATCGGCCAGCGTCTCCTCGGCCGGGGTCATGGCGGGCAGCGGCGGCGCGGACCCGGGGCCTTCGGGGGCCAGGCCCGCCGTGGTCCCGGGCAGCTGCCCCTTGCGGACCGAGGCAGCGGCCCCGGCCGCCCACAGCGCGGCTCGCCTGCTCAGCCCGAAGCACCCGAACGCCCCCGCGGTGGCCAGCGCCTCCAGCGCGGCGGCCGGCAGCCCGGTCCGGACCGCGAAGTCCTCCAGATTCCGGTAGGGCCCGGCCGCCGCCCGCCCGGCGGCCACCCGCTCAGCCGCCTGCGACCCCAGGTTGCGGACCCCGGACAGGCCCAGCCGGATGGCCGACGCCCCGGTTTCGCTGGCCTCGGTTTCGCTGGCCCTGGTTTCGCTGGCCCTGGTTTCGCTGGCCCCGGTTTCGCTGGCCCCGGGAAAGTCAGCGGGGCTTTCCAGGGCGGCCAGGGCCTCGCTGGCGTTCACGTCCACGCCGCGGACCTCCACTCCGTGCCGCCGCGCGTCGTTGATCAGGCTGTGCGGGGCGTAGAACCCCATCGGCTGGTTGCGCAGCAGCGCGGCGGTGAACGCGGCCGGGTAGTACCGCTTCAGCCACGCGCTCGCGTAGACCAGGTAGGCGAAACTGATCGCGTGCGACTCGGGGAACCCGTAGTTGGAGAAGGCCAGGATCTTGGCGTAGATGTCGTGGGCCACCTCGGGCTCGATGCCGCGTTCGGCCATCCCGCCGAGCAGCCGCTGGCGGAGCTCGGTGATCCGCTCGGGGGCCCGCTTGGCGCTCATGGCCTGGCGCAGCCGGTCGGCCTCGGCGGGGGTGAAGCCCGCGCAGTCGATGGCCAGCTGCATCATCTGCTCCTGGAACAGCGGCACGCCCAGCGTCTTGCCGAGCGCCGCGCGCATCGACTCGTGCGGCATCGCCGCATCCTCCAGCCCGTCGCGCCGGCGCAGGTACGGGTGGACCGAGCCGCCCTGGATCGGCCCCGGCCTGATCAGCGCGACCTCGATGACCAGGTCGTAAAACTGCTTCGGCCGCAGCCGGGGCAAGGTGGCCATCTGGGCCCGCGACTCGACCTGGAACACGCCCACCGTGTCTGCCTCGGCCAGCATCTGGTAAACGACCGGATCCTCCTGCGGGATCGAGGACATCGTCCAGTGCTCGCCGTGGTGCTTGGTGACCAGGTCGAAGCAGTCGTGCAGGGCGGCCAGCATGCCCAGGCCGAGCAGGTCGAATTTGACCAGGCCGGCGTAGGCGCAGTCGTCCTTGTCCCACTGCAGCACGGTGCGGCCGGGCATCCGGGCCCACTCCACCGGGCACACCTCCCCCACCGGCCGGTCGCAGATCACCATGCCGCCGGAGTGGATGCCGAGGTGACGCGGCAGGCGCTGCAGCTGCCGGGCCAGCTCCGCCGCCGCAGCCGGGACGTCCTGCGCGGGCAGCGGCTCCCCCGCGGCGGCCGGGCCCGGCCCGATCTGGCGGACCCAGGCGTCGGACTGCTGAGGTGTGTAGCCGAGCGCGCGGCCCGCGTCCCGCAGCGCCAGCCGCGGCCGGTAGGTGATCACGTTGGCAACCTGCGCGGCCCGGTCCCGGCCATAGGTGTCGTAGACGTGCTGGATGACCTCCTCCCGGCGGCGGTGCTCGATGTCCAGGTCTATGTCGGGCGGGCCGTCCCGGCCTTCGGATAGGAATCGCTCGAACAGCAGGTGGTGCGAGACCGGGTCGACGTTGGTGATGCCGATCGCGTAGCAGACCGCCGAGTTGGCCGCCGACCCCCGGCCCTGGCACAGGATGTTCTCGTGCTCGCAGAACTCGATGAGCTCGTGCACGATCAGGAAGTAGCCGGGGAAGTTCAGCCGCTCGATCACGTCGAGTTCCCGGGCGATCTGCGCATACGCGCCCGGCACGCGCTCGTCGCCGGGCGGCCCGTAGCGCGCCGGGGCCTTGCGCGCTACCAGCTCGCGCAGCCAGGACGCTTCGGTGTGGCCGGCCGGGACGGGACAGTCGGGCAGGTCCGGGGCGATGACCCGGAAGTCGAACGCGCACTCCCGGCCCAGCGCCGCGGTCCGCCCCAGCACGCCGGGGTAACGCCGCAGCAGCGCGGCCATCTCCTGACCCGAGCGCAGGTAGGCCTGGCCGGCCGCGGTCAGCCAGCCGTCCATGGCGGCCAGCGGCCGCCGGGCCCGGATCGCGGCCAGCGCCTGGGCCAGCCGGGCCTGCGCGGGCGCGGCGAAATGCACGTTGCCGGCGGCCACCACGCCCACGTCAGCCAGGTCCGCCAGCCGGACCAGCAGGTCGTTGCGCTCGTCGTCGCCCGGGTCGTGCTGGCAGGTCAGCTCGACCATCACGTTCTCGTGCCCGAACATCTCGGTCAGAGCGCCCAGCTCCCGCCAGGCCTCGCCGGGCCCGCCCGCAGCCAGCGCCGCGGGCACCGGCCCCTTGCGGCACCCGGTCAGCACCACCCAGTGACCGCCGTGCGCGCCGGCCAGCGCGCCCGCGTCGTAGACCGGGCGGCCCTTCTGGGCACCCGCCAGCTGGGCGGCGCTGATCACCGCGCACAGCCTGGAGTAGCCTTCCGCGTCGCGGGCCAGGACCAGCAGGTGACGGCCGTCCGGGTCGGGCACGCCGGTCTGCGGGGACGGCAGGTCCAAGCTGAGCTCGGCGCCGAACACGGTGCCCAGGCGGATCCCCTGGTCACGCAGCCTCGCGGCGGCCTGCGCGAACTGCGGGACACCGTACATCCCGTCGTGGTCGGTGAGGGCGAGCGTCTCGAGCCCGAGCCGGGCGGCCTCGGCCACGAGCTCACCGGGCGTGGCCGCCCCGTCCAGGAAGCTGAACGAGGAATGGCAGTGCAGCTCGGCCCACGGGACGCGGCTGGCTTCCTCGGTCCTGGCCAACCGCGTCGCCCCGGCAACCACGTCGTCTGGTGCGCGTCGCCCAGGCAACGATGTCGTTGGGCGGGGCTCGCCCTCGGCGCGCCAGGCCATCCGCCGCCGCAGCTCACGCCAGGGAACCGCCGGGTTGTTCCAGCCCAACTACCAGTACCCCGCCTCGATCAGCCAGCGGCCGTCCTGCACCGCGGCCAGCCAGGCCCGCCCGTCGCCGGTCAGCAGCTGGAACCGGGCACGGCGGCGGGCGGCGGCCGGGTCCCACCAGCGCTCGGACAGCGGCCACGGCCCGGACCACCCGGTGATCCGCAGCGGCGGCTCGCCGTCGGCCGCCAGCCAGGCCGGCGCACCCGACAGGACGCACCGCCCGGTGACGGTGACCGCGTTTCCCGCATCGTCGGTCACGTCCGCCTCACGGGCAAAGGGGTACACCACGCCAGGCGCCGCACCCATGACCCGCCCGGGCCACGGCGCGCCCGCGGTCAGCCGAGGCTGCATTTTCTCACCGAACGGAACGTGGTTCACCTGCTCGGCCACGTCCCGCCCGCCGCCCAGGACCGGGCGCAGCACCGCCTCGTGCCCGAGCAGGGCCTGCACCCGCATGGCGGCACGCGCCACCCGGTCGCTGACCATGGTTTCCCCCCAGAGCGCGAGCTGGTGTCCGGTGGCGTGGACCACCTGGTCCGGTACCAGCCGAAGTACCGCGATGCCCCCGTCAGCCGCATCAGCCGCGTCGTCGAGCCCAGTGGTCGCGTCGTGGGGCGCGCCGGGCATGTAGGGCGTATGTGGTGCGTGGTGTGTGTGAGTTGTACGTAGTTTTTGGTGTATGTATGGCGTGTGGGGTGCTTGGGTTGCGTGGGGTACCTGCCAGCCGTCGAGCTGCCAGCGGACCCGGTCGGCGACGGCGCCCCCGGATAGCAGCCCGTCGTGCCGCCAGAGCCTGGCGCTCTCCCGCCCGTCCGCGCAGGTGACCCGGACCTGGACCCGGACGCAGGTCAGCCCGCGGGCGGCTAGGACGGCGTGCATCCGCTCGGCGAGCGCCTTGGCCGCGAACACCACCGGCTCGGCCAGCGATTCCGGCGGGTCGAACTCCTGGGCCACGGACAGGTCCTCGGCCGGCGGCCGCACCGCCAGCGGCCGGGAGCCCAGGCCGCGGGCCAGCAGATGCATGGTCTCCCCCGCGGCGCCGAACCTGCTGGCCACGTCGCCGGCCGGCAGCGCGGCCAGATCTCCCAGCGTGCGCAGGCCGAGCCGGGTCAGCAGCGTGACCAGGGCCTGGTCGGCCAGGCCCTGGTCCGCCAGGACGCTCACCGGCTGCCCGGCCAGGAACTCCGCCGTCCGCCCCGGCGGGATGATCAGGACCGGACGGCCGCCGGCGGGATCGGCGCCGGGGCTGGCGGGGCTGAGGCTGGCGGGGCTGGGGCCGGCCGGTCCGGTGCTGCGGGCGGCCAGCCGGGCGGCGAACAGCCCGTCGGCGACGCCGGCGCGGGCTTGCACGCCGACCTGCGCGACCGCGGCGATGATCTGGCCGGCCAGCGCCGTCTCGCCGCCGAAGTAGCGGGCCGGACCGCGGGCCCCGGACGCGCATACTCCCGGCTCTACCGCCTCGACCCGCGGGCAGAAGGCGGTGACCGCCGTGATCACCTGCTCGAACAGCCGGGCGGCCCCTGGTCCTGGCGCAGACAGATCCGGGCCGCCCAGCTGCGGGCCGCCCAGCTGCGGGCCGACCAGTTCCGGGCAGCACAGGACCATGACCCGGGGTTCGGGCGCGCTCATCCGGCCCCTGCCACGTGCAGGCGGCGCGCGGCCGGGGTCCCCGGCACCGGGATGTCGGCCGGGTCAGCCGCGGTAATGCTGCCGTCTTCGGCCGGCAGCCAGAGCCAGCGGGTGCGCGTCATGGCCGCCTCTCCGCGGCCATCGGCCGCCACCTGCGCGCAGCAGGCCCGGAGCCGGCCGTGCCCGTCGCCCAGCCCGGTCCATCCCTGGGTGAGGACCCGGAGGCGGACCTGTGCCCCCGGCCAGTCACCGACCACCAGCAGCACGCCCCGCGCGCGGCGCAGCGTGGCCTCCAGCCGCTGCCGGACCTGGGCGCCGTGAACCTCGCGGGTCCCGTGCAGCCGGTGGATCCCGCGGGCCGGCGCCTGCGCGGGCAGGCGCAGCAAGACCAACTCGCACCCGTCGAGCAGCGACGCCACCACCTGGGCCCAGGCGTGTCCCGGGTCCGGGACCAGCAGGGTCCGCTCCGCTTCCAGGCCCAGGGCCGCCGCGGCCAGCACGCCCGCCTCGGGCACCCCGGCGATCCCGCACCAGGCTCCGGCCGCCGAGGCGCCGGCCGCGAGCGCCAGGGCCAGCAGGCCGAACTCCGCCACGGTCACCACCGATCCCCGGGGCAGCCCGCCGCGGGGCATCAGCTCGCGCAGCACCGGCAGCACCGGCAGTATCCCGGTGCTCGCCTCGCTTGCCGCGCTCCTGACCCCGAGATTGCTGAAGTTGCTGGTGGCAGCGTCGGGGCTGGCTCCCCTGGTGGCCTCGGGCAACCCGGGGACCGGGGATCTGGTTCTCCCCTCAAGTCCTCCGGGCTCCTCGGGCGGCCACCGTTCGGACACCCCAGCGGCCACGGACAGCCGAGGCCGCTGCGGTGATATCCGCCTGGTTTCCGCAGGCGTGCTCCCCATCTGGTCAATTATCGAACATAGATTCGTTAACGTCAAGCCCGGATCGAGATCATGCGGACCGGGCACCCGGGGCAGCTCCCGCGTCCGGGACGTGGCCGCGGTGCCCGGCCCAGGGCCGGCCGTCGCGTAACCTGCGTTCGGAATGCCACCTGGCCTGCCCGTTATCGTGGCCGGTAGGCGTCACGCCGGTGCGCGACCGCCAAGACTGTGACGACCCGGGTGGGGTCATCGACGGTGTAAAAGAGCACGGTAATCACCGCGCCGGGTTGACAGGACGTCCTCGAAGGGCACGTCTAACGGCTTGCCCAGCCGGTGCGGGTTTGCGGCCACTGGGCTGGTCAGGTGCTCAAACAGCGCGGTCGCGCCGGACAACGGCAACTTGCCAAGCCGTCGCCGCGCCGCAGGGTGAAGGTGACCTGTACGGCTCAGGCTCGCTCATTCGTCAGGGACCCGGCGGGCGGCGAGGTCGGCCGCGACCTGCCCGGCGGAGAACACCCGTCCGGCACGCGCATCCGCCAAGCCCTCTTGCAGGTCACGCACCAGCTCGGTATCGGACAGTACCTCGATCGTCTCGCGCAGCCGATCCAGCTCACCCGAGGGCACAACGTCGGCTACGTGGTCGCCGTGCGCGATGACCGCGACCGACTCGCCACGTTCGGCCCTGCGCACGACTTCCGCCGCGCCGGCTGATCCTCGGCGCGGACCGCAAACCCTGGCTCGCTCACGGATCCATGGTAAACGGGCCAACCGGATCCGGCTGGCCGCAGACCGCGGTCGACTCGCTCACCGGGCCCGTCCTCCGAGATGGTGCATGAAATGGCCACCTCGTGACCTATTGAGCAGTTTCGGAGAAGCTACCGCCACGGCGGCTTCCTAACATGGGGTCATCCCGATCAAGACCTGCGGGGGAAGGAACCTGGACATGACAGAGACGAAGAAGGCCGCCAAGGGCACCACTCGCGGCACGACGTCCGAGGGATTCACGGCCGAGGAACGAGCCGCGATGAAGGAGCATGCCCGCGAGCTGAAGACATCCGCGCGCCGCGGCTCGCGCGCGACCAAGGCGGACGGGGAAAACGACGTACTCGAGAAGATCGCCGAGATGCCCGAACCGGATCGCGTCATCGCCGAGCGGATCCATGCCATCGTCAAGGACGCCGCGCCGGACCTCGTACCGAGAACCTGGTACGGGATGCCCGCGTACGCCAAGGACGGCAACGTCGTCTGCTTCTTCCAGCCCGCGGTCAAATTCAAGGCCAGGTACGCCACACTCGGCTTCAGCGACGAGGCGAGCCTCGACGACGGCACCATGTGGCCGGTCACGTACGCGCTGGCCGAACTGACCGCGGACAGCGAGGCGAAGATCGCCGCGCTGGTGAAGAAAGCCGTGAGCTGAGAGGCGCGTCATAATGCCCGGGTGGGACGCGGCGATACCGGGGGCCTGGAGTACGCGACGCTGCACGGGTCGGGGACGAACGGCAAGAACGTGGCCACGCTCTTCACCGGGCTGGCCACCCGGGGGCCGACGGCCGGGGTAATAGCGGTGTTCCCGGACGGGTGGCGGGGAGTGTGGCACATCGCGCGGCCGCCGCGCGGCGCGCCAGCCCTGGATGACGCCGCGTTCCTGGCGGCGCTGGCCGGGTCTATCCGGGCGACGTCGGTGGTCCTGGCCGGGATCTCCAACGGAGCCGGGTTCGCCGAGCACGTGGCCCGGCACGGTTTGCTGCCCGTAGCCGGGCTGTTCCTGGTGGCGGGCACGTTCAGGGAGTTCAGCAGGCAGGCGCAGCCGGTGCCGCGGCAGCGGGCCGCGGTGACGATCCTGGCCCGGACGGCGGCCCCGGTAGAGACGGTGGCCCGGGACTGGGCGGCGGCCAACGGGGCGGTCGGCGAGCCAGCATCCGAGCCCCTGGCGCAAGCGCCAGGGGACCCGCCGGTGACCCGGCTGACCTGGTCCGCTCCCAGCGGCCCGCCGGTGGTACTGTACCGGATCGACGGCGGCGGGCACGGCTGGCCGGGCGGCCCCCAGTATCTGCCGGCCCGGGTCATCGGGCCCGTCCCCCGTCGCCTGGACGCCACCGGCCTCCTCCTGGACCTGGTGTATCAGGTGACGGCGGGGCTCCCCCCGGGTTAGAAAGGGTTAACCCCACTACCGAGGCGCTGATGATGGCAGAAGGCGAGCGGGCCGGAGCTGGCCGTGCGTGACGACCCGACGGTGGTCGCGCTGGTGACGCGTGCGGCCGGGGGCGATCAGGCCGCGTGGAACGAGATCGTGGAGCGCTATGCGCCGCTGGTGTGGTCCATCTGCGCCAGGTTCCAGCTGAGCACGTCCGATCGCGAGGACGTGGGGCAGAACGTGTGGCTGCTGCTGGTCGGGCAGCTCGGCAAGCTGCGGGAGCCCGCCGCGCTGCCCGGTTGGCTGGCCACGACCACGCACCGGGAGTGCCTCCGGGTGGTGACGGCGGCACGCAAGTCCGAGCGGCTGGGCACCGGGCTGGACGACGCGGTGCAGTTCGTGGACCGCACGATGATCGACGAGGAGATCCTCATGGCCGAGCGGAACGCGGCGCTGCGGGCGGCGTTCGCGGAGCTCCCGGCCCGGTGCCAGCAGCTGGTGGGCATGCTCGCCAGTGACCCGCCGAGTTCGTATGCGGAGATCAGCGCGGCGCTGCGGATCCCGGTCGGGAGCATCGGCCCGCAGCGGGGCCGCTGCCTGGACCGGATGCGCAAGGCGCTGGCGAATCTCGGGGAGGCCGGCGTCCACTGGGCGGGAGGCGAGCAGCGTGCCTGACGACGAGGAGCTCCTGGCCGGGTTGCGCGAGGCGTTCCGGGCCCGGGAGGGCGTACCGGTTCGGTTCGTCGAGATGGGCAAGAACGCATTCGCCTGGCACAACATCGACGCCGAGCTGGCGCAGCTGACCTACGACTCGCACGGCGACCGGGAGCGGGCCGCGGCGGTCCGGTCGGAGGCCGCGTCGATCCGGGCGCTGACCTTTACCTCGGCGCAGCTGTCCATTGAGCTCGAGGTGGCCGGGACCTTGCTGATCGGGCAGATCATCCCGCCGCGGGCCGGGACGCTCGAGGTGCATACCGCGGCCGGGGTGACCAGTTCGCCGGTGGATGAGATCGGCTGCTTCACGGTGGACCCGATTCCCGCCAGCCCGTTCCGGCTCCGGTGCCGCACGGAGGACGGGGCCGACGTGCTGACCGGCTGGATCACGCTGTGAGCTTGCGCCCTCCCGCAAGTCAGGCGGCGCCCAGGGTGACCAGGGAGGCCGCGGTGGCCTGCAGCACGGGATCGTCGGGCAGGCCGCGCCTGACCCGGTAGACCGACTCGGCGAGGGTCTGGCCCGTTCTCAGCTGCTGGTGCAGGTCCACCATCAGGGGGACCACGGCCTGGTCGTTCAGCGGGACGGTCGCGGCGATGATCCCGGCCGTGCCCAGCGGCAGCAGGCTGCTGACCAGGCCGAGCAGCTCGTCAGCCCCGGCGGGCGCCAGCATCCCGGAGTCGCAGCTGGACAGGACCAGCCGGTAGGGCGCGCGGTTAAGCTGCTCGAAGTCGTAGACGGTCAGCGGCCCGTCGTGCAGCTGCAGCGAGGAGAACAGCGGGCTGTCGGCGCGGAAGATCCCGTGCGCGGCGATGTGCGCCAGCCACGCCCCGTCCAGCGCGGACAGCACCTTGTCGGCCGTGGCCGCGCTGTCGTCCAGCGTCGTCACGTCGTCGTACAGCGGCGCGATCAGGGGGACTTCGGCTCCGCCTGAGGCCAGCCCAGGCCCGCAGGCGAGGGTGACGCGGCGGTGCCGCGGGCTCGGCGCACGGCGGGCGCGCAGCCAGGCACGGGCGGACGGGGCCACGCTGACCACCCGGTCGTCCAGGGCCGGCATCAGGGTCCAGGGGATGGCGTGCAGCGTAGCGGGCGGGACGATGATGACGGGCCCGTCGCCCAGGTAGCGGACGGCGGGGCCGAACAGCGCCTGCTGGAGCCTCGGGCCCGCGTTTTGCAGGATGGACAGCGCGCTGGCCGCGCTGGCGGAGTCCTCGCCGGGCCGGCTGCGGGCCAGGCGGCGCAGGGCGAAGCGGGCGAAATCGGCGGCCTTCATGGCCTCGCCCGCGTCACCGGCCGTGAACAGCCGGACCTTTCCTTGCCCGCAGACCAGAACGTACAGCCGGCCGTCCAGGTCGGCGATCTCGACCAGGCGGCCCGGGCCGAGCTCATCGAGCAGGTCGGCCGGGCTGAACGCGGCGCCGGCCCGTGGCTCGGTCCCCCGGGCTCGCAGCGCGCTGGCGCGCACTATGACTTCCAGCCGCTGTTGCTCCTTCGCCAGAGACGCGCCCGGCTGGCCCTGGCTTCGCGTCTCCTCCAGCTGCCTGGTCACGCTGCGCAGCGCGGCCAGGCTGGCATTGAGCTCCCGGTCGGCCGACGGCCGGACCGGGGGGACCGCCAGCGCGGTGGCCCGCCAGCGCTCGCTCCAGGTCAGCAGCAGCCGCGGGCGGCGAACCCGCGCGGCATGGCGCTGGGCGAGCGAGGCCAGCTCGGCGCCGTGCACGGTGGCCTGGGCCCGGAGTTCCGAGGCGCCCAGGGTCAGCCGGTGCTCATCCAGCACATCGAGCCCCCGGCGGCACGCGGTCAGCATCCGGGCCGGCTGGCCCGCGGCCTGCGCTCGGAGGGCCTCGCCCAGCCACCCGCTGACCCGGGCGAGAGCCGGGCCGCGACGTCTGGTGCGGGCCACCGCGGCCAGATGATGCTCGGCGGCGGCGCCGCGGCCGAGGTCCAAGGCGATCCGCCCGGCCAGCAGATGAGCCTGCGCCGCGTCGCTGGCACCCAGTTCATCGAGCCGGGCGGCGGTCCGGGTCGCCTGGCGCAGCAGCGTGGCCGAGACCGGGGCGGCCTGGTAGCGGGCCTCGGCCAGCACGCGCTGGGCGTGAGCTTGCCACCAGGGGCTGCGCTGCGACCGGAACAGGCGGTAAGCAGTTTGCGCCCAGTCCTCGGCGAGCTGCGGCCTGGCCGCGGCCAGAGCGCAATGGGCGGCCACCAGCAGCAGATCCGCCCGCTTCGTGGACCAGCCGCGGATCTGCTCCAGATCACGCAGCGAGGAGTCGGCTTCGGCCAGCGCGTCAGCGGCCAGTCCGGCCGCCAGCAGCACGGCGCAGCGGTCAAGGCGCACCGGCGTGGTCGGGACGTTCAGCCGCCGGAAGCCGGCCGTGGCCGTGTCGAGGAAGGCCAGCGCGGCGGGGAGGTCTCCGGACGCGAAGGCGCCCACCGCCCGGTTATGCACCGCGTAGACCGCTTCCAGTTCCTGGCCCAGCTCGGAGAACAGCCGGCCGGCGGAAGCGAAGTCGGCATCAGCGCGGGCGGTCGACCCGAGATCCAGGTACACCAGCCCGCGGTTGTCCAGGGCGCGCGCGGTCCACAGCCCGTCACCGGAACGCCGCAGGACCGCGACCGCATGCCGTAGGTCCTCAAGAGCCGCCGGATACCGGCCGAGGGTGCGGAGCACGACCCCGCGCCGGGCCAGCACCCGGGCCGCCTGGATTCCGGCGGAGCGCTGCACCGCCCGGTCGAAGGCGGCCAGGCCCGCGGCCGTTCGGCCTGCGTAGACCAAGGCGATACCGAGGCTGGACAGCACGTCGGCCTCGCGTTCGGCCGAACCGGCCCGGCGGGCCAGGCGCGACGCGGCACGTGCCTGGCTGATCGCGGCCTCGGTATCGCCGAGGTCACGCAGGGCGATCGACGCGGCCTGATGAGCCACCGAGGCCTCGAGCGGTCCTGGACGCCCGGCCAGCACCGCCCGTGCCCGGGCCAGTGCCTCCCGAGGGCGGGACAAGGCCAGCGGAAGCAGGTCGTTCACTTGCCGCGCATGAGGCGTGGCTGCGCGAGCCTCCCCGGCCACCCTCCGATCTTAGGCCGCGCTTTTCGCGTGGTCCACGTATCTGATCGCCCGCGGACCGCTCCGTACAGCAGCGGAGCTTGCCTGCTTTTTGAGAACTTGCGGACGTGCGCCCGATGCTCGCGGTTAGATCGGGCCACGATCAAGAATCCGGGAGGCGCAGTGGCCTGGTACGAGGAGTCGGAACAGCCGAAGGCCCGCGCTGAGGCGGCCATCATCGTCGACGCGTTCGCCGCGAACGGCATCGGCATAGGAGGCGTTCTCACCGAGGACGGCTGGATCGAGTACATGTACGCCGAAGGCCAGTTCCTGGCTCGCGAGCAGTACCTGGAGTCTCTCCGGGAAGCGCTCGGCGATCGGGCCGAGCTGGTGGTGGAAAGGCGAGTGGTCCAGGACATCCTGCTGCTCCGGGTCATTTTCCCCGGTGAGTCCGGCGACTTCCCCGGTGACTCCGGCGACAGGGCCGCTGACGGTGATGCGGCCGATGAGGATAGGAGCGCCGAGAGCGAGCGTCAGCGGCCGGCGCTGGTCAGGCTGCTCGACCAGGTCGACGCGACGCTGGGCCCGGGAATCGCGACGCTCAATCACGTGGTGACCACCGCGCCGGGCGGGAGCCCGCACGGCTGCCCGGCCACGGAGCCGCAGGAGGTGTACGACCGGACGCCGTATCCGCCGCTGTGCCCCGGGGACGGCGGTGACCGGGTACGGGTCTGGGTCGCCGACACCGGGCTCGTGGCTGACACCGTGTCCGGTTGCGGGTGGCTGAGCGGCGTGACGGGCGACCCCGACCCTTCGGTCGACGGGAGCGGCACGATCCTGCCGTATGGCGCGCACGGGACGTTCGTGGCCGGGGTGATCCGGGCCATGGCTCCGGCCGCGGACATCGTCGTCAAGTGTGTCTTCGACATCGCCGGCAGCGCGCTGGAGTCCGATTTCGTGCCGAAGCTCTACGAGGGCTTCGGATTCGGGGCCGACATCTTCCACATCACGGTCGCGTCGCAGACCAGGAACAACCTTCCGCTGATGGCCTTCGAGGCGTGGCTTAGGGATCTGCACTCACACAAAGGCGTCGCATGCGTCGTGCCGGCAGGCAACAACGACAGCAGGCAGCCCTGCTGGCCGGCCGCGTTTCCGGGCATCGTCTCGGTCGGGGCCCTGGCGACGGACTGGCGCAGCCGGGCGTACTTCAGCAATTACGGCGGCTGGGTCGACGTGTACGCGCCGGGCGAGAGCCTGGTCAACGCCTTCGCCACCGGCACGTTCACCTGCCAGGTCCCGCCGTTTACCGGGCAGGTCAGGACGTTCTCCGGGATGGCGCAGTGGAGCGGGACTTCTTTCTCGACCCCCATCGTGACCGGGCTCATCGCGGCCCGGATGGCGCGCCACGGGGAGAGCGCCCAGGAGGCGGCCGCGGCCCTGGTGGCCAAGGCGCGCGCCCAGGCGATCCCCGGTGTGGGCCCGGCTCTGTTCCCCGGGTGCGACGACGACGAGCACTGCGGTCGTTGCGGCGGCGGCGGCCACTGCGGTCACAGTCACGGTCACGGTTGCGGTTGCGGTTGCGGTGGCGGTTGCGGTGGCGGTCACGGTCACGGTTGCGGTGGCGGTGGCGGTGGCGGTGGCGGTTGCGGTGGCGGTGGCGGCGGCAAGACGGGACGCTAGCGGGCGCCGGGCGTCAGCACGGTCTGACGGAGCTCGCGGATGGGTTGAGCGCCGGGCTAGCTAATGCCGCGGCAGGTTGGGTTGCCTGCAGGTTCAGGCGGCGCGGTCAGCGCCCACTTGCCGGGCGGTGAGGCGATCGGGGCCGGGGATAGCCCCGTGTCGCGCCGGGACGGACGCCCGGGCGCGGCATCCCCGGCTAGCGGGCCTGGAATCATTATCGTGGATCGTTACTGCCCGCGGGCGGGCAGTAACGATCCACGATCCTGCGCGCGGCAGCTGAGGTGAGCCCGCTAACGGCACGGGCCGGACCGCCCGGGCGAACGGAGCTTGCCGCGGCACTCGCTACCAGGACGAGGTGCGGGTGCCCAGATCGCCGAGGTCCGGCCGAGACCTGCGCCGCCGTGGCTACCCGGGCTAGGGATTCACCGCGTGCTTGACGGCGGCGACGACGGCGGAGACGGGCAGCCAGCCGTCGTGCGACCAGAGGATCTTGCCGGACGCGGAGACCAGGGACAGCCAGGGCTGGTCCTGCGCGCCGTAGCCATCCGCGAGCCGGCCGGTGGTGTCGAGCGCGACCGGGTAGCTCAGTGGCGTGCCGAGGCCGCCCAGATAGGTGCGGACCGTCTGGGCGGAGGGCTCGACCGTGGTTTCGTCCACCGCGACGAGCGACGGCAGGCCGTCCGCCCGGGCCTGCGCGGCGTACGCGTTGCCGTCGATGAGCTGTGACTTCAGATCCGAGACCTCGGACAGCCAGGTGGCGAAGAACATGACCAGGTGCGGCGTGCCCGGCCCCATCGCGACGCTGGCGGCCGTGGTGGCGGACGGCAGCTCGACGTGCTCCGCGGGGCCCTGCGAGGGGACGGAGGCCAGTGACTCCTGGCTGGCCACATGCGGGTGACCAGGCAGCAGGCTGGACAGCTCGTCGGCGAGTACCTGCGCGGACTGGCCGACGCTGGAGTAGGCCATCTGGGTCAGGTAGAGCTTCTGCTCCCGGCCGCTCTGGTCGATCACGAACAGGGCCGGGGTGTGATCGATCTGCCCCTGCTCGATCTGCACCGCGATGTCGTAAGCGGCCCAGGTGGACTTCAGCTGCGCCGGCGAGCCGGTTAGGAAGTCCCACTGGTTGACCAGGCCGTGCGCCCGGGAGTAGGACAGCACGTCCGCGACGCTGGTGGCGTCGGGGTTGGCGTCGACGCCGAGCAGCTGCACCTGGGATCCGGCCGCGCCGAGCATCTGCTTGGCTTCCAGCATGCTCTGGGTGGTCAGCGGGCAGACCGTGGTGCACTCGGAATCCTCGAACGCCAGCATGACGACCTTGCCGCGGAACTGGCTGAGCGACATCGGCTGGCCGAACTGGTTGACCAGCTTGATGTCCGGGGCCGGCTGTGCGCCCAGCGAGCTGCCGAGGTCCAGGTTCGGGTTCATCTCGGCCGCGCTCGAGGTCGGGTTGGCCTGTGCGTCCGCCGCCGAGCTGGCACTGGTGCCGCACCCGGCCAGGGCGGCGATCCCGGCCAGCACAGTCAGCAAGGCCGCGGCGGCCAGCGTGCCACGCGGGCGGAATGTCTTCATCGCGGAACAGCTTACTGCGAGCTACTACGGGCGGTCGTAGAAGGCTCGCTATCTCGCGCCCGCGCGGGAACCGGATGGCCGCCAGCGGTGCCGGGATCGTCGCCGACGATCACCGCGCCGCCGTGACCCCAGGCGCAGTAGCGATAGGTCAGGTTGATCATGGTCGACACGCGATTGCGCCCGCCGAGCAGGTAGAACAGGTGCAGGACGAGCCAGGACAGCCAGGCGAGGGTGCCGCGCAGCCGTAGTCCGCGCGGCAGCTGGACCACCGCGGAGCGGCGGCCGATGGTGGCCATCGTGCCCTTGTCGTGGTAGGTGAACGGCTCGGTCGCGGCCCCGCGCTGCAGCCGGACGATCTGCGCGGCCGCGTGGCGTCCCATCTGCAGGGCGGGCTGGGCGAGCTGCGGGGTGGGATCGTCGGGATTGACCGCGATGTCGCCCGCGGCGAAGATCCGGTCCTGCCCCTGCACCCGCAGATCCGGCCCGACCACGATGCGGCCGCCCCGGCCCTGGGGCAGTCCCCAGCCCGCGACGGCCTCGGCCGCGCCCACGCCAGCCGCCCACACGGTCAGGTCGCTCGGCAAGGGATGGCCGTCAGCCAGCAGCACCTGCTGACCGGTGATCTCGGCGATCTGGGTGTCCAGCCTGATTTCCACACCGCGCTTGACCAGCTGCACCCGCGCGTACTCGCGTAGCTTCTCGTGGAATCCCCCGAGCAGCGCGGGCGCCATCTCGATCAGCCGGACGTGGATCCGGGCCGGGTCGACGTCCGGGAAGGTGGCGTTCAGCACGGTAGCGCTCAGCTCGGCGAGCGTGCCCGCCAGCTCCACGCCGGTAGCGCCGCCGCCCGCCACGGTGATGTGCAGATCGCCGCGGTCCACGCTCAGCCGCTCGAACGCCGCCGTGAGGTGATCGCGCAGCACGATGGCGTCGGTCCGGGTGTACAGGCCGAAGGTGTGCTCGGCCGCCCCCTTGATGCCGTGATACGCGGTCGACACCCCGGCGGCGATGATGAGGTAGTCATAGCCGAGCTCCAGGCCGTTGGCGAGCGTGATCGTGCGGGCGGCTGGGTCGATCCGGGCCAGGTCGCCATGCCGGAAGGCCGCCTGGTACCGCCGCGCGAAGCCCCCCGCCGGGTAGGCGACGTCGCCAGGGTTCAGCCCGGCCGTGGCCACCTGGTAGAGCAGCGGCTGGAAGGTGCTGTACAGGTGACCGTCCACCAGCGTCACCCGCAGGCCCGCGCGGGTGAGCCGGGAAATGGCGGCCAGCCCGGCGAATCCCGCGCCGCAGATGACCACATGGGGCGCGGCCGGGTCAGCCTGCTGCCTCCTGGCGATGATCCTCACCTCCGGAGCCGGTACCGTCCACGACAATGTCCAGGCCCTCGCCGCGCCTGGTCGCCTCCGCGTACAGCTGGTAGGCACGGCGATCCTGCTCGGTGTACGGCGGCGGCGCGATGCTGCGCGGCCACAGCCGGAATGTCCTTACCACGTTAATCTCCACCGCGAACAAGGTCAGCTCCGCCTGCAGGTACAGCCAGCCGAGCAGCCCGATCACGACGGCGAACGTGCCGTACGTCGGCGAGGCGTGGGCCAGCTGATGCGACACGAAATACCCGCCGACGGCCTGCAGGACCTGCCAGATGACGGCACCGATGGCGGCCCCGAGCCAGAGCTGACGCCAGCCGATCTCCCGGGCGGTGCCAAGCCGGAAGGCCAGCCAGAACACCCCGAAGTTCAGGACCAGCGATACCACCAGGGCGGCTACGGTCGCGCCCGCACCGCTCAGGTGATGGCCGGCCCCGCCCGCCAGGACGGACAACGTCGTGGTCCCGATCAGGCCCAGTCCGACCACCACGATTAGCCCGAAGCTGCGCAGCCACGACCAGGGGAAGCCGGGCCTGCGCACGACCGGGATCTCCCACGCCGCATTGAGCGCGTTCTGCATCGCGGTCGCCACGCCCCGGGCGCCGATGAACGTCCCGACCAGGCCGATCACGAGGGCCAGCCCGGACTGGTGCAGGGGCCCGATGTTATGCCCGAGCTGCGGGCCGATCACCGGATACTGGGACAGGGCGGAGTCCAGCAGCGACTGCCGCAGCGACGGGTGGTTCTTCAGCACGATGTCCAGCACCGTCACCAGGACCAGCAGCAGCGGGAAGATGGCGAAGAAGGCGTAGTAGGCGATAAGCGCGGCGAGGTTGCCGGCCTGGTCGTCACCGAACTTCGTCCACACCGCGACTGGGAAGGCCAGCCAGGCGCGCCGCTGCTGCACCGCGTCCGCCGCCGACGCGGCCCGCTTCACCATGCTCATGGCCCACGAAGCTACCCGGCCCGGCCCGGTCGACTACAGGCTGAGCCGACTATTTCGGGCCGCAGCCGCCGGGAGACGCCGCGGCCGTGCTGCGGCCGCACGACACCACGGCGGGAGATGCGGCAACGAGGCAGGCCGGCCTGCGGATAACGTGGGATTTGTCAGCCTTGATGAAGAGCCAGTTCACCTCGACGAGGAGGTAAGCCGTGACCGACCGTCCGCCGCTGCCCTATGACTTCATGCCGGAGGTACCGTCGTTCGAGCTGCGCAGCGACGATGTGGCGCACGAGGAGCTGATGAACGAGAACCACGTCTTCGACGGGTGGGGCATGACCGGCGGGAACATCTCGCCTTCGCTGGCCTGGTCGGGCTTCCCCGCGGAGACCAAGAGCTTCGCGGTGACCTGCTTCGACCCGGACGCGCCGACCGGTTCCGGCTTCTGGCACTGGATCGTGCTCAACATCCCGGCGTCGGTGACCGAACTGGAGACCAACGCGGCCGGCACCGACGGAGCCGGCCTGCCTGAGGGGGCGTTCCACGTCCGCAACGACTATGGCGTCAAGGATTTCGGCGGGGCCGCGCCACCGGAAGGGGACCCGCCGCACCGTTACGTGTTCGCGGTACACGCGCTCGACGTGGAGTCCCTGGATGTCAACGACGAGGTATCGCCCGCGGTGGCCGGCTTCAACCTGCGCTTCCACACGATTGCCCGGGCCGTGCTCGTCCCGGTCTACGGGTTCTGAGCGTCAGCAGCGCTCGCCGCAGCCGGCCGCGTCGTAGCCGGGGAGGCTGGCCAGCTGGGCCAGCAGCCAGGGCGAGGTGAGCACCTTCAGCAGGCCCTGGACCTCCCGGGAAGCGGCATGCTTGGCCGGCAGGACCAGGTCGAAGCGTTCCTCGGCGAGCGGGATGCAGGTCAGCCCGTAGGCCAGCGCGGCCGGCTCGCTCGACACGCCCACGTCGGCAAGACGGCCGGCGACGGCCGCCGCGACCTGGAGGTGCCCGGCCGCCTGGCTGTCGTAACCGGGCATGCTGGCCGGGTCCAGGCCCAGGCGCGTGAGCTCGCGGTCCAGGAGCGTGCGAGCCTGGGCACCAGGCTCGCGGTTGACCAGCCGCAGCCCCTGCCGCACCGCGTCGTCCAGCCCGGTGATCCGGGTGTCCGGACGCACCACCAGGCCCTCACGCCAGGAGGTGAACCCGACCACCTCGGCCCCGTCAGGTATCCCGGCCGCGCCGCGGGAATCCCGCGCGACGCCGGGCTGATGCACCCCCGCGGCGTGCACCAGGCCCGCGGCAGCCAGCCGCAGGGCCTCGCCGTTCCCGCACGGCCACCAGGCGAACGCCACCGGCGGGTCGAGGAGGGCCAGCGGCGTCTCGAGCAGCGGCAGCGCTGGATCGCAGCCCGCCACGACGAGGGTGGGCCGAGGCGGCGCGATGGGCCGGACGGGAATCAGGTCTCCGTGGGTCTCCTGCCCGGCCACCAGGCCGCCCGCCGGGCCGAAGCCGGCCCGGGCCAGGGTGTCGGTGGCCAGCGGCAGCGCGACGAACCTGTCGCCGACCGTCGCGAGCGCGACCCGCGAGCCCTGGCCGCCGGCCGCCGCCACCGGCTGCGCGAGCACGGGATCAGCGGGATCGCCGGGGCCGAACAGCTCCTCGACGGTCATGCCGAGCGCGCGGGCCAGGGCCAGCGCCACCCGCAGCGAGGGATCCGAATGGCCGGACTCCACGGCGGACACGGCCTGCCTGGTCACGGCGGCCATCCCGGCGAGCTGCTGCTGGGAGAGGCCGCGGGCCTGCCGGGACACCCGCAGCCGTGTCCCCGCGGACCAGGAAGCTTCTGTCACACCCACACCTTATGATCCGGAGATGAAGACGCAGATCATCCAGGTCCACACCGGCGGGCGCGAGACGATCAGGGATATCACCGGCGAGTGCGCGGAGTTCGCGAAGGGCGCGTCGGCCGACGGCGACGGGCTGCTGCACGTCTTCGTGCCGCACGCGACCGCGGGGCTGGCGCTGATCGAGCTGGGCGCGGGCAGCGACGATGACCTGCTGGCCGCCCTGGCGGAACTGCTGCCCGCCGACGGCCGCTGGCGGCACGCCCACGGTTCCCGCGGGCATGGCCGGTCGCACGTCATGCCCGCCTTCGTGCCGCCGTACGCCACCATCCCGGTGATCGCCGGGCGCCTGGGCCTGGGCACCTGGCAGTCCGTCGCACTGGTCGACCTCAACGTCGACAACCCGGACCGGCAGGTCCGGCTGTCGTTCCTCGGCTGATGCGGGTACTGGTCGAGGGCTCGGGCGGCGCCGCCGGCTGGCCGGAGCCCGGCTGCCGGTGCGCCTCCTGCCGGCGGCGCGCGCTGGCCGGAAACGTTCGCGTACGGTCGAGGATCCTCGTCGATGGGCTGGTACGGCTGGGGGTCGCGGACACGGAAGGTACAGGTGGGGCGAGGGTGACGGGCGCGGGGATGACGGGCGCGCCGGGTTACCGGGTGGAGCGGCTGGCGGATGCGCGGGAGCCTGGGCGGCCGGGCGGGTGGGAGGTGACCGGGCCGGACGGGGGGCGGCTGCTGTACCCGGCGGGTCCGGGGGCGGTGCCGGTGCCGCCGCAGGACGCGGGCGCCTACGACATCGCCTTCCTCGACCTGCTCGGGGAACCAGCGCAGCTCGGCCTGCTCCGGGCGCGGGGGCTGATCAACGCCGGGACGGTCACGGCGGTGGCGTTCGCGGACCACCGGGTGCCCTCGGAGGGGGAACTGCGCCGGCGCTGCGGGTTCTGGGGGGCGGTGCTGCCAGGAGACGGGGACGCGGTCACCACGGCCCGTTCGGCCGAAAAAAGAACTGACGCCAGCCGGCGCGGGCCGTGGCGGGTGCTGGTGCTCGGCGGGGCGCGGTCCGGCAAGTCCGAGCAGGCCGAGTTGCGGCTGGCGGGCGAGCCGGACGTGACCTACGTGGCGGCGGGGGCGGCGCTGGCGGGGGCGGTGTTGGCGGGGGAAGTGTTGGCTGGGGCGGGCGGGACGGCCGGGGATCCGGAGTGGGCGGCGCGGGTGGCCGCGCACCGGGCGCGGCGGCCGGCCTGGTGGCGGACGGCGGAAACCACGGACCTGGCCGGGGCGCTCAGCGGCGCTCGGGGGACGCTGCTGATCGACGGGGTCGGCACCTGGCTGGCCGCGGTGATGGACGAATGCGGCGCGTGGGACTCCTCGGCAGGGTCGGCGGCCCGGCTGGCGGCCCGGGTGGCCGGGCTGATCAGCGCCTGGCGGCAGACCGAAGCCCACGTGGTGGCGGTCAGCGACGAGGCCGGGCTGGGCGTGGTCCCCGGGACGCCGGCCGGGCGGCTGTTCCGCGACGAGCTCGGGCGGCTCAACCAGTCGCTGGCCGCCGAATCGGAGGAGGCGGAGCTGGTGGTGGCCGGCCGGATCGTCCCGCTGCCGGCCGGATGATCCCCCGGGACTTGATAACAGTCCGGTGACAATCCGGGCCGTGGCGGCGTGTTC
This sequence comes from uncultured Actinomycetes bacterium, assembly GCA_963753195.1. Classification (GTDB taxonomy): domain Bacteria; phylum Actinomycetota; class Actinomycetes; order Streptosporangiales; family Streptosporangiaceae; genus Palsa-504. The sequence goes on from CAVWBH010000009.1 coordinate 550,933, forward strand.
GGTGCCGATCCGGGAGGTGATGTCAGCTTGTGCGCTGGTCAGCGGCGGCTGCTGGCCGATACCGTAGGAAGTCGTGCGCAAGGGGCAAGGGTCTGGGGGATTGTCCGCCCAGATCAGCACTGCGAGGTGAGGACCAAGTATGGCGCGCGTGGTAGTCATTGGCGACCTGATGACGGACACGGTTGCCCATGCCCGGCTCGCGCTGGCCCGCGGCAGCGACACGCCCGCCAGCGTGACCATGCACGGCGGCGGCTCCGGGGCCAACATCGCGGCCTGGATGGCGGCCGACGGCGGTGACGTGGCCTTCGTCGGGCGGCGGGGCGCGGACATCGCCGGGCGCAACCGCGACATGGAGCTGATGGGCTACGGCGTGGACGCCCGGCTGGTAATGGATCCGGAACGCCCCACCGGGACCTGCGTGGTGATGGTCACGCACAAGGGCGAGCGGACCATGCTGTCCGACCCCGGCGCCAACGCGGCGCTGTCCCCGGACGACCTGCCGCACGACCTGTTCATCCCCGCCGCTCACATGCACGTATCGGGGTACACCCTGCTGTCCGAGGGCTCCCGGGCGGCGGGGCTGGCCGCGATCGAGTACTCGCGGCGGGCCGGCATGACCGCCTCGGTCGACGCGGCCTCGGCCGCGCCGCTGGAGCGGATCGGCGCCGAGCCGTTCCTGGAACTGTCCGCCGGGGCCGTGCTGCTGTTCGTCAACGCCGCGCAGGCCAAGGTCCTCACCGGCCGCGATGACCCCGAACAGGCCGCGCGCGTGCTCACCGCCTGGTACCCGCACGTCGTGGTCAAGCTCGGCGCGGACGGCGCGCTGTTCTACGCCAACGGCCGCCCGCCGGTGCGGGTGCCCGCGCCGCCGGTCGACCGGGTGATCGACGGGACCGGCGCGGGCGACGCGTTCGCGGCCGGGTTCATCCCGCCCTGGATGGACAAGAAGCCGCCGGGCGAGGCGCTGGCCAGCGGCTGCCGGCTGGCCGCGCACGCGCTCGGCCTCATCGGCGCCCGCCCGGTACTGTGAGCACGGTGCAGGCAAGGGCGGGGCTGGCGAGGGCAGGGCTGGCGAGGGCAGGGCGGTGAGCCACGCTTATCTGGGCGAGCTGTTCTCACTGGCCGGCCGGGTTGCGGTGGTGACCGGCGGGAGCTCGGGGATCGGGGCGGGGATGGCGGCCGCGCTGGCCCGGGCCGGTGCCCGGGTGGTGCTGGTCGCGCGGGACGCGTCGCGCCTGGAGTCGGCGGCGGACGGGCTGCGCGCGGCCGGCAGTGAGGTGGCGTGGGTCAGCGCGGACCTGTCGTCCCGTCCCGGGCTGGAGCGGGGCGCGGAGGAGGCGGCCGGGGCGTTCGGGGAGCCGGACATCCTGGTCAACTGCGCGGGCGTGAACCTGCGGCCGCCGCTGCCGTCGCTGAGCCTGGCGGACTGGGACCTGACCATGGCGGTCAACCTGACCGCGCCGTTCCTGCTCGGCCAGCGGTTCGGGCCGGTGATGGCCGCGCGGGGCTGGGGGCGGATCATCAACGTGACCTCGCAGCAGGCCGGGCGGGCGTTCGGCAACAGCGGCGGGTACGGCGCGTCAAAGGCCGGACTGGCCGCCCTGACCAGGTCGCAGTCCGAGGCGTGGGCCCGGTCGGGGGTGTGCTGCAACTCGGTGTGCCCCGGGTTCGTGCCCACCCGGCTCAACGCCGCAGTGGCGGCCGACCCGGAGCGTTCGGCGGCCATGGCGGCCCGGACCATGGCCGGGCGCAACGGCGCGCCGACGGACTTCGCCGGGACGGCGGTGTTCCTGGCCTCGCGGGCCAGCGACTACGTCACCGGGCAGACGCTGTACGTGGACGGCGGGTTCTCCTCGACGTGATATGCGGCGTGGCCGTGCCTTTGTCGCTTGCCTGATACGGCAGAATGTTCGGTATGGCACCACGACGAGGCGGCGGTACGGCCACGCCACCGGAGGATTTCGAAGAGAATATCGTCGACATCGACGTCGCCGAGGAGATGCGCGGCAGCTACCTCGAATACGCGTACAGCGTCATCTACCAGCGCGCGCTCCCCGACGCGCGGGACGGCCTCAAGCCGGTGCAGCGCCGGATCCTGTACCAGATGAACGAGATGGGGCTGCGCCCGGACCGCGCGCACGTGAAGTGCGCCCGCGTCGTCGGCGAGGTGATGGGCCGGCTGCACCCGCACGGCGATTCGGCCATCTACGACGCGCTGGCCCGGATGGCTCAGCCGTGGGCGATGCGGCTGCCGCTGGTGGACGGGCACGGGAACTTCGGCAGCATGGGCGGCGACGACCCGCCCGCGGCCATGAGGTACACCGAGGCGCGGCTGACCGCCGCGGCGATGGAGATGGTCGCCTCCATCGACGAGGACACGGTCGACTTCATCCCGAACTACGACGGCAGCGAGACCCAGCCCAGCGTGCTGCCCGCGGGCCTGCCGAACCTGCTGGTGAACGGGGCGTCGGGCATCGCGGTCGGGATGGCCACCAACATGGCGCCGCACAACCTGGGCGAGGTGATCGCAGCCGCCCGGCACCTGCTGCGCAACCCGTCGGCGTCGCTGGACGCGCTGATGCGGTTCGTGCCGGGGCCGGACCTGCCCACCGGCGGGCGGATCGTCGGCCTGGACGGCGTCCGGGAGGCGTACGAGACCGGCCGGGGCATCTTCCGCACCCGGGCCACCGCGGTGGTGGAGCAGCTCACTCCCCGTCGCACCGGGATCGTGGTCACCGAGCTGCCGTACGGGGTCGGGCCGGAGAAGGTCATGGCCCGGATCAAGGATCTGGTCCAGGCCAAGAAGCTGAACGGCATCGCGGACCTGAAGGACCTGACCGACCGCACCCGCGGGCTGCGGCTGGTGGTCGAGGTGCGCAGCGGCTTCAACGCCGACGCGGTGCTGGCCGAGCTGTACCGGCTGACGCCGATGGAGGAGACCTTCGGCATCAACAACGTGGCCCTGGTCGACGGCCAGCCCCGGGTGCTGGGGCTCCGCGAGCTCCTGGAGATCTACGTCGGGCACCGGCTGGAGGTGGTGCGGCGCCGCACCGAGTTCCGGCGGCGGAAGCGAGCCGAGCGGCTCCATCTGGTCGACGGCCTCTTGGTGGCCCTGCTCAACATCGACGAGGTGATCCAGGTCATCCGTGCCTCCGACGACGCGGCGGCGGCGCGGGAGCGGCTGATGGCGGTCTTCGAGCTGTCGCAGATCCAGGCCCAGTACATCCTGGACACGCCGCTGCGCCGGCTGACCCGCTACGACCGGCTGGAGCTGGAGGAGGAGCAGGAAGCAGCGCGGTCCGAGATCGCGGCGCTGACCGCCATCCTGGAATCCGACGAGCTGCTACGGAACCTGGTGGGCGACGAGCTGGCCGAGGTGGCCAAGAAGTTCGCCACCCCGCGGCGCACCGTCCTGCTGGAAGGCTCCGCGGCGGTCACGGCGGCGGCCGCCGTCCCGCTCGAGGTAGCTGACGACCCGTGCGTGGTGCTGATGTCGGCCACCGGCCTGCTGGCCCGGGTGGCCGTCAGCGACCAGGATCTTTATGCCGAACGAGCCGTGGTTCCCCCGCCCGGGGAAGCGGTCCGCGCGGCGCACGATGTGCTCGCCACGGTGGTCCGCGCCACGACCCGGGGCACGATCGGGGTGGTGACGTCGGCCGGGCGGCTGGTCAAGGTGAACGTGCTCGAGCTGCCCGCGCTTGTGGTGCCGGGCGGGGCGGCGGTCTCGCTGGCCGGCGCCGCGGCGGTGAGCGAGTTCGCCGCGCTCGAGCCGGGCGAGACGGCGGTGGGGCTTTGCGCCGTGGACGCCCCGGGCGGCGGCCTGCCCCAGGGTGGCGGCCTGGCCCTGGGCACGGCCGGCGGGGTGGTCAAGCGGGTGCTGCCGGAGTACCCGCAGAACCGGGAGGAATTCGAGCTGATCGCGTTGCGCGACGGGGACCGGGTGGTGGGCGCGGCGCAGCTGTCCGGTGAGTCGGACGAGCTGGTGTTCGTCACCTCCGACGCGCAGCTGCTGCGCTTCGGCGCGTCCTCGGTGCGGCCGCAGGGGCGGGCCGCGGGCGGCATGGCCGGCGTCCGGCTGTCTTCCGGCGCGTCAGTGGTGTGGTTCGGCGCGGTGGACGAGGCGGCGGCGTCCGGGTCGCCGTCCGGCGCGCCGGGGACCTACTCTCCCGCCGTAGTGGTGACCGTGGCGGCCCAGGGCGGCGTGCTGCCGGGCACGGCGGCGGGCAGCGTGAAGGTCACCCCGCTGCACGAGTTCCCCGGCAAGGGCCGGGCCACCGGCGGGGTCCGTTGCCACCGGTTCCTCAAGGACGAGGAAGCGCTGGTCATGGCGTGGGCCGGGCCCGCGCCCGCCGTGGGCGCGACCGAGGACGGGAGCCCGGTCATCCTGCCGGACCCGGTCGGCAAGCGCGACGGGTCGGGCATCGCGCTGCGGCGCCAGCTGGCCGTCATCGGCGGGTCGGGCCGGGTGCCGTAGGGCGGTTCCGGGCTCATCCGGGTACCGCGGTGCGGGCCCTTCCATGATCGTGGCCAGTTTGGGACCTGGGGTTCAAGGCCATTCCTGGCCACGACCATGGTTGACGCCGGGGCCGCAGTGCGGGCGGTTTCATGATCATGGGTCGTTTTGGGCGCTATGTGACCGTTCCGGCCCATGATCATGGTTGACGCCGGGCCGGGTGCGGGATGGGTAGGCTCGGCGGGATGAAGCGGGCTATTGATGTGGCGCCGTTCGGCGAGCTGGCCGATCCGCGGGTGCTGGCCGAGCTCGCCACCGCCGCGGAGGAGCGCGGCTGGGCCGGGTTCTTCGTCTGGGATCACATCACGTACCGGGCGCCGGTGCGGGCGGTGGCCGACCCGTGGGTCTCACTGGCCGCCGTGGCGGACGCGACCGCCGCGGTGCGGATCGGGCCGATGGTCACGCCGCTGTCCCGGCGGCGGGTGCACAAGCTGGCCAGGGAGACAGTCACGCTCGACATCCTCAGCTCCGGCCGGCTCACCCTCGGCGTCGGGCTGGGCAGCGCGCGCAACGGCGAGCTGGAGCCGTTCGGCGAGATCACCGATCCGCGCGAGCGCGCCCGGCGGCTGGACCAGGGCCTGGCCGACCTGGCCAGGTACTGGTCGGGTGAGTTCGAGCCGGCCCCGGTCCAGCGGCCCAGGATCCCCATCTGGGTCGCCGGCGAATGGCCGAATCGCCGCCCGCTGCAGCGGGCTCTGCGCTGGGACGGCTACTTCCCGATCGGAATGCCCGGTCCTGACGCCCTGGCCGAACTGGCCGCCGAGATCCGCCAGGCGCGACCGGCCGATGACCCATTCGATGTGATCGTGGAGATCGCCTCGGACGAGGAGACGGGACCGTGGGAGCGAGCAGGAGCGACCTGGGCGGTCACCGACTTCGGCATGCAACCCACCCGGGCGGCCGTGCTCGCCGTCATCAACGACGGCCCCTGAGTGCCGGGAGGCGTCTGGCGGGGCAGCCAAGCGGGGGCGGCGTAAGCCGAGCTCGCGGGGCGAGGAAGGCGTAAGCCGAGCTCGCGGGGCGAGGAGGACGTAAGCCGAGCTGGCGAGGCGGGTCCGGGGCGGGCTCGGCGGCCGGGCTGAGCTGACGCGGAACGCTGATCGCGGCCGGGGCGGACGGCAACCCGGGCTGGTCGGGCTGGGCCAGGCTGGCCAGCCGGGCCAGGTGCGCGCCCGGGCCGTCGCGGTCTGCCGCGTGGGCCAGCTGGGCCAGCAGGTCCTCCGGGCCCGCGGACGCCTCGTCGGCGAGCTGCCACTCGCGGACAATGCTCCAGCCCTCCGGGCCGGGATCGAAGATGCCGCTGGCAAAGCAGCCCGCCGCGTCCAGCGCCGTGAGGCCGGGATCGTCGTCGGGCAGAAAGTCTACGTAAGCGGCCGCATCGAGCAGGGACACGACGCTGCGCGCAGCGCGCAGCGCACTGGGGCCAGCGCTGTCCAGCTGCCACCAGGCGCGGGCCCGGAAGAACTGGGCCGCCATCATCGCCTTGCTCACGGAAAGTGATGATAGCAGCGCCAGATGTTACTGAAAGTTATTTTGGCTCAGGCGTCGATGCGGGACGGATCCAGCTCGGCCGCGCCGCCGACAATGAAGTCGCGGCGAGGGCCGACGTCGTTGCCCATCAGGAGGTTGAAGATGTCGGCGGCCGCGGCAGCGTCTTCGATCCTGATCCGGCGCAGGGTGCGATGACGAGGATCCATGGTCGTCTCGGCCAGCTGGGACGCGTCCATCTCACCCAGGCCCTTGTACCGCTGCACCGGCTCCTTCCACCGCTGGCCGCGCCGCTCCAGCTCGAGCAGGGTGCGGTTCAGCTCCGCGTCGGAATAGGTGTACCGGTACTTGTCCTGGCCCTTGCGCACGTTGGTCAGCTCGATCCGGTGCAGCGGCGGGACCCCGGTGAAGACCCGGCCGGCCTCCAGCATGGGCCGCAGGTAGCGGTAGAACAAGGTCAGCAGCAGGGTGCGGATGTGCGCCCCGTCGACGTCGGCGTCCGCGAGGAAAATGCACCGCTGGTAGCGGGCGGAGTCCAGGTCGAAGGAGTTGCCCGAGCCGGCGCCGATGACCTGGATGATGGCGGCGCACTCGGCGTTCTTGAGCATGTCCGCCAGCGAGGCCTTCTGCACGTTGAGGATCTTGCCCCGGATGGGCAGCAGGGCCTGGAACTCCGAGTCACGGGCCAGCTTGGCGGTGCCGAGCGCGGAGTCGCCCTCCACGATGAACAGCTCGCTGCGGTCATCGGCCGACCGGCAGTCGACCAGCTTGGCCGGCAGCGACGAGCTAGCCAGGGCCGACTTGCGCCGCTGGTTGTCGCGGTGCTCGCGGGCCGCGATTCGGGCTTTGGCCGCCGCGGTCACTTTCTCCAGGACCGAGCGGGCCTGCTGCTTGGCGCCCCGCGGCGGCGTCTCGAAGTAGGACCGCAGCTGCGTGCCCACCACCTGGGCGACGATCCGGGATGCGGCCGGGGTGCCGAGCACCTCCTTGGTCTGGCCCTCGAACTGCGGCTCGGGCAGCCGGACCGAGACCACGGCGACCAGGCCCTCGGACGCATCTTCTTTGGTCACCGGCTCGTCGCCGTTCTTCAGCAGCCGGACCGCGCGAAGCTGCTCGTTGACGGCGCGGACCAGGGCCCGCTCGAAGCCGGCCACGTGGGTGCCGCCGTGCGGGGTGGCGATGACGTTCACGAACGAGCGGACGATCGTGTCGTAGCCGCTCCCCCACTGGACCGCGACGTCGACGGCCAGGTCACGCTCCACGTCGGTGGGCGTCATGTGCCCTCGGTCGTCGAGGACCGGGATGGTCTCGGTGAAGTTTCCCGATCCGGTCAGCCGGATCACGTCGCTCACCGGCTCGCCCGTGCCCAGGTGCGCGCAGAACTCGCTGATGCCGCCGTCGAAGCGGAACTGCGACTCGCGGGGTTCGGGATCCTCCTGGCGGATGCTGATGCTAAGCCCGGGGACCAGGTAGGCGGTCTGGCGGGCACGCTCGGTCAGGGCGTCGAAGCTGAACCGGGCGTCACGCAGGAATACCTGCCGGTCCGGCCAGAACCTGATCCGGGTCCCGGCCGCTTTCCTGGCTCTGGTCCCTCCCGCCCGGCCGAGCTGGCGCAGGCCCGCCTTGCGGGCGAAGTCCGCGTCCGGGCCGGGCCCGGCGAACTCGCCGGTGACGCCGCGGCGGAAGCTGGCCGCCCAGGTCCGCCCGTCCCGGTCCACCTCGACGTCCAGCCGCGCGGAGAGCGCGTTGACCACCGAGGCGCCTACGCCGTGCAGCCCGCCGGAAGCCGTGTAAGAGCCGCCGCCGAACTTGCCGCCGGCGTGCAGCCTGGTCATGACCAGCTCGACGCCGGACAGCTTGGTCTTCCGCTCGATATCGACCGGGATGCCCCGGCCGTCGTCCCGGACCTCGGCCGAGCCGTCCGCGTGCAAGATGACCTCGATCTGCGAGCAGTACCCGGCCAGCGCCTCGTCCACCGAGTTGTCGAAGATCTCCCATAGGCAGTGCTGCAGGCCCCGGCCGTCCGTGGACCCGACGTACATCCCCGGGCGCTTGCGTACCGCGTCCAGGCCTTCCAGCACCGACAGGTGCCGGGCGGTGTAGCCGTCAGTGGCTGAGCTGTTACTGGCTGCCGCTTTACCGCGCTGCGGCAGTACCGGCCGGGCCGCCGGAAGCCGGGCCGTGGCCGGCTCGTCCGTTAGCAGGCAGCCGGGCGGCGGTGCTGGCGTCACGGCTGGCATTGCTGGCGTCACGGTTAGCGTCACGGTTGGCGGAAGTGCTGGTTGATAGGGCGGTGGTCACGGACCAGCGAGCTCCTTCCAGTGATACACGTGTTCTAAACATACCGCATTGCCAGCTAAACAGAGCGCCAGGAGAGCGTGTCGCGCAAACCTCGCACGGCCAGCTGGGGCCTGACCGAAGAGTAGCTTCCCCTCACCGCCGCCGTGACCCTGCCACGCAGCGATCCGGCCGGGAAATTTTCCGGCTCGCCCCGCCGGATGCTTCAGCCGGCCGGGATGTGGGTACATCGTTAGCAAGACACACGGTGCCTGTGTGCTGCCGGCCTCAACGCCGGCGGGACACAGGCACCCTGCGTCAGGGCAGCAAAGGGCACGCGGAGGTTTCGCTTGTGGCGTACAGCACGTCAAGAAGGGAACGCCGGGCCACCGGTATGTGTTGCACTGAGCTGTAAGGGCAGGGAACTGGAGCCAGACGGACGTAGAAGCCGGAGGCACGACGCGAGGCAGGCAACGTTGACTGGAGCTATAGCCCCCACAAAGCCGCTGACTGCGCTAGACGTCTGCGATCGCTGCGGCGCCCAGGCGTATGTCCGCGTGCTGCTCGCGAATGGCGGAGAACTGCTGTTCTGCGCACATCACGGCCGCAAGCACGCTGACGCGCTGGCCAAGGTCGCGGTGGATATCCAGGACGAGACCAACCGGCTGTCCGAACCGCAGCCGAACTAGCAGCGCAGGCGGCCTGGTCGGCAACGGAGCCGACCGTCGGCGTGGAACGCCGGCGCCAGTAGTGACTGGCGTCGGCCTTTTTGTTGCCCCGGGTTTTTTGCTTTCTGGTCCCGGCTTCCTGCCCGGCGGTACCGGCTGGCGGGGCGTGCATGACCAACGGCCGCCCCGCGGTGGCGGGGCGGCCGTAAGAGCTCTAGCGGGTCGTCAATCCAGGTAGTCGCGCAGGACCTGGGAGCGGGAGGGGTGGCGGAGCTTGGACATGGTCTTGGACTCGATCTGGCGGATCCGCTCGCGGGTCACGCCGTAGACCTTCCCGATCTCGTCCAGGGTCTTGGGCTGGCCATCGGTCAGGCCGAACCGCATCGAGACCACGCCCGCCTCACGCTCGGACAGCGTGTCCAGGACGGAGTGCAGCTGCTCCTGCAGGAGCGTGAAGCTGACTGCCTCGCCGGGCTGGATCGCCTCGGAGTCCTCGATCAGGTCGCCGAATTCGCTGTCGCCGTCCTCGCCGAGCGGGGTATGCAAGGAGATCGGCTCGCGGCCGTACTTCTGGACCTCGATGACCTTTTCCGGGGTCATGTCCAGCTCGACGGCCAGTTCCTCCGGGGTCGGCTCGCGGCCGAGGTCCTGCAGCATCTGGCGCTGCACCCGGGCCAGCTTGTTGATGACCTCGACCATGTGCACCGGGATGCGGATGGTGCGGGCCTGGTCGGCCATGGCGCGGGTGATCGCCTGGCGGATCCACCACGTCGCGTACGTGGAGAACTTGTAGCCCTTGGTGTAGTCGAACTTCTCCACCGCGCGGATCAGGCCCAGGTTGCCCTCCTGGATCAGGTCCAGGAACAGCATCCCGCGGCCGGTGTAGCGCTTGGCCAGCGACACCACCAGGCGGAGGTTGGCCTCGAGCAGATGGTTCTTGGCCCGGGTGCCGTCGTCGGCGATCCACTCCAGGTCGATCCGCTGGTCGGTGGTCAGGCTCCGGGCGCCCTCGGCGAGCTTCTCCTCGGCGAACAGGCCCGCCTCAATGCGCTTGGCCAGCTCGACCTCTTGCTCGGCGTTGAGCAGCGGCACCTTGCCGATCTGCTTCAGGTAGTCCTTGACCGGGTCGGCCGTCGCGCCGGCCACCGCGACCTGCGCGGCGGGCAAATCCTCGTCATCGTCGCCGAAGACCAGGATCTCCTCGTCGTCGCTGCCGTCGGGGGCGATCTTGACCACGCGGGCCCCGGATACGACAGGTCCTTCGGCTTCCGCGGCGACCTGGCCGGGTTGCGGCCCGTCGGCCGCCTCGCCTTCATCGCCGTCGTCGGCCACCAGCTCGTCGGCGACCACGTCCTCGACTACGTCCTCGCTCACCAGGTCGTCGGCGGCCGAGGCCACGTCAGCCAGGTCGGGCTCGTCCAGGTCACCGCCGGCGAGCGCGGCCTGGATGTCCTCGTCGTTCGCGTCGAGGTCGCCGAACTCGTCGTCAAGAACGCCGGTTTCCAGATCGGTACCGTCCAGATCGGCCGCGTCGTCCTCGCCGATAGTCACGGCAGCCAGTCTGGCGTTCGCGTCAACGCGCTCCCCGGGACCGTGCTCGCCGGTACTCCGGGGTCCAGGACCGGTACGCCGGCCAGGTCCCTCTGCCGCCTGATCCTCGACGGCCACGGGCTGCTGGCTCGACGTCCTGGGGCGCTTCCGCGCTGCGGAGTTAGCAGCGCTCACGACCACGGTCACCCCTTCCTTCGTTGGCTAGAAGCCACTCGGGACTGATTCAACCGCCTGTCTCCCACTCCATCACCATAGGCTGCGGTCGGCAGTGACTTGTACGCTCCGATCACCGCTGACCCTCCGGAGGCCGGTGCATGACCAGCACCGTGACGTCATCGTCCTGCTCGTAACCGGCGAGCATATGGTCAACCAGGTACCGCAACAGCCGTTCGGGATCGGCCAGCAGCTCGGCATCGGCGCGCGCGCCGACCGCGGCCAGCTCCTCCAGCCCCGTGTCCAAGCCGCGATTGCGGTTCTCGACCAGCCCGTCGGAATAGAACACCGCCGTGCTGCCGGGCTGCAGATTGAACGCGTGCTGCTTGCGCGGGCTGGCCCAGCCCAGCGGCGTGCCCGCGTCGGCCGGGTCGAACCGCGGCGCGCTGCCCGCGGCCAGCACCAGGGCGGGCATGTGGCCGGCGTTGCCCAGCATGCCCTCGCCGGTCTCGGGGTCGATGACCAGGTAGGCCACGGTGGTGACCTGCTCTTCCGCTTCGGTGGCGCTGAACAGCCGGTCCAGCCCGCCCAGCACGGCGGCCGGGCGGCCGTCGGTCAGCGCCAGCGCGCGCAGCGCGTTGCGCACCCGGCCCATCCCGGCCGCGGCGGTGAGCCCCTTGCCCATGACGTCGCCGACCGCGACGGCCAGCCGCTGGTCGGCCAGCCGGAAGGCGTCATACCAGTCGCCGCCGATTTCCATGTTCCGCGTCACGGGCAGGTAGCTGGCCGTCAGGACCAGGCCGGGCACGCTCGGCAGCCGGTCGGGAAGCAGGCTGCGCTGCAGCGTCTCGGCCGTGGTGTGCTCCCGCTCGTACAGGCCGGCCCGCTCGAGCGCCAGCCCGCACTGGCCGGCCAGCGCTTCCAGGAAGACCCGCTCCTCCTCGGTGATCTTGCGCGGGCGGCCGAACGAGAACCGCAGCGCGCCCAGCGGCGCGCCGGCCGCGAACAGCGGCAGGCCGACCCAGGACCGCTCGTCGGACGTCGCGGCCACGGTGGCCGGGTCGATGTCCAGCTCGCCCTCGAATTGCCTGCGCAGGTCCTCGGGGTCTTCCACCAGCACGGGGCGCCTCGTCGCGATGGCCTTGGTCAGCACGCTCGGGGACTGCAGGGTCAGCGGCCCCCCGGCCGAGTCGGGGGCGGTCGGCATCCCGTCGGCGTTGACCACCCTCAGCCGCGCGCCGTCGGACTCCACCACCGCGACGACCGAGTGCAGCGCGCCGATCGCGGTCCGGCCGACCTCGGTGATCACCTCGACGACCTGCTCCACGGTGAGGGCCTCGGCCAGCATCGACGTCGCCTGCTGCAGCCGGGCGGTGCGCAGCGCCGCAGCGGACAGCTGCTCGGTCAGCCGCCCGCGCATCTCCTCGGCCTCACGCTGACTGGTGACATCGGTGCTGGCGCCGACCCACTCCACGATCTTGCCGTCCCGCTCGATCGGCACCGCGCGGACGTCGTAATGCCGGTACGAGCCCGCCTTGGTGCGGATCCGGTAGCGGTCGTCGAATACCTTGCCGGTCCGGACGCATTCACGCCAGTCGCGCTCGACGCGTTCGCGGTCCTCGGGATGAAGCGTGTCGAGCCAGCCGTAGCCGATGAAATCCTCGGCGGACTGCCCGGTGATCCACCGCCATTCGGGCGAGTCCTCGGCCATCGCGCCGTCCGGCCCGGCCACCCAGACCACCTGGGCGCCGCCCTGGACCAGCGAGCGGTAGCGCTCTTCGCTGCGCCGGATCTCCTCGGCGGCCGCGGGGCTGCCGCCTTCGGACAGGACGAGCCCCACCCCGGACACCTGCCCGTCCGCGTCGGGGACGCCGAACCAGGAGGCGGTACACCCCCCGGGATAGCCCGGCTCGGTGACCGGGCTGCCGTCGGCCAGGACCTTGCGCAGCGCGACCTCGGCCCGCGTGGCCAGCTCCCCCGGCCAGACCTCGGAGGGGAGCTTGTCGGCGTGATCAGCCTCGGGAATGCCCACGATCCGGGCCAGGGCCGCATTTACGCGACGGAAGCGCAGGTCAGGACCCACGAGCGCCAGGCCGACCGGCGCCTGGTGCAGCAACGTCTCCACCAGAGCGGAGTCGGCCGCATCCCGCTGCCTGGGCACAGAAGTCTCCGTGCTCACCGCAGGCATCCACATACCGCGCCGGGGGCTGCCATGGGCGGCTCCTTCCCCGGGATCGTCTCTCCCGCTGCCGACCAATTAAGCGTGCCACAGTCTGACAGCTGGTGCGGCCAGGAAGGCCGATTCGCGGGCAGCGAACGGCGTCCAAGCCATCTCCCGTCAAGCGAGTCCGCGTGTCGTGCGCCGTTTGTGAGGCGGAATTACAGCGGGCATGACAACGTAGCATAGCGTCCGCATGTCCAGATCTGAGAGGCTATCAGGGTGAGCCCGCAGCGCCGAAGCAGCCAGTCCTCTGGCGGCCCAGACCCCGGCGGATCCGGCGGCCACGGCCGTGCCGGGTCACCGGACGGGCGGGGGGCGCAGTCGCCGCCGCCGAACGCGCTGTTCGCCGAGATGCTGCGGGCGGCCCGTGAGCTGCTGGCGGTGCGCAGCCCGCTCGACGCGGAACTCATGGTCAGCGAGCTGCTCGGCACGTGGTGGGGCCAGCGCGACACCCGGGCCGGTGGGCGTCGCGCCGCCACCGTCGAGCAACTGGTGGGCGAGGGCCTGGTTGATTACGCGTCCGGTCAGCGCAGTCCGGCAGCGCTCGCCCTGCTGTCCGGCATCGCCTGCCTCGGCACGCCGCGGCAGGCGGCCAAGGCCGAGCGCGCCGCCCTCGAGCTGATCTCCAGCGGCGTGCCGTGCCCGGGCTGGGCCGAGCACCTGGGCGCGGTGCGGCCGGCCGAGTGTTACATCAACCCCGACTTCCTCGGTGACCAGGACGAGGTCATCTGCGTGTTCAGCTACGACGGGGAAGAGCCGCACGCGCTGGTCTCCGTGGTGGACTACAACGCCGAGGGGATGCTCCGCGACGGGTGGGTGACGTCGCGGGTGGCTAAGCTGCTGGAGCACTGCCGGGAGGTCAGCGCCCAGCGCGGCACCGAGGCCAGGCTCGCGTTCCGTCAGGTGGAGGGCGGGCACGCCCGGCAGCTGCTGGATACCGCGCTGGCCGTGACCGACGCGGCGGCCGACCCGGCGGTCAGCGAGTCGTTCGCCTCCTACCACGCGTTCATCCGGGCCCGGGTCAGGGCCCTGCCGCCCTATCACGGCCGAACGGTCTCCGGCGCGACCGGGCCGCGCCGCCTGACGTGGAGCCGGGACCGGCGGGCCATGCTCGCCGCCGAGTTCCTGGCCTCCGACGAGGCCGAGGACCTGTCCGACCGCAGCTCGGCGTCGCACTGCGCGGACCGGATCATCGATTACGGGTGCGACCAGGATTACGGGCGGCCACTGCGGATGAGCCCGGCCAAGGTGCAGACGTTCCTGCTCAGCTGGCTGCCGCGCAAGGTCATGCTGTCTTTCGCCGAGCAGGATGCGATGCCGCACGTGCTCGCCGCGTGGGCCCGCTGGGCGGGCCGGAAGCGCGGGCTGGACGACGCGGTGGTGGCCGAGTCGCTGGAAGCCGTGTTCAATTCGATGGGCATGTTCGCCGAGGCCTACAGTGACCCGGCGGAGTTCGGGCTGGACTACGCGCTGGTGCGGCGGCTGCTCCCGGACGGCGACCTGGAGGCCCTGCCCCGGCGCGCGTTCGCGTTCCCGGTGCTGGACGGCTGGCACTCAGGCACCAACCTGAGCAGCCTGGACCCGGCTGATCCGCGGGACCGGCGGGCGCTGCTGGCCGCGGACCACGCCACCCCGGCCCCCGGCGGGGTCGGCCGGCACATCGAGCGGCATCTGATCCTGGCCGACCGGCTGTGGCGCGGCGATCCGCCCGAGCTGTGGGAGGCGGCCCAGCGGCTGCTGGACGCGGGCCAGGACCGGCATCTGGTGCTGCACGCGCTGATGGCCGCGCTCGACCACACCAGCGGGGACGAGGCCGCGCTCATCACCGTCCTGCGCGAGCTCGACGCCGACGAGTTCTAGTCCCCACCGATCCAACTACGTCGTTGTCACAACGACGCGCACCCAACTACATGGTTGTCACAACGATGCGGCTGGGCGGGGGGCGCGGGAGCCGCGGGAGTGCGGGGCGGGAGCGCGGGAGCGCGGGCGCGGGAGCGCGGGGCGGCGGGTAACTGGGGTGGGGGCGGGAACCACGGTCCGTTCGGGATTAGGGGGAGCCGTAGCCGCCGCCGCCTGGGGTCTGCATGACGAAGACGTCGCCGGGGCGGACCTGGACGCTGTCGCAGCCGCGCATCTCGGTGCGCGTGCCGTCGGGGTGCTCGACCCAGTGGCGGCCCAGGCCGCCCGGCTGGCCGCCCGCCATGCCGAACGCGGGGATGCGGCGGTGCCCGGCCAGGGTGGTGACGGTCATCGGCTCGTCGAAGCGCAGCCGCCGGGTGCCGCCGTTCCCGCCGTGCCAGCGGCCCGCGCCGCCGCTGCCGGGCCTGATCCGGTAGGACTCCAGCAGCACCGGGTACCGCCACTCCAGCACCTCGGGATCGGTGAGCCGGGAGTTGGTCATCTTGGTCTGCACCACGTCGGTGCCGTCAAAGCCGTCACCGGCGCCGGAGCCGCTGGCCACGGTCTCGTAGTACTGGTAGCGCTCGTTACCGAACGTCACGTTGTTCATCGTCCCTGATCCCTCGGCCATCACCCCGAGCGCGGCGTACAGCGCGCCGGTGACGACCTGGGAGGTCTCCACGTTGCCCGCCGCGACCGCCGCCGGGTACCGCGGCGACAGCATGGTCCCGGGCGGGATGATCACCGTCAGCGGGTGCAGGCAGCCGGAGTTGAGCGGGATGTCGTCGTCGACCAGGGTGCGGAACACGTACAGCACGGCCGCCATGGCCACGCTGGACGGCGCGTTGAAGTTGTCGGCCAGCTGCGCGGACGTGCCGGTGAAGTCGACCTCGGCGGTCCGGGCCCTGGCGTTGACCCGCACCGCGACCTTGACCTTCGCGCCGTTGTCCAGCTCGTATTCGTACTGGCCGTCGTGCAGGGCGGTGATGACCCGCCGCACCGACTCGGCCGCGTTCTCCTGGACGTGCCCCATGTAGGCGTGCACGACGTCCAGGCCGAAGTGCTCGACCATGGCGCGCAGCTCGGCGATGCCCCGCTCGTTGGCGGCGATCTGGGCCCGCAGGTCGGCCAGGTTGGTGGCCGGGTCGCGGGAGGGGTACTCGGCGCTGGCGAGCAGGTTCATGGTCTCTGCCTCGCGGAGCCGGGCGTTCTGCACGAGCAGCCAGTTGTCGATCAGCACCCCCTCCTCCTCGACCCGGGTGCTGGCCGCGGGCATCGACCCGGGCGAGATGCCCCCGATCTCGGCGTGGTGGCCGCGCGAGGCGACGTAGAACCAGATGTCGTCGCGCTCCGGCGCGAAGACCGGGGTGACCACCGTGACGTCGGGGAGGTGGGTGCCGCCGTGGTAGGGATCGTTCAGGACGTAGACGTCGCCGCGCCGGATGCGGCCCTGGTTCCGCTCGATGACCATCTTGATCGACTCGCCCATGGAACCCAGGTGGACCGGCATGTGCGGGGCGTTGGCGATCAGGCCGCCGTCGGCGTCGAACACCGCGCAGGAGAAGTCGAGCCGCTCCTTGATGTTGACCGAGTGCGCGGTGGCCTGCAGGCGCACGCCCATCTGCTCGGCGACCGACATGAACAGGTTGTTGAAGATCTCCAGCAGCACCGGGTCGGCGGCGGTGCCGGCCCCGGCGCGGTCGGGCCGGGCGGTGACGCGGCTGAGCAGCAGGTCGCCGCGGCCGGTGACCAGGGCTTGCCAGCCGGGCTCGACCACGGTGGTGGCCAGCTGCTCGGCGATGATGGCCGGGCCGTCGACCGCCTGGCCGGGGGTCAGGGCGGCCCGCTGATGCAGGTCCACCTCGGCCCAGGACCCGGCGGTGAACATCCGGACCCGTACCGGCCCGGCGTCTTTCAGGCCGGCCGAACGGGCCGTGGTGTCAGCGTCATGCGCAGTGCCCGTGACCTCCACGGAGACGGCCTCGGCCAGGATCGTCTTGCCGGGCATGAGGAAGGAGAACCGCCGGGTGTATTCGGTCTCGAACGCGGCGGTCATCTGCTCCGGCGGGCCGGCGGGGACGACCAGCGCGGTGTCGGTGCCCTCGTAGCGCAGGTGCACGCGGCGTTCGGCGGTGATGCGGCTGGCGGGTATTTCTTCCGCCTCCCCTTCCCCTCCCGCCCACCCTTGCACCTCGGCGCGGGCCTCGGCCTCGAGGGGCTCGAAGATCTGCGGCAGCCTGCTGATCAGGTCGCCGGTGAGCGGGGCCTCGACGGCCTGCTCGCGCATGGCCACGATGTCGGCCAGGCCGATCCCGTAGGCGGACAGCACCCCGGCCAGCGGATGGATCAGCACCCGGGACATGCCCAGCGCGTCGGCCACCGCACAGGCGTGCTGGCCGCCCGCACCGCCGAACACGTTCAGGACGTACCCGGTCACGTCGTAGCCGCGCTGGACGGAGATCTTCTTGATCGCGTTGGCCATGTTGGCCACCGCGATCTCGATGAACCCGGCGGCCACCTGCTCCGGGCCGCGCTGGTCGCCGGTGGCCTCGGTGATCTGCTCGCTGAGGTCCTCGAAGCGGGCCTGGCTGGCGCGCTCGTCGAGGGGCTGATCGCCGCGCGGGCCGAACACGTGCGGGAAGTGGGCGGCCTGGATGCGGCCGAGCAGGACGTTGGCGTCGGTCAGCGTGAGCGGGCCGCCGTTGCGGTAGCAGGCGGGCCCCGGTTCGGCACCCGCCGAGTCGGGCCCGACCCGGTACCGGCTGCCGTCGAAGTGCAGCACCGAGCCGCCGCCCGCGGCCACGGTGTTGATGGACAGCATGGGCGCGCGCAGCCGTACCCCGGCCACCTGCGTCTCGTACTCGCGCTCGAAGCGGCCGGCGAAGTGCGACACGTCGGTCGACGTGCCGCCCATGTCGAACCCGATGACCTTCTCGAAGCCGGCGTTGTTCGCGGTGCGGACCATGCCGACGATGCCGCCGGCCGGGCCGGACAAGATGGAATCCTTGCCGCGGAAGCTGGCCGCATCGGTCAGGCCGCCGTTGGACTGCATGAACAGCAGCTTGACGTGCTCGAGCTCGCCGGCGACTTCGGTCACGTAGCGCCGCAGGATGGGCGACAGGTAGGCGTCCACCACCGTGGTGTCGCCCCGTGAGACCAGCTTCATCAGCGGGCTGGTCCGGTGCGACTCCGACACCTGGGTGAACCCCGCCGCCCGGGCCAGCGCGCCGATCCGCTGCTCATGCTGGGGGTAGCGATAGCCGTGCAGGCAGACCACGGCGGCCGACCGGAAGCCGTCGTCGTACGCCTGCGTGAGGCGCTGGCTGATCGCGTCCTCGTCCAGGGGCTGGAGGACCTCGCCGTGCGCGGTGATCCGCTCGTCGGCCTCGATCACCCGGTCGTACAGCACCTCGGGCAGCAGGATCCGGCGGTCGAAGATCCGCGGGCGGTTCTGGTAGGCGATGCGCAGGGCGTCGGCGAAGCCGCTGGTGATGACCAGGACGGTCGGCTCGCCCTTGCGCTCGAGCAGGGCGTTGGTGGCCACCGTGGTGCCGAGCCGGACCTGGCTGATCTGGTGCGCGGGGACCTTGTCGGCCGGCCCCAGGCCGAGCAGCTGGCGGATGCCGGCCACCGCGGCGTCCCGGTATTTCCGGGGGTTATCGGAGAGCAGCTTGTGGGCGACCAGCTGCCCGTCGGGCCGCCGGGCGACGATGTCGGTGAACGTGCCGCCCCGGTCGACCCAGAATTCCCAGCGCCCGTCCACGCCACCTCAGCCCTTGACCCTGATTCGCCCGTGGCCCCGGCTGCTCAGCCCTGGCCGTACCCGGTCGCGGGGTCGAGCTCACGGTAGGCGGCCTGCACGTCGTCGGCGGTCACCGTGGTCAGGTCCTCGGCCGTGGCCTCCTGCTCCCCCAGGCGCACCACCCGGACGTCCCGGCAGGCGCAGGCCCGCTCGAACAGGGACCGCGCGAAACGGCCGTTGCCGAGCTCGTCGATCCGGCCCGCCGCGCACGCGCGGGCGAAGATGCCCGCCAGCACCTCCTTGGCGCCGGGATCGAACACGTCCCCGGCCCGCTCGGCCAGCAGCACGGCGATCCGGACCAGATCGTCGGGCTGGTAGCTGGGGAAGCTGACCCGGGTGCTGAACCGCGAGCCCAGGCCGGGGTTGCTGCGCAGGAACCGGTCCATGTCACTGGTGTAGCCGGCCAGCACGATGACCAGCCGGTCGCGGTCGTCCTCGGCCCGCTTCAGCAGCGTCTGGACCGCCTCGGCGCCAAACGCGTCACCGCCGGAGTACCCCTGGTTGTGCAGCGCGTAGGCCTCGTCGATGAACAGCACGCCGCCGAGCGCCGAGTCGACGAGCCGGTTGGTCTTGATCGCGGTCGAGCCGAGGTGCTCGCCGACCAGCTCGGCCCGGCTCGCTTCCACCACCTGCGGCCGCGCCAGCAGCCCGAGAGCGGCGAAGATCCGGCCCAGGACGCGCGCCACCGTGGTCTTGCCGGTGCCGGGCGGCCCGGTGAACACGAAATGCCGGACCGGCGGCTGGCTGGCCAGCCCGTGCGTGTCTCTCAGCTTGGCCACGCGCAGCTGGGCGGCGATGGCGCGGACCTGCTGCTTGACCGGTTCCAGGCCGATCAGCTCGTCCAGCTCGGCGATCGCGCTCTCGACGGTGGGCGTGTCCTCGTAGCCGCGTAGCCTGCTGGTCAGCTCGGCGTAGGCCTGCTGCAGGTCGGCGGCGCGCAGCGTGATCAGGTCCTCCCGGCCGGGCTCGGCCGGGCCGGCCATCACCCGCACGTCGCGGGCCTGCCCGGCCTTCTCCAGCAGGCTGCGGACGAACCGGCCGTTGCCCAGCTCATCGGCGATCCGGCGCCGGCCGACCTCCTCGAACGTGCGCCACAGCACCGGCCGCGCGTCCGGGTCCAATAGCTCGCCGCGGCGGTCCAGCGCCGATTCGGCCAGCGCCAGCAGCTCCGCCGGGGAGTAGCTCGGGAACTTCAGCCGGGTGGCGAACCGGGAGGCCAGGCCGGGATTGGAAGCCAGGAAGCCCTCCATCTGCTTCTCGTACCCGGCCAGGATGATGATCAGGTCCTCGCGGTTGTCCTCGGCCCGCTTGAGCAGCGTCTGGACCGCCTCGATGCCGAACCGGTCGGCCTGCCCGTCGCCCTCGTTGACCAGGCTGTAGGCCTCGTCGATGAACAGCACCCGGCCAAACGCGGAGTCCACCAGCTCGTTGGTCTTGATCGCGGTCGCGCCCAGGTACTCGCCGACCAGGTCGGCCCGGTGCGCCTCGACCACCTCGGGCGTCTCGAGCAGGCCGAAGGCGTAGAAGATCTTGGCCAGCACCCGGGCCACGGTGGTCTTCCCGGTGCCCGGCGGCCCGAGGAAGACGAAGTGCCGCATCGGCTTGTCCGTGGTGACACCGGCGATGGCCCGGCGCCGGGCCGCCTCGATGGACGCGGCGATCGAGCGCACCTGCTCCTTGACCGGCGCCAGCCCGATCATCGCGTCCAGCTCGGCCATGGCGTCGTCGACCGAGATCTGCGGCGGGGGCAGCGGCGCGGCGGCCTGGTGGTCGCGCGCGGCGTGCTCGGCGTAGGGCAGCGCCGCGGCCTGGGCCCGGGCACCGTAACCGGGGCCGCCGGGATGGCCCTGGCCGGCGAAGCGGCCGCCGGAGTTCGCCGCCTTCGCCGGGCCCCCGGGGCCTGGGTTGGCGGCCGCGCCGGGCCTGCGGCCCTGCCCGGCGCTGTCCAGGCCGTACATCCGGTCGTCCTGATGCACGCCCTTGGCCAGCCGCCAGCCGAGCGCGACCACGGCGAGCAGCCAGGCCGCGATCGCGCCGACGAGCGGCGAGATGTGCCTGGTACTCAGCTGGTTCATCAGGATCGCGACGACGAGCACCGGCCACACCAGCACCACGGCGACCGTGCGGCACGGTACGTACCATCGGCGCAGTCGGCCGAGGTGCGCCACGACCGCGACCACCACCGGGAGCGCGATCAGCGCCAGGCGGATTTTCCAGGACGGCTGGTTACCGTGGAAGCCGAAGAAGTAAATGAGCCAGATCGCGACCATGACCACGTAGGCCGTGGCCATGCGAGTGCGCACCTTGTTGACGACCGCGACCGGGGCGAGCACCGGGCAGCAGAACAGCACGGCGATCAGGACGATCACGATCCGGCGGGGAAGCGAAGCGCGCGCCGAAGCCTGCTGGACCCGTTCGACGAGGTTGAGCTTTTCTCGCTCGGCGGGCTGGACCCGGTCGTGTGGCGCCATGTCGCTCCGTCGTCCCCAGTCCCTGCCTCGCCGCCTCGCCATGCGCCCGGCGACAGGGTCGCCTGGCACGCAGCGCCCGCACCCGGTTGCCGGACAGTCGTATGTCTTGTATAGCGCATCGACTCCGCGCGCGACAGCACGCACGTCGATACTGTCGGTGAAAAATCCTCATCGTGGAACGCTCTGCCCGCGGCGGGCCATGATGGCTGCATGCACAGAATCGAGGCGGAACTGCTCATCCCGGGCCGCGGCGAGCCGGTCCGCGACGGGGTTGTCGTGCTGGACGGGGCGCGGATCGCCTACGCGGGACCGGCCCCGACGGCGCCGGCCTCGCCGGGCGCGGCGGTCTCCGCCGTGGCCACGGTCATGCCGGGGATGTGGGACTGCCACGGTCACTTCTTCGGGACCAGGACCTTCGACCTGGGACGCCTGGTGCTCGAGCCGCTGACACTGCGCGGCGCCCGGTCGGCGCGGGATCTGCGCGCCGCGCTGGACGCCGGCGTCACCTCGGTGCGTGAGGTCGGGGGCCTGGGGATCGACCTGGCCCGCGCGGTGGACGAGGGCGTCCTGGACGGCCCGGCCATCTACGCGGCCGGCGCGATCTTGTCTACCACCGGCGGGCACGCCGACCTGCACTCCTACCCGCTGGACTGGATAGAGGCGTTCGCTCGCCAGGAGGGCACCATGCGGCTGGCCGACGGGCCGGACGACTGCGCCCGGGCCGTCCGCGAGCAGCTGCGCCGCAACGCCAAGCTGATCAAGGTGTGCGCGTCCGGCGGCGTGCTGTCCGAGGTCGACGACCCGATCCACCAGCAGTTCACGCTGGCCGAGCTGCGGGCCATCGTGGAGGTCGCCGGGATGGCCGACCGGGTGGTGGCCGCGCACTGCCACGGCAAGCCGGGGATCATGGCCGCGCTGGCGGCTGGGGTGCGGACCATCGAGCACGGCACCTACCTGGACGAGGAATGCTGCGACGCGATGCGGGAGAGCGGCGCGATCCTGGTCCCGACCAGGACGATCGTCGAGGACATGCTGGCGTTCAGCGCGCAGGTGCCGGATTACGCGGTAGCCAAGCTGGCGGCGATCGCCGACATTCACGCGCAGGCCGTCACGCGCGCCTACGAGCAGGGCGTGCGGATCGCGATGGGCACCGACATCGGCCTGACCGGCCCGGACCGGCCGGACTCGTGGGGCCAGAACGGCGGTGAGCCCGGCTACCTGGTCAAGCTGGGCATGACCCCGCTGGAGGCGATCGAGGCGGCCACCGCCACCGGGCCTTTTACGCTGGGACCGCAGGCCCCGCGCAGCGGGCAGCTCGCCGAGGGCTACGACGCCGACGTGATCACCCTGGACGCCGACCCGCTGGCCGATATCGGCGTGCTCGCCGACCCCGCCCGCGTCACCGGCGTGTGGACCCGCGGCCGCCAGGTCAAGGGCGCGGCCTGAGGCTCCGGGTCCGTGTGCTGGCCTAGCGCGTGGCCGACGGCTCGGCCGCGCGCGCCCTGCTCGCGGCTCGCCTCGTGGGCCCGCCTCGTGGGCCCGCCTCGTGGGCCCGGCGAATCTCGCGCATGAGGGCCGGCGGATCATTGTGGATCGTTACTGCCCGCGGGCGGGCAGTAACGATCCACAATAACGTCAGAGGGGGCGGGTGAGGTCGATCTCGTCGTGGAGGGGGATGCCGTAGTCGCCGACGGTGGGCATCTCCGGCTTGAACTGGCGGGCCCGGTCGAGCGCGCCGAGACGGAGCTCGGCCAGCCGGAAGCCGCGGCGCTGGTAGAAACGCAGCGCGTCGACGTTGTCGTTGGTGGTGGTGAGCCGGATCTCCCGGCAGCCGAACCGCCGTGCCTTGCCCGCAGCGGCCTCGATGAGCATGGTGCCGATCCCGGCGCGGCGGTCGATGGCGTTGAGCGTGACGATCTCCAGCATGCCGCCGGTCAGCTGGTAGGTGAGCAGGCCGGCGACACGGCGGGATCGTTCGGCGATGAAGCCGCCGAGCTCGGCGGGCCGCAGGATGGCACCGTGCACCGCGATGACCGGTGCTCCCCACAGTTCGGCGACCAGCCACGCGAGCATCGGCCGGTCGCCCTCCTCGATCGGCCTGATCCGGATCCCCGGATCCTTCACCGCCGTCACCCCGTCCACTCGGCCATTATGGCCAGTGCGCCGCCCGGGTGCGCTGGCGGTCAGGTGCGTGAGCGGAAGAACTCCCGCAGGTCGGCGGTGAGCAGATCGGGGGCTTCCAGGGCGGCGAAGTGGCCGCCGCGCCCGAACTCCGTCCAGCGCACCACGTCGTGGACGTGCTCGGCGAACCGGCGTACAGTCACGTCGGTGGTGAAGACAGCCACGGCCACGGGCACGGCCGAGCGTTCCGCGGGCGCCCACATGGCCGGGTCGTTGAACCGCTCGTAATAGGTGTGGGCCGCTGATCCGGCCGTGCCGGTGAACCAGTAGATGCTGACGTCGGTCAGGATCCGGTCCCGGTCCACGGCGTCCTCGGGCAGGGCGGCGGCCGGGTCGGTCCACTCCTGGAACTTCTCCACGATCCAGGCCAGCAGCCCGGCCGGGGAGTCGTTCAGCGCGTGCGCGATGGTCTGCGGCCGGGTGCCCTGGACCTGCATGTAGGCCGAGGAGCGCTCCTGCCACTGCTGCATCGCCGCGAGCCGGGCGCGGTCGGCCTCGGTCAGCGCGGCCGTGTCGGCCGGGTCGCCGGTCGGGAAGGTGACCAGGGCGTTGAGGTGCAGGCCGATGACCCGGTCCGGGACCGTTCGGCCTATATGTGGGGCGATGAAGGCACCGACGTCCCCGCCTTGCACGCCGTAGCGGCGGTAGCCGAGCCGGTCCATCAGCTCGGCCAGCGCCGCGGCGGTGCGGCCGTCCGTCCAGCCGGTCTCGGTCAGCGGCCCGGAGAATCCGTAGCCGGGCAGCGACGGGATGACCATGTGAAAGGCATCGGCCGGGTCCCCGCCGTAAGCGGCCGGGTCGGTGAGCGGGCCGATCAGGCCGGTGAACTCCACGATCGAGCCGGGCCAGCCGTGCAGCAGCAGGAGCGGCGTGGCCCCGGGCTCGGCGGAGCGCACGTGCAGGAAATGCACCGGGGTGCCGTCGATGGTCGTGAGGAATTGGGGGTAGCCGTTGAGGGCGGCCTCGTTCGCCCGCCAGTCGTACTCCGAGGCCCAGTAGGCGGCCAGTTCCCGCAGGTAGGAGACGGGCACCCCGCGTTCCCAGCCGGTGCCAGGCAGGTCCCGGGTCCACCGGGTCCGGGCCAGGCGCTCGCGCAGGTCGTCGATGTCGGCCTGCGGGACGCTGATCCGGAACGGCTCGATGCTGTCCGTGGCATGGCCGGGAACCTGCGGCGCTGAGGTGATCTCGTCGTTCGTCATGAACATGAGCGTAGGAAGGATTGGTGTCAGTTCCTGGCACCAATGAGCGGCAGACTTGATGACATGCTCGAGACCTCGGCCCGGCTGCTGCGCCTGCTGTCGTTGCTGCAGTCCCGGCGGGACTGGACCGGCGCCGAGCTGGCCGCCCGGGCCGGCGTCGGCCTGCGGACGCTGCGGCGGGACATCGGCCGGCTGCGCGACCTGGGCTACCCGGTCGACGCCACGCCGGGCGCGGCGGGCGGCTACCGGCTCGGCGTCGGTGCCGCGCTGCCGCCGCTGCTGCTGGACGACGAGGAGGCGGTGGCGGTGGCGATCAGCCTGCACACGGCCACCACCGGTAGCGTGGCCGGGCTGGAGGAGACCGCGCTGCGGGCCCTGACCAAGCTCCAGCAGATGCTGCCGTCCCGGATCCGGTACCGGGTCAGCGCCTTCCACGCCGCCACGGTGGCGCTGGCCGCGCCGGGCTCGGCGCCGGACCGGGTGGATCCCGACCTGCTGACCGCGGTAGCGGCGGCCTGCCGGGACCGGCGGCGGCTGCGGATCCGGTATCCGGGCCGCGACAGCGTCACCACCCGGGAAGTGGAGCCATACCAGCTGGTGCACACCCCGCGCCGCTGGTACCTGCTGGCCTGGGACCCCGGCCGCGGCGACTGGCGGACCTTCCGCGTCGACCGCATCCAGGGCCCGCTGGGCCCGCCGGGAGCCCGCTTCACCCCTCGCCCGCTGCCCGCTGACGATGTGGCGGCCTACGTCTCGCAGTCGATCGCCTCAGCGCCCTACCGGTACCAGGCCCGTATCCTGTTCCGCGCGCCCCTGGCGGATGTCGCGCGGCTCTCCTCCCCCGTCGCGGGCCGGCTGGAAGCGGCGGGCCCGGATGCCTGCATCTTGCACACCGGGTCCAACTCGCTGGACGAACTGGCCCTGCACGTCGGGCTCAAGGGGTTCGAGTTCGAGGTCCTCGACCCGCCCGAGCTGGTCGGGGTGCTGCGGTCCCTGGCTGAGCGCCTGCGCCGGGGGGCCGAGGCGTGAGGAGTCCCGGCGGCGGGTGGGCAGGTTAAGAGCGCGGCTCGCTGGGCAGAAGGCGTTCATGCTGGTACTGAGAGCTCTTGCCCGGCCGATGCTCGCGTCTATCTTCATCGTGCAGGGGTATGACACTTTCCGCCGGCCCGAGCGGGTGGCCGCGCGCGCCGAGCCAGTGGTCCGGCCGCTGGCCGAGCGGTTCCCGGCCGTTCCGGCCAAGACCGAGGACGCGGTTCGCCTCAACGGCGCGGTCCAGATGGTGGCGGGCTCGATGCTGGCCCTGGGTCGCTGGCCCCGGCTGTCCGCGCTGGTGCTGGCGGCGACGCTGGTGCCGACCACGGCGGCGGGCCACCGGTTCTGGGAAGAGGACGACCCGGGGACCAAGGCGCAGCAGCGGATCCATTTCCTGAAGAACACCTCGATGCTCGGCGGGCTGCTGATCGCGGCCGGCGATACCGAGGGAAAGCCGTCGATCGCCTGGCGCACTCGTTATGCGGTCAAGTCGGCCCGCCGCACGGCTGAAGCGACACGCGCCCAGGCCGCCCGCACGGCCAAGTCGGCACGCGCGCAGGCAGTCCGCACGGCCAAGGTGTCCGCCAAGGCAGGCAAGGTGTCCGCCAAGACAGCCAAGGCTTCCGCGAAGGCGGGCATGGTCGCCGGCGCGGCGCCCAGGAAGGCCGCGCGGCTGGCCCGGGTCGGCTAGCCAGTCAGACCCGGCGCAGGACGGCGACCACCTTGCCGAGCATCGTGGCCTTGTCGCCCATGATCGGCGCATAGGCCGGGTTGAACGGGACGAGCCAGACGTGCCCGTCGCTTCTGGAGAACATCTTGACCGTCGCCTCGGCGTCCGCGGATGTCTCACTGTCGATCATGGCCGCCACGATGTCGCCGTTCTCGATATCCGATTCCCGGCGGACGACCACCCAGTCGCCGTCGGCGATCGCCGCGCCGATCATCGAGTCGCCGACGACCTTCAGCATGATGAGGTCTCCCTCGCCGACGAGTTGCCTCGGCAGCGGGATGACATCCTCGACCGACTCGTCGGCGAAGATCGGGACGCCTGCGGCGATCCGGCCGACCAGCGGGACCTCGGCGAGGCGGTGCTCGCTCAGGCCCGCGCCCGGGCGGCCGGCGGCCGGCTGAGCGAGCGGGCGGACTACCGCGGTGCGCGGCTGTCCCGCGCCGCGGTTCAGGTAGCCCTTACCCTGCAGCTGGGACAGCTGGTGAGAAACGCTTGAGGTACTCGCCAGGCCTACCGCGTCACCGATCTCTCGCATAGTCGGCCCGTAACCGCGGTACCGGACAGAATCCTCGATGACCTCGACGATCATGCGCTGACGTTCGGTCAGGCTCTGAGCGGGCCGACGAACAGGCTCCCGACGTGACACCATCAGCCTCCAGTGGTCGTATGTGCGTTTGCCACTATACTAGCTGAGTGTCATTCAGGTGAATACTTGTTCGCATAAGATGGCCCTGATTATAGGGCCAGACGCCCTTCCCCGGCCTGCACGGACCGGGGAAGGGCGCCTGATTATGGGACTGCTGGCCGTCACTGGGCGGTGTAGCCGCCGTCAACCAGGTGGTAGCTGCCGGTGATGAATGAGGCGGCGTCGGAGGCGAGGAAGGCCACGAGCGCAGCGACCTCGTCCGGGGTTCCGAGCCGGCCGAGGGCGTGCTTGCCCGCGAGGAACGACTGGGTCTTCTCGTCGAGGTTCGCCTCGATGAGCGGCGTGACGATGAAGCCGGGACCGATCGCGTTGACCCGGACGCCGCGTGCAGCGTACTCGAGCGCGGCGTTCTTGGTCAGGCCGACGATCGCGTGCTTGGCCGTCACGTAGGCGGCAGCGCCAGGGAAACCGACCGAGCCGAGGATGGAGGCCATATTGACGATGGCGCCTCCGCCGTCCGCAGCGGCGATAACCGGCAGCTGGGCGCGCATGCCGTAGAAGACGGCGTTCTGGTTGACCTCGATGACACGCCGCCACGAGTCAAGCGGATACTCCCCCACCGGTGCGGACGCGCCGGCGATGCCCGCATTGTTGACGGCGATGCGCAGCGGGCCAAGCTCGCCAGCCGCGGCCACCGAACGCTCGGCGAACTCCGGCTCGGCGACATCGCCCACCAGGCCGGCGGCGGTTCCGCCCGCGGCGCGGATCTCGTCCACGACGGACTTCACGCCCACTTCGTTGATGTCGGTGACCAGAACCGCGGCACCGTTGGCGGCGAGCAGGCGTGCGACCGCCCGGCCGATCCCAGAGCCAGCCCCGGTGACGATCGCGGAACGGCCTGCTACGTCGTATGTGGCCATTCTTCCAGGCCTCCATTTTCGTCCGATTACGCCCGGCATCAGCCGGATCACCCCCGACGTTACGTCCGCGCCGTGGTGCTGGCACGGGCCATAGGTCCTCGAACTCTGGCCATGGGACCATTACCTGCGCCCGCCCGGCCGGAGCCTCCCGCCGGGCGGCTCCTATTACTGGTGACGACGCCGTAATTCTGGCGCAGAGCACTTATTCGGAGCGTGCGGTATTCGTCCGGGTCCACGTCGCGGAGCGGCCTGTTCCGTCGGCGCGGATCCTGCCTTCGCCCCTCAGTTGCTCTAGGACGAGCCGGATGGTCTGGTCACTGACACCTGGCACTGCCGTCCTGATGTCGGCGAGGCGGAACGTGGCCGACGCGTGGCGCAGGATGTGCTCGCGAACGCGCTGCTGCTTGGTCCCGGGGGTCTGGGCTGCGGCCGCGCGGTCGGCGAAGACGGCGTAGGCGCCGGCGAGCACCCTGGTGAAGTAGCCGAGCCAGGGCCATGGGTCGGCGGTGCCCTCGTGCCAGCCGTGGGTGGAATCCAGGAGCGCCTGGTAGTAGGCGTCATCGGATTCGGCGATCGCCTGCTCAAGGCTCACGTAGCGGCCGACGGTGTAGCCGTGCTCGCTGAGCATGGCTCCGGTGAGCAGGCGGCCTACCCGTCCATTGCCGTCCGCGAAGGGGTGGATGACGAGGAGGTCGAGGATGAACAGCCCGGACAGGAGCACCGGATGGTGCTCGCCCGCCGCAACCACGTGCTCGTAGCGGTCGATCAGGTCGTCGACGGCGAAGGGGGTGCTCGCGGCGGGCACCGGCTTGAAGCGAACAGTCGTGGAGCCGTCTGGCGAGCGGTCCACGACCAGGTTGTCCTCCGTCTTGAACGCCCCGCCGGGCATCGCCGTGTGAGCGAACAGCAGCCGGTGCAGGTGGAGGATCAGACCGGCATTCAGCGGGCGCCAGTCCTGCTGGAACAGGTAGTCCTGGGCGTCGCGGTAGCCAGCCAGTTCCTGTTCGCTGCGGTTGCGCAGCGTCGTCGCCTGCCGGTTGATGATCCGCTGGGCGCGGTCGACGTCCGCGACGATGACGCCCTCGATCGCCGATGAGGCGGTGATGCTCTGGACGCGGGCCCGGTCGGCTAGTTCCGTGAGCAGCCCAGGCATCTGGTCCTGGTAGAGCGCCTCCGAGCCCCGGCCGAAGTCGATCGCGCGAAGCCGGGTGACGACCTGGGCGGGCACCAGCCCGATGAGCGCGTCAAGGTCAGCGAAGCTGCGCAAGAAACCCTCCAACCAACCTACTAAACAACCTAACTTTAGGTCAGATTAGCATCTTTAGAGGGTTCGTTTAGCGGGTTTCCGGCTGTCGATGCCTTCGGCGTCGTCGGCCACTCCACCAACCGCCCGCCAAGGCGACCCGCGGCTTGATGGTCCCTTCCTCGTTCAGGAATCGGGTCTGCTGCTGGCGCACACCAGCCGACCATTATCGCTTCAAGCGTCGCCGACTCAGGCCGTAGGAGATGGCGAGGCGATAAGGCCTCGCCATCTCCTTGGCCTGCAGTTATTTGATTACTCGAGTGGGTCCAGATGTTGCGTCTGCTGCAACTCTGCTCATTTTCAGCTGCAGCCGCTGGTGGAGCCACAGCCTTCGCAGACGTAGCAGCTGCCAGCCGGGCGCATCTTGGTGCCGCAGGTGAGGCAGAGCGGGGCGTCGGCGGTGCGGCCCTGCTGGGCCTCGACCAGCTCGATGGAGCTGTGCGGGGCGGCTGGAGCGGCCCGGCCCGGTGCCGCCGGGGAAACGGGAGGCTGGACCGGGGGCTGGGGGACGGGCCGTTCGGTATGAAGAGGCTGCTCTACGGCGGCGGACTGGGCGAGTTCCTCGGGATCCAGGTCGTCGCTCAGCTCGGCGGGGCCGTGGCCGGCCACCTCGGCGGCGCGCTCGGTAGCGGACAGGATGCCGAGCTCGGCGCGCTGCTCGTAGGGCAGGTGGTCCAGGGCCAGGCGGCGGAAGATGTAGTCCATCACCGAGCTGGCGATCCGGATGTCCGGGTCGTCGGTCAGGCCGGCCGGCTCGAACCGCATGTTGGTGAACTTGGCCACGTAGGAATCCAGCGGGATGCCGTACTGCAGGCCGACCGAGACGGCCACGGAGAAGGCGTCCATCACGCCGGCCAGCGTGGAGCCCTGCTTGCCGAGCTTGAGGAACACCTCGCCGATGCCGTCGTCCGGGTAGCTGGAGGCCGTCATGTAGCCCTCAGCGCCGGCTACGGAGAACCTGGTCACGGTGGCGGGGCGCTGCCGGGGCAGGCGCCTGCGGACTGGACGGTGCTCACGCGGCTGGACGGCCTGGGTGGCCGCGGCCGCGGCTTCGGCCGGCTTCTTCTTCGCGTCGGTCAGCGGCTGGCCGACCTTGCAGTTGTCGCGGTACACCGCCAGCGCCTTGAGGCCCAGCTTCCAGCCCTCGTAGTAGATCCGCTCGATGTCCTCGACGGTCGCGCTTTCCGGCAGGTTCACGGTTTTCGAAATCGACCCGCTGAGCATCGGCTGTACGGCGGCCATCATCCGGACGTGGCCCATCGCGCCGATCGCGCGCTCGCCCATGGCGCAGTCGAACACCTCGTAGTGCTCGGGGCGCAGGCCGGGAGCGTTGACGACGTGGCCGTGCTCGGCGATGTATTCGGTGATCGCCTCGATCTGCTCGTGCGGGTAGCCGAGGTTCTTCAGCGCCCGCGGCACGGTCTGGTTGACGATCTGCATGGAACCGCCGCCGACGAGCTTCTTGAACTTGACCAGGGCCAGGTCCGGCTCGATGCCCGTGGTGTCGCAGTCCATCATCAGGCCGATGGTCCCGGTGGGAGCCAGCAGGCTCGCCTGGGCGTTCCGGTACCCGTTCGCCTCGCCGAGCTGGGCGCATTCCTGCCAGGTCTGGCTGGCCAGGTCGAGGATGGGCCGCTCCATGGCGCCGATCGAACGGATGTCCTCGCTGGCGGCGGCGTGCTTGCGGATGACGCGCTTGTGCGCCTTGGCGTTGCGGGCGTAGCCGTCGTAGGGACCAACCACCCCGGCCAGCTCGGCCGACGTCTTGTACGCGGTCCCGGTCATCAGCGAGGTGATGGCGGCCGCGATGGCCCGGCCGCCCTCGGAGTCGTAAGCGTGACCGGTGGCCATCAGCAGCGCGCCCAGGTTGGCGTAGCCGATACCGAGCTGCCGGTAGGCGCGGGTGGTGACGCCGATCTTCTCCGTGGGGAAGTCGGCGAACGTGATCGAGATGTCCATCGCGGTGATGATCACCTCGGTCATCCGGGCAAACCGCTCGGCGTCGAAGGTGTCGTCCTCGCGGAGGAACTTCAGCAGGTTGATGCTGGCCAGGTTGCAGGAGGAGTTGTCCAGGCTGAGGTACTCCGAGCAGGGGTTGCTGGCCGTGATGCGGCCCGACTCGGGGTTGGTGTGCCAGTCGTTGATCGTGTCGTCGTACTGGATGCCGGGGTCGGCGCAGTCCCATGCGGCCTGGGCCATGCTCCGCAGCAGCTTCCTCGCCTCGACCCGC
Source organism: uncultured Actinomycetes bacterium (assembly GCA_963753195.1). Lineage (GTDB taxonomy): Bacteria > Actinomycetota > Actinomycetes > Streptosporangiales > Streptosporangiaceae > Palsa-504. The sequence continues at coordinate 582,217 of CAVWBH010000009.1, forward strand.
TCGATCACCTCGCCGGTGCGGCGGGCCAGCAGGTCAAACGGCTTGTCCTCCTCGACGGCATGCATGAACTCGTCGGAGACGCGCACGGAGTTGTTGGCGTTCTGGTACTGGACGCTGATGATGTCCCGGCCGCCGAGATCCATGTCGAACCCGGCGTCGCGCAGGGCCCGGATCTTCTCTTCTTCGCGCGCCTTGGTCGCGATGAACTCCTCGACGTCCGGGTGGTCGACGTCGAGCACCACCATCTTGGCCGCACGGCGGGTGGCGCCGCCGGACTTGATCGTGCCGGCCGAGGAGTCAGCGCCGCGCATGAAGGACACCGGTCCGCTGGCGGTGCCGCCGGACGACAGCAGCTCCTTGCTGGAGCGGATCTTGGACAGGTTGACGCCGGCGCCGGAGCCGCCCTTGAAGATCAGGCCCTCCTCGCGGTACCAGTCCAGGATCGCGTCCATGGTGTCATCCACGGCGAGGATGAAGCACGCCGAGACCTGCTGGGGGGAAGCGGTGCCGACGTTGAACCAGACCGGGGAGTTGAAGCTGAAGATCTGGTGGATCAGGGCGTAGCGGAGCTCGTGGCCGAAGATCTCGGCGTCTTCGTCGGTGGCGAAGTAGCCGTTCTGCCTGCCGGTCTGCTCGTACTTGCCGACGACGCGGTCCACCAGCTGCTTGAGGCTCCACTCCCGCTGCGGTGAGCCGACCGCGCCGCGGAAGTACTTGGTCGTCACGATGTTGGCGGCGTTCACCGACCAGGAGTCGGGGAACTCCACGCCGCGCTGCTCGAAGTTGACCGTGCCGTCCCGCCAGTTGGTCATGATGACGTCGCGGCGCTCCCAGGTGACCTGGTCGTAAGGGTGTACGCCGGGCGTGGTGTAAATGCGGCTCATCGTGAGCCCGCGGCGCTTGGCCCGCCGGGCAGGCTGGCCGTCGCCGGCCGCAGACTCTCTTGGGCCTTCGGCAGCCTTGCCCTTACGTGCCGCCGCGCTGCTCGCCGTTTCGGTCATCACTTCCCCCTTCCGGGACCCTTCCGGATCCCTGCCAGGCCGTCTCCGGCCTTGCTGCACTGTGTATGCCTGTGCGCCTGTTGCGCTCGCTGCCCTAGGGCGCTGTTTCCGTGTCCGTGCTGCGGCGTCCCTGGCGCAGTACGGCGATCTCGTCCTCGAAGTCGGCAAGCGACTCGAAACTCCGGTAGACCGAGGCGAACCTCAGGTAAGCCACCTCGTCCAGATCCCTCAGCGGGCCGAGGATGGCCAGGCCGACCTCGTGCGAGGGGACCTCAGCCAGGCCGCGGGCCCTGATCGTCTCTTCCACCTGCTGGGCCAGGATGGCGAGCTTGTCCTCGCTGACCGGCCGTCCCTGGCAGGCGCGCTGGACCCCGTGGATGATCTTGTCCCGGGCGAACGGCTCGGTCACCCCGCTGCGCTTGGCCACCATCAAGATGACCGTCTCCTGGGTGGTGAACCGGCGCCCGCACTCGGGGCACGACCTCCGGCGGCGGATCGCGGCACCGTCGTCAGCGGTCCGGCTGTCGATGACCCTGCTGTCCGGATGACGGCAGAACGGGCAATACACGCGATCACCTCCCCGGGGTGCCTTGTGCTTCTATTCTAGTCGTAACACAACTTGTAGAAAAACCACAGCGATGTAACTACTAGATGTTGTGGTTACGGTAGACCACGAGGGCGACCCGTGGCAAGAGGAAGCGCGAGGTCAATCCGGAATCGCCGCCATGCCGGCCGGTCCGGCGGGCCTGGCCGGCATCCCGCGGCCTGCGGCGTATTGGCGCGTCGTGGAGTGCGGTGTACCGGCGGGTCGGGGGCGGGCCGGCGTGTCGCGGTGATCAGCCGCGCGGGACCCACAGCCGCTGGCCCGCGAGGACGGCGGACCCGGTCAGCCCGTTGAGATCTGCGATCTGCTGGATAACCACCCGGGTATCGGCGCCGGGATCGGCGTTTTCCGCGACTGACCACAGGCTCTGGCCCGGGCGGACGATCACCTGGGTGAGGCCCTGAGCGGTACGCGCCGGGGCCTGGTTGGTCGCCTCCGCCGACATGGCGGCGATAAGCGATAGCACGGCAACCAGCAGCACGGTGGTGACGCCGACCACGATGCGGCCGCGCCTGGTCAGCCGGAGGGGCATGCTCGCCGCCTGGCCACGGGGCGCCGTCCCGGTGACGCGCACCCCGGCCGCCTGCAATTCCGCCGGCAGCGCGCCTGCCGTCAGCCGGGCCTGCCGGCTGCGGGTCTGCCGTCAGCGGGCCTGCCGGCTGGCTGGGAAGGGCCCAGCGGGTGGCCGCCCGGCTGACCGCGCGCTCCCCCGGCTGGGGCGCCGCGGCTATGGCCGGCAGTTCAACGGCCGGTGCTTCAGCCGCCGGTGCTTCCGGCAGCTCCACGGCGCGCATCGCGGTCATAGCGACCTCCCATATCAAACTTTCATTCGAGCTATACTTATGCCACAGCTCGTTCGATAGGACTTGCGCTCGATCGTACGCCTGTTCGATCGGAAGAGCTACTACATCTTTGTATCGCGGGGGTCTGACATTTTCGCGACACGTCCGAACAGATGTTTGGGATCCAGGGCGGGAGACGTTAGTCTCAAGTCAGTTCGCAAGAGTCCGTACACGGAAGGTCATCAGATGGAGGAAACCGCCATGGGAAGTACCACAACAGGCACTTCCGGCACTGAGGCACCCAGACCGAAGGGGCGGCCTGGACGCAAGCCAAAGGGCAGCGTGCCGGTTGTTGTCCCGGATACACCGGACAAGCCGGATCCCGACCACGTGCTGACCTGGCGGCAGCGCAAGGTCCTCCAGGTGATCCGGGAGTCCGTGCAGAAGCGCGGCTACCCGCCGTCGATGCGGGAGATCGGCGAGGCGGTCGGGCTGACCAGCACGTCGAGCGTTTCGTACCAGCTCAGCACGCTGCAGCGTAAGGGCTACCTGCACCGGGATGTGGGCCGGCCGCGGACCGTGGAGGTGCGTCTGCCCGGCCACCCGGCGGTGCGTCCCGAGCCGGGTCGCGAGCGCGAGCCGGAGGTACCGCCGTCCGATCTCCCGGGGAACGACATCCCGTCACAGGAAGCGGCCTTCGTCCCGCTGATCGGGCGGATCGCCGCAGGCGGCCCGATCCTCGCTGAGCAGTACGTGGAGGACATCTTCCCGCTGCCCAGGCAGCTGGTCGGCGAGGGGACGCTATTCCTGCTCAAGGTGTCCGGCGACTCGATGATCAACGCCGCGATCGCGGACGGAGACTGGGTGGTCGTCCGCAAGCAGGAGAACGCGGAGAACGGGGAAATCGTGGCCGCCATGCTCGACGGCGCCACCCCGGAGGCCACCGTGAAGACGTTCAAGCGGAGCGACGGGCACGTCTGGCTGATCCCGCACAACCCGGCGTACACGCCGATCCTCGGTGACGACGCCACCATCCTCGGCAAGGTCGTGGCGGTCTTGAGGCGTGTCTGACCAGACCGGCGAGCCCGCGCCCTGCGGGCGGGAGTGCCGGGCTACGCGGCGACGATACTGACCAGCTTCGGTGCCCGGACGATGACCCGGGCGACCTGCTGGCCATCAAGCGTCCGGATGACGCCGGGCGCTACCAGCGCGAGCTCGCGAAGATCGGCCTCGCTGATGGTCGGCGGGACCTCCAGCCGGTCACGGACCTTACCGTTGACCTGCACTACGCAGGTAACCGTGTCCTCGGCCAGCAGGTCCGGGTCAGCAACGGGCCAAGCCGCGCGCGCCACCGACGGTTTGCGCCCGAGCAGCTCCCAGCACTCCTCCGCGGTGTAGGGCGCGAAGACGGACAGCAGAACAGCCAGGACCTCGGCCGCCTCGCGTACCGCGGGATCGGCCGCTCCGGCAGGCCCGGAATCGATGGCCTTCCTGGTCGCACTGACCAGCTCCATCAGCCGGGCTACGGCTACGTTCAGGTGATACGCCTCGACCTGGCGGGTGACCTCGTCGATGGTCCGGTGCGTCACCTTGCGCAGCTCGGTCCCCCCGGGCGCGGGCGCGTCTTGCCCGGCGGCCGCATCCGCGGCGGCGACATCGGCAGCGGCGACATCAGCGATGATGCGCCAGACCCGGCCGAGGAATTTCACCATGGCTTCCGGGTGCACGTCCGCCCAGTCGATATCGTCCTCGGGCGGGCTGGCGAAGACCATGGACAGCCGGATGGTGTCCACGCCGAAGCGCTCGATCTGCTCGCCGAGATCGACGCCGTTGCCGAGCGATTTCGACATGGCCTTGCCGTGGTTGATCACCTGGCCTTGGTTGATCAGCCTGGTAAACGGCTCAGTGAAGTCCAGCAGGCCCATGTCGTGCAGGACCTTGGTGAAGAACCTGGCGTACAGCAGGTGCAGGATGGCATGCTCGACGCCGCCCACGTACATGTCGACCGGCGCCCACCGGCGGACCTCGGCCGGATCGAACGGGCCGTCGGCGTAAGCGGGCGAGCAGTACCGGAACATGTACCAGGACGAGTCCACGAACGTGTCCATGGTGTCGGTGTCCCGCTTGGCCGGTCCGCCGCAGCGGGGGCACGGCACGTTCACCCAGTCCTCAGCCGCGGCCAGCGGGGACACACCCCTGGGCACCAGGTCCTGGCCGCGCAGGTCAGGCAGCACCACCGGTAGCTGGTCGTCGGGCACCGGCACCTCGCCGCACGACGGGCAGTGCACGATCGGGATCGGGGTGCCCCAGAAACGCTGCCGTGAGACCAGCCAGTCCCGCAGCCGGTAGTTCACGGCCGCCCGGCCCAGGCCCTTCTCGGCCAGGATGGCGATAATCGTGGCGATGGCCTCGGCTTTGGGCAGGCCGTTGATGGGGCCCGAGTTCACCAGGAGACCGTCGCCCGCAGTCGCGATCCCGGTCTGCGCGGGATCAGGCTGGCCGGTGTCGACCACGATGCGCACATCCAGACCGTAAGCGCGGGCAAAGTCCAGGTCCCGCTGGTCGTGCGCGGGTACGGCCATGATGGCCCCGGTGCCGTAGTCGGGGAGCACGTAGTCCGCGGCCCAGACCGGGATCCGCTCGCCGTTGACCGGGTTGATGGCGTACCGGCCCAGGAAGACGCCGGTCTTCTCCCGCTCGGTGGACTGGCGCTCGATGTCGGTCAGCTTCCGGACCTGCTCGGTATAGGCGCGCAGCTCGGGCAGGCGGTCGGGGGTGCACACCTCCTCGGCCAGCGGCGAGTCAGCCGCGACCACGAAGAACGTCGCCCCGTACAGCGTGTCCGGCCTGGTGGTGAACACCGTGACAGGCTCATCCAAGCCCTCCACGGTGAAGTTGACCTCAGCCCCCTGCGAGCGCCCGATCCAGTTGCGCTGCATCAGCAGCACGCGGTCGGGCCAGCAGCTCTCCAGCTCACTGGCGTCGGCGAGCAGCCGGTCCGCGTAGTCGGTGATCTTGAAGTACCACTGGTTCAGCATCCGCCGGACCACCTCGGCGCCGCAGCGCTCGCAGTGCCCGGCGATGACCTGCTCGTTAGCCAGCACGGTCTGGTCCACCGGGCACCAGTTCACGTAACCGTCCCGGCGGTAGGCCAGCCCTCGCTCGTAGAAGCGCAGGAACAGCCACTGGTTCCAGTGGTAGTAGCCCGGGTCGCACGTGGCCAGCCTGCGGCTCCAGTCGAAGGAAGTCGCGTACCGGCGGAAGGAGGCCGCCTGAGTCTCGATGTTGGCGTAGGTCCAGTCGGCCGGGTGCGAGTTGTTCCTGATCGCGGCGTTTTCCGCGGGCAGGCCGAAGGCGTCCCAGCCGATCGGATGCAGTACGTTGCGGCCGCGCAGGAAGTGATAGCGGGCGAGGGCGTCGCCGATGGCGTAGGCCTCCGCATGCCCCATGTGCAGGTCACCCGACGGGTAGGGGAACATGTCCACCAGATAGAAGCGCTCCCGCGGGTCGGCGGGATCCTCGCTGGCACGATATGGCTCGAGCTCCGCCCAGCGCGCCTGCCATTTCTCCTGGATGTCGCGGGGGTCGTAGCGCTGCGCCAGTTCGGCGCCCTCGGCCGCTGTCATTATTTCCTCGCCATCAGATCGGTCCGGCCCTGCTCCGGCAATGAAAACGCCCCTCGAGACGAGGGGCAGCCGCGCCAACGAAGGTAGGTCGGCGCGGCTAGGTAAGAAGAAGCAGCCGGGCGGCACGCATGCGCACAGGATAGCGCACTCGCGGCGCGCCGGCCGGTGCCCGCGGCCGGTGCCTGAGGCTGCTGCTGGGACCGCTGCCTGGGGCCGCTGCTGGGACGGCTGCTGGGACCGCTGCTGGGACCGCTGGCTGAGGCCGCTGGCTGAGGTGCGGCGGCGCCGACGAAGAGACCCGGCCAGGGCTGATCGGGCCGCCGGCGCCAGTTTACGGTTCGCCCGGCGGACAAGATCGCCGGCGGCCGGGCATCCTCCCGGCTGGCGCAGATCGCCGGCGAGCTAGTTCGCGCAGGCCCGCGGGGCGGCGGGAGCGATCACGGAACCTGAATAACCAGAACTTGGATTAAGCGCACGAATCAGCGTGTCTCGCCAATCGCCTTGACGGACGGCCCGCCGGTATCTATCCATCGTTACTAAGGAAACGCATTCAGTTACGGGGAGTGGCAATGGGCGACCGGGCAGATCAGGGCAGGGGGGTCGCGATCATAGGCCTGGCGTGCCGGTTCCCCGGGGCGCGCGATCCGGCCGAATTTCATGACCTCACGGTGGCCGGCCGCCGCATGTTCCGGCCGACGGCCGACTCGCAGGCTGGGCTCCTGCACGCGGCGCTGCTCGACGACTGGGGCGGGCCGGCTACCAGCGGCGATCGGGCCACGCAGGACGCCGGGGCAGTGCAGAAGCTGGCCGCCCAGACCACCGCCCTGGCCCTGGCGGACGCCGGGCTGAAGGCCGAGGAAATCGTGGCTGGAGCACCCGGACGAGCCGGGTTGTCCATCGCGAGTTCGGTAGCGGGCGTCGGCGAGCTGGTGCGCGAGCAGTCGGGGCTCACCGGGGACGCGGCCTGGCCGCGCACGGCGGCCGCGTCGTCACTGCACGCGGTGGCGGCCGCCGCGGAGGCGCTGCGATCCGGAAGCCTCGACCTGGCGGTAGCGGGCGGCGCGGAACTCGGCCTCGATCCGGCCTGGCTCACCGCGGCGGCGCGAGCCGGGACGCTGGGCCGGGACGAAATGCGCGTCTACGCCGCCGAACCGTGCGGCCTGCTGCCCGGTGAGGGCTGCGGCATCGTGGTGCTCGTGCGCTCCGCTGACGCCCACGCGGCCCGGGTGCCCATCTACGCCGAGATCGCCGGCTGGAGCACCGTGCCGGTCGCACCATCGGCGCTAGATGACCAGGCCATCCTGCGGGCCTACCAGCAGGCTGGCATCGATCCCGCGGACATCCAGCTCATCGAGGGTGAGGGCAGGGGCACCGCGGCCGGGGACCTGGCCGAGCTCACCGCGTTCGCACGGCTGCGGCAGGGCGGCCGGGCCACGGCGGCGCTGGGTTCCGTGGCCGCGGGCATCGGATACACCCGGGCGGCGGCGGGTGTCGCGAGCCTGATCAAGACCGCCCTGGCCATGGCGGTCGGCACGATCCCGCCCGGCACCCGGTGCGCGCGGCAGCACCGGCTGATCGAGACCGGGGAAGCGCTGCTGCGGCTACCGCGGGTGGCCGAGCCGTGGCCGGATGGGAACACGGACGCCTCCGGAAGACGGCTGGCCGCGGTCAACTCGCTCGGCACCGCGGACCCGGCGGCCGGGCCGGGGCCGTCTGGCGGCCACCCGCAGGCCGAAGGGGTCCACCTGGTGATGTGCCGCGAAGCCGAGCCGGAACGCGGGCGGGGACGGCGGCGGCGCACGGCCGATACGGCCAGCGCATCGGCACCTGTGCCCGCGCCGGAGGCTTCAGCGGCGCCTGCGCCGTCTGTGACTGCTGGGGCTCCTGAGGATGGACGAGTGCCGATCGGGGCCGAGACCCGGGTCGGGACGGGAGGCACCACGGCCGGGGCCGTCACCGCGGACGTATGCGCTCCGGCCGGGGCCGTGATCGCGGACGTATGCGCTCCGGCCGGGGCGCGCGGGCGGGTGGTGGTGGTGTTCGGCGGGCTGGCCCGGGCGGGGCTGGCGCAGTCAGGGATGCTGGCCGCCTCGCTCGCCGGGCTGCGCACCCTGGACCTGATCGGCGTCACACCGGTCGCCGCGGTGGGCTACAGCCTGGGCGAACTCGCCGGCCTGGTCTGGGCGGGCTGCCTGCCCGCGGCCGAGGCGGCGCGGCTGGCGGCCCAGCGTGGCCAGGTGCTGCGCGGATACGGTGACGGTCCGGCGGCGATGGCCCGGGTCGCGGCTGACGCCGATACCGCGCGCGAGCTCGGGGCGCCCGAAGGGCTGCACATCGCCGGCTACGAGGGGGCGCGCTCGCATCTGCTGGCGGGGCCCGCGGCGAGCATCCGCAACCTGACCCGGCGAGCCGCCGCGGCGGGCGTGGCCGTCGAGGTCCTGGGTATCGCCCTCGCGCTGCACTCCCCGGCGATGGCCGGGTGCGCCGCCCCGCTGCGGAGCGTCCTGGCGGGCACGCGCTTCGCGCCGCCGCGGCGTCGGCTGATCTCCACGGTCACCGGACGTCCGGTCATGCCCGGCGACGACCTGGCCGAGCTGCTGGCCAGCCAGCTGAGCCGGCCAGTGCTCTTCGCGCGGGCGATGGCATTGGCAGCTGAGCAAGCTGACCTGATCGTCGTTGCCGGGCCGGACGACGGCCTGGCCGACCTGGCCGCCGGCTGCTGCGCCGCGCCTGTCGTCACTATCCCGAGCGCCCCGGTCACGGAGGGCCCGGGCGGCCGCGACCCCTCGGGTTACGCCCGGCTGGCCGCGGCCTTGACCGCCGCCGGGGCGATCAGCGATGTCACGGCCCCGGCCCTATCCGCCACGGCCCCATCCGCGCTGGCCCCATCGGCCCAGGCGGGTACGTGGCCCGTGCCGGTGACGCGGGCCGCGGGGACTGGCCACGGCCAGGACTCCGGTCGGGGCTCCAGTCAGGGGGTCGGGGCGGGCACCACGGCCCGTTCGGTATGAAACTCACTGGACCAGGACGCGAGGGACCTCCCAGTCGGGGCGAAGCGGCATAGCCGACGTGCCGTCCGGGTGAAGCTTCACGCCCAGTACCTGGTGCAGCTCGATGTGGTTGCGGTCGAAGCCGAGCCGGGAGCCGGCCATGTACAGGCGCCACACCCGGGCCGTGCCCTGGCCGACCTCCGCGACCGCCTCGTCCCAGTGCGCGTCCAGGTTGGCGCACCAGGCGGCCAGGGTCTTGGCGTAGTGCTCGCGCAGGTTCTCCTCGTGCCGGACCTCGAAGCCGGTGTCGTGCATGAGCGAGACCAGGTAGCCGGGTCCCTCGAGCTCCCCGTCGGGGAACACGTAACGGTTGATGAACCCGCCCCTGCGGATGGGCGGCTCGTTGTTGGTCGGCCGGGTGATGCAGTGGTTGAGCAGCCGACCGCCGGGCTTCAGCTTGCCGAGCAGAAATGAGAAGTAGGAGGGGAGGTTCTGCTTGCCGATGTGCTCGGTGAGCCCGATGGAGCTGACCGCGTCGAAGCCTGACTCGATCACGTCCCGGTAGTCCAGGTGGCGGACCTCGGCCAGCGCGGACAGCCCCGCCCGCTCGATCGCGGCCTGGCCCCAGGCGGCCTGCTGCGCGGACAACGTGACGCCGAGCGCCTTGACGCCGTACTCCCGCGCGGCGTGAATCACCATTCCGCCCCAGCCGCAGCCGACGTCGAGCAGGCGCATGCCCGGCTCGAGGCCGAGCTTGCGCGCGACCAGGTCGAACTTGTACTCCTGGGCTTCTTCCAGGGTCGAGTCGTCGGTCGGGTAGCAGGCGCAGGTGTAGGCCATGCTCGGCCCGAGCACCCACTCGTAGAACCGGTTGGACACGTCGTAGTGGTGGGAGATGACCTTGGCGTCGCGGCCCTTGGAGTGCAGCCGCCCGTTCAGCCAGCGCCGGCGCACTTCCTGGGGCGGCGGCGGCATGCGGTGCAGCAGGAGCTTCGGCCCGCCGAGGGCTTGCAGCAGCCGCAGCTTGTCGGCTGCGCTAAGGCTGACGGACTGGATCTTCGTTATCCGGGACAGCGCCTCGTACATGTCGCCGTCGACGTCCAGGTGGCCGGCCACGTAGGCGCGGGCCAGCCCGAGTTCCCCGGGGGCCTGCGCCAGGTAGGCCACGGCGACCGGCGAGCGGACGGTGATCTTCACTGGGGATCCGGCCACGCCGGCGTGACTGCCGTCATAGGCCGCGAATTCCACCGGGGCGTCGGGCCCTGCTATCGCCTCGAAGACCTCGGCTATTGCCATCCTGCGCGTTCCTTCCGTCGGTCGATACCGTTGAATCAGATGCTTCAGCGTCCCAGGACGCACTTCTCGTACAGGCTGAGCAGGCGCCCCTCGCCGTCGTAGGCGCGCTTGAGCGCGTGGTAAGACGCGCCGTCGTAGCGCTGGTAGAACTCGTTCTCGGGGTAGAACGCCGTCGAGTACAGCGACTTGTGCCCGTCCAGCTTCGCCACCTCGTCTTCGACCAGGCGGTTGTAGTACCCGTCCTGCTCGCCCGCGGGCAGCGGCACCATCCCCCAGAAGCCGAAGTTCACGTACACATCCCCGGCCTCGAGCGGCCATAGCGGCCACGGCCTGGCCCGCTCGCCGCGTACCCGCAGCGGGCACATCCAGACCGGGCTCATCCCCACGTTCGCAGCGAAGTACCGGAGGAAATCGGCGCCGCGCTCGACCGGGATCTCGACGTCCTGGATGACGGACTCGCGGGCCGGGACCTGGCGCCTTTCGTCCATGGTGGCGGTAAGGCGGTAGCGCCGGTCCAGCGAGACGAGCTTGTGGTACACGTCCGAGCGCCGGTACCGGCGCGGCCATAGCCGCCTGAGGCGAGGATTCTGCACGCCGAAGGCCCGCGAGCACCAGAACCAGTCGGTATCCCACCGCCACAGGTAGTCGCGGATGGTGAGGAAATCCTCCTTGTGCTGGCGGATCGACTGGTAGTAGATCTGCTGGCCGGTGTAGTCGCCGCGCCAGGGGGCCACCTCGCTGAACGCGCCGACCGTCAGGTACAGCTCATCCGGCGAGAACGCGGTCCCGTCCACGAAGTCGGCCCGGTGGCCGCGGAAGCTCCCTTCCGCGGCGATCTGGGCGATCGCGTCCATGCAGTCATCCGGCGTCGCGAACGGGAAATGCCGCAGGTGCACGAACGGCTGCACCGGCTCGAGCTCGATGGTGAGCGACAGGGCGTAACCCAGAGTGCCGAGGGAGTTCGGGAACCCGTGGAACAAGTCCGCGTGCTCGTTGTCAGCGGTGGCACGCACGACGCGGCCGTCGCCGGTCAGGATCTCCATCTCGGTGACCGACTCGTGCGGCATCCCGTTGCGCAGCGAAGTGGACTCGATGCCCAGCCCGGTGACCGCCCCGCCGAGGGTGATCGTCTTGAGCTGCGGGACCACCAGCGGCATCAGCTGGTGCCGCAGCGTCGCGTCGCACAGGTCCTCGTAAGTGGTCATGCCGCCGACCCGGGCGGTGCGGCGGGCCGGGTCGATTTCCAGCACGTGACCGAAGGCGGAGACATCCAGCCCGGCCGCAGCCGCAGCGCCAGCCGGGGCCTTCGGGACGTTGTCGCGGAACCGGAAGAGGTTCGAGGTGCGCTTGGCCAGCCGGACGGGAGCCCCGGGCGGCAGCGCCGCGTAGGTCTCGCGCAGCCTGGCCACGGCGGCCTCGTGCGTGTCGGCCGTCATGCGGCGCCCTCCATGGTCTGGACCATCGTCAGCTGACCGGACATTCCTGGCAGTTTATCCCCCGCCCGGCCGTGACCTCAGTCTTCATCATCCAGGTCCGGGCGACATCCGTCCAGGTCGCGGCCGGTGTCCTCGTCGTGATCCTCGGCACCGTCGTGATCCTCGGCACCGTCGTGGCTGGCCGCCACCTCCTCAGGCGTCATCGGGAGCCTGGCCAGCGAGGGCGGCGCTCCGGCGGCGATCACCTGGCGGAACAGCGAGGCCATCAAGTATCCGGGGTCATCGGCCAGCGCCGGTCCAGCGCGACGTTCGCCAGCGCCCCATCTCCGCTTGGCCAGGCCACGAAGGCCAGCAGTCGATAGCAGCCGGTCATGGCGCGGGCAGAGACTGCGGCTAGGCAGCCTGCAACTTCTAGACTTCCACTAAACGCTCGTGCGCCGGTTCACCGGGACGCGGCCGGTAGGTCGGCTCCCAGGTACGCGACCGCATCACCGGCCGGATCGAGGGCCCGTAGGCGCTCTCCAAGCGCAACTGCGGCCTGGCGGTGCTGCCCGGAGACGGCCAGCGCCGCGATGGCCTGCCGCAGGTCGGCCACGGACGTCTTGGCCGGCAACGTGCGTCCCGCACCGATCTCTTCTATCCTCCGGCCCACGGCCGGCTGGTCAGAAAACCCGAAGCTAGGCACGATTAGCAGCGGCACGTTGTGAGCCAGGGCTCGCATCGTCGTGCCATGCCCCCCGTGGCCCACTACCAGGTCGACGTCGGCCAGCAACTGGTCATGGTCGGCTCGCTGGTAGATGGTGGCGTTGGCAGGAGAACGCAGCGTGGCAGGATCGATCGACGGGCCCGTGGTCACCACGACGTCCAGGTCCAGCCCGTCCACCGCGTCGAGAAGCTTCCGCATGGTCCGCTCCTGGCCAGGGAACCAGTTGGTGCTCAGCGCGATCAGCACACGCGGCCGGTCCCGCGGCAGGCGCGGCGCGTCCTCGGAGGCAGCCGCGGCTTTTGGCATGATGGGTCCGACCGGGCGCAGGTCCGTCCATGGTCCGGGTGACCCGGTGTCGAAGCCGGGCAGCACGGCGGCGATCGTGCCGGAGGCCGCGGCCCAGATCCGAGCCGGGCGCAGGCCTCGGAGCGCGGCCACCCGGCCCACCGGGCCCTTGGCGAAGGGCCCGGCGAAGAACGACGGCAGCGTGTGAACCAGGGTCACGGTACGGAATCCGGCCCGGATCGACGCGTCCAGCGGGCGCAACAGCATGCAGTCGACCACCACCACGTCCGGTGACTCGCGCCGGGCCACCCGGACCACGTCTCGGGCGATATCCCGGCTGCCCAGCGTCCGCGACACCTGCGACAGGTTGGAGACCGGGTTCACCGGCGCCAGAGTCCGGTAAGGCTGCTCCAAGCTGAACGGCTCGAACTGCAGACCAGCCGCGGCAACCACCGTGCGCTGAGACGGAGTGCCGAGAACCAGCGCCTGGCCGCCGTCGGCGACAAGCCGCTGGGCCAGGCCGAGGGCCGGGTGGACGTTGCCGCCGGCTTCAAAGGTGACGAACAAGGCGCTGGTCATGATGTGCCTCCAGAGGATGAACCAGGCGCGGATAGCACAGCGTCGATGAGCTGGCGGATACGCGATTCGGTTTCTGACCGGGACAGACCCCGGTCACGGCGCAGAAGTTTCCAGGTGTACACGTCGGTCGCCACCACCAGCAGGTCGGTCAACTGCTCGGCGTCAGCCCGGCCGCGCATCTGGGGCGCGAATACGTCGGCGACCCACTTGCGGTGCAGGCCACGACCGGGCTCAGTGACGCGTGCGAAGCGCTCGTCGTCCCGCTCGTGCCCGAGCACGTGGATGACGAAATCGCCCCGGGACTCGTAGTGAGCGACGATAATCCGGACTGCGGCCGTCACGTCCCCGGCCGGCGCCTCGCGCTCGGCCACGACGTCCGTGGTCGCGGCGTCCAGGGCAGCCCCGAACAGGCCCTCGCGGTCGCCGAAGTGCCGCAGTACGGTCTGGACGCTGACCCCGGCCTGGGCCGCCACCATCTCCAGGGTCGGATCGAGGTTAAGGGTCTCAGTAGCCAGGTCCCGGACGGCCTGCAGGATGCGCCGCCTGGTCTCGGCCATCGCCTCGGCCCGCGCACCCATCGTGTAGGACCGCTTCGATTTCATGTTAAGCAACACTGACCTCAAATCTATTTGATGTCAATAGCGATTAACATAAACCTGGAGCGCAAGGTGGTTCGTCGCATGGATCCCCGGGTGGGCTGGGGCGACGCAGACTAGCCACGAGGTACAGGGCCGCCCGACCGCCTCACGCTCGGCCAGACCTGGCCGCACACGGAGCTCATGATCTCTGTTCAGTTATCTCCGGCCGTGACCTCAGTCCTCATCATCTAGATCCGGGTCCTGAGCGTCCAGATCGCGGCCGGCATTCTCCTCCGCGCCGTCATAGCTGGCCGCTACCTCTTCCGGCGTCATCGGGAGCCTGGCCAGCGAGGGCGGCGCTCCGGCGGCGATCACCTGGCGGAGCAGCGAGGCCATCGAGTATCGGGGGTCATCGGCCAGCGCCCGGTCCAGCGCGACGTTCGCCAGCGCCCCGTCCCCGGACTGCCAGGCCACGAAGGCAAGCAGGGCGGCCGGCGCGGCCGCGTGGCCGGGCTGGGCACGCCGGAGCACGTCGGTCCATAGCCGCAGGTGCGCCTCCGAATGCGCGGGATCCATCCGGGCCCAGGCGTCATCCCTGACCCTCAGGTCACGCAAGGCCACCGTTATCCGGGCGATCTCGTCGTCGGAGGTGAACCCGCCGCCGTCCCGGTACCGGCTGATCATCGCGCCGACGGCGGCCAGGCCCTCGGCGGCGATCATGTGCCGGGCGGCGCCGAGGCGGGCCGACTTGCGCACCTTGCCCAGCACCCGGGTGACGTGCTGCTCGGCCCGGCGGGTGGCCTGGCGCATGGACTCGGCGGCGATGCCGCCGAGCGGCGCGATTCGGCCGGCCAGGTCGGCGCGGCTGGCCAGCACCGGGCCGATGCGGGCCAGGGCGGCGGCATCGGCAGGATCAGCGGCATCGAACGGCACTCCGGCGGCCGGGCAGCATTCCTCGTTGCCGCACGCGTACGACCAGTAGCGGCCGTGCTCGGCCCGGAGGAACTCGAGCAGGTCGATCCCGGCCCGCCAGGCGGCGTCGCGCAGTTCGCGAGCCACCGGGGTCACCAGCGCCTCGGGACCGTACCCGATCACCACCGCGGCGGCCAGCCGGTGCTTGCTCAGCACGGCAACGGCGTGCGCGGCGACGTCGGCGACCAAGCCCGCCTCGGGCGGATCGGGCAGGTCGTAGCGCAGGGTGATCCGGATGCGGTCGCGGGGCGGCTCGACGCCCAGCACGACGAGGCTGGCCTCGGGCACGAAGCCGAGCAGATGCGGAACCATGCGCAGCAGAGAGGCTGGGGAGCCGGCCCGGATCACCAGGCTCGGCGGCTGATCGCGGCGGTCCGGGAAATCGTCACCGGTGGTAAGGGTTTGCGTCATGAGGCCAGCGTGCGGCGTGACAGGCAGGCCGGGCGACAGAGAAATGACAGGCCTGTGGATAACCGGAAGTTTTCCACAGGCCTGTTACGTGACTTGACAAGCGGAGGCGAGCGCTCCAGACGGCGCGTCGTACCGCGCCCGAACTGGCGGCGGACAGAACGTGATTTAGGCGTCGAGGGAGCGTAATTTAGGCGTTGAGGAGCAAAGTACGATGAACGACCGCAGGCCGCCGCTGGCGGGTGTCCGCGTCCTGGCGCAGGGGCTGGTGTGGGCAGGCCCGTTCGGCACGATGATCCTCGCCGACCTCGGCGCTGAGGTCATCGAGATCGAGTCGATCCAGCACCTTAACCCGACGCGCACCCAGCTGCGGCACATCCCCGACGTCGTGATGCAGGGCATCGGGGGCGCCCGCTACCTCAACCGCGACGGCTCCGAGGGCTTCTGGGACCGCGTAACGGTGTTCAACTACGCCAAGCGCGGCCACCTGTCGGCCACGTTCGACCTGCGCAGCGAGCGCGGCCACGAGCTGTTCCTCGAACTGGTCCGCAAGGCCGATGTCTTCCTGGAGAACAACGCGGCCGAGGTGGTGGAGCACCTGGGCATCGGCTGGGAGGTCCTGCACGCGGCCAACCCGCGGCTGGTGATGGTCCGCTTCCCCGGCTTCGGCATCACCGGGCCGTACGCGCACTACAAGGGCTATGGCTTGCAGATGGAGGGCGTCGCCGGGCACACCATGGTCCGCGGCTACCCCGACAGCGACCCGTCCACCACGCCCAGCTCGCTGCACGGCGACCCGAACGCCGGGGCTCACGTCGCGTGGGCGGTGCAGGCCGGGCTGCTGGCGCGGGAGCGGACCGGCGCGGGGCAGCTGGTGGAGCTGTCGCAGTCGGAGGCGGTGCTGCACCACATCGCGTTCGACGTGCTGGACTACGAGTTCAACGGCCGCGAGGGCGGCCCGCGCGGCAACAACCACCCCGCGTTCGCGCCGTACGGCGTCTTCCCCTGCGCCGGCCAGGACCGGTGGATCGCGATCGCCTGCCTCTCCGACGCGGCGTTCGCCGCGCTGATGCAGCACCTGGATGCGGCCGGGCTCGCCGACGACGAGCGATTCAGCACGACGATCGCCCGGCTGCGCAACCGCAAGGCGGTCAACGAGCTGGTCGCCCAGCGGACCCGCCGCTACGCCGCCGGTGACCTCGAGCGCCGGCTGCAGGGCAGCGGCGTGGCCGCCGCCGCGCTGGCGCACCAGCAGGAGATGCACACCGACGAGCACCTGGCCGCGCGCGGCTTCTTCACCCCGATCACCCACCCGGCGGCCGGCACGCATCTGTACCCGGGCCCGCTGGGCAAGCTGCAGGACACCGCCGATGTGCCGCCGTTCCGCCCGGCGCCGACGCTGGGCGAGCACAACGAGTACGTGTACAAGGAGATCATCGGCCTGTCCGACGAGCAGTACCAGTCGCTGGTCGACGACCAGATCATCGGCACTATCTACCTCGAGACCGCGCACGCGTAACATCGGGGCAGCGCCAACGCCGTGGTGATCAGGAGAGGCGAGCTACGAGCGAGAGGACACAGCCGTGACGGCCCCCACCATTTACCCATCTGCGGCCGGGATGGGGATATACCGGACCTCCGATAATCCTGGCGTGTGGCCCTACCGGGGCCAGGTCGCCGCCGTCGGCGTCGGGCATTCGCCGACACTGCGGCACTGGGACGGCGACCCGCACAAGAGCATCGGCGCGTGGACCATCCTGGCCATCCGCAAGGCCATCGAGGACGCCGGGGTCGCGCCCGGCGAGGTGGACGGGCTGGTGCTCGACTCCTCGACGACCACCGGCGCGTTCTGGCCCAAGGATCTGCCGGTTCCAGAGGACTTCCTGGCCGCTTTCCAGCAGACCGGCAACCCGCTGGACGGGCTGGTCCAGCTGAGCCCGGAATGGCTGGTGAAGAACATGCCCGAGCTGACCGGGCTGAAGTTCGTGATGCTCGCCACGAACTGCATGTCGATGTGCGTAGCCGCGGCCATGGAGGCGGTCGGCCGCGGGATGGGCGCGGTTGTGCTGGCCGTGAAGGGCTGGCACAACATCCCCGGCCGGTACGGCCAGCGCGGGGCCAGCCAGCAGGACACCGTGGCCGGGCCGGGCAAGTACGGCCAGGCGCTGGCGGGTCCCCCGGTGTACGCCTTCGCCCAGCAGTTCCAGCGGTACCTGCACAAGTACGGCAAGACGCACGACATGATGGCCCCGTTCGTGGTCAACTCACGGGCCAACGGGCTGAGGATGCCGGAGGGCTACTGGGCCCAGCACCGGCCGACGCCGGTCACGACCGAGGATTACCTGCAGTCCCGGTGGATCGCTGAGCCGGCCAACCTGCTCGACAACGACATCCCGATCCATACCGCCGCGGCGTACCTGTTCACCACCGCGGCCCGCGCCCAGGACATGCGCCAGCCGCCGGTGTACGTGCTGGGGCACGCCAGCGGCGGGCACGGCAGCGGCGATTCCTACACCGGTTTCAGGGCCCGCAGCACCATCCACACCCTGGAAGAAGTTCAGGAGTGCGCCGCGACCACGGCCCGGCGGCTGTACGAGTCCGCGGGCATCTCGGCCGGCGATGTCCAGTTCGAGAACGCGTACGACGGGTTCAGCTTGTTCCACCCGTTCTGGATCGAGGGTTTCGGCTTCTTCGGGGTCAAGGAAGGCGAATGCCTGGACTTCTTCCAGGGCGACATCAGCATCGACGGGCCGACCCCGGTCTCGCCCAGCGGCGGCAACATCGGCGGCGGCCGGACCCGTTACTGGCTGTGGACCGACACCATCCAGCAACTGCAAGGACGGGCCGGGGAACGACAGGTGAAGATCGACGCGCGCCTGGGCGTATGCGGCGGTCCCGTGCCGATGTTCGCCAACTTCGCCGCGATGAGCAAAGACCCGGTGTAACCGGCCACGGGTTCTGCCCGCGCGAGGTTACTGGTGGCCGGGGTCACAGGTGGCCGGGGTCACAGGTGGCCGGGCTAGAGGCGGATGCCGAGCAGCGCGTCGGCGGTGTCGCGGACCAGTCGCGCGCCGGCTACGTCGGCGGGCGTGATCTGGGTCGGCGCGTCGGCGAGCAGCCGGTCGGCCCAGCGGTCGATGACGGCGAGCGCGCCGGGGGCGTCGAGGTCGTCGCGCATGCGCGCGCGGACCCCGGTGAGCGTCTCGGCCGCCGCGTCAGACGGGGCATCTTCGGGGCCCGCGGAGGCGGCGGCCTCGGTGCGCGCCAGCGCGGTCCGCCAGCGGGCCAGCCGGGCGCCGGCGTCGGCCAGGACGGCGTCGGTCCATTCCCAGTCGGACCGGTAGTGGTGAGCCAGCAGCGCCACCCGCAGCGCCATCGGGTCCACGCCGTCGGCCAGCAGGCCGCTCACGAACACCAGGTTGCCCAGTGACTTGGACATCTTGGTGCCCTGGTAGGCGACCGCCCCGGAATGAGCGTAGACCCGGGCGAACACGCCCTCGGCCGGGGCGAAAGCCACCCGCGCGTGAGACGCGCTCAGCTCGTGGTGCGGGAAAACCAGGTCCGATCCCCCGGCCTGCACGTCGAAGACCGGGCCCAGGTACTCGGTCGCGATGGCGGCGCATTCGACGTGCCAGCCCGGCCTGCCGCGGCCGAACCGCGAGTCCCAGGCCGGCTCGCCCGGGCGTTCGGCCCGCCAGACCAGGGCGTCCAGCGGGTCCTTCTTCCCCGGCCGGCCCGGATCGCCGCCGCGCTGCGCGGCCAGCTCGGCCATCTCGGCCGGGTCGTACCCGCAAGCGGTGCCCGGCCCGGACAGCGCGCCGAAGCGCGGATCGGCGGCCTTGGCGAAATACAGGTCCTCGTCGACGTCGTACAGGGCGCCGCGGTCGGCCAGCCGGGCGGTGAACTGCTCGATCACCGGCAGCGCCTCCACCGCCCCGATCAGGTGGTCCGGCGGCAGGATGCGCAGCGCCTCCATGTCGCCGCGGTACCGCTGGATCTCGCGGCGGGCCAGCTCACGCCAGTCCTCGCCGTCGCGCTCGGCGCGTTCCAGCAGCGGGTCGTCGACGTCGGTCACGTTCTGCACGTAGACAACGGCGTACCGGGCGTCCGGCGCGGCGTCCCGGGTCTCCGGCCTGGCGTCTAGCCAGGCCCGCACCAGCAGGTCCCACGCGTTGTAGGTGGAGGCGTGCCCGATGTGCGTCGCGTCATACGGCGTGATGCCGCAGGCGTACAGCGTGGCCGCCGGGCCCGCGGCGGCAAGGACCATCTCGCCGGAGGCCGTGTCGTGGATCCGGGGCGCCGGACCGCTCCCCGGCAGCACGGGGATGTCAGCACGGCGCCAGGAATCCATGCTCGCCAGGTTATCGCGCGCGGTGTGGAGGCGGCAGGGGTGCGGGGCGGCTGCGTGGCAGGCGGTGCGGGCGGCTGGGCGGCAGGCGGTGCGGCGGCTGGGCGGCAGGCGGTGCGGGCGGCTGGGCGGCAGGCTAAGGGAACGGGATGCGGGGGCGCAGGCGCCGGGACCTGGGCCGAAGGCCTCCCCCCGGAGCGACGAACGGCCCTAACGGCGGGCAGGGCCTGGTTGCTCAAATGGGCCGCAACCGCCACGAAGCTGCCGCACTCGTTAGAGTCATGCCTCACAGGGACGGGCGACCGAACGAACGCTGGAAAATGTCTGCCCACCAAATGATGGTCAACCAGTTGGTAATGCTTCACATCGATCAGCAGGGAGGTTCGGGTGAGAAGTCATCCGATTCGCACGTCATGCGCGGCTGGCATGGCGATCGTAGTCACGATTCTCGGCGCCGCGGCCTGCAGTAGCAGCAGCAGCTCGGCCGGCAGCACGACCGCTCCGGCCAGCCCATCGGGCGCGGTCAGCTCGATCGCCGCCCAGGTGCCGTCGGCCATCAAGTCCGCCGGGACGCTCACGGTGGCGGCGGACGCCACGTACGCCCCGAACGAGTTCATCGCGTCCGACGGCCACACCGTGGTCGGGATGGACGCCGATCTGGCCGCTGCGCTCGGGCAGGTCCTCGGGCTCAAGATCAACATGGTCAACGCGACGTTCGACACGATCATCCCGGGCCTCGTGTCGGGCAAGTACAACCTGGGCATGTCCTCGTTCACCGACACCAAGGAGCGGGAGCAGACGGTCGACTTCGTCACCTACTTCTCGGCCGGCACCTCCTTCTACGTTAAGACCAGCGGCGGCCCGGACGTGACCTCCCTGGCCAGCCTGTGCGGGCACAAGGTCGCGGTGGAGAAGGGCACCACCCAGCAGTCGGACGTGCAGGGTCAGGAGCCCAAGTGCGCATCGTCCGGCAAGGCCCTCTCACTGCTGGTCTTCAATGACCAGAACGCGGTCAACCTGGCCCTGTCCTCGGGTCGTGCCGACGTGGCCATGGCCGACTCGCCGGTAGCCGCCTACCAGGTGAAGCAGTCCAGCGGCGCCTTCAAGCTGTCCGGCCCGCCCTACGGGACCGCGCCGTACGGCATCGCGATGCCGAAGAACAACGGGATGGCCGAGCCCGTGCTGGCCGCCATGAAGCACCTCATTGCGGACGGCACGTACCTGACGATCCTGAAGAAGTGGGGCGTGGAGGCGGGCGCGATCAGCAACCCGGTCATCAACGGAGCGCAAAGTTGATGGAGCATGAAAAGCTGACTCGGCACGAAAAGCTGACTGGGCATGAGCAGCGGGACCCCGTCCGCTGAGCCGGATCCGGAGCACGCCATGACGCCGCCGGCCAGCCAGACCGCCGGGCAGGCCGAACGGCCGGAGGACATCAAGGCCGTGCCGGTCCGCCACCCCGGGCGGTGGCTGGCCGGCGCGGTCGTGCTCGTCCTGGTGGCCATGCTGGTGCATTCCCTGGTGACCAACCCGCGCTTCGGGTGGGGCGTCATCGGCACCTACTTCACCTCGACGCGGGTGCTGGACGGCCTGGGCATCACCATCCTGCTCACCGTGACCGCCATGGCGATCGGGATCGCGCTCGGCGTGCTCCTGGCCGTCATGCGGCTATCGGCGAACCCGCTGCTGTCCTGGTCGAGCTGGGTCTACATCTGGTTCTTCCGCGGCACCCCCGTCCTGGTCCAGTTGCTGTTCTGGTACTTCATCGCCGCTCTCTACCCGCAGATCTCCCTGGGCGTGCCGTTCGGGCCCGCGTTCCTGCACGCCAACGCGAACAGCCTGGTCAGCCCGCTGGCTGCGGCCATCCTCGGGCTCGGGCTGAACGAGGGCGCGTACATGGCCGAGATCGTCCGGGCCGGGATCCTGTCCGTCGACCACGGCCAGGTCGAGGCCGCGCAGGCGCTGGGCATGGGCAGCACCCTGACCACGCGCCGGATCGTCCTGCCGCAGGCGATGCGGGTCATCATCCCGCCCACCGGCAACGAGGTCATCTCGATGCTCAAGACCTCGTCCCTGGCCAGCGTCATCACGGTCACCGAACTCCTGTTCTCGGTCCAGCTCATCTACGCGGCGAACTTCAAGACCATCCCGCTGCTGCTCGTGGCCTCTATCTGGTACCTGATCGTGACGTCTATCCTGACCGTCGGCCAGTATTACACCGAGCGGCATTACGCCCGCGGTGCCACCCGGGAGCTGCCGCCCACCCCGTGGCAGCGGCTGCGCAGGCAGCTGTTCACCATCCGGGGCCGGCCGCCCGAGCTGGCCCGGTACCAGCGACCAGGGGAGGAATGATGACCGCCACCAGCGGGACGTCCGCTGAGCCGGGCCCCGGCGGGGGCCCCATGGTGCTCGCCGAGGGCGTGCGCAAGCGGTTCGGCCGGCTCGAGGTGCTGCGGGGCATCGATCTGCGGGTGGAGCGCCAGGAGGTTGTGTGCATCATCGGGCCGTCCGGCTCGGGCAAGTCGACCCTGCTGCGCTGCGTCAACCACCTGGAGAAGATCCATGCCGGGCGGCTGTGGGTCGACGGCGAGCTGGTCGGCTACCGGGAGAACGGCGGCAAGCTGTACGAGCTGCGCGACCGGGAGGTATGCGCCAAGCGGGCCGAGATCGGCATGGTGTTCCAGCAGTTCAACCTGTTCCCGCACATGACGGCGCTGGAGAACGTGGCCGAGGCGCCCATCCACGTGAAGGGCATGCCGAAGGCCCGTGCGGTCGAGATCGCCGAGCGGCTGCTGGAACGGGCCGGCCTGAAGGACAAGGTGAACTCCTACCCCCGGCAGCTGTCCGGCGGGCAGCAGCAGCGGGTCGCCATCGCCCGCGCGCTGGCCATGGAGCCCAAACTCATGCTGTTCGACGAGCCGACCAGCGCCCTGGATCCCGAACTGGTCGGTGAGGTGCTGGAAGTAATGCGCGACCTGGCCACCAGCGGCATGACGATGATTGTGGTCACCCATGAGATGGGATTCGCCCGCGAGGTGGGCGATGCGCTGGTGTTCATGGACGGCGGTGTCCTGGTCGAGTCCGGGCGGCCGCGGGAGGTGCTCAGCAACCCCCAGCACGAGCGTACTCGGGCGTTCCTGTCGCGGGTTCTGTGACCTGGCCTGGGTTAGCGGGCGAGGCTGGCGGGCAGGGCGGGCGCCTGGCGGGCCAGGGTGGCCTGCTCGAAGGCGTAGGCCAGGGCGATCAGCCGCGGCTCGCTCCAGCGCGGGCCGAAGAACGACACGCCGACCGGCAGCCCGGACACCTGTCCGGCCGGCACGGTGATCGACGGGCAGCCAGCCACCGCGGCCGGCCCTGAGGTGTGGAAGACGTCGTGGTCGCCGAGCACGTAGTCGGTCAGGCCGGCGGGATTGGCCGTCAGGGCCACGATGGCCTCGATCCCGTGCTCGGCCAGCGGCGCGGAGATGGCGGCCCGAGCCAGCCGGGTGGCCTCACGCCGGGCCGCGAGGTAACCAGGATCGGCCAGGTCACCGCTGGTGGCTTCGGATGCCTCGAAGATCTCCTGGCCGAACCGGGACAGCACCAGGTCCGCGTTGCGCTTGTTGAAGTCGATCAGCTCGGCCAGGGTCCGGGGCAGCGCGCCGGCAAAGCCGAAGCCGGCCAGGTAGGCCAGGTAGGCATTGATCCCGTACTTGAACTCGTGGCGCAGCGCGACGAACTCCGGCTCGGCGATCTGGCCAGTCTGCGGCAGCGTCACCGGATCGATCACGACCGCGCCGACCGAGCGCAGCTTGGCTACCGCCATGTCCAGCACGGCGCCGGTGGCGGCGCCCGCCGCGGCCGACGGAGCTCGCCAGATGCCCAGCCGCGCGCCATCGAGGGCCGCGGGATCCAGGGCGCGCGTGAAGGTGGCCGGGCCGAGGGCAGCCAGGACCCGTTCGGCCATATCAGGGTCGTCGGAGGCGGCGGGATCCTGCGGGTCGGCGGCGGCCAGCACGGCCAGCAGCGCCGCCGCGTCGGCGACGCTGGCCGCCATCGGGCCGGCGGTGTCCTGGACCGGCGAGATGGGCACGATGCCGTGGCGGCTGACCAGCCCGTTGGTGGGCTTGAGGCCGACGATTCCGCAGGCGCTGGCCGGGCACACGATCGAGCCGTCGGTCTCGGTGCCCACCGCGACCGGCGCCAGCGCGGCCGCCACGCCCGCCGCCGAGCCCGAGCTCGAACCGGACGGGTTGCGGTCCAGCGCGTGCGGGTTGGCGGTCTGCCCGCCCAGGGTGGACCAGCCGCTGGTCGAGTGGGCAGACCGGAAGTTCGCCCACTCCGACAAGTTGGCCTTGCCGATGATGACCGCGCCCGCCGCGCGCAGTCGCGTGACCACGAACGCGTCGTCCGGCTCGGCGGACAGCAGCGCGGGCGAGCCCGCGGTGGTCGGCATCCCGGCCACCTGGATGTTGTCCTTGACCAGGACGGGAATGCCCTCGAGCGGCCCGCGCGGCCCGCGGTCTTTGCGGCTGGCGTCGCTGGCCGCGGCCTCGGCGCCGGCGTTGAGGTTGACGGTGATGACCGCGTGCAGCGCGGGGTTCAGCCGGTCGATGCGGTACAGGTAGAAGTTGGTCAGCGCGGCGGAGGTCAGCTCGCCGGAGGCCATCGCGGCCTGCATCTCGGCCAGCGACACGCGGCCCGCGCTGGCGCGGGTGCCCGGGATCACATCGCGGAAGTCCGGCATGCCGGCAGGATAACGGCTGGCCTGCCGCGCCGGCAGGGGCGGCTCAGCGCCGGTTCAGCGCCGGGCGGCGCCGGCGGCCTCGCTGATGGCCTGGGCGGCGGCCCGGACCTGGGCGAGCAGTTTGTCCTGCAGCGGCGCGGACGCCCGCACCAGCGGCGAGGGCACGGTGATCACCGCGGTCATGCGCTTGCCCTGGAGCACCGGCGCGGACACGGCCCACACGCCCTTCTCCAGTTCCTCCTCGCTGACCGCATAGCCCTGCTCGGCGGCCTGCGCCGCTTTGCGCTCCAGCAGGGCGGCGCCCTGCGGATCGCGCTCGGCCAGCGCAGCCAGATGGGACCTGCGCTGCTCGGGGGTCAGGCCGGCCAGCAGCAGCCGGGCGCTGGCCCCGCGTTCCAGCGGCATCGGCTGGCCGGGTTCGAACGCGATGCGCAGCCGCTGGGCCGACTCGACCCGGTGCACGCACACCGCGGACCGGCCGATCAGCCGGACCAGGATGACCGTCTCGCCGGTCTGCGCGGCCAGCTCGCGCATGAACGGGTCGGCGATATCGATGATGCTCTCGGCGGCCTCGGCCGCGCGGGCCAGGCCGATCAGCCGGGCCGACAGCCGGTAGCTGCCGCGCTCGTCCCCGGCCAGCAGGCCGGTTTCGCGCAGCAGCGTGATGTACCGGTAGACGCTGGGCAGCGCGATGCCGGTGGCCGCGGCCAGCTCGCGGGCGGTTAGGCTGCTCCGTTCGGCGGAGAAGGCCAGCATCAGGGCGAGAACGCGGCGGGCTCCCTCGCAGCCGTGGGCGGCACTCGCTTCCGGGGGCATCTTGACGGCCGTAGCCCTGGCCATGATGACCTTTCTCAGTACGCCAGAATAAAAGTATCAGTAAACGATAATTAAGCCGCGAGAATATTGTCAACTTGTGTACCGAGTTTCGCGCAATAATTGCGAAATAGGGCGGAGGCTCGGGCGGCCGAGGCACAATCTGCCCGAACGGCCCAAGGTCATGCCGGCGGGAGGCCGGCTTCATGATCGCGGCCAGTTGTGGACCGCATTTGGGCCGAACGGGCCAGGAAACGCGTTACGGAATGAGCAGGCGGGTGCCCAGGGCCAGGGCGGCGGCGCAGACCAGGAGGAACAGGGTTACCCACGCGCCGCGCGGGACGCGGGTCAGCCGGGCCAGCTGGTCGGCGTCGGACACCCCGCGGCGCGGGCGGCCCCGGCGGGCCAGCTCGAGCGCCGGGCGCATCCCGCCGAGCAGGAGGAACCAGGCGAACAGGTAGGCGAAGCCCGCCTGCACCGCGGCCGAGGCAAAATAGCTGACCGCGAACACGCAGCCCGCGGTGGCCAGCACGGCCAGCGCGCCGAACGCGTTGCGGATGGCCAGGAACGTCGCGGCCAGCAGGACCAGGGCCAGCCACAGCAGGGCGGTCTGATGCCGTGCGGCCAGCAGCCCGGCCGCGCCGGCGCCGAGCAGCGATGGGGTCAGGTAGCCCGCGGCCGCCGTCAGCACCAGGCCCGGGCCGCGGCGCTTCCCGCGCGAGTAGGTCACCCCAGAGCTGTCCGAATGCAGCCGGATCCCCTCCAGACGCCGGCCGGACAGCACGGACACCAGCGCGTGGCCGCCCTCGTGCGCGATCGTGATCACCTTGCCGGCCAGCCGCCAGGACCCGGTGTTCAGCACGAGGAGCAGGGCGGCCAGGCCGGCCACGGCCACCACCCAGGCGGGCGGCACGGGCTGGCTGCCTGAAATCCGCTCCCAGAGCCGGCTGAGCAGGCTCACCGGGCGCTCACGAGGGCGCTCGCCGCGCTCACCGGGCGCTCACGGAGGGCGCTCACGGGGCGGGGAGCCAGGAGACGTGGCCGGCCAGCAGCGCGTAGCCGATGAAGGTCACGGCGTCGATCAGGGCGTGCGCCACGATCAGCGGGGTCACCCGGCCGTAGCGGCGGTAGAAGATGCCGAAGATGACGCCCATGGCCGCGTTGCCGAGGAATGCGCCAATGCCCTGGTACAGGTGGTAGGAGCCACGGATCACCGCGCTGATGGCGATGGCCTGGGCCGGCCTGACCCCGAGCTGGTCCAGCCGGTTCAGCAGGTACCCGACGACGATGACTTCTTCCAGGATGCCGTTCTGCGCAGCGGACAGGACCAGCACCGGGAAGCGCCACCAGACGTCGGGCAGGTTCTCGGCCACGACGTTCAGCTCGACGCCCAGGTGGTAGGCGATCAGGTACAGGCCCAGGCCCGCCCCGCCGATCAGCGCGGCCAGCCCGGCGCCCCAGGCCAGGTCCCGGCCTGGCTGGCTGGCATCCAGGCCGATCGATGACGGCCCCTCTCCTGACCGGGCCAGCAGGTAGAACACGAGCAGGACCGGGGCCAGGGCCAGGGTGATGTCGGTGAGCTGCAGGAACAGGTCGAGCAGCGGCCGCCCGGGGGCGAGGGTGCCGTGCACCACCACCGCCTGCTTGCTGAGGGTCTGCTGCGCGGTCAGCGAGCCGATGTACTGGACCAGCGCGTACAGGCCGCTGGCGCCGAGGGAGACGGCGAAGACGGTGACGATCTCCCAGCGCAGCAGGCGAGGTCCCGGCAGGCCGGGGGCAGCCGCATCCGCGTGCGGAGTGATCGAGGTCTCGTCCGTCACGCCTGCCAGTATCGCCCGGCCGGGCCGATGACATGGCCCGCCGGCACCGGATGGCCCGGCGTAGCCGGCGGGCTATTAAGCTCTGTGGTCATCCAGGCACGTATATCTAGCAGAGGTCATCATGGTCCAGCGCTACCCGTCTAGCGACAAGCCCCTCGAGGCGGAGCGGCCTCCTGCTCCCAAGCCGGTGGAGAATGCGGTCAAGCTCATGTACGTGGGCGCGGCGATCAGCACCGTCAGCCTGATCATCTCGCTGGCCTTCATCGGCAGCATCAAGCCCGCGCTCAGGAGCGAATTCCCGAAGTACACGGCCAGCCAGATCGACCGGGCGTTCACGGCGTTCATCATCGTCGCGATCATCTCAGCGGGCGTCGGGATCGGCCTGTGGCTGTTGATGGCGCGAGCCAACGGCCAGGGCAAGAACTGGGCCCGGATCACCTCGACCGTGCTGTTCGGCATCGAGACCCTCACCGTGGTCGAATCATTCCGAGGCCCGAAGAGGATCGTCGACCTCGTGTTCCCGGTGCTGACCTGGCTGGTCGGGCTGGCCGTGGTATGGCTGCTGTGGCGCCCGGAATCGACCGCGTTCTTCAAGCGGCAGGCCTATACGTGAGTCCGGCCGCGGTCGTCTTCGCGGCCGTGCCGACGCTGCTGCGCAGCGACGGCGAGCTCGATCTCGAGGCTAACCGGGCCCTGTACAAGCACGTGGCCGGGCTGCTGGACGGGCTGTTCGTGGCCGGGACGACAGGCGAGTTCCCGGCCCTGGACGACTCCGAGCGGCTGTCGCTCATCGAGCTGGCGCTGGCCGAGGCCGGGCCGGACCGGGTCATCGCGCACGTCGGCGCGCCGGACGCCCGTCACAGCGCCCGGCTGGCCCAGGCCGCGGCCGCCCTCGGCGCGACGCGGCTCGCGGCGATCACGCCGTACTACCTGCCCGCGCGGCCCGACGAGCTGACCGCCCACTACAGCCGCATCAAAGACGCCGCGCCCGGCCCGGAGCTGTACGCCTACATTTTTCCCGAACGGACCGGCCTGCACGTGTCCGCAGCATTGTTCTCGCAGCTCGCGGCCACCGCGGGCCTGGCCGGGGTCAAGCTCAGCGGCGCCGCCGCCGACGACGTGGCCGGGTTTGCGGCGGCGGCCGCGGGCCTGGCCATATTCTCCGGTGACGACTCGGACCCGGCGGCCACGATGCGGGCCGGCGGGACCGGGCTGATCTCCGGCCGGGGCAGCGCCTACCCCGAGGTCTACGCGGCGCTCACCGCGGCGCAGGCGGCAGGCGACCAGGAGGCGGCGGCCCGGCACCAGCAGGCCCTGGACCGGATCGTCGCCCTCGGGCAGAGCATCGGCCGCCTCAAGTACGCCCTGGGGCTGCGCGGCCTGGGCGGCACCACGGCCCGGATGACCGTCGACCCGCCGGACGCCGGCGTGGCCGCGGCCATCGCCGCCGAGGTCGCCGCGCTGTTATCGGCGGCCGCGCTGTTATCGGCGGCCGCGCTGCTATCGGCAGCCGTGCTGTTATCGGCGGTTGTGGACGGCCGGCGTCGTCCGCTGCTGTGAACCGCCGGCCCGGGTCGCGCGTCTTGTATTCACGAGGTCCGGCGAGAGCGGGGCGCCGGACCTCAAACAAAGCTCGGCAATCGTGCGGGTGCCGGGCCGGCAGACCCGGCGAGAGCGGGCACTGGACAGCGGGCCGGTGTGAGCGGGGCGCCGGGTCTGACCAATTGCCGCGGTGACGTTCCCGCGGTGTCAGCGTCGGGGTTTCCTGCCGCGGTCATGTTCCCGCGCTGTCCTCGCGGCACTTTCCGCGCCGCGCTGTCCTCGCCGCGCTGTCCTCGCCGCGGCAAGTCTGTCCGAAGCGGCCGGACGCGGCGGACACATCTGTCCCTCGGCACCGGCGCGCGGGGTGCCTCGGAAGCGAAGCTCCCGGTCACAGCGGGACGGATCGCCCGGAGCGCGGCATGCGAAATCCTAACGGCCCAGCTCTGGACTAATCACCCGTACTGACGTAAGCAGGTAAAAGGGAGCTAGAAGGTCTAGACCGTTAGATCCTCAGGGAGGAACCTCTTGGCGGAGGCGTGGATGCGGGGCGCCAGATGCATTCGGGCACAGACCGACGGGGGACAGTTGGGGGGAGGCGCGCCGCGGGTGGTCTGGCTGACCCTCGGCGCCGATCCGAAGGCCATCTCAGCCTGGTCGGCGGCCCAGCGGCTCAACCAGGAGGACCGGCCATGCCACCTGGTGTGGGATCCGCTCCGCGGCGAAATCGCGCAGATGCTGCCGATCGTCCGGGCCGGGTGCGCGCTCGGTACCCGGGAGAGCATCGACTACGCACCGGGCCCGCTCCCGCACCGCCCGCCCAGCGTGAACCGCGTGAACCGCGAGGGCCGGCTGTGCGTGCAGATCGGGGTCCTCAGCACCCCCCGGGAGCCATTCACCAGTTACCACATGATCGGGCTGAGCGAGATCATGGCCTGGCTCGACTCCTGGCAGATCCCCCGGCGCTGGCCCGCCGGGACGCCGGCCCCCTTCCGGCAGCCGACCAGGCCGCGCAGCCGGGCATTGTGGGCGCGCGGCGGCCACTTCGGCGCCTCTCAGGTGCCCGGCTGCGACAGCATCGGCCCCGGCGGCATCGACATCGACCAGATCGCCAGCGCGCCCGCAGTGGCCGGCGAGCTCACGGAACCGGCGCTGTCCGGCTCCGGCCTGGCCGACCGGGCGTTGGCTCGGTCGAGGCGGCTCGGCCCGGTGCCTGCCGACCGGGCCTCGCTCCGCCTGGGCCCGCATAGGTCATCGTTCGGCGCGGCCGATCCGTCATACAGCGCCGCCGAGCCGTCATACAGCGCCGCTGAGCCATCGTTCAGCGCGGCCGGGGTGTGACAGGTACAGCGAGGTGTGACAGGCACCGCGAGGTGTGACAGGCTTTCCCGGGTGAGCATGCCCGACCTGTCCAGCACCCCGCGCACCGCGCTGGAACGGCACCGCGAGCGCGGCCGGACCGATCGCGGTGACCCGCACGCCGTGCTGATCTGCCACCTCGAGGTCGTGGTCAACGGCGAGGTGCCCGGTTCGGCTACTGGCGCCGCACGACAGCTGAGGCCATAGGCTATGAGGGTGAACGACCGGTTGGTATGGATCGACTGCGAGATGACAGGGCTCGACATAGAGCGGGATGCCCTCATCGAGATCGCCTGCCTGGTGACCGACGCCGACCTCACCCTGCTCGACGAGGGTGTGGACGTAATCATCAAGCCTCCAGCAGAGGCGCTGGCCGAGATGCCAGACGTGGTCCGCGAGATGCACACCACCTCCGGCCTGCTCGCCGAGCTGCCCAGCGGGATAACCATCGCCGAGGCGCAGGACATCGTGCTTGGCTACGTGCGCGGGCATGTCCCCGAGGCCAAGAAGGTACCGCTGTGCGGTAACTCCATCGCCACCGACCGCTGGTTCATCGCGCGGGACATGCCAGATCTCGATACCTACCTGCATTACCGGATGATCGACGTGTCCAGCATCAAGGAGCTGGCGCGTCGCTGGTACCCGCGCTCGTACTTCGCCTCCCCGGCCAAGCACGGCGGGCACCGGGCCCTGGCCGACATCAGGGAGAGCGTGCAGGAACTGCGCTATTACCGCGAGACGGTATTCGTTCCGCAGCCGGGCCCGGACTCCACGACCGCACGAGAGGTCGCCGCCCGGCACACCGAGCCCAGCGCGGGCGGGGACAGCGGCGCCGGCGACGCACCGGACGGAGTCGGCACCTGACACGAGGGCCGGTCGGGACCGCTATACTTCTTCGAAGGCCGCGCGATGTCCCCCGGGGCAGCGCGCGTTCTGCTGTCGCCGGAGCATATGGCGACGATGGTGGGCGTAGCTCAGTTGGTTAGAGCACCAGGTTGTGGTCCTGGGTGTCGGGGGTTCGAGTCCCCTCGCTCACCCCATCGTGTATAGCCGGTGACCTGCGGATTTGGCGCGAGCCTCAACGTTTCTCTAACCGGTTGGTTAGGATTTTGGTTAGGACCTCGGTGTGACTTCGGTCATATGGAGGCTCGTGGAGCGTGGTGCGGTACTGAGTTGTGCGAATGACCTCCGGTTACCAGGCGGCAAAGTTGACGTACTGGCCGGCCGGGACCGCGGGCAGCGGAGTGAACCGGCCCGGGTCGGGGCCGCCGACGTCAAGCCAGCCAAACTGGATGCCCTGGACCAGGGCGTACCGTCCCTGCGACCCCAGCGACAGCACACCGAGGCTGTCCTGCAAGGTGATGAGGGGGACCTGGTCGTACTGCACCGTCTGGGTATAGAGCAGCCGGACCAGCCTGCCGGTGGCGGCCTGGAGCTCGGCGAGCTGCACGACGACGGTGTGGGTACTGGCCTGCGGAGTCAGATCATGCCATGTGACCACGATGACATCGCGCCCGTCGGGCGTGAGCAGCGCGCTCACGATGGAACCGGCGGCGACCACTCCGCTCGGGACGATCACCGGCCCCGCCACCAGGTTGTCGCCTGGCGCGGTGGTGTCGAGCAGCCGGATTCCCCGCGGCGCGGACATGAGGCCAGATTGGGTGGAGCGCAGCCAGGTGAACGCGATTACCCGGCTGCCGTCCGCCCAGGAGGGCGGCCCGGGAATATACACGCTGTTGGCCGGCGCGGTCCAGGTCCGGATGGCCCCGGTGGCCAGGTCGAGGACCTGAATGGCGCCGACGGCGTCCGCCGAGGAGTCGTTCTGCAGCGAGACCGCGAGCAGCTTGCCATCGGGCGACAGCGCGATGCCCTCCGTGGTCTGGTTGCGCATCGGAGCGGGTGCCAGCTCGGTCAGGTGGCCGGGCTTACCGGCAGCGGAGATAGCGAACCGGAACAGGCGGAGATCCAAGCCGGGTTTGGTTGGTTCCTGGCCTCCTTGGACTCCGATGATGAAGCTGCGGTCATCGGCGGCGGCGGTGACGAAGGTGCCGCCAGAGTCGGCCCACTCCACCGGGATGGCCGACGGCACAGGGACGCTACCGGTGACCTGCCCGCTGGCGGACGCGCGGACCACCGCCTGTATCCCGCGGCCGTCGGGGGCGGAACTGGTCGTGACGTAGAAGCGCGGCAGGCTGGCCGGGGCTGATCCGGAGACGGCGGGCTTGTGAGCGGCGGGCTTGTGGGCGGGGGTCAGGCCCGCGACAAACGCGCCCGCCGTGATGACGGCGATCACCGCGGCCGCGGCCGCGACCGGGAGCAGGCGCGGACGCCAACTGGGCCGTCGGGTAGGAACCTGGAGCGGCCTGAGCAGTTCGGGCTGGACCCGCTCGGCCGCCCTCTTCAGCTCCTCGCGGAGCAGGTTCTCGATGTCAGGCATGCCTCACGCCTCCTTCGAGGAACGGGACGAGAGGATCCGGGCCAGCGCATCGAGGCCGCGGGAGGCGGTCGAGCGGACGGCGCCTTGGCTGATGTGCAGCGCGGCCGCTGCGTCGGCCACGCTCATGTCCACGTAGTAGCGCAAGGCGAGTACCTCGCTGCCTGGCGGGCAGCCTGCGGAACGCCTCGATGAGCTCGCTGCGCTGCTCGAAACCGACGGCGGCGTCGGCGTCCTGATGACTGGACGCGGAGATCCGGGCCTCGTGCCTGCGGGCGACCGACCGGCGGCGGAGCACAGACCGGCTGCCGTTCAGTACGGCCGACCGCGCGTAGTCCAGGGCGCTCGACTGCTTGCGCAGGGTCCGCCACCGGCGGTGCAGCTGCTCAAAGGCGTCCTGCACGACGTCTTCGGCGGTGGCCATGTCACCCACCATCAGCACGGCCAGCCGGACCAGTTCCAGGTGATGCGCCCGGAACAGCTCGGTCACGTACCGGCCTGGGTCATCCGCCGCGCCGTCATAGGCAGCCTGCTCAGGCCATGGCCCCGGGCTGCGGATGACATCCGCCGGATCAGCTTCCATATCTGGGAGACGTTCAGATCACGCCTCACGCTGCGATGCCAGGTCACGAATCGGCAACAGCCGGGCGCGTCAGGCTTCCGCAAGTGGTCGCAGAAGCCTGGCACTCCGAATTCGGCATTCGGCATTCGGCATTGCTCATTTTGCATTCGGGGAGCTCGTGATGCGCAGGTGCAAGCAAGACACTCGGCACCCCGCCACACACCTGGACCATGATCCACTCCGGTCAACCGATATTGGCCTCATGGCCATCCTCGAGGTTCAATTAGTTGCCCAGGAGCAATTGCCTAAGAGCAATTGCCCGGCAGCAATTGCCCAGCAGCAATTGCCCAGGCGCAATTGTCTTGGCGCAATTGTCTTGGCGCAATTGTCCAGACGCAAAGGGTTGACATTTCACCCGCAGCATCCAACAATGCTGTTAACACAGCTGTAACCCTGTGAATCTGGCCTCTACCAGGAGCCATGTGCCGGGATTCCGGTGACAGCCTGGCTGTCACCAGCCGCGGCAACGGCAACGACGCCGATACCGCTCGTCATGCTCGCCTCTGCCGAACGCGGCGCAGGTCCCCGCCTAATTACCAGCATCGCCGATAGCGCCCAGCGCTCTCGGCATCATCGGCAAACTCCACGCCGATAACGGGCGAAGCGCGGCCCTTTCCCGCTTTGCCCGCCACCCCCGGACACCTGATGGAGAACTGTAATGTCACAAGATACTTCGGGAGCCGGAGGCGCCGCGGCCGGCACTTTGGTCATTCCCGGCGAGATGGCGGCCCGGGTCGACCGGCTGCCGATGAGCTTGATGGCCTGGGAGATCTGCCTGATCGTGCAGATCGGCTGGGCGACCTCAGCCTCGACCGACGGGATCGCCGCCCGGCTGTACCCGTTCATCTGGCTGCCCGCCAAGGCCGTCACGCACTCCCAGTACGACGTCCTGTACGCCTTCCAGGCCGGGATCAGCATCGTCATCGGCGGCTACGCCCTGGGCTGGCTGGCCGACAAGATCGGCCGGCGCAAGGCCCTCATCCTGTCCTCGCTGCTGGCCGGGGTGTTCATCTGGCCGTTCGGGTACGTGACGAACTACCCGGCGCTGATCGTCCTGTCGATCTTCGACACGCTCGGGTTCGCCGGGTACCTGGCCATCAACGTCGTGTACATGAGCGAGATCATGGGCCCGATATGGCGGCGCAAGGTCATGCTGCCCTGCCAGACCGTGTGCATCTTCCTGCTCTTTGTCGTGCTGACCGGCATCATCCCGCACTACATGTTCCCCGGCTCCTACAAGGCCTACCTGTGGCTGCTGGCCGGGCTGAACATCCTGGTCGGGATCTACCTGTTCTTCCGGATGCCCGAGTCGCCCCGCTGGCTGGAGGCCCGGGAACGCCGCGACCAGGCCCGCACGGTTATGGAGCGCCTGGAGGCGCGGGTCAGCAAGGGCGGCCGCGTCGCGCTGCCCGAGCCCGACCTGCGGCCGTACGAGGTGGTGGCTGAGGAGAAGACCAGCTGGCTGGCACCGTTCGGCAGGAAGTATCTGATCGTCACCGTGTTCCTGCTGGTGGTTATGGTGCTCGGCTACGCCGGCATCGTGTACGGCGGCGCGAGCCAGATCACCTTGTGGCTCATCCTCAAGGGCGGCTACAGCGCCGGGTTCGTCTTCGCCATGACGGCCTGGGCCGGCGTGGTCGGCACCGTCATCTACCTGCTCAACGCGTTCATCGGGGACCGGCTGGAGCGCAAATGGACCCAGCTCATCGGCGCGGTCGCCTTCGCCGTCGGCTATCTCCTGATGTACAAGGAGGTGCACAGCAGCGTCGCCGTGTACATCGGCTACTCCCTGACGATTGTCGGCGTGACGCTGTGGCTGTGGAGCATGTACGTCTACATCCCGCAGAACTACCCGACCCGGATGCGGGCACTGGGCACCGGCTGGACCGACGGCATCGGCCACCTCGGCGCCTGGGGCGGCGTCCTGATCGCCGGAGCGCTCTTCAGCGTGACCGCGCCGAATAGCTTCTTCCTATTCGTCACGATCCCGTGCGCGCTGCTGCCCGGCATCCTGATCGCGATCTTCGGGAAGAACCAGCGCAACCGCGCACTCGAAGAACTGTCTCAATAGCCGCTGGGCCGTCGGCCGGGCTGTAGCCGCCGGCTCTTTCCCGAGGTGTCTCCGGCGGCAAAGCAGGGTGTCACCGGCGGCCCAGCCCTCACCACAGCCGGCCTCCCGCCAGTCCTCTTGGCGGGAGGCCGGCTGGCGCGTAACCGGGGCCACGACCCAGGCAGGAGGGAGAGCCGATGAGTGACAGCCAGGCCGTCACCATACCGGCCGCAGGACACACAGCAACGGCAGAAACCCGGCCCGCGCGCCTCCTCACGGCACTGGCGCAGAACCCGGAACCACTGTCAACACCCGACCTGGCCAGCCTCCTGGCCGATCCAGGCCAGCGCCGCAGACTCCTAGCCTCCTACGACCGCACTCTGCGCCGGCACGAGCAAGCCGGCCACGTAGAACAGGCAGGCCACGCGACCAACGGACCGGGCCGGCCCGCCATCATCTGGCGCATCACCACCGCAGGTCGCGACTGGCTCGACGAACACGACAAAGCACCAGCCCTCGCCGCGGCCACCGCCGCAGAAGCACAACGCAGAACCGAACAGGCTCAGCGCACGGCCACCGAGCGGGACCGCGCACTAGACGAAGCCCGCGCCACCTTCGCCCTCCAGACTCCGCGGATCATCCGCAAACGCGCTGCTCACCGGCTAAGGGAACTCGGCTGCACCCTCGACCAGATCGGCGCGGTCTTCCACGTCAGCAAGGAGAGGATCCGCCAGGACCTCCTCTGGGACCCGCCGGCCCGCCCGGCGGCACGCAAACCCCCGAGAAAGCTGTCACGCCAGGCAAGCGGCGACGGTCTAGGCGGCGTTGCGGTCCAGGCTGTCGCGGGAGTGATCGTAGCGGCGGGTGGGGCGGGGATCATTGCGGCCGGCATAGTCGCGCAGGTCCCGCACGGGGGCACCGGCGTCTAGGGCGAAGGTGATGGCCGCATTCACTACGCCGCTGTTCTTGTCCGCTGGTCAGGATTGGTCATCGGCCTTCTCCAGCGACTCCGACGCGTGCTCTGCCGCGTCCGGACGAGACGCCGGGCCTGTCTGGATGAACCCGGCCGCCGCAATGCTGAGCAGCGCTGGAACACCCGCCACGAGGAATGCGGCGGCAAACCTTCCCGGGCCGTGGCCCGCGGCCACGATTGCTCCCGACACGGTGATCGCGGCGACCGCTCCGACTTGGCCCATCATCTGGAGCAGGCCGGTTGCGGTGGCGCGGCGGTCCTCAGGAACCGCATTAACGACCGAGGTCGTGAGGGCAGGCGAGATCATCCCGTTCCCGAAGCCGGCCAGGATGTTCCCGGCCACGACCAGGGCTAGTGAGGACAACCAGGCGCTCGCGGCAAAAACGGGGAGGCCGGAGGCCATGAGCGCCGCCCCGATCATCGCCGAGCGGCGTGGCGTAAGCCCGTGGATGCGAGACGGAACCTGCGCGCCCACACAGAAGGCAATGGTCCTCAGCACGAGGATCAGCGACGCGCTCGCCGCGGACAGGCCGAATTGAAGCTCGAGCAAGAGGGGGGTTAGGACAAAGCCGCTGAAATATACGAAGGTGCCGAACGCCTGGGCCACGATAGGGGCTGAGAAATTCCTGACGCGGAGCAAGTCGAGCGGCAGGACGGGTGAGGGGGCGTCTTTCTCTACCCGGAAGAAGATGACGCATCCAGCGACGCTGAGCACGGCAGCGGCTATAACCCACGGTCGTTCAGGTGCCTGCGGGAATAGCTCCAGGGCAGCCAGGCCCGCGGCCAGCGTTACTGCTAGTGCGGCGAGCCCGCGGATATCGAGTTGCGTCCGTCGCCGCGGCGTCCCGGCCGGGAGCACCAGCCAGGCGTATGCGCACGCGGCCACCATCAGGAAACCCTGGACTATGAAGATCGACCGCCAGCCGAACGCGTCGATGAGCGGGCCGCCGACTATGAGTCCCACCACGGGCGATCCGGCGGCAGCAAGGGACCAGTAGCCCATGATTCGCATCCGCCGGTCGGCTGGATAGACAGCGGCCATCATGGCGAGCGACGCCGGAGTCGTTGCTGCGCCGGAGACCTGCCCTAGCGTGCGGAATACAATCAGGAGCGGAAGAGTGGGCGCTATTGCGGTCAGGAAAGCGGCCAGGCCCGCGCCAATCGACCCCGCCAGGAATACTCGCCGATGGCCGAAAATGTCGCTGGTACGGCCCAGTACGGGAAGGGCAATGGCGTACGTCAGGAGCGGCGCGGTCAGGACCCAGGTCACGGCGTCCAGAGACGCTCTGAACTCATGCTCGAGCTGCGGCAGGGCCAAGCTGAAGACGGTGACAGGGAACGTCGTGGCGACCATGCCGCCCAGGGCGGCCGAGAGAACGTAAGAGGGCTTAGAGAAACGAGCAGAGATGGCGGTCAGGGGAGGCCTCCCAGATCTGGTTTGCCTGGTGGGTGCTCCTGGACCACCGACGGCTCAGGCCTACCGGGCCAGCCCTCGGAGTACGCGGCGGCGGTTGACACACCCGGAAGATCCCGACCAGGCCAGGCGGGAGCCCGCCCGGCGGCGCCATCAGCAGGATCCACCACCTCAGCGGCGCGGCAGCGGCGAATACTAATCCGCAGACGAGAACGCCGCCCCTGCACCGGACCAACCTCTGTCCTTGAAACTTGGCTAACGTCATCGTTTGTCTTGCCATACCGTCTTGTCAAGAGGCATATCGTCTAGCTGGCTAGCTAACGGCCGCAGTGCCGCAACCAGGATCTCAGTGTCATCGCCGGCCTTCCGCGTGCTATCAGCTCGGGCTGCCGCGCACGGCTGGACTTGAGCCAGGTGAGCTTCACGCGGTCACGAGAGCGGGGTTGGAGATCGATGCTCAGACGCCACTGCGTAGCGCATTGACCAGAGATCTCGCATCCGGATCCGGACCCGGGGAATTACCGGGATGAATAGCTTCCTATGCGAAATTACTATATATCGGCCGATCCTATCCCGCCGATCACCCATCCAGCCAGCCCGGAGATGATTGCTACAGACGGCACGAGGCCGCTTTCGGGCCAACTTTGGCCTTGACGTATTCATTGCAGGCGTTTTACTTTACCCACATGTAATGTCGGCTGCGGGGGTTTAGCTGTGAAGCCATTCTTGTCGCTATTTCGCAGGAACCGCCGCTCGTGGAGATGGTTCGCGGCGATCGCGGTGCTATCCCTGGCCGGCTCGGCCTTCTACGCGCCCGGGGCAGGCGCAGCAGCCAACAGTTCGTCTGGGACCGTCTCAAAAGGTACGAGCCCGAGCAGCAGCGCTGGCCCGAACCTGGAGCCGCACCCGCTAGCGGATCCGTCGACGTCGCCGCCACCCTCAGCGGAGATAGCGGTCTCATCGGTCACCGTGAGCGTGGCCAGGCATCACGGTACGCGGGACGCCGCACTGCCCGCTGACGTGATCGATGACCGGGTGGACGACGCCCCGCTGACTATTGGCAAGTTCCAGGCCTGCGGCAAAGCCGGCGACGCCCAGTGGGTGGACTGCAGTCCCGCTTTCCCTGACGGGACCCCGGAGAAGTCATGGCCAGTTGTCTTCGCGCGCGGCACGAAAGTGACCCTTAGCGAGGTCCACCTGAAGGTCAAGGACCCGGCGCCCGATCTCGGCGGCTCCATCATCACGGGAACGACGACTGTCGGAGGGGAACGCTGACCTTCACTTCGGGCGCCGTAACTCCCGCAGGCCGCGAATTCGTGATCAAGAACCTGACCTCGGACAATGCACTACCCAACGCAGTCAACCACTTCCGGATGACAATTAGCTGGACAGTCAAGCACTACACCACGACGTACAGCGCAGGCAGCAGCACAATACCGATTTATCTCACCCTTGCCGACCCGGGCTTTGCTCCCTATCTGAGCCTCGAGGCTCTCACGTCCGCGGCCGCTGCTGACCAGACAACGGAATCCGGCGTCTTCAACACCATCTGGACGAACATGTTCTCCGCACAAGGACCCTCAGCACTGCACATCCACCCGCAGGATCTGGACCCGGCATCCGGCACAGTCACCCCAGATGCCGAGACTTTGCAGTACTGGACCCCCTGGGCTCTCGCGAACGACTACATCGCCCTCAATAGCCAGCAAACGTGCTCCCATCTGAGCACGCCACAGCTGCTGGAATACCTGATATCGCGCTGCGGCGACTGGGCGGAATTCATGGCGAATACCATGGCCGTTCAGGGCATCACGACGGTTCACGCGGACGGCGTCCTGTCACGCCAGGTGCCGGGTACCTTCCCGAAATTCCCCGATGCTTCACTGTCCATTGAGACTACATTCGGGGGATTCCTTATGCTGATTAAGAACTGGGCCTGGCCAGGGCCCGCTACTGGCCGGGACCCGAACTTTCCGTACCTAACCACCGACAGGGTCAGGCTGACCGGCATATTCGGCCGGCCTATCCCCGACACCGGAAGCCTGGGGAGCAACCCCGAGTTCAACGACGCACCCGGCGTGCCCGGTCAGAACGATCCGAACCCTCCCGGCTGGTTCGGATACGGTGATCACGCTATCGACGTCTACAACAATATGGTCTACGACCCGTCGTACGGCCTCGGGCCATTCCCCACCATCGGCGACTGGGCGAAAAGCGCATTGGCTGGCTTCGCCTATATCACCTATACCGACAGCAGAGATGACGCGGGCACCGTGACCCGGACCTACACCATCCACGGCCACATGGGCCTCTAACGATGATGATGTGGACCACCAGGACCGAGGGTGTCGCGGCGCAGGATGACGGGCCTATCCCGTCAGCCCAGCCGATCGAGGTCAGATTCGCCGACGGCCCACCCTCGGGGTGACGGCGGCGGCTACGACGGCGGTCTTCGCGACCGGCGCGCCGCGGCCGGGTGTGACGGCGGCGGCCACGACGGCGGTCTTCGCGACCGGCGCGTGGATCACGCCGACTCTGCCCACACGTGTTGGTCTGAGTGGCATTGTCAGTCTCCTACGGTTGCGGTGGCCTGGTCGGCTTCGATCGAGGCGAGGATGGCCTGGATGGGTATCCGGCCGTCGGCGATCAGCTGGCCGCCCGAATGCCGCACCGCTGAGGCGAAGGGCGCGGCCCACTGGTTCTCCCAGATGAGCACCCCGGCCGTGCTTCCCGGTTCCATCGCCGCCGCGAGGTGCTCGACATCCTCAGCGGCCAGCAGTTCCCCGAGCTCGGCCTCGAGCACCTGCAGTTCCCCGAGGTCGGCGACATCGGCGAGCTCTGTCGCCTCGACGGTGCCTTCGGCGTCCTTGGTGAGGATCAGCACGTCGATCACGCGGATGGTGCCGGCCTCGACCAGCGCCCGCAGCTCCGCCGCCATCTCACCGGTGAAACTGCTCGCTCCCGCCGGGAACTCCACGACAACGTAGTCGACAGGACCCAGCTCATCCAGGGATACCTCGGTCATTATCATTCCTTCGTTGGCCCCGAGCTGAGGTGTCGCGGCGCGCAGTCTTGCGGGCCTTTCTTACCTTAGAAGGACCGCCGTTCCCGGCGCATCACCCGCTGGGTATGAGTAACGGCAAGGCCAGGACCAGCGAGTCCCGGGCGGCCATGAGCGGAAGGCCGACCGTTCGATCCTGTCCCTGACCACCAGTCTTGGACTAGCTTCTAGTTCTCTGACCAGCACAAATGTCGGCTGGATGCGTCGCTCCTGCAACCGCTGGGTGACCATGACGGCCCGTCCGTAGCCGCCGTCCGCTGCGCGCCATCGCACGCGGATGGCGCGGCCGGGTCTCCATGCGGCGGGCGGTGCAGATCATCCGCGCCGGGTGGTGCAGGTATCCGCGGGCGTTCTTACGATAATCGCGAGTTGCGCCGGGTTTCTAGCGTGGCCGCCGCTGGCGCCCCAGAGTGGCCGGCACCGGGGCGGGCCCTGACGAGGCAGAATGGAGAGGAACGCCATGGCTGACCTGATCGCCATTGGGTATCCGGATGAGACGACCGCGTTCGCTGCCGCCGATGAGGCGCGGCGGTTGGCCGCCGACCTGATCATCCAGCCAGACGCCATCGCGGTGATCGCGCGGGACAAGGACGGCAGTTATCACGTCACCACCAGCCACCACCCGATGACCAAGGGAGCGAGCTGGGGCCTGTTCTGGGGATTCCTGTTCGGCCTGCTGTTCTTCATCCCGGTGTTCGGGATGGCGGTGGGAGCCGGGCTGGGCGCGCTGATGGGCAAGTTCGCCAAGACCAGCATCGACCGGCAGTTCCAGGATCAGGTCCGCGACATGGTGCAGCCCGGCACGTCGGCCTTGTTCCTGATGCTGGAGAAGGTCACCCCGGACAAGGCCGTCGAGGCGATGAGCAAGTACGGCGGCACGGTCCTGAAGACCTCCCTGTCCAAGGACGATGAGAAGGACCTTCAGGACGCCCTGCATGGCTCCGCCGGTACGCAGTAGCTTTCGCACTGCAGCATCGGCATCGCCACTAAGTGGCGGGGCTCTGGAAATCACCTGAGGCCAGGCGCTCCCGCCGTCCCATCTGGGCGATCAATCGGAACGGCCTGGTCCTGATCTTCTCTGTCCGGGGCATTTTCCCGCCCCGGGCCAGCTGGGCGAAGCAGAAGAAAAGCTCATCAAGGCGCGGATCGGAGTCAGCCAGGTCCCGGGCGATGGCGCGGAGGGCCCGCCGCCGACCCAGGTGCAGGCTCATCGCGACGTCCGTGACCATGCCACGTAGCGTGGTGCCTCATTTCGGTCACCACAGGCCTGCCCGCTGGTTGTTGCCGACGTCATTGTGGCCTCCCCTGCCGGAACTGGCGGAGCCTTGACTCCGGTCCCGCTACGCGCCTACGCCATCGATCTCACCTGACGCCGCCCGCAGCAGCATCCCCCGAACAGGGTGAAAGTGAGAGGCGGCCACCTCATGGTCGAGGAGGCCGAGATTGGCAGCCGGGGAGATCGGCCCCCTTTTGGGGCTGATGTCCCTCTTCGTGATCAATGTGAGCAATGTACTGCTTGCGGTAAGGTGGGTTGCTCGGTCACATATCACGATGCGAGAATGAGCTTCGTCATGCTGCTCTGACCACGGCGGCTACGAACTACTGGCCGGGGCGTCGGCGATGGACAGGACGGCGGGGGACGCCATGGGGGAGCGCTCGACGGCGGAGCGGGGCATCCCGCGAAGCGCGCGGTTCGCGCTGGCGAAGTTCCGCCCTACGACGCTGCCCACCACGCTGCTCACCAGGCCGACGCTGCTGGGACGGCTGGAGGCGGGAGCCAGCCAGCACCTGACGGTCGTGGTGGGATCGGCGGGTGCGGGCAAGAGCGTGCTGTTGTCCAACTGGGCGGCCACGCGAGAGGGCGGGGTGACGTCCTGGCTTTCGTGCGATGAGGCCGACGCGGACCCGCTCCGTTTCTGGGCGGCGTTCATCCAGGCCCCCCGGGCGGCGGCGCCCGGGTTCGGCGCCGACGCAGCTGAGCTGCTCGCACTGGACGGCGTGATGTCCGCCGACGTGACCGCCTCGATCGCGAACGATGCCGCCAGGCTGCCCGCCGGCTCAGCGATCGTCGTGGACGACTTCCACGCCGCGGCGGCCGGGGCGGCCAGGAACATGACCGATCTGGTGGAACGGTGGCCAGCCCAGACTGTGCAGCTGGTGCTGGCCGGGCGCGTCGATCCGCCGCTGCGCCTGCACCGGCTGCGCCTGTCGGGTGAGCTGTGCGAGGTCCGCGACAGCGACCTGTACCTGTCGCTGGCCGAGAGCGCCGCCCTGCTCGAGAAGTTCGGTGTACAGGTCGCCCCCGGTGAGCTCGCGCTGCTGCACGGACGAAGCGAGGGGTGGGTCGCGGCGCTGCAGATGGCCGCGCTGACGCTCCGGAGGACCAAGGACCCGGCCCAGATTGTGCGGGCGCTGGATGTCCGCAGCCATGCGATCGCCGAGTACTTCGTCGGCGAGGTCCTGGAGCAGCAGCCACCTGAGGTGGCGGGCTTCATGCTGGAGACCTCGGTCCTGGACGAGCTGACCGCGGAGGCCTGCGCAGCGGTGACCGGCAGGCAGGACGCGGCGGCGCTGCTGCGCAGCATCGAGGCGGCCAATCTGTTCCTGGTGGCGCTCGATGATGACCGGACGCGTTACCGGTATCACCATCTGGTACGCGAGGTGCTGCGCGCGCAGCTGCGGGCCACGGATCGCAGCCGGGAGCTCACGTTGCAGCTGCGGGCCGCCGAGTGGCTGGAGTCCGTCGGCGAGACGCGGGGAGCGACCCGTTATTTCCTCGCGGCCGGGCAGGCTGACCGGGCCCTGGGCTTGCTGCAGGAGCGGGTGGCGGCCGACTTGCTGACTGATCCGGCCGCGCCGGCGGCGCTGGACCTCGGCAGGATCGACCCGTCTCTGCTGGCGGGCGTGCCCGAGCGGCTGCTGGGCCTGGCCGCCGACCTGCTGCTGTGGGGTGACCGGGTTCGCGGCGGTGAGTACCTGGACCTGCTGGAACGCTCCGATCCGGCGATCCCGCCGGACTCGCGGCTGGCGTCCCGGCTGGCCGTGATGCGATCGCTGCGCTGTACCCTCTCCGGCGAGGCGACCGAGGCAGTGCGCCATGCTCTCGTCGCGCGGGGCATCGAAGAGCGGACCCGGCGCGGGGACGAATGGGGTTTCGGCGTGCCGCTGCTGCTGCTGCACGCCTACACATGGCTGGAGGACTTCGAGGCGGTCGACCGTGAGGCGGCCGTAGCGCAGGCGATGCCCTCGGTCACCGAGGCCGCCCGGCTGGTAGATGTGCGGGGTGCGCAGGCGCTGGCGTGGTTCGAAGCCGGCCGCCTGGCCCGGGCCGGGGAGGCCGCGATCGCCGCCGACGCCGACGCGAGGCGGCTGGGCTTCCAGCAGCATCCCTGGGCCGTGAATTACCTGCGCGTGCTGGCGGGCACCGCGCTGGAGCAGCGGGAATTCGACCGGGCGGAGCAGCTTACCGAGCGTGCGCTGGCGATATCGGAACGCTTCCGGCCCGTCTTTGAGTTCCTCGCCCTCCTCGACCGGGCCGGGATCTGGGCGGCCCGCGGGCAGGTCCCCGAGGCGCTGGCCACGATCGACGCGGCGCGCCTGGTCCTGGCCGGGACGAAATCCGAGCTACTGGCACGGGCCGATGAACTGGAGGCACTGCTCCGCTTGGCCCTCGGCGACCCGCACTCGGCCGCCGAACTGGCGGACGGGCTTCCCCCCGCCCGGCGCGGCCTGCTGCTGGCCAAGGCCGCGCTCGCCGCCGGCGATCACCGCGCCGCCGTGGACCTCCTGGACGCGCCGACGCCCGGCGATTTGACGCCGCGAGCAGCACTGGTACGCCAGGTCCTCCTGGCCGCAGCCGCGATCGAGCGCGGCGACCCGAAAGCGGCTGGCATCGTGGGCGTTGTGCTCCATACCGCACGTCGCGACGGCTTCCTCAATACGGTCGTGACGACCGCGCCCCAGGTGACGCGCTACCTGGTAGAGCATTCGACCGATGCGATGCCCGACCCGTTCCTGGGGCGGATCATCGGCGCGGCCCTGGAGGTCCGCGCTATGCAGCCCGAACGATCCGGTCGCCTCGTCACCGCGCCGCTGTCCGACGCGGAGCTGCGGGTCCTGAAACTGCTGCCGACGACCGGCTACGCGCA
The DNA here is from genome assembly GCA_963753195.1 of uncultured Actinomycetes bacterium. Classification (GTDB taxonomy): domain Bacteria; phylum Actinomycetota; class Actinomycetes; order Streptosporangiales; family Streptosporangiaceae; genus Palsa-504. The sequence goes on from CAVWBH010000009.1 coordinate 626,787, forward strand.
GATAGCCGCCACTCTTTTTATCTCCCACAACACGGTGAAGACCCACCTGCGGTCGATCTACCAGAAGCTGGGAGGGTCGTCGCGCTCAGAAGCGATCGAGCGAGCGGTGGAACTGCGCCTGCTCTGAGACCATCCCCGGATGGGCAGGATGCCCGTTGGCACCGCGGCAGCCGAGAAGGCGCCGGCCTATCGTTCCGCGGGCCTTTCCGAGGGCGGCCGGCCCTTTAAGGGCGAACCCAGTCTTCGGGATCACCCTTAAAGGGTGGTGCGGGCAGCCTCTGCCGGGCGCAGATTCGGTCGTAGGGATAACGCAGCCGCGGTCGGGGAACCGTCCACGCGAATGCGGGTTGACGACCTGCCTGGCATGAGGACACAGGCGGAGCTACCCGCAACGGGCACTGGATAGCAGTGCCACGCTACTGCGGCCCGGAGGGAGTTGCCATGACTGTGTCGGCTGATCGTGTAGCGGCCAGGAAATCACGTTCATCAAGCACGCAGGCTGCTGGCCGCGGCCCGGCGCGGGCGGGGACGGCGGAGCCTCTGAGCCGGGCGGACCGGATGGCTCGGGGCAAGGACGCCCGGGTGGTGGCTCCGCTGGAGTCGCATGGAGAGTTCTCGCCGGATCGGGGGCGGGACCCGATCGGGCTGCTGCTGGGCCAGGCGGCGTCGCGGGTGCCGGAGCTGGTGCCGGTGCGGCACGGGCGGATGCTGGTGTCCCCGTTCACGTTCTACCGGGGGGCGGCGCTGCCGATGGCGGCGGACCTGGCGGGCACGCCGGCGTCGGGGCTGCGGGTGCAGCTGTGCGGGGACGCGCACCTGTCGAATTTCGGGGCGTTCGCGTCGCCGGAGCGGCGGCTGGTCTTCGACGTCAACGATTTCGATGAGACCCTGCCGGGGCCGTTCGAGTGGGATGTCAAGCGGCTGGCCGCGAGCCTGGCCGTGGCCGCGCGGGACAACGGCTATCCCGATAAGGACGGGCGCAAGATCGCGCTGGCGGCGGCCGAGCGGTACCGTACCGCGATGCGCGAGTTCGCGGCGCAGACCTTCCTGGACGTCTGGTACGCGCACCTGGACATCGAGCCGGCCATCGCCGAATTCAGGTCCCAGGTCAACGCGAAAAGGTTCAAGGAAGCCGAGAAGATGCTGGCCAAGGCCCACACCGCCGACAGCACGAAGGCGCTGGGCAAGCTGACCACCGTGGTCGACGGGCGGCGGCGGATCATCAGCGACCCCCCGATGATCGTCCCGGTCGAGGAGGTCTTCGCCGGCGTGCAGGCCGACGCGATCTACACGCTGCTGCGTACCGTGCTGGGCAAGTACCGGCGTACCCTGCAGTCCGACCGGCGGCACCTGCTCGAGCAGTTCACCTTGGTGCAGGTGGCCCGCAAGGTCGTCGGGGTCGGCAGCGTCGGCACCCGCGCCTGGATCCTGCTGCTGGACGCCGCCGACGGGGTCGAGCCGCTGTTCCTGCAGGCCAAGGAGGCCCAGCCGTCGGTCCTGGCCGATTACGCCGGGCGCAGCCAGTACGCCAACCAGGGCGAGCGGGTCGTGGCCGGGCAGCACCTGCAGCAGGCCCAGAGTGACATCTTCCTGGGCTGGACCCGGGTCCCCAACCCCCTGGACGGAGTGGAACGCGACTTCTACGTCCGGCAGCTGAAGGACTGGAAATTCTCCGTGCCGATCGAGCTCTTGCGCCCCCAGGGCATGGCGATGTACGCCCGGCTGTGCGGGTGGACCCTGGCCCGGGCCCACGCCCGCTCCGGGGACCGCATCGCGCTGGCCGCCTACCTCGGCGGCTCGGACAAGTTCGACCAGGCCATCGCCGACTTCGCCGAAACCTACGCCGACCAGAACGAGCGCGACTACGCCGCACTCCAGGCCGCCGTCAAAGACGGCAGAGCCCAAGCCACCACCGAAATCTAAGGTCTCAGCAACCTCGGCCTGACCACCTGACAGGCCAGGCTCACGACCCGTGGCGCCGACCGCGAGGGTAAGGCGGCGCGGGCCGTGATGCCGACCGCGAGGGTAAGGCGGCGCGGGCCGTGATGCCGACCGCGAAGGTAAGGCGGCGCGGGCCGTGGTGCCGCTGGACAGCCACGCGGTGTTCGACTCGCCACGATCACCACCGAATCCGAACGTAAGACCCTGGCCCCGCCGCCGCTGGCGAGCGGGCGGTCCAGGCCCGTTTCCAACCTGACCCCGAGGTGAGGCAGTTATGACCGCGGAACAGCAAGTACCGGCGCCGGGCCCGCTGGGCCCGCTGGCCCGCTACGAGCAGAACGTCATCGACCGCATCACCGACTTCAACAACCCGCGGCAGGAGTGGCGGCGGCTGTTCTCCGAACTGCTCGGCACCTTCTTCCTGGTGCTGGCGGCCGCCGGTGGAGGCATGATGAGCCAGGCCTTCCCCGGCGTGATCAGCCACACCGCCGCCGTCACGGCCCCCGCGCTGACGGTCATGGGAATCATCTTGTACATGGGCAAGATCTCCGGCGCGCACCTGAACCCGGCCGTCAGCATCGCCTTCGCCCTGCGCCGCGACTTCCCCTGGAACCGGGTCCCCGGCTACATCGTGGTCCAGCTGATCGGCGCTTTCCTCGCCGCCCTGGTCCTGCACGCCATCATCAACGTCTCGGCCAGCTACGGGTCCAACTACCCGGCCAAGGGCTACTCCGCCGGGGCCGCGTTCTGGATGGAGCTCCTCTTGACCACCGGACTGGTCAGCGTGATCCTGGGCACCGCCTCCGGCGCCCAGAACGTCGGCGTCATCGGCGCGTTCGGGGTCGGCGGCTACATCGCCCTGGCCGGCCTGTGGGGCAGCCCCATCTCCGGCGCCTCGATGAACCCGGCCCGCACCTTCGGGCCCGACCTGGCCTCCACCACCTTCACCAGCTACTGGGTCTACATCGCCGGGCCCATCGCCGGCGCCGTCATCGCCGTCGCCATCGCCTTCGTCCTGCGCGGCCGCGGCGGCGACAAAGCCGCCCTAGGGGCCGCCCAGGGCGACCTGTTCACCGAGGGTTACGAATCCGGCAAATCCTGAGGATCGGGACATGCTGGCCACCGGCATGGAGCGTGACGAAAAGCCCGCCGACAGACAGGCAGGTACGGAAGAAAAGCTGCCGCTTGGCTCACTTTTCAGGCCACTGCCACCCGCTGCTGAGCGCGGGTCAGTCACGCAAGGAGGCCACAGCCTCGAGGTCCGCTGGTTCTTCCCGGGCCAGTTGGACACTGCGGTAGCCGGATGGTTCGGGCGTTTCCCGGCCGAGACTCAGTCACGCGAGGACACCTACCTCCTGGATCCGCAGTTGCGCGGGCTGTCGGTAAAGGTCCGCGGGGGCTTGGCCCTGGAGGTGAAGGCCTACCGCGGCAGCCCGGGAATTCTCGACCTGCCGGGACGCGCCCGCGGGCGAATGGAGTCATGGCAGAAGTGGTCCTTTCCCATTGCCCCGCTCCGCCCGGACAATGGTGAGCGGCCCGGCTGGAGACCGGTACGCAAGAGACGGCGAATCAGCCGGTTCTCACCGGCCAGCCCGGTCGCGACCCAGGCTCCGGCACTGGGCCGGGAACCATGGTGCGCAGTGGAACTCACCGAGGTCCGCACCTCGGGCCAGGACTGGTGGACCCTGGGGTTCGAGGCGACCGGCCCGGACGACCTGCTCCGCGGGGCGCTGCAGGCTACCGCGGCGATCGTGTTCGCTCAGGCCCTGCCCGGCGGCGTGGCACCCGGCCCGGTTGAATCCAGGTCCTATCTTGGGTGGCTGCGCCAGCAGCCGGGCGTCGAGCGTTAGGCGTACCTGCCCGTAGTCGCGCCGGGTCCGGTCCCCGATCCCACCACCGTGAGCCGCTTGCTGGCTCCTTCCTCCAGCCGTTCGAGCGGTAACCCGTCGACGGCACTCCGGTGGCCACAGACCGCGAATCACCCTCGAAAGATTACGACGCGGCCGCGCCCGCCAGGCATACTCGGACGACGCGTGACTAGAGCAGGCTGCGAGGCGCAAGCGATGCCACCACGAACATACGAGATCACCTTCGCCGGTCAGGCGGGAACGGTCCTGCGGGCAGAATTCGACGACTGTGAGGTCACCGTGGGCCCCGGCACGACCACGCTTCGTCTCGCGCTCGCCGATCAGGGGGCCCTGCACGGACTATTGCAGCGGATCGCCAGCTTCGGCCTCGAGCTCATCGACGTCAGCGTCGTGCGCCGCCGGCTGACATCCGCCGGGAGACGTCCGAGTGCCGAGCGGCTCAATTCACGCCCGCGAACAGAATGACGGCCGAGGTATCCCCCGATGAGCTGGGTCCTGTCGACTACGTGGTCGTGGAGTTCCCGGCGGGAGCGAGCAGTTTCACCGGTGAGATGGCGTCGGAGCTGCGGGCGCTGGTCGAGGCCGGCACCATCCGCGTGATCGACGTGCTGATCCTCACCAAGGACGCCGAAGGCACCGTCGAGGCGACAGAGCTCGCCGATGTCGCCGACCTCGGGGAACTGCAGGTGCTCGAGGCCGAGCTCGGGGAACTGCTGGCCGCTGAGGATGTCGAGCACCTCGCGGCGGCGATGGAACCGGGAAGCACGGCCGGGGTGCTCATCTGGGAGAACCAGTGGGCCGCGCCCTTCGCCTCAGCGGTGCGGCATTCGGGCGGCCAGCTGATCGCCGACGGCCGGATACCCATCCAGGCCATCCTCGCCTCGATCGAAGCCGACCAGGCCACCGCAACCGTAGGAGACTGACAAGCCCATCAGGCCCGGCGCCAGCTGGCCGACGGGCCAGCGAAGGGACCGGAACCTCATCCGGACAAGGTGATGCGACGCGGCGGTGGCTGGTGTTTGGCTTGATCACGGATGCGCGTGAGCTGAGGACGAACGGCCCCGGCGGCAGGCCCGCGTGACGCAGCCTCACGAAGTGTCCAGGAAGCCGCCGCTGAAGGGGGCAGGCATGGCGACCCGCGATCAGCCCGGAAACGACTGGACGGTGGTTCTGCGCCGCCAGCTGCTAGCTGACCGGAGATGAACGCCGAGTTCTTCGCCCTGGCGTTCCTCTCGGCGCTGAACCCGAAACTGCTGGCCATCGATCTGCTGCTGATCGAGAACCGGCGGCCGCGGACGATGTTCTTGTGCCTGCTGCTCGGCGGCCTGACCGTGGGCACGACGATCGGCCTGCTGGACGTGCTGGCCTTCCACGCCGATGCCATCAAAGCCCAGGGCACGGTGAGCGCGGGCGTCGACCTGGCCATCGGCCTGCTCCTGCTCATCGCCGGCGCGCTGCTGGCCACGGGCCGCCTGCACGGCCGCCGCAAGACACCAGTCCTGGCCGGGGACGGGCCACCAGAGCAGCCGGCGAAGAAGGACGGCTGGGCCCAGCGGGCGCTCAGTGAGCCGCGGCCGGGGCTCGCCATGCTCGTCGGCGCGCTGGTCGGCATCCCCGGCGCCACCTATCTCACCGCGCTGCACCACCTGGTCACCGGGACATACTCCACCGCGACCCAGGTCGTCGCCGTCGTCGTCTTCGTCATCATCGACTTCCTGCTGATCATCATCCCGTTCGCGTTCCTGGAGCTCAGACCCGAGTCCACCAAGGCGCTGCTCAAGCACAGCCAGGACTGGCTGCTGAGCCACGCCTTGCAGCTCATGGCGACCATGGCCCTGCTCCTGGGCGCCTACCTGGCCGTCAGCGGCGTGATCCGGCTGGCCTGACAGCCCGTCCGGCCAGCCTGGCCAGCGCCTGCGCCTGCCCCGTGCCGACCGGCCTGCGCCTGCCCCGCGCCGAGACCGTTCGGTCGAAAAGTCCGGGAGCGGGCGGGAATCACCCCCAGAAAGGTATGACTCACCCGGACGGCTCCAACAGGATCTGGTCTAAGCCGCCAGGCAGTCCCGGCGAAAGGCGCCGGCGATCCTGGCCCAGACCGATTCTGGCACGGGAGGCCACCATGACATCGGCAACGACAACCGGAGCCACCAGGACGGGCGGGCACCGCGGGGAAGGCCGCGGCTACAGGATGGTCATCTTCGCCGCCATCCTGCTGCTCATGGTCGGCTTCTTCAACATGATCTACGGCATCGCCGCGATCGCCAACTCCCACGTCTTCGTCGCGAACGCCCACTACGTGATCGGCAACCTGCGGGCCTGGGGCTGGATCACGCTCATCATCTCTGTCCTGCAGCTAGCCGCCGCGGCCGGGATCCTGGCGGGCAACCAGCTGGCCCGCTGGTTCGCGGTGGCCGTGCTCGCGCTCAACGCCATCGACATGATGTTCTTCGTCCCGGCCTACCCGTTCTGGGCGCTGATGATCATCGCCGTGGACGTGGTCGCGCTGTACGGGCTGTGCGCCTACGGCAGTCGCGCCCACCTGGACCTGGCGGCCTGACGCCGGCCGGGAGGTCCGATGACGACCCAAGTGGCCAGCCAGGCGGCCCGCGTCCGGCCGGTGGCGGTTTCCGCTGGTGTTCCGATCCTGGCGGCCAAGGTCACCGTGCCGGGGGTGCCGGACTGGGCGCTGACGCGGCCGCGGATCACCAAGCTGATCGCCCAGGGTACGCGGTGGTGCCCGCTGACGGTTATCACCGCACCGGCGGGCGCGGGCAAGACGACGGCGCTGGCGTCGTGGGCGGCGACGCAGCCCGGCATGGTGGCCTGGGTCAGCCTGGATGGCTACGACAACCGGCCGGAAGCCTTCTGGTCCTATGTCGTCGCGGCGCTGCGCCGGTCCGGCGTGGCCGGGCCGGCGGTGCCGCCCGCGGCGGGGGACCGCGTGTTCCTGGCCGGGCTTGCGGCGGCGCTGGCGGCCCAGGACCCGCCGGTGACCCTGGTCCTGGATGACCTGCATCTGCTGGCCGACCGCCAGGTCCTGGGCGGGCTCGACTACCTACGGAGGAACGTGGGGGCCGGCCTGCGCCTGGTGGTGTCCGCGCGGATGGATCCGCTGCCACTGCACCGCTACCGGCTGGCCGGCGAGCTGGCCGAGATCCGGGCCGGCGACCTGGCGTTCACCGTTCCCGAAGCCGGGGAGCTCATGGCCCGGCACGGCATCACGTTGACGGCGGACTCGCTGCAGCGCCTGACCCGTCGTACCGAGGGCTGGGCCGCCGGCCTGCGCCTGGCCGCGATCTCCATGGGAACCCAGCCAGACCCTGACCAGTTCGCCGCGGAGCTGATCACCGACGACAGCGCCGTGACCGGCTACCTGGTGGCGGAGGTCCTCAACCCCCAGCCCCCTGAGGTCCGGGAGCTCCTGCTCAGCACGAGCATCCTGGAGCACGTCAGCGCCGAGGCCGCCAGCGAGCTGACCGGCAACGAGCAGGCCGGGAGGATCCTGCCGGCCCTGGCGCGCGCGAACGCGTTTGTCCAGCCGGCCGGATCCGGGTGCTACCGCTATCACCCGTTGTTCGCCGAGGTGCTGCGACTGAAGCTCACGCGCGAGCACCCGGACCGGCTGGCCCCGCTGCATCGGCGAGCGGCCCGGTGGCATGAGCGCAACGGGCAGCTCACCGACGCGGTACGGCACGCCACCCAGACCGGCGACTGGCCGCTCGCGGCCCGTATCGTCATCGACGGGCTGGCGATCACCGAGATCATCGAGCCGCGGGGCAGCCCTCCCCTGGCCGGTGAGTTCACGGAGATGCCGCACGGCCAAGCCTGGACCGAACCGCAGCCGCACCTGCTGTCGGCCGCGATCGCGCTGTCCGACGGCCGGGCTGAATTCAGCATCGCCGCGCTGGATGCTGCCGATGGCCTCCTGGAGCGTCTTCCCGCCGATCAAGAAGCCGAGAGCCGGCTGGCTGCCGCGCTGATCCGCCTCACCGCTTCCCGCCGCACCGGAGACCTGGCTGCAGCGGCGGCGGCCGCGGCCCGCGCCGAGGTACTGCTCAACAGGATCCCGGCCGCCACGCTCGCCCGTCATCGGAAAATCCGGGCCCGTCTGCTGTCTGGTCGCGGAGCGGTAGAGCTATGGTCAGGCCGGCTCGACCAGGCGGCCCGCACCCTGGAGTCAGGGATGGACGCCGCAGCCGCTCCCGGCCGGGAAAGTGAACCAGACGACTGCCTCGGGCACCTCGCACTGGTAGAGGTTCTGCGCGGCCGACCAGGCCGCGCGGCAACATTGGCCGGCTCGGCGGCCGCGGCCCGCACGGCCGGCGAGCCGCCGCCGCCGGTCCCGCACCCCAGCCCCGCGGCCCTGGTCGCGCTCGCCTTCGTGCACCTGGAACTGGGCGAGCTGCGCGAGGCGCACAGCTGGCTCAAGCACGCGGATGCCGCCCTCGCCGTAACCCCGGACAAGCTGATCGAGGCGGTGGCCTGGCTGGCCGCGGCGTACGGCGGCCTGGCCCGGGCACGCGCCGCCGTGACCGCGGAGTCCGCAGCCAGAGCACGATCCGGGTGGTCGGTTCCGGCCTGGCTCGACCAAAGGCTGAGCCTGGTCGAGTCGTGGGCGTACGCCACCGCGGGTGACATCCAGGCCGCGTTGGCGGCCGCCCGGCGTTCCGGCCACGAAGGCTCGCCGGAGGCAGCGGTGACGCTCGCGCACGCGTGGGTGGCGGCCAAAGACACCGAGAACGCGACGCGAGCGCTCGCACCGGTGCTGGCCGCCGGCCGCAGCGGAGTGCCCGAACGGGTGCGCCTGCGAGCGCATCTGGTTGACGCACAGCTCAACTACGATCGCGGTGACCGCGGGCGAGGCCGCACGTCTCTGGCCTCCGCGCTGCGGCTGGCCGAACGTGAGCAGCTCAGGTTGCCGTTCGTCATCGAACGCAGCTGGATCGAGCCGGTGCTGCGGCGAGACCCTGAACTAGCCCGCGCCCACCGGTACCTGCTCGGCCCGACCCTGTGCCACGATCAGCTCCCCGCTCCGCAAGGCGCCCCGGATCAAGGCTCCCTTCTCGCGGTCGAGCCGCTCAGCGAACGCGAGCGGGAGGTACTGCGGCACGTGTCAGGCCTGCTCACCACCGCTGAGGTGGCCAGCAAGATGCACATCTCGGTCAACACGGTCAAGACGCACCTCGATCACATCTACCGCAAGCTAGCGACCAATCGCCGCGGCGAGGCGGTCCGCCGAGCCCGCCAGCTTGACCTGATCTGATGGCACGTAGCGTGCGCCAAGCCCAGCCACGTCCGGCGCCGCCGCACCAGGCAGCTCGATGAGCACTGCACCAGCGGGCTCGGGCTATTCCATGATCTGATCATGGCCAGAAATGGCCGACTGCGGTCCAAAACTGGCCATGATCATGCTGGTGCCCGTTCTGTCCCAAGGTGAGATTTCAGCCGGCTCCGCTCTGACCGTAACCGTGCCTGTGGCCGCCGTGGCCGCCAGGCGAATTACTGCAGCTCCGGGGGGCCGACACCGCGGTCAGGACGGCTTCGAGCTCTCCGCGGAGCGCTCGAGCATCCGGGTCACCACGGCGCGGTGCTCCGGGGTGTCGAAGGAGGCGGACTCCTCGGCCAGCGCGTACTCCAGCACTCCGCTCATGGCCCGCTTGAGATGAAGGTTCAGGGCGCGCTTGGTGCTCTGGACCGCCTGCGGCGGCTGCGCGGCGAGCCGGGCGGCCAGCGCCATGGCCTGCGCCATCAGGGAGCCGGCCGGGACGACCCGGTTGGCCAGCCCGCACGCCACCGCCTGCTCAGCGCTGATCCGGTCGCCGGTGAGCAGGTACTCCTTCGCCCGCAGCATCCCCATGAGGAGCGGCCATACCGCCGTACCGCCGTCGCCGGCGGTGAGCCCGACCGAGACATGCGGGTCGGCCATGAACGCCGTGTCGGCGATCAGGACCACGTCCGTGCAGGCCGCTATGGTGCAGCCGAGCCCCACCGCGGGACCGTTGACGGCCGCGATCACCGGCAGCGGGAAATCCATCAGCTGGACCACGATGCGCCGGGCTTGATCCAGCCCTTCCGCGCGCATGGCCGGATCGCGCTGCATCGCGACGATGTGGTCCAGGTCGCCGCCCGCGCTGAACGCGCGGCCGGCGCCGGTGATGACCACGGCGCGTGCCTCCCGGTCCGAGGCGATATGCCGCCAGACATGTTCCAGCGCATGGTGCATGCCCGCCGATACGGCATTCAGCGTCTCCGGCCGGTTGAGAGTGACGACGCGGACCGCGCCGGACCCCTCGATCAGCAGCTCCGGAGCAAATGTGTCGTCCATGACCACTCCCATCACTCAGCGGCGGAAGCCGCCTTCGGTGTTGATGACCTGGCCGGTGATCCAGGCCGCTTCGTCGGTAACCAGCCAGGCGACCAGGCGGGCCGGATCGTCGGGAGCGGCCCATCGCTGCCGCGGGAATCGACGCCGGACGGCCTCATATGCCTCAGGCGTCGCGTACCCGGTGTCGACCGGGCCGGGATTGACCGCATTGACGGTGATCTGCTGGTCAGCCAGCTGGTCAGCCAGGGTCTTGGTGACGGAGGCGAGCGCGCCCTTGCTCGCGGCGTAAGCGACTTCGCCGGGCATCGGGCCGAGGTCCTGCCCCGACGTCATGAAGATCACCCGGCCGCCGGGCCGGCCGTCGTGCCGGACGGCGAACGCCTGGGCCAGCAGGATCGCCGAGCGGGCGTTGACGGCCCAGTGCGCGTCGAGCAGGCTGGCGTCCAGCGTGCCGAGCGGCCCGTCGCCGCCGCTGCGAGCGTGGTTGCAGACCAGGATGTCCAGGTGGCCGCAGGCCTCGGCAGCCGCCCGGATGAGCTGGTCGGGAGCATCACCGGACGCCAGGTCGAGCTGGATGTCGTGAACCCCGGCTCCGGCTCCGGCGCCGACCAGGGCGGCCCGCACCCCGGCGAGCACGGCCCCGGTTCCACCGGGGTCCTCGCCCCAGGGCTGGCCCCGGTCATGCGGAGCGTAATGGTGCACGAACAGGCTGGCGCCCAGCGCGGCCAGCCTGCGGGCGACCGCGTATCCGATGCCCGCCCGGCGGCTGACTCCCGTGACCACGGCGGCCCGCCCGCGCAGGGGGAGCGGGTCTCGCCGCAGCTCTTCCGGGCTGGGATCGTCCGGGATCATCGCCGGCCGGCCGGGAGGAGCACTGCAGCCGCCACCCGATCCTGGCCGAGCGGCTGGGATCTGCTTTCGGCCGTGACGTCGTGGCGGGCGAGGAACACGGTGATTTCCGTCCTGAGTGGCGGTGAGCAAGGCTGGCCGCACGGGTGACACCGCGCCCGGGCGGTGAAGGCTTTCCCGGCGAGCCTACGCAGGCCGTGCCGGGCGGGTCCAGGCGGCCGACCCGAGCCGCCGGGCATGCGGCCCGGCCGGCTGGGGTATGACATCAAGTCCAAGGCAACCCATGTCGGGTATGTGGGCATTTATATTAGCCTTCACGATATGGCGCACTACCAACCGTGTTCGCGGCGGTAGGACTGAACCGCTGGCAGCCGGAGGTCGCATGGACGTTCGTGAGGATCCTGGACCGGTCGGGGGTGAGGGCGTCGCACTGAACGGGGCAAGGGCACGCGTCCAGGCAGAGTCACCAGGTGAGAATTCCGGCGCGGGCGGCACTGGCACGTCCCACCGCTTGTCCGCGCGAGAGGCAGAGGTCATGTCGCTCATCGCCGACGGGCAGACCAACGGCGAGATCGCCGCTCAGCTGTTCCTGGCCGAAAAAACGGTAAAGAACCACGTCAGGAGGATCTACTCCAAGCTCGGCGTCGGTTCGCGCCCGGCTGCCATCGCCTACTGGCGTGCCGCACACTAACACGCTGTCAGGCTGGAGATCATCTCCAGCAGGCATTCAGGTTATTCTCAGCGTGGCGGGCGAGAATACAGAGCATGGACACGCTGACTGATGGGCAGCAGCGACCGGATGCCCGGCTGCTCGTCGTCGAAGATGAGCCGAACATCCTTGAGTTGCTGTCGGCTAGCCTGCGCTACGCGGGCTTCGACGTCGTCACGGCAGCCGCCGGAACCGAGGCGGTACAGGCCGCTCAGCGCCATCGCCCTGACCTCATCGTGCTGGACGTGATGCTGCCGGACATGGACGGGTTCGACGTCATCAGGCGCCTGAGGGGCGGCGGGGCGCGGATCCCGGTCGTGTTCCTGACCGCCCGTGACGCCACCGAAGACAAGATCCGCGGCCTCACGCTGGGCGGCGACGACTACGTCACCAAGCCGTTCAGCCTCGAGGAGGTCATCGCGCGGATCAAGGCGGTCCTGCGCCGCACCCGGGGCGACGGGGTGGAGCCGACCCCCCGGCTCACATTCGCCGACCTGGAGCTGGACGAGGAGAGCCACGAGGTGTGGCGGGGCGGGGAACAGATCCAGCTCTCCCCCACCGAGTTCAAGCTGCTGCGGTACTTCATGAGCAACGCGAACCGGGTGCTGTCCAAGATGCAGATTCTCGACCACGTGTGGGACTACGACTTCCGCGGCGACACCGGCATCGTCGAGTCCTACGTGTCGGTGCTGCGCCGCAAAGTGGACACCAGGGAACCCAGGCTGATCCACACCCTGCGCGGTGTGGGATACGTGCTGCGGCTCCCCTCCTCCTAGGGCGCGTGCGGTATGACAGCACGGGGTGCAGGCTCGGCAACCGCGCCGCGATGGCAGTCGCTGCGGGACTGGCCCAACCGCACGTCGCTGCGGACCAAGCTGATCACCGGGCTGCTCGCGCTGGTCATCGCGGCGGTCGCGGCCATCAGCATCAGCAGCGTCTGGGTACTCCGGTCCTACCTGACTTCGCAGGACGACAACCAGCTGCGCAATGCTTACAACAGCATCGTCACCACCATCAACGGCGCCAACAGCAACGGCCAAGCCGTCGACCTGAGTCCCGGACAAACTGTGTTCTTCCCGCACACCAGCAATATCTGGTTCGGGGTCCAGGAGCCGGGAACTCCCATCAGCGGGCCCAGCGGGCAGGGCAGCGCGGCCTTCGGCTCTCCTCAGGTGCAGTCGGTCCCGGCGGTGCCCACCAGCCAGCTCTGGGCGATCACGAACAACGGCAAGCTCACGACGGTTCCGGCCCAGTCCGGCTCGGACACGTGGCGGGTCATCACCGCGCCCGTCTCCTACCAGCTGCAGACCGGGCAGCAGGTCACGGGCAACCTGATCGTCGGCGCCGACCTGGGCAACATCAACGCGACGATCGGCGGCCTGGCCGCGACGGTGCTGATCATCGGCCTCATCGTGGTGTGCATCCTGGCCCTGGCCATCGTGATGGTGGTGCGGGCCAGCCTGCGGCCGCTGGTGGACATCGAGGCGACCGCGGGGGAAATCGCGGCCGGGCACCTGAACCGGCGGGTACCGGAACGGGACCCGCGGACCGAGATCGGCAGCCTCGGCCGGTCGCTGAACACGATGCTGAGCCAGATCGAGACCGCATTCCACGCCCAGGAGGAGTCGGAGGCGGCGGCACACCAGAGCGAGGAACGGATGCGGCGCTTCGTGGCCGACGCCAGCCACGAGCTGCGGACGCCGGTGACCGCGATCCGGGGCTTCGCCGAGTACTTCCGTCAGCGCGGTGGCCTGACCCGGTTCCGAGACCGGCCGGAGCGGCCGGCACCGCCGCGTCGCGGGCCGGGCTTACGCCCGATGACACCGCCGCGTCGCAAGCCGGGCTTACGCCCGAAGACGTGGACCGGATCATGATGCGGGTGGAGAAGGAAGCCGCCCGGATGGGCCTGCTGGTTGAGGACCTGCTGCTGCTGGCCCGGCTCGACCAGCAGCGGCCGATGGCCCGGAAGCCGGTCGACATCCTGTCGCTGGCCGCCGACGCGGTGCACGACGCGCGGCTGCTGGCCCCGGATAGGGCTATCGACCTGTCGGTTCAGTCTGGGGCCGCGTTCCTGGTCATCGGCGACGAGCCGCGCCTGCGGCAGGTCATCGGGAACCTGACGAGCAACGCGCTCAACCATACGCCGGACGGGGTTCCGATCGAGGTCTCCGTCGGCACGGGAACGCTTGAGGGGAAGGACGGGAAGCAGACACCAGCCGTGGTCCTGGACGTGACCGACCAGGGCCCGGGCATGACGCAAGAGCAGGCCCGCCGGGTGTTCGAGCGGTTCTACCGTGCGGACCAGGCACGGGCCCGGCACACCGGCGGCAGCGGGCTGGGCCTGGCCATCGTGGCCTCGCTGGTGGCCGCCCACGGCGGCGTGGCCTCGGTCCGGACAGCCGAGGGCCAGGGCGCGACATTCCGGATCACCCTGCCGCTGGCACCCGAGGCGATGGGCAGCCTGGACCCGGATGACGATTTCGACTCCGATGACCCGCCCGGCGATCACGAGATGACGGACGAGACGGCTGGGCCCCGGGCCGAGGGCCCCGGGCCGAGGACACCGCTGGGCCCCGGGCCGACGAAACCGCCGGGTCCCGGGCCGAGGAGACGGCCGGTTCCGGGGTCGTGGCTGAGGAGCGGTCGCACGGCGCAGGCCGGTAACGGCCAAGGGAAGTTCCCGGCGGTCAGCTGCGGGCTACAGGGCCAGGACGGCGCGTGCCGCGGACCGGACCTCGTCCCGGTAGGAGGCGCCGAACAGGCACGCGTGCACCAGCAGGGGATGCAGCTGGTGCAGCGGGATCCTGGATCGCCAGCCGGCCGCCAGCGGGACCGCCTCGTGGTAGCCCGCCAGGATCCGGTCAAGCCCGGGCGCGCCGAACAAGGCGAGCATGGCCAGGTCGGTCTCACGGTGCCCGCCATGGGCGGCCGGGTCGATGAGCCAGCCCCGCCCGCCGGACCACAGCACGTTCCCCGCCCAGCAATCGCCGTGGATGCGGCTCGGCGGCTCGGCTGGCCCGGCCACCGAGCCGATCCGGTCGATGACCGCTTCCACCAGCCGCGCGTCATCGGGCCCCAGCGCACCGGCGGCCACGGCCCGGCGCAGGAACGGCATTAGCCTGCGTTGTGCGTACCACTGCGGCCAGTCCCCCGCGGCATCCGGCAGCGGCGTGTTGTCCAGCGGCAGGCTGGCGATGAAGCCCGGCCACGGTGCGCCGAAGCCGGCCGCGCCAGCCGCGTGCAACTGGGCCAGGTCGGCGCCGAACCCGAAGGGCGCCTCGGGCGTCGGCCGGCCGGGCGGGATCATCGAGACGACGAGCGCCTGCGGGCCGACGGCCAGCACTTCGGGCACGGCCACGGCCGCGGCTTCGGCCAGCCAGCGCAAGCCGTTCGCTTCGGCCGCGAAGGCGGCCGCGACCGCATCGGAACGGACGCTTGTGCCCGGGGCCTCATCTCGGTCGGCGGCTTCGGCCCGATCCGCGGCGGTCAGGTCATCCACAGCGCTGGGCGCGACCGCCTTGGCGAATGCTCGGCGCCCGTCGGCCAGCGTGATCATGAGGTGCTGGTAACCGTGCTGCGCGCCGGCCACCCGCGCGTCACGCACGGCCAGGCCGGTCAGCTGGCCGATCCAGCCGCCGCGGCCGACCGGCTCACGCGGGCCGCCGGCTCACGGGCCGTCGGCTCACGGGGCGCGGCGGCATGCGGGCGCGGCCGGGCGGCCGAGGAGCTGGGCCAGCCGGGCGGCGATTACCGGCGCGGCCGCGCCGAGCAGATCCAGCACATGATCGAAGTCAGCGTCCTTCCCGCCGTAGGGATCGGGGACCTCGGCGCCGCCGAGGCCGCTCAGGCCGCTCAGGCCGCCCACGTCGCCGAACAGCCGGATCCGGTCGCGGTCGGCCGGCCCGGCCAGTTGCTGCAGCGCCGCGAGATTGGCCGCGTCCATGGCCAGGACCAGATCGCGATCCGCCAGCCAGGCGCCCCGGATCTGCCTGGCCCGGTGCGCGGAGCCGTCGAAGCCGTGGGTGCCCAGCGCCGACCGGGCCTGCGGGTTCATGGGCTGGCCGATGTGCCAGTCGCCGGTTCCCGCGCTGTCCACCGTGACCGCGGCGCCCAGCCCCGCCTCGGCTAGCGAGGCTCGAAGGACGGCCTCGGCCATCGGCGACCGGCAGATGTTACCCAGACAGACCAGGCACACCCGGTAGGGCCGGCCGGGCTCGCGCGGCGGTGGCAGCGGCCCGGAGGGGGACGGCGCGGAGGGGGACGACGCGGGACGGGCAGGCGGGACCATGACACCAGCATGCCGCAGCGCGGCGGCCTATTCGGTCGCCGCGCGGGGGCGCTGGGCCAGGGCAGGTTCCGGCGGGCGCACTGGCGGGAGACGGTCAGGGCCGAACCGGGCGTCGAGCCTGCGCCCCACCCGGCGGCCGATCTCCTGCATGGGCCGTTCAACCACCAGGTAGGTCACCGAGCACACCGCGATCACGATGGCCACGAACAGCGCGTCGACGCCCATCTGCGCCCAGAACGGATTATGCGACGTCCACGACAGGTGCCGGTAGGCCTCGATCAGCGACGGGTGAAGCAGGTACACCGAGTAGCTGATCAGCCCCAGCCAGCTCAGCGCGCGCGGCCAGGGAACGCCGCGCAGAGCCATGCCGCCCGCGAACGTCAGGCCGGCCACGAACAGCGACATGAAGTAGGAGCGGTCCCAGATGAAGTTGGCGTGCGCGGACGCCGCGGGGTGGTGGTGCCACAGGCCGGCCGCGATGGCCATCCCCAGTACGGCCACCGCGATGGGAATGGCCTTGCGCCACGGGTACTGGCCCTGCTCAGCCCGGTAGAGCATCGTCCCGGTGAACATGAGGGCCAGGATCGACAGCGCCTCCCAGGGGAACAGCCAGGTGCCGTTGAAGGCGAGCAGGGTCAGGCCGACCAGCGCGGCCAGGGCCGCCCCGACCAGGCGAGACATGCCGCGCAGGGCAACCGCCAGAGCCAGCCCGGTGAGCAAGACCAGGTCGGCGACCAGCGCGATGAAGCGCGGGCTCCACAGGGTGTTGTTGAGGTAGGCCTGCGGCAGCAGGCCGCCGAACGCGACCGCGGCGACCGCGAGGGCCAGCGCGTATCTGCTGCTGCGGCGGTGGATGCCGGCGATGAACAGGGCCGTCAGCAGCAGGTAGAAGATCATCTCGTAGGACAGCGACCATACGACGTTGGGCAGGTTCTCCCCGGCCAGCACGTTCGACATCATCAGCAGCTGGGACAGGATGGACGTCGCCGGATCCACGCCCTCGCCACGCAGGCTGCCGATGTGCACCGCCCACAGGGCCAGCGCGAAGCCGACGGCGAGCAGGTACAGCGGGTAGAGCCGGAAGATCCGGCTGACCCAGAAGGTCCGCACACTGCCCTTGCGCTCCAGCGACGCGGGCACGATATAGCCGCTGATGATGAAGAAGACGAAGACGCCGTAATCGCCGGGGTTGATCCACTGGTAGACGGGGTTGTTCAGCCGTGACGGCACGAAATAGCCGAAGTGGTTGAAGACCACGCACAGCGCCGCCAGGCCACGCAGCACATCAAGCCAGGCCAGCCGGTTTCCGGTCCTGGCCTCGGCGGCCGCCACCGGCGGCGCCGCGGCGGGCCGTGCCGCGGCGGGCGGTTCGGCCATGGGCGCTGGCTGGGCCATACCGGAGGCTTGCTGTGCAGCGTTAGGAGTGGTCATCCCTCGGTCACCAGCATGTAGCCCCGCATGTCATCAATTATGCTTGCGTTTACTCTTCGCGTGCGAATCAGCGCACACCGTGATTCACGCGACCACGGCCGGCATGAGCTGTCCAATATAGGGCTACCACGGGCCGTTCGGTATATGGGCTATTCCAATGTTTTTCTGCCGAACGTCTCACCGTTCCCCCAGCCGACGCAGAGGGCACACGGGGCGAGTGGCCACGGGCCGCCGATTGCTGCTACTATCGCAGGCGTTCCAAATGCGCCGCTAGCTCAACTGGCAGAGCAGCGGACTCTTAATCCGCGGGTTCGGGGTTCGAGTCCCTGGCGGCGCACCCGTAAGGTTCCAGGACAAAGCCACCCTCAGGGGCGGCCACGCCACAGGTTGGCTCAGCGCGGCGGCGGCCTAGCAGGTGCTCAGCTTGGCTGCGGTGATCGCCGACCAGTCGTGGGTGCGCAGGCTCAGCTTGATGTAGTAGAGCGTATAGGTGTGGTTGCTCGCCGTCACTTCCCACGCCAGGCACAGGGGCGTGTAGGTGCCGCCGCCGAGGGAGGCCCACCCGCTGTTGTTGGCCAGGGCCACGACCAGGTCCGTGGCCAGCACGTGCGTGCCGTTCGTCTTGTCCCAGTAGAACTCCTGCAGCTGCACCGCACCGGGCCGGGGGTCAAACCACCACTCGCCGCACCGGGCCGTGCACGCGCCGATGCGCCCCAGGCTGGTGTTCTCCACCAGCGTGCCGTAGTTGGTGGTGGTGATCTTCGCGGGCGCGGTGGAGACGGTCCAGCGGCCGGCCGGCTGGACCGCCGGGCCGACCGGGGTGGCGTTGCCGCCGCCGGTGAACAGCACGATGCGGGTCGGCGTGGGCAGGCTGGCCGCCGAGGCGACGGACGGCGCGGCCAAGGCCAGCGCGGTGCTCGCCAGCGCGAGCGCGAGCGCGGTACGGACCAGGCGCATGAGGCCTCCCCCGGAGCCGGCCCAGGTGCGCCCCTGCACCTGGTGCAGGTGGCGTGCAGATTTGCACCTTCCGAGTACTTACCCAGTGTGCATGTTCAGTAACCCACTGTTCCTGACCGGCCGCCTGGCGGTCCACGCTCTGGTACGCCATCTCGGCCGGGCAGGTATGATCGCATGGTTCGCAAGCCGGGTAACCGGCACCAACAGGGCGGGCTAGCTGGCACGAGCAGACAGTCCGCGGGCAGCGGGAGTGGCTCAGTCATGAATGATCAGGCGGCGCCGACCAGGCCGGTCGTCGTGGTGCTCCCGGCCGAGATCGACGTCACCAATTCCGACGAGGTGCACCAGCAGCTGGTCGCGGCCCTGTCCCCCGGCGTGGGCACCGTGGTCGTGGACCTCACGTCGACGACCTTCTGCGACTCCTCGGGCGTGCACGCGCTCATGGCCGCCCATGAGCGGGCGGCCGCGCGGAACATCGGGCTGCGGCTGGCCGTGTCACCGGGCGGCTCGGTGCGCCGCGTGCTGCAGCTGACCGGGGCCGATCACATCGTGGCGGTATTCGCCAGCGTGCCGGAAGCGATCCAGGGGGCCTAGCCGGTCCGGCGCAGGACGATCATCGCGACGTCGTCCTCGCGGGAGCCGAAGAGGGCCATTATCTGATTGGCGAAGGCCTCCACGTCGGCCTCAGCGGCCTGCAGCGCGGCGGCGCGCAACTTCTCCAGGTTGTCATCGATGAGCACCTCGCGGTCCTCGACCAGGCCGTCGGTGAACAGCAGGGCGGTGCCGCCCGCCGGCAGGGAGGCCGTCTGGGTGTGCGGCTCGTGGCGGCTCAGGCCGAGCATCAGCCCGCCCTCGCCCACATAGGCCCCGGCCTTACCGTCCACGACCAGCAGCGGCATGTGCCCGCAGTTCACGATCGAGAGCTCGCCGGTCTCCGGGGCGAGCAGCACCAGGCACATGGTGGCCAGGATCCCGGGGTGGTAACGCCGCAGGACCTCGTTGATCAGGCCGGTGATCGCCACCGGTGAGTGGCCCTCGCTGGCGAAGGCGTGCAGCGCGTGGCGCAGCTCCCCCATCACGGTCGCGGCTTGCAGCGAATGCCCCTGCACGTCGCCGATGGCGACCAGCACCCCGTCCTGCCAGGGCAGGGCCTCGTAGAAGTCACCGCCGACTTCGGCCTGGTCGCTCGCGGGCAGGTACCGGAACGCCATCTGGACGCCCGGTATGACGGGCAGCCGCGTGGGCAGAAAGCTCCGCTGCAGGGTCAGGGCGGCCAGGTGCTCTTCCGCGGATGAACGGAGCGCCTCGACTCCCAGCGCAACGGACTGCGCGAGCTGGCGGAGGACCTGGATGTCATCCTCGCCCGAGATGCCCCCTCGGCTGACCACGATGGCCGCGGGCGGGCGGCCGACTTTGGTCCGCGCGACGGCCACGCTGACATCCTCCCGCAGGGTGCTGTCGGGCACGATGGCGAGCCAGTCGTCCCGGCTGAACACGGCGACCGCGCTGGCGTCGCCGGGGCCGAGCACGCGGTCGGCGATCCGGCCGGTGAGACCGGCCGGGCCGCCGCGGCGAACCGTTTCACTGCTGCCCGGGGACGCCGCCATCCTGCGGTCCTGGCCGTCGGGCATCTGGAGGATCAGCACGGCGGGCACGGAGAAGATCCGGGCAGCGCCGGCTGCCGCCGCCGCGGCCAGCCCGTCGAAGGTCTCGGCGGCGTTGATGCGCAGGGTCACGCCGACCAGCGCGGCCAGCATGGCCGCCGTCCGCTCCGCACGCTGCCGGGCCCGCGAATAGCGCAGCACGGCCGTCACCGTGGCGAGCAGTTCCGCGGGCTCGGTGGGCTCGGCCAGGTAGGCGTCGGCCCCCTGGGTCAGGCCATGAGCGCGGTCGCCGACCTCAACGGCGGTGGCGGACACCTGGATCACCGGGATCGAGGCCGTCCGCGGGTCCGCCTTGATCCGGCGGCAGACCTCGAAGCCGCTCATATCGGGCAGGTTCACGTCGAGCAGGACCAGCTCGGCCCCGTCGGTGTGGGCCAGCGCCTCCTCGCCGGTGGCGACCTCGGTCACGGTGTGACCCGCCCGCCGCAGCCAGGTGGCCAGGATGTAGCGCTTGGCCTCGTCGTCGTCTACCAGCAGCAGATCGGCGCTGGGCTCGGTCATCGGGTGACCGGGAAGACCCGCCGGATGGCGAACGCCAGCCGGTCCCTGGTGAGCCGGTCCTTCTGCAACAAGGCGGCGGCTCGCGGCGGCGCCGGCACGTCACGGCCGGTGATGACGATCGCGGGCAGAGCGGCCGGCAGCTGGTCAAGCAGCGCGTGGCCGTCGACGTGCGGCATTCCCAGGTCGGCGAGCACCAGGTCGACGCGTTCCGCGGCGACGGCGGCGAGCGCCTGGGCGCCGTCCGCCGCCTCGATCACCCGGCCGGCGATGCCGCTGAGCATGGACTGGAGCACCCGGCGGAAGCCCGCGTCGTCGTCGGCCAGCACGACCGTGCCGACCGACGGCATCCCGTGCGGCAGGCTGAGCACCGCGGTCGTCCCGCGGCCGGCCTCGCTGGTCAAGGTGAGCTCGCCATCCAGCAGGCCGGCCAGCCGGCGGGCGTACGGCAGCCCGAGGCCGGTCCCGCCGCGCCGGGCCCCCGGCACCTGGTAGAACTCCTCGAATACCCGCTCGAGCTGGCCTTCGGGGATCCCGGTACCGGTATCGCAGACCTCGATCTGGACCCGGCCGGGGACGGTCGTCACGGTGAGCCGCACCTCCCCCTCGTCGGTGTACTTGACGGCATTGGAGAGCAGATTACGCAAGATAGCGGTCAGCGCCCCCTCGTCGGTCAGGATCGTCGCCGGGGCACCATCGGCGCTGACCACCACGTTGACCGGCTTGCCCTCGGCCACGGGCCGGGTCAGCCCGCGCAGCGTGGCCAGCAGCGCGGGCAGGCGGACCTCGGCCGGCTCGATGACGAACTGCCCCGATTCGGCCTTGGCCACGTCGAGCAGGTCATTCACCAGGGTGAGCAACGTGCCGGAGGCCTTCTTGATCAGATCCACCTGGTAGAGCTGCTCGGAGTCCAGCCCGCCCGCCGGGTCGGCCAGCAGCCGGGTCAGCCCGATGATCGAGTTCAGCGGGGTCCGCAGCTCGTGGCTGACGTTGGCCCAGAACCTGTCCTTGGACTCCGAGGCGGCGCGCAGCTGCTCGGATTTCTCATCCAGCTCCCGGTACAGCGCGACCACGCCCCGGTTGGTCTGCTCCAGCTCGTCGGACAGCTCGCTGTACAGGGCCATCACCCCGCGGTTGGTCTCCTGCAGCTCGCCGTTGAGCAGCAGGAGCTGCTCCTTCTGGCTGGTGACGTCGTCAAGCGTCGCGATGAGATCGGCGTTGTTACGGCGCAGTTCGTCCAGGGTGGACTCCGGGAGCATGGCCGCCAGCTGCTCGCCGACGGCACGTAGATCGGGCCGGGCACTGAGCGGACGCCGTTTCGTCATCCGGACCACCGGCCCGTCGGAGGTCATGGTGTCCATCAGGCGGGCCGCCGCGGTGATCCCGTCCGCCCGCGGCGGACCGTCGGCCGTGACGGTCAGGACCAGGTCATCCTCGTCCGCCCCGAAGGCGATGACCGCGCTGTGCCCGCCGGTGATCACGCTGCGGCTGATCTCACTGAGCGCGGTGGCCACCCGGACCTGGTCCTGGCGGTCCAGGCCGAGCCCGGCGGCCAGCTCCCGGCCGAGCCAGGCGCGCCGCGAAGACCCCGGACAGGTCCCGGACGTGCAGGCGGGCGAGCTCGTGCATCATGGCTTCAGTACCAGCACGCCGGCGTCGTCACGGCGTGTTCCGGCCTTGGCCAGCAGCGCGGCGGCAATGACCAGCGGGTCCCGGGCGTTAAGGCCCGGCAGCAGCCTGGGTTCCCAGCGGTGGCTGATGCCGTCGGAGTGCAGGATGATCGCCGCGCCGGGCGGTGCGTCGTACTCGAACTGCCGGATCGTTCGGGCCTGGTGACCGGCAATCCCCGGCACCGAGAGCATGCCCTTGCGAGTGCCGTCGGCCAGGGTCATGGCCGCGATGTTGCCCAGGCCGGCGAACCGGATGACCGGGCCGGCCACCTGCACCACGCCGACGGCTCCGCCGCGGGTGTGGTTCATCCGGCGATGCGCGCGTTCGACCAGCACGGCCGGCTCGGCGGCCGGCTCCTCGAGAACCGCCGTCACCGCCTCCATCGCGGCGGTCGCGGCCAGCGGGCCATGCCCGAGCCCGTCGCACAGCACGCCGGTGATGCTGCTGTCCGTCTCGGCCACCCCGAAGGTGTCGCCGCACTCGGTTTCACCGGTGATCGGCCGGACCAGGCCCGCGTAGCGAGCCTGGCCCGGGCGGGGCTGGGGCCAGAACCGGGCGACCAGCACCGTGCCGTGGCCCGGCGCCGAGTACAGGTCATAGAAGTCGGCCAGCCGCCGGATGGCGCCAAGCCCGATGCCCAAGGTCCCGCTGGTGGAATGGCCATCCCGCAGCGCCGCACTGGTGTCCTGCACCCCGGGCCCGGCGTCGATGGTCACCATCTCGATCCCCGGCTTGTCGGCCTCCCGGGTGATCCGCAGCAGCATGGCCCCCTGGCTGGCGTGCTTGTGCAGGTTGGACGCCGCCTCTGTGACGGCCAGCGCCACCTGGTCGGCCCGGGCCGCGGGGAAGTCCAGCCGGCTGGCCAGCGCCAGGGCGGCGCCCCGGCAGGCGGCGGCGGCACTGGGCTCCTCGACCCGCAGCCAGCGCATGTCTCCCGGGGCCTGGGCGATCAGCAGCCCGGTCAACGCGACCACTTGACCACCACGACCGTGGTCCCGGCTCCTGGTTTGGAGTTCAGCTCGAACTCATCCACGAGCCGCCGGGAACCGGACAGCCCGAGTCCCAGCCCGGAGCCCGAGCTCCAGCCGTCCTGCAGCGCCAGCTCGAGGTCGGCGATACCGGGTCCGGAGTCGGTGAAGTGCAGTTTGACGCCGGTCCGCCCGTCGGGGGACTTGACCACCTCAACCCGGGCGGCGCCGCCGCCGCCGTGCACCAGGGTGTTGCGCGCCAGCTCGCTCGCGGCCGTCACCAGCTTGGTCTGATCCACCAGCGACAGCCCGTTCCCGGCCGCCGTGATCCGGACATGCTGACGGACCCGGACCACGTCGTCTCCCGACTGGATCGGGAACTCATCCATCAGGATCGTCCGTTCAGGATCTCCAGGCCCTTCTCGGCGTTGAGCGCGGTGCGGACCCCGTTCAGCGAGAGCCCGAGCTCGGTCAGCGTGATGGCCACGGCCGGGCGCATGCCCACGATGACGGTCTCGGCGTCGAACAGCCGCGAGATCGACCCGATCATGGTCAGCATCCGGCCGATGAAAGAGTCGACGATCTCAACGGCGGTGATGTCGATGATCACGCCGCGTGCGCCGGTAGCGGCGATCTGGTCGGCCAGGTCCTCCTGGAGCTGCAGGACACTCTCGTCCTGCAGCTCGAACTGGATGGAGACGAAGAGCGTCTGCCCGATCTTGACGATCGGCACTTGTTCCATAAGGCCGGAACGACTTTCAGCCCAGCCTGCTTCAGCGCGAGAGCGAGCGCGTCGGCGAGCGTCGCCTTGGTGGCGATATCGCCGAACTCGATGCCGAGCGACACGATCGTCTGCGCGACCTGCGGGCGGATACCGGAGATCGTGCACTGCGCCCCGAGCAGCCGGGCCGCGCCCACCGTCTTGAGGAGGTGCTGCGCGACCTCGGTGTCCACCGTCGGGACGCCGGTGATGTCGATCACGGCGTGATCGGCGCCCGTCGCCACCAGCGTTTCCAGCAGCCGCTCCATGACGAGCTGGGTGCGCGCCGAATCGAGCGTGCCCACCAGCGGCACCGCGATGACGCCGTCCCAGAGCCGCACGACGGGCGTGGAGAGCTCCAGCATCGCGGTGGCCTGGTCGGCGATGATCTGCTCCCGGGCGGCCGAGTAGGCCTCGAAGGTGCGCAGGCCGAGGTCGTCGAGCAGGCGCGAGAACCAGAGGAATTCCGGCGCCAGCTCCGCCGTGTCGGCGACCAGCTCATAGACGGCTTCCTTGAGCGCGAACACCCCGAGCGCCGTCTCGCTGGGGGTGAACCCGTCCCGGGCCCGATTGCGGGACAGCTCGTCCAGCGACGCCCGCAGCTCGCCGGCCGCGTGATCGTCCGCCTCGGCGGTGACCCGCACGATGATCGCGTAGAGCTCGGCGAGCTCATGCCGCACTTCCTCGGTCGAGGTCCGGCCGCGCGAGCCGGCCACGACCAGCTCAGTCCAGCGGCCGACAACCTTGTCCTGGTGGTCGCGCAGGAATTCCGCCATGCGCCCCTGGGTACTGCGGCCAGCTTCCATGAATGTGCATCCTACTTGTAAGTAACTGGTCAACGCCTGCTCGGCCCCAAGGCTACATCGCGGGCGAACGCCGTGGCCCGTGGCTGCTAACGTCAGGATTCGCCGACACGGCAGCACGTTCGGAAGAGAGGAGAAATCCGGTGACGGACGGAACGCAGGCCAGCAAGGAAAGGTCGCGTCTGCTGTATACGGAGATCTTCGGCAAAGGCAACTACGACGCAGCCGACGAACTGCTGGCGGCGGACGTCGTCAACCACGGCCCCGGGGTTCCCCCCACCGTGGGCACCGACGGGATCAAGCGGCAGGCCGCCCTGCTGCGGACCGCGTTCCCCGACTTGCGGATAACCCTGAATGACCAGTTCGGCGAGGGCGACCGCGTGGTCAGCCGGTGGAACGGCAGCGGCACTCATACCGGCCCGCTGAACTTGCCCGGCGCCGCCCTCGAACCCACCGGCATCAGCATCTCGTTCGACGAGATCCGGATCGACCGGCACGACGGCGGCCGGATCGTCGAATCCTGGTTCCTCCCGGACCGGTTCACCCTCTGGCAGCAGCTCGGCCTGCTGTAGCGGGACGGCCGACATCGCCGCGCCCGATCCGCCCGGTCCGGGCGTGAGCGGCCTGGCCGCGGCCGCTCTCGCGCCGCGCCGGGCCCGGCTCACGCTGCCGCGGGCCGACCGCAGGGAGATCGCGGCGATCTTCGCGGGCGGCGCGATCGGGACCCTGCTGCGGGCCGCGCTGGCCGAAGCGTTCCCGCACGCGGCGACGGCCTGGCCGTGGCCGACGTTCGCGGTCAACATCGGTGCGGCGTTCCTGCTCGGCTACGCCGTGACCCGGCTGCAGGAGCGGCTGCCGCTGTCGGCCTACCGGCGCCCGCTACTGGGCACCGGGCTGTGCGGGGGGCTGTCCACGTTCTCCACGATGCAAGTGGAGATCCTGAAAATGATCAGCGCGGGCGCCTGGGAGCTGGCCGCCGGTTACGCCGCAGCCAGCATCACGGCCGGGTACGCGGCGATCCACCTGGCCACGGCGATGGTCCGCCGAGTGCGGGTGCGGCGATGAACCTGCTGGTCTGGGCGGCCGTGGTGCTGATCGGCGGGGCGGGCTCGGTGGCCCGGTTCCTGGTCGACGGGCTGGTGTCCTCGGCGGCCGACCGCGACTTCCCGTTCGGCACCCTGGCCGTCAACATCAGCGGCGCGGTGATCCTGGGCCTGCTGACCGGACTCGCCCTGAGCCATGAAGCGGCCCTGCTGGCCGGCACCGCGGCCGTCGGCTCCTACACGACGTTCTCGACCTGGATGCTGGAGACGCAGCGGATGACCGAGGAGCGCAAGTGGGTCGCGGCGATCGCCAACGTGGCCGTCAGCCTGGTGCTCGGGGTGGCCGCGGCGGCGCTGGGACGGCTGATCGGGGCGCAGCTGTGAATGGCGCAGCGGTGAATGCGGACTGCCTCAAGCTCACCAGCTACTTCGGCGAGCGGCAGCGCACGGCCGGCGGCTTCGCCGCCGATGCGCTGCTCGACCTGTACGGGCGGCACGAGGTCGCGACGAGCATCCTGCTGCGCGGCACCGAGGGCTTCGGGGCCAGCCGCCACCCGCGCACCGACCGCTCCCTGACCCTGTCGGAGGACCTGCCGCTGATCGCGATCGCGGTCGACAGCCGGCCCCGGATCGAGGCGCTGGCCGGGCCGACGGCGCAGCTCCTCGAGGCCGGGCTGGTCACCCTGGAGCGGGCCCGGCTGCTGGCCGGCGACATCACGGGCGGCCCGCTGGCCGTGGGGGCCGACGAGGAGAGCAAGCTGACCATCTACCTGGGCCGCCAGGAGCGGGTGTACGGCACCCCGGCCTTTGTCGCAGTCTGCGACCTGCTGCACCGCCGCGGCATCGCGGGCGCGACCGTGCTGCTCGGCGTCGACGGGACGGCGCACGGCCAGCGCGAGCGGGCGGCGTTCTTCAGCCGCAACGCCGGGACCCCGATGATGGTCATCGCGGTGGGCTCAGGCGAGCGGATCGCCCGCGTGCTGCCCGAGCTCAGCGGCCTGCTGCGCCGCCCGCTCGTCACGCTGGAACGCGTGCGCATCTGCAAGCGCGACGGGCAGCTGCTCGCCTCGCCCCCGGCCGTGCCGGAGACCGGCGAAGACGGCCTGCCGCTGTGGCACATGCTCGTGGTCTACAGCTCAGAGGTCGCCCGGCACGACGGCCAGCCGATCCATCGCGCGATCATGCGGCGGCTGCGCGTGGCCGGGATCAGCGGCGCGACCACCCAGCGCGGCATCTGGGGGTTCCACGGCGACCACGCACCGCACGGCGACCGGCTGTTGCAGCTCGGCAGGCGCGTCCCGGCCGTCACGGTCGTGATCGAGGCACCGGAACGCGTCGCCGAGGCGTTCGGCGTCATCGACGAGCTCACCGCCGAGCAGGGACTGGTCACCAGCGAAGTGGTCCCGGCCCTGCGCCCGGCCGGCGGCGGCCGGAGGTGACCGGCGGGCTAGAGGTAGTTCTCCAGGTCGGCCTTGATGTCGGCGGGCCGCACCGGCGGCTCGTAGCGCTTGATCACCGTGCCGTCCCGGCCGGCCAGGAACTTGGTGAAGTTCCACTTGATCTCGTCGGTGCCGTTGGCTTCGGGCCGGATCTTGGAGATGTTCTCGTAGAAGCGGCCGTAGGACGGCCCGAAGTCGCCGGGTGCCTCGGCCCGCAGGTACTGGTACAGCGGGTGCGCGCCGGGGCCGTTCACGTCAATTTTGCTCAATACGGGAAACGTGACGTCGTAGGTGGCCTTGCAGAATTCCTGGATCTCGGCGTCGGTGCCCGGTTCCTGCTCCCTGAACTGGTTGCACGGGAAACCGAGTATCTCCAGGCCGCGGTCCCGCTCGTCACGGTACAGCGACTCCAGGCCTTCGTACTGCGGGGTCAGGCCGCACTTGCTGGCCACGTTCACGATGAGCAGCACCTTGCCCTCGTACTGGCGAAGCGGTACCTGGCTCCCGTCGGGAGCGGTGGCGGTGAAGTCGTAGACGCTGGTCATGTCTGCTCCGTTGTAATCGCGGGCGGTTTCCCCAGGCTCCCCTTAGCCTTTAATAGTTACGAAACGGGCGCAATATTCCGGACCGAACGGCCAGGGTTGCAGTTTCCGGGCACCTGCTCACGGCATTACCATCGCACGGTGGCTGATCCTGCTGACGGCCCGCTGGCCCTCATCCAGTCGTTCGTGGGCACACTGAACGCCGGACCACCGGGCGCCGGACCACCGGGCGCCGAACCACCGGGCGCCGAGCCCGGCGCGGACCCCCTGGGCAGCCGTGCGGACGCGGCCGCCTGGCTGCACGCCGCGGGGCTGCTGGCCGCCGAGGCCGGCCTGACCAACTCCGAGCACGCCGCCCTGCTCCGCCTGCGTGACGCGTTCCGGGACGTCCTGGCGGCCCGCGCCGACGGACGGGAGGACGCCGCGGCCGCCGAGCGGCTGACCAGGGCGCTGGCCGAAGGCCGCCTGGTCGTCATCGTCGATCCCGCGAGCACGGTCCGGCTGGCCAGCGCCGCGCGCGCCAGCTATCCGAACCTGGTGGCGGCCATCGCTGTCGCCGTGGCTGACGCCGCCGCGGCCGGGACCTGGCCCCGGCTCGCATCCTGACCGCGGCTGGCGTTTATCCGCGGCTGGCGTTTATCCTCGGCTGGCCGCGGCGGCGCTGCTCGCGCTGGCCGGTCAGGGCTGGCGGCCGCGGCGCTCGCCGTAGCGGCGGCGGCGGCGCTCGGCCGCGACCTCGTCGAGCTCGGCCGCCGACAAGGTGGCGGGCTCCCCGTAGGACAGCGCCAGCCGGTACGTACGGGCGAGCCATTCCAGCAGCACGGCTCGGTCGTAGGCCTGCGCGAGGTCATGACCGTAGGTGACGGCCCCGTGGTTGCGCAGGATGACGGCGGTACGGCCGGCCAGCGCGTCGGCCGCCGCGGCCGCGAGCCCGGCCGAGCCGAACCGGAGGTAGGGCGCCACCCGCACGGGTCCGCCCAGCACGGTGATGGCGTAGTGGATGGCCGGCAGCTCGGCGCGCGCCGCGGACAGCGCGACAACCTCGGGTGAGTGCGTGTGGACGATCGCCGCCGCATCGGTCGCCGCGTAGATGGCCAGGTGCATGGGCGTCTCGGAGGACGGGGCTTCCAGGGTCTCGTTCGCGTCGTTCACGTCGCCGGGCAGCTGGGTGCCGTCCAGGGTCACCAGGCAGACGTCGGCGGGGCGCATCTCGTCGTACGGGATCCCCGACGGGGTGATGGCGACGATGTCCCCGGCGCGGACGCTGATATTGCCCGAGCTGCCGACGGCCAGGCCGTCGGCGAGCAGGCGCGCGCTGTAGCTGACCAGCCGCGCGCGAGCCGCCCGGAGCTCGTCTGTGTCGCCGCTGTCCACGGTTCGGATACTAGACACTGCGATGGCGCAGTCGATGAGGCGGCTGCGGGCTCAGCGATCCCCTGTCTGGCATCACTTCAGCACGGCGGTGCGGACAGGAAGGTTCTTGCGCCGTTGCCGGTCAGCGGGCCCTGGACGCCCCCAAGCGGGGTGCCGTCGGCCAATCGGTACACCTGGATCCAGACATCGGGCGCCCCGGGATTGATGTCGAGATTGGGTGCCACGATGGTGAGGTTGCCGTTCCGGTCCGCGGTACCTTCCGCCAGGTCGTGCGCCGCGACGTACTGGCCTGCGCAGGTGTCGGACAGCAGACCGTAGCGCTGGCCAGGATTAGCGTGCCTCCCGTAGACAAACAGCCAGGTGGCCGCGGCTGAGGCTGGCTCGGGGCGGACAGCGACCACGACCACGGAAAACGAGCCGCCCCCGGTGCCGGGGAGCCCGTACGTGGCGCTCCCCGAAACAGTCGGCTGCGCCGCAGTCGCAGGTGCCGAGGGGGAGGCATTCCGCAATGCCGCATGCAGCTGGTCGATTGTGTCATCCTGGTGCGCCACGAGCAGCGCCAGGCTCACTGTCACGCCCAGGCAGGCCAGCACGACTGCGAGCACCACGATGACGATCCAGCCGCGGCGGCTGGGCCGAGGCCACCGGGCGCCGCGACGCCCTTGCGGCCCGAATGACAAGGTATCCGGCTGCCCGTCCATGACCTACCACCGTCCGGCACCGCCCAGGCGGGAGCCTGACCAGGCTAGCTGATCCCGCTCCGGCTGGACTGCTGACAATCAGTCATGCTTACCAGCCCAGGGTAAGCCAGCCCGAGGTCCTCGACCGTCAGCGGCAGCTTGAGGTGCTCCCTGGCCCAGTCCAGCGATGAGCCCAGGCCCCGGGAGCCGGCGTCGTTCGGTATAAAGGCTCTGGCTGGGCGAGGAGGCGAGACGTGGGTACTGCCGAGGCGGCGGACCAAGGGGAACCGCGACGGGCCGGTTACCGGCGGTCGGCGGGGTCGCCGCGCGGGGAGGCCCGGCGGCGGGATCTGCTGGACCGGGTGGTGGAGGATCTGGCGGTCAACGGGCTGGTGGACTTCTCGCTGCGGCGGGCGGCGCGGGCGGCCGGGACCACGCACAAGGTGCTGCTCTACTACTTCGACGGGGCCGACGACCTGCTCGGGCAGGCCATCGTGAAGCTGCGTGACCGGCGGATCGTCAACTCACTGGCCGCGGCTGACCTGGCCCAGCCGCAGACCATGGCGGCCCGGGTCCGCGCCGTGTGGCCCGCCCTGGTGGGCGAGGAGTCGCGAGTCCTCGACCAGGCGATAGGACTGATGATGTACGACTCCGAGCGGTACGCGGGGCTCGGCGCGGGCGCCTCGCAGCAGTACCTGCCGGCCCTGCTGTCCATCTGCCCGCGGGAGTGGCCCGAGCAGCGAAAGCTCGAGGTGGCCGAGATGATCCTCGCCGCCCTGCGCGGTTTCCTCATTGACCGGCTGACCAGCGGGGACAGCACGGGCGCCGAGGCCGGTCTCGAGGCCCTGGCCCGGGCGCTGGAGCGGGAGGAATCCGCCGCGGAGTGATAAAGGCCTGGACAGATTTGCGAACCGCATGGTTCACTTTTGGTAAGCAGATCTGACCGAAGTGGAGGCCTGGCATGAACGGGGAACGGGAAAAGGTCTGGTTCGGCAGCGGCGGGACCCGGTGCGCGGCCTGGCATTACCGGGGCAGCAACGGGGGCTGCGTGATCATGGCGGGCGGGTTCGCGGTGCCCAAGGAACCGGGCACCGACCTGTTCGCCGCGCGGTTCCATGCGGCAGGCTTCTCGGTGCTGGCCTTCGATTACCGCCATCTGGGCGAGAGCGGCGGGCAGCCGCGCCAGGTGGTCCGGATCCGGGAGCAGCTCGCCGACTGGTCCGCGGCCATCGGGTACGCCGCTTCGCTACCCGGGGTGGACCCGGCCCGGCTGGCGGCCTGGGCGTTTTCTGCCTCGGGCGGGTACATCTTCGCGCTCGCGGCGCGCGACCCGCGGCTGGCCGCGGCGATCGCGCAGACGCCGAACGCCGACAACCTGGCCGCCTCGCGCAACGCGGCGCGCTACCAGAAGCCGGGCGCGATGCTCCGGTTCCTCGGGCGGGGCCTGCTCGACGCCGGCGGTGCCCTGGCCGGCCGGGCGCCGAGGCTGGTGCCGCTGGCCGCCGAGCCGGGAACGGTCGCCGTGCTCACCACGCCGGACTCGGCCCAGGGCGGCATCGCACTGGGCCGATCAGGGGACTGGCCGAGCGAGGTGGCGGCGCGTTCGGCGCTGCGGCTCGCGGTATGGCGGCCGGGGCGGGCCGCAGGGCGGACGCGGTGCCCGCTGCTGGTGGTGGTGTGTGAGCAGGACGCCTCCGCCCTGCCCGGGCCCGCGATCCGGGCGGCGCGGCGAGCGCCCGGGGCTGAGCTCATCCGGCTGCCCGGCACGCACTACGCGCCGTTCCTGGACGCGCACGAGCTGGCCGTTCAGGCGGAGCTGTCGTTCCTGCGGCGGCACCTGCTGGGTGAGCGGGAGCCGGCGCGGCCCCCGGCAACGGCGGATGCTGATCCGGTGCCGGGGCGGGCCTGAACCAGGCCGAGATGCTGCCCGGGTCAGTAGCCGTTGCCGGCGGCGCCCTGGGTGGCGGCTGCGGGCGCCGTGCTGGCGGCGGGCGCCGCCGTGCCCGAGACCGGCACGTCGTACCACAGGCCGCCGGATAGGTTCAGGCCGTTGCCCTTGTTCTGGCCGGGAGCAGTGTCCGCGACGTAGGTGTAGAGCGGGTGCCCGTTATAGGTGGCCTGCTTGGTGCCGTCGGGCCGGGTGATGACGCCTATTGTGCCGGTCACGCCGGACCCCGCGGTGGCGGGTGCCTTCACCGGCGGCCAGTAGGTCGCGCAGGAACCGGTGCACTTGGATGTGGTCGGGGTGTCCGGGGCGAACCAGTACAAGGTGAATCCGCCTGCGTTGGTCAGCACCTGCTTCCCGGCGATCGTCGCGGCCAGCAGCGTGCTCCCGGACAAGCTCGCCGCCGGGGTGGACGAGGCGCCCGCGGCCGGGGTGCTGCTGGTCCCGGCCGCGGCCGTGGTACCGGAGGAGCTCGACGAGCTCCCGCACGCCGCGACGGCGAGCACCGCGGCAGCCAGGCCAACGGCGGTCACTATGTTCCGCATTGAAGGCATCTCCTCACACCCGTGTTGATCTCCCACCAGGGATCACGTGTCCCGGGAGTGATCCGTTCACCTGGATCAGGCGGCTCACCTCAATCAGCCGGCATGGCTGCCGATCAGGCTGCCGACGAGGTAGGTGACCGCGACGGCCAGGCCGCCGAGGGCGAGCTGGCGCAGGCCGGAATGGAGCACGGGGCGGCCGGTCAGCCGGCCCACGACCATGCCGCCGACCAGCAGCGCCACGGCGGTGATCCCGAGCGAGACGGCCAGGATGTTCAGCCCGGCCAGGTACGGGAGCAACGGGATGAGCGCCCCGGCGGAGAACGCGATGAGCGAGGACAGGCCCGCGACCACCGGTGAGGGCAGCTCGAACGGGTCCACGCCGAGCTCCTCCCTGGTGTGCACCCGCAGCGCGGTATCCGGGTCCCGCGACACGGCGGCGGCCATCCGGGCCGCAGTCTCCGGATCGGCCCCGTAGCCGCGGAACGTCTCGGCCAGCTCGGCCTGCTCGGCGGCCGGGAACCGGGCGTGCATCCGCCGCTCGGTCGCCACCTCGGCGCCGACCAGCTCGTTCTGATTGGTCACCGAGA
Organism: uncultured Actinomycetes bacterium; assembly: GCA_963753195.1. GTDB lineage: Bacteria > Actinomycetota > Actinomycetes > Streptosporangiales > Streptosporangiaceae > Palsa-504. Next base: position 659,674 of record CAVWBH010000009.1, read on the forward strand.
TGTACTCGCCGGTGCCCATCGAGAACGCCCCGGCGACCAGGGCGGCCACGCCGGTCAGGATCACGGCGTGCGGCGCCACCCCGCCGCCGCCCAGCCCGGCGATCAGCGAGGCGTTCGTGACCAGGCCGTCCACCGCGCCGAAGACCGTCGGCCGCAGCCAGCCGCCGGATACGTCGCGGTGCCGGTGCGACCACCCGGCGGCCAGCGCCGCCTGACGCACCGCCTGGGCCGGCTCGGGCAGCTGATCACCCACCGGAGCCGTCCGTGGTCAACGGCTCATCGTCAGCGACGATGCTGGTGGTCATCTTGGGATCCTCCGGGCCGATCGTAACCGCCGCAGGGTGCCGGGCGGCGAGCGGTGCCTCTACGCTACGGCAGGAACCGGGTCGACCGCCCAGCGGACAAAGGGGCCGGTGCGGCCAGGACGGTCACGAAATCCCTTGTCCAGCCGACCAGATACTGGGTGGCCGACCGGTACTGCCCGGGCACCCCCGCGGTCAGCCGGCCACCCGGGCTGTGGGCGACGTCCAGCTGGACCCATTCGGGGTTGATATCGAGCTCCATCGCGACCCGCGCGCCGTGGCTGGCCAGTGCGGACGCCAGGTCAGCGGGCTCGGCGGACATGCTCGCCGCGTACATGAGATCGCCCGCCGCATCCTGGCCGATCGCGCTGCGGGCCACGTCCGCGCCGCCGCCCAGGGTCGCGCCCCACAGCCCCCAGTCGGCCGAAGCCGTGGTCGGCCGCCCGTCTTGCACCAGCGGTACCAGGTTCTGCCGGACGCTGTAGACGGCCTCACCCGCCGCAGGCACCCCGCGGCCCCAGACCCCGATCCTGGCCTGGCCGGAGCGGTCGATCACCAAGCTGGCGAACCCCGGCCGCAGCGGGCTGATCACATGACCTTCCTGCATGTACCCGCCGACCCCCGCGGACAGCTTGAAGCCACCATTGAAGGCGGCAAGCAGCTGCGTTCGTTCGGTACCGGTCACTGCTGGCCCGGCGTGCAGCCCCCGCACCGGGCCAGGGTCCCCGCTCCCGTCATGCAGCACGTACCGCACCGGGCCGCGGAAGACGGCGACGGTCACCTGCGCGCCGTCCCTCGTCCGCACCCGGGTGATGCTCACCCGCGGCTGGGGCGGGGGCGGGGACGGGCTGGCCCGGACGGGCGGAACCGAGGGCGTCGCCGACGCCGCGGCCTTGATCGTGCTGGGCGCGGCGGGATGAGCGGCGGACGACGGCGCCGGGCCGCCGCAGGCGGCTAGCGCACCCACACCGGCCAGCGCGCACAGCCCGGCCAGGGCGCGGAACCCGGCATGCATGCGGAACCTGGCCCGCGCGGGGAACGCGGTCAGCGCGCGAAACACGGTCAGCGCGGGGAACCTGGCCAGCGCGCGCAGCGTGGCCCGCGCGGCGGCCATGGCACTGGCCGTCGCCGGCTTGGGCCTCGCGATCGGAACTGACATTCGGCGCCCACTTCACGGCTGCGGTATCAGCTCAGAGGATATTCCCACGGGTATGCGGGCGCGCCGCCAGGCTCGCGGCAAATCGCCGGCGGCGGCCCCGGGCACAGCGTGATTTACGGCTCACCTGTCATGTTTTCTTCATGAATAGAAGCTTCACGTTGTCTTCATAAGGAGCCCCTACCCTTCAAGGGGGCCAATCAGCGGTAGCGAATCAGATGGAGAGGTAATGGTGACGCTGGAGCGAAAATGGGATCGGCGCGTCGATGAATGGCATTCTCATGTCAGTTCAGCCCCGGCGTTCCAGCAAGTGCTGGAGCGTCTTATTAGCCTGTCGTCCCCGAAACCGACGGATGCCTGCGCAGACCTGGGCGCAGGAACCGGTTTCGTGACGATGGCCCTGGCGCCGCTGGTGGCCTCCGTCCTGGCCGTCGATATCTCCACCGCCATGTCGGAGTCGCTGGCCGAACGGGCGGCCCAGGCCGGACTGGACAACGTGTCGACCGAGGTGAGCGACCTGGAGCATTTCCGGCTGCCCTCCGCCAGCGTGGACCTCGTCGTCTCGAACTACGCGCTGCATCACCTGGCCGACGCCGATAAGCGGGTCCTGGTGGCCCAGGCCGCTCGCTGGCTCCGACCGGGCGGCAGGCTGGTCATTGCCGACATGATGTTCGGCCGCGGGGCAAGCCAGCGAGACCGCGAGATACTGCGGCAGAAGGTGGTCGCCCTCGCGGCGAAGGGACCCAGCGGCGTGTGGCGGATCGCCAAGAACCTAGCCCGGTACGGCCTGCGCGTCGGGCAGGAGCACCCGGCCGCGCCGGAGTTCTGGCAAGCCGCCCTGCGTGCCGCGGGCTTCGGCGAGGTGGCTTTCCATCCGGTCATGGCGGAAGCCGGGATTGTCTGCGGCGTCCGGCCGGCTTCCTGACCGGGCCGCAGGCTGAGATGACCGGAGTGGCCGGCCTACATTAAGCTGCCGGAAGTGAGGACGGTCCCGGTCTGGGTGTGGGTGGTGTCGGCCGTGGCGCTGCTCACCGTCATCGGCGCGGAGATCACGCTGACCAGCCGGCCCGGGCACGAGGTCATGCGCTCCGGCGCCCCGCGCGCGAGCACCGTCCGCCGGGCGGCCGGGTGGGTCGGGGTGTATGTCGCGCTGGCCGTGGCGTGCGGGCTGGCCATCGCAGTCACGGCCGGCTGGGTGACGGCCGGCCAGTTCTTCACCGGTTACCTCACCGAGTACAGCCTGAGCCTGGACAACCTGGCCGTGTTCGCCGTGATCATGGCCGCGTTCGCGGTGCCGCCTGCCCGGCAGCCCCGGGTGCTGCTGCTCGGCATCGGCCTGGCGCTGGCCATGCGCTCGGCGGTCATCGTGGCCGGGGCGGCGGCGCTGAACCGGTTCGGATGGTTGTTCTATCCCCTCGGCGGGATCCTCATCTGGACGGCGATCGGCCTGGTCAGCAGCTCATCGGCCGGCCCGGGCGGCCAGGACGGGGAGCATACCCGGCTGGCATCGTGGCTGCAGCGCCGTCTGTCGCGGCCCGGGCGGGCGGTCACGCCGGTGCTCCTGGCGGCGGTGGCTATCGGGCTGGCCGACGTGCTGTTCGCCGTCGACTCGGTCTCGGCGGTCTTCGGCATCACCACCGACGCCGCCCTGGTCCTGGCCTGCAACGTGTTCGCCCTGATGGGGCTGCGACAGCTGTATGTGCTGGTGGCCGGGGTGCTGGGCCGGATCGTCTACCTGAACGCCGGCCTGGCCGTGATCTGCGCGTTCGTGGGCGTGAAGCTGCTGCTGCAGGCGTTGCGCGGCTCCGGGGTGAGCTGGGCGGCGCCGGTTCCGGCCTGGCTGTCGGTCACGGTGATCGCCGCCGTCCTGCTGGCCACCGTCCTGGCCGGGATGGCGGCCAGCAGGCGCCGCCGGCCCGCCGCGGCGCGGTCGGTGCTGGCGCGGCGCTTCGCCGTCATCGACGCCAACGGGAACGGGGTCCTCGACGCCGGCGACTACCAGCTGGCGGCGCGGCGGCTGTGCGAGGCGTTCGGCTACGCCGCCGACTCCGCGGCGGCGCGTTCGGCGGCCACGGCCCTGAGCGCCTTGTTCGACAGGATGCTCGCGCACATGGACGCCGACGGCGACCACGTGATCACCCAGGACGAATGGGTCTCCGCGGCGGGCCGGGAAGTCGGGGACCGCGCCGGATTCGACGCCGCGGCGGGCGCCACCGCGCGGACCCTGATCCAGGTGGCTGACGCCGACGGCAACGGTGTGCTCGATGCCGGGGAGTACACCCGGCTGGCGGCGGTCTACGGGGTCGACGCCGACCAGGCCGCCCGCGCCTTCGGCCGGCTCGACCTGGACCGCAACGGAGTGCTGGACACCGCCGAGCTGAGCCAGGCGATCAGCCAGTTCTTCGTCCCCGAAGACCCGGGCATCCGCGGCACTGCGGCCTTCGGCCATCAGTGATCCGCGCAGGCGGGGACACGGTGGCCGCGCCGGTGCGTCCTTCACGATCTTGTCATCGTGGCGCGGCATGCTGGGCGGATGAGACTGCGCAGGGCGTTCGCGGCCGCGGTGGCGGCCGGCGCATGCGCGACGGCGGCGTGCAGCGGCCCGGCCAGCGTGCCCGCATCGGCCGCACGTCAGCTGACGACGTTGCCCCACGGCACGGCGGCACCGCACGGCGCGGCAGCTGCCAACGCCGTGGCCACCGGTGCCGGGGCCAGCCCGGGGGTCACTGGTCCAGGCGGCGCGGCCAGCGCGGTCAGGGCGGCGGCGGCCGTTCCCGGGCGGCCGCTCCCGCCGCCGGCCGCGCTGGCGCCGTTCGTGCAGGCGCCGTTCACGGCGCCCGCGGCGGCCGGGCAGGGACGGTGGAGCCCGGCGGGCCGCCCGGTCAGCCGGAACGGGCACAGCATCCGCGTGGTCTACCAGACCACCTTGATCCCGCCGGGCGGCACGCAGGCGGCCGGGATCGCCTGGATGGACGCCGGCTTGCTGTCGGCCCGGCTGTACTCGGGGTCGGTGAGCCCCGGCGGCGGCCCTTACCGGTACACCGCCCCGATCCAGCCGGCCCAGGCCGCGACGCTGGTGGCCGCGTTCAACGGCGGCTTCAAGATGAACCAGGCGCGCGGCGGGTACTACACCGAAGGCCGCATGGTCGACCCGCTGCGGGCCGGCGCGGCGTCGCTGGTGATCTACGCCGACGGGAGCGTCGATATCGGCGCGTGGGGCAGCGACGTGCGGATGACCCCGCAGGTGGTGAGCGTGCGGCAGAATCTGCTGCCGCTGGTGGCCGGCGGCCGCCCGACCACCCGGGCCGACAGCTCGCGATGGCTGCAGACCTGGGGAGATACCTGCGGCACGACCTCGTGCGCGGCCACCGTCCCCGGTGTCGAGCACCAGTGGCGTTCGGGGCTGGGCCTCACCGCGGACGGGGCACTGGTCTATGTGGCCGGCCCGGCACTGGACCCGCTGCAGCTGGCCGAGCTTCTGGTCCGCGCCGGGGCGGTGCGCGGCATGCAGCTCGACATCAACCCGAACTGGCCGGTGCTGGCGACCTATGATCCGCCGGCGGGCACCCTGGCCGGGCCGGCCAACGGCAGCAAGCTGCTGGCGTCGACCGCGCAGAGCCCGGCGACGTTCTTCCAGGCCTCGTGGGCCCGGGACTTCATCACCATGTCGGCCCGGCCGGGCTAGCGGCCGGCGGCGATCGTGGCGGCCCGCGGGCCGCGGGCCGCGGCCCGCGGTGAGGCGGGGGCGGGCCGCGGTGAGGTGGGGCGGGCCGCGGTGAGGCGGGCGGCTAGGCCTGCGGCCACTGGGTCAGCAGCTCTGCGGCCCGCGAGCGCAGCGCGGGCAGCCGCTCGGCGTACAGGTTGTACCAGACGGTCAGGTGCAGCCTGCGCAGCTGCTGGCAGACGGCCAGCTGGCCGGCGTCGACTGGGGCACCGTACCCGGCCAGAACCCGCGCCGCGTCCAGCCGCGGGCTGGCCGTCGACGCGGCCAGGTCCCAGGACACCGGGCCGGTGCAGGTGTCCTCGAAGTCGTGCCAGACCCAGCCGCCGGCCGTCGTGGGCAATACGTTGCCGAACCCGGCGTCGCCGTGCAGCACCTGGGCGGCAGCGCCGCGGTCCAGCTCGGCGGTCAGCCGCGCGTACGCGGCGGCCAGAGCGGCCTTGGATTCGTCGGTGAGCTGGGTCTGCGGGCGGGCCAGGAAGGCCGGGATGTCCTGCAGCGGGGCCAGCGTCGGCGGGGTCCGGGGGTAGGCCCGAAGCGCGAGGTGCAGGTCGCGCAGCATGGAGCCGAACGTTCCTTCGTCCGGCCGGCCGTCGCCGGCCGGCGGCAGGTAGCGCCAGAACGACATCACCTGGCCGTCGCTGTGGTGGACGGTGGCCGGGACCTCCGGGCTGGGCTCGGCCACCGGAATGGCGGCGCCGCGCAGCCACCCGGCCACATCGAGTTCCCGCTGGAGCCAGGCGCCGGCGTCGGCGCGGACCTGCCGGGTGCTGGCCGCCACCTTGGCCACCACCGGCGACGGGCTCAAGTGCACGATCACGTTGGCTCCGTCGGCCAGTACGAGGGGCTCGGCGCAGGCCACGCCCAGGCGGGAGGCAGCCTGCATCGCAGCGCGCGCCGCCGCGGCGGCCGTCTTCGTCAGCGTCACGCGTGCAGTATGCCGGGAATCACCCGTGAGGAACGGTCCACAGGGCGAGGTGGGCGGGTTCGAGGGCAGTCTGGACTACGCCGGCCAGGTCGTCGCGGACCGTGTCCAGGTCCACCGCGTCTTGCAGCCGGGCGGCGAATTCGGCGATGGTCTGGTCGGCGTCGTAGCGGGCCCGGTTGAACCGCCGGTCTACGGCGTGCTGGACCCGGCGCCGGACCGGCGCGAACAGCGCCGCCGCGGCCAGGGTGGAGATGGCCACCGCGACCGTGCTGTGGAACCGCAGGACCTGCTGCGCGAGCAGCACCAGGCCGGCGTACACGCCGATCAGCAGCCCGGTCACGATCGCGTAGGCCAGGGTCCGGCTGATGATCCGGTCGATGTCGTACAGCCGGTACTTCAAGATGGCCACGCCCATGGTGACCGGCACGGCGAAGATGGCCAGGATGGCGACGTGACCGACCGCTCCCCACACGCCCGGCGCTGCCCCGAGCGTGATCGCGATGACCACCCCGGCCAGGGCGGCCCCGAACCCGCCGAGCAGCCACTTGAGCTGCTGGCGCCGCTCGCCGGACGAGCGGCGGTAGCTGGCCGCCTGGCCGGCCAGCGCGAGCAGCCAGCTCAGCCCGATGGCGCCGATGACCACGTTCTGCAGGATGTTCCACCAGGCCGGCGAGCTGGTGCCGTTGGCCAGGACGAGCAGGTTGCCGCCGGAGTCGACCCGGATGCCGTGCCGGACGATGGCCTGGGCGGTGAGGGCGTAGGCACTGACCATCCAGGCCACGGCGAGGACCAGGTACAGCCACAGCACCCGCCGCAGCCACGGCGAGGCCGGCCTGCCGTCGGGGAAGATCAAGATGGCTACCCCGATCAGCACGATGACGATGGCCCAGCCGGGCTGAGCCAGCATCGCCACCCAGCCGAGCGGCAGCATGCCGTGGCGCAGCCGGTAGTCCGCTATGGCGTAGAGGCTGCCGTCCTGGCTGAGCCCCCCGGCGATGACGATGCCGACCAGGCACCAGCCGAGCGGGTTGCCCGGCTTGCGCCAGGCCACCACGAAGCCCACCACTCCGAAGGGCACGGCCGCCCACCACAGCCCGCCGCCGGTGCCGGCGACCACGCTCAGGCGGGCCAGGCGGGCCGCGGGCCAGGCCAGCACGATCAGGGCCAGCACGACGCAGAGGGCGACCAGCACGGTGGCCGACGAGGCGAGCCTGAGCCGGCGGGCACGCGGGACGGCCGCGGCCTGGCCCGGCACCGGGTTCCCCTCCCTCATGGGAAGGACACTACGCCGGGAACGTTCTGGAAACGTTACCGCTAGCGACGGGAACAGAACGCGGCAGCAGGCCGGAATCGGGTCGGTGGCCGGGCCGAATCCGGATTGGTGCGCAGGGCGGAGTGGTGGCATCGTGAACTTCATGCGGGTCGTCGACATTGTTATCGGCGTCGTCTGGGCCGCGTTCTGGATCTACTGGCTGGCGGCGTCCGTCGGGGTCAAGGCCGGGCAGAACCGGTGGACCCGGTTCGCCGGCGCGCGCCTGGTGGTCCTGCTGGTCGCCCTGCTCGTGCTGCGCCTGGGCGGCTTTAGGTGGCACGTGGTCACGCATAGCCCGTGGCTGGCGGGCATCGGCCTGGCCGTATTCCTGCTCGGGCTGGCGCTGGCGGTCTGGGCCCGCCTCTATCTGGGCCGGAACTGGGGCATGCCGATGACCAGGAAGGATGATCCGGACCTGGTGACGACCGGCCCGTACCGGTGGATCCGCAACCCGATCTACACCGGCATCATCGTGGCGATGATCGGCACCACGCTCGCGGTCAGCCTGTACTGGCTGGCAGCGGCGGCGGTGCTGGGCGGCTACTTCGTCTACAGCGCGGTCCACGAGGAGCGCTACCTGGCCGAGCGCTTCCCCGACACCTATCCGGCCTACAAGCAGTCAACCAAGATGCTGATCCCGTTCATCTTCTGAACGCTGGCGGGGGCGGTGGGTCAGCTCGCCTTGCGGTAGCGGTCCAGGACGGCGGCGCGCAGCGAATCGGGCGAGGCGCCGAGGGCCGTGAGGATCGTCCGCGGCATGCCGTCCTTCGGGATGAGCAGGGCGAGGACGAGATGCTGCAGGCCGATGTAGTCGTCGTGCTGGGCGACGGCCTGCCGCAGGGACAGCTCCAGGATCTTCTTGGCCCGCGGCGTGAACGGGAGGTGGCCGCTGCGGGCGCGGCCGGGGAACAGCGGGGTGCTGGGGCGGCCCCGGGGCGCCGGGCCGGGGAACGCGCCGCGGCGGGCGCGCCGGGCGCGCCTCAGCCCCGCCACCGGGCCCCGGCCCCAGGCCGGGCGCCTGCGCCCCGTCCCGGCCCGCAGGTGGGCCGGGATGGCCCGGGCCAGGGCATCGGGCCCGAACGCGGCCTCGATCCTGTCGCGGACCACGTCCAGGTCGATCCCGATGGCGGCCAGCGCCTCGCGGTCCAGGCCGCCCAGCGGGTCGGCCGGGCCAGCGGCAGGCCCGCGCCCCATGATGCGCATGAGCTCCGCCTCCACGCGCTCGGGCGTGATCCCCCGGTCACGCAGGACCGCGGCGGCCGGCTCGGCGGCCTCGGTGGCGGCCAGCAGCAGGTGCTCGCAGCCGATGTAACTGTGCCCGAGCCGCCGGGCTTCGTGCTGGGCCTGGACGACGACATGCCGGGCACCGTCAGTGAAGCGCTCGAACATCATCGCCTCCCGGTCAGCCGGCCGTACTTGCGGTGGACGGTCTGCTTGGTGACGCCGAGGCGGCTGGCGATGTCCTGCCAGGACCAGCCGAGGTCGCGCGCGTTCTGGACCTGGAGCAGTTCGAGGCGCTCGGCCAGCGCGCGCAGCGCGGCGACGGCGCGCAGGCCCACTTCTGGGTCCTGGCTGGCGGCGCCCTCGGCGATCTGAATGGTCGTTTCCATGCGCGTCAGCTTATGCTGACAGGTCGGGGTCGTCAACATAAGCTGACGCGCGCTGGGGTACACGGAGCCTAGGGCACGTGGAGCCAGGGCACGGAGCTGCGAGTACACGGTGGTAAGCCGCGTCAAGCTCCGTTCGTCCGGGGCGATCGCGCCCATTGGTTAGCGGCTCACGTCAGCATCCTCAGCTGTCCCGGGCATGTGCCGTGCGCAGGGTCGCGTGCTGCGACCTCTCCCAGCGGCAAGGCCAGAAACTAAGAAAGCAACCCTCCGTTCGGGCTGCTTCCATGATCATGGCCAGGAATGGCCGAACCCGGTCCAAAACTGGCCATGATCATGGTCAGCGCCCGTTATGCCTCAATGTGAGGTTGAGGCATAACGGGATATAACCGGCGTGTCACATCAAGCAGCAGGCCGGTAGCGGGCGGCTCTACCACGGCCGGCCCCATCCGCGCTGCCCGTCGGCGCCACTCCCGCCTGTGGTGAGGCCTCGACCAGCAGCAAAGCCCGGAAAGCCGGGGGGCTACACAGGCAGGGGCTAGGCGGGCAGGGGCATGACCACCACGGGAGACGTGGTCGGCGCCGCGGTTCCGCCCGCGGGCTCGACGGTGATCCCGAGCCGGTCCCCCGGCCGCAGGGCGGCGGCCAGGACGGGACCGGCGTGCCCGGTCCGGGACAGCAGGCCGGCCGAGCGGGCCTCGGTGGTCCCGGGCGGGCCCATCACCCAGAGCTGGTAGACCTTCAGCGACGGCAGGGAGGCCAGGCCCGCCGTGGTGACGACGGCTTCGCGTTTGTCCCAGGAGACCACCGCGGTGACCGTGCCCCCCGCGTCGGTCGCCACGGTCATGCTGCGGGCGTCACTGGCCCCGAGCACGCTGCTGATCGCGGCGGGAGTCTTCGGGGGCGCGGTGACCTGGCTGACCACCCCTAGGGCGATGCCGGCGGCCGCGCAGGCGGCGACGGCGGCGGCCAGCACGCGCGGCACGCGCGGCACCCGCGGCACGCGGCGATCCGGGGCCGCGTCCCGGCTGGCCGGGAACATGGCGCTCCTCGGCCGCCCGCGGCCGGCCGGCAACACGGCGCTCACCAGCCGCCTGCGGCGCGAGGCGCGGTCGAGCCCGCCGTTGACCAGCGGCGGTAGCTGCCGGGTGCGGTAGGCCGCGGCCAGCACCTGCTCGCGCAGCGCCGGCGGGGGGTCGGTGGCCCGGGCCAGACCGAGCCGGGCCGCGGCCTCGCGGTACCCGCGCACCTCAGCGTCGCACGGGCCGCAGTGCTGGAGATGACGTTCGAAGCTGTCCCGCTCAGCCTCGCTGAGGGCGTCCAGGGCGTAGCTGCCGGCGAGCAGGTGCAGATCATCGCGCACGGTCTTCACCACTCCACCCCCAGGCAGTCGCGCATCCTGATCATGCCGTCCCGTATCCGTGTCTTCACGGTACCCAGGGCGGCCCCGAGCAGCTGCGCGACCTGCGGATAGGTGTATCCGCCGTAGTAGGCGAGCTCGATCGACTCACGCTGCAGCGCGGTCAGCCCGTCCAGGCAGCGGCGCACCCGCTGGCCGTCCAGGGTCGCCGCGACGACCTCGGCCACGTCGTCGCCGCCGCGGAGCAGGTCGGGCGCGACCTTCTGCTCGCGGCGCGACCCGGCGTTCTCCGAGCGGACCCGGTCGACCGCGCGGCGATGGGCGATGGTCATGACCCAGGCCGCCGCGCTGCCCCGGGCCGGGTCGAACCTGGACGCGGTGCGCCAGACCTCGAGCAGGACCTCCTGAGCGATCTCCTCGGACTGGGCGGGATCTCGCAGCACGTGCCGCGCGACACCGTACACCGGTCCGGCCAGTTCCCCGTAAACCCGCTCGAAGGCCCGGTGATCACCGCGCGCCACCAGGGTCAGCAAGCCAGCCAGGTCCAGATCCAGATCCAGGTCCTGGGCCCGGTCTTGGGGCCGCCCCTGGACCCGGTCCTGGGCCTGGTCTTGGCCCTGGTCCTGGTCCTGGGCCTGGTCCTGGGCGTGATCACGATGGCCGGCGGCACCGGGATCGGCGGTCAGCTGGCGTATCTGCGCCCGTTTCATGCCCCCTATTCGAGGCCAAGCCGCCATCGGATTGGTCCGCCGGCCACTGGACCTGCGGGAACGACATGGTCGGCCACCACACCGGCGCCGCGGACGGTCAGCTCAGCTCCACCAGGGGATCGGGGTAGCCCAGCTGGCGACGGTCGGCGCCGTCCAGGCGCCAGGGGGTGTGGACGCGGTCCGAGGGCAGGCCGGTCAGCTCGGGGACGTAGCGGCGGACGTATTCGCCGTCCGGGTCGAACCGCTGGGCCTGGCGCAGCGGGTTCAGCACCCGGTTGGGCCGGGTGTTGTGACCGGTCCCGGCCACCCACTGCCAGTTTCCCGCGTTGTTCGCCACGTCGCCGTCGGCGAGCAGCTGGCCGAAATGCTGGTAGCCGTGCCGCCAGCTGATGCCGAGGTTGCGGGTCAGGAACGAGGCGGTAATCATCCGGGCCCGGTTGTGCATGAAGCCCTCCGCGGCCAGCTGGCGCAGGCCGGCGTCCACGATCGGGATCCCGGTCTGTCCCGCGCGCCAGGCCTCCAGCGCGCGGGCGTCCTCGTGCCAGGCCGGGCCGGGCCGGTAATCCTTCCTGGCCAGATCCTGGAACGCGGCCGTCACCTGGTAGAAGAAGTCACGCCAGGCCAGCTGGCGGCAGAATTCCTCGGCGCCCGGTCGGCCCTTCGATTCCTCGCCGCCCGGGGGGCCTTGCGCGCCGACCGCCACCTCCAGCGGCGAGAGGCAGCCGAACCGCAGGTAGGCGCTGAGCCTTGAGGTCTGGTCGCCGGCCAGGTCGTCGTGGCGGTCCGGGTAGCCGGCCAGCTGCCGCTGGCGCCACGCGGCGAACCGGCGGCGGCCGGCCGTCTCGCCGCCGCTGGCCAGCGCCGGGGAGGAGCCGCGGCCCGCGGGCGGGATCCGGCCGACCTGGCCGACGGCGGCCATGGTGATGACGCCGGGGACCGGGTAGGGCCGGCGCCAGGGGACGGCACGCCAGGCGCGCCAGTACGGGGTGAACACCCGGTAGTGACCGCCGGTGGCCGGGGCGAGGGCGCCGGGCGGCACGACGGTCAGGCCGGGGGTCACGGTCAGGTCCAGGCGGTGCCGGGCGCACTCGCGCTCGAGCGCACGGCGCCGGCGCGTGGCGTAGTGCGACACGTCATCGGCGAGGTACACCGCCTGGGCGCCGGTCTCGGCGGCGATCCTGGTCACCTCGGCCACCGGGTCACCGTCGCGGATCACCAGGTCGGCCTGGCGGTCTCGGAGCTGCTGCCTGAGGTCAGCCAGCGACTCGGCCAGGAAACGGGCCCGGTTCGGCGGCGCCGGGATCGCGGGGTCCACCACGAACAGCGGCACCACCTGCCGGGCGCTGGCGCACGCCTGATGCAGCGCCGGGTTGTCGTGCAGGCGCAGATCCCGTGTGAACACGACGATCGCGGTTTCCATCGTTGATTCCCCCCAGGGCATCGATGCGGGACCATAGGTCTCCCCCCTGCTTGCTACCCCCGGCGGGCCAGGTAGTCGCCTGGCGCAGGCCGATCGTCAGCTAATGCCGGGGGCTGAGGTCCGCGGCCGGGCGAATCCGGGGCCGGGAGAATCTGCCGCGGGACGCCGGGCGTGACATCGCGGCGCCGCCATTCACGCGGGTAGCCGAGCGAGACCTCCTCGAACCGGACCCCGTCGTACCACGTCACCCGCGGGATATGCAGGTGACCGTAGACGACCGCGGCGGCGTGGTAGCGCAGGTGCCAGTCGCTGGTCCGGGTGGTGCCGCACCACTGGGCGAACAGCGGGTAGCGCAGCACCCGGGTGGGCTCGCGGACCAGCGGGTAGTGCGTGACGAAGACGACCGGGAGCGCCGGGTCCCGCCCGGCGAGCCGTTGCTGCGTGACCTCGATCCGGGCCCAGCACCACTCTTCGATGCTGGGGTAGGGATCAGGGTGCAGCACCGCCTCGTCGCGGCAGATGATGCCTTTGTCATAGGCGAGCGTCAGGCCCTGCTCCTTGGTCAGCGCGCCGTCCGGGCGGAACGTGTAGTCATACAGCAGGAACACCGGCGCGATGGTGACCGGGCCGCCCGGCCCGTCCCACACCGGGTACGGATCCTCCGGGGTGATGATGCCGAGGCTGCGGCACAGCTCCACCAGGGCCAGGTACCGTTCCTCGCCACGCAGCGGAACCGGGTCCTTGGGCCGCGTCCACAGCTCGTGGTTTCCCGGGGTCCACACCAGGCGGGTGAACTTGCTGCTCAGGGTGCGCAGCGCCCACTCGATGTCGGGGTACAGCTCGCCCACGTCGCCGGCGAGCAGCAGCCAGTCCCCGGCCGTACCCGGCTCGAGCCCGGCGACGATCTCCCGGTTCTGCGGGTGCGCCACGTGCAGGTCACTGAGGGCCAGCAGCCTGGGGGTCGTCATCGGTGTCCTCACGGTGCGTGTTGAATGTTCATTATGGCTGGCACCGACACGGAACGACCTCGGGTGGGGGTGTCAAGCTGCCTGCTCGGCGCGGAAGTGCGGTTCAACGGCGGCCACAAGCGGTACCGCTTCCTGACCGACGAGCTCGGCCCCTACGTGGACTGGGTGCCGTACTGCCCGGAGGTCGAGATCGGGCTCGGCACCCCGCGGGAGCCGATCCGGCTGGACACCGAGGGCCGCCTGGTCAACCGGAGCGGGACCGCGGACCACACGCGGGCCATGGCGGCCCTGCCGCTGCCTCCCACGGTCGACGGGTACGTGTTCAAGGCCAAGTCGCCGAGCTGCGGGGTGCGGGGCATCGCGCGGTACGGGCCCGACGGGCAGCCGTCCGGAGCTACCGGGACCGGCCTGTACGCCGGGCGGGTCATGGCCGCGGACCCGCTGCTGGCCGTGGAGGACGAGGGACGGCTGAACGACCCGGGACTGCGTGAGGCGTTCGTGGAGCGGCTGTTCGCCGCGGCGCGGCTGCGCTGTTTGCTCACCGGGGCGCTGGAGCCCGCTGGCCTGGTGGCCTTTCACACCCGGCACAAGCTGCAGCTGCTCGCGCACGATCCGGGCCGGTACCGTTCGGCCGGACGGGTGGTGGCGCGCGCGGGGACGGTCCCGCCCGGGGAGACGGGCGCGGCGTACCGGGAGCTGTTCCTGGCCGCGATGGCGTCCCGGAGCACGCAGGGGCGGAACGCCAACGCGCTGCAGCACGCCTACAGCCGGATCGGCCCGACGCTGCCGCAGGTACGGCGGGACGACCTGATGGCCCGGATCGAGGCCTACCGGCGGGGCGAGGTGCCGCTCAGCGTGCCGGTGGCGCTGCTCGGCCACTACGCCAGCGGCAGTGAGCTGCCCTGGCTGGCCGAGCAGACGTACCTGGCGCCGTTCCCGGCCGAGCTGCGGCTGCGCAACACGGTCCCGCCGCGGCCGTGATCACGCCCGGGCCGCGGGGGTAACGTGAAAACTGGCGCGGCGGCGGTCTCCCTCCTATCCGCCGCCGCGTCAGCTTGTCTGGGGGGCATGCGGGCGAGGCCGTTCGGTAAAACTGATCTTCTGGGCGGCAGCGGGATGAAACCGCTGGTCCGGGCGACGTAGTCGGCGTACTGGGGCCTGCTCGCGGTCATCCGCCGGTCGGTCATGCGCGCGCCGGTGCCGCGGGTCAGGATGAAGGTCATCAGCAGCGGCCCGATGATCGTGGGCAGCCCGGCGACCGAGCCGAGGCTGATCAGGAACAGGCCCCACCACATGCAGAAGTCACCGAAATAGTTGGGGTGACGGGTGTACCGCCACAGGCCCTGGTCCATGATCAGGCCGCGGTTCGCGCGGTCGGCCTTGAACCGGGCCAGCTGCCAGTCGCCGACGGACTCGAAGACGAAGCCGCCCAGCCACACCACGCCGCCAACGGCGGTAACCGGGCCGGCCGGGGCGCGCTCCAGCATGCCGGCCTGGATGGGCAGGCAGGCCACCCACAGGGTCAGGGCCTGGAGCAGGTAGACCGAACGCAGCGCGTACAGGTTCCGGTTGCCCTTGGCCTTGGCGAGCAGGTCGCGGTAGCGCGGGTCCTCGCCTTTGCCGTGATTACGCCAGGTCACGTACGCGGCTAGGCGCAGGCCCCAGATGACCGCGGCGGCCAGCAGCAGGTAGCGGCGCACGGGCTGCCCGTGCCCGGCCGAGGCGAGCAGGCTGACCACCGCGACCAGCGCGATGCCCAGGCCCCACGTCGTATCCACCACGGCATGCCTGCCGACCTTGAGCGCCACGGCGAACGTGACGGCCATCATGACCAGCAGCGCGGCCGCTGTGACCAGCAGCGTGAGGCCGAACGGGCCGAGGGGGATGCCGCTCATCGGGCTGGCCGGCTTGGTCGGCCCGGGTGGTCCGGGCGGCTTGGTCGGCCCGGGCGGTCCGGGCGGTCCGCGCGGTCCGGGTTGACGGCGAGGATCTGGTCGACGCCCATCCGGCCGTCCTCGAAGGCCAGGGCGCCCCCGGCCAGGTACAGGCGCCACAGGCGGACCTGCTCCGGGGTGAGGAGCTGGGTGATGGCGGCTATGTTCTGCTCGAAGTTGTCCAGCCAGGCCCGGATGGTCCGCGCGTAATGCTCGCGCATGGCCTGGACGCCGATGACCTCGAACCCGGCCTGCTCGATCAGCCGCACCGTCTCCCCCACCGGGCGCATGTGCATGTCCGGCGCGATGTAGGACTCGATAAACGGGCCGCCGCCCGGTGCGCGGCCGCTCCGGGACATCTGCTGGATCAGCAGCCGGCCGCCCGGCTTGAGCGACTGGCGCAGCGCCGCGCAGAACCCGGGATAGCCGGCGGCGCCGACGTGCTCGCCCATCTCGACCGCCGCGATCGCGTCGAACGGGCCGTCCAGCGGGTCCCGGTAGTCACCGATCCTGACCTCGGCCCGGTCGCCGAGGCCCAGGCCCCGCACGCGCTGCCGGGTGTAGCCGCCCTGCCCGGCCGACAGGGTCACGGCGGTCACCCGGGCGTGGTGATCGCGGGCGGCGTGGACCGTGAGCGAGCCCCAGCCGCAGCCCATGTCCAGCAGCCGGTCGCCGGCCTTCAGGTCCAGCTTGCGGCAGATCAGCTCCAGCTTGGCTTGCTGCGCGCCGGCCAGCGTGTCCGCGTCCTGGAACCACCCGCACGAGTACGCCATGCTGGGGTCCAGGATGAGCTGGTAGAACTCGGCGGGAACGTCGTAGTGGCCGGCGATCACGGCCTGGTCGCGGTCGCGGCTGTGCCGCCGGCCGTGGACCCGCAGCTCGCAGTCCGGCGGCGCAGGCGGAGGCCAGAGGGGGATCTTGAGGCTGATCGCCGCGGCGGCGGCGGCCCGGGCGGCCGGAGCCCAGCGGGCCGGGCCGACCCGGGCCGAGGCGGCCAGGAACCGGCGCAGCCCCTCGGTGAGGTCGCCATCGACGTCGAGGTCGCCGCTGACGAAGGCGCGGGCCAGGCCCAGCTCACCCGGGCGCCACAGGAGCCGGCTGAGCGCGCGCGGGGACCGGATGACCAGGACCGGGGCGTCTTGCGGCCCGGCCTCGCTGCCGTCCCAGGCCCGTAGCCGCACCGGCAGGTCCAGGCCGGCCTGGGTCTGGACCAGGTCGGCGATGACGCCGGCCGCGCCGCCGCTGGTCTTCGCGTCCGCGGCCGTTAGATGCGGGCCAGCGTGAGCTGGCTGACGTTGATGTAGCCGGACCGGAAGCCCGCTTCGGAGTAGCACAGGTAGAACCTCCACATGCGGTTGAACACGTCATCGAAGCCGAGCCGGGCGACCTCGTCGGCACGGGCAGAGAACCGGTCCCGCCAGATCCGCAGCGTCTCGGCGTAGTGCAGGCCGAAATCGGCGCGGCCGGTGATGCGCAGCCGGGTCCGGCGCTCGAGGCTGCCGGTGATCGCGGTCAGCGAGGGGATCTGGCCGCCCGGGAAGATGTACTTCTGGATCCAGGTGTGGGTGCGGCGGGTGGCCAGCATCCGGTCGTGCGGCATGGTGATCGTCTGCAGCCCGATCCGGCCGCCGGGCGCCAGGTGCCGGTCGAGCGCGGCGAAGTAGTCGTCCCAGTAGCGCTCGCCGACCGCCTCGATCATCTCGCAGGAGCAGACCGCGTCGAAGGTGCCCTCGACGTCCCGGTAGTCGCGCAGCTCCACGCGAACCCGGTCGGCCAGGCCCGCGGCCGCGACCCGGCGGGCGGCGAGGGCATGCTGCTGCGCCGAGATCGTCACGGTGACCACGCTGGCGCCCCGGTTCGCCGCGCGGATGGCCAGCTCACCCCAGCCGGTGCCGATCTCGAGCAGGCGGCAGCCCGGGCCGACGTCGGCCCGGTCCAGCAGCGAGTCGATCTTGCGCCGCTGGGCGTCGGCCAGCTGGTGCTCCTCGGCCAGCAGCGTGCCGTCGGCCGCTACCCCGAACAGGCCCGAGGAGTAGGTCATGGTCTCGTCGAGGAACAGGGCGAACAGGTCGTTGGACAGGTCGTAGTGACGGCCGATGTTCCGGCGGGCGCCGCCGCGGGTCTGCTGGTCGGCGGACGGCGGCCGGCGCACCGCCAGCGCGCGCATCCGCTGCAGCCAGGGCGGGATGAGTTCGCCGGCGTGTTCGGCCAGCACAGTGAGCAGGCCGGTCAGGTCGGCGCAGTCCCAGTCCCCGGCCATGTACGACTCGCCGAACCCGATCAGGCCGGAGGCGCCGAAGCGGCGGAAGAACTCCCGGGGCCGGCGCAGGACCATCACCGGAGCGGACGGCGGGCCCCCGCCAAGCAGCCGTCCGTCCGGAAACTGGACTCTGGCCGGAAGGCCGGCCATCGCCTGGGTGAACAGGGCCCGCGCCACGGCGGCGCGCACCCGGGAGCCTTCCGCCACGGCGACGTCGGGCCACCGCGCGGCGTCGACGGCGGCTCGCGGAGCTTGCTGGGTACTGATGCTCACTGAACGCTCCCCTGGGGTTGGTGAGCCTGTTGCTGGCTGGCCCGTTGGTGGTGGGCCTGTTCCTGGTGGGGCTGTTCCTGGTGGGGCTGTTCCTGGTGAGGCGGGCGGGGGACGACGGGCAGGCCGCGCAGGTACAGCCGGATGCCCTGCCACCGGATCCGGGCGGAGACCGCCACGGTGGACCAGGGGTGCCGCGCGGCCGCGCTGAGCAGCGCCCGCGCGGTGGCCGGCCGGCCGGTGCCGTGCACGCTGGCCACGAACGAGTTCCCGTCCGGGCGGGTGAGCGTGATGCTCAGCGCCAGCGCCGAGGGGTGCTGCCGGCCGCCGGTGAGAGGGCCCGGCTCGGGCGGGCTCGGCTCGGGCAGGCTCATCCGGTAGCCTCCGTCGACCGGGTAGAACGGCGAGACGTAGAACTCCTTCGGCGTCTGGGCCCGGCCGCGCTCGTCAGGGCGCAGCAGGTAGGCGTGCCGCTGCCGGTAGGTGTTGTGCACTTCGGCCACCACGCAGGCCAGGGCGCCGTCGGGCCGGTGACACCAGTAGACGGTCAGCGGGTTGAACACGTACCCGAGCACGCGGGCGTGCGCGAGCATCACCACCCGGCCGCCGCCGGTGTCGATGCCCTGGGACATCAGGAAGCGGTCGAGGTTGTCCCGGATCGGCCGCTGCGGGTCACCCAGGTGGTCGCGGGAGTCGAAGCCGGCCAGCAGCCGCAGGAACCGGCCCGGCCGGGGCAGGTGATCGAGGTCGACCAGCCACTGGTACGTGCGGTAGGTGAACACGTTCCGCAGCGGCGCCAGCCGGGTGTGCGTGATGCGGCATTCATACAGCGCGGCGCCGGGGGCCAGCGCGCGGCCGGTCACCAGGTTCCCCCGAGAGCGCGGGCCGCCTGGGCGCCGGACCGGCAGCCGTCCTCGTGAAAACCCCAGCCGTGATAGGCGCCGGCGAACGCGGTGACCGGGGTGTTCAGCTCGGGCAGGCGGCGCTGAGCGGCGACCGAGGCCGGCGTGTAGGCCGGATGCGCGTAGTCCATCCGGCTGATGATGCGGTCGGGGTCAACTGCGGCCTGGGCGTTCAGCGTCACGATGTAGTTCTGCCCGGCGGGGAGGTGCTGTAGCCGGTTGAGGTGGTAACTTATCCGAACCGATTCGTTACTATCCGTACGACCTGCCTGGCAGTGGCCGAGCTGATAGTTCCAGGACGCCCGGACCGCGGCGCGGTCCGGCAGCAGGCGGGTGTCGGTGTGCAGCAGGGCCGGGTTCGGGGTGTAGCGGAAGGCACCCAGCACCTCCCGTTCGGCCCGGGTGGCCGGCTCGAGCAGGGCCAGCGCCTGGTCCGGGTGGGTCGCGATGACCACGGCGTCGAACTGGTGCGCCTGACCCGAGGCGTCGCGTACCTCGGCTCCGTCCGGGTAGCGGCGGACCGCGCGGACCGGGGCGCCGAGCCGGACACAGGCCAGAGCGGCGGCGGCCCGGTCGACGTAGCGCCGGGAACCGCCGGTCACGGTACGCCACGGCGGCGCCCCGGTCACCGACAGCATGCCGTGGTTGGCCAGGAAGGCGAGCAGGTACCGGGCGGGATAACGCAGCGCTGTCCCGGCCGGGCAGGACCAGACCGCCGCGACCAGCGGCAGCGCGAAGTGGGCCTGGAAGTAGCCGGAAAAGCCACCGTGATCAAGGAACTCGCCGAAGGTCAGGTCGTCAGCAGCGTCAGCCGGGCGGCCGGCCCGGTCCGCGTCCGGGCCGGTGCTTAGGGCGTCGTCCGGGCCCTGGGCCGAGCCCCCGGCCAGCAGCTTGCGGCCTGCGCGGTGGAAGCGCGGGACGTCGGCCAGCAGCCGCAGGAACCGGCCGCCACCCTGCTGCAGGCCCGCGGCCAGGCCGGCCGGGCCCCGTTTGCCCGCATAGTGCAGGCCGCAGCCGGCGCAGCTGACCGACATGCTCATCTCGCTGGCCTGCGTGCTCACGCCCAGCTCGGCGAACAGCCGGGTGAGCAGGGGATAGGTGAGCTCGTTGTAGACGATGAAGCCGGTGTCGACCGGGACCGGCCCGACCAGGTGGGTGTCGGCGTGCCCGCCGAGCCTTCGGTCGGCCTCGAACAGTGTCAC
Source organism: uncultured Actinomycetes bacterium (assembly GCA_963753195.1). Taxonomy (GTDB): domain Bacteria; phylum Actinomycetota; class Actinomycetes; order Streptosporangiales; family Streptosporangiaceae; genus Palsa-504. Next base: position 679,726 of record CAVWBH010000009.1, read on the forward strand.
GTGGTCGGTGCGGGACAGGACGTAGCCGGCGGTCAGCCCGCTGATGCCGCCGCCGATGACGGCGATCCTGCGCCCGGTCACGTGAATGCTCCCTTCAGCCTTGTCGTCCTTCAGCCGTGTCGCCCTTCAGCCGTGTCGCCCTTATTCGGCGCGGGCGGCGATCCGGATGGCTGCGGCGGGCTCTCGCTCCCGCCCGAGCACATGCCGCAGGGCCGGCTCGAGCTCGGGGTAGCGGAAATGATGCCCGGCGTCGATCAGCCGCTGCGGGTAGACATGCTGGCTGGCCTCGGCGATCTCGCTGGCGCCCTCGGCACCGAGCAGCAGCCGCGGCCCGAACGCCGGCACCGGCAGCACGGCGGGCCGGCGCAGCACCCGGGCCAGCGTGGCCGTGTAGTCGGCGTTACGCACCGGCGCGGGAGCGACCGCGTTGACCGGCCCGGACAGGTCCGGGTCGGTGACCGCCCGCAGGTAAATGTCCAGCAGGTCGTCCAGGCCGATCCAGGCCAGCCACTGCTGGCCGCCGCCCAGCCGGCCGCCGAGGCCCGCCGCGAACAGCGGGTGCATCAGGTGCAGCACGCCGCCCCTGGGGTCCTGGACGATCCCGGTGCGGACCTGGACCGTCCGGATGCCCGCCCGGTCGGCCGGGCCGGCGGCGTCCTCCCAGTCGGCGACCACGCCGGCCAGGAAGCCGTCGCCGCGGGCGCTGGTCTCGGTCAGCACCTCGTCGCCCCGGTCCGGGCCGTAGATCCCGATCGCCGACGCGGTGACGAACGCCCGCACGCCGGGGGCGCCGCCGGTGACGGTGGCCGCGGCGAGCTCGGCCAGGAGGCGGGTAGGGACAATCCGGCTGTCGAAGATCTCCCGCTTGTGGTCCGGGGTGAACCGTCCGGCGATCGACGCGCCGGCCAGGTGGATCACCGCGTCCACGCCGCTCAGGAGTTCGTCATTGGGATCCTCCGGCCGCCAGTAGCGCTCCCCGGAGTGCCGCGGCAGCCGGCGCACCAGCCGGATCACCCGGTGCCCGCCGGTGCTCAGCAGCGCGGTCAGCGCGGTGCCGACCAGGCCGCTGGACCCGGTGACCGCGATGGTCAGCGGCTCCGGGCAGGTGACCCGGGAGCGGGCGTGGGCGGCTAGGTCATCGGCCAGCTGGCGGTGCCGGTAGGTGAACATCGGCCGCAGCACCCGGGCCGGCAGCGGCGTATCGACCACATCGGTCACCCTGGTCGCGTGCGCGCCCGCCGGGGCGAAGTGGTGATTGTGCCGCCACGGCAGCACCGCCGCCAGCGGCAGCGACGTCAGCGCGTCGGTGAACTCGTACGGCGGATCGTAGTCGCCGGGCTGGTGGGCGGCCACCCAGCGCAACCCGCCCGGCAGCCGCAGCACGGCCTGGCCGTCCCGGACCGATCCCGCCTCGCGTTCCACCCGCATCGGCGACCAGGGCGGCATCAGCCGGACGATGGCCCCGCGCCTGGCGTGCCAGGCGAAAACCTCGCCCAGCGGGGCGTCGATCACGCTCGAGTACGTCAGTCCCATGGTTCCATTCCTTCCCCCGTTCCCGGCGCGGCGCGGTGCGCGTGCCATGAAAACAATACTAATGTACACTAAAAATCGGAGCTTAAACCAGGTGCGAGACGCTTCAGAACGGGGGGCAAGGCGGAATGCAGCTGCGCGAGGCCGCTGAAGTCCTCGGGGTGCACTATCAGACCGCCTACGCCTGGGTGCGGCAGGGCACGCTCCCGGCCCGGAAGACCGGCCGCGGCTACGAGGTGCTGGACCGCGACGTCCTCGCGCTGAGCGAACGGCGGGCGGCAGGCACCGCCCCGCCGCCCGAGGTACGGGTCCGCGACTGGGAGGCCCAGGCCGCCCGGCTGCACGACGCGATCGTGTCGGGCGACGAGACGCTGGCGCGGCACGAGTTCGACCGGCTCGCGAGCGTGCCGCTGATCGACGTGTGCGAGCGGATCATGACGCCGGCGCTGCGCCGGATCGGCTCGCAATGGGCAGCGGGCGAGCTGACCATCGCGGCCGAGCACCGGGCCAGCGCCATCTGCGAGCGGCTGATCGGTTCCCGTGCGCACCAGCCGCCGGGGCGCCCGCGCGGGATCGCGGTGATTACCACACCGCCCGCTGAACGGCACGGGCTGCCCGCGCTGATGGCCGCGGCCTGCCTGCGCGAGGACCACTGGCTGGTCCACCACCTGTCGGTGGACCTGCCGGTCGCGGAGGTGATCGGCCTGGCCCTGGACGTCGGCGCGGACCTGGTCGTGCTGTCCACGGCGACCGCCGTGGCGGCCCGGTCCGCGCGGCGCGGCGCCCGGGACATCGCTTCGTCCGCGCCGCGGCTGCGCGTGCTGGTCGGCCGGCCCGGGGACACGCTGAGCAACCTGCTGGAACTGGCCCGGCGCGGGTAGCCCGGCGATGAGGGTGACCAGGAGGAGCGGCACCATGAACCTGAGCCCGTCCCGGGCGCGGTCGGCCGCGTGAGCGATCATGCCCCGGTCAGCCGGGGAAAGGTCGCCTCAGCGTCTCCCGGTGCCGACTACGTGGCCTCGGCGTCGTAGGGTGGCGGCTCCTCGTCGGCCGCAAGCGCGGTAGCGGGGGCCTTGCCGCTGCCCTCGGTACGGTCAGGGTCGTCCCGGTTCAGGTCGCTGAGCAGGTGCTTTTGGACGAACCGGCGCGGGTTCAGGTCGTCGAGGTCGAGGCCGGAGAACTCCGGACCGAGGCCCTTACGCAGGTCGGCCTTGGCCCCGTCTGCGATCTGCCGCAGGTCGCGCAGGGCGCGGCCGGCCTTGGCGGCCATCTTCGGCAGCTCGTTGGGGCCGAACACGATCAGCGCAAGCACGGCAAGGACCAGTAGCTTGGGCAGGGATAGATCGAACACCGGGATCTCCATCAGAACTGGGCCGGATGGGCGATCGCGGCTGTGCGGGGCGAACTGCGGTATCGCGATCGGCCCGGACCAGCCGCGGGCCGTGTTCCTGGTCAGCTGCTTACGGTGTGATTCGGAGCCCGGCGGCTGACGGATCACAACCCAGCAGAATTTTCTCAGGCGGGCCGTGGTATCTCGGCCCGGAACTGACTGACCCCGCCCGGTCGCGTTAACGCGACCGGGCGGGGTCAGGGTCATCAGGAGGACGGGGGCGTCAGGACGGTGTTGATGATGTAGACGGTGGCGTTGGCGGTATGCACGTTGCCGCACACCACGTCGGCACCGTTGACACTGTAGGTGCCGCTCGTCAGGGTCGGGGTGACGGTGCCGCCTTCCAGAGTCTTGATCGTCATGCCCGAAGCCAGCTGGGACGGGGTGTAACTGGCGCTCGCCACGTGGTAGGTGAGAATCTTGGTGAGCTCGGCCTTGTTGGCCAGGATCGACTTCAGCGTCGCCGGCGGGATCTTGGCGAACGCGGCGTTGTCCGGGGCGAACACCGTGATGTTGGACGCGGAGTTGAGCGTGTCGACCAAACCCGCGGCCTTAACCGCCGCGACCAGTGTGGACAGGGCCGGGTTCGCCGAGGCCGCGGTGGCCACCGGCGCGGTGGACATGCCGCTGAAGCTGCCCGCGCCCGACTTGGGCACCGAGGAGCAGCCCGGGCCGAAGTCCGCGGCGGTCGCCGCGCCGGAGCCTGCGGCCGAGGCCGGCGAGGACGCCATCGGGGCCGAGGAAGAGGCGGCCGGGGACGAGGTTGAGCCCGAAGCCGCGGTCGAAGAACTGCTCGAGCTACAGGCGGCTGCGCCCAGGGCGCAGGTCAGGGCGAGGCCGGACATGGCGATAAATCTGCGGTTCACAACTGTCTCCTTGCGAGATCTGTCTTTATCTGGTGAGGTGCGGCTCGGTGCCGTCCCCTGGATGCGGGACCGTCTCATGTGACGGTCACCACGGTGGAGTCCCAGCCGCTGGCGCCGTTGGGAACTGGGTAGGCGCGCTGCGACGTCTGCGTCACGCCTGAGTTATCGGTGGCACGGACCTGCAGGTTGTGCAGCCCAGGCTTGGCATCCCAGGCCCACATCCACTGCCGCCAGGTGTCGATCCCGTCGGCGGCGGCCAGCGTGGCGTGCTGCCACGGGCCGTTGTCTACGCTGACCTCGACTCCGGCGATGCCCGTGGCCGGTGCCCAGGCCACGCCCGCCACCGGGACGCGGCCCGCCGCGATCCGCGACAGCGGCTTGGGCACGTCGATACGCGACTCGGTCTTTATCGGCGCCTGGGCGGAGTAGCCGCGCTGGGTCCAGTACGCCTGCTGCGTCGCGAACGTGGTCAGGGTCAGTTTGCTGACCCATTTGGTCGCGGACACGTAGCCATACAGGCCGGGGACGATCATCCGGGCCGGGAAGCCGTGCTCGATGGGCAGCGGCTGGCCGTTCATGCCGACCGCGAGCAGCGCCTCGCGGCCGTCCATGATCGTGCCGACCGGCGTGGAGATCGTCATCCCGTCGGTCGAGGTGGACAGCACCTGGTCTGCGCCCGCCTGCACCCCGGCCCGGCGCAGCAGCCCGGCCAGCGGCGCGCCGAGCCACCGGGCGTTGCCGTTGTAGGTCCCGCCGACCTGGTTCGAGACGCAGACCAGCGTGATGTCCGCCTCGGTCAGCGGCATCTTCAGCAGCTCGGCGAAGCTGATCTCGAGCGGGTGGTCGACCATGCCGTCGATCCGCAGCGTCCAGGCCTCCGGTGACACCTGCGGCAGCACCAGGTCGGTGTCGACCCGGTAGAAGCTGGCGTTCGGGGTGTAGAACGGGGTCAGCCCGGGGATCCGCAGTTCGGTCCCGGCCGGGACGGCCGGCGCGCGAACCGCGGCGGCGGGCAGCCGCACCTGGGACCGGGAGGAGGCGACGCTGAACCGGCTGAGCAGCTTGTCGCCGACCCCGCCGGCCGCCACCGCCAGCGCCGCCGCGCCCGCCCCCGCGATCAGGAAGCGGCGGCGATCCGGCCCTTGCGTGGCCGGGCGCGGGCCAGGGAAATCTATCTGGTAGTCCTGGCTCGCCAACGGCTTCAGGTCAGCCAGGTACGGGCCAGCGGCCAGGATCTGCTCGGCTGCGCTCGTGCCCGCCGCAGCGGCCGGCGGTTCGGCCAACGCTGTCCCCGGCGCGGCCGCCGGGACGGCCGGTGCCGCCGGGTATGCGGTCCGCAGCGCCCGCACGAGGACGACCATCGTTACCGCGGCCACCCCCACGCCGGCCAGCGTGGGGATCACGTCGACGACAGTGCCCGTGGGCAGGTGGACGGCAGCCACCATGCCGATGCCGGCGAACACCGCGAGGCCGGCCAGGCCGTATCCGATCCGCCGGACCGCCACGACACCGATCAGGGCCGCGAACGCCACGAGAAAGACCACGATGCCGGTGAGCAGCGCTTCCTTGTCGTGCGTCCCGAAGTGGGTGATCGCGAATTCCTTGACCGGGATCGGCGTGAGGTTGATCGCGGTCTCACCGACCGCGATGACCGGGGCGCTGCTCGCGCTGATCAGCGCGGCCGCGAGCTCGGCCACGCCGAGCGCCACGGCGGCGGTCAGCAGGCCAGTCAGCGCACCTGATAGCAGACGGCGCATTGTGGCTCGTTCCGGTGCCTTGATCACGGGCCCCATTCGGAACCCGTAGCGGAACAGATTGGCCTTGTTCTGCATATGTGCTGCTCCGCCGCCTCCCATCGGCGGGTCCGCAGCGAGATCTGTGCTGGTCCGGGCGCTAGCTGAACATGTTGTCGCCGATATCGGCGTCGTTCAGGTCGACCGGGGACAGTTCGTCGTCGGCCAGGCCCGCGAAGGGGTCTGGGTGCAGCCGGGCCCGGCGCCGGTCGTTGGCCCACACGACGAGCTCGGCTCCCTCGACCAGGACGGCGCAGCCGCCGCCGAGGATCAGCATGGTGATCGGGTCCGGGCTGGGGTTGGCCATCCCGGCGATCAGGAAGACCCCGAACAGCATCACCCGCCGCCACTTGCGGAACCGTTCGTGGGGCAGCAGGCCGGCCAGGTTCGCCATGATGATGAGCAGCGGCACCTCGAAGGCGATGCCGAAGGCCAGCAGCATCGTCATGACGAAGCTCATGTACTGGTCGACCTGGATCAGGTTGCTGACGTGGTCCGGGGTCAGGCCGAGCAGATAATGCATCGACCGGCCCAGCGACCAGTAGGCCAGCGTGACGCCGGTCAGGAACAGCGGGACGGCGGTGCCCAGGAAGAGGTAGCTCCAGCGCTTCTCCCGGGCGTACAGGCCGGGGGCGACGAAGGCCCAGATCTGGTACAGCCAGACCGGCGAGGACAGGATCGCCCCGGTGACGACGGCGACCTTGACCCGCAGGTAGAACGCGTCGAGCGGGCCGTCCAGGACAAGCTGGTTGGTGCCGAGCGTGCGGCACCCGGTCTGACCGCGGATGACGGCCGAGCACAGCGGATGCTCGATGACGTGCCAGACCGGGGTGAAGAAGATGAACCCGATGATCATCCCCGCGATAAGGCCGAACGCTATCTTGACCACCCGGTTGCGCAGTTCACGGAGATGATCCATGAGGGGCATGCGGCCTTGGGGGTTGTGCTGGCGCTGAGAGCGCACGAAACGCTCGCCCACGATGCGCGCGCCCTGCATGGCGCCAGGAAGTTTCGCCATGACCGCTTCCCGCCCAAGACTTGTTTAGCCGGGCTGCTGGGTCCGCTGCGGCTCGGCCGGCATGCTGGCCAGGTCCGCGGGGTCCAGGGTGGCCGCCCGCTGCAGGTCACGGATCTGCTGCTGCAGCGCATCGATCTGCGCCGCTTGCTGGCCGCCCTGATGGGCGGCGATCGCCGCGGACGGCGGGACAGCGTCCCAAGCGCCAGCGGCACCTGACGGGCTCGAGGTTTCCGCGGCGGACTGGTCTTCGTGCAGGCCCTGCACTTCTTTCTTCAAGATGCGCATCGACTGGCCAAGCGAACGCGCCGCGTGTGGCAGCTTCTTGGACCCGAAGAGCACAATAAGCACAACGGCGACGATCAGGATCTTCCACGGGCTGTCGAAAAGGTCGCTAAACATGTCCGTCCGCCGGATTCTCGGCGCTGCGGTCGATCAGCTGACCGACATAGTTCTTACCGAACACCTGTCTTCCCCCTCGATAACGGCGATGCTGACGGGAAGTATTCGGACCAAATCGGCATGCGGATCAATGCGGGCCCGATTATCTTCCGCACCGGGCGTGCACCCTGGCCAATCTGAGTCCGCGGCGGCACCGAATGGCCACCGTGCAGCATGGCGACAGCGATCCGTGCAGTCCATATCGGGCCCCCCGCCCGGACCATCTGGACGGCCTGATCGTGGGCGTGGCACGCGGGGAGAACGGTGCCTTCGAGGCGCTCTTCCGGCAGCTAGCGGGCCCCATCTACCGGATGGCCCTGACCATCACGCGGGACCGGGCCCACGCCGAGGAAGTGTCGCAGGAAGTCCTGATAGAGATATGGCGCACGGCCGGTCACTTCGATCCCCGCAGGGGCAGCGCCGCGGCGTGGGCCTTCACCATTGCCCGGCGCCGGAGCATCGACCGGGTCCGTTCCGCCGCCGCCGCGGCCCGTCGCGACTTGCGCTGCACCGACGTGCCACCTCCCATGGACCAAGTCGGTGAGACCGTGGCGGGCATGCTCGAGCGCGAGCGGCTCACGTCCTGCCTGAACATGCTCAGCGATCCGCAGCGTCAGGCCATCCTGCTCGCCTTCTACGGCGGCCACACGCACAACGAGGTGGCCGCGATCCTGGGCGTCGCCGTCGGGACCGTCAAGAGCCGCATACGGACCGGGCTGACCAGACTCCGCGAATCCATGTATGCCGCAGGCTGAGGAACGCGTCCCAGACCACCCGGAACCGGGCCGCCCGCCGGGCAACCTGCGGGTCGGCCCGGCGGTACCGCAGGCTGCCCCCCGGCCGGACCGGACCTGCAGGTCCGCCCAGGGGAACGGCGGCTGGCTTACAGCTGAGTGGTGACGGCCTTGACCTCGGTGTAGGCGTGTAGCGCCTCGTGGCCCATCTCGCGACCCCAGCCGGACTGCTTGTACCCGCCGAACGGCAGTGCCGCGTCGAACACGTTGTAGCAGTTGATCCACACGGTCCCGGCCCGGAGCTTCTTGGCCAGGGCATGGGCCTTGGAGATGTCCTTGGTCCAGATGCCCGCCCCCAGGCCGTACTCGGAGTCGTTCGCAACCGCGGCGATCTCGTCCAGATCGGTGAACGGGGCGGCGACCAGGACCGGCCCGAAGATCTCCTCCCGGACGACCTGCATCTCCGGGCGGGTATTGGTCAGCACAGTGGGCTCGATGAAGTAGCCGCGGTCACCGAACCTCCCGCCGCCGGATAGCGCGGTGGCACCCTCGGCCCGGCCGGACTCCAGGAAGCCGCTTACCCGGCGGAACTGCTCGTCAGAGACCAGCGGGCCCATCTGCGTCCCTGGTTCCATCCCCGGTCCCATCTTGATCGACTTGGCGATCTGCGCGACGCCGTCGACAACTTCATCGAACCGGCTGCGCTGGACGTACAGCCGTGAGCCGGCCACACAGCACTGCCCATGGTTGAAGAAAATCGCATTCGCGGCGCCCTCGATGGCCGTGGGCCCGGCATCGTCGAACACGATGTTGGGGCTCTTGCCGCCGAGTTCCAGGGTCAGCTTCTTCAGGTTGCTGGCGCCCGAGGCCGCGACAATCAGCTTGCCCACCTCGGTGGAACCGGTGAACGCGACCTTATCCACGTCGTTGTGGGCGGCCAGAGCCGCTCCGGCGGTCTCACCGAAGCCGGGTACCACGTTCACCACCCCGTCCGGCACGCCAGCCTCGGCGATGAGCCCGGCCAGGCGCAGCGCGGTCAGCGGGGTCTGCTCGGCCGGCTTGAGCACTACGCAGTTGCCGGTCGCGAGCGCCGGGCCAAGTTTCCATGCGGCCATCAGCAGCGGGAAGTTCCACGGAATGATCTGCCCGACGACGCCGAGCGGCTCGCGCAGCGTATAGGAGTGGAAGTTCGCGCCCGGCATGTACGGCACCGAGATGCTGATCGAATTGCCCTCGATCTTGGTGGCCCACCCGGCCATGTAGTGGAACAAATCGGCGGCCAGCGGCACATCAGCCGCCTGGGCCACGGCGAATGGCTTGCCGTTGTCCAGCGACTCGAGCTGGGCCAGCTCATCGGCGTGCTCAAGGATCAGATCGCCGATCCGCCAGATGATCCGTCCCCGCTCCGACGGAGTCATCCTGCCCCACGGGCCCTCTTCAAAGGCCCGGCGTGCCGCCCGCACCGCCCGGTTGATGTCCTCGGCGTCGCCCTCGGCGACCCGGGCGAGCGTCTCCCCTGTCGCGGGGTTGGGCGTCTCGAACGTCTTGCCCGACGCCGCGTCGCACCATTGCCCGTTGATGAACAGCTGTCGCGGGGAGCCGATAAAGGCCTCGACGTCGCGATCCAGGGTCACAGTCATGAAATGGTCATCTCCCTTAGCTGCGCGGCTAAGGCAACCGCCCGATGACGGCCAGTCAGCATCCGCGCCAGATCTACACCGTAGACCTACGACGTAACCCTACAACGTTACTGATACGCTAACAAATTCACCGGCCCGCAAGCACCGACAGGCGGCCCGCCAGAGCCGCCGACGGTCCGAGACACGGCAGGTTCGCCGGCGGCCGGCGTGGTGCCGGACGCGGCGGGGACTACGACGTGGTCCTCGTCGCGGTCCGGCGTGATCAGCTGGCCTCGGCCTGCGCGGAGCTAGCGGCCCTGAACGGCAAGCCGGCCGTGGTCTTCTTCGGCAACAACCCGGCGGGGCGGCTGGGCATCCCCGGTGACGTGCCGGGCGATGTCTACCTCGGGTTCCCCGGCGTCGGCGGCGTCATGGCGGGCGGGATGGCCGACTACGCCCGCATCCGGCCGCAGCCCACGGCGTTGCCGGCGGTAGCTGATCCCCGGCTGGCCGCGCTGGAGGCGACGTTGTCCGGCCGTGGCTTCGCGGTCCAGCGGGTCACCGACATGGACGGGTGGCTGGCCTACCACGCCGCGTTCGTCGCGTGCGTCGCAGCAGCCCTCTACCGCTGCGGAACCGACCCCGCCCGCCTGGCTGCGGACCGCGCGACGCTCACCCTCATGTGCCGGGCCATCACCGGGGCCTTCGCGGGCCTGCGGGCTGACGGCGCGGCCGGACTGCCGCGCAATCTCGCCGTCCTGCACAGCCCGCTGCTCAGGGCGGTCGCCGTCCGGTACTGGGCCCGGACCATGCGCTCACCGATGGGCGAGCTGTACTTCGCCGCGCACTCGCGGCACGCCGAGGCGGAGATGCGGGCCCTGGGCGCCGACACAGCCGCCCGGATCACGGGCTCACCCGCCCTGGCGGAGCTGCTCCGCTAGGGAGAGGCGGTCGGCGAAGGCGGAGAGCTGGTCGCGCTGGCCGGCCGGGCTGGCGGCGGAGGGGGCGATGACCAGGCGGGTTACCCCGGCGGCGGCGTGCCTGGCCACGTCGTCGGGGGTGAGGTCGGTCGATCCCCAGCGGGTGATCTCCAGCGCGTCGGGGTCACGGCCCGCGTCCCGGGCGGTGGCCCGCATGAGCTCGATCTGCCGGGCGTATTCGGCCTCGGTGAGCCGGCCGCCGGGGAAATAGCCGTCGCCGCGGAGGCCGGCCCGGCGGGCCGCCGCGGAGCTGGATCCGCCGATGTGCACCGGCAGCGGCCCGGCGGGCTTGGGGAAGCTGCAGGCGTCGGTGAAGCGGACGAACTCGCCGTCGAAGCTCACCCCCTTCTCGTCCCCGGCCCACAGCAGCCGCAGCGCGTCGATGGACTCGTCGGCGCGGCGACCGCGGGTGGCGTAGTCGACGCCGACGGCGGCCGCCTCCCCCGGCAGGGCGCCCACGCCGATGCTGAACAGCCGCATCCGGCCCTTGGACAGCAGGTCGATGGTGGCCAGCCGCTTGGCCAGCACCACCGGCTGGTGATAGGGCAGCAGCAGGACGCCGGTGCCGAGCAGGATCCGCTCGGTCACCGCGGCCACGAAGCTCAGGCACTCCAGCGGGTCGGCGACGGGCAGGTCGGGCGGGAAGGAGACCGGGCCGACGCTCGCGCCCGGGTACAGGGCGACGTGCTCGGGTGTGTAGAAAGACTCAAAGCCGCAGTCCTCCGCGTGCCGGGCGAACGCCAGCAGGGCGTCCGGGTCCGTGCCGTTGGCGGCGGTGTTGTACATGACGCCGAATTTCATCGAGTCCTCCCGTTGATGGTGGCGGCGTAACTGTCCGCCCCGGCGCGGACGGCGGCGTGCACGGCGCGGGCGATCCGGGCGCCCCACGCCGACCGGGGACCGGCGAAATCCTCCCCCGGCGTGCCGTCCGGGGCGGCGATGCAGACGGCGTCGGTGGCCGTGCCGGTGCCGGGGAATCCGGCCTCGAGCACGGCCTGGACCTTGGCCTCGGTGGCGGTGAGGACCGCGTTGACCAACGCCGCGTCGGCCAGCGGTACCGGCACGCACACCACGACGTTGATGGTGCCTGGGGCGGGCGCCAGGTCGGGATCGCGGCGGCCGGGCGGGGACGCGGCCCAGGTCGGGACGCGCAGGCCGACCGTGGCGGCGGCGTGTACCCCTTCATCCTCGCGCTGGACCAGGTCGGTGACGCGCGCCGCGGTCAGCAGGCCGACGCCGGGCCCGGTCAGGCCCAGGCCGGCGGCCAGCTCCCCCAGGTGCGCGGCCGGATCAGTACGGGCGTAGGCCGCCGGGACCTGCGCGTTGAGGACCCACTCGCGCAGGCCCAGGCCGCCGCCCAGCACGCCGGTGGAGATCATCCGGTAGCCGGGGCCCGGGCGCCACAGGGCCATGGGCAGGTCTAGGCCGTCTTCGGCCCGCCAGCTCAGGTCCAGCCGCATGCTTGATTCTCCAGGGAGGGGCGGGGATACCAGGGACCGTTCGGCATAAAAATGCTAGCGGGGGGCGGGCCGGGGCTTCTCGGGGGCCGGGATGGCCGTCTGCACTCGCGGGGCGGCGTTAGCATGACGCATGGCTGATACGCATGAGGAAGCGGCTGAACTGCGCATATCCCGGGTGAGGGCGCTGGACGAGCAGAACCTGATCGGTCTGGTGACGTACATGCTGGCCCGGTATCCGGACACGTTCCCGGGGATGCTCGACGACGCGCTGAGCACGCTCAGCCCCAAGGCCGACTAAGACCTTCGGGCCAGCGTCTTCGGGCCAGCGTCTTTTCGGGCCAGCGTCTTTCGGGTCAGCGCCAGTGCCACTCGGGGGCGCGCTTCTCGACGAAGGCGCGCCGGGCTTCGGCGGAGTCCTCGAAGGCCAGCAGCCGGTGGGTGTAGTCCTGCTCGGTCCGGTACGCGTCCTTGAGGGACAGGCTCTCGATCCGGTTCAGGGATTCCTTGGCCAGCCGCATCGCGATCGGGCTCTTGGCGGCCAGCTCGCGGGCGAGTTCCAGCGCCTTGTCCAGGAGCTGGCTGACGGGCACGACGGCGTCGACGATGCCCAGCTCGTAGAACTCCTTGGCCGGGGCCTGGCGGCCGAGCATGAACATCTTGCGCGCCCGGTAGGGCCCGAGCAGGCGCTGCAGGAACGCGCCGCCGCCCAGCAGCCCGACGTTGATCTCCGTCATGCCGAACCGGGCGTGCTCGGCGGCCACGATGAAGTCGGACACCGAGACGAAGACCATGCCTGCCCCGAGGGCCGGCCCGTTGACGGCGGCGATCACCGGGACGTCGCAGTCATAGACCGCGAAGAACGCCCTCCGGGCGTCCCGGCCGGTGTCGGTCGCCTTGCTGGCCGGCGGCCCGGAGCCGTCCTCGGCCTGCTGGCCCCGCGGGGCCTTCAGGTCGGCGCCGGCCATGAAGACCCGTTCGCCGCCGCCGGTCAGGATCACGACCCGGACGCTTCGGTCCTCGCTCAGCTGCTCGAAGACCTCGGCCATCTCCGACATCATCGTGGCGGACACGGCGTTGACCGGCGGATTGTCGTACGTAACCACCGCAATGCCGTCTTCTGGACGCTCGACTTTGACCGTCATGTACCTTGCCTCCCGGTTCCCGAGCAGTGTAACTCCGGATCCGGCCGCGGCGAAGGGCCCTGTAACGTGAGGGGCATGCACGTCGTCGGGTTGCTGCTGCATCCGGAACGGGACTGCGGCGGGGCGGTGGCCTCGGTGCTCGACTGGGCCGATCAGCGCGGGATCGAGGTCCTCGGCATCGACGCCGAGCTGTCCCGGCTGGCCTGCAGCGCCACCCCGGTGCCCGCCGCGGAGCTGCGCCAGCGGGCCGACCTGCTGGTCAGCATGGGCGGCGACGGCACCATGCTGCGAGCCATGCGGCTGGCCGACGGGCAGCGGTTCCCGGTGCTCGGGGTGAACCTGGGCAAGCTGGGGTTCCTGGCCGAGGTGGATGTGCCCGAACTGGCCGGCGCGCTGTCCGCCATCGACGCGCAGGATTTCAGCACCGAACCCCGGCTGGCCGTCGACGCGATTATCGGGGATCGGGTCATCACGGCGTTCAACGACGTGGCGTTCGTCCGGTTCCCCGGGCAGAAGATCGCCGCCGTGGCGGTGCGGGCCGCGGGGCACCCGTTCGTCAGTTACGCGGCCGACGCGATCGTGGTGGCCACCCCGACCGGCTCGACCGCGTACAGCTTCTCGGCCGGCGGCCCCATCGTCAGCCCGGCGGTCGAGGCCCTGGTGGTCACGCCGGTGGCCCCGCACTCGGCGTACAACCGTGGGCTGGTCATCTCCACCGGCGACCAGCTGGGCCTGGAGATCCTGGCCGGCAGCGGCAGGCTGGCCGTGGAAGCCGACGGCATCGCGTCCGCGCAGGTGGGGCCCGGTGACCAGATCGAGCTGAACCCCCGGCCCGGCGCCGCCCACGTGGTCCGCCTCGGCCACACCACGTTCTACCAGCGGGCCCGGCGCAAGCTGCGGCTGACCGACTCGGCGGAGATCCCCGTCACCTGGGGCGAGGAAGGGGAGGAGATCACCGGCCATGCCGCCGCGATCCGAGACTTACCTGCACGGCCACCACGAGAGCGTGCTGCGCTCGCACCAGTGGCGGACCGCGGAGAATTCAGCCGGATACCTGCTGGACGCTCTGACACCCGACGCGCACGTGCTGGACGTGGGCTGCGGGCCGGGCACGATCACCGTGGACCTGGCCGCCCGGGTCCCCGAGGGCCAGGTCACCGGGATCGACGCGGCCGACGGGGTGCTGGACACCGCCCGGCAGGAGGCGCAGCGGCGCGGGCAGGAGAACGTTCGGTTCGAGCCGGGGAACGTCTACCAGCTCGGCTACCCGGACGGCACGTTCGACGTGGTGCACGCGCACCAGGTGCTGCAGCACCTGTCCGACCCGGTCGCGGCGCTGGCCGAGATGCGCCGGGTATGCCGGCCGGGCGGGCTGGTCGCGGCGCGCGACGGCGACTACGGCGGGATGTTCTGGTACCCAGCTGAACCCGGGCTCACTGAGTGGCAGGCCCTGTACCGCAGCGTGGCCCGGGCGCTGGACGGGGAGCCGGACGCCGGGCGGCACATGCTGGCGTGGGCTCGTTCGGCCGGGTTCGAGGAGATCGCGGCCTCAGCGAGCGCGTGGTGCTACGCCGGGCCGGTGGACCGGCCGTGGTGGGGCGGGCTGTGGGCGCAGCGGCTGACCGAATCGCCGTTCGGTGACCGGGCCGTCGAGCAGGGCCGGGCTACGCGGGAGGATCTGGAGCGGCTGGCCCAGGCCTGGCTGCGCTGGGCGGACAGCGAGGACGGCTGGTTCACGATCCCGCACGGCGAGGTGCTCTGCCGGGCCTAGGGCTGGTGGTGGGGGCCCGAGGGGCCGGGTCGCCGGCTTGCTTGAGCTCCGCGCGGACACGCTGGTGACGCTGGTACGACCCGTGGTGCATGGGGAGACTACTGGGGCATCGGCTCGGCGGCTGGGGCATCGGCTCGGCGGCTGGGGCATCGGCTCAGCGGCATGGGCATCGGCTCAGCGGCAGATCGTGGTAGATCCGGGCTACGTGGTAGATCGGGTGGAAGATAGTACCCCTTTTTCTCCACTAAGCCCGAATATTCCACGATAAAATTAGCAATTCCTCGAACTGGTGATCTGGTTGAGGCGGCCGGGACGGGGGTGCGGGCCGGGGCGGACGATGGACCGGGATGAGGGGGTCAGGCGTCGCGGCGGGTGATCACCGCGGCGGCGGCCAGCAGCGTGGCGGCCGGCCAGGCCAGCAGGACCAGCAGGGACCAGGTCGGGGCGAGCAGGTTTGCGGCCGGGTGAAGCGCAGTGACCTGGAGGGCGGCGTCGAGCAGGGTGAACTGGCCGATCCGGGCGCCCCACGGGGCGTGCAGCAGGTTCACGACAGTGGGCAGGGAGATCAGGCCGACCAGCGCGGCGATGCCGCCGGCGGTGTGCCGGACGATGGCACCCAGGCCCACGCCCATCAGGGCCACCACGAACAGCAGCAGGCCGTCGGCTAGCACCGCGCCCGGGACGCCGGGGCGGGACAGCGACACGCCGCGGTGATGGCCCGCCAGCACCGCCTGGACCAGGGTGAAAGAGACGAAGGCGACGACCTCGCCGGCGACCAGGGTGGCCGCGCCGATGACGGCCGCCTTGGCCGCGAGCACCGCGCGGCGGCGCGGCACGGCCGCGAACGTGGTGCGAATCAGGCCGGTGCTGTACTCGGTACTGAAGGCCAGCACGCCGAGCACGCCGACGGCCAGCACCGCGTACTCCAGGCTGAGCAGGCCGGGCAGCAGCGGGTCGGCAGCCAGGCCGCCCTGGCCCGGCGCAGTGGCCACCGTGAACGCGACCAGGACGCTGATGACCACGGGGGTGATCACCGCGACCAGCAGGGTCCAGAACGTCGAGCGGACCGACCGGAACTTGATCCACTCGCAGCCGATCACGTCGCGGGCCCGGACAGCCAGCGATACGGCAGGAGCGTGGACGTCGGTCGCGCTCATCGGGCGGCTGCTCCTTCCGGCGGCGGCGGGCTGGCCGCCCGGAAGTCGGCGGCCTCGCCGGTGAGGTCCAGGTAGGCCTCCTCCAGGGAGGCGTTGCGCGGGATCAGGGCGTGCACGGCGATGCCGCGGGAAGCGGCCAGGTCGCCGATGGCCGACGCGTCCAGGCCGGTCACGGCCAGGGCACCGTCGTCCGCCCGGGTCACGGTCGCGCCGCGGGCCGTCAGCAGCTCGGCCATCTCGGCGGCACGCGGGGTGCGGAGCAGGACGTCCTGGCGCTGGCTGGACTGGATCAGCTCGGCGGTGGTGGTGTCAGCGATCAGCCGGCCCCGGCCGATGACGATCAGCCGGTCGGCGGTCTGCGCCATCTCGCTCATCAGGTGGCTGGAGACCAGGACGGTGCGGCCCTCGGCGGCCAGCGCCCGCAGGAACTGGCGGATCCAGGCGATGCCCTCGGTGTCCAGGCCGTTGACCGGCTCGTCGAACATCAGCACCGGCGGGTCGCCGAGCAGGGCGGCGGCGATGCCGAGCCGCTGCTTCATGCCGAGCGAGAAGCCGTGGAGCCGCCGGCCCGCGACCGGCTCCAGGCCGGTGAGCCGCAGCAGCTCGGCGACCCGGCGGCGGCCGATGCCGTTGCTGCGGGCGATCGAGGTCAGGTGCGCCACGGCGGTGCGCCCGGGGTGCAGGGCGCCGGCGTCCAGCAGCGCGCCGACCTGATGCAGCGGGCGGACCAGGTCGGCGTAGCTTTGCCGGTTCACCGTGACGCGGCCGCTGGTGGGGGCGTCCAGGCCGAGGATGACGCGCATGGTGGTGGTCTTGCCGGCGCCGTTCGGGCCGAGGAAGCCGGTCACGTGCCCGGGGCGCACGGCGAAGGTCAGGCCGTCCACCGCGGTCACCGGGCCGAACCGCTTGACCAGGTGATCGACCTCGATCACGGCTGCCTGCGCCCCTTGAAGTAGGCGGTGGAGGCACCCTGCCAGAGGAAGATCACCGCGGCCAGCCCGGCCAGCCAGATGACCGGCCACCAGGCCCTGACCGCAACGGCCAGCGGCGCGCGGACGCCCAGGAGGGTATCGATCGTGGCCAGGGCGAACAGCACCGTCCCGGTGATCCGGGCCCAGTTGCTGCCGTTGCGGCACGCCCGGGCCAGCATGATCCAGGCGGCCGCGCCGGCGTACATGGCCCGGACGGCGTTCCGGACCTGCGGCGGCATGGGCACTGCGGAGGGCTCGGGGACTGGGGCGCCTGCCGGGTACTGCGGGAGCGGTTCAATGGGCTGGTTCATGGTGATTCCCGTTCGGTGGGCTAAGAGTGGTTTCCGTTCAGGCGGCGGATCAGGGACTCGACTGGCATCATGCGGCTGGTCAGCACGACGTGGGTGCGCTGGTCGCTCAGCCGGACGGTCAGGGCCGCGGTGCCTTCGAGGCCGGCGCCGGCGTGAACGGCAAACTCGCCGGCGGGCTCGATGAGCCAGCCGAGGCCGGTCCGGGAGCCGCCGGGCCCCGGGCCGGCCTGGGGGGTGAGCGCCTCGTGCGCGAGGGCCTGCGGCAGCAGGGTGGACCACCGCAGGCCCAGGCGCACGAGATCGGCCCCCGTCGACCACAGCCCGGCGGCCGCCTGGAGGGCCGGGATCCGGGCCGGGACCGGCTGGAACACGCCGTCGAGCGTGAGGTTGTAGCCGCTGACCGCCCGGGGGCCGATGTCGGCCGGGCGGGCGGGGAACGACGAGTCCGTTAGGTGCAGCGGGTCGAGCACCAGCGCAGTGGCGGCGGCGGAGTAGGGCAGCCCGGTGAGGTCGGCGGCCAGCTGGCCGAGCACGGCGCAGCCGCCGTTGCTGGGCTGGGGTACCCCGCGCGGGCCGGAGCAGCCGATGACCGGGCCCATGAGCTCGGCCAGCTCGGGGACGGTGTCGGCGTACATCTGCCCGGGGTCGGGGTTGTCGACCCCGGCGGTGTGGCTGAGCAGTTCCCGGACGGTGATGGTGTCGTCGGCCAGGCGGACGGCGCGCAGGTGGTCGTTGGCCCGGCTGTCCAGGCCGATCGTGCCGTCGGCGACGAGCCGGAGCACCGCGGTGGCGGTGACCAGCATGGTGACGCCAGGTGCGGGGAACCGGTGGCCGGGGTCCAGGGCCTCGCCGCGGTCCAGGGAGGCCGAGCCTGTGGCCAGCACCCACGGCCGCGTCGCGCCGGGGTCGCCGCCGGCGATCGTGAGGGCGGCCAGGCCGAGTTCGGCGACCGCCTCGGCGGCGACCGCGCGGACCTGGTCCGGTACGTCGCCCTGGGTGCTGACCGGGGGGTCGGCGATCCTGGGGTCGCGGACCCGGCGGCCGGTCGGCATGCCGCGCAGGCCGGCCAGCCGGTGCGGCGGCTCGGCTTCGACGGCCGCCATGTACTGCACGCCGTTCAGCTCGACGAGGGCCTGCAGCGGGGTCTGGCGCAGGACGACGAACTCGCCGCTGCGCAGCTCCGAGGCCAGCTGGCTGATCCTCGAGACCAGGGTGGCTGGTGGGAGCACATTCAGGAAGCGGTCGGAGAAGTGCTGGCGCAGCTCGTCGTCGGCGGGTGGCGTCCAGCCCGGCTCCCCGGCCCCGGCGAACCGGGACACGACCCAGCGCAGCTGGTCCAGCGCGTGCGCGTCCGGCCCCGCGGTGACCTGTTGCTTGAGGGCGGCCCAGCTGGTCAGGCCGTACTCCCGGGCGATGGCGGCCTGGGTTTCGTGCAACGTGGCGAACTCACCCGCCGCGAGGCGGCGTTTGGCCTCCAGCTTGAGATAGCGGAGGTCCGGCCGGTCGGGCAGGGATCGCGGCGCACCGGGCATGGCAGTCCTTCCCTCACGCCCGTGGTCCGCAAGTTTCGGGCGGGAAAGACTCGCCGTGGATTTCCGTCATGCACCGGTGAGCTTGCAGCTCTGCCCGCGGACCGAGCGGCGGCCGGAACCGCCAGTACCGATGATACTCCCGCTCCCGGCGAACCAGGTGGGCATGGACAGCGGGCGGCCCGCACTACTCAGCGCTACCTTAAGCGCTCCGGATATTACTGTGAGTGGATAGACTGGGTGACTGAGGTTACTGCAGAGCAGTGGGGGGAAATGAGCGCTTCCCGGGGATCGAGGTCGGACCAGGCTCTGGCCGCGAGCCGTGAGCGCGAGCCAGCGGCGGCGGTCCTCGACTTCGCCGTGGCGCGGATCTTGTGGGACGACTCCGTGCCGGGCGCGCTGCCCGCCGTGCTGGAACGGCTGGTCACGGGGTTCGGCCTGCGGGCCGCGCTGGCCTTCCAGCCGTCGGCCGGGCATTCAGCCGCCATCCTCTCGGCGTACCCGCGCGACGCCGCCGATCCCGCGCTGATGGCCAGGATCGGCGCGCTGTCGGTGGCCCGCCGGGACGCGGATGCCCTCGCGCCCGTCCAGCTCGCTCTGGACGGTCCTGAGGGCGGCAGCGCCCTGGTGGCCTACTCGGCGCCGACCGGCGGCCGGTGCCTGTGCGCGCTGGCCCTGATCGGGGACGCGGCAGCCTGGGACGAGGAGATCCGGGTCTCGGCGCGCGCCGTGGCCGTCATCGCGGCGACCCAGATCCGGCACCAGGCCCACCTGGCCGAGCAGGCGAACCGCGAGCGGGCCGAATACAACGAGCAGCTGCGCAAGACCGACGAGGTCCGCAACCAGTTCCTGGGCGCCGTGTCGCACGAGCTGCGCACCCCGCTGACCTCGATCGTGTCTTTCGTCGAGCTGATCAGGGCCGAAGCGGCCGGGCTGACCCCGGAGGGCCTGAGCTTCCTGGACATCATCGAGCGGAACGCCGACCGGATGTACCAGCTCATCGGCGACCTGCTCATGCTGAACCGGGTGGATGCGCGCGCGCTGCCGCTGGACCTCACGGCGGTCTCGGTCGCCGAGCTGGTCACCGACGCCGTCCAGGCCGCCGCGCCGGGCGCCGCCAAGCAGGGCGTCACCCTGGAGGTGCACGCGGACCCGCGGGCCGCCCGTGCAGGGCGACCCGCGGCGGCTGACCCAGGTACTGGACAACCTGATCGCCAACGCGGTCAAGTTCTCGCACCGCAACAGCCTGGTCCGGGTCAGCGCCGCCTGCCGGCGCGGGACCTGGCGGATCGACGTGGCGGACGCCGGCATCGGCATCCCGCCCCAAGAGGCTGACCAGCTGTTCAGCCGTTTCGTCCGGGCCTCCAACGCGCGGACGGCCGGACTGCCCGGATCCGGGCTGGGGCTGTACATCGTCAAGATCCTGGTCGAGATGCACGGCGGGCACGTCCAGGTGCGCAGCACCCTGGGGCGGGGCAGCACGTTCAGCGTCTTCCTCCCCGCGGCCTCCCCATGACCCCCGCTGGCCCGGCCAGGGGCCGGGTCCTGGTGATCGAGGATGACCGCGACATCGCCCTGGGCATCCGCACCCTGCTGACCAGGAACGGGTTCGAGGTAGCCAGCTCGCCCGACGGGAAGCACGGCCTGCGGGCGTTCCACGCCGCGCGGCCGGACCTGGTGGTGCTGGACATCGGGCTGCCGATGATGGACGGATGGCAGGTCCTGGAGCGCATCCGCGACCTGAGCGACGTCCCGGTCCTCATCTTGACCGCGCACGGAACTGAGGCGGACAAGGTCCGCGGGCTGCACGGCGGGGCCGACGATTATCTCACCAAGCCGTTCAGCAACCGGGAGCTGGCGGCCCGGGTCGAGGCGCTGCTGCGGCGGCCGCGGAGCCCGCTGCCGGAGCAGCAGGTCTACGACGACGGCCGCCTGCTGGTCAGGCTCGACCTGCGGGAGGTCACGGTGAACGGGCAGCCCGTCGCGCTGACCCCGACCGAATTCCGCCTGCTCGCTGCGCTGGTCCGGCACCCCGGCCAGACCTTGAGCCCCGATCAGCTGCTCGAGCTGGCCTGGAACGACCCGATCGGGATCGGCCCGGAACGGGTGAAGTTCGGCATCATGCGGCTGCGGCGCAAGCTGGAGCAGCCCGGCGAGCCCGGCTCGACCATCGAGGCGGTCCGGGGATTCGGGTACCGGTACGTGGTCCCGGCGCCCCGGCAGGGCAAGCCGGGCTGACGCCCGGGAGGCCGGGAGGGCAAGCGGGGCTGACGCCCGGGAGGCCGGGAGGGCAGGCCGGGAGCGGGGCGGCGCGGGCGGCGGTTACCGCCGCATGTACAGGCCGCCTTCCGGTACGTTGCGCGCGCCGGGGCCGTCGAACAGGCCGAGCAGCCGGAAGTGGCTGGTGAAGTACGCGTACAGGGCGGGGGTCCACGCGATGCGGCCCTGGTTATCCCATTCGAGCCAGACGTAGGAGGCGACCGCGAACTGCGAGCGCCACAGGGCCGTGTCCGCGCGCAGGCCCTGGCCGGCGGACTTCCGGCCGCCGGCCAGGGCCAGCAGGGTCCCGTAGGAGTCCACCATGACCGGGCAGTCCGCCGCGGCCGGGTAGAACCGGTCGGCGCTGATGACCAGGGACGAGTAGTCGGTGACCACGCAGGACCCGGGCGGGATCAGCCGGTCCGCCTGCGCCGCCAGGGCCGTCGAGGTCGAAGCCTGCAGCTGGGTCTCGGCGGCGAACTGGCGCAGGCCCACGGCCGTGATCAGCACCGCCGCGGCCGCGCTGACCGCCAGCAGCGGCACGAGCTGACGGCGGTGCTCGGCCGGGCGCAGCAGCCCGGCCGGGAGGGCCAGCACCAGCGCGACGAACGGCCCGGCGACGGCACCGTAGTGCGGCCAGTAGTCGTACGGCCACAGCAGCATGGCGACCACCGCCCCCATGCCGATCAGTGCGTAGGCGTCCAGGGGCGCCGGGCGCCGGGCGCCGGCCCAGCAGGCGGCCAGGTAGCCGGCGGCCGCCAGGGCCGCTATGGCCAGCACGATGACCGCGGTCGCGCGGCTGGACAGGTGCGGGAACAGCGACAAGCCGGCCAGGTCAGCCAGCCGCGGCAGCGATGGCTGGTGATGGGCGTTGGCCCGGAGGTACTGGGTGACGACCACGTCCTTGATCAGCCCGGTCGGGGCCAGGGCCAGGAACGGCAGCACCGGGACGGCCAGGCCGGCCGCGGCCCCCGCGGCGAGCAGGCCGAGACGGCGCGGCCTGCGCAGCAGGAGGAGCCCGACCACGGCCAGCGGTACCACGGCCCAGAGCTTGACGGCCACGGCGAAGCCGAACGCCGCGCCGCCCCAGGCCAGCCGGCGGGTACTGTCGGCCAGCCGGTCGCCATCGAACACCGCGAGGGCGCCGAGCAGGCAGAACAGGTTCAGCCACGGCTCGAGCATGAACGTGTGCGCGGCGGCCAGGGCGTCCGGGTACACGGCGTAGATCCCGCAGGCGATCGCCGCGGCCACCGGGCCGCGGTGCCGGACGAGCAGGCCGAGCAGGACTACGCAGGCCGTGTCGGCGGCCGCGGTGATGATCCGCGCGATGGCCAGGCCCCACGTGGCGCCGGTTGCCTTGGCCAGGAGCGCGACCGGCGCCATCAGCACGGTGGCGCCCGGCGGCTGCACCGCGACGAAGTCCCGGTACGGGATCACGCCGCTGACCAGGCGCAGCGCGTCGCCGAAATTCACGCCGTCGTCGTACTCGGTCAGCCCGAGCAGGTAGCCCGGCCGGGCCAGCTGGTAGAAGCGCAGGAACGCGCCGGCGGCGGTGCACACGGCAATCACCGCGTACACCAGCCGGGGCGTCTCGATCCGGCCCAGCGGGACGCCGGACTCGGGTGCGCGGGTCATGCCGATGCCGTAGCGAGTAGCCATCGCTTTACCTTCCGGAACCGCACGGCATCCACGCACTATAGCCCGCACCGCGGGCGCACGTTCCGGCTCGGCGCGGGCACGGGGAGCTCGGTGAAACGGGGTCCCGGGCGGTTAACCACGATCCGTTCGGGATAATGAAATTGATTTCACCTAACGGAACGTGGTTCTCGCGGGTGAGCATCAGGTGCCAGTAGTAGTCGGCGTCGGCCTCGTCGGCCGTGGCGAACCCGGCGGCCGCCAGCCAGCCGCGGACGGAGTCCCGGGGCGGGTAGTAGTGGTAGCCGCCGGCCTCGTTGATGACCTCGCCCGGCACCTGGCGCGGGTCGGACGGAGGGGGCAGCGGCTCGCCAGGCAGCTCCACGGTGACGTACGCGGGCGCGCCGGGGAGCAGCACGCCGGCCAGGCCGGCCACCACGCCGGGCCAGTCTTCAGGGGCCACGTACTCCAGCGCGTCCACGCACAGCAGCGCGTCGAACCGGTCCGGCAGGCGGCCGAGATCCTGCAGCGCGAGCACCCGGGCCGGGACCCCGGGGTGCTTGCGGCGGGCCTGGGCCACCATCCCGGCGGACTGGTCCACGCCGGTGACCTGGAGCCCGGCCGCGAGCAGCGCGGGCCAGTACTTGCCGGTACCGCAGGCCGCGTCGATCACCGTGCCGCCTGGCCGGGCCAGCCCGGCCAGCCGGGCCGCGAACGCGGCGTGCGACGGGGTGATCTCGCCCCACTCCTCGTCGTAGCGCGGGCTGTGGATGGTGTCGAACCGGCGGGCGCTGACGGCACGGCGTTCGGCTATGAAAGCCCGGCGGTCAGCAGGCGGCACGCTCACATAGAAAGGGTGCCCGCACCCGGGGCGGGTTATTCAATGCCGCCGGGCACCTCCAGGAGCGTGCCGGTGAGGCCGGCCGCCGCCTCGGACAGCAGGAACGCGACCCGTTCGGCGACCGCCGCGGCGCTGGCGAACCGGCGCACCGCGATGGCCTCGGTCAGCGGGGCCCTGGTGCCCGCGGAGCTCGGGGGTTCCGCGGGGCTCGGGGGTTCCGCGGGGCTCGCGGGTCGCGGGGGCCAGATCGAGACCATGTCGGCCATGCTGCGGGGGCTGCAGGCCGCCGGCGCGATGGCGTTGGCCCGGATGCCGTAGCGGCGGGTCTGGCTGGCCAGCGCCGCGGTGAAGGCGGCGATTCCCGCCCGGGCCGGGGTCGGCTTATCCGCGGGGGTATCGCCGTACACGCCGGACACCGAGGAGACGGCGACGATCCGCCCCGATTGGCGGGTCATCATGGCGGGCAAGACGGCCTGGCACAGGTGCAACACGCCCAGCAGGCCGGTGTCGGTCAGCGCCCGCCAGTCGGCGGCTTCCAGCAGCGCCAGCGGCCGGTCCATGGTGATCCCCGCGCAGCTCACCGCGGCCTGCACCGGTCCCAGCTCCTCCTCCGCGCGCTGGACCCAGGCGATGGCCTCGGTCGGCTGGGTCACGTCGGCCTGGACAGCCAGCACCCGGGCGCCCAGCTCCAAGGCGGCCTTTTCCACCTCGACGGCGGCCCGATCGTCGCGGTCATGGCAGAACGTGATGTCCCAGCCCGCCGCGGCCAGAACGCGGACCGTGGCCGCGCCGATGCCGCGCGAACCGCCGGCGATCAGCGCGACCCGATTGCTGAACTGGCTCAAATGCCCCAGCCTTTCTCGGATGCACCGCCCCCGGCTCACGTCCGGGGTGCCGTGCCGGCGAAAGGTTACCGATTCGTTAACCCACGGTGAACGACTACTCGAGGTTATCGCGGCCACGCCGCGTCCGGCGCGGCGGGGGCCGCCGCCCGGTCCGTCCCGCCGCCGGCCGAGGGGCTAAATTTGCTAGCACACCTGGTCCAGCCGGATCCGGCGACTAATAAAAATGTGACCCTTTCTTTATCTTTGTTGTTTCCGCAGATCAGAGGGCGTCTAAGCGGCGTCGGCGCCGAAATCATCCCGACCGGGTGATGCGGCGCCTGGTTCCCGTAGCGTAAACCGGGGCACATGTGAACTCGCAGGTGATGAGCAGGGGGCAGTCATGACCGTCACCGTTGAAGCGGGCTCGACCGGGCCAGCAGGGGTGCCGTCCGGCCGGTCCGGGCCGCCGCCCATCCGGCTGGGCGGGCGCTTCCGGCTTGATGAGCGGATGACCGTGGCGAGCGGCCCCGGGTCACTGGCCGCAGGCGGGATAGCGCTGTGGAAAGCGACCGACGAGCTGCTCCACCGGCCGGTCACCGTTCATGTGCTGCCCGGCGGGGAACCCATCCCCGAGGATGTGGTGACGGCGCTGCAGGCCGCGGCCCGGCTGAACGATCCGCGCCTGGCCACGGTCTACGACACCGATTTCGCCAGCCAGATCCCGTACATCGTGTCGGAATGGGCGCCGGGCACCCACCTGGAGGACCTGGTGCTGTCCGGGCTGCCCAGGCCGGCGCTGGCAGCCGCCATGATCGCCGACGCCGCCGACGCGCTGGCCGCCGCGCACGAGGCCGGCCGCCCGCACCTGCGCCTCGGCCCGCGCTCGCTGCGCTGGGACACCCGCAGCGGCCTGAAGATCACCGGGCTCGGCATCGACGCGGCCCTGTTCGCGGCGGATCAGCCTTCGGCTAGCGCGGATCCCGGCGCGGCCGACACCATGGCCCTGGGCCGGATGCTCTACGCCCTGCTCACCGGCTTCTGGCCGGGACATGAGACCACCGCGATACCGGCCGCCCCCAGGAACAAGGGACGGGTGTACACGCCGCGGCAGGTCCGGGCCGGGGTGCCCGGCGTCCTGGACGCGATCACGTGCTATGCGCTGCAGCTGCGGCCCCCTGGCGCCGCTGCGCCGGCGCTCACCCCGGCCGGGCTGGCCATGGCGCTGCATTCGGTGCAGCGGCCTTCGTATTCGCCGTTCGGCCCGGCGGACCCCGCGGGCGGCGCACCGGTCTCGGCCCAGGACGCCGGGTCCGGGCGGCACGCCTGGCACGGGAAGACCCTGCGGACCCGCGGCGCGCGGCACCGCCCGACGCTGGTGCGGCGGGCGGCGTAGACACGCCGCTTGCGGGTTGCGGTTCCCCGGGTTGCGGCTAGACGGCTTGCGGCTAGGCGGGCGCGAGCAGGGAACGGATACGGTCCTGGCCGAGGGCCAGCACCAAGGTCGGCACCCGCGGGCCCTCGTCCCGGCCGACCAGCAGCTCGTAGAGCACGGCGAACCAGGCCCGCTGGGCGTCCTTCAGCTCCTGGGTCGGCGGAGCGCTGATGGGCAGCCCGCGCTGGAGCTTGGGAATCCCGTACAGCAAGGTGGTCAGGCCCGCCACGGACCAGTCGTCCGCCATGTGCTTGAGCAGCAGCCGGACAGCGTCGCGTTCCTCGTCGGTCAGGGTCGCGAGCCTGGCGTAATCGGGCTCGTCACGGACCTGGGTGCGCTCTTCGGGCCGGACGTATTCGGTCACCCAGGCCTGTGCGCAGTCCAGCCGGGGCCGGACCTCGTCCAGGCTGCGCGACCGGGTCGTCCGCGGTCATGTCGCGCACGATCCGGAGCATCTGCACCTGGTCGCCGGCCGCGATGTCAGCCACCGAGGCCAGGGTGGCGAACCGCAGCGGGCGCGGCGTGGCCGGCAGCGGGCCCTGCGAGGTGCCCGCCGCGCGGGCGAACACGGCCTGCGCGGCGGCGGTGGCGGTGCCTTCGGCCACCCGGCGGGTCAGCGCGTCCCACTCGTCGTAGACCCGGCCCACCTCGGCGTCGAAGGCCAGGGTGATGGCCTGCTCGGGCCGCCGCCGCGCGTACAGCCAGCGCAGCAGCGGGGCCTCGAAGATCTCCAGCGCGTCAGCCGGGGTGGGGGCGCCACCGCGGGACCCGCTCATCTTCGATGACCCGCTGCCGCCGACGAAGGCGTACCCGAAGTGCAGCGGCATCTCCCCGCCGAAGATCGAGGTCACCAGCTCACCGCCGACGGTGAAGCTGGACCCGGGCGAGGCGTGGTCCGCCCCGGCGGGCTCGAACGTCACGTGCTCGTAGGCCCACCGCATCGGCCAGTCGACCTTCCAGGCCAGCTTCCCGGCCACGTCCGCGATCGGCGCCGGCCCCACGACCGCGCCGCAGGCGCAGATATAGGTGATGTCGGTGGTGCGGTCGTCGAATCCGGTCACGGTGGTGTCGTCCCGTCCGCAGGACGCGCAGTAGGGCCGGAACGGGTAGTACGCCCCGCCCCGGGCCTCGCCCTCGTCGTCGGTGTCGGCGCGCCTGGTCCGGTACCTGGCCAGGACCGCGCCGATCTCGGCGCGGCGCCGCATGGCCAGCACGATCTGCGCCGCGTAGGCGCCGGAGGTATACATCTCGGTCTGGCTGATCTCGGTGACGCGGATCCCGAGACGCTCCAGCGAGTCCTGCAGGGGCGCCTTGAAGTGGGCGGCGAAGTTCTCATGCTGGCCGCACGGGTCGGGCACCCCGGTCAGCGGGCGGCCGATGTGCTCGGTGAGCCAGCCCGGGTACCCGGCCGGAACCCGGCGCAGCCGGTCGTAGTCGTCCCAGGACAAGATGTGCCGGCACGGCGCGCCATTACGGCGGACCTCGTCGGCGACCAGGTGCGGGGTCATGAGCTCGCGCAGGTTCCCCAGGTGCACCGGCCCGGACGGGCTGATTCCCGACGCGCAGGTCGGGACCTCGCCGGGATGCCAGCGTTCTCCCGCCGCCTGCACCTGGGCCGCTGTGCGCGCCACCCAGTCCTCGGCCGCAGCCACCGGCCAGCCTCCTCTACGGTCGTTCGCAGGCCTCAGGGTACAAGGACTCGCTTGGTGCCCGGCGATTTGGTCCCAGTGACGGGAATATGGCACAGCCCGTGGCCATTCCGCAGTAAGTGTGAGGAAAGTGACATGAGGACTGAAATTTCATTGGGCCCTAAAACGACAGAGCGCCCGTCACCCTAGGAAGAAGAGAGAGCAAAAGGAAGGTGACGGAGACTCTGCCGCTTGCTTCGCAAGTCTATCAGCCTGCCCGCTGGCTTGGCAGCCCGAGGCGTACATGCGCAGACGTCGCGGCCGCCGGCCAGCGGTGCAGGCCAGCCCGCGCCCGTCTGAGCAGCTCTGTTGCGGTTTGCCCCTTGCTCGCGGTGGCTGACTCCTGACCCTCGGCCCAGCCATCATCATCGTGATATTTCACCACGAGGCGGCATTCCAGGCAACGTTTCAGAAATCGGAAGATTTCATAATAATAAACTCCTGCAGATCGTTGGCTGCCGTCGGTTTCGATTTACTGCCCGGTAATCCCTAACGGCGCCTGGGAACAGAAATTACCAGGGCAGGCATGAGCCTCGCCGTGTCATCCGGAGCAGATACGTGGGCGTCATATTCGTGGCAGGCGATGCGGCCCTTGAAGCGGCGTCGTCTTTAATCCGCGGGGGGGCGGACCATGCGAGGTGTACTGCGCGAGGATGGCACTGCGGCTGAGGAAAGCCGCCCTAGGGGTGAAGGCGAATCGGTTCCGCCGAGAGCAATTCGGTCCTATTATCCCGATACGGCAGCTCTGGTCGTGCCAGAGGTCAGCGACCCCGCGGCCTCGTCGGCGACCGTGCCCGCGCAGAGATGGGGCCCCGGCTGCGCCGGTGATCCGTTCTCAGCGCTGACGCCGCGGGAAATGGAGGTTTTGCGGCGTATTGCCGCGGGACAGAATACCGCGACGATGGTCCGCGAAATGAAGGTCACGCCGGCAACTCTGCGAACCTACGTCAAGAATGTTCTGGGCAAGCTCGGCGCGCACAGCCGGCTCGAGGCCGCAAACCTCGCGAGCAAGAGAATTGCGCCGGACCGCACCGGGCCAGATCGTAACGAATCGCCATTCGCCAGGCTCACGCCCCGAGAGCGCGAGGTCTTGATTCACTTCACCGCGGGCACGGGCCTGCGCGAGGTAGCCAAGCACCTGCACATGGCGCAGAAGACCGTTAACACGCACCTGCAGAAAATAAGGAAAAAGCTTGGCGTGCACTCCACGCTGGAAGCGGTCACGCTGGCGCGGTACCAGCTCGGCCAGCATCCGAAAACAAGCGATCGCGACGGACGTCCTTACCTCTGCGCTGAACCCCGATGACCAACGGATCCGGGCACGAGGAAAGAGCCAGGCCGAGGGAGCCGGCACGCACAGGAAGAACGGCGGATGGATGACACTTTGAGCGAGGCCAGCTACCGCGCCGCGGACGGCGGCTCGCAGCTGGACGGCAGCTCGCAGCTGGACGGCAGCTCGGGCGGGGGCAGGGTATCTGCCGGGCCGTGGCCAGCTGAGAGAGGAGGCGAAACCACGGCTTCCGCGGCAGGCGCACGGCTTCGCCTGGTACAGGTTTACCTGACACCGGGGATGGACGAGTTCCTCCGGCAGGCGCGGTCCATGGCGATCACGCGGGGCCTGGATGTGACGGCCAGTGCTGTGGTCCGCCACGCCATGGAGCAGCTCATGGCCGCGACGAGCCCCGCCGATCTGGTCGAGCTGCTCGGCAGCCGGAAGGGGCAGATCCAGCCCAGGCGGGGCCGTCCCCGCAGATGAAACTCGATATGTGCATTTCAACTTCTATATGCGCATTTGGCCCGGCATGTTAATTTCGGATTTATGCATGCATAATTAATGATGTCCTACTGTAATTTGGGGTTGCGGCATGTATCAGGTCCTGATAATTTTCTAAAACTGCGGACACCATTCGGGGAGTTGCACGGGGATAGCTGCCTTTGATAGGTTAGCCGCAATGCTGGAGCGCTGACTAATGCGCGGTCTGCGCTAGACCATGGTTGCTCGTCGGACCACATGGGGAGGCATGGCTTGGTCGCAGAGATAACGACTCTACGACGTCCGCAGCGGGACCATCCTTAGCATTTCTCAGCTACCCACAGGTTCCGGTGTCCGCAATTCTGCGATACCGGGAAACCAAAGAAGGAAGAAGGAGAACTGTTATGTCTGAACTCAGCATCCTGGAGCTGGAGACTGAGCACGCCGAGCTGCTGCCCGAGCGGGAGACGCTCTTCATCGTCGGCGGCCACATCCACGTGCACGTTGACCAGATCGCTGTCGCACTGGCGTCGCACGGCCACGAGAACATCGCGGTCGCGGTCAACCTCGCCGTTATTGGCTCAGATGCGGTAAGCGAGTCTGCTCCCCCGATGTAGAACCTGCCGCTGCCGGGGATCGCTCTGCACGGGCGGTCCCCGGCGGTGCACCTAAACGTCGGCCAGAGCCGGCGCTTCGGGAAGCCGGGCCGCATCACAAGGGACATCTGGTCATGCCGTACGCCGGAAAGCATCATCCCGGGACAGCTAGGGACGGTGGCAGCCGTCCCGATTACCCGACCGGACCGAGCCCGGCCGGCCATGCCGTGACAACGGAACCGAGAAGAGCTGACCAGCGGCTGGTGGACAGGGCTTCACCCGGCGCGCCGCCTGGTGGCGCCGGCCCAGGGGCAGTGCCGGTGCTGGCTCCCGCGGTGGAACTGGTCGGGGAGTACCAGGGGTCAGGCCTGACGCAGGCGACCTTCCTGGCGCGGAACGCCTCGGGTCGGGTGGTGCAGCTGTCGCGGTTGCTGTGGCTGGTGCTGTCGGGGGTGGACGGGAGCCGGACGGTCGGGGAGATCGCGGCGCGGGTAAGTGTGGAGTTCGGCCGGACGGTCAGCGCGGGGAATGTTGAGTACCTGCTGGAAACCAAGCTGACTCCGCTTGGGCTGGTGGCGGGCGGCGAGGGCGCGGCCCAGCCTGCGACCGCGAGGCCGGATGCAGCGCTCCTGGCCCTGCGCCTGCGCGGGACGCTGATCCCGGAGGCCGGGGTCCAGGTCGTGGCGCGGCTGTTCGGGCCGTTGTTCCTCCCGCCAGTAGTGGTGGTGGTCTTGGGGTTGCTGGCCGCGGCGGATGTGTGGCTGGTGCGATCCGGAGGGCTGCTGGCCGCGTTCCGTGATGTGCTGGCCCGCCCGCTGCTGCTGCTGGTATTGGTGGGCTTGTCGGTTTTGTCGATGGTGTTCCACGAGTGCGGGCACGCGGCGGCGTGCCGGTACGGCGGGGCGCGCCCGGGCCGGATCGGCATGGGCCTGTACGTGCTGTGGCCAGCCCTGTTCACCAACGTCACCGATTCCTACCGGCTGGGGCGGGCGGGCCGGATCCGGACCGACCTGGGCGGGGTGTACTTCAACGCGGTCTTCGCGGTGGTGCTGGCGGGCGCCTACCTGGGGACCGGCTACCTGCCGCTGGCGGCGACGGTGCTGCTGGTCCAGCTGGAGCTGGCGCTGCAGCTGCTGCCCTCACTGCGACTCGACGGGTACTTCATCCTGACCGATCTGGTCGGGGTGCCGGACCTGTTCCGGCAGGTCGGGCCGGTGCTACGCAGCCTGGTCCCCGGCCAGCCGGCTGATCTCCGGATGGGCGTCCTGCGGCGGGCCTCCCGGGTCGCCCTCACCGCGTGGGTGGTGGTGATCGTTCCGCTGCTGGGCGGCGAGCTGGTGCTGATCCTCCTGGGCATCCCCCGGCTGGCCACCGCGTTCACACGGTCGGTAACCGCACAGGCGGGCGCCATGGCAGCGCAGTTCGGCCGGGGCGAGGTAGCGACCGGGCTGGTCAGCGTGATCTCGGTGGTGCTGCTGGTGATCCCGGCCGCCGGGATGTGCTACGTCCTGATGCGGGCCGGGCGGATCGCGTTCCGCGCAGCGGCGGCGGCGGCCCGCAAGCACCCGGCCCTCCGGGCCCCGCTGGCCGTCGCGGCGATAGCGGCCGCAGCCGGACTGGCTGCCTCGTGGGGATTGCTGCCGCTACCCGGCGGCCACCCCGCAGCCACCGATCGCCCCTCGCTCTCCGTCTCCCCCTCCCCCGCTCTGGTCGCCATCCCTGCAGCCAGCAGGGTCAAGCCATCGTGGCTGACCCAGGCCCTGGACCGCCACGCCGGGCAGCCCCCGGCGGTCAGGTCGCGGGTTTCGGCCCGCCGCCACCACGGCTCGCACTCGCTCGCGCCGCTCTCAAAGCGAAGCCGAAGGCGGATCGGCCATCAGCCCGCCCGAGGCTCAGGTGCGGCGTGCCGCGGTAGCGGCGGTGTCCTTCGCTCCGGCCTCTGCGCCGGTCAAGTCACCTGCGCCGGTCAGGTCACCCGCGGCATCCAAGTCACCCGCGCTGTCCAAGTCACCCGCGCCTTCAGTGGCAGCGAGCCCGTCGCCACCGTCACCCGCGCCATCGGGGGCAGCGAGCCCGTCGCCACCGTCACCCGCGCCTTCAGGGGCAGCGAGCCCGTCGCCACCGTCACCCGAGCCATCGCGATCAGCGAGCCCGTCGTCGTCGCCGTCAACCGAGCCATCGGGATCAGCGAGCGCACCGTCTGATCTGTCTTCGGCATCTTCTTCGTCAGTGATAACCAAGGCAGAAAAATAGGGCTGGGAAAATGAGGATAAGAAAAATTGGGAGGGTCAGACAAGAGCTTCAGGTTCGTGTCGGCCAGCTCGTCACGGTAAGTCCATAAGTGACCGGAATTAGTCCCGGTGCGGACCTTCAAATGCACCCTTCTGCAGGCCCATGGCCTGTGATAAGTTGTCCGACATCAGGAAGGAGAGAGATTATTATGCTGACCAAAAAATGGGGTAGCCGACGGCTGCGCTGGGGAGTCGTGGCACTAACGGCATTCGTTCCGTTCACCCTTCCCGTCGCCGCATCAGCGGCCCAGGGTCCCACCGCGACCGGGGAATCCATACAGTACGTCAACGTGACAGTCAACCCGCCCGCAGGCGCTCAGACCTCGGCGTATGACAATTCTGTATACGCGACCAGCAGCAGGAACGGGCGCAGTCCCTTTGAATTCACGTATAAGTTGCGGAATAGCAACGCACCGATCATCACCGCCAGCAATTATGCCCAGGCGGACGTAAGCAGCTGCCGTCATTGCAGTGCTACCGCGATCGCTTTCCAGGTGGTGCTGGTATCAAAGCAGACACTCGCCAAGCTCACCGCGTTTGATGCGGCTCTCGGTACCACGCACGACTGCAAGACCTGCAATAGCCTCGCCGAAGCGTTCCAGATCGTCTACGCCACTGACGACGCTTCACAGCTAGGCTTGGGGGTGACATACGCGTCCAATGTAACGGCATCCAAGCTGAGGGCGCTGCAACATTCCGGCCTGAGCACCGCTCAGATACAGAGCCGGTCTACCGCTCTGGTGCAGAACCTCATCGGCCTTTTGCAGGCCGCATCCCGCGACTCGGCGGGCCCCCTCGGCGGCCCGAACCAGGGGAGCGAGACGGGGTGGACTCCCGCCATCAACGGTGCTGATCACAGCGCAGCGCTGACCAGCAATACCCAGCCCATCATCGACCTGATGAGTGAAATTCAGCACTGATCCTCTGGCCGTTGGCGGCTGACGTCTCGGCCAGCCGCTGCTGCCCGGCCCCCTCTGAGGGGGCCGGGCAGCGCCATGTCTGGCCACGCGCGCTGCTCCCAGTCGGACTGCGACGGTTAAGGCGGGCCGGACGTGGGCGTCGTCCCGGGCGAACCGGACGCCGGGGACGGCGATGATCCGGGGGCGGTGCCCAGCCCCGAGGTATCCGGCGTGGCCGAGCCCGACGGCGTGGCGGAGAGGGGCGGCGTGGCCGAGCCGCTCGTTTCCGGTGTGCGGGTCGGGCTCGCCGACGGGACCGGGCTGGACGTGGACGGCGTGGGGACGGATTTCGCCGTGCTGCTGACGGTGGGCTGGGGCGCTGCCACCGAGGCAGGTGTCGGGCGCACCAGGATGTACAACGCGAACACGGCCAGGAACGCGACGGTCAGGACGATGGTCGAGGTCCGGGGCCGCATGGCCAGGAGCCGGCTGCGGTCACGCGGCCCGTGCCGGCTGCGGCGCGGATCGCTCACGAGGCGCCCCCGGTCGCGCGGGCCGTGTCAAGGTCAGCGGACACGTTGATGCCCTCGTGGCGGAAGGCCGACGCGACCCGGGCGCGTAGCTCGCGGCCGATGTCGAACTGCATCCCGGGCAGCGTGCGCGCCACCATTCGCACCGAGAACGTGTCGACCTCGATCCGCTCCACGCCCATCACGCTGGGAGGGTCGAGCATCATCTTGCGCAGCCGGTCGTCGTCCCAGGCTTCCTCGCCGACCCGCTTGAGGACCTCGGTGACCCGGCTGACCTCAACGGCGGCCGGGACGGGCACGTCGATCACAGCCCGGGCCCAGTCTCGGGACAAGTTGGTCACCTGGATGATCTGGCCGTTGGGCGTGGTGATGACCTCGCCGCTGACGGTCCGGATCCGGGTGACCCGGAGGGTGACGTCCTCGACCGTGCCGACGGCAGGCTCGGATATGCCCGTGACCGAGATCCGGACAACGTCACCGAAGCCGTACTGGCGCTCAGCGGTGATGAAGAACCCGGCGCCGATGTCCTGGACGAACCGCTGCAGGCCGAAGCCCAGCGCCGCGCTGATCAGGGCGGCGGGCGCGACCAGGCCCGCCAGGGGCACGCCGAGGCGCTCCACGATCAGCACGGCGACGACGACGTACAGCACGGCCAGGAACGCCCACGTGACCACCTCGGCGACCACGTGCCGGTGCTTGGCCGCCTCGGAGCGCACCAGCTCATCGGTCTCGCGGGCGCGCGCGTCGATGTTCGCCACGACCCGGTCACAGACCCATTCGGCCAGCCGGGTCAGCAGAACGGCGCCCAGCACGAGCAGCACGATTTCCAGCAGGGAGCTCCGGACCCACAGGTTCAGGTCATTCAGCGAAGCGATTGCGCCTGGCACGGTAGCCTCCAATCAGTCGCGGCCTGCAGGGCCGGGTCGGGGTGGCCACTCAGTGAGGATAAACAACGCGTGCAAGCCGGGCGCGGGGTTCGCCGGGCCGCGGCGCGACTCCGGGCCTCGGCGCGGGGCGGCGACTCCGGCCCTCGACTCCGGCCTCGACGCCGGCCCGCGACGCGGGGCCGCGACGGCGGTCAGTGGCGGCGGGCCGGGCGCCGGGTGCGCTCGTGGAATTCGTGGTCCCGGCGGATGAGCCGTTCCAGCTCGGCTTGCTGGTCGTGGCCGATCCGGTCGGCGGAGCCGCCGGCCAGGCCCAGCACGCCGGCGGTCGAGGTCGCGACGTGGACGGTGCGGCGGCCGCCCGGGGCCAGCCGGGACCGGCGGTGAGCGAGGATCACCACGCGCTGGATGGTGACCTGCTGGCCGCGTTCACGCAGGAACCGCTGCAGCTCGTCGGCGGGCTCGTTGAGCTGTTCGCTGGGCGAGCGTCCCCGGCGGTCGGCGATCAGCCGCTGCTCGACCAGGTTCCCGTAGTTGTCGTACTTGTCGCCCTGCCAGCGGTCACCGTCGACGTGCACGGTGGCGTTGACGTTCTTCACCTCGATGGCGAACAGGCCCGCCGGGCCCAGCAGCAGGTCGTCGATCTCGCCGCGCCGGTTGCGGTACCCGCGTAGCAGCGTCCAGTCATCACCGAGCGCGTGGCTCAGCTCGGCCGCGACCAGTTCCTCCCCCGCGATCCCGGCCTTGATCTTCTCTTCGACGCCGGTGTCACCAGCGGGCCGGAGCTCCGGGCGGGGCGCGCGGCGTTTTTCGGCCCCGACGGCGAAGGCCAGCCGCAGCCAGGTCCACCAGCGGCGGTGCGCACGAGCACGGTCCCGCTTGACCCTGATGGCCTGGACGCTGGCCTGGTGCCGGACACGCGCGTCCTCATGCCGGTCGTGCGCGCGCTGCTCCGCGGCCTGCCGCCGCAGCGACACGGCGGAGAGCATGTCGGCCGGGTGGTTGGACAGCTCGATGACCCGCATGCCGCCCCTTCCCGCGGTGGCCCTGCGGTCCCATTATCACCGGGGCGCCGCGGGACAGGGGTGGGTCTTGCCTGGGCCAGAAGGCGCGGTTAGCGTTGATCGCGGCAGCAACGTGCCTGGCCACGAGGGAGAAGAGGCGCAATGGCGGGGAAATTTGTCCTGGAAAAGGGCAGCACGGGTAAGTTCCACTTCAACTTGCACGCGGCCAACGGGCAGGTCATCGCGACCAGCCAGCGCTATGAGAGCAAGGAATCCGCGCTGAACGGCATCGAGTCGGTCCGGCGCAACGCGACGGACGCCGCGGTGGAAGACAAGACCGGGGACTGACAAACACGACGGGGCGCCGCGGTCAGCGGCGCCCCGGGGTCTTCGCGGGTGAGCGGAGATCAGCTAGCTCTGCTGGTCATTCTGGCTGTCCACGCCCAGGTAACCCTCGGCCTTGTCTTCCCCCTCCTGGAGCTGGCTGTTGAACCGTCCGCCCGTCTTGTTCTCGGCTTCCTGCTCAGCCTGGTCCAGGCCCTTGTCCACGAGGTCAGAGTGCTCGCTGGCGAGGTTCTTGGCCTCGTCCATGAAGTCTGGCATCGGATCTTCCCCCTTCGGTTGCCCTACTCGGTTCAGGCCTTTACCGTATCGTGACCTGCCGGCCCGGCGAGCGGGCGGTGGCGCGAACCAGGTGGACATCCCCCGGGCCGCCACGGGATGAGGCCATCACGGTGGCGGAACGGTCCCCGGCGGCGGGGGTAGCGTCATGGGCGCGGTGACTTACCGAGACGCATGCCGTGGGCGGGGCCCGTACCATTTGCATGTGCTGCTCGGCTGCTCGGATCGCGGGAAGGTGCCATGAAGATCGACAACAGTCCGGCCCGGGGGATGCGGGACCTGCTGCCCGCTGACGTCGCGGTCCGTGACCATGTGCTCGAGTCGATCGCGGCGGTGTACCGGCGGTTCGGGTACCAGCGGATCGAGACCCCGGCGCTGGAGGACATCAACCGGCTGCAGAGCGGGGAAGGCGCGGACAACGAGAAGCTCGTCTACCAGGTGCTGCGGCGCGGGCTGCCGCCCGTGGTCGAGGCCGGCACCCCGGTGCTTGAGCTGGTGGACCTCGGCCTGCGATATGACCTCACGGTGCCGCTGACCAGGTTCTACGGGCACAACCACGCGTCGCTGCCGACGCCGTTCCGGTCATTCCAGGTGGGGCCGGTGTGGCGGGCGGAACGGCCGCAGAAGGGCCGCTACCGGCAGTTCTACCAGTGCGACATCGACATGATCGGCGAGGCCTCCGTGCTGGCCGAGGCCGAGCTGATCGAGGCAACCAGCGAGGCGCTGGCCGCGATCGGGCTGACCGGCACGACGATCCGGCTTTCGGACCGGCGGTTCTGGCTGGCGCTGGCCGCCGACACCGGAATCCCGGCGGACGAGCAGGCCGCGTTCTTCATCACGCTGGACAAGCTGGACAAGATCGGCTGGGACGGAGTGCGCGTCGAGCTCGCCGAGCTGGGGCTCGCCGCGGACCAGATTGCCGCCGTGGAGGAGAAGATCCGCGGGCTGGCGGGCCTGCCCGCCGACAAGCTGGCCGGGGCGCTGGCCGAAGCGGTACCGGGGCTGGCGGCATCGGTGATCGAGGACCTGATCGCCACCGCGGCCAGCCTCGACCGGCTGGCGGCAGCGCGGGAACTGAGCTGGGAATTCGATCCGACGCTGGTGCGCGGGATGGGGTATTACACCGGGCAGGTGTTCGAGATCACCCACCCGGATATGAGCGGGTCGGTGGCAGGCGGGGGCCGCTACGACAAGCTGATCGGGCGGTCGCTGGGGCACGACGTCCCGGCCTGCGGGTTCTCCATCGGATTCGAGCGGATCGTGGACCTGCTGGCCCGGCGTCCGGCCCGGGATGCGGTGGCGGTGCTGGTGGAAGCGGACGTCC
This sequence comes from uncultured Actinomycetes bacterium, assembly GCA_963753195.1. Taxonomy (GTDB): domain Bacteria; phylum Actinomycetota; class Actinomycetes; order Streptosporangiales; family Streptosporangiaceae; genus Palsa-504. The sequence goes on from CAVWBH010000009.1 coordinate 717,016, forward strand.
CGGTGGCCGACGCGCTGGAAGCCGCCCGGGAGCTGCGGGCGGCGTACGGTCCCGGGCGCGTGGTCGAGACGGTGCGCCGGAGCGGGAAGTTCGGGGCGCAGCTGAACCGGCTGGAGGCGGCGGGGTTCAGCGGGTTCGTGGTCGTGGGCGTGCGGGACGGCGCGGTGGTACGCGGCGAGCTGCGGGCGCTCGGCGGCGGCGCGGGCGCGGGCGGCGCGTAGGGCGCGGGCGGCAGGGAGGGCGCGGGCGGCGGGACGGCGGCGCGGCGGCCGGGCTGAGTCACAGCTCCAGGCTGGTCCCGGGCTCGAGCCTGGCCACCGGTACGCCACTCGGGGCGGCGGCGAGGTTCAGCATCCGGCCGTACAGGCCCAGGCCATTGTCGTTCAGGATCGCGTCGTGTATGGCGTAACCGCGGGCGGGCCCGACGGCGCGGAAGTATTCGATCATCTCCGCGGCCTTGAGCCACGGGGCGCAGATCGGGACCAGGAGCGTGCTGACCGGGTCTTCGGGGATGGTGAACGAGTCGCCGGGGTGGAAGAGCTCGCCGCCGACCAGGAACCCGGTGTTCACCACGAGCGGGATCTCCGGGTAGATGAGCGCGTGGTCTACGCCGTAGACGTGGACCGAAACGCCGGCCACGTCCAGCGCGTCGCCGTGCCCGACCTCGTGCACCCGGTCGCCGAACTCGCCGAACTGCGCGCAGATCGACTGGTTGGCCCACAGCGTCAGGTCAGGGTCGCTGGACAGCGCGGCGCGTATCGCGTCGGCGTCGAGGTGGTCCGGGTGCTCGTGGGTGACCAGGACGGCGGCCGCGCCGGCCAGGGCCGCGGGCGCATCGCTCCACGAGCCCGGGTCGATGACCAGGACGGCGCCGTCCTTTTCCAGCCTGACACACGAGTGCCCGAGCTTGGTGAACCGCATCGCGAGCCTCCAGCGTGATGAATGGGCAGCTGAGAACCGGGCCCTACGATACATGTGCCGTACCGGGCGGCGGCGCGCCGCTCCGGGGCGCAAAACGCCCCAGGCTGGAACGTGTCTTGTGGCCGGGGCGCGGCCGGAGGCTGGTTACGCTGGATGTGTGGAGCTGTACGCCGTCCGGGAACGGCGGGGCGGACCGTGGGACTGGGGCCGCGGCCTGCGGGAGCAGGAGGGCTTCGATGATCACGCCCGCTTCATGGACGACCTCGTCGAGGCGGGGTTCGTCCTGCTCGGCGGCCCGCTGGAGAGTGATCGCGAGGTGCTGCTCGTGGTGAGCGCCGCCAGCGCCGGCGCGATCCGGGAGCGGCTCGCGGGCGATCCGTGGCTGCAGGACGGGACGCTGTCGATCGTGAGCATCGAGGGCTGGACGATTCTCCTGGGCGGCCGCTGCGATGGCTAGGCAGCGGGTGCTCGGCCTGGTCCTGGCGGGCGGGGCGGGCACGCGGCTCGGGCCGCTGACCGCGGATCGGGCGAAGTCCGCCGTCCCGTTCGGCGGCCAGTACCGGGTGGTGGATTTCACGCTGTCCAACCTGGTCAACGGCGGGCTGCAGCGGATCTTCGTGCTGACACAGTACAAGAGTCACAGCCTGAACAGGCATATCACCACCACCTGGCAGCTCAACAGCCTGCTGGATAACTACGTCACGGCGGTCCCGGCCCAGCAGCGGCTCGGGCCGCGCTGGCAGGCCGGGTCGGCCGACGCGATCTACCAGTCACTGAACCTGATCTACTCCGACCGGCCCGACCTCGTCGTGGTCGTCGGGGCGGACCATGTGTACCGGATGGACCCCAGGCAGATGATCGAGCAGCACGTGGCCTGGGGCGCGGGAGCCACCGTCGCGGCGATCCCCGTCGCGAGACCGGAGGCGGCGGACTTCGGCGTGGTGCAGGCGGCGCCGGACGGCCACCTGATCGAGGCGTTCCTGGAAAAGCCGCCCGATCCGCCCGGCCGCCCGGGCCGGCCAGACGAGGCGCTGGTATCCATGGGGAATTACGTGTTCGACACCGAGGTGCTGGTGGAGGCGCTGCGCAAGGACGCGGCCGACGGCGGCAGCCGGCACAGCATCGGCGGCGGCGTCATCCCGATGCTGGTGCGGCAGCGGGCCGCGCACGTGTACGACTTCCTGCAGAACAAGGTGCCCGGTGCCGAGCCGGGCGAGCTCGGCTACTGGCGGGAAGTGGGCACGATCGACTCCTACTTCGACGCGCACATGGAGCTGTGCGCCACCCGGCCGGCGTTCAGCCTGCACAACCGCCGGTGGCCCATCCTGACCCAGGTGCTCTCATACCCCCCGGCCAAGTTCGTGCACGACGGCGACCAGGAGGGGCGGGCGTTCAACAGCCTGGTCAGCAACGGCGCCGTGGTTTCCGGCGGCCTGGTGCGCGACTCGGTCCTGTCACCGGGGGCCCTGGTCGACAGCCGGTCCCGGGTGAGCCGTTCGGTCATCATGCACGACGCACAAGTCGGCCGCCGGGCTGTCGTGGAGAACGCCATCCTCGACAAGAACGTCGTGGTCGCGGAGGGCGCCACGGTCGGGGTGGACAAGGAGCAGGACCGGGCCCGCGGGCTGGCCGTGTCCAGCGGCGGCATCACCGTGGTCGGCAAGGGACAGTTCGTGCCGGCCTGACCGGCGGCGCCCCTGCGCCCAGTTATCCGGAGGAGCTTCCGGTTACAGCGGTAATTTCGGGCTACGTGGTAGATCGAGTGCACCCCAATCCCCCAGATATTCCACATAGCGCGGATCTACCACGATGATTGGTGGGCTGTGAAATCGGGACGGCGTTCCGCAGAACTCAGCGGCCGTGCGCCTTTTGCCTGATTGCTGATAATGCAGGACTGGGCGGCCAGAACCATTCTCCCCGTGCGAAACAATTCGCGCTGGTGAGGGTGTCGATACGGCGCTGGGGCATGCTCACCTGCAATTATCATCTCGAAAGACTTCCCGAAAAAGGTATGGCAAACCCACGGAATCCTTTCGGCACGAGCCGCATTGATACGAAAGGAACGTTAATGGACGAATCTGATGCGGGCGCAAGCGGGATCACCCGGGCCGGGTTCCTGAAGGCCGCTGCTGTCGCTGCGCCAGCACTCCTCCTCGGCCGGACCGCGGCCGCCGCCGCCACGGTGAAACGGGCCTCTTCGCGGCGCCTCGGGCGTACTCGCGGTCTCGGCGGCATGAACGTGCTTCTCTTCCTGACTGACCAGCAGCGCGCGATCCAGCATTTCCCGCGCGACTGGGCCAGGCGCAACATGCCGGGCCTGACCCGCCTGCAGGAGCACGGCATGCTGTTCGAGTACGCCTTCACGAACGCGTGCATGTGCTCACCGGCCCGCTCGACACTGATGTCCGGCTTCTTCCCGGCCCAGCACGGCGTGAAGTACACGCTGGAGACGGACATGCCCGCGCCGCAGTACCCGCAGGTCGAGTTGTCCACCAGCTTCAAGAACCTGGCCAGCGTCTCGCGGGCAGCCGGCTACACACCGGTCTACAAGGGCAAGTTTCACTGCAACAAACCCGCGAATGGCTCGGACTGGGTGCCCGAGGACGTCAACAAGTACGGCTTCACCCGGTGGGACCCGCCAGACGCCGGCGCTGACCAGAGCATCCCCGAGGAGGGGGGAGGCAGCTACGACAATGACGGCCGGTTCATGAACTCGGAGGGCACGCCAGAAGCGGGCACCGAGGGTGCGGTCCAGTACCTGCGCGACACGGCCGCCAGGAGCCAGCCATTCTTCATGGTCGTGTCACTGGTCAACCCGCACGACGTGCTGCTGTATCCCAAGACCTACGAGAGCGGGGGCTATGACCCGGCCTGGCTGGAGGGCGAGATCGGCCTGCCGGCGACGGTGGATGAGGATCTGTCGACCAAGCCGACCGTTCAGGCTGATTTCCTGCGGATATTCAACGCCACCGGGCCCATCCCGACCCCGGAGATGAAGCGCAATTATCTGAATTTCTACGGCAACCTGATGAAGGCCTCGGACGAGTACCTGGTCAAGATCCTCGACACGCTCGAGGCGCGCGGCCTGCTGGAGAACACGCTCGTCGTCGCGACGGCCGACCACGGGGAGATGGGCACGGCCCACGGCGGGCTGCGCCAGAAGAACTTCAACTTCTACGAGGAAACGACCCGGGTCCCGCTGGTCTACTCAAACCCACGCCTGTTTCCCAGGCCTGAGACGAACCGCTCGCTCGTCTCGCACGTCGACTTCCTGCCCACCCTCGCCGGCCTCCTCGACACGCCGTCACAGGCCCGGGCCAACTGGCAGGGGGTCGATTACTCCGACCAGATCCTGAGCCGTTCGGCCAGGCCACCCCAGGCCTACACGGTGTTTACCTATGACGACTGGCAGTCCGGCCAGGCTAGCGGCCCGTACCCGAAGCCACCGAACCACATCGTCAGCATCCGCGAGGACCGCTACAAGATCGCCCGGTACTACGACACCAACGGAGAGGTGCCGCCCCAATGGGAGATGTATGACCTCGAGGCCGACCCACTCGAGCGCACGAACCTGGCCTACAAAGATTACCGGCGTACCCTCGAGCAGGAGCGAGAGTACAAGCGGCTGAAGCGCAAGCTGGCCCGCGTCGAGCAGACGCGGCTGCAGCCGCTGGGTTCGGAGGGCGGGCGCGGGTTTAGTCCGGACGGGCGGGCGCGGGCCGGGCAAGGGGCGTAACGGCCAAAAGGCCGGGAGGTACCGTCCCGGCCTGTTCAGTCGCTGGCTGAGGGCATGCGTCCTCGATCAGCCGTTCATCTGGTTGTTGCCGTGGGCCAGGAAGTTCGCCACTTCAGCCTGCACAACCGCCGATGGCCCATCCTGGGCCAGGTGCTCTCTTACCCCCCCGGCCAAGTTCGCGCACGACGGCGACCAAGAGGGGCGGGCGTCCAACAGCCTGGTCAGCAACGGCGCCGTGGTTTCCGGCGGGCTGGTGCACGACTCGGTCCCGTCACGGGAGCCCTGGTCGACAGCCGGTCCCGGGTGAGCCTGGCCCGGCTGGGGGGCGGCAGCGCGACGCCCGTCGTGGGGGACCCACTCGCATCATTGTGGATCGTTACTGCCCGCCCGCGGGCAGTAACGATCCACGATAACGGGACTGGCCGGACGGCGCCGGGGGGCGGGCGGATGGGGTGGGGGTGAGGAAGGCGGGAGCAGGGGGCGTAACGGCCAAAAGGCCGGGAGGTAGCGTCCCGGCCTGTTCGGTCGCTGGCTGAGGGCATGTGTCCTCGATCAGCCGTTCATCTGGTTGTTGCCGTGGACCAGGAAGTTCGCCAGGGCGGCCTGGGTGGCGGCGTTCATCACTCCGGTCTGCGGCAGGTGCGCGTCACGCTGGAGGTCCTTGATGGCGGCGACCGTCTGCGGCCCCATGAGGCCGTCGTCCGGGCCCTCGTAGTAGTTCAGCTGGCCGAGCTGCTGCTGCAGCGTCATCACCGCAGCGGACGGCTTGACCGGAGTGTTACCGCCGCTCGGGGTGGACGGGTGGGCCGGGGTGGCGGGGTGGGCCGGGCTGGTCGAGGACGTCGAGGCCGGTGTGTTGCCGGTGGCCGGGGCCGGGGTGGAATGCGACCCGGAGAGGGTCACGGCCAGCGCGATGACGGCGGCGGCTAGGGCCGCGCCGAGGGCGGCGATCCAGAGGCCGGTCCGGGACGGGCCGCGGCCCGGCTGGCGGGGGTCCTGGTGGCGGGGGTCCTGGTGGCGGCGGCCCTGCTGGCGGGTGGCTTCGTCGTCTGGGGTGTAAAGCTGAGTGCTCATTTGAGTTCTCCTTGTCTCGGCCCGGTTGATCCGTGCTGATGGATCCACTGTCGCTCTGGCCGAGAGCAAACTCCCTAGAGAAACTCCCTAGTTCGCCCCTCCCTGGGAGTCAGGAGAAACTCCCTAGGGTTCTGATGCGTGTCTGGCTAGGGGCCTGGTGTGGGCGGCCCGCAGCGGCTCGCCGCAGGCCTGGCAGACCACCTGGGCGGTCAGCTCGTGCCCGCAGTGGTGCTCGAGGACCAGCGGCGGGCCGTCCTGGCCGGCCAGGTACTGGTCGCCCCAGCGCATCAGGGTGACGATGACGGGATACAGGTCGCGGCCCGCGGCGGTCAGGTGGTACTCGAAGCGGGCCGGGTGCTCGGAATACTGCCGCCGCTCCAGGATGCCGGCGCCGACCAGCGTACGCAGCCGGGCGGTGAGCGTGTCGCGGGGCGCGCCGGTGCGATGCACCATCTCGTCGAACCGGCGGTTGCCGAGGAAGACCTCGCGGATGGCCAGCAGCGCCCACTTCTCGCCGACCACGTCCAGGGTGCGGGCGATCGAGCAGGCCCGCGGCTCGGCATTGCTCATGATCGGTATGTTACCTCCTCAGTTGGTTTTCTGGACTAACTGGGCCGGGACGGGTTATGGTGGGTCCAGATTTCGGACTTACCCAGCTTTCAGATTTATCCGGAGGAGAACCCCGTGAGCGTGCCTTCGCCGATGACGGTGACGCAGGAGAAAGCGGCCGCCCGCCGGGTGACCGCGGTGGTCGGCGTGCTGTCGCTGGCCGTGTTCATGTCGAGCCTGGACTTGTTCATCGTCAACCTGGCCTTCCCGTACATCGCCCGGCAGTACCCGGGGACCAGCCTGAGCTCGCTGTCCTGGGTGCTCAACGCGTACACGATCGTGTTCGCGGCGGTGCTGGTGCCCGCCGGGCGGTGGGCGGACCGGATCGGGCGGCGGCGGATGTTCGTGGCCGGGCTGGCGCTGTTCAGCGCCGGCTCGGTGCTGTGCGGGCTGGCGCCGGGGGTGGCCGCGCTGATCGCGGCGCGGGTCATCCAGGCGGTCGGGGCCGGGGCGATGGTGCCCGCGTCGCTGTCCCTGCTGCTGGCCGCGGTCCCGCCGGCCGCCCGGCCGAAGGCGCTGGGTACCTGGTCGGCGCTGGGCGCGCTGGGCGCCGCCCTCGGCCCGGTGATCGGCGGCAGCCTGGTCCAGGTGAACTGGCGCTGGGTGTTCTGGATCAACGTGCCGGTCGGGCTCGCCGCCGTGGTGCTGGCCGTCCGGACGGTGCCGGAGAGCCGGGATCCTTCGGCTTCCGGCCGCCCGGATGTGCTCGGGGCCGCTTTTCTCGCCGGAGCCGTCGGCCTGGTGGCGCTCGCGCTGGTGGAGGCGCCGAGCTGGGGCTGGGGCTCGGCCGGCTTCCTCGGCCTGCTGGCCGCCGCGGTGGCGTGCGGCGCGGCGATGGTGCTGCGCTCGCGCCGGCATCATTCGCCGGTCCTCGAGCTCGAGCTGCTGCGGTCGCGGACGTTCAGCGGCGCGTTCGCGGCCTCGATCTTGTACTACGCCGGGTTCGGCGCGTTCGTGCTCAGCGCGGTGGAGTTCCTCACCGAGGTGTGGCACTACTCCGCGGTGGAGGCGGGGCTGGCCATCGCACCCGGGCCGCTGATGGTGCTGCCGTTCGCCCGGCTGGTCGCGCCGCGCCTGGCGGCCCGGCTCGGCGGGCCCGGGCGGGTCGCGGTGATCGGCTGCCTGGTCAACGCCGTCGCGCAGCTGGTATGGCTGTGGCGGATCCAGGCGGCACCCGCGTACGTGACCCACCTGCTGCCCGCCCAGCTGCTGGGCGGCGCCGGGGTCGGGCTGACCATCCCCTCGCTGCTGGGCGCGGGCAGCGCGTCGCTGACGCCGGCCAGGTTCGGCACCGGCAGCGGCATCCTGAACATGGCACGGCAGGTCGGCACGGTGCTCGGGGTGGCCGGGCTGGTGGCCATCTTGTCGCGGGTGTCGGGGATTGATCCGGTCACCGCGTACCAGCACGGAACGGTGCTGGTCATCGCGTTCTTCGCGGCGGCGGGGGCGGTCAGCGCGGCCACGCTGACGGGCCGCCCGGTCCCGGCGGGCGTTGGGCGCAAGGCGCCGGTGGCCGTTGAGCGCGAGGCGGCGGGCGTTGAGCAGGAGGTGCCGACGGGGGCGCCGATGGCGGTCAGAGACCCGGGTCGGATTCGATCGTGAGCCGCATGACGTGACGCCTCGTCCCGGCGCGGCCGACTTCGGTGAAGCCGTGCGCTTCGAAGGCAGAGACGAAACCCATAAAGCGGTAGCTCGGCGAGTCGGGATCGACGGGATAGGCCTCGACGACGGCTGCGCCATGCCGCCGGGCGCAGGAGATCGCGCTTTGCAGCAGGTGAGTCATGATCCCGTGGCCCCGGGCGCTGCGGGGGACGAAGAAGCAGACGATCGACCAGACGCGGCTCGGGTCCAGGGCCGGGTCGTCGGGGCCGCCGAGGCGGCGGTAGGCCGGCCGCGGCGCGACCGAGCACCAGCCCACGGGCTCGCCGTTCAGGTAAGCCAGCAGCCCGACCGGGACGCCCGCGTCCACCCGGCCCTGCAGGGCGGCCTTGCGGCTGGCTCCGTCGGTGTGCCGGGACTCTTCGGGCGTAGCGCGCCACACCATGCACCAGCAGGACTTCGGGCCGCCGCGGGCCTGGAACAGCCGCTCCAGGTCGGGCCAGGTGCCCCGGTCGACCTCGACCACGTGCACCCCCGGCGGCGGGCCAGCCGGCGAGTAACCAGCCTGCATGTCCTGACCATAACCGGGCGGACCCGCCGGGACGGGGGTTTGGCCGGGCGGACCCGCCGGGACGGGGGTTTGGCCGGGCGGACCCGCCGGGACGGGGGCTTGGCCGGTGTGGCAACCTGGCGCGATGACCGACATTGCTGCCATTCCGGCCGCGCACCGGGACCTGCTCGATAAGCCCGGCGTCGCCGCGTTCACGACCGTCGGCGCCGACGGCTACCCGCAGACGACGGCCATCTGGTTCCTCCTGGACGGGGACGTCGTGCGCACGTCACTGCACCGGTCACGGCAGAAACTGCGCAACGCCCTCCGCCACCCGCAGGCGACCCTGTTCCTGATCGACCCGGCCAACCCGTACCACACGGTGGAGATCCGCGGTGACGTCTCGGTCGAGGACGCCGCCGACACGTCGTTCCTGGAACGGCTGCTGGCGCACTACGGCCGGACGCTGGAGACGTTCGGGGCGCCGGTCGACAACCGCGTGGTGCTCACGCTCACCCCGCGCCACGTGGTGGCCAACGGCTAGCCGCCGTCTGGAGCAGGCTGAGCCTGGCCAAGCTGGGGCACGAGACGGATGACCGGCAGCTCCCGGTCGGTCTTGTCCTGGTACCCGGCGAAACGGGACGCGGCGGCGGTGATCTGCTGCCAGGCTTCGGCGCGCTGTGCCCCGTGGAGCTGCTCGGCGGTCACCCTCATTTTCCGGCCGTTCATCTCAATCTGCACCCGGTCGGGATGGGCAGCGATGTTGTAGTACCAGGCCGGATTCCCCTTCGCCCCGTTCGCGGAGGCGACGATCAGCCAGCTGCCGTCCGGGCCGGGAAACCAGCCGACCGGAGCCCGGCGCTCGGCCCCGGTCTTGCGGCCGACCGTAATCAGGACCAGGGCGTTGAAGCCCAGGATCTTCCCGCCGCCGCGGCGGACCCGGCTGGCCATCAGCTTGTTCACTTGCCGGAACGCCCACCCGTTCGGCTGGCGGGCGCCGCGGGTTCCGGCCGCCGTGTCGAAACTCATGTGACCTCCGTGGTCTTGTTCGTCACCAGTCCGCCGGCCAGCCGACGTCCCAGGGGTCAGGCGTGGGCGGCGGCCAGGGCGGCCCGGACCCGCTGCACGCCGGGCGTCAGCTCACCCTCGGCCCGGGCCTTTTCCAGGGCCGAGGACCACCAGGCCAGGTCGTCCAGCATGACCTGCAGGCGGATATCCGTCTCGGGGTTGACCGGCTGGCCGTCGGCGCCGAACGCGTCCCGCACGAACGGGATCACCACGGCGTTGCGCAACGGCACGGCTTCGGTCTCGATGAACACCTGGGCCAGGTGCTCGATCGCGCGTATGCCGGCCCCGATGCTGCTGCTGTACCCGACGGCCGCCACCGGCTTGTTGCGGAACCCGTAGGACAGCCACACGGTGTCGATGGCGTTCTTCAGCCCGGGCGGAACGCTGTGGTTGTACTCCGGGGTGATGACGACGTAGGCGTCGGCTTGCTTCACCTTCTTGTTCCAGGCCAGAACGACCGGATCGGAGTAGGTCGGGTCGTTCACGTCGCCGATCGTCCCCAGGTGCTCGGCGAAGATGGGCAGCGCCAAATCCCGCAGGTCGGCGACCTCGGTCTCGAAGCCGGGGTGCGCGAGGGCCCGCGAGGTGACCCACGGGACCAGCAGGTCGGCCGCCCGTTCGGGCCGGGTGCTTCCGACGATGACCAGTAGCTTCGACATCACTGCTCTCCAGGGGTGGAAGGGGCCGGCCGCTCGCACCAACATTCGGTCGGGGGCTTCTATGCCCGCGCCCGTTCGGCCGCTCTGATAGCCCGAACGGACGGTGGTCCGGGCATCCGATCCCGGCCGGGTTTGGCCCGGTCGCCTTGGGTACTCGCAGAGCAGCCTAGAGCGGAGGACAGGGACATGAACCGTCGCGGCCGGATCTCCGGCACGGAGCACGCGATCGACCGGATGGTGCGCAACGTCGAGACCGGGCATTTCGAGCGGAGCCTGTCGGCGCTGACCGCGGCCGGCGCGCTGGTGACCGCGGCGGAGATCTTCTTCGAGCACGACCGGGCCAGCTTCGGCAACAAGATGATGTGGGTGCCGGTGGCTCTGGGGCCGGCGGGCGCCGTCGCGGGCATCGCCGGGGTGGCCAGCCGCCGGATGGCCAAGACGGCCCTGCCGATCGCCTCGGCCGCGATCGTGGCCAACGGCCTGCAGGGCACTTACCTGCACGCGCGCGGCATCGCCCAGAAGCCGGGCGGCTGGTCGAACGCCCGCTACAACCTGGAGATGGGGCCGCCGCTGCTGGCTCCGCTGCTGGTGACCATGGTGGGCGGGATGGGGCTGCTCGCGGCGATCCTGCGGCGGGAGAAGTGAGCGGCCGCCACGCCGGGCCTTCCTCGGGACTGGACAACCGGTTTCCCGGCTTCGACGTGCTGGGCCAGGCCCCGCACTGGGACCAGGTCACCGCGGACCTGGTGCTTTCCAGGACCGTGACACCCCCGGCGCTGACGTTCTTCACCCCGGCTGAGCAGAGCGTGCGCGGGGGCCCTGTTCGACCTGCTGCTGGACCAGCCCTCGGTGCCGGTGCTGGCCATGATCGACGCCCGCCTGGCGGCCGGCGAGACCGACGGCTGGCGGTACGCCGACATGCCGGAGGACGGGCAAGCGTGGCGGGATACGCTGGCCTACCTTGACGGCGACGCACACGAGCGGTTCGTCACCTCCTTCGCCGGGGCCTCCCGGGCGGAACAGGCCGAGCTGGTGCAGGCGGTACAGGACGCGGACCGCTGGCACGGGATGCCCGCCGGGCACGTGTGGAGCCTGTGGACCAGGTACGCGTGCACCGCGTTCTACTCCCACCCGGCGGCCTGGGCCGAGATCGGCTTTCCCGGGCCGGCCTATCCGCGCGGTTACAAGAACGCCGGGGTGGACGCGCGCGAGCCGTTCGAGGTGCGCGACGCGCGCCCCGGGATCGACCCGGTCCGGAAGGGAGACTGATGGCCGGCGTCCGGGCGCGCAACGAGTCGGCGTGGCTGCTGCCCAACGACGGCACCAGGACGAACCACCGGCTGCGCGCGGACATGCGGCGGTTCGCCGACGACGACGAGCTGGACCTGGTCATCGTGGGCTGCGGCGCGGGCGGTTCGGTCCTGCTGCAGCGGCTGGCGCGGGCGGGCTGGAAGGTGGCGGCCCTGGATGCCGGGCCGTTCTGGGATCCGGACGCCGACTGGGTGAGCGACGAGGCAGGATCGCATCACCTGTACTGGACCGACCCGCGGGTCATCGCGGGTGCTGATCCGGTGCCGATGGGCTCCAACAACTCCGGCCGCGGCGTCGGCGGGTCGATGGTCCACTACGCCGGGTACACCCCGCGCTTGCACCCCAGCGACTTCATGACCCACAGCCTGGACGGGGTGGGCGCGGACTGGCCGCTGTCTTATGCGCAGCTGCGGGACTACTACGCCGCCATCGAAGAAGAACTGCCCGTGGCGGGCGAGGCGTGGCCGTGGGGCGACCCGCACCGCTACCCGCAGCGGCCGCATCCGGTGGGCGGCAACGGCGAGGTGTTCCTGCGCGGCGCTTCGGCGCTGGGCATCACGGCCAAGGTGGGGCCGGTGGCGATCACCAACGGCCGGTTCGGCAACCGCCCGCACTGCATCTACCGGGGGTTCTGCCTGCAGGGCTGCAAGGTCAACGCCAAGGCTTCGCCGCTGATCACGCACATCCCCGACGCGCTGGCCCACGGCGCGGAGGTGCGCGCCAACTCGATGGTGACCCGGATCGGCTTCGACGAGCGGACCGGTCTGGTGACTGGCGTGCATTACGTCCGGGATGGGGTCGAGCGATTTCAGCGAGCTGCTCGGGTGGCGGTAGCGGGGTACTCGATCGAGACGCCCCGGCTGCTGCTGCTGTCGGCGGGCCGGCGGTTCCCCGACGGGATGTGCAACGACTTCGATCAGGTCGGCCGGTACCTCATGGTCCAGGGCGCCCCGCAGACCGCGGGCCGGTTCGACGCCGAGGTGCGGATGTACAAGGCGCCGCCGCCGGAGGTGAGCACGGAGGAGTTCTACGAGACCGATCCTGCTCGAGGCTGCAAGCGCGGGTTCTCCATCCAGACCGTGTCGCCGCTGCCGATCACGTGGGCCGAGCACGTCGCGGCGCAGGGGCACTGGGGCCGCGCGCTGCGCGAGTACATGACCGACTATGTGCACTGGTCCTGCCTCGGCGCGCTGTGCGAGTTCCTGGCGCTGCCGGAAAATCGGGTGACGCTGGCCGATGAAAAGGATTCGTTCGGCCTGCCGGTGGCTAATTTCTCCTACTCCCAGTGCGATAACGACAAGGCCCTGGCTAAGGCCGCGCAGCAGGTCATGGAGGATCTGCTGCACGCCGCGGGGGCCGATGAGGTCATTACCATCCAGCGGTACGCGCACCTGGTCGGCGGGGCCCGGATGGCCGCCGATGAGCAGCACGGCGTGGTCGACGCGAGCAACCGGAGCTTCGCGATCCCGAACCTGTACATCACCGACGGCAGCGCGCTGCCGACTCAGGGCAGCGCCAACCCGGCGCTGACCATCATGGCCGTGGCGGCCCGGGCGGCCGATCTGCTGGCCGCCGGGGCTTCCGTCTTACCGCGCTGGGCTTCCCTCTTACCTCTTACCTCTTACCTCTCACCTCGACAGGAGCTGGGCGGTCGCGGTGGCGACCCCTTCGACGGTGCTGCGCTGCGGTTTCGTCCACGGGCCCGGCTTACGGCGGTGAGCTGAGACGACGATCAGGCTGCCGTCGTCCGCCCGCACCGGCACGGATGCGACCGAACGGGACCCGGCGCTGAGCATGACGTCCCGCGCGGGCGTCCCGGCGAAAATGGGCGAGCGGGCGACATCGGGCACCAGCACCGGACGGCCGGTGGCCAGGGCCAGGCCGCCCGGGGACTCCTCATCATGCACGAATTCGAAGAAGTCGAGGAACCGGCGCCTGAAGCCCTGGTGGGCGATCATCCGCAACACGCCGTTCGGCTGGTCCGCGAGCTGGACGGTGGCCATGTCCGCGTGGCCCTCGCCGACGAGCTCGGCCACCGCCTGGCCGCAGGCCCACGCCACCCCCGGGCCGGGCGCGACCAGGTCCCCGTCGGCCACGGGAACGGTCAGCCCTTGCTTGCTGAGCAGGTCCAGCACCCGGCGGACCGGCCTGCTGGGGTGAGTCACCACGAGGTCGCCGCCTGCCGCCTTGGCCCGCCGCTGCTCCTCGGTCAGGAACCTCGCCCCGGAGGCGTCCAGGAAGGTGACCCGGCTCATGTCCACCGCGATGTCCGAGGCCGAGGAGACCAGTCGGTTGATTACATTGCGGGCGCCCTCAGTCAGCACGATGTCGAAATCACCCGCTAGCCGGACGGTCGTTCGGCCATCTGGCGCTGACGTGACATCGACCTGGAGGCCGGGACCCTGAGACCAAGCCATCGCCGATCACCTCTCAGCAGCCACGATAGCTCAGGGGCGGCCGGGGCATAAATAGAAAAGAATTTGCATTAGGCGAGGACATGTGTGGATCGGGCCGTGAGCGGGTGCTCGAGGCGGGGGTGGGCGTGGCGGCTTTAGTCGCTGCTGGCGTCGGTCACCTCAGCGCGGATTCGCTCCACGATCTGGTTCGCCTCGTCCTCAGTGATCTCGATGAACTCGTTCTGCAGGTCGCCGCGCTCGGCGGAAACGAGCGATTGAGGCTGTGCTCCCAGGCTGAGATTGCGCGTGAACGCCTCATCGCGATCGGCCGCCGGCATCGCGAAGTAGATGCGCCGAAGCAACTCCGGCTGGATGATCGCGGCTGCTCAGGTCGTCACAATAGCGTAGTAGGTGATCTTATCTGGCATCTGCGCCTCTCTCCGGGTAGTCAGGAATATCGTCGGCGCCGGGCGGAACCGGCACTTCAGCGGTAACCTTCTTCTGGAAAGCTTCCAGCACAAGTTCCTCGAGCTTATCGCCCTGTTCCTCGAGCTTATCGGCCTGCCGGGTGCGGAGCCGTTCATATGCACTCATGCGTCAGCTGCTTGGCCTCGAAGCTGATGCGGGTGTGGAACTGCACTTCAAACCGCTGGCCGGTATCAGGCTCGATCCACTGGCTGTTGAGGCCCTTGTACTGGTCACCAGACCAGGAATTCTTGAGCTTGTGCAGCTCGAAGCCTTGTTCTTTCAGACGTCCGATATCCGACCAGACGCCTGAGGTATAGTGAGCCTCACGGTATTGAAAGGTGTATCGGATCGTGATCGGGCACAAGCGAAACTGCCTCTTCTGGAGAGTGATTCAAGAACTTGATACCGTCGTAGACCTTTTCTTTGATGCGGTCGCGGCCTTTTAGACGGTACTCGAAGCCGATCAGGTGGCGGTCGGGGTCTTGGCTTTCGGTGGCGCGTAGGGCTGGCGAGATTTTATCTCGTTCTCGGTCGGCAATCCGGTCGCATTCGGACTCGACTCGGGCGTTGGCGGCAGCATCCAGGGATTCGGCGCGGGCGCCGCGCGAGGAGGTCTGATCGCCGGGGCGGTCGGCTGGGGTGCGGTCGGTGGGGGGCCATTTGCGCTGGTACTCCTGCCAGATCCAGCGGGACTCGGCGGACTTCTCCTGCCACTGCTCGGCGGCGGCCTGTTCCTTGGCGGAGGTTCGCTGGGTGACGGCGGTTTGCTCGGCGGAGACGGCTATGCGCAGGTCGGTATAGTACTCCGGGCGGCTGCGGGTCTCGGCCGGGGTACCGCCAGGGCGGGCAGACTGGGTGCCTTCGCCGTCGTGGTCGTCGGGGCGATCAGGGGGCCCGTCCGGGTCCTCGGGGTGGTCGGAGCTCATGGCCGTCCTGAGGGGCGGGGGGTGAGACCTGAGAAGGGATCCATGGCGATGGCGATGGGTGGGACAGCGGTTGGGCGCAGCCGAGTGGGGGCGACAGGTGGTGAGGCTGCTTGCTAGAACGAGGGCGGCGTCAGGCCGGTTCATGGGGTGCGCTACGCCGCTGGCCTGCACTATGCGGCAATGCCGGGACTTAGGGAGCCCGCAGTACCGGCTTTCCGTGCTTTGCTGCTGGTCAGGGCCCTCACTGAAGACGGGAGCAGAGCCGGTGGGCGGCGCGGATGGCGGCCAGCCGTGGTACAGCCGCCCGCTGCGGACCTGCGGCTTGATGTGACGCCGGTTATGTACCGTTATGCCCCAACTTCACATTGAGGCATAACGGGCGCCGGTCATGATCGTGGCCAGTTTTGGACCGCCTCCGGCCATTCCTGGCCACGATCATGGAAACAGCCCGAACGGTGGGGCTTTTCTTAAGTTCCTGGCGCCCTATGCGGACCCGGCGTCTTGCACTGGGAGCCGTTCAGCTGATTCGGTGTACCGACGTGCCGTCGAAGGTGAACTCGACACCTGGATTGGACAGGCCGGGGGTCTCGCCGAGGCGGATTATCTTGGCCCGCAGGTGACCGGGTTCCAGGTCCAATATGGCCACGGTGCCGAGACGCGGCGAGTACTGGTGCGGGAGGACCGCGCTGCCCGAGTTGACCTGCAGCACGCCCTCACGGAAATCCATCCGCTCGTAGTGGGAGTCGCCCGCGATGAATACATCTGCGCGCTCGCCGTTCAGGAAGCGGTCCACGAGCACGTCGATCGGATCGTCTTCCGGCCACATATCGTGGACCATCGCGATCCGGAAGCCCTCGATGTCGAGGAGCTGCATGGGCTGGACGCGTGGATCCTTTTTGCAGGCCTCGTCGTTGTTGCCGAGCGCGGCGATGACCGGCGCCCATTCTTCACAGCGGTCGAGTATCGAGGGATGGACGATATCGCCGGAGTGCATGATCAGGTCGGCGCCGGCGAAGGCGGTGCCGACCTCGTCCCACAGCAGCTCGGGATCACCCAGGTGGGTATCAGTCAGGATGCCGATACGGGTATGACCCATAGTTGGAACAATATCAAACTAAATCCGGTTTCTAGCTGTCTGTACCGCCACAGCCCGCCGCCGCGCGCCGCGGCTCCGGCCGAGCGCGGGCCCGTGTGAGGCGCGCCGGAGAGTCAGGTCACGCGGAGGATACGGACCGTTTCGGTGGCGGGCAGCTTCTCGATCACCTGCAGCGCGCGGCCGAGGACCCTGAGCGCGGGCATGAGCCTTTCGTCACGGAAACGCTCGTAGTCTGCGTCGCGCTCCCAAAGGCCTACGATGCGCCGCCCGCCGCGCCGCCGTCCAGGCGGACCTTCCCCCCGACGAGCGGCGAACCCTCCAGGTCCAGCGCCTCCACCAGGGCCGCATCCTCCTCGGCGGTCAGGCCAGGGATCTGGGCCACCACCGAGATCGCCACGTGCAGGCCCTCCTCACTGGCGTGGGGGCCGGATCAGATGCTGTCCGGGTCCTGATGACAGACTAAATATAGAGCTGTCACGCCCGGTGGTCAGCGCGGATGGCGGTCCGGCGTGGTATAGCCGCCCGCTGCTGGCTTGCCTCTTGATATGACGCCGGTTATGTCCCCTTATGCCTCAACTTCGCATTGAGACATAAGGGGCGACAATCATGATCTGATCATGGGTCGTTTTGGACCCTCAGCGGCCATTTCGGCCCACGATCATGGAAACAGCCCGAGTGGGGGGCGCGTTTCTTCAGTTCCTGGCATTGGGTACTGACGTTGTCCGCGTCGCTCCCGACACATACTGCCGCACCCGGACCGCGGCTCAGCACGAGCGAAGCGGCCAGCGATCCGCTCATGCACCTGGGGCTGAGGCGGAGGTCCTGACGTCACGCCGGGCATCCGGCAAATGCGGATGCTGTGCTAGGCGTCTCGGGTGATCATGCGCCAGGCACCTAGGCCGGACCAGCCGACGATCCAGCCGACGATCACCGAGATCATGGCCCAGGTCGGCATGGGCGGGATGCCGAGGGCGCCGCGGCCGCCGAACAGGATATGGCCAGGGCCGGGGCCACCGCCTCCGCCCCCTGGCGTGGCGGGGGCCAGGCCGGCCGGGCGGAGCTGATCCATCGCGAGGCCGATGATCAGCCGCTGGCCGTCGATGAAGTAGGGGATCACGTTCGCGGCCAGGATCGGGGTGACGATGATCTCCAGCGCGATCAGCAGGATGACCGTCGTGGTCCGCTGGCCGGTGAGCGCGCCCAGGCCGAGGCCGACCAGGAAACCGATCCCGGCCTCGAGCTCGAGCCAGAGGCCGATCTTGGCCATCTCGTTGATCGGCGGATTGTCCTGGCTGATCTCGGCGGCGGTGTAATCCGCGTAGTAGGCGCTGATGTTGTGGTTGATCAGTACGTCGATCTGCGCGGGGGTGGTCGAGGGGTCGACCGGGAGGCCGTTGATGGCCTGCTGGGGATGCTGCAGGAGCCAGGTCTGCAGTCCGGCCTCGTTCAGATCCTCTGGGACGTTGAGGCCGTAAACCGCGACCGTGGTGGGATTCGGGGTGCCTGCGTAGCTGGTGACGAGGCAGCTCAGCGTGAAAGCCAGGGCGACGAGCGGGACCAGGATAGCCAGCCCGGCCGGGATGCGGGCCAGGTAGAGGGCCAGGCGGGACCGGCCGGTGATGACGAGGTGGCGGAACACGCCATCGGACAGGTCGGTGGTCCCGGCGGCCGCGCCGAGGGTGGCGGCGGCAATGAAGCCGAACTCGGCGGTCAGGTTGGTCAGCTGCTGGAAAACGTCCGGGGCGCCGGCCGGGCCGTTGGTGGCCGGGGCGACCGCGTGGAACAGCAGCCGCAGGCCGAGAACCAGGACGGTGGGCGCGATGATCAGCACCACCATGGTGATCATGAGGCCGCGGCGCTTGCGGATCTCCAGGTTCTTGGTGGTGATGAGGTCCCAGGTGGGCAGCCAGGAGCTCGTTCTGGGTCTGGCTGGCCGGGCGTGCCCGGGCGCGGGCGCGGCCTGTGACAGCGAGGGTTCGGTGGTGGTCACGAGGACTCCCCCAGTCGGCTCGTCACGGACAAGAACCAGTCCTCCAGCGACGTCTGGACCTCGCGGAGGCCATACACGTCGATCCCGGCATTGACCAGTCGGCGGTTGAGGTCGGCGATGAGCTCGCGGCCCGCACCCGGGGGCAGGGTGACGGTCAGCCCGGTTTCGGTGAGAGCCGTGCCCGCGGTGAGGGCCGGGCCCGCGGTGAGGGCCGTGCCCGCGGCTAGCCCGGCCTCGGCGATGAGCTGGGCGGCCCGGGCGGGTTCGGCGCACTCGACCTGGACGACCCCGCCGCCCGCGCCGCGGGTCAGCTCGTCGATGGGACCCTGGCGGATCACCCGGCCGTGGTCGACGATCGCCACCGCGTCGCAGGTGCGCTCGATCTCGTCGAGCAGGTGCGAAGAAAGGACGACGGTGCGGCCTTCGTCGGCCAGGCTGGTGATCATGGCCCGCATTTCGTGCATCCCGGCCGGGTCGAGGCCGTTCATGGGCTCGTCGAGGATAAGCAGCTCGGGGTCACTGAGCAGGCAGGCGGCCACGCCCAGGCGCTGGCGCATGCCCATCGAGTAGGAGGCGACCTTGTCGTCGGCGCGGCCGGTCAGGCCGACCCGGGCCAGCGACGGGGCGATCCGCTGATGCGCGTCGCCGCCCCGGGCCGCGGCCAGCAAGCGGAGGTTCTCCTGGCCGGTCAGGTGGGGGTGGAAGCGGGGCTCGTCGACGATGGCCCCGACTTTGGCCAGGGCCCGGCCGCGCTCGGCCGGGACGGGGGTGCCGAGGAGCGACATCGTGCCGCCGTTGGCTTTGGTCAGGCCGAGCAAGGTGCGGATCAGGGTGGTCTTGCCTGCGCCGTTCGGGCCGAGGTAGCCGAAGGCGGAGCCGCGGGGCACCAGCAACTCGACGTCGTCAACCGCGACGGTGGCGCCGAAGCGTTTGGTCAGGCCGTGGGTCTCGACCGCCCAGTCGCCGGCTGAGTTGGCTGGGACCCGGCGGCGGGGAGGCGCGGCGGGCTCGGGGCTTGGCGGCGGCTGGCTGAGGCTTGGCGACGGCTCGCCGGGGGCTGGCGGCGGCTGGCTGAGGCTTGGCAACGGCTCGCCGGGGGCGAGCGGCGGCTGGTCGGGGCTCGGCGACGGCTGGCTTGGGGGCGCCTGGGTGGATGATGCCTGGCTGGGCATGGGCGGCTCGGGGCCAGTGGGCAGGCGGTTGTGACGGCCTGAGCGGGTCAGGCGGACCGCGCCGTAACCCAGGGCGGAGCGCCACCAGGATGACCAGGATGCCCGCTCCGCCGAAGGCATGGTGACCGGCCGGAGCCGCTAGCAGGTCGTTGGTATTCATCGCGACTCATCGTGGCCGGGCGGTGAGGGTACTGTCATCGTGCGCGCGGCCGATATGGTGCGTCATCCTCTGGGATGACGGCCCGGTTCAGGTGGTGGTGACCAGGCCGGATTCGTAGGCCAGGACGACGAGCTGGGTACGGTCGCGGGCGCCGAGCTTGGTCAGGATCCGGCTCACGTGGGTCTTGGCCGTCGCGAGGCTCACGCGCAGCGTCTCGGCGAGCTCGGCGTTGGACAGGCCGCGGGCGACCAGCGACAGCACCTCGCGCTCGCGTTCGGTGAGCTCGTCCAGGCCGCGGACGGGATTCTTGGGCGCGCGGTCGGCCTGGGCGAAGTGGGCGATAAGGCGGCGGGTCACGCTCGGGGCCAGAAGCGCCTCGCCGGCCGCGACGGTGCGGATCGCGGTCAGCAGCTCCTCCAGCGGGCGGCTCTTGAGCGCGAAGCCGCTCGCGCCGGCGCGCAGCGCCTCGAAGACGTACTCGTCCAGGTCGAAGGTGGTGAGGATGAGGACGCGGGTGGTTGAGCTCGGGTCGGTGGTGATGTGGCGAGTGGCCTCGATGCCGTCCATCACGGGCATGCGGACGTCCATGACGACGACGTCCGGGGCGAGGCGGTGAGCCAGCTCGACGGCCTGGCGGCCGTCGGCCGCCTGGCCGGCGACGTCCAGGTCGTCCTCGGCGGCGATCAGCGACGAGAACGCGGTGCGCAGCAGCGCCTGGTCATCGACGACCAGGACCGTGGTGGTCACACGGCGCCCTCGGTCGGGACCCTGGCGGTCACCCGGAAGCCCCGGCCGGCCAGGGGCTCGGCGGTGAGCTGGGCGCCGAAGGCGGCGATGGGCTCGGCGGTGAGCTGGCCGCCGAAGGCGGCGATGCGCTCGCGCATTCCGACGATGCCGAGGCCGTGATGCTGCTCGGGTGTCGTTTCTGTGGCTGGGCCGTCGTCGGTGACGGCGAGGCGGATCTCGTGGTCGCAGACGGCCAGGTCGACAGTGGCATGGGCGTGCGGCGCGTGCTTGACGACGTTGGTGAGCGCTTCCTGGACGACGCGATAGACGGTCAGCTCCAGCGCGGGCGAGAGCGGGCGATCGACGCCGGACATGTGCAAGTCAACCGGGGTGCCCGAGGCCCGGACGGTTTCGACCAGGTCCTTGACGTCGACAAGTCTCGGGGCCGGAGCCAGGACAGCCGTTCGGTTCTCTTGGTCGCGTAGCAAGCCGAGGACGACCCGCAGTTCTTCCTGAGCCGTCCGGCCGATGGTCTCGATGGATTCCAGGGCCGTGCTGGCTTCCTCCGGTTGCCGGGCCATGAGGCGCCGGCCGACGCCGGCCTGGACCGTGATCACCGCGAGGGTGTGGGCCACGACGTCGTGCATCTCGCGGGCGATGCGGACACGTTCCTCGCGGACTTGCTGGCGGGCGCGTTCGGCCTCGGCGGCTTGCTCGCTGCGGGCCTGATCGGCCAGGCCGGCCAGGTAGCGGCGGCGGGCGGCCACACTGTCGCCCGTGAACCAGCCCGCCATCAGGGGCAGGAGGCTTTCCACGGCCTCGTCGGCGACGGCGGCGTTGCGGACCGTCAGCGCGGTGTAGATGAGCGCGCCGCCAAGGGCCGCGGCGCTGATGACGGCCGCCCGGATCGACACCCGTCTGGGCAGGCGGGCGGCGGCGAAGTAGGACGCGACGCCGAGCATGATGCCGAACGGCAGGATGGCCACGCCGCCCGTGATCAGCAGCGCGTTTGCAGCGGTCGTGGCCGCGAGCACGGGCAGCGGCCAGCGTCGCAGCAGCAGGACCGGGGCGAGGACCACCCCAGCGAGGACCAGCCGCTGCCCCAGGTGACGCGGGTACGGGCCAGCGGTCAGGGCCAGCATGATCAGGGTCGCGGAGACGGCGAGTATGGCGCCGGCCAGCCACTGGCGGCGGGTGAACGCGGCGGGCAGAGGTGCGGGCGGCGGGGCGGCGGCGGTGTCATTCCTGGCCACAGCACTGACGGTAATTCGCCGGGGCGCTGAGCGCATCGTTCTGGAGGATGACGGTCTTGCTGCGCTGGGCGGTTAGGCGGGCCCGGGTTCGGTGAAGTCTTTTGCGACGATGCGCTGATCGGTGCGGCCGTCGGAGGCGCGGGAGGCGAGCCAGCAGATGGGCGGGCCCATGATCGCGGGGTCGAGCCAGGCGGCCTGCACGTCTTCCGGGGCGGAGTCTGGGGTCATGCCGGTCCTGGTGGCGCCGCCGGGGAGCAGGAGGTTCACGTCGATGCCGGTGCCGGCCAGGTCGGCGGCCATGATGTGGGACAGGGCGTCGGTCGCGGCACGGGACGGGCCGTAGGGCGTGAAGCCGCGGCGGCGCATGGTGGTCTCGTTGACGGAGATGTTGACGATCTTGCCGTGGCCGGCTTGGAGCATGTGGGGCACGACAGCCCGGGCGACCAGGAAGTAGCCGAGAACGTTGGTGGTGAGGAGGTCGCGGAAGCCGTCCGGGGTGACCTGCCAGAAGCCCATCGGGTTGGTCATGAAGTCGGGGTTGACGGTACGCATGCCGATGCCGGCGTTGTTGACGAGGACGTCGATGCCGTCGAGGATCATCAGGGCATGATCGACGCCTGCGGAGACGGATTGCTCGTCGCGGACGTCCATGACCTGGCCGGTTACGTGGGTGTCGATGGCGATTGCCTTGGCGGCGGCGTCGACGCGCTGCCTGGTGCGGCCGGTCAGGATGACGTGGGCTCCGGCTTCGGCTAGCGCCTGGCTCATGGCGAAACCAAGCCCGCTGGTACCGCCGGTGACGAGGGCGCGGACTCCCTCGAGGTCCGGCGTGGACGGTTGATTCACGTCGCTGACGTTACCGTGCCGCGGGACCTCTTTCCGGCCGGGAGCGCTGATGAGCTGACTCACGCCGTTGGGCGGTGTGCACGCGCAGGGCGGCTGGCGCGTCCTATCGGGCAGGCGGAGCGCGGAGGATCGATGAAGATCACGGAAGGCCGACTGCGGGTGGCGGCGAGCGATGTCGCCAACTTTCTGGCCTGCCAGCAGCTGACCCAGCTGGACTTGCAGGCGACGCGGGGGGCACTGCGGCCGCCGCACGCGGTCGACATCGGGTTCGAGGACCTGGTGCGGCGCGGGGAGGAGCACGAGCGCGTGGTGCTCGCGCGGTTCCGGGCGGACGGGCACGAGGTAGCAGATCTCGGCGGAGCGGAGGACTCAGCCGAGACGACCGCAGCGGCGATCCGGAGCGGGGCCGGGGTCATTTACCAGGGGACGCTGACGGGGGCCGGGGACGGAGTGGCGCTGCTGGGGCGGCCGGACTTCCTGGTGCGAGCGGACTTGCTGCCGACTCCGGACGGGGAGCCGCGGCCGGACGGGCGGCACTACGAGGTGGTGGACGCCAAGCTGGCCCGGACGGCGAAGGCCCGGGCCGTCCTGCAAACCGCGTTCTACTCGCGGCTGCTGGCCGAACTGCAGGAGACCGAACCGCGCTGGATGCACCTGGCGCTTGGAAACGGGGAGTTCGTCTCGTTCAAGGTGAGGGACTTCGCCGCATATGAACGGCAGACCCGGCGGCGGCTAGTCGAGACCCTCGCAGAGGGGCCGCCACCGGGGCTGTACCCCGAACCGGTCGAGCACTGCGCCATCTGCCGGTGGAGTGAGCTGTGCGCCGGACGGCGGCGGTACGACGACGACCTGTCGCTGGTCGCCGGGATGACGAAGGGGCAGCGGCGAGCGCTGAAGGGGGCTGGCATCGCTACCCGGCGCGGGTTCGCGGCCACGATCGAACTCCCCCACCTGGACCGGGTGAGCCGGGACTCCCTGGATCGCGCCCAGGCGCAGGCCCGGCTGCAGGTGGCCAGCCAGGACGAGGGGACCATCCGGTTCAGTCTGCTGGAGCCGGAACGGGACGCCGGCGGCGCGCTGGTCCCGAACCGGGGGCTGCTCGCGCTGCCCGAACCGGTGGACGGCGACCTGTTCTTCGACATCGAGGGGGCCCGCTACTACTCCGAGGACAGCCGAGAGTTCGGGTTGCAGTACCTGTTCGGCGTGGTCGACACGGCCGACCTGGATGAGGTGGGCCGCCCGCGGTATA
Organism: uncultured Actinomycetes bacterium; assembly: GCA_963753195.1. Taxonomy (GTDB): domain Bacteria; phylum Actinomycetota; class Actinomycetes; order Streptosporangiales; family Streptosporangiaceae; genus Palsa-504. The sequence continues at coordinate 740,825 of CAVWBH010000009.1, forward strand.
CGCCGATCTGGGCCTTCGACCGGCGGGGCGAGAAACGGGCGTTCGAGGAGCTCGTCGACTTCATCACTGAGCGGCGCGCCCGCCGCCCCGGGTTGCACGTGTACCACTACAACCACTATGAGCCCACGTCGGTCGACCATCTGACCGAGCTGCACGCCACCCGGCAGGAGGCAGTGGGCAGGCTGATGGGGCGGTTCGCCACCCGCGAGGACGAGGTGGACGACCTGTTCCGGCTGGGGGTGTTCGTCGACCTGTACAAGGTCGTCCGGCAGGGGCTGCAGGCCGGGGTGGAGAGCTACTCGATCAAGCGGCTGGAACCGCTGTGCGGGTACCGGCGGCAGGTGGACCTGCGGGAGGCGACGGCCAGCCTGATCGGGTTCGAGGCGGCGCTGGAAGACGGGACGGCTGCGGGCGACGCCGGGCGGCGACAGGTGGCCGGATATAACGAGGACGACTGCCGGGCGACCCTGGCCCTGCGTGACTGGCTGGAGGCGCGTCGCCTTGATTTGGCCGAACGGACCGGCGTGCAACTCCCCCGGCCGTTCGTCACCGAGCAGGAGGCGGCGCGGGCGCCCGAGGACCCGGAGGTCACCCGGATCAGGTCCGCGCTGCTGGATGGCGTCCCGGAAGAGGCCGGCGAGCGCACGGAGGACCAGGCGGCGCGGGCGTTGCTGGCCGACCTGATCGACTGGCACCGGCGGGAGGCCAAGCCCGCCTGGTGGCGGTACTTCTACGTCCGCACGCTCGGCCCCGCGGAGCTGATCGGCGAGCCGGACGCGCTCGGCGGGCTCGTCGGCGGCGAGATCATGGACCAGATCAGCCGGTCGGTGGTACGACGCTTCTCGTTCCCGCCGCAGGAGCACGGGTTCTCAGCCGGGGATGCGGCATATGACTCCGAGACCAAACGGGGCTGGACGGTCTGGGCGGTGGACAATGGGGCCGGGACAATCGACCTGAAGGTAAGCAACGCGTACGACGGACCGTTGCCTGCGGCCCTGGTGGAAGGGGGCCCGATCGGCACGGGGGAGCTGCGGGAACGGCTCAGGGACCTGGGCGACCGGGTGGTGCGTGAGGGTGCCGACGGCGGGGACCCGGCCACCGCGCTGTTGCTTCGGCGGCCGCCGACGGCGGGGCCGTTGCAGCTCGCAGGAGAGTCGGTAGCCGATACAGCGGTCCGGCTGGCTGCCTCGCTCCGCGGGTCGTACCTGCCGCTGCAGGGACCGCCGGGAACCGGGAAGACCTACACCGCCGCCGAGCAGATCCTCGCGCTCATCGCACAGGGTCGCACGGTCGGCATCACCGGATGGTCACATGCGGTCATTCACCAACTGATCAACACCCTGTGCGGGCGTGCGAGCGCGAGGGGCGTCGCGTTGCGGATCGGCCAGCGGGCGGACCCGGACAACCCGTTTCTACATGATTCGGCCACCGAGATGACGAATGAGCGGCTGGAGCGGGCGCTACGGGGCGGCGAACTCGACGTAGCGGCGGGCACGGTCTGGCTATGGGCGCGCGAAGGCCTGGTGGACAGCGTGGACACCCTATTCGTGGACGAGGCCGGGCAGATGTCGCTAGCCAACATCCTCGCGGTGGCCGGGGCGGCTCGGAACCTCGTGCTGCTGGGCGACCCGCAGCAGCTAGCCCAGCCAAGCCAGGCTACGCACCCGCCGGGAGCGGGCGCCTCGGCGCTAGGCCACATCCTGGGCGAGCGCGCGACGATGCCCGAGGGCGCCGGGCTGCTGCTGGACCTGACCTACCGGATGCACCCGGACCTGTGCCGGTACACTTCCGAGGTCTTCTATGACGGGAAGCTGCACGGCGTCGAAGGCCTCGGTCGGCAAGAGATCCTGGGCGACCCGCCGTTCTCCGGCTCCGGCTTGCGCTTCGTGGAGGTTGCCCACCAGGGCAACACGAACGCGTCACCGGAAGAGGCCGACGAGGTAGCGCGGCTGGCGGAGACGCTCGCGCTCTGCTCGTGGCAGGATCGGGACGGTGCGGTCCGGCCGGTTGGCTGCGACGGCATCCTGATCGTGACACCGTACAACGCGCAGATCAGGGCCATCCAGGGCGCGCTGGCGGTCCGCGGCCTGACCGGGTTCAGAGTCGGCACGGTCGACAAGTTCCAGGGCCGCGAGGGCCCAGTAGTGATCTATTCGATGGCCACCTCGTCAGCCGACGAGGCGCCACGTGGCATGGAGTTTCTCTACGATCGGCACCGGCTGAATGTGGCGACCTCGCGGGCTAGGGCGATGGCGGTCATCGTGGCCAGCCCCGACCTTATCCGGGTGTCCTGCCAGACGCCGCACCAGATGACCCTGGCGAACGCCCTGTGCCGAGCCTGGGAGGAACGCGGCCGGGAGCGCTTATAAGCTGGGCCATGGATTACGACGCCGAAGTGCGGCTGCACAACGAGGTGCTACGCCGGGCATTGGGCGTCCAGGCCGACGAGCATGTCCTGGACATCGGATGCGGGAGCGGGCAGATTACCCGCGAGGTGGCGCGCATAGCCCAGGCAGGTAGTGCGCTCGGGGTGGACATCTCGGCGCCGGCGATCGAGCGGGCCCGCGAGCTCGCCCACGCGCAGGAGACTCACAACGTCACCTTCGAGTGCGCCGACGCGCAGGTCTGCCCTTTCCCGCGGGCGTTCTTCGACCTGGCCATGAGCAGGTTCGGCACGATGTTCTTCGGTGACCCCGTGGCTGCGTTCGGAAATGTCGGGCGGGCGCTGCGGCCGGGGGGCAGGCTGGTGATGATGGTCTGGCAAGCAGCCGAGCGTAACGAGTGGGAAGTCGCTATCCGCCAGGCCCTGGCCGGAACCGAGGGATCACCGGCGGGCGCTTCTGCTTCTGCTTCTGCTTCTGCGGGAGCGGCTGCGTTCTCGCTCGCCGTTCCGCTCGTCGTGACGAGGATCCTGGAGGCTGCGGAATTCGCCGCCGTCAGCTTTACTGACGTTGATGAGCCTGTCTACTACGGCCCGGGCGTGCCCTTCGCCCTTGACTTCGTGTGCGGCTTCGCGTTCACCCGCGACGTGCTCAGCCGACTGGATCCCGCCGCCGCGGCCCGCGCGCTCGGGCGGCTGCGCGAGATGCTCGCCGCGCACGTGAGCGACGATGGTGTGTGGTTCGGCTCCCGCGCGTGGATCGTCACCGCTCGCCGCATTTAGCTTGGACCTGGAAGGAGGCTGGAGTGGTCACGACGCCTGGGCGGGACGGTTCTGCTGAGGACGGCTACGACCCGATGCGGCAGTTCGCCGAGCTCGCCGGGGACGTGCGCGACCCCTACCCGATGTTCGCGGGCATCCGGGCGGACAGCCCGGTCATGGAGGTGCACTTCGGCCCGGAGCCGGGCGACACGACCCGGCTGGACCGGAAGGCTCCGCGGATGACGTCGCTGTTCACGGTGATGAATCATGAGCTCGCGCAGCGGGTGCTCACCGACGACGAACGGTTCTCCTCGGCCGGCTACGCCAGCTTCATGGGGCAGGTCCTGGGGCGGAGCATCCTGGAGATGGACGGGCCCGAGCATGTGCGCCACCGTGCCCTGGTGGCTAAGGCGTTCCGGGCCCGCGTCCTGGACCAGTGGAGCGACACGATCATCGGCCCTACCGTCAGCGAGCTGATCGACGCCTTCGGCGCCGACGGGCATGCCGACCTGATCCCGCAGCTGACCTTCCCGTTCCCGGTGCGGGTCATCGCCCGGGTCCTCGGCCTGCCCGAGAGCGACTGGCCGCGGTTCCTGCGGCTGTCGACCGAGCTGATCGGGGTCATGCGGAACTGGGACCGGGCCGTGGCCGCCAGCCAGGAGCTGCGCGGGTACTTCGCCGACATCATCGCCGACCGGCGGCGGCACACCCGCGAGGACCTGGTCAGCCAGCTGATCGAGGCCGAGGTCGACGGGCGGCGGCTGGGCGACGAGGAGATCTATCCGTTCCTGCTGCTGCTCCTGCCCGCGGGGGCGGAGACGACTTATCGGTCGTCGAGCAACCTGCTGTTCGGCCTGCTGTCGCATCCGGATCTGTTGGAGGCGGTCCGGGGCGACCGGGGGCTGGTGCCGCAGGCGATCGAGGAGGCGCTGCGGTGGGAGACGCCGCTGCTGACGGTGGCGCGGACGGCGACGGAGGATGTGGAGCTGGGCGGGGTGCGGGTTCCTGCTGGGGGTTTCGTGGCGGTGTCGCTGGGGGCGGCGAACCGGGATCCGGGGCGGTATCCGGAGCCGGATGCGTTCGATGTGTTCCGGGGGGACAAGCAGCACATGTCGTTCGGCGATGGGGCGCATAAGTGCTTGGGGATGCATCTGGCCCGGGCGGAGATGCGCGTGCTGCTGGACGCGGTGCTTGATCGGCTGCCGGGGTTGCGGCTGGATCCGGGGGGCAATGACACGCATATTCACGGGCTGCTGTTTCGGTCGCCGCCGAACCTACCGGTGCGGTTCGATCCAGCCTGATCGCCGGACCAATGGGTTAGGCAGATTCGGGCCGTTTCCGCGGAAACAGCTTGTGAATTTCTGCACAAGGCGTTTCCGCGGAAACGTCATGGACGTGACCACAGCCGCTTTCTGCTGCGGGCTGAACGGGCGCGGCCGAATCTGGCCGCAGAGGTCTTTGCTATTTGGCTGGGGCGTTCGTCGCTAGCTCCGCGAGCTGGGCGCGGGCGGCGGTGATTAGTTCGGCGTTGGTGTTGGCGTGGCCGCTTATCCCCCATCCGCCTTCGGGCGCTTCGGTGAGCAGCACCCAGGTGCGGTCGGCGAGGGCGGGGTCGCCGGCCGCTGCGGCGACGATGTCGGTGAGCTGGCGCACGACGGCGAGCTGCTTGTCCCGGTCCAGCGCACCAGAGTTGGTCAGTACCTGCACGCGGACGTAGTTGCTGTCGCCGTCGACATTGGACAGGCAGTCCGGCGGAAGCTCGTGCACGAACGCCGCGGTGTTCTTGCGGAACATGGGGATGTCGGGCACCTGCTCGATGGTCATGACGGCGGTCGCGAGGTCCACGGCCAGCTTGTGCGGGTCAGCAAAGGTGCCGACAGCGGCGTAGGCGTCGATCATGGGCATGGGGCGTCTCCTCCGCAGCCTCTATGATGAGCGTCATAATTGATGGCCTCCAGCGTGCACTATGACGGCCGTCATAGTCAAGAGGTGACATGCATGGATAGCAACAGCCGGGCGAGGATGGTGCGCAGCGCCGCCGCATTGTTCGGGTCCCGTGGGCTGAGCGCGACCTCGTTCTCCGACGTGCTCGCCGATAGCGGCGCGCCCCGCGGTTCGATTTACCACCACTTCCCGGGCGGCAAGAAACAACTCGCCGAGGACGCGATCGGATGGACCTCGGAGCAGATACTTGCGCATCTCAAGGCTTGCCCTGCTAAGACGCCCTCCGGTGTGCTGACCTGGTTCATCGATCTGTGGCGCCAGTCGGTGCAGGTCTCGGGCGGCTCGTCCGGCTGCCCGGTCGCCGGCATCGCAATCGACACCGGCGGTGCCGCTGACGACCTGATCGGCGCTGCGCGCGCTGCCTTCTCGCAATGGACTAGCCTGCTGGCCAGCCAGCTCCAGGCGGCCGGGGTGCCCAGGCACCGGGCCGGGCCGATCGCCACCACTAGCTTGGCCGCGATGGAAGGCGCGCTGATCTTGTGCCGTGCGGAGCGCTGCAGTGAGCCGCTGGAGACTACCGCCCAGGAGCTGATGAAGCTGCTGCCGTCCGGGCCTTAGGCATCCGGCGAATGGGGATTGTCGCCGACGACGCGATCGCTGAGGTGGGCGGTGAACCAGGCCGACTGCCGTGATCCTTGGCACCTACGGCATTGCCGTCGAGGTCGCGGCCATCCCGGCCGCATGACCACCCAGATCTTCACGTCCAGTCGGTTCGGCATCTCAGTTCAGGAATGGACCAGGCACTCGCCGCTGCTGAACAAATATGGCATAATTTTGTCCAGTAGGTAGGAGGTGGCAAAATGTCCGTTGCGAGTGAATACGACCGCGCCGAGCAGGTTATCTCCGATGTCGCCATGCTGCACGACATTGCCGCCGGCAACCTGGACGAGCAACGTGTGCGGGAAGCCGCCCGGATCCTACTGGAGCACCGAAGGCACGAGCTGCCCAGCGTATCGGTCGCGGTAGCGGCCCGCCTGCTGGAGGTGTCCCGCACGACTATCGAGGCGTGGCGGCAGGCAGGCGTCCTTGCGCCGCCGCCGGTGCAGCGGCGGCGTCACGAGGTCACCGTCGACAGCCTGGTCCGGGTGCAGGCCCTACTCGGGGAACTCCGGCGGCTCGGCAAGGACCGCGAGCTGCGGGACTATGTCTGGTGGTCCGGTCAGGACACCGCCGACTACGCCGACGGCCAGCTCGCCGAGGCGCTGCGCCAGCTACGCGAAGGGAATCTCGGCGAGGATTACGTGCCATCAGATGAGGATCTGGAATGGGCGCGCCGCGAGCTCGGCGATCCGGCCACAGAGGAGCCACGCTGACCGTCGCAACCGTTCCGACGAAGCTGGCCAGTGTCCGGCTGACGGGAGAAGCCCTGTCGGCGATCTGCAGGCTGGACTTGTACGGCGCATGGCGACTCTTGACCGTCTTCGAGACACCCGACCGGTGCGTACTGCTGCTCGTCGCCGAGCACATGCGCTCGGCCAGTCCTTACCGTCTGCTGTACGCAGCGCTCGGCATCGGCGAACCCGAGGAGCCTCGAACCAAGCCATCGTGCTGCGATGCCGCAGGGGAGCCACCCATCAACCCCGCCCTCGCCGAACGCTTCGAGCGCGGCATACGAGATCTCAGCCGCGTGCGGCCCGCCAGCGCTGGAGCACCCGCTCGTCGGCATCGCTAACGTGGTGGTGCAGGTGGCGGCGCCGACGGTCACGGTGATGCGGGTGCCGGGGGGCGGGCCGTTGAGATAGATCAGGGCGTAGCCGGAGCTGTTGGTGCGGTAGGTGTGCGAGTAGCCGGCGGCGGTCGCGGTGGCTTCCTGATCGGGCTGGTTGGAGTGGACGTAGACGTTGTTCTCGTTGCGGGCGGCGTTGTAGACCTTCGCGGTGGCGGTGCACCGGGCGCCTGATGCGGTGGCCAGGCTCCGCGTGGACGTGGCGGCGGGGGCGTAGGGCGCGGCGCCGGAGTAGTCGCTGGCGAGGGTGGCGTTCAGGGACGTTATCAGGGTCTTGGCGCCGGTGATGAGGCCTAGTTCCCGGTTGTAGCCCAGGCTGGCTACGGAGAAGTTCTGGGATCCGACCAGGGCCTGCTGGCTGGGGCGGCCGGCGTCGGCGACTAGGGCTTTGGCGTGGATGTACAGGGAGCTGCTGTCGTCGGGGTAGAGGCGGATGTGGACGCCGGCCTGGGCTAGCTGGGCGAACGCGCTGTCCCAGTCCGAGTCGGCGGTCATGGTGATGGTGACGTTTACGCCGCGGTGGGCGGCGGCGGCCAGGGCGGCGGTGACCGTTGGGTCGTCCATCTCCTCGTCTTCTACGGCGAGGCTGTGGGTGGCGTTGTCGATGACCGACAGGACGGAGGCCTGGGCGTTCGTGGGTGACCAGACCAGGTCGGTGCCGTCGGGCGGGGTAATGGGACGGCCGGCGAAGTCGGCGTCGAAGGTGGCGGTGATGGCGGCTATGTCGGCGTGGTTGGTGTCGACTACGGCGAAGTCGCGGGTGTTGGGGTAATCCTCCGCGACCAGGTTGAGGGTCATGATGACCGAGGTGGCGTTGTCGACGGTGAGGGTCTTCTGGTGGTAGGTGGTGCCGGACGGAGCCCATCGGACGTCGACGTGGCGGGCGGCCAGGTAGGTGTAGGCGGCCGCGTTCCGGGCTCTCTCCAGGTGCTGGTCGAGGAGGACGCGGACGTTTACGCCGCGGGCCGCGTCGGCGGTCAGGTCGGCTTCGGCCGTGGGGTCGTTCAGCTCGTACATGGTGAGGTCAACTGAGGAGCGGGCGCTGGTGATGAGCTGGTAGATGGGGCCGATCCCGGCGGCGGGCTCGGTGAGCAGGCGGAGGGAACCGCTGGAGCTCGACGCGGGGCCGGTGACGGACGCGGCGGCCGAGGCGGACCGGGCTGCGGCCGGGGCCGGGCTGACAGCGGCCGGGGCCGCGCTGGCGGCGGCGGACGCCGTGCTCGGCTGGGCTGTGGTGCCGCAGGCGGCAACGCTGACGGCTAGGCCAACGGCGGCCAGGATGCTCAGGATCGTCCGGCGCAACGCACCGCTCCGGGCTGGCCGGGAATCTGCACGCACCGGACCAATCTTGGCCGGCCTCGCGGCGGAGAGTGTCACGTCTCGCGGCGCCGTCGCGTCAACGGTGTAAACGAACACAAGGAGACCAAGTATGGACGCGCGGATCAGCTATCACGGCAACGAGATGACGATGAAGGTCGCGAAGTACATCAACTCGGCGAACCGGGTCCTGCACGAGTCGGGGCTGCCGGTGGCGACGCAGGAACTGGTGAAGCTGCGGGCCAGCCAGATCAACGGGTGCGCGTTCTGCACCGACATGCACACCAAGGACGCGGGGGCGGCCGGGGAAACCCAGCAGCGGCTCAACCTGGTCGCGGTGTGGCGGGAGGCGACCGTCTTTTCCGAGGCCGAACGGGCCGCGCTGGAGCTCGCCGAGCAAGGTACGCGCATCGCCGATGCGGCAGGCGGGGTCAGCGACGAGGTCTGGCAGAACGCGGCCAAGTACTACGACGAGGACCAGCTCATGGCGCTGGTGTGCGTCATCGCCCTCATCAACGCCTACAACCGGATGAACGTCATCGTCCAGACGCCTGCCGGGGACTACCAGCCTGGCCAGTTTGGCTGATCAGCGGGGGCGCTGATCCGGGGGCGGAATATATTCATGAGGAACCTCATTATGAGTGGTATCAACGTGAGGTTCGTCAGGGTCAGACGGGCCGCGCCGGTGAAATGTCAGAGGGGTCAGCAATGATTACGCCTGAGCAGGTAGGTGAACGGTATCTCGCCGTCCATCACCGGATGTTCCGGGCCGTTAACGACGAGATGAACAGTTGCGGACTCTCGATGGCACGCACCAAGGTACTCAGCAAACTGCACGAGCTCGGACCGACCAGGCAGAACGTCCTGGCGGCCGAGTTCGGGCTGTCTCCGCACTCCATCACCGACATCGTCGATGGGCTGGAGCGCCTCGGCCTGGCCGAGCGCCGGGGGGACCCTACGGACCGGCGGGCCAAGCTCGTCGCCATCACCGACGTAGGCGAGGCCAGCCTGGACGTGGCGAACGCCACGCGGGAACGGCTGCTCAAGCACATCTTCGGCGGGCTGAGCGATGCGGACCGGGAGACCTTCCTCCGGCTGCTCGACACGCTGGACGAGGCGGCCCAGCAGCTGATCATGGCCAACGAAAATCAGACTTCTCCTCTGGGGGTATAGCTCGTTATGTCATCCGTCACACCCGTCGCTGACAGCCAGCGGCTCGGGGGAAAGGACCACCGGTGGCTGATCCTGGTCATCGTGGCCATCGCCCAGCTGATGGTGGTGCTCGACTCGACCATCGTGAACATCGCGCTGCCGTCGGCTCAGCGCGCCCTGGATTTCCCGAACAGCGACCGGCAGTGGGTGGTGACCGCGTACGCCCTGGCGTTCGGCAGCCTGCTGCTGGTCGGCGGCCGGCTGGGCGACATGTTCAGCCGCAAGCGCGTGTTCATCACCGGCCTGGTCGGGTTCGCCCTCTCCTCGGCGCTCGGCGGTGCGGCCACATCATTCGGCATGCTGGTGGCAGCCCGCACGCTGCAGGGCGCGTTCGGCGCTATCCTCGCCCCGGCCGCCTTGGGCACCCTCGTCGCCACGTTCCGTGACGCGCGCGAGCGGGGCCGGGCGTTCGGCGTGTTCGGGTCCGTCGCGGGCGGCGGGGGCGCCGTGGGCCTCATTCTCGGCGGCGTCCTCACGCAGTACTTCTCCTGGCGCTGGACCCTGTACGTCAACCTGATCCCCGCCGCGATCGCCGTGATCGGCGCCCTGGCTTACATGCGGAGCAGCCGCCCGGACATCCGGCCGCGGATGGACTGGGCCGGAGCCGTGCTCGCCTCGGCCGGGCTGTTCGCGCTCGTCTTCGGGTTCTCGCATGCCGAGCTGGCGGGCTGGACCGCCGCGCTGACCATCGGCTCGCTGGTCTCCGGGGTGATCCTGCTGGCCGCGTTCGCGTTCGCGGAGAGCCGGGTCGCTCAGCCCCTGCTGCCGCTGCGGGTGGTCCTGGACCGGGGCCGGGGCGGCTCCTACCTCTCGGTCGGGCTGGCCGGGATCGCGGTCTTCGGCGTCTTCCTGTTCCTCACCTACTACCTGCAGGCCGTCAAGGGCTACAGCCCGGTGACCAGCGGGCTGGCCTTCCTGCCGATGATCGCCTGCATCCTGCTCTCCTCGAACACCTCCAGCATGGTGCTGCTGCCGCGGGTCGGGCCGCGGGCCCTCATCGTGACCGGCATGCTGCTCGGAGGCGGCGCGATGGCCTACCTGACCCAGCTCACCGTGACCTCCGGCTACGCCACCAACGTCGTGCCGGCGCTGGTGGCCCTGGGCCTGGGCTTCGGCATGATCTTCGCGCCCGCCGTCAACACCGCCACGGCCGGAGTCGCGCGGCGTGACTCCGGCGTCGCCTCGGCTCTGGTCAACACCATGCAGCAGGTCGGCGGCTCGATCGGGACCGCGGCACTGAGCACGGTGGCGCTCACGGCGACCGCTTCCTACCTGGCCGCGCACCACGCCGGACCGCAGGCAGCGGCCACGGCCGCGGTACACGGCTACGGCGCGGCGTTCACGGTGTCCGCGGCGCTCTTCGGTGTCGGCGCGCTGGTGGCGGGGCTGCTGCTGCCGTCCCGGCGCAAGCTGGAAGAGCTGCGCAACGCCGAGCCGGCGGCCAGTGCCGCGCCGGCCGCCCAGGTCGAGCGGGCGGTCAGCGAGGCAGGCTGAGATCCAGGGCGAGCCAGCGGGCCAGGTCCTCAACCTCGCGGTTGATGGCCTGGCCCATCGGCTTGGTGAAGGGGACGTCCTGGTGGATGGCGCTGACGCGCAGGACGCCGGCCTTGCGGTCGGCTTGGGCATCCAGCTTCCCGACCAGGCGGTCGCCGGACAGGATCGGCAGGGCGTAGTAGCCCCAGCGGCGGGCGGCGGCGGGCTTGTACATCTCCAGCTGGTAATCGAACCCGAATAGGTCTTGCGTGCGCCTGCGGTCGTGGATGAGGCGGTCGAACGGGGACAGCAGGGCCGCGCGTCCGGAAAAGGGCTGGCCGAGCTGGGCCGGGTCGACCTGCCAGATTCCCTTCGTGCCCTCGACGGTGGCGGGCTCGCCGGCGTCGCCGACGGTGGCCGGCTCGATCGGGTATTCCGGACCCTGGGCGCGGGCGATGCCGAGGGCGCGCAGGCGGCGCTCGTCGCGGATCCGGCGGGCCTGCTCGGCGGGGATGACCGGGTCGTCGGGGTAGACGCGTTCGGCCAGGTCCCATACCCGGTCGTGGCCGCGGCGGCCGGCTACGGCGACCTCGCCGCGGGCGACCATGAAGTCCAGCATGCGGGTGACGTTTCGGTTGTGGGTCCAGCCGGTGGACTTCCACGGGACCTGGCAGGTGTCCGGGAGCTCGCGGGACGGCAGGGGGCCGGAAGCAGCCAGGCAGGCCAGGATGTCCCGGCGGAAGGAGTCGTTGGCGCTGACCCAGTCGCGGTAGGCGGCGCGCCAGCCGGCCACCTCGCCGCGGCCGCGCTCGTCCCAGCGGGCCATGTCAGCGCGGTGGAGCGCGAGGTCCTCGGCCGGGCGGATCAGGGCCAGCAGCTCGATCAGGGCTCGGGTCTGGAGGGCGGCGGCCAGATCGGCGGGTGAGTACGAGGAGCCGAGACGGCTCCAGGCGACCAGATCGGCGCTCGGGGCGACGGCGGAGACCGGGTCGAGCTGGAGCAGGGTCAGGCGGCGGACGGTGTCGAGAAGGTCTTCGGGTCGTTTGCGGTCCAGGAGCTGGGCGCGGACGGCGATGCGGCGGGCGTCGGTGCGGGAGAGCTGGTGGACGGCCATCAGGCCAAAGTTACCGTCAGGACTGGGCGGCGTGGCGGGACAGGCCGTCGACGAAGATGTCGATGAGGAGCTCGAAGCGCTCGTCGGGGTCGGCCAGGGCGAACTCGTCGGCCAGGTCGGTCATGGTGGGAAACAGCGATGAGGGCAGCGAGGCGATGTAGTCGCGGGCCATGTCCGCGGTCTCCTGCAGGCTGTCGGGATCGCGGGGGGCGGGACGGCCCGCCGCTTCGTGGGCACTGTCGTCGACGCCGGTCTCGTCGATGGTGAAGCCGTTGACGGTGGCGATCAGGAGCAGGTATCCCTGGACGGCGAGCGGCGCAGGCAGCCCGGCGGCGCGCAGGATGGCGAGGATCCGTTCGGTGTAGCGCAGGGCATTCGGCCCCATCGGGATGCGTCCGATCGAGACGCGCACCAGCCAGGGGTGGCGGAGGCTGGCGGCGCGCTGGTCGCGGGCGATCTGCTTGATCTGCTCGGGCCAGTGCTCAGGGTCAGGGTCGGGGACCTTGCCCTCGCCGATGACCTCGTCCATGACCAGGTCCAGCAGGCCATCTTTGTTGCTGACGTGCCAGTACAGGGAGGCGGCGCCGGTGCCGAGTTCCTCGGCCAGGCGGCGCATGCTCAGGGCAGCCAGGCCATGGGCGTCGAGCAGCTGGATCGCGGCGGTCACGATCGCCTCGCGGCTGATCGGCTCGCGGCGGCGGCGGGAGACCGAGCGGTCCGGGAACCGCTGGAAGGGCGAGGGCGGAAGGCGGAAGTCGTCGCCGAAGATGCTGTAGTCCTCGTCGGTCGGCATGGTCGCCTCGCTCAGTCAGTAGACACGTCTTTGAGCAGCGTACCAGGACTCGAACGGCGTGTCTGACTCGAACGATGTCTTTTGACTCGAACGGCGTCTTTGACTCAAACATTGTTCCATGATAGAACGACGTTCTATAGACGAACCTAGTTCGAGGAGCCGGGGACATGACCACGAGTCAGATTGCGGCCAGCGGCCGGGCGGCCGGGCCGGCGCGGGATTCCCGGCGCTGGCTCGCGGCAATGGTCCTGATCACCGGGGCACTGATGGACATGATCGACGTGACGATCGTCAACGTGGCGCTGCCGACCATCCGGCGTGACCTGCACGCGAGCGCCACCCAGCTGGAGTGGGTGGTGTCGGCGTACATGCTGGCCTTCGCGGCGGCGCTGATCATCGCGGGGAACCTCGGGGACCGGATCGGGCGCAAGCGGGTGTTCCTGGCCGGGGTGGCCGTGTTCGGGCTGGCCAGCCTGGCCGCGGGCGTGTCGGGCACCGGGGCGGAGCTGATCGCCGCCCGGGTGGTGCAGGGCACCGCGGCGGCGGCCATGGCCCCGCAGGTGCTGGCCACGTTCCGGGCCGTCTTCACCGGGGCCGAACGGGGCCAGGCGTTCAGCATCTACGGGGCCATGCTGGGCGCCGCCTCGGCGGCCGGCCTGCTGCTCGGCGGCGTGCTGACCGACGCGAACCTGTTCGGGTGGAGCTGGCGCTCGGTGTTCTTCGTGAACGTCCCGGTGGCGTGCGGCACCCTGATCGCCGGGCTGCGGTTCATCCCGGAGACCAGGGACCCGGGCGCGCGGCGGCCGGACGTGCCGGGCGCGGTGCTGCTGGCCGGGTCGCTGGTCGCGATCGTCTACCCGCTGCTGGAGGGGCGGCAGCTGGGCTGGCCCGCCTGGGCCTGGCTGATGCTGGCGGCCGGGGTAGCCGGGCTGGTGGTGCTGGGCCTGGCCGAGGCCAGGCGGGCGAAGCGGCGGACCGACGGGCCCGCTCCCCTGCTGCGGGCCGGGCTGTTCCGGATCCCGGCGTTCGCCGCCGGGGTGGGCGTCCAGCTTGCCTTTGCCGCCGGCACGCAGGGCTTCTTCCTGGTCCTCGCGCTGTGGCTGCAGGCCGGCGAGCACTTCTCGCCGCTGAAGGCCGGGCTGACCGCGGTCGCGTTCAGCATCGGCAGCTTCATCGGCGCGCCGGTCGCGGTGCCGCTGGCGCAGCGGCACGGGCGGCGGGTGCTGGCGGCCGGCGCGCTGGCGATGGTGGCCGGCATCGCGGGGGTGGCGCTAGCGGCGCCGCACGTCGGCGTGAACGGCAGCCCGTGGCCGGTGGTGGCGGGGCTGGTGGTGGCGGGCGTCGGGCTGGCGCTGCTGCTCATCCCGCTGGTCAACGTGGTCCTCGCGGCCGTGCCGGTGGAGGTGGCGGGGGGTGCGTCCGGGCTGTTCGGCACGGCGCAGCAGCTCGGCGGCGCGCTGGGCGTGGCGCTGTTCGGCACGGTGTTCTTCGGCTACCTGACCAGCCACTCCTACGAGGCCGCGATCGTCCACGTCGCGCCGTACGCCATGGGCGCGTTCGCGCTATGCGCGGCGGCGTCCATGCTGCTGCCGCGCACGGCGGTCTCGGATCAGGCGCTGACCGAGTAACAGCTCAGGAGTTGACCACGTGGCGGGCCAGGCCGTCGACAAAGGTGTCGATCAGCAGCTCGAAGCGCTCGTCCAGATCGGCCAGGGCGAACTCATCGGCCAGGGCGGTCATGTTCGGGAACTGGCTGGGCGGAAGCGCGGCGAAGTAGTCGCGGGCCATCTCGGCGGCGTGCTGGCGGCTCTCGCCGTCGCGGGGCAGGTCGATGACGTTGGGGCTGTCATCGAGGCCGGTCTCGTCGATGGTGAAGCCGTTGACGGCCGACACGAGCAGCAGGTAGCCCTGTACGGCCACGTGCGCCGGGAAGCCGGCGGCGCGCAGGATGGCCAGGACGTGCTCGGAGTGGCGCAGGGAGTTGGGGCCCATGGGGATACGGCCGGCCGAGACGCGGACAACCCACGGGTGGCGCACGCTGATGGCGCGCTGGGCGCGGGCGACGTCCTTGAGCTGATCCTGCCAGCGGTCCGGATCGGGCTCGGGGATCTTGGTCTCGCCGGTGACGTGGTCCAGGACCAGGTCGAGCAGGCCGTCCTTGCTGCCCACGTGCCAGTACAGGGAGGCGGCCCCGATGCCGAGTTCCTCGGCGAGCCGTCGCATGGTCAGGGCGTCCAGGCCGTCGCGGTCGAGCAGCTCGATCGCCCCGTTGACGATCGTGGTGTGGCTGATCGGCTCGCGTTTGCGGGCTGAGCGCGCCGGGCGATCGGGCGGGCGTCTCCAGGACGGCGACGGAATGTCGTGGTTACGGTCGGAAGGACCGGGCATGTCGGACTCAAGGCGCCTTGCGGTGTTATCCGCCATCATGACCTCGCCTTCACAGCGCGTTCTTTAACATCCTTTTAACACTGTATAGACTCGAACACCGTTTGACTAGACGGGTTTACCTGGGTCGAACGTCGTTCGAGGGGCTGGCTCTGGGGCGGGAAGGGCCTGAAGGGGCCACCGAGGCGCACGTGCTAGCGGCCGGGCGTGGTTCAGCCCACACGACGGGCGGCGCCGGAGGGCACCGCGTCGAGGTAGTGCGGGGCGGGCCACTGGCGGCGGGCGAATCGCCCGGCGACCGCGGCGCGGACCTGCGCGGCGCGCTCCGCCGGGATGAGCGCGACGACACAGCCGCCGAAACCGCCCCCGGTCATGCGGGCACCGGCGGCGCCGGCGTCGATGGCGGCCGCGACGGCCTCATCGGCCTCGGGCCAGGAGACCCCGAACGAGTCGCGCAGGGATTCGTGCGAGGCGGTCAGCAGGCGGCCTATCGCCGCTTGGTTCCCGGCGCGGAGCAGGTCGGCGGCGCGCAGGACGCGGCGGCGCTCGGCCAGGACGTGCCCGGCCAGGCGCCGCAGGGCCGGGTCGGCCAGCCTGGCCAGCTCCTGCTCGGTGACGTCCCGCAGCGATCGCGCGCCCAGTGCGGACGCGGCCTGCTCGCAGGCGCGGCGGCGCCCGGCGTAGCGGCCGTCGCCCAGCGCGTGCCGGGCCCGGGTGTCGATGGCCAGCAGGGTCAGGCCGGCCGCGGCCGGATCGAGCGGGACCGCCGC
Source organism: uncultured Actinomycetes bacterium (assembly GCA_963753195.1). Taxonomy (GTDB): domain Bacteria; phylum Actinomycetota; class Actinomycetes; order Streptosporangiales; family Streptosporangiaceae; genus Palsa-504. The sequence continues at coordinate 756,761 of CAVWBH010000009.1, forward strand.
GCCGGTGCCGCTGCGGCAATCGAGCAGCAAGGCGTGGCCGGCCCGGGACTGGAGCGCCGCGATCTGGTCCATGATGCCGCTGGGCACGCCGACGAACTCGTTCTCCGCCCGCCGGGCCAGGGCGGCCAGCTCAGGCCGGGGCACCGCCACCTGGTACAGGCCGGTCAGCGCGAGCGCGACGGCGCATTCGAGGGCGGCCGAGGAGGACAGGCCGGCGCCCGCGGGCAGGTCGGCGTCGATCGCGACGTCGGCCCCGCCGGACAGGTAGCCGGCCCGGCGAAGCGCCCAGGCCACCCCGGCCGGGTAGGCGGCCCAGCCGGTGACCGATCCGGGCTCGAGCGAGTCGAGGTCCGCCACGACCGTCTCCTCCCCCGCCTGCCGGGAGATCAGCGCGATCCGGCGGTCGGGCCGGCGGGCCGCCGCGGCGGTGACCCCGGCGCCGATGGCGAAAGGCAGCACGAACATCTCGGTGTAGTCCGGGCCGCCCATCAGGTTGACCCGGCCGGGCGCGAACCAGATGCCGTCCGGCGGGCGGCCGTACTGCCGGGCGAACCGGTGCCCGGCGAACCAGCCGCCGGCCTCGTGCGGCGCGGGCTGGCTCTCGGTCACGGGGCACGCCAGCGGGCGGCGGCCTGCTGGGGGTCGACCGGGTCGAAGAAGACGCCGGCGCCGAGTTCCGCGCTGGCCAGGTGCCGGGTCACTCCGGGGGCCCGCAGCGCGGGCGCCAGGTGCAGGTGCAGGTGGGCGGCGGGATAGACAGCCGCGTCGTTCGGTCGCTGGTGGGCCCACAGCATGTACGGGGTGTCGGGGCCGAGGAGCTGTTCCAGGCGGGTCAGGACGTCCACGAGGATCGCGGCCAGCCCGGCCCGCAGCCCGGGGCCGGCCGCGGGCAGGTCGGCGACGTGATCGCGGGGGTAGATCAGCAGCTCGTAGGGCCACGAGGGCGCGTGCGGCACGGCCGCCTGCCAGCCTGCCCGGCGGGTGACGAGCAGGTCGCCGGCGGGGTCCGGGCACAGGGGGCAGGTCATGGCCGAGAGCTCAGCGGCCGGGACGGGCGGGATCGAGCTGAACGCCATGATCTGGCTGTGCGGATGCTCGATGGTGGCGCCGATCGTCCGGCCGCGGTTCTCGAAGACGAACACGTAGGCCACGTCGGGGCGGGACCCGAGCGCGGCCGTGCGGGCCGACCACAGGTCGACGACGCGGGCTGACCGCTGCACCCCCAGGGCGGGGAACGAAGCACAGTGCTCCGGGGCGTGCAGCACGACCTCGTGCCGCCCGTCGGGCAGCGCGGGCCAGCGATTCTTGATGTACCGGACGTCGTAGGGCGCGGGCGCCTCGAGGCCGCCGGGGCAGAAGGGGCACGGCCCTTCGGGGAGATTGGGACGCTGCTGCCGCCAGGGGGTGACCACCACCTGGGCGCCCGTCAGCGGATCGATGCGCAGTTCAGCGTCGGTCACGAATCCCGACCATATCCGGGTCGGGCGCGGTGATGGTTATGACCTGGGCAAACGACAAATGGTGTAGCTAGCCCCACGGGCAAGACGGGGGCCAAGCCCATGTCGGCGCCGAGCAGAACGGCCTAGGTTCGACCGCGTGAGCAACGGGGAACGGGGCAGGTTGCGAGCGGGCCGCAAGCACCACGGGTCGTTCGGTGAAAGATCTTGAGGGCAGCACCGGGATCTACCCTCGCACCTGATGAGGGAGCGGTTCGGGCAGCAGCCGGCGATCTTGCCGTGGCGCCGTTCCCGCGGTCGGCCGCGACGGGTTTCGCGTGGCTCTTCAAGCGGCCGGCCGCGCGGTGGGTGCGGGTGGCGCTGGTGGCGGTGAACCTGGCCGCGGTCACGGCCTTCCTGCTGTCGTACTCGCGGCGCGGGGTGGGTTTCGGTCCTTACCGGATCGATCTGGGCGTCTACCGCATGGGCGGGCAGACGTGGCTGCGCGGAGGGGATCTGTACCGGCAGGTCCTGGTGATCCCGGGGTTGCGGCTGCCGTTCACTTACCCGCCGGCCGCGGCGATCGTGCTGGCACCGCTGACGCTGCTGCCGATGCCCGCGGCGGGCACGGTGCTCACCGTGGGCAGCGTCGTGCTGGCCGCCGTCGTGCTGCGGGTGTTCCTGCGCCGCCTGGGCGGGCCGGCCGCGGGGTCAGTGTGGGCGGTGGCCTGGCTGCTGCCGGTGGCGCTGCTGCTCGAACCGGTGCGCACCACCCTGGCCTACGGCCAGATCAACATCGTGCTGATGGCCCTGGTGGCGCTGGACGGCCTGACCGAGGAGCCGCGCTGGCCGCGCGGTGCGCTGGTGGGCCTGGCCGCCGCCGTGAAGCTGACCCCCGCGGCGTTCGTGCTGTTCTTCCTGCTGCGCCGGGACTACCGGGCCGCGGCCGTGGCCGGAGTGTCCTTCGCCGCCGCCACCGTCGCCGGGTTCGCGCTGGCCGGGCACGACTCGGTGCGTTACTGGACCGCAGCGGTCTTCCAGACCGGCCGGATCGGCGGCCCGGCCACGGCGGCCAACCAGTGCGTCCAGGCGGTCCTGGCCCGCGCCGGGCTCGACCCGCACACCGCGGGCGGCTTGGCCGCCTGGCTGGCGCTATCGGCCCTCGTCGTGATCGTGGCGGGCCGCGGCATGCGGCGGGCGCTCGCGGCGTCGCAGGAGTGCTGGGCGCTGTCGCTCAACGCCTTCGCCGTCCTGCTCATCTCGCCGATATCGTGGTCGCACCACTGGGTGTGGTCCGCACCAGCCCTGCTCACCCTCGCCTATCTCGGCCGCCGCCATCACCACCGGCTGGCCGTGGCGGCCGCCGCCTGCGGCCTTGTCCTGTTCACCGCGGCGCCCCAGTGGTGGCTCGGGAGGTTCGCCGGCCCGGGACTGAGCTGGGCGCCCTGGCAGCAGGTCATCGGGAGCTCCTACGTTTTCTTCGCCGCTCTCGTCCTGCTCCTGGCCGCCTGCGGCCGGCTCCTCCCGGGGAAACCGGCATTTCCCCGGGCGGGCTGGGGCGGGGATGCGGCTGCGGGCACCACGGCCCGTTCGGCGGCAGGGGTGAGCGCGGAAGGTCAGTAGACCCGGACGCGGGTCGGGGTGAGGCGCAGCGCGGTGGAGTAGTCGGCCGCCATCCCCTCCGGGGTGGTGCCGATGGACGCGATCCCGGCACGGTACTTGGCCAGGTAGGCAGCGGTCTGGCTGACCGGCGGCTGGTCGGCCGCGACGCGGGCGGAGGCCTCGATCGTGACCACGCGGCCGCCTTGGTCGTTGCTGTTCAGGTGCATCGACACCTGCGGATGGGTGCGGATGTTCCGTACCTTCCACGACCGCGGCTGCGCGTAGATCAGGAATTCGCCGTCGTCCCACAAGAACCAGACCGGGGAAGACTGCGGCTGGCCGTCCGGGCTCACCGTGGTGAGCCAGCCGATGTTCTCCGCCCGCAGGCGCTCGTCCAGGGCGGCCGCGGCGTCCGCGCTCAGGTCTAGCACGCCGCGAGTCTATCGCCATGGGCTCGGTCTGGCCGTGGTCGGGCGGCCGGGGCGGGTTGCCTTGGTCGGGTTGCCCCGGGGCAGGTTGACGCAACCGAATGGTTGCCATAGTGTAGCAACTGTCTAGTTGCTAAAGACCGGAGGCGGCCGTGGGTTTTCCTGATCGGATCGAGCGGACTGTGGAACTCGCTCACCCGCCCGCCACGGTGTGGGCGGCGCTCACCACCGCGGAGGGCCTGGGCGCGTGGTTCGGCAACGAGGCGGCGATCGACCTGCGGCCGGGCGGGGCCGGGTGGCTGAGCTGGACCGACGGGCCTACGGTCGAGCTGCGGGTGGAACGGGTGGAGGAGCCGAGGGTGTTCGGGTTCACCTGGCAGCTGCACGAACTGCCCGCCGACGACCCGCGCCGGACTTATGTCGAGTTCACCCTCGAGCCGGCCGGCACGGGCACGCGGCTGACGGTGGCCGAGACCGGTTTCGCCCAGCTGCCCCCGGAGGACTACGACAAGGTGTACGACGGCCACACCGAAGGGTGGGCGCGTGAACTGGGCGAACTGGCGGGCTACCTGGATGCTGCCTGACGCCGAGGCGATCGCGGGGCAGGTTTTCACCGCGCTGGCCGACCCGACCCGCCGCTCCATCCTGGCCGCGCTGGCCTCGGGCGGCCCGGCCACCGCGACGGACCTGGCCGTGGTCCTGCCGATCACGCGGCAGGCGATCGCCAAGCACCTGGGCCTGCTGGCCGAGGCCGGGCTGGTCACGGCCGAGCGGGGGGAACGGCGCCGGGTGCGTTACCGGTTGCGGTCGGCTCCCATGCAGGTGGCGCAGCAGTTCCTGGCCGCGCTGGCGCGCGACTGGGACAGCCGGCTCGACTCGCTCAAGGACCATCTCGGCCGGTCGGCCTGACGGGCCGCTTTGGCCGGGCACCGAGGACAGCATCACCACACGAACCGAAAGGCGGAGGACACGATGAAGACACCCCCGATCGTCACGGCCCAGGAGTGGGAGACGGCGCGCGAGCAGCTGCTGGTGAAGGAGAAAGAGCTGACCCGCGCCCGGGACGCGCTGGCGGCCGAGCGCCGGCGGATGCCGTGGGTGGAAGTGGAGAAGGAGTACGAGTTCGAGGGACCTTCGGGGAGGGCGAGCCTGCTCGACCTGTTCGCGGGCCGGCGTCAGCTGATCATCTACCGCGCGTTCTTCGAGCCCGGCGTGACCGGCTGGCCGGAGCACGCCTGCCACGGCTGTTCGATGATGGCCGATCAGGTGGCCCACGTCGCCCACCTGAACGCCCGTGACATCACGTTCGCCTACGCCTCGCGGGCCCCGCAGCCGGACATCGCGCGGCTGAAGGCACGGATGGGCTGGGCGATGCCCTGGTACACCCTCACCGGATCGTGGGATGCCGACTTCGGGGTGGATGAATACCACGGCACGAACGCGTTCTTCTGCGACGGCGACCGGGTGTTCCGCACCTACTTCCTGAACAACCGGGGCGACGAGGCACTGGGGAGCACCTGGAGCTACCTCGACATGAGCGCGCTCGGGCGCCAGGAGACGTGGGAGGACTCCCCCAACGGCTATCCCCAGACCGAGCCGTACAACTGGTGGAACTGGCACGACGAGTACGAGCATCCCGAACTGGCCCAGGGGCCGATGAAATGGGATACGCCCGCCGTCTCGGCGCATACCGCGGAGTGACGCCGGGCCCGGGCTCGGGTTAGCCCCGGGAGCTTGCTCGCGTCACGCCGGCAACAAGCGACGGGAATGATGCCCGGCGTGGCCGGTCTCCGCAGTGCCCGTCCGGGGTGTGCCGTGGCAATCCTGTCTGCAGGTGGTGCCCGTGTGCCCGCCCCGCCTCACCCGTCCCCACCGCACCATTTGCATGGTAGATACGGGCTAAATGGAGTATCCGGCGCATCGGAGTGCACTCGATCTTCCACGTAGCCCGGATCTACCACGGTCATGGTGCCAGTGATCCGGGGGTGAGCCATGGGGCGGCTCCGGGAGTTTCCGCCGGGGCCGGCCCCGCCCGCGGGCCGGCCGGGCAGCCTCGGCCGCGACTGCGACGCGTGCAGGCCCCAGCGGCCTCAGCCGGCCCGCTTCCGGCGGTTGAGCAAGCCGAGCGCGGCCAGCGGGATGGCCCGCACGCCGGACGACGGCGGAAGGGCAACGGCCGATCCGCAGGTGGCTGACTCGCTACAATCTCAAGACGCCGCACGACGCACGACGGAAGCGTTATTATCACGGCGCAACCAGGTCATAACCCGCTCCATCGGCTTAATTACGGCGCTGGAGCTCTCTTCCCGGCGGCCATGGGACAGGAGGCAGCTTTCCGTTGGCCACATGGAGAGGGCCCGACACGGCGGGCCGCAGCGGCAGGCCGCCCGGCTGGAGATTCGGCTGGCGGTCCCGCTGGCTGCGCGTGGTCCGCGGCGCGGCGCTCGTACTGGCCCCGCTGGCGGTGGTGGCGGCGATCCTGCCGCTGAGCAACACCGGGACGGCGGAGGCGCAGCCGTCGGCGTGCGCCAGGGCGGTCGGGCCGTTCACCGTGCACGGCACGCGGGTGCTGGCTAGGGACGGCTCGGTCTTCACCTCCTACGGGATGTCGGTGTCCGGTCTCCAGGAAGGCAACTGGACCCAGCTCATCACGCTCGACCTGGCCAGGATCAAGGCGACGGCCGTGGACTGGTGCTCCAATACGGTACGGATCCAGCTCAACCAGGACCTCCTGCTGGGACCAACCGGGGCGGGGCTGAACTCGGAGTACATGGCGGCGATCGAGTCCGAGGTGTCGCTAGCCGAGAGCTACCATCTGGTCGTGGTGCTCAATGACGAGACCAACTTCGTCGGAAAAGCGGTGCTGCATCTCCAGGCCGGCCCGACGCCGGAGACCGAGACCTTCTGGAAGGTCATGACCCGGATCTACGGCAACGACCCGCAGGTGATCTTCGACCTGTTCAACGAGCCGCGGACGTCCGTGCCCACCATGTCGAATGCCACTTTGTGGCGGCTGTGGCTGAACGGCGGCACGTTCAGTGGGGTGTATTACCCGTTCGGCATGGCCGGGCTGGCCAAATATGTCCGGTCCACGCTGGGCGCGCGCAACCTGTTCTGGATCGAGGGCCCGCGGTACTCCCTGTCGTTCGCCGGGATGATCCGCTACCACGCGCTGATCCACGTGAGCGGGGTCGTGTACTCCATTCATCACGCCCAGGGGGCGCACGACGTGCAGGCCTGGAACACGGCCTTCGGCTACCTGGTGAAAGAGGGCATCGCCCCGGTGGTGAACGGCGAATTCACGAACTATGAGCCGCTGCCGAACCCGAAGATCCACGTGACGCCCGGTTACTGCTGGGTCAACGCCCCCACGACGGTCCCGCAGTACCTGCTGTACCTGACCAAGCTCGGCATCGGCATGAGCGCCTACCAGCTCGTCCCGGGCTGGCTGATCAAGTCCAACAAGCACCTGGACCAGCCGACGTCGATCAACCCGCGGACCTGGAGTTGCGTGCCGGCCGACGAGCCGCAGCCCGGCCAGAGCGCCGGAGCCCTGGTCCTGGCCTGGTTCAAGCAGCGCAACGGCTGACCGGCGCGTGCCGGTCAGCCATTGCGGTGGTGCCGTGAGGTCCTCCCGTCATAGCGCCTTGCGGCGGTACGCCTGGACGGCCAGCGGCGCGAACACCACGAGCATGCCGACCGACCAGAAGATCACGGCGAGCTCGGGATGCTGCATCGGCCAGGCGGGCACGGCAGCGGCCGGGTTGGGGTTGCCGAACAGCTCCCGGCAGGCGGCGGCCAGCGCTGACATCGGATTCCAGTTCGCGATCGGCTGCAGCCAGCCGGGCATGGCCTGGGTGGGGACGAAGGCGCTGGAGATGAACGTCAGCGGCAGGAAGAGGATGAACCCGAGCTGCTGCGCGGATTCAGGGCTGCGCAGCACCATGCCCAGCCAGACACCGGCCCAGGTGAAGGCGTAACCGAACAGCAGGGCCAGCGCAAAGGCGGCGGCCACCTCGGCGGGGCCGGTGTGCACCCGCCAGCCGATGGCCAGGCCGACGATGACGATGATGACGGCGCTGATCATCTGGGTGAGCAGCTCGGCGATCGATTGGGCCAGCAGCACCGCCCAGCGCGACATGGGCAGCGACCGGAACCGGTCCATCAGCCCGGTCGACATGTCCGTGACCAGGGCCACGGCGACCCCGGGCGCGGTCTGCGCCAGTCCCATCCCGAGCATTCCGCCGATCAGGTACTCGTGATAGCTCCCGCCGGCGGGCAGCCCGATCGCGCCGCCGAACACGTACGCGAACATCAGGATGAAGATCACCGGCATGAACGTGACGTCGGCGAGCGTCTCGGGCTCATTCCTGATCCGCGCGATCCTGCGCTTGGTCAGCACCAGCACGTCGGACAGGAACAGCCGCAGCGGGCTGCGCCGGTACGTTGAGTCCTGGTCGTAGGCCAGGTCCGCGGTGATGACGCTCATGCTGCGCTCCTTTCTGCGGCGGCGTGGCCGGTCAGGGTGAAGAAGACGTCATCAAGCGACGCGCGCCGCGTCGTCACGTCGGTCACCCGGACGCCGGCGATGTCCAGCGAGCGGACCACATTGGTGGTCAGCCCGTCGGACAGGCTGACCGGAACGGTGAGGCGACGCTGGTCCTCGTCCGGCTGGACGCTGCCCGTGGAGTAGGGCTTGACCGCGGTGATCGCGGCCTCGACGTCGGCACCGGCGGCCAGGGTGATCTCGAGCTCCTCGCCGCCGATGGACGACTTGAGCTCGCGGGGCGTGCCCTCGGCGATGACCCGGCCGTGGTCGATGACGGCGACACGCCGGGCCAGCTGGTCGGCTTCTTCCAGGTACTGCGTGGTGAGCAGCAGCGTGGTGCCGTCGGCCGCGAGCCCGCGCACGATATCCCACATCATGGCCCGGGCGTTCGGGTCCAGGCCGGTGGTCGGCTCGTCGAGGAACAGCACCCTCGGGTGGCCGATCAGGCTGGCGGCCAGGTCCAGGCGCCGCCGCATGCCGCCGGAATAGGTCTTGACCGCACGGGTGGCGGCCTCGGTGAGGTCGAAGCGCTCGAGCAGATCATCGGCGCGCCGCCGCGCCGCGTTTGCGGTCAGGCGGCTGAGCTGGCCGAGCATGATGAGGTTGGCGCGGCCGGTGAGGTACTCGTCCAGCGCCGCGTACTGGCCGGTCAGCCCGATGTTGCGGCGGACGGCCGGGGCGCGGGCCGCCACGTCCTCGCCCAGCACCTGCGCCCGGCCCCCGTCCGGGCGCAGCAGCGTGGCGAACACGCGCACCGCAGTGGTTTTTCCCGCTCCGTTCGGGCCGAGCAGGCCGTAGACGGTGCCCGCCGGGACCGCCAGGTCAAGCCCGGCGAGCGCCTGGGTCTTCCCGAAATTCTTGATCAGTCCTTCCGCCCTGATGGCGGGGCTCTCGCTCATGTCGTCGTGCCCTCCATGTGGCTGTTAGCGCGGCCGTTGCCGTCTGCGATTGCCGTACGCCGTACGCGTCTCGTACGACGTACTATCAAGTACAATGTACGATAACAGTACGCCGTACGAGACGGCAAGCCGGATTTTCCGGGGACTCCGCCGGACGAGCGTGGCCAGTTTCGGCGGGCTCGGCGGAACGAGCGCTGGCCGCGTGGGGCATGCTGAAGCAGGCCGGTCACCATGCGCACGCTGGGTACCCGGACCTGATGCGAGACACGCTGGGTACCGGGCCTGATGCGCGACACGCTGGTACCCGGGCCTGAAGCGAGAAAGGAGCGGTCGTGGCCGAATACGACGAAGAATCATCGCCGCGATTGCCGCCACCACCTGCGCGCGGGATAACCGGCGCATGGCCGGCGCGGGAGGAGGCACGCAGGGCCAGGCGCGAGCAGCGCCTCAGCGAGCACATCGAACGACACCGGGCGCGGGGCGCCCAGCCACGGCCTCGGGACCGCGGCCTGTCACGGGAGGAGATCGTCGCGGCCGCGATCGCGGTCGCCGACGCCGAGGGGCCGGACGCGATCAGCATGCGGCGCATCGCCCGGGAACTCCGGGCCGGGGCGATGTCGCTGTACTGGCACGTCGCCTCGAAGGAAGAGCTGATCGACGCGATGCTCGACTCACTCGAGGCCGAGACGGGGGTGCCCGAGCCGACCGGCGACTGGCAGGCTGATCTCCGGGAGCTGGCCCACCGCCACCGCGCGGGGCTGCTGCGGCACCCGTGGGTCATGGAGTACGCCGCCAGCCGCCCGCCGAGCGGCCCGAACGACGCGCGGAACCTGGACCTCATGCTCGGCATGGTCGCCGGGACCGGCGTGGACGCCCGGATGATGGTGGACATCTTGATGACCGTGGTCACCTACGTCCTGGGCGCGGTGCTGCGCGAGGTCCAGGAGATGCGCTCGGAACGCATCCGGGCGGAACGGGAGGCGGCCATGACCACGGAGGAGATCGACGCCGAGCGCGAACGTTTCCACCAGTGGCTGGCCGACGCGGATCGCTATCCGAACATCCAGCGCATGGTCAACGAACGGGTCGATCCGGATGCGGCGGATACGAGAGACGAGCGCTTCGAGTTCGGCCTCGACTGCCTGCTCGCCGGCATCGCCGCCCGGCTGCCGACGGTCCGCTGAACAGGTCACGCCCGGCGGTCCGGGCCGCTGTAGGGTAGGCACCGGCGAACAGGGAGCAATAGCGTGATACTGGTGACCGGAGCGACCGGGCGGATCGGATACCGCCTGATGGAGAAGCTGGCCGACGCGCACGCCGATGTCGCGGCCATGGTGCGGGTCGAGGCGAAGGCGGCCGATCTGCCCGGGTCGCCGCGGCACGTGGTGGCCGCCTTCGATGACCCCCCGCCCGCCGAGGTGCTGCGGGAATTCGACCGGGTCTTCCTGCTCAGCCCGGCGATCGAGGAGCAGACCGAGCTCGAGACGGTGTTCATCGACGCGCTGGTGGCCGCGGGCCACGGACCGCATGTGGTCAAGATGGCCGCGGACGGCTTCGCCGATCCGGGCTGCGAGGTCCGGTTCATGCTCAGTCACCGGCAGGTTGCCGCGCACCTGAACGCCGTCGGCCTGCCGGTCACCTACCTGGCTCCCGCCCTGTACATGGAGGACCTGCTGACCGCCGCGGACACCATCCGCCGGGAGGCGGTGATCTCGGCACCCGCCGGCCACGGGCGGGTCGGGTTCGTGGCGGCCAGCGACGTGGCCGCGGCCGCGGCCCGGGTGCTGACCAGCCCGGGCCACGAGGGCGCGACGTACGCGCTGACCGGGCCGCACGCGCTGGCGTTCAGCGCCGTCGCGACGCGGATCTCGGCCGTCTTCGCGCGGAAAGTGGACTACGCCGACCAGCCGGCCGCCAAGGCCCGGGAGCTCATGCTGGCCAGCGGGGTGAGCCGGTGGCAGGCGGACGGGAACCTGGAGCTGTTCGACTGGATCCGGGCAGGCGGCGCGGAGACGGTGACGGCCGCCGTGCGAGAGGTGACCGGAGCTGATCCCCGGCCGCTCGAGGACTGGCTGGAGGAGTCCCGGGCCAGCTTCCTGGAGCCGGTGCCGGGCCTGCCGGTACCGATGTTCTGAAGCGCGGCCGGTCTTCTGACGCCGGCTGGGCGTTCTGGGCTAGGACCGGACCAGGCGAGCGATCGCTTCGGAGGCTTCCTTGACCTTGTCGCCGGCTTCGGGGCCGCCCGCTTCGATGGCCTGGGCCACGCAGTGGCCGAGGTGGTCTTCGACCAGGCCGAGGGCGACGGCCTGCAGCGCACGGGTCACCGCGGAGACCTGGGTCAGGATGTCGATGCAGTAGGTGTCGGATTCCACCATCCGCTGGAGCCCGCGCACCTGGCCCTCAATGCGGCGCAGCCGCTTTAGATAGGCGTCCTTGTCCTGGGTATACCCGCGCATGAACCAACTTTAGGCGATGCTTCTCGATAACCTCACGGTATGCGCGACGAGACCATCACCGCCTTCCTCGACCAGCTCGCGGCCCGAGTCCCGGCCCCGGGCGGCGGCGCCACCGCCGCCCTGCACGCCGCCCAGTCGGCCGCCCTGCTCGCCATGGTGGCCAGGTACAGCAACGGCGCCAAGTACGACGCTGCGCTGATGGACCATGTCATCACCGAAGCCGAGGGGATCCGCAGCGATGCCCTGACGCTGGCCGAGGCGGACGCCGCGGCGTTCGGGGCGGTGGCCGACGCCTACGGGCTGGCCAGGCAGACTCCCGAGGAGCAGGAGGCGCGCTCGGCCGCCATCGCGGAGGCCCTGGCCGGGGCCGCGCGCCCGCCAGCCGATGTGGTCCGCCTCGCGCTGCTGCTGGTCAGCCTGGCCGAAGAGCTCTTGCCGACCGGGAACCGCAACGTGATCACGGACGTGGCCGCAGCCGCCGAAGCCGCGCGCGCCGCCGCGGTGACCGCGCAGGTCAACATCGAGGTCAACCTCCGCGGCATCAAGGACCCGGCGGTCCAGGCCGAGCTGGCGGGCATGGGCCAGGTCACCGACGATGTCGCCGTCCGCGCCGCCCAGGTCGTCGCCACCGTGCGCGAGGAGATCAGCCGATGACGGTCCTGTCCGGACGGGAGCTCGCGGCGGATATCCGCGCCGGGACCGCGGCCGCGGCGGCCGAGCTCGCGGCCGCGCACCGCCCGCCGCGGCTGACCGTGGTCACGGCCACGGACGACGAGGCCAGCGCCTGGTACGTCCGGTCGATCGCCGCAGCAGCGGCCAAGGCCGGGATCGGCTGCGAGGTCGAGGACCTCGGCCCGGGCGCGACCGCGGCCAGCCTCAGCGCCCAGCTGGCCTCGCTGTCGGCGGACCCGACGGTGCACGGGATCATCCTGACCACCCCGCTGCCGGGCAGCGCGCGGCTGGCCGAGCTGGCGGCCGAGATCGACCCGGCCAAGGACGTGGACGGGGCCAACCCGGAGTCGCTCGGCCGCCTCATGACCGGCCTGCCGGCCTTCGCGCCGGCCACCGCCGAGGCCGTGCTCAGGCTGCTCGATCATCACCGGATCGACCTGGCCGGCCTGGCACGCGGTGGTGGTCGGCCGTTCGGCCGTGGTCGGTAAGCCAGTGGCGCACCTGCTGCTGGACCGCAACGCCACGGTCACCATCTGCCACTCGCGCACCCGGGACCTGGCCGCCATCACCAGGCAGGCCGACGTCCTCGTGGTCGCCGCGGGCCGGGCCGGGCTGATCGGCCCGGATCACGTGACCCCGGGCGCCACGGTGATCGACGTCGGCACCAACGCCACGCCGGACGGCGGCCTGGCCGGCGACGTCGACCCGAGGGTGGCCGAGGTCGCGGGCGCGCTCAGCCCGGTACCGGGCGGGGTCGGCCCGGTGACCACGGCGCTCCTGCTCCGCCACGTCACCGACGCCGCTGGCGGCACGCGCTGACCAGCGGATGGTTACCCCGGGCTAGCGGCCTGGCCTTCCGAGGGGGCGGGGCCGACGGTGGGCTCGCGGCCGGAGTCGTCGCCGGTCACGGCGAGCAGTTCCAGGAACGGGCCCACCCGGAGCCCCTCCTGCGCGGAGTGCCGGAACAAGCTGTCGTGGTTCACGCTGTACCGGGTGCGCCTGCCGGTCCGGGTCCGGGTGAGGTAGCCGGCGGCCTCGAGGTTGGCCACGATGGCCTGGACCGTGCGGTCGGTGAGCCCGACGACGGCGCTGATGTCCCGGATCCGGGCGTCCGGGTTGCGGGCGATCTCTACCAGCACGTGCCCGTGCCCGGTCAGCAGGGTCCAGCTCCCGCTGCTCTCGTCCTGGTCACCCATGCAACCTGATCTTATAATCGTGAGATAATTTACGCTAGAAAAAAGACATGAAGTTTTTCCCGCCTTACGTTGACAGCGGTGCGCCTCGGCGCGGATGCTGATAGTGCCGTCAGCGACGTTTACGCGGCGGGTGGTGTCCGCGCCTGTAGCCACGGGAGGTGACGGAGATGCCTGAAACCAGGTTCCCCGTCGAGACGGTCAACGGCGTTCCGATCGTTGCGGCGCCCGAGGAGATCGACATCACCAATGCCGACGAGCTGCGGGCGGCTGTGCTCCAGGCGGCATCCAGCGGGGACGGGACCTTCGTGGTCGACATGAGCCGCACGCGGTTCTGCGATTCGGCGGGGCTGCATGCGCTGGTGGACGCGCACAAACGGGCGCAGGTCGAAGGCGGCCAGGTGCTGCTGGCCGTGTCCGGCCCGGCCGTGCTGCGTCTCTTCCAGATCACCGGCGTGGACCGCGCGCTCCCGCACTTCCCGGGCGTGACGGAGGCGCTCGCGCACCTGGCGGCCGCCGAGGCGTCCGGGGCGGGGACCTAGCGCCGGCTGACCATTGCGAGACCCGGCCGGGACCACATTGAGATATGTCGGTCCTTGGGGTTCGTGGTACCCCGGTCTAATGTTTGGGTATCCAGGGGCTGGCGATGCGCCCGCACCCGCCTCCTGGCTGTGAACATCTGACTGAGCGTGAACACCTGAACCAGACAAGTGGGTGCGAAGGTTGACGATGCGACGCCTGTGGATATACGCCCTGGTGGCCCCGGCGCTGGCGCTGACGGTACCGGCCGTGTTCCTTTCGGCACCGGCCGCCCTGGCCGCGCCGGCGGCGCGGGCCGTGCCTGCCGCCGCTGCGGCGCCCGCCAACGCTGCGGCGCCTGCTAACGCTGCCGTGCCCGCCGCGCCGGCCGCGGCGGCGCACACTCTGCAGCTGGGCATGCGGAGCTCGGCGGTCCGGACGCTGCAGCGGCGGCTGGCCGCGCTGAAGTACTACCCGGGCGCGATCGACGGCCACTTCAGCACCAACACGCTCGAGGCGGTCTGGGCGTTCCAGCAGTCGCAGGGGCTGCCGGGTGAGAACTACGTGAGCGCCGCGATGCAGCGGGCGCTAGCCCACCCGCGGGCGCCGCGGGTGCTCGACCGCGCGGCCGGGCCGAACCGGATCGAGGTCAACCTGCACACTGAGGTGCTCGTCCTGTACCGCAACAACAAGATCCAGCTGATCAGCCACGTCTCGTCCGGCGGCGGATACTATTTCTGCTCGCCCGGCGGGGGCTGCGGCTACGCCGTCACGCCGACCGGCCACTTCCACACCCTGTCGTTCTACCCGGGCTGGCTCTCGGTGCCGCTCGGCTACATGTACAACTCGGTGTTCTTCATCGGCACCGCGTTCGCGATCCACGGCGAGACGGACGTCCCGCTCGAGCCGGTCTCGCACGGCTGCGTGCGGATCCCGATGGACATCGCGGCCTTCTTCCACAAGCTGGTGAAGGTCCCGGGCGAGCCGGTCATCGTCAGCCACTGACTGCGGCATCGGCCCCCGGAGGAGCCGGCTCAGGCCGGTGCACGATGGCCAGTGAACGGGATAGCTCGATGCAGCCGACCCCAATCGCGATCACGGCCAGGATCTGGACGGCCAGCCAGCCACCGGTTCGCACGACCTCGCCGAAAACGGTCACTCCGTAGGAGATGCTGATCAGGGCGTCGCCCAGGGTCAGCGGCGGCTGGACGGCGACCAGCGACCCCGCTTGGAGCCCGTTCTGCAGGAGGAACAGCGCGCCGACCCCGGCGGCGGCGGTCGCGTACAGCTGCCACGAGCCGAAGAAAGCTGCGGCCCCTTGGGAGAGCGACGCGACCGCGCTCTTCATCAGCGTCGCGGTCAGCGCGTAGCCGCAGGCCGCCGCGAGGCCGAGCGCCGCTGCGCGCGCGTTGCCCCGGGCCCGGACGCCCACGCTGATCACCACCGCCTCGAAACCGGCAGTGACGATCAGCGCAGTGACCCACACCTTGGTGCTGGCCTGGTCCGACCCGCCCGACGGAGCGGCGGCCGCCAGCCCGGCGCCCAGGCTGACCGTGACTAGGCCCACCGCCCACCAGGTCCGCCGGGGCAGCCGACGGTGATTCACCCAGCTGGCCACCAGCAGGGTGAAGGGCAGCTCGATGATGAAGATGGGCTGGACCAGCGCCACCGGGCCGGTGGCCAGCGCGGTGGCCTGGCAGACCGCGGCGAGGATGACCATCCCGATGCCGGCCAGCCATATCTTGCGCCTGATCAGGTAGCTGAACAGGGACAGGTGCAGGGCGCGCTCCGGCGGCGCGGTCGCCGCAGCCTGCCGCTGCAAGACCGACGCCAGGCCGTTGAACAACGCCGTGAGCAGCGCGAACAAAACCGACACCACCCGCGGCATCCTAGCCGCAGGAGCCGTCGGCCGGAGGCGCGGGGTGCGAACGCGAGCCGGGCGGCAGGCGATCGGGGCAGCGCGGGCGGGAGGCGATCGGGGCAGCGCG
This sequence comes from uncultured Actinomycetes bacterium, assembly GCA_963753195.1. Lineage (GTDB taxonomy): Bacteria > Actinomycetota > Actinomycetes > Streptosporangiales > Streptosporangiaceae > Palsa-504. The sequence goes on from CAVWBH010000009.1 coordinate 772,503, forward strand.
GACGGGAGGCCAGGTCGGCGCGGACGGGAGGCGATCGGGGTCAGCGAGGGCGGCCGACGTAGCTGCCGCGCTTGGCCACCGTGAAAATGAGGCCGGCGTCGCGGAGCAGCTGCAGGGCGTGCAGGACGGTGTCGCGGCCCACGCCGTACTCAGCCTGGAGGGCTTTCACCGACGGCAGCGGGCCCGTGTGCCACTGCCCGGCCTCGATCTGGCGGGTCAAGATCGCCACTAGCTGCTGGTATGCGGGCTCGGGCAAATCGTGCCGAACCATCTCAAGTGCGGTCACGAGGCAAATTTAGCAGACCTAAATCGACCAGGACATATATATAGACTGGTCTGATCTGGTCTGATAAAATGATCATGAATCCCAGAGGGGGGATTGACAGCCCCGGTACCAGCTCCCACTCCCAGGTACCGGGGCTGTCCTCGTGCCGGGAGACCGGACCCGGGGACGGGGCGGGCGAACGGGGCTACTGGTCCGGGACAACACGGAAGATGCGGAGCTGCAGGGCCAGGGTCGCGTAGTAGCCGACCAGGGCGGACAGTTCGACCAGGGCCCGCTCCCCCAGCACGGCGACCGCCTCGGCGTACTGCGGGTCGTCCAGGTCGGCCGGGCCGGTCAGGGAGCGGACAACCTGGTAGGCGACCCGCTCCTGCTCGTCGGCGAAGCCAGGATCGGCACCGCCCCGCAGCGCTTCGATCTCCGGGCCGGTGAGCCCGGCGTCGTGGCCGATCAGCTCGTGCGCGGCCTGCTCGTAGGAGCTGTCCCAGGCCTGCGCCACGACCAGGATGGCCGTCTCGCGAACCCGCGGCGAGAGCTGGGTCCGGAACCTGATGGCCGCGCCGAGCTCCTGCAGCGCGTGTCCGACGTCGGGGGCGTACAGCATGGCGTTGAACGGGCCGGCCAGGCCGCCGGCGCCGGTGGCGAGCTGGACCGCGCGCGGCCCCTGGCCGCGGGGGCCGCTGAGGATCTGCCGGTACAGGTCGACTTGTTCTGGTGTCATCTCTTCGGACGACAGGGCGGCAAGACGCATCAGACTCTCCTACGCAACAGGCGAGCGGCGGATTCTGGAGTTCCTGGCCTGGGCGACGGCGGTGACGGCCGCCGCAGCCAGGATGATCAGCGCGATCACCAGGGGATAGACGATATGCACATGCAGGACGAACAGGGCGCCGGCCAGCGCGCCGAGGAACATGGCAGCCACCGAAATCAGCCTGCGGGCCGCATGGGTCCCGGCCGCACCCGCGAGCGGGCTGTCCGCGGCGATGCCGGTGATGGTGAGGGTCAGCACGGTGGTGGTCAGGTCCGGGACGGCGAGCTTGCGGGCGGTGGCGTTCTGCGCACCCATGGTGAGCGAGAGCGCGACGATCAGCGCGTAACGCAGGCCGGTCGGCAGCGGGCTGGGGCTCAGCGCCGTCATGGTCACGGTCTCGGCCACGATCAGCGCTTCGATCCCCGCGGTGACGCCGAGCAGGAGCTCGCGGCGGCTGGCCAGGGACCGGCCGAGCCGGCCCGTGGCCAGCGCGCCGAGGGCGAAGCAGCCCACCGCGGCAACCGAGGCGGTCGCGGAGAAACCGCCCACGCCGGCCAGCGCGAAGGCGAAGAAGACGACGTTTCCGGTCATGTTGGCCACGAACACGTGCCCGAGGACCAGGTAGCTGAAGGAATCGACCAGCCCGGTGACCGCGGTCAGCGCGACCAGCAGCGGCGGCAGCAGGCCGTCGTTACCGTCCCGGGGCGGCGCGACCGTCTGCCTGGCGTCGGCCAGGAACGTGCTCATCCACGGGTAGCTCGCCACAAACCCCGATCATGCACCATGGACCGTTCGGAATGAACGACCTTAGACCTACGTGCTCGTAGTACCGCGGCGGGCGGTGGTGTCCATGGTGACGGCGGTGACCAGGACGGCGGTCCACATGCTCTGGGCCCAAGTTGATCGGGCCGGTCAGGTCGCCTGTCCCGGTGAACACGTCCCTGACGCTGGCGCGAAGCGTGATCCGGGGCGGCCAGACTGAGAGGCGGGGATTGCAGCTTCCGCTGGCGTCACGCTTAGCGCTGCGCACCTCGGCGCGAGAGGACATCGATGGCCGCCGCCGCGAGCAGCACCGCGGCGACCACGACCTCAATCCATTGGCTCAACACGCCTAGCAGGTAGAGGCCGTTGTAGATGGCGCCGATGACGAGGCCGCCCAGCACGCCGTGGATAGTCTTGCCCCGGCCGCCGAAGAGGCTGGTGCCACCGATGACCGCCGCGGCCACCGCGAGCAGCACGTAGCTGTTCGCGGCCTTGATGACGTTGGTGGTCAGCGAGACCTGCCACGAGGCGAACAGCACGCCAGCGATCCCGGAGATCAGGGCGGAGAGAACGAAACACCAGGTTCGGATCCTGGGCAGGCTGACCCCGGCTCGCCGCGCCGCCTCGGGGTTGCCGCCGATGGCGTACACGTAGCGGCCGAAGCGGGTCCGCTGCAGCAGGACCGTCGAGGCGCCGAGCACGACAAGGACGATCGGAATGATGTAGGGAACCCCCTCGATCGTCCCGGCGTGAGCCCGGTTGACGTTGCATATGGCGACGAGCGCGATTCCCGCCACCGCCATGAGGACGATCTTCATCGCGGTGAGGCTGCGCGGCGGAGCCTCCAGGCCGTGGCGGCGCTTGCGGGCGTCCCGCAGCCAGAGCCCGGTGCCAGTGGCTCCGACCACCACGGCCAGCAAGATCCAGCTGGCCAGCGGGGAGAACGACCCCCAGAAGATGTTGTAGAGGACGAGCTCGTTCTTGTACTGGGAGTTGCCGATGCCCACAAGGGTCCCGCCGAGGACGATGATCGCCACGCCCTCCAGGATCAGCAGGCCGCCGAGAGTGACGATGAACGACGGCATCCTCAGCCGGGCCACGAGCGATCCCTGGATGGCCCCGACCGCGCAGCAGGCGAGCAACGTCACGATGATCGCCGCCCACCACGGCCAATTCGCGCCGGCCGGCTGCACGAGTTCGGCGACGACGACGCTGCCAAGCGCCATGACCAGGCCGACGGAGAGGTCGATCTCTCCCAGGAGCAGGACGAAGATCTCAGCGATCGCCAGCAGCATGTATATGGTGCTCTGCTCGAAGAGGTTGACCAGGTTCTGCGCGGACAGGAACTTCGAATTCGCGATCTGGAAGCTGACGGCGACCACCACGATGGCCAGGACTACGGGCAGAACACCGCTGTTGCCGGCGCGGACCCGGCCCCACGAGGCCCGGAGGTACTGGCCCAGCGACTGGGCGACGAGCTCGGGTGGGACGTCGGCCGCGGCCTCCTGGGCGGCGGTGAGGTCGGCCAGCATCGTGGCATCCGTCGCTCCGGCCGGGGTCTTGTTGGAGTCCGCGGTCACGTCAGACACGGGTCACGCTCCCAGCACTGCGCCGTGACAGCACGTCAATGAGCACTGCGGCCAGAAGCACCGCGCCTGGCAGGATGTATTGCAGTGGCGTGGACAGACTACCCAGGTTGAGCAGGGATACGCCGTAGGCGATGCCGCCGATGAGGAGGCCGCCGAGAACACCGTGGATGGCTTTACCCCGGCCGCCGAAGAGGCTGACCCCGCCGATTACGGCGGCGGCGACGGTGTACAGGACGAGCTGACCGGAGTCTGCCGTATTGGTGCTGTACTCACCGAAGAAGAAGGAACCGAGGAGGATGCCGCCGAGTCCGGCAGTCGCCGAGCACAACGCGAAGGCCCAGGTGCGGATGCCGGCGACGCTGACGCCGGCGCGGCGGGCCGCCTCGGGGTTGCCGCCGATGGCATACAGGTAGCGGCCGAAGCGGGTTCGCCCGAGCACGAGCGTCCAGATGCCAAGCACGCCGAGGACGATCGGGATCACCCACGGAACTCCCTGAACCGTCTTGAGGGCGGTTCCGCGGTTGACATTGCAGACAGCCACCAGAGCTACCCCGACGAGCGCCAGCAGGGCGATCCTGATTGATATCACACTCTTCGGGGGAACCACTAGGCCTTGGCGTCGCCTCCTGGCCGCACGCAGCCACTGGGAGGTGCCGACGGCCCCGACCACCACCGCCAGAAGTATCCAGCTGGCCACCGGGGGGATCACCCCCTGGACGAAGTCATAGATGACGCGCTGGTTGAACTCCGATGTGTCGAGGTTGACGGAGCCGTCGGCGCCGCCGAGGACAACGACGAGGATTCCCGAGAAAAGAAGGAACCCGGCCAGGGTCACGATGAAGGACGGGATCTTGAGCCGGGCCGTCAGCGTCCCCGCCAGGGAGCCGAACACGCCGCAGGAAACGAGCGCCGCGAGTATGGCGGCCCACCACGGCCAGCCTGGCCCGGGCTGTTGCACCAGCTTGAAGGCGATCACTCCGCCGATCAGCGCGACCGCGCCGACCGAGAGGTCAATCTCGGCGATGAGCAGGACCACTGTCTCGGCTATCGCCAGCACCATGTACACGGTGCTCAGCCCGAAGATGTACACGAGGTTGCTCGGCCGCAGGAATGAGTGCTCGGGGGTGATGACCTGGAAGGTGACGGCGACCACCACCATGGCCAGGAGCACCGGCAGGACACCGCTGTCGCCACTGCGGACCTTGAGCAACCAGGCCCGGAGGTACTGGCCCAGCGATTGGGCGACAAGTTCGCCGACCTCGGCCACGGCCTCGGGGGCGGGGGCGGCGGTGAGGTCGGCCGTCGTCGTCGTGTCCGACACCACGGCCGCGGTCTCGCCGGGGACCGTGGTCATAGGGAGTTCCCGATCCGGGCCCATGGGCTCAGCCCTCGTCACTCGCGGATCTGGCAGGCTTGGGCGGCTGCCCGTTGGCGCCACCCGTCGTCATGTACTCCACCACGCTCTGCCGGTCGAAGCCCGTAGCCGGCGCATCGACCACCATCCGCCCCAGGTACAGCACCGCGATCCGGTCCGCGACCTCGAAGACGTCGTTCAGGTTGTGGGAGACCACCATCACCGCCAGCCCGGTATCCCGGAGCCGTTTGATCAGGTCCAGCACCTGCCGGGTCTGCACTACCCCGAGGGCGGCGGTGGGCTCGTCAAGCAGCACCAGCTTGGAGTTCCACATTACCGCCTTGGCCACCGCCACCGCCTGTCGCTGACCTCCCGAGAGCGAGGCCACCGGCTGCCGGATCGAGCGCACCGTGGTCACCCGCAGGGTGCTCAGGGTCTCGCTCGCCTTCAGTTCCATCGAGTCCTCGTCGAGCAGGCGGCGGCGCAGAGTTTCCCGGCCGAGGAACATGTTCTGGACGATGTCCAGGTTGTCGGCCAGCGCCAGGTCCTGGTAGACGGTCTCGATCCCCAGCGCGGCGGCGTCCCGGGCGCTCCGGATGTGTACCGGTTGCCCCCCGAAGAAGATCTGGCCATGGTCCGGCTGGTGCACGCCGGCGATAGTGCGTGTGAGCACCGACTTCCCGGCGCCGTTGTCCCCACACAGGCCGGTCACACAACCCGGGTACAGGCTCAGGTTCACCCCGTAGAGTGCCTGTACCGGCCCGAAGTGCTTGTCGATACCTCGAAGCTCAAGCAGGGGTTCCGCCCCGTCCCCGCCGCTGCTCGCGCCTTTCGGGGCCTCGTTCACCTCAGTCATCATGAATACCTGTCAGTAGCCTTGCCCGAGGCACAACTGTCTCATGAGGCCCGGGTTGGCGGACCCGCCTGATGGCGGGTCCGCCAACCCGGGCTGTGGGGAATCTCGACGAGGATCCGTCGAGATTTCCCAGGTCAGCCTATCAATGGATGCCAGCTGCGGTGCAGGCGGCCTGACCTGCAATCGAGCAGATCTGCGACGCCGTGTCGAAGCCGTCCGCGATGACTGTGGACTGCATGTTGGCCGCGGTCACCCACACCGGGGTCAGCAGGGACGCCGGCTCGGTGACGCTCGGGTTGGCCGGGTCGACGGTCTTGCCGTTCAGCAAAGCCTGCGGCGGCGTGGCGCCGGCCAGCAGGATCGTGGCCATGGCCACGGAGTCCTGGGCCTCCTTGTAGACGGCCTTGTACACGGAGCCGCACTGGTAGCCCTGGAGGATCCAGGCCATGCCCTGGGCCGTGGCGTCCTGCCCGGTGGTGGGCACAGTCTTGGGCTTGACCCCGGCCGTCTTGAGGTCGGTGATCACCGCGTTGGCGAGCCCGTCATTGGCCTCGATGGTCGCGTTGATCTGCGGGTGAGAGGTGAACTCCTGCTGGAAGATGGTGCCGCCCTGGGTGTTGTTCCAGCCCGGGGCGAAGTTCTCGCCAACCAGCGAGTAGCCGGCGCTGTTGGTCGTGCCCGCGGCGACTGTCTTGGCGGACTGGCCCCAGACCACCTTGTTGTAACCCGAGGCAAAGGAGATGGCGTTGGGGTCGGTGTCCTGGCCGCCGTTCAGGACGAAGACCTTCGGGCTCTTGATATTCCAGGACGTAATGCACGACTGGAAGCCCTGGCCGATCAGCTCGCCCACGTGCTCGTTGTCGAAGCTGACGTAGTAGGTGTTCGTGCCCTGGAAGATGGCGCGGTCGTAGGCGATCAGGGTGACGCCCTTTTGCTCGGCAAGCTTCGCGATCGCGACGCCAGTCGGGCCATCGAGCGGGCAAATGATCAGGATCTTGGCACCCAGGTTGATGTCGGCGGTGGCGTCGCTCAGCTGGGTCGCGTCGCTTCCCTGCGCGTTGTCGATGCGGAACTGGGCCGAGGTATACCCGGCGGAGATGAAGGATTGCCTCAGGTACGGCGCGTCGAAGTCGACCCACCGGGTCGAGGATGTGGTGTCGGGCAGGACCACCCCCACCTGCAGGCTGTTGGCTCCCTTGGTCCCGACCACGGTCAGCGCCTTGAACAGGGACATCGTCGGCGGGATGTGGACGGTGAAGGAGTTGATGCTCACCGATGGAACCGTGGACGAGCCGGTCGCCGACGCCGAGGCCGACGTGGAAGACGTGGCAGACGAGCTCGACGAGGACGAACAGCCCGCAGCCGCCAGGGCAAGAGCCGCTGCCAGAGCGACCCAGCCCAGGCGAGGGAAGCGCCGGAACTTGCCGTCGCTTCCCTTACTTCTGTTACTCACTTGCATTCCCCACACCTTTCGCACGAATGTATCCGAATAAGCCGACCGGGACACCGGTGCAACAGCGGTATCCCTACGGATGAGGTTAGTTCATTCGACATTAGACACCCAGAACCGAAAGTCCTCCATCAGCAGGACATCCGTCCGCGTGCGACAATCCGCCCGGTGATGATGTCGAATTGCGGCCAGCTCATGCTCCGCACCTTCTCGCCGAGGAAGCTGGACGCGACTTCCTCCCCAGACGCTCATCCGCAGGGTAGAACCCGACCAGCAGGCTCTACCCGGACACGGCCGCTGGCGGACGGCCACTCGGATCATTACGTACCACCTCGCGTAGTAAATGAAGGACCATATATCGTATCCAGGGATGCCGGACGTCACCGCATGCCTGGTACGACTACAGCCTTAGCGCCTGAAGTGCCACGATAGAGCACCCGGAATTAACATAGCCTTAACATCGGCACCGGCCCGTAAAGATACCGTTAACGGTAGTCCAGGCGTAACGGAATTGTGATCCGAGTGTGACCCGAAATTGCGATTTGGGTTACTCGGGGGCCAGGCGATAGCCGGCCCGCGGCTGGGTGAGGATGAGCGGGGCGCTGTCGTCCGCCTCGAGCTTGGCCCGGAGCCGCCGCACGTAGACGCGCAGGTACTCGGTCTCGGTCTCGTAGCCGTGCCCCCAGACCCGGCGGAGCAGGTGCGCGTGGGTGAGCAGCTTGCCCCGGTTGACGGCGAGCTCGCGCAGGAGGGCGAACTCGGTCGGGGTCAGGTGGACGGGCTGCCCATCGCGCCGGACCTGCTGCAGGGCCAGGTCGATGAGGACGCCGCCGACCACGATGACCGGAGGCGCCTGCTGCTCGGTAGGCGCGGCGGGCCGGGTCCGGCGCAGCGTGGCGGTGATCCGGGCCAGCAGCTCCTCGATGCTGAACGGTTTAGTCATGTAGTCGTCCGCACCCATGTGCAGGGCGGTCACCTTGTCCCGCTCGCCGCCGCGGGCCGAGACCACGATGATCGCGGCCGGGGAGCGCTCGCGGATCTGGCGGCACAGCTCAAAGCCGTCGGCCTCGGGCAGCATCAGGTCGAGGAGCACGATGTCCGGGTCTTCGGTCTCGAGCAACTGGAGGGCGCGCATGCCGTCCACGGAAACGATGGTGTCGAACCCGCGCACGGCGAGGTTGGACCTGATCAGGTCGACGATGTTGGGATCGTCCTCCACCACCAGGGCACAGGTCTTGCGCGTGTCCTCAGTCGTCATCGCCGTCGCGGCCTCTCTCGCTCGTGGCGGGCCCGCCTCCGGCGGTCGCATGGCTTCCGCTCGCGCCCGGCACAGATCCGGCCGTCCGGCTCGCGTCGGCCTCGACCGGCAGGTACACCTGGAAGCAGGTGCCCTTGGGCAGCGGGGTCAGCTCGATCCGGCCGCCGTGAGCCTGCATGATCCCCTTGGCGATGGACAGGCCAAGGCCCGTGCCTGCGCTTTGGCGGCGGCCGTCGCCGTTGCTGCTGCCGTTGCCCGGGATGGCGCGAGGGCGGGGGGCGGGTTCGAACGGGGTGGCCGCCAGTTCTGGCGACATCCCGACGCCATCGTCCTGGACGCCGATCACCACCTCAGACGCCCGATGGTCCACGGTCACGCGTACCCGGGTACCTGGCGGGTTGTGGCGGAGCGCGTTGTTCAGCAGGTTCACGAAGACCTGCTCCATCCGGTCGTGGTCAGCCCACACTACGGGCAGGCTGGCGTCGCAGGTCAATGCGACCGAGGCGGCGCTGGCCGGTGGCAGGCAGGCGATCGCGGCCTCGACCACCAGTCGGATGTCGCACCAGTCGCACTGCAGGCGCATGATGCCCGATTCGATCGCGGAGAAGTCGAGCAGGTCGTCGACCAGGCGGCCGAGGCGGGCCGACTCCGCGGCGATCCGGTCCAGGAAACGCTGCTGGGACTCACGGTCCCAAGTCACATCGGGCTGCAGCAAGCTGGACGCGTATCCCCGGATGGCCGTCAGCGGCGTCCGCAGCTCGTGGCTCAGCCGGGACAGGAACCCGCGCTGGAGCTCGCGCGACCGGCGCAGCGCGGCCGCCTCCTGGTTGGCGTGAGCGGCCTCCTCGCGCTCGAGCGCCAGCCGGAGGGAGTGCGCCGCGTCCTCCAGCAGCGCCGTCTCCTCCTTGGTCGGCGGCACCCGCCGCCAGCTGGCCAGCAGGACGGTGGGACCGCCGGCCGCCACGAACGCCACCGCCCGCACGCGATGGCGTCGGCTGCTCTGCAGCTGCCGGGCCACCCCATCGGGGAGGATGTTGGCCAGCGCGGACTCGGCGATGCCGCGCATGGGCGGGGTGGCCGATGACCCGTCGGTGCCAAGCGGGCCGGCGAAGGCGCGCCAGCGAGCCGGCTGTCCGGTCGGCTGGGTGATCAACGCGACCTCCTCGGCCTGCAGGCCGACCCGCAGCGACTGGACCGCTATGGAGAGTCCCTCGCCGACCGGGACCGGCCCGGCCAGCGTCTCCAGCATCTCGCGGATCGTCTCGAGAACCCGGTTTCTCATGGTCACCTGGTCGAGCAGCCGATCCCGCTCGATAGCGCTGCCGGCGTAGCCCGCGTAGACGGTGATGAGGTCAAGCTCGTCGCGCTCCGGCGCGCCATGCTCGGCCCGGAACACGGTGATCACCCCGGCCGGGCCGCTCGGGCCGAGCACCGGGACCGACCACGAACTGGCCACTTTCGCGGTCTTGGCCAGGTCTCGGAAGATACTCCGAGCCGAACCGATCCGGATGTTGTCGGCGATGATGGGGCATTCACCGGCCGCGGCCACGCCCACTGGGCCGCCCGCAGGCCCGAACGGCAGCCTGCTCCACGAGTCGAGCTGCCCGGGTTCAAACCCGAGCGACGCGGCACAGTAGAGCATCTTGTCGGTGACCAGGTGAATGCACAGCTGCTCGCTACCGAGAGCCGCGCCGAGCGCGGACAAGATTAGCGACAGGCTCGACGACGGGTCGGCCGAGACCAGCCGGTCGGTGAGCCCGTGCAGCCGGGTGAGCTGCTGGCGGGCGGAAGAGACCGGCTGCCGGCCGGAGATCAGCGCAATCACGTCATCGGGGTGGGCATCGGCCGTGCGCACCTCGCCCGCGATCCGGCCCTGCCGCAATACGACGATGCGGTTGGCGAGGCGGAACATCTGGTCGATATCGTGGCAGGCCAGCAAGATCGTGGTGCCTTGCTGCCGCAACGCCATAATCAGCTCTTCGACCTGCGCTGCTTCCTTCACGCCGAGCGAGGCGGTCGGCTCGTCCAGGGCCAGCAGCCGGGGCTTGCGGCCCATGGCCCGCGCCACCGCCACCAGTTGCCGCTGCCCGCCGGGCAGCGCGCCGACGTTGCGCGTCGTGTCGCTGAGCGGGATGCGCAGCGAGGCCAGCAGGTCCGCAGCGGCCAGGTGGAAACGGGTGTCCGACAGCAGCAGCCGGGTACGCTCCTGGCCGAGCATGATGTTAGCGGCGACATCCAGGTTGTCGCACAGGGCCAGGTCCTGCCAGACCACAGCGATCCCCTGCTTGACCACCGCGGCCTGGTCGGCAGGAATGCGCCGACCCGCGAAGAACACCTCGCCGCTGCCCGGGAGCACCTCGCCGGCGATGCAGCGGACCAAGGTGGTCTTCCCCGCGCCGTTCTCGCCGGCCAAGGCGACGAGCTCACCGGTCTGCACGCTCAGGTTGACGTCATCCAGGGCCCTGACCGGGCCGAAGGTGACGCTCAGCCCGGACACTGTCAGCAGCGCGGCGGCCGCGGCACCGGCTTCAGCGGGGCCCGCGTCGGAGCGGGCTGGCTCGCCGCGAGGGCCCGCTTCGGCAGCCGCCACGGAACCGGTCATGCCGTCATTGTGTGGCCATAGTCGAGCGTTTGGCCACACAACGCATCGACCACATCGAGCTGACCAGGTCCGTCACAGCTCTCATTCTGGCAGTAATCAGACACCAAAACATACCCGAGACGGCCTGAACGGGTCATGATGACCATAATCCACGTGTGGCGGGCAGTGATAATCGGTATATCACGATCAGTAACCAACCGCGGCTGCGGCCCGAGATGGTTCTGAAGATACGGCGTCGCGGACGGCGGCGTAGCGCTCGCGGACCGCGGGCTGGGGATCGGATTGGTACCGGCGGATCGCGGTCAGCGCCCAGACCGGCGGCGTCTGGCCGCCGGCCAGCAGCCAGGCGGCCTGCAGGGCCGCGCCATCGGCCACGTATTCGGCCGCTGCGGGAACCTCGACCGGGGCCCCGAAGATCGCCGGAGCGATCTGGCGCACCGCTTGGGACCGTGCGCCGCCTCCGATCAGCAGGACGCGCCGCACGCTGATGCCGGCCGCCCGGATGGCGTCGAGTCCGTCGGCGAGTCCGCAGAGCATCCCCTCGACCGCGGCCCTAGCCAGGTTCTCCGGTCTGGCATTTGTTCCGGTCAGGCCGTGCACCGAGCCGGTGGCCTCGGGCCGGTTCGGAGTCCGCTCGCCTTCAAGGTAGGGCAGCATGACCAGCCCGCCGGCGCCGGGGCGGGCCGACAGCGCCAACCGGGAGAGCCCGTTCAGGTCGGTGCCGAGGACGGCAGCGACGGCCTCGAGCACCCGGGCGGCGTTCAGCGTGGCTACCAGCGGCAGGAAGCGGCCGGTGGCGTCGGCGAAGCCCGCGATCGTGCCGGTGGCATCGGCCGCGGGCGCGCCGGTTACGGCGAAGACCGTACCAGAGGTGCCCACGGAGATCACGACATCGCCAGGCTGGGCGCCGAGGCCGAGCGCGGCCGCTGCGTTATCGCCGGCTCCTGGCCCGAGCCGGGACGCCGGGGACCCGTGTGGCGTCCCGGCACCCAGCCCCGCGGCTACCTCTCCCGAGGGTTCGGCGGGACCGAGCACCCGAGGCACGGCAGGCTGGCGTCCGCAGGCGCGCCGCAGCAGGTCGGGCCGGTAGGCGCCCGCCGCAGGGGACCAGTAGCCGGTGCCGCTGGCGTCACTGCGGTCGGTGCGCAGCCGGCCGAGGTCGCTGGTCCCCGCCAGCTGCCAGGTGAGCCAGTCGTGCGGCAGGCACACCGCAGCGGTGCGCGCCATCGCGGCCGGCTCGTGCTCGGCGAGCCAGCGCAGCTTGGTCACGGTGAATGAGGCGACCGGCACGCTGCCAACCGCATCGGCCCATTGGGCGGCGCCCCGCGCCGGGTCGCCCGCACCGAGTTCGGCGACCAGTTCTGCCGCTGCACCTGCGGACCTGGTGTCGTTCCACAGCAAGGCCGGCCTGACCACCTCGCCGCGCTCATCCAGGCAGACCATGCCATGCTGCTGGCCCGCCACCGAGACAGCCGCCACACCGTCCAGGCCGCCGGCCTCGGCCACGGCCACGGTAAGCGCCTGCCACCAGGCGGCGGGGTCGACCTCGGTACCGGGCGGGTGCGCGGCCCGGCCCTGGCGCACCAGCGCGCCGCCGTCGGCCTGGCGGATCACCACCTTGCACGACTGGGTGGATGAGTCGATCCCCGCGACCAGTACGCTCACCGGGCGCGCAGCAGATGCTCGATGGCCAGCTGATTGAGCCGCACGAACCCGTAGCCAGACACTCCGGCCGCGTCAGCGTCGAAGTCCTCGAAGGCGCTGCGGTCGGCCGCCAGCCCGGCATGGGTTTCGCCGGGGGCCAGGGTCGGCGTGGACAGTTCCGCCACCCGGCACGCGGCCTGGGCCTCGATGACGTCCGGATCGGCGCGGAACGCGGCCGCCCGCTCCTTCAGCAGCAGGTACATCTGCATGTTCGCCGCCGCAGAGACCCACACGCCGGCCTTGTCCTCGGTCCTTGATGGCTTGTAGTCGAAGTGCCGCGGCCCGTCGTAGGCAGGCCCGCCCCCGATTCCGCCGAACTCCAGCAGGTCGACCAGGCTGAAGGCACTCATCAAGTCACCGTGACCGAACACCAGGTCCTGATCGAACTTAATGCCGCGCTGGCCGTTCAGGTCGATATGGAACAGCTTGCCGTGCCATAGGGCCTGCGCCACGCCGTGGGCGACGTTCAGCCCGGCCATCTGCTCGTGGCCCACCTCGGGGTTCAGCCCGACCATCTCGTGGTGCTCCAGGCTGGCGATGAAGGCCAGGGCATGCCCCACGGTGGGCAGCAAGATGTCCCCGCGCGGCTCGTTCGGCTTGGGTTCCAGCGCGAACCTGATGCCGTATCGGTGGTCCTGCACGTAGCTGGCCAGCAGGTCGACGGCCTCACGGTAGCGGTCCAGCGCCGCGCGCACGTCCTTCGCACTGTCATATTCGCTGCCCTCGCGCCCGCCCCACATCACGTAGGTATCCGCGCCCAGCTGCGCGGCCAGGTCCAGGTTGCGCATCACCTTACGCAAAGCGAACCGGCGCACCGCGCGGTCGTTGCTGGTGAACCCCCCGTCCTTGAACACCGGATGGGTAAACAGGTTCGTCGTCATCATCGGCACCACGAGGCCGGTTTCCTTGAGCGCCGCGGTGAACCGGTCGATGCAGCGGGCCCGGGCCGCGTCGTCGCTGCCGAACGGGATCAGGTCATCATCGTGGAAGCTGACACCGTAGGCACCCAGCCCGGCTAGCTCGTGCACGGTCTCCACCGGGTCCAGCGGTGCCCGCGTGGGGTCCCCGAACGGGTCACGGGCGGGCCAGCCGACGGTCCACAGCCCAAAGCTGAAACGGTCGGCGGGTGTCGGCTGAACGGGCATCGGACCTCCATAAGCTGCGTGACCGAACGGCCAGCCGAGAAGGTGGCGTGATCGCTCACAACATGCCCTTCTGCCGCCGTTCGCGTCCCGATGATCTAGTGGCCATTGTGCCGCCTGCCATGCGTAATCGCCATGGCGAGGATCAAGACGGGAGGCAGACCGTCCTGTTCCAGCCCAATGCGGACCAGGTGTTTGCCTGGAAGAAGACCCTGCCCGGCCCGCCGGATTCGTTCGCCAACCTGACCCCGTCCACCTTCACACCCGAGCTCTGGTTCTTCACGAAGTCCTAGCTGCCTAGGGTCCTCGCGACGCCTGCTCCGGCTGCCGCGGGTCAGGGGGCCCCCGGGAATCTGCTCGATGAACGCGGCCAGGACGGCCTCGTCGAGGGTCCGTACGGACAGGGTGATATCCGCCAAGGCCCGGATCAGGCCGTACCTAACGCTCAGCCCGGACACGGTCAGCAGCGGCGCGGCGTTGGCGTCAGCAGTGGCGGCAGCGTCACGGCCCGCGTCGACACGGAGGGCGGCTTGACCGTAGGGCCCCACCCCGGGCGCCTCCGCGGAACCGGGCATGCCGTCATAGGCTGGCCTCAATCGCGCACCACTTACCGACCATTCCGATCTGACCAGGTACTTCCACAGGCCTTGTTCTGGCAGCAATCGGACGAGGCGCCCAACTCGGCGGGACCTAACCGACGAACCTCCACTGCTGGCTGGGAGCGGGCGCCGCGGGCGGCGACACCGTCACCAGCTGCTGGCCCTTGGTCCCCGATTGCAGGATCCCGTGCGTAGCGCGGTTGGTCAGGGTGCCCATTCAAATGAGTATCCAGGCAAGCACTCGCTAATTACTCTTAACCGCTGCCGCCTCCTTACGGCCGCATTCTAAGATCATTTCATAACTAATCTGACCATAAATTAGAACTTTAACTAGAAGTGAACTATGCCCCAGTGGTCCGGCCGGAGCCGACCGACCGGCATGATGAGAACGCGGCTGCGCAGCAGGTTGGTCTGTAGCGGCGATCCCGATCGCCGGCAGGTCACTACAGTCGAATATCTCCGCGCAGAGCGACCGAGGAGTGGAATCGACAGTGCTTATCGCATTTTCTGTGACCCCGCTTGGCACCGGGGAGGCCGTGGGCGAGCTGGTGGCCGAGGCGGTCCGGGTGGTGCGGGACAGCGGGCTGCCGAACCAGACCGACGCCATGTTCACCACCATCGAGGGCGACTGGGACGAGACTATGGACGTGGTCAAGCGGGCGGTCGAGGCGGTCGCGGCCCGCGCGCCGCGGGTCAGCCTGGTGCTGAAGGCCGACCTCCGGCCGGGCGTGACCGGCGCGCTCACGGCCAAGGTGGAGGCGGTGGAACGCTACCTGGCCGGATGAAGCACGGAGCGCTTCGGTGCAGAACGAAGATGCCGGTCAGGGCAGGCCGAGAAGGCGCAGCACGGCGGTGACGGCGGCGGCAGCCAGCACCACGGCCAGGAAGGGCGCCTTGCGCCAGGCCAGCACGCCGCCCACCAGCACCCCGGCCGGGCGGGCGAAGCCGGCGAAGCCGTGACCCTTGGTCAGGGCAGTCGTGGCGACCAGGGCGGCCAGCATGACGACGGCCCCGGCCGCGAGCATGCGCTCGGCCCGCGGCGGGAAGGTGACCCGCTGGCGCAGCACGCGGCCAGACAGCCGGAATGCGTACGTTCCCGCCGACAGGGCGCATATGCCGGCCACGAGCAGGGTGCGGTCCGTCACGGGGTCTCCCGCTTGCCTGGCGGGCCGGGCACGCCCCGGTTGCGGGCCATGACCGGGACCGCGGCCAGGGCCAGGAGGACGGGCAGGCCAGCGGGCAGGAACGGCGCGGCGGCCAGCGCGATAGCGGCGCCGGCCAGCGCGGCTAGCCTGGTCACCCGGTCGCGGAGCGCGGGGAAGATAAGGGCCAGGATGACCGCCGGGAACATGGCGTCCAGGCCCAGCGCGCTGGTGTCACGGACGAAGCTGCTGGCCAGCGCGCCCAGGATCGCGCCGCTCGGCCAGCAGATCAGCACGCCGAGCCCGCACGCCCAGTAGGCGGCGTACTGCCGGGTGACGTCGTCCTGGGCCAGGGCGAACACCACGCTCTCGTCGTTCATCACGTGCGCCCCGAGCAGCCACCGCCAGCCCCGTCCGGTGTCGCCGGGCCCCGTCATGTCGGGCAGGGTCAGGCTGTACGGCACGTGCCGGGCGTTGACCAGCAGGCCGGCCAGGGCCGCCGCGATGGGGCTGCCGCCGGCCGCGACGATCCCGACGAACAGGATCTCGGACGCGCCGGCCAGCACGAGCACGCTCAGCAGGGCGGGGACCCACAGCGGCAGCCCGGACGCGACGGCGATGGCACCGTAGGACAGGCCGATGAACCAGACGGCCAGGCAAGTGAGGGCGATGTCACGGCGTAGGCCGCCGGTTAGAGTTCTATATATCGAACCCATGGAGTTTATTATGAACAGGGAACCCATTGTTCGTCAAAGCGAACGGTCAGCTCATCTACCGAACCCATCAGCGGGCGGGGCGCTGGGTGCGGTCCCAGGTGCGGCGCCCGCTGGGGTCCCGGGCGGGGCCCCGGGTGCGATGCCCGCTGCGGTCACGGGCGGGGCGCCGCTGGAACTCATCGCCGCCTCGCTGCGCCGGGAACGCCGCCGGACCGGGCTGTCGCTGACCGAGGTCGCCCGGCGGGCCGGCCTCGCCAAGTCCACCCTCTCCCAGCTGGAGTCGGGCACGGGCAACCCGAGCCTGGAGACGCTGTGGGCCATCTGCGTCGCCCTGGACGCGCCGTTCTCCCGGCTGCTGGACCCGCCGCGGCCGCAGGTCCAGGTGATCCGGGCCGACGAGGGGCCGACGGTGGCCGCCGCGCACGCTGACTACCAGGCCACGCTGCTGGCGGCGTGCCCACCGGGGGCCCGGCGGGACGTGTACCGGATCACGGCCGAGCCAGGGCACGCGCGCGCGTCCGACCCGCACATGCCCGGGGTGCTTGAGCACGTGGTGCTCAGCGCGGGCCGAGCGCTGGTCGGCGTGGCCGGCGAGCCGGTCCAGCTCGGCCCGGGCGACTACATCTGCTACCCAGGCGACATCCCGCACGTGTTCGAGGCGGTAGAGCCCGGCACTCTGGCTGTGCTGGTCTCGGAGCACACCTGACGGCCGCTCTGGCCACCGCAGGGTTCGTGATCATGGGCAGCTTTGGCCGACCGGGGCGTGTGTGCCACAAGCCCCGCCTGCGGAACCAGGGTGCCCGTGTGCCCAGGCTGCGGGTGCCGCCACGGGTCCCTAACGGGGTCTCGTTATCGTGGATCGCTGCTGCCCGCGGGAGGGCAGTAACGATCCACGATCCTGCCCTACCGGGCTTTCCCCCTGTTGGCGCACTCCACGACTTGCTGGGCTGGTACTCCGGCAGCAACTCTAGTCACGGGAATCACACGTTCAGCCTGGCTTCGATGGTCAGCCGGCGGACTTGGGCAGAGTTGGTGCGCCCCCTAATAACCCGGGCGGGCGGCCCGGCGGCGCAGGCTCATGAAACGGGGTCGGTGGGCACCTGCTCGATGAGCGCGGTCAGGCCGGCCGCGTCGAGCAGGTCGGCGGGGCGCACGGTCACCCCGTCCGCTACGTAATGGAAGGCGGCCCGCACGCTGGTCACGGGAACCCGGGCCAGCGCCGACCAGGCCAGGCGGTAGGCAGCGAGCTGGACTGAGACCACATGCCGTTCGGCGTCCGAGGCGGGCGGGCGGCCGGTCTTCCAGTCGACCACGTCGAAGCCGCCGTCGGGCGAGTCGGCGAACACCGCATCGATGCGGCCTCGGACCAGCCGGTCGCCGACCAGCGTCTCGAACGGCACCTCGACCGCCTGCGGCCACCGGTCGGCCCACTCGCTGTGCTCGAACCGGGCGCGGAGCTGGCTGAGGTCCTCGCCGCGGGCCGGGTCGTCGGCGTCCGGCTCGAACAGGTCGATGTCGTCGATGAGCCGCTGCTGGCCGTAGCGCTGCTCCAGCCACTGATGGAAGGCGGTGCCCTTACGGGCCTGCCGGGCCGGCGGCCGGGGCATCGGCCGGCGGACCTGCCGGGCCAGCTCGGCCGGGTCGCGGGCCAGCGCCACCAGTGCGGACACTGAGAGCCGGGCGGGAAGCTGGACGGGGATGGCAGCGCCGTCGGCCCGGCGCTGCGCCCGCTCGGCCAGCAGCAGCCCCGCGTCCCGGCGCCACGCCTCGATCAGCGCGCGGTCCTCGGGCCCCAGGGCATCCAGGGCGGGCTCCGCAGCCGACTCCGCGGCAGGCCCCGTAGCCGACTCCGCAGCGGGCGCCGCGGCCGACTCGATGGCGGACTCCACCAGGGCGGCGGCCTCGCGGACCGCGTCGTAGTGGCGTCCGGCCGGGGTAGCGGGCCAGTCGGCCTCGTCCACCGACGCGAGCAGGGGGTTCTCCGCGTCCGGGGGCGGCGGGGGGGCCCAGTGATGAACCTGCGCCACGGCGGACGAGCGCACTTCGGCCAGGAACGGCGACGGGCCGAGGGGCGAGGTCCCCGCCTCCCCCCACCAGTAGCCGGAGCACGCCAGCCAGAACGCCGCCCGGGTGGCCGCGACATACATCAGGCGGCGCTCCTCAGCCAGGTCCCGCGCCGCGCATCGCTGGGTGAAGTCCTCCAGGGAAGCGGCGTCCAGCCCCCGCAGCACGGGCAGGTCCCCCGCGTCGCCCCGCAGGCCGAACGGGATCAGGCGCGGGTTGTCCGTCCACCGGGTCGAGACCCGCGGCTTGGCGGGAAAGACCTGGGACCGCTCCCCCAGGGCCAGGCCCGGGACGAACACCGCTGGCCACTGCAGGCCCTTGGCCGCGTGCACGGTGAGCAGCTTGACCGAGTCCGACTCGCCGACCCGCCCCGTCTCCAGCCCGAACTCCTCCTGCTGGGCGGCGGTCAGGTAGGCCAGGAACGCGCCGAGGGTCGGCTCGGCGCCCTCGCCGGTGAACGCGTCGGCCACGTCGATGAAGGCGTCCAGGTCAGCGCGGGCCGCGACCGGATCGGCGCCGGGCCGCGCGGCGACCTCGATATCCAGGCCGAGCATGCGCTCGGCCTCCGCGGCCAGGTCGGCGAGCGGCCGGCCGACGTGCCCGCGCAGCCGCCGCAGCTCGTCGGCCAGGGCGTGCATCCGGGCGTAACCGGTCGGCGAGTAGGCGCCGGATTCACCCAGGTCATCCAGCGCCTCGACCAGGCTGCCGGTCTCCGCGGTCAGGTCGGTAACGGCCTCGGCCAGCGCGTCGTGCTCATCCAGCACGCCGTGCTCTTCGTGCTCGTCGTGCTCATGGTTGGAGCCCGGGGCGCCGGGGTTGGCCCGGGCCTGCGGCCTGCCGTCGCCTTCGCCGCGGGCCAGAGCGCGGGCGCGGCGGCCGAGGGCGACCAGGTCGCGCGGCCCGATCCGCCAGCGCGGGCCGGTGAGCAGGCGGGCCAGCGCATCCGACGCGCCCGCGTCGTGCAGGACCCGCAGCGTGGCCACCACGTCCGCCACCTCGGGCACCGCAAGCAGGCCGCCGAGCCCGACCACTTCCACCGGGACGCCGCGGTCCTCGATGGCCCGCCGCAGCGGCACGAACTGGGACCGCTTGCGGCACAGCACCGCGATGTCGGACGGCCGGACGCCGGCCTGGCGCCCGTCCGGCCACGGCTGCCCGTCCGGCGCGCAGCCCGCGCCGAGGTCCAGCAGGCCCGCGATCTGCCCGGCCACCCATCCGGCCTCGTCGGTGACCGTGTCCAGCAGGGCGCACGCCACCGCCCCCCGCTCGCCGCGGTCCGGCGCGGACACCAGCCGGGGCACGTCTGGCGCCTCGTAGCGCAGCTCCTCCTGGACGACCGCGGCGGCGTCGAGGACCCGCCCGGCGTTCCGGAAGCTGGTCGACAGCAGCAGCACCGGCGCCGGGCCGGTCGGCGCGGAGGCTCCGAACGGCCGCATCCGCGCCACCACCGGGAAGTCGGCGGTGAACCGCCGCAGGTTCCCCGCGCTCGCGCCGCGCCAGCCGTAAATGGACTGGCATGGGTCGCCGACCGCGGTGACCGGGTGCCCGCCGCCGAACAGCGACCGCAGCAGCACCAGCTGGGCGTGGCTGGTGTCCTGGTATTCGTCCAGCAGGACCACGTGGTAGCGGGCCCGCTCGGCCGCACCGACCTCTGGGTGCGCGGCGGCGATCCGCGCCGCCAGCGCGACCTGATCGCCGTGGTCGAGGACCTCGCGGGAGGCCTTGGCCGCACCGTACCGCTCGACGAGCGGGAGCAGCTGCTCGCGGGCACGCTGGGTGTCCAATATCTTCCGAACGGTCCCGGGTATCCGCCCGGGCAGCGCATCACGCTCCGCGGTGAGCCAGCGGCCGACGGCGGCGACGTCGCCGGCTTCCCGCAGGTGCTCGGACAGGTCGCCGGCCAGCTCGAGCACGGCCGCGGTCACGGTCTGCGGCGTCCAGATGATCTCGTCCATGGGCCCGTCGTAGGACGCTACGATCCGGGCTGCGAGCTGCCAGGACAGCGCGGGCGTGATCAGCCGCATGGACGGCTCGAGCCCCTCGCGCAGGGCGTTGTCGCCGACCAGCCGGCCGGCGTAGGCGTGGTAGGTGCCGATCACCGGGTCCCCGCCGAACGGGTCCTCGGCGTCGGTGCCGGCCGACCTGGGCTCGCCGGGTGTCTCAGTGTCACCCAGGTCCGCGCGGCGCAGCCGCTCCAGCCGGGAGCGCACCCGGTCGGCGAACTCGGCCGCTGCCTTGCGGGTGAAAGTGAGGCCCAGAACCCGGTCCGGGCGGACCATCCCGTTGGCGACCAGCCAGACGAGCCGGGCCGCCATCGTCTCGCTCTTGCCCGAGCCCGCGCCGGCCACCACCGCGAGTGGCCCCAGCGGCGCCGCGATCACCGCCGCCTGCTCCGGAGTCGGCTCAGGCAGCCGCAGCAGCCGAGCCAGCTGCGCCGGGCTGTAGCGATGCGTGCTCACACCAGCATTCCAGCAGAGACCACTGACATTTGGGAGCCGGTTGGGATCCCGGCCGGCGCGTGACGGCCCGCCACGGCGCAGGCGCCACCGGGCAGCTGAGACAGTGACACGGATGGGACGCGCTGGCCGGGCTGCCGCCGGTCGCGTAGCCCCAGGCCCCCTAGCACGCTGGCCTAATCACCCTGGCCGGGTGAGGCGGGAGAGCCTGCCGATGCATCACGATCTCGACGTAGAGATCTTAGCCTCGTCAGAAATAAGGGAAAAATATGCACCTCGCCGATTCTTCTTACTCATATCCGCTGCTCGGCGCGTTCTGGACAATCTTCGAGATCTTCCTATGGATCCTGTGGTTCTGGGTCCTGATCTATGTCTTCATCGATATCTTCCGCAGCCGTGACCTGTCCGGCGTGGCCAAGGCGCTGTGGTTCTTGTTCGTCCTGTTCATCCCGCTGATCGGCGTCCTGGTCTACCTGATCGCCCGCGGCGACAAGATGCACGAGCACGCAGCGCAGGAGGCACAGCAGCAGGACCAGGCGTTCCGCAGCTATGTCCAGGATGCCGCCGGTTCGCCGAGCACCGCCGACCAGCTGGCCAAGCTCGCTGAGCTGCGCGATCGCGGAGTCATCACGGCCGACGAGTTCGACCGCGAGAAGGCCAAGGTCCTGGCGGCCTGAGTACCGCGGATCCTTCATAAGTGCTAGCGGGTCTGGTGTCGCCCTTCAGCTGAGCCGCGTGGCTCGAAGCTGAAGGGCCGCCAGCCTTCTTCCGCGCGGCCCGGCTCTTGGCTGCCGCTGGCGGCAAATCACCCGCCATGGATGAACCGGAGGGCGGGACGGCCGGGCAGTGTGGCCTGGGGAAGCAAGCGGCCGCTGCTACGCTGCGGGAGGACCTGATGAAGGCCGTGACAGTGGTGCCGGGCACGGCCGGGTCGGTGCGGCTGGACGAGGTACCCGAACCGGACGTCAGCCAGGGTTCCGTGCTGGTCGAGGCGCTGGCCACCGGGATCTGCGGCACCGACGCGGAAATCGCCGGCGGCGGCTACGGGTGGGCGCCCCCGGGGCGGGACCGGCTGATCCTGGGGCACGAATCACTGGGCCGGGTCATCGACCCGGGCCCGAGCGGCTTCGTGGTCGGCGAGCACGTGGTGGGCGTCGTCCGCCTGCCCGATCCGGCGCCGTGCCCGAACTGCGCGGTCGGTGAATGGGACATGTGCTCCAACGGCGGTTACACCGAGCGCGGAATCAAGCAGGTTGACGGCTTCATGGCCGAGCGCTGGCGGATCGAGCCCGACTACGCGGTCCGGGTGGACAAGAACCTGGGGACGCTCGGGGTACTGCTCGAGCCGACGACCGTCGTGGCCAAGGCGTGGGAGCACATCGCCGCCATCGGCCGGCGGACCTTCTGGGATCCGGAAACGGTCCTGATCATTGGGGCCGGGCCCATCGGGCTGCTGGCGGCCCTGATCGCCGTGCAGCACGGCGCTGACACTCATGTCCTGGACCGGGCCACCTCGGGCCCGAAGCCAGCCCTGGTCAGGCAGCTAGGCGCCAGCTACCACACCGGCGCCCTGGCCGATCTGGGTCTGCATCCCGACATCGTGGTGGAGTGCACCGGCGTGATCCAGCTGGTCCGCCAGGCACTGGAAATCGCCTCGCCAGGCTGCATCCTCTGCCTGACCGGCGTCGGCTCGGGGGGCGCCCCGGGCGCGGTAACGGCCCCCGGCCTGGACCCGGTATCGGCCGCAGCCCTGGCCACCGACATCGTGCTGAAGAACATCGCCGCCTTCGGCTCGGTGAACGCCAACCGGCGGCACTACTATCGGGCCGCGAAGGTCCTGGCCGCCGCCGACCCGGCCTGGCTCGAGCAGCTGGTAACCCGGCGGCTCCCCCCGGATGACGTCACCACGGCGCTGGAACGCACGCCAGAAGACATCAAGGTCGTCATCGAGTTCGCGCAGCCGTGACCGGCCGTCACGGCGTCACCTGCTCGCCTTCGGGGCTGACCGGGCAGCAGGAGGCGACCGGGCAGGTACGGCAGCCGGGGTTGACCCGGGCCCGGAAGACGGGCCCGGCCATGCCGGCCGCGACGGTCTCCACCAGGTCCTTGGCCCAGGCCGGCTCCGGGTCCTCGGCCAGTGCGTCCTGCCGCTGCACCCGGGCCCGGGCGGTCAGGGCCGCCTTGCCCACCTGGATGAGCTCCGCGCCGCCCGGCTCAGACAGGCCGAACTGCTCGAACGCGCCGAGCAACACGGCCAGCTGGTACACGCCCAGCTGCGGGTGGCGGTCGAGCTCATCCTCGCGGGGCGCGCTGGCTCCGGTCTTCAGGTCGACGACTACCGCGCGGCCCTGGTCGTCGGACTCCAGCCGGTCGACCCGGCCGGTGATCTCCACCTGGCCGATCCGGACCTTAAGGGCCTGCTCCACCGCGACGAGGTCACGCGGGTTGGCCGCATTCCAGTCGAGGAACTTGCGGACCATGCGCTCGGCCAGGGACCGCTGCTTGGCGTTGTACCAGGCGCTGCCGAAGTCCAGGTGGTGCCAGATCTCGTCGATCCGGTCCGCCACGTCCTGCTCGGTCGCGCCGGAGGCGGCCAGCACGGCGGCGGCATGAATGACCGTGCCCAGGTGGCGCAGGACGTCGGACTGCCCGGCGCCGACCGCCGCCTCCAGCAGCCAGCGCAGGCCGCAACGGGTGAACGACTCCACCTGGGACGGAGACAGCCGGACCGCCTCGCCGCTGGCCACGATCGCGCTCGTGTCAGAAAGCTCGGTCAGCGCGTACCACTCTCGCGGGTGGGCGGCGCGGACCCCGGCCGCGGCCAGAGCGGCCAGCTCGGCCGCGGCGGCCTGCCGGACCGGCAGCGGGCGCCCGACGTCGGCGGCGGCCCGGCGGAGATCGGCGACCAGTGCGGGCATGGACAGCCAGCGGTGCGCCCCGTGGCCGCCGCCGACCCGCTCGATCGGCACGTCGTCGCCGGCCAGCTCGGTCAGGAACCGGGACGGCCGCAGGCCGGTATCTTCCCCGCCCGCCGCGGTGACCACCAGCAGGCGGCGGGCCCGGGTGACCGCCACGTAGAACAGCCGGCGCTCCTCGGCCAGCAGCTTGGCGGCCAGCATCGCCGCGTCCACGTCGGCGGCCGGGTCGCCACCGGGCGCCCGGCCCGGCGCCGGCCCCGCCCGGGCCGCGGTAGAGCGCCTCGGCCACCTCCCCCGCGCCGAGCACCGACCCGCGCAGCCGCAGGTCGGGCCACGTTTCCTCCTGGACCCCCGCGACCACCACCACGTCCCACTCCAGGCCCTTAGACCGGTGCGCGGTGAGCAGCCGCACGCAGTCGTCGCGGACGGCCCGCTCGGCCAGCGTGTCGCCGACGATCTCCTGCCCGGCCAGGCTGTCCGCGAACAGGGCCGGCGCGCCCGGCGGCATGGTGTCGGCGAAGTGCGCGGCCTTGTCGAACAGGGCGAGCACGGCGTCCAGGTCCCGGTCCGCGGTCGCGCCGGCCGCGCCCCCGGCCGCCGCGGCCTGCTGCCAGCGCGGCGCGAGCCCGGAGGCGTCCCAGATGGCCCACAGCACGTCCTCGGCGCTGCCGCCGGCCTTGATCGCCGCCTTGGCCACGGCCAGCAGCCGGGCGACGTGCCGGGCCGGGGCCGCCACGCTGTCCGGCAGCGCGGCCAGGTCCCGCGGGTCCAGCAGGGCCGGGGCCAGCAGATCACCTCGGCCCGGATCGCCCCGGCCCGGATCGCCCCGGCCTGGGTCGCCCGCCGCCTCGGCCAGCAGGCCGAGGGACCGGCGCAGCCGGCGCAGGCCCAGGGCGTCGGTGCCGCCGAGCGGGCCGCACAGCAGCTCGGCCGCGGTCTGGTCATCGAGCATGGCGGGCTGCAGGGCGCAGCGCAGCAGCAGGAGCAGCGGCCGGGTCCCCGGCTCGTCGGCCAGCGGCAGCTCGTCACCGGCCACCGCGACGGGGATCCCGGCCGCGGTCAGCGCGCGGCGCAGCAGCGGCACCTGCCGGGCCGCGGACCGGACCAGGACCGCCATGGCGGACCAGGGCACTCCGTCGGCCAGGTGAGCGCGGCGCAGCGTGTCGGCGGCCAGGGCCGCTTCGGTGGTGGAGCTGTCCGCGATCAGGATGCGGATTTCGCCTGGCTCGGGGTTCCCGGCGATCAGATCCCGGTGACCGACCGAGCCGCGGGGCAGCCGCCGGGCCAGCCGGCGCGACGCGGCCAGCAGGATCGCGCCGCTGCGGCGGCAGGTGCCCAGCGGGATCACCGGCGCGGGCTGGCCAGCCGCGGTGCGGAACCGCTCGGGGAACTCAGCCAGCGCGCGTACGTCGGCGCCGCGGAACTCGTAAATGGACTGATCCGGGTCGCCGACCGCAATCAGCTCACGGCCGTCACCGGCCAGCGCGAGCAGCAGCGACTCCTGCGCCGGGTCGCTGTCCTGGTACTCATCGACGAACACCACGTCGTACGCCGCGCGCTCGCGCTGCCTGATCTCCTCGCGGCCGAGCAGGGCGGCGGCGATGCGGACGATCTCCGCGTAGTCGTAGGCCGGGACCGGCGCGAGGTCGAAGCGGGCGGCGTACCGATCCAGGAACGACCCGGCCGCCACCCAGTCCTCGCGGCCGCGCAGCTTGCCGAGCTGGCTCAGCCCGCGGCCGTCCAGGCCCCGCTCCGCGGCACGCATCAGCAGGTCACGGACCTCCTCGGCGAATCCCCTGGTGGCCAGCGCCGCCCGCAGCGCCTCAGGCCAGCGGGACCCGCCGTCCTGCGCCTCGCCGCGCAGCATGCGACGCACCTCGAGCAGCTGCTCAGGCGCCGACAGGAGCCTGGGCGGCTCGTCCCCGGCGAGGACGAACTCCCGGCGGGCCAGCGCGTAGGCATAGCTGTGGAAGGTCATGGCCAGCGGCTCGCGGGTGGTCCGGCGCAGCCGCGCGGTGATGCGCTCGCGGAGCTCGGCCGCGGCCTTGCGGCTGAAGGTGAGCACCAGTACACGCTCAGGGTCCAGGCCGCGGCGTTCGATCCGGTCCGCCACCGCGGCCACGATCGTGGTCGTCTTGCCGGTCCCGGGGCCGGCCAGCACCAGCAGCGGACCGCCGGCGTGGTCCACCACGGCCTGCTGAGCCTGATCCAGGCGCGCCGCTGGCGCCGCCGGCGCAGGGCGGCGGATCAGGCGGTACGCGGGCGCGTGGGCTTGTTCCATCACCGTCGATTCCAGCAGATGCCACCGACATTTCATCGCGGTTCGGCGGACGTATTTAAGCGTGTCGGCGGCTCGGGTGACGCGGCGAGGGTGAGCGATGGCGCACCGACCATGAAAGAGCTGGTACGTCGGCCCATCGACCAGAATCCCGGGGCCCAGCCGGGCGGCAGGCGGACACGGCCGGCCGGGCGGCAGGCGGTCAGGACCGGGCGGGCCAGCGGGCGCGGCGGATATCCACCCGGACGGGGGGCCGGGCCGAGCGGAGCGGCGTGCCCTCAGTCAGGTAATGCCGCAGCGCCTGGCCTTCGTGACCAGGGGCCGGCGTGCCGTCGGCGTGGATCACCCGCCACCATGGCACGGCGCCGCCGTAGACCGACATCACCCGGCCGACCTGCCGCGGGCCCAGGCCCGCGGCGAGGTACTCGGCGATGTCGCCGTATGACATGACGCGCCCGGGCGGGATCGAGTCGACCACGTCGAGCACGCGGCTGGCGAAGTCGCCCAGCGGCGGCGGGTCACCGGGATCCGCGGTCACCGGACGCCGCGGCGCAGGATAGCCACGCGGGTGCCGGCGGCGGCGATCAGGACCAGCGAGGCCAGCGCGAGCAGGGCGAACAGGATGAGCTGGCCGACTCCGCGCGGGCCCACCGGCGGCGGCGCGACGGCGCCCGCTCCGCCGCCGAACCGGACGGCGGCCCGGACACCGACCGGGGCGGCCGGGTCACCGGCCAGCTTTCCCGCCTCGGCCAGCGCCGCGGCCGCGTCGGCGATGCCGAACCCCACCTGGCTGTCATAGCCCCCGGCCGGGCGGTCCGTGGTGGTCGAGGTCAGCGCACTGGCGACCAGGTCGGGCGCGAGATGAGGGTATTTCGACTTGATCAGGGCGGCGATCCCGGCCACCAGCGCGCAGGCCGGGCTGGTGCCGCTCACCCACCAGTACTGGCCGTCGCGGCCCTGCGCAGGCACGGAGACGCCCGGCGCGGCCACCTGGACCGACAGGTTATCGCTGGAGAAGCCGGCCACCGCCCCGGCCGAGTCGACGGCGCCCACGCTGATCACGCCGGGATAGTCGGCGGGGAAGGAGGCCGGCGCCTGATTATTGCGGTCGCTCGTCCCGGCCGGGGCGCCGGAATTCCCGGCCGAGGCGATCACGACCACGCCATGGTCGTAGGCCTGCTGCAGTGCCTGCCTGACCGCGCCGTTCGGCGCGCTGTAGCCGATCGACATGCTGATCACCTGGGCCCCGTGCCGCACCGCGTAGTCGATGCCGTTGGCCAGCGACTGCTGGATGGCCTGCTCCTGCTCGCTGATGTACCGGCCGTAGTGCGGGTCGGCGCGATCCGGGATGACCCGGACGGACAGGATCCTCGACTGCGGCGCGATGCCCATGACCCCGCTGTCGTCGCCCGGACCGTGGCCGTGGCCGGCGATCAGCGACGCCATCCAGGTGCCGTGCACGCCCCAGTCGGGGTTGCCGCGTCCGGTGCTGACGCCGGTGTAGTCCTGGCCCTCGGCCACCGAGCCGGCCAGGTCGCTGACGTCGGCATACACCCCGCTGTCGAGCACCGCGACGATGACCCCGGCGCCCTTTGTCTGCGGCCAGGCGGCGGGCACGTTCATCATGTTCAGTACCCATTGCTGGTCGATCCGGATGGTGTCGGCCGCGGCAGCGGTGCCGGGCGCCAGGACCAGCGCCGCGGCACAGCCGAGCATGGCCACGATGGCGCTGGCCCGGCGCCCCGGCCGGCGGGGTATCAGCATCCGGGAGTACCCGGGCAGTGCGGCCTGGCGGGCTCGGCGGCCAGCGTGTTCAGCACCGACTGAGCGACGCCCGCGGCCAGGCTGGTCATCTCCGCCTCGGAGTACTGGTCCTGCGTCAGCCGCACGCGCGGCCGGCTGTCGGCGTACCCGGCGGTGTACATGACCAGGTACGGGCCGTCGGCGATGCGCCCCGACAGCTGGCGGCTGTAGTCGTACTTCGCCGCGTCGCTGCCGCGGTACTGGATCACCAGGATGCCGGCCGCCAGCCCGGCCGTCCCGGCGCCGCCGGCGGAAGTCAGCCCGGCCTGGGTCAGGCTCTGCCTCGCCTGGGCCGCCGCCGCCTCGCTGGGCAGTACGGCCACGCCGACGGTCATGACGTAACTCCTGGTGGAGTCCGTGTAGGTGGCGCGCAGGACCGCCTCGCACCCGTCGTGGCGCAGCACCGCGGCCGCGGCCGCGGTGGTGACGCCCGCGCCGCAGCCGGACTGCGGCGCGATGCTGATCCGCACCGCGTCCAGGTCCAGCGACGTGGTGTCCTCAAGTACGGTGGCGGGCAGCTGGTAGCTGACCTTGGCCGGGAAGATCTGCCCGGCCGTCAGCTCCTGCCACCGGCTGGCGATCTCCCAGGACTCGATCTGCTGCTGCTGGCCGCGGGTGAACTCGCGCGGAAGGACCTGGGTGACCAGCCCGGCGACGGAGATGGCCAAGCCGGCCAGGCCCAGCGCCAAGGCGATCAGCGCGGCCGCGCGACGGCCGCGTGCGCCGCGCCGCGGCGGCTCGCCGCCTGCCCCGGGGTCCGCCGTCACAAGGAAATGGTAGGGCCATATTCGCGCTGAGGCTGGCCGAGAAAGCGGATGCCCGGGCGGGAGTTCCCGGGCCGAGTCCCGGGGCCGGGCCCGCCTCAGTCGCCGATGACGACCCGGTTGGTCAGCGTCCCGATGCTCTCGATGGTGACCGAGACTTCGTCCCCGTCGGTCAGCGGGCCGACCCCGGCCGGTGTCCCGGTGAGCAGCACATCCCCCGGCAGCAGCGTCATCACCTGGCTGACGTAGGCGATCAGCGTGGGCACGTCCCACAGCATTTCGGACGTGCGGGCCTGCTGGCGGACCGCTCCGTTCACGGTGGTGACTAGCTCGAGGTCGGCCGGGTTGGTCCCGGTCTCCATCCACGGCCCCAGCGGGCAGAACGTGTCGAAGCCCTTAGCCCGGGTCCACTGGCCGTCCCTGGCCTGCAGGTCCCGGGCGGTGACGTCGTTGGCGCAGGCGTAGCCGAAGATCACCTCCTCGGCCCGCTCCCGCGGCACCTCGCGGCACAGGCGGCCGATGATAACTGCGAGCTCGCCCTCGAACTCGACCCGTTCGGTCAACTTGACCGGGTATTTGATCGCGTCCCCCGGTCCGGTCACGGAGGTGGATGGCTTGAGGAACAGCACCGGCTCGGGCAGCGGCTCGCCGTTCATCTCCCGCACGTGCGACGCGTAGTTCCGCCCGGCGGCCACCACCTTGCTCGGCAGCACCGGGGCCAGCAGCCGCACCTCGGCCAGCGGGTACCGGTTCCCGGTCAGCCGTACCCCGCCCGGATCCACGCCGAACGGGTGCCCGTACAGCTCCGCGATCGTCACCCCCGGCCCGGATCCCTCCACCACGCCGTACGCGACCCCGTCGCCTTTGGCGAATCTCGCGATACGCACGCCACTCCTTAACTCAACTGGGACAGCTCGACGGCCTACTGCATGTACCCTTCGACCTCGCCGGCAGGGCGGGCGTCCGCCTCATTCGGGTTCTCCCCGAACTCGCGGCGGGCCCGCCGCTGCCGCAGCAGGTCCCAGCACTGGTCGAGGGCTTCCTCGGCGGCCCGCAGCTCCTCGCGCTCCCGAGTGCTGGTCAGCTGACCTGCGGCCAGCTGCTCGCGCAGCTTGTGCTCGGTCGAGATGAGGTCGTCGATATGAGCCAGGATCTCCTTGTCGTCCATGCCCCTACCGTAAATCCCTTACCAGCCCGCTGGCGCCTGGGGTCTCATTATGATGCCCAACGGGCCGCCCCGCGGTCAGCGTGCTCAGCTGGGCTCGCGGCCGGAACGGAGCAGGCAGTAGGTGACGGCCTCCTCCAGGGCGTGCCACGAGGCGGCGATGATGTTCTCGTCCACGCCGACCGTGCTCCAGGACTGGCCGGCGCCGTCGTCGGAGTCGATCAGCACCCGGGTGACCGCCCCGGTGCCGTGCGTCCCGGCCAGGATGCGGACCTTGTAGTCGGTGAGCTCGAGCGAGGCGAGCTCGGGGTAGATCTGCTCCAGCGCCGCGCGCAGCGCCTTGTCCAGCGCGTTCACCGGGCCGTTGCCCTCGCCCACCGCGACCAGGCGCTCGCCCTTGGCCTCCAGCCGGACGGTGGCCTCGCTGGTCATCCGATGATCCGGGTGCCGTTCGACGATGACCCGCCAGGACTCGACCGCGAAGTACTCGTGGCGCTGGCCGAGCTCGTCGCGCAGCAGCAGCTCGAAGCTCGCGTCGGCCGCCTCGAAGGTGTAGCCGCCGGCCTCCATCGCCTTGACGCGCTCGGTGACCCGGCCGATCGCGGCCTTGTCGCCGGAAAGGTCGTAGCCGAGCTCGCGGCCCTTCAGCTCGATCGAGGCGCGGCCGGCCATGTCCGAGACCAGCATCCGCATGTCGTTGCCGACCAAGGCGGGGTCGATGTGCTGGTAGAGCATCGGGTCGACCTTGATCGCCGAGGCGTGCAGCCCGGCCTTGTGCGCGAAGGCGCTGAGCCCGACGTAGGGCTGGTGGGTGTCCGGCGCGACGTTGGTGACCTCGCTGATCGCGTGGGCGATCCTGGTCATCTCCTGGAAGCCTGTTTCGGGCAGGACCGGGCGGCCCTTCTTCAGCTGCAGGCCGGCCACCACGCTGAACAGGTTGGCGTTGCCGGCCCGCTCCCCGTAGCCGTTCGCGGTGCCCTGCACGTGGGTGACGCCCGCGTCCACCGCGGTCAGCGTGTTGGCCACGCCGCAGGCGGTGTCGTCGTGGCAGTGAATGCCCAGGCGGGCCCGGGTGGCGTCCCGCACGCTGGTTACGGCGTCGCCGAGCTCGGCCGGGAGCATGCCGCCGTTGGTGTCGCACAGCGCGATGACGTCGGCGCCGGCCGCCGCGGCGGTCCTGACGACTTCCAGCGCATAGGCCGGATTGGACTTATAGCCATCGAAGAAGTGCTCGGCGTCGAGGAAGACCCGCTGGCCGTGGCCGCGCAGGTGGGTGATGGTGTCGGCGATCATCTCGAGGTTCTCCTCGAGCGTGGTCTTCAGAGCGAGCAGGACGTGCCGGTCGTGACTCTTCGCGACGAGAGTCACGACCGGCGCGCCTGACTCGCGCAGCGCGGCGACCTGAGGGTCATCGGCCGCCTTAGCGCCGGGCCGGCGGGTCGCGCCGAACACGGCGAGCTGCGCGTGCTTGAGGTCCAGCTCGGTAGCGGCGCGGCGGAAGAACTCGGTGTCCTTCGGGATCGCGCCCGGCCAGCCGCCTTCGATGAACCCGACGCCCAGGCTGTCGAGCTGGCGCGCGATGACGAGCTTGTCGGCGACGGTGAGGTTGAGCCCCTCCTGCTGCGCGCCGTCGCGCAGGGTGGTGTCGTAGACGTGGAAGCTGTCGTCGAGCATTTCGGGTTCTCCAGAGTCTGTGCGGCTGGCGCCGCTTGTGCGGCTTGTGCAGCTTGTGCGGCCAAAACAAAAGACCCCTCGCGAGTACGCGAGAGGTCTGCGCGCCGACGTGCCCGGGACTTGTACCTCCGGGCGCTAGGACGGGTCCTAGCTGCCGACGCGCCAGCCGATAATGATGCGGCCTGATGTCACGGGCCCAGTGTGCCACACGGGTTCGCGTGCTGGCGCATTTGTCTCAGCATCCGAGACGGGGTTATCCATGACATGGCCAGTTTGGGGCGCTATAGGGCCTTGTGCGCGGGACAGGCAGGGCCAGCAGACGACGTGCTCCCCGGCGCATTTTCACCGAGCAGCAGTTGAGATGTCAGTCGATTCGAATGCGGAGACGCGCACAAGCCTCGGTTTGCGAGAACGGCAATTCGTTCCCGTCGACGAGACAGGGCCTTTCTTGAACATCGCAGGCTTCGAAAGCGTAAATGATTTCTCCATGAAGCTCGCGCACCGCGACGGCATCCCCAGCCCGTGAGTGCGCGACGCAGGACGCAACAGTCAGCTCCGGCCGAATGACGTCGGCAAGTGGCTGGGCCATGTCAACCCGGTGCCGCTCCCCCTCTTCTTGACAGCCGCGCCCCCATCCTTTAGATCTAGGATCTAATTCTAATATTTGGTTCATGGCGGCGGGAGACCGGATCGTGCGGAGCACGGGAGCGCCAGACGGAGCGGCTGAGCACAACGGGAACGGGACGATCTACAGCAACGCGGTCGGGTACGACACGCCGATCGCGGCACTGCGGCCCGACCAGCCCGGCAACTGCGCCGTCATCGCACCGGACAGCCGCCCCAGGCATCAACTTCCTGTCCCACCTGCCCGGCACCGCGCCCGGCAAGGCCGTGATCGGCTCCAGGGTCAAGCTCACCTTCGAGGCGACGCCCGCGAGCGGACAGAAGGTTCCCGAAGGGCAGGTCATCTGGTGATGACCCGCCCAGCAGAGCTACTGAAGAGAGGACACCGCTGATGACTGCCCCAACCATTAACGACGCTGGCGCACTCGGGCTGTTCCGGACCGCCGACAATCCCGGTGTGTGGGCCGGCCGGGGTAAGGTCGCGGCCGTCGGCATCGGGCACTCGCCGACACTGCGGCGCTGGGACGGCGACCCGCAG
This sequence comes from uncultured Actinomycetes bacterium, assembly GCA_963753195.1. Classification (GTDB taxonomy): domain Bacteria; phylum Actinomycetota; class Actinomycetes; order Streptosporangiales; family Streptosporangiaceae; genus Palsa-504. Next base: position 804,995 of record CAVWBH010000009.1, read on the forward strand.
AAGAGCATCGGCGCGTGGATCATCCTGGCTATCCGCAAGGCCATCGAAGACGCGGGCGTCAACCCGGCCGAGGTCGACGGGCTGGTGCTGGACCCCACCACGACCACCGGCGCCTTCTGGCCGGAAGGCGAGCCGGTCCCGGCGGACTTCCTCGCCGCGTTCGAGAACACCAGCAACCCGTTCGACGGGCTGACTGGGATCAGCGCGGAGTGGCTGATCAAGAACATGCCGGAGCTGACCGGCCTGAAGTTCGCGATGACCGCTCCGACCTGCATGTCGATGTGCGTGGCCGCGGCGGTCGAGTCGATCGCGCGCGGGATGGGCGAGGTGGTCATCGCCATCAAGGGCTGGCACAACGTCCCCGGCCGCTACGGCCAGCGGGGCGCGGCCGCGCAGCCCACGGTGGCCGGGCCGGGAAAGTACGGAAACTCGCTGGCGGGTCCCCCGGTGTACGGCACCGCGATGATGTTCCAGCGGTACCTGTACAAGTACGGCAAGACCCACGAGATGATGGCCCCGTTCGTGGTCAACTCCCGGGCCAACGGGCTGAAGTTCCCGGAGGGCTACTGGTATCAGCACCGGCCGGCGCCGCTGACCACCGAGGAGTACCTCGAGTCGCGGTGGGTGGCCGAGCCGGCCAACCTGTACGACAACGACATCCCGATCCACACCGCGGCCGCTTTCTTGTTCACCACCTCCGAGCGCGCCCGCGACCTGCGCCAGCCTCCGGTGTACGTCCTGGGTCACGCCAGTGGCGGGCAGTCCAGCGGCGGCGGCTACGGCGGTTCCAAGTCGCGCAGCACCGCGGCCACCCTGGAAGAGTGGCAGGAGTGGGCGCGGCTCACCGGCGCCCGGCTGTACGAGTCCTCCGGTATCACGGCCAAGGATGTCCAGTTCGAGAACGCCTACGACGGGTTCAGCCTGTTCCACGTGTGGTGGATCGAGGAATTCAACTTCTTCGGCATCAAGCGGGGTGAGGCCCTGGACTTCTTCGCCAGCCAGGACATCAGCATCAACGGCCCGACCCCGATCTCGCCCAGCGGCGGGAACATCGGCAGCGGCCGGACCCGCTTCTGGATGTGGAGCGACACCATCCAGCAGCTGCAAGGACGGGCCGGCGACCGCCAGGTGAAGATCGACGCGCGCATCGGCGTCGCCGGCGGGTGGATGCCCGTGTGGAGCAACTTCGCCGCGTTCAGCAAGGACCCGGTGTAACCGGGAACTTGTTAGCAAGATCCTGCGCGGGCCGCGCGAGCGGCCCGCGCGGGCACCCGCCATCGACGCTTGCTCGCATGGTGGCAGCGTCGGCCGATCATGGTCGGGCCAGGGTTCAGCAGACCTTGTGGAGCCAGCCGAAGGGGTCGGGGAGGCGGCCGTTCTGGATGCCGATCAGCTCATCGCGCAGGCGCATGGTCACCGGGCCGGGCGCGCCGTCGGCGACGAGCCACTCGCCTGAGGCGCCCTTGACCCGTCCGACCGGGGTCACCACGGCGGCGGTCCCGCAGGCGAACACCTCGGTCAGCTCGCCCGACGCGCACTGCGCGCGCCACGCATCGACGGAGATCCGGTCCTCGGAGGCCTTGATGCCGAGCTCGGGGGCCAGCCGCAGCAGCGAGTCGCGGGTGATGCCGGGCAGCAGGGTCCCGGTCAGCGCGGGGGTCATGAGCTGCGGCCCCTGGCCGCCCGCCGCGCCGAAGACGAAGAACAGGTTCATGCCGCCCATTTCCTCGACCCAGCGGTGCTCCGCGGCGTCGAGCCAGACCACCTGGTCACAGCCCTGGTCCACGGCCTGCTGCTGGGCCAAGAACGCGGCCGCGTAGTTGCCGCCGGCCTTGACCGCGCCGGTACCGCCCGGGGCGGCCCGGGTGTAGTCCTCGGACAGCCACACCGTGACCGGCTTGACCCCGCCGCTGAAATACGACGCGGCCGGCGAGGCGATGACGCAGAACAGGTACTCGTTCGACGGGTGGTTGACGCCGAGGCCGCGCTGGGTCGCGATCATGAACGGCCGCAGGTACAGGCTGTACCCCTCGCCCGAGGGCACCCAGTCGCGATCCTGGGCGACCAGCAGCTCCAGGGCCCGGACGAAGGTCTCCTCCGGCAGCTCCGGCATGGCCATCCGCACGGCTGACCGGTTGAACCGGGCCGCGTTGGCCTCCGGCCGGAACATGGTGATCGAGCCATTGTCCTGGCGGTAGGCCTTCAGGCCCTCGAAGAACTCCTGGGAGTAGTGGAGCACCGCGGTGGCGGGGTCCAGGGTGAACGGCCCGTACGGCTCGAGCCGGCCGTCGTGCCAGCCGCGTTCGGCTGACCAGCGCAGCGTGATCATGTGGTCGGTGAACAGCTGGCCGAAGGCCGGGGAGCGCAGCATCTCCTCGCGCTCGGCGGCGGGCACCGGGTGCGCCGAGGGGCGGATATCGAAATCAATCATGATCAGTACTTCCTCATCGCCGTGGTACCAACATTAGCCGGAGGACTGACCCGCGCCGCGGTGCGATTACGCGGGTCAGCCGGCTACTCGCTCGGCGATGTCGTCGCCCACCTCGACGGTGGTGCGCGCGGCCCAGGCACCCTGGCGCTCCACCAGGTCCTCGGCCACGGCCTGCTCGATCCGGGCTGCCTCGGCGGACAGCCCCAGGTGCTCGCAGAGCATGGCGGCGGACAAGATGGCCGCGGTCGGGTCGGCCTTCTGCTGCCCGGCGATGTCCGGCGCGCTGCCGTGCACCGGCTCGAACATGCTGGGCGCGGTGCCGTCGGGGTTGATGTTGCCGCTGGCCGCGAGCCCGATGCCGCCGGCCACGGCCGCGCCGAGGTCGGTGAGGATGTCACCGAAGAGGTTGTCGGTGACGATGACGTCGAAGCGCTCGGGCTGGGAGACGAAGAACATCGACGCGGCGTCGACGTGGCAGTAGTCGACCGCGACGTCGGCGAACTCCTTGGCCAGGCCGTCGACGGTGCGCTGCCACAGGTCACCGGCGTAGGTCAGGACGTTCGTCTTGTGCACCAGGGTCAGCTTGCGGCGCGGCCGGGCCAGCGCCCGGGCGAACGCGTACCTGGCCACCCGCTGGACCCCGAACGCGGTGTTCAGGCTCTCCTGGGTGGCGATCTCATCGGGCGTGCCCTTGCGCATCACGCCGCCCGCCCCGGTGTACGGGCCTTCGGTGCCCTCCCGGACCACCACCATGTCGACCGTCTCCGGCCGGGCGCTGACCAGCGGCGAGGCGACGCCCGGGTAAAGGCGCACCGGGCGCAGGTTGACGTAGTGGTCAAGCTCGAATCGCAGCCGCAGCAGCAGGCCGCGCTCCAGCACGCCGCTGGGCACGCTCGGGTCGCCCACCGCGCCGAGCAGGATCGCGTCGTGCGCCCTGATCTCCTCGAGCACCGCGTCGGGCAGCGTCTCCCCGGTGCGGTGCCAGCGGCGGGCGCCGAGGTCGTAGCTGGTCTCGTTGATGGTGACCTGGGGCGCCGCGACTCGCAGCACCTTAAGGGCCTCGGCCACTACCTCCGGGCCGATGCCGTCTCCGCCGATGACGGCGAGCCTGATCGTTCGTGAAGCCATGGCAGAACCTTACTGGCGCGCCGGGCTTGCCGTGGGCGTACCCGGTGCGGTGGCCGGGTCGCCGCCGTTGTCGCGCCGGTCCAGCGCGACCTGCACGGCGCTGACGGCGGACTCAGGCTCGATGGCGGCGGCAGCGGCGTCGCCGGCGTCGCCGGCGGAACCTTCATCCCAGGGATACATGTCGTACACGAGCGGAGCTCCTGATCGGGAACGCAGCGGGACCTACGGCCAGCGCTTAGCCTCCGCAGCGGGTCCGCCAGCCTGCCCTCGGGTCAGCTTCTTACAGGTTCCCGCTGCGGCCAGCTACTAGTACAAGGCGCCGCATAGTGCCTGCTACGCTACCTGAGCTCCGCTTGACGCTGACAGTCCTCAAGACGCTCGTCTCAGAATGCGAGACACTATTTTGAGGTCCTACTTCATCCAGCGGCGGTACCGGCGGCGGGAGGCCCGCTGCCAGTCCCGGCGGGCGCGGGCTTCGAGCTGCTGCGCCCGGTGGAACTCGCGCTCGTGCAGGAGGCCGTAGGTGAACGCGTTCTCGCCGGCCAGGTACGCGCCGATGCCCAGGTCGCGCGCCTCCTGGCGGGCCACCACCGTGTCATGGTGGTCGCCGATCACAGACTGGATCCGCTTCATCTGCCCGGCGAACCGGCGGGCCGGCTTGCCTGCCACGGGAGCTGCGGCCTCGGCGGCGTAGCGGGCCCGGCGGGCCGACTTGCGGGCCTGGTGCAGCGCGACGTCCCGGGCCGGGCCGGCCGGCGTGTGCCGGGCCCGGCGCATCCGCCGCTTGGCCTGCTGGTAGGCACGCCGGACGGCGGCCGGGAGGACGTCACGGGCGGGGGCTCCGGCCTGCGGGCCGCGCGGCGATTCGTGGGTCAGCCGGTCCAGCTCGGCCAGCAGCGCGGTGTACCGCGGAGAGTCGAACGCCTCGAGAACCGCGGCGTTCGACGCCGCGCGCCGGGGCGCGAAATGTCCTTGCACGCGGGCCTGGACCGGCCCGATGAGCAGCTCGGCCGGCACGGTCCGCAGGGTGTCCCGCAGGTGCGCGGTGAGCACCTCGTCGTCGCGCGCGCGGCCGAGAACGTGGCCGAGCCATTGCAGCTCGGCGTCCAGGTGCTCGCTGTCACGGCGCGGGATGACCTGGCGGAACGACCGCAGGGCGGCACGCGCCCTGCGGATGGCCACCCGCATCTGGTGAACCGCGTCGTGCTCGTCGGCGCGCACCTTGTCCTCGTAGGCGGCCAGCGCCTGCTGCTGCGTGCGCAGGTAGGCCACGACCATCTCGCCCGCGGCGGAGGAGGAGGGCCGCGGGCGCGTACCCGCGATGACGGTCTGCTGTTCCGGGCGGGACGCCGCATCCCCGTTGGCAGTGGGGCGGGTCAGGGTCTGCGTCGTATTCACGGTCATCATGACCTGCTACCCCGCCCGGAGCAGCCAAACGTGCTTAACCCGGGCAAGGCTTACTCATCCGCGTCAAGCCAGGACATCAGCGGGCGGAGCCGGGCGCCGACCTGCTCGATCTGCTCGTTGTGCTCGGCCTCGCGGCGCTTGAGGAAGTTGGGCTTGCCCGCGTCGAACTCCTCGACCAGCTCACGGGCGAAGGAGCCGTCCTGGATCTCGCCCAGGATGCGGCGCATCTCCTCGCGGGTCTGCTCGTTGATCAGCCGGGGCCCGCGGGTGTAGCCGCCGTACTCGGCGGTGTCAGACACAGACCAGTACATCTTGGAGATGCCGCCCTCGTACATGAGGTCGACGATCAGCTTCATCTCGTGCAGGCACTCGAAGTAGGCGGACTCCGGCTGGTACCCGGCCTCGACCAAGGTGGCGAAGCCCGCCTTGATCAGCTCGGCCACGCCGCCGCACAGCACCGTCTGCTCGCCGAACAGGTCGGTCTCGGTCTCCTCGGTGAACGTGCTCTTCAGCGCACCCGCCTTGGTCCCGCCGATGGCCTTGGCGTAGGCCAGGGTGAGCGGCCAGGCCTGGCCCGTGGCGTCCCGCTCCACGCAGACCAGCACCGGCACCCCGCGGCCCTGCACGAACTGGCGCCGGACCAGGTGGCCAGGGGCCTTGGGCGCGACCATGCACACGTCCACGCCGTCCGGCGGGGTAATGAGGTTGTAGCGGATGTTCAGGCCGTGGGCGAAGAACAGCGCATCGCCTTCCACCAGGGCGGGCGCGATCGCCTCCGCGTAGAGCTGGCGCTGCAGGTGGTCCGGGATCAAGACCATGATCAGGTCGGCTTCCTCGCAGGCCTCGGCGGGCGTGACCACCCGCAGGCCGTCACCCTCAGCCTTGTCCCGGCTCTTGGATCCCTCGGGCAGGCCGACCCGGACGTCCACGCCGGAATCGCGGAGCGAGAGCGCGTGCGCGTGCCCCTGGCTGCCGTATCCGAGGACGGCGACGTGCCGGCGCTGGATGACGGACAGGTCGGCGCTGTCGTCGTAGTAAATCTCAGCCACTTGAAACGGGCCTCTCTTGTGTCGTGTGTGCTTAGTCGTGTGTGCTTACCGGATGCGGGAACGAATCTACGCGCTGCGCTCCACCGGGCGCAGCGCGCGATCGGTGATCGACCGGCCGCCCCGCCCGATGGCCACCATCCCGGACTGGACGAGCTCCTTGATCCCGAACGGCTCGAGCACCTTGATCAGCGCGTCGAGCTTCTCCCGGTTGCCGGTGGCCTCCACGGTGACCACATCCAGCGCCACGTCCACCACCCGGGCGCGGAACAGGTTGACCGTCTCGAGCACCTTAGACCGGCTGTCGGCGTCGGCGCGCACCTTGATCAGGATCAGCTCGCGCTGCACCGTGGCGCCCGGCTCGAGCTCGACGATCTTCAGCACGTTGATGAGCTTGTTCAGCTGCTTGGTCACCTGCTCGAGCGGGTGCTCCTCGCAGTTGACCACGATGGTGATGCGGGAGATCTCCTCGTGCTCGGTCGGCCCGACGGCCAGCGAGTCGATGTTGAAGCCGCGCCGCGAGAACAGCCCGGCGATCCGGACCAGGACCCCTGGCTTGTTCTCCACCAGCACCGACAGCGTGTGCATGGTCATGCTGTGCCTCTCGCTCCGTTGTCCAGCTCGGTCATTCGTCCGAGCCTCCCCAGTCGGGCGCCATCCCGCGCGCGAACTTGATGTCGTTGTTGCTGGTGCCGGCCGCGACCATGGGCCAGACCATGGCGTCCTTGTGCACCACGAAGTCCACCACGACCGGCCGGTCGTCGATGGCCATGGCCTGCTCGATCACCTTGTCCACCTGGCCGGGCTCCTCGCAGCGGATGCCCTCGCAGCCGTACGCCTCGGCCAGCTTGACGAAGTCCGGGATCCGGGTGCCGGACGGCTTACGCGACTCCACGGTCCGGTCCAGGCTGGTGTTGGAGTAGCGCTCGTTGTAGAACAGGGTCTGCCACTGGCGGACCATGCCGAGGCTGCCGTTGTTGATGATCGCGATCTTGACCGGGATGCCCTCGATGGCGCAGGTGGCCAGCTCCTGGTTGGTCATCTGGAAGCACCCGTCGCCGTCGATGGCCCACACGCAGGCGTCCGGCCGGCCGACCTTGGCACCCATCGCGGCGGGCACGGCGAAGCCCATCGTGCCCAGGCCGCCGGAGTTGATCCAGGTCCCCGGGTGCTCGTAGTCGATGAACTGGGCGGCCCACATCTGGTGCTGGCCGACGCCGGCCACGTACAGCGCCTCCGGGCCGGCGATCTTCCCGATCCGCCCGATCACGTACTGCGGGGCCAGCGTGCCGTCCTCCGGCTCGGCGTAGCCCAGCGGGTAGGTGCTACGCAGGGAGTTCAGCTGGGCCACCCAGCCGTCCAGGTCGGGGCGGTGGCCCTGCTCGTGCTCGGCGCGCACGGCGGCGGTCAGGTCGGCGATCACCTCGCGGCAGTCACCGACGATCGGCACGTCCGCACGGCGGTTCTTGGAGATCTCGGCCGGGTCGATGTCGGCGTGCACGATCAGCGCGCCGGGGGCGAAGGTGTCCAGCTTGCCGGTGACCCGGTCGTCGAACCGGGTGCCGAGCGCGATGATCAGGTCGGCCTTCTGCAGCGCGCCGACCGCCGCCACCGTGCCGTGCATGCCCGGCATGCCCATGTGCTGCGGATGCTGGTCGGGGAACGCGCCCCGGGCCATCAGCGTGGTGACCACCGGGATGCCGGTCAGGTCGGCCAGCTCGCGCAGCTGGGCCGCGGCGCTCGCCCTGATCACACCGCCGCCGACGTACAGCACCGGGCGGCGGGACTCGCTGATCAGCCGGGCGGCCTCGCGCACCTGCCGGGCGTGCGGCCTGGTCACCGGGTGGTAGCCGGGCAGGTCGAAGGGCACCGGCCAGCTGAAATCGGTCATGGCCTGCATGGCGTCCTTGGCGATGTCGACCAGGACCGGGCCGGGCCGCCCGGTCGAGGCCACGTGGAACGCCTCGCCGATGGTGCGGGCGATGTCCTCGGGCTTGGTGACCAGGAAGTTGTGCTTGGTGATCGGGATGGTGATCCCGGAGATGTCGGCCTCCTGGAAGGCGTCGGTGCCGATCATGGTCGTCGCCACCTGGCCGGTGATGGCCACGAGCGGCACCGAGTCCATATAGGCGTCCGCGATCGGCGTGACCAGGTTGGTGGCACCCGGCCCGCTGGTCGCCATGCACACGCCGACGCGGCCTGTGGCCTGGGCGTAGCCGGTGGCGGCGTGGCCGGCGCCCTGCTCGTGCCGGACCAGGATGTGCCGGATCGACTTGGAGTCCAGCAACGGGTCGTAGGCAGGCAGGACGGCGCCGCCCGGGATGCCGAACACCACGTCCGCGCCGACCCGCTCGAGCGCGTAGACCAAGGCCTGCGCCCCGGTGGCCCGGACCCGAGCCGGGCTGCTGCCGGCGTGCGCCCGCGGCTCGGCCTGCGCGTTCTGCGCTGCCCCGTTCTGCGCTGCCCCGTTCTGGGCCGCCCCGTTCTGGGCCGCCGCGTTCTGGGCCGCCCCGTTCTGGGCTGTCCCGTTCAGGTCGGGCACGCCGGCGGACTCCGGGGCTTCGGGATGGGAGCGTTCGGCGGCACGCGCGGCGTCACGGTGCGGCGAGCGAGCGGCCAGGTCCCGCGGGCTGGGCATGGCGGCGGCTGGCGGCGACGGCTGGTCCGGGCTGCCCGCTGGGCCGTCCGGGCCGCCGGCGCCCGTGCTGCCGGTCATCTGCTCGGTCATCGGTAATCTCCCTGGCTTGGAAAGGCGGCGGCATAAAAAATCCCCCCGTGCCAGTAGGCAGTCGAGGGGAGCACGCAGTGAGCTGCTTGGTCAGCTGGCTGCGTGCCGACCAAGTACGAGGATCTGCGTGAGTTTCACAGCTATCACCTTACTGCGTCCGGCGAACGATGCGTCAACCGCTGAAGCAGGTTGTCTCACATTCCGAGACGGGCTGGCTCACCCGGCTCGTCTGCTTCCTCGCCTTCCTCGCCTTCGTCGCCGGAGGTCCTGATCAGCGCCTCGACGCCGGGCGCGGCCATGGGCCGGGCGACCAGGAAGCCCTGGCCGTAGTCGCAGCCCATCTCGCGCAGCGCGGTGAGCTGGCCGGGCTGCTCAATGCCCACGGCGATGACCCGCAGGCCGAGCTCACGGCCCAGCTGCACCACGGTCCTGGTCAGCAGGGTGAGCGTGTCCTCCTGGCCGAGGCCGGCCACGAACGAGGGGTCGATCTTGATCACGTCCAGCGGCAGGTGGAGCAGGTGAGCCAGCGAGGCGTACCCGGTGCCGAAGTCGTCGATGGCCATCCGCACGCCCATCCGGTGCAGATCCGCTAGCCGGCCGACGACCGGCCCGGCGTCGGCCACCAGCACGTGCTCGTTAACCTCCACGGTGAGCGCCGCGGGCGGCAGGCCGGTCTCGGCCAGGATGCCCGCTACCCGGGCGGGGAAGCCGGCCGCTGTGATCTGACGGGCGGACAGGTTAACCGAGACCCCGATGTCCCAGGAAGCCTCCCGCCAGGCCGCGCCCTGCGCGCATGCTTCGCGGAGCACCCACTCGCCGAGCGGCACGATCAGGCCCGACTCTTCGGCGGCGCCGAGGAACTCACGCGGGGGGATGACCTCGCCTCCGCGCCGCCAGCGGACCAGCGCCTCCGCGCCGATGACACGCGAGGTGGCCAGCTCCACGATCGGCTGGTAGGCCAGGGTGAGCTCGCCGTTGCTGATGGCCTGCTGCAGGTCGGTCACGATCTCCAGCCGGCGGACCACGTCCGCGTGCATGTGCGCGGCGTACGTCTCGGCCCGGTTGCCGCCGGCCTGCTTGGCCCGGGACATGGCCACGTCCGCGTTGCGCAGCACCAGGCCGGCCGGATCATCAGGGCGGTCCGGCGTCTCTGCGTCCCAGGCCGTCACGGCCACGCCCGCGCTCGCGGTGAGCGCGACCTGCTGGCCCGCTACCCGGAACGGCTCGGCAGCGATCGCGCCGACCAGCCGCCCGGCGATCTCGGCGACCTCCGCCGCGCCGGCGGCGTTCTCGACCAGGGCGGCGAACTCGTCACTGCCCCAGCGTGCGACCGTGTCGTGCGACGGGACGGCGGCGCGCAGCCGCCGGGCCGCCTGCGCCAGCACCAGGTCGCCGGCGCTGTGACCGACCGAATCGTTGACCGCGGTGAAGCGGTCCAGATCGAGGAAGACGACGCCGAGCCGGGCCGCGGACGTGCCGTCGCGCAGCAGGTCCCGGACGCGCTCCTCGAAGTAGGCGCGGTTGGGCAGGCCGGTGAGCCCGTCGTGGAAGGTCAGGTGCGCGACCTGCTGGCGCAGCGCCATCTGGTCGCTGACGTCGCGGGCGGTGACCAGGATCTGGTGGTGCTGGCCAGGTGCCTGGTAACGCAGCACGGTCGACTCGACGTGGCGCCAGGTGCCGTCAGCGGCGCGCACTCGGGCCGGGAACCGCCCGGCGGTGCCCGCTGCCCCGGCGGTGCCTTCTGCCCCGGCGGTGCCCCCTGCCCCGGCTACGCGCGCGGCCCCGGCCGCGGTCGTGGCCGCGTTGGCCGGCCAGGCCGGGTCCTGGGCGAGGCTCGCGCCGAGGGCGCGCCGGCACGCGGCGACCACGGCATCCCGGTCCTCGGGGTGCACGTAGTCCAGCAGGCGCCGCCCGGACAACTCGTCGGGAGCGTAACCGTAATCGCCGACGGCCGGGCTGGCGTAGCCGATGATGCCGTCCAGATCGCAGACCAGCAACACGTCGTTGGTCCGGCTGGCCAGCTCCCGCAGGCTCCGGCTGGATTCCCGCCAGAACCCCAGGATCGTCCCGTTCTGGCGGGCCAGCATGAAGACCCGCACGGTCAGCACCAGTACTCCAGCGCCGCCCGCCACCAGCAGGGCGGCACCGGATACGGGGCCCGCGGCCAGGCCACTGGCAATGACCACCACGGTGGCCACGGCCGCGGTCAGCGCGGCAACGACAGTGGTGGCCGCCGAGCCCGCCGCCCGGCCGGTCCGGCCGGTCCGGCCCGTCCGGCTAGTCCGGTTCGTCCGGCTGGGAATCTGCCACGGAGCCGCGCCGAGCAGTAGGGCGGCGGCCAGCGCCAGCAGTTGGGCCACCACGCCGGGGGCCCCGCCCAGTGCCCGCTGGCCCACGGCCAGGGCGTCGCTGGCCAGGATGGCGCACACGGCCAGGTAGGGCAGCATCACCCGCTGCCAGGCCACGGTGGCCAGTGGCAGCAGCGCGCCCAGCACGGCCAGGTCAGCCAGCGGGTGGATGAGCGCGAGCAGGAAGGTGCCCGGGCGCTCGCCGGACCGGTGGAACTCCGTGCTGAACAGGGTGACCCAGCCGATCACCAGCAGGGCGACCGCCATGATGTAGCCGTCCGCCAGCCCCGGCAGCACCGGCGCAGCCGGGCCCTCCTGGCTCGCGGCGTCGGTCCCCCGGGCTGCGTCGCTCCCCCCGGCTATGGTGCCCGGGCCGCCGCCCTGGCCCTCGCCGTCGGCGGTGGCCAGCGTCCAGATTCCGACCGCGGCGACCGCCACGGCTAGCAGCGACGGCAGGTCGGCGAATGACAGCCCCGACTCGGGGCTGTCATTCGCGCCGAGCACCAGCGCGATGATGAGCCCGCCGCAGTACAAGCCGGCCGCGCCGGCCAGCCACCGGAAGCCGCGGGCGGAGGCGCTGGAATGCCGGCGCGCGCCGAGCCACAGGCTCACCGCCGCCGCCAGCCAGGCCAGCACGCCAAGCACGCTCATGCTCGGTACCCCGAGATGATCACGCGCACCCAGGCTCCTTCCGGTCCCGCCCCGCCTTGCCGTCCTTACCAACCTCAACGCGCGCCAGGCGGGACTGATAGCTGCGTCACGCTTTTCGTTACAGCGTCGTAACGAAATGTCGCCGGAGTCGCGCGTCACCATGCGTCGGCACACCGGGATCCCCAGCCCCAGACGGCCTCGCCGCCAGCGCGGCACTCACTCTACGTACCCGAGGTCACACTTCGGTTGAGAGGCGGAGAAGGTAAGGCACCGGGTTGGCTCGCGCTCCCGCGGCGCCACGAGAGGACCCTCGCGGAGATCGTCTCGATGTGGGCGGCGTGCCTTCTCCCGGGCAGGCCGGCCTAATCCGCCCAGATGCGGGCGGAGCCGCGCCACGGGATAGGAGCGGCAGCGCCGCGCAGCTGCGCGCCGGTGACGTTCGGGTTGACGACCAGGCCGGGCCCAGCGGCCGCGAGGATCCGGCCCGCAGAGCCGGTTGCCGGTGGACGTTGGCACTGGCCCGCCTCGGACGCGCACAAAAAACGACCAGACCGGCAGGCCCCGACCCGGCCGGCGGCGACTAGACTCCTTTCGCAGCCGAAGCAGGGAGGCCGCAGTTGCGCAAGGTCCTGATTGCGGATCGCGGCGAGGTCGCGGTGCGGGCCGTCCGGGCGGGCCGTGACGCCGGGTCAGCCTTCGCCGGGTCAGCCTTCGCCGGGACATGGCTCGGCTGAGGGACTGATTGCGCGTGACCAGGCTCCCCGGCGATCCGAGCGCCGGCCGGAAGGTGCTGTTCGCGATCGGGTTCCGGCTGCCGGACCGGAACCGGGAATGGGTACGGCACGAGCTGACCGATGCGGGCTGGCGGGGCAGGCTGACCTGGCGTCACCTGCTGGTGACGCTGCCGTTCGCCGCCGTGCTGGCCGCCTTCCCCGGCCCGCTGTTCATCCACATCATGGTGCCGGCGCTGTTCCTGATCTGCAGCGTGGGCATCGTGGCCATGTACGCCGACGACATCCGCGTCTCCCGGCTGCGCCGTCACGGCCTCAAGCCGCCCAACGATCCGGACACAGGCCGCCCGTCCCACTAGATCCGCCGACCGATAGCCGGCCTGCGGCGGTGGGGCGGTGGGGCGGCTGGGCCGGCGGGCCGGAAGGCTCGTGGCCGGGGCGGGCACCACGGGCCGTTCGGGAAAAAAGGGGTTTTAGCGGGGGCCGGGGGTGACCTCCATCAGCTCCCTGGCCGCCTCGGTGAGGCTGCCGGACAGGGACGGGTAAACGGCGAACGTGCGCGCGAGCTGCTCGGCCGTGAGGCGCTGCTCGACCGCGGTAGACACGGCGAGGATCAGCTCGCTGGCCCGCGGGGCGACGACCACGCCGCCGAGGATCCGGCCGCTGCCGGGGCTGGACAGCAGCTTCACGAAGCCGTCGGCGTACCCGGCCATCTTGGCCCGCGGGTTGGTGGCCAGCGGCAGCTTCAGCACCCGGGCGGATACCTCGCCCGCGGTGACCGCGCGCTGGGACACGCCGACCGTGGCGATCTCCGGCTGGGTGAAGATCGTGGCGGCCACCTGGTCCAGGCGGAGCGGGGTGAGGGCCTGGCCGAGCGCGTGCCACATCGCGATCCGGCCCTGCATGGCCGCGACCGAGGCCAGCATCAGGACCCCGGTGCAGTCGCCGGCCGCGTACACGCCGGGTACCGAGGTGCGGGACACGCGGTCGACCTGAATGAAACCGCCCGCGTCGCGCCTGACCCCGGCCTGGTCGATTCCGCAGCCTTCGGTCCGCGGGGTCATGCCGACGGTCAGCAGGCAGTGGCTGCCGGTCAGGGTGCGCCCGTCGTCCAGGGTCACGGTGACGTGGTCGTGGTCGCGGGCGACCGACCGCGCGCGTGAGCGGCCCAGTACCGTCATGCCGCGGCGGCGGAAGACGTCCTCGATGAGGCTGGCCGCGTCCTCGTCCTCGTGCGGCAGCACCCGGTCCCGCGACGAGACCAGGGTGACCCGCGAGCCGAGGGCCTGGTAGGCACTGGCGAACTCCGCCCCCGTGACGCCCGAGCCGATGACGATCAGGTCACGGGGCAGTTCGGTCAGGTCGTAGAGCTGGCGCCAGGTCAGGATGCGCTCGCCGTCGGGCGGCGCGCCGGGCAGCACCCGCGGCAGGGCACCGGTGGCAACGAGGATCGCGTCCGCCTTGATCTCGGTACCGGCGGCTTCGACCACACCGGGGCCAGCCAGGCGGCCCTGGGCCTTGATCACCTTGATGCCCGCAGCAGCGAGCCGTGCGGCGATGTCGGCGGACTGGGCGCGGGCCAGGTCGGTGATCCGCTCGTACAGCCGGGCGGCGTTGACCGTGGCCAGGCCGCCAGTGGCGATGCCGAGCCCGGCGGACCGGTTGAGCAGGGTCATCGCGTTGGACGTCTCGATGAGCGTCTTGGAGGGGACGCAGTCGGTCAGCACGCAGGCCCCGCCGATCCCGTCGGAGTCGACGATGGTGACGTCGGCGCCGAGCTGGGCCGCGACGAGGGCGGCCTCGTAACCGCCTGGCCCGCCGCCCAGGATCGCGATGGAGTGCGGTGGCAAGGTCACGTCCGGTCATTCTCCTAACGTGGGCGTCACGCCTGGCCGACGCCTGCGGGGGCGGCGGCCCCGCCGGTGGCATGCGTGACGTGAGCTCCTTCGAAACGCCGGTTGCGGGGCGGGAAACCGGCGGACCGCGCCGACGCTTGCCCCGGTGGCACTGTATGCGGCCTACGCCAGCAACCTGGACCCGGAGCAGATGCTCCGGTGAGGCCGGCGCCGGACCTTATGCGGCCGAGCCGCCGCGGGCATGAGACCTCAGACGAGGATGGCGACCAGCAGGATCAGCGCGGGGATGACCAGCGCCAGGATGGCCTGGCGGCTCCAGGTACTGCTCAGCGGCTCGAGCCAGCCGGCGCGCCGCGGGTCGGCGGCAGTGCGTTCGGTCGCGGTGTGCCCGGCCACGGTGCGTTCGGTCGTGGTGTGCCCGGCACGGTGCGTTCGGTCGTGGTGCGTTCGGTCGTGGGGGCTGGAGCCGCGCCCGGTTCGGTCGTGCCTGCGGCCCAGATCGTTTCGGCCCGGGCTGCGGTCACGTACTGCATGAGCACTCCGACGATCCGCTCGGCGTCGGCCTCAGCGGTGGAGCCCGGCTCGGCCGCCGAGGCGCTGGCGTACCCGGCCATGCGGCCGCCGCCGTAGCCGCCGAGGCCGAACGACGGACGGCCGGAACTCATCCGCGCCGCCTGTCGCCGCGTCTTGACCTGCGCCGCGAGCTTGCGGCGCCGGGAATAGTGCACCGCCCAGGAGTGAATGACCTTGGTGTGGTCCGGGCCCAGCTGGCAATGCACGCGGAGCAGGTCAGCCAGGTCGACCTGGGTCACGCTGGCCCAGCCGACGTGGTGGTCACGAAGCGGGTTCACCACCGTGATCCCAGCCTGGCTGGTGATGATCCGGGGACGCTGCGCAGTGACGTAGGCCACGCCGGTGGCCATGACCAAGATCGCCGCCGCGACCAGCGATTCGTGGTCGCGGCCCTGGACGGCCAGGTCGATCAGGTTGGCCGCGGCGAACAACAGCCAGACCCACCAGATGATCACCGCGGTCGGCGAGCGGAACGTCTGCAGGCCGCTGGTAACGCCGGACCGCTTCACCCGCCCGGCCAGCACCCTTCCCATCGGACCAGACTAACCCGGCCTCGTGGTGGTCCGGCCTCGTGGTGGTCCGGCCTCGTGGGTGGTCCGGCCTCGTGCCGCTAGGCGCCGGTGACGCCGGGGAGGGGCTGGGCTACGATCGCGCCGTCGTCCCACAGGGCGTTGATCGCCGTGGCTGCCATGACCTTGACCCCGATGCCGATGGCATGCTCGTCCACGTCGAAGGTCGGCTGATGAAGGTCGAGCGAGACGGTCGAGCCGGGCACCCGGGTACCCAGCCGGGCCAGCGCGCCGGGGATGGATTCCAGGTACCAGGCGAAATCCTCGCCGCCGAGGCTCTGCGGGGTCTGCACTACCGAGCCCGCGCCGAGCACGCCGAGCGCCGCGGCGGCGATCATGGCCGCGCTGGCCTGGTCGTTGACCGTGGGCGGCACGTACCGCTGGTAGCTCAGCTCAGCCTCGACCCCGTAGGCGGCGGCCACCGAGCTGATGAGCTCCTTGAGCAGGTCGGGCGCGCGGTGCCAGGCTTCATCGTCCAGGCAGCGGATGGTCCCCTCCGCGACCCCGCTGTCCGGGATCGCGTTGGCCACCGTCCCGGCGCTGACCCGGCCCCAGACCAGGCTCAGGCTGGACCGCGGGTCGACCCGGCGGGACAGCGCGGCCGGCACCTCGGTGATGATCTTGCCGAGCGCATACACCAGGTCCGCGGTCAGGTGCGGGCGGGCGGTGTGGCCGCCGGGGCCGGTCACGCGCACCTCGACCCGGTCGCAGGCCGCCGTGATCGGGCCGGACCGCGCCCCGAGCTGGCCAGCGTCCAGCCGCGGATCGCAGTGCAGGGCGAAGATCCGGCCGACCGAGGCGACGCCGCCGACCGACAGCACGTCGAGCGCGCCGCTGGCGGCCTCCTCGGCGGGCTGGAAGACGAGCCGGACCCGCCCCGGCAGGAGCCCCGCGGCGGCCTGGGCGGCCAGGTACAGGCCGGTGCCCAGCAGGACGGTGGTATGCACGTCGTGGCCGCACGCGTGGCAGACGCCCGGCACCGTAGAACGGTAGGGGACGTCCTTCTCGTCGTCCATGGGCAGCGCGTCGATGTCCGCCCGGAGGGCGACCACGGGCCGGTCGGTGTACGCGTCCTGCTCATCCAGCGTGCCGATGTCGACGGTCAGGCCGGTGCCCTTGGGCAGGATCACCGGCCTCAGGCCGGCGGCGGCCAGGCGCAGCGCGACCCGGCGGGTGGTGCGGTGCTCGGCGCCCGCCAGCTCGGGGTGCGCGTGCAGGTCGCGGCGGAACTCGATCAGCTCGTTCTCGTGCTTGCGCAGGAACGCGTCCAGGTCCGCGCCCAGATCATTGCCTTCTATGGCCGGCACCCCCTTGCACGGCAAATGTGTCGTCGGCGAACTCCGTGATCAAGGAGTCCACCACGCTGACCAGGTCCCCAGTGCGCGCGTAGACGGCCCGCTGCCGTTCATATGAGGCACCATGCTCCAGGACCTCGAAGGCCACCGAGAGCTCGTCGAGGCAGCCGAGCCTCGAGGCCACCGGCTCCAGCTCCAGCAGCAGCTCATAGAGCTCATCGCGCAGCGGCGCGGTGGCGCCCGCCTCATCAGTGATCACGGTCGCGTCCAGCCCGTATCTGGTGGCGCGCCATTTGTTGTCCCTGACCACCCAGGCAGACGGGGACGGCAGCGTGTAGCCGCGGTCCAGCTGCAGGTCGAACAGCTGGACCAGGCACTGCGAGAGCGCGGCCACCATGCCGACCTCGCGGAGCGTCGGCAGCCCGTCGAACATCCGGATCTCGATCGTGCCGAAGTCCGGGTGCGGCCGGATGTCCCACCAGACCTCCTTAATACTCCGGATGGTGCCCGCGCGTACCAGCGTGTCCATGTAGTCCTCGAACTGCTTCCAGTCCGTCAGCCTGCTCGGCGGACCCGCCGTCGGCAGCGCGCCGAACGTCACCGACCTGCTGGAGGCAAGCCCGGTGTCATACCCGCACCAAAATGGGCTCGATGCGGTAATCGCGAGAAAATGCGGCAGGTAGGCAGCGAGGGCATTGACGATCGGAATCGCCTTGTTCCCGTCACTGACGCCCACGTGCACATGCACGCCGAACGTCTGAATCCGGCGGGCAAGCCACTGCATCTGCTCGACGAGCTCCGCATAGCGCTGGATTGGCGCCATCGTCGCGTCACGCCAGTCACTCACCGGGTGGGTCCCGGCGCATGCGAGCAGGATACCGTGCTCGACGGCCGCGCGCTGGAGATCCGCGATCGTCCTGGCCAGGTCTTCCTTGGCTTCCGATACGGTGTGGCAGATTCCGGTTACCACCTCGAGCGTCGACTGCATCAGCTCATGGCGTATGTGCGGGTGCTCTCCGGTGTCGCCGATGACCGGCAGGTCGTCCAGCAGCTTGTCGGCTTCCTGGCGCAGCATCCTGGTCTCGGAGTCGATGAGCTGCACCTCCCACTCGACGCCGAGCGTGGCGCCATGCGAAGGATTCCACTCGATACCCAATGAACTGACCTCCAGGCCCGGGATGACAGCAGGATTCAGCGTCCGCCGGGCTAGTACTCGTCCCGCACGGCATACAGCGCGTCGCAGACCCAGGCGTAGCCCGCGTCCGTCCGCATCGCGGAGCGGAACGGGTGGGACCCGATCAGATCGTGATCCCGGTCGGGCTCCCTGGCGGGGTAGCCGGCCCGCGGCCGCGTCGCCGAGGAGCGGCCGACGTCCTCCCGTAGGTACTTTCCGCCACGACACGGATACTCTCCGGGATGGCCGGGCCTCCTCGCGGGCCGGAAATCCGTAAGCTTGCTTCCCACGCCGACGCGATCGAGGGGAAGTCCGGATTCCGACGTTCGCTGCATAACGACCAGGTTACTTCGGGACGGCCAGGTAGCTGTTCGGGACGGCCAGGTAGCTGTTCGGGACGGCCAGGTAGCTACAGGGACGAGAGCTGGAGGCTCATGCTGGATCGGATCAAGCCGCGGCGGGAACGGCCCATCTGGGCCGCCGTGCGTGCCGCGGTTCCCGTGGTCCGCGGTGCCGCCCTCCTCGGTGCCCTCCTCGCCGCCCTTCTCGCCGCCGCCACGGCGGCGGCACCGGGCGCGGCGGCGGCCACCGGGAGCGCGGTCCCGCAGGCGATCGGGGGGCCGCAGCTGGCGTCCCGCGGCGTGGTCGTGGACTACGCGGCGCGTCAGGTACCGCGGCTGCCGGGCATCCAGGCGTCGGCGTTCGTCGTCGCCGACGCAGGCACCGGCCAGCTCCTCGCGGCCAAGGACCCGCACGGCTGGTACCGGCCGGCCAGCACGCTCAAGATGCTCACCGCGGTGACCCTGATCCCGCTGCTCAACCCCGATGCCACGGTGGTGGCCAGCAAGCAGGCCACCTCGACCGTGCCGAACGTAGCCGGGCTGGTTACCGGCCGGGCCTACAAGATCTCCGACCTGTTCACCGCGCTGCTGACGATCTCAGCCAACGACGCTGCGATCGCCCTGACCCAGGCGACCGGGTCGCTGCGTAAAGGCATGGCGCTGATCAACGCCGAGGCGCGGCACCTGCAGGCCGACGACACCGTGGCGGTGGACCCGAACGGCCTGGACGCCCCGGATCAGCACACCTCCGCCTACGACCTGGCCCTGGTCGCCCGGCAGGCGCTGACGCAGCTGGCGTTCCTGAAGTACGACCAGACCATCAGCGCGCGGTTCGTGGTGGCCCGGCACAAGGCGGTCACCTTGTTCAACCAGAACTCGCTGCTGACCAACTATCCGGGGGCCGTCGGGGGGAAGATCGGCTGGACCAGCGCGGCGGGCGCGACCTACGTGGGCATGGCCACCAGGCACGGCGTCACGCTCATCGTCACGCTCCTGCATTGTCCCGCGCTGACCGAGGTCAAGTCCGCGGAGGCCCTGCTCAACTGGGGCTTCTCAGCAGGCGGCAAGGTCGCCCCGATCGGCACGCTGGTCAGCCCGCAGCGGCCTTCGGCGCCGCCGACGGCGGCCGCCCCGCCAGGGCCGCAGGAGCAGGCGGTCGCCCGCCCGCGCCCGGCTGCGGCCGGCCTGTCGGTACTGGCCGCAGCGGGGTTCAGCGGCGCCGCGGTGACGGCGGCGATCGCGGGTTTCGCCTACAGCCGCCGCCAGCGGCTCCGCTCAGCCAGCTCGAGCCGTTAGCCCGGCCGAGGCCGCGTCGGTTACCTACCCGGCCGGGGCCACGTCGGTTACCTATGTGACGGTGCGGGATTCAGGGCAGGACGGCGGGACGCTAGCTGGCGGGACGGAGCAGGCCCAGGTGGTCGCGGACGGCGGTCATGGTCTGGCCGGCCACCTCGCGGGCGCGGGCGGCGCCGCGGGCGAGCACGCGGTCCAGCCCGGCCTCGTCGGCCAGGATCCGCTGGGTCTGCTCCCTGATCGGGGCGAAGGCGCCCACGACCACCTCGGCCAGATCCTTCTTGAACGCGCCGTAGCCGGCGCCGGCGTACTTGGCCTCCAGGGTGGCCACCGGCTCGCCGGACAGCGCCGAGTAGATCCGCAGCAGATTGGTCACGCCCGGCTTGGCCTCCGGGTCGGCGCGCACCTCCGAACCCGGGTCGGTGACCGCGCGGGCGATCTTCCTGCGGATCGCCTCCGGCTCGTCCAGCACGTCGACGATGCCCTGCGCGGAGGAGGACGACTTGCTCATCTTGGCCGCCGGGTCCTGCAGGTCGTAGATCTTCGCTACCTCGGCCAGGATGTAGGGCTGCGGCGGCACGAAGGTCTGGCCGTACCGGTGGTTGAACCGCTGGGCCAGGGTCCGGCTCAGCTCCAGGTGCTGCCGCTGGTCCTCGCCGACCGGCACCTGGTCGGCCTGGTAGAGCAGGATGTCCGCGGCCTGCAAGATCGGGTAGGTGAACAGGCCGACCGAGGCCTGATCCTGGCCTTCCTTCGAGGACTTGTCCTTGAACTGGGTCATCCGGCTGGCTTCGCCGAACCCGGTCATGCAGCCGAGGATCCAGGCCAGCTCGCTGTGCTCAGGCACGTGGCTCTGCACGAACAGCGTGCACCGGTCCGGGTCCAGCCCGGCACCGAGCAGCTGAGCGGCGGCGACCCTGGTCCGGCCGGTCAGGAGGGCGGGATCTTGCGGCACCGTGATCGCGTGCAGGTCCACCACGCAGTAGAAGGCGTCGTAGGTGTCCTGCAGCGCCACCCACTGCCGCAGCGCGCCGAGGTAGTTACCGAGGTGGAAGGAGTCAGCGGTCGGCTGTATGCCGGAGAGGACGCGGAGCCGGGACATGCCAGGGAGTCTAGCGGCGGCCGGACGGCAGCCCGGAATCGGAGACCACCACCTCAACCCGCTGGAACTCCTTCAGGTCGGAGTATCCGGCCGTGGCCATCGTGCGGCGCAGCGCGCCCATCAGGTTCATCGAGCCGTCGGGGACGGTCGACGGCCCGTGCAGTATCTGCGTCAGCGTGCCGATGGTGCCGACCTGGACCCGGGCTCCCCGGGGCAGCTCGGTGTGGTTGGCCTCGCTCCCCCAGTGGTACCCCCGGCCGGGCGCCTCGGTGGCCCGGGCCAGCGGCGAGCCCACCATCACCGCATCGGCCCCGATGGCCAGCGCCTTGGCGACGTCACCGCTGCTGGTCATCGAGCCATCGGCAATCACGTGCACGTAGCGGCCGCCGGACTCATCCAGGTAGTCCCGGCGGGCCGCGGCCACGTCGGCGATCGCGGTGGCCATCGGCACGGCCACGCCGAGCACCGTCACGGTGGTGTGACCTGAACCGCCGCCGAAGCCGACCAGGACGCCGGCCGCACCGGTGCGCATCAGGTGCAGCGCGGCGGCGTAGGTGGCGCAGCCGCCGACCACCACCGGGACGTCGAGCTCGTAGATGAACTGCTTCAAATTGAGCGGCTCGGCCCGGCCCGAGACGTGCTCGGCCGAGACCGTGGTGCCGCGGATCACGAAGATATCCACGCCCGCGTCCACCACGGCCTTGTAGTACCGGGCCGTACGCTGCGGCGACAGGCTGGCCGCGGTGGTCACGCCGGCCCGGGCGATCTCCTCGATCCGGCGCCCGATGAGCTCCTCGGAGATCGGCGCGGCATACATGGCCTGCAGCCGCCGGGTCGCCGCCTGCTCGTCAAGCTCGGTCACCTCGGCCAGCAGCGGCTCGGGGTCCTCGTACCGGGTCCACAGCCCTTCCACATCCAGCACGGCCAGCCCGCCGAGGCGGCCGATGGCGATAGCCGTGGCCGGCGACACCACACTGTCCATCGGGGAGGCCATCAGCGGCAGCTCAAACCGGTACGCGTCGATCTGCCAGGCGATCGACACCTCCTCGGGATCCCTGGTCCGCCGGGCCGGCACGATCCCGATCTCGCTGAGCGAGTACGCCCGGCGCCCCGACTTGCCGCGGCCGATCTCCACGTCCGTCACCCGCGCTGTGCTCCATCCCGGCCTGGGCGGCCGTAGTAGTTGGGCGCCTCGACGGTCATCTGCACGTCGTGCGGGTGGCTTTCGGTCAGCCCGGCCGCCGTGATCTGGATGAAGCGCGCTTCCTGCAGGTCCGCGATGGTGCGCGCGCCGCAGTAGCCCATGGCCGCGCGCAGCCCGCCGACCAGCTGGCCGGCTACCGCGGCCAGCGGGCCGCGGTACGGGACCTGGCCCTCGATCCCCTCCGGGACCAGCTTGTCCTCGCGCAGCACGTCGTCCTGGAAGTAGCGGTCCTTGGAGTACGAGCGGCCGCGCTCCCGGTTGCGCATGGCGCCGAGCGAGCCCATCCCCCGGTACAGCTTGTACTGCTTGCCGTTGATGAACACCACCTCGCCCGGGCTCTCCTCGCACCCGGCCAGCAAGCTGCCGAGCATGACCGTGTCGGCCCCGGCGGCGATGGCCTTGGCGATGTCACCGGAATACTGCAGCCCGCCGTCGCCGATCACCGGCACCCCGGCCGGGCGCGCCGCCTGCGCCGCCTCGTAGATCGCGGTCACCTGCGGCACGCCCACGCCGGCCACCACCCGGGTGGTGCAAATCGACCCCGGCCCCACGCCGACCTTGACGCCGTCCGCCCCGGCGTCGATCAGCGCCTGCGCTCCGGCCCGGGTGGCCACGTTGCCGCCGATCACCTCGGCATCGGAGTTCGCCTTGATCTGCGCGATCATGTCCAGGACGGCCTGAGCGTGGCCGTGCGCGGTGTCCACGACGAGGAAGTCCGCGCCCGCCTCGGTCAGCGCCTGGGCGCGGAGCTTGGCGTCCTCGCCGACCCCGATCGCGGCGCCGACCACCAGCCGGCCGGCCGCGTCCTTGGTCGCGGCGGGAAACTCCTCGCTCTTAGTGAAGTCCTTCACCGTGATCAGCCCGCGCAGCCGGCCAGCCTCGTCGACCAGCGGCAGCTTCTCCACCTTGTGCACGCGCAGCAGCCGCAGCGCGTCGGCGGACGGCACCCCGACCGGCGCGGTGACCAGGGGCATCGGCGTCATGACCTCGGCCACCCGGCGGCCGTGGTCGGTTTCGAAGCGGATGTCCCGGTTGGTGACGATGCCGAGCAGGACGCCATCGGCGCCGGTCACCGGCACCCCGGAAATCCGGTACCGGCCGCACAGCCGGTCCACATCGGCGATCGTGGCGTCCGGCCCGCAGGTCACCGGGTTGGTGATCATGCCCGCCTCGGAGCGCTTGACCATGTCCACCTGCTGCGCCTGCTCCTCGACGGACAGGTTGCGGTGCAGCACGCCGACGCCACCCTGACGGGCCATGGCCACCGCCATCCTGGCCTCGGTGACGGTATCCATGGACGCCGACACCAGCGGGATGCGCAGCCGCAGGCGGCGCGTGATCCGGGTCGCGGTGTCCGCTTCGCTGGGCAGCACCTCGGAATGGGCCGGGAGCAGCAGCACATCGTCGAAGGTCAGCCCGGCGGGCGCGAACTTGTCCGCCTGGTCCGGAAATACGTGATCGCTCATGGCACCTTCACCGGGAGTGGCAGCGGGGATGCTCCCATCCTAGTGAGGCCCGTACGGGGCCGGGCCGTGTTACCGGCCCGTACGGGGGCGGGCCGGGTTACCGGCCCGCGAGGAAGGCCAGCTCCGGGACGAAGGCCGCGCCGTTCACCGTGCCGACCCCCGAAGCCAGGTCATAGCCCGGGCCGGCGCTGTAGCCCCGGACCGTGTACGTCTGGCCGTTCTGGGGGAACGTCACGGTGTTGTTGCCGCTGGTGACGTCGACCAGTCCGGGCAGGTGCCCCGCGGACATCAGGTAGAGGGCGGGGTTGATCAGCCCGAGCGGGTGACCGGCCACCTGGTCCGCGAGGGCCACGATGCCGCTGAACAGCGGGGTGGCCTCACTGGTCCCGCAGGTCGGGTACCAGCCGGCCGGGAGGCCGGCGAAGCTCAGGTAGACGTCGACAGCGCCGTTACAGGCCCCGCTCATCGAGATGTCGGGCACACCCCGGCTGCGGCCGACCACGTTCCGGACCAGGGCCTGGTAGGAGGGTCGGGAGAAGAGCACCGACTTGCCGCCGCCGGTCGCCAGCGGGTTAGGCCCGTTATCGCCGAAGATGAACTGGTTGGTCGCCACGCTGTAGGTGTCATTCCAGACCGTGTCCGGCGAGGTGTGATTCCCGTTCGCGTCCAGGTGCAGTTGGGTCCCGCCGACACCGGTGACCAGCGGGTCGCTGGGCGGCCAGGCCGTGACGGGGAACGTGTAGTAGGTCGAGCCGTCCAGGCCGACGTCCGCGGCACCGGAGTCGCCGGTGGCGGCGAGCACGGTGACGTCGTTCCGGTAAGCGTCGGTGTACGCGCCACGCAGCGCGTCGACCTGGGCCTTGGAGGCGAAGGTCTGCTCGGTCGCGCTGAAGCTCTGGCTGATCACGTCGCCGAGATGGTGATTGATGACGTATTCCTCGGCCTTGACGATCTGCGGGAACCCGGTCACTCCCTCGGTCTCCGAGACCGGCGTCTCGACCAGGAGGATGCTGGCTCCGGGCGCGATGGTGTGCGCGTATTCCACGTCCAGGGTCGTCTCGCCGGCCCAGCCGGTCATGTCGCTGTTGGTCGGGTCGTAGGGCGGGATGGCACCGGCCGGCTGGATGACCTTGAATGACGGCGGCGCGGGCAGCCCGAACGTCTGGTCGAACGTGGCCAGGTCGCGCTGGATCGTCGGGGAGCCGAAGGAGTCGACGATGACGATCGTGGCCCCCTTTCCGGTCACACCCCTGGCGTAGAGCGCGTTGAGGTTGTAGGCCTGCTGGATCTGACCTGGCTCGTAGCACGCGACGTCGAACGCCGCCTCGCACTCCGCGGTGGTGGGCGGCTGCTTGGAGGACCGCAGCGTGTGCAGCACGGCCGGCTGGACGGTCACGGCGGCCTGCGGCGCCGCGGTACTCGCGGCCACGCCGGCGACGGCGGGCCCGCTCAGGCCGGCCAGGCCGACCAGGGCGGCCGTCAGCGTCCCGGCGCTGACGGCGATGGCGGCCTTACGTCCCAGACGCATAAGCGTCCCCCTGCTCCCTGGTTCAGGCTGACGGATCAAGACCGCTCAAATATGGCAGTTATCCACCATCCGGCACAAGGGAGACATAGGGCCGAAAACGCCGGAAACCCGGGTTCCAGCACCCCTTATGGTGCTGGAACCCGGGTTTCCCAGATCCGGGAAGACCGCGCCTTAGTGCGAGTGAGAGTGTCCGTGGCCGTCGGCCGCGGGCTCTTCCTCTTCCGGCTTGTCGACGACCAGGGTCTCGGTCGTCAGCAGCATGCCGGCGATCGAGGCGGCGTTCTGCACCGCGGACCTGGTCACCTTGACCGGGTCGATGATGCCCTGGGCCATCAGGTCGCCGTACTCGCCGGTGGCCGCGTTGTAGCCCTGCCCGACCGGCATTTCCGCGATCTTGGCCACGACGACCGAGCCCTCCGCGCCCGCGTTCAGCGCGATCCAGCGGGCCGGCTCGGACAGCGAGAGCTCGACGACGCGTACGCCGGTCCGCTCGTCACCGGTGCGGCCCAGGTCGCCGAGCTCGGTGGCCACGTGCACCAGGGCGCTGCCGCCGCCGGCGATGATGCCCTCCTCGATGGCGGCCCGGGTAGCGGAGATGGCGTCCTCCAGGCGGTGCTTCTTCTCCTTCAGCTCCACCTCGGTCGCCGCGCCGGCCCGCAGCACGCAGACACCGCCGGACAGCTTGGCCAGCCGCTCCTGCAGCTTCTCCCGGTCCCAGTCCGAATCGGTGTTCTCGATCTCGGTCCGGATCTGCCTGATCCGGTCCTCGATCGCGTTCTTCTCGCCTGCCCCGTCCACGACGGTGGTGTCGTCCTTGGTGACGACGATCCGCCGGGCGCGACCCAGGCTCTCCAGGCCGATGGAGTCCAGCTTGATGCCGAGCTCCTCGGCGACCACGGTGCCGCCGGTCAGGGTGGCCATGTCCTCCAGCATCGCCTTGCGGCGGTCACCGAAGCCAGGCGCCTTCACGGCGACCACGTTCAGCAGGCCGCGGATCTTGTTGACCACCAGGGTGGCCAGGGCCTCGCCCTCGACGTCTTCGGCCACCACCAGCAGCGGCCGCTTGACCTGGGCGATCTTCTCCAGCAGCGGCAGGAAGTCCTGCATGGAGGAGATCTTGGCCTGGTGGATCAGGACGTAGGCGTCCTCGAGGACCGCTTCCAGGCGCTCGGGGTCGGTGATGAAGTAGGGCGAGATGTAGCCCTTGTCGAACTGGAGACCCTCAGTGAACTCCAGCTCCAGGCCCATCGTCGGCGACTCCTCGACGGTAATGACACCGTCCTTGCCGACCTTGCTGAACGCCTCGGCGATCAGCTCGCCGATCTTGTCGTCCTGCGCGGAGATCGTCGCGACGTGCGCGATCTCGGTCTGCTCCTCCACCTCGCGGGCGGACTTGAGCAGCCGCTCGGAGACCTCGGCCGCGGCCGCGTCGATGCCGCGCTTGAGGTCCATCGGGTTCGCGCCCGCGGCGACCGAGCGCAGCCCGTGCCGCACCATCGCCTGGGCCAGGACCGTCGCCGTCGTGGTGCCGTCCCCGGCGACGTCGTTGGTCTTGGTGGCGACCTCCTTGGCCAGCTGGGCCCCGAGGTTCTCGTACGGGTCCTCCAGATCCACCTCCTTGGCGACGGTCACGCCGTCGTTGGTGATGGTGGGGGCGCCCCATTTCTTGTCGATGACGACGTTGCGGCCACGCGGGCCCAGCGTCACCTTCACGGTGTCGGCGAGCTTGTTCACGCCGCGCTCCAGCGCGCGGCGTGCGTCCTCGTCGAACTCCAGGATTTTGGGCATTGAAATTCCTCAACCTACGGTTGGAACGAGTTCATGGGCAGACGGCGGGGCAGGACTGATGCCCTGCCCCGCCGGACCGCGAGCGCTACTTGTCGATGACGGCGAGCACGTCGCGTGCGGAGAGCACCAGGTACTCCTCGCCCGAGTACTTCACCTCGGTGCCGCCGTACTTGCTGTACAGGACCACGTCGCCGACCTTCACGTCGATCGGCACGCGCTTGGTTCCCGCGTCGTCGAAGCGACCGGGACCAACGGCCAGGACCTCGCCCTCCTGGGGCTTCTCCTTGGCGGTGTCCGGGATCACCAGTCCGGATGCGGTGGTCTGCTCCGCCTCGAGCGGGCGGACCACGATCCGGTCTTCGAGCGGCTTGATTACTACCTTGGTGGTGGCGGTCGTCACGATCTGACCTCCCCCTTCGGAAAGGCTGTTGGTGGAGTTGCTAGAGAGGCGGACGCGGCCGCCTGTCGTCGCGGGTGCCAGACTGCCTCGTCGCGTTAGCACTCTACATCAGCGAGTGCTAATCCTGAACATTAGGGGGAGTGAGCAGCCTCGTCAACTCGGACGACCGAGCCGGCGAGCAGCCAGTTTCTCTCTGTGCACACAATTGATTACGTGTAGCTACTAGAGTTGTCCGGTGCTGGCGCCATCCGCAGCGGTCGATGGCGGCATCGAGGCAGGGCGACCCCTCGTAAGGAGCATCATGGATCAGCCGGGCAACCACATCCTGGTTCGCGGGAACCAGACTGGCGCCGCCGACCGCATGCGCGAGCTGCTCGCGCGGACCGTCCAGGACCACGTCGCGGACCAGCGCTCGAACGCGGGCGCGCTGGAGGACATCCGCCAGCGGCTGGAAGGGCTGGAGTGGCTGGCCAAGGAGGTACGCGAGCGGGAGATCACGGGCCTGGGCGCCCGGCTCGACCAGCTGGCCGGCCAGCTGGAACAGGCCACAGCCAAGCCGCCGGCCTGGGCGGAGTCGCTGGCCGAGCACATCGAGCTGCTCCGCAGCCAGGTGATGCCCTTGGCCGAGCTGCCCTCGCTGTGGGCGGACGTGGGAACCGTGGCAGAGCACGTCGAGCAGGCGCTGCCGCGGCTGCAGCAGGTGGGCGACAGCGTCGGCCAGGCCCTAGAGGCCCTGCGGGCGCAGGACGAGCGGCTGAGCAGGCTGCAGCAGGGCGTGACCAAGCTGCAGCAGAGCATGGAGACGGCAGCGGGCCGCTTCAACCGCCTGGACAAGGCCGTCGCCGAGCTGACCCAGCGCACGGCGCAGCTGGATAAGGAGATATCGGGGCTCAAGGGACGCGCGGAGGTGGGCTTCAGCGCCCTGTCGGCCAAGGTCGACCAGAGCACCGAGGCCACCGCGGCCCAGGTCGCCGACGCCACGGAGACGATCGCCGCGGTCGCCCGCGACCTGGCCGAGACCGTGACCGGCCTCGGCGGGCAGGTCGACGTGATCGGCCGCCAGGTCCAGGCGGTACACGGAAGGATGGAGCGGCTGGACGAGCGGCTGGCCGACACCGACGACAAGCTGGGTTCGCTCGACGCCAAGCTGACCTCGACTGACGCCAAGGTGGGGACGGCCGACGCGCGGGTAGCGGCGCTGGACACCAAGCTGGAGCGCCTCGACGAGCGGCTGGATGACCAGTACGACCGGGTCAGCCTGGTCGACAAGGAGCTCAGCGCGGTGGACGGCAAACTCGGATCGCTGCAGAGCAAGCTCGGCCCGGTCGACAGCAAGCTGGGTGCGGTGGACAGCAGGCTGGGCACGGTGGACGGCAAGGTCGGCGCGCTCGGCGGCCGGCTGGACGGGCTGGACGGCCGGATGGACGGCGTGGCCGCGCAGATCGACGGCCTGGGCGAGAAGTTCGGCGCGGTCGAGGGCCGGCTCGGGGCGGCGGACGGCCACTTCGCCGAGCTCGGCCTGAAGCTGGACGAGCTGCGCTCGCGGCCGGGATCGGCGGAGATCCACGACACGATGTCCCAGGTCGTCGACGCCGCGAAGGATCAGGTCGCCGCCCGGCTCGGCTCGCTGGAGGAGACCGTCCTCACCCTGGCCGAGGCGCTGCTGCGCCCCGCCGAACGCCAGGCCGCCGCGCGCGAAAGCGGGCATAACTAGGTGAAACCCGCCCGCCGCGGCGCGTTATCGTGTGCGGTATGTCCGAGGGGCCGCTGGACCGGGCGTACGCGGGGAAGCTTGACGCCCGCGACCCGCTGGCCTCCTACCGCGAGCGGTTCCTGCTGGCGGACCCGGCGCTGGTCTACCTGAACGGCAACTCACTCGGCCCGCTGCCGCTGGCCACCCTCCGGCGGGTACAGGACGTGCTGCGGGAGGAATGGGGCGGCGCCCTGGCCCGGTCCTGGGAGCACTGGGCCGGCCTGCCCGCGCGGGCCGGGGACCTGGTGGGCGAGCTGATCGGCGCCGCGCCGGGGCAGGTGATCGTCACCGACAACACCACCGTGAATCTGTACAAGCTGGCCAGCGCGGCGCTGGACGCACGGCCCGGGCGGCACGTGATCGTCACCGATCATGATAATTTCCCCAGCGACCGGTACGTGCTGGCCGGCCTCGCGGCCCAGCGCGGCGCGGAGCTGCGCATGCTGGCCTCCGACATCGACGAGGGCGTGCGCCCGGAGCTGGTCCGGGCCGCGGTCGACGCCGGCACGGCGCTGATCAGCCTGTCCCACGTGGCCTACCGCAGCGGCGCGCTGGCCGACATGGCGGCCATCACCACGCTCGCCCAGGAGGCCGGGGCGCTCATGCTCTGGGACCTGAGCCACTCGGTCGGCGCGGTGCCGGTCGACCTGGACGGCTGCGACGTGGACCTGGCGGTCGGCTGCACCTACAAGTACCTCAACGCGGGGCCGGGTGCCCCGGCGTTCGCGTACGTCTCGGCCCGGCTGGCCGACGTGCTGCAGCAGCCGATCTGGGGCTGGTTCTCCCAGCGTGACATGTTCGCCATGAGAGCCAGGTACGATCCGGCGCCGGGCATGGCCAAGTTCATGACCGGCACGCCCTCGATACCCGGAACGGCGGCGGTGGAGGAGGGCGCCCGGCTGCTGCTGGAGGCGGGCATCGGGCCGATGCGGGCCAAGAGCATACGGCTGACCGCGTACCTCATCGAGCTGGCCGACGCGTGGCTGGTCCCGCTGGGCGCCGCGATCGCCACGCCGCGAGAGCCCGGCCGCCGCGGCGGCCACGTCACCTTCCGCCACCCGCAAGCCGAGCGGATCGTGGCGCGGCTGGCCGAGGCCGGCGTCATCACCGACTACCGGACCCCGGACCGGTTCCGGCTCGGCCTGTCCCCCCTCACCACGCGCTTCACGGACGTGTGGGACGCCGCCCGGGCCGCTCGGGACCTCATCGGCGGCCGAACGGTACCGCGGCCAGGGCTGAGCCTGGGCTAACGGGGCAAGTAAGGCGCGGGCGTCTCTGGGCACCGGTACCGGCACCGGGCCGGAACCGTCGGCGGGCCGTCCGGGTTGATCGGGGATGGCGTCGGCG
Organism: uncultured Actinomycetes bacterium; assembly: GCA_963753195.1. Classification (GTDB taxonomy): domain Bacteria; phylum Actinomycetota; class Actinomycetes; order Streptosporangiales; family Streptosporangiaceae; genus Palsa-504. The sequence goes on from CAVWBH010000009.1 coordinate 835,154, forward strand.
GAGGCCGGCTCGGCCAGCTCGACGCGGTTGCGGCCCTGCCGCTTGGCCACGTACAGGGCCGCGTCGGCGAGGCGCTCGAGCCGGTCCAGGGTGTTCGCGTGGCCGGGGAAGCCGGCCACGCCGATCGAGACCGTGACCGGCGCGTCGGTGCCCGGGAGGGAGATCTCTGCGATCGCCGCGCGGATCCGCTCGGCGATCTCCAGCGCGACGGCGATCTCGGTGTCGGGCAGCAGGATCGCGAACTCCTCCCCGCCCTTGCGGCCGGCGAAGTCCTGGTTCCGCAGCGCGCCGCGCAGCGCCGCGCCGACACCGGCCAGGACCTGATCGCCCACCGGGTGCCCGTGCTGGTCGTTGACCTGCTTGAAGTGGTCGAGGTCGAGCATGAGCAGCGCGAGCGGCGCCTGGGTCGCCGCGGCCTGGGCGAACATCCGGTTCAGCGCGTCGGCGACGGCCCGCTGGTTGGGCAGCCCGGTCAGGCCGTCGGTGGCGGCACGCATCTCGGCGACGGCCAGGTTGCGCAGGTTGGCCAGGACCGGCGCGGCCTGGCTGACCGACTCACGGATCCGCTGCTCCTCGACCTGCGAATAAGGGGCTGGGCGGCTGAGCAGGACCGAACCGATCACCTCGCCGCCGACCATGAGCGGAACGCACGACGAGGCGCCGGGCAGCGGGGCGCACACCGGGCAGGAGAGCAGGGGCGGCCGCCCGCCGTTCTGGCTGTGCATCCGGCCGGACCGCACCGCCAGGCACGAGCGCGGCTCCGCGCCGCGCAGCGTCCCGGCGAGCGGCGAGCCCTGCGGCAGGGGCGTGACCGCCTCCAGCCGGTCCGCGCTGTTGTTCCGGTTGAGCACCACGGCCGCGGTGGCCGGCAGCGTGCGCTCGAGGTGGCGCTGCAGGAGCTGTTGCGCCTCGTCCTCGCCGTTCGCGAGCTGAAGGGTATCGGCGAACTCCGCCTGGTCCCGGCCGGGCTCCAGGCTCCGGCGAAGGCGCCGGATCTCATTCCACAAGAAGAACCAGGCGATCGCGATGCCGACGGCCGCCGTGCCGAGGATGAGGCCGATGGTCCGGCCCGCGGTCACGGATGCGGCCGCGTGATCGGCGGTTGCGTCGTTGAGCTGCGTCCGGATCAGGCGGTCGAGGTGGGCGCTGACCGGCTGGTAGGCGGCCGTCAGCTGGTTCGCGAGCGCCGCGAGGGCCGCGGGCGGCTGGGCGGTCAGGCCCGGCGCGCTGAGCAGATCGCGGACAGCGGCCCACTGCCGGATGAGCAGCTCAAGGTCGGCGCGTTCGGCCGGCGGAGTGCCATCGCCGGCGTGCAGCTGTTGCAGCGATGAGAGCTGCGCGTCGATCCCGGGGAGCAGGCTGGTGTCGAGCGTGCCGAGGAGCCGGGTCCGCGTCGCGGGATCGGCGGTACGCAGGGCGCCCTCGCCGGTGCCGTACGCCGCGTCTATCTCCCGGGCTAGCTGGTTGGTCGCCACGGCGGTGTCGAGCTCGCCGCCCGCGATCACCTGTCCCTGGTACGTGGCCGACCGGATGCCCAGTATGCCGATAACGGCCACCGCGACCACCAGGAGCGTGCCAAAGAGCGCTATCAGCACGACGGTCGCAGCCCTGGCAAACGTCGCACTCACCTCTACCTAGCCCGGCATGCCAGTCATAAATGCATTTACGCTGCTCATCATAATGGCAGCGGCTGATATAACTGACTTTCCGCTATCCCGCTAATTCCTCGTTTATGCTGCATAAACTGCGAAATCAGCAGGATAAAAGGAACAGTGGTCGTGGGTAAGAGATTGGCTCACGCTCGATGGTGGCAGGCGGATACTCGGCGCGCCGTACGGCACGGAGGGCCGGCCGGGGCCAGCTACCTGCGGACCACGCTCGGGCAGCCGGCCTGCCCTGACCTGTGGGCCATGCGAAGCACGGGGGTAAGGGGCGGGTAACGCGCGGGCGTCCCTGGGCACCGGTACCGGCACCGGACCGGAACCGCCCGCCGGCGCCCCGGGATGAGCGGCCGGGACATCGGCAGCGGCCGGGACATCGGCGGCGGCGTCGGCGGTGGCCAGCTCGACGCGGTTGCGGCCCTGCCGCTTGGCCACGTACAGGGCCGCGTCGGCGAGGCGCTCGAGCCGGTCCAGGGTCCTCGCGTGGCCGGGGAAGCCGGCCACGCCGATCGAGACCGTGACCGGCACGTCCGTACCCGGCGGGGTGATCTCGGCGATCGCCGCCCGGACACGCTCGGCGATCTCGAGGGCCGTAGCGATATCGGTGTCGGGCAGCAGGATCGCGAACTCCTCCCCGCCGTTACGGCCGGCGAAGTCCTGGTTCCGCAGCACGCTGCGCAGCGCGGCGCCGACGCCCGCCAGGACCTGGTCCCCGGCGGCATGCCCGTACTGGTCGTTGACCCGCTTGAACAGGTCGAGGTCGAGCAGGAGCAGCCCGAGTGGCGACTTCGTGGTCGTGGCCTGCGCGAACGTCCGCTTCAGCGCGTCGGTGACGGCCCGCTTGTTGGGCAGCCCGGTCAGGCCGTCGGTGGCGGCGCGGACCTCGGCGACGGCCAGGTTGTGGAGGTTGGCCAGGACCGGCGCGGCCTGGCTGACCGACTCACGGATCCGCTGCTCCTCGGCCGCCGAATAGGGGACTGGGCGGCTGAGCAGGACCGAGCCGATCACCTCGCCGCCGACCGTGAGCGGAACGCACGACGAGGCTCCGGGCACCGGGGCGCACACCGGGCAGGAGAGCAGGGGCGGCCGTCCTCCGTTCTCGCTGTGCATCCGGCCGGACCGCACCGCCAGGCACGAGCGCGGCTCCGCGCCGCGCAAGGTCCCCGCCAGCGGCGAGCCCTCCGGCAGGGGCGTGACCGCCTCCAGCCGGTCCGCGCTGTTGTTCCGGTTGAGCACCACGGCTGCGGTGGCCGGCAGCGTGCGCTCGAGGTGGCGCTGCAGGAGCTGTTGCGCCTCGTCCTCGCCGTTCGCGAGCTGAAGGGTATCGGCGAAGTCCGCCTGGTCCCGGCCGGACTGCAGCCTCCGGCGGCTGCCCCGGATCTCGTACCACAGGTAGAGCCAGCCCAGCCCGATGCCGACGGCCGCGGTGCCGAGGATGAGACCAATGGTCCGGTTCGCGGTCACGGACGCGGCCGCGTGATCGGCGGTTGCGTCGTTGAGCTGCGTCCGGATCAGGCGGCCGAGATGGGCGCTGACCGGCTGGTAGGCGGCCGTCAGCTGGCCCGCGAGCGCCGCGCGCGCCGCGGGCGGCTGGGCGGTCAGGCCCGGCGCGGTGAGCAGATCGCGGACGGCGCCCCACTGCCGGGTGAACAGCTCGAGGTCGGCGCGTTCGGCCGGCGAGTCGCCTGCGTGCAGCTGCTGCAGCGAGAGGAGCTGCGCGTCGACCGCAGGGAGCAGGCTGGTGTAGAGCGTGCCGAAGAGCCGGGATCTCGTCGCGGGATCGGCGGCCCGCAGGGCGTCCTGGCCGGCGCCGTACGCCGCGTCCATCTCCTGGGTCAGCTGGTTCGTCGCCACCGCGGTGTCGAGCTCGCCGCCCGCGATCACCTGTCCCTGGTGCGTGGCCGACCGGATGCCCAGTATGCCGACGACGACCACCGCGACCGTCACGAGCGTGCGAAAGAACGCTACGAGCAAACGCCGCATTCGCCACTACCTAACCGGGCAAGCCAGCCATAAATGCATTTACGCTGCTCATCATAATGGCAAGCGGCTGAGATAACTGACTTTCCGCTATCCCGCTAATTCCTCGTTTATGCTGCATAAACTGCGAAATCAGCGAGATAAAAAGAGATAGAGAACCCGTCAGGAGGCGGGAACCCCGGTCGTTCGGTAAAAAGGATTTTACTCCCATTCGATCGTGGCGGGCGGTTGCTGGTCACGTCGGGAACCAGTAACGCGCGGGCGTCGCTCGGCACGGCCACCGAACCGTTGGTCGACGGCCAGGGTTGATCGGGGACGGCGTCCGCGGCGGCCGGCTCGGCCAGCTCGACGCGGTTGCAGCCCTTCCGCTTGGCCACATACAGGGCCGCGTTGGCCAGGCGCTCGAGCCGGTCCGGGCTACTCCCGTGGTCCGGGAAGCCGGCCACCCCGATGGAGGCCGTGACCGACACGTCGGCGCCCGGGAGGGAAATCTCCGCGATCGCCGCGCGGACCCGCTCGGCGATCTCCAGCGCAACGGCGATCTCAGTGCCGGGCAGCAGGACCGCGAACTCCTCCCCGCCGTTGCGGCCGGCGAAGTCCCCGGTCCGCAGCACGTCGCGCAGCGTCGCGCCGACGGCCGCCAGGACCTGGTCGCCCACCTCGTGCCCGTGCTGGTCGTTGACCTGCCTGAAGTGGTCCAGGTCGAGCAGGAGCAGCGCGAGCGGGGTACCGGACGCCACGGCCCGGGCGAACGTCCGCTTCGTGACGTCGATGATGGCGCGGTTGTTGGGCAGCCCGGTGAGGCTGTCGGTCGCGGCGCGGATCTCCGCGACGGCCAGGTTGCGCAGGTTGGCCAGCACCGGGGCCGCCTGGCCGACCGAGTCGTGGATCCGCTGCTCCTCCGATTCGGAATAGGGAGCCGCCCGGCTGAGCAGGACCGAGCCCATCACCTCACCGCCGACGGTAAGCGGGACGCACAAGGATGCGCCGGGAAGGGGAGCGCAGACTGGGCAGCACAGCAGGGCGGCCCGGCCGCCGTTCTCGTGGTGTGCGCGGCCCGACCGCACCGCCAGGCAGGAGCGTGGCTCCGCGCCTCGCAGGGTCCCGGCCAGCGGCGAGCCGGGCGGCAGGGGCGTGACCGCCTCCAGCCGGTCCGCGCTGTTGTTCCGGTTGAGCACCACGGCCGCGGTGGCCGGAAGCGAGCGCTCCAGGTGGCGCTGCAGCAGCCGGTACGTCTCGTCCTCGCCGTCCGCGAGCTGCAGCGTATCCGCGAACTCCGCCTGGTCCTGGCTGGGCGCGAGGCTCCGGCGGATGCGCCGCAACCCGTGCCGCAGCAACAGCAGGCCGACCACCAGGTCGAGCACCGTGAAACCGATGAAGATGCCGATGTCCACGGCCGCAGCGGCCGAGGCCCGCGCGTGGTCGGTGTTCGCATCGGCCAGCTCCTTCAGGATCAGCCGGTCCAGGTGCGCGCTGACCGGCTGGTAGGCGGCGGTCAGCTGGGCGGCGAACGCCCCGGCGGGCGCAGCGGTGAGGTCGTACCGGCTGATCAGGTCACGGACGGCGGTCCACTGCCGGACGAACAGGGCCACGTCGGCGCGTTCGGCCGGCGGGTCGCCGGCGTGCAGCTGTTCCAGCGCGGACAGCTCCGCGCCGACCGCGGGCAGCAGGCTGGTGTTGAGCGAACCGAGCAGCCGGGACCGCACCGCGGGCTGGGTGGTCAGGGCGGCCTGTTCCCCGGTGGCGTACGCGGCGTCCATGTCCCGGGCCACCTGGTTGGTCACGATCGCGGTGGTCAGCTGGTCGCCTGAGATCGTATTGCCCAGGCTCGTGGCCGAGCGGGTGGCCAGGATACCGCCGACGGCCATCCCGGACACCACCAACGCGAGCGCGACGAAAAGCGCGACGAGCGAACTGGTCGCAACCCTAGCGAGCGTGCGCATTCATCTCTACCTAACCCGGCGGCCCGGCGGAAGAATTCGCGGTGAGCATCTTATGGGAAAGCAGCCGACATAAATAAAATACCCGGCTGGAAATACTTCACCAGCCATGCGCAAGTTTATTTTATATCCGGCTATTACGGCATTTATGGTGCATTGGCGTCTGCTCGTTCCAGCCCGGGAAGCATGGTCAGGAGCAGCGGCGGCCGACCGGGGGTGACTTACGGGTGCGGCGGGCCGGGCACCACGGTCCGTTCGGGAGAAAAGGTCTTTATTCCCACTCGATGGTGGCGGGGGGCTTGCTGGTCACGTCCAGAACCACCCGGTTGATCTCGGGGACCTCGTTGGTGACCCGGGTGGAGATCCGGGCCAGCACGTCGGCGGGCAGCCGGGCCCAGTCCGCGGTCATGGCGTCCTCGCTGGTCACCGGGCGGAGCACCAGCGGATGGCCGTAACTGCGGCCGTCACCTTGCACGCCCACCGAACGCACGTCGGCCAGCAGCACCACCGGGCACTGCCAGACCAGGGCGTCGAGGCCGGCGGCGGACATCTCCTCGCGCACGATGGCGTCGGCCTCGCGCAGGATGCTCAGGCGCTCGGCGGTGACCTCGCCGACGATCCTGATGGCCAGCCCGGGGCCGGGGAACGGCTGGCGGCGGACGATGGCCTGCGGCAGGCCGAGCTCCTCCCCCACCCGCCGGACCTCGTCCTTGAACAGCCAGCGCAGCGGCTCGACCAGGCGGAACTTCAGGTCGTCGGGCAGCCCGCCGACGTTGTGGTGGGACTTGATGTTGGCCGTGCCGGTGCCGCCACCCGATTCGACCACGTCCGGGTACAGCGTGCCCTGGACCAGGAACTCGCACTCGCCGGCCTCGCTCTTGGCCTCCCGCGCCGCGCGCTCGAACGCGCGGATGAACTCGCGGCCGATGATCTTCCGCTTGCGCTCCGGGTCGGACACCCCGGCCAGCGCGGACACGAACGCCTCCGCCTCGGTCGCGACCTGCAGCCGGACGCCGGTGGCGGCCACGAAGTCCTGCTCCACCTGTTCCGCCTCGCCCTTGCGCAGCAGGCCGTGATCAACGAATACGCAGGTCAGGCGGTCACCGATGGCACGCTGCACCAGCGCGGCGGCGACCGCGGAGTCCACCCCGCCGGACAGCCCGCAGATGGCCCGGCCGCCGCCGATCTGCTCGCGGATCGCGGCGACCTGGTCCTCGACGATGTTCAGCATGGTCCAGGACGGGCGGCAACCGGCCAGTTCCAGGAAGCGGGCCAGGACGCGGGTGCCGTACTCGGTGTGCACCACCTCGGGATGGAACTGGACGCCGAACAGGCCTCGCTCGGGGTTCTCGATCCCCGCCACCGGCGTCGCGGCGGTCCGCGCGGTCACCCGGAAGCCCGGCGGGGCCGCCGTGGCGGTGTCGCCATGCGACATCCACACCTGCTGCTTGCGGGGCGAGCCGGCCAGCAGGTGGCTCGGCCCGGTCTCCAGCTCGGTGGCGCCGTACTCAGCCGCGCCGGTCCGCTCCACCGTGCCGCCCAGCCCGGCCACCATGAGCTGGAAGCCGTAGCAGATGCCGAGCACGGGGACCCCGGCGTCGAGCAGGCCGGGCGGCGCGGGCGGGGCGCCCGGCGCGTACACCGAGGCCGGGCCGCCGGACAAGATGATGGCCTTCGGCTGCCGGGCCAGCATCTGCTCAGCCGGCATCGTGGCCGGGACGATCTCGGAGTAGACGTGGCACTCGCGCACCCGCCGGGCGATCAGCTGGGCGTACTGAGCGCCGAAGTCCACCACCAGCACCGTATCGAAGCCGCCGGGCACGCTAACCGCCTTCCACCTGGGACTTCTCGGAGTCTAGCCGAGCCGCGGGGGCCGCGGGGGCTGCGGCGTCCGCGGCATTCGGGGTATTCGGGGTATTCGCGCCGTTCGGGGTATTCGCGCCGTTCGGGGGGTTGGCGGCGTTCGGGGCGTTGGCGGCGTTCGGGGCGTTGGCGGCGTTGGCGGCGGGCGCGACGCGCAGCCGGGCGATACGGCGGCCGTCCAGCTCGGTCACGGTGATCGAATATCCGTCCACCTGCACGCTGTCCCCGGGGGACGGCAGGTCGCCGAGCGCGGCGAGTACGTAGCCCGCGGCCGTCTCGTACGGTCCCTCGGGCAGCCTGAGGCCGGTCTGCTCGGCGAACTCGTCCAGGTTGAGCAGGCCGTCCACCTCGAACTCGCCGCCGCGCAGCCGGGTCGCCTGGCCTTGCTCGGTGTCGTACTCATCCCTGATGTCGCCGATCAGTTCCTCGACCAGGTCCTCCAGGGTGACGATCCCGGCCGTACCGCCGTAGTCATCGACCACGATGGCCAGGTGCGACCGCTCGCGCCGCATCTCGGACAGGGAGGACAGCACGGTCTTGCTGATCGGCAGGAACTTCACCGGCCGGGCGATCTGGCCGACCGGCACGGACCGGTTGGCGACACCGGGCCCGAGCAGGTCCCGGACGTGAACGAAGCCGATCACGTTGTCGTAGCTGTCGGTGAACACCGGCAGCCGCGAGTACGGGACGTCGGCGGCGATCGCGGCGGCGGCGGACACCGGGGTTTCGGCGTCCAGGAAGATGACCTCGGTACGCGGCACCAGCACCTCGCGGATCTGCCGTTTCCCGGCGTCGAACACCTCGCTCACGATGCGGCGCTCGTCAACGGGCAGCGCCTGCGCGCCGGTGACCAGGTCGCGCAGCTCCTCCTCGGTCATGGCTTGGCGGCCGACGCGCGGATCACCGCCCAGGATGCCCACGACCAGGTTGGTCGACCTGGTCAGCAGCCAGACGACCGGGCGGGCCAGCGTCGCGATCCGGTCCAGCATCGGCGCGGCGAGCAGGGCCAGCCCCGGCGCCCGCTGCAGCCCGATCCGCTTGGGGGCCAGCTCGCCGAGCACCAGGCTGACGAAGGTGATGCACGCGGTCACGATGAGAAACGACAGCGTCGCGGCCCAGCCGGAGTCCACGTTCTGCCTGATCAGCCACGCCTTGAGGAAGCCGGCCAGCGTCTCGGCTCCGAACGCGCCGGAAACCAGCGTGGCCAAGGTCACGCCGATCTGCACCGCGGAGAAGAACCGGTTCGGGTCGCTGGCCAGCCGCGCGGTCCGCTGGCCGCGCTTGCCTCGCCTGGCCAGGGCCCTGACCTGGCCTTCCCGCAGCGACACGAGAGCCATCTCGGACGCCGAGAAGAACCCCCCGATGCACACGATGACCAGGACGATGATGATGTCGAGGATTACTCTGCTCATTTTTTCTGCCTGGCAGGAGATGTGTGGGGCCAGTGTAGACCGGATAGCGTATGAATCCCGCGAGCACGCGATGTGTGGCAGGCGAGCGGCCGGCGGGCCGACGGACGGGAGACAGCGGGGGGACAGGCGGGGCCGCCCCCGCCAGAGGGAGGGCCTATGAGAGTGCTCGTCACCGGCGGCGCCGGGTACATCGGCAGCGTCGTAGCCGCACAGCTACTGGCGGCCGGCCACGAGGTCACCGTGCTCGACGACCTGTCCACCGGCTACGCCGACGCGGTGCCGCCCGGAGCCACGTTCGTCAAGGGCACGCTGCGTGAGGCCGCCGCCGAGGTGCTGGCCGACGGGATCGAGGCAGTGCTGCACTTCGCGGCGAAGTCGCTGGTCGGCGAGTCGGTGGCAGAGCCAGCCAAGTACTGGTCGGGCAACCTGGGCAGCACGATCGCGCTGCTCGAGGCGATGCGCGAGATCGGCGTGCGCACCATCGTGTTCTCCTCCACCGCCGCGGTCTACGGCGAGCCGGAGCGCACGCCCATCACCGAGACCGACCCAACGCGCCCGACCAGCCCCTACGGCGCGTCCAAGCTCGCCGTCGACACCTCGCTGGCCGAGTTCGCCCGGCTCTACGGGTTCGGCGCGGCCAGCCTGCGCTACTTCAACGTGGCCGGCGCGCACCAGGGCGAGAGCGGCTGGCTGGGCGAGCGGCACAACCCGGAGACCCACCTGATCCCCAACGTGCTGGCCAGCGTGGCCGCGGGCCGCCCGGTGCGGGTCTTCGGCCACGACTATCCCACTCCGGACGGGACCTGTATCCGCGACTACGTCCACGTCACCGACCTGGCCGACGCCCACCTGCGGGCGCTGCAGGCGTGCCGGCCGGGTCAGTACCGCGTGTACAACCTGGGCAACGGGACCGGTTACTCGGTCCGTCAGGTGATCGACGTGTGCGCCGAGGTCACCGGCACAGACATCGCAGTCGACCTGGCCGAACGCCGGCCCGGAGACCCGGCCGTGCTGGTCGCCTCCGCCGAGCGGAGCTGCGCCGAGCTCGGCTGGCGGGCGGAGCGGGACCTGCGGGCCATGGCCGCCGACGCATGGGAGTTCATCCAGTCCCGCAGCCGGTGAGTCCCTCGCGGCCGATCCGTCAGCGAGCGCACGGCAGCGGGAATTATCGCACCATGCCTGGATTACAGTGGGTCTGGTCGCGAGGAGGTCCAAGTGCGGGTACGTGACGAGGCGGCGGCTATCGCGGGCGACATCGCCGAGTTGCGCCATGCGATCCACCGCGAACCTGAGATCGGCCTGGATCTGCCCGAGACGCAGCGGAAGGTGCTCGCCGCGCTGGACGGGCTGCCGCTGGAGCTGCGGACCGGCCGGGGGCTGAGCTCGGTGACCGCCGTGCTGCGCGGCGGCGCGGCGGGCGGCCGCGGGCCGGTCGTGCTGCTGCGCGGCGACATGGACGCGCTGCCCGTCACCGAGGAGACCGGCCTGGCGTACGCGTCGCAGATCCCCGGCGCGATGCACGCCTGCGGTCACGACCTGCACACCGCCATGCTGGCCGGCGCCGCGCGGCTGCTGTCGGCCCGGCAGGCTGAGCTGCCCGGCACGGTGATCTTCATGTTCCAGCCGGGCGAGGAAGGCTACGCCGGCGCACGGCACATGATCAACGAGGGCGTGCTGGACGTGGCGGGCGAGCGCCCGGCCGCCGCCTACGCCCTGCACGTGACGGCGGAGCGGCTGCCGTGCGGCACGTTCTCCACCCGCCCCGGCGCGATGCTGGCCGCGGCCGACCAGATCACCGTGACGGTGCGCGGGCGCGGCGGGCACGCCTCGTTGCCGCACCGGGCCGCGGACCCCATCCCGGCCGCCTGCGAGATGGTGACTGCGCTGCAGACGCTGGTCACCAGGAGATTCGACGTGTTCGATCCGGTGGTCATCACCGTCGGCAGCTTCCACGCCGGGACCACCGACAACGTGATCCCGGACGAGGCCACCTTCCTGGCTACCGCGCGATCCTTCAGCGAGGCCTCCCGCAGCGTCCTGGCCGAGCTAGTGCCGCAGCTGATCGGGGACATCGCCCGGGCCCACGGCCTGACCGCCGAGGCCGTCTACGCCCCCGAGTACCCGGTGACCATGAACGACGCGGCCGAGGCGGGGTTCGCGGCGGCGGTGATCGCCGACACGTTCGGGCCGGAGCACGCCGAGCGGGCTGAGTTCCCGATCACCGGGGCCGAGGACTTCTCCTATGTCCTGGAGCAGGTGCCGGGAGCGTTCGTCTTCCTGGGCGCCTGCCCGCCCGGGACCGACCCGCTGACCGCGCCGACCAACCACTCCGCGCACGCCATCTTCGACGACGCGGCGCTGGCCGACGGCATCGCGCTGTACGCCGAGCTGGCCCTGCGCCGCCTGGCCCGCGGCTAGCTTCGGAGTCCCCGCGTTCCCCGGACACGGGGTAGCCGATGGCACAGCAGGCACCGCCTCGAGCCTTTTGTCCCGTTTTGGCGGGTTGTGCTCGCTGATTAGCGTGGTAGATCCGGGCTACGTGGTAGATCCGGGGGGTCAGGGGGCTTGTTGCGGTTTTCTGCTTGGTCTGGGCTCGTTCCTGGGTGTCGGCCGGGCGCTGGGCGGTCTGTGGGCTGGTTGCGGCGTAAAGTCCGGCCTGGTTCGGGGTGGTTTGCCGGGGCTGTGGATAGTTTCGGGCGTGCGGGCGCTGCGTGTGGGGAAGTTTCCGGCGGCCTGGGGTCAGGGCAGCCGGGATACCAGCAGCAGGTTGTGGCACAGCCCGGCGAGCAGGAACTCGCCGGTGGCCAGGGTCAGGCCGCGCATGGAGAAGCGGCGCAGCCCGATGACGCCCTCGATGCTGGCGTGCAGTCCTTCGACGTCGGGGGCGCGCCGCTTGTAGGCGGCGCGGCCCTCGGGCGTGCGCAGCCGGTGGTCCATCTTCTGGATCGCGGTGGCGTCTTCGGGTGGCGGCCCGGACGCCGGGTTGCCCGCGGCGGCCTTGCCCATGGTCAGGCGGTTGCCGGTGGCGATCAGCCGGTCCGCGGTGCCGCTGGCGGTGAGGTTGGCCTCGGAGCAGTACCCGGCGTCGAACACGACCACGCCCAGCGCGGTGGTCATCCGCGCGTGGCAGGCGGCGGCGTCGTGGCCGGGATCGCCGGGATCTTCCGCGGTGCACATCCGCGCGTGGCAGGCGGCCGCGTCGTGGCCGGGATCGGCGTGTGCGGCGGCGACGACCTGCGCGCCTTTGACCGCGACGGCTTCGAGCCGGGCGGCGTGCACCGTGTCGCTGCTGGTAGCGGTGGCGAATCCGCCCAGCATGAGCCGGTCATCGGCGGCGGCGTCCTGGCAGTTGTATCCCTGCTTGAAGCCGCCGCCGCGGACCGGCATCAGCGCGGAGCCCGGGTCGGTGACGTTGCGCACCGGCTCAGGTTTCTTCTTCTTTTCCCCAGCACCGGCCGGCCTGGCTTGGCCGGCTTCCTCCCCGGGCTGCGGCTGCGCCGCAGCCTTGGCCTGGGCTCGTTCCAGCCGCTCCCGCTGCCGGGCGACCCGGCGGGACCGGTCCACCGGGACCGGCTTGCAGCCGGTCTTCTCCCCGGCGGCCCGCTTGCGGTCCCAGTCATCAACCAGCCCCTGATGCCGGGCCACCTCGGCCTCCAGGCCGGTCCGCGCCGCCTCCACCGCCACGCACGCCGGCGGCTTCGTCACCGGCTCGCCGGCCGCCTGCGCATCCAGCCAGGCCTGCCCCTGCGCCCGCCTGGCCGCATCAGCAGCCTCCCGCTGCGCGGCGAAGTCCGCCAGGCACGCCTGCACCCGGGCCAGCCGCGACCGCGGATCGGCCCACCCCGCCGGCAGCGCCGCCCCGCCCAGCAGGTCCTCCGCGGTCCCGGCCGCGCCCGGCTCCTCGGCCGCCGCGGCCCCGGCCATGATCGCCGTGGCCAGCTTCCGCAGCCCAGCCTCGGTCCGGTTCGCCTCCTTCGACGCATTCGCGCCGATCTTGACCCCGTCCACCGCCACCACCGCCAGCCGGCCCAGCCCAGCCGCCGCGCACACCCGCAGCACTGCGTAGAACACGTCCTCCATCAGCCCGCCGCCCCCGCAGGCCCGCTGCCGGAACCGGGAGATCGTCGAATGATCCGGCACCAGCCCCGCGCATGCCAGCCGGAACGTGGCATCCACCCGGCACCGGTCCTCGATCGCCCGGGTCGACAGCACCCCGCTGCAATACGCGTACGCCAGCAGGGTCAGCAGCATCACCGGGTCATACGCCCGCCGGCCCCGGGCGCTCTTCCGCGCCCCGCCCGCCAGCCGTGCCGTCAGCTCCGCCGTACCCAGCTGCTCTACCGTGTCGATAACCAGCCAGACAACATGGTCCTTCGCCACCCAGTCATACATATTCAGAGGCAAAAGGGCAGCCTGATCCCGGTCCACCGGAAGATACCTGTGCGCCATAAACCCGTCTTACCAGGCAAAACACCCAAACTTAATTTGCAACACGCCCCAGGATCCCCTGGATCTACCATTTAGCTTCGATCTACCACGCTAAACGGAGGACCATCCGGTTGGCGGATGGACGGGTGACTTCTGAGGCGTTGCGGTGCCGGGGAGACTGCTGGGGCGAGTGGGGTGGGGTGGGGGTGGCTAGAGGGAGGCGACGTCGGCTTGCTTGGCGCGGACGGCTTCGGCGGCGGTGCGCAGGGCGGCCAGCTCGTCGGGCGGTCAGGTCCCGCTCGACCACGCGGCGCACGCCGGTGACGCCGATCTCGGCCTCGACGCCCAGGTAGACGCCGGAGATCCCGTACTCGCCGTCGACCCAGGCGCAGACCGGCATGACCTGGCCGGAGTCCTCGGCCACGGCGCGGGCCATCCGGGCCGCGGCGGCCGACGGGGCGTAGTACGCCGAGCCGGTCTTGAGCAGCGCGACGATCTCGCCGCCGCCGTTGCGGGTCCGGGCCACGAGCGGCTCGACCTCGTCCGCGGGCAGCAGGTCGGCCAGCGGACGGCCGTCGACGGTGCAGGCCGAGGGCACCGGGACCATCGTGTCGCCGTGCGAGCCGAGGGTCAGCGTGCGCACCGAGCCGACCGGGACGCCCAGCTTCTCGGCCACGAAGTAGCTGAACCGGGCGGTGTCGAGCATGCCCGCCTGGCCCATCACCCGGTGGTGCGGGAAGCCGGAGACCTTGGCGGCCAGCGCCGTCATCTCGTCCAGCGGGTTGGACACCACGATCAGCACCGCGTCGGGCGCGTACTTGGCGACGTTCTCCACCACGTTCCGCACGATCTTGGCGTTGACCTCGATCAGGTCCATCCGGCTCATGCCGGGCTTGCGCGGCAGCCCCGCGGTGACGATCACGATGCCCGACCCGCCGATCGCCTCGTAACCCTCGCCGCCCTGGCCCGTGGTCTGGCCGGTCACCTTGGTCTCGAAGCCCTCGACCGGGCGAGACTGGTTAAGGTCGAGCGCCAGTCCCTCGGGCTTGCCGTCGACGATGTCGGTGAGCACGACCTCGTCGAAGACGTCGTACTCGGCCAGCCGCTGCGCGGTGGTCGAGCCGTAAAAGCCCGCTCCGATGACCGATACCTTGCCCTTGCGTGCCATTCGCAACTCCTAGCGTTGGTGTCCAACCGCGTCGCCACGGCAACCACGCCTGCGTGCGCGTCGCCACGACAACCACGTCATTGTGCCTCAGTGCGGGACAAGCCTCGCCGGAGGCACGCACCCCGGACCGTTCGGGAAAATGAATCTAACCCATCGCCTTGCGCAGGTTTTCGTCCAGGGCGGCGAGGAACTCCTCGGTGTTCAGGAACGGGGTGTCGCGGCCGACGAGCAGGGCGAGATCCTTGGTCATCTTGCCCTCTTCGATCGTGTGCACGCACACATCCTCCAGCGTGCGGCCGAACAGGGCGACAGCCGGGGTGCCGTCGAGCTTGCCGCGGTGCTCCAGTCCCCGGGTCCAGGCGAAGATGGACGCGACCGGGTTGGTCGAGGTGGCCTGACCCTGCTGGTGCTGGCGGTAGTGCCTGGTCACGGTGCCGTGCGCGGCCTCGGCCTCGACCGTGCGGCCGTCCGGCGTCATCAGCACGCTGGTCATCAGCCCCAGCGAGCCGAAGCCCTGGGCCACCACGTCGGACTGGACGTCGCCGTCGTAGTTCTTGCAGGCCCAGACGATGCCGCCGTCCCACTTGAGCACCTGGGCGACCATGTCGTCGATGAGGCGGTGCTCGTAGGTG
Organism: uncultured Actinomycetes bacterium; assembly: GCA_963753195.1. Taxonomy (GTDB): domain Bacteria; phylum Actinomycetota; class Actinomycetes; order Streptosporangiales; family Streptosporangiaceae; genus Palsa-504. The sequence goes on from CAVWBH010000009.1 coordinate 850,238, forward strand.
ATCCCGGCCGCCTCGAACTCGGCCTTGAACTCGGACTCGAAAACCTCCGCGAAGAGGTCCTTGAACCGGCCGTCATAGGCCTTCAGGATGGTGTTCTTGGTCGACAGGTACAGCGGGAACCGGCGATCCAGCGCGTAGCGCATGGTGGCGCGGGCGAAGTCGCGGATCGAGTCGTCGAAGTTGTACATGGCCATGGCGACGCCGCCGCCATGGAACTTGGCCACCTCGAACTCGATGGGCTGGCCCTCGTCCTGCGGCACGTAGGTGATCGTCACCGTGCCGGGGCCGGGCACCACGAAGTCGGTGGCCTTGTACTGGTCGGCGTGCGCGTGGCGGCCGATGATGATCGGCTTGGTCCAGTTCGGGACCAGCCGCGGGATATTGGAGATGACGATCGGCTCGCGGAAGATGACGCCGCCGAGGATGTTGCGGATGGTGCCGTTCGGCGATTTCCACATCTGCTTGAGGCCGAACTCGGTGACCCGGGCCTCGTCGGGGGTGATCGTGGCGCATTTCACACCGACGCCGTACTTCTGGATGGCGTGCGCGGCGTCGATCGTGACCTGATCGCCGGTGGCGTCGCGGTGCTGCACGGAAAGGTCGTAATAGTCCAGCTGGATGTCCAGGTAGGGCAGGATCAGCTGGTCCTTGATGTACTGCCAGATAATCCGCGTCATCTCGTCCCCGTCGAGTTCGACGACGGGGTTCGCTACCTTGATCTTGGCCATTGTGTGCCTCGTTCCCTTTTCCTATTGGCAGCCGCTCATGGCAGCCACGCCGCGACGGCCAGCACTGCGGCGCCGAGCACCGCGAAGGCGGCCACGTCCAGGGGCTTGCCCCGCGACGCCAGCAGCCCGGCGAACCGCGGCGGCAGCACCAGCCGGGCCGCCGCGGCGGCGAGCAGCGCCCCACCCACCAGCGCCGCGCCCCGGCCCGCGTATTGCGATCCCTGCCAGGCCACGAACAGCCCGGCTGCCACGCCCGCGAGCACGATCAGGTACGGCAGCCAGGCCACGCCGCGCACCGCGGTTGGGTCAGGTCCGTGTTGCTGACCTGCGCTGTGCGCGCCGGCCGGGCCGGCCTGTTCGCCATGTACGTGCCTTCCGCTTGTCCGCACGGAAGTTTACCGGGGCCTGGCCGGACCCGGACCGGCGACATGGCAGGTATCTAGATGACATCCCGGCGTGAGAACCGTGACACGGGGGGTGACCAGATGGTGAGATATACCTATCGGCTCCGATAGACGGGAAGGTCGCCGTGGACACACCATTTCTCCGCGTTGAGGACAGCGGCGAGGCGATCTCGCTCCGCGGGGAGGTGACCACTGTCGGCCGCGGCCAGGGCGTCGACATCCGCCTGGATGATCCCAGCGTCTCCCGGCTGCACGCCGAGCTGGTCCGCCGCGGACCCTACGTCTACGTCGTCGACCTGGGTTTATCACGTAATGGGACCAGGGTTAACGGACGGCCCGTGGCCCGCCGGGTGCTGGCGGAGGGCGACGTGCTGAGCTTCGGCACGGCCCGGTGCCGGATCGCCGGCCTCCCGGCCGAAGACCTGGCCGAGGAGGCCGAACTGGGCCGCGCGGCCGCGCCCGAGCTGACCCGCCGCGAGCTCGACGTGCTGAGCTCGCTGTGCCGGCCGGCGCTGTCGGACGAGGCGTTCGCCCTGCCCGCCACCGCCCGCGAGATCGCCGCCGACCTGGTGGTGACCGAGGCGGCGGTCAAGCAGCACCTGCTGCGGCTGTACCAGAAGTTCCGGGTTCCCGAGGGCCCGAACCGGCGGACCCGGCTGGCCAATGAGGTCGTCGCGCTGGGCCTGGTCAGGCCGTTGCCGCTGGCCGAAACGAACGGGACGTGAGCGGGCTGGGGTGCGCCGGCGGCGGTGAGCGGAGGTCAGCCGCCGGCCTGCCGGAACAGCCAGTTCGCGGCCGATGAGAACACGTCCGGTAGCCGGGGCGCCGCGTTCAGCGCTCCGTTCAGCCGCAGGTACGAGCCGATGAGCGGCCAGCCGTGCAGCGAGGGCAGGTGCGGGGTCATCAGCGGCCAGTAGTACGGGACCCGCTGCGAGACGGCGAAGATCACGGCGCCGATGGCCAGCGCCCAGACCGCGAGCGCCGTCACCGCGGCGCTCAGCGAGGTGCGCGCCAGGGGGGCGGCCATCCTGTTCAGCTGCCGCCGCGGCTTGCCGGAGCCGGGGCCGAGGCCGTACCAGGCCACGACGGCCGCGGCCGCGTACGCGCCGGCCTGCGGCAGCGCGGGGGCGCCGCTCAGCACCAGGGTGACCACGTAGACCACCGCGGCGGCGGCGAAGGCCAGCGGGGCGATCAGCGCCTCGATGAGCAGGGCATGGGCCAGGGCCAGCGGCGTGCTGACCGCCACCACCAGCGGGTCGCTGGCCCGCGGCCCGTGTACCGAACGGCGCGAGGCCAGCGCGTCCGCGGCCCGGTCGGCCGCCCGCGCCACGGTGATCACGGCCAGCGACATGACCAGGCCGGCCACGGGGAGGATGAGGGTCAGCGCCACGGCCGCGATGATGACGGCCGAACCGGCCATGGTGGTCCGAGCCCGTGCTGGCGCCGGCCGGGGCGGCTGAGCTGGCAGGGGCGGCCGAGCTGGCAGGGGCGCGTGCGGTCCTGGAGCGGGGGGGAGCAGGTCGGCGACGTCCCGGGCGGCCTGCTGGGGCGCGGGGTACGCCGCGGCGGCGGCGCGCTTGGCGGCCTTGCGGGCCTTACGGCTTTGGGCGGGCCCCTGGACGGCGGCGGGCGGGGCGGGCTGATGGGCGGGGCCGGTCAGGGTGGCGGTCGGGCGCGGGCCCACAGCCGACGCGGCCAGGCCGGCGGCGGACAGGTCCAGGGCGGTGGCCTGAGCGCTCAGCCAGGTGGCCAGCGGCCGGCGGCCCGGGTCGCTGGCCAGCGCCGCGGACAGCAGCGGCACGAGCGGGGCGGGCACGCCGGACAAGTCCGGGCGCCCGGAGATGATGCGGTAGAAGATGGTCTGGTAGGAGTCGCCGCCGCCGCCGAAGGGCGCGCGGCCGGTGGCCGCGAAGGCCAGCGTCGCGGCCCAGGAATGCACGTCCGAGGCCGGGCTGCTGGGCCGGCCCTCGATAACCTCCGGGGCCAGGTAGCCGGGCGTCCCCATGACCAGCCCGTCCTGGGTCAGCCGGGTGGCGTCCGGGGACTGGGCGATACCGAAGTCGATCACCACCGGGCGGTCGTCGGCGAGCATCACGTTGCCCGGCTTCAGGTCGCGGTGCACCACGCCCGCGGCGTGGATCGCGGTCAGCGCCTCGGCCGTGCCGTAGGCGAGCAGGCGCAGCCCCGAGCCGGACAGCGGCCCGCGGCTGCGCACCATCGCCTCCAGCGTCGGCCCGGGCACGTACCTGGTCACGATGTACGGGAACTCGCCGGTCACGTCGGCGTCCAGTACCTCCGCGACGAACGGGCTGCGGACCCGGCGCATCGTCTCGACCTCGCGGGCCAGCCGGAGGCGGGCGTTCATGCTCTCGGTGGTCTCGGGGCGCAGCACCTTGACCGCCACCATGCTGCCCTGCGGGTCGAGGGCGAGGTGAACCACCCCCATGCCGCCTTCCCCGAGGCGGTCCTGAAGGCGATACGGGCCGAGAGTTCCCGGAAGTCGTTCGGTCGCTGGCATCGCGAATCCAGAGTACGAAACACATGCAACGTTGGGGAGGGCACTCGAGGTTGCCTATCGATAACGTCCCGAGCTCGCCTGCCACGGGTCCACCGCGCAACCGGGTCTCGCGTCCCACCATAAGAAGCCTAAGTGGGGCGATCGGCCCGGGCAGCTTAGACTCTGAGCAATGACTGAGCACGACGATGCGCTGTCGCTGGACATGGTCACCGCCGCGCTGCGCGCTGACAGCACGGACGTGGCCATCTACGCGCGCGTCCTGACCCAGTCGCTGGGCGAGGCGCTGCCCAGCGAGTTCGTCACGGTGGAGCGGGACCGGACGATGTCGGACCGGATGCGCGGCCGCCCGGGCGAGATCTCCCGGATCGCGGTGCAGCTCGGCGACCAGCAGATGACGCTGTCGGTGCGCGACGGGAAAACGGTGGCGGAGATCTGCCGCGCCGTCCGCGGCGTGGTCCTGTCCCGGCAGACCGTGCCCGTCAACGAGTGGGCCGCCGCGCTCGCCGCCGCGCTGGTCACCTACGCCGAGCAGAACGCCCAGGCCGCCCAGGCGCTGCGCCGCCTGGTCGCCGGCAGCTGAAAGGCCATCCCTCGCGGGCCGGCGTTCGCCTTGGCCGCTCAGGGGCCGGCGGGCGGATCGCTGCGGGGCCGTAACGATACCGGAACGGTCGGCCCGTAAGGTGCCTTCTGCGATGAGAAACAGGTTCTGGCGTGCGTGGTCGGTGTGGGCTATCTCCATGGCCCTGACCGGGACCGCGATCGGCTACGACGCCATGCACCCGCTGCCCGCCCAGCTGGCCAGCCAGAGCGGGAGCGGCCTGGACATGGTGGTGGGGCTGGCGTTCATCGTCGCCTTCGCCACCGTCGGCGCGCTGCTGTCGTGGAAACGGCCGGCCAACCCCATCGGATGGCTGCTGTCCGCGAGCGGCCTGGCGTACGCTCTGGGCGGCTTCAGCCTGCTGCTGGGGCGCTTCCCCCGGACCCTGACCCTGGGCAACTGGCTGGGCTGGATCTGGCTGCTGGGCCTGGGGCTGTGCGTGTTCGTCGTGCTGCTGTTTCCCTCGGGGCAGCTGCCCTCCCGGCGCTGGCGGCCGGTGGCCTGGGCGGCCGCGGCCGGCCTGGCCGGATGGGTGCTGGGCAACGCATTCGCGCCCACCATCCTCTCGGCCGACACTTCCATGCCGAACCCCGTCGGCGCACCCGGGCCGGCCGGGAAGATCTTCGCGGGGATGGCGTTCGGCGGCGTGCTGCTGATCGCGGCCACCGGCCTGGCCGCGATCGGGTCCCTGGCGTTCAGGTACCGCCGCGCTCGCACCGCCGAGCGGGCGCAGCTGAAGTGGCTGGTCTACGCGGGGGCGCTGATCGTGGCGGCGGTGCTCGCCGAGCTGGTCACTGAGCGGATCATCGGCCCGGGCGCCGCGGCCAACAACCTGCAGAACGCGTTGGGCAGCGGGGCCGTCGCGCTGGTCCCGGTGGCCATCGGCGTCGCCGTGCTGCGGTACCGGCTGTACGACATCGACCGGGTCATCTCCCGGACGCTGGCCTATGCGATCGTCACCGGCCTGCTGGCCGGGATCTACGCCGGGCTGGTGCTGCTGGCGACCGAGGTGCTCAGGTTCTCCTCCCCCGTCGCGGTCGCGGCCGCCACCTTGACCGCGGCCGCCCTGTTCAGCCCGGTCCGGCGGCGGGTGCAGCGCAGGGTGGACCGGCGGTTCAACCGGGCCAGGTACGACGCGGAGACCACGGTGGCCGCGTTCGCGGCCCGGCTCAAGGATGCGGTCGACCTGGACACCGTCCGCGACGACCTGACCCAGGTGGTGCACACGGCGCTGCAGCCCGCCCACGTCTCGGTGTGGACCAGCCGAGGCGAGTGAGCTCGATGCGCCGCCGTACCAGCTCTTACAGGTACAGCGGCACATCGACCAGGAAATGGCCTCAGCGCAGGTCGCCGTTGGTCATGCCGGCCGGCGCCTGCGGATAGGTGACCAGCCCGAGCTCGGCGCGGCTATCGAGCAGCGGATGACTGGGCAGCACGCGGACCGTGTAGCCGAACGGGCCGGGCCGGTCCAGCGGGACCTCACCGGAGTACCGGACCACGCCGGGAGGGTCCGCGGGCACGGCATAGACCTCGGCGGTCTCGGCCCCGGCAGCGGCGGCTCCCGCGGTCGCGGCGCGCGGCAGTGTCGGGTCCCGCGGTCGCGGCGCCGATGGAAGCGGCCACGGCGGACGCGGGCACGGCGGACACCGCCGGGGCGGGGGGCTCGGCGGTCAGGGTGATGTAGCCGGGCTGCACGATCTGGTCATCCTCGTCGGGCCGCCCGTAGACCACCTCCACGGTCACGTCGTCGCGGGTCAGCTCGCCCAGGGCCACCGAGACCCGGACGTCCAGCGCCGAGCCGAGGCGCTGCCCGGCGGACCCGGTCGGCTCGGACTCCACGTGCTCGATCCGCACCTGCGGCCAGGCGGCGATCACGCGCTGCTTCCAGGCGGCCAGCTCGCGGGCCGGACCGAACCCGTCCGCGCCGGCCAGGGTCCGCGAGGACGCCGCGGCCGGCACGTACAGCTCGGTCACGTACTCCCGGACCATCCGCTCGGCCTGGACCTTCGGCCCGAGCGAGCGCATCGCGTGCCGGATCCGGTCCACCCAGCCCTGCGGGATCCCGTCCGCGTCGCGCTCGTAGAACAGCGGGGCCACCGACTTGCCGATCAGCTCGTACAGCGCCTGGGCCTCGAGCTCGTCCCGCCGCGTGACGTCGGCCACACCGTCAGCGGAAGGGATCTCCCACCCGTTGCCGCCGTCGTACCACTCGTCCCACCAGCCGTCCCGGACCGACAGGTTCAGCCCGCCGTTCATCGCGGCCTTCATGCCCGAGGTGCCGCAGGCCTCCAGCGGGCGCAGCGGGTTGTTCAGCCAGACGTCGCAGCCCTGCACCAGGGTGTGCGACATGGCCATGTCGTAGTCGGGCAGGAACACGATCCGGCGCCGCACGTCCGGGGTGTCGGTGTACTGGACCATCTGCTGGATCAGGGCCTTGCCGCCGTCGTCGGCGGGATGGGCCTTGCCCGCCACGATGATCTGCACCGGCCGCTCCGGGTCGTTCAGCAGCCGGGCGAGCTGGACCGGGTCGGTCAGCATGAGCGTGAGGCGCTTGTAGGACGGCACCCGGCGGGCGAACCCGATGGTGAGCACGTTCTCGTCGAGGAGTTCGTCGGTCCAGGTCAGCTCGGCCTCCGACGCGCCCCGCTGCTGCCAGGAGGCGCGCAGCCGGCGCCGGGTCTCGGCCACCAGCCGGGCCCGCAGCTCGTGGCGGGCGGCCCAGATCTCCGCGGGCGGAGCCACCGAGGCCCGGTCCCAGTCCCCCCCGGCCGCGAGGGCGGCCTGGGGGGACGGCATCCCACCGGGCGCCAGCAGCCCCCCGATCTCCGGCGCCACCCAGGTCGGCGTGTGCACGCCGTTGGTGATCGAGCCGATGGGCACCTCGCTGGTGTCGAACCCCGGCCACAGGCCCGCGAACATGGCCCGGCTCACCTCGCCGTGCAATCGCGAGACGCCGTTGACCCGCTGGGCCAGCCGCATGCCCATGACGGCCATGTTGAACACGCCGGGATCGCCGCCCGGGTAGGTCTCCGCGCCGAGCGCGAGCACCCGGTCGATGGGCAGCAGCGGGTCGTCGTCAAAGTGCTGGCGGATCAGCTCGCGGTCGAAGCGGTCGATGCCGGCCGGGACCGGCGTGTGCGTGGTGAACACCGTGCCCGCCCGGCAGACCTCGATGGCCTCGTCAAAGCTCAGGCCGCGCTCGGCGTACTCGCGGATCCGCTCCAGGCCGAGGAACCCGGCGTGCCCCTCGTTGGTGTGGAACACCTCGGGCGACGGGTGGCCGGTCAGCGCGCAGAAGGCGCGCACCGCCCGCATGCCCCCGATGCCGAGCAGCAGTTCCTGGCGGAGCCGGTGGTCGCTGCCGCCGCCGTACAGCCGGTCGGTGACCTCGTGCAGGTCAGCCTCGTTCTCCTCGACGTAGGAGTCGAGCAGCAGCAGCGGGATCCGCCCCACGTGCGCCACCCAGACCTGGGCGGCCAGCTGACCGTCGGCGGGCAGCGCGACCGCGACGTGCACCGGGGCGCCCGCCGCGTCGCGCAGCAGCTCAAGCGGCTGGCCGTTCGGGTCATCGCTGGGGTAGCGCTCGGCCTGCCAGCCGTCGGCGGACAGCGACTGGGTGAAGTACCCGTGCCGGTACAGCAGCCCGACGCCGATCAGCGGTACGCCGAGGTCGCTGGCCGACTTCAGGTGATCCCCGGCCAGGATGCCCAGGCCGCCGGAGTACTGCGGCAGCGCGGCGGTGATCCCGTACTCCGGGGAGAAGTACGCCACGGCCGCCGGGCCCACCGGCCCTGTGTCGGCCAGCCCTGCGCCGGCCAGCCCGGCGTCGGCGTACCACTGCGGGCCGGACAGGTACTCGCGCAGGTCCTGCTCGGCCGCGTGCAGCCGGCCGAGGAAATCGTCATCGTCGGCCAGGGCCGAGATCCGGTCCGGCGGCAGCGCGCTGAGCATCGCGATCGGGTCGCCGCCGGAGGCCTGCCACGCGGCGGGGTCGATCGAGGAAAACAGGTCGGCGGTCGGCGCGTGCCAGGACCAGCGGAGGTTCAGCATCAACCCCTGCAGCGGGGCCAGCGGCGCGGGCAGGCTGATGCGGACGGTGAACCGGCGAATCGCTCTCACGGGCAGACCTTAGTTGGTCAGCACGCGACACGCCGAACCGGCCGCTGGAATCGGGCCGGCCCGAGGCCGTTCGGTGATAGAAAATAACTTCGAATCAGGCCGAACGAACAGTGGCTTTACGGCCCGGCAGACGCCAGTGTGACGGCCGGCACCGCCGTGGTGGGCATAGGCGACCCCGCGCTGGCATGAACCGCCCCGTGGTCGGTAGCGTAACCAGCGTGATTGGACGAATCCCGATCCTTGACCTCGAGCCCGCGGTGGACTGCGGCGCCCGCCCGGCCAAGGCCGTGGCCGGCGAGACCTTCGCGGTCAGCGCCACCGTGTTCCGCGAGGGCCACGGCCTCATCGGGGTCGCAGCGGTGCTGAGAGACCCGGAGCGCAACCGCGGCCCCCTGGTGCGGATGCGCGAGCTCGCCCCCGGCACCGACCGCTACGGCGCGGAGGTCACCGTGACCTCCGAGGGGCTATGGCGCTACCACGTGGAGGCCTGGGCCGACCCGATCGCGAGCTGGCACCACGATGCGGCCATCAAGATCCCGGCCGGCCAGGACGTGGAGCTGATGCTCACCGAGGGCGCCCTGCTGTTCGGGCGGGCGGCGCGGCGGATCCCGCAGCCGCCCGGGGCCAGCCGCCCGGCCGCGGCCCGGACCGCGCTGCGGGCGCTGGTCGCGCTCCTGCGCGACCGCGGCCTGCCCCCGGAGCAGCGGCTCGCGGGGACCGAGGACCCCGCCATCGCGGCCATCCTGGCGCGGTGGCCGCTGCGTGACCTGGTCACCCGGTCCCGGGCGCTGCCGGTGCAGGCGGACCGGGAACGGGCGCTGTACGGGTCGTGGTACGAGCTGTTCCCGCGGTCCGAAGGGGCCCTGGTCGACCCGACGGGCCAGGCGCCGCCGGTCTCGGGCACGCTGCGCACCGCGGCCCGGCGGCTGGACGCGGTCGCGGACATGGGCTTCGACGTGGTGTACCTGCCGCCGGTGCACCCGATCGGAGTCACCTTCCGCAAGGGCCCGAACAACACGCTGACCCCCCAGGACGGCGATCCGGGCTCGCCCTGGGCGATCGGGTCCGCCGACGGCGGGCACGACGCGATCCACCCCGACCTGGGCACGTTCGAGGACTTTGACTACTTCGTGGGCCGCAGCCGTGAGCTCGGCATGGAGGTCGCGCTCGACCTGGCCCTGCAGGCCTCGCCCGATCACCCGTGGGTGAAGGAGCACCCGGAGTGGTTCACCACCCGGGCCGACGGCTCCATCGCCTACGCCGAGAACCCGCCCAAGAAGTACCAGGACATCTACCCGCTGAACTTCGACAACGACCCGGAGGGGATCTACGCCGAGGTGCTGCGGGTGGTGCGGCTGTGGATCGACCACGGGGTCACGATCTTCCGGGTGGACAACCCCCACACCAAGCCGCTGCGGTTCTGGGAGCGGCTGCTGACGCAGATCCGGGTCAGCCACCCTGACGTGCTGTTCCTGGCTGAGGCGTTCACCCGCCCGGCCATGATGGCGGCCCTGGCCAAGATCGGCTTCGACCAGTCCTACACGTACTTCACCTGGCGCAACAGCGTGCCGGAGCTGACCGAGTACGCGCTCGAGCTGTCCGGTCCGGCCGCCGCCTACATGCGGCCCAACCTGTTCACCAACACCCCGGACATCCTGAATGAGTATCTGCAGTACGGCGGGCTGCCGGCGTTCAAGATCAGGGCCGTGCTGGCCTCGATGCTCGCCCCGACGTGGGGCGTCTACTCCGGGTTCGAACTGGGCGAGCACGTCCCGGTGCGGCCGGGCAGCGAGGAGTACCTGGACTCGGAGAAGTACCAGTACCGGCCGCGTGACTGGGCGGCGGCCGCCCGGGATCACCTGGGCATCGCGGACTTCATCACCGAACTCAACCGGATCAGGCGCGCCCACCCGGCCCTGCACAGACTTCGCAATCTGCGCTTTCATCACGTTGACCAGCCGGAACTGATGTGTTTCTCCAAACGGACGGGTAGTATCCCGGCAAGCCCGATGACGGGCTCGCCGGGGCCAGCGGCCCCCGGCGCGGACACGATCCTGGTCGTCGTCAACGTCAACCCGTTCCAGACCAGGGAGGCGACGGTCTGGCTCGACCTGCCCGAGCTCGGCGTGGGCAGCCAGTTCACCGTGACTGACGAGCTGACCGGCGAGTCCTACACGTGGGGGGGAGCCAACTACGTCCGCCTGGACCCGGCGACGCGGCCTGCTCACATCTTTACCGTGACCCCCGGTGTGTAGGACCTTGGTAAAGACGCACCCTGACCGGAAAGACCAGGAGATTCGGCCGTGACAGAGCACCACGAGGCGATAGCTGACTCGTTCTCTCCCGATCAGCCGCGCGACCCGGAGTGGTACAAGCGCGCGGTGTTCTACGAGGTGCTCGTCCGCGGCTTCCAGGATTCCACCGGCGACGGCAGCGGCGACCTGACCGGGCTGATCTCCCGGCTGGACTACCTGGAGTGGCTGGGCATCGACTGCATCTGGCTGCTGCCCATCTACGCGTCCCCGCTGCGCGACGGCGGCTACGACATCTCCGACTTCATGGCCATCCTGCCCGAGTACGGCAACATCGGCGATTTCGTGACGCTGGTCGACGAGGCGCACAAGCGCGGCATCCGGGTCATCGCCGACCTGGTCATGAACCACACCAGTGACCAGCACCCCTGGTTCCAGGCCTCGCGCACCGACCCGGACGGGCCGTACCGGGACTTCTACGTCTGGTCCGACACCGACGACAAGTACTCCGGGGCGCGGGTCATCTTCGTCGACACCGAGCAGTCCAACTGGACCTTCGACCCGGTCCGCGGCCAGTACTACTGGCATCGCTTCTTCTCCCACCAGCCGGACCTGAACTTCGAGAACCCGGCGGTCCAGGACGCGATGATCGAGGTGCTGCGGTTCTGGCTGGATCTCGGCATCGACGGCTTCCGGCTCGACGCGGTGCCCTACCTGTACGAACGGGAGGGCACCAACGGCGAGAACCTGAAGGAAACCCACGAGTACCTCAAGCGGATCCGGGCCGAGATCGACAAGATCTACCCGGACAAGGTGCTGCTGGCCGAGGCGAACCAGTGGCCCGCGGACGTGATCGAGTACTTCGGCGACCCGGAGGTCGGCGGGGACGAATGCCACATGGCGTTCCACTTCCCCCTCATGCCGCGGATCTTCATGGCCGTCCGGCGCGAGCAGCGCTACCCGATCACGGAGATCCTGGCCCAGACCCCGGCCATCCCCGCGCACTGCCAGTGGGGCATCTTCCTGCGCAACCACGACGAGCTGACGCTGGAAATGGTCACCGACGACGAGCGCGACTACATGTACGCCGAGTACGCCAAGGATCCGCGGATGAAGGCGAACATCGGCATCCGGCGGCGGCTGGCCCCGCTGCTGGAGAGCGACCGCAACCAGCTCGAGCTGTTCACCGCGCTGCTCCTGTCGCTGCCCGGCTCGCCGGTCCTGTACTACGGCGACGAGATCGGCATGGGCGACAACATCTGGCTGGGCGACCGGGACGGGGTGCGGACCCCGATGCAGTGGACGCCCGACCGCAACGGCGGTTTCTCCCAGACCGACCCGCAGCGGCTGTACCTGCCGCCGATCATGGACGCGATCTACGGCTACCAGGCGCTCAACGTGGAAGCGCAGCAGCGCAACCCGGCCTCGTTCCTGCAGTGGACCAGGCGGATGATCGAGATCCGCAAGCGGCACCCGGTCTTCGGCAGCGGCATGTACGAGGAGCTGACCTCCTCCAATCCCAGCGTGCTGGCCTTCGTCCGGCTGCCGTCCTCAGAGGATCCCAACAGCGACGGCTCGGACCGGATCCTGTGCGTCAACAACCTGTCCCGCTTCCCGCAGCCGGTCGAGCTCGACCTGCGCCGCTTCATGGGCGTCACGCCGGTGGAGTGCATGGGCGGCGTGGTCTTCCCGCGGATCGGCGAGCTCAGCTACCTGCTCACGCTGCCCGGCCACGGGTTTTACTGGTTCCAGCTGCCCGCGGCCCGGGAGGAACGGGCGCCCGGGAAGCCGGAGTCCGCCGGCCCGCAGCTGTACCACGGCTGACGCCATGCCCGCATTGGTGCCTGTATCGCATGCTGTGTCGCACGCCGGGTCGCATGCCGCGAGGAAGACGGGGTAAGGCAGCTTCATGGAGTTCGAAGACGGGCTGGCTGCGTGGCTGGTCAAGCAGCGGTGGTTTGCCGGCAAGGGGCGGACCGTCCACGACCTCGCGGTCGTGGCCGACACCGAGATCATCCCCGGCGACCCGGGCCTGCGGCACCTGCTGGTCACCGTCTCGCACGGCGCGACCTCCGACTGCTACCAGCTGTTCATCGGCCAGCGCGCCCGGCTGCCCGCCCGGCTCCGGCACGCCCGGATCGGGTCATTCGACGGGTGGCAGATCTACGACGGGCTGCACGACAGCGACCTGACCCGGACGCTGCTGGACGCGATCGTGGCCGACCGCGCCGTCGGCGCGCTGCGCTTCGGCCAGATCCCCGGGGCCGACCTGTCCTGGGCCACCGGGACGCCCGGCGGCCTGGACAGCCTGGTGCTGACCGGCGAGCAGAGCAACACCAGCCTGGTGTTCGGGGAATCGGCCATCTTCAAGGTGTTCCGCCGGGTCGCGCCGGGCCCCAACCCGGAACTGGAGGTCTCCGCGGCGCTGGCCGAGCTCGGCTCGACGCACATCGCCGAGCCGTACGGCTGGGTCGAGACCCGCATCGACGGCGCGACCACGATCCTGGGTATCTTGTCCCGCTACCTGCGCGCCGCCTCGGACGGCTGGTCGCTGGCCGCGACCAGCGTCCGCGACCTGTACGCACTGCACCGCGGCGACGGAGAGTGGGCCGGGAGCCCCGGGGGCAGCGGCCCGCTGGCCGTCGGCACGGCGGGTGAGGCCGGCGGCGACTTCGCGGGCGAGGCCGAACGGCTCGGCGTGGCGACGGCCCAGGTCCACGCGGACCTGGCCGAGGCGTTCGGGACCTCGGAGCTCGAGCCCGACGCCCTGCGGGAGCTGGCCGAGCAGATGTTCCGGCGGCTCGACATGGCCATCGCGGCCGTGCCCGAGCTGGGCGCCTACGCCGACAAGGTCGGCGACGCCTACTCCAAAGCGGCCAAGCTGACCGAGCCGGTCCCCGTCCAGCGGGTGCACGGCGACTACCACCTGGGCCAGGCCATGCGGACCCGGACCGGCTGGGTGGTGCTCGACTTCGAGGGCGAGCCGGCCAGCCCGCTGGCCCAGCGCCGGGCCCGCTCCTCACCGCTGCGGGACGTGGCCGGCATGATCCGTTCGTTCGACTACGCGGCCCGGCACCAGCTGGTCAGCCATCCCGAGCGGGCCCGCCTGGCCCCGGTGGCCGGCGAGTGGGTGCGGCGCAACGCCGAGGCGTTCTGCGCGGGCTACGCCGAAGCCGGCGGCCTCGACCCGGAGCGCAACGCCGTGCTGCTGCGCGCCCTGCTGCTGGACAAGGCGGTCTACGAGGTCATCTACGAAGCCAGGAACCGTCCGAACTGGCTCAGCATCCCGCTCGAGTCAATCGCCGAAATGTAGCCGGGAAGGTCCATGACAGACAGCCAAGTCAGCCTGGCCGAGATCGAACGGCTTGTCGCCGGCGAGCACCACGACCCGCACTCGATCCTGGGGGCCCATCCCGGCCCGGAGGGCATCGTCATCCGGGCCCTGCGGCCGCTGGCCACGTCGGTGGCGCTGGTCCTCGACGACGGCCGCCGGGTGCCCATGACCCACCTGGCCCAGGGCGTGTTCGCGGTCACCCTGGCGGACGAGAAGGTGCCGGACTACCGGATCGCCACCTCGTACGCCCCGGACGGCGGCGACGAGCAGGTGACCGACGACCCGTACCGGTTCCTGCCCATGATCGGCGAGTTCGACCTGTACCTGATCGGGGAAGGCCGGCACGAGGAGCTGTGGAAGGTGCTCGGCGCGCACGTCCGCGAGGCCGGCCCGGTGACCGGGACGTCGTTCGCCGTGTGGGCGCCGAACGCCCGCGGGGTGCGCGTCACCGGCGACTTCAACTTCTGGGACGGCCGCGGGTTCCCGATGCGCTCGCTGGGCGGAACGGGCGTGTGGGAGCTGTTCGTGCCCAGCGTGACCGAGGGCACCCGGTACAAGTACTCGGTCTACGGCCAGGACGGCGTGTGGCGGGACAAGGCCGACCCGCTGGCCAACCTGGCCGAGCGGCCGCCCGCCACCGCGTCGGTGGTGTTCACCTCCCGGTACTCCTGGGGCGACCAGGAGTGGACGGCCGCCCGCGCCGGGCGGCAGACGGTACGCGAGCCGATGAGCGTGTACGAGGTGCACCTCGGCTCGTGGCGGCCCGGCTTGTCCTACCGCGAGCTGGCCGTGCAGCTGACCGAGTACGTCACCGACATGGGCTTCACGCACGTGGAGTTCCTGCCCGTGGCCGAGCATCCGTTCGGCGGCTCATGGGGCTACCAGGTCACCTCGTACTACGCCCCCACGTCGCGGTTCGGCGACCCGGACGACTTCCGCCACCTGGTCGACGCGCTGCACCAGGCGGGCATCGGCGTCCTGGTCGACTGGGTGCCCGCGCACTTCCCGCGCGATGAGTGGGCGCTGGCCCAGTTCGACGGCACCGCGCTGTACGAGCACCCCGACCCGCGGCGCGGCTCGCACCCGGACTGGGGCACGCTCATCTTCAACTTCGGCCGGACCGAGGTGCGCAACTTCCTGGTGGCCAACGCGGTCTACTGGCTGGAGGAGTTCCACATCGACGGGCTGCGCGTCGACGCGGTCGCCTCCATGCTCTACCTGGACTACTCCCGCAAGTCCGGCGAGTGGGAGCCGAACCAGTACGGCGGCCGGGAGAACCTGGAGGCCATCTCGTTCCTGCAGGAAGCCAACGCCACCTGCTACAAGCGCATGCCCGGCACCATCACGGTGGCCGAGGAGTCGACCGCGTGGCCCGGGGTGTCCCGGCCGGTGTACCTGGGCGGGCTCGGGTTCGGCTTCAAGTGGAACATGGGCTGGATGCACGACACGCTCAACTACCTGAGCCTGGACCCGATCTACCGCCAGTATCACCACAACGAGATGACGTTCTCGATGATGTACGCCTACTCGGAGAACTTCATCCTGCCGCTGTCCCACGACGAGGTGGTGCACGGGAAGGGCTCGCTGCTGGGCAAGATGCCCGGCGACGAATGGCGCAGGTTCGCCGGGGTGCGCTCGCTGCTGGCCTACATGTGGGCCCACCCGGGCAAGCAGCTGCTGTTCATGGGCGGCGAATTCGCCCAGGGCAGCGAGTGGTCGGCCGACAACGGGCTGGACTGGTGGGTGCTCGACTTCGAGGTCCACCAGGGCGTGCAGCGGCTGTCCCGGGACCTCAACGCGGCCTACCGGCAGACTCCCGCGCTGTGGCAGCTCGACTCGTCGGCGGAGGGGTTCAGCTGGATCGACGCCAACGATTCGCTGGGGAACGTTCTGTCGTTCATCCGGTTCCCGGACCAGGGATCATCCCGGGCGCTGGTGTGCATCGCCAACTTCTCGCCCGTCCCGCACCTGTCCTACCGGGTGGGGCTGCCGGTGGCGGGCCACTGGCGCGAGGTGATCAACACCGACGCGGTCGTGTACGGCGGCACCGGCACGGGGAACATGGGCGGCATCGAGGCCGTGGCCGAGCCGTGGCACGGCCAGCCGGCGTCGGCCACGATCACCGTACCGCCGATGGGCGTCCTGTGGCTCAGTCCCTCGGAGTAGCGGGCCCCGCGGAGTAGGGGCCCGGGCCGCTCGGAGTGGCGGTCCGGGCCGGGCCGTTACTCCGAGCGGATGTCGTAGTCGTCTTCCTCGACGACGTGCACGGCCGCTTCCTCGGCGGTCGCCGCGCCGCCGGCGAACCCGGCGTCAGTCGCGACCAGGTCCGCTTCCTCGTCGGGATGGGCGCCCTCGTCCTCGGCGACCAGCCGGCCGGCCCGGGGATCGGGGCCGTCGTCGAGGAGCAGCCCGTCCACGTCCTCATCGCCCGCGTCCTCGCCCGCGTCGACGTCCTCGAAGCCTGCGAGGTCGTCGTCGTCCTCGTCGTCCTCGTCGGCGTCCGCGAGCGCATCCTCGGTGCGGTCGGCCGTGTCGTCCGGCTCCTCCTCGGCCAGCAGCTGGTCCAGGGACTCGCCGTCGGACTGCTCGTCGGCGGTGACGCCGTAGCGCATCCCGGCCGACCACCGCTCCGGCGGGGCGACGCCCCGGTCCAGCGGATCGTAGCCGGGATCGCCGCTGAGGGAGTCTGATGGTTCCTGCACCTCGTAGTCGTCCAGGTCAGAGGACTCATGGCGCCGTTCGTCAGGCATCGGTCGGGACCTCCCAGTGTGTCGGTAGCGTCATAGTAGGCGGCACCAGCGCGGCCGGGTTGACGCGGCGCACAATCTCGCTCAGCGCGATGCGCACGTACGACTCGCCGACCCACAGGTGCTTGGCCCCCGGCACGGCGATGACCTCGGCCGCCGGGTCACGGGCGAACCGCCGCCGGGCCTCGTCGGGACGCAGGTAGTCATCAAGCTCCGGGACCAGCGCCACCAGCGGCTTACCCGACGCGGCCCACCGGTCCAGCTCGGCCTCGCCGGCCCGGTGCAGCGGGGGTGACAGCAGGATCGCGCCCTCGATGCCGCGGTCCGGCGCGGGGGCACCGGCTTTCACGGCACTGGCGTCGGCGTCCAGGCCCCACTTCAGGGCCAGCTCGGTGCCGAACGACCAGCCGACGAGCCACCGGGCGGGCAGGCCCGCGTCGACCGCCCAGGTGACCGCGGCTGACACGTCGTACCGTTCGGCCTCTCCTGCGTCGAATTCCCCTTCGCTGGTCCCCTGCCAGGAAGAAGTGCCCCGGGTGTTGAACCTCAGCACGGCCAGCTGGGCCAGGGCGGGCAGGCGGAAGGCCGCCTTCTTGAGCAGGTGGCTGTCCATCATCCCGCCGTGCGTCGGCAGCGGGTGCAGCCAGATCAGCGTGCCGACCGGGTCCGCGTCGGCCGGCACGGCCAGCTCG
Organism: uncultured Actinomycetes bacterium; assembly: GCA_963753195.1. GTDB lineage: Bacteria > Actinomycetota > Actinomycetes > Streptosporangiales > Streptosporangiaceae > Palsa-504. Next base: position 867,630 of record CAVWBH010000009.1, read on the forward strand.
CCCACCAGCCGCAGCCCGTCCGAGGTCAGCAGCGTGATCGGGGTGCGCTTGGCCGGCAGCACCGTAGCGGGCCTGATCAGGGTGTCTGGATTCAACTGCCTGTCCTCCTCATCCGGCGCGGGCCGCGGCGCAGCCGGTTCTGCCAGCAGGCCCGGTGCCAGTGCCTGCGCTCATCCACGCCGGTGTTGATCCCGTCGGCGGGCCAGGCGACCACGTGCGGCGTGCCCGGCGTGATCTCCTGGTCGCAGCCCGGGCAGCGGTAGGCCTTCGTCGTGCCCGCGCCGGGCTGCAGCCGCACTACCCAGTCCCCATCGGGCCATTCCTCGACGCGCTCAGGCCCGGGCACCGGGTCGGGCGGACCGGAGCGCTCGCGGCGGATCTTGCGCGGGCTCACATCGGATCAGCCTATTCGAGCGGTAGAGTTACCCGACGTGCGGCTCGTCATCGCCCGGTGCAGCGTCGACTACGTCGGCCGGCTCACCGCTCACCTGCCTTCGGCGCTGCGCCTGCTCATCGTCAAGGCGGACGGGTCTGTCCTGGTGCACAGCGACGGCGGCTCGTACAAGCCGCTGAACTGGATGTCGCCGCCGTGCCGGCTGACCGAGGAGCCGGGACGGTGGTCGGTCAGCAACAAGGCCGGCGAGACCCTGGTGATCACGATTTCCGAGGTGATGAGCGACACCTCAGTGGATCTCGGGGTGGATCCGGGGCTGGTCAAGGACGGCGTCGAGGCGCATCTGCAGGAGCTGCTGGCCGTCCAGCTCGACCTGCTGGGAGACGGCTGGCGGCTGGTGCGCCGCGAGTTCCCGACCCCGATCGGCCCGGTGGACCTCATGTGCCGGGACGAGGCCGGGCTCAGCGTGGCCGTGGAGATCAAGCGGCGCGGCGAGATCGACGGGGTGGAGCAGCTGACCAGGTACCTGGACCTGCTGAACCGGGACCCGCTGCTGGCCCCGGTCCAGGGCGTGTTCGCCGCCCAGGAGATCAGGCCGCAGGCTCGCGTGCTCGCGGTCGACCGCGGCATCCGCTGCGTGACGCTCGACTACGACCGGATGCGCGGCGTGCTGTCGGAGGACACGCTGTTCTGACCCGCTTGTCGTGGCCTGCTCGTCGTGGCCCGCTTGTCGTGGCCCGCTCGCTCGTCTGGCCCGCTTGCCTGGCCCGCTCGCATTATCGTGGATCGTTACTGCCCGCGCGCGGGCAGTAACGATCCACGATAACGGGCTGACCGGCTAGACGAGGACGGCGCCGCCGGATATGTCGAGGACGGCGCCGGTGATCCAGCCGGACTCGGCGGAGGCGAGGAACGCGGCGGCGGTGGCGACGTCCTGCGGGGTGCCGAGCCGTCTGAGCGGGTGCGCGTCGGCGAGCGAGGCCTGCAGTTGGGGCGGGATCCGGTTCTGGTTGCCCTCGGTGAGGATGGTCTCCGGGGTGATGCAGTTGACGCGGATGCCGAACGGGCCCGCCTGGGCGGCGGCCGCCTGGGTCAGCAGCGCGACGCCCGCCTTGGCCGCCGCGTACGGCATCGGCGAGCGGGGGTCGGCGCGGCGCCCGGCGGCTGAGCCGATGGTGATTATCGTGCCGCCGCGGCGTTCCTTCATCCCGGGCAGGAAGCTCTTCAGGGTGAGGAAGGTGGCCAGCAGGTTGCTGTCGACTGTGGCGCGCCACCCGTCCTCGGGGATCTGCTCAAGCGGCACGGGCGGGGTGAGGCTGCCGCCGGCGTTGGCGACCAGGATGCTAACCGGCCCCCATGCCTCCTCGATCTGGCCGCGCACCGACTCAACCTGTTTGTAGTCGGTGACGTCGCCGGTCGTGGCCATGGCCTGGCCGCCGTCGCTAATGATCGCGGCCGCCACGCGGTCCGCAGCGGCCTGGTCGCGCCCGTGCACGGCGACGGCGGCCCCGCGGCGCGCGAACTCGGCGGCGATGGCTGCCCCGATGCCCCGGGTGCTGCCGGTGACCAGGGCGATCTGCCCGTCGAGCGAGCTCACTGGTGCACCTCCTTCACCGCGGTGAGGATCTCCATGAGGTGGCCGTCCGGGTCCCGGAAGTAGGTGCCGCGGCGGCCGTTCTTGCTGGTGTAGACCTGACCGGGCTGACGGCCCTGCGGGTCGGCATAGTACGTGATGCCCCGATCCTTGATCCGGGCGAAGGTGGCCTGGAATTCCTCGTCGCTCAGCTGGAACGCGTAGTGGTGCTCGTCGACGTGGTCGTAGTGATCGAAGTCCAGGCTCACCCCGTTGGCCAGCGTCACCGGGGTGAAGTGCGCCACCGGCGGGTCAACCGGCAGGCCGAGCAGGCCGGCCAGGAACTGTGCCGATAGCTGCGGGTCGTGCGCGGGAACGATGGTGTGGTTCAGCTCGATGGGCATGGCCTGCTCCCTTTCGGTTTACGGCCCCTGCGGGGGCTGATGCAGAGAAGATTAGATGTCTAAGAGTTAGTTGTCAAACCCTTAGACATCTAATATTTGTGATAGGCTGGCTGGCATGCCAGCACCGTTTCCCCTCCCGATCGGGCTCCGCTTGAACCAGACGTCCCGCGTGGTGGAGCGGGCGTTCGACGAGGCTCTCGCCGAAGCAGGCGGCACCGTGCCGGTCTGGCTGATCCTGCTCAACCTCAAGCTCCGCAAGCCCGCCAACCAGCGGGAACTCGCCGAGGCCGTAGGGGTGCGCGAGGCCACGCTGACGCACCACCTGAACGCCATGGACGCGCGGGGGCTGATCACCCGGACCCGGGATGCCGCCAACCGGCGAGTCCAGGTGGTCACGCTGACCGGAGCGGGCGAAACGGCGTTCGCGCGGTTGCGGGACACCGCGATCGCCTTTGACGCCCGGCTGCGAGCGGGCCTCACCGAGGCCGACGTGGCGACGCTCAACGCCCTTCTCGGCCGCCTGGCCGCCAACGTGGGCGCTGAGGAGGCGGCTCCGCCCTGGGCGGGTGCGGCCGACCGCCACCGGGAGTGAACGCTGCGGCCGGGCGTTTCCGCGGAAACGCCCGGCGGAGTCCCGCGGCTCGGCATCATTAAATGTCATAGCCAGGTGTTATTATCAAATTTATGTTCGATACACTGTCTGACTCCGATCATGCCGTCCCGGACGACGACGCCCTGGCTCCGGACCGGGCCTCGGTGGAGGTGCCGTTGGAGCGGGTGGAGGCGCAGATCTGTGAGCTGGCCGGGCATTTGGCCGCGGCGACGTGCCGGTTCCTGGTGCTGCTGGGGGATTTTGATGCCCGGCGGGGCTGGGCGAGCTGGGAGATGACCAGCTGTGCGGCGTGGCTGTCGTGGAAGTGCCAGATGTCCTCAGGTACGGCCCGTGAGCATGTCCGGGTGGCCCGGGCGCTGCGGGACCTGCCGGTGATCCGCGGGGACTTCGGGGCGGGCCGCCTCTCGTATGCCAAGGTGCGGGCGCTGACCCGGATCGCGACGGCCGGGACGGAGGCGGGGCTGGCGGAGCTGGCCGGCCCGATGACCGCTAATCAGCTGGAGCGGTTCGCCCGGGCGCACCGGCAGGTCACCTCCGTCGATGACCAGGCCGCCCGGATCCGCCGCCGGCTGGCCTTCCGGTTCGAGGACGACGGGTCGCTGTCCGGCACGTTCCGCCTGCCGCCGCTGGCCGGCGCGGTGCTGCTGAAGGCCCTGCGCGCCGCAGCCGCCGACCTAGAGCACCCGCATCCCGCCGAGCCGGAACACGGCCAGCCGGGTGCCTTCGAGCAGCCGGCTGGCGGCCAGCCGGAGCGGCCGGGCGTTTCCGCGGAAACGGATCCGGGCCGGCCGCTGGCGCCGACGTCCTCCGGCCTGGCCGACGCGCTGCTGGTCATCGCGGAGGCATTCCTGGGCGGCAAGGCCGCGGCCGCCGATGATCCGGAGGTCTACCAGGTCATCGTGCACGTCGGCACCGACGCCATTACCCCCGGGCGCCCCGGCGACCACCCGGCCGCCGGGGCCGGGGGCGTTTCCGCGGAAACGCCGGCGCCTGAGCCGGGGGCCCAGCGACGGGTGCCGGGTGATCCGGCGGATCCGGCGCGCTGCCATGTCGAGGACGGCCCGGCCGTCGCGGCCGGCACGGCGCAGATGATCGCGTGCACGGCGACGTGGAGCTGGATGCTGCACGACAGCGCCGGGAAACTGCTGGACCTGGGCCGCCGACGTCGCCGGCCGAACACCGCGCTTCGCCGGGCCGCCCGGGAACGGGATAAATGCCGGTGCCGGTTCCCGGGCTGTGAGTCCCGGCGGGTCGACCTGCACCACATCCAGTACTGGTCCAACGGCGGCCGCACCACGCTGGAAAACCTGGTCAGCTTGTGCCGCTACCACCACCAGGTGGTCCACGACCGCGGCTACGTGATCGCTACCGCCCGCGACAGCACGTTCACCTTCTTCCAGCCCGGCGGTACCGCCCGTCCCGGCCTGCCCGGCCATGCCGCAGGCCGACGGGACGATCGAGGGCTGCCACGACGCGGACATCACCCCGGAGACGATCATCCCGGCCTGGTACGGCGAGCGGCTGGACCTGGACCACGCCATCTACATCTGCTTCGCCAACGCCGCCAACGCCGCCACAGACGCACGCGCCACCGGGCATGGGCGCCCGGGCGACGTCGGCCATCCGTCGGTTCCGGTGGCCCAGCCGGACACGGCGGCCCAGCCGGACACGGTGGTCCAGCCGGACACGGCGGGCCGGGGCGACGACGACAAGCCGGGCCGGCCCCTCAAGTGGGTCATCGAGCCACAGGACTGGATGCCTAGCCTGCGCGGTGACCCTGCCGCTAACTGAAACGGCGGCGGCCGGGGCGGGGCGTGAGATGCGGCCGGGGCGGGGTGAGACGTTGGGCGCGGGGGCCTGGTGGGGCCTAGCGCGCGGCCAGGTGGGCGTTGACGGCCTGGGCGCGGGGGGCTAGGGCGGAGAGCTCGGTGACGGTGACACCGGCCGCGCGGAGCTGCTCAGCGCCGTCGCCCGCGGTGAAGATGGGGGGCTCGCGCCAGGCGAAGACGACGCGGGGGATGCCGGCCGCGAGGATGTGCTGGACGCAGGTCACCGGGCGGGAGGCACGGGCCCCGCACGGGACCAGGGAGCTGTAGATGGTGGCCTGGCGCAGCCGGGGGTCATCGGGGTCCAGCTTGCGCAGGGCCACCTCCTCCGCGTGATCGTGCTCCTCCTGCTCGCGGGAGAAGCCCGTGGCCAGCACCTGGCCGTCCCCGGCCACGACGACCGCGCCGACCGAGAAGGCCGACGCCGACGGCGGGGACAGCCGGGACAGCTCGACGGCCCAGCGCAGGAACCGGTGATCCGGGCCGCCAGGGCCGAGCAGGTACTGCAGCACGACCATGTTCTCCAGCCGCTGCACGGCGGCCAGGGTCATGGGGGGGCTGGTCTTGGAGCCATTGGGGGCCTGCGGGCTGAACCGGGGGGCGGCGGGGTCGGCGACGAAGAACGGGGCGATGGCCAGATCCAGTTCGTCGGCCAGGTCAGCGGCGAGGAACTCGGCCAGGAGGTGCGCGCCGCCTTCGACTAGGAGACGAGCCACGTTGCGTTCGGCCAGATCTTCCAGGAGGAAGCCGAGAGAGAGCGGGTCGCCGGCGTCAATGAGTACGGCGCGGTCGGCCAGGCGCGCGCGGGCCCGGGGTACGGCGGGGGTGGCGCAGTAGACCAGGCGCGGGGCGCCAGGGGCGAAGAAGCGGGCCCCGGGATCGAGATCGCCGGTGGCGGTGAGGGTGACCCGGGCCGGGTGCTCGCCGTGGCCGCGGGCGGCGCGGCGGGCCCGGCGGCGCGGGTCGCGGACCAGCAGCCGGGGGTCATCGGCGCGGACCGTGCCCGCCCCGACCAGGATCGCGTCGCAGCCGGCCCGGACCTCGTCCACGCGGTCCAGGTCGGCTGGGCCGGACAGGATCAGGCGGCGCGGGCGGGCGTCGTCCAGGTAGCCGTCGGCGGACGTGGCGCAGCTGAGGACGACGTACGGGCGTGGCGGCAAGCGGGCCCCCTTTCACGGCCAGCGTAGCTTCGGTGCTTTACTGGCAGCGATGCTCGAGACAGTCAATCCCGCCACGGGCGAGGTCCTGGCCACCTTCCCGGTGGACGGGCGGCGCGAGGTCGGCGCAGCCGTCGCCGCCGCGCGGGACGCGGCCAGCTGGTGGGCCGGGCTCGGCTGGTCCGGGCGCCGCATCCGGCTGCTGGCCTGGAAGTCGTACCTGGTCAGGTACATGGAGCGGCTCGCCCAGCTGATACACGAGGAAACCGGCAAGCCGCTGGACGACGCCCGGCTCGAGATCATCACGGCCGTGCTGCACGTCGACTGGGCCGCGCGGCACGCGCGCCGGGTGCTGCGCCCGCGCCGGGTGCGCACCGGGCTCTTCGCCGCACACCTGGCGGCCACGGTCGAGTACCAGCCGCTCGGCGTGATCGGCGTGATCGGGCCGTGGAACTACCCGGTGTTCACCCCGATGGGCTCTATCGCGTACGCGCTGGCGGCGGGCAACGCGGTGGTGTTCAAGCCGTCGGAGCTGACACCGGCGACCGGGGCGTGGCTGGTCCGGTCGTTCGGCGAGGCGCTGGCCGTATTCGGTGAGCCGCGGCCGGTGCTGCAGCTGGTCACTGGGCCGGGGTCGACCGGCGAGGCGCTGGCCCGCAGCGGGGTGGACAAGATCGCCTTCACCGGGTCGGCGGCCACGGCGCGGAAGGTGATGGCCGCCGCGGCCGACACGCTGACCCCGGTGCTGGCCGAATGCGGCGGCAAGGACGCGCTGCTGGTCAGCGCGGACGCCGACCTGGACGCGGCGGCCGACGCCGCCGCCTGGGGCGCGATGTCCAACGCCGGGCAGACCTGCGTGGGCGTCGAGCGTGTCTACGTGGCCGACGCGGTGTACCACAGCTTCCTGGAGCGGCTGACCCAGCGGGTGAACGAGCTGCGGCCGGGCGCCGACCCGGCGGCTTCGTACGGGCCGATGACCTTGCCGTCGCAGACCGAGGTGGTCGGCAAGCATGTGGCGGACGCGGTGGCCCGGGGCGGGCGGGCGGTGGTGGGGGGCCCTGAGTCGGTCGACCCGCCGTACGTGCGGCCCGTGGTGCTGACCGACGTGCCGGAGGGGTCCGCGGCGGTGAGCGAGGAGACGTTCGGTCCCACGGTGACGGTGCGGCCGGTGGCCAACCTGGCCGAGGCGGTGTCGTACGCCAACGCCGGACGGTACGGGCTCGGGTCGGCGGTGTTCGCCCGCGACCGGCGGGCGGCCATGACCGCGGCCCGGACCTTGCGCACCGGGATGACGTCGGTGAACTCGGTGATCGGGTTCGCGACCGTGCCGGCCCTGCCGTTCGGCGGGGTGGGCGAGTCGGGGTTCGGCCGGATCCACGGCGCGGACGGGCTGCGCGAGTTCACCCGGCCCAAGGCCATTACCCGGCAGCGGATGCGGCCGCCGTTCAACGTCCTGTCGTTCGGCCGGACGGACCGGGACATGCGGCGGCTGCTGGCGCTGGTCACGCTGCTGCACGGGCGGCTGTACAAGCCCCGGGGCCGGTGAGGGCCGGGGTTTCAGGTAAGCAGGGTTCAGGTGAGCAAGGTTCAGGTAAGCAGGGCTCAGCTGAGCATGCCGACGGCGGCGGCGGCGCTGCCGGCCAGGCGGAACCGGGCGGCCAGGCCGGCCTGGGTCAGGTGACGGCTCAGATGGTCCGGCAGGCCGGCCAGGACCATCCGGGCGGGCGGGCTGGCGCTGATCCGCTGCTGCGCGGTGATCAGGGCGGCCAGGCCGACCGAGTCCCACCCGGCCAGGCCGGCCAGGTCGAGGACGAGCGACAGATCCGGCGTCCCGGCCAGCAGGCCGTCGATCGTTTCGGTGAGCTGCCCGGCCGAGCTGAGGTCAAGCGGCCCGGTGATGGCCACGACGGTGCAGCCGTCTCGGTGCTGGTGGTCCAGGCGGAACTGCGCTTCCGGCGGGCCGAGGGCGAAGCTGATGGTGGCCAGGGTGCCGTCCTCACCGGAGATGAGGCTGGCCTGGTCGGCGACCTGGCGCACCAGGGACAGGCCGTGGCCGGGCTCGGTCCGCCATTGGGCGGCTGGATTGCGCGTTTCGCCGGACTGGCCGGATTGGCCGGACGGCCGCGGGGCGGCGTCAGCGGCCAGCGGCGCGCCGTCGTCGCTGATCTCGCACAGCAGGGCATGGTCGGCTCTCCACACCCGCAGCCGCCCGTGCCCGGCACCGTGGCGGACCGCGTTGGCAGCCAGTTCGTGCACGGCGATGACCAGGTCATCGGCACGGCCCGGCGAGAGACCGGCCTGCGCGGCATGCGCCGCCACCGCGGCGCGCAGGGCGTACAGCGAATCGGCGTCGAAGGCTTGGTCCAGGATCGGGGCGTCGGCGGCGGCCAGCGGCGCGGACTCGCCGAGCAAGCCGGGCTCGCTCAGCGGGCTGGACTCGCTCAGCGGGCCGGGCTCCGCCGGCGGGCGGGGTGGAGGGTCAGCGTTCATCGATGGTCACCAGGCTAACGCCGGGGATGTCGCCCGCGCCCAGGAGGACGAACCGGGCGGCGAGGCCGGGACGGCACCGCAGGATCATCCGCCGGGGCGCGGGCAGGCCGCGCGCCGCGTCCAGGATCATCCGGCTGCACGTGACGTCGATGAAGGCCAGCGGGACCATGTTGACGGTCACGTCGCCGTCGAGCCGTATCGCCTCGGTCAGCGCGAGGGCCAGGGCGTCGGCGGCCTGATAGTCCAGCTCCCCGGCCAGGCGGATCCCGGCTGGCGCGTACTGCCGGCAGATCCGCAGGACCACGCTGGCGTGGTACGTGGCGGCCGCGACCGAGCGGGTGTGGAAGGCACCGACCGAGGCCAGCGTGACCGGGTCGAACCGCTCCCGGTCGTACTGGCACAGCACCGACACCGCGGTGCCGGTCAGCGCGCCCGCGACCTTCTCCTCGAACTCCGGCAGCTGCTCGACCCCGCTGACCGGGCGCAGCGCCCAGCTCATGTCCAGCGCGAGCCGCAGGCCTGGGAAGCCCTGGTCCCGGCAGCGGTCCATCTCCCTGGTCAGCCAGCTGATGGCCTGCCCGGCGCTGAAGACCTGCCCGGCCAGCAGCCGGCCCTCGTAGCCCGCCGCGGCCATCTGCCCCGAGGCCAGCGCCGCTTCCACCGCGATGCCGCGCAGGGACAGCTCGGCCGCGGCCCGGTCCGGCGGGGTCTCGCTGAGCCACACCACCTTCAGGCCGCCGGCCAGCCCGTCCCTGATGAACGCGGCGGTGAGGTCGAGCAGCTCCTCAGGCTCGCCGAACGTCAGGCACGCGTGATCGTTCACGGTCAGATCGGTGATCTGCGTGTCCGCGCTGATCGTCACCTGGCCACCTCGCTAGGCCGCACGGCCCGCGGTCGCGGCACCGACGGCATCGACGGCATCGGCCGGGTCGGCCGGGGCGAGCGGGGCCCGGCCGGCGATGAGATCGGCAGCGCGCTCGGCCATCGCGATGACCGGCGCGTTGGTGTTGCCCCGGGGCACGGACGGCATCACCGACGCGTCGACGACGCGCAGGCCGGTGACGCCGCGGACCTTCAGCTCGGGGTCGAGCACGCTGCCCCGCCGGTGATCGCCACCCATCGCGCAGGTGCCGACCGGATGGTAGAGGGTCACCACGGCGGACCGCACGAAGTCGAGGAGCTCGGCGTCGGAGCGGACGTGCGCGCCGGGCGCGATCTCACTGCGGCAGATCGCCGCCATGGGCTTGGCCGTCACGAACTCCCGGGCCATCTTGAGCCCGGCCACCAGGGCCCGGGCGTCCCCGTCATCAGACAGGTAGCCGGGGTCGATGGCCGGCCGGTGCCTCGGATCGGCGCTGCGGAGCCTGATCCGGCCCCGGCTCTTCACGTCGATCAGGCCGACCAGCACGGTCATGGCGCGCTGCACCGGATCGGCCAGGCCCTGGTCGGCGTACGGGGCGGCGAGCACATGCAGCTGCAGGTCCGGCGCGGGCAGGCCCGGCTCGGAATGGGCGAACCCGCCCGACTCGGCCACGTTACTGGTCAGCGGGCCGCGATGAGTCAGCCGCCAGCGCAGCGCGCCCGCGTTGCCGCTCTTCTCCCACAGGCCGCGCAGCCGCGGCGTGGACCAGATGACCGGGAGCATCGGATGGTCGGACAGGTTCGCGCCGACCCCCGGGCTGTCGGCGATGACCTCGACGCCGGTCTGGATCAGGTGGTCGGCCGGTCCGATGCCGGACAGCATGAGCAGCTGCGGGCTGTTGACCGCGCCCGCGGACAGGATGACCTCGCCCGCGGCGCGGGCGGTCTCGGCCTGGCCGTGCCGCAGGTAAGTCACGCCGGTGGCCCGGCCGTCCTCGATGAGGATCCTGGTGACCAGGGCGTCGGTGTGCACGGTCAGGTTCGGCCGGGACATGGCCGGGTGCAGGTAAGCGGTGGCGGCCGAGCAGCGGCGGCCCTTGCGCTGGGTGACCTGGTACCAGCCGACCCCGTCCTGGCGCGGCCCGTTGAAGTCCGAGTTGGCGGTCGCTCCCTGCTCGCGCGCGGCCGCGATGAAGGCCTCGCAGGCCGGCGACTTGTACCGCAGATCAGCGACGGCCAGCGGGCCGCCCGCGCCGTGGTAGGCCGACGCCCCGCGCGAGTTGTCCTCAGCCCGCCGGAAATACGGCATGAGGTCCGGGTAGCCCCAGCCCGTGCAGCCGTACTCGTCCTGCCAGGTCTGGAAATCGTGGGGGTTGCCGCGGATGTAGATCATCGCGTTGATGCTGCTGGATCCGCCCAGGACCTTGCCGCGCGGCCAGTAGATCGACCGGCCGGCCGCGCGATGCTGCGGGACGGTGGTGTAGTTCCAGTCGTACGAGCTCTGCAGCAGGCGGCTGACCGCGGCGGGAGCCTGGATCTCGTCCGCGCCATCGGCCGGGCCGGCTTCCAGCAGCAGGACGCTGACGCTGGAATCGGCGGACAGCCGCGCGGCCAGGACACAGCCCGCGCTGCCGGCGCCGACGATGATGTAGTCGTACACGGCGGTCTCTTTCTCGGGGACAAAGGGAACAATAACGTGCCGTGGTCGGACATGGGGCCATTGGGAGGTTCCCGCGACGCGGGCGGGCGCGCGGGCCGGGGCCCGGGGTTCGGGTCGACGTCAGGGTCCGGCGGGCCCCCGGAGTCCGCCGGACCCTGACGTCGACGATGCTCGCCCGTCGCGAGGACGCGTCGGCGGCATCAGACACGCACGGTGACAGCGGCGGGCATCCCTGCTTGTCGCGGGCCGCTGCGGCCATCGCATCGATCACTGATCGTAGTCATAAGACGCCGGATCGTGAGGGAGCGCCGCGTCAGGGGACGGTCACTTTTTGATTGCGGAATCCGGGCCCGAGGTCCCTTAGGGTAGGAGAATGTCGCGTGATCGCAGCGAGAACCCGGTCGTGCTGTCCCGCATCTACACCCGCACCGGTGACGACGGCACCACCGCGCTCGGCGACGGCAGCCGTACCGCCAAGACCGACTCCCGCCTGGCCGCGTACGCCGACGTGGACGAGGCCAACTGCGCCATCGGGGTGGCGATCACCTTCGGTGACCTCCCGGCCGGCATCGCGAGTCTGCTGTCCCGGGTGCAGAACGAGCTGTTCGACGTGGGCGCCGACCTGGCTACCCCGGTGACGCCCTCGCCCCCGTACCCGCCGCTGCGCATCGACGAGGCCTACGTCACCCGGCTGGAGGCCGAGTGCGACTCCTACAACGCCGACCTGCCGACGCTGCGCAGCTTCCTGCTGCCCGGCGGGAGCCCAGGGTCGACGCTGCTGCACGTGGCGCGCACGGCCATCCGCCGGGCGGAGCGCAGCGCGTGGGCCGCAGTGGGCGAGCACGGCGAGACGGTCAGCCCGTTGCCGGCCCGGTACCTGAACCGGCTGTCCGACCTGCTGTTCATCCTGGGCCGGGTGGCCAACGCCGGGCACGGCGACGTGCTGTGGAAGCCGGGCGGCGAGCGCGGCTGAGGCTTACAGGCGGACGTCGAGGTGGGAACCGGGCGGCGCGGCCTCCAGCCAGGAGAGCAGGCCGGTGAGGGCCGGATCGGCCAAGGCCAGATCCACCGGGCTGCTCCCGCTGACCTCGCATTCGGCGACGACCCGGCCCGGCCCGAGGATGCTCGCCTCGGCCGCGGTGGCCGGGCGGCGCGCTACCACGGCCAGGTCACGGCGGGAGAAGGCTCGCTCCGGACGCATCGAGAAGCCGAAAACGCGGTACCAGCAGAAGTCATCGCCCTGGTAGGAGGCGAGGCCCAGGCGCCACGACCCGCCCCGTTTGCGCAGGCCGCACTCGACGGTGACGCCGCGGCGCTCGAGCAGGAAACGGCGGGCCGCGATGCCCGAGAAGATCAGGACGAGCAGGATCAGGAAGGCGGCGAAGAGCCAGGCCGCATCGAGCGCTAGCGCTTCGGCCAACCTCCTGACCCGTCAGGCCTGGCCGGCGGCCCGCAGCCGTGCCCTGGCGTACTTGGCGTCGGCCGGTTCCTCCGGGCCACCGCCCGCCTCGGCGAGCGCGCTGTCGAGCTCGTGGCGCGCCGCCTCCGTGTCGACTTCGGCCGACAGCTGAGCCTGGGCGGCCAGGATCGCCACCCGGTCGTCGGCCACGGACAGGAACCCGCCGCTGACGGCCGCGCGCACGGTGGCCGTCTCCTCGGCGCCTTCCTCGGAGCGGATCTCGACCAGGCTGCCCTCGGCCAGGACGCCGAACACCGGCGAGTGCCCGGTCAGGACGCCGATGTCGCCCTCGGTGGTCTTGGCGATCACGATCGAGGCCGGGCCGGACCACAGCTCGCGATCCGGCACGACCAGCGCTACCTGCAGCGTCACCGCTCCAACTCCCTGGCCTTGCGCTCCACGTCCTCGATCCCGCCGACCATGTAGAACGCCTGCTCGGGCAGGTTGTCGAACTGTCCCTCGGTGACCGCCTTGAACGAGGAGATGGTCTCGTCCAGCGGCGTGAAGACGCCCGGCTGCCCGGTGAACTGCTCGGCCACGAACATGGGCTGGGACAGGAACCGCTCGATGCGCCTGGCCCGCTGCACGACGATCTTGTCTTCCTCGCCGAGCTCGTCGACGCCGAGGATGGCGATGATGTCCTGGAGCTCGCGGTACCGCTGCAGGATCCGCTGCACCTCACGGGCCACGTCGTAGTGCTCCTGGCCGATGTACCTGGCGTCCAGGATCCGGGAGGTCGAGTCGAGCGGGTCCACCGCCGGGTAGATGCCCCGCTCGGTGATGGCCCGGGACAGCGTGGTCGTCGCGTCCAGGTGCGCGAACACCGTGTGCGGCGCCGGGTCGGTGATGTCGTCCGCGGGCACGTAGATCGCCTGCATAGAGGTGATCGAGTGGCCGCGGGTGCTGGTGATGCGTTCCTGCAGCTCGCCCATCTCGTCGGCCAGCGTCGGCTGGTAGCCCACCGCCGACGGCATCCGGCCGAGCAGGGTAGACACCTCGGAGCCCGCCTGGGTAAAGCGGAAGATGTTGTCGATGAACAGCAGCACGTCCTGGTTCTGCACGTCGCGGAAGTACTCGGCCATGGTCAGCGCGGACAGGCCGACCCGCATCCGGACGCCGGGCGGCTCGTCCATCTGGCCGAACACCAGGGCCGTGTCGGCGATGACACCGGACTCGGTCATCTCCAGGAACAGGTCGTTGCCCTCACGGGTCCGCTCCCCCACCCCGGCGAACACCGAGACGCCGCCGAAGTTCCTGGCCACCCGGCGGATCATCTCCTGGATCAGCACCGTCTTGCCCACGCCGGCCCCGCCGAACAGCCCGATCTTCCCGCCCAGGACGTACGGGGTGAGCAGGTCGATGACCTTGATGCCGGTGGTGAACATCTGGGTTTCCGGCTCGAGCTGGTCGATCGGCGGCGGGTCACGGTGGATCGACCAGCGTTCGGTGATGTTCAGCGACGAGGTGGGAACGTCGAGCGTCTCGCCGAGGACGTTGAACACGTGCCCCTTGGTCACGTCGCCCACCGGCACCGAGATCGGCGCCCCGGTGTTGATCACCTCGGCCCCGCGCACCAGGCCGTCGGTGGGCTGCATGGCGATGGCCCGCACGATGTCGTCGCCGATGTGCTGCTCGACCTCCAGGGTCAGCGTCCGCGTCTCGTCAGCGTAGGTCACGTCCACCTTGAGCGCGAAGTAGATCTCCGGCATCGCCTCGGCCGGGAACTCCACGTCCACGACGGGCCCGGTGACCCGCGCGACCCGGCCGGTGCCGAGGGCGGCCTCGCCGCTCTCGGCGGTGTTTTCAGCGGTCGTGGTCATCTATGTTTTCCTCACTCACTCATTGCGCTTGCCCCGGCGAGCGCGTTGGCACCGCCGACGATCTCGCTGATTTCCTGGGTGATCTCGGCCTGCCGTGCGTTGTTCGCCTCACGGGTCAGCGTCTCGATCAGGTCGTTCGCGTTGTCGGTGGCCGCCTTCATGGCCCGCCGGCGCGAGGCCAGCTCGGACGCGGCCGCCTCGAGCATCGCGTAGTAGATCCGGGCCGCGACATACTGCGGCAGCAGCGCGTCGAGGACCACCTCGGGCGACGGCTCCCACTCGTACTGCGGCAGCGGCCCGGTCGGGGACGGCTCGTCGGTCTCCTCGATCTGCAGCGGGAGCAGCCTGCGCACCGAGGGCCGCTGGGTCAGCATGGAGATGAAGTCGGTGGCCACCAGGTGGATCTCGTCCACCCCGCCGCTCTCCGCGGTGAACCGCTCGAGCAGGACCCGGGTGATCGCGTCCGCGTCGGCGTAGCTCGGCGCGGCGGAGAAACCGGTCCAGGACTCGGCCACCTCGACCTGGCGGAACCGGTGCCAGCCGACGCCCTTGCGGCCGGCCACATACACCTCCGACGTGATGCCCCGGCCGCGAAGCGCCTCCCGCAGCCGGGCCGACTCGCGCAGCGCGTTGGCGTTATAGGCGCCGGCGAAGCCCTGATCACTGGTCAGGATCAGCACCGCGGCGCGGGAGGGATGTTCCGGCTCGGCGAGGAACGGGTGAACGATCGACGTCGACCGGCTGACCAGCGCCTCGACCGCGCGGGTGAGCTCCCGTGCGTACGGCTCGGCGGCGCGCGTCCGCTGCTGCGCGCGAACGATCCGCGAGGAGGCGATGAGCTCCTGGGCACGGGTGATCTTGGCGATGGACTGGACCGCGGTGATCCGCGCCCTGACCACCCGAAGCTGGGCCGCCATGCGCTACTGCTCCTTGGCAGGCTCCGGCCGCCGCCTGGCGACCGTTTCCTGCCCTTCGTTCTCGAGCGCCTCGGCTTGCTCCTCGTCGCCGACCAGCAGGCCGCCGGAGCTGGTCTCGAACACCCTGCGGAACTCCTCGATGGCGTCCTTGAGCGCGGTGATGGCTTCCTCGGGCAGGTCGAGGGTCTCCCTGATGCCGGTGAGAATGCCGGAATGCGTCCGCTTCAGGTAGTCCAGGAACTCGGCCTCGAACCGCCGGACATCCTCGACCGGCACGTCGTCCATGTGCCCGCCGGTACCCGCCCACAGCGAGGCGACCTGGTCCTCCACGGGGAACGGCGCGTACTGACCCTGCTTGAGCAGCTCGACCAGCCGGGCACCCCGGTCGAGCTGGGCCCGGGACGCCGCGTCGAGGTCGGAGGCGAAGGCGGCGAACGCCTCGAGGTCACGGTACTGCGAGAGCGAGAGCCGCAGGGTGCCCGCGACCTTCTTCATCGCCTTGACCTGCGCGCTGCTGCCGACCCGCGACACCGACCGGCCGACGTTGATGGCGGGCCGGACGCCCGCGTTGAACAGGTCGGCCTCCAGGTAGATCTGCCCGTCGGTGATCGAGATGACGTTCGTCGGGATAAAGGCGGAGATGTCGTTGGCCTTGGTCTCGACGATCGGCAGCCCGGTCATGGACCCGCCGCCCAGCTCGTCGGACAGCTTGGCGCACCGCTCCAGCAGGCGGGAGTGCAGGTAGAACACGTCACCGGGGTAGGCCTCGCGGCCCGGCGGCAGGCGCAGCAGCAGCGAGATCGCGCGGTAGGCGTCGGCCTGCTTGGACAGGTCGTCGAAGATGATCAGCGCGTGCTTGCCCTGGTACATCCAGTGCTGGCCGATGGCCGAGCCGGTGTACGGCGCGATGTACTTGTAGCCGGAGGGGTCAGAGGCCGGCGCGGCCACGATCGTGGTGTACTCCATGGCGCCGGCTTCTTCCAGCGCCCCGCGCACCGAGGCGATCGTCGAGCCCTTCTGGCCGATCGCGACGTAGATGCAGCGGACCTGGAGCTTGGGGTCGCCCGATTCCCAGTTGGCGCGCTGGTTGATGATCGCGTCGATCCCGATCGCGGTCTTCCCGGTCTGCCGGTCGCCGATGATCAGCTGCCGCTGGCCCCGGCCAATCGCCGTCATCGCGTCGATGGCCTTGATGCCGGTCTGCATCGGCTCCTTCACCGGCTGGCGGTTCACCACTGAGGGCGCCTGGGTTTCCAGCATGCGCAGCTCGGTGGTCTCGACCGGTCCCTTGCCGTCCAGCGGCTCGCCGAGCGGGCCGACCACGCGGCCGAGGAAGGCGTCGCCGACCGGCACCGAGAGGATCTCGCCGGTCCGCTTGACCTGCTGGCCCTCCTCGATCTCGTTGAACTCACCGAGGATGACGACGCCGATCTCGCGCGCCTCCAGGTTGAGCGCCAGGCCCCGGACGCCGTTCTCGAACTCGACCAGCTCGCTGGCCATGATCGAGGGCAGCCCCTCGACCCGCGCGATGCCGTCGCCACACTCGATGACGGTGCCTATTTCTTCCCGCGCGGCGCCTTCTGGCTCATACTCCTGGACGAAACGCGCTAGCGCGTCCCGGATCTCCTCGGGCCGTATGGTCAGCTCAGCCATTGTCCTGCCTGTCTCGTTGGATTCGGTTGGCGGCACGTCAGCCCGCCAGCTCGCGCTTGACCATGGCCAGCCTGGTGGTCACGGTCCCATCTATAAGCTCATCCCCGATCTGGACGGAAATTCCACCCAGCACCTCGGGATCGATCACGACATTCAGGTGAATTCTGTGCCCGTAGGTCTGGGCCAGCGCGGCGGTGAGCCGTCGCTGCTGGCTGGCGGACAACTCCACCGCCGTGCGCACCACCGCGATCAGCTGCTGCCGGTGCTGCGCCGCGATGTCGGCGCACTCCTCCAGGCCGTCGGTGAGCGTGCGCCCGCGCGGGTGCTCCACCATCTGGCTGATCAGGGCGAGCGTCACCGGCGTCACCTTGCCGTTCAGCAGGGTGCGCAGCAGCTCGCGTTTGCCCTCGGCGGGCAGGGACGGATCGGCCAGCGCGGCCCGCAGGCCTGGAGCGCCCGCGACCACCCGGTCGAACCTGAACAGCCCGTCCTCCAGGTCATCCAGGCCGTCGTCCGCATCGGCCGCGATGACCATGGCCTCGGTGGCGAGCTGCTCGAGCGCGTCGGGCAGGTCACCGGAGCTGGCCCAGTGGGCCTGCGCGGCCGCCACGGCCAGCGCCTCGGTGCGCTCGGTCACCTTCCCGTGCAGCAGCGAAGCGGCGATCGCGCCTTTCTCTGCCGCGGGCTTGCCCGGGTCGGACAGCGCACGCCGCAGCGCGTGCTCGGTGTCGAGCAGCCCGACGACCGAGAACAGCTCGCTGCCGAGCCTGGTGGCCACGGTGGCACTGGTGATGTTCTCCGCCGACAGCTGCTCGGACAGCTCGGCGAAGGATGCCCTACTCGCACCGCGCATGCTCATCGCCTTCCGAGCGTACTTCGCAAATTTCTGCCGAACGAGTCATGGTGACAGCGGCCGGCACCGCGGGACGCCTCACTGGCTGGGCACCTCGAGCTCTTCGAGGAACCGGTCCACCATCCGGCTCTGCCGGGCCTCATCGGTCAGCGACTCGCCGACGATCCGGCTGGCCAGCTCGGTGGCCAGGGTGCCGACCTCGGCACGAAGCGCGGTGAGGGCCTGCTGCCGTTCGGCCTGGATCTGGGCCTGAGCGGCCTCGGTGACCCGGCGGGCTTCGGCCTGGGCCTGCTCGCGCATGTCGGCGATGATCTGCGCGCCCTGCTCCCTGGCCTCCTCGCGCAGCCGGGCCGATTCGTGCCTGGCCTCGTCCAGCTGCGTCCGGTACTGCTCGAGCAGCTGCCTGGCCTCGGCCTGCGCCTCCTCCGACCGGGCCAGGCCGCCCTCGATCTGCTCGGTGCGCTCGGTCAGCGTCTGCTGAATCCGGGGCAGGAGCAGCTTGGCCAGGACGCCGAACACCAGGACGAAGAGGATCGTGCCGATGATGAACTCCGGCCACGAGGGGAGCAGCGGGTTCGTCGACGCCGTGCTGTCAGCGAGGGGGATCATCGTGCGCTCAATTCCTGGGCCGGGGGTCAGCTGTACTTGAAGATGAACGGAGCCACGAGGCCGATCAGGGCGAGGGCCTCGGTCAGGGAGAAGCCGATCCACATGTAGAGCGAGATACGGCCGGTGGCCTCAGGCTGCCGGGCCATGGCCTCGATCGCGTGGCCGAACACCAGGCCGATGCCGATGCCCGGGCCGATGGCGGCGAGACCGTAACCCACCGCGCCGATATTGATGTTCAGCGTCGTTCCGGTGGCGGCGAGGTTGGCGGCAAGTGACATTGATTTGATTCCTTTACGTTGCGGCCCTGCTGGGCTTTCTTGACGAGGAACTTATGGTCGGTGAAATCGGGTACGGGTTAATGCGCTGGCTCCACGGAGCTGGCTATGTACGTGGCGGTCAGGGTGGTGAAGATAAAGGCCTGAAGCAGGGTAACCAGGGTCTCGAGCAGGAAGACGAAGACGGCCAGCGCAAACGAGCCCACGGCGTAGAGCAGCCCGACGGAAAGGGTCAGCAGGTACCACGACGCGATGGTGAAGATCGTCAGCAGCAGGTGCCCGGCGAACATGTTCCCGAAGAGCCGCACCCCGAGGGTGAACGGCTGGAAGACAAAGAACCTGAGCAGCTCGACCGGGACCAGGATGATGTAGATCGGCCACGGCACGCCCGGCGGGATCATGTTCTTGAGGTAACCCCAGGGCCCCTGGTGCTTGACGCCCAGGTACAGGTAGAGGAAGTAGACGATGAACACCATCGGCCACACGAAGCCAATTCTGGAGGTGACCGGGAACTGGAAGATGGGGATCAGTTCCATCAGGTTCATGATGTAGATGAAAAAGAACAGCGACACCAGGAAGGGCAGGTAGGAATCGCCCCGCCGGCCCAGTGACGGGCGGAGGATCTGGTCCCGTACCAGCAGGATCGCCATCTCGCCCAGGTTCTGTACGCCGCGCGGCACCATCTTCGGCTTCCAGAACGCCGCCCAGAAGAACGCGATCACGGTGAGGGCAGCGATGATCGCGAGCAGCATCGGCTTGGTGAAGTGGAACGAGCCGATGCTGAAGAACGGCTTCCACTCGAAATCCTGCAACCCCGGGGCGGGGAACCCGCACCCGTTGAATATGTGGCACCCTCCGCCGGCCAGGACCCCGACGTCACCGGTCACCGGTAATCTCCTTCCGTGGCCGCTGCACCCTTGGCTGGGTGATCCGCTGCTGCCTGCCAAAGCGGTGGATGATGTAGCCGATCGAGATGCCCAGGCCGAGCAGCATGCCCAGCGGGAACAGCAGCGGGACATGCACGGCCCGGCCGATAAGCCAGCCGATGATGCCATAGGCCGCCATGCCGGCGAGCAGGTAGCTGAACACCGTCCAGCCCGTTTCCAGGCCCTGGGCCCGGCCCTGCGCCGCGGCCTGCTTCTGCGCGCGGGCGGCGGCTTCATTGCCGTAGTCGCTCATGTCATCTGCCTCGCCGCGCCGCTGGCTGCCGTGGCTGCTGCTCCGGCTCGACGTAGAGCATCTTGATCTTGACCGCCGTGATGACCTGCGCGGCGCTCCAGACCAGGATGCAGCCGATGGCGGTGAAGCCGAGGGCTCGGTCGCTGAACGCGGTGATCCCGTGAAGCATGGAGACCACGACGGCCAGGACCACGATCTTGACCACGTAGGTGACCATCGCGGCCACCATCATGGCCTGCGGGCTGATCCGTGCGGCCCGCCCCACGACCAGCACGCTGATGCCGAAGAACACGGCGACGAGCCCGACCCCGATCAGTGCCCCGTACAGCCCCTTGACGCCGGCCAGCGCGGCGCTCACCGCCACCATGACGACGGCCGCGGCGGCCGTTATCGCTCCGGCGCGCCGGATGATGATGGCGTATTTCGCCAGCATTACATGGCTCCAAAGAAGTCGACGGCAGCTGGGCGGCTGCGAAGGTGTACCCCGCATTCCGCCCGGGAGCCGGTCATCGCGCCGAAGGGTCGTCGGCGCGGGATTCCGGTCAGGTTAACGAAACGTATCACGGGCCTCTGCTTTGCCGAAGAGGGGCTGCTCGTGAAAGATATCACAAAGTACTTGACCCTGTCTTTACCTGACCGGGCACAAGTTATGACCAACCTTCGGCGCGGTTCACGGCCCCTGCGATCACCCGGCCAGCGCAGCGGCCGACCGGCGGGGCCCGGCACCGGAGGCCGACATGGAGATCCGCAAAGGGATAGTAAAGGCTTGGCAACCGAGGGTGGTGAGGGCCGGAAATGCCGCCGTTACCTGGGATGTACGTCCGGGTGCTGCGGGGCGGCGAGCGGGTCGGGGCTGCGGCGGAGGCGGGCGTTGCCCGGGAGGCCGTTAGCCGGGCGGCCGGAACCACGCGGGTCGGTCGGCGCGAAGGAATCCACGGCATCGGCGCCGGGCAGGCGGCCGGCGCGGGGCAGCTGGTCGCCGGTCAACGGAGCGGCCGCGGGGAACGGGGCAGCAGCCGGGGGAAACGGCGGCGGGCCCGCCGGAGCAGCGGTACCGCCGACGGCTCCGGGCGCCGGGGGCGCGGCTGGCGCGGCGGTTACTGGGGGCGCGGGCGGCGCGCCGATCACCGGAGGCGCGGCTGGGCCGCCGGTTACCGGGGCGGCGGCCAGGGCAGCGCCCCGGGCGGCGGCCATGGCGGACCGCCTGGGAGCGTTGGCCTGGGCGGGGCGGTGCCGGGCCAGCAGCCGCCAGGGACGCAGCCGCGGGGTGGTGACGGGCAGCAGGGTGAGGACCGCGACCACGGTCGCGGCTTCGAACACGACCAGGCGGGTTCGTACCACCGACAGCGAGACGACCGTGACCGAGAACAGCGCCGCCCACAGGTACATGATCAGCACGCTCTGCCGGTAGGAATGGCCGATGTTGAGCACCCGGTGGTGCAGGTGCTGCCGGTCGGCGGCCATCAGCGGCTTGCCCGCCCGGGCGCGGCGGATGATGGCGAACATCAGGTCGGCGTACGGGATGACGAAGATCGCGGCGGGCACCAGCAGCGGGAGGAAGGTCGGGAACCGGTCCAGGGTGTGGGTGTGGCCGTAGTTGGTCAGCAGGGCCGGGTCGAGGGACGCGGTGCTCGAGATCGGCCCGTAGGCCAGCATCAGGCCGAGCAGCATCGCGCCGATGTCGCCCATGAAGATCCGGGCCGGGTAGAAGTTGTGCGGCAGGAACCCCAGGCACATGCCGGCCAGCAGCGCCGAGGACACCGCGGGCAGCGACTGGGAGGTGTTCCCGATGGTCTTGATGAGCGTATAGGAGTACACCAGGAACGACAGCGCGGCGACGGCCGTGATCCCGGCGGCCAGGCCGTCCAGGCCGTCGATGAAGTTGATCGCGTTGATGGTGACCACGACGAGCAAGATGGTGAGCGTCAGGCTCAGGTCGGGCTCGAGGGAGAACACGCCGCCGCTCGGCATCGGCAGCCAGGGCAGCGACTGGCCGCTCCAGACCAGGATTCCGGCCGCCGCCACCTGCCCGGCCAGCTTGCTGATCGCGGACAGGCCCCACCGGTCGTCGATGAACCCGACCACCACCACGAGCGCGCCGGCCAGCAGCAGCCCGGCGGCGGTCTTCGACCCCGCGACCTGGAAGGGATCCTGCAGGAAGCTCAGCCGACTGGCCACGATCAGCCCCGCGACGAGGCCGCCGTACATGGCCAGGCCGCCGAGCAGCGGCGTCGGCTCAGTATGAGTGTCCCGGGCCCGGGGCTCGTGGACGGCCCGCGTCTTTATCGCCACGCGCCGCGCCAGCGGCGTGAGCAGGTAGGTCACCCCGGCGGTGACGAGCAGGACGAGGACGTACTCGCGCATGCCGCCTCAGCGGAACGGGATCGGGTCGGCCTTCATCGGGATCGCAGCGCGGACACCCCAGCCTGCAGGCGGGGAGGAAACGCCGCCCCCTCCTTCCGAAGATGTCACGATGGCGCGCAACGCGGTCAACGGCGCACCTCAGCCGTTACTCCAATCAGCGTAGTGGCCGGAATCCCCGCACTTTACGCGCGGCGGACGCCGGTACCGCCACTTTATGCCACCGTTTAGCCGGCCGGCGGCCGCTCGCCGGCCGGCGCGCCGTCCGGGCCCGGGCCGCCCGCCATCGGATGCGGCGCCGCGGGCTTGAACCCGGCGGCACCGGGCGCCGCGGCGAGCCGCTCGTCGTCGGCGATGACCGACGCCACCGTGCGCAGCCGGTCCACGGAGACCGCCCCGGCGCGCAGCAGCGTCGGGACCGCCCCGGTCAGGTCGAGGATGGTCGAGGGGATACTGTCATGGCACGGGCCGCCGTCGAGATACACCGAGACCGCCTCGCCGAGCTGCCGCTGCGCCTCGTCCGCGGTGGTGGCGGGGGGCTGGCCGGTGCGGTTGGCGCTGGACACCGCGAGCGGCCCGGTCTGCTTCAGCAGATCGAGCGCGACCGGATGCAGCGGCATCCGCAGCGCCACCGTGCCCTTGGTCTCGCCCAGGTCCCACAGCAGCGTCGGGCTGACCCGGAAGATCAGGGTCAGCGCGCCCGGCCAGAACTCGTCGATCAGGTCCTGCCCGAACGGCCCGAGGTCGTCGGCCAGCGCCGCCGCGGCCCGCGCGGTGCCGACGAGCACGGGCGAGGGCATGTTCCGGCCGCGGCCCTTGGAGGCCAGCATGGTGGTGACGGCCGCGGGAGTGAACGCGTCGGCGCCGACGCCGTACACCGTGTCGGTCGGCAGCACGATCAGCTCGCCCGCCTGGGCCGCCGCGACGCCGGCGTCGATCCCCGCGGCCCGCTCAGCCGGGTTCCGGCAGTCGTACCGTGTGCTCATAAGTGGATAACGCTCCTTCACCCAGGGCCCAGGCCGCCGTGACGAAACGGTCCCGCCCGGCCAGGTCCTTGTTGTTTCTGGTGTCCCGCCAGCCGGACTCCTCCGGGAACACCCAGTACACCGCGGCGCCCTGCTGCGAGCCGTGCTCCACGGCGACCAGGCCGCCGGGGCGCAGCAGCCGCCGGGCGGTGCGTTCCAGGGCGCGGATGGCGCCCAGCCCGTCCGCGCCGCTCCACAGCGCGGCGGGCGGGTCGTACTCGCCGACCTCGGGCTCGACATACGCTCCCACCGGGATGTACGGCGGGTTGCTGATCACGAGCTCAACCGTACCGTCCAGATCGCGCAGCGCGTCGCCGAAGTCACCGGCGTGCAGCATGACCCGCCCCGCGGTGTACGGGGCGCTCTGCACGTAGCTGGTGATGTTCCGCTCGGCCCAGGCACGCGCCAGCGGGTCGGCCTCGACCGCGTGCACCCGGGCCCGCGGCACTTCCTGGGCGATGGCCAGCGCGATGGCTCCGGATCCGGTGCCCAGGTCGGCCACGACGGGCTCGGCGACGTCCATCTCGCGGAGCCGGTCGATGGCCCAGCCCGTCATCACCTCGGTCTCCGGCCGGGGCACGAACACGCCCGGCCCCACTTCGAGCTCGAGGTAACGGAAGTGGGCCTGGCCGGTGATGTGCTGCAGCGGCTCGCGCGCGGCCCGGCGGGCGATATCCGACCAGAACCGCGCGTCGAAGGCCGAATCGGGCACCGTGTGCAGCTCGCCGCGCCGGACGTGGTGCACGCTGGCCGCGATCAGCTCGGCGTCGGTGCGGGGAGATTCCACTCCGGCCTCGGCCAGCCGCGCCGCGGCCAGCGCCACCTCATCAAGCAGCAGGCTCATCATGGCCGGGCGTCCCCGGGTCCAGCTTCGCGGCCAGGTCCGCGGCCGCCAGGGCGTCGACCACCGCGTCGAGGTCGCCGTCGATGACCTGGTCCAGGTTGTAGGCCTTGAAGCCCACCCGGTGATCGGAGATCCGGTTCTCCGGGAAGTTGTAGGTGCGGACCCGCTCCGACCGGTCCACGGTCCGGACCTGACTGCGCCGCTCGGCGCTGGCCTTCGCGTCGGCGTCGGCCTCGGCCTGGGCCAGCAGCCGGGCCCGCAGGACACGCAGGGCCTGCTCCTTGTTCTGCAGCTGGCTCTTCTCGTTCTGGCAGGACACCACGATGCCGGTCGGCAGGTGGGTGATCCGCACCGCCGAGTCGGTGGTGTTCACGCTCTGGCCACCCGGGCCGGAGGACCGGAACACGTCGACCTTGAGGTCGTTGTCGTTGATCTGCACCTCGACCGGCTCGGCCTCGGGTGCGACCAGGACACCGGCGGCGGAGGTATGGATGCGGCCCTGGGACTCGGTCACCGGGACGCGCTGCACGCGGTGCACGCCGCCCTCGTACTTCAGCCGGGACCAGGCCCCATCGGCGCCCTTGCCCTTGACCGCGACGGTGGCATCCTTGACGCCGCCTAGGCCAGTGGTGGTCGAATCCAGGATCTCGGTCTTCCAGCCGCGCCGTTCGGCATAACGCTGGTACATCCGCAGCAGGTCGCCGGCGAACAGGGCGGACTCCTCGCCACCCTCGCCCGCCTTGACCTCCAGGATGATGTCCCGCCGGTCGTTCGGGTCGCGGGGCACGAGCAGCCTGCGCAGCTCGGCCTCGAGTTCCTCGCGGCGGGCGGCGAGCTGCGCCGCCTCCGCCGCGAACGACGAATCCTCCGGGGCCAGCTCACGCGCGGCCTGCTCGTCCGCGGAGGTCCGCTGCCAGTCCTGGTACGCGTGCACGATCGGGGTCAGCTCGGCGTAGCGGCGGCCCAGCGTGCGCGCCTTGTCCTGGTCTGAGTGCACGCCAGGGTCGGCGAGCGCGTGCTCGAGCTCCGCGTGCTCGCTGACCAGGTCTGCCAGCCGGTCGAACACCTGAAGCCTCTCTAACGTGTATTACTCGCGTCTTGCTCGCGGCTTGCTTGCGCGGGCTGGCCGCCGGTCGGCGCCAGGACGCGGCAGAGCCGAGGCCCGGGGAACGGACCTCGGCTCGGCGGGGGTTACTTCTTGCCGGAAGCGGCCTTGCCGAAGCGCCGCTCGAACCTGGCGACGCGGCCGCCGGTGTCCAGGATCTTCTGCTTGCCCGTGTAGAACGGGTGGCAGGCCGAGCAGACATCGGCGTGGATCGTCCCGCCGGGAGCGGTGCTCCGGGTGGTGAACGTGTTCCCGCAGCTACAGGTCACCGTGGTGGTGTCGTACTGGGGGTGGATTTCAGACTTCATGGACAACTCCTGCCTGGAACGGTCGCCGGGTCGCCCTCAGGCGTGAACCGGTACCGCATGGTTTCGGCTTTCTAGTGTGCCAGACCGTGAAACACATTTCCCTGACCTGGCATTCCCCGGGCTAGCAGCGCTAGGAGCCGAGGGTGGTCTTCTGCACCTGCATCAGGAATTCGGCGTTGCTCTTGGTCTTGCGCATCTGCTCCATGAGCAGCTCGAGGGCCTGCTGGGGCTCGAGCGCGTGCAGCACGCGCCGCAGCTGCCAGATGACCTTCAGCTCGTCCGGAGCGAGCAGGATCTCTTCCTTACGGGTGCTCGACGCGTCCACGTCGACCGCCGGGAAGAGCCGCTTCTCGGCCAGCTCCCGGCGCAGCCGCAGCTCCATGTTGCCGGTGCCCTTGAACTCCTCGAAGATGACCTCGTCCATCCGGGAGCCGGTCTCGATCAGGGCGGCGGCCAGGATGGTCAGCGAGCCGCCGTTCTCGATGTTGCGCGCCGCGCCGAAGAACCGCTTCGGCGGGTACAGCGCGGTGGAGTCCACGCCGCCGGACAGGATCCGGCCGCTGGCGGGCGCCGAGTTGTTGTAGGCACGGCCCAGCCGGGTGATGTTGTCGAGCAGGATGACCACGTCGTGGCCCATCTCGACCAGCCGCTTCGCCCGCTCGATGGCCAGCTCGGCCACGGTGGTGTGGTCGTCGGCCGGGTGGTCGAAGGTCGAGTGGATGACCTCGCCCTTCACCGTGCGCTGCATGTCGGTGACCTCTTCTGGCCGCTCGTCGACCAGGACGACCATGAGGTGGCACTCGGGGTTGTTCGTGGTGATCGCGTTGGCGATGGACTGCAGGATGGTCGTCTTGCCCGCCTTGGGCGGCGAGACGATCAGGCCGCGCTGGCCCTTGCCGATCGGGCAGATCAGGTCGATGATCCGGGTGATCATGTTGGCCGGGTCGGTCTCCAGGCGGAGCCTATCCTGCGGGTACAGCGGCACCAGCTTGGCGAAGTCCGGCCTGGACGCCGAGCGTTCGGGGTCAAGGCCGTTGACCTTGTCCAGCCGCACCAGCGCGTTGAACTTCTCCCGGCGCTCGCCGTCGCGAGGCTGGCGGACCGCGCCCTCGATGACGTCGCCCTTGCGAAGGCCGTGCTTGCGAACCTGGGACAGCGAGACGTAGACATCGTTCGGCCCGGGCAGGTAGCCCGTGGTGCGGACGAACGCGTAGCCCTGGGACTCCAGGACGTCCAGGATGCCCGCGATGGGGATGAGCACGTCATCCTCGGCGATCACCAGCTCGGGCTCGCCCTGGCGGTCACGTCGCCGGTTCCGGTTGCGGAACCGGTCGCGGCTGCGCGTCCGGCGTCCGTCCGCGTCGTCGTCACGGAACTGCTCGGCCGTCTGGCCCCGGCCCGCGGCCACCGGCTCGCGGCGGTCACCGGCCTGATCCAGGTCGTGGCCCTGGTCGCGGGTGTCGCGGCCCTGGTCGCGGGTGTCGCGGCCCTGGTCGCGGTCGCGGCCCTGGTCGCGGGTGTCCCGGCTGCCTTGGTCGCGGTCGCGGCCCTGGTCGCGGGTGTCCCGGCTGCCTTGGTCGCGGTCGCGGCCCTGGTCGCGGGTGTTGCGGCTGGCCTGGTCACGGGTGCCCTGGTCGCGGGTGTCGCGGGCGGCGCCATCGCGGGCCGCACCGTCTCGGCTGGCACTGTCGCGGCTGGACTGCTCACGGGTGGTCTGGTCCCGGCCTCGGGACGGCTGGCCGTTCCGGCGGCGGCGGTCGCCGCGCTGGGTGTCAGCCTGAGCGGCACCCGCGGTGGCCGCCGGGGTGGTGTCGTCCTGGGCTGACCCGTCGTGGACTGCGCTGTCGTGGGCCGCGCCATTGTGGGCTGCGGTGTCGGGGGCTGCGCCCTCCTGGGCTGCACTGTCCCGGCGGGCGGCCGTTCCGGCCTCCTCGTAGAAGCTGAGCTGCCGCTGCCCGGCTCCGTCCGCGCCGATGCCGCCGGGCGCTGAGTCACCGAGGCCGGCCTGCGCACCAGCGCCGATGCCGGGCCGGGTAAATGCGTCTGCTTCCATGGCGTCCTGCTTCAGCGGGCGGGTCGCGTCGGCTCCCGCAGACGCGGCACGCTGGTCCGAACCCCGGCGGGAGGCACTCGTGCCGCCTCCGACCTGCCGCGCCTCGATCGCCTCGATGAGCTGGCTCTTTCGCATCCGGCCGGCGCCAGGGATGGATAGGGTCTGCGCGATGCGCTGCAGCTCGGGCATGAGCAGCGAGGAAAGGCCGGGACCACCGCGGCTGCGCGACTTGGACGTCGGTGCCGTCGCTCCTGCGGCCGCGGGGGCATCCTCAGACGCGGTTGGTCCGCCACCGAGGATTTCGGTTGTGTCGCTCACTAATGGTCCTTCCATGATTCTCGGCCGCCTGGGTGAACCCGCTAGGCCCGTCGACCCTGCACAGCGGTCCCTTGGGCACCGTTGGTCCCTTGAACCACCGTTGATGCGCGCTGCAATGGTGTGCAGCGAGATTTTCGCGATTGCCGCAACGCTTTGCGTTCCTCCGTGCGTCGCCGTGTACCGCAAGCCAGGGAGATGAGTCGGAAAGCACCCGGACGGCCGGGCTGCCCGCACCCCTCGTCCTGTGGGGAGAGAGCGAGGCACCCTGCGTCAAAGACCTCGGGTACGGCAACAATACCGTCCCGTTGGAGTTTTCCGGCTAGCGCCCGGTTTGCCGACGAGCACCCAGTCCCGCACGGGGCACCCGGTGCGCTACCAAGCCTAACACCATGAGGACTCAAGGCATTCCTTCGCAGCCATCCGTGTCGCGCGGAAAGAAAGCGACGATCCCATGAGGCCCGCCAGCACCCTAGGCTTCCGGCATGCACGGTCCCAGGCGATGAGGTGGTGGCCTGGGACAGGCGCCATACGCCCGGTCGGGCGGGTTAGCCGCCTTCTCCCGCGTCAGCAGCCCGGCGGGGACTGTGGTTGCAGAACACGCGCACCCTGCCGCTCAACGTCAAGCGGGCTTATGTGCCATGCAATACCCGTTTCTGTGACGATTGAACCCAACCTGTCCAGGTCGTGACGATATTCAGGGCCGCCGCGCGGGCCGAGGAACGCGAGCACCGACGGGCCGGCTCCCGACACCACGGCGGGCAGGCCCGCGTCCCGCAGGCGGTGCACCAGTGCGTGCGTCGGCGGCATGGCGCTGGCCCGGTAGTCCTGGTGCAGCCGGTCCCGGGTCGCTTCGAGCAGGACCTCGCGCCCGGCGCCCGGCTGGGTCAGCGCGGCGATCAGCAGCGCGCTGCGCCCGGCGTTGACGGCCGCGTCCTGGTGCGGGATCGTCTCGGGCAGCAGCCCCCTGGCCAGGTCGGTGCGCACTGGCGCAGGCGCCACGCAGACCACGGGCGTGACGGACGGCAGGGGCTCGAGGCGGACCATGCGCGGGCCGTCCGGCGTCAGCCAGGCGATGGTCAGCCCGCCGCCCAGGCACGCCGCCACGTTGTCGGGGTGCCCTTCGATCTCGCAGGCCAACCCGAGCAGGGCGGCGGCGGACAGCGCGTCCGCAGCCTGCCCGGACAGGGCCCGCGCGGCCAGGATGCCGGCCACGATCGCCGCCGCCGAGGAGCCGAGGCCGCGGCCGTGCGGGATCCGGTTCCGGCAGCGCAGCCCGATGCCGGGCGGCTGGCCGCCGGTGACCGCAAACGTGGCCCGCATGGCCCGGAGCACCAGGTGCTCCTCCCCGACGTCGGCCAGGTCCGCGCCCTCGCCGGTGATCTCGATGGACACCCCAGCCGGAAGGATCCGCGCCTCCACCTCGTCATGAAGCGTCAGCGCCAGCCCGAGCGCGTCGAAGCCGGGCCCGAGGTTGGCGCTGGTCGCGGGCACCAGCACCCGGGCCGGATCCTCCAGCCAAGTCATACGGCTCCTCACTGGCGGGGTGACGGGTGGGGGTTCCGGTGGGCGGGGCTAGGCGAGGCCGAGGGCGGAGGCGGCGGAGCCGGGGTCGGCGGCGATGGTGGCCGGGGAGGGCGCGCCGGACAGGGCCCAGTCGGGGTCCTTCAGGCCGTTCCCGGTGATGGTGCAGACGACGCGGGAGCCAGCCGGAATCCGGCCGGCGGCGCAGGACTTCAGCAGTCCGGCGACGCTGGCGGCCGAGGCGAGCTCGCCGAATACCGCCTCCTTGGTGGCCAGCAGGCGGTAGGCGGCCAGGATCTCCCGGTCGGTGACCGAGTCGATCAGGCCGCCGGACTCATCGCGGGCGGCCTCGGCGAGCCGCCAGGAGGCCGGGTTGCCGATGCGGATGGCGGTCGCGATCGTCTGCGGCTGCAGCACGGGCCGGCCGGTGACGATGGGGGCCGCGCCGCTGGCCTGGAACCCGAACATCCGGGGCAGGCGGGTCGCGAGGCGGGCCCGATGGTACTCGGTGTAGCCCATCCAGTAGGCGGTGATGTTGCCGGCGTTGCCGACCGGAAGGCAGTGCACGTCCGGCGCGTCGCCGAGGTCGTCCACGATCTCGAAGGCCGCGGTCTTCTGGCCCTGCAGCCGGTCCGGGTTGACCGAGTTGACCAGGGCCACCGGATACTGGGCGGCCAGCTTCCTGGCCAGCTCCAGGCAGTCGTCGAACGAGCCGTCCACCTGCAGCAGCTTGGCCCCGTGGACCAGGGCCTGGGCCAGCTTGCCGATGGCGATCTTGCCGCGGGGCACGAGCACCGCGCAGGTGATCCCGGCCCGGGCCGCGTAGGCGGCGGCGCTCGCGCTGGTGTTACCGGTCGACGCGCAGATCACCGCCTCGGCGCCGGCCCCGGCGGCCATGCTGATGGCCACCGTCATGCCCCGGTCCTTGAACGACCCGGTCGGGTTGGCGCCCTCCACCTTGAGGTACACCTCGCAGCCGGTGCGGGCGGACAGCACCGGCGCGGGCAGCAGCGGCGTACCGCCTTCGCGCAAGGTGATCACCGGCGTGGCGTCAGTGACCGGCAGGCGGTCCTTGTACTCTGCGATCACGCCCCGCCAGGGCCGGGCGGCGTGCTCGGTAACCGTCACTCCTCTTCCCCCTCCACGCGCATGACGCTGGCGACCGCGCGAACCATGGACAGCGCCTCGAGATCGCGGATCGTCGCGGCCAGCGCCGCGTCCCGCGCCGTGTGTGTGACGATCACCAGCTGTGCCTCCTGGCCCCGGCTGGCCTGGCGGACCGCCTCGATGGAGACGTCGTGCCGGGCAAAGGCCTCGGCCACCGGAGCCAGCACGCCGGGGCGGTCGTCCACGTCGAGCGAGACGTGGTAGCGGGTGAGCGTCTCCCCCATCGGCATGACCGGCAGCCCCGCGTAGGTGGAGGCATCCGGCCCGCGCGTGCCCGCCAGCCGGTTCCTGGCCACGGCCACGATGTCGCCGAGCACGGCGCTGGCGGTCGGCGTGCCGCCCGCGCCCGCCCCGTAGAACATCAGCTGGCCGGCCGAGGAGGCCTCGACGAACACCGCGTTGTACGCCTCGGCCACGGCGGCCAGCGGGTGCGAGCGCGGGATCATCGCCGGGTGCACGCGGACCGAGATGCCGCCGCCGCAGCGCTCGCAGATGGCCAGCAGCTTGACCACCCGGCCCAGGGCCCGGGCGCTGATGATATCGGCGGCGGTGACCTCGGTGATGCCCTCGCGGTGCACGTCGGCCGCGCTCACCGGGGTGTGGAAGGCCAGCCCGGCCAGGATGGCCGCCTTGGCGGCGGCGTCGAACCCCTCGACGTCCGCGGTCGGGTCAGCCTCGGCGTAGCCCAGGGCCTGGGCCTCCTCCAGCGACTCGGCGAAGCCGGCCCCGGAGGAGTCCATCCGGTCCAGGATGAAGTTGGTGGTGCCGTTGACGATGCCGAGCACGCGGTGGACCGTGTCGCCGACCAGCGATTCCCGCAGCGGCCGCAGCAACGGGATGGCCCCGGCCACCGAGGCCTCGTAGTACAGGTCGGCCCCGAACTCGCGGGCCGCGGCATAGAGTTCCGCGCCGTTCTCGGCCAGCAGGGCCTTGTTCGCGGTGACCACCGGCTTACCGCTCTTCAGCGCGTCCAGCAGCAGCGACCTGGCCGGCTCGATGCCGCCGATCACCTCGACCACGATGTCCACGTCCGGGCGGCTGACCAGGGCGTGCGCGTCCGTGGTGAGCAGGGCCCGGTCGATCCCGGCGGCCCGGGGATGCCCGACCCGCCGGACCGCGATGCCGGCCAGCTCCAGCCGGGCGCCGACGCGCAGGGCCAGGTCGTCGGCCTGCTCGACGAGCAGCCGGGCCACCTCGGACCCGACCACGCCGCAGCCGAGCAGGGCCACCTTCAGTGTGGGGAGGGCGGCGAGCGGGCGGTTCATCCGACGTCCAGGCGCATCAGGTCGTCCATGGTCTCGCGGCGGAGGATCAGGGCCGGGTCGGCGCCGTCGCCGACCGCCACCACGGCCGGACGGGGGACGTGGTTGTAGTTGCTGGCCAGGGACCGGCAGTAGGCGCCGGTGGCGGCCACGGCCAGCAGGTCGCCGGTGGCCAGGTCGGACGGCAGCCAGGCGTGCCGGACCACGATGTCGCCGCTCTCGCAGTGCCGGCCCACCACCCGGGTCAGCATCGGCGGGGCCGCGGACTCGCGGGAGGCCAGCACCGCGGTGTAGGAGGCGTCGTACAGGGCGGTCCTGATGTTGTCGCTCATCCCGCCGTCCACGCTGACGTAGGTCCGCAGCCCGTCCACGTCCTTGATCGTGCCCACCGTGTACAGCGTCACCATGGACGGCCCGACGATGGCCCGGCCCGGCTCGACGGTCAGCCGGGGCGGGGTCAGGCCGGTCGCCCGGCACTGCCCGTCGACGATCTGGCGCAGGCTCTGGGCCAGCTCCTTCACTTCCGGCGGGTCGTCCTCCTCGGTATAGGCGATGCCGAACCCGCCGCCCAGGTCGAGCTCGGCGATCTCGATGCCGTGCTCGTCGCGGATCCGGACGGCCAGCTCGATCACCCGGTGCGCCGCCACCTCGAAGCCGGCCGCGTCGAAGATCTGCGAGCCGATGTGCGAGTGCAGCCCGGCGAAGTCCAGGCCCGGGCAGGCGATAACCCGCCGCACCGCCTCGTCGGCGGCGCCGGAGGACAGCGAGAAGCCGAACTTCTGGTCGTCGTGCGCGGTGGCCATGAACTCGTGGGTGTGGGCTTCCACCCCGGTGGTGACCCGGACCAGGACCTTGGGCCGGGCGGCGGGCCGTTCGGCGGGCGGATCGCCCGCACGGGTCAGGTAGGCCAGCCGGGCGATCTCCTCGAAGGAGTCGGCCACGATGTGCCCCACCCCGGCCGAGATCGCGTCGGAAAGCTCGTCCAGAGACTTGTTGTTGCCGTGCATCGTGATCTGCTCGGGCGGCACACCGGCCGACAGGGCCACGGCCAGCTCGCCGCCGGTGCAGACGTCGACGCCGAGGCCTTCGGCGCTCACCCAGCGCAGCACCGCCCGGGAGCAGAACGCCTTGGCCGCGTAGAACACCCGGGCGGCCGGGCCGAACGCATCGATGTACTCGCGGCACCGGGACCGCACGTCGGCCTCGTCGCACACGTACAGGGGCGTGCCGAATTCGGCCGCCAGGTCCCGCACGTCCGCGCCGCGCAGGGTCAGCACCCCGCCGGAGCGCCGCGCGCCGCGCGGCCAGATGCCGGGATGCAGGGCGTTCAGGTCGCCCGCCGGGACGGGCGGATGGTCGGCGGGAAGCACGTCACCGTGGCGTGGCCCGGCCGGGTGCGCGACGCGGCTCATCTATATCCTCTCCGGCGCGCCGACGCCGAGCAGGGCTAGCCCAGCGGCCAGCCCGGTCCGCGCCGCGTCCGCCAGCCACAGTCGTTCGGTGCTAATGGTCGGTATCGTCGTGAAGCCAGTAGTGCTCATCGTGTCAATCGTCCGCGCTGCCAGCTCCACCAGGTACCCGGCGAACTCGTCGGGCCGGCCGCGCCGCGCGGCCATGGCCACCCGTTCCGGGAGCCAGGACAGCGTGTCGAGCAGCGCCAGCTCGTGAGGAGCCATGAGCAGGCGCGGCTGGAAGCCGTCTGGAGCGGATCCCAGCGAGGCGGCCCAGCGCAGCACGGCAGCAGCGGCGGCATGCGCGTACCGAACAGCATAGGCGGGATTGCCGAGCACGTGCCGCGCGAGGAGCGCCGGCTGCGGGGCAGGGCCGCCCGGCGGCATGCGGGCCAGGGCAAACCGGACCGCGTCGCGGCCTGCGTAGGCGACGGCGGCGGGGATCGGGGAAGGGGTGGCGGGTGGGTCAACCACGGACCGTTCGGCGGAAAAAATTACTGTGGCGCCTGCGGCGGCGGACAGGCGGGCGGTCAGGTGCGCGGCGAGGGCGGCCCGGGCGGACGGCCAGTCGGGGGCGGTGGTCAGGTCGGTATCGGGGGGGCCGGGCCTGGTGCGGCCGGCCAGCGCGTCGCTTTGCGCGCAGGCTGGGCCCGCCCGGGGGATGCGGACCGCGAGGCCGGCCAGGGCGTCGTGGGTGACGGTGACGGTGAGGTAGCCGGGGCTGGTGAGGTCGGCGGCGGCGATCCAGGGGTCGCGGGCTATTAGGCGGGCGGGGAGGGCCGCGGCGGTCTCGGGGGGCAGGCGGAGCGGCAGGGTGGAGGTGTAGCTGCCGGGCCGCGGGCCCGGGCGGAGCAGGGGGTCGGTGTCCGGCTGGCCGGCCGCGGCCGAAATGGCGCGGCGCAGCTCGGCGGCGATCACCCGGGGTCGCGACCGACCAGTCCGCGGACGATGCGGATCATCTCGTTCGGGTCGAAGGGCTTGGTCAGGTAGGCGTCGGCGCCGACCTGGGCGCCGCGGGCCTTGTCGGCCTCCTGGGCCCGGGCGCTGATCAGCACCACCTTGATGTGCGCCGTGTCCGGTGACCTGCGCAGCTGGACCGCGGTCTCCCAGCCGTCCAGCCGCGGCATCATCACGTCCAGCGTGATGACATCGGGCTCGATGCCGGTCACCTTGTCCAGGCAGTCCTGCCCGTCCACCGCCGTCTCCACCTCGAAGCCCTCGAGCTGAAGGTTGACCGCGATCAGCCGCCTGATCACCTCGTCGTCATCGACGACGAGCACCCGTCCCAATCCGTGCATCACGTCGGTGAGGGTAGCGGGTTTGGGCGGGTTAGGGTGCGGCATGGCGCGACGTGTCCGCGCGGCGGCTGCGGCTGGTACCCTTTGGTGTCGCACGGCCCCCATAGCTCAGGGGATAGAGCACCGCCCTCCGGAGGCGGGAGCGCAGGTTCGAATCCTGCTGGGGGCGCTTTTTGTGAGCAGCGCTGACCTGGGAAGACGATCGGGCCGGTCTCACGGGTGGTCGACCGGGACGGCGCACACCATGCCGTCGCTGAAACCGGCGGGGCCGATGCCGAGGGCCCGGTTGAAACGGCCGCGCATGTTCTCCAAAGCGACGTGGTGCGTCAGTTCCACGATCTGGCCGTCATCAAGATGGTGCCGGAGCTTGTCGAACAACGCGTCGGAGACATCGGCTGGAGTTCGGGTCATGCCCACGGCGTAGTCGAGTACGAGCTTGTCCAGCTCTGAGAACAGCGGGCTTGTCTGATAGCAGGGAAGGTCCAAGAGCTCCTCATCGGTCAGGCCCCACCGGCGGGAGATGGCCGAACCCATATCGATGCAGAATTCACAGTGGGTGAGGGTGGCCGCCTTCAGTTCGGCGAGTGCGTGGAGCCTCTTGTCCAGACGATGCAACTCGGCTGTAGCCTGCTCGAGCTTGGCGTAGCCCTTGAAAAGCACGGGGACATGTGCGTATATCTCCAGCGGCTCTATCATCCGCTCCGTCTGCCGTCCGGTCAGCTTGCCGATGCTGCGCCGGGTGAAGTAATAGGAAATCTTTATGAACAATCCGGCTCGCGCAGAAGTGACTCCTTTGATGCGGGCCACGTGGCTCTCCTTTCGCCGGTGCTCAATTAGCGGGTACCGGCCTCATGATGTGCTTCCTGTGCAGTGGGCTCACCGGGGGTCCATGGATGCAGCCGGGGAATCCAGGCATGCACAGCACGCCGATAAGCTGCGTACTCGGCTCCGAACTTACGGGCCAGCTTGGGTTCTTCGTAGAATCTCGCAGCTGCTGCCCCGACGACCGCCGCCGCCACGGTGTACTTCAGCAGTCCCGGCGAGCCGAACAGCAATGTCTGGCCGGCCAGGGTGATCAGGAAGCCGGCGTAGATGGGATTGCGCAGGTACCGGTAGAACCCGCGAACCACCAAACTCGGCGGCGACGCCACCGGCACCGGGGTCCCGTCAGCCTCGACGAACTCGATGAACGATTGGACCACCGGAACGAGGCCCGCGCAGATAAGCAGCACTCCCACGGCCCGCGCGATCCCCCAGAAAGGCAGCGGCTGGTGGAAATGCCAGTCATCCAGCAGGTACGGGAGCAGACAGCCGAACACCCCGCCGATGGCC
The DNA here is from genome assembly GCA_963753195.1 of uncultured Actinomycetes bacterium. Classification (GTDB taxonomy): domain Bacteria; phylum Actinomycetota; class Actinomycetes; order Streptosporangiales; family Streptosporangiaceae; genus Palsa-504. The sequence continues at coordinate 903,418 of CAVWBH010000009.1, forward strand.
GCGAACCACCCAACGCTCACGGCTGCAGACGCTGACCGGCGCATGGTCTTACCCCCGCGGACTCGCCGGCATCGCGGGTGCAGCCGTCTTGTCGGCACCCACAACGGATCGTGCAGGCTTGCTTTCGACCGCCCGGGCGTGAGGCGTCGCGCGCGAGGTCCGGCGGCTGGGGGGCCGCAGCGCCCAGGACACCACGGTCAGTGCAGTGAGGACGGCCAGCAGTCCGACCTCGGCCAGGTCGTAGCCAGTGACCAGATGGGAAACGATCGCTCCGGTATAGACGAAGAAGGCGCCCGCATAGGCCCATTCCTTGAGCAGCGCAAAACCTGGGGTGAGCAGAGCCACGGCGCCAAGCACCTTCCAGGTTCCCAGCAGTACCAGGAAGTAAGACGGGTAGCCGAGGTGCACTACCAGATCGGCGACGAACGGGAGCCGGGCGATGTCCCAGATACCGCCGAGCAGCATTTCGCCTCCCACCACCGCGGTGGCCAGCCAGTAGCCGGCCGATCGCCAGTTCAAAGACCAGTTTCGGCTGACGGTGACCTGCGGCGGTTCGGCCCCAGTGTCCATGACGATGTCCTTACTTCTCGGTCTGCGGAGGCCGCTGCAGGAAGCAACTGGTCGATGAGGATGTCCTTCAGCCATTGTTCGTACCGCGCGGCGGGCCAGCCCCGGTCGCCGGTGAGCAACCGGTAGACCTCGGGGGACATGAGTGTGTGAACGATGTCCGCGGCGTCACGCTCGCGCAGCTTCGGCCGTAGGGCGCCCGCGCGAGCGAGGGACCGCGCGATCGCCGCCTGGCCCTGTTGCCTGTGGCTGGTCTGCTCGGCGAGCAGCGCGGCGGCGTCAGGATCCGAGCCCGCCGCGCTCACCAGGATCCGGTACACGGGCTCGGTCCTTGACATGATCCCGGAGGTAATGCCAGCAAAACCGGCCAGTTGGCTCCGAGGGTCCGGGTCGTCCAGAACCGCGCGCACGGGGGGCCGGTTCGCTAGCGGGACAGCCTCGTCATCACCAGCTACAGAGACGTCAAGTAGCGCCTTGAGGATCCCAAGCTTGGCGGAGAACAGCCGGTACACCGTCGCCTTCGGAACATCTGACAGGTCGCTGATGGCCTCGATCGTGGTTGCGGCGTAGCCGTATTCGAGGAAAAGGGTCCGCGCGGCCTCGACGACCGCCCTGCGAGCCAGGCGGGTGCGTGCCTGGCCGCCCGAGCGGCTGCGCCCTATATCGGTGCCCATAGTTGTGAGACTAATACTCTCAAAACGAGAGTTCTAGTATCAATAAGAGATTTCTGGCCACCCCAGGCCCTCATCACACCTGAATCAGAGCGGCACTTGCCACAGGCCTCCCTCGAAACGCTGTGCCTCAGCGACCTGACCAGCTTGCCGTTCGTGACCTCATCGGCGCTCAACGCGGGCACGCCGGTCTTTTACGCCGTCACGCTCTGGCCGCGGGCGCATACTGTGGATGGATCATCACTGGTTTGCCCGGGCAGGTTCCGTCCGGCTGGCGCTCTGGGCGGGCGGCCAGGTTCTATTCAGTGGTGCGAGGCGGCGGACGATGTTCGAGCGGTTTACCGACCGGGCGCGGCGGGTTGTGGTTCTGGCCCAGGACGAGGCCAGGATGCTCAACCACAACTACATCGGCACCGAGCACATCCTGCTGGGCCTCCTCCATGAGGGCGAAGGTGTAGCGGCAAAGGCGCTCGAGTCGCTGGGCATCAGCCTGGACACGGTCCGGCAGCAGGTCGAGGAAATCATCGGCCAGGGCCAGCAGGCGCCGTCCGGGCACATCCCGTTCACCCCGCGGGCCAAGAAGGTGCTCGAGCTGTCCCTGCGCGAGTCGCTGCAGCTGGGCCACAACTACATCGGCACCGAGCACATCCTGCTCGGCCTGATCCGCGAGGGCGACGGGGTGGCCGCGCAGGTGCTAGTCAGGCTCGGCGCAGACCGGAACCGGGTACGCCAGCAGGTCATCCAGCTGCTGCACGGACACCAGGGCAAAGAGCCCGTTTCGGCCCGATCTGCCGGGAGGGAACTCAGGCTGCTGCCGGCCGTGCAGGCTCGCCTGGAGGAGATCGAGCAGCGGCTGGCAGCCATCGAGCAGCGGGTTGGGACCGGACCCGACACTAGTGACCTGGACGACCAGATCGACAGGGTCCGCCTCGAGCGGCGTGGCTCCGCCGATGCCCAGAAGCATGAGCAGGCTGCGTCGCTGCGTGACCGGGAGAATGAATTGCTGGCCAGCAAGGCCGTACGGCAGGAGCAGTGGGCCGCCGCGCACCCGGCACTGCCGGTTCTGGCTGAGCGATGCCAGCAGCTCGCCGCTGAGGTCGAGCGGCTCAGCGCCCTGCTCCGTGAGCACGGCATCGACCCGCAGGACAGGCCAGCCTGACGACACTCCGGAACATCTCCAGGTCGAGTTCGACTGGGCCCAGCCAGGTGACTCCGCCCACGGCAGCTCCCCGCTACTGGGGCCGTCCCGGCACCGCCGGACTCACCAGGACACCGCCGTCGATCATGCCTTGGACCGCCTGGCGGTCGAAACCCAGCTCGGCGAGGATCGCGAGCCCGTCCTGTCCGAACAGGTGGGCGACCTTCGCGACGCCCGGAGTGAGAGAGAACACGCTGGCCGGTCCGGCGCGGCGATGGCTGCTGACTCCGGGGTAGCTGTCGGTTACCACGAAGCCGTTGCCGACGCTCTGCGGGTCGGACAGGAAGAAGTCGTCCCCGGTGCTGGCGTCGGCGCGGACGCCCGCGACGCCGACCTGGGCGAATGCCTGCTCCCACTCTGCGGCGGGCCGTGCTTCGAGCGCAGTCGCCAGTTCGGCGACGAGCTGGTCGTTGAAGCGGCGGCGCGAGTCGGCCGTCCGGTACCGGGGATCGTCGATCCATTCGGCGCGGCCCACGGTGACGGCATAGCTGCCGCCATTCGGGTTCGGTCGGGGTGCACACGAACAGCCATCCGGCGGCCGTCCGGTACAGCCGGTTGAGCGCGCCGGTGCCCCTGAGGTCGCCGTCGAGTTCGGGCAGGGCGGGCTTTCCTGCGTAGCGGATGGCGTCTTCGGAGCACAGCAGCAGGTTGCTGGCCAGCATGGTGGTCTCGATGTACTGGCCGCGGCCGGTGCGCTGGCGGTGCAGGAGGCCGAGACTCAGGGCGGTCGCGACGCCGAGAGCGCCGGTGATGTCGGGCGAGGCCTCGTTCGAGCGGATCATCCGCTGGGAGTACTTGTACCGGGCGTCCTCGTCCAGCGGGACATCGGCGGCGGGCGGCTCGTTCCCGCGGCCGAGCTGCCGCAGGGCCCCGCCGCTGAGCGCGCCCATCATCGGGTGGAACGCGGCGCGGCCGGCGCCCGGTCCGGTCGAGCCGTAGGAGCCGGCGTACAGGTAAATGATGCCGGGGTTCAGTTCTCTCGCGGTCTCGTAGTCGATGCCCAGACGGGCGGCGGCGTCGCCGCGCATGTTGTGCATGATCGCGTCGGCCTGGGCGACCAGCCGCCGCACGGCCGCGCGGCCTTCCTCGCTCTTCAGGTCGATGGCCAGGCTTTCCTTGCCCTGGAAGGTGCGGGCGCGGCCGCCGAGGCCGTGCCGGGCGTCGTCGCCCGCCGGGGACTCGATCTTGATGACGCGCGCGCCCATGTCCGCCAGCAGCGAGGTGCCGAACGGACCGGCCAGCCACGTGGCGAAGTCCAGCACGAGCATCCCGGCCAGGGGGCCTGGTCCGGCCGCATCGGCCGGGTCGGCGGCGGCTTGCCCGTTGGACGGACCGGCGACGGCTTGTCCGTTGGCAGGCGTCGGTACGCGGGCCGGCCGTTGTGTGCCGAGCAACGCGGCGCGGTCGGCGTCGAGCAGCGGAGCGGCCGTCGGGGTGACAGCCGGGCTGTCGGTGAACCTGATCGTGGGGCCGAGCTGCAGGGTCGGTCCGACTTCGGGGTCGTCGAGCTCGATCACCGAGCCGTTGTGTATGACCTGCGGGTGATCCAGGGCCTGCTGGGTGGTGAGGAAGCGGTCTCCGGTCAGGCCCTCGCGCAGGAAGATGTCCAGCCACTCGTCGAAGGTGCGGGTGGCCATCCGGTCCAGGATGAGGTGAGCGAGCTCGACCTTCGCTTCCAGGTCGGGGATGTCTGACGGGGCGCCCTTCCAGCGCGGATCGTCGATAGATGTGGGCGAGGCCGATGACCTCCATCCAGTGCCGGAACAGCCTGGCGGTGTTGTTGGTGATCTGCATCCACTGGCCGTCTTGGCAGCGCACGGGCAGATAGGGGAGGAAGGGGCCGAGCCGGCGGGCCGTGGCGGGCAGCGGCGGGTCGAGCTCGCCGAGATCGTTCTGCCGGCGCAGGGCGCTGGAGAAATCGTAGGCGAGCAGGCCCTGGTACAGGCTGGTGTCGATGTGCTGGCCGCGGCCGTAGCGCTCGCGCACCAGCAGGGCGGCGGCGATGGACTGGACGGCGATGTTGGCGGCGCCGTAGCTGGGGTTCGGGCGGGCGCGGTAGGCGGGGGTCTCGCGGGCGAGGGTCATGCCGAGATCGACGTTCGCGCCGGAGCGGGCTTCGACGACGCCGTCGTACGGGGGAAGCCAGGACAGCTCGCCGGAGCGGCCGAACGCGGTGACGGTGCAGTGCACGAGGCCCGGATTCCGCGCGGCGAGCGACTGGTAGCCGAACGACCAGCCCAGGCCGGCCGCCCCGCCTTGGGCCTCGAGCAGCACGTCCGCCGTGTCGATCAGGGCGCTGGCCGCGTCGCGGTCCGCGGCCAGGGATGGGTCGAGCACGATGCTGCGCGTACCCCGGTTCCATAGCCGCCAGGCGGGCAGGCCGCGGCGGGTGTCGCCTCCTGGCGGCTCGACCCGGATCACCTCGGCTCCGTTGTCCGAGAGCAGCAGGCTCGCCATGTCCAAAGCGGCTGCTGACCCGGTCACGACGACCCTGATCCCGTTTAGAACGGCCACGGTTCTCTCCATTTTGTCGGTCCGCGCGGGTCCGCTAGCGGTAGCTCACGGCCCGTACTCGGTCATCGGCCCGCCTTCCACCACGACGCCCGCGCTCACCAGCTCGTCGGGATCACAACCGATCTCCGACAGGACCTCGCGCGAGTGTTCCCCGAGGCCGGGCGGCTTGAGCCCGCCGGTGGCCTGCGAACGGCTGAACAGGGCGTACTGGCCGGCGAGGAGGAGGGTCTTGCCGTCCGGCCGGACGAGAGGCTCGAGGTACCGCGCCGCGAGCATGGCCGGGTCCTCGGCCAGGTCCTGAAGGGTGCGCGCGGGCGCCGCAACCCCGCCGCTGAGCCGTTTGAGCACCTCAGCGTTGGTGAGGCCCGAAACGGCGGAGGCGATCGCGTCCTGCAGGTCCGCTGCGGGCGGCACGCCGGAATTCAGCAGGGCCCCGGCCTGCTCCAGCGAGGTCAGCGAGAGCCTGATCCAGCCGTCCGCTGTCCGGTAATAGCGCCGCAGTGGCGAGGGCCCCTGGTAGTCGCGGCCGCCGACCGGCGCCGCGGGCCGGCCTGCGTACTCGATGAGCTCGCCGCACTGCATGAAGGCGGCGACGGCGGCCAGGGAGGTGGTGACGTGCTGGCCGCCGCCGCCCGTCATCCGGTGATAGAGCGCAGCGCACGCACCGAGCACCGAGAAGCAGGCGGCGGTCACGTCGTCGACGGCGATGGTGAAGAAGACCGGGTCGCTGTCGCTGCCTTGCGCGGCCATCATGCCGGACATGGCCTGCAGGATCGGGTCGAACCCCGGCCGCCCGGCCATCGGCCCGACCGCGCCGAAGCCGGTGACCGAGACGGTGACGATATCGGGCTTGACCGCAGCCAGGGAGTCGTAGTCGATTCCGAGGTTCTCGAGAACGCCGGGCCGGTAGTTGTCGATGACGACGTCCGAGGCGGCCACGAGGCGCAGGAAAGCGTCGTGCCCGGCCGTGGCGCGCAGGTTGATCGCGAGGCTGCGCTGGCCGCGGTTGAACCCGAAACCGGGGACGCGGAAGCTGTCGCCCTCCGGCGGCTCGACCTTGATCACGTCGGCGCCGAGTTTGGCCAGTAGGTGGCCGGCGTACGGGCCGGCCAGGATCGCGCCGAGGTCGAGCACCCGAAGGCCGGCCAGCGGGCCGCCGGGAAGGGCGCCGCCGCCAGTGCGCTGCAGGCTCTGGGGGGTCTGGGGGGTCTGGGGGGTCCGGGGGCTCTGCGGGCGCTGCGACCATGAGGCCGAGGCGGCGAGCCTGCGCGGCTGGGGATCACGGGCGGGCGTCGCGGCCAATTCGACCGGGACCCAGGGCATGACCGTCGGGCCGACGACCGGGTCGTCGACGGTACGGCGCTGGCCCAGCGCGACGATCTGCTCGTGGGCGAGCCAGCCCTCCCGGCTGTCCACGGGCCCCGCTGGGCAATCGGCCTCGGACAACTGCGCGAGCCACTCCTCGCGCGGGCGCCGGTCGAACGCGGCCGCGATGCGCTCGCGTACCCACTCTCGGTTGTCCGGGAGAACGAGCCGGCCGGGCTGGCGGTCGATGCGCGGGTCGTCGAGCAGATCGAGGATGCCGAGCGTGCGGAGTGCGGCCGCCTGGAACTTCACGGTCAGCGCGCCGAGGAACAGCCAGCGCCCGTCGGAGCAGCGATAGGTGGAGTACATCGGGTTCGCGCCGCCCGGGCCGACGTCCGTGGGCGCGGGGGCGGCGCTCGGATCGATGACGAGCGACGGCGTCGTGGCCACCAGCGCGCCGTGCATTCCGTCCACGACGACGACCTGGCCGAGGCCCGATCGCTCGCGCTCGATCAGGGCGGCGATGGCGATCGCCGCACCCCACGCGCCCTGCTCGTAGCTCAGGAACGGATAAACGGACTCGACCGGGCCGCCGTCGAACGAGGACTGCCGCCGCGCCGCGCCGGCCGCCGAAGCCAGCAACGCGTCGGCCTCGGACGGGTCGGCGGCGCCGTCGAGGTAGGGCGGCATGTGCAGGTGGATCAGCGCGGGGCGCGGCGCGCCGCCGGGAAGGGCGTCCGGCAAGGTGGCGAGCCCGAGCGCAGCGGCCCGGTCGGGGCTCGAGGTGATCACCACGTCGGCGGCGTCCAGCAGGGCCGCGACGGCGGCCGAGCCGGGCGCATCGGTGAGGATGACCTTGTTGCGGTGCCACATGGGCGCGCCGGCCAGGTCGCCGGCCCCGCCGCGGCCGCTGTCCGGCTCGATCCGCAGCACCTCGGCTCCGAGATCGGCCAGCAGCATCGCGGCGATCGCCCCGGCCATGTCGGTGGTGCAGTCGAGGACGCGCAGTCCGTCCAGCGCGCCGGGCTCACCTGTTGGGCTTGTCATCGTTGGCTATCCGTATCTCCAGGGGCAGCGGCCACACTTACCGAGTGAGCCATAGCCGGCTGGGACGGGTCAAGGAGGTTCACTTCGATATCACCTCCAGCACGGCCCGCTTCTGCTTCATGCCGAGGAACAGCAGCATGAAACCGGGACGCAGGGAACCGGCGATGGTGAACCACAGGAACCAGGCGATGTGGTTATTGGACGCCGTGACCGCGAAAAGGGCGCCGGCGATGAGGGGCCCAGCGACGGCGCCGGCGTGTCCGACGCCGTCCGTCCAGCCGGTGCCGACGGACCGAACGCGCGTCGGGTAAGCCGAAGCGGTGCAGTTGTAGAGGTTGGTGATGAAGGAGTGCCGCCGATAAGGATCATGACGAAGAGGTCGTGCGCGCTCCACCCATTATCGACCACGTATACGCCGGAGTAGGAATTGAATCCGTAGTCGATACCCGCGTAGAGCAGGAGCCACACGGCGAGCAGCACGACCGTTCGTTCGAGGTACTGTCCCTTAAAGACCTCTCCGACGGGTACCCTTTCCCGCTCGGGCACCGCGTACCGGTCAAAGTTGGGCGCGGTGACCAGCGCGCCACCGACGCCCAGGCCGGCCAGGGCGACAATGACCATGAGCACCGGCCAGCTGGTGGTATAGCCTTCGGGGATAACGATCAGGCCGGCGATCGCGCAGGACGCGACCATTGATTTCTTGCGCCCGAATCGGTCACCGATGAACCCGGACGTGTATTCCCCGATAAGGGGGCCGATGCCGTTGGGCGGCACGGGAAGCCGGTCGAGTCGGGCTGCTATACCGCCGCGGACGCCAGCGCCGGTAGGCGCGGCCAGACCAGAGGGCGGCTCGGCTGGAGTCGCATCAGTGGCCACGATTTCTCCTTGGCTAAAGGGTCAGTTCCTCCCCCGTCTACCTGGTAAATGCGGCGTCGGCCCCGCGCTGAGCTCTCTTATATTGAGACACGTTACGTAGGCATAAGGGCTTTGACCATCAACTCTCTGACAAGGCGGCCGTTGCCTGACACGCAACGCTGAACATCCAGCGGCTACGCCCGGCGCAGTGGCGTATGAAACGGTGTTGTCGTCGCGCGGGCTGATCGAGCAGCTGGGCAGCCTGCCCGGCTAGGACGCATCGCCTCTCGGTGAACGCATCGACGTCCTGCCTCGCGGGGGATAGCCGCCGGGAGGCAGCCGCACCCGGACATGACACAGATGCGGCCCCAGAGCGGGCCTAACTGTCGCGGCTACGGCTGTCATTGGCGTTTACAGGCGCATCTGCGTTAAAGTCGCACGGTGCCGACCTTCCGGATCAAGGAAGCTGCCACCCTGCTGGGTGTCAGCGCCGATACCCTGCGGCGCTGGGCGGATGGCGGACGGATCGAGACGGTCACCGATGACTCCGGGCGGCTCGCTGTGAACGGAGCGGAGCTCGCCCGGTTCGCGCAGGAACTGGCCAAGTCAGGCGATCACGGGGAAGACCGAGCCGTGGTGGGCCACTCGGCGCGGAACAGGTTCAGCGGCCTGGTCACCCGGGTCGTCCGCGACACCGTGATGGCTCAGGTGGAGATCCAGGCCGGGCCGCACAAATTCGTATCGCTGCTCAGCCGCGAGGCCGCGGATGAACTGGGCCTGGAGCCGGGGATCCTCGCGGTCGCCACGGTCAAGGCCACCAACGTCTCCGTCGAGATCCCCGAGCCCAGCTGATCAGCAGCAGCCGAGATTCAACCTAGGAGTTAGCATGCGCCGTTTCGCTGTGACCATGGCCGCGCTCGCGGCCATCGCCGTCGCGGGCTGTTCCAGTAGCAGCAGCAGTTCAACCTCAGCCCCGGCCGCGGGCAGTTCGGCCCCGGCCGCGAGCCGCTCGGCGTTGCCGGCCGGGACGATCACCGTCCTGGCCGCGTCATCGCTGACTGGGAACCTTCACCCAGATCGGCAAGCAGTTCGAGGCGGCCCACCCGGGGGTCACGGTGAAGTTCAGCTTCGGGGCGAGTTCCACGCTGGCCACCCAGATCACCGACGGCGCACCGGCCGACGTGTTCGCCTCGGCGGCGCCGAAGAATATGGACACGGTCGTCACGGCGAACGACGCGTCTAACCCGCAGGACTTCGCCAAGAACACCGCGGAAGTCGCGGTGCCGCCGAGTAACCCGGCCAGTGTGACCTCGGTGAATGACCTGGCCAAGTCGTCGGTCAAGGTCGCGCTGTGCCAGCCGCAGGTGCCATGCGGGGTCGTGGCGGCCGGGGTATTCAAGAACGCCGGAATCACGGTCAAGCCGGTCACCCTGCAGCCCGACGTGAAGTCGGTGCTGACCCAGGTCGAGACCGGCAACGTGGACGCGGGGGTCGTGTACGTCACCGACGTGCAGGCGGCCGGCGCCAAGGTCAAGGGGGTCACCATCCCGGCCAGCGAGAACGCCTCCACGCTGTACCCGATCGCCACGGTCAGCAGCAGCAAGGAAATGGCCACCGCCCAGGCCTTCGTCGCCTACGTGCTGTCGCCGGCGGGCCAGCAGGTGCTCGCCGCCGCGGGGTTCCAGGCGCCCTGACCCGGCGTTAGAGCCATGGCCGGTGTGGCCCCGCCGTACGCGCCTGACGGCACGTGAACGAGCCAGGCGGGCGGCACGGCGCGGTGGTCCGCGATCAGTGCCGGTGCCGTTGCTGGTACCGGCACTGATCGCGGTCGCCTTCCTGGTCCTGCCGCTGATCGGGCTGATAATCCGCGCGCCCTGGGGTCATCTCGGCGCGGCGCTGAGCGGGTCCGACGCGACCCAGGCCCTGGTGCTTTCGCTGTGGACGGCAACCACGGCTACCGGAATCTCCCTGGTCGTCGGGGTGCCGCTGGCCTGGGTGCTGGCCCGGACCAGCTTCCCGGGACAGCGGCTGCTGCGGGCCCTGGTGACCCTGCCGCTGGTGCTGCCGCCGGTGGTCGGCGGGGTCGCGCTGCTGCTGGCGTTCGGCCGGACCGGGTTCATCGGCCGCCTGCTGGACTCCTGGTTCGGCCTGACCATCCCGTTCACGCCCATTGCGGTGGTCATGGCCGAGACATTCGTGGCCATGCCCTTCCTGATTATCACCGTCGAAGGAGCGCTACGATCCGCAGATCAGGGCTTTGAGGAAGCGGCGGCGACATTGGGCGCGAGACGGATGACGGTATTCCGGCGGGTCACGCTGCCCCTGGTCGCTCCGTCCCTGGGCGCGGGCGCGGTTTTGTGCTGGGCGCGGGCCCTGGGCGAGTTCGGGGCCACCATCACCTTCGCGGGAAGCTTCCCCGGCCAGACCGAGACGATGCCCATCGCGGTCTACTACGCGCTCGAGACCGACCCGGACGCGGCGATCGCGCTCAGCCTGGTGCTGCTGGTGGTCTCCATCGCGGTCCTGGTCTCCCTGCGCGATCACTGGCTGCGAGGCGGCTCGGCCGTATGACGCAGCGGGACAGCGGCGGCCTCGTCGTCGACGCGGAGGTCAGGCGCGGTGGCTTCACCCTGGCCGTCAGCCTCACCGCGGCGCCCGGACAGGTCCTCGGGCTGCTCGGGCCGAACGGCGCCGGGAAGTCCACCCTGCTCAGCGCCGTAGCCGGCCTGACCCCCGTGTCGGCCGGCCGCATCACGCTCGCGGGAGCGGTGATGGACGACGCCGACGCCGGGACCTTCGTGGAGGCCTCCGGCAGACCGGTCGGGTTCGTCTTCCAGAACTACCGGCTCTTCCCGCACCTGACCGTGGCCGAGAACGTGGCCTTCTCCCCGCGGGTGCGGGGCGAAGGCCGGCACGCCGCCAGGGCAGCGGCCGATCACTGGCTGGCCCGGCTCGGGCTGGCCGACCTGGCCGGCCGCAAGCCGGCCCAGCTGTCCGGCGGGCAGGCGCAACGGGTGGCACTGGCCCGCGCGCTGGCCGGGCAGCCCGCGCTGCTGCTGCTGGACGAACCGCTGTCCGCGCTGGACGCCGGAACCCGCCTGGACGTCCAGGCCGAACTCAAGTCGCACCTGGCCGACTTCACCGGGCCGTGCCTGCTGGTCACCCACGACCCGATCGAGGCGCTCATGCTCGCCGACCAGCTCGTCGTCATCGAAGGCGGCCGTATCGTCCAGCAGGGCACCCCCGCGCAGATCGCCCGCCAGCCCACCACCGACTACGTCGCCAAGCTCGTCGGCCTGAACCTGTACCAGGGCCGGGCCGACGGCTCCGAGGTGGCGGTCAGCGGCGGGGGAAGCTTCATCATCGCCGACCACCACCAGCACGGCGACGTGCTCGTCGCGGTCCGACCGTCCGCCATCGTCGTCAGCACCCAGCACCCCCAGCCCAGCAGCGCCCGCAACACCTGGCCCGCGACCATCACCGGGCTGACCATGCTGGCCGACCGGGTCCGGCTCGATCTCGACGGCCAGCCGTCCGCCCTGGCCGACGTCACACCGGCCGCGGTCGCGGAACTCTCGCTCGAGGGTGGCCGCCAGGTGTGGCTCACGGTCAAAGCCACCGACCTGGAGGTCTATCCGCCTGACGGCAGGCAAACGGCCGCCGAGGCCGGAACGCTCCCTTACGGCCGGGACGGGACCTAGACGGCGGCCTAGACCGGCAGGCCGGCGCCGGCCTCAGCGGGCTAGGAACGCCCGAACAGCGCCGTGCGGCATCCCGGAACGGCACCACCAGGTACACCGCGACCCCGAAATAAAGCGCCACCGCCGGGACCGGGAAGGCGAGCCCGATGAGGATCGCGGACACGTACCCGATGACGACGGGCAGAAATTTCCGCTGGGTGCTGTGCAGCTCCTCGCCCTCTTGTTTCGGCGAGTAGAGGTGCTCGTGGCGCGCATACGCGTCCAGGGCGGATCCCAGGAGGCGGATGGCCAGGAGGGTGAGCCCGTACACGGTGACGTAGACCCGTTCGCCGCTGCTGTCGTGCAGGGCGTCGGCGATGAGCCCGGTCGGGAACGGCAGGAAGACCACGACCAGCAAGACGAGCAGGTTGAGGCGCAGGAAGAGCGGATCGACCCGGGCCAGGCGATCGGTCAGGGCGGTATGGGCGAGCCACGCACCACCGATCGTTAGGAAACTGATGACGTAGGCCAGGTAGGAGGGCCAGGCATGCAGCAGCTGCTGCAGGGGGGTGCCGGGCGGGCGGACCGCGATGTCCAGGACGAGCAGCGTGATGGCGAAGCCGAACACGCCGTCGCTGAATCCTTCCATCCGGTCCTTGGTCAGGACCCGGCGTCCGCGCGGGGTGTCTGGGTCAGCTGGCACGGCACCGTCTCCTTCGCGGCGGCCCCGGCCAGCTGTGAATCCGGGCCGCCTGCCCCGCTGCCGGGCCGTCTGGTGATGGTAGCGTCGTAACGAGTGGATGCGGTCAGGGCCGGTCAGGCCCCGACCGCGACATCGTTGCTCCAGACCCCGGCGGCGACGCCACCGAGCGGTGCGCGGAAGACGTCAGGGAACAGGAGCGACGAAGATGACGGTACCCGGCGATCTGGCCCCGCCGTCCGGCCGGGCTCCGGCCGCGGACAGGCCGCCGATGGCGGTCGACCCTTCGACGGCTGGCTTTCGCGCGCTGGCGCTTCAGGTGCGAACGATGGGCCTGCTCGACCGCAGGCTCGGCTACTACGGATTGAAGATCACCCTGACGATCTTCGCCTTCCTGGCCGCATGGGTCCTGTTCGTCATCGTCGGCAACTCGTGGACGACCCTCGCGGTCGCCGCGTTGACGGGGTTCATCTTCACCCAGATCGGCTTCATCGCCCATGATGCGGGACACAACCAGGTGTTCGGCGCACGCCGGCGCAACCGGCTGCTCGGCCTGGCGGTGGGGAACGTGCTCATCGGGCTGAGCTTCGGCTGGTGGGTGCACAAGCACAACGCCCACCATGCGCATCCCAACGAGGTGGGCCGCGACCCCGACCTCGGCGCAGGAGTCCCCCTGGCCGCGCTGGACGCGCAGGGAAACGCGCGCCGCCCGCTCGAATTGTGGATGGCACGCTGGCAGGCGCCGCTCTTCTTCCCCCTCATGCTGCTGCGAAGCGGGGGCCTGCACGTCCTGGGGGCCAAGCGGCTAGTGCGGCTCGTGCGGCAACGAGACCACGCCGCGGCGGTGGAAGGCGCTCTGATCGCGCTGCACGTCGCGCTGTACCTGACCGTGGTGCTGCTGGTGCTCTCCCCGGTCAAGGCGCTGGCGTTCATCGCCGTCCAGCAGGCGGTCTTCTCGGTGTACCTGGGCTTCAGCTTCGCGCCCAACCACAAGGGGATGCCGCTCATCGAGAGCGCCACGGCGGTCGGCTTCGCCCGCCGGCAGGTGGTCACGGCCCGGAATATCACCGGGCGGCCGGTTCACCGACTTCATGCTCGGCGGCCTGAACTACCAGACCGAGCATCACCTATTTCCCTCGATGCCCCGGCCCAACCTGCGACGGGTCCAGGGCCTGGTCAAAGACTTCTGCGCGGCGACCGATCTGTGCTACAGCGAGGAAAACTTCGTCGAGTCATTCCGCCAGATCGTCCATCACCTCAGCGGCGTCGGAGCAGCCAGCGGTGCCGAAGCAGCCAGCGGTGTGGGAGCAGCCAGCGGCGTTCGGGCCTGACCTGGCTGTAGCTCGGAGGGCAGCCCGTTTAACTCGGGGCCGGCAGCCCGTTCATGCCGTACCAGACGGTCTCGGTCAGGATCTCCAGCCCCCAGCGGTTCGCTCGCTCTATGTCCGAGCCGTCTCCCGGGCATGAGGCCGGGTGGTCGTCCTTGACGTCCCCGAACACGCCGCGGGAGTGGCGGGCGGCGTCGATGTGGCTGGCCTTCGACCAGGCTTCCCCTTCGGGGGATTCGAGCCAGGCGGTTACCTCACCACCGTCTGGAGCCCCCTGGGTATCGAGGGCCTTCGTCTTCATGCTGGTGGTCATGATGGGAACCGTAGCCGGGGTACCAGCCAGAACTCGTTACGCTGATTTGACGTTTGCGTATCAGGGCCTGTACTCCCACCCCGTGGGCCCCCCTGGGCTCTCACCGCAGATCAGCAAGCTTAGTTCCAGATCAGCGGCCGGCGTCGGGGGTGGACACCCGCTTGGCGAACCGCCAGCCGTCGGGCGTGCGGACGAGCTGGTCCTCGTAGGTGCCGGTGCCTCGCACCGCCGTCCCCTCGTACACGACAAAGTACGCGCGCATGGCGGCGGCGTCGCCGGTCACGTTGATGGCCGGGTTGGCCAGGGTGTGGCGGAAGCCGTGCACGCTGGCCGCGAACGCGATGAGCTCGTCCCGCCCCGACCTCAGCTGACCGGCGACGTCGAACACGCCGTCCGGGGTGAAGGTGTCCGCCCAGCCCTCCGCGTCACCGCGGTCGATGGCGAGGTTGTACCGATACGCGAGCTGCAGGATCTCGTCCCGGTCCTCGGTGGTCGAGGGCATCGCCGCTTCCCTTCGGGTTCAGGCGGTGGTGAGGACCTTGCCGGCCAGGCCGGCGTGCTCGAAGGCCGCCCGGATCTGGGCCTTGGCCGCCTCGGGCAGGATGCCCTGCGGGGGGCGGGACTCGGGGTAGTCGCCCATCGGGAGGCCGATCACCGAGGCCGCGTAGCGGAACGCCGACCCCCAGTGGGTGAAGTATCCGGGCCGGCCGGGGTACTCGGTGTACCAGGAGCCGACCTCGGCGCCGAGCCGGTCGAGCCCGACTTCGGCCGAGTACCGGATGGCCTCGTTGATCTGCCCGTCCCACAGCAGCTGCCAGTACTTGGTGTACATCAGGTTGCCCGGGACCTCGTACAGGTACCCGGCGGTGCCCAGCTGGGCGGGCCCGACGATGCCGGCCTGCAGCCACCCGGCCCGGTAGACGATCAGGTCGCACTCCCAGATGACCAGCTGAGGAGCCAGGGCGTGCAGCGCGGCGGCCCGGGAGGTGGAGTCCATCACGCCCTCCTTCACCGCGACCACGGCCGGGATCCGGTGGTGGATCTCGGCCATCTCCGCCGCGGTCAGCACGTAACCCGACGACGGCGAGTTGAACATGCCCAGCGCGATGTCGGTCCGGTCCGCGACGTACTGGAAGAACCGCAGCACCCCTTCTCCCGCGTGCACCTCCATGGGCGGAACCTGCAGGTAGCAGATGTCCGCGCCGTGCTCCTGGGCGTGCCGGGTGAGCTCGACGGTGTCCTTGGCGGACGGGGTGGCCGTGCAGGCCTGGATGACCACGCCGGGATTGACCGAACGGCCCTCCTCGATGGCGATCTCGACCAGCTTCTTCCGCTCGTCCAGGGTCAGCGACCACCACTCGCCGATGCCGCTGGTCAGCCACAGCATGGCGTGCCCGAGATCGCCGGCGCAGTAGCGGACCAGCGCCCGGTAGGCGTCCCAGTCGATCCCGTCGCCGTCCGTCCCGCTGAACGGCGTGTACAGCGAGTCCCCGATCCCCCGCAGGCCACCGCTGGCGGCCCAGTCCCGGGCATCTGATGCTGTCGGCACGATTGTCCTCCTAATACCTCTTATCATTATAATGATAAGGAAATTTAGGCCGATGTTACGCTCGCGTATCCGGGCCGTCAAGGACGAACGGCGCGGCTGCGCACCTGTGGAGAGGACGGCCGAATGGCCCAGCTGCATCAGCCCCGGCTGGCCGACATCATTGCCGCCCGGCTGCGCAGCGACATTCTCTCCGGGCGGTACGCCGAAGGCGAGGTCCTGGATATCGCGGGCGGCGTCTTCGCGGACGTCCGGGTGAGCCTGCCCGCGATGCGCGAAGCGGTACGGGTGCTGGAGAATGAGGGCCTGCTGCGCACCCGCCGCGGCAGCGGCGGCGGGGCGGTCGTGCAGCTGCCCACCCCCAGGCGGATCGGCGAGGTGATCGCCATGGTGCTCCAGTCGCGGCGCACCGAGCCAGCCGACGTCGGGCGGGCGCTCGGGCACCTCGAGCCCATCTGCGCCTCGATGTGCGCCGAACGGGCCGACCGGCACACCTCAGTGGTGCCCGACCTGCGCCGCATCATCCGGTCACAGCGGGATGGGCTGGAGGACCGTTCGGCCTATATGTCCAACGCCCGGGCGTTTCACGACAGCATCGTCGAGCACTGCGGCAGCCAGACGATGGTGGTAGCGGCCGGCGCCCTGGAGGCGATCTGGTCGGCGCACGCGACGACCCTGTACACCGGGGACGTGCCGGGCGCGGCCGACGAAGACCTCCAGCCGCGGCTGGCGGCGGCCGTGGACCAGCACGAGAAGGTGGTGGACGCGATTGACGCCGGAGACGGCGAGCGGGCGGCCCGGCTGCTGCGCGACCACATCGCGTTCACGCAGCGGCATGAGCCGAACAACGTCGCCCTCGACGTGGTGGACGCCAGCCTGATCGCCGAGTACCGGGGCGGCGCGGGTGGCGCATGATCCGGTCGCGCCGCCGCGGCTGAGGCAGCCCCGGCTCGCCGACATGATCGCCGAGCGGTTCCGCGGCCAGATCCTCGATGGCTCCCTTCTGCCGGACGAACGGCTCCCCCGGCAGGAAGTCCTCGCCCGGGAACTCGGAGTCAGCCTGGCCGTCGTCCGCGAGGCACTGCGCATGCTCGAGGCCCAAGGTCTCGTCACGGTCCATCGCGGTAAGACCGGCGGCGCCACGGTGCGGATCCCGGACGACGCAGCCATCTCGGCCGCGATCACCACGGTGGCCGCCATGGCCCGGATCTCCGGTGAAGACGTCCGCTGCACCCTGATCGCGCTCGACGGCTTGTGTGCCCAGGCGGCCGCGGCCGCGGTCGCGGGCCAGGCGGGCGGGGACGCTCTCGTGCAGCGGCTGGAAGGCTCCCTGGGCGTTCAGCTCGGCAGCGCCGGGGACGCGTTCGGGCTCGAGTGCGGCCGTTTTCACGCGGAGATCGCCCGTGGCTGCGGGCTGGTGATGCTGCAGTCCATCTCCGGCGCCCTCGAGGCGTCGGCGCGAAATCTCCTTCCTGCCGTGACCCGGCGATGTGAGGGCCGCGGGCCCGGAACCCGGCTGTCGGCCGAGGACATCGTGGCCGACCACACCCGGGTGGTGCACGCCATCGCCAGCGGAGATGGCTCTGCTGCTTTGAGCGCGGCGGCGCACCGGGGCGCGCCGCCGCGGTAACAGGTCGGCGGGGGTGAGGCCATCGCTGATCGGGACGTGGTCGAACCAGCCGCACCGCGGCTCGCCCGGGGGCCGGTCGAAGCGGGCGACGTAGGGCTTGAGATCGATGACCGGTGTCCCGTCGAGGACATCAACGCCGGCGAACCGGATGGCCGGGCCGGTCACGTCCAGCAGCCGGATGAGGCTGAGCCCGATGGGGTTGATGTGCCGTGGCCCGCGGGCGGCGAACATACCCATCTCGCGCTGCTCGCGGCGCAGCAGGAACGGAACCTGCCGCAGCGGCGGATCGGCGCCGGGATCGTCGGGCCGGTGCAGCCAGGTCAGCATCCAGGCGTAGTCGAAGCCGGCCAGCCCGGCCAGGCCTTCGGCGTAGCGGCCGTCGATCTCGATGGTCCCGTGCTCGGCGTGGTTGAGGCTGGACTGGATCGGGGTCGCGGCGAGCTCGGTGCGGCTGGTGCGCACGACGCCTATGGCGTGCAGGGCGACGTCAAAGTCCATGACCCAAGGCTGTCATCCGTGGCCGCCGTCTGGTATGCCCGCGGGCCTCGCCGGTCGGTCCTCCTTACTCGGCTTGCTCGGCTTGCTCGGCTCGCTCGATGAGCTCCATGATGCGGTCCGGGGACATGGGCTGGTCGTAGAAGTTGATCCCGAGCGGGTACAGCGCGTCGCGGACCGCGTTGAGCACCGCGGCCGGGCCGGCGATGGCGCCGCCCTCGCCCAGGCCCTTGTGCCCGCCGGGGCTCAGCGCCGGGGTGACCACGTGCCCGTACTCCAGGTCCGGGACCTCGGCCGCGGTGGGCAGCAGGTAGTCCATGAACGTGGTCGTGGTCGGGTTGCCCGCGTCGTCGTAGCGGAAGTGCTCGTAGAGAACCCCGCCGATGGCCTGCACCACGCCGCCGGCGATCTGCCCCTCCACCACGTTCGGGTTGATCATCTCGCCGCAGTCCTCGGAGATCACGTAGCGCAGGATCTCCACCATGCCGGTCTCCCGGTCGACCTCGACCGTCACCGCGTGGCAGGCGTTGGAGTACATCCAGGCTGGTGCGTGGTACCGCGTGGAGATCTCCAGGCCCAGCTCGGCGCCCGGCGGCAGCGCGCCGGGGTTGAGCAGGTAGGCGGCCGCGGCGATCTCGGCCAGCGTCACGCCCTTGCTCTCCGGGTCGCCCTTCACGTGGGCGGCGCTGTCGGTCATCTCCAGGTCGTTCGGGTCGATCTCCAGCATCTGCCCGGCGACGGCGAGGACCCGCTCCTTCATGGCCACCCCAGCGACATGCGCGGCCCCGCCGCCCACGCCGGCGGTCAGGCTGCCGCCGGTGATGAAGCCGTAGGGCGTGGAGTCCGTGTCGCCCTGGACGAAGCTCACGTCCTCGACCTTGACGCCCATCTCGTCGGCCACGATCTGGATCATGGTGGTGGCGATGCCCTGCCCGTGGCTGCCGGTGCCCATGTACACGCTGACCTTGCCGCTGGGCTCGATCCGGATGGTGGCCCCGGCTGAGCCGCCGGTGCCGCCGGCGGGCTGGGGCTCGATGTACAGGGACAGCCCGATGCCGACCAGGCGGCCCTCGGCGCGGGCCTGCTCCTGGTCCTTGCGGAACTGCTCGTAGCCGATCAGTTCGGCCGCCTGCTCCAGGCACTCCTGCGGGCTGACCCCCTCGTACACCATCGACATCGGGTTGGTGTAGGGCAGCTCATCGCGGGAGATGACGTTCCGCCGGCGGAACTCCAGCGGGTCGATGCCCAGCTTGTGCGCAATGACGTCGACCATCTGCTCCCGGCCCGTGGTCTCCATCATCCACGGGCCCCGGTACGCGCACAGCCCGCAGGTGTTGGTGTAGACCGCTTGCCCGGAGTACGCCACCGACCCAGGGCCGGACCAGTGATACGGCCCGGGGAACACCTTGGAGGCCAGGCCCGCCTTCTGGCCGTTGCCGCCGCTCGGGTAGGCGCCCACGTTCTCGATGTGGTTCGCCCGGCCGGCCAGCAGCACGCCGTTCTCGTCGGTCGCGGCGATGATCTCCAGCGACTCCTGGCGGGCGTGCCCGCCGCTGATCAGGTTCTCGGCCCGGTCCTCGATCCACTTCACCGGCACGTCACCAAGGACCATGGCCGCCACCACGACGGCCTGCTCCTCCCGGGTGGGGAAGGCCTTCTGCCCGAACGACCCGCCCACATCGCGCATGACGATGTGAATGTCATCGGTGGGCAGGCCCAGCATCCGGGAGTAGAACAGCCGCGCGTCATGCACGCCCTGGCAGGCCAGGACGATATCCAGCCGCTTGGCGCCGGCGTCCCACTCGGCGACCAGGCCGCGGGTCTCCATCGGCACGCACACGTACCGGTGCTGGGTGAACGTCTCGTGGAACACGTGTGCCGCACTGTCCAGCAGCCCGTCCAGCTCGGGCGCTGCCCCGGGCGGCAGCATCGAGGACACGTTGCTGGGCAGCTCGCGATGGACCAGGGGGCTGCCCTCGGCCAGCGCCTGCTCCGCGGTCACCACCGGGTCGTCCGGCTCGATGTCCACGCTGACCAGTTCCGCCGCGTCCTCGGCCAGGTACCGCGACTCGGCGACCACCATGGCGATCAGGTCGCCTACGTACCGCACATCGCCGTCACACAGCAGCCGCCGGGGAGTCTGGTCGGTGGCCGAGCCGCCCACCGTGGTCCTCGGGTTGATCTCGGCCGCGGTCAGCACCGCGATCACACCGGGCACCTGCCGGGCCTCGGTCACGTCCAGGCCGGTGATCCGGCCCCGGGCGGTCTGGCTGCGCACGAAGGCCACGTGCACCGTGCCCGGCTTGTTGAGGTCATCGACGTACTGCCCGTGCCCGGTGATCATCCGCTGATCTTCCACACGCGGCATCCGCTTCCCGACAAACCGCGCCGCGGCCCCGGTCCCAGCCGCATCGGCCGACGCATCCTCATGTGACGTCACAGGCACCGTATCCGTGCTAATTGGTGGCTCCCTTCGTTACTGTCCCTGTTTCGAGCATAAGCCCGGGTCCAGTCCCGGCTTACCGTGGCGTTCCTCACCCCGGTGCGGTGCGGCGATCGGGGCCTGGGATAGCCGTGTGGCGCGGCATCCCCGGGCTCGGCGGGCCTGGAATCATCATCGTGGATCACTACTGCCCGCCTGGGGGCAGTAGTGATCCACGATGATGCGCACGGCACATGTGCGGGACAGGTGAGGGCGCTGAGGTGAGGCTGGTGGCGGCACGGCGGGACCGGCCCGGGCGAACGGAGCTTGCGCGGTGGCGGCGCGGTCGTGGTGACATGACAGGGCTGGGCGGCTACGGCTACGGCCGGGGCCGGGGCCGCCGGAGGGCGGCCGCGAGCAGGGCCAGGCCGGCCAGGGCGATGAGCGGGCCGGCGACGGCCCAGATGGTGGTGCCGGACATGAAACTGCCGCCGATGACGCCGACGCCCTGGAGGGCGAAGATGACGCCGGCCAGAGTGACGAGCAATCCCGCGGCGGCGAGGAGGACGCGGGGGATCATGGCCGTCCGAGGGAGCGCAGCAGCAGGGCCTCAGCCAGGCAGGCGCGCCCGAACGTCGGCAGGTGCAGGCTCTCGTTGGCGCCGTGCGCTCGGGTGTCGGGGTCCTCGACCCCGGTGACCAGGATCTCCGCCCCGGGGTGCCGCGCGGCGTAGGCCGTGATGAACGGGATGGTGCCGCCCGCGCCGATATCCACGGCGGGCCGGCCCCAGGCCTGCGCCAGGGCCTCGCGCGCGGCCCGCGCGGCAGCGCCGCCGGGCGGGGCGGCGAAGGGCGCGGCCGCGGCCCCGGGCCGGACCGTGACCTGCGCCCCCCATGGCGCGTGCGCGTGCAGGTGCGCGGCCAGCGCGTCGCGGGCCCGGGCCGCGTCGTCGCCGGGCGCCACGCGCAGGCTCACGCAGGCCCGGGCGGCGGGGGTCAGGGTGTTGGAGGCCTGGTCCACCGGGGGCGCGTCGATGCCGATGACGGTGATCGACGGAGCGGCCCACAGCCGGTCGGTGAGGCCGCCGGTACCGGTGAGCCGCACCCCGTCGAGCAGGCCGGCGTCGGCGCGCAGCTGCGTCTCGGTCAGGTCGAGCGGATCGGCCGTGCCGCGGGTCAGGCCGGCCACGGCCACGTCGCCGCGCTCGTCGTGCAGCGTGGCCAGCAGCCGGCACAGGCAGGTCAGCGCGTCCGGGACCGGGCCGCCGTACAGGCCGCTGTGCACGGCATGGTCGAGCGTCCGCACCTCCACCGTGACGCTGGCCGCGCCGCGCAGCGTGGTCGTCAGCGACGGCACGTCCGCCGCCCAGTTCGCCGCGTCCGTGAACACCACCACGTCGGCGCCCAGCCGGCCGGCGTAGGAGTCCAGGAACGCCTCCAGCGTGGGCGAGCCGATCTCCTCCTCCCCCTCGACCAGCACGATGACCCCGACCGGCAGCTCATCGCCGAAGGCCCGCAGCGCGGCCAGGTGCACCGCGATGCCAGCCTTGTCATCGGCGGCGCCGCGGCCGTACAGGCGGCCGTCCCGCTCGGCCGGCTGGAACGGGCCGCTGTCCCAGGCGGCGGGGTCGCCGGGGGGCTGGACGTCGTGATGCGCGTACAGCAGGACGGTGGGCGCGCCGGGCGGGGCGGCCCGGCGGCCCAGCACGGCCGGCTGCCCGCCCGGGACGGTGAGGATATCGACCCCGGCCAGGCCGGCCGAGGCCAGCAGCGAGGCGACGTCGCGGGCGCTGCGGGCCAGGTGCGGCGCGGCGCCCGGGTCGGCCGACACCGACGGGATCCGGACCAGGTGCTCCAGGTCGGCGCGGGCCGACGGGAGAACCCGGCGGACGGCCTCGCTGAGCTGCTCGGGCGCGGTCATGGTCTGGACGTTACCTCAGGCCGCGGTGGCGCTCAGCGCAAATCCGGGCGGCCGTGCAGCTGTCGCGGCACGGTGGCCGGCTCGAGCCGGCCGGGCGGCGCCGGCCAGCCTGGCGACGATGGCCGGCGCGGCTCCGCGAACACGGCGCGAGCGGCGTGGCTGAGACCTCGCGCGAGCACCTGGTGAGCCTCATCATGGGCGAGCATTTTCGCCGGAGCCAGCGCGAGCGGGTGCAGCCCGGTCACTGCCCCGGCGGCGACGCCGACCATCTCGCAGAACGGGACCTCCGGTCCCGGCGGCACTGTCACGGGCGGCAGCGTCACCGGCGGCACTGTCACCGGCGGCACTGTCACTGGCTGCAGGATGAGGTCAGCGCTGGGGGCAGCCCCGGTCGCCGCGGCCGGCCCTGGGAGCCGTATCTCGGACCCGATGGCCTCAAGCGGCGCGGCCAGGAGCGTGATGACGCCAGTACCGATGCGGTCGCACACCTCGGCCGCGGTGGTTTCGGGAAACGTGTCGCGGGTGATCCATCGTTCGGTGATCGTCGCGAAGCCCGGATCATCCCACCGGGCGGCGGCATAGTCCGAGGCGGCTTGGGCCAGCCGGTCCCTGAAACCCGGGTCGCTTTCCGCGCGGGTGATGGCGGCGAGCCCGTCGCCGAGGTCACCGAGCTGCCCGGGCGGCAGTTCGGCCACGCGGCGTTCGATCAGTGCGGCGACCCCATCGGCGGCGGACCGGTCGCCGGAAAGGGACCGGTCGGCGGGAAGGGACCGGTCGGCGGGAAGGGATTGCGCTGGGGCGCGGGTCAGGGAGAACTGGAGCCGGGCTACGTACAGCCGCCCGGGCACGGCCGCCTGCGGCTCGGGCTCCGCGCCGGCGTGCGCGGCCAGCCGCCGCAGGCTGCCGCTCAGCTGGTCCTGCTGCGCGCCGATCTGCTCGCCGCGGCGCTTGATCTCGTCAAGCTCGGCCAGGAACCGGTTGGCCATGCTCGAAATCCGGCTGTCCGCATGATCCAGCCGTCCCTGGATCTTCCTTCCGTCCAGCCGCTGCTCGTCCCGGTCGCGGTGCAGGTCCTCGGTGATGGCCCGGAGCTGCCGCCGCAGATCATCCGCGGTCACCAGGATCTGCTCGCGGAGGGTGGTGACGGCTTCGTCGATCAGCGGGGCGGTGGTCTGCCTGGTGCGCTTGTTGAACGTGAGGGCCACGTACAGCCCGGTGGCAGCGACCACGACAATGGCCGCTATCAGCACGTATTCCATCAGCCTCCTCCTAGCGCTGCCTCGCGAGCCAGATCCCGCGCGTGGTCACCAACGCGGCCGATGCCGAAAGAGCGATAGCCGCCGCGGCGGCCGCCACGATGATCCAGAAACCGCGGCCCCGGCCCCCGGGCAGGCTGGAGCCCGCGTTCCACAGGTGAACGGCGCCGTCGGCACCGGCACCAGCCAGCCTGCCGCCTGCGCTGAACGCCACCGCGTTCACCGCGCTGCCGACCTGCAACGGCGGCCCAGCCGGGCGGCCGGTCGCCGTGTTCCACAGCCGAATCTTGCCATCCGCGTCGGCGCTGGCCAGCAGGGTGCCGTCCGGACTGAACGCCACCGCGTTGACGGCAGTCCGGCCAGGCCACGGGGAGCCGACCGGCTGACCGGTCAACGGGTTCCACAGCCGGATCTCGCCGCTCGCGTAGCCACCGGCCAGCAACGTGCCATCCGGACTGAACGCCACCGCGTCCACGGCACTGCCGCCCGGCCACGGCGAGCCGACCGGCAGGCCGGTGAACGGATTCCACAGCCGGATCTCGCCGCTCGCGTAGCCACCGGCCAGCAACGTGCCATCCGGACTGAACGCCACCGCGTACACGGCACTCCCGCCCGGCAACGGGGAGCCGACCGGCAGGCCGGTCAGCGGATTCCACAGCCGGATGTCGCCACCAGCGTCGGCGCTGGCCAGCAGCGTGTCGCCCGGGCTGAACGCCACCCCGTTCACGGCACTACCGGCCTGCAACGGCGAGTGGACCGGCTGGCCGGTGGCCGGGTTCCACAGCCGGACCTCGCCGTCGGCGTAGCCGCCGGCCAGCAGCGTGCCGTCCGGGCTGAACGCCACCGCGTGCACGGCACTGCCCGCCTGCATCGGCGAGCGGGCCGCCCGCCCGGTCGCCACGTCCCACAGCCGGATCGCGCCGTCACCGTAGCCGACGGCCAGCAGCGTGCCGTCGGGGCTGAAGGCCACGCCCGTCGCGCCGGATGAACCGGACGCCAGGGCGTCGCCGCGGGCGGCGGCGGGGGCGGCTAGGGCGCCGATGGCCAGGGCCGCGACGACGAGGGCCAGGAAGCCAGCGCCAACTGAGTGCCGCCGGTGGCGGGTACGACACGGGGCGCGATCGGCCATACCCCGATCTCACCACTAACGACGCGCTGTGGCGAGTCGCTGACTGACAGGCGTAACCGGGGGCCTGCCCCGCCCGGCTACCATTCCGGGCATGAACGCGCAGGACAAGCTGGCCATCGACCGGCTCCGGGACCGAACGCCGCTGGACAGCGCGACGGTGGACCGCTTCCTGGCCCGGCACGAGGTGCCGATCGTCGAGGGAGCCCGCTGCACGTTCCTGTACCGGGGCGAGGCCGAGGAGGTGGCACTGGTCCACCGGATGTTCGGGCGGCCCGACCACCTGCCGCTGCGCCGGCTGCCCGGGACCGACCTGTGGTACCTGGTCATGGAGCTGCCCGGCGGGTCCCGGGTCGAGTACCAGCTGGAGGTGGCCCGCGGCGGGCAGCGCGAGCAGATCAACGACCCGCTGAACCCCCGGTTGGCCAGGAGCCCGCTGGGCAGTTCGTCGGTCCTGTACGCGGCCGGGCACGAGATACCGGACTGGACGCGGCCCGACCCCGAGGCCCGGCCCGGATCGCTAGCGGAGATGGTGGTGGCCAGCCGCGCGTTGCGCCGGGACTGCCGGGTCACGCTCTACCGGCCGGCCCGGTTCCGCCGGTCGGCCCGGTACCCGCTGCTGATCGTGCACGACGGCGGGGATTACCTGGAGTTCGCGCAGGCCAAGACGATCCTGGACAACCTCATCCACCGCCTGGACATAGCCGAGCTCGTCGCGGCGTTCGTGTATCCGGGTGACCGGCTGGCCGAGTACGCCGACTCCCCCGCGCACGCCCAGTACCTGACCGGGGAGCTGCTGCCCCAGCTGGAGGCGGAGCTCCCGCTGGCCGGCGCGCCGTCCGGGCGGTGCCTGATGGGCGCCAGCTTCGGCGCGGTGGCGTCGCTGAGCACCGCGGACCGCCACCCCGAGGTATACGGATCGCTGCTGTTGCAGTCCGGATCGTTCGTCTTCACCGGGATCGGGAATGAGGACGACGGCAGGCCTGTGTTCGGGCCGGTGGTGCGGTTCATGAACCGCTACCGGGCCAACCCGCAGCCGGTCGCGGGCCGGCTGTTCGTCAGCTGCGGCGAGTACGAGCCGCTGATAACGGTGAACCGGTCCATGGCCGGGGTGTTCGAGGCGGCGGGCATGTCCGTCCGCTACGTGGAGACGCCCGACGGGCACAGCTGGGAGAACTGGCGTGACCAGCTGCGGGCCGGGCTGTCCTGGATCTTCCCCGGACCGCGGAAGTCCTACTCTGAGTGAGCGGCGCTCCTTAGCGTCCTAAGGTGGAAGGGATGTCTTTGATACCGAAGACGGCTGAGGTGACCGGCCCGCCGGATGCCGGACCATCCGGCACCGGGCGCCATCGTTTCGTCGTGGTGGCCAGCCGGCTGCCGGTGGACCGGACCGAGGGCGCGGACGGCGAGGCGGAGTGGCGGCCCAGCCCGGGCGGGCTGGTCAGCGCGCTGGAGCCGGTCATGCGCAAGGCCAGGGGCGTGTGGATCGGCTGGTCGGGTGACGCCGGGCCGGCGCCCGGGCCCTTCGAGGTGAACGGCTTGTCCCTGGTGGGCATGGGCTTGTCCGCGGAGCAGGTGCGGGATTACTACGAGGGGTTCTGCAACGCGACGCTGTGGCCGCTGTATCACGACGTCATCGCCCAGCCCGAGTTCCATCGCCGGTGGTGGGACGCCTACGTGACCGTCAACCGGTCCTTCGCGCAGGCCGCGGTGGAGCAGGCCGCCCCCGGCGCGACGATCTGGGTGCACGACTACCAGCTCCAGCTGGTCCCGCAGCTGGTCCGCGAGCAGCGCAGCGACGTCCGGATCGGCTTCTTCAACCACATCCCGTTCCCCGGCTACGAGATCTTCGCCCAGCTCCCCTGGCGCCGCCAGGTGATCAACGGCCTGATGGGCGCGGATCTGCTGGGCTTCCAGCGCCGGGGCGACGCCACCAACTTCCTGCGGGCCTGCCGCCGCGCGGCCGGCCTGGCGACCAGGGGATCCACCGTCAGGGCCGACGACGCACGTGAGGTGCGGGCGGCGGCCTTCCCGATCTCGATCGATTCGGCGGGCCTGGAGGAGATCGCCCGGCAGGAGGGCGTCCGGAAACGAGCGGACGAGATCAGGCAGGCCCTGGGCGATCCGGACACGGTCCTGCTGGGCATCGACCGGCTCGACTACACCAAGGGCATACTGCATCGCCTCCGCGCCTACGGTGAGCTGCTCCGCGAGGGGCGGCTCGGGCCGAGCACGGTGCTCGTCCAGGTGGCCAGCCCGAGCCGGGAACGGGTCGGGGCCTACCGGGCCCTGCGGGACGACGCCGAGCTGGCCGTGAGCCGGATCAACGGGGAGCACGCGGAAGTAGGCAGCCCTCCCGTGCACTACCTGCACCAGTCCTATCCGCGGGAGGAAATGGCGGCCTTGTACCTGGCCGCCGACGTCATGCTGGTGACGTCGCTGCGGGACGGGATGAACCTGGTGGCCAAGGAGTACGTCGCCTGCCGCTACGACGAGAGCGGCGCGCTGGTGCTGAGCGAGTTCACCGGCGCGGCCGACGAGCTCAACGGCGCGTTCCTGGTCAACCCGCACGACATCGACGGCTTGAAGGACGCCATCGTGCGGGCGGCGACGATCCGGCCCGCCGAAGCCAGGCGCCGGATGCGGATGATGCGCAGGCCGGTGCGCGAGCACGACGTGGCTTACTGGGCCGAGAGCTTCCTCGGGATGCTGGGCGGGATGCCGGGAAACGGGGCGTTAACCTTCGGGGCGCCGGTGCGGCCGGTGCCGGTGCGGCCGGTACTCGGCAGTCAGGGCAGGCGCTCCGCGTACAGCTGACGCAGCGCCTCCCAGTGCCGCTCGGCCAGCGCCTGATCGTAGGGGGCGTTGTCCGGCACGGCGAAGCCGTGGTGCCCGGGATAGAACTCCACGGTGTGCTCGACTCCGGCTGAGGTCAGCGCCGCCTCGAGCAGCTGGGCGTGCTCAGCGGTGAACCCGGCGTCCTCGATCGAGCCGCCCACGTAGACCGCGGCGCGGATCTGGTCCGCGGCCAGGTGCGGGCTGTTCGGGTCGTCGGGGATGGCGATCCCCGCCGCGTGGAACGCGGCGGCCGCGGCGATCTTGTCTCCGATGCCGCCGGCCGCCACCATCGACATCCGCCCGCCCATGCAGTACCCGGTGGTGCCGATCGCCTTGCTGCTCACCTCGGGCCGCGCCAGCAGGAAATCCGCGTAGGCGTCGGAGTCGGAGATGATCCGGTCGTTGCTGAGGCTGCCGACCAGGCCGAACAGCCGGGTGCGTTCGGCATCGTCGGTGAACACGGTGGCCGGGTCGAACGGCGCCCAGGCGCCCTCCCGGTAGAAGACGTCCGGGACGAGGACGACGTACCCGAAGCCGGCCAGATGGTCGCCCATCTCGCGCATGACCTCCCGCAGCCCGAACGCGTCCGGGAACAGAACCACGCCCGGCCACGGCCCCTCCCCCTCGGGCACGTGCAGCGATCCGTTACTCACGCCGTCACTGGTCGGGATCTGGACATCGATGCGCGGCATCTCGGTTTCCTCCATTGGGCAGTCGGACCCGGCGCCACGATCGTAATGAAAACGCGGCCCTCCTGGGAAGGTGCCAGCCGGCCTGGCTCAGGCCAGCCGGGTCACTTCGACGGTCACCTTCAGGGCGCCGCCGGGGGCGCCGTGGTAGATGCCCTTCAGCGGCGGGATGTCGGCGTAGTCGCGGCCGCGGGCGACCACCACGTGCCGCTCCTCGACGGCTGCGTTGGTGGTCGGATCGACGGCGTGCCAGGAGCCGGTCCAGTACTCCACCCAGGCGTGGCTCTCGCCGACCGCGCTGACCCCCGGCTCGGCCGACGGATCGGCGTGCAGGTAACCCGACACATACCGGGCGGGCAGCCCGGCCGCGCGCAGCAGCGCCACGGTGACATGCGCCAGGTCCTGGCAGACGCCCTGGCCCTGGTCCCAGGCTTCCTGGGCGTTGGTGCGCACTCCGGTGGCCCCGGCCACGTAGCTGACCTGAGAGCGGACGCGGGAGACGATCTGCTCCGCGGCCTCGATCGCATCGGCGCCGCGGACGGCGTCGATGACCGTGGCCGCGACGGCCGGGGCCAGGTTGGTCAGCGGGGTGGTGAGCAGGAACTCCAGCAGGCGGCCGCCACTGGCCTGCGCGCGCAGGTCGGCCCAGGGCAGCGGGGCCGGCCGGGCGAGCCCGAAGGCCTGGCCGGTCTCCACGGTGGCCTGGGCTCTGACCACCAGATCCTGATGCGGCTCGGTGATGTCGAACACGCTCACGAAGGTGCCCCAGTAGTCGCTGTAGGTCCAGACCGGCACTCCGCCGGCGACGGTGACCCTGGCCTCCAGGGTGGTCTGCGTGGGCAGGGTGAGCGGGGTCATCCGGGCCTCGTTGAACGAGGCCCGGACCGGCTCGGGGTAACTGACCTCGGTGGTGTGCAGGACACTCAGCCGCCAGCCCATGCTCAGCCGTCCCGTTCCCAGGCGACCGGCGTCTCGTACTGGAAGTACCGCTTGGTGATCGCGTCGCACGCCTCGACGCAGGCATCCTGCAGGGTGCCGAGCAGCTCGGGCAGCTCATCGGGCAGCTGAGCCGGGTCGGCGTACTCCAGCCGGGTGCGCAGCAGCCCCACCGGGCGCCGGGCCGGATCGTCCATGCCCATCCGCACCGGCTCGGGGTTAAGGGCCTCCAGGCATTCCTCGGCGGTCACCAGGGAATGCAGGACCGAACGCGGGAACAGCCGGTCCAGGAGCAGGAACTCGGCGACCCGGGCCGGCTCGGCGGCCCAGCCGTGGGTCCGGATGAACGACTCGTACGCCCCGCAGGCGTGCAGCAGCAGCGGCCAGCCGATGTCGTTCGGCGCCGGCGTGCGGGCGAGCAGCAGCCGGGCCGTCATGTCGGCGCGTTCCAGGGACCGGCCCAGGACCAGGAACCGCCAGGCGTCGTCGTGGCTCATGGTCGAGTCGGCCAGGCCGAAGAACAGTGCCGCACGTTCCCGCACGAACCGGAGGAACACGTGCGGGCCGAGACGTTCGGCGCCCCGGCGCTGGGCGGCCAGGCCGTGCGCGGTGACGTTGAGGCACTCCCACATCTCGCTGGAGATCACCTCGCGGATGCCGCCCGCGCCGGCTCGCGCGGCCACGATCGCGCCCGCGCTGGCGCTCGGGTTCTGGGAATCATAGGCCAGGCGGAACAGGGCCGACCCGACGTCGAGCCGGGCGTCCGGGCCGGGCTCGATGCCGAGGATGCTGAACAGCGGGCCGCTGTCCGCGCCGGCCCCGTTACCCTGCACCGCCGGGTCGCTGAGCATCCGGTGCACGTAGACATCGACCAGCCGCGCGGTGTCATCCGCCCGCTCGACGTAGCGCCCGGTCCAGAACAGGTTCTCGGCCAGCCTGCTGAGCAGCTCGTCGTTCACTGGTCCGGGCCGCTCTGGCGGCTGACCGCGCCGTGAGCCGGCCGGTCCGGCGGCTTGCGCAGCTGCGGGCTGGCCAGCAGCGGGAGAGCGGCCGGGTGAGTCGCGGCCGCGGCGGACTGCGGGCTGGCCAGCACCCAGGTGTCCTTCGAGCCGCCGCCCTGGCTGGAGTTGACCATCAGCTCGCCCTCGGGCAGCGCGACCCTGGTCAGGCCGCCGGGCAGCAGCCACACGTCCTCGCCGTCGTTCACCGCGAACGGCCGCAGGTCGATGTGCCGCGGGGCCAGGCCCTCGCCGATGAGCACCGGCGAGGTGGACAGGGCCACCGGCCGCTGCGCCATCCAGCCGCGCGGATCCGCGACCACCCGTTCGCGCAGCACGGTCAGCTCCGCCTGCGACGCCTGCGGCCCGATCACGATGCCGACGCCGCCCGCGCCGTCCACGGGCTTGATGACCAGCTCGGCCAGCGAGTCCAGCACCCAGTGCAGGATGTCCGGGTCGTCCAGCCGGTAGGACTCCACGTTATCCAGCAGGGGTTCCTCGCCCAGGTAGTACCGGATGAGGTCGGGAATGTAGGTGTAGATGAGCTTGTCGTCGGCCACCCCGTTGCCGACCGCGTTGGCGATGGTGACGTGGCCGGCCCGCGCGGCGTTGACGAGGCCCGGGCAGCCGATCACCGAGTCGGGACGGAAGTGCAGCGGGTCGAGGAAATCGTCGTCCACTCGGCGGTAGATGACGTCGACGGGGCGCCGGCCCCGGGTGGTGTGCACGTAGACCCGGTTGCGGGTGCAGAACAGGTCCCGGCCCTCGACCAGCTCCACGCCCATGAGCCGGGCCAGCAGGGTGTGCTCGAAGTACGCGGCGTTGTGGACGCCGGGGGTCAGCACGACGACGACCGGGTCGTCCCGGCGGGCCGCCGGGGCGGCCGCCCGCAGCGCCGCCAGTAGCCGCGACGGGTACGCCTCGACCTCGTGGATGCTCTGCTCGGCGAACAGGGCCGGGAACGTCCTGGTCATGGCCAGCCGGTTCTCGATCACGTAGCTCACGCCGGACGGCACCCGGACGTTGTCCTCCAGCACCCGGAACTTGCCGTTCTCGTCGCGGACCAGGTCGATGCCGGCCACGTGCACCCGGACGCCGTTCGGCGGGGTGAAGTCCGCGACTTCCCGGCGGAACCGGGGCGAGGTGAACACCAGCCGCCAGGGCACTATCCCGTCCTCGAAGGCGCGTCCCGGCCCGTACACGTCGGCCAGGAACGCCTCCAGGGCCAGGACCCGCTGCCGCACGCCGCGGGCGACCAGATCCCACTCCACCGCGTCGATGACCCTGGGGATCAGGTCCAGCGGGAACGGCCGTTCCTCGCCCGCGAAATCGTAGGTGACCCCGCGGTCGGTGAACACCCGGGCCAGCTGGTCCGCGCGGAACCGCAGCTCGGCGGGATCCATCGGCTGCAGCACGGTGATCAGGCCGGCGTAGGGCGGACGGGGCTTGCCGGGCGCTTGGAACATCTCGTCCCAGGCGTCGGCCAGCTGGTAGCCGTCGAAAATGTCCGCCATAACCGCACCGTATTCTGGGCATGTTTTGCGAGTATCACGCCCATGTTTCCGATTGTTTCCCGGGCGTGTACTGCGGGCCACACGATCAGTATGCGGGGTCGGGGCCGCCGGGGCGCGGGGCGCCGGGCGCGGGGCGCCGGGGCGCGGGGCGCCGGGGCGCGGGCGCACCGGGGTGACGACCGGGTGGCCGCCGGGGCCGGCGGTCACCGTGACCTGGGCGGCGTAGACCCGGGCGATCAGGTCCTCGGTGAGGACCGCGGCCGGCGGGCCGGCCGCCGCCACCCGCCCGTCGGCGAGCAGCACCAGGTGGCCGGCGTACTGGCCCGCCTGGGTCAGGTCGTGCAGCGTGGCGACCACGGTCACGCCCCGGCTGCGGCGCAGGTCGTCGACCAGCTCGAGGACCTGCTGCTGGTACCCGATGTCCAGCAGCGACGTGGGCTCGTCCAGCAGCAGCACGTCGGGGCTCTGCGCCAGGGCGCGGGCCAGCACCACCCGCTGGCGCTCACCGCCCGACAGGCGGCCCAGCCGCCGGTCCGCGAAGCGGGCGACGTCGAGGCTGTCCGCGGCCGCGGCGGCCTGGGCCTGGTCGTCGCGGCCGGGGGCGCCGAGGTAGCCGATGTACGGAGTGCGGCCCAGCAGCACGTACTCCCCGGCCGTCATGTCCGGTGGCAGCACCGGGAGCTGCGGCACGTAGGCGATGAGGCGGGCGCGGGCGCGGCCGCGCAGCGCGCCGAGATCAGCCTGGTCGACCTCGATCCGGCCCTGGTAGGGCACCAGGCCGGCCACCGCACGCAGCAGCGTGGTCTTGCCCGCCCCGTTCGGCCCGATCAGGGCCAGCCAGCCGCCGCCGGGTACGGCGCAGGACACCGCGTGCAGCACCGGGACATGATCCAGCTCCACGGTCAGTTCGTGAACGCCCAGGCCGCTCACGTGCGGATCGCGGCGGTGGAGCGCAGGATCCAGATGAACACCGGCGAGCCGACCAGCGCGGTGACCACGCCGATGGGCAGCTCGCCCGGAGACACCGCGGTACGGGCCAGGGTGTCGGCCAGGACCAGGAAGCCCGCGCCGATGAGCAGCGACAGCGGCAGCACGAGGCGGTAACTCGGCCCGGCCAGGCGGCGCACCACGTGCGGGACCACGATCCCGACGAAGCCGATCAGGCCGCTGACGGCCACGGCGCTCGCCGCGGCGAGCGCGCACGCGGCGACCACCACCAGCCGGATGCGGCCCGGCTGCAGGCCGAGCGCGCGGGCCTCCTCGTCGCCTACGGACAGCACGTCCAGGTGCCGGCCGTGCAGCAGCACGACCGTGACGCTGACCAGCGCATAGGGGCCGATCTCCGCGGCCTGCGACCAGGTCGCGCCGGACAGCGAGCCGAGCAGCCAGGAGTAGACCTGCTGCAGGTCCTGGGCCGAGCGCTGCAGGATGTAGGTCTGCACCGCGGTCAGGAACAGGCCCACGGCCACGCCCGCCAGCAGCAGGGTGGCGGTGCCCGAGCCGCCGACCGCGCCGGACAGATAGGCGATCATGACCCCGGCCAGCGAGCCGGCGAAGGCGGCCACCGGGACGGCTGACGGCCCGACCCCGCCGAGGTAGACGATGGCCAGCGTCGCCCCCAGCCCGGCGCCCGCGGACGCGCCGAGCAGGCCCGAATCGACCAGGGGATTGCGGAACACGCCCTGGTAACCGGCGCCGGCCACGGACAGCAGCGCGCCGACCATGATGCCCAGCACGATGCGCGGCAGCCGGATGTCGAACAGCACGGCCCGGTCCAGCGGGCTGAGGCTGGACCGCAGGTGGACGAACGGGATCTGGTCAAGCAGCGCGGTCATGGTTGCTATGGGGTTGAGATCCGCGGCGCCGACCAGGGCGCTGACCAGCGTCGCGGCGACCAGGAAGGCCGCCGCGACGCCATAGGCGCGCGCGGCGGGCAGCCGCCTGCCACGCGCGCCGATCACGTGGACGCCTGCTCGACCGCCTGGGCGATCTCGCTGACCAGCTGCGGCAGCCGCGGTCCCCAGCGGGACGCGATGTCGTCGTTCAGCCCGATGACCTCGTGGCCGCGCACCGCGGGGATGGCGGACCAGCCGGGCCGGGCCGAGACGATGGCCGGGGCCTGGCCGCCGTCCGCGGCCTGGTTATCGGCCAGGAAGATGATCTTCGGCTGGGCCTTGATGATGTACTCCTCGGACAGCTCGGGATAGCCGCCGTCCGAGGCCTTGTCCGCGGCGTCGGCGATGTTCTTCAGGCCGAACAGGCCCACGATCTGCCCGATGAAGGTCGACGAGGCGGCCGAGTAGTAGGGGTTCGCGGTCAGTTCCCAGTAGTAGGTCAGGTCCTGATGCGACGAGCCGGCCTGCTTGACCGTGGCGGCGATCTGCGTCTGCATCGAGGTCACGGCCTGTTCGGCCTGGGCCAGGTGACCGGTGGCCTGGCCGATCTGGTCGATCTGCTGGTACGCGCCGGCCAGGTTGGCTGGGGCGGGCTCGATCAGCACCGGGATGCCGAGCTTGGTCAGGCCGCTGACCAGGCCGCCGGAGTCCTGCGAGGCGACGACCAGGGCCGGGTTGTACTTGGCGATGGCCTCGAGGTTGGGGGTCAGCCCGCTCAGCTTGGTGACCGGCGCGCCCGGCGGGTAATCGGAATCGGAGTCGACGGCCACGACCTGCGCGCCGGCGCCGACCGCGTACAGGTCTTCGGTGGCGGTCGGCGCGAGCGAGACGATCCTGGCCGGCCTGGCCTTGATCGTCACCGGGCCGTTGGCCGTGCTCAGCGTGACCGGGAACGGTGATCCGGCGGCGGCGGCCGGGGAACTAGCGGCCGGGCTGGCGGCGGGGCCGGTGGCGGTGCTGGCGGCGGTGCTGGCGGGCGGGGAACTCGCCGAGCTGCAGCCGGCCAGGGCCGCCGCGGTGGTGGCGGCGGCGGCGATCGCCGCCGCGAGCCGGGTTCTGGTCGGTACCGATAGGTGCATGAGGTGGCTTCCTCCCGATAAGCGGGCAGGAAGGCGAGGCCGCGGCGGCCGCAGAGCGTATCCGCCGGGACGGATCGCCCTTCCCACGAGGGTCGATTTCGTCGAGCGCGGCAGGAGGCGACCTGGCTTGGGCCCGGGCGGGCCGTCACAGTTGCGGGACAGCGCCGGAATGGTCCTCGCGGGGCGTGAACTTCACCGGCTTCGCTACCTACGTGCTGTCAGGCACCCTAGCACGGCTGAACCAGGCCGAATCTGCCCGGAATGGATCGCCGCGCGGCGGGAAGTGGGCGGCCATGGCTCAGCCCGAAAGCGGCGAAAGCGTCCTGACTACTCTGGACGATCGCGTACCCACATCCTTTTACTGGCAGCTCACCTTGCTGGCCACCCTGGGCGGATTCCTGTTCGGCTACGACACCTCGAACATCGGCTCGGCCCTGAACTTCGTCCCGTACGACCTGAAAGGCCTGGCCCTGGGCTACCTGGTGTCCGGCGCGTCGCTCGGCGCGGCCGCGGGCGCCATCATGGCCGGGCCGATATCCGACCACTTCGGCCGCAAGACGCTGCTGGTCATCGACGCGGGCATCTACGCCGCCGGCGCGATCTTGTCCGCGGTGACGCCGGACGCCGCAGTGCTGCTGTTCGCCCGGACCCTGATCGGCCTGGCCATCGGGGCCGACTCGGCCATCGCCACGGCCTACATCGCCGAGTACGCGCCGAAGAGCAGGCGCGGGTCGCTGACCATGCTGCAGCAGTGGATGATCACCGTGGGCATCCTGGTGTCCTACGTCGTGGCGCTGATCATCTTCGCGGCCTTCCCGGCCAGCGCCGCGACCATCGGCTGGCGGCTGGTCCTCGGCCTGGGCGCGGTGCCCGCGCTGGTCGGGATGGCGCTGCGGACCCAGATGCCGGAGTCGCCCCGGTGGCTGCTCCGGCACGGCCGGTACGAGGACGTGCGCAAGGCCATGGCCGCGCTCGGCACCGAGGCCAGCATGGATGATGTCCGCCGGGCCGCGCAGGTGGTCGAGCAGGTCGAGAAGGGATCCGGCCGCCGGGCCTGGACGCCGGGCGTACGGCGGGCGCTGATCGTGGTCAGCGTGTTCTTCATCTTCCAGCAGATCACCGGGATCAACGTGCCGCTGTATTACGGGCCGCACCTGCTGGGGCCGATCTTCTCGGGCGCGCACGCCACCCTGGTCGCCACGACGGTGGCCGGCGTCGAGGTCACCGCCATCATGACCGCGGTCAACGTCGCTTCCACCTACCTCGGGTTCCGGTGGATCGATACCTTCGGCCGGCGCAAGCTGGCCATCGGCGGCTACACCGGGATGATCTTCTTCGCCCTGGTCGCGGCGGTCGGCCTGGCCTTCATGTCCGGCACCGCCCGGCTGGTGGTCATCATGATCGGCCTGGACTTCTTCATCGCGTCGTTCGCCGTCGGCGTCGGCGGGACCGGCTGGACGCTGCAGGGCGAGGTGTTCCCCACCGCGGTTCGCGGCCAGGCCGCGGCGTTCTGCGCCATGATCGACTGGCTGGCCAACTTCCTGCTCGTCGAGGTGTTCCCGGTCTGGCAGAACGCCATCGGCCTGGGCGGCGTGCTGGTCTGCTTCGCGGCGCTGTGCGCCCTGGCCATCGCGTTCATCTGGAAGTTCCTGCCCGAGACCAAGGGCCTGCCGGTCGAGGAGATCGTCAGGATCTTCGAGCAGAACCCGGCCTCCCCCGGGACCGCCCCGGCGGCTACTGCGGCGGGCCGGCGGTGAGCTTCATGCTGCTGGTCGAGCGCTGACCCGACGGGCTGACCCAGGTGACCGAGATGGTCTGGCCGGGGTGGTACTTCGATACCACGCCGGTCAGGCTGTCCGGGGCGCCGACCGGGTGGCCGTTCACCGCGGTGATGACCGAACCGGCGGACATGCCCGCGGCCGCGGCCGGGCCGCCGCAGATGGTCCCGAGGACGAGCGCGCCGGAGGAGACGTCCGCGATGTTCTGCGGGGCGGCCAGGTTGCGGTCGCTGGTGTAGCAACCCTGGCTGCCGCTGCCGCCGAAGCCGCCGAACCCCCCGCGGGTGCCCTGCTGCTGCTGGGCCTGGTCCTGCGGGTTGGCGTCCGAGCCCTGGCCGATGTAGACGCCCAGGAAGGGCGGGTAGCCGATGCTCACCGTCGAACTGGCCTGCCCCGCGTTGATCTGCCGGGCCACGTTCAGCGCGGTTTCAATCGGGATGGCGTAGCCGGCCGCGTTCGACTGCTGGATCGAGAAGCCGCCGTTGTTACCCGCGGTGTCCATGCCGATGACGTTGCCCGCGGAGTCCGCCAGCGGGCCCCCGGAGTCACCGGAGACGACGTCCGCGTTGGTCTGGATCATCCCGTGCAAGGTCTCCGAGGTGACCGAGCCGCCCTGGTCGCCCGCGGTGATGGTCTGGTTCAGCCCGGTGACCGTGCCCGCGGCGGGCACGATGGCGTTCTGCCCCTCGGCGTTGCCCATGGCGACGACCTGGTCTCCGGTCTTGACCGCCGATGAGGTGCCGAGCGGGGCGGTGCGCAGGCCGGACGCGCCCTGGAGCTGGATCAAGGCGATGTCCCCGGTCACGTCGTAACCGACCACCTTCGCCTTGTACTGCTTGCCGTTGGCGGTCGTCGCGGTGATGGAGGTGGAGTCCTCGATGACGTGATTGTTGGTCAGGACCAGGCCGCCGGAGGTGATCACGATGCCGGTGGCCGCGGCCGCCTCGCTGTTGTACTGCAGCGCGGTATTGATGATGACCAGGCCCGGCGCGACCTTGGCCACGATGGCCTTCTCGCTCGCGCTGGTGCCGGAGCTGCCGGAGCTGCCGCTGCTCGGCTGGGGGATCGCCGCGCTGGGCAGCGGGGCCGGGGCGCTGGCCGAGGGCTGCGCCGACGCCGAGTTGCTGCTGGCGGCGGGGTGGTACAGCGCCACCACCGAGCCCGCGCCCAGGGCGCCGGCCACCAGCGCCACCAGCACGTAGCTCAGCGCTCCCGTGCGGCGCCGGGGCGGCCGCGGCGGCATGGGCGGCATCGGCGTGGTCGGCCCGTACGGCGGCTGGCCGTAACCGCTGTAATCCTGCATTCGCCATCACGCCTTTGCTCGGGGCCCGGACTCCTCGGCTCCAGTCTCCGCACGAACCTGGTAAAAAGCTGAAGGCCCGCTGCAGATTCCCGGTTGCGGAAGAATAACCTCAGCCTAACGAACCGTGGCGCGTGCTCTTCCCGGTCCGCTCGTCGCCGCACTGGCGCTGCCGCGGCACCGCATCATCCGCGGCCGGCCCGGCGCTGGTGTCAGCACGAACGTCAGCCGGCTCCAGGCCCGATCGGGTCGACGGTACGGCCTGGGGCGCCGCCGCCGCGCCGGGGTAGGGTGCCGCCTGCGCGAGCTCGCCTGCCTCCTGACGCTCCGGTGCCCCCTGCTGCTCCGGCCTTCCCTGTTGCACCGGCCTCCCCTGCTGCTCCGGTCCCCCCTGTCGCTCCGGCCCCTTCTGCTCCGCCCGGCCCATGGCGTCTTCGAGCAGCCCGAGCGCCAGCTGCTTCGGCAGCCGCGCGGTGCGTTTCCTGTGTCTCCCCCACATTCCAGCCCCTCCCTACGACACTAACTGCCGTCTGCGATGGGCACACATGCCCGCCACGCAGGCGGTCAATCCCCCGACCGGGGATTAAGCCGCTCAGTGAGAGATATGTGACAATGTGTTACAAGTGTACCCCGTGCTGGTTGGTGACACACGCGCCACGGTCCGTTAGGAAAATTTCTAGTGCTGGCCGAGGCGGGCCAGCTCGGGGACGAAATACTGCGCGTCGATCGTCCCCACGCCGGTGGCGAGGTCATAGCCGGGGCGGGCGCCGAAGCCGGTCACCGTCTGCTGGCGGCCGCCTTGGGTGAACGACACCGTGTTGTTGCCCGAGGTGACCGCGACGATGCCCGGGGCGTGCTCGGCGGCCAGCTGATACAGGGCCGGATTGATGAGCCCGAGGGAATGACCCGCCACCTGGTCGGCCAGGGCGACGATACCCGCGAACAGCGGCGTGGCCTCGCTGGTGCCGCAGGTCGGGGACCAGCCGCCGGCGCGCCGCCGTAGGTCCCGTAGGTGACGACCGACCCGCTGCAGCTGGCGCTCATCGAGACATCGGGGACGCCGCGCTTGCCGCCGACCACGTCCGCTACGGCCTGCTGGTAAGCGGGCCGGGTGAAGAACATCGACAGCCCGCCGCCGCTGGCCAGCGGGTTCGGGCCCGCGCCGCCCTCGGTCAGCTCGTTCGCCGCCTGGTTGTACGTGTCGTTCCACACGGTCGGCGCCATGGGAGCGCCCTTCGCGCTGAAGTGCAGCTGGGTCCCGCCGACCCCGGTCACCAGCGGGTCGCTGTCCGGCCACGAGGTCACCGGGAACAAGTAGTAGGTGGCCTGGTCCAGCCCGAGGCCGGCGGCGCCCGAGTCGCCCGAGGCGGTGAGCACGGTGACGTGGTCCCGGTCGGCCAGCTGGTAGGCGGCGCGCAGCGACTGTACGGCGCGGCCGGCCGGGAACGTCGCCTCGGTGGCGCCGAAGCTCTGGCTGATCACGTCGCCGAGATGGTGCTTGAGCACGTACTGCTCGGCCGCGACGATCTGGGGAAAGCCGTGCATGCCCTCGGTTTCCGAGACTGGCGTCTCGACCAGCAGGATGTTCGCGCCCGGCGCGACCGCGTGGGCCCACTCCACATCCAGTGTGGTCTCGCCGGCCCAGCCGACCATGTCGGAGTTGGCCGGATCGTAGCCGGGCACCTTCCCGGCGGGCTGGATGATCCGCAGGCTGGGCGGGGCGGGCAGGTGGTAGGCGCGGTCGAAGACAGCCAGGTCACCCCGGATGGTCGGGGAGCCGTAGGAGTCGACGATGACGATCGTGACGCCCCGGCCGGTCACGCCCTGGGCGTACAGCGGGCCCAGGTGGTAGGCCTGCCGGATCTGGGCCGGCCCGTAGCACGCGACCCGGTAATCCTGCAGGCAGGCGGCCGTGCCGGGCGGGGCGGCCTGAGCCCCGTGCGCCCGGCCGGCGTGGATCACCCCGGGCTGGACCACGACCCCGGCCAGCGCCGAGGCGGCCGGGGCGGCCAGCGCCGAGGCGGCCGGCGCAGCCGCTGCCGGGACCGGGCCGGCCGGGCGCACCGCGCCTGCGGCCCCGGCCAGCGCCGCGCTCGCCGGGCCGGCCGCACCCGCGGCGACGAGGCCGAACACCCCGGCCGCCGCCACCACCAGCCTGGCCACCCGCATGAATCGCGCCCCCTCCTGGCCCGCCTGCCAGCCGTCCCCGTTAGCCCTCGCGGCGGACAAGACACCACATAATCTGATAGAAAGCACAACGATCCGCCGCTAGGCACCGCCTACTCGCCTCTAAGGCATACCCGCTGTACGCTAGTCCACCGTCACGTGGCGGGGGGTCCTGGGTCGCAATTCCGCGGATTGACGGGCGTCACCTTGGGACAGAAGGGAGCAATATGCGCTTCCGGAGCAGCGTGGCAATTGATCTCGGCACGGTCAACACGCTCGTCTGGGTGGCGGGCCGCGGCATCGTGATCGAGGAGCCCACCGCGATCGCCATCGACACCGCAATCGGCAAGGTCGCGGCGGTGGGTGAGGCGGCCGACGCGCTGTCCGACAAGGAGCCGCAGGGCATCGAGGTGGTCCACCCGCTGCGGGATGGAGTGGTAGCCGACCTGGACGCGACCGCGGCCATGCTGCACGCGTTCTTGCGGCGGACCAGCCGGTTCACCGGGCTGCGGCCGAACGCGCTGGTCTGCGTGCCTGGCGGCGCGACCGCGGTCGAGCGCCGGTCCATCGTGGCCGCGCTGAGCGTCCGGCGCCCCCGGTACCACGTGCGGCTGGTCGAAGAGCCGGTCGCCGCGGCGGCCGGCGCCGGATTCGACCTGACCGGCGGGGCGGGCGGGTTCGTGGTGGACATCGGCGGCGGGACCACGGAGGTCGCGGCGGTGGCCGGCTGGCGCGTGGTCCGGGCCCGCTCGCTGCGCAAGGCCGGCAACGCCATGGACGAGGCGATCGTGCAGGCGGCGCGGACCGAGCTCGGCCTCATCATCAGCCAGCGCGCCGCCCGGCAGCTCAAAATGACCCTCGGCGTGACCGGCGGCCCCGAAGGCTGGGCGGAGGTCGTCGGCCTCGATATCGCGCACCGCAACCCGAGGTCGGAGAACGTGCCCGGGTGGATCGTGTCCAGCGCGCTGGACCCCGTGGTCTCGGCCATCGCCGGGACGGTGGCCGAGATGCTGTCCGACATCCCGGCGGGCCTGGCCGAGGATATCCTGCGCGGCAAGATCAGGCTGGCGGGCGGCGGCGCGCTGCTGCCCGGCCTGGCCACCCGGATCGAGACCGTGGCCGGCGTCGGCACGGTCGTGGTCGACGACCCGCTGCGGTGCGTGGTGCGCGGCGCGGCGGAGATCCTGGAGCGCGGGCCCCGGGCCAAGCATGCCGCCGTCCCGGGCCCGCGCCAGTTAACTCCCCGGATTCTTACTCCAGCGGCTGCCTGGCGATAGTGGACGGCTCGCGGCCGGCCAGCAGCCAGCCCGCGGCCGCCGCGACGAGCGGCAGGCCGACCAGGATGACCAGGAGGTTCCAGGTCGGGACGAAGCCCAGCTCGCCCAGGCCGTCGAGGTGGTTGCCGAAGGAGTAGGCGGCCGCGCCGAGGTAGGCCGCGGCCGTGCCGAGCACCGCGCCGGCCAGGCCGAGAGCCCCGGCGGTGACCGCGGTGAGCGTGCGGCGGGTCCAGCCGCTCGCCCCGGTGGCGGTCAGGGTACGCAGGTCACCGGCCGTTTCGCTGCGGATGAGCCCGACGCTCATGGCCACGATGCCCAGGGCCAGCACGATGCCGAACAGGGTGGCCCAGTTGAGGATCTCCGCCGACGACGGCGCGCTGGACTTCGTCTCGATGCTCAGGCCCTGGCCGGCCGCAGTGAGCCTGGCGCTGGTGATCTGCGCCGCGGTGAGCGGATGCGGGGCCAGGATCAGCCAGCCGGAGGTGCTGACGCTCGAGCCCAGGCCGAGCTGGCTGATCGCGTGCTGGGTGATCACCGTATTGGGGGCCGACGTGCCGGACGGCAGGGCACCCTCCTGCTGGATCACCGGGTTGGCCAGGCACTGGCCGGCCGGGCACGGGAAGGAGGTCTGGTCCGGGCCGTTCCCGTTGTTCCCGTTGTTCCCGTTGTTCCCGTTGTTCCCGTAGATGAGCTGCATCAGGGAGAGGCCGGACAGGCCGGGCCGCATGGACAGGATGTCGGCGTCCGGGCTGACCTGGGAGGCCTTGATCCCGAAGGCGGCCAGCAGCTGCGGGGTGGCGACGTACACCGGGCCGGACCACTGCCGGCCGGGGGCGGCGTGCTGCAGCCCGGCGCTCGTGGTCTCCAGCGCGATGACGTCGTGCGAGCCGAGCGCGGCGCCGATGCTGGCCGCGCTGGCCGCCTGGGACTGCGGGCTGCCGCCGGCCGGCGCAGTGCCGTTGCCGTTGCCGTTGCCGCCGGGGCCGCCGGGGCCGGCGCTCGGGGTGTAGACGATCAGCTGGCTGCTGGTGAGGTTGGGCCCGGCGTAGTCCAGGACGTTGCCGTACCGGGCCGCGGACAGGACGCAGACCAGCATGGCGATCATCACCCCGAGAGCGATGGCGGCCAGCGCCGATCCCGAGCGGGCCCGGTAGCGGCCCAGGTCGCGCAGGGCCAGCCGGGCCGCGATGGGCGTGGCCTTGGCCGCCCGGGCCATGGCCGCCAGGAACAGCGGAGACAGCAGGATCACCGCGACGGTCAGGCACACCAGGCCGCCGACGAGCTCGGGCGCACCGCCGCCGTTATTGTCGCTCTTGCCGGAATACCACAGCGCGAGGACCGCGATCACGGCGAAGACGACGCCGGGCAGGGCCGAGCGGTGGACCTGCTTCGGCGGCGCGGGCCGGCCGGACAAGGCGGCCACGGTGGACATCCTGGTGATGGCGCGGGCGGGCCGGGAGGCGGCGAAGAACGTGGCCAGCACGGCCAGCCCCAGCGCCGGGCCGATCACCACCCACGGCAGCGCGAACGCGCCGATCAGGTGGTGCGCGCTCTGCTCGGCCTTCGGCCGGTAAGCCAGCCAGGCGGCCAGGCCGACCACCAGGCCGCCCAGCGCGCCGACCACGCCCACCACGACCCCGTTGGCCCGGACGACCAGGCGGACGTTCCGGTCCGTGGCGCCCAGCGCGCCGAGCATCCCGAGCGCCCGCAGCCGGCGCTGCGCCAGCACGGTGAAGCCGCCGACCGACACCAGGGCGATGAGCAGCATGCCGATGGTGGCCAGCGCGAGGACGATCGTCGTCGGATTCAGCGGGTTGGACGCGGTCTGGGACCCTGGAGTCTGGACGTTCGGCCCGAGGGCCGACGAGCTGACCCCGGGCGGCGCGTCGAACAAGACCGAGACCGCGCTCGGGTGGGTGACCTGGCCCGGGATGACGAGGGCGAACTCGTCCAGCAGGCTCTGCGGGTTCTGCACGATGCCGACCACGGTGCGCGCCTGGGCGCCCTGATGATAGACATCCCCGACCTTGAGGCCCAGGTCGGCGGCCAGCCCAGGGGTCAGGGCCACCTGGTCCGCCGCGGCCGGGTAGTGCCCGCTGAGCAGGGACAGCATCGGCTGGCCGAACGGCCCGTCCGGGTTCTGGGCGCGCAGGTCGTAGCTCTGGATCGAGCCGGGGATGGTGAGGGCCTGGTTCTGGATCACGTCGACCCGCCCGTACTTGTCCTGGATGGCGGTGATGTCGGCGGCCAGCTTGGCGCCGGGTGAGGTGAAGGTGGCGAGGTCGTGGGCCGTGCCGAAGCCGGCGTTGGCCGCGGGCGGGGTGTTTACGGCCACCGCCGCGGCGACCACGGTGGCGCCCACCGCCACCACGATGAGGGCCAGGACCAGCAGCTGCTGGCGCCACTCGCGGCGGAACAGCCGCCAGGACCAGTGGATCACGGCGCGCCGGGCGGGAACGCCCCCGTTGGCGGTCCCCGCCGCGTGCGGCCGCGGCCTGGTCATGACGGTGCTCATTGGACCTGCTCCGGGGCGAGCAGCGACTCCGGGCCGGCCGGCGGGAGGGTCTGGTCGGTCACCCGGCCGTCCCGCAGGAAGACCACCCGGTCGGCCCACGAGGCCAGCTGCGCGTCGTGGGTCACCACGACGGCGGCCACGCCCCGCTTGCACGCACCATGAATCAGGCGCATGACGGCCTCGCCGTTCGTCGAATCCAGCGCGCCGGAAGGCTCATCGGCCAGCAGCAGGCGCCGGTCGCCGACCACGGCCCGGGCGATCGAAACCCGCTGCCGTTCCCCGCCGGACAGCTGGTCGGGGAAACTCCCGGCCCGGGCACCCAGGCCCAGCTCCTCCAGCGACTTCAGGCCCGCGATGCGCGCCTTGCGGGCCGAGGTGCCG
Source organism: uncultured Actinomycetes bacterium (assembly GCA_963753195.1). Classification (GTDB taxonomy): domain Bacteria; phylum Actinomycetota; class Actinomycetes; order Streptosporangiales; family Streptosporangiaceae; genus Palsa-504. Next base: position 947,357 of record CAVWBH010000009.1, read on the forward strand.
TCCAGCTCGAGCGGCAGGGCCACATTCTCGGCCGCGGTGAGCCCGGGCAGCAGGTTGAAGTCCTGGAACACGAACCCGATCTGGCGGCGGCGCAGCTGAGCCCGGGCGTTACGGGACATCGTGGCCAGCGACACGCCGTTGATGTAGACCTCCCCGCTGGACGGCTCCTCCAGGCTCCCGGCGATGGTCAGCAAGGTGGACTTGCCGGAGCCGCTCGGCCCCATCACCGCCACCATGGAGCCGGCCTCGACGGTCAGAGTCACGTCATCCAGCGCGTGCACCTCGGCGGCGCCCTGGCCGTACGTCCGTGACACGTGCCGCAGTTCCAGGACGCTCATCGCGAGACCCCCGTTTCCTTCCGCAGTTTCATGACGTTCCCCGTTTCCTTTGCTGAGTTTTCAGTTCGCATGAGGGGTCCTACCTCGCGGTCCGGGTGCCCCGGCGAACCCTGGGCAGCGGGCGGGCGGGCGCCGCGGCGGGCTCGCCGGGACCGGGCGACTTACCGGACACGGCCGGGCCGCCGGGCGCAGCCGCCTCGCCTGGCGCGGCCGCCTCGCCTGGCGCGGCCGTCACGCCTTGCCGGTCAGCCGCGGCCCGCTGGATGCGGCCGTCGGCCGAGTCCAGCCACCGGATGACCGCGTCCAGCCGGAACAGCTCCGCGTCGACGACCAGCGCCAGGGCGAAGTCCGACTCGGCCTCGGCCTCTTTGATCCGGGTCCACTGCTGCATCAGCTCGACCAGGTACCGGCGGTGGACCTGGATCACGTCGTGCACGTTGACGGCCGGCACGCGCATCGCCACGAGCACCTTCATGACCAGCTCGTCGCGCGGCGGGGAAGCCAGGTCGGGCGGCGTACGCAGCCAGCCGGCCAGTTCCCGCTCGCCCTCGGCGGTGATCCGGAAGATCTTCTGCGGCCCGTCCGGCGCGGTGTCGTCGGACTCGACGAGACCGTCCCGCTCCAGCCGCTGCAGCGTGGTGTAGACCTGGCCGACGTTCAGCGGCCAGACCTCTCCCGTCCGGTCCTCGAATTCCTCGCGCAGCTGAAGGCCGTACTTGGGGCCTTCGCTGAGCAGCGCGAGCAAGGCATGCCGGACGCTCACTGGGTGACCCTAACGAGTAGCATACTGAGTATCCTTCCACCTCTGGCGGCCCCTGGCAGGCCGGTTAGCACCCGTCTTCGCCCAGCCGCATAGCCCCCCGCCGGACTCGGAGGTCAGCCCCCTTGCGCTGGCCGGCCCGGCGTGATATTAAGTCGGGCTCGTGACGCCTTCTCCTGCTGGCCCTGCTGGCCCGGCGGGCCGCTCCGGCCCTGCTGGCCCGGCCGGCTACTCAGGCCGGTCGCAGGCCGCCAAGCTGGGCCTGCGGGCTGGACAGCGCACTCACCTGCACCATCCCCCGCGGGCTGGGCCCTGGCCGACCCGCCCGCGGGCCTGCTCGAGGCGGGCCCGGACGGCCCGGCCGACGTGATCATCGCGTTCTTCGCCGCCGCGGCCGAGATCGGCGGCGAGCTCGACGGCCTGGCGCGACGCATATACCCGGCCGGGGCCCTGTGGGCTGCGTGGCCGCGCCGGGCCGGCGGTCACCGCAGCGACATCACCGATACCGTCATCCGCGAGCACGCGCTGCCGATCGGGCTGGTCGATGTCAAGGTGGCCGCGATCGACGACGACTGGTCCGGGCTCCGGCTGGTCTGGCGGATCGAGAACCGCAGACCGTAGCATGAGCGGCATGGGTTTTTATTGACGCTGAAAGCCTGCCCTCCCCGCCCTGGCGGTGGCCCTCGCGGTTGAACTGGCCGACGAGCTGGTCGACGGCGCCAAGGGCGCGGCACTGCCGCTGATCCGCCATGACCTCGGGCTGAGCTACGGCCAGGTCGGCCTGCTCGCGTCGGTGCCGCTGCTGGTCGGCGGCGCGCTCGAGCTGCCGCTGGGGATCCTGGCTGGTGAAGCCGGGCGACGGCGGCGGTTCATCCTCGGCGGCGGCATCGTGTTCGTGCTGAGCCTGCTCGCGGTGGCCGGGGCGTATTCGTATGCCGTGCTGCTGGCCGCGTTCACCGTCTTCTACCCCGCCTCGGGCGCGTTCGTCTCGCTGACCCAGGCCGAGCTCATCGAGGCCAGCCCGGACCGGCAGGCCCAGGTCATGGCGCGCTGGGACCTGGCCGGATCGGCCGGCGCAGTGGCCGGGCCGCTGCTGCTCGCGGCGGTGCTGGCGGCCGGGGGCGGCTGGCGGGCGGCCTACCTGGCGCTGGCCGCGCTGGCCGCCCTGGCCTGGGCCGGCACATGCCTGCGGGACCCGGGCGCGGCGGGCGGTGCGGCGGGGGCTGTGGCGGGCGGTGCGGCGGCGGGGGCTGCGGCGGGCACTACGGTGGGGGCTGCGGCGGGGGCGGGCGGCGGCGATCCGGTGGCCAGCCCAGCGTGGACCGAGCGGGCGCGGGAGGTCCTGGCCGCGCTGCGAGACTGGTCGGTGGTGCGCTGGCTGGTGCTGCTGGAGGTAGCCGACCTGCTGGTCGACGTGCTCACCGGATTCCTCGCGCTGTACCTGGTCGACGTGGCACACCTGCAGCCGGGAATCGCGGCGCTGGCGATAGCGATCCGGCTTGGTGCCGCCCTGGCCGGGGACGCGGCCCTGGTATTCATCCTGGAGCGAGTGGCGGACGTGACCGTGCTGCGGGCCAGCGCGGCCGTGGCCGCGCTGGCCTACCCGGGCTTCCTGCTCGCGCCGGGACCGGCGGCCAAGCTGGCCATCCTGGCCGTGCTGAGCGCGGCTACCGCGCCGTGGTACCCGCTGCTGCAGGCCCGGCTGTACGGCAGCCTGCCCGGGCGCAGCCCGGTCGCCGTCACGCTCAGCAGTGCCGCCGGGCTGGCGGGCGGGCTTGGACCGCTAGCGGTGGGGCTGATCGCCGGGGGACTCGGGCTGTCCTGGGCGCTGGCGGCCCTGGCGGTCGTCCCGGTGGCGATCCTGGCCGGATCGGCGGTGTTGGCCAGGTCGGAGGGCTGACCGGGCGTGAGGGCTGACCGGGCCTGAGGGGCGAGCCTGGCCGGGGGCTCAAGGGCCGCGGGCTGAGAGCCGCGGGCTGAGGGCCGCGGGGTTGACCGGGCCGCGGGAATAGCTGGGCCGCATTCGCGTTTGGGGTGACAGTGAAGGTTTTGCTCTCGACGGGAGCATTCTGGTATCCCGCCGCCCAGTCCACGTCGGTATGCCGGTCATGAACCATTTCCGTATCCGTTCCAGGCCCAGCGAAAGCGTCGGCGAGGCGGCCAAGGCCGTCGCCAGGCACCAGGCCGAGCAGCTCACCCTGGTGCGCCGGCGGGCGCAGCCGGCCGCGGTGTACATCACCCGGATGACGCTGACCGCGGTATTCGCCTACCTGCTCGCGCTGCAGCTGCCGGGCGGGTCGACCCGGTCGGTGCTCGCCCCGCTGACCGCGCTCCTGGTGGTGCAGGCCACCTTGTTCCATACCATCCGCAGCGCCGTCCAGCGGGTCATCGGCGTCACCGCGGGCGTGCTGGCCGCGGTCGCTGTGGCCGCCTACGTCCCGTTCAGCTGGTGGGTCCTCGGCCTGCTCATCGCGGGAACGGTCGCGCTCGGCCTGATACTCCGCCTCCGCGAGGAGACCCTGGAGGTGCCGATCAGCGCGATGCTGATCTTCTCGGTCGACTCGCACGCGGCCGCGACCAGCCGCATCACCGAGACGCTGGTCGGAGCGGCGGCCGGTCTGGCCGCCGGCCTGATCTTCGCGCCGCTGCGGGTGCAGCCGGCCAAGGACGCGATCGGCGACCTGACCCGGCAGATGGCCGCGCTGCTCGGCGAGATGGCGGACGGCCTGGCCGCCGAGCCGGATCCCCGCCGCGCCGTGGAGTGGCTGGAGCAGACCCGCGCGCTGCGCGGCGAGATCCAGCGGCTGGACGAGGCGCTCGGCCAGGCCGAGGAGAGCGTGCGGCTGAACCCGCGCCGGCTGCGGTACCCCGACCCCGCGGCCGGGCTGCGGGACGGCGTCGACACGCTGGAGCGGGCCGCCATAGACCTTCGTGTGCTAGCCCGCGCGGTGGCCGACAGCGCACGGCTGGACAGCGACGACAGCCCGGTCAAGGACCCGGAGACCCGCGCGCGGCTGGCCGCGGTCATCTCCGAGCTCGCGGCCGGCGTCGGCGCCTACGGCCAGCTCATCGAGGCCGGCCGCTCGCCCGCCGGCTCCCCCGAGCCGCAGGCCGGCCCGATCGCGGAGCAGCTGGAAGAGCACCTGGAAGAGGCCCAGCGCCAGCAGGACCGGCTGGCAGACCTGCTGGCCACCGACCCGGCCGAACGTCCGGACGGCTGGCCGCTGCGCGGGGAGATCCTGGCTCACTTGGACCGCCTGCGCGGCGAGCTGGAGCCTAGGCGCCCGTTGCCGCCGGGGCCGGCGCGCAGGCCGCCGCGGATGCCGCGCCGCCGGCGCAGGTCCCGGGCCAGGCCGAGGGCCTGACCACGCGGGCACCGGCATTACCCGTGGTGGACGGCCTCGACGTTGTGACCGTCGGGATCGCGCAGGAACACGGCGTAGTAGCCGGGGTGGTACTCCGGCCATTCGCGGGGGGCGTGCAGGACCTCGACCCCGGCCGCCACAGCGGCCGCGTGCACGGCGTCGACCGCGGCCCGGTCGGGCGCGCGGAACGCAATGTGCAGTTCCCTGGTCTCGTTCCCGGTGGCCGGGCTCAGCCAGAACGTGGGGACGCCGTCCGGACCGGCCAAGCCGACTACGAGGCTATCGCCGTTCGGGAAGCGCATCACCTCGCGCATCCCGATCGCGGCAAAGGTCCGCAGGTAGAAGCCGAGCGACGCCTCGACGTCGCGAGGCTGCAAGCCCAGGTGATCTAGCATGCCGACGAGCGTAGCAACGGGAGAGGAGATCCCGCGGCCCGCGCCGGGCCTGAGTGTCGTGGCACACTACCCGGATGGCTGCGCTGAAATTGCCCAGTTTGCCGTTCCCGCTGGAGCCGGCCGGAAGCCCGCCCCCGGGATGCCACGTGCGGGGCGGCGCGCTGATCCTCAGCGCGGCGGCCGGGACCGACCTGTTCGTCGATCCGGCCGGGGCTGATCCCGGGCAGGTCCCGGACGCGGGCCGCTTCGCGGGCCTGCCCCCGGCGGGCGACTTCACGCTGGCCGCCCAGGTCCGGGTGGAGTTCGGCAGCATGTACGACGCGGGTGCGCTGCTGCTGCACGCCCGCGAACGGCACTGGGCCAAGGTGGGCCTGGAGTACTCGCCGCGGCAGCGGCCGACCGCGGTCACGGTCGTGACGCGGGGCGTCTCCGATGACTGCAATTCCTTTGAGGTGGACGGCGACACCCTGTGGCTGCGGATCACCCGGTCCGGGGCGGCCTGGGCCTTCCACGCCTCAGCGGACGGATCGGTGTGGCGGCTGCTGCGGTACTTCGCGCTCGGCGGGGACCCCGCCGAGCTGGTCCGGGTGGGCTTCCTGGCTCAGTCGCCGGCCGGCGAGGGCTGCACCGCCACCTTCGACCACATCTCCTTCCAGCCCGGTGCCCCGAAGAACCTCCGTGACGGCAGCTGAGATGTCAGCGGTGCGCATGGTTCGCATGGGTCGCTTCAGCAGCGCGTCCCTAACCAATGAGAGTGGCTCTGTACCCAGTAGAACCAGTACGGAGCCACGCTCATTGGCTGTTCTCTCTGGGGATGGCGCAGCGAGTCTCTCTGGGGATGGCGCAGCGAGGCGGGGGGGCTGCTGCCGCTAGCTAGGGGTTTAGGTAGCGGGTGGTGTAGGCGTTGCGGAACTTGCCGGAGGGGTCGAGGCGGCGCATCAGGGCGAGGAAGTCCGGCAGGCGCTCGTAGCGTGAGCGGAGGACCTCCGGCGCGGTGGTGAAGATCTTGCCCCAGTGCGGCCGCGGCGCGAACGGGGCCAGCTGCCGTTCGGCCAGGGCGACCACGGGGAGCACTGCGGCGGTGTCGGCGATCCAGGTGAAGTGGAACGCCACGCTGCTGCGGCGGTAGCTCGGGCTGAGCCACAGCTCGTCCGCGGCGACGGCGCGGATCTCGCAGATCCGCAGCACCGGGGCGAGGCGGTCACGGATCTGGCTGAGCGCGTGCAGGGCGGGGACGGCGTGCGCCACGGGGAGCAGGTACTCCGACTGGAGTTCCCGGCCTACGCTGGGCCGCAACTCGGGCCGGAAATGCGGGAGCCGCTCGTACCAGCGGCCGGGCAGGCCGAGCTGCTCGGTGCACGCATCGGCCGATACGCCGGGTACCGGGTGCCGCGGGGCGGGGGCCGACGTGGCGGTGAACCATGGCTCGTGCGTGACCGGCGGGGCGGCGACCGGCGGGGCAGTGACAGTAGTGGCGGTGGCCGGCGGGGCGGTGACCGTAGTGGCGGGGGCCGGCGGGGCGGGCGGGGTATCGAGGCGCTGCTTGATCCAGAGCTGGGTGAGGCGGGGGGCGCGCCAGTCGGTGAACATGCTGACGCTGTAGCCGGCCGCCATGAGGTCGGCGAAGTGATCATCGAGGATCTCCAGCGGCAGGTTCTCGTAGACCCGCTGGGCGACGTCGAAGGACGGCACGACCTCCAGCAGCAGGCTGGACACCACGCCGAGGGCGCCGAGGTGGACCGCAGCGCCGCCGAGAGCCTCGTCCCCGCGGGTCAGCTCGAGCAGGTCACCGTCCGCGGTGACCAGGGTCAGGCCGGCCACGGCCGCGGCCAGGTTCTGGTTCGCCGCGCCCGACCCGTGAGTGGCGGTCGCGCAGGCACCGGCCACCGAGATGTGCGGCAGCGAGGCCAGATTACGCAGCGCGAAGCCTAGCCGGTCCAGGCGCCCGGCGATCTCGGCGTAGCTCAGCCCCGCGGCCACCCGGGCCAGGGACGCGGCCGAGTCGACCGAGACCTCCGGCGGCAATCCGGCCAGGGTGACCTGGGCGCCGGGCGAATCGGCCATGTCGTTGAACGAATGGCCGGTGCCCAGCACGCGGATCCGGCCCGCCCGCGCAACGACGGCCTGGAGCTGGCCCAGCGAGACCGGGCGATGAAAGTCCGGGGCCCCGAAGGCGATGTTGCCCGCCCAGTTCGTGCGCGGTCGCGTGTCCAGCCTCCTTCGCGAAGCTCTGGCCCGGCACTAGGAGCCGGGGCGGCCAGTGTCATGTCACGCGGGCGGTGCTGTCACGCGGGGAGGGGGCCGCCGTACCAGGCCTCGATGATGTGCCGGGCGATCGACACCGGGCCGGGCAGGCCCAGGTTCTGCTCGGTGACCGCGGCGAGCAGGTCGGCGCGGCTGTACCAGTGCGCCTCGGTGAGCTCGTCGTGGTCGACGGCGATGACCTCGCCGGGCATGGCCTCGGCGCGGAAGCCCACCATCAGGCTGCGCGGCATCGGCCAGGGCTGGCTGGCCACGTACCGGACGTTCGTCACGATGATCCCGGCCTCTTCGGCCACCTCGCGGATCACGGCCTGCTCGAGCGGATTCGCCTGGTTCCACGAACCCGGCCAGGATCGAGACGCGGCGGCCCGGCCAGCGGGTGTTGCGGGCCAGCAGGACCCGGTCCTCGGCATCGGTGATCAGCATGATCACCGCCGGGTCGGTGCGTGGGAAGTGCTCGGTGCCGTCGACCGGGCAGGAGGCGGAATGCCCGGCCGGGTCTGGCACCGTGACGGAGTGCCGTCCAGCGGGCAGTGGGTATGCGTGTCGTGCCAGTTCGCCAGCGCCACCGCGTGGGTGAGCAAGCCCGCGTCCCGGTCGGACAGCACCGTCCCCACATCACGCAGCGCCCCGCGATGCACCCCATGGCCCGCGCGCGGATCGTCCGTCGCCTGCTGGAGTCCCTGCTCGTCCGGCAGCGACGCGCTCACGCCGAAGTAGACCACGCCGTCGTCATCCTGGCCCAGCAGGAACCGGGTCCCCGACGGCGCCTGTTCCGGCGCGAGAAAGACCAGCTCCGACCTGATCGTCGACGTCACGTACCAGGGCCTCGCCCCGATGGACGACCAGGACCCGGGTGCCGGGGTCCTTCCAGGCCCGGTCGATCCAGTCCACGTCGTTGCGCCGGATGGTCACCCGGTCGACCGTGCCCCGGGACAGCGCCAGCGGGGCTCGGCGGGCCGTCCCCGGCTCCCTCGGGGGAGGTCACTGCAGCTCCGGGCCGGCCGAGGCGAGTTCCTCCCACAGGTACGCCGACACCTCGGCGCCCCGCAGCAGCCTGGCTACGTCGATGGCCTCATTCGGGGCGTGGATCTGATCCGCGTCCAGCCCGACCGCCACGAACACCAGCGGCGCAGCCAGGATCTCGGCCAGGTCCGCCTCGGGGCCGCTGCCGCCCTCCCCGGTGAACAGCACCTCGCGGCCGAACGCCCGCTGCATGGCCCGGCGGCCGGCCTGCACGGCCGGCGAGGTGACCGGCGAGTGGCTGGGCCGGACCGCGGGCGCCGCGGTCACCTCGGCGGTCAGCCCGGCCGGGGTGCGGGCCCGCACGTACTCACCGAACGCGGCCAGCACGTCGGCCGGATCCTGGTCGGCGACCAGGCGGAAGGAAACCTTGGCGTGCGCGGCCCGCGGGATGATGGTCTTGCCGCCCGGGCCGGTGTGGCCGCCCCACATCCCGTTGATCTCCGCGGTGGGCCTGGCCCAGATCCGCTCCAGGGTGGTGAAGCCCTCCTCGCCGGACGCGGCCCCGCTGTGCCCGGCGTCGACGAGCCACTGCTTCTCGTCGAAGGGCAGCCGGGCGAACAGTTCCCGCTCCTGCTCGGACAGGGCCAGCACCCGGTCGTAGAAGCGCGGCAGCGTCACCCGGCCCGCCTCGTCGTGCAGCCCGGCCAGCAGCGCGGACATCGCGTGCAGCGGGTTCGGCACCCCGCCGCCGAACGACCCGGAGTGCAGGTCACGGACCGGACCGGTCAGCGTGACCTCGGCCGAGGCCAGCCCGCGCATCCCGATGCACATGGACGGCACGTCGGCGGCCCACATCGTGGTGTCGCTGACCACGACCACGTCGCAGGCCAGCCGGTCCCGGTTACGCCGGAGCAGCGCCGCGAAGTGCTCTGAGCCGGACTCCTCCTCGCCCTCGATCAGCAGCTTGACCGTGACCGGCGGCGCGGCGGCCCCGCTGGCGGCCAGGCAGGCCCGCAGGCCCAGCGAGTGAAACAGCACCTGGCCCTTGTCGTCGGACGCGCCCCGGGCCAGCAGCAGGCCGTCGCGCTCGGCGGGCTCGAACGGCGGGCTGTCCCATTCGGGCAGCGGCTCGACGGGCTGGACGTCATGGTGGCCGTAGACCAGTACGGTCGGCGCGGACGGATCGGCGGCCGGCCACTCGGCGAACACCGCGGGCAGCCCGTCCGGCGAACTGTCCCAGACCTCGGCCACCGGGAAACCCGTGCTGCTCAGGTGCGCGGCCAGCCAGCCAGCACTGCGGCGCACGTCGCCGTGCCGGGCCGGGTCGGCGGAGATCGACGGGATGGCCAGCCACTGCTTCAGGTCATCGATGAACTCGCGGGCGTGTGACTCGACGTAGGCGCGGGCATCCATGCCTAGACGGTATCGCGGCCCGGGCGATCAGGATTGGGTGGCTATCCGCCGATTGCGGCCCCGGGACGGACGACACGGGAGAAACGACACGGGAGAAAGCAGCACCGGCGTCCGCGGAATTAACCGGAGTTAACGAAAAAATGATGCTGTGAATCGACGGGAAGCTGCGAATCCAGGAGAAGCAGCCGACGCCGCAGGCCAGCCCCGTGGATACGGGGGCCCTGCGCGCCCGTCCGCCGGGCGGTACAGGTTCCGGCGCGCGATGGTCCTCATCGCGGCCCTGTCGCTGGTCGCGGTGGTAGCCGGATGCCTGGGCCGGTCCGGACCGGCGCCGGTGCCGCTGCGGCTGGGGTGGGTGCTGTCGCCCGCCTCGAATACCGTCACGATCCAGGTGACGTCGCCGGCCGGGACGGCCGGGGAGCAGGTCCTGGCCCGCAGCCAGATGGCGGTGTCCGAGGACGGCGGCGGGCCAGCCGGCCACTGGTCCGCGGCCGGCGCGACGGTCCGGGTGCCGGTGCCCCCGGGCGCCCGGACCACCCTGGTGGTCCAGCTCACCGGCCCGCAGCAGCTGACCAGGACGGTCACCGTCAGCGCCCCGCCAGCGCCGCGGATCTTGTCCTCCGGCACCAGCTCCGGCCGGTGGCTGGTGTACACCTCCAGCCCGTTGCGGGCCGGACCGGCGCAGGTGCTGTGCGGCACCGATACGGTCACCATGGTGGCCTCCGCGCAGCTGGCCGTGACCGAAGGCGCGACCGCGTGCGCGGGCAGCCTGCGGCTGACCGCACAGGACGGCGAGCAGGCGGCCGTCCCGGTCACCATCCCCGCCCGGTCGCGGGCCCCGAGCCCGGCCAAGTCGGCGGCCCTGCTGTACTGCTTCGCGCACTCGGCCGGGCGCGCCATCTACATCACCATCGACGACGGCTGGACGCCCAGCCAGCAGGTGCTGACCCTGATGCACCAGAACTACCTGCCGATAACGGCGTTCCTCGTCGCCGACGCGGCCAAGGAGAACCTCGGCTACTGGAAAGAATTCGTGGCCGCGGGCGGGATCATCGGGGACCACACGGTCTCGCACCCCTTCCTGACCAAGGTCGCGCTCAGCCAGGCCACCACCCAGTGGGGGCAGGACCGGACGGATCTGGGCCGCTGGCTGGGCCAGACCCCGGCCATCGGCCGCCCGCCGTACGGGGCCTTCAACCACACGGTGGAGGTGGCGGCCGCCCGGGCCGGGCTGACCGCGCTGGCCGGCTGGAGCGCCACCATGTCGGGTGACCGCATCCAGACCTGGAACCGCAAGCCGCTGAGCCCGGGCGAGATCGTCATCCTGCACTGGGTTCCCGGGCTGGGCCAGGAGCTCACCGTCCTGCTGAAGGAGATCCGGGCGCTGCACCTGAACCCGACGCCGCTGACCGCGGCCAGCTTCTCGGGAATCGCCCCGCAGCTGGGCTCCCTTGATGGCGACTGACGGGCTTGACGGCTGACTGAGGCTCGGCGGCGGCTGAGCCGTAAGACCGGGATGGCCTGGAAGGAGTCGCCCCGGCCGCGCAGGCCGGCCGAGGGGATCGACACGGCCCGGCCGGGACGGCCGGTGACCCAGCCCACCCGGGCGGGTTCCTCCCCCACGCTCTTCAGCGCGGCCACCGCGGCTTGCTGCCGGGCCGCGGGGACGACGATGGCGAACCCGGTACCCATGTTGAACGTCGCGTACATGGTGGCGGCCGGGACGTTCCCCGCGTCGGCGATCAAGCTGAACACCGGCGGCGGGGGCGGCAGCGCGTCGAGCTCGTAGGACACGTCGGCGGCCAGCCGGCCGAGGTTGAGCAGGCCGCCGCCGGAAATGTTGACCAGGCCCCGCGGTTCCACGCCCGCCGCCCACAGGGCCTGCACCGCGGCCACGTAGACCCGGGTCGGCTGCAGCAGCGCATCGTCCAGATGCCGGGCCGTACCCGGCACCCGGTCGGCCAGCTTCATCCCGGCCGCGCCGAACAGGACGTGCCGCGCGAGTGAGTACCCGTTGCTGTGCAGGCCGGAACTGGGCAGGCCGATGATCACGTCACCGGCCCGGACGCCTGATCCGTCGATCGGGTTGCGGCCCGAGGGCAGCGCCCCGATCGCGGTGCCGACCAGGTCCAGCATCGGGCGGCCGCCGGACGCGTCGGCCAGCATCGAGCCGATCTGCGCGATCTCGCCACCCGGAATGGCGATCCCGGCCAGGTCAGCGCCCAGGTACAGGCCGCGGGCGATCTCCTCCAGCACGCCCTCGTCGATCCGGTCGGTGGCCACGTAGTCCAGCAGCGCGAGCGGCACCGCGCCGACGCAGATGAGGTCGTTGACGTTGTTGGCCACGCAGTCGATCCCGATCGGCTCCCACCGGTTGGCCTCGCGGGCCAGCAGGATCTTGGTGCCCACGCCGTCGGTGCTCAGGGCGATCGGCGGAGCGCCCTCCAGCTGCAGGATGGTGGCGAAGTAGCCGCTGGCCAGGCCGGTGATGCTGGTCACCATCGGGGACCGGGCCACGGTACGGGCCAGCCAGGGGCGCATGGCCCGGGAAAACACATCCTGCTCGCGCAGCTCGTCCACGCCCGCTGCGGCGTAACTGGGGGGAGGCGGCGTCTGGTCGCTGTCCATTATGGCAGCCTACGGCAACAATCGGGCCTAGCCTGCGACGACACGGGCCAGGGAGCAGACACCACCGGCCGTTAGGAATAATTGAACTTTCAAACGAAGTTATGCTGGCACTTACCGGCGAGAGGGGAAGCCATGCCAGCGATCACCGTCGAGAACATCCTGGTCCTGCCCCGGGTGCCCGAGCCTGACGTCACGCAGGCCGAGCGGCAGGTCAGCGCCGTCACCACCGCCCCTTCGGGGCTGGAGGGCGAGGGGTTCCCGGTCCGGCGCGCGTTCGCCGGGGTGGACCTGGCGCACCTGGACCCGTTCGTGCACATGGACCAGATGGGCGAGGTCGACTACGGGCCCGGCGAGCCCCGGGGCACGCCATGGCACCCGCACCGCGGGTTCGAGACCGTGACGTACATCATCGACGGGACGTTCCGGCATCAGGACTCCAACGGCGGCGGCGGGCTGATCACCAACGGCGACACCCAGTGGATGACCGCGGGGGCCGGCCTGCTGCACATCGAGGCGCCGCCGGAGGAGCTCGTGGTCAGCGGCGGCCTGTTCCACGGCATCCAGCTCTGGGTCAACCTGCCGGCCCGGCTGAAGATGACCCCGCCGCGCTACCAGGACATACGCGCGGGCCAGGTGGCCCTGCTGTCGTCGGCGGACGGCGGCGCGCTGCTGCGGGTGATCGCCGGGTCGTTCGGCGGGCACGCCGGGCCCGGGATCACGCACACCCCGATCGCCCTGGTGCACGCCACCATCTCGGCCGGCGCCCGGGTCCGGCTGCCGTGGCCGGCGGCCTTCAACGCGCTGGGGTACGTTCTTTCCGGCCGGGGATCCGTGGGACCGGACGGGCGCCCGGTGCGGATGGGGCAGCTGGCGGTGTTCGGGCCGGGGGACGCGCTGACCGTCACGGCCGCGCCGTCCGGGGACCTGGACATCCTGCTGCTGGGCGGCGAGCCGATCCGGGAGCCGGTGGCGGCCTACGGCCCGTTCGTCATGAACACCCGCGCCGAGCTGGTCCAGGCCTTCGAGGACTACCAGGCCGGACGGCTGGGGTCGGTGCCCGCGGTGCCGGTGGAGCCGCACCCGGGCCACGACGTCATCTAGGCCGAACGCGCCGTGGTGCGTGCGTCAGCTACGCGTGAGCTTGAGGGCCAGCGCGGGACAGGCGGCCACCGCGCGGCGGGCCTCGAGGTCTAGGGAGGGCGGCACCGGGCGCGGGTCGAGGATCGGGTAGCCCCACTCATCCAGGGTGACGAGCTCGGGCAGCAGCTCAGCGCAGACGCCGTGCCCGGAGCAGTCGATGGGGTTGACCCGCAATGTGTCGTTCATTCCTCAGGTCCAGTCGTCTTCGGTCATCGGCACGCCGGCGGGCAGCGGCAGGAACGGCGTGCGGTCAGTTGCCCCGTGGTTACTAGCTGAGCACTGGCCCTTGGCGTGCAGGGCGATCTCGGCGGCGAACACGGTCAGCGTGCTGCGGACGAACCGCACGGTGCCGTCCGGGTGGTTGCAGGCGCCGCGGCCGGCCACCAGGTTCATCGGCCCGGTCCAGCGCTCCAGGTCGGCGCGGGCCTGCCTGCGGTGCCCGGCCCCGGCCAGCTCGGCCAGCGCGGCGGCCATCCTGGGCAGCCCGTTGAGGCAGGGACCGCACTGGCCCGCCGACTCGGCGGCCAGGTAGCGGGTCACCCGGGCCGCCTCGGTCAGGCCGCACCGGCCCACGGGCAGCGCCGCGACCAGGCCGGCGCCGAGCGATGCGCCGTGCCGCCGCAGCGCCTGGTTATCCAGGGTGAGGGTGTCCAGGAGGCCGCCCGGCAGCCAGGTGCCGTGGAAGCCGCCGATGAGCACGGCCTGGGCGTCGGCCCGAGCGGGGACCACGGTCCGCAGCGGGGCGCCGATCTCGGCCTCGATGACCTGGGCGCCGTCTCTGGTGTGCACGGTGGCGAGCATGCTGCCCGGCTCCTCGGCGGTGCCCATGGCGCGGAACCAGCGCGGCCCGTACCGGGCGATCAGGGCCAGGTGGGCCAGCGTCTCGACGTTCTGCACCAGCGTCGGCGCGCCGCCCACGCCGCGTTCGGACACCCGCGGCGGCACGAACGTGGGCACGGCCGGGCCGCCGCTCAGCCGGTTCACCAGCGCCGACTCCTGGCCGGCCAGGAACCGCGGCGGGGCTTCGGCGACCGTGACCGGCACGCGGTCCAGGCCCGCGGCGGACCGCTGGGCCAGGGCCCGGCCGATCTCCTGGCTGACCCCGGAGTGCACGTACAGAAACGCCTCGCTGGCCCCGACCGCCTCGGCGGCCAGCTGAAGCCCGTCCAGGACCAGGTTGGGCGCGGCCCGGAGCAGCACGGCGTCCTTGAAGCTGGCCGGCTCGCTTTCCGCGCCGTTGGCCACGATCACCTTGCGGCCGCGGGCCCGGGCCACGATGCCCAGCTTGCGGGCCACCGGGAAGGCGGCGCCGCCGCGGCCGGTCAGTCCCGCCTGCTCGACGCCGGGGATCAGCATGCCGGGCCCGCCCCGGTAGGGCAGCCGGCCGTACCGGGCCAGGTGGGCGCGCAGGTCTTCCGGGACCCCGGGGACCAGCGGCAGCAGGCGGGGCAGTCCGGAAGGAGCCGGGCGGCCGGACCCGCCTGCCGCTTCGCTCGCGTGTTCTGTCACTGTTCCGCTCATCTGGGTCATCTGGGCCATCGTCATCGTGAGAGCCTCTCCGGGGCCTTAGGCGTCCGTGTCGTCCGCATCGGCTTGGTCGCCGCCGACGCGTAGGGGCCGTGCTGACGCAAGACGGCGGCCACCCGGGCCGCCCGGGGCAGCTGGCGGGCCGCGCTGGCCAGCCGCCAGATGATTGCGGCCGCCACGGCCGCGGCACAGCCGATGGCCAGGTCGAGCAGCCAGCCCTGCTGCATGTCGGTGCTGGAGCCGATGCTGTGCGCGAACGCGACCGGCCAGCACAGGTAGGCGAGCAGGTGAATGGCGCGCCACAGGATCCGGTTGAGCCGGCCGCGGACCAGGCTGGTGATGATCAGCGCGAGCATAAGGTCGAACGAGATCGCGCCGAGGCCGAGCCAGAACCGCTCGTAGCCGGAGGCGAACGGGATGACGCCGGAGACCAGCGGGATGCTGACGTAGGTGTCGGCCACCGCGGTCAGCACGTGCACGGCGATGAAGGCCACGGCCAGCAGCGAGAAGTTCCGGTGCAGGCTGGTGACGGCGAAGCGGGGCAGACCGGGCAGGCGGCCCTGGCGGTTGACCAGGATGCCGAGGACCAGGACGGCGGTGAGCATCAGCAGCGCCACGACGCCGGTGGCGCGGCTGGCGTACCAGAATGCGGTGGTCCCGCTCATCTCACGTGTTCCTGTCCTGTCGGCCGGGCTTTTCTGTCTTCACGCTGTCTATCTTCGGTGCCCGCGCTCGGCGGATCCTGCAGGTTAGTTCTGAGCTTGCTCTGAGCGATCTTCCGGGTCACGCGGCCAGCCGGCCACGGTGAACACCGCTCCGGTCGCGTCGACCAGGCGGGCCGGCAGGCTGAGGCTGGCCAGCCAGCCGAGCGCGGCACGGCCGCGGATGATCGCGGCCGTGCTGGCCGCATTGGCGTCCGCGCAGGTTCCCGCGGTCACCGACACGGTCCGCCAGACCGCCTCGGCCGGGCGGGCGGTGCGCGGGTCAAGGATGTGATGCAGCACGTCGCCGCCGCGCTGCCAGCGGCGCGCGGCGGTGCTGGAGGTGGCCAGGCCACCGTCACGGATCGCGACCACCGCGTACGGGCCCTCCGGCGGATCGCCGGGTTCGCCGGTCACGTCCTGAACCCGGATGCGCCAGCCCCCGTCCGGCGCCGGGCCCGCGACCGCGATGTCGCCGCCCAGGCTGACCAGCACCCCGCAGCCGAGGCGTTCTGCGATCCGCGCGGCGGACCGGTCCGCGGCCCAGGCCTTCGCGGTGGCCCCGAGGTCGAGCTGGACACCTTCGGGCATGCTCAGCGTGGAGCCCTCCAGCCGGACCTCGCGCCAGCCCGGCACGGTCCTGACGGTGACCGGGCTGAGAGGCCCGGCCGGTCTGATCTGTTCGAAATCACGATCGTATCCTAGCTCGGACATGGCCGTTCCGACAGTGGGATCGACGTCGCCGCCGGTCAGCTCGGCCGCGCGAAGCGCCACCGCAATGGCCTCGGCCAGCAGCGGGCTGACCTGCTGGCCACGCCCGCCCCGCAGCCCCCGGATCTCGGCGTCGGCGCGGAACCGGCTGCAGGCCAGGTCGACCGCGGCCAGGTCGGCTTCGAGCACGGCCCGGGCCTGGTCCAGGCATCGCGGGTCGGTGACGACCAGCCGGACCAGGGTGCCGAGCGCGCGCCAGCTGGCGGCATCTTCGGTCGCTGCGGCGGGCGTCTGCTCGGCCCGGGTGCCCGCGCCGCGCGTGTCCGGGCGGGCGGGTGACATCATGAGCCGCCGGAGGTGGCCTGGCTGTTGCCAGAACTCGAGGACGGAGCGGAACCAGAGCTGAAGCCGGAGTTCGAATTCGAGCTGGACGAGCCGGAGTTGGACGAGCCGGAGCTAGACGAGCCAGAGTTCGACGAGCCGGAATTTGACGAACCGGAGCTGGCCGAGCCGGAATTTGACGAGCCCGAACCCGAGGAGGCGGAGTTCGAGCCCGAGCTGGCGGAGCCGGAGCTGGTGGAACCGGAGCTCGAGCCGGTCGACGTCGATGAGGAAGCGGCCTTGTGCGTGGACCCCGGCAGGGTCAGCGCCACAATGCCCGCCGCGGCTACGCCGGCCATGGTGACCGTCGTGGTCACCGAGCGGACCCTGGCCCGGCCGCGTTCCCGTTCCGCCGTAGCCCGGCGGATCCGGTCTCGGTATTCGTTGCTCATGAAACCCATTCTGCGGTTGCGTACTCGAAGCCTCCTGTAGGAAACTTCTCGGTTGGCTATGAGTCAGGCGCGGTGCTGCCGCCCGGAGGCGAGGCTAGCCACGCAGCATGAAGGTCTCGTTAAGGCGGCACGGGCCGCGGCGGGCACCGCCGGGCCGTTACCGTCCGCTAAAGCGAGCAGCCCGTTTCCCGGCGAAGGCAGTGCGTCCCTCGACGGCGTCAGCGCTGTCCCTGAGCTCGGCCACGATCTGGGTCTCGAGTTCCAGCGCCTCGTCCATCGAGGCGAATGTCCACGCATTGAGCTCACGTTTTATGCCCGCATACGATCTGGTCGGGCCGTTGGCGAGCCGCAGCGCCAGGTCCTCGGCGCGCTCGGTCAGCTCGGTGTCCGGCCAGACCTGGTTGATCAGGCCCCAGTCACGGGCCTGGCGCGCGCTGATACGCTCACCCAGCATCGCTATCTCGGTCGCCCGGGCAAATCCCACCCGCGACGCGACGAGCAGCAACGCACCCCCATCCGGAGCGACGCCGATATTGACGTGGGCGAGCAGGAAATATGCCGATTCTGCCGCGATGGCCAGGTCAGCGCCCAGGGCCAGGGCAACGCCGATGCCCGCCACCGGGCCGTTCGCGGCGCTGATGACCGGCTTAGGCATGCCGCGCACGGTCCGGAGCATCGGGTGATAGACCTCCCTGAGCAGGTTCCGCACCGCGGAATCGCCGTGAACCGGCTGCAGCATGTCGTTGCCGCTGCTGAAGGCGCGCCCCGCGCCGGTGATCAGCACCGAGCGCACTGAGGGATCCGCCCCGACCTCCTGGAGGAGCGCGAGCAGCTGCCGGGCCAGCTCGTCGTTCAGCGCGTTCAGCCGGTCCGGCCGGTTGAGCTCCAGCTTCGCCGCGGCTCCGCCGCGGTAGAGGCTGATCGTGTCGTAGCG
The DNA here is from genome assembly GCA_963753195.1 of uncultured Actinomycetes bacterium. Taxonomy (GTDB): domain Bacteria; phylum Actinomycetota; class Actinomycetes; order Streptosporangiales; family Streptosporangiaceae; genus Palsa-504. The sequence goes on from CAVWBH010000009.1 coordinate 965,270, forward strand.
GCAGGCCAGCTCAAAACTGCTCATGATCCGCAGGCTAGCTCCCGGCTACGCAAAGTTGTAGAACTATCTCTAGGACAACCGGGACGGAAGCGGGCGAGACTGACATCGACGGCGGAGCGCGTTATGACCCGGCTGCGGAGCACCGGCGGCATCGGCGCGCGTCGGCTGCGCGCCAGAGAACCGCTGGCCAGAGCCGCATGCGACCCGTGCGGACGGCTACCGATTTGAGGTCAGGCTCTTGACATCGAGATACCTCATACTTAGATTCCTTTCTATCCGGCTGCCGGCGGGCCGCCGTTACTCAGGGCCGCCCGTCCCGCGGGACAGCGGCTCGGTTAGGGAATGAAATACCGAGCTATGCGGAGCGAAGGCAGATGATCCCGACCGGCCAGTTTTGCGCTGCGACCGGTGGAGCTTGGGCATGGACCGGGTGCCATGCGTGACGTAGTACGGCAGAGCAGCGGTCAGGCCATCGGCCTGGCCGCTGTTGGCGCGACCTCGATAAGAAGCTAGAAAAGGAGTACTCCGACATGACCCATTCCGGCCAGTCCGAGCTGGCGGCCGCTAACCACAAAGCGGTACGTGAGCTCGTAACGCTAGAGCGGCTACGTGAGTTCTTCACCCCGCAGAGCATCGCAATGGTCGGGGCGTCGGAGAACTCCGGTTGGGCCACGGCGCTGGTGGGCGCAGCTGCGACGATGGGCTTCACCGGGCGGATCGTCCCGGTGCACCCGCGGGTCGAGACGGCCTTCGGCCGGAAGGTCATCCGCAGCCTGCGGGACCTGGACGAGCCAGTCGACACCACGTTCATCCTCGTGGGGCAGGGTGCCGTTGAATCCGTCCTTGACGACATGGCCGCGGCGGGCATCCGCAACGGCGTGGTGGTCACCGCCGGGTACCGCGAGATGGGCGCGGAAGGCCGCGCGGCCGAGGAATCCATGGTGGCCAAGGCGGCCGCGCACGGGATCCTGCTGCTGGGCCCGAACTGCCTCGGCTTCTTCAACGTGCACTCCAAGTCGCCGGCGTACGGGGTGCCGATCGTGGCGCCGCTCATCCCCGGCCCGGTAGGCGTCGCGCTGCAGAGCGGGGCTCTCGCGCTCATCGCCCAGACCATCGCCAAGTCTCAGGGCGTCGGCCTCAGCCTGGTCGCCACCATGGGCAATGAGCCGATGATCGACATCACCGACGCCATCGACTACATGATCGAGGACGAGAACACCAAGGTCATCTGCCTGTTCCTGGAAGAAGTCACGGACCGCGAGACGTTCGTGAGAGCCGCCCAGCGAGCCGACGCGGCGGGCAAGCCCATCGTCGCGCTGAAGGTGGGTGCAACCGAGCTCGGGCAGGCCGCAGCGATGGCGCACACCGGGTCGGCAACCGGTAACGATGCCGTGGCGGACGCGGCATTCCGCCAGCTGAACATCATCCGGGTCAAGGGCATGGAAGAGATGTTCGCGACGGCGGGCGTGCTGGCCTACAACACGTTCCCGAAGGGCCGGGTCGGCCGCCGGCTCGGCGTGGTGACCGGCTCGGGCGGCGGTTGTGACATCATCTCCGACTCGGCCGATCCCGAGGGCCTGGAGATCCCCGAGTTCACGCAGAAGTCCATCGACGCGATCACGCCGCTGCTGCCGGACTTCGCCAACGTGCGCAACCCGCTGGACGTCACGGGCTTCGCCATGGCCAGCCGGAGCGGCGAGACGCTGAACGCCATGGACAAGACGCTCGACATCGTGATCGAGGACCCCAACATCGACCTGGTGCTGTACGCCGGCATCAACGCCCCGCCCACGGCGCCCACGCCGGACAACCCCCTGGCCCAGGGCTTCGAGCCCCGGCTGGCGTGGGTGGCGGAGCGGATGAAGAACGCGCGCATCCCGGTCGTCCCGATCTCCATGATGGCGGTCGACCAGGGGCCGTGGGGGATGGGGAAGCTGCTCGAGCACGGCATCTACGTCGCGCCCGGCCTCAACGGGAGCGTGGCGGCGGTCGGCAAGGCGCTGCGCTGGCTGGATGCCCGGGGCAGCCTCAAACTGGCTCCGGAAGTGCCAGCCGGCAGCCGTCAGGTGACGGAAAAGGGTGCCTGGTCGGAGATGAAGTCGCGGCAGCTGCTGGAAGAGGCGGGCGTGCCGATCGTGCCAGGTGAGCTGGTCAATTCGGCGGACGACGCGGCCGCGGCCGCGACGCGGCTCGGCTTCCCGGTCGTGCTCAAGATCCAGTCCGAGCAGATCACTCACAAGTCCGACATCGGCGGTGTCGCGCTGCGGCTGAACAACGAAGCCGACGTGCGGACGGCCTTCGAGAAGGTCTACGCCGCAGGCAAGGCCGTACAGGGCGCGGTGATCGACGGCGTGCTGGTGGCGCCGATGCGCTCCGGCGGGCTGGAGCTCCTGGTCGGCATCACCAAGGACCCGACCTTCGGCCCGGTCATGGCCGTCGGCATGGGCGGCGTCTGGGTGGAGATCATGCAGGACACCAGCCTGCGGGTGCTCCCGGTCGACGCCGATGAGGTCAAGAAGGCGTTCAACGAGCTCAAGGCGGCCCCGCTGCTGAAGGGCGCCCGCGGCAGCCTGCCGGTCGACCTCGACGCGCTGGCCGCGGCCGTGACCAAGCTGGGTGACGTGGCGGTATCGCTGGGCGACTCGCTGGGCGCACTGGAAGTCAACCCGCTGTGGGTCAACGGCAGCCAGATCGAAGCGCTGGACGTCCTGGTCATTACCGAGTAACAAGCGCCTGATTACGGAACCCCCGGGCCGGGCGGCCCGGGGGTTCCGCGTTCCCGGGCTGGACTCCGGGCCGGTTACCTGCGTGCCCGGCCGCGCCGTACGGCCAGGAAGGCGGCGGTGACCACCCCGAGCGCGACCGTGGCCAGGGCGGAGGCGAGCAGGGTGCCGCGGGCGCCGAGCGCGGCCACGATCGGCCCGCCCAGCGCGGTGCCCACCGGCGCGGCGATGATAAGCAGCGAGCTGCGGGCCGCGATCACCTGCGCCAGCGCAGCCGGCGGGCTGGCGTCCTGGAGCACCGCCATGGACAGCGACATCCACGGGCCCCAGATCACCGCGCCGGCGAAGAACGCCGCAAGCGCCACCCACAGCGGCGTGACCAGGCCGAGCGGGACGAGGGCCAGGCCCCAGCCGAGCACGATCCCGGTCATAATCGGCCACACCCGCCAGCGGCGCAGGAACGGGGCGGACAGCTCGCCGATGACCGCGCCCACGCCGAACACCGCCCAGAACAGTCCGAGCAGGGCCGCCGAGCCGTGCAGGTCGGTCGCCACATGTACCGGCAGCGCCACCTCAACCGGCCCGTAGAGCAGGTAGAACACAAACGACAGCGCCAGCAGGCCGGGCAGCACCGGGCTGGAGCGGATCACGGCCCAGGCACCGGGCACGGTGCCCGCGGGGCCGGGCCGGCCGCCGGGGCTGGGGCTGGGGCTGTTTCGGCGGTGGGGACTGGGCCTGGGGCGGCGGTGGGGACTGGGGCAGTCGCGGGGGCTGGGGCGGGGGCGGGGCCGGCGGAGCGGAACGGGCGGCGAGGGGCGCAATGCGGGCGTAGCTGATCGCGAGCACGGCCCAGCTCACGGCGTCGGCGGCGATGACCACGGCGGGACCGGTGGCCGCGGCCAGGATCCCGGCCAGGGCCGGGCCGATCATCAGGCTCAGCTGGTCGGCCAGGCCGAACACCGTGTTCCCGGCCACCCACTGCTCCGGCGGGAGCAGGTCCGCGATCAGCGTGTACTTGCCCGCGATGCCCCAGGCGCTGAGCAGGGACGACACGCCGAGCAGGGCGACGTAGCCCGCGGGGCCGAGCAGGCCGGCCAGGGCCAGGCAGGCGATCAGGCCCAGCGCCGCGGCCCGCAGCACAGCGTTGACGAACGCCAGCCGCGCCCCGCCCCGTCCGCCCAGCCAGCGGCGCAAGGCGACCGCACCGACTGCCCCGGGCAGCGAGTAGGCGGCCACGGCGGCCCCGACCCACAGCCCGCGGCTGGGCTCGGGCGCCAGCCGCAGGGCGAGCCAGGCGATCGCCACCGCGCTCATCCCGTCGCCCAGCGCTGAGGCGGCCGCGCCCGGCAGGACCCGGCGCAGGACCGGATGGCTGAGCGCCGGGTAGTAGGGCGACGACCGGGCGCGCCCGGCCAGCCGTGCCACCCGGCCGACGGGCGGCGCAGGGGCCACAGGTGCGTCCGGCCGGGGCCGCAGTTGGTCGGTGTCCATCCCGGCTACCTTGCAACCTCAACCGCACCTGAGGTCAAGCGAATACTGGCCCCCCGGCCCTTACCGGCGCGCGTACTGCGCGATGATCACGCCCTTGGTGGTCGTGACGCTGCTGGTGAGCTCGAACTCGGTCAGCGGGCCGGGACCTTCGAACAGCCGCGTGCCGGTGCCCAGGGTCAGCGGGCAGATCACCAGCGTGTACCGGTCGATCAGGGCCGCCGCATGCAGGCTGCGTACCAGCGACACGCTGCCGACGATGCCCAGATCCTCGCCCGGCTGGGCCTTCAGTTCGGCCACCGTGCCGGCCGCATCGCCGTGCAGCACAATCGAGTTCTGCCAGGCATCGGAATCGGTCAGGGCTCTCGAGACGACGTACTTGGTGGCCGCGTTCAAGCGCGTGGTGACCGGGTTGCCGTCGGTCTGGCGTCCCCATGCGGTGATGAAGTCCTGCCAGGTGCGCCGGCCGAAGAGCATGTCTCCCGGCTTGGACATCGCTTGGCCCATCTCGCGGCCCAGCACCTCGTCGTCGTATCGCCGGCCCCACCCGCCGTGGGTGAAGCCGCCGCGGGTGTCCTCGTCCGGGCGGCCAAGGCCCTGTACGACGCCGTCGAGGGTGACCCACAGGGTAACCGTGATCGAGCGCATGGAATGCTCCTTCAGTTCCCGGGCCGCTGTGGCGCGATCCGTTATCTCCTACACGAGCGGCCACCGGTGAAATCGACACCAGCACGGCGGCCCGCGGCCAGCTGCGGCTGCACGGCTAACTCTGCTGTCCCGCGTGCTCGGCCGCGACCCGTTCGGTGTGCCTCCTGCGCGCCGGGCGGAACGTCCGAGCCAGCAAGCTCAGGATGCAGCAGGCCATAGGCCCGTAGCAGCACCGGAGCGAACCGGCTACGAGCGTTCCCGAGGGCTGCAGGATGGGCAGGGCGCCGATCGCCAGCGCTACCGGATGGGGTATGTGTGCCCCAGGCCACGTCTATCGGGGCCAGGCTGCCACAAGCCCCGAACGTCCGGGCCCGCCATATAGGGCATGCGGGCCCCAGGCCCCGCCTCCGGAACCAGAGTGCCAATGTGCCGGGCCGCAGGTGCAGCCCCGGCTCCCGGACTGATCCACGATCCTGCCTTGCTGGGCTCGTCCCCCGGTGGATCGCAGTCCGCGGCCGCCGGCTGGTGCCAGCAGCAACGCTAGTCACGGGAATCACACGTTCAGCGCGGCGTCGATGGTCACGCGGCGGCCAGAGTTTGGCGTGCTCCCCTACGGGGCTTGTGTGCCGCGGGCGCTATACCCTGACCGCCGGGCCGAGGAAGTGGCGTGGCAGGCTGATCATGCGGACTTCACGTTCCAAGGGTGGTCTGCCGCCGACGTCCCGTTTGGGTGCCGCGTTCCCCGTGAATCATCCTCAGGGGGTGACGGCGTTTTTCGGCGTTCGTCGGAGACTTGTGGTTGTGATGCTCCGCGGATCCGGGCCAGGAGGGAGACAAGCCATGGACATCGGCCCGGTGGAATCCCGCGCGAGTTCATCGAGCAGGCCATAAGCGCCCTGGCCGACGCCCTCGCCTGAGAGCGGCAAGCCCGCACCATTAGCGCCGAACGGTCCCCGCCGAGGGCGCCAAAACAATAGGAGACGATTGACATGCCGTTTCGACGACGTCGACCCATTGCACGAGCAGCGACAACCGCGGTCGTGGCCGGGACCGCAGCCAGCATGGGTGCTAGGTCCGCGCAGCGGAGCGCCGCGGCCGACCAGGCCCAGACAGACCCGCCTGCCCCCGCTCCAGAGGACGAACCCGCCGCTCCCCAAGCCGCCGCTCCCCCTGCCGACGTGAACACGCAGATCGAACAGGTCAAGCAGCTTGCCGCCCTCAAGGACCAGGGCATCCTCACCGAGGAGGAGTTCGCGGCCAAGAAGGCACAGATCCTGGGACTCTGACCCCTTAGCTGGAGGGGTGATGCGTCCTGACAGCCCGGAACGCAGAGACTAGACACCCCACGGGAAGACCGCCAAATCACGACCGGGGTGATCTGCTGTCCCCGCCGCGCGGCAGTGCAGCGGGGACAGTGGGTGCAGCGCCGAATTCCGCGACGCTTACCAGGCATAGCCAGGTGCGCGTGCCCTGATGGCCGGCGAGTGTGGTGCGGCTACGCGTTCTGGCTGGTGGCCGGCGTGTCCCGGCGCTTGGCCGTGTTATGCGTGACCGATGTGAGCGACCCCAGCCCGGTGTCGATGAGCCGGGCGGCGCGGTTGACCTCGGCGCTGACGGCTTGGTGGACCTGCGCGGGGGTCCGGGTGCCGTCCAGGTATTTCGACAGGGCCCGGAACTGAATGCGCCATAGGCCGAGCAAGGCGATGGCCGCGATTTGCGGTTCTGGGTCGTCCGGGCTCAGGCCGGCTTGCCCGGCCAGGATCTCGGCGGCCACGGCGGTGAACTGGTCCATCATGTCGCTCTGATGGGCCCGCAGTGATGGTGAGGCCTGGAGCAGGGTGCCGAAGCGCCGGATCGCGGCGCTGGCCTGGGCCAGGTCGTCCTGGGCGGCGAGCCAGGACGTCATCGCGCTCAGTTCGTCGTCCAGGATCCGTAGCGCCGCCTCGGCCGGCTCGACTCCGGGCTGGGTCAGGCCGCTCTTCAGGGAGGCCATCGTGGACTCCAGGCGGTCCAGGATCAGAGACTCCTTGGTGGGGAAGTAGTTGAAGACGGTCTTCTCCGATACCCCGCACGCCTCGGCGATCTCCGTCACACGGACCGCGTCGAAGCCGCGCTCCATGAACATCTGCGTTGCCGTGTCAGACAACTGCTGGCGCATCAGCCGCTTCTTGCGTTCCCGCAGCCCCTCGGCCTGCGCCGCTCCAGGCCCGGGGGTGCGCGGTGCGGTCCAGTCCACCGTCCGCATGGTCATGCCCTCAGTATAGTTCAGTGGCAAAACTTTTTTTGCTACAGTAAACTTTTAGTAGCTGAATAAATTGCCGGCTGCCGCTGCGTCCACCCGAGGAGATCCCGTGAGTGAGATCCACATCGTCCGTGACTACCCGCATCCCCCCGCGAAGGTCTGGCGTGCCGTGACCGACCCGGCGCTCGTCCCGCTGTGGACGGCGACCGGCGCCGGCGGCCGACCTGAAGGGTTCGTCCCCGTCGCCGGTACGAAATTCCGGCTCCTCGCCAAGCCCAAGCCCGGCTGGAGCGGCGTCGTTGACTGCGAGGTACTGGAGGTGAACGAGCCATCGCTGCTGCGCTACTCGTGGACCGGCGACGAGGGCGGCGACGTGACGGAGGTCGTCTACCGGCTCGAACCCCACGCGGGGGGCACCCGCTTCACCTACGACCACACCGGCTTCACCGGCGTCGGCGGCGTCTTCATGGCCAAGCTGCTGGGCCATGTCCGCAGGAAGATGCTCCGTACGGGCCTGCCGCCCGTACTCGATGACCTTGAGGAGGATGGCACCCTCCGCCCTGGCAGCACCCTCAGGGCCAAGTCCCTGGGGTAAGGCAAGCCGTCCAGCGGTGCAACGCTCGCCGGCCAGTCGGCAGTTCTCGACGCGGAGACATCGTGACCAGGGAGGGGAGCGCCATCCCGCGCGGATCCTCTTGCGGTCCGCCCGCTGCGGGCACCCGGGGCGCTTGGGCCAGGGCCGGCCGCGGCGCGGTCAGCGGGCGAACTTGTCGATGGCGGCCGGGGTGACGGGGGTGAAGAAGTTAACGAGGTTGCCGTCGGGGTCGCGGAACAGCAGTGACCGGTTGCCCCAGGGCATCGTGGTGGGCTCGTTGACGAAGTCCTCGACGAAGCCGGCCAGGTTGCGGTGCACGCCGTCGACGTCGTCGACGAGGAACTCGATGATGACGGTGTTGTTGTCAGCCGGCCGGGCGGCGCCAGGCGCGAACAGCGGAACGGTGCGGGTGCTGGCGATCGCGAGGGTGGCCGCCGTGGTGGTGAGCTCAGCGAAGTTCTCGTTCGGCCAGTTCGCCTGCACGCCGGTGGCGCGCTCGTAGAATCCGGCCAGGCGGGCGACGTCATCGGTGATGATCCGGACCGAGACGAACTTCATGGTGATCTCCTTGTCGGTGGGAACGTCCTGCACCACACGCTAGAACGAATACTGGACATAATCCGCCCGGTATTGATGAGATACTCTCGACATGGCCCGGCCGACTGCACGTGTCCTGTCTTTGCTGGAGCTTCTGCAGTCGGGCGGCGTCCGGACGGTGGCCGAGCTGGCCGACCGGCTCGACGTCGACGAGCGGACCGTGCGGCGGTACGTGGACCACCTGCTCGACCTCGACGTGCCGGTCGAGTCGGTGCGCGGCCGCTACGGCGGGTACCGGCTCGCCTCCGGATACCGCATGCCTCCGCTCATGCTCAGCGACGACGAGGCCCTCGCCGTGCTGCTCGGCCTGGTCGCGGGCCGCCGGACCGGGCTGGCGACGACCACAGGCACGGCGACCGAGACGGCGGCGGCCAAGATCCGCCGGGTACTGCCCGAACGGCTCGCCCGCAGGCTCGACGCCGTACTCGGCTCCCTCGCCTTCACCGCCCCGCCCGGCGAGACACCCGCCCCGGACACCGAGGTCCTGCTCTCGGTCGCCGACGCCCTGCGCCATCGCCGGCCGATCTCGATCAGGTACACCGCCGGCGACGGCCAGCGCAGCGAACGCACCCTGCACCCGTACGGGCTCGTCACCCACTCAGGCCGCTGGTACGTGACCGGCGCGGATCCCGGCATCGGCGAGGACCGGACGTTCCGGCTCGATCGCATCACAGACACCAGGACCCTGCCCGGCTCGTTCGAGCCGCCCGCCGGATACGACCCGGCGCAGCACGTCCTCTCCGGACTCGCCAAGACCCCGTACCGGCACGAAGTAACCCTGGCCATCCAGGGCACGATCGGGCAGATCCGCGCCCGGCTCCCCGCCAGCGTCGCGAGCATTGCGGAGCTGCCGTCTGCGGGCGGCGCAGACCCGCAGACCGAACCCTGGTTCCGCGTCGAACTGCGCGCCGAGCGACTCGACTGGCTCCCCCCGCTGCTCGCCTCGCTCGACCGGCCCTTCGTCGTCGAGCGACCAGACGAACTCCGGGACCTCATCGCCGCCCTCGCCGACCGGCTCGCGGCTTCCGCCCGGCGGAGTGCGCCCGGCCGAGCCTAGCGGGCTGATGTGCCACGTGCCCCATCGTGGGAAGGTGGGTGGGGTCGGGCATCGCGGCGGACATGCGGGAGGTGCTGGTGGCAGACGCGCGCGAGCTGCTGACGGCGGAGCGGGCGCAGGCAGTGCGCCGCGCAGCCGCGCTGGAGCGGGAGTTCGCGCAGCTCGCGGAAGCGGCCAGCGCAGGCGGGACCGACGACGAGCACGACCCCGAAGGCGCGACGCTGGCCTTCGAGCGACAGCACACGGCCGCCCTGCTCGAACAGGCGCAGGAACAGATCGCGGCGATCGACGCAGCGCTGGGCCGGCTCGCGGAGGGTCGCTACGGCGTCTGCGACCGGTGCGGGCAGCCCATCGGGGAGGACCGGCTGGCGGCCCGCCCGGCCGCGCTGACCTGCGTCCGCTGCGCCGCCGGGTAGGGCGGGCCGCGGCCCGGGGCTCGCCGCTGCTCGGCTGGCCCGCCCGGCTGGCCTGCCCGGCTGGCCTGCCCGGCACGCCCTACTCGGCCCGGAGGGCGAAGGCGGTACGGGTCTTAGCCGCCCAGCCCGCCGGGCCGAGGGCACCGAGGACGGCGATGCCCAGGCCGGCCAGGGCCAGCAGGACGAGCCCGGCCGGCTGGTAGACGTTGAGCACCGAGGGCGGCAGGTCGGTCTGCGCGGCGTGACCCATGACCGGGAGCACGTAGTTGTGCAGGGCGATCCCGGCCGGGATCGCGATCAGGCCGGCGACCAGGCCGATCCCGGCCACCGAGCACACCACCATGGCGATGGTCTGCCGCGGCGTCATGCCGATCGCCTTGAACACGCCGAGGTCGTGCACCCGCTCCCTGGTCTGCAGCACCACGGTGTTGAGGACCCCGAGTCCGGCCACCGCGACCAGGAGCAGGGTCAGGGTCGCGACCAGGCCGATGATGACGAAGAACGTCGAGGAGCTGCTGGTGTTGACGGTGACGGGATACAGCTGCCCGAGCGTGGCGCTCACCGCGTCGGCGTAGTCCGCCGCGCTGGTGCCGTTCGTCAGCGCGACGTCGTACTGGCCGGGGCTCAGGCCCGGATCGAGGGCGGCCAGGGTGGCCTGGCTGCCGATGATCACCGGGTTGCCGCCGGACGCCTCGAAGATCTCCCCGGCGATCTGGACCGTGACGTGCCGGCTGCCTGAGGTGATCGTGTCGCTGTCGCCCACCTTGAGACCGGTGTCGGTGAGGAAGCCGGTGTTCACGTCGACCTGGTCCGCACCGGTGTACCAGTGCCCGGAGATGAGCGCGTAGCCGGTCCAGCTGGCGTCACCGCCGAACCCGATCAGGTTGGTGTGATCGGACAGCCCCAGGATGCCGACCCGGTCGTCGGATTCGGCCACGTAGTGCAGCGTGCCCGGCTGAGTGCGCAGCGCGGCCTGGACGGCCCGTTCCTGCGCGGCCAGGCTCGGGGCGGCGGGACCGCCCTGAGGGCCGGCCGCGGCCGGGCCGGGTTTCCCGCCCACCATTCCCCCGGTTCCGGGGATGAAGACCTGCACCGGCTCGGCCGCCGAGTGCGACAGGTCGTTGTAGACCCGGTTCAGGGACGCGCTCAGGCCCGCGCCGAAGGTGACCGCGACGCCGCCGAACACGATGGCGGCCAGCGTGATCGCGGTGCGGGTGGGCCGGGCGAACGGCCCGGCCAGGCCGATGGTCACCGGCCGCGGCAGCCGGCTCCACGGGGGACGGCTCAGCACCCGGTGCGCGGCGTAGCCGTGTTTCGGTCGCGGCGCGCGGCCGGTCGCGATGGCCGCGGTTGCGCTCATCCGGCCCGCGCGCAGAGCGAGCAGCACCGCGGCCACGCCGGCCAGGCCGAGCATGACCAGCGGCACGGCCACGTCAACCCACACCGGCACGGCCAGCGCGCCCACCCCGTACACCTGCGCGGTCTGGCCCAGCAACGGCACGGACAGCAGGTTGCCGACTATCACGCCGGCCACGCAGCCGGCCAGCGCGGGCACCGCGACCTGGATCAGGTAGCTGGCCACCACCTGCCCGGGCGAGAAGCCGATGGACTTCAGCACGCCGATCCGGCGGGTCCCGGCCACCACGGCCCCGCTGACCACGTTGGCCACGATCAGCACCGACATGGCCAGCCCGAGTATCCCGAAGGCCACGATGAACGGCACCCAGGGCGCAATCGAGCCGGTGTCCTGCAGCTTGACGGTCAGGTAGGACTGCGCGCTGAGCACCGCGCCAGCCGGCAGCGCGGCGCGGACCGACGCGATGTCCGCGTTGATCTCGCCGCCGGTGGCGGCGCTGGAGAAGCGGTACATCATCTGGCTCACGTCCGGCGCCCCCGGGGCGCGCAGGGCGGCGACCTCGGACGGCAGCACCCAGGCCTGGGCCGTCTGGGTGATCGAGGTGGCGAAGCCGACGATGGTGAGGTGCGGCGCTCCGGGCACACCGGTCACGGTGACCTGGGTCCCGATCCCCATCGACGGGCTGAATTTGGCGTCATTCCAGACGACCTGGCCCGGCTGCGTCGGCCAGTGGCCCGATTCCAGCGTCAGGTCATCGACCGGGCCGCCCGGCGACGGCCGGCCGGCCACGGTCACCTGCGTCTGGAACACCCCGCCCGGCGGCGCGGGCTTACCGGCCGGCGGGGACATCGGGATGGTCGCGGTGACCGTCGCCTCGGGGAAGGGCCCGGCCGCCGCGCTCACTCCCGGCAGGTGCGCGGTGGCGGCCAGCTGGGCGGTGCTCGCCTGGGCCGTCGCGGTCACCTCCGAACCACGCTGGGCGGCGAACGCGTGGTCGAACGGCGCGTTGGAGTCGACCAGCAGTCCCAGGGCCAGCGTGGAGGCGGCCGTCGAGACCAGCACCACCAGGCCGATGACCATGGTCTGAACGCGCCGCCCGGACAGCCCACTGCGGGCCGCGCGGACGGCCGGGATGGCCCTCATCGCCGTGCCCCGGTTACGGCGTCGCTGGCCACCTGGCCGTCCACGAGGTCGATGACCCGGCGCGCGTAGCGGGCGGCCAGGTCCGGGTTGTGGGTGACCAGGATCAGCGTCTGGCCCTGGAGGTTGAGGTCAAGCAGCAGCGCCCCGATCTCCTCGCCGGTGGCGGTGTCCAGGGCGCCGGTCGGCTCGTCGGCCAGCAGCAGGGCCGGCCGGTTGACCAGGGCCCGGGCGATAGCCACCCGCTGGCGTTCCCCGCCCGACAGCCGGGCCGGGTAGGCGTTGCGATGCGACCCGATGCGCAGGGCGGCCAGCAGCTCCTCGGCCCGGACCCGGGCCTTGGCCGTCGGCATCCCGGCCAGCTGGGCGGGAAGCAGCACGTTGTCCAGCACGGTCATATCGTCAAGCAGGTTGAAGAACTGGAAGATCATCCCGATCTGGCGCCGACGGAACCGGGCCAGCCCGGTCTCGCTGAGCGTGTCGACCCGCTCGCCGCCCACCGTGATCGTGCCGCGGGTCGGCCGGTCGAGCCCGGCGATCAGGTTGAGCAGGGTCGACTTCCCGCTGCCGGACGGGCCCATCACGGCCAGGGACTCACCGCGGGCAACCGCCACGGTGACGTGCGCTACCGCCGGCGTGCCGTCGCTGTCATAGCTCTTGCTCACGTCGGTGAGCTGCACGAGAGAATCCATGCCGCGACCGTAGCGGCGTTCCCGCCGTCGGCGCGTCGGCCGCCGGGCGCATCTTCGGTACCAGATCCGGTTGAAGGACGCCGCGTTCTCATCCGCGGGATGTACGCGGATAAGCCCAGCGGATGATGGCATCCGGCGGCGGGCGGGTCGACAATGGGCACGTGGCGGCGGAACGGACCAGCGGGCGGCCGGGCCGGCTGCGCCGCGCGGCGGGGCTCCTCGGGCAGGCCGAGGAGCGGCCGGCCCCCTCTGCGGCTGCCGTGACCGCCGACGTGGCGATCGCCGTGGTCGCCACCATCACCGCCGTGCTGGCCGTGGTCTCGCAGGCCCGGGGATCGACCATCATCTTCGCCGTCAGGCCGGGCTTCGAGGCGGTCAAGATCGGCCCGCCGCCCGGTACGTTCCCGCCACTGCAGGCCCTGCTGGCCGCGGCGCTGGCCACGGCGCCGCTCGCATTCCGGCGGATCTACCCGATCGCCGCGTTCTGCGTGATCCTGGGCGCTGTCCTCGCCGCCAGAGGGAACACGACGTCGATCACGTTCGCGGCCGCTATCTTCGCCGCCTACAGCGCGGTCGCCTACAGCGCATTCCGCCGGCTGGCCCTGCTCAGCGTGCTGGCCGCGGCCTTCGTGGTCACCGCGGCCTACCCGAACACCACGCCGCAGGTGCCGGGGCGCTACACCGCGGTCCTGGTGCTGCTCCCGACGGTGGCGGTGGGGGCCGCGATCCGGGTCTGGCGGGGCCGGGCCCGGGACTCCGCCGAGCGGCTGCGGCGGGCCGAGGCCGAGCACGAGGCCGAGACCCGCCGCGCCGTCGAGCTGGAGCGGGCCCGCATCGCCAGCGAGATGCACGACGTGGTCACGCACAACGTGAGCGTTATGGTGGTGCAGGCCGGCGCGGCCCGGCGGGTGCTGGACAGCTCGCCGCAGGACGCCCGGGAGGCACTGCTGGCCGTCGAGGCCAGCGGCCGGACGGCCATGACCGAGCTGCGGCACCTGCTGGGGCTGCTGGCCCCGTCCGGGGAGGCCGCGCCCGGCGCGGCCGAAGCATCCGGGGTACCCGGGACAGCCGGAGCTCCGGTGGCGGACGGCGCGGGCGAGGCGGGCGACACGGGCGACGCCGCGCTGACCCCGCAGCCTGGCGTGGCCCGGATCCCGGCGTTGCTGGCCCGCCTGTGCGAGGCGGGGATGCCGATCGGGCTGTCGGTCGACGCGCCGGCCGGGACCGAGCGGGCCCTGCCGCCCGGCATCGACCTCGCGGCCTTCCGGGTCGTCCAGGAGGCCCTGACCAACGTGATGAAGCACGCCGGGCCGACCCGGACCACCGTTCGGCTCGAATACCGCCCGCGGGATCTGCTTATCACGGTAAGCGACGAGGGGGCGCCGCCTGGTGCTGCGCACACCTCCGCCGCCGCCGGGCCGGGGAGCGTGGCCGGCCCAGGGCCGGGCGGGCGGGGACTGATCGGGCTACGGGAACGGATCGCCGTCTACGACGGCGAGCTGGACGCCGGCCCGCGGCCCGGCGGCGGGTGGCGGCTCACGGCCCGCATCCCGCTGGAGCCGGCGCCCGGCCAGATGGCCGGCCTGCCGGAGTTCCTGAAGGCGTCGACATGAGCACGGTGTGGCCATGAACACGGTGCTGCTATGACGACGGTGCTGCCATGACCACGGGAGCCGAGCCGCCCCGGGTGGTCATCGCCGATGACCAGATGCTGGTGCGCAGCGGGTTCCGGCTGATCCTCAGCTCGGCGGGCATCCCCGTGGTGGCCGAGGCCGCGGACGGAAACGAAGCGGTGACGGCCGCCCTCAAGCACCGGCCCGACGTCATGCTGATGGACATCCGGATGCCCGAGATGGACGGGCTGGAGGCGACCAGGCGTATCCTCGCGTCCCGGTCCGCCGAGGACATGCGCATCATCATCCTCACCACGTTCGACCTCGATCAGTACGTTTACGCCGCGCTGTCCGCCGGGGCCAGCGGCTTCCTGCTCAAAGACGTGTCTCCCGAGCATCTCATCGCCGCCACCCGGCTGGTGCGCTCCGGCGACGCGCTGCTCGCCCCGTCGATTACCCGCCGCCTGGTCGAGCGGTTCGCCGGGCACCAGCCCCCCGCGGAGGTGAGCGCCGACCTGTCCGCGCTGACGCCGCGCGAGCTCGAGGTCCTCGGCCTGATCGCCCGGGGGCTGAGCAACGCCGAGCTGGCCGCGAAACTGACGCTGAGCGAGGCGACCGTGAAGACCCACGTGGCCCGGATCTTGACCAAGCTCCAGCTGCGCGACCGGGTCCAGGCCGTCGTCCTGGCCTACGAGACGGGGCTGGTCACCGCGGGCAACAGTGATGGGCCCGGAGGCATCAGCGGGGTAGCCGGCGGCCGGTCTGATGCTCAGTCGGTCAGGGCCTGGTATACGAGCTGACGCAGCTCGGGGCGGATCGGGTACGTGCTGGAGGGCAGCAGCTGGGTGAAGAACGACACGGTCAGGTCCGCCTCCTGGTCGACCCAGAAGGCGGTGCTCGCGGCGCCGCCCCAGGAGAACTCGCCCGCGGAGCCGATCACCTTGCCGGGCACCGGGTCGAGAAGAACGGCAAAACCCAGGCCGAAGCCGACCCCGCGGAAAGGGGCCTCGGCGGACAACGACCGGCCGAAGGTCTCCAGGTCCAGCCCGCCCGGCAGGTGGTTGCGGGTCATGTAGCCGACCGTGCGCGGGCTCAGCAACCGGACGCCGGCCAGTTCGCCCGCTGGGCTGCCGGGCCGGTGCAGCAGCATCTGGGTGAAGCGGTCGTAGTCGGCCGCCGTGGACACCAGACCGCCGCCCCCGCTGAGCATGAGCGGCTGCTTAAGCGCTGGCCGGCCGAGGACGTCAAGCCTGGCCGCATGGCCGTCCGGCCCCGGGCTGTAGAGGGCGGCCAGCCGCGGCTGGGCCGCCGGGTCGGCCCAGAAGGCGGTGTCGGTCATGCCGAGCGGGCGGAAGATCCGGTCGGCGAAGAACTCATCGAGGCGCTGGCCCGAGGCCACCTCCACGACCCGGCCGAGGACGTCAGTGGCCACCGAGTAGTTCCACTCGGTGCCCGGCTGGAACAGCAGTGGGAAGCCGGCCCACAGGTCACACGCCCGCGCCAGGTCCGCGCCGGGCGGCGCACCCCATTCGAAGCCCCCCGCGCGGTACAGCGCGTCCACCGGGTGCACCCGGTGGAAGCCGTAGGTGAGCCCGGCGGTATGGGTGAGCAGGTGCCAGACCCGCACCGGCTCGGTCGCGGGCACCGTCACCTGCCGCACGTCAGAGCCGCCGGTGTAGACGCGGACATCGCCGAAGGAGGGGATGAACGCGCTGACCGGATCGGTGAGAGCCAGCGCACCTTCCTCGTACAGCATCATCGCGGCGACCGAGGTGATCGGCTTGGTCATCGAGTAGATGCGCCACACCGTGTCGTCGGTCACGGGCAGGGCCGCCTCCAGGTCACGCGATCCGCACCGGGCCACGTGCGCCAGGCGGCCATGCCTGCGCACGGTGAGCAGCCAGCCCGCCAGGCGGCCGTCGGCCACGTAGTCGGCGAAGTGTGCGTCGATGCGCTTGAGGCGCTCGGAGTCCAGGCCGACTTCGGCCGCCTTCACCTCGACCGTAAGCTCGCTCACCGATCACCATCCATCCGTTGGCCCGGACCAGCAGCCTCAGTATGCGCCACCACGCCGCGAATCTCATCAGGTGACCCTCCCCCGGAGGCTAGCCAGCACCGCGGCCGTGCCGTAATATGAACGATTGTTCGTGAACCTGCATTCATGAACGACTGCTCATACGGGAGGCGGGCATGGCCGAACGGTGCTCGGACGGGAGCCTGGCGTGACCGGGCTCGAGGTCCGCGGGCTGACCAGGACATTCGGGAGGCAGCCTGATGCGGTTGGCCTGCGCGGCGATCCTCGCCGGTGCCGCCGTCTGACTACACTCAGGCACGATGTCACCTAGGAAAGCCGACGCTCTCCGCGGCCGGGACGCCCAGAACCTGCGTGAGTACCTGATCGCCACCGCCGCGCGGCTGATCGGCGAGCGCGGCACCGGCGCGCCGACCGTCCGCGACATCGCCCGGGAGGCGAAGGTGGCCGACGGCGTCCTGTACAACTACTTCGAGGACAAGGAGGACCTGCTGGCCAACGCGCTGCTGGCCCACGTGGCCGGGGTCATGACCAGCGCCCCGCCGCTGCTGCCCGAGCCTGGCACCGGCGACGTGGCAGACAACCTGCGGCGGTTCATCGACGGCGGCCTCGAGGTCCTGACCCGGGTCACGCCGGCGTTTGCCGGGCTGGTGACCCAGCCGAGGGTGCTGGCCCGGTTCCACGCGATGGTCGGCGGCGACGCCGCGTTCGGCGCGGAAACGGCGGCCCAGCCGGAAGAGCAAGAATCCGGCCACGGCCGCGGGCTACCGGCCATGCTGGCGGCCTACCTGCGCGCCGAGCAACAGCTGGGCCGCATCGCCGCGGCCGCCGACATCGACGCGGTCGTGATCTTGATCGTCGGCGCGATTCACGGCCAGGTCCTGCCGCGGCTCATCTTCAGCCCGCCCGGGACCTCGGTCGCCGCGACCCCGGCGGACGTCCCCGGACGGCTGGCCGAGACGATCCTGGCCGGGATCGGCGTGACCGGCCGCTGAGGCTATTCGGGGGTTTCCGGGGCCAGCGGGCGGGCGGCCTCCCACTTCTGCTCGATACGGCCGAAGCGCCAGATGCACAGGGCGACGATCCAGGTCAGCACGAACACCCCGACGATGACGAACCCGGCGGTGTTGATGTTGAAATCCTCAAGGAAGGACCATGCCGACCCGTTGAGGTTGGCGTCGTGGGCCAGCAGGCCCAGCAGCTCGACCGCGCCGATGAACACCGCCACGAACACCGACAGGCCGGTGATGGTCAGGTTGTAGTACACCTTGCGGACCGGCTTGGCGAACGCCCAGTCGTAGGCGAAGTTCATGAAGCAGCCGTCGGCCGTGTCGAACAGGCTCATCCCGGCCGCGAACAGGATCGGCAGGGACAAGATCGCGTAGAACGGCAGGCCGCCGGCCACCGCCGACCCGGCCAGCACCAGCAGCGCGACCTCGGTCGCGGTGTCGAAACCCAGGCCGAACAGGAACCCGATCGGGTACATCTTCCACGACGTGTCGACCCGGCGGGCCAGCGGGCCCAGGAACCGGTTCATCAGGCCGCGCTTGTTCAGCTGCTCCTCGAGTTCCTCGTCGTTGTAGGCGCCGCCCCGCATGCCCCGGAAGACCTTGAGGATCCCGGCCAGGATGACGATGTTCAACCCGGCGATCAGGAACAGGAAAAATCCCGACACGCAGGTGCCGACGATATTGGTGGTGTACTGCAGCTGGGAACTGCCGTCCTTGACCTGCTCAGCCAGGCCGCGGAGGCCGAAGTTCAGCAGGATGGCCAGCGCGAACACCACGCTGGAGTGGCCCAGGGAGAAGAAGAACCCGACCGACAGCGGCCGCTTGCCCTCATTGACCAGCTTCCGGGTGGTGTTGTCGATGGCCGCGATGTGATCGGCGTCGAACGCGTGCCGCATGCCGAGGGTGTAGGCCAGCGCCCCGGTACCCACGCCGAACACCGTCGTCTTGCCGATGTGGTAGTGGCCGCCGAGGGCCGCGGCCAGCATGACCCAGCCGAGCACGTTCAGCCCGACGACCGTCGCGACCATCGCGCCGAACCGGGCCCACTCGGCCGGGGACAGGCCCTGGCGGATCCTGGTCAGGCTGAGCTTCCTCACGCGGACGCCCTGGTCAGCCATCGGCACCCCTCCTGACGGTGATCTTCGGCCGCACCAGTCTAGGAGTTATTGCAACTAGGTCGCAATTACGCATGAGACGCGCACGTCAGGGACCAGGCCCCCGGGCGGGGAAGCTCAGCTGGTGACGTCGGCCGAGGTGAAGCGGGCCCAGGCGAACAAGCCGAACAGGACCGCGTACACGCCGAACGACAGCAGGCCCTTGAGCAGAGCGGAACTGTCGACGGGGACACGGAGGATCGAGTCGAAGGACAGCCACCAGTGCGTGGGCAGGTAGGGCCCGATGGCCGCGAGCTGCGGGACGTTGTCGGCCACCTCGCTGGTCACGACCAGGATCAAGATGGCGGCGATAGCGCCGATCGCGTGCTCGGTCAGGGTCGAGATGGCCAGGCCGATGGCCCCCAGCGCGGCCATGGCCGCGGCCACGTACAAGGTCACGAACAGCACCCGCAGCAGCCCGGAGGCCAGCGACACGGTGGCGCCCGACAGCAGGGTCACCGGCCCGACCGGGAACAGCACGGCCCCGACGACCAGCGCCGTCGCGGACACGATAACCGTCGCGCACAGCCCGAACACGGCGATGGCGGCGAACTTCACGCCGAGCAGCCGGGTCCGCCCGGCCGGCACCGCGAGCAGGTAGCGCAGCGTCCCGTAGCCGGCCTCCCCGGCCACTGAGTCCCCGGCCACCACGGCCACTACGACCGGCAGGACCAGGACGAGCAGGGTGGACAGGGCGATGAAGGTCAGGAACACGCCGTTGCCGGCCAGCTGGTTGAAGAACGCCGCGCCGGGGCCATTGCCGCCGCCGCCCTGCGGATGCGGCGCCGCCACGCGCAGGGCGATCCCGATGACAACCGGGAATACCACGGTCACGGCGAGCAGGAGCAGGTTCCGCCTGCGGCCGAAGACCAGCCGGAGCTCGGCGGCGAACAGCCGGAACCAGGTGCGGACGGGATTGCGCGGGGCGGTCACGGTCAGACCGGGCACGGGGGAATCGGGCCCGGGCGGACCAGGCGCGGCTGGGCCGGGGGCGGCGGTCGGCGCGGGCCCAGCCGGCGACACGGGCTCAGCGGGCGACAGGGACTCAGCCGGCGACATCGAAACCCTCCCCGGTGAGCCCGACGAAGAGGTCCTCCAGGCTGGGCGCGGCAACGGTGAAGCCGCGGACCCCGATGCCGGCGTGCACCAGCTCCGCGCAGATCCGTTCCGGCTCGGCGTCGCCCAGGACGGCCGAGGTTTCCTCCGGGCCGGCCTGAGGGTCGGTCAGGCCCAGGTCGGCGAGCACCTTGGCCGCGCTGTCGGGGTCGGCGGTCCGCACGATGACGCGGGCGGCGCCGGTCCGGCGCAGCTCGGCCAGCGGGCCCTGGAAGACCAGCCGGCCGGTGCGCATCACCCCGACGTGGGTGCAGACCTGCTCGACCTCGGCGAGCAGATGCGAGGACACGAACACCGTGGTGCCGTCGGCGGCGATCTGCCGGACCAGCGTGCGCACCTCCCGGGTCCCCTGCGGGTCCAGGCCGTTGGTCGGCTCGTCGAGGATGATGAGCTCACGCGGCTGCAGCAGGCTCGCGGCGATGGCCAGCCGCTGCTTCATGCCGAGGGAGTAGGTGCGGTACCGCTTCTTCGCCGCGGGCCGCAGGCCGACCCGGTCCAGCGCCTCGCTGATCCGGTGGGGCGCGGTGCGCGGGTCAGCGCGGCGGTCCGCCGCGTCGTACCGGGCCAGGTTGTCCCGGCCGGACAGGAAGGGGTAGAAGGCCGGCCCTTCCACCAGCGAGCCGACCCGGGGCAGGACCCGGCCGGCGCCGTCGGGCATCGGCACGCCGAGCAGCTCGGCCCGGCCGCTGGTGGCGAAGGCCAGGCCGAGCAGCATCCGGATCGTGGTGGTCTTGCCGGAGCCGTTCGGGCCGAGGAAGCCGTAGACCGAGCCTGCGGGCACGTCCAGGTCCACGTGGTCGACGGCCACCTGGCCGCTGCGGAACCGCTTGGTCAGCCCGGCCGACGCGATCGCGGTCAAGAGCCTGCCGTTCCCGCCGCGGCGTACAGCACGCTGGGCTGGACCGCGCCGACGAAGACGCGGCCGCTGTCGGTGATCAGGACCGAAACCAGGCTGGTCTGCAGCAACCGGCCGGTACCCCAGGAGCCGCTGACCTGGGTGGCCGAGCCGAGCAGGGCGTTCAGGACGGCGCCGCTGTCCCCGGAGGTGATCTTGCCGGCGGCGGGCCCGCCGCCGGGCGAGGTCAGTCCCGCGGCGGGCGCGTCGAGCACGGTCAGCCAGCCCGATCCGATGGTGCTCACGTCAGACAGCTGGCCGGACGGGGCGGACGAGGGCGGGCGGCCGAGGGACTCCTTGGTGACCTTCGCGCCCGGCGGCGGGCTGAAGGTGAGCTCCGCGGGGTCCGGCGTGACGAACTGGATGGCGGTGTACCCGACCTGGAACGCCGGGGTGCTCGCGCCGCGGGCGTAGACCTGCAGCCGCAGCGGGACGCCGTTACGGCCGTCGACGGCGATCTGCACCTGGCCGACCAGCGACCGGGCGTCCTTGGGCGCCAGGACCAGTTCGTAGGCGGCCTGGCCGGCCACGGTGACGTTGCTGTCCACGCTGACCGTGGTGGTCGGGCCCACCGCAGCCAGCACCTGCTGGGCGGCCTGCTGCGGGGTCAGGGCCGGGGAAGTGGGCTGCGGGGCCGAGCCGCGGGCCGGGAGCGCATACTCGGTGACGGTGTTGGCCGTGCTCTGCCACAGCCACGCGGTGTCGCCGGCGGTGATCACGTCGGTCTCGTTCAGCGGCCCGGGCACGGCCAGCCGGAAGTGCCGCGGCCCGGCGTACCAGACGTTGACCGTGTGCGACCCGGTGAGCAGGGACGCGATCGAGGTCGGGCTGGCGGTGCCGGGCAGGCTGGGCAGGCCGAGCGAGGCGGTCTCCACCACGGTGCCGGTCAGCGGCGGGGTGGTCGAGTCCGCGACCTGGGCCAGCAGCTGCGCCGGGGTCCGGGACGGGAGCCCGGGCGAGGCCTGCGCGACCGAGATCAGTGATCCGGCCAGCACGCCGCCGGTGATGATGAGCGCGCCCGCGGGCACGGCCCACCTGGCCCGCCTGGACAGCTTCGGTACTGCGACCATGACACCTCACCCGCTTTCGAAGCGTACCGGATGGACTCCATACTGCTGTGCACTCCATACTGCGGTGCGGTCGCTGTGAGCACCCTGAGACGGCCGCGCCGAGCACCGCGCTGGTAGGCCAGACTGGGAGCATGCGCGTGCTCGTGGTGGAAGACGAGCGGCGGCTCGCGTCAGCCGTTCGCCGCGGCCTGACCGCCGAGGGGTTCGTCGTCGACGTCGCCTACGACGGCGTGGACGGCCTGCACCAGGCGCGGGAGGGCGGCTACGACGCGGTGGTCCTCGACCTGATGCTGCCCGGGCTGTCCGGCTACAAGGTGTGCGAGCGGCTGCGCGCCGAGCGCAACTGGGTGCCGGTGCTGATCCTGTCGGCCAAGGACGGCGAGTACGACCAGGCCGACGGGCTCGACCTCGGCGCCGACGACTACATGACCAAGCCGTTCTCCTACGTGGTGCTGGCCGCCCGGCTGCGCGCGCTGCTGCGCCGGGGGGCCCGGCCACGGCCCGCGGTGCTGACGGCGGGCGATCTGCGCCTGGATCCGGCCGCCCGCACCGTGCGCCGCGGGGACGCCGGCATTGACCTGACGGCCAAGGAGTTCGCCCTGCTGGAATACCTGATCCGGCGCGCGGGGCAGGCGGTGCCGAAGGCCGAGCTGCTGGAGCACGTCTGGGACGCTGACTCGGTGGGCGACCTCAACGTGGTCGAGGTCTACGCGGGGTACCTGCGGCGCAAGATCGACGTCCCGTTCGGCCGTCAGGCCCTGCAGACCGTGCGCGGGGCGGGCTACCGGCTCGCGGCCGACGGGGGCTGAGGATGGCCGGGCGGTGGCTGTCACGCTGGTGGCTGTCACACTCGTGGCTGGCGCGCTGGTGGAGACGGCGCAGCCTGCGGGCCCGGCTGACCCTGATCACGTCGGCCGGCCTGGCCCTGGCCCTGGCCGCCGCCGCGGTGCTCCTGGTCAATGCGCTGCGGCTGTCCCTGATCCGCGGGCTGGACGACTCGGCCCGGCAGGGGGCGGTGGAGGTCGCGGCACTGATCGACCAGGACCGGCTGCCCGACCCGGTGCCCGTCGGGTCCGGCACGATCACCATCCAGGTCCTGGACGCCCAGGGCCGGATCACCGACGTGTCGCCGGGCGCGGACCGGCTGGTGCCGCTGCTTACGCCGGCGCAGGCCCAGGCGGCGGCCCGGACCGGCCAGGGCCGCATGCTGGCCGGGCCGCCGCGCGGTATCCCGTCGCTGCTGCGGGTCGTGGCGGTCCCCGCGGACCGCGGCCAGGTGGTGGTGGCCGCAGTCTCCTTCGCCCAGGCCGGCGACAGCATCGCCGCGGTGGCCCGGGCGCTGCTGATCTTCATGCCGCTGCTGTTCGGCCTGCTGGTCCTGATCACCTGGCTGGTCACCGGGTACACGCTGCGGCCGATCGCCGAGCTGCGCCGCGGCGCGGCCGAGGTGACGCAGACCGGGATCCCGCGGGACCTGCCGGTACCGCCCGCCCGGGACGAGGTGCGGTCGCTGGCGCTCACGCTGAACGACATGCTCTCCCGGCTGGCCGAGGCGCAGCAGCGCCAGCGCGACCTGGTCTCCGACACCGCGCACGAGCTGCGCAGCCCGATCGCCAGCATCCGCGCCCAGCTGGAGGTGGCCATCGATCACCCGGACGGCCTGGACTGGGCGGAGACGGCGCGCGACGTGCACGCCGACACGCTGCGGCTGGCCCGGCTGGCCGAGGACCTGCTGCTGCTGGCCCGGCTGGACGAGCAGCGCATCCGCCGCAGCCCGGTCGACCTGGCCGAGGTGTGCACGTCGGTGGCGGCCCGCTACACCGCGGCCCGGGTGCCCGTGGCGGCCGACGCACCAGCCCCGGTCATGGTCAGCGGCGATCCGGACGCGCTGAGCCGGCTGGCGGTGAACCTGCTCGACAACGCCGTCCGGCACGCGGCCACCCAGGTCAGCGTGTCGGTGCGGGCGTGCGGCGGAGCGGCCAGGCTGGAGGTGACCGACGACGGCGCCGGCATCCCCGCCGCGGACCGCGAACGGGCCTTCGGCCGGTTCTCGAGGCTGGACGACGCGCGGAGCCGGGAAGGCGGGGACGGGGCTGGCCTGGGGCTGGCCATCGTGCGGGCCACCGCCGAGGCGCACGGCGGCTCGGTCACGCTGGGGGACGCCGGCCCGGGCCTGCGCGCTACCGTCCGGCTGCCGTGCCTGGATACGGTGGGATCAGCCACCCGGAAGGCAGCGAAGCCATGCGCTTGACGTCCATGACGACCGCGGACGGGGTCTGCGAGCAGGATTTCATCCTCGACGACATTCCCGGCGTGCTGTGGTCGCCCGCCGGGGCGACCGGACCCCGGCCGCTGGTCCTGCTGGGCCACGGCGGCGGCCAGCACAAGCGGGGGCCGGGCACGGTGGCCCGCGCTCACCAGTTCGTGACCAGCTGCGGTTTCGCGGCGGCGGCCATCGACATGCCCGGGTCCGGCGACCGGCCGAGAACTGAGGACGAAGAGCGGTTCTGGGACACGCTGAGGGCACGCCGGGCGGCAGGCGAGCCGGTCGCCGCGGAGGTCGCCCGCCACTTCGCCGAGCTGGCGGACCGGGTCGTGCCCGAGTGGCAGGCCGTCCTGGACGCGCTGGCCGGGCTGGAGCAGGCCGGGGCGGGCGGGCCGGTCGTGTACTGGGGGGTGTCGCTGGGCACCATGGTCGGCGTGCCGCTGGCCGCGGCCGAGCCGCGGATCCGCGCCGCCGTGTTCGGGCTGGCGGGCCGCGGTTACCGCGATGCCCTGGCCGAGGCGGCGGCCCGGATCCGCATCCCGGTCGAGTTCCTGCTGCAGTGGGACGATGAGCTGATACCGCGCGAAGAAGGCCTGGCCCTGTTCGGCGCGTTCGGCTCGGCGGAGAAGACCCTGCACGCCAACCCCGGCCGGCACCATGACGTCCCGGTGTTCGAGCTGGACAGCTCGGTGCGTTTCTTCACCCGGCATTTGGGCCGTCAGGCAGGGCTAGCCTAAGCGGGGCAGCTCAGGCGGGCGGGCGCGACGCCGCTGGCGGTGAAGCGCGGGGCCGGCGGGCGGTGCGGCTGAGAGTGCCGCCAGGACACGCTCATCAGCGCCCCGCCCAGCGGGGAGTCAGCGACCTGCCACTTCCCGCCGGTCGAGCGCACGATCGAATCGCCGATGGCCAGCCCCAGGCCGGTGCCCGGGCCGTGGTCGGCGGTGCGGTGGAACCGGTCGAACAGCCGCGCCCGTTCCTCGGCGGGGATCCCGGGCCCGCTGTCCTCCACGGTGAGGCTGACCCGGCTGCCCTGCGCCTGGACGCCGATCCTGACCTGCCCGCCGGGGCCCGCGTAGCGGCAGGCGTTGTCCATCAGCACGCCGGCCAGCCGGTCGATCCACTCCGGCGGCGCGCTGATCAGCGCGGGCCCGGTGCCGAGGTCCGCGGTGACCGTGGGGCCGACGGCGCGGAACCGGTCGGCGCACGCCTGGGCCAGCGTGGCCAGGTCGACCGGCTCATCCCCGGGAGGCGGCGGCCGGGAGTCGAACCTGGCCAGCCACAGCATGTCGTCGACCAGCTGGCGCAGCCGCCGGCTTTCGCCCTGGATGCGGGTCAGCGCGTCACGGTACTCGGCCGCCTCCCGCGGGCTGGACAGGGCCACGTCGGCTTCGGCCCGGATCACGCTGAGCGGCGTGCGCAGCTCATGCGAGGCATCGGCGGTGAACTCCAGCTGGCGGCGGCGTGACTGCTCCACCGGCGCCAGCGCCCGCAGGCCCACCACGAGCGAGCCGAAGAACATCGCGAGCAGGACGAACGGCCCGGCGATGAGCTCGGCGTACAGCAGCAGCCGCTCGGTGTGCGCGTCGCCGGTCAGGCTCTGGCCCGCGATCAGCCAGCCGGTCCCCTGGCGCGCGGTCTTCAGCCGGAACGCGGCCGCCGAGCCCACCCGGGCGGTGAAGGCGAGCCCGTCGCGCGGGGGATGCGCGGTGAGCAGGCCGGCCGGCAGCACGGGCGCGCCCAGGCTGCGCGCGGTGACCGTCCCGGCCGTGTTCGCGGCCCACACGAAGACCGGCGTCGCGTCGTCGTCCGCGTCGTCGTCCGCATTGGCGCCCGTGGCCGCCGGTCGGGCCCCGTCCGGGTCCGCCCGCTGGCTGAGCTCGGCCGGATCGTGCGCGACCGCCGCCAGGCGCTCGGCCAGGCGCTGATCGTTCTGCCCGGTCAGGTGGCTGGAAACCAGCAAGTTGAGCACGATCACGCCGAGGACGTAGACGACGGCGATGACGGCCGTCGCGCCGGCGGCGACCTTGGCGGCCGGGTTGAGCTTCACGAGGGGATGATCCGGTAGCCGACGCCGCGGACGGTCTCGATCCGCACGCCGGCGCCCGCGAGCTTGGACCGCAGCCGGGCCAGATGCACGTCGATGGTGTTCGAGCCGAACGCATCGGCCTCGTTGTCCCACACGTGCTGGGCGATCGAGCGGCGGTCGGCCACGCCGGGTGACCGGCGCATGAGGATCTCCAGGATGCCGAGCTCGATGCCGGTGAGAGCCGGGCGCTGCCCGCTCACCGTGACCTCACGGGCCGCGGGGTCGAGCTCCACCTCCCCGATCACCAGCCGGGGCGAGTGGCTGACCGGGGGCCTGCGCTGCAGGGCCCGCAGCCGGGCCAGCAGCTCGCCGAAGTCGAACGGCTTGACCAGGTAGTCATCGGCGCCCGCGTCCAGGCCGGCGATCCGGTCCGCCGGGGTGTCCCGCGCGGTCAGCATCAGCACCGGCGTGGCCGTGCCGGCCCGGCGCAGCCGAGCCACCAGGTCCAGGCCGGACAGCCGGGGCATCCGCCAGTCCAGCACGGCGACCTCGTACTGATAGAACCGCAGGTAGGCCGCCGCGGTCTCGCCGTCAGGGACCAGGTCCACCACGTAGCCCTGTTCCCGCAGCCCGCGGGCCAGGACCTGCCCCAGCCCTTCGTCGTCTTCCGCGACCAGCACCCTCACAGCATCCGAATGTACCGGTGAGCTGCGGCCAGCCGCGTCGTTACGGCAACCACGTCGTTGTGGCAACCATGTCGCTGGGTGTGCGTCGTTGTGGCAACCACGTCGTTGCGGTCGAGGGATCCGCGCGGGCCGGTCACGGTCAGCGGGAGATGCGGCGCCAGATCGGTCTCGGGACCAGGCGCAGCGCGAAGGCCAGGCCGGCCAGCGAGGGCGGGACCCAGACGACGGCAGTGCGGTCCCGGCCGCCCTCGCGGCTGAGGGCCGCAGCGGTGGCCTGGCCGACGGCCTGCGGGGTGGTGGCCAGCGGGGCGGCCGGCATGCCTTCGGTCATCCGGCCGGTGACGAAGCCGGGCCGCACCAGGAGCACGCGGACCCCGGTGCCGTGCAGCCGGTCGGCCAGGCCGCGGGCGAAGGCGTCCAGGCCGGCCTTGGCCGCGCCGTACACCGGGTTGGCCTTGCGCGGCCGGACGGCCGCGACCGACGACAGCACGACGATGGTACCGCGGCGCTGGCCGCGCATCCGGCCCGCGACGGCCAGCAGGGTGCTGACGTGCCCGGTGAAATCGGTCTCGATCATCGTCGCGGCCTGCCGGACATCACGCTCGACGTCCTCCTGCGGGATCAGCACGCCCGCGGCCGAGATGACCAGGTCCACGTGGCCCTCGGCGAATATGCCGTCCACGAACGCCTGGTGGCTTCCGGTCTCCACCGCGTCGTAAGGAACGGTCCGCACCGTGGCCTGCAAATCCTCGGCCTGCAGCTCCTGGGCCTGCAGCTCCTTGACCGCGGCGGCCAGCCGCTGCTCGTCGCGGCCGGCCAGGATGACCTCGGCGGCGGCGGGCAGCCGGAGCGCGGCCACGATGGCCAGGCCGATCTCGCTCGTGCCGCCCAGCAGGAGAACCCGGGGCTGATAGCCGGGATCGTTCGGGTAAAAAGTCATTTGGCACCCTCCGGGTCGGTTATGCCTGCAGGCTGCCGGTCACGAACAGCGCCAGCCAGCTCAGCTCGCAAGCCAGCATCAGGCCGTTGCGGGTGATCAGGTCCTCGACCGGCGCGGCGGTGTGGCGGGCGGTCAGGATGGCGAACTGGATCAGGGCCGCGGCCAGCGGGATGGCGCTGGCCAGGTGCCAGGGCCTCGCGGCCGTGTGCTCCCCGGCGGCCCAGGCCACGTAGGCCCCGATCATGGCCGCGCCGACCACCCACTGGCCGATCAGCAGCGCCCACGGACGGTACCAGCGCAGCACCGGCCGGTGGCCGAGCGCCGCCGGGCCGAGGCCGGCCAGCTCGGTGTAGCGCTTGGCGATGGCCACCCCGAACGCCCCCAGGCTGCACACGGCCAGGAACCAGCCCGACGGGGGCACGTGGGTGGCCACCGCGCCGCCGAGGACGCGGAGCAGGAAGCCGGACGCCACGAAGATGACCTCGACCACCGGGATGTGCTTGAGCACGTAGCTGTAGAGGAACGAGAAGCCCAGGTAGGCGGCGATGACCACGGTCAGCAGCGGGACCGAGACGGCCAGGCCCGCGGCCAGGCCGGCCGCGGCGCAGGCCACGCCGATGACCAGCGCGTGCGACGGCGGCAGGTCACCGGCGGCCACCGGGCGGTTCCGCTTGCGCGGATGACGGCGGTCGCGCTCGGCGTCGGCGACATCGTTGATGAAGTAGACCCCGACCGAGGCGAAGCAGAATGCGACCGCCGCGACCAGGGCGTAGAAGGCCCCGTGCGGCCGGCCCAGGTGGCGCCGGCCAGCGGCGCGGCGAAGACGAGCAGGTTCTTCGGCCACTGCCGGGGCCGGGCCGTGCGCAGCACCGCGACGGGCCAGCGCGGCTTGCGGGCGGGGCGCGCCGCTTCCCCGCCGGCCGGCTGGGCCGTCTCGGCGGTGGCGCTCGACTCGGCGGTCACCGGGAGTAGACCGAGGTGAAGTCGCGGCTGTAGACCGAGTAGTACCGGTACGCGGTCTGCTGCTGGGTGGGCAGCAGGTTCACCGGCTTCGGGTCGGACGGGTGGCCGGCGGCCTGGTAGTACTCGTACGACATCCAGTACGGGTTGATGTCCAGCTGCAGGGCCTCGACCGCGCCCGCCCGCTGCAGCAGGCTGGCCAGCTCCTGGACGTTCAGCGCCGGGCCGTACACGAAGATGACCCGGCCGTCGGCGGTGACGCCCAGGCCCGAGCGCCAGACGTAGTAACTCCCGCCGAGGGTCGCGCCCCAGCTGCCGAGCACGTCCTGGTTGACCGCGGCGGGCACTTGGCCGTGGTCGACGATCAGCTTGAGGTTCTGGCGGACGCCGACCACCTGCGAGGTCATCCGCACCTCATGGCCCCAGGTGCCGATCTTGATCGTGCCGTTGCGGTAGTAGACGACCGACGCGGCCCCGTTGACCAGGGTTCCCTTGGTGAGGCCGTTGAGATAGAAACCGCCGCCCGCGGAGTCCAGCTTGAACCCGCCGTTGAACGTGGCCAGCAGGCCGGTGCGGCTTTTCGGCGGGATCGAGGTCGGGGATTTCCAGTTGCCGGGGCCCGGGTCTTCAGCGCCGGGGTGCAGCTGGAAGGTGACCAGCCGCTGGTCCATCGACACGATCCCCGCCACATACGACGTGTATACCGCCGATGGCCGCAGGAAGGTGCCGAAGATGGCCGGCTCGCCCTTGACCGTTTCCAGCACGCGCCACTGGCCCTCGCCCGGCACAGGCGTCCCGGCCGGCGAGCTCAGCCGGCTGGGGATGATCGGCTTGAAGGTCTTGGTGTGCTTGTACTTGGCCGAGCCGGCCGACGGGACCGCGAGTGAGAAGGACGGCTTGCCGCCCACTTTGGGCGGGGAGTAGCTGATCCACTCGCCGAACGTCACCACCGGGCCCAGATAGTGATCGCGGGCCCATTCAGCCAGCTTGGAGGACACCGACCCGCCGTCGGGCGAGGTGAGCGCCTGGCCGAGAGAGAACGCGAGCCAGCAGCAGAACACCGCGATCAGGGCCGCGATGACGCGGACACTCCGCCGCCGGAACAGCCTGCGGACCCGGTGCTTGCGGGCCTTGGGGCCGCCGGGTCCCTGGGCCCCGCGGCGCCGGCCACGGCCGGGCCCGCGGCGGCCAGGACCGCCGGGGTCCTGCTCGTAGGGGCCCTGCCCGTACGGGGCTTGCTCGTACGGCGCCTGCTCGTACGGGGCTTGCTCGTACGGGGCTTGCTCGTACGGGGCCTGCTCGTACGGGGCCTGCCCGTACGGGGCTTGCTCGTACGGGCCCTGCTCATATGGGCCCGGCTCATATGAGCCCTGCTGCTGCTGGTACGGGCCCTGCTGGTACGGGTTTGGCCCGTAGGGGAGCGGCGCGGTCTCGGAGTCGTGGGGCGAGGTGAGCGGCTCGCGCGGCGAAGCGTTCGGCCGGTTGGCGCGGCGGGACGCCGGTCGTTGCACTCGCCTACCTCCTCGTCGTGCCTGCGACTTCCTCGCAGAAGGTCTACCGACTCAAGATGAAGGAATCGTTACAATGCCCGGCCTACCCTCCGAACCGAGCGCGCTACCCCCCTGGCATCAGGAGACTCACTGATTCTCGCGTGCGGGTACGGCAAACTCGGGGCAATCGGTGCAATCCTATCGGGATCCCTGACCGGGCGACCTACCAACGGCCCCACGGGAGCAGCGCGGTGACGGCCACTGCGGCGAACAGCAGGGTCAGGTACGCGATGGACAGGTGGAACAAGCGCATCGGCGCCGCCGAGGAGCCCGCGGCCGCCTCGGTGCGTTCGGCGGCCTCCGGGTCGGCGCCGGTGGCGGTGTCACCGGGGCTTACGGTGCCACCGGGGCTTACGGTGCCACCGGGGCCTACGGTGTCACCGGGGCCTGCGGGGGCGCTGGCGGCCCGGACCCGGGCGTCCAGCCCGTGCGCTTCGGCCAGGAACCAGACGCCCAGCGCGACGGCGAAGACGCCGTAGATCCAGCCGGCGAAGGGGATCAGGGCCAGCGTGGCCGCGACCATCGCGTAGGAGTACCAGAGGATCTTGCGCGCGACCGCGGCAGGCGAGGCCACCACCGGCAGCATCGGCACGTTGGCGGCGGCGTAGTCCTTGCGGAACTTCATGGCCAGCGCCCAGAAATGCGGCGGGGTCCACAGGAAAATGACCGCGAACAGCACGACGGCGGGCAGGGCCACGGTGCCGGTGACGGCGGCCCAGCCGACCAGGACCGGGAAGCAGCCCGCGGCGCCGCCGATCACGATGTTCGACGGACTGCGGCGCTTGAGCAGCAGCGTGTACACGAAGACGTAGAACAAGATGGCCGCGTCGGCCAGCGAGGCGGCCAGCCAGTTGGCCATCAGGCCCAGCAGGAGCGTGGCGCCGGCCCCCAGCGCGATCCCCCAGACCAGCGCCTCCCAGGGCTTGATCGTGCCCTGGCCGTTGACGACCAGGGGACGGCGCGAGGTGCGCTTCATCACCGCGTCGATGTCGCGGTCGAGGTAGCAGTTGATCGTGTTGGCGCTGCCCGCGGCGAGCGTCCCGCCCACCAGCGTGACCAGGATGAGCTGCAGCGAGGGCACGCCGTGCCGGGCCAGGAGCATGGCCGGCACCGTGGTGACCAGGAGCAGCTCGATGATGCGCGGCTTGGTCAGCGCGACCAGCCCCCGCAGTATGGTCCCGGCCGATCGGCCGCCCGGGGGCGTCCCGCCCGGCCCGTGGCCGAGGGTGCGCGGCCCGCCTGCGGGAAACGCCGTGGTAGATGTCGTCACTCGCCGGCCTCAGGCTCCTGCTGCTCGGGGGGGAGGGCCCCCGCGACCCGGCCGGGAGCCCGCGTCTGGGTCTGCGCCGCTGGTGTCCCGGGAACCGCCGTGTAGGACACCGGCCGCTCCACTCCCGGGGCGCGGTGCCCGGGCACGAACTCCGGCTTGGTGTACAGGACGTACAGCGCGCCCGCCACCACGATGAACAAGATCATCGGGAAGGCGAAGGTCAGTATCGACCCGCCGAAGGTCCACGCGCCACCGGCGGAATCAGCGATCAGACCGTGCACTCCGGGTCCCCTTTCGCCTTGCCGTCCTAAAACGCTGCCGTTTTAACACGCTGCCGTCTTAACACGCTACTACAGAGCGTAGAACAGGAACCAGAACAGGAGGGCCATCAGGGCCAGGTAGCTCCACACGGTCGAGAAAGCGCTCAGCGAGGCCTGGAACCGCTGCACGGCGTGGGTCTCAGTGTACGTGGGCGGTTGTTCGACGAACGAGAGGGTCGGGATGAACCGGGACCTGGCCAGCAGGATCTCCAGCCAGAGCAGCACGGCCAGCTGGATGACCAGGAAGACCGGGTAGAAGCCGGTGAAGACGGTGGCGTAACCCGAGCTGCCCGGCGCGAACGGGAGGTCGGTGAGCTGGTAGATCTGCATCGCGACCGCGGCCAGTCCGAGCGCCATCGCGATCAGCGCGTCCACCTGCCAGGTGGCCTTGTGCCCGGCCTTGATTCGCTGCAGCCCGAAGTAGTGCACGCCAGCCGACAGCTCGGCCAGCAGCATGATGGTGGTGCCCAGCCACAGCGACGGGGCAACGTAGCCCGACCCCTGCCAGCGGCCCGAGGAGTTAAGGGACCGCAGGTAGAAGTAGGCGAACAGGAACGCGCCGAACAGGAACATCAGCCCGCCGATGGCCAGCCGCGAGCCGGTCCACGTGGCATTCAGCGCGGACTCGTGGTAATAGCCCTCGTCCTCGGCCGCGGCCGCGGCTTCGGAGGGCGTGTCGGCCGTCGTGTCCGTCATCGTCATGCCTCCACGGTGGTGGCCGGCGGCGCGTAGGCGGCCGCGATGACGCCCGGCGGCGGGTTGAGCTCGGCCACCGGGAGCGCTCCGGAGACGCCGTAGTCATAGGGGCCGGACAGGATGACCGGCACCCGCTTGAAGTTCTCCGGCGGCGGCGGGGTGGACAGCTGCCATTCCAGGCTGCGGGACCGCCACGGGTTGGCGACCTCGCGTTCCCGCCAGAACAGCATGGACATGACGAAGTTGATCAGGAAGATCAGGATCGAGCCGCCCAGCAGGAACGCGGAGATCGAGACCCAGTCGTTCAGCGTCTCCAGGTTGCGCGCGTACTCGAACACCCGGCGCGGCATGCCCGCGAGGCCGAGCGCGAACAGCGGCAGGAAGGTCGTGTTGAAGAAGATGAACATGGTCCAGAAGTGGATCTTGCCGAGCCGTTCGTTCAGCTTGATCCCGGTCATCTTCGGCAGCCAGTAGTAGATGCCGGAGAAGAACGCGAAGATCAGGCCGCCCATGATCGTGTAGTGGAAGTGCGCCATGACGAAGAACGAGCCGTGCTCGGTCGTGTCCGCGGGCACGTCGGACAGGAAGACGCCGCTGATGCCGCCGATCAGGAAGTTGAAGTAGAAGGCCAGGGCGAACAGCATCGGGATGCCGAACCGTATCTTGGCCTTCCAGAACGTCCCCATCCCGACCAGGAAGATGAACCCGGTCGGGATCGAGATCAGCTCGGTGGTGAGCATGAACAGCGGCCGCATGTCCGGGTTGATCCCGCTGTCGAACAGGTGATGCTGCCAGACGAAGAAGGACAGGATGCCGACGCCCAGCATGCCGGCCGCGGCGATCTTGTAGCCGAACAGCGGCTTGCGGCAGAACACCGAGACCACCTCGGAGATGACGCCGAAGCCGGGCAGGGCCAGGATGTACACCTCGGGATGGCCGAAGAACCAGAACAGGTCCTCGTACAGGTAGCTGCTGCCGCCGAGCTGGTTGGTGAAGAACGAGGTCTGGAAGGTCCGGTCGGTCAGGCCCATGTAGCACGCGCCGACCAGCACCGGAACCGCCAGCACCTGCAGGAACGACACGGTGAACATGGACCAGACGAACATCGGCAGCCGGCTCCAGCGCATGCCGGGAGCCCGGTAGTTGATGATGGTGACGATCATGTTGAAGCCGGCCAGGATCATCGAGATGCCCATCAGGCCGAACGCGAAGAAGTAGGCGTCCATGCCCTGCGTGGCCTGGGTGGCCAGCGGCTCGTAGCCGGTCCAGCCGGTGGGGAACCCGCCCATCAGGACGGCGGACAGCAAGATGACGTAGGCGGCCGGGGTGAGCCAGAAGCCGAGTGCCTCCAGCCGCGGGAACGCCACCCGCTTCGAGCCGATCAGCAGCGGGCCGAAGTACTGGCCGAACGGCCCGAGGATGACCGAGGACATCATCATCATCATCATCGTGCCGTGCTCGCCGACCACCATCAGGTACTGATTCGGGCCGATGAGATGGTAGGTCGGCGACAGCAGCTCGCTCCGGATGGCCATGGCGAACAGGCCGCCGGTCAGGAAGTAGCCGATCATGCCGAACAGGTACTGCAGGCCCACGACCTTGTGATCCAGCGTGTACCTGAAGTACTTGCCCAGGCCGGGGTCCTCCCGGCCCACCAGCCTGGCTTCCTCCGGCAGCGGCCGGCCAAGCATCAGGTGGAACAGGTCGTTGAACACGCCCAGCCCGGCCAGCCAGCCGATGACCGCAAAGGCGTAGCCGAGGACGATGGCCACGTCGTTGGTGTCGGACAGCGCGCTGCGGTCGTAGTCACCGCCGAGGAAGTTGCCGAGCAAGTGGCCCAGGAAGTACCCGATCACCGCCCCGATCACGCCGGTGTGCGCACCCGGGCGCATCCACCACGGGCGCGCGCCCGTGGCCGCGGGCTGGGGACCGTGGCCCGTGGGCTCCGCTCGCTCCGGCGATGTCTCGATGGCCATCGCGTCACCCCTTCGCCGAGGTCGTAGTGGACTTCGGGCGCGCCTCGGCGGGCGGCCGCAGGCGCGTCATGGCGTCACCGGGTTCCCCGGGCCGTAGTAGTAGCCGGCGCCGCCGGTGATCCCGGCCACCTGCGTCAAGCCCTTGCCGAGCTGCGGGATCACGGTGGGGTCGTAGACCAGCGCGTACGGGGGCAGCAGGGCCAGCACCCCGGCGGCCTGCTCCTTGGCCTGCACGCCGGCGGCCCAGGCCTGGAACGCGGCCGGGGCGACGACCTGGCCGTAGTTGAACATGGCTCCGTGCCAGACGCCGCACAGCTCGTTGCAGCGCACGGTGACGGTGCCGAGCTGCTTCGGCGTCACGTACGCCACGTTGTCCACGCCCGGGTTGGCGTCGGCCTTCACGCCGAGCTGGTAGGCCCAGAAGCTGTGGATGACGTCCAGCGAGGTCACATGGAACGTCACCGGCGTGTCTTCCGGCAGGTAGAGCTGAGTGGATTCCATCCCGCCGAACTGCGGATAGCGGTAAGTCCAGGCCCACTGCTGGCCGATCACCTGGACCTGGAGCATGGTGTTCGTGCCCGGCGTCCAGGTCGCGCTCTGCGTCCCGGCCAGCGTCCAGATGGGCGACGGGCCCTCGCCCGCCCCTGCTCCGGCGGGCCCGACCAGCTCGATCGTGCCGAAGACGGCCAGCCAGAGCACGATCGCCGTGGTGCCGATGATCCACGTCGCCTGGACCTTGGTGTTGCCGTAGATCGGCGCCCCGTCTTCGTCGTCGCCGGGCCTGGCCCGCCAGACCACCATCGCGTAGATGAAGTAGATGAACACGGCGATGACGACCGGCGCGGCGCTGATGGCCAGCACCGCGATGTCGAACTGCTGGTGCTTGGCCGCGTCGGACGCCCGGCCGGGCGGCATGTGGGGGTACCAGACGAACCAGATGATCAGGTCGGCGGCCAGCGCCAGGACGAACCAGATGGCGAACATGCGCCAGCCGTGCGGCGGCTCTGACGCCGCCCGGTCGGGGGCCGCCCGGTCCGGGGGCGGCTGGTCCGGGGGCGGCTGGTCCGGGGGGGCCTGGTCCGGGATTTCCGCGGTCCCGCTCATGACGCCACCACGTACATGAAGCCCGTCATCCAGCCGAGAGTCTGCATGGGGCCGCCGTTGCCGTCGAGGAACCCGCCGCCGCATGGGACGAGGCACTGCCACCGGTAGGCGCCGGTCTGGGCCGGGGTCATGAAGCTGAAGGTCTCCGCCGCGTACGCGCCGCCGGAGCTGGGAGTGCACGGCGACGCGCCGCACAGGTTGTTCACCGAGTTGTCGGCGTTGGGCGAGGCGACCGGGACGAACACGCCCAGGTCGGGGATGGCGAAGCTGTGACCCACGTTGCAGTCCGCCCAGGAGTTGATGACCGACTCGGGTTGCGCGCCGCCCAGGGGCTTGTTGTTCTTGTCGAACTGCTGGACGGTCACCGTGTTGCCGATGACGCCCTGCACCTGGCTGAAGTAGTTGTTGCGCAGCGGGGTGCAGCCGTCATAGCCGTAGATGGTCATGTTGACCTTCGTGTTGGCCGGGACGGAGAACAGCGTCGTGTGCACCCACTGCTTGCTGCTCGGGTCCTGGGTGTAGTACGTCACCCAGTCCGGCCGGGTGCTGCTGTCGTTCTGCGGATCCTCCTGGAGGGCCACGCTGACCTGGCCGCCGGAGGCGGCGTAATGAATCGTGGGCAGCTGGGTCGTCGCCGAGCCTACGTAGTAGTAGGCGACGAATACCCCCAGTCCCGCCACGATCAGGAAGCCCACGATCAACGCAGCCGCCCGGGCTGGCACGGACACCAGATCACCACCTCGCTTCGGCCGAACGCAAGGTCAAGGCCGGCCGTGCAGCACACCTGACGGCGCAGACCGGTCCATGCTCGGGACGATCATCGAGTCGGCGGAGGCCCGAGGGCAACAACCTGAGCGCCAGATGACCAAATTGTCATGTCACGGCGACGGCAACTACCTCCGGGTAATCTGATCTGACCTGGGATGATGGTGTCGCGCCCGGGCACGCCGCGGCGGCGGCCGACCGGGACGGCAATCGTTTGCCGGCGGCCGCGCCCGCACCCTGGCCGCGCCTGGCCGCCGGGCCGTATGATGACGGCGGCCAGGAGGGCGCGCCTGGCCCCGGGAGGAACCGATGACGGCAAGACCTGCCCAAGGCACACCGACTCAGGGTGCAGCGGCTCAGGGCGCGGCCCACGGCATAGCGACGCGGCGCTCGGGCTGGCCGGTGCTGCGCACCCCCCGGTGGATGCTCGCGGGCGCCCTGGTGCTGGTCGCCGGGCTGACGCTCGCTGCGATCCCGCATCATCCGTCCACCTCGCAGCGCGCCGCTGACCTGCGCGAGGTGGTTCAGACGATGAACACGGGCATCGAGTCGTGCGCCGGCGGGGTCAGCGAGTCGCTCACCGCGCTGCAGCAGATCCAGTCCGGGGCCAGCCACGACACTAAGACCGCGGTCAGCATCGCCACGCTGGGCGCGGCGAATTGCTCCCCGGCTAACAGCATGCCCATGGACGATCTCGTTCAGTACCAGCCGCCCGAGTCGTTGGCCTCCTTTCACATGGAACAGACCGTGAACGACCTCGTGACCTGGGGGTTCCCGGACGCCCAGCGGGTGCAGGCCGACGTGGCGACGCTGCTGACGGCCGGCACGCCGGCCGCGGTCCGGGCCGCCACCGCGGCGCTGACCCGCGATCAGCGCGCGCTCGACGCCGAACGCGCCGTCATCGACGGGATGATCAACACGGCCAGCAAGTCCCTGTCCGCAGGGGTGGCCCCGCCGTCCTTGCCCAGCTGAGCCACGCGGGGCCGCTGGCCGAGGGCACTGCTGGCCCCAAGGGAACTGCTGACCCAAAGGGCACTGCCTGCAACCGTTTGTGACACAGACGGGTAACAGATGGGGCATTGCCTCAGGCGGTACTTGACCTGCGGCGGACCGGAGGAGAAACATCGGCAGCGGGTCACGAAAGGATATTTGGGAACAGGCCTCAGGCTTACCGTGAGCTGGATGTCCAGCGGGCCTGGCGGCGGGTGGGGAACGGCAGACGTTCACAGGCGGCAAAGAAGCGATGACTTCGCAGGAAGCTCAGGCCACCGTTACACACCACCCAGCGGACGCGGTTCGGGCTCGGATTCTCGTGGCCGACGACGAGCCGGGCATCCGCGCCTTCATCGGGCGCGCCCTGGACGCAGCGGGCTACGTGCCCGACTTCGCGGCGACCGGGCCGGAGGCCTTGCGTCGCGCCCTGGGCGGCCACTACGACCTGATCATCCTGGACCTGGTCATGCCCGAGATGACGGGGCAAGAGGTCCTCGAGCGGCTGCTGGCCGCGCGCCCGGACCAGGCGGTGGTCGTCCTGTCATGCCTGGCCGACGTGGCCTCGAAGGTGGCGTGCCTGGAGCACGGCGCGCAGGACTACCTGACCAAGCCGTTCTCGCTGGCCGAGCTGCTCGCCCGGGTCAGGCTCAGGGTCAGGCCGCGCGGCGTGGCGGAGAACGGGCACGACCGCGCGGCCGAGATCGTCCGGGCCGGCGGCCTCACCCTGGACGTTGGGCACCTGGTCGCCGACGCCGGGGACGGCGCGGTGCCGCTGACCAGGCTCGAGTTCCTGCTGCTGCGGGAACTAGCGGAGCACGTCGGCCGGTCGGTCCCGAAGGGGCGGCTGCTGGCGAGCGTCTGGGGATACGATTTTGACCCGGGCTCCAACGTGGTGGACGTGTGCGTGCGCAGGCTAAGGTCGAAGCTCGGCTTCGACCTGATCAAGACGGTACGCGGTGAGGGCTACCAGCTCGTGGACCACTGACCGGCTCGTAGAATCATTGACTTATATGGGACAGCAGACGTGGGCGGGCGCGGCGCGCGAGGTGTGGCGGACGGCAGCCCGGCACAAGATCGCCGCCGGTCTGGTGGCGCTGTGCGTGGTGGGATCACTGGTCGCCATCACCGTGGCCGGTTCGGGATCGGCTGGGCCGGCCGGGGCGGCCGCCGGGCCGGCCAAAGCGGCCGCCGACCCGCCTGCGCCGGCCTTCAGCGTCGCCGCCCTCGGGCATTCCGGGCAGCACCTGGCGCTGAGCGACTACGCCGGCCAGCCGCTCATCGTGAACTTCTTCGCGTCCTGGTGCGTGCCCTGCAAGCAGGAGACCCCGCTGCTGGCCAAGTTCTACCAGGCCGAGCACGGCAAGGTAGCGCTGGTGGGGCTGGACGAGAACGACGCGCAGGGCAGCGCGCTGGCCTTCACCCGCGCCGAGGGCGTCGGCTATCCGGTGGGGTTCGATCCGGAGGTCATCGCGGCGTCCGCCTACGGCGTCGCCGGGCTGCCGCAGACCTTTTTCCTCAATGCCCAGC
This sequence comes from uncultured Actinomycetes bacterium, assembly GCA_963753195.1. Lineage (GTDB taxonomy): Bacteria > Actinomycetota > Actinomycetes > Streptosporangiales > Streptosporangiaceae > Palsa-504. The sequence continues at coordinate 1,004,194 of CAVWBH010000009.1, forward strand.
ACCGCATCGTGGACCGCGTGTTCGGCGCGGTAACGCAGGCCGAGATCAACCGGGGCATGGCGCTCGCCACCGGAGCGCACGCCCCCGCTGGGTAGCTCAGGAGGCGGTCTTCCGCGACTTGGCGGCTACGCCGGCCACCCCGGTCAGTCCGTAGACCGCGCCCCCGTGCCACAGGCCGCTCAGTACTCCGTCAATGACGCCGCCGCCGGTGACCACGGAGAGCACGAGCACGATGGCGGCGCACGCGATCGCGGGCATGACGGCGAAGCGCCACGGGTTGCTCCTGGCCCAGCGGATCGCACGGCTCGGCCGAGCCCGCCATAGGGCGCCGGCCGCGGCTACGACGAAGAACGCCACCGCGCCCAGGGCCAGCGACCCGCTGAGACCGCTGAGACCGAAGCCGGACAGGCCGGAGCCGAGGACATGCAGTGCGAAGTCGCCGGCCGCGACCACGCCGCCGGTCACCGTGGCGGCGCCCCACGGCGCGCTGGACATGGCCGCGCCGGAGACCGACATCTCCTCGCGGCGGGAAAGGTCTTGATCACTGTGGGTCGGTGCGGACATCCGAATCCCTGCCCCTCGAGCACCCCGGGCGATAATCACGTCATATCGCGTCTTGGCCGCAGATTACCACGGCCTCTGTGAATCTCCGCGCGCCGCGCGGAGAATCGGTCGAATCGGGATGAAATTATCATCTTGTAGCAAGCCGACCCGCAGAACCTCCCGGGACGTACCCTGGTCTGGTCGAGGGCGAGGGAGATGCGCGAGAACGAGAGTGATAGCGGTGACGGATGGCCGCGACCGCACATTGACCCCCGGGAGGGCGGCAGCTCGTGGCCGCAGCGTGACGCCGACTTCGACCCGCGATACGGCGCCGGGCCCGGGCCGCGCGGATCCCGCCGTCGCGGGCACACCGCCCTCTACCTGGCTGTGGCCGTGCTCGCGGCCGGCGCCGGCGCCGGTCTGACGGCGGCCTTCACAGGTCACGGCACCAGGTCGCCGGCCGGCGTCTCCGCCCGCGACGTCCCGTCGCCGCACGGCACGGTGGGAGCCGGGGCGGGGGGAAACGGGGCGGCGCTCGATCAGGCGGCGGTCAAGCAGAAGGTCGAGCCGGGCCTGGTGGACATCACCGCCGCGCTCAAGTACCAGAGGGAGACAGCCGAAGGCACCGGGATGATCATCTCCAGTTCGGGCCTCGTGCTGACCAACAATCACGTGATCGACGGGGCGACCCAGGTCAGGGCAACACTGGCCGCCGACACCGGCAAGACCTACCCGGCCCGCGTCATCGGCTACGACCGCCAAGCCGACGTCGCGCTGCTGCAGCTCACCGGCGTGTCGGGCTTGGCCACGGTCAGCTTCGGCGACTCATCACAGCTCAGCGTCGGTACCCAGGTACTGGCCCTCGGCGACGCCCAGGGGCGGGGAGTCGTGACGCCCGCCGCGGGCGACATCAGCGCGCTGGACCGCTCCATCCGGGCCAGGGACGAGGGGTCGGGCACCACCGAAGACCTGAACCACATGCTGCAGATCAACGCCGAGATACAGCAGGGCGACTCGGGCGGTGCGCTGGCGGACAGCGCGGGCCAGGTGATCGGGATGGTCACCGCCGCGAACACCGGCTCGGGCGGGCAGCCGGGCGGCACGATGGGCTTCGCCATCCCGATCGACACCGCCCTGATCATCGCCCGGCAGATTGCCGCCGGGCAGGCCAGTCCCACGGTGTCCATCGGACTGCCAGGCTTCCTCGGCGTGGACGTGGCGCAGAGCAACAGCACCAACCCGCGGCAGCAGGCCGCGGGTTCGCGGCAGCCCGGGGTGCGCCACGCGGGGGCAACGTGCGTGGCCGTCGGCCAGGAGCCGGGCGTGCCGGCCAAGATCGCGCCCGCCGGCACGGGCGCGCTCATCATGGGCGTCTTGTGCGGCAGCGCGGCGCAGTCGAAGGGCCTGCAGGCCGGCGACGTGATCACATCCGTCAACGGCCAGCCTGTCACCACGGCAGGCTCGCTGACCGCCATCACGGCCAGATACCACCCGGGTGCCACGGTGTCGGTCGGCTGGCGGGCGACCAACGGCTCCCGGCACACGACGTCGATCACGCTCGGCGCCGGGCCGGCCAGGTTAGCGGCCGCCTGGCCCCGGCCGCCTGAGCGCGGCGGCCTGGCCGCGGCGGCGCGGTAAGGCGCCCAGCCAGGAGCGCAGCCGGGCCTCGCACTCGGCGATCGCTGCGGTCTCGACGTACTCCCCCGCGGTGTGCGCCAGCTCGGGCAGGCCCGGGCCGTAATTGACCGCCGGGACGCCGAGCGCAGCGAACCGGGCCACGTCGGTCCAGCCGAGCTTGGCGCGCGGGGGCCCCAGGCCTGCGCCCGCCGCGGCCACGAAGGCGGCCGCGGCCGGGTGCCCCAGCCCCGGCCGTGCGCTCTCGGCGACGTCGACGACCGTGACCGGCCAGGCTGAGAACAGCGACCGGACGAATTCCGCCGCCTGCGGCCCGTCGCGATCCGGGGCGAACCGGTAGTTGACCGTCACCACGCATTCGTCGGGGACGACGTTCCCGGCGACGCCGCCGCGGATGGCGACGGCGTTCAGGCCCTCGTGGTAGCGCAGCCCGTCGACCTCGGGCTCCCGCGGCGTGTAGCCGCGGAGCACGGCCAGGATGTCAGCGGCCTCGTGGATGGCGTTACGGCCCATCCAGGCGCGCGCGGTGTGCGCTCTTCTCCCGGTGGCGGTCACTTCGGCCCGGAGGGTGCCCTGGCACCCGCCCTCGATCTGGCCCTCGCTCGGCTCCATCAGGACCGCGAAGTCGCCGGCCAGCAGGTCCGGGCGGGTGCGGCTCAGCCGCAGCAGCCCGTTGCGCTCGGCCTCGACCTCCTCGGACTCGTAGAAGACGTAGGTGACGTCCCGGCTCGGCGCGGGGACGTGCGCGGCCAGCCGGAGCTGGACCGCGACCCCTGACTTCATGTCGGACGTGCCGCAGCCATACAGCCGGGATCCCTCGGCGCGGGCGGGAAGGTTGCCGGCGATGGGGACCGTGTCGATATGCCCGGCCAGGATCACCCGTTCCGGCCGCCCGAGCTCGGTCCGGGCCACGATCGTGTCACCGTCCCGGCTGACGGCCAGATGCGCGAGCCGCCGCAGCGCGCGCTCGATGGCGTCAGCCAGCGGCCCCTCCCCGCCGCTGACCGAGGGAACGTCCACGAGCCGCGCGGTCAGCGCCGCCCCGTCCAGGCCGAGATCGAGGTCCACCCGGCCAGCATAGGGACCCGGCCGGGGCGGGCGGGGCTGGAGCAGCGGGCCTAGGCGGACAGGGCCTTGCCCGCGGCGCGCAGCGCGGTGAGGATGACCGCCACCGAGGGCCTGCGCACGCTGGCCGTGCGGGCCACGGCGTGCACGTCCCGGGCCAGGTCCAGGCCGTGCGGCAGGTCCCGCACCACCACCCGGCGCTCGCCCGCGGCGACGGCCAGCCGGGGCAGGATGGCGATGCCGATACCCCGCGCCACCAGGCTCACGATCGTGATCATGCTCTCGAATTCCGACAGTACCGGCGGGGCCACCCCGGCCGCGGCCAGGAGCCGGTCCACCGCATGGCGGGACGGCTCGCCGACCGGCGCGGCCAGCCAGGGCTCGTGCCGCAAGGCCCGCAGGTCGACCGGCTGGCTGGGATCGGCCGCCGGGTGCGAGCGCGGCAGCGCCAGCACCAGCGGGTCGCGGATCAGCTGGTAGCAGGACAGTATCGATCCGCCCGTCTCGATCTCGTCGGCCAGCCGGCCGGTCCAGTCGTCCACGATCGCCACGTCCACCTCCCCCGAGCGCACCTGGCGCAGCCCTTCCTCGGCCAGGGTCTGGCGCAGCACCAGGGTCAGCTTTGGATGGGCACGCAGGCTGCGGGCCAGCGCGGGGGCGAAGGCGACCGCCGCGGTCGGGAACGCGGTCGCCGCCACCCGGCCGGCCGGCTCGGCGGCCCGCGCGGACAGGTCGGTCTCGGCCTCCTCGACCATGGCCAGGATCCGCTCGGCGTGGGCCGCCAGGCGCCGCCCGGCGTCGGTCAGCTCGGCCCGCCGCGCGGTCCGGTCCAGCAGCGCGGTGCCCGCCTCCCGCTCGAGCGTGGCCAGCTGCTGGGACACCGCCGACGGCGTATAGCCGAGCACCGCGGCGGTCTTCGCGATGCTGCCGCGAGCGGCGAATTCGCTCAGCAGGCGCAGCCGGTGCAGATCGAGCATAAGAGAAGCTTAGTCTCTGCGATAGAGATCAGCGCTTGCGCTTATGGTGCAGGCCACCGAGACTTGAGCAGGTACGCCACGTACAGCACGGGAAGCGGGATTCGGCGCGGAGTTCCCTTCTTGCGTTCATATCCGATCGATCCGCCGATCCCCGCAGCTAGGAGTCGAACTCCCGTGGCCCTCGTGACGCCGTTGCGTCCCGTCCCGCCCCCGCACCCCGAAACTCCCCTCGCCGATCCCCTGCCCGTCTCGGCCACGCTCGCGGCCAACGAGACGATGGAGGCGCGGCGCCGTCGCGGCGAGCCCGTGCTGCCGATGGCGTTCGGCGAGGCGGGGCTGCCCGTGCACCCGCTGCTGCGTGCGGCCCTGGCCGACGCCGCGGGCTGCACGTCTTACGGCCCGGTAGCGGGCCGCGCCCGGCTCCGGGAATCCGCGGCGGGATACTGGACCCGGCGCGGGCTGCCCACCGGGCCTGAGGCCGTGATCGCCGGGCCGGGGAGCAAGGCACTGCTGTTCGCCCTCATGGCGGCGATCGGCGGCGACGTCGCGGTGACCCGGCCGAGCTGGGTCAGCTACAGCGCGCAGGCCAGCCTGGCCGGCCGCACCGCGCATTTCGTGCCCGGCTCGGGCGGCGTACCCCACGCGGCCAAGCTGGCCAGGGCCGTCGCAGTGGCCCGCGCCGCAGGCCGCCCGATTCGTTCGGTCGTCGTCACGCTGCCAGACAACCCGACCGGGACCCAAGCCCCCGCCGCGGCCGTCCGCGCGCTGTGCGCGGTCGCCGAACGGCACGACCTGATCATCATCTCCGACGAGATCTACTCGGATCTGGTCCACGACCAGATGACCGACCGCGCCAGTCCGGCCTCTTATAGTGCCGAACGGACCGTGGTGACCAGCGGCGTGAGCAAGAATCTGGCCCTCGGCGGATGGCGCCTCGGTGTAGCCAGGCTGCCCGACAGCCGGCTCGGCCGTGAGCTGGGCGCCCGGGTGCTCGGGATCGGCAGCGAGATCTGGTCGGCGCCGGCCGGCCCGGTGCAGGAGGCCGCCGCGCTCGCCTTCAGCGAGCCGGCCCCGCTGGCGGAGCGGATCGCGCTCAGCTGCCGCCTGCACGCCCGGGTGGCCCGGGCGGTCGCGCAGCGATTCGCCGCGGCCGGCGCGTTCGTGCCGACGCCGCAGGCCGCGTTCTATGTCTACCCCGACTTCACCCCGCAGGCGGACGTGCTACAGCAGCGGCACGGTGTTACCAGCGACGAGGGCCTGGCGGGCCTGCTGCTGCGGCGGTACGGCCTGGGCGTGCTGCCGGGCAGCGTGTTCGGCGACGAGAGCTGGCGGCTGCGGCTGCGGGTGGCGACCGGGATGCTCTACGGCGAGAGCGACGAGCAGCGCGAGGCCGCGCTGGCCTCGGCCGACCCGTGCGCGCTGCCCTGGATCGCCGCGTCCCTGGACCGGCTCACGGAGATCCTGGCCGACCTCACCGGCTGAGGCCGCCCGGGTCCACGGGAAGCAGGTCGGGCCGCTTGGGATCCAGGCTGTCACTTTCGGCGCGGGCCAGCCTCCTGCGCACCCACGGCATCGCGTACTGCCTGGCCCAGCGGGCGTCCTGGCGGCGCGCGGCCAGCCAGACGGCGCGGCCCGCCGGGTAGCTCCGCGATGACGCCAGCCGCGGCGCCAGCCCGTCCCCGGCGGCTCCGTCTCCGGCGGCTCCGTCTCCGGCGGCTCCGTCTCCGGCGGCTCCGTCTCCGGTGAGCACCTCGCAGGTGCGCTGGGCGACGCGGCGATGCCCCTCCGAACTGAGGTGCAGCCGGTCCGGGCTCCAGGCTCGCGGGTCCTGCAGGGCCCGCATCGACCACAGGTCCACCAGCTCGCAGCCATGGTGGTCGGCGATCGCACGCAGGTGCATGTCGTACGTGGCGATCCGGCCCCGCAGCAGCCGGATCACCGGGAACATACGCGGGTCGAAGCCGGTGAAGATGAGCACCTGGCAGCCCGGCCGCCTGCAAGGTGAGCACGGCCTGCTCGAACCGGGCCGCGAGCGCGTCCACGTCGGCCCCGCGCAGGATGTCATTGCCGCCGGCCGCCAGGCTCACCAGGTCCGGGGCCAGGTCGGCGGCGCGCGGCACCTGCTCGGCGATGACCTGACCGAGCACCTTGCCCGAGATGGCCAGGTTCGCATACCCGAACCCAGGGGCTCGCGCGGCCAGGACGGTGGCCACGCGGTCGGCCCAGCCCCGGTACCCGCCGGTGGGGTAGGGATCGTTCTGTCCTTCGGTGAAGCTGTCGCCCAGAGCGACGAAGGAGCCGATCGGGGCACCAGGGTCGCGTTCGGTCATCCTGCCCATGATGCCATCCGGGCTGCGGTCGCGGACCAGGCGCCATGCGGATCAGGCCGGGCGCGGGCGGTGGCTGTGGATGGTCTTGCCGTCCGGGCCTCTCCCTGACGGTCCGTCCCGCCTCTCGCCGTCAACGGATGTCGTAACCACCTGGTAGCAATGAAGGCGTGGCCGACACAGACCGACCGGGACCTGAGCAGGACGACCAGGGGCTGCGCGAGGAGGCTGAACGGCACTTGCGTGCGCTGGCCGGCGAGGGCGCAAGGCTGCGCGAGGACCAGTGGACGGCGATCAGCGCCCTGGTCGCCGGCCGACGTCGGGCGCTGGTGGTGCAGCGGACCGGGTGGGGGAAGTCGGCGGTGTACTTCGTCGCGACCGCGCTGCTGCGGGCGCGCGGGGCCGGGCCGACGGTGATCGTGTCACCGCTGCTCGCGCTGATGCGCAACCAGGTCGAGGCGGCGGGCCGGGCCGGGATCCACGCGCGCACGATCAACTCCGCCAATACCGAGGAATGGGACCACGTCTACGCGGAGGTCGCGGACGGCCAGGCGGATGTGCTGCTGGTCAGCCCCGAACGCCTGAACAGTCCTGGCTTCCGCGACCAGGTGCTGCCGAAGCTCACCGCCGCGGCGGGCCTGATCGTGATAGACGAGGCACACTGCATCTCCGACTGGGGCCACGACTTCCGTCCCGACTACCGGCGGATCCGCACGCTGCTGCAGGGTCTTCCGCCGGGGATCCCGGTGCTGGCGACCACCGCGACCGCGAACGCCCGGGTCACCCGCGACGTCGCCGAGCAACTCGGCGCGGGCCAAGACCCAGACGACGTCCTCGTGCTGCGCGGCCCGCTGGACCGGGAGTCGCTGCACCTCGCGGTGGTGAGCCTGCCGACCGCCCACCAGCGGCTCGCCTGGCTGGCGACCCGGCTCGCCGACGGCAGCCTTCCGGGATCCGGGATCATCTACACGCTGACGGTCGCCGCGGCCTACGAGACGGCGGCGTTCCTGCGCGATCAGGGCATCGACGTCGCCGCGTACAGCGGCCGCGACGAGGCGGCGCAGCGGCTGCAGGCCGAGGACGACCTGCTGGCCAACCGGGTCAGGGCGCTGGTGGCGACCAGCGCGCTTGGTATGGGTTTCGATAAGCCCGACCTGGGGTTCGTGGTGCACCTCGGTGCCCCGCAGTCCCCGGTCGCGTACTACCAGCAGATCGGCCGGGCGGGGCGGGCGGTAGCCAAGGCAGAAGTGGTCATGCTGCCCGGCCGCGAGGACCGGGACATCTGGGCGTACTTCGCCTCGCTCGCGTTCCCGCCCGAGCATCAGGTCCTGGCGGCGCTCACCGCGCTCGCCGAAGCGGGCCGGCCGCTGTCCACCGCCGCGCTTGAGACCCGCGTCGACCTGTCCCGGGGCCGGCTGGAGTCCATGCTCAAGGTGCTCGATGTCGACGGCGCGGTACGCCGCACCGGCGGCGGCTGGGAGGCCACCGGTCTGCCGTGGACCTACGACCAAGAGCGGTACCAGCGCGTTGCTCAGGAGCGGCTCCGCGAACAGCAGTCCATGCTGGCCTACCAGGCCACCGATGCCTGCCGGCTGGAGTACCTGCGCCGCGAGCTCGACGACCCGCAGGCGGCTCGCTGCGGCCGCTGCGACAACTGCACCGGCCGGGCGCCGGACCTTCAAGTCCCGCAGGCCGGCGCGGACGCAGCCCGGCAGCGGCTGCTCCGCCCCGGCGTCGGGGTCGAGCCGCGGCGGATGTGGCCACCGGGGATGAAGGACCTGGGAATCTCCGGCGCCTCGGGCAAAATCCCCGCAGACCGTACGGCCGAGCCGGGCCGCGCGCTCGGCCGCCTCACCGACGTCGGCTGGGGAACCACGCTGCGGGCGCTGCTCGCCGACGAGGCTCCCGACGGGGCGGTCACCGACCAGCTCACCGACGCCGTGGTCAAAGTCCTGACCGCCTGGGACTGGAGCCAGCGCCCGGCCGGCGTGGTCACCATGCCGTCGCGCACCAGGCCCGTCCTGATTACGAGCCTCGGCCAGCGGGTCGCGCAGGTCGGCAGGCTGCCCTACCTCGGCCCGCTCGGCTACGCCAGCCCCGACGGCCCCGGCCCGCGCCGCCACAACAGCGCCCAGCGGCTGCGCTCACTGTGGCACGCGCTCACCATCCCGGACGACCTTCGCGAGGCACTCAGCCAGCTCACCGGTCCGCTCCTGCTCGTCGATGACCGCATCGAGACCGGCTGGACCATGACCATCGCGGCCAAGCAGCTCCGCGACGCCGGCGCCCTCGCCGTCCTCCCGCTAGCCCTAGCCGTCACCACCGGCTGAGACCACATTTCGCCTCCGGGCCAGGGTTTCTGCATCCCCGTAATTTCCTTGGCCCGAACGAGCCGTGGCTCCCCGCCCCGGCCAGGCGAGTCCCGGCCCCGGCCCCGGCCGACACGTCACAGGTCCTCCAGGGCCCGGGCCGGATCGGCCTGAGCGGCGCCGCTCGGCTCCCAGTCGTCATCGGATCGCGCATACGGATACCAGCGCAGGTCACGGCCGAGCCGCAACTGCATGCGGCCCGCGGTAACCCGGTTGCCCTCGATAATGGGCTGCGCCGCATCGGTCTTGGCGCGCAGGGCGCCCCGCGCCGCGGTCAGCAGCCGCGCGGCGTCCGGATCGTCCGCGGCCGGATCCCATCCGGCGCCCAGTGACTCCAGCCCGGCTGGGCCACCCTGCCGCCAGGCCAGGGCCCGGCGGGCGAGATCCCGTTCGCCCAGCCCGGTGCGCGCCGCGAGCGCGGCGAACGCGGGCGTGCCCAGCGCGCGGGCCGCCCGGCGAGCCAGGTCGATGTCCGGGTCGAGGCTGAGCCCGGCGTCGGAGGACAGGCCCACCGCCATCTCCCAGGCCCGGCTGGCCGCGTCCGCGGCCAGTTCCACCAGGTCCTCGCGCAGGCCGGATCGCCAAGGCGGCGGATCCACCGGAAGCGGGGCGGGTGCCCCGGGTCGGCCGGGCGGCAGTGGCATGGCAGGGATCGGCGCTGGGAACTCCGGTGCGCCGAACGCCGTCCTGGCGTCGACGCCCTCATCGGCCGCCCGCGCCCCGGCACCGTGGTGCGTACCCGTCGCAACTGGATGCGCGGCCGCCTGACCGGGTGCGACGCCCCGGCGGCGGGCCCGGATCCCGGCCAACACCTGATCCCGGGTCCGGCCGCGCAGCAGGAACAGGGCGAAGGGATCAGCGTCCAGCACATCGCTGATCAGGTAACAGGCCGCCGCCGAGTGCTTGCACGGGTCGGCGTCGTCCGGACAGCTGCAGCGGGGCCCGAGCTCGCCGCCGCCGGGAAGTAGGTCGAGCCCGGCGGCGGCCGCGTCGTCGGCGACCTCCGGCGGCAGCTCGCCGTCCAGCAGGGCGGCCACGTGACCGAGCCGGGCGGAGATCGCGGCCAGCACCCGGTCCCATTCGTCGTCGGTGAACCGCCGAACCCTGATCCTGACCTCGTACGGCTCGGTCTTGCGGCCCTGAACCCGCGCGCGCGCCTCGCCCGGCGCCAGGGTCAGCTCGCCGACGACGCCCGATCGGGCGTAGTCGCGACCCCGCGGCAGCCGGTCGGGATCCAGCCGCGCACGCTGCTCCAGCGCCTCCAGCCAGGCTTGGCCCCACCAGGTCTGGCCGAATTCCGACCCGCCCATGCCGCCGCGCCCGTCGCTCATGGCGCGGCTCGCAGGCTGACCAGCTCCGCGAGCTCGGCGTCGGACAGCTCGGCGATCCAGCCCTCGCCCGAACCGATCACGGCGTCGGCAAGCTCGCGTTTCTTCTCCAGCAAGGCCGCGATCCGGTCCTCGAGCGTCCCCTCGGCGATGAGCCGGTGTACCTGGACGGGGCGGTCCTGGCCGATCCGGTACGCCCGGTCGGTCGCCTGATCCTCCACCGCCGGGTTCCACCACCGGTCGTAGTGCAGGACGTGGGTCGCGCGGGTCAGGTTCAGGCCGGTGCCGCCAGCTTTGAGGGACAGCAGGAACACCGGCACGTCACCGGCCTGGAACCGGTCCACCATCTCCTCCCGGCGCGGCACCGGAACCCCGCCGTGCAGGAACAGCGAGCCGATCCCGCGAGCGTCAAGATGCTGCTGCAGCAGCGCGGCCATCTGCGTGTACTGGGTGAAGACGAGCATCGACTCACCGCTGGCCAGGATCAGGTCGGTCAGTTCGTCGAAGGCGGCCAGCTTTCCGGACCGGCCGTCCAGCGGCCCCGGCTGCTTCAGGTACTGGGCCGGATGGTTGCAGATCTGCTTCAGCGCGGTCAGCAGCTTGAACACCAGGCCGGCCCGCTCGATGCCCTCGGACTTCTCGATCGCTTCCATCGTCTCGCGGACCATCGCCTCATACAGCGTGACCTGCTCGGCGGTCAGCGGCACGAATAGGTCCGTCTCGGTCTTGCGCGGAAGTTCCGGCGCGATACCGGGATCCGTCTTCCGCCGCCGCAGCAAAAAGGGGCGGATGAGGGCGGCGAACCGGGCGGTCGCCTCCGCGTCCCGGTACCGCTCGACCGGGACGGCGACCCGGCGGGTGAAGGCTTCCAGGTGGCCGAGCAGGCCGGGCGTGGTCCAGTCCAGGATTGCCCACAGCTCCGCCAGCCGGTTCTCTACCGGCGTCCCGGTCAGCGCGATCCTGGCGGGCGCCGGCACCGCCCGCAGCTCGCGTGCGGTCCGCGAGAGCGGGTTCTTCGCGTGCTGTGCCTCGTCAGCCACCACCAGTCCCCAGCCCACCTCCGCGAGCCGGGCCGAGTCCCGCAGCACCACGCCGTAGGTGACCAGGACCATCTCGTCGGCGGCCAGGTCCTCCAGGTGCCGGCCGCCGCCGTGATAGCGGCGGACCGGGACGTCGGAGGCGAACCGGCGCACCTCACGCTCCCAGGTGCCGAGCAGCGACGCCGGGCAGACCACCAGCGTGGGTCCTGCCTTGGCCTCCCGCCGGTGCAGGTGCAGCGCGATGACCTGGATCGTCTTGCCCAGTCCCATGTCGTCGGCGAGGCAGCCGCCGAGCCCGGCCGCACACATCCCGGCCATCCAGGCCAGGCCGCGCCGCTGGTAAGGCCGGAGCGTGGCAGCCAGCCCCGGCGGGGGCTCGACCTGCACTGGGGCAGACGCGATGCCCGCGACCCTGGCGGCCAGGTCGGCGAGCGGGCCTTCCGCAACCACCGTCACCGTCTCGCCGTCGATCTCAGCCGAACCGGCGAGCACGGCACCGAGCGCCTCGGACACGCGCATCCGGGTCCGCGGCGGGCGGCGCAGCCGTTCGAGCAGCGCCGGGTCGAGCATCACCCAGCGGCCCCGCAGCCTGATCAGCGGCCGCTTCGCCTCGGCCAGCGCGGCGATCTCGTCGGCGTCGAGCAGCGCCCCGTCGAGCGTGAGCTGCCAGCGGAAGTCCAGCAGTGCCTCGAGCCCGAAGCCGGCCTCCGTCACCTTCCCCGGTGGCGGGATGGTGACGGCTCTCAGTTTGAGGCCGCCATCCAGCAGGCTGGACGGCCACAGCACCTCGATGCCGGCGCCTGCCAGCTCCTCAGCCGCCGGACCGAGCAGGCTGGCCAGCGCGTCGTCGTCCAGGTCGATCACCGACGGGCTGGCCTGATCCAGCGCCTCGGCCAGTGGCGGCCAGATCGCTGCGCCGCGGCGCAGCGCCAGCAGCAGGTCCGTTTCCGCCTGCGGGCCGAACCGGGACAGTACCGTCTCCGGCTGGCTCCACAGCGCGGCGGCATCGACGATCAGGCTCGGATCGGCATTGCTCCGCAGCTGCAGGACCAGCTGGAACGCCGGTCCGGCCGCGTCGGCCTGGCCTGTTCCGTCCTCCCCGCCGGCCTGTTGTGCCCGATACGCCTTGATCGCGCCGGGGTAATCCTCCAGGCCGGCGAAAAAGGCCTCGTCGTTGACCGGGTCATCGTCATCTCCGGCCGCCGGCGCCACGGGGACGGTCTCGATCCGAAGGCCGAGGCGGGCGCCGGCCGCGAGGCCGTCGGTGGTGTCGGCGAGCCAGTCAGCCAGGTCACCGACCCGGGTCGGCTCGGCCGCGGCGAACGCGGTCGAGGCGGTGGTCCGCGGCGCGGCGGGCGAGCGCGCGATCAGGTCTGCGATCGCGTCCCACAGGTCACGGATCAGCGCTTCGGGGGAGCGGAGCCGTATCGGGCGCGACCCTGGGATGGCCAGGGCATGCGCGGTGGGCGGGAACACCGCGGCCAGCTCGCGGAGCCAGCTGAGATCGGACGGATCGAGCGGGCCCGCGCGCCAGACGTCGGTGTCGTCGGCGCCGACGGTGGGCAGCAGCCTGCCGCGCGCCACCAGGCCCACGCCCGCCGCCGCGGCCGCCGCCCAGACCCGGACACTGGGCCGCATCGGCCGCCCCGGTTGCTCACCGGGGTCGGCGGCGAGCAGCGTCGGCAGAGCCTCGGCGAGCGGAATGAGATCGGCCGACACCAGGCGTTTGCGTATGCCGTACCTGCCGCCCGGGAAGACCAGCTCCAGCTTGGCCGATCCCGAGCCTCTGCCCCAGAGCGCGAACACTCCCCGCCGAGGGATCCCGGCCGGTACGAAGACCAGCTCACCGTCCAGCACGGAACCGTACGATACCGGTCTTCCTGCCATCGAGGCCCGAACTTCGAGTAGGCCAGCTTTGTCCGGCGTGGCCTGTGGCGTACACGGCTGGTTCTGCGTCTGGTGGCTGCGGCGGCGTTTCGCCTGAGGCGTTCGTTCCGAGGGTGGTTACCCGGGGCGGGGTGGTGGGCTGTGGCTGTGGATGGTTTTGCCGTCTGGGCTGGTGATCTGGCTGGTGCCGTCGGGGTGGGCGGTGAGGGTCCAGCCGAGCTGGTGCAGCAGGACGTGGTGGTGCCACCAGCAGTAGTCCTTGAGGTTGGTCAGGCTGGTCCGGCCGCCGTCCTGGCGGTGGATCACGTGGTGGGCCTCACAGCCCGCGGCGGGCTGGTCACAGCCGCCGGGGTGCTGGCAGGTCTGGTCCCGCAGCGCGACCAGGCGGCGCAGGTGCACCGGGATGTCGTCGGTCTGCCCGACGTCCAGCGGCAGCGACGGGCCGTTCAGGCCCTTGTCGAGCAGCTGACGGCGCAGGAACGACGCGACCCCGCCGGGGCCGGAGACGACCTGCAGGACCTTGGCCACGATCTGGTGCTCCAGCTCAGCCAGGGCCGCGGCCATCGCGGCGGCCTGCTGGCCTTGGCGGCCGGCCGCGCCGATCAGCCCGGGCGGGACCGCCGGGCCACGCGCTGCACCGACGGCCTCCGGGGTGTTCGCAGGGTCCCGGGTGTCCGCAGGGTCCCGGGTGTCCGCAGGGTCCCGGGTGTCCGCAAGGTTCTGGTGGTCGGCGCGGTCCTGGGCGGTGCTGGCGGCTTGGGTGCGGATGGCGTGGTAGCGGACGCACAGGACGATCAGGTCTTCTAGGACGCCGGGGTCGATGTCGGCGGTGACGACCGGGATGATCATCGCCTCGCAGGCGATCCGGCGGGCGGCCGGGCCTTCCAGCCAGGCGCCGCCGTCGCCGGTGCTGACGGAGGCGGCGGCGCGGTGCGCGGCCCACCGGGCCCGGTAATCGGCGATCCACTTGTCCTGCAGCGCGGAGTCGGTATCCAGGTCGCACAGCTCGGCGAAGGAGATATGCACGAGGGCCTTGACCGGCTGGCCGGCCCGCTTGGGCAGCAGGCCGGAGGCCAACAGCCGGCGCATGGCCTCTTCCAGCGCGTCGTGGTAGCGCTCCGGGCGGGTGCGCAGGTCGCCGGCGCCTTGGGGAGCGGAGAGGGCGTCCAGCACGGCCTGCACCATCGCGGCACACTCGGGGGTGAGGTCACCGCGCAGCACCCCGGCACCGTCCAGGGTGGTTTCCAGGGACACCGCGCGGTCCAGGTCCGGGCCGCCGTCGGGATCGGGCGGGGCGGTGCGGGCGCGGATCTCGGCGCAGATCGCGGCCAGCGCCCGCAGGTCCGCACCGGCGCGGGCGGCAGCGACCAGGATCTCCTCGGCCTGCTCACGGAACTCGGCCGGGATATCAGAAGTCCATTTGGCCAGCTGCAGCGCGACCGACTTGGTGATCACGTCTCCCTCGGCCAGCCCGGCCAGCAGCACCGGGTGGACCTCGGCCAGGGCCTGGACCGCCCGGTACTCGGCGGCCTGGCCCGAGGTCACCCGGGCGGTGTGAACGAGCCACGTCCGGATATTCCGCTGCCCATCGCCTACCGGGCCGTCCTGAGCGTCGAAGGCGGCCAGCATCGCGCCGCGGGCCGCGGTGGCCACCGCATCGATGCGCTCCATTCCCCGCAGGCAGCCGGCCAGCTTCTCGGCCGGCATGCCCGCCGGGCGCAGGCTGGCGAGGAACCCCCACGCCGCTCGCAGCATGGCGAGCGCTTCGTCCGTGGTGGCGGGATGCATCACGTCGCTCATGAGCTGGTCTCACCTCCCCTGGCTGACCGTTCTGCGCAGACCCTGGCCGGCAGTTCCCTACGTCTTCAGCATCACGACTGCATTATTCGATGTTGTTTTCTAAGTATGAGAATACTGGGCGGGTCTGACATTCCGGGCTGCCGCCGGAGCTACCCGGCCAGAATTTCTTGACTTTCTGGGCCTGCGCCGGCTGCTCGGCCGTGGGCGGGTGTCGGGCTTGGGGGGGCGCGGCCGCGCCGAGGTAGATCCGGAAATGGCCGGCCGCCTCGACCGCACCGTCGGCGCCTGAAATCAGGACATAAGCGCAGGGAGATTGAGCGGGCGGGAAACCACGGACCGTTCGGCATAAAAGAGTCCTGGGCGGAGTGCGGTGGGGGCGCGGGGCAGACTGGGGTCATGGACGTGGACTATGTCTCCTCACCGGTTCCCGCGTTCCTGTTCGACCTGGACGGGACCCTGATCGACAGCGTGTACCAGCACGTCATCGCCTGGCGGGCGGCGCTGGCCGACATCGGCATCGACCTGTCGGTGTGGCGGATCCACCGCCGGATCGGGATGAGCGGCGGGCTGTTCGTGTCCGCGCTGCTGCGGGAGACCGGGCGGTCGCTGTCCAAGGCGGAGATCGACCGGCTGCAGGAGGCGCACGCGGAGCAGTACCGCGCGCAGATCGACGGGGTCACCGCGCTGCCGGGCGCGCGGGAACTGCTCGGCTACCTGACCGGGGCGGGCGTCCGGTGGGCCATCGCGACCAGCGGGTACGCGGCGACGGCACGGCCCGCCCTCGGCCTGCTCGGGCTGGCCGAGGACACCCCGATGGTGACCCGCGACCTGGTCCGGCACGCCAAGCCCGACCCGGACCTGTTCCTGGCCGCGGCGGCCGTGCTCGGCGTCGAGCCGCGGTACGCGATGGTCGTCGGCGACAGCGTGTGGGACCTGCTGGCGGCGCGGCGGGCCGGGGCGCTGGGGGTGGGGCTGATGTCGGGCGGGTACGGGCGGGAGGAACTGGAGCGGGCCGGGGCGTACCGGGTCTACGCCGACCCGGCCGAGATGCTGGCCCGCATCGACGAACTCGGCGTCCGGCCCGGTCCGGAGTGACAGCGCCGGAGTGACAGCGCACCGGAATGACAGCGCACCGGAATGACAGCGGGCGCGTGCTCATCCCGGACGTCTGAACGGCCAGTCCTGCATGGGTTCCGTTAGGAACCCGACTGCGGCCGCATGGGTCTCGCAAAGCCGCTTCAAATGGGGCGCCCGCAGACCGTTAACTAGGGACGTGCGGTTGGCCCGCGCATGCCGCAGGAGCACTTTGACCAGCGGTTCGTCACTAGGAGTCACCTTGTGGGACCTATTCTTCGTCGGCCTGACGATTGTCGTCTTCGCCGTGCTGCTCCTCATCTTGAGGGGGATCGAGACCTTTGAGCGCTGAGAACTGGATCGGGCTGATCGGCGGCGTCCTGCTGACGATCTACCTGTTCGTCGCCCTTGTCCTGCCGGAGAGGTTCTGATGAATAGCACAGCTGCGGGCTGGCTGCAGTTTCTGCTGCTCTTCGCCGCCCTGGCGGCGTGCTACGTGCCGCTGGGCAACTACATCGCGCGCATCTACACGGACACGAAGCACTGGCGGGTGGAGCGCGGGATCTACAAGCTGACCGGGATCGACCCGGACGCGGACATGAGGTGGACCGTCTACGTACGCTCCATCCTGGCGTTCTCGATCGTCGCCGTGCTGTTCGTGTACCTGATCGAGCGGACCCAGCACTGGCTGTTCTGGTCGATCGGGATGACCAACGTCACGCCGGACACGGCCTGGAACACGGCGGTCTCCTTCACCACCAACACCAACTGGCAGAACTACGCCGGGGAAGCCACCATGGGCTACCTGACCCAGATCGCCGGCCTGATGGTGCAGCAGTTCATGTCGGCGGCGGTCGGGCTGGCGGTCGCGATCGCGCTGATCCGCGGCTTCATCCGGTCCCGGACCGACCGGCTCGGCAACTTCTGGGTGGACCTGACCCGCGGCACCCTCCGGCTGCTGCTGCCGCTGGCGATCATCGGCACTCTGGTCCTGGTGGCCGGCGGGGCGATCGAGAACTTCGCCAACTACCACACGATCACCACGCTGGCCGGCGGCCAGCAGACCATCCCTGGCGGGCCGGTGGCGTCGCAGGAGGCTATTAAGAACCTGGGCAATAACGGCGGCGGCTGGTTTAACACCAACGCGGCCCACCCGTTCGAGAACCCGAATCCGTTCACGAACATTTTCATCATCTTCATGCTGCTGCTGATCCCGTTCAGTACGCCGCGGGCGTTCGGCAAGATGGTCCGCGACAACAAGCAGGGCTACGCGCTGGTCGCTGTGATGGCCATCATCTGGGCGGCGGCCGTCGGCGGGGTAACCTTCTTCCAGAGCCACCTGGGCACCGCCGGGATCGCGTCCCAGCTCGCCCACGGCACGTACGAGGGCGTGGAGACCAGATTCGGCCCGCACGCCTGCTCGCTGTTCGCGGTGTCGACCACGGTGACCTCGACCGGATCGGTGGACTGCTTCCATGACTCGCTGACGCCGTTCGGCGGCGGCATCGCGCTGCTGGACATGGCGCTTGGCGAGGTCGCGCCCGGCGGGATCGGCGCCGGCATGTACGGCATCCTGATCCTGGCCATGGTCACCGTGTTCGTGGCCGGCCTGATGGTCGGCCGGACGCCGGAGTACATCGGCAAGAAGATCCGGCCCACCGAGATGAAGTACGCGGCGCTGTACTTCCTGACCCTGCCGGTGGTCATCCTGACCATGGCGGCGATCTCGATCGGCACGCAGAAGGGCCAGAGCGCGATCTTCAACCCCGGACCGCACGGGCTGAGCGAGATCATGTACGCGTTCACCTCGCAGGCGAACAACAACGGGTCGGCCTTCGCCGGCCTGGGCACCGCGGCCACCTGGTACCAGATCACCGGCGGCATCACGATGCTGCTCGGCCGGTTCGCACCGGAGATCTTCGCCCTGGGCCTGGCCGGGTCGCTGGCCAGACAGGCGCCCACACCGGCCAGCGCCGGGACCCTGGACACCAGGACGCCGCTGTTCGTCGGCATGCTCGTCGGCGTGATCCTCATCCTTGTCGGCCTGACCTACTTCCCCGCGCTCGCGCTGGGCCCGTTCGCAGAAGGACTGCACTGATGTCTGTGACAACTGAAAGCCCGGGTACCGCTCCGGCCTCCCGCCCGCAGGCGGCGGCTGAGCCGCGGCGGGTCGGCGGCGGCTTTCTGGACCCGAAGATGCTCTGGAAGTCGACCCCGGACGCGCTAGCGAAGCTGGACCCGCGGGTCCAGATCAAGAATCCCGTCATGTTCGTGGTCGAGGTCGGCGCCCTGCTGTGCATGTATACGGCCATCCGTTCGTCGTCGGTGTTCAACTGGACCATCGTGGTCTGGCTCTGGCTGACCGTGGTGTTCGCCAACCTGGCCGAGGCGGTGGCCGAGGGCCGGGGCAAGGCCCAGGCCGACACGCTGCGCCGGGCCAAGCGCGAGACGATGGCGCGACGGCTGGCCTCCTGGCGGCCCGGGGCGGATCCCGCATCGCTGCAGGAGGAGTCGGTACCCGGCACGGAGCTGCGGCTCGGCGACTACGTGGTAGTCGAGGCCGGGCAGGTCATCCCCGGTGACGGGGACGTGGTCGAGGGCGTGGCGTCGGTGGACGAGTCGGCCATCACCGGCGAGTCCGCGCCGGTCATCCGCGAGTCCGGCGGCGACCGGTCCGCGGTGACCGGCGGCACCACCGTGCTGTCGGACCGGATCGTGGTCAAGATCACCTCCAAGCCGGGCGAGACGTTCATCGACCGGATGATCGCCCTGGTCGAGGGGGCCAAGCGGCAGAAGACGCCGAACGAGATCGCGCTGAATATCCTGCTGGCCGCGCTGACCATCATCTTCATGCTGGCGGTGATCACGCTCCAGCCGATGGCGTTCTACTCCGACGCGCCGCAGACGCTGGTGATCCTGGTCGCCCTGCTGGTAGCGCTGATCCCGACCACCATCGGCGCGCTGCTGTCAGCCATCGGCATCGCCGGCATGGACCGGCTCGTGCAGCGCAACGTGCTGGCCATGTCCGGGCGCGCGGTGGAGGCCGCGGGCGACGTAAACACCCTGCTGCTGGACAAGACCGGTACGATCACCATCGGCAACCGGCAGGCGACCGAATTCCTGCCGGTCGGCGGGGCCACCGCGGCCGAGCTGGCCGACGCGGCCCAGCTGTCGTCGATGGCGGACTACACCCCAGAGGGCCGTTCCATCGCGGTGCTGGCCAAGAACGAGTACGGGCTGCGCGAGCGGGCCGAGGGCGAGCTGGCCGGCGCGGAGTTCGTCGAGTTCAGCGCGCAGACCAGGATGAGCGGCATCGACCTGGCCGACGGGCGCAAGGTGCGCAAGGGCGCATCCAGCGCGGTCCAGCAGTGGATCCGCGACAGCGGCGGCACCATACCGGCCGACCTCGGCCCGCTGGTCGACGCCATCTCAGCGGTCGGCGGCACCCCGCTGGTGGTGGCCGAGAAGCCGTCCGGCGGCCCGGCGCGGGCCCTGGGTGTCATCCACCTGAAGGACATCGTCAAGGAGGGCATCTCCGAGCGGTTCGCCGAGATGCGCAAGATGGGCATCCGGACCGTCATGATCACCGGCGATAACCCGCTGACGGCCAAGGCCATCGCGGATGAGTCCGGCGTGGACGACTTCCTGGCCGAGGCGACGCCGGAAGACAAGATGGCGCTGATCAAGAAGGAGCAGGAGGGCGGCCATCTGGTCGCGATGACCGGTGACGGCACCAACGACGCGCCGGCGCTGGCCCAGGCCGACGTGGGCGTGGCCATGAACACCGGGACCTCGGCCGCCAAGGAGGCCGGGAACATGGTGGACCTGGACTCCAACCCGACCAAGCTCATCGAGATCGTGGAGATCGGCAAGCAGCTGCTCATCACCCGGGGCGCGCTGACCACCTTCTCCATCACCAACGACGTGGCCAAGTACTTCGCCATCATCCCGGCCATGTTCTCGGCCGTGATCCCCGGCCTGGCCAAGCTCAACATCCTGCACCTGTACAGCCCGAAGTCGGCGATCACCTCGGCGATCATCTTCAATGCGCTGATCATCGTGGCGCTGATCCCGCTGGCGCTGCGCGGGGTGCGCTACCGGCCTGCCTCCTCGCAGTCGATGCTGCGCAGGAACCTGGTGGTCTACGGCCTCGGCGGGCTGATCATCCCGTTCGTCGGCATCTGGGCGATCGACCTGATCGTCCAGCTC
Organism: uncultured Actinomycetes bacterium; assembly: GCA_963753195.1. Lineage (GTDB taxonomy): Bacteria > Actinomycetota > Actinomycetes > Streptosporangiales > Streptosporangiaceae > Palsa-504. The sequence goes on from CAVWBH010000009.1 coordinate 1,024,448, forward strand.
ATTCCCGGATTCGGAAAGTGACCCGAATGAACCGCCTTCCTGTCATCGTCAGGCAGCACATCGCGGCGTTCCGCATCCTGCTGGTGTTCACCGTGCTGTGCGGGCTCATCTATCCGCTCGTCATGACCGGCATCTCCCAGGTCGCCTTCCACAACCAGGCCAACGGCTCGATGGTGAGCTACAACGGCAAGACCGTCGGGTCGGGCCTGCTGTGCCAGGAGTTCGCGGACGCCAAGGGCAACCCGCTGCCGCAGTACTTCCAGCCGCGGCCCTCGGACGCGGTCGTCAGCGGTAACAAGAACGACTACGGCTGCGACCCGCTGTACTCCTCCGCGAGCAACCTGGGGCCGACCAACCCGGCCCAGGTCAAGCTGATCCAGCAGCGGCAGCAGCAGATCTCCGCGTTCGACCACGTGCCCGTCTCGCAGATACCGGCGGACGCAGTGACCGCCTCGGGGTCGGGCCTCGACCCGGACATCTCGCCCGCGAACGCTTACATGCAGGTGGACCGGGTGGCGGCGGCCAGGAAGCTGCCGGCCGACGAGGTCCGCAACCTGGTCACGCAGAACATCACCGGCCGGACGCTCGGCTTCCTGGGCGAGCCGACGGTCAACGTGCTCACCTTGAATATCAAGCTCGACGAGCTGTCGGCTAAGTCCGGCTGAGCCGATGTCGGATTCCCAGCCGGAACCCGCGGGCGCCATGAGCGCCCCGGGTTCCGGCTCCCCGGGTTTTGGCTCTCCAGTTTTTGGCCCCCCGGGCCTTGGCCGCAGCCATCCGCACGCGGTGCTGATCGTCGAGGATCAGCCCGAGCTGCTGCGGGCGCTGCGGATCAACCTGCTGGCCCGGCAGTACGGCGTGCTCACCGCGCGGACCGGGCGGGAAGCGCTGGCCCTGGCCGCCGAGCGGGCCCCGGACGCGATCATCCTCGACCTGGGCCTGCCTGACATCGACGGCACGGAGGTGATCGTCGAGCTGCGCCGGTGGTCCAGGGCGCCGATCATCGTGCTGTCCGGCCGGACCAGTCCCGGCGACAAGATCGGGGCGCTGGACGTCGGGGCCGACGACTACGTGACCAAGCCGTTCGCCATGGGCGAGCTGCTGGCCCGGCTGCGCGCCGCGCTGCGGCGCGACGAGGCCGAGACCGGCGCCGGGCGGCCGGCCCAGGCCACAATCGGGTGGTGGCTGGTAGATCTGGCCCGCCACCAGGTGACCCGGGTGCCGGGCGAGGAGTCCCCGGATAAGCCGGAGCCGGCGCTGCGCCTGACGCCCACCGAATGGCGCATCCTGGAGTTCCTGCTGCAGCGCCCGGGCCAGCTCGTCGGGTCGGCGCAGATCCTGGCCGGGGTGTGGGGCCCGGGGTTCGTCCAGCGGACCAACTACCTGCGCTTTCACATGGCGCGGCTGCGCCGCAAGCTGGAACCCGATCCGGCGCGGCCGCGCTGGCTGATCACCGAGCCGGGCATGGGTTACCGCTATCAGCCCTGAACTCGCGTGCGCGGTACGCGGCCCCGGAATCTATGCCGCAAAATGTGTAGCGCAGGACTTGTGGCGGACTGGACTTGTGGCGGACCTGGCTCACGGGGAGCGGAAATGAGGGCACTAGCCCCGGACGACCCGCGCGTGATCGGCGAGTACCGGTTGCGGGCCCGGCTGGGCGCGGGCGGCATGGGCCGGGTCTACCTGGGCCTGTCCCCGGCCGGGCGGGCGGTCGCCATCAAGGTGGTGAACCCTGATCTGGCCGGGGACGCCGAGTTCCTGCACCGGTTCGCCCAGGAGGTGGCCGCGGCCCGGGCGGTGAGCGGCATCTACACCGCGCCGGTCGTGGCCAGCGGGCTGCACGAGCATCCGCCGTGGCTGGCCACCGCGTTCGTACCGGGCCCGTCGCTGGACCAGGTGGTCAGCGAGCACGGGCCGCTGCCCGAGGCCGGCGTGTGGCCGCTGCTGGCCGGGCTGAGCGAGGCCCTGGCGGCCATCCACGCGTGCGGGGTGGTGCACCGGGACCTCAAGCCGGCCAACGTGCTGCTGGCCACCGACGGGCCGCGGGTGATCGACTTCGGGATCTCCCGGGCCACCGACGGGACGGTGCTGACCGCGGCCGGAGTGGTGTTCGGCACGCCGGGTTACATGTCGCCTGAGCAGGCCGAGGGCCAGGCCGGGCCCGCCAGCGACATGTTCGCCCTGGGCTGCGTGATCGCGTACGCGGCCGGTGGCGCCGGGCCGTTCGGCACCGGGACCGCGGCCGCGGTGCTCTACCGCGTGGTGCACGGCGAGGCGATCCTGGACCGGGTGCCGCCCGCGCTGCGGGAGATCGTCTCCCGGTGCCTGGCCAAGGACCCGGCCGCCCGGCCGGCGCCGGCGGCGCTGGCCGCCGAGCTCGCCGGGCGGGACCGGGGCACCGGGCCCTCGGCGGTGGCGTTCTGGCCGCGGCAGGTGGCCGGGGTGCTCGGCGCCTATCAGGCCCGGCTGGAGCAGGAGGCCGGGGAGCCGGGGCGGCCCGCGGAGGTGTTCTCGCCGGCCGGCGCCACGCATCCGGCGACCGCGGCGGCGTGGCCGCCTGGCCCGCAGGGGTACACGGGCGGGCCGCCTGGCCCGCAGGGGTACACGGACATGCGAAATTTCCCGCAGCCCCAGGGCTATCCCGGTTCACGGCCATACTCTCCGTCTCACGGCTATGCCTCGCCCCAGGGATACAGCCGGGCTGGTGCACCCGGCTACCCGCTCGCTCCGCCGGTGAGCCGTCCGCGGCCGCAGGCGGCCGGGCGAGCGGCGCGGGCTCCGCTGCCGGGCAGCATGCGCAACGCGACCGGGCTGATGTACGCGGGGGCCGGATACACGCTGGTCTATGCGGTCGGCGTGGTGCTGGTGGCCGGCGCCGTCATGGCCAAGCATCCGCTCGCGACGGCCGGCCGGGCCAGCTCGGGCACATCACCCTGGGCGGCGTGGCGGCCCTGGCCGTAGTGGCGGCCCTGATCGAGGTCGCGGCCTGGCTGGGCATCGCGCGGGCCTGCCGGAACGGCCGCGGCGGGGCCCGGATCATCGGCACCGTCCTGTTCGGCCTGCACACCATCGGCCTGCTGGGGGTCCTGGCCAACCCGCATCCCGGCCTCGGCCTGGCCAAGATCACGACGCTGCTGAGCTGGCTGATCGCCTGCGCCGCGGTGGTGTTCTTGTGGCAGCGCCCGTCCAGCGCATTCTTCGCGGCGGCCGCGGGCCGACGGTCCTGACCGGCGGAATTCCCTGTTTCGCCCCAGTGCTACACAATGGACATGCGCGCAGGCTAGGAGGAACACGGATCAGAGATGCCCGAGATGGCTGAGGATGACAACCGGGTCGGCGCCGACTGGGCGGGCGGCTCCGGCGGCAGGCCGGGACGCGGGCACCTGCGGATCTACCTCGGATCCGCGGCCGGAGTCGGCAAGACCTACGCCATGCTCGGTGAGGGGCATCGCCGGGCCGAACGCGGCGCCGATGTCGTGGTGGCGTTTGCCGAGGCGCACGGGCGCCGACTGACCGCCGCCTTGTTCGACGGCCTGGAGATGATCCCGCGTAAGCCGGTGACCTACCGCGGGGCCGTCTTCGAGGAGATGGACCTGGACGCGGTGCTGGCCCGCCGCCCGGAGATCGCGCTCGTCGACGAGTTCGCGCACACCAACGTCCCGGGTTCGGTGAACGAAAAGCGCTGGCAGGACGTGGAGGCGCTCCTCGACGCCGGCATCGACGTGATCTCCGCGGTCAACATCCAGCACCTGGAGTCGCTCAACGACGTGGTCGAGAAGATCACCGGCGTGCCGCAGCAGGAAACGGTGCCGGACGCGATCGTGCGGGCCGCCGATCAGGTCGAGCTGGTCGACATGACGGCCGAGGCACTGCGGCGCAGGATGGCGCACGGGAACATCTACCCGCCGGAGAAGATCGACGCCGCCCTCACCAACTACTTCCGGACCGGGAACCTCACCGCGCTGCGCGAGCTGGCCCTGCTGTGGCTGGCGGACAAGGTCGACGAGGGGCTGCAGCGCTACCGCACCGAGCACAAGATCCAGGGCGCGTGGGAGGCCAGGGAGCGGGTGGTGGTCGCCCTCACCGGCGGCCCCGAGGGCAGGACGCTGATCAGGCGGGCGGCCCGGATCGCGGCCCGCTCGGCGGGCGGCGACCTGCTGGCCGTGCACGTCACCAAGTCCGACGGCCTGACCGGCGCGGATCCGGCCGCGCTGGCCAGCCAGCGGCGGCTGGCCGAGTCTGTCGGGGCCACCTATCACCAGGTGATCGGGGACGATATCTCCGAAGCCCTGCTCACCTTCGCCCGCGCGGAGAACGCGACCCAGCTCGTGCTCGGCGCGAGCCGCCGGTCCTGGCTGACCACGATGCTGACCGGGCCGGGCATCGGCAACCGGACCATCCGCGGCTCGGGCGACATCGACGTGCACATCGTGACCCACTCGGAGATGGGCCGGGGGCGCGGCCTGCCCAGGCCCGGCGGCGCCATCACGCCGCGCCGGCAGATCGCCGGATACGCGCTGGCCGCGGCGCTCCCGCCGGCGCTCACCCTGGTCCTGACCAGCCTGCGCGGCAGCCTCAACCTGACCAGCGACGTGCTGCTGTTCCTAGTCGCGGTTATCGTCGTCGCGCTGACCGGCGGCTTCGTCCCCGCGGTGCTGGCCGCGATCATCGGCTCGCTGCTGCTCAACTACTACTTCATCCCGCCGGTCCACCAGCTGACCATCGCGCAGGCCAACAACGCTCTCGCGCTCGTTGTCTTCATCATCGTCGGATTGCTGGTCAGCTGGGTGGTCGACATCGCGGCCCGGCGCACCAAGCAAGCGGCGCGGGCCAACGCGGAGTCGGAGCTGCTCGCCACCACCGCCGGGAGCGTCCTGCGCGGCCAGCAGGGGCTCAGCGCACTGCTGGAGCGAATACGGGAAGCGTTCGGGATGGACTCGGTGACCCTGCTGGAGGGCCCGCCCGCCGAGGAAGGCCAGGCCGCGGGCGCCATCGCGGAGCGGCTACGCGGCACGCCAGGCGCCTGGCACGTGGTGTCCAGCCAGGGCGTGCCCGCCGTCACCCGGCCGGACGACGCGGACGTCGAAGTGCCGGTCACCGACCGGCTGTCGCTGGCCCTGAAGGGCCGGCCGCTGCCCGCCGCGGACCGCCGCGTGCTCGGCGCGTTCGCGTCCTACGCGGCGGTGGCCCTCGACCAGCAGCGGCTGACCGCGGAGGCCGAGGCGGCCAAGCCCATCGCGGCCGCCGACAAGATGCGCACCGCGCTGCTGGCCGCGGTGAGCCACGACCTGCGCACGCCGCTCGCGTCGGCCAAGGCGGCGGTGACCAGCCTACGGTCAGCCGACGTGAACTGGGCGGCGGAAGACCACGACGAGCTGCTGGCCACGGCGGACGAGTCGCTGGACCGGCTCACCCACCTGGTGGACAACCTGCTGGATATGAGCAGGCTGCAGGCCGGCGCGCTGTCCCTGTTCCCGCGGCCCGCCGGGCTGGACGAGATCGTCTCCCGGGCGCTGGACAACCTGGACCCGGCCGCGCGCGGCATCACCGTCGACATGCCGGAGTCGCTGCCGGAGATCAACGTCGACCCGGCCATCCTGGAACGCGTCATCGTGAACCTGACCGAGAACGCGCTGCGCTACTCACCGCCGGGCCGGCCCCCGCTGCTGACCGCCAGCGCGCTCGGGGACCGGGTCGAGCTGCGCGTGGTCGACCGCGGCCCCGGCATCCCGGAGAAGGAACGGGACCGGATGTTCGTGCCGTTCCAGCGGCTGGGTGACACCGACAACACGACCGGGGTGGGGCTCGGGCTCGCACTGTCACGGGGCCTGACCGAGGCGATGGGCGGGACGCTGACCGCCGAGGACACGCCGGGCGGCGGGCTGACCATGACCGTGTCGGTGCCGGTCGCCGCGCAGCCGGACTACTCCTATGAGCCCGGCCACCGGGAACGCGGAGCGACGGCGAGCGAGCGGGAGGCCCGGTGACCAGGGTGCTGGTCGTCGACGACGAGCCGCAGATCCTCCGGGCGCTGCGCATCAACCTGAGGGTGCGCGAGTACCAGGTGGACATGGCGGCCACCGGGGCCGAGGCGCTCGAGATGGCCGCCCGCCACCCGCCCGACCTCGTGATCCTCGACCTCGGCCTGCCGGACCTGGACGGCGTGGAGGTGATCGGCGGCCTGCGCGGGTGGACCAAGGCGCCGATCATCGTGCTGTCCGGCCGGGCCGACAGCACGGACAAGGTCGAGGCGCTCGATGCGGGCGCGGACGACTATGTCACCAAGCCGTTCGGCGTGGAGGAGCTGCTGGCCCGCATGCGCGCCGCGGCCCGGCGCACCGGAGGCGCCGAGGACCTGCCCCGGATCAAGCTCGGCGACCTCATCGTGGACCTCGCCGCCAAGCGGGTCATCCGGCAGGCCCGGATCCACGCGGGGGCGGATGACATCAGGCTCACTCCCACCGAATGGCACCTGCTCGAGGTGCTGCTCCGCAATCCGGGCAAGCTGCTCAGCCGCAACCAGCTGCTGACCGAGGTCTGGGGCCCGGGGTACGCCGACGCCACCGGCAACCTCCGCCTGTACATGGCGCAGCTGCGCCGCAAGCTCGAACCTGATCCGGCCCGGCCCCGCTGGCTGATCACCGAGCCCGGGATGGGGTACCGCTACCAGCCGGGCCCGGACGAGGCGCCCTGATAACGGCCTTCCAGTGGCCCGGCCTACCAGGGGTAGGGCTGGCCGTCGCGGGTGAAGGTGCCGGTGGGACCGCCGCCCGGAATCGTGACCGCCCAGATGACGCTGGCTGCGGCCTGGGTCAGGGAGCGGCCCTGGGGCTGGTCCTCGCCGACGGGCCAGCCGGGGCAGACCGCGTTGACCAGGATGCCGTCCCTGGCCAGCTCGCCGGCGAGCAGCCTGGTCAGCGCGTTGAGGCCGGCCTTTGACACGCCGTAGGCGGGCGAGCCGCCGGTCATGGCGGCGATCGAGCCGCCCTCGCTGCTCACGTTCACGATGCGCGGGCGGGGGCTGGAGCGCAGCATCGGCAGCAGCGCGTGGATCACCCGCCAGGGGCCGAACAGGTTGACGTCGATCGCCTCCGCGACCGCGCCCAGGTCGACGTCGCTCGCCGTCGCCCACCGGTCGTACATGGTCGAGGCGTTGTTGACCAGCACATCGGTGCGGCCGAACTGCTCCTTCACCCAGTCGGCCATCGCGGCGACGCTGTTGGAGTTGTCCACCTCAAGCTGGCAGGCGGTGATGCGGCTGCCCTCGGGGTCAAGCTCCTTGGCGGCTAGCTCGCCTTTGCGCAGGTCGCGGGAGCCGAGTACCACCGCGAATCCGAGCAGGGCCAGCTGGCGGCATATCTCGCGGCCGACGCCGCGGTTACCGCCGGTCACCACGGCCACAGGGAGGTCAGCGGACACGGGGACCACCCGCGCCCGCGATTACCGCGAGCTTAATCATGCCAGTCATCTTGCCATCCGGTGAGCACGGCCCTGGTTCGATTCGCCATCTAGGATCGCCCGGTCCAGGATCACGCCGCGCTGGTTGAACAGCAGGTAGTCCCAGCAGCCAGAGGCATGAGGCGAGACCACCACCAGGTAACGTGAGCCCGGGGTTCCTAAGCCACGGCGAGGATGACGGCGATGATGATCGCGACGATCACCACGCCCGCGGCGATGAGCACGCCAGGAGAAGCGGGAAAGCGGCGGGCGGGCTTGACGTCCTCATCACCGCGTTCGACAAAGGCCCGGAAGCGCCCGGTATTCGCGCTCGGATCTTCAAACTCCGACATGCCGATGACTGTAGCTGCTCAGGGCGGCCCGAGGGATGGATTGGCGATGATCCGGTTCAGCGGCCGGCCCTCAGCGCAGCGGGGCCAGCGCGTCGGCCCGGTCGAGCAGCCGGGATAGCACGATCACGCTCCGGGTCCTGACCACGAACGGCTCGGCCCGGATGCGCTCCATGACGGTCTCGAAATGCCGGACATCGGCGGCCCTGATGTGAACCAGGGCATCGGCCTCGCCGGTGATCGTGCATGCGTCGGCGACCTCGGGATAGCGCCGCACCGCGGCCGCGATCTCATCGGGCGAGGTGCGGCCGCCGCAGAAGAGCTCGACATACGCCTCGGTGGTCCAGCCCATGGCCGCGGGATCCACCCGGGCCGAGAAGCCCCTGATCGCGCCGGCCGCCCGTAGCCGGTCCACCCGCCGCTTCACGGCGGGCGCGGACAACCCGACCTGCTGGCCGATCACGGCGTAACTGGCCCGCGCGTCCTTGATCAGCGCGGCGATGATTCGCGCGTCGATGTCATCCACGATGGCCGCCACAGCGGCAAACCCTATCCGCTTCCGGGCATAAAACGAGGCTCGGCGTCCCGCTTTCGCCGAGCCTCACTAAGGGAGACGCCAAGGCCGCCGCAGTGGTTGACACGACCGGGAAAACGTTGCAAACCGTTCCGGCGAGGGCGCGCCGGGGGCGGCGCAGCTCCCGGCGCCACGGCGGGCGGCCTGGTGCCGCCGCCGTGACCTGGCCGGATACGTCCCAATTGCCCGAAATAGGTGTGGAGCAACGCTCTGGGCGGACAGATCGGCACGATCTATAGTCGGGGGATGCTGGACGTGACGAGGCTGCGCGTGCTGGTGGCAGTGGCACGTTACGGCTCGGTCACGGCCGCGGCCCGGGCGCTGAACTACGCCCAGCCGTCGGTGAGCCATCATCTGGCCCGGCTGGAGGCCGAGACCGGGACCAAGCTCATCCAGCGCGCCGGGCGGGGGATCCGGCTCACCGACGCGGGGCGGCTCCTGGCCGAGCGGGGGGCCGAGGTGATCGGCAGGCTGGATGCGGCGGAGAACGAGCTGGCCGCCTACACCGGGATGCGGGCCGGGCGGCTGCGGCTCGCGGCGTTCCCATCTGCGCTCGGCACCATCGTCCCGGCCGCGGCGGCGATGCTGCGCACCCGCCAGTCCAGCATCGACCTGCGGCTGACCGAGGCCGAACCGCCGGAGGCGCTGCACATGCTCCGGGCCGGTTACGTCGACGTCGCGCTGATGTTCCGGTACTTCCCGGACGCCGCTGGCCCGGAAAGCGTCCTGGAGAGCGCGGAACACCTGGCCGTGCCCGGGGGCGCGGGAGGCCGGTCAGGCGAGGCGCAGGGCGCGACGTTCGGCGCGGTGGGGCTCCCCGATGACGATGAGGGCGGCATCGACCTGAGCGAGGGCGTGCGCGAACAGCTGATCCTGGACGAGCCGGTCTACCTGGTGACCTCGGCGCACGGCGCCGAGCAGGGTCCGCTTGAGCTGGCCCGGTACGCGCGCCACCGGTGGATCGCGGGCTGCGACCGCTGCCGGGCCAACCTGCTCCGGCAGTGCGCCCAGGCCGGGTTCATCCCGAAGATCGCGTTCACCACCGACGACTATGTCGCGGTCCAGGCGCTGGTCGCCGCCGACCTGGGCGTGTCGATCCTGCCTGCGCTGTGCCTGCGGGCGGCGCGTCACCCGGGGGTGAGGACGGCACCGCTGGCGGGCGCGCGCCGGCACGTATTCGCGGTACGGTACGGCGACCCACCGGACCCGCTCGCGGTGACCCTGCTCACCGACGCGCTGCGCGCCGCCGCCGAGCCCGCGGGCCAGCCGGTCAGCCCTTCGGAGTGAGGTCAGCTGGCCGCCGGCTCGAGGCTTTCCTTGAGCGCCTCGGTCACCGTCCGGGCCAGGCCGAGCTCGTTGACGGCCCGGCTGACGATCAGTCCGCCCCCGTGGACCCGGAAGGCGGTAGCGTCGTCGGCCCACTGCATACGAACCGTGGCGGAGGTCAGGGATCCGTGCTTTACGGTCAGTGAGTCCGGTCCGCGGCGGGTAACCGCGTAAGCGCTGCCGAGCTGGGCTCGCAGAGCGGCCGCGGCCTGCTGTGGAGTTACTTCCCTGTGAATGGTGGTGGTGGGCATTGCGGTCTCCTTTGGTGAAGGAACATGGTGTGGGCCCGAGGTCTCGCGGTAACGACCGGGAGGCGTCGCGGCGTTACCGCCGGGGGGACTGGTCGTCACGGGGCTCGGGATCATGCCGCGCGGCTGACCGGCGTTTACCGGGAGCAGGCGCGCCCGTCATCCAGCGCCGCAGCATCAGGACGCCCAAGGGCAGCACTACCCACAAGAACCACAGACCGCCGGCCGCGCCACTGAGCAGCCAGACCGCGAACAGGAACAGGCTGATCGCCAGCCAGGACCCCCAGGCGGCCCGCCACGCCGGGGAGAGCTTGCCCGTCCCGGCCTCGGCCGGCCCAGAGGGACGTCGTCCGGCCAGCAGCGGGCCGGCCGCGGGGCGGTCAAGTGCGGCACTCGGAAGCTGGCCCAGATCTGTAGCAGGCAGGTCCGCAACAAGCCTGTCCAGTTCGCCCAGCGTCTTCGCGGCATACGCCAGGTCCAGACGCTGATGGAACTCCTCAGCGGTAAGCCGCCCGGCGGCTATGCCCTCGCCCAAGGCCGAGACCGTTCGGTCACGGTCCGCATCGCCGGCGCGCATCGTTGCGTGATCAGCCATCGGTAACCTCCTCGGCTACCCGTCCACCCTTGAACCTAGGCAGGCCCGGCCCGGTAGGGCAGAGGCGATGGGCCCGCGGCCATGGGACCTTAGGCGCAGCCGGACGGAGTGATGTCGCCGGTCAAGTAGCGCTGCACGGCGGGCCCGATCGCGGCGACCAGGTCTTCGACGCCCGCCGACGCGATCGGCTCGAGCCGCAGCAGGTGCCTGGTGAAGCCCAGGCCGACGACCTGGCTGGCCACCAGGGTGGCGCGGAACCGGCCCTCGGCGTCGTCACGGAGCCCGGCTCCGCGGATCATGCTGGCCACGATGGTGCTGGTCACGAACTCCCGCAGCATGACCAGCCCCTGCTCGGTGGTCGCCGCGGCGCGCAGCAGGCCGAGGAAGGCCTCCCTGACTTCCGGCACGTCCCAGACGCGGAGCATGGTCCCGACCAGCACCTCGCCGAGGTGGGCCTCGAAGTCCTGGCCGAGCCGGTCGCGAGCCGCGCCCAGGGCCCGGCCCATGATCTCGCTCGGCAGCACGGGCAGCTGCATGGCGGCGGCGAACAGGCGCTCCTTGGTGCCGTAGAAATGGTGGATCAGCGCGGGATTGACCCCGGCGCTGGCCGCGATGCCCCGGATGGTCGCCCCGTCATAGCCGTGCTGGCCGAAGTCGCGCCGGGCGGCCTCGAGGATGGCCTCCCGGGTCCGGCTCTCCCCCGCCCGCCGGCCGGCCCGGCGCGGACCTGGGCTGCTCACCGCGCGGACTCCCCGTCCCCGGGCACGGGAGCCGCGGCCAGCGCGAAGAACCGCTCGTCCAGCGTGGCCGGCTCCTCGCTGACGATGGCGGGCAGGCCGAGCAGCGCACGGCTGACCGCTGGCACCGACGGGCCGGGGACCCGCAGCACCTGGCCGGCGAGCACGGCGCGGAGCCCGGCCGCCTCCAGCGACCGCAGCGCGGCGGCCCAGTCAGCGGCCCGCACTACCGCGGTGCGGGCCGCGGCCCACGATCTGCGCCGCGGTGCCCGCGGCGACCACGCGCCCGCTGGCCATCACGACGAGCCGCGAGCACTCCTCCGCCTCTTCCATGTTGTGGGTGGTGACCACGGCCCCGGCCCCGGCCGCGGCGGCCTCGCCGATCGTCTCCCACAGCCGGGCCCGGGCCAGCGGGTCCACTCCGGAGGTCGGCTCGTCCAGCAGCAAGAGGTCCGGCCGGTGCTCCAGGGCCTGGGCGAACGCCACCCGCCGCGCCACGCCGAGCGGCAGGTCGCGGACGCAGACCCCGGCGAACGGCCGCAGCGACTCAGGGACGCCGGACGGATGAGGAACCGAGAACACGGCGCGGGAGAAGGCCAGGTTCTCCTCGACCGTGAGGTCCTCGTACAGGCCGAGGCCCTGCGGCACGTACCCGATCCGCCGCCGGGCCGCCCGCGATGGCGGCTGCCCGAACAACCGCGCCGAGCCGCCGGAGGGCGGCAGGAGGCCGAGCAGCATGCGGATCAGGGTGGTCTTGCCCGCGCCGTTGGCGCCGAGCAGGCCGACCATCTCGCCCGGCCCGACGGTCAGGTCCACCCGGTCGACGGCGGTGTGCTGGCCGAACACCCGGGTGAGGCCGACGCATTCGGCGAGCGGTTCAGGCATGACGTGGCTCCAGTTCCCGGCGCAGCGCCGCGACACACACCGCATCCTGCAGGTCGGGCGTCACCAGGCGGGCGGCCGGGGTGGACGAGCCGGCCGCCGGAGTTGATGGGGATGCCGGAGGCAGCCAGACCCGCCAGGTACCCGCCCGCCGCCAGGACCGACGCCGCTCGCCGGCTGTGGCGGGCCGATCGGCCCTGACCGCGATCGTCCCCGGGATGGCGGCCACGATCTCGGCCGGCGTCCCCTCGGCCAGGGTCACGCCCGAGTCGAGCACGAGCACCCGGGCGGCCCGGGCCGCCTCATCGGTGTAGGTGGTGGACATGAGCACCGCCGCGCCGCCCGCGACGGCGCGGGCGATGAGCCACCACAGGTCGGCCCGGCTCACCGGGTCGACGCCCGTGGTCGGCTCGTCCAGCACGAGCAGCTCAGGCTCCGGCAGCAGCGCCGCGATCACGCCCAGCTTGCGGCGCATCCCGCCGGACAGCTGGCCGGCCAGCCGGTCCTGCGCCGCGGCCAGCCCGGTCTGTTCCAGGTACTCACCGATCGTCCGGCGGGCGGCGGGCGCCGGTATCCCGTACACGGCCGAACGGAACCGCAGGTTCTCGGCCACGGACAAGTCCTCGTACACCCCGGGGCCGGGCGGCAGGTACCCGATGCGGCGCGCGTCGGGCCGCCGCACGGTGCCCTGGCCGGGCCCGAGCGCGCCGGCGACGCAGCGCAGCAGCGTGGTCTTGCCCGCCCCGTCGGCCCCGATCACCGCGGTCACCTGGCCGGGGTGCGCGGTGACGCTCACCTGGTCCAGGGCCTGCCGGGCCCCGAACCTGACGCTGATCCCGGCCGCGCCCCAGCCGGAGTCCGGGCGGTTCACCGGCCCTCGCTCGGAGCCAGGAAAGCGCGGAACCGCAGCACCGCGACGGTGGACACCACCGCGCCGAGCAGGGTCAGGCAGACGAAGGGCAGCCAGAGCGAGGTGATCGGCTGGGCGCGGAGCATCACGCCGCGGGAGATCTCGGTGAAGTAGGTCAGCGGCAGCAGGTAGGCGATCCACCGGACGCCGGGCGCGATGGAGGACAGCGGGAAGATCAGGCCGCACAGCAGCACCTGCGGCAGCAAGGTCATGACGGCCAGCTGGATGGCCTGGCCCTGGGTCTGCGACACGCTGGAGATCAGCACGCCCAGGCCGAGGGTGACGAACACGAACAGCACCGCGCCGAGCGCGAAGACCGCCGCCGACCCGCTGAACGGGACACCGAACAGGCCGACCCCCACGGCGAGCACGATGGCCAGGTCCGCAGCGGCGACCACGAAGTAGGGGATGATCTTCCCGGCGAACACATCCGTCGGCCGCAGCGGCATCACCGCGAGCTGCTCGAGGGTACCGGCCTGCCGCTCGCGCACCACGCCCAGGCTGGTGATCACCGTGCCGACGAAGACCAGGATCACCCCGGCCAGGCCCGGGATCATGATGAACGACGTCTTCAGCTCGGGGTTGTAGAGAATCTGCACGCTGGCCGCCGCCGGCAGCGCGGCTACGGTGGCACCGGCCGCGGTGGCGGCCGTCCCGCCGCGCAGCGCGGAAAGTTCCTGCAGCGCCTTCTGCGCGTCGAACAGCTGGCTGCCGTCGATGAGCACCCGCGGCCGCGGCGCGGTGATGACCGCGACGGCGGCGTGGCCGTCCCGGAGCTGGTCCTGAGCCCACGTCGCGAAAGAGGCGCTGGCCGGGTTGGCGCCGCCTGTGTCGGTGCCCACCAGATGGAACGCGGCGGGCAGGGCCTTGGCCACCTGGGCCGCGCCCGGGCCGGCCACGACAGTGGGGACGGTGGACACGTCGAAGCTAGCCGCGTAGCCCAGGACCACCAGCAGCAGCACGGGCATCACGACCATCATGGCCAGGGTGCGGCGGTCCCGGCGGAGCTGCCGGAACTCCTTGACAATCATGGCCCGCATCTCGCCCTCCAGTGATGGTGAGCCGACCGCTGCGAAAAATTATACGTTCGGTTAATTTAGTTGGCGCAGGCGGCCGAGTCTGGTCGGATGGACGGCATGGCGGACAGCTCGCGCACGGTGCACACCGGGGTCTGGACGCTAGAGGACCGGTTCGAGTCACCCTGGCATTACCTGCCGGTGGAAGTCGGGCCGGGAACGGCCGGGCTACGGGTGGAGCTGGACTACGACCAGACGGTCGGCGCGGTGCTCGACCTGGGCTGCCTCGGGCCTGACGGCTTCCGGGGCTGGTCGGGGGGCGCGCGCGGCTGGTTCGCCATTACCGGCGACGGCGCCACGCCCGGATACCTGCCGGGCGAGATCGAGGCCGGGGCGTGGCAGGTGGTGATCGGCGTGCATCGCGTCCCGCCGGACGGGGTGCCTTACCGGGTGACCGCGCAGGCCTCGCGGCGCCGCCCAGAAGGGCTGCTGCCGCCGTCCGCCGCGGCACCGCCGGCGCTGCAGGACCGGCCGCCCCGGCGGGACCTGCCGGCCTCTCCCGGACGGCAGTGGCTGGCCGGTGACCTGCACGCGCACACCGTGCACTCCGACGGCGCGCTGAGCGTCGCCGAACTGGCCGTGCTCGCGGCCGGACGCGGCCTGGACTTCCTTGCGGTCACCGACCACAACACGATCAGCCATCACGCCGAGCTGGCCGCCGCGGCCCGGCGCTACGGGATCACGCTGCTGCCCGGCCAGGAGCTGACCACCGACGGCGGGCACGCGGGCGCGCTGGGCGACGTCGGCTGGATCGACTTCCGGCGTGAGCCGGACGACTGGCTCGAGGCGACCGCGGCCCGCGGCGGGCTGCTGTCGGTCAACCACCCGTTCGCCGGGCCGGTCAGCTGGACCCACTCGATGCGGCGCCGCCCGCCGCTGGCTGAAGTCTGGCACTGGAGCTGGCTCGACAAGCGCTGGACGACCGCGTTCGCGTGGTGGGTGGCCTGGGACGCCGCGGCCATCCCGGTCGGCGGCAGCGACTGGCACCGGCCCGGCGACGACGCCCTGCCCGGCTGCCCGACCACCTGGGTCGAGTGCGCGGGCCGCGAGCCGGGTGATGTGCTCGACGGGCTGCGGGCCGGCCGGGTGGCCATCTCGGCCGAACGTGGCGACCCGGTGCTGCTGCGCCATGACGGCGCTCTCGTCGCGGCCGGGGCCGACGGGACGATCCTGGCCGGTCCCGGCGGCCCGGTCGCGCGGGTCCGCGGCGACCTGGCCCGGCTGCCCGCCGCGCCGGGCCCGCACCGGCTGCTCGACCCGGCCGGCGCGTGCCTGGCGCTGACCCCTTAGCCGTCCGGGACCGGCCGGGCTGACCCCTTAGCCGTCCAGGACCGGCAGGACGAGGTAGGACGCGCTGGCTTCGCCGTGGTGCACGGTGTTGGTCGCGATGCGGATGTCGTCGACGCCGTCGTCGGCCAGGACCGGGTGCCCGCTGTTGGTGTTGCGGGCCCGGCGCGGGAAGTTGCTCGAGGTGACGTCGACCCCGATGCGGTGGCCGACCGGGAACGTGTGGTGGATCTGGCCGAGACCGACGCGGATCTCGACGCGGGAGCCGGGCGTGAGCGGCCGGGGCTCGGCCGCCCCGTCGCGGTACATGGCGCGCTGGACCCCGTCCATCATCAGCAGCGCGGACCCGTCGGGCTGGACGTCGATCAGCTTGACCACGAAGTCGGTGTCGGGGCAGTCGGACTCCGCGGCCAGGACAGCCTCCACGGCGCCGGCCACGGTCAGGTCGGCAGGCAGCGGCTCGCTCGCGTAGACCAGCCCGTAGCCGGTCAAGGACCGCAGCGGCCGCTGGTCGGCCACGCCGGAGGCGATCAGCATGTTCCGGCCGCCGAGCGAGGGCACCGGCCGCCCGGGGTCGTAGACGTAGGACCGGCTCTCGCCAGCCGGGGCGTCGCCGAGGGTGCCGTCGCCGCGCAGGTACCAGCGCTGCTGCCGGGTGCCGGGCGGCGGCCAGGCATCCGCGTGCCGCCAGTCGTCGGCGACGTAGCCCTCGGGGTCGGCGACCCACGCGCGCGGCGAGTAGAAGACGGCCGGCTCGCGCATGATGGGCGTCGGTTCGTCCTTCAGCCAGTGGTCGAACCACTCGAAGTAGGGATCCCGGGGCCAGAACTGGCTTTCGTACACGAAGTGGTGGGCGTTGGGTCCCACCCACAGCCGCTGGTGGCCCACCCGCGCCTGCAGCTCGGTGAACGCGGACAGGACGCTGGTCAGGAAGATGTCGAACCATGACGTCGCGTGGAAGCCTGGTATCTCGATCGTCTGCCGGAAGTTGTGGCGGGCCCGGAAGGCGTCCGGGGCCGGGTGGCCGATGATCTCATCGAGGTACGGCTGCCACACCGAGAAGTCCGGGTATCCGCGCAGCGGCAGGCGCATCCAGTCCGGCGAGTCCACGTAGGGCGGCCAGTCCGCCTGGGCGGCAGCCAGCGCCGCGCTCCGTTCGGCCGCCGACTTGGCCACCTGGTCCAGTTCTTCGGCGCTCAGGCCGGTGCGCGCCATGACCGCCTGGCGATGGGAGGCCGACAGGCCCGGGATGTTGCCGGCGATCCACAGCCACAGCCGTTCCATCTCGATCGACTGGCCCTCGTAGACCACGTCGTCGTAGATGCTTGAACCACCGACCTGCGCGAAGAACGCCTTGAGGCTCGGGTGCCCCTGCGAGGCGGCGGCCAGCGCCGTGGTGGCGACCGCGGAGGACCCGGACACTCCGACGCGGTGGTTCGACCACGGCTGATCGTCGATCCATTCCAGCGTGTCGAAGCCGTCACTGGCGTCGTCGCCGTAGGCGTGATCCTCCCCCTGCGATCCGTACCGCCCGCGACAGTCCTGATACACAGCCGCATAACCGTGGCGGACGATCTCACGCCACCCGCGCAGGATGGCACCGGCCATCGGCTTGGCGGGGTCGGTGAGCCACCCCCGGGCCGGATCGGTAACGGCCTGGCCGGGCGGGGCAGTGATGCCGTAGGGCGTCCGCTGCACGATGACCGGGTAGCTCGGACCGCCGGATTCCGGCAGGTAGACGAACGTGTTCAGCAGAACGCCATCACGCATCGGGACCATGGCCTGGAAGCTTCGGACCCCGTCGATGAGCGGCACGGTCATCTTCTCCTCCTCCAGCCAGCCCGAGCGGAGGCGGGTCAGCGCGACGAGCTGTGCGTGACGGCCGGTGATTCGCATTTGTATCTTAAGCCCGGATCCCGGGCAGGCGTGCTGCCGCGGCCGCCTGATTGTCCGCGGGTTCCCCGGCTAGCTGCGCCGGGTGGCCGGGGCCGGGAGGGGGCGTGGGTGAGTTGCGCTGAAGTCGGCGAACAGCTCCGCGCCGAGTGTCATGCGCACTGAGCCGCACTCTCGGTGTGAGGTTGAATCGTTCAAAAATAGATCCTAAATAGTTCTTTCTACTGCATGTTAATGCTAGAATGATGGTGACGGGGTGATTTCAGCTCTTTCCTTCCGAATGGAGCGTGGCGCATGCTCCCGGACCCATTCACCGGCCCAGGCGAGGACAGCGGCGACCCTGGCGACAGCCAGGAACCCGGCGGCTACCCGCCGCCGGAGTGGCCCGAGGCTGACCTGCCCGGCATCGGGGATCCCGGAGCTGTCTATCCGGATGCCGGGTCGCAGGGCCTGTTCTTGTCCGTGCCGGCCGGGTCGTTTGACGCGGACCGGTTCGCGCAGGCTGGGCCGGCGGCGGAGATGCCGCCGGATCCGCTGCTGGCCACCATCATCGACGCGGTCACCGGCCCGGACGGGCCCGGAGCAGGCACGCTGTCCGATGATCAGCTGATCGGGGTCATCGCGGCGGTCCGGCGGCTGGAATCCCGGGTCGCGTGGTACGCGCTGACCGCGGTCGCGCAGTTCGCCGCCCGGTGGGGCGCCGAGGTCGCCGGGGCCGAGTTCGCCGCCGATCAGCTGGCGTGTGAGCTGCACCTGACATCCCGGTCCGCCGCGGTGCAGCTGGACTACGCGACCTCGGTGGCGGCGCGGCTGCCGCGGTGCCTGGCCGCGCTGTACGCCGGCTCGCTGCACCCGGTGCACCTGCGGATCATCGAGGAGGAAACCCAGATCCTGTCCGCCGAGGACGCGGCCACCGCGGATGCGGCGCTGGCCGGGACGGCGGGGGCGCTGACGTTCGGGAAACTGCGCTCCGCGGCGCACCGCATGGTCCTGAAACTGGACCCTGAGGCGGCGGCCCGGCAGAAGGAGGCCGGGCGGCGGAACGCGTACGTGCAGACGTTCCGGGAGCCGTCCGGGAACGCCGGGATGATCGCCCGGGAACTGCCCTCCGATGAGGTGCTCGCCTCCTGGCAGCATGTGGAGCAGCGGGCGCTGGACCTGCGTGCCGCCGGGATCCCCGGCACCCTGGAAGAGCTCCGCGTCCGCGCTTACCTGGATCTGCTGCAGGAACGTCACACCGGCCTCACCGTGCCCGCCCCGGACCCGGCTGGGACATCGGCCACGACCGGCCCGCCGGACACTGGCCCGGAAGGAAACGGCGGCGCCCCTGGCGGCGGCGGTCCTGCGGGCGGCCCGGGCGGCGGCGGCCGCGGCGGACTGGGCGGCGCGGAGGCCGGGCCGAGCCTGGCCGCGCTGGTCAACATCACCGTGCCGTGGTCCGCGCTGACCGGCCAGTCCGCCACCCCAGCCGAGGTCGGCGGGTACGGCATCGTGGACGCGGCCGACGCGCGGGACCTGGCCGCCGCAGCGGCCCGCGACCCCCGCACCCGGTGGTGTGTTACCGCGCTGCACCCCGACGGCACCGCCGCCGCCCACGGCTGCGCATCCGGCCGCCACCCCCCGCCCGGCACCCCCGCCTCCGGCCCCGGGCCGGACCCGCCGCCCGGCACCCGGCCGCAGGACTGGATCAGCGGGCTGCGGATCACCATGACCCCGGTCACCCGCGGCAGCTGCGACCACCACCAGGCCGAGACCGGCTACCGGCCCAGCCGCAAACTCCGGCACATTGTCCGCGCCCGCAACGCCCGGTGCACCGCACCCGGCTGCGGCCGGCCCGCCGCCCGCTGCGACCTGGACCACACCATCGCCTGGGACCAGGGCGGACTGACCTGCGAATGCGATCTCGCGCCGCTGTGCCGGCACCATCATCGGTGTAAGCAGGCACAAGGATGGCAGCTGGAGCAGCCCGAACCGGGCGTCATGATCTGGCGCACCCCAACCGGCCGCACCTACCTCACCGGGCCCACCCAATATTCCGCCTAGGCCACGGCTAGCCGGCCAGCAGCTCCAGGCGGGCGCGCAGCAGGGCCCGGTGGGCCACTACGTCGTCGACCTGATCGGGCTGCTCGGCGCACTCACCGGCACTGATAGCGCGCTCGAGCCTGCGGGCGGCGTCAGCGGCGTCGATCATCTCGAATACCACCAGCGGGTCCGCCTGAGCCGCCCGCTCAGTCTGTGCGCGCAGGCCGGCCGTCCTGGTCACCCACGCGTCCTTGATCCGGCCGCCGCGGCCGTGATCGATCAGCACGCAGACGGCATGCTGGCGGTCGCCGTAGGCGAAGATCATGGTCAGCGATTCCTGGCGGCCGCTCACGTCCGCGTAGTGCCAGCAGTCGCCAGCCCGCGGGGAGCCGAGGCCAGGCGCCCACGGTGGCTCGGCGACGCCGCAAGCGCGGACCCGTGCCGCCGCCTGCCCGGCGGCGGCACGTAGCTCCGGTGAGCCGACCGCGGCCAGGACGAGCAGCAGCGCGAGCGATCCCGTGCTGCGGGCCGCCTCCGCGGCGGGAACCAGCGACCCGGTCATCGAGCGGTTGAGCTCGACCGGGCCCGCAGCCGAACTCGACAGCGCTCCGATCAGGTCGGAGCCCCACAATTCCGCGTCCACCGGGTCGTCGAGCTGGCCGAGGACGCTGACGGCCTCGGCCAGCACCCCGTCGAAGGTCGCTTCGAGACCGACAGGGGCGAAGAGAGCGGCTATATCGGGATCCGGGCTCATGCCGTGCAGGATACGGCCTCATCCGGCCATCCGCCGCGATGAGACCCCGGTGACCGGGCCCCAGCCGGGCCAGCGGCGCAGGTGTCCCGGCGGCTCGGGCGTCCCGGCGACTCAGCTATCCCGGGCGACGCAATCGGCCAGGTGATCGTTGACGATGCCACAGGCCTGCATGGTCGCGTAGGCGGTCACCGGGCCGGTGAAGGTGAAGCCGTGGCCCTTCAACTCGGCGGCCAGCGCCTTGGACGCCGGGGTGGCGGGCGGCACGTCGGCCAGCGTGCGCGGCGCGGCGGTGATGGCCTGGCCCGCGTACTTCCAGACCAGCGCGGTCAGCCCGCCGGTCAGGCCGACCGCGGCCCGTGCGTTGGTGATCACCGCGTTGATCTTCGCGCGGTTGCGTACGATTCCGGAATCGGCCATCAGGCGCGCCACGTCCTGGTCGCCGAAGCGGGCGACAGCGGCGGCGTCGAATCCGGCGAACGCCGCGCGGAAATTCTCCCGCTTGCGCAAGATCGTCAGCCAGGACAGGCCGGACTGGAAGGCCTCGAGGCACAGCCGCTCGAAGATCGCCGCGTCGCCGCGGACCGGGCGTCCCCACTCCTCGTCGTGGTAAGCGAGATACTCCGGCGCGCTCAGCGCCCACGGACAGCGCAGCGCGCCGTCCGGGCCGGGGACCGGACCCCGGTCGCTCACTGGCCGAGCTCTTGGGGGCTGGGCTCCCGGGGACTGGCCTCCCGGGGACCCATCTCCGGGGAAGCGGTCTCTCGGGTCTCTCGGAAAGCGGTCTCTCGGGTCTCTTGGAAAGCGGTCTCTCGGGTCTCTTGGGACGCGGTCTCTCCGGGCTGGCCGACGGGAGCGGAGGCCGGGGCGGTGGGATCCAGGGCGGTGGTATCCGGGCCGATGGGATCCAGGGCCGTGGTATCCAGGGCCGTGGGGTCTGGGCTGATGGGATCTGGGCTGATGGGGTCTGGGGTGATGGGGTCTGGGGCCGGAGCCGTGAGGCGCTGCTGCAGGTAGGCGATGGTGACATCGCGGTCGCGCAGGGCCTTGGCGATTTGCTCGAGAGCCTCGTCGGTCACCTGCATGTTGTAGCCCCACAAGGCGGTGGGCGGGCGGAGCATGGCGACGTCGGTAGCGGACACCGGATCGAGGTCCAGCGGTGCATGGTCGGCCTGCTCGTAGGCCAGCTCGCCGCCCCGCCCGGTGGCGGCGACGAACACGCCGACCAGGATGGCGACGGCCACGAGGATCATGACAACGGGCACATACGAATCGTGCCACGCCTGGTGCGCGATGTCGCATCGACGAGCGGACAGGACCGAGGCGTGGGCATCAGGAGCGGACAGGGCCGAGGCGTGGGCATCAGGAGCGGACAGGGCCGAGGAGTGGGTATCGGCGGGGCAGGAGGGCAACGGGGCAACGGGGCACGGCGGGAATTAACCCATCTCGGCCCAGCCGGCGTGCGCCGCGCGGATGATCTCGACCACCTCGCCGGGCTCGTCGGCGACGCTGAGCAGCCCGAGCTCCGCCGGCCCGATGTTGCCCTCGGCCAGCATGGTGTCCTGGAGCCAGCCGAGCAGCCCGGTCCAGTACGACCGGCCGACCAGCACGATCGGGAACTTGGTGATCTTCCCGGTCGCGACCAGGGTGACCGCCTCGAACAGCTCGTCCATCGTGCCGAAGCCGCCGGGCAGTACCACGAAGGCCTGCGAGTACTTGATGAAGCAGGTCTTGCGGACGAAGAAGTACCGGAACTCCAGGCCCACCTCGACGTAGTCGTTCAGGCCCATCTCCAGCGGCAGCTCAATGCCCAGGCCGACCGACACGCCGCCCGCCTCGACCGCTCCCTTGTTGGCCGCCTCCATGATTCCCGGTCCGCCGCCGGTGATCACCGCGTAGCCAGCGCGGACCAGGCCGGCGGCGATGCTCGCGGCGGTCGTGTACGCCTCGGTGCCGCGCGGGGTCCGGGCCGAGCCGAAGATCGACACCGCGGGTCCGAGCTCGGCCAGCAGGCCGAACCCCTCCACGAACTCGGCCTGGATGCGCAGCACCCGCCACGGGTCGGTGTGCACCCAGTCGGCCGGGCCGCGCCGGTCGAGCAGCCGCTGATCGGTGGTGGTCGTCGGTATCTGCTTGCCCCGCAGCGTCACAGGTCCCTGGCGGCGGACCCGCCGGTGCGGCTCGGAGTTCACGCTCATCGTGAACTAAGAGTAGTGGCCCCAGGCAGGTGGCTCAGGCGTCCACACCGTGGTCGCGGAGGATCTGGTTCAGGGCCGACTTGTCGAGGCGGGAGCCCTCGGGCAGCCTCTTCAGCACCAGCAGGCACGGCATGCCGAACGTACCGCCGGGGAACGTCCGCGGCCGGGTCCCGCCCACGCAGACCGACCAGGGCGGCGCCTCGCCGCGCGGCAGCTCCTCGCCGGTCTCCACGTCGATGACGTGGGTGGTCGGGGTGAGAATGGAGCCCGCGCCGAGCGTCGCGCCCTGGCGCACCCGGGCCCCGCCGACGACCATGCAGCGCGACCCGACCATGGCCTCGTCCTCGACGATCACCGGCACCGCCTCCGGGGGCTCGAGCACGCCGCCGATCCCCACGCCGCCGGACAGATGGACGTTCTTGCCGATCTGGGCGCCCGAGCCGACCGTGGCCCAGGTGTCCACCATCGTGCCGGAATCCACGTACGCGCCGATGTTGACGAACGATGGCATCAGCACCGCGCCCGGCGCGACGTAGGCGCCCCAGCGCACGATCGAGCCGGGCAGCGCGCGCACGCCGTCCAGCCGGGTGGTCAGCGGCACCCGGTCGTCGTAGCGGAAGTCACCCACCTGGGACCGAGCCATGGGCAGCACGCGGAAGGACAGCAGGATGGCCCGCTTGGCCCGCTCGTCCACCACCACCTGGTCGGTGGCCGGGTCGACGGAGGCCACCCGGGCCTGCCCGGCGTCGATCGCGTCGACCGCGCCGACCACCGCCGCGCGGGCCTGCTCGTCGGCCGGGGACAGCTCGGCGCGCCGTTCCCACAGCTCGTCGATGACGGCGGGGAGAGGCGAGATGCCGGCGGGCGCAGGCGAGGAGACGGCGGGCGCAGGCGAGGAGACGGCGGGCGCAGGCGAGGAGATGACGCTCCCGGGGGGCTCCGGGGGGTCGTCCCCCCGGGACAGCACAGTGCTCATGGACTGGGAGCTTAGCGGTACGGTCTGATGGTGTGCCGTCCCCTACCCGCCGGCTGCGGGCCGTCGCCGTGGTCTGCTCCGCGCTGGTGCTGGCGCTCGCCGGCTACCTGACCTTCGGTGGCCGGCACGCCACCCCCGCGCCTCCGCCGCCGGGCTGCCAGGCGGGCACCGGGGGGGCGGCCATCCCGCTCGCGGTCAACCAGGCGGGCATAGCGGCGACCATCGCGGGCGTCGCGGCCCGGCACGGGCTCGGTAAGCAGGCGGTCACCATCGCCTACGCGGCGGCCCTGCAGGAATCGAAGCTGCAGAACCTGGACTACGGCGACCTCGATTCCGTGGGCGTGTTCCAGCAGCGCCCCTCGCAGGGCTGGGGTACCACCGCCGAGCTCGAGGACCCGGTCTACGCCACCACGAAGTTCTTCGCCGCGCTGGTCAAGGTGCGCGGCTACGCCACGATGCCGGTGAACCAGGCGGTGCAGGACGTGCAGCACAGCGCGGACGGGTACGCCTACGAGCAGTGGGCCGGGACGGCCCAGGTGCTGGCCAGCTACTTCACCGGGGCCCGGACGGCTGGCGTGTCGTGCTGGTACTCCCCCAGCGGGAAGGCCGACCTGACTGGGGCGCTGAAGCAGCTGACCTCGACGTTCGGCCGAGGCGGCAAGGACGGGGTGCGGGTGGCGGTGAGCACGGACCGTTCGGCAAAAAATGAGCAGGGGAGCGTCGCGGTGGTGCGGGTGCAGCGGGCCGCGGCCTGGACGGTGGCCAGCTGGCTGGTGGCCTACGCCCAGCAGTACGGCATCAGCCAGGTACGGTATTCCGGTTATGTGTGGAACGCCACGAACAACGGCGCAGGCTGGCAGCGGGCCGCAGCTAAGTCGCTCGCCAGCGGGAGTATTGTCGCGGGCTGACTCGGCATAACCGCGCAGCCGCCATACTGTGTTAGCAGCAGGACCTGAACCACGAAGGAGCCCGCCCGTGACCTACATCATCGCCGAGCCATGCGTTGATGTGCTTGACAGAGCATGTATCGAAGAATGCCCCGTGGACTGCATCTACGAGGGTGAGCGCATGCTGTACATCCACCCCGACGAGTGCGTGGACTGCGGCGCTTGCGAGCCGGTCTGCCCGGTCGAGGCGATCTACTACGAGGACGACGTGCCCGACCAGTGGAAGGAGTACTACAAGGTCAACGTCGACTTCTTCGACGACCTGGGCTCCCCCGGCGGCGCGTCGAAGACGGGCAAGGTCGGCAAGGACCACCCGGTGGTGGCGGCGCTTCCCCCGCAAGCCGCGGAGGAATGACCCCCGCCACCCTCGCCGCCCGGCTGCCCGAGTTCACCTGGGACCGGATCGCGCCGCTCGGCGCGAAGGCGGGGCAGCACCCGGACGGCGCCGTGGACCTGTCCATGGGCACGCCGGTCGATCCGGTGCCGGATGTGATCCGCGCCGCGCTGGCCGCGGCGTCTGACTCACCCGGGTACCCGCTGACGCGGGGAACGCCGCGGCTGCGCGGCGCGGCGGCCGACTGGCTGGCCCGCTCGCAGGGCGTGCCGGTCTCGCCGGACGACGTGCTGCCGGTCATCGGCACCAAGGAGTTCATCGCCTGGCTGCCCGTCATGCTCGGGCTCGGGCCGGACGACGTGATCGTGTACCCGGAGCTGGCCTACCCCACCTACGACACCGGGGCGCGGCTGGCCGGGGCGACCGCGATAGCCTCGGACAGCCTGCTGGCCCTGGGCCCGGCTCGGGTCCGGCTGGTCTGGCTGAACTCGCCGTCGAACCCGACCGGGCGGGTGCTGCCGGCTGAGCACCTGCGCAAGGTGGTGGCCTGGGCCCGCGAGCGCGGGGCGGTGGTGGCCTCCGACGAGTGCTACGCCGGCCTCGGCTGGGAGGCCTCGCCGGTCTCCGTACTGCACCCGTCCGTGTGCGAGGGCTCGCACGAGGGCGTGCTGGCGGTGCACTCGCTGTCCAAGCGGTCGAACCTGGCCGGGTACCGGGCCGGGTTCGTGACCGGCGACCCGGCGCTGGTCGCGGAGCTGCTGGCCATCAGGAAGCAGGCCGGGATGATCGTGCCGGCCCCGGTCCAGGCCGCGATGACCGCGGCGCTGGGCGACGACGAGCACGCGCGGGTGCAGCGAGGGCGGTACGAGGCGAGGCGTTCGGTCCTGCGGGAGGCGTTCACCGGGGCCGGCTGGTCGGTGGAGCACTCCGAGGCCGGGCTGTACCTGTGGCTGACCCGCCCGGATTACGACGGCTGGTCGGCGGCCGAGCTGCTGGCCGGCGAGTGCGGGATCCTCGTCACGCCGGGCCCGGTGTACGGGGCGTCCGGCGCACGGCACATCCGGGTGGCGCTGACCGCCACCGACGAGCGGGTCGCCGCCGCGGCGAAGCGGCTGGGCGAGCTGCGTTAGGCGGCTCACGGGCGGGGCCCCGGTCGGGGCGTGGGTCGGGGCCTCGGTCGGGGCCTCGGTTGCGCAACAAATCGCCGTCATCGCGTGATTTTGCGCAAGGATTCTCTACCGACACGCATGATCGACGTATGCATTCCGCAACCGCCTGCTTCTACCCTGGGCTCATGAACGACGGGGGGAGCCACGGCAGGCAGGCTACGGCGCGGCGGTACCTGATGTGCCCGCCGGAGCATTTCGCCGTCACCTACGCGATCAACCCGTGGATGCGGCCGGACGTGCCGGTCCACGCGGCCGCCGCCATGGCCCAGTGGGCCCGGCTGCGGCGGGTCTTCATCGAGCTCGGCCACGACGTGCGAACGATCGAGCCGGTGCCGGGACTGCCGGACATGGTGTTCGCAGCCAACGGCGGCACGGTGGTGGGCGGGACAGTGCTCGGCGCGCGGTTCCGGTACCCGCAGCGGGCCGGGGAGGCCGGCGCCTACCTGCGCTGGTTCCGCGACCAGGGCTATCCGCGGATCCGGGCCGGCGGGCATGTCAACGAGGGCGAAGGCGACATCGTCTTCACCGGGCGCGCGCTGCTGGCCGGCTACGGCTTCCGGACCGACCAGGCCGCCGCGGCGGAACTGGCCGAGGTGTTCGGGCTGCCGGTGGTCAGCCTGCGGCTGATCGACCCTCGCTTCTACCACCTGGACACCGCGCTGTGCGTCCTCGGCCCGGAGGCCGCCATGTACTACCCGGCCGCGTTCGACGAGGCCGCGAAGGCGGCGATCCAGACACAGTTCGCCGAGCTGATCGAGGCGAAGGACGAGGACGCCGACGTGCTCGGGCTGAACGCGGTCAGCGACGGCCGGCACGTCGTCCTGCCCGCCCAGGCGCGGAACCTGGCCGCGCAGCTGCGCGAGCTCGGCTTCGAACCCATCGGGGTGAACGTGTCCGAGCTGCGCAAGGGCGGCGGCGGACCCAAGTGCTGCACGCTGGAACTGCGGGATTGAGGGAGCCATCATGACCGAGGCCTTGACCGGGCGCGCCGCCGAGCTGCTGGAGCTGAGCGAGGAGCACGCCGCGCACAACTACCACCCGCTGCCCATCGTCATCGACGAGGCCGAGGGCGCCTGGGTGAGGGACGTCGACGGACGGCGCTACCTGGACATGCTCGCCGCGTACTCGGCGCTGAACTTCGGGCACCGGCACCCGCGGCTCATCGCGGCCGCGATGAGCCAGCTCGAGCGGCTCACGCTGGTGAGCCGGGCGTTCGAGCACGACCAGTTCGGGCTGTTCTGCGCCGAGCTGGCCGAGCTGGCCGGCATGGACGTGGTGCTGCCGATGAACACCGGCGCCGAGGCGGTCGAGACCGCGATCAAGGTCGCGCGCAAGTGGGGATACCGGGTCAAGGGGGTACCCGCCGGCCAGGCCGTGATCATCGCGTTCGGCGGGAACTTCCACGGCCGCACCACCACGATCATCAGCTTCTCCACCGATCCGGACGCCAGGGACGATTTCGGCCCGTACACGCCGGGCTTCCGGGTCGTGCCGTACGGCGACCTGGACGCGCTCACCGCAGTCGTCGGTGACCTGGGCGAGCGGGTGGTGGCCGTGCTGTTCGAGCCGATCCAGGGCGAAGCCGGGGTGATCGTGCCACCACCCGGGTTCCTGGCCGGGGTCCGGGAGCTGTGCACCGCGCAGGGCATCTTGATGATCGCGGACGAGATCCAGTCCGGGCTGGGCCGTACCGGTTATACGTTCGCGTGCCAGGCCGAGGGCGTAGTACCGGACGCATACCTGCTGGGCAAGGCGCTGGGCGGCGGCATCGTGCCGGTGTCGGCGATGGTGTCCAGCTGGCCGGTGCTGGGCGTCCTGCGGCCCGGGCAGCACGGGTCCACGTTCGGCGGGAACCCGCTGGCCTGCGCGGTCGGCCGCGAGGTGGTGGCCATGCTGGCCACCGGGGAGTACCAGGCCCGCTCGGCCGCGCTCGGCGAGCGCATGCACGCGCGGCTGGCGGCGCTGCCCGGCGACGCGGTCCGGGAAGTACGCGGCCGCGGGCTGTGGGCCGGGGTCGACCTGGCGTCGCTGCCGGGCCGCGAGGCGTGCGAGCGGCTGGCCGCCCGCGGGGTCCTGGCCAAGGAAACGCACGGCCACACGATCAGGCTCGCGCCACCGCTGGTGATCAGCGAGCACGACCTGGACTGGGGCCTGGACCGGATCGAGGAGGTCGTGACCCGGCCGTAACGAGCTGCGCTGCTCTTCCTGGCTGTCTTCCTGGCTGTCTTCCTGGCTCCGCAGGCGGCGATAAGCCCCGGCGTGGTGGATCAGGGGGCCGCGGCCGGGCGGGTCGGCCGGGCCGGTCACGGCCAGGACCTCGCCGACGACGATGCTGTGGTCGCCGGCGTCGTGCACCGCGGTGGTCCGGCATTCCAGCACGGCCAGCGCGCTGTCGAGCACCGGCGCGCCGGTGACCGGGCCGGGGTGATGGGCCACGCCGTCCAGCTGGCCGTCCATCGGGCGCCCGCGCGTGGCCAGCCAGCGGGCCGTCTTCTCGTCGTCCTCGGCCAGGATCGACACCGCCCAGGAACCCTCGGCCAGGACCGCGTCGTGGAAGCGGGCGATCTTCTCCGCGCAGAACAGCACCAGCGGGGGGTCCAGCGAGACCGAGACGAAGGCGCTGACCGTCATGGCGTGGCCGACCCCGGTGGTGACCACGACGATCCCGCTCGCGAACTGGCCCGCCGCCCGGCGGTACGAGGCGCCGTCGACGGTCATCGGCGCCGTGCCCCGGTGCCGCGGACGGAGGCGACGAACAACACGAGCACGGCGCCCACCGCGCTGGCCGTGCCGCCGTACAGGTACCACTTCCCGGCGGCCGTGTTAGCGATGATCACGCTGCCGCCGGAGACCGGCATGGACAGGACGAACGACGCGAGGATCCAGCCGACCGCGGGGGCCAGCGCCCCGCTGATCGAGCTCATCGCCCAGCCGCCGAACAGGCCGGTGGCCAGGAGCAGCACGCCGAACCCGATCGCGCCAGCCGGCGCCGCGCGGCTGTACTGGAAGCTGCCGATCAGGCCCTCCATGGCGCCGAGCAGGAACAGGGCGGCGTACGCGGCGCCGGTCAGCAGCCGCCCTCTTCCCTTCTCGCCCGCAGCGCCGTTCATAAACAGCAGGTTACTGGTCAAAGAGGTCGCTCTCCCGTTCGGCGCGGCCGGGCGCCCCGGCCAGCCCGCCGCTGTACGGCGCGGCCAGCCCACCGCCGTGCGGGCCGGCTAGCCCACCGCCGTGCGGGCCCGCTAGCAGGGTAAAGCACTCGATGCCGCTCAGTGGCTTGGGTACCCCGTCGGACAAGGCGAAGAACGGGGGGTCCACGGTGATCTGCGTCTCGTGCGCGCGCATCGCGGCCAGCTTGCGATCGAGCCAGGCGCTCGCGTCGATCTCGGCGGTGACCTGCGCGCCGCCGGCCGCGGCGGTCGCGTAGAACCTGGCCGGCCCGTCGGGCCCGGCCAGCTCGCAGGCCCGCCAGGCGACGCGGTGGGCCTGGATGTGGTCGGGATGCCCGTAGGCGCCGTCGGCGTCGTAGGTCACCAGCACCTGCGGCCGCACCTCGGCGATGACGTCGAGCAGGGCCCGGGCCGCGGTGTCCACGTCAGCCCGCCAGAAGCAGCGCGGGTCCTCGTTGCCCTCGGTGCCCATCATGCCCGAGTCACGCCAGCGACCGGGGCCGCCCAGGAACCGGTGGTCGGTCACGCCGAGCGCGGCGCAGGCCGCGGCCAGCTCGTCGGTACGGTACTCCCCCAGCCGGTCCTCCTTCTCCGCGGCCAGGTAGGCCAGCGGCGGCGGGATGATCTCGCCCAGCTCGCCGAGCGTGCAGGTGACCAGCGTGACCTGCACGGCCTCGGCGGCGTACTTCGCCATCGTGGCCCCGGTGTAGATCGATTCGTCGTCGGGGTGCGCGTGCACCAGCAGCAGCCGCCGCGCCAGCATGCTCATGCCACAGAGCCTAACTGGCTAGATTTCACATCATGACCGAGAGCTTTCCCCGGCAGGAGGCCAGAACCAGGCGGTTCAGCCTCGGGGTGCCGCGCGCCTTCCGCGTCTCTCCCGACGGCAACCGGGTCGTCTACCTGCGGACCAAGGGCGGCACCGATCCGGTGACGTGCCTGTGGGTGCTGGACGTGGCCACCGGGCAGGAACGGCTGGCCGCCGACCCGCGGACGCTCAGCCCGGACCGCGGCGGCACCGGGGAGGAGGACCTGCCGCCGGAGGAACGGGCCCGGCGCGAGCGGGTCAGGGAGCAGGCCGGCGGCATCGTGGCCTACGCGACCGACCGGGACGTCACCGTGGCCGCCTTCGCGCTGTCCGGCCGCGTGTTCACGGTGCCGCTGACCGGTGACGGCGCGGGCGGCGGCCCGGCCAGTGCGGCGCAGGCTGATGCGCGGGCCCGCGAGGTGGCCACGCGCACGCCCGCGCTGGATCCCCGCCTGGACCCGGCCGGGCGGCGGCTGGCGTACGTCTGCGATGGCGCGCTGCGGGTGGCCGATCTGGCTGGCGGCCCCGACCTGGGCGGTGGGGACCGGGTCCTCGCGGACCCGCGGGGCGCGCCCGGCGTGACGTTCGGCCTGCCGGAGTTCATCGCCGCCGAGGAGATGGGCCGCGTGCGCGGCTACTGGTGGGCCCCGGACGGCTCGGCCCTGCTGGTCGCCCGGGCGGACGAGACGCCCGTGAACCGGTGGCACATCGCCGATCCCGCGAACCCCGAGCGCCCGCCCGCCGTGGTGGCCTATCCCGCGGCCGGCACCCCGAACGCCGACGTGTCCGTGCACCTGGCCCCGCTCGAGGGCCCCAGCG
Organism: uncultured Actinomycetes bacterium; assembly: GCA_963753195.1. Lineage (GTDB taxonomy): Bacteria > Actinomycetota > Actinomycetes > Streptosporangiales > Streptosporangiaceae > Palsa-504. Next base: position 1,054,957 of record CAVWBH010000009.1, read on the forward strand.
TGGCGGTCGAGGTGGACCGGTCCGCCTTCCCGTACCTGGTGACCGCCTGCTGGCAGGACGGGCACGACCCGCTGATCGTGGTGCAGAGCCGGGACCAGCGAACCATGCGGATCCTCGGCGTGGACGCCGACCGCGGCCAGGTCACCGTGCTGCACGAGGACACCGACCCGCACTGGCTGGAGATCGTCCCCGGCGTGCCGGCCTGGACCGCCGACGGCCGGATCGCGTGGACCCGCGATGAGCAGGACACCCGCCGCCTGGTGCTGCTGGCGCCGGGCCAGGAGCCGGTCCCGGCCACCCCGCCCGGACTGCAGGTCCACGGCGTGCTCGACGTAGCCGGCGACACGGTGCTGTTCCAGGCGTCGCAGGAGCCGGCCGAGATCGGGCTGTGGAGTTACGGGCCGGGCGGCCTGAGCCAGGCCGGGCCGGGCGGCGGCGTGGAAGGCGGCACCCGCGGCGGCGGCACCATGGTCAGCTGGCGCCGGTCCCTGGACGACGACGGCGTGACCGTCCGTGTGCGCCGAGGCGGCGGCGGGGCCACCGTCATCGGATCGCTCGCCGAGATCCCGGCGCTGCCCGCGCCCCGCCCGATCCTGTTCCGGGCCGGCTCGCGCGAGATCCAGACCGCCGTGCTGTTCCCGTCCTGGCACCAGCCCGGGCGCCCGCTGCCGGTGCTGCTCGACCCGTACGGCGGCCCGCACGCGCAGCGGGTGGTCAGGTCCCGGCAGGCCTACCTGGTCTCGCAGTGGTTCGCCGAGCAGGGGTTCGCGGTACTGATCGCGGACGGCCGCGGCACCCCGGGCCGCGGGCCGGCCTGGGAGCGGGCGGTGGCCGGCGACCTGGCCGACCCAGTCCTGGAGGACCAGGTCGACGCCGTGGCCGCCGCGGCCGCGCGGTTCGGCGACCTGGATACCGGCCGCGTGGCGATCCGCGGCTGGTCGTTCGGTGGCTATCTGGCCGCGCTGGCCGTACTGCGCCGCCCGGACGTGTTCCACGCGGCGATCGCGGGCGCGCCGGTGACCGACTGGCGGCTGTACGACACCCACTACACCGAGCGCTACCTCGGCCTGCCGGACGAGGCTGGCGGCGCCTACGACCGGTCCTCGCTCATTTCCTCGGCCGAACGGGCCGTGGCTGGGGCGGCCGCGCGGCCGCTCATGCTGATCCACGGCCTCGCCGACGACAACGTGGTGGTGGCGCACACCCTGCGGCTGTCCGCCGCGCTGCTGGCCGCCGGGTACCCGCACTCGGTCCTGCCGTTGTCCGGGATCACCCACATGGCCTCGCAGGAGACCGTCGCGGAAAACCTGCTGCTGCTCCAGCTCGACTTCCTCCGCAGCGCGCTGGGCGGTCGTTCGGGAGCAGAAATGTAGCCAGCGTCACAGTCAACGATGAGGTCTCGGTCACTGCACAGAGCCTGGGTAGGGAATAAGTTTCTCAACGTATGTCCACACGCCGGTACCCTTGGCCGGTTTCGCGGCGGGTGGGGTCGGAGTTACGCTCGAAGCAGCGAGGACGCTGAATGACACAGGCACCGGAAGCGCCAGGCAGGACACGGGCGCAGATCTCCGAACGGACTTTCCGCAAGGACCAGTGGTGGAAGTCACCGGCCATCCAGGCGGCGGGGCTGACGATCTGGCTCGTCTACGCCACCGTCCGCGTGTTCATGGGCCACTGGTATTTCGTTCCCCAGTACCACTACCTGACGCCGTTCTACTCGCCGTGCGTCAGCGGCGAGTGCGTGCCCGGCTCCAGCACGTTGGGCACCTGGATCCCGGCCGTCCCGCCGATCATCCCGTACGCCTTCGTGAGCCTGGTGTTCGTCCTCGGCTTCCGGCTGACCTGCTATTACTACCGGAAGGCGTACTACCGGGCCTTCTGGCGCTCCCCGGTCGCGTGCGCCGTACGCGAGCCGCACTCGTCTTACTCCGGTGAGACGCGGTTCCCGCTGCTCGGGCAGAACCTGCACCGCTACTTCTTCTACGCGGCCGTGCTGGTCGGGATCCTGCTCACCTACGACGTGGCGCAGGCGTTCCGCGGGCCGGACGGGAACTTCGGGTTCGGCATCGGCTCGCTGATCATGCTGGCCAACGTGATCCTGCTGTGGGGCTACGCGCTGGGCTGCCACTCGTGCCGGCACATCACCGCCGGGCGGCTGAACAACTTCTCCAAGCATCCGGTCAGGTACTGGGCCTGGACGAAGGTCTCCTGGCTGAACGCGCGGCACATGCAGTTCGCGTGGATCACGCTCGGTACATTGCTGCTGACCGACCTGTACATCATGCTGGTGGCCAGCGGAGCCTTCTCAGATCCGAGAATTTTCAATTAGACCGAACGGGCAGTGGTATGAGCGAGGCAGAAGTTCACGGCAGCGACGCAGCTTCTCGAGACGACGCAGCGCTTTCTCAAGACACCGTGCTTTCTCAAGACACCGCGCTTTCTCAAGACACCGCGCTTTCTCAAGACACCGTGCGTTACTCATACGACGTGGTGATCGTGGGTGCGGGCGGCTCGGGGCTGCGTGCGGCGATCGAGGCGCGGCTGAAGGGCAAGAAGGTCGCGGTCATCTCCAAGTCCCTGTTCGGCAAGGCGCATACGGTCATGGCCGAAGGCGGCTGCGCGGCCGCCATGGGCAACGTGAACCCGAACGACAACTGGCAGGTCCACTTCCGCGACACCATGCGCGGCGGCAAGTTCCTCAACAACTGGCGGATGGCCGAGCTGCACGCCAACGAGGCGCCGGACCGCGTCTGGGAGCTCGAGGCCTGGGGCGCGATCTTCGACCGGACCAAGGACGGCAAGATCAGCCAGCGGAACTTCGGCGGCCACGAGTACCCGCGGCTGGCCCATGTCGGCGACCGGACCGGGCTGGAGATGATCCGGACCCTGCAGCAGAAGGTCGTGGCGCTGCAGCAGGCGGACGCGATGGAATCCGGCGACCCGGAGGCGATGATCAAGGTCTTCGCCGAGACCACGATCACCGATCTCATCACCGACGGCGAGCGGATCGCCGGGGCGTTCGGCTACTTCCGGGACACCGGCCGGTTCGTGCTGTTCGAGGCGCCCGCGGTGGTGCTGGCCACCGGCGGCATCGGCAAGACGTACAAGGTGACCTCCAACTCCTGGGAGTACACCGGCGACGGGCATGCGCTGGCGCTGCGGGCCGGGGCCACGCTGCTGAACATGGAGTTCGTGCAGCTGCACCCGACCGGGATGGTGTGGCCGCCGTCGGTGCGCGGCCTGCTCGTCACCGAGTCGGTGCGCGGCGACGGTGGTGTGCTGCGCAACTCCGAGGGCCAGCGGTTCATGTTCAACTACGTGCCAGATGTGTTCCGGGCGCAGTACGCGGAGACCGAGGAGGAGGCCGACCGCTGGTACGACGACCCGGACAACAACCGGCGTCCGCCTGAGCTGCTCCCCCGCGATGAGGTGGCCCGCTCGATCAACTCCGAGGTCAAGGCGGGACGCGGCACTGAGCACGGCGGGATCTTCCTCGACATCGCCTCCCGGCGGCCGGCTGACTACATCCTGCAGCGGCTGCCGTCGATGTACCACCAGTTCAAGGAGCTAGCCGACGTCGACATCACCAAGGAGCCGATGGAAATCGGCCCGACGTGCCATTACGTGATGGGCGGCGTCGAGGTGGACCCCGCCACCGGGGCCGCCTCGGTCCCTGGCCTGTTCGCGGTCGGCGAGGTGTCGGGCGGCATGCACGGCTCCAACCGGCTCGGCGGCAACTCCCTGTCCGACCTGCTGGTGTTCGGCCGGCGGGCGGGGCTGGGCGCCGCCGAGTACGTCTCCGCGCTGCCGGCGCGTCCCGCGGTGCGGGACGCCGACCTGGCCGCGGCGGCGGCCACCGCGCTGGCGCCACTGGAACGGGCCGAGGGCGAGAGCCCCTACGCCATCCACAGTGAGCTGCAGACGATCATGAACGACCTGGTCGGGCTCATCCGCCGGGAGTCGGAGATGAAGACCGCGCTGGTCGACCTGGATAAACTGCGGGCCCGGGCCGCGCAGGTGTCCGTCCCCGGCGGCCGGGCCTACAATCCCGGCTGGCACCTGGCCCTGGACCTGCGGAACATGCTGCAGGTGGCCGACAGCGTGGCGCAGGCCGCGCTGGAGCGGCAGGAAAGCCGCGGCGGGCACACCCGGGAGGACTACCCGGAGATGTCACCGGAATGGCGGAAGGTCAACCTGATCTGCTCGCTGGACGGCGACCGTGTGACGCTGCGGAAGCAGCCGTTGGAGCCGATGCGGACGGACCTGCTCAAGCTGTTCGACGTGGATGAGCTGAAAAAGTACATGACCTACGAGGAACTGGCCGTGCTGGACGCTGCGGGCGGCCCGGGCGAGCAGGCCGCGGCGAAGGAGGCGCACTAATGAGCTACACGGCTACGCTGCGGGTCTGGCGGGGGGACGCGGGCGCCGGGGACCTGACCGACTACCAGGTCGAGGTCAACGATGGCGAGGTCGTCCTGGACGTCCTGCACCGGCTGCAGGCCACCCAGACCAACGACCTGGCCATCCGGTGGAACTGCAAGGCCGGCAAGTGCGGGTCCTGCTCGATGGAGATCAACGGCCGGCCCCGGCTGGCCTGCATGACCCGGATGTCGATATTCGAGACCGGCGAGACGCTGACCATCACCCCGATGCGCACCTTCCCGGTGATCCGGGACCTGGTCACCGACGTGTCGTTCAACTACGCCAAGGCCCGGGAGATCCCGTCGTTCACCCCGGACCCGTCGGTGGGGCTGGGCGAGTTCCGGATGCAGCAGGTCGACGTGAACCGGTCGCAGGAATTCCGCAAGTGCATCGAGTGCTTCCTGTGCCAGAACACCTGCCACGCGATCCGCGACCACGCGGATAACGAGAAATCCTTCGCGGGCCCGCGGTTCCTGATGCGCATCTCCGAGCTGGAGATGCACCCGGCCGACACCGCCGACCGGCGTGAGATCGCGCAGGATGACTTCGGCCTCGGGCTCTGCAACATCACCAAGTGCTGCACCGAGGTGTGCCCGGAGAACATCAAGATCACCGACAACGCGCTCATCCCGCTGAAGGAGCGCGTGGTCGGCCGCAAGTACGACCCCCTGGTCTGGCTGGGCGACAAGATCGGCCGCAAATCCCACAAGGACACGCCCAAGGTCCCCGGCAAAGCCTGATCCCGCCCGCCGGGCCTTAGCCGGTCGGGTTGCCCTGCGCCGGTCGGCATTGGCCGCTTGGCGGTGCTGGTCGCCCGGCGGTGCGGGCCGCCGCCCGGAGGCGCTGGCCGCCGCCCGGCTCCTGCGCCCCGGCGCTCTGGCACCTCAGCGGTCCCGCCTGTCCCGGCGGTCCCGTAGTCCGGGCCTCAGGCAGCCGCGTTTGGGGGCCAACCCTGTCGTCAGAGGACCGGGGGCGGCGAAGCCTCTCGGCCACCGCCTCATGTCTCACCCCAGGATCACCGGCACCATTAACGTGGTAGATCCGGGCTACATGGTAAATCGAGTGCACTCCGATGCCCCGGATATTCCATTGAGCCCGGATCTACCACGCACATGGTGCAGTGGGGGCGGGTGAGGCGGTATGGGGCACGTAGGCACCACCCGCGGGCAGGACGGCCGCGGCACGCCCGGACTGGGCACCGTGCCAGGCCCGGGGCGGGACACGGCGCCCGGCCCGGGGCGGGACACCGCGCCAGGCCCGGGGCGGGACACCGCGCCAAGCCCCGGGCGGGACACGGCGCCAGGCCCGGGGGCTGGCGCCGCGCCGGGGAGCGGCGGGACACCGCGCCAGGGAGCGGCGGAGGATGAAGACAGTATGAAACCGGGCTTGCTCGGGATGTAGGCCCGGCTACGATGACTGGTGGTCGGGGGGATGCCTGCTGACCCGCCCTGGTCCGCCTAGGCCTGAGTGAACGTGTTCGTGGAGCCCGCACCACTGCCCGTTCGGATCAAGGGTTCTAAATAGTCGTGGGAGCGAAGGGCTGGCATGTCGCATCTGACGTACCCGGAAGCCGGCGTGATCGGGCTTCTCCAGGGGGTCACCGAGCTTTTCCCGATATCCAGCCTGGGCCATGCCGTGCTCATCCCGGCGCTGGTCGGGGGCTCGTGGGCCCAGGACCTCAATGTATCCAAGACAGAATCGCCGTACCTGGCCTTCATCGTCGGACTGCACGTCGCCACCGCCGCGGCCATGATCATCTACTTCTGGCGGGACTGGCTGCGGATCATCAAGGCTTTCTTCGCCTCAATCGCGCACGTCATCTCCCCGGCTCCGGGTACCAAGCGGTTCCAGCCACAGACCACCGACCAGTTCCTCGCCTGGATGATCATCCTGGCCACGATCCCGGTCGGGCTCGCCGGCGTGCTGCTCGAGCACACCGTCCGGACCGTGTTCGCCAGGCCGGTGCTCACCGCGAGCTTCCTGTTCGTGAACGGGCTGATCCTTCTCGCCGGGGAGGGAGCCCGGAAACGCAACGCGGAAATGGAGGCCCAGGAGATCGCCGCCGACGTGGAGGCGGTCAGCGAGCGGCAGAAGACCGCAGTGGCGGCCGGCGTCCCCGGTAGCGCGGGCGGACGGCACTCGGCGGGTCAGCGGTCGCTGAAGCAGCAGCAAGCCGGCATGGCGGTGGAATCCGATCGGCGCATCGTCGCCCGCGCGGGCTGGCTAGGCTCGTTCGGCCTGGGCGCGTCGCAGATCCTGGCCCTGCTGCCCGGCATCAGCCGGGACGGCATGGTAATGGTCTGCGGCATGTTCCGCGGGCTGTCCCGGCAGGATGCGGCGCGGTTCTCCTTCCTGCTGTCGGCGCCCGTCATCCTGGCCGCTGGCGTGCTGAAGATCCCGGACCTGACCGGCTCGCTCGGTGCCGGGATCCACGGGCAGATCCTGTTCGGCAGCCTGGTGTCCGGGGTGGCCGCCTACCTCTCGCTCAGGTTCCTGGTCCGTTACTTCAGCGACCCGCGGCGAACGCTGAAGCCGTTCGCCGTCTACTGCCTGGTCGCGGGGCTAGGCTGCGCGATCTACCTGTCCGTGAGATGAGCGGCGAGCGCCCCGGGCACGGGGCGCCGTCGTCAACGCGGCTGGCCTGGTCCGGCATCCGGTCAGGCGGCGGGCAATGAGGTGGCCGAGGCGGCGGCGAGCTGGCTCGCGCTCGCCTTGGCCCCGGGGCGGGTGAAGCCGACCGGGTCCCGGTCGGTGTAGGTGGCGACCCGGATCGGGAAGCCGGTCGCGTAGGCCTCGATCATCTTCCCGCCGCCGATGACCAGGCCGACGTGGCCGGGCGAGGTCGGGGTGCCGTCCGAGCCGGCGAAGAACACCAGGTCGCCCGGCTGCACCTGGGACGCGGGGATGCGGGTCTCGGTGACCCACTGCTGCTGCGAGGTCCGGGCGATATCGATCCCGGCGGCCCGGTAGGCCGTCATCACCAGGCCGGAGCAGTCGAAGGCATCCGGCCCGGTCCCGCCCCACAGGTACGGCTTGCCGAGCTGCTGCTCCGCGAAGCCGATGGCGGCGGCCACGATCTGGTTCGGCGCGCTGATGGCGGGCACCCCGCTGGCACTGCTGATGCAGCCGGCCGCCGAGCTGCCCGAGGGCATCTGCGCGGAGACGACCGAGAAGTTGCCGCCCGCGTACGTGCCGGCGTAATACAGCACGCTCTGCACGTAGGACTGCAGGTGGTTGTAGGAGAAGATAGCGGCCGACGGGTTGGTCTGGACTTGGGCTTGGAGCAGGTACTTCGCCGCGCCGGCGATCGCGTCCGCGGGGTCGTAGACGCTGGCGTCCGGTCCGCCGTCCTCGTCGGTCGCGACGCCATTGACCACCTCGCTGGCCGGGTGGACCGGCGCTCCGCCCCAGACATTGCCCGCCGCGCCGCCGATGCCGATCTGCATCGGGCCCGCCGCGCCGAAGCCGTTCTGCCCGCTGTGCACGCCGGGCAGGGTGGTCTGGCCGTTGTCGCTTTCCACCGTGCCGATCCCGGCCAGGATCGTCCACGGCACGCCGTACTGCTGCCCGACCTTCTTGTACCAGTACAGGTAATCGGCCGGGATCGCCTTCGCCTTGGTGCCCGCGGGCGGCTGTCCGGTCGCCCCGGTCTGCTGGCCCGAGCAGCCCGCGCCCGCGGCGAAGAACAGGTTGGTCCCGACCACGGCCGGCACGGCCAGGAGGCTGAGCAGGCCCAGGGCCGCGATCCCGATGATGACCGGCACGAGGATGCGGGACCGGCTGGGCTGGTGCGGTGGCAGCGCGAAGGGCTGGGTTTCGGGCCGGGACAGGAGCTTGGTCGTCATGTGTTACCCGCGGTGGCCAGTTCGATGTCGTTTACCTGCCAGCTGGCACCGGAGCCGGTGACGGTGACGGCGTACTGCGTGCTGCCGCTGCTGGTGCCGTTGCGGGTGACCAGCCGCTGGCCGGTGGTGACGGTGAACGTCATGCTGGACGGGCCGAACGCGCGCAGCGAGCTGATCACCGCGGTCCCGGTGGAGACCTGATGCTGGCTGGTCCGCAGCTTGGCCACGCCGGGGGTCTGGTAGGCGGCCTTCAGGGTGACGGCAAGCTGGCCGGTGATCAGGCCGCCCATGGCGTTGACGTAGGCCGCCGCGCTCTCGGTGTAGGTAAACGTGTCGTAGTCGACGCTGAACCGCACCGCCACCGAGGCAGCGGCGGTCAGGTTCTGCTCGGTAAAGGGCAGCCAGGCGTAGATGTCAACGCCGCGCGTCGCGGCCGCCGAGGGCGTGACGGCCGGAGCCGTCAGGGCCGGAGCGGTCGCGGTCGTCGGCCCGGCGGCGGCGGGCGTGGTCGCCGCCTGGGCGTGCCCGCCGGAGTGGGTCACGGCCGGGACCACCAGGTAGTAGCCGAGCGCGGCGAGCGCGATGACGATGGCGGCGAAGGCCACGCCGCGCTGGCGGGGGCTGAGCTCCACGGTGCCTGCCTGTTACTTGCGCCGTATCGGGCGCAGCCAGAACGGCATGGCCCGAGGTTCTTCGGTGCCGCCGCCGGTTCCGGCGGCGGGACTGCGCAGTGGCTCGGCGGCCGGCTCAGCAGGCCTGTGCTCCGCCGGCCTGGGCCGGCCGCTGGCCGCTGTCGCGGGCCTGCGGCCGTGCGGCTGCCTGACCAACTGGACAACGGCCAGGCCGGGGCGGCCTGACGGGCGGCCGACCCGCTGCTGGCGCCGGTACCGGCTGACCCGTTCGCGCGGGGCGCTGACCGGGCGGACGCGGAGCCGGCCGAACCGCCGGATGTCGCGCGGGACCGTGTCGGTGCGGGCCCGGGCGCCGCCGTCGAGCGCCCCGCGCTGCGGGACCAGGTGGCGGCGGCGCTGGCCGGGCCGCTGCTGGCCGTGCCGCTGGCGGCTGTGCTGGTGCCGGGTGCGGGGTTCCTGGGCGGCAGGTCCAGGGGCGGTGGGGTGCGGCCCGTACCGGTGTCGGTGTCGGGGGCGGTCCTGGCCCGGGCCAGGCCGGCGGCTGCGACGCCGCGGCTGGCACCTGGGCTGGTCTGGTCGTCGCCGTCGGCCACGGGCGGGGCGTCGGGCCGCAGCCGCGAGGGGTACGCGTCGCCCCCCGCCTGCCCCGTCCCGGTGCCGGCCGGGGCGGTGACCTCGCCCGACGCGGCGGCCGCCGCGGCCGCGCCCACGCCTACGCCGCCGGCGACGCCGGCCGCGACCGCCGTGGCCTGGACCGGGTTGCGTCGCGCCCACCGGGCCGCCCGGTAGCCCGCCACCCCCGGAATGGCTACGCTCGCGGCGCCGGCCGTGTTCCGGCGGAAGGTGACGCCCGCCTCGCGCAGGTTGTCATCGGCCCGTTCGGCGGAGCCGAGGGTGCCGTAGCCGACGGCGGAGAACAGGTGGGTGAACGGCCTGCGGTAAATGAACACGGCCACCGTGACCAGCGCGATCATCAGGATCTTCAGCGCCCACGGCAACACCGAGTCGGCCGTGCCCATGATCAGGGAATAGCAGTACAGCAGCACGCTCAGCACGATCGCGATCGCGACCTGCTTGAGCAGCACCCCGACCAGCATCTCGAACCAGCGGATCGCGATGATCCGGCCGAAGCCCGGGTGGGTCCCGATGATCAGGAAGAACGGCCCGGCCACCAGCAGCAGCAGGAAGCCGAGCTTGAGCACGATCAGGGTCAGCGCGATCAGCAGGATCAGCAGGCCGGCTACCAGCGCGGCGAACATCGCGGCGAAGGCGATCTCCAGCCGGGTGGTCCACTGGTTGCCCTGGAACAGCGGGTAGATGCCGGGTTCGTTCTGCTGCAGGGAGCTGGCGATGCCGGTGTAGGTGGCCTGCTTGGCCTGGATCAGCGCCGTGGTCGGGGTCTCATTCGCCGCGATGGCCTGCGACCACAGCAACTGCCGCCCATAGGTATCCACCACCGTCTGCGTGCCGCTACCCAGCGGCGCGTACTGGGTGGAGCCGAGCTCACCGTACAGCCACGGCTTGCACACCAGCACCGACCACAGCTCGTTCGCGTTCTCGTCGACCAGCCCGTTGCCGTTGGTGAACGCGTAACTGGCCTGCATGCTCTGCGGATCACCCTGAGCCACCGGCAGGCAGTTACTGCCCGCCGGGGCGGGCAGCTTCGCGAACGCCGTATTCAGCACCTGCGTGGTGCCGTTCGACACCGCCGTCCCGATACCGGTGAAGTCGGCTGGCCGGCCGATCAGCGCGATCGCCGCGGTGGCGGCCACCACCATCCACAGCGTGCCCTCAATAGTCCGGGTCGCCCGCTTGCGGATCAGCCCCTGCCACGCCAGCCACATCGCACCCAGGATCACCACCGGCGCCAGGTACGGGAAGTAAATCGCGTTGCCCAGCGCGGTGATCAGCCGGTCCACCGTGTCCTGGAGCCAGTTCAGGATGTTGTTGCCCGCCGCGGACTGGTAGACGGTGATCGTCACCCGGTCGATGGATTTCGCCGCGTCGAAGACCATCCCGGCCACATTGTTGCCGATCAGCGACGTCATATCCGAGCACTGCAGGCCGTGCGCGGCCCAGAACTGGCCGGCCACCCCGTAGTTGTCGTACAGCGTCTTCCCGCCCGCGGCCGAGGACGGCGGCTCGACCATGGCGTCGATGCCGCCGGTGGCTTGCTCGGGCTGGGGCAGCGAGGGTTCGCAGATGTTGTTGAGGTCGCCGACGATCCCGCTCGAGCCCGCCGAGCACAGGCCGACCAGACCGCCAATGTCACCGATCCCCGGCACCTGGCAGATCCCGCCGGGCGCCGAAGGCGCGAGCATCGAGGTGAGCTGGACCGGATGGGTTGCCTGGGTCTGGTTCTGGGGCCTGAGTTGGCTGGGGGTGGGTGGCGGCCAGCGCCGGGGTTCCGATAGCGAGCAGCGCCCCGGCGATCAGCAGCACCTGGATCGCCCAGCGCGCGGCGCAGCGGCGGTGAGGCCGGGAGGCGGCGGGATCACCCGCGCGGCGCTGGGACGGGGCGAGCGGGACAAGCATCAGGGGGAACTCCTGGTTCGTGCGGTTACGACGACGCCTCGGCGGACGGGGCGGGGTCAGGCTCGAGGCTTGCGCTGCCCGGGCCGGGTTGCTGGCCTTGGGCGCGGGTGGGGTTGGTGTCGATCCAGTCGCGCAGTTCGTCGGAGACCAGGTCGATCCCGATGCGGCCGGCCCGGCCGTCCAGGTCACGGAAAATGCACTCCCCGTTGCCCAGCCCGCGCAGCACGGCCTTGTGCTCATCAGAGGGCGCCACCCCGAGCAGCGACATGACGTTCGCGACCTCGCCGCGTTCACTTGACCGGAACGCGAACACGCTGGACAGGCAGTTCGTCACCTGCTCAGCCAGCAGGTCACCGGCGTTCTGCGAGACCAGGATCAGCGCGGTGTTCCGGGACCGGCCCATCCGCGACACCTCGGGCACCAGCTTGGCGCCCTCCGGAGTGGAGGTGATAGCCCACGCCTCATCCAGGAAGATGGCCTTGGGCTTGGTCCGGTCGATGCCGTTCAGCAGCTTGCGGGCGAACTGGGAGACCAGGTACAGCAGCGCCACCGACAGCCGCTGCTCATAGGAGTAGTCGTCCCGGCTGGTGGTGGTATCAGGCAGGGTCAGCCCGCCCAGGGTGAACACCGTGGTCCAGCCCTCCGCGTCGATCTGCTGGCCCACCGACGGCGCGAAACACAGCCGCGCCAGGCGCATCTCCGAGATCGACCGCATCACCGCGCCGGTGTTCTTCCACGCCGGATCCCCGGCCGCCTCCAGATGGCTGATGACCTTGCTCAGGCTCGGCCGTTCCGTCCCGGCCACCGCGCCGACCGCCTGGATCATCGCGCTCTCACGTTCCTCACTCATCCGCGGCAGCAGCAGCCGCAGCGTCTCCGTGGCCATCGTCCGCTTCTCGGCCAGATCCACCCCGAAGGAGAACGGGTCCAGCAGCCCCGGCGCCGCCGCGCCCAGCGGCAGCACCCGCGCCTTGCGGCCCTGCCGCCGCAGATACTCCACCAGCGATTCGGCATCACCCTTCGGGTCGATCACCGCCACCGTCGCCCCCCGCAACGCCAGCTGATAAATCAGCAGCAACGCCAGCGTCGTCTTCCCCCCGCCCGGCTCACCGGTGATCGCGATCGCCGTCGGCCGGTTCCGCGCCGCCGCCAGCAGCGGATCAAAATGCACAATCGACCGGGCCCGGCCCAGCGTCTCCCCGACATACGGGCCGACCCACCCGGCCCCCGCGTCGGGACGGTCCCCCAGATCCACCGTGGCCGTCGGCATCCCGCCCGCGATCGTGTACAGCGGCTGACGCTGCACATACGAATTCAGCCGGATCCGGTCCCCCGGCAGCGACTCACTCAGCAGCGAGAACTGATCCCCGGTGGAATTCACCACATCAATCCCGATATCCCGGTAATGCTCCACGACCGCCTCCACCCGGCGGACGCACAGCTCCCGGTCCGGCGCGGCCACGATCAGCCGGTGCCAGCCATACACAAACGGCAGCCGCTCCTTGGTGATCCCGTGCTCCAGCATCCGCGCCGCCGCGATCTGCTCCGCCAGCGCAATCGGCGCCTCCGCCCCCGCCTCCCGGATATGCGCATCCATATCCCGGGCATGCGCCAGACGACGCCCCACATCCTTACTCGCCTTCGCCGGCGGGATCAGCTTCATCCGCGAACTGACCTCCACCGGAAACGGCAACGAATCAGAAAAATGCAGCCACGGCTCCCCATCCGGAAACGACATCACATCCGGAAACCGGGCAAACGACAAGAACGCAGCGTAGGACGTCCCGCTCATGTGCTCCAGGCCCAGCACAGTCCGCCCGTTGTGGATCTGACCCTCAAACAGCGTGTCGATCTCCCCCGAGCCCCACCGCCTGCGCCTGGTCGCCGACGGCACCGGCTCGCCCGCCGTGGCCATCAGCGTGTGCTGGACGAGCCAGGCGATCTCGCCGGAGGTCGCATGCCGGGCGGCCAGGGCGCTGGCGTTCAGCGCCCGGCCGAGCCGTTCGGCCGACTCGGTCCACCTGGCGATCTCGGCTCCGCTGACGGCCTCGTCGATGAGGCCGAGGCCTCGCTCGCCGCGGCCGTATGCGGCGGCGAACTGGGAAAGAATTCCGCCCGACAGCTGGGCGCGCACGCTGCGCTGGCCGAGCCGGACGCCCAGGTAAATTTCCTTGGCCCAGAAGTCCTTGGCCCAGACGTGCTGGTAGGCCTGCTCCAGGTACTCCCGCCAGCCCGGGCCATCATCCGACGTCGCATCCAGCCCCGCCGCCCAGGCCTGCGCCGGGAACGAGCGGTGCGCGATCCGCAGATGAACCTCCGCATCGGGCATCCGGATCGCGGCCAGCGCGACCGTGATGTTCGTCGCCAGCGCCTCCCGCTCCTCCCCCGTCGTGAACTCATAAGACACCGACGGGATCCGGTAATACGCCCACGCGTGGGTATCGGTAAGCAGGACGCGGTCATCGAAGTACCTGAGGCCCAGCCGCGTCTTGGATCCCCTGGACGCCTTGCTCCGGGTGGTCACCAGGACTCCTTCTCGCGAACGTGGGTAGGTGATGGCGCCGCTGCGGGCGGGGTTCCGCGCTCCGGCGCCCTTGTGGCCAGACCCGAGACGAGCACACCGGCCAGCGCGGTGCAGGCCAGCCTGGTCTGCGGGTGCAGCGCGGCGGGCAAATCCGGGGCAGCGATCAGCGAGCCGTCCCACGGCACCCGCACGATGGCCCGGCAGCGGCCCCGGGCCACCGACTCGGTCCGGAGCACATCGTCCATGCTGCGGCTGCTGACCCCGTTGACCACCGTGACGGCGCGGGCGGCGAGCTCGTCGAACCCGTGCGCGCCCAGCCACTGCTGGGTGTTGGCCAGCGCGCTGGCCGCCTCCGGGCTGGCCGGGGTGACCAGCACCAGCTGGTCGGCCAGCGAGAGCACCCGGGTCAGCCCCGCCGGAGCCGGATCGATCATGGTCAGCGGATACCGCTCGTCCAGCAGGCGGCCCAGCCGCTCGTAGTCGCCCGCGCCCAGCGGACGAACGCCGCTGGTCCCGGCCGGCCCGGCGATGACGTCGACCCGCCCGCGCGCACCGCGACGACCGGGCCGGCCCGGGCCGGGCCGGGCGGCCTGCGGGTCCGGTCCCTGCCCCGCCAGCAGCGCGGTCACCGACGTGGCCGGTTCGATGCGGGCGGCCAGCGACGTGTCCCCCGGATTGAGGTCAAGCGCGGCGACCGAGACATCCCGGAGCGCAGCCAGCGTATGGCCGGTCATCACGGCGATCACGGACTGGCCCGCGCCGCTGGTGCAGCCGAGCACGGCAATACGGCGCGGGCCCGGCAGCGGCATCCTGGCCCGGTCGCGGTCCATCGCCGAACGGTCCCGCTGGCCGGAACCCTGGCCGCCGGTAGCCACCTTCACCCGGCGCCGCCAGCTCGGATCGTCCGGGCGGCTGGGACCGTTCAGGACCCGCTCGACCGATGGCGTCCGCCGGTCGGCGTCGAGGTCGACGAACAGGGACGCCACCCGGGCCGCAATCGACCGCCCGGACGGCGCAATCGACCGCCCGGACGGCGCGGGCGGCGCGGGCTGAGAATCGGGTCCGGGGTGCTCCTGGGACCCGAGCCCGCGCGTGGCCGCCGGGACGGGATCCGGTCCGGGACGGGGCTCGAGCCCGAGTCGGTCACCAGCGTCTGCAGCTGGGCCGGCCTCGGGGAACGCGTCAGGCTCTCCCGGCGCGTCGGGCTGCTCGGACGCGGCCGGCTTCTTGGACGCGTCGGGCTGCTCGGACGCGGTCGGCTCCGGCTCCTCGAAGGCGTCGGGCTCGGGGAACGCGCCAGCCTCCGGGAACGCGCCAGCCTCCGGGAACGGGCTGGCCTCGGGGAACGGGGTGGCCTGAGGAAACGAGCCGGCTCCGGCGTGTGGCCAGGAGGGCGGGGCGAAGGGCGCAGGGCCCGGTTCGCCGAGGTCGCGGGGGTCCGGTTCCGGGTCGTGCGAGACTTCCAGCGCCCGGGCATCCTGCCTCCGCTCCGACGGCGGGACAGCCCACGCGGGCCGCGGGGCCACACCGGGCCGCTGCCCGCCGCCGGGGGCCGAGGGACGCTCGTCCGCCTCGGGCCTGCGCGGCCGCTTCAGGGCCGATCTGATTCGCTTCGCTTCACGCTGGACCGTGGCTCGCTCGGGCACCGAGGACGGAGCGGGCGACGACGGAGCGGCCGAGGAGGGAGCGGCCAGCCGGACCGGAGGCAGCTGAGGGGGCGGCTGGGATGGCATGGCGACTGCGGGCTGGCTGGCCTGCGGATCAGCAGGCGGCGCGGGCGCCAGCAGTGGGGGCGCCGGTGGCGGTACCGGCGCGAGTACCGGTGCTGCAGCGAGCGCGGGCGTCGCCGGTACGGCGGATGAGGGCGCAGCGGACGGTACGGCGGATGAGGGCGCAGCGGACGGTACGGAGCGCGCGGCTTCGGCGTCGGACAGCTCCAGAGCGCGGCCGGCCGACCGGGCCCGCCCGGCGGTCTTCCTGGCCTTCTCCGGGCGAGCCTTTGACGGATGCCGGTGCCACGCGCGCACGGTCAGGAAGATGTCGTCCTTCTCCGCGAGGGGGGCCATCCGGCACCAGGTCTGCGGCTCCGTCAAGTACCGGAGCTGCGAGCTGACCAGCTCCGGCAGCTTCTTGCTCTCGATGACAGGCCGGGTGGTCAGCCAGGTGAGCACTCCCGGCGGGAGCACATACAGCCAAACCAAATTGTGGTTAAAGGGCAAGCCAATTACAACAAGAAAAAATATGTACGGAACGGTAATTCCAGCGAAAACTGCAATCCACGTGATAGGCAACGGGGCGGGCAGCCGAAAGTCGTAAAGCTTGTAGAGCTTTTTTTCTATCCGCCAGATATTCGTGTAGGTGGGAAGGTCCACTGGGGATTCGCTCCTTCGGTCAGGACGGTATCAGTGGACTCCGAGCGCGTTCGCTATCCCGGTGGCCAGCACCTGGACGATGCTGGGCGTATAGAACACGACCGCGATGGCTACGGCCAGCACCAGAAACTGAACGAACCGGGTGATCTCGCGGGTGAACAGGAAGAAGATCGCCACGATCCCGACGATGCCTAGGAACAACGGCCCGAACAGGCCCTGCAGGTAGGTGACCAGGCCATTAGTGCTCAGGGCCAGCGGAGCCGCCGCGGCGGTGAGGTGAGTAGTCATCAGACGTCCCTTCCGGGATCAGCAGGCCATCCAGCGAGCGTTACAGCGTTTCCCGCGTCCGGGCGCCGGTGCAGCGGGCCCGCGTGCTCAGATCCGGGCGGATACGGCGGCCCGGAGCTAGGGCGCGCGAGCAGCGGATGAGCACGGCCCGGACGATCCGGCCGGGCGGCGGATCCGGCCGGTGCGGCGGATCCGGCCGGGGCGATGGCAGTCCCGGCGGCCGGGCAGGCGGCAGCAGCACGGCGGGATGCGGTCGTAGCGGCGGCAAGAGAGCATGCGGGCAGCACGGCGTCAGCCGCCGCTGTCCTGGTCATTTGGCTTCCACCGCCTCGGTCGCCGCACTGATTTCATTTACATACCATTTGCCGGTTTGCAGGTCGACGACCGACATGCGGTATGCCATCTCGAGTTTTGTGATCCCTACCGCGCCCTGGCCGGGAACCTGCCATATGACCGTCACCGTTATCTGCCGCGCGGGGCCACCCGGCGGGACCTGCAGGCTGGAGATCGAGCCGAAGGTCACCGCGCCGCCCAGCCCGGTCAGCGATACGCCCCGGAGTTCGAATCGGCTGAGCGCGGTGTTATCACCGGCCGCATAGGCTTGGAAAAAGGCCGGGAGCCCATTCATCAGTTCGCTTTGCGCGACCGGGTCCGAGCCTTGGCTGGCCGTGGTCGGCGGCGAGATCTGCGGCGGGGCAGGCAGCCAGGCGGGCTCGCCGGCCACCGCAATGCCGCTGCTCGAGGCGATCACGGGCACTCCCAGTTCCATGAGCTGGCCGTTGACCGTGGCGAGCAGGGTGACCACGGCATGCTGCGGATCGGTCACCGTGATCCCCGCGACCTGCTCAGACTGCAGGCTCAGCCGCCCCGCCCCGTTCCAGCCGAGGTCGGGGTTAGCGGCCGCGACGCTCGGCGGCACGAAGGCCGCGAGCTGCTCCTCGCGCTGGGCCTGGGTAGCGGGACTGAAGTCCAGGTAGACCTGGCCGAACTCGGTCGCGTAAGCCTCGGCGCGGGCCACCGGGAACCGGCCGCCCGCGCCGCTCCAGGGCCGGCCGGCCGGCCAGCCATCTCCCGGCCGACCGGCGTCATTTGCCGGCATTCCGCCGCCCCGTCCGGCCATGCCGAACAGCGGCACTACCTTGGAGTAGTCGGAAAGACGCTCTCCGTCACCGGTTTCGGGCCCGCGAAACATCACACCTCCGCACGTTTCCGCGCCCTGCAACGGCAGGGGCGGCCGTCCCTTCGCGCCGGTCCGGGGTCCATTGGTCCGGGGTCCATTGTGGGCCATTAACTCCGCGCGAGAGGCCGGTTACGGCCGATCACCCGGACAGCGGCGAGGACAAATGACTAGCACCCTCTGATACGTAGCAGATACGCACAGAGTTCATTCGGATTCGGACCGTATTCGGCTGGGCGCACCCGGATTGTCCCCGCCATGGTGGTGAGCTGCCGGAAAGCATGACCTAGACCGCCGCGCGCCACTCGTAGACTCGCCTGGTCTCAGGTACGGCAGGCGGAATCAGCCGGGCGGCAGCCGCGCGCGAGCATCCCACCTCGATCCACTGCGGGATCATCTCCAGGCTGGCGCCGGCCGCGATGCAGAGGTAGGCGGCGCCCCGCGCTCTGGCTTCCTCAGCGGTCCGCCGGTAGTAGCCGACAAGAAGGCCCGTGACCTCGGCCAGCAGATCACCCCGGCCAGCGGCAACCTCCCGCAGTTCCCGTACCGCGACGCCGGCCTCCGCCGCGCTAGGCTCCGGCCCGGACGCGTTCCGCCATGCGGCGCCGGCCAGCCGGGCTACGGTCAGCTCATCGAGCTCGCGGGGCGGCAGCTGGATCACAGTACTTGCTCCAGGCCGGCACCGGACTTCGCTGCGTCTTCGCACAATTGGACGGCAATCAAAGCCTTCATCGAACAAGTATCGAACATGATAGCTATATTTGCAAGTGAAATGCCGGTATCAGGACGCTTGCTTAACCTCCTCCGTCCCACAGACAACACACCGGCCGGGCCGGGGTGACCGGCCGGCAGACTCGATGGACCATGGGCCGGTTTACGGGCCGGCTAGACGTTGAAGCGGAACTCGCCCACGTCGCGGTGCCAAAAACCACCTCCACGATGACGGCCCGAACTCGACCGTGTCGTGTTCGGCTTTGGTTAGTACGTGAGGCGGGTGGCAGTCCGGAGGATCGCGGCTATCTCCTCGACGCTGTCCAGCTCCCCGGCAGCCACGCTGATCACGAGGTCGTAAGCGGCGTCGTTGGTCAGGGTCAGCCGATGTCCGTTTAGCCCGTAAAAGGCGATGATCGACGCTAGCGCGAGCCGCTTGTTGCCGTCGATCAGAGCGCGGTTGCGCGCGATTGAGTGCAGCAGCGCCGCGGCCTTGGCATCGAGGTCCGGGTAAGCATCCTTCCCGAATACGGTCGCGCGGGGTCTTGCCACCGCTGCCTCAAGCAAGCCGTAGTCGCGGACGGCGTAGTCGTGGCCCAGCGTCCGCTCGGCCACGTGGAGGAGCTCCGCCAACGTCAGGTAGATCACTGTCCAAGGCGTTCCAGCGCCTCGGCATACCTGGGCAGTTCCTTGTCGAGCACCTGGTCGAGCAACTCGGCCCGGCTATGGTTCTCGACGTACTCCCTAATGGCCTGCCGCGCTACCTCTTGCATAGACCGCTGCTCTAGCTCCGAGCGCCGCCGGAGCGCTTCAGTTTCATCATCCGCGAGCCTAAGGGTCATGGCCATGAGAAGATGGTATCATCGTTGATACCAAACTCATTGCAGGCGCGACCCAACATCAATGGGACGCGGCGATCGGCCGGGGTGATGGCCTCCGCCCCGTCGACCGCCGCATCGGCCTCGACCCGGCCCCGGCTTAAGGCCAGAAGGCTAGCCGAGTGCTTCACGGGACCATTCTGGCCCGTTCGGCTGCGGCAGCACTAGACGTTAAATCTGAACTCGACGACGTCACCATCGTGCATTGTGTAGTCCTTGCCTTCGATGCGGACCTTGCCTGCGGCGCGGGCGGCGGTCAGGGATCCCGCCGCCATCAGGTCGTCGTAGGAGACCACCTCGGCCTTGATGAAGCCGCGCTGGAAGTCGGTGTGGATGACGCCGGCCGCCTCCGGGGCGGTCGCGCCGGCCTTGATCTCCCAGGCCCTGGTCTCCTTCGGGCCCGCGGTCAGGAAGGTCTGTAGGCCGAGCGCCCGGAATCCGGCCCGGGCGAGCTGGGCCAGGCCCGGCTCGCCCATCCCGGCCTCGGCGAGCAATTCCGCGGCCTCGTCTTCGGGCAGCTCGGCCAGGTCGGCCTCGGTCTTGGCGTCCAGGAAGATGGCTTCGGCAGGCGCGATAAGGGCGGACAGACGCTTGCGCAGGTCCTTGTCGTCCAGCTCGGCTACGTCCATGTTGAACACGTAAAGGAACGGCTTGGCCGTCAGCAGCTGGAGCTCACGCAGCGCGGCCAGATCGATGCCCGCGGCCGGAGCCCCGGCCCACAGTGTGGTGCCGGAGTCGAGGAGCTGCTGGGCCTTGGCGGCCGCGTCAGTGGCCTGGGCGCGAGCCGGATCCTTGGCGAACTTCGCCTCCTTGGCCAGCCGGGGCAGCGCCTTGTCCAGGGTCTGAAGGTCGGCCAGGATGAGCTCGGTGACGACCGTCTCGATGTCCCGTTCAGGCGACACGTCGCCTTCCACGTGGGTGACGTCCGGGTCGGCGAAGACACGCACCACCTGGCAGATTGCGTCGGTCTCCCGGATGTGGGCCAGGAACTGGTTGCCCAGCCCCTGGCCCTGCGAGGCGCCGCGGACCAGGCCGGCGATGTCGGTGAAGCGCACCGTGGCCGGCACAATCCGCGCAGAGTCGTACAGCTTGGCCAGCTCGGCCAGGCGGGGATCGGGGACACCGACCACGCCGACGTTCGGCTCGATGGTCGCGAACGGGTAGTTGGAGGCCAGCGCGCCCGCCCGGGTCAGCGCGTTGAACAGAGTGGACTTGCCGACGTTAGGCAGGCCGACGATGCCGATAGACAGGCTCACCCGCGCGAGTGTAGTGCCGCGAGCCAGCGCGGCGACCGGGCCGGAAGTCGGCCACGAATTCTGAAAGAAGGCCCGGGCAGGGCGTGTCGGCGGGATTATCCGCTCACGTGGTGAGATCATCGCTGGGTTATGAGTGCGATCTCGCTGCTTGTCGGCCTGCTGCTTGGGATCGTCATCGGAGCAGCGATCGGGTACCTGTACGCACGCGGGCGGCTGGCGGAGGCCAGCGGCCGGGCCCGCGCGGCCGAGCAGCGGGCTGCGCTGATCGACGGCCAGCTCGCCGAGCGGTTCGCGGCGCTGTCGGCGCAGGCGCTGGACGCGAGCACGGCACGGTTCCTGGAAGTCGCGGAGGGCCGGCTGCACGCGGCGAACGCCACCGCGGCGGGCGAGCTGGAAACCCGCCGGGCGGCGGTGGAGCACCTCATCACGCCGCTGAAGGAGACCCTGGACCGGGTGGAGCTGTCCGTGCGGGAGTCCGACGCGGCCCGGATACGCTCGCACGCCGCGCTCGCCGAGCAGGTCGCCGGCGCGCGGCAGACTTCCGAGCAGCTGCGGACCCAGACCCAGGCGCTGGTCACCGCGCTGCGACGGCCGGAGGCCCGGGGCCGCTGGGGCGAGCTGCAGCTGCGCCGGGTGGTCGAGCTGGCCGGGATGAGCGCCCGCTGTGACTTCGACGAGCAGGTGACATCCGCGGACGGCGCGCAGCGCCCGGACATGGTGGTGCGCCTGGCCGGCGGGAAGAACATCGTCGTCGACTCGAAGGTCTCGCTCGCCGCATACCTGGAGGCCGCGGAGAGCGACGACGAGGACGTGCGCTCGGCCCGGCTGGACGCACACGCACGGCACCTGCGGGCGCACGTCGACCAGCTGGCCGCCAAGGCCTACTGGGCGGCGCTGAGCCCGTCGCCGGAGTTCGTGATCCTGTTCATCCCGGGCGAGGCGTTCCTGGCCCCGGCGCTGGAACGCGACCCCGGCCTGCTGGAGCACGCCATGGCCCGCAAGGTCCACATCGCCACGCCCACCACGCTGATAACCATGCTGCGCACGGCCCAGTACGCGTGGCAGCAAGCGGCGCTGGCGGACAATGCGCGAGCCGTGTTCGATCTCGGCCGCGAGCTGTACGACCGCATCGGCAGCCTCGGCCGGCACGTGGACCAGATGGGCCGCTCGCTGACCAAGACCGTGTCCGCCTATAACCAGGCGGTCGGCTCACTGGAAAGCCGGGTGCTGGTCACCGCCCGGCGGCTGAACGACTTGGGTGTGGTCGAGGGTGAGCTCGGCCCGCTCACGCCGGTGGTGGAGACGACCCGGCCGCTGTCAGCGCCCGAGCTAGTGGCGGACGGCCCGGCGGAGATCGCCCCGGTGGGCCTGGTCCGTGCGGCTCGATGACGCAGACCCAGGCTGGGACGCCGGCCCGTAGCCAGCACAGCCGCGGGCCCGCACCGCGCCTGGAGCCGCGGGCCTCGGTGCGGCTTACCGGGCGCGGCGCGATCGCCGCCTTGTTCGCGCTCTGCTTCTTGACCCAGCTGGTGGGGGACTGGGCCGGCCTGGGCACGCTGGCCGGCGCGGCGTTCGTCTGCGGCTGCGGGGTCGTGACCTACTACACCAAGACCAGCGGCCTGCGCATGGTGGTGGTGACCCCACCGCTGGTGTTCCTCGTCGGGTGCGCCCTCGCGGAGACGCTCACCGAGCCCGGGACTTTCCTGGCCGCGGAACAGACCCTGGTCACACTGGGTACCTCGGCCCCCTGGCTGTTCACCGCGACCGCACTGACCGTCGTCGTAGCTATCGGCCGCGGCTACCGGCCGACGCTGCCCCGCAGGTCAGCCGGCCGACCCCGGGGACTGCGCCACCGCTGAGGCGCGCAGCTCGCGCGGTAGCGCGAACGTCATCTTCTCCTCCACCGCCTCGACTTCCTCGACGGTGCCGAACCCGCAGCTGGCCAGCTTGGCGAGCACCGAGGTCACGAGCTCCTCCGGCACCGAGGCGCCGCTGGTCACGCCGACCGTCGTGACGCTGTCCAGCCAGCGCTCGTCGATCTCGGCGGCGTCGTCAACCAGGTAGGCGGCCGCGCCGTAGCCGGCCGCCACCTCGACCAGGCGGACGGAGTTCGAGGAGTTAGGCGAGCCGACCACGAGGACCAGGTCGCACTGGTCCGCGATGACCTTGACCGCGGCCTGGCGGTTCTGGGTGGCATAGCAGATGTCGTCGCTCGGCGGGTCGAGCAGGGCGGGGAAGCGATCCCGCAATGCGTTGACCGTCTCGGCTGTCTCGTCCACCGAAAGCGTGGTCTGGGACAGCCAGACCACCCTCGACGGGTCACTGACCTGGATGTCCGCCGCGTTCTCCGCGCCGTCGACCAGGCGGACCCGGTCCGGGGCCTCCCCCGAGGTGCCCACCACCTCCTCATGCCCGGTGTGGCCGACCAGCAGGATGTCGTAGCCCTTGGCGGCGAAGCGGCGCGCCTCGTTGTGCACCTTGGTGACCAGCGGGCAGGTGGCGTCGATCGCACGCAGCCCGCGGCGTTCGGCATCGAGGCGGACCTCGGGGGCGATGCCGTGCGCGGAGAAGACCACGAGCGCGCCAGGCGGCACCTCGTCGACCTCGGTGACGAAAATCGCGCCGCGCTTTTCCAGCGTGGCGACCACGTGCGTGTTGTGCACGATCTGCCTGCGCACGTAGACCGGCGGCCCGAACCTGTCCAGCGCCATCTCGACGGCCTGCACGGCCCGGTCGACGCCGGCGCAGTAGCCGCGCGGCTTGGCGAGCAGGACCCGCCGGGCGGCCTCCGGCGAGCCGGTCACCTCTGTATTCGTCACCGTTTCAGGGTACGTTCTGCGTCAAAAGGGCGCTGGGCGCGCCGCACCGGGCCCGCTTGAGACGCAGATGTTGCGGCCCGGCGGCCAAAGGGTAAAGATTGCCGGTCAGGGACTGCCGCGAACTAACTGCGACACGCGCCGGGAACCCCGGCGCACTGAACCAGGCGCCCGAAGGAGTGCGACATGCGCTTTCCTCAGGTCAGTGACCGTGTAAAGGAGGCCCCGGCCCAAGCGCTACGCGGCGTTTTCGCCGGGATCGGCCAGCTTCTCCTATTTACCGACAAGCTCAGGAACAAAACGCCCGCGAGCCAGCAGGTGCCGCGGGCCCGCGTACCGCAGCCGTCGGAGACGGCCCCGGATGGCGCTCCGCCGCTCCGGGATGCCGGTTCGCCGCTCACGGATGCCGCTCCGCCGCTGCGGGATGCCGCTCCGCGTCCCGGAGCCGGTGTAGCGCGGCGCGCGGCGGCGCCGGAGCCAGCGCCGACGCCGGCCGCAAAGCCGCCCTCGCGGGTCGCGAGGGTCACGGAGGCCAGGGACTTCGACAAGACCGGCAACGTACGGCTTCTGACCGGCGAAGAAGCCGGAGCAGCCGGGCCGGGGCCGGCCACGGATGCGGCCGCGACGGCGAGCGTAGCGGGCACTGCTGACGCGGACGCCACCCCGGCCAGCGGGGCGGGCGCCCCCGGCCCGGACGCCGAGACGGCGAGCGTAGCGGGCACTGCTGACGCGGACGCCACCCCGGCCAGCGGGGCGGGCGCCCCCGGCCCGGACGCCATGACGGCCGCCCCGCCCGCTCCGCTGCCGAACTATGACGGGCTATCCATCGCGTCGCTGCGGGCGCGGCTGCGCAGCCTCGACGTTACGCAGCTCAGGCAGCTGGTCGAGTACGAGAAGGCCCACGCGGCCCGGGGCGACGTCCTGGCCATGTTCGAGCGCCGGATCGCCAAGCTGGAGGCCGGTGCTTAGTGGCCCTCGACACGTCAGCCGAATCCCCCGTCCCCGTCCGCACCGTGCTGCAGCTGGTCGGGGGGTGGATCGGCCGGCTCGGCCGGGTCTGGGTCGAAGGGCAGATCGCGGAGTGCGCCATCCGGGGCGGCGCGGTGTTCCTGACCCTGCGCGACCCGGTCGCCGCCGTGTCGGTGCGGGTCATCTGCACGCGGCAGGTGTTCGAGGCCGCGCAGCCGACGCCCGCCGAGGGAGCCAGGGTGGTGATCTGGGCGCGGCCGGACTTCAATGCCAACCGGGGCTCGTTCGCCCTGACCGGGCTGGAGATCCGCGCGGTAGGCGTCGGCGAGCTGCTGGCGCGGCTGGACCGGCTGCGTCGCCAGCTCGGCTCGGAAGGTCTTTTTTCGGCCGAACGGAAGCGGGCTCTCCCCTTCCTGCCTGGTGTCGTCGGCCTGATCTGCGGGCGCGACTCGGCGGCTGAGCGCGACGTGCTCCGCAACGCGGCCCGGCGCTGGCCGGCGGTGAGGTTCCGGGTCGAGCAGACCGCGGTGCAGGGCTCGTTCGCGGCCGAGGAAGTGACCGATGCGCTGCGGCGCCTGGACGCGGACGCCGAGGTGGACGTGATCGTGATCACCCGCGGCGGCGGCTCGCTGGAAGACCTGCTGCCGTTCTCCGACGAGACGCTGATCCGGGCCGTCGCGGCCTGCCGGACCCCGGTGGTGAGCGCGATCGGCCACGAGCAGGACACGCCGCTGCTGGACTACGTGGCCGATCTGCGCGCGTCGACACCAACCGACGCGGCCAAGCGGGTGGTGCCTGACGTCAGCGAACAGCTCGCGCTCATCACCCAGCTGCGCGACCGGGCGCGCCGGTGCCTGACCGGCTGGCTGGACCGGGAGACGGCCTGGCTGGTGGGGACCCGCTCCCGCCCGGCGCTGGCCGACCCGGTGCGGGAGGTGGAGCGCCAGGCCGAACGGGTCGACGCGCTGCTGCAGCGGGCCCGGATGTCACTGTCGGCCGGGCTGGCCCGCGGCGGCGACGATCTGGCGCACACCCGGGCCCGGCTGGTCGCGCTCTCGCCCGCGTCCACGCTGCGCCGCGGCTACGCGATCGTGCAGCACACAGACGACGGCGTGGTCCGGTCGGCGGCCGACGTCGAGGGGGGCGAGACGCTGACGGTCCGGTTCGCGGCGGATCAGCTCACCGTCCGCGCCGACGGCTAGGGTTGATACCGTGACAGACGGTGCCGACGCGGCCCCCAAGGAAGCCCTGTCGTACGAGCAGGCCAGGGACAAGCTGGCCGCGGTGGTCAAGCGGCTCGAAACCGGCGGCCTGACGCTGGAACAGTCGATCGAGCTGTGGGAGCGCGGCGAGCGGCTGGCCGCGGTGTGCGAGGAGTGGCTGGACGGCGCGCGGGCCCGGCTCGCGGCCGCCATGGCCCAGCGCGATGATGCCGGGCGGGAGGATGCCGGGCGGGAGGATGCCGGGCGGGAGGATGCCGGGCGGAATGGCGCCGGTCGGCGCCCAGCCGAGGACGACGCGCCCTTCTGATCCCCGTTTGCGGGTGTTAGCGCTGGGCAAACGGATAGCAGGAAACGGGGAGGCCGGCGCGATGAATCCCGTCGAGAAGGCGCTGCGGAAAGTAGACGCCACCCAGCAACGGTTCACGCCTCCCGCGTTCGTCTTCGGCGTGATCAAGAAGTACGGCGACGACAACGGCGGCGTGCTGGTCGCCAACATGGCCTATTCCGCCTTTGTCTCCCTGTTCCCGCTGCTGCTGATACTGGTGACGATCCTCGGCCTGATCGCGGCGGCCGACCCGTTGTTCCGGGAAAGTGCCGTGAAGAACGCCGTGGCAGACCAGATCCCGCTGATCGGCCAGACGCTGACCAGCAACGTGAGTACGCTGCAGCGCTCGAGCACCATCGGGCTGATCGTGGGCTTCGTCGTGCTGATCTACGGCGTCACCGGCCTGGCCCAGGCCGGGCTGTTCACCATGGAGCAGGTGTGGAACCTGCCCGGGCCGGCCAGGCCCGGATACGTCCAGCGGCTCGGCCGGGCGTTGCTGTTCCTGTGCCTGCTGGGCGGCGGCGTGATCGTCACCACCGGGCTGTCCTTCGTCAACCAGACCTACCTGCACAACAGGGGATTCTGGTTCGCACTGCTGCTCAACGTGGTAACCGCGGCCTTCGCCGCGGGCATGTACCTCGGCGGGTTCCGCGCCCTGACCCCGAAGGGGGTGCCGACCCGCAGCCTGCTGCCGGGGGCGATCACCGGCGGAATCCTGTGGACGGTGCTGCAGGTCCTCGGCGCCTGGCTGGTCCATCATTTCCTGCACAGCAACTCGGTTTACGGCGTGTTCGCCACCGTGCTCGGCCTGATGGCCTGGATCTACCTGGCCGTGGAGATCACCGTGTACTGCGCCGAGATCAACGTGGTGCTGAACCGGCGGCTGTGGCCGCGGTCCATCGTCCAGCCGCCGCTGACCGAGGCCGACCGGGCCAGCATGGCGCTGCAGGCCCTGCAGAACCAGCGGCGCCCGGAGCAGCAGGTCGAGGTGACCTTCAATGACCGCCCGGCCGACGCGGCCGTGCCGGCCGGGACCCCGCAGACGCCGGACGACGTGACGCCGCCTGGGCCGGCCAGCGTGGCCGAGCCGCGCGACGAGCAGGATCCGAGCACAGCGGGCGACCGTGCGTAGCGGGGCGGGCGGCTCGTGCCTATTCAGGCCATGATGCCTGAATAGGATCGTTGTTACCGCCGGGCCGAAGGGATTCAGTTATGACCGCAGAGCAGCTTGCGCACGAGCCACCCAGCCAGGCTCCGGACCGGAACCTGGCGCTCGAGCTGGCCCGGGTGACCGAGGCCGGGTCGATGGCCGCGGCCCGGTGGGTGGGCCGGGGCGATAAGAACGGGGCCGACGGCGCGGCCGTGAACGCGATGCGGATGCTGATCAATTCCGTCTCGATGCGGGGCGTGGTGGTCATCGGGGAGGGCGAGAAGGACCACGCGCCGATGCTGTTCAACGGCGAGGAGGTCGGTGACGGGACCGGGGCGGCCTGTGATGTCGCGGTCGACCCGATCGACGGCACGCGGCTGTGCGCCAACGGCATGCCGAACGCGGTCTCGGTGCTGGCCGTGGCGGGCCGCGGTTCCATGTACGACCCGTCGGCCGTCTTCTACATGTCCAAGCTGGTCACCGGGCCCGAGGCGGCCGGCATGGTCGACCTCGACGCGCCCACCGCGGCCAACATCCGGGCCGTGGCCAAGGGCAAGGGCTGTTCCCCGCAGGACGTCACCGTGGTGATCCTGGATCGCCCCCGGCACGCCGAGCTGATCTCCGAGGTCCGGGCCAGCGGCGCCCGGATCCATCTGATCACTGACGGCGACGTGGCCGGCGCCATCATGGCCGCGCGGGACGGCACCGGGATCGACCTGATGCTGGGCATCGGGGGGACGCCCGAGGGCATCATCGCCGCGTGCGCGCTGAAGTGCCTGGGCGGGGTCATCCTGGGCAAGCTCGCGCCGCGGGACGACGCCGAACGCCGCCGCGCGCTGGATGCGGGCCACGACCTGGACCGCGTGCTCACCACCAACGACCTGGTCACCTCGGACGACGTGTTCTTCGCGGCGACCGGGATCACCGACGGGGAACTGGTCGACGGCGTGCGGTACCTGCGCGGCCATACGACTACTCACTCGCTGGTCATGCGCTCGCGCTCGGGGACGATCCGCAGCATCAAAAGCGAGCACCAGCTGTGGAAGCTCCGGGCGTACTCGTCGATCAACTTCGACTAATCGGGCGCCCGCGGCCGCGCCGCAGGCGGAAGCGGCGGTTCCTGGGCGGGGTGTGCACGATGATCTCCCCGCCGAGGACCGCGCCCTTCACCTCGATGACCGGGGTGTCGGGGCCGGCGGGCGGCGGCGTGCCGCCCCGGACGCGGCCAAGACCCCGGTGCGCGGTCACGGCCACGGATACTCCGTCCGGCACCACCAGGCGCAGCCGCCCGCCGATTACGGTCGCATACAGCTGCACGTGGCGGGCCTGCAGGATCGCCTCGGTGAAGTCCATCTCCACCTCGCCGAACGCGGCGGTCACGCTGAGGGTTTCCGGCACGACCCAGCGGCCGTCGCGCCGGGCCGGGCCGAAGATCCCGCTGATCACCCGGCCGCCGTCCAGACGTACCGGCTGCGCGGACGGCGCGGCCAGATCGCTGGTCAGCTCGGCCAGCTCGCCGAGCGTCCGTGCCGCCATGGCCCGCTGGACCCGCTCGGAATGCTCCGGCATGGTCAGACGGCCGTCGCTGGCCGCCTCGGCGAGCAAGGTCAGCACCCGATCCCGATCAGCATCAGACGCCCGCAAATCACGCGGTGCCTGCCGTGGGCTCATGAGCTGACTGTACGCTGCGGCGCGGAACGTGCTACCCATGTGCCATGACAGACGGAGCGATCGAAACGGTGGTGGGGCGGACCAGCCAGGAGCAGATCCGCCTGGTCCGTTTCCTGTACGCCGACCACGGCGGGATCATCCGCGGCAAGGCGTCCGGCACCGGGCGGCTTCGGGAGCGCATGTCCAGCGGCATCGGGCACACGGTCGCGATGATGGCCATGTCCATGCTCGACCAGCTCCAGCCGGTGGCCGGGATGGGACCGGTAGGGGAAGTCCGGATCGTGCCCGACCCCGACACGTTCGTCCCGCTGCCCTACGCGCCGGGGGCGGCGGCCATGCTCGCCGACCTGGTCCGGCCGGACGGGTCGGCGTGGGAAGCGTGCCCGCGGACGTTCCTCAAGCAGGCCATCGCCGAGCTGGCCAGTGAGGGATACGCGATGCAGGCCGCGTTCGAGCCCGAGTTCACCATCGGCCGCCGCGAGTCCTCCCCCGCCGGGCCCTCCATCCCGGACCGGCTCATCCCGCTGGATGACAGCCTGTGCTACTCCGCCACCGGCTTCCACCTGGCCCACGACATCGCCATCGAACTCGTCGAGGCGCTCGAGGCGCAAGGCCTGGTCGTGCAGCACTACTACCCGGAGCTCGGGTACGGCCAGCACGAGATCTCCATCGGGCACGCCGGGGCGCTGCGCGCCGCCGACAATCACGTGCTGTACCGGGAGACCATCCGCGGCGTGGCCTTCCGGCACGGCCTGTGGGCCAGCCTGGCCCCCAAGCCGATCCCGGATCAGGCGGGCAACGGCACCCACCTGCACGCCTCGCTCACCGAGCTGACGCCGGACGACGAGCCGGGCGGCCGGAACGTGCTGGCCGACCCGGGCGACCCGAACGGCCTGTCCCAGCTCGGCTACCACTTCATCGGCGGGCTCCTCGCCCACCTGCCCGCCCTGGTCGCGCTGACCTGCGCCAGCGTCAACAGCTACCGCCGCCTGGCGCCGCAGACGTGGAGCAGCGCGTACTCCTGCTACGGGCTGGACAACCGGGAAGCCGCCATCCGGATCTGCTCCCCGCTGGGCGGGGACCCGGAAAGCTCGATCAACCTGGAGCTCAAGCCGTCCGATTCCAGCGCCAACCCCTACCTCGCGCTCGGCGCGTTCATCCACGCCGGCCTGGACGGCATCCGCGGCAAGCTCGATCCCGGGGAAGCGATGAACGTCGATCCGGCCACCCTCACCGAGAGCGACCGGGCCGCCGTCGGCGCCCACCGGCTGCCGGCGTCGCTGGCCGCCGCCCTGGACGCGCTTGAGGCGGACACGTTGCTGATGGACGCCCTCGGCCCGCTGCGCGCCACGGCCTACCTGGCCGTGAAGCGGTCGGAAGCGGGTCACTTCGCGCACTCCACCGACCCGTACTACGAGTGCTTCCAGCACTTCACCAAGATCTAGGCGCCAGGGCCCCGCCAGACATAGCTACGGCCCTGGCCCGCCTGGCCCGGTTACTTCGGGTGGCATTGCGGGAACGCTGGAAATGCGCACGGTCCTGGGACCTGCGGTGGTGGCGGTGAGTGGGGGGGACCGATTCGTGAATGTCCTGCTGGAGAGGCTCGCCGGCCTGGCCGCCCGCAGGCACTGGCTCTTCATCATCGTCTGGGTGGTTATCCTCGGCGGGCTGCTCGGCGCCAAGCATGCGTTCGGTGGCACGTACGTCAATAACTACACGATCTCCGGCAGCGACTCCGCGACCGGCCTGAACGTGCTGAACCAGGCCTTCCCGCAGCAAGGCGGGTACGGCGGGCAGATCGTGTTCCACGCCAAGAGCGGCACGGTCACGTCGCAGCAGAGCGCGGTCAACCAGTCGGTCACCAACGTCTCCAAGCTGCCGCACGTCATCAGGGCGGTCAGCCCGTTCGCGTCGGCGAATTCCGGGACCGTCTCGGCGGACGGCACGATCGCCTACGCCAACGTCGGCTGGAACGTGAACCCGGACTCGCTGGATACCAGCTACCTGGACCAGCTCAACAACGCCGTGGCACCGGCCACCAAGGCGGGCTTGCAGGTCGAGTACGGGGCCGGCGCCGGCCAGATCGGGCATCAGACCAAGGACCTGACGTCCGAGGTCATCGGCCTGACCTGCGCGCTGGTGCTGCTGCTGATCATGTTCGTCTCGCTCATCGCGGCAGCGATCCCGCTGGTGTCCGCGATCTTCAGCGTGCTGTCCGGGCTGGCCCTGCTCGCGCTGCTCACGCGGGTGATCACGTTCCCCACCACCGCGCCGACCATCGCCACCCTGCTCGGGCTCGGCGTCGCCGTGGACTACGGGCTCTTCCTGGTGGCCCGGCACCGGGAGCAGCTGGACAGCGGGATGCAGGTGGCGCCCTCCATCCGGCGCGCCGCGGGAACCTCCGGGGCCGCGATCGTGGTGGCAGGCAGCACCGTCGCCGTCTCCGTCCTGGGCCTGTACATCTCGGGCGTCGGCTTCGTCGGGTCGCTCGGCCTGGCCGCGGCGGTGGTCGTGATCGTCACGATGATCTCGGCGCTGACCCTGGTGCCCGCGTTCATGGGGCTGGCCCGGGGCACGGTGCGGGCGCTGCCGGCCCGGGTCCGCGCCCGGAAGGGCGGGCTGAGCGGGCAGGAGCAGGCGGCGCAGACCGCCGCCGCGACCCAGGAGCAGCACGAGCAGGGCGCGTTCGCCCGGTGGGGGCGGATGGTGAGCGGCCGCCCCTGGCCGTGGGCGGTGCTGAGCGTCGCGGTGCTCATCGTGCTGGCCATCCCGCTGCTGTCCATCACGCTGGGACAGCCGGACAACGGGACCAACCCCACGACGCAGACCAGCAGGCAGGCGTACGACCTGATTTCTCAGGGCTTCGGGGTCGGCGTGAACGGGCCGCTGACCGTCGTGGTCAAGCTGCCGGACCAGTCCAGCTCCGCGAACAGCTCGCTGCTGTCCACCATGCAGTCGGACATCGCCAAGACCGCCGACGTCGCCTCGGTCACGCCGGCCTCGGTGAACTCGGCCGGGAACACCGCGGTGTTCAACGTCATCCCGAAGACCCGGCCGCAGGACGCGGCCACCACGAACCTGGTCAATACCCTGCGCCAGGACGTGCTGCCCAAGGAGCACGCGACCAGCTACGTCACCGGCACCACGGCGGGGGGAGTCGACTTCACCGACCAGATCACCAGCCGGCTGCCGTGGCTGATCGTCGCGGTCGTGCTGATCTCGTTCGTGCTGCTGACCATCGCGTTCCGGTCGGTGGTGATCGCGACCAAGGCCGCGATCCTCAACATCTTGTCGATCGGCGCGGCCTACGGGGTCATCGTGGCCATCTTCGAATGGGGCTGGGGCAAGAGCCTGATCGGCCTGCAATCGACGCTGCCCATCCCGGCCTACGTGCCGATGCTGGTGTTCTGCATCGTGTTCGGGCTGTCCATGGACTACGAGGTCTTCCTGCTGTCGCGGGTGCACGAGGCCTGGCTCGACACCGGCGACGCGCACCGCAGCGTCGCGATCGGGATCGGCGCGACCGCGCGGGTCATTACCACCGCGGCCGCCATCATGATCGTGGTCTTCGCCAGCTTCGTGCTGGACCCCGATCCGACGGTGAAGATGCTCGCCATCGGGATGGCGTTCGCGGTGCTGATCGACGCGTCGCTGGTCCGGATGGCCCTGGTGCCGTCGATCATGACGCTGCTCGGGGCGCGGGCCTGGTGGCTGCCCGGCTGGATGGAGCGAGTGGTGCCCAGGATTCAGCTCGAGGGCAGCGTCCCCGAGCCCGCCGCCTCGGGAGCGGGCGGGAAGGACCCGATCGCCGGGTAGGCACGCTGACGGGCGAGCGGAAACCGTTCGGTCCATCGCGTGCCGCCGTCGGGGCTGATGATGAGCGCCTCGTAGCCGTCGAGTTCGGCGATCAGGGCCAGGATGGGCTCACCGGCCACCGCGGCCGCGGTGGCCAGCGCGTCGGCCAGGCCGAGGTCAGGCCCGGTCACGCTGGCCGAGGCGGCGCGCGCGGCCGGCCGCCCCGAATGAGGATCGATGAGGTGGTCCCCCCGCTCGTAGGTCCCCGACGTGGCGATCGCCCCGGTCAGCTCGACGACCTCAGCGAGCTGATGCGGCGAACGGGGGTCGGTGATGCCGACCCGGAATCCCCGGCCGTCTCCCGGGGCGCCGGCCGTGGCGATGTCCCCGGCCGCGTTGACCAGCACGCCGCAGATACCGTGGCCGCCGAACGCGGCGAGGGCGTGCTGCGCGGCCCAGCCCTTGACGTACCCGGATGGGTCGAACCCGCCCGGCACGGCCCACGGGTCGAACCATCCGCCGGACAGATCCCGGGCCACCGCGCAGAGCGCCAGCACCTCAGCGACCTCCGGGGGGGCCTGCGCGGTGGTGATCTCCCCGCGGCGCAGCCGGCTGACGGGGCTACCGGGCCGCCAGGTACTGAACGTCTCATCGGCGCGGCGCAAGATGGCCACCGCCTCGGCCAGCTGGCTGCTGAGCTGGCCGCCCGGGCCCGCGGTGGCGTAGACGTCGATGATCACCTTGGTGCCCATCACGTCCTCGAGATGGTGGATGACGCGAGCGGGCGTCCCGGGCGCGGCACCCGGCGGCGACGTCACCGCAGGCCCGCACCCGGGCCGTTCAGCCAGTCGATGATCAGCTCGTTTTCCTCGGTGGGATAGGTGTGGGACAGATCGCGGATCTCGCGGAACGTCACGCTCGCCCCCGCGGAGCCCAGGACGTTCCGGGCCAGCCGCGCCACCTGGATGGAGAACATCCAGTCCAGGGTGCCGTGGATCAGGTAGATCGGCAGGCCGTTCAGGCGCGACGGGTCGCTGATCTCCAGCAGGACCGGATTGAAGCTGGCCGCGATCGGCGCCAGGTGGGTGAACGGCGAGGTCTCGATCAGGCCGGCCAGCAGCGTGAAGGTCCCGCCGTCACTGATACCAGTGAGCAGCATCCGCTCAGGGTCGATGGCCCACCGGGACCGGATCAGTTCCAGCGTCCCCTCGATATGCCTGATGTCGCGGTCCGGATCGGCGAAATTCCACGTGGTGCCCGTCGAGGTGGGCGCGACGACGATGAAGCCACGGCTACGGGCTTCCCGGAGCCACGTCCACAGGAACGTCCGCCCGTGGCCCGAGCCGCCGTGCATCGCCATCACGATCGGCACCGGCGTCGACGGATCCAGGTATTCCGGTACGTAGACCGAGAACCCGCCGCGCGTACCCGGGTCGTTGCGGACGTGCTGCACGCCGGTGCCGGGCAGCGGCGGCTGCTGCAGTGCCGCCAGCAACTGGTCATCATCTTGCTGCGCCGGGCTGACGAACCAGGCGCTGACGGCGGGCAGGACGGCGGTCAGCGGGTAGAGCGCCTCGACGGCCAGGGTGTAGTAGCCCAGCCCGCGAAAGCCCCCGCCCTCCCCGGCGCGCGACCTGGCCGCCATGCGCAGCTGGGCGCATGCGCTCAGGGCCAGGTCAGCTGATTCGCCCAGCTGGTCCCGGAGATTGTTCAGCCGGGACGGCAAGAAAGCGGCCCGGAACCGCTGCACCGCGTCGTCCAGGGCAGCGTCCTGATCGCCGAGCAGCCCGACCACCTCGGCGATCCGGGGCGGGTGCATGCGGCGCCCGATCACCGCCAGCGCGTCGAGGGTGCGGAGCAGCTGGGACACCAGGAGAGTGATCTCGTCGGAGACCGGATCAGTGGCGTTCGTAGCTGAGTCACTCATGACAGCCATGATCGCGCGGCCGGCCCGGTTTGTGCACCCATGAGCGGGTGAATCATGAACCGCCTCCCGGCTGGCCCGGGAGATAACGCGCGCGGAACGGGGAAGCAACGGAAAAATGAACGGAAGCTATGGCGGCGGCGCCGCGGCAAAGCCGGACGCGGACGGGGGCACCGCGTGCTTAGCACACATCGCGCGGACGGGGGCACCGCGCGGCGCGGCGCCGCCGCACAGCGTCACGATACAAGCTTGTCGAAACTTCTACAAGCGTGACCAGCGCGACATGGCACCTATTCCGGTCGACAAGGGCCGATCGAGGCAGGAAACGCCCTGCTCCGGGCGGGTCTTCAGGGCCCAGGCGCAGCCAGACCGGGCGATTCGCAGGTTACCGGCGAGTGTCGCACGAGTTTAAGCTGGACTACAGAGCCGCGCCATGACGGGCGCCCGGAGGCGAGTGGGAGAGCACGTGCCGGAGTTCACTTACACTGACCTGCTGCCGACCGGGGCCGACGGGACCACGTACCGGCGGCTGACCAGTGATGGCGTGAGGAACCACGGATCGTTCGGCCGGAATTTCCTTGAGGTCGAGCCGCAGCTGCTCACCTTGCTGACGTCCACGGCCATGCACGACATCGCCCACCTGCTGCGGCCCGCGCACCTGCGCCAGCTGCGGTCCATCCTGGACGATCCGGAGGCGAGCCCGAACGACCGGTACGTCGCGCGCGACCTGCTGAAGAACGCGTGCATCGCGGCGGGCGGGGTGCTGCCCATGTGCCAGGACACCGGCACCGCCATCGTGATGGGCAAGCGCGGCCAGCACGTGCTCACCGACGGGCACGACGAGGAGCACATCGCGCGCGGCGTCTACGACGCCTACACCACGCTGAATCTGCGGTACTCGCAGCTCGCGCCGCTGACCATGTGGGAAGAACGGAACACCGGAAGCAACCTGCCGGCGCAGATCGAGATCTACGCCACCGGCGGGGATGAGTACAAGTTCCTGTTCATGGCCAAGGGCGGCGGCTCGGCGAACAAGTCCTTCCTGTACCAGGAGACCAAGGCGGTCCTGAACCCGGCGCGGATGCTCGGGTTCCTCGAGGAGAAGATCCGGTCGCTGGGCACCTCGGCGTGCCCGCCGTATCACCTGGCCATCGTGGTGGGCGGGACGTCGGCGGAGTTCGCGCTGAAGACCGCGAAGTACGCGTCGGCCAAGTACCTGGACGCGCTGCCGGTCACCGGGTCGGCGGCCGGGCACGGGTTCCGGGACCTCGAGCTGGAGGCCGAGGTGCTCGACATCACCCGGCGGATCGGCATCGGCGCGCAGTTCGGCGGCAAGTACTTCTGCCATGACGTGCGGGTGATCCGGCTGCCCCGGCACGGGGCCTCCTGCCCGGTGGCCATCGCGGTGTCGTGCTCCGCGGACCGCCAGGCGCTGGGCAAGATCACCGCCGACGGGGTGTTCCTCGAGGAGCTCGAGACCGACCCGGCGCAGTACCTGCCGGACCCCGCGGGCATGGAGGACGAGGGCGAGGTGGTCGCCATCGACCTGAACCGGCCGATGTCCGAGATCCGGGCCGAGCTGACCAACTACCCGGTGCGGACCCGGGTGTCGCTGACCGGGCCGCTGGTCGTGGCCCGGGACATCGCGCACGCCAAGATCGCCGAGCGGCTCGACGCCGGCGAGCCGATGCCCGCTTACCTGCGTGATCACCCGGTGTACTACGCCGGCCCGGCCAAGACGCCGGAAGGCTACGCGTCCGGCTCGTTCGGGCCGACCACGGCCGGGCGGATGGACTCCTACGTGGACCGGTTCCAGGCCGCGGGCGGCTCGCTGGTCATGCTGGCCAAGGGCAACCGGTCGGCGGGCGTGACCGAAGCGTGCAAGAAGTACGGCGGGTTCTACCTCGGCTCGATCGGCGGCGCGGCGGCCCGGCTGGCCCAGGACTGCATCACCAAGGTCGAGGTGCTCGAGTACCCCGAGCTCGGCATGGAGGCCGTGTGGCGGATCGAGGTGCGGGACTTCCCGGCGTTCGTCATCGTCGACGACAAGGGCAATGACTTCTTCGCTGACCCCTCGGGACCGGTGCTCAGCATCGGCGCGCACCCCTGATTAGTGGCGTCGTCTTAATCACTGCTTAGCCGTGACCCAGAGACCTTTCAGCGAACACCGTGTATGGTCCGCGTATGCACCCTTGGGCGGACGCCGGGCGGCTGATCGCCGGACGCTACCGGCTGGAGGCCCCCATCGGTCGCGGTGCCATGGGGGTGGTGTGGCGCGCCCGCGATCAGCTCCTCGACCGTGACGTCGCGGTCAAGGAAGTCCAGATCGCGGAGACGCTCACCGACCAGGAGCGGGCCAACGCCTATCAGCGGACGCTGCGCGAGGCCAAGACCGCGGCCCGGCTCAACCACCCGGGCGTGGTGACGGTCTACGACGTCGCCGAGGACGAGGGCCGCCCGTGGATCGTCATGCAGCTGGTCCACGCCCAGTCGCTGGACCAGGTGCTCGCGACCTCGGGCCCGCTGCCGCCGCGGCGGGCCGCGGACATGGGCCGCCAGCTGCTGTCCGCGCTGACCGTGGCGCACGCCGCCGGGGTGATGCACCGGGACGTCAAGCCGAGCAACGTGCTGCTGACCCGGGACGACCGGGCCGTGCTGACCGACTTCGGCATCGCCACCTTCCAGGATGATCCGCGGCTCACCCAGACCGGCATGGTGATGGGCTCGCCGGGCTTCACCGCGCCGGAGCGCATCCGCGGCGAGGACGCCTCGCCCGCCTCTGACCTGTGGTCGCTCGGCGCCACCTTGTTCGCCGCGGTCGAAGGGCACGGCCCGTTCGAGAACCGGGGCAGCGCGATCACCACCATGTCGGCCATCATCAACGAGGACGCGCCCGCAGCCACGACGGCCGGCCCGCTCGGCCCGGTGATCGCCGCCCTGCTGCGCCGTGAACCCGCCGACCGGCCGGACGCCGCCACGGCGACCCGGATGATCACCGACGTGCTGCCCCAGCTGCCGGCCCCGGCGGAGCTCGAGCCGCCCGGTTACCAGCCCACCGCGCTGTCCGCGCGGTCCCAGCCGGCCTCACCGGAGCCCTGGTGGCCTGGCCCGGACGAGGCCGCGGGCGAGGACGGCCCGGCAGGCCAGGCGGCCAACCTGGATCCGTTCGGCTCGATAGCGGCCGCCGACACCCACGGCGGCGAGCCGTCACCGGCGGGCACGGCGGCGACCACCCCGCAACCCGCCCTCGGCGACGCGGCCCGCTACGACCAGGCGGCCTACCAGCAGCCGACCGAGTACAGCGCGCGGGGCGCGGATGATCACCCGCCGACCGCGTACGACCCGCAGGGGCGATGGGGCCCGGGGGCGGCCGCGTCCGGGTCGGCGCCTTCGCCTGCGCCGCCGGACTTTTCCTCGTGGTACGACCCTTCGCCCCGGTCGGGAGCGACGCCCCAGGCCGGTGCCCGGCCGGACTACCGGCCCCCGCCCGCGTCCGCGCCTGTGCCTGTGCCTGCGCCGCCGCGCAGGTCCCGGAGGGGCCTGTGGATCGCCCTGGTGCTGCTCGCCCTGCTGGGGGCGGCCGGGGGCGTCGCCACCGTCATGCTGCTAGGGCACAGCACCGGCACGCCGTCCGGGCAGGGCGGCACCGGCACGCCGTCCGCGCCGAGCAGCACCGGCACGCCGTCCGGGCCGACGGGGTCGCTCCCGCCCTCCTCGGTGCAGATCGTCGACGCGATCAACCGGCACCCGGGATCGCTGCCAGCCGGGTGGGCCATCGTCACGCACCAGGCCACGAGCGGCGAGGTGGCCGGCTTCACCGTGGCCAAGCCCAGCACCTGGACGCAGTCCACCGCCGGTTTCCAGACCTACCTGAGGGACCCGTCCGCAAACGCGAACATCCTCCTGGACCTCACGCCGCACACGTTCGGTGACAACATGCTGCAAGAAGCGCAGTACATCAAGAGCCAGTCGCTGGCCCGGAACCGGTTCCCCGGCTACAGCCAGCTCGGGCTGGCTGCGACGACGATCCGCGGCACGGCCGGGTCGTACTGGAAGTTCACCTGGACGGACAACGGGGTCGAGCAGGAGGCCATCGACCTGCTGTTCGTCCTGCAGACCCCGGCGGGACCGCAGTCATACGCGCTGTACATGACCGCGCCGGCCAGTATGTGGACGCAGCTGCGGCCGATCTTCG
The DNA here is from genome assembly GCA_963753195.1 of uncultured Actinomycetes bacterium. GTDB lineage: Bacteria > Actinomycetota > Actinomycetes > Streptosporangiales > Streptosporangiaceae > Palsa-504. The sequence goes on from CAVWBH010000009.1 coordinate 1,093,665, forward strand.
ACGAAATGGCCGAGACCTTCGCCGCGCAGACCTGAGCCGGCGCTACCGGGCGCGGTCAGTACCAGCCGGTGGCCACCTCGTGATCCCAGGCGCCGCACGGGGACCCGTACGTGCCCTTGATGTACTCCAGGCCCCACCTGATCTGAGTCGCCGCGTTGTCCTGCCAATCCGGCCCGGCACTGCTCATCCGGGAGCCGGGCAGCGCCTGCGGAATGCCGTAGGCCCCGGTGCCGGCGTTGGAGGCGGTCACGCTCCAGCCGCTCTCATGCGCCCACAGCGGGTCCAGGCAGGAGAACTGGCCAGACGACCAGCCGAACGAGACGAGCATCGCTTGGGCGACCTGCCGCGGTGAACCCGAGGCCACCCGGGTGGCGGTGGCGCCGGCCGCCCGGGTCGGGCGGGCTGTGGCTGTCGGGCGGGCTGTGGCCGTCGGGCGGACTGTGGCTGTGGCTGTCGGCCGGGCTGTGGGGGCGGCCTGGGCCTGGGCGGTGACCTGGGCTTGGCTGGTGGCCTGGGCTCGGCTGGTGGCCTGGGCTTGGCTGGTGGCCTGGGCTTGGGCGGCGGTCCAGCGCGTGGCGGCGAGGTGGGCGGCGGTGGCGCGGAGCCGGTGGGTCGGCCGGGCCCGGCGGTCGGCGCTGGACTGGGCGGCGTACGGGCGGGCCAGCTGATCGGTGACGGTCAGGAGCGGCGGGGCGCCGGCGCCGGCTAGCTGCGGTGCGCGGGCCGCCAGGGACGGCGACGGGCCTGCGGTCAACGTGACCGCCGTGAGAGCGGCGGCGGTGAGCGCCCCGGCCACGATGAGGGTGACGGTGGTGGATCGGCTGCAGTGAATAGTTCGGTGCCGTGACAAGGGAAGCTTTCGGTGATTCGCGTGTCAGGCGATCTGCGTCACCCCTGATCGCAGCAGCCACGGCAACCGCAGCAGGCGTCTGCTCGCGGGACTTGGCGCGGGTCAGGGCGCCGGGCCGACTCAAAGGCGGCTATTCCGCGGGCGGGGTGCTGTCAGCTAACTACCATGCCCGATGACTAATAGAAGCGGCAACAAAAACCAATGTGATGTAGATCACCGTCTACCGGGAAACGAACCCTAATGACCATAAATTGCTGCGTTACTTATGCATTTCTCGGCCAAGGGACGGCAGAGCAGCTCACTATGACGAAAAGCTCCGGCCCTTCGTAAACATCGCGCCGGGGGCGATAACGGGCGACTGGGATCGGGCGGGTGACGGCGATCAGTAGTAGCCGTTGGCTTCCTCGAAGGCCCACGCGCCGCATGGAGTCCCGTAGATCGCCTTGATGTAACCCAGGCCCCACCGGATCTGGGTCGCCGGGTTGGACTGCCAGTCCGCCCCGGCGCTGGCCATCTTGCTCCCGGGCAGCGCCTGCGGGATGCCGTACGCGCCGCTCGAGGGGTTCTCCGCGTCATATGACCAGCCGCTTTCCCGGTTCCACAAGTCCACCAGGCAGCCGAAGTAGGTGGACGGGCTGAAGCCGAAGCTGGACAGCATGTTGTAGGCGATGGACTGCGCGGTGTTCGGATCGGGCGGCTTGGAGGTCACGTAGACGACGCCGCCGCCACCCGTTCCGTCGCCCACGCCCGCGGTCGCGCCCGGGGCGCCGACCGGGTTGGCCGCCGCCACCTGGGACGGCGAGGTCAGCTTCGGCGTGCTCGCCACCGTAATCGTGCGTGCCGCATCGGTCATGGCGATGACCTGCGCGCGCTCGGCTTCGAGCAGGACCATGGTGTGGCTGCCCGGCACCGCCTCCACGGCCTGGGCCACGTTGAAGGCGCCCGAGCCCGGGCTGAATACCGCCGCCCCCACCGCGACGCCGACGACGGCCACGGCAGCGAAAAGGGCCACTGGAAAGACTATGCCGACGCGCCGGATCAGGCCCCGCTTGCGCCTATTGGTGCGAGTCCCCGTCCGATGTCGCGACAAGGCTATCCTTCCTCCGGCTATGCCCGCCTGACAAGCAGTGGCCGGGTCTGCAGTACCGGCATTCCGGCGCGAGCCCGCGCGGTAACTGCCGCCGCACGGCCTGCCCGCCGCACCTGACCTAGTGCGCCGCCTGGCCCGCCGCCCACAAGTACCGCTGCGGCACAACAATGCCAGAAAGCCCGCCCGAATGCGCAGCATTTCGGACAGAAGCAGACGGCTGTTTTCCCGAAGCGGCGACTGGCGCAATCACGGGACAATAACACTGTTTGTGACCAACACAGATCAGGCAGTCATCACGGTTCGGTGGCACCTAAGCCGAAATCAGGGTCTACAACATGGGTGGCTGGGCTGTCACAATCTGAGCATGGAAACATCGTTGTCTCCCCTTGACTTCGCCCGCCGCACGCGGCGGCTACACCCCGACCGCGAGGCGGTGGTCGACGGCGAGCTCCGCCTGACCTACCGGCAGTTCTTCGACCGCTGCGACCGCTGGTCCGCGGCGCTGCAGGCGCTGGGCGTGGCGCAGTCGGACCGCGTGGCCACGATCGCGCCGAACACGCACGCGCAACTGGAGTCCTTCTACGCGGTGCCGCAGATCGGGGCCGTGCTGGTGCCGATCAACTACCGGCTGACCGCAGAGGACTTCGTCTACATCGTCAACCACTCCGGAGCTTCGGTGGTCTGCGCGCACAGCGACTACCTCAAGGCGATCGACAGCGTCCGCGACCAGATGCCGGGCGTACGGCACTTCGTGGCCTTCGAGGGGGGCGCGGCCGAGGGCGGGGCGGGCGGCTGGCTCGACTACGAGGCGGCGATCGCCGCCGCCGAGCCCAGCTTCGAGCGGCCGGAGATCGGCGAGCGGGACCTGCTCTCGATCAACTACACGAGCGGTACGACCGCGCGCCCCAAGGGCGTCATGATCACGCACCGGAACGCCGCGTTCAACACGATCGGCACCATGCTGCACCTGCCGATGGGAGTGGGCGATCGGTACCTGTGGACGCTGCCGATGTTCCACGCCAACGGCTGGACCTATACCTGGACGGTGACGGCGGCCGCGGCCACCCACATCTGCCTGCGCAAGGTCGACCCGGCCGCCATCTTCGCGCTGGCCCGGGACGAGAAGGTGAGCTGGCTGTGCGCCGCGCCGACAGTGCTGATCTCGCTGGCCAGCGCGCCACCCGCAGTCCGCGGCGAGGTGCCGGCGGGGATCCACGTCGTCACGGCCGGCGCAGCGCCGGCCGCGGCCACCATCGAGCGGCTGGAAGGAGAGTTCGGCTGGGAAGTCACCCAGGTCTACGGCCTGACCGAGACGGCGCCGTTCATCACGGTCTGCGCTCCGCTGCCCGAGCACGAGGGCCTGACGCTGGCGGACCGCGCGGTCATCAAGGCCAGGACCGGAGTAGAGCTGCTGACCTCCGGCGAGCTGCTGGTGGTGGATCCCGACGGCCGTGAGGTGCCCGCCGATGCGCAGACGGTGGGCGAGATCGTCGTGCGCGGCAACGTGGTCATGGAGGGTTATTACCACGACCCGGAGGCGACGCAGCGGGCCATGGGCGACGGCTGGTTCCACACCGGGGACGCCGCCGTGGTGCACCCCGATGGCTACGTGGAGATCCGCGACCGGCTCAAGGACGTGATCATCAGCGGCGGGGAGAACATCTCCTCGCTCGAGGTGGAAGGGGTGCTGCTGCGCCATCCGGCCGTGCAGGAGGCCGCGATCGTCGGCCTGCCGGACGAAAAGTGGGGCGAGACGCCGCACGCCTTCGTGGTGCTCCGGGACGGCGCCAGCGCCAGCGAGGCAGACATCATCGCGTTCGCGCGGCAACACCTGGCCCATTTCAAGGCCCCGAGCGGCGTCACCTTCGTCGCTGAGCTGCCGAAGACCGCGACCGGCAAGATCCAGAAGTACGTCCTGCGGAGCGGCGCGCCCAACCTGTCCCGGCAGTAGGCCGGGAGCGCACTGCGCACCGGCCAGGCTAGAAGTCAGACGCCTCGGCCGTGGTGCGGTAGTCGAACAGCTCGGTCTTGTCGAACCACAGACCGACCTCGTACTCCGCTTCCTCCCGGTTGCCCGAGGCGTGCACCAGGTTCGCGACCACCCGGCCGGTTGCGATGGCGATCGCCCGGGACTGGTGCGCGAAGTCGCCCCGGATCGAACCCGGCGGGGCCTCGTTCGGATAGGTGGACCCGACGATCTTGCGGACCGTGGCCACCGCGTCCTCGCCCTCGATGACGAACGCGATGACCGGCCCGCGCTGCATGAACGCCGCGGTGGCGTTGTAGATGGTCGACCCCAGCCGCTCTTCCAGGTCGAAGTAGTGCTTGCGGGCGAAGTCAGCGTCGAGCTCCCGCATCTTCATGCCGATGATCTTCAGCGACGCGTCCTCGAACCGCTGGATGATACGTCCGGCCAGGCCGCGGGCGACGGCATCGGGCTTCAGCACGACAAGCGTGCGCTCCCGCAATGGCTGAGAGTCGGCCACAGTAGTCCTTCCCCATGAGTGATGGTCACAGGGTAGCGGCCCGGCGCTCACGAGTGACACGCAGCCGTGGCCCGCGCCCTATCCTTACCGGGAAGGGGCATTCCGGATGACGCCGGACACCGGGCCGGTTCCGGGCTGCAGAGCGCGAGCTTCCTGTATCCGCCTGTATCCGCCGATGAGCGTGGCCGGGCGGCCGGAAGCCGGGCCGCCCCGCAGGCCGATGGTTGCCGCTCTGTGCCGAGAAGAATGGGTACAGAGCCACTCTCATTGGCTCGCGGCCCTCCCGGACGCGATCACGGTCGGCTAGCGGCTGTCAACCACACGTCCGCGCGGCGCGTCCTACGCCTCGTGAACGAGACAGGTTATTACGCCGGGCCCCCTCGCCCGGAGGCGCGCCTTCTCGCGCTGCGGTGCCTGGGCATCCCGCAAGTGTCCACGCGCGTACCGATGAGCAGGCTCAGCGCGCTGCGCTACCGGCTGGCCGCCTACCGCGCCCGGATCAGGCCGGGCACGACCGCCGAGCTCGCGTCTTTGGTCCTGCGGATGAGCGACGAGATCGACACGCGCGAGCGGATGCTCGACGCCGCGCTGCGCCCGGTCCCGGACCCGGCCGGCCTGACCCGCGAACAGGACGGGCGGGGCAGCCTGCCGGGCGCGTCCGAGCGGGGGCGCCTGCCGGGCGCGTCCGAGCGGGGCCGCCGGAGGCACTCATAGCCGGCTGGATCGGGACTGGCGGCCCGATCAGGGCCAGCTCACGCCGGCCGCGGACGCGGCCGCCGTGCTGGCGCCGCCGGGCCCGAGCAGCCCGCGGAGGGTCCGGGCGTTGCGTACCGCGTGGGCGTGGCCGTCGTTGTTGAAGTAGGCGAACACGTCGTGGCCGGCCGCGGTCCATTCCCGGATCCGGTCGGCCCACCACCTCAGGTCGGTGTCGGGGTAGGAACCCGCGTACAGCTGATGCTGGTCGGGACCGTGCAGCCGCAGGTAGACAAAATCTGTGGTGGCGCGCAGCACGCACGGCAGGTTCGCCCCGCTCAGCACGCAGTACGCGGCCCGGTGCTCGGCCAGCAGGGCGAAGATCTCCTGGTCATGCCAGCTGGGGTGCCGGAATTCCACCGCCACCCGGATCCAGGGCGGGACGAGCCGGAGAAAATAGACCAGCCGGGCGTCATCGCGCGGCAGGCCGGGCGGGAGCTGCACCAGCAGCACGGCCCGCTTATCGCCCAGCTCGTGCCAGCCCGACGCGATGCGCTCCAGCCACCTCTCCGGCCCGTACAGCTTGCGGGCGTGGGTCAGCCCGCGAGGCGCCTTGACTGACAGCCGGAACCCATCCGGCAGCCGGTCATGCCAGCCGCGGAACGCCGCGGGGCCGGGCCAGCGGTAAAAGCTGCTGTTGAGCTCCGCGGTGGCGAAGGCGGCCGCGTAGCAGGCGAGCCGGTCACCGTGCGGCAGCCCCGGCGGGTACAGCTCGGGGTGCCAGTGGTCGTAACTCCACCCGGACGTGCCTATCCAAGCCAATGGCGCCTGGCCGGGACGATCCGGTATCACGACGCCGGTGGCTCGTCACCGGGCGGCTGGCTCGTCTCCCCGGGGCTGGCGGGCGGCAGCTCCGCATCCACCAGGGCGGTCGACCCGGCCGGGCGGGTGACGCTGTCCTCGGCCCGCTCCCGCAGCCGCTCCAGCGATTCGGCGTCGCCGAGCGGGACGGTCGCCTCCAGCCGGGAGCTGGCCTGCACCTCGGGCAGATCCATGACCGCATCGACCAGGCTGGCCCGGCTGCCCGGGGGCGTAGACCCGGACGGCGGGAGCAGCGAGGTCCGGACGGTCCCCTCAGCATGCTCGACTTTCGTCACTTCGGCGGCGGCGACCGTCTGGTCTCCGTCCTTGACTTCAACGCGATGAGACTCGTCGGGACTGGCCATGACTCCCCTCCTCGTTCCAGGTCTGATCGGTCTGCGCAGGGCCCGTGCCCGGGAACGCGGCGGCCAAACAGCTCCGGGGCACGCCAGCGCTACCCGCCGGGTCTTGCCGCTCGCGTGCACCGCGGCGCAGATCGGGCTGGCGAAGGCCGCGCGCTCAGGTTACGAGGACTACCTTGACTCCGACGGCGTCATAGGTCCCGCGTGCGCGTGCGTCTCTGGTGGCGAGGGCCACGCCGTGCTCCTTGGCGGCGAGGGCCACCAGCCCGTCGTACACGGCACCCCCGGCGATACCCAGGCGGCTCAAGGTGACATGGACCGTCTGAGCAGGCGGGCCGCTCAGCGTCAGCGGCGCAGCGAACCGCGCGTCGAGCAAGCGCGCGGCATCCGCCGCAGACAGCCTGGCGTCGCCGGGCAGCCTGGTGAGCACGGAGTAGGTCTCGGCCAGGGCATGCCCGCTCAGCGCGAGTTCTTGCCCGGCCCACCATCGAACCACCTCCGCGTGCTGGCGGTGCGAACGAACCAAGAGGGGAACGGCAACACTCGTATCGACCGCGACGGTCACTTGCGGCCCGCGTCGATGAGGCCGAAGAGGACGTCGTCATCAATAGACGTGTCGCCGGCTGATACGAGTACGCCGTCCTCCTCGACCAGCCGCGCGGTGCGGCCGGCGGGCACGACCTGCACGCCGGCGCCGTAAGGCGAGATGTCCACCTTCGTACCCGGGAGCAGGCCCAGCGCGTCCCGGATGGACTTGGGCAACACGATCCGGCCGGCCTGATCCACGACAGCTTCCATGGGAATACGATACCAGTCAGATCCCATTAACCTCGCGGCGGCGGCCGAAGAAGCGGCGGCCGAAGAAGCACTGCGCCGCCGACTGCGGGCGGTCGCGGCGGCTGGGCATGCGGTGGGAATATAGTCCAGCTTGCCCTACGATTGTATTATATTCTTATTTCATCTGCTTCTTCCGGGTCCCGTCGATCACGGCGAGCGCCTCGTCCCAGGCAGCGCCGGCCTCCTCCAGCCGGGCGGCTGCCGCCGGCGCTTCCCGCGGCGCGGGGGCGGCCGCGTCGTCCCAGGCGGCCGTGAGCTGCGCGTGCGCCGCGTACAGCGCCTTGATCCGCGCCAGCCACGCGGCGGTCCAGTGCTTCAGCTGGGCGGGGTTCGCGTCGCCGGCCCGCACGAAGTAGCGGCGGATGTGCGCCCAGCAGTACAGGTTCACCAGCCCGGCCGCCTTCTTCCCCGCGGACTGGTAAACCGCGTAGAAGTCACTGGAGATCACCAGCCGCCGCAACCCGCCGCCGGGATCCGCGGCGAGCTGGCCGGTGCCCTCCTCGATGCCGGCATGGCGGGCCAGGACCGCCCCGGACCTCGTCGGGTCCATAACGAAGCACACAGTGTCCGGGCCGAGGAACACCCACAGCCACCACTTCGCCGGGCCGTCTCCCTCGCGCGGGGCGAAGACCCGCCAGCTCGTCTCGTCAGCGTGCAGGTGCCACGAGCCCCGCGACCGCGCGGCGATGGCCTCCTCCAGCGGCACCAGCAGCGCCCCGGCCTGCGCGCAGGCCCCGGCCAGCGTCCCCGGCGCGACATCAGCGCCCTGCCTGGCCAGCCCCGTCACCAGCGAGTTCATGCTCCGCCCCGCCGCGAACCGCTCCGTGAACAGCATCGCGAGGAACCCGTTGGAGAAAAGGCCCTTCCCGATCGCCTTCGGCGGCCCCGGTGCCGTCACCGTCGCCGGGACCCGGCAGCCGCAGTCCCGCCGGTACCGGCGGCGGCAGTGCACGGCCACCCGCACCACGACCAGCCAGTCCAGCTGCTCCGTGACATGATCGCTGCCCAGGCCCGTGAACGGCGTCCCGCACTCCGGGCAGCAGTACCCGCCGCCCGGAAAGTCCCAGAACACCTCAGACCGGGGCAGCTGCGAGTAATCCCGCCGCCCCGCCCGGGCCCCCAGGCCCCGCTTCTTCCCCGCGCCGCTCCCGCGGTCCCGGCCCTGCCCGCCGTCACCAGCGGCATCACCGCCAGCAGGCGGCTCCGGGCGCGACCGCTCCGATGACCGCCCGAACACCAGCCGCTTCAGCACCGCCAGCTCAGCATTCACCCGCTCAAGCTCGGCATCGCGCCGCGCCAGCTCATCCCGCAGCCCGGCGTTCTCCGCCCGCAGCTCCGCGGCAGTCCGCTCCCAGCGCTCGCTCGCATCCAGCGCCCGCGATAGCGCCTCTTTCAGCCACGCGTCAGCATCCGCCTCCGCGACCACGCCAGCCACCAGGCACAGCAAACACCCTCACCACCGCGAAATCACGCATTACGCCCAGCGTGTCGCCCCCCGGAAGATCACCCAGCCCGGGGACGGCAGCAATCACTGTCAACGGCAACTACGCTGCCTGGAATGCGCAGCCAAGCTCCCGACCTGTCCGTCCTCACCGACCGGGACTGTCTCATCACCTTCGCCGCCATGGCCATCGAGGCGGCCTGAATAGGTCCGGCAATCATTTGCGCCGGGTACGATGGCAATGTGCGCGGAGGTACGCGATTCCGCGGCCCAGCGCCTTATAGTGAGAAAGGATAGGGACAAGCCAGTACAACCATTAAGATCTCGGCCAGAAAGCCCGCATGGGGACAGAACGCTCGCTCATTTATGTGCCGGTGCTGCACAGTCCCGGTGATATGGGGTCGCTCGCCAGCGTCATCCCGCGGCCTGCGGAGTACGGCGCGCAGGTCGCCAGATACTGGGACGCCGTCGAAGCCGATTTCCGCGCCATGCGCCGGCGGTGGGAGGATACTCGCGTCTATCAGGACGGCCTGCCCGATACCAGGGCCGATATCGTGGCCCGGATTGTCGCCGACGTTGACAGCCCGAACTACCGGCTGCTGCGCTGGCTCGACGACCAGGGAGCCGTGGTGGTCGGCACCGAGGACCCCGTCCTCCTGCAGGAGGAGTACGAGCTGCTGAAGGCGAGCGTGACCGACCCGGCGGCCAGGCAGGCTTATGCGGCCCGCGCGACCGGGCTGCTGGAGAGCAGAGATCGCTATATCGCGACGCGGATCGGCGACACGCTGCCGTCAGCCGGCACAGGCGTGCTGTTCATCGGCCTGCAGCACGAGGTGGCGAGGATCCTGCCCCCTGATATCGGGGTAACCAGTTTGCGCTCGTGCCGCGAACTGCTGCCGTCCATCGTCAAGAAGCTGCGGGTCACGCCGGGCTGATCAGCCGTCAGCGTGAACCACCCCGGCGCCGTGGCAACCAGGGCAGGACATCTTGCGCTCGCTCGCGGGATCTGTTCCGCTCCCGCCGCAACGAGGACAGGTCAGGTGCGGTTCGCGGACCGTCTGGGCTCCTCTTCCGCCGCAACTGCTGCAGGTCAGCCTGGTATGGGGTTCGACCCCGAGGGCCCGGCAGTGGGCACACGGCACGCGCGGTTCCGGTACTTCCACGACGCCCCGCCCCAGGCAGACCTGGCAGGCCGACGGCGGAGAGAGAATCCCGAAGCGATCATGTCCTGTCCCGCCGCAGAACGCGCAACGCATGGAAAGTTCCGGCTGGGTCTTACTCATATCGGCAACCACCTTCGGCTCGACGATGCACGGTCAGGAATCAGATCACTCCGTGGTGCGCGCATTATTTACTGGCTCGGCAATTTCTTTCGGCCTGGCAAAAGCACCGGCGAAACTATAAGGAGGCCACGGTCCGGTGAAACGCACCTCGGCGCCGGATTCCTGGCTCACCGGCTCGAGATAATCACCGACCCGCTGCACGCCGGCCTGGTCGGTGAGCAAGGAGAGGTTAAGTACCATCATTTTCCCGGGCACCGGGCGCGGCTTGTTCACCTGCACGTCGTCGACCAGCGCGGCAAGCACTTCGCCATGGCGGCGGAGTGCTGCTTCCGCCTCCCGTTCGAGCCTCTCGCGCTGCTCACGGCGCAACTGATGACTGGCGAAGTAGGCCCGCCCGCGCGGGCGGGCCGGCGGCGATCCCGCTTCGCTGGCCTCGCTCGCGGCTGAATCCTGCGCGGCTGAATCCTGCGCGTCCAGGAGGATCTGGACCCCCACCTCGACGCGCCCCCGCAGGGCCTGCAGGCGGTTACCCAGGGCGGCGTGATGTTCCTCCAGCCAGCCGACCACGTTCGCCTCGGCACTGGGGCCGCCATCACCGCGGACGATGACGTCGAAGCTCATCGGCAGGACGGTTCCCGCGGACTTCCATGCTTCCTCGACGACCGCATTGTGCGCGGCGATCCAGCCGCGCACCTGCGTCTCGCTGCCCTGGTATGGCTCGGGGGCGCAGGCGTGGGTCAGGACGGCGATGTCCCGGTGGCGGATGAGCTGTACCGGGCCCCCGTCAAGCGCCGGCGCGCGGACCGCGGGCGTCGTGCCGTAAGCAGGTATGACGCAGTAGAGATAGCGGGCGCTGGCCGTCATTCTCGCCCTCCCCCCGGGGCGCCCGAGGCGCGGCGGAGTCCGCGGATGACGAGCGTCCCGGCCGGGCTGACCGCGCACCGCGGTTCGCCGACGACCTGCTCGGGAAGCCCTATCCACCGATCATGGCTGGGTGCGTGGCGCAGCACGAGACCGCGCCCGTCGGCGGCGGCCTGGGCGGATGGCGGCACGCCGCGTGCCTGCGTCGGGATGCTGGTGATCACGAGCAGTTCGTCGCCTTCCATGAGCACCTCGGTCGGAACGCGGGATTCCAGCCAGCCGGCCGCCACCTTCTCGCCGATGCGCCACGTCTGCTGCCGCACCTCCCGTGACGCCGCGTCGAAGTACCTGTCCGCGTAACGGACCGCGGGACCGCCGAGCACGGGCACCAGCGGCCGGAAGCCCGCGTGCATCTCGGCGAGCAGGGCCTCCTCCGTCTCGGCACCGATCAGGGTCATGAGCTCGGCGGTCGTCCCGTGACCACGGCACGCCAGGTAGTCAAGGATCAGCGCGGACGTAGCGGGCAGCTCGGTCAGCCCCGCGGCCAGCCGGCGAGATACCGGGACAGGCGGTTCCGCGGCGGGCGCCTCGTCTGAGCTGAACTCGTCTGAGCTGATCCCATCTGGCCGACCAGCCAGCCGCTGCCCCAGGGCCGCTTCCCAGTCGTCCAGCCGGAGCGTGATCAGCCAGCACGTGCGCCGCCAGGCCGCCGCCGCGGGCCGGTACGTCAGCCGCAGGACATGCTTGCTGACCAGGACGAATGTCTTGCGTTCCCGGTCCAGGCCGGTAATGGCGGCCAAGTCGATCGTGACGGCGGCACGCGTGCCCGCACCATGAAAGGTGAACGTGGAACCCTGCAGGCCCAGCCAGCCGAGACGCCAGCCGCCCCGCGGGCCGACGCTGAGCGCGCCCTGGGCCCGCAGCACCGGCCCGTCCTTAGTTGGCTCATGCATGAGCGCGCTGTGTCTCCTCCCGCCGCTGCCCCCCGGCCATGCCGTGGATGAGGTCACCGACAAGTCCGTCGAGGTCATCGCGCACGTTCCGGACCGCGTCTGCGACACCGTGCTCGGCTTTAATCGCCTCGACGGCATCCTCCAGTTCAGCCAGGGCATCGCCGAGCCGCTCGATCTCGGCGTCGCTCAGCCTGCCCCCCTCGACACGGCCGACAGCGGCGTGGACCAGCGCCTCCTTGACCACCTCGAGGAGGGCGACGACGAGGGCCAGCAGTCCCTGCCTCAGGTTGTCCCCTTCGAGGTCAAGCATCGCGGGCCCCGTCCCCCGGGTCCGCGACCCGCCGTATGGCCTGCGGCCATGCGGCGAGGTTCTCGCCGGTGAACAGGGCCTCCGCCGGGCGTCCCGGGTCCCCATGGCGCACGACGAGCACATCGCGGACGCCGAGGCGGCCCAGTTCGCGGCGCTCGACGGTCAGGCTCCCGATTTGCGCCAGCGGCACGCGCAGCAGGACGCCCGGACCGACGTCGGCCCGCCAGGTGAGCTCGTCCGCGGTCAGTACGGCCCAGCCGGACTTCCACTGCGGCTCGGCATCCCCCGGCCGCCAGCGATGCCACAGCTGACCTGCGGCGACGTCGGATCCGAGGGAGCCCACGTCGGCCGGGAAGAGTTCCGTTACGCTGCGGCCAAGCTGCTGCAGCCGGTCGGCCAGCCATGTCTCCAGGACGTCCGCCTCGGCGGTGTAGAGCGCGGCCAGGGTCCCGTCCGCCAGTGCCAGGCAGGTCATGTCGCGGCCGCCGCCCGCGAGGTTCTCGCGGTGGATACGGCCGAGGCCGGCGATGGCGCTCACCTGGGCCGCGAAGAGGGTCTGCCGGGGCACCGGCCGGATGAGCAGGAGACGCTGGTCCGTCAGCAGCAGGCGGCCGGGACGCCAGACACGCCAGATACCCTCGGTGTCGTGGTATGACCCGTACAGCTCGGCCTGGATCTGCTCACCCGGCCGCAGGGCCAGCTGCCGCCAATCCGCCTGGCCGTCCTCGAGGGCGCGCGTTCGGGTATCCCAGTCCTCCATCATGCCGTACTGCAGCATCGTCTCGATCGCGGCTATCGCGGCATGCAGGCTGATACCGATCAGCGGGATGCCCGCCAGGCCGACGATGAGGTCGAGCCTGACCACGACCCCCTTGTCCATGACGCGCTCGATCAGATCGGTCATGGTCGCCCGGGGCTGGCGCTGGGGCTCCATGGTCGGCCCCGCCTCAGCGCGCCGGGACATGCGCGGGTGCCTCCGCGCCCAGCGGCTGGGCGGCCAGCGGCTGGGCGGCCACGTGCTGGGCGGCGAGCTGCTGGGCGAACGTCTCGCTGTAGTCGTGGCCGCGCGCCTCGGCCGGCATGATCGCGCGCCAGGCCGGCGTCTGCAGGTTCGTGCCCGCCGGGAATTCAAGCCCGTACTTCGCCGCGGTCTCGAAGGAGGCGAGCGCGGCCCGGATCTTGATGCCCAGCAGCTCGACACCGGCCAGCGAGACGGTGATGTCGGCGTTGATGACCAGACCCTTGTCGAGCACGGCGTCGATAACGTCGGCGAGAGCGTCACCGTGGATCCTGTCCGGCTCAAACCCCACGGCTCTCCTCCGCTGCGGACAGATGGGGGAAGGGCACGATGACTTCGGCGACCCATTCCGTATCGTCGCGTCTGCGCATGCCGATTCGATGCCAGGTGACGAGGTCGCCGTCGGGACTCAGCCGGACGTCATACGCGCCGACGATGCCCTGGGCCTCGGGTATCCGGTCGAGTTCGATCATCTCGACCGTCAGCCGCCATCCGTCGGCGTCCTTGTCCGCCCCCGAAACGATCAGCGGCTCCAGGTTCGTGGCCATGGCGAGCTGGGCCTTGGCCCGCTCGGCAATCTGCGTCAGCTGCATAACGAGTTCCTCTCGTTGGTAATCGCGTCTAGGTGTGCCAGCAACTCGGCCTCGGCCGAGTCGTATTCGTCCTCGCTGATCAGGCCGTCGTCCAGGCGCCGCTGTAGCTCCAGAATTTCGCGGCGGATGACCTGCGGATCGTTCAGCTCCCGGTCGGCCGCATCCCGGATCTCCGCGAAGACGAATTTCAGCCCGCTGGCCGGCAGCATCACCGGGGCGAGCAGAAGATTCTTTAGAAGTCCCATCCCGGCCCCCTCATCTTGGGCGGTTCCACTTGCTCATAGGCCGCCGAGGCGGACGAAGTTGTAGGGGGGCAGCGGGCCCGCGAGCACGAAGCCGAGCCGGCCTGCGTGGACGCGGTCCAGGTCCTGCACCGCGGCCCCGAAAGCCTCGATCCGCGGACGGTCAACGAGGAACGCCGCATTGAGGACCATCAGCTCCGAGGCCGGATCGTTCCGTCGGATATCGATGGCGTGCGGCTCGAGCACGCCAGCAATGTCATCCGCCTCCTGCTTGCGCTTTGCTTCCAGCGCCTTGGCCGCCCGTTCGCCGAGATCAAGCCTCGCCTCGTAGGTTGCGGACGCGCGATGCCTGGTCAGGCGGTCACGCAAGGCGCGCAGGTCACGGTCGGCGGCGACGGTTTCGGCGAAGACGGACTGCAGGTCCGTCCAGGACGCCTTCAGCCCCAGCTCGACACAGCCGGTCACGCGATCGAGCAGCCGCCCGAGCTCGGACCAGCGCTCCTCCAGGAAGTTGTCCACCACCCACTGCGGGCTCGGCAGCACCGTACCCAGCCGCGTGGGCAGGATCTCGGTCGTCCGCATCACGCCATCGATGACCGCCTGGTGCCCGCGGACGTTCTTGCGCGACACCTCGTAGCGTGCCTGCGGCTCATCGCTCAGCACCGCAGCCAGGCCACGGTGCGAGAGCGTGTAGATCGGCCCGGCGTCACTGATCGGCGGTACGTCGAGCACCAGCGGGTCACCGTCGCGGATCACGCCGTAGAGGTACACCGACGTCCCCGAGCTCATCGCTGGCCGTCCAGCGCGGCGGCGTACTGTTCGTCCGGCCCGATCGTCACCATCAGCGCCGGGCTGTCGGCCGCATCGGCCCGAGCGCGGCTGCGGGCATAAGCCAGCAGGTCAGTGCGCGCGGCATTGAGCGCGGTGAACCGCGCAGCGGCGTCGGTGCCGGCCGGCTGGCCATCGGGGTGTGACTGCCGGGCGAGCCGCCGGTAGCTCGACAGCACGGCCTGTTCGGAGATTTCGCCCGCCAGTCCGAGCAGGGCGCGGCCGGCCGCGAGTCGTTCGGCATCGAATCGGGTGATGCTGACCGTGCCGAAGGTATAAGGCGGGAGCGGGCCGATGACACGAAGCAGGCAGGACCCGGCGAGCTGCGCGTCCAATCGATCGATGGCGGCCTCGAACTCCGCCACCGCCCGCCGCGGCACGAGGAACGCGACATTGAACACCAGCTCATCGGAGAGCAGAACGTTCGGCTGACTGCAGTCCGCCAGCGGCCCGGCGGCCTCCATGAGCATCTGCTGACAGCGCACGCGACGCCGGTCAAGGGCGTCCTTGACGACCTTCCCGACGTTGACCTGCTGAGCGTGACGTTCTTCCGGCGGGGCCTGCAGGGCGGCCGACTTGGCCGCCATGACCTCCGGATCGCAGGCGATTTCGCCGATGACCCGTTCCAGGTCCCAGGTCGCCGCCACCTCCACCTCGACGAGGCCGGAAAAACGCGTCAGCGAAGCCCGTACCAGCCCGCCCCAGCCGGTCAAGAGCATGCGGACTTCGTCTTCGGAGGCCAGGACCGTGCCGAACTGCACGGGAAGGACGTCGCCCCGGCCCAGTGCGTCCTCGATCACCTGCTGGTGGATGGCCAGCCTGCGTAGCAGTTCCGGCCGCGGCAGGCCGTTCATCGCGGGGCCCGGGTAACAGCCGACGATGGCCGACGCGCCGCCGACGGCGATCGCCGTAACCGGGGACTGCCCGTCGGGCATCCCCTGCGCGCGAAGCGGGGTGCTGAGGACTCCGGCCGTGGCCACCCCGTAGACATAGGTCGGTATCTCAGCCATCATCACCTCTGCGCCTCTTGCGTGCCCCCGTCGCGCCGAGCGCGGCCGACACGTCAGCCTGCGTGACGTCAAGACGTTCGAGGTCGGCGCCCGTGGCCTCAGCGTCCTGCGCGATGAACCTGCGCGCCGCCGCCATGGTGGCCTCACGGCACAGGCCGGCGAGGTCGGCGCCCACGAAACCCTCTGTCTGCGCCGCCAGCGCGTCCAGGTCGATATCGGCGGCGAGCGGGCGCCCCCGGGTGTGCACGGCGAGAATCGCCCGGCGTTCGGCCTGGTCTGGAAGGGCTACGTCGATCTCTATGTCGAACCGGCCGGGCCGCAGCAAGGCCGGATCGAGGATGTCTGACCGGTTGGTCGCGGCCAGCGTGACGACTCCGCGCAGCTCCTCGATACCGTCCAGCTCGGTCAGCAGTTGGCTCACCACGCGTTCTGTCACGTGGCTCTCACCGCCACCGCTGCCGCGCCGTGGGGCCAGCGCATCGATTTCGTCGATGAAGACGATGCAGGGCGCCGCCTGGCGCGCCTTCTTGAAGACCTCACGGACGCCCTTCTCGGACTCCCCGATCCACTTGGAGAGCAGCTCCGGCCCTTTGACCGAGATGAAGTTCACGCCGCTCCCGCGCGCGGCCGCCTTCGCCAGCAGCGTCTTCCCGCTGCCGGGAGGACCGGTGAGCAGGATGCCCTTGGCTGGCTGCGCACCGACGTGGGTGAGCACGGCCGAATGCAGCAGGGGCCATTCCACGGCCTCGCGCAGGGCCGTTTTCGCGTCCTCCATGCCGCCGATGTCGTCCCAGGAAACGTCGGCCACCTCGGTGAACACCTCCCGCATCGCGGAGGGCTCCACCTCGCGGAGGGCGTCAAGGAAATCGCCCATGGTGACCTCGAGGTCCATCAGCTGCTCGTAAGGAAGCTCCGCGGCGGCCAGGTCGATGGTCGGCATGAGCCTGCGCAGCGCGGCCATCGCGGCCTCGCGCGCGAGCGCTTCCATGTCGGCCCCGACGAAACCGTGCGTGGCGGCGGCGAGGTGATCGGGATCGACATCGACCGCGAGCGGCATGCCCCGGGTGTGGATCTCGAGAATCTCGCGGCGGCCGTTGCGATCCGGGATGCCGATCTCGATCTCCCGGTCGAACCGGCCCGGCCTGCGCAGCGCCGGATCGAGATTCTGCTCGATGTTGGTGGCCCCGATCACGATGACCTGACCGCGGGTCTTCAGCCCGTCCATCAGCGCCAGCAACTGCGCGACCACTCGCTTCTCGACCTCGCCCTGCACCTCGGTTCGCTTGGGCGCGATGGCGTCTATCTCGTCGAGGAAGACGATGCTCGGCGCGCGCGCCTCCGCCTCCTCGAAGACCCGCCGCAGGTGAGCCTCGCTTTCCCCGTAGAACTTGTGGATGATCTCGGGCCCGTTGATATGGAGAAAGTGCGCCGCGGTCTCATTCGCCACCGCGCGGGCGATCAGCGTCTTCCCGCATCCGGGTGAGCCATACAGCAGGACGCCCCGGGGCGGGTCTATGCCGAGCCGGTCGAACACCTCCGGGAAGCGCAGCGGCAACTCGATCATTTCCCGGATCCGCGCGATCGTCTTGCCTAGGCCGCCGATGTCCTCGTACGAGATCTTCACGGTGCGCCGTTCGGCGCTCTCGCCGGCTATCTGGATGCGGGTTCCGGCCTGGATGAGAACGAAGCCCCGTGGGGTCGTATTCTCGACGGTGAAATCCTGCGGCCGTGACCCGAAGAGATTGACCCGGATCCGGTCGGCGGCCTGCACCACGAGGCCATCGACCAGGCGCCCGACGTAGGAAGCGTCTCTGGCCTGCTGCGTCAGCCGCGACTTTCCGATAGGCGACAGCGTCACGGTACGGGCGTCCTGGACAGCGGCCAGCTCCACCTCGACCCGCTCGTCGAGCCCGGCGCCGGCGTTCTCACGGGCAATCCCGTCGACCTGGATGAGCCCCTTGCCCCGTGCGTCCGGATACGCCGGCATCAGCTTGAGCGCGGTGGCCCGCTCCCCCGTGATCGCCACGACGTCGCCGATGCTCGCCCGCAGCCCCTCCATGCTGTCCGGGTCCAGGCGGGCGATCCCGCGGCCAACGTCCTTAGGCAGCGCCTCCGCGACGCGCAAAGTCAGCGGGGGCGCTCCAGCGCGTGCCGGTGAGCCAGGCATGATGAGGTCTCAGCCCCGACCCTTGGTCTTGGGCGTCTTGGGCGTCTTAGGTGTCTTGGGCGGCTTGGCGAAGCGCAACTCCAGGTAGCCGTTCTGGTAGCTCTGCCGCATCTTCGCCTGGTCGACCGCCGCGGGGAGCAGGATCTCCTTCTCGTATTTCCGCTTCGGCCCCGTGGCCGACAGCGCCAGGACGTCTCCGTTGACGTCAAGGTGGATGTCCGTCTCCTTGACCCCCGGGACCTCGGCGACGACCACGATCTCCTCGGCCTCGTCGAAAACATCCACCAGAGGCTCACGCGTGTCGCTGACGACAGGTCCCTCTGAGGTGCCCCGAACGTTGCCGAAACGCTCGACGGTAGGCGTGCCTCCCATCCCCATGCGCACCGAGAAACCGTAGACGCCGCTCACGCCACCGGGCGAGGTGAACTCACGCTCTTGCGTCGTGGTCTGCTCGCCCTGCTCAGCAAGGCGTTCGGCCAGGTTGATCAAGTCCCCCAGACCACTGAGCAGGCCCCCAATGCCGTCCCCTCCCGGGCGCTTGGGGCGTGTTCCGCCTGTTGCCATCTAGCCCACCTCATTCTCAGTGCGGTTGGTGACCGGAACGTGATCTCGCCCGCGGTGGGCTGCGGCGCAGCGCCTGCGGCCGGCCGGCCGTCCTGGGCAGCTGCCTGTGCAGGCGTTCGGTCTGGGCCTCGATATCGGCCAGGCTCCTGGCGACCTGCCCCAGTTTGCGCTGCAAGGAGGCCTGCTGGGTGAGGCGCCGTTGCCTTTCCCGCGCCAGCCTGGTCAAGCCGGCGTAGGCCCATTGCTCAGTGGCCGGTCCTTGGCAGGCCGACCCCCTGGGGGCGGTGCGGATGTCCTGAGCGGTACGGAGCGGTCTCATACGCGCGCCGGGGTGGACTGGGTGGCCGCGGAGGCCGGGCTGGACTGGGCGGCCGGGCTGGACTGGGCGGCTGGGGAGGCCGGGGTGGACTGGGCGGCCGGGGAGGGCGCGCGGTCCTTGCGGGCGGGGGAAGCCGGGTGAGCTGGACGACGGCTGGCTGGGGCGGGCGCGTACTGGCGGATCAGCTCCAGGACCTGCTCCCGGACCACCTGCGGCGTCAGCCCGTTCCAGCCGCGCCGACCTGTCTCGCTGGCCAGCACATCCTGGCACGTCTGCTCGAAGATCGCGTCGCCAGCCTGGGGAGCCGCACCTTGCTGGGCCAGTACCCGTCCGATCACGATCGCGCTGCGCACCGTATGACGGTCGGCGCCGCCGAGCACCTGCCGGCTCGCCCGCACCAGCCGCACCACGGTCAGTGCCGCGGCCTCGCTGAGCCCTGACCGGGCCCGTACGATGGCGGTCTCGGTCTTCTCGTCAAAGGAGTCCAGGTCGATCGTCACCATCCGCTCGAACAGCGCGTCCTGCGCCTGGTGCACTCCCGCGTACTCCACCGGGTTGCTGGTGAAGATGGCCGTGAAGTTCGGGTGGACCGGCACGTAATCGGATTCGTCGCGATTCGGTGACGGGAGCACCAGCACTCCCTCTTCCAGAACGGAGAGCAGTGCGTTGTTCGCCTCTGGCCGCGACCGGGTGAACTCGTCGTATACCAGCGTCAGGCCTTCCCGGCAGGCGGTGGTCAGCCGGTTATCCACCCAGCGCGGAGCAACGTCATCCTCGGTCTTCAGGACTGACTGGACGAAATGATCCACCACCCGCCTGCGCCGGTATCCCGCCTGCCGGCCGACCAGGTCTGAGCTGCCGAATTCGTCATCCCCCACCATCAGCATCACGGGCCTGCCGAGACGGTGGGCAACGTGCAGGGCCAGCGTTGTCTTCCCTACCCCTGACGGACCACGGAAATGCACAGGACAGCCGACTTGCACATATCCGAGCGCCCGCTCGGTGATCTGCGACACATAGGCAGTCTCGACAAAATCGGAACGGGGAGCCGCTCTAATGACAGGAGTACCCGAATACACGATATGCACCTCTCCAGATCCTGATAGCCTAGATGGCTCAAACTTTGCTTATCTGCATAAAGCATCTCGCTCACGCACAGAGCCGACATCATGCAGAAAAGCAACAAAACACCCCGCGGCAGTAAGTATCGGCCTAGGGCCGGCTCTTGCCTGCGACTGCTGCCGTTAAGCTGACGAGCGCTATACAGCCGTGCCGATGGCGCCCGCCCCCGCAAGTCGCGCGCCGCAGCAAGTCGGCCGGATGCCTAGAAGCAAGGCACCCGGCCGCGCGTCCGGCCGTCACGTCCCGGCATTAGCCGAGGCAGCCGTCTTGGTTGCCGCTGGCCTCGTCGCCTTCCGTGCCGCTGGCTTGGCCGCCTTGCGTGCCGCTGGCTTGGCCGCCTTCCGCGCCGGCGGCTTGGCCGCCCCCGCCGGTGCCACTCGCCGCACGGGATGCTCAGCAGACCTGGGTCCTGGCATCCGGGCCGCTTCGACGCCAAGGCCGCCCATCACCACGGTGTGCTGGCCCCACATGCCGCTGAACTCAGCGAGCTCAGACACCCGCGCGCGCATTTCGACCATGGCCTCCGCCCGCCGCTCGCGCTCGGCCATGACTCGGTCACGCCCATCCCTCGCGGCCTGCGCCGTCCGGGTACGGAAGAAGGTGTCCATCATGTCAGCGACCTCGCTACAGCGCCTCGATATCTCATCCAGGCGTTCCCGCGCGTCTTCGGCGGCAGCCGCCTGCAACTCGCGAAAGTCCATGGCGCGGTGCTGGGCGTCCTTTGCGGCAGTTTCCTGCCGCTCATGTTCACCATCAATGCGACGCGCGAACGCCGCCTCGAGATCGCTCACGAGCAACTGCATCTCGTCTAGGATCGCCATTCGTCGCTCTCCCCTTAGCCTGTTGCCTGAAGTAACCGCTCAGCGCAACCGCAGGGCCCAGCAAATAGAGTGAACTATCTCCGGGAGAACATGACCGGGCACCGCCCGATCAGTTTACCCCGGTGATCTCCCAGTTCACTGGGCCCCATGCGGAAGGCGAATTCCTATGCCTCTGCCGCGGTAGCGGTAAGGCCAACAGCCTCTGCATACTTCAGGTAGGTCTCCACCGAAGCCACGACGACCCTGGCCTCGATGGCCAGGAGTTCGATGCCGACGAGGGATACCCGGACCCACGCATCGACCACGATGCCCTTGTCAAGAATCCGGTCAATTACCTCAACCAGACTTGACGAGCCGATTGCCTTTTCTACAGCCACTGGTCGCTCCCTCGTTTAATGAGCCTGCATGTAAGACGACAATCCTTGCCCGACGATAATCAATTGTCTCGGGTTGTGTCGCCTTCGAAAAGCATATACCCGGCAATCAGGTATCGCAAGGCTCAGGAGTGGGAATCTGTCACGCAATTCCATTCCTGTATCATTTGAATTACGGTCAGACCGGACGGCCAAGATAACGCTATTTTTTTCCGGCTTAAATCGGCATATTGAGGCCCTTCGGAAGTGCACGTAATTAGTGATTGTCTGCTATTGTCCGGAAATATTGAACTCGTCGTCTCAAGCTGGCTGCTGGCGGAAAAGGGCTACGCGCCTGGACGCCACCCGCACCTCGCGGGCTGATCCGGCACGTGATCCCAGGCGTCGCGACCAGGGGCTAGGCGATCTCGTCGTCTTCGCGCCGTCTCGCGTTGCGCGCCAGCGCCGCGTGCCGGTCCGATTGAGTGATCGCGAGCCGTGACACGTCAGGTGGGCCGCCATGGGCTCCGGTGATCACCCGGCGCACCGCCGCCATGGGGGCTTCCCGGCAGATGCCGGCCAGGTCGGCTCCCAGGCAATCTTCCGCCGCTGCGGCCCAACGCGAGGTCGACGTCGTCGGCTAGTGCGGTGTCCATGAACGTTCGCCGGGTCGGGGGACATGCCGCTGGCGTGCACGCGCTGGGGTGGTTGTGTCCGACGACCTGCAGAAGTCCACTATCTCGCCGGTCACTGGATAAGCCTCCCCGGTCAGCCCGGCTTTCCGCTAATCCCAGGGGCGGCCGTCGCCGGAAGGGGCTGCGTTACGGCTTCGTCGCGAGCACGGCGGTCAGCGCAACTACGGCCAGTGTGAGCAGTACGAGCAGGATGGTGAAGCCGATCAGCCATCTGGTCAGCCGCTCCAGCTTCCCTGCCGCCGCGTCCGAGGACGTGCGGAAGGTGACCAGCTCCTTGGTCAGGGTGACGATCGAGGTGTCAAGCTGGCTGGTCAGCCGCTCTGCTGACTCGCGGGACTTGATCGTCTCGGCGGTCAGAGCCTCGACGGAATCCTTGAGCCGCCGCTGCATCTCGATCTCGAACCTAGGACCGTCCGGCCGTGCCGTGGCGCCTACCAGCACCTCATCTGGCAGGGGCGGACCGCGCGCCCTTCTGCCGCCCTCTCGGCTAGCACCGCCCTAAATCGCTTGGCAACGTCATTCAAAAGACCCACGCTGACAGTGTGGCGGATGCGGATGCGATCCGGGCGCTTGTTATCTGACAGCCACAGCCATCGCGCCTCCCGCACTCCACCCGCCATCACAAGATGGAGTATGGGAGCACGTACCGCACGTGTCAGTAGACCCGGTCAACGTTAGTGGTCAGCGCACTAGTATCCTGCGCCTGAAATTTGCTGGTTAAGTCGGTAGCTTGGCTGGTATGCCCCAGGCTTCTGCTGCACCTTTAGTGCTGACCGTTGAGGATCGTGCTGAGCTTGTCCGCTGGTCGCAGGGCAGTTCGCCGATGCTGGCCGAGCGGGCCCGGATCGTGCTGGCGTGCGCGGAGCCGGGGTCGGGCGTGGCGCGGGTGGCCGCGGAGCTGGGGTCGACGCGGATGACGGTGCGCAAGTGGCGGCGCCGGTTCGCTGAAGATGGCCTGGCGGGGCTGGCCGATCATGACCGGCCGGGCCGGCCGGTGGCTGAGCTGGTGCTGACCGGCGAGGAACGGGATCAGCTGACCCGGTGGGCGCGGCGGGCCAAGACTGGCCAGGCGCTGGCGCTGCGGGCCAAGATCGTGCTGGCGTGCGCGGCCGGGGCGACGAACAAGCAGGCCGCCGCGGATCTGCGGGTCGATCCGGCGACGGTGAGCAAGTGGCGTAACCGGTTCCTCGCCAAGCGCCTGGCGGGGCTGGCTGATGAACCGCGGCCTGGCCGGCCGCCGTCGATCCTGCTGGACAAGGTGGAAGAGGTCATCACCGCCACACTGGAGGAGATGCCGCAGGACGCCACGCACTGGTCGCGGGCCTCGATGGCCGAGCGCAGCGGGCTGAGCAAGTCCACGATCGGGCGGATCTGGCGCAAGTTCGACATCAAGCCGCACTTAACCGGCACGTTCAAGCTGTCCACGGACCCGTTGTTCGTGGAGAAGGTCGTCGATGTCGTCGGCCTGTACCACCACCCGCCGGAGCGGGCGGTGGTGCTGTGCGTGGATGAGAAATCCGGCATCCAGGCGCTGGACCGGTCCCAGCCGGTGCTGCCGATGATGCCCGGCGTGCCCGAGCGGCGCAGCCACGACTATGTCCGGCACGGCACCACCGACCTGTTCGCCGCGTTCAACATCGCCGACGGCACCGTGATCTGCGAGCTGCGCCGCCGCCACCGGGCCGCGGAGTTCAGGAAATTCCTGGCCCGGATCGACAAGAACGTGCCGGCCGGGCTGCAGGTGCACATGGTCTGCGACAACCTGGCCACCCACAAGACCCCCGTCATCCAGGCCTGGCTGGCCCGTCACCCGCGGTTCCGCCTGCACTTCACGCCGACCGGCTCATCGTGGATCAACCAGGTCGAGCGGTGGTTCGGCTTCCTGACCGATCAGAAGATCCGCCGCGGCGTGCACAAGAGCGTGCCGGCCCTCGAAGCCGACATCCGCGCCTGGATCGAGCACTGGAACGCCAACCCGCGGCCCTTCGCCTGGCACAAGACCGCCGACGAGATCCTGGACTCACTGGCAAAGTATTTAGCACGAATTTCAGGCGCAGGATACTAGCGGGTAGTGCCTGGTGTGCACCTCAAGAATCGCCTGCCTGGTCGCGGTATCGGGGGGCCGACCTCGATCTTGATATCGAACCGGCCTGGCCGCAGCAGAGCGGGGTCCAAGATGTCGGGCCGGTTTGTGGTCGCGAGGGTCACCACTCCCCGCAGTTCCCCGATCCCGTCGAGCTCAGTCAGGAGCTGGCTTACCAGCCGCTCGCTGACATGGTTCTCGCCCCCGCCGCCCCGCCGGGGGCCAGCGCGTCGGTACCTCAGCGCTGGATGGGGCCGATGGGACTGGACTGGTTACCCCGGATCGTGTTGAGGTGGCCGGTGTTCACGATCGGGCGGCCGTTGTTACGCAGGTACTGGCCGAACCGATCCAGGCCGATGTAATTGTTCAGCACGAAGTTTCCGAAGGTGCCGCTCCTCAGGGTCACGCCGATGCCGGTGTTCCCGCTGATCAGGTTGGCCGGTGTGCCTGTTACCTGGCCGATGAGGTTCAGGTAGGCGTGGTCCGCGATCAGGACGCCGCCCTTCTCATTGCCCAGTGCGTTGACGCCGAGGATCTGGGTTCCGATAAAGCTGCTGAAGACGCGGTTGGCGTGCGCCCATCCAGCGATCACCACCCCGTACCCCCGGTTTCCCGAGAACGTGTTCTGCGGGATCACCGAGCTCAGCGTGCCGCCGATGGTATTGCCGTGAGCGGTACCGTCGATCAGCAGGCCGTCGCCGCCATTGGGCAGCACGCCGTCGCCCTTGGTATTCAGGCCGGCGATATTGGGATCAACTGTTACTCCCGAGGCGTTCCCGGCCAGCTCGATTCCGTTCCTTCTGTTGCCGGAGAATACGTTCGTCCGGGCCAGGTTGTTGCCCCCGGTGGAGGTGATAAGCAGCCCGTCATTGCCGTTGGGAGCTGCGCCCTTGAAGGCCAGCAGCCCGCCGAATGTGTTGAACGTGACGAACCCGCGGGACCTCCCGGTCACTTCTATGCCGTTCCGGCCGTTCCCGGCGGACACGTTGCCCAGCGGGATGACCCCGCCCACCTGGGTGTTCGCCGAGGTCCCATCGACCAGGATGCCATCCAGCCGGTTTTTCACGATTGCCGTGTTGTCGGCGCCGGCGCCGAAGAAGTCTCCCTGCACAGTGACGTTGTCAGAGCCGGTGATGCGCAGCCCGTTCTGTCCATTACCGCTTACGACGTTGTAATAGACGAACGGGTCATTGACGAACTTGCAGCCCACCAGCGAGTTGCCAGGCGCCTGGTCGATCCACACGCCGTTACCGGAATTGCCGAGAGCGCCGTCCCCGCTGGCCGTCGTCCCGATGAAGTTCCCGTTGAGTACGTTGTCCCGGGAGCCGGCGTCGATCATCACGCCGTTGCCGTGGTTGCCCGATATCAGGTTGCCCAGCGGCGGCACCACGAAGACTGGCGTCACCGTCCCCTTGCTCCCGGTGGGATTGTTCGCCTGGCCGGTCACCGTGTCGACGAAGGCAGTACCGCCGATCTCGTTGCCTCGTGATCTTCTGGTAATCCAGATGCCGTCACCGCGGTTGGCGATGGCCGAGGTGCCAGCGGCGTTCGTCCCGATCCGGTTAGCTACCACGGTGTTCCCCGACGATCCGGCCAGCACGATGCCGCTCCCCCGGTTGCCAGATATCACGTTCGCGACCACACCCGAGGCGTCCGAGCCGTTCAGGCCGATGAAGTTCCGGGCCGAGGCGGCCGAGACGTACACGCCGTTGCCGCCGTTACCGGCCGCTGCCCCGGCCAGGTTCAGGCCGATGTAGTTATCGTTGAGGGTGATCGAACCGGCGTCCAGGGTTACGCCATTACCGTTGGCGTCGTCCACGGCTACTCCCAGCAGCTGCGAACCGCGCGAGCCGGCGGCAAAGAGCAGGCCTGGGTACCCGTTGCAGTCGAGGGCCACGACCGGCGGCCCGCCGCTGACGTGCGTGGGTGCCGAAGTCGCATCAATCGTCACTTCCCGTGCGATCGCGGGCAGCGGGCCGGCCAAGGTGATGGTCCCGTTTATCCCGAAGCTGATGAGGGTTGAATTTCCCGCCGGAGCGGCATTAGCGGAGTCAATGGCGGCACGGAGGGAACCTGTCCCGGTGTCGCTCAGGCTGGTGACGACGATTGCCTGCGGGTACGGCGAGTCGTCGGTGGTGGAAGCCTGGGCCATGGCAGACACGGCCGGGAAGGAAACCGCTGCCGAAACCCCTGCGACCAGGCAAGCGGCACCCGCGATTCGCGGCATGAAACGCCCGGCCCGGATAATCCGCATACTTATGAAAGTATCCTGTGCGGCGCGACTAAATATCATTAGTCCCACTCCCGTAATTTTTGGCCCGAGGATTTCCACCTTTAAGCAGTATGCGCGATTGGGCACACGCAAGCAACCATGTAGATATTTTCGAAGGCGAAACTAATGCAATTTACGGAAAATGGCCAAGTAAAATGATTTCGGCGCGCGCGGCGGGGGGAGTGACCGCGGCGCGCCGGAACGAGCATTCCGCCGTACTGTCCCGGCAGGTGGGCGCCTCTCCCACCTCTACCCCACTGGCCGCGATAACGCGCTGCCCATGGAGCGGCGGATCGAGATGGTCGAGGCGAAGGTTGCCGAACTGATCGGGCTGGGTGCCAGCGTGGAGCGCCGAACCCGGCACGACGACCCGAAGGACCAGATCTACTTTGTGGTCATGCACGACCCGGAGGGCAATGAGTTCTGCGTCGGCTGAAACTCACCGCGGGAGACAGGCCCGCATGCGTGCGACCCACACGCACGTCCATGGCTAGTTACTCCGCCGCCTCGTCGACCGGGCGGAATAGGCTACTTCAGGAGCTGGCGGGCCATCACCATGCGCTGGATCTGGTTGGTGCCCTCGTAGATCTGGGTGATCTTCGCGTCGCGCATCATGCGTTCGACCGGGAAGTCGTTAACGTAGCCGTAGCCGCCGAGCAGCTGCACCGCGTCGGTGGTGACGGACATGGCGACGTCGGAGGCCAGGCACTTGCATGCGGAGGAGAAGAACGTCAGGTCATCCACCCGCTCGCCGGCCATGGCCCGGTCCGACCGGGCGGCGGCGGCGTAGGTGAGCTGGCGGGCCGCCTCGAGCTTCATCGCCATGTCGGCGATCATGAACTGCAGGCCCTGGAACTCGGCGACCGGCCGGCCGAACTGCCTGCGCTCCTTCACATAGCCGAGCGCGTAATCCAGCGCGCCCTGGGCAATGCCGAGGGCCTGCGCGGCGATCGTGATGCGTGTGTGATCCAGGGTGCGCAGCGCGATCTTGAACCCCTGGCCTTCATCGCCGACGAGGCGGCCGGCCGGGATCACGCAGTCGTCGAAGTACAGCTCCCGGGTCGGGGAGCCCTTGATGCCGAGCTTGCGCTCCGGCGCCCCGAACGAGAACCCGGGATCGGTGTCCTCCAGCACGAACGCCGAGATGCCGTTCGGGCCGGCCGAGGGGTCGGTGACCGCCATCACCGTGTAGTACTTCGACACCCCGGCGTTGGTGATCCACCGCTTGCCGCCGTTCAGCACGTAGCCGTCCGCCGAACGGACCGCCCGGGTCTTCATCGCCGCGGCGTCCGAGCCCGCCTCGGGCTCGGACAGCGCGTAGGAGAACATCGCTTCCCCGCGCGCGACCGGCGGCAGGTAGGCCGCCTTGACGTCCTCGGACGCGGCGAGCATCAGGGGGAATGTGCCCAGCTTGTTCACCGCCGGGATGAGGGAGGACGACGCGCAGGCCCGGGCCACCTCCTCGATGACGATGGCGGTGGCGATCGCGTCGGCCCCCGCGCCGCCGTACTGGGCGGGGATGTGCACCGCCTGCAGGTCGGCCTTGACCAGGGCCTCATAGGCATCCTGGGGGAACTCGCCGGTCCGGTCGACCTCAGCGGCGTGCGGGGCGATCTTGTCGTCGGCCAGGGCGCGCACCGACTCGCGCAAGGCCTGATGCTCCGCCGACAACGCGAACGCAGGGAAATCAGTGCTCATAGCACGATCGTAAGCCGGGTCACCGGTGCCCGCGGACCGCGATCTGATAGACGCTGGCCTGGTAGGTGCCCGCGCCGTCGGGCGGCAGCTTGGTGAACCAGATGAGCAGGTAGCGGGCGCGGGCCGGCGAGGTCAGGGTCCAGTCCACGGTAGTCCCCGCCTCGGCGGACGCTGCCACAGTGCGCAGGCCGGCCGCCGTCGGCCGGTCCCCGGCGCGCAGTTCGAGGCTGGCGCCCGGGGTGCCGAGGGACACCCGCACCGAGGTGACCGTGACCGGCCGGCCCATGTCAACCAGCAAGCCGGTCCCGGAGTACAGCATCCCGAAGTCCGGCGTGGCGTACCAGTCGGTGCGCCATGGGGTGGCTGGGTCGCCGCTGACGGCCAGCGCCGCGTGCTCGGGATCGTCGCCGCCGCCCGGGCCGAAGGCGGCCACGCCGGCCACGCTCAGGGCGCGGGCGGCGACCGGGGGGGCCGAGGCGCTCGCTGAGGAGGCAACCGAGGGAGCCGCCGATGCGGCCGCGGTCGGGCTGACGGGCGACGTGCTGCCCTGGACGCCGGCCGTTCCGGCCGGTGCCGACGACGGCTGACCCGCGGGGGCTGGATGCTGGCTAGCGGCGGCGGCCGGCCGGGGCGCGGGAACGACGCCGGAGACGGCCTTGTAGACCGCGAAGCCGAGCACGGCCAGCACCACCACGGCCAGGGCCGAGGTCCACCGCACCCGGCGCCGCTCGCGGGTCCGCAGCGGCATGGCGGGCTGGAGCGCCTCGGCCGCGATGATCTCCGGCGCCGACCCCCGCTTCTCGTCGAACTCTTCGATCAACGGCACGGGATCGGTGCCGACCGCGTCGGCGATGGCGCGGATGTGGCCGCGCGCGTAGAAGCCGCCACCGCAGGCCGCGAAGTCGTCGCGCTCGATGCCCTGGATGATGTTCTCCCTGACCCGGGTGCGCTGGCTGACCTCGCCGACGGTGAGCCCAGCCCGGCCGCGGGCCGCGGCCAGCGTGGCGCCGATACTCACTCCCGCCTCCCTGCTCACAGGCATCACTAGCCGGACGGCTGCGAGGAACCCATGCCCGCTGCGGCGGACGGTTAAGCCGGCGGCGGGTTAAGCAAGCACTGCGGCCGGTGGGATTGGCGGCCGGCCGGTTAAGACTGGCGGCCGGTGGGATTGGCGGCCGGTTAAGCGGGCTCAGTCCGTGAGGCGGTGCTCGCGCAAGGCCGCGCCCTTGGCCCGGGCCTGGTCGGCGAGTTGCGCGGCGAACGAGGTGAGCCGGGCGCGCAGCGCCGCGGCGGCTGGGCCCTCGCCCGCGGCCAGGATGCGGACGGCGAGCAGGCCGGCGTTGCGGGCGCCCCCGACCGCGACGGTCGCCACCGGGATGCCGGCCGGCATCTGGACGATCGACAGCAGGGAGTCCAGGCCATCCAGGTGAGCCAGCGGGACGGGGACGCCGATGACCGGCAGCGGGGTGACCGAGGCGAGCATGCCCGGCAGGTGCGCGGCGCCGCCGGCCCCGGCGATGATCACGCGCAGGCCCCGGCTCTCCGCGGACGAGCCGTACTCGATCATGTCCCGGGGCATCCGGTGCGCGGACACCACGTCGGCCTCGTACGGAACGGCGAACTCCGCCAGCGCCGCGGCCGCGGCGCGCATCACCGGCCAGTCCGAATCGCTGCCCATGACGATGCCCACGGCCGCGGGAGGGGGGGTAGTCGCGGGAGGCGGGGTGGTCGCGGGAGGCGGGGCAGTCACTCGCCGTCCTCCTTGCCCCAGCGCAGGAAACTGGCGGCCCGGCGGGCGCGGTCGGCCAGCTCGGCCGGGTCGGCGCGGGAGCCGTAGCCGGGCACGGTGACGTGGCCGATCTTGCGGCCCGGGCGCACCGGCTTGCCGTACATGTGCACCTTCACGCCGGGGTCCGCCGCCATCACGTGAATGTACCGGTCGTAGATGTCCCCGTCGTCGCCGCCGAGCACGTTGGCCATCGCCGTGACCGGCGCAGCCAGCGACGGGGAACCGAGCGGCAGGTCCAGGACAGCTCGCAGGTGCTGCTCGAACTGCGAGGTCCGCGCGCCCTCGATCGTCCAGTGCCCGGTGTTGTGCGGGCGCATGGCCAGCTCGTTGACGAGCAGGCCGCCCGGCGTCTCGAACAGCTCGACGGCCAGCAGCCCGGTCACGCCGAGCTGGGCCGCCAGGCGCAGCGCGAGCTCTTGCGCCTCGGCCGCCCGCCCGGGCGCCAGGCCTGGCGCGGGAGCGATTACCTCGCGGCAGATCCCGTCCCGCTGAACGGTCTCGACGACCGGGTAGACGGCACCCTGCCCGTGCGGTGAGCGGGCCGCCAGTACGGCAAGCTCACGGTCGAACTCGACGTACTCCTCGGCCAGGAAGGCCAGGCCCGGGGCGCTGTGACCGGGGGCGCTGTGGGCCGGGGCGCTGTGGCCCAGCACCGCCGCGGCCTGCGCCGGGGACTCGCAGACCCACACGCCCCGGCCGTCGTAGCCGCCGCTGACCGCCTTGAGCACCACCGGCCAGCGGCCCTGGGCGAACGCGTCCACGTCGGCGAGGTCCGCGACGGCTGCGTAGCGTGGGCAAGGCACGCCGAGCCCGGTCAGCCGGCGGCGCATCAGCAGCTTGTCCTGGGTGAGCGCCAGCGCGGCGCCGCCCGGCCGGACGGCCACGCCGGCGTCGGCGAGCGCGGCCAGATGATCGCCGGGCACGTGCTCATGGTCAAAGGTGAGCACGTCGCAGCCGGCCGCGAAGGCGAGCAGGTCAGCGAGCGAGCGGTAGTCCCCGACCTGTGCCCCCGCGGTGACCTGGGCGGCGCTATCGTCGGCCGCCTCGGCCAGGACGCGGAAGCCGACCCCGAGGGCGATGGCGGCCTGGGCGGTCATCCGGGCCAGCTGGCCGGCGCCCACCATGCCCACGACGGGGCCCACCACTGGACCCATCACGGGGCCGGCCGCGGGGCCCATCACGGGACCCACCGCGGGGGGGGCCCGGCAGGATCCGGCTGGGCTGGCCGGTCGGCGGAACCGCTCACGCACCGTACCTTACGTGACCGGTGCACGAGCGGGTGACCGGCGCAGGGACCAGGGATCGTTCGGGATCAAGATCTTGTATCTTTCCGGCGGCGGAGGCGAGAGTTAACGTCCGAGATACACCAGAGTCGCGCAAATAGATTTAAGATCGCGGCAAAATGACAGACCGGCACCGGGAGGACCCGATGGCGACACGCGAGGTGGACACGGGCGCGGAACCTGGCGTCGCCGTCCGTGAGGGCAGCTACGGCACGCAGGTCATCGCGGTCGAACCGGGCGGCGCGGAATTCATTCCGCTGAACGAGCGGCACGGGCGGCCGATCCAGCTGTTCTGGACCTGGACGTCGCCGAACATGGAGTTCGCCACGATATTCGTGGGCGTGCTCGCGGTGGCCGGGTTCGGGCTGGGGTTCTGGGAGGCGGTGCTGGCCCTCGCCCTGGGCAGCGCGATCGGCGGCGTGACCCAGGGGATCTTGTCCATGCGCGGGCCGCGGTACGGCGTGCCGCAGATGGTGCTGAGCCGGCTGGGCTTCGGCTACTGGGGCAACGCGCTGCCCGCCGGGCTGAACTCGGTGACCGCCGGCATCGGCTGGTTCGCGGTGAACAGCGTCAGCGGCGCGCTGGCGCTGAACGTGCTGACCCACATGCCGCAGGTGCTGTGCCTGCTCATCATCGTGGCGGTGCAGGTGGTGGTGGCGTTCTTCGGCTACAACCTGGTGCACCTCTTCGAGCGGTACGCGTTCCCGGTGCTGACCGTCATCTTCCTGATCGCGGCCGGGGTCATCCTGAGCAAGGCCCATCCCGGTGCCTCCCACCACACGATTCCCGGCGCGTTCCTGCTGACGTTCGGCGCCTCGTTCGGCTACGCGGTGGGCTGGAACCCGTACGCGGCGGACTACACGCGGTACTTCAAGCCGGACGCGAACAAGCGCGCCATCGCGTGGTGGTCCGGGACCGGGCTGTTCTTGTCCTGCGCCCT
Organism: uncultured Actinomycetes bacterium; assembly: GCA_963753195.1. GTDB lineage: Bacteria > Actinomycetota > Actinomycetes > Streptosporangiales > Streptosporangiaceae > Palsa-504. The sequence continues at coordinate 1,125,489 of CAVWBH010000009.1, forward strand.
GCTCGAGATCGTTGGCGCGGGCGTCGGCACCGCGGTCAGCGCGGACAGCGCGCTGGCCGGCCCCGGCGGCATGACCGGGCTGCTGGCTACGCCGCTGGCCGATCTGACCTTGCTGGCCATCGCGATCGGCGCCATTGCGGCAAACGTGCTCAACATCTACTCCGGCGCGCTGTCATTCACCGCGATCGGCATCAAGCTGCCGCTGTCGCTGCGCCGGGCCATCGTGGCGCTGGGGTTCGGCGTCATCGGGTTCTTCCTGGCCTGGAGCGGGCTCCACAACGCAGCCAGCAAGTACGAGAACTTCCTGCTCATCATCGCGTACTGGATCGCCCCGTGGCTGGCCGTCTACTTCTGCGACCAGCTGCTGCGGCGCGGGCCACACGAGGTGCTGCTGTTCGCCACCCGGCGCACGAACTGGGCCGGGCCGGTCGCGATGCTGATCGGCATGGGCCTGTCCATCTGGCTGTTCTCCAACCAGACCGAGTACATCGGGGTGGTGCCCAGCCACGTCCCGTCGATCGGCGACCTGACCTTCGAGGTGGGCTTCGTCATCACCGCCGTGGTGTACCTGACCTGGCACGCCATCGCCGGGACCGGGCGGGAGACGACCCTGGCCGGCTGACCGCCGTTTCGCGCGCCGCCGGGCCGGTTTGAGAGGGCGGTCTCAGGAAAGGATAAGTCGCCACCCAGGCGGGGCCGGTAGCATGGCAGCGCCTGCCGGGGGCTTCCGCAGGCCACAATCTGAACCCGTCCGGAAGGACTTGCCGCGTATGCCGTTGCTGGCGAGCTACCGCAAGCGCTTCGCCGACCTGATCCCGGAGCTGGCCAAGTTCGGCGTGGTCGGGCTGACCGGGGCGATCATCGACCTGGGTGGCGCGGATTACCTGCACGTCCATCTCGGCATCGGCCCCATGGCGGCCAAGGGGCTGTCCATCACCGCCGCGACCATCGTCACCTACCTGGGCAGCAGGTTCTGGACCTTCCGGCACCGGGTCAACCAGCCGCTACTGCGCGAGGGCGTCCTGTTCGTGGCGCTGAACATCATCGGCCTGGCCATCGCCGAGGCGGTGATCGCGATCACGACCTACGGGCTGGACATGAAGTCCGAGCTGGCCTACAACGCGGCCAGCGTGGTCGGGACCGGGCTGGGGACCATCTTCCGGTTCTTCGCCTACAAGAAGTGGGTCTTCCTGGCTGACGCGCCCGGCACCGCGGTCGCCGCCGGGGAGGCGGCGGTGAGCGGAGTCGTCGAGCCCGCGCTGGCCGCCCCGGCCGGGGGCGACGGGCCGCCGTGGGAGGAGCTCGAACAGCCCGCGGGCCTCGCCGACCGGCGCTACTACGGGCCGGCCTGGGAGCACCTGGACCCGGCCGAGCCGGACGCGCACCGCAGCTTAGTGCGGCTGGCGGCCTGAGCTCGAAGGGCGTCAGGCCGGGCCGCTCGGCGCTGCTGGCTGCCTGGTCGATGTGCCGCCGTACCTGCTCTAACAAGTACGACGGCACATCGACCAGGATCGAGCCTGCGGGGCATTGGGCGGAAGCTGGCCGGGGAGGCATCAAGCCGGGCCGCGGACCGGCTGGGTGCCCGGCCGCAGCGGGTGCCGGGGCAGGAACACCGCGAACGTGGCCGGCTTCGGCTTGACCAGGACGACACGGCCGCCGTCGGCGGCCGCCATGGTCCGGGCCAGCGCCAGCCCCAGCCCGGTGCCCTCGGGGCGGCCGCTGACGCTCCGCTCGAAGATGCGCGACACCAGATCCGGCGCGACGCCCTTGCCCTCGTCCCGGACCTCGATGACCACCGACCGCGCGCTCTGCCAGGTCTGGATGGTCACCGTCCCGCCGCCATGCATGAGCGCATTGTCCAGCAGCGTGGCCAGCACCTGGGCCAGGCCGCCGGGCGTTACGTGCGCCTGCAGGCCGCGCACGCCGATGACCACCAGCTTGCGCCGGGCCCGGCGGAAGGCGGGGTCCCACTCGATGACCTGCTGCTGCACGATCTCATCGATGCCGGTCAGCTCGGCCGTGGTGGCCCGGCGGGCCGGGCTCAGCAACTGGCTCACCACGTCCGCGAGGCGTTCGGCCTGGGCCAGGGCCGCGCTGCCCTCCTCCCGGACCACGTCGGGTTCGTCCGCGGCGGCGATCATCTCCTCCAGCCGCATGGACAGGGCGGTCAGCGGGGTGCGCAGCTGGTGCGAAGCATCCACGGCGAGCTCGCGGTCCGCCGCGAGCAGGCTGGACAGCCGCCGGGCGAAGCTGTCCAGCCCGTCGGCCAGCTGATCCAGGTCGGCCACGCCGTACCGGCGGCCGAGGGGGCGCGGGTCCCCGGTGCCGAGCCGCCCGGCGGCTTCGGCGAGCTCCTCGACCGGCCGCGCCATCCGGCGCGCGAGTACCGCCGCCAGCCACGCGGCCAGGGCCACGGTCCCGGCCATCAGCCCGGCGACCACGGCCACCGCGGCCGTGCCGCGGCCGGCGGCGATCACCAGCGCGGGCACCCCGACCACCGCCACCGCGACCGCGGCGGCGGCGAAGACCGAGAACCACAGCCTGCGGCGCATCGCTCAGCCCGCGGCGACCGCGGCTGCGGCTGCGGCTGCGGCGACCGCGACGACCGCGGGCTGCTGCCGTGCTCGCGTCGAGGGCTCAGTCGCCGCGTTCAAAGCGGAACCCGACGCCGCGGACCGTGGTGATGTACCTCGGGCTGTGCGCGTCGTCGCCGAGCTTGCGGCGCAGCCAGGAGATGTGCATGTCCAGGGTCTTGGTGGAGGTCCACCACTTGGCGTCCCACACCTCGCGCATGATCTGCTCACGGGTGACCACCTTGCCCGCGTCCCGCAGCAAGATCCACAGCAGGTCGAACTCCTTGGTGGTCAGATCCATCTCGGCGTCGCCGTGCCAGGCGCGGCGGGCGTCCGGATCGATCCGCACGTCGAGCACGGCCGATCCTTCGGCCGTGCCCCGGCGCAGCAGGGCGCGGACCCGGGCGAGCAGCTCGGCCAGCCGGAACGGCTTGGTGACGTAGTCGTCGGCCCCCGCGTCCAGGCCCACCACCGTGTCCACCTCGTCCGCGCGGGCGGTGAGGATCAGCACCGGCACCGCGTACCCGTCGGCCCGGACCCGCCGGCAGACCTCAAGCCCGTCGAGTTCCGGCAGGCCGATGTCGAGCAGGATCAGGTCGACGCCTTCGCCGACGGCCCGCTCCAGCGTCGTCGGGCCGTCCGCGGTGATGTCCACCTCGTACCCCTCCCGGCGTAGGGCGCGGGACAGCGGCTCGGAGATGGACGCGTCATCCTCGGCTAGCAGCACGCGGGTCATAGCTAAATAGTAAAGGAGAGGTAAAAGTTGATCGGGCTGAGTTGATGGGGCCGGTCGGTCAGGCTGGGCTGATGCCGTGCCGGCGCCGCGGCGGCTCAGCGGCCCGGCCGCGCGCGGCGGCGAACCGGCGGACCAGCTCGTCCCGCAGGTCTTCGGGCTCCACGACATCATCCAGGTGGAGCTCGGCGGCCAGCCGCAGGATATCGATGTCCTGCTCGTACTCGCGGCGCAGCCGCTCGGTCTCGGCGGCCCGCTCGGTCTCATCGGCGATCGCCGCGAGCTTGTTCGCGTACACGGCGTTCACCGCGGCCTGCGCGCCCATGACCGCGATCTTCGCCGTCGGCAGGGCCAGCGTCGCATCCGGGTCGAAGCCGGGCCCGGCCATCGCGTACAGCCCGGCCCCGTAGGCCTTGCGCACCACCACGCAGACCTTCGGCACGGTGGCGTCAGACATCACCGCGATCATCTTCGCGCCGTGCTTGATGATGCCCTGCCGCTCCACCGCGGTGCCGACCATGAAGCCCGGCACGTCGGCCAGGAACAGCAGCGGGAGGCCGAACGCGTCGCAGACCTGGATGAACCGGGCCGCCTTGTCCGCCGAGTCGACGAACAGCACGCCCCCCTTGAACAGGGGATTGTTCGCGATCACGCCGATAACCCGGCCGTCCAGCCGGGCGAACCCGGTGAGCACCTCGCGCGCCCACAGCGCGTGGATCTCGAAGAACGACTCCTGGTCCACCAGGCCGCGGACGAAGCGGCGCATGTCAAAGACCTGGCGCTCGCTGGCCGGGACCAGGGCCCGCAGGTCGGCGGGCTCCGGTGGCCGCGCCTGCGCGACCGGCGGCGGCTGCTCCCAGTTCTGCGGCAGGTAAGACAGGTACCGGCGCACCGCCGCCAGCGCCTCGGTCTCGGAGAAGGCCAGCAGGTGGCCGCTGCCGGAGACGGTGCAGTGCAGCCGGGCCCCGCCCATCTCCTCCAGCGTGGTCTTCTCGCTCACCACCATCTCGACCATCCGCGGGCTGCCCAGGTACATCGACGCGTTGCCGTCGACCATGACGGTGAAGTCGCAGAACGCCGGGATGTACGCACCGCCCGCCGCCGAAGGCCCGAACAGCGCGCAGACCTGAGGGATAGACCCCGACGCCCGGATCTGGGTGCGGAAGATCCGCCCGGCCCCGCGCCGGCCGGGGAACATGTCCACCTGGTCGGTGATCCTGGCCCCGGCCGAGTCGACCAGGTAGATCATCGGGATGCCCGTGCCGTAGGCCTTCTCGATGATCCGGATGATCTTCTCCACGGTCAGCGGGCCCCAGGAGCCGGCCTTGACCGTGGAGTCGTTGGCCATCACCGCGACCAGCCGGCCGCCGATCGTCGCGGTGCCGGTGACGACCCCGTCCGCGGGCAGGCCGTCGGCCAGGGCGTTCGCGAACCGGCCGTCCTCGGTGAAGCTGCCGGCGTCGGTGAGCAGCTTGATCCGCTCCCGCGCGAACAGCTTCCCGGTGGCGGCGGCGGCCTCGTGATAGCGGGCCGCCCCGCCGCGCTCGATGGTCTCCCGGAGCTTAACGAAGTCAGTCATGAGGGATCCTCCTCGTGACTTCAGGCTACGCCCGGATCACGCCCGGATCACGGCTGGTTTCGCTGGTCGTGGTCCAGCCGTCCCTGCTCCGCTTCGACCAGCTGGTACAGCGTGGCCTGCACCTGCTCCACGTTCGGGACATCCCGCAACACGATCTGGCCGTGCTCGCCCGCCGACTCCACCACCAGCCGCCCGGCGCCGAGCAGCCGGTCGAGCAGGCCCTTCTCGAACGACACGTCGTTGATCCTGGCCAGCGGGATATCGCGGCCGCGCCTGGTCACGAGGCCGTACCTGGTCCGCAGCCGCCGGGTGGTCAGCTCGTAAGTAGTGGTCCGCCAGCGCAGCACCGGCGCGATCAGCCACAGCATCAGGGCCAGGAGCGCGATCACGGCCACCGCCAGCCGGCTGGCCGCCGCGGCCCGGCCGGACGGGATCACGGCCTCGACGAGCAGGGCGAGCGCCAGCACGATGACCGCGACCAGGACCGGGCCGATCAGCGTCTTCCAGTGCGGGTGCAGCAGCAGCACCGGCTCCTCGTCGCCGGTCAGCGAATCCTCACGCGCCATAACGCACATAGTGCCCTATCGGGCGGGCCGCTCAGCGCAGGTGCACGATGTCGCCCGCGGCCACCGGCACTTCGGCGTCCGGCGGCACGGTGACCAGCAGCCTGCCGTCCGCATCGACTCCGCCGGCCTGCCCGTCGAGCAGCCGGCCGCCGGGCAGTTCGACGCGGACGTGGCGGCCCAGGGTGGCACACAAGGCGGTGTACTCGGCACGCAGGCCGGACCGTTCGGTATCTCCGCAGGCCTGGGTCCAGGAACGGTACCTGCGTTCCAGGCCGGCCAGGATCGCGGCCAGTAGTACGCCCCGGTCCAGGACCGCGGCGTGCGCGAGGCGCAGCGAGGTCGCGGGCAGCGCGCCGGGGCCGGGCGGCGGCAGCTCGGCGGCCTCGGTGGACACGTTGACGCCGATGCCGACCACCACGGCGTCGCCGGCCGCCTCGGCCAGGATCCCGCCGAGCTTGCCCTGGCCTTCGCCGGGCCCGGGCGCGAGCACGTCGTTCGGCCATTTCAGCTGGGCGTCCACGCCGGCCGCGGTGCGCACGGCGGCGGCCACGGCCACGCCGGTGAGCAGCGGGAGCCAGCCCAGCCGGGCCCGCGGCACCGCCGTCGGCCGGAGCAGGACAGAGAAGGTCAGGGCGGAGCGCGGCGGGGACACCCAGGTGCGGCCCAGCCGGCCGCGGCCCGCGACCTGTTCCTCGGCGGCGAGCACCAGGCCCTCTGGCTCCCCGGCGGCGGCGCGGGCCAGTAGGTCGGAGTTGGTCGAGCCGGTGCGTTCGGTCACCTCGACGGCCCGCCACAGGGCGCCGGGCGTGACGACGGCGGCCGCCAGCGCCGCCGCATCCAGAGGCGTCCGGCTCACTCGCCGATCCTGATGCGCAGGCGGCGGAAGCCCTTGCCCTTGCTCTCGATCTTGGCCACCTCGATCCGGCCCACCTGGCTGGTCGAGGCGACATGGGTGCCGCCGTCGGCCTGCTGGTCCAGGCCCGTGATGTCGACGATCCTGACCTCCTTGACCTCCGGCGGGACCAGGTTGGTCGCGGTGCGGATGATGTCGGGCAGCGCGAACGCCTCGTCCCGGGGCAGCACGCGCACATCGATGCGCCGGTCCGCGCGGATCTCCGCGTTGCACGCCGCCTCGACCGCGTCCCGGAACCCGTCCGGCACGTCCGGGAGGTTGAAGTCCATCCGGGCCGTCAGCGGCTCCATGTTGCCGCCGGTGACCAGCGCCCCGAAGTCACGGAACACCACGCCGCACAGCACGTGCAGGCCGGAGTGCGTGCGCATCAGCGCGGTCCGGCGCTCGTCCTCGACGGCGCCGCGGACGGCCGTGCCGGCGGGCGGCAGCGGGTCGCCTTCGGCCGGGATCAGGTACTCCTCATCGCCCTTGCGCACGCCGGTGATCCGGGTCTGCACGCCGCCCCACAGCAGCACGCCATGATCCGGCGGCTGGCCGCCGCCGCCCGGATAGAACGCCGACCGGTCCAGGACGATGCCCTCGGCGTCGGCCGCGAGCACCGCGGCGTCCCATTCCCGGAGCGTCTGATCGTCGAGCTCGAGCCGGTGCGTGCGCCACTGCGTCTCGCTCATGCTGCGCCACCCATAGGGGCAGCCTAGCCGGTGTGTGCTGGCGGCCAGCCGGTGTGCTGGCGCCTAGCCGGTGTTCTGCAGGCCGGCCGCGACCCCGTTGACGGTCAGCAGCAGCAGGCGCTCCAGCCGCTCGCGATCGGCGTCGGCCGCCGGGGAGCGGAGCGCGGCGAGGGCCCGCAGCTGCAGGTAGGACAGCGCGTCCACGTAAGGATCGCGCAGCGCCACGGCCCGGGACAGCACCTCACGGTCGGCCAGCAGCCGGTCGTGGCCGGTGACGGCCAGGACCAGCCGCCTGGTCAGGTCGTACTCGGCCAGGACCAGGGCGGTCAGGTCGTCGCGGCCGCCGAGGGCCAGATAGCGGACCGCGATCAGCCGGTCGGTCTTGGCCAGGCTCATCTCGGCGTTATCCAGCATCGAGCCGAACAGCGGCCACTCGCGGTACGCACGCCGCAGCACCTCCAGGCCGTCCGGATCGGCCGCGACGGCGGCCAGCCCGCTGCCGAGGCCGAACCACCCGGGCAGGTTCATCCGGGTCTGCGACCAGGCGAACACCCAGGGGATGGCCCGCAGGTCATCCAGGTCCATGGCGACCGGCGGCCCGCCGCCCAGGCCCCGCTTGGCCGGCCGGGAGCCGATCCGCAGGCCGCCGATCTCGCCCAGCGGGCTGATCCAGGCGAACCAGTCGGCGAACCCGGCGGATTCGACCAGGCCGCGGAACGCGGCGCAGGCCGCCTGGTCAATCCGGTCGGCGACGGTACCGTAGCTGGCCGCCGCGGCCGTGATCCGGTCGCCCCGGCGCGCCGAGGAGGCGAGCAGCACCGCGTAGCTGACCTGCTCCAGGTGCCGCTTGGCGATGGCCTGCTGGCCGTACCGGGCGAAGATCACCTCGCCCTGCTCGGTGACCTTGAACGAGCCGCTGACCGAGCCGGGCGCCTGGGCCAGCACGGCCTGGCCGGCCGGCCCGCCGCCCCGGCCCAGCGCTCCGCCCCGGCCGTGGAACAAGGTCAGCCGCACGTCGTGCGCCGCGGCCCATTCGGCCAGCCGGGCCTGGGTCTCGTACAGCCGCAGGGTGGCGCTGGCCGGGCCGAGTTCCTTGGCCGAGTCGGAGTAGCCGAGCATCGCCTCGAGGCGGCGGCCGGTGGCGGCCAGCCGCTCGGCGACCTCCGGGAACTCGAGCATGCCGGTGAGCACGGCGGGCGCGTTGGCCAGGTCCACCGCGCTCTCGAACAGCGGCACCACGTCCAGCACCGGCACCCGCCCGCCGGCGGCGGCGTACCGGGCCAGCTCGTGGACCGCGGCCATGTCCTCGGCCGAGCGGGTGAAGCTGACCACATAGCGCCGGCACGCGTCGACGCCGAAGCGGTCCTGGATCCAGCTGATGGCCCGGAAGGTGGCCAGCACCTCCTGGGTTTCCGCGGACCAGTCCCCGGCGGCCTCCAGGCCCGGCGGCCCGGCGGCCCGCAGCTCGCGCAGCGCCCGGGCGTGCACCTGGCTATGCTGCCTGACCTCCAGGTCCGCCAGGTGGAAGCCGAACGTCTCGGCCTGCCAGATCAGGTTCTGCACCTCGCCGTAGGCCTGCTGGGCCGCGCCGGCGGCAGCCAGCGACCGCTGGGCGACGCGCAGGTCGGCGAGGAACTCGGCCGGGCCATGGTAGGCGAGGTCCGCGTCACGCAGCCGGGTGGCCCTGATCCGGGCCGCGGCGTACAGCAGGTAGGTCCGGTACGGCTCCTGGGGGGAGCGGGCGGCGAGCCCGGCCAGCAGCTCGGGGTGGGAGGCCGCGGCGGCGGCCAGCGCGCGGCGCAGCTCCGCCGACGGCGGGGTGGTGGCCTCGTGCATGGTCAGCGACCGGCCGATCCTGGTCGTGGCGTTCTCCAGCGCGCGCAGCACGTGGTCGGCCTGGATCGTCGCCGTCTCGCGGGTGACCTGGGCGGTCACGAACGGGTTGCCGTCCCGGTCGGCGCCGACCCAGCTGCCGTAGCGCAGGAACGCGGGCGCCTCCTCGGCGCGGTCTCCGCTCGCGGCCCGGTCTCCGCTCGCGGCCCGGTCTCCGCTCGCGCCAGCGCCCGGTCCAGCTCGCGGTACACCACGGGCACGACCAGGAACAGGGTCTCGTCGAACGCGGCCATGACCGTGCGGACCTCGTCGATCGGGTCCATGGCCTTCACCCTGAGCTGGGAGGTCCGCCACAGCAGGTCGATGTTCTCGCGCAGCCCGCGCCGGGCCTCGGCGTGCTCCGCGGCCCCGGCCCGCTGGTCATCGACCACGCGCAGCAGGTCGCTGATCCGGCGCAGCCCCTCGACCACGGCGCGGCGCCGGGCCTCGGTGGGATGCGCGGTCAGCACCAGGTGCACGCGCAGCGATTCCAGCAGCTCGCGGACGTGGTCATGCCCCGCGTCGCGGTCCAGCTCGGCCACGGCGGCCGCCAGCGATTCCCGTACCGGCTCATCCCCGGTATCGCGTTCGCGCAGCTGGCGGATGCGCTGATGTTCCTCGGCCAGGTTGGCCAGGTGGAAGTAGACGGTGAAGGCGCGGGCCACCTGCTCGGCCCGGTCCAGGTCCCACGAGGCGACCAGCACCGCGATCGCGTCCCCGGCCGGATCCGCCGCCTCATCGCGGGCGTCCCGGCGGGCCTCGATCACCGCGTGCCGCAGCTGCTCCACATCGGCCAGCAGCTCCGGGCCGACCGAATCGCGGATGACCTCGCCGAGGATGTCGCCGAGCAGCCGGACGTCGCGTCGCATCTGCTCAGGCAGCCCGGCCCGGTCCCGGTCCCGGTCGCCGCTGATGTTGCCTTCATTCTCCATGACCGTCACGCAGTGAGCGTAATCCCCCGATATAACGTGCCAGTTAACCTGGTGCCATGACGAGCCCGGCCGCGCCCGGCAGCGGGTGTCCCGCGCCGGGCGGGTGTCCCGCCGGGCGGCCGGCTCAGCCGCTCGGCAATTGCGGCGGCATTCCGCCGCGAGGTTACTTTATGTATTCGGTCAGATTCTCCCCGTCAACGAATGTGTCGCATGTGGCACGCGCATGGCCCCGGCTGGCCTACAGTCGAAGGTGATGACCGAATTCGCCGCCCCTCTGCCCAGCCTGGCCCGCTACGCGGTCATGGTGGACGTCGGCTACATCTATGCCGCGGCCGGCGAGCTGCTCTTCGCGTCGAGCTCGCGCCGGGACTTCCGCGTGGACGCGCCCCCGCTGATCCAGGTGATCACCAAGCACGCTGATGAGATCATCCGCGGCGAGCTGCTGCGGGTCTACTGGTACGACGCGGCACGGGACCGGGTGCCGACGATCGACCAGCGGGTCATCGCCCAGATGCCCTGGGTCAAGCTGCGGCTGGGCAACCTGAACGCCCGCGGCCAGCAAAAAGGCGTGGACGCGCAGATCCGGGCGGACATGGAGGCGCTGGCCCGGCACCGCGCCATCACCGACGCGGTCCTCATCGCGGGCGACGAGGACATGGTGCCGGCCGTCGAGGCGGCCCAGGCGTACGGGGTGCGCGTGCACCTGTGGGGCATCGAGCCGCCCTACGGCACCAACCAGGCCGAACGGCTGGTGTGGGAGTCCGATACGGTCGACGTGCTGGACGCTTCGTTCCTGCGGCCCTACTTCACCAAGAACATGGCCGCGGTCGACCAGGGCCGTCCTGACCCGGGCGCCTTCGGGCCGGTCGGCTCGCCGCCGTCGGTGCCCTCGCCGGCCCAGCTGTTCGGTGAACGGCACGGCCGGCTGCCCATGACCCAGCCGATGTCCCGGACCGGCGCGCACGCTGCGACGTCCCCGGGCGGGTGGTCGCCGACCGGCACCGGCCCGATGCCCCGCCTCGGGCCGGACCGGACCCGGGTCGAGGAGGCGGGCGAGCACGTCGCGCAGAAGTGGATCCTGACCCGCGGCCGGGACAACATCCGCGACCTGCTGCCCGGGCCGATCCTGCCGCCGGTCATCGACAAGGAGCTCCTGGTCGACGCGGAGAAGGAGCTCAACCTGTCGCTGCGTTCCTACCAGGAGGCCCGCGAGTGGCTGCGGGACGCGTTCTGGGAGCGGGTCCACCGGGAGTTCGGCATCTCCACCGGTAAATCGCGCGGCTAGCTGAGGCCCGCAACCGCGTCGTTGTGACAACGACGTCGTCTGGTGTGCATGGTTGTGACAACGACGTCGCTGCCTGGTGCTGGGCGGGCGGCGGGCTGAGGCGGGGCTAGCTGAGGCGGGGCTAGGTGAGGCGGTCCAGGATGAGCTGGCGGACGCGGGCGGCGTCGGCTTGGCCGCCGGTGGCCTTCATGACCGCGCCGACCAGGGGGCCGGCCGCGGCGATCTTGCCGTCACGGACCCGGGCGGCGACATCGGGGTTGGCGGCGATCGCCGCGTCGACGGCGGCGGCGAGCGCGCCCTCGTCACTGACCACGGCCAGGCCCCGGGCGGCGACCACCTGATCGGGATCACCCTCCCCGGCCAGCACCGCGTCGATCACGTCGCGGGCCAGCCGGTCGTTGAGGGTGCCCGCCGAGACCAGGCCCGCGACGCGGGCGACCTGGGCCGGGGTGATGTCCAGGCCGGGCAGCTCGACGCCCTCGTCGTTGGCCCGGCGAGCGAGCTCGCCCAGCCACCATTTGCGCGCGTCCGACGGCGACGCGCCGGCCGCGACCGTGTCGGCCACCAGGTCCAGCGCGCCCGCGTTGGACAGTGCGGTCAGCTCCGTCTCGGACAGGTCCCATTCGGCCTGCAGCCGGGCTCGCCGGGCCGAGGGCGCCTCGGGCAGCGCGGCCCGGATCTGCGCCACCCATTCGGCGGGCGGGGCCAGCGGCACCAGGTCGGGCTCGGGGAAGTAGCGGTAGTCCTGGGCCTCTTCCTTGGACCGGCCGGGCGTCGTGGAGCCGGAGTCCTCCTGGAAGTGCCGGGTCTGCTGGATGACCCGGCCGCCGGCGTCCAGCACGGCGGCCTGGCGCTCGATCTCGAACCGGACGGCCCGCTCGACCGAGCGCAGCGAGTTGACGTTCTTGGTCTCGGTCCTGGTCCCCCATCGGCCCGAGCCGCGCGGCGACAGCGAGGTGTTCACGTCGCAGCGCAGCGAGCCTTCTTCCATCCGCACGTCGGAGACGCCCAGCCCCCGGACCAGGTCACGCAGCTCGGTGACGTACGCGCGGGCGACCTCCGGGGCCGCCGCGCCCGTCCCGTCGACCGGCTTGGTCACGATCTCCACCAGCGGGATGCCCGCCCGGTTGTAGTCGACCAGCGAGTACTCCGCGCCGTGGATCCGCCCGGTGGCCCCGCCGACGTGCAGTGACTTGCCGGTGTCCTCCTCCAGGTGGACCCGCTCGATCCCGACCCGGACGATGGTGCCGCCGACGGCCACGTCCAGCCAGCCGTCCGTGCACAGCGGCTCGTCGTACTGGGAGATCTGGAAGTCCTTCGGCATGTCCGGGTAGAAGTAGTTCTTCCGCGCGAACCGGCACCAGGTGGCGATGGAGCAGTTCAGGGCCAGGCCGATGCGGATCGTGTACTCGATCGCCGTCCGGTTCGTCACCGGCAGCGACCCGGGCAGGCCCAGGCACACCGGGCACACCTGGCTGTTCGGCTCGGCGCCGAACGCGGTCGGGCAGCCGCAGAACATCTTGGTCCTGGTGCCCAGCTCGACGTGCGTCTCCAGGCCGATCACCGGCTCGTAGCGGTCCACCGCATCGGCGAACGGAACGAGGGTCTCCACCGTCATGTCGCTCCCAGTCCCTTCGCGCCGGCCAGCAGCGGTCCGCCCCAGCGCTCGGTGAAGGCCGCTTCCGCGGCGGCGGCGACCCGGTACAGCCGGTCGTCGGCCAGCGCGGGCGCCATCACCTGCAGGCCGACCGGGAGCCCGTCCTCGGCGGCCAGCCCGCACGGGATGGAGATCGCCGCGTTGCCCGCCAGGTCCGACGGGATCGTGCACAGGTCGGCCAGGTACATCGCCATCGGGTCGTCGGCCCGCTCCCCGATGGGGAAGGCGGTGGTCGGCGTGGCCGGGGAGACCAGCACGTCGACCTGCCCGAAGGCCGCGTCGAAGTCCCTGATGATCAGGGTGCGGACCTGCTGGGCCTTGCCGTAGTAGGCGTCGTAGTAGCCGCTGGACAGCGCGTACGTGCCGAGGATGATGCGCCGCTTCACCTCGGCGCCGAAACCCGCCTCACGGGTCAGCGCCATCACCTCCTCCGCGTCCCTGGTCCCGTCGTCGCCGGCCCGCAGCCCGTACCGCATCGCGTCGAAGCGGGCCAGGTTGGAGGAGCATTCGCTGGGCGCGATCAGGTAGTACGCGGGCAGCGCGTACCTGAAGTGCGGGCAGGACACCTCGGTGACCTTGGCGCCGAGGGATTCGAGCAGCTCGACCGCCTCGGCGAACCGGGCCAGGACGCCCGGCTGGTAGCCGTCCCCGCCCAGCTCGGAGACCACGCCGATCCGCAGGCCGCCCACGTCGGCCTCGCGCGCCGCGGCGACGACCGGCGGCACCGGCGCGTCGACCGAGGTGGAGTCGCACGGGTCATGCCCGGACATCGCCTCGTGCAGCAGCGCGGTGTCGAGCACCGTCCGGCCGAACGGTCCCGGCGTGTCCAGGCTCGAAGCAAAGGCCACCACCCCGTACCGCGACGAGCCGCCGTAGGTGGGCTTGGTGCCGACGATCCCGCAGACCGACGCGGGCTGGCGGATCGAGCCGCCGGTGTCGGTGCCGATGGCCAGCGGCGCCTCGTACGCGGCCACCGCGGCCGCCGACCCGCCCGACGAGCCGCCGGGGATCCTGCTCAGGTCCCACGGGTTGCGGCTGGGCCCGAAGGCCGAGTTCTCGGTGGAGGAGCCCATGGCGAACTCGTCCATGTTGGTCTTGCCGACGATGATCGCGCCGGCCTGCCGCAGCCGCCTGGTCACGGTCGACTCGTACGGCGGGTGCCAGCCCTCCAGGATGCGCGAGCCGCAGGTGGTCGGCATGCCGACGGTGGTGAACACGTCCTTGACCGCGACCGGGACGCCGGCCAGCGGGCCGAGCGGCTCGCCGTGGCGGCGCCGTTCGTCGACCTCGGCGGCCTGGGCCAGCGCACGGTCGGCCGCGACGTGCAGGAAGGCGTGCACGCGCTCGTCGACGGCGGCGATCCGGTCCAGGTGCGCCTGGGTCACCTCGGCCGCGGAGACTTCCCGCGCGGCCAGCGCGGCCGACAGCTCGGCCGCGCTCATGCGGATCAGGTCCATCAGTCCTCCCCCAGGATCCGCGGCACCTTGAACCGCTGCTGCTCGACGGCGGGCGCTGCGGCGAGGGCTTCGGCGGGCGTGAGGCAGCCGACCGGCACGTCGTCGCGGAATACGTTGGTCAGGCCGGTCGCGTGCGAGGTCGGCGGGATGCCCTCGGCGGCGACCTCCTGGACCTGCGCGACCGCCGTGATGATCTGGTCCAGCTGCGGCGCCAGATGGTCGAGCTCGGCGTCGGGCAGCGCGATCCGGGCCAGCCGGGCCAGGTACGCGACCTCGTCACGGGTGATGGGCATGCACGCCATACTAGGGGCGCAGCGCAGGCGGCCCGTAACCGATAAGGCCCGTCAGCGTTAGGATCGGGTTATCCGTCGTGACACCGTCGTCCGCAGTATCGCCGCGAGCGGATGAGGAGCCAGGTGTGAGCCGTACCGGAGCAGGCGCAGGGGAATCGGGCCGCGCGGTCCGGCTCGCCTCGATGCACATCTACCCGATGAAGGCGACGCGGGCCGTGGACCTCACCGAGAGCCTGGTCGAGCCCTGGGGCCTGGCGGGCGATCGCCGGTGGCTGCTGGTCGACGAGGACGGCCGGTTCGTGAGCCAGCGTGAGGAACCCTCGCTGGCCCGGGTCACGGTCAGCTACGGACCGGCCGCCGGGGCGATCAGCGTGTCGGCCCCCGGGCGTCCCGGCGCCCAGGTCGCCGTGCCCGCGGCCGACGCGGAACTGCTGAAGGTCACCCTCTGGCGCTCGGTCTTCCTGGCGGCGGCCGCGGGCCCGGCCGCGGACGCGTGGTTCACGGCCTATCTCGGCCGTCCGGTGCGCCTGGTGTACCTGGACGACCCGACCCGGCGTGCGGTGGACCCCGAATTCGGGCAGGACGGGGACGTGGTGAGCTTCGCCGACGGCTACCCGCTGCTGCTCACCAGTACCGGCTCGCTCGAAGAACTCGGCCGCTGGCTGGCCGACGACGGCGAGCAGCCCGTCCCGATGACCAGATTCCGGCCCAACGTGGTGGTCACGGGGGCGCGGCCCTGGGCCGAGGACCGCTGGCGCCGCATCCGGATCGGCGCCGTCTGTTTCCGCGTGGCCAAGCCCTGCGGGCGGTGCGTGGTGACCACCACCGATCAGGTCACCGGCGAGCGCGGCTCACAGCCGCTCAAGATGCTCGGCCGGCGCCGCCGGTTCGGGCAGCAGCTCGTGTTCGGCCAGAACCTGATCCCCGACCAGCTCCCGGCCCAGGGCGGCGTGATCCGGGTCGGCGACCGGATCGAAATCCTCGACGGCGATTGACCCGGGCGCACGACAAGCCGCCCGGGGACCGTCGCGTACCGGCCTTACTGGCTTTCCTGGCTGACCGCGTCTGGCCCGTGGTCAAGGAGGACCCGGAACGCGGCCTCGTCCAGGATCGGGACGCCGAGCTCGACCGCCTTGTCGTGCTTGGAGCCCGCGTTCTCGCCGGCCACCACGAAGCTGGTCTTCTTGGACACCGAGGAGGTCACCTTGCCGCCCGCGGCGCGGACGGCCTCGCCCGCCTCTTCCCGGCTGAATCCCTCCAGCGTGCCGGTGATCACCACGGACACCCCGGCCAGCAGCCGGGCCGCGGCCCGGTTCGGGTCGAAATCCGGGTCCCCGAGCCGCACTCCGGCCGCACGCCACTTGGCCACGATGGCCTGGTGCCAGTCGACCGCGAACCAGTCGCGCAGCGACGCGGCGATCGTGGGCCCGACCCCCTCCACCGCGGCCAGCGCGTCGGTGCTGCCCGCCTCGATCGCGTCCAGCGAGCCGAACTCCGCGGCCAGCGCCCGCGCCGCGGTCGGCCCGACGTGCCGGATGGACAGCGCGACCAGGATCCGCCACAGCGGCCGGGTCCGGGCCTGGTCCAGGTTGGCCAGCAGCCGGGCCGCGTTGGCGCTCAGCGTGCCCTGCTTGACGACGAAGAACGGGCAGGTGGCCAGCTGCTCCTCGGTGAGGGTGAACAGGTCGCCCTCGTCGGTGACCAGGCCGCAGTCCAGCAGCGCGCTCACCGCCTCGTAACCGAGCACCTCGATGTCGAAGGCGCCGCGCCCGGCCACGTGGAACAGCCGCTCGCGGAGCTGGGCCGGGCAGGACCGCGAGTTCGGGCAGCGCCAGTCGACCTCGCCCTCCTCCCGGGCCAGCGGGGTGCCGCAGGCCGGGCACGCGGTCGGGAACTCGAACTCGCGCTCGCCGCCGGTGCGCAGGTCGGCGACCGGCCCGAGGACCTCGGGGATCACGTCGCCCGCCTTGCGCAGGATCACCATGTCGCCGATCAGGACGCCCTTGCGCTTGACCTCATCGGCGTTATGCAAGGTGGCCTGCTCCACCGTCGAGCCGCTCACCTTGACCGGCTCCATCACCGCGAACGGGGTGACCCGGCCGGTGCGGCCGACGTTCACCCTGATATCGATCAGCCGGGTGGTGACCTCCTCCGGCGGGTACTTGTAGGCGATGGCCCAGCGCGGCGCGCGGCTGGTCGAGCCGAGCTGGCGCTGCAGCGCGATCTGGTCGATCTTCACCACCACGCCGTCGATCTCGTACGGCGGATCGTGCCGGTGCTCGGCGTAGTAGGCGATGTACTCCCGCACCCCGGCCATGTCCGGCACCACCGTGACCAGGTCGCTGACCGGCAGCCCCCACTCGCGCAGCCGCTCATACCAGCCGGACTGGGTGTCGGGCGCGCCGTCAAGGTGGCCTTCTTCCCCCGGTCCCGCGGCCGCGCCGCTGATGCCGGTGCCTTCTCCGTCGCCCGCTGGCCCGCCCGCTGGCGCCCGGCCCGCCCGCCGGGCCGCCCTCGACCCGGCCGATGCCGTGCACGATCGCGCTCAGGGCGCGGGACGCGGTGACCCGGGGGTCCTTCTGCCGCAGCGAGCCGGCCGCGGAGTTGCGCGGGTTGGCGAAGGCGGCCTTGCCCGCGTCCAGCAGCGACTCGTTCAGCTTCCCGAACGCCTCGACGGGCATGAAGACCTCCCCGCGGACTTCGAGCACGGCGGGATGACCGGAGCCGTTCAGCCGGGCCGGGATGGCGGCGATGGTCCGGATGTTGGGCGTGACGTCCTCGCCGGTGCGGCCGTCGCCCCGGGTCGCCGCCCCGGTCAGCGCGCCGTCCCGGTAGACCAGGTCGATCGCGAGCCCGTCGATCTTCAGCTCGCACAGGAACGGGCCCGCGCCGCCCAGCCGCGCGGCCCGGTCCGCCCAGCCGCCCAGGTCCTCGTCGGTGAAGACGTTATCCAGGCTGAGCAGCCGCTCCAGGTGCTCCACCGGGGTGAACAGGGTGGACACCGTCCCGTGCACGGTCTGGGTCGGCGAATCCGGGGTGCGCAGGTCCGGGTACTGGTCCTCCAGCGCGCGCAGCTCGCGCATCTTGGTGTCGTACTCGATGTCGGAGATGGTCGGCGCGTCCAGGACGTAGTACCGGTGATCGGCCTCGGTGATATCCAGGCTGAGGTCGGCGTGCCGCCGGCGGGCATCGGCGGGCGCCGCGTCCGGTGCCGCCTCCGCGCTGCTGTCGCTCACCTGGGTTCGCCCCCTGTCTCCTCGATCAGCTCCGGCATGATGGCCGCCGCCTCCCGGCACCGGGCCAGCGCCGCCCGGGCCTGGGCCGGGGACGCCCCGGCCAGTCCGCAGGCCGGGGTGATGACCGCCTGCGCCCCGGCGGTCGTCAGCGGCAGGCCCACCCGCCGCCACATCCGGATGACCCGCTCGGCCGTCTCACGCGGCCCGCCCGGTTCGGCGGTCAGGGCCGGGACCGCCCCGGCCAGTATCCCCATCCCCGCGTCGGCCACCTCAGCGACCGCATCCTCTTCCCCCCGCCGGAGCTGGCTGAGGTCGAAGGACACCCCGTCCGCTCCGGCCTTCTGGATTATGCCGAACGGCACCGTGGCGGCACAGCAGTGAACCACCGTGTACACGGGAACGGCCGCCAGCACCTGGCTCAGCCGGTCCGCCGCGGTATCGTCCTCCACCGCGGCCAGCCGGGACAGCCCGCTCTGGGTCGGCACCTCGCCCGCGAGCGCCGACGGCAGCGCCGGCTCGTCGAACTGGACCACCAGCCGGGCACCCGGGACCCGCCTGGCCACATCGGCCGCGAAGGCGGCGGCGCCTTCGGCCAGCGAGGCGGTCAGGTCGGCCACCGCGCCGGGGTCGGCCAGCGCCATGTTCATCGTGCGGGACAGTTCCAGCGTGGCGGCGAGCGTCCAGGGCCCGCAGAGCTGGACCTTGACCGGCCCGGTGAAGCCCTGCAGCACCTCCTCGAGCACGTCCAGGTCGGCGGAGAGCATGGACCTGGCCCGGGCCAGGTCCCGGCCCGGGCGCTCGGCCAGGCGCCAGCCGCGCGGCGTCACCTCGGCCGGCATGCCGACCAGCAGGGCCGCGGTGCGGCCGGTCAGGTCCGCGCCCGGCCCCCGGCCCGGCAGCTCAGGCAGATGCGGGAAGCCGGCCAGCTCGTCGGCGATGACCCGCATCGCCTCGGCCGGATCGGTCCCCGGCATGGAGCCGATCCCGGTGGCAGTGCCGGGCGACCACGGAAAAGGCTGGTTATCCACGCTGTCGAGCTTAGGGCCTGCCGGGCCGGGGCCGAGCTAGGCCTTTGCGCCCACGGCAGGACGGCCGGCGCCGCGCCCGCGGCGGCACCGGCCGCCAGCATCAGGACCTGATCATGGCCCGAAGGACGACGAAGGCCAGGACGGCGAGGACGATCAGCACCGGGAGCACGTCGTGACCGACGTCGTGACCGATGCGGGCGGTCAGGGTGGTCGGCTCGTTCCAGCCCCACTTCCAGCAGGTCGTCCACTGGGAAGGGCTCAGCGGCGCACCGACGTGCAGCTTGCAGTACGAGGGCTCCGGGCCAAGGGAAGTGGTCATGGGGTCTGGTCCTTTCCGGCCTTGTGGGCCGACTGCAGAGAGCTGTCCTGTCGCCGTCGCGCCGTCGCGACCATGAGGACGATTCCGGCTATGACCCCGGTAGCGAAGACCAGGCCCATCCCGGTCGCCGCGGCTAGCATGATGCGGTCCATGACTGGCCTCCCGCACCTCGCCGACGGTGCTGAGACCGTCGGGCTCCTCCGCTGCGGCCCGCCGCGCAAGCCTGCGGGCCGTTGCTAGCAGGCTGACAGCGAGCTAGCTGGCCATATCATCCAGCCCACGGGCCTGAGTTGGGCCATAGGACCGATCTGGCTGGTATGACATGTTCTACTGTGACCGAGCAGGTGGATCATCCCAACCTCTCGGTGTTACCGATTGGATACCCGGTAGCGGAATCACCCAAACAGACTTGAGGGTCTAATTCCGACAGTGGGGGCCATTCCACTCGGTCAGGCCGATCCATTGGCTGGGATGGCTGGTATCGCCTTCCGGCAGCGGCTCGCGGTCAGCGGACGCCGGCCGCCGGGCGGAGGAAGTCCGCGTCCAGGTCCCGGCGGGCCAGCCCGGTCAGGCGGCGGGTGTTGCCGGACAGACGGCCCGGCGCCTCGACGGCCAGCGTGCGGCGCCGGTCCTCCCGGCGGATCGCCACGGCCACGACCGCGATGACCCCCAGTACGACTCCGCAGGTGAAGATGGCGACTGCTGCGATTATGACTGCGGCCATGACGGCCTCCCGCGCTTTTCGGCCCGCGGGGTTCCGCCCGCGGGTCCGGCCTGCTGCGACCCTGGGGTCTGGCGAGGTGCGCCCGCCGCCCCGATGCTCATGAACCACGGTGTCCCGTACGTCCATGAGCGAGCGTGCTGTCCCGTAGGTCCGGTTAAGCCTGACTGTCCTATTGTCTGGGACCAGTCGGCAGATCCTAGTGCATCCAAGCAGTCGGACTGCTAGGATAGAACCTACATGCCCTGCCTTTGGAATCATCCCAACCTTTGGTACCTAAGCTCGTTGTACCACGGCTGAGCCTGGACCAAACCCAACGACAGGAAAACATTCCATCCAGCCGGGTGGGCAGAATGATCCAGACAGGTGGAATCACCCCGATGGCCGGGTACATCATGGTGCAGAGGGTTGGAGAGAGCTGATGTCGAATCCGATGTACCGGCAGATCGCCGAAGACCTGCGCGCGCAGATCGACTCCGGGGCACTCGGGCCCGGCCAGCAACTGCAGACCGAACTCGAACTGCGGGAGCGCTACAAAGCCTCGCGGAACACCGTCCGCGATGCGATCAAGTGGCTCACCACCCTCGGGCTGGTGGAGACGCGTCCCGGCCAGGGAACCTTCGTGGTCCAGCGGATCGACCCGTTCGTCACCACCCTGACCGGCGATCCGTCCCGCTCCGGCGCCACCGAAAACACCAGCTACCTGTCAGAGGTAAAGCGGGACCTGCAGCCTTCCACCAGCCCGATCCAGGTTGAGATCCAGGAAGCCTCCGATGAGGTCGCCATCTCGCTGCAAGTAGCCCCCGGCACCGAGGTCATCAGCCGGCACGAGCGCTGCTTCATCGACGGTGTCCCGTGGTCGCTGCGGACGTCGTACTACCCGGTCGAGTTCGCGGACCGCGGAGCCGAGCTGCTCAGGAGCGCCCGCAACATTAAAGATGGCACCGTCCAGTACCTGGCCGACGTGCTTCATCTGCACCAGGTGGGTTACCGCGACTGGATCATCGTCCGGGCGCCAAACCCCATCGAGGCGGAGTTCTTCAAGCTGCCGCCGGACGGCCGCGTCGTCGTCTACGAGATATTCAGGACTGCTTTCGACGGCAACTTGCAGTCCATACGGCTTACCGTCACCGTCTATCCGGCGGACCGGAACCAGTTCGTGGTGAACGTGGGGCAGGTGCCGGATCCGGTCCAGCCCGTATCCCCCGGGCCCGATGACCTCGGCGAGACCCGGTCGGGCTGACGGCGCTCCGTCAGCGGCGCGGACCCGACACAGCCCGCCGCCGTGTACCAAATTCCCCCTATGGCACACGTCCCTTGCCTCCTTGATCATTGTGCGGGCAGCGAGAGGGACCAGACCGATAAGCGGAACCATGACCTCTACTATGCGAATCGCCTGCGCCGAACCGACCGAGGAGCACCTGGGGGCCGTCCTCGGCCTCATCGAGGACGCCCGGAGCTGGCTGTGGACCAAGGACACGGACCAGTGGGCCAAGCCGTGGCCGAATGAAGGAGAGCGTGACGCCAGGGTCCTGCGAGGTCTGCGGGGCGGGAAGACATGGATCGTCTGGGATGGCGACATCGCGGCGGCCACGGTCACCATCACCGACCAGATGAACCCCGCCGTCTGGTCGACATCGGGATGCGAATGCAACCTGGCCGAGCGGGCGGTCTTCATGCATCGGCTGATAACCGCCAGGAAATACGCCAGCCTCGGGCTGGGGGCGCAGCTGATCGACTGGGCGGGCCTGCATGGCCAGCGCCTGTACGGCGCCAGGTGGATCAGGATCGATGTGTGGAGAACGAACCTGCAGCTGCACGACTACTACCGGCGGAAGGGATTCCAGCCGTGCGGATTCTGCGCTGACCCCGATTACCCGTCCAGTGCCCTGTTCCAGAAGCCCGTGGCGACGATCAGCACGCCCAGCGCTCCGATGTTCCTCGAGCCCGCCCGCCCGCGCCCCGGGGATACGGTTTCCTTACCTTCCGGATACATCGTTTCCGGTCGCTCGGACTAACGACCCTGATCAGCGCCTGCCCGACCGGCTCTCGGTGGTCTGCCTGTTTCCGGTGAACCGGTCCAAACGTGACGATAAGGCCGTTGTATCGGATACTCGACACAAGAGGGGAGGGCGAAGTTCACCGCGGGTATCTCACGAGGCAGCCGCCGGCCGGTGCGTGGCCGGGTCAGGAGCTGAGGTGAACGGAGCCGTCTGGGCCTAGCAAGGAGGTGTCATGGCCAAGCGTCACTGCCGCCCTTCAGCGAGCTACAGGTACGAGCATTACGACCCCCGCGTCGGGTGATCTGCCGGTAGCGCGCGACGGCCGATGACGCCCTGCGGGGCCTGATCGCCGTTTCACGAAGCCGCTGGCGTCGCCCGCCGGTGCGGGCCGCGCCAGCGGCACCGCCGGCCGCAGTCAGCCGCGATCAGCCGCGATTAGCTAGGCGAATCAGGAGGCACGTCCCTGAACGGTTGTCATCGGACGGGGCGGTCATGTCCGTAGGCTTCCGCTGGACGACGTTCGACCTGAGCGGCAGGCTGCCGGAACGCTGGCAGGACGACATCAGCGTCGTTGCGGCCGCGGCCGATTTCCATGAGTTCCCGCGTACGCCCGTGCTGTCCCGGGAGGCAGCGCAGGTCGAGCGCATCTCGCGCGGCCGGGTGCACGCGGACCGGGTGCGCTCCGGGCTGCCCTGGCTCTACGGGTTGTACCGGGGCTGCTTCCTCGAGCTGGCCGGGCAGGCGTGCCCGGAAGGGGTGGCCGCCGCGACCGATGACCGCTACGGCCTCGTCCTGAACGTCCAGCGCGGGTCCGAGATGCGATTCGAATGCCATGTTGACTCCAATCCGCTGACCGGCCTGCTTTTCTGCACCGATCAGGCGGCCGGGGCCGGCGGCGAGCTGGTCTTCGGGCATGATCCCGCCGCGTCCGACGTCGGCGCGGTAGAGCGGGACTGCTCAGTCATCCGGCCGCATGCGGGACACCTGATCATCTTCGACGGACGGCATCATCCGCACTATGCGCGGCCGCTGAGGTCTGAGTCTGATGTGCGGATCGTGGCGGTGATGAACTTCTACACCGAGTCCTGCCCGGAGTCGACTCGCCCGCGGGAGCTGAACCGCCACCTCTACGGCGACCGCTGAGCAGCTAGCGCGCAGCCGCGGAAACGCGGGCGGGAGCCACGGCCGGGGCCGGGGCGGACGTAGCGCTGATGGTCGCGCTGCCGAGGACCTGATCGCGGTCGTACAGGACGGCGGCCTGGCCCTTGGCCACGCCGCGCGCGGGGTGGTGCAGGAGGATGCGCAGCGCGCCGTCCGCCAGCCAGGCCGTGCAGGGGTGTACCTCGCCGTGGGCCCGGAGCTGAACCAGGCAGTCCCGCGGCTCGGCCAGCGGGGCACAGCCGGTCCAGACCGGCCGGGTGGCGGTGATCTCGGTGACGTCCAGGCCCTCGGCGGGGCCGACGGTCACCGTCCTGGTCACCGGCTCGATGTCCAGCACATAACGGGGCCGCCCGTCGTCGGCCGGGTGTCCGACACGCAGCCCACGGCGCTGGCCGACGGTGAAGGCGTAGGCGCCGTCGTGCTCGCCGAGGACGGCGCCGGACTGGTCAACGATCTGGCCCGGGGCCTGGCCCAGGTGCCGGGCCAGGAAGCCCTTGGTGTCACCGTCGGCGATGAAGCACACGTCGTGGCTGTCCGGCTTGTCCGCCACGGCCAGCCCGCGGCGGGCGGCCTCGGCCCGGACCTGGGCCTTGGGCGTGTCGCCGAGCGGGAACATGGCCCGGCTGAGCTGCCCGGAGGTCAGCACGGCCAGCACGTAGGACTGGTCCTTGCCGGGGTCCGCGGCCCGGTACAGCCGGCCATCGAGGATCCGGGCGTAGTGGCCAGTGCACACGGCGTCGAAGCCGAGCGCCAGCGCCCGGTCGAGGACCGCGGCGAACTTGATCTTCTCGTTGCAGCGCAGGCACGGGTTCGGGGTCCGGCCCGCGGCGTACTCCCCGACGAAATCCTCGACCACGTCACGGTGGAAGCGTTCGGCCATATCCCAGACGTAGAACGGTATGCCGATCACGTCGGCGGCTCGCCGCGCGTCCCGGGCGTCCTCCAGCGTGCAGCAGCCGCGGGCGCCGGTCCGGTAGGACTTCGGGTTGGCGGACAGCGCCAGATGGACGCCGGTCACGTCATGACCCGCGTCCGCCGCACGAGCCGCGGCGGTCGCCGAGTCCACTCCGCCCGACATCGCCGCGAGCACCTTCAGTCCGCTCATCGCCCTCCAGGCTACGCGCCGCCAGCCACCATACCCGCCGCGGGGGAAGCGGCGTGGGCGTGCGGGAGGTCAGCCCCGTCAGGCCTGGCCGTCCTGCTCGGCTTTGCGCGCCTCGTAGTGCTCGAAGGCTTTCTGGACCATGGGCCGGCGCCGGCCGTCGGGGACCCGCAACGCGTAGTCCGGGTCGGCCTCGCCCGCGGAGGACATCAGGTGCATCAGGTGCGCGGCGGTGATGTGCGCCTGGAAGCCCTGGGCGTCCTGCATCTGGTTGACGGCCAGCTTGGTCATCCGGAGCTGGAACGGGTCATTCTCGGCGATGCGGCGGGCGTAGGTCATCACCGCGTCATCCAGCCGGGCCCGCGGCACCACCCTGTTCACCAGGCCGAGCTTCTCGGCCTCGACGGCGTCGATGAACCGGCTCTCGTACAGCAGTTCCTTGGCCAGCCGCGGCGGCATGTCCCAGGGGATGGAGAAGTACTGGAAGTTCGCGCCGAGGAACATCGCGTCGTCGGCGGCGTAGATGATGTCCATCGCGGACGCCACCATCCAGCCGCCGAATATGCAGTAGCCCTGTACTCCGGCAATGGTCGGCATGGGCAGGTCGCGCCAGCGGAGCGTCTTGTTGACGAAGCTCTCGCGCGAATGGTGGAACCGGCCGCGCACACCCTCCTGCCGGGGCCGCCGCTCGCGGTCGGCCTTCTCCTCCGGCGTGCCGAGGTCGTGCCCGCCGGAGAAATGGTCGCCGTCGCCGAGCAGCACGACGACCCGCACGTCGGTGTCGTCGGCGGCGGCGGCGAAGGCGTGGTCAAGCTCCTCCAGCAGCCGCCGGCTCTGGGCGTTGCGGTACTGCGGCCGGCTGGTGATGATGCGCCGGACGTGGCCGTCGTCCTCGGTGCGGATGTCCTGGTAGTCCATCAGTTCTCCTTGACCGGGCCGCGGCCGGTGATCCCGGCCGCGGCGAGGGCCGCGTACGTCTGCTCGTCGAGCCCGAGTTCGGCCTGCAGCACCTCCAGTGAGTGCTCGCCGTGCAGCGGCGCTGGTCCCCACGGCGGCAGCGGCGTGTTCGCCATCCGCAGCGGCAGTCCCGCCTGGATGGCCGCCCCGGCGAGGGAATGCGTGACGGTGCGCAGCACGCCCCGGGCGGCCAGGCCGGGATCGGCCAGCACCTCGCCGACGTCCAGCACCGGGGCCGCGATGACGCCCGCCGCGATCAGGGCTCCGGCCAGCTCGCGCTTGTCACGCCCGGCCGTACGCCGGCCGATCGCCGCCTCGAGGTCGCTCTCGCCGGCCAGGCGGCCCGCCGCCGTGGTGTACTGCTCGCCGGCCAACTCGCGGCCGCCCAGCACCCGGGCGGCGGCGGCCCAGGCGGCATCATCCGGCGCGGCCAGGGCCACCCACTGGTCCTCGCCTGCGCAGCGGAAGACGCCGTGCGGCGCGTACGCGGGGTGCCGGTTACCCCGGCGGGCCGGCGGGACGCCGGTGCCGGCGTAGCGCATCCACTCGTCGCCGATGAACGTCGCGCAGGCTTCCTGCATTGACAGGTCCACGTACTGTCCCTCGCCGGTACGGCGGCGATGAGCCAGGGCGGTGACCACGGCCCCGAGTCCGTACAGCCCGGCGACGGGATCGGGATACATGTGGCCCGAGTTGAGCGGGGGCCCGCCGACGTAGCCCAGCACCGCCGACATGCCCGACGACGGCTCGATCGTCCCGCCGATGCCGGGCACCGGGGACCACGGGCCGGTCGCACCGTAGGCCGACATGCTCACCAGCACGATGTCCTCGCGCAGCTGGCGCAGGTCGGGGTAGGCGATGCCGAGGTTCCCGAGCACCCGGGGGGAGAAGTTCTCGGCGACGAAGTCGAAGCGCGGCACCAGCCGGCGGAACAAGTCGACGCCCTCCGGCGCGGCGAGGTCGAGGGTGATCGATCGCTTGCTCATGTTGACCGAGTTGAACAGCGGGTTCAGGTCCCAGGGACCGCCTGGTGTGCCGCGCTGGGCGAGCACCGCGGGCACCTGGCTGGTGCCGGAGCCGCGCCAGCTGTCCAGCCGGCTGCGCGCTTCCACCTGGACGATCTCCGCGCCGAGCAGGGCGAGCAGCTCGGTGGCGTAGGTGCCGGCCCACGCCTGGGTCAGCACCAGACCGCGGTAGCCGGACAACGGCCCGGCGGCCGGGGCCGCGGAGGACGGTGCTTTGGGGGACGGGGCCGCGGGGGGACGTGCCGCCGCCGGGGCAGGCCGGCCGAGCCCGAGCCCGGTGCCGGTGAACCGGCGGGCCGCCTCGGCGCGGTCACCGGCCGGCGCCGGGCGGGCCAGGCGCCAGCGGGTGCGGCCGTACCGTACGGGCGGCCCCGGCTGGCGGGGGCGGTCTGCGGCCTCATCCGGTGCGCGGAAGAATTCTCGGGCCACGAGCTGCGGGTTCTGCTCGAGGTCCGCCATGTCCAGCACCGGCCCAGCGATGACCCGGCGCGCGGCCAGGGCATCGAAAAGGTCCTTCCGCTTCCACCCGAGCATCGCCTGCTGGACCCGCTGGGCCCACTGGTCCTTCCGTTCGGCGCGTGAGGCCGCGCTCTGCAGCTCGGGCACCTCGGCGAGATCGTCGAGCCCGAGGATGCGCATGGCGCTTTGCCAGAAGTGCGGGCGGCTCAGGGTCAGCGCGAAGTACCCGTCGGCGACCGGAACCGGTCCGGCGGTGATGTCGGCGAGCTCCCGGCGGCGCTCGGGCGCGCCGGTGTACTGCTGGCGCAGGAACGCCGGGGACAGGGTGGAGCAGAGCACGTCCCGCTCGGCGATGTCGAGCAGTTCGCCGGCCGGCGCGCCGAGCAGGGCCGCGATGACGGCCGCCCAGGCCAACGTGCCGGCCTGGAACGACGCGTTGTACCCGGGGCCCTTCAGCGGTGCGAGTGCGGCCAGCCCGTTCACGCTGGCCCACCCGCTCGTCGCGTAGGCGGTCAGGTCGTTGCCGGGATGGCCGGCCAGCGCGCCGTCGCGCCCGTACGCGGTGATGCACGCGATCAGCGCGGTGCCCGAGAGCTCGCGCAGCGCGGCCACGCTGGTCTGCGGTGACGACTCGCTGGTCAGGATCACCTCGGCCGCGGCGGCCAGGCGCAGGGCCGAGGGCAGGTCGGTGCGGCGGCGGTTGGCCAGGAAGTAGTCCGCGGCGGGCGGGTCGCGCCGCAGCGGGTGACCTTCGGCCGGCTCGGCGCCGATCACGTCCGCGCCGAGATCGGCCAGCAGCCGGCCGCACCAGGCGGTCGAGGGGCGGTCGCCGACGTCGAGCACCCTGAGTCCGTCCAATGTCGCCGCGCCGCCGGCGGTCGCGCCTGTGTCACCTATCATCGCCATCGGCCTCCCAGCTCCGATCGTCTACTGGGGTGGGCTTTCCCGCAAGACGCAAGAAGGTGGCCCCGGCGCTTTCCCGGAGGCTCCCGGGCCCCGTGGTAGCGGGGCTAGCGGGCGGCGGCGCGGCGGGCGCGGTCGGTGACCTCGCCGATGACGGCGGCCAGGGCGTCGACGTCCTGCTGGCTGGAGGTGTGGCCCAGGGAGAAGCGCAGCGAGCCGCGGGCCCGGGAGTCGTCGGCGCCCATGGCCAGCAGCACGTGGCTGGGCTCGGCCACGCCGGCGGTGCACGCCGAGCCGGTCGAGCAGGCGATCCCGTTGGCGTCCAGCAGCATGAGCAGGGCGTCACCTTCGCAGCCGGGGAACGAGAAGTGCGCGTTGCCGGGCAGCCGGCCCGGGCCCGGGGCGGCCCCGTTGAGCACGGCGTCCGGGACGGCGGCCAGAACCTGGCGCACCAGGTCGTCGCGCAGCGCGGCCAGCCGCGCGGCCTCCTGCGCCCGACCGCGGGCGCAGGCCGCGGCGGCGACCGCGAACGCCCTGATCGCGGGCGTATCCAGCGTGCCGGAGCGGATGTCACGTTCCTGCCCGCCGCCGTGCAGCACCGGCATGGGCTCGATGCCGCGGGCCAGGATCAGCGCCCCGACCCCGACCGGGCCGCCCAGCTTGTGCGCGGACACGGCCAGCGCGTCCGCGCCGCTGGCCGCGAAATCGACCGGCAGCTGCGCTGCGGCCTGGACGGCGTCGGTGTGGAACGGGATGCCGTACTCGTGCGCCACCGCGGCGAGCTCCGCGACGGGCTGCACCGTGCCTACTTCGTTGTTCGCCCACATCACGCTCACCACGGCCACCTGGCCGGCGGCGCGGGAGACGGCGGCCCGGAGCGCGTCCGGGCACACCGCGCCCTCGACGTCGACGCCGAGCCAGACCGGCTCGGCGCCCTGCGTCTCCTCCAGCCAGCGGACCGAGTCGAGGACCGCGTGGTGTTCCACGGAGGTGGTCAGGACCTGCCGCCGGGCGCCATCCTGGCGGGCCCAGTACAGGCCCTTGACGGCGAGGTTGTCCGCCTCGGTCCCGCCGCTGGTGAAGACCACCTCGCTCGGCCGGGCGCCGAACACCTCGGCCAGCTGCTCCCGGGACTCCTCCACTACCCGGCGGGCCCGCCTGCCCGCGGCGTGCAGCGACGAGGGGTTGCCGAGCCGGGCGAGCTCCTCGGTCATCGCGGTGATGGCCTCGGGCCGCATGGGCGTCGTCGCGGCGTGATCCAGGTAGGTGGATCGGATGGTCTGCGAACTCATAACGGCGTACAGCCTAGCTGGGGGCGGATACAGATGTAACGGGCGAAGGTGGCCCGGCATGGGTAAACGACCTCAACGCTACCTGGTAGCGGCAGGCTTGCGGTTGTTCGCCCAACCGCAAGCGGGCCGCAACCCGGACGTCGGCGCCGGGAGACGCCCGGATCAGTATCGTGGATGAACGCACGTCGGGAGGAGTGATCAGTTGCCTCGGGTCACCATCATCGGGACCGGGTACCTAGGGCTCACGCACGCCGTCTGCCTGGCGGATCTCGGGCATGACGTGCTGGCCATCGACGTCGACGAGGAGAAGCTCGCACGGGCCGCGAGCGGCGAGGCTCCGTTCTTCGAACCCGGCCTGGAACCCTTGCTGCGCAAGAACCTCGATGCCGGCCGGCTCCGCTTCACCACGTCGTTCGCCGAGATAGGAGCGTTCGGCGAGGTCCATTTCCTGTGCGTGGGGACACCCGAGGGCGAGGCAGGCCAGGCGGACCTGAGCTACGTCCACGCGGCGGCTGACGCGCTGGCCCCGCACCTGGCCGCGGAGTGCCTGATCGCCGGCAAGTCGACCGTCCCGGTCGGCACCGCCCGGCAGCTGATCAACCGGATCCGGGCCATCGCCCCGGCCGGGGAGCGGGTCGACCTGGCCTGGAACCCGGAGTTCCTGCGGGAGGGCTTCGCGGTCCAGGACAGCCTCGTCCCGGACCGCATCGTGGCGGGCGTCACGTCCGGCCGGGCCGAGGAACTGCTCCGCGCGGTCTACGCCAGGCCGCTGGCGGCGGGCGTCCCGCTGCTGGTGATGGACCTGGAGACGGCCGAACTGGTCAAGGTGGCGGCGAACGCGTTCCTGGCGACCAAGATCTCGTTCATCAACGCCATGGCCGAGGTCTGCGAGGAGGCGGGCGCCGACGTGATCCCGCTCGCCGAGGCCCTCGGATATGACGCGCGGATCGGCCGGCGCTTCCTGTCGCCCGGCCTGGGCTTCGGCGGCGGCTGCCTGCCCAAGGACGTCCGCGCGTTCCGCGCCACCGCGGCCGCCCTCGGGGTCGGCTCGGTCGTCAGCCTGCTCAGCACGGTGGACGCCATCAACACCGGACGGCGGGACCGGGTGGCCACGCTGGCCCGGCAGGCCGCGGGCGGCACCCTGGCCGGCAAGCGGGTCGCCGTGCTGGGCGTGGCGTTCAAGCCCAACAGCGACGACGTCCGTGACTCCCCCAGCCTGGACGTGTGCGGCCGCCTGACCGCCGAGGGGGCGATCGTGTCCGTGCACGACCCGGTGGCGATGCCCAGCGCCGCGAAACGGCAGCCCGACCTGGTGTACGCGCCATCGGTCTTCGAGGCGGCCAAGGGGGCCGACCTGGTGCTGCATCTCACCGAGTGGTCTGACTACCAGGCCATCGACCCGGCGGCGCTCGCCCGCGCGGTGGCCCGCCGGGTGATCATCGACGCCCGGTGCGGCCTGGACGCCGACCTGTGGCGCGCCGCCGGCTGGTCGGTCCACGTCCTGGGCCGGCCGCAGGGGTCAGGGGGTACGGGGGCGGATAGCCCCCCGTGGCGGGGGTCTCCGGGGGTGTCCCCGGGAGAATTAGTGATAGAAGTGCCGGACGCCGGTGAAGTAGAGCGTGACGCCTGCGGCCTCGGCCGCGGTGACCGTCAGATTGTCGCGGATCGAGCCGCCCGGCTCGGCCACCGCCCGCACCCCGGCCCCGGCCAGGATCTCGAAGCCGTCCGGGAACGGGAAGTATGCGTCGCTGGCGGCCACCGAGCCCGCCGCCCGGTCCCCGGCCCGCAGCACGGCCAGGCGGGCGGAGTCCACCCGGTTGACCTGGCCCATGCCGATGCCGACCGAGGCGCCGCCGGAAGCGAGCAAGATGGCGTTCGATTTGACCGAACGGCACGCCTTCCACGCGAAGGCCAGATCGGCCAGCTGCGCCGGATCGGCCGGCGCCCCGGCCGTCAGCTGCCAGTTCGCCGGATCGTCCCCCGGCTCGGCGACCCGGTCCGCGGACTGCAGCAGCATCCCCCCGCTCACCGGCCGCAGCTCGGTGGCGGCGGCCGCGGGCGGGGGGCCGCACCGCAGCAGGCGGACGTTCTTGCTCGCGGACAGGATGCTTAGCGCCTCGGTGTCGAAGCCGGGCGCGATGACCACCTCGGTGAACACCTCGGCGATCTGGCGGGCCAGCTCCGCGGTCACCGGCCCGTTGGCCGCGATCACGCCGCCGAACGCCGAGACCGGGTCGCAGGCGTGCGCCTTGGCGTGAGCGTCGGCCAGGTCGGCGCCGATGGCGATGCCGCACGGGTTGGAATGCTTGATGATGGCGACGCAGGGCTCGGTGAAGTCGTACGCGGCGCGGCGGGCGGCGTCCGCGTCCACGTAGTTGTTGTACGACATGGCCTTGCCGTGCAGGAGCTCGGCGGCGGCGATCCCGTCCCCGGCCCCGGCCCGGACGTACAGGGCCGCGCGCTGGTGCGGGTTCTCCCCGTAACGCAGCACATCGGCCCGCTGCCACAGGGCGCCGGTAACAGCGGGCCAGCCGCTGTCGCGGGCCATCTCGTCGGGTGCGTAGGCCGCGGCGAACCAGGACGACACGGCGATGTCGTACGCGGCCGTGCGGGCGAACGCCTCGGCCGCCAGGGCGCGGCGCTGTTCCAGGGTGAACCCGCCCCCGGCCAGCGCGGCGAGCACGTCGGCGTACCGGGACGGGTCGGTGATGACCGCCACCGAGCCGTGGTTCTTCGCCGCCGCGCGGATCATGGCCGGGCCGCCGATGTCGATCTGCTCGACGCATTGCTCGGGTGAGGCACCGGACGCGACCGTGGCCTCGAATGGGTACAGGTTGGACACGAGGAGCTGGAACGGCTCAATGCCCAGCCCGGCCAGCTCCGCCGCGTGCCTGGGCTCAGCGGTGTCCGCGAGCAGGCCGGCGTGCACCCGGGGGTGCAGGGTCTTGACCCGGCCGTCCAGGCACTCGGGGAAGCCGGTGAGCTGCTCGACGGGGGTGACCGGCACCCCGGCGGCGGCGATCCTGGCCGCCGTGCTGCCGGTGGAGACGATCTCCGCTCCCGCCGCATACAGCCCGGACGCCAGCTCCTCAAGGCCGGCCTTGTCGTACACGCTGATCAGCGCCCGGCTGATCGGTATCCTGGTCAACTGCCGATCCTCACCTTCTTGCCGTGGACGGACCAGCCCTCGCGGACCATCCGGCCGACCGTGCTGACGAGCAGCGCTCGTTCGGTCACCTTGATCCGCTCGTGCAGCGCCGCCTCGTCGTCGTCGTCCGCGACCGGGACCGGTGCCTGGGCGATGATCGGCCCGGCGTCCACCCCCTCATCGACGACGAGGACGGTGCAGCCGGTGACCTTCACTCCGCGGGCCAGCGCCTCGCGGACGGCGTGGGCCCCGGGAAACGACGGTAGCAGCGCGGGATGCGTGTTCACGCAGCGGCCGCCGAAGGAGTCCAGGAACGGCTGGCCGACCAGCTTCATGAACCCGGCCAGGACGATCAGGTCGGGCTCGCACGCCGCGCAGGCGCGGGTCAGCGCCGCATCCCAGTCCTGGCGGGCGGCGAAGTCGGACAGGCGGACGGTGAACGTGGGGATACCGGCCTGTTCGGCCCTCCGCAGCGCGTTGATCGCGCCCCGGTCCGCGCCGACCGCCACCACCTGGGCCCCGTAGTCGTCGTCCCGGCACGCGTCGATCAAGGCCTGCAGGTTGGTTCCCTCGCCGGAGGCGAGCACCACCAGCCGCGCGGTCATGCCTCACCTTAAGGCACCGGTACGCACGCGCACCCGGCAAGGCAGAATAGATCCCGATGGCCAGATATCAGCCGCCGGGCAAGCGCGGTGCCCAGTCGCGAGGGATGCGGCCGGCCGGGCAGCTGCCACCACCAGATCCGGCGCTGCGGCAGCGTGCCCTGGTGGCGCTCACGCTGAGCCTGCTCAGCCTGATCGGGCTGGCCCTGGGGCTCAGCAACCTGCGCCGCGGCATACTCGTGACCGTCGTGACCCTGGTCTTCGCCATGGCGGCGATCTGGCTCGGCGCCGGGGCGAGCCGCCGGGCCCGGCGCGGCGGCTCGCGGCGGCCGCGAGGGGCG
This sequence comes from uncultured Actinomycetes bacterium, assembly GCA_963753195.1. Classification (GTDB taxonomy): domain Bacteria; phylum Actinomycetota; class Actinomycetes; order Streptosporangiales; family Streptosporangiaceae; genus Palsa-504. Next base: position 1,158,317 of record CAVWBH010000009.1, read on the forward strand.
ATCAGCGGGATCGTGCTCGGCGGGTTCGGCCTCGCCTTCAGCGCGATGTGGCTGCTGATCCTGGCCGTGTTCTGGCCCCAGCTGAGCTCGTACTACAGCTGCATGAGCGGCGCGAACACGGTGACCGCCCAGCAGGCCTGCCACACTCAGCTGAACAACTCGGTCGGCGGGGAGATCAGCGTGCTGCAGAACGGCGGCCAGTAAGTCCTCGTCCGGTTCGTCCGCCTCGTACGCCCCTTCCGCCTCGTACGCTTCTTCCGCTTCTTCCGGCTCTTCCGGCTCGTAAGCCTCTTCCGGCTCGTCCGGTTCAGCCCAGGGATTCAGGAAGATCCGGTGGCCGCTGACGTCTTCCCTCTCGTCGACCACGCCGACCAGGATGCCCTCTTCGGCGGCCGCTGGCTCGCCGGGCGCGGGCGGCGGATCTTGCGCGGGCGCCCGCTCGTCCTCTGCTGGGCCGGCCTGGGCGGCGCTGCGCCTGACGATCCGGCGAAGGATCAGCAAGTTCGCGGCCGCGGCGGTCAGCGCGGCGGTCACCCCGATCTCCAGCATGGCCACCAGGCCGACCTGCCATCCGGAGGGGCCGACCGCGGCCAGGCGGCCGTCACCGAGCGGGCCGCCGGAGAAGGCCGCCGCCAGGCCGGCCAGGGCGCCCGCCGCCGCGCCCGCCACGAAGCCCCACAGCGCAGCCGCCTCGGTTGCGGGCGTGGGCATGACCCGGACGGTCACGATGCCGGTAAAGACCCCGGCCAGGTAGGGGACGGCCATGACCAGGATCAGGACCGACCCGGCGGACCGGGTGCCCGACGGCAGCGCGGCCAGCATCGGGAAGGCCGGGAGCGCGCCGAGCGCCGACCCGGTGGGGGCCACGATGGTGCCGGCGCCGACCGCGAAGCCGGGACCGAGCATGTAGGCGACGGCCCAGATGATCGCGTTCGGGGCGTACGCCACCTGCGCGAGCAGCAGCAGCGCCGCTCCGGCGGGACCCGGCCCCAGCGCACCGGTCGCCGCTTTGACCTGCGTCAGGTGCACGGCGAGGGATCCGCCGGTGAGTGCCGCGCCGGCCGCGGCCAGCAGGGCCACGGCCCCCAGTACGCCCAGCACGATCGATCGCGGCCGGGGCGCCAGCAGGCTGGCCAGCCGTGGCCACGGAGCCAGCCCGCGCAGCGCGCCGAGACCGCCCGCGACCACGGCGAGCAGGAACGACGCGACGACCGCCTGCCAGAGCGACGGCGCCGCCCGCGCGGTCCGGCACGCCACGGCCAGCGCTCCGGCGAGCAAGGTGTAGGGCAGGGCCAGGGCGATCGCGGCGTCAGCCGGCATGCCGGAGCCGGGTCACCCCGCCGGCCCGCACCACCCACCGTCCGGCCGTGGCGAGCAGCGCACCGGGCAGCAGGACCAGCCCGAGAGGGAGCATGCCGATCCGCCCGGCGCCGCGGACCGTGAAGCCGACATGGTGCGCGACCAGCCACAACACGGCGGTGGTGCGCAACACCCCGGCGAGGCCGGTACCGATGCCGACGTGCGGGGCGGTGATCCAGCCGACCGCGGTGATGGTGGTCAGCACGGCCAGGCCGCTGGCCGCCGCCGCGCAGGCGGCGATGCCGCCGGTGACGACCAGCGGCCGGGCGGGCCTGGCCCCGCGCCCGCCGGAGCCTGACCCGGTCCCGGTCCCGGTCCCGGTCCCGGCATGCTGCGGCGCGGCCGGGGACTGCGGGTCATCGGGCTCGCGGGCCGGCGGTGCTTCAGCGGAAACACTCACAAACCCGATACTCGCAACCATCCGTGCCCGCCCCAAGCAGGCGCGCCGCCCGCGGACAGGTAAACGCCGGTCACGGCCCGGGCCGCCGGGCCGGGCCGTGACCGGGACGGCGGGACGCCGTCGCGACGGGGAGGATGCCCCGGCGCTAGCTCCGCCGCATGATGTCGCGGATCAGGCCGGCGGTCTCGCTGGGGGTCTTGCCCACGCGGACGCCGGCCTTCTCCAGCGCTTCCTTCTTGGCCTGGGCGGTGCCGGACGAGCCGGAGATGATCGCGCCGGCGTGGCCCATCGTGCGGCCCTCCGGCGCGGTGAAGCCGGCCACGTAGCCCACGACGGGCTTGGTCACGTGCTGCTCGATGTAGGCCCCGGCCCGCTCTTCGGCATCGCCGCCGATCTCGCCGATCATCACGATGGCCTCGGTCTCCGGGTCTTCCTGGAAGGCCTGCAGGCAGTCGATGTGCGTGGTCCCGATGACCGGGTCGCCGCCGATCCCGACGGCGGTGGAGATGCCGATGTCGCGCAGCTCGTACATCATCTGGTAGGTCAGCGTGCCCGACTTGGAGACCAGGCCGATCCGGCCCTCGGTGGTGATGTCGGCCGGGATGATGCCTGCATTGGACTTCCCGGGCGAGGCGACGCCAGGGCAGTTCGGCCCGACGATCCGGGTGTGATTCCCCGCGGCGCTCGCGTAGGCCCAGAACTCCGCGCTGTCATGGACCGGGACGCCCTCGGTGATCACGATGCACAGCGGGATGCGGGCATCGATCGCCTCGATGACGGCGGCCTTGGTGAAGGCCGCGGGCACGAAGATCACGGACACGTCGGCGCCGGTGGCGGCCATGGTGTCGGCGACGGTGCCGAACACCGGCACGTCGGTGCCGTTCAGCTCGATGGTCTGCCCGGCCTTGCGGGGATTGGTGCCGCCGACGACCGTGGTGCCCGCGGCCAGCATGCGCGCGCCGTGCCTGCTGCCCTCCGAGCCGGTGATGCCCTGGATCAGGATCCGGTTCTGGGCGGTCAGGAAGATAGCCACCTCATGCTCCCTTCGCGGCCAGGCCGGTGCTGGCCAGTTCCGCGGCCCGCCGGGCCGCGTCATCCATGGTTGCCACCTGCTCGACCACCGGTATGCCGGCCTCGGACAGGATGCGCCGGCCCTCGGCGGCGGCGTTGCCGTCCAGCCGCACCACGATCGGGCGGTCCACGCGCTCCCCGCTGGATTCCAGCATGCCGATCGCCGACACGATCCCGTTGGCCACCGCGTCGCAGGCCGTGATCCCGCCGAACACGTTGACCAGGACGGAGCGCACGCTCGGGTCGGACAGCACGATCTCCAGGCCGTTCGTCATCACCTCGGCCGAGGCCCCGCCGCCGATGTCGAGGAAGTTCGCGGGCCGTATCCCGGCGAACTCCGCTCCCGCGTAGGCCACCACGTCGAGGGTGGACATCACCAGGCCGGCGCCGTTGCCGATGATGCCGACCTCGCCGTCGAGCTTGACGTAGTTGAGGTGCTTGGCCTGGGCCCGGGCCTCGATCGGGTCGGTGGCACTGATGTCCTCGAACCGCGCGTGCTCCTGGCGGAAGTCCGCGTTGTCGTCCAGCGTGACCTTGCCGTCGACCGCCAGGACGAGCCCGTCATCGGTGAGGGCCAGGGGATTGACCTCCACCAGCGTGGCGTCTTCGTCGGTGAACATGGCCCACAGCCGCTCGGCCAGCAGCGCGGCACCCTCAGCCGCCTCGGCCGGGATGCGGCCCGCGGCAATGATCTCCGCCGCCTTGCCGCGGTCCACCCCGGTCAGCGCCGAGACCGGGATCCTGGCCACGGACTCCGGGGCACTGTGCGCGACCTCCTCGATCTCCATGCCGCCCTGGACCGAGCAGATGGCCAGGAAGGTGCGGTTGGCCCGGTCGAGCAGGAAGGACAGGTAGTACTCCGCGGCGATGTCGACCGCCTGGGCCACGAGCACCCTGTGAACGGTGTGGCCGTTGATGTCCATGCCCAGGATCCGGTCCGCCGTGGCGTAAGCCTCATCGGGGCCGGTGGCCAGCTTCACGCCGCCCGCCTTCCCGCGCCCGCCGGTCTTCACCTGCGCCTTCACCACGACCAGCGGATGGCCTTGAGCGGCGAACTCCGCCGCTATCGCACGCGCCTCTTCGGCCGTGCTGGCGACCTGGCCGGCCTGCACGGGGACGCCGTACGCGGCGAACAGTTCCTTCGCCTGATACTCAAACAGATCCACGCTTACTCTCCACTATTTCCGCTGTTCATAAGCTTCGTCATCCAATCGGTAGCGATTTCGGTGGCCTCACTGGGAGCCTAATGCTCAGCTCCAGCCTCCGCTGGTGGCGCCGGCTTGGGGTCCGCTGCTCCAGGTTGAGTGACCTAGACGGCCGTCCCGGCTTTCCCGTGGGCAGGGCAGTCAGAGTCGCAAAACTCCGCACCACGGGGTCATTCACCGTCGCGTTCCGGATGGCCTGGATCAGGATCATCCGGGCCAGCCTAACGCTCCTGGTCGGCCGGCGCTCGGCCAGCCGGCCCAGTGCGAACTGGACGTCCCTGCACTCGTTCGTGTTCACCTTCCAGAGCACCACCTTGCTCAAGGAGTGGAACGGCGGTGACTATTCGGCGTTCGTCAAGAACCCGGCCGCCGTGGACTGGTCCTACGGCCTGGTCAACCTGCTCGTCTTCGCCGTGGGCCCCGGCCTGGTCACGCTCGGCTCCTGGCTGCGCGCCAGGCGCAGGCGCCCAGCCCCGTCCGCGGCCCCGGCCAGCCTCGCCAAATGACAGCAGTCAGACATCGCCGGAGGACGGCACTTGATCGACGAGGCGTGGCGGCTTCAGGGGTCGGTGCCGATGTCGGCGCCCGGCTGCAGGCTCAGCCATTCTGTGTAGGACCTGGATTCATCCGGGCCGGGTTCCACGCCACCGGGCAGGGCCTGGGCGAACACGAGCGCGGCGGCGGCCTCGAGTGCGCTGCGGAGCAGGCTGGCGGAGCCGGTCGCCTCGAATCCCAGGGTCCACCAGTCCTGGCCGCGCGTGCGGACCTCGGTGAGCTCCACCTCGCACCGCGGCTCGCCGGGTAGGCCCGGGGCAGGCGCCGAGATCGGCCTGCTGGGTAGTGAGAACTGGGCGATGCGCCGCCTCTTGCGTACCGGCCGCCAGCCGGCCGGGTTACCGCTGTGCGGGCGGAGCGGGCTGAACGGAAAGGACCACTTCTCCCAGGCCTCCAGGCGGCCGCGGGCGCGTCCGGCCACCTCGAGGATTCCCGGGCTCCCGCGGTACGCCTTCACCTCGAGAGCGCCGCCCCCACGGACCTTCACCGACAGCCCGCCCAACTGCGGATCCAGCAGGTAGGTGTCCTCGCGTGACTCCATCACCGCCGGGAACCGCCCGAACCATCCGGCCACCGCGGTTTCCAGCTGGCCAGGGAAGATCCAGCGAGCCTCGAGGCTGCGGACTCCTTCGGTGATAGGTCTTTGAGGCGGTTCAGCCGTCATCGTCATGTACTCCTGCCTCGACCGGCCGGTCTGCGGCGGCTAGATCGGGAGCGGCCTCAGCCCGGCTGGGCGTCCGATGACAGTTCGCTGCTCAGCGCGATCGGCCAGAGGTGACGGCAATGGCGCTGACGTCGCTGATGCACGGGCTGCTTCGGGGACTGTCCTAGGCGCTGGCGGGAGGGGCTTCCCCGGCCCGAGGGCCGGTTCGCCCGGCCGCGATGACGGCATCGACGTTGCGGAGGAAATTAATCACCGTGATCGCGAGGAACACGGTGCCGATAAGCGCCAGGATGTCCGCCTCGGGCCGCCCGGTCCGGCGGGCGATCAGACGGGCGGCCGGCCGAGCGGCGATCCCGGTCCAGCCGGTCAGTCCCGCCTGGCCCATCGCCACGAAGTTCCATTTCGCCATCTGAGGCTCTCCTTCCTGATATCGCCTGACCACGGGACTGACGGCGGCAGCAGGGCGGCAGCCCCGTGGCCAGCTTGATGGCCAGCGCGGCGAGACGGCGGCCGTGATCTCACAGGCCCTGCTCGGCGGTGATCCGTCCTGATGTGACAGCATCGACGAGGGCCTGGTGGTCGCGTTCGTTCTGGTCGGCGTAGGCGACGGCGAACTGGGCGATCGCCTGGTCGAACACGTCCGAGCCGCCGAGGTAGGCGGCGATCGCGATCCGGTCCCCGGACCGGGCATGCGCCCGCGCCAGCGACCACCCGCACAGTCCGCCGTAGATCCGCAACCCGCGCGGCAGCAGCGCCTCGACGACGATGGAGTATTTCCAGTCCCGCAGCTGACGGACGTAAAAGTCACGCTGCTGGCCGTCCAGCCCGGCCTCGATCCGCTGCCAGCCCAGGAAGATGTCGCTGGAGGCCTGCATCAGCCGCTGGCCCGCGACGACGCGCTGACCCTGGTTGACGTACTTGCTGGCGCCGACGAATTCGGCCAGGACCGACTTGTCTGCCTCCTTGATCTGCAGGAACAGCGGATCAGACTCGTCACGGCCGAGCATCAAGACGATCCAGCAGCGGGTGCCGACGCTGCCGACGCCGACGACCTTGCGCGCCATATCGGCGAACTCGTACTGCTCGAGCAGGGACCGGCGGTCGGTTTCCAGCGTCCGCCGGTACTTGGCCAGCAGGTCCTTGATCTGCGCTTCGAAGGTATCCTGGTCCATCTGCTTAGGCAGCAGGTCCGTGACCGGGACGATAAGCGGCGGGTCGGCGATGATCCGCGGCCGGCCATCGACCAGGTGGGTCAGCTTGGCCACTTCCTGCATGCTGTCCCGGGTCCGCGCCTTGGCCAGGCCCTTGTCCAGCATCTTGCGCTGCCGCTTCTCCAGCTGGGAGTTGAACTCCGCCCGCAGCTGGTCCAGGTCGGCGTGCGCATACCAGACGTCCAGGTTGGTCATCGCGGCGAAGCCGCGCATCGCCTGCCGGTAGCTGGCGACAGTGGCCGTGACGATCTCACGGCGCTCCTTGACGCCGAACCCGTTGCCCCGCCCCGCGACCTCCATACTGGCCGCCAGCCGCTTGACGTCCCATTCCCACGGCCCGGGCAGTGTCTCGTCGAAGTCGTTGACGTCGAAGACCAGGCGGCGCTCGGCGGAGCCGAAGACGCCGAAGTTCGACAGGTGCGCATCCCCGCACGCCTGCACGGCCAGCCCGGACACCGGAGTATGGGAAAGGTCGCTGGCCATCGGCAGCGCCGCGCCGCGGTAGTAGGTGAACGGAGAGACCATCATCCGGCCCCGCCGCACCGGCACCAGCTCCGGCACGCGGGTGGCCGCCTGCTCCTCCAGCAGGGTAACCGGGTCGGGCCGGTCCGGCGGCGGGTCGAACACCGCATGGCTGTCCCGCGGCACCGCCGCCCGCGCTTCCTTACCACGGGCCGCGCGCTCGGCCGGGGTAAGTAGCCCCACCCCGGAATCGAGCTGGTACCGCAGCGCGTGCCGGGGCGGAGGCCCGGCCGTCAGCACACTCATCATCTGGCTCTTTTCTCTTCGCGGCCCGGCGCACCGGCCGGGCCGTTGGCCGCTAGCATTTGCCTGATCCTGATACGGCGCTTTGCAGAGCGCTGGCCGAGTTCTTCACTTGCGTGACCGAGGACGCGACCGCCGAGGCCGCAGTCACGGAAGGCTGGCTCTTCGCGGAGTTGATCGCGGACTGCAGGCTGGACAGCGAGCTCTGCAGTGCCGTGGTCTGCGGCGCGAAGGCCGACTTCGCATCGGTGGCGAACGTCTGCGCGTCGGTGGTGACGCTGGTCAGCGCGGTCTGCAGGGAGCTGAGGCCGTTCGTGGCGACGTCGACATTGCCGAGGTTGCTCACCGAGGTCTTGAGGCTGGTGGCGGCGGCGCAGTAGGCCGGGGCGCTGCTGCTACTGCTGCATCCGGCGGCCAGCCCGGACAAGGCCGGGACCAGGACCGCGGCCGCAAGCAGCAGGCCGGTGCGCCTGGCCCGGCCGGTAGGCAAGTCTCATATCTCCTCCAGGGGGGCCGGCGTTCCGGCCTGCGGGGTTGAAACAGCTAGGCCCGCGGCCGGGCGCGCTGGGGGGGTCAGCTGACTTGGCGGCAGCCCCGGGCGCGTGCGCGGCCGTTCGGTGGCTCGGGGTTACATCTGGTTGACCGCGGACTGCAGGGCCTTGTCGATGTCCTTGGGATCCACGTCCAGCTCCTGGGCGGTCTCCTTCTCCGCCCTGGTCACCGCGTTCTTGATCGCGTCCTCGACCTTGCTCTCGCCGACCACGACCAGCCCGGCCTGACCCGGGTCGATGAAGTCCCCCAGCTGCTTGGCCTGCGACCGCGACATGCCCTTGGACAAGTGCCCGGTCACCCCGCCGGCCAGGCCGCCGACCGCCGCCGCACCCAGCACCGCAGGCGGGAAGATGACCCCGATCGCCGCCCCGGCGGCCACACCCCACCAGGCCCCATGCCGGGTGGCCGTCTCGTCCTTGTTCTCATGAACCTTGCCGCTGGCATCCTTGGTGACCACAGCCGCGTCATAGGAACCCACCAGGCCCGCCGCGTGCGCGTCCTTGACAACCTGATAGTCATCCCGTGCTGCTGCCTCATCCGGATACGTCGCGACCAGAATGAACGTGCTACCAGACCCAGACATAGCGACCTCCTCCACTCCCGCCGGCATCCCTTGCCAGGCGGTACAGCTAACCCGCCGCAGCCCTTTACCCAGCCACGGCATCACAGCCTCAGGCTCACACCCGGCCAGATGACCCCGCATCACCCACCCGCCGAAATCCCCTAGGGGAAAAGCCACGGCTGCTGTCGCGGCGAGCGACGGGCCGGCGGAGCATAAGGACAAGTCGACGGAGCACGGAGCAAGAGAGTGACCGTGTGGTGGATTCTCGCGGACGCTGGCCAGAGGAGGACGCATGCTCGTCTCTCTCATTACCATCGCCGTGATCCTCATCCTGTACGCGGCGGTTTCCAAGCCGCTCGATGCGCGAGGTATCACGTCGGCCATGATCTTCACGGCGGCCGGCCTGTGCGTCGGGACGTCCGCTCTCAAGCTCGTGAACATCCACCTCGAGAGCATCACCGCGGAGCGGTTCTGCGAGCTCACCCTCGTGTTTCTTCTGTTCAGCGACTCGACGCGGATCGACCTCGCGGGCCTGCGCCGGCATCTGGGCTGGCCCAGCCGGCTTCTGCTCATCGGCCTGCCGCTGACGATACTCGCAGGTCTGGGTGCTGGCCTCCTGGTCTTTCCCGGCATCGCGCTGGCCAGCGCGTTCGTCCTGTCGACGATGGTCTGCTCGACCGACGCGGCGCTCGGGCAGCGTGTCGTCTCGGACACGTCCGTGCCGCCCCGCGTGCGCCAGGCGCTGGACGTCGAAAGCGGACTCAACGACGGTCTCGGCGTGCCGTTCTTCCTGGTCGCTGTCGACCTCTCGCTGGCTCAGCTGTCGACTGGCGTCACGGCTGCCGTGGTGCGCAATATGGCGGAGCAGATCGGCTGGGGCCTCGTCGCCGGTATCGGAGCAGGCACGCTGGCAGGCCTGTTGCTGCGCGTGGCGGATGATCGCGGGTGGCTGGAGGGACAATGGCGGCAGATCCTGCCCCTCGTGGCGGCGCTGCTGGCCTACCTGGCCGCCCTGCGGCTGGGCGGCAGCGGCTTCATCGCGGCCTTCACCGGAGGGATGACGTTCGGCCATTTCTCCAGGCGCCACGACCTGCCCGTGACCAGCCTTAACGAGGGAGTCGGAGGGACCCTCGCGGGCGCCACGTGGGTCGGCTTCGGGGCGCTCGCCGTCGGCATGACGCTGCCGCACGTCACCTGGCAGATCCTCGCCTATGCGGTGCTCAGCCTGACCCTCATCCGCATGGTTCCCGTGGCGATCGCCATGCTGGGGACCGGGGCGCAGCTTCCGACGGTCGCCTTCATCGGGTGGTTCGGTCCTCGCGGCCTGGCCTCCATCGTGTTCGCACTGATCGCCCTCGAGAATGACATTCCCGACAAGCAGATGCTGCTCACCACGGTGGCGATGATCATCCTGCTGAGCGTCTTCCTGCACGGCCTGTCCTCGGTGCCGCTGGTGGCGGCCTACAGCCGCTGGTACACGGCGCACGTGGCGGAACACCCGAGCGCAGCCGAGGCGAAGCCGACGATCATGTCCCGGCTGCGGCATCACCCGGCGCCGGAGGAGACTGAACCGGAGAAGCCTGAACCGGTGGCCGCCTAGCAGCGCCCATCGCCCTGGCAGGGACGATCGAGACAGCTATATGGCCCCCGATCCGGATCGCCGTCATACGGGAGCTGCTGGTTTGGCCGCGGCTTCGCGGGCCTGTTTGCGGCTGGCCAGGAGGTACTTGACGCCTTCCATGGTGAGGAAGGCGGTGACGACGGCGATCAGGATGGGTGCGGTCTGCAGCGCTCCGACCTGGGTCAAGAACGCGGCCATCAGCACCATTGAGAACGGCGCGGGGGCGAGCGCCCCCGGGACGGCGGCCAGCAGGCAGGTGAACGCCAGTCCCAGCGGCACGCCGGGGATCACCTGGTGGACGATGACCCCGGCCGTCCCGCCGATGAACAGGGACGGGAAGATGGGCCCGCCCACGAAGCCGCTGCCCTGGCTGACGGCGAAGGTGAGCATCTTGAGAATGACGGTGGCGACGAGCAGGCCCAGGCCCAGGGTCCCGGCCTCGCTCAGCACGGTGTTGAGCTGATCGCTGCCCGAGAACATCGTCAGCGGCAGGGCGACGCCGACGATCCCGAACACCACCCCGCCCAGCACTGGTTTGGCGATGGCCGGGACCTTCAGCCGGCTGAATAGGCCCGCGGCCGCCATCATGAACCCGGCCAGGACGGTCGCCACCAGGGCCGCGAACAGGCCGAGGGGGACCCCCGCGAGCAGCTGCCAGTCGTGGAACGTGTACTGCGGCACCTTGTAGTCACCCAGGAACACCGCGCCGGCGATGGCGAAGTACAGGCCGAACGAGACACTCGAGGCCACGATCTCGGCGGCCAGGGCCTTGGTCGCTCGCTGCCCGCCCGGGCGGGCGACCTCCAGGATCAGCATCACCACGATCACCGTGCTGGAGAACAGCCCGCCGTAGGCGCCGGCGAAGCCGGCCAGGGTATTCACCTGGGAGTCCTCTTCGCCGAGCCCTCTGCGCCGGGCTAGCCAGCCGCCCGCCGCGCCGCCCATGGTGCCCAGCGCCTTCTCCGGGCCCAGGCTCGCGCCCCCGATCAGCGACACCGCCGAGACGGCCGCGACCCCCACCACCAGACCCGGATCGACATGCTCGTCTTTCAGGTCCTCGAACAAGCCGGGAACCTGCTCCGGCAGGCGGGTCAGCCGACGCAGCAAGCCGACCACCACACCGGCCGCCGCAGCGACCGCGACCCACCACCAGTGCCCGCCGAACCAGCCCGGATGGGAATCGGTATACCACTTGCCCCCGAACTTGATTACTCCGATGAACACCAGGCCCGCGAACGCGCCGAACACCCCCAGCACGACGGCGTACCCCATCAGGACCCAGAACTCCCGCTTCTGGGTCACCGGAGGCACCGGAGGCACCGCAGCCGCCCCGGGCGTCGCGCTCACCACCCGAACCTCGCCGCAGCGGAATCCCCGGCCCGCCACCGCGGCCAGCAGCAGACCGGACCGCCGCGATCAGCAAAACGGCACCTCGACGAACCCCGGCCCGGCATGCCGCCTCCGCCGCCCCCGGCAGCGTTCGAGATGGGCGCAGCATGAGCAGCTACGGCGGCCCCGGTCCGCTCTGTCATGACTCGATCGCTGAGCGCGCTGGCAGTCAAAGGCAACACCCGTTCGGACTGCGTCGGCGGCGGCCAGGCCTCCCGGGACGCCCTTAGTAGTGGCCGCACAGCATGAGATTAGCTGAACCCGCGGCCAGACCGGCGCGCCCTCAGCCATTCCCGGCTCGAAAGCCCGGCGAGCTGCGACGTGCCGATGAGCTGTCATGACCAGCCGGGTTCCGTCCCGGTACCGGCTGCGGCGCCGGTTTCCTGGTCCGGATTGACGGATACGAGCTCGACGCCGAGCTCCTGGATCTGGCCGATGAGCCCGAGCAGGTGCGCCTGATCGGTCACCAGGCCGGTCAGGATGGTCAGGCCCGCACGCCGTTGCAGGCGCATGCCGTCAAAGAGAAATCCGAACGAATCGCCCAGCTCCCCGCGAAGGACAAGCCGGTACCGGCAGCCCTGCACCCCGTTGCTGTCCATATTCACACAGCCTCACACCCAGGCAGGGGACCCGGCATCACCTGCCGCCGGGTTCCCCTAGGGGAACTGCGGCCAGGCCCGCACGGCCCGCACGTCCGTGCCCCGGCCGTCCGGACCGCGAGGCGGGCAGGCCCGGGCGGCGGCGCCCGGTGCGTATCCCCTGGCTGCTCACTACAGGAGGCCGAGTTCGCGGCCACGTTGGAGCGCGCCGGCCCGTGAGGAGACCGCGAGCTTGCGGTAGATCGCCCGGACGTGGCTGTGGACGGTGCTGTGTGACACGTACAGCTCACGGCCGATATCCCGTTCGGAGAGATCACCCTGCAGCAGCTTGAGTACCCGGCACTCCTGCTGCGTCAGCTCCTGATCGGCGGGCCGGGCCCGGCGGATCTGCGGTGGCCGGTCCAGGGCAGCCAGCCTCCCGGTCAGGATCCCCGGATCAGGGCAGGATTCCAGGACGGATCTCGCCTCGGCTGCGGTATCGGCGGCACGCTGGTGCTCGCCCAGGGCACGGAGCACCGGCGCCTGGCCGAGCAGCGCATTCGCCAGCTGGATGGGCTGCCCGAAGGTCCGCGAGAAGGCGACGCCGCGTTCGATCAGCGGCAGTGCCTCCCCGGGCTGGCCGCGCGCCGCGAGCGATACGCCCAGCGCCAGCGGAGCCACGCCGATGACCTTCCCGGGTTCGTACTCCCGCACGAACGCGGCGGCCGCCTCGGCCAGCACCCGCTGTTCGTCAAGACGGCCCCGCTCCCCGGCAATCCACGACCGGTAGGCCAGCGACGCTTCACCGGCCAGCCACTGCGCACTCGCGGGCGCCAGCGCCGCCGATTCCGCGAACCACCGATCGGCCTCCTCAAGCTCACCCCGGAAGTACAGGCCCGTCCCGACCGCCCAGCACGCCAAGGCCCGCCACGGCGACCCGGGGCCCTCAAGCTCAGCCGCCCGGCGGCCATTTTCCACCTGGGCGCCGACATCTCCCCACGGGAAGCAGGCCCGCAGCAGCGTCAGGCTCGCCTCACCCGAGCTGAAACCGTCCGGCAACGGCCCCGCACCCAGATCACCCAGCCGCTGCACCGCCGCGATGGCCAGCGCAGCCTCCTGCCGCCTGGCCGACAGCGACAGCACCCACGCCTTGACCAGGAGCAGCTGCACGTCGCGGCTCAGTATCTCCTCGGGGAGCCGCCGCAGCCAGGCCAGCACGGTGTCGTAGCGGCACGTGTTGGCGTAGCTGACCCAGGGGCCTTGGATCAGCTCAGCCGCCTCGGGGTACGCCCCGGCTGCTATGGCGTGCCCGATCGCCTCGTCGGTCGTCCCGTGATCACGATGCCAGGCATAGGCGCGGCGGTGCAGCGCCGGGGCCAGCCCCGGCTCACGCTGCTCGAGCTCCACCCGGAGCAGCTGGGCGAAGAGGTGGTGGAAGCGGTACCACCTGCCCTCGTCGTCCAGCGGGACGAGGAACAGGTTGGTTCGTGACAGCGCCTCGAGCATCGCCGCCGAGCCGTCCTGCTCCAGCACCGCATCGCAGAGCGGGCCGGACAGCCGTTCGAGAACCGACGTGCGGAGCATCAGCGCCTGCGCCGCCGGGTCATGCGCCTGGAGTACCTCCGTCACCAGGAAATCCACCACGTGACGGTTCGAGCCGCCGAACTCGCGCACCAAGGCGTGCCGGTCGGCGGCGTGCTGCAGCGACAGCGCGGCAAGATAAAGCCCCGCCGGCCATCCCTCCGTCTTCGCCACCAGGCCTTCGACATCCTCGCGCGTGAGGCCGAGCGCGAGGCGGCCGTTCAGGAACGCGTCCGCCTCCGCACAGGTGAATCGCAGGTCGTCGGCCCGCAGCTCGAGCAGCTCGCCGTGGGCCCGCAGCGCAGCGACCGGCAGGGCCGGCTCGGTCCTGCTCGCCAGCACGAGCTGGAACTCCGGCGGCGCATGGTCGATAAACCACCGGACGCTGGCCCGGGCCGGGACGCTCGACAGCCGGTGAACGTCATCCAGGATGAGCGTGATCGGCCCCTGGCCATCCAGCTCGTTGACCAGGCGCGGCAAGACCACGTCAACCACCGGTGCCACGACCGTATCCGCCGGCACCGACCTGGCCACGGCGGGGCTCGCGCGGCGGAGCGCCTCGATCGCGTGCGTCCACAGGACTACAGGATCGTTGTCGCCTTCATCCAGCGTCAGCCATGCGACGGGTTTCCGCGCCACCTCGGCCTCGCGCCACGCCGCCAGCAGGGTCGTCTTCCCGAAGCCCGCCGGGCAGGCGACGAGAGTTCAGCCGGCGGTCCGACCCGCTCCGCAGACGTTCCAGCAGACGTTCGCGCGGAATCGTCAGCTCGCGCACGGACGGCGGATGCAGCTTCGTGCCGACCAGGATCGGCTGCCCCGCAGCCCGCCGTACCCCGTCACCCGCGACCGATCCTCGCGGTTCAGAGGTGCCCTGGCGGGTCTGCGGTACTACCTGACGGCGCGACAGACTCGGTGCCTGCCCACCGGCGGATGCTTCCTGCACAGGGCTCACAGCGCCTACCCTGCCCGATGCGGATACTCGGAGCCAGAGGCCGAAAGTCCCTACTTGCGCCGCCCGGCCCGGGGGCAGCCCGCTGCGGGCCGGGTGGCTGGTGCGAAGCTGGGCATCTGCACGACGGCGTCGCGGTGATCTGTTTGTGGCTGGTCAGATGTGCTCGAGCGCACCGGGGCGCTGGGCCAGCTGGTCCTCGGCATGGGCGAGCATCGGCATGCCGCCGTGGCCGACGGCGAGCGGGGTCATGTGGTAGCCGTGGTAGGTCATCATCCCGCCCGCCAGGAACGCCACCTGGTCCCAGCCGCTCTGCTTCAGCACGCAGTAGGCGATATAGCTGCGGAAGCCCGACCGGCAGTAGGTGTACACGGGCTTGTCCCGGGGCACCTCATCCAGTCGTTGCCGCAGCTCGGTATACGGCAGCAGGACCGCCCCGGGGATGTGCCACGCGTCGTATTCGGCCGGCGTGCGCACATCCAGGATGGTCACCCGCCCGGCGCAGCCCGGGTAATCCTCCGGGTACCACAGATGAATGTCGCCGCGCAGCAGGTTCGAGCCCAGGAAGCCGGCCATGTTGACCGGGTCCTTGGCCGCCCCGTACGGCGGGGCGTAGGCCAGCTCCAGGTCCTCCAGGTCGAACACCGTCATCCCGGCGCGCAGCGCGACGGCCAGGACGTCGATGCGCTTGTCGACACCGTCCCAGCCGAGCACCTGCGCACCCAGCAGCTTGCCCCCGGCCGGGTCGAACAGCACCTTCAGGAACAGCGGCGCGGTCCCGGGATAGTAGGCGGCGTGGCCGTTCTGGTGGGTGTAGACCTTGCGGTAGTCCAGGCCGGCCGCGCGCAGCTCGGTCTCGGTCAGGCCGGTGCCGCCGGCGGTCATCTCGAACACCTTGACCACGGCCGTGCCCTGGGTGCCCCGGTAGCCGCCGACATCCTCGCGGCCGGCGATCGTGTCGGCGGCGATCCGGCCCTCCCGGTTCGCCGGGCCGGCCAGCATCGACAGCACGGGCTCCCCGGTCAGGAAATGAGCGGTTTCCACCGCATCGCCGGCCGCGAGGATGTCCGGTGCCGAGGTGCGCATCTGCGCGTCGACCACGATCCCGCCGCGCGGCCCGATCTCCAGGCCAGCGTCACGGGCGAGGTCCACGTTGGGACGCGCCCCGGCCGCCATCACGACGATGTCGGCCTCCACGGATGTGCCGTCGGACAGATCGACGACCAGCCTGTCGTCCGCCCCGTGACGGACGGCCGTGGCCGATGTGCCCAGCCGCAGGTCCACATCGTGGGTGACGACGTGGTAGCCCAGGATCCGGGTCATCTCCGGGTCCAGCCACGGCATTAGCCGCTCGGTCCGCTCGACCACGGTGGTGGCCAGACCGCGGTCCCGGAACGCTTCGGTGAGCTCCAGGCCGATGTAGCTGCCGCCGACGATGACCGCGCTGGTGGCGTCCTTGTCGATCTGGGTGATGATCCGGTCCATGTCGGGGATGTTGCGCAGCACGTCCACCCGCGGGTCATCCGCTCCCGGGATCGGCGGCCGGATCGGCTCGGCCCCCGGGCACAGCACGAGCTTGTCGTAGGACTCCCGGTAGGTCCGCCCCCGATCCAGGTCGCGCACCTCGACTTCCCTGGCGTCACGGTCGATGCGGATCACGTCCTGCCCGGTCCGCACATCCAGCGCCAGGCTCTTGGCCAGGCTTTCCGGGGTCTGCAGCAGCAGGCTGTCCCGGTCCGGGATGATTCCCCCGATGTGATACGGCAAGCCGCAGTTCGCGAACGAGACGTAGTGGTCCCGCTCGAGCACGACGATCTCGGCTGACTCATCCAGCCGCCGCAGCCGCGCTCCCGTCGAAGCGCCGCCTGCAACTCCTCCCACGATCACGGTCTTCATCTCGCCACCTCTCTGCCAGGCCGCGGCCCGGATCCCGTTGATAGTTCGTGTGCCTGACGGCAGCCACCGGTCCGGGCCCCCGTCTGGGACCGCGGCCGCAAGAAGGAGGCCGGTGCGCGGGCCCGGCCGGGCGCGCTGGGGGGTCACCTGGCATCTGCGGCAGCCCCGGGCGCGTGCGCGGCCGTTCGGTGGCTCGGGTTTACATCTCGTTGACTGCGGACTGCAGGGCCTTGTCGATGTCCTTGGGATCCACGTCCAGCTCCTGGGCGGTCTCCTTCTCCGCCCTGGTCACCGCGTTCTTGATCGCGTCCTCGACCTTGCTCTCGCCGACCACGACCAGCCCGGCCTGACCCGGGTCGATGAAGTCCCCCAGCTGCTTGGCCTGCGACCGCGACATGCCCTTGGACAAGTGCCCGGTCACCCCGCCGGCCAGGCCGCCGACCGCCGCCGCACCCAGCACCGCAGGCGGGAAGATGACCCCGATCGCCGCCCCGGCGGCCACACCCCACCAGGCCCCATGCCGGGTGGCCGTCTCGTCCTTGTTCTCATGAACCTTGCCGCTGGCATCCTTGGTGACCACAGCCGCGTCATAGGAACCCACCAGGCCCGCCGCGTGCGCGTCCTTGACAACCTGATAGTCATCCCGTGCCGCTGCCTCATCCGGATACGTCGCGACCAGAATGAACGTGCTACCAGACCCAGACATAGCGACCTCCTCCACTCCCGCCGGCATCCCTTGCCAGGCGGTACAGCTAACCCGCCGCAGCCCTTTACCCAGCCGCAGCATCACAGCCTCAGGCTCACACCCGGCCAGATGACCCCGCATCACCCACCCGCCGAAATCCCCTAGGGGAAAAGCCACGGCTGCTGTCGCGGCGAGCACAGGGTCGCGGCAGCTGCTCCAGGCCTGGGCCGTCTACCGCAAGCTAGGCGTGCACCCCGGAGTTGATCATTTGCCTCACCCCACCGCGGGTGAGGCGACTCCGGCAGCCCGCGGCGGACGGGGTGCGGTTGCCGTGTCCCGCGATCAGCCCCGTGCCGGGTCCGCCAGGTAGGCGGCGATCGCCGGCTGCCGGCGCCGGATCAGCCACAGGTCGGCGCGGCGTCCGAGCACCCAGACCACAACTGCGACTCCGCAGGTCAGCGCGACAGCAGCGGCAAACATGCCACCCGATAGCGGGTGGCTGGGGCCGGACAGCGCCAGGCCGAACGGCTTGCCCTCGGCATCGACGAAGCTGATCACGTGGTTGTTGGCGCTGTGGGTCAGCACGAGCAGGACGAAGGCTGGGACGGTCATCAGCACGCACAGGGCAGGCACAAGGGCGTAGGGGACGGCCGCGAGGATCAGCCAGCGGACGATCATCCGGCGCCGCGGGACGCGGTGGTCCCAGCGGTAACGCAGCTGCAGCGGGTGGTAGGGCCAGCGGATGCCGACCAGCGCCGCGACTGGCAGGCAGGCGACGGGAACGACGCAGATCGCGATGATCTCGGCGCCGATGAGCAGCGTGGCGTGGTGCGCCAGCCCGATAACGAGGGCCAGCACCGCGCACAGCGGGGCCACGAAAACCCAGAGCACCGCGGTCTTGGCCAGCAGCAGCCGGCTGATCATGGTGCCGTCACCCAGGGCCGCCAGGACACGGATCCGGTCCGGGGCGAGCACGTTCGTCGCCGGGACGTCGGCGTACATCCAGCTGGCCAGGACGACGGGAAAGGCGAGCGCGCTCTGCAGCGTGAACAGCCAGCCGCGCGGCAGCAGGAACCACGCGCCGGCCATGAGCAGCCCGTTGACCACGACCACAATGGGCACCTGGTAGGGCGGGCTGAACGCCTGTCCCATCTCGGCGGCGACTGCGGCCCGGAAGGTGCCGGGCATGACCTCGCCCCGGTCCCGCTCGCGCTCCGTGAATCGTGCCAGCGACGCCCGCCGCCCGCCACGCGCCGGCGTTCCGCGGACTGGCGTCTGTGCCATGGCCACCCCCGAGTCCGCGGGCCGCTCAGCCCACGCCACTACCCCAGTGGCGGGGTCTTGGGGCGATTCATCCGGCTTTGCGGCACGACACCGCACAGCATAAGGGCCGGCCAGCGCGGCGGCGTCGATCTGTGGCCGGAAGGCGGCCCGGCGCCCTCGGACGGGCGTTCAGGCCCGGTCCGGTCTGGGCGCGGCTTCCCCTAGGGGAATTCAGGCGGTAGGTGATGCAGGGTCACCTGCCCGGGTGTGAGCCTGAAAATTGTGACGCAGCGGCCGGTAACGGCTGAGGCGGGTTCGCTGAACCGTCTGGCAAAGGATGCCAGCGGAACTGGAGGAGAGCCCTATGACCACCGATACACCTGTCCTTGACACCCTCGCCGACATTACCGCGGCGTCGGTCAAGCACAATTCTCTTGCCCCTCGCGAGCTCATGCTCGCGAGGATCGCCGCGCTGATCGCGATGGACGCGCCGCCTGCCTCCTACCTGGCCAACGCCGGGGCCGCCGAGGACACCGGGCTCACCGCTGAGGATCTCCAGGGAGTCATGATCGCGGTTGCCCCGGTGGTGGGCACGGCCCGGGTGGTCTCGGCAGGCGGGAAGATCCTGCGGGCGCTGGGCATCGCGGTCGCTGTGGCTGAAGCCGAGATAGCTTACGACAGCGACGCCAGGCAGTAGCGGCAACCAGGCCCGCGGCGACCAGGCCCGCCAGTGCGAGCCTGTGCCGCCGCGGGAGGGCTGTTTCGCCGGTCCGGCCAAGGTGCTGAGAGGTGAGTCATGAGCCAGGTGGCGAAGGTATTCCAGCTCAACCGGCAGGGATTCAACCTGCACAGAGGCGTCGTCTTCGCGGTTGTGCTGGGGCTGCTGATCATCGTGGGCGTGCTCCCAGCGGAGCGGAGGTACTTCCTCACCGCGATCTTCGGGGCACTGATCGTGGCCGTGAGCGACCCGGGCGGGGACTACGGCTACCGGGCGCCCCGGCTGGCCGTGGTCGCCGGGGCCGGCGCGCTGCTGACGGCCCTGGGATTCGGCATCGGCGGCGGGGCCTGGGGGTTCGTGGTGCTGGCCGCCTTCGTGGCCACGTTGCTGGGCGGGCTGGCGGTGACATACGGCCTGCACCGGTTCGTCGCGGCCTATCTCCTCAACATCTGGTTCATCATCGCCCTCGGCCTGCCGACTCTGATCTCCTTCCAACTGCCTGGCCTGTTCGGCTCCGGCCTGATCCACACCGAACCGTGGCAGCAGGCGCTGGCCTGGCTGGTCGGGTCGGCCCTGTGGATCGCTTACACCTTCATCATGTGGCTGGCCCGGGGGCGGCTCACCGAGCCCCAGCCGGTCGCCGAGATCCCCGGGGACATCTCGCCGAGGCCGCTGACCCGGCCAATTATCCTGTTCGCGGTGATCCGGGCCGCCGCCCTGGCGGCCGCCGTCGCGATCTCCTTCGGGCTGCACCTGCCGAACGCCTACTGGATGCCCATGGCCACGATCATTGCCATGAAGCCCAGCCTGCAGCAATCCGCCCTCGTCGCCGAGCGGCGCATCGCCGGGACGGTAGTGGGCGCCGCGGTGGCCGCGCTCGTCCTCCTGGCCGTCGACAACAGGACCGCACTCGAAGTCATCGTCGTCGTCCTGGTCGCGCTGGCCGCGTCGATCCACACCGTGAACTACGCCTGGTACACCGCGGCCATGGCCGGGGCCATCCTGATCGCCGCGGACGTGCCCCATCCGTCCAACCTCGCTGACGAGGGACGCAGGATCCTGTTCACGTTCGCCGGCGTCGGGATCGCCGTCATCGTCATGTTCGTGGCGGACCGGTTGCAAAAGCACGCCGCCAAGGCGGCACCACAGGCACCTGCTCACCCGGCCCCGGTGACGTGAGCGGCCACGAGGGCGGAACAAGACCACCAATGATCACGATCGGATTACGCGGCACGGGCCCAGCCGGGCGCGGCGGCGTGCGAGAGGAGCCACGATGAGTGAAGTCACCGAGCAGCAGCTTGAGGACATGGAGGCATTGTTCGTCCAGACCGCGGCGAGCATGACCAGCGACCGGGGAACGATGACGTTGCATGGCGTGTCGCCGTCGACGCTTTACTTCGCCGACCGTCCCCAGCGCGAGGTCGGGCATATGTTGTCTAGTCTCTTCGTCGCCAACTGGGCGGCAGGGGACAACAGCTTCGCGGACAACCCGCCGAACGCCGTCCTGACCTTCGCCGAGCCGGGCGACAGGCCTCCCGAGGATGCGGTCGTGGTCATCCAGGACCCGCACCTGGACGGCGACGCGCTCAGCTACAGCATCAAGCTCCTCGACGGCACCGTGCCGTCCGCCACCGGGCCATGCGCGCTGTTCATCGACCCGCTCGGGCGTCCTTTGTCACCGGTCTCGGTAGCCGGGATGCACCGGCGTGCGCGTCGTCGTGGGCGCTGAGGAGCGAGGCCGTCCTGACGAACACCGTGCCGGCCAGGCCGCAGTTCCCCGAGGGGAACTGCGGCCGGCGGGTGATGCCGGGTCCCTTCCTGGGTGTGAGGCGGTGTAGACATGGACAGCAACGGGGTGCAGGGCTGCAGGTACCGGCTTGTCCTTCGCGGCGAGCTGGGCGATTCGTTCGGATTTCTCTTTGACGGCATGCGCCTGCAGCGGCGTGCGGGCCTGACCATCCTGACCGGCCTGGTGACCGATCAGGCGCACCTGCTCGGGCTCATCGGCCAGATCCAGGAGCTCGGCGTCGAGCTCGTATCCGTCAATCCGGACCAGGAAACCGGCGATGCATTGGATCGAGGGATGGAACCCGGCTGGTCATGATGAGCCGAACACCATGCTGGCTTGCACCATGAACTGGATCTTTTCTGGGGAGAGTGCTAGCTAGCTTCGCGGTGAGCACCGTCGCCGGGCAGCGGGTGATCGCCAGGGGCTTGCTGGCGGCCGGGGAGGAGCTTGGCGCTCATCTTGACCGTCTTGACCGCGCTGGTGGCGCCGGCCTCCAAGGTCGCGCCGAGAGCGATGACGATGATGCCCGGGATGAACAGCGTCCGTGAGCCGAGCATGAGCAGCCCGACGCGGCCCAGGGCGTAGGGCGGGGTGCAGACCACCGCGCTGATCGCGCCGCCCACAGCGGTGAGGGTGAGCTTGTCCCGTCTGGAATGGACGGCCTTCATGCCGATGAGCCGGGCCGGCACGGCGACATAGCAGACCATCATCACGGCGATGACGATGCTCAGCGAGATGGCGAACCACCACGACGCCCAGCGGACGAGCACCACCGTAGACACGCCGAGGCACAGGCCGACCGCTGCGCCCGATCCCAGGACCACGGCGAGGCTGGACCGGGCCTGGCTGAACGCGGGCCGGATCATCGGCGGTCCCGGCCCGGCGATGGCAAAGGCGAAGACGGCGTTCAGGAAGAAGCACGCGGCGGTGATCGCGGCCACGGCGAGCACGAGGGGGATCACGACCGGCCCGTGCACGACATGGAAGGACTTCCCGCGCAGCACATGGGCCTTCAGATCGAGCATGGCCAGCCAGATCCACATCGCCGGGAGCACCTGGACCAGGGTGAGCCGCCAGTTGGTGAACAGCAGCTTCACTCCGTCGAACAGCGTCACCAGCGCGCCGGCGCCGAGAGCGAGCGGAGCGAGCAGCCGCCGGGACCGGCTCAGCTGGAGAACCGCCTGCTCCACGGCCGCATCGTCAGCGTAACGGACGGCGCGGATCAGCCTCCCGGCCTTGGCTCGCCGGGCGGCCGAGCGCGGCCGGCGGGCCAGGCCACTGGTTCCCGGCGGCGGGGAATCGCCAGATACGCCACCGCCGCCGGGCACGGCGGCCGGCTGTTCCCGTGCGTTCCCGTCTATGGCCACGGCGCGCCCTTCGCGAACAGTGCGGTCACGCGATACCAAGCGCCGGGCAGGCCGTTACCCGGCGGCCGGCCCGGTGTCATCACCCGTGTCCGATCGTTGTCCCCGGCCGCGTTGCACGGCCCCCACGAGCATTCGTATGCCGACGCCGAGAAAGGCGAGGTCGGCGAGCATCTGGACGATGAGCACCAGCCGGGCGGTCTCGGACTTGGCGGTGATGTCCCCGAAACCCACCGTGGAGAACACGGTCACCGTGAAGTACAGCGCGTCCGTGCGGGTCAGCGGCTCGGTGAAGCTCGCCGCGGAGACCCGTTCCATCACAAAGTAGGCGGAGGCGAACAGCACCAGGAACAAGGGAAGGATCAGCCCCAGCGCCTCGGCCGCCCGCAGACCCGGGTAGCGCGAGCCGGCGATGGCCCTGACCTCCCATATCATGACACCAACGAAGACCACGATGCCGATCAGCAGGCGGATCGCCGTGCCAGGCATCCCATCGGTTCAGTGGAAGCACGTAGTACAGAACGACCAGCACCATTGCGACCAGGACGGTGCGCAGGACCGCCCAGAAGATAAGCCGCCGCCGCTTGCCCGCCGGCAGGGCCTGGAAGTTCTGGTTCGCCATACCCGCCCTCCGTGCAACACGCTACCTGGAGCTGGCCCGGCTAGTAGGCGAGCCGCCGCGACGGCATCAGCGCGCCGATGAGCCAGAAGAATGGCAGGAAGAACCCGATGATGAACATCACCCAATGACCCTTCCTGATCGACATAACACCAAACGTGAGCACGAGTATCAGGTAAATGATACTGGCAATGATCCACAGCATTTCCATCCTCCTTGCAGAATGCTTCATGCCTCCTTTTGACAATGTGCTCTGATAGATATGCGCGCCAAGGGCCGAAAGTCCCGCCGCACGTCCCCATCGCGCGTGGTTACCGTCGCGAGAGTCCCCGGCGGGCGGCGCGATATGGGTCAGGGACCGCGAGCCGGCCCGGCCGCGGCCTGTGACAGCACGGTCCGTTCGGAAGGAATGAAGAGATCTTCTTCCGAACGGGCGGTGGTGCCCGCCGTGCGGGACAGGATGGGGGCTGCGCGCGCCGCGCGTCAGGACGTGGCGGAGCTCATGAGCGCGGGCCGGGCAGGCGCGGGGGCAGGGGCCAGTCCGGGTGAGTTGGGCCGCTGCTCAGCCGGCCCGCGGCGCGGTGGCCCGGGACGGGACTGGTCAGCGGCCGGCCGGGGGCGGCGGATCGCCGGCCACGGCGCTGCGGGCGCGGCCCGCCTCGCCCGCGCCGGCCCAGCCCGACCACCACGCCGGACATGACGAGGCAGGCCAGGATCAGCCCGACGACCGCGATGCCCATCAGGCGCACATCCGGCACGTGCCGGCGGCCAGGCCGCACCGGCATCCGGGCTCGGTGTCCTGATCGAGACGATAGCCCTCGGGCAGCCGAAGGCTCGTGCAGGTCAGATAGTGCGTGCCGACCGCTCCGCAGTGAGCGCACAGCTGCGCCCGCGGCTGGATAGCCGGGGCCGATGCGGCCTGGCCGCCGTCCTGCGGCGGCGCGGGGGGCGCAATCCGGTACGCGATCATGGCTTGTTCCCGCGCACGCAGCCGGTTCCGGCGGGGAATACGGCGCGGTAGCCGGTCAGTTCGCGGCCCGACCAGGAAACGCTCCGCAGCAGTTCCTCGACATCAGCGCGACGGTACCGGGGCCGTCCGGCCTCGTTGCGGACCTCGGGCAGCCGCCCGCGCCGCGCCCAGCTGGCCACCGCCGCCGAGGTCACCCGGAACAGGCTGGCCACCTGGCGCCGGGTCATCATGTCCGCATCCGCGTGGAGCTCGGCGGGACTGGCCGGGGGCATCACATTCATCGCGTTTGCCTCGCAGGTCCGGGCGGAAGGGTGGCTTGCCGATTGCATGAGAAAGTGTTCTGCAAGTTGCACGCGGAGACATCGGTCAGCTGACGGATCTTTACTCACCGCGTGCAGCGGCGCACCTCGGCTCTCCCCGGGCCGGCGGAACCTAGTACCGGTATCGATGTCCTCAGTACCATCGATAGGGCACGCGGCGTCCATCGGCGAAGTTAGGTGAGCCGTCAATGACCAAGCCATCGGCGAGAGAACGGCTCGCGCAAGCCGCGTTCACGCTGTTCGACGAGCGCGGGTACGAGCAGACCACGGTCGATGACATCACCGAACGGGCCGGCCTGGGGCGCACCACGTTCTTCCGGCACTACCGTTCCAAGGAAGACGTCATCTTCCCCGACCACGACCTGATGCTCGGGCAGGTGCGGGATCGGCTGGCCTCATCGAGCCAGCGCACCGCCGTGGCGGCGGTCTCGGACGCGATCCGGCTGGTGCTGCTGCACTACCTGGCCGAAGGCGACCTCGCCCGCCGGCGTTACGCGCTGACCAGCACCGTGCCGGCCCTGCGCGACCGGGAGATCACCAGCGTCGCCCACTACCAGCGGTTGTTCCGCGAGTTCATCGCCGACTGGATGAGCGAGTCCGGCGAGCAGGCCTCACTGCGGGCCGAGCTCATGGCCGCCGCCGTGGTGGCCGCCCACAACCATGTGCTGCGCCGCTGGCTCCGCGGCGAATCCACCGACCCGGTCCTCGAGGTCGATGACGCGCTGAACCAGGTGATGGGGCTCTTCGCCGGGCCCGCCGCCGGGCCGGGCGGCCATGGCACCACCGTCGTCGCGTTCCGGACCGGCCAGGATCTGGAGACGGTGCTCCCGGCGCTGCGTGGCCTCATCGAAGGCCAGATAGGGGGCTGAGGCCCCCTATCTGGCTATCCGGCTATCCGGCCTGATCTGGCCTGATGGGCTGATGGGCTGATGGGCTGCGGTCAGGGCAGGTGGCGTTCGTCCACGCCGGTGTAGGCGGCCAGCGGCCGGATGAGGCTGTTCGCGCCGAGCTGCTCGATGATGTGCGCGGTCCAGCCCGGGATCCGGGCGGCGGCGAAGATGGGGGTGAAGGTGGGCGTGTCGAACCCGATCAGGTGGTAGGCCGGGCCCGCCGGGTAGTCGAGGTTGGGATGCAGGCCCTTGGCCTCGTACATGCCCTTGGCCAGGACCTCGTAGATGTCCAGCAGGTTCTGCCCGTCGCGGACGGCGGCGATCTGCTCCAGCGCCTTGCGCATGGTGGGCACGCGGGAATCGCCGCTCTTGTAGACCCGGTGGCCGAAGCCCATGATCGTCCGCTTCTGGGCCAGGGCGTCGGCCAGCCACGACGCGGCGTTGTCCGGGATGGCGATCTCCTCCATCACGTACATCACGGCCTCGTTGGCGCCGCCGTGCAGCGGCCCCTTGAGCGCGCCGATCGCGGCGGTGACCGCGCTGTAGAGGTCAGACAGCGTGGAGGCGACGACGCGGGCGGTGAAGGTGGACGCGTTGAAGCTGTGCTCGGCGTACAGGACCAGCGACGCCTCCCAGGCGGACAAGATCTCCGGCTCGGGCACCTCGCCGAACGTCATGTACAGGAAGTTCGCGGCGTACCCCAGGTCATCGCGGGGCGGTATCGCCCCCAGCCCGTGGCGGCGCCGCTGGTCCAGGGCGACGACCGTGGGGAACGTGGCGAACAGCCGCAGCGACTTGGCCAGCAGCGAGTCCCGGGAATTGTCGTTCTCGGCCGGGTCGTTCGCGCCGAGCAGGCTGGCCGCGGTGCGCAGGGTGTCCATCGGGTGGGCGGTGGTCGGCAGGCCGGCCAGGATGGCGGCGGTCTGCGGGTCCAGGGCGCGCTGGGCGCGCTCGGCCTGGTTCTGGGCGGCGAGCTGTTCCGGGGTGGGCAGCTCGCCGTGCCACAGCAGGTAGGCCACCTCCTCGAAGCTGCACCGGGCGGCCAGCTCCTGGACCGGGTAGCCGCGGTAGGTCAGCGAGTTGGTCGCGGGGTTGACCATGGAGATGGCCGTGGTGTCGGCGTATACGCCGTCCAGGCCCTTGTGGACCTCCACATCCGTGGCGGGCATCGGTGCCTCCCTTTAGAGGTTGAAGTTGAAGACGGATGTATCGAACGCGGTGTAAGCCTCGTAGTCGAGCAGGTCATACAGGTCCCGGCGGTGCTGCATCTGATCCAGCAGGCCTTCCTGGGTGCCGCGGTCGGCGATCTCGGCCAGGCCCGCCGCGGCCGCGTGCATGGCCAGCCGCAGCAAGGTGACCGGGTAGATGACGACGTTGACGCCGAGGTTGGCCAGCGTCTTGGCGTCCAGCAGCTTGCTCTTGCCGAACTCGGTCATGTTGGCCAGGATCGGGATATCGATGGCGGCGCGGAAACGTTCGAAGTCCGCCTCGTCGGCCATCGCCTCGGGGAAGATCAGGTCGGCGCCGGCGTCGGCGTAGGCCTTGGCCCGGTCGATCGCGTCGGCGATCCCGTTCACCGCGGCGGCGTCGGTGCGGGCGGCGATGACGAAGCCCGGGTCGCGGCGGGCGGCGACGGCGGCCTTGATCCGCCGGACGGCGACCTGCGCCTCGACCACGTCCTTGCCGTCCAGGTGCCCGCAGCGCTTGGGGTTGACCTGATCCTCGATGTGCAGCCCGGCCGCCCCGGCGTCCTCGAGCAGCTGCACGGTGCGCGCGGCGTTCATCGGCTCGCCGAACCCGGTGTCCGCGTCGACCAGCGCGGGCAAGGCCGTGACCCGGGCGATCTGCTGAGCCCGGCCGGCCACCTCGGTCGCGGTGGTCAGCCCGATGTCCGGCAGCCCGAGCTCGGCGGAGACCACCGCGCCGGAGACGTACACGCCCTCGAAGTGGTGCCGGGCGATGAGGATCGCGGACAGCGGGTTGAACGCGCCGGGGAACCGCAGCAGCGTCCCCGACGCCAGCCCGGCCCGGAACGCGGCCCGCTTGTCCGCCGCGGGGGTGGTGTCGTGCAGCATCAGAAGATCCCCCTGGTGGCCGGCTGCTGGCCGGCCTCGGCGAGGCCGGGCAGGGCCAGCCCGGCCAGCTCGGCAGCGTCCAGCTCGGGCAGCCGCGACGCCAGGTCGAGGAACCGGTCCTGGACGGCCCGGTCGATCAGGCCCTCGGCCAGGGTGCGGAACTTGGCCACGTACTGCTCGCGGGCGAAGGGGCGCGCGCCCGCGGGATGAGCGTCCGCCACCGCGATCTCGTCCATGCTCGTGCTGCCGTCGGTCAAGGTGACCTCCACCCGGCCGCCGAACGCCCGCTTGGCCGGGTCGGGATCGTGATAACGCCGGGTCCACTCCGGGTCCTCGGCCGTGCTGATCTTCCGCCACAGCTCGACCGTGTCCGGCCTGCTGGCGCGCTCGGGCGCGTAGGAGCGGACGTGATGCCAGCTGCCGTCCTGCAGGGCGACCGCGAAGATATACGGCAGCGAGTGATCCAGGGTCTCGCGGCTGGCGCCGGGATCGTACTTCTGCGGGTCGCCGGACCCGGAGCCGATCACGTTGTGCGTGTGATGGCTGGTGTGGATCACGATCTTGGCGATCCGGGACGTGTCCGGATATCTCGGGTGCAGCCGACGGGCCAGGTCGATCAGCGCCTGGGCCTGGTACTCGGCGGAGTGCTCCTTGGTGTAGGTCTCCAGGATCGCCCGTTTCGGCTCGCCGGGAGCCGGCAGCGGCACCGTGTACACCGCCTCGGGCCCGCTGAGCAGCCAGGCGATGACCCCGTCCTCGCCCTCGTAGATGGGGCTCGGCGAGCCCTGGCCGCGCATGGCCCGGTCGACGGCCTCAATGGCGGTCTTGCCGGCGAACGCCGGGGCGTAGGCCTTCCAGCTGGAGATCTCGCCCTTGCGGGACTGGCGGGTCTCGGTCGTGCAGTGCAGCGCCTGCCCGATGGCCTGGTACACCACCTCGGTGTCCAGGCCGAGCAGCGTGCCGAGGCCGGCCGCGACCGACGGGCCCAGGTGCGCGATGTGGTCGATCCGGTGCTCGTGCAGGCAGATGCCCTTGACCAGGTCGACCTGCACCTCGTATCCGGTCGCGATGGCGCGCACCAGCTCACCGCCGGTGCGGCCGGTGTGCTGGGCCACGGCCAGCAGCGGCAGGATGTTGTCGCCGGGGTGGGAGTAGTCGGCGGCCAGGAACGTGTCGTGGAAGTCCAGTTCGCGGACGGCCACGCCGTTGGCCCAGGCGGCCCACTCCGGTGAGATCCGCACCTGCGGCGCGGTGCCCCACACCGCCGCCCCGGGGGAGGACGGATGGCGCAGCGCCTGCTCCCGCGCGGCCCGCACCGGCTCGCGGGCCAGCGACGCGGCCGCCACCGCGGCGTCGTCGATGAGCCGGTTGATCACCATCTCGGTGACCTCGGCGGGGACCTCGACCGGGTCGGTGGCCACCGCCGCCAGCCTCCAGGCCAGCTGATCGGGCCGGGCCAGCCCGGCCGCGGACGGATGCGTGCGTACCTCGTACTCGATCATTTCCGCCCGCCGCAGGCCACGATCGGCGCCGGCACCCGCTTGGCGCAGGCCGCGATGTTCATACCGAAGCCAACCTCTCTGTAGACGTAACGGGGCCAGCGGGCCGTGCGGCCGGCCAGCGTCCCGCGCGGCTGGTATGGCTGGTCACGGTGCCCTCGCATCGGCCATGGCGGCCCGGGGGCATCAGCGGGTACCGATCGTGAGTGCACGGGCACAGGCCGGGCCCGCCCGGCCCGGCCGCGGGATCAAGCCGTCCCGCGCGGCGATGACATAGACCGCCTGCGCATGCAGGACCGATTCGCTGCGAGCCGCGTCGCCCACGCAACCACCCAGATTGGTATCCGATACCGTAATAAAGGTACTGAGTGCTGCCGCCGGCTGCAAGGGGCACCGGCGCAGAGGCCGGGAAGACCGGGGTCCGGGACCCCTAGGCCTGGCTCTCCGCGGCCTCGTGGCCCAGCTCGGCCCGGACCCAGGCGACGATGTCACTGGTGGGCGCCCCGGGGGTGAAGATCCTGGCCACGCCCATCCGGTGCAGCTCACCGATGTCGTCGTCGGGGATGATCCCGCCGCCGAACACCACGATGTCCCCGGCCTCCCGCTCGGCCAGCAGCTCGATGACCCGGCCGAACAGCGTCATGTGCGCGCCGGAGAGGATGGACAGGCCGATCGCGTCCACGTCCTCCTGGATCGCGGCGGACACGATCTGCTCCGGCGTCTGATGCAGCCCGGTGTAGATGACCTCCACCCCGGCGTCGCGCAGCGCGCGGGCCACGACCTTGGCCCCGCGGTCATGGCCGTCGAGCCCGACCTTCGCGATGATCACCCGGATCTTGCCCATACCTCAAGCGTAACGGGGCGATGCTGGCGCTCAGTCCACGCAGGGAATGCCGTTCTGGGCGGTGACCACGCCGCCCTGGGCGCCGGTGGACGGGATGGGCGTCACCGACGTCGAGGCCGACGGCGACGCCGTGGCGGTGCTGGCCGGCGTGGTGGCGTCGGCGCCGAGCAGGACCTCGACGTGGCCGGCCGCCACCGCCGAGCTCGCGCTGGCGGTCACCCTGAACAGCGACGCGATCTGGCCGCCGCTCGCCGACGCGCCCGTCCCGTAGAGCACCTCGGTGGTGGTCAGCGGGCTGGTATTGCCGACCTTCCCGGCCTTATACCCGTCCTTGACCAGGGCGGCCGAGACCTGCCCGGCCAGGCCCGGGGTATTGCCGCCGTTGTAGACGTCCGCCGTGACCGTGCGGTCGGCCGCCGTGGGCTTGGCCGAGGCGCTCGCCGACGCCGGGGCGCTCGGCGAGGGATAGAACGTCTCGTGCACGATCTGCTGGATGTAGCCCGGGTTGATGACGTTGGCGTCCTGGCCGTCGATCACCTCGTAGCCGACGATCGGCAGCGTCCGGAAGCTCAGGTCGCCGCTGGTCAGGCTGCGCATCTGGGCGGCGAAGTCGAGCAGGTTCCAGCCGGCGTCGGTGATGAGGTACTGCTGGGCCACCGACAGCAGGGCCTGGATCTTGGTCAGGTCGTTGAGCGCGCCGTCGGCGCGCAGCTCCTGGAGCACCGAGTCGATGGCCGCCTGCTGGCGGTGGGTGCGGTCCAGGTCGCCGTTGGGCAGGCCGTCGCGCTGGCGGACGAAGGCCAGCGCCAGCTTGGCGTTCAGGTGCTGGTAGCCGGCGCGGGCGGCGGAGAAGCCGGAGTTGGTGTCGTACGGCACCGGGTGGTTGAGGCAGACCTCGACGCCGCCCATGACCTTGGCCAGTTCGTAAAACCCGTCCAGGTTGAGCTCGGCGAAATGGTCGATGTGCACGCCTGTGACCTGCTCCACCGTGTCTACCGCGGCCGTGCGGCCGGCCTCGTTGCCCTGGTAGGCGACCTGGTCCTGGCTCATGGTCGGGTCCTGCTGCCGCAGCTGGTTTTCCTCGGCCGCCAGGGCCAGGCCGTAAGCCTGGTCGACCTTGCCCTGGGTCTGACCGTCGTAGGCGGTCGGGTAGGTGACCCAGTCGTCGCGCGGGATCGAGAAGCCCACCGCCTTCCCGCCGCCCGCCGGGATATGGATCAGGATCAGCGTGTTCGTGGCGTTGCCGCCGCAGCCGGCCGCGACCTCCTGCGCGTTGCATGCGTGCAGGGCCTTGAGGACGTCCGGCGGCAGGATGTTGCCGTTCCAGTCGGTGCGGCTCTCCAGGCCCATCAGCAGGATGTTCTGCGCGCCGATGGACGGGCCGCTCACGATCGCGTGCGAGCCGCCGATGTCGGCGACGTCCTTCACGACAAAGTAGGAGAAGCCGCTTATGGCCAGCACGAGCGACGCCGCGACGCAGGACAGGACATACCCAGCCTTCCCGGCCGCGCCCCACAGGGGCGCCGGCGAGCCTGTCCTGTTCATCGCGTTCTGCCTCAGCTGTCCAGGGCGTATCGTCGACCGTCGGAGGAAGCCTACCCTCACGGCCCCGTTACCTTCGCGCAACCACTAACATTCAAAGCAGGCTATGAGCTACCCACCATGGCGCGATAACGGCCCTAGCAGGCCATATGGCGGCGATCGCGGAGCCGGGCAGCGCGACCGCGACACGCGGGCGCCGGCAGGCGATCCTGGTGTGCCCCGGCGTGATCCCCGCGCCAGCGCGAGGCCGGGCACCGGGTGGGGCGACCAGCGCGGGCCTGCTCCCCGGTTGCGCGGCGAGGACGAAACGCGCCAGCTGCCGGCCGCGGATGGCCGGCGGCGACGTCGCCGCGGGCCGCTGGGCCGGATCGGGCAGGGCGCGATGCGCGGGGGGCTGGCGGTCTGCCTCATCCTCGCCACCGCGGCGCTCGGCGCCGCGGCCACCATCGCGACCCGGAGCCAGCCCGGCCTGGTGTTGGGGCTGTTCGTGCTGGCCGGCACCGTCGTCGCGGCGCTGACCGTCGAGCCGCGGGCCGGGCGGCTGATCTTCCCGGTGCCGGCCCTCGCTTACCTGGTCGCCGCGCTGGTGGCGGGCGGGATGTACAACCGGTCCGCGAATAACACCGAGCTCGCGGTCGGCGTGGCCCAGTGGATCGCCAACGGGTTCTTCGTCATGGTGCTGGCCACCCTGCTCGCCATCGCCCTGACCACGGTGCGCTGGTTCCTGTGGCGCCGGTCCGGGCGGGTCCCGCTCGCGGCGGACTGGCCGGCCGAGGCCAGGACCGCGCGCCCGACGCAGACCGGGCCGGCCGGGCCCGGCGGATGGGGCGATCCCAGATCGCCGGGCGCGCGGCGCCCCCAGGGGCCGCCCCAGGGGCCGCCGTCGCAAGGTCCCGCGGGACCGGGCCAGCCGGGAACGGGCCCGCGAACGGGCCCGCCGGGGATGGGCCCGCCGGGGATGGGCCCGCCGGGAACCTGGGGGCGGGATCAGCGTCCGGGCCCTGGCTGGCCGCAGGGGCCGCCGCAGGGTCCGGGCCGGACCCCGCCGCAGCAGCCCCGGGTCTTACAGCTTCTCCAGCGGGGCGTAACGCAGCACCAGGTGCTTGACCCCGTAATCAGCGCCGAAGTCGATCTTGGCCTCGGCCTGATCGCCGTAGCCGTCCGTCGACACCACGGTGCCGAGCCCGAACTTGTCGTGCGTGACCATGTCTCCCGGGGACAGCGCCGGCACCGGGCGGTTGCCCGGGGACCGGGCCCCCGGCATCCGTGCCATCCGCTCCTGCGCGGGCGTGACCGCTGACATCGCCGCCGCCTGGTCGCGGCGCCATTCGATCAGGCCCGCCGGGATCTCGGCGAGGAACCTGGACTGCTTGTGGAACGCGGGGCGCCCCCACCAGTTCCGGCCCACGGCCCGGGTCAGGTACAGCCGCTGCATGGCCCGGGTGATGCCGACATAGGCCAGCCTGCGTTCCTCCTCGAGTTCCTTCGCGTTGGTCAGCGACCGCTGGTGCGGGAACACCTCTTCCTCGAGCCCGGTGAGGAACACCACGGGGAACTCCAGGCCCTTGGCCGTGTGCAGGGTCATCAGAGTGACCAGGCCGCCGTGTTCCTCGCCGTCCGGAATCTGGTCGGCGTCGGCGACCAGGGACACCTGCTCGAGGAAGTCGGCCAGGGTGCCGTCGGCGCGGGACCCGTCGAACTCGCGGGCGACCGACACCAGCTCCTCCAGGTTCTCCACCCGGCTGGCGTCCTGCAGGTCTGAGGAGGACTCCAGAGCCTCGACGTAGCCCGTCCGGTCGAGCACGGCCTCGGCGACTTCCGCGACGGGAGCGGTCTCGGCCAGCTCCCGCAGGCCGCCGATCAGCGCGTTGAAGCCCGCGATCGCCGCGGCCGAGCGGGCCGCCAGGCCCGGCACGTCAGCCGGGCGGGCCAGCGCCTGGGCGAAGGTGATGCGCTCCCGCTGGGCGTAGGCGGCCACGTACTCCTCGGCCCGGTCGCCGATGCCGCGCTTGGGGGTGTTCAGCACCCGCCGCAGCGACACCTCGTCCGCCGGGTTGGCGATCAGCCGCAGGTAGGCCAGCAGGTCGCGCACCTCGCGGCGCTCGTAGAACCGGACCCCGCCGACCACCCGGTAGGGCAGCCCCACCCGGATGAACACCTCCTCGAACACGCGGGACTGCGCGTTCGTCCGGTAAAACACCGCTACCTGGCCCGGCGTGGCCAGGCCCGCATCGGCGAGCCGGTCCACCTCCTCGGCCACGAACGCGGCCTCATCGTGCTCGTTGTCGGCCACGTAACCGACGATCGGCGGGCCCGCGCCCGCCTCAGACCACAGGTTCTTGGGCTTGCGTCCCGTATTCTGCGAGACCACCGCGTTGGCGGCGGTCAGGATGTTCTGGGTGGAGCGGTAGTTCTGCTCCAGCAGGATGACGGTGGCGTCCGGGTAGTCCTGCTCGAACTCCACGATGTTGCGGATGGTCGCGCCGCGGAAGGCGTAGATGGACTGGTCCGCGTCGCCGACCACGCATAGTTCGGAGGGCAAAACGGGGTCCGCGGTGCTGTCAGCACGGTCCGTTCGGCCGGAAAAAAGGGGGGCACCGCCCGAGACGAGTTCCCTGACCAGGATGTACTGCGCATGATTGGTGTCCTGGTACTCGTCCACGAGCACGTGGCGGAACCGGCGGCGGTACTCCGCCGCCACCTCGGGGATGGCCTGGAAGAGATTGACCGTGACCATGATCAGGTCGTCGAAGTCCATCGCGCCCGCGTCGAATAGCCGGCGCTGGTACTCGGCGTAGGCCTCGGCCAGCGCCTTGTCCCGCGCGGTCTGGGCCTGCGCGGCGAACGTCTCGTGGTCGATCAGCTCGTTCTTCAGGTTCGACACCTGGGCGGCCATCTGCTTCGGCGGGAACTGCTTGGCGTCGAGCTCGAGCTCGCGGCAGGTCAGGGCCATCAGGCGCTGCGAGTCGGCCTGGTCGTAGATGGAGAACGACGACGGGTAACCGAACCGCTTCGCCTCCCGGCGCAGGATGCGCACGCAGGCGGAGTGGAAGGTCATGACCCACATGGACCGGGCCCGCGGGCCGACCAGAGCGGCCACCCGGGTCGCCATCTCCCCCGCCGCCTTGTTGGTGAAGGTGATGGCCATGATCTCGTGCGGCGCCACGTCCCGCGCGGCGAGCAGGTAGGCGATCCGGTGGGTCAGTACGCGGGTCTTGCCCGACCCCGCGCCCGCGACGATGAGCAGCGGGCCGCCTTGGTGCACCACGGCAGCGCGCTGCTGCGGATTGAGTCCGTCGAGGAGGGCGTCTATCGCGAGGGCGGCCACGTCCCTAGGGTAGGCGGTCGCACTGACACGCGCGGGGACCGCGGCCAGGCCGCCCGGCGCGCGCCGCCGGGCGCGCACCAGCAGCCGTCGCGGGCCCCGGACGTCCGGCGCGCCACACGAAACCGCCTGGTCACGGACGGGAACGATCAGAATGGATATTGCTCTTCGGCCTCCGGCCGATGCCCCTTATGGACTAATCTGGCCGCCTTGACCCTAAGTCGGGCGCGTCGGGGGGGCGTGCCTCCCGATGCCTGGCGACCAGGGAGTGGCATGGGATCGCGCGGCCGGTCCATCCGGCTCCGGATTTATTTTCTCGTGGCGATTCCCCTGATCGCCCTGGTCGGGCTGCTCGCCTATATCGCGGGGACCCTGGTTAACAACGCGGTCAACCTGGACCGGGCACCCAGCCTGATCAACGCGACCGGCATCCCGGCCGCCCGGTTCGGCACCTACGTACAGGCCGAGCGGGCGGCGGCGGTGGCCTACCTGTTCCGGCCCACGGCGGCCAACCTGCAGGCCTACCAGGCCGCAGTGGCCAGCACCAACGCGCACGAGCCGGCCTTCAAGGCGGCGATGACCTCCGCCGGCACCGTCAGCAGCGAGACATCCGCCGAGGTCACGGCGATCAACGCCGTCGACGGCGACCTGGGCAAGCTCACGCTGCTGCGCACCGGGGTCCAGGCCCGGGCGCTGAGCGCGCTGGACGCGCTTGCCGCTTACAGCCAGGGGATCGCCGATCAGCAGAACCTGTTCCTGGTCGAGGCCAACAGCGAGTCCGGCAGCGGCCAGCTGGGCCAGGCCACCGGGCTGATCGCCATCATCCAAGCCCGCGAACAGCTTTCCCAGGAGGATGCGCTGCTCGCCGGGATGCTGGCCGGCAAGCGGATCACGGCGGCGGACCGCCTCGCGTTCACCAACATGGCCGCGGCCAGGCAGGCCGACGCGGCCAACGCGAACTTCCTGCTCAGCCCGGCGAACCGGGCCACCTACAACGCCGCGCTGGCCGGCTCCGCGGCCATGCAGCAGGATCTCACCAGCACCGAGCAGGCCGTCGCGGCGGGCACACCCGCCACCGGATTGCCGGTGAGCCAGGCCGGATGGAAGCAGCTGACGGGAACGCTGCTGCAGGATGAGTACAACGGCGGCGTGGCGGTCGCGGACGCCATCTTGGTCGCCGATCACCAGACCAGCCACGCGGCCTGGGTCAAGGTCGCCGTGACCGGCGGCATCGTCGCACTCGGGCTGCTGATCACCATCCTGGTCAGCACCCTGATCGGGCGGGGCATCATCCGCGGCCTGCGCGATCTGGAACGGTCGGCCCGGACGCTGGCCGAGGAGCAGCTGCCAGACGTCGTGGCCCGGCTGCGGCGGGGCGAGGACGTGGACGTGGCGGCCGAGGCGCCGCCGCTGCGTACCGGCCCTGCTCCGGCCGGTCCCGGTCGGGTCGGCCCTGGTCGGGTCGGCCGGGATGAGATCGGCCGGGTCGGCCAGGCCTTCGACCAGGTCCGGCAGACCGCCATCCGGGCCGCGGTGGACGAGGCCAGGCTGCGGCGGGGCCTCAACGACGTGTTCCGCAGCCTGGCCCGCCGCAGCCAGTCGCTGCTGCACCGCCAGCTGATCCTGCTTGACCAGATGGAAAGGCGGGCCAGCGACCCCGAGGCCCTGGACGACCTGTTCCGCCTTGATCACCTCACCACGCGCATGCGCCGCCACGCGGAGGGGCTGGTCATCCTGGCCGGCGCGGCGCCGAGCCGGGCCTGGAGCAGCCCGGTCCGGATGGTGGACGTGATGCGCGGTGCTATCGCCGAGGTCGAGGACTACGCCCGGGTTTCGGTCGTGACCCGGAGCCAGGCCGCGCTGGCCGGATCGGCCGTGGCCGACGTCATCCACCTGCTGGCCGAGCTCGTCGAGAACGCCACCACCTTGTCGCCGCCGTACACCTCGGTGCGGGTGTCCGGGGACTCGGTAGCCAACGGGTTCGCGATCGAGGTTGAGGACCGCGGGCTGGGGATGAGCCCGCAGCGCCTGGCCGAGCTCAACGAGCGGCTGGCCAGCCCGCCGGAGTTCAACCCGTCCGACAGCGAGCAGCTCGGCCTGTTCGTGGTCAGCCAGCTGGCCAACCGGCACGGCATCCGGGTCACGCTGAAGGCCTCACCATACGGGGGCACGTCCGCCATCGTGCTCATCCCGGCTCACCTGGTGGTCACCGAGGAGGCGTTCCGGGCTGGGCTGCCAGGCGAGCAACCCGCCGCCATCGGCACCGGCCGGGATTCGCGGCCCGCCGTCAACGGGAATCAGCTGGTCCCGGGACAGGCGGGCCCGCGGCCGGTCAGGTCCGGCGGCATCCGCGGCCTGTCGGAACTGACCGGGGCACGGCCCCCGGAGGCTCCCGGAATCCACATCTCCGGACCGTTGCGGCGGGCGGACGCCGACGTCCCGGCGGCCTCCGGGTCGGCGCCAGGAGACCGGGAAGACCGCGGGTCCGACAGGCTCGACAGGACTGACGAGCCCGGCGCCGGGCCCGCGAACGGCGCCGGCGCGGCGGGCTTCGACGTGTTCACGCCGATGCGGCGCGGACCGGAGGCCGCGGACCGGCCGGCTCCGCAGGACGGCGGGCCCGCACCGGATGCTGCCGGTCCCCGGGCCCCCGCGGCCGCTACGGAGGCGGGGGCGCCGGCCGCGTCGTACGTCAACGCCCCGACGTACCAGGGCTCCCCGCCGTACCCCGGTGCGGGCACCGGGTCCTATCCGCATCAGCCGGCGCCGTTCCCCGGATGGGGCGCCCCCCCGGTCGGCCCTTCGGGCCCGCCGGCCCGGATGCCGCCGGTGGCCGCACCCCGGACTGGGACCGCATCCGTGCCGCCTTGGGAGCTGCCCGGCCAGACCGGATCGCAGTCGCCCGCGGCGGGGACGGACGACGAGGCGAACGGCCTGCCGCGGCGGGTCAGGCAGGCCAGCCTGGCTCCCCAGCTGCGCGACAACCCGCCGGGCCGCACCTCGGCGGCCGGGGGCGGCTTCGAGGCGAGCGGGCCGACGCCGGAGGAACTCCGCAAGACCATGGCGGCGCTTCAGCGCGGCTGGCAGGAGGGCCGGTCGCAGCCGATGAGCACCCCGGCCCCGGGCGACCCCCTGGCCGGGCCGGCCGGGCAGGGGCCGCAGGCCGGGCAGGGGCCGCAGGCCGGGCAGGGGCCGCAGGCCGGTCCCGGGGCGCCGGAGGGTGCCACCAGTGAGCGAAGGCAAGCCGCGCACGAGCCGCCGGGAGGATCCGATGGAACCTGAGGTCGGCACGCCGGGCAGGCCCGGCCACCTCGACTGGCTGCTGGATGATCTGGTGCGGCGGGTCGCGCACCTGACCAAGGCCGTCATCCTGTCGCAGGACGGGATCACGCTGGGTGCGTCGGACACGCTCGAACGCGACGATGCGGAGCACCTGGCCGCGCTGGCGGCCGGGTTCCAGTCGCTGGCCCGGGGGGCCGGGCGGCGCTTCGGCGGCGGCACGCCCCGGCAGGTCATCATCGAGATGGAGTCGGGTTTCCTGCTGGTCAGCGCGGCCGGGCACGGAACGTGCCTGGCGGTTATCACCGGGCCGGGCGCCGACCTCGGCCTGGTCGCCTACGAGATGGCCCTCCTGGTCAAACGCTCCGGCGAGCACATCCGGGTCAACGCGCGTACCGCCGCGCTGCCCGGCTTGGCCTAAGAGGCGCCATGCCGTCTGACGATGAAGTGTGGCTGGACGCTGAGGCCGGGCCGGTGGTCCGGCCTTACGCCCTGACCCAGGGCCGGACGAGGCACGCCGGCGAGTCGTTCGATCTGGTCGCCACCGTGCTGGCCACCAGCTACGTCTCCGGTGACCTAGCCGCCCTGGCGCCGGAGCACGTCAGCGTCCTCCAGCTGGCCCGGACGCCGACCACGGTGGCGGACATCGCCTCGGACCTCGACCTCCCGCTGGGGGTAGTCCGGGTCATTCTGGCCGACCTGCGGGAATTCGGCCTGGTCGTGATCAGCACCCCGGTGGTGCTGGCTGAGCGGGTCGACAAGCACACGCTGAGGGAGGTGCTCCATGGACTCCGGGGTCTATGATCCCGCCGGCGGCAGCCGCCAGTACCGCGCGATCAAGATCCTGCTGGCCGGCGGCTTCGGCGTGGGCAAGACCACGCTCGTCGGCGCGGTGAGCGAGATCAGGCCGCTGCGGACCGAGGAGCCGCTGACCGAGGGCAGCCTCCGCACGGACAGCACGGCCGGCGTGGCGGGCAAGACCACCACGACGGTGGCGATGGACTTCGGCCGGATCAGCCTGCGCAGCGATCTGGTGCTCTACCTGTTCGGCACGCCGGGCCAGCAGCGGTTCTGGTTCATGTGGGACGAGCTGGCCATCGGCGCGCTCGGCGCCGTGGTGCTGGCCGACACGCGGCGGCTGGCCGACAGCTTTCCGGCCATCGACTACTTCGAGCGCAGGCAGATACCGTTCATCGTGGCCCTGAACTGCTTCGATGGTGCCCGTGTGTACGACCCGGAGGATGTCAGGCTGGCCCTGGACCTCGAGCCCGGCCTGCCCATCATCCAGTGCGACGCGCGCAGCAAGGAGTCGGCCAAGGAAGTGCTGATCACGCTGGTCGAACACGTGCTGATGACCGCGTCGGAGGAGCCCCTATCAGGGATCGCGTAGCACGGCCCAGACCGCCTTGCCGTGGCCGGCGATGGGGCTCCAGCCCCAGACGTGGCTGAGCGCGCCGACGATCTGCAGGCCGCGGCCGCTCTCCCCGCCCCAGTCGGGCCGCCGGGGCATCGGTGTCTCGTTCCCGGGATCGACGACGGCCAGCATGACCTCGCCCGCCCGCCTGAGCATGCACAGCCGCAGCACCGAGGCGCCTGCGTTGCCGTACGGCAGCCCGGCCCTGGTCCCGTGCAGGACGGCGTTCACGACGAGTTCGTCGACGATCACTTCCGCGTCGTCGGCCAGCGCCTCCAGGCCCCAGCAGGTCAGGAGCTCCCGGACGAAATGCCGGGCGGTCCTGGCCTCCTCCGGCCGGGCGCTGAGCGCCCGGGTCGTGACCGCGGGGGTCTCCCACCACGCGGACGGGACCGGCAGCAGCCGCGGCATCCCGTCGGATACCGGCGGCCAAGAGGCGGAACCTATTTCCTCGTCGTCATCCCCGCTACCGGTCGCGACACTGAGATGCGCCAACGCAACAGCTTCCTGCTTGTCATAGGGCAGAACGCCTTGCCCATCACCTGTGTTAACTGCGTGCCTCGAAGACATGCTGCCTGATATATTGTGCAAATGCAAGGCCAGATGCACGTTCATTTGCTCTGTGCACAGGTCTCCTAACAGTCACACGGGGTTCATCAGGCAGCTGAAACGGCTTCGGCGCTCGCCCGCCACTCGCCAACTGTAGATCACAACGGGTGGAAGCCGGCGAGGTACCGGCCTGTTAACGCTGCCGGAAGGGGATACAGATGGTCACGACCTACAACGGCATGCCCGCAGGCGACCTGGCGGATGCCCGCTGGCTGAAGAGCCAGCACAGCAACCCCAACGGCGCCTGCGTGGAGCTGGCCCCGCTGCCGAGCGGCGAGATCGCCATGCGGAACTCGCGTTTCCCAGCAGGCCCCGCGCTGGTCTACACTCAGGCGGAAATCACCGCATTCCTGGCGGGCGCCAAGGATGGCGAATTCGACCACATCCTGCGCGAGGCGGATTAGGCAACCCGCCAGCAGCAGAGTGGCCGGCAGGCCTGCGGCAGTATGTCGGCGAGGCGCTGGCCGATGCGTCTCTCATGACCTGCGGGAACACGGAGAGAAATCAGGCTTATGTCGAATTGTCACACAAGCCCCTTCCGCAGGCATGAGGTCACATGCGAGACTGGTCCACACTCCGTCGGCCATGACTGAAATGACGCGAGGAGTGCAGATGGTCTCTTCCGAAGACGCGGCCTGGGATATCCCGCCCAGTGTCTTCGGCACGCGCGCGGGCGGGCCGACGGTCAAGCGCCTGGTGCTCGGCGCCCAGCTGCACCGGCTGCGGGAGTCGCGCAAGATCAGCGCGGAACGGGCCGCCGACGCCATCCGCGGGTCCCACTCCAAGATCAGCCGGATGGAGCACGGGCGGGTCGGCTTCAAGCTGCGTGACGTGAGCGACCTGCTGACGCTCTACGGCGTGACCGACCCGGAGCAGCGCGGTGCGCTGCTCAACCTGACCCGGGAAGCCAACACGCCCGGCTGGTGGCACGCCTACTCCGATGTCCTGCCCACCTGGGTGGAACCCTACGTGGGGCTTGAGGCCGCGGCGTCGGTGATCCGTACCTATGAGGTCCAGTTCGTCCCGGGCCTGCTGCAGACGGAGGAATACGCGCGTGCGCTGATCCGCCTCGGCTCAGCGGTCAGCGAAGACGAGGTGGACCGCCGGGCCGAGCTGAGGGTCAGCCGCCAGGAGGTCCTGCGCAGCCCGAGCCCGCCGCAGCTGTGGGCCGTCGTCGACGAGGGCGCGCTGCGCCGCCCGGTCGGCAGCCGGGAGGTCGCGCGC
Source organism: uncultured Actinomycetes bacterium (assembly GCA_963753195.1). Taxonomy (GTDB): domain Bacteria; phylum Actinomycetota; class Actinomycetes; order Streptosporangiales; family Streptosporangiaceae; genus Palsa-504. The sequence continues at coordinate 1,199,104 of CAVWBH010000009.1, forward strand.
CGCCAGCTCGAGCAGCTGATGACGATGGCCGAGCACCCCGCGGTTACCTTGCAGATCCTGCCGTTCACGGCGGGGCCGCATTCGGCCATGGGCGGGCCGTTCACCATCCTGCGGTTCGCCGAGCCGGACCTGAACGACGTCGTGTACATCGAGCAGCTGACCAGTGCGCTGTATCTGGACAAGCCGTCCGAGGTGGACAGCTACCTGGAGGTCATGGAGCAGCTGTGCCTGCAGGCCGATCCCGCGGGCAGCACCACCGAACTGCTCAGCCGCATCCTCGGCGAGATCTGAGGGCCGTCGCGCCTCAGCGGCCCGGGACCCGCGGGATCTCGGCCTTCGGGTAGTTGTCGATGGGCAGCAAGCCGACCGTCTCGCGCGTGCCGTACCAGTGCAGGAGCCATTGTCCCGCCGGGTCGGCGGCCAGCGGCCAGTCATCACCCTCCCCCGAAGCGGCGAAGTACTCCCTGAGGAAGGCCGCGATCGTCGGCCCCGGCAGCGAGGTCTGGCCGGCGCCGTTCAGGACGGCCAGGAACATGTCGTACACCCGCTGCTTGCCCTCCCCGTCGAGCCGCGGCTGGAAGTACGGTCCGACCACCAGCTGGGTCTGGTGCCGCGCATAGAAGGTAATGCGCCGGTCCGGGTCGATGCCGCCCGACGCCGGGTGGTAGCGCGGATCGTCAATCTCGGCCAGCACGAGCGTGAGCCCGGCCTGGCCGTACCACTCCCGACGTGCCGCCTCGAGCAGCATCCCGCCGACACCGCGGCTGCGCAGGTCGGCCCTGACCGCGATATAGCCGATCAGGAGGACACCGGATTCCGGGTAGGGATAGCCCAGGACGCAGCCGGCCGGCGTGTCACCGTCCAGCGCGCACAGCCCCCAGCATTCGTAGCTGCCGCCCTCGGTCAGCCCGTCGAGGACGACGTCCAGCGGGTCGAGTTCGTTCGGTTCGAATGACGGTTCAAGAATGTCCCGGTAAACGGCCTCGATGAGGCTCGTGTCTGTGCTGGTCCGCAGGTTCCGTATCTGAGTGCTCATCGATGACCTTCCGCCCGCGCGTGAGGACCTGTCGCACCAGGCGCTCCACGCGATTGTTGTAGTAGTAGAGGCCGAACAGCAGGGCGATCACCAACAAGGCCACTATCACCCAGTCTTCCCACGACGCCTTCGACTGCGTGAAGGAAATGAAGCCCAGGTGAAAACCGGTCGAGTTGGCCAGCCCCAGGAACCCCGCCAGCTCGAACAGGCCGAACAGCGCGATCCAGCCCAGCAGCACCTGGCGCCTGGCGTCGGCTTGCTGGCGCTTGTCCTCATCCTTCCGGCGCGATTCCTCATACGAACGGCGCCTCTCCTCACTGGCCTGGGACGCCTTCTGGTTGAACCAGTCCGTGAGCCTCTCGGCCGCTTCGAGCTCGGCCTCGAGGTCGGCCTGGAGTCCGCCCAGCCCCGCCATCCCCAGCAGCTGATCGAGAAAACGCCGGTGAGCCAGGGTGGCGGTGAGTTCTTCCGTGCTGATCTGCGCCAGGTGCAGGCGGACCCGCCGCTCGACCTGCCGGAGTTGCTCGGCTCCTTCGGGGTGATCGCGGTCCGCTTCCTGGGACTGGATGATGCTTCGCAGGCGCCTGCTCCACAGCTGCAGCCGCGGCGGCCACGAATTCGCGAACTGAGCGCCCTCGACGTACACATCGCTGTGCCAGGACGGAGCGGAGACGATACCGAAGACGGTCGTCTCACCGGTATGGGTGCACCAGTCACCGGCCAGGCCCATCTCGGGGATGCCGTGAATGGCCGGCCCGGCCTGCCCTGCGGTCACGGTCCGGGGTACCGGCGGGTAACGGACCCATTCCTCGAGCGTCGCCGCGGCCCGCTGGATCGATCTGGCCAGGATCCTGCCGCCCACGGCGCGGTCCAGGGCACGGGCAATCTCGGGCGGGCGCGTGCCCAGCGGATCCTCAGTACGGATGACGACGATCTCGTGCAGGTTCCCGCGGATGAACCGCTGCGTGACGTCGAGATCTGCAGCTATGTGCCAGAAGTCGGCCCGGGCGGCGGCCGTGATGACGTCCCGGCTGTAGAAGTGCAGGTTGTCCCAGGCGGCCACGGTCGGCCCGGGCGGCCCCGCGAGAGCGACGGTGGCTCCGACCGCAAAGGGCGTGCCCGCCCGCAGTGTCCGGTACAGCACGTGCGGGAGGGGCTCGACGAGACCCTCCTTGGGCTCGATGCACAGGCAATGGTTGCCCATGGCGCTCAGGTTGAGCCATGCGGTGAGAAGCTGCCGCCCGCCGCCACCGGGGCCCGGTTCCCTGAGCTCGAGATCCGGCAGGTCCACCCGTACTCCGCCGTAAAGCCCGCTGCCCTGGGTAAAGAACTCGGTCGGCTCCAGGGCCCTCAGCTCGCCGACGGTGACGCCGATGGCCCTGAACTGGCGGTCGAGGTCCGCCTTCAGCTGATCGAAATGGCCGGAATTCCCCTCGTCGAGCAGGTCCCCGACATCGTCGCCTGCTTCGACCGCAAACGGGTAGATGTAGCGGACCGAGGCCCGATTCGGCACGAAAACACGGCTGACGGCGCACGGGGCGCTCGGGACGCTCGGGACGCTCGGGGCGACGAGCTCGCGGATCTGGACGAGCAATCGCTCCCATGGCTGGTAGCGCGACAGGATGAGCCAGTCGTCGATCGCGGCCTGAGCGCTGCGGACGTCGCTTATAGCGGCGTCGATGCTGGCCAGCGCCTGCTCGGTGGCGGGGTTCGGCCGGTCAGCCGCCGCGGCCGGCCGGCCGGCGGTCACCCGCGGCGCTCCTTCCAGCCAGCGCTCGAATTCGATCAGGGCCCCGGCGGCACGGGCCAGGGCCGCGTAGAAGACCTTGTTCTGGCGCGCGGTGGCCTCGATCTCGCCGAGCTTGTCCGCCAGCAGATCGGCGTCCTCGCCCTGGAAGGGCGGCGGGCCGAGCGCCGCGAGGACCGACTCGATCTCGGCGGTGGCCGCGACGCCCTGCTCCGCAGCCCCCTTGAGCGCTTCGGCGCTCGACAAGTTGATCAGCTTGAACAGGGTCGCATCCCACGTGACCAGGCTCATGGCCCGGCCTGCCGCCCGCAGGGCGGCAACTTCCCAGTCCTGGGCCGGCTGGCCGGCTTGGTGATTTGCTGCGGCGTCACGGCAGAAGCCTGCCGCAGCCCGCTCGGCGACCTGGAGGGTCCGGTAGGCCAGGGAGTAGTCCAGCAGGTGCCAGGCTTCCGACCAGAGGCAGACGAGCAGCAGGACCCGCTCAGGACCCGGTGGCGGAGACCAGTGCCTCAGGCGGGCTCTTAAATGTTCAGCACCGTCCTCTTCGATTTTCTGCAGATCAATCACGCGGTGGAACCCGTCACCAGGCCTGGGATGCCGGTGCCCGCCGATGACATCTTCGCCCAGATTCCTGGCCAGCAGCCGGAGCTCGTTCCGCACCAGGTCTGCGAGCTTCTTCACGGTGCGCCAGCCGGTGATCCCGCGCCAGCCCGTGATGCTGCGCCAGCCAGTGATCCCGCGTCAGCCGAGGGTTGTCCGTGGCTCCTGATCATTGGCGGCCCCCCTTCGCGTGTCGGCCTGCAATATTTCCTCTGCGGCACGGTTACCCGAGCGGAGCGCCCCCTCCATGTAACCGTGCCATTCGCTCGACGTCTCGGTGCCCGCCCAGTGGATGCGCCCGCACGGAGCGCGGAACGCGCTGCCGTAGCTGGTCCAGACGCCCGCCGGGAAATGGGCGGCGTAGCAGCCTCCGGTCCACTCCTCGGCCCCCCAGTCCTGGATCACCAGCGCGTCGGGCGCGGCGGCGTCCGGCCCGAACAGGCGCTCGAGCGACGCCAGGATCTCCCGCTCCTGCCCGGCGCGATCCAGCGCGCCCAGGCGGCGGGCCTCGTCCGCCACCGCCAGGCCGACGAGTATGCCACGCCCGGTCCCGTCGCGCGGCGAGTTGTCGTAGGTGAGGCTGACGGTGCCCGTCGCGGTCCAGGCCTGACCGCTCAGCCCGCGCGCTCGCCAGAACGGGCGCTGGTAGAGGGCGTGAAACTTGACCGAGGCGCCCATCGGGAGGCTGGCCAGCAGCCGGGCCCGCCGGTCCGGCAGAGCGGGGGTGAAGGCGATCCGGCTGGCCAGCGGCGGCGGCACGCACACTGCCACCCGGCGGCAGCGCAACGTGCCGCCGTCCGACTCGATCGTGACGCCGCCAGAGTCCTGGGTGATGGCCCGCACCGGGTCGGCCAGCCGGATCCGGTCCCCGATCCGGTCCGCCAGGCGCCGGGCCAGCTCGTGCGTCCCCTCGAGCAGCCGGAAGGCCTCGGCCGTGGCCAAGCGGCGGGCCGGCCCGATCGTGCGGAGATCGAAGAGCAGGCCGAGCACGGACGTCTCGCTCGGCTCGATCGCTGCGTTCCCCGTGATGTACATCCGCGCGAAGTCCCGGCCGGCCGCGGTGCGCAGGTGCCGGCGTATCCAGTCCCCCGCCGTGAGATGGTCCCACCGCCTGGCTCGCCAGGCCCGCCACGGGGCTTCGGGGGGGACGCTCCGGGACATCAGGGCCACGAGCACGCCGCTGGCGAGCAGTTCGGCCAGGACCATGGGCGGGACCGGAGGAAGCGCCGCACCACCCTGCTCCAGGCGGCCGCCGAGGCCCCAGAGCGCGCGGCCCGGTACGGCGGTCGGCACGACGTGCAGGCCCAGCTCCCTGATGTGCCGGAGCATCTCGGTCTGGCCGGGCCCGACCCATTGCGCGCCCAGGTCGAGCACCAGCGGCCGCGGCCCGGCCGCACCATCTGCACCGCCCCCGGCACCCGGAGCGGACAGCACCCGCCCGCCCACGCGTGCCCGCGCTTCGAATACGGTCACGGTCGCGCCGGAAGCGATGAGGCTGGCCGCGGTGCGCAGCCCGGCCAGCCCGGCACCGACCACCGCGAAGTCCGCCTCGCTGTCCCGTTCCCCGCTCATCGGCCTGATCCATTCGGTACGCCACCGGGCGGTCCCGGAGCCGATGCCTGTCGGTTACCAGCCGGTCGCCGCTAGAATAGCGGACGTGCTGGATGACGGCGAGATCACCCGGGTCCTCGCCATCACGGCACATCCCGATGACGTTGATTTCGCCGCCGCGGGCACCGTAGCGCGGTGGACAGGCGCCGGGATAGGCGTGACTTATTGCGTGGTGACCAGCGGTGACGCCGGGGGCTTTGACGAGACCTTTCCCCGTGCGGAAATGTCAGCCCTGCGCCAGGCCGAGCAACTGGCCGCGGCGAAGTGCGTGGGCGTGCATGACGTCAGGTTCCTCGGCTATCCGGACGGGCGAGTGGAAGCCACCCTGGCCCTGCGCCTGGACCTGGCCCGGGTGATCAGGCAGTTCCGCCCGGACCGCGTCCTGTGCCCCAGTCCGGAGCGGAACTACGCCCGGGCCGGGGTCAGCCACCCTGATCACCGCGCGGTCGGATCCGCGGCCCTGGACGCGGTCTACCCCGACGCACGCAACCCGTTCGCGTTTCCCGAACTGCGCGACCGCGAGGCCCTGGACCCGTGGACGGTCCGCGAGGTCTGGATCGCGGGCGGCCCGGAGCCCGATCACTACGTGGACGTCACCGACACGTTCCCGCAGAAGATCGCCGCGCTGCACGCGCATGCGAGCCAGGTCGGGCACCGCGGCGACCTGGCGGAGCGGATCCGGGCCCAGCTGGCCCTGGCCGCCCGCCGGGGCGGCCTGCCCGAGGGCCGGCTAGCCGAATCGTTCCGGGTGCTGGACACCGCCTGACCCGCGCGCGCCGGCACCGGTGCCGTCCTGTACCAGTTCGGGTCGCGAACCAATGGTTGCTGCTCTGTTCCCATAAGAGCCGGCACAGCGCCACTCTCATTGGCCCGTCCCGGCCCGGGACGGGGCGCGCGGGTGGCGGGTGCGGGTGGCGGGTGCGGTGGCGGGTGCGGGTGGCGGGAGATTATTTGCGGATGCCCGGGCTGAGGAGCGGCGGGCGGGCAAGCGTGTAGTCTCACTGCTCCAACACTGATGGCGGGTGCGGTTCGGGCGGGGCACGAGGCACCGGCCGTTCGGCAAGACGAGACGGGACCGGCAGCGGCGGGACGGCTTGGGCGCGGTGGGGCTGGTGCTGTGCGCCTTTGGGGTCCTAGGTTTGGCATCAGGCGTATCTGCCCAGGTAATCGGCAAGGAGGCCGGATGACCAAGGTCAGCATGACCATTGACGACGTGCGGTACGACGATGACATCGAGCCCCGTATGCTGCTCGTTCATTATCTGCGCGAAGTGGCGGGGCGGACCGGTACGCCCGTCGGCTGCGACACCTCCAACTGCGGCGCTTGTACAGTGCTGCTGAACGGGCTGTCGGCGAAGAGCTGCTCGGTGCTCGCGGTACAGGCTGACGGCGCGGAGATCACCACCATCCAGGGGCTCGCGAATGGACAGTGGCATCCGCTGCAGCAGGCGTTTCACGAAGAACACGCGTTGCAGTGTGGGTACTGCACCCCCGGGATGATCCTGGCCGCGGCCGACCTGCTGCGCGACAACCCGCACCCGACGGAGCAGGAGGTCCGGGAGGGCCTGGAGGGCAACCTGTGCCGCTGCACCGGTTACCAGAACATCGTCCGCGCGGTCATGCGCGCGGCGTCGGAGGTGCCGGCATGACCAGCACCATGACCACCGAGATCGGCAAGGCGCGGGCGCGCAAGGAGGACGCGCGGCTGGTGACCGGGCAGACCACCTGGACCGACAACATCCAGCTGCCGGGGCTGATGCACATCGCGTTCGTGCGCAGCCCGATGGCGCACGCCCGGATCACCCGGGTGGACCTCAGCGCCGCCCGGCAGGCGCCCGGCGTTATCGCGGCGTACTCCGGCGCCGACTTCGCCGCCGAACAGGGCAGCCTGCCCTGCGCCTGGCCGGTGACCCCGGACATCGTCATCCCGGCGCACCCCCCGATGGCCGTCGACGAGGTCCGCTACGTGGGCGAGATCGTGGCCTGCGTGGTGGCGCGTGACCGGTACACGGCGGCGGACGCGTTCCAGCTCATCGACGTCGACTACGAACCGCTGCCGCCGGTGCTGGACATGCAGGCGGCCCTGGCCGAGGGCTCGCCGAAGGTGCACGAGGCGGGCAACAAGTCGTATGAGTGGGTCTTCGCCAACGGCGACCTGGACGCGGCGTTCCGCGACGCGCCGGTGGTGATGGAGCGGACCTACCGGCAGCAGCGGCTGATCCCGAGCCCGATGGAGCCCCGCGCGGTGGTCTGCGAGCCGGTGGGCGAAGAGTTCACCTTGTGGACATCCACGCAGGTCCCGCACGTGCTGCGGTTCCTGCTGGCCGCCGTGCTCGGCATCCCGGAGCAGAACCTGCGGGTGGTGGCGCCGGACGTGGGCGGCGGCTTCGGGTCCAAGCTGCAGGTCACGGCGGAGGAGTTCCTGGCCGTGCTGATCGCGCGCAAGGTCGGCAGGCCGGTGAAGTGGTGCGAGTCGCGCAGCGAGGGAAACCTGGCCGGGCACCACGGCCGTGACCAGCTGCAGCGGATCAAGGTGGCGGCCGATGCCGACGGCCGGATCCGCGGCCTGTCGGTAGACCTGCTGGCCGACATGGGTGCCTACCTGATGCTGGTCACGCCCGGCATCCCCCTGCTCGGCGCGTTCATGTACAACGCCATCTACAAGATGGACGCCTACTCGTTCAAGTGCACCGGAGTGTTCACCACCAAGGTCCCCACCGACGCCTACCGGGGCGCGGGGCGGCCGGAGGCCACCTACGCGATCGAGCACGCGATGGACGACCTGGCCGCCGAGCTCGGCATGGACCCGCTGGAGCTGCGGAAGCGGAACTGGATCCAGCATTCGGAATTCCCCTACACCACGATCGCCGGGCTCACCTACGACAGCGGCAACTACGAAGCGGCCACGGCCAAGGCGGTCGAGCTGTTCGGCTACGACGACCTGCGCAAGGAGCAGGCCGAGCGGCGCGCCTCCGGTGGTCCCGTTCAGCTGGGCATCGGCATCTCGACCTTCACCGAGATGTGCGGCCTGGCGCCCTCCCGGGTCCTCGGCGCGCTGTCCTACGGCGCGGGCGGGTGGGAGCACGCCGCGATCCGGATGCTGCCTACCGGCAAGGTCGAGGTGGTCACCGGGACCAGCGCGCACGGCCAGGGCCACGAGACCGCGTGGAGCCAGATCGTGGCCGACCAGCTGGGCGTTCCGTTCGACGACATCCGGGTGCTGCACGGCGACACGCGGGTGGCGCCGAAGGGCATGGACACCTACGGGTCGCGCTCGCTGGTGGTCGGCGGAATAGCCGTGGTCGGCGCGTGCGAGAAGGTGATCGAGAAGGCCAAGGTCATCGCGGCCGGGCTGCTCGAGGTCTCGGCCGACGACCTGGAGTGGACGCCGGGACGGTGGTCGGTCCGCGGCGACCCGGAACAGGGGCGGACGATCGCCGAGATCGCGCTGGCCACGTTCGCGGCCCACAACCTGCCGGACGGCGTGGAGCCGTCGCTGGACTCCGAGGCCACCTACGATCCGGACAACTTCTCCTACCCGCACGGCACGCACCTGTGCGCGGTCGAGGTGGACACCGAGACCGGGCAGGTGAAGATCCGCTCCTACGTGGCAGTGGACGACGTGGGCGTGGTCGTGAACCCGGTCATCGTCGAGGGCCAGGTACACGGCGGCATCGCCCAGGGCATCGCGCAGGCGCTGTACGAGGAGGCCGCCTACGACGCGGACGGCAACCTGCTGACGACCACGATGGCTGACTACCTGCTGCCGTCCGCCCTGGACCTGCCCACGTTCGTGACCGACCGGACGCAGACCCCGGCCACGAGCAACCCGCTCGGGGTCAAGGGCGTCGGCGAGGCGGGCACCATCGCCTCGACGCCTGCGGTGGTCGACGCGGTGATCGACGCGCTGCGGCCGCTCGGCGTCACGGACGTGGAGATGCCGTGCACGCCGCAGCGGGTCTGGCGGGCCATCAACGAGGCCCGGGGAGGCGCGCGATGATCCCGGCGCAGTTCGACTACACACGGCCCTCGTCACTGGCCGGGGCGACGGCGGCGCTGGCCGACGGCGGCGAGGACGCCAAGGTGATCGCGGGCGGGCAGAGCCTGCTGCCGCTGCTGCGGCTGCGGCTGGTCTACCCTTCCCTGCTGGTCGACATCGGCGGCCTGGATGAGCTGATCGGCGTCCGGGACGCCGGCGACACGCTGGAGATCGGGGCACTGACCACCATCTACGCGCTGACCAGGGATCCCCTCGTCCGCGAGCACTGCGGGCTGATCGCCGCGGCGGCCGCGACCGTGGCCGATCCGGCGGTCCGGCACCGGGCCACGATCGGCGGCTCGCTCGCGCACGCCGACCCGGCCGCCGACCTGCCCGCGGTGATCACCGCGCTGGACGGCACGCTGGTCGTCACCGGCCCCGGCGGGCAGCGCGAGATCTCCCCGGCCGAGTTCTTCGTCGACTACCTCACCACCGCGCTGCGGCCGGGCGAGGTGGTGACCGCTGTCCGGGTGCGAAAGCTCGGGCCCGGCTGGGGCTTCCGTTACGAGAAGTTCCAGCTGACCGCGCAGTCCTGGGCCATCGTCGGCGTGGCCGCCCTGGCCCGGCGGGAGAACGGCCACGTGGCCGAGGCCAGGGTCGGGCTGACCAACATGGCCGCGGTCCCGGTGCGGGCCCGCGCCGCCGAGACGGCGGCGGCGGGCGCGGTCGCGTCGGCGGCGGGACTGGCCGCCGCCGCGGCGCACGCGGACGAGGAATCATCCCCCACGGACGACCTCCGCGCCGGCGCCGACTACCGGCGCCACCTGGCCCGGGTGCTCACCGGCCGGGCGCTGGCCGCGGCGGCCGGGGTCAGCTGACTCCCGCGGGATGCCGCCGGGGTCGGCTGAGCTCCCGGGAGACCGCTGTACTGCACGTTTGCTGCGTGGCCGGCCCGGGCAGGTGAGAGGCCGGGTCGGCTACGCAACAGGGCACTTTGCCGGGGAGGGCCGATACCGGGCATAATTCTGTGATCCGACTGAGAAAGAAGTGACGTTACCTATGGCTATCGAGTTCGACCATTCCTTCACCGTGCCCGTACCGCCCGAGCAGGCCTGGGATGTCCTGCTCGATGTGCAGACGATCGCCCCCTGCATGCCGGGCGCCTCCGTTGACGAGGTCGACGGTGACGTGGTCAACGGGCGCATGAAGATCAAGGTTGGCCCGGTTTCGCTGACCTACCGCGGCACTGCGAAGTTCACCGAGCGTAACCCGGACACCCGCACCTTGGCGCTGGAGGCCTCCGGCAAGGAAACCCGCGGCGCCGGCACCGCCTCGGCTGACGTCGTGGCCACCCTGGTCCCGGACCCGGCCGGGACCCTGGTCAACATCCACACCGCGATGAACGTGACCGGGCGGCCGGCCCAGTTCGGCCGGGGCGTGATGGTGGAAGTCGGCGGCAAGCTGGTGGATCAGTTCGCCGTCAACCTGGCCAAGCTGCTCACCGGAGAGCAGGCCGGCGCCGCCAGCCCGGCCGCCGGAACATCGGCCCCGGTCGCGGGCACCGGGAACGGCGCCGCCACGCCGACCGTGACCACGGTGCCCGTCGCCGCGGCCGAGCCCGAGCAGGAGGACTCGCTCAACCTGATCAAGCTGGTCGGCCCGGCCGTTCTCAAGCGCGCCCTCCCGATCATCGCCGCGGCGGGCGTCGCGGTGGTCGGCACGCTCATCTGGCGGCGCCGGGGCCGGAAGAGCACGGAGGCCTAGCCCCGGCCTAGCCCAGGCCTAGCCTGGGGTGGAGTTCGCCGAGGTCGTCCGCCGTCGGCACATGGTGCGCCGGTTCACCGGCGAGCCTGTGCCGGCGGAGAGCCTGGACCGGATCCTGCGCAACGCGGTCCGCAGCGGCTCCGGCCGGTGCCGTTCTGGCACATCGACACCGGCATGGCCGCGCTGCCGATCCTGCTCACCGTGGTGGACGAAGGCCTCGGCGCGCTGTATTTCGGCATCATGCTCGAGGCCGTGCAGCCGTTCCGCGAGGCGTTCGGCGTGCCGGACGACCACGAGCCGATCGGGGCCATCGCCATCGGCCACGACGCGGAGGCGGCGCCGCGTGACCTGCGGGCCCGCCGCCGTCCCGCCACCGAGGTCATCCACTATGGCCGCTGGTGAGGGGGTCGCGGGACCTATCGCTGGCTCGCGGGCTCGCGGGACCTATCGCTGGTGAGGCTCCTGGAGCTTACCGGGCGGCCGCCCGTAAAAGATCTTGGTAGATCAAGGCTGCGCGGTAATTCGGGAGGACTGTAGTCCACCGGTTCTACCATGTAGCCCGGATCTACCACGATGATTCGCGGGTTGGCCGCCATTGGTGGTCTGGGTGGGGCCTGAGGGCAGGGCGGGGCCTAGGGGCAGGGTGGGGCCTGGGGGGGAGTCGCGGGCCGCCGGTCAGCGGACGACGACTTCGGTGACGGGCAGAGAGGAGTCGGCGGGCAGGTCGGGCGGGGACGGCGCAACGCCCTGGGAGACCAGTTCCGCGCCGAGCGCGGCGACCATGGCGCCGTTGTCGGTGCACAGCCCGGGCCGGGGCACCCGCAGCCTGATGCCGGCCTGCTCGCAGCGCTGCGCGGCGAGCGAGCGCAGCCGGGAGTTAGCCGCCACGCCGCCGCCGATGATCAGGTCCTGGACGCCATGCTGGCGGCAGGCTTGCACGGCCTTGCGGGTGAGCACGTCGGCGACCGCCTCCTGGAAGGAGGCCGCGACGTCGGCGACGGGCACCGGTTCCCCGGCGGCCTGCCGCGCCTCTACCCAGCGCGCCACGGCGGTCTTCAGGCCCGCGAACGAGAAGTCGAGCGTGCCGTCGCGGGACTTCCCGCGCGGGAACGCGATCGCGGCGGCATCGCCGTCCCGGGCCGCCTTGTCGATCGGCGGGCCGCCGGGGAACGGCAGGCCCAGCACCCGCGCCACCTTGTCGTACGCCTCGCCGGCCGCGTCGTCGATGGTGGCGCCGAGCGGGATCACCTCCCGGGCCACATCGGGGACCAGCAGCAGCGAGGAATGGCCGCCGGAGACGAGCAAGGCCACCGCCGGGACCGGCAGCGTGCCATGCTCTACCTGGTCAACGGCGATGTGCGCGGCCAGGTGGTTGACTCCGTACAGCGGTTTGCCGAGCGCGTAGGCGTAGGCCTTGGCCGCGGCCACCCCGACCATCAGCGCGCCGGCCAGCCCCGGTCCGGCCGTGACGGCCAGGGCGTCGATCTGGCTCGCCCGGATCCCGGCGGTGGCCAGCGCGCGGTCAAAGGTCGGGATCATCGCCTCCAGGTGGGCCCGGCTGGCCACCTCGGGCACCACGCCGCCGAACCGCGCGTGCTCCGCCACGCTGGACGCTACCGAGTCGGCCAGCAGCTCATGCCCGCGCACCAGCCCCACGCCGGTCTCGTCGCAGGACGTCTCGATGCCCAGCACTAGAGGGCCGGGTACCAGGGTTTGCGTCATCAGGGCAGCACCTTCCGCATGACCACGGCGTCGACGCCGGACGGCTGGTAGTACCCGCGCCGGATCCCGATCTCGGCGAAGCCGTGCCGCAGGTACAGCTGGCGCGCCCGCGGGTTGTCCTCCCGCACCTCGAGCAGGACCTCCGTGCACCCGCGGCGGGCCGCCTCCGCGACGAGCGCGGACAGCAATGCCGTGCCGGTCCCCCGGCCCCAGCAAGCCGGGTCCACGGCCATGGTCACCACGTCGGCCTGCGGACCGCCGGTGAACATCATCCCGGCGTACCCGATCAGCGCGTCGCCCTCCTCGGCCACCAGGTAGAGGCGGTGCGAGGCCGGCTGCCCGAGCTCCGCCGCGAACATCTGCGGGGTCCAGGCGTCCTCCGGGAAGAGCTCCTGCTCCAGCGTCATGATGGCAGGCATGTCAGCCTGGGCCATCTCCCGCAGTCGCTTGCCCTCGGTCTGGGCGGTCATGGCCCGGTGCGGGGATCTAGGGGGGCCGGCGGCCCCCCGGGCCGGCCGGGCGTGACCCGCTTGGGCGGCCCGGGCTCCCGGGCGTCAGGGCGGCGCAGGTACAGCGGCTCGGCCGGGAGCAGCGGCGGCAGGGGCCCGGAGCCAGCAGAGCCGGAGCCGGAGCCAGCAGAGCCGGAGCCGGAGCCAGCAGAGCCGGGGCCGGCCAGCGAAGCCGCGACGAGCTGGCACAGGGTACCCGCGTCGGGATATGCGGGCCCGATCACCTCGCCGAACGCCTCCGGGTACAGCAGCCCGCCGGTCCCGGCCACCGGAAGATCCGCGGCGTGCGGGATCGAGCTGGCCGAGCCTACGCTAGGACCGGCCACGCGGCGGCCCACCTGGTCGTACTGGGCCCAGTAGACCTCCTTGCGCCGGGCGTCGGTGGCCACCAGGAACGCCCGGCCGGGGCGCGCGGCCACGGCTGAGGCGGCGATGATGTCCAGCGAGCACAGGCCGTGCACCGGCACGCCCAGGACGGATCCGAGGACCCGTGCCGTCACCACGCCCACCCGCAGCCCGGTATACGGCCCGGGGCCCACGCCGACCGCGACCGCGCCCAGGTCCGCGCGGGAGGCGCCGGCGTCGGCCATGACCTTCGCGATCATCGGCATGAGCAGCTCGGAGTGCCGCCGCGCGTCGACGGCGAACGCCTGCGCGACGACCCGGTCCCCGTCATGCAGGGCCACGCTCACCGCGGGCGTCGCCGTATCGAAACCCACCACCAGCACGCCGACCAGCCTAGTGGCTCCGGCCCGGTGCAAAGGGCTCAGTTCAGAGGGCTCAGTACAAAGGGGCTCAGTGCAACGCGGCCTCGGCCGACTGGGCGAAGGCCAGGGCGGCAGCGGACAGGTCCGCGGAGGAGACGGGCCCGTAAGCGCCGCGGTTGGAGTGATCCAGCCCGTTCAGCGTCACCGTCACGACCACGTTGTGGTACCGCACGACCACGGTCGCCACGTCGGTCACGGCGCCTCCGCGCCGGAACACCTGCACGGCGCTGAACGCCTCGTTCCCGAGCCCGCTCAGCGCGGCGACCGCCGCCCGGGGGTCGGCCGAGTCCCGGGGCGGATTCGCCAGGGCCTGCTGCGCCCCGGTGTAGGCGTCGATGGCGGCGTTAGTGGCGCTGCCGTCCCCGCTGGCCAGGCCGTTCGGCGCATAGGCGAGCAGGTTGAGCTGGAGCAGCCGGTAGACGGGGGGTTGGTCAATGGTCCAGTCGCAGGCGGACTCGGCGGTCCCGCCGACCTGGAGCGGGGACGCCACCTTGACCTGGCCCGGCAGGTAGTGCTGGACGGTGGCGGCGGGGACCGAGGGGCAGGCGCCCGGGACCGACTGGAGCTCGCCCGGCTGGAAGGTGGTGATCAGCCCGTCCGGGGTGACCGGGGCCGGGGCCGGGCTACCGGACAGCAGCACCGCCGCGGTTATCCCGCCGGCCACGACGACCAGGCCAGGGATCGCGATCAGCCAGCGGCGCCGACGCCGGGCCGCGCCTCGCTCGGCCCCTTGCTGGGCCCGGCTGCCCGGCGCGCGCGGTGGCTCATCCGGCGCGTCGTCGTCCCCGGGGCCTGGGTCCGTCAGCGGCGGGCCTACCGGGGGCAGATCCGCCCGCGGCGGGCCTACCGGCGGCAAGTCCGCCCGCGGCGGGCCGGCCGGGGGCAGGTCTGCCCACGGCGGCAGGGATTCCTGCTCGGGCACGGCACGCCTCCGGAAGGGATACGGTACGTTGCGGCGCGATCGGCGACCGGGTTCGAAGTACAGCGGAACTATAAACGATCGGCGCTGGTCGTGAGCGCCTGATTCCAACGCTCGCCGTGCCCGTTGAGCCGGACCGTGCGCGCCGGCGAGGCCGGGTCGGGCTCGATCGAGATCTCCAGGCGGTCCTCGGCGAGGCCTTCGGCCAGCCCTTCGCCCCACTCCACCACGGTGACGGCCCGGGCCATGTCCGCGTCGAGGTCCAGGTCGTCCAGCTCGCTGAAGCTGCCCAGCCGGTAGGCATCGGCGTGCACCAGCAGCGGCCCGGAGCCGGCCAGCGGCGGATGCACCCGGGCGATGACGAACGTCGGGGAGGTCACCGGGCCGCGCACGCCGAGCCCGGCGCCGATGCCCTGCACCAGGGTGGTCTTGCCCGCGCCCAGCGGTCCGGTCAGGATGACCAGGTCGCCGGCCCGCAGCCGGGCGGCCAGCTCACGGCCCAGGTCCCGCATGGCATCCGCGGTGCCGACGCGTAGTTGCGCGGGCACGCGCCACAGGCCGTTCGGACTGGTCATTGTTGATCGCTCCGGTAGGCGCGCGGGACGCGGGACCCGATGCCGGTGACGATGTCGTAGGAGATGGTGCCGAGGGCCTCGCCCCACTCCTGGGCGGTGGGCTCGCCGTCGTCCCCCGGGCCGAACAGCACGACTTCCTCACCGGCCGTCACCGGCTCGTCGCCGAAGTCGACGACGAATTGATCCATGCACACCGTGCCCGCGATCGGCCACCGGCGGCCCCGCGCGGCCACCAGCGGCAGCCCGGCCGCCGCCCGCGGCACGCCGTCCGCGTAGCCGAGCGGCACCAGCCCGAGTGTGGTCTCGCGATCGGTGACGTACCGGTGGCCGTAGGACACGCCCGAGCCGGGCGGCACCCGCTTGACCAGGGCCAGCCGGGCGGTCAGCGTCATAGCCGGCCGCAGCCAGCCCGGCGCGCCGCCCGGCAGGGTGGACACGCCGTACAGGGCGCCGCCGAACCGGACCAGGTCCAGCCGGGAACCGGGCACGGTCAGCGCCGCCGCGGTGTTGGCGATGTGCCTGACCTCGGGCGTGACCCCCGCCTTCTCGGCGTACGCGGCGGCGTCGGCGAACGCGTCGAGCTGGACCGCGACCGACGGGTGCCCGGGCAGGTCGGCGCAGGCGAAGTGAGACCACAGGCCGACCACGCGCAGGGCCCCGGCGGCCTGGGCGGCCAGGGCGGCGTCGACCAGCCCGGGCCAGTCCGCGCGGGTGGCTCCGCCGCGGCTCAGCCCGGTGTCGGCCTTGAGGTGCAGGCGGGCCGGGACCCCGGCGCGGGCCGCCGCGTCGGTCACGCGGCCGAGGTAAGCGGCCGAGCCGGCGGTGATGTCGATACCCGCGCCGATGGCCTCAGCGGGGTCGCCCACGGCCATCAGGCACAGCAGCGGGGCGGTGATCCCGGCCGCCCGCACCCCCAGCGCCTCGGTCAGGTCGGCGGTGCCGAGCCAGCTCGCGCCGCCGGCCAGCGCGGCCCGCGCCGCCGGGACCATGCCGTGCCCGTACCCGTCCGCCTTCACCACGGCCATCACCTCGCTGCCGCGGACATACTCCCGCAGCGCCGCGACGTTGCCGCGGATCGCGGCCAGGTCGACCATCGCCTGCCGGTCCGGGGCGTCGTTCATGCCGCCGCCACGCCGCGGATGGCGGCCGGCAGCGCCGTGATGACGTCGTGGGCCCCGATGGGGGCCTCGCCCGCCTCGGCTGGCTCGCCAGCTGCCTCGGCCGGCTGGCCCGCTGCCCCCGCCGGCCGGGCGGCCCGGGCGGCCCGGCCGCCGCCCGCCGGGCGGCGATGCCGTGCAGGTAAGCGGCCGTGATCCCCGCCTCCGCGGGCGTAAGGCCCTGCGCGAGCAGCGCCCCGGCCAGCCCGGACAGCACGTCACCGGTGCCGGCCGTGGCCAGCCACGGGGTCCCGGTCGGGTTCACGAACACCGGGCCGCCGCGCCGGTCCGCCACCACCGTGGTCGATCCCTTGAGCAGGACGGTCACGCCGAGCCGGTCCGCCGCGCGGCGGGCATGCTCCAGCCGCCGGGCCTCGATGGCGGCCGCTTCGGTGCCGAGCAGCCGGGCCAGTTCCCCGGCGTGCGGCGTGATCAGCGTGGGCGCCTGCCGCGGCAGCAGGCCGGGGTGCTGGCTCACGATGGTCAGCCCGTCCGCGTCGACCAGGACAGGCAGGTCGGTGCGCAGGATCGCGGTCAGCCGCGCCACGGCGTCCGGCCCGGTGCCCATGCCCGGCCCGGCCACCCAGGCCTGGACGCGGCCCACCGAGCCGATCAGGTCCCAGCCAGGGTCATCGGGGTAGGTGGTGAGCACCGCCTCGGGCCAGGCCTGGCGGACCGCCCCGACCGGAACCGGCGCGGTCACCACCCGGACCATCCCGGCACCGCCGCGCACGGCCCCGCCGGTGGCCAGCACGACCGCCCCGCCGAACCGGTCGCTGCCCGCCAGCACGCCGACGACCCCCCGGCGGTACTTGTCCGATTCCGCTCCCGGGCGGGGCAGCAGCCGGGCGATGTCCTCGTGCTGCGGGGCCACGGCGGCGGGCTCGCCGGTCAGGTACGGGCCCAGCCCGATGTCGATGAGCTCCACGGTTCCCGCGTACCCGGCGCCGGGGTCCACGAGCAGGCCCGGCTTGATCGCGCCGAACGTCACCGTGACGTCGGCTCGCACGGCCGGGCCGTCGACCGCGCCGGTGTCGGCGTCGATGCCGCTGGGCAGGTCGACAGCCACCACGGTGGCCCCCTGGTCCATGGCGCGCTGAGCGTGACGGGCCAGGCCGTCGAAGGGTTCCCGCAGCCCGCCGCGTCCGCCGATGCCGAGCAGCCCGTCGATGATCACCTCGGCGCGGGCGATGACCGGGCCGGCCGCGGCCAGGTCACCGGTCACGCGACCGCCCGCGGCCAGCAGTTCGGCGGTGCCGCCCGGATGGGCCTTCGGCCCGGCGGTGATCGCGGTCACCGCGGCGCCGCGGCGGGCCAGCAGGGCGCCCGCGTACAGCGCGTCGCCGCCATTGTCTCCGCTTCCGGCCAGCACCGCCACCCGGGCACCGTAAACATGCCCCGGGTAGCGCGCCAGCATTGACCCGCAGACCGACGCGAGCCCGGCGGCGGCCCGGCGCATCAGCGTCCCGTCCGGCAGGGCCGCCATGAGCGCCTGCTCGGCGGCCCGCACCGCGGCGACCTGGTAGGCGTATCGCATGCCGGTCCTATCCCCCGGTGCGGGCCGCAGCGACCTCGGCCGCGGCCATTGTTACCGCTTGGAGTACTGGGGCGCCTTCCGGGCCTTCTTCAGGCCGTACTTCTTGCGCTCCTTGACCCGGGCGTCCCGGGTCACGAAACCGGCCTTCTTCAGCGCCGGGCGGTTCTCCGGGTCGACCAGGATCAGCGAGCGGGTGACGCCGAGGCGCAGCGCGCCCGCCTGGCCGGTCACTCCGCCGCCGGAGATCCGGGCCACCACGTCGAACTTGTCTTCCGCGCCGAGGGTCACGAACGGCTCGTTGACCAGCTGCTGGTGCACCTTGTTCGGGAAGTACGTCTCCAGCGACCGGCCGTTGATCTGCCACTGGCCCGTTCCGGGTGAGATCCGGACCCGGGCGATCGCCTCCTTGCGCCGCCCGGTGCCGGCCGCGAAGCCGGTCACCACCGGGCGCCGGGCCACGGCCCGCGCCTGAGCGTCCTGGGCGGTTTCTGTGGTGTACTCCGACGGCGTATCCGCGCCGTACTCGTCGTCCGGGGTGTCGGTAATTTCCGCGTCGTCGGCGACGTCGGTACCGGTTGCGCCAGTGGGCTCAGCCACAGTCATCCTCGTGCTTCCTGTTATCGCTACTGCTCGATCTGCGTGATCTCATACGGCTGCGGCTGCTGCGCCTTATGCGGGTGGTCTGGCCCCGCGTACACCTTGAGCTTGGTCAGCGTCTTGCGGCCGAGCGAGTTCTTCGGCAGCATGCCGCGCACCGCCTTCTCGACCGCCTTCTCCGGGCTGGCCTCCATCAAGCTCGCGTACGACACGGCCCGCAAGCCACCCGGGTAACCGGAATGCCGGTAGGCGTGCTTCTGCTCCAGCTTGTTGCCGGACAGCGCGACCTTCGCCGCGTTGATCACGATCACGAAGTCGCCCGTGTCCACATGCGGCGCGAAGATGGGCTTGTGCTTGCCGCGCAGCAGGACCGCCACGTGGCTGGCCAGGCGGCCGAGAACGACGTCGGAGGCGTCGATGACGTGCCACTGGCGGGTAATGTCACTGTCCTTCGGGCTGAAAGTGCGCACAGTCCTGAGCCTTCGCATAAGTATCGTGGTCGTGGCGTCCTGCACCTGCCGGCCGCCGTCTGGGGTGCTCCGCCGGAGCGCCGCGCTGAGCGCGCGCAGTCGGCATGCAGCGTGCATGCCCGTTGCGCATGACGCCCATGCAGCATACTGCGGTTCACCCGGTGATGCCAAAGCGGCGCCCCAGCCGCTGGCCACGGCGCTACCCTCGTCCGTATGGATTATCAGGGTGCGAAGGGCACCCGGCCGGGCCCGGCCGGCGCTGACGCGCGCCAGCCGTCCCAGGCGGCCCCCGGTAATCCCGGATACGGGCCTGGCCCCGGGCTGGCCCCCGGTACCGGCAGCGGCGGCTACCAGGTCCTGGCGGCAGGCAGCGGCCCGCTGCAGGCCCTTGAGCCCAGCCGCACCCCCGCGCGGGGCTTCCCCCCGGTCCCGCCGGTCCACCAGGACGCCCCGGCCATTAACGACGCCCCCGCCAGCGACGGAGCGGGAAGCCCGGACCCATCGGACCCGGACCCATCGGACCCGGTCACGACGGGCCCGCGGCGGCGGCACGGCACCAGGCGTTCCGGCGGTCCCGGGCGCCGTCCATTCCGGGTGCGGTGGATAGCCGCGGCGGCCGCGGTGATCCTCGCGGCCGGCGGGTACGCCAGCTACCGGCTCATGTACGAGCCGCGGGTGAACGCCCCGGTGCCCGCGTCGCTGCGCCTGCCGACCACCGCCGCGGCCTCGCCCGCCTCCGATGCGGCCCTCGGCAAGTGGCAGCACATCAGCAGCCGGGCCGATGACCCGGCTGCGCTCTCGCTCGCCGAGCTCTACCCGGCCCAGTTCGAGCTGAACGGCAGCTCCTACATCAGGACCGCGGCCGCCACGAGCAAGAACTGCACGCTGGCGGTGTACGGCTCGGACCTGCAGACGGCGCTGCAGACCGCACACTGCTCCCAGGTGCTGCGGGCCAGCTACATCTCGGGAAACGGCACCATGATGGGCACCGTCGGCGTGGCCAACCTGACCAGCACGTCCGCCGCCCAGAAGGCCGGCCAGGTCACCGGGCCGAACGAGATCATCGCGCCGCTCGCCGCGCAGAAGGGGCCGACCAGCAAGCTCGGCAACGGCACGGGCGTCGTGCAGGCCGAGATCAAAGGGCACTACCTGATCTTGATGTGGGCCGAGTTCACCAGCCTGAAATCACCGTCGACGTCCGCCCAGCGCCAGCAGCTCGAGCAGTTCGCGGCGGACCTGGTCACCGGCAGCGCCAACATCGACCTCAGCACCAGGATGCTCACCGGCAAGCCTGCCTGATAGCGCCAGCGCGCCCTACGGCGGCCCGGGGACGAGCGGCACCCGCAGCCTGCGGGTCTGCACGGCCCGCGCGGCCAGCTCGGCGGCCGCCGGGTAGCCCACCTCTTCCAGGCACAGCCCGTGCGGCGCCACCACCCGGACCGAGGGATCGCGCGCGGCGGCCGTGAGCACCTGCGCCGGCCAGCTCGGCGGCCTGCGTCCCTCGCCCACGGCCAGCAGCGCCCCGACCAGGGCGCGGACCATGTTGTGGCAGAACGCGTCGGCGGTCACCGTCGCGACTCGCGGTGCCGTCGTCATCCCGCCGCCAGTTCAGGACGCGCAGCGTCCGGATGGTGGTCGCGCCCGGCCTGCGGCGGCAGAAAGCGGCGAAATCGTGCTCGCCCAGGAAGGCCAGCGCCGCCTCGTTCATGGCGGTGAGGTCCAGCAGCCGGAAGGACCAGAGCGTCTCGTGCCTGCGCAGCGGATCGGCCCCGGCCGGATCGTCGCAGACCCGGTAGGAATAGCGGCGCCACAGCGCGGAGAAGCGCGCGTCGAACCCGTCCGGCGCCGGCCTCGCGGCGTGCACGCGGATATCGGGGGGAAGCGCCGCGGCCAGCCGGGCCACCGGATCCCGGCGGGCAGGCGGCTGGCCCACGGTATTTTGGCCTGCTGTGCCCTGATCTGCTGTCCCCTGGTCTGCAGTGCCCTGGCCCGCACTGCCCTGGCCTGAGAGCGCCGCCCAGGCCTGGGCGGGCACGTCCGTGTGAACGACCTGCCCGCGGGCGTGGACGCCCGCGTCGGTGCGCCCGGCCACGGTCAGGTGGGGCGGGCCGGGCAGGCGCAGCACCCGGCCGAGCACCCCGGCCAGGACCTCCTCGACCGTGCGCCTGCCGGGCTGCGCCGCCCACCCGGAAAACCCTGATCCGTCGTAGCCCAGGACAATCCGGAGCCGAACGGGCTGTGGTTCGTCTGCCACGCCCACCTCACCCGGTCAGGGGCTAGGCGTCCCGGTTCTCGTCTTCGTCTTCGTCTTCGGCCTCGTCGCCTGCGGCGTCAGCGTCACCGGTGCCGGCGACGTCGGCTTCGCCGGTGACCTGGCGGTCGTCGGCGTCGTCGGCCGTGGTGACTGCGGCCGCGTCGGCGGCCTCGTCGGTCACGGCCGGTTCAGCCGGCGCGTCGGCCTCGGCCTCCGGCTCGGCTACCGCGGTGGCGGCCGGGGCGGCCGGGGTTGCGGCGGCGCTCGCCTCGGCGCGGCGGGCGCGGCGGCGGGGCCTGGCCGCCACGGGCTCGCCGCGGACCAGCTCAATGACCGCCATCGCGGCGTTGTCGCCCTTCCGGGGGCCGATCTTGGTGATCCGGGTGTACCCGCCGTCGCGCTCGGAGAACTCGGGGGCGATCTCGGTGAACAGCTGGTGCACCACGCCCTTGTCCGTGACCACGGTCAGCACGTGCCGCCGGGCGTGCAGGTCACCGCGCTTGGCGAAGGTGATCAGCCGTTCGGCGACCGGACGGAGCCGACGGGCCTTGGCCTCGGTGGTCGTGATCCGGCCGTGCTGGAACAGCGCGGTGGCCAGATTAGCCAGGATGTGCCGCTCGTGAGCCGGGCTGCCGCCCAAGCGGTGGCCCTTGGTGGGCGTGGGCATACGGACCTCTCTTGCTCTTCAACGCAGGGGTGGCGGACGCCACTCCATGTCAGTACTGCTCGGTCTCCACGTAGCTCTCGTCATCGTCGCTGTAGGCGCCCACCGCGGTGCTCGGGTCGAATCCGGGCGGCGAGTCCTTGAGCGACAGGCCCATGTCGATCAGCTTCTGCTTGACTTCCTCGATCGACTTGGCGCCGAAGTTCCGGATGTCGAGCAGGTCCTGCTCGCTGCGGCCGACCAGTTCGCCGACCGTGTGGATGCCCTCGCGCTTGAGGCAGTTGTAGGACCGGACGGTCAGGTTGAGGTCCTCGATCGGCAGGGCCAGGTCCGCGGCCAGCGCGGCGTCCGTCGGGGAGGGGCCGATGTCGATACCCTCGGCGTCGACGTTGAGCTCCCGGGCCAGCCCGAACAGCTCGACCAGCGTCTTGCCCGCGCTCGCCACCGCGTCTCGCGGCCGCATGCACGGCTTGGTCTCCACGTCGAGGATCAGCCGGTCGAAGTCGGTGCGCTGCTCGACACGGGTGGCTTCCACCTTGTAGGTCACCCGGAGCACGGGCGAGTAGATGGAGTCGATCGGCACCCGGCCGATCTCCTGGCCCGGCTGCTTGTTCTGGGTGGCCGAGACGTAGCCGCGGCCACGCTCCACGGTCAGCTCCATCTCGAGCCGGCCCTTGGCGTTCAGCGTGGCGACGTGCAGCTCGGGGTTGTGCACCTCGACGCCGGCCGGCGGCGCGATGTCGGCCGCGGTCACCTCACCGGGGCCCTGCTTGCGCAGGTACATCACGACGGGCTCGTCGTGCTCGGAGGACACCACCAGTTCCTTCAGGTTCAGGATGATGTCGGTGACATCCTCCTTCACGCCCGGGACGGTGGAGAACTCGTGCAGGACGCCCTCGATCCTGATGCTGGTCACGGCCGCACCGGGGATGGAGGACAGGAGCGTCCGGCGGAGCGAGTTGCCGATGGTGTAGCCGAAGCCCGGCTCGAGCGGCTCGATGACGAACCGGGACCGGAACTCGTCTACCTGCTCCTCGGAAAGGGAGGGGCGCTGAGCGATGAGCATTGATATTCCTTTCCACGACGCCCGCTATATGACGTTGTGTTCGTTTTCCGGGGGATACCCCCGGAAACCCCAAGTCGGGGGGATGCCATCCCCCGACGACCCCCCTGGCCGGGGCGAGCCCCGGAGGGAGACAATTTCCGGCGGGCCGTCGAGGCCCGCCGGAAATTTACTTCGAGTAGAACTCGACGATGAGCTGTTCCTGGACCTGAGTGTCGATCTGGGCCCGGACGGGCAGCGAGTGCACCAGGATCCGCATGTGGTCGGGGACCACCTCGAGCCAGGCTGGCACCGGCCGCTCGCCAATCTCGGCCTGGGCGACGATGAACGGGGTCTGCTCGCGGGCCTTGGCGGTCACCTCGACGATGTCGTTCTCGCTGACCCGGTAGGACGGGATGTCGACCTTGCGGCCGTTCACGGTGAAGTGCCCGTGCGTCACCAGCTGGCGGGCCATGTCGCGGCTCTTCGCGAAGCCTGCGCGGAACACCACGTTGTCCAGGCGGCGCTCGAGCAGCTGGAGCATGGTCTCGCCGGTCCGGCCGTGCTTGCGGGCCGCCTCTTCGTAGTAGCCATGGAACTGGCGCTCGAGGATGCCGTAGATCCGGCGGGCCTTCTGCTTCTCCCGGATCTGCTGCAGGTAGTCGCCTTCCTTGGGCCGGTTGCGGCCGTGCTCACCCGGCGGGTAGGGCCGGATCTCAATCGGGCACTTGGGCGAGTCGCACTTGGCGCCCTTGAGGAAGAGCTTGGTCTTCTCCCGGCGGCAGAGCTTGCAGTCCGGGCCTGTGTATCGAGCCATGGTGTCGCTGTCTCCTAGACCCGGCGGCGCTTGGGCGGCCGGCAGCCATTGTGCGGTACGGGGGTCATGTCCTGGATCGAGCCGACCTCCAGCCCGGTCGCCTGCAGGGACCGGATGGCGGTCTCCCGGCCCGAGCCCGGGCCCTTGACGAAGACGTCGACCTTCCGCATGCCATGCTCCATGGCCCGGCGGGCGGCGGCTTCCGCCGCCATCTGGGCCGCGTACGGGGTCGACTTCCGGGATCCCTTGAACCCCACCTGACCCGCGGACGCCCACGAGATGACGTTGCCCAGCGGGTCGGTGATCGAGATGATCGTGTTGTTGAACGTGCTCCTGATGTGGGCATGCCCGTGAGCGACGTTCTTCCGCTCCTTGCGGCGCACCTTCTTAGCGGCGGCCTGCTGGCGGGTCCTAGGCGGCATCTGCGTCCTTCGAGGTGATCGGTCCGTGCGGACTACTTACTTCTTCCCGGCCTTCTTCTTACCGGCTACCGTCTTCTTCTTGCCCTTGCGGGTGCGTGCGTTGGTCTGCGTCCGCTGCCCGTGCACGGGAAGCCCGCGGCGGTGGCGGATGCCCTGGTAGCAGCCGATCTCGACCTTGCGCCGGATGTCGGCTTGGACCTCGCGGCGCAGGTCGCCTTCGACCTGGTAGCTGGCGTCGATCCAGTCACGGAGCTTGAGCAGCTCCTCGTCGGTCAGATTGCTGACCCTGGTGTCGCCGCTGATACTGGTGGCGTCCAGCGTCTGCAGCGCCCTGGTGCGGCCGATGCCGTAAATGTAGGTAAGCGCGACCTCGAGCCGCTTGTCGCGGGGTAGGTCAACGCCGGAAAGCCTGGCCATGTGCGGGCAGTTCTCCTTCGTCTTGCGGAGGTCCTACGCGCCGCCCCATGCCCTGCCCGGACATGGCCCCGGCCTCCGTCCGGGGGTGAGCAGCCTCACCCGGCTGCCTGCGGTGCGCGCTTGTCTGGTGCGTCAGCCCTGACGCTGCTTGTGCCTCGGGTCCGTGCAGATGACCATGACGCGGCCGTGCCGGCGAATGATCCGGCACTTGCTGCAGATCTTCTTGACGCTCGGCTTGACCTTCACGGTGCTGTCTCCACTAAGTCTGCTGAGTGTTGTTACTTGTATCGGTACACGATCCGCCCACGACTGAGGTCGTAGGGGCTGAGCTCTACGACGACCCGGTCGTCAGGCAGGATGCGGATGTAGTGCATCCGCATCTTCCCGCTGATGTGAGCGAGAACCTTGTGCCCGTTCTCCAGCTCCACCCGGAAGAAGGCATTCGGCAATGATTCGACAACCGTGCCCTCAATCTCGATGGCGCCGTCTTTCTTGGGCATATCCTCCGCGCTTCGCTCTGTAGGTTGGTAATCCGCGCCGGAGCGCGGCTGGCCGGCCGTACGGATCTAGCCAGGCCATCCGGCTGGACGGCTATCCTGGCCCCGCCCGGCTCACGCCCGTGCTGACTAAACAGCAGGACGAGGAAACCAGGAAGGGTACCGCCGGGTCCGTACCGCTCGCCTACGCGAACCCCCGGGTGCTAACCACGAGGAACCCAACGGATGGGCCGGAGATGAGTGTACTCGACCACCGGCCTCAACGCGAACCGTCCGGATAGTAAGACACCAGGCGGCCGATGGCTATTCCCGGCGGCGCCGGGCGCGCCGGACGGTCACCCATATCCATGGGATCACGACCAGCAGCCACCACGGGAACCAGGTCCCGGCGCCGACCACCGCGGCCACCGCCCAGACGGCGATGAGCGCGCCTGCTACCGCGCCCCACGCCCCCATGGCCAGCGTGCCGGGCGAAAAGACCGGCGGGTTACCCGGATCCCTCGGCACCAGCGACTGGTGCGGGAGGCCCGCTGGCCGGCGCAGCGACTCGTCCGGCAGCCGGTACAAGTCGATGACCGGCAGATCCGTCAGCAGCTCGTCGAGCTCGCCCAGCGTTTTGGCGTCGAGCGCGGCGTCCATGCGCTCGCCGAACTCCTCGGCGGTCAGCCGGCCCGCGGCGTGGTGCTCGCGCAGCAGCGCGGTGACACGGTCGCGATCCGCGTCCGAGGCGCGGATCCGCGGATCACCAGGCACCGGGCACACACCTTCCTTCCCGACCAACCGACCCCGGCCGACCGCCCGGTCTTCCCGACCAACCAGCCCCGGCCGACCGCCCGGCTCAGGCCGGCGGAACCCTCGCGGGGTCCTTGTCTCTAGTATCGCCCAGCCGCGACTGGCCACCGTCCTTCGCGGTCAGCACCCACGGCCCGGCGGGAGTGATCGCCACCGTGTGCTCGAAATGCGCGGCCCAGCTCCCGTCCGCGGTGGTGACGGTCCAGCCGTCGCCGAGCAGGACCGTCTCTGGGTCGCCGAGCACGATCATCGGCTCGATGGCCAGCGCCATGCCGGCCTGCAGCCGCGGCCCGCGGCCCGCGCGCCCGTAGTTCGGCACCGGCGGATCCATGTGCATCGCGGTGCCGATGCCGTGCCCGGTGTACTCCTCGACCACGCCGTACCGGCCGGACCGGGCGACGCTGGCCTCCACGGCGTGCCCGATGTCGCCCAGCCGGCCGCCGCCGCGGGCCTGCGCGATCCCCTGCCACAGCGCGTCCTCGCACGCGCGCAGCAGCGCGGCATGCTCGGCGGTGATCGTGCCCACGCCCACGGTGATGGCCGCATCCCCGTGCCACCCGTTGACGATGGCGCCGCAGTCGATGGAGACGATGTCACCGGCGGCCAGCCGCCGGTCCGGCCTCGGGATGCCATGCACGATCTCGTCGTTCACCGAGGTGCACAGCGTGGCGGGATACCCGTGGTAGCCCGTGAACGACGGGATGGCGCCCGCCGCGCGGATCTCGCGCTCGGCGATCGCGTCAAGCTCGGCGGTACTGACGCCGGGCTGGACCGCCGCAGCGGCCACCTCGAGCGCACGCGCCACGACCAGCCCGGCCTCGCGCATGATGGCGATCTGCTCAGGCGACTTGATCTCGATCTCCAGCCCGCGACGCGGCCACACGGCAGCCATCTCAGTACACGAACGGGCGGAGCGCGGCCAGGGCCCGGCTGGTGATCTCTTCGACCGGGCCGGTCGCGTCGATGCCGAGCAGGATGTTCTGGTCGGCGTAGAACGCGACGAGGGGAGAGGTCTGCTCGGCGTACACCTCGAGCCGGTGCCTGATGGTCTTCTCCGAGTCATCGTCCCGCTGGAACAGCTCGCCACCGCAGTCGTCGCAGATGAGGTCGCGGGCCGGAGGATCGTACAGGACGTGCCACACCCGCTCGCATCGCCGGCAGGTCCGGCGCCCGGACAGGCGCCGCACCACCTCGTCCTCGTCCACTACCAGCTCGAGCACCACGCTCAGCCTCGCGTCCCACTCCGTCAGCATCTTCTTCAGCGTCTCGGCCTGCGGCACGTTCCGCGGGAACCCGTCGAGCAGGAAACCTTCCCGCGCGTCGTCCTCCGCCAGCCGGTCGCGGACCATGGCCAAGGTCACGACGTCCGGGACCAGGTCACCGCGTTCCATGTACTCGCGCGCCTTGAGGCCCAGCTCGGTATGGCTCGTCACGTTGTAGCGGAAGATGTCACCTGTCGAGATCCTCGGTATCGCCAGGTGAGAGGAGATGAACTGGGCCTGTGTCCCCTTGCCCGCACCGGGAGGCCCGACGAGGACGATACGCACTACCGCAGGAAACCCTCATAGTTGCGCTGTTGCAGCTGGCTTTCGATCTGTTTCACGGTGTCGAGGCCGACGCCGACCATGATCAGCAGGCTGATCCCGCTGAACGGGAACTCGTTGGCGACCCCGATGGAGGCGAGCGCGACCAGCGGGAACAGCGCGATCACCCCCAGGTAGACCGAGCCGGGCAAAGTGAGCCTACTGAGCACGAAACTCAGGTATTCGGCCGTCGGGCGACCGGGCCGGATGCCCGGGATGAACCCGCCGTACTTCTTCATGTTGTCGGCCACCTCGGTCGGGTTGAAGGTGATCGACACGTAGAAGTAGGTGAACCCGATGATCAGCAGGAAGAACGCGGCCATGTAGAACTTCGAGCTGCTCAGCTCGATGTTGCTGTCCACCCAGCGGACCCAGCCCTGCGCTTTGTTCTGATTTCCGAACAGCTGCGCGGCTAGCGTCGGGATGTACAGCAGGGAAGATGCGAAGATGACCGGGATCACGCCGGCCTGGTTGACCTTCATCGGGATGTAGGTCGACGTGCCGCCATACATCCGCCGGCCGACCATGCGCTTGGCGTACTGGACCGGGATGCGGCGCTGGGCCTGTTCCATGAACACGATGAACGCCACGATGGCGATCATCACCACGACGGCCACACCGGCGTAGAAGGCCGACTTGTCACGGTAGATGGCCAGCAGCTCGCCCGGGATGACGGAGATCACCGTGGTGAAGATCAGTACCGACATCCCGTTCCCGACCCCGCGGTCGGTGATCAGCTCGCCCATCCACATGATGACCGTGGTGCCCGCCACCATGGTGATCACCATGGTGGCGATGTTGAAGACCGAGCCGTTGGGGATCAGCGGGAAGTTATCGGCCGTGCCGCAGCCGCCGAACAGGGTGCCGGACCTGGCCAGCTCGATGTAGCCGGTGGACTGCAGGACGGCCAGCCCGACGGTCAGGTACCGGGTGTACTGGGTGATCTTGGCCTGCCCGGCCTGGCCCTCCTGCTTCAGCGTCTCCAGCCGCGGGATCACGACCGTCAGCAGCTGCAGGATGATGCTGGAGGTGATGTACGGCATGATGCCGAGCGCGAACACCGACAGGCGCAGCAGCGCCTGGCCGCTGAGCAGGTTGACGACGGCCAGCACCCCGGCGGTCGAGCTACCCGAAGCCGTCGCGAGGTTAGAGCAGTAGGCGACGTTCTTCTCGTCGATGCCGGGCGTCGGCAGCGAGGCCCCGAACCGGAAAAGCGCGATCAGGCCCAGCGTGATCAGCATCTTCTTGCGCAGATCCGGCGTCTGGAACGCCCGCACGAAGGCCGTCAGCATGCGCAGTCCTCGGTTCGGTTGAACGGGCAATTCCCGTATCTTACCCGGCACGCCATCGTATTTCTCCGATCGCTCGCCTCAGGGGCGCCTTTTGGGCGCCGTCCCTCGTCGCTCCTGCGTCCAGGCGGCACCGCGCCTGTTTGGCTCGCTCGCCGCGGCTAGGAGAGCTCGGTAACCGTGCCGCCTGCGCCTTCGATCTTGGTTACCGCGGAGGCGGAGAAGGCGTGCGCGGTGACCCGGAGGGCAACCGAGAGGTCGCCGGCGCCGAGCACCTTGATCAGCTCACCCTGCCGCACCGCGCCCCTGGCGACCAGGCTCTCCGGGGTGACGTCGCCGCCGTCGGCGAACAGCTCGGCCAGCCGGCCGGTGTTCACCACCTGGTAGGTGGTGCGGAAGCCGGCGTTCGAGAACCCCTTCAGCTTCGGCACCCGGCGGTTCAGCGGCATCTGGCCGCCCTCGAAGCCGACCCGGACCTTGTTGCGCGCCTTGGTGCCCTTGGTACCGCGGCCCGCGGTCTTGCCCTTGGACGCCTCGCCGCGGCCGACCCGGGTCTTGGCCCGGTGGGCGCCCGGCGCGGGCCGCAGGTGGTGCAGCTTGAGCCCGCGCCCGGACACCGCCTGCCCGCCGGCCGTATCTGTGTCAGTAATCTCCGGGTTAGTCATCTCCGGCCACTTCCTCCACCGTCACCAGATGGCGCACGGTCTTGATCATGCCGCGGAATTCGGGCCGGTCGGGCCTGAGCACGACCTGGCCGATCCGCCGCAGCCCGAGCGAGCGCAGCGAATTCCGCTGCGCGCTGGTCCCGCCGATCTTCGACTTGACCTGGGTCACCTTGAGCTGTGCCATCTGTCCGTTCTCCCGTCACGTTCTGGCGTCAGGCTCCGGCCGCGGCGGCCGCACGCGCCCGCAGCATGGCCGCAGGCGCCACGTCCTCGATCGGCAGGCCCCGCTTGGCCGCGATCTCCTCGGGCCGGTTCAGGCTCTTCAGCGCGGCCACCGTCGCATGCACGACGTTGATCGGGTTAGACGAGCCCAGGGAGCGCGACAGCACGTCGCTGATGCCAGCGCACTCGAGCACGGCCCGGACCGGGCCGCCGGCGATGACGCCGGTACCGGGGCTGGCCGGCTTCAGCAGCACGACCCCCGCCGCTTCCTCGCCCTGGACCGTGTGCGGGATCGTGCCGCCGATCCGCGGCACCCGGAAGAAGTGCTTCTTCGCCTCTTCGACGCCCTTGGCGATGGCGGCCGGGACCTCCTTGGCCTTGCCGTAGCCGACGCCGACCATCCCGTTGCCGTCGCCCACCACGACCAGCGCGGTAAAGCTGAAGCGGCGGCCGCCCTTGACGACCTTGGCCACGCGGTTGATCGTCACCACGTGCTCAAGGTAGGCAGCCTGCTTTTCGGCCGCATTGCCGCGCCGGTCGTCACGGCGCTCACGCCGCTCGCCACCGCCGCCGCCGCGCCGCGGAGCTCCTGGCATCAGAACTTCCTCATCTCTATATAACTGAACGTCTTCGGCGCGCTCACAGCTGCACGCCGCCTTCCCGGACACCGTCCGCGAGCGCGGCGATGCGGCCGTGGTAGCGGTAGCCGCCGCGGTCGAACACCACGGCCGCGATGCCGGCCTCGGCCGCCCGCTGGGCCAGCAGCTCGCCGACCTTGCGGGCCTTGGCCGTCTTGTCGCCCTCAGCCGTCCGGATCGACGGGTCGAGAGTGGACGCCGCGGCCAGCGTACGGCCCGCGCCGTCGTCGACGATCTGCGCGAACATATGCCGGGCGGACCGGTTGACGACCAGCCGCGGCCTGCTCGCGCTGCCGGCGACCTTCTTACGTACCCGCAGGTGGCGGCGCACGCGGCTCGCTGTGGCCGTAGCCGTGCGAGACCGCACCCGCCCGGTGGCGCGTGCGTGCGATCTGGTCCTGGTACCAGCCATGACTTACTTACCAGCCTTCCCGACCTTGCGGCGGACCTGCTCGCCCTGGTACCGCACGCCTTTGCCCTTGTACGGGTCAGGCTTGCGGAGCTTGCGGATTTGCGCGGATATCTCGCCCACCTGCTGCTTGTCGATGCCCTCCACCACGAACCTGGTGGGAGCCTCGACCCGGAAGGTGATGCCCTCCGGCGGCGAGACCGTCACCGGGTGGCTGAACCCGAGCGAGAACTCCAGGTCACGGCCCCTGGCCTGGACCCGGTAGCCGACACCCACGATTTCGAGGGTCTTGCTGTAGCCGTCTGTGACGCCGGTGACCATGTTCGCGATCAGCGTGCGGGACAGGCCGTGCAGCGCGCGTACCGAACCCTCGTCGCTGGGCCTGGTGACCCTGATGACCCCGTCCTCGCGGACGACGTCGATGGGCTCGGCGACGGTGTGCTTCAGCGTTCCCTTCGGCCCCTGCACGGTGACATCGCGCCCGTCGAGGGTGACCTGGACTCCGCCGGGAATGCTCACTGGGAGCCGCCCGATCCTTGACATCGCAGCTCCTCCCTTACCAGACGTAGGCGAGGACTTCCCCGCCCACGCCGCTCTTGTTGGCTTGCTTGTCGGTCATCAGCCCGCCGGAGGTCGAGATGATCGCCACGCCGAGGCCGCCGAGCACCCGGGGCAGGTTGTCCTTCTTCGCGTAGACACGCAGCCCAGGCTTGGACACCCGCTTGATGCCGGCGATGGAGCGCTCGCGCGCGTTGCCGAACTTGAGGGTGACCACGAGGTTCTTGCCGACCTCGGCGTCCTCGACGCGCCAGGCGGCGATATACCCCTCCTGCTGGAGGATCTCCGCGATGTGGGACTTGATCTTGGAGTACGGCATGCCCACGGTGTCGTGGTACGCCGAGTTCGCGTTGCGCAGACGGGTCAGCATGTCCGCGATCGGATCGGTCATTGTCATGGCCGGTTGGCCTTCCTCACCGTGGTTTCCCGTGGGACCTGCGGTGTTCGTAGCGTGTGCTTACCAGCTGGACTTGGTGATGCCGGGCAGTTCGCCGCGGTGCGCCATGGTCCGGAAACAGATCCGGCACAGGCCGAACCTGCGGTAGACCGCGCGCGGCCGCCCGCAGCGCGTGCACCGCGAATAGCCCCGCACGGCGAACTTCGGCGTCCGCTTCTGCTTGACGACCAGTGCTTTCTTAGCCATATCTCACCCCTCCCTGAACGGGAAGCCGAGCTGCCGCAGCAGCGAGCGGCCTTCGGCGTCGTTGATTGCCGAGGTGACCACGGTGATGTCCATGCCGCGCTGCCGGTCCACTCTGTCCGGGTCAATCTCGTGGAACATGAGCTGTTCGGTCAGCCCGAACGTGTAGTTTCCGTGCCCGTCGAACTGCCGGGGAGACAGGCCGCGGAAGTCGCGGATCCGCGGCAGCGCAATGGTCAGCAGGCGGTCCAGGAACTCCCACATGCGGTCCCCGCGCAGCGTGACGTGCGCGCCGATGGGCATGCCCTCGCGCAGCTTGAACTGGGCCACGGACTTCTTGGCCCGGGCCACGGCCGGCTTCTGCCCGGTGATGGTGGACAGGTCCCGGACCGCGCCCTCGATGAGCTTGGCGTCCCGGGCCGCCTCACCCACGCCCATGTTCACCACGATCTTGGTCAGCCCGGGTATCTGCATCACGTTGCCGTAGCTGAACTCTTCCTTGAGCGCGGGGGCGATCTCGGCCCGGTAGCGCTCCTTGAGCCGCGGCACGGGCGGCGCCTCGGTCGCCATCAGAT
Organism: uncultured Actinomycetes bacterium; assembly: GCA_963753195.1. Taxonomy (GTDB): domain Bacteria; phylum Actinomycetota; class Actinomycetes; order Streptosporangiales; family Streptosporangiaceae; genus Palsa-504. The sequence goes on from CAVWBH010000009.1 coordinate 1,231,577, forward strand.
GTCCTTCCCGCTCGGCCGGGCGACGCGGATCTTCCGGCCGTCCTCGTCGAACCGGTAGCCGGTCCGGACGGCCCGCTTGCTGTCCGGATCGGTCAGCTGGACGTTGCTCACGTCGATCGGCGCTTCCTCGTGCGTGATGCCGCCTTCCTTGGCCCCGCGCTGGCCCTGGTAGGTGACCTTCTTGTTCTTCTTGACCACGTTGACACCCTGGACGAGCACCTTGCCCCGGTCCGGGTAGGCGGCGATGACCAGGCCGGAGCGGCCCCGGTCACGGCCGGCCACGACCAGCACGTGATCGCCCTTCTTGACCTTCATCACAGCACCTCCGGCGCCAGCGAGATGATCCGCATGAACCGCTTCTCCCGAAGCTCACGGCCGACCGGCCCGAAGATGCGGGTCCCGCGCGGGTCACCGCCGTCCCGGATCAGCACCGCGGCGTTCTCGTCGAACCGGATGTAAGAGCCGTCGCCGCGGCGGCGCTCCTTGCGGGTGCGCACGACGACCGCCTTGACGACATCGCCCTTCTTCACGCCGGCGCCGGGAAGGGCATCCTTCACGGTCGCCACGATGACGTCACCGATGCCCGCGTATCGCCGGCCGCTGCCGCCGAGCACGCGGATGCACAAGATCTCCTTGGCACCCGTGTTGTCGGCGACCTTAAGCCGCGACTCCTGCTGGATCACGTCAACTCCTGCTATCTTTCGCCGGGCATCGGAGCCAGGCGGTCTGCTGTTACTTGGCCTTCTCGAGGATCTCGGTTACCCGCCAGCGCTTGGTCGCGGACATCGGCCGGGTCTCCATCAGCCGCACGCGATCGCCCACGCCGCAGGCGTTGGCGTCATCGTGCGCCATGTACTTCTTGGTACGGCGCAAGACCTTGCCGTACTTCGGGTGCTTGACGTGGTTTTCGACCTCGACAATGACGGTCTTGTCCATCTTGTCGCTGACCACGAGGCCTTCCCGGCTCTTGCGGTAGCCGCGCGTGGCCGCGGCCCGCGTGGTGTCTTCGCTCACTCGCTCGCCTCCCTGGCTGCGTCATCGGTGGCGGCGTCGCCGTCCTCTATCAGGGTGATGATCCCGAGCTCGCGCTCTCGCATCACCGTGTAGATCCGGGCGATTTCCTTACGGACCGCACGTAGCCTGCCGTGGCTCTCCAGCTGCCCGGTGGCACCCTGGAAGCGCAGGTTGAACAGCTCTTCCTTCGCCTCGGCCAGCTTGGCGTGCAGTTCCTCCTCGGTGGACACGCGCAGCTGCGCGGTCAGGCCGCTAGCCATCAGCCCTCACTCAGCTCTCGCTTGACCACTTTGCACTTCATCGGGAGCTTGTGGATCGCGCGGCGCAGGGCCTCCCTGGCCACTGGCTCGTCGACCCCGGACAGCTCGAACATGACCCGGCCCGGCTTGACGTTGGCGATCCACCATTCCGGCGATCCCTTGCCGGATCCCATCCGCGTCTCGGCCGGCTTCTTGGTCAGCGGCCGGTCCGGGTAGATGTTGATCCACACCTTCCCGCCACGGCGGATGTGCCTGGTCATGGCGATACGGGCGGCCTCGATCTGCCGGTTGGTCACGTACGAGTGCTCGAGGGCCTGGATCCCGAACTCGCCGAACGACACGCTGGTTCCGCCGGTCGCATTGCCCGTCCGGTGCGGACGGTGCTGCTTGCGGTGCTTGACCCTGCGTGGAATGAGCATGTCCTCAGCCCTCCTCGCTCGTGGCCGGAGCCGGCGCCGGAGCCGGCGCCTCGGCCGGGGCGGGGCGCCGCCGGCGCTGCGGCTCAGCGCCGCCACCGCCACCGCCACCGCCGCCGCGCGACGGGCGCTGGGGGCGCTGCTGGGCCGCGGCCCGCAGAGCAGCGGCCTGCGCTTCCCGGCCAGCCCGGCTGGTCGGCGCCTCGCCCTTGTAGATCCACACCTTCACGCCGATCCGGCCGAAGGTGGTGCGGGCCTCGTAGAACCCGTAGTCGATGTCCGCGCGCAGCGTGTGCAGCGGCACCCGGCCCTCGCGGTAGAACTCCGACCGCGACATCTCCGCGCCGCCCAGGCGGCCCGAGCACTGCACCCGGATCCCCTTGGCGCCGCCCTTCATCGCGCTCTGGATCGCCTTGCGCATGGCCCGCCGGAAGGAAACCCGGCTGGACAGCTGCTCGGCGACGCCCTGGGCGACGAGCTGGGCGTCGATCTCCGGGTTCTTCACCTCAAGGATGTTCAGCTGGATCTGCTTGGCGGTCAGCTTCTCCAGGTCGCCGCGGATGCGGTCAGCTTCAGCGCCGCGGCGGCCGATGACGATGCCCGGCCGGGCGGTGTGGATGTCCACCCGGACCCGGTCCCTGGTCCGCTCGATCTCGACCTTGGAGATGCCGGCCCGCTCCATGCCGCGCTGCAGCATGCGCCGGATCGCCACGTCCTCGGCCACGTATTCCTTGTACAGCTTGCCGGCATACCAGCGGCTCTTGAAGTCGGTGGTGATGCCGAGCCGGAACCCGTGCGGGTTCACCTTCTGTCCCACTAGCGGGTCCCTTCCTCGGAGTCGTCGGAGACAATCACCGTGATGTGGCTGGTGCGCTTCAGGACCCGGTAGCCCCGGCCCTGGGCGCGCGGCCGGAAGCGTTTGAGCGTCGGGCCCTCGTCGACCCAGGCGCGGCGCACCCACAGCAGGCCACGGTCCCCGCGCCCGCCCCTGGCGTCCGCATTGGCGATGGCGCTGGCGAGCACCTTGCCAACCGGGTCGCTGGCCGACTGCGGCGCGAAGGCCAGCACGGCCTGCGCCTGGTCAGCGGGCAGCCCGCGGATCAGGTCCACCACCCGGCGGGCCTTCCGCGGCGTGACGCGGACGTACCGCGCCATGGCCCTCGCTTCCATTTCGTTCTCCTATCGGCGACTGCGCCGGTCGTCCCTGATGTGACTGCGGAAGGTCCGCGTGGGCGCGAACTCGCCCAGCTTGTGACCCACCATCGACTCGGTGATGAACACCGGGATGTGCTTCCTGCCGTCATGAACCGCGATCGTGTGCCCGAGCATGTCCGGCACGATCATGGAACGCCTGGACCATGTCCTGATGACGGTTTTGGTTCCCCGCTCGTTCTGCACGTCCACCTTCTTCATCAGGTGGTCGTCGACGAACGGGCCCTTCTTAAGACTACGAGGCATCGCGCGCTGTCCTTACCGCTTGTTCTTGCCGCGGCGGCGGCTGATCAGCCGGTCGCTAGGCTTGTGCGCCTGGCGGGTCCGGCCCTCCGGCTTGCCCCACGGGCTGACCGGGTGACGGCCGCCGGAGCTCTTGCCCTCGCCGCCGCCGAGCGGGTGGTCGACCGGGTTCATGGCCACGCCGCGGACGGACGGGCGGACGCCCTTCCACCGGTTGCGGCCGGCCTTGCCGAGCTTGATGTTGCCCTGCTCGGCGTTGCCCACCTCGCCGACCGTGGCCCGGCAGGCCGCGTCCACCCGGCGGATCTCGCCGGACGGCATGCGCAGCTGGGCGTAGCCGCCTTCCTTGGCCAGCAGCTGGACCCCGGCCCCCGCGGAGCGGGCGATCTTCGCGCCGCCGCCGGGCCGGAGCTCGATGGCGTGCACCACGGTGCCGGTCGGGATGCTGCGCAGCGGCAGCGAGTTGCCCGGCTTGATGTCCGCGCCGGTGCCGGCCTCCACGGTGTCCCCCGCGGACAGGCCCTGCGGGCAGATGATGTAGCGCTTCTCGCCGTCGGCGAAGTGCAGCAGCGCGATCCGCGCGGTGCGGTTCGGGTCGTACTCGATGTGCGCGACCTTGGCCGGCACGCCGTCCTTGTCCGCGCGCCGGAAGTCGATCAGCCGGTAGGACCGCTTGTGGCCGCCGCCCTGGTGCCGGGCGGTGACGCGGCCGTGCACGTTCCGGCCGCCGCGCGAGTGCAGCGGGCGCACGAGCGACTTCTCCGGCTCATCCCTGGTGATCTCAGAGAAGTCCGAACCGCTCGCGCCGCGCCGCCCCGGGGTGGTCGGCTTGTACTTACGGATAGCCATGTCTGGTCGCGTCTCCCTTAGGCGCCGAAGATATCGATGCGGTCCCCCGCGGCGAGGGTCACGATCGCCCGCTTGATGTCCGGCCGCTTGCCCCATCCGAACCGGGTACGCCTGCGCTTGCCGACCCGGTTCACGGTGTTGACCCCAGTCACCTTCACCCCGAACACGGCCTCGACGGCCTGCCTGATCTGGGTCTTGTTGGCGTCAGGGGCGACGACGAAGGTGTACTTGCCCTCGTCGAGCAGCCCGTAGCTCTTCTCCGAGACAACCGGCCGCAGCAGGATGTCCCTCGGGTTGGTGTCCCGGCTCACTGGCCCGCTCCCTTCGTCCGGTCCTGGCGACGAACGCCGTCAGGGCCTGCTCGGTGAAGACGACGTGGTCGCTGGCCAGCACGTCGTAGGTGTTGAGCTGGTCCTCGGTGAGCACGTGCACGCTGGGCACGTTCCGCAGCGACTTGAAGGTCAGCTCGTCATCGCGGTGCGAGACCACGAGGACCGGGCGGCCCAGCTCGCCGACGGCGCTGACCAGCACGGCCAGCGCGTCCTTGGTCTTGGGTACGTCGCCGGCGACGAAGCCGCTGACGACCAGGACCCGGCCGTGGCTGAGCCGGTCGGACAGCGCGCCGCGCAGCGCGGCGACCTTCATCTTCTTCGGCGTCCGCTGCGCGTAGGAGCGCGGCACCGGGCCGTGGACGACGCCGCCGCCGGTGTACTGGGGCGCCCGCAGCGAGCCCTGGCGGGCCCGCCCGGTGCCCTTCTGGCGGTACGGCTTCTTGCCGCCGCCGCGGACCTCGCCGCGGGTCTTGACCGCGTGCGTACCCTGCCGGGCCGCCGCCTGCTGGGCCACCACGACCTGGTGGATCAGCGGCACGTTCACCTTGGCGGCGAAGATCTCCTCCGGCAGCTCAACCGTCTTGCCCTGCGCGCCGATGACGCTGAGCTCGGTCATCAGGATTCACCCCCACGCTCTGGAAGGCCCTTGGCCGCGCTGCGGACCAGGACGACTCGGCCGCTCGGGCCAGGCACCGCGCCCTTGATCAGGAGCAGCCCGCGCTCGGCGTCGACGGCATGCACGGTGAGGGACTGCGCGGTGGTCCGCATGCCGCCCATCCGGCCCGCCATCCGCACGCCCTTGAACACCCGGCCGGGCGTCGCGCACGCGCCGATGGACCCGGGCGAGCGGTGCTTGCGCTGGGTGCCGTGCGAGGAGCTGAGGCCCTTGAAGCCATGCCGCTTCATGACGCCCGCGAAGCCCTTGCCCTTGCTCTTGCCGGTCACGTCGACCTTCTGCCCGCTGGCGAACACCTCGGCGGTGAGCTCCTGCCCGAGCGTGTACTCCGACGCGTCGTCGGTGCGCAGCTCGGCCAGGTAGCGGCGCGGAGTCAGCCCGGCCTTGGCGAACACGCCGCTGACCGGCTTGTTCACCTTGCGCGGATCGATCTCGCCGAAGCCGAACTGCACGGCCGAGTACCCGTCGCGGTCCGGGGTCCGCACGGCCGTCACCACGCACGGCCCGGCCGCCACGACCGTGACCGGCACGATCTGCCCGGCGTCGTTGAAGACCTGGGTCATGCCGAGCTTGGTGCCCAGGATCCCTTTGATCTGCTTGCTCATGTCGGTGCGTTCCTCAGAGCTTGATCTCGATGTCGACGCCGGCCGGCAGGTCGAGGCGCATCAGCGAGTCCACCGTCTTCGGCGTCGGGTCGAGGATGTCGATCAGCCGCTTGTGCGTCCGCATCTCGAAGTGCTCGCGCGAGTCCTTGTACTTGTGCGGAGAGCGGATGACGCAGTACACGTTCTTCTCGGTCGGCAGCGGCACCGGGCCAGCCACCCGCGCGCCAGTCCGCGTCACGGTGTCGACGATCTTCCGCGCCGAGCTGTCGATGACCTCATGGTCATATGCCTTGAGCCGGATGCGGATCTTCTGTCCCGCCATATTGGCCTCGGTGTCCTTCGCTTAGTCAGTCCGCTACGTCCTGAGGTCTTCACGCTGCGGCGGCCGGACCGGCCGGCCCGGCCGCCGCAGCTGACGACCCTTACTTGATGATCTTGGTAACAATCCCGGAGCCCACGGTGCGGCCGCCCTCGCGGATCGCGAACCGCAGGCCTTCCTCCATGGCGATCGGCTGGATCAGGTCGACGCGCATGTCGGTCCGGTCGCCCGGCATGACCATCTCGGTGCCTTCAGGCAGGTTCACCACGCCGGTCACGTCGGTGGTCCGGAAGTAGAACTGCGGACGGTAGTTGTTGAAGAACGGCGTGTGCCGCCCGCCCTCGTCCTTGCCCAGGATGTAGACCTGGCCCTCGAACTGCGTGTGCGGGGTGCTGGTGCCCGGCTTGATGACGACCTGGCCGCGCTCCACCTCCTCGCGCTTGATGCCGCGCAGCAGCAGGCCCACGTTGTCGCCGGCCTGGCCGTCGTCCAGGATCTTGCGGAACATCTCCACCCCGGTGACGGTGGTGGACTGCGCCTTCTCCTTGATCCCGACGATCTCGACGGTCTCGCCGGTGTGGATGGTGCCGCGCTCGATCCGGCCGGTCACCACCGTGCCGCGGCCGGTGATCGAGAACACGTCCTCGACCGGCATCAGGAACGGCTTGTCGACCTCGCGCACCGGCTCGGGGATCGAGTCGTCGCACGCGGTCATGAGCTCGAGGACCTTCTCGCCCCACTCGGCGTCGCCCTCGAGCGCCTTCAGCGCCGATACCCGGACGACCGGCACGTCGTCACCGGGGAACTCGTACTCGGTGAGCAGCTCGCGGACCTCGAGCTCGACGAGCTCGAGGATCTCCTCGTCGTCCACCATGTCCGCCTTGTTCAGCGCCACCACGATGTAGGGCACGCCGACCTGGCGGGCGAGCAGCACGTGCTCGCGGGTCTGCGGCATCGGGCCGTCGGTCGCGGCGACCACGAGGATGGCGCCATCCATCTGCGCCGCGCCGGTGATCATGTTCTTGATGTAGTCCGCGTGACCCGGGCAGTCCACGTGCGCGTAGTGCCGCTTCTCGGTCTGGTACTCGACGTGCGAGATCGAGATCGTAATCCCGCGCTCCTTCTCCTCCTTCGCGTTGTCGATCTGGTCGAAGGGGGTAAAGGGGTTAACGTCGGGCATCTTGTCGTGCAGCACCTTGGTGATCGCCGCGGTCAGCGTGGTCTTGCCGTGGTCGATATGCCCGATGGTGCCGATGTTGACGTGCGGCTTAGTCCGCTGGAACTTGGCCTTCGCCACTGAATTCTCCTCGTTGGTTGCTGATCCACCCGGTTAGGCTTCACGGTCCGGGGCCGTACTGATTGCTGGCTACTCGCCTCGCGCCTTGGCGATGATCTCCTTGGCGATGCTGGGCGGGACCTCGGCGTACGAGTCGAACTGCATGCTGTAGTCCGCCCTGCCTTGCGTCCGGCTGCGCAGGTCCCCCACGTAGCCGAACATCTCCGACAGCGGGACAATCGCCTTGACCACCCTGGCCCCGGATCGTTCTTCCATTTCCCGGATCTGGCCACGGCGGCTGTTCAGGTCGCCGATGACGTCGCCCATGTACTCCTCCGGCGTCCTGACCTCGACGGCCATGATCGGCTCGAGCAGCACGGCATTCGCCTGGGCGGCCGCCTTCTTGAACGCCATCGAACCCGCGATCTTGAAGGCCAGCTCGGACGAGTCGACCTCGTGGTAGGCGCCGTCGGTCAGCGTCACCTTCACGTCGACCATCGGGTAGCCGGCCAGCACGCCGAACTCGGCGGCCTCCTGGCAGCCGGCGTCCACCGAGGGGATGTACTCCCGCGGGATCCGGCCTCCGGTCACCTTGTTCTCGAACTCGTACCCGCCGCCGTCGCCGCCGGTCGGCTCGAGGTTGATGAGCACGCGGCCGTACTGGCCGGAGCCGCCGGTCTGCTTCTTGTGCGTGTACTCGACCTTCTCGACCTTGCGGGTGACGGTCTCCCGGTAGGCGACCTGCGGACGGCCGATGTTGGCCTCGACCCTGAACTCCCGCCGCATGCGGTCGACCAGCACCTCCAGGTGCAGCTCGCCCATGCCGGAGATGATCGTCTGGCCGGTCTCCTCGTCGGTCCTGACCTGGAAGGTCGGGTCCTCCTCGGCCAGCCGCTCGATGGCGGTGCCCAGCTTCTCCTGGTCGCTCTTGGTCCTCGGCTCGATGGCCACGTTGATGACCGGGGCCGGGAACGTCATCGACTCCAGGATGACCGGCTTGTCCTGCGCGCTCAGCGTGTCGCCCGTGGTGGTGTCCTTCAGCCCCATCACGGCGACGATCTGCCCGGCCATCGCGAACGGGCGCTCCTCGCGCTTGTTCGCGTGCATCTGGTAGATCTTGCCGATCCGCTCCCGGCGGCCCTTGATGGAGTTCAGCACGGTGCTGCCCGACTCCACGGTGCCGGAGTAGACGCGGATGTAGGTGAGCTTGCCGAGGTGCTGGTCGGACATGATCTTGAACGCGAGCGCCGCGAACGGCGCCTCCGGGTCGGCCTGCCGCTCGATGGCCGTGTCCTCGTCGCCCACCGCGTGGCCCTTGACCGACGGGATGTCGACCGGGCTCGGCAGGTAGTCCACGATCGCGTCGAGCATGGGCTGGACGCCCTTGTTCTTGAACGCGGTCCCGCACAGCACGGGGGTCATCGCGCCGGTCGACGGTGGCCCGGCGGATGGCCGCGACGAGCTGCTCCTCGGTGGGCTCGGTGCCTTCCAGGTACAGCTCCATCATCTCGTCGTCGTTCTCGGCGATCGTCTCGAGCAGGCGGTCACGGTACTCGCGCGCGGCCTCGGCGTGGTCGTCGGGGATCGCGACGACGTCGTACTTGTCGCCCTTGCCCTCGGTCTGCCACAGCAGGGCGCGCATGCGCACCAGGTCGATGACACCGCGGAAGTCGGACTCCACGCCCCACGGCAGCTGGACGACCAGCGGCGTCGCGCCGAGCCGGTCGGTGATCATTTCCACGCAGCGGTGGAACTCGGCGCCGACCCGGTCCATCTTGTTGACGAAGCAGATCCGCGGTACGCCGTACCGGTCGGCCTGGCGCCACACCGTCTCGGACTGCGGCTCCACGCCGGCCACGGCGTCGAAAACCGCGACCGCGCCGTCGAGGACGCGCAGCGAGCGCTCGACCTCGACGGTGAAGTCCACGTGACCGGGCGTGTCGATGATGTTGATGGTGTGGCCGAGCCAGTTCGTGGTGGTCGCGGCAGACGTGATCGTGATGCCGCGCTCCTGCTCCTGCTCCATCCAGTCCATGGTGGCCGCGCCCTCATGGACCTCACCCAGCTTGTAGTTGATGCCGGTGTAGAACAGGATCCGCTCGGTTGTCGTCGTTTTGCCCGCGTCGATATGCGCCATGATCCCGATGTTGCGGACCTTGGCGAGGTCTACTGCGGTCTGGGTGGCCACGATTCCTCGTTCTCGTAAGTGTCGGTTCTCGAAAAGTCTTGCGTTTACCAGCGGTAGTGGGCGAAGGCCTTGTTGGACTCGGCCATCTTGTGGGTGTCCTCGCGCCGCTTCACGCTGGCGCCGAGGCCGTTGCTGGCGTCGAGCAGCTCGTTCATGAGCCGCTCGGTCATGGTCTTCTCCCGGCGGTTCCTGGCGTAGGCCACGATCCAGCGCAGCGCCAGCGTGGTGCTGCGGGACGCACGGACCTCGACCGGCACCTGGTAGGTGGCGCCGCCCACGCGGCGGCTCTTGACCTCCAGGGTCGGCTTGACGTTGTCCAGGGCGCGCTTGAGGGTGATCACCGGGTCGTTGCCGGTCTTGTCCCGGCACCCCTCGAGCGCTCCGTACACGATGTGCTCGGCCAGCGAGCGCTTGCCGTCCTTGAGCACCTTGTTGGCGAGCGCGGTGACAAGCGGCGAGCCGTAGACCGGATCGGTGACAAGCTGCCGCTTCGTCGCGGGACCCTTGCGAGGCATCTCAGCTCTTCTCCTTCTTCGCTCCGTACCGGCTTCGAGCCTGCTTGCGGTTGCGGACGCCCTGGGTGTCCAGGGAGCCGCGGATGATCTTGTAACGGACACCGGGCAGGTCGCGCACCCGGCCGCCGCGCACCAGCACGATCGAGTGCTCCTGCAGGTTGTGCCCGACGCCCGGGATGTACGCGGTGACCTCGATCTGGCTGGTCAGCCGGACCCGGGCCACCTTGCGCAGCGCGGAGTTCGGCTTCTTCGGCGTCGTCGTGTAGACGCGCGTGCACACGCCGCGGCGCTGCGGGCTCTCCTTGAGCGCCGCCGTCTTGTTCTTCGCTACCTTGTCCTGGCGGCCCTTGCGGACCAGCTGCTGGATCGTGGGCAACCGCGTCTCCGTCTTTCCGTCGTTGCGGCCCGCGCGTCGCGCGCGAGCCCCGTCACGTTCTGTGCTAGTAAGCCTTGAGGTCGCTAACCGGCCAAGGGCCCTGAACAGGACCCGCCCGACCGCCTAGCCTGGGATTTCTCGTCCTCCGCCGACCCCCGAGGTCGGGCGTGTCGCCGTGACCGGAAGTCAACGGCTCGCAGTGAGCCGACTACTGGGAGGGAGAAAACCCGTGCTGCCAGCCGGTCGGCCACCCGGAACCGGTCCGCAGACCGTCAAGCCCTGGCCAGGCCATCAGCTGGCATGCGCATGTGCCCATGCGAACACGGACACGGATGGAAAACCTACCATGTCACAACTCTCAAGCAAAATCGAGCCTCCACCCCGCCCGTTTCCCCCGGGAGCGTGGATGCTCGTCAAGCATTGCTCGTACCCGTTCAAACACCGGACCCACCCAGTTTAATCCCGCCCGGGGAGCACTCCGGCCCGAGGCCGAGGCACACGGGTATGACAGCTGGTCCTGGATGACGGTGCGCGGGGGCGCCGGGGTGCGCCGAAGAGGGACGGGGGCGGGCAGCGTGGGATCGTTCCGTCAATAAATAGGGCACGGGCTGGCGGCCTGCTTGATGCGGCCGCCAGCCCGTGACTGGCCTTATCTCTTACCTGTTGTAAGAGCCGAAGTCGTACTCCTCCAGGGGGACGGCTTCGCCGGAGCCCTGGCCGAAGGCGTAGTTCTCCGGTTCGGCGTAGGCGCCGGGCGGGAACGCCGCCGAGCGGGCGTCGTCGGTCGGCTCGACCCGGATGTTCCGGTACACCGGCATGCCGGTGCCGGCCGGGATGAGCTTGCCGATGATGACGTTCTCCTTCAGGCCGAGCAGCGAGTCCGACTTGGCGTTGATGGCCGCGTCGGTCAGCACCCGGGTGGTCTCCTGGAAGGAGGCCGCCGACAGCCACGAGTCGGTGGCCAGCGACGCCTTGGTGATGCCCATCAGCACGGCCCGGCCGGAAGCCGAGGTGCCGCCCTCGTTCACCACCGCGCGGTTGACCAGCTCGAAGCGGGGCCGCTCGACCAGCTCGCCCGGCAGCAGGTCAGTGTCGCCGGACTCCAGCACGTTCACCCGCTTGAGCATCTGGCGGATGATGATCTCGATGTGCTTGTCGTGGATCGAGACACCCTGCGACCGGTACACCTCCTGCACCTCGGCCACGAGGTGCAGCTGCACCGCCCGCCCGCCGAGGATGCGCAGCACCTCGTGCGGGTTCACCGCGCCGGCGATGAGCTGCTCGCCGACATCGACGCGGGCGCCGTCGCTGACCAGCAGCCGGGACCGCATCGGCACCTGGTAGGCGACCTCTTCCGAGCCGTCGTCCGGGGTGACGATGATCTTGCGGGTCTTCTCGGTCTCCTCGATCTTGACCCGGCCCGAGTACTCGCTGATCGGCGCCATGCCCTTCGGGATACGGGCCTCGAAGAGCTCCTGGATGCGGGGCAGGCCGTGGGTGATGTCCGAGCCCGCCACGCCGCCGGTGTGGAACGTCCGCATGGTCAGCTGGGTGCCCGGCTCGCCGATCGACTGGGCGGCGACAATGCCGACCGCCTCGCCGACGTCGACCCGCTTGCCAGTGGCCAGCGAGCGCCCGTAGCACTTGGCGCAGACGCCGATCTTGGCCTCGCAAACCAGCACGCTGGACGTCCGGATGGACTCCACCCCGGCCTCGATCAGCCGGTCGAGCATCGTCTCGGTGGTGTCGTCCCCGACCTTGGCCAGGATGACCCCGTCGGCCTCGATGTCCTCGGCGACGGTCCGGCCGGTGCCGGTGTTCTCCAGGTTGGCCAGCTTGCGCAGGCGGCCTTCGGCGTCCCGGTCGGCGATCTTCATGCTGAGCCCGCGGTCGGTGCCGCAGTCCTCCTCGCGGACGATCACGTCCTGCGCCACGTCCACCAGGCGGCGGGTGAGATACCCGGAGTCCGCCGTGCGGAGCGCGGTGTCGGCCAGGCCCTTGCGGGCGCCGTGCGTGGAGATGAAGTACTCCAGCACCGACAGCCCCTCGCGGAAGCTGGACGTGATCGGGCGGGGGATGGTCTCGCCCTTCGGGTTGGAGACCAGGCCGCGCATGCCGGCGATCTGCCGGACCTGCATGATGTTGCCTCGGGCGCCGGAGTTGACCATCATCCACACCGAGTTGGTGGTGGGGAAGGCCGCCTCCATGTCCTCGGCCACGTCGGCCGTCGCGTGCGTCCAGATCTCGATGAGCTCCTGACGGCGCTCGTCGTCGGTGATCAGGCCGCGGTCGTACTCCCGCTGCACCTTGTCCGCGCGGGCCTGGTACTTCTCCAGGATCGCCGCCTTGTTCGGCGGCGCGATCACGTCGCCGATGCCGATCGTCACGCCCGCCCGGGTGGCCCAGTGGAAGCCCGCGTCCTTGAGGTTGTCAAGGGCCGCCGCCACCTCCACCTTGGGGTAGGTCTCCGCCAGCGAGTTGACGATCACGGTCAGCTGCTTCTTGCCCACTTCGTAGTTCACGAACGGGAAGTCGGCCGGCAGCGTCTCGTTGAAGATGCACCGGCCCAGCGTGGTGCTGAGCCTGCCCAGCACGCCGTCCTCGGGCAGCACGGCGTCCTCCGGCGGGACGATGCCCGGCAGCCGGATCTCAATCCGGGCCTGCAGGTCCAGCTCGTTCGCGTCGTAGGCCATCAGCGCCTCGGCCAGGGTGGCGAACGCCCGGCCCTCGCCGGTCGCGCCCTCGGTCTCCCGGGTCAGGGCGTACAGCCCGATGATCATGTCCTGGGTCGGCATGGTCACCGGCTTGCCGTCGGCCGGCTTGAGGATGTTGTTGGTGGACAGCATCAAGATCCGCGCCTCGGCCTGCGCCTCGGCGGACAGCGGCAGGTGCACCGCCATCTGGTCGCCGTCGAAGTCCGCGTTGAACGCGGTGCAGACCAGCGGGTGGATCTGGATGGCCTTGCCCTCGACCAGCTGCGGCTCGAAGGCCTGGATGCCCAGGCGGTGCAGGGTCGGCGCCCGGTTCAGCAGCACCGGGTGCTCGGTGATGACCTCCTCGAGCACGTCCCAGACCACCGGCCGGGCCCGCTCCACCATCCGCTTGGCCGACTTGATGTTCTGCGCGTGGTTCAGGTCAACCAGGCGCTTCATCACGAACGGCTTGAACAGCTCCAGGGCCATCTGCTTGGGCAGGCCGCACTGGTGCAGCTTGAGCTGCGGGCCGACCACGATGACCGAACGGCCGGAGTAGTCGACGCGCTTGCCCAGCAGGTTCTGGCGGAACCGCCCCTGCTTGCCCTTCAGCATGTCGGACAGCGACTTCAGCGGCCGGTTGCCCGGCCCGGTGACCGGGCGGCCGCGGCGGCCGTTGTCGAACAGGCTGTCCACGGCCTCCTGCAGCATCCGCTTCTCGTTGTTCACGATGATCTCGGGCGCGCCCAGGTCGAGCAGCCTCTTGAGCCGGTTGTTCCGGTTGATGACCCGGCGGTACAGGTCGTTGAGGTCGCTGGTGGCGAACCGGCCGCCGTCCAGCTGCACCATGGGCCGCAGGTCCGGCGGGATCACCGGGATGCAGTCCAGGACCATGCCCATCGGGCTGTTCCGGGTGTTCAGGAACGCGGACACGACCTTGAGCCGCTTGAGGGCGCGGGCCTTCTTCTGGCCCTTGCCCGAGCGGATCGTCTCGCGCAGGCTCAGCGCCTCGGCGTCCAGGTCGAAGGTGGCCAGCCGGTCCTGGACGGCCTGGGCACCCATGCCGCCGCGGAAGTACCGGCCGAACCGGTCCCGCATCTCGCGGTACAGCAGCTCGTCGCCCTCGAGGTCCTGGACCTTCAGGTTCTTGAACCTGCTCCAGACCTCGTCCAGGCGGTCGATCTCCTTGCCCGCGCGGTCCCTGATCTGCTTGCACTCGCGGTCGGAGGACTCGCGGAGCTTGCGCTTGGCGTCGCTCTTGGCGCCCTGCGCCTCGAGCTCGGCCAGGTCCGCCTCCAGCTTGGCCTGGCGCGCCTCGACGTCGGCGTCGCGGCGCTGCTCGAGCTGCTGCCGCTCGACCGAGATCCGGGCCTCCAGGCTCGGCAGGTCCCGGCTGCGGGCCTCGTCGTCCACGAAAGTGATCATGTACGCGGCGAAGTAGATGACCTTTTCCAGGTCCTTCGGCGCCAGGTCGAGCAGGTAGCCCAGCCGGCTCGGCACACCCTTGAAGTACCAGATGTGCGTGACCGGCGCGGCCAGCTCGATGTGGCCCATCCGCTCCCGCCGCACCTTGGCGCGGGTGACTTCCACGCCGCAGCGCTCGCAGATGATGCCCTTGAACCTGACCCGCTTGTACTTGCCGCAGTAGCACTCCCAGTCCCGGGTCGGACCGAAGATCTTCTCGCAGAAGAGCCCGTCCTTTTCCGGCTTGAGCGTGCGGTAGTTGATGGTCTCCGGCTTCTTGACCTCACCGTGCGACCACTGCCTGATGTCCTCGGCCGTAGCCAGGCCGATGCGCAGGTCGTCGAAGAAGTTGACGTCTAGCATGGTGGAATTCCCCTCTTCCTCGATCAGACCTCTTCGACGCTGCTCGGCTCGCGCCGGGACAGGTCGATGCCGAGTTCCTCGGCCGCGCGGAAGACATCCTCGTCGGTGTCGCGTAGCTCGATCGCTCCGCCGTCGCTGGACAGCACCTCGACGTTGAGGCAGAGCGACTGCATTTCCTTGATCAGCACCTTGAAACTCTCCGGGATGCCCGGTTCGGGCACGTTCTCTCCCTTGACGATCGCCTCGTACACCTTGACCCGGCCGAGCACGTCGTCGGACTTGATGGTGAGCAGCTCCTGCAGCGCGTAGGCGGCGCCGTAGGCCTCCAGGGCCCACACCTCCATCTCGCCGAAGCGCTGGCCGCCGAACTGCGCCTTGCCGCCCAGCGGCTGCTGGGTGATCATCGAGTACGGGCCGGTGCTGCGCGCGTGGATCTTGTCGTCCACCAGGTGCAGCAGCTTCAGGATGTAGACGTAGCCGACCGCGATCGGGTCCTTGAACGGCTCGCCGGTCCGGCCGTCGAACAGCCGGGCCTTGCCGCTCTCGCCGATCAGCCGCTGGCCGTCCCGGTTCGGCAGGGTGCTGTCGAGCAGGCCGGTGATCTCCTCTTCCCGGGCCCCGTCGAACACCGGGGTGGCGACCTTGGTCCCGGGCAGAGCCGAGTCGATGCCGGCCACGCGCAGCCGTTCCTTCCAGACCTCGTCGCCGTCGTCGACCTGCCAGCCCGTCCGCGCCACCCAGCCCAGGTGACTCTCCAGGACCTGGCCGACGTTCATCCGGCTGGGCACGCCGAGCGGGTTGAGCACGATGTCCACCGGGGTGCCGTCCTCGAGGAACGGCATGTCCTCCACCGGGAGGATCTTCGCGATCACGCCCTTGTTCCCGTGCCGGCCGGCCAGCTTGTCGCCGTCGGTGATCTTGCGCTTCTGCGCCACATACACCCGGACCAGCTCGTTCACGCCCGGCGGCAGCTCGTCGCCGTCCTCGCGAGTGAACACGCGGACGCCGATGACCTTGCCTTCCTCACCGTGCGGGACCTTCAGGCTGGTGTCGCGGACCTCACGGGCCTTCTCACCGAAGATCGCGCGCAGCAGCCGCTCCTCCGGGGTCAGCTCGGTCTCGCCCTTGGGCGTGACCTTGCCGACCAGGATGTCGCCGTTGACGACCTCGGCGCCGATCCGGATGATGCCGCGCTCGTCGAGGTCGGCCAGCACCTCGTCGGAGACGTTCGGGATGTCCCGGGTGATCTCCTCCGGGCCGAGCTTGGTGTCCCGGGCGTCGACCTCGTGCTCCTCGATGTGAATGGAGGAGAGAATGTCGTCCTGCACCAGTCGCTGGGACAGGATGATCGCGTCCTCGTAGTTGTGCCCCTCCCAGGACATGAACGCCGCGAGCAGGTTCTTGCCCAGCGCCATCTCGCCCTGGTCGGTGCACGGGCCGTCGGCCAGCACCTGGCCGCGCTCGACCCGGTCGCCTTCCTCGACGACCGGCTTCTGGTTGAAGCAGGTGCCCTGGTTGGACCGCTCGAACTTGGCCACCCGGTAGGTGTTGCGGGTGCCGTCGTCGTTCATCACGGTGACGAGGTCGGCGCTGGACTCCTCGACCACGCCCGCCTTCTCGGCCAGGATGACGTCGCCCGCGTCGGTCGCGGCGCGGTACTCCATGCCGGTGCCGACGATCGGCGCCTGGCTGCGCAGCAGCGGCACGCTCTGCCGCTGCATGTTGGAGCCCATCAGCGCGCGGTTGGCGTCGTCGTGCTCGAGGAACGGGATCATGGCCGTGGCCACGGACACCATCTGCCGCGCGGACACGTCGATGTAGTCCACCTCGTCCGGCGGGATGAAGTCGACCTCGCCGCCCTTGCGGCGGACCAGCACGCGGCTCTCGGCGATGGTCCCGTCGCTCTCCAGCGGCGTGTTGGCCTGCGCGATGACGTGCCTGTCCTCCTCATCGGCGGTCAGGTAGTCGATCTGGTCGGTCACGATGCCGTCGTTGACCTTGCGGTACGGGGTCTCCACGAAGCCGAACGCGTTCACCCGGGCGTAGCTGGACAGGCTCCCGATCAGGCCGATGTTCGGGCCTTCCGGCGTCTCGATCGGGCACATCCGGCCGTAGTGGCTGGGGTGCACGTCGCGGACCTCGAAGCCCGCCCGCTCGCGGCTCAGGCCGCCCGGGCCCAGCGCGCTCAGCCGGCGCTTGTGGGTCAGCCCGGCCAGCGGGTTGGTCTGGTCCATGAACTGGGACAGCTGGCTGGTGCCGAAGAACTCCTTGATCGAGGCCACCACGGGCCGGATGTTGATCAGGGTCTGCGGCGTGATCGCCTCGACGTCCTGGGTCGTCATCCGCTCGCGCACGACCCGCTCCATGCGGGCCAGTCCGAGCCGGACCTGGTTCTGGATCAGCTCGCCCACGGTGCGCAGCCGGCGGTTGCCGAAGTGGTCGATGTCGTCGGTCTCCAGCGGCAGGACGACCTGCTCCCCGGAGGTCATCTCATCCTCGCCGGCGTGCAGCCGGACGAGGTACTCGATGGTGTTGACGATGTCCTGCTCGGACAGCGTGCCCTGCCGGATCGGCAGGTCCAGGCCGAGCTTCCGGTTGACCTTGTAGCGGCCCACCTTGGCCAGGTCGTACCGCTTCGGGTTGAAGTACAGGTTCTCCAGCAGCGCCTGAGCGGACTCGCGGGTCGGCGGCTCACCCGGGCGCAGCTTGCGGTAGATGTCCAGCAGCGCCTCGTCCTGGCCGGCCGTGTGGTCCTTCTCCAGGGTGGCGCGCATCGACTCGAACTGGCCGAACCGGTCCAGGATCTTGGCGTCGTCCCAGCCCAGGGCCTTCAGCAGCACGGTGACGCTCTGCTTGCGCTTGCGGTCGATGCGGACGCCCACGCTGTCCCGCTTGTCGATCTCGAACTCCAGCCAGGCCCCCCGGGAGGGGATGACCTTGCAGCTGTAGATGTCCTTGTCGGACGTCTTGTCGACCTGGCGGTCGAAGTAGACGCCGGGCGAGCGGACCAGCTGGCTGACCACTACGCGCTCGGTGCCGTTGATGATGAAGGTGCCCTTGTTCGACATGAGCGGGAAGTCGCCCATGAAGACCGTCTGGCTCTTGATCTCACCGGTCGTGTTGTTGATGAACTCCGCCGTGACGAACATCGGGGCGGAGAACGTCATGTCCTTGTCCTTGCACTCCTCGGCGGAGTACTTCGGCGGCTCGAACCGGTGATCACGGAACGAGAGCGACATGGTCCCGGAGAAGTCTTCGATCGGGCTGATCTCCTCGAAGATCTCCTCGAGGCCGGACTGCTCGGGCACGTCCTTGCGCCCGTCCGCCCTGGCCTCGCTGATCCGAGCCTGCCACTTCTCGTTGCCCAGCAGCCAGTCGAACGACTCGGTCTGCAGAGCGAGCAGATCTGGTACCTTAAGCGGCTCCTGGATTCGCGCGAACGACACGCGGTATGGCCCAGAATTCGCTGCGGAGGTAGTGGAAGCGGAGGCGCTGCGCGATGCTGCCAACAGGGGTCCTTCCGAACTTGTCGCGGAAATATCACCGCACGCACGCCAAACGCCCCGCGGCGAAAACCCCGTAGCGCGAGGTGAGAACCGAGGACGTCAGAGTGCAGCGCAAACTAGCAGTGTAGCCGAAGGGCCCACTGCTCGTCAAGTGTACGCTACTATGAGGTTCACGGTTGCTCCGCAGCATCGCTCTTCTGCGACCAAACGTCAAGTCCTAAACCGGACACTCGGGGCAGATTACTTGCGTGACGGACGCCACATGCGGTGGTAGGTGTAGGTGATAACACCCCCGGGTAACACTTTATTTCACCTGTGGCCCCACCGTCGGCTTTCGCCAGTTTTCTTCGGTCCTGCCCGGCCTGCGCGGTCCGCCCGGAAGGCACGGATCCTCCCGGACGCACCAGAACCGGGCCTCCAGCGCGCGAGAACCCGGGCGTTCGGCCACGCGGTGGTGGCCTCCAGCCCGGGTTCTGGGCGCTCGGGTTCTGGGCGCTGGGGTTTCGGGCGCTCGGGTTCTGGGCGCTCGGGTTCTGGGCGCTCGCGGGGAGCTGTGCTACTTGACGGTGACGGCGGCGCCGGCGCCCTCCAGGGCCGCCCTCGCCTTGTCCGCGCTCTCCTTGTTGACCTTCTCCAGGACCACCTTGGGCGCGCCGTCGACCAGGTCCTTGGCCTCCTTGAGGCCCAGGCTGGTCAGGCTACGCACCTCCTTGATGACCTGGATCTTCTTGTCACCCGCGGCATCGAGGATGACGTCGAACTCATCCTGCTCCTCGGCCTGCTCGGCCTCGCCGCCGCCGCTGGCGGCGCCGCCGGCCGCGGGCGCGGCCGCCGCCACCGGCGCGGCCGCCTTGACATCGAACGTGTCCTCGAACTGCTTGACGAACTCGGACAGCTCCAGGAGGGTCATCTCCTTGAACGCCTCGAGCAGGTCCGTGGTGCTCATCTTCGCCATGGTGGTTTCCTTATCCTTCGGTACTTTCAGCGTCTGTTACGGTGCCTGCTGAGCTTTCGTCGGCCGCGGCTGGCGCGTCGGTTTCGTCGGCCGCAGCCGGCGCGTCGGTTTCGTCGGCCGCGGCTGGCGCGTCGGCGGGGCCGGCCGCTCCGGTGGCTTCGACCTTGGCGCGCAGCGCGTCGGCGAGCTGCGCCATCTGGGCCGGCAGGGCATTGAACGACCCGGCCGCCCGGGCCTGCGTCGCCTTCAGCGCGCCGGCCAGCTTGGCCAGCAGAACCTCGCGGGGTTCCACGTCAGCCAGCCGGATCACCTCGGCCGGCGTGATCGCCTGGCCGTCGAGCACGCCGCCCTTGATGACCAGCAGCGGGTTCGCCCGCGAAAAGTCGCGCAGTCCCTTGGCCGCCTCGACCACGTCGCCGTCGACGAACGCGACCGCGGACGGCCCGGCCAGCAGCGACGACAGCTGGTCAGACAGCCCGGCCTCGGTGACGGCGAGCTTGGTCAGCGTGTTCTTGACCACGGTGAACGTGGCGTTATCCCCGAGCGTGCGGCGCAGCTCGGCGAGCTGGGCCACGGTGAGCCCGCGGTATTCGGTCAGCACCGCGCCCGTCGAGCCGTTGAACCGCTCGGTGAGCTCGGCGACCGCGGCAACCTTCTCGGCGTTAGCCATGTGCCTCCTCTCGGTTAACTCGATCTTCCTAGCAGCCTTCAGACACGGAAAACGCCCCGGCGCGAGGCGCACGGGGCGGCAGCAGCAGGCCCGCGGACGGGCCAGCCGGTACAGCTCAGTTCACCTGCGCGGGATGTCCCGGGCCGCGATCTGCTGATCGGGCCCGGAGCCTTCGGCCGCCGCGCGTGCGCGGCGGCATCCAGCGGTCTTCGGCGTTGCTAGCTTACGGGGCGAAGCGCCCCGCGGCCAAACCGCGGGGGCTTACGGCCGGGTCAGGCCGAGGTTTCGGCCAGGTCGGCGGTGAGGTTACGGGTCTGGTTCGGGTCGACCGGGATGCCGGGGCCCATCGAGGTGGTGAAGGTGATCTTCCTCAGGTAGCGGCCGCGGGCCGCGGCGGGCTTGAGCCTGATCACCTCGTCCAGCGCGGCGGCGTAGTTCTCCAGCAGCGCGTTCGGCGCGAAGGACGCCTTGCCGATGATGAAGTGCAGGTTCCCGTTCTTGTCCACCCGGAACTCGATCTTGCCGCCCTTGATCTCGGTGACGGCCTTGGCCACGTCCGGGGTGACGGTGCCGGTCTTCGGGTTCGGCATCAGGCCGCGCGGGCCGAGGACCCGGCCGAGCCGGCCGACCTTGCCCATCAGGTCCGGTGTGGCCACCACCGCGTCGAAGTCCAGGAAGCCGCCCTGGACGCGCTCGATCAAGTCGTCGGAGCCGACGAAGTCCGCCCCGGCCGCACGGGCCTCCTCGGCCCGGTCACCGGTGGCGAAGACGAGTACGCGGGCCGTCTTGCCCGTGCCGTTCGGCAAATTGACCGTGCCGCGGACCATCTGGTCCTGCTTGCGCGGGTCGACGCCGAGGCGCAGGGCCACTTCCACGGTGGGATCGAACTTGGTGACCTGGTTCGCCTTGGCGATGGTGACCGCCTCGCCGGGGCTGTAGAGCCGCTCGCGGTCGATCAGCTCGCTGGCCTGGCGGTAGGCCTTGCTGCGCTTCATCTGCTGTGTCTCCCAAGATTTCCGGAGGTTGTGGTCATCGGGCCGCGCGAGGCCCTGCCACAGATCCTGATTCGTCCTTGATAACTGCTGACGCCGGCCCGTTGTTCCGGCGCAGGCCGCGGTCCGCGCGCTCAGCCCTCGACCCGGATGCCCATGGAGCGGGCGGTGCCGGCGATGATCTTCTCCGCCGCCTCGATCGTGGTGGCGTTCAGGTCCGGCATCTTGGTCTGCGCGATGTCACGGACCTGGGCCGGGGTGATGCTGCCCACCTTGGTCTTGTGCGGCTCCGCGCTGCCCTTGTCCACGCCCGCGGCCTTCTTGATCAGCTCGGGTGCGGGCGGGGTCTTGGTGATAAAGGTGAAGCTCCGGTCCTCGTAGATGGAGATCTCGACCGGGATGATGTTGCCCCGCTGGCTTTCGGTCGCCGCGTTGTACTGGCGGACGAAGTCCATGATGTTCACGCCGTGCGGGCCCAGCGCGGTACCGACCGGGGGGGCCGGGGTGGCCTGGCCGGCGGGCAGCTGCACCTTGACGACGGCGGCGAGCCTCTTCCTTCTTGGCGGCATGGGACTATTTCCTCACTTAGATCTTGGTCACCTGGTCGAACGACAACTCGACCGGCGTCTCCCGGCCGAAAATCGACACCAGCACCTTGAGCTTCTGGGACTCGGGGTTGATCTCGTTCACGGTGGCGGGCAGGGTCGCGAACGGCCCGTCCATCACGGTAACCGACTCACCGACCTCGAAGTCCGGCGTGGCGGCGGCGCGAGCCGCCTCGGCCTGCTTCGCGCTGGGCTCGGGCTCGGGCGCCAGCAGCGAGGCCACCTCGCCGAGCATCAGCGGCGAGGGGCGGCTGGACAGGCCCACGAAGCCGGTCACGCCCGGCGTGTTGCGCACCACGGCCCACGACTCGTCCGTGAGCTCCATCCGCACCAGGATGTAGCCGGGCAGCACCTTCTCCGAGACCTGCTGCCGCTTGCCGCTCTTGATCTCGGTCACCATGTGGACGGGAACCTCGATCTGGAAGATGTAATCCTCCATGTTCAGCGACTGGATCCGGCTCTCCAGGTTGGTCTTCACCCGGTTCTCGTAGCCGGCGTAGGAGTGCACCACGTACCAGTCCCCGGGCAGCATGCGCAGCTCGCGCATGAACTCTTCCGCCGCGCTGTCGGCCTCGCTGTCAGCATCCTCCGCCAGGGCTTCATCCTCCGCCAGGGCTTCGGGCTCGTCTGCGAGGGCGTCAGGCTCCTCGGCGAGGGCGTCGGGCTCATGGGCGAGGGCTTCAGGCTCCTCGGCGAGGGCTTCGGGCTCATGGGCGAGGGTTTCGGGCTCGTCGGCGAGGGCTTCCGCCTCGTCGGCGGGGCCAGCCGCCGCGCCGTCAGCCAGGGCGCCCGCGCCGTCGGCCGGGGCGGCGTCGTCGGGGCGATCAGCGCCGTCGATCCCCTCGGCTCCTGCGCTGTATTCGCTCACCTCATCCGCCTTCCCCGGTTTCCGCGTCCGGTTGTCCTGGTCGTCGTCGCCGCGGAATCCAACTGGGTCCCGGACACGTTAGGTCTGCCTTTCCGCAATCACGATCATCTGGCGCAGCCATGGCACGGCGCCCGGCGGGCGCTGCTGCTGGCTCCCGGCCCGCTTCCCCGCGGGGCAAGCCGGCGCCGTCTAGCCGTACAGCTCGAACACGAGCTTGGTGAACCCGAGGTCGAGCAGCGTCACGATGGTGGCCATGACAACCACGAAGACCACGACCACCACCGTGTAGGTGACAAGCACGTTGCGGGTCGGCCAGATCACCTTTCGGAGCTCGCCGACCATCTGCCGGAAGAACAGGGCGGGGGTGGTACGGCTCGCACGCTTAGCCGAGCGCCCGCCTCCGCTCCGTTTCTCCGCGGCCTCGCCGCGTGTCTGAGTCGCCATATCCTCACCTAATACATAGCTGACAACGCGGTTTGGCCAGACCGCACTCGCAGGGCAGGAGGGACTCGAACCCCCAACCACCGGTTTTGGAGACCGGGACTCTGACCAATTGAGCTACTGCCCTCTGTCTTCACGACACTGTCTTCGTCTTCGCGACACTGCCTTCACGACACTGTCTTCGCAACGCTGCTGTGCCGCACTGGATATTCAACACGGCCCGGCGGTGCCGCCTTCCGGCCGCGCCACCCTACAGCACATACTGCTATACAACACGTCTGGCCGCACCCGCTTGGGCATGCTGCCGCAACGACAGCCCGGCTGCCGGTCCAAGAAGTGTACGTCCATTGGCACCCCGCGTCGAACCGTCCGGAGCGATCGCAGCATTATCGTTCGTGGCCTCCCGGGCGGCACGGCACAATGGATGCCATGCCAACCAGACTCTCCGCACGCGTGTCCGCTATCTCCGAATCCGCCACGCTGGCGGTAGACGCCAAGGCCAAGGCGCTCAAGGCGGCGGGCCGGCCGGTCATCGGCTTCGGCGCCGGGGAGCCGGACTTCCCGACGCCCGACTACATCGTCCAGGCCGCCCAGCGCGCCTGCGAGCAGCCGCGTTTCCACAAGTACACCCCCGCCGCCGGCCTGCCCGAACTCCGCGAGGCGATCGCGGCGAAGACCGCCAGGGATTCGGGTTACCAGGTGGAACCCAGCCAGGTCCTGGTCACCAACGGCGGCAAGCAGGCGGTCTACGAAACGTTCGCGACCCTCCTGGACCCCGGCGACGAGGTCATCGTGCCCGCGCCGTACTGGACCACCTACCCCGAGGTCATCGCGCTGGCCGGCGGCGTGATGCGCCCGGTCCTGACCGACGAGCGCTCCGGCTACCTGGCGTCGGTGCAGGACCTGGAGGCGGCCCGCACGGACAGGAGCAAGATCGTGCTGTTCGTGTCGCCGTCCAACCCGACCGGGGCCGTCTACCCGCCGGATCAGGTCGCCGCCATCGGCGAATGGGCCGCAGACCACGGCCTGTGGGTGGTCACCGACGAGATCTACGAGCACCTGGTCTACGGCGACGCGGTGTTCTCCTCGATCCCGGTCCAGGCCCCGCGGACCGCCGACACCTGCGTGGTGCTCAACGGCGTGGCCAAGACCTACGCGATGACCGGCTGGCGGGTGGGCTGGATGATCGGGCCCAAGGACGTGATCAGCGCCGCGGCGAACATGCAGAGCCACGCAACCTCCAACGTGTGCAACGTGGCCCAGGCGGCGGCACTGGCCGCGGTATCGGGCGACCTGTCGGCGGTCGCGGTCATGCGCGAGGCGTTCGACCGGCGCCGGCTGACGATGACCCGGATGCTGAACGAGATCCCCGGCGTGATCTGCCCGGAACCGCAGGGCGCGTTCTACTGCTACCCCAGCGTCAAGGGCCTGCTGGGGAAGGAGATCGCGGGCCGCCGGCCGCAGACGTCGGCGGAGCTGGCCGGCCTCGTGCTGGACGAGGCGGAGGTGGCCGTGGTCCCCGGCGAGGCGTTCGGGACACCCGGCTATTTCCGGCTCTCCTGCGCGCTGGGCGACGCCGAGCTGGAAGAAGGCGTCGCCCGGATGGCGAAGCTGCTCGCGGACGCCAGGTAGGAACGGCACACTAGCCGGATGGCACGGTCGCTTTCCGCGCTGCCGAAGGCGCACCTGCACCTGCACCTGACCGGGTCGATGCGGCACGCGACGATGGTCGGCCTGGCCCGGCGGCACGGCATCCGGCTGCCGCCCGCGCTGGACCAGGACTGGCCGCCGCAGCTCAGCGGGACCGACGAGCGCGGCTGGTTCCGGTTCCAGCGGCTGTACGACACGGCGCGGTCGGTGCTGCGCACGCCCGCCGACATCCGGCAACTGCTGGCTGAGACGGCGCACGACGAGCGGGCCGAGGGCTCGCGGTGGCTGGAGATCCAGGTTGACCCGGACGGGTACGCCGCGCGGTTCGGCGGGATCACGGCCATGCTCGAGCTCGTGCTCGACGCGGCCGGGGCCGCCTCGCAGGCGACCGGGGTCGGGATCGGCGTCATCGTCGCGGCCAACCGGACCAAGCACCCGCTGGAGGCCAGGACCCTGGCCCGGCTGGCCGCCCAGTACGCGGGCCGCGGCGTGACCGGCTTCGGGCTGTCCAACGACGAACGGCGCGGTCCCCCGCGCGACTTCGCCCCAGCGTTCCGGATCGCCGAGCGGGCCGGGCTGCTGCTCGTCCCGCACGGCGGCGAGCTGTGCGGCCCGGCCAGCGTCACGGCCTGCCTGGATGACCTGCATGCGGACCGGATCGGGCACGGCGTCCGGGCCGCGGAGGACCCGGCGGTGCTCAAGCGGCTGGCCGCCGAGGGCGTCACCTGCGAGGTGTGCCCCTCCTCCAACGTCGCGCTCGGCATCGCACGCGGCCCGTCCCAGGTTCCGCTCCGCCCGCTGTTCGAGGCGGGCGTGCCGGTAGCGCTGAGTGCCGATGATCCGCTGCTGTTCGGCCCGCGCCTGGTCGCCCAGTACGAGGCCGCCCGGCAGGTACACGGCTTCAGCGATGCGGAGCTGGCCGACCTGGCCCGTTCGTCCGTGCTGGCCTCGGCGGCGCCCGATCCGCTCCGGGCCGCCGCGCTGGCCGACATCGACGGCTGGCTCGCCACGCCCTGAGATTCCTTCGGCCGAACGGACCGTGGTGCGCGCCCGCGCTCGGTTCGGCAGGCCCTCGTCCTGGCCCGCGCCGTCCGGCCGGCTCGGGGCAACCACGTCGTTTGAGCCAGGCCACACGGCACGATCGTGCTGTCTCCCGTATGCCAGCCGACGCCGGATCGGGGTCGGGGGCGGAACCTCCCGGCCCCGCCTCATGTCTCGCCCCAGGATCACCAGCACCATGATGGTGGTGGATCCGGGCTCCGTGGAAAATCTGGTGCACTCCGATGCCCCGGATATTCCATTGAGCCCGGATCTACCACGGTCATGGTGCAGTGGGGGCGGGTGAGGCGGCAGGGGCACGCAGGCACCATTTGCGAGCAGGACGGCCGCGGCTTATCCGACGGACGGGCGGCGGCGATTCCGCATCGGGCCGCCGGTGCGGGCCGATGTGACAATCATGCTGTTAGCGAGACGGAACCTGCAGTAACGAATCCGGGTCGCGGGAATGCGGCGGCAGCGGCTAGCCTTGTAGGCACGTGGCGACGATCCGGCTATCACCGGGGAGCTCCCGGAAGAAAGGGCCGGTCGGCCTGAGTAGAACCGGGCGGGTCTGGCCCGTCACAGCCGGCTGAACGAGCGGCCGCTCCGGACGCTGCTATACCAGCGGCCGGGCGGCAAGCGAGGTGGTACCGCGGTGGCCCGCGCGGGAGCGGGCGCATCGTCCTCGTGGCCTGAAGCAAGCAGCAGCACACCGCGAGGACCGAACCGATGGCCGTTTACCCACGCTCCGGGGGCACCGAGGTACCCGCCCAGCCGAGCTTCCCCGCGCTGGAGCGGGAGGTGCTGGAGTACTGGCGGGAACGCGACACCTTCCTCGCCTCGGTCCGGCAGCGCCCCGCGGACCACGAGTTCGTGTTCTATGACGGGCCGCCGTTCGCCAACGGGCTGCCGCACTACGGCCACCTGCTCACCGGCTACGTCAAGGACCTGGTGCCGCGCTTCCGGACCATGCAGGGCCGGCGGGTCGAGCGCAGATTCGGCTGGGACTGCCACGGGCTGCCCGCCGAGGTCGAGGCCGAACGGCTGCTCGGCATCTCCGGCAAGACCGACATCCTGGCCATGGGCATCGAGAAGTTCAACCAGGCCTGCCGCGAGTCGGTGCTGCGCTACACCCGCGACTGGCAGGAGTACGTCACCCGCCAGGCGCGCTGGGTCGACTTCGACCACGACTACAAGACGCTGGACCTCTCCTACATGGAGAGCGTCATGTGGGCGTTCCGGCAGCTGTGGGACAAGGGCCTGGTCTACCAGGGCTTCAAGGTGCTGCCGTACTGCTGGCGGTGCGAGACCCCGCTGTCCAACCACGAGCTGCGGATGGACGACGACACCTACGCCGAGCGGCAGGACCCCTCGGTCACGGTCCGGTTCAAGCTGGAGACCGGGGAGTGGCTGCTGGCCTGGACCACCACGCCGTGGACCCTGCCGTCCAACCTGGCCTGCGCGGTCGGCGCGGACATCGGTTACGTGGTGCTGGAGAAGGACGGCGAGCGGTACATCCTGGCCCGGGACCGGCAGGCGGCCTACGAGCGGGAGCTGGAAGGCGCTGCCGAGGTCGGCGCGCTGACCGGCGCCGAGCTGGCCGGACGGCGATACGAGCCGCTGCTGCCCTATCTCACCGACGCCGGGGCGTTCGGCACCCAGGACGCGTTCCGGGTCATCCTGTCTGACGACGTCACCACCGAGGACGGCACCGGGGTGGTGCACATGGCGCCCGCCTACGGCGAGGCCGACGCGCTGGCCTGCCAGGCGGCCGGGATCCCGACCGTGCTCACCGTGGACGACCAGGGCCGGTTCACCTCGGTGGTGCCTGATTTCGAGGGCCAGCACGTCTTCGACGCGAACGACCCGATCACCGCGAAGCTGCGCGCCCAGGGCGCCCTGGTGCGCAAGGAAACTTACACCCACTCCTACCCGCACTGCTGGCGCTGCCGTAACCCGCTGATCTACAAGGCGGTATCGAGCTGGTTCGTCGAGGTGACCAGGTTCTCCGGCCGGATGGTCGAGCTGAACCAGGACATCACCTGGGTGCCCGGCCACGTCAAGGACGGCCAGTTCGGCAAGTGGCTGGCGGGCGCCCGGGACTGGTCGATCAGCCGGAACCGGTTCTGGGGCTCGCCGATCCCGGTCTGGCAGAGCGACGACCCGGCGTACCCGCGGACCGACGTGTACGGGTCACTGGACGAGCTGGAGCGGGACTTCGGCGTACGCCCGTCCGACCTGCACCGCCCGGCCATCGACGAGCTGGTCAGGCCGAACCCGGACGACCCGACCGGCCGGTCCATGATGCGCCGGGTGCCGGAGGTGCTGGACTGCTGGTTCGAGTCCGGGTCGATGCCGTTCGCTCAGGTGCACTACCCGTTCGAGAACCGCGAGTGGTTCGACTCCCACTACCCGGGCGACTTCATCGTGGAGTACATCGGCCAGACCCGGGGCTGGTTCTACACCCTGCACGTGCTGGCCACCGCGCTGTTCGACCGGCCGGCCTTCCGCACCTGCGTCAGCCACGGCATCGTGCTCGGCAACGACGGGCAGAAGATGTCCAAGAGCCTGCGCAACTACCCGGACGTGAACGAGGTGTTCGACCGCGACGGCTCGGACGCGATGCGCTGGTTCCTGATGGCCAGCCCGATCCTGCGCGGCGGGAACCTGATCGTGACCGAGCAGGGGATCAGGGACGCGGTCCGGCAGGCCATCCTGCCGCTGTGGAACAGCTGGTACTTCTTCGCGCTGTACGCGAACGCCGAGTCCTATACCGCCCGGCGCTCGGTCAGCAGCGAGCACGTGCTGGACCGCTACATCCTGGCCAAGACCGGGGCCATGGTGACCGAGCTGGAGCAGCTGCTCGACACCTACCAGGTCGCCGCGGCCTGCCAGCTGCTCCGCGAGCACCTCGAGGTCCTGACCAACTGGTACATCCGCCGTTCGCGGAGCCGGTTCTGGGCCGGGGAGCCGGCCGCGCTGGACACCTTGTGGACCGTGCTGGAGACGGTCTGCCGGGCCGCCGCCCCGCTCCTGCCGCTGACCGCCGAGGCGATCTGGCGCGGGCTGACCGGCGAGGACAGCGTGCACCTGGCCGAGTGGCCCGACGTGTCCGGCTGGCCCGACGACGCCGGCCTGACCGGCGCGATGGACCTGGTCCGGGCGGTATGCAGCACCGCGCTGGGCGTCCGCAAGGCACGCCAGCTGCGGGTCCGGCTGCCGCTGGCCTCGCTGGTCATTGCCCACCCCGAAGCCAAGTCGCTGGCCCCGTTCACGGACCTGATCGCCGACGAGGTCAACGTCAAGGCCGTCGAGCTGTCCGACGACGTGGCCAGCCTGGGCACATTCGAGCTGGCCGTGAACCCGCGGCTGCTCGGGCCGCGGCTCGGCGCCCGCGTCCAGCAGGTCATCCGGGCGGTCAAGGCGGGCGACTGGGAGCAAGCCGGGAAGCGCGTCACCGCCGCCGGAATCGAGCTCGAACCCGGCGAGTACGAGCTGCGGATGACCGCGGAGGCCGGCTCGGCCTCCGCGCTGCCCGGCAACACCGGCCTGGTGGCACTGGACACCGACGTGACCCCGGAGCTGGCCGCCGAAGGGACCGCCCGGGACGTGGTGCGGGTGGCGCAGCAGGCACGCCGGGACGCGGGCCTGTCGGTGTCAGACCGGATCCGCCTGGTCGTCGGCGCCGACGGCGCGGTGGCCGACGCGATCCGCGCGCACGCCGGGCTCGTGGCGGCGGAAACCCTCGCCGTCAGCCTGGACGTGCGCCCGGCCGCCGAGGTCGGCGCCGATCCCCAGCCGGCCGGCGACGGCCTGGTCAGGGTCACCGTCACCAGGGAAACGGCGGCCGGATGACCGTCACGAGGGAAACGGCGGCCGGATGACCGTCACCAGGGAAAGGGCGGCCGGATGATCCTGCCGCCGGGAGCGTGATGCGGCTGAAGGCGCCGATCGTCGCGCTGACCGTGGCCACCGTCCTGGCCTGCGGGGCCGGGGCGTGGGCGCTGACGGCTGCGGGGCAGGCCCCGCGGGGCGCGGCCGGGCACCCCATAGCGATGGCCACCCGGGCCCGCGCGCGACCCCGGCCGTCCCCGTCCCAGCCGGCCGGACCGGTGATCGAGACGGCGGGCGCGCCCGCCGGGGTGCGGGCCAAGGGCGCGGTGCTGGCCGACGCGGGCACGGGCCAGGTGCTCTGGGCCCGCGACCCGGACACGCAGCGGCCCATGGCGAGCGTCACCAAGGTGATGACCGCCCTGCTCGTGCTCGAAAGCGGCGACCTGAGCCGGCCGATCCGGGTGCCGCAGGCGGCGGAAACCTACGCCTGGAAGTACGGGGGCGAAACCGCGGCGCTGCACCCCGGGGACGTGCTGACCGCGCAGCAGCTGCTGGAGGGGCTGCTCCTGGCCTCGGGAGCGGACGCGGCGTACACCCTGGCGAGCGCCTACGGTCCCGGCCTGAACGCCTTCGTGGCCAAGATGAACGCCGCCGCGGCCAGCATGGGCATGACCCTCACCCACTTCACCTCACCGGACGGGCTGCCCTACCCCACCGAGACGTCCACCTATTCCACGCCGTCCGACCTGCTCACGCTCGGCCTGGCCGCGATGCGGTACCCGGCTTTCCGGTCGATCGTCGACCTGTCCTTCTATCACCTGCCCAAGGGGCCCGGGCATCACCAGTACTGGTGGGACAACACCAACGAGCTGATCGGCTCCTATTCCGGCGCCGCCGGCATCAAGACCGGGTACACCGACGACGCCGGGCACTGCCTGCTCTTCGAGGCGGTCAGGAACGGCCGGCCGCTGATCGGGGTCGTGCTGGACAGCCCGCCCACCGGACCGGCGGCCGCGGTAGCGGACGCTGAGCGGATGCTCAACTGGGGCTTCGGCCTCGGCCAGCAGTCAGCCCCTGGTCCAGCCGCAGATCATCGCCTGCTGGCCCTCGCGGCCAAGCGATGAGAGTGGCCGCCGATGAGAGTGACGGCGTACCGGCAAGGGGTCTTTGATAAATTCCACATCGGTCAGGCCAGCTCAGCGCGCCGTCTCGTAATCGAGGCCACCTCCTCGATCTGACGTCTCGGGGCCTGGCCATCGAAGCGACTATCCGGCTCTGACCCTGCTCTCGGGGTCACGGCCGCCCGGCCCGGGGCCTCGCGGTGCGGACTGCCCGGTCGCCCGGCCCGGGGCCTGGGGGTGCGGAGCGCACGGCAGCGGGCCGCAAGCTCGCCGTTGAAGTTAGCGTGGACTTCTGAGCCCGGTCCGCAGATGTCATGGAGGTCGCATGCGTATCAGCCTCGGCGATGTGTCTTTGTGGTTCGACGTATCCGGGCCGTCGGTCATCCCGCAGGGAGACACGACCGCAGAGCGCCCGGTCGTGGTGGCCGTCCACGGCGGCCCAGGGCTGGATCACATGACGGTGAAGTCCGCCCTGGGACCGCTGGCCGAGGATTTCCAGGTGGTGTACTTCGACCTGCGCGGCCACGGCCGCAGCGGTCGCAGCAGCGCCGAGTTCTGGAATCTGCGGACCTGGGCTGATGACCTGCGGCGGCTGTGCGACGCGCTCGGGCTGGATAGACCGGTGGTGCTCGGCAGCAGCTTCGGCGGGGACGTCGCGCTCACCTACGCGGGACTGTTCCCCGGCCACCCCGGCGGGGTCATCCTGGCCAATACCACTGGGGGCCGCAGCGACCCCCAGCGCGTCATCGAGGCGTTCGGCCGCCTGGGCGGCCCCGAGGCGGCCGAGGTCGCGCGGCGCACCTACGCTGATAAGACCGGGGATTACCAGGCTGAGTTCACCCGGGTCTGCTACCCGCTGTACAGCGCCACGCCCGGCTGGGCCGGGGAGTCCCGTCAGTTCATGGCCCGGATGATCAAGAACATAGACGTCAACCTGCACTACGCGAGTCAGCTGGCCAGCGGCTTCGACCCCTGGAGCGTGACTGCCGCCGTCCGGTGTCCCGTGCTGGTCCTCGCTGGTGAAGACGACCCGGTCTGCCCGCTGCCCGTAGTCGAGGAGATGGTCAGCCGGCTGCCTGCGGAGACCACCCGCCTGGTGCGTCTACCCGGTGCCCGCCACACCATCTTCCGCGACCGCCCAGACCTCGCCTTCCCGGCCGTAAGAGATTTCGCCTTCCAGATCACGGCAAGCCGGCCAGCCAGCTAATGGCCGCCCGCGAAAAGGCGTGCCGCCGACCGCCCATTCACATTGCGCATAGGCCGCAGGAGCCCCGCGCAGTGCCGCTACAGCACTGCGATCGCTAGAGGGAGCACACCAGGTGTGCAACCATCCGCCCGGCCCGGCGGCTCACCATCAAAGCGACCGTCCAGCTCTGACCCCGGTGCCGTATGACCCGACCATCTACCTCGGCTCGGCGGCCCACTATCGCCACGGTCGCCCAGCGTATTCACCCGAGCTTGAAGCGGCCCTGACGCACGAGGCGAGTCTCGACGGGACCGGCCGGCTGCTGGATGCCGGCTGCGGTCCTGGCGTGCTGACCATCCGTCTCGCTCATCTATTTGAGCAGGCGGTCGGCCTGGACCCTGACGCCGACATGCTGGCGGAGGGCCGCCGCGCCGCCGGGGAGAAGGGAGTCCTGCACATCCGGTGGGTCCAGGGCCTGGCCGAGGACCTGCCGGCGGTCGCGCCCGGGCCATACAAGCTGGTGACGTTCGGCCAGTCCTTCCACTGGACCGACGAGCAGCAAGTGGCCGAGACCGTCTACGACATGCTGGAGCCCGGCGGCGCGCTGGCCCTGATCGTCCACACAGTGATAGGCCGGCCCCGGCCGCCCGACCCGGGGGTGCCGCCGATCCCCCACGATGAGATCAAGGCGCTGGTAGCGAAATATCTCGGCTCGACGCATCGCGCCGGGCAGGGCACGGCCCGGGAACGAACTCACCGCTTCGAGGATGTGCTGGCGCGGACCCGCTTCGGTGTCCCTCAGCAGCTGTTCGTCCCCGGCCTCCCCGATCTGCTGCGAGATAGCGAGAGCGTCCTGTCCGGTTACTTGTCCCTCTCATCCTCGGCGCCCCACCTGTTTGGTGACCGTGTTGACGACTTTGCCGGCGAGGTGCGCGCGCTGCTCGCCAGCCGTTCCGCTGAAGGCATTTTCTGGGACTGGCCGGGCGACACCGAGGTGCTCGTGGCCCGAAAGCCCGGCTGAACAGGAGACGGTGAGGCTTCCCGCGACGGGCAGGCAGCCAGCACCCTGGTTACCGGGAAACGGCGAGACTCGAACGTCTACTTCGTGCCGTCCGCCGGAACCTGGGTTCTGGACACCGCATGGCGGGGCCGGGCCGAGTTGATCAGGAGCGCAGCGGAGACCCCTGTTCGCCACGCTGACCGTGTGATTCCCGTAACTGGCGTTGCTGCCGGTACCAGCCCAGCGGGCCGCGGACCGCGATCAGCAGGGGGATGCGCATGGCAGGGCAGGATCGTGGATCGCTACTGCCCGCCCGCGGGCAGTAGTGATCCACGATAACGAGAGCCGCCCGGGCATCCAGGCACCCTGGTTCTGGGGGCGGGGCTTGGGGCCGCTGCTTTATGTGGCAGGCCCGCAGGTTCGGGGGTTGTGGCACACATGCCCCGGTGGAGCGGTCTTCGATAAATCCCGAAGCCGTCCGGCCAGCGCTGCACGGCGTCTCGTGATCGAGAACGCTTACCGGCTGTGACGGCTGGCAACGCTGGCAACGATCTGTCCCGACAGCAACGCTCGTCGTCGACGAAGTCTGGCGGGCGTGGTCGCGGGCCTGTCTGCTGCCCATAACAAGGTGGGTAGGTTCGGCCGCGCGGTAACGTTCCCGGAACGGTAGCTGGGTAGCGTCTGTTTAGCGGTTTGGGGCCGGGACGCAACCAGGCCCAGCAATCGAGGTGAAGCGATGACCGTGTGCGTGAGCGGTGATCGGGACACGGTGAAGCCGCGCCTGGCCGTGCTGGCCTGGGCGGTCGCCGTGGTTAGCCTGGCCGGTTTCGCCGCGGTGTGGGTCCTGGCCGCCACCAACCGGGACCTGCTGGATATCTCTGCCGATTCCAGCCCCGACCGTTCCTGATCGCGTACGCGATCGTCGGCGCCGTGCTGGCCTCCCGCAGGCCGGCTAATCCCATCGGCTGGCTGCTGCTCGGCCTCGGTCTGGTATCGGCAGCTCGCGGGCTGGCGGGGGAATATGCGCTGCACGCGCTGGCCGGGCACGCCCGTCCCGCCTCGGGGATCTGGGCTGTCTGGTTCGTCCACTGGGCGCTGACCCTGCTGTTCCCCAGCGGGGTCCTGATGTTCCTGCTGCTGCTGTTCCCGGACGGACGGCCGCTCACCGCCCGGTGGCGGAGGGTCGGCTGGCTCGGTGCCGCGCTGGCGGCCTGTTACATCCTGGGCACCTGGCTCACGCCCGGCACCCCCACGGTCGGTCCCAAACTGCCGAGCGTGCCCAACCCGACCGGCGTCGCGGACTGGACATTCGCCGGCGCTCTCGGCAACGGCGCATTTGTCCTGGAATGGGGGTGCCTGCTGGCTGCGGCGGCGAGCTTGTTCGTCCGGTACCGGCGATCGGCCAGCGAGGAGCGGCTGCAGCTCAAGTGGTTCGCCTTCGCCGCGGTGGCAGCCTTGGTCCTGCTCACCGCGCTGCTGCCGGCCTCCATCGCGAGCCATGCCGGGCAGTCGGCTTTCAACGCCGGAGTGATAGCTGGTATCGGGCTGGCCCTGCCGGTCGCCGTCGGCATTGCCGTCATGAAGTACCGGCTGTACGCGATCGACCGGATCATCTCCCGGACCCTGGCCTACGCGATTATCACCGGCCTGCTGGCCGGGGTGTACGCCGGGCTGGTGCTGCTGGCCACCCGCGTCCTGTCAGTCCACACCCCGGTGGCGGTGGCCGTCGCCACCCTCGCCGCCGCGGCGCTGTTCAGCCCGCTGCGGCAGCGGGTGCAACGCGCCGTGGACCGCCGGTTCAACCGAGCCAGGTACGACGCGGACCAGGCCATGGCCGCGTTCGCAGCCCAGCTGAAAGACGCGGTCGACCTGGACTCGGTCCGCGATGACCTGGCCGACGCCGTCCAGCGAGCCCTCGAACCGGCCCACATCTCGATATGGGTCAGCGCACACACCCAGGACAGATCGCTAGCTGGCCCGCCAGGCGGGCCAGCTGATGACCGGCCCTACCTGGGTTCGAAGAATCTGGACATCATGCCCGGAAAAGCCGAATCCGCTCAACCATAGGCTTGGCAAAATACGCCTCCGGGACCGTCCAGAACCAGGCGGCTACGGGACGGTAGCCGGCAGAACCAGTACGCTGCCACAACCATTGGTGGTCGAGGCTGGCCGGGCGAGTCGTGGCCCCAGGGCCCCGGGGCCCGCAACCAATGGATGTGGCTCTCTACCTGCTAGATCCGGTACGTTGCCACTCTCATCGGGGCGGCGGCCCGGCGGGAGAGTTATTACCGGCCGATTACGCGTGCGGCGGCGATTGAGCCGGGGCGGGCGGGGCGGCCGTGGATAAGGGTGGCGGCCAGTGCCCGCGGCTGTCGCCGAAAGATCACCGGATCGGTCAATCATGAACATTGACGATCGCGTCCGGTGAGCCGTGTCCTTCCCCCGGCAGCCGCGGCACTGGCTCGCGCAAAAGGGCAGAAACCGGCAGGTCAGTCCCAAGTCCTGGCGGGATTTTGGCCTGCCCCGAACCATTGCGCTCCCGGGCACGAGCCCATGGGTGGAGACATTCTCCACCGGAAGGGAGCGGCAGAGAAATGAAACCAACGAGACGGTACGCGGCCGGATTGGCCGCGATCGCCGTCACTGCGGCCGCCCTGCTGGCCGGCTCGGCCGGGAGCGCCAGCGCGGGCGGCTTCCCGGCCTTCGTCGGCCCCTTGCACAAGACCTCGGTGATCGCGTCCACGGTGCCGGGCAACGGCGACGTCAACCCGTACGGCGTCTTCGTCGTCCCACGCACCACCGGCGACCTGTTCCGGGGCAACGTCCTGGTCAGCAACTTCAACGACCAGGCCAACGTGCAGGGCACCGGTACCACCATCACCGAGATCACCCCGTCCGGCCGTCAGTGGCTGTTCGCGCAGATCAGCCCTAGCCTGCGCGGCTGCCCCGGCGGCGTGGGCCTGACCACCGCCCTGACCGTGCTGCGCAGCGGCTGGGTCATCGTCGGCTCGCTGCCCACCCAGGGCGGCGCCGTCTCCGGCTCGGGCTGCCTCATCGTGCTCAACCAGTGGGGCCAGGTGCGGGAGACGTTCACCGGCCGGGGGATCAACGGCCCGTGGGACATGGCCAGCCTGGACCTGGGCAACCAGGCCGTGCTGTTCGTGACCAACGTGCTGAACGGAACGGTCGCGGCGAACGGCAGCACCGTCAACCGGGGCACGGTGGTGCGGCTCGTCATCAAGGTCCCGGCCGCGGGACGGCCCTACATCCGGTCCGCCACGACGATCGGCTCCGGCTTCCCGGAGCGCACCGATCCGGCCGCGCTCGTGCTCGGCCCCACCGGGCCGGCCTGGGCCAGGGCGGCGTGCTGTACGTCGCTGACACGCTGGACAACCGGATCGCCGCCATCCCCAACGCGCTCTTCCGCGGCTCCAGCGCCGGGACCGGCTTCACCGTCTCCCGGGGCCACCACCTGAACGGCGAGCTCGGCCTGGTCATCGCCCCCGGCGGTGACATCCTGACCGTCAACGGCGGCGACGGGAACCTGGTCGAGGTCACGCCGTCCGGGGCCCAGATCGCGGTCCGGCAGCTGGACAGCTCCGGATCGCCGCCGGGAGCGGGCGCCCTGTTCGGCCTGGCCGTCAAGCCGGGCCAGGACGCGGTGTACTACGTGGACGACGCCACCAACACCTTGAACCTGCTGCACCACTAGCAGGACGTGTCACGCTCTGGCCCCGCGCGGCGGGGCTAGAGCGTGACACCCACCAGGACCGGTTCGGGGGTGAGCGACACGCCGAAGGTGTCGCGGACCCCGTCCCGGATCCGGCGGGCCAGCGCCATCAGCCCGGCCGTGGTGGCCGACCCGGGGTTGACCAGCGCGAGGGTGTGCTTGGCGGAGATCCGGGCCCCGTCACCCAGGCTGAACCCCTTGCCGAAGCCGGCCCGCTCGATCAGCCAGGCGGCGGGCACCTTGACCAGCCCGTCCCCGGCGTCGAAGCGCGGCACCCGGGTGCCCGCCCCGCACCGGGCCCGGGCCGCCGCCTCGACCGCGGCCAGCGCGGCGGCGTCCAGGACCGGGTTGACGAAGAACGAGCCGGCGCTGCGGGTATCGGGATCGGCGGCGTCGAGCACCATTCCCTTGCCCCGCCGCAGGGCCAGGACGGCCGAACGGGCCCGGGCCGGTGGCACCTGGTCACCGAGCTGCACCCCCAGGGCGGCGGCCAGCTCGGCGTAGCGGACCGGCGCGGCGGCGGGCGGCACGGCCAGCTGGAAGGTGACACTCAGCACCACCTGCCGCCGGGCGTCATCCCGCTTGAACACGCTGGTCCGGTAGCCGAATCCGCAGAGTTCGTTCGGGAAAATACAGATCTGGCCGGTGACCCGGTCATACGCCCGCACCTGGGTGATGACCTGAGCCACCTCCTGGCCGTAGGCGCCGACGTTCTGGATGGGGGTGGCGCCCGCCAGCCCGGGAATGCCGGACAGGCACTCCAGGCCGGCCAGGCCCTCGGCGATCGTCCAGGCCACGACGGCGTCCCAGTCCTCGCCGGCCGCCACGGTCACCGAGCCGGCCTCACCGCCCCGCCCGATGCCTTTGGTCGCCACCTGCACGACGGTGCCGCCAAACCCCTCATCGGCCACCACCAGGTTGCTGCCCCCGCCCAGGATCAGCAGCGGCTCGTGGCGGTCGTCGGCGGACCGGACCGCTTCGATCAGGCACTCTTCCGTGCTGGCCCGGACGAAGGCCCGGGCTGGGCCGCCCAGGCGGACGGTGGTGCAGTCGGCGAGCCTCATGGCATACGCACGACGGCCCGGGCGCGGGTCAGCACCTTCGCCCCGGCCGACCTCGCCGTGACCTCGACCGCGACGCGGCTGCCGTCGAGCCGTTCGGTCACGGTGCCGGCCATCTCGACCGTGGCGCCCTGGTCGTCGTCGGGCACCACGACCGGGGCGGAGAACCGGACCGCGAATTCGGTGACGGCGCCCGGATCGCCGGCCCACTCGGTGAGGAACCGGCCCGCCAGGGCCATGGTGAGCATGCCGTGCGCGATCACGTCGGGCAGGCCCACCGACTTGGCCACGCGCTCGTTCCAGTGGATGACGTTGAAGTCACCCGAAGCGCCGGCGTACCGGACGAGGTCGGCCCTGGTCACCTGGTACTGGCGGGGCGGGAGGTCAGTGCCGGGCTCGGCCCGGGGTTCGGTGCGGCCGCCCATCGGTGCCTAGGCGCCGTGCTCGACGGGGCCGGGCTCGACGGCGCCTGGCTCGACAGTGCCGCGCTCGACCAGGGCGGACCGGGCGGTGCACACCTGCTCGCCGTCCACGGTGCGGATCTCGGTGACGGTGGTCATGGTGGTCATCCGGCCGAGCGGCTTGACCGACTCGATCGTGGACTGGGACACCACGACATCACCCGCGTGCAGCGGGCGGGCATGGGTGAAGCTCTGCAGCCCGTGCACGACCATGGCGTAGTTCAGGCCGAGATCGGGCTCGTGGGCCAGATCCGCGACGGCGGCCATGCTGATCACGATGGCGAACGTCGGCGGGGCGATCACGTCCGGGTAGCCGGCCGCCTGCGCGGCGGCCCGGTCCCAGCACAGCGGGCTGGTCTCGCCGATAGCGTCGGCGAACTCGGCGATCTTGACCCGGCTCACCTCGTACGGGCCGGACGGCTGGAAGGTCCGCCCGGCGTAGCCGGGGTTGATCGCCACCCGGCTGCTTACCGGGTCTCCCGGTGCGGCTGGTGGCAGCGGCACCAGGGGCAGTACTTCTTCAGCTCGAGCCGGTCCGGGTCATTGCGCCGGTTCTTCTTGGTGATGTAGTTCCGGCGCCTGCACTCCTGGCAAGCCAGCGTGATCTTCGGCCGGACATCGGTGGCAGCCACGGTGGAGCGCCTCTCCTACTTCGTCTGGGAACTGGTCAAGTGTAGCGGAGGCCGGACTTGAACCGGCGACACAGCGATTATGAGCCGCTTGCTCTGCCTGACTGAGCTACTCCGCCTCGCTAACGCAGAAAGGGTACCCGATCTTCCGCCCCGGGTTCGCCGCCGCCCGGGACAGGCCCGGTCCGCTTTGCCGGGTCCGCGTTGACCGATGACGGCGGGGACGGGCATGATCGTGCACGTGAGCATCCTCGGCACCAGGGTCCTGCGGACTGAAGACCCCCGCTTCCTGACCACCGGCGGCGTCTACACCGCCGACCTCGACGACGAGCGGCTGACCGGCGCCTGTCAGGTGCACTTCGTCCGGGCCACGGTCGCCCACGCGCGGATCGTCTCGGTGGACGTCAGCGCCGCGCTGGCGGCACCTGGCGTGATCGCCGTGTTCACCGGCGCCGACGTCGACCTCCCGGTGATGGCCGCGTTCAACCCGAAGATGGGCCAGCCGGCGCTGGCCCGGGACGTGGTCCGCTTCGTCGGCGAGCCGGTCGTGGCGGTGGTGACCGAGGGCCGCTACCAGGGCGAGGACGCCTCCGAGCTGGTGGACATCGACTACGAGCCGCTGCCGGTGGTGGTCGACATGACCAAGGCGGCCGACCCGGACGCGGCCCTGCTGTTCCCCGAGGCGGGCAGCAACGTGGCCATGACCTTCGGCGACGCGGCCGCGATGAAGCCTGACCTGTTCGAGGGCTGCGAGGCGGTCGTCACCCAGACGATCCTCAACCAGCGGGTCGCTCCCGCGCCCATGGAGACGCGGGCCGCGGCCGCGGTGTGGGGTGCGGACGGCCGGGTGACGGCGTGGATCCCGAACCAGGGCGCGCAGGGCACCCGGGGGGCGCTGGCGGGCATGCTCGGCCTCGACCAGGAGGACGTGCACATCATCACCCCGGATGTGGGCGGCGCGTTCGGGGCCAAGTTCGGCGCCGACCCGGAGCACGCGGTGGTGTGCTGGGTGGCCAAGCAGCTCGGCCGGCCCGCGCGGTGGGCCGAGAGCCGGAACGAGAACCTGGTCGGGATGACGCACGGCCGGGCGCAGGTCCAGACGGTCACGATCGGCGGCCGCCGGGACGGGACGGTGACCGCGTACCGGCTGGAGATCATCCAGGACTCCGGCGCTTACACGCATTTCGGCGTGTTCCTGCCGTCGCTGACCATCCTCATGGCGCCGGGCCCGTACAACATCCCGAACGCCGAGGCGGTGGCGACCTCGGTGGTGACCAACACCACGCCGGTCGGCGCCTACCGCGGCGCGGGACGGCCCGAGGCCACCGCGGCCATCGAGCGGGCCATGGACCTGTTCGCGGCCGAGATCGGGGTGGACCCGGCCGAGGTGCGCGCCAAGAACCTGCTGCCGCCGTTCACTGAGCCGCACACGACCGCGTTCGGCGCCACGTACGACACCGGCGACTACCCGGCCGCGCTGGCTAAGGTGCTGGCGGCGGCGGACTACGCTGGCCTGCGGGCCGAGCAGGCCAAGCGGCGGGCCTCCGGGGACGTGGTCCAGATGGGCATCGGCCTGTCCTCCTACGTGGAGATCACCGGGCCGGGCGCAGAAGAGGGCGGCCCGCGGGAGAACGCCACGGTCGAGGTGCATCCCGACGGCAGCGCCACCATCTTGACCGGGACGTCCCCGCACGGTCAGGGGCACGAGACGGTGTGGGCCATGCTGGCCAGCGACGAGCTCGGCATCCCGATGGACAAGATCACCGTTAAGTGGGGCGACACCGACCTGATTCCCGAGGGCGGCGGCACGGGCGGCTCGCGCAGCCTGCAGCAGGGCGGCGCGGCGGTGCGGCAGGCCTCCCTCGAGCTCATCGACGTGGCCCGGGACCGCGCCGCCGAGGAGCTGGAAGCTAACCCGGCCGACCTGGTCTTCGACGCCGCCAGCAGCGCGTTCGCGGTGGCCGGGGACCCGGATGCCACGGTCGCGCTGGCCAAGCTGGCCGAGCGGGAGCGGCTGTTCGTCCGTACCGTGTTCCGGACTCCCGGTCCCACCTTCCCGTTCGGCGCGCACGTGGCCGTGGTGGACGTGGACACCGAGACGGGCAAGGTGGTGCTGCGGCGGATGGTGACCGTCGACGACGCGGGCATCATCGCCAATCCGCTGCTGGCCGAGGGGCAGCGGCACGGCGGCATCGCCCAGGGCGCGGCGCAGGCGTTCTTGGAGGAGGTCGTCTACGACGCCGACGGCAACCCGCTGACCTCGACCTTCGCCGACTACCCGTTCGTGACGGCCACGGAGCTGCCGAGCTTCGAGCTGGCCGACATGGCCACCCCGACCGGCTACAACCCGCTCGGGGCCAAGGGCCTCGGGGAAGCCGGCACGATCGGCTCGACCCCGGCCGTGCAGAACGCGGTGGTCGACGCGCTGGCCCACCTCGGGATCCGGCACATCGACATGCCCACGTCCCCGCAGCGGGTCTGGCTGGCGCTGCAGGCGGCGGCGGGCCCGTCCGCCTGACCGGCTAGCCGGCCAGCACGCGCTTCAGCTGCCGGCCAGCACGCGCCTCAGGCTGAGCCGGACGGCTCGTATCCGGCCAGGCTCAGCATCCGGCGCAGGTCGAGCACCATCTGGGCGTCGATGTCCTTGCCGGTCGGCGGCTCCAGGAACACGTGCTGCGATCCGATCCTGACCTCGACCTTGCCGTCGTGGTGCACGTCGGCCGTGCCGATCGCGTCCAGCAGCGAGGTCACGGCGCGCCACTCGATGTTGTGGCTGGTCGGATGCTCGAAGATCTGGTGCAGCGTGTTGCGGTGACGGTTGTCGAGGTGCGGGGATTCCGGCGAGGATGACATTCGTGCTCCCTTCTGCGCTGACCCTACGCCACGGCGTGGTCATCGGCGCGGACGGAGTCCGTTTCGACCCCGGGCGGCCCGCCGCCGGTCACGCTTCAGGCTCAGGTCCCTTCGCTGGTCCTCGGCGCACTCGGCTGGCCGCCAGGTCCAGGATGAGCGCGCTGGCCAGGACCACGCCGGTGCCGACCGCGACGCCAGCAATGACATCCGTGAGGGTATGCGCGTTGTTGGCGATCATCACGGCGGCCACAGCCGCCGAGAACAGCAGGGCCACGACCAGCAGCAGCAGGCGGAGCGGCCCGGGCAATCGGTAGCGCGTCGGATCGACGAGGAAGATCGCCCAGACAGCGCTCAGCGCGAACATGACGGTGGCGTGTCCGCTGGGGAAGGACTGGCCCAGCATCCCGCCCACGTGCGGCTTGAGCACGTACTCGGTGAGGCCGGAGGCGACGGGCACGGCCACGACGGCCAGGACGGCGCCGGACCAGCGGCGGGTGGCCACGAACGCCAGGGCCAGCAGCACCGTGGCCAGCGCGGCAGGTTTCAGCGTGCCGAACTTAGGCAGCCAGTTGAGCAGCACCGGAAAATGGCTGAGCGCCGCCTGGATCCGCGGATCAACCGCCGAGTCGAGCCATCCCGGCCCTCCCCGTCCGGCGAGGCAGCCCGCTAGGACTGCTGCCGCTGCGCACCCGCCCAGCACGGCGATTCCGGCCGCGTGGAGGGCCCCGGGCAGGAGCATCCGCGGCTCGGACGTGCGCTGCGGGGCCTGCCGCACGGTACTCAGGTGCATCCGCTCATCGTATGCGGGCCCAGGACAGCCCTGGCTGGGTCACGGCAGGGTCAGGACCTCGGGGCCGCCGGCGGTGACGGCGACGGTGTGCTCGGCGTGGGCCGCGCGGCTGCCGTCGCCGCTGCGGATGGTCCACCCGTCTTCGTCGATGTAGTAGCTATCCTCGCCGCCGGCCAGGAACCAGGGCTCGATCGCGATGACCAGGCCCGGGGTGAGACGTGGGCCCCGGCCGGCTCGCCCCTCGTTGGGGATGTGCGGGTCCTCGTGCATGGCCCGGCCGACGCCGTGGCCGCCGAAATCGGTGCAGATGCCGTAGCCGCCCGCGCGCCCGGCGGCGCCGATCACGGCCGAGATGTCCCCGATCCGGGCGCCGGGAACCGCCGCGGCGATCCCGGCCCGCAGGGCGGCCTCGGTGGTCGCGATCAGCCGCGCGTCGGCCGGGGCCGCCGGCCCGATGGTGAAGGAGATCGCGGCGTCGGCGGCCCACCCGTCCAGCACGGCACCGCAGTCCACGCTGAGCAGGTCGCCGTCGGTCAGCCGGTGGCGGCCGGGGATGCCGTGCAGTGCGGCGTCGTTGACCGACGCGCAGATGACGGCCGGGAACGGGACCGGGGCGAAGGCCGGCCGGTAGCCCAGGAACGGCGAGGTGGCGCCCGCTCCGGCCAGCACCGAACGGGCGGCCTCGTCCAGCTCAGCCAGCCGGGTGCCCGGCTGGGCCTGCTCGCGGACCGCGGCCAGGATCCGCGCGACCACTTGCCCCGACGCGCGCATGGCCTGGATCTCGCCCGGCGTCTTGATCTCGACCACGGCGCACCCCCTCCTGGACGGTATAACTATACCGGTATTATTATCACGGCATGGTCCGGCCCCCGCTCACCCGTGTCGAGCATGCTCGCGGGGAACGGCTCGGCACCCTGCTCCGCGAGGCGCGCGGGACCCGCAGCATGGCCGAGATCGCCGCCGCGTCCGGGGTTCCCGCGGAGACGTTGCGGAAGATCGAGACCGGGCGCATCGCCACGCCCGCGTTCTTCACCGTAGCCGCCCTGGCCGCCGCCCTTGGCCTGTCCCTGGAGGACATCGCGCGGCAGTGCCAGCCGCCGGCCGCGATTCAGCCCGGGCCGGTACCTGCCGGAGCCCGCCGCTGAACTCACGCGGGCCGGGGCCGGTGTTGCGCGGGGTGAGGCTGAGGTCCGTGCCTTCACGCCCTCCCGTTTCGCCCGTATACTGCAATGGCCAGCAGGACTGGGACAACGGCGTGCTTGTCCTGGCGACGTCATCGGGCCGCTG
Source organism: uncultured Actinomycetes bacterium (assembly GCA_963753195.1). GTDB lineage: Bacteria > Actinomycetota > Actinomycetes > Streptosporangiales > Streptosporangiaceae > Palsa-504. Next base: position 1,275,055 of record CAVWBH010000009.1, read on the forward strand.
CGAGGCAGGCGGCCGGCAAGCGACGAGGATTGCGAGCCGGGCATCAACATTTTCGACCGGGCGGACGGCCAGCCGGTGAGGCTCCTGCACACCGCCGATTGCCATCTCGGCAACTTCATGCTGGACGGCGACAAGGAAAAGGAAGCCTTCGCGGCCCTGATCGAGGCGGCCATCGCCATCGGTCCTGATGTGCTGGTCGTCGCCGGGGACCTGTTCGACCATGGCCGGGTGTCCGACGACGTGATCGCGTGGACGCTCGAGCAGATGAGCAGGCTCGACTGCCCGGTGATCGTGCTGCCCGGCAACCACGACTACGACGTGCTGATGCGCATCGCCACCGGAGCCCACCTCACCGCGCACCCGGGCATCACCATCATTACCGCACCGGACGGCGAGCTGATCCACCTGCCGGAGGCCGGCCTCACCCTGTGGGGCCGGGCGCTAGAAGATCACACCCCCGATCACCGGCCCCTGCTCGGCATCCCCGACCGGCCGGACAACGGGTGGTGCGTGGCCCTGGGGCACGGCCTCATCGTCGACGCCTTGAACTCCGGCGGCCGGGGATCCCCGATCTTCCCGACCGATGTCGAGGCGGTCGGGTGGGACTACGTCGCGCTCGGCCACGTGCACACCCACCGGATCATCAGGGACCTGCCGGCGCCGCCGGTGGTGTACTCCGGGGCGACCACCATGGCGCACGGCGGCCGGCCCGGGGCCGTGCTGGTGGAGTTCCACCCGGCCACGGGCGTGTCCTTCGAGCCGGTCCACCTGGCCGGCGACCGGGAAAACGCGGTGAGCTGACCGCGGCTCAGCCCAGCGGAAGCACCGCCCGCGGCGAGCGGCAATCCTCGGTCACTTTCCCGGCATGATGACGTCTGACCAGGCTTCCCGGGCCGCCCGGAGCGGGTCGTCCTGTTCCGCGGAGACGTCCGAGAACACCATGACCCGCCGCTCGCTGGCGGTATAGCGGCGCCAGCCCGGATCGCCGTCGGTGACGAACCGGACCCAGGCTCCGTGCACCTGCCGGGCCAGGGCTTCCGGCGGCGCATCCCCGGCGACCTCCCTGACGCCCGGCTCGCTGAGCGTGCCGAACGCGAACGGGACGTCGAGGCAGTGGACGGCCTGGCCGCGGTACGGACCGGCCGGTGGCCCCCACCGGAAGTCATAGACGTAGGCCGGGGCCCCGGCCGCCGCCTTGGCCGCGGCCAGTTCCTGCGCCGGGACCCGGAACGTACGATCGGTGATGGCCTGGCCGGCCATCTCGGCCGGCCGCAGGCTGGCGTTCTGGGCCAGGTAGGAGTCCAGCTGCGGCTGGGGCACGCCCGCGCGGGCCAGCCCGGCGCGGACCAGGTCGAGCGTGATCCAGTCCTCGCCCAGCCAGCGGGCGTTCATCTCATGGGCGGTGGCCCCGGCGAGCAGGGGCACGGCGCTGGCGGGCCAGGACCGGGCCGCCTGCCACGGGTCGGCCGTGACCACCTCGCCGTCGACCCAAGGCGCCCACCGGAGCCGGGCCGGGCCCAGGCCGCTGATGACCGCGGCCGGGCCCGGGGCGTCATCCGGGCTCCGCATGACGGCCGCCTGCGCGGCCAGGACCGCCGCCGGGCTCAGCTCCTCCAGCGCGGCCCGGCGCAGCGGCACGCCCAGGTGCTCGCGCATCCGCCCGGCCGCCGCGCGGACGCCGTCGGGCGTCTGCAGCAGCCCGGCCCCGCCGCTCATGCAGATGACGCCGCGGAACAGGCCGGCGGCCGCGGGCACGCCGGTCAGCGCGGCGCAGGCCCCGCCGCCCGCCGACTGGCCGGCGATGGTGACCTTCGCCGGGTCACCGCCGAACGCCGCGATGTTCTCGGCCACCCACTCCAGGGCCCGGACCCAGTCCCGCACGGCCCGGTTGGCCGGGGCGTCCGGCACCTCCAGGAAGCCCGGCGCGCCCAGCCGGTAGTTGATGCTGACCAGCACCACCCCGTCCCGGGCGAAGGCCCCGCCCCGGTACCACGGGGAGGCGTTGCAGCCGCCGAAGTAGCCGCCGCCGTGAATCCACACCAGCACCGGAAGGCCGGCCGCGCCCAGCTCCGGGGTGAAGACGTTGAGGTTCAGCTCGTTGTCGCCCGGGATGACCGGCTCAGGGATGATGGTGACCCCGCGGTCGGGCTGCGCGGACGACGCGCCGTGCTGCAGCGCGTCCCGGACGCCGTCCCAGCCGGGCTGGGGCACCGGCGTGGCGAAGCGTCCGGTCGCCGTGGGCGATTGCGCGTAGGGGATGCCCAGGAACCGCAGCGCAGGCCCGTCCCGGACGCCCCGCAGGCGGCAGGCCGGCGGCGCGGCGATGACGTCGTCAGCCAAGGGACGGCGCCGAGCCGATGACCGGGATCTCGGCGTAGCTGGCGTATCCGGGCCCGGTGCGGATGATCACGGTGTACGGATGCTCGCCGAGTCCGGGGCCGTGCCAGGAGACGTCGATGGCCGGGTCGATGGCCGCGCCCTGGACGGCGAACCGCAGCCGGTGCCCGGCCGGGACCACGTACGAGGTGGGCTGCAGCTCGATCTCGTAGCGGCAGACGTCGCCGGGAGCGAGCTCGGTTGGACCGCTGCGGGAGAACTGGGCGCGGGCGCGCAGGTAGCCGCGGGTGATCTGGGTGCTCGACCAGGTGCCGTCGCCGCGGGGCGCCACGTCGGTCAGCTCGGCGATGAGATCGGCGTCGGGCCGCGATACCGAGGCCCACAGCACGAGCCGGGGGAAGCCGGTGATCTCGGTGGGCTGGGCCAGCACCGAGCTGGTCCAGGTCACGGCCTGAGCCTGGTAGCCGGACGTGTCCATGATCAGCCGCCCGTGCTCCCGGCGGGCGCCGGCGGGCAGGATGGTCTCCTTGAGGGTGGGCAGCCCGTCGGCCACCATGGTGAGCGTCGGCATCGAGACCGCGACCGGGTAGCGCGAGCTGGCCGGGTCGAAGCTGTAGCTGGCCTCGGCCTCGCCTTCCGGCGGCTCAGCGGTCAGCGTTCCGTCGTTGCGGCTGGCCACGGTCCAGCTGGGCGCGCCGGACAGGTAGAGGCGGAGCCGCCGTTCGTCGGGCAGCGGCCAGTCGTGCTCGTAGCGCCACTGATCCGGGCCCTGGACGAAGATCAGCACGGGCGGCTCGCCGTCGATGCCGTTCTCCTGTTCGCGCAGCCACCGGTCCAGCCAGCGCAGCTGTAGTTCGAAGCCGGTGTACGGGCGGATCATGCTGCCCGGCGCGACGTCGTAGGTCACGCCCTCACCCGCGGCGAGCATGGCGGCGTGCCGCCACGGCCCGATGACCAGCCGGGCCCTGGGCCCGGCGCCCGCACCGCGCAGCCAGGTGAAGGCGCGGGACCCGGCTTCGATCATGTAGCTGTCCCAGCCGGTGGACGTCAGCGCGGGCAGGCCCGACCGGGCCAGCGCCTCGAAATCCTCGCGCAGCATGGCTCGCTGGCGCCAGAAGTCGTCGAACCACGGGTGGCTGACCGCGATCCCGTACTCCGATTCGACTCCGGGCACTTCCGCGCGCTGCCTGCGCCCGGGGCCTGGCTCCATGCCGCCCAGGTACCACAGGTACCGGTAGGTGTCGCCGGGCGAATCGTCCGGGACCACCACGACCAGGTGCGGGGGCCGTTCCCTGGCGGCCAGCCACTGGCTGATGCCCAGCAGCGAGGCCCCGACCATGCCGACCCGGCCGTTGCAGAACGGCTGGGCCGCCGCCCACTCGATGACGTCGTGACCGTCCTGCCCGTACCGCTCGTACAGGCCGGCCTTCCCTTCTGACGGCGGGACGCCGCGCAGCCGGGCCAGCACCACCGGATAGCCGTGGGCGGCGAGCAGGCGCAGGTCCGGTCGCAGCGAGAAATCCAGCCCGCTGTACCCGTTGGTCACCACCACGCACGGCTGCGGGGGCGATCCGTCCGGCAGCACGGGCTCGATGATCACCCCGGCCAGGCCGGTGCCGTCCCTGACCTCGATGCGCTCCTCGCGCTCGGTCGTGTCATACGGGCCGGGCGGCAGCGGCGCGTGGCGCGTCCCGTCCACCCACAGCCGGCCTTCTGTCCCGGCCCCGCGAACCGCACCCGGATCGTCCGGCACCGCTTACTGTCCCTGCGTGATCACGTCGGACCAGACCTCCCGCTCCAGCCGGAGCGGATCGGCTTGCACCCCGGAAGCCTCGGAGAACACCATGACCTGCCGGGTGCCGGCCGCATACCGGGGCCAGCCCGGATCGCCGTCGGTGACGAACCGGACCCAGGCCCCGTGCATGTCGCGGGCCAGCCCTTCCGGCGGGGCCTGGCCGGCCACGTCGGTGACCCCGGGCTCGCCGAGCGTGTCGAAGACGAACGGGATCTCCAGGGAGTGGATGGACCGGCCGCGGATCGCCTCGGCCCGCGACCCCCAGGCGAAGTCGTAGACGTAGGCCGACCCGCCCGCCGCGGCCTTGACCGCGGCCAGTTCCTGCGCCTCCACCCGGAACGTCCGGTCGCCGACGGCCTGGCCGACGATCTCGCCCGGCCGCAGCCGCGCGTACTTGTCCAGGTAGCGGTCCAGCTGAGGCTGGGCCACGCCGGCCTTCGCCAGGCCGGCCCGGACCATGTCGAGCGTGACCCAGTCCTCGGCCATCCAGGACGGGTTGACCTCGCTCGCGGTGCCGCCGGTCAGCAGCGGGATGTCGTGGTGCGCGGCGGACCGCATGGTCTGCCACGGGCCGGCCGCGAGCACCTCGCCGTCCACCCATGGCGCCCACTGCAGCGTGATGCCTTCGCCCAGGACACGGCCGACCGAGTCCGGGCTCTGCGCGTTCCCCGGGCCGCTCGTGACGGCGCCCTGCGCGGCCAGGATCGTCTCGGGGCTGAGTTCCTCCAGCACGGCCCGGCTCAGCGGCACGCCCAGGTGCTCGCGCATCCGCCCGGCCACGGCGCGGACACCGTCGGGCGTCTGCAGCATGGCGGGCCCGCCGCTCATGCAGATGAGCCCGCGGAACAACCCGGCGGCCGCGGGCACGCCGGGCAGCGCGGCGCAGGCCCCGCCGCCCGCCGACTGGCCGGCCACGGTGACCTTGGCCGGGTCACCGCCGAACGCGGCGATGTTCTCGTGCACCCACTCCAGGGCGCGGATCCAGTCCAGCACGCCGCGGTTGACCGGGGCGTCCGGCACTTCCAGGAAGCCCGGCGCGCCCAGCCGGTAGTTGATGGTGACCAGCACCACCCCGTCCCGGGCGAAGGCCCCGCCCCGGTACCACGGGGAGGAGTTGGCCCCGGCGGCGAAGCCGCCGCCGTGAATCCACACCAGCACCGGGAGACCGGCCGCGCCCAGCTCGGGGGTGAAGACGTTGAGGTTCAGCTCGTTGTCGCCCCGGATGAGCGGCTCCGGGATGACGGTGACCCCGCGCTCCGGCTGGGCCGAGGACGCACCGTAGGACAGCGCGTCGCGGATGCCGTCCCAGCCAGGGTGCGGCACCGGCGCGGCGAACCGCCCGCTGACCGCGGGCGATTGCGCGTAGGGGACGCCCAGGAAGCGCAGGGCATGACCGTCCCGGCCGCCCCGCAGACGGCCCGCTGGCGCCTGCGCGACAACATCCTCAGCCACACGCGTCTCCTCTCAGCCCGGCACGCCCGCGTCCGCGGCCTGGCCGGCGGCGATCAGCCGGCCAGAGGCCACACTCAGCATCCCATCAGGCTTGCGCTCCCGGCGCTAGGGCCAGGACGCAGACGGCTTCCCGGCCGGCGTGGTGAACGTGGCCCACACCACCTTCCCGGTGCCGCTCGTGGTGTAGCCCCACCGGTCGGCGAGCGCGCCGACGATGTGCAGCCCGCGGCCGGTCTCGCCGAACGCCTCCGCCCGCTGCGGCACCGGAGCGGCCGTGCTCGGGTCGGCGACCGCGCAGAGCAGGCCGGGTGTGAGCTGAAGCAAGCCGAGCCGGATCGGCCGCCGCGGCCGGCCCAGGCCGGTTCCCGGCCGGGTGTACCGCAGGGCGTTGGTCAGCAGCTCGGAGACCACGATCGCGATGTCGTAGCTGCGCTCGGCCGCGCCCCACCGGCGCACGGTGGCGACGGCGAAGTCCCGCGCGGCGCGGACCGACGCGGCCCCGCCGCCGGGGGTGCACGTCGCGATCCGCGGCAGGCAGGCCCAGCCCGCGAGGGCGGGATCGGGCGACTGCGGCACGGTGCCGGCCGCCAGGCCGGCCATCTCCGCGGCCAGCATCAGCCACCGGCGGCCGATGCCGTCCGCAACTTGCGACGTGTGCGCTACCATCGCCGTCCGGTCACCCCCGCTGGGACAGGCCGGCGGCCCGGGCGGCCCGGACCATGGCCACGTACCGATCCCACGGCGTGACCGGGCAGGCCGTCCAGAAGCAGGGGTCGGTCTGCTGGCAGGTGGGGCAGGCCAGCCGGCCCAGGGCGTCGATGCGCCAGCCGGCGGCGATGGCCCGGGCTCGGGTGTCGGCCTCGCCCAGCGCGGCGGGATCGGTGTACCAGGTGATACACGAACCCATTTCGCACCACATGATCGGGATCCGGAGCTCATCTCCGATCACCGCCCGGCCGGTGCCGGCGCCGTGGGCCTGCGCCTCGGCGTGGGCCTCGGCCAGGGCGCTGGCCTCCGCGAGGGCCCGGACCTCGGCTCGGGCCTCGGCCAGGACGCGAGCCTCGGCCAGGGCGCTGGCCTCCGCGAGGGCCCGGACCTCGGCTCGGGCCGAGGCTTCGGCCGGGACGCGGACCCCGGCTGGGGCGGTCGCTTCGGCCGGGACGCGGACCTCGGCTGGGGCGGGGGCCAGCGCGAGGGCGCCTGAGCGGGGCAGGCCGGTGTCCTCCGCGGTGACGTCATCGTCACCGGTCGGCTCGTCCCGGTGGTCCTCGCGCAGTTCGGCGAGCCACTCATCCATGCCAGGCCAGTCATCTGTGTGAGCGCTGGCGTTCTCCGTGCGGATCTTGATCTTCATCGATCCCTCCCGTCGAGCAAGGAGCAAGCGCTGCTCGGTTGCCAATGACCTGCGGTGAGACAGGCTAAGCAGCGGATTACGGACCGGGATGCCGCTGCGCGTCCAGGGCTGACCGCGCTGCAGCGGAACCTCCCGCCCGGCGTTGGGCTGGCCGGGCCACGGTGGTCCGAAGCGTCGGTCTGCCGTCAGCGAGCGGCTGGTGTATCCCGGCAGGGGGCCTGGCTTCGCGCTTGCGCTCCCGTCTCAAGGCGTCCAGGCCAACCGGCTCTCGGCTTTCAGTTTTTTCACGATCCCGACACCAAATTACAAAGCGATAAACGAATGATAAACGTTCGGCTCATTTATGAGTCGTTACGGCGCGTCCTGTGGACAATCTCAGTTTTTCTATATGCACAGGGTGTGGCTGGAGCTTTTCCCAGGTAACGGCGCCATCGCAAGCATGGGCCACGAGCAATGTCCCCAGCATTTCCACCGCAGACACACAGGCTCAGGGCGGTTGCGCACAAGTCATCCACACCCTTGCGCACAAGCGGCAGGTTGGCGGCCCGAGCCTGGTCAGCCGGTTGCGCCGCCCCGTACCGGCGCCGTGGCGCCGCCACCCGGGCGAGGGACGGGCCCGCGCGGACGCGGCGCAAAGACCTGAAGTCAGGTATTTAGAGTTTTCTGCCACCTATGCGGCATCACCTGCAGAACGCAGTTATCTGCATCCGCTGGGTAGTTATTCGCAGGCCATTGGGATTCCGGCCATAAACGGCCGACGTAACTGAGCGTGCCGAGTCCGGTCGCCGCCGATATAAATGGCGGAGCGGCCCGATGTCTTTCAAGTAATGGTCTAGTGCCATAGCCCCTTGCCGTCAGGCGTGGGCGGTCTCGAGGTAGACGGTGCCGATGACCTGGTCGTCGACCAGCTTCTGGTACTGCTCCTCGGACAGGCCGATGATCTCCTTGTACACGTACTCGTTGTGCTGGCCCAGCGTCGGCGCGGGCCGGAACGGCGGGCTATCCGCGGTGTGCTGCAGCTTGCCCAGCGGCCCCGGATACAGATGGGTGCCGGCCGCCGGATGCGTGATCGGGTTGAAAAAGCTCCGCGCCGCCAGATGCTCGTCAGTATGCATCTCCTGCTGGTGGGCCAGCGCGGCGGCGGCCACGCCGCTGGCCTGCAGCTGGCGGGCCAGGTCGGCCGCGGAGTAGTGGGGGGTCCGCTCGGCGACCAGGTCGTCGACCGCGGCGCGGTGCCGCAGCCGGGCGGTGGTGGTCGCGAACCGTTCGTCATCGGCGAACTCGGCCGCGTCCAGGTGGCCCAGCAGCGCGGCGAACGCGGCGTCGGAGGTGCAGGCGATGGCGATCCAGCGGTCCTCGCCGGCGCAGGGGAACACCCCGTAGGGCGCGAACGCCGGGTGGTCGTTGCCGCGCCGGCCCCGATCACGGCCGTTGAACTCGTAATCCAGCACGTCGTAGACGATGTGGTGCAGCACCGCCTCGGACTGCGACAGCTCGATCAGCTGCCCCTGACCGGTCCGCTCCCGGGCCAGCAGCGCGGCCTGCACCGCCCACGCCACGTGCGTCCCGGCGTTCGGGTCGCCATGCAGCGACATCGGCGTCGTCGACGGGTCGCTGTCGGGGTAGCCGCGGACCATCGTGTGCCCGGCGACGCCCTCCATCTGCAAGCCGTAGCCCTTGAAGTGCGCGTAGGGCCCGGTGATGCCGAAGCCGGGGAAGCGGACCATGATCAGCCGGGGGTTGGCCGCGTGCAGCGCGTCCCAGCCGATGCCCAGGTTTTGCACCACGTTCGCGGCGTTGTTCTCCAGGAACACGTCGGACTGCTTGACCAGCTCCAGGAACAGCTCGTGACCGCGCTCGCTCTGCAGGTCGAACGTGGCCGACAGGCAGCCGCGCTTGCCGTAGTTGAACGCCACCACGCGGTCCCAGAAGCCCTCGGAACCGTCGCGGTCGACGTAGGTGGCGCCCAGGGGGCTCTGCAGGACGACGTCGGGAAGGTGCCGCATCTGGGTCCGCGTCGGGTTGAGGTGCTGGATCGACTCGATCTCGATGACCTCAGCGCCCAGATCGGCCAGGATGACCGTGGCGAACGGCCCGGCCCACACCAGGCCCTGGGCCAGGACCCGGACACCCGCGAGCGCTGGTTTGCGGTCATTCATCCTGGTTGCTCCTTCGATGCCTAGATCACATTCTGGGTGCGCAGCGCGGCTACTTCCGGCGGCGTGTAACCGAGCTCGCCGAAGATCTCGGCGTTGTGCTCCCCCAGCAGCGGCGGGCGGCGCAGCTCACCCGGCGTGGAGTAGAACCGCAGCGCCAGCCCGGGCAGCTCGAGCGAGCCCGCCTCGGGATGATCCACGGTGACGAAGAACCCGCGCTGCGCGCATGTGCGGATCCCGCAGCACGTCAGCCGGGGTGTTCAGCGCCGATAGCGGCCAGCCCTGCGCCTGCGCCTGCTCCATCGCCTCCTGCTTGGTCAGCGGCCGCAGCCAGGCCAGGAACGCCGCCTCGACCTCGCCGCCGATCACCTCAGGGTTATTCAGGTTGCTGGTGATCCGCTCGTCGGTGATCCACTCCGGTTTGCCGATGACCCGGAACACCCGCCTGAACCAGGTCACCTGCGTCGAGGTCTGGATGTAGCCGTCGGCACACTCGAACACGCCGTTCGGCAGCGCGCTGTTCAGGCTGAGCGCGCGGCGCTCGAACATCAGGCTGCCGGTGTACTGGTAGGCGACCAGGTTCGGGCCGCCGCGGTCCATCGAGCCGGCCAGCGCCTCCTGGATGGAGAAGTCGACCAGTTCCTGCTGCCTGTCCCGGTGCGCGGCCCGCATCGCGCCCAGCGCCAGCGGCGCGCAGATCGCCCCGGCCAGGAACAACGGGGTGAACAGGCCCAGCGCCACCGGCTCACGGTCAGGCTCACCCGTGATCTGCAAGATCCCGGCGGCCGCGTACTCGATCAGGTCGTCGGCCGCGAAGTCGCGCCGCGGCCCGGTCTGGCCGAAATTGGAGATCCGCACCAGCGCCGCCGGGCCGGCCTGCGCGAGGCGCTCCCGGCCCAGCCCGAACCGCTCCAGCGTCCCGGGCCGGTAACTCTCCACGATCAGATCGGACTGGCCGGCGAGCTGCAGCAGCAGCTCCCGGCCGGTCCGGGTGGCCAGGTCCAGCGTGACGCCGCGCTTGCCGGTGTTGAGGGTGAGGAACATCCCGCTCTTCTCGGCATGCGGATCATCACCGGGAAACGGGCCGATCCGCCGGGACACATCGCCGAGGCCCGGCCGCTCGACCTTGATGACATCCGCGCCGTAATCCGAGCACAGCTTGGTCACATACGGCCCGGTAACGCCCTGGCTGAGATCAAGGACCCGCCAGCCCTCGAGGGGACCGCTCATGACGCCGACCTTTCGCTGCGATGCGGATCAGCCGACGCACCACCGCACGCGGCGGACAGCCCACGTGCGGACGAACATAGTTGCGGACTGGCGGCCGCTGCAGACCGCAGTTGGGCGCGTTCACGCCATTGGTTGCAGGGTCTGTATAACATCGCGACGCGCCTGCTGCCAAGCCTGGCTGAGCCGGACGCGGCCACGGCGACGGCGCCGATACGCTGCCGTGGCCGCTGCTCGGGCGCGGGATCACGTCAATAGCCAGGGCGACTGAAATAGGGGAGACTGATGTGAACTGTCCAAGTTGAGGCGGCTGTCGTTGAGTCTTCTCCCCTCGGTCTCCCGCCGGTCTCCCCGGCCGTCGCACGTGCTGTCGGCTGCGCTCGGCGGACTGGTCGTCACGACCTTTCCGATCAGCGTATTCAGCCTCGCCCTGCCGCAGCTCGAGCACGAGTTCGGAGCTTCCCTGGACGCGGTGACCTGGGTTATCACCGCCCCGCTGCTGGGGTTCGCGATCGCCCTTCCCGCGCTCGGGCGCATCAGCGACCTGTTCGGGCACCGTCGCGTCTTCCTGGCGGGCACGGTCGGCGCCGGCGTGTTCGCCTTCCTCAGTGCGCTGGCCCCCACGCTTTCCTCGCTGATCGTCTTCCGGACGCTGGGACAGGTCGCCGGCGCGGCGGCGACTCCGGCCTCGCTGGCCATGATCGCCGCGGTCTACCGGCCTGATCGCCGGCTTCGGATCATGGGCCTGTGGAGCCTGGCGGCGGCGGGATCGCCCGTGGTGGGCATCGTGGCCGGCGGCCCCCTCATCCAGGCGTTCGGCTGGCCGTCGATCTTCCTCATCCAGGGTTTCCTGTCCGTCCCCGCGATCTGCTACGCCTGGCTGGTCCTCCCCAAAGGCACCGCCCGCGACCGGGCTCCCATCGACGTCCGCGGGCTCGCGGTCCTGGCAGTGTCACTCACCGCGGGCATGATCGCCCTGGAGCTGCTGCCGCAGCGGGATGCGCGGCCCTGGGTGGCGCTCGCGGCCGTGGCGTGCGCCGCCGGGTTCGCCGCCTTCTTCAGGGTGGAGAAACGAGCGGTGTCCCCCGTCCTGCCGCCCGAGATGCTGCGGATCAGGAATTTCCGCGCTCCGACCATCACCCAGACGCTTACCACCTTCGCGTACATGGGCGGCTACATCCTGACCCCGCTCCTGCTCGAGACGCAGTTCGGCATGTCGGTATCCCGCGCGTCGCTGTTCCTCCTGGCCAGGCCGATCGCCTTCTGCATAGGCGCGCCGGTCACGTCCCGGATCAGCGTGCTGACGCCTCGCCGGGCGGCCATCGGCGGCACGGCTCTGATGGCCATCGCACTGCCCGTTTTCGCCCTGGGCGCCGGGCTGCTGCTGCTGAGCCTCGTCGTGGCGGGAAACGTACTGGCGGGGTTCGGCAACGGGATGTCTCAGCCCGCGATCACCACGTCCGTCGTCAACGCGGTCAGCGCGGACCGCCACGCCACCGCGTCCGGGATCTTGCAGATGATGGGACAGGTGGGCGCGGTAGCCGGGATCACCGTGGCCGGGGCCATTGTCGCCGCCGGCAGCGGTCCGGGCCGCTTCACCACCGCCTTCCTCATCGCTGCCATTCCGGCGTTCCTGGGTTTCGTGGCGGCGTGGTTCATCGTGTCCACCCCCGGGCGGCAGGAAGAACCCGCGGAGCAGCCGTCCGCGCTGGAGACGGCGACCGAGCAGGCCTGACCGGCCGGACTGCTGCGCTGGGCGAATCTGCGAAACCCCTGATAGCATCGGCGCGATCGGCACGCGGACAGGATGGATGATGGTGAGCGACACGGAGGCGTGGAAGCCGGGTCAGGACACGCAGGCGGTCGCGACCGCGCGGCTCGAGGGACAGGATCCAGCTAAGGTCCACTGCCCCGCCTGGGGAGTCATCGGCAATCTCGGCGACAGCATCTGCTACGCGGGGGTGCCCGCGAAGGTTGACGCGGTCCAGGCCGAGCTGCGGCGCCGGGTCGTCGACGCCGACCTCCCGGTGCGGGTCATCGCACCCGGCTTCGCGGGCGGGATCTCCGACGGCCAGCGCAACGGCACGCCGCAGATGCGTTACTCGCTGATCGGCCGGGAGACCACCAACGACGGCGTGTGCCTGCACCTGGAGGGCAGCGACCTGCACGGCGTGATCGCCGTGGTCGCCTGCGACAAGCCGCCGGTGGGGACGCTGGCCGCGCTGCTGGAGCACAACGTGCCCGCGGTGATCATGTCCGACGGGTCGATCCGCCCAGGCATCGACTCCCTGACCGGCGAGCCGATCGACATCATCTCCTGCTTCCAGGCGGCCGCGGATTCGCCGGAGGAACGACGGCGGATGGCGCTGGAGGCCTCGCCGGGCCACGGCAGCTGCGGCGGCATGTTCACCTACAACACCATGCAGTCGTTCATCGCGACCTGCGGCATGGAACCGCTGCACATGGTCAGCCCGGCCTCGGAGGATCCCCGCCGCATCGAGGAATTCCCGGCCCAGCTGCTCGACACGCTGGAGGTGCTCTCCGGGCGCGACATCCGGCCGCGCGATATCGTCACCGCGGCGTCGCTGCGCAACGCCACCCTGGTGGCCATCGCCATGGGCGGCTCCACCAACGTCGTGCTGCACGCGCCGGAGCTGGCCCGCGCCGCGGGCCTCGACTACTGGCGCGAGGTGATCACCCAGGAGGAGTTCAACCGGGTGTCACGCACGTTGCCAGTGCTGGTGAACGCACGCCCGTTCGGCCGGTATTCAATGGTCGACATCGACGCCAAGGGCGGCCTGCCGGTGATCGTGGCCGAGCTGCTCGCCGCCGGGCTGCTGGACGGCAGCTGCCTGACCTGCACCGGTGAGACGCTGGCCGAACAGGTGGCCAGGATCAGCCCGCCCGCTCCCGACGGCGACGTCATCCATCCGCTCTCAGCGCCGTTCAAGCCGACGGGCGGCCTGCGGCTGCTGCGCGGCAACCTCGCGCCCGGCGGCGGCGCGGTGATCAAGCTGGCCGGCGTCGAGGGCGGCATGACCGGCGGCCGGTTCCTCGGCCGGGCCCGGGTCTTCGACGGCGAGCAGGACCTGATCGAGGCCCTGGCCACGGCACCGGAGCGGTTTGCCGACCGCGACATGGTGGTGATCCGCTACGAGGGGCCGCGCGGCGCGCCGGGGATGCCCGAGATGCTCGACCCCACCTCGCGGATCACCGCGCTGTGCCGGCAGCGCGGCATCACCATCGCGCTCATGACCGACGCCCGCTTCTCGGGCGGATCGGTGGGGCTGGTCATCGGCCACGTGTCGCCCGAGGCGGCGCTGGGCGGCCCGATCGCCCTGGTCGAGGACGGCGACACGATCGTGGTGGACGTGAACTCCGACACTCTGGACTGCACCGAGCTCCAGGACCCGGCCACGGCCGCCGCGCGCCGCGCGCGGTGGCAGGACGAGGCGAAGGGCAACAACGGGATCCACCCGCTCGTCCGGCCGGTCGACACCCGGCTGCTCCGGCGGATGCGCGCCTGGGCGCTGCCCCCGCTCCAGGGCGCGGGGCTGTCGGACGTCACGGCCGCCGGGGACCGGGACCAGCAGCCCTGATCGCCCGGTCTGCCGGGCCCCGGCGGCGGCCTGCTAGTACCCGGTCGGCCGGGCATCCGGCGGCCGGCTAGTAGCCGCGGGCCCGGTCGACCTGGTTCAGCAGGGGCTGGCCGTCGAGATAGCGGCGGAGGTTTTCGGCGAACAGCCGCTTGGCTGGCTCACGGCCGAGCGGGTCGCCGCCGCCGGAGATGTGCGGAGTGAGGACGACCTGCGGTAGCTCGACCAGCTCGCGAGGCGGCGGCTTACCGTCAAGCTCGCCCTCGTAGACGTCCAGGAGCGCGCCGCGGAGGCGGCCTTCCCGGAGTACGGCGATGAGCGCGTCCTCGTCGAGGATCTCGCCGCGGGCCACATTGATCAGCACGGTGTCCGGCTTCATCGCCGCGAACACCTCGGCGTCGAGCAGGTGCCTGGTCTGCGCCGTCAGCTGCGCGCACACCGCGACGTAATCGCTCGCCCCGGCCAGCTTGACCAGATCCGCGGCGGGCAGCAGCAGGTCCACTCCGCCGGTATCGGGCTGCGGCGTCGTCACCGACCGCCGGGTGGCCAGGACCTTCATCCCCGCCGCCCGCGCGAGCCGGGCGACCTCGCCGCCGATCCCGCCGAGCCCGACGACGCCGATGGTCGCCCCCGTCACGGCCCGCAGGCCGTACCCGCGACGGCCGAACTCGCCCGCCGCCTGCTGCCGCGTGGCCTCCTCCAGGCCGCGGGCGAAGTAGTAGACGCCGGCCATGACGAATTCGGCGATCCCCGTCACGGACACGGAACCGCGGGTCGAGGTGAGTATGACGTCGGACGCCCACAGATCCTTGCCGTGCAGGTTCGACACGCCCGCCTGAGTCTGCTGAGCCCACCGCAGGCGCGGCGCACGCGCGGCGATCCCGTCCGGGACCGGGTAGCCGGTCAGGACGACGTCCGCGTCCCGGAGCAGGCGCTCGCCGCCCTCGACACCGCGCGCCAGGGCGTTGCCGTTGATGACGTCGATTCTCGGGTCAACGTCCGATATCCACTGCAGGTCGTCGCCGAGGGCGGGCGCGATCACCACCACCGTGATCCTGGACGGCGCGTTTTCCACGCCGGGAGTCTATCGCGGGCCGGCCCGGCTCCCCTGGCCCGTCCTGCGGGGTTATCCCGGGTCCGCAGTCCTGTGCGTCAGGCCTGAGGTGCGAGCCCGTCGCAGAACACGCCCAGGCCCTCGCTGTTGTCCAGCCGGTGGTGGATGGCCGCCTGGTACTCGGGGCTTTCGTACCAGCCGTGCGCCGCTTCCTTCGACTCGAAGCGGATGACCACCGTGACGGGCGCAGGGCTGCCCTCGACCGGCTCGGATGCGCGATCCACGACCAGCACCTCGCCACCGTGCTGGGCCAGCGTGCTGCCCGCCGCCTGAAGGTACTTCTGGTAGCCCTCGTCGTTGGTGACCCGGTAGTTGACGATGAAGTACGCGCTCATGGACGGGCGCCTCCTTGGCGGTGTCGCTGCGCTCTGCTCGGACAACCTCATCGTGGACCTACCGGCCGCCGTTGCCAAGGCGGGCTACGCACCGCTCAAGCGCCCACGACACGGCGTGACGGCGGGGCGATCAGGGCTCATCGGGGCGGCTCAGCCTGGGCGGCTCAGCCGGGGCGACGAGGGCGGCGTCCTGGCCCGAGCGCCGCAGCGCGTCGGCGATGAAGCCGCTGGCCTTCAGGTCCTCGATGACCGCGGCGAGGAACCCGAGGGTGTCCGGGCTGCGGGTGCGCAGGGTCCCCACCGCCTGCCGGATCTGCATGAAGGCCGCATCGATCATCCGGAACCCGGGGTTGCTGGCCACGAAGCCGCTGATCACCTGGCGGATGCCGGCGCCCGCCTCAAGGCCCTGCCCGCGCAGCAACCCGAGCCCGTCCGGACCCCGCACCAGGCTGGCCTGCTGCAGGGTCCGGGACAGGAACAGGTCGTACGCCGACCCTTCGTTCACGCCGACGCGCACGCCGGCCCGATCCAGGTCGGCCTGCGAGGTGATGCGGGAGTCCCCGGGGACGACGAAGACCCCCTCGATGGCCAGGTACGGCGCGGTGAAGGCGACCTCGGCCGCCCGGGCCGGCTCGATGGCCAGGAAGCAGATATCGGCGCTGCCGCGCAGCATCGCCGCCAGGCTCTGGCGGGCGGCATCGACGCAGACCAGCTCCACCGGGACCCCGAGGCGGCGGCCGAGCTCCGCCGCGATGTCCACCGTCACCCCGGCCGGCGCCGCCGCCGGGCCTTGGGCCAGGACCGGGTTACCCAGGTTGATCGCGGCGCGCAGCACGCCAGCCGGGGCCAGTTCGCTGACCGCTGTATCCCGGACGTCACCCACGATGGCCACCGTACCAACCGCCCCGGGAACACCGCGCACCAGCGCGAACGGGGCCTAAATATCGAACAGGGCCTAAATATCGCCTTCCAGCACCTCGGGCAGGTCAGTGATCGTCGTGATGAGCTCCGCGACGAGATCATCCATGACCTCGCGCACCGAGCGGACGGCGTTCATCCGTCCGACGATCTGTCCGACTATGGGTTTGGCTAGGCCCGCGGCGGCGCGTCGATCAACGACGTCATCCGCGAGCGCGTCTTCGACGAGCATCATCTGGAGCGGGATCTCCAGCGCAGCGGGAGCATCGGGCCTGGACCAGGCGTCCGTCCACGTGCTGCGCAGCTGACGGACCGGCTTGCCGGTCATCGATTTCGAGCGGACCGTGTCCGAAGCAGTGCCCGCGATCAGCTGAGCTCGCTCCTCCGCCGTGGTGGCCGCCTCGACCACTGTCAGCCAGATCGAGCCCGTCCATACGCCCTTGGCCCCGAGGGCCAGGCAGGCCGCGATCTGCCGGCCGGTCCCGATGCCGCCGGCCGAGAGCACCGGCGCCGGAGCCACCGCATCGACGACGTCGGGGGTGAGGACCATGGTCGAGATCTCGCCGGTGTGGCCGCCTGCTTCGGTGCCCTGCGCGACCACGATGTCGACGCCGCCCTGGACGTGACGCACCGCGTGCTGCACGTTTCCGGCCAGGGCGCCGACCTTGACATCCGCGTCGTGGAATCGCCTGATCACGTCCGGGCGCGGCGTCCCGAGCGCACTGACGAAGAACCGGCACAACCGGTGCCCGAGGATAATATCGATCATCGGCAAGGTGCCCGCGTTCGTGATGATCAGGTTGCCGGTGTATTTGAACGGGGCATCGATCGGCCGGGTCCGAATTCCGTTTTCCTCTAGAATCCGGCGCACGAACTTCCGGTGCTCCTCCGGAATGAGAGCGGCCAGTTCGTCCCGGAGCCGCCGTGGATCCAGCGTCCCCGTGTCGGCGGTCCTAGCAGGCAAGAGCACGTCGACGCCGTACGGGTTCCCGCCGCTGTGGCCGTCAATCCAGTCAAGCTCGGTGTCGAGTTCCTCGACCGTGTGGCTCGCCGCGCCGAACACGCCGAACCCGCCGCGCCGGCTTACTTCGGCCACCACATCCCGGCAGTGGCTGAACGCGAATATCGGATACCCGACGCCGAATTCCGAGGCAAGAGTGGCTGGCATCAATGGACTCCTTTCGCCGGCGATAAGACTTACGCATCAGTCTAGATACGCGGGATGGGCAGGTAAACGGCTCGTTTCGCGTATTTTCGCGTTTTCGCGGGCGGCGGGCGTGGCCGGGGTCGCGGTCAGGGGCCGGTCAGCCCCCAGGACTTTGGCGGGCGCCTGACTTGGCGGGCGGCTGACTTGGCGGGCGCCTGACTTGGCGGGCGGCTCTAGCCGCGGGCGGCCGTAGTGAGGTACCACTGTGGGATGCAGGATGTAGAGGGCTTGACCTTCGATCTGACCGACGGCGTCGCGACGATTACGCTGAACCGGCCGGAGAAGCTCAACGCGATCCGGTGGGCGATGGTGTTCGGGATCATCGACTGGGTGACCGCGCTGGGCGAGGATCCCGCGGTGCGGGTCATCGTCATCACCGGCGCCGGGCGGGCGTTCTCCTCCGGCGACGACATCGTGGGCGGGATGGGCGACGAGATCTCCGCCGAGCCGGCCGACCGCATTGCGCGTACCGTGACCCGCGGCCCGCACTACCGGATGATCAAGACGCTGCTGTCGGCGCCCAAGCCGATCGTCGCCGCGCTCAACGGGCGCACGCACGGGGCCGGCTGGGTGATCGCCCTGGCGTGCGACTTCCGTGTGGCGCGCGACGACGCGCTGATCGGCGACATCCGCTCCGGCAAGGCGATCTACGCCAACCAGGGCGTCGGCCTCATGCTGCCTCATCTCATCGGGGCGTCGCGGGCCATGGATCTCCTGATGACCGGCCGGGTCATCGAGGCGGCCGAGGCGGAGCGGTTCGGCATCGTCCAGCGCCTCTGGCCGGCCGCGGACTGGGATCGCGAGCTGCAGGCCTTCGTGCACGAGCTGGCGGTCGGGCCGACGAGGGTCTACGCGGCCTGGAAGGCCAGCGTCAACCGGGCGGTGCTGACGGAGCTCGACGCGTACACCGATCACGAGAACCTGCTCAACGTGGCGCTGATCGGGTCGCCCGATCAGCAAGAAGGCGTCGCGTCGTTCCGGGAGAGGCGCGACCCGGTGTTCACCGGCCGCTGAGTCCAGGGCGAGCCTGAGCGGCCTGCGGCAAGCGCTCGAGGGAGCGCGGCGCGGCGCTCGTAGTTAAACTGTGTATATAGATTTAACTATGCATATTGCAGAGATATGGCGGCCGACCGGAGCAGCCGGGAAGCAGCACATGAATTCAGTCCCGGGCCTGCGGCCGCAGGCTGCCGCGCACCTGGACACGCTGCAGCAGCGTCTCGGGGAAGCGCTTTTCGCCCGCGTCGCCGGCCCCGAAGGCCCCGCCCACAGACAGCAGTTCCATGCCGCGCCGGGCCCGCGGTGGTTCGCGGACGACCGTCCCATCCGGCGCGTACACGGCGATGCGGCGATGTTCGTCGGCGGGCTCCGCGCCCTGCTGCTGCAATCATTGCACCCGGTGGCCATGATCGCGGTCGCGCAGCATTCCGATTACCGCAACGACCCGTGGGGGCGCCTGCAGCGCACCAGTACCTTCCTGGCCGCCACCACATACGGTACCGCCGAAGATGCGGACCACGCCGTCGAACGTGTCCGCCGTGTCCACCGTCATGTCACGGGCACCGGCCCGGACGGCCAGCCGTACCGTGCCGACGACCCGCATCTGCTCCGCTGGGTGCATGTCGCGGAGACCGACAGCTTCCTGCGCTGCCATCAGCGCTATGGCGCACAGCCGCTTGACGAGGCCGGATGCGACGCATACGTCGCGGACACGGCACGCACCGCGGTGGCCCTCGGCGTGCCAGACCCGCCGCAGACGCGAGCCGAACTCGAGGCCGTGCTCCGCGAATACCGCCCTGAGCTGCGGGCGACACCGGAAGCCCGGGCGGCGGCCCGGTTCCTGGTCCGCCATCCGCCGCTGCCGCTGGTGGCCCGTGGGCCCTACGCGGTCCTCGCGGCGGCTGCCATCGCCGAGCTCCCGGCCTGGGCGCGGCGGGAACTGCAGCTGCCGCGCCTGCCGGTCGCCGAACGGCTGATCGTGCCACCGACCGGCCATGTGATCGTGAGCGCCATCCGGTGGGCATTGCGGCCTGGTGGGCAGGGACGTGACGTTCCGGCGGAGGCCGGGCCTTCCCCGGCCGGCCCGGTCGCGATTCAATCCGATCGGGGACGAGGGCGGCATGCTGCGCCCGCGATCATCGGCTAACGTCCGGAAACGGGAGGACAGGCAGGAGATGATCGCTGCCGTGTCCCCCAGATCCAACCGGAGGAGCCTTACGCGCCGGAGTCCGCGCCGCCGTCGTCGTCCCGGGCCACGGCGTTCGGCTGCGCCGCCGCGACGGCGGCCAGCTTGCCGTTGCCGACCTGCGCGGGCAGCTGCGGGATCGGCGGGACCTCGGGGATCTCCAGCGGCGCTGCGGCCGTGATCCCGGCCTCGGCCGCATCCATCTCGCCGAAGTCCCCGAGGGACGCCGATTCCTCGGCCGACCTCGTGTCGACGCCAGGCGCGGCCGGCGCCATCCGCTCGAAGAACCGGAGCAGCTCGACCGGCACCGGCATGACCAGCGTGCTGTTCTTTTCCGCGGCGACCTCGACCACGGTCTGCAGCAGCCGCAGCTGCAGCGCGGCGGGGTCCCTGGACATGACGTTGGCGGCCGCGGCGAGGCGCTTGGAGGCCTGGTACTCGCCGTCCGCGGTGATGATCCTGGCGCGGCGTTCCCGTTCGGCCTCGGCCTGCCGGGACATGGATCGCTTCATGGAATCGGGCAGCGAGACATCCTTGAGCTCCACCCGCTCGACCCTGACCCCCCACGGTCCCTCGGTCGGCTCGTCGAGGATCCGGCGCAGCTCGCGGTTGACCGAGGCCCGGTCGGTGAGCAGCTGGTCCATCTCGGACTGGCCGATGATCGACCGCAGCGAGGTCTGCGCCTGCTGGGAGATGGCGAACATGTAGTCCTGCACGTTGATCGTCGCCTTGATCGGGTCGACGACCCGGAAGTAGACCACGGCATCGACCCGGACGGTCACGTTGTCTTTAGTGATGCCTTCCTGAGCCGGGATGGTCGCGGCGACGATCTGCATGTTGATCTTCTGCATGCGGTCGCCGACCGGCCGGATCAAGTGCAGCCCGGCGCTGCGCGTCCCCGGCAGCACCCGCCCGAACCTGAAAATGATGCCCTGCTCGTACTGCTGCACGACCTTGACCGAGCGGCCGACCGCGATGAGCCCGGCCACGACGAGTACTACTAGGACGACAACCAGGGCAACCATCGCCCGCACCTCTTCTCCGGTGGCGCCGCGGTAGCCGACCGCTCTCGGCGGGCTGGTCCCCGGTGCCTTCGATCAGCGTATCTCCGGGACCAGAAACTAGCAAAACGTTTCTAGAAACCCCGAACCCGTTATTGACGGGTGAGCACACCCACCACCCAAAGCTAGGCCTTTAGGCTGGCCAGGCGGCCGTCGGCCAGCGCGCTGAGGTCGACGTCGTCAAGCGTGGGGACCACGATGTCGGCGTGTGCCGCGGTCAGGAGCCCGGCGTCATGGGCGCGCGCGATTCCGATCGCGGCCATGCCGCCGGCCTTGGCGGCCTGGATGCCCGCCGCAGCGTCCTCCAGCACGACTGAGTCCTCGGGGGCCACGCCGAGCTCGTGCGCAGCGGTGAGGAACATCTCCGGATGCGGCTTTCCGTGCGCGAAATCCCGGCCCGAGACATCGGCGTCGAAACACTCGAGCAGCGTCAGCCCGGGGCGCAGCCACGCTGCGGAGATCGCGTGCTCGCGGGCGAATCGGTCGAGCCTTATCTGCCGCAGGAACAGCCCGGCGTTCTTGGACGAGGAGGCGGCCGCCACCTTGATCCCGGCGTCTTTGACGGCGATGATGAAGCGCAGCGCGTCGGGGTAGGCGGTGAAGTCGCCGGCCTGGATAAGCCGGGTCACCATCGCCTGCTTCCGGTCGGTGTACTCGGCCAGCCGCTTGCCCTCGTCATCGGGGACGTGGAAGTACGCCAGGGCCGCGCGCGCGCCGCTGGCACGGGGCTTGCCGGACATCTGCTCTTCATAGACGCGGGACGTGAACGCCTCCGGCGACCAGCTCGTCCGGTCGCGGATGTCGCGCCAGTCCGACTCCATCAGCTGCCGCAGCGACTCCCGCCATGCTTTCTCGTGCGGGGAGTCGACGAGCACTCCGTCGACGTCGAAAATCGCTCCCCGGAACGCCGTCACGCGTCCTCCCCTTCAGCCACTGGCCCCGCGCTGTGCGACCGGCGGAGCCGGGGACAGCCGGAACATGTGCCGGTCGCCCGGGCAGAGCTCGCGGATTTCGCCTCCGGCCCCGACCATGACCGGCCCGCTCGCGCCCTCCGGATGGAGCACCAGCGTCAGCCAGTCCCTGCTGAGCGTCACCAGCAGCGGCGTCCGCCGGAACTGCATCGCGAACGACAGCTCCTGGATCGGCCCGGGAAGCCGCGGGTTGAAGACGAGAACCTCGTCGCGGATCTCCATGCCGAGATAAGCGCGCTGCATGAGGTCGAGCGTCCCGGCCATGACGCCCATGTGAATGCCCTCTCTGGTCGTCCCGCCCTGGACGTCCTCCACATCGCTGTTCAGCGCGACCAGGAAGCGCTCCCAGGAACTGTCCGGGTCGAGCACGGCCAGCACCCCCGCGTGCGTGATCAAGCTGAGCGTGGAGCCGTGCGAGGTGCGCTCGTCGTAGTAGGCAATGTTCCGGGCCGCGGTGTCCGGCCGGTACTCATAGCCCAGGCGCTCGAACAGCCGCTGCAGCGTGGCGGGGGAAAACAGGAAGAACAGCATCACCGTGTCGGCCTGCTTGGCGACCTTGTAGCGGTTCGGGTCGTCGCCCTCGGCGCGCAGGATCCGGTCGAGCCGCTGGATGTTCCCGTACTTCTCGCGGTAGCCGTCCCAGTCGAGTTCCTCGAGCGCCTCGTAGCCCTCGAACTGGCTGATGATGCCGTCGCCGTGGAAGGGAACGAACATGCGGCGGCTCATGTCCTGCCACAGCCGCAGCTCCTGCTCGGAAATCTCGAGCCGGGCCCGGAGCGCATCGGCCCTGCTGGCCGGCAGCCGCGACAGCACCTCGCCCGCGAGCTCGCACAGCCACGCCACCATCACGTTGGTGTAGGCGTTATTGCGCAGGCCGCCCTCCTCCTGGCCCGGGTACTTCTCGTGGAACTCGTCCGGGCCCATCACCCCGTGGATCTCATAGCGCTGGCGGTCCGGGTTGAACCAGGCGATGGACGCCCAGAAGCGGGCGATCTCCACCATCATCTCCGCGCCGTAATCCCGCAGGAAAGCCAGGTCCCGCGTGGCCTGGAAGTAGTGCCAGATGTTGTAGAAGATGGCCGCGTTCACATGGCGCTGGTTGCGGCTAAGGTCCGGCTCCCACCGCCCGGACAGCGGGTTGAGGTGGACCCGCTGGGTCTCCTCCTTGCCCTCACTGCCGCTCTGCCACGGGAACATCGCCCCGCCGAAGCCCGCCTCACGGGCCGCCGCCCGCGCCTCGTCGAGGCGCCGGTAACGGTACATCAGCAGCTCACGCGTGACCTCGGGGATACGGAAGCTCAGGAACGGAAACACATACAGCTCGTCCCAGAACACGTGGCCGCGGTAGGCCTCACCGTTGAGACCCCGCGCGGGCACCCCGGCGTCCAGGTCGGCCGTGTGCCGGGAGCACACCTGCAGGACGTGGCAGACGTGAAACCGCAGCAGCGTCTGAACCCGCTCGTCGCCGCGCACCCGTACGTCGCAGACCCGCCACAGCTCCTGCCAGGCCGCGACATGAGCCTTGAGCGCCGCACCGAAGTCAGGCCGCCCGAGCGCCGAGGTCCCGGCCTTGGCCAGCGTGTCGCTGGTCGCCGCGTCGCGGGAGGTCGAGAATGTCAGCATCTTCTCGACCCTGGCCGGCACTCCCTGCCGGACGTCGAAGGCCAGCACCTGCTGGACGTAGTCCTCCATCTGGTGCAGGCTGCGTTTGACGGCCAGCAGCTTGCCTCTCTGGAAGACACGTGTGCGCGCCGCCTGGCTGACGTAAATGTTGGACTGCCGCGTCTGGACTTTCAGCGCGATGACCTCCGCGCCAAAGGTCCGCGGCGAGACGGGATTGAGGTGCCGGCCCTCGAGCTCCAGATAGCGGGCGACGCCCTGGTTGGTCACGCGCCCGTCGATGGCCGAGATCACCTCCACCCGGCCCGACCAGTTCTGCGGTGTCAGGGTCCACTCGATACCGGCCCGGTGCGGATCGGCCATGCTCACGAACCGCCGGCTGCGCAGCGCCGTCTCGCGCCCGGCGGCGTCCCGGAAGAGAACCTGGCGGGTCACCACCGCCCGCTCGATGTCCAGCTCGTGACGGTATTCGAGCAGCTCGACATCGGCCAGCCGGATCGCTTCGCCGCCCTCGATCCGCAGCTTCAGGACCAGCCAGTTGGGCAGATTGACCAGATCCTCATTGAATACCGGCAGCCCGCCGAGGATCGTCGTCTCGCGATTGTAGACTCCGTGCACGTAAGTGCCGGGGTAGTGCACGCCATCGGCGTCTTCCCACTCCGCGGTGCCGCGGCTGCACAGGTAGCCGTTGCCGGTTGAGGTCAGCGTCTCCCGGAGCCCCTCCCCGCCCGGATCGAAGCTGTCGTAGGTGAGCGTGAAACCGCTCATCGCCGCAACCAAGTCAGCCTGACCCGGGTCTGAGCCGCTGGGCCCGCGCTCGCTCACGGATCTAGGCCAGCTGAATCAGCGGGCTCGGCCTGCGGTCCGGCCCGGCGTAGGTGCCTCGACGGCGCAGCGTGGCCGGCCCAGGCGTTGCTGACGGGATCAGAGCTTGGTCAGCTTGGCGCACGGGGTTACGATCCGCACACGGCGCGAACCGAAATCCACGACCAGGGCGGTGTCAACCTCGACGCCGATGACCCGGCCGAGGCCGTACGCATCATGAGTGACTTGATCCCGCACGGCGTACTGCTCAGCCGGCGGAGCGGCCGCCGGCGGGCCGAAGGGACTCGTGGGCAAGAAGCGCCGGGACGCGGCGCGGGCTGTCTTCATCACTACTAGTATGCGCCCCTCCTCGTAGTATCCGCCCCGCCTTGCACGCGTCTCCTCCGGATAAACATGCCCGGCGGCGGCCGTCGGACATGACGCGGGCCCGGCACCTGACGGCACCGGGCCCACCTCTGGCGGTCAATATTGAGCAGGCCTGGCCTGCCCGCGATCAGGCGACGCGAACGTGGGTGGCCTGGGGGCCCTTCGGGCCCTGGGTCACCTCGAACTCCACCTGCTGGTTCTCCTCGAGGCTGCGGAAGCCCTGGCCGTCAATCTCGGAGTAGTGCACGAAGACGTCCGGTCCGTCGGTGCAGGAGATAAAGCCGTAGCCCTTCTCAGCGTTGAACCACTTGACGGTTCCTTGAGTCATGTCGCTCCTTACAGGGGCTGGATGGGTCCGCACGGTACGGTACCCCGGCCGGTTCTCGACGCGATTTTCCCAGCTTCCCTGAAGCGGCGCGCCCGCAACGTCGTTCTCCGCGAGCGTGCAGGTGACACGGACACACGAAACAACTACGGCCACCGCCCACAACCGCTCCAGGGCCTGGTTCATTCCCGCCCGCCCGCGGTGGCGAAGCTGGGCCGGTGGCGCGGCCGGCCTGCCGCCAGGGCCGTCCGCGAGCGGCCCGGGTCACCCGCAGAGCGGGGAATACAACGCGCTGCTGATAGCCTTGCACCCCATGGCGGCGATTTCGCTGCCGATCCCGCGGGCGGGCAGCCCGCTGGTCGCCGTGTGAGCAGTCCGGCTGAGTCAGCCGTTCGCCGTTTTCGTTTACGTCTGTCGAGCATGCGACCCCCGAATTACCGATGGAGTTTCCGCATGCCCCATAGTTCCAGGCGTCCTCGCGCGTCTTCGGATGGCTACGGCCGCGGCGGTGAGCGCGCCACCAGGCGCCGCGCGCCGGTGACGGCCAAGCAGCACCCGCAGGCCCCACGGCCACGGCGCGCAGAATCGTATTCCGAGCTTGACCTGGCCCTGGACGCCGCCGCCGCGGCGCCGCAGCCCACCGCGGCCACGTTCGCCGAACTCGGCCTGGACGCCCGCCTGGTGCGCGCGCTCGCGGCGCGTGACATCCGCGAGCCGTTCGCGATCCAGGCCCGGGCGCTGCCCGACGCGCTGGCCGGCCGCGACGTGCTCGGCCGCGCTCAGACCGGGTCGGGCAAGACGCTGGCCTTCGGCCTCCCGCTGCTGACCCGGCTGGCGGACGACACGGGCCGACGGCGCGAGAAGGCCCCCCGCGGCCTGGTCCTGGTCCCGACCCGAGAGCTCGCCCAGCAGGTCGCCGACGCGCTCGCGCCGCTGGGCCGCAGCGTGGGCGTCAGCATCACCACGGTCTACGGGGGCGTGTCGATCAGCGCGCAGATCGCCCGGGTCCGGGACGCCGACGTCGTGGTGGCGACACCAGGCCGGCTCATCGACCTGCTCGAGCGGCGGGCCTGCACGCTCGCCGACATCCAGGTCACCGTTCTGGACGAGGCAGACCACATGGCTGACCTGGGCTTCTTGCCCGCGGTCACCCGCATCCTCGACCTGACGCCCGCGGCCCGCCAGCGGATGTTCTTCTCCGCGACCCTGGACCGCGGCGTCGGCCAGCTGGTCACGCGCTACATGCAGGACCCCGCGCTGCACGCGGTCAGCTCCTCGACGGATTCCGGGCCCGCCGAGCACCGGGTCCTGGTCCTGGCCGCCCAGGACAAGGTGCCCGTCGCGGCGGAGATCGCCAGCCGGCCGGGACGGACGCTGTTCTTCGTCCGCACCAAGCACGGCGCGGACCGGCTCGCCAAGCAGCTGTCCAGGGCCGGAGTCGACGCGGCGGCAATCCACGGCGACCGCAACCAGAACCAGCGGCAACGGGCCCTGGACGGGTTCGCCGCCGGGCACCCGCGGGTCCTGGTCGCCACCGACGTCGCCGCCCGCGGCATTCATGTGGACGACGTCGACCTGGTCGTTCAGTTCGACCCGCCGAACGATCACAAGGACTACCTGCACCGCTCGGGCCGCACGGCCCGAGCCGGGGCCACCGGCCTGGTCATCGCGCTGGTCGAACGCGGGCAGGTCCGTGAACTTCAGCGGCTGCACGATGCCGCGGGCGTCACCGCGGCCAGCGACGAAGTAGCGGCCGGGCATCACGTGGTCCGGCAGATCGCCGCGTCGGGCACACCCATCGCCCCAGCGCCGCCTGCGCCGCACCCCGGCGGGCCGACCTCGGACAGCAGGTCGGCCACGGCCCGTCATCCCGGCAGGTCCCGGCGGCCGGGCCGCCGCGCGGACGGCCAGGACCGGTTCGCGCGCGGCACCGCCAACCCTCCCCGCCGGCCGAGGAACACTAAGAACGCCGCCTGAGGAACCGGCCTGGCAGCGGGCCGGCCCTGCGGTTCGGGGTCAGGCCCGGCCCGGCGGCCCGGCGGTGCGCGCCTGCCGCTCAGCGGCCGGGCGGGGATCAACCCTGATGTGCTCGACGCCGGGAGTTGCGGCTGCTGCCGCTGCCCGCCAGCCGTGATCGCCGCTCAGTGGTTACTCGGTCGCCGTGTGGGCAGGTGGGTCTTCTACCGACATGCTTCGGCGGAAGGGAGTAGCCGTGAGTGCTACCGACAAGGCAAAGGACAAGGTCCAAGCGGCCAAGGGCGAGATCAAGAAGGAGGCCGGCAAGGCTCTGGACGACTCGTACCTGGAGAGCGAAGGCGAAGCTGACCAGGCGAAAGGCAACCTGAAGCAGGCAGGCGAGAAGGTCAAGGACGCCTTCAAGAAGTAAACCTGGTACCCAGGTACCGTCCCGCCGTGAGCTGGCCCTCAGCCTGCCCGGCTCCCGGCACGGGGGTTGGCCGCGGACTCCCGCTTCTCGGGAATCCCGGCCGCCCAGCGGCGGGCGGCATCCGTTACCAGCCGTCGCGAGGCGGCCATGGGCCGCAGCGTGTATTACGAGGACGCCCAGATCGGCAGGGAAGACAAGTAGGATCTGGCCCCCGGCTATTCCAGGCGGAACGTTTCGAGGGCGTTCTCGCGCATGTAGCGGCGAAGGATGCCCGGCCGCAGCGGAAGCTTCAGGGCTTCATCGACGCAGCGCTGGAAGTCTTGAATCGCATAGTCCGAAGCGAACATTACCTTGTGCTGGGCCCGCGTATTGAGCGTGTAGATGATCTCTTCGGGGACGTACTTCGGCACGAACCCGGACGTCATGAGGCGGAAGTTGGCATGCTTCTGGAGCAGCGCCACCGTCTCGAGGTGCCACGGGTGGCCGATGTGCGTCGCGACCACCATCAATTCCGGGTAGGTCACGCAGACGTCGTCGAGATCGATCGGACGCTGGAACTTGGCGTAGCGCAGCGGCCCCGGGAACCCGATATTGACAACGACCGGAATGTTCAGCTCTATGCACTTGGTGTAAATGGGGAAACACAGCGCATCATTCGGCCGCAGGTTGGTGAGCGCTCCCATCATCCGGACCGCGCGGAAGTCGTACTCCTTGACCGCGATCTCGACCATGCGGACGGCGTCCATGCGGAGGTTCGGATCAATGTTGCAGCTGCCGAAGATCCGGCCCGGGTAGGCCCGGCAGATCGTCGCGACCTCTTCGCACCTCGCCCGGAATTCGTCCAGGGTGATTTCTGCGGTGGCGGGCACAGTCGGCTGGCCGCCGCGGCCACCGTGAGGAGAGAAATTCAGCAGACCCCGTTCGATACCGGCTGCGGTCATCTTGTGCACCCAGTGCTCGGTGGTGACGCCACCAAGGAGGTCGGGTGCCGACTTGAGGAACCATTGCCGGATGTTGGGATCTATGCTTTCTTCGGATTGCCGCTGCGTACTCGGCAGGTTGATATAGGTATCGACATACTCACCGGGCTCGATCTCAGCCATAGCCCCCCCTCGCTCGCCTTGACCGGCTTTCGGGTGACCCAGGCGCGGAGCCGGCTGTCCGCAGCCCCTGTAGTTCCAGCATCGATGAGCGGGCCAGCTTGTCAAGCTCAGGCCGGGCCTCGCAGGCGCCAGCCAGATCGTGGACGCTGTGCAGGAAAAGCTCGGCCGCCTCTGGGGCAACGGGGGGCGGCTGGATCCGAGCCAATGACCCTCCACAGACCGCCGGTGTTGCTCATGGGCCGGTCGGCGGGGCGAAGATAGCGTGGGTTCCGATACGCCGCCAGATGACGTGGGGCTCGCCGGGCACGCGTTCGGATCCGTAGCTGAAGGTCGCCCGGCCGTCATTGTCCCAGGTCATCTCGAACACGCCAGGGTGGGCGGCCACGCCTTTGACCCGCAAGCCTGGCCGGAACGGCCGATCCGGGGCCATCAGGTCGGGCACGAAGCCTTCCATGATCACCTTGCGGAACAGGCCCTGCTGCTGCGACGTGAGGTTCTTCCAGTCCCTTTCAAAGCGCGGAAGGGTCTGGAACGTCGGCATCAGGCATCCGCCGCGCCGAGCGCGTCAAGGTGAGCAAACAGGTCATCGGCAGACTCGTGCAACCTTCCCCGGCCTGCCGCGATCTCCTCCTCGGCCTCTCGTTCCCCGTCCAACCACTCCGGGGTGAAGAACCACGCCTGATCGGTAGGGATGGACACATAGCCGCGGACCGTGATCGTCCCGTCGTGGTGGACAGAGAACTCCACCTCGTCGCCCTCGCTGATGTGCAGCGCGCGCCTGATCTCCTCCGGCAGCGTCAGCTGCGCCTTGGCGCGGACCTTTACCCGGGCGCTGAGGCGCGGGTGTGGCTCGACCTTGGCAGCAGGCACACTCACGACAGCCGTTCCTTCCGGGTGAGACTTTCCTACTCTCCTACTTTATCACCATGCCGGCGGCCGGCCCGATGACGCCTGACGGTATCAGCCACGGGCCCCGGGGAACCGCGGCGCGATGCCGCGGTTCCCCCTTTTCCTAGCTCCGCAGGAACGCCAGCAGGTCGGCGTTGAACCTGTCGGCGTGGGTGTCCATCAGGCCGTGCGGCGCGCCGGGATAGTAGATCTCCTGCGCGCCCTTGATGAGCCGTGCCGACTTGACCGCTGCGTCCTTGACCGGGACGATCTGGTCGTCCTCGCCGTGCAGGACCAGGGTCGGCACGTCGAACTTCTTCAGGTCCTCGGTGAAGTCCGTCTCCGAGAAGGCCTTGATGCTCGCGTAGGCGTTCCGCAGGCCGGACTGCATGCTCCAGAGCCAGAACTGGTCCAGCACTCCCTGCGATACCTGGGAGCCGGGCCGGTTGGCCCCATAGAACGGGGTGGCCAGGTCCTTGTAGAACTGCGAGCGGTCCTTGACCAGGCCCGCGCGCAGGCCGTCGAAGACCTCTATCGGCAGCCCTTCGGGGTTGGCCGCTGATTTCAGCATGATCGGCGGTACCGCCGAGACCAGGGCCGCCTTGGCCACCCGCCCCGTCCCGTGCCGGCCGATATAGCGGGCGACCTCCCCGCCGCCGGTGGAATGGCCCACCAGGGTGGCATCCGTCAGGTCCAGCGCCTCGATCACCGCCGCGAGGTCGTCGGCATAGCCGTCCATGTCGTTTCCGGTCGAGGTCTGGCTGGAACGGCCGTGGCCGCGCCGGTCGTGCCCGACCACGCGGAAGCCGTTCTGGGCGAGGAAGTGCATCTGGCCGTCCCACGCGTCGGCGCTCAGCGGCCAGCCGTGCGAGAACGTC
This sequence comes from uncultured Actinomycetes bacterium, assembly GCA_963753195.1. Lineage (GTDB taxonomy): Bacteria > Actinomycetota > Actinomycetes > Streptosporangiales > Streptosporangiaceae > Palsa-504. Next base: position 1,305,151 of record CAVWBH010000009.1, read on the forward strand.
ACGACCGGCCCGCTGCCCCAGTCCTTGTAGTAGATCTCGGTGCCGTCGCTGGTGATGATCGTGCTCATTCCTGGTTCCTTTCGGCTGGCGCTGGGCCAGCGGTCATGGCCGAGCCTGCGGATGTCACAGGGGAACGGGTCGGGTCACGGGGCGGCTGGGCCGTCGACGAACTCCGCCAGTGGCTGCCCTACTTCGACGATGTAGGTGGAGAGCATCTGGCCGGTTCCCGGTCCGACGTCCAGGGCGTTGTGCGGGGTGCGGGGCGGTATCAGGAAGGGGTCGCCAGCCGGCAGGATGAGGGTGGGCTGGTCCTGGATCATCATGTGGACCGTCCCGGCGAGGATGTACCCGACTTCCTCACCGGGGTGGATGTGCCAGCCTGACTCCACCCCGCATGGGATCTCGGTGAGCACCTGGACGATCTCCCGCCCGGGTATCGAGGATGGCTTGTGCTGGAGTTCGGTGCGCTTGAGCTTGCTGGTGAGTGCGTCGCCCGGCGGCTGCGGTCCGCCCGTAGGTGTCGGCGCCATGAATCAGGCCGATGCGCTGGCCGGAGCGACGCGGCCGAGGAACGCCAGGAGCTCGCGGTTGACTTCCTTGGCGTGGCTGACGCACATGACGTGCGGGCCACCCTCGATCTCGACGTAGTGCGCGGCCGGCAGGGCCGCGTGCATCCGGCGCCCCTGTCCCTCGAGGGACAGGATCCGGTCGGCCGTCCCGTGCAGAATCAGCGCCGGGATGTCGATCCGCTTGATGTCCTCATGGAAGTCGTCCAGCCACGTGAGCACGCAGGCCCACGTCGCCCACGGCGACGCCCCGGCCCCGGCGTTCCAGCTGTTGCGCACCGTCTCCTCGCTGACCCGCTTTCCGAGATAGTCGTCGAGGTTGAGGAAGTCCCCGAGCAGCCCGGTCAGCCACGCGGGGCGGTCGTCGATGATGGCCTGCCGGATGGTGTCGATCGTCGCCCGGTCGACGCCGTTGGGGTTCTCGTCAGACTTGCCGAACGACGGCGCGAGACTCTCGATGAAGACGCAGCTCTTCAGGCGGCCGGTCCCGTATTTCCCGATGTAGCGGGCCACTTCCCCGGTGCCGAGCGAGAAGCCGACCAGGGTGGCGTCCTGCAGGTCGAGTTCGGTGAGCAGCGTGCTGAGATCGGCGGCGAGGGTATCGAAGTCGTAGCCGGCGGTGGGCCGGCTGGACTGCCCGAAGCCGCGGCGGTCGTAGGTGACCACCCGGTAGCCGCCCGCCAGCAGTGCGTGCGCCTGCGGTTCCCAGGAGCGGCTGTCGAGTGGCCAGCCACTCAGCAGCACGACCGGCGGTCCGCTGCCGAGGTCCTCGTAGTAGAGGTTGATGTCGGCGGTGTTCTCCCGGCCGACGGTGATGAACGCCATGCGAGTGCCCTTTCCGCGGTGAGGCCTGACGCGTACAGCCGATCACGGCGCGGCCCGTCACCGAATCAGGGAAAGACCCCAGTCATCGTGGGCCCGCCGGGGCTTGTGCGCCCGGCGTCAGCCCTTGAGGGCGGTGGCGAGCTGCCGGCGGGAGGTGATGCTGAGCTTCCGGAACACCTTGCCGAGGTGGTACTCGACGGTGGACGTGGTCACGAACAGGCGGGTGGCGATCTCCGCGTTGGTCACGCCGGCCGCGGCCAGGCGGGCGATCTGCGTCTCCTGCGGAGTCAGGTCCGGGCCCGCCAGCTCCGCGGGCTCAGGGAGGTGGCCGCCCACCGCCAGGAGCTCCGCACGGCTGCGGCGCGCAAACGCCGCGGCCCCCATGGCGTCGAACATGCGGTAGGCCGTGCGCAGCTGCGCGCCGGCGTGGCGGCGGCGCTTCTGGCGGCGCAGCCACTCGCCGTAGAGCAGGTGGGCGCGGGCGAGTTCCGTGCGGACCGAGGTTCGGTCCAGGTGCGCGATGGCCTCGCCGTAAAAAGCCTCGGCCGCGGAGTCGGGGGCCAGCAGCGCACGTGACCGGGCCAGCATGCCCAGCGCCCACGGTGTGCCGCTGGCCGTGGCCCGGTCAGCAAGGCGGCCGAGCGCGGCGCGGGCGGCGTGGTGATCGCCGGCGCGCGTGCCGGCTTCGATGATCTCGGGCAGGACGCGACTGCCGAATCCCGGCGGGTCGCTGTCGTAGATGCGCAGGCCCCAGCTCAGCGCTTCGGCGTAGCGGCCCAGGCTCAGCTCCAGCACGGTCAGCCCGATCAGGGCGAAGAACCCCAGGACAGGAGCCCCGCGGTCCTCGCCCCATTTCTCCGTCGTCGCCGCCAGGGCCCGGCTCTCCGCCTCCCGCCCCTGCCAAGCCCGCAGATCCAGCAGCACTCCGGTTGAGGCCGGCGGCGGTATGCCGATCAGCGCGGAGATCTCGGCCGCCTCGAAGTACCGCGCTTCGGCCTCGGCCAGCCGCCCCGCCCACAGTTCGCTGGTGCACAGGCCCGCCAGGATGACGCGCAGCGCGCCCAGTGCCCCGTGTTCGCGGTGGACTGCCTCGGCGCGCAGGAACATCGCCCGGCGTCCCTGGTCGTCCCACAGGTCATCCGCTGCGAACTGCCCGAGGATGATGCCTGGTATCCCGGCGGGCGTGGCCTGGTCGCTGGTGCTGAAGGCCCCGACGGCGGAGCGGAGCAGCGGCACCGCCTCCGGGTATCCGATGGCGATACGGGTGGCGAAGCCGTCCAGCAGCAGGTCGGTAGCCGTCGGGTCCGGGCCCGGAGCCCGGGGCGCCCGCAGGGCGGCGCGGGCCACTTCCAGGGGAGTCGTGCCGACCGTGTGCTGGCGGGCTACCAATGCCGCCTGCAGGGCCTCGAAGAGCATCGCGCGGATCAAGGGCCCGTCGGGAGGATCAACGGCGGCGACGGTGTCCAGCAGGAGGCTGGGAGCATCCTTGTGCCGCGAGAAGAAGACGGCGATCGAGGCCCGCAGGCGCTGCGCCGCCACGTGCAGCCCCGCTTCCGCCAGCTGGGGCGCCGCCAGGTCCAGCATGGCCTCGGCCAGGGCACCGTCCCCCGCGACGAGATAGGCCTGGGCCGCGGCGAGGAGCCGCACGGCACGGCCCCGCGGATCCGGGGTAAGGTCAGCCGCCCGGGCCAGGAACGTGGCCTGTGCGACATAGCCGCCGCGCCGCTCCGCGCGCGCGGCCGAGCGGTCGAGGTCAGCCGCGACATCCTCGTCGGGCAGCACGCTGGCCGCGGCGCGATGCCACGCTGCCTCGTCCGGGTGGCCGCCCTGTGCGGCGATACTCGCCAAAGCCTCGTGCACCCGGCGACGGTCGCCCGACCGTGCCCCCTCGTAGACCGCGGAACGGATGAGCGGGTGCCGGAACGCGACTCGCGGGTCAACCGACACGATGTCCTGAGCCACGGCAGGATCGGCGGCGTCAGGCTCCAGGCCCAGCAGCGTGGCCGCCCGCCAGAGCGCGGCGGGGTCATCGCCCGATGCTGCTGAGGCGAGCAGGAGCCAGGTGCCGGTGGCGGGCGGGAGCATCTTCGCCTGGCTCAGGAAATGCCCTTGCAGACGGCGGCCGACGGGCAGCCGCTCGGGCAGCGGCGAGCGGCCGGCCAGCTGGTCGGGCATGAGGTGCAGGGCCAGTTCCCGCAACGCGAGCGGGTTACCGCCGGTCTCGTTGATGATCCGTGCCGCCACCCGGGCGTTGAGAGGCCCCGAGACCGTCGCCGCGAGCAGGGCCCGGGCCGCCCCAGGCTCCAGGCCACTGAGATGGCGGATGGGTAGCCCATCGAGCGCGGCCAGCCCCGGGGAGGCCTCGCGCGCGCAGAAGAGCAGGCCCGTGCGATCCGCGTGCAGGCGCCGCGCGACGAAGCCAAGCACCTCCACCGACTCGCGGTCCAGCCAGTGCGCATCATCGACCAGCCAGATCAGCGGCTGCTCGGCGGCAATCTCAGCGAGGAGCGTCAGCACGCTCATGCTGACCAGGAAACGGTCCGCCGGCGGCCCGGCCGCCAGGCCGAACGCCGAATCCAGCGCCTCCCGCTGCGGGGCAGGCAGCAGACCGACCCGGTCCAGGAACGGCACCAGCATTCGGTGCAGCGCGGCGAAGCCCAGCCGCAGCTCCGACTCCAGCCCGGCAATTCTGACCGTCCGCACGCCGTCGGCAGCCTGCGCCGCGTACTCCAGCAGACGGGTCTTGCCGATGCCCGGCTCACCGAGGATCACCAGCGACCGGCTCAGGCCCTGGCGGATCGCCTCCACCAGCTCATCCAGCATCCCGCAATCACCGCTGCGGCCCAACAGAGCGTCCGGGACGGCCTGTACCTCGACCGGCTCCCGGCGCGAAAAAGCCCCGGACCACTCATTGCCGTCGCCGCGCCACCGGGTCATGACTCAGCACGAACGGCACAAAAGGGATGACACACGCTCAGGATTTTGCCTCAATAGCCACAATCCGGCCACCTCATAGTAAAGCGGCACTTTACGATGAGGGCGCTCGGGCGCGCGGCGCGTCCATCACGCCAGGGTAGGCCAATCTCAATATCGACGCTCACGTACGACCGTGGCCAGGGTGTTCCTGTTCGGCTGGCACCGTCGGTGATTCGCCGGCCAGTGACTGGCCGTGCTGGCCCGGCAGGCTGGCGCCGGTGTGGGCCGGGCTTGCGGCGTGGCCGGCCCGGTCGGTCAGGGTCATCAGCCCGAGGACCGCGGCGACCGGGATCAGGGAGAACTGCGGCAGTTCGTACCGCCAGTCAAAGGGGGCGATGATGAACGGGGGCACGTCGATGAAGATGGCGCCGAGAGCGAAAAGCAAGGCGGGTGCGCGCAGCGTGGCGCGCCGGCCCGGACCGATCCCGGCCATGCCCGCCAGGCCCAGCGCGAGACCGGCGGCCAGCACCGGGCCGGGCACGTAGAAATCCCGGCCGTAGCCGCTCAGGAAATCGGCCAGCGCGGACTGCACGCGTGGGCTGCTGCGGGAGTAGGTAATCAGCGTGGCGAGCTCACCCTTCCCGCTCGGGAAGAACGTCTGGAAGTTGTGGTATCCGGCCGGATAGCCCTCGGGCCCGTCCCCGCGGACCGCGGAGAAGCTGTAGAGGATGTCGTCGGCCACCACCTTGATGTAGGTCAGCGGCTGATGTTTGATGATCCGCCAATCGAAGTCGTCGACGACCTGGCTCTTGGCCACCCCATTGGGCGGCTCGAGAGTCACCTGCGGCGACTGCGGCGCCCACATGTAGAAGTCTGGATCGCGCTGCGCGGGCGGCTGCCGCGGGCACAGGTGCTGCTCGTACGAGGGCAGTGACAGGCTCTCGCAGTCGGCGAACTGCGCGATCCGCCCGTACATGAATTCGGGGCTGTAGTTGACGAAGTTGTATACCCCGAACCATGTATGGACCCAGACGAGGTAGCCGAGCACAGGGATCCCGCATCCGGCCAGCATCAGCCCCGCCCGGATCGCCAGCCGCCTCCAGGGCCGGATGACGACCACCAGGTAGAGCAGCATGGGGATGATCACGACTAGGTCGGATTCCCTGATGATCGTGGCCGCGGCGATCAGCAGCCCGGCCGCGAGGGCCGCCTTCGGCCCGGCCGCCTCCCGTTTCCACACCAGTACGACCAGTGCCACTACGACCAGGAACGTCGCGCTGACGTCGGTGAGGATGTACTGCTCGATGTCGAGCTGGAGGGGATCGAATAGCACCGGGATGGTCGCCAGCGCGGCCAGCCAGCGCCGGGCGCCGAAGTGGACCAGCGTCGCGTAGATCAGCACCGCCGTGGCCAGCCCGAGCAGGTGCTGGATCGTCACGACCCAGGTCAGATTGTGGGCCAGCACCGCGGGGATGAGCAGGAACGAGTAGCCGACGGTCCGCAGCCAGTCCGGAATCCACTGTCCGTTGATGAAGCTGCTGGCGTACTGCAGGTACCGCTCGCTGTCCGGGAAGATCAGCGCCTGCTGATAAGCCAGCAGGACCACCGCCCGCAGCCCGGCGGCGCACACGGCAAAGACGGCGAACAGCCAGTGCTCGCGCACGGCACACCGGCTGCGTCTGGTCAGCTCACGAATAAGGTGCCGGGACGTGGCGAGCGTCGGGCGAGACCCGCGCGACGAAACCATGATCTTCAGCTAACCGCATGCGTGCCACCAGATGTGCCTTTTGTCGGCAACTGACCGGGCCGAGCGGTTACGCCCATTGAGTCATGGCCCGCAGGGAACCTAGCCGCGACGATCGTGGCCGATGGACGTACTGTCGAAGCCATGGCCGCTGCGACCTCTGCGCCCCTTGAGGGCGACGACGCCTTCTGGGCCGATGCTGACCGGCACCTGATCCGCTACGCCGGCGCCGGCGCGTTCACCCCCGCGATCATCGACCGCGCCGCCGGAAGCTTCCTGTTCACCGAGGACGGCCGCCGGATCCTCGATTTCACCTCCGGCCAGATGAGCGCGATCCTGGGTCACTCGCACCCGGAGATCGTCGCCACCGTCACGCGGCAGGCGATGAGGCTGGACCACTTGTTCAGCGGCATGCTCAGCCGCCCCGTCGTCGACCTGGCGCGCCGTCTGGCCGAGACACTGCCAGAACCGCTGGAGAAGGCGCTGCTGCTGACCACCGGCGCCGAGGCGAACGAAGCGGCCATCCGGATGGCCAAGCTCGTTACCGGCAAACACGAGATCGTCTCGTTCGCGCGTTCCTGGCACGGCATGACACATGCCGCCGCGGCGGCCACCTACAGCGCCGGCCGGAAAGGCTACGGCCCAGCCGCGCCCGGCAACTTCGCCATCCCGGCTCCGTACCGCTACCGCCCTGACTTCACCACCGCCGACGGCGACCTCGACTGGCAGCGTCAGCTGGACTTCGGTTTCGACCTGGTCGACGCGCAGTCGGTCGGCAGCCTGGCCGCCTGCATCGTCGAGCCGATCCTCAGCTCCGGCGGCATCATCGAGCCGCCACCCGGCTACTTCACGGCGTTGCGGGACAAGTGCCGGGAACGCGGAATGCTGCTGATCCTGGACGAGGCCCAGACCGGGCTGTGCCGCACCGGCACCTGGTACGCCTTCGAGCGCGACGGCATCGTCCCCGACATCCTCACCCTGTCCAAGACGCTCGGCGCCGGCCTTCCGCTGGCCGCCGTGCTGACCAGCGCCGAACTCGAAAAGGCGGCGCATGACCGCGGCTTCCTGTTCTTCACCACGCACGTCTGCGATCCGCTGCCGGCCGCCGTCGGGAACACGGTCCTCGACGTGCTGCAACGCGACCGGCTCGACGAGCGCGCCCGCCACCTGGGCGGCATCCTCCGGCAAGGCCTCGAGCAGATCGCGCAACGGCACGAAGTCGTCGGTGACATCCGCGGACGCGGCCTGCTGGCCGGGCTGGAACTTGTGGTCGACCGTCAGACCAAACAAAGTTCCGACGAGCTGGGCGCGCTTGTCACCGGACGCTGCCTCGAACTGGGCCTGCACATGAACATCGTGCAGCTGCCCGGCATGGGGGGCGTTTTCCGGATCGCCCCGCCCCTGACCGCCACCGAGGACGAACTCTCGCTCGGCCTAGCCATCCTCGACCAAGCCATCAGCGACGCCGCCCGGCAGCTTTGATAAGCCTCTAGGATTCCGGAGAATCGGATCCCCATCCTCGACAGGCACGGGTATCCGTCACCGACGAGGTGTTTTCGCCACATTGCGGACGGGTATCAGCCGGTCAATGCGCCTGGCATATGGGGGTCATGTCCGTGAGCACGTTCCCGCCCATTGGCGACTACGCTTTCCTGTCCAACTGCGAGCAGAATTGCCTTGTCGCGCCCGACGGCGCGGTCGAATGGCTGTGCCTGCCGCGACCTGACTCGCCGAGTGTTTTCGGCGCGCTGCTCGATCGCACCGCGGGCGCCTTCCGGTTCGGCCCGGCCAACGCCCAGGTGCCGCAGAACCGCAGGTACGTGCCGGGGACCATGGTGCTGGAGACGACCTGGCAGACCCCGACGGGATGGCTGACCGTTTACGACCTCCTGGTCATGGGCCCGACCCCCCGCCAGCAGCGGCGGACCGATTATCACCGGGCGCCCACTGATTCCGGGGCCACCGGAGTTCTGCTCCGGCTGGCGACCTGTACGAGCGGCCGGGTCGAGGTGCTCGTGAACTGCGCCCCGCTCTTCGATTACGGCGCCACGGGCGGCACGTGGACCTACAGCGGCGAGGGGTACGACTCCATGCGGGCCGCCGCGCCCAAAGGAACCCTGGAGCTCAGTATTACCGGCACTATCCCGCTGGGCGTGCTGCGGGCCCGCTGTTACGGGCGCACCACGATCGCGGCCGGAGAATCGGCCTTCGTCGCCCTCTCCTGGGGAGAAAACACCCTTCCGGCTTCCCTGGAGGAAGCATCCAGCGCGCTGAGCCAGACCATCGAATTCTGGCGCGGCTGGCTGAGCACGGCGAAGGTCCCCGACCATCCATGGAGAATCTACCTCGACCGCAGCGCCCTGACCCTGAAAGGGCTCAGCTACTCCCCCACCGGTGCCATCATGGCGGCCGCGACAACATCCTTGCCGGAAACGCCCGGCGGCGCGCGCAACTGGGATTACCGATATACCTGGATCAGGGATTCGGCGTTCATGCTCCGCGCGCTGAACCGCCTTGGCTACGACTGGGAAGCAGTCGAGTATTTCGCCTTCATCCTCGACGCCATCAGCGGCGGTGACCTCAACCGGCCGCTTGAGCTCCAGATCATGTACGGCATCGGCGGGGAACGAGATCTGACCGAACGGACCCTCGACCACCTGTCCGGCTACCGGGGAGCGAAGCCCGTCCGGATCGGCAACGGGGCCTGGAATCAGCACCAGCATGACGTGTGGGGCATGATCCTGGACGCTCTGGACTACCAGTTCCGCCGCGCCGCTGATCAGATCGTGATGCCCGTATGGGAGGGCCTCGCCGGGTTCGTCGATGCCGCCCTGGACAGCTGGCGTGATCCGGACCAGGGGATATGGGAAGTACGCGGTGACCCGAAACACTTCACTGCGTCCAAGGTGATGTGCTGGGTGGCGGCGGCCCGGGGGGCGGATCTCGCCCATCAACGCGGGGATGAGGAGCGAGCCCGGCGGTGGCAGGCAGGCGCGGACGAAATCAAGGCCGAGGTGCTGGACAAGGGCGTTTCCAGCCGCGGCGTCTTCCGGCAGCACTACGAGACCGACGAGCTCGACGCGTCGCTGCTGCTCATCCCGATTATGGGTTTTCTCCCTCCGGAAGATGAGCGGGTCAAGGCGACCGTGCTGGCCATCGCCGACGAGCTGACCAAGGACGACCTGGTGCTCCGCTACCGGGTCGAGGGAACTGACACCGGCTTCGACGGCGAAGAGGGCACGTTCACCATCTGCTCTTTCTGGCTGGTGACAGCCCTCGCCATGATCGGCGAAACCAGGCGTGCGTACACCTTGTGCCAGAAGCTGCTGTCGTTTGCCGGGCCGCTGCTGCTTTTTGCCGAAGAGATCGACACCACCACCGGCCAGCACCTCGGCAACTTCCCGCAGGCATTTACTCACCTGGCCCTGATCGAGGCGGTGTCGCTGCTTATCGCGCTGGAGCCGGAAGGGCACAACTTCGCCTTCTCCTTCTGACGTCAGGCCCCCGGGCAAGAAAGCGCTCCTGCAGGAGGCCTAGCGTCAGCGCAGGAAGCCGGGGCGGGACAAGCCCGCGGCACCCGGCTGGCAAACCACAGGAGGCGACCGGGATGAGCGATGAGCAGGGCACTGAGACCAGTGGCACGGCCGGTGATCAGGGCGGCGAGGCTCTCCGGCGGGAGCTGGCCCCCAATATGCTCAATCCGTCCGACCTGCCGCCGGGCTACCAGCTCGAGGGGCCCGCAGAGCCCGGGGCGCAAGCCGATGTCCCCGGCGTGCTGGGAGGCGCGGGCATCACCATCACCTCCGAAGACGAGGACGAGCCCGACAACCGATGGTCCGAGCATCCCCGGTAAAGCCTGCGGCAACCCGCCCGCCGCTCTCCGGGCCGCCGCTCTCCGGGCCACCGCTCTCCGGGCCGCCGCTCTCCGGGCCGCCGCTCTCCGGGCCGCCGCTCTCCGGGCCGCCACGCTCCGGGCGCACGGCGGAGCTAGGAGCCGCTGATGCGCTCCCCGAGGGCGAGGCGGTGGCCGCCAGGGATCTCGATGACGAAGTCGCGCAGGCCCCAGGGGTGGTCGGTCAGCGGCGCGACGACGGTGGCGCCGCGGCGCTGGCAGCGGCCATACAGGTCATCGACGCCGGTCACGCCGATGTAGGCGGCGGTCGTCTGGTTCACGCCAGGGCTGGCCGCGCGGACGAGCGCGAGGCCGACCGCGTCGCGGCTGAGGAGGACCAGGCCCATGTCCTGCTCTTCCACCTCGACGGTGAAACCGAGCACATCACGCAGGAAGGCGGTGGCGGGCCCCAGGTCGGCCACCTCCAGATTGGGTCGGCAACTCAGCCACTCACTCACGGGTGCATGCTACGCGCGCCGGCCGGGAAGATCGCCCTTGTGGATTCCGACCATGTGGCTGAGCGGGCGCGGCAGCGCGCTCTTGTCCGCCGCGGTTATGACGCGATCTCGCTGGCCTATCGCGGTGATGACGGCGATGCGGCCGGTTCCTCCGCCGAGGATGTCAGCCGCTACGCCGGCTGGGCGGCGGAACTGGCGGCCTGCTGCGGCCCGGTGCCCGGGTTGTCGACCTCGGCTGCGGGGCCGGGATACCGGCCACCCGTGAGCTGGCCGGACACGGGCTGCAGGTGCTCGGGGTTGATTTCTCCGTAGTCCAGCTGCAACGGGCACGGCGCCTTGTGCCCACAGCCCGCTTCGTTCAGGCCGATATGGCTGGCCTGCACCTGAGGCCGGCCAGCGCAGACGCCGTGGTGGCCTTCTACTCCCTGATTCATGTTCCGCTCGCGGATCAGCGGGCATTGTTCCCGCGTATCCGCGGCTGGCTTCGCCCGGGCGGCTATCTCCTGGCCATCGTCGGAGCCCGGCAGTGGACCGGCACCGCGCCCTACCTCGGTGCCGACATGTTCTGGGACCAAGCCGATACCGCCACCTACCTGCGCTGGCTGCAGGCAGCGCGGCTGGCGCCCGTCTGGAACCGCTACATCCCGGAAGGAAACAGCGGGCATGCTCTCGTCCTGGCCGAAGCATCATGACGACAGGCCAGCGGCATCCCGTCACGGCATGAGGGTAATCCGCTGTTGCTCGGCTGGCCGCGAGCGAGGCCGTCGCAACTAGGTATTGGCTGCCGTGGCGTCTGCTTTCATTCCGTCGCCGATGCAGATGAAACCGGCGGCCGCGGCCATCGCCGCGCTCTCGCCGCCGGCGAGCTGCCGCTGGGCCTGGCTCAACGCTTCGGCCGCCCCGTGGCCGGCGGCCAGGTGCCGGTGGAAAGCGATCATCAACGGGGCGGTTTCGACATCAGGAACGGGCACCACGGACGCGATGAGCTGATGGGCGCCGAGCGACAGCAGGGTGGCGCCGAATCCGAGCAGCTCGTCACCGGTGCATACCACCGGCCGGCCGCTGTCGCATGCCGCGAGGACCACCATCGGGGCCACTCGATCCAGTCTTTCCAGGTCAAAGACGGTGAGCGGCCCGTCGGCCAGCGTCAGGGAGGAGAACAGGGGATTGTCCGCGCGGACACGCCCATGTGCCGCCAGGTGCACCAGGTCGGCCCGGTGCAGGGCGGCCGTTACCGCCTGCACCGTCGCGGAGGATCCTTGCAGAGCCGTGGTGCGGTAGATGCCGGCCACGGCCTCGGCCTCGTCGCGGGCGCCGGGCAGGCCCGGGCCGGCCGCGACGGTGACCTGCCGCCGCCGTGGTGACTTCCGGCCGTGGGCGGCGTACCACAGGGCCGCTGACGGCGCCACGGTGACGGGGCGGCCCATGCATGACGGCAGGAGGGACCATGACAGTGACTGAAGCGGGCCCGTCGGGATCACGACCAGGGGCCTGCCGCCGACCTGGCCGGCGAGCTGATCGAGCAGGGTGGCGTCCAGTTGTCCGCCGGCGTAGCGGAGCATGGTGACGGCCGCGGCTCGGCTGGCCTCGCTGACGTGATGGCGGCCCAGCCTGCGCAGGGCCGACGCGCTGTGGTCGATAAGGTTTCGCAGCGGGTCCATCGCGCCGATGTACCGCAGCCGGGCCCGGCCGTCCACCACGGTCACCGCGTGCAGCTCGCCGTCAAGCTGGATGAACTCCACGAGTGCGGCCTCCCCCAGCGCGGCGGCCAGGTCGGCCACCGAGACCGCCGGGGCAGGGTCGGCGATCCCGCTGTGCGGCTGCCTGCGGTAATGGTCGCGGATCTGACGTTCGAGCGCGGCCTGGCGGCCGGCCAGATCGGCGCTGTGGCGGCCCGCATGCCGCAGTTCCTCCAACTCCGCGACGGTGACCCGGAGGCGGCCCAGCGCGGCCGCGAGCTCTGGATCTTCCGGCGGGCGGGCCGGCCGTGACAGCAGATGACGGGCGCGGCCCTCTTCCGCCCACATCAGGACACGGCCGGCGTGCCCGCTGGTGATCGCGATACGCAGGCCCAGGGTGGCCAGTTCGCTCCGGTGTCCTGCTGCGTAGGCCCGCAGGTCGGTCGCGGCCAGGGTGGCCCGGTTCTCGTCCAGGACACGCAGCCCGCTGCGGGCCGCGCCGACGGCACCGCGAGTGTTTCCGTTCGCCAGCCGCATCAGGGCCTCGGCATACCATGCGCGGCTTCGCAGCAGGGCTGGTCCCCGCCTGCGGCCCTGGCTGACCTGCCCCAGGAGCCGGGCGCCCTCACTCCGCCTGCCGCGGCCGAGGGCCAGCTGGCCTGCCACCAGCCGGGCTTCCAGGGCCGCCACGGCCCAGCCCGTGGTCATCAGGGCGTCCGCGGCCTGCTCGAACTGCCGCGCGGTGACCTGCGGCGGGCCGTCCTCGCTGAGGCGTGATGAGAGCAGCACGAACCGGGCCAGCGCGGTCCAGTGCGGCCGCTGCTGGCGGGCAAATTCACTGACCGCGCGCCGTGCCTGGCCCACCGCGTAGGCACTGTCGCCGTCGAGCGCGGCGGCCCGGGCGAGTATCAGCCGTGCCTCCGGGAGCACGATCTGCTGACCCTCGCGCTCGATCTGCCGGACGGCTTGCTCACCGGTTTGCCTCGCCTCTGAGAACAGGCGCACCGACAAGAGAAGTTCGCTGCGGTCGGCGAGGATGAAGCCCAGCCGTGAGCCAAGGGCCCGGAACCGCTGCTCCGCCAGGTCGAGATGGCTGAGCGCGGCCGGCACGTCCCCGCGAAGGGTTTCTACCCAGCCCAGGTTCTGCCGCACGAATCCAGCTGAAAGGCCCAGATCGTGCTCGTCGCAGAGGTCTTCAGCCTCCCGCAGGTCCCGCACCGCGGCGTTGAGTTCGTTCCGGTAACCGTAGATGACGGCCCGGTTGGACAGCACCCGCTGGACCCAGACGTGATCGCCGGCCCGGCGAAGCGCCGGCAGCGCCCGGCGGAAACTGGCCAGTGCCTCCTCGGTCCGGCCTCCGAACTCCAAGATGGCGCCGCGCTGTGCCTCGGCGCGGGCCCGCTCGACGCCGTCGAGGTCCAGCACCGCGGCGTTGATTTCACGGAGCGCCTGCCGTGACTGCCCTCGCCCGTTCAGCACGTAAGCCAGCGTCATCCGCGCTTCCGCCGCCAGGCTCGGCGACCCGGCACGGCGGCCCAGCGAAATCGCCGCGCGCAGATGCCGCATCGCGGTCGTGGCGTCGTCGATGTGCAAGGCGGCGAGCCCGAGAGCCCGTTCAGCGACAGCGGCCGCGGCGATATCGCGGGCGGCATTCGCCTGCGCGGCCACCACGGCCGCGAGCGCCGCCGACTGGCCCGGGTCTGCCTCGGCCAGCCGGAGCGCCTCGCGTGCCTTGTCGGCCAGGGTGGTGGTCATGTATAAGGCGAGTAACCCACACCCGTGGCGGGTTGTCGAGTGCGATAGGCCCCGGAAATCGGCGCAGGGGTATCAACCACTCGCGCCGCTGCCTCCGGCAAGTTAAGCGGATATTTCACCGCTACGACGAGAGGCCAGACCCATGAAGCAGGGCGTGATCGAGGCGTACGAGGAAGAACAGCTCGTAGTAGCTCTCTCCGATCTCGCGGTCGTCCGGGGCGCGCTAATGCAGCGCGCGATCGGCGCGGCCATTAAAGAGCGCGACGAACGGCTTGGCCTGGCGCTTCTCACGCTGTCGGACGTTGCCGCAGGCGCAACGAAGCTGCGCGAGGACGACAGCGGACTGGTGGGGCGCGTAACGCAGGCCACTCGGCCCGCCCCCCAGCCTCAGCGGGCCGGGCCCTCCGACCTCGATCTCATCATTTTCTGGTTGCGCGAATACTTCCAGTCCGCCTACGGCGGCTGGGTTCCGACCATTGGAAAGAACCGCGTGATCGAACCCGTCAGAGGGCTCCCATACATAGGCGGGGGCGGTGAAGGCGACCCCTACTTTGGCGGAGTCCACGATCCCAGGCGCTGTTCCCGCGCGAACGGCGGAACCAGCGCCGGGTCTCCCGGCCCGAGCGTAGCTCCCGCCGGGTCTCCCGGCCCGAGCGTAGCTCCGCCGGGGTGGCCGCGGCGCGCGGCCGGCCCGGTCAGGGCGTGCGCGTCGGGGTGCTCGACACCCGGCTGTACCCGAATGAGTGGCTCGCCGGCGGATACGTCGCCGCGGCCCATGACCTGCTTCAGGTCCCCGTCGCCGGGAGCTCGCCGCGGCCCGCGTCGGCGGGGCATGCGACGTTTATCGCCGGGCTGATCCTGCGCAGCGCGCCGGGTGCCGAGGTCGTCATCCGCCCGGTACTGAACGAGCAGGCGGTCGGAAAGGCCTGGGACGTGGCGAGGAACATGGCGGCCTTTGTCGGGTCCGGAGTCGACATCTTGAACCTGTCCTTCGGCTGCTTCACCGACGACGGAGAGCCGCCGCTGGTGCTGGCCAGAGCGGTGAGCCTGCTCAGCGCGGAGATCCTGCTCGTGGCGGCCGCGGGAAATCATGGCGATATCGACGAGCTGCGAGCGCAGGGCACCCTGCCAGACAAGCCCTGGACCAGGGGCCTGACCTCGAAGACACCGCTGTGGCCCGCGGCCTTCGACGAGGTCATCGCGGTGGGCGCCACGGACGGGAATGACCTGGCGCCGTTCAGCCCGCGGACACCCTGGGTTGATATGACCGCGCCGGGAGTCGACGTGGAAAGCACCTACCTGACGGGCGAGGTCAAACTGACCTCTCCTCCCCCGGGCCGTCCGACGGCGACGTTCAGCAACGGGTTTGCCTACTGGGACGGGACGTCATTTGCGGCCGCGGCGGTAAGCGGCGCGGTGGCGGCCAAGATCCGGCCCGGTGAGCGTGACGCCCGGCACGCGCTGGCGCAGATCCGGAAGTCACCCGAGGGCGGTATCCGCCCGTACACGAAGCCTGGTTCGTGAGACCGGCTGGGCCCTCGCTGACCGCGCTGATCAGCGGTACGACCAGGGCACCATGAGGAGCTGACGAACATGTCCCAGCAGTGGTGGGAGGACGACGACCAGCTTCTCGCTGCCCTCGGTGAGGCGCTCCGATCCGAGCGCAGCGTGCCCGCGGAATTCATCGCGATCGGCGAGGCAGCCTTCTCGTGGCGCGGCATCGACGCCGAACTCGCCATCCTCAGCTACGACTCGATCTTGGAAGGTGCGGAGGCGGAATTGGCTGGCGTGCGCGCTGAGCAAGCGAACCTGCGCTACCTGACGTTCACCGCCGGCGAATTTACTCTTGAGATAGAGGTGACCATCGACGCTGTTCTCGGACAGCTCGTACCGCCCGGCCCGGGCCGGGCGGAAATACGCACCGCGGATGGCGCCGTGGTCACGGCGGTCATCGACGAAGGCGGCGGCTTCACCATCCGCCCTGTCCCACGAACCTCATTCCGCCTTTACTGCCATGCGACGAACGGCGCGAGTGTCCTGACCAATTGGCTCCTGCTCACCGATCCCGCAGGCGATTAGAACACCAGCAGGGCCGAGGCTGGTGGCGCGTTCGGAGGCGGCTCACCTGATCCGCTGGACCGGCGCCCCGGCCCTGATGGCACGCGGAATCTCGGCCACCTGATCCACCGTGTCCAGCAGACGCGCAAGCTGCTCGGCCGCTGCATCGGAGCTGACCTCGACCGAATAGCCGAGGCCCGTGGACTGCCAGGTGGCCGGGTCGAACCCGCCCGTCGCGGTCACCCGGACACCGTGCAATTCAAGGCCCAGCGCCGCGGCTTCCCGGTACAGGTCATTGAGGACGCAGCCAGCCGCCGCGAGATGCAGCAGGTGCGCGCCGGTGTATTCAGCGTCCACCGTCACGCCGCCGGGAGTCCACCGATGCGGGAAACGGACGGCAGCCGCGGAGGCCGACATCATCGTCCCGGCGCCCACCGCGACCTCGAAGCGATCGTCCATCGCCGACTCCTTCCACAGTCGTCGCGCCCGGCGGCTGAACCGAACAGCGGGCTGAGTGACCTCGAATCCAGCCGTCCCATCCGTGCGCCTGTTCCGTGGCGGGGGTGCACACTGCCCGGCCACCGCGGCGCCTGGTGCTCCGTCACCCGCTGAAATGCGAAGAGCAACCATTATTGTGGATCGCTACTGCCCGCCGGGGGGCAGTAGCGATCCACGATGATGCGCGCGGCCGATGGGCCGGGTGGACGTTGGGGGAGAACTCGCGCGGCGGAAGGACGTCTCCCGTTAGCGGCCCTTGAAGACAGGGGGGCGCTTCTCGGCGAACGCTCGCATCGCTTCCTTGGAGTCCTCGGTCTGGCCGAGCTGGTGGGTGAGGTTCTGCTCGTACCGGTAGCCGTCGCGAAGGCTCATCTCTTCGATGGCGTTCAGCGATCCCTTGGCCATCTGCAGGGCGACGGGGCTCTTCGCCGCCAGCGTGCGGGCGATTGACAGGGCCGCATCGATCAGCTCGCCGGCGGGCACGCAGGCCTCCACGACACCGGTCCGGTAGAGCTCAGGCCCGGGTATCCGCTGGCCGGTCAGGGCCATCGTCCGCAGGCGTGAGTGCGAGAAGAGGCGCATCGCGTGGCGCTGGCCGCCCATGAGGCCCACGTCGATCTCGGGCAGCCCGAGGAGGGCCGCCTCGGATGCGATCAGGATGTCACAGGACGCCGCGATGGCCAGGCCGCCGCCCAGGGCGGCCCCGTTGATCGCCCCGACCACCGGTTTCGTGCACTCGCGGATCGAGTGGTACGCCTCTCTCCCGCCCCGGCTGTTGCGCCAGTACGCACCGGGCTCCGGAGCGCCGCTGCTGCGCTCCTTCAGGTCAGCCCCGGCGCAGAAGGCTCGGCCCTCGCCGGTCAGGACTACGGCCCTGATCTCATCCAGGTCGCTCAGCCGGTCGAACATGGTCGGGATATCAAGAATCATCTGGCTCGAGTGCGCATTGACCGGGGGATTGTCCAGCCTGACGAGGGCAATGTGCTGGTCAACTACTTCGCACTTGACGGTCTTCAGATCTAGATCGGCCATGGTCGTCCTCTCCGTCGGGGAAACGGGACCGAGAATTCGGCGAGCCTGGAGTCCGCATCCGTTCAGCGTCCCGAGGTCGTATCACGCTCCATGGTCCTCGGCCTCCGCGGAGAGAGCAAGCCAAGGAAGCGGCCGGGGAAGCGACGGGACGATCGGGGTGCGGGACCTAGCCGGCGATGCTCCGGTCGGCGACCCGTGCACCGGCCGCCGCGGCCCGGTGAGACACCCGCAGGGCATCGGTCAGCAACGCGACCAGGGCATCGAGCTGCACGCCGGCCGGCGAGGAGATCTCCTCGTCCGCCCCGTCCAGCGCCCGGTTGGCCAGCCCCGCCTTGCTGTCGATCAGCTCGGCGACCCGGGCGTCGATGGTCTGCGCGGCGATGATGCGCCACGCGGTGACCGGTTCGCCCTGCCCGATGCGGTGGCTGCGGTCGATGGCCTGGGTCTGCTCGGCGTGGGTCCAGGACAGCTCGGCCAGCACGATGTTCGAGGCGACCTGCAGATTCAGGCCCACGCCCGCCGCGGTCAGCGAGCACACCGCGACCGCGACGTCCGGGTTGTCGGTGAAGGCGTCGATGTTCGCCTGCCGCGCCTTGGGCGTCTGGTCGCCACGGATCGACGAGAAGCGCACCCCCTGCCGGGCGAACGTCTCCTCGGCGGCGTCCATCACGTCGACGTGCTTCGCGAAGAACACGACCTTGCCGGCGCTGCGGGCCAGCTGCGCCGCATAGTCCGCGGCCAGCTCGGCCTTCGCCTGGCCGATGCGTCGCATCATGGTGAACACGTTCTCGCCGGACTTCGTGGTCGCGTCCTTCAGCTCCGACCGGGCCACCCGGCGGACGAGGTCGTGGTCGATGCCTTCGGCGCCGGCGTCGGAGAACCGGTTCGCGAGCGCGGCCTCGTACTGCGCCACCATCCGGTCGGCGAGGTCCCGCTCGGCCGCGCGGATCGACCGGCCGGCCCGTCCGTCCAGCTCGACGGGGATGTCGGCGATGCGGCGGGCCGGGATGTCGGCGGCCACGTCAATCTTGCGGTGCCGCACGATGCCGAGATCGATCACGCACTGGCGCGCCGCGGGGTAGAAGCCCCGGTCGGCAGGCGTCAGGCCGGTGTCCTCGAGCGCGTCCATCAGCTCGCCGAGGGGCTTGCTGTCGTCGATCCAGCCGAGGAACTGCCAGATGGCCCGGAAGTCCTCGATGTCGTTGATCAGCGGGGTGCCGGTCAGCGCCATCAGCAAGGGCCGCGGCGTACGGGACCGGATGCGCTCGGAGAGCGCGAGGACGTGCTGCGAACGCTGCGAGGTCTTGTTCTTGATGAAGTGTGCCTCGTCCACGACCATGCCGCGGAAGCCGAAGTCACCGAGCCAGCCCCGGTGGCGGTCGAGCACCTCGTAGTTAAGCACGACGATGTCGGCGAAGCCGTCGGCCGTCTCGCCGTCGCCCTGCACCACGGTGGCGGGGTGGCGGGGCGTCCAGTGGGCCGCCTCACGGGCCCAGTTGGTCTTGACGACGTTCGGCACGACGACGAGCAGGGGGTAGGCGTCCGCCGCTTCCGCGGCGAGCAGCGCCTGGGCCGTCTTGCCCAGACCTGGCTCATCGGCGAGCAGGAACGTCCGGTGACCGGCCGCGGCCGCGGCGACCACCTGCCCCTGATGCGGCATCAGCTTCAGGCCCGCCGGGGTGAACCGGGCCGTCGGCGCCGGGAGCGCCATGCAGGCCGGGGCTCCCCCGCCGGCGCGCTCGAAAGAGCTCAGCAGCGGGCCGAGCAGCTCCCAGCCGGCCAGGCGGTGCGGGCGAGCGGCGCGCTGCGGAACGGCGGAGAAGTCGGGGGACAGGAAGGGGTTCGCCAGCTGCCGGGAGATCACCGACTGCGGCACGACCCCCAACTCCGGTGCGGCGGGCTCGGTCGCGGTAGCCGCCGGCGCGATCTCTTCGGGCGCCGGCTCGATGCCGAGGTCGCGCATCATCTCCAGTTTGAGCGACCGGGCCGCGTCGGAGACGCCGGCGTCCTCGGCCAGCAGGGCCAGCAGCCCGGCGTCCCGGACGGCGGTCGTCGCAAGGATGGCCGCGATGCCGTCCAGGCGCTTGAGCTGCTCAGCGCGACGACGGTCGCCTCCGGCCGCAGCCCGGATGCGGGCGCGCTCGTCCCGCAGCAGCAAGGCGACGGCCTGGAACTTCGTGCGCACGGCAGGCGTCACGTGGCCGCGCCGCGCGGCCGCCTCGACCTCACCGGCGGTTCGGGCGAGCACCGAGACAACGTCGTCGCGCTGGCGGACGCGTCGCTGCTTCTGCGGGGCGGTACGGCGAGCGCCCGTCTGGCGCTGGCCTGGTCGAGCCAAAGACTCCTCCTCTGAAATGCCGGGGCACAGTGGCCGCGGCAGCGTGCTGCGCAATCCCGCGAAACGGGACGAGGAACGTCCCGAGCACAGGACCTAGTGCTCCAGTCGCCGAGCCGACTTGCGGATCCCCAATGATCAACGCATCGGGCCTCGGCGGGCGTCTCACACGGACTCGGAGCCGCCGGTGGCTGGGCTGGTGACCACCGCCCTGTGAACGCCACCGTCGGACGACCGGTTCGGTTCTCCGGCGCCTTGACCATATTAACGCGTGCGAGGGCGCATAATTCCCGGGGTGGGCCGCGACGGGCCGGGCGAGTTCTACCGGCGCGATTCCCGGGGTGGGCCGCGACCGGCCGGGCGAGTTCTACCGGCGCGAGCTCTTGCCGCCCGAGCCCCGGGTCAGCTGGCGATGTCGAAGGCGCGCCACAGGCCTGCATAGGGGCCAGCTACGGAGAGGAGTTCACGGTGGCTGCCGGTCTCGACGACCTGGCCGCCGTCGATCACGAAGATGCGGTCGGCCCGCGCCGCCGTCTGCAGGCGGTGCGCGATGATCACCGTCGTCCGGGCGTGCGCGACGACCTCCATCGCGTGGTTCACCCGTGCCTCGCTGGCCAGGTCGAGGTTCGACGTCGCCTCGTCGAGCAGGATGATGGCCGGGTCGATGAGCAAGGCGCGGGCAAAACACAGAAGCTGGCGTTGCCCGATGGACAGCGACTTGCCGCCGCCGCGCACCGGGGCGAGATAGCCGCCGGCGCCGACGATGAAGTCGTGCGCCCCCACGCTCCTGGCCGCGGCCTCGACCTGCTCGTCGGTCGCGCCGGGACGGCCATAGGCGATGTTGTCGCGAATCGACGCCGGAAACAGGAAGGGCTCCTGGGGGACGTAACCGAGGCGCCGGCGATAACCCTCGAGGTCCAGCCTGGTCAGTGGCGCTCCGTCGATCAGGACCTGACCCGCGGTCGGGTCGTAAAAGCGGGCGATCAGTTTCACTACCGTCGACTTGCCGGCCCCGGTCTCTCCGACCAGCGCCACGGTCTGTCCCGCCGCGATGGACAAGTCGATGCCCGCGACCGCCTCGGCGGGCTGCCCCGGATACCGGAAGTGCACGCCGGCCAGCTCGATGGCGCCCTTGATCTTCGGCAGCGGCCGGACTCGCTCGTGTCCCGCCGCGGCGTCAGCCGCGAGCTCGGCGGGCTGGAGCGCCTCGAAGTCGAGGCTGACCGGCGCCTGCAGCAGGCCGGAGATCCGCCGCAGTCCGGCGGAGGCCTGCTGGTAGGAGTCGAAGACCTGGGAGAGCTGCTGCACCGGCGCGAACAGCTGGGTGAGGTAGAGCAGGAAGGCGACGAGCGCGCCAGCTGACAAGAGGTGCTGGTGATACTCGTGGTCGCCGACCCCGAGGATGATCAGGGTGGCGATGTTCCCCATCAGCTGGGCGTAGGGAAAGAACAGCGACTGGTAGTAGGTCGAGCGGATACCGGCGTCGCGGTACTGAAGGGTGAGAGTCCGGAAATTCGCCGTGTTGCGCTCTTCCCGCCGGAAGGCCTGGGTGATGCGGACGCCTGAGACGTTCTCCTCAAGATCTGCGTTGACCGCCGCGATCCGCTCCCGCTGGCGGTCGTAGGCCTTCGACGACTTCGCCCGGTACAGCAGGGTGCCCGCGAGCAGCGGCGGGACGACCCCCAGGACGAACAAGGCCAGCCGGGGACTCATGAGAACGAGCAGCACCGCCACGCCGAAGAAGTTCAGGAAACTCACGAAGGCGTTCACCAGACCGGACTGCATGAGCTGGGAGAGGGTGTCGACGTCGGAGCCGATCCGGGTGAGGATCCGCCCGCCCATCTCGCGGTCGTAGAAGTCCATGCCGAGCCGCTGCAGGTGGCTGAAGATCTTGACCCGCAGGCCGAACAGCAGACGCTCACCGACGCGGCCGGTCAGGAAGATCTCCCGCCACTGGAAGAACCAGTCGGCCAGGTTGACCGCGAAGTACAGGCCGATCAGGATGACCAGGAGCTGGCCGTCGTGCTGCTGGATCGCGTTGTTGATCGTGTACCTGACGAACTGCGGCCCGGCCAACAGGCAGGCCGAGTCGAGCACGATGAACATCGCGCCGAGCGCCAGCTGGAGGTACAGCGGCCGCAGGTAGCGCCAGAAGTTGAACTTCCCGACGACCGGCGCCGTCTGCTGCGCGAGGTCCTCGTGCGGCCAGTCGCGTACCGGCGGCAGGCTCTTGATCGCCGCCATGAGCTCCGGCGTCGGCGGCCCGGCCGCGCCGGCGCGCATTCCGCCGCCGGCCCGCATGCCGCCGCCACCCATGCCACCGCCACCCATGCCGCCGGCCTGCAGCCGGGGTTCGGCGTTCACGAGCTCGAAGCGAACGCCGTCAAAGTCGCCGCCGGAGCCGCGACGGCCCCACGCCTCGGCGCTGGAGCGAGTCGAGCCCCGGTTGGTGTGCTGCCCCTCGGCCTGGTCGTTAGGTCCGGAGATCAGTTCTCGGTAGAGCTCGCAGCGCTCGATCAGCTGTTCGTGGGTGCCGCTGTCGACGACCGCGCCCCGGTCGAGCACCGCGATGCGGCTGGCCAGCCGCAGCGTGGAACGGCGGTGCGCGATGAGGATCGTGGTACGGCCCACCATCAGCCTGCGGAGGGTTTTGTGGATCTCTTCCTCCACGCGGCTGTCGATCGAGGACGTGGCGTCGTCGAGGAGGAGGATCTTCGGATCGGTGAGCAGGGCGCGGGCGAGCGTGATCCGCTGGCGCTGGCCCCCGGAGAGCAGGGAGCCCTTCTCGCCGACGACGGTGTCGTAGCGGTCCGGCAGGGCGCTGATGAAATCGTGCGCCTCGGCCGCGCGAGCGGCCGCCTCGATCTGCTCGTCGGTCGCGTCCGGCCGGCCGAAGGAGATGTTGGACCGAACGGTGTCGGAGAACAAGAAGGCGTCCTCGAAGACGATGCCGATCTGGCGGCGCAGGCTGTCGAGCGTCACGTCGCGCACGTCCACTCCTTCGAGGCGAACGTGCCCGGACTGGACGTCGTAGAAGCGAGGGAGCAGAAGCCCGATCGTCGACTTCCCCGAGCCCGACGCGCCGACAATCCCGACCGTCTCACCCGGGGCGATGTCCAGGGAGAAGTTACGCAGGATCGGCTCCGACCGCAGGTAGCCGAACGACACCCCGTCGAAGCTGATGTGCCCGTGCTCGCCGGGCAGCGTGACGGCGGGCAGGGTCACGGCGTCAGCCTTCTCGGTGACATCGGGCAGCGAGTCGAGGAGCTCCAGGACCCGTTCGGCCCCGGCGCGGGCCTGCTGGGCGGTGACGATGACGCTGCCCAGCTGGCGCGCCGGAGCCGCCAGCAGGGCCATGTAGGTCATGAAGGCCACCAGGGTGCCGATCGAGATGTCGTGGTGGAAAGCGAGGTAGCCGCCGATGCCGAGGATGATGACCTGAGTGAACTGCGGCAGCGCCTGGAGGGTCGAGGTCCGCCGGGCCCGCAGGCGCAGGTTGCGCATCCGGCTGGCGAACAGAACCCGGAGGGCGTCAAGCACCCGGTTGAACTCGCGCCGCTCCTGGCCGAAGCCTTTGACCACACGTACCCCGGTGGTGGCGCCGTCGACCTGGCCGATCACCTCGGCCATCCGCGCCTGGGCCTCCCACTGGCTCGGGTAGACGCGCCTTCGCATCCGGAGCGAGAACCAGAACAGGATGGGCACGAAGGGGAGCGTCGTCGCCGCGAGCAGCGGCGACAGGACGAACATGATCCCCAGCGACAAGACGAACTGCAGGACGTTGGACAGGATGTTCGGCGCCTGGTTGAAGAGCTGCCGGACGAGCTGCAGGTCTGAGTTCGTCCGGGAGACGAGCTGACCGGTCTGGAGCTCGTCGTGGCGGGCGAAGTCGAGTCCCTGAAGATGGGCGAAGACGGCGTTGCGCAGGTCGTAGTCGACGTCCCAGGCGATGCGCCCGCCGGCGTACCGGCGGATCTGCCCGAACACGAAGAGGACCACGATGAGCACGCCCATCAGGCCCAGCAGCGGGCCGAGATCCTGGGTATGGCCCAGGATCGGCCCGTCGATGATCGACGCCTGAACCAGCGGGATCATGGTCTGACTGAGGATGGCCAGGACGGCGCTGACGACCGCGATGAGGATCAGCCGTCGGTGCGCCGCGAAAATGGGCCACAGGCGGCGGAGCCAGCCGCCGGCCTGCGCACCCGCGGGTCCGGGCAGCTCCCCCTCGTGCGACGGCAGCTGCCCCAACGCCCAACGCGGGAGGACGTTCTCCTCCTGCGACTCGAGGTGGCGGCGGGGCCCGATTCGCGCGTCAGTCATGAAGCCGGAGTCTCCACAAGGCTCAAGATACTTCGTGGGCCTAACTATTCACTACCCGGGAACGGGGACCGGGGCTATCGTCGAAGATGAAGCCTGCCTGGCGTGGAAGGGAGCCGTCAGTGAGCACGGACAGGAATCCCGTATCGCTGCTGTCCGAGGCGCCGGCCGGGCTCGCCGGTGATGCGACCGCGGCGCGGTGGGTGGGCGAGCGGATACCGCGGGTCGAGGACCAGCGGATGATCACCGGGCACGGCCGGTACGTCGATGACCTGGCCAAGCCGGGGATGGTGCACGCCGCGTTCGTGCGCAGCACCGTGGCCCGGGGGCGGATCACGGGCCTGGACGTCAGCGCGGCGCGCCGGGCGCCGGGCGTGCTAGCGGTGCTGACCGCGGCCGAGGTCAACCCGCGGGTGCACCAGCTCGGCCGGACGGTGCCCGGCCGGGGACCTGACCAGACGCCCCGGCGGGTGCTGGCCGACGGTGACGTCCGGTACGTCGGTGAGCCGATCGCCGTGGTGATCGCGGAGTCGCGCTACCTGGCCGAGGACGCCGCCGAGCTGGTCAGCGTGGAGATCGAGCCGCAGCAGCCGGTGCTGGACCCGGCCGCGGCGCTGGCCGAGGGCAGCCCGCGGGTGCACCCGGAGCTGCCGGGCAACTCGGCCGGCGTGGTCCCGGCCCCGGACCTGCCCGGGCTGGACGGCCTGCTGGCGAATGCGCCGCACGTGTTCACCGAGACGTTCACCCAGCACCGCTACGCGGACGTGCCGATGGAGACCCGCGGCCTGGTCGCCGAGTGGGACCGGTGGACCGGGCAGCTCGAGGTGGTCATCGCCGGGCAGGGCGTGCACGTGCCCCGGCTGTTCTTCTCCCGGATGCTGGATCTCCCCGAGGACGACGTCCGGGTGATCATGGGCGATGTCGGCGGCTCGTTCGGGCAGAAGGCGTTCCCCCAGCGGGAGGACCAGGCCGTCGTGGTGGCGGCGGTGATCCTCGGTGAGCGGCCGGTGAAGTGGATCGAGGACCGGGCCGAGAACCTGATCAGCGGGGGGCACGCCCGGGAGGAGTCGTTGCAGATCACCGCGGCCACCGACGACGACGGGGTGCTGCTGGCGGCCAGGGCCCACCACATCGAGAACGTGGGCGCCTACCCGGCCGGGAGCAACGGCCAGACGGCGGGGGGGTCAGCGCGCATGTTCCCCGGGCCGTACCACTGGTCCGGGCCCGGTTCAGTGGCCTACTCCGGCCAGGCGGTGTACACGAACACCGGCGGGCACTGCGCCTACCGCGGGCCGTGGATGATGGAGACCACCGGCCGCGAGCAGCTGGTGGACGTCATCGCGCAGCGGCTCGGCATCGACCCGCTGGAGATCCGCCGCCGCAACGTGATCTCCCGCGACGAGCTGCCCTACACCAGCGCCTCCTCGATCCCGTACGACGCCATCAGCCCGGCCGAGACGCTCGAGCAAGCCGCGGAACTGATCGGCTACGAGCAGTTCCGCAAGGACCAGGAGCGGGCCCGCGCCGAAGGCCGGCTGGTCGGCATCGGGCTCTCGCTCTACATCGAGCCCCAGCGAGGAGACCTGGGCACCTACGCGGCCACCATCCGGGTCGAGCCCAGCGGCAAGGTCAACGTCTACATGGGCACCGGCAGCCACGGGCAGAGCATCGAGACGACCATGACCCAGATCGTCGCCGACGAGATGGGCGTGAACATCGAGGACGTGCACTTCACCCAGGGCGACACCGACTCCACTCCGCAAGGCCCGAACACCGGCGGCAGCAAGACCGCGGGGGTGGCGGGCGGCGCGGCGCACCAGGCCGGCGCGGCCATGCGCGAGCGGGTCCTGGCCGTGGCCGCGCAGATGCTGGAGATCGACCCGGGCGACCTGGAGATGACCGACAGCGTGGCCCGGATCAAGGGCGACCCGGAGGGCAAGAGCGTGACGCTGGCCGAGATCGCCGCCGCCGCCTACCTGATCAACCCCGCCGCGCTGCCGCCCGGCGCCGAACTGGGCCTGGAAATCTCCGAGCGGTACCGGGCGCCGCAGTTCATGTTCTCCAACGCCTGCCACGCGGTGACGGTGGAGGTCGACCCGGCCACCGGCCAGGTGCACATCCTGCGGTACGTGATCTCCGAGGACTGCGGCGTCATGATCAACCCGAACGTGGTGGAGGGGCAAACCGCGGGCGGGGTGGTGCAGGGCATCGGCGGGGTGCTGTATGAGCACATCCGCTACGACGAGGCGGGCAACCCGACCACGACCACGTTCATGGATTACCTGCTGCCGACCGCGGCCGAGGTGCCGGACCTGGAGTACGGCCACGTGGTTACCCCCGGCCTGACCCCCGGCGGGCACAAGGGCCTGGGCGAGGGCGGCGCGATCGGCTCACCGGCCGCGCTGGTCAACGCGGTCCGCGACGCGCTGGCCCCCCTCGGGGTCTCGATCAACTCCCAGCCGCTCACGCCGGACCGGATCCTGGACCTGATCGAGCCAGTGCCGTAGCAGAACGGCGCGATCACGGCCTGGACACGGGTGCTGGGCGCGCGGCGGCGCAGATGCGCGTCAGCGTCGCCTGCCAGTCGTGCTGGGGGTCGGTCACCATGATCTTCGGGAACGGGTACCGGCCGTACAGCTGGGTCACGACAGGCTCCCAGGCCTGGTACAGCTTGACCACGGCGTCTTGGCCCCGGAGGCTGCGGCGCCGCGCCCAGGGGCTGTTTTCCACGAAGGCCACGTTCCGCGACGACCACGGGTCACCCCGGGTGCGATGGACACGCGCGATCGCCGCGGCGATGTCGGCGGGCCGCAGGTAGACCAGGAGCGGCCTGGCCGGTGCGGCCTGCCGCACGATCTGGGTGAAGATCTCCTCGACCGTGCGCGCGGGCGCGCCGTCGATGAAGGCCGGCATGACGGAGTTCTGCAGGAAGCTGCTTTCTATGATGATCGTCGGCCCTCCGCGCAGGCAGCGCTCGGTCAGCCGGCGCCATTGAACGGCCGCGTACACCCCAGGGCGACCGTCGGGCCCGCCGTCCCCGGCGCTGCCGTCACCGGCCCGGCCCGGCCCGGGCGCCTGCGGGCCGGCCTCGGCCCGCAACCGGTCCTCGGCCCTGGTGCGGATGGGATGATCTGCGGCGCCTTCGCAGAACACCCGCACGTTCTCTCCCCGCCCCGCCAGCCAGTCCCCGACTGCCGTCGCCGTCGTCGTCTTGCCTGAACCGATCATGCCCTCGATCACGATCAGCCGCGCCGCGTCCACCAGCCCAGGCTACGACGCCGCAGCCGGCTCAGACCGCACGCTAGAGGGCACCTAGACCGAGTTCGCGGGTACGGACGACCGCTTCGTAGCGCGAGGAGACCCCGAGCTTGCGGTAGGCGGAGTACGCCTGAGTCCTGACCGTGTTCTTCGAGACGAACAGCTGTTCGCCGATCTGCTGGTACGACAGGTGCGTGGCCAGCAAGGGAAGAAGCCGCAACTCGGCGGCCGTAAGTGACGAAGCACTGGTCGTGCGGGTGTGGGCGGTGACGACACTGGCTTGCAGCTGGCCAGCCAGTTCCGGGAGGTTACCGAGATCCGGCCGTTGCTGGAGAATGTCGTGGACCTGGGCCAGAACCGCCGAAGCACCCCCAGGGTCGGCGAGCGTGATGTAGGAGCGGGCCATTTCCAGAAGCGCCTGGACTGACACCATCGGCAGGGCGTACGTCAGCAGGGGCCTGAGCCGCGACGCCCGCCCGAGATAGAACCGTGCCTGGGTGGCGTCGCCCTCGTGCGCCGCAGCACGGCTCGCCCACGCGTAGACCAGGGCACTGGTGAAGTAATCGCCAAACTGCCCGTCATCTACGATGGCCGCCGCTCGTCGGGCGAGCGTGGTGACCTCGGGCCAGTCATTTCGTTCGGCGGCCACGCTGCACTGCTGGGCGAGGATCAGGCCGGCAACAGGCAAGGCGCCGAAGTGGGTGGCCAGATCCAGCGCGCGGGCCAGAGTGGGCTCGGCTCGGTCCGGGTCACCCTCCAGCAGGTCGGCAACGCCCTCGGTGTACAGCATCGTGGCCCGGTACGGGCTGGCCGGGCTTAGTCCCTCCCAGGCGATTCGCGCGTCACGCCGCATCTCGCCGATGCCGCTTCGGCACAAGATCGCACGCAGATAGGCCAGCGTGGCCTCGATCGTGCTGCCATCCGGGAGGATTCCCGTCGAGGACGCACGCTCCGCAGCGGCAGCCCAGCGCTCCGCCTCGGCGGGCTGGCCGAGAAGCGCGAAAATAAGAGAGCCATGCGCCGCGATCGCCCCGTAGTGCTCAGCTGACGTAACATCCCCGAGCCACTCCATCCAGCGCAGCACCGTCTTGATGCGCCCGCTGGCCCAGACGGGCTGTTGGAGTTCCAGGATCAGCCGCGCCACCCGGTCGTAGTCTCCCGCCGCGTAGGCGTAGTCGATCGCGGCCTCCGGCAGGCCGTTCGCCTCGAACCAGGCCGGTGCCCGGAAATGCAGGTCCTGGACCAGGTCGGGCTCCCGGCGCCGGAGCTCTGTCCGCAGAAGATCACGGAGCAGATGATGGTACCGGTACCATTCACGGCGGCGGTCAAGCGGGACCACCAGCAGATTCCTGGCTTCCATATGTTCAAGGACAGCCGCCGATCCCTGCTGCCCCAAGATCGCGTCGCAGAGCGACCCGCACATCCGGTCCAGCACCGAGGTGCGGGTAAGAAACGACGCTTCCTCGCCGGAGATCCGGTCCAGGAGTTCCGAGCGCAGATAATCACCCATGTAGACGTCGTCGCCCGTGAACGTGAAGCCGACATCGCTGTTCCGCCCGCCGGCCTTGATGGCTAGCGCGGCGATATAGAGCCCCGCTGGCCAGCCTTCGGTCCGCTGCAGGAGATCACGAAGGCCCGCCTCGTCAGCCTCGACTCCGGTCCCCGCCAGCAAGGAGCCCGCTTCCGGTGGCCCCATGGCCAAGTCGTCAGCGGTCACCTCGAGAATCCCGCCTTGAGCGCGCAACCGGGCCGTGGGCAGCGGCACGGCAGCACGCGACGCCACCGCGAGCTGCCACCCCGGCGGCAGGCGCAGGGCGAACTCCGCGATCGTGTTCAGGCACTGCCTGTTCGTCACCGCCTCGGCGTGGTCGAGCAGCACAGTCACCGGCGGCTGGACCGAAGCCACCGCCGACACGAACTTAGGGACCACGGTGATCTCGGCGCCCGAGGCGGCCAGGGCCGCGAAAATCGCCGGGTCGACCGGCCCGATCCGGTCCAGCGCAACCGCAAGGGCACTCAGCAGCACGACGGGATCATTATCGTCTTCGTCGCAGGAAAGCCACGCGACACGTGATCCGATCCGTTCGGCCCATTGCGCCATCAGCGTCGTCTTTCCGTAGCCGGGCGGGGCGGTTACGGTGACGACTGGCACCCGCGCAGCGGCCAACCGCTCAACCAGGGCAGTCCGGACGACGATTCCCGGACGGACCCTCGGGGGGTGAAATTTCGACTCAGGTAGTGCGAAGCCCAGCCCGGGTGCGTTCAGGTGATCCCGGCCAGATATCACCTGAAAAGAGTCGATGACCTCCCGCTTCATTCCTACGAAGGTACCCCCGGATCATGGGGGCATCAACGAGTCATGGCCATGTGGCGGGCCTGCTATTTAAGGCGGCCCGCGCGGCTGCCCCGCCTGGGCGGGTCAGGCCTGCACGGCGAGCACTTCGTCGGCGGCGGGATGGGGCACCATGACCTCGACCGCGGTCCCGCGGTGCGTGGTCACCAGCTGGTAGGCCACGTGCGCGCCGTTCAGCGTGACCGAGTGCACCGTCGCGCCCGCGGCCAGCACCGTGCCGATGGTCAGGGCCAGGCCCCGCGCGCCGGTCACCTCGGTCCGGTAGGCGGCGCCGTGGCGGCTGGCGGTCTCGCCCAGCGTGGCCGTCCCCACGTGCAGGTTCCGGACCGACATGGCCGGCCACGAGGACGGGATCTCGGGCACCACGGCGACCGAACGGTCCGGCGCGTCGGGGCTGACGCCCAGCAGGTCGTTCACCACGGTCCACAGCAGCCCGTAGCCGGACCAGGCCTGCATCACGTTCGCCCGGCTGGTGAGCGCCTCGAACGGGTTGTACTGGGCACTCGCGGCCAGTTCCGGTAGCGAGCCAGGCATCTCCACGGTGAGCTGGCTCGCGATCTTGTCCATGTCGGTGACGGCCTGCGGCAGGCGCCCGTAGTTGGCTTCGCCGACGGCCAGGGCCCCGGTGTTGACCAGGTAGCAGGTCTGGCCGCTGGTGCCGCTGGGCCCGCCGACGCCGTCCACGTACAGGCCGCACGACCCGGTGAAGGTGGGCGTCTCCAGCTGGCCGAGCGCGGCGTCGGCGTCGGCGACCGGGGCGATGTCCTGCTCCATCGGGGCGACGCTGGTCCACCAGCGCTGCTGGAGCTGCTGGCCTGCCGCGGTGCAGCTGGTGCCGGCTGAGGCGGCCGCGCACATCGAGTCCGCGTACAGGTGCTGGCTGGAGATCCACCACTGGCCGAACGCCTTGAGCGTGGCCTGCTCCCGCTGGGCGGCCCAGCTGGCGGTGGCGGTGTCGTGCATGGCCACGGCCATGTCGTGCAGCGCGGCCAGGGCCTGGATGCTCTCGGAGGCTACGTCGAGCGCCTCACCGCCGAGGGAGGTGTTCTCCACGATGCCGTCGCCGACCGGCCACAGGCCGCCCGGGCCGGTGGCCAGGCTGGCCAGGTAGTGCTCACCCTCGTCGATGAACTTGTAGTTGTCGGCCAGGACCGCGTTGTCGCCCGACCACCGCCAGGTCAGGTCGGCGGCGACGGCGAACTGGGCGGTCTCGTTGATGTCGCCGGGCTCGGTGGTGTCGCCGTAGTAGACCGCGCCGGTGGAGGTTATCTCGTGGACCACCTTCCCGGTGCTGCCGTTGACGATTTGCGACACCGTGCGGATGGCGTTCAGCCAGTTGACGGCCGTCTGCGACTGCCCGCTGACGGCCAGGCCGTAGGTGCTGTAGGCGCCGTCAGTGCCGAAGAACTCGGCGTAGTCAGGGTAGGCGCCGTCGATGCCGGACAGGCTGGGCACGGTGGCCAGCGGCGCCGGGTACACCGTGCCCGCCTTGGTGTCCCTGATGGCGGCGTTGGAAATCGTCCGGCTCAGGTCGGCCAGGTTGAGCTTGCTCCACAGCAGCGCCTGCTGGACGCCGGAGTCCGGGACCTGCAGGTTAGTCTGGGCAGCCACGCCGTCCCGTTCGGCGATCTTGCTCTGCAGCAGCCCGGCCGGGTTGGCCAGGGCGGCCCGCAGCGCCTGGCCGGCGCCCGCCGAGCCGTTCTGCGAGCCGGACACTCCCAGCCACAGCGTGCGCCCGGCGGCCGGCACGGCCAGGTTCCAGGTCAGCTGCCCGCCTTCGCCCTTGGTGCCGAAGACGGCCTGGTCGCTGGCCGAGGTGGGCCCCCAGTAACCGGATCCGGTGGCCGTGCCGGACGGCGCGGTGGCCGCCCCGACCTTGGCGTACCACGGGGTCTGCTCCTGGTTGAAGGTGATGACGCCGTTGGCCGCGGAGACGGTGTTCTGGTGGTTGAACTGGTCCCAGGTGGGCGTGGTCGACCCCCAGGGGTAGGCCGCGCTCACCTCGCTGTGCGCGTCGGCGGTCACGGCCACGGTGGCGGCGCTCCCGTTCACCGGGATCAGGGTGAGGCCGAACAGCACCGCCGACAGCCCGTCCGGGGCGAATTCAGTGAGGGTCGGCTGCAGGCCGTCCGTCACCGGGAAGGTGAGGCGGACAAAACCGGGCCCGCTGGTGTAGGTGCTGGCCGAATCCAGCCAGCTTCCCGACACCCCGAACCACAGTCCGTCGAGCAGCTTGGTCGGCGGGGTCCACACGCCGCCCATCTGGCCGGTGGTGTGCCAGCCGATCGGCGGGAACGTGCCGTCCTCCACCCCGACCACGTAGGCCTGGGTGCCCGCCGCCACAAACCGGCGTTCGGACAGCTGTGAGGTGGCGGAGATGGTCGGGGCCGCGCCCGCCCCGGGAACAGCCGACAGCGCGGCGGCCAGGGTGCCGCCCGCTGACCGCTGGACGCTGCCCGCGGTCTGCAC
Source organism: uncultured Actinomycetes bacterium (assembly GCA_963753195.1). GTDB lineage: Bacteria > Actinomycetota > Actinomycetes > Streptosporangiales > Streptosporangiaceae > Palsa-504. The sequence continues at coordinate 1,337,309 of CAVWBH010000009.1, forward strand.
CGTCTGCGTCTGCACCGTCTGGGCGCCGGCGCTGGCCGTGCCCGCCGACAGCAGGCCGACCGCGGCCGAGGCCGCAACCGCCAGGAATGTGCGTACAGGCCGTCTGATCATGACGTTACCCTCTCGCTGCGCTGCGATATCGCACCCATGACGGCGCCTGCGCGAGCGGGAACCGCCGACACACCGGCTCACAACTACCCGGCCAGTCCGGCTCCAAACGCACGCCCGAGCAGAAAAATGCACATTTCCCAGCAGAATGGCGCGTGATAGATCCGGATGGGGATCATCCGCACTGGGGTGGGGCTGACGGCGAAGTCAGGTCGGGGCACCTCCGGTCAGCCTCTCGGTCAGGACCTCCACCTGACGGCGGAGGGCTGACACCTCGGCGGCCAGGGCGGCAAGCGCGGCGTCGTGGGACGTGGCCGCGGTGCTCGCTGGCTGGCCGGCTGGTGACCCGGCCGCCGTGTCGCCCTCATCCAGCCGGAAAAAGCTGGCCAGGGAGCCCGCGAGCAACCCCAGGACGGCGATCCCGGTGATCATGATGGCGACGGCCGCAAAACGCCCGGTCGGGGTCTTGGGAACAATGTCGCCGTAGCCGACGGTGGTCAGGGTGACGAAGCCCCACCACAGCGCGTCGCCGACCGTGGCGAACTCCTTGTTGGCGGGGTGCTCGGCGTAGTAAGCGACCAGGGAACTGGTCACCAGGACCCCGGCGGCCACGGCGGCGATCCGGCCCAGCCGGTCGAACAGCTGACGCGACCCTTTGGTGGCCATCGCCAGGCGGGCCAGCCGGGCCAGGCGGAGCAGCACCACGAACCCCCCTGCCCGGGTGCCGGGGAGCAGGAACCACGGGGCGGTGGCGATCACCACGAACAGGTCAAAGCGGCCGACGCCGGTACGCCGGTAGTGCTCGAGATGGCGAACGTGCACGACGTAGTCGACCACGAACACCAGCCAGGTGGTGATGCCGATCACGGCACCCACCCAGCCATGGGACTCCGGGGCAACGATGAGCGGCAAGATGGCCGACACGATGATCGGCAGGCGCATCGCGGCCTCGAAGCGCTTGAGGAAGGCGGCGTCGCGTTCGGAGCGGGGCCGACCCGCCCCATGCTCTATTTCAGCGGTGACAGTCACGGTCCCGATCGTGCCAGAGCGGCCAGGGCCCAGTTGCCCGGCTCAGCGCCCTGCGCGACGACGTCGATGCACGGCTAGCCAGCCGGATCATCTACTGTGCCGACAAGCGGTTGCAAACCACAAGCGGAAGGAGCCCAGTGCTGAGGCAGGTCGCGGAGGGTGTGCTGATTCACGAGAGCGAGTTCTGCCAGAGCAACGCCGTCGTCGTGCAAGGCCGGGCCGGCGTGCTGCTCATCGACCCCGGGGTGCTCGGCCCCGAAATGGCCGCCGTCGCGAGCGACCTTCGGGAGCTGGGCCAGCCCGTGGTGGCCGGGTTTTCTACGCATCCGCACTGGGATCACCTGCTCTGGCACGCCCGGCTCGGCGCGGCGCCCCGTTACGGCACGGCCCGCTGCGCGGCCACTGCCCGAGTTCAGCTGTCGGACCCGCGTGCGAAGGCCCGCATCGCCGAGCGGCTGATACCGCCGGACATCGCCGATCAGGTACCGCTGGACCTGCTCGGACTCATTACCGGCCTGCCCGCCGAGACGGCGCGGATTCCTTGGGACGGCCCTCAAGTCCGGATTTTCGAGCATCAGGCGCACGCCCCGGGCCATGCGGCGCTGCTGATCGAGGAACGCGGGGTTCTCGTCGTCGGCGACATGCTCTCTGACGTCCTGATTCCGATGCTCGACCTGAACGACACCACCGACCCGGTCGAGGACTACCTCGCCGCGCTGGGGATGCTCGAGAGCGTGGCGGGCGACGTCGGTGTCCTCGTCCCGGGTCACGGGTCCATCGGCGGAGCTGATCAGGTCCGCGCACGGATCGACCAGGATCGCGCGTACGTGCACGCCCTGCGTGACGACCAGGTTCCCAGCGACCCGCGGGTCGGCCCGTCGGCCACCTACGATTGGGTGCCTGGCGTGCATGAACGGCAACTGCAGAACCTGGCCCGAAGAACAGAGCGCGACGGGACGCCCGGATAGAGATCCGCGGCCCTCCCGGCCGGAACACCCCCCTTCGACCAGGAAGGAAACACCCAGGGCCCGTGGAACCCGCCCTCCCGGCGCGACAAATGTCCGGTTATGCTCCAGACAGCCGGGCCAGCTGCCACTCAGCGCGGTGCCGGAGTCGTGCTGGACCGTACGGAAGACGCTCGCGAAGCCTGGGTGAGGATCGATATGGGCGCTGGAAACAGAGCTGTCCTAGTAGAGCGGGCCGGGCGGCCGAACTGTGGCGCGGACTGGCCCGCTGCGGAGCGAGCCACGACGTTGGAGCGGCTGCATGTCTCCGCGTGACCCCGCAGACTCAGGCGGTTTCCTGTCCGGATACCGGGTCCTGGATCTGACGGACGAGCGCGGGATAATCGCCGGCCGCATGCTCGCGGACCTGGGCGCGGACGTGGTCCAGGCCGAGCCAGCGGCCGGGTCCACCGCCCGCCGGTGCCCGCCGCTTGAAGCTGACGGCCGGTCGCTGTATTTCGACGCTTACGCCGCGAATAAGCGGGGGATCGTAGCTGACCCTGACGAACCGGATGGGCAGCGGCTCATCCGCGAGCTCGCCGCGGCGGCCGACATCCTGATCGAGTCTGCGGACCCGGGCGTGATGGCGGCCCGCGGCCTGGACTGGCCCGACCTGGAGAAGGTCAACCCAGGGCTGATTTACGTGTCGGTAACCCCGTTCGGGCGGACAGGCCCAAAGGCCGGCTACGCCGAATCTGACCTGACGGTCTGGGCGGCAGGCGGCCCGCTCGACCTGAACCGCGACGGCACCCAGCCGCCGGTGCGGATCTCACTGCCGCAGACATATCTGCATGCCGGCGCCGACGCGGCCGCGGGCGCATTGTTCGCGCTGCAGGCCCGGCACCGGATCGGCCGGGGCCAGCACGTCGACGTGTCGGCCCAGGCGAGCCTCGGGATGGCCACGCTGGCCCGGGTGCTGGCGTATGCCGTCGGTGACAAACCTGGCCCAGAGCAACCGTCCCGTCAGCCCGAACCTCCGTTTCCCAGCAAATGGCCGTGCCAGGACGGAACCGTTGAGTGCCTTCTCGGGCTGGGCCCGGCGACCGGCGGGTTCACCAACGCCTTCATGCGCTGGATGGTCGACGAAGGAGCCGCCGCGCCCGAGCTTCTTGACCTCGACTGGCGCACGATGCCCAGCCGGGTCGAAGATGGCTCGTTCACCAGCGAAGACCTGGCCGCCGTACGGGAGGTCGTTCGTGCCTTCCTCGCGGCGAAGACCAAACACGAGCTGCTGCGGGCCGCGGTAGATCGCAAGCTGCTATGCGTCCCGATCTACGACACCGCCGATGTCGCCTCCAGCGAGCAGCTCGCTGCGCGTGATTTCTGGGTGGAGGTCGGCGACGGCAACCGCCGAATCCGGCTGCCTGGGCCGTGCGCAAAGGTCACGGCCGAAGCGTTCGCGATCCGGCGCCCGGCTCCGCGGCTCGGCGAACACACCGCGGAGGTTACCGCCGAATGGCGGGCCGGGCCGGGCAGCGCGGTGACCGGGGAGAGGCCCGTGGGCTCGGTGGCCCCGGCCGCGGAGGCGCTGAATGACGCTGCGCTGCCGCTTACGGGACTGAAGGTTCTCGACCTTTCCTGGGTCGTGGCCGGGCCGGTCATCGGCCGTGCGCTAGCAGACTTCGGTGCGACGGTGGTCCGCGTCGAGTCAGCTACCCGGGTGGAGACCGCACGGCACGTGCCGCCCTTCTACGGCGGCGTGCCAGACCCGAGAAACGCCGCCCTGTACGTCACCTGGAACTGCGGCAAGCTCGGCGTCACGGCCGACCTCAGCACCGAACGCGGACGAGAAGTGGTCCGGCGTCTGGCCGACTGGAGCGACGTAGTGCTCGAGTCGTTCTCACCCGGCCAGATGCAACGCTGGGGACTGGATTACGCGAGCTTGTCCGCGGACCACCCTGACCTGATCATGCTCAGCACCGCGCTGATGGGCCAGACCGGCCCGGACGCCCGGCTGGCCGGCTACGGCAACATCGGTGCCGCGCTCAGCGGCTTCCAGAACATCGCCGGCTGGCCGGACCGGCCCCCGCTCGGGCCGTACGGCGCTTACACCGACTACCTGGGCCCCCGGTTCTCGCTCACGACGCTGCTGGCCGCGCTGGACCACCGTCAGCGCACCGGCGACGGTTGCTACATCGACGTGTCGCAAGTGGAGGCCGGGGTCTTCATGCAGTCGCCCGAGATGGCCGACTACACGCGGAACGGCGCCGTGGTCCACCGGATCGGCAACGCCGACCACCTCTTCGCCCCGCACGGCGTCTACCGGTGCCGGACGGAGGACGACGGCACCGAGCGGTTCGTCGCGATCGCGGTGCGCACCGACGAGCAATGGCGAGAGCTGACCACGCTGATGGGACGAGCCGACCTCGCCGCCGACTCCCGGCTCGCCGTCACGGCTGGGCGGCACGCCCAGGCCGCCGACCTCGACTTGGCTCTGGAAGCCTGGACCACCGGGCAGAGAGCGGAAGACGTCGAACGGCGCCTCCAGGACCGCGGCATCCCCGCCCACATCTCAGCGTCGAGCCGGGACTTCTGCACCGACCCGCAACTGGCCCACCGCGGTCACCTGGTCCAGTTGCCCGACCTGCGGCACGGCACGGCCACCGTAGAGGGCCCCCGCTACCTGCTATCTGTCACACCCGGCCAGGTGAGGCGCACCGCGCCAGACTACGGCCAGGACAACGAATTCGTCCTGACCGAGTTCCTGGGCTACACCCCCGACGAAGTCCGCACTCTGGCGGCTGACGGGGTACTGCGGTGAGCGCGCGGGCGCCAACGGGTTGACAACCGCGAACCGAAAATAAGAAATGGTAAGTATGTCTTCGCTGGAAATGACCGAGGCTAACGGGAACGAATCGGCGAGCTCAGTCCCTGACGTGTGCGACACGGTCGTGGTGGGGGCCGGATTCGCTGGCATGTACATGCTTCACCGGCTGCGCGAGCTCGGCTTGTCGACGGTGGTGTTCGAGCAGGCGCCGGACGTCGGCGGGACCTGGTACTGGAACGCATACCCGGGCGCCCGCTGTGACGCGGAAAGCCTGCTGTACAACTACTCGTTCGATCCCGGGCTGAGGCAGGACTGGCAGTACCAGTGGCCGGAGCGGTATTCGCGCCAGCCCGCCATCCTCGGGTACGCCCGGCATGTCGCCGATCGCTACGACCTCCGCCGCGACATCCACTTCAGCGCCCAGGTCACCGCGGCGGTCTGGGACGAGGACGCCCGGCAATGGGTGGTCACGACCGACAAGGCACATCGCGTCCGCTGCCGCTTCCTGATCTCCGCCGTCGGCTGCCTGTCTGATGCCCAAGTACCGGATCTGCCCGGGCTCGATACGTTCCGCGGAGACTGGTACCACACGGGCCGCTGGCCGCGCCACGACGTCGATTTCACCGGTAAGCAGGTCATCCAGATCGGGACCGGCTCGTCCGGCGTTCAGGCCGCACCCGTGATCGCCGAAACCGCCGGACACCTCACCGTGCTGCAGCGGACGCCGCAATACAGCATTCCCGCCTGGAACGCGCCGCTGACACCCGAGCTCGTGGCCACCTCACTCGAGCGCATCAAGGAGCGGACGGCGAAGCTAGCCAATCGCCCAACGGTGCGCAGGCTGTGGGAGATCTTCGGGACCAAGAGCACCTTCGACGACAGCCCAGAGCAGCGCGAAGCCTACTTCGAGCAGCTCTGGCAGATGGGCGGTCCTCTTTTCCCCTTCGGATACCTGGACACCATGACGGACCCGGCCGCTAACGAAGAGGCGGCCGAATTCGTCCGCCGCAAAATACGCGCGACAGTAAAGGATCCGATCACGGCCGGGAAGCTCATGCCGTCCTACCCGATCGGCGCGAAGCGGCAGATTATCGACTCCGGGTACTACGAGATGTACAACCGGCCCAACGTGACGCTGGAGGACATCCGTTCAGACCCCATCCAGCGCGTTACGCCAGAAGGCATCATGCTCTCCAGCGGCAAGCTCATCCAGGCGGACGTTATCGTCTTCGCCACCGGCTTCGACGCAATGACCGGGCCTGTCTTCCGGCTCAACATCGAAGGCACCGGGGGCCGGCGGCTCCGGGAAACCTGGCAGGCCGGGCCCCGGACTTACCTCGGGATCGCCTCGCACGGCTTCCCTAACCTGTTCATGCTCACCGGACCGGGCAGCCCATCGGTCCTCAGCAATGTCATCGTCTCCGCTGAGCAGCACGTTAACTGGCTGACGCAGCTGCTGGGATACCTCCACGAGCAGGAAATTGACCGCATCGAGGCCGACCTCGATGCGCAAACCCGCTGGACCCAGTACTGCACCGACATGGCCAACGAGTCCCTTTACCCGCAGGCGGACTCGTGGTACATGGGCGCCAACATTCCCGGCAAGCCACGCGTTTTCATGCCCTACGTCGGAGGAAACGCGCTTTATCAGACCGAGATCGACGAGGTAGCAGAGAAGGGATACACCGGCTTCCAGCTCTTCAGCAGCCAGACCTCACTCGTCCGGTAGGCCGGCGCGCGCGACGAGCCCCACGGCACTGTTGGGGGTGGATGGTCACCTCGAGCAGAGCATGGGGACTCAGACGATCACGACATGGGCGAATACGAGGTCGGATCGAGAAGGACTGACTCGAGGGAGATGAGGAGTGGGCCATCCGCCTCGCTTTCCGACCGGGCCTTGATCCAGTCGGGGTCAGTGCGGAATGTCTCCCAGGACTGCTCTCGCGCTTCGCTGTCCGGGAATGCGAGGAGGTACACCAGGTCATTGCCCGGCTGCCCGTTCCCGTCGCGGGCGACCCAGAATCCCACCACGGTCAGGCCGTGCTTGGCAAAGAGGCTCAGCGTATGGTGGGCGAACCGTGCTTGGAGAGCATCCAGCTTCCCGGGCGCGGCGTGATAAGTGCGAAGCTCGAACAGTCGATTAGCGGCCACGCTTCATCCTGTAGCCAAAACCGGGCGCTGACAAGTTCGGGCGCGGGCTGCACGGCGGCACTGGTGCGCAAGGCAGGGGAACGACCGTGGCGAACTCGAACTGGTCGACGAGGACACCGGCGAGGTCATCGACGTCATCCCCCGCTCCGAGCGCCGTCGTCTCCGACAGTCAAGATGGGCGGTACCTCCACGACGCAGTCCCGCCGCTTGAGAGCACCGCTTGCGGGTGAGGCCTGCGTGAAGTGGCGCCCGTCGGGAGCGACAACCGCGGCTTGACCGATCACGACTGATCAGGTGGTTCTGGCGGCAGGCGGGCATTGTCGTCGCGGTGACTGTGACCTAGCCGATCTATAATAGAAAAGCGTCATCCTGCTCGCGAGTGCACGGTTACGTGCTTATCTGCCCTGGACCTCGGCGGTTCTTATCCGGCCCTCCGCGAACCGAGGTTGGCATGGTAGCAATTTCTTCAGGAACAGCACCTGCCGCGGAATCCGTGCCGGGTTCGATCTCCCCGTCGGCCCGGATGCTAAAGATGGCGCTGGCCGGGCTGGATGACCAGGCGCTGCTAGACATCGTCCGGTTGTCGCCGCGAGCCAGCGAGCGGCGAGCGGCGGCGTGCGAGCTGCTGGTCAGCCGCTACCAGGGCCTGGTCCGGTCCTGCGTGCGACGGTACCTGAGCAGCCCCGAGTCGGCGGAGGACCTGATGCAGGTGGGGTATGTCGGCCTGCTGAAGGCGATCAACAATTTCGATCCGGCCGCCGGCTGCAGCCTGGCCACGTACGCGCGGCCGTGCATCAGCGGCGAGATCAAGCGGCATTTCCGGCACAAGCGCTGGCAGGTCCGTGTCAAGCGCCCGGTGCAGGAGCTGGTCCTGGAAGTCCGTGAGGCGACCTGGCGGCTGGCCCAGGAGCTAGGCCGTACGCCGGCCGAATCCGACATAGCCCGGCACCTGGGAGTGAACGGGGATGACCTGCAGCAGGCCCGGCGGGCGGAGTTGGCCTTCTGGCCGTACCCGCTCGACGCGCCGCTGGCTGGCGAGCCCGGCATGATCATCCTGGCTGACGTCCTCGGTGAGGAGGATCCGCGGCTGGAGCACATGCTCGGCGTGCAGGCTGTCGCCGCGCACTGGGGCGAGCTGCCCGCGCGTGAGCAGGAGATTCTGCTGATGGACTTCGGCGGCGACATGACTCAGTTGCAGATCGGCCAGCGACTCCGCATCTCCCAGATGCACGTTTCCCGGCTGCGCGCCCATGCGCTGGGCTACCTGCGCTCGCGCCTGCTCGACCTGCACGAGCATCCCGTCGCCGACGGCGGCCCGGCACCCAAGCCGCCCAAGGAGCATGAATCCGCGAAGACGATTTCGGCCGGGCGGCTGAGCAGAGCACATCGTGAAGCCGACGCTGAGCCAGCAGGCGATGGGATAGGGGTCTGGGGCTCCGGCTACCGTGATGTGAGCCGGTAGGGGAGGGTGGGATGCGGCGCGCTGACGGCGTCCCAGGGCGCAGCCACATATGGAAGCAAGACCATGCCCATCAACCCGCCATCAGGGTCCAGGACGGGCATCATAGCGAGCAGAAAGTACTTACAAGGGCACATTGGGCAACTGGAGGCCCGGCGGACGGGCCAGGACATTACCGGGAAGCCGAACGGCTCCTCGCCGGCGCGGCGACAGCGACCGACCACCTGTACGGAGAGCAGGACGCGATACCGACCCTGCTCGCCGCCATGGTGCACGCCACCCTCGCGAACGCCGCAGCGACAGCAACAGGCTCGAGAGCCGAGTGGATGAAGGCCGAGGGCACCAGGGTCTCAGACAGCGCCCCGCCGCCGCCCTGACCGGGCAGCCGGTTTCCGGATGCCGGGCGGGAACGACGGGTTATGGTCGTGGCGGCCGGTCGCCCCGGAGCATCCGGACGGGAAGCCGGACCTCTGTATCGCCGGTCCCTCTCCTCGTGTGCTGAAATTGGGCCTATGCGAGGGGTGGTGACGCTGTCGGCGTCCTATGGCGCGCGTGGCGACCAGGTAGGCCGGGCCCTGGCCGGGCGGCTGCAGCTCCCGTTCGTCGATCGTGCCATTCCTACCGCCGCTGCCGCCCGCCAGCTCGGCCTGCCCGAAGACGTGGGCGAGAGCCTCGACGAGCACGCTCCCAGCCGCTGGGAACGGATCGCGGCGGCGTTCGTCAACATGGTGTCGGCTGGGCCCGTCGAGGTGACCGCGGGTGTGCCCTTGACGCCCGAGGGATTCCGGTCAGCGAGTGAAGCCATGCTGCAGCGCGTGGCCGATACCACGGGAGCTGTGGTTCTGGGGCGGGCGGGAATGGTAGTGCTCGGCGGTCGGCCCGGCGTGCTGTGCGTGCGCCTGGACGGCCCGGTGGAGGCGCGGATTGCCCAGGTGGTGGCGCAAGGTGTCGACGAGGCGAGCGCCCGGCAGGGTCAGCGGGAAGTGGACAGCGCCCGGGAGGCCTACGCCCGGGTGTTTTTCAACGCCCGTCAGGACGACCCCCGGCTGTATCACCTGATTCTCGACAGTACTGTTCTGTCCGCGGAGGCCTGCATTGGCATTATCGTTCGGGCGGCACGGGACCGCTTCGGCGCTGCCGCACCCTAGAATGACAACACTGCAGGTCAGGACGTCCCCCGTCGGCCGCCAGGGCGGCACGCAATCGTTATGCGCCGAGCGGGGGTTCCTGGTCGGCTGAGTCTGGGACGTGCGGCCCGGCGCGGCGGGGCGGAAGGTTCGCATTCAAGAGCGCGCTCCACCCGGCCGGGCGGGTACTGACGTCCTGGCAGCATTCCTGGAGCCGGTGCAGTGACTCGCTATCGCCCAGCCGGAATGCCGCCTCCACGCGTGACGCAGATCAGGCTCAGCCATGCGACGCCTCCAGCTGCGGACTCCCGGCATGCACCCGGGCGCGAGCTTCCCTACCCGTTCGACCGGGAGTTGGTCACGAACGGGGCCCTCATGTCGTGGGTCTTGCCGTACTTGTACAGGTACCGCTGGAACTCCACCGCGGTGCTGTACCCCGGCGGACCCGCGAGCGCGCGGCCGTACTTGCCTGGCCCGGACACCGTGTCCTGCGCGTTCGCGCCGCGCTGGCCGTACCGGCCGGGCACGTTGTGCCAGCCCTTCACCGACAGCACCACCTGGCCCATACCGAGGCCGACCGCCTCGGCCGCCGCGGCCGCGGCCCTCGACATGCATCCGGGAGCGGTCATCACGAATTTCAGGCCGGTCAGCTCGGGCATGTTCTTGACCAGCCATTCCGCGCTCAGCTGGATCAGCCCGTCAAACGGGTCGGACGTGTTCTGGAACGCGGCCAGGAAGTCCGCCGGGACCGGCTCACCCTCCGGCCACCAGGCGCCGGTGGTGGTCGAGGCGTCGAACACGATCCCGTCGACCTCAGCAGGGTTGACGCCCGCGTCCTCGATGGCGTTGCGGATGGCCAGGATGGCCCACGCGCCGATGCTCTTGCGCGGGTCGCCGTCCCAGCGCCGCAGCGTCGGGGAATGCCCGACGCCGACGGCGGCCACCTGGCCCCGGTGGGGCCACACGCCAGGATTGTCGGTCATCCGGAACAACCCGGCAGCAGAGGGGTAAACAGTCGGAGCCGTCATCGGCCTTGTCCTTTCACTCGTCACTCACCTGTCCCGATCACGACTAGTACTACAGCCGCATGCTGTGATTTAGCGCGGCGTGGCTGCGTGATCCGGGATTCTCGGGGGTCCAGTCTGGGACGATGCTGGATGTGATGGATGAGGCGCGGGTGCGGGCGGGTGAGGCGCATGCCGCGTGGTCGGAGTCGTTCAATGAGATGTTCGCGGGCGTGGCGGGTGAGTTCGAGAACGCGGGGTCGCGCAAGCGGGCGCGGGCTTTCGTGCTGGGCTTGCTGTCGCATGCGGAGCGGAAGAACGGGTGGACGCTGGCGGAGTTCGCCGGGGATGTGTCGCCGGACGGGATGCAGCGGCTGCTGAACTTCTATGCCTGGGACGCCGGCGCGGTGCGGGATTGGGGTGCGCCGGTACGTGGTGAAGAACCTGGGCGGCCCGTCCGCGGTGCTGGTGGCCGATGAGACGGGGTTCCTGAAGAAGGGGACCAGATCGGCGGGGGTGGCCCGGCAGTACACCGGGACCGCGGGCCGGATAGAGAACGCGCAGGTCGGGGTGTTCCTGGCCTATGCGGCGAGCGACGGCGCCCGGGCGCTGATCGATCGGGAGCTGTACCTGCCGGAGAAGTGGACCGGGGACCGGGACCGGTGCCGGGCGGCCGGGATCGGCGATGAGGTGGCGTTCGCGACCAAGCCGAAGCTGGCGCGGGACATGCTGGAGCGCGCGGTGACGGCGGGCGTGCCGTTTGGCTGGTTCACCGCCGATGAGGTGTACGGGCAGAACCCGGGACTGCGGGACTGGCTGGAAGACCAGCAGATCGGCTACGTGATGGCGGTGCCGTGCAGCGAGCTGATCACCGTCGCCGCGGGCCGCAAGCGCGCGGACGCGCTGGGCCGCCTGGTCCCGCGCCATGCGTGGCAGCAGGTGTCCTGCGCGGACGGCTCGAAGGGGCCGCGGGTCTATGACTGGGCGCTGATCGATGCTGCCAGCAGCGATCACCGCCTGCTGGTCCGCCGGTCGCTGCACCTGGGCGAGAAGGGCGAGCTGGAGCTGGCGTACTTCTGGTGCTACGCGCCGCGCGGCGCGGCGCTGACCGAGCTGGTCTCCGTAGCGGGCGCCCGCTGGGCAGTGGAGGATTGTTTCGCCGAGGCCAAGAACGAGACCGGCCTGGACCACTACCAGGTCAGGCTCTACCAGGCCTGGTACCGGCACATCACCCTGTCGATGCTCGCGCACGCGTTCCTCGCCGTCACCGCGCACGCCCTGCGGCCCGCCCCGGTGCCACCGGATGCGCCGCCTGGCAGCGCGGACCACAGCCAGCCCGCTCAAAAGGGGACCCGCAGCCTGTGGACAAACATTCAGCCCGCCGAGGACGTACAGCCCGCCGCAGGTCATAACGGATGAAAACGGCGAGGAGATGATCCCGCTGACCGCCGCGGAGACCCGGCGCCTGTTCAGCCTTTACACCCGCGTCACCCGCCCGGAGCACCATCACGAGCGCTGGTCAGGCTGGCGCCGCCGCCACCAGGCCCGCGCCCGCCGGTTCCACTACCAGCGCAGGATCCATGATCTCAGGGTGCGGCTGTAGTACTAGACGATCTGGTACCCGGAACCTGCTGCCCGGCCACGGGAATCACCCGGAGGACCAGCTACACCGCAGCTCCATCCGAACCTCATCGAGGGAACGGGCCCGACGGATCGGACAGGAAGTGGTCCAAGCTCGATGACCGCGCGCGGCTCGTCTCGCGTCGTAAGGGATCGGCGCCAGCGTCGGCATATTTATCTCTTTATCGCAGATGGCCTAAAGAACAATCTATGAAGGGTCTATGCACGGTTTACACCCTGGCAGGTGATCGGACAAGCCTTCGGCTGGGGTTCTGCCCAGGGCGTCGATGGCCGCGGACTAGGTGCAGTCACTACGGGTAATCCGACTCCGGTTAGGGCTTGCGGCCGGATTGGCAATTTCCGCACGACTCAGAAGCGGCAAGAGCTGTCAATGGCCAAGTGTGGTGGCTCTGGCCACCTTCCGTGATGCAAGTGGCCGGCGTGGCGCGTGGTGCCTTGATCACGGCTTTCCGGTTTGCGGCTGGTGTGGCGAGCAGGCATCCGCGGGATCTTTAGCTCCAGGTCACCGGCCGCGGTGGTAACCGTCCTCGGCCGGTGCCCGTGCCGCAGGCCGGTCCGGGCCTCGGTCTGATGCGGGAACGCTCCGCGAGCTCCGCTTCGATCAGCGCCTGGTAGATCGTCTCGGCCGCCTGCCGGATCCGTTCATCCACCTCCGCGGCTTTGAGTACCTCCAGGACTTCGAGCAAGGCAGACTGGTCCAGGGCCATTGTCTGTACGTGTCCTTCCGCGAGAACCATTGGCGTGGTCTCGCTGACCATCACACGATGGTCCTCCCCAGCATGCTCGAAGGCTACGTACTCGATCCGTCGGGCATGGGAAGGTAGGATTCTAGAATTGACCTGATGTTTGCGGACACGCGCAGCGGATTCGGAGCCATGTATTGCGCGTCCGGGCTGGTCGCTAACGCTGATCACCCGTACGGGCACGTGAGGAGACAGAAATGGCCGAGCCTGTGGCAGGCGGCAAGATCCAGGAGACGCAGATTGGCCGTTACCGGTCCACGCGCGGCCTTGACTACGAGTCGGTGCCGTGGCGGCTATGGGAGAGGTCCAAGAAGCTCTTCTGGGACCCGGCTGATCTGGACTTCTCGCAGGACGCCGTCGACTGGCAAGGCATGTCAGACGAGGAACGAACGCTCGTGGCCCTGTCTGCGCGGGGGTTTATGGTCGGCGAAGAGGCCGTGACGCTCGACATCGTCCCGCTACTGCGTTGCATGTCCGACTTGGGGCGCCTCGAGGACACGATGTACCTGTCGATGTTCGCGATGGAAGAAGCCAAGCACACCGAGATGTTCCGCCGCTGGTTCGACGCTGTCGGCCTCGATCCGTCCTCGCTGGATGACCTCGTCCGTGCCCAGCAGGAAGCTATCGGGCAGCGCGGCCAGGGGGTGTTCGACGGGGCTCTGACCAGGGTGATGCGCAGGCTTGACACCGACAGATCACCCCAGGCCATCCTTGACGCGACCCTGATCTACAACCAGCTCGTCGAGGGCGTCGCGGCGATTGCCGGGTACCATCGCTGGGACTGGGTATTCGGCAGGTTGGGCAAACTTGCGGGCCTTGAGGCTGGCCTGAAGCTGACCCAGCGGGATGAGCGGCGCCACATCGCGTATGGCACTTATCTCGGACGGCGTATCCTTGCCGAGAATCCCGATCTCTGGGAATGGGTGGAGCAGCGCTGGGAGAAGCTGACCGCTGGCTTCGGCGGTGGCTACGGGGCGGCAGGCACGCAGACCCGGGAACAGCGCGCGGCTCTCGGCTACGACGATGAATACCGGCAGCGGCTGATCAAGCGTCGGCTCGAGGCCCTCGCTGTGGCGCGCACCATGGACACCAACGACGTGCAGACCAGTACCATCGAGGCCTTCGAGCCCGAAGAACTCCAGCACATCAACTGACCATCACCTGCCGCCACCGCCGCCGCCGGCTAGACAGCACCACTCAAGCGCGCCTTGTGCGATGCTGGATTCGAGCTCCGAAACGATCCCTCGACGGCCGCCGTCAGTTTCGGTGGCAATGCGATCGGCGGCTACGGGTGATAGGAACTGCTATGGCAAACCTAGGTTCACAGTTGCCGGTCAGCGCCAAGGCTCCGCCCGCAGGCTCCATGTTCTCGCTGGGATGGTTGATGGCGCAGCTATTCGGCCAGGCCGAAGAACCCATTGCGGCAGATCCGGACGTTCACTGCGCCAGCGATCGCGCATAAATATTCGGATCTCGCTCGAGTGTAAGAATGGCAGGCCTTGACCGCGGCATGGGCCGGCAACCGCGGCGTACGGTCTAGATCGAATTGGACGTGTCCTGGGGCGGATGCCCTCGCGGCGATGGCGGGCTCCATTCCTTCACGTCACCCATCCGGCCGGGTGATTTTCTTGGTTCCTTCGCGGCTGCGAAGTCTGGGGTTAGCGCGGGCTGCTGGACAGTAGGTTCCTGTCCCACACCATGACGGTGAAGGGGCCGACGTTGTACTCGCGCGCTGGACGGCCGAAGACCTTCGCTATGACCCCCCGCGGCTCCCAGTGCAGGTAGCCGGGTGTGCTGTCCAGCACGACGAAGCTGGCCTGCTGAGCGGCTGGGTCATACCACGAGGGTTTGGCTAGCCACAGGTACGGCTCCATCGCGGTTATGCCCACCACCGCCCTGACCTTGACCTGGCCGCCGGTGTCGACCGTGACGATGCTGCTCTGCCAGTAGCCGCCCAGCCCGTACTGCAGGTGATGGGCTTCCAGCCAGGACGCGACCTGCGTGCCGTCCGGCGGCGCAGCGGGCTGGACCACGCCATGCTCCAGACCCCCCAGGTAGCCGAGCAGAACTGCCAGGCCAGCCCCGTACGCAACGGCCCGCGTCCGGCGGGCCAGCATGCTTGCCGCCCGCGTCCGGGAGGCCTGCTGGCCGGCCAGCATCCGCGCGGCCAGCGCCGCACCGAACGGCGCGACCACGGCGATCTCGTGCGGGCCCTGCGAGCCCGCGCCGGTCGTCACGAACAGCACGATGTTACCCACGATGGCCACGGCCAGGACCTGGTCTACCAGGGCGGCGCCAGCGAAGAACCGCCAGGCCACCAGCAGCAGCGCCAGGCCGACCAGGGCCAGGCTCACCCAGTGGAGCAACGCGGTGTAGTAGGCTCCGCCGGCCAGCCCTCGGTAGTCGGCACCGAAGATCCGCGGCACGGCCCACAGCACGTGCAGGGTCGCCCAGCTGTAGTGGGTCGCGAAGGTGAATCGGACCGGGTGCAGGATGTAGCCGCCGAGGGCCCGGAGCACCCGTTCCGCCACCCAGGCGAGCCCGGCCCCGGCGCCGGCCGCCCCGATCAGGGACAGCTCATACCTCCGCGCCGCGAGGCCGCGGGCCAGGCCACGCTCCCGGACCGCGGCCTCGGCCACCCGCAGGGCGCAGACCAGGGCCAGCGGCACCACCCCGATGATGAGCACCAGCTCGTCGGCGATGAGGGCCCACGCCAGCCCCAGCGCGGTCAGCACCGGCACGTACCAGCGTCGGGGAGCCCGGTCCAGCACCAGGAAGATCAACAGGACCGGGACCGAGGTCCCGATGTGGCCCACGCTCAGCAGGAGGGCGGCGACGCCGACGCCGATCTGCGGCGCGAGCATGATCCCGGCCGCGATCGCCATCCTGATCACCGCGGCCCGGCTGGTGAACCCGCCGCGGGCCACCAGCACGGCCAGCACCACGGCCAGCGTGTAGGTCATCGCCGCCGCGATGTTAGCGGTGCTGGCGTGCACCCCGAAGAAGATCTCCAGCAGGGCGTACTGCGGCAGCTCGGTGGTGTAGAACGACACGTCGGTCAGGTACCAGCCGTTCAGCAGCAGGTTGCCGTGCAGCATGTCCGATGCCGCGAGCAGGATGTTTGCTTGGTCGGAGTTCTCCGGGGACGTGCGGGACAGCCTGAGGTACACCGTGAACAGGACCGCCGCGAACACCGCCAACCCGGCCGCCGCGAGCCAGCGGCGGCGCCTGGCGTGCCACGCGGATGGCGTCTCCGGCCCGGTCGCCTCCTCGCCGGCCGGGGGTTCCGTCTCCGTTCCAGGGCGGAACACCCTCATGGAACGGGAGTCTATTGGCTCACCAGTTCGTCGCGATGTACATGGTCTCGGTGAACTCCAGCACCCCTTCGTGCGCGCCCGCACGGCCGATGCGGAGTTCGGGTACCCGGGCGACACAGGAAAGCCGCAAAAGCCCGTAACCAGGACGGAATGTCAGTAGGCGATGGCCTGCTCGAATCGTTTAATGGTGGCCAGGCTGGCTTGACCGCTGCCGGTCCGGCTGGCAGCAGTATCTTTGCTGGAGGTCACGTGTCACCGCGGGTAATGCCCTCTCCGGCCGGCCGTGCCGCTAGGCGGGCCGCTGGCGGCGGGTCGTCATGCTCCCAGGTGACGGGCGTCGCCGCGGAAGATCAGGACTGGGCTGTTCGCGTGGTGGACAAGGTAGTCGCCGACTGAGCCGAGCAGCACCCCAGTGAAGCCGCCGAGGCCGCGCTGGCCGACCGCGACCAGCTCCGCGCCGTCCGAGGCCTCGACCAAGGCCGTGGCTGGATGACCCCGGAAGACGCGGGCCCTCACCCGGCTCCTGTCGTCTGCCTTTACCTCTTCGCTGATGATCGCGTCCAGGGACCGCTGCGCGTCGTCCGCAATAACCTTCTCGTCATCCACTTCGGCGGGCGTTTGGCCGAAGCCGCCGATCACGTCGGTCTCCGGAACCTGCCTGGCCATGACGGCGTCCACGGTGCCGCCGTTGAGCGCGGCGTGGTTGACGGCCCAGCGCAGGGCCGCCCGCGACGACGGAGAACCATCGACCCCGACCACGACCCGGGGGCCGTTGCTCATGCTGCTTGCTGGCATCACAACCAGTTCCTTTCGCCTATTCCGCCAAACTTGCTAGTGGCAGCATTCAGATCGCCGCCATTCGCAACACGGTATCCCCGAGCGAAGGATTTGCATATCCCCCGGATGAACAGCCCAGTTAACTTGCCTCTGACCTCGTGACACAGGAGCGGCAGAAAATGCCCTGAACCACCAGACGGCGTGTCATACGAGTCTGAAGGCTGTTACGGTGCCGGATCGGAGCGTGAACTCCGCCACCGCCAAGCAGAGGCGGCGCCTGGCGCGTTCGGAGAAGAACGAGGTCTTCGTATTGGTTGCTGACCGGTCAGACCACCCCAACGGGAAGTCGCGGCCCGGTGGAAAGTCAACCGGTCGACCCCAGACCTCCGGCAGGTCCCGTCACGGGCAGCCGCCCGGGCACTGAAGAACGCCCCGTTGATCACCCTCCGGTGACCGGCTGACCGCCGCCCCGCGGCCGGTCAGCCGACATGAACACCCGAGCACACCACCGCCGTCAGCTTGCTCGACCGGCGGACGCACCAAGCCAGTGTCGTCGTCACCGACGGCGACTCTTACTGCAGGCGGCAAGCCAGGGCAGAAGCGACCCTGAGCACCTGGAGGGATGGTCAACGACTTGCCTGAACTCCTACCCAAGATCGCATTTTTTTCGTGCCGAATCACTGGTGGTCAGTTACGGTCGGCATGTCACACCTTGACGGTGAACTTCACGAACAAGCATGCTCAGGCTGGCCCATTTTCCTAAATTCGGCGACAAACATCGACGTCTCCGGATAGCAGAAAAAGCAGCACGACACCCTGCAAGGTTAAGCTATTAATAACTGGAAAAAACGCGGCCTGCGGGGTCCCGAAGATGGTACGTATCCCATACAAAATCGGCTTCCTATAGCGAGCTGGTGGTCTAGGTAGCCGCTTGGTGATAGCTCCACGTAACGTCCGGACATGCCGCGTGGCGTGCGTGCGATGTGAGCGCCGTGCAAGATCACTTCGGCGGGACTGGCGTCATAGAAGCAAATGAGCGAGCGATCTTCCCGCCGCTTCCCTGTAACCGTTACCCGGCTTCCGATCACCCGCTGCCAGATTTGCCGTCGCACCATCGCGTATCGGCCCGGTAACCTCACTGAGGTCCTGACCGAGCACTACCGGCAGGCCCGCCCCGAAGCGCTCGAGCTCGAATCCCGGTAGCCGGGCGCGGGGATCCCGGTGCTGGCCGAACTCCGCCGGCCCGCCATCCCTCCGCACAGACGTGGCGGACACGGGAACGCTCGCCACGGTCACGGCGCTGGCAGCCTCCGGGCCGGCAGGCTCAGCATCGATGGTGTTCGCGCCTCCATCGGATCTCCATACACTCTCCATCGTTCTTGCATGCTCGCGTGGTTTGAAATCTTGCCTCTCGGCAATTGCCAAGGAGCAATTGTCTTCGTCGAGAAGCGGTTTCCCTTAGGCAATTGCCCAGGGGCAAGGGGTTGACATTCCGCCTGCACAGTCCAACACTTCTCTTATTACAGCTGAAACGTGGCTGTAACGTTACTGAGAGTCCGGCCTATTAAGGCTGGGGAAAGCTCGGAGTCCTGCGTTCCCTGAAGCGTTGGAGGGAACAATGCGGTATGGCTTTGACTCCGCTTGGTGCCGCGTCAGCCCGGCGCGGGCGACGCCAAACGAAGCCGTGCCCTTACCAGCCTGGGCGGGCTAGGTAACCCGTCCAGGCTCACATTCCCGGTCGGCAGATCGACCGGTACCCTGCGGGCAGATCCGCCCCATCCCCGGACGGAACGCCTATCACATCCCTGGCTTATCTGTGGCTGCCCTCACATTAGCCAGTGCCGCCCTGGTGTCTTTGGCCTGCGCCCAACCCGGCAAAGGCCCCTGCAAAGCGACCGGCATCAGCGGCAGAATCCGGGTTTTCATCCAGCACAGGCAAAGGCGCCGCACCCCGATTTACCCGCCACCCAGAGCCGGGATGGCAGCAAGGAGAAATGGCAATGGCACAAGACACGTCGGGAACCGGGGCCGCCGCTGGCGGCAGCAGTCGCCTGGTTATTCCCGGCGAGATGGCAGCCCGGGTCGACCGGCTGCCGATGAGCGCGATGGCCTGGGAGATATGCCTGGTCGTGCAGATCGGCTGGGCGGTCTCGGCGAATACCGACGGGATAGCCCGGATCCTGTACCCGTTCATCTGGGGCCCGGCCAAGGAAATAACCCACACCCAGTACGACGTGCTGTACGCCCTGCAGGTCGGGATCAGCATCCTGCTCGGCGGCTACGCCCTCGGCTGGCTGGCCGACAAGATCGGCCGCCGCAAGGGACTGATCCTGTCCTCACTGCTGGCCGCCGTGTTCATCTGGCCGTTCGCCTACGTGACCAACTTCCCCGCGCTGTTCATCCTGTCCATCGCCGACACCCTGGGATTCGCCGGGTACCTGGCCATCAACGTCGTGTTCATGAGCGAGATCATGGGCCCGACGGTCCGGCCCCGGGTGATGATGGTGTGCCAGGTGGTGGCCATCTTCCTGCTCTCTGTCGTGCTGGGCGGCCTGGTCCCGCACTACTGGATCCCCGCCCACTACCGGTGGCAGCTGTGGATGATGGCTGGGCTCAACCTCGCGGTGGCCATCTACCTGTACTTCCGGATGCCGGAATCACCGCGCTGGCTGGAAGCCAGGGAGCGCCGCGACGAAGCCCGCACGGTCGTGGAACGGATGGAGGCCCGGGTCATGAAGCGTCACCCCGTGCTGCCCGAGCCCGATCTGAAGCCGTACCAGGTGGTCGCCGAGGAGAAGACCCCCTGGTGGGCGCCGTTCAACCGGCAGTACCTGCTCGTCACCACACTTCTGCTGGTGGTCATGGTGCTCGGCTACGGCGGCATCGTGTACGGCGGCGGTAGTCAATCAGTGTTGTTCTTCAAGATCAGCCGCGGCTACAGCGCCGGGTTCATCTTCGCCCTGACGGCCTGGGGCGGAGTGGTCTCGGCCGGCCTGTACCTGATCAACGCGCTGTTCGGCCAGCGGTGGGAACGCAAATGGACGCAGCTGGTCGGCGCCATCATGTACGCCGGCGGCTGGTGGGGCGTCTACGAGGTGCACAACACCGCGGGCATGGCGGTCTTGTACATCATTGCCGCCAGCGGCACCACCTTGTGGCTGTGGAGCATGTACGTGTACATCCCGGCCAACTACCCGACCCGGATGCGTTCCCTGGGCACGGGCTGGACCGACGGCGTCGGCCACCTCGGCGCCTGGGGCGGCGTCCTGATCGCCGGAGCTCTGTTCAGCGCGGTCGACCCGCGGAACTTCGTTATCTGGATCACTATTCCGTGCGCGCTCGTGCCCGGCGCCCTGATCGCGATCTTCGGGAAACGCCAGCAGCGCCGCACACTCGAAGAGCTCGCCCACTAGACCTAGGCCGTCGACCAGGCTGTCAGCCGGCCGCTCCTTCCCGAGGTGTCTCCGGCGGCCCGAGACAGGGTGTCACCGGCGGCCCAGCCCTCACCACAGCCGGCTTCCCGTCATAGTCCTCTTTGGCGGGAGGCCGGCTCGGCGAAACGGGCGGCGAGCGTGACCGGCCAGGGCGCACCGGCCCGGCACCCGGCGGCTCCGCGACAATCAAGAAGGAATGCCGATGAGTGACAGCCAGGCCGTCACCATCCCTGCCGCCAGCCGTGCCGCAACAGGAGAAACCCGGCCCGCGCGGCTCCTCAAAGCACTGGCACAGCACCCCGAACCACTCTCCACCCCCGCCCTGGCCAGCCTCCTGGCAGAACCAGGCCAGCGCCGGAGACTACTAGCCTCGTACGACCGGATTCTCTGGCGGCACGAGCAAGCCGGCCATGTAGAACAGGCAGGCCACGCGACCAGTGGACCCGGTCGGCCCGCCATCATTTGGCGCATCACCGCCTCAGGTCGCCGCTGGCTCGACGACCACGACAAAGCACCCGCCCTCGCCGCGGCCGCCGCCGCAGAAGCACAACGCAAAACCGAACAGGCTCAGCGCGCGGCCACCGAACGGGACCATGCACTGGACGAGGCCCGCGCCACCTTCAACCGCCAGACTCCGCGGATAAGCCGCAAACGCGCCGCTCACCGGCTAAGAGATCTCGGCTGCACCCTCGACCAGATCGGCGCGGTCTTCGACGTCAGCAGAGAGAGGATCCGACAAGACCTCCTCTGGGAGCCGGCGGCCCGCACACCCCCGAGAATGCCGAAGCCGCGCAAGCCCCTCCCCACCGAAGGACAGGCGATCGCTAGTGCCGTGTCAGAAGTGTAGAGCGCCGCGTACGTAAGAATGCCGGGCCGGGGCGGGTCACGGGGGTGCTTGCGCGAGTCGGAGCTGCTTGCAGATCCCGTCGCGGGCGGTGACGAGCTGAATCGAGCAGGCCGAGATCCTCGACAGGGCCGGCCCCTAGCGCGTTCACCAGGTCCAGCAGATCCCTCCAGGCTGAGGTATTCGGTGCCCGGAGCCAGATCCCGGCGCCATCCCGGCTAGTGCTCCTTCCCATCTGTTTCCTTGTTCGGGTAGTGCCCGCCCCATGCGGGTCGGGCCGCTGAGTGGTCAGGCCGGGACGACGTAAGGGAAGGTGCTGGGCCGCTGGTCCTGCGCGACGGCCGGCTTGAGCCCGGAGGGCACCGCGGTGTTGGTGACCAGGGACAGCATGGCTTCGGGAGCATTGTCGGCCCGCGTCCGGCCGTTGCGGGCGGCGAAGCCGTAGACCGCTGGGGTTCCCACCACGTAGGACAGCACGTCGGGGAACAGGTCCCGGGCTACGGTCTGGCCGCCGCGCGGGACATAGTGTGAGCGTAACGATGGAGGGAGGCTGCGCACGTGCGACGAGTCGTGGCCCTGATAATCGGCGTGCTCGCGATCGTGTGGCTGTCCGGGTCCCCGGCTGGAGCCAGCACGCTGGCCGACTGCCTTACTGCGCACCACGTCTGCGTAACCAGCGAAGGACGCAGCCTTATCTCCTCGAGCCAGCAGGACCAGCTGGAGCAGGAAATAGGCAACGGCGACATTTACCTGGTGGCCGGGGTCTCCGGCCAGGGCGGGTACGACGCCGCCATGAACCAGATCATCAGCACGCTGGGCGCTGAGCGGCAGCAGTTCGTGGTGGGCTATCTGGACACCCAGCTGGAGCATTTCGGCGCCTACAACCAGGGCGTGCTGCCGTCGGGTGCCGCGGCGACCATCGCCACGACGGTGGTCCAGCAGCACCACTCGGGTCAGGGAATTTTCGCCGCGCTGCAGGATTTCGTCCGGGATGTTCAGGCGCAATCGGGGGCGGCGTCGGCCTCCGGTACATCGGCCAGCCCGCCTTCGCACACCCTGCGTAATTCGCTGATCGCACTGGTCATCATTCTGGTGGTGGCGGGTGGCGGCTTCCTGTTCTGGCGGCCCCGCCGGATGCGCAGGCAGCGGGAACTCGGCGAGGCCAAAGCCGCGGCCCAGGACGACCTGATCGCGCTGAGCAGCAAGATCACCGATCATCAGAACGACGTTTCCGTCCAGAGCAATCAGGAGGCAGCGGCCGAGCAGGCCGCCGCGCTGGCCGCCTACGAGCGAGGCACCGGTGCCCTGGACGCCGCGCGGCGGCCAGAGGACATGAGGGCGGTCAGCCGCGCCATCGCTGAGGGCCAGTACCGTCTGGCCTGCGCCCAGGCCCTCGCGAGTGGGCAGCCGAAACCCGGACGGCGGCCGATGTGCTTCTTTGATCCGCGGCATGGCATGTCGGTCGCCGATGTGTCCTGGGCTCCCCCGGATGGGGGCCCCAGCCGCGAGGTTCCCGCCTGCGTCGACTGCGAGCGAAAGATCGAGCAGGGTCTTCAGCCGGACATGCGAACGGTGCAGGACAGTTCCGGCTCCCGGGTCGTGTATGTCAACTCTGGTTTCGCCCCGGCGTACTGGGGTGGTTTCGGGTACGGCGGAGGCATGCTCACCGGCTTCCTGCTCGGCGAGGCGCTTGCCTCACCACCGATCATCGTGAACGACGGATACGGCTACGGCGAACCGGGATATGCAGGCTACGGAGGCCAGTTCGGCGGCGGGAACTTCGGCGGAGACAACGGGGGTGACTTCGGCGGCGGGGACATCGGCAGGGACAGCTTTAACGGCGGAGACTTCGGCGGGGACAGCTTCGGCGGCGGAGACTTCGGAGGCGGAGGCGGCGACAACTTCGGCGGCGGGGACTTCTAGTGTCCTGACTGACTCAGATGCCCCGTCATCGCAGGCCAGGACCATATGAAGGGTGAGCCGGCCGGTAGGCCGGGTCTAGCGGTGGTTTGCTAATTCGGGATGAGCAATCGCTCCGGCCGAACGTTTAGTCGGTGAGGTTGCTTGGCATGTCGAGTTGCTCGCGCAGCCAGGCGGTGTCGACGCCGGTCTTGCCGTCTGCGGCGAGGAGGCCGGCCTCGTGCTCGAACTGCCGCAGCAGCGCCTCCAGGTACGGCCGCTCCCGGCCGCGTGCGGCCTGCCGGGGCGTCCGGCCGAGCAGCGCAGGAACCTTCTCATCGAGCCAGAACTTCTCCCAGCCTTCGGCCGCGGCCGCAGCGCCGCCCTGGGCCGCGCGCTGGCCAGGAGCCCAGGCGAAGTCGAGCGCCGGGTCGATCCGCTTCTCCGAGGTAATCACCGGGTCGGCGCCAACCTTGCGGAGTATCTCCACCAGGCGGGTAAGCCGTCGCACGGAGTTCACCTCGACGGTGATCTCGCGGCCACGGACCTGCAGCACGCCCTGGACCCAGCGCTGTGGACCTTCGGGCGCCTCGACTTCCTGGTGACCCTGGGCGCGCAACTGCGCCATGGCCTCTGCCATCATCGCCTCGCGCTGGCCATCGGGGATGAGCGCACCCCACCAGGTGACCCGGTCCGGCTCGTCGCTGTCGCGAACGAAGTCGGGGCGCGCGGCCAGCTGGCCGGCCGTGCCCTCCCCCACGGCAATTGTCGCGTTGATCAGGCACATGGGGTCACCGTCGGTGTTGGCTATGGCTGGCGGCGTGGCCCGGTAACGGTGCACGTCCGCGGCGATGCGGGTCATCATGGCACCGGTTACCTTCCCCATCAGGCTCGCCATCTCGGCCGATACCGGTTCCTGCTCATCGGCGTATACGCCGTGCGGCTCGGCATGGCCGAACGGGATGGGCGTGGGCGGGATCGCAGGTCCTCCCGCGAGCGCTTGGATCATGGCCAGGCCGGCCTCCTCGATGGACTCCGCCACCGCGTCTGCCTCCGCCGGGCTGAGCCTGACTCCCACTCCCGTGCTGCGCCAGATCCCGTCCACCGGCACCATACCGCCCAGCCACACCGTCCATGGCGGCAATCCGGCGGTTGCTTCCGCGGGGAACTCGACGTACCGCTCGGTGCCGGAGACGATATCGATGCACCACAGGCCCGGCTCCGGGACCGGATCACCGATCCGCCACAGGCCGTAGTGGATGTGTTCGTGCCAGGCCAGGGCCCTGGCCGCCAGCGCCGCCGGTGTCGACGGGTCGGCCGCGAACGCCCGCAGCGGGGTGCCCGGGGAATCATCATCGGGCAGCAGGTCGCCGGTATCGTCCGGCGTCTCGTCCTCGTCCTCGTCCTGCCCGGGGTCCACGGTAAGCAAGGCGAGTTCCTCAGCCAGCTCGCCGAACGCCACCCGGTCCTCAGGCGACCAGTCGAGGTCATCGGTCACCGACAGCTCCTCGGTCACCCGCGCCCGGACCGCCTCGCCAAGCTCGGTGCCGTCCAGGAAGGCGCTGACGGCATCCGTCAGCGCGACGAGGCCCGTGCGGTCGGCGAACCGGTGCACCGCGGCGCGCTCCCGGACGGCGGTTTCATCCGCGCTGGCGGTGGCGTAGGCCCGCTCGATCGCCGCTCCGTACAGGTCGACGGCGAAGCCGTCGTCCGGT
This sequence comes from uncultured Actinomycetes bacterium, assembly GCA_963753195.1. Classification (GTDB taxonomy): domain Bacteria; phylum Actinomycetota; class Actinomycetes; order Streptosporangiales; family Streptosporangiaceae; genus Palsa-504. The sequence goes on from CAVWBH010000009.1 coordinate 1,362,328, forward strand.
GCCTCCTTCAGGCTCTGTTCGAGCAGCTCGACGGCCTCGGCGGCGTGCCCGCTGGTGCCGATGAAATGGATGACCTCCAGCCTTACGTCCGGATCACCTGCCTCGTCCACGGCGAGCGCCTGGTCGATGAGGCGCCGCTCCTCCTCCGTGTTCCCGGCGGCACGCGCCACGGCAGCGGCGAACGTCAGGGCGGTCAGCGACGGCGCGCCCTGGTCGGCCAGCATCAGCCTGACGGCGTCGTCCAGCCGCGCCAGCGACGAGCCTTCCGCCAGCAGCGCCGACACCAGCCAGCCCGCGATCGGCGCGCCCCGGTAGTGCTGCGCGAGCAGGACAGCCAGCTCTGCCGCGGGCGTTCCGGGATCATGGATGCGGCTGAGGCGCGCCTGCACGGCGCGGATCTGCGCGGTCGCGGCCCGCCGTCGCCGCGCCTGCGAATGCTTGGCCGCGGCCTTGGCCCGGTTCTGCTTCTTGCGGCGGTTACTGCTGGCCATAATGGCCCCAAACAGTACCGCGTGACTGCGGTAGTTGGATCACCGGTGGGCTCCGTGGTCGGTGCCGGGTTGTTCGGCGGCGCCGGACGTTTCGGCGGGTGCGGGGTGCTGGTTCGCGTCGATCTGTTCGAGCAGGGCGATGGTCTGGCGGATCTGCTCCAGGTAGGCGGTGCAGCCGTCGCAGGCCGCCAGGTGAGCGTCGATGCTGGCTCGCCAGCCGGACGGCAGGTCGCCGTCGAGGTAGTCACTGACGAGGCGGACGAGGTCGCGGCAGGCCAGGTCGTCCGACGGCGGGGTCAGCGGGACGCGCGGGTCGCCGCCGAGGCTCTCGCCATCGGCCGCCGCGGCCAGGGCCTCGAAGGCCCCGAATTCGGCCGGTGTGGCCCGGGCGGCGCGGGTCGACAGGACCAGCAACACGGCGAGGGCCGCGGCGGTGCCGGCAAAGATCCACCCGGCCGCGTACACGCCGTGGCTCGTGGCCAGGGCGCCGAAGCCGAACGAGAACGGCAGGAACAGCATCCAGGAAAGGGTGCCGGCGCCCGAGGAGACACCGGCGCGGATGCGGGACGGGACGGCGTCGTGCAGCAGCCGCCCGGCGTGGATCCCGGTCACGGCCAGGGTCAGGGCCAGCCCGGTCTGGGCCGCGGCGACCACGACCACCGCGTGGCTGGTGGCCAGCAGGACGGGTGGGCCGGCCAGGACGGCGGCGAACGCGAAAGCGGTGGGCCGACGGCCGAGGTGCAGCCGGGGGGCGAGGTAGCCCCCGGCGCCCAGGGTCGCGGTGAGCAGGGCCCAGTATGGCCCGAACGCCGTGGCCGGGGCGTGCAGGGTGACCAGCCATAGCGGCCCGAACTCGAATACCGCCTGGGACAGCATGGCGGTGAGCGCGGCGAGCAGGAGCACGCGGCGCACGCTGGGGATCCTGGTCATGGCGCCGAACGTGATGGCGACGTGGCGGCGCAGGGCCAGCGGTTCGGCGGCACGGTGCAGCTGCGGTTCCCGGAAACGGCCGAACGCGACGATCGAGGCGAGCACCAGCGGAATGGTGACGAAATAGGTCAGCCGCGGCGAGGTCGCGCCGGCCAGCAGTCCGCCGGCCAGCGCGCTGGCCGTGAACGCGGCGCTTTCGGCGACGCGTACCCGCCCGATCCACCGCTCGTAGGAATCGGCCGAGCCGGTCTCCTCGATCACCGTGTCATAGACGACGCTGTCGACCGTGCCGGAGTTCATCGCGAAGTAGACCCCGAGGATCAACGCGGCGACGATGTAGGTGGCGACGTTGTGGCTCAGCCCGCCGACCAGGGCACTGGCCGCGGCCGCGGCACTGGAGATGATCAGGATGCCCGAGCGGCTCCACCGGTCGGCCAGGATGCCGGAGGGCACTTCGAGCAGCGGGACGACAGCGGCGTAGGCGGCCGCCATGATCGCGATCGCGGCGGCGTCGAACCCGATCTGGGTCTGGAACAGCTTCTCAACCGGAACCCACAACATAAGGCCCTGCAGCCCGACGCCGGCCTGCAGCGGCCGCAGCCGCCGGGCCAAGCCGCCCGGACGCGGCTGCCGGGGGCCGGGTACGGCGCTCATCGCGGGCCGCCCGTCCGGCCCCGGTCGAGCTCGTCTCGCACCGCGGCCCGGGCGCGGGCCAGGACGTCCCGCAGCTGTTTCACGGTGAGGCCAAGATCCGCGGCCGCCCGCTGGTCGTCGCGGGCCGCGCAGCGCGCCAGGACGGTACGCCGCCAGAGCGCCGGCAGCCCGGCCGACGCCGCCTGCGCTGCCGCGCGGTGCTGGGTTTGCGACTCCGCAGCACGTTCGCCGCCCGGAGCGTCTGGCCAGGGTTCGGGAAACCGGCGCCAGTGCCCGGGGTAGGGCTCGTTCGGGCCCTGGAAGGCCTTGTCGGGCACGAGCGGCTTGGCCCGGAACCGGTGCGCCCACGCGGCGGCCAGCCAGTTCTTCCTCATATCAGCGCCCGGATGTGCTGCTCGTCGCTCACTGGCGCCTCCCCGTGCGGTGGTGTCAGGGGTGGAACCCGGACGGATCGGGACATTCATCGGGGCCGGGCAAGATGGGTCTCATGAGTGCACCGGCTGACGTTCTGGCTGCCGCGCGGTCAGGGGACGCCCGGGCCTTCGAACGGCTAGTCGCCCCGTACCGCGGCGAGCTGCTGGCGCACTGCTACCGGATGCTCGGCTCCCGGCACGACGCCGAGGACGCGGTGCAGGAATCCCTCGTCCGCGCGTGGCGCAGTGTCGGCGGGCTCGACGGCCGCGGCTTCGTCCGGGCCTGGCTGTACAAGATCGCGACGAACCGCTGCCTGTCCGCGCTGGAACGCAGCGGCCGCCGCGAGCTGCCCTTCGACGTCCTGCCCGGCACCCCCGACACCGAGATCAGCTGGCTCGAGGCCTACCCCGGCCCGTCACCCGAGACGACCTACCTGGCCCGGGAAAGCGTTGAGCTCGCCTTCGTCGCCGCCTTGCAGCGCCTGTCCGCCCTCCAGCGGGCCGTGCTCATCCTGCGCGAGGTGCTCGGGTTCTCCGCCGCCGAGGTCGCGGCCCAGCTCGATACCTCCGCCGCCGCCGTGAACAGCGCGCTGCAGCGGGCCCGCCAGGCCATCGGCACCGCCGGCGTCAGCCAGCAGAGCGTTCTGCGCGACCTCGGCCCGGACGGCGTCCAGGAGGTCGTCACCCGCTGGGTCGATGCGTGGCAGGCCGGTGACGTCGACGCCATCGTGGCCATGCTCACCGACGACGCCCGGTTCTCGATGCCTCCGCTGCACGAGTGGTACTACGGGCCCGAGGCCATCCGGGCGTTCCTGACCGAAGGGCCCCTCCAGTCGCGGTGGCGGTTCCTGCCGACGTCGGCCAACGGCCAGCTCGCCTTCGCCACTTACCTGTGGGACGACGACGCCGGCGCCTACGTGCCGGGCGGCCTCGACGTGCTCACCATCCGCGGCGGGCGCGTGGCCCAGATCGTGTCTTTCCTGTCCGCCGACTTCACCGACTACGGCCTGCCCGCGAGCTTGCCGGCCTGAGCCACCTGCCGCGGGACCGGGTTTCCGCCTCGTCGCGGCCTCAGGGCTTGCTCCGCCGGCTGAGCACTCACCCATACTGGTAGCGCCAGTGAGGACAGCTGCCGGGCAGCGGAGAAGGTGACGAGATGCCGGAGTTCAGCGACGGGATGTCCGAGACGCAGCTTCCGTCGGGATCGGACGTCACGACCGACGTCGTGGTGGTCGGCTCGGGCCCCGCCGGGGCCGGAGCGGCGCTGTTCCTGTCCACGCTCGGGATCCCGAACATCATGATCACGAAGTACCGGTGGACGGCCAACACGCCGCGAGCGCACATCACCAACCAGCGGGCCATGGAGGTGTTCCGGGACGTGGGCATCGAGGCCCAGGTGCTGGCGGACGCGACTGCGCACGAGCTGATGGGTGACACGGTGTTCTGCACGTCGATCGCCGGTGAGGAGATCGGGCGGATCCTGACCTGGGGGACGCATCCCGCGCGGCAGGCGGACTATCGGCTCGCGTCACCGTGCCTGCCGGTCGACATTCCCCAGACGTACCTGGAACCGATCCTGGTCCGCAACGCCGCGGCGCGCGGAACCCAGGCCCGGTTCTCCACCGAGTACCTGGGGAACCGGCAGGATGCCGACGGCGTCGATGTCGAGGTCCGGGACCGCCTCACCGGCCAGGAGTACACGATCCGGGCCAGGTACCTCATCGGCGCGGACGGCGCCCGCTCCACGGTCGCCAGCGACATCGGCCTGCCGATGGAGGGCCAGATGGACATCGCCGGCTCGATGAACATCACCTTCAAGGCCGACATCTCCGCGCACGTCGGTCACCGTCCGTCCGTGCTGTACTGGGTGATCCAGCCCGGCTCGAACGTCGGCGGCATCGGCGCCGGGCTGGTGCGGATGGTACGGCCGTGGAACGAGTGGCTCATCGTGTGGGGTTACGACATCAGCCAGCCCGCGCCGGTCGTGGATGAGCACGCCGCCGCCGCGATCGTTCGGAACCTGCTGGGCCTGCCGGAGATCGAGGTGGAGATCACCGGCACCTCGCTGTGGGGCAACAACGAGATGTACGCAACGCAGCTGCAGTCCGGCCGCGTGTTCTGCGTGGGAGACGCGATCCACCGCCACCCGCCGAGCAACGGGCTGGGATCGAACACCTCGATCCAGGACTCCTACAATCTCGCCTGGAAGCTCGCCGCCGTCCTGCGGGGGCAAGCCGGGCCCGCTCTGCTCGACACCTACTCGGCCGAACGCGCGCCGGTCGCCAGGCAGATCGTCCAGCGCGCGAACAAGTCCAGCCGCGAGTTCGTCCAGTTCTTCGAGGTGCTGGGCCTGCTCGACGCCAGGGACGAGGCGGAGATGGCGGCACGCATCGAGGAGCGCAAAGCTAACACCCCCGAGGGAGCGGCCAAACGCGCCGCGCTGGTGTCGGCCATGGAGCTGAAGCACTACGAATTCAACGCCCACGGAGTCGAGCTGGGACAGTTCTACGAGTCCGCCGCCGTGGTCTCCGACGGCAGCCGACGCCCGGAACCCGAGCGCGACCCGGAACTGTACTACGAGCCGTCCACGGTGCCGGGATCCCGGCTGCCGCATGCCTGGGTGGGCGATGCCCGCCGCAAGATCTCCACTCTCGACCTGGTGCCGATGACCCGGTTCACGCTGCTGACCGGGATCGCCGGAGAGCCGTGGGTCGCGGCGGCCGAGAAGGTCGGCCAGGCGCTCGGCGTTCCGCTGGAGACCGTGGTAATCGGCCCCGGCCGTCAGGTGACCGACCTGTACTACGACTGGGCGCGGCTGCGGGAGGTCGAGGAGGACGGCGCGCTCCTGGTGCGCCCCGACAAGCACATCGGCTGGCGGTCGGTGCGGCTGCCCGCGGACCCTGAGCGGGCGCTCCACGACGCGATGGCGGCGATTCTGGGCCGGGGTGGCGCCTCGTGATGGCCAGATTCGAGGCCTTGTCGCGGCGGGTGGTATTTACCTCGTCGGCGATCCCGCCCTGATCGCAAGTTCGGCGTTGACCAGCGCATCGATAAGATACTAGCCTGTGCGGATATTTTATCTGATAGCGACAGCATGATAACAGGGTACCAGGACGACGTCTTGGACTACCCTTTAGAAAGGGAGAAACATGGAAGAATATGAGCCCTCGTCGATACTTGGCAAGGAGGGTTATTCAGACCATCCGGTAGAAATGCAAGCCAATTACCGCTGAGATAGTTGTCGCGAACGTGCTGAGCGGGCGGCGATAATCGGTGTGCATGACGGTCCAGTTCTTGAAGTGCGAGATAACCTGCTCGATCATCCAGCGGATCTTGTTGACTTCGGTGTTGAATCTTTCTGCCAGTCAAGCAGCTCGCGGCCTTCTGGCTTCCTGAATGGCGTGATCATTTCATTGCCGATGTAACCTTTGTCGCCTATCCAGTTCTTTGGGTCGAGCGTGCGTAGCACGTCAGACTCACCCAGGCAGTAGTTATCGTGGCGGCTGCCGTTCACGGGGTCGGAAATCCAAGCTTGCCGTAAATCGTGCAGGCGACCTGGACGTTCATTCCGGTTGTCTTGTGCTTCCCTGAGTAGAGTTCCTTGCATCCGGCCCATGACCAGCAGGGGAGCAGTGTCCCGTCCACGATGTACTGGGCTTCCGGGTCGAGGTCGTCGGCAGTCGCAACGTGCTCGGCCAAGGCTGCGGAAAGCAGCGGTGTTATCACCGTGATCGCACGGCTGATGGTGGGCTGGGATACGCCGAGCGACTCGCCAATCTCCACCTGCGTGCGATTGTGACGCAGATAGGCAAGGGTAGCCACCACGGAATTAAGGAGCCCGAGGCACGGCGGCCAATTCGCGGCACCGGGCTCGCGATCGACGGAAGTGATGAGCACGCATATATCGATTAGCTCGTCACTGGTGAAGCCCGTGGTATGATGCATGGCGATGGCCTGTTTCTTTGATTGGCGTGTGGTAACCCAATCATTTCGAGAAATAGGCCATCTTTAATGCAGGCGCGCCTGCCGCTGACATAAATTACACATAACAAATCAAACCTGTGAATAACCCTCAAGGATTCCCCGCGGAAACGCATTCGCAATATAATCCTGCATCAAGCTCCCGTCACTAGAGAAATATTCGGCTTTCGGCATTATGAGTATATGTACTCACCGTCACAGCTCGGGTTTCTCTGCCAAGAGATCACGAAGACGGCAGAGGTTCCCGGCTCGATCCTTGAAGTTGGATGCGCCTGGGGTGCAACCACAGTCTTCCTTAATCGCCATATCGACGAACTTGGCCTCGACGTCGACTACTATACGGTCGACACTTTTGCAGGCTTTACTGACGACGATATCCGAACCGAACATGAGCGCGGCCGTCGTTATTATTATGATGCTATTTTCCATGCGAACAGCAAGGCGTGGTTCGACCGGACCATGCGCCGCAATAACGCCGCACGAGTAACATCCTTTCGCGCGGACGCCGCTACGTTTGATTATAAGAAAATCGCACCCTTCCGGTTCGTTCTTATCGATGTGGACCTGCATCGCCCGATCCTAGCGGCGCTGGAAGCAATTTACGACCTCGTCTCCCCGGGCGGGACCATCATCGTTGATGACTGCAAACAGGGCAACGAGTGGAGTGGCGCTTACGAAGCGTTTCTCGAATTCACAAAGGCGAAGGGCCTTGATGCCACCATCACACATGATAAGCTAGGGCTGATTACCAGCGATCTTCGGCCGTGAGTTTGCTGCGCTCCCTTGCCGTCGTTGACGTTTAGCCGCCGGTTACCTCGGCAGCTGGAGGCTGGGTAACGGCTGCTGAGGTGACTGCGCCCGGATATCTGCGCCTGCTGTGCGGGAAATCGGTACCGGCGACGAAACAGGCAGCTCAGCCGGAGGGAAAGGGCCGGAACCTATGCTTGAGTCACCGTGGGGCGCACTGTGGTCACGGCCGGCTTTGGTGTTGATGCGTCCGTCAGCGGCCAGAGCCTGGCGTACTGGAGCGGGGATAATGAAGCCATGGCAAGCGGGCTGATCCGGTGCGGGCACTGCGGCCAGGCAAACCGGGTGCCGGCCGCAGCGGCCGGGACGCCCCGCTGCGGCAAGTGTCATCAGGCGCTGCCGTGGATCGCCGACGCCGACGACACCACCTTTGGTGAGGTCGCCGACGCCGCCAGGATTCCTGTCATCGTCGACTTGTGGGCGCCCTGGTGCGGGCCCTGCCGCATGGTCAGCCCCGCGCTCGAGCAACTCGCCCGCGACCTAGCGGGCCAGGTCAAGCTGGTCAAGGTGAACGTCGACACCGCACCGCAAATCTCGCGGCGGTTCGGGGCCCAGGCCATCCCGACCCTGCTGGTCCTGCGTCGCGGACAGGTGACCGCCAGGCAGACAGGCGCCGCACCCCTGGCCGCCTTGCGGACCTGGGTTGACAAGGCGCTCGCCGACGCCGCTGGCTGAGCATTGCTGCCCGCTGTCAGCACCCCCGCGCTGCAGAGCCCCGGCCGATGCCGGGTGCGTGCGGGCCGCCGGTGCCTGCAACTGGGCTGAACGGGCCCTTGGTGTTGTTCTCTCCGATCGATCCCGGGCGCATTACATCGGGACCGTCCGTGTGGGTGTTCCGGTGTAGACCAGCCGGATCTGGACGCCTCGCCCGGCAGTCCGGCGGACCGTCGCCGGTATTCCGGCTCGCATTCCGGGCAGCGGCCGTTTTGGGCAATGCGGCGGAAACGCGAAGGTTTTCAATGCGGCGCCGTTCCAGCGTTTCGAGGAAGATGGTGCCGGTGCGCCGTGGGCGTGGCGGTCGTGGCGGCGGCTTAATCGATCGGACCGCTTACGGAGGTGCAGCACAGCCCTGCCGTCCGCTGACATGCGCGGAATCGAGTGTCATGGCTGACTGTGGCGCCTGCGCCGGCGGGTCCATGTGCGGGTGAGCACCCGGAGAGGCTCAGCGAAGCCAGGACGACGATCGTCGCGTCCAGCCTGCATCCGCAGCCGAGGCCGTCTGGCCGCAATCGGACCAGCCGATGTGCGCCGCCGGATCTCTGGCCAGCCTCGCCTACGGCAAGGCCTGCGGCGCCACCATCCGCCGCGACCTCATCGACGTCGCCGCCTGCACCGCCCGGCACGGCCACGGGCACATCACGCTGCACCTGCCCGAAGCCTGGCACCGCGAACACGAATGGATGACCCTGTTCACCGCCACCTGCGGCCCACCCCGCACCGGCCTGACCAGCCCAGACCTGGTCACAGCACCCGCGTCGCCGACACAGACCACCGATTCAGCCACCAGACCACGAATCACGGACAGGCCGCAAGAACAGCAAGCGACGAGACAGCCACGCCCCTGCAGCAGGCGATAACACGAAACGGCATCAGCAGAAGCACACCATATCGGCCGGTGGATCGAGGCTTAGCAAAGGTCGATCTTTGGTTGCTGTCCACCTTTTCGACAATTTATGGAAGATCAGTGGTGCAGTTCGCGAGCGTTACCGTGCTGCATCACGACGGCCAATTGGTGGCGGGTATCGGCTGCAGTTGTGCCACTTACGAAGAGGATGGACTATGTGCGGATTCCGCTCGCGACGCTGGGCTCTCTCAGATCGGCAGCTAAGACAAGGATTTGGGCTGAGCCCGCGGACAGCCAATCCCGATGTTTAATGCCGACGGCGGTCTGCTGCTCCACCGTACCAACGAGGCCGTTTTCGGCTCCCCTTCCGCGATTCCCCACACATGTCTGGCGTTAAGTTAACCCTTCCTCTGGGGAAGCCCCAGAGGAAGGGTGCCTAGCGGGAAGGGGCGATCGTCACCGTCGCCGGTGAACGGTCTTCCGCCGAGCGCGCCTACCGCCGATCACCGCCGTCGGCCGGGATCTGCACCAATCGTTGGGCTTACCCGAGGCGTGTTATATTCCAAATGGGCTTTACAGCAGGGCTCCCAACCCGATCGGCTGCTAGGGAGTGGAGCACGCAGATGAAGGCAATTGTGTTCGACCGCACGGGCGGCCCCGAAGTTCTGCGCATCGGCGAGGTGGAAACACCGGTCCCGGGGCCGCGGCAGGTGTTGATCAAGACCGCCTACGCGGGTATCAACTTCGCCGACATTGGCCGGCGCACCGGCCTGTATGGCGCGCCGGCGTTGCCGTTCGTGGCTGGCCTCGAGGGGTCGGGTACGGTCGAGGCGGCCGGTGCGGACGTGACTGGCATCGAGCCGGGCACGCAGGTGATGGGCTGGCGGGCCACCACTGGCAGCTATGCCGAGTATTTCGTGGCGGACGCCGAGAAGGTCGCCACCATCCCGGCCAACGTCACGCTCGACGAGGCGGCGGGTATCGCGCAGATCTTCATGACGTCGTGGAACGCGCTGGTGCATCGGGCGAGGCTCCAGCCAGGCGAATCGATCCTCGTGCAGTCGGCCGGCAACGGAGCTGGCATCGCGGCCGTCCAGATTGGACACCACATCGGCGCTCGGGTGATCGGCACCGCCAGCAACGCGGCAAAGCTCGAGGCCGCCAAACAAGCCGGAGCGGACGACCTGATCAACTACCTCGAGACCGACTTCGAGGCCGAGGTGGCTCGCCTGACGGACGGCCGGGGCGTCGACGTCGTCCTCGACGGTGTCGGGGGCGAGACCTTCACCAAGGGCGTGCACAGCCTGGCGCCCAACGGCCGCATCCTGACGCTCGGCTTTAGCGGTGGCAACTCCACGCTCAGTTTCCACGGCTTCGACTTGGGCCGGGGCAGCGTCGTCATGAGCGGCTCGGCAGGGTTCTCCGAACTACCCCGCGCCGAGTTCGAGCAGGTCCTCGAGCTTTTTGAGCAAGGAGTGTTCAAGCCAGTCCCGACCACGGTCTTTCCATGGACAAAGGCCGGTGCCGCCCAGCAGTCAATAGAGGACCGCACGGCCGTCGGGAAGGTCGTGCTCAAGGTCGGCTAGGTGTCCGACGGTCAAACCGAGCCTTCGGCTGCAATCGTCGGGAAGGCGGGCTGCTCAGGAGGATCAGGCCCCGCTCTGGCCTGCGGGGCGCCAGAAGTCTGCATGCCCTGTGAGCTGTAGTGATGGCCAGGGTCAGCCATGCGGCATCGTGATCATCCATGTCTCTGCGCCTGCTCTATCTCGTCTTCGTCCGGCTCTGCGGCTGGCTGGCTCTGCTCAGCCGACATCTGTCAACGGCCTCCAAGGACGCCGAGTTGCTCGTGCTGCGAGCCCTAAAAGGCGTGCCCGCACCAAATCGCGGCCCCAGCGAGGGCCGCGTCAATGCCCTCATCGACCGCGGCGGAGAGAAGGTCAACGCCGAGGATGTCGAGCTCCTGGGCGCGGAGCACCCCGCCGTTGCCGAGATGGCCCTCGTCGGCGCATGCCTGATCCCGACTGGACGAGCGCATCTGCGCCTAATGGCGCGCCCAGGACCCGCAGGATCCGCCGACCTCGCATTGCGACCCTGTGGACTCGGAAAATACCTCACCGTGTTTGCCGTGGTCGGGTCTCGGGTTGCCCGGCGTAAGATCCGAGGGGACGTAGTAGAAGAGCCCCTTGCCTACGCCGTACGGCCCGCGTCCACCTGGCGGCCCCGGCGCCAGGTGGACGCGGGCGCCGAGGCGGGGCCGGTGAGCGTTTCTGTCCCGTCGATAAAGGCCTGGGCCACGTCGGCCAGACGGAGGTTGCGGTTACGCGTAGTCCCGCAGGAGGCTGAACGCCTGGGTCATGTCGATGCCTAGCCGCTCGGCGAGCTTGCCCATGGCCTGCTTGATGACGGCCCGGCTGTTCAGCAGATGGCCAGATTCTCGCTGGTCAGGACCGGGAGATATGCCGGACGGTGCGGTGTCGTTTCACAGGGCCTCGATCGTGGGGTAGCCGGGTGTCCACATCGCCTGGGCGACCTGCTTGACGGGGTCGTCGAGCTGTGTCTGGGCCAGCCCCTCGGCCTGCGCGACCTGGGCGACGGCGACCGCGACCGCGGCCGATACATCGCGCAGGCTGGCGACTGAGGGCAGCACGGCGGCACCGGGCGTGCTGGCGTCGGTGAGGCCGGCCAGGGCGGCAGCCGCGGCGGCCAGCATGCCGTCGCTGACCCGGCTGGCCCGGGCGACGGTGACGCCCAAGCCGAGGCCGGGGAATATCAGCGCGTTGTTGGCCTGGGCGATCTGGTGACGTACGCCGTCGTAGGTCACCGGGTCGAACGGGCTGCCGGTGGCGATCAGCGCTCGCCCGCCGGTCCAGGCGATCAGGTCGGCGGGCCGGGCCTCGGACCTCGAGGTCGGGTTGGATAGCGGCATGATGATCGGCCGTTCGGCATGTGCGGCCATCTCGGTCACAATTTCCTCGGTGAAGACCCCGGGCTGCGTCGAGGTCCCGATCAGCATCGTCGGGTGGGTGCGGGTCACCACCTCAGCCAGCTCGATGCGGCCGTCGCCATCACGAGACCAACCGGCCACCTCGTGGGCCTGCCGCGCGTAGGGGACCTGGAAATCCCGCATCGTAGCGGCATAATCGCTGGTCAGCAGGCCTTTGCTGCCCAGCGCCCAGAACCGGCTGGCCGCCTCGCCGGCGGGCAGGCCCTCGGCGATCATGACCTGCCGCAGCACGTCAGCGATCCCGATCCCGGCCGTGCCCGCCCCGTGGATCACCACCCGCTGATCGCGCAGCCGGGTACCCGCCGTCCGCACGGCCCCCAGCGCGGCGGCCAGAACCACCGCGGCGGTGCCCTGCATGTCGTCGTTGAAGGTGCAGCATGACCCGGCATACCTGGTCAGGATGCGGTTGGCGTTGGCGGCGCCGAAGTCCTCCCAGTGCAGCATCGCGTACGGGAACATTCGGGTAGCGGTGGCCACGTAGGCCGCAATCAGCTGGTCATACTGCTCGCCGCGGACCCGCGGGTGCCGGGCGCCTACGTAGTTGTCATGAGCGAGCAGCTCGGGATTGTCGGTCCCGGTGTCCAGCACCACCGGGATAACCCGGCCCGGGTGCAATCCCGCCGCCGCGACGTAGACGGCCAGCTTGCCGACCGCGATCGCGATGCCGCCCGCTCCCCAGTCGCCGATGCCCAAGATGCCCTCCGCATCGGTGGCCACGACCAGATCCACATCCGCTGGCCCCAGCCCGTAGTTGCGGAACGCGGTCTCGACCTGATCGGGGTGATCCACCGACAGGTAGACCCCGCGTGGACGGCCGAACTCGTAGCTGTACCGCTCGATGGCCGTACCGATCGTCGGGGTATACACGATCGGCAACATTTCTTCGATGTGCTCGGTCAGCAGCCGGTAGAACAGAACCTCGTTGCGGTCCCGCAGGTTCGCCAGGTACAGGTTCCTGGACAGGTCATCCGGCTGACGCAGATACTGCCCGTACGCCCGGGCCAGCTGCCCTTGCATCGTGGATACCGCATCAGGCAGCAGCCCGGTCAGCCCGAGTTCCTCCCGCTCGTCCGGCGTGAACGCGGTGCCCCGGTTCAGCAGCGGCGCGGCCAGTACACCATGGCCCCGCAGCCGGACCCGCGCCACCATGCCATCCGGCGTCCAGTCCAGCTCGTACGGACGTTCCATCACCACATCACCTACCCAGGGCCAGAGTCGGGTCCGCGAACAAGGCGTACTTGACGTCCGGGTACTCCAGCAGGACTTCGGGCCCACCCTCGCGACCGATGCCTGATTGCTTGATGTCGCCGAACGGTGATGCGGCGTTGGAGATCACACCGACGTTGGCGTCTGTCATGCCCGAATCCCACGCGCTGACCATCCGCTGGGCGCATGCCGAGTCGCGTGTAGACATAGCTGGTCAGCCCGTAGTCGGTAGCTGTTGGCCATCCGCAGAGCCTGCGCTTCGTTGCGGAACGACGTTAGAGTGACGACTGGCCCGAATATCTAGCTTCGGCTTGGCCAGTTCCATCTTGGCCACGCGCTCGGCCTTCGCTTTCTCCATGGCTTCTGCCTCAGCCCTGGCTTCCCGCAGCGGCTTAGCGGCCGCTGAAGTTGGGCTCGCGGCGCTCGAAGAAGGACCGGGCGCCTTCGTGGCCGTCCTCGGTGTCGAACAGCTTCCGGACGAACATGCTGGTCAGTTCGTCGACCCGGGACAGGTCATCTTGGTGAGCCATGTACACCAGCCGCTTCGCGGCGGCGATGCCGAGCGGTGCGTTCTGCGCGACCTGACCGGCGATCTCCAGCGCGCGCTCGACCAGCTTTTCCGGCGGCACGACTTCGAGCACCAGGCCCAGCGCAAGCGCCTCAGCGGCATAGACGCGCCGTACCGTCGCGATGATCTCCAGCGCTCGCTGCGTGCCGACCGCCGCTTGCAGCAGGAACGGCAAGCCGCCGTCTACGGTGATACCGCGCTTGATCTGCGTGGCCTGGAAAACGACGTCCTCGGAGCAGATCCGGAAATCCGTGGCCAGCGCGAGCCCGAAACCCGCGCCAATGGCGTAGCCATTGATCGCACCGATGACCGGCACGTCGCAGTCGCGCATGGCCAGGACCGTGGTGTCCTTGGGCGGGCGGCGCCATGGCTCGGCGCGCCTGGCCTCGTTGACGTTCGGGAAGGCGGTGACATCGCCGCCGGCGCAGAAGGCCCGGCCCGCGCCGGTCAGCACCACGGCCCGGATCCGGTACTCCCCGGAGTTGAGCGTGCCCAGGTAGTGCGCCAAGTCCTTGGTCATGCTCCCGCCCATGGAGTTCAGCTTGCCGGGGCGGTTGAGTGTCACCAGGGCGACCGGCTCGTCCTCCTCGACGAGGATGTCGCTGTATCCCGCCATGTGCACGCTCCTGATCGTCGTCAATCGGGCTTCCGCGCTCGTCAAGACGCTACCCACTACGGTTCTATACCTGAGGCCCAGTGAGTACCAGAGCCTGAACATCGTTGTCCGGCTGACCGCGCTGAGGCGCGATGGAGGTCCGCCGCGCGTTTTCGGGCCCGGCCTCTGGCCTGGCCCTCGCCGTCAGGCTCGTATACCTGTGGGTGCCGAAAACCTGTGCCACCTGGCCGGATGCTCCGCTGACCCCTGGCTGCTCGGTCCTGCGCTGCCGGCCAGGGCGTGGGATGATCTCCGGCTTGTGGGGTTGAGGCTGACCTTCTTGATTGTCGCCCGTGTCGTGTCGCTGCTGGGGTTGTCGAGGCGAGAGTGGTGGTGGAAGGACGCCGAGATCCTTCTGCTGCGCCATCAGCTCGCTGTGGCTGAGCGCGAGCGGCCGCGCGCTCATTGGCGGCTGACGTGGCCGGACCGGGCATGGCTGGCGCTGCCCGCGGGGACGGTGCCGGCGGAGCGCCGGGCGGCGATGCGGCTGATCGTCGCTCCCGGCACGATCGTGCGCTGGCAGCACGACATCGTCCGCCGCCGATGGGGGAGGCTGTCGCGCCGGGCCGCTCCGGGCGCCCGGCGACTCATCGCAAGGTGCGGTCGGTGGTGCTGCGGCTGGCCCGGGAGAACGAGTCGTGGGGATACCGGCGTGTCCACGGCGAGCTCGCCGGGCTCGGCATGACCGTGGCACCGTCCACGGTCTGGCAGATCCTCAAGAGCGCCGGGATCAACCCGGCACCGCGCCGAGATGGGCCCGGCTGGCCGGAGTTCCTGCGGTCCCAGGCGCAGGGGATCCTGGCGCTGGACTTCTTCACCGCTGACTTGCTCAACGGGACCAAGGTCTACGTCCTGGCTGCGATCGAGCACGGCACCCGCCGCGTCCGGATCCTTGGCGCCACGGAGCACCCGGTCCAGGCGTGGGCGGTCCAGCAGGCCCGGAACCTGCTCATGGACCTGGAGGATGCCGGCACGAGGGTGAAGTTCGTGCTCCATGACCGGGACGCCAGCTTCACCGCCACGGTCGACGCCGTTCTCCAGGCCGGGGGCGCCAGGGTCATCCGATCCGCGGTCCAGGCGCCGCGGATGAACTCGGTCACGGAACGCTGGATAGGCAGCTGCCGGCGGGAGCTGCTGGACCGGACGCTGGTCTGGAACCAGCGGCACCTGATGATCGTGTTGCGGGAGTACGAGGATTTCTACAACACCCACCGGCCGCACCGGGCCTTGAAGCAGGCCGCGCCGCTCCGCCCGCTGCCCGGCGGCATCACCAGCCTGGACCAGTTCCGGGTCCAGCGGGGAGACCGCGCTGGTGGCGTGATCCATGAATATCGCCTGGTGGCATAGGTTGTCGGCACCCACAGTCGGCGCGCTGGCTAAGCCCACTGGCCAGGAGCCAGACTTGGTCCTGCACGGCGCTGCAGTCCACGCTGTGACTTCGTTGGTGTTACCCGTTAGCGGTCCTACGCGGGAGGGTACCTCGATAGCGCAGCATTGAGCGCAAATTGCCGCTAGGCGGCAAGCCGCATAAAGGAGGCAATTACGATGGCGTGGAGGCTGATAGAGACACGAGAGTTGCTCGGGGAAGATGGCATTCCCGGCCAAATCAAAATCTACGATGTCGGTGACGGTGCCCTGGAGGCAGAGATCACCATACCTCTGCATAGAGAGGAGCAAGCGGACCTTCTAGTCGAGCTATTGGCCGAGTTGTGGCGGAATCTCAACAGTGGAGCGGCCCCCCAGAGCTAGCCGGTAGCAGAAGGATCGCGCTGGGCTTCGGCGTCAGGCCGCGGCCTGGGCTCCGGTCTCCGGTGTGCTGGCCGGCGGGGTGGTTACCGCCTGCGCCGGGCTGGTGGCCGGGCCAGGTAGCGGTGTGCCAGGGGGATCGTGGCTGCTCCGTCGCCGACTGCGGAGGCGACCCGGTTGACCGATCCGCGGCGGACGTCGCCGGCGGCGAACACCCCGGCAGGCTGGTCTCCGGCGGCAGCGGCGGGCGGCCGGGGCCAGCGGGTGGCGGAGGGCAGGTCCGGGCCGGTGAGGATGAATCCTCGCCGGTCGCGTGTGACGTGGTCGCCGAGCCATTGCGCGTGGGGCTGCGCGCCGATGAGGACGAACAGAGGGCGTCAGCGTGGACGCTGCGCCGCGCCCCGGAGGCGGTGTCGGCCAGGATCAGGGAGCCTGTGGGGCTCGATCACTGGATCCGGCCTGGGCAGCTTGCTATACCTACGGCACTACAACGCGGCTCGGCCCCACCGTGCCCTCGGCCAGGTCACCCCCGCCCAAGCCGACACCCGGCCACCCGGACCGATCAACCTCGCCGAGTACCGGATCCGCCCGAAACAGGTCCTCGGTGGACTCACTCACGAGTACTACGCCTGTGCTGGTCGAGAACTCGGTTACGGGCTTGACCTGGAGACTTTGATGCCGTCATGATCGGCGTTCGTGTGCGTGAGGCTGGCCTACCGACTGCTGGTGACCGTGGTGCCTTGGCTTGCGCTACTGGCACGGTCCTCCTCGTCCAAGGACGCGGAGATCCTTGTGCTCCGGCATGAGGTCGCGGTGCTGCGCCGGGCGACTCCCCTACCGCGCCTGTCGTGGAGTGACCGGGCCGTGCTGGCCGCGCTCGCCCGGGTCCTGCCGAAAGCGCTACGCGCACGGCGGATCGTGACCCGGGCACGCTGCTGCGCTGGCACCGCCGCATGGCCGCGGCAAGGTGGCGCCAGCCCAGGTCACCGGGACGGCCGCCGATCCCAGACGAGCTCATCGCGCTGATCTTGCGGCTCGCGCGGGAGAACCGGCGCGGGGGAGTGGTACGCATCCAGGGAGAGCTGCGCCGCCTCGGGCACCGGGTCGCGGCCTCCACCATCCGCAAGATCCTGCGCGCTCACCGCGTCCCGCCGCCAGCGCACCGCGACGAGTCCTGGCGGGCCTTCCTGCGCCCCCACGCCGCCACGTTGCTGGCACGGATTTCTTCTACGTTGACTGCGCGATCACGCTCCAGCGCCTGTACATCGCGTTCGTCATCGAGATCAGGACCCGGCGGGTGCATCTTCTCGGGATCACGGCACACCCCGCTAGCGAGTGGGCCACCCAGCTCGCCCGCAACCTCGCCGCCGAGCTCGAGGAAGCCTGTG